>CAWATU010000009.1:0-15817 GCA_963785125.1 uncultured Acidobacteriota bacterium | reverse complement strand
CTGGCGGAAATCGACGACGAGTCGGCCGACCTCCTCGCGCCCGGGCAGGCGTGCGACCGAGACGCCGCCGCGCGTGACGGCGAAGAGGTACGAGCGCTCTTCGCCCAGACTGTATTCGAGCAGCGCCGTATCATCGTCGAGCACCTGCCGGCGCACGTCGTCCAGCGTGAGCGTGCGCGCGGCGGTGAGTTGCGCGTAGCGCGGGCTCTGCGCACGGATGCGGTTCTCGATGCTGTCGAGCTTGACCTGTAGCTCGTCAAGCTCGGCTTCCAACTCCTCCGGCTGCTTCTTCTTCTCCGTGCCGCCGAGTTCAACGCCCATCAGTTCGGCGGCGATCTCGGCCTGCCGCGTCTGGTTCTCGCGCTTCTCGCGGAGCAACTCCCCGGGCACGCCTTCTGTAATCTCTGCGCCCGACTCGTTCAGCATGTCGAGCAGCGAGCGTGCGCGCCCGCGCTCGACCGTCGCGAGCCCTTCGGAAGCGTAAGCGAGCGCCGGCCCTTCTAACCCTTCCAACGACTCCCCGGGCGAAGGCCGTGCGGAGAGGGCCGCCTCGGCCAGAGCGGCCGCGGCCTCCTCGAAGACTTCGCCGGTTGTCGCGAGGAAGGTGGTGCGCGATTCGTCGGCGCGGACGCCCCCCTGCCGAAGCTTCTCGACCGCGTCGAGTGCTGCGCGATAAGAGTCGAGCGCCTTGTCGCGCAGCTTGTCCGACTTCCTACGGTCACGCTCGACGGCGGCCTGCCGCAGCAACGCGCGCCCCTGACCGCGCAGCGCGGGCCACACAAGATCGTCGCGCCGGTCGTCGCGCGCGCCCTTCGCGGCCTTCTCGTAAAGCTCCTCGGCCTCTTTATAGTTCCCCTGCTTGAAGGCCACGTCGCCGAGGCTCGTGCGCGCGGCGGCGCGGAAGCGGCGCGTCTGGCCGAGCTTGCCGATGCCGGGCAGGTCGCCGCCCGTCGCGGCGAGCACGTTCTCGAAGTGCCGGCGCGCCTCTTCGAACTGCTCCTGCCGGTAATCGACGCGGCCGAGCCCCAGCTCGTGACCGGCGTAGAGAATAGACTTGCGGTAGAAGTTGAGTTGATCCTTCAGCGTGAGCAGGCCGCCCACGTTCGGCACGCCGACGCGGATGCTCCTGTCGTCCGAGCTGATGGCACCGCCCAGCGCCCCGAATAGCCCCTTCGCGCGTTTCGCCTTGCCCATCGCGCTCGTATCGGGCTTCTCCACGTTCATCTGCGTGAAGACCGCACGCGCGCCGTCGTACTCGCCGCGGCGGTAGAGCATGTTGCCGATCTTGGCGAGCATGAGCCGCGCGTTGTATTCACTCTCCTCGGCTGACAGTCCGACCGCGGCCGTCGCCCCCTCCGACCCGACCTCAGAGACCCGCCCGCCCGGGAGCCTGCCGCCGAGGGGCGCGGTCGGCATAGCGCTCTGCGCCCCCGCCGCGTAGAGTTCCCGCGCGGCCGTGTAGTGCTCCTGTGCGAGGTCGTAGCGACCCTGCTGCTCGTAGAGTTCGCCCAAAAGGTCGCGCGTCGAAGCCTCGCCCGCGCGGTCGTTCGACTGCCTGAAAGCCTTCAGCGCATTCTCCAGATGAACCAACGCTTCGCCCGCGTGCCCGAGGCGCAGCAACTCCCGCCCACGGTCGCGCTCCGCGCCTGCGCCTTCCGCCCTGTGAGCCTCCGGCTTTGAGTCAGTCACGCGCGCCGACGCGCCCGCGACGCCGAGCGCCAGCGAAGCGACGAGCAACGACGCGAGACAAGCTATGAAAAAGCGCATGACTTCCCCTCTGATTCGTCTGAGTTATCGGCCGTTACAGCCCGAGGCGAGGAGGCGCGGGGCGAGAGGGCGAAGGCTGAAGGTGACGCGGTCAACCGTCCCTTCAGCCTTCTTCCCTTTCACTTGTGCGTGAGGACGATTTCGGTGACGAGCACGTCGGCGTCGGGGGATTCGTTGACGCGGACGATGGCGGGCTTCGGGTCTTCCTTCTTAACCTTCAGGCCGCGCTGGAGCGTGACCGGCAGAGCGGGCGGCGCGCCGGCCTGCGCGAGCTGCGTGTTCTTCGCCTCGGTGACGCGCCCGCCCTTTGCGCCGTCGAGCACGCGCGCCCACTGCGCGGCGGTCGGCTTCCACGCGCAGTCTTCGAGGTTCTTCCCGCAGAACTTGACGAGCGCCTGTCCGGCGGGCACGTCCGCGAGCGGCCGGCGCGAGAAGACGATGAAGAGGTGCTCGGTGGCCGGCGGGTCGGTCACGTCGATGAAGTATTCCACCTCGGCCGACGCGCCCGTCGGGAAGGTCGCGCGCACGTGCGCCTGCACGGCGTTGATGCCGCCTTCGATCTGCGCGTTCGGAAAGAGCAGCTCAGGGTTGCGCCCGTTCTCGGCGCTGAAGAGGTAGAGATAGCCGTCGGCGTTCGTCTCCAGCGCGACGGCGAAGCGGTCTCCGGTCTTGAACTCGTGTCGCGGGTCGGCCACGAAGAGACGGCCCGTGTCGTCCTTCATCAGGATTGTGTAGCCGAGCGCCAGCGGCCGAAGCGCGCCGCCCGCATTCACAAACTGCGCGTCCGAGGCGTCCGGGGGGTTCGGGGTGTTCGCCGACATCCCCGCCAGTTCCGACCCGCCGCCCTTGCCCGACGGGGCGTCCGTGCCGCCCTTGACCGGCTTGACCTTCCGGGGCGGCTTCGTCGAAGCCACGCCGCCGGAGCTTTTACCCGACGATTTGCTCCCGCTCGAAGGGCGCGAAGGCGAACCCTGCTGCTTCTTCTTGCCCGGCTCCTCGAAACTCACTCCGCGCGAGAGGACGAAGTCGTCGATGACCTGCTCGTCTTTCTGCTCCGGTTCGTCCTGCGCGCGCGCCACGGAGCACGTTAGCACCAGCAGGGCGGCGAGCATCAGGGGAATTCTCAGGCGCATATTCATTTCTCCTCTGAACAACCTGCGAGGGGGTCAGCGGTGGTCGATCCTCAGATCAAAGATGAGCGGGCGGCCCGATTGGATGGCCGGTTCGGGCGCGAGCACGACGACGCGGCGTTCGTCGCCCTCGCCGCGGGCGGCGACCTCGGGCGCGTCCGACTTGAACTGCGCGCGGAAGTCTTCGAGCGCCTTGACCTCCGCGGGCGTCAGCTCGTGCAAATATTCGCCGGCGAGGAACGCGGGCGACGCAATCGGCGTCGGCGAGAAGATGAACGTGAACTCGTCGGCGCCCGCGTTGTCGTCGAGCTTGAGCCGCGCGCCGCCCATCGAGGGGAACGCGAAGTCCGCGCCGCCGCCGACGAGGTTCGACCGCAGCTTCCCCGCGCCCCGCGCCGTCAAAAGCATCATCTGCGCGTTGCCGCCCTCGCCCGGGCCGACGATGTAGAGGTAACCGCGCGTCTTCGGAATGAAGTGGAAGCGGAAGCGCTGACCCGACTTGAGCGCGGCCGGCGCTTCGGCCACGCGCTTACCGGCGGCGTCATCTGCCTTGTCGAAAGCCTCGAACCAGAAGCTCGCCGCCTCGGCCTTCGGCACGGCCGGCGGGCGCGACGGCTGCGGCGTTGTCTCCGCGGTGGGTGTCGGCGCGGGCTCCGCGCGCCTTCCCTTCAGCACGAGCCACCCGCCCACGCCCGCGACGAGCAGCAGCGCGAGCGCGCCGCCCGCGATGAGCGGCGCGAGAGTCCTGCGCGGCTCGGGCGCCGTGACCGACACGCCCGCGGCCTGCTCGGCAGACTCCTCCTCGCCGTCGAAGTAACCCGTGCCGGCCTGCGCCTCTGAAGCGACCGTGGCGCGCGCGCCGTCGCGCCGCACGTTGCCGCTCGTGACGCGTCTCGAACCTCCGGCGCTGGTCTCGCGCCCCGCGCCCGGCGACTCGGACTCCTGCGTCACGATTGTCTCGGCCGCCCCCGTGTCGCGCGCCTCGGCCGTGGTGCCGCGCGCGAGGTGCGCGGTCGCGGCTGCGCTCGAAGGGGTCTGCCCCGAGGTGTTCTGTAAAGCGCCCGCGTCCGTCGAGTGTATCCCGCGCGCACGCGCGCGCTGCGACATCCCTAAAGCGAGGCGCAGCTCGTCCACGAAGGCGCCGGCCGTCTGCGGGCGGTCGCTACGATCCTTCGACATCGCGCGCCCGACCGCACGGCCGAACTCTTCGGAGACGCCCGGCACGACCCCGCTCAAAGAGGGCGGCGTCACCGTGACGTGCTTCTGTCTCAGCTCCGGCAGCGTCGTCCCCGTCAGGGGCTTCCGGCCCCCGACCAGCTCGAAGAAGATGACGCCCAACGAATAAACGTCTGTCCGACCGTCTATCTCTGCGTTGCCGTCACGCTGCTGCTCGCCCCACTGCTCGGGCGACATGTAGTAGGGCGTGCCGAGAATCTGCCCCGCCATCGTGAGCGAGGTGACGCCCGCCGGCTGCACGTCGCCCGCGCCGACAATCTTCGCGATGCCGAGGTCTAAGACCTTGACCACCGTGCCGCCGCGCCCGTCCGAGCCGAGCATGATGTTCTCGGGCTTGAGGTCGCGGTGGACGACGCCGCGCCCGTGCGCTGCGTCGAGCACGTCGGCCACGGGCTCAAGAACTTCCAAAGCCTCCTCGGGCGTGAAGCGGCCCCGGGCCTTCAGCTCCTTGTCGAGCGTGTGCCCCTCGACGTACTCCATGACCATGTAGATCATGCCGTCGCTGCCCGAGGAGAGATCGTAGACGGTGACGGAGTTCGGGTGGCGGAAGGCGCGCGCGGCCTTGCCCTCGCGCTGAAAGCGCTTGAGCCACTCCGAGTTGTTGCGCATCTCGGAGCGCAGGGTCTTGATGACGACCTCGTCGCCGAGGAGGATGTGGCGCGCGCGGTAGACGGCGCCCATGCCGCCCTGCGCGATGAAGCCCTCGATGCGGTATTTGCCTTCGATGACGCGGCCGACGAACGACTCGGGCGACTCCTGCAACACCTCGCCGTCGTCGGGGCAGAAGGTCTGGCCTTCCGCGAAACTCTTGTTGCAAGTGGTGCAGAACTTCATCAGGGGTAATCCGCGAACCTCTACGAACTCGCCGCAGAGTCCTTGAAAGGTTACAAGAGCGTTGGGCCTTCAGAACGCCCGGCGTGAGGGTTGAAGTCTAGCACAGAAGGGTGAGCGGTGAGCAGCAAGCCTTGCACTACTGCGGCGCCCGCCTCCAGAGCTTAAACCTGACAAAACTGGAACCCGCCCTGACCTCCCGCCGTTCAATCATCAGGGGCAACCAATTGCCAACTATGTTAATCAAAGAGTCACGCAGCGCCCCCGGCACGCGGCCGTCTAAGGCACTTGGTTCTCCTCGCAGCGCTCCCCGCGAAATCTTTTTGCCGGTTGTATGCGTCTGCCGAAAACCATGTGGCTGAACATATTTCTGGAACGCCGCTCAAGGCCCTTCGTCGTGACCGTCGCGCTGCTGCTGGTCGCGCTGCTCGGCGTGCTCGACTACCTGAACGGGCCTGACGTTTCGCTCCTCATCTTCTACGCCGTGCCCGTCTTCGTCGCGGCTTGGTACGCGGGGCGCGGGGCGGGCCTGCTGGCGTGTGCGGCGAGCGGCCTCTCGTGGTTCGCCGTCGCGCACGCGACCTCCGAGCACTATGCGAGCCCGTTTGTCGCGTACTGGAACGCCTTCGTCAGGGTCAGTTTCATCATCATCCTCGCGCACATCGTCGCCGCCTTCCGCCGCTCGCTCGCGCAGGAGAGTGAGCTGGCGCGCACAGACTACCTGACGGGTGCCTTTAACAAACGCTTGTTCACAGAGGCGGCCGAGGCCGAGGTGCTGCGCGCGCGCCGCCACGCGCACCCCTTCAGCGTCGCCTTCATGGACGTGGACGACTTCAAGCTGGTCAACGACCGGCTCGGACACTCGGCGGGCGACCGTCTGTTAAGACTTGTGGCCGACACGGTTCGCGCCAACGTGCGCACGGTGGACGTGGTGGCGCGGCTCGGCGGCGACGAGTTCGCGGTCCTGATGCCCGAGACCGACGACCGCTCGGCGCAGGTCATGCTGCGCCGCGTGCGCCGGCAGCTCCTCGAAGCCGCGCGGCGCGAGGGCTGGCCCGTCACCTTCAGCGCCGGCCTCATCACATGGGTCGAGCCGCCCGCGTCCGTGGACGAGATGCTGCGCGCCGCCGACGAGTTGATGTATGCCGCCAAGCGCCACGGCAAGAATTCAGTCCGCCACACAGTCTCACCCCGCCCCGCGCACGCCGCCTGAATCCCCCGCCGTTGTCAGAGAGGGCCGCCAACATGCGGCCCTCTTTCATTAAGACGCATCCGCCCGCTGACTCTTCTTCGTAGAAGGTGTACGAGTAAACAACTTTCTGAGAGACTGGCGCGACATCACGCCGCTGCACGCGCGCATGTCTGTCTTTCGCGCGGTCGAGCTGGGCGTCTCGCTCGTCCGGCCGACGTTGAACGGGCTGTCGCTGGCGGCTGACTACCGCGGCGAGATACTGGCCGCGATGAACCACTTCAACTCTGCCGACCGCGTGATGACGGCCAGCGTTCCCGGGCGCGGCGTCGCCACGCTCTAGGCGCTCGTCGGCGACGCCTTCGCGTGGCTTGCCGCCGCAGGCTTCTTAGCCCTGACCATTCTCGCGCTGCTCCGGCCGACACGCCCCGGACTGTTGTAGTATCGGGGCGTGGAGCGTGTCTCGGCGTATGACTTCCAGATGCGCTGCTGGACGCGCGAGGAGTTGGAGGCGCGCATGTCGCGCGCGGGGTTCGGGGGTTTCGAGTTCTGCGGCGCCTACGAACGCGCGACGCCGTCGGGTGCGACCGACCGGCTCGTGTGCGTCGCCGACAAACTCACGTGAAGGAGTCTCACCCGTTTCACAAACCTTTCCCTGTAGAAGCCTCTCTAAATCCTCATACATTTCGGACGCTGACAGGAGTGAAACTATATGCAAGGGCCTTTACGGACGATTCTAGCGGGCGCGGCGGCTTGGAAGTTCGGCGGCGGCTGCATCTCGACGATTCTCATCTTCATCATCGTGTTCTGGGCGCTCGGCTACGTGAACTGCTGAAAGGCAGTAAGCAGTAGGCAGATGGCAGCAGGCGGTTAAAGGCAGAACCGGGCCGCTCACATAAAGCGGGGCGGCCGGTCGGATGTGACCCGGCTGCCCCGTTCATGTACTCAACTTGAGGTTGCTCTTAACTGCCTACTGCTTTATTCGCCGAGGTAGACCTGCCGCGTGTAGTCGCGCACCATGCGGTCGCTGTTGAAGGCGGGCGCGAGGGTGCGGATGGCGTGGCGCGTCATCTCGACCCAGCGGCGCGGGATGCCGTGGTCGTCGCGGTCGTAGAAGGTCTCGACGACCTCCGACTCAAGCACCTTGTAGAGCGACTCCGCGTCGCGCCTGTCCATCTCTTCAATCGTCTCGCTCAAGCCCTCTTCGCCCACGGCCCAGCCGTTCTGCCCGTCGTAGCCTTCGAGCCACCAGCCGTCTAAGACCGACAGGTTCAGGCCGCCGTTGAGCGAAACCTTCTCGCCGCTCGTCCCCGAAGCCTCCAGAGGGCGGCGCGGGACGTTCATCCACACATCAACCGACTGCACGAGCTGGCGCGCGACCTCCTGATCGTAGTCCTGTAGGAAGACGGCGCGCTGCATGATCTCGGGGTCGAGCTCCCACTGCGCGATCTGCTGGAGGATGAGCTTCGCGCCCTGATCCTGTGGGTGCGCCTTGCCCGCGAAGACGAGCTGCACGGGGCGCTCCGGGTCTAAGAGCATCCGGCGCACGCGCTCCGGGTCGGTCAGGATCAGGCCCCAACGCTTGTAGGCCGCGACCCTGCGCGCGAACCCGATGGTCAGAGCGTCGGGGTCGAACATCCTCAAAGCCGCCTCGGCCCACGAGCGCGGCTCGTGTTGTTGCAGGCGCGTCTGGTAGAGGCGCTCGCGCACGAACGCGACGAGGCGCTTGCGCTGGAGCCGGCGCACCTTCCACAGCTCCTCGTCAGAGATTCCATCGACGGCGCGCGACCAAGCCTCGGCGTCATGCAGGACTTCCGTCCAGCCCGAGCCGACCCTCTCCTCGAAGAGCGAGCGCAGCATCGGCGAGACCCACGTCGGCGCGTGCACGCCGTTCGTTACGTGGCTGATGGGCACCTCGTCGATGTGCCGCTCCGGCCACATCTTGTTCCACAGCTCGCGCGAGACCTCGCCGTGCTTGCGGCTCACGCCGTTCGATGAGCGGCACATGCGCAGGGCCAGCGGCGTGAGCCCGAACAGCTCTTCGTCGTCGCCCTCCTTCACGCGGCCGAGGTTGAGGAACTCGTCGCGCGAGAGCCCGAGTGACTCCCAGTAGCCTTCGCCGAAGGTCTTTTCGATGAGCCCCTCGACGAACTCGTCGTGGCCGGCGGCGACAGGCGTGTGCGTCGTGAACGCGCAGCGCGAGCGCACGCGGCGCGCGGCCTCCTCGAACTCGACGCCCGACTCGGTCAGCTCGCGCGTCAGCTCCAGAGTCAGGAAGGCCGAGTGGCCTTCGTTCAAGTGGAAGACGTGCGGCTCGATCTCCAACTGACGCAGAAGCCTCACGCCGCCGATGCCTAAGACCATCTCCTGCACGCAGCGCGTCTCGCGGTCGCCGCCGTAGAGGTGGCCGGTGATGAACCGGTCGATCTCGTGGTTGCCCTCGACGTTCGTGTCGAGCAGATAGAGCGGCACGCGGCCGACCTCGACGCTCCACGCCTGCACGCGCACGTTGCGCCCGCGCACGAAGAGGTCGATGCGGACGGGCTCACCGTCAGCGCGGCGGACGAGCTGCATCGGCAAATCGCCGACGTTGATCTGCTGGTACGCCTCCTCCTGCCAGCCGTCGCGCCGGAGGTGCTGGCGGAAGTAGCCGTGGTGATAGAGCAGGCCGACGGCGACGAGCGGCAGCCCCAAGTCGCTCGCCGACTTCAGGTGGTCGCCCGCCAGTATCCCGAGCCCTCCCGAGTAGAGCGGCAAAGAGTGATGCACGCCGAACTCAGCGCAGAAGTAGGCGACGGGGCGCTCGTGTGTGAGCGCCTGCGCGTGGCGCGCGGCCCAGGTCTCGTGCCCGGAAGCCATGTAGGCGTCGAAGCCTTCGGCGAGGCGGCGCACGCGCTCGACGTAGACGGGGTCGGTCGCCATCCGCATCAGGCTATACTGCGGCACCTCTTTGAGCAGGCGGCGCGGGTTGTGCTCGCAGTCGTCCCAGACCTCCTGGTCGAGGTCGCGAAAGACGGCGTGCCCGTCCGGGTTCCAGCTCCACCAATAGTTGCGCGAGACGCGCTCCAGCGCCTCGATGGTCTCGGGCAGCTTCGACGCTCCCGCGGCCTCTTCTCGAACGTGAATCGGCTCGGCCTCTCTCATCATTTGAACCATTCTTCTCTACCCGATTTCTGTCGATCCGCCCGCCGACAAAAAAAGCCCCCGGCCGGAAGTGTTTCTAGTGCGGCGCGGCGGGCGGGCGCATCCTGGCTAACTGTCGAATTGATGATTGCGTAGAAAGACGTTCATGTCGCCTTTGGAAAAGAAGACGAGGCGGACTTCTTCGATTGTCTCGTCTTCCTTAAGGAACTCGGCGATGGCCCGCGAGGCGACGGCCGCCGCCTCCTCGCGCGGGTAGCTGTAAGCCCCCGTCGAGATCGAAGGGAAGGCCACGCTCTTGAGCGCGTGCGCCGCGGCCAGCGCCAGAGAGTTGCGGTAAGAGGCCGCCAGCAGTTCGGCCTCGCGCCCGCCCTCTCGGCCGTAGACGGGGCCGGCCGTGTGTATGACGTGACGCGACGGCAGAAGCCCCGCCGTCGTGATGACGGCCTCGCCCGTCGGGAGCCCTCCGGGGTAAGTCGTGCGGCGCAGCTCCCGACACTCTTCGAGTATCGAAGGGCCGCCCGCGCGGTGGATGGCGCCGTCCACGCCGCCGCCGCCGAGCAGGGTCGAGTTGGCAGCGTTGACGATGGCGTCAACCGCCTCACGCGTGATGTCGCCGACCGCGACTCTCACCCGGCCATTTATAAAGGTCATCTTGGTTTGTTCGGGAAACGAAGACCGACCACCGCCAGCCGGACACGATACACGCCGGGGGCGCCGACGGCAAGGCGCGAACGCAGCCGAACGCGCAAAACTCAAGAAAAACGCGGTTAACTGAATGTGCTGAAGGGATGCGAGGTTAAGGAGTGCTCAATTTTCAATCCCCTGCTCTGTCGCATCGTCGGCTTCTTCGCCCTCTTCGGGCCAGCGCGGCTCGACCAGGATTTCGTCGAACATGTCCTGGCGCTTGAGGGCGTCGGCGACGCCTTCGGCCTTGCGCTCGGTGAGCGGGTGGCGCGGGTCGAGGCTGTAGAGCTGGAAGACGCGCTCTTCGAGCATCTCCAGGCCGAGCTGCCCGAGCGGGACGCCGGGCACGATCATCATCTCGTTGAGGTTGTGGATGCGGAAGCGGCCGGTCTGCTCGACCCAGTCCTCGATGAACGGGTCGCGCAGCGCGTGCTCCGCCTCGGAGACCGAAAGGTACGGGCCTTCCAGCATGAGGCAGTATTCACCGGGGTGCTGTCCCTTCATGGCGTGAGCAGATGGGCGGCGCAGATAGCGAGGGCGACACGGTGCGCCGACCGCCGAGCACTTTAACACCGCCGGGCTCTCGACTGCCATACATTTTTCAAAGGGGAAAAGATAGGGCGCCGCCGGAGGTCACTTCCCCCGCGCGGCGCCCTTCGCTTGTTCGGTTAACGTTGACCTTAGTAAGCCCGGCCACCCTGCTCGTTGAGCGTCTTCGCCAGACGCGAGAAGTATGCGTTGAAGGTGACGAAGTCTGTCCCCTGGAAGAAGGCGCGACCGCCCGTCTCGTTCGAGACGCGGTTCAAAGCGCTCTGGCCGAAGCTGACGGCGCGGCTGTTAAAGCTCGTCAGCCCCGCCGAGGGCGCGTAGAACGAGTAGACCGAGACGCCGCGGCTCTTCGCCTCGCGCACGGCGCGGTTGAGGTCGATGGAATCGACCGAGGACGAGTAGTCGAACCCGCGCGAGGTGTCGAGCCCGTCAGAGACGAGCAGCAGCGCGTTGCGGTTCGCGCCCCCCTCTGGGAACAGCTTGATGGCGTCGCGCACCTGCACGTAAGGGTTATAAGGAGAGACCGAAGTCGAGCCCACGGGGATGCGCAGCGCGCCGGCCGCCGTCCCGAGGTCGCTCGTGAAGGGCTGACGCACCTGCAAGGAGCCCGAGCGAATGTAGCCGACCATCACGTTCGAGCCCGCGGGCAGCCCGCGGATGAAGTCCGCCGTCACGCGCAGCTCGTTGCCGACGCGCGAGACGAGGTCGTCCTGAATAAGCACGGCGAGGTTGACGGGCTGGCTGACCTGCGCGGACACGCTCGCCTTCTTCGACTGCGCGCTCGCGGGCACAGCCGCGGCGCCGAACACAGTGACGGCCAACAGCAGGGCCGCAAAGAGAGTTGATATTTTCTTCATCATAATTACCCCTGAAAGACCCGGCATGATATTCAGTAAAGCCTTCAAATCGTCGTTCGCACCCGGGTTTTTCTCGTCATTTAAGATGCCCGGCCGTGCCCTTTGGTTGGCCTCCAACGCGTGTGTGACGCGCTGTTGGGATTAAACCTCGGATGGTCTGCGCGCGCAGGTTGACGTGCGGCTACGGCAGAGAGAAGCTTGGGGCAACGCGGGGGTTTCGGGCGGGCTCAAAGTCTCAATCAGGTCGAGGTGTACAGGAGAAAGAAGCGATGAGAAAGCTGTCCGCAATCGTGTTCGGCGTCGCGTCGCTGGCCGTCTTCGCGGTCGCGGCCGTGATGCTCGGCGGCCGTGGGTCGCGGGGGACTGATGCTTTGAAGAAAGAGGAGGCGACGGCGACGATGACCGCGCCCGCGGCCACGCGTAGGGCTGTGGTCGTCGAGCTTTTCACGTCAGAGGGCTGTTCGAGCTGCCCGCCGGCCGACGCGCTGCTCGCGCGTCTCGACCAGAGTCAGCCGGTCGAAGGCGCCGAGGTCATCCCGCTCGCGATGCACGTAGACTACTGGAACTACCTCGGCTGGTCCGACCCCTTCTCCTCGCACCAGTTCAGCGAGCGGCAGGGCGAGTACGCCGCGGCCTTCGGCAATAAAGATGTCTACACGCCGCAGATGGTCGTGGACGGCGTCAAGGAGTTCAACGGCGGCAACTCGTCTCTGGCTCAGGAGGCCATCGGCAAGGCCGCGCGCGCGCCGAAGGGCGAAGTGCGGCTCGCGCGCGCGCCGTCACAGACCGAAGGGTTCGTGCGCGTCTCGGCTCAGATCGACAACTTCCCGAAGCCGACCGAGGGCGAGACGGTCAACGTGTTCCTCGCGCTAACCGAAAGCAATCTCGCGACCGACGTGGCGCGCGGCGAGAACTCGGGCCGCAAGCTCACGCACGTCGGCGTCGTGCGCAGCCTCAAGACTCTGGGCGGGTTACCCGAAGCGCCGGGCACTTCGTTCAAGGCGGAGACCGAGGTGGCGTTCGAGAAGAGTTGGCGACGTGAGAACTTGCGCGCCGTCGTCTTCGCGCAGGAGCGCGGGACGCGCCGCGTGCTGGCTGCGGGCTCGGTCAAACTGTTCGACTGAAGTCGGGCCGAACTCAATCCGCCGCGCGGGGCGGGGACGTATCTGTCTTGAGCGTCGAAGTGCAATGTTGATAAAGAAGCCGGACGACATCAAGAGCAGCGAGATTACAGACCGGAGGGTCTATCTCAGCCGCCGCAACTTCCTGCGCGGCGCGGCGCTGGCCGCGTCGGCCGCCGCAACGGGTCTCGTCTACAGACAGCTCCTCGCGCCGCAGGTCGAGTTGGCGACGCCCGCGGGCCGCGTCGAGCCCGGCTCGCAGTCCGCGCCGAAGCAGTGGGGGCTGCCCGGCGAGGAGGCGACGCCCTACCAGGACGTGACGCACTACAACAACTTCTACGAGTTCGGCACGGACAAGTACAGCCCCGCGCGCCGCGCGCAAAGTCTGGTCACGCGCCCCTGGACGGTCTCGGTCGAGGGTCTGGTCAACAAGCCGAAGGTCTTCGACGTGGACGAGCTGACGCGCCTCTTCCCGCCCGAGGATAGAATCTACCGCTTCCGCTGCGTCGAGGGCTGGTCGATGGTCATCCCGTGGCTCGGCTTCTCGCTCGGCGAGTTAATCAAACTCTCCGAGCCGCAGGGCGAAGCGAAGTACGTCGCCTTCGAGACCGCCAACGACCCCAGGGGGCGCGGCATCCCGCAGACCGACGCGCTGACGTGGCCCTACGTCGAGGGGCTGCGGCTCGACGAGGCGCTGCACCCGCTGGCGACGCTCGCCGTCGGTCTCTACGGCGAGCCGCTGCTGCCGCAGAACGGCGCGCCCGTCCGTTTGGTCGTGCCGTGGAAGTACGGCTTCAAGAGCATCAAGTCCATCGTCCGCATCAAGCTCGTCGAGCGGATACCGACGACGACGTGGGTCAAAGAGGTGCCGAGCGTCTACGGCTTCTTCTCCAACGTCAACCCCGAGGTGGACGTGCTCCGCGCGCAGGCCACCGAGCAGCGCATCGGTACCTGGGGGCGCCGCCAGACGCTCCCCTTCAACGGCTACGCCGACGAGGTCGCGCGCCTGTATGACGGGATGGATTTGAGTTACTACCATTAGTAGGCAGTAGGCAGATGGCAGTAGGCAGTTGAAAGTGCTGCTGTCGAAAGTCCCGATTCAACCTTTCAACGTCCGACACGCGGAGCGACTGCCTACTCTCTTATGAAAGAGATCAAATTCTACAAGCTGCTCGTCTTCGTCAACGCGCTGGTGCCTTTGGCGCTGGTGGGGTGGGACTGGCGGCGTGGGCAGTTAGGGGCGAACCCTCTGGACTTCGTGACGCGGACGACGGGGACGCTGACGCTCGTCTTCCTCGTGTTGACGCTGGCGGTGACGCCTTTGCGAAAGTTGACGGGCGCGAACTGGCTGGTGCGTCTGCGACGGATGGTCGGGCTCTACGCCTTCTTCTACGGCGCGCTGCACCTGCTCTGTTACGTCTGGTTCGACAAGTGGTTCGACGCCGCGGCCATCGCGCAGGACGTGGCGGGGCGACGGTTCATCCTCGTCGGCGTGCTGGCCTTCACCTCGATGGTGCCGCTGGCGATAACTTCGACGGACGCGATGATCAAGCGCCTCGGCGGCAAGCGCTGGCAGAAGCTCCACCGCCTCACCTACCTCGCCGCCGCCGCGGGCGTCCTCCACTACTATCTCCTCGTCAAATCCGACATCCGCAAGCCCCTCGCCTTCGCCGCCCTCGTCGCCCTCCTCCTCGGCTACCGCCTCTTCGTCTCCTACTCCAACCGCCTGAAGGCAAAGCCCATCTCACTAACTCAATGAATTGCGGGCTTAACAGTGTGAAAGTTAATTCTTGGGTTTTACCGGATGCACAAAAAATTGCTTCTGGCTTTTTAGGATGAAATACAGACGGCTAAGTGCAGAAAACTTATTTAACCTCAACTCGCTTGCATATAAAAAGAGCCATCTTTTGAGTAGTGCCTTGATTTTGTTTTCCAACGGTCTTGGCTTCGCTAACAGGTAATCAAGAGTGGCATTTATCTCTCACTTATGCCAGTTATAATCAATAAAAAGCACTTGCGAAACCTCGAAGAGATAATCAAGCTCAAAATCATCTGGCCGATTGAAGAAGACCCGTAGGGCCGCCTTCGCAGCCTTATAGTTTAGATGATGCCTACCCGGGAGTACCGCTTTGGCTCGCGGTGCGTCCCTCTCAAATAGGGCAGATAGGTAAACAATAATCGGTTCCTGACTGCGGTCATTAAAGATATGCGTCATACCGAACAGGTCGTTGTTGGGCAAGTGTGGGATTAGCATGTTTAATGCTTGCGAGCGCACCGGGAAGTAAGCAGACTTAGTCGCCTCTATCAAATGCTCCTTTACCCTTGCGCCCAGCGGTGCGAGGGCACGCAGCACTTCCAGCTGCGTGTTCGCGGGCACACGCGAGTCGGGGCGGAACGCAGACTTCGCTGAGCGGAATCTCGACCGCGCGGTCGTTATCAATTCCCGCGATGTCGAGCGACTCGAAATCGTGGACGAGCGTCCTGTAGTAACCTTCGGGCAGTCCCGCGACTTCTGATGCCGCCGCCGTCGCCCCGCCCTCCCTCCGTGCGTGCCAGGGTCGGCCGTCCGCGTTCAGCCAGAGCGACAGGTCGCTTCTCAAAACCTCTCTGAAGTGCGCAGTGTCGGAGAAGGTGCCGTAATGCACACGCGGCTCCGACTTCTCAAGGCGTTCGCGGAAAGCCCTGACCTTCTTCCACTGGCCGAGCGCCTCTTCGATCTTCTCAAGGTCGCTCGGCGCGCGGAACGTCTCGATGTTCTGGAAGAACCATTTGATCTCGGGATGACCCGTGCCGAGGTGAGACTTCAGCGCCCAGTAGAACTCCTCCTCCGTCCCGGACTCGTGCGTGCCGCCGGGCGAGCCGAAGCGCTGTCCCATGAGGCCGACGACGAGTGCCAACGTGTCTCGGAATCTTTCGAGCGTCTGTTCGGTGATTAACTCCTGCGGGCGGCCGACGCCCACGGACGAGTAGTTCTCCCAATCGACGATGGTGAAGCGGACGTTCCAACGGCTCGCCGTGTGGCGGTTGTAGTCCTCGAAGAACCTGCGCACCTCGCGCCGCTCGGCTTCCATGTTTCCGGGTGAGGCCAGAAAGACGTGATATTCGTGAAGGGTTCGGGGTTGCATAAGTTGTCTCTAGCGTTTAGGGGCCTTATCGTCCCTCTTCTTCCGGCAGGATGATTAAGACCGGCGGGACGCCCGCGGGGTCTTGGAGGCGGAGGTAGAAGTGACCGATGCCGGCGAGGCCGAGGAGAAGCCCGGGAGTCTCGCCGCCCTGAAGGACACCGCAGGGCCAGGGACTCTGGGTCTT
>CAWATU010000008.1:0-644848 GCA_963785125.1 uncultured Acidobacteriota bacterium | reverse complement strand
CTGTCTAGGCTAGTTTTTATGGATCTAATCGAATTTCCATTGCTAGTCAGTTGTGTCCCATTAGACTTTCTGGAAAATGAATTTTACACTTTATTAAGTTTACATGGATAACAATGCCAAAAGCGAATGGCGTCTCTCCAGTAAAATAATCATCTTCATATCTTACATGAATCCTATTTACTCTCAACTTCAAGTTTTTGAGGAAGTCAAAGGTCTACTTCTCAACTTATTATTGATCTTGAGTAGTTTATCTTTTCATCTTGACCTTCTCGTCACCTGTCCATGAGATTTAAGTGGAAAGAAACTTTACCTGGCAATTTCCTTCTGAGCTTAAGTTAATGCTCAAAAATGTTAAACATGTTTGAACCATCATAAGAATCCTCCAATGACTATTGATTATCATCCACAAAGCTTTCATCATGAGAAACCACATTTAAGTTAGGTCCAAGGATAATAAACAAGTCATCTATTATGACTTCAACAGGCCCATTAAACATTTGTAAAATGCTCACCTATAATCAAATTATATTCATGTCTTTACTTTCAGTTCAAGTTTTCCAATGACCAGCCTTTAAAGCAAAGGGCAAGTCATCAATTAGAGAAATTTGTTAGCCTTATTAGGCTTTACATTCACATTAGTTAAGTTAATGTTTCCTATAGTTATGAGTGGATAGGATAATAAGTACCCTTAAGCACTGACATTTCTAGCTGTGATTTGTCAAAGCCAAATAAATATTTGTCCAGGTATTTCTTGACGCTCTCAAAAAGTTTATTCTTCAGCATTTATTTTCTAAATTTGAATTTAACTACCTTAAATATTCTTAATTTCCTATTTTTCTGTAAGAGTTTATTTAATGGGGTTTTGGGGTTTTGGGGTTTTGGGGGTTCTCCGCGGCCTTCTCATTTTATGTCAAGGTCGGTTCGGGACTCACTCCATCCTGAGCGCCTTGCCGACCGAGGGGTCGCGGCGCACGCGCCAGATTTTGGAGTCGAGGTAGTAGTGCAACAGCGCGTAGCCCCAGAGGAATCCCGAGAGCAGTTGTGTCAGGAAGGCGCCGTTGTCGGCGGTGTGGTTAACGTACTGGCGCGGCACCTGATACCAGACGCCGAAGAGGACGCCGAGCGCGACGTAGTGCAGGAGCCTGCGGCTGATGAACTCGGCCGCGCCGTGACGCTCGCGGCACCCTTCGTCGCGCGCGTACTTGCGGTTGTGAAACCAGACGAGCCGGTGGTACTGGAAGTTATGATAGATGGTCAGCATCGCCACGATGGCGATGGGCTTGTGCGGCATCGGCGTCAGCAGCACGACCCAGTGCATCGGTATCGCCGCCACGAGTAAAAGATACTTCGGCACGTCGAGCGGCAGGTTTAAGAAGAGACGCTGCACCTGTCTTCCCGCCCACACGATGGTCGCCGCGACGGTCAGCGCGAGCAGCGCCGACTCCAACGTCCCGAGCCACGCGTGCAGCCCCTCGGGCACGCGCCGCAGCGCCTCCTCGTCGTGCGCGACGAACCAGACGAAGGGTACGTAAAGGCTAAGAGCAGAAACGCGCGGTCGAGGAAGTTATCCGCCGGGGAGAGGTCTGCGTTCTTCTCTTGTAGAGCACCATGAAGCCGTAGTGCTGTTTGACGAGATGGTAGTAGGCCCACAGCGCCGCGATGAAGAAGAAGATGAAGCCGACGCCGGCCAGAACGGCCAGCGGCCCGACGGCGAAGAAGAGGAGCGACCACCAAAGAAGCTTAGCCCGCGAACGCCGCTCCTCGCGGTCGAAGTATGTGCGCGAGAAGGTCGCGAAGACGTGCGGCGCGTCCACGAGAATCGCCCACGCCGCCACCATCGGCACTAATGGCACCCACCCCCCACACGTAGAGCGCGAAGAGCGCGTAGCTCGTCACGACCGACCCGATGAACCACACGAGGTCTTCGCGCGCGCTGATGAGCCAGCGCATTGAGAGTATACGCGCGGGCGCGGCCTCCTTCAGCGTCGTTGTCGTCGTCGTGGCGGACATGAAATTTGACGGAGACGTTCGGGCTTAAAACTTCTACGGCGCGTGGACAGTTCCGACCCGGCGCGCACATAATTCGCAAAACAGCGGCGACGAGGCGAGCGAGATTTTATCACGGCGGGGGAGTCGAAAGTTATGGCCGAAGACGAGAAGGGGCTCGAAAGACTTTTTGGGGCGGATGTTTCAGGCGCACCCGTGGCATGGCATCCCGCCGGGTGTGGGTGCGCCGGGGGTCTTCAACGCTTACATCGAGATCGTGCCGACCGACGCCGTCAAGTACGAGCTGGACAAGGCTTCGGGCCACCTGCGCATAGACCGCCCGCAGCGTTTCTCTTCGTTCCCGCCGACGCTCTACGGCTTCATCCCGCAGACCTTCTGCGGCGACCGTGTGGGCGAGTTGTGCCGCGAGACGTCGGGTTGCGAGGGGGCCATCCGCGGCGATGGCGACCCGATGGACATCTGCGTGCTGACGGAACGGCCGGCCGCGCACGCGGGCTTCCTCGTGCGCGCCGTGCCCATCGGGGGCCTACGCATGGTGGATGGCGACGAGGCCGACGACAAGATCATCGCCGTGCTGGAGAACGACGTGGCCTACGGACACATCGACGAGCCTCGGCAAGGCGCCGAACGGGATGGTCGAACGGCTTCAGCACTACTTCCTAACCTACAAGCAACTGCCGCAGGAGTCGCCCCGCCGCGTCGAGATCGCCGACGTGTACGACCGCGCGACCGCGCTCGAAACCATCCGCGCCAGCGTCGAAGACTACCGCGAGCGTTACGGCGCGCCCGAAGAGCGCGTGAGCGAGTTGAAGCGTCTGCTCTCAGGTTGAGCGTGTGTGCTCACGCGTCGAGGCGCTCCTCCATGCCACAGCGCGTGCAGCGGAGCGTTGTACGTGCGGCGTCCGCCCAACTCGCGCGCGCGTGCGAGGAGAGGCGCGGGCCGCCGCCTTCGGCCTCGCCCTCGCGGAAGAAGCGCCCGAGCCCTTCGTCGGGCGCGGCGCGCGTGTCCGACGAAGCGCGGCAGCGCCTGCACTCCCAGCCCGTGCCGTCGTTGATGAAGTGTTCTGTCTCGGCCACGCGGGAAGTATAGCAAGAGGGAAGTTAACGACGGAGACACGAGAGACACGGCTTGAAGAGGAATTCCTCTTCAAGCCGTGTCTCTCGTGTCTCCGTCGTTAATCTCTTTTCGGCGGATGCTACTCGCGTCGCGTGGTGCCGCGCTGCTGGCCGCGCTCGGGGAGGAGACGGACGGGGACGGTGGTGCGCTCGCCGCTGCCGCGGATGAGTTCGACCTGAACCACGTCGTTGAACTGGTGCTTGTCCATGATGCGGTAGAGGTCGTTCTGGTTCACGACCTTCTCGCCGTCGATGGCGGTGATGATGTCGCCGATGACGAGGTCGCCCTCGGCCGTCTCGGAGAGCCCGCGCAGGCCCGCCGCCGCGGCCGAGCCGTTCGGGTCGAGTTGCAGGATGAGCAGCCCCTCGTTGGACGGCAGGCGTATGCCGCGCAGGTCGGAGACGGCGCGCGGGTAGAGGCCGAGCTTGGGACGGACGACGCGCCCCTCGCGGATGAGCTGCGGCAGGATGCGCTTGGCGATGTTGACGGGGACGGCGAAGCCGACGCCGACCGAGCCGCCGCCGTCGGGCGAGAGAATCTGCGAGTTGATGCCGATCATGCGCCCCTGCGAGTCTAAGAGCGGCCCGCCGGAGTTGCCCGGGTTGATGGAGGCGTCGGTCTGGATGGCGCCCTCGATGATGCGGCCGTTGCGCGCCTCGATGGGACGCTGGAGGCCGGAGATGACGCCGGTCGTCAGCGTCCGGTCAAGGCCGAACGGGTTGCCGATGGCCAGAACCTTCTGGCCGACCGAGAGGCGGTCGCTGTCGCCCATCGGCACGACCTTCAAGGGTTCGCGCACGCCTGTGACCTGGATGACGGCGAGGTCTGTGTCGGGGTCGCGACCGACGACGCGCGCCGGGTAGGTCTTGTCGCCGCCGAGGCTGACGGTAACCTGGTCGGCCCCTTCGATGACGTGGAAGTTGGTCAGGATGTGCCCCTGTTCGTCGATGACGGAGCCGGTGCCGCCGCCGCTCCGGCCGGCGTCGAAGAAGCTGCGCGGCTGGCGCGACGCGCTGACCGAGACGACGCCGGGCGAGATGGCGCGGAAGACCTCGATGTTGTTCTGCTCGTCGGTGGCGACCGAGGGGTCTGCGATGCCTGCGATGCTGGCGGTCGCTTCGTCGCCGCCGTTGAAGGCCGCGGTCGGCTGGTGCAGTCGGCCGCCCCAGCGGTCGAAGCACGCGACGCCAGCCGCCGCGATGAAGGCCGAAAGGAGTGCGATGGAAAGGATTTGGCGTGCCGAGATGTTATACATGGCGCTGTTCCTTGAAGGTCTCATACATCACCTGCCGAAAGGGTATCGCAACTAAGATGCCGCCCCGCGCGGGCGGCGTTGCGCCCCTTGTACCGTCCGAAGCCCTACCTTGCGCGGGAGACAATGTTACTACGAAGCGGCGCGCGCGGCAGTTCACACGCGCGCACGCCCCCGGAAGGAGTTCCGGCGGCGCGTCGAAAAAGTTCCAGCGCGTACTGACTTTATGAGAGAAGCGCGAAGACCTTCGAGGGGATGTGGAAGACAGCGGCCAGTGCCTCGGGCGGGTGCCAGCCGAGGGCGGAGGCGCCGGTGGCGGCGTGGACGAGCATCAGCGCGAGGTAGAGGCCGAGCGTGAACCGCAGGCCGCGCCGCGCGAGCGCGAGGTGTGAGAAACGGTAGAGCGTGTAGGCGACGAGCCCGCCGATGGCGAGCTTGGCGCAGAGGAAGGGCGCGTTGCCGAGGTCGAGCAGGTAGGCCATCAAGCCGTTGCCTTCGGTCGCCACGCCGCCGCGCACCCACATGATGGTGAGCTGCGCGTCGAGCCAGTTCAACAGGAAAAGCAGAAGGCTTTTCGAGAAGGCGCTCATCGAGGATCGCTCCCTTCCACCGGCCAACTTCGTTTAACTTTCCGCCCCTGAAACGACCGAACCCCCAATCCCGAAGGACTTGGGGGTTGCGGCTCGCACCAACGGAGGAATGGAAAACTTCTCTTACCTTACGAAGCAATGAAAGTCTCAATCGTCCGCGCTTTCCAACAACGCGCCGGATGAGTCGGTCAGGTTCGTGTCAGATTGCGCGAGTGCTTGTGCCAGTCTGACCTGGAGCGGTCAGCGCGTGCGGGCGAACATCTCCGCAGTCATGCGATTCTCCCGGGAAATTCACGTTTTGTCCTGCGGTACGCTCTTTGATTTCCGAGATTGCGCCGAGGCGTAGCGACGCTTTCGAATATTTGACGAATCAAGGGTTCCGAATTCGGGCGGAGAATGCGGATGATGAAACGCTCACCTTTCTTAAGTAACCTTGCCCTCTTCGCGGTGCTCTTCTCGCAAGTGGCACTTGTGCCGGCCGGCGCGCAGACGCGCGCGGCGGGTTCGGGCGGTGACGGGTTCGATGCTCTCTCGGTCTACGCGCAGGAGCTGACACGCGCCGGACATCGCTCCGCGCAGGCGTCTGAGGAGGACGGCGCGGGCGTCCGTAGCGTCATGCGCGCTCTGGCGCGCGGCGCCGGCCGCAACAACCCTCGTGCTCGTCACCGAAGACCTCGCGGCGGGCGGCGCGCTTGTCGAGTCGCTCGCGCGTCGCGTCGCAGCGGGCGACGTGCCCGCGCCTCTGCGCGGCAAGAGAATCTTCCGGCTCGACGCGGGCCGGCTCCTTTCGGAGTTGGGCGGCGCGGAGTTCGCGCGGAAGTTCGAGGCGTTGTTGAGCGAGGCGGGGCGCCCCGAAGGGCGCGTCGTCCTCTTCCTCGAAAATCTCGACGGGCTCCTCGCGGCGCGCGAGGCGGGCCACGCGCGGGCCGCGCTCGACTCACTTGCGCGCGAAGTCGCGCGCGGCACGGTGCGGCTGGTGGGCACGGTCACGCCCGCTGCCTTCGAGTTGAGGCTCGCACGCGACGAGAGGTTCGAGGGGCGTCTACAGGAGGTCTACCTCGACCGGCCGGAGGCCGCACAGTCGGACGATGAAGAGGACGCGGACGACGACGCCGACGCGCGTTCGGACGCCTCGGGCTTCGTCGGAGACAAGATTTCGCCCGACCTGCGCGCGGCCCTGGCCGGCGCCGGTGGGCACGTGCCCGTCATTCTTCAGGGCGAAGATCTGAAGGACGGCGCGCTGCGCAAGTTCCTGAAGTCGAACGGCGCGCGCGTCGGCGCGAGCTATGCGGGGCTCGGCGCGCAGCTCGTCGAGGTGCCCGCGGGCGCAGTCGAGCGTTTGGCGGAACTGCGCGGCGTCTCGCACCTCTCGCTCGACGGCGACCTCAGCCCTCTCGGCGGCCACGTCTCGAAGACGACGGGCAAGGAGGATGTGGAGAACGATCAGGAGGTCTCGCCGACCGGCGTCGTCTCCATGCGCAAGCTTGACGGCAAGAGCATCGGCATCGCCGTCCTTGACTCGGGCGTCTACGGCGCGCACCGCATGTTCCGTGGCCGCGACGGCAAGTCGCGCGTCGTCTACAGCAAGGACTTCACGGGCGAGAATCGCACCGACGACCCCTACGGACATGGGACGCACGTGGCGGGGCTCGCCGCAGGCAACGGCCAGATCGCGGGCGGCGCCTACGAAGGCGTCGCGCCCGAGGCCAACATCATCAACCTGCGCGTGCTCAACGCGGCCGGCACGGGCAAAGTCTCGGTGCTGCTCTCCGCGCTCAACTGGCTGCTCGCCAACCGAACCTACTATAACGTCCGCGTCGTCAACGTCAGCCTCGGCGCCTCGGCCGCCACCTCCTACCGCAACGACCCGGTCTGTCGCGCCGTGCGTAAGCTGGTGGACGCGGGCGTGGTCGTCGTGGTCGCTGCGGGCAACGACGGCAAGAACGTGTTGGGCCGCAAGGTCTACGGCCAGATTCACTCGCCGGGGCACGAGCCCTCGGCGCTGACGGTGGGCGCGGCGAACACCTTCGGCACCGACACGCGCGCCGACGACGGCGTCGCCACCTACAGCTCGCGCGGGCCGACCCGCGGCTCTTGGGTGGACGCCGCGGGCGTGCGCCGCTACGACAACCTCGTCAAGCCCGACCTCGTCGCGCCCGGCAACAAGCTCATCAGCGCCGAGTCGGTGAGTAACCTCCTCGTTCGTCTGACGCCCTCGCTCGCCAGCAACGTCAGCTCGGCGCCCGACTCCGAGATGATGTCCATGAGCGGCACCTCGATGGCGACGCCCGTCGTCGCCGGCACGGCGGCGCTGCTCTTACAAGTCAACCCCAACCTGACGCCGAACATGGTCAAGGCGCTCTTGATGTACACGGCGCAGCAACTCCGTGGCTTCAACACTTTCGAGCAGGGCGCGGGGCAGCTTAACGTCGCGGGCGCGGTGACGCTCGTCAAGCTCGTCCGCACTGACCTGACGGCGGCGACGCCGGTCGGCACGCCCGTCTTCGCGAAGGTGCCGCCCGCGCCCTACACGACCATCGCCGGCTACCGCTTCCCCTGGTCGGGCGGCGTCATCGTCGGCCACACCTTCGTCACCGGCTACGGCCTCGCGCTCTACCAGAAGGTCTACGGGCTCGGCGCGCTGCTCGGCGACGGCATCACATCGGCCGACGGCGTGCTCCTCGCCGACCGCTCGACGTGGTCGAGCGGCGTCATTCTGGCCGACCAGATTTTGACGAGCAAGGGCACGCTGATGAGCGACGGCATCCACTTCTGCCCGGCGGGCGTGCTGCTGAGCGACGGCGTGTTGCTGAGCGACGGCGCCGTCATGGGCGACGGAGTGCTGCTCGGCGACGGTGCCGTCATGGGCGACGCCGTCATCATGGGCGACAGCACGAGGGCGATGCTGGCGCTGCTCTACGGTGACGCGACGGCCTCGATGGCCGTGGTCAAAGACGGCGGCGGCATCAACCTGAACTATTAGAGGGGCCGGAAAGGGCGGGCGGTCAGTTCCTTCCCCGCAGCGGGGGAGCCTCTTACGACGTTGGAGCGCACAGCGCGCCGAGTTATGAACTCGGCGCGCTGTGTCTCTGTGGTTGATGCTTAATTACCGGTGCGGCGGTAGAAGGTCTGGTTGTTGCGGTTGTTGGTCTGGATGGTGCGGATGCCGTCGTTCTGGCGCTGAACGTCGAAGGTGCCCCAGTCGAAGCGCAGGACGCCGTTCGAGTAGCTGCCCTGGAAGCTCGCGTTCTTCGAGAGCGAGCGGGCCGTCGCCGTGCCGTCGGCGCGAATGATGAGTTCCGACTCGCCGCTGTCGGTCGTGCCGCGGAACGTCCCGCGAGCCCAACGTGGGACGCGCCCGTCGTTGTCGTCATCGTCGTTGCCGCCGCCGGCCGTCCCGTTTCTGAAGACTTCCGAGCGCGTACCCACGGCGGCGCGGAAGCCCTCGTCCACGCGACTTACATCCCAATCGGTCGCGTTGTTGAAGCGTATCCGCCCGTTCTCGTACGTACCCTCTTCGCGCGAGCCGTTGGTGTAGAGGGCCGAGACGGCGCCGTCGCTCCCGACCGTCACGGAGACGCGCCGCTGGTTCGAGGGGCTGCGCCCCTGCCACGAACCGACGAGCCAGCGCGGGACGCGCCTGTCGCCACCACCACCACCGCCGCCGCCGCCGCCGCCGCCGCGAACCCATTCGTAGCTGACCTGCTCGATGTTGCCGTTACGATGGTTGACGGTCGCCTCGTAGGTAAAGGAGCGCGAGTTCGAGCCGCCGGGCGCGTGGGCGCCGGTGCCGCGCACCCCCGTCAGACGATCCGAGACACGCCACGTCTGCGTGCGCGTCTGGTCGTAGGTCACGTCGCTCCATGTGCCGCCGCGCTCCTGTATGATCTTCCCGCTCACGCCGATCTGTGCGCGCTCGATGGCGTAGCGCGTCTGCCTGTCATTCTGTGCCTGCGTCGGCGCGACGGCCGCCAACAGCAGCAGCGCCAACAGCCCCGCGCCCCTCAAGAACGTCCGACGACTCCACACGTTGTCCATTTGAATCTCCTCCCAATCCGGTTATGTCCGCAGATGTTTGCGGGGAGATGCGGCGGCGCGAAGGAGTCTGCGCCGCGTTGCGCATACGATGAGGGCCGCCCCGTCGCGGGATGGCCGTTTCAAACACTCGGTTCGCTCAGGAGGCGGCGGCGGCCTCTTCGGCGGTGATGATGCGGAGGCGGGGCGAGTCCTGAAGGACGCGCGTGCCGGGCGGGACGGAATGCGTGAGCCAGACGTTGCCGCCGATGACGGAGCCGCGGCCGATGATGGTCTCGCCGCCGAGGATGGTCGCGCCGGCATAGATGACCACGTCGTCCTCGATGGTCGGGTGGCGCTTGGTGTGGCGGACGAGCTGGCCGTCGGCGTCCTTGTCGAAGGAGAAGGCGCCGAGCGTGACGCCTTGATAGAGCTTGACGTTCGCGCCGATGACGGCCGTCCCGCCGACGACGACGCCCGTCCCGTGGTCGATGAAGAAGCCGGGGCCGACGTGCGTCCCCGGGTGGATGTCGATGCCGGTGCGGCTGTGCGCGTGCTCGGTCATGATGCGCGGGATGAGCGGCACGTCCAGTTCGTGCAGCTCGTGCGCGAGGCGGTAGGTCATGATGGCGTAGAGACCGGGGTAGCTGAAGATGATCTCGTCGAAGCAGCGCGCGGCCGGGTCGCCGTCGTAGGCGGCGCGCACGTCGGTCGCGAGGACTTGGCGCACTCGGGGCAGGCGCGCGATGAAGTCCTCGGCGCACTCGGTCGCCTGCCGCTCGGTGACCGGGCACGCGTCTTCAAGCCGGTGGCCGTGCCCCGCGGCGCGCGCGATCTGCTCGGCCAGAATCTCGTAGAGCCACGCCACGCGCGACTCGACGTGGAGCCGGAGCCCCGCGCCCGTCAACCCCTGCGCCCCGGTGTAGCCGGGGAACATCAGCTCCTGCAACGCGTCGAGCACGGCCACGGCCGCGTCGCGCGAGGGCAGCGGCCGGCGGTCGAGGTGATGAATCTTGACGCCGCCGCCCTCGTACGACTCGACGAGCGCGGCGGCGGCACGGCTAACCTTGTCGTTCATAAAGAAGGGAGTCGGGAGTCAGAAGTCAGAAGGTAAAAAGCGAGTAGGGCTTTTATTCTGGCTTCTGACTCCTGACTTCTTATTCGATCTCTATCCCACGCTCCTGCGCGATGCCGCGGGCCTTCATGATGATGTCGTCGTCGGGGGGCTCGGTGCCCTCCATCCAGGCCGCGACCTCTTTGACGGGGCGGCCGAGGGCGACGGCGAACTTTTCGTCGTCCGACCCGAAGCCGTTATCGCGCAGGCGGCGCAGAAGCTCCAGGCCGCCGGCCGCGTCCGTGCCGCGGTCGTCCACGGGGTTGTCGTTCGTCTGCTCTAACTTGTTCTCAGCTTCAGCCATTATTACTCCATCCCTCCTTGAATCCGCCGCATCAACGTCGAGTCGGATGACTCGACGCGCGCGGGGAACCTTTTTTTGTCTTGCCTCAGTTGCCGCGTATTATAGCCCAGCCCCGCCCACGCAGGCCACGCGCGGGCGTTTGCGAGTGTCTTTGACCGAAATGAGTGAGAGCCTTGAAGGGATGTTGACGTTGGCGGACGCTTTGCGCGAGGCTTCGGCGTGCCTGCGCGACGCGGGGTTTGCGGAGCCGCGTCGAGAGGCGGGGGCGCTTCTCTCCTCTTCGTTGGGGCGCGACAGCGCGTTCCTCATCACGCACTCGGACGAAGCTCTGACGCCGGGACAACTCGCAGACTTCCGCGCGCGGGTCGAGCGCCGCGCCGCGGGCGAGCCGTTCCAGTACATCGCGGGGCGGCAGGAGTTCTACGGGCTTGAGTTCGAGGTGACGCCGGACGTGCTCATCCCGCGCCCCGAGACGGAACTGCTCGTCGAAGAGGCGCTCAAACTTCTGAAGGGTTCGGACGCGCCGCTCCTGTGCGACGTGGGCACGGGCTCGGGCTGCATCGCCGTCACCTTGCTTCATGAGCGTCAAGACGCGTGGGGCTTCGCGCTCGACGTGTCGCCCGCGGCGCTCGCGGTCGCCGCGCGCAACGCCGCGCGCCACGGCGTCGAAGAACGTCTGCGGTTCATCCTCTCCGACTGCTTCGACGCCCTGCGCGACGGCGAGCACAGAGAGATTCGCTTCGACCTCGTCGCGTCGAACCCGCCTTACATCGCCGAAGCCGAGATTGAAGGGCTGCAAAGGGAGGTGCGCGAACACGAGCCTCGCCTCGCGCTCACACCCGGCGGCGACGGCCTCGCGGTCATCCGCCGCCTCGTCGCGCGGGCGCCCGAGTTTCTCAAGCCCGGCGGCCACCTCCTCATCGAGATCGGCTACGGGCAGCACGCGCAGGTCGCAAGCCTCATCGACCCGACGGTCTGGACGCTGCTCGACATACACCTTGACCTGCAAGGCATCCCGCGCACCGTCGCGCTTCGTCTGAACGACGGTTGAGTAATGTCGAGGGCAAGTGGTCAGCGTTTCTCGGGGCGTGTTAGAATCCCGCGCGACCTGACTCCCCAAAAACTTTATGGATAAATTTAGAATTACCGGCGGCCGTCCCCTGCGCGGGCGCGTGACGGTGAGCGGGGCGAAGAACTCGGCGCTGCCGTGCCTGGCGGCTGCCATCCTGACGCCCGAGACGGTGACGCTCCACAACGTCCCGTACGTGCGCGATTGCATGACGCAGCGCCGCCTGCTGGAAGACCTCGGCGCCACGGTGCTCGTGCCCGACCTGCGCACGCACAAGATCACGGCCGCCAACCTCGAAGTCTTCGAGGCGCCGTATGACCTCGTGAAGACGATGCGCGCGTCGGTGCTCGCGCTCGGGCCGCTCGTCGCGCGCTTCGGCAAGGCGAAGGTCAGTCTGCCGGGCGGCTGTGCCATCGGCACGCGCCCGATTGACCTGCACCTCGAAGCACTGCAACTGCTCGGCGCGCAGGTGAGTCTGGAGTCGGGCAACATCGTCGCGCGCGCGCCGTCGGGCGGCCGTCTCGTCGGCGCCGATGTCACCTTCCCGAAAGTGACCGTGACGGGCACGGAGAACCTTTTGATGGCGGCGACGCTCGCGCGCGGCACCACCACTCTGCGCAACGCGGCGCGCGAGCCGGAGGTCGAAGACCTCGCGGATTTGCTCAATCGCATGGGCGCGCGCGTCCGCGGCGCAGGCACCGATACGATAACTATCGAAGGCGTCGAGGGGCTCGGGGCAGCCGAGCACACCATCATCCCCGACCGCATCGAAACGGGTACGTTCCTCGTTGCCGCCGCCATCACGGACGGCGAGCTTGAGGTGAAGGACTGCCAGCCGCAGCACTTGATCGCCGTCATCGAGCGGCTGCGCGAGGCCGGCGTCGAGATTGAAGAGGTCAACCCGACGACGCTGCACGCGCGCCGGAAGCCTTCGGGGCTCAAGGCGCGCGACGTGACGACCGAGCCCTACCCGGACTTCCCGACCGACATGCAGGCGCAGTACATGGCGCTGCTCACGCAGGCCGAAGGCAGCGCGCGCGTCGTCGAGACTATTTTTGAGAACCGCTTTATGCACGCCTCCGAGATGCAGCGCATGGGCGCGCGCATCCGCGTCGAGAGCAACAGCACGGCCTTCGTCGAAGGCCCGTCGGAGTTGTCGGGCGCGCGCGTGCAGGCGTCGGACTTGCGCGCCTCGGCCTCGCTCGTGCTGGCGGGACTGGCGGCGAAAGGTGAGACCATCATCGAGCGCGTCTACCACATCGACCGCGGCTACGAGAAGATCGAGGCCAAGCTGCGCGCCGTCGGCGCCGACATCGAGCGGCTGCGCGAGTCGGTCACCTCGCAACTCCCGCCCGTGGAGACAATCACGGCATGACGGCGGCCCTGAGTTTGGACGTGGGGCGGCGCGCGCCGCTCGGCCGTGAGGAGTTGAGGCAGCAACTGCTCGCGCTCGTCCTCGCCTGCGTGCTCGTCTGGTACACGCTCGTCGTGCCCGCGGGCCCTGCGGGCGCTCGGCGCTTCGAGGCTGAAGACGACGGCAGCGACGGCGAAGTGCGGGGCGTGCGGCCGTCGAGCGTTAAGAGTGAGTCGAGGTCAGACGAAGACCTCGACTGGCCCGAGTACATCTACCCTTAAGGAAGGTTTTATGGCGTTGAGAGCCGACTGCATCTTCTGCAAGATAGTCGCGGGCGAGATTCCCGCGGCGAAGCTGTACGAGGACGAGCGCGCGGTCGTCTTCGGCGACATCAACCCGCAGGCGCCCACCCACGCGCTCGTCATCCCGCGCCGACACGTCGCCTCGCTGAACGAAGCGAGTGAGGCGGACGAGGCGCTGCTCGGCCACCTGCTTCTCGTCGCCGCACGCGTGGCGCGCGACGCGGGTCACGCCGAAGGCGGCTACCGCACCGTCATCAACACCAACGCCGACGCCGGCCAGACCGTCTTCCACATACACGTCCACCTCCTCGGCGGTCGCCGCCTGACGTGGCCCCCGGGTTAACGACACCGCTCCACTTCTGTCTGTGTGTTCAGGCGTGCGTCTTGATGGGCTCGTCTGACTCGGACTTCGCCTCTTCGGTGCGCTGCGCGCGCTCTTCTTTGAGGAGCGAGGTCTCGTACTTCACGTCGCCGACGAGCGTGTCCATGATGGCCTTGGCGAAGCCGAGGATGGCGGGGCCGAGGACGACGCCGGGGATGCCGAAGGCGTAGACGCCCGTCACCAACCCGACCAGCATCCAGTAGAAGTTGAAGCGCTCGGCGCTGCGCGCGGCGAGCTTCGGGCGGAGCACGAGCGACGAGCCGATGGTCATCGCGACGCCGATGAGGAGGTAGGCCGCCGCCGCCCCGGGCCTGTGCTGGAAGACGAGCAGGAAGATGCTGACGGGGATGTAGACGGCCCACTCGCCGAGGATGGGGAAGAAGCCGATGAGGAAGGTGACGAGCGCGAGCGCCACCGCCAGCGGCACGCCGAAGACGAGGTTCATGATGAGGATGGCGACGGCCTTCGCCGTCTGATCGACCATCACGGCGAAGAGCGCGCCGCGCAGAGCCCCGCCGACGTTCTCGCCCAGCCGTTCGTAGAAGGGCAGGAAGTCGCCCGGCACACGCAGCTTAATGTAGGCGGCGAGCCGCACGCGCTCCGTCAGCACGTAGAAGAGCGTGAAGAAGAAGACGGTAGCCGAGACGAGGAGCATCGCCGTCCGTTTCTTGAAGTCGGCGAGCGCCTCGCCCGAGCGGACGAACGCTTCGGCGAAGGCGTTCTGAAGGACGGAGCGCGTGTTCTCGACGGCGACGTATTCGGAGAGCGACTGGCTGATGCCCTCGACGATATGCTTGCGCCGCTGCTCGTCCTGCACCTGCGAGGAGTAGCCCGACATCTCGTACCAGCCGTAGCCGACCGTGGCCGCCAGCGGGACGACGATGAGCGCGATGGTGATGAGCGCGCTCCCGGCACGCGCGCGCAGGCGCCGCTCCAACCACTGCTGCACCGGCAGCAGGTACGCGGCGGCCACCGCGCCCAGCAGCAGCGCCACCAGAACCTCGCCGAGCAGGCGCACGAAGAGGAAGAGCGCCAGCGCGATCAGCCCCGCGTAGATGACCGCACGCTTGGCCTCGCCCACCGTCACGTCGCCCAGCCGCTTCGACTCGCCGTTTTCAGCCATTAGCGCCGTACTCTATCACGCGACTTGTCGCCAGAGTCTGTCTTCACGGCTACAAATTCTACGTAGCGGGCAGAGGCGGCGTCTGCCCGCTGCCTATTCACCTCCCCATTTGTCTGCGGGGGCGAAGACGAGTAAACTCTTCGTTTCGGTTGTCATCCTTTTTTCGGAAGAGTTCTCATAGAGGAGCCATGAGCAGTAAGAGAGAGACGCCGCTGGAAGTTTTCCTGAACCGCCACGACGACGCGGCGTGGCGCGAGACGCTCGTGACGCTGCTGCCCGCCATCCACGAGGTGGACAGGAACGCGGCGCAGGTCTGGTTTCACTTCTACCCGCTGGCGCTGCTGCGCGCCTTTCAGGCCGCGGAAGACCCGGCGCGGCTGGCGCAGGAGCTGTTGATGCAGGGCCGCTGGTATCTGAAAGACCAGCTCGACTCGTCGCACACGTTCCTCTACGGCCACCGCTTCTGGCCCGAGGTGAAGAGCGCCGTCGTGCGTCTGGCTGAGGGCGGGGAAGTGCCCGATGGCCGCACGCTCGCGGAGGTCGTGCGCGAGGTCGCGCGCACCGTGGCGTCGGAGAGGAAGGTTGACGAGTCTTTGACGACGGCCGTCGCCGCCGTGGGCCTGATGGCGTTGCAGCAGGTGAGCTTATCAGAGTTCAAGCGGACGCCGGGCGAAGTCCTCATCGACCGCAGGCACCTCAAGCGCACGCCCGACGAGGTTTTGCGCGAGCGTGCAAAGGACGAGGGGCAGGGACTCTTCGGCTTCCTGCGCACGTCCGACAGGCGTTGGACGGTCGTGTGGGACGAGAACGCCGACGACCGCCGCTTCAAGGCGCTGGACACGCAGGAGGTCGCCACCGGCGCGGCCACCGATAAGCGGCCGTGGCACGAACAGGACGAGCGCTGCACCGTCGATGAAGGCCCGATCCCGGTGCAGTGCCGCTCGGCCTCGTGCGGCACCTGCTGGGTCGGCGTGCTCGGCGGGGCCGAGAGGCTCTCGGAGACCGACCGGCGCGAGCGCAAGATGATGCCGCTCTTCGGCTACATCGAGACGGACGACCCGAAGCCGCTCATCAGACTCTCGTGTCAGGCGCGCGCCGAAGGGTCGGTCTCGGTCGTCATCCCGCCCTGGAACGGCTACTTCGGCAAGTACCTGAAGCGCGTTCGCGAGGGGACGACCGACGAGGCGGGCGAGACGGTAGCGAGTTCATGATGTCGAAGTCGAAGGCAGACGCATCGACGAACGCGGGCGGGGCCGCGGAGGGGCCGCCCGTCCTGCGCCGCGACGTGGGAGGGCGCGTCGAGCCGGCGTCGCTGGCCGCCGTCATCCAGTGGTTCCTCGACTACGACGCGCGCGTCGCGGTCGTACGCTTCCCGGCGGTCGAGGCGCTCTTCCAGTGGCGCCAGCAGGAGGAGTTGCGGGGGAGTGCAGAGCCGCTCGGCTTCAACCGCGCCGAAGACCGCCTCGCCGTCGGCGTCATGCAGGCGCTCGTTCAGTACGACAACGAATCGGCGCTGCACGGCTGGATTAAAGAGCTGCTCGCCGCGCTCGAAGACGCGCGGCAGACGAACGAGTCAATAGCCGAGGCGTACGGGCTCAAGCCCTCGGAGGACTCTTCGGTCGTCCACGAGGCGGAGAAGATTCCGTCGCGGCGCGAGCGGGACATTTACTTAAACTGCTGCTGGCTGGAGACGCTCTGCACGGCCGAGGCGCGCGTGCTGGGCTGGGCTTATCAGGGGCTCTACGGCAGGGCTTTTCATCCCGAGAATTTTTAACGGATAATTTTTAAGAGGTAATCATCTATGTCAGAAGAGAGACCCAGTGTCACGAACAACTCGCAGACCGTCGTCGTCGATGCCGACACTTTCGAGTTCGAGACGCTCGAAGCGTCGAACGGCCACGCGACGGTCGTCCGCTTCGAGGTCGAGAACCCGGACGTGCGCGCGGGCGATGTGCTGCTCGTGCTCTCGGGCAGCGACATCCACTTCCACGGCATGATCGGCGTCATCGAGGACGGCCGCGGCGTCGCCACCGACCGCCGCGGCTCGCTGCTGCCCGCTACAGTTCAGTAGGCAGCAGGCAGAGGGCAGGCGGCAGTCGCTCCGCGTCAAGGGTGTTGAAGGATTCAAGCCTCAACTCCGGACGGCGGAGCTTTTAACTGCCGACTGCCCTCTGCCTGTTACAAAAGTGTTGACAACGGCGCGCGGCGGGATTAGGCTTCCCGCGCAACAGCAGTCACGCCCCCTGCCCCAAGTCACTTGCCCGACCTCTCACAAGGGGCTTCACCGCTTTAAGAGTCAGTAAGGCTGCGCCCGGCGCAGTCACACCTTCTTTGCTCCCGCAGAGTTGTTCGAGAGCGGCGCGTGCGGCCGGAGTGCCGGCGCCTCCCGGGCGCGTTTCCCTGTACGCCCGGGCGTGGCCGGTAGTCTTGTTACCCTCGGCCGCCGCCACGCCGCCCCTCGCCAACTCTTAGGACGCGCGCCGCGACGACGCTCCGTCGCCTCGGCCGCCGACGCCGCTTCAGGCCCGCGGGGGCCGAGGACTTCCTTCCAGGGCGAACACACGGGCGATAAATTTGATGCGCGCGTGCCGTCACTCTCACGCGCCGCGCGCCCCGACACACCTTCCCGAGGGGGCCTCCTGCGCCCCCCGCATCGCCAGAGGAGAGACCGATATGAAAATCCTGAAACTGTCCGCCGTGGCGTTCGTCGTCCTGGCGCTGGCACTCGCGTCCGCATCGCGTTCCGCGGTCGAGAGCCAGACCATCCAGGAGGCGCCGACCACCGACCTGAACGTTCTCACCGACGACCTTTTCAACGGGCTGGGGCAGCGCGGCACGCCCATCGACGAGTGCGTGACGGGGCCGCCGGTTGCTAACCGCTCGTTTGAGGATAACAAGTTCATCTTCGAGGAGCGCGAGGTCGCCGACGACGGCCTCGGCCCGACCTACAACGACGTGGCGTGCGTCGCCTGCCACCAGAGCCCCGACACCGGCGGCATCAGCCAGAGCAACGAACTGCGCGCCGGCCACCTGAACTCCGCGGGCACGTTCGTCAACCCGCCGGGCGGCTCTTCGCTCATTCAACTGCGTGCGCTGGCCGCGCCCATCCAGGAGCGGCTCGACAACGCGCCGCTCGAAAACATCCGCACGTTCCGCACGAGCCTGAACGTTATCGGCGACGGCTTCATCGAGGCCATCGCCAACTCCACGCTGACCGACATCAGGGCCGCGCAGCCGGCCGAGTTCCGCGGCACGATCATCAACGTGCCCGTCGTCGAGGCGAACGGACAGCTTCGCATCGGGCGCTTCGGCTGGAAGAACCAGCACGCTTCCCTCGTCTCGTTCTCGGGCGACGCCTACCTGAACGAGATGGGCATTACCAACCCCTTCGACGGCAACGGCGGTACGGTCGAGAACAACGCGCTCGGCCAGTCGGTCGCGGCCTTCGACACGGTGGCCGACCCCGAGGACGACGGCGCGGACGCCGAAGCCTTCGCCAACTTCATGAGGGCGACGCGCGCGCCGGGGCGCGGCCCCATCACGGCGGCCGTGCAGAACGGCCAGACGCTCTTCAACCAGATAAGCTGCAACGTCTGCCACACGCCCTCGATAGTGACGGCACCCGCCGGCACTTCCATCAACGGTGGGGCGTTCACCGTCCCGCCCGTGCTGGGCGACGAGCGCATCCGCCCGTTCAGCGACTTCCTGCTGCACAACATCGGCACCGGCGACGGCATCGTCCAGAACGGCGGGGCCGCGACGCGCAACATGGTGCGGACGCCGCCGCTCTGGGGCGTGCGCATGCGCCCGCTGCTGATGCACGACGGGCTCTCGTTCACCTTCAACGAGGCGATCCAGCGCCACGCCGGGCAGGCCACCTCTTCGCGCAACGCCTTCAACGCGCTGACCGCCGGTCAGAAGGAGAACGTCGTCGCGTTCCTGAAGTCGCTGTAAGTCCGAGGCGCCGTGCGCGCACGGCACTGACAGAGGCCGGGGGCGTCTCTTGCAGAAGAGGCGGCCCCGGCCCCGAACCCGCACCTTCATTACCGAGGACAAAAGGATGTCGAGCAGAACCTTCACGCCCGCGCTCATCTTGTGCGTCGCCGCGGTGTGCGTGCCGGCGGTCGGCTGCGGCGGCGGCGCGTCGTCCACGCGGCGGCAGACCGTGGTGGCCGAGGCGCCCCCACCGCCCGCCGAGGCGCCCGCGCAGGTGCCTGAGCTGAACGTGATTCCCGCGGCGGCCGGCGCCGCCAGCGCGTTGAAGCCTCCGCCGCCCGACGCCGTGGAAGTCTCCGGCGCCGTCGAACGCATCTTCAAGGGCGCTTTGACGGCCGGTGCTGCGCCCTCTTTCGCCGTCGGCGACTTCAACGGCGACGACTCGCAGGACTTAGCCGTCGCGGTCGCCACGGCGCCCGGCAGGCTCGGCGAGGTGAACGACGAACTCGCCGGTTGGATTATCAAAGACCCGTTCGCGCCCCTGCCCGTGGGCTCTGCCTCTTACGGCGCGGCGCGTCGGCGCGTGCTCGTCGAAGAGTCTGACGCGCTGCTCGTCGTCATCCACGGCTACAGCGTGGAAGGCTGGCGCGACGCGCGCGCGACGCAGACCTATGTGCTGAAGGGTGCCGCGGGTGAGCGTCTGAAGGCACGCACGCAACAGGCCGCGCTCGCCTCGGGCGACGAGACAAAGATGCCGCAGCTCGTCGGCGACGTGATAGATGAGACCGTCAGGGAGCGCGCGGGCTTCATCTACTACAACGGCGCGCAATACCTCTGGTACGACCCGCGCGGTTACAAGAAGCCGCCGCCCGCGCGCGTCGTGCACGGCGGGATGGTCAGGGCCGTGCAGCAGTGAAACGACTCTTAGAGGAGATGAAGAGTATGAGGCTCAACAGGTCTCGCGCGCTCGCGTGCGCGCTGCTCGCCGCGTGCGCGGCGACGTTCGTGGTGGGAGCCGCGCGCGTTGGCGCGCAGGACGCGGCGGCCGAGTTCGTCTCCGCCGCCGAGCTGAAGGAGAAGCTGTCGAAGGGCGGGCCGTTGACGTTGATAGACCTGCGCTCGGCCGACGCCTACGCGGGGAGCGACGGCAAGATCGCGGGCGCGCTTCACATCAAGGAGCGGAGACTGCGCGCGCGTCTGGCGCTGCCGCCGCTGCGCGACCTCTCGCGCGACGCGGAGGTCGTCACCTACTGCGCTTGCCCCAACGACGAGGCCGCCGTCCGCGCCGCACAGACGCTCACGGCCGCGGGCTTCAAGCGCGTCCGCGTTCTCAAAGGCGGCTGGCGCGGCTGGCTCGACGCGCGCGGCCAGGTCGAGGCCAAGCCGCGGGGACAGTGAGGGATTGATTCATTTGTTCATCGGGTCATTGAATCATTGGCGGATTAACCCAATGATTCAATGACCCGATGAACAAATGAATCAATCGTCAGGGGCCGTCCGTGACAGTGAACTTGATGTCGCGTGCGCTCTCGGCGAGCTTCTGGTCGGAGTCGTTGTAGGCTTCGAGCTGGACGCGGTACTCGCCTTTCGGGAGCGGCTTATCGGCCGGGAAGGTCGTCGCCTCGACGCGCTGGTTGATGTAGGGCGAGGTGACGGTCGGTTCCGAAGGGTAGAGGCTCAGTTTGTAGTAGGACGCGTTTGGGTACTCCTGCCACTTCAACTCCAACCCCTGCGCGCTCACCTTCGAGCCCGCCTTCGGGTTGAGCATCTTGAGGTCGGACTTGAAGAGGTGCGTCGGGCGAACGAAGAGCGTCTTGTCGGCCGCGACCTCGTACTTGGCCGAACTCAAACCCGCGAGGCCGGTCGTGGCGAAGATAACGCTGTCGGTGTCGAAGACGCTCACCGTCAGCCCCTCGTAGGTCATCGGCGGGACGTTCGTGATGACGTACACGCCCTCGGCGTCAGACTTCGCCGTGTAGGTCTTGCCCGAGCAGCCGCCGCCGAACCGGTTGAACTTCTCGCACAGAGTGGCCTCGATGCCCTCGACGGGCTTGCCGTTGTAGAGCACCTTGCCCTGTACGTTGCCGGTGCCGGGCGCGGGCTTGACCTTCTCGACGCCGGTCTCGGGCGCGGCCGTCCCCGCGTTGGAGTTCGCAGGCGCGGGGCTCGAAGCGTTGCCGTTGCCGGCGGCCGTGTTCCCCGCGGGTGCGCTGCCGCCGGGCCCGCCGCAGCCCGCGAGCGTCAGGACGGCCGCGGCGCAGACGCAGGCCAGTAACAGTTTGGTCGTTGTCATTGTCGTCGTTAGCCTCTCGATTGAAGGCGTTGGTGTCAGCACTCAAGCGTCGCGGTGAACCGTGTCGGGCGCGAAGGCGGGCAGGCAGACGGCGACGTATTCGGCGCCCTCCGCTTCGGGTGTGCTGTACTGCACCCACTCGCCGCGCCGCGTGATGACGGCCTGGCCGGCGCGCACGTCGAACGTCTCGCCCTCCGTTTTGACCCGGAGCATCCCGCGCAGCACGACCGTATACTCGTCGAACTCGGGGCGCTGGCCGGGCTCCTCCCAGCCGCCGGGGCTGCGCATCCGCGCGACGCTCACGTCCGAGCCGCCGCTGTTGACGCGGCCGACGTACTCCTCGATGATCTTCGGCTTGTTGCCCGCGGCCTCGATGACCGTTGGCGCTTCGATGAACTTGGGCACTAAAACTCTCCCCTCCGACTCTGACAGATTAAGTAAAGACGGACGCTCTCACTTGACCACGAAGCTGAGGTGCAGGTCGTCCGCGAAGAGGATGACGGTGCGCGCGCCCGACGCGGACGCGGCCCGCGCGGCATTCGGCTCCGAGTTCTTCGCGCCCCCGCGCCCACCGGTGGGCGCGGGCGTTGGCGGCGCACCCGCGATGCGCTCGAAGAAGGAGAGCTGCGTGGGACTGCCTTCGACCGACAGCTCGAAGTCGTCCTGACGGAGCCTATCGACGAACTTGCCCGACTTGTCGAAGACCATCACGCCGGTCTGGATCAGCTCCGTCTCGATGCGGACGGTCTCTTCGTCGTCCTGCGCGGCAGAGGCATCCTCCTGCGGCGGACGCGTCGGCTCCTGCCGGCCGAGCACCGGGGCCGACGGCAGCAGGCAGCCCGTAAGCGCACAGGCGAGAGGCAGCGACTTGAATAAGCGTCTCAGTGTTTGCGGCATAAGACCCAGAAGGTCTGGCGGACACGTTCGCAGGAAAACGGCGCAGAGATTATCACGAACACGGCCGCGCGCTATAACGCTTTTTTGCCGTCCGGGGCGCGCAGCACCTCGCGGTAGTATTCGACGAGCGCCGCGACCGTCCGCTCCGGCGAGAACTCCGACGCCTTCAGCCGCGCCGCCTCTCCCATCCGCGCGAGGCCGGGGTGAGCCCACGCGCGCATGAGCCCATCCGCGAGCGCGCCCGCATCGCCCGGCGGGACGAGGAAGCCTGTCTCGTCCTCCTCAATCATCTCGTCGAGGCCCGTGCCCTTCGTCCCGACCACGGGCTTACCCAGCCCCAACGCTTCCAGACACACGTTGGGGAAGCTGTCGAGCAGCGAGGGCAGGACGACGAGACGCGCGCCCTCGATGACCGGGTAGAGCTGTGCGTGTGGGAGGTTCCCCGGCAGGACGAGCCGCTCGGCGAAGCGTCCGCAACGTGTGCGCGCGTAGGCGGCCATCGAGGGCGCGAGCGGGGTCGGCCCGTCCTGCCCGACGAGCGCGACGTGCGCATCGAGACATTGTTCGAGGAAGCGCGGCAGCGCGTCGGCGAGCGTGTGGAAACCCTTATGCAACTGGAAGCGACCGAAGAAGAGCAGATACTGCTTGCCGCGCAGGTGCCGCTCGTAGACCGAGCCGTCCAGCGCCTCGGTCTCCGTGTAGAACGGCGAGCGGATGACGCGCACGTTGCGCACCCCTTCGCGCTCGGCGACGCGGCCGGGCGTGACGCGATGGACGCGGACGCCCTCATGCTCGAACTCCGCGCCGTCGATCTCGGAGAGCGTCAAGACGTGTACGTCGTGGCCCATCCCGGCCAGAGCCTTCGCGACGCGGTGCGTGTAGTTGGCGAGGCCGCCGTAGAAATAGTTCTCCGTGACGTATTCGCACGTCGCGAACGCGATGCGGAGGGGGCCGTTCTCCATGCGCCTTCAGGCGGCGGCACGGCCTGTGGCCGCGCGTTTGCGCAGTGTGAAGACCGTGCCTCCGCTCTCGCGCCGTGTCCATCCGGCCTCGGCCTCGATGAGCGAGGCGCGCGCGCGGATGCCGGCGAGGCCGCGACCCTTCAAAGCGCGCTTGTTGTCGGCGTCGAAGCCGCGGCCGTCGTCCGAGAGCTGGAGGAGGAAGTCGCCCGCGTCGTCGAGGTGGACGCTTAAGGAGACGCGTTCGGCCTCCGCGTGGCGGCAGACGTTGCTCACGGCCTCCTGCACGATGCGGTAGACCTGCATCTGCACGCCGGGCGCGAGCGCCAGACGCTCTTCGAGGTCTTCGTCGCACACGAAGTCGTAAGCGAACCTGTGCGCGGCGGGCTGCTGCGCGCAGGCCGAGGTCACGGCCCATTCGAGCGCGGCGGCGAAACCGACGTTCTCAAGCACCGACGGCGAGAGGTCTTCGCAGATGCGCCGCACCTCCTGCGAGATCGACTCTATCTCCGCGCGCAGGCGCGGCGCGTCGGCGACCGTCGTCGCGGTCGTCCCCGTCGTCCCTGTAGTCGATGCGACGAGTGTGCCCTGCGCGCCCGCGCCGCCCGTCCCGGGCTGCTGCATCTCGTCGGTGAGCAGGAGCAGGCGGCGGAGGTCTGCGAGCGTCTGGTCATGGAGGTCGCGCGCGATGCGGCGGCGCTCGGCCTCGGCCTCGCTGGCGAGTTGGAGGCGCGCGGCGGCGAGTTGGTGGTTGGCCTCCTGTAACTCCTCGCGGCTGCGCACGACGCGCCGGTGTTGCAGGAAGGCCCAGACCAGCGCGACGAGCGCGAACGCGAGCAGCACCGAGAGCGCGACGATGGTGCGCGGGAACGGCGCGCGCGCCACCTCGAAGTTGAGAACCAGCGTGTCGGAAGGGACGAGGTCTAAGGTGTAGGCGCGCGCCGTGACGGTGTAGGCGCCGGCCGCGAGCGACTCGGCCTGGAACTGCGAGTCGCGCGAGAGCTTCTGTTGGAGCACGCGACCCGCCGCGTCGCGCAGCGTGAAGGCGTAGAAGAACTGCTCGGGGAACGTCCGGCTCGCGGCGGCCGCTACGTCGAGCGCGAGCCCGTTCTGCGGATACTGAAGCCTGAGCGCTCCGCCCTGCAACTCTTCGGGCTGGATGGCGCGCGAGGAGGTGACGCGCACGAGTTTCAAGACCGGCGCGAGCGTCCCCGGCTCGTAGCGCGCGAGCCCGTCCGTTGTGCCGACGATGAGCGTCTCGCCGGCCTCGCCGCGCACGCGCAGTACCGCGAAGGCGTTGTCGGTCGGGAGCCCCTGCTCGGTGCCGAGGCGTGAGGCGATGGGGCCGAACTGCTCGTCGAGCACGACGCGCAGAAGCCCCAGTCCCGCCGACACGCACCACGCCCGCGGCACGCCCGCGCCTTCCGAGGCGACGACGGCGCGCACATCAACGCTGCCGACGAGCGCAACGAACCTGCCGCCGGGGCCGAGCGCGTAGAGCCCGCGCGAGGTGGCGAGCCAGAGCCAGCCCTCGGCGTAAGAGACGCCCCAGACCGTGCTCTTCCCGAGCGGCGCGAGCGCGGGCTCGGCCTTGACCGTCGAGCCGTCGAAGTAGAAGACGCCCGCGTTGGCCGTCCCGACCCAGAGGCGGCCCCGCAACTCGTCGGCGTAGAGGCTGACGACCTCACGGCCGCGCTCGTCCTGTCCCGCGCGCGGCCAGACTAGCTCGCGCCGTCCGGGGCCGAGGAAACGTTCGAGCCCGCGCCCGTAGGACGCGACGTAGACGCCGCCCGCGAAGCGCGCGATGGCGCGCACGCTGCCGCTCAGCGCCGGCTCCGCGACCTTCTTCGCCTGCGCCGCCTCCGCACTCTTCTCGTCGGCCGCCGGCTTCTCCTCGCTCTTGCTGACAGGCTTGCCGGTCTCATCCGTCTTCGGCTCGACGCTTTCGAGCGGCTTCTCGCTGCCGTCAACACGGCTCTTCTCTTCAGCCGGCGGCTTCTGTCCGTCGCCTGCGGCCGGCTTCTTCGCCTCGGTCTCCGCGCCGGGCGCCTTCTCCTCCGGCGCGAGACGCACGGGCGACTTCGCCTTGAGCCCCTCCGTTTGCAGGCCGACGAAGAGTCCCGCGTTTGTGCCGACGAGGAGGAGTCCGCGGCTGTCCTCGGCGACCGCGTAGACGGTCTTGCCCGCGACCTCCGCGACCTCGCGCCACGCGCCCGCGCCCGCGTCGTCGCGCGCGAAGAGCCCGCGGCTCGTCCCCGCCAGCAGGCGGCCCGCGGGCGTGCGATAGAGCGTGCGGATGAAGTTCGACTCCGTCTCCTGCGACAACTGCTCGACGCGCACGCCGCGCGGGTCATAGCGGCAGACGCCGCGCGGCGTGCCGAACCAGACGACGCCCTCGCGGTCTACGAAGACGGCGTTGACCGTGTCGGAACGCAGGCCACCGGCCGTCCCCGCGAACGTGAAGTGCTCGACCACGCGCCCGTTCTTCAGGCGGAAGACGCCGCGCGCCTCGGTGCCCGCGTACAACTCGCCGCCCGGCGCGGCGGCGAGCGCCGTCACCTTGCCCGTCGCAACGCCCGCGACCTTCGACGGCCGCGCGAAGTTCCCGTCCTCGATCTTGAAGATGCCGCTGTCGGAGGCGGGGGCCTGCACGCCGTAGTAGAGCGCGCCCGCCGAATCGCGCGCCAGCGCCTCGACGTAGAAGGTGCGCGGTCGCGAGACGATCTCCTTCGCACCGCCGGGCTCGAACGTCATCAGCCCGCGGCCGTGCGTCCCGACCACGACGGTCTTGCCGTCATACGCGAGGCCGGTCAACTCCAACCCCTGCGGCTTGCCGGGCGCGACCGTCAGGCGCTGCTCGACCTGTCTCACTTCGAGCGCGCCGCCCGGGCGCAGGAGGCACTCGAAGAGGAGCCCGTCGGCGGTCGAGACGAAGGCGCGGCCGGGCGCATCCGCGACGGCGACGGCGAGGACGGACTTTTCGCGCGTCTCCTCGACGAGGCGGAACTGCTGTGAGCCGGGCGGGCGGACGTACGCGCCGCCGTCGGCGCCGACCCACAGCGCGCCGTCCGGCCCCACGGCGAGCGCGCGCACGCGCGGCCCCGACAGCCCCTCGGTCGTCACAGACTGCACGCGGCGGCCGTCGTAGCGCGCGAGCCCCGCGTCGGTGCCGAACCACATCTGCCCCTCTGCGTCCTGCGCCACCGCGCGCACCTGGTCGGAAGGGAGCCCGTGGAAGAGCGTCACCGCGCCCCAACGGTGGAGCGTCGTCGCGGTCTCGTTCTGCTCAAGGGAGTAGGCAGTAGGCAGTAGGCAGTAGGCAGTAAGAAGAAGGCAGAAGAGAGTAAGCAGTAAGCAGTAAGCAGTCGGCAGACGACGGACGGCGCGGAGTCCCTGTCTTCTCTTTGCTTTCAGCTTACTGCCTACTGCCATCTGCCTACTGTTCTCACTTATGTTCGTCGAGGAAGCGTTTGCGGTCGCGTTCGATCCAGTGTTCGAGGTCGCCGGCGGCCTTCTCAAGCTCGTCGGAGTTGATGAGGCCGCGGCGCAGCGCCTCGAAGAAGGCGCGCGTGCGCATGTTGTAGGCGAGCTTGTCGTATGCCTCGTGCGGCGTACCCTCGGGCGTCGAGACAAAGAGCTTTTCGTAGAGCGTGGCGAGCCGGCTCTCGACGCCGCGCAGAGAGAGCGCGCACTTGCGCGCGATGGCCCAGTTCGACAGGCCCAGCGCGAGGTAGTAGAGCGCCTCGGCCTCGAACTCGGTGAGGAGCGGCCGCTTGAAGGAGTCTTTGAAGGCCGGGTCGATCATGTCCGCGCCGTCTTCGAGCACGGCGGCGACGAAGCGCAGGAAGCGTGACTCGGGGTTGTTCTTGTGGATGAAGCCGTAGGCGGGCTGCGGCTCGACCGCGCGGACGATCTTGCGCAACTCGTTGATGTAGACCTCGTGCGCGAACTGCGTCCAGAAGATGATGCGCGCCGAGGGGAAGTCGCGCCAGATGGCGCGCGCCGCCTTGACGCCCGAGAGCCGCGGCATCTGGATGTCGAAGACGCACAGCTCGGGCCGCTCCTTCAAAGCGGTGCGGACGGCCTCTTCGCCGTCGGCGGCCTCGATGACGGGGGCGTGTGCGGCGAACTCGCGCTCCAGCAGTTCCCGCAGGTAGCGTCGCTGCGCGACGTTGTCTTCGGCAATCAGGATGGACATACGGAAGGGCTTGCCCGCGAGTCAGCGTTCACCAACGCATGACATTTTGCAGTCTCACTCGACGGGTTGTAAACACCAGCTCTTCGTCAACGCTTCGCGCACCGGCCCGTCCTGCCTCTCTTCTCGTCTTCAGCCCCGCCCGCGTGGGTGTCGCGCATGTTGACCTCGGCCCGCGCCGTGTCGGCGGGCCGCGCCGGGGCGACGGCGGCGGGCGGCGTTAGCGTCTCGCTCTTCAGCGCGTGGGCTAACCCGGCGCCGCAGGCGAAGGCGAGCGCCGCGATGATGATGCCGCTGACCTTTCTGCTCAGAAGGTGGTCGCCAAACCTGCTCATCCCGATGACGAGCTTAGTCAAAGCCTCCATCACGCTCATCACACGCCCTCCTCAACACATTCTCAAAACGGCGCGGTAACAATCGCCCGAGGCGGCGCGCGGGTCAATGTGGTTAGCCACACACGCGCGGGTTGGGAGAGACACAGGCGCACAGTGCCCGCGACACGCGCGCGCGCTGTTGGTGCCCGCGTCGCGTAAATTTCGCGTTCGCGGATAATCACACACGGCACGGCGGCCCCGGTAGTTTTCGCAGTCCGGCCGGGGTTACGTCGGCTGTGCCCACGGACGCGGGGCGCGCACTGGGGAGGGCGCGCCCCGCACTTATCTTCAAGGCAGATGTTCGGGAGACTCTCACGCAGGCGCAGACTGTTAAGGCTGGTCGCGGCCGCCGCGGCGGTGCCCGCGTTGATGCTCGTGGCAGCGGGCTGGCGCCGTGCGCACGCGCCGCGGGTGTGGGGGGTGGGCGAAGTACGCGTCGCGTTCTGGTCCTGGCGCACGGAGGCGCCGACGCGAGACGAGGTCGAGCGCGCCGCCGCCGAGACGGGAGCGCGCACGCTTTTCCTGCGCGCGGGACAGTTCGAGCTGAAGTCGGGAGGCGTCGGGCGCGTGCGGGCCGTCGCGGGAGTATTGCCGCAAGGCTGTGAGCTGCACCTCGTCTATAACGCGACGCCGCTGCTCCTCAAAGAGTTCGAGCGCGTGGACGAGAAGGCTCTGGCCGCAAGCGTGTCCGAGGCGTTTCGCGCGGACTCGGCGCGCGCCGAGCGTGACGGCGCGCGGGTCGCAGGTCTGCAACTCGACTTCGATGTGCCGACGCGTCTGCTCCCGCGCTACCGGAGTGTGCTGCGCGAGACGCGCTTCGCGCTGCCCGCGGGCGTGAAGCTCTCGGTGACGGGGCTGCCGACGTGGATGGAGTCGAAGGAGCTTTCGGGCGTGCTCGCGGAGGTGGACTTCTGGGCGCCGCAGTTCTACGGCGCAGAGATTCCCGCGACCGTCGTGCGCGCCATTCCCATCGCTTCGCCGCTCGATGTCGCGCGCGGCGTCGAGCGCGCGCGCGAGCTGGGCGAGCCCTTCTACGCGGGGCTCGCCGCCTACGGTCAGGCGTTGGTCTACGACGCGCGCGGCCAACTCGTCGAGCTGCGCGGAGACCTCGACCCGGCGCGCGTGGCGTCGGACTCTAATCTCGAACTCGTCGGGCGGCGCGCGTTTGGCGCGGGCGTTGAGGGAGACGACGCACGCGCGGGGGCGGCGCCGCCCGCGGGCGAGTGGCGATACGTTTTCCGCGTGCGCTCCGACACGGTCATCGACGGGCTGACGGCGCGCGCGGGCGAACAGATCGTCCTTGAGGTGCCGGGCAGCGGCAGCTTGCGCGCGGGCGTCCGGGGGGTACGCGAGCGCGCGGGCGACAAGCTGCTCGGCATCTGTCTCTTCCGACTGCCCACGCGCGGCGACGCGACCACGCTCCGTCTGAAAGAGATCGCCGCCGCGCTCGCAGACCGCGAGCCGGAGTTCTCGACCTCTCTGAGCGCGGGCGCTTTCGACGAAGGAGGGGCGGCGGGGAATCGTCTGTTGTTGACGGCCGAGAACGACGGCGCGTCGAGCGGGGTCTACGGCGCAGGCGCGCTCACCGTGACCTTGCGCGTGCCGCGCGGAAGCGTGCGCGGCGTGACGGGGCTCGAAGGCTTCGAGACGTTCGAGACGCTGTGCGAGACGCGGGCGGGGCTGCAACCTTGCGGCGCGGCGCGCGCGGGTGTGGTGCGTCTGGGCGCGCGCGTTTGGCCCGTGGGGGCGCGTGCGCGCGCGGGCTTGAGCTTCGAGGGCGGAGCGCCGGGGGCGCTCGAAGCGAGAGTCGTCGTGCGCCGCGACGACGGGCGCGTGTGGGAGCGGGTCACGAGCTTGAGCACGAACAGGGTGGAGGGGCGATGAGTCTCGACTCAAACATCAGGCGTGAGCCTTCGGGGAGCGCGCGTCTTAGTCCGGCGCGCCTGCGCATACTGCGTCTGCGGCGCGTGATGCGTCTGCGCCGGAAGCCGCGCCGCGCGGGTCAAGTGCCGGCGGGTCAGGTGTCGAACGCGTGTGCGGAGTCGGTCGCCACACGCGGCGCGCCGCGCGTCTCACGCAGGTCTGTGTTCGGCCTGCTGCTGCTTGCGCTCGCGGCCTGCGCGGGCGCGGCGTGGGGCTGCGGGTGGCAAGGGTTCGGGAACTCCGTGCGCTTCGGCTACAACTCTGAGGCGTGGCGCACGCGCCTGCCGCCGCTGCCGTCGGACTCTGCGGTCGTCGCGAGCGAAGATGACTGGCAGACGTACGAGCAGCGCAAGGTCGAGGTCAACAAGCTCTGGGAGGACGCCTCCGGGGCGGTCGCGTCGGGCGAGCTTGAGCGGGCGCGGCTGCTGCTCGGACGTTACGTCGAGCGCACGGCGGGCCCAATTTGCGACAGGAGTTCGGGGACGTACGACGAATGCCGCGAGCGGCGCAACTCAGCGTTCGACCGTCTCGACGCGCTCGCCGCGCTCGACCGCGGGTCGTCCGCGGCCGACGTGGGGCTCTACCTCGAAGCACGCGACGTGTACGACAACTGGCGCGCGGGCGTGAAGCTCGTCGATGAGGAACAGCCGCACTACGCGTGGCTCAAGAGCGTCGCGCCGAAAGAGGCCGAGGGGCCGGAGGCGCCGCCTGCGGGTTGGCAGCGCGAAACGGAGACGCGACTGGCGCGGCCCGCGCGCGACCCGAACCTGGCCGACAACGTCGCATACCTGCGTGCCGCGTGCGTCTACAACGCGGGTGACGCGCGCGACGCGTACGAAGCCTTCGAGTCGGTCGCCCGCCTGCACCCGCGCGGAGAGAAGCGCGAGGCGGCGCTCTTCATGGCGGGGCGCGTGGCGATGCTGTCGAGCAACGTCTATCTGGGTGGCGAGGCGGCCACCGTCGAAGACCCCTGCCGCGAGCCCGTGTGCCGCGACGAGGGTTGGGTGCGTGCGCGGAAGAACTTCAAGCAACTGCTCGCGGACTACCCGCGCGGCCGCTACGCGCCGGACGCGCGCGGCTGGCTCGCCTACCTCGACTACCGCGTGGGCGACACGGCCGGCGCGCTCGCCGGGTACTACCGCCTGCTCGCCGACGACAGTAAACCGTGGGCGCGCGACACGGCCGCGATCTCGCTCCGGCTCGTGCGTCACCGCGCCGGCACGGCAGACCTCGACGCGCTGGAGCGTGACCTTGAAGACGAGCCCGAGGCGGCGCTCACATATGCTTATCACAGCGTCTACAACTACGTCGCCGGCGACGACCTGCACGTCCCAGAGGAGGACGAAGAGGAGGACGATTGCTCCACGGGGGACTATCAGGACGACTGCGAACGCAGGCGTGAACAGCGCTCGTGGGCGCTGCGCGCGAGCGCCGAGCAGGCGGAGCTAAGGCGCGCGGCCGACTTCGCCTCGCGCATGGTCGCGCGTTATCCGGGCGCACGTGTGGGCGGTGCGTTCCTCGTCAGGCTTGCCGGCGCACAACTCGAACTCGGACGGCCGAAGCCTGCGCTCGAAGCGGCGCGGCGGGCGTTGGCATCGGGGGTGGGCGGCGAGGAGCGTGCGTGCGCCCTGTGGGCCGAAGGGTTGGCCGAGTATTACCTGAAGGACTACGCCGCGGCGCGCAGGTCGCTCGGGCGCGTGGCGGCCGAGTCGCCGCAGTCGAAGATGGCGCGGCGCGCGGGCGAGCTGGCGGCGGTCGCGGCCGAGGACGCAGGCGACCTCGAAGGCGCGCTCGAACAGTACCTCCTGATGGGCTACGACCCGGACGTGGCCTACTTCGTGGACGTGCTGTTGACGCCCGACCAGTTGGCCTCCTTCGTCGCGCGGCACGACGCCTCGCCGCGGCGCGACGAGCTGCTCTACGCGTCGGGGCTGCGCTTCATGCGCGCCGGGCGTTACGCGGAGGCGCGCGCCGCCTTCTCACGCGTGCGCACCAACGCGGACAGTTACTACCTTTCGAGTCAGCACTTCGGCTACAGCAACTCTGACTCCGAGTCCGGCCCCGTTCACTCGAAGATGAATTTCCGTCACGACTTCTGGGTGGCTTACGAAGAGCCCGACACGGCGCCCTTCGCGAGCGGCGAGGGCGGCCCCACACCCGCGCGCGACACGCGCGTCTACGCCGACTGGCTCATGCGCGACATGCAGACGCTCTCAGACCTTGAACGCTTGCAGGCCGACGTTGAACGCGCGCGCGGCGACGACGAGCGAGCAGAGGCTCTGTACCAGTTGGCGAGCTACTTCTACGAGGGTGAGCTGCTCTTCTACAACCCGGCGGCGTGGCGCGGGATGCGTGCCGAGATGATTAAAGCGCTCGGCGAGTCGAGCTACCGCGCGCCGGCCGAGGCGCAGAAGGTCTGGGACTACGTGCAGGAGCACGAGGGAGCGTCGCGTGCGCTTGCGCTCTACCTCGAAGTGGTGCGGCTCTACCCGCGCACGCGCGCCGCGCGCGACTCGCTCTACACGTCCGTCCTCTGCCACCAGCGTCTGTCGAACTTCAACGGCTACTGGCGCGCGATGTATGACGAACGCGGACTGCACGCGGGAGGGCGGCTCGTCACGCTCGCCGACGTGCGGCGCGAGTACCCGCAGTACCGTCTGCCGGCCGCGGGCGAGTGGAAACCCTCGACGCGCACCGTCTCGGGCGAACCGGCGTGGCCTGCGCCTCCGAAGCCGAAGCAGTTGAACGGCGTCGAGCGAGCGCGTCTGAAGCTCAAGCGAGCAGAGCTGCGCGTGGGGCAGGCGTGGGAGTTGTTCGGCGAGGTCTACGGCGGGCGCGTGCGGCGCTGGACGGTCGCGGCGCTGCGTTGGTCTGTCGTCGGACTGGTCGCGCTCTTTGTGCTTGGCCTCTTCCGTCGCACGCGCCGCGCGCGACGCTTCCTCTACCGCCAACTCGTGCGCCACCTCAGACGGCCCGACGCGCCGCGTCCGGTCTACGCGCCGGCCTCCACCTACGGCGCGCATCATGCGCACGCGCCGCTCGCGGGGCTGCGCGCCGGCGTAGCACGCGCCGCGGGCGGCCTCCTCCGCCTCGCCCTCCACGAGCGCGGCCGCGCCGCCCTCGCCCTCAACCTCTTCACACACGGCCTCCTCACAGTGCTCCTGTGGGCCGTGCTGTGGGCGATGAGAGGAGCGTGAATCGTGAACCGTAAACCGTGACGAGATAAGGATGCTTTCTCTTGTCACAGTTCACGGTTCACGCTCCCTCAACGCACCCAATTGACGCGGCTGTCGAAGTAGTCGGGGGAGCGGTCGGGGTGGCGCGCGTGCCACTCTTCATAGCGGGCGAGGAGTTGGCGGTAGCGGCGCTCGGAGGAGGGCAGGGGCTTGTGCGGGATCACTTGCAGGTGGCGCTCGACCTTCCAGACGTTGCGCGGCGAGAAGCGCCAGTCGTAGCCGCCCAGCTCGTACATGCTCGCCAGCCCGTAGCCGGTGAGGCGCGCCGTCGTGTCCACGTAGGACTCGAAGTAGCTGTAGGCGAGGTGGCGTAGACTGCGGAAGACCGGCCGCCGCCCGTGCAAGCCCAGATCGCGCGAGCGCGCCACGGAACCCCAGCGCCCCTCCCGCCGGTAGACGAAGAGGACGTGGTCGAGCAAGTCCTGCGACTCAAGGCTCAAGAGCAGCGGCGGGTAGCCGTGCTGCTCCAGGATGACGGCCGCGACGAGCGCCGCCTCCAGACAATGAGCCTCGCCGCGGCGCAGGACTTCGCGGAAACTGCGGAGCGTCCCGCCCTCCCGCTCGCGGTTGTACCTCATCCCCGTGAGCAGACGCTGCACGCTCCGCGGCGTGCGGTGCGCCTCGATGACGCGCCACTCGCTCGCCTTGAACTCCTCCCTGCCCGGCGCCTCGCTCATCATCTTCCGTACGGCTTGAGCCGCTTCAGGTCGTCGGCCGTGGCGGGCTTCAGACTGACCGCGGCGCCGCCGCCCGGCGCGAGCGAGAGCTTGAGTCGCGTCTGCTCACTGACGAGAGAGCTACTGATCTGGTACTTCATCGGGTTGCTCTGCCAGTGCGCATCAGCGGCGTCGGCGTAGACGGTCGCCACGTACTGCTGCTTCGGCGCGAGGAAGCTCAACGAAACCTCCGACGTGCGCGCCGACTCGTCCGTGATGGCGCCGACGTACCACTCGTCACGCCCCTTAGCCTTGCGCGCGATGGTGAGGTAGTCGCCCGGCTCGGCCTCGATGACGCGCGTGTCGTCCCAGTCCACCGCCACGTCCTTGATGAACTGGAAGGCGTCCATGAAGCGCTCGTAGTTCTCGGGCAGGTCGGCCGCCATCTGCAAGGGGCTGTAGAGCGTGACGTAGAGAGCCAACTGCTTGACGAGCGTCGTCTGCACCTGCTCCTTCTTCCCCGGCGCGTACACGTCGAGCTTGATCTGAAAGATGCCCGGCGTGTAGTCCATCGGCCCGCCCATCAGGCGCGTGAAGGGAAGTATCGTCTCGTGCTCGGGCGGGTTGCCCTCGCTCCACGCGTTGTACTCGTTGCCGCGCGCGGCCTCGTTGGCGAGCCAGTTCGGGTAGGTGCGATGGAGGCCCGTCGGCCGGACGGGCTCGTGCGCGTCGAGCATGATCTGTTGGCGCGCGGTCGCCTCCGCCACGCGGTTGTAGTGGTTGACCATCCACTGCCCGTCGTGGTGCTCGCCGCGCGGGATGATGCGGCCGACGTAGCCGGTCTTGACCGCGTCGTATCCGTGCTCCTTCATGAAGCGGTAGGCCGCCTCCATCCGCCGCTCGTAGTTGGTCGCCGCGGCGGAGGTCTCGTGGTGCATGATGAGCTTGACGCGTCTGGCGGCGGCGTAGCGTTGTAGCTCACCCACGTCGAAGTCCGGGTAGGGCGTGACGAAGTCGAAGACCTCCTCCTTCCAGTTCCCGAACCAGTCCTCCCAACCGACGTTCCAGCCCTCGACCAGCACGCCGTCGAAGCCGTGCTTGGCGGCGAAGTCGATGTAGCGTTTCGTGTTCGCCGTCGTCGCGCCGTGCCTGCCGTTCGGCTTAAGACTCGCCCAGTTCATCCCTTCAAGCCTGACGTTGCCCGCGTCGGCATAGTTCCACGTCGCCTTGCCGACGTGCATCTCCCACCAGATGCCGACGTACTTCACGGGTTTAATCCAACGCGCGTCCGCAACCTTCGACGGCTCGTTCAGGTTCAGGATGAGCTTCGACGTGAGGATGTCGGCGGCCCTGTCGCTGACAACGACAGTGCGCCACGGCGTCCGGCCGGGCGTCTGCATGTAAGCCTTGTTGTCGAGCGCATCGGGGACGAGGTGCGAGGTGAGCGAGAAAGTCTGTCTGTTGACGGCGAGGTTCATCGCCGGGTAGTTGACGAGCGCCGCCTCGTGGAGATTGACGTAGAGCCCTTCGGCCGTCTTCAACATCAAAGGCGTCTGCACGACGTTGTCGCCGGGGATGGACTTGACGGCAATGGCGACATCCTTCCGGCCGCGTGCGGCGTCTACCTCGCTGAGCTTCGTCGTCGAGTAGGCGTACTCGTTCGTGTCGTAGTCGCCCGGAATCCAGAAAGCCTTGTGGTCGCCCGCGAGATTGAACTCGGTCTTCTCGTCCGCGACGATGAAGTACTTCAGCTTCTCCTGCGCGGGGAATTCGTAGCGGAACCCAAGCCCGTCGTCGAAGAGTCGGAACCTGATGACGAGCGTCCGCTTATCTCGCGAACTCTGTTGCAGCGTCAACGCCAGCTCGCGGTAGCGGTTGCGTATCGACTTCACCTCGCCCCACACAGGCTCCCACGTCTCGTCCTTCTCGCTGGTCTCGGAGTTGACGACGGCGAAGCCGCCCGTCAGCGCGGGCGCGTCCTTCAACTCGACGCCCAGCCTGCTTGGCAGGACGACGGGGCGTCCCGCGAACGAGAGGGCGTAGGTCGGCTCGCCCGCCTCCGTCAGACGGAAGTTGAGCGACAGTTTTCCCGAAGGCGATGTGACCTCCTGCGCGGAGGCCGTGAGACTGTAGAGCAGGCTGAAGAGCAGGCTGAAGACGACGGACACTTTTATTCTCATCGAAGGTCGCAGACTCCTTTGGCTCCCTGACCTGATTTTTCTTCCGGCCGTGCTTGTGTTGCGCGATTATACCTTTTTGCACGAGGCGGGCGGCGGCCTCTTTCCCTGAAATGTGCGCGCGGGCCGGTAAGACGTGGCGGAGTCGAACTCATTCTGTTATCTTTGTCGGGCGCGCGGGAAACCTCCGAAGGCGCGCGGGCCGGGCGGGGCCGGGTGGCCGACGCGGGCCGAGCAATCCTAATCTACAAGCAGGGCTGATTTTGGTGAGTACACAAGGTTCAACATCTCCCTCGAAGCCGCTTACACGCGCGGAGCAAGAGGTGCAGTCGGCGGCGGAACGTCTTAACTCGCAGACCGACGACGCGCTGGCGGCGGTCGCCGCGCGCTCGAACCCGGGCGGCGTCGAAGAGCTTGAGGGTTGCGCCGAACGTCTCGAACGTGCCGCCCGCGACCTTGCGGTCGCGCTGCGCGAGCTGGTCGAGGAGCGGCGAGAGAAGGACAAGCAGTTATAGCCGACGGGGCCACAATCTAGTCAGTCAACGCCACAGGAGCGCCGCCGCCGCCAAGCCGCCGGTACGCGCTCCTGTCGTGCGTCGGCCCCGAATTTGTTCAAGAGGTCAACAAAGAAGTGAATGGTGAATGGTAAATAGCGAATAGTGGCTTACGTCTTCCCACTATTCACTATTTACCATTCACCATTTACCAGGAGAACTTATGGCCGCCATTAAACAGAGCGTGGCGCGCGAGCACGGGCGCAGGCGCAGCAACGTGGGGCTCGAAGCGCTCGGCATCCGCCCCCAGTCGGATGTCTACTGGAACCTGAACACCCCGGAGTTGTACGAGATCGTCGCGCGCCGCGGCGAAGGCTTCATCTCGGCGCACGGCGCGCTGCTCGTCGATACGGGCGAGCACACGGGCCGCGCCGCCAAGGACAAGGCCATCGTCCGCGAGCCCGCGAGCGAGGAGCAGGTCTTCTGGGGCGAGGTCAACAAGGAGTTTTCGCAGGAGAAGTTCGACAGCCTGCGCGAACGCATGATGCGCCATGCCTCGACCCGCGAGCTGTTCGTGCAGGACACCTACGCGGGCGCCGACCCGCGTTACAGACTGCCCGTGCGCATCATCACGGAACTCGCGTGGCACTCGCTCTTCGCGCGCACAATGTTCATCAACGACGACTCGGGCGAGAGGCAGCACGAGCCCGAGTTCACCGTCGTCAACATCCCGAGTTTTAAGGCTGACCCCGCGACGGACGGCACGCGCTCCGAGACCTTCATCCTGATGGACTTCGCGCAGCGCCTCGTCCTCATCGGCGGCACCTCTTACGCGGGCGAGACGAAGAAGTCGGTCTTCACGATTCTCAACTACCTTCTGCCGCAGCGCGGCGTGATGTCGATGCACTGCTCGGCGAACGTCGGCCAGACGGGCGACGTGGCCGTCTTCTTCGGGCTCTCGGGGACGGGCAAGACAACGCTTTCTGCTGACCCCGAGCGCCGGCTCATCGGCGACGACGAGCACGGTTGGTCGGACGACGGCGTCTTCAACTTCGAGGGCGGCTGTTACGCCAAGGTCATCAAGCTCTCCGCGGAGGCCGAGCCCGACATCTATCGCACGACGCGCATGTTCGGCACCGTGATGGAGAACGTCGTCTTCGACCCCACGATGCGCGTCCCAGACCTCGACGACGGCTCGAAGACCGAGAACACGCGCGCGGCGTATCCTTTAACCTCCATCCCGAACATCGTGCCCGAGGGCTATGGCGGCCATCCGTCGAACATCATCATGCTGACGGCCGACGCTTTCGGCGTGCTCCCGCCCGTCGCGAAGCTCACGCCCGAGCAGGCGATGTATCACTTCCTCTCCGGCTACACGGCGAAGGTCGCGGGCACCGAGCGCGGCGTGACCGAGCCGCAGGCGACCTTCTCGACCTGCTTCGGCGCGCCCTTCATGGTGCTGCACCCGGGCGTCTACGCAGACCTTTTGGGGAAGAAGATTCAGGAGCACAAGGCCGTGTGTTGGCTCGTCAACACGGGCTGGTCGGGCGGCTCTTACGGCGAGGGTCAGCGCATGTCCATCAAGCACACGCGCGCCATGATCCGCGCCATCCTCAACGGCTCGCTGGCACAAGTGGAGACGCGTCCCGACCCCGTCTTCGGCGTCCACGTCCCCGTCTCCTGCCCCGAAGTGCCGTCCGAGGTGCTTGAGCCGCGCGGCACCTGGAAGGACGCCGCGCGCTACGACGAGAAGGCGCACGACCTCGCCCGCCGCTTCAACGATAACTTCAAGAAGTACGAGGCCGGTGTCTCGCCGGCCGTGCGCGCCGCCGCGCCAAAGGCGGACTGAAGTCCGCAGGGTGTTGAAGAGAGGGGCGGCCACTCAAACGAGTGGCCGCCCCTCTCTTCGTCATGAATCGTGAACGTCTCTAGAACCTGTAGCCGAAGCCGACGCTGAACTGGAAGTTGTGCGTGGTGTCGCTGACGGCGGTCGGGCTCCCGAGGACGCCGCGCGTCGCGTTGCGTATGCGGACGATGGTGTCGCCCGCGTCGAGGCGGACGATGGTACGCGAAGACGGATAGAGTTCGAGGACGCCGCCCGCGTCGAGCGCGAAGTTGTTATGGCTCGGGCGGCACGTCTGGCCGAGGCCGCTGCTGTTACAGTTGAAGCCCGAGGTCACTTCGCCGATGAACATCACGCCCGGTCTCAACTTGGCGAAGAGTCCGACGCGGCCTGAGCGCGCGCCGGCCTTGATACCGGCGAACGCCTGCGTCTTCTGGCCGAACTGGCTGTTGCCGAAGTGCGTCTCGGGGAAGAAGCTGAACTCGGTGTCCAGCGCGAGGTGTTGGTTGAAGTTGTAGCCGAAGCGGCCTCCGAGGCCGTTGACCGTCTCGCCGAAGCCCTCAAGATTGACGCCCGTATAGAACGCGCCGACCTCGGCCCGGTGAGCATCAACGTCCGGCCCGTCGCCCGTCTGCGCCTGAGCCGCAGACGAAGCGACGAAGAGTATGACGAGCAGCGTAAAGAAAATTCTGTAACTCATAAATCTCTCCCTGACCTTTCCGCCCGCGGGGCAAGAGAGTTTAGTTCGACTCGCTCCACTCGTCGTCTTCGTCCGAGTCGTCGCGGTTGCGGCGGCGTCCGCCGTCGCCGGAGGCGCGCACGTCCTTAATCTTCTTGACGATCTCTTTGCCGAGATACTCGGCGGCGAGGCGGCCGTTGACGGCGACGCACTTGCCGGTGGTGACGATGACGGAGGTGCGCCGGTCGGTCAGCGTGAAGATGTAGTTGAGCGCCGTCTTGTCGATGGTAATGACGAGGTCAGCGGCGGCCGGGTCGGCGACGAGCATCAGGCCCCAGTCGCGCAGTTCGTCGTACTTGCCGAGCTTGTATTCGAGGTACTTCTTCTCGACGTGCCGGTTCTCCACGACGTAGACGGTGCGCGCCCGGCGGACGAGCGAGCCCGGGCTCATCTCTTCGCGACTCCGCGCCGTGCGCGTGCGCTCGCGCCGCGCGTTCGAGTCGTCCTGCGCGCCGCCGCTCCCGGTCTGCCCCGCGGCGAAGACCGCGTGGCTGGCGAACGCGAAGAGGGCGACCGCCGTAAGCCAGCCCAAAACTTCCACAACTCTCTTCATGACTAATAACCTCCTTGCATCCTTCTCGCTCTGCGTTAGTTGGTTTTCGACGTTCATAACTTCACCGCCCACGCTCCCGTCTGGGCAAGGTGCGTGCCGTCGGTCTTTCTCAGGAAAACAGCGGGTTTGTGCGTCAAACGTCGCTTCGGGCGGGCGGGGCGCCTGCATCAGGTGAAAGAAAATTACGACGCGGCCCGTCCCGGCGCCGCAAGGCTTTGTAACCGGACGGCCACGGGGAGCGTATATAAGGGACAGCAGCGGCCGATTCTGGCAAGATAAGGGCGAGATGGCAGAGAGCAGAGACAGCAGGCGCGCGGAGGGCGCGGCCACGCTCGACACGGTGGTCGAGACCGTCAGGCGCATTCTGCACGCCGACACGGCCAGCATCGCCAGCTTTTCCGACGCCGAGCGCAGCATCACCTGGCTGGCGACGAGCGGCTTCCGCCACGCCTGGGACGGCCAGGAACTCGTCATCCCCGTGCGCGGCGCGCTCGCCGAACGCGCCGCCGCCTTCGACCAGGAGTCGGACGAGCCGATCTTCGAGGTGCACGGGCTGACCGGCGACCTGCCCCGCAGCGAGTTCCCACTGCACAGCGCCGAGGGCGTGCGCGACATCGCGATTGCGCGTCTGCGCGCGCGCGGCGAGAGCCTCGGCATCCTCGCCGTCGGCTACCGCGAGCATCACCGCTTCACCGCCGAGGAGCGGCAGCAGTTGGAAGGACTCGCCGACATGGCCGCGCTCGCGCTCGACAACGCGCGTCTGCTCGACACGCTCGGCACCGCCAAGCGCGTCTGGGAGCAGACCTTCGACGCCATCCCCGACGGCATCATCGTCCACGACGACCGGATGCGCGTCGTACGCTGCAACATGGCCGCGGCCGAGGCGATGGGCCTCCACCCCTCCGACGTGGTCGGCATGTCCTGCGCCGAGGCGTTCGCGCGTCTGTTCGGCGAGCGCGCCGCCGCCTACCACATGCGGCCGGGCACGCCCCGCACGACCAGCTCCTTCGAGCTACAGGCCGAGGACGGCCGCCGCCACCTCGTCTCCGTCGCGCCGCTCTCAAGTCTGGAGTCAATACAGGACGACTCTCAACAGCCCGGCTTCCAGACTCCTTCCACTTGGAGCGTGATTACGTGGAGCGACATCACGACGCTGGCGGAGGTGCAGGAGCAGCTCGCGCGCTCGCGTCGTCTGGCGACCATCGGGCAGTTGGCCGCGGGCGTCGCGCACGAGATCAACAACCCGCTCGCCGCCATCACCACCTGCGCCGAGGCGACGCTACGCGACATCAAGTCCGACCCCGCGACGGCGAGCGCCGCCTCTGAGAGGCAGTGGGACTACTACCTCGAAGAGATCGTCCGTCAGGCGTTGCGCTGCAAGCAGATCACGCGCGGCCTGCTCGACCTCTCGCGCCAGAAGCGCGCGCGCCGCGACTCCGTCGATCTCAACCGCGTCGTCACGCAGGCCGCGCAGCTCTTCGTGCGGCGGGGGAGTGAGGAAGGGAACGTCAGCGTCGAGGTCGAGGCCGACCCGCTCGTAGGCGAGGTCGCCACCGACGAGGCGATGGTGCGACAGGTCTTAGATAACCTGCTCGCCAACGCGCTCGACGCGGCGGGCGAGGGCGGCGTTGTCCATGTCTCCACGCTGCTCGACGGCGAGCGCGTGCGCGTCGAGGTCGCCGACACCGGCCCCGGCATCGCGCCCGAGACTCTGGTGCGCGTCTTCGACCCGTTCTTCACCACCAAAGACCCGGGCCGCGGCTCCGGGCTCGGACTCGCCATCTCGCTCACGCTGGCCGAAGCTCTCGGCGGCGCGCTGACCGTCGAGTCCAAACCCGGGAAGGGCAGCCGCTTCCGCCTCTGGCTCCCGAGGCGGACTCCCGAAAAACAGTGAGAACTTAGTGGACACGCGGCGCACCGGAAATGTTAAGATGCGCTCCCGACCAACTTCTGCCTGCTTTGTACTTGTCACACGTCACTTATCACTGTCCTTATGAACAGAAAAATTCGCGTGATGGTCGTCGATGACGACACCGTGCTGCGCAAGCTCGTGTCCGATCAGGTCGCGCGCATGGGATTCGACTCGATGCCCGCCGCGTCGGGCGAGCAGGCTTTGGACGCCCTCTCCAAGAATGACTTCGACGTGGTGCTCTTAGATATTCGCATGCCGGGGCTGTCGGGGCTCGACACCCTGCGCGAGGTGCGCAAGCTCGAAGACGCACCCGAGGTCATCATGCTCACGGCCGACACCTCGCTCGGCACCGGCATCGAGGCGATGCGGCTCGGCGCCTACGACTACCTGACGAAGCCCGCGACGCTCGACGAGATCGAGGCCGTCATCCGCAAGGCCGACGAGAAGCGAAGACTCGTCCGGCAGAACGCTTCGTTGAGAGACGTTGTCCGGCAGCCCTCGGAGGACGTGGCCGGCGCGCTCGTCTACAAGAGCAAGGCCATCGAGGGATTAGTCGCGCTGGCGGAGACGGCCGCGCGCGCCGACTCGACGGTCGTCATCACCGGCGAGTCGGGCACGGGCAAGGACGTGCTCGCACGCTTCCTGCACGCGCGCAGCCAGCGCGCCGACTCGCCGATGATCTCGGTCAACTGCGCGGCGCTGCCCGAGACGCTCTTCGAGTCGGAGTTCTTCGGCCACGAGCGCGGGGCTTTCACCGGTGCCACCTCGACGAAGCGCGGACTGATCGAAGCGGCCGACTCCTCCACACTCTTCCTCGACGAGATCGGCGAGATGCCCGCGCAGACACAGGTGAAGCTTCTGCGCTTTCTCGAAGAGGGGCGCTTCCGCCGCGTCGGCTCCACGCGCGACCGCGAGGCAGACGTGCGCGTCATCGCCGCCACCAACCGCAACCTTGCCGACGATGTGACGGCGGGCCGCTTCCGCGCCGACCTCTTCTACCGCCTCAACGTCATCTCGCTCCACGTGCCGCCGCTGCGCTACCGGCGCGAGGACATCCCCGCACTCACCGAACACTTCCTCACGCTCTTCCGCGAGCGCTTCAACCGTCCCTCGCTCGACCTCTCGACTGAGGCGCGTCAGCGGCTCGGCGCCTACGACTGGCCCGGCAACGTCCGCGAGCTGCGCAACGCACTCGAACGCGCCGCCGCCCTCGCGGCCGCCGACTTCGACATCATCGAGGCCGACCAACTCCTCCCCTCCGTCTCTGCGCAGAACGTCGAAGGCACAACCGTCCCCTCTGCCTCTGCACCCCTCACGCTCGACCAGCTCGAACGCCAGCACATCCTCCGCGTCCTCGAAGAACAGAGCGGCAACCGCGAGCGCGCCTCCGCCGTTCTCGGCATCTCCGCCCGCACCCTCTACCGCAAACTCCGCGAGTACGGGGCCTGACAAAACGTCAGTCCGACTGACAGAATTGCAGCCTCACTTGTCAGAAAGCCCTCTTTCGCCCTCTCACCGCCTGCACAAGTCGGTGCCGTAAAACCCTACATGTCAAATATTTGACACCCTTAGTGTCAAGGTCTCGTCGCGCGGTACGGGGGTTGTTAAGGGTTTGTGTGCGGGCAAGTGTGTGTTTGGGCGCCCGACCCGTCGAAAGTTTCATTCGAGCAAAGGAATCAAAGAGATGGCGCGCGTGATGATTTGCGACGACGACCGTGTGGCGGCCGAGCACCTGTTGAAGGCGCTGCGCGCGGCCGGCCACGAGGCCGAAAGTTGTCGCCACACGATGGACGTGTTGAGGGCGGCTGCGCGCGGCGACTTCGACCTCATCGCCGTCGGGATGGACATGGCCGGCTTCGGCCGCAGCGGCGCCGTCGCCGCGTTGGCCGAGATCGCCCCGACGACCTCGCTCATTGCCTTCCACGACCGGCCTTCCGAGATCATGCGGGTGCACACGCACGCGCGCCTCGCCGCGGTGCTGCCGCGCCCCGTCCGCGTCCGCGACTTCATGTACGCCGTTGCCTGCGCGCTCAAACAGGAGGCAATGGCCGACCCCGCCTGAGGGACTCACTACTTCATGCCCTGACGCACCTCTCTATTTAATACGCGCCCGCTTCGCGAACGACACGCCGCAAGCCTCGCGCCCCAACCCTAAGCCACTAATCATCGGAGGAGAAACCAATGAACAGACTCAAGAACAGAAGGGCTGCCGCCCCCCTGCTCGCGCTCTGCGTCGTCGCCCTGGTCGGCGGCGCGGCGTTCGCGCAGCGGCAGCTCAAGGCCGCTTCGGGGCGGCCCGAGATCAAGGTCGAGCTTGCGGGCTCGGTCGAGCGCGGCGGCGCCCGCCTCGCGCTCGACAAGGTCGAGCACGTCAAGCCCGGCGAAATTCTCGACTGGCAGATCGTCTCGTCGAACGAGGGAACGGGCGCGGCGCGCGACTACAAGGCCATCGGCCACATCCCCGAAGGCACCGCCCTCGTTGCGGGCTCGGCCGCGGCCGAGTCGGGCTCGAACGTCACCTACTCCATCGACGGCGGCAAGACCTTCTCGACGCAGCCCGTGGTCGAGGAGCGGCAGGCGGACGGCACCATGAAGAGGGTGCCCGCCCCCGTCTCGATGTACACGGAGGTGCGCTACGAGTGGTCGGACGCGTTCGCCCCCGGCGGCAAGCTGTCGGCCTCATACAAGGTGCGCGTCAAGTGACCAGAGGGACCCGCGCGGCCTTAGCGCATGGCCGGAAGGACTAGAAAGCCCTCTCCGGCACTTACCTAAGCGCGGCCGCCTGAAACCCCCACCGACCACCGGAAGGAACCAACGAAGATGAAAACGAGAAACACATCCCCCACACGCCTGCGCGCACTCCCCGGTGTGCTGCTGGCCCTCGCCGCGCTGTGCCTGATGGCCGCGCCCGCGCTGGGCCAGGCCACCTCGGGCGGCACGACCATCTCGAACCAGGCGTCGGCCACCTACTCCGACGGCACCAACAGCTACTCGGTCAACTCGAACACCGTGACCGTCACGGTCGCCAACGTCGCGGGCCTCGTCATCACGCCCGACGGCGGCTCGGTGCCGACGGTCGTCGCGGGCCAGACGAGCGTGGACTTCACGTTCACCGTCACCAACTCGGGCAACTTCCCGACGCAGGTGCGCTTCCCCGCGCTCGGCGCAGGCATCGTCACGAGCGGCCCCATCACCGTCACGCAGGCCGTCATCGACGTGACCGGCAACGGCCTCGGCGCCGGCGACACCGACATCCTCGGCAACGGCGCTCCGGTCGTCTACCCCGGCTCGCCGTACCTTGCGCGCAACGCCTCCTTCCAGGTCGTCGTGCGCGTGACCGTAAACGCCGGCGCGGCGGCGGGCTCCAATATCAGCGTCACGCTCGGCGACGCGTCGGGCGATAACGTCGCCTCGAACGGGTCGGCGGCGGAAGTCCGCACGTCGGTGCCGCCCAGCGTCACGCTGACGGGCAGCGAGAGTGAGGCCGTCGGCAGCATCACGACCTCGGTCGAGAACGACGCGCAGCTCCGCCTGAACCTTTCGGCCCCGGCCGGCCCCGTCGCGCTCGGCTCGAACGTCACCTACACGTGGTCGCTCGACAACGTGGGCGCGCGCACCGTCTCGTCGCGCACGCTGACGAACGCGCCGGCCGGCTCGCAGACGGGCGTCTTCGTCATCGCGCCCGTCCCCAGCCGCACCACCTTCGCGTCGGTGACGCCGCCCGCGGGCGTGACCGTCCTCTACTCGACCTCGGCCCTGACGACCGACCCCGTGACGGGCGCCACGTGGACGACCGTCGCGCCGCCCCCGGGCACCGTGACGCGCATCGCCTACAACGTCGGCGCGTCGCTCGCGACCGGGGCCTCCGTCGCGAACATGCAGATGGTCGTGACGGTCAACACGGGCATCAACGCGAGCCTGCCGCTCTACGAGATCGGCGACGCGTTCGGCCGCAACAACGTCAACGCCTCGATCACCGACCAGTCGGGCGACGCGGTCACCAACAAGGGCGACGGCAACGCCGACTTCAACGAGCCGCGCTTCAGCGTCGACCCCTTGAGCGCGACGCAGGGCTTCCAGCTCCCGACGCTGCTCACGCAGGTCGGCAACGTTCTGCTCGGGCCCTCGGGGGCGCCCGCCGCGGTCGGCCCGACCAACAACAACGACGACTACACCAACAAGTCGGTGGCCCCCGCAGCCATCGCCGGGCTGTCGCACCTGAGCACGCTCGCCGCGGCCACGACCGTTGACTTCACCAACACGGTGCAGAACACGGGCAACGCCAACGACACGTTCACCTTCACGGCGCCGACGGTGCCCGCGGGCTTCACGGTCCAGATGAGCACGAACGGCGGCACGTCGTTCACCACGCTCTCGGGCGGCGGCAGCACGACGCTCGCCGTGGCCTTCGGCGCTTCGGCCAACGTCATAGTGCGCGTCACGGCGCCCGCGGGCACGACCGTCTTGCAGGCGGGCGGCTTCGGCGTGACCGTGCGCGCGACCTCGGGCACGACGCCCGCGTCGTCGAACGACACGCGCGACAACTACTACACGGGCTTCCTGAGGCTCGTGAAGTCGGCGCTGGTCTTCAACTCGACGGGCGTGGGCGGAGCCTCCGACCCCGTCCCCGGCGCGGACATCGAGTACACGATCACGTACTCGAACATCTCGGTCGGCGGCGGCGGCGCGGGTTGCGTTGACCTCGTCGCGTCGAGCGTCGTCATCAGCGAGAACGGGGCGGCCGCACCCAACAACTGGGCGGCGACCACCACGCAGTTGACGACCCCTGCGCCGTCCGACTCCAACGGCGGCACCATCACCGACGGCAACACCAACGGTGCCGTTACCGCGGCGACCACGTTCCTCAGGGACGCGGCCGGCACGGTCAGCCCCGGCGTCTCGCGGACGTTCGTCTTCCGCCGCCGGATCAACTAAAGGGATAGAGGTCAGAGGTTAGAGGAGAGAGGTTAACAAGCCCGACTCTAACCCCTGACGCTAGCCTCTGACCTCTAACCTCCAGCTACAGCGTTAAGGTCTTCTCCGATGATTAACGCCCGCCCCCACATCCTCCTCCGCGCTCTCGCGCTCCTGCTCGTCGTAGCCGCTCTCGCGGCCGGCGCGCCGGGTGCGGCCGCGCGCGAGGGGGGTGTGGAGGCGGGCGTCGTTATTTCCAACCGCGCCGAGGCGACCTACGCCGACGAGACCGGAGAGGAGTTCCTGACCGTCTCGCCGACCGTCTCCGTCACGGTCTCGACCGTCGCGGCCGTCACCGTCACCCCCGACGAGACCGAACCCTCGGCCAGCGTCGGGCCGAACGAGCGCGTCACGCGCCTCTTCCGCGTCTGCAACACGGGCAACACGCCCGACCTCTACACGATAAATTCTGCCGAAGTCTCGGCCCCGGCCGCGCTCGTCTCGCTCCACTTCGACGTGGACGGCTCGGGCACGCTCGACCCCGCAGACCGCCCCGTTACGCTCGACTCGACGATGAGCCCCAGGCTCTCGCGCGGTCAGTGTGTCGGGGTGCTTGCCGTCGTGGATGTCGGAGCGGGTCGTCTGGGCGAGCAGTTCACCATCCGCATCGTCGCACGCTCCTCCGTCGCCGACGCCCTGAACGCGGGCGCGCAGGACGCGGGCACCATCGTCAACGCCTACGGCAAAGGCGCGAGCCTGACCGACCCGGCCGACCCGAGCCTCCCGCCCGTCAAGCTCGTCGAGGGTAAGAAGAACGTCACGACCTCGCCGGGGCAGGTGCTCAACTACACCATCACCTTCCGCAACAGCGGAGACACGCTCGCGCGCAACGTCGTGCTGCGCGACGAGCTGCCCGCCGGGCTCGACTACGTCAACGGCACGCTCCGCCTCGGCGCCCGCGCGCTGACGGATGCCGAGGACGGCGACGAGGGCGCAATCGTCGGCCGCCGCATCGAGGTGCGCGTCGCGCAGTTCGCCATCGGCGATGTGCTGGAAGTTTCGTTCCAGGCCCGCGTCGCGCCGGGATTGGCGCACGGCTCGGGCGTCGTCAACACGGCGTCCGTCGGGGCCGACAACGCGCCCTCCGTCGCGAGCACTTCGGCCACGGTCGTCGCCAGCCCGTTCGGCGTTGTCTATCAAGGTCGCACCGCGGGTACTCCCGTCCCCGGCGCGCGGGTCTCGCTCGTCGCCGATACGACGAGCGGGACCCTGGTTTCGCTCAACGCGGGCTCGGGCGCCGGTATCGACCCGAACAACGAGAACGCAAACCCGTTCGGGGCCGACGGTGGCGGTCGCTGGAGCTTCCTGCTTGCGAACGCGCAGCTCGGCGCCCCGGGCAGCCCCGCGCGTTACTTCCTCAACGTGACGGCGCCCGGTTACCGCTCGCGCCTCATCGAGACGACGATTGTGCCCGACGGCTCGGGCCTCTTCACGCTCGCCGTGCGCGCGCTCGACGGTCTGCCCGTCGCGCAGGCCGGCAGCTTTGAGCTGACCGAGGAACAGGTTGACATCCCGCGTCTCGCGGCCTACGCGCTCAACGTGCCGATGTTCGAGAACTCCTCGCTGGAGATTACGAAGAGCGCCGACCGGCCTTCGGTCGAGGTCGGCGACACCGTCACCTACCGCGTGGAGCTGCGCAACGCGACGCCCGTGGCGCTCGACAACGTCGAGGTGCGCGACCAGCTTCCGCAGTCGTTCCACTACGCCGAAGGCACGGCGCTCTTAGAGAACCCGCCCGCGCCCGCGCGCAGCATCGAGCCCGAGACGGCTGCCGAGAACACCCTCGTCTTCCGCGTGGGTCGGATAGATGCCGGCGGGCGCGTCGCGCTCGTCTACCGCCTGCGCGTCGGCGCCAACGCGCGCGAGGGCGAACAGTTCAACACGGCTTCCGCGGCGGGGACGCTCTCGAACGGAGAGCGTGTGTCCACCCCCCGGGCCCGCGCGAGTGTGCGCGTCCGCCGCGGTCTCTTCTCCTCGCAGCAGGTGCTGCTCGGCCGCATCTACGCCGACGCGAACTTAAACGGCCAGTTCGACAAGGACGAGCGCGGCGTGCCCGGCGTGCGCCTCTACCTGAACAACGGCCAGTCGGTCATCACCGACTCCGAGGGGCTCTACAACTTCCCCGTCGTCAACGAGGGCGCGCAGGTGCTCTCGCTCGACCCCGTCACGCTGCCGCCCGGCTACACACTGGTCGAGACCGGCCGCCGCGACGAGCGGAGCTGGACGCGTCTCCTGCGCACACCGCTCGGCGGCGGTGCGCTGCTGCGACAGAACTACGGACTGCGCGCGCCCGACTCCGACTCCGCGCCCTCCACGTCCTCCGAGTCCTCCGCGAACCCTGCGTTAAAAAATAGTCTGGCTCCGAGCGCCTCCAACTCGAAGTCGCCGCTCGTCGGCTCACTCTTCAGCTCGGCGGAAGCGAAGCCGGCTGCGCCGCGCGCGTCGGGCACGTACGAGATGACGACCGAGGAGACTCTGGAGCCGGTCGCGCCCGGTGAAGTGCGCGTGCTCTCGCCGAAGCCGGACGAGGCCGTGGCCGGCGCCGCGCTTGAGATAGAGGCGCGCACCAACGCCGCTTGGAAGGTTATGGTCGAGGTCGGCGGGCAGCGCGTCCCTGATTCGAAGATCGGCGAGAGCCGCATCGACCGCAGGAACGACCTCGCCACTTTCATCTTCGTCGGCCTCGGCGTGCAGCCCGGCCCGAACCGCATCCGCGTCACGGCCGTCGGCCCCGAGGGGCAGGCGGGCAAGACGGTCGAGTTGACGGCTTACGGCCGCGGCCCCGCGAAGCGCCTTGAGATCGTGCCCGAGAAGGCAGAGCTTTCAGCCGGCGGCCGCGACTCGACCACGGTGCGCGTGCGCGCCTTCGACCAGTGGGGCCACCCCGCGGCCGACGGCTCGGTCGCCATCGCCGTCTCCGCGGGGCGCCTGCTGCGCGTCGATGAAGTTAACGCTGACGGAAGCCGCAACCATAAGACGGTGGAGAAGGCGGCCGAGGCCGCGCTCAAGCAGAACGACGTTCGCACCCGCGTCGGCTCTCTGAACCAGCCGGAGGTTGACGTGCCGGAAGGAAGCGGTGACGCGTCGTCGAGCGAGCAGATCGTCCCGCTCGTCGGCGGCGAGGGTCGCGCCGTGTTCCTCGCGGACAACGCGCCCGGCTCGGCCGAGATACGCGCGACGACCGGCGCCGTCAAGGCCGAACGCGAAATACGCATCACGCCCGAAGTTCGCTCTTCCATCCTCGTCGGCCTCGGCGAGATGACCTTCGGCGCGGCGGCGCCCGAACTCTCCGGCGCCGAGTCGGAGGCGTCTGTGCGCAGCCGCCTCGCCTTCTTCTACCGCGGGCAGTTCCTCAGTGCGAAGAACCTCCTGACGCTCGCTTACGACAGCAACCGGCCCATCAACCGCACGGGCGGAAGAGACCGCCTCTTCCAGTTCGACCCGCTCGACCGCGCCTACCCGCTCTTCGGCGACTCCTCGACGCGCTTCGAGGACGCGCAGACCAACTCGAAGCTCTACCTGCGGCTCGACCGCGGCCGCTCCTACTTCCTCTTCGGCGACTTCGAGTCTGAGAATCGCAACTCGGGGCTCGCCTCCTACACGCGTCGGCTGACGGGCGTCAAGGTTCACCTTGAGAACGCGAAGGGCGACTACATCTCTCTGACGGGCGCGCGCCCCGACACGGCGTTCGCGCGCGACGTGTTCCCCGGCGGCGCGCTCGGCTTCGCGCGGCTGTCGCACGCGGAGATTCTGCCCGGCTCCGAGTCGCTCGTCATCGAGGTGCGCGACCGCCGCAACCCCGAGACGATTCTCTCGCGCGAGGCGCTCATCCGCTCGGTCGATTACAACCTCGACGCGGCGACGGGCGAGGTCTTCTTCCTGCGGCCCATCTCGACCTTCGACTTCTCTTTCAACCTCGTGCAGGTCGTCGCCACCTACGAGTACGCGGCCGGAGGGATGTCGCAGGCCGTCTACACCGGGCGCGCTTACAAGAACTTTGAAGGGCTCGGTCTGAAGCTCGGTCTCTCATTAGTTGACCAGAGGCAGGGCGACTTCGGCTCGTTCGTCCTCGGTGGCCTCGACGTTGAGAAGACTCTTCCGCACAACGGGCGCGTGCGCGCCGAGTGGGCCACCTCGCGCGGCCGCGCGGTTGGGGGCGGCAACGTCTTCTTCGGCAACACGGCAGACGACCGCCACGACGGCAACGCTTACCGCGTCGAGTTGGAGCAGCCGCTCGCGTGGCGCGAGACGACCGTGCGCGCTTCGTTCGCGCGCGCCGACGAGGGCTTCCTCAATCCCTTCGGCCAGACCGTCACGCCGGGTTCGCAGCGCGCAGACCTCTCGGTGGACATGCGCGTCACGAAGTCGGCGCGCGCGCAGCTCGCCTTCACGGACGAGCGTAACAAGACCGAGAACGTAGACAACAGCCGCCAGACCGCCTCGCTCGTCTGGACGCAGCAGTTCGGCGAGCGCCTGCGCGCGCAATTCTCTTACGACTTCCGTCATCTCAAGGACGATTTGACGGGGCGCGAAACCGACTCTAATCTCGTCTCGGTCGGCGCCGAGTACAGGGCGACCGACAAGCTCCAGCTCTCCGCCAAGCGCGAGCAGAATTTGGGCGAGGCCGACCCGACCTACCCGAACCAGACGACGCTCGCCGCGACGTATCAGTGGAACCAATACACGAAGCTCTTCATGACGCAGCGCATGTCTTCGGCGCCCATCACGCCCATCGGCGACGTGGCGGGAACGGGCTTCGCTTCGACGGCCGCGCGCAACGAGACGGCCATCGGCGTCGAGACGAAGCTCGGCCGGGTGGGGAGCCTCAACACGCGCTATCAGCTTGAGAACGGCATCAACGGCACGGACAGCTTCGCCGTCATCGGCCTGACGAACCGCCTGCCCGTCAGCAAGCAGTTCGCGCTCGACCTCGGCTACGAGCGCGGCTTCCACATCGCGGGTGCGGGCGAGAGCTTCAACGCCGGCCACCTCGGCTTCGCGTGGGCGCCGCGCGAAGACTTCCGCACGACGGGCCGTTACGAGATGCGCGACCGCGGCGGCGTCGGCAGCGTGCTCACGTTCGGCGCGGCGGGCCGCCTCGGCGACAACGTGACTTCGCTCGGGCGCTTCCAGCTCTCGCGCACGGACTTTCAGGGGCGCAAGGGCTCGGCGATGGCGGCGACGGGCGCGCTCGCGTGGCGGCCGTTGCACCGCGACTCGATGGGACTGCTCTTCAGCTACACGCGCCGCGACCTCGCGCAGGAGAACGGCGCCGGACAGGGCGAGACGCGCGACCGTTCGGATACGCTCTCGACCGACGGCTTCTATCAGGCGTCGCGCAACGTCGAACTCTACGGCCGCTTCGCTCTGAAGTTCGGCGACACGGAGTCGGTCGGGTTCGGGCGCGTCTCGACGCTCACATACATGACGCAGGGTCGCGCCGTCTACCGTCTGGGTCGCTACCTGGACGTGGCCGGCGAGGCGCGCTGGCTGGCGCAGCCCGCGTCTGGGACGGCGCGCGCCTCGTTCGGCTCCGAGCTGGGCTTCTGGGTGATGCCCGACCTGCGGCTCGGCGGCGGCTACAACTGGACGGGCGCGTCGGAGCCGGGCGGCCTCGGCCTGAGCCCTGCGCGCCGCGGCTTCTACTTCTCCATCTCCTCGAAGCTCTCGAACCTCTTCGACCTCTTCGGCACGAGCAAGTCGGGGCTCGGCGGCGAGAAGAGCCACGACGAAGAGGAAGAGGAGTAGGCGCGAGCGACGCGCCCCCGCCCTTATGAACCAACGGCCTGCGAACATGAGGCTCCTGTGCGCGGCGCGGCGTTTACGCGGCGCGGCCGGGAGTTCCTTGCGCGCGCGCCTCATCTTCGCCCTGCTCGCACTCTTCGTGCTGGCGCCCGCGGCCGCGGCGCAGACCTCCATCTATCACATCCGCGGCAACGCGAGCGCGGGCAGCAACAACATCTGGCACATCAACCAGACGACGGGCGTCGAGACGGCCGTCTACACGGGCTACCCCGGCGGCAACGCCGCGACGCTCGCGCAGCGCCCCTCCGACGGGATGCTCTTCTACGTCATTAACGACCCGGCGGGCGAGAACGGCGCGGTCTACCGCTTCAATCCTGCGACGCCCTCGGTCGCGCCCGTCCTGCTCGGCGACATCGGCCCCTCGACCTCGGGCGGCGATGTCGGCAGCGGCTTCCGCATGGCCTTCTCCCCGGCGGGCACGCTCTACTACATGCCGGGCGGCAACGCCGCCGACAACGACAGGCTCTACACCATCAACCAGACGACGGGGCGCGCCACGCCCGGCGGCAACATCACGGGCACCGGCAACGGCGGCGACATGGCCTTCTCGACCACCGGCACGCTCTACATCATCAACCAGAACCGGCAGCTCTACACGGCGAGCACCGCGGGCGGCGCGGCCACGCTCGTCGGCACCGTGACCTTCCCCGGCGGCGCGACCCCCGGCACACTCGGCCTCGGCGTGGACGGCACGCGCATTCTCATCCAGACGCAGAGCCCGTCGAACATGTACGCGGTCACGCTGCCCTCGCTTTCGGCCACGCTCCTCGACACGCTCGGCGGCGGCACGACCTCGACGGGCGACCTCTCGACGGGCGTCATCCCCGCGCCCTCGCTCTCTGTCACCAAGACCGACGGCGTCGCGACGACCTATCAGGGCGCGAGCAACACCTACACCATCGTCGTCACCAACAACGGCACCTACAGCGTCACGGCCTCCGTCACCGACACGATCCCTGCGGGCCTCACGGGCGTGACGTGGACGTGCGTAGCCTCCGCGGGCTCGTCCTGCGCGGCCGCTTCGGGGAGCGGCAACCTCGCGACGAGCGCCACGCTCGAAGCGGGCGACACGGCCACCTACACCATCAACGCGACGGTCACCGCCTCTTCGGGCAGCATCGCCAACACGGTCACGGTCGCGCCGCCCGCGTGGTTGACGGACGCGACGCCCGCGAACAACACGGCGACGGACACCGACACGGTCGTCGCCGCCGCCGACCTCTCGATCACGAAGACGACCGCGAGCACCTTCGTCGTCGGCTCGAACGCCAGCTACACGCTCACGGCGCGCAACAACGGGCCGCAGTCGGCCGCCGGTACCATCACGGTCAGCGACACTCTGCCCGCGGGACTCACCTACGTCTCGGCGACGGGCACCGGCTGGACGTGCTCGCACGCGAGCGGGACCGTGACCTGCACGCGCGCGGGGCCGGTGACGAGCGGGACGACGCTGCCCGCCATCACGCTCACCGTCGCGGTCGGCGCGGCCGCCGCGCCGAGCGTCACCAACACGGCGACCGTCGCCAGCAGCACGACCCTCGACCCCGACGCGACGGACAACAGCAGCAGCGTGACGAGCGGCGTCACCGTCCCGACCGACCTCACCATCGCCAAGACTCACAGCGGCAACTTCACGCAGGGGCAGAGCGGCACCTACTCGATCACGGTCACGAACTCGGGCGGCACCGCTTCGAGCGGCACCGTCACGGTCACCGACACTCTGCCCGCGGGGCTCACGCCCGGCGCCGCGACGGGCACGGGCTGGACTTGCAACACCGCCGGTCAGACCGTCACCTGCACGCGCTCCGACGCACTCGGCGGAGGCGCGAGCTACCCCGTCATCAGCGTCCCCGTCACCGTCGCCCCGAACTCCGCTCTGAGTCTGACCAACACGGCCACGGTCTCCGGCGGCAACGACAGCAACACGGGCAACAACTCTGCGAGCGACCCGACCAACATCAACGGCGTCGCTGACCTGACGATTGCCAAAACGCACTCGGGCAACTTCACGCGCGGGGCGGCGGGCAGCTACACCGTCACGGTCAGCAACGCGGGCGGCGCCGCGACGAGCGGCACGGTGACGGTCAGCGACACTTTGCCCGCGGGCCTCTCTTACGTCTCGGCGACAGGCACCGGCTGGACGTGCGGAGCCGCGGGGCAGATTGTCACCTGCACGCGCGCGACGGCGCTCGCCGCGAGCGCGAGCTACCCGGCGATTACGGTCAACGTCAACGTCCTACAGACCGCCGGGGCGAGCGTGACGAACACGGCCGCGGTCTCGGGTGGCGGGCAGACGAACACCTCGAACGACTCCGCGAGCGACCCGACGACGGTCGTCTCCAGCTCCGACCTTAGCCTTGCGAAGACCGTCAACAACCCGAACCCGATACAGGGCCAGAACGTCACCTTCACCCTGACGCTCACCAACACGGGGCCGAGCAACGCGACGAACATCGTCGTCACAGACCTGCTGCCCGCGGGCCTGACCTTCGTCTCGGCGACGCCGAGCGCGGGGACTTACACTTCGGGGACGGGAGCGTGGGCCGTGGCGAGTCTCACGAGCGGCGCGAACGCCACGCTCCAGATCGTCGCGCTCGTCTCCGGCACGGGGTCGATTACCAACACGGCCGAGGTCACCGCCTCAGACCAGCCCGACCCCGACTCGACGCCCAACAACAACAGCCCCGCCGAGGACGACCGCGCGACCGCTTCGTTGGGCGCCGCGGCCCCGCCCAACATCACTTTGACGAAGTCGGTCACACCCTCGGGCACGCAGACGCCCGGCACGCAGATCACCTACACCGTCGCCTTCGCGAACGTCGGCGGCGCGCCCGCGTCCGCCTTCGTCCTGACCGACCCCAACCCGGCCACCACCCTGAAGATTAACGACTACACCGACTTCAAGGTCGGCTCCGTTTCAAACAGCCTCGGCACGACCGGGCTGACCGCCACGGTCGCCTACTCCAGCGACAACGGCGCGACGTGGACGTACACGCCTACGTCCGGAGCCGGAGGTGCTCCCGCCGGCTTCGACCGCAACGTCACGCACATCCGCTGGACGTTCGCGGGCAGCCTCTCTCAGACCTCGCCCAACAACTCCGGCAGCGTCTCCTTCACCACTCGCATACGCTAGTCGGGCGTAGATTAAAGGCAGTTCACCACAGAGGCACAGCTTGATGAATAAGTCATCAAGCTGTGTCTCTGTGTCTCTGTGGTGAAAAACCCTCTCCGGTAGGCACTCAAGTTACAGATGATGTAATCTGCAACCCTACCCAATGATGGACGAGAAACTTTTTCAGGTGAGCGAAGAGGTGCGCGCGGCGCTCAGCGCGGGGCACGCGGTCGTGGCGCTCGAATCGACGGTCATCTCGCACGGGCTGCCGCGTCCGCAGAACCTTGAGACGGCGCGGCGTTTGGAGCAGACCGTGCGCGAGGGCGGGGCCGTGCCCGCGACCGTGGCCGTGCTGGGCGGGCGCCTGTGCGTGGGGCTTGAAGAGGCGCAACTCGAACGCCTCGCCGAGGGCGAGGGTGTGCGCAAGGTGAGCCGGCGCGACCTGCCCCTCGCGGTCGCGCGCGCAGAGGACGGCGCGACGACCGTCGCCGGCACGCTCTGGATCGCGAGCCGAGCCGGCGTCAAGGTCTTCGCCACGGGCGGCATCGGCGGCGTACATCGCGGGCAGCTCCCGGACATCTCGGCCGACCTGCCGGAGCTTGCGCGCACGCCGATGACCGTCGTCTGCTCGGGCGCGAAGTCTGTGCTCGACCTGCCGGCCACGCGCGAGTGGCTTGAGACGCACGGCGTCTGCGTGCTGGGCTACGGCTGTGACGAGGTGCCGGCCTTCTACACGCGTCGCAGCGGGCTCGCGGCGGACGCGCGCGCCGACACCGCCGAAGAGGTCGCGCGGGTGGCGCGCGCGCGCGACGCGCTTGGGCTCGAACCCGCGCTCGTCGTCACCGTGCCCGTCCCCGAAGGCTTCGAGGTGGACGAGCAGGTGATGGAAGAGTCTCTGTCCGAAGCTCTCTCGGTCGCGGCCGAGCGCGGCGTGACGGGTCGCGAGCTGACGCCCTTCCTCCTCGCACACATGAGCTGGCGCTCCGGCGGCGCGACGCTGCGCGCCAACATCGCCCTCCTTGAGAACAACGCCCGCGTCGCCACCGAAATAGCCGTCGCGTTAAATGATGAATGATGAGTGATGACTGATGAATTAAGGGCAACTCGCCTTTAATTCATCACTCATCATTCATCATTCATCATTTTCTTGTGAACTTCGCCCCGCGCCCCGTCGTTCTCACTGCTGGAATAGTCGGCGGGCATTACCGAACATCAATAAAATTGGCGGCGGCGTGGGGGCACGCGACGGCCGCCCGGAAGGCGGATAATGAAAGGCAGAATCTTTGTCGTCATCCTACTGGTGGCCGTCGCGGCCCTCGCCGGGCGTTGGGTGAACAGGTCGGTGGGGGGCGTGAACTCGAACGGCGCGCGGCGCGAGGAGACGCGGCAGACCTTCAAGCTCGACCCCGGCTCGCGCGTCGAGGTGGGCAAGATTAACGGCGCCGTCGTCGTCAAGACGGCCGACACCGACACGGCCGAAGTCCACATCGTCCGCACCGCCAACAGCCCCGAAGACCTCGAATACGGCCGCGTCAACGTCGAGGCCACACAGTCTTCGCTCGAAGTGCGCGGCGAGCGCAGCCCTCGCGGCCTCTGGCACCGGATTTGGAACGGCGGCGGGCAGGTGCGTCAGGAAGTGACGCTTGTGCTGCCGCGGCGCGTCGAGCTGTCGGCGGGCCACGTCAACGGCTCGGTGAGCGTCGGCGAAGTCGAAGGGCCGGTCGATGTCTCGCACGTCAACGGCCGCGTCGAGGTCGCGCAGTCCACGGGGCACGCCGAGGTGAGCCACGTCAACGGCGGCGTGAAGTTCGGCGTCTCGCGGCTCGGCGAAGAGGGGATGGACATTCAGCACGTCAACGGCAACATCGAGATTCGGCTCGCACAGCTCGTCAACGCCGACGTGGAGGCGCACCAACACAACGGCGCGCTCGCGCTCAACGTCCCCAACGTCACGATGCAGGAGCGCCTGAACCGCTCCTCCACACGCGCACGCTTCGGCGCGGGCGGCGCGCCCTTCCAGATCAATCACGTCAACGGTAGCGTGCGCTTCGAGTCCGATGCCTCCGCGGCATCGTTAACCAACATCGCCCCCGTGGTCGTCTCGGTGGAGGGGCTGCCGCCCGTGCCGCCCGCGCCGCCTGCACCCCCCGCGCCGCCCGCTCCGTAATTTCCTTCACCGCAGCCTGACCTGAAAGCTAGTCCAAGTAAACGTCCCGCGTCGAACATCTCGACGCGGGACGTTGTCTTTATGTGTGAACAAGCATAAAACAGGAGCCACACTTCAGACGGAAAGGGAAGAGAACGCGGTGGGCGAAGAGGAGCGTTTGTGGGAGGTGGACGACCAGCGCGCGCGGCTGGAGGAGTTGACGGCGCGTGACGCGGGAGAGAAGGAGGCGCCGCTCAGGCGCGACGTGCGCTCGCTCGGGCGTCTGCTGGGCGCGGTGCTGAAGGAGCAGGCGGGCGCGGCGCTCTTCGACGCGGTTGAGGAGCTGCGCAGCTTAACGTCCGCGCGGCGTGAGTCGTCGGACAAGGCCACGCGCCAGGAGCTGATGTCGCGCGCCGAGTCGGTCGTCGGCCGCGCGTCAATCGAGGAGGCGTACCGCCTGACGAAGGCATTCACCATCTACTTCGAGCTGACGAACCTCGCCGAGACGAACCACCGCAAACGCCGCCGCCGCGCCGCCGAGGTGTCGGGCGCCGAGCCGCAGGCGGGAACGTTTCCGGGCACGCTCAGGCGCGTGCGCGACGCGGGCGCGAGCGTAGAGAAGGCAATCGAGCTGTTGTCACGCATCGAGGTCGTGCCGGTCTTCACCGCGCACCCGACCGAGGTCGCGCGCCGCACCGTCCTCTTCAAACGCGCGCGCATCGCGGCGGAGCTTGAGCGTCTGGATTCGCTGCCGCTCTCGAACCGGCGTGCGCGCGAGGCGACCGAGCGCATCTTCTCTGAGATAACCGTGCTGTGGCAGACCGACGAGGTGCGGCGGCGCCAGCCGACCGTGCGCGACGAGATCAAGATGGGGCTCGACTACTACCCTGCGTCGCTCATCAAGACCGTGCCCGAGGTCTACGAGGAGATGGCCGACGCCTTCCGCGAGACGTACGGGCGCGAGCTTGAGGCGCGAGAGCTGCCGCGGGTCGTGAGCTTCGGCTCGTGGATCGGGGGCGACCGCGACGGCAACCCTTACGTGACGCCGGGCTGCACGCGCGACGCGCTGCGGATGGCCCGCGAGACGGTGCTCGACTTCTACCTCGCGGCCGTGGACGAACTGCACGAGCGCCTGAGCGGCTCGACGAAGCAGGCAGTCACGTCCCGCGCGCTCTCGTCGGCGCTCGAAGAGTACGAGCGCGAGCTTCCGAATGCGGCGGCGCGCCCGTTCGCCCCGCACGCGCCGGAGGAGGTCTACAGGCGCTTCCTCTCGCTCGTCCTGCGAAGGCTCTCGGCCACGCGCGCGGGGCGAACGGACGCGCCCGAGAGTTACGACAATGCGGATGCGTTCGCGGCCGACCTGCGTTTGCTGCGCGAGAGTTTGGCGGAGGGCGGGGCGCTCAGGCTCGCGCGGCAGTTGGTTGACCCCATCATGAGGCAGGTCGAGACGTTCGGCTTCCACCTGCACACGCTCGACGTGCGACAGCACGCGCGCGTCCACGCGCGAGCCGTGGAGGAGCTTGCGCGCGGCGCTTCAATTATTGATGAGAGTGATGCGGTCGGAAATGACCCTTTGCCGCGACTGCCCGAGATGCCTTCAACGGAGACGGCGGCGATGCTCGACGCGCTGCGGGCGGTCGCCGAGCTTAAGCGCGAGTTTCCGCCGGAGTCGATCCGCAGTCACGTCATCAGCGGCGCGCGCGGCACGGCCGACGTGCTGCGTCTCGTGTGGCTCGCGGAGAGCTGCGGCGTGCGCGTCGCGGCCGAGGCGGAGCGCAAAGACCCGGGACTGATGCCCGTCCCGCTCTTCGAGTCAATCGAAGACCTGCGCAACTGTCCCGGCGTGTGCCGCGCGCTGTGGACTTCAAATGAGTACGCGCCGTACCTCGACTCGTGGGGCCGTCGGCAGGAGGTGATGCTCGGCTACTCGGACTCGAACAAGGACGGCGGGATGCTGACGAGCACCTGGGAGCTTTTCAAGGCTCACCGCGCGCTGCACGAGGTGGCGCGCGAGTGCGGCGTGCGCTTGCAGCTCTTCCACGGGCGCGGCGGCACGGTGGGGCGCGGCGGCGGGCCGACGCACCACTCCATCGTCGCGCAGCCGGCCGGCGCGTTCGAGGGCTCGCTCAAGATTACAGAGCAGGGCGAGGTGCTCAACTGGAAGTATGCGGAGCCCGTGCTGGCCGAGCGGAATCTGGAGTTGATGGTCGCTGCTTCGCTCGAAGCTCTGGCGCGGCCCGGCGGCGCGGCGTGGCGCGGGGAGTGGGAGGAGGCGCTCGAATGGATGTCGGGCGTGGCCTTTGAGTTCTACCGCGAGCGCGTTGCGGAGAACCCGGACGTGGTGCCTTACTTTGAAGAGGCGACGCCCGTGCTCGAATTCGACCTGGCGAAGATCGGGTCGCGCCCGGCGCGTCGGTCTTCGCAGACGCGTGGGCTCGCAGACCTGCGCGCCATCCCCTGGGTCTTCGGATGGATGCAGAGCCGGCACGTTCTGCCCGCGTGGTTCGGCGTCGGGCACGCGCTCGAAAGATTTTTGGAGGAGCGCGAGGGCGGGGCCGCGCTGTTGGGAGAGATGGCGCGCGACCTGCCGCTCTTCATGAACCTCGTCGGCGATGTGGAGATGGGGATGGCGAAGGCCGACTTCTCCATCGCGCGCAGGTACGCGGGGCTGGTGGGGGACGAATCCTTGCGCGAGCGCGTCTTCGGGATGATTGCCGACGAGTTCGAGCGCACGCGCCGCGTTATCCTGCGCGTGAGCGGACAGACGCGTCTGTTGGAGCGCAACCCCGTGCTCGCGCGCTCCATCGAGCTGCGCAACCCTTACGTTGACCCGATGAGCCTCGTCCAGATCGAGCTGCTGCGGCGCAAACGCGCGGGCCAAGAGTCTGAAGAACTCGACTACGCGCTCGCCGCCACCATGAACGGCATCTCGGCGGGGCTACGAAACACTGGATGAGTCGAACGCGCCGCGCCGTCTACCTGAAACCGGCTGCGGCGTTGGTGCGCTCGGCCGCTTTGGAGGCGAGGAGCGGGGATACAATTATCGCGAGGATGAAGCAGAGCGGGCCAGTGAGGAAACCGATGAGGACGAAGCAGAGCAGGATATTGATAAACTGCACGAACCAGTAGCCGAACATGAAGAGCAGCCCCACGCCGACGTTGCCTGCGTAGATGTGCCCGATACCGAAGGTCTGGAGGAAGAGACCGGGCAGCACTTCCAGCAGCACGGCTACGACCGAAGCTTTGGGCGGCGACTGGTAGCGGTGGACGACGTGCTGGACGTGCTGCGGCGGGTAGGGGTAAGGCGGCTGCGGCGGTTGATAGGGCCGCGGCGGCTGGTAAGCGGGGGGCCGATACTGACTCATCGAAGGGGCTCCTTTCGTGGATACACACGACCGAAGAGTGTGGCGCGCGGCCGAGGTGATGCGTCTTGAGGCGGCGCCGCGCGCCGGATACTATAAAGCCGTGAACCGTGAACCGTAAACCGTGACGAGAGAGAACGCAGCTTTATCTCGTCACGGTTTACGGTTCACGGTTCACGGCTTTAGAAGTTGAAGGTGCCTTCGCAGGTTATCTCGGCGAGAGACTTGCGGCCGCTGGGCGCCTCGCGCTCGCGCATCTTCTCCGGGAGTTGCGCGGGGTCGCTGGGGCGCCCGACCGCAATCATCGCCTCGACGCGGAAGCCCTCGGGGATGTGAAGCTCCGTGCGCGCCCGCTCGTAGTCGAACCCCTGCATACCGTGCGTGACCAGCCCGAGCATCGTCGCCTGAAGCGCGAGGTTCTCCCACGCCGCGCCCGTGTCGAAGGAGTGCGTCGGGTAGGGCTTCCCGTTGAAGTCGAAGGTCTCCTTCGAGACGAAGAGGAGCAGCGCCGCCGCGTCCTTCGCCCAAGCCCGGTTACCCTCGACGAGCAGGCCGAAGAAGGCAGGCCACTGCTCGGTCTCACGCCGCGCGTAGAGGATGCGCCACGGCTGGTTGTTGTAGGAAGAGGGCGCCCAGCGCGCCGCCTCGAAGAGCGTCATCAACTCCTCAGGGCTTAAGCCCGCGCCCGACATCGCGCGCGGCGACCAGCGGTCGAGGAACAACTCGTCCACCGGGTACTGCGTCTGCGGCTCCCTTGTGTTACTGCCGTCGATCATCATTCCCTCCCTGTCTTGTTCGTGAATTTACTGGCGACGAGTGCGATGGGCAGCCCGACCAGCAGCATGTGCCCCGCCCCGTTGAGGGACACGGTGTAGGGCGTGAACGTCGGCTTGAAGTAGGTGGCCGAGAGCGGCAGGACGACGAGGTACATGAACGCGTAAACCGCGAAGCCGTAGAGCAGCCCGCAGACGACCGGGTGCCGCACGAGCACTGTCAACTTACGGCTCGCGAGCCAGAAGACCGTCGCCCAGATGAACGCGATAAAGAAGTGCAGCACGGCGCCGAGCGCGGCCGTCGCGAGCCCACCTTCGGCCGCTGCCCTCCCGAGCAGGCCCGAAGCGACCGACTGCAACACACGCACCGGCCCCACCCCGCGCAGTCCCGACATGACGAACGCGAACGTGATGTCGCCCACGCCCGCCAAAAGCCCGCCCCACGTAATCGCGCGCGCCGCCCTTGACCTCTCAAGGGAAGGTTCAGCCGTGGCTGCGCTCATATAAGTTCTTCCTCCTTCAAATCATTCGAGGGCAGACTGACCTTATCGTAAACTTCGCGCAGCGCGAGAGCGCATTGAATCGACGCCAGATTAACCACGTCTTCGGGCAATCGGTGGTCGGAGAGCATCCAGCGACCGTCCGGTTGCCTAACGTACTGCTCGATTCTGTATTCGTCCTGCGCGATGAGGACGTACTCGGCGAGGGATTCAATCGTGCGGTAGAAGCTGAACTTTTTGCCGCGGTCGTAGCGCTCCGTGGATTCTGAAAGTACTTCGATGAGGACAGTCGGGTTGAGAAGCGTGTCGAGGTGCCCGTCCTCAAACTGCGGCTCGCCGCACACGATGACCACGTCCGGGTAGGTGTAGGCGTACTCACGCCTTGACGCAATCTTGACGCGCATGTCGTTGGCGTAGCCCTCGCATGGTCGCCCCTCCAATTGGCGGCCGAGCACTTTCACAACGTTGAAAGTGATAATGTTGTGCCTCCGGCTGGCGCCGACCATGGCGACCATCTCGCCGTCGATGTACTCGCTCTTGTACTCGTTCTGGCGCTCGATGGCGAGGTACTCTTCGGGCGTCAGGCACGACTTCGGCTGGCTGGTCATAAAAACCTCCGAACGGGCCGCAATATATCACGATAAACGGGCCGGCTCAGCCCTTGTTTTGAGTGGGGAAGGCGGGCGAGATGGAAACGGGGCGGGATTGGGTGTTTCCGGGGAGTGTAAGAATACCGTTGTCGGCACGGGGGATTTGGTTTAACCTGTGCGCCTGTAAATGATAACCGGACAAGTTAAGGAGTCGGACATGCTCTCAGGAAAGCGTACCGCCGCCGTCTTAGGCGTGCTGCTGCTGGCCGTCGCGGCCTTCGTCGCCACCTCTTCGCGCGCGGCGCATGGGGGGAAGGGGCCGCAGCAGACCGCGACGCCCGCGCCCCAGTATCAGCCGCCCACCATCCGGCTCGACGCCGACACGCAGGTCGTCACGCTCTGCCCCGACGCCGAATCGACGGCCAACCCGCGCGTCCGCCTCAAGGCGCAGGGCGTGAGCCCCGAGGGCAAGCCCCTGCGCTACAAGTGGACGGTCTCGGGCGGCCGGCTCGACAGCTACGACGGCACCGACGTGGTCTGGGACCTCACGGACGCGCAGCCCGGCGTCTACAACGCCTCGGTCGTGGTCGAGAGCGGCCCCGTGGACAACCCGCTCTGCACGGCCTTCACCTCGACGAAGGTCGTCGTGCGCAACTGCCCGCCGCCGCGCCCCGTCTGCCCGAACGTCTCCATCTACTGCCCGGACGTGCAGCAGGCGGGCACGCCTATCACCTTCACCGCGTCGGTCTCGGGCGGAACGCCCGGCGTGACGCCCGTCTACAACTGGGTCATCTCGGCCGGCCAGATTCTCTCGGGGCAGGGGACGGCGACCATCACCGTTGACACGGCGGGGCTCGCGGGCCAGCCCATCACGGCGACCGTCGAGGTGGCCGGCTACAACCTCGAATGCCGCGCGCAGTGTCAGGCCGCGGTGCCTGCGCCGCCCAACCCGACGAAGTTCGACGAGATCGGCGAGGTGGCGCGCGACGACGAGAAGGCGCGCCTCGATGTCTTCGCCATCGAGTTGCAGAACAGCCCCGGGGCCCAAGGGTACGTCATCGCCTACGGCGGCAGCGGCCGGCGCTCCGTCACGGGCCAGAAGCGCGGACAGAACGCGCGCGACTACCTCGTCACCACGCGCGGCATCGACGCTTCGCGCATCGTCGTCCTCGACGGCGGACAGCGCACGACCGGCTCGCTCCAACTCTGGCTCGTCCCGACCGGCGCCACCCCGCCCCGGCCGTAGGAGGAAGTAGCCAGTAGTCAGTAGGGAAGAGGTAAAAGCAGCGCGGCCCTCATCGGTTAATGATGAGGGCCGCGCTGTCTGTTCCCTACTGACTACTGGCTACTGTCTACCGGCTACTGCTTCGGGTAGAGCGGGCTCGACTTCGAGAGGCGGTTGACGGAGGCCGGCATCGCCGACTCGCCCTGGAGGAGCACCTGCTCCTCTTTGAACTTCATCGAACTGGGCTCGATCATGTTCGAGGCCCACGCCGACTCGTTGGCGAAGGCGGCATTGGTGCGCTTGCCGTCGGCCATCAGGATCGCGTCGCCCATCAGGATGGCGCTGCCGAAGGGGTACTGGTCGGCCATCAGGATGGCGTCGGCCATCAGGATGGCGTCGCTCAAAAGAATCCCGTCAGCCATCAGGATGGCGTCGGCCATCAGAATCGCGTCGGTCATGACGATGCCCGTGCCGAGGAGGCAGTTCGGCGCGACCGTGTGCCCCGTGGAGAGGAGGTACGTGCCGTCGGGCAGCAGACGCCCCCCGGCCATCACCCAACCCTCTTCGAGCACGCGCCCGTCGGGCAGACGGAAGCCCCCCGTCATCGTCAGGCGCTCGTTGAAGGCGATGCCCTCGACCCAGATGACACCGTTGTTGAGCGGCATCTGTTCGCCCGCAATCGGCGAAGTCAGCCCGAGCGACGAGTAGGTCGTGTTCCTCGACGTGAGGAGGTTGTCGCCGGGCTCGGCGCGGTTGGCGTCCTTGCGAATCGCCTTCGCCACGGTGACCGCGGCGCTCACGTTCATCTCGCCCGCACCCTCCGTGATGATGCGCTCCAAGTGAGACATCTGTCCGTCGGCGACCAACTGCTCGTAGGCGGGCAGGCGCTGCGCCGTCCTCATCAACAGCGCCTTCACCATCGAAGGCGTCAGGGAAGGGTTGGCTTCAAGCATCAGCGCCGCCGCGCCCGCCGCGGCCGGCGCGGCGAAGGAGGTGCCGCTCATCACGCGGTACGTCCCCGTGGCATCCGGTCTGTTCGTGCTCGTGTCGCCGCTGACGATGGTTCCCAACAATCCGCCGCCGCCCGAGTTGCTGTAGTTGTAGCTCGCCGTCGGCGAAGTGGCCGCTGTCTCGGCCGCCCCGAGCTTGTTGCCGGGCGCGACGAGGTCGGGCTTCAACACGCCGTCCACGAGCGTCGGCCCGCGCGAGGAGTAGGTGGCGACCGTGTCGTCGGAGCGCGCTGCGGTCTGCTGCGTATTCGTGGCGCCGACCGTGATGACGCGTGGAGAGTTGCCGGGCGAGAGAATCCCGCCGTAGAGCGTCTGCCCCTGCGCGTCCTTGCCCCAGTTGCCCGCGGCCACGACGACGACGATGCCGGCGTCAACGGCGCGCGAGAGCGCGAGGCACAGCGGGTCGGTCTTGTAGCTCTGCGTGGGCGGCGCACCTAAAGAGAGGTTCATGACGCGCACGTTGTAGGTCTTCCGGTTCTGGATGATCCAGTCCACGGCCTTGACGACGTTCGAGACCTTGCCCGCCCCGTACGAGTCGAGCACACGCACGTCGATCAGGTTGGCGTTGGTGGCGATGCCGCCGTAGGTCTGCGCGCCGCTGTTCCGCGCGGCGTAGTTCTCGCTGGCCTGACCCGTGCCGGCGGCGACGCCGGCCGTGTGCGTGCCGTGGCCGAACACGTCGTCGGTGCGCCCCTCGCCGGTGAAGTCAACGTGCTTGAGGACGCGCGGGTAGGAGGCGAGATACCTCTGCGCGAAGAGCCCGAGGCCGAGCGTGCCCGACGAGACGCGCCACTCGTAGCCCGCGAACTCGGCCGCGTCGGGCGGGCTGATGCCGCTGTCGAGGACGGCGATGCCGACCTTGTTCCCGCCACCGCCGTTCGCCAGCGCCTCGTTGCCCGAGGGCAGGAGCTTGCTCGCGCCCGTCGCGACTTCGTGGTGGCTCGTGTTATCCACGCCGGTCGAGCGCACGTCCTGGTCGGAGGAGACCCACGAAACGTCTTCGCGCGCCGACAGCTCCGCAAGCTTCTCGACGGGCACGTCGGCGACGACGAGCCCCAGCGAGTTCAGCTCGGCCGAGACGCGACCGCCCGCTCCGCGGAGCGCCGCAACCGCCGACGCGCTCTCCTGACCTTCGGCCGCACGCACGATGACGCGCGCCGTTTCGCCGCTGCCCCGCCGCGCGTTGTTGACACGCGCGAGCAGGTCGTCGGTCATCTTCTTCAACACGCGCCGCGGAGCGCCCTGCGCGGGCGTCCTCGCGGAGGCTGTGAGCGCGCCGGCCAGAGGGGTCAAGAGAGAGAGTGTGGCGAGCGCCGCGATTAATCTGTTGCTGTTTCTCACGCTGTTTCTCACAGTCAGTCGGCTCCTTACAGAATCCTCGTCGAACAAGGGCAACGCGCGTGCCGACGCGAAAACTCTGAAAAAGGAGCGCGCGTCGCTCAGCTTCAATCAGCTTGACGGAGGTGTCTGACACGATTTCTGTCAGGATGAACGAGTGGTCAGGCGGTTGCCGTTTGCACGGCGGGGAAATAGAATCGCGCGAGCGGATAAACTTTCACTCGACGGACGTTTAAGTTCTTGGCCGAAGGTCAGTCAGAGGGCGCGGGACGCACGGGCGTGTGCCGCCACTGCGGGGCGCTGGTGGGCGCAGGCGAGGCGCGCTGCATGATGTGCGGCACGCCGGTCGCGCGCCCCGCCGAGCAGCGGCCACGGCCGCCGCGCGCGTCCGCTACGGCAGACCCCGAGACCCTGCGCTTCCTGCGCGCGATCATCTCGCGCCCCGCTACCTTCACCTTCATCTTTCTCGTCGCCAACGTCTTCCTCTACCTTTTGATGTGGCTCTCGGGCGGCGCGACCGGCGAGGTGCTGCAAGCCTACGGCGCGAAGGTCAACTCCCTTATCGACCAAGAGGGTCAGTGGTGGCGCTTCGTCACGCCCATCTTCCTGCACGTGCAACTGCCGCCGCAGCTCGTGCAGCCCGGCCCTTTGGGTTGGCTGCTGGCGAACATGCACCTGCTCTCGAACATGTACGGCCTCTTCATGCTCGGGCCGTACGTGGAGAAGCTCTACGGGTCGGCGCGCTTCGTCGTCTTCTGGATTCTGAGCGGCATCGCAGGGGTCGTGGCGAGCTACCTCGCGGTGCGGCCCGAGTGGGCGCACGGCGCGTTGGGGCAGTTCCTCTTCAAGCCGTACGACACGGCGTCGGCCGGGGCCTCGGGCGCACTCTTCGGGCTGATGGGCGTGCTCTTCGTCTTCGGCATCAAGTACAAGCACGAGCTGCCCGAGGGCTTGAAGCGCGCGTTCGGGACGGGGCTTTTGCCGACGCTCTTCATCAACCTCTTCATCGGCTACGTCGCGCGGCAGTACATCGACAACGCGGCGCACCTCGGCGGGCTCGTTGCGGGGATGGGGCTGGCGCTGGCGGTCGGCTACAAGCGGCCGGGGACGCGCGGGCCGGTGGCGCACGCGTGGCACGCCGCGCAGGTCGCCTGCCTGCTGCTCGTCGCCGTGAGCTTCCTGATGGTCATGCGCCACTTCGACGCGCCGCCGCCGCGTCTGTCGAACCTGGCCGCGCGCGCGCTGGGCAAGTCGCCCGTCCCTCCCTACATCGAGGCGATCAACTCCGGGCAGAACGCGCTCAACGCGTTCACGGAGCGCGGCGACGCGGGCGCGCTCGAAACGGCCGCCGCGCGTCTGGAGCAGGCGCCCGCACTCACCCCTGAGGCGGACGCGCTGCGCGAAGAGTTGAAGGCGCTCGTCGCGCGCGCGCTTGACACCGCGAGCGACAAGTCACTGGAACAGACAGCGCGCGACGAGCGGCTGCAACAACTCGCCAACGACCTCCACGGCTGGCAGGAGCGCTTCGCGCAGTGGGTCGCGGCGGAGGGCGCGGAGTTCCGCATCGGCATGCAGAAGCCGGACGCACCCGCCGAAGAGAAGACGCCCGTCGAAGAGAAGAAGTAGCGGGATTAAAAATTTCTTAACTCAAAACAGGAGAACTCAAAGAGATGGAGATTAATAAAGTCGGCGTGCTTGGCTGCGGGTTGATGGGCTCCGGCATCGCCCAGACGGCGGCGGCGGTCGGGTGCGAAGTTATCGTGCGCGAGGTGACGCAGGACTTGTGCGACCGCGGCTTCGCAGGGATAGAGAAGTCTCTGGCGAAGTTCGCCGAGAAGGGCAACATCACGCCCGAGCAGCAGACCGAGATACGCGGCCGCATCACGGGCACGACCTCGCTCGAAGACCTCAAGGACTGCGACATCATCATCGAGGCCATCGTCGAGAACCTTGAAACCAAGCGCGACACCTACAACCAACTCGACGCCCTCTGTAAGCCCGAGACCATCTTCGCCTCGAACACCTCCTCGCTCTCGATCACGGAGATGATGACGGCCACGCGGCCGGAGCGGCAGGCGCGCTTCGTCGGCCTGCACTTCTTCAACCCCGTGCCCCTGATGAAGCTGGTCGAGGTCGTCCGCACCATCCTCACCGACGAGGAGGTCTACGAGACGGCGGTTGAGTTCGGCCGCAAGCTAGGCAAGGTGCCCGTGCGTGCCGGCGACAAGTCGGGCTTCATCGTCAACCGGCTGCTCGTCCCCTACCTGCTCGACTCCATCCGCGCGCTCGAAGAGGGCGTCGGCAGCATCGTGGACATCGACAACGGCATGAAGCTCGGCTGCGGCCACCCGATGGGGCCGCTGACGCTCCTCGATTTCGTGGGCCTCGACACGACCTACTACATCGCCGAGATCATGTTCGACGAATTCCGCGAGAAGCGCTTCGCGCCGCCGCCGCTCCTGAAGCGCATGGTCAAGGCCGGCCTCTACGGTCGCAAGTCCGGCCGCGGCTTCTACGACTACACCGACCCGAAGAAGCCCGTCCCGATGAGCCTCGTCTGAGCATTAGCGTACGGCGCGTGTGGCGACAATTCGACAAGAGTGCTGAGATTCTTTGTCGCCGCACGCGCCCAACACTTTCTGCGTTAAGCTGCCGTCATCCAAACTCAAATGACCGACAAGGGAGGCAGCAGTGGGCGACCAGAAATCTTTGACGCTGACGTTGGAGGGAGGCGGCGCGGCCGCCGACTTCTCTAAGGGCTCGATCTTCTTCGTCGGGACGGCGACGGTGATTCTCCGTTACGCGGGCTTCACGATCCTGACCGACCCGAACTTCCTGCACGCGGGCGACCACGTGCATCTCGGCTACGGGCTGACGGCCGAGCGCCTGACGAACCCGGCGCTCGAAATCGAGCAACTGCCGCCGCTCGACTTCGTCGTGCTCTCGCACTATCACGGCGACCACTTCGACCGCATTGCCGAGGAGCGTCTACGCAAGGATGTGCCCATCGTCACGACCGAGCACGCCGCCGCGGAGCTGAAGGACAAGGGCTTCACGGCGCCGGTCGCGCTCGACACGTGGGACTCGTTGACGGTCGAGAAGAACGGCGCGCGCGTGCGCGTCACGTCGATGCCCGGGCGCCACGGGCCGCCGGTCGTCGAGAAGTTTTTGCCGCCCGTGATGGGCTCGATGCTCGAATTCGAGTCGGGCGCGACGCGGACGACGCTGCGGCTCTACATCACCGGCGACACGCTGGTCTTCGACGACTTGGGCGAGATACCGAAGCGCTACCCGGACATCGACCTCGGCCTCTTCCACCTCGGCGGCACGACCATCATGGGGATACTGTTGACGATGGACGCCGAGCAGGGCATCGAGGCCGTCAAGATTATCAACCCGAAGAAGGTGATTCCGATTCACTACAACGACTACGAGGTCTTCAAGTCACCGCTCGAAGACTTCAAACGCGCCGCGTCGGAGGCGGGCCTGTCCGAGCGCATGATCTATCTCAGCCACGGCGAGACCTACGACTTCGAGGTGCCGGCCGCGCGCTGGCAGCAGACGGCAACGCCTTGACGAAGGACGAGAGAGAGGGAACGCGCGTCGCGCCGACGGTTCGGTCGCCGTTGAAGGGCGCGGCACGCTCCTCTTCGTCCGGCTCGAACGCGCGGCGAAGCGCAACGCCCTGACGCGCGCGATGCTCGAACGCGTCGGCGAAATCTTCGCGGGCGTCGAGACGCGGCGCGACCTGCGCGCGGTGATTCTCTGCGGCGCCGGAAAGGACTTCTGCGCGGGCACGGACATCGTTGAGCTGGAAGGGATGGACGAGACGGCCGCGCGCCGCAAGGCCGAGCGCGGGCAGGAGGTCTGCGACCGGATAGAGCTGTGCGGCACGCCCGTCATCGCCGCCGTGCAGGGCGCGGCCGCGGGCGGCGGCTGTGAGCTGGCGCTCGCCTGCCACCTGCGCATCGCTTCGACAGACGCGCGCTTCAGCCTCCCCGAAGCGCGCCTCGGCGTCATCCCCGCCTACGGCGGCACGCAGCGACTCGCGCGCGCGGTAGGCAGTGGCCGCGCGCTCTCGGCGATGCTCGCGGGCGAAGAGTTGAGCGCGGAAGAGGCGCTCCGGCTCGGCCTCGTCAACCGCGTCGTCGAGCCCGACCGCCTCCTCGCAGAAGCAGAAGCGCTCGCGCAATCCGTCATCGACAACGCCGCCCCGCTCGCCGTACGTGCCTGTCTTCAGGCCGTCACGCGCGGCGCGCGCCTCCCCCTCGACGAAGCCCTCCGCCTCGAAGCCGAACTCTTCGCCCGCCTCTTCGCCACCGCGGACGTGCGCGAAGGCACACGCGCCTTCCTCGAAAAGCGCAAGCCCTCGTTTAGAGGGCAGTAGGCAGTAGGCAGATGGCCGTAGGCAGTTGAAAGCCTCGGTATCGTGAACGCAAGGTTAACCCTGCAACACTAATAACGCGGAGCGACTGCCTACTGCCTACTTTCTTCCCCTCACTTGTAACTCGTCACTCACTTTTCTATACTGACTTCAGTTCTTAACTCCCACGTGATTCGGAGAAGTCGAGGAAGACTTTTGGAGCCTGTGACGCATCAGGGGCGGTTGAGCGCCGGAGGCTTTCGCTTTGCGCTGGTCTCCAGCCGTTGGAACGACTTTCTGACGGCGCGTTTGGTCGAAGGCGCTCTGGACGCGCTCGAACGTCTGGGCGCGGACGAGGCGGCGGTCGAGCACTTTCGCGTGCCCGGCTCGTTCGAGATTCCGCTGGTGGCGCTCAAGGCCGCGCAGTCGGGTCGCTTCGACGCCGTCGTCTGTCTGGGCACGGTCATCCGCGGCCAGACGCCGCACTTCGAGTACGTGGCGGGCGAGGTCACGAAGGGCGTCGCACACGTCTCGCTACAGACGGGCGTGCCCGTGCTCTACGGTATCGTTACCGCCGACACTTTAGAGCAGGCCATCGACCGCGCGGGGGTTAAGGCCGGGAACAAGGGGTTCGAGGCCGCGATGTCGGCCGTCGAAATGGTTAATCTTTTGAAGTCGGTGAATGGTGAATAGTAAATAGTGAATGGAGACAGCCGTTCTTCCCATTCACTATTTACTATTCACCATTCACCGTTTACGAAATCATTCATATGGGTTCAAGACGTAAGGCGCGCGAGTGCGCCTTGCAGATGCTCTTTGCGGCGGATTTAGGTGGCGCGGCCGTGCGGCCGGACGACCTCGTCCGCTCCTACTGGGACGAGCTGGGCGAGCCGGAGATGGACGAGGGCGCGCGCGAGTTCGCGACCCGGCTCGCCGTGGGCGCGCTCGCGCACCTCGAAGAACTCGACGAGCGCATTCGCTCGCGCGCCGAGCACTGGCGCATCTCGCGCATGGCCGTCGTGGACAGGAACATCCTGCGCATGGCCGTCTACGAGTTTCTCCACGAGCAGACGCCGCGCACGGTCGCCATCAACGAGTCGCTGGAGATCGCGCGCCGCTTCTCGACCTACGAGGCCACGCAGTTCATCAACGGCATCCTCGACGCCATCAAGCGCGACCTCGACCGCGAGAGCCCGCAGGAGGACGCCGTCCGCCACCCCGAAGAGGAAGAGGAGCCCGGCGCCGATGACGACGGCGGCGACCCGCAGGCCGATGGCGAAAGCAAAGTAGCCAGTAGTCAATAAACAGTAGGCAGTAGGCAGAAGGCAGAAGGCAGTAGTAGTCTAAGAGGCGGTGCGTCACGGCCATGGGGCGGGCGCACCGCCCGACGTTTTTAAACTGCCTACTGCCATCTGCCTTCTGCCTGCTTCTTTTCATGGACGAACACCTGCTCAGAGAGTTCCTGGCCGAGGCTGAAGACCTCATCGAAGAGCTGTACGGCGACGTGGCCGAGCTGCGCGAGCGGCGGGGCGAAGGGCCTGCGCGGCGCGAGCTGGTGGCGCGCACCTTCCGGCACGTGCATACCGTGAAGGGGACGGCCGCGGCCGCGGGGCTCGACCCGGCGGGGCGTGTGGCGCACGAGTTCGAGTCGCTCCTCGACGCCGTGCGCCGCGGGCAAGCGCCGCTCGACGAAGAGGCACTCGACGCGTGCGAAGAGGCCGTCGGCGCGCTGGCCGAGAGCCTCCACGCCGCGGCGCGCGGCGCGGAGTGGGCGGTGCCCGCGCGGCTCGTCGAACGTCTGCGGCGGCTGGCCGCGCAGAATCCGGTCGCGGCGGCGGGCGCGCGCGCGGTAGCTGAAGAGCTTCTGCCGCCGGAGGTCGCGCGGGCCTTGAGCGCGCACGAGCGCGGGCGTCTGGCCGAGGCGGTCGCCGAGGGCGCGCGCGCATACCTCGTCAACGTGGAGTTCGACATCTCGGACTTCGACGAGCAGTACAAGCGCCTGAGCGAGTCACTCAAGGAGTCGGGCGAGGTCATCTCGACGCAGCCCTTCGTCAGCGACGTGGGGCCGGGCCGCGTCGGCTTCCGTATCGTGTACGCGAGCGCCGAAGGCTTCACGAAACTCGCGGAGCGCGGGGCCGCCTTCGGCGCGACGCTCGCCGCCGCGAAGACGGACGCCGGGCCGGCGGACAAGACGTTTGAAAAAAATCGGGACGGAACGTTAGAGCAGTCTGAGGCCGCGCCGCACGCGACGACGACGAACACGACATCTTCATCAAGCACGTCAACGACGGGCGTGCGCGTGACGCTCGAAGAGCTGGACGAGCTGATCTCGACGACGCACGGGCTGTTCGCGGACACGCTGGGCGCACTCGAACTGGCGCTGGCGGGCGCCGAAGGGCGCGCAGGGTTGGAGGAGCGCGCGCGCGGCGTCCGGCGGAGCTTCTTCGAGCTGGAGGAGCGTCTCATCGGGCTGCGCATGGTCTCTCTGCGCGCTTCGCTCCTGCGCGCGGCGCGTGCGGGTCGCGCGGCGGCGCGCGAGGCAGGCAAGCGCGTCGAGTTCGAGGTTGCGGGCGGCGACGCGCGGCTCGACCGCTCGCTCGCAGAGCGCGTCGCAGACCCTCTGCTCCACCTCGTGCGCAACGCGGTCGATCACGGCGTCGAGACGGAAGAGGAGCGTTTGGCCGCGGGCAAGCCGGCCGCGGGGTGCATCCGCATCGAGGCGGACTCCGAGGGCGGGCTCGTCGTGCTGCGCGTCTCGGACGACGGGCGCGGGGTTGACGTGGAGGCGGCCGGACGCGCAGCCGCAGCCGCGGGGCTGGTCGCGCCGGACTCGAAGATTACCGACGCGCACGCGCTGCGACTCATCTTCCGCCCGGGCTTCTCGACCGCGGCGCGCGCCTCGCTCGTCTCGGGCCGCGGCGTCGGGCTCGACGTGGTCGAGCGCGCGGTCGAGGAGGGGGGCGGCGAAGTCCGCGTGCGGAGCCTGCGCGGGCGCGGCACGACCTTCGAGCTGCGCCTGCCGACGGCGCTTGCGCTCCTGCCCGCGCACGTCGTCAGGTCGGCCGGGCGCCGCTACTGCCTCGGTGCGTCGCACGTCGTCGAGATAGGTCACGCCGAAGCTTCGGAGGTTTCAAGCGCGGGGGCGCGTCGCACGCTCCGCTGGCGCGGGCGCGAGCTGCCGCTCGTCGAGCTGCGCGAGCTTCTTGGGTCGAGCATTCAAGAGGGAGAGACGAACGGTGCGGCGCGGCGAGCCTACGTCGTCGCGCGCGCGCGCGCCAGGGCTCGGACGGCGAGGCGCGCGCGGCCATCGCCGTGGACGAGTTGGAGGCGCAGAGCGAAGTGCTCGTGCGCGGACTCGGGCGTCACGCGAAGCGCTGGCGCGCTGTCGGCGGCGCGACCGAGCTGCGCGACGGCACGGTCGCCCTCGTCCTCGACCTGCCGCGTCTATTGGACAGTCTGGACTGAAAAAGAGACGAAAGCCCGACCGTGAGGGAGGGCATCGGTCGAACGCAGAAGGAGGGAGGATGAGAGGCCCGCTGCCTCTCATCCTCCCTCCTTCTTTCTTACTCAACTTACTTCGTCAGACGTACGCCCTTCCTCGCGGTCGGGCTTGCGGTCTTTAGCGGAAGATGAGGCCGATGCCGACGCGGAAGTTGTGCGAGGTCTCGCCGTTGGCGCGGATCGGGTTGTAGTCGAACTGGAAGGCGCGCAGGTCGATGCGGTCGTTGAGCTTGAAGTCAACGCCGCCGCCGACGGCCGCGGCGAAGCCAGTGTCGCTCTCGTCGAACGAGACGAGCGAGTTGCTCGACGTCGGCGCGCGTGTGCGCGACGCCCGCGAGGACGTGGGCGAACGGCTTCACCTTCGTCTCCTTGGCGTTGTCCTTGAACTCGGCGCCGCCGAGGAGCTGGTGCAGGTCGGCGTCAACGTCGAACGTGGTCGCCGCCGTGCCGCCGTTGATGTCGAACGATTTGCGGTTGAACGAGTACGAGCCCTTGAGGCCGACGTAGCGGCTGATGTTGCCCTTGGCGAAGACCTCGACGCCGTGGAAGCCCTCGCGCTCGCTAAGGAAGTTCGAGGTCGTCGGGTCGTCGAAGCCGGTGTCCTGACGGTTGTGCGAGTAGAGGACGCCGAAGTCGTACTTGTTGTAGTCATCGCCGGTCTGCGCGAACGTAAACGACGAGGTGCAGGCGATGAAGAGCGCCGCCATGAAAAGCTTACGCATTATCTTGAAATCTCCTTCTGCAATATGTACTGCTTGTTCTGTCGGACATCACTTGATGACCGTACGCCCGCGCACGGGTTGCACCGAAAATTTTCGCGCTCGCAACACGCGCGCATCTCGTACCTGCAGCCTGCGAGACGTCGCGGCAAGTCTCGCCGAATAGTGCCGGCGCCGTCCGCCGAACGTGTGACACTTCTGACACTGACACACGGCGCAGGCGCCGCGTCTCCCGTCGTTAAATTTCAACCAGAACTCGCATCAGAGTTCCTTATCGAATCGCGGTTTCTGATAAAGCAAAGGCGATGCCAGAGGCGCGCGGCCGGCGTAAAGTCGCGAAGGAATGCTGCGGAGGGCCGCGTACGGGGCGCGGCGCAGGAAGAGTCCGACATTTGCAGTCGGGCCCTCCGAAAGAATGGATGGGCGTCGGCGTTTTCGGATGAGGAAAGTCGGGTTGCCCGATTAAAATTTCGCAGGATAAAGATTTAGTCTCTAAATAGCCACGAAGGTGAAGAGATAAAGTTCAAATTTGAACCTTCACATCTTTAAGGCTCCGGCGGACGGCGCGTGTGCCAGTCGGTCGCGGACTGGTATGCGACCGACAGCTCAAGCAGCTCGCGCTCGCCCCAGGCGGGGCCGACAAGCTGGATGCCGGTCGGCAGTCCGTTCTGGCCGAAGCCGTTCGGCACGGAGACTGCGGGCACGCCGACGAGGTTGCTGGCGCCGATGGGCGAGGAGGCGCCGATGCCGGGATACGCCTTATCGAAAGTCTTGTCCACCGGATACGAGACGGTCGCAGCGCGAGGGCGCGACGAGCACGTCCACCTTCTTGAACATCTCGGCCCACGCTCGCCGCATCGGCGCGCGCATGACGCATGGCGTGCAGGTAATCGACGGCCGTCACCAGCGAAGCCGCGAAGCCGCCGACGCGCCCCTCGGGCGAGGCCAGCTCCGAGACGCGTCCTGACTCGATGAGGTCGCGGAACGCGCTCGCGCCCTCTGCATCGACGATGGTGCCGACCGAAGGGCCGTAGGGAAAGTCGGGCAACTTCACGTCCATCTCTACGGCGGCGAAGCGTTGGAGCACTTCGACGGAGGCGAGGAAGTTCTTGTTCACCTCGGGCTGCGCCTTCTCGTACGAGTCCTTCAACACGCCGACGCGGAGCAGACGGCGTTCGCGCCGCGGGTTGAGGAGCCGTCCCTCTTTCGAGTAGCGCGGGAGCGCGTCGGAAGCGCGCGAGGTCGGGTCGAGCGGGTCGCGACCCGCGATGGCCGAGAGCACGAGCCCCGTATCCAAAGCCGAGCGGCACATCGGCCCGAGCTTATCCAGAGTCCACGAGAGCGCCATCGCGCCGTGGCGCGAGACGGCGCCGTAGGTCGGCCGCAACCCGAGACAGGCCGCAGAAGGCCGCGGGCGTGATGATCGAGCCAGAGGTCTCGGACCCGATGGAGAAGGCGACGCAACCCGAGGCCGTCGCCGCGCCCGGCCCCGACGAAGAGCCGCCCGACCAGAAGCCCGTGTTCCACGGCGTGCGGCACGCGCCCGTCCACGAAGCGTCGGCCTGGTTGTAACCCATCCCGCCGGCCAGCTCGATCATCGCGAGCTTGGCGACGAGGATGGCGCCCGCCTCGCGCAGGCGCGTGACGACCGTCGCGTCGTAGTCGAAGCGCTGCTCCTTGTAAGGAGTGGCGCCCCACGTCGTCGGCGCCTCGCGCGTGGCGCAGAGGTCTTTGGCGCCGTACGGGATGCCGTGCAGGGGGCCGCGGTAGCGCCCGCGTCTGATCTCGTCCTCGGCCGCGCGCGCCTCCTTCAGGGCCGTCTCGCGCATGATGTAGGCGACGGCGTTGAGACGTTTGCCGACGGTCTCAAGCCTTTGCAGGTAAGCCTCGGTCAGCTCGACGGGCGAGAGCTTGCGCGCGCGTATCTGCGCCGCCAGCTCGGAGACGGGAGCGTAGAGTGTCTCGACTGAAATCATGAATATGACTTTCGCGCTCAGGCTTCAAAGACGAAGTCGGGCTCGTCGGAGTTCTTGAGCTTGGAGGCGCGCAGGCGCTCGGCCGTGCGTACGTTGCCTTCGAGGTCGCGCTTGACGGCCTCAAGCTGTTCGGGCGCGAGCGATGTGCCGAAGCGCTGGCGCGCGACCTCGAAGTAGGCCAGCGCGAGCGGCGAAGGTGCGGGCGGCCCCTGCGGCGTGGGCGTAGGCTGCGGCTGCGGCGGTGCTTTAGGCTCTGAGGTGGCGGGCGGCGTCTGCGCCCGCGCGGCCAGCACGGGCGCGGCGATGAAGGCCGCGGCCAACGTCTTCGTGAACCTACGACGCGAGGCGTTCGGCCCCACGTCGTGCGCGGTCTGAGTCCCGACCGCCGTCTTCTCATCACTCGTCTTCCGTCTACTCATGGGCTCACTCCATCACATGCGGCAGGTGTTCGTGCCCTTCGGCCTCAGAGCATTCACCGAAGATTTCGGCGGGCGTGCTGTAGTCGTCTTTGAGAAAAGCCTTGACGACGCCGACCAGCTCTTCGAGCCGCAGGAGCGGGATCATGTGGCCGGCGCCGGGGAAGGTGCAGACGAGCGCGCGCGGGTACGCTTCGCGCAGGCGGCGACGCTCCTCGGCGGAAATCATCGGGTCGTTGTCCGACTCGATGATGAGCGTGCGTCCGGGCCAGCTCTCCGAGTCGCCGGGCGCGTAACGTTCGTTGCGGTTGAAGTCCACGCTCAACGCCACGCGCGACAGGAGCGTCCGTTTCGTCAAGGTGTGCTCGAAGTAGTGTGCGAGCCGCTGCCGGAACTCGACGATACGCTCAGCGTGCTCTGCGGGGACGGGCGCATCCAGGTGACGCGAGATTTCGAGCCGCATTAACCCGCGCATGAAGGGAAAGGGGAGCAGGCGCATGGGCGCGGTCATCCAACGGGTGCGCGCGCCCACCTTCGGGCTCGGGGCGCCGGTCGAGAGCAGAACGAGGTCCTGCACCTGCGCGCGTCGCCTGTGAAAGAACGCCTGCGCGACCAGACCGCCGAACGAGCCGCCGAAGACGACGGCGCGCCCGACGTGCTCGCGGTCGAGGATGGCGCTCGCGGCGTCGCACACCTCCGCGAGCGTGGATACGTCGGCGACGGTCGGCGTGATGGTGCGGTACTCATCCTCGAAGGCGTTGGCGAGCCAGCGCATCGTCTCGGCACCGCCCACCGCGCCGTGGAAGAGCAGCACGGTCTGCGCGCCGCGGCCGCCGGTGACGTAGTGCCACTCGACGCCTCTGATCTTCAGGCTCTTGTCGGGCATCTCTGGAATTGCGGGATTGATTCAATCAATCATTGATTCATTTGCTTATTGAACCGATGAATCGATGAACCGATGAATCACTGATTCAATCTTTCAGCGGGCAGATGATAGTGGCTGATGATGAGCCCCGCAACCTCGGCGGGCGCGAGCGAAGTGTTGTCTATCTCAAGGCTCTCGCGGCCGGGCACGGGCGTGAAGAAGTCGTGGCCCTCCAACAGCTCGCGCAGCGTTTCGAGCGAGGCCAGCTTGCCCGCCTCCGCGCGCCCCGGCCGCGGGAGACGGCGCTCCAACTCCTCGCGCGCGCAGAAGAGCCGGACGAGCAGCGCGCGGCCGCCCTCCGCTTCGAAGAAGCCGCACAGGCGTTCGACGGCGGGCGTGTCCTGCGGGTGCGAGTAGACGAAGGTGAAGATGAGCGAGACGTTATTGGCCGCGGCCTCTTCGAAGACCAGATTGCGGATGGTTCCGACGATCCTCAGGAAAGGCTTCGTGCCGAACTCGAAGACCGAGTCGGCGCACCGGATGCTGACGTGGTTGTCGAAGAGCCTGTAGCCGGTCAGGCGCGCAAGCTCGCGCGCCACCGACAGCTTGCCGACGCCCGGCGGGCCGTAGATAAAGACGAGGTTCATCTCGACTGCGCGAGGGCCGAGCCGCAGGCCACGCAGAGAACTAAGAAGGCCACGGCTCTCACGAAGATTCTCGACACTAACTCTCTCATCCGCAACCCTCCCGCCTTCCTTCGAGCCGCATGATAGCCGCGCGTGCGGGGGCGGGCAATCTTTATCTCCGCGGCGCGGCCGTGCCGGGCCTCGTGTCACGGGCGGGGTGTATGCAAACGGGTGCGGTTGGTGATAGGCTATAGAGTAAATTTTAGAAGGAAGATTTCAGCGTGTGCGGCCGGCGGTTGAGCGGGGCGGCGCGGGCGCGTGTTGAGGTGATAAGACCTTGAGCGAAGAGATTAACAGACAGGATTTGTCGGAGATCATCGCGGAGAGCTTCGGCGCCAACGCGACGTACGTGGAGGGGCTGTTGGGACGTTACCGCAGCAACCCCGCGTTGGTGGACGAGGCGTGGCGCGCGTACTTCGCGGAGTTGTTGGGCGACGGCGCGGGCGCGTCTGGCGGCAACGGCGCGTCGGCGTCCGCGGGCTGGCCGGAGTCAGCCGCCGACGGCGTGCAGGCCGCGGCTCAAACAGAAGCGGCGGCGCAGACCGCGGCCCCGTCTGAGCCCGCACCGCAGGCTTCCACGGGAGCGCAGGCGAGCGCGGCCGTTCAGGCCCCCGCGGCTCAAGCGGCGCAGGTGCGCGGCGAGGCGCAGCCCATCCGCGGCGGCGCGCTGAAGATCGTCGAGAACATGGAGACTTCCTTGAGGGTGCCGACGGCCACGTCGAACCGGCAGGTGCCCGTCAAGGTGCTCGAAGAGAACCGCGCGCTCGTCAACCAGTATCTGAAGGAGCACAAGCGGGGCAAAGCGTCCTACACGCACTTCATCGCCTACGCCATCCTGCGCGCGCTCGACCGCTACCCGCAGTTAAACGACGGGTACGCGGTGGTTGACGGAAGCCCCGCGCGCATCCGCCGCTCGGAGGCCAACCTCGGCCTCGCCATCGACCTTGAGAAGAAGGACGGCACGCGCACGCTTCTCGTCCCGAACGTGAAGAACGCGGGCGCGCTCAACTTCGCAGAGTTCCTCGCCGCCTACGACGACGTGGTCAAGCGCGCGCGCGGCGGCAAGCTCGGTCTGCCCGACTTTCAGGACACGACCATTTCGTTAACGAACCCGGGCACCATCGGCACGGTCTCTTCAAACCCGCGTTTGATGGTCGGGCAGTCGGCCATCATCGCCACCGGCGCCATCGAGTACCCGGCCGAGTACCACGCGATGACGCCGCAGGCGCTCTCGCTCCTCGGCATCAGCAAGGTCGTCAACATCTCCTCGACCTACGACCATCGCGTCATACAGGGCGCGGAGTCGGGCGCCTTCCTCGCGTACATCCACGAGTTGCTGCTCGGCGAGCACGATTTCTACATCAAGATTTTCCGCGACCTCGGCAACCCGCACCAGCCGATGCGCTGGGCGCGCGACTTCAACCCGGCGCTGCTCGGCCGCTACGACGCGCGCGAAGAGGTGTCGAAGGAGGCGCGCGTCCTCGAACTCATCAACGCCTACCGCGTGCGCGGCCACCTCGTCGCCGACACCGACCCGCTCAACGCGCTCCCCATCCAGTATCACCCCGAGCTGGACATCGAGACCTACGGGCTGACCATCTGGGACTTAGACCGCGAGTTCATCACGGGCGGACTGGCCGGCAAGGAGAGCGCGCCGCTCCGCGAGATACTCGACATCCTGCGCCGCGCCTACTGCGGCAAGGTCGGCACCGAGTACCGGCACATCCAGAGCAAGGAGCAGAAGCTCTGGATACGCGAGCGCATTCGCGTCGAGTTCGTCACGCCTGAGCCGCTCGACGCCGAGACGAAGAAGGCGCTCCTCAAGCGGCTCATCCGCGCCGAGCAGTTCGAGCGCTTCCTTCACACGAAGTACCTCGGCCAGAAGCGTTTTAGTCTGGAGGGCTGCGAGACGATCATCCCGCTCCTCGACCGGCTCGTTGAACTCTCGGCCGAGAAGGGCGTCGAGGACATCACGCTCGGCATGGCTCACCGCGGGCGTCTGAACGTGCTGGCCAACGTCGTCGGCAACTTCTCCGAAAGAATCTTTACGGCCTTCGAGGGCTCCGTCCACCCCGACTTCCCCGCCGACGAGGGTGACGTGAAATACCACCAGGGCGCGAAGGGCGAGCGCGAGACCGCGTCGGGCAAGAAGGTGAGCATCACCATCTCGCCCAACCCGAGCCATCTCGAATTCGTGGACCCCGTCGTCGAGGGCATGGCGCGCGCCAAGCAGGACGCGTGGGAGCTTGCGGGCGCGAAGCGCGAGGAGGTCATCGACCGCGCGCTGCCCGTGCTGCTGCACGGCGACGCGGCCTTCGCCGGTCAGGGCATCGTGATGGAGACGTTGCAGCTCGCAGACCTCAAGGGGTATCGGACGGGCGGCACCCTCCACATCATCATCAACAACCAGATCGGCTTCACCACCGCGCCCGAGGCCAGCCGCTCGTCCATCTACTCGACCGACGTGGCGAAGATGACGCAGCTCCCCATCTTCCACATCAACGGCGACGACCCCGAAGCCGCCTTCCGCGTCCTGCGCCTCGCGCTCGACTTCAGACAGGAGTTCAACAAGGACGTGGTGCTGGATGTCATCGGCTTCCGGCGCCTCGGCCACAACGAGGGCGACGAGCCGAGCTACACGCAGCCCTTGATGTACGCGCGCGTGAAGGCGCACCCGGGCGTCCGCGCCATCTACGCGCAGCGGCTCGTCTCGGAGGGCGTCGTCACCGAGGAGGAGGTCGAGCAGTTGACGCGCGAGGCCGTCGAGCGCTACGAGCGCAGCCACGCGCGCGCCAAGGAGATCGTCGCGCAGAAGGAGCCTCTGAAGGAGCTGCCCCCGGCAGAACCGGAAGAGGACGGTTCCGACATCGTCGAGACGGGCGTCGCGGCCGAGGTCATCCGCGACATCGCGCACCGCATCGCCGTCGTGCCCGAGGGCTTCAACATCAACCCGAAGATGGTGAGCCAGCTCGCGCGCCGCGCGAAGATGGGCGAGGGCGCGGTGCCTCTGGACTGGGCCTTCGGCGAGCTGATGGCCTTCGGCTCGCTCGGCATGGAAGGCTCGCGCGTACGTCTGTCGGGACAGGACTCGGGGCGCGGCACCTTTTCACAGCGCCACGCCATCCTCTACGACACGCGGACGGGGCAGGCGTGGTCGCCGCTCTCCGAGATGACGAAGCGCAACGACACGCGCTCGCTCGTCGAGGTCTTCGACAGCTCGCTTTCGGAGCAGGGCGTCGTCGGCTTCGAGTACGGCTACACGGTCGAGGCGCGCGACGCGCTCGTCTGTTGGGAGGCGCAGTTCGGCGACTTCTCGAACGGCGCGCAGGTCATCATCGACACCTTCATCGCGCCGAGCGTGGACAAGTGGCAGCAGCCCTCTCGTCTGGTGTTATTACTCCCGCACGGTTACGAGGGGCAGGGGCCGGAGCACTCGAACGCGCGGCTCGAACGCTACCTGCAACTCTGCGCCGAGAACAACATGCAGGTCTGCTACCCGACGACACCCGCGCAGTACTTCCATCTGCTCCGGCGTCAGGTCAGGCAGCCGAGCGCGCGGCCGCTCGTCGTGATGACGCCGAAGAGCCTTCTGCGTCTGCCCGCGGCCGTCTCGTCGATTGAGGAGTTGACGACGGGCGGCTTCCGCCCCGTCATCGACGACGCAGAGGTGTCTGACCGGAGCGCGGTACGGCGCATCGTCGTCTGCGGCGGCAAGGTCTTCTACGACCTCGCGGCGGCGCGCAGGAAGTCTGAAGATTATCGCGTCGCCATCATCCGTCTGGAGCAGTTCTACCCGTTCCCCGAACGTGCCTTGCGCGAAATCTTTGCGACGTACGAGCAGGCGACGCAGCTCGTCTGGTGTCAGGAGGAGCCGAAGAACTACGGCGGCTGGCACTTCGTCGAGCCGCGGCTCGCCGGGTTGCTCAAGGGCAGCGAGCGCCCCTTCTACGCCGGCCGCGCCGCCTCGGCGAGCCCCGCCACGGGTTCTTACACAATTCACGAACTCGAACAGCGCAAGCTCATCGACGACGCGCTCACCGAGCACGCCCCCTACGTCTCCGGCGCCAGCACCGCCCGTTTCGCCGGACAGGCCGATTCGTAACGGAATAGGCAGTTACGTGCCTGCGAACGCCGTGCGCGGGCGTGTCACTGCCTGTCGCCGCTCCAACCTTCCGCTTTCATCGTCCCGACAAACTCGGGCCACGCGTCATACAGGTAGAGCGAGAAGGGAACCCACCAGATAAAATCGTTGGTTAGACAGAGAATAATGGTCGAGGGCGGCCACACGCCGCTGTAGATGAGTTGAGCGAGGCCGATGGGGCCGAGAACCTTACCCAACAGCCCGACGGCGGCGAGGAGCCAGCCGCGCTCCGGCGCGCGCGCGACCTCGAAGTAGATGATTCCGTAAAGCCCGACGACCATCCCGAGGCAGGCGAAAATCTGCGGGTGGTTCAGCAAGGGCAGACCCGAGAAGCGAAAGAGCCACTGCGGGTCGAGCGCCGAGTAGAGTCCCCAAAGGATGTTGTAAACGCCCGCCGCGCAGAAGACGGCGCGGTGAAACTTTCTCCGCGCGATCAAGCCTTCGCTCCTTCGGCCCGCCACGGCCAGCCGCCGCCCGGGAGCCCCAGCGCCGCGTACGCGTCGCGCAGTCCGGAGGCGGCGACACCCGCAGACATCAATGTCAGAAGCCAGACCAGCTCCGCCGGCACGGCCTGCGTGTGCGGTGCGAGCGCCGTCGGCTGGCCCCGCCACACGTTGAGCGCAGGGAGCAGGTTCGCAAGCATCGCGCCGTAAATGATGGCCATGATGGTGTGCGTGACCCGCTCGCCCGCGAAGACGCCGCCGAGCGGCGCGCGCACTTCGTCCTCGATGACGAAGTCGCGCAGCGTGATGAAGATTTCCGCTGCGAGCAGCGTCGCGAGCAAGTAGGCCCACGCCCCGCGCCACTCGACGCGCGGCAAGACGGCGAAGAGGACGGCGTAGACGAGCGCGCGCACCGCGTGCAAACGCAGTTCGGGTTGCGCTCCGGGCAACGCCGGCAGGCGCGCGCGCCACTCGTGATAGTAGAACGTGTCGAAGGCTCCTATCGCCCCCTGCAACGCCAGCAGCCACAGCGCCGTAATCAAACCGCGCCCTCCTCTGTCTTGACCAGACCCTCGTAACGTATCAGCAGCCCCAGGAGCGGCGCCGTCACGCAGACCGAGACGCGCACGCCGCCCCCCTCGTCCGCACGCTCCCGAGCCTCCACGCGCGGCGCGAGCGGACGCGGCAGTCTCACCCTCAAACTCCTCACGCGTAGAAACGCTCCCTCAGGGTAGTACGCCAGCGCGCCCTCTTCGACGCTCAGACGGTAGAGCAGCTCGAAAGGCCCCGCGCGTTCTACCATCAACGCCCCTGCGTGCTCGCCCTGCTCTGTGACAAACTCGCGGCCCGCGAAGTTGCGCCGCCAGCGCTCGCCCCCGCCGTGCGGCTCGACCGAGAGCAGGAGCGGCACGGCCTCGCCGCCTTCGGGCAGACGCATCAGCCGCGCGACGGCGCGCGCGAAACGCCCCTCGCCTCGCCGCACCGCGAACACGCCCGTGCCGCGCCCGCGCAAGTGGAAACGGCGCACGGGCTCGTCCAGAACGCCCCAGCCGTCCCCGACCAAACGCTGGTAGAGCCGCGCGCCTGCGCCCTCGGTCGTCTGTGCCCCGACGGACATGGACGGATGATAACCCGAACGCGCGGCGCGCGCGCCGGAAAGTCTTGACTCGGACGAGCGTTTGAAATAGAAGGCGCCTTACAGCTTCGCGCCCGACCCGCAATTCGCTCGCGCGGCGCTCGTCGTAGTAAGACGCGAGCGCAATCTAACCCGAGCCGTCGCCCCTGCGCGGCGGGGCCGTTTCACACACCCCGAAAGGAATCGAACTCCCATGAAGAAACTGCTTGTCCCACTCGCAGCCTTCGCCTGCCTCGCGCTCAAGGACGCGGGCGGCACAGACTTCAAGGTGCGCGTGCAGGGGCGCCCCTACGGTGTGAGCGACGGCATCCTCACAGCCGAAGACATCAAGAAGGGGCCGGCCGCCATGAACGTCTACCTGCCGGCGGGCGAGGTCTTCGTCACGCCCGTCCCGGGGACGGCCGAGGGCAAAGTCGTGCGCGCGCTCGACTATTATCAGGGCAAGGAGATCAACAACCTGACGTTGACGTTCACGGCCGCCCAGTTGAAGCTTTAGGCGTAAACCGTGAAGAAACGTTGAGAGCCGCCGTGACTGGAATAGCTCAAGTCACGGCGGCTCTCGTCTTGCCTTTTCTATTTACGGTTCACGCCTCAGGGCTTTTTCTCTGGTGGTTTCGGCATGGGCGGGGCTTCCTCCTTCGGGACTTCTTCGTCGAGGATGTCGTCGTCGAGAATCTTCAGCTCGGTGCCGTACTTCTGGTAGTTGCGGAAGCGTATCTCGTTGCGCGCCTGGCGGGTCTCGCCGCGCCGGAAGGTCGTCAGGATGCTGACGGAGTGGGAGGGCAGGAGGAACTCTCCCTGACCGGGAATCGTGACCCAGTCGTAGTCGAGGTCAACGGCCGCCGCCCGGATGGGGAACGTGTCGGGCACGTCGTAGGACTCGAACTCGATGCGGAGGATGCGCGCGCGCTCTCGGTCGATCCAGATTTTGCCGCGGTGCGCGGAGATGATCGCGCTGCTCTCGGTCTCCAGCCGCCACTGCGAATTCGCCTTCTTGATGTCGTAGCTGTAGACGATGGTGCGGCGCCCGCGCAGGGTGTCTGTGTCGAGCGGCTTGAACTCCGCCGCGCTCGTCTCCTCGAACAGCGTCTTGAGCACGGAGACGAACTCACCGGTCGAGTTCGCCCCGCCCGCCTCCTTGTAGTCGCTCTTCTCGCCCTCGGCCGGCGTCGTGACGCCGTTGATCTGGAGCATGCGATACTTCTCGCCCTCGCTCGGGCGGTAGCTGACGCCGACGATGAGCCGGTCGGAGACGCGCCAGTTGCGCGTCGTCCCCTCGGCCCATGAGCGCGTGACGTGCTGCTTGACGACGAAGTCGGGCATCTGCGTCGTCGCTTCGAGCGTGGCGAGCCGCGCGCGTTCGAGCAGCGCCACGGTCTCCGCCTCGGGCGGCAGAGGCTTCACCTCCGAGGGGTTGAGGAAGCGGCGCTCGGCCTCTTCGAGCACGCGCCGCAGCTCCACGTCGTTACCGCTCTTGGTGGCGACGAAGGCGCGCAGGCCCGAGGTCAGCGTGAACCCGATGCCGCGCCGCCGTATCTCCGCGAGAAGCTGATCCTTCGCCCCCGGGTGCTGCGGGAGTTGTCGGACGAGCGTAAGGAACTCCGCGCTCGTCAGCGGCGCCGGCTGCTGCCGCGCCGCAGCCACGCCCACCAGCGCCGACGCGCACAGTGCCAGCGCGAACAGCCGCGGCAGTATTCTTCTTAAAGGGAAAAACTTCATCTATGAATGCCTCGGACGATTACTATATGTCGATTTCGCAGTAGTTATTGATGCTCCGAGCCGCAAAAGCGTTCGATTGTGCGTCGGAGGATTCGGGCGCATTCGCGCAGCTCGGCGACGGGGACGAACTCGCCCGTGCGGTGCGCGACGCGTATGTCGCCGGGGCCGAAGACGACGGCGTCGGCGCCCAACTCGGCCATCTGCGGCGCCTCCGTGCCGAAGGCGACCGTGCCCGCGGTCTGCCCCGTCAACTCTTCCAGAGCTTTGACGAGCGGCGCGTCCGCGCGCGTCTCGGCCCCGCCGTCGAGCCGCGTGACGGAGACCTCACAGTCGAAGTCCGCGTCCTGCTGCCGCAGGGTCTCGACCTCGCGCCGCACGAGTTCGGCCACGAGCCCGGGCTCCTGCCCCGGCACGGGCCGCCATTCGAGCGTGAGGCGGCACTCGCCCGCGATGATGTTCTTCGCCGTGCCGCCCCGTATGAGCCCGACGTTGAGCGTCGTGTGCGGCGGGTCGAACGCCTCGTGCGCCAGTTCTTTCAACTCCTCCGCGACGGCCTCGATGCGATTGACGAGGCGCGCGGCGTGCATGATGGCCGACGCGCCCAGGTGCGGATAGGCGCTGTGCCCCTCGCGGCCTCTGACCGTCACCTCGGCGAGGCAGTAGCCCTTGCCCGCGCGCATGGGGCGCAAGCTGGTGGGCTCGCCGACAACCGCCGCGCGCGCGCGCAAAGGTTTCGCCTCTGCGAGACGCTTCGCGCCGAGGCACCCGACCTCCTCGTCCGCCGTCAGCACGAGCACCAGCGGGCGCGCGAGCCTCTCGATGTCCGTCTCCGCCAGCGCCGCCAGCGCCGCCGCAATGAACCCCTTCGTATCGCACGCCCCGCGCCCGTACAACCTGCCGTCGCGCTCCGTGAGCGTCAGGGCCTCCGCCCACGTCGGGTCGAAAGGCACCGTATCGGTGTGCCCGACTAAGGCCAGCTCGACTTCGCCGCCGTCTTCAAATGTCTTCGGGTGGACGGCGACGAGTTGCAACTTCTTCACGCCCTGCTCGTCGGCGTAGGGGACGAGACGCGCGGAGAGTCCCAAGCCTTCCACACGTTCAGCTAAAAACCTGATTATTTCAACGTTTGAGCGGGAAGACGTGGAGTCTATTGCTACTAGCTCTGCGAGTGTTTTTTCGACGCTCATAAACCTTCATTTCGAGCGCGGAACGCCCGTCTTCGGGAGCAGTCGCTTCATCTGCGGCCTGTGACGAACTCGACCCTTGCGGGGCTTATTCGTTCGACTAAAACGCACGACCGCCGCGCGCCGCGGCTGTGTGAGCCGGGCGTGCGGCGGCCTCTGGGAAATGTCGGGTCGGGCCAGGGCGCGCGGCTACCAGGGCACTGTGAACTCGCACGAGACGATCTGCCAGCGGCCGCTGCGCTTCACGAGGTGGCGCGTGTAACCGTAGCGCGGCGTTGTGAACTCGCGCCCGCGGAAGCTGCCCGAGAGCCGCGCCGTGCCGGTCACCAGCGCGTGCCCTTCACTCACGACCACCTGCACGTCGGAGGTCTTGAGCGAGGTGATGGTGAAGAGTGGATTCGAGATGAGCGCCAGCCGGTGCTCCTTCTTGACCCGCCCGCCGAACATCGCGAAGTCTTCGGCCAGCACGCGGTCGAGCGCCGCCACGTCCCGCTCGACGTGAGCGCAGACGTACTCGCGCTCGACGGCGAGCACGTCGCGCTCGTCCGACGAGCCCGACCAGACGTAGCCGACAAGATTGGACGACGCGATGCCGAGGACGAAAGTGATTAAAGCCGCGGGGATGCGTGTGGCGTAATATCTCATGCCCTTTACTCCTTGGTGGTGCCCCGAGCGTAGCACGCGCCGCGCCGCCGCGACAAGAGTTTAGGGAAGAAGTGATGAGAACTGAGGACTGAGTGAAGAGCGGGCCTTGCCTTCCACTCAGTCCTCATCACTTCTTCTCCCCCAAAGTCTCTTCTGGAGCGTTTTGAAGCGCGAGATGATGTCGCCCTGCGCGGGGTGGCGTCCCGCCTCGACGACGAGGCGGCCGCCGACGGCCGTCTCGCGGACGGCGGCGCGCGAGAGCGAGAAGACTATCGCGGGCAGGAGGTCTTCCGCGCCGGCCCCGGCGACCGTCGGGTCTTCGAGGTCTACGGTGAAGAAGTCCGCCGCGCGCCCCGGCTCGAACTCGCCCGCGTGCGCGCCGATGCTCTCGGCCCCCGCGCGGGTCGCGCACTCGAAGAGGCGCGCCGCGAGCGCGGACATCCCGCGCCCTTCCGTTTCCGCAGCTTCGGGCTGACCTTCAGCGCGACTCTCGTCAACGGCCGGCGCGAGGACGTTGCGGCGGAGCGTCGTCAGGCGCAGGTGATACTCAAGCGCGCGCGCGTCTTCGAGCAGGTCGATCTGCGTGTGGCTGTCGGTGCCGAGCGCCACGCGCACCCCCGCGTTAAGTAACGCGTCGGCGGGCACGATGCCGTCGCCCAAGTTCCTCTCCGTCGTCGGGCACGCGCACACGCACGCCTTTGCATCCCGCAACATGCCGATCTCTTCCGGCGTGACGTGGACGGCGTGGACGCCCGTGAAGTTCGCGGCAAGGACGCCCTCGTCCGCGAGCAGCGCGACGGGGGTGCGTTTGTGCTCGGCCAGACACGCCTCGACCTCGGCCGGCTGCTCGGCGACGTGCATGTGCAGCGGCACGGCGGCCGCGCGCGCGAACGCGCTCACCTCGCGCAGGTATTCGACGGGGACGGCGCGCACGCTGTGCGGCGCGACGCCGACCCACGCGCGCGGCGCCAACCCGCCGCCCTCCGCGCTCAAGTCACGCGCGAGCGAGTAGGCGTTGTGGATGAAGGTCGCAGGGTCGGGCTCGATAAAGCGTCTTTGCCGCGGGTCGGGCTCCTTACGGAAGCCCGCGCGGGCGTAGGCGACGCGCAGCAGCGCGATGCGCAGGCCCACGTCGCGCGCGGCGCGCACGACCTGCCGGGCGAGGAGGTTCCGGTCGCCATCGTACTCGACGCCCTCGGGCGTGCGGTGCAGGTAGTGGAACTCGCCGACCGACGTGATGCCCGCCAGTGACATCTCCATGAAGGCCATCCGCGACGCGTCGTAGATGTCTTCGGGCGTGAGGCGTTCGGCGGCGGCGTACATCATCTCGCGCCACGTCCAGAAGGAGTCCGAAGTGCTCGCGCCGCGGTACTCCGTGCGCCCGCGGATGACGCGCTGGAACGCGTGCGAGTGGGCGTTGACCATGCCCGGCAGCAGCGCGCGGTTGCGGAGTCGGACTGCGTTCGTCTCCCCCGACAACTCTTCGACGCGCTCGACGGCGACGACGCGGCCCTCCGCGTCACACACGAGCGCGCTGCCCGCGTGAAAGCGCCCGCCGGCGTAGAGCAGGTCAGGAATGAAAGTCGTGTTAACCGGAATGTCGGTGTCGGTCGTCCTCACTTGTTTTGCACACGCTGACTGACGGGCCGCGCCTTCTGCGCTTTAATCCATTCGTCAACGTTGCGCTCCAGTACGTCAAGCGGGACGGCGCCGGAGCCGAGGACGAGGTCGTGGAACTCGCGCACGTCGAAGTTGTCGCCCAACTCCGCCTTCGCGCGCGCGCGCATCTCCTTGAACTTCAGCTCGCCGATCTTGTAGGCGAGCGCCTGGCCGGGGTCTGTGATGTAGCGGTCGATCTCGTTGGTCACGTCCAGCTCGGTCTTGGCGGCGTTGTCGAGGAAGTAGTCAATCGCCCTCTGCCGATCCCACTTGTAGGAGTGCATCCCCGTGTCCACGACGAGCCGCACGGCCCGCCACATCTCGTAGGTGAGCTGGCCGAACTTGGAGTAGGGGTCGTCGTAGAGCCCCATGTCCTCGCCTAAGCTTTCGGCGTAGAGGCCCCAGCCCTCGATGAAGGCCGTGTAGCCGCCGTAGCGGCGGAACTTCGGTATCTCGCCCAGCTCCATCGCGCGCGCGATCTGGAAGTGGTGGCCGGGCACCGACTCGTGCAGGCTCAAGGCCATCATCTCCCACTTCGGCCGCGTCTCGGGTTTGTAGAGGTTGACGTAGTAGTAGCCGGGGCGGCTGCCGTCGGCCGCTGGCTGGTTGTAGTAGGCGGTCGTCGTGTCGGGCGCGAGCGTGTCGGGGATGGGGATGACGCCGTAGGGCACGCGCGGGATCGTCTTGAAGACTTTGACGAGGTTCGGGTCGATGCGCTTGGCGACGGCGCGGTAGGCGTCGAGCAGGTCTTCGGGCCGCTTGTAGTAGAACTGTTCGTCGGTGCGCAGCTTCTTGAAGAACTCCTTGTGCGTGCCGCGGAATCCGACCTGCGTCATCACCTTCTGCATCTCGGCGCGGATGCGCGCGACCTCGCTCAAGCCCTTCTGGTGAATCTGCTCGGGTGTCATGTCGGTGGTCGTGTAGCGGCGCGCGAGGAAGGCGTAAGCCCCCGCGCCGTTCGGCCACTGCCACGCGCCGACGTGGTCGAAGGAGGCGGGCAGATACTCTTTGACGAAGTAGTCGCGGAGCTTCCTGAGCGCGGGCATGACCGACTGCTCGACGGCCTCGCGCGCAGCCCGCGCGAGGCGCGCGCGCTCCGATTCGGGAATCTCTTTTGGGAAGTTGCGGAAGGGCTTGTAGAAGCCGCTCTCCTCGGTGCGCGCGGCGAGCTGGCGGTCGAGCTGGCCGGGCACGCGCTGCAAGGTGACTTTGGGCCAGAGCAGCTTCGTGCGCACGCCCTCGCGCATCAGCTCCATCGTCTGCTCGACGTAGGCGGGATAGGTGCGCAGGCGCGCGAGCCAGTCGTCGTAGTCCTTGACCGTCTGGAAGCGCAGGCGGTCGGAGAGTTCGTCGGCGCTCTGAATGCCCCCGCCCTGATTGACCGGCATGAGGTAGAAGCGGAACTTGTGCTCCTCGATGTCGTCTTCGAGGTCTTTGCGGAAGAGGTCGTAGTTGAGCTGGTCGGCGGGGGCGAGCCGCGAGCGGGGAATCTTTAGCAGTCGCACGAACGTCTCTTCGCGGTGCCTCTGGCGGCCCTCGATGGCCGCGAGGCTCCGGTCGGGCCAGCGGTCGTTGTAGCGCCGGTCGCCGAGGCTTGAGGCGAAGGTCGGCGACTCGCGCATCGTCCACTCCCACTCATCTTCGAAGAGTTGTTTGAGGGCGGCGGACGGGGCGAGGCCGCCCGCGCGGCGTTGCGCGCCCGCGGGCGCGGCCTGCCAGACGACGGCGGCGGCGAGCAGCGAGAGAACGAGGCACTTTGCACGGGAGCGCATGGCTGTCGGGTCCTCCGTGGATGAATCGCGGAATGGATAAGACGGGAGACCGGGTTGGAGGATACAACAGGGATACTGGCTACTGTCTACTACTTTCCAGCATCAAACACTCATCATGAGTGTTTCAGTCAAAGAGTTGAGGACTTATACGAGTTTCGCGCGGCGGTTCGCGGGGAAGTTCATGCGGGAGCGCATGGAGGAGCGGCGGGTGCCGGTGCTGCCGGCGCCGCACCGGCCGGAGCCTGCGACGTGGAGCGACGAACGTCTGACGGTGGCGTGGCTCGGGCACGCGACCGTGCTGATAAATTTTTACGGGACGTGGCTTCTGACCGACCCCGCTTTGCGGCAGAGGGTGGGGGTGCGCGTTGGGGGCTTAACGCTCGGCCCGCGGCGTCTGGTGCAGCCGGCGCTGGGCGTGAGGGAGTTGCCGCCGCTCGACGCCGTGCTCGTCTCGCACGCGCACATGGATCACACAGACCTCGGGACGCTCAGGCGCCTGCCGCGTGGGACGCGCGCCGTCGTGCAGGAGGGGAACGGCGACCTCTTGCGCCGCTTCGCGCGCGTGGACGAGCTGAAGTGGGGCGAGGCGACGGAGGTGAACGGCGCGCGAGTCGAGGCCATCGAGGTCAACCACTGGGGTGCGCGGCGTCTGACCGACAGGCATCGCGGTTACGGCGGCTTTCTCGTCGAGAAGCGCGGCCGCGCGCTCGTCTTCGGCGGCGACACGGCCTACACCGACGCCTTCGCGCGACTCCGGCAGCGCGCGACGCCAGTCACGCTGGCCGCCCTCCCCATCGGCGCCTATGACCCGTACATCAACGTCCACGCCAACCCCGAGCAGTCCTGGCGCATGGCGCGCGAGATGGGCGCCGAGTACATCCTGCCCATGCACCACTCGACCTTCCGTCTCAGCCGCGAGCCCGCCGACGAGCCCCGCCGCCGCATCCTCGCCGCCGCCGGCAAAGAGAGCTGGCGCGTCGCGCTGACGGAGATAGGCCAGACGTGGGTGTTGCCGGAGGAGAGTAGGCAGTAGGCAGACGGCAGTAGGGAGAAAGACAACGTTGCCTTAAAACGTCGGCGGACGCGAGTAGACAAGCTCTCGCGTCCGCCGACGTTTTCTACTGGCTACTGACTACTGTCTACTCTCTGCTTCACCAATCGAAACGGTTGCGGTACTCGGTGGCTTCGATGAAGGCGCGGACCATCTCGGCCTTGTGGAAGTTGCCGCCGTTGTCGTCGAGCTTCTTGAGCCAGAAGAAGAAGCCCGAGAGGTCGGCGTCGCGGCCCTCGTCCGGGTTGCGGTGGAGGTAGCCGAAGTACTGCATCAGGACGAAGGCCGGGTTCTGCTCCTTGCGCCGGAACTCGGCGTTGTCGGCCACCTTGCGCAGAACGGTGGCGCGCGTCTCGGCGCCGGAGTTCAGGCCCTGGACGAGTGCGGCGCGCTCGGCGTCGTTCGCGAAGACGCCCGCGTTCGTGAAGAGCGCGTCCACGTACTGCGCGTTCGAGAGCGAGCCGAAGCGCTGCTGGAAGTCTGCGCGCGCCACCCAGGACTCGGCTGCCGCGGTCTTGTTCGCCGCGAGCTTCTCCGGCCAGCCCGGCTGTCCGACGATGACGCCCTGCGCCGCCGCCTGCATTCTCACGAGGAAGTCGTTGCGGCGCGGCATCGTGCCGAACGAAGCCTTGTTGAAGAGGTAGAGCATGTAGCCCGTCTCCTGAAACTCGATGGAGAGGAAGAAGGCGCCCGACGTGTTGACGCGTCTCGCGTTGACGCACGCCGCGTCGCCGTTGCACTTCGCGATCTCCGAAGACCAGAAGCCGAGGCCCGAGTCGTCGGCCTCGCGGCCGAGGAAGTCGCGGTACTGCTGCTCGACGAAGAAGGTGGTGGCGTCGATGTCGTTGGCGGCTTGCGTGACGAGCCCCGCCGTGTTGAAGACGCCCGAGAGGAGCGTCTGCCCCTGCTGGTTCGAGACGACCACCCTCGTCGCCGTCGTGACGTTGGGCACGAACTGGCCGCGCTCGGCCTCCAGCTCGAACTCGGCTTCGAGCGTTGGCCCGATGACCAGCTCGCCGACCTTCACGCCGTCCACGAACGCGTTGAGGATGGTGCCCGCCGGCACGTTCACCTTCTCGACCTCGATTTCGAGGTTGCGATTATTGGGGCGCGTGCGGAACTTTGCGACGCCCGTGGGCGTCAGGCCGCCGATGGCCGCGCCCGCGAGGCGCGACTCGATGCGCAACTCGCCGCCGGGGCCGGGCGTGGGCATCGGCACGGGGCCGGTGTTGCCGGGCGTCTGCGGGATGTTTGAGAAGGAGCCCGCCACGATGGTCGCGCCCGACTGGTCTGTGACGACGACGCGCGTGCGCGAGTTGATCTGCGGGACGGCCTGCCCGTTCTCAGTCTTGAGCTTCAGCTCGCTGCGGTCGAGGCTCGGGGCAACGCTCAGCGTGCCGATCTTCACGCCGTCAACGAGGACGTTGAGGAGCGTGCCCGCGGGCAGGTTCACCTCTTCGACGCGGACGCGGAACTCGCGGTTGTTGAACTCGATGGAATACTCTGCGTCGCCCTCCGGCACGATGCCGCCTATGGCCGCGCCGGTCAGGTCGGCGTCGAAATCGTTCATGAAGGGCGTCGGGCTGGGCGTCGCGCCCGGCGTGGGCGTGGCCGTCGGCGTGGCAGTAGGGCTGGGCGAAGGAGTCGCGCCCGGGGTCGCAGTGGGCGAAGGAGTTGCGCCGGGTGTCGGCGTCGCGGACGGCGTGGCCGTCGGGCTCGCGGTGGGCGTCGGCGTCGCGCCGCCCGCGCCGAAGGTGCCGGTCACGATGTTCGCGCCCGCCTGATTCCTGACGGCGACCGTCGTGCCGTTCGTGACGGCGGGGACGGCCTGACCGCGCTCGCTCTCAAGCTCGACCTCGCCCGCGCGGAGCGTATTGAGCGTGATGACGCCGATTTGTCTGCCGCCGACAAAGACGTTGAGCACGGTACCTGCGGGCAGGTTCACGTCCTCTACTTCAACTTCGAGCTTGAGGTCGTTGCCCGGCCGCTGGCGGAAGACGGCCTTGCCGTGCGGCGTCGAGCCGCCGATGGCCGTGCCTGAGAGACCGGCGTTGATGATGATCTCATCGTCATTGGCCGAAGCCGGCCCCGCGGCCAGCGCCGCCAGCGTCGCCAGCAGCGCGACGAAGGCGAGCGCGGCGCGCATGAGGGATGAATGAGATGAAGGTTTGGTATGACCCTGTGGAATGAAAGCTCTGCTGCTCATCGTGTTAACCCCGTGATCGGTCTGTAAAGTCTCTTGAAGCCGGGGAGCCTCTCGCTGCCCAACAGTGTCGGGCGGGGCGGAAAAAATACGAGCCGCCGGAGAAGTTTTTCCCGCGGCGCGTTATCATTGGGCCGCAGTCGAACACGTCAGGCTTGAAAGGACGGGAGGGATGAGCAGGGAAGAGTTCGAGGGCGGCGGCTTCCAGACGCGCGCCATCCACGCGGGCAAGGGCGAGAACCGCACGCGCGCCGTCACGTCGCCCATCTGGCAGACGACGACCTTCAGCGCCGACTCGTCCGAGCACTTCGCCGAGATCGCCTCGGCCGTGCGGCCCGCCGAGTTCTACACGCGCTACGGCAACCCGACGCACAAGGAGGTCGAGGCCACGGTTGCTGCGCTCGAAGGCGGCGAGACGGCGCTCCTGACCTCCTCGGGGATGGGCGCCATCTTCACGGCGCTGATGTCGAGCTTGAGGGCCGGCGACCACGTCGTTGCGCAGACGAACCACTACGCCGGTGCGATGACGCTCTTTGAAGACCTGCCCGCACACTTCGGCGTCGAGGTCACCATCGTTGACCAGACGCAGACCGAAGCGTTCGAGGCGGCCGTCCGCCCCAACACGCGCGTCATCTACGCCGAGTCACCGACGAACCCGCTCATGCAGATCACAGACCTGCGCGCCGTGGCCGAGATGGGAAAGAGTCGAGGCATCACGACCGTCGTCGATAACACCTTCGCCACGCCGGTCAACCAGCGCCCGCTGGAGTTCGGCTTCGACGCCGTCATCCACAGCGCGACCAAGTATCTCGGCGGTCATTCCGACGTGACGGCGGGCGTCATCATCTCCAACCGCGAGTTCGTCGAGCGCGCATGGCACTTCTCGCTGCTCGCGGGCTCGATCCTGAGCCCCTTCGACGGCTGGCTCCTGCTGCGCGGCCTGCGCACGCTGGCCTTGCGGGTCGAGCGGCACAACTCGAACGCGCTGGCCCTCGCACGCTTTCTCGAAGGCCGCGGCGAGGTCGCGCGCGTCCACTACCCGGGGCTCGAATCGCACCCGCAGCACGAGCTGGCGAGCACGCAGATGTCGGGCTACACGGGCATGCTCTCCATCGAGCTGCGCGGTGGCTTCGAGGCGGCCGAGCGCTTCATCTCTTCCTTGCGCCTCGCCACCAACGCTGCCAGCCTCGGCGGCCACGAGACGCTCGTCGTCCACCCCGCCGCCATGTGGCGCGGCTACATGACGGCCGAACAACTCCGCGCGCGCGGCTTAAGCGACAGCCTCGTGCGCATCTCCGTCGGCGTCGAAGACGAGAAGGATTTGGTCGAAGACTTCGGGCGCTCTCTTGACGCGCCGTGAACCGTAAACGTGACAAGAAGGAACGGCTTTAATCTCGTCACGGTTTACGGTTCACGGTTCACGGCTCTCCACGGTTCACGGCGAACGGAGTAAACGATGGTCGCAGCGACAATCCCTCAGGGCCCGCGCGGCGGGCGTCTGTTGGGCAACATGCGCGAGTTCAACAGCGACTCGCTCGGGTTCATCGAGCGCTGCGCGCGCGAGTTCGGCGACGTGGTGCTGACGCGCTTCCTCTACGTCCCCGCGCTCTTCCTCTTCCACCCCGACCACATCGAGTACGTGCTCGCGGCGGGCAGCAAGAACTTCATCAAGGCCGCCTCCCTGCGCTCGCCCTTCTTCCAACGCCTCGTCGGCAACGGGCTGGTGACGAGCGAGGGCGACTTCTGGCGCCGGCAGCGGCGTCTGGCGCAGCCTGCCTTCCACCGCGACCGCGTCGAAGCGTACGCCCGCACGATGGTCGCGTACGCCGAGCGGATGCTTGAGCACTGGCGCGACGGCCAGACGCTCGACGCGCACGAGGAGATGATGGCGCTGACGCGGGTCGTCGTCGCGCAGACGCTCTTCAGCGCCGATGTGTCGAGCGGCGACTCGCGCGAGATCGGCGACGCGCTCTCGCGCCTCGTCCGACCCTTCGCGGAGCAGGCGACGTTGAAGTGGATACTCGACAACCGCCTGCCGACGCCCGCGCACCTGCGTTTCAACCGCGACGTGCGCAAGATCGACCGCTTCGTCTACCGCCTCATCGAGCAGCGGCGCGCGTCGCGCGAGGACACGGGCGACCTGCTCTCGATGCTCCTCGCCGCGCAGGACGAGGACGGGAGCGGCATGACGGACAAACAGCTCCGCGACGAGCTGATGACCATCTTCCTTGCCGGCCACGAGACGACGGCGCTGGCGCTGACGTGGGCGTGGTACCTGCTCGCACAGAACCCGGAGGCAGAGGCGAGGCTTGCGGCCGAATTGGAGGAGGTGTTAGAGGGCAGGGCGCCGACCGTGGCGGACTTGCCGCGTTTGCGCTATGCCGACTGGGTCGTGAAGGAGTCGATGCGCCTGTATCCGCCCGCGTGGGCCGTCGGGCGCGAGTGCGTGCGCGAGTGCGAGGTGGGCGGCTTCCGCGTTACAAAGGGGATGCAGGTCTTCGGCTTCCAGTGGGTCATCCAGCGCGACCCGCGCTGGTTCGCAGACCCTTCGGCCTTCCGCCCCGAGCGCTGGGGCGACGAATCAATCTCGCGCATCCCGCGTTATGCATACTTCCCCTTCGGCGGCGGCCCGCGTCTCTGCATCGGCAACTACTTCGCCACGATGGAGGCCGTCCTCATTCTCTCGACCATCGCCCGACGCTTCCGCCTCCACTTCGCCCCCGACCACAACGTCGAAGTTCTCCCCGCCCTCTCTCTCCGCCCGAAGCACGGGCTGATGATGACTTTGGAGAGTCGCTAACGAGAGGACAACACTGCAACCCGCCGCGGAGCGGCGCCTGAGTGTAGCCCGGCCTTATCAAGGCCGGGCTACATTCTGTCCGCCCCTGACGGGGCTCCTGCGAGCCCGCCCCCGCCACGCGCGCGCGTCTCGCGCGACCGTGCCGCGACCAGGCCCGACCTTACGGCAGCCCGCCGGGCCGTTGCAGCGCCCCGCCGCAGCCGTGCAGCGCCACGCCACAACTACGCAGAAGCACGCCGCGGCTGCGCACCGACCCGCTACGTCAACGCGGAACCGCTCCGCGACTCGCGTGACGGCGCCGCGGGGCCGCAGCGTCGTCACGCGGTCGCGCAGAATGAATCTTCGTCAACGCAGAATCGCTTTGCGTTGACGCAGAAGGACTCCGCGGGTGCCGACGTGCCGCCGCGTTGACGCGCCGGCTCGCTACGTAGTCGCGACGGGGCGCTGCGGGGCCGCAGAATGTTTCCGCGGGGCCGCAAAACCGTTCTGCGCGACCGCGGAGCGGTTCTGCGCGGTTGCAAGACGGCCCCGCGGGGTTGCGGGCGCACCGGGCGTAAGCCTTAAGAGTTGAACGGTTTATCTCGTCCGCCGCTGGCCGGACGCCGTGTCTCAAGAATTCCTCAAGCCCAAACTCGTACATTCCCCCCGGTTTAAGCGTGGGGGTCTCGCACGGCCCCGCCCGTCGGAAATCTTTCGCCACGGAGGGGAAACGTTGAACGCCTCACTGCGAAAGCTCAGAGGGACTCACATGGTGCAGGTCATCCCGGAAAAGATCACGCCCCCGGCCGAGCTTCCGCGCGTGTCGCGTGAGCGGCTGCTCCGGACGCTCGGCGAGAGCATGGAGGGTTGCAACTCGACCATCGTCGCCGGGCGCGCCGGCACCGGCAAGACGATGCTCGCCACAGACTTCGCGCGCCGCTCGGGCCGTCGCGTCGCCTGGTACAAGCTCGACGCGCCCGACTCGGAACTCTCCGTCTTCCTGCGCCACCTCTGCGCGAGTCTGGGTCGGGCGCGGCCGGGCTTCGGCGCGCAGACGCTCGAACGGCTCGCCCCCGACGCCGGGGCGTCGGACGTGCCGCTCGCGGTCGAGCACCTCGTCTACGAGCTGTTGGAGTCGAGCGAGCCCGCGCTCGTCGTCATCGACGACCTGCACCTCGTCTACGACGCCGAGTGGATAGTGCCCTTCTTCCGGCGCTGGCTGCCGCTCCTGCCGCGCGAGGTGCACGTGATGCTGCTCGGGCGGAGCCTGCCGCCGACGCCGCTCTGGCGGATGCGCTCGAAGCAGACGCTCTGCGTGCTCGAAGAGGAGACGCTCGCCTTCACGCTCGAAGAGGCGCGCGACCTCTACGCCAGCTACGGGCTGGCGGGCTCGGCCGCCGCCGCGGCGCTCAGCGAGACGCGGGGTCGGGCCGCCATGCTCGACGCGCGCGCGCGCCGCGACGGAGTCAGGGAAGAGTTGGAGCGCACGCCGCAGTCGCGCGGCGCGCGGGCCTCGGGCCGTCTGTCGCTCCGGCTCGTGCAGTCTCCACGCAAGACGCTGGGCACGGCCTGAAGTTCAGCAGACCAACCTCACAGACGGCCGAACTTAAGTTATACTTTCGGCCACATACGCTTAGTCATTGACACAGTCCACGCCCCGGGACTTCAAAGTCCCGAACGCCCCGTTAGTGATGTCCAACTTGCCGCACCGTCAGGAAGGGAGCATCCACGACACGCAGCCGCCCGCGGCCGCGGTGCCGCAGCTTCCGACCTTCTTCCTGCGCACGAAGCTTCTGCCGCCGCGCCCGGCGCCGTCGCTTCTGCCGCGCCCGCGCCTCGTCGAGCGCTTGCAGCAGAACCTCGCGCACACCGTCACGCTCGTCACGGCGCCGGCCGGCTCGGGGAAGACAACTCTCGTCGCCGACTTCATACGCACCGGCGCGCACCCGTTCGTCTGGTACCAGTTGGATAGGGCTGACTCCGACCCGCTCGTCTTCCTCGGTTACATCACGCACGGCATCAAGCAGATCGTGCCCGGCTTCGGCGCCGCCACGATGTCTTACATGCAGGAGGCTTCGAAGGAGTTGGCGCAGGCGCCCGAGCGCGCCGTGGACGTGCTCCTCAACGAAGTGCTCGACCGCGTCGAGCAGCAGTTCATCCTCGTCCTCGACGACTATCATCACCTCGGCACCGAGACGCCGGTTCACAGAGTCGTTGACCGCCTGCTCGCGTACCTGCCCGACCTCATCCACGTCGTCATCATCTCGCGCGACATACCGCCGCTCGCGCTCGCGCGCATGAGGACGCAGGCCAGCCTCGCCGTCATCGACCGGCAGGAGCTGCTCTTCACCGACGACGAGACGCAGGAGCTTTTCCGCAAGGTCTTCGATTTAGAGCTGACGCCCGCGCAGTTGGCCGAGTACCGCGAGCGGACGCACGGCTGGATTACGGCGCTCCAGCTCGTCCGGCAGGTCGCGCAGCGTCAGGCGCTCGCGCACAGCGGCGAGTCGGCCGCCGCGCCGCCCGACCTCGTCGAAGTTCTGCGCCAGAGCGAGCGCGACATCTTCGACTACTTCGCCGAAGAGGTCTTCGCCGACGAGTCGGACGAGGTGCAGCAGCTTCTTCTTCGTGTGAGCCTCCTCGAACGCGTCGAGCCCGACGCGTGCAACCGTCTCTACCCGCAGTCGGCGGGCGTGCTCAACACGCTCGTGCGGCGCAACGTCTTCATCTCGCTCGCCTCCGACGGGCGCGGCGAGGAGTACCGCTTGCACCCGCTCTTCCGGGGCTTCCTGCAACGTCGCTTCCGCGCCGAGCAGGGCCGGACGGCCGTCGCCTCGGAGCACGCGCGCCTCGCAGACTTCTTCCTTGAGCGCGAGCAGTGGGAGCAGGCCATGCACCACCTCGTCGCCGCCGAAGACTTCGAGCGCGCCGCGCGCACCATCGCCGAACGCGGCGGCGCCTGGATCACGGCGGGCGCTCTCTCCTCGCTCGCGGCCTTCGCCGACGCGCTGCCCGCGCAGACTTTGGAAGCGCACCCGCGTGCGCTCGCGCACCGTGCAGAGGTCGCGCGACTGCGTGACGAGCACGACCTCGCACAGTCGCTCTTCAACCGCGCCGCGACCCTTCTGCACGAGCACGCGGATGCGGAGGGCGAGGCCGAGGCGCTGCACTCGCTCGCAACCATCGCGCGCCGCCGCGGCGACTGCGACACGGCCTTCAACTACCTCGACCGCGCCGTCGAGCTGACGGACGAGCGCTCGGTCGTGCGCACGAAGTGCGGCAACACGCGGGGCCTGTGCCTTGTGGGCTTGGGCCAGTGGACGGAGGCCGAGCGCGAGTTCCGTCTGGCCTTGCAGTCGGCCGAGGAGCGCGGCGACCGCTACTACGCGCGGCTCATCGCGCACAACCTCGGGATGCCCTCGGGGTTGCGCGGCGACTTCGGCGAGTCGCTGCGCTGGCTGCGACGGATGCTGCGCGAAGAGGGCTCGGGCGCGCCGCCCGTCCCGCAGGAAGCAATCGCGCACCTCAACATGGCGCGCTGCCACTGGTACCTCGGCGACTTCGAGGCGTGCGAGCGCCACCTCGACCGCGCGCTCGAAATCTGCCAGCTCTTCAACATGACGGTGCTGCGCGGCGAGATTTTCGAGTTCTACGGCAACCTCTACCGCGAGCGCGGCGAGTTGCAGCGCGCACACGAGTTCTACGAGCGCGCCGCGCGCGCCTACGACGAGGCCGGCGTCGATCTGGCGCGTCAGGAGTTTCTGGAAGAGCGCGCCCTGCTCGCGCTGCAACTCGGCGACCTCGCGGAGGCGCGCGCTTTGCTCGACCGTTTGATAGAAGGGCGCGCGGGTGACGAGCTGCTGCGCCAGCGCGCTCTGCTTGCGCGCGCACGCGTTGACGTGGCCGGCGGAAGCTACGCGGAGGCCGCGGCGGTGCTGCGCGAGGTGCTCACCTACTGCCGCTCGACGAAGCTTTACTACAGCGAGGCGCAGGCGGCGATGCTCTTGGCCGTCTGCGAGCACGCTCTGGGTCAAGAGGCGGAAGTGGTCGGGCATCTGCGCCGCGCGCTCGACCTCGCCGCGCGCTACGACTACGAGTACTGGTTGCAGCGTTCGGTCGCGCAGTTCCCGCAGGTCTTCGCGACGCCTGAGACCGCGGAGTTACTTCCCGCCGACCTGCGCGAACAGCTCCCGGCGCGCGCGGCCGAGGCGCGCGCCGCCGCGACGGCCGAGAGGCCCGCGCTCGTCGTCGTTCAGCAGGGGCCGGCGGCCGACCTGACGGTCAACATGCTCGGCGCAGTCGAAATCTTCCGCGAGCCGGCCAGGCCCTTAGCCGCCGATGCGTGGGTCACACGCCGCGCGCGCGACATCCTCTGCTTCATCGCCTCGCGTCGCCACCGCCGCGTCTCGAAGGACACGATCATCGACACCTTCTGGGGCGAGTCGGACTTCGGCTCGGTCGAAAAGAACTTCCACCCGACCATCTCGCACATCCGCAAGGGTCTGAACAGTAACCAACCGTTGAAGCAGAACTTCCTGCTCTACCGCGACGGCGACTATCAGCTCAACCCCGAGTTCTCTTATCGAATCGACACTGAGGATTTCGACCGGCTCGTCGCCGAAGGCGACGCCGCGCGCCGCGCCCGCGACGCCGAGAGCTTCGTGAAGGCTTACGAGGAGGCGGCCTCGCTCTATCGCGGCGAGTTCATGCAAGGCTCTTACGACGAGTGGGTCGAGGAGCAGCGCTCCTACTGCCGCGAGCAGTACCTACGCATCCTGGAAATCCTCGCGCAGACCGCGCAGAAGTCTGAGGACTGGGCGCGCTCGCACACCCTCGCGCAGCGGATTCTGCGCGAAGACCCCTTCCGAGAGGACGTGCACTGCCACCTCATGCGCGCGCACGCCGCGCAGGGGAACCGCGTCGCCGTCCGCGAGCAGTACGAGACGCTACGCAAGCTCCTGCACAAAGAACTGGGCGTCGAGCCCGCGGCCGAGACGCAAAGAATCTACAAAGAACTGCTCAAGTAACTTAGGCAGTAAGCCCGACCGTGAGTTTGCCGGAAAATGCGCGGTAACGAAGGAAAGAGTAAAAGACAAGAAATCCGTAACAATTGATTTAAGAGGACAATGTACAAATTTAGAGTCAGTTTTTGGCGCGCAACCCTCGTAAGCACCTGCTCCCGACGCGGGCTCTGCCTGAAGTCGCGAGCTGGAAACAGTCGAAGCCCCGAAGCCCCAAAGATGGTCGGAAGCGCTACGCTTAAGAATCTCCGTCGGGCCGTATCACTGGCCCTCGTCGGCGCCCTCTGCTCGCTCAACGCGAGCGCCGGGATAGTTATTCACGGCACGCAGGGGCTCTCGATGACGGGCGCCGACGGCATCTACTACGACCACGTCTCCGGCCTGTCGATGACCGGCGCCGACGCGCTCACCTACAAAGTCAACAGCATCTACAACACCTCCTGGACGAGCGGCCTGTCGATGACGGGCGCCGACGCCACCCCCGCCACCATCGACGGAGTCAGCTACACGGGCGCGAACAGCTACGCGGCGACGCACGCCGACGGGCTCTCGATGACGGGTGCCGATGGACTTTCGATGACCGGGGCCGACGGTCTGTCGATGACCGGCGCCGACGGCACGACCTGGCAGGTCGCCTCCGTCACGCTGCGTCGGCCGCAGGGTCTGAGCATGACGGGCGCCGACGGTCTGTCGATGACCGGGGCGGACGGCTTGAGCATGACGGGTGCGGATGGGCTCTCGATGACGGGCGCCGACGGCATGTTGGTCGGGGGCGCGCAGTTGGTGCGCGTCGATTCCGCGGCGCAGGTCGTCGCCACGCGTCTGGACGGGACGGTCTTCTACGCGCCGGTCAACGGTCTGTCGATGACGGGCGCGGACGGTCTGTCGATGACGGGCGCGGACAACGTACGCATGTGGGGAGTGTCGGGTCTGTCGATGACGGGCGCGGACGCGCTCGCCGTGCTCGGCGCGCAGAGCCCCGTGGGCGATGCGGGGCTGATGGGCTTTGCTCCGGAACTGGCTAAGAAGCTCGACGCGTTGACCGACGACAGCAACGTCAACGCGGCCGTCGTCTACCACCATCCAGTCACGGACTCCGACATCGCCACGCTCAAGTCGCTCGGCGTCCGCGGCGGCACGCGTTTCCTCGCGCTTCCCGTCGTCGTCATCACGGCGTCTAAAGAACAGATTTTCGAGATCAGCAAGCTCTCCAGCGTGCGTCACATCACCGACGACCGCACGCTCCAGTGGAACGTGGACAACAGCCGCACGCAGACGGGACTGCTGCGCATGCGGCAGGACAACGACCTTCAGCGCTTCCGCGGCATGGGCACGCTGCAAGGCAACGGCGTCGTCGTCGCCGTCCTCGACACGGGGTTGGACGGGACGCACCCGGACATCTCGAAGAACGTGCTGCGCAACGTCAAGCTCGCCGACCTACAGGGCGCAAACCTCTTAGAGTTTCTGCCGCCCGTGAACGTCGAGATGCTGCCCGACACCGACCAGTTGAGCGGTCACGGCACCTTCGTCGGCGGCATCATCGCGGGCAGCGGCGCCCGCTCCGCCGGCAAGTACGCGGGCTACGCGCCGAAGGCGAAGCTCGTCGGTCTGTCGGCCGGCGACTACTCGCTCTTCAACGTGCTCGCGGGCTTCGACTACATCCTCTCGCACCCCGAGCTGAACGTCCGCGTCGTCAACTGTAGCTTCTCGGCCAACACCACCTACAACGAGCACGACCCCGTCAACGTCGCCACGCGGATGCTCTACGAGCGCGGCGTCAACGTGGTCTTCTCGGCGGGCAACGTCGGGCCGGGACTGCACACGCTGAACCCTTATGCGGCGGCGCCGTGGGTCATCTCGGTCGGCGCTTTGGACGAGCGCGGGCGTCTCGCCAACTACTCGGCACGCGGCGACTTCGGCAGCCGTAACTTCCGCCCGACCCTTGCGGCGCCGGGGACGAACATCGTCTCTTTGCGCGCCTCGGGGACGAACCTGACGGCGGCGACCGCTCTGCCGGTTGACGTGCAGGGGCTAACGCTCGCGGAGCTTCCGTACTACACGACGGCCTCGGGCACCTCGTTCAGCGCGCCGGCGGTGGCGGGCACCATCGCGCTGCTGCTCGACGCCGACCCGACGCTCACACCTGCGCGCATCCGCGACATACTCCAGCGCACGGCGACGCCGATGCCGCCCTATTACATGCACGAGGTCGGCGCGGGCGCGCTGAACGCGCACGCCGCCGCGCTTCAGACGGCCTTCCCCGGGCGACAGATAGGGATGTTCCGCGCCGTGTTGAACCGTGGGCAGGTGCGCTTCGTGAAAGAGCCAGTGCAGTCCTTCAACGGCACAGTCAATCCGGGCGGTGCGGTCGAAGTCTCTCTGAGCGTGCCGGCCGATGCCGTCTACGCCTCGACCGACGTGGCTTGGGGGCCGATGATTACGACGAACGACCTCGGGCTCATCACGCTCAACCCCTTCGGTCAGGTCGCAGGGCAGTCAAACTACCTGAACCTGCCCGGGCTGAACGGCAGGCACGAACGGACGCTGGTCTCTTTGCCCGCCAAAGGGATTTGGCGCGCGCGCGTGACGCACACGCTCGCCGCCGTGGCGACGCCGCAGGAGTTCGCGGGCGTCTTCGAGACGGCGCGCGCCGAGCACGCGCCGTTGGCCGACCTCGCGGGGCTCGATGCCTTCACGGTCGATAACATCCGGCGGGCGGTGGCGGCGCTGGCGATGTGGCCGGGCGCCGACGGCCTCTTCCGACCCGCGGCTGCGGTCTTGCGCGCCGAGCTGGCCGGGGCGATGATTGCGGGCGCGCGTGTCCCGCAGTACGTGCCGAACACGCCGACCTTCGTGGACGTGCAGGACACGACGACGATGAACTTCGCGGAGGGCGCGCAGACGCTCTTCCCCGACGCCGTGCGTGGCGGCGCGTTCCGCCCCGACGACCACGCGACGCGGCTCACGGCGGCCGTCGTGCTCGTGCGCGCCGCGGGGCTGCGTGCGGAGGCCGAGTCGAAGGCGGGCGCGTTCCTCCCTTACACAGATGCGGCTTCGATACCCTACGACCTGCGCGGCTACGTGCAGGTGGCCGTGAGTTACGGGCTCTTGAGTTCGACTCAGCAGTTCAACCCCTCGGGCGCCCTCACCCGGGCCGAGCTTGCGCGCGGCGTCTCGAACATCCTCCAGATGAACATGCAGTAAGGGAAGACCTTCAGACCTTAACCACCGCAGACACAGAGACACGGCTTGTTGAGTTATGTGCTCCAAGCCGTGTCTCTGTGTCTCTGTGGTTAAAACGCTTTCTGATTTATGCTGGGACAACTTCTGATAACGGGGTGAGGGTAATGATTGACTGGCGAGTTTTCATGACGACGTTCGCGACGATATTCCTGGCGGAGATGGGCGACAAGACGCAGTTGGCGGCGATGACGATGGCCGCGGAGACGAAGAAGCCGCTGACGGTCTTCGTCTCGGCGGCGCTGGCGCTGGCCTGCGTCTCGGCGCTCGGGGTCGCCGTCGGCGGTGCGCTCGGACACTACCTCCCGCTCGAATGGATCAGGCGTGTCGCCGCCCTCGGCTTCATCGCCATCGGCGTCCTCATCCTGCTCGACAAATTTTAAGGGCTTGCCCCGAAGCGGCGGCGAAGGGTAATCTCTTGCGAGCGATGCTGAAAGATTCTAAAGGCGTGTTGACGAGGCTGCTGCTGGCGGCCTCGCTCGTCTGCGCTTTGGCGGCGGCAGGGTTGGCCGCCCCTCGCGGCGCAAGCGCCAACGTGTGCCCGCTGATGAACCGCACGCACGCCTGCTGTAAGAAGGCGCGCAACCGGGCCGCGGACGCGCCGCGCCTGCTGCCCTCGCGGCTCTGCTGCGTCACCAACTCGCCGCAGCCTGCACCGGCCGGGGCGAGCTACAACGCACCGCCCGCGCCCGGCGCCGCGACCGACCCGCGCCCGGCCGTCAACGCCTCCGAGCACGCACACGACACAACACACACGCGCGTATACGCGCCCGTCTTCAGCCCCGCGCACTCGCCGCCCGCTTACATACGCCACGCCTCATTTCTGATCTAGACGATTCACAAGGCCGCAGTGTGTCCGCACGCGACCCGCGACACGCCCGCAGAACGTCTGCACGGGCTTCCGGCGGTCTCACCGTGCTTGAAGGCGCGCGGCCTATTTCCGTTCCCGACAAACATGCGGTGGCAGTGAGGCGCGGTCGCCTGCGAGCGCAGACCGAGACGCCTGTGCTGCCGCGCGGGCGACCCCAACCGAAACGTGGAGGAGTTATGAGCAAGGATTCGAACGCCCCCGAAGCTGTCCGCGAGGGCAAGCGCGCGCAGTTCGCGCAGGACGCCGAAGGACGATCCAACAAGAACACTGTCAAGATTCTCGCGCTGGTCGCGGTAGCGTTGGTCGCCGTCGTCGCCTACCTCGTCGCGGGCGCGCGCGGCGAGCGCGGGGCGGCGGTCGGGAGCGGCGGCGGGCTCAAGGTCGCGGGCGGCGAGGTCTCACTGCCCGTCTCGGAGCTGAGCGAGAAGGCGCGCTTCTACGAGTACAAGACGGCCGCGGGGAAGACCGTGCGCTTCTTCGCTGTGAAGAGTTCGGACGGCGTCTACCGCGCCGCGCTCGACGCGTGCGACGTGTGCTTCGCGTCGAAGAAGGGCTACCGGCAGGAGGGCGACGACATGGTCTGCAACAACTGCGGGAACCACTTCCACTCCGCGCAGATCAACGAAGTCAAAGGCGGCTGCAACCCCGTCGGCCTCGAACGCAAGGTCGCGGGCGACCGACTCAGCCTCAATGCCAAAGAGCTTGAGGCCGGCGCCAGTTACTTCTAACGACTTTCAGATTTGAGATTGGGGAGTTCGTTATGCGCATCAGCACCATCGCGTGGGCCAACCTCCGGCGGCGTAAGAGTCGCGCGGCGCTGCTCGTCGCCGGTGTCGCGATAGGCATTGCGACGGCCGTCGCGCTGCTCACGCTCAGCCGCTCGATCAGCGAAGAGATAGGGCTCCAGCTCGACCAGTACGGCGCGAACATCGTCGTCGTGCCGAAGTCCGAACAGTTGGCGCTCGACTACGGCGGCATCTCGGTCGCGGCGGCCGCCTTCGACGTGGGCGAGCTGACCGACGAGGACGCGCGCCGCATACGCGAGATTCCGTACGCGAACCGCCTCGCCGTCGTCGCGCCGAAACTGCTGGGCGCGGTCGAGACGGACGACCGGAAGGTCGTCTTGGCCGGGGTCGATTTCGAGAGCGAGTACGCCTTGAAGCGCTGGTGGCGCGTCGTCGGCGAAAAGCCCTCGGGCGCGAACGAGCTGCTCGTCGGCCACGACGCCGCGGAGGCGCTCGGCCTCATCGAGCACGTGACGGAAGACGCCTCGCGTCCCGTCGCGCCGGATGCGTCGAACACTGTGGACGTGTCGTCGCGCGGGGCGATGTCGGCCGCGGAGCACGCGGCGCACATGAATCAGGCGGCGCAGCACTTCAAGCTCACGCGCGACCGTCTCGATCTGGGCGGTCGCGCGTTCCGCGTCACGGGAGTGCTCACGCCGACGGGCGGGCGCGACGACGCTCTGGTCTTCGCGAGTTTGTCGGAAGTGCAGACGCTTCTGAATCGCCCCGGGCGTCTGAGCCTCGTCGAGGTGAGCGCGCTCTGCAAGGACTGTCCCGTCGAGGACATCGTCGGGCAGATCGCGCAGAAGCTCCCCGCGGCGAAGGTGTCCGCACTGCAACAGGCAGTGCGCGCGCGCGCCGAGGCAGTCGAACGCCTGACGCGTTTCGGCGCGGCGGTCTCTGTGGTCGTGCTGCTCATCGCGGCGCTTCTGATCTTCACGACGACCACCGGCGCCGTCGTCGAGCGCACGAAGGAGATCGGCGTTATGCGCGCCGTCGGCTTCCGCCGCGCGCACATCGTCAAGGAGTTGATGCTGGAAGTGCTGGCCGTCAGCCTTGTGGGCGGCGTGCTCGGGTGGGCCGCGGGCGTGCTCGCGTCGTGGGCGCTCGTGCCTTACTTCAGCCAGACGGGACGAGGCTTCGAGTTTGACCCGGGCTTAGCTGCGCTCGCGCTCTTCGCGGCGCTCGCGGTCGGCGCCCTGAGCAGCCTCTACCCGACGCTGCGTGCCGCGCGCCTCGACCCTTCGGAGGCCGTCCGGCACGTGTGAGGAGTTCTGAAGGAGATGTCTTTCATCGTCGTCGAAAACGTGGGCAAGGTTTACAGGGCGTCCGCGGGCGGGCCGGAGACGCGCGTGCTCGAAGGCATCAGTTTCCGCATCGCCGAAGGGCAGTTCGTTGCGCTGATGGGGCCTTCCGGGTCGGGCAAGACGACGCTCCTGACAGTCGTCGGCGCAATGAATCATCCGACCGAAGGAAGTGTCAACGTGGACGGCATCGACGTGTACGCGCTCTCCGAAGAGCGCCGCGCAGACTTCCGCCGCGAGTACCTCGGCTTCGTCTTTCAGCAGCACCACCTGATGCCGTATCTGACGGCCGTCGAGAACGTGATGCTGCCGCTGGCGACCCTCCGCACTCCGGCGCGCGAGAAGAAGGCGCGGGCGCTGGCGGCGCTTGAGAAGGTTGGACTCGGGTCGAAGGCCGCGCGTCTGCCGAGTCAGCTCTCGGGCGGCGAGCAGGGGCGACTCGCCATCGCGCGCGCGGTCGTCAACGAGCCGCCGCTGCTCTTAGCCGACGAGCCAACCGGCGCGCTCGACACGCGCACGGGCGCGGAGGTCTTGAACGTCCTCCTCGAACTCAACGCGCGCGGCCAGACCGTCCTGCTCGTGACGCACAATCCTGAGACGGCCGCGCCCGCCGGCCGCGTGCTCCACCTGCGCGACGGGCGTCGCGCGGGCGAGACGGTCGGCCCCTCGACCCCGCCCACAACTGTCAAAGGCTATAAACACGCTCTGATAACGGAGGAACTTTAAAGTGAGAAAGATGATGACGACCATCGGCACACTCCTGCTGCTCTCGACCCTCGCGGCCTGCGGCGGCGGTGGCGGCGGGACGGGCGAGGAGAAGGAGAAGGAGATTAAGAGCGGCAAGGTCGGCACGATGACCGTCACGCTCGCCAACAAGGACGGCGTGCTGCGCAACGGCGAACAGGCGCTGACCGTCACCTTCAGGGACGCGTCGGGCAAGACCGTAGACGTGGGCTCGGCCTCGCTCAACTTCTACATGCCGGCGATGGGCTCGATGGCGGCGATGAACGACACGGCCACGCTCTACACCACCCCGACGCCCGGCGTCTACGCCGCCAGCGTCAAGCTCCAGATGATCGGCGAGTGGCAGGCGCAGGTCGCCTACGAAGGCCCCGCCGGTACGGGCAAGGGCTCGTTCCCGGTGACGGCGCAGTGAATAAGGACTGAGGACTGAGGACTGAGGACTGAGGACTGAGTTAAAAACCGTCTTCACTCAGTCCTCAGTCAGTCCTCAGTACTCAGTACTCAGTACTTATGATAAGCCGCCTCATCGAACTCTCCCTGCGGCACCGAGCGCTGACCATCGCCGTGTATCTGGCGTTGGCGGCGTGGGGCTACTGGGCGTTGCTGGCGACGCCGATTGACGCGATACCCGACCTGTCGGACAACCAGGTCATCGTGTTCACGGACTGGCCGGGGCGCTCGCCGCAGGAGGTCGAGGATCAGGTCACGTACCCGCTCGTTACCAGCCTGCAAGGTCTGGCGGGCGTGCGCGTGGTGCGCGCGTCGTCGGCCTTCAGCTTCTCGATGGTCAACGTCATCTTCGAGGACGACGTGGAGCTGTACTGGGCGCGCACGCGCGTGCTCGAACGCCTGAACCTCGTGGCGGCGCAACTCCCCGAGGGCGTCCGGCCGACGCTCGGGCCGGACGCGACCGGCGTCGGGCAGGTCTTCTGGTACACGCTTGAGAGCGACCGAGTCTCGGCGCGCGACCTGCGGACTTTGCAGTACTGGTTCGTGCGCTATCAGCTCAACTCGGTGCCGGGTGTGGCCGAGGTCGCGTCGGTCGGCGGCTACGTGCAGCAGTATCAGGTGGACGTTGACCCGAACCGTTTGCGCGCGTACAACCTCCCGCTCTCCGCGGTGGTCGAGGCGGTCGAGCGCTCGAACACGAACGTCGGCGGGAACGTCGTCGAGCAGGCGGGGCGTTGGGCGGTGGTGCGGGGCTTAGGGCTGATCGAATCGACGGCGGATGTCGAGAACATCGTCTTAGGCGCGCAGAACGGAACGCCGGTCTACGTCAAGAACGTCGCGGAGGTGAAGCTCGGTAACGCCTTCCGCACGGGCGCGCTCGACCGAGACGGCGCGGAAGCGGTCGGCGGCGTGGTCGTCGCGCGCTCCGGCGTCAACGTGCTTGAGGTCATCGAGTCGGTCAAGCGCAAGCTCGAAGAGTTGAAGCCGGGACTGCCCGAGGGCGTGCGCGTCGTGCCCTTTTACGACCGGACGCAGCTCATCAACCGCGCAACCGACACGCTCAAGTGGGCGCTCGTCGAGGAGTTGATACTCGTCACGCTCGCGAACCTCCTCTTCCTCGCGCACTTCCGTTCGGTCTTCATCGTCACGGTGCCTTTGCCGCTCGCGGTGCTCTTCTCGTTCCTCTTCATGAAGTACTTCGGCATCACGTCGAACATCATGTCGCTCGCGGGCATCGCCATCGCCATCTCCGATCTGGTTGACGCCGGCATCGTCGTGACGGAGAACGCGTACCGTGCGATTGAGAAGGAGGGCATCGACACGAGGGACAGGGCGCGCGTGTGGCGGGCGGTGCTCGACGCGACGAAGATGGTGGGACGGCCCATCTTCGCGTCGATGGCGATTATCGTGCTGGCCTTCGTGCCGGTCTTCGCGCTGACGGGGCAGGAAGGGAAGCTCTTCCACCCGCTGGCCTTTACCAAGACGTTCGCCATGTTCGGCGCAGCCTTCATGGCGGTGACGCTCGTGCCCGTGCTCTGCACATACTTCCTCGGCGGCAAGCTCCACCCCGAAGAGTGGAACCCGCTCATGCGGTTCCTGCGCGCCGTCTACAGGCCGCTGCTCCTGACGGCCGTACGTCACCGCGTCGTGACGGTCTCGCTCGCCGCGCTGCTCTTCGCGGGCGCCCTCTTCATCTCGACGCGCATCGGGAGCGAGTTCATGCCGCCCTTGAACGAGGGCGATTTGATGTACATGCCGGTCACCGACCCGGCCATCTCCATCGACGAAGCGGCGCGCGTGCTCGCCCTTCAGGACAAGATTCTGAAGAGTTTCCCAGAGGTCGAATGGGCCGTCGGCAAGGCCGGTCGCGCCGAGACTTCGACCGACCCTTCGCCCGTCAACATGAACGAGACGATTGTCCATCTGAAGCCCGAAGAGCTTTGGCGCGAAGGGATGACGCGCGAACGGCTCGTCGCAGAGATGGACGCGGCTCTGCGGATGCCGGGCGTGACGAACATCTGGACGCAGCCCATCATCAACCGCATCGAGATGCTGGCGACGGGGATGCGCTCGCAGGTCGGCGTGAAGGTCTTCGGCAACGACCTGAAGACGCTGGAAGAGACCTCGCGGCAGATAGCCGACGCGCTCCGAACCGTGCACGGCGCCGCCGACGTGTACCCCGAGCAGATCGGCGGCACGCCCTACATTGACATACACCTCAACCGCACGGCCGCCGCGCGCTACCAGATCGACACCGGCACCATTCAGGACGCCATCGAGCGCGGCATCGGCGAAACGAATCTGTCCGTCACTATTGAAGGGCGGCGACGCTTCCCCATCCGCGTCCGCTACGCGCCGGAGTTTCGCAGCTCGCCCGAGGCCATCGGGCGCATCCCCATCACCTCGCCCGCGGGCGTGCCCGTCCCGCTCGCGCAGCTCGCAGAGATACGCACCGTCGAAGGCCCTTCGATGATACAGAGCGAGAACGGACTGCTGCGCGGCACGGTGCTTTTAAACGTCCGCGGGCGCGACATCGGCGGCTTCGTCGAGGAGGCGAAGGAGGTCATTTCGCAGCGCGTGCGGATGCCGGCCGGGTACTACTTTCAGTGGAGCGGCCAGTACGAGAATCAGGAGCGCGCGCGCAAGCGGCTGCTCGTCGTGGTGCCGGTCGTCATCCTCATCATCTTCGCGACGCTCTACATGACCTACAACTCGGCGCTCGAAGCGGCGCACGTTCTGCTGGCCGTGCCGTTCGCGCTGACGGGCGGGTTCTATCTGCTCTGGCTGCTGCAATACAACTTCTCGGTTGCGGTCTGGGTCGGCTTCATCGCGCTCTTCGGCGCCGCCGTGCAGACCGGGATCGTGATGGTGGTCTATTTAGAAGAAGCGGTCGAGCGAAAGACTCAAGAGCTGGGACGACTGACGCGCGAGACACTTTTGGAAGCCGTGACCGAGGGCGCGCTCTTAAGACTAAGGCCGAAGGTGATGACGGTCTCGACGATTGTCGTCGGCCTGCTCCCCATCATGTGGTCAACGAGCGCGGGCTCGGAGGTGATGAAGCCGCTGGCGACGCCGGTGCTCGGCGGGATGCTGTCGAGCCTGCTCCACGTGCTCGTCGTCACGCCGGTCATCTTCTTCTGGATGCGCGACTACAGGCTGAAGCGGGAGCTGCGGAAGGAAGCGGTGGGGGAATGAAAGCTTATTTGAAGACGGCGGTGCTCGCACTCGTCATCGCACAACCCCTGTGGGTCGCGGCGCAGACGGCGACGGACGTGCCCGCAGACGAAGACCGAAGGCCGCGCGCGGACGGGGCGACCGTGGGGCTCTACTTCGACCCGGCGGGCGGCGTGACGGCCGACGAAGCGGTCGCCCGCGCGCTCTCGTCGAACGGCGAGCTGCTCGCGCGGCGCAAAGAGGTCGAGGCCGCGCGCGCGCTCGTCAAACAGGCGTCTTTTCGCGCCAACCCACGACTCGACATCTCGGGCTCGAAGGCCGTGACGATGTCCGACAACCAACTCATGGTCGAAGGCATGCTGCCCTTAGAACTCGGCGGCCGGCGCGCGGCGCGCGTGCGCGTAGCCGTGCGCGAGGTCGAAGTGCGCGGGGCGATGCTCGCAGACCGCGAGCGCATGTTGGCCGCGGAGGTACGCGCGAAGTTCGGCGAGGCGCTGGCCTCGATTCTGAAGCTCGGCATCACGGAAGATTTACTTAACAACAGTCAGCGTGGTTACCGGCTCGTCGTCGCGCGCGTGCTCGAAGGGCGCACCGCGCCGCTCGAACAGAATCAGGTGCTCGTCGAGGTCAACCGCCTCCGCTCGATGCGCGAGACCGAGCGCGGCAGAGTGGAGGTCGCGCTGCTTGAGCTGCGCAACCTGATGGGCGCCGAGCCTTCGGAAGCGTTGAAGCTGCGCGGCGACTTCGACGGCCTCATCGACCCTCTGCCCGCGACCGATGAGGCGACCGCGCGCGCGCTCGACTCGCGCCCGGACATACTCGCCGCGCGCGCAGCGGAAGCCCTCGCCGAGTCGCGCATCGCAGAGGCACGCGCCGCGGGGCGTACGGATGCCGAAGTGCGTGCGGGCTACCAACGGATGCGCTCGGGCTACGGCCTGAACGGCATCGACGAGAGGGGCCGCCTCGCACCCATCGACGACACGTTCCACTCCGTCACCTTCGGCGTCTCGGTGACGCTGCCCGTGCGCGACAAGAACCTGGGCGCGATTGAGGCGGCGTCGGCCGAGCTGGAAGCGGCGAAGCACAGGCGCGAGTTTCTTGAGCTGACCGTGCGGCGCGAGGTGGCGGCCGCGTACGCCGCTTACGAGTCGGCGGCGCGCGCCTCCGAAATCTACCGCGTCGGCGTACGCGGGCAGGCCGGGCAGAACCTTTCGGTCATCCGCCAGACCTACGAGCTGGGCGCGAAGACTTTGCTCGACTACATCGCCGAGCAGCGCCGCTTCATCGAGCTTGAGAACGACTACGTCGATTCACTCCTCGAAACCTACCTCGCGCGCGTCCGCGTCGCGAGCGTCGCGGCCCTGACGCAGACGGAAGCCCGACCGTGAGAGAAGATGGAAGAGAAGCAAGCGAAGTTAGAGCAGACGGAAGAGGTGACGGCCGTTAAGCGTGTCGAGCAGACGCGCGTGACGACGCGTGGACGTTCAACGACGACGGCTTTCATCATCGTCGCCCTCTTCGCGGCGGGCTGCGCGGCGCTGCTGTTCTGGTGGCTCAACCTTCGGGGCGGCGGCTCGGGTCGCGTCGTCACGGCGCCGCGCACGGTCACCTTCGATCAACCGACTGCGCCGTCCGGCGGCAACGCCGCCGCGCACGGCGAGGCGACGCTGAACGTCGCGCCCGAAGCCGCCGCTCGCGCCGGTGTCAAGGTCGAAGCAGTGGGCGAGCAGCTCGCGCCCGAGGCTTTGCAGCAGGCGGCGACGGGTGTCGTGCAGGCCAACGCCTACCGCTCGACGCCGGTCGTCTCTCTGGTCGGCGGGCGGCTGATGCAGGTCTCGGCCGAGGCGGGGCAGGAGGTGCGTCGCGGACAGCAGCTCGCCGTCATCTTCAGCGACGAGCTGGCGATGGCGCAGTCGCGCTATCTCTCGGCACAGGCAGAACTGGAAGAGCATCACCAGCACCATCAACGTACGGCGCAGCTCGTCGAGCTGGGCGCGGCCAGCCGCGAGGAGTTCGAGCAGGCGACCTCCGTGCTGAAGAAGGCCGAGGCCGAGATGGCGGCGCAGCGTCAACGCCTTCTGCTGCTCGGCCTCACGCCGCAGCGCGTCGCGGTCCTGCGCGGCCCGGCGCAGATCAGCTCGGAAATCTCTCTGCCCGCGCCCACGAGTGGCACCGTCATCAGCCGCGCGGCCAACCCGGGCGAGGTCTGTCGAGGCCAACAAAGAACTCTTACGCGTCGCAGACCTCTCGAACGTCTGGGTCGTCGGACAGGTCTTCGAGCGCGACCTCGCGCGCGTGCGCACGGGCAGCGGCGCGAGCGTCACGAGCGAGGCGTACCCGGGCCGCATCTGGCGCGGGCGCGTCACGTACGTAGACCCGCAGCTCGACCTCTCGACGCGCACGGCGCAGGTGCGCGTCGAAGTGGCGAACCCCGGTCAGGCGCTCAAGCTCGGCATGTTCGTCAACGTCGGCTTCGGCGCCTTAGGAACGGCCGAGGCGACGGCGCCGACCGTACACGCCTCGGCGGTGCAGATGATCGGCGGCCGCACGGTCGTCTTCCTCGCCACCGAAGACCCCGGCTCCTACGTCATGCGCTCCGTCCGCCTCGGCGCCGAGGCTGCCGGCCGCTACCCCGTTCTCGAAGGCTTGCACGTCGGCGACCGCGTCGTCACCGACGGCAGCTTCATGCTGAGAGCCGAGTGGTTGAAGCTCCATCCGGAAGGACAGTAGGCAGTCGGCAGATGGCAGATGGCAGTTGAAAGCGTCGATGTTGGAACCTTCAAATTAATCTTTCAACGTCCGCGACGCGGAGCGACTGCCTACTGCCTACCTTGGATTCAAGTTTGAAGTGCAACTTTGAGGTTGGCGGTTAGCGGGCAAGCTGCGGTAGTCTCGGCGTGCTTTCTTAACCGCCAAGTCAAAGAAGCACACTGATGAGCTACACGCAGCTGACCCGCGAGCAAAGATACCAGATTTACGCCTTGAAGAAAGCCGGGCACACCCAGACGGAGACGGCCGCCATCATTGGCGTCCACAAGTCGAGCATCTCGCGTGAACTGCGCCGCAACCGCGGGCAGCGCGGCTACCGCCCGGGTCGGGCGCAGGAGTTGGCCGCGGCGCGGCAGCACGCCGCCCACCGCCCACGCATCAGCGCGCAGACGTGGGTCACCGTCGAGTCGCTGTTGCGGATGGAGTGGAGCCCCGAGCAGATCGCGGGGCGGCTCAAGCTGGAGCGGCGCGCGGCGGTGAGCCACGAGCGCATCTACCAGTACGTCTACGCCGACAAGCGGGCGGGTGGCACGTTGCACCTCCATCTGCGGTGCCAAAGAGAGCGCCGGAAGCGCTACGGGAAGCAGTCGCGGCGAGGGCAGATCGCCGGCCGGGTCGGCATTGAGCAGCGACCGGCTGTCGTCGCCGCCAGGCGGAGAGTCGGCGACTGGGAGGCCGACACCATCGTCGGCCGAAGAGGCCGGGGCGCTCTCCTGAGCCTAGTCGAGCGCAAGTCGAAGTTGCTGCGGCTGAGCCTAGTCGAGCGCAAGGGGGCGGAAGAGGTGGCGCGGGCGAGCCTTGAGGCGCTCTCGCCGCTCTCCGAGCGGGTGCTGACGATCACGTCGGACAACGGCGGGGAGTTCGCCCACCATGCTCGCATTGCGCAGGGGCTCCGGGCAGACTTCTACTTCGCGCGCCCGCACGCGAGTTGGGAGCGGGGTGTGAACGAGAATACCAACGGGCTGCTGCGGCAGTACTTCCCGAAGCGGGCAGACTTCTCGACGATCACGGAGGCGGAGGTCGAACGCGTAACGGAGCGGCTTAATGAGCGGCCGCGCAAGACGCTCGGCTACCGGACGCCGAACGAGGTCTTTTACAAACGACGACCTGTTGCACTTCAAACTTGAATCCAAGTACTGCTCTTTGTTGCCCTCCGGACACGTTTGGGATAGGCTCTCCGCCACACAATTGCTCCCCGGACGGCCGTCACGTGCGTGCCGACCGCCCGCCGTCAGACGATTCCTGCCGAAGACCGAGGAAGGAAATTTTTCGTGTCACAGAATCAAGCGCACAAGTGGGTCTATCTCTTTGAAGAGGGCGACGGCGGCGCGCGCGCTCTGCTCGGCGGCAAGGGCGCAGGGCTCGCCGACATGACGCGTGCGGGGTTGCCGGTCCCGCCCGGTTTCATCGTCACGACCGAGGCGTGCAACGCCTACTACACGTCGGGCAAGAACTTTCCCGACGGCATGTGGGAGCAGGTCATTGAGGGCTTGCGCGCCGTGGAAGCCAAGACGGGGAAGAAGTTCGGCGACCCCGAGAACCCTCTGCTCGTCTCCGTGCGTTCGGGCGCGCCCTTCTCGATGCCGGGCATGATGGACACCATCCTCAACCTCGGCCTGAACGAACAGACCGTACAAGGGTTGGCCACGCAGACGGGCGATTTGCGCTTCTCTCTGGACGCCTACCGACGCTTCGCCACGCTCTTCGCGGAGATCGTGATGGGCGTCGCGCACGAGAAGTTTGAGCGCGTGATGGAGCGTTACAAGGCGCAGACCGAGGGCGGCCGCGACACAGACCTGAGCCCCGAGCAGCTCCGCGACATTATCGCCGCGCAGAAGCAGATCATCTTCTCCGACCAGAGCGGCCTCAACATCCCCGAAGACCCTTACGAGCAACTGCGCGTCGCCATCGCCGCCGTCTTCAACTCGTGGATGGGAAGGCGCGCGTGCGATTACCGCCGCGTCAACCGCATCCCCGACGACCTCGGCACGGCGGTCAACGTGCAGGCGATGGTCTTCGGCAACATGGGCGCCGAGTCGGGGACGGGCGTGGCGTTTACGCGCAACCCCTCGACGGGCGAGAAGAAGCTCTACGGCGAGTACCTCCTGAACGCGCAGGGCGAGGACGTGGTCGCGGGGATTCGGACGCCGAACGCGATCAGTCAGCTAGAGGAAGAGCTGCCCGCGGTCTACAAACAGTTCGAAGAGATCACGGGCCTGTTGGAGCGGCACTACCGCGACATGCAGGACGTGGAGTTCACCATCGAGCGCGGCCGGCTCTGGATGCTCCAGACGCGCACGGGCAAGCGCACCGGCGCGGCGGCCGTCCGCATCGCCGTGGACATGGTGCACGAAGGTCTCATCGACAAGGCGACGGCCGTCCGCCGCGTCACGCCCGAACAACTCGACCAACTCCTCCACCCGGCCGTAGACCCGGACACCGATGCGAAGGTCGTCGCGCAAGGTCTGCCCGCCAGCCCCGGCGCCGCGCAGGGCAAAGTCGTCTTCGACCCCGACGAGGCAGAGGAGATGGCGCGCGCGGGCGAGAAGGTCGTCCTCGTCAGACAGGAGACGAGCCCCGACGACTTTCACGGCATGGTCGCCGCACAAGCGATTGTGACTGCACGTGGGGGAATGACAAGCCACGCGGCCGTGGTAGCGCGCGGTATGGGCAAGTCGTGCGTGTGTGGTGCGGCGATGCTCAACATCGACTACAGTCAGCAGCAGTTCAACGTCAACGGGATGGTGGTGCCGAAGGGCGAGTGGATCACGGTTGACGGCTCGACCGGCAGGGTCTTTCTCGGACAGGTGCCGACCGTGCAGCCGACGCTCGGCGAAGACTTTCGCGAGTTGATGACGTGGGCCGACGAGTTCCGTCGCTTGCGCGTGCGCGCCAACGCCGACACGCCGCACGACGCGCGGGTCGCGCGCGAGTTCGGCGCGGAAGGGATAGGCTTGTGCCGGACAGAGCACATGTTCTTTGGCGACGAGCGGCTGGCTGCGATGCGCGAGATGATTCTGGCCGACGGCGTGGGCGCGCGCGAGAAGGCGCTCGAACGCCTGCTGCCGCTTCAGAAGAACGACTTCGTCGGCATCTTCCGCGCGATGGAGGGACTGCCCGTCACCATCCGCCTGCTCGACCCGCCGCTCCACGAGTTCCTGCCGAACATGGAGGAACTGTTGGGCGAGCTCTCCGAGCTAAAGATGTCTTTGCAACGCGCCGGCTCCATCCGCGAGATGGACAGGACGCTCGACTCTATCGACAGCAAACGAAAGCTCCTCCAACAGGTCGAGCGGCTGCGCGAGGCCAACCCGATGCTCGGCCACCGCGGCTGTCGCCTCGGCCTCATCTACCCGGAGGTGACGCGGATGCAGGCGCGCGCCGTCTTCGAGGCCGCGTGCCAGGTCGCGGGCGAGGGCGTGGTGGTGAAGCCCGAGCTGATGGTACCGCTCGTCTCGACCGCCGAGGAGCTGCGCGACCAGGCGGGTCTCATCAACGAGGTCGCGCGCGAGGTTTTGGGTGCGCACGGCATGTCCATCGACTACACGGTCGGCACGATGATCGAGCTGCCGCGCGCGGCACTCACCGCCGACAAGATCGCCGAGCACGCAGACTTCTTCTCCTTCGGCACGAACGACCTGACGCAGACCACGTTCGGGCTGTCGCGCGACGACTCGGGGCGCTTCCTGTCGAAGTACGTCGAGATAAAGATTCTGCCCGACGACCCGTTTCAGGTCTTAGACCGTGAGGGCGTCGGAGAGTTGGTGAAGATGGGGACGGAGCGCGGACGTTCGGTCAAGCCCGACCTCAAGGTCGGCATCTGCGGCGAGCACGGCGGCGAGCCGCGCTCCATCGCTTTCTGCCACATGACGGGTCTCGACTATGTCTCCTGCTCGCCCTTCCGCGTCCCCGTCGCCCGCCTCGCCTCCGCACAGGCCGCGCTGGAGATGCAGGACGGCGCCGTCGCGGCGGATAAGTAGAAGGATAGTAGGCAATAGGTAGATGGCAGTAGGCATCAGACGCCGCTCCGCGGCGTTTTCAACTGCCTATTGCCTACTTCTTATGAGAGAGCAGGCAATTGCCGAGTTTCACGAGCTGCTGGCGTCGGACAAGGGTCTGGACGCGGGGCTGTTCGCGCGTTTGCGGGAAGGGATGCGCGCGCGGCGGCTGCTCTATGGCGGGCGTGAGATTGGTGTGTCGTTGAGGCCGCACCTGCTGGACGCGGCGCAGTGGGCGCGGCTCGCGCACGCGTCGGAGGCGGTGGCCGCGGCGTTCGAGAAGGTCTCCGCGGCGATGGTCGAGAAGCCTTCGTTGATGGAGGGGGTCGGGATGAGCGAGGCCGAGACGCGGCTCGCGCTCGTCGAGCCCGGCTACCGCTGCCCTTCGGTGACGGGGCGGCTCGACGCCTTCGTCCACGGCGCGGAGGTCAAGTTCGTCGAGTACAACGCCGAGAACCCTTCGAGCCTCGTCGATCAGGCGGCGCTCAACGAGGTCGGCTTCGAGGTGGCGGCGATGCGGACGTTGGCGGAGCGCTACCGCCTGCGGCAGTTCGACCCGGCCGCGGCGCTCCTCGCCTCGCTCGTCGAGACGTTCCGCGAGTGGCGCGGCGGGACGGCGCTCCCCAACGTCGCCGTCGTGGACTGGGACAGCCTGCCGACCGAGCACGAGTTCTTCCTGCTCAGAAACTACTTCGCCTCGCGCGGCGTGCCCACAATCGTCTGCTCGCCCGAAGAGCTTGAGTACGACGGCCGCTCGCTCAGACGCGGCGACTTCCGAGTTGATCTAGTCTACAAGCGCATCATCATCCACGAGCTGCTCGAACGCTGCGGCGAGTCGCATCCGCTGCTGCGCGCTTACGCCGACGGGCGTGTGTGCTTCGTTAACTCGCTGCGCTGCAAGCCGCTGCACAAGAAGGCCGCTTTCGAGCTGCTGACCGACGAAGAGCGCGCCGGTTGGTTCACGCCCGTGGAGAGGGAAGTCATACGCTCGTGCGTCCCGTGGACGCGGCGCGTGTCCGAGCGGGAGACGATGCATGAAGGCCGGCGGGTCGATCTGGTCGCGTACGTGCGGAGAGCGCGCGAGCGTTTCGTGCTCAAGCCGAACGACGACTACGGCGGGCGCGGTCTGACCCTCGGCGCGAAGGCGAGCGCGTCGGAGTGGGACGAGGCGATAGCCCACGCGCTCGAAGAGGACTACGTCGTGCAGGAGGCCGTCGAGCTTCACATGGAAGACTTCCCCGTCTTCGATGATGCGGCGTGGGGCTTCCAGCCGATGTACGTGGACACGAACCCCTTCCTCTTCCGCGGGCGCGTGGAGGGCGCGATGGTGCGCCTCTCCGGCTCGCCCGTCGTCAACGTCACCTCGGGCGGCGGCGAGGCCGGGCTCTTCATCCTCGAAGAACGCCTCGGCGGCTGAACCTTCCTCAACATCTTCGCCACAATTCGGGGAGGCGGCGGGTGCTATAGTGGCCGGCACGCGCTTACTTCTTATGATCCTACTTATATTGCCCAAGCTCACGACCATTCTCTTCATCGCCGCCGTCGGGACGGCGTCGGGCGTCATCGTCGTCTACCTCTTCTGGTGGGCCAAGTCGCGCTACCAACTCTGGACGGCGAAGGAGCGCCCATTGCGCGCGCGCAAGGTCTCGCTCTGGCACGACCCGGGCGACGTGGGGCGCCTCGACTTTCGCGGCGGGTACGGCGGGCGCGAGCGCGAGCCGAAGCCCCCGTTCCGCTTCGTCGAAGAGCACGCGACGGGGTCGAACCCGTGTCTGGGTGTGCACGACGCGCGCGAACTGAACTGGCGCGTGAAGTGGGGCGACGAGGTGAAGAGTGAGACGTTCACGACGCGTCTGGCGTGGGCCGCGGGCTACCACGTCGAGGCCGCGTACTACGTCGCCGAGGGGCACATCCACGGCGCGGAGAACCTCGGGCGCGCGCGGACGTGCGTCGCCGAAGACTTCAGCTTTTCGGACGCGCGGTTTGAATTGGACGAGGAGGGCGTGCGCAAGCTCTTCGACGAGCACGGGTGGTCCTGGGATGACAACCCTTTCGTGGGGACGCGAGAGCTTGCGGGCCTGAAGGTGTTGTTGATGCTCACGTCGAACTGGGACAACAAGGACGTGCGGGACGTGGCGCGCGGCTCGAACACGGCCATCTTCGAGCACACGTTGCCGGACGGCACGGTCGAGGCGCGCTACCTCATCATCGACTGGGGCGCTTCGATGGGGAAGTATGGGAGCCCTTTGACGCGCACGAAGTGGGACTGCGAGGGGTTCGCGTCACAGAACGCGGACTTTGTGCGCGGGGTGCGTGACGGCGTCGTCGAGTGGGGCTACACGGGGCAACGGACGGACGAGGCGACCGAGGGCATCAAGGTCGGCGACGTGCGCTGGCTTCACTCCTACTTGAGCCGCGTCACCGACGGGCAGTTGCGCGAGGGGCTGCTCGTCAGCGGCGCCACGCGCGAGGAGGCCGACTGCTTCACGCGCGCCCTGCGCGAGCGCATCGAGATACTCGGCCGCGTCGCGGAGATGGGCGACTCTTACACTCCGCCCGCAGGCTGAACCCGTGCGCGCCTCACGTTCTACGACACGCCGGGCTGCTTCTTCTTCGAGTCCTCCCCGCCGTTCCCGCCACCCTTCTCTTTCTTGATGACGCTGATGTGGCCGTCGCCTTCGAGGCAACACTTTTTCACTTCGGAGAGGTGCTCGACGCCCTGCTCGCGGAGTTGCGCCAACAGTTCTTCCATCGAGATCATCTCCTTGCGCAGGTTCTGCCGGAGCACGCGGCCGTCCTTCACCAAAGGGAGCGGCGCGGGGCGCAGCAGCCGCCCGACGGCGGGGAACCGGTAGCCGAGCCAGTCGAGCGAGTAGTCCCACGCGATGATGGTGCCGACGAGGACGGCGCCCTCCGTGATGGACTTGTACTCGCTCGACATCGCGTTCTGCGCGGCGTCGGCGATGAGCACGACGACCAGCAGGTCGGAGATGCCGAGCGCCCCCGCCTCGCGCCGCAGCACCCTGAGGACGAAGAAGAGCAGCAGGTAGACGAGCGTCCCGCGCAGCACGATCTCCGCCAACGACACCGTCGGCACGAAGACCGCGTTCCAGTCGATCTGTAAGAGCGCGCGCACGATGGGAGCACAGCGAGGCGGCTACTTGCCGCCCCCGGTTACGACGTACTGGACGACGTAGCGGCGGAGCTTGTCGCGGTTCTGCTTGAGGTAGGCCGCGTGGTCTTCCGCGATACCCTGGTCGGGGCGCGCGAGCAGGATGTAGGCTTCGAGCAGTCCCTCCTCGTCGAGCTTCTTCAGTCGCGCGAGCGAGGGGCTGAGCGTCTTGGCGACCTTCTTGTCGGAGGCGAGAGCGAGCACGCTCCGCAGCGCGTCGGCCTCCTCGGGGAGGCTGTGGCGGTACGCCTTCTCCTGCGGGAAGGTCTTCGCGAACTTCTCCTTGCGCCACGTCGAGCGGGTCGCGCCGTAAGAAATCCACGCGAAGGAGCCGTCATCCTTCCCGCCCAGCAGCGCGCCCGCGTCCAGACTCATCTGCGCGTCGCCCTTCTCGTCGAACTTAACGTCGGTCGGGATGTCGATGGCGGGGTGCGCGAGGCGTGTCTGCGTCGCTTGCGCCCATTGCGTCAGGCCGGCGACCGAGAACTTGTTGTACGGCTCGGTGATGAACGCCTCGATGTAGCGGTCGCGCGCCTGGTCGTGCTTGCCCTGCTTCATCAGCGGCGTCGCCGAGTAGCGGTAGGCCGTCTCGCGATACGGGTCGATCTCGATAGCCTTCTGGTACCAGACCTCGGCCTGCTGAAAGTCGCCGCGCTCCTTGTACACGTCACCGGAGAAGAGCGCCGCCATGTAGAGCTTGGGGTCGAGCTTGAGCGCGTCCTGATAGTTCTTGAGCGCGTCGTCGAGCTTGCCCTGCGAGAAGAGCGCCTCGGCCTCGTTCATCAGCTTGTCGGCCTCGGCGTTCCCGGAGAAGGCGGCGCCCTCCGACCCGTCCGGCGCCATGCTCTGGATGAGGGCATCGACGACGGGCTCCCTGACGCCCAGCTCCTTCGACCTGACGAAGGCGGCGCGCGCGCGGACGCGCAGGGCCTTGCGCGCGCCGCCCGCCTTCGTGTTGTTCGCCTGCCCGAGGAGAGCGAACCCGAGGAAGAACTGCGTCTGCGCGTCGTTCGGCTCGGTGGCCGCGATCTTCTCCAGCAGCGGCAGTGCCTCCGTGTACTTGGTCTGCTTGACCAGCTCGGCCGCCTTCTGTTTCATCGCCCCGAGGTCTTCGCCGCCCTGCGCGTAGGCCGGCAGCGAGAGCGTCAGCAGGAGGAGGAAGAAGAGGAGCACGCGGCGTGCGGCCTGACGTTGTTGGGACATGACAACTCCTTAAAGAAGGTTCGTACGGTCGGTTCGTCGTCACTTAACCTCTCGCCGGTAGAACGTAGATGAAGACGGCGACGTAGTGGCAGATGCTCCCTCCCAGCACGAAGAGGTGCCAGATGGCGTGGTGGTGCGGGATGCGCTTGGCCGCGAAGAAGAAGACGCCCGTCGTGTAAGCGAAGCCCCCGGCCGCGATCCACGCGAGCGCGCCCAGAGGGACAAGCTCCAGTATCGGCTTGACGGCGACGATGCAGAGCCACCCCAGCATCACGTAGGAGGCGACGGCCAGCGGCCGGTAGCGCGTGCCGAAGCGGATGCGGAAGAGGATACCCGCCAGCGCGATGCTCCACACCAGCCCGAACAGCGTCCACCCCCACGGCCCGCGCAGGGTGACGAGCGTGAACGGCGTGTACGTCCCCGCGATGAGCAGGTAGATGCCGCAGTGGTCGAGCGCCTGAAACAACTCTTTAGCGCGCGGCCGGCGCGCGCCGTGGTAGAGCGTCGAGGCGAGGTAGAGCGCCACAAGAGATGCGCCGTAGACGCCGCAGCTCGCGACGTGCCAGGCGTCGCCGTAAGCATAGGCGAGCGCGACGAGCGCGACGAAGCCGGCCACGCTCAGGGCCAGCCCGAACCCGTGCGTCGCGCAGTTCGCGACCTCCTCCACGGGGAGCCTCTCCTTCGCCTGCGTTGACATGGGTTAACTCTCCGGGGTCTCGACCAAAGGGAGTGGGCGGGGCCATTCTAACTCTTACGCGCCTGCGCCGGAAAGTTTTCGCGTGGCCGGCCTCAACCCGCGCGCAGCTCGCGCGTCCTCTCAAGCAGCGCGTCGAGAATTCTTCCGGCAGTGTGGCCGTCCCACAGCGGCGGGACGCTCGCGGCTTCCGACTGTTTATCTTTCGCCAGCGCCTCTTCGGCCTCCAAGACTATCCGCGCGGGGTCTGTGCCGACGACGCGGTTCGTGCCGAGCGTGACCGTGACGGGCCGCTCCGTGTTCTCACGCAGCGTCAGGCAGGGGATGCCGAGCGCCGTCGTCTCCTCCTGTATGCCGCCCGAGTCGGTCAGTACCAGCCGCGCCCCGCTGTAGAGCCGCAGGAAGTCGAGGTAGCCCAGAGGCTCGACGAAGCGGACGCGCCCGCCCGACTCACCGGGGGGGCGCAGCCCAAACTCCAGAAGGTTCTTCCGCGTCCGCGGGTGGATGGGGAAGACGACGGGAAGGTGTCTGCTGATGTGCGTGAGGGCCGAGAGGATGCCGCCGAGCACGCGGGGCTCGTCCACGTTCGACGGCCGGTGCAGCGTGACGACCGCGTAATCCGAGCCCGCGAGCCCCAACTCCTCCCGCACACGCGAGCCTTCGGCCCTCTCCAACTGCTTGAAGAGCGAGTCAATCATCACGTTGCCGACGAGGCGAATGCGCGCGGGCGGAATGCCTTCGTTGATGAGGTTGCGGTCGGCGTCTTCTGATGGAGTGAGCAGGAGGTCGGAGAGCTGGTCGGTGAGGATGCGGTTGATCTCCTCCGGCATCGTGCGGTCGCGGCTCCGCAAACCCGCCTCGACGTGTGCGACCCTCACCCCCAGCTTCGAGCAGACGAGCGCGCAGGCCAGCGTCGAGTTCACGTCGCCGACGACCAGAACCCAGTCGGGCTTCTGCTCTAAGACGACCGGCTCGAACTTCTGCATCACGAGGGCGGTCTGCTGCGCGTGACTGGCGGAGCCGACGCCGAGGTGTACGTCCGGCGTGGGGAGCGCGAGGTCGCGGAAGAAGGCGTCGCTCATCCGCTCGTCGTAGTGCTGTCCCGTATGGACGACCGTCGGGGAGAACTCCGCGGGGTGGCTGCGCATCGCCTCGACCACGGGCGCGACCTTCATGAAGTTCGGCCGCGCGCCCACCACGTTGATAACTTTGAGCATGAGTTCAAAGCGCAAAAGCTCAAGGCTCCGGGGTCAGAGGCACAAACCTCTGCCCCCGGAGCCTTGAGCTTCCAGCCTACAGCCTGACGATCTTGGCGCTACTCGCCTTGCGCTGGTCGCGGGAGAGCGCGTTGCGTGTATCGACGATGACCTTCGAGAGCTGACACACCCTCGCGTAGTCCACGCCCGAGTGGTCGGTGACGATGACGGCACAGTCCGCCGAGCGGAGCGCGTCATCCGTCAGCTCTATGTTCTGCAAAGGCTCGCCGCCGCCCTGCGTGTGCGCGTCGTCGAACCGCACCTCTGCGACGAACGGGTCGTGGTACGAGACCTCCGCCCCCTTCGCGCGCAGCCGGTCGATGATCGAGAGCGCAGGGCTTTCCCGCACGTCGTCGATGTCCTTCTTGTAGGCGACGCCTAAGACGAGCACGCGCGAGCCCTTCAGAGACTTCTGCTCCTCGTTCAACGCGTCGGTCACGAGCGTCACCACGTGCTCGGGCATTCGCGAGTTGACCTCCTCCGCAAGCCCTATGAAGCGCGAGTCGAAGCCGTGCTGCCGCGCCTTCCACGAAAGATAATGCGGGTCTAAGGGGATGCAGTGGCCGCCGATGCCGGGGCCCGGATAGAAGGCCATGAAGCCGAACGGCTTGGTCGCCGCCGCCCGGATGACCTCCCACGTGTCTATCTCCAGATGGTAGCAGAGGCGCGCCATCTCGTTCGCCATGCCGATGTTGACGGCGCGGAAGGTGTTCTCCAGAAGCTTCGCCGCCTCGGCCACGCGCGCCGACGAGACGGCGTGGACATCCTTCACGATCAGGCCGTAGAGCGCCGCGGCGACCTCGGTCGAGTCGTCCGTGCAGCCGCCGACCACCTTCGGGATGTTGTCGGTGTGGAACTGCGGGTTGCCGGGGTCTACGCGCTCCGGCGAGAAGGCGAGCAGGAAGTCGGAGTCTAACTTGAGGCCCCCCTCCTCGAACATCGGCAAAAGCACCTCGTCGGTCGTGCCGGGGTAGGTGGTGGACTCAAGGATGACGAGCTGCCCGCGCCTGAGGCGCTTCTGTATCTCGCCTGCGGCGGCGAGGATGTAGGAGATGTCGGGCTCCTTCGTCTTCCGCAAGGGGGTCGGGACGCAGATGATGATAACGTCGCACTCGGCCAACTCGTCGAAGTTGACGGTCGCGTGCAGCCGCTCCGCGCGGACGACCTCGGCGAGGGCGTCGGAGTGTACGTCGCCGATGTAACTTTCGCCGCGGTTAATCGACTCGGCCTTGCGAGCGTCCACCTCGAAGCCGACGGCGCGCAAGCCCTTGCGCGCGAACTCGACCGCCAGAGGCAGGCCGACGTAGCCCAGCCCAATGACGCCCACCCTCGCGCCCTTTGCTTCGATGAGGCGCTTGATATCTTCTTTGATCATGATTTTTCCGTTAAGCGTTTCCGAAATGTCTGCGACGGGATTAAAGCGTCGGACTTCAGTGTGTGCGGCGTGAGTGCGCTCAGGGACTTCGCCACACGAAAGACTAGGGAACGCGCGGCGCGACTGTCAAGCGGGGAGGCAGGAGGCAGATGGCAGTTAAGAGAGCCGCTGTCGAACTTCCGATTTAATCTTGCAACGTTCGTCACGCGGAGCGGCTGCCTACTGCCATCTGCCTGCTGCCCCCTCACTTCACCCACTCGTCCGTCACCGCCGACTCGACCTTGACGGGGACGGCCTTGACGTACTCCTCGCCGGCGGCGCACATCGCCTCCTCGACGACGCGCGCGAACCCTTCGGCGCCCTCCTCCGAGCACTCCACGACCACCTCGTCATGCACCACGTTCACCACCCGCGCCTCCGTCCCCTTCAGGCGGTCGTGCAGCAGCCTCAACGCGCGCTTGATGATGTCGGCACTCGACCCCTGGATGGGTGCGTTTTTGCCGTTGCGTTGGGCGAGGGAGGCGGCCTGGCGGTCTTCGGGGTCGAAGTTGAAGCGGAAGAGGCGCCCCGCCACGGTGCGCGGGGCGGTGCGTTCGCGGACGGCCTTGTGCGCGGCGTCGCGCAGCCACGTGTCGAGGTCGCGGTAGGTGGCGAAGTAACGCTTGAGGAGGTCTTCGGCCTCCGTCTCTTTCATGCCCGTCAGTAGCGCGAAGCGGCGCGCGCCGATGCCGTAGACCACACCGAAGTTCAGGCGCTTGGCGTCGTCGCGTTGCTTCTTCGTTACCTCTTCGAGTTTCACGTTGAAGACCTGCGCAGCGGTCGTCCGATGGAGGTCTGCGTGTGTCTTGAATGCTTCCACGAACCCGGGGTCGTTCGTGAAGTCGGCGAGGATGCGCAGCTCGATCTGCGAGTAGTCGGCGTCGATGAGCTTCCGGCCCGCGGGCGCGCGGAAGCAGCGGCGCATGTCGAAGGCGTGGGGCACCTGCTGCACGTTGGGGTCGGTGCAGCTCATCCTTCCGGTCGGCGCGCCGATCTGGTGAAAGTGCGAGTGGATGCGGCCGGTCTCTTTGTTGATCGACTTCGAGAAGGGTCTCGCCGAACTTGAGGGTCTTCTGGAGCGTGCGGTATTCGAGGATGCGGCGGACGACCGGGAACTTCGCGGCGAGCGGTTCGAGCTTCCAGTTGCGCGTCGAGTCGGGTATCTCCTCGCCCTCGGGCAGCACGCGCTTCATGGCGCGCGTGAGCTGGACGTGTGAGTCGAGGTTGATGTCGCCGCGCGCGGGGCCGAAGAGCGACTGCTGCGCGGGCTCCTCGGCCAGCTCGTCCTGAAGCAGCTCGTGCAGCTCGTTACGCTGCTTCTCGATCTCCTTGAGCTTGGCGCGCCAGCAGTCCTGGTCGAGATAGACCCCGGCCAACTCCATCGCGGCGAGCGGTACGACGCACTCGAACTCCAACTGCGCCGTGCGCGTGAGCGCGTTGGCGCGGAGCGCCTCGACGAGCTTGAGGCGCAGCGGCAGCATGAGCGTCGCGTCGCGCGCCGCGTATTCGAGCTGTGCGGAAGAGAGCCGGCCGCCCCAGTCGCTCACCTGCTGCGTCTTGTCCACGGGCAGGTTGAGGTAGCGCTCGGAGACGGAGGCGAGCGAGTGTCGATCCTCCTGCTCGCCCGCCGAGATGAGCTGGCTGGCGAGCAGCGTGTCGAAGAGTCCGCCGCGCTCGACTTCGACGCGGTCGGTCGAGCGCGAGTCGAAGTCTCCACACAGCTCGACGCCGAGGTAGTGCCCGACCCACTTCGCGTCGAACTTAAGGTTGTGGCCGATCTTGACCGGGCGCACGGCGGCGAGCAGGCGGCGGAGCGGCGCGAGCGCCTCGTCGGTGCGTGCGCGCTCCCTGCGGGCGGCGTTGTCGCCTTCGCCGGTGAAGGCGTCGAGGTCGAAGACGTAGGCGGGCTCGCCGGGCGCGGCGAGCTGGACGAGGCGGACTCGGCCCTCGAAGGGCGAAAGCGAAGTCGTTTCGGTGTCGAAGCCGACCTCCGTGTGGCGCGCGAGGCGCTCGCACGCGGCCGCAAGCTCCTCCGCGGTCTCGACGAGTATGTAGTCGATCTGTTCCATTTGGTTTCTAGTCGGTGTGTGTAAGCTACCTGAAAAATGGCGCGCTGTCATGCGGGGGAGGGGAGTAGGTCGGCAGGCGCCGCGGAGCGGCGGGGTGAGTTTAACCCGACCTTTTAAGGCCGGGAACGCCGACATAGAAGAGGCGCCGCTGACGCGGCTTGCTGCCTGCTGCCTACTCCCCCTCAAGGGAGCAGGACGTGCATGTGGTTGTTGTGGTCGAGGGTGGCGCGCACGAGGCCGGCGGAGACGAGCGCCGGGTCGTCGAAGAAGACGACCGCCGCGGGGTTCACCTGTTGGATGAGTTGAATCAACTCGGTCGTCAGTTTCTGCGAGTAGTTCGGGGCGTAGATGTTGGTCGGCTCGGGCTGGCCGTTGTTGGTGAGCGGCCAGATGTCGGCCTCGCGCCCGTCCTGATGGTCGCCGCCGTGGCCGGGGAATTCGCCGCCGCCGCGCAGGCTGAGATCGGCGACGACGAGCTTGAGGTCGGGGTGGCGCTTGCTCCATTCGGCGGCGACCGTGCGAATTAAATCGACGAACTCGGGGCGGCCGTAGGCGTAGTCCATCTGCCGGTTGAAGAGCACGTAGCCCGGCCCCTCGGGCGCGAGCTGAGCGTGGATGGCGGGGTCGTTGCCGGGGTTGGGCGGGCCGATGGGCTCGCGCCTGAGCGGCGTCTTGAACTTCTCGCGGAGCGCCTCGGCCTTATCCCACAACTCGTTCCCGAACTTCTCGTCCGTCTTGTCCTGCGTCCTCCACAGCGCCGTGCTCGCCTGCCGGTACTTGTCGGCCAGCGCCTCCGGGTCGTCCTTCATGACCTCTTCCCAGATGGACAGCGCGAGCCGATACTGCTCGCGCGCCTTGACGAGGTCGGGTGCGGCCGCGGCCCGCGCTTCGGCCGCAATGACCTTCGCTTCCTCGCCGCGGGCGGCGGGGCGTGCGTCGCTCGCTTCGCGCATCGTCACGAGCGATGCCGCGCGCGAGCGCGCGAGGTAGAGGTCGGCGAGGTCTCTGTGGACGTTAGCCAGGTTGAGCCGGAAGTAACGGTCATTCCGTTCGGGGGACTTGGCGACGATGTCCAACATGAGTTCGAGGTGGGAGACGGCCGCGTCGAAGTTGCCGGCCCTCTGCTGCGCGAGCGCGAGGCTGTAGAGCGTGCCGACCGAGTCGGGGCCGAGCCGCCCGTGAATCATCATCTCGGCCTGCAAGGCTGACTCAAAGAAGGAGGCGGCGCGCTCGTGGCGGTCGAGGCGGCTGTACAGCTCGCCGAGGTTGTAGAGCACCCACGCGCGGTTCTCGTGCCCCTCCTCGTCGTTGGACGTGAGCGCGTAAAGCTCGCCCAGCTTACGCTCGGCCTCTTCCATCTCGTAGCTCTGGATGAGCTGGGCGGCGGTGCGGCTCATCTGAAGCTTCTGGCGCGCGCGCTCGACGCGATCCTGCGCCGACTCGGCCCGCCGCTCGGCGGCGACGGCGAAGACGAGCGCGGCCAGTGCGCCGAGGAAGACGACACCGAGCACCGCCGCGACGAAGCGGAAGCGGCGGGCCGCGCTCCTCTGGTCGGCCGCGTAGCGCTCGGCCTGCTCGCGCTCACGCCGCTCGCGCTCCAAAAGCTCGCGGCGCTGCGCTTCACGCTCCTCGCGCTCGCGGCCTCGGGCCTCGCGGCTCTCTTCGAGGAACTTCATTGCCGCGTCGTAATCGGGGTGGTAGCGCACGCCCCACGCGCGGTTCGGGTTGTAGCGCTCCTGCCAGCGGTTGACCCACCCGAGCGTCACGTCGTCTAAGAGCCCCGACTCGCCCGCGCGGTAGGCGCCCGCGGCCTCGGCCAGCCGCCGGTAGATGCGCGCGGCGTCGGCCTCGTCCTTCACCCACTCCTTGAGCCGTCCCCAGTTGCGTATGAGACTCTCGTGCGAGATGTCGATGATGGTGTCGGGCTCAAGCTCCACGCCCTCGGGCGGCATCAGGAACGTGCGCCCCTCGCGCCGGAAGACCTCGACGACCGCGGCGACCTCCTCATGCGTCGCGCCCGCTATCTCACAAATCTCTTTGAGCCGCGTCGGCCTGCGTATCTCTCGGTTGTCGGGGCCGCGCTCGGTCAGAGACTTGAAGAGCAGCTCGGCGAGGCGACGCTGGCTCTCGTCCGTCAGCTCCGTGTAAGCCTCGTCGGCGTGGCGCGAGAGGGCGTCGTCCATCCCGCCGATGGCCTCGTAGCAGCAGACATCAATCTTCGGCCCGGCCGCGTGCGCGGCCTCGTGCTCGGGGCGGCGCGCGCGCCACTCGTCCCACGTGCGCATCAGCGCGTGCTGAAGGATGGGGAGCTGGTCGGGGTTGTCGCCCACGTCGTTGAGGAGCCGGTTGACGAGTGGCTCGGTCATGCGCGCGCGCGCGACCCGCACGGGGCCGACGATGGCAAAGCGACGCTCGTCGCGCGTCATACGCGGGATGAGGTACTGGCCGTCGTTGATGGCCTCGGGCAGGCCCTGGAACTGCGCGCAGTCGCCGAGGAAGTCCGAGCGCATGGTGAGGACGACGTAGACCGGCACCTCGCGCTGGCGCGCGGCTTCGAGCAGGAGCTTGACGAAGGCGGACGCCTCGTCATCGGCCGTCGCGGCGCGCGCCGCGCGGAAGCGGAACAGCTCCTCGAACTGGTCGATGACGACGAGCAGCTTCTCCGTGCCGAGCCGCGCGCCGCGCACCGCGTCCACGAGCCCGAGCGAGCCGCCGCGCAGCATCGCCTCGACGATGGCCTCGCGTTCCGCGGGCGCGAGCGACGCCCCCGCCGAGGCGAGCACGCCGTCCTCTGCGAGCGCCCGCGCGAGGTTGCCCAGAGGGTCGTGGCCGGGTCTGGCTACGCCCACACGCCAGCCCGCGCCCGCGCCCGCCATCATCCCGCCACGCAGGCCCGGCAGGAGTCCCGCGCGCACGAGCGAAGACTTGCCGCTTCCAGACGTGCCGACGACGGCGAGGAAGCGCGAGCGCTCAAGCCGTTCGAGCAGCGCGTCGGACTGCCCCTCGCGCCCGAAGAAGAGTCGATACTCGTCCGTCTCGAAAGGGCGCAGGCCCGGGAACGGGTTCGTGGCGCGCGGAGGCATGGTCACGCCCCCCAGTGTCGTGAACTCCCTCGTGCTCACGCCGTCTCTCCTTCGGCCTCGCGCACGGCCTCGACGAAGTCGCGCAGGTCTTCGGGGTTGAACTCGGTCAGGCTGTGGATGACGTAGGGCACCATGTGCGTGAGGAAGTCTTCCTTCTGCTCGCTGGGCGGCTGGCCGACGAAGACCGCCGACGCCGCCCAGTCGTCGTCGCGCCCGTAGCCGTACGCCTTCTCAAGGTCTTCGAGGTTCTTGCGCACCCACGGCTCGTCGCCGCTGCCGAAGTAGATGAGCGCGGCGTCGCACTCGCGCAGGTTCTTGCGGTGATACTCGGCCAGACGCTCCGCCCCCGCCTCGCCTTCGAGCCACGTGATGACCTCGAAGTTCTCCTTGAAGAGATACTGTTTGATGGGGCGCACGAACTGCCGGTCGCGGTTCTCGCAGATGAGATAGACCTGCTTGACCTTCTTCCGTTGAGGGCCGGCGGCGGTCGCCGACTTCGCCTCCTGCGCCTTCGCCAACGCCGCGAGTTTCTCGACGGCGCGCGTCTTCAAGCCCTCGACGGTCGTCTGTAAAAGTTCGGCCCCGGCCGTCAGCCCCTCCTGAAGCGTTCGGACGAAAGCCTGCTGACGCGCGTCGCTGATTTCGAGCGCGGGGGTGCCTAAGGACGGCGGCGTCCAGAGGATGCGTTGGAAGGTCGCTTCGCCCGCGCCGCGCTCGGCTGCGAGCCGCTCCTGTATCTGCACGACGGAGGCCGGGTCGTCCTCGGGCGTCGAGCCGTAGCGCGGGCCGATCATGTGGACGGAGAGCGCACAGCGTGCGAGGTCGGCGCGGACGGCCTCCTCGATCTGGCGCCGCTCGTCGAGCGGGAGCCGCTGCTCGGGCAGCACGCCGTAACCGCGCTGGCGCAGCTCGTCGCGCACGTCCTCGCGCTCGCGCGCGAGGTCGCCGGTCGTCTCCGCGAGATAGACGAACCGCGACGGCGCTGCCGCCTGTGGCTGCTGTAGCTGTGCGACGCCCGCGAGGCCGGGCGTGTAGGTCATCTGGTTCGTCGCCGCGGGCGCGGTCGTCTGCGTCGGGGCGGCGGGCGCGTCAAACGTGGGCGGTGTGGGCGTGGGCGGCGTGTGCTTCAGCTCGATGAGCGTCTGCTTGATGTCGGAGACGAGGCGGTTGAGCGTGCGCCAGTACTGCTTGTCGTTCGGCGAGGGGCTGAACTCCGTGAGCACGCCGCTCGACTCGTCCTCGCCGTAGAACTGGTAGCCGATGAGGTTGCGGATGTGAACCGGCTCGGACTCGCGCAGGTGCTCGGGCAGCGGCGTCTTGACGACCTTGAAGACGCGCGAGCGGAAACCGGGCGAGCCGGGCAGAGGCCCCCGGTTCACCTGCGCCGCGTGGAACGACGCCATCTCGCGGTTGCACCAGTCGGACTGCACGTAGCGCGGCGAGATGACGGGCACGAGCAGGAGCGAGCGCGTGACGCCCTCGCCGATGGCGCCCGACAACTCGTCGTTGCCCTGCAAGCGGTGGCCGTCGCGCCAGATGCGCGGCTCGTAGCCGAGCGCCTGCGCCAGGAGCACCGACAGGCGCTCGTGCAGAAGGTCGATCCAGCCCCTCTCCTCGCCGAACGGGTTCAGGTCGTCGATGTGGGCGTAGCTGATGAAGAGGTCGTACTCGTACTCCATGGCGCGAACGGGGCTTTTCCGGCCTTCGAGACTCTCTTGTAAAAGGGGTTCGGAAGTGGGACGCGTTGGTCGGCCTCGGGCACGGCCTTCCGTCGCGCAATCGCTCTTAGGCTGTATACAGCCTGCGGCGAGAGGCTGTCAATGCAGGGCCTTCACGCCCGGCTTGACGAAGAGCGCGAGCAGCAGCGCGGCGGTCGAGCCGATGGCGGCGCTGACGAAGAAGGCCGTCTCGGGGTTCCAGGTGTCCCAGAGCGCGCCCATCAGCAGCGAGGCCGGGAGCACCGTGATGCCGAAGGCGAGATTATAGAGACCGTAGGCCGTGCCGCGCTGCTCGGGGCGGACGAGGTCTGCGACCAAAGCCTTCTCCGCACCCTCGGCCAGCCCGAAGTAGACGCCGTAGACGAGAAAGAGAGACCACGCGCCCACGGGACTGGAGACGTAGGCGAAGCCGAGGTAGACGGCCGCGTAGAGGAGCCAGCCCGAGACGATGAGAGTCTTCCGGCCGAGCCGGTCCGAGAGGTCTCCCCCGACGACGGAGCTGACGACCTTGCTCAGGTGCAGCGCCGACCAGAGCAGCAGCGTCCCCTGTCCCGTCGAGACGCCCGCCATCTGCGCGCGGCGGATGAGAAAGGCGTCGGTCGAGTTCGAGAGGGTGAAGAGCGCCACCAGCACCAGGAACCACTTGAAGTTCCCGTCGAAGCCGCGCAGCGTCAGACGCATCCTCCCGCCGTTTGCCGCCGCCGGTGCGGACGCCGCCGCATCTCCCTCTTCAACCTTCTTGTCCCTTGTCTTCTGCTTCGCTGACGCGTGCGTCTCGCGCACGGCGAAGACGAGCACGAGCATCGCGAGGAGCGCCGGGACGGAGGCGAAGAGGAAGATGGTCGAATAGTCCGCCTTCGAAGGCGTCTGCGGGTCGGCGGCCACGAGCCAGAGCAGCGCGAGCCCGATGAGCGGCCCCAGCACCGCGCCGCCGTGATCCATCGCGCGGTGGAAGCCGAAGGCCAGGCCCCGCTCGGTGGGCGGCGCGGCGTCGGCGATCATCGCGTCGCGCGGTGCGCTGCGCAGCCCCTTGCCCACGCGGTCGGTGAAGCGCACGGCGAGCACCTGATGCCACGTCGTCGCCAGCGCGAGGAGCGGCCGCGCCACGCTCGCCAGCCCGTAGCCGAAGACGACCAGCCCTTTGCGCTTGCCCGTCCTATCGCTGAAATAACCGGAGAAGAGTTTGAGGAGGCTTGAGACCGACTCGGCCACGCCCTCGACGATGCCGATGGCTTTGGGCGACGCGCCGAGCGCGAGCGCGAGGAAGGCCGGCAGCATCGGGTAGATGATCTCGCTCGACGCGTCGTTGAGCAGGCTCACCACGCTGATGGCGACGACGTTGCGCGGCAGTCGCCACACGCGTCGCCAAAGGCCCGGCGTCGATTCGTCAAGCCGTCCCTCGCGCACGCGCGCATCGAACTGGTCGGCGGCGTCGGTGTCCGTCTCCCCCATGCCCTTGGCGCATTCCCCCTAACGTGACTTGCGCGCCGGGCGCGCGGGCGCGTTACGATTACTACTCGACGAGCCCCCGAACGGTTCGTACCACCACCACGCCACCGCACCAATCAACAGCGCGAGCAACAGCGCGCCGACGACGGCCAGCCTGATCGCCATCCGCAGCACCCGTTTCAGCACGAAGAAGAAGAGCCAGAACCCGACGAGGGCCGCGGCGATGATGATGACAAGTTCCATGATTAGACTGCCATCCGCCTACTGCCTACTCTTCTTATAATCCGCGCTCACGGTCGTCTTGATGTTGCCGCGGACGTTGAAGTCGCCTTCGATGTGGACTTCGAGGGGATCGGTGGCGCGGACAAAGTCTTCGAGGATGACGTTGACGACGTGCTCGTGGAAGATTTTGATGTCGCGGAACGAGTTGACGTAGAGCTTGAGGCTCTTGAGTTCCACGCAGCGCTCGTTCGGCACGTACTCGATGCGGAAGGTGGCGAAGTCGGGGAAGTCCGAGAAGGGGCAGACGCAGGTGAACTCGGGCAGCTCGAACTTGATGCGTATCTCGCGCCCCGAGTAGTCGTAGGGGAAGGTGTCGAGCGGGTAGAGGCTCATCTCCTCGCGCGGCGTCGGGCGGATGTCGAGACCCTGCTGGTTCGCGGGCGGGAGCCCCGCCTCGGTCGTAGCCATAACTGTTACTCCTTTTTCTTTCAAACGAATCTTAACCGACCGCGTCAACCGGCCTCAACCCGCGCGCCGTCTTTGCGCGCACCGAGGCGCGTGTGATACAAGGCGCGCCCCTGTTGAGGAGGAATGTTCGATGGCCGGATACTCCGGGACGCCGCTCCCGAAAAAGCTCTGCATCAAGGAGGGCGCGCTCGTCGCGCTCGTCAACGCGCCAACGGATTTTGAGTCGGTGCTCGGAACTCTCCCCGAGGGCGTTGAGTTCGTCTCGCCGTCGCGCAAGGGGCTGGATGTTGTCCTGCTCTTCGCGCGCTCGCGCGCCGAGTTGGTTCGTCGCTTCGAGAGTCTGGCTGCGCGCATCGCGGCGGACGGCTCGCTGTGGGTCGCGTGGCCGAAGAGGGCTTCGGGCGTCGAGACGGACCTCGCCGAACCATACGTGCGGCAGCATGGGCTCGACGTGGGGCTCGTGGACGTGAAGGTCTGCGCCGTGGACGAGACGTGGTCGGGGCTACGCTTCGTCTACCGGCTCAGAGACCGCCCGCGCCGATAACCAATGCCTGAAGCGAACCGCGAATCCGTTTCCTCCTTCGTTCGCGTAAGTCTGGACGTTAAGCAACGCGCGGCCGACATCGTGGAGAAGAAGTGAAAAGGCAGTAGGCAGTAGGCAGTAGAAAACAGAAGCGGCGCGCCCGGATTATGAACCGAGCGCGCCGCTTTTTTTCTACTGACTACTGCCCATTGTCTACTGCTTCAAGTTCCCGCTCTTGCGCATCATCATCTTGTCGTTGATGCGTTGGATCATTTGCAGGTGCTCGCGCAGCGTGGGCAGCGTGGAGGCGGCGAACGCCTTAAGCTCAGCGTCCATGCCGCCGTTGGCCTCCTTCTCGAAGGTCGCCACGGTCTTCTTGTGGTCCTTCAACATCATCTTCACGTACTCTTTGTCGAACTTCTCGCCGGAGAGCGCCGAGAGTTTCTGCATCTCCGCCTGATGCTTCGCGTCGGGCGCCGCGGGGAGCGTCATCCCCTTGCCGGAGGCGAGCTGCATCAACTCGTCGTTCGCCTTCGAGTGGTCGTCCACCATCTTCTGGCCGAACTGTCGCACCTCGTCGCTCGCGCCCTTCGAGGCGGCCAGTTTCCCCAGCTCGACCTCCATCATGCCGCCCATCGCCGCCTCCATCGCGAACTTGTGGTCGGCCGCCATCTGCCCCGAGCCGTGCTTCATCCCGCCGGTCTCGTTCGTGTTGCCGCCGCCGGTGCCGCTTGAGTTCGAGTTCTGCACGCCCGCCGCGCCGGACGTGCCGGCGAAGAACGTGAGCGCCAACAGCGCGCACGCGCCGAGGAAGAGTATTGCCCCGCTGAAAGTGTTCTTACTCATGTGTCCCTCCTTGTTCTGCCCCTGTCAGTTTGTTGCTTGTTTCAGGCGCCCGCGCCCGACCTCCTGTCGAGGTTGGCGACGTGGTTGTGCGCCTCCTTGACCTCCGCGAACTGGCGCTCGACCATCGCACGCACGCTCACGGGCATGTCCGTCCCGAGCGTCGAGCGGTAGGTGTCGAGCGCCACCTCCTCGCCGCGCTCGCACTCGCTGACGACCGCGCGGTCGTCGTCGCCTTCGAGCGCCGCCCTCAGACCCATCCAGCCGCGGTGGAGCGTGGCGACGAGGCTCCCCGTCTGCTCCGGTTCGCCGCCGAGCCGCCGCACCTCGTCCTGCAACTCGCTGACGAAGCCCTCGCGCTGGCGTGCGTAAGTTTGGAACAGCTCGCGCAGCTCCACGCTCCGCACGCCCTCGGCGGCGGTGCGGAAGCCCTCGCGCCCGTCGCGGCAGGTCTCAATCAGACGGTTGAGCGTCGAGATGACTTCGGCGTCGCTTGGCATCGGCTCCGAACCTCCTACGGTAAATGTCGTTAACGACCCCGGCGCGCGTACGAACGCGTACGCACGCACAACCCCCCGGTCTGAAGACGAGAAGCTTCGGACATTCTTCTGCCGGAAGTTTTACGGGAGTATCAAGAAACCGCAGCTTTAGGACGCGCGGGAGAATGCGCCGTCGAGGTAGATGGGCTCAAGCCCCGAGGCCCAGTAGGCGAGCGCGCCGCGGTTCGGCTGCGTCGTCTCGCGGTTCGTGCGTCGCACCGCGCCCGCGGCGGAGTGGAACTCAAGCCACCCCTCCCATTTCCCGTCCGCGCGCTCCTCACCGTAGGTGTGCGCCGTGTACTCCTCGCCGCCCGCGTCGCGCAACGTCTCGGCGTAAGTCTGTATCAGCTCGGCCATCGTCTCCCCCTTTAAATCAGTCGAGCACGTCGTGGCTGCTCGGCCCGCCGCGGACGATCCCAGCCGCCTCAAGCGCGGGCACGTGCGGCTTCAGCAGCTCGTAGCCTTCGGAGCGTGCGACGTAGGTCGCCGCCGTGATGTCGCCCGCGACGTTCAGAGTCGTCCGGCACATGTCGAGGATGCGATCCACGCCGAGGATGATGGCGATGAGCGCGGGCGGGATGTTGTAGGTCGCCAGCATCAAGATGATGAAGGGGATCGAGCCCGAAGGGACGCCGGCCGTGCCGATGCCGCCGAGGATGGCGAAGTAGGCCACGCCGAGCTGCTGTGCGAGCGTCAGCTCGACGCCCGCGAGCTGTGCGAGGAAGAGCACCGTCACGCCCTCGTAGAGCGCCGTCCCGTTCTGATTGGCCGTCGCGCCGACGGTCAGGACGAAGCTGTTGATCTCGCGCGGCACGCCCAGGTTCTCTTCAGAGACGCGCAGCGCCGTGGGCAGCGTCGCGTTCGAAGAGGAGGTGGAGAAGGCCGTCAGCATCACTGTCTTGATGCGGCGGAAGAACTCCAGCGGCGAGATGCGCGACAGGAAGTAGACCGAGAGCGAGTAGACGCCGAACATGTGTAGCCCGAGGCCGATGAGCACGGTCGCCATGAACCACGCGAGCGCTTGCAGGAGGTCGAGCCCGAAACGCGCCGTGTTGTTGAAGAGCAGGCACGCGACCGCAAAGGGCGCGAGCTTCATGATGATGTCGATGACCTTCGCCGAAATCTCGAAGAGCGCCTGGAAGACGCGCAGCAGCGGGGCCGCGACCTCGACGGGGACGAGCGTGGCGGCGACGCCTAAGAGCAGCGCGAAGAACATCACGTGCAGCATGTCGGGCGTGTCGGTCTGCTTCTCTTCGCCCGCCTTGATGCCTGCGAACGACGCGATGGGGTTGACCGGCACGATGGTCTTCACGACCTGCAACAGCGGCGAGTCGGGCGAGGTCGCCTTCGTCGCGTCGGCCACACGCTTCTCGGCGTCGCCCCTGTACCTCGCTTCGAGCCCCGCGCGCGTCTCTGGGTCGAGCCGCTCGCCCGGCCGGATGGTGTTGGCGAGCGTGAGCCCGATGACGACCGAGAGCGCCGAGATGACGAGCGTGTAGCCGAAGGCTTTAAGCCCGACGCGGCCCAGACGGCGGATGTCGCCGATGCCTGCGACGCCGACGACGAGCGAAGAGAAGACGAGCGGGACGACGATCATCAGCAGCAAACGCAGGAAGAGCGTCCCGATGGGCTCCGTGATGCGCGAGATCGTCCACGCGACGCCCGCGTGGTCGCCGCCCCAGATGCGGTTGGCGGCCACGCCCGCCACCACGCCCGCCAGCAGCCCGATGAGGATGCGCGTGTGCAGCGCCATCCCCTTCGGCCGGTCGGGCGTCGTGTCCTTGAGGTCGGTCGTCGCCTCGCGCTCGTACGCGTCCCGCTCAAGCGGGCGCCGCTCATCTCGCTTGTCTTCACTCATTCGGCCTTCATCTTCCCCATTTAAGTTTGTTCCGCAGAACGTCGAAGTAGTTGCGCGTGTGCGCCTGAATCAGGTTGAAGCCGGTGCGGCTCTTGCGCACGGTGACGCGGTCTTCGTATTCGAGCGGCATCCCGACCTGCCCGTCGAGCGTGAGCGCGACCTCCTCGCGCGGCGTCTTGAGGACAAGCTCGAACTCGGCCTCGTCGGCGACGACGAGCGGGCGGTTCGAGAGCGTGTGCGGGCAGATGGGCGTGATGACGACGGCGCTCATCGAAGGGTAGATGACGGGGCCGCCCGCCGAGAGGTTGTAGGCCGTCGAGCCCGTCGGCGTCGAGATGATGAGCCCATCGGCGCGGAAGCGGTTGACGAACTTTTTGTCGATGTGCGTCTCGATCTCGACGATGCGCGCGAGCGCCGACTTCGAGATAACCACGTCGTTGAGGACGCGGTCGTGCAGCAGTTGCTCGCCGTTGCGCTCGACGGTGGCCGCCAGCATCAGCCGCCGGTCGATGGTGTAGTCACCCGCGAGCACCAGCTCTAAGGCGGGAATCATGTCTTCGACGGTGAAGTCGGCGAGGTAGCCGAGCGTGCCAAAGTTGACGCCTAAGACCGGCGTCTCGGCGTCGCCGACCATCCGCGCCGCGCCGATCATCGTCCCGTCGCCGCCGAGGACGACGATGAGGTCGGCGCCGCGCACCAACTCGGCGTGGTCGAGCGCCTCGACCTCACAGCCGGTCTCGGCCACGATGCGCTCGCGCTGGAAGCGCGGGCCGCCCGCGACCTTGATGTCGCGCCCGGCGCACCACTCCACGAGGCGGCAGATGGTCTGGAGCGCCTCGGGCTGGTTCGGCTTGACGAGCACGCCGACGCGTCGGACTTGCAGCTTCTCCATAAAAGGCGTGGCCGCAGGAGGAAAGTCTCAGGCTCTACAGAAGGGGCTCGAAATTGGCGCGAAGAACTGGCGCGGATGATAGCTGCGCCCGCCGAAGGGTGTCAATTAAAGAGTACTGAGGCTGAGGACTGAGGACTGAGTAAAAGACAAGTCTCCTTCTTTTACTCAGTCCTCAGTCCTCAACACTCAGTACTTCTTTGGGGCGGGTTCGAGCGTGCGGGTCGTCTGTTCGGTGATGCTGGGGATGGGGGCGGGGTGGAGCGAGTCGAAGCGCGGGGCGTCGAGGCCGCGCGTGTCCTGCGCCTTGTGCTGTGGGAGCGCGGCGGGGGCCGGGGCCTGCTGTTGGCGCGCGGCGCCGACGCCGAGGAGCAGCGACCAGAAGCGCAGAAGCATCGCGGCGCAGCCGACGACCGCGAGCGCGACGAGGAGCGCGATGACGACGACCGCCTTCGGCGTCATGCCTTTCGCGGTCAGCTCCGACGCAATGGGGAAGATCATCCCCAGCCCGATGACGATGACCGCCGTCGTCGAAAGCCCCGCGGCCCAGGCCGCTCCGTTCGCGACGATGATGCGCGTCTCCTGCACGGGCGCCTGCGTGAGCGGGGCGAGGTTCCCGCCGCAGCGGTTGCAGTAGTTCAACCCCTGTGTCGTTTCGGTTGCGCAGTACGGGCAGAACATAAGACCTCCGTGTATGTCGCGTGCGGGTCGGCCGGGTCTCTTCGTCGCGCCCTCAAATCGGTCGCCGACGCACGGCCTTACGCGCGCAGGACGGGCAAAGTTCTATTCTTCGGGCGCGGGCGTGCGGCCCCTCGTTCGCGCGGCACACGCGCCGGGCGCGACTCCCACGCGCGCGCGAGCCTTCGCAACTCCGCGCCGTCCGAGTAAGGGTCTACGAGCGTGAGCCAGACGGGCAGCGGGAGCCACTCCCAAGCCGTGCCGTAGACTTCATTGTTGAGCCGCTCGATGCGCCCCTCCTCGCGCCACTGCGCGTCGAGCGGCGGCACGTCCGCCCAGTCCTCGTAACATGCGTGCTGCACGCACGGCGCGGGCTTGGCGCGCTGGTGGACGAGGCACCCGCTGCCTTTCATGAAGAGCGGGCAGGAGAAGGTCTGTGCGAAGGTGTCGCCCGCGGAGACGAGGCCGTAGCGCCCGACCGCTTCACGAGCCCTGACGTAGACGGCGCGTCTCTCGTCCTCGCTCAAACGTGGGGTGCGCGCGAGCGTGTCGCGGATGGCGACGGCTTCGAGCCGCGTGATGTGAACGTTGACGAAGTGCGCGTCCGTGCAGCACACGCCCGGCGTCGGGCACGCACGACAACTCAAGGCCCTGTGCTCGTAGTTGAGCTTGATGTGGGTCTGGAAGCGCACCTTGCCGCGCTTCAAGCGCGCGACCGCGTCCGCCTCGCTCAACTTCCGCATGCTACACTTCCCGCCATGTGGTACGTCATCCTGCTCTCCGCCATCTTCCTCTTCTGCATCGTCGGCACAGTGCTGCTGATAGTCTACTACTACTGGGGGCCGAAGGGGCCGCCGGGGAAGTGAAGGATGATTGATCGGTTCATTTCTTCATTGATTCAATGAGCCGATGAATCAATCCTTCATTTCGTAGAGCGCCAGGAACTCTCTGTTGCCGTCGGCGCCGGTGATGGGCGAGTCGGTGACGCCGAAGACGTTGAGGCCGAGGGCGCGTGCGGCGGCGTTGACCTCTTCGACGACGCGCGCGTGCTGCGCGGGGTCGCGCACGATGCCGCCCTTGCCCACCTCGCCCTTGCCCACCTCGAACTGCGGCTTGATGAGGAGAACGACGCGCCCGCCCGAGTTGAGGAGCGGCACGACCGCGGGCAGCACCTTCGTCGCCGAGATGAATGACACGTCCATGACGGCGAGGTCGAAGCGTTCGTTGAACTCTTCGCGCTTGAGGTGGCGTGCGTTGACGCCCTCGCGCACCTCGACGCGCGGGTCTGTGCGCAGGCGCCAGTCGAGCTGGTTGTGCCCCACGTCGAGGGCGACGACGCGGAGCGCGCCGTGCTGAAGCAGGCAGTCGGTGAAGCCGCCGGTCGAGGCGCCTACGTCGAGGCACGTCCATCCCGTCGGGTCTATCTGAAACTCGGCGAGCGCCTTCTCAAGCTTCAACCCGCCGCGCCCGACGTAGCGCGCCGCCGGATCGTCGCCCCCGCGCACGCGCAGAGGCGCGTCCGGCGGGAAGGTCTCCGAAGGCTTCTCCACCCGACGCTCGCCGGCCAGCACGCGCCCGGCCATCACGAGCGCCTGCGCCCGCGTCCGCGTCGGTGCCAGCCCCCTCTCGACCAAAAGCCTGTCCACACGTTCGCGCTTCACGCGCAGAATTTTAGCAGCAGGCAGTAGGCAGATGGCAGTAGGCAGTTGGCGTTAAGAGAGTGAAGTTAAAGAAATCGGGGGCGGCGAGCTGGTAAGCTCGCCGCCCCTCGTTCATTGAGACTTGTCCCTTAAGAATCTTTTTGCTTCAACTGCCTACTGCCTACTCTCATTCCGGTGGGCCTTCGAAGATGCGGCGGAGGCGGTCTGCGTCGTCGGCGCGGCGTGCGCGGCGTGCGGCGCGCCGTTCGGCCCTGCGCTCGGCGCGGCGCTGGCGGTAGAAGATGGTGTCTACCTGGCGCGCCTCGGGCTGGTCGTCGCGTGCGATGTTGCCTTCGGGTCGCGCAGGAGCGCGACGCTCGACCTCTTCGTCGCGCTCGCCCTTCTTGCCGCGCCGGGGCGTGCCCTCAGACGGCGGCGCCGTGCGGCGCTCGGCGGCGGGGACGCTCTCGGGGGCGCGCGCGCGGGCCGCGGCCGGCACCTCTTCGACGGGCGTGGTGGGCTCTGCGGCGTTCTTCGCGTCGGCGGGCGGAGGCTCAATCTGTCGAACCTGCGCTTCGGCGTTCGGCGCGGCCTGCGGGTCTTCGACGGGCGCGGCCGGCGCCTGCGCGGCGGCGTCGGGCGCGTCGGGCTGCTCCGTCGTCGTCGCGGCCGGGCTCACGGCAGGGTCTTGTGACTGTCTCTGGTAGAGGTAGAGGCCCGCACCGCCGAGCACGCCGCCGATCAAGACGGAGACGAGCATGAGCGCGAGCGACCACGGGCGGCGCGGGGCGAAGGAACTGCTGTCGCCTCGCGCGGTGAGCGCGGGCATGGGTGCGGGCGCGTCGATGTGCGCGCCGTTTTCGAGCGGCACGACGGGGCGCGCGACCAGAGTCTCCTCGTCGTCGAAGCGCGGCGCCACGAGCGTCCGCTCCTCGCCGACGACGAGCGTGGCCTCGTCGTCCATCTGTAAAGTCTGCTGTTGAAGCTCTCTCATCTGTTTCCTGCAATAAAGGCCCGCCGCCCGTCCCGCGCATGCTCTCCGCGCGCCAAAACGAACCGCAGGCCGGAGTCTACGGTCTTTGGATGTCCCTAACCTTAGACTTGCTGCCCTTCAGAATGATTACAAAACGGTTGCGGCGGGCGTGTGTTCTTAAGCGGGGTAGTTCTTAAGTAGGGTATTCGTCGCGCGCATTCGCCGTGGCCAGGGGCTTGGGCGTGGAATCTTTGAAGTCGCCCAACAGACTCCTGATCGAGCCGTTCACGATGCGGCCGACGACGCGCGGCGAGAAGTGGCGCTCGACGTGCGCGTGCGCGTTCGAGGCGAGGCGCCGCCAGAGCACTTCGTCGCGGTAGAGGCGCACGACCGCTGCGGCGAACTCCTCCGCCGTGTTGGCGATGAGGGCCTCTTCGCCGTCGCGCAGGGACATCCCTTCGGCCCCGACCGTCGTCGTCACAAGCGGAATGGCGTAGGCGAGCGCCTCGCCGATCTTGCCCTTAATGCCTGCGCCGAAGCGGATGGGCGCGATGAAGACGCGTGCGCGCGCGAACAGAGGATCAACGTCCGGCACGTGCCCGAGCAGCCGCACGCCCTCCGCCGAGAGCTGCGCCAAATCCTGTGGCGCCCCGTCGCCGACGAGGAGCAACTCGACGCCCGGCAACTCCTTCCTCACAAGGGGCAGCACCTCGCGGACGAAGAATCGGACGCCGTCCTCGTTCGGGCGGTGGCGGAAGTTGCCGACGAAGAGCAGGTGCTCGCGCTCTCGGAAGGGGAGGCCGCCCGCGTGCGTGCGATGAATGGTCGGGACGACGACCGAGGGGACGCCGGGTGCCTCGCGCCCCAGAACCTCCATGTCCGTGGACGAGGCGAGCCAGACGAGGTCGCTCGCGCGCGCGAGCCGCGTCTCGACCTTGCGGGAGTGCTCGGCCTCACGCGTGAGCGCCGGGTCGCCCGTCAGCTCGGCCTCGCGTGCGAAGCGCACGAAGTGCAGGTCAACCGTGTCGAAGATCACCTTGACGCGCGGGTCGGCGCGGCGGATGGCGCCGAGCAACCCTTCGGCCACCTCGGGCCGACTGACGACGGCCGCGCGGAAATGTCGGGCCTTCATAAGGCTGCGGAGGTTGAGGGCCGCGGCCGTCTCTACGCCCTCCTTCCACAGAAGCTTTTCGTACTCGGGCCAGCCCTGCTTGCTCGTGGTGATGAAGACGGGGTGGCACCACTCGGAGAGCGCGCGCAGGATGTTGAGCATACGGAGGCTGCCGGCGTCGCGGTCGGGCGTGGGGATGCGGTCGTCGAAGACGGCGACCTGTGTGGCCCAGCGGCGGTTTGCGACGCGCTCGGCGTGCGCGGGGTCTTTCGGCGGGTGCTCACGCGCCAGCACGTCGCGCCACTTAGCATAGAACTTGTCGTAGTTGATGACCTGATAGCGCTTGAAGCCGGCGCGCGGGTCGGTGCCGGCCGTCCCGCCCTCGAAATGGTAGAGGCGCGAGGCCGGCTGATAGACGACCTTGTAGCCGAGCGAGCGCACGCCCATGCAGAGGTCTGTGTCCTCGTAGTAGGCGGGCGCGTAGCGGCGGTCGAAGCCGCCGAGCCGCTCGAACAGCTCGCGCCGGACGAGGAGCGAGGCGCCCGAGCAGTAGTCCACCTCGCGCGCGAACGCGAAGCGGCGGTCTTCCGGCGACTTGCTCCAGCCGTACTTGAACGTCTCGCCGTTCGACCAGATGACGGAGCCCGCCTCCTGTATGCGCCCGTCGGGGTAGAGGAAGAGCGACCCGACGGCGCCCGCGCGCGCGTCGCGCTCGACCGTCTCGACGAGAGCGCTGAGCCAGCCGGGCAGAACGACCGTGTCGTTGTTGAGGAAGACGAGGTGACGGCCGCGCGCGACCTCCGCCCCCTGATTGCAGGCGTCCACGAAGCCGCGGTTCTCGGCGTTCTCGATGACGCGCACGAAGCCGCGGAAGTGTGAGAGGAGTTCGCGCGTGCGGTCGGTCGAGGCGTTGTCGATGACGATGACTTCGGTGTCTTTGAAGTCAACTTCGCGCAGGAGCGAGCGGAGGCATTGGAAGGTGAACTCGACCTTGTTGAAGACGGGGATGATGACGGAGGTCGTGACGGAACGTCTCGGTTCGAGGGTTTCGGGGCCTTCGCCGGCGGCGCGTGCGAGGAAGAGGAAGTCGGAGGCGCCCCAGTCCAGCGCGTGCGGCGGGCCGGGGCGCTGCTTCACGTCGAAGGCGCGGCGCAGGTCTACGCCGTTGGCCTCGGCGCTTCCCGCAAGGCGCTCGGCGAAGTTGTAGGCGCGCGCCGCGAGCCGCAAGCCCCACACCACGGGCGCAAACACCGCGCGCTTGAGCCGCAGCTTCGACGACAGCGAAAGTTTTTCGCTCAGAAGGTGTTTCAAGGAAGACGGATCGAAGTCCGAAACACGAACCCGCGGGTTACGTCGAAATAGCGTTTAGCGTTAAGGCACTTCACCACAGAGACACAGAGGCACACTTGGTTGAAAGCTAAAGACAAAGCTGTGTCTCTGTGTCTCTGTGTCTCTATGGTTAAGCACGGCCAGCATCACTCTCAAGATGCGTTCATTGAGCGTCGGCGTGCGTCTCCCATTCGAGGAGGGGGCGCACGACGCCCGGCATCGGGCCGGCGTAGTCGCCGCGCGCGGAGACGCCGCCCGGCTCGTCCAAGACCTGGAAGGCGACGGCGTTGGCCGCGCGCGCGTGCAGGATTGTAGACGGAAAGTGCGACATTATCGAGACGTGCGCGATGAGCGTCCCTTCGGCGAGCAGGTTCCCGGGCAGTTTCACCGCGCTCGTGTAGCGGCCGACGGGGCGTGGGCGCCGGCGCCACTCCGCGCCCGTGTCGTGCGTGCTGAAGACCTCCGTGCCTTCTTCGTTGTACAGCTCCACGACGGGGACGAGCGCGTGCCCCTCTTCGAGCACATCGTAGGTCACCTCGATGCGCGACGCGCGGCGCACGTCCACGGCCGCGGCCGTCTCGCCCGCCTCGCTGGCGACGCGCACGCGGCGCAGGCGCGTCACCGCGTCGCCCGGCGCGTCGTCGCCCCACGCGCGCTCGGCGCCCGCGCCCCAGCTCGTCGAGAGGTAGCGGTTGACGACCTCCTGCGGCTGGCCCTCGGCGACGAGGCGACCGCGCTCCAACAGTATGGCGCGCTTGCAGAGGCGCGTGATGGCCGGCAGGTTGTGCGAGACGAAGAAGATGGTGCGCCCCTGCCGGCGGATGTCGTTCATCTTGTCGAGGCACTTCTGCTGGAAGGCCATGTCGCCGACGGCGAGCACCTCGTCCATGATGAGTATCTCGGGTTCCAGGTGCGCGGCGACCGAGAAGGCAAGCCGCACGTACATCCCCGAAGAGTAGAACTTGACGGGCGTCTCGATAAAGCGTTCGAGTTCGGAGAAGGCGACGATCTCGTCGAACTTCGCGTCGATCTCGACCTTGCGCATGCCCAACACGGCGCCGTTGAGGTAGACGTTCTCGCGCCCCGTCAGGTCTGGGTGGAAGCCCGTGCCGACTTCGAGCAGGCTCCCGACGCGGCCGTAGATTTCGACCTGCCCCGTGCTCGGGCGCGTGATGCGCGAGAGTACTTTTAAGAGCGTCGATTTGCCCGCGCCGTTCCGGCCGACGACGCCGAGGATTTCTCCGCGCCGGACTTCAAAGCTCACGTCCTTCAGCGCCCAGAGCGTGGTTGGGTCGCCGTCCGTCTCGCCGCCGCGCCGCAGCCGCCGTAGCCACGCCATGAACGCGCGGGAAAAGACCTCGCGGAACGAGTCATAGCCCGCGGGCAGCGCCCCGATGCGGTAGCGCTTGCTCACTCCCTCGACGCTGACGACGACGGGCTCCATTCCTCTTCTCAGATCACGTCGGCGAAGGTGTCTTCCAACCGCCGGAAGACGTAGAAGGCGAAGCAGACCAGCACGGGCGCGACGACCGCCGGCACCGCGACGAGCGACCAGTCGAACCCCGTGCCCGCGAGCGATGCGCGGAAGCCTTCGAGCACGCCTGTCATCGGGTTGGCCACGAACGCCCAACGCCAGCGCTCGGGCACGAGGTGGACGGGGTAGAGCACCGGCGAGGCGAACATCCACAGTTGCAGAAGGAAGGGAAGCGCGTGGCGCAGGTCGCGGTAGCGCACGGTCAGAGCCGCCGCGACCATCCCCGCCGAGAGCGCGAGCATGGCACCGAGCAGCAGGAAGACCGGCAGCAGCAGCAGTCCCCAGGTGACGTTGACGCGGTAGTAGATAGCCAGCGCCAGCAGCGGCACCGCGCCGACCGAGAGGTCTACGAGGCCGGCGCCGACGGCCGCCGCCGGGATGAAGGCGCGCGGGAAGTAGACTTTCGTGACGAGGCTCGTGTTGCTGATGAGGCTATGCGTCCCCGACGTGACCGAGACCTGAAAGAACGTCCATAGCAGCAGCCCCGCGTAGGCGAAGAGCGGGTAGGGGATGGCGCCCTCGTCCAGCCGCACGAAGCGCGTGAAGATGAGCGTGAAGATGAGCATCGTCAGCAGGGGTTGGAGGACGACCCACGCCACGCCCATCAGCGTCTGCTTGTAACGCACCTTGATGTCGCGCCACGTGAGGAAGTAGAGCAGCTCACGGTAGGCCCACAGGTCGCCGAGGTTGAGCTGGACGCCCGTCTCCTCCGGCCTGAGCACCGCGTGCTTCAGCCCGACGAGCGCCGCGGAGTCGCGCGCCGCCGCCTCCGCCCGCGCGTGCCCCGCCGCGTCCGCCGCGGGCAGACCGCTCTCCGTTGTTTCGCCAGTCTTGGAACTCATTAAACTCTTCCACTTCGGCAGACTGGTAAGTCTGCCAGCCGTAACTGCGACCGTCAACAACGCACGCCGGGCACTTAGCGCTCATTTGGCCCGCGCTCCTTCGGGTCGGGTGTTCCTTCTTGTAAACTTGCCGCCGTCGAATGAGCGTCACCAGCAAAATCAAACGCGCTCTGCGCGGGCGCGTGTCCTTTCGCGCGGCGCTACTTGAGGCGGGCCGGCGCGGCGTCGCGGCCATACGCCTTCGCGGCGAGCGTGCCGCGTCGTCGAACGGGAAGGCCGGCGTTGAACTCACACCGGCGCGGCTCACGCCTGAGTTCAAGCGGATGGGTGGCGCCGAGCTGCTTGAGCATTTCAGGACGCGTGCGGAGCCGCATCTGTTTGCGGGCTTTGCAGAGGTCGAGGGCGCGCGCGATTACCTTTCGGCGAAGCGAGACGAGTTGAAGGCGGAGGCGCGTGCGGTGGCCGAGCACCGCTGGTCGCTGCTCGGGTACGGCGTGCAGGAGTTCGGCGGGCGCGTGGACTGGCTGCGCGAGCCCGCGTCGGGCGTGCGCTGGCCTTTGGGGTTCCACGGGGATGTGCGGCTCGTGCGCGGTGACGGGTCGGACGTGCGTGTGCTGTGGGAGCTGAACCGGCTCGGGCACCTGCTCACGCTCGGCCGCGCGTACGCCGCGGGCGGGGGCGAGGAACTGGCCGAGGAGTTCTTTGCGCAGGTCGAGGGGTGGTGCGAGCAGAACCCTTTTGGACAGGGGCCGAACTGGGCCTGTGCGATGGAGGTCGCGCTGCGCGCCGTCAACCTGCTCGCGGCGTTCCGCATGTTCCGGCGCGCGCCGTCGCTGAATGTTGAAAGACTCGCGCAACTGCTCGCGCTCTTCGACGCGCACGGGCGGCACGTGCGGCGCAACCTCGAATACTCTTACATCGCGACCGGCAACCATTACCTCTCGGACGTGGCGGGGCTGCTCTGGCTCGGCCTGCTCCTGCCGGAGTTGGAAGCGGCCGAGGGCTGGCGCGAGTTCGCTCTGAGGGAGCTGCTGCGCGAGCTGGGTCGGCAGGTGCTCGCGGACGGCGCCGACTGGGAGGCTTCGACCGGATACCAGCGCTTCGTCACGGAGATTTTTCTCTACACGTTCCTTCTCTGTCGCGAGAACGGCTTCGACGTGGGCGAGCACGCGTGGGCGAGGGTGCGCTCGATGCTCGAATACGTGCGGGCAGTCTTGCGGCCGGACGGCCGTGCGCCGCTCGTCGGCGATGCGGACGGCGGGCAGTTCCTCCCGCTCGTCCGCCGCGGCGCCGACGAGCACGCATACCTGCTCGCCGTCGGCGCGGCCCTCTTCCGCGAGCATCGTTTTAAGGTTACGAAGGAGATGCCCGAAGAGGTCTTCTGGCTCCTCGGCAGCGAAGGCGTCCGCACGTTTGAAGAGTTGAAGACGGAGGGCGCGGGCGCCTCAACGTCCGAGGCGTTCACGCAGGCGGGCGTGTGCGTGCTGCGCGCGGGCGACCTGTACCTGCACCTGAACGCGGGCGGCGCGGGGCTCGACGGCCGCGGCGCGCATGGCCACAACGATGCGCTGAGCATAGAGGTAGCGGCCTGCGGCGTGAGCTTCATCAAAGACCCGGGCACCTACGTCTACACCTCCGACCTGCGCGCGCGCCAGGAGTTTCGCTCGACCGCTTATCATTCGACCGTCGAGGTTGACGGCTTCGAGCAGAACACGACGCCCGAGTCCGCCCCCTTCTTCAACGGCGACGAGGCGCGCCCGCGCCTGCTCAGCTTCGCCGTGGCGGATGAGAGCGACCCCGCTTCCGGCGGGTGCGACAAGGCCGCCGCTGAACACTACGGCTACCGGCGCCTGCCCGCGGGCGCCGTCACGCACCGCCGCGAGGTCATGTTCGGGCCGCTCCGGCGCTGCTGGTTCATCACCGACACCCTGACGGGCTCGGGCAGGCACGACTTCCGCTTTGTCTTCCACGCCGCGCCGGGGCGCGAGGTTCGCGTGGTGGGCCCGTCGGTCGAGATTGTTGACAACGCCTCGGGCGCGCGGCTCGTCATCGTCCCGCTCGGAGGGACTGAGGACGTTGTCGTCGAGCCGCGCTGGTCTTCGCACGACTACGGGTCGAAGCAGGAATCGGCGGCCGCGGTCTGGACGCTCCGGCGGGCGGCCGTGCCGCTGCGAGTGCATTGGTGGCTCGTGCCCGTCTGCGCTGGCGAAGACGTGGCCGCGCGTTTAGAGTTGCCGTGGCCGATGGTCAGGGGGACGGTTTAACTTATGTGCGGTATCTGCGGGGTCTGGGAGTACGGGGCGGCGGCGGGGCGCGTTGATGTCGCGCTCGTCGAGCGGATGCGCGACCGGATGCCGCACCGCGGGCCGGACGACGTGGGCGCCGAGGTCTTCGACGGCGGGCGTCTGGGCTTAGGCTTCCGCCGCCTCTCCATCATCGACCTCTCGCCCGCCGGCCACCAGCCGATGCGCGGGTGCGAAGGCTCCGGCGTGTGGCTCGTCTTCAACGGCGAGATTTACAACCACGCCGAACTGCGCGAAGGGTTGGAGCGGCGCGGCCACACCTACCGTTCGCGCACCGACAGCGAGACGATCATTCATCTTTACGAAGAGCGCGGGCTCGACTTCGTTAAAGACATCGAGGGCGACTACGCCATCGCCATTTGGGATGAGCCGCGCGGCCGGCTCGTCCTCGCGCGCGACCGCGTCGGCGTCAAGCCGCTCTACTACTATCTCAACAGCGGCCGTCTCATCTTCGCATCTGAAATCAAAGCGATCCTCGCGCACCCCGAAGTCTCGGCCGAGCTGGACGAGGAGTCGCTGCAACACTACCTCTCCTTTCTCACCACGCCCGCGCCGCGTACGCTCTTCCGCGGCATCGGCAAACTCCCCGCCGGACACATGCTCGTCTGCGGTCGCGACGGCGAGGTGCAGACGATTCGTTACTGGGACGCGCTCCCGCCCGAAGCGCCCGCGAACGGCGCGCGGCATAAACCCGTTGAAGAGTATCGTGCAGACATCCTCCGCCTGCTCCGCGAGTCGATCAAGAAACGCATGATGGCAGACGTGCCGTTCGGCGTCTTCCTCTCGGGCGGCGTGGACTCCTCAGCCAACGTGGCGCTGATGGCCGAGCAGATGTCGCGCCCCGTCGAGACCTTCACCGTCGCGTACAAAGACCATGAAGAATTAAATGAGCTTGAGTCGGCGCGCGACATCGCTCAGCGCTTCCAGACGAGCCACCACGAAGTCCTCATCGGCGAACAGGAGATGCTGGACTTCCTGCCCGACCTCGTCTTTCATCAGGACGAGCCGCTGGCCGACCCCGTCTGCGTGCCGCTCTATTACGTCTCAAGGCTCGCGCGCGAGTCGGGCACCGTCGTCGTGCAGGTCGGCGAGGGCGCGGACGAGCTGTTCAGCGGCTACGACAAGTACGTCAAGTACCTGCGCCTCTACGAGCGCTTCTGGCGCCACACCGAACAGCTTCCGGCCTTCGCACGGCGCGCGGCGGGCGCCGTCGCACAACCCTTAGTCAGCGCGGCGACGGGCAAGGCCGAAGCGGCGGAGCTGGCGCGGCGCTTCGGCGCGGGCGAGTCGCTCTTCTGGGGCGCGGCCGTCGTCTTCGACGAGACGCTCAAAGGCCAACTCGTCTCCGCCGAGGCGCGTGCGCGCCTCAAGGGGCTCTCTTCGTACGAAGTCGTGAAAGAGGATTTGGAGCGCGTCGCGCGCGAGCGCCCCGCGTCGGACTTCCTTGCGCGCATGACCTATCTTGAGTTGAAGCTGCGTCTGCCCGAGCTGCTCCTGATGCGCGTGGACAAGATGACGATGGCGACTTCGGTCGAGGCGCGCGTGCCGTTCCTCGACCAACACCTTGTCGAGTACGCGATGGGCGTCCCGCGCTCTCTGAAGGTGGAGGGCCGGAGCGGCAAGCACGTCCTCAAGCGCGCGCTCGAAGAGGTGCTGCCGCGCGACGTGCTCTACCGGCGCAAGCGGGGTTTTGGCGCGCCGGTCGAAGGCTGGTTCCGCGGCCCCTCCGCCGCAGAGCTTGAGTCGCGTGTGATGAACTCCAACTTACGCCGCCGCGGCCTCCTCGACTACACGTTCGTCACGCGCCTCTTCGAAGAGCACCGCCGCGGCGCGCGCAACTGGGGCTTCCACCTCTGGGCGCTCCTCAACCTCTCGCTCTGGTACGACCGCTGGATCGACGGCACTTAGGATGAAAAGTCTGTGTAACGCTTCGCGGCGTTCGACTGTCGGCGGCGGTTGCGGCGTCGGACGAGTGTGTAGGGCGTGACGAGACGCAGGGCGACTTTAGCAAGGGCCGCGGGCGAGGGCGCGCCGGAGAGTCCGCGGCGGAGGTACTTGAAGGCGGCGCGCTTGTCTCCGAGGCGGAGGAGGTCTTCGGCCCCCGCGAAGTTGAGCGCGCGCTGATAGCGTTCGAGCTGTTCAGGCTTCAGTTGAAGATACGCGGAGGCGTTGCGCTGCGCTTCGAGCCGCGCCTCGATCATCCAGACGAAGTCGCCGCTGGTGTTCGTCCCGTGGCGGCGCCACGCTGAGAGGACGCGCGGGTCGAAGGCGAAGTCGCCGTCGGCGCTCAGTTTCAAATAAAGCTCGTAGTCTTCGAGCCGCGCACGCTCGTTCCACCCGTGCCGCTCTAGGCACTGGCGCCGGTGAATGACCGTGGGGCTCATCGGCGCGTAGCTCTCTTCGAGCAGCATCGCGCGCGCGTCGCCGTCCGCGTAGCGCGCCCAGTCGAGCGTGCAGTCGAAGACCTCTCCGCGCCCGTCAATCAGATACGCGTGGCCGTAAGCGAGCACGGCGCGCGGCCTCTCTTCAAGGAGCGCGACGCGTGCCGCAAGGAAGTCGGGCAGCCAGAGGTCGTCCGAGCCGAGGTAGGCGAAGTAAGACCCTTCGGTCTTCGCCAGTCCCTCGTTGAGCGTGGCGCACAGTCCGCGGTTCTCGCGCGCAATCAGCTCGCAGGGGAAGGGGCAGTCTTTGAGTACGTCCTCGATGACCCGCGGCGAGTCGTCGCGCGAGCCGTCGTCGATGACGAGCAGGCGCGCGGGCGCGCGGGTCTGCGCCAGCACAGAGCGCAGCGCCGCCGCGACGTAAGGCGCGTGGTTGTAGGAGGGCACGACGACCGCGACGCCTTGTCCGCCGTCGTTGGCCCCCGCGTCGGGCCTGTGGTTCATCCGGAGCACCACGAGAACGTTTCGAGTATCATGAGAGTCGTGTCGCCTAAACTCCTGCCCCGTCTGGCGGCCGTCGCGCTCGCCGCGCCACTCTGCGCGGCAGTGCTGGCACACGCCTACGTCGGGCTCTACAGCCGTTACTGGTACGACGACTTCAACACCGCGGCCGTGCTGCGCGACCGCGGTCTCCTCGGCTCACAACACTACTGGTACATGAACTGGTCGGGCCGCTTCTCGTTCCACTTCGCGGTGAACCTCTTCGAGTCGGCGGGGCCGTGGGTCGTCTCCCTTCTACCGCTGGCCACGCTGTCGGTCTGGGTGGCCGTGACGGTCTGGGCGGCTTACGAGGGAGCCTCGCTGCTCGGGTTGCCGGGCCGCGCGCGCGTAGCGCATCTCTCGGCGCTGCTCCTGGTGTACGCGACCGTCGAGAGCACCGCCGACGTTGTGCAGTCGCTCTACTGGCAGACGGGGATGCTCACGTACCTTGCGCCGCTCATCTTTTTCACGGCCAACGCGGGGCTCGTCGCCTCGTCCGTCAGGAGCGAGCCCGTGCGCGCGGTTCCGTGGCGGGTTGGACTCTGCGCGCTGCTCGCCCTCTGTGCCGGAGGGTTCTCGGAGGTGTCGGCGGTGTTGCAGGTGGGCGGCATCTCCCTCCTGTTGACGGCCTCGGTGGCGGGCGCCCGCGGCCTCCGCACGCGCGGCACGCGCGCGCTCATCCTCGCGGGGTTCGTGGGGGCGCTCGCGGCGCTGCTGCTCGTCGCGCTCGCGCCCGGAAACGCGGTGAGGCAGGGGCTCAGTCTCAGTCCCGCGCCCGGCGCCCTGCCCTGGTCAATCGAGTCTTCCTGCCGTTACGCGCTCTATTTCTTCGAGCAGCATACGCGGCGCTGGCGCGGCACCGCCCTGCTCTGCTTCACCCTCCCCGCGTGCCTCGCCCTTGCGGCCGGCGCGCCCCGCCCCGGACAATCCATAGAGACTCCGGGCGCGCGGCGCCTTCTCAGACTACTGGCCGTCGGCACCGCCGCCGGCTTCGCACTGATTGTACTCTGCTTCATCCCGGGCTTCTACGCACAGTCCGAGGCGCTGCCGCGGCGCGCACAGATCATCCCGAAGTTCGTCCTCGTCTGCCTTAACGTCTACTGGGGAGCGCTGGCCGGCCTCGCGCTGCTGAAGGCGACGCGAGGCCGGAAGGCCCTGCCGCGCATCCTGCTGGCGGGGTGGTGTACGGTCGCGGCGTTGCTGTTCGTGTCGCCGGTCGCCTCCGCTCGACGCACCTTCACTCTCGGCGCGCGCGCATGTGAATACGCCGAGAGGTGGGACGAGGCAGACCGGCAGATACGCGCGGCTGCCGCGGCCGGGGCGAGGGAAGTGACGGTGCCCGCCGTCGAAGGCGAAGAGTGGGAATTGGGTTTCGGCCGCCCGGAATTGCGCCTGAGCCGCGACCCGTTGGCGCCGCAGAACGTGGCCGCGGCCCGGTACTACGGCCTCGACTCCGTCAAGGCCGAGTAGGCGAGCGCGGCAGTGGCAAACGTCCCGAACATGCGCAGGAAGCTTATTCTGCTGGGGCCGCTCCCACCGCCGTACGGCGGCGTGGCCATCTTCATGCACTCGCTCTTCGAGTCACTCAAGCGCCACGGCGCAGAGCTGTGGGCCTACGCCGGCCACGCGCCGCAGGGCGAGCGGGCCGTCATCCGCTTTAATCACAGGAGGCTGGGCTTCGTCCCTTTGCTCCTCCGTCGGGGGGCACGCGCGCGCATCCTCGACTCAACACATTTCTTGGTCGAGCACCCGAACCCTCTACTCGTCCCCCTGTGGCTCTCCCTGAAGTTTGTGCTGCGGTTCGAGTGGGTGAAGGTCGTCCACGACGGCTCGCTCCCCGCGAGGTACGGGAGCTTCGGCCCTCTCCGCCGTCTGCTCTGCCGCATGGCTGTGGCCTCGGTTGACGAGTTCGCCGTCGTCAACGAAGAGATAGCCGTGTGGCTGCGTGTCGAGATGGGCGTGCGGCAGAAGGTCTCGACGGCCAACGCGCTCCTGCCGATCCCGCCCGCCGTCTTCGACGCGCCAATCGACCCGGAGTTGGAGGCGAAGCTCGCGCGTTACCCCCGGCGCGTCTGCTCTATGGGCGCCTTCACGCCCGACTACGGCTTCGAGCACGCCGCCGAGGGCGTCGAGCGGCTGCGGCGCGAGTCGGGCGAAGAGATCGGCCTGCTGCTCATCGACGGCACGTTCGTGCGTGACGAAGCGTACCGCGAAAGGGTCTTGCACGGGCGCGACTGGATCACCGTGCTTGAGAACGTGCCGCACCCGCAGGTGTTACAAATCTTCAAGCGGAGCGACGTGTTCGTGCGGGGCGTCCGCTACGAGGGCTACAGCCTCTCGCGCGTCGAGGCCATCTGGTGCGGCACGCCGGTCGTGGCCGGGCGTGGAGAGGAGAGCCGCGGCATCTACATCTACGACTACGGCGACATGGAGGCGCTTAACGGTTATCTGCGGAAGGCCCTGTTCGACCCGCCGAGGGAGGAGATACAGCGTTGGGGAGAGCAGTTCCGGCGAGAAGCGGAAGAGAACCTCCTGCGCTGGGAGCGCATAGCCGGGCTCGGCGAAGACCGCAGCCGCGTTTAGACCCGCTGCCCCGACCACCTTCCACAGACCCAGAGCCCCGCCTCCCGGAGGGCGAGCGCCGCGGGCACCAGCAGAAAATATTGCACGGCGAGAACGTAGCGGTACTCCGTGTGCAGCGCCGACTGTACGCAGAGATAGTAGAGAGGGACGGCCGACAGCGCGGCGAGCACGCGCCAGCGGCGCGCGCGCACGAGGGCGGCGAGGCCGAAGAGTTGGAGCGGTAGCAGGACGGCGGTGATGAAGAGCTTCTGCACGGCCCGCAACATTAAACGGAGAGGCCGCGTCCAGCCTTCCGAGACGGGCAAGGCGTTCGACGCGAGCGGGACTCTCTCAAGTCTCAGCATTGAGGAGGCGCGCCGTGCCATCACGCCCGCGAACCAGAGCGGGTGGGCGCGGATGACGCCGAAGGCACGCGCGCGCCGGGCGCGGTCGCGCTCGATGGCGTCGGGGCCGAAGAGTGAAGTGGCGTACTCGGGGCGGCCGTACATCTCTGCCTCCTGCCGCTGAAGTTCTACGTCGGTGGCGGGCAGGCCGAACCGCCCCGCCAGGTCGTAGTCGCCGATGCCCTCGATGAGGGTCTGCCCCGCGCCGAGCGAGACGGGAATGAAATGGCCGAAGACCAGCGCGTTGCGCATCGTCACCGGCGCGACCGCCAGCAGAGACCCCGCCACCAACGCCACCGCCGGCCACACCCGCGCGCCCTTCGCGAAGAGGAATGGCACGGCCACAAGCGCCATGAACGGCGCGAGCAAAAGCGCGTTCGCCCTCAACCAGCACGAGAGTCCCACGAGCACGCCCGCCCCGAGCGCCTTGAGCAAGGGCCTTCCTGCGCGCGCGCGCAAGAGGAGCCAGACGGCCCCCAGCAGCGGCAGCACCGCGAGCGTGTCCGGCAGAAGCATCAGGGAGTTCCAGCAGAACTGCGGCGCCAGCCCCGCGAGCGCGCCCGCGATGACGCCGACGCCGAACGTCAGCAACTCTGCCGCGATGAGGAAGACGAGCGCGGCCGCCAGCGCGTCGCACGCGGCCTGAAAGATTTGCACCGCCGCGTCCGACTCGCCGAAGACCGCGTAGACCGCCGCGAGCAGGAAAGGGTAGCCCGGCGGATGGCCCAGCAGGTCTGGCTCGCTCGTCGTCGAGGCGGCGTCGTAGAACGACGCCGCCCCGTTCTCCGCGAGCAGACGCGCCATGTGCTTGTAGTTCTCTGTGACCGAGGTCTGAACCTTGTGAGCCTCGAACCGCACGTCGCGCCAGCAGAGGAGCCTTACCCCGAACGCCGCCAGAAAGATGAGCCCGAACGCGACGGCCCTGCGCCGCGCGTCGCGGCGCAGACTGTCGTGTGTCTGCTTTTCAGGAACGGGCGGGCGCTGTTCGGGAGATGCCATGCGGCTTTCTGCTGAGTTCAGGGTCGGCGACGCGACTGCTATTATACAGACCGGCGCCCGCGCCCGCCGTCAGAACTTAAACGCGCGCCGCGGCGTAATGCCGGCAGTAGTTCGGAACGCCGCCGAAGCCACAGGTGAACCAGATGTTTTGTCCCAAGTGCGGTCAACAGTCTTCAGACGAAGTTCGCTTCTGCCCCAAGTGCGGGCTTCAGCTCGCGGGGCTCCCCGCCTACGTGGCCGGCAACGAGTATGCGCCGGTTCGGCCCGAGGCGCCGCCCGCCGCGGCGCTGACGGCGAAGCGTCTGGGGACGCGCCGCGGCGCCAAGCTGATGTTCTTCAGCGTCGTGCTCTTCCCGATCTTCTTCGGGTTCTGCTTCATCGTGGACAACCCAGCCCCTCTGTTCGTTCCTTTCACGGTCTTCCTGGCGGGGCTTGTGATGCTCGTCTACGCGCGCCTCTTCGGCGACGAGTTGATTAGCGTTCCGCAGAGTTCGCCGCGCAGAGACCTCGGCGCGGGTTCGGACAGACCGGCCCTCGGCGCGCCGCAGTTCAACCCCGCGCCGCTCTTCAATCAGCAGCGCGCCAACACCGCCGAAATCTACCAGCCGCCCAGCATCACCGAGAACACGACCAAGCTCCTCGACAAAGACTCCTGAGACTCCCAGACCTCCGTAAGGAAGTATCAATCTTGATGCACATCACACGAACAACCCTTCTGCTCGTGGCGCTTCTGGCTGGCGCCATCACGTGCTTCGCACAGACCGGCACGCCCTCGGCCGGGCCGCCGCCACCCGCGGCCGAGTACAACCCGAACGCTTGGAAAGAGTTTGTCTCTCAGGAGGGCAGGTTCTCAGTCAGGATGCCGGCAGAGCTGAAGTTGAACAGGCAGGAGATTGATACGGCGATGGGGAAACTGCCCATCTCCTTCTACACGGCCATGACGGGCGCGGGCGGTTATATGGCCGGGTATAGCGACTTTCCGAAGTACTCCGAGGAGCCGCAGTTCATCAGCATGGTGCTGGCCGGCGCGCGCGATAAGGTGTTGGCGTCGGATGCCAGCCGGAAACTGCTGAGCGAGAAGGATGTCACCATAGAGGGGTTCCTGGCGCGGGAGTGGCTGATCGCGGATAACCAACTGTTGTTCCGAGCAGAGACATTCCTCGCCAAAGGGCGCTTCTACCAACTGCTGTTAGTCGTACCCCTGAACGTCGCCTTCAACAACGGGCGTGCGAGCGTGAACGCTGCCGACAGGACGGTCTTCTACGAAGAGACCTGCAAGAGGTTCTTCGGCTCATTCAAGTTGCTGCCGGTGAGTGCGGCGACGGAAGGCACGGCACAATCCGCCCCGACGCCCAACGTCGAGACGCAGGCCACACCCAACGAAGCGCGTGCGGAGGGAGAGGTTAAAAGGCTGCTCAAGAGCCTGCGGGATAAGGGCGAGTCGGTGATTGGTGTCTGTGAGGAGGGCGCCGAATGTGAGCCCATTTCGGACGTGGAGGGGTTCAAGGCCGGAGATAAGGTAACCATCAAGGTGATTAACAAGCCGCCGCCTGTGTACCCGCCGATTGCTAAGGCCGCACACGCACAGGGCTCGGTGAGGGTTCAGCTTCTGGTGGACGAAGAGGGGAAGGTCATCGCGGCAGAGGCCATCAGCGGACACCCTCTACTTCAGGCCGCCGCCGTCCAGGCCGCGCGTGCAGTACGTCTGACGCCGGTTCTCCTCGGCACCAAACCGGTGAAAGTGTCGGGCGTCATCGTTTACAACTTCGTTCTCCAATAGAAGGCGATTAACCACAGAGACACAGAGGCACGGCTTTGAAGAGATACTCAACAAGCCGTGTCTTTGTGTCTCTGTGGTTAATTCTTCACCCGGTATTCACTCAAGTGAAGCCTGCTGTAAACATGCTCGGAAGGCCCGTTTTCTAAAGTCTATGTCTATGGGGTACATTCGTCATCGACGACAGAGAAGGGCTTAAGATTCTAAGAAATTGCCAATGCTAACGGGTAAATCCTTTGTGTGTTTCGGCGGCGAGGACTGGTGGTATCACCACCCGCACTCGAAGAACCACCTGATGCGGCGGTTCGCGCGGGCGGGCAATCGGGTTGTGTTCGTGAACTCGATCTCGATGGGGTTGCCGGGGTTGGGGAACAAGGATTTGGTGCCGCGTGTCGTGCGGAAGCTGCGTTCGTACGCGAAGCTGGCGCGCACCACGCCGGAGGGCATCACGGTCGTGTCGCCGGCAGCGTTGCCTTTCTACGGGAGCCGCGCGGCGCGCGCCGTTAACCGCAGCCTGCTGGCGGCGCAGGTCGGTGGGTTGGCGCGTGCGCGCGGGCTCAAGCGGCCGATACTCTGGGTCGCCATCCCGACCGCGGCCGAGATGATCGGGCGCCTCGACGAGTCGCTCGTCGTCTACCATGTCTCGGACAAGTACGACGAGAACTCGATGGATCACGCGACCGACCCCGCGGCCATCCGACGCCTGCACGAGCACGCCTTAGACCGCGCCGACCTCATCTTCTACTCGGGGCGCAAGCTGCTGGAGGAGGCCGTGCGGGGGCGCGAGCACTCATACCTTTTAGAGCAGGCCGTTGATTTCGAGCACTGGTCGAAGGTCGGCGACGGGAGTCTCGAAGTCGCTGAAGCGGTCGCGCGCATCCCGCGCCCGCGGCTCGGCTACTTCGGCGCGGTGGAGCCGTGGCTGATCGACCAGGAGCTTATCAAGCGCGCGGCGGTCGAGCGGCCCCGTTGGCAGTGGGTCTTTATCGGCAACAAGTCGCGCGGAGTGGAGGTCGAGAGTCTGCCGAACACGCACTTCCTGCCGCCCGTCGCTTATGAAGCACTGCCGCGCTACGCGGCCGGGTTTGATGTGTGTGTGCTGCCGTGGGAAACTGAGCGCGCGTTCACGAGCTACGGGTCGGCCATCAAGGTGCGCGAGTACCTCGCCACGGGCAAGCCCGTCGTCATCTCGCCGCTCCCCGAGTACGAGCCGATGGGCGACGTGCTGCGCATCGCACGCAGCCGCGAAGACTTCTTCCGCCTCGTCGAAGACGCGCTGGCCGAAGACGACCCCGAAGCGCCGCGACGCCGTCAACGCGCGGTCGAGGGCGGCACCTGGGACGCACGCGCCGAATGGGTCAGCGGCCTCATCGAAGAGGCGCTGGCGAAGAAACAGTAGGCAGTAGGCAGATGGCAGTAGGCAGTTGAAAGCGCCGCTGTCGGACATTCCGATCTAATCTCTCAACGTCAATAACGCGGAGCGACTGCCTACTGCCATCTGCCTACTTCTTTCGATGAAGCAGCTTCTTCAAAACTTAAAAACGGGCGAGGGCGTGGTGGCGGACGTGCCGGCGCCGGTGGTGCAGCCGGGGCGTGTGCTGGTGCGCGCTGCCAGCTCGCTCGTGAGCGCGGGCACGGAGCGCGCGTTCGTCGAGCTGGGGCGCAAGAGCCTTCTGGGGAAGGCGAAGGAGCGCCCCGACCTCGTCGGTAAAGTTATCGAGAAGGTCAGGAGCGAGGGGCTGCTCAGCACCTTGCAGTCGGTGCGCGAGAAGCTGGACGAGTCGCACGCGCTCGGCTACAGCGCCGCGGGCGTCGTGGTCGAGGCCGGCGAGGGCGTGACGGAGTTCCGCGCGGGCGACCGCGTGGCGTGCGCGGGCACGGGCTACGCCGCGCACGCGGAACTGCTCTCCGTGCCGAAGAATCTGTGCGTGCGCCTGCCCGACAACGTTGACTTCAAGACCGGCGCGTTTGCCACGCTCGGCGCCATCGCGCTCCAGGGCGTGCGGCTCGCGGAGCCGACGCTCGGCGAGTCGGTCGTCGTCATCGGCCTCGGCCTCATCGGACAGCTCGCGGCGCAGTTGCTTAAGGCCAACGGCTGTCGCGTCTTCGGCGTTGACCTCGATGCGTCGAGAGTCGAGCTGGCGAAGTCTCTGGGGGCGGACGACGGCTGTGCGGCCGATGTCGATGTCAAGCAGGCCGTGTTGAAGTGGTCGCGCGGGCGCGGCGCGGACGCGGTGCTGCTGACGGCTGCGACGCAGTCGGACGAGCCCATCGCCCTCGCGGGTGAAATCTCACGCTTGCGCGGGCGCGTCGTCGCGGTTGGGTTGGTGGGGATGAACGTGCCGCGCGCGGCCTACTTTCAGCGCGAGTTGACGCTGCGGGTCTCGATGTCCTACGGGCCCGGGCGCTACGACCCCGAGTACGAGGAGCGCGGGCACGACTACCCTCTACCGTACGTGCGCTGGACGGAGGGGCGCAACCTCGAAGCCTTCCTCGACCTCGCCGCCGCGGGCTCTGTGCAGACCGCGCCGCTCGTCACACACCGCTTCCCGGTCGTGGAGGCGGCGCGCGCCTATCAGCTCATCTCGGGCGACACGGGCGAGCCCTACCTCGCCGTCCTCATCGACTACGACACCGAGCGCGAGATAGAGCGTCACGTCCGTAACCCGCTCTCGAATCCTAAGTCTCAAGTCTCAACTTCCAAAGTGCGTGTCGGGATGGTCGGCGCGGGCGACTGGGCGCGGCGGATGCTTCTGCCGAGCTTCCGTGAAGAGGGCGTCGAGTTCGTCTCAATCGCGACGGCTTCGGGCGTGACGGCGCGCGACGTGGGCGGTCGTTACGGCTTCGCGCGTTTCGTCTCGGGCGCGGACGAAGTGTTGGGCGACGAGAATATCAACCTCCTCGTCATCGCCACGCGCCACGGCACGCACGCAGGGCTGGCGCGCAAGGGCTTGGAGCGCGGCCTCGACGTGTTCGTCGAGAAGCCGCTCGCGTTGAATACGGAAGAGCTTGACTCGTTGCTCGAAGCGGCGAGGGGTTCGCGGGGGCGTTTGACGGTCGGCTTCAACCGTCGCTTCTCGCCGCACGCACGACAGGCCAGAGAGTTCTTCAAAGACCGTCGCGGGCCGCTCTCGATTCTCTACCGCGTCAACGCCGGGCGCGTGCCGCGCGCGCACTGGACGCAGGACGCGGGCGAGGGCGGCGGGCGCATCCGCGGCGAGGTCTGCCACTTTGTGGACTTCATGCAGTACGTGACCGGTTCGCTCGTCACGCGCGTCTACGCCGAGCCGATTACATCCGACGACCGCGAGGGGACGGACGATGATTCGGTCTTCATCACGCTCAAGTTCGCCGACGGGTCGAACGGCACGATTGCATATCTGGCCGAGGGCGACCGCGTGCTCCCGAAGGAGCGCGTCGAGATTTTCGGCGCGGGACGCGCCTTCGTCATCGAAGACTACCGCGCGTCCGTGAGTTACGCGGGCGGGCGGGAGGCGCGGACGCGCCTGCGCGCGCAGGACAAGGGGGTGCGCGAAGAGGTGCGCGCCCTCTGCGCCGCGCTGCGCGAGGGCGGCCCCGCGCCCATCCCTCTGGAAGACCTCGCCAACACCACGCGCGCCACCTTCCGCATCCTCGACTCGCTACGAACGGGAGAGGCAGTGAAAGTGCTGAGTGCTGAAGACTGAGGACTGAGTGAGGTTGAGTCTTTCACTCAGTCCTCAGTCCTCAACACTCAGTACTTCTTTATTATGTGCGGCATCGCCGGTCTCATCTCCGTCAACCCAGAGCGCCGCGTCGGCGCGATGCTGAAGTCTATCGAGCACCGCGGGTACGACGACGAGGGCGTGTGGAGTTCCGCGTCTCTCGATGAAGACGGGCGGCGTGCGTGTCTGGCGCACAGGCGTCTGGCGATTATCGACACGAGCAGCGCGGGGCACCAGCCGATGCCTTCGGCGGACGGGCGCTTCACGGTCACCTTCAACGGGGAGATTTACAACTACCGAGAGCTGCGCCGACGCCTCGAAGGGCGCGGGCGCGTCTTCCGCACCGACACGGACACGGAGGTCATGCTCGAAGCCTTCGCCGAGTGGGGCGTCGAAGGCGCGCTGCCCCATCTCAACGGCATGTTCGCCTTCGCCGTGTGGGACGAAGTTGAAAAGACGCTCACGCTCGCGCGCGACCGGCTCGGCATCAAGCCGCTCTTCTACGCGGAGACGCGGACGGAGGAGGGCGTCTCCTTAGTCTTCGCCTCGGAGGCGAAGGGCGTGCTGGCGTCGGGGCTCCTGAAGCCCGAGTTGGACCACGAAGGGCTCAACCAGCAGCTCACCTTCCTCTGGACGCCCGACCCGCACACGCTCTTCCGAGGCATACGCAGGCTCCCGCCCGCGCACGTCCTGACGTGGCGCGCGGGCGTTGTGACGACGCGCGAGTGGTGGGACGTTTCGTTCGACGAGATCGAAGAGGGACGCAGTGAAGAGTGGTGGCGCGAGCGTCTGTCGGAGACATTGGAGCGCGTCGTCGGGATGGAGATGGTGGCCGACGTGCCTCTGGGGTCGTTCCTCTCGGGCGGGGTGGACTCGTCGGTCGTCACGGCCCTGATGGCGAGGCGGGGTGGAGGGCGGCGAGTTTCAACTTACACGGTCGGGATCGAAGAGGACGACCTGCGCTTCGACATCATCCCGAGCGACGTGCCGTGGGCGCGCAAGGTCGGAAAGTTACTCGACGCCGACTATCACGAGACGATGCTGCGGCCCGACGTGGCCCAACTCCTGCCGATGCTCGTCCGTCATTTGGAGATGCCGGTCATCGACATGGCCATCTCAAGCTACCTCGTGTCGAAAGAGGCGCGCGAGACTCTGACGGTGATGCTGTCGGGGATGGGTGGCGACGAGGTCTTCGCGGGCTACCCGCGGCAGGTGGCGATGAGCTTGGCGGGCGCGCTCGACCCTGTGCCTGCGGTGCTGCGGCGGCCGGCGATGCGCGCGGTCGCGAGCGCACTGCCCGGCGGGAGGCCGGGGCGTCTGACCGCGCCTTTGCGTAACGCGAAGAAGTTTGCGAAGAGTGCCGCGCTCGACTTCGAGTCGCGCTACATGGGCTTCGGCACGTACTTCACAGACGAGGCGAAGCGGAGGCTTTATACAGATGAAGTGCGTGAGGCCGTAGGCGACGCGGACGCGTACTACCTGCACCGGCGCTACTTCGCGCGCTCGGCCAGAGCGGCGTCGCTCAATCGCCTGCTGTACGTGGACATGAAGACGTTTTTGCCGTGCCTCAACCTCGACTACACGGACAGGACTTCGATGGCGGCAACGCTCGAAGTGCGCGTGCCGCTGCTGAATCACGAGCTGGTCGAGCTGGCGGCGCGGATGCCGCCGCGTCTGAAGTTGAAGGGGCTGCGGCGCAAGTACATTCTGAAGAAGGCGGCCGAGGAGCTTCTGCCGCGCGACGTGGTGTGGCGGAAGAAGGCGGGCTTCGGCGCACCGATTCGTTCGTGGCTGCGCGGGCCGCTGCGGCCGTTGGTGGACGAGCTTTTGTCGGAGGAGGTCGTCCGCGCGCGCGGGCTCTTCCGGCCCGAGGAGGTGCGACGTGTGGTCGAGTCGAACCTCTCGGGGCGCGAGGACTTCAACCTGCAAGTCCTCCAACTGTTGACGCTGGAGATGTGGCAGCGCGAATTTCTCGACGCGTAGATGAAGAAGAAGAGGCTCGTCAAACCTCAAGAGCAGACGGCGCGGCTCCCCGCGTGGTTCGACGCGCGGGTGGTGGGGCTGGTGCTGGCGGTCAAGGCGCTGTTGCTTGTGTACGGCGCGCAGGCGTTCGTCGTGTGGAAGAACGAGTGGGTCGGGTCGTTCTACGAATGGCTCGCCATCTGGAACCGCTGGGACGCGCCGCACTACCTGGACATCGCGCGCATGGGCTACGTCCCGCAGGGCGTCGAGTCGCGCTGGATAGTCTTCTTCCCGCTCTACCCGTGGCTGGTGCGCGCCGCCTCCGTCGTGCTGCGCGACGAGCTGCTGGCCGCCTTCTTCGTCTCGGGTCTGGCGTCGGTCGCCGCGGGGCTCCTGCTCTACAGGCTCGCGCGCGCCGACGAAGAGCCTGAGGAGGTCGCGCGCGGTGCGGTCTTCTACCTGCTCGTCTTCCCGACCGCGTACTTCCTGCACATAGGTTATAACGAGAGCCTCTTCCTCGCGTTCGTGCTGGGCGCTTTTCTAGGGGCGCGCTCGCGCTGCTGGTGGGCGGCGGGGCTGCTCGGGGGCTTGGCGGCGATGACGCGCATCAACGGCGTCGTGCTGCTGCCGGCGCTCGCGTTCGAGGCGTGGGCGGAGTACAGGAACGAGGGGCGGCGCGTGCGGCGCGAGTGGCTGTGGCTGCTCCTGCCCGGGGCCGGCTTCGCCGCCTACCTCTTCATCAACTGGTGGGTGTTGGGCGACCCGCGCGCGTTCCTGCAAATACAGGGCGAGCACTGGTTCAAGTCGCCGACGTGGCCGTGGGTCGGCATTCAGGGGGCGTGGAACACGACCTGGGGGCAGAAGCCTTCGGACGCGTTGATGATCGGGTGGCAGGAGTTCTTCTTCATACTGCTGGGGCTGGGGCTGACGGTCTGGGCGTGGCTGCGGCTGCGCACGTCGTACGCGGTGTGGATGACCTGCAACTGGCTGCTCTGGACGAGCACGAAGTTCGCGTTGAGCGTGCCGCGCTACACGCTCGCGCTCTTCCCGGCCTTCATCCTGCTGGCGCGTCTGCGCGCGTCGCGGCCCGCGTGGGGCGCGGCCATCGCGGTCTGGTCGCTGCTCATGCTCGCGCTCTTCGCCGCGCGCTTCTCGCAAGGCTTCTGGGCGTTCTGAGGACGTTAAAGATGAGACGAATGTTGACGGTCTTAACGATGGCGGCGCTGCTCGTGTCGTGGAAGCCGCCGCACGTCGCGGCGCAGGGACTTGAAGGTGGGGCGACGCCGCGGCCTTTGCGGCCGGTTCATACTTATTCCATCGTGGCGCGCGACCCCGCGACGGGCGAGATGGGCGTCGCCGTGCAGTCGCACTGGTTCTCGGTCGGGTCGAACGTGGCGTGGGCGGAGGCGGGCGTCGGCGCCGTCGCCACGCAGTCCTTCATCGACCCCTCGTACGGACGCAACGGGCTCGACCTGATGCGCGCGGGCACGCCGGCCGACGAAGCACTGAAGACTCTCATCGCGAAGGACGACGGGCGCGACGTGCGGCAGGTGGCGATGATCGACGCGCGCGGTCGCGTCGCCGCGCACACCGGCGCCAAGTGCATCGAGGCCGCGGGCAACCGTGTGGGCGCGAACTTTTCGGTGCAGGCCAACCTGATGTCGAACGCGACCGTCTGGCCCGCGATGGCGCGCGCCTTCGAGTCGGCGCGCGGCGATCTGGCCGACCGGATGCTGGCCGCGCTCGACGCGGCGCAAGGGCGGGGCGGCGACATACGCGGCCGGCAGTCGGCGGCCCTCGTCGTCGTCAAAGGTCAGTCAACGGGCAAGCCGTGGGCCGACCGTCTCTTCGATTTAAGGGTTGACGACCACCCGGAACCTCTCAAAGAACTGCGCCGCCTCGTCAGACTCCAACGCGCCTACAACCACATGAACGCGGGCGACGCGGCCGTCGAGCGTAAGGACAACGAGGGGGCGTTGCGCGAATACTCGGCGGCCGAAAGGCTCGTGCCCGACAACATCGAGATGGTCTACTGGCACGCCGTCGCGCTCGCCAACATGAAGCGCGTCGAGGAGGCTTTGCCGCTCTTCCGACGCGTCTTCGCCGCCGACCCCAACTGGCGCACGCTCACCCCGCGCCTCGTCAAGTCCGGCATCCTGCCCGACGATAAAAAACTGATCGACCGCATCATCAACGTCGGTCGGACGGGCGGGAGAAGGCGTTAAGCATTACGTCGGGCGGGAGGGAACAAAACACCGCTGCCGGCGTTCTAAGAGACGGACTGATGATAAGCACTTCGGGACTGACGAAGTTCTACGAGACGCACCCGGCGGTGCGGGAGGTGAGCCTCTTCGTGCCGGCGGGCGAGACGTGCGCGCTGGTGGGACCGAACGGAGCGGGGAAGACGACGCTCCTCAAGATGCTGGCCGGGCTGCTCCGGCCCACGAGCGGCCAGATCGAGGTCGCGGGGGTCGAGGTCGGAGCCGAGCCCAAACGCCTGCACCGCATCGTCGGCTACGTGCCCGACACCTTCGGCCTCTACGACGACCTGAGCGTCCTGCACTTCCTCGAATACTTCGCGCGCGCGCACGAAGTCCCGCGCGAGAGCACGGGTAGGAGGATCGACGGCGTGCTCGGCTTGACGAACCTCGCGGGGAAGCGCGACGCGCAGGTCGGCTCGCTCTCACGCGGGATGCGGCAGCGTCTGGTCATCGCGAAGACGCTGCTGCCCGCGCCGAAGGTGCTGCTGCTCGACGAGCCTGCGTCGGGGCTCGACCCGCACGCGCGCATCGAGCTGCGCGACCTCATCCGGCAGCTCGCGGCGCTGGGGACAACCATCCTCGTCAGCTCGCACATCCTGACAGAGCTGGCCGACTTCAGCACCTCGGTCATCATCATGGAGCGCGGGCGCGTAGCGCGCTCGGGGCGCATCGACGCGCTGGTCGAGGAACTCGCGGGCGGCACGCCCGTCCGCGCCGAGCTGCTCGCGGCCGAAGGCGCGGTGCGACTCGCGGAAGATTTGGGTGGGCGCGCGGGGGTGAAAAGGGTTAAAATCGACGGCGCGACCGTAGACTTCACTTTCACCGGCGCGCGCGCCGAGCTGGCCGCGCTCCACCGAGAGCTGGCGGCGGTGCACGACGGTCTGGTCTCCTTCTACGAGCGGCGCCTGACGGTCGAAGATGTCTTCCTCGCCTCGGGACGCCGGGATGTTTCGTGAAAATGATGAACGATGAATGATGAATTAAGAGCAGCCTTCAATTCATCATTCCGCATTCCGCATTCATCATTTTCAAATCGGGAGGTGCATTAAGATGGCCTGGAATCCTTCGTTGAGTCTGAACCCGGAGTTCGTGCGTGTGTTGCGGACGACGCTGCCGCGGCGTCGCGCGTTCTTTGTGGCGGGGCTGACCGCCGTGCTGCTGGCGGCGGGCGCGTGGCTCATCTGGAACAAGACGGAGCCGATGGACTACGAACGCGTGCTCGACAAAATCTCGGCTTACGAGGCCGAGCGGTGGGCGGCGCACTTGAAGAGTTTCGGCGCCACCTCCTACGGCTTGCTGACGGTGCTGCTCTTCGCGCTGCTCTTCGTGCTCGGGCCGGCGCTGGCCGGGCTCTCGTTCGTGCAGGAGCGCCTGCGCGGGACGGCCATCTTCCAGCAGATGAGCCTGCTCTCGCCGCTCCGGCTCGCGGCGGGGAAGTTCTGGGGCGCGGGCGCGCTTCCGTACTTCGTCGCGCTGATGCTCGTCCCCTGCGCGCTCGCCGCGGCGTGGCTCGGCGAGGTCGAGTCCGGGAAGGTGGCGCGGCTCTACCTCTTCTTACTCGTCGGCGGCCTCGCGTGGCAGGCGCTCGGGCTCTACGCTTCGGCGGCGCTGTCGGGCGCCTCGGGGCGCGCGCCGCGCGGGGGCCTGCTGGTCGGCCCGCTCGTCGCAGTCGGGGGCGCCGTGACGGCGCTCGCGCTCAATCAGTTCTTCACGGCCGACTACGAGCTGATGGCGCGCAGGCTCGCCGAGTTTGCCGCCGAGCGCGCGCCGCTCGACGAGTATTACTACAGGAGTTATCAAGCCTTCTGGTGGAACTTCTACGGCGTGCAGGTGCCTGCGTACGCGGTCGTGCTCGGGCTGGTCGGGTTCGCGGGGCTGTGGGCGTTCGCGGGTGCGGTCAGGCGTGTGAAGGCCTGGCAGTTGATTCCGCTCGGCGCGGGCTCCGCGTGGCTCTTCTTCGGGAGCGCGTGCGCGCTCGTAACGGGACTGCTCTGGGGGAGATATCTGGACGACTCGGTGCCGGCCACCCGGCTCGAAGTCTACATGCTCCTGTGCTGGGGCGCGTTGGCGGCGCTGGCGGGCGAGTCGGCGCTGACCCGGAGCCGCCTGCGCGAGTGGTGGAGCGCCGAGCGCGACCCACTGGCGCTGCTCCAGCGCTCCGAGATCAAGGCTTCAATCACGACCATCCTCGTCGCCGCGGGCTTCTCGCTCGCGGGGCTCTTCGCGCTGTGGATGAGCTACCACGTAGACGCGCTCGGGAACCGTCTGGAGTATAACCTCGGGACGTTTCTGGCTGTCGCACTCTGCTTCGCGCTGACGCTCGCCGCGACCGTGGCCTTCGTGCAATTCTGCGCGATGTTCCGCTTCCGGCTCGGGGGCTGGGCGGGCGTAGCACTGCTCGTCTTCGTCTACGCCTTCGCCGGGGTGGCCGGCGCGTTGATGAAGGAGCCGGCCAACACGCCCACGCTCTTCAACCCGCTCGCCTACGCCGTGACCGTCACCAAGGGCGACTACTACCTCGACAGCACCTACAACTCGCTCACCTGGGCGCACGAGTCAACCAACATCACCGGCCGCCCCGTCGTCGCCGAGCCCGAGGAGTACCGGCCCCGCACCGCGCCCCGCTACGACCTCGTCTCCGCCACCACCCGCGGCCTCGCGGTCGAAGGAGGCTTCGCCTTCCTCTGCATTCTCCTCGCCACCCTCAAATACCGTCAGACCCGCCGCGACCTGCTCCGCGACCCCGGCGACTAAAACGACAACACCAAACCCCATTCTTCAAACACAAGGGCGGAAGGCACACAACCTTCCGCCCTCGCTTTTCTCCCCGCCTCACTTCCCCCAGCGCTCACGCGCCCTCAAGCTCCCGCCCTATCTCCTCCACATCCCTATCCCGCAAGTGATACCCCATCCGCCCAATCATCTCCTTCGCCGTCCGCCAATGCTCCCGCGCCTTCTCCCTCTCCCCCACCGCCAGACACAGCCGCGAGTATTCCAGATGACAGTCCGCCTGATGTAGCCCCATGCCGCCACGTGTGGCGATTGATAGCGCCTCGCTCAAATCAGTCCGCGCCGCGTCAAATTCTCCCTTTATCCGGTGCAACTCCGCGAGCGCCAACAGTCCGCGCGGCAGGTGATGCACCGTTCCAGCCTGCCGCAAGCCATTTACCGCTCGATTCAGGTAATCCGTAGCACGGAAAAAATCATTGGTCGCTTCGCGCTCGGCGTGGAGTATGGAGGAACGCCCCAGCGAGAGGTAGTCCAGAGCAATGTCAAGAAGCCCGAGCCCCCGCCCTAAATATTTTATTGCCAATTCGAGACTCTGCGCGGCGCGAGCTTGTACCTCCTCATACTTTCCTTGGTGCAGTAATAGGGCGCAGTACCGAAAGCCCGGGATAGAATAGAGAAGAGGTGTCTCAGGCTGGCGGCCTTTATGTATTTCTTCGGCTTCGCGGATCACGCTCTCAGACTCAGACAAACGTCCCGCATGGTAATAGGCGTCGGCTAGCACCGTTCTCTTATCCATCTGGTGAAAGTCATCGCCGCTGCGGTCGGCCAGCTCGACGCTCTGTTTAGCGTAGGATAAAGCCTGCGACAGGTCGCCGATGATGAGATACATTTCACTCAGACTGTCGGCGGCGTCGGCGGCATTATCCCATGTACCGCGCCCGGTGGCGACTTGCAAGCTGGCTTCCATTGGTTGAACCGCTTCCGCCAAACGTCCCAGCCCCTGGAGAATGAAACCGGCCAGATTGAATATAAAACCCCTACCGCTTTCGGTGATTGTGGGGATGGGGTGCCGCCAGGGGGTACTAAAAAAGCCGGATAGAATTGCCACTTCAGCGCCGAAAGCGCCAAGTTTCCTGAGGCTGAACATAACCTCGCCTCGGCGAATCCGATTGTAGTACATCAAGAGCGCCTCTTGATGTCTTGCCGCCGCGCATCCATGGGACACCGCCGCGTAGAGCGGTGTCATCTCGTCGATGGTCTCGGGAAGCTCTTTCGTCGTGTCACGCAGGTGTTCGTAGAGGCGGCTGTTGCCTTCGCGCCAAGCGTCAGGATTGTTGCGCTTGAGTTGTTGTTTAAAATACTCGCGGACGAGCGGGTGGGCGTCGAGCAGGTCGGGGCGGTCGGGGTCACGGTCGGCGATGAGTTTGGCGGCGCGGAGGCGGCCCAAGGTGCGCCTCCAGTCCTCTTCGGAAAGATCTTGCAGGGTATCGGTGATGCCGGAGATGGCGGGCTCGGCGCGCAGGGCTGCGACTGATGGACCGTCGGCGGGGCGGTCAAAGAGGCCGAGGATGCGCAGCCCTGAGAGTTCTGGGCCTTCGCCGAACCACTTCTCGTAGGAGGCCATGACGCGGCGGGCGTGGCCTCCCTGCTCTTCATCTTCTCGGAGGATGTCAACGTGGTCGCGGCGTGCGATGTCGCCGTCGTGTACGTTCGCGAGGTAGCTGCCGAGGAGGGTCAGGGCGAGGGCGTGGCCGCCGAACTCGATGGAGGCGCGTTCGAGTTCGGCCTGCTCGCCTTTGACGCCCTGGTCGCGGAGGAGTTCCGCGCCCGCCTGTGGCGAGAGGTGTTCAAGGTTGATGCGGCGGGCGGTGTCGCCCTCAGAGTCCGCGAGGTCTGCGACCGCAAGTCGCGAGGTGATGACGCAGAGGCCGGGGTTGTAGGCCGCGAGTTCGCGCAACAACGCCTGCATCGAGTGCTCCTTAAGCGCGCCCTCTTGGTGGCCGCGACCGGGCGGGAACTGTAGCGGTTCGAGTCCGTCGAGAATCAGGAGCGTGCGCTGCCTCTTAATCAGCCGCGCGAGGCGCTCTCCCTTGTCCCAGGGCGTGCCGGCGGTCGGATCCGAATCGCCGAACCAGCGCAGGGCGGCGTCAACGAACTGGTCGGCGGAGACTCCTTGATCGCTTGTGCCCTGACGGTAGAAAGACCACGCGTAGACCTTCTCCGCGCCGCGGTAGTTATCTCGCGCGAGTCGGCGTCGCCAGTGGTTGACGAGCGCCGACTTGCCGACGCCTCCCCACGCGACGAGCGTCAGGACATTCGTGTCCTCGTCCGCCCATGCGCCGTCGAGCATGTCCAGTTCATGCTCGCGCCCGAACAATTCGCGCCCCGTGACCGGCAGCCGCCCGATGGAGATGTCGTCCGGGTTGAGCGGGATGAATGTTCTCGGCGGGGCCACTGCCGCGGCCACCGATTTCGTCAGCAGGTAGATTTCAGAAGTCAGTGCGGTGAGGTCTGAATCAATCTGATTGTCGCTTCCCGAAGAGAGGGGGCGGCCGTCGGTCGGTCGCAGGTTCATCTGCCGGAGCCAATCGACTGTGTGCCACGCGCACGGCTCGGCGACGAGGGGGAACATTCGCACGCCCTCGGCCCTGCGCCGTTCGAGCAGCGGAGGCACCTCGTCTTTGAGGATGTATTCGGACGTGAGCGAATTGCCCGTGATGACGAGGACGGCGATGCTCGCGGACTTCATCGCCTCCTGAATGTTGGCGTGCCAGTCCGCACCCGCCTCGATGCGCCGGTCCTCCCAGATGCCAAGCAACCCCTGGTCGCGGAGCACGCCGAGGTGCTTCATGAGAAGGTTCTTCCACTTCTCGTCCTTGTGGCTGTAGCTAATGAAGACGGTCGGTGTTGTCATGACGTATCCCGTGAAGCGTGGAGTAATGGCGCGTGGGAAGGATACACGGGCGGGAGTGGATGGGGGAAGGGTGAAGTTTGTGGGGCGAGAGGGGCGGTGGCTTGTGGGGGGCGGGAGTGGCATGGTAATTTCCTGAGTTTCGTGTGGGTGGTGTGGAATGCGTTGTGCGGCGTGGTGTGTCGGGTGGGCTTGGTGTCCAGGTGTCGGCGAAGTGTTTCATGGTGGATGAGCGGCAGAGTCTGAAGGAGAGGGTGCGGGCGTTCTGGCAGGAGCACCCGTGCGGGACGAAGTTCGCGGACGCGGAGGTGGGCTCGCGCGCCTTCTATGAGGCCGTCGAGGAGCACCGCTACCGGACTGAGTGGCACATCCCGGGGGCTGCGGGGTTCGAGCAGGCGAAGGGCCTGCGCGTGCTTGAGATCGGGTGCGGGCTCGGGACGGACGGGGCGCGGTTCGCGCGCGCGGGCGCCGTCTACACCGGCGTCGATCTGACGGAGGCGGCCGTCTCGCTCGCGCGCAGAAGGTTCGAGCTGGAAGGGCTGCCGGGCGAGTTCCGCGTGGCCGACGCCGAGCGTTTGGAGTTCGGGGACGAGAGCTTCGACCTCGTCTACTCGCACGGCGTGCTGCACCACACGCCGGACGCACGCGCGGCGGTCAGCGAAGTCCGACGCGTCCTGAAGCCGGGGGGGCGCGCGGTCGTGATGCTCTATCACCGGGACTCCTACAACTACCGCGTCAACATCGGCGTGCTCCGACGCGTGGGCGCGCGGCTGCTGCGCACCGAGGGCGGACTCCGCCTCGCGCACCGCCTGACGGGCGAGCCCGTGGAGAGTCTGCGCGAGCACGCGGCGCGTCTGAAGGAGGACGCGTCGCAGTATCTCTCGGCGGGCGAGTTCCTGAGCCGCAACACGGACGGGGCCGGTAACCCTCTGACGCGCGTCTACTCGCGGCGCGAGGCGCGCGAGCTGTTCGGAGATTTCGCGCGGGTGGAGTTTGCCGTGCACTTCCTCAACAAGCGCTGGCTCCCCGTCTTAGGCCCGCGTCTTCCCCGCTCGACCGAAGCGCGCCTTGCCTCCCGCTGGGGCTGGCACCTGTGGATATACGCGACGAAAGGAGAGTAGGCAGTAGGCAGATGGCAGCAGGCACTTAAGAGCCGTCTTACCTGAGACTCTAACTTTATCTTTCAAGTTACTTCACGCGGAGCGACTGCTTACTGCCATCTGTCTACTGCCTACTGATTATGCGAAACGTTCTGGTCACGGGTGGCGCAGGGTTCATCGGGTCGCACCTGGTCGCGCGGCTGCTCGACGAGGGGCAGTGGCGCGTGACGGTCGTGGACGACTTCAACGACTTCTACGACCCCGCGCTGAAGCGCCGCAACGTCTCCGCGCACCTCGGGCGCGAGGAGTTCGCGCTCTACGAGGCGGACATCCGCGACCGCGCGGCGCTCGACGAAGTTTTTAAAGCGACGCAGTTCGACGTGGTCGTCCACCTCGCGGCGCGCGCGGGCGTCAGGCCGTCGCTCGCGGAGCCGGTGCTCTACACCGAGACGAACATTAACGGCACCGTCAACCTTCTGGAGTTGGCGCGCGCCCGCGGCGTGAGGCAGTTCGTCTTCGGCTCGTCCTCCTCAGTCTACGGTGAGAACGAGAAGGTGCCGTTCGCCGAGGACGACCCCGTCAACAGACCCATCTCGCCGTACGCGGCGACGAAGGCGGCGGGCGAGCTGCTGTGCCACACCTACTCGCACCTGTTCGGGCTGCGCACGGTCTGTCTACGCTTCTTCACCGTCTACGGCGCGCGCCAGCGGCCCGACCTCGCCATCCACAAGTTCGCGCGGCTCATCTCCGAGGGAAGGCCGATCCCCGTCTTCGGCGACGGGACGACGCGGCGCGACTACACGTACGTGGACGACATCGTCGCGGGCGTGCGCGCGGCGATGGACTATGAAGGGTCGGACTACGAGGTCATCAACCTCGGCGGCTCGCGCACGGTGGAGTTGCGAGAGCTGATCGCGCTGCTCGAACGCGAGCTTGGGCAAAGGGCGGTCATCGACCGACAGCCTCCGCAGCCCGGCGACGTGCCGCAGACCTACGCCGACGTGTCGAAGGCGCGCCGCCTCCTCGGCTACGACCCGCAGACGCCCATCGAAGAGGGCATCCGCCGCTTCGTCGAGTGGTATAAGAGCGTGAACCGTGAACCGTAACCCGTGACGAATTAGGAACTGCTTCCCTCTCGTCACGGGTTACGGTTCACGGTTCACGCGAAGGATTTTTTATGAAGATTTACGACGAGGAAGAGACCGTCATCAGTCCGACCGAAGAGGTGACCGTGGCGGCGACGTTGGCGGAGCCGGGCGAGGCGCCGGAGATTTCTCTGTTCCTGCCCGTGCTGAACGAGGAGCCGAACCTGCGGCCGCTGCACTTGAAGATCGACGAGGCGCTGGCGGTGCTCGGGCGCACGGCCGAGATCATCTACGTGGACGACGGGAGCACGGACGGGAGCCTCGAAGTTCTGCGCGAGCTTGCGCGCCGCGACCCGCGCGTGCGGGTCGTCGCCCTGCGCCGCAACTACGGCCAGACCGCCGCGATGGCCGCCGGCATCGACGCCGCGCGCGGCAAGGTCCTGATCCCGATGGATGCCGACCTCCAGAACGACCCGGCCGACGTGGGCCGCCTGCTCGACAAGCTCGACGAGGGCTTCGACGTGGTCTCGGGCTGGCGCAAGGAGCGGCAGGACAAGATGGTCTCGCGCAAGATTCCGTCGATGATCGCCAACCGCATCATCTCGCTTATCGGCGGCGTGCGGCTGCACGACTACGGCTGCTCTCTGAAGGCTTACCGCCGCGAGTTCCTTAAGGAGGTCAGGCTCTACGGCGAGATGCACCGCTTCATCCCCATCTACGCCTCTTGGGTCGGCGCGCGCGTCACGGAGATTCCCGTGCGCCATCACCCGCGCACGATGGGCCAGTCGAAGTACGGGCTCTCGCGCACCTTCAAGGTGATGCTCGACCTGATGACGATCAAGTTCATGGCCTCGTACCACACGAAGCCCATCTACGTCTTCGGCATGTTCGGCTTCGGCTCCTTCCTCATCTCGGCGGTCGCCTTCGTCTGGGCGCTCATCCGCAAGCTCGGCGGCGAGTCTTTCATCCGCAATCCGCTCTTCACCATCACCATCGTCATGTTCGCCGTCGGCGTCCAGTTCATCCTCATGGGCCTTTTGGCCGAGATGCTCGTCCGCACCTACCACGAGTCACAGTCCAAGACCATCTACGCCGTCCGCGAGCGCCTCGGCTTCCGCGACGAAGAATAAGAGTCACGTCCCGAACATTTTCACGCGCGCGCCGCCAACCGTGCGGCGCGCGTTCGTGTCTTAAGTCATAAGACACGAACGCGCGCCGACGTGCGCCGAACGAACGTGCGAAAGGACGAGCCATGAGGAAGCTGCTGTTTTGCGTCACACTCCTTCTGCTGATGAACGCGTCGGTTGCTTTCGGTCAAGTGTCAGACGCCGCGCCGCCCACGCCCCTCTCAACGGTCGGCGACGCGGCGTCCGAGGCCGCGCGGCTGCTCAAGTCGCAGGGCAACCGTGAGCGCGCGTGGGGCGCGTACCTCGCGGGGGCGCACGGGATAAAGGAGAACGCATCGCTGCTGGTCAGCCTGCTCGAAGACCCGAACGTCGCCGCGGGCGTCTGGGAGGAGGCGGTCGTCCGTCAGGCGGCGCTCGACGCGCTCATACGTCTCGACGCGGAAGTCCCGGCCGAGAAGCTTCTGCCGCTCTACGCGGCGTCGGCGGATGAGGTCGTCATCCTTCTCGCCCGCACGCCGAAGCGGAACGAGCGGGCGCTGCTCTCGCTCTTCAACGAAGAGCTTCCGGACGCGCGCTGGGCGGCCGTCGGCAACCTTCTGACCGAGACGCACGCGCAGGGCTTCGCCGCGCGGCTGCTGTCGGGTCTGAAGGTCGAGGCAAATGTCTACGTCTACGACTGGGAAGGGAATCGCGGCTACGGCGGCAACGGCGGCGGCGGCGGCGCGTGCGGCGGCAGCTTCCACACGCCACAAGGGTTCCCCCCGGTCGGCTACTACGTGCTGAGCACGAGCGTCGTCCGCGGCTCGGTCGTCTTCGCGCCGGGGAGGCACACGGCCTATTACGTGCGCGCTCTCCACCCGGATATGTGCGGGGGGCACTCCAACGGCTGGCTCGCGCGCGACGAACGCCGCGTCGAGTATCTCGCGGAGATGCTTGAGACGACGGAGGAGGAGTTGAGTCTGGAGGCGCGCCCGTTCCGCGAAGTCGTCTGCACGGACGCGCCGCAGTGTGACCGTGTACTCGCCGCACTGCGCGACGAGCTTGTCGGCGCTCACACGCAAACGCTCGCGCGTCTGCTCGAAGCGGAACTGCTCGATCCGGCCGAGGCCGCGGAGTTGAAGCCGGACATCACGCTTCACCTGAACGACTCGCGCGACACTCGAAGGTTCCCTCTGCCGGGTAAGCTCAAGGGCGTGAAGGTCGAGGTGTTTGAGATTAACGCCGGAGCGCCCGCCGACTCCGACGCGCCTTCGCCCGCCGAGACGGTTAAGGACGCCCCGCGTTAAGGTCGTCGCGTTCGCGGGCGCACGCCGCCGTGTTGTATCTTGGCGGCGATGTCGTTAGAGCTTGAGCGCGTCTACGAAGAGTTGAGCGCGTGGTGCCGCGAGCGCGGCCACGCTGGCGCCGACCCCTTCGACGCGCTCAACAGCCGCCTCTTCCAATCTACTCCCCTCAAGCATTCGCGCCTCGCGCGGCTCGCCTGGACGCAAGCCTTCAAACGCTCGCCCGTCAACCTCCGACCCCTCGCGCTCGTCCCCGCGGGGAGGAACGCGAAGGGGACGGCTCTGTTCGCGCTCGCGGCGCTCTCGCGCTTCCGTGCGACGGGAAGGGAAGAGTACAAGCGTGAGGCGCGCGCTCTGCTCGACGAACTGCTCGCCGCGCGCGCAGAGACGGGCGGCGCGGCGTGGGGCTACAACTTCGACTGGCAGGGGCGCGCCTTCTACGCGCCGAGGGGGACGCCGACCGTCGTGCCGACGGCCTTCGCCGTCCGCGCGTTGGTTGAAGCCACGCGAGACCTCGACACACCCGGCGAGGAGGGCACCGTCTCCGAGGGCGTCTGGCCGTACCTGACGGCGGCGACTGCTGCCTGCCGCTTCATCCTCGACCAACTCAACCGCAGCGACGAGTCCGACGAAGAGGTCTGCTTCAGCTACACTCCGCTCGACCGCACGCGCGTCTTCAACGCCTCGCTGCTGGCGGGCGAGGCGCTGGCCGCCGCGGGCGCCGTGACGGGGCCGAAGACGTGGGCCGACTACGCGCTGCGCGCCGCGCGCTACGTCGTGCGTCGCCAGCGCGCGGACGGCTCGTGGGCCTACGGCGCCGACTCCTATCAGAGTTGGGCCGACAACTTCCACACGGCTTTCGTGCTTACATCGCTCGTGAGGATTCAGAGGGACTGCGCGCCGCAACTCTCGACGGACGAGGCGACGCGCGAAGAGATTGAATCCGCCATCTCGCGCGGCTATCGCTTCTGGCGCGAGAGCTTCTTTCTTGCGGACGGCTGGCCGAAATACTACCATCGCAGCGCGCACCCGGCCGACGCACATTCCGCCGGCGCCGCCCTCGTCGCGCTCGCAGAGCTGCGCGAGCGCGAGCCGGACGCCGAGGAGCTTGCGCATCGCGTCGCCGCCTGGACGCTGCGCGAGCTGCGCGACCCGCGCGGCTTCTTCTACTACCAGAAGCGGCGCTTCCGCACCGTGCGCACGCCCTACATGCGCTGGTCGCAGGCATGGATGGCCTACGGGCTGGCAAGACTTCTCGAAATGATGAATGATGAGTGATGAATGAAGAATTAAGACAAACTGCCTTTCATTCATCATTCATCGTTCATCATTCATCATTTTCCCCTGATGCTCATCTGGATCGACCTTGCGAACTCGCCGCACGTGCCGTTCTTCCGCGCGCTGGCGGGCGAGTTCAGGGCGCGCGGGCATGAGGTCGCGGTGACGGCGCGGGAGTTCGCGCAGACGGTCGAGCTGGCCGAAGCGGCGGGCCTGCGACCCGAGGTCGTGGGCGGCCACGGCGGCGGGAAGTTGTCGGGGAAGGCCGGGAACCTTGTGGGGCGTGCGTGGGCTCTGGCGCGTTGGGCGCGTGGGCGCGGGCTCGGGCTCGCCGTCGGGCACAACTCTTACTCGCAGGTCTTGGCGGCGCGCGCGTCGGGGTTGCGCGCGGTGACCTTGATGGACTATGAGCACCAGCCGGCGAACCACCTCGCGTTCCGTCTGGCGTCGCGCGTGGTCGTGCCCGAGTCGTTTCCCGAAGAGGCTTTGCGAAAGTTCGGCGCGCGCCCGCGCAAGGTTCGGCGTTACCGGGGAATCAAAGAGGACGTTTATCTCGCAGACTTCGAGCCCGACCCCGAGTTCGACGGGTTGTTGATGAAGAAGTTCGGGATAGACGTGAGCCGGGACACGCTGGTCGTCGTCCGTCCCCCCGCGCGCGAGGCGCTCTACCATCGCTTCGAGAACGAGCTGTTCGGCGGGCTGCTCGCGCGTTTGCTGGCGTCAACGAACGTCAAGGTCTTACTGCTCGCGCGCACGGACGCGCAACGCGAAGAGCTGGTCTCGCACTTCAAAGCGGACAACCTCTTCGCCCCGCGCGAGGCGCTCGACGGCGCGAACCTCGTCGCGGCCGCAGACCTCGTGGTGAGCGCGGGCGGGACGATGAACCGAGAGGCCGCCGCGCTGGGCGTCCCGGCCGCCACCGTCTACGCCGGCCGCTGGGCCGCCGTGGACGAGTACCTCGTCCGCGAAGGCCGCCTCAAGCGCATCAGCTCGCGCGAAGACCTTGAGGCGCTGCGCGTCGAGAAGAAGTTGAGCGGGAGCCCGCGCCGCGTGAAGGGCGCGCGCGCTGAAGTGGCCGAGTTGATTCTGAAGTGATGAGGGCAGAGCGCACGGAGAGCGGGAGCGTGACGGCGGCGACGACAGCGGCGCCGCGAGCGGCGGCGCGCGCGCCGGGGTGGGTCGTGCCTTTGGTGAAGGCGGCGCTGGTTTTGGCGGACGCGGCGCTGGCCGTCGCCTGTTTCTGCGCGGCGTACTCTCTGCGCGAGGGCGGGCGTCTGCTCGTCGATTTCAGCCTCGCGCGCGGGTTCGTGTGGGAGCGGCACTTCGAGCCTTACGCGGCGCTGCTCTGGTTCGTCGTGCTGGTGCGGCTCGTGTCGAACGCCTATTACGACCTCTACCGCCTGCGCGGCGAGTTCTCTTACCTCGACGAGTGCCTGCGCGTCTTCCGCGCGACGGCCGTCGGCTCGCTGCTCGTCGTGGCGTGGACGTTCCTCTACCGAGGCGGGTTCGAGTTCCGCGCCTTCTCCTACGCGCGCGGCGTCTTCGTCCTCGACTTCGCGCTCGCGCTCGCGGCCTACACAGTCTTGCGCCTCGCCACGCGCGCCGCGCAGAGCGCCGTCCGCCGCCGTGAGGTTAATCTCATCCCGACGCTCGTCGTCGGCCGCGGCGCGGAGGCTGCGCTGTGCGTGCGCGAGATGCGCGCGCGGCGCGAGCTGGGCTACAGGGTCATCGGCGTGGTCGAGACGGGGCCGGTTGAAGGTGTGCCGGTGGGCGAAGAGTTCGAGGGCGTGCCCGTCGTCGCAGACCTGAGCGGTCTGACCGAGGCCATCCGCGAGACGGGCGCCAACGAGGTCATCATCACCGACCCGACGCTCTCGGGCGACATGCTCTTCGAGGTGATGATGCGCGTCGGGCGACGGCGCGGCGTCGAGTTCCGCGTCGCGCCGTCGCTCTTCAACTGCCTTCCGCGCAAGACTGAGGTGGACCAGATCGGCGTGCTGCCCGTCATCACGCTCTTCCGAGAGCCGCTGGGTCAGGGCGCGCGCCTCTTCAAACGCGCCTTCGACATCTTCGCCGCGACGCTCGCGCTCGTGCTGCTCTCGCCGCTGTGGGTCTTGATGGCCGTGCTCATCAAACTCGACTCGAAGGGGCCTGTGCTCTACCGGCAGGAGCGCGTGGGGATGGACGGGCGCATCTTCCTCTTCCTCAAGTTCCGCACGATGCGGACGGGGGCCGACGACCGCATCCACCGCGAGTTCCAGCGCCAGTACATCGAAGGGCGCCCCGAGACGAACCTCGGCGACGACCTGCGCCCCGTCTACAAGCTGCACGACGACCCGCGTGTGACGCGCACGGGCCGCTGGCTCCGCCGCACGAGCCTTGACGAGCTGCCGCAGCTCCTCAACGTCCTGCGCGGCGACATGAGTCTCGTGGGCCCGCGTCCGCCGATTCCTTATGAGGTCGAGGCGTACGCGCTCTGGCACCGCAAGCGGCTCGACATGAAGCCGGGGATGACGGGGCTCTGGCAGGTGTCGGGCCGCAACCGGCTCTCGTTCGACGAGATGGTCCGGCTCGACCTCTTCTACATCGAGAACTGGTCGCTGTGGCTCGACCTCAAGATCATGCTCCGCACGCTCCCGGTGTTGTTGCGCGGAGAGGCGTATTAGGAAGTACTGAGTGCTGAAGACTGAGGACTGAGTTAATTGCCGGCAGGGCGAGCGCAGATTCATTGAGCGAACGAGCCACATCAACCCGCCACTCAGTACTCAGTACTCAGTACTCAGTACTCTCGCTGTGGCTTGAGCGCGCGACCGTTGCATGTCTCTTTCTGTACGCGGCGGCGGCGCCGCACTCGATTGCGGGGACGCAGACGGCGTGGCTTTTGGCGATGCTCTTCTGGGTGGCGAGGCTCTGCTTCAGGCCGCGCCCGGCGCTCTTCCGCACGCCGGTTGACCCGTGGCTCTTAGGCTTCTTTGTCCTCACCTTCCTGACCGCGCTCACCTCCTACAACCCGGAGGTCTCCATCGGTAAGCTGCGCGCGGCGAGTCTCTTTACGGTCGTCTACCTCGTGGCGCAGAACGTTCGCACGCCCCGCCTTCTGCGCGCGCTCGCGCTCACGCTCGTCGCCTCGTGCGCGCTCGGGCTCGTCCACACCTTCGCCACTTACGCGCGGGGCCGCGGCGTGAAGTTGCAGGCGATGACGGCCGACAGCCCCTTGCGCGCGGTGGGTTTCATCGAGGGCGACACGGTCATTTCGGTGGACGGGGCGGAGGTCAGGAGCCCCGCGGACGTGGTTGACCGGATAGAGCATGAGCGGCCGACGACGCGCGAGCGCGTGCTGCGCCACCCGGACGGGAAGCTCGCGTGCCGTTGGGACGAGACGATGGCGTGCGTGCGCGTCTACCGCGCGGAGGCGTTGCCGGCCGCCAACGTCGCGCGCGGAGGGCTGTTGCCGGGCGCGACCGCAAAGGCGCGGCTCGGCATCGAGGCTTGGTCGAAGGGGCGCGACGAGCGTGCGAGCGGTTTCTACGGCCAGTACCAGACGTACGCCGAGGTCTTGCAGCTTGTCGCGTCGCTGGCGCTCGGGATGCTGCTCTCGCTGCGCCGGAAGTTGAGCTGGAAAGGGTTGCTGTTGGGAGTCGCGCTGGCGGGGATGTTGGTCGCGCTGATTCTGACGGTGACGCGCGCGTCGTGGGCGGGACTGCTCGCATCAGCCTTCACCATCGCGCTCGTCGGGGCGAGCCGGCGGACGCTCCTCTGGATGGCGGCGCTGGCGCTGCCGCTCGCGCTGGCCGGGCTCTTCGTCCTTCAGCAGAAGCGGCAGGTCGGCTTCATCGACACGCAGGAGGGCTCGACCTCCTGGCGGCTTCTGGTCTGGCGCGAGGGCGCGCATATCCTCGTCAGCAATCCGCGCCACCTGCTCGTCGGCACGGGGATGGACTCGCTCAAGCGGCGCTGGCGCGAGTGGGGCATGTTCGACCAGGGGCGGCAGCCGTGGGGACACCTCCACTCGACGCCTTTGCAGATAGCCTTCGAGCGGGGCGTGCCCGCGCTTTTGGTGTGGGCGGCGTGGCTCTTCGTCTACGGGCGGATGTTGTGGCGTCTGGCGCGCGGCGGGCTGTTGGAGGGCGACTGGGTGGTGCGCGGGCTCAGCTTAGGCGCTCTGGGCGGGCTCGTCGGCTTCCTCTCCGCGGGGCTCGTGCACTACAACTTCGGCGACTCCGAGGTGGTCATGGTCTTCTACCTCATCATGGGCCTCTCGCTCGCGGCCGAACGTCTGAACCGCGAGCCCGGCGCGCGCGTATACACAGCGGGTTAGAAGAAGGGAACGAAGATGAAGAAACTTGCCGGACTGCTCGCCTTCGCCGTTGCGCTCGCGGGCGCGATTGTGCTGACGCAGTACTACACGCGTCGTTACGCGCCGCCGCCGCCGCCTCCTCCCGCCGCTCCCGCGCCGCCCGCGCCGGGGTCGGCGACGTTGACGCCGCCGCCCGGCTCGATCTATACGGACGCGCGCGGGAACGCCCCTGTCAGCTTCAAGCCGCAGTACGCACGGCTCGACCTCGCCGCAGAGAAGGGTTACGTGACGCTCGCGCTCGAACGCGACCCGGCGCGGCCGGCGCCCGCGAGCCTCTGGGTCTGGGCCTACTTCTTCAGCCCAGACACGCCGGGACGCTACTGCGCGGGCGACCCCGTCGAGGTGCGCCAGCCCTTCGCCAGCGCCGCGGCCCGCGCCGAGGTCAAGGTCGAGTTGCCCGTGCGCGGCTGCCCCGCGCAACGCTCGCCGTCTTCGACCTACTACACGCGCGTTAACCTCTCCGCCGAATCGGCCTTCGCCGCGCGCCTCACCGAGCAGCGCATCACCTACGACGTGTCGCAGGCGTCGCCCGTCGTCGTGGAAGGGCAGAGGTGAAAAGAAGGAGTCAGGAGTCAGAAGCCAGAAGGGGAAAGCAGAGCGCGGCCTTCATCATCAACCGATGAGGGTCGCGCTCCGTTCATCTTCTCTTCTGACTCCTGACTCCTTCTTTTCATCCGCAAGTCCCCGGCGGGGGCTGCGTTCAGACGTTGACAGCGGCCGAAATCAGGCTTGAAACTCTCGGACGGAGGAATCATATGAGTCACGAAGAACGACGGACGGCGCGGGGCGCGCGTCCGCTCTCCCTGTTGCTCCTCGCGGCGCTGCTCGCCACCTCTTGCAGCCAGAGCGATAGCGCCAACTCGACCGGGACGCTCCAGCGCCAGACCGAATCGGTCGCTCCCGCCGGGCAGCCGGCCCCCATGTCGGCGAACGCGAACGCGAGCGCCGGGACGCTCGGTTACAATGATGAAAAGGCCATGTCCCGGGAAGGCTTGGACGGCGAGTCGTACGCGAAGATCGACGAGAACCCGTTCCTCGACGCCGCGCGCGCGCCGCTCTCGACCTTCTCCATCGACGTGGACACGGCCTCCTACAGCAACACGCGCCGCTTCCTCAACGATGGCCGAATGCCGCCGCGCGACGCCGTCCGCATCGAGGAACTGGTCAACTACTTCACCTACGACTACCCGCAGCCCGAAGGCCAGACGCCCTTCTCCGTCTCGGCCGAGGTCGCCGACTGCCCCTGGAACACGCAACACAAGCTCGTCCAGATTGGCCTTCAGGGGAAGAAACTCGCGACGGAAGACCTGCCGCCCGCCAACCTCGTCTTCCTCCTCGACGTGTCGGGCTCGATGAACGCGCCGGACAAGCTCCCGCTCGTCAAGTCGTCTTTGCGGACGCTCTCCAACCAACTGACCGCGCGCGACCGCGTCGCCGTCGTCGTCTATGCCGGCGCGAGCGGGCTGGTGCTGCCCTCGACGCCCGGCGACCAGCGCGGCGAGATCATCTCGGCCTTCGAGCGCTTGCAGGCGGGCGGCTCGACTAACGGCGGCTCGGGCATTCGTCTGGCCTACCGCGTCGCCGAAGAGAACTTCATCCGCGGCGGCACCAACCGCGTCATCCTCGCCACCGACGGCGACTTCAACGTCGGCCTGACAGGCGACGCGGAACTCGTGAGCTTGATTGAAGAGAAGCGGCGCGGCGGCGTCTTTCTCTCCGTGCTCGGCTTCGGGACGGGGAACCTCAACGACTCGATGATGGAGAAGCTGGCCGACAAGGGGAACGGCAACTACGCCTACATCGACACCGAAGCCGAGGCGCGCAAGGCGCTCGGCGAGCAGGTCGCGGGTACGCTCGCCACCATCGCGAAGGACGTGAAGATACAGGTCGAGTTCAACCCGCGACTCGTCGCAGGCTACCGGCTCATCGGCTACGAGAACCGCCTGCTCGCGGATAAAGACTTCAACGACGACACGAAGGACGCGGGCGAGATCGGCGCCGGCCACACGGTGACGGCGCTCTACGAGGTTGTCCCCGCGGGGCAGAAGATCGAGAACCCGGGCGTGGACGAACTGAAGTATAGCCGCCCGGCCGAGGTCACGCAGAACGCGAACACGAGCGAGTTGTTGACCGTCAAGCTGCGCTACAAGGAGCCCGAGGGCGACGTGAGCCGACCCGTCAACGTCGGCGTGCCCGACCGTCAGGCGAGCTACCGCAACGCCTCTGACAACTTCAAGTTCGCCGCGGCGGTCGCGGAGTTCGGCCTGCTCCTGCGCGGCTCGCGCTACAAGGGGCAGTCGTCTTACGCGAACGCGGCCGAGCTTGCGCGCGCCTCCACGGGCGCGGATTTGAGCGGACGCCGCGCCGAGTTCGTCGGCCTCATCGAGGCGGCGGGCAGACTCGCACCGCGCGAGTCCGCCGCGCGTTAGAGCCGGAGCGTGAGGCCAAAAGAAACGAGGGCGCGCCGCACACGATGTGCGGCGCGCCCTCGCTTCGTTTCAAACCCTCTGCCTGTGGTTATTGATTGTCGCCCCGGCGGCCCTTCGCCGCGGCCGGGGCCGCCGTCGCCGGCTGGGCGGTCTGCATAATCAACCTCCTCTTCTTAGAGTCCGGCTCGCCGACGCCGGGGACAGGGGAGCTGTCAAGCAGCACGGGAATTGAGCCGTACAGCACCTCGGTGTTGACGAAGAAACGGAAGATGCCCGTACGCTCGATGCCGAGCTTGAACTCCACATTGATGCTCACGCCGGGGGCCAGCGGCGTCGCGAGCGTAATGGTGTCGGCCGAGAGGCTGGCATTGTAGCCGCCCCCCGCCGGCTGTGTGGGCGGCTCTTCCAGCCGGAGGCCGAGCACGGTCACCACGGTCGGGCCGCTCACGGTCACCTCGCCGCCCTGCGAGGTCAGCGCGCGCGTGTCGGCGCACGCACCGCCGGCGCACTCGGAGGTGGGCGTGCCCGCGGTAGTCATATTGATGACGCGGAAGCGCAGGCGCGAGACCGCCTGCCCCGTGTTGTTCGTGATGGTGCGGCGGATGAGCAGAGTGCCGAAGGTTCCGTTCGGCTCCATGCCAAAAGTGCGCACCCGGTTGGGCGGCATGGTCGAGCTGACGGCCGGGTCGAGCAGCGTCGGGATAATCGTGGCGTTGTTGACGATGGGGCTCGGGATGTTCTCGGGGCCGGGCGCGCCGAGCCGCGAAATCTGGATGCTGGTGGCCGTCCCGACGAGCAGGAAGTCCGAGGCGTTGTCGCCCGTGTCCCTCGGCAGGCCGCCGCGCAGGTCGCGGTAGTAGGTGTGCTCGGTGTTGGCCGTCACCACGCTCGGGATGCCGCCGCCCTCCCGGTAGAGCGCGGGTGAGGACGTGAAGCCGGCCGCGTCGAGCCGCGTGGCCGCCGTGAAGTTCGTGCCGTTCGTCGTAGAGAAGAGCGCGACGCCGGAGCCGTCGGGTGCGTCGAAGTCCCACGTCCTGTCCGGCGTAGCACCGCCGAAGGGCGACGCCGGGACCGGGGTCGGGGTCGGGATGCCCGAAGGGTAGCCGCTCAGGCTGTAGCCGTTCGAGTTGGCGCCGAGCAGGTGGCCGCGCGCCGCGATGACCGTGCCGTTTTGGACGGTGAAGACTGGCCCCGTAATCTGTCCGTTGGAGACGACGACCGACCAACCGTTCGAGCCATCGGTGGCCTGGACGGTGATTGGCTGGTCGGTGTTGTTATAAAGCTCAACGAACTCATCCTCAGTTCCGGCAGGGCCGCGCAGGCGGAACTCGCTGATGACGACATGGCCGGCTTGTATCTGAGTCTGAGTCGAGGCGGGACGGCCGCCGAAGAGAATGCCGCAGAGGATTGCGGCAGACACGACGATGCAAAAGCGCTGGTAGTGAAGCATGAGAACCTCCGAGGTTGGGACAAGTTGCGGCTTTGGGGAGCTACGTTGCGCCGGCGCCGTGAACGCAGGCCGCCGGGGAAAACAGACACGCCTGAAAGTCTCTCTTGCCGCGCAGCCTGAACCGCGCGCAGAAGGCGCACGGTTTCGGTGCCGGCCGGGACTGTAAAAGGGGAATGCTCTCCTGACTTTAAACGCGTAAGGTGGCCGCCGAATCCCTCATGCGGGCGCGGAAGAGTCCCGGAGGAGGGAAGCGCCTGAGCCTTTGAACCCGCTTGGTCTAAGTTAACTTCCGAAGACTTTACCTAGAACCCTTGGGGAAATTTGCGGTAAGTTAACACGGGCTCCGTCAAAATACGTAGCACTTTTTACGCCCCCGAGCCCCCTCCTTTGAAGAGATGTCTAACGAAACTTTAATCCATTCAATTCGGTGGATATTCTCCGCCGGGCAAACGGTATCCCCCTTTCCTTGACACTATTTACCGCCGCCGGTATCATCCTTGTTTTCGGCTGGGGCTGGCCGGCCTGTCTGTGTAGTTATGTTCGAGTCTTTATCCGACAAGCTGAAGCGCGCGCTGAAGAACCTGCGCGGCGAGGGCGTGCTCACGCCGGAGCACGTGGACGCCGCTCTGCGCGAAATCCGTCTGGCGCTGCTCGAAGCGGATGTCAACTACAAGGTCGCCAAGGACTTCATCGCGTCGGTCAAGGAGAAGGCCGAAGGACAGCAGGTCTGGCAGGAGTTGAAGCCCTCGGAGCAGGTCGTCAAGATCGTCTTCGACGAGTTGGTCGAGTTGTTAGGTGGCACAAGCTCGCGGCTCGTCTTCACGAAGACGAGCCCGAACGTCGTGATGATCGTCGGCCTGCAAGGCTCGGGCAAGACGACCTCGACGGGCAAGATCGCGATGTGGCTGGCGAAGAACCAGCAGCGCAAGCCCCTGCTCGTTTCGACCGACGTGAACCGCCCGGCCGCGCGCCAGCAGTTGGCCATCATCGGCAAGGCGACGGGGCAGTCGGTCTTTGAGAAGCCCGAGTCGAACGACCCCGCCGAGCTTGCGCGCGAGGCTTTCAAGCACGCGCAGCAGACCGGCTACGACACGCTCCTCATCGACACGGCCGGCCGCCTCCACATCGACGACGAGTTGATGGACGAGCTGGTTCGGATTAAGGGCGAGACGCGCCCCGTGGAAATCCTCTTCGTCGCCGACGCGATGACCGGTCAGGACGCGGTGCGCTCGGCCGAAGAGTTCCACCGGCAGGTCGGCATTACGGGTGTGGTGCTAACGAAGATGGACGGCGACGCGCGCGGCGGCGCCGCGCTCTCCATCAAGCAGGTGACGGGTCAGCCCGTGAAGTTCGTCGGCGTCGGCGAGAAGTACGATGCCTTAGAGCCTTTCTATCCCGACCGCATCGCACAGCGCATCCTCGGCATGGGCGACGTGCTCTCGCTCATCGAGGAGGTGCAGTCGAAGGTTGACCAATCCGAGGCCGAGGCGCAGTTAGAGAAGCTTCAGAAGAACAAGTTCACGCTCGACGACTTTCGCACGCAGTTACGGCAGGTCAAGCGCATGGGCTCGTTCTCGAAGATCATGAAGATGCTGCCTGACCAGTTGCTCGGCGGGATGGGGATGCCGCAGCTCGACGAGGAGCAGTCGGCCGAGATGGAGCAGCAGCTCAAGCGCACCGAGGCCATCATCGACTCAATGACGAGGGAGGAGCGCGAAGACCACCGGATACTTAACGCGAGCCGCCGCCGCCGCGTGGCGCGCGGGTCGGGCTCATCTGTGACGGAGGTCAACCAGCTCATCAAGCAGTACGTCGAGATGCGGCAGATGATGCAGCAGCTCTCGCGGGCGGGGCTCTTCGGCGCACCCGGCGGCGGGGGCGGCGGCGGACTGAAGGGCAAGTTGATGCGCCGCGCGGCGGGCATGATGGGCATGCCCGACATGAGCGGCATGATGGGCGGCGGCGGTGACGAAACGGGTCTGCCGCAACTGCCCGCCGCGCCCGGCGGCGGCGGTGGTGGCGGCGGCGCGCGCCGCAAGAAGAAGCCGCGACACAAGAAACGCAAGTAACAGTAGAAAGTAGTTTTTGGAGGATAGATGTTAGCAATCAGACTGATGCGCATGGGCGCGAAGAAGAGCCCGTCGTACCGCGTTGTCGTCAAGGAGAAGCTGTCGAAGCGCGACGGCGCTTACGTCGAGAACGTCGGCTTCTACAACCCGACCCGCAACCCGGCCGAGGTGCGCCTCGACATGGAGCGCGTCAATTACTGGATCGCGCGCGGCGCGCAGCCGACCGACACCGTCCGGCAGCTCATCCGCCAGCAGGCGCGGACGGCGCGGGCCGCCGAGCCGCAGCCCACGGCCTAAACCCCGATGATGAAGGACGCCGTCGAGTTGATCGTCAAGCACCTCGTGCGCGAGGCCGAGTCGGTGGACGTGCGCGAGTTGGAGCGCGACCGTTCGACGAGCGTCATCGAGATACGCGTGGCGCAGGAAGACGTGGGCAAGATCATCGGCCGTCAGGGGCGGACGGTGAAGGCCCTGCGGTCGCTCCTGCACGCGGCGGGCGAGAAACAGCGCAAGCGCTACGTCCTCGAAATCGTCGAATGAGCGGCGGGGAAGACCTGAGTCAGGTGGAGCTGGTTCTGGTGGCGCGGGTTGCGAAGCCGCGCGGGGTGCGGGGCGAAGTCTCCTGTCACCTCCTGACCGACTTCCCCGAACGTTTCGAAGGGCTTGAGGAACTGATCGCGGTCTTCCCCGGCGGGCGTCGCGAGCGTTTGAAACTCGAAGGCCACTGGCTCCACGGCGACCGCGTCGTCCTGAAGCTCGAAGGCTTCGACAGCCCCGAGGCGTCGGCCGCGCTCGCCGGCTGCGAGCTGGCCGTCCCCGAGTCGGAGGCGGTCGAGCTGGAAGAGGGCGAGTTCTACGACTGGCAGTTGGAAGGCTGCCGCGTCGTGACAATCGAAGGCGCGGAGGTGGGCACCGTCCGCGAGGTGCTCCACACGGGCGGCGAGGCACCCGTCCTTGTCATACTTGACGAGGACAAATGCGAAAACCTCGTCCCGCTCGCTGAGAGCATCTGCGTCGAGATCGACGTTGCCGCGAAGCTCATACGCGTGGACGCGCCGGAAGGGTTGTTGGACTTGGATCATTGATTCATTGGGTCATTGATTCAATGAAGCAATGAAGCAATGACTCAATCCGATGCTTCGGTTTGACATCATCACCATCTTCCCGGAGTTCTTCCCGGGAGTGTTCGACTTCGGCATCGTGCGGCGGGCGCGCGCGGCCGGGCTGGTCGAGATAGCGGCGCACGACCTGCGCGGCTGGACGCACGACCGGCACAAGGTCGTCGATGACCGACCCTTCGGCGGCGGCGACGGGATGGTCTTGAAGCCCGAACCGATCTTTGAGGCAGTCGAATCTTTGACGGGTGTGTCGGGCGGCGCCAAAGCGTTCCGCGAAGCCGGAAGACGCGTCGTGCTGCTCTCGCCGCAGGGGCGACAGCTTTCGCAGAAGCTCGCGGCGGAGTTGGCCGAGGCCGTGCAGGTCGTCGTCGTCTGTGGCCGCTACGAAGGCGTGGACGAGCGCGTGTCGGAGATGTTGGCAACTGACGAAGTCTCCATCGGCGACTACGTCCTGTCGGGCGGCGAGCCCGCGGCGGTCGTGCTGGTGGACGCGATCACGCGGCTCATCCCGGGCGCTCTGGGGAGCGAGACCTCGGCGGTCAACGAGTCCTTCTCGGAAGGCATTCTCGACTTCCCGAACTATACGCGCCCCGTCGAGTTCCGTGGGCGGCGCGTGCCGGAAGTTCTGTTGGGCGGCCACCACGCGGAGGTCGCGCGCTGGCGCCGACGCGCGGCCCTGCGCAAGACGCGCCGCAACCGACCCGACCTCTTCGCAAGTGTCGAATTGAGCGAGAAGGAGCGCGCCGCGCTCGAAGAGCCGGACGAGGGTTGAAAATTTTATCGAGGCTGAGAGCGTCAGCCGTGTTTTAAGACAGGAAGAAGCTGAAAGCTGAACGCTGACAGCTAACGAGGTAACATCATGAACCGCTTGGACAGTGTGGACAGCGCGCAGAGGCGCACGGACATCCCGGACTTTTCGCCGGGCGACACGGTGCGCGTGCACGTGCGCATCAAGGAGTCGGAGACGAAGGAGCGCCTTCAGGCGTTCGAGGGTGTGGTCATCGCGCGCAAGGGCGACGGCATCCGCGAGACCTTCACCGTGCGCAAGACCAGCTTCGGCGTCGGCGTCGAGCGCATCTTCCCCGTCCACGGCCCCATCATCGGCAAGGTCGAGCTGCTGCGCCGTGGCCGCGTCCGCCGCGCCAAGCTCTACTACCTGCGCAACCTGCGCGGCAAGGCCGCACGCATCAAGGAACTCGACACCCGCCCGTCCGCCAAGAGCGGCGGTCAGGCTAAGGGCGCCTCGGCGACGAACAAAAGTAAATAAAGAAGTACTGAGTGCTGAGTACAGAGGACTGAGTGAAAGCCACACGTCCTCACTCAGTCCTCTGTACTCAGCACTCAGTACTCTTCGATGGTTCGCCAGAAGCGCCAGTCGCTCATTCACACGCTCTTCGAGGAGGAGGCACGCGGCTCGGGGTTCGGGCGCGTGGCGGGGCTCGATGAGGTGGGGCGCGGGGCTTTGGCGGGGCCGGTGGTAGCGGCGGCCGTCATCCTCGACCCGGCGGCGCCCATCCCCGAAGGGCTCGACGACTCGAAGAAGCTCACGGCGCTACAGCGCGAGCGCATCGCTGAAGAGTTGCGGCGCACGGCCGTCTGTTACGCCTACGGGCTTATCTCTCCCGAAGAGATCGACGCGACAAACATCCTCATCGCCACGCGGCGCGCGATGTTGCAGGCACTTGAGCAACTGCAACCGTGCGCCGATTATCTTTTAATCGACGCGCTGCAACTGCGCGAGTCGCCGCTGCCGCAGAAGGCCATCATCCGCGGCGACTCGGCCTCGGCCTCCATCGCAGCCGCCTCCGTTCTCGCCAAGACCTTCCGCGACGCGCTCATGCGCGACTACGACGCACAGTTCCCTTCTTACGGCTTCGCACGCCACGTCGGCTACGGCACCCGCGACCACTGGGCCGCGCTCAAAGCGCACGGCTGCTGCCCCATCCACCGCCGCACCTTCCGCGGCGTGGTTCAGGAAGAAGAGGGAACGGCAGCCGAAGGCTAAAGCAGAGAGGCCGCGTACGCGCCCGCCTGTCGCATACGCGGCCCCCAGGACCCCGGCGTGGATCACCGGGGTTGCTGCACAGCCTTCCCTTCAGACGTGCCCGCACTAATCGCGAACTAAAATGCCCATGTGGTATCCTCCCTCGCGTTCCAGTCTTTGAAAATAAGGCAACGGTCGGATGCGTAGCGTAGCTCACCCTCAACCGCCAGAGAGATGAGCATCGCCGTTGAGCATGAGAGGTCTCTACTCACGGCGATAAGGTCACGCAAAGACAGTCTGCTAGTATTTGCTAGTAGTAGCAAGCGTTGTGTGCGGCTTTGCCCGTCAGGAGGTCACTCCTAATGGGCAAGAAGGCACGCCAGAGGCCGGAGCGTTTGGGCGAAAAGCTTCGTGCGATACGTGACGCACTTGGCTTGTCTCAAACGGGGATGGTTAAGCGTCTCGGTGATGAGGGCATAGCAGCCAGCCAAATCTCGGAATATGAGACGGACAAGCGTGAGCCGTCGTTGATAACGCTTCTGCAATACGCGCGGCTGGCGAACGTCTGCCTGGACGCATTGGTTGATGATGAATCCGACTTACCCGCTAAACTGCCCGCCAAGCACAAACACAAAACCTAAGCCTCTACGGCAGCTCTTGGATTCAAGTTTGAAGTGCAACAGGTCGTCGTTTGTAAAAGACCTCGTTCGGCGTCCGGTAGCCGAGCGTCTTGCGCGGCCGCTCATTAAGCCGCTCCGTTACGCGTTCGACCTCCGCCTCCGTGATCGTCGAGAAGTCTGCCCGCTTCGGGAAGTACTGCCGCAGCAGCCCGTTGGTATTCTCGTTCACACCCCGCTCCCAACTCGCGTGCGGGCGCGCGAAGTAGAAGTCTGCCCGGAGCCCCTGCGCAATGCGAGCATGGTGGGCGAACTCCCCGCCGTTGTCCGACGTGATCGTCAGCACCCGCTCGGAGAGCGGCGAGAGCGCCTCAAGGCTCGCCCGCGCCACCTCTTCCGCCCCCTTGCGCTCGACTAGGCTCAGCCGCAGCAACTTCGACTTGCGCTCGACTAGGCTCAGGAGAGCGCCCCGGCCTCTTCGGCCGACGATGGTGTCGGCCTCCCAGTCGCCGACTCTCCGCCTGGCGGCGACGACAGCCGGTCGCTGCTCAATGCCGACCCGGCCGGCGATCTGCCCTCGCCGCGACTGCTTCCCGTAGCGCTTCCGGCGCTCTCTTTGGCACCGCAGATGGAGGTGCAACGTGCCACCCGCCCGCTTGTCGGCGTAGACGTACTGGTAGATGCGCTCGTGGCTCACCGCCGCGCGCCGCTCCAGCTTGAGCCGCCCCGCGATCTGCTCGGGGCTCCACTCCATCCGCAACAGCGACTCGACGGTGACCCACGTCTGCGCGCTGATGCGTGGGCGGTGGGCGGCGTGCTGCCGCGCCGCGGCCAACTCCTGCGCCCGACCCGGGCGGTAGCCGCGCTGCCCGCGGTTGCGGCGCAGTTCACGCGAGATGCTCGACTTGTGGACGCCAATGATGGCGGCCGTCTCCGTCTGGGTGTGCCCGGCTTTCTTCAAGGCGTAAATCTGGTATCTTTGCTCGCGGGTCAGCTGCGTGTAGCTCATCAGTGTGCTTCTTTGACTTGGCGGTTAAGAAAGCACGCCGAGACTACCGCAGCTTGCCCGCTAACCGCCAACCTCAAAGTTGCACTTCAAACTTGAATCCAAGGCTTGCAGTTGAGTGTGACTGAAAGGCATTAACCACAGAGGCACAGAGACACGGCTCGAAGACCGTATGGGAAGAAAGCCGCGCATCAAGCCGGAGCGTCTGGCGGAGAAGTTGCGCCGGATAAGGGAGGCGTTAGGGCTTTCTCAGTCCGAGATGTGGCAGCATCTCGGAGTCGAAGACCTCATTTGGCCCAAGCAGATTTCGACGTATGAGGTAGGAACGAACGAGCCTCCGCTCCCCATTCTTCTGCGATACGCGCGGGCGGCGAATGTCAGTACGGACGTTTTGATTGATGACGAGATTAATCTTCCAGCCAAGCTGCCGGCTAAACCGAAACACAAAGCTTAGCCACCCGAACAATACTTATCCTGCCCAATAATCCCCGCCCAAGACTCAAGCGTTAGACTAAGCCCCGCGCAGTTGAAGATTGATTCCGCGGAATTGAAGGTTGTTGACGCGGAAAGAAAGCTCAATTGCCGACAATTGAAGTTATATTTCGCAAAAATAAAGCTTAGTTTCGGGGAATTAAAGCTTTAACTTGCACAATTAAAGCTCAGTTTCGCGCAATCGAAGCCCTATTCTTACCCACCGAACTCATTTTTACTTTAATTTCACACGAATTTCCTGCCGCATGACCCATGCGCGAAGATTTCTGTTGCCAACTTTGCGCGCTTGCATAAAATATCTGCACCTCGCAAAACCAACTCAGGAGTATAAGCCTCATGAGCCAGCCTAAAACTACATTGGAAAAGCTCAACAGCGTCATCAACGGGTGGGAGACCCTCACCCCGAACAAGTCATACGGCGGGATGACACTCGCACAGTTCAAGGCCGCGTTGAAGCCCTCTTTCGACACGCGCGAGGCGTTGCGCGTCCTTGAAAGTCAGATTCAATCGAAGCAGATCGAGCGCGACGACGCCGACGCAGAGAGCCTGCGGCTCATCCAACTCGTCGTCAACGGCGTCATCGGCGACCCCGAAGAAGGCCCCGACAGCGACCTCTACGCCGCCTTCGGCTACACACGCAAGAGCGAACGCAAGACCGGCCTTACTCGCAAGAAGAGGAACGGCGGCGGCGACAGCGGCGGCGGCAAATAACGACCGCCACCCTCAACCAACGACCCCGACCCACGCCCCACACGCGCGCGGCGTGTCCCTCTACTTGTCCCCACACGTCGCGCCCCGCTCCCCTTTAATGCACGCGTCCCATCATGCGTCGCAGCGTCGGGATGAGTAAGGCGAGTATTCCTGTGGCGACGAGGAGGCCGAGGGCGATGCCGCCGTAGAGGCGGACGAGCGTCGAGGGGTCGTTGGCGACGAAGAAGCCGGAGAGATAGCCGGCGAGCTTGCTCCCAATCGAAGAGGCGAGGAACCAGACGCCCATCATGATGCCGACGAGCTTGGCCGGCGAGAGCTTCGTCACCGTGCTCAGGCCGACCGGGCTCAGGCACATTTCGCCGACCACTTCGAGGAAGTAGAGGCCGACGAGCCACAGAGGGCTCACCCTGCCCCCGGCCGTCATCCACGCGGCCGGCACCATGAAGAGGAGGTAGGCGAGCCCGATGAAGAGCAGGCCCAGTGTGAACTTGGCCGGGCTCGAAGGCTGCCGGTCGCCCATCCGCACCCAGAGGATGGAGAAGATGGGCGCGAGGATGATGACGTAGAACGGCGTCAGCGACTGGAGCCAGCTCGAAGGGAACGCGAAGCCGAAGACCTGCGTGTTGACGAGGTCGCGTGCGAAGAGGTTGAGGCTCGCGCCCTTCTGTTCGTAGGCGGCCCAGAAGAGGATGGTGAAGAGGAAGAAGACGAAGATGACGCCGATGCGCTTCCAGTCACCGCTCGAAAGACTCTGCGGCCCTTCGGCGGCCTCCTCCTCGCGCGCGCCGCCCCCCTGCTTCTCTATCCTCTGCTCCGAATGCCGCAGCCGCCCGCGTTGCAGCACAAAGACCACGAGGCCGAGCGTCATCCCGATGCCCGCCGCGCCGAAGCCCCAGTGCCAGCTCGTCGCCGGGTTGAAACCCTGCGACGCGAGAAAGCCCTTGAAGCCTTCGCTCTGCGCGAGGTAGCCGCAGACGAGCGGCGCCAGCACCGCGCCGATGTTGATGCCCATGTAGAAGAGCGAGAAGCCGCTGTCGCGGCGCGGGTCGTTCTCGCGGTAGAGGCCGCCGACCATCGCGCTGATGTTCGGCTTCAAGAGCCCCGTCCCGATGGCGATCAAAGCCATCCCCGCGTAGAGGAAGTTCGTGGACTGAAAGACCATCGTGAAGTGTCCGCACGCAATGACGATGCCTCCGAGCAGCACCGCCAACCGCGCTCCCAGCCACCTGTCCGCGATGAGCCCGCCGGGCAGCGCCGTCAAATACACAGACATCGTGTACGTCCCATAGATCGACGCCGCGCGCTTCGTGTCGAACCCTAAGCCCCCCTGCTCCGGCAGCGCCACCATGTACAGCACCAGAATCGCGCGCATCCCGTAGTAACTGAAGCGCTCCCACAACTCCGTAAAGAAGAGCGTCGTCAGCCCCCTCGGGTGTCCACCCAAACCACCGGTGTCCTGCAAACCCTCGACGACTTCCTGCGTCGGCTGGTCAATTGCTTCACTCATAATCGGGAACAGGTCTCCATCTTCTGTTAGCCTTCAGTTCGTTAAAAGGGTTATACATGGGATGCGACGTGAGGTGCTAACATACTTAACGCGGCGGCTTATGGCAACAGAATTGACCAAAACCCAGGTTGACCGGCTCGGCGACCGCCTGCGCAAAGGCAACATCACCGAGGCCGACCTCCGCCTCCTCGACCAATACCGCCGCTCGTTCACAGAGGCTTACGAGGTCGTCGTCGATGCCATCCGGAACGAACTGGGGCTAGAGCCGACCGGCCGTCCCGCGAAGTCAACCACCTCCATCTCCGACAAACTCCGCCGCGAGAGCATCCGCTTAACTCAGATTCAAGACATCGCTGGTTGTCGGTTGATTGTGACGGACATTGCCAACCAAGAGTCAGTCATCCAATCTCTCACAAGCCTCTTTGAGCACACCGCCATCAGCGACCGCCGCGAGAAACCCAGCCACGGCTACCGCGCTGTTCACGTCATCGTCAACTCTCAGGGCAAATTAATCGAGATACAGGTTCGGACTGAGTTGCAACATCTCTGGGCCGAGGTTTCGGAAAAAGGGTCTGACATTATTGACCCGGCAATAAAATATGGCGGAGGCGATGAAGATTTTCAGAGGATGCTTACGATAGCATCTACCGTGGCCACCCATTTGGAATTTCTCGAAACAAAGTTAGCGGACGGCCCGGCAGAGTTCCAGGAGCAGATGAGTTTGCTGAAGCAAAATATGCTCAATCTGTTTCGTGTTATTATCGAAGACATAGAAAAGCCTAAAGGAGAAGGTGATGATATTTCTGATTGAATATGACCGCAGTCAGGGACGCATTATCACCTTTAGAGCCTTTGACGACTCGGCGCGGCAGGAGGCTGAAGATTCGCGGCTCCAGTTGGAGCTTGAACTCAACCGAAGCGGAACAGAGCGCGAGGTGATTTTGCTTGAAGCTGCTACTGAACATGCTTTGCGTCGCACTCACCGGCGTTACTTTGAGGATTTGAACGAACTCGTAAATTCGCCCGCCTGATTTCTCACACCTTCGGAACAGCATCCTTCAACTGTGCATATAGCGATTGACGCGCATTCGGTGGGGACGGGGTTGGCGGGGAATGAGACGTATGCGGCGAATCTCGTCGAGGCGCTGGCCGAGGTAGACCGGGAGAATCGGTATACGGTCTACGTGACGAGGGAGGAGGCGGCGCAGAGGTTCGGGGGGCGTTGGGAGAACGTCTCTGTGAGGCGGACGATGCCGCATACGCCGCTGGTGAGGATACCTTTGACGCTGTCGGCGGAGTTGAGGCGGCGCCCCGTTGACTTGCTGCACGTGCAGTACACGTCGCCGCCGCTCGCGCCGTGCCCGGTGGTGGCGACGATTCACGACCTCTCGTTCGAGCACATCCCCGAAACTTTTAAGCGGCGCAGTCGTGTACAACTCAGGTTCACCGTGCGCGCGACAGCGCGGCGCGCGGCGCACGTCATCGCGCCTTCGGAGTACACGCGGCGCGACCTCGTCGAGACGTACGGGCTCGACCCCGCGCGCGTGTCGGCGATACCTTTGGCGGTCGCGCCGCACTTCCGACCTGTGGCGAACGCGGGCGAGTTGGCGCGCGTCCGCGAGCGTTACGGCATCGCGGGCGAGTACGTGTTGGCGGTCGGGTCGATTCAGCCGCGGAAGAATCTGGCGAGGCTGGTGCGCGCCTATTCGGCCTTGCGCCGCGGGCGCGGGAGGAGTAATCTGCCGCAACTGGTTCTCGTCGGCAAAAAGGCTTGGCTCTACGGCGACACGCTGCGCGCGATTGAAGAGGAGGGCCTCGGGACATCCGTCCTCCTCACGGGGTACGTATCGGAGGGCGACCTGCCCGCACTGTATACGGGGGCGCTCCTGTTCGCATACCCCTCTTTCTACGAAGGCTTCGGCCTGCCGCCGCTCGAAGCGATGAGCTGTGGCACGCCCGTCCTGACGGGCAACTTGACGAGCCTGCCGGAGGTGGTCGGCGACGCCGGCCTGACGGTAGACCCCCTCGACACGGGCGCGCTGGCCGAGGCCCTCGCGCGGCTCATTGACGACGACGCCCTGCGCGCCACCCTGAGTGAGCGTGGACTACGAAGGGCGCGGCGCTTCGACTGGCGGGAGACGGCCCGCATGACCTTACAGGTTTACAGGAGAGTGATGAGCGGCGACGGACGATAGACCATAGACCATAGACGATGGCCGGAGCTTTAAGCGTCCAGCGTCCAGCGTCCAGCGTCTTCCACCAATCATCATTAGTTCAGACATGCGCATCGCGATTCTGGGGACGAGGGGGATTCCGGCCAGCTACGGGGGATTCGAGACGTTCGCCGAGCAGCTCTCGACGCGGCTGGTCGCGCGCGGTCACGACGTGACGGTCTACTGCCGCGCGCACTACGTCAGCCCCCGCCAGATCGAGTACAAGGGCGTGCGCCTCAAGGTGCTCCCCACCATCCGCCATAAATACTTCGACACCGTAGTCCACGCAGGGCTCTCCGCCCTCCACGCCGCCGCCCTCCGACGCTTCGACGCCGCGCTCATCTGCAACGCCGCCAACGCGCCCATCGCACCCGTGCTGCGCGCCGCGGGCGTGCCCGTCGCCATCAACGTGGACGGCCTCGAACACAAGCGGCGGAAGTGGAACTGGCTCGGGAAGAACTACTACCGCGTGGCCGAGCGCCTCTCGGTCTGGCTGCCGAACGAGACGGTGACGGACGCGCGCGTGATTCAGGACTATTACCTGGCGAAGTACCGCGCGGGCTCGACGATGATCGCCTACGGCGCGGAGGTCGAGCGGCGCACCGACCGGCAGGCCGTCTCGCGCTGGGGGGTCGAGCCGAACCGCTACGTGCTCTACGTCTCGCGCCTGGAGCCGGAGAACAACGCCGAGATGGTGATCGAAGCCTTCCGCCGCGTCCGCACGCCGCAGAAGCTCCTCGTCGTCGGCGACGCCCCGTACGCGCACGAGTACATCGCGCACCTGCGCTCGCTCGCGCGCCGCGACCGTCGCATCGTCTTCACCGGCTTCGTCTTCGGCGACGCCTACCGCGCGCTCCAACAGAACGCCTTCTGCTACGTCCACGCCACCGAGGTCGGCGGCACGCACCCGGCGCTGCTCGAAGCGATGGGCTACGGCAACTGTGTGCTCACGCTCAACACGCCCGAGAACGTCGAGGTGACGGGCGACGCCGCCATACACTACCGCGACACCGCAGACCTCGCCGCGCAGTTGCAGCGCGTCCTGCGCGGCGGCGCGATGGTCGCACAGTACCGACAGCGCGCGCAGGCGCGCATCCGCGAGCGCTACGACTGGGAGCACGTCGTGGACGAGTACGAGCGCCTGTTCGCGGGCATGGCAGGCGTGAAACTGCCCGCGCCCGTCTTCGTCGCCGCCGACGCGCAGCCGGCCGCCGAAGCCCTGCGCGATGAGTCGGTTTTGAAGAAGAGTTAAAGACTCGTCATAGCGGTCAGCACCGCCCGCTACCGCAGGCGGTGCTGACCTTTATTTTTAGAACTTGATCGTCTTCACGTCGGCAGGCTTGGCGAAGAAGGAGTCGGGGATGGGCTTGTTGACCTCGACGGTGTCGTAGTTGACGCGGCTCGACTGGACGCCGGCGCGGTATTTGTCGATGACGAAGGGGAAGCGCGCGCCCTCGATGTTGAGGAACTGCGCGTAACGGTCCTCCTCCTCGACCCGCTCGCCCTCCTCGCCCGGACGCTTGTAGAGAACCTTGGCGGGCAGCCCCTCGCGCGCGTCGAACTCGAACTCGATCTCGAAGCCGTCGGGGTAGGTGAGGCGGACGACTTCGTTGCGGCGCGCGAGCCCCGCCTCGCGCCGCCCGACGTAGGTGAGGCTTGCGCCCTCTGCGCGCCACCAGCCGCGCAGGATGTTGTCGAGGCTCGTCCGCAGCGTCGTGCGGATGTCGGCCATCTGTTCGGGCCCGAGGTCGTTCAGCGCCTTCTTCCGGCCGTCGAAGACCCAGCCGGTGTCGCCCGCGAACGACTGGATGATGCGGCTGCCCTTAAACTCCGTGCGGTTGCGGTCGGGGAGGACGAGGTAGTCGCGGAAGGGGTCGGGGATGCCCGACTGCCCGTCGCGGAACGGCGTGAAGTAGCCCTTCGAGACGACCGAGCGCACGCCGAGGAAGGCCGGGCCGCCCACCACCTCGACCGCGCGCGCGACGATGGCCTGGGCCTTCTCGTCAACCTTCACGGCTGACTTCGGGGCGCCCGCCTGCGGCTTCGCGCCGCCGCCGTCCTTCTGCGCGCGCGCCGCGGCCGGGGTGAAGAGCATCAGCGCCGCGACGAGCGGCGGCGCGAAGTGGTAGAGCGTCTTTCTCATGCTCGAATTTATAAACGCGCGCGGGGAGCGAAGGCAAACGCCGAACGGGCGGGGCCCGGGCCTTCGGGGGTAAAGCGAGAGGGGCCGGAACTGAATCAGTTCCGGCCCCTCTCGTTTCGCAGGTGAGCGTGAACTCGTCTTTACGCTTCAGCCTTGACGACGACCTCGCCGTCCACCACGTCGGCGACGAAGCTCGAAGCATCCTTCCACATCGCGGTGATGGGGAGCTTGACCTTCTCGTCGATGTGGCGCTTGAGGAAGCGCGCGCCGTAGGCCGGGCTGTAGCCCTTCTCCGTCAGAAGGTCGAGCGCGGCCTGAGTCACGCGGCAGACCTTACCCTGCTGCTCCATCTGGCGGCAGAGCTTCGCGGTGTAAATCTTCGCGATGTCGCGCACCTCGTCCATCGTCAGCGGCGAGAAGATGACGATCTCGTCGATGCGGTTGCGGAACTCGGGCGAGAAGCGGTTCTCGGCCGCCTTCATCACGTCGCCCCGGATGGCCTTCATGTCGCCCAGGGTCTTCGCGCCGAACCCGAACGGCTTCTCGTACTTCTTGAAGTTCTCCGAGCCGAGGTTCGAGGTCATGATGATGATCGCGTCGGAAAGATAAACCTTCTTGCCGCGCCCGTCCGTCAGCCAGCCCTCGTCGAAGGCTTGCAGGAACAGGTTCATCAAAGTCGGCGAAGCCTTCTCGACCTCATCCAGAAGGAGAACCGTGTAAGGATTCTCGCGCAACTGTTCGGTGAGCACGCCGCCGCGCTCGCTGCCGACGATGCCGCGCGGCATGCCGATGAGCTTCTCGATGCCGATGGTGCCGTCCTGGTACTCGGACATGTCGATGCGCACCATCTTCTCCTCGTCGCCGAACATGAACTCGGCGACGGCCTTCGCCAGCTCGGTCTTGCCGACGCCCGTCGGCCCGAGGAAGAGGAGCACGCCGTCAGGCTTGTAGTGCGACTCCTTGAGCGGCCCCTTGTTGAGGCGCAGGCGTTGCGCGACGGCCTTGATAGCGTCCTTCTGGCCGATGACGCGCTTGCCCAAATCCTCCTCCATCGCGGAGAAGCGGTCGTTGGTGTCGCGGTAGATCATGTCGCGCGGGATGCGCGACTCCTGCGAGATAACGTCGATGATGTGCTCCGGCTTGACGACCATCGTGTCCGGCTCGTTGATTTCAACTTTGACCGCCGCCGTGTCGAGCCAGCCGATGGCCTTGTCCGGCAGGTGTAGGTTGCGGATGTACTTCGGGGCCATCTCCAGCGCCGTATTGATGGCGTCGTCCGAGATGGTGACCGAGTAGTTGCGCTCAAGGCGCGGCCGCAGGCCGAAGAGAATCTCGCGCGTCTCAGCGATGGTCGGCTCATCAACCTTGACCAGACGGAAGCGACGTGCGAGCGCCTCGTCCTCGCCGATGTACTCCTTGTACTCGGTGATGGTCGTCGCGCCGACGATGCGCATCTCGCCGCGCGCCAGCGCCGTCTTGAACATGTTGGCGGCGTCGCTCGAAGTGCCGAGCGCGGCGCCCGCGCCGATGATGGTGTGCGCCTCGTCGATGAAGAGGATGAGGTTGTCGCGCTCCTTCACCTCGTCGATGATCCCCTTGATGCGCTCCTCGAACATGCCGCGCAGCATTGTGCCGGCGACTAAGCCCCCCATCTGCAACTGCACGACGTGCGTGCCGCGCAGGCGTGCGGGCACCTTCTCCGGTTCGAGTTCAATCAAACGCGCGAGACCTTCGACGACCGCCGTCTTGCCGACGCCCGGCTCGCCGACGAGCATGGGCGAGTTGGCGCGCTCGCGGTGGCAGAGGATTTCGATCATCTGCTGAATCTCGCGCTCGCGGCCGATGGTCGGCGGCAGCTTGTCGGCGCGCGCCAGACGATTCAAGGAGACGCCGAAGTGCTTGAGGTACGGAGGCAGCTCGAACTTCTTCTTGTACTCCTCCTCCTGCTGCTCGCGCGTGCGGACGCGTGCGCGCACCTGCTCGATGACCGTCTCGTTGTTGGCGCCGAGCGCGCGCAGCACGCCCATCAGCGCGCTGTTCTCGTCCTGCGAGAAGGCCATGAAGAGGTCTGTGGCTTCGATGGTCTTGCGCCCTTGCGCGCGCGCGCGCTCCATCGAGCGCTTGAAAAGCTCGATGGTCTCGGGCGCGATGCGGATGCCCTTGTTGACGTTCTGATAGCGTGCATTCTCAAGACGCTTTTCAATCATCACCTTGACAGAGCGCGGGTCGAGCGAGAGGTCGCGCATAGTCGAGTTGAACAACTCGGCCTCCTCCACGGCGAGGCCGTTGAGAATATGTTCCACCGCAATGTAGTTTTGGTCACGGTGACGCGACTCCTGCACGGCGTGCTCCAGCACGCGCTGCCCGCTCTCGGCGAAACGGTCTTTGTAAGTACCCAGGTCTATCATTTCTTTTCCTTCTGGTGAGCCGCGGGGGGAGTCTACGAGGCGACCTCCGCAGGGGCTCGAAAACATCAGCCTTAAAAAAAAATTGGACGGCGGGCGGCGCGGCTTCTGCGAGGGCTTTCAACCCGAAACAATTTCGCCAAACCTGCCCGTCGTCCGGCTTCTGTTAGATGCCTGGCTCGGATGGCCCGTTGCGCTTTGTCGCGCTTTCGGACATCAGAACTATAGCACATCGCCGCGTTGCAATTTGAAAGCCGTGAACCGTGACGAGAGAAGGACTGCTTTACTCTCGTCACGGTTCACGCTCTGGTCACGGTTTACGGGTTACCGTTCACGGCTCTCAGTAGTCGCCGTAGTCTTCGCCTCCGGGCATCGGCGGCGCACCCGCTCTCTTCGGCTCGGGCGCGTCGGTGACGGCGGCGTCCGTGGTGAGCAGCAGGCCGGCGATGGACGCGGCGTTTTGCAGGGCCGTGCGGACGACCTTCGTCGGGTCGATGATGCCCGACTTGACGAGGTCTTCGAACGCGCCGGTCGCGGCGTTGTAGCCGACCGCGCCCTTCGACTCCTCGATCTTGCCGATGACGACGGCGCCGTCCATCCCCGCGTTCTCCGCGATGCGGCGCAGCGGCTCCTGCATCGCGCGCTGGATGAGGCGCACGCCCGTCAGCGTGTCGCCCTCGACTTCGAGTTTGTCGAGCGCCCGGGCCGCGCGCACGAGCGCGACGCCGCCGCCCGGGACGATGCCCTCCTGCGCGGCCGCGCGCGTCGCGTTGACGGCGTCCTCGACGCGCATCTTCTTCTCCTTCATCTCGGTCTCGGTCGCGGCGCCGACGCGGATGACCGCGACGCCGCCCGCGAGCTTGGCAAGGCGCTCCTGCAACTTCTCGCGGTCGTAGTCCGAGGTCGTCTCCTCGATCTGGTGGCGGATGGTCGAGACGCGCCCCTCGATGGCTTTACGTTCGCCCGTGCCCTCGACGAGGGTCGTGTTCTCCTTGTCCACGATGATGCGCTTGGCGCGCCCCAGGTCTTCGATGGTGACCGACTCCAGCTTGATGCCGAGGTCTTCGGTGATGACGCGCCCGCCGGTCAGGGTCGCGACATCTTCGAGGATGGCCTTGCGGCGGTCGCCGAACGCGGGAGCCTTGACGGCGCAGACCTTGATGGTGCCGCGCAGGCGGTTGACGACGAGCGTGGCGAGCGCGTCGCCCTCCACGTCCTCGGCGATGATGAGGAGCTGCTTGCCCTGATTCGCCACCTGTTCGAGCAGCGGCAGCAAATCGCGCATTGCCGAAATCTTCTTCTCATGGATGAGAATGACGGGCTCGTCAAGCACGCACTCCATGCGGTCGGGGTTGGTGACGAAGTAGGGCGAGAGGTAGCCGCGGTCGAACTGCATCCCTTCGACTAAGTCGAGTTCGGTCTGCATCGACTTCGACTCCTCGACCGTGACGACGCCGTCCTTGCCAACCCTGTCCATCGCCTCGGCGATCAGCTCGCCGATCTCGCGGTCGTTGTTGGCGGAGACGGCCGCGACGTTCGCCAGCTCCTCCTTGCCCTTGACCTTCTTCGAGAGCTTTTCGAGTTCGGCGGTGGCAGCCTCGACGCCGAGCTGGATGCCGCGCTGCAAGGCCATCGGGTTGGCGCCGGCCGTGACGTTCTTGACGCCCTGGCGGAAGATGGCCTGCGCGAGCACGGTCGCGGTGGTCGTGCCGTCGCCCGCGATGTCGTTGGTCTTGGTGGCGACCTCCTTGACCATCTGCGCGCCCATGTTCTCGTACTTGTCTTTAAGCTCGATCTCCTTGGCGACCGTCACGCCATCCTTCGTGATGACGGGCGAGCCGAACTTCTTCCCCAAAACGACGTTCCGGCCCTTCGGCCCCAAGGTCACGCGCACCGCGTTCGCGAGGACGTTGACGCCCTTCAGCATCGCGCTCCGCGCCTCTTCCCTGAACTTCAAATCCTTCGCTGCCACTGTGTTCTTCTCCTGAGAAAATGTTTGATCGTCGGTTAGTCTGTTCTAAAGAGCCGTCACGCGCCCGCGCTCTCGCTCTTCGCGCGGCCGACCTGGACGCGCGCGGGGCGGAGCAGTTGGTTGCCGAGCCGGTAGCCGCGGCCGTACTGCGCCGTGACCTGACCGTCGAGCGCGGGCTCGACCTCGGTCGTGTCAACCGCTTCGTGCAGCTCCGGGTCGAAGGTGCGGGCGAGCGCCTCGACGGGCTCCGCGCCGATCTGTGTGAGCACGTTCTCGAAGCCGCTGATGGTGCCGCGCAGGCCGTTAATCAGCGCCTCCTGCGAGCCGCCCGCTTCGGCCGCCTCGACGGCGCGTTGCAGGTTGTCGATGACGGGCAGCAGCGCGGAGATGAACGAAGCCTTCTCACGCATGACGCGCTCGTCGGCGTTGCGCGCGAGGCGCTGACGCAATTCATCCGTCTCGCGCTTGAGGTCGGCCCGCACCTGCTCGAAACGTGTCTGCACGTCCAACACCTTCTGCTCCGCCTCGCGCGCGCGCGCCTCCAGCTCTTCCACGTAAGAGGGCTTCACGCTCGGCGCCTCCTCCGCGGCCGGACGCTCGGCCGCGGCCTCTTCCTCTTCGCCGAGGCGGATGCGGCGGCGGTCGTTGAAGCGAACCTTCGGCGTCTCCTCTTCGGCGCTCAGCTCCTCCGGCCAGTCCTTCTCGGCCGACTCTTTCTCTGCCATATCTCGCTTCTTGCTCCCTCTGCGAAATAGTCTCATGCTCGTGAACCGTGGATGGGATTCTTCGTCTTCCGTTGAAGCTTAACACCCGAAGGGCGGTTCGGCCCAACACCTTTCACGAGCCGCCCCGGTCACTTCACGTCTATCTTCAGACGGCGCCCCTGCCGCTCGTCGCGCTTCGGGAGGTGGAGGAGCAGCACGCCGTCCTTGTAATCGGCCACAATCGACGCGCGGTCTACCGCGTCGGGCAGACTGAAGGTGCGCACGAAGCGCCCCTGCGGCCGCTCGGTGCGGCGCGCGTGCAAGCCCTCCGCGCCCTTGCGGTCGCCGCGGATGACGAGGCTTCCGTCGTCTAAGCTCACGTCGAGCCCCTCGCGGTTGATGCCGGGCAGGTCTAAGACGAGCAGGTACTCGCGCTCGTCCTCGTACACGTCGGCCGCCGGAATCCAGTCGGCGCGGTCGATCTCGCCCTCCGCTTCGTGTGAGCCCGCGCGGCGGTCGGCCGCCTCCTCGAACAGGCGGTTCATCCTCTCCTGCAAGGTGAAGAGGTCGCGCGGGTCGAACCTGTGATGTCTCATTCCAAGCCTCCTACGGGTTTTGGACTGCGTCCGGAGAACGCCGAACGGTAAACCGAAATGTCTGACCTTAGACTGCATCGCTTCGGCGCCCCCTTTCGCCGTCATGCTATCGCCGCCTCGGTCGCGGCGTCGCCGCCGTCGGCCGTGAACTGTAACTGTTCGCCGTCGGCCGAGACGCGCACGGTCTGGCCGGGCAGAATCTCGCTGCGCAAAAGCTTCGACGCGAGCGGGTTCTGGATGAGCGTCTGAATCGCGCGCTTCAGAGGGCGCGCGCCGTAGAGCGGGTCGTAGCCCTCGCGCGCGAGCAGAGCGCGCGCCGAATCGTCGAGGACGAGGTGCATGTCGCGCTCCGCGAGCAGGCGGCGCAGGCGTTCGAGCTGTATCTCGATGATGTCGCCGATCTGCTCGCGCGTGAGCTGGTGGAAGATGACGATGTCGTCCACGCGGTTCAGGAACTCCGGCTTGAAGTTCTCGCGCAGGACTTCGAGCACCGCCTCGCGCACCTGCTTCTCGTCGTCCGCGACGGCCTGTATCTCGCGGCTCCCCAGATTCGAGGTCATGATGAGCACGGTGTTCTTGAAGTCCACCGTGCGCCCCTTCGAGTCGGTCAAACGCCCGTCGTCGAGAATCTGCAAGAGGATGTTGAAGACATCCGGGTGCGCCTTCTCGATCTCGTCGAAGAGGATGACGCTGTAGGGGCGGCGCCTGACGGCCTCGGTTAACTGCCCGCCCTCCTCGTAGCCGACGTAGCCCGGCGGCGCGCCGATCATGCGCGCCACGGCGTGCTTCTCCATGTACTCCGACATGTCGAGCCGCACCATCGAGCGCTCGTCGTCAAACAGAAACTCGGCAAGCGCGCGCGCCGTCTCCGTCTTGCCGACGCCCGTGGGGCCGAGGAAGATGAAGGAGCCGACGGGGCGGTTCGGGTCTTGCAGCCCCGCGCGCGCGCGGCGCACGGCGTTGGCGACGGCCGTCAGCGCCTCGTCCTGCCCGATGACGCGGCGTCGCAGGCCCTCCTCCATCGTGACGAGCTTCTGCATCTCGCCTTCCAACATCTTTGAGACGGGGACGCCCGTCCACTTGGCGACGACCTGCGCCACATCCTCCTCGTCAACCTCTTCCTTGAGCATGACGCCGTCGCTCTGAAGCTCGGCGAGCTTCTGCTGTTCGGCGGCGAGCTGGCGCTCTTTCTCGGGAATCTGGCCGTACTGAATCTCGGCGGCGCGCTGAAGGTCGCCCGCGTTGCGCGCCTGATCGAGTTGCAGGCGGAGCTGTTCCAGCTCGTTCTTGGCCTCGCGCATCCGGTCGATCTCTTCTTTCTCGGACTGCCACTTAGCCTTCATCCCGGAAGATTTCTCGTTGAGGTCGGCGATGCGCTGCTCGATATCCTTCAGACGCGCCTTCGAGCGTTCGTCCTCTTCGCGCTGCAACGCCTGGCGCTCGATCTCAAGCTGAAGAATCTCCCGCTCCAACACGTCGATCTCCTGCGGCAAGCTATCAATCTCGATGCGGAGGCGCGAGGCCGCCTCGTCGATGAGGTCGATGGCCTTGTCGGGCAGGAAGCGGTCGGTGATGTAGCGATTCGAGAGCGTCGCCGCCGCGACGATGGCCGAGTCCTTGATGCGGACGCCGTGATGCACCTCGTAGCGCTCCTTCAGGCCGCGCAGGATGGCGATGGTGTCCTCCACGGTCGGCTCGCCGACGAAGACCTGCTGGAAGCGCCGTTCGAGGGCGGCGTCCTTCTCGATGTACTTCTTGTACTCGTTCAAGGTCGTCGCGCCGACGCAGCGCAGCTCGCCGCGCGCGAGCGCGGGCTTCAGCATGTTCGAGGCGTCGATGGCGCCCTCGGCCGCGCCCGCGCCGACCAGCGTGTGCAGCTCGTCGATGAAGAGGACGATCTGACCCTGCGCGTTCTCTATCTCTTTCAGGACAGACTTCAGACGGTCTTCAAACTCGCCGCGGTACTTCGCGCCGGCGAGCATCGAGCCGAGGTCGAGCCCCACAAGCCGCTTGTTACGCAGCGTCTCCGGCACGTCGCCCGAGATGATGCGCTGCGCCAAGCCTTCGACAATCGCGGTCTTGCCGACGCCCGGCTCGCCGATGAGCACGGGGTTGTTCTTCGTCCTTCTGCTTAAAACCTGGACGGTGCGCCGTATCTCGTCGTCGCGGCCGATGACGGGGTCGAGCTTGCCCTGACGCGCCAGCTCCGTCAGGTCTTTCGCGTACTTCGAGAGCGCCTGGTAGTTGGCCTCGGCGTTCTGGTCGGTGACGCGGACGCCGCCGCGGGTCTGCTCGATGACCTTGAAGAGGTCGTCGCGGTTGACGCCGTGCTGGCGCAGGATGCGCCCCGCCGCGCCGTCCTTCTCGGCCGTGATGGAGAGGAGCAGGTGCTCGGTCGAGATGTACTCGTCCTGCATCTGTTCGGCCTCCTTCTGTGCGGCCTGGAAGACCTGCGTGATGCGCGGGCTGAAGTACTGCGAGCCGCCCTGCACCTTCGGCAGGCGCGCGATGGCCGCCTGTAGGTCGTTTAAGACGACCTGCAAGTTCGCGCCGAGCTTGCCGAGAAGGGGCCGGACGACGCCTTCGGGCTGTTCGAGCATGGCGAGCAGGAGGTGTTCGGGCTCGACCTGCTGGTGCTGGTTGCGCTCGGCCGCCTCGATGGCCGACTGGATAGCCTCCTGGCCGCGCAGTGTGAAACGTTCTAGACGCATGATTGCCTCGGGAGAATCCTTACTGACTACTTCTTCTCAAAAAAAACGCTTCCGCCGATTAGGTCTGAAACCTTAGCGGCCAGCCGCGTCGGGTGGCCGCGGAAGTTTCGGCTTCCGTGGCTCCTGACCGTCGGGCTGGCCGCCGAAGGTTTCCTGCCGGGTTAGGCGTTGGACGTGTTCGTCTGGGCCCTGGCCGCGGACTGCTCGGGCTTCGCCTCGATGGTCTTCGGGGGCTGGCCTTCGGCCGACTCGCCCTTGACCTCGATGCGGCGGGCCTTCACCTCCTCGCGCTTGCGGAGCGCGACACGCAGCACGCCGTGCTTGTACTCGGCTGTTGCGCCCTCGCCCGAGACGGTCTGTGGCAGCGTGAAGGAGCGCGTGAACGAGCCGTAGGCGCGCTCGACGCGGTGGTAGTTGTCGGCCTCGTCCCTCTTCTCGAAGCGGCGCTCGCCGCGCAGCGTCAGGACGTTGTTCTCGATGGACAGCTCGAAGTCCTCGCGGCTCATGCCGGGGAGTTCGGCTTCGAGGACGATCTCGTCCTTGTTCTCGAAGATATCGACGTTCGGCGTCCAGGCGCCGCGGGCGATGCCCTCGTCGCCGAAGCCGCGCGAGAAGTTGGTGGAGAAGAGACGGTTGACCTCGTCCTGCAAGGTCTTCAGGTCGCGGAAGGGGTCGTAACGTGTGATGCTCATGATCTTTTTACCTCTAGAGAGAATTTTTGCTGCCCCTTTGGCCCTCTCCGGGAGGAGCCGGGGCGATCCTCAATGCGTGAGCACGCAAGGATAATAAATATTGAGTCCCTTCTTGTCAAGTCTATGGATGAACGAGGAAATTCGCGGGTTGCCCCGGCCTGACGGCAACAGGCGTCGCCGCGTTTATCACTCCATAAATTACATTAGAGGGAATATTTATTGACAATCTATCTGTTACGGCGTACGATAAGCGGCAATTCACGCTTTTTACCGAATTTGACGGAACGCGACGGATCGGGGATTCGTAAGAGAAGAAGATGGCTGCGATACTTGACGAGAGGGACGCGAAGATTCTGGAGATTCTCCAGAAGGACGGGCGGACGACCAACGTGGAGCTGGCGCGGGTGGTCGAGCTGACCCCTTCGGCCACCCTTGAGCGTGTGCGCAAGCTGGAGGAGCGCGGCCTGATTAAGGGTTACACGGCGATTCTCGACCCGCACGCGCTGGGGCTCGGGCTCGTGGCCTTCATCTTCCTGCGTGTGGAAGACCCAGAGGATTTGGTCGGGCGCGCCGAAGGGACGGGCGAGGAGCTGGCGGCGCTGCCATCGGTGCTGGAATTGCACCATCTCGCGGGCGAGGACTGTTTTCTGTTGAAGGTGCGTGCGCGCGATACGGACGACCTCTACCGATTTCTGCGCGACGAGCTGGGGCGTTTCAAGGCGATAAGGAGCACGCGGACGACCATCGTGCTGAAGACCGTTAAGGAGTCTACGGTGCTGCCGGTGAACAGGGAAAGGGTGGGTGAGTGAGATGGGCAGGGAGAAGTTAGGGGCATACGGCGCTTGGGCGGCGGTCTGTTTCTTCTGGGGGACGACGTATCTGGCGATTGCCGTCGGGTTGGAGAGTTTTCAGCCGACCCTCTTTGCGGGGCTGCGCTTTCTCATCGCAGGCGGCGTGCTCTTCTTCGTCATGAGCCGGCAGAGGGGCGCGCGCCTGCCCATCGGGCGCGAGTGGTTCCATCTGGGCGTGGTGGGCCTGATGCTGCTCGGCGTGGGGAACGGGGCGGTCGTGTGGGCCGAGATGTGGGTGCCGAGCGGGATGGCGGCGCTTTTGGTGGCGACCTCGCCGTTCTGGGCGGCGGCGCTTGAGCGTTTTCAGAAGGACGGCGAGCGCGTCGGGCTCCGGGGCCTGCTCGGGATGGCCGTGGGTTTCGGGGGGCTGGCGATGCTCGTCGGGCCGAAGCTCTTCGGGACGGAGCTAAACGGTAAGTACGTGCTCGGCGTCGTCATCATCCAAATCGGGAGTTTCTTCTGGCAGGCGGGCTCTGTCTACTCGAAGCTGCGCCCCGTAGGGGTCTCGCCGCTGATGGCTTCGGCGGTGCAGATGCTCTGGGCGGGGGTGGTTTTGACTCTGGCGGGGACGCTCGTGGGCGAGTGGTCGGGAATGCATTTCAGCGCGAGGAGCGCCGGCGCGTTGCTGTACCTCATCGTGTTCGGGTCGATTGTGGCCTACAGCGCATACATGTACGCGATACAGAAGCTGCCTTTGCCGCTGGTTTCGACCTACTCGTACGTGAACCCTCTGGTGGCGCTCTTGCTCGGCTGGCTCATTCTTTCGGAGCCGCTCGGCTGGCGCGAGGCGGGCGCGGCGCTCGTCATCCTGCTCGGCGTGGCCCTGGTGAAGACTTCACCGAAGGAGATCGCGCTGCTCCTTGCGCGGGTGCGCGGGGGAAAGCGGGCTGAGCCGCGTGACGAGTGTGGAACTCAGGTCACGCGGAGCGCGGCGTAAGGTAAAGCCGAAGAATTAACCATCGCAGACACAGAGACACGGCTTGTTGAGTTATCCCTCAACAAGCCGTGTCTCTGTGTCTGCGGTGGTTATCTTGTCCTCTTATTTGAGGTCGCGTCGAAGCGGAAGACGACCGACCCGCGGGTCGTGCCGGAGACGTGTCGCGGCTGCGACTGCGGGCCGAGTTGTTCGGGCGGTTGGAACTTGCTCCCGATGGCGGGGACGACGTGGAGGATGGCGAGGCCGGTCTCGGGGAGGTCGAGCAGGCCGTCGCGGCCGTCCTTCGGTCTGTAGACGCCGAGGTGTGAGTCGCCCGACTCGTTGAAGACGGTGACGACGCCGGCCGTCGTCTCGAAGGCGGCCCAGCGCCAGCCGGCGAAGTAGCCCTTGAACTCTGGGTAGCCCCAGCTCTCGCCGGGCGTCGTGTCGTTGTAGCGGCTCTCCCACACGTCGAGCCGCGTGCCGTGCGTGCGGTTCTGCCAGACGCGGTACGGCCCGCGCCCGAGCCAACGTAAGGAGCGCACCTCACCCTCGGGCGCGTCGAACTGCACGCCGAGCAGATCGACCGCGCCGTCGAACGCGTACTCGTAGTCGAGCCGCGCGACGCCGCTTGGCGAGACGCGCCAGCGCGCACGTTTGAGGGCGCCGTTGTAATGCACATCGACGACGAGGTCGCCGCTCTCCATGTGCGGCTCGAAGAAAATCTTTTCAGACGGCCCGGAGATGTCCGCGAACCTGCGTCCGTCGCGGCGGAAGGCCAGGAAGCGCGGGCCGTTGCCGAAGGGTATTAACGTGCCGCGGCTGCGGACTTCGGCGAGCAGGCCCGAACGTTTGTCGAAGCGCAGCTCGATTGCCCCGGCCCGCGCGAAGAGCGAGCCGCCCTCGTCTCTGGTCGAGACTTCGCCGCCGCCCGCGCGCGGCCCGACGCGCGGGAGTTCGAGGGCGCGTTTCAGTCCCCAAGACCATGTCCAGAGTTCGCGCCCCGCAGGGTCTTTCGCGGTGAGGTAGAGCACGTCGGCGCGTCGTCTGAGCGGCGGCAGTTCGAGCCGCAACTCTCCCGCGACGTGCGGCGGGACGTTCGGCCCTTTGAGCTTGCCCGCGGCTAACGTGACATGGCCCGACCTCGTCTCGGAATGAGAAGGGAATCGCGCGAGTCGCCATTCGAAGGTGCATTCGTTGAGGTCTGTGAAGTCGAAGCGGTTCTCAAGGGCGAAGGAGACGCTCGGGGCTTCCGTTAGTTCCTGCGGCCCCGTCAACCAAACGGGCGACCAGATTTCGCGGACGGCGTAGAAGCTGCCCTCGCGCTCGCGGTGCGGGCCGACGATGCCGTCCGCGCCCTGATTGCCGGAACAGTCGAGCCGCCCGCCGCGGTCGGTGCGCGCGACACACTCGTCGAGCATCGCCCAGATGAAGCCGCCCGCGCGCGCGCGGCTCTTGCGCATGACCTCCCAGTAGTCCCAGAGCCCCGCGCCCCCGCCGCCGTCGTAGAGCGCGTGGAGGAACTCGGTCGGCATGTAGATGTTCGGCCCCGCGGCGAGCCGCGCGTGGCTCTCGAAAGTTTCGTAGTGATTCGTATCGACGCCGCCGGCCAGTTCCCACGGGTGGAGCACCGCGCGTCGTTGCGGGTCCCACTTCGCGAACTCGCCGTCGTTCTCACGGTTCCAGCCGCCCTCGTTGCCGTTGTCCCAGAAGAGTATCGAGGGGTGGTTCACGTCGCGCCGCACCAGCTCGCCGATCAGTTTCCGCCCCGTCTCTGTGTCGTAAGCGCGTTGCCAGCCGCCCAGCTCGTCCAGGACATAAAGACCCAGCTCGTCGCACGCTTCGAGAAAGTGCGCGTCGGGCGGGTAGTGCGACATGCGCACGGCGTTGTTGTTCATCTCCTTGAGCAGACGCGCGTCGTCGTAACTGATTTTGCGGCTCGTCGTGCGCGCCGACTCGGGCCAGAAGGAGTGTCGGTTCGTGCCCTTCAGAGTGATGCGCTGTCCGTTAAGGTAGAGCCCGTCGCCCGGCCTCACCTCGAACGTGCGGAAGCCGAAACGTTCGGTAACGTCGTGCCTGCTCTTCGACTCCTGCGAGAGCGTGAGGTGAATGCGGTAGAGGTTCGGCGTCTCCGCCGTCCAGAGCTTGGGCGCGTTGATTTTGGTTTCGAGCCTGACGGACGTGTTGCCGCGGCTCACGTCGGCGCCGAACGGCATGCCGACCGGTGCGCCGCGCGCGTCGATGATTTGCGCCGACACGCCGCCGTACGTGACGTTACCCCCGAGGTGAACGTCAACGTAGAAACTGCCGTCGGCGCGCGCGTCTATCGCAGTCCGGTCGATGTGGGCGGCGGGCAGTGCTTCGAGATAGACGGGCCGGAAGATGCCGCCGAAGACCCAGTAGTCCGAGCCGAAGCGCTCGGCGCGGTTCACGCTCTCGTTCGAGGAGATTTTACTGACGTTGACTTCGAGGAGGTTCTCGGCGCCGTACTTGAGGAGCGGGGTGATGTCGTACTTGAAACGGTAGAAGGAACCCTGATGCACGGGGCCGGCGGACTCGCCGTTGACCGACACTTCTGCGTCGGTCATCACGCCGTCGAAGACGAGGCGGACGACCTTGCCCCGCCAGCCCTTGTGGACGAAGAAGCGCAGACGGTACTTCCCCTGCTCGCGCGCGACCGGGTTCTTCTGCTCGTCGTGTGGCCGCCCGAAGTTGTACGCGCCGAAGCCGTGCTGCTCCCAGTTCGAGGGCACCGGAAGCTTCGCCCAAGCGCCGCTCCGCCGCCCTTCGGTGCAGTAGAAGTCCCACTCGACGGCGTCGTCCTTACCCGTCCCGGAGAGGTACCTGACCTGCGTCCGGGTGTCGCCGCGTGCGGGAGTATGCGTCTGCGCGCGGGCGCCCGCGCGGACGCCGAGCAGGAGGCAGGCGGCCGCGCATAAGAGTCTGGTCGTCTTCATCTGTTCAGTCGAGCCGGAAGAAGCGTTTGATTCTGGAGAGGAGTCCGTCGTGTGTCTCTTCGTCGCCGGAGGGGGCGGAGGCGTTGGCGAGGAGGCCGGCGCGACGCTCGTTGATGGCGCGGCTCAGGGCTTCGACGAGGCCGGGGTTGGTCTGGAAGAGTGAGCGCATCGCGTCGTGGCCGATCTCCAGCACCTCGGTCTCCTCGGCGGCGACGACGTTGGCCGTGCGCGGCTCGCCGGTGAAGAGCGCCATCTCGCCGAAGAAGCCGCCTTCGCCTATCTGATTGATGGTGCGCGACGTGCCGTTCGAGTCCACGCGCACGTCCACGCCCCCGCGGCTGACGACGAACATCGAGTCGCCGTCGTCGCCCGCGCGGATGATCGTCTCGCCGGGCGCGTAGACGTGGTTCGCAGAGGAGGCCGCCAGCGCGTTCAGCTCGACGGGCGTGAGCGGCGAGAAGATGTCTACGGCCGAGAGCAGTTCGGCCAGCGTCTCGGCGTCGCGCCCGTCGCCGTCCACGTCCGCGGGCGGCTCCATGTAGAGCGTGCGTGTGGGGAAGGGGAAGGTGAAGCCATTGCGGCGGAAGGCGTACCAGATGCGTTGGCGGACGAGCGCGTCCGTGTCGTTGTAACGCGAGTAGTCCGAGAGCCAGTATTTAACTTCGTACTCGACGCCCGAGTCGCCGAGGTTCCGAATGCGGACGACCGGCGTGATGTAGCGCAGGACGTTGTCGGCCTCGCGCACGGCCTCGCGCACGGCGTGGATAACCCGGACGGGCGAGTCGGTGTAGGCCGCGCTGAACCAGACGAGGCGCGCGTTCTGGCCGTTCTGCGGGCAGACCTCGATGGACTCCTTAGCGATGCTGGTATTGCTCACCAGCACGATGTGGTTCGAGAAGGTCTTGATCTTGACGGCGCGCCAGGTGATCGACATCACGGCGCCGTTGTGCTTGCCGACGGTGATGACATCGCCCACCTGGAACGGCTTGTCGGCGTGGAGCGAGATGCCCGAGAAGAGGTTGCCGAGCGTGTCCTGCAAGGCGAGGCCGAGGACGATGCCGAGCAGGGCCGAGCCCGGCAGCAGAGCCCCGAACGAGAGGTCGAGCGTGTACTTAAGGATGACGGCGCCCACCGTCATGTAGAGGACGAGCGAGAAGAGGTCGCGCATCAGGCTCGGCGCCTCGTAGCCCTTGCGCTTCTGGAAGATGAAGAAGACCAGCTCGTTGAGCGCGCGCACGGCCATGAGGGCGAGGCTCATCCAGAAGACGATCTGGACGAGCGTGACCGCCCACTCGTTCGCCGCGTGCGCCATCCGCTGCTGCTCGTTCGAGCCCGCGGGCAGCTCCGGCATGAGCCGCGAGAGCACGTACCACGCCAGCCCGAAGACCGCCGCCAGCACGAGCGGCACCGCGATCTGCTTTTTGAGCGGAGGACGACTCAACTGTCTTCTAGTGTCTGCTTAAAAGTTGAAGAGCCGGGTCGCGATAAAGAGAAGCGACAGGGCGGAGACGACCAGCACGGTCAGCCACGAGGCCGCATTATAGACCCGCCCGTTCACGTGCGCACCCATCAATTCGCGGTCGTTGGCGAGCCGCAGGATGGAGACCAGCAGGACGGGAAGCAGCAGCCCGTTGATGACCTGCGTCGCCAGCAGCACGCGGAAGAGCGGCACGCCGGGAATCATCGCCACCACCCCGCCGACCACGATCAGGAACGTGAAGATGCCGACGAAGATGGGCGCCTCGCGGAACGTGCGCGAGACGCCCTTCTCAAACCCCAGCGCCTCGCTGATCGAGTAGGCCGTCGAGAGCGGCAGCACGGCCGCCGCCAGCATCGACGCGCCGAAGAGGCCGACGCCGAAGAGCGTCTTCGCGTAGGGCCCCGCCAGCGGTTCGAGCGCGCGCGCCGCCTGCTCGGCCGACTCGATGCGGATGCCCGTGTGGTGCAGCGTCGCGGCCGTCGCCACCATGATGAAGAAGGCGACGGCGATGGCAAAGACCGTCCCCACCCACACGTCCACGCGCGTCAGATGGTAGTCCTCCTCGTCCACGCCCTTCTCGACCACGGAGGATTGGACGAAGACCTGCATGTAGGGCGAGATGGTCGTGCCGATGAGCGCGACGACCGTGAAGAGGTAGCCCGCGTTGAAGTCTACCTGCGGCCGCACGAACCCGCGCGCGACCTCGCCCCACTCGGGGCGCGCGAGGAAGGCCGAGACGACGTAGCCGAGGAAGACGAGCGACATCAGGAGGAAGACGCGCTCGACCCTTCGGTAAGAGCCTTTCACCACCAGCCACCACACGGCGAAGGCCGCGAGCGGCACCGAGACGAAGCGCGGCACGCCGAACAACTCGGTCGCCGCCGCGATGCCGACGAACTCCGACACCGTCACGCCGCCGTTCGCGACGAGGAGCGCCAGCATCACCAAAACCGTCCAGCGCACGCCGAACTGCTCGCGGATGAGGTCGGATAGTCCCTTGCCCGTCACCGCCCCCATCCGTGCGCAGGTCTCCTGCACGATGCCGAGGGCTAAGACTAGAGGGATTAAAGTCCAGAGGAGGTTGTAGCCGTAGTCGGCCCCGGCCGAGGCGTAGGTGGCGATGCCGCCCGCGTCGTTACCCGCGTTGGCAGCGATCATGCCCGGGCCGATGACGGCGAGGTAGGCCAAAAGCCCACGCCGCCGCGCCGCCGCGCGCTGCACGCGCCGCGAGCCGCGCCGCCACAAACGACGACCCACGTCCCGCACACTCTCTGCGCGCGTCGAAGCCACTCGGAGGTTCCCCGTCAGCAGTCATAAAAATTGTCAGCTCTCGCCCGCCGACTCCCGTGCGCGGCGCCGTAGCCCCTCGTTCTCGTCCCGGCTCTCTTTAATCTGCCGACTCAACTCCTGCAAACGCCGGACGATCTCGACCTTCTCTTCATAAGGAAGCTGCGCCAGACTCCGCCTGCGCGCAGCCTTCCGTTCCAGTATCTCTGAAATGTCTGTCTTCTCTTTCACTTTTCAGTCCTGCCGGAGAACTCGCGCCACTTGTCGGTCAAGCCGTGGCGCGACGCTATGCCCGTCAGTCGCTCGACGTTGACCACGCCCTCTTCCAAAAACTTCGCCGCGCGGGCGTAGTCCTTCTCCCTGCCGGTTTGCAACATGATGGCGACGAGGTGCTCGGCGCTCAACACGCGCGTCGGCGTGCCTTTGAATTTAATCTCCACTGCTTGCTCTACCGCTTCGGCTACGAGCGGATTATAGGCCGGGAGAAACTGGACGGGCCAGCCTTCGATGTTCACGGCCTCGCCTTCTGCTTCGTAGCCCGCGGCCGCCAGGTACTCGTAGACCGGCGTCAGCGTGACCAGGACGCCCGACATGCTCATCGCGAAGAAGATGTCGAGGTCGTAAGTCGTAAACGGCTCTACGTAAAAAATGGCGGCCATCGCGCCGCCGATGGCGTACCGCCCGATGCGGCCCTCCGCCTCCATCCGGTTAATGATTTCAAGCGTCTTCTCCACAACTGCTTAACCAAACACTCTCGGCAATCGCGGGCGCCAGTCTTTGGGGAGGAGGTATTCCATGGCGTCGTCCACGGTGACGATGCCGGCGATGTCCCCGGCGTCGTCCACGACGGGCAGCGCGAGGAGGTTGTACTCGGCGATGGTCTCGGCGACCTCACGCGCGGAGTCTTTGGGGTGCGCGAACTGGAACTCGTCGCGCATGACCTGAGAGAGCCGGTACTCCGGGTCGGCGAGGATGAGGCTGCGCAGGGCGATGACGCCGCAGAGCCGCCAAGACTCCTCGTCCTCGACGACGTAGAGGTAGTAGATCATGTTCGGCGTCTCGGCCATCTCGCGCAGACGCGCCAGCGCCTCGCCCGCCGTCAGGTGCTTGGGGAGCACGACGAACTCGGTCGTCATCAACCCGCCGGCCTCGTCGTCCTCATAGGGGAGAAGCTCCTGCACGTCGGCCTTCTCTTCGTGCTCCATGCGTTCGAGCAGGTCTTCGGCCTTCTCCTCGGGGAGGTCGCCCAAAACGTCCGCCGCCTCGTCGGGCGACATGTGTTCGAGGATGTCGGCGGCGCGCTCCTCCTCCATGTCGCCGATGATGCGCGCCTGATCTTCGGCGTGCATCTCTTCCAGAGTCTCGGCGGCCGTCTCGTCGTCGAGAGCCTCGATGACCTCGGAGCCGTGGTGGCGCGAGAGGGCCTCGGCGAGGCGCGCGATCTCGACCGGGTGGAGGCGCGCCAGTTTGTCGCGCGAGGACTTCAACTGGACGGTCGCGGCGTCGGTGGCCAGATACCCCACGTCGGCCCAGTCGATGACTTCGACGGGGCGGTCGGTGCCGATGAAGTTGTGCGGGGTGAGACGGCGCCAGAGTCCTGCGAGCGTCACGTCGGCGCCGGTGACGAGCCACTCGCCGCCCGTCTCGATGAGCTGCACGTCGTTGACGCGCACGACGCGCTTGCCGTCCACGTCGATGAGCTGCTTGTCGAGCACGTCGCGGGCGAGCAGCACCTCACCTTCGCGTCGCGCGAAGCGGCGCAGGTCGAGGATGTCTGAGCTGAGCCGGACGCCGCTTACGTCGATGCGCGCGACGCGGGCGCGCGGGACGAAGAAGTCCCGGCGGCGATAGCGCGCCACGAGCCCCGTCACCGGCGGATGGTCGGAGCCCAGACGGACGATCACGTCCTTGAGCGTTGCCACCCGCTCGCCCTCGACCTCGCGGATGGGTCGGCCCAGCACTTGCGAGAGATAGAGCATCTGAAATTATCGCCCCCGTTTGAACGGCCGCATCATAGCACGCGGCGGAAGGCCGATGAGAAATTAACCACCGCAGACATAGAGGTACGGCTTGAAGACAAACGGCTTCAAGCCGTACCTCTATGTCTGTGATGGTTAACCCTTCTTACCCGCGTCCTCTGGACGGGAGGAATTCGACGAGCCACTCGTTGAAGTCGCGCTCGGGGTCTACGGAGAAGGGCAGGAGGGTGATGGCCGGCGTCTGCTGCTCGACGGTCGCTTCGAGCGCCTCCTTCTTCTCGCCGCCCGCAGAGAGGCCGCGGTGGCTGTAGGTGAGGTATTGGAGCGTGAGGCGTTCGCCGACCTGAAGGATAACGGGCGTCGTCATATAGTTGTTACCGCTGTTGGAGGAGAAGCTCTCGGTGTAGCCGCGCACGTTCTCGCCTGAAGAGAGGATGGTGATGGGCGTCCCCGGCGCGACGACGACCACGGGCACCGAGCGCGCGCCGGCCGTGTTGGCGAGGGTCTTCGGCCCGGCCGCGGACATGGGCATCGACACGGCGAGGTTGAAGGCGCCGGGCTTGACGGCCTCGAAGGTGGCGTGGAAGGTCATCGTGTAGCCGAGGGCGCGGTGCGGGCTGTAGTACGCGCGGCGGCCGACGTATCTCATGAACTCCCCGGCGGGGTTGTGAACCGGCTCGCGGTGGAGGCTCCCTTCCTCCCTCGCGCGCAGGCTCTTCTCGGTCGCGGCGTCGGCGGGCGCGTACGGCTGCGCCTCAATCTGGAACGTGTGCTCGGTGTAGTCGTTGAAGACGACGGGCAGGATGAAGGTGTCGCCGACGCAGATTGAGTTGGAGCGCGGCCTGCGCGCGCAGCCGTTGGGGCCGACGTTGACGAACGTCTTGTGCTCGACGAAGGTGTAGAGCGGGTTGTGCGGGTTGACGCGGTCGTTGTACCGGTATCTGTAGGTCATCTGGAACCCGCCGGGCCGACGCGCGCGCAGGTGTGCGAGCCAGTAGATGCCCCCGCTGTGCCAGTTCGAACGGCGTGTGAGCCTGTCGCGCGCGACCTCGAAGTGCTCGCCGGCCGCCGCCGCGAGCGCGCCGCGCAGACGCTCCGCCTCGGCACGCTGCGCCGCGTTGGGCTCGAACGCTTTCGCCTGCTCTTTCGACGGCTGCGCGGCTGCGTTCAGGCAGAGCGCGACGGAGAAGAGAAGGAGCTGGCAGGTCGTCGGGATGTGCGTCCTCTTCATGTGCGTGTTCACTTGTTCTCGACGGTGTAGGTGACGGTCGTCTTGCCGTTGGCCGGGACGCGGACTCGCATCTGGAAGGTGTTGGCCGAGAGGCGCTCGGCCGGCGCCGAAGGCTCGATGATCGTCCACTGGTTGTCGTTATACGGCTCGACGCCCTCGCGGACGAACGCCTCCGCTTCGAGCGCGCCGCGGTTGGTCAGCACGATCTCAATGCGCGTGACGATCTTGTAGCGCGTGCTGTTCTGCTCGTTCTTGTACTCGACCTGCCGGCGTTCGAGGACGCGGCGCGTGCCGAAGAGCGTCGAGGAGCGTCCCTGCGTGACGCTGAACTCGCCGCCCGGCGGCGTCAGAGGGATGCGATCCTGCCCGACGACCTGCGCGACCGGGCCGGTGCGTGCGTAGATGGTGACCTGCCCCGCGGGCATCGGCACCTCGGCCGGGTTCTTCGAGACGAGGCGTACCTCTAAGCCCCTCGGGATGAGCACGAAGCCGCCGCGCGCGAGCGTCTGCGTGGCGTATTCGTTCTCGAAGACGTTGCGCTGAGTGACCGAGAGGCGCTGGCCCTGGAAGAGTGGCAGGCGGCTGACAGGGGCGTTCGCGTTCAAGGCCACGTCGCGCCCGAGGCGGAAGCGGCTGAAGGCGCTCAGTCCCGTCGCCTCGGCCGACGAGTCGGGCGGCGCCAGCACCTCGCTCTCGGAGCGCATGACGTTCATCTGCGCCGTGACCGTCACTTCCTCGCTCTGCCGGTATCCGCCGCTGTCGTTGAGCAGCGCGATCTCGCCCGCGACGAGGTCCACGGTGCCGCCGCGCACATCCGTCCCCGTGTTGTTATAAATCGAGACCCACGAGTCGAGCGTGCCCGCGGTGGGCGGCGCACCATTCTGCGTCGGCGCGAGGACGAGCGAGTAGTCGCCGCGCCAACTGATGTCGGGCGCGAGGTAGTCCACCTGCACGCGGCGCTGTCCGGCGCGTCCGCGGTTCTGGATGAAGAGGTGCAGGACGGGCGAGCGCTGGCCGCGCACCTCGACGCCGTCGTAGGTCACGTCCACGCGTACGACCTCTGCGTCGTCGGCCGTCACGCGCAGCGTGCGCGCGAAGGCTTTCGGCATGAGGCTGCGCCACTCGATCTGGTTGAGGCCGGGCTGAAGCTCGACCGTGCGCTCTTCGAGAACTTCGGCGACGCCCGCGTCGTAGACGGTCAGGTGCGTGGCCGCGCCCTGCGACTGTGCCAGTACTTGAGTTGATAACGCCGACAGAGCAAGGAGCAGGGCGGGGAAGAGTCGGAGCGGCTTCTTCATGTCAGGTCTCCTTAGTTGAAAATGTTGGTGGCCGAGACTCTGGTTTAGAACGGCGCGAACGGCCGCGGCTTGCGCCGCCCCGCAAGAAGGGTGTTGCAAAGGGTCGGCTCTTATCCTATCCTCGCACGCGTTCGGCTCAGACCGGAAACCGCCGCTCTTATCGTTCTTCTCCAAGCAATGTTGACTGTCGGGACGGAATGGCTCATCGAGGCGTCGGGGTGCGACGCCGAGGCGCTGCGCGACGTGGGACGTTTGCGCGCGGTCTTCGCGCGCGCCGTTCGTGAGCTGGGCCTGCTCGTCGTGGGCGAGCCGCAGTGGCACAAGTTCCCCGGCGAGGGCGGCGTCACGGGCCTCGCCATGCTGACCGAGTCGCACCTCGCCTGCCACACCTACCCCGAGTTCGGCGTCGCCACCTTCAACCTCTACTGCTGCCGCGAGCGCCCCGAGTGGCCCTGGGCCGAGCGCCTGCGCGAGATGATAGGCGCGGACGAAGTCTGCGTCCACAGCATCAGCCGCTCGGCCGACGAGGCCCACGCCGAGGCGCGTGCGGGCGGAGGAGGAGCCTGATGGCGCTCAGCGCGAACTGCCCCGCGTGCGGCGCGGAGGTTCTGTTCAAGACGGGCTCGTCCGTCGTGGTCGTCTGCGACTTCTGCCGCTCGGTCGTGGCCCGCACCGACCGCGGCATCGAGGACTTAGGGAAAGTCTCGGACGTGACCGAGTCGGGCTCGCCGCTCGAAGTGGGCCTGCGCGGCGTCTACCTCGGCGTCGCCTTCGAGCTGACGGGGCGCGCGCAGTTGCAGCACGCGGCCGGCGGCTTCTGGGACGAGTGGTACGCGGCCTTCGCCGACGGGCGCTGGGGCTGGCTCGCGGAGGCGCAGGGGCGCTTCTATCTCACCTTCCGGATTCAAGTCCCTTCGCCCAACGCGCTCCCCTCGTTCGACTCTCTACAGTTAGGCCAACAGGTCTGGGCCATCCCCTCGCAGTCGCCGCCCGTCGTCGCCGAGAAGGGCACGGCGCGGATGCTCGCGGCTGCGGGCGAGATTCCGTACCTGCTCACGCCGGGCGAGACCTACCCTTACGCAGACCTCTCGGGCGCGGGCGGCGTCTTCGGCACGCTCGACTACGGCGAGTTGCCGCCGCAGGTCTTCATGGGCCGCGAGACGACGCTGGCCGAGCTGGGACTCGCGCACGCGCGACGCACGGAGGAGCGCGAGGCGCGCGCCGTGTCGGCCACGCAGTTGAGCTGTCCGAACTGCGGCGGGCCACTGGAGCTGCGCGCGCCGGACAGGACGGAGCGCGTCGGGTGCCCGAACTGCGGCTCGCTCTTAGACGCGAGCCAGGGACGGCTCCGGTATCTGAAGACGCTCGAACGCAAAGGCTGGGGCAAGTCCATCCCCTTAGGCGGCACGGCCGAGTTCGAGGGGCAGACCTTCACCGTCATCGGCTATATGGTCAGAAGCGTCGAGTTCGAGGGCGTGCGCTACTTCTGGCAGGAGTATCTTCTTTATAACCCTGCGGTCGGCTTCCGCTGGCTCGTCGAATCGGACGGGCACTGGAGTTACGTGACCTCCGTGCCGCCGGGCGAGGTCTCGGAGTCGGGCGCGCGCGCCACGCACGCGGGCCGCAGCTTCAAGGTGTTTCAGGATGCGGTCGCGCGCGTCGAGTACGTCGAGGGCGAGTTCTACTGGCGGGTCGAGGCGGGCGAGCAGGCGCGCGCCACCGACTTCGTCAGCGCGCCGCTCATGCTCTCGAAAGAAATCCCGGTCGCGGCGGCGCGGCGCGACGGCGGCCAAATCTCGGCCGAGGAGATCAACTGGTCGCTCGGCGCTTACACGCCCGTCAAGGAGATTGAGAAGAAGTTCAACGTAGACCTCCCTTCGCCGAAGACGGTCGCGCCGAATCAGCCGTGGAAGCACAAGAAGGTCTACGCCTACTGGGCGCTTATGATGCTGGCGGCGCTCGGGCTCGGGCTCTTCTTTATGGCGGCGGCGCCGCGCAAGGTCGTCTTCGAGCAGACATACACCTTGCAGCCGCAGCCCACGGCGGCGCCCGCCGCCGCTGCTCTGCCCACGCCGCGCCCGGGCGCCTCGGCCGCGGAGATACAGGAGGCGGTTCGTCAGCGCATCGCGCAGGCACAGGCCGCCGCTGCCGCAGCGCAGGCTGCACAGGGCGCGGACGCCGACGGCGGCAACGAGAAGACGCAGGTCATCTTCACAGACCCGATACAGTTGGCCGGTGGGCGCAACCTGCGCGTGACGGGGCGCGCGCTGAACGTGGACAACAACTGGCTCTACGTGGCCGGCGACTTCATCGACGAGGAGACCGGGCTCATACAGCAGTTCGACCTGCCGATGGAGTCCTACCGCGGCGTCGAGGACGGCGAGTCCTGGAGCGAGGGCGACCCGGAGCAGGCGGCCTACCTACCCGCGCTGCCCGAGGGGCGTTACACGATGCGCCTCGAAGCGCAGTGGGAGAACTGGAACCAGCCGTCGCCGCCGCAGTTCACGGTGCGCGTCGAGCAGGGCGTGCCGCGGGTTGTGAATCTGCTGCTCCTGCTCATCGCGCTCTCGATCATCCCTGTACTCTTCGCCATCCGGCACTTCAGCTTCGAGCGCAGGCGCTGGGCCGACAGCGCCTTCAACCCTTACGCATCAGGCGATGACGGTGGTGACGATGAGTGACAACAAACGTTCGACCCTCCGCGCGGCCGTCGCCGCCGCGCTGCTCCTCTTAACGCTCTCCGCGCACGTGGGCGCGCAGGCGGTTCGTAAGCAGGAGAACGTCCGGCTCGCCGTGAAGGAGGAGACGGTCGATTCGCTGACGACGAAGGCGGGGATGCTCTCCATCGTCAAGCTCGGCGAGGAGACAGACCTGCGGATGGAACTGCGTTTGAACCGCAAGACCGTGCATGACCTCAGTGGCAATATGTACGCGGGCTTCCGCGCGCACTTCCGCAACCTTGAGGTGGGCGAGGCCGTCTTGATGTCGCTCGGCAGCGGCGGCTCGGGCTGCCCCGAGATGTTCCAGATCGTGCGCGTCGAGGAGTCGGAGAGGGTGAGTTTGACGGAGGAGTTCGGCGACTGCTCGGACTCGCCGACCATCACGCTGCAACTCCTGCCGGACGAGCAGCTTTCGCTCCGCTTCCCCGGCTACTACCGGCTCAGTCAGGAGTCGGAGCCGGGCTTCCGCAAGCCGCCGCCGACCACCTGGGTCTACAAGAAGGGCGTGCTCCGGGAGCTGAAGGCGGCGGCGAAGAAGAGATAAGGGTTAAACGACATGCTCAGCAAACTCTACCTCCTGCTCGGCTGCGCGGCGCTCCTGCTCTACGGCGCGGCGGCGTGGAGCGGTTGGGAGCTTTCGACCGCGACGCGGCAGGTTCTGCCGGCCGACGTGCGCAACTCGCCGGGCGGCTACCGCTCTTTCCACTTCTGGCATTCCGGCTACCACGGAGGAAAATGATGCTCAACCTGTCCAGCTCGGCGCACGCCCTCGGCCTGGTGGTGAAGTTCGAGGAGCTGGCGCCCGTGCTCGTCACCACCGCCATCTTCACCGCCTTCGGCCTGCTCGTCTTCGGCATCGCCTACATCATCATCCTGAAGGCCACGCCCTTCTCCATCCGCAAGGAGATCGAGGAGGACCAGAACGTCGCGCTGGCCGTCGTCATCGGCGCCATCATCATCGGTATCTCGATCATCATCGCCGCGGCCATCCAGGGGTGAGTAGCCAGTAGCCAGTAGTCTCCGCTTCGAGGAAGTTGATGATGAGAACCGCGCGGTTCGAGCGACGAAGGTTCATCTACTGCCTACTGCCTACTGCTTTATGAACCGCACGCCCATCCTCTTCCTTAACGTGCTGGTCATCGCGACTTGTGGGCTCGTCTACGAGTTGTTGGCGGGGACGCTCGCGTCGTACGTGCTGGGCGACTCGGTGACGCAGTTCTCGCTCATCATCGGCATCTACCTGTTTGCGATGGGCGCGGGCTCCTGGCTCTCACGGTTCGTCGAGGGCGATCTGGCGCGGCGGTTCGTGGACGTGGAGCTGGCCGTCGCGGTGCTCGGCGGTTTCTCCGCGCCGCTCCTGTTCCTGACCTTCGCGCACCTGAGCTACTTTCAGGTCGTGCTCTACACGCTCGTCTTCCTCATCGGCGCGGGCGTCGGGTTGGAGATTCCGCTGCTGATGCGGATTCTCAAAGACCACCTCGACTTCAAGGAGCTGGTTGCGCGCGTGCTCGCCTTCGACTACGCGGGCGCGCTCATCGCGTCGCTGCTCTTCCCGATCTTCCTCGTCCCGCGGCTGGGCTTGGTGAGGACGAGCCTGCTCTTCGGCCTCTTCAACGCGGGGGTCGGGTTGTGGGCGACGTGGCTGATGCGGCCCATCATCGCGGGCAGGGTGACGCGTCTGCGGGCGCAGGCGTGCGTGGTGATGGCGCTTCTGGCCATCGCCTTCATCAAGGCCGACGCGCTGACCTCGCTCGCCGAAGACGCGATGTTCGCCGACGACATCGTCTACACGAAGACGACGCACTACCAGCGCATCGTCGTCACGCGCAACCGCGCGGGCTTCCAACTCTTCCTCAACGGCAACCTGCAATTCTCTTCGGCCGACGAGTACCGCTACCACGAGGCGCTCGTCCACCCGGCGATGGTGCTCGCCTCCGACGGCAATCGTGCGGTCAGGCGCGTCCTCATCCTCGGCGGCGGCGACGGGCTGGGCCTGCGCGAGGTCTTGAAGTACCGTTCGGTCGAGGAGGTCGTGCTCGTAGACCTCGACCCGGACATGACGGAGCTTTCGCGCCGCTTCCCGCCGCTCGCGCGTCTGAACCGGGACTCCTTCCAAGACCCGCGCGTCCGCGTCGTCAACGAGGACGCGATGATCTGGTTGGAGCGCGACGAGCGTCCCTTCGACGCGGCCGTCGTGGACTTCCCCGACCCGAACAGCTTCGCGTTGGGGAAGCTCTACACGACGCGTTTCTACCGTATGCTCAAGGCACGGCTGACGCCCGACGCGGCCGTCAGCGTGCAGTCCACGTCGCCGCTCTTCGCACGCAACTCCTACTGGTGCATCGTGCGCACGCTCGAAGCCGCGGGCTTCCGCGTGCGCCCCTACTACACGGCCGTCCCTTCGTTCGGTGTCTGGGGCTTCGCGCTCGCGCGCCGCGAGCCGTTCGACGTACCGGCGCACGCGCCGCCGGTCGCTTTGAAGTTCTTAGACGACGCCTCGCTCCCGGCGATGTTCATGCTCTCGGCCGACCTCGGCCCCGTGCCCGTCGAGGTCAACCGGCTCGATAATCAGTCGCTCGTGCGCTACTACGAGGCCGAGTGGCGCCACTACGAATGAAGGGGCGAGGCTTAACGAGAAGGGAGCTGTTGGCGGCCTTCCTCGGCGCGCCGTTCGCGCTCGCGGCGTGCGGCGGGCGCGGGGACGCGACGCCGCCTCTGCCCGAGGGCGAGGTGGTCGGCGCGTCAGACCGTCTGGGCCATCTCATCCGCGACGGGCTGAGACCGGAGCCGGAAGTCTGGGAGCGGGCGGGCGTCGTCATCGTCGGCGCGGGCGTGGCGGGGCTCGCGGCGGCGTGGAGGTTTCTGCGCGCGGGCTTCGAGGACTTCGTGCTGCTCGAACTCGAACCCGAGCCGGGCGGGACGGCGCGTTCGGGCGAAGGGCACGGCGTGGTGCCTTACCCGTGGGGCGCGCATTACCTGCCGGCGCCGCAGAAGGAGAACCGCGCGCTCGTCACACTGCTCGAAGAGCTGGGCGTGCTCGAAGGCGCGGACGCAGAGGGCGAGCCAATCGTCGCGGAGCAGTTCCTCTGCCGCGACCCGGAGGAGCGCGTCTACTACCGCGGGCGCTGGTACGAGGGGCTCTACCTGCACGCGGGGGCGACCGAAGAGGACGCGCGTCAGCTCCAACACTTCAACGCGGAGGTTGACGCGTGGGCCGCGTGGCGCGACGCGAAGGGGCGGCGCGCATTCGCCATCCCCGTCGCGCGTGGTTCGGACGACGCGGAGGTCGCGGCGCTCGACCGCATCTCGATGGGCGAGTGGATGCGCGCGCGCGGCTTCACGTCGGAGCGTCTGCGCTGGCTCGTCGATTACGGATGCCGCGACGACTACGGGCTGACGTTGGAGCAGGCGAGCGCGTGGGCCGGGCTCTTCTACTTCGCCTCGCGCATGAAGGGGCCGGGCGCGGAGGCGCAGCCGCTCCTCACGTGGCCCGAAGGCAACGGCCGCCTCGTGCGACACCTCTACGAGAAGGCGCGCGCGCGCGTCCGTCTCGGGTTGGCCGTGGCCGACGTACGGACGGTTGAGGTTGAGAGTGGTGGTGTCGGAAATCGCGGCGGCGTCGAGGTCGTCGCGGTCGGGCGTGAAGGGCGCGGAGCCGTGGGCTTTCGCGCGGAGCGCGTCGTCTTCGCGGCGCCACAGTTTCTGACGAAGTACCTCTTGAAGTCTTACCGCGAGGGAATGTGTCCGCCGCACGTCGCGGAGTTCGAGTACGGCGCGTGGATGGTTGCGAACCTCTTTCTCTCCGAACGCCCGCGCGCGGGCCTCGGCTTCCCGGCGGCGTGGGACAACGTGCTCTACGAGAGCCCCTCGCTCGGCTACGTCACGGCCACGCACCAGCGTGGCTTAGACCGCGGCCCGACGGTCTTCACCTACTACTATCCGCTCACCGAGCAGAGCCCGCGCGACGCGCGCGCACGCCTCCTCTCGGCCGGACGCGACGAGTGGGCCGAGGTCACGCTCTCAGACTTACAACGCGCCCACCGCGACATACGCACACACACCCGACGCCTCGACGTGATGCGCTGGGGCCACGCGATGATACGGCCCCGCGTCGGCTTCCAATGGGGCGGCGCGCGCCTCAAGGCTCAGAAGCCCTTCGGCCCCGTCCACTTCGCCCACACAGACCTCTCCGGCGTCGCCCTCTTTGAAGAAGCCTTCGACCACGGCCTCCGCGCGGCGGAAGAAGTCCTCGCCGCCCGCGACGTTAAGTTTGAGAGTATGCGTTGACAGTGTTCAGGGCTTGCGCTCGGCGACGAGTTCGTAGAGGGCGTTCTTGAAGAAGAGTCGTTTGAGGCGGTCGCCGGCGTGGCGCGGGGGGCGTTGGCGCGCGGCGCGTTTGGCGTCGGCGACGTTGCCGCTCTCTGAGAGGACGCGCAGCGGGAGGCCGTCGAAGAGCGAGCGCGCGGCCGAGAGCGTGAGGTGGACGGTGTGGTCTGCGAACGGGCCGACCTCGAAGCGCAGTCCCGCGGCGTTCCAGGCGGAGTGGAGGCGCGCGGCGGCCGTGTAGACGGCGTGGTGAAAGTTGACCGTGAAGTAGAGCAGGCCGCCGGGGGCGAGCACGCGCGTAAGCTCACGCGCGATGCGCGCCGGGTCTTCGGCGTGATCGACGACGTTGTCGCAGAGCACCACGTCGAACGAGGCGTCGGCGAAGGGTAACTGCTCGCCCCCGGCGGCGATTGTCTGCGCGCGGTTTTGCCAGGCGGGGAAGAGCGCCGCGTAGTCGCAGGCCAGAGGGTCTACGCCCACGCCGCGCGTCGTCCCGAAGAAGAAGACGAGCCCGTGCGCGCCGCTCCCGACTTCGAGCACGCGCGCGTCCGGCGGGATAGCGCGCACCCGCTCCAACTTCTCGCGCACGCGCGCCGAGCGCTGCCGCATAGCCTCGACGTAGTCCGCCTCGTGCCCGCGCGCCTTCGCGGCCTTCGCGCGCTGGTAGTCCAACTGCCGTTCGAGCGCGCGCCGCGCGCGCCGCTGCTTCGCCGTCTCGGCATGTCCGTTCTGTTCGGTCATCGGCCTGTAAGATAAGAGTCCAAAAATTTTCTTCCGGGCGGGACGGGCACAGTATAAACTCAACGACCGCTGCGCGCGTATGTCCGCCGAACCCTTAACCAACGTCGAAGCAGTGCCGGCCACCGAAGTCAGGTCGGCGGCGCCGCGTGATTCGCGGTGGCTCTTCTCGCCGCGGGTGGACGTGTGCGTCTTCGGCGGGAGCGCGGTGGTGTCACTCCTGCTGCTGTGGATCGGGGCGCGTGCGGGCGTGTTGGAGTCGGAGTCGCCGGACTGGGCCTGGGTGCCGGCGGTGCTTCTGGTGGACGTGGCGCACGTCTATGCGACGGCCTTCCGTGTCTACTTCGACAGGGAAGAGTTGAAGCGGCGTTTGTCGCTCTATGTGCTGGCGCCGTCGATAGCGTTCGTGATGTCGGTGGCGCTCTACTCCGAGTCGGAGGCGTACTTCTGGCGGGCGCTCGCGTACCTGGCGGTCTTCCATTTCGTGCGGCAGCAGTACGGTTGGGTGGCGCTCTACCGCGCGCGTGCGGGCGAGCGCGGACGCGCAGGGTGGTTCGTGGACGCGGCGGCCGTCTACATGGCAACGCTCTACCCGCTCGCGTACTGGCACGCGCACCTGCCGCGTCGTTTCTGGTGGTTCCTGCCGGGCGACTTCGCGGGTGTGCCCGCGTGGGTCGAGTCGTTCGCGTTCGTGCTGTACTGTCTCGCGCTCGGGGCGTACGCCGTGCGCTCGGCGCACGCGTGGCTCTTAGCGGGGCGCGGCAATCCGGGGAAGGATTTGGTCGTCCTGACAACGGCCGTCTGCTGGTACGCAGGCATCGTCGCTTATGATTCGGACTACGCCTTTACGGTGACGAACGTCCTTCTCCACGGCGTCCCTTACGCGGCGCTCGTCTGGTGGTACGCGCGTGCGCGCGCCGCTCGAACGGGCAAGGTCTACCGGACTCTCGCGCGCTGGCCCGTCTTCCTTGCGACGCTGTGGGTGATGGCCTACGCTGAAGAACTGCTCTGGGATCGGGGCGTCTGGCACGAGCGCGCGTGGCTCTTCGGCGGGGCGTGGGAGTGGGAGTCTCTGAAGGTCTTTATCGTCCCGCTGCTCGCGCTTCCGCAAGCGACGCACTACATCCTCGACGGCTTCGTCTGGCGTCGTCGCGGCAACCCTCAACTCTCAATCCTTAATCGGTAGACGAATGCAGCAGCAGACAGAACCCCAACCGAAAGTTCACCGCTTTCGCTGCCCCGGGTGCGGGGCGGATTTGCAGTTCGCGCCGGAGGGCGGGAACCTGACCTGCCCTTACTGTGGGCGGCAGGAGCGCATCGAGCCGACGGGCGGCACGGTCGAGGAGCGTTCCTACGAACAATATCTTCAACTGCACGCCGACCGCATGGGGACGCTCGCCGAGGGCGCGCTCGAAGTCGCCTGCCAGACGTGCGGGGCCACGGTCACCTTTACGCCGCCGATGGTCGCCGGCGAGTGCGACTTCTGCGGTAGTCCCCTTGTTGCGCAGCCGCGCTCGGCCGACCCCGTGCTCGCGCCCGAAGGCGTCCTCCCCTTCCGCGTGACGCAGGACGCGGCCAACGGCTCCATCGGCAAATGGATCGGCTCGCTCTGGTTCGCGCCGAACGCTTTAAAGAGGCTCGCCGCGCACGAAGGCGTCGGCGGCGTCTACATCCCCTTCTGGACTTACGACGCCTACACGTCGAGCCGCTACACGGGCGAGCGCGGCGAGCACTACTACACGACCGAGCATTACACCGAGCGCGACGCGCAGGGGCGCGAGCAGCAGCGGACGCGGCAGGTGCGCCACACGCGCTGGCACCCCGCTTCGGGGCAGGTCGAGCGCTGGTTCGACGACATCCTCGTCCCCGCGACGAAGTCTCTGCCGCCCCAGCGCCTCACCGCGCTTGAGCCGTGGGACTTGCAGGAGCTGACCGGCTACGAGCCCGCGTATCTGTCCGGCTACAAGGCGCAGCGCTATCAGGTGAGCCTCGCCGAGGGCTTCGAGCTGGCGAAGCAGACGGCCGCCCCCGCCATCCGCGAGGACGTACGCCGCGACATCGGCGGCGACGAGCAGCGCGTCTCGAACGTCGCGACGCAGTACTCGGCCATCACCTTCAAGCATCTGCTGCTCCCCATCTACGTCGGCGCCTACCGCTTCAACGACAAGGTCTATCAGGTCGTCGTCAACGGCCGCACCGGCGAGGTGCAGGGCGAGCGCCCCTACAGCGTCTGGAAGATCGTCCTCTTCGTCCTCGCCATCCTCTTCGTCCTCGTCATCCTCGCCCTCGTCTTCGGCGGGCGCTAGGGCGGCCGTGCGGCGTGTTCAAAAGAGAGGGCGCGACGAAGGAGTTCCCTTACGCGGACGGAGATCGGCCGGGTCAGGTTCTACGTCCTCACGCTCGACGGCGTCCACACGGCCGAGGCCGGGAGCGTCGAGATGATGGACGTGAGACACCCGCTGCACGCGCTCTTCCGCGCCGGCCACGAAGTCATCACACAACTCAGGCTGGCGACGGAGAAGAAGTAAGGAGTAGCGACGCCCGCGCCGCGAAACCTCCCGCCCGCGTCCCGCCCCCTGCACGCGCACTCGACGCGCGCGTTTCCGAGCGCCTGCGCCTTTAAAATAAGAATCGTTAATCCACCACGCACGCCAATATTCATACCCAAAGTTTGAAAGAGTGCTTGCCCATCGGGAAAAAAAGTAGTATCACTAAGTCACTTCAAGAAGTTCTTAATTTTGGTGGTGCGCCCGTAAGGGCTTTCGCGGATGCGCGTCGCGCCGCCGCCGGGCGGTAAGGCCGCAGGCGGCGCGCGTGTGCGCCCGACCGGGGTTCGAGAGTTCCGTCTCGCCGGGTTAGTGCCAAGAGTCACAAGACGGGTTCGGGGAAGAGCATGCAGATTTTCCACCACAGCACCAACACCATCGCCAAGGTCAGCATCTTCGGCGGCATCTTTCTGGTTGCCGCCTCCGTCTGGGTGCTGGCCGAGATCAACCGCTCCTCCTACAACACGGGTCAGTTCATCGAGGTGCAGCAGCCCGTCCAGTTCTCGCACAAGCATCACACGGGCGACGACGGCATCGACTGCCGCTACTGCCACACTTCGGTCGAGACCTCGAACACGGCCGGGATGCCGCCGACCAAGACCTGCATGAACTGCCACTCGCAGATCTGGAACGAGAGCCCTTACTTAGAGATCGTCCGCACCAGCTACCGCGACAACAAGCCCATCGAATGGGCGCGCGTCCACGACCTGCCCGACTACGTCTACTTCAACCACTCGATCCACGTGAACAAGGGCGTGGGCTGCGCCTCCTGCCACGGGCGCGTGGACACGATGCCGGCCATCTATCAGGCCGCCTCGCTCCAGATGGAGTGGTGCCTGGCCTGCCACCGCGAGCCCGAGCGATACCTGCGCCCGAAGGATCAGATCACCAACATGGGCTGGAACCTCGACGGCGACCCGGGGGACAAGACCGACCCGAAGGACGACGTGACGGCCAACTCGGAGAACCGCCTCGGCGAGAACGTGGCGCCCGCGCGCCGCGCGCTGGGGCTCAGGCTCAAGCGCGAGTACCGCGTCCGCGACGCGGCCACGCTGACGAGCTGCTCGACGTGCCACAGATAGACCGCTCAGGATAGGCAGAGATGCATATTAAAGACACTTTCCCCGAGCTATACCAGATTCGTAAGCGCCCCATCTCCATCGAGGGCGTGCGCGCGAAGCTCCAGGACAAGCGCGGGCGCGAGTACTGGCAGAGTCTCGAAGAGCTGTCCGGGACACAGGAGTTCGAGGAGCTTCTGCACAGGGAGTTCCCGCAGCACGCCTCGGAGTGGGACGAGGGCGCCGACCGCCGCACGTTCCTCAAGCTGATGGGTGCGTCGCTGGCGCTGGCGGGGCTGGCGGGCTGCTCGTACCAGCCGCCCGAGAGCATCGTCCCCTACGTCCGCAACCCCGAGGGGATCGTCCCCGGCAAGGCGCTCTACTTCGCGACCGCCATGCCCTTCCCGGGCGGCGCGGCGCCGCTGCTCGTGCGCAGCTACATGGGGCGTCCCGTCAAGGTCGAAGGGAACGACCTCCACCCGGCGAGTCAGGGCGCGGCCGACCTGTTCGCGCAGGCTTCGGTGCTCAACCTCTACGACCCCGACCGTTCGCAGAACCTCATCAACCGCGGCGAGGTGCGCCCCTACACGGCCTTTCTCGGCGAAATCCTGACGGCGCTCGAAGGGCAGCGCGGGAAGCAGGGCGGGGGCCTTCGGTTTCTGACCGAGACCGTCACTTCGCCGACCGTCGGCGCGCAGATGCGCGACATCAAGCGCCGCTTCCCCAACGCGCAGTGGTATCAGTGGGAGCCCGCGGGCGGTAACAACGGGAGCTTGGGGATTCGGCAGGCCACGGGCAGCTTCGCGACGCCCATCTACAACTTCGCCGCGGCCGACCGCGTGCTTGCGCTCGACTCGAACTTCCTCGAATGCGGCCCGGGCGCGCTCCGCTACGCGCGCGACTTCGCCTCGCGCCGTCGCGCCACGGACGGCGACGCGCGCGAGATATGTCGGCTCTATGCGATAGAGACGACGCCGACCAACACCGGCTACTTCGCCGACAACCGCGTCTCGCTCAAGCCCAGCCAGTTCGCCGCTTACGTGCGCGGTCTCGCGTCGGCCGTGGGTGCGTCGAGCCCCGCGCTCGCCGGAGCCGCCGCGCCGGACGAACAGATCAACAAGATCGCCGCCGACCTCAACGCGCATAAAGGCGCGTGCCTCGTCATCGCGGGCGACGAGCAGCCGCCGGAGATTCACGCCCTCGCGCACGCGATGAACGCGGCGCTCGGCGCAACAGGGAAGACCGTCAACTACGTCGAGCCGGTCGAGGAGAGCCCGACCGACCAGTTGAACGACCTGCGCACGCTCGTCAACGAAATTGATTCGGGCGCGGTTGACCTCCTCGTCATCGTCGGCGGGAACCCCGTCTACACGACGCCGGCCGACCTCAAGCTCGACGCCGAACGGATGAAGAAGGTGCGCCTCGCCGTCCACCTCTCGCAGTACGACGACGAGACCTCGGAGCTGTGTCACTGGCACGTCCCGCAGACGCACTTCCTCGAAGAGTGGGGCGACGCGCGCGCCTACGACGGCACGGTCACCATCCAGCAGCCGCTCATCACGCCGCTCTACAACGGCAAGAGCATCTGCGAACTGCTCGCGGCGTTCACGGACAACCCAGACCGCCGCGGCTACGACATCGTCCGCCAGTACTGGCTGACCGAAGGGCGCGACGCTCTGTCCGCCGGAGCCATCATCGCGGGCGCCGCGGCCGCGAGCGTTACGACCGCCCCGGCGCAGTCCGGCGCCCCGGCCACGACTCAGAGCGGCGGGACGACTGCGGCCCCGAACACTCCCAACATTTCTGCGGCCGCGGCGACTTCGACCGCGGCGACGCCCGACGCCGCTTTCGAGCGCGCGTGGCGCAGGGCTCTTAACGACGGCTTCGTGGCCAACTCGGCGAAGAAGCCTGCCGGCGGCGGGGCGGTCGCCGTGCCGCCCGTGGCCGGCGCACAAGGCGCGACGACGCCACCGCCGGCACCGACCCCGGCACAGCCCGCCGCGCCCGCGGGCGCGTTCGAGATCGTCTTCCGCACAGACCCGTCCATCTACGACGGCCGCTTCGCCAACAACGGCTGGTTGCAGGAGCTGCCCAAGCCCTTGACGAAGCTGACGTGGGACAACGTCGCCATCATCAGCCCGGCCACGGCCGTGGCGCTCGGCGTCGGCACCGAGCCCGATGGCGCGCTCGTAGACCCCGCGCCGCGCCGCGTCAACCGCCTCACCATGAAGGGCGGCGAGATCGACGCCGAGACCGTGCGGCTTACATACCGCGGGCGCGCGCTCCCCGACAAGGGGAACAAGATGCATGAGGAGATGTCCGTCCCCATCTTCATCCTGCCGGGCCAGCCCGACAACACGGTGACCGTTCACCTCGGCTACGGCCGCTGGCGCTCGGGCCGCGTCGGCGGGAACCTGCGCGAAGGTCGCCGCGGCTTCAACGCCTACGACCTGCGCACGTCCGACGCGATGTGGTGGGGAACGGGCCTCGGGGTCGAGGTGACGGGCGACAGCTACTCGCTCGCCTGCACGCAGATACACTTCCGCATGGAGGGACGCGAGATCGTCCGCGCCGGCACCTTCGCCGAGTGGACGCGCGACCCGACGCTCGCCCCCGCGCACGGGCACGCGCCGCCGGAGGACATGACAATGTATCCGCCCTACGACTACTCGGCGAACGAGGAGACGGGGAAGCGCGGGTACAAGTGGGGCATGGTCATCGACACGGCGACCTGCGTCGGCTGCAACGCCTGCATCGTCGCCTGTCAGGCCGAGAACAACATCCCCGTCGTCGGCAAGGAGCAGGTCTCGCGCTCGCGCGAGATGCACTGGCTGCGCGTGGACTCCTACTTCCGCGGCGCGACCGAGAGCCCGGACGGCGTCTACTTCATGCCCGTGCCCTGCATGCACTGCGAGAACGCGCCGTGCGAGCCCGTCTGCCCCGTCCACGCCACCGTGCACAGCAGCGAGGGCCTCAACGACATGGTCTACAACCGCTGTGTCGGCACGCGCTACTGCTCGAACAACTGCCCGTACAAGGTGCGCCGCTTCAACTTCCTGCTCTATCAGGACTGGGACACGCCCTCTCTGAAGATGCTGCGAAACCCGGAGGTCTCCGTGCGCTCGCGCGGCGTGATGGAGAAGTGCACCTACTGCGTCCAGCGCATCGAGTACGCGAAGATCGAGTCGGAGAAGGAAGGACGCCGGGTGCGCGACGGCGAGATCAAGACCGCGTGCCAGGCCACGTGCCCGACCGAGGCCATCGTCTTCGGCGATTTGAACGACCCGACGAGCCGCGTGGCGAAGCTCCAGGCGCAGAAGCGCCGTTACGACCTGCTGGCCGACCTGAACACGCGCCCGCGAACCGTCTACCTCGCCGCGGTGCGCAACCCGAACGCGGAGATCGGCGGCGCGGCGGGCGGCGCCAGTCACGGCGAAGGCGGACACGGAGGGGAGGCGTAAGGGATGTCGCAGGAGAAATACGACTTCGCGCACGACGACGTGGGGATTCACACCACGCCCGCCGTCATCGAGCCCGGCCACACGTTCGGGACGGTGACGGACAAGATCAGCTCCATCGTGCTGCGCAAGCGGACGCCGATGGTCTGGTGGATCGGGCTCGCCGTCTCCTTCGGGCTGGTGCAGGTGTTGATGCTGACGGTCACCTACCTCGTCTTCACCGGCATCGGCATCTGGGGCAACAACCAGCCGGTCGGGTGGTCGTTCGACATCATCAACTTCGTCTGGTGGATCGGCATCGGCCACGCCGGCACGCTCATCTCGGCCATCCTGCTTCTGTTAAGACAGACGTGGCGCACGTCCATCAACCGTTTCGCCGAGGCGATGACGCTCTTCGCCGTGGCTTGCGCGGGAATGTTCCCGCTGCTGCACACAGGGCGGCCGTGGCTCGCCTACTGGCTCTTCCCCTATCCGAACACGATGGGCATCGAGCCGCAGTTCCGTAGCCCTCTGATGTGGGACGTGTTCGCGGTCTCGACCTACGCCACCATCTCGGCGCTCTTCTGGTACACGGGACTGATTCCGGATTTGGCGACGCTCCGCGACCGCGCGCGGAGCCGCTTCGGGCAGATCGTCTACGGCATGGCTTCTCTGGGCTGGCGCGGGAGCGCGCGCCACTGGGCGCGTTACGAGATGGCGTACCTTCTGCTCGCGGGGCTCTCGACGCCGCTTGTGCTCTCCGTTCACACCATCGTCAGTTTCGACTTCGCCATCGGCATCATCCCGGGCTGGCACGCGACGATCTTCCCGCCCTACTTCGTCGCGGGCGCCATCTACGCGGGCTTCGCGATGGTGCTGACGCTGGTCATCCCTCTCAGAAAACTCTACGGCCTCGAAGACTTCATCACCGAGCGCCACCTGCGTAACTCGGCGAAGGTCATGCTGGCGACCGGCCTCATCGTGGCCTACGGCTACATGATGGAGACGTGGACGGCGTGGTACAGCGCGAACACGTACGAAGAGTTCATGATGCGGAACCGCTTCTTCGGGCCGTACGCGCTCCTTTACTGGGCGCTCATCGTCTGCAACGTGATCGTGCCGCAGTTTTTGTGGGTGAGGCGAGTGCGCCACTCGAACCTGTGGCTCTTCGCCATTGCGATGTTCGTCAACGTCGGGATGTGGCTGGAGCGCTTCGTCATCATCCCGATCAGTCTGCACCGCGACTTCCTGCCCTCTTCGTGGGGCTTCTACCGGCCGACGATGTTCGACTTCTCGATGTTCTTCGGCACCATCGGGCTCTTCTTCTTCCTGATGCTGCTCTTCCTCCGCTTCCTGCCGGTCATCTCCATCTTCGAGATGCGGACGATGGTGCCCGGCGCCCAGATTAAGGAGGAGGAGGCGTAATGGCCGGGAAGCGCAAAGTCAGGCCGGCGACCTACGGGCTGATGGCCGAATTCGACAACCCTTCGGACGCGGTGGCCGCGGCGCGGCGCGTCCACGAGGAGGGCTACACCAGGATCGACGCCTTCTCGCCCTACCCGGTCGAGGAGCTGTCGGAGGCCATCGGGGTGCATAAGACGCACATGTCGCTCATCGTGCTCATCGGCGGCATCCTCGGCGGCACGCTCGGGTACCTGATGCAGTTCTACCTGGCCGTCATCTACTACCCGATCAACGTCGGCGGCAAGCCTCTGCACAGTTGGCCCGCCTTCATCCCCATCACCTTCGAGTGCACGGTGCTGGGGGCGGGGCTCTTCGCCGTCTTCGGGATGCTCGCGCTGAACGGCCTGCCCGAGCCGTACCACCCGGTCTTCAACGCGCCGAACTTCGCGCTCGCCTCGCGCGACCGCTTCTTCGTGCTCGTCGAATCGGCCGACCCCAAGTTCGACCGCGAGCGCACGGCGGAGTTCCTCCGCACGCTCGGGCCTCGTGAGGTGACAGATGTCGAACACTGAAGTGAGAGGGAGTCAGGAGTCAGGAGTCAGGAGCCAGAATGGTGGTGGCCGCCGCCGCCGCGCCTCGTTCTGTCTTCTGACTTCTGTCTTCTGTCTCCTGTTTGCGGGCTGCCGCATCGACATGCAGGATCAGCCGCGGTACGAGTACTACGAGCCGGGCGACAAGAAATTCTTCCCCGACGGGGCTTCGTCGCGGGCGACGGTCGAGGGCACCGTGCCGCGTCAGGCGGGGCCGTACCGCGACCGCGAAGATTACCTCTACACGGGCAAGGCGGCGGGCGCCGCGGGCGCATCCGTGCCGACGACGCAGACGGCCGCGGCTGTGGCTGCGCTCGCGAACGTGCGCGGCAATGTCGCGGGCGGCGCGCCCGGCACAACCACCGCGACGGCGACGGGCGGGCCGGACGTGTTCCCGGTTCAGATTGACAAGGCGGCGCTGGAGCGCGGGCGCGAACGCTTCCAGATTTTCTGCACGGCCTGCCACGGCGCGACGGGCGAGGGCGACGGCATGATCGTCCGCCGCGGCTTCCAGAAGCCGCCCTCCTTCTACGACGACCGGCTCCAGGAGAACACGACGCCCGCGTCGCACTTCTTCGACGTGATTACGAACGGCTGGGGCGCGATGCCCGACTACGCGGCGCAGATTCCGCCGGAAGACCGCTGGAAGATCATCGCGTACCTGCGCGCGCTCCAACTAAGCCGCCGCCTCAAGCTCGAAGAGCTTTCGCCCGAAGAGCAGAACAAGGTGAAGACGGCCGCCGAGCATCCGGCCGGCGAGCACGGCCGGGGCGGCACGCCTTTGCAGTCGCAGCGCGGGGGGGAGCAGCACTAGGATGGAAGCGACGACCACACACACTTTCGACGCCCCCGCCGACCTCGGCCGCTACCGGACGCGCGCGCTCCTCGTCGGCGTGGTCTTCCTCGTCATCGGCGCGGTGCTGGCCTTCCTGATGGGGCAGGCCGCTGGCTTCGGCGGGCTCGTCCACGTCCTGCGCTCGTACCTCGTCGGCTTCTTCTTCGTGACGGGCATCTCGGTCGGGAGTCTGGCGTGGCTCTGTCTCGGCCACATGACGGGCGGCGCGTGGGCCATCACGAGCCGACGCCTGTTCGAGGCGGCGACGCGCTGCATCCCGCTCTGCGCCGTGCTCTTCATCCCCGTCGTCGTCTCGCTCTTCGTACACGACCACGGACACGGCGCGGGCGGCCACTCCGTCTCGGTCTACGAGTGGTCTGACCCGGGCGTCGTCGCGGGCGACGAGGCGCTTCAGCATAAGAAGACATATCTCAACATTCCCTTCTTCATCGTCCGCGCCGTCATCTACTTCGCCATCTGGTTCGGCCTGGCGCTGATTCTGGGCCGCTGGTCGGCGGCGCAGGACAAGTCGGGCGACCCGCGCATACGGCGCAAGATGCAGGACATCTCGGGGCCGGGCATCCTGCTCTTCGGCCTGACGGTGACGTTCGCGGCCATCGACTGGGGGATGTCGCTGGAGCCGCACTGGTTCTCGACCATCTACGGGCTCATCATCATGGCCGGGTGGGGTCTGTCGGCGCTGGCCTTCATGATTACGGTGGCGACCTGGCTCTCCCAGCGCGAGCCGATGGCGCACGCCTACCAGCCGCTGCACTTCCACGACTGGGGCAAACTGCTGCTCGCGCTCGTGATGCTCTACGCCTACTTCGCCTTCTCGCAGTTCCTCATCACATGGGCGGGGAACCTGCCGGAGGAGATACCGTTCTACCTGCGGCGCCTGCACGGCGGCTGGCAGTTCGTGGGGCTCGCAATCATCCTCTTCCATTTCGCGCTGCCCTTCGTGCTGCTGCTCTCGCGTGGGCGCAAGCGCGCGCCGCGCTCCCTGCGGAGCATCGCGCTCCTGATGATCTTCATGCGTGTGGTCGATCTGGTCTTCTTCTTCGCGCCGTCGGTGCATCAGGGCGGCGAGGCCGAGTGGCACACCTTCGACCTCCTGCGCAGCTTCCTGCCGATGTTGGCGATGGCAATCGGCCTCGGCGGCATCTGGCTCTGGTTCTACTTCGGGCAGTTGGCCGCGCGCCCGCTGCTCCCGCTCGGCGAGCGAGACCTCGAACAGGCCATCGCGCCGGCGGAGGGGCATCACTGAGGCGGTGAATGGTGAATGGTAAATAGTAAATAGAAAAAGCAGTCTTACCATTCACCATTTACCATTCACCGTTCACGAGGGTTTATGGCTCACGGCAAGCGCAGACGGGACAGCATTCACGAGACGCCGGACGTGTCTTACATCACGAACCCGGACGTGGCGCACGAGGAGTCGGACGTGGCGGTGCGCCCGCTGCTGTGGTTCGTGGGCGGGCTGACGGTCTTCACGCTCGTCACCTGCCTGGCGATGTATCTGATGTTTGAGTTCTTCCGCGGCCGTGAGGAGTCGTTGGAGCTGGCGGCGTCGCCGCTGGCGCGGCAGGGCGAGGAGCGTCTGCCGCCCGAGCCGCGGCTCCAACTCGCGCCTGGGTGGAAGGTGGAGGCCGGCGGCAAGAGTCAGGACTTGTCCTACTCGACCGACAACGCCGGCTACGTGCCGCAGCCCTGGTCGGAGTGGCTCCTCGTTAACGAAGCGTGGCAGCGCGAGCTGAAGGGGTACGGCTGGGCCGACGAGCAGGCCGGTACCGCGCGCGTCCCCGTCGAGCGCGCCATCGACCTCTATCTTGAGCGCCGCGCCAGGCAGCAGCCGCCGCAGCCGCAGGGCGGCCAGCCGCCGCCCGCCAACGCCGCGCCGAAGGAGACGACGCCCGCAGAGTCCAGCTCCGGCCAGCAGCCGGAACAGAAGCATCATTAAGCAGTCGGCAGTTGTTAGGAAGTGAGAAGTTTTGTGAGGAGTAATTTACAGGCAAGGTTCTTCGGGTTAGCGCGGCGCGCGGTGTTCGCGGTCGGGCTGTTACTGCTCGCCGCACACTGCACGCCGCTCACCGTCCAAGCGCAGTACGCGCAGCCGCCGATGGGGCCGGTGCCGACGGGCAACTCGAACGAGGTCTTGAAGAAGGTTGACATCGAGCAGCGGCTCGGGAGCCAGATACCGCTCGACCTCAAGTTCCGCGACGAGTCGGGGCGCGAGGTGCGCCTGGGTGAATACTTCGCGAAGGGCAGGCCGGTCGCGCTCACGCTCGTCTATTACGAGTGCCCGATGCTCTGCAATCAGGTGCTGAACGGCGCGGTCGGCGCGTTCCAGGGTCTCCAGTTCACGGCCGGCAAGGAGTTCGAGGTCGTCACCGTCAGCTTCGACCCGCGCGAGGGGCCGGAGCTGGCCGCGAAGAAGAAAGAGACCTACCTGCGCCGCTATAAGCGCGAGGGGGCCGAAGCCGGGTGGCACTTCCTGACCGGCGACAAGGCGTCCATCGACGCGCTCGCCGAGTCGGTCGGCTTCCGCTACGTGTGGGACGAGCAGTCGCAGCAGTTCGCGCACGCCTCGGCCGTGATGGTGGCGACGCCGCAGGGGCGCCTGTCGCACTACTTCTACGGCATCGACTACGCGCCGAGGGACCTGCGCCTCGCGCTCGTCGAGGCGTCCGCCGGAAAGATCGGGTCGCCGGTCGATTCGCTGCTGCTCTTCTGCTACCACTACGACCCGGCCGCGGGGCGCTTCGCGCCGGTGATGGGCGTGCTGCGCGCGGCCGGCGTGCTGACGGTCTTCGGCGTCGCGGGGCTGCTGTTCTACCTGATGCGGAAGACGCGGCGGCGGGAGGAAGAGTTGAGCGTCGGCGAGCCGGTCTAGACCGGCGGCGTCCGCCAGAGCACCGACCCTTCGGGGGAAGGGGAGTCCGAGTGAACCTGATGCAGTCGATTCCGATACCGAAAGTAAACCTGCCGGTGCCGTTCTCGCCCGAGCAGGCTTCGACGTTCGCGCCGCACGTGGACGCGCTCTACGTCTACCTCGTGACGCTGACGGCCTTCTTCACGATAGCCATCTCGGCGGCCATCATCTTCTTCGCCGTCAAGTACCGGCGGCGGCAACACGGCGAGCTGCCGCGCCCCATCGCCGGCTCGATGGTGCTGGAGCTGACGTGGACGATCATCCCGCTCCTGATCTCCATGACCATCTTCGTCTGGGGCGCCTCCATCTTCTTCAAGGCGTACCGCGCGCCCAAACAGGCGATGGAGATTTACGTCGTCGGCAAGCAGTGGATGTGGAAGTTTCAGCACGCGACGGGGCAGCGCGAGATCAACGAGCTGCACGTCCCCGTCGGCGCGCGCGTGAAGCTGACGATGACGACCGAGGATGTCATCCACAGCTTCTACGTCCCGGCCTTCCGCATCAAGCAGGACGTGGTGCCCGGCCGTTATCTGCAAACTTGGTTCGAGGCGACGAAGCCCGGCAAGTATTATCTGTTCTGCACCGAGTACTGCGGCACGAACCACTCGGGGATGGGCGGCTACGTCTACGTGATGGAGCAGGCGGCCTACCAGCAGTGGCTCGCGGGCGGGACGGGTACGGAGTCGGCGGCCTCGCAGGGGATGAAGCTCTTTCAGCAGCGCGGCTGCGCCTCGTGCCACCAGGTCGAGGCCGGCGGGCAGCAGGGGCGCGGCCCCACGCTCTACGGCATCTTCGGCAAGCAGCAGCAGATCGAGGGCGGCGCCTCCGTGACCGTGGACGAGGCTTACATCCGCGAGTCGATCCTCAACCCGCAGGCGCACGTCGCCGCGGGCTTCCAGAACATCATGCCGACCTTCCAGGGTCAGATCAACGAGGAGCAGATTCTACAACTCGTCGCATACATCCGTTCGCTCGGGCCGGCGGAGCAGCCGCAGGGCGGCGCGGGCGCGGCGCAGACGACCGGGGGGACGACCACGGGCGGCATCCCGCCGCAGCAGCAGCGCGCCAACCCCATTGGGCCGACCAGCGAGCGGCAGGGCAGTCCCGCGCCGCAGGCACCGCCCGCCGGTAACACCGGCAACGCGAACCGTCAGCAGTGAGCGGCGCCCGGGAGGTGCGGGGCGTGTGGACAAGGCAGTTTTAGGGAAGACGCATTTATGAGCACGAACACGACAGCGGCGGCGGCAACGGCAGAAGCAAGGCGCGAGTGGCGCAGCCGCTTCCCGACGGTCAACTACCTGAACGCCGACTACGGCATCTGGTCGTGGCTGCTGACGAAGGATCACAAGCGGATCGGCATTCTCTACCTGATCTCGGTGAGCTTCTTCTTCGCCATCGGCGGCGCTTACGCGGGAGCCATCCGGCTTGAGCTGTTGACGCCGCTCGGCGACCTGATGCAGTCGCACACCTACAACAAGGTCTTTACGCACCACGGGATCATGATGGTCTTCTTCTTCCTGATCCCGGCCATCCCCGGCGTGTTGGGCAACTTCCTGCTGCCGCTGATGATCGGCGCGAAGGACATGGCCTTCCCGAAGATCAATCTGCTGAGCTGGTACATCTTCATGGTGGGCGGCGTGCTCACTTTCGCCGCGCTCCTCTTCGGGGGCGTGGACACGGGCTGGACGTTCTACGTCCCCTACTCGACCAACTTCTCGAACACGTACGTCACGCTCGCGGGCGTCGGCATCTTCATCAACGGGTTCTCGTCGATTCTGACGGGACTGAACTTCATCGTCACCACGCACACGATGCGCGCGCCGGGGATGACGTGGTTCCGCCTCCCGCTCTTCGTCTGGGCGCACTACGCGACGGCCCTCATCATGATTCTGGGGACGCCGGTCATCGCCATCACGATCCTGCTCCTCGCGCTGGAGCGGCTCGCGCACGTCGGCATCTTCGACCCGGCGCTGGGCGGCGACCCTGTGCTCTTCCAGCACATGTTCTGGTTCTACTCGCACCCGGCCGTCTACATCATGATTCTGCCCTCGATGGGCGTCATCTCCGAGCTGGTGGCGACGCACACGCGCAAGCCCATCTTCGGCTACTCGTTCGTGGCCTTCTCGTCCTTAGCCATCGCGGTCTTCGGGTTCCTCGTCTGGGGGCACCACCTCTTCGTGTCGAGCCAGTCGGTCTACGCCGGGATGATCTTCTCGCTCATCTCGTTCGTCGTGGCGATTCCCTCGGCGGTGAAGGTCTTCAACTGGACGGCGACGATGTACAAGGGCTCGATCTCGTACGACACGCCGATGCTCTATGCCTTCGCCTTCATCGGGCTCTTCCTCATCGGCGGGATGACGGGACTGTTTCTGGCCGCGCTCGGCTTCGACATCCATGTCCACGACACCTACTTCGTCGTCGCGCACTTCCACTATGTGATGGTGGGCGGCACCGTGATGGGCTACCTCGGCGGCCTGCACAACTGGTGGCCGAAGATGACGGGACGCATGTACCCCGAGGGCTGGGCGAGATTTGCGGCGCTCGTCATCTTCGTCGGCTTCAACCTGACGTTCTTCCCGCAGTTCCTTTTGGGTTACATGGGGATGCCGCGGCGCTACCACGCCTATCCCGTGGGCGAGCCGCTGTGGCAGGTGCTCCACGTGATGAGCACGGGCGGCGCGACGGTGCTCGGCATCGGGCTTTTAATCCCGGGCGTCTACTTCATCTGGTCGATGCGCTACGGCCGGTTCGCGTCGGCCAACCCGTGGCCGGGGACGAGCCTGGAGTGGCGCACGCCCTCGCCCCCGCCGACCGAGAACTTCGCCGTGACGCCGGTCGTCACCTGGGAGGCGTACGAGTACCGGCCCATCGAAGAGATGCAGGTCATCGGCCCCGGCCCCGCCGACCAGCCCGTCGATGGCCAGCACCCCGTCAACCGCGGGGTGGAGACGGAGGAGACGCCGAGCCGCGACGACCGCGAGCGGTGAGCCGTAGATACGTTTTTCGAGGAGGTAGTTTTGGCGACACACGCGGAGGCAATCGAGCACGACCACGGGCCGGAGGCGGCGCACGAGGCGCTGGCGCACCACTTCGACAACCTTGAGCAGCAGCGCGAGGCCGGGGCGCTGGGGATGTGGGTCTTCATCGCGCAGGAGGTGATGTTCTTCGGCGGGCTCTTCCTCGCCTACCTCATCTACCGGATGAAGTACCCGACGGCCTTCATGGCCGCCAGCAACCACCTCAACTGGAAGATCGGCACCTTCAACACGGCCGTCCTCATCACGTCGTCTTTAACGATGGCGCTCGCCGTGTGGGCGACGCAGGTGGGCAAGTCGCGCAAGGTGCAGGTCGGCTTCATGGCGGCGACGCTCCTGCTCGGCTTCGTCTTCCTCGGCGTGAAGGCGGTCGAGTACAACGACAAGTTCGTGGACGGCCTGATCCCCGTCGCGGGGATGTTCAACCCGCACGGCATCCACCTGCCGGACGGCGTCACGCTGGGCCAGTACCAGATGTTCTTCTGGATTTACTTCGCGATGACGGGCCTGCACGCGCTGCACATGATCATCGGCGCCGGCATCCTCCTCCCGATCATGTGGATGGCTTGGCGCGGTCGCTTCTCGCCCGAGTACCACGGCCCGGTCGAGAACTTCGGGCTCTACTGGCACTTCGTGGACATCATCTGGATTTTCCTCTTCCCGCTGCTCTACCTTCTGGGCGCGCACTTCGGGCAGGGGCACTGAGGGGGTAAATGGTGAATGGTCAATAGTGAATAGTAGTCGAGCCCGGCGCGGCCCCTGAGGTAAGACCGAGGCGGCGACTCGCAACCACCATTTACCATTTACCATTCACTATTCACGAGGCTTTATGTCGGAACACATCGTCCCGCGCACAACATACTTCGGGGTCTTCGGCGCGCTGCTCGTCCTGACGGCCGTCACGGTCGCCGCCGCGAACTTCGACTTCGGCCGGATGAACGACGTTGTCGCGATGACCATTGCGGTGACGAAGATGTTGCTCGTGCTGCTCTTCTTCATGCACGTCCGCTACAGCTCGCGGCTCATCTGGGTCATCGTCGCGGCGATGTTCTTCTGGCTGCTCATCCTGCTGCTGCTGACGCTGACGGACTACACCAGCCGCGACTGGTTCGGCTCGAACGTCGGCGGCGTTATGAGCCGACAGTAGCCGCCCCGACTTCGAGTACAATGGAGCCCGGAGCGGGCGCCCGCCGAGCGTGGGCCGTCCCGCCCCGGGCTTTTCATTCTTCGACCATGGGGGCCGACCCGAAAACTTGCTGAGGCGTCTCATCAGGGTCGTACTGCTCTTCGCGCTACGCGTCTTCTTCCGCCGGATAGAGGTTGTGGGCCGAAGCCGCGTGCCGCGCGACGGCGCGTGCCTCTTTGTCCTCAACCATCCGAACGCGCTCGTCGACCCGGCCTTCCTCCTCTGCTTCGCGCCGCGCCGCGTCTCCTTCCTCGCCAAGTCGCCGCTCTTCCGCATGCCCGTCATCGGCTTCTTCGTCCGCGCGCTCGACTCCATCCCCGTCTACCGCAAGCAGGACGAGACGGGCGACACGGCCGCCCTCAACCGCCGAACCTTCGAGCGCGCGGCCGAGCTGCTCCGGCGCGGCGGCACCATCGCCATCTGCCCCGAGGGCGCCTCGCACAGCGAGCCCTACCTGCTCCCCCTGAAGAGTGGCGCGGCGCGCATCGCCCTCGGCGCCGTCTCGATCAGGGATGAAGGCGACGGCGCGGCGGCGCCCCTCGATTTAAAGATAGTTCCGGCGGGCCTCTACTATACCGCGAAGGCGACCTTCCGCAGCGGCGCGCTCCTCTACTTCGGCGAGCCCATCCCCGTGGAGCCCGCCGGGCTCGACCCCGACGGCGAGCCGCCGCGCGAGGCCGTGCGCGCCCTCTCCGACCGCGTGGCGGAGTCGATGCGCTCGCTGACGCTCAACGCCGACCGCCACGAAGCGCTCGCGATGGTCGCGCGAGCCGAGCGCATCTTCTCTGCGGCCGACGACGAAGAGGAGGGCACGAGCCTTGAGCGCGAGCTGCTGCGCCGCCGCCGCTTCGTCGAGGCTTACGCCTACCACCGTCATCACTCGGCCGAGCGGCTCGAACTGTTGGAGCGGCGCGTCTCCGCCTATGAGGAGGAGTTGCGCCAGGCCGGGCTCGAAGACTCGCGCCAGCTCTCGCCCTCGACCGTCGCCGACTACGCGCGCGTGCGCAAGCTCCTCGTGCGCGTCGTCGTCTTCCTGCTGCTGCTGCCTGCGGCGCTCGCGGGCGCGGCGCTTCACTACCCGGCCTACAAGCTCGCGGGGATTCTGGCGACGCGGTTCGCGCGTCAGTACGACGACGTGCTCTCGACCTTCAAGATCGCGGCTGCGCTCCTCCTCTTCCCGCTGATGTGGGGCGCGCTCGGTTTCGTGCTCTACGGGTTGGCGGGTTGGTGGGGAGTGCTGGCCGCATTCACGCTCGCGCCGGCCGCGGGATACGTCGCTCTGCGCACGCGCGAGGAGGTCGGGCGCTTCGCCGCGGGCACGCGCGCCGCGCTCTTCTTCGTCCGCGAGCGCAGTTTCTTCCGGCAACTCCTCGAAGAGCGCCGCCGCATCCGCCGCGAGCTACTCGACCTCGGCGACGAGTATGAGCGCGCCGTCACGTCCGGGCAGGCTCCGGGTTAGTCTTTACTCGGGCACGAAGTTGTAAGTGACGACGCCGGAGACCTTGACGGGCTGCCCGGAGAGGAACGTCGGCGAGAACTTGGCCTCGCGGGCGGCGGCGACGGCCGCCTGCTGGAGGAGCGGGTGGCCGCTGACGGCCGCGGCCGAGACGACGTTGCCCTCCTCGTCCACGACTATCTGCACCGTCACGGTCCCGCTCGCCCCCGCGGCCTTCGCGATGGGCGGGTAGGCGGGCTGCGGCTTCGAGACGGCCTTGCCGTTGAGGACACCGCCCGAGATGATCTTCCCCTTCACCGCCGGCGGGTCTGTCCGCTCGACCGACTCGTTCGTGAGGACGCCCGGTACGGGCGCGGGCTGCCCCTCCGCCGGCTGCGCGCCGGCCGTCCCATGCGCCATGCGCCTCTGCGTTTCGAGCGCCTCCTCGTACTGCCTCATGTACTCGGCCTGCTGCCCGGCGTCGCCCTCCATCTCGGACAGCTTCGCGGCTTCGCGCAGGAGGTTCGCCTTGTGCGCCCACGCGTTCGGGTTCTTCGGCGAGAGCGCGACGGCCTGCTCGGCGAGTTGCAGCCCCTCGCTCGCGCACTGGCGCGCACGCAGGAAGTCGCCCTGGTCGGCCGGCATCTTGTACTGGACGAGAATCTTGTCCGGGTTCTGGACGGTCGCCTTGTTCTCCTTCTGCTCGGTGATGTCGTAGGAGCACTGCCAACGCCTGCTCGCGAGGATCGTAAAGGCTTCGGCGCGTCTCCCGTTCGGGAGCGAGAAGTCGTTGGCGCTCTGAAGCAGAAGCTCAAGCACCTTGCCCTCGTTCTTCATCTGGCCGTAGAGGAAGACGACGGCCTTGTAGGCATCCTCGTTACCGGGGTCTTTCGCCAGTATCTCCTGGTAGGCGGCGACCGCCCGCTCGCCGACGGCGAGGTTCTCGGGCGTCTGGAGGCCCGGCTTATACTGCTGCTGGATCGAGCGGGCGATGAAGAGCCGCGTGTTCTTCCCCTCGGGGTCGAGTTCAAGCGCGCGGCGGAAGCGCTGCTCGGCCTCGGCGAACCGGCCGCTGCGGTAGGCGCGCGCGCCGAGGTTCAACTCCTTGCGCGCCTCCTCCGCGTTGGCCTGACCAAAGGCGGACGCCGCGGCGGCGAGCGTGAGTATGATTGCGACCAGCACCCTTCTCATCATTTGCGAAACCTCCTTCAGTAGATGGTCCGTTTCGTCGGCGTCCGCGGGTAGCCGCGCACGCCCATCCGCTCCAGCTCGGCCTCGGCGGCGATGTAGCCGAAGCTCGTGCGCTGCGGGAGCTGCATCAGTTCGAGGAAGAGTTGGAGCGACTTCTCGGGCCGCCCGTTGTAGACGTGCCAGTTGCCGACGCCGTAAGCGATGGTCGCGTAACCGACCCCGGACTTCTCCTTCGACGCGTCGGCGAGCAGGCGCTCGGGCGTCGTCTCGCCCTTGTACATCAGGAGCAGCCGTTGGTAGTCGCCGTTCTCGATGACATCCATGTCAGCCGTAATGCCTTCGAGCACGCGCCGCGCCTCCTCTTCGCGCTTCAGACGCCGCAGCGTCATGTAGAGCCAGTGCGAGGTGGCGACCAACATGTCTGCATTCTTCGAGAACTTCCTGCACTCGCCGTAGGCTTCGAGCGCGCGGGGGAAGTCGCCCATCATATAGCGCGCCAGCCCGAGGTGATACCAGACGTTCGAGTTGAGCGTGCTCGTCGGCACGTTCCGCGCGTTCGGCAGCCCGTCCGGCTCGACCTCGTCCGCCCTGCCCTTTATCAACTCCGCGGCCCTCTCTAAATCTCTGACGGCCTCACGGAAGCGGCGCGTGGTGATGAGCCGGTGGCCGCGGTGCCGGTAGAGGCGCGCGTCGCGCGGGTGTTTCTTGATGCCCTCGGTGTAGAGCTTGATCGCCTCGTCAAAGCGCCCGAGGTAGGCCGTGCGCCGCCCGAGCCAGATGAGCGCGTCGGCGTCGTCCCGCTTCTTTTCGTACGCGGCGCGCGCCTCCGTCCACTTCGTCTCCGCCTCGCGCCTCGCCTCCGGCGACATCGGCGGCGCCCTGTATACCTCCGGCGACACGGCCGGGTCGTTTAACGAGACGAGGCCGCGAGTACGAGTCTCCCCACTCGCGGACGGCACCGCCCCCGCGAGCAGGCTCAACAACACGATGCTGACCGGCAAACGTCTCACGGCCTCACTCACTTCCGCCCGAGCGCGACGGCGCGCTGGTAGGCGGCGTAGACGGCTTTGGAGAGGACTGTGCGGAGCGAGCCCTTCTCCATCTGGTAGATGGCCTCGGCGGAGGTGCCGCCGGGCGAGGTGACCATGTTGCGTAGCTCGGCGGGGTGCTTGTGCGTCTCGCGCGCGAAGAGCACCGAGCCGAGCATCGTCTGCGTGACCAGCTCCTCGGCGACGTGGCGCGAGAAGCCCATGTGGACGCCGGCATCCACGAGCGCCTCCATCATCATGAAGATGTAGGTCGGGCCCGTGGCCGAGAGCGCCGTCGCCATGTCGATCATGTTCTCGTTCTCGACATACATCTCGCGCCCCAGCGCGCCCAGAAGTACGCGGACGGCTTCGAGCTGCCGCTCCGAGACCTCGGGCGTGGCCGTCCACGCCGTCATGCCCTGACCGATCTGCGCGGGCGTGTTCGGCATCGCGCGTACGATCCCGCGGTGCCCCAGTTCCGTGGTGACGGTCTCGATGCGCGTACCGGCGACGACCGAGAGCAGGAGCTGCTCGGGCGCGAGCGACTCTTTAAGCTCTTGCAGGACGCGGCCGACGCGCTGCGGCTTGACGGCGATGACGACGAACCCGAGGGCGGCCGGATCAGCGCGGTGCGCGGCCTCGGCGTTCGACTCGAACATGCGGATGCCGTACTGGTTCTGCAACTCGTCGCGGCGGGCGAGGCGCGGGTGGCTACCGACGATCTGCGCGCGCGTGACGAGCTGGCGACGGAGCAGTCCCGCGATCATGGCCTCGGCCATCACGCCGACGCCGACGAAGGAGAGCTGCGCGCCGCGCAGCGGGTTGGCCGCGGACGGCGGCGGCGGGAGAGGGACGTTCATCATGGCTTCATCATATAGTAGACAGTAGACAGTAGTCAGTAGGGCTCCGCGGGTCGGGCGCCGAGGCTCGTCAACGGGCGATCCACCAGAATGGTTTTTCTATTGAATACTGACGACCGGCTACTGTCTGCTGGCTACTGTCTACTGCTTTTTGTTACCATGCGCGGCACACACACTGTTCACGGGGCAGGGCCGCCGGACGCGAGTCTCCCGGCACCGAAGCGGGCCACGGCCTTTCCGCAGACGGATAACTCCGGCACCCATCTCAAACGAGGAGAAGCTCAAGATGAAGACCGTACGAAGATTCTTCCCCCGCGCGCTGGCCGCGCTCGTGGTCCTGGCCTGCGCGTGCGTCGCGGCGAGCGCGCAGGGCGTGCGCCTCCCGCGCCCGAGCCAGAAGGCGAGCGTGATGCAGACCGTCGGCGTCACCGACCTGACGATCACCTACAGCCGCCCCGGCGTCAAAGGGCGCAAGATTTGGGGCGACCCGCCCGCGGGCGCAGCCGCGGGCACGGCCACGCTCGACGACGCGAGCGCGCGCCCGAAGGACGCCGTCATCGTGCCCTACGGCCACGTCTGGCGCACCGGCGCCAACGAGGCGACGACCTTCACCGCCACCGACGACGTGCTCGTCAACGGCCAGCCCTTGAAGGCGGGCACCTACAGCCTCCACACCATCCCCGGCGCCGCCGAGTGGACCATCATCTTCAACAGCGACCCAGGCCAGTGGGGCAGCTTCACGTACGACGAGAAGAAGGACGTGCTGCGCGTGAAGGCCAAGCCCGAGACGACGGCCGACTCGCAGGAGTGGCTCGCCTACCAGATCGACCCGGTCGGCGAATCTTCGGCGCGCGTCAACATCCGCTGGGAGAAGATCGTCGTGCCCTTCACGGTCGAGGTCAAGGACGTGCCCGCGCTCACGCTCGCGAAGGCGCGCGCGGCCGTCGCCGCGGCTAAGGCCGACGACTGGCGGACGCCGCTCCAGGCCGCCAGCTACCTGCTCAACAGCAAGGGCGACCTGACGCAGGCACTCGCATGGTCTGAGCAGTCGATCAAGACGAGCGAGAACTTCAACAACCTCAACCTCAAGGCGCGCATCCTCGCCGCGCAGGGCAAGACGGCCGAGGCCGTCACCACCGGCGAGAAGGCTTTGCAGGTCGGCCGCGCCGCCAACGCCAACCCGCAGGCCATCGCCGCCTTCGAGAAGACGCTCGGCGAGTGGAAGTCGAAGCAGTAAGCCGCGGGCAGTAGCCCGACCGTGAGGGAGGGCGTCGCTCAAACGCGAGAGGGATGATGAGAGGCAGCGTGTCCTTCATCATCCCTCTTCCTTTATGCCGGCCGGGACCGTCTCTCACAGTCGGTCTTCCGCCCAATCAAACTGACGACACGCCTCTCTCACCCTGACCGACCGGTCAATCCGACCGTCGCGCACTCCGCCGAACGCCCTCTCAATCCCTGAAAAATCGGGCATTTTCAGTAGTTTCCGCCCCGAATCGTCGCGGCACGCGGGCTGCACTGCCTTCGGCGGCGCCACCCCCTTGAACAGAAGGCGCCGGACTTGAACCCCTTTGAGAATCCCCTGACCGATGAATTCAAAGACGAAAATTTTAAGCCTTCTAACCTGCTGGGCCTTGCTGCTCCCCCTCTGCGGCGTGGCGGTGGCCGGTGGGAAGGGCAAGGGCGGCAACGAGCCGGACGCGCGTGGCCCCTTCAATCACGACAAAGTTTCCCGCAAGCTCCGCGAGCGCCCGCGCAAGGGCAAGAGTGGTAAGGGCGGCGACGAGGCGAAGCTTCAAGTCATCCTCCGACTCGATGGCCAGATGAGCAGCGGCCTCAACTCGCTGCTCAAGCGCAACGGCGTTCGCGTCAAACAGGAGTTGAAGAGCCTCGGCATGGCGACCGTCGAGCTGCCCGAGTCGGCCATCGACGAGCTGGCCTCGTTCGAGGAGGTCTCGTTCGTCTCGGACGACGCGGAGACCGAAGTGCTCGGGCACGTCTCGAAGGCGACGGGCGCCGACGCGGCGGCCACGCAGACCTACAGCACCGTCACCAAGCTCGACGGCACGGGCGTCGGCATCGCGGTCATCGACTCGGGCATCTACGACCAGCACGCTTCCTTCCTCGATGCCGCGGGCACGGCCTCGCGCGTCGTCTTCAACAAGAACTTCGTCACGACCGAGGTGCGCACCGACGACCCCTACGGCCACGGTACGCACGTTGCCGGCCTCGCCGCCGGGCTCGACCGCGTCAAGGGCGGCGCCTACAACGGCGTGGCCACCGACGCCAAAATCATCGACCTGCGCGTGCTCGACTCGAAGGGCAAGGGGCAGACCTCATGGCTGCTCGGCGCGCTCGACTGGGTCGCGGCCAACCACGCAGCCTACAACATCCGCGTCGTCAACATCAGCCTGGGCTCGCCGGCCGTCGATTCGTGGGCGGACGACCCCGTCTGCGACGCCGTCCGCAAGCTCTACCACCTCGGCATCGTCGTCGTGGCCGCCGCGGGCAACAACGGGAAGAACGCGCTGGGACAGAAGGTCTACGGCCAGATTCACACGCCCGGCATCAGCCCGCACGCCATCACGGTCGGTGCCGTGAACAGCTTCGGCACCGACACGCGCGTTGACGACGGCGTCGCCACCTACAGCTCGCGCGGGCCGACCCGCGGCTACTGGACGGACGCGGCCGGCGCGAAGCACTACGACAACCTCATAAAGCCCGACCTCGTCGCGCCGGGCAACAAGCTTGTCTCGGCCGAGTCCTACCCGAACACGCTGCGGGCGGGCGGCGTCGGCGCCTACGACGACGCGGCGCAGGAGAAGGACTTCATGTATCTGTCGGGCACGTCGATGGCGACGCCGCTCGTGGCGGGCGCGGCCGCGCTGATGTTCGAGGCCAACCCGAAGCTCACGGCCGGAATGGCCCGGACGCTCTTGCAGTACACGGCGACGCCGCTCAAGAACTTCAACCTGCTGGAGCAGGGCGCGGGCCAGTTGAACGTCGCGGGTGCCACGCGCCTCGCCGACCTCGTCCGCCGCGACCTCGACCAGACGACCGCGGTCGTGGGTGCGCCGCTGCTGACGGGCGCGCTCCCCACCGCCCAGACCTACATCGTTGACCGCAACTACACCTGGGCGCAGGGCGTCACCTTCGACTTCAATTACGGCACCGGCGCCGAGCTGGTCACGAAGTTTCAGGAGGGTTACCGCCTCGGGAATCACATCAACAACGACTGTCTCGTGCAGGGCAACGGCCTCATCGTCAAAGATTCGACGAAGCTGTCGGCCGGCGTCGCACTCGGCAAGAACGTCATGACGAGCGCGGGCGGAGTGCTCGGGACGGGCACGGCCCTCCCCTTCAGCCTGCGTGGCAGCGGCGTCATCCTGAGCGACGGCGTGCTGCTGGCCGACGGCGCGCTGCTGAGCGACGGCGTGCTGTTGTGCGACGGCGTGCTGCTCAGCGACGGCGCACTGCTGGCTGACGGCGCACTGCTGGCCGACGGCGCGCTGCTCAGCGACAGCATCTCGGGCCTGTCGGTGCTCGTCGGCGGCGATAACACGGCCTTCATGGCCCCCGCGCCGTAGCCGACTCGGCCGCCCCCAATCATTTCAGCGGTCTTCTCCTACGCAGCCAAAGTAAAACCGATGTTCCAGTCGTTGTCACAGACCGAAGCGGTGTGCGCGCCCAGCCTCTTCGCGGCCTTCGCGCCCCTCCGGGTGGCGCACGAGAGGCCGGCGCTGAAGGCCGAGCCGCTCGCGCGCGGGGCCGAGGCGGAGGTCGTCGAGTTCCTCTCGGAGCGGCCCAAGCACGCCGTCAACATGCTGGGGCTCATCGCCGACAACGGCCTCGTCAGTCCGCATAACCGCGGCACGTTCTACGCCTGCCGCGACGAAGCGGGGCGACTTGAAGGCGTGGCGCTCATCGGTCACGCGACCCTCTTCGAAGCGCGCACGCCGCGGGCGCTCCGCGCCTTCGCGCACGCGGCGCAGACGCGGCCGAACCTTCACATGGTGCTGGGCGAGTCGGGGCCGGTCGCGGAGTTCTGGCGCCACTATCGCACGGCGGCTGGTCAGCCGATGCGGCTCGCCTGCCGCGAGTTGCTGTTCCGTCTGGAACGCGGCGCGCGCTCTACTGCGGGCGAAGCGGTTGAGGGTCTGCGCCTCGCCACGCGCGCAGACCTGCCGCTCATCATGCCCGCGCAGGCGCGCATGGCCGAAGACGAGAGCGGCATCGACCCGCGCGTGAGCGACCCGGAGGGCTTCCGGCGCCGCTGCGAGCAGCGGATAGACCGCGGCCGGACGTGGGTGCTGATTGAGGGCGGGCGGCTCGTCTTCAAGGCCGAGGTCTTCGCCGAGACCGAAGAGGTCGTCTACCTCGAAGGCGTGTACGTCGCGCCCGAGGCGCGGGGCCGAGGGAAGGGTCTGCGCTGCCTGTCGCAACTGACCGGCGAACTGCTCAGCCGCACGGACTCCGTCTGTCTCCTCGTCAATGAGCGCAACGAGCCGGCGCACGCCTTCTACCGCCGTGCGGGCTTCCGCTTCGACTGCCACTACGACACGATCTTTCTGCGCCGCGACTGAGCGGGAACTTTTAACCACCGCAGACATAGAGCACGGCTTTGAAGTTATAAGACTTCAAAGCCGTGCTCTATGTCTGCGGTGGTTATTTCTTTTTCGATTTGCCGTAGAGCGTCTGGACGAGGAGCGCGGCCAGCACGACGACGACCGCGCCGACGACGTTGTACCAGAGGAAGGCGAGCGGGGTGCGGAAGAAGCAGTAGAGGACGGCCGCCTCGCCCGCGAGCGCGCCGACGAAGGCCGCCGTGCCCGTCACGCGCTTGAAGTAGAAGCCGAGGAGGAAGATGCCGAGGAGCGTTCCGTAGAAGAGCGAGCCGAGGCGGTTGACGGCCTCGACCAGAGAGCCGAGTTGCCCCGCGTACTGCGCGAACGCGATGGCGAAGAGGCCCCAGAAGACGGTCGCCAGCTTCGAGGAGATGAAGTAGTAACGGTCGGACGCGTCCTGCTTGACGAGCCGGCGCAGGATGTCCACGACCGTCGTCCCCGCGAGCGCGCTCCACTCCGAGGCGGTCGAAGACATCGACGCGAAGAAGACCGCCGCCAGCACAAGCCCGACCAGCCCCGCCGGCATGTAGTGCGTGACGAAGCTTAAGAAGACATAGTTCGTGTCGTTCGGCTTGGCGTCGAACTCTCGGATGACTTCGACCGCGCCCGCCCTCACGCCGTTCGCACGCTCCTGCGCCGTCTGCAACTGCTCGGTGGCCGCGGCCGCCGCCGCATCGTCGCCCGCGCGCAGGGCATCGACATAGGCGCGCGCTGCACGCTGCTTCTCGGCGAAGGCCGCGGCGTAGTCCTCTTCGAGCGCGCGGAACTGCGCCCCCTGCGCGCCCGTGCGCGCGCGCTCCAACTGCACGGGGTTGAAGAAGACGGGCGGCTGCGTGAACTGGTAGAAGGCGAAGACCATCGCGCCGAGGAAGAGGATGAAGAACTGCATCGGCACCTTGACCAGTCCGTTGAAGAGCAGGCCCAGGCGGCTCTGCGTGACGGACTCGCCCGTCAGGTAGCGCTGCACCTGCGACTGGTCGGTGCCGAAGTAGGCGAGCGCGAGGAAACAGCCGCCGAAGAGTCCCGACCAGAAGTTGTACTGGTTCTTCACGTCGAAGGAGAAGTCCACGGCGTTCAGGCGGCCGAGCTTGCCCGCGACGTGTGTGGCTTCCAGCCAGGACACGTCCGGCGGCAGCAGACGGATGATGGTGAAGAAGGCGACGAACATCCCGCCCATGATGATGAGGAACTGCAGGAAGTTCGTGTTGTCCACGGCCCGCGCGCCGCCTAAGGAGGCGTAGAGCATCACGACGCCGCCGATGATGAAGATGACGACGCGGATGTCCCAGCCCATGATGACCGAGAGGATGAGCGACGGCGCGTAGAGCGAGACGCCGGTCGAGAGTCCGCGCAGCACGAGGAAGAGGAGCGCGGCCAGCGTGCGCGTCTTCAAATCGAATCGGCCTTCGAGGTACTCGTAGGCGGTGTAGACCTTGAGCCGGTGATAGATGGGGACGGCCGTCACCGAGAGGATGACCATCGCGACCGGCAGGCCGAGGTAGACCTGCACGAAGCGCATCCCGTCCGCGTACGCCTGCCCGGGCGTGGCGAGGAAGGTGATGGCGCTCGCCTGCGTCGCCATGATGGAGAGCGCGACGTGATGCCAGCGCATGCGTCGGTCGGCGAGCAGGAAGTCGTCAAGGTCGCGCGTGCGCCGTCCCTTCCAGACGCCGTAGAGGACGATGCCGGCGAGCGCGGCCAGAAGAACCGCCCAGTCGAGCGGCCTCATCCGAAGTACCTCGTGAAGAGATAGAAGAGCGCCGTGAGCACCGCGAGGTTTATCAGGACGACGACGTAGAGTCTCTTCCAACTGCCGCCGAAGGGCGGCGGCGCTTCGTGCGTCGCAGGTGCGTTTGTCTCGTCTCTCATCTTCAAGCTCGCGCCCTTCACTTGCCCGCCGAGATCAGGTTGACGAACAGGCGGTACGCGCCCGGTACGCCCGCGGGGAGCTGGCGGAAGAAGGCGAGCGCGGTGAAGACGTAGGTGCCTTTGCCGTGGCGCGCGACGAGGGTTGAGCCTTTTAAATCAGCCGCGCCGGGGTCGTGGCTCGCGAAGAGCGGCGTGTAGCGCGCATCCCACTCGGAGGCGAAGTAGAGGCCGCGCTCCTGCACCCAGCCGTCGAAGTCCGCGGCCGTGATTCTGTTCGGCGCATTCAGCAGCGCGTCCGCAGGCGCGAGCGGCGTCAACGCGGCCGTCTCGTCCGTCACCCTGTCCTGCGTAATCTGGAAAGGGTAAGGGCCGAGCTGCGCGCCTTCGAGCGTGCGGTCGGGCGTGTTGTACTGAACGACGAGCGTGCCGCCGCGCTCGACGTATTCGAGCAGACGCTTCTGCTGGCGGCGCAGGGCCGCGCGCGTGTTGTAGGCGCGCACGCCCGTCACCACGGCGTCGAAGCGCGAGAGGTCGGCCGCCTCAAGGTCTTCGTCGGAGAGCAGCGTCACGTCGTATCCGGCCTGCCGCAAAGCCTCGGGCACTTCGTCGCCCGCGCCCGCCACGTAGCCGACGCGGCTCCCGCGCTTCTGCAAATCGACGCGCACCAACTCGGCGCGCGCCGCAGGGAAGAGCGTCTGGCGGGGGATGTGCTGATAGTCGATCTCCAACATGCCGCGCGCGAAAGTCTTTCCCGCAGACTCGAACTCGGCGGCGAGCGCGGCCGTCGAAGCCTCGGCGGGAGGCGTGACGTTGAAGGTCGCCCTGAACTCCTCGCCCTTCGCCTTCAACGTCGCGGGAATCTCCGAAGGGCTAGCCGCCCAGCCCGCAGGCAGTTTAAGTCGGAGCGTGCCCGAGGCGTCCGTCGCCGTGTTGTTCCTGAGCGTGACGCGCACCTGCTTCGGCTGGCGGTCGGGAAAGACGAGCGTCTGTTGGCCTACGGCGACGGACACCTCGGGCACGACCGTCAAGGGCCGGTAGAGGTCGCCGCGCACGCGGTCTGTCCAGCGATAGAGGACGGGGACGTTGAAGGTGACGGCCTCCGACTCTGCGCCTTCGCCGAAGACGGCGGTGACGGGCACGCTCAACGCGGGCGGCCCCTCGGGCGCGCCGACGAGCCCCTGTTCGCCGATGCGGAAGAGACTCTTGGAAGGCTCTTCGCGCAGCCAGTAGGGCTGGCTGTAGGCGGCGTCGGTGGGGACGCGCATCGTCCGCTCGCGCGTGAGCGGCTGGTTCGTCTTCAGCTCGGCGCGCAGCACATCGGCGCCGGCCGAGGAGACACCGACCGTCTCGAACTTCAAGGGGTAGCCCGAGCGGTTGACGACCGTGGTCGTAACTTTGACTTCGCCGCCCGGCGTCACGTAAGGGTCGGCGGCCGTGGCCTCGACCCAGAGTCCGGCGGCAGAGCGTATGACCTCGTCGAGCGCCGCGCGTTTAGCCTCGGCGAGCGGCTCGTCCTTTGCGAACTTCAGCAGCTCGCGGCGTGCGAGCAGGAGCAGCGGCAGGCTGGCCGAAGGGTTCGCGGCGTCGTACTTGCGCGTGGCCTCTTCGAGCATACGGCCCACGACCTCGCCGCCCGCGAAGCGGCGCCATGTCATCTCCACGCCGTCGAATAAATCTTTCGTCGCCGCCTCACCCTTGAGGTGGACGAAGTAGTTGAGTGAGGGGCCGCGGCGGCCGGGCGTGCCCTGCGCCTGGCTCATGTGCATCGTGCGGCTCTCGGCCGCGATCTCTGTGTAGGACTTGCCGAGCAGAGGGTCGAAAGCCCCCGCGTCCACGCTCAGCATCTTGTCGGCATCCTTCGGCGCCTCTTGCCGGAAGTTAAAGACGTTCCAGACGAGGCGCTTCGGCTTCCAGAGCGTGACGCCGTTCTTCAACTGTTCGGGGAAGCGCGCGGAGTCGCCCGCGGCGTCGAAGGCTTCGGAGGCGAGGATGGCGGAGGCCGTGTGCTGCCCGTGGCCGCCCTCGCCGGTGGTGGGGAAGCGCGCGATCATCACGTCGGGGCGGAAGCGGCGCACGACCCAGACCACGTCCGCGAGCACGGCGTCCTGATCCCAGAAACGGAAGGTCTCTTCGGGCGACTTGGTGAAGCCGAAGTCGATGGCGCGCGTGAAGAACTGCTCGGCGCCGTCGATGCGACGCGCGGCCAGAAGCTCCTGCGTGCGGACGACGCCGAGCAGCGCGCCCTTCTCCGAGCCGAGGATGTTCTGCCCGCCGTCGCCGCGCGTGAGTGAAAGGTACGCGGTGCGTGCGCCTCGGCCGCGTGCGAGATAGGCGAGGAGCGCCGTGTTCTCGTCGTCCGGGTGCGCGCCGACGTAGAGCACGCTCCCCGCGACCGCGAGCCTGCGGAGCGCCGCCTGCGTCTCGGCCGCGTCCAACTGCCGCGGCGCCTGTGCGCGCGCCGCAGGGAGGATGAGAAGGAGAAGGAGCGCGGCGGTGGTGAAGCGGGGCGTTGGTCTCTTCATGTCTTAGTAGTCGATGCGTCAGGTCAGGTCGGAACCGCCTGCGGTCGCGGGCGGCCGTGACGCAGCCCGCGTGATTGATGAAAGTACGGCTGTCATAAATCTATAGGCCGTAGTCGGAAGGGCCACCCGCGACCGCAGGTGGTTCTAAACGCTATATCGGCGGCGGAGGTGGCGGCGGAGCCGTGTTGCTGTCAACGCGCGGGCCGGCGTTGGCGTTGTTGGCGTTGGAGTTCAAGCCCTGCCGCTTCTTCAGCAGCTCCTCCTGACGCTTGCGAAACTCGGCGACACGCTGCGCGCCGTTCTTCGCTTGTTCGAGCAACTCCTGCGCGGGGAAGTTGTCGGGGTTGATTTCGAGCACCTTGTTCAGGGCTTTGACCGCCTCGTCGTACTGCGCAATCTTGAAGTGGGCGGAGGCCAGCTCGAAGTACTTGTCGTCGTTCTCCTCGGGCGAGTTCTTGACCGACTCCTTGAGCGACTTGACCGCCTCGTCGTACTTGCCGAGCTGCTCGTAGGAGAGGCCGAGGAAGTAGTAGGCGTCGGAGTTCTTCGGCTCGCGCTTCGTGACCTTCTCGAAAGCCTTGACGGCGCCCTCGAAAGCCTTGTCGGCCTCCTCGCGCTGCTTGGTCGCATTGTAGGCGAGGCCGAGGCGGTAGTGCGCCTCGGCGAAGTCGGGGGCCAGCTCGACCGCCTGCCTGAGTTTCTCGACAGCCTCCTCGTCGCGGTTGGCCTTGTAGGCGGTGACGCCCTGTTCGTAGAGCGCCTGCGCGTCGCTCGAAGGGGCCGACGACGCCTGCTCGCCGCCCGCGGGCGTGCCGGCGCCGTTCGCGTTCGTGACGTTCGCGTTCGAATCGGCCGCGCGGCGATTGCAGCCCGACAGGAGCAGCGCGGAGACGAGGATGGATTGCAAGGTGACGCGGAGCGCTTTCATGGTCTTAAGCTTTCTCTCGGAAGGGCTGGGGACGAGAAACGTATCTACGACAAATCGGCCGGAGAGTCAAACGGGGTGGGCGCGCGCGTTTTGGACTGGTTCTTGCTTCTGCATAGGGCAGAACAGGGTGGAGTGTACGGGTAGCGTTCAAAGGGGGTGGTGTGTCGGATGGAGAGGAGGGAGCGAGACGCGTTTATAAGTCCAACGGAGCCGACGGTTCCGCTCGAAGTCGAGCGTGAGCTTCCGCCGCCGCGCTTCGACGAGAAATCGGTACAGCGCGCGCAGCCGGCCGTGCCTCTGAGCGGCGGCGCGCGTGCGCGCTCGTGGCCGCTGTGGGTGATTATTCTGTGCGTGCTGGGCGGCGTGTTGGGAGGCGTTTTGGGGGGCCTCGCGCTCACATACTACCAGCGCGGCAACGCGTCTGTGGCCGCGCGGCAGATGCCGGCCGACGCCCCGGGCGGCGCGGTCGTGGCCCCGACCGCGGTCGTCGTGCCGCAGCCGCAGCCGTCAACTAATCCGGGCGTGCAGGCGGCGGCGGTCTCCAAGACACTTGAGCCGGCGGCCGACGCGGTCGCCGGGCCGGAAGCGAAGGCCGACGCGAGGACGGTCGAGCCGAGTGGAGACGCGCAGGGCGAGTTGCGCGCGGCGCTCGGCGGGTGGGTGGCGGCGACGAATGAGCGCGATGTCGGAAGGCAGATGAGCTTCTACGCGCCGACGGTCGAAGCCTTCTACCTCTCGCGCAACGCCACGCGCGACTCGGTGCGCGCGGAGAAGACACGCCTGTTCGCGCGCGCCTCGGCCGTCAACGTCGAGGCCGCGCCGCCCGAGATACGCATGAGCCCCGACGGGCGCACGGCCGTCATGCGCTTCCGCAAGCGTTACCGCATCGACGGCGCCGACAGCCGTGCGGGCGAGGTCTTGCAGGAACTGCGCTGGCGCCGCACCGACTCGGGCTGGAAGATCGTTGGCGAGCGCGACCTGCGCGTAATTCAGTAGCCGCGTTTGACGTAAGAAAGTTTTAACCACCGCAGACATGAGAGACACAGCTTGAGGCTATAAGTCCTCAAGCTGTGTCTCTCGTGTCTGCGGTGGTTAATTTGTCTAAGCGAACACGGCGCGGGCGGAGGGTGAGTCCCAGCGGATGTCAGTCGCTTCCCTCGACGATGACGCGGAAGCGGCGCGCGTCGTCGCGCATCTCGACATTGTTGAAGAAGACGTAGGAGGTGGCGCGCTTCGGGAGCATCGAGGCCAGCTCTTCGAGTTCTCCGTCTTCGTACTTGTAGCGCCAACCCTTGCGGCCGTGCAGGCGGAAGTAGCACTTGCCGGGCGTGACCGAGCGTTCGCTGAAGGGGTCTACGGCGTGCCAGAGCTTAAGCTCTTCGCACAGCTCTTTGACCAGCTCGCGCGGCCAGCCGCCCCGCGGCTCCCATGCGAAGACGAGCCGGCCGCGCTCGACCTCTCGAAAGAAGCGGCGCAGGTTCTCGACGTTCTCCCTCGTCGGCTTGAAGCTGGCCGGGCACTGGAAGAGGACGGCCCGCGCCTTCAACGCGCGGGCACACTCGCGCGTCACCTCCCACGCGTTTTGAACAGCTTCCGTCGGGCGGAAGAGGCCCGCGCCTGCGCGCTGCTCTTCGGTGAGCGGACGCCTGGCGCGCCGGTAGGTCGGGCTCGACGAAAGGTGCGTGATGAGCTGCCAAGCCTTGAGCGCGAACTCGAAGTCGGCGGGCGCCTCCTCGCGCCAGCGCCGCAGCGTCGAGACCTGCGGCGGCTGATAGAAGGTGTGCTGCACCTCGACCGAATCGAGTAGCTCGTAATACGACTCGCGCGACGAGCGGAAGCCGCAGCACCCGATGCGCACCCGACCCTTGCCCGAAGTCATAAGGCTGATTCCGTGCCGTCCTTAAGCACCCGCCTCGTCGGCCGAGGGGCCGTAGATGGAGGGCAGCGGCACGTCGAGCAGCCGCAGGTAGACCGAGAGCTGACCGCGGTGATGTATGACGTGGTTCAGGCCCACGAAGCGGACGACCAACACGCGCGGCATCTCGAAGAGGACGTGGTCGCCGCTCCGGAGCTTCCACTTCTCGCCCATCCGCTCGTCCGGCTGTTGCTGTAGCGCCTCGGCGGCGGCCGAGATGTTCCGGTCGAACTTCTCCAACAGCTCGGCGGTCGTCTGCGGCTGGAACGGTTTGAAGTCGCCTGAGCCGAAGTCGAACTCGTCCTGCTTGAGCGCCGGGAGGATCAGCTCCGGCAACTCCGCGACGTGCGCCGCCAGCCGCCCGAGCGACATCGACTTCTCGTGCGGCTTCCACGCGAACGACGCTTCCGGCACGCGCTCCAGAATCCTCCGCGTCGTCTTCGCCTCCTGCTGCAACTCCGCCGCGAGCGGCCCGCATATGCTCATAAGATTTTCCTTCCGTGAATCGGAGAGTGGGAAAGCGCCAGCCAATCTACGCCGCCCCGCCCGCCCTTTCAAGCCGCGCCGCGCGATGCACAGGATTCTTTACTGAAAAAAAATTGGGCGGCTTGGCCTTGCGACCTCGCCGCCCGACTGGCGGAACTCCCGTTCTCCCCGTGACGGTTAAGTTCCTCCAGATGCTTGAAAAACTTCCCCCTGGCTCTTCGACGGCGCAGCCCGCGTCGGCGAGCCTTCCGTCTTACACGCGAACAGTGCGGTCGGGGTTCGGAAAAATACAGGCCGCGTGATTTTTTTTACCGAACCTACTCGCGGAAGCGCCGCCGGTACTCGATGGACTCGATGAAGGCGCGCACCATCTCGGCGCGGTGGAAGTCGCCGCCGTTCTCTTCGAGCTTGCCGAGCCAGAAGTTGTAGCCGACAAAGTTCGGGTCGGGCTTCCCGTTGAAGCCGACGGCGTCCGGGTTCCGGCGCAGGTAGCCGAAATACTGCATCAGCACAAACGCCTTCTTGAACTCCTGCCGGACGAGCAGCGGGCCCTCGGCCACCTTGCGGAGCACGCTCGCGCGCAGCGCGGCCGAGTCCGGATTAACCTTCAACTCGTCAATGAGCGCCTGACGCTCTTCCGCAAGCGGCGCCACGCCGGCGTTCTGGAAGAGCTTATCGACTATCGTCTCGGCGCTCGTCCCCGCCGGGAACTTCGTCGCGAAGTTGCGGCCCGAAGGGTCGTTCGTGCGCGTGACGAAGTCGAGCACGAAGGCGTCGCGGTTGGCCGCGAGCCTCTGCTCCCACCCGACGGAGTTGACGACGACGTTCTCGCCGATGCGCTGCGTGTCGGGCATGAAGTCCTCGTAGCGCACGGGGACGGGTTTGCCCGCGAGGTCGCCGAAGGCAGCCTTGTGCAGCCGGTAAACGAAGTAGCCGGTGTCGCGGAACTCGATGGAGACGAAGAAGGCGCCCGAAGTGTTTGCGCGTTGGTACTGCACGCACGCGGCGACGACGCCGCACTTTTCGATCTCGTTCGTCCAGAAGCCCTCGCCCGAAGCGTCGGGCAGGCGGTTGAAGAAGTCGAGGTAGTGCTGGCGGACGAAGTTGTGCGCGTCGTCGTTCGGGTTGGGCGTGCCCGCGGCCAGAGAGGTGACGGCGCGCGCGGCGTCTATGCGGTCGCGGACGGGCACGTCCTTGTTGCCCAGGTCGCGCGTGTCGAAGGCCGTCTCGTTGATCCGCTCCTTGACTCCGTCGGCGTCGAGCGTAGGGGCGGCCGCGCTCACCAGCGCCGCCACGCCCGCGACGACCGGCGAGGACATCGAAGTGCCCGACCAGACGCCCGTCCCCTCACCGGGGACGCTGCTCGTGAGGCCGATGCCCGGCGCCATCAGGTCTACGCGGTTGTCGCGCTGCGAGAAGCCGGCGAGCTTGTCGTCCCTGCCGCTGGCGGCGACCGACAGCTCGCCCTCGAAGTTCTCGGCCGCCGGGAACATCTCCCGCGTCGGTTCCGTCTGGCCGCGGTTGCCGGCAGCCGCCACGACCACCACCTTAGGATAGAGCGAGGGCTTGTTCGGGTCGCAAGCGTCGCCGATGACCTCGCGCAGGAGGTTCGAGTCGTGGACGGTCGCGAGGCTCAGGTTGATAACGTCGGCGCCGTCGCGCGTCGAAGGGTCTCCGTCCGGGTCCACGGCGTAGCGGATGGCCTCGGCCAGCACCCACATGTTGCCGACGCCCTGCGGGTCGAGCACGCGCAGCGGCATGATCTTGGCCTCGGGCGCGGCCAGACTGACCAGGCCGGCGACGTGCGTGCCGTGGCCGTAAGGCCCGAGTTGACGCGCCTCGGCGACGGTCTTCGCCCCGGCCGGCATGACCTCGCTTGGGTCGTCGTCGTTGTCTACGAAGTCGCGTCCGCGCAGGAGTCGTCCGGCCAGCGCCGGGTGCCTGCGGTCTACGCCCGTGTCGAGGACGGCCACGACCGTCCCCGCCCCCTTCGTCGCCCTGTGCGCCGCGGGTAGCCCGATCTTCTCCTGCGCCCACTGGGACTCGTACTCGGTCTCGCCGCCCACAGTCCAGGAGAGTCCGACCGTCCAGGAGAGTCCAACCGTCCAGGAGAGTCCGCTCCCCTCGGGCGCGCCGGAGGTGTAGTTGGCCTCGGCGAACTGAACCTTTGTTGAGTTCTCGGCGAGGATTTTGGCGGCAAGCGCCCTGGAGTCGGAGGTCGTGCGCAGGAGGTAGATGGGACGATTGCCGAACTGCTCGACGAGCTGGAGACCGTACTGCTGCGCGACGGACGTGATGTCGGCCCCGGACTTGAGCATTAGATTAAGCTCGTTCGGGATGTACGCGTCTTCGCCGTTGGAGACGGAATCGGACGAGGCGTGGGCGGCGGGCGCGGGCGGCAGGGCGCCGACGAACAGCGCCGCCAGCAGCGCGAACAGACCCAGGGGACGCATGAGCTTGCGGGACACCTTAAAGGGTACTCCTTAAAATTTCGGGCACAAGGATAGCCTGCGGGGAACGGCGCGAACCTGGACTCGTCGGGAAATTAAGAACACCGTGCGCAGGAAAACGACAAATTTTGATGCCTCCCACCCGCAAAACAGTGCCTGCGGCGGGCCAAAAAATACATGGGAAGTAAAAAAAGTAGGCAGTAGGCAGATGGCAGTAGGCAGTCGCTCTGCGTTAAGCGGGTTGAAGGGATAATCCGGAGTTCTCGACAGCGGCTCTCTTAACTGCCATCTGCCTGCTGCCCACTGCGCTCACCAGCGGCCGGTGAGGACGAAGGGCGACCAGAAGAAGGGATGGGGGCGCGCCTGCATCTGCCGGAGTTGGGCCGCGCGCAGGGCGGCGGCTGGACGGGAGCCGGCGCGCAAGTCCGTGTAGAAGTCGGTCATCAGCTCGGCCGTCGCCTCGTCGTCCACCGTCCAGAGGCTCAGCAGCAGCGTGGGCGCGCCCGCGTAGAAGAAACCGCGAACGAGCCCTATCAACTCGTCGCCCGGCGCGACGGCGCTCACGCCGGTCTCGCAGGCCGAGAGCGTGACGAGCCCTGCACGCAGGTCGAGCGTGTAGGCGTCGCGCGCCGTGAGCCAGCCGTCGCCGAGCTTCAGGGAGGAGAAGAGCGGGCTGTCGGGGCGGAACTGACCGTGGCAGGCGAGGTGGAGCACATCGGCTGCCGGCGCCCGCTCGCGCAGCGCAGCCAGCGTGGCCTCTCCGTCGAGCAGCGCGTCAGCTTCGGGGAAGAGCGGCGCGAGCGCCGCAATCTCTTCGCGCACGCGCGGCGTCTGCTCGTCGGCCACGCCGAGCAGGAGCGCGCGTCGAAACTCGGGCTCGGGCCTTGCGAGGCAGTGGCGCAGCACGCCCGCGCTCGGAGCGTAGGAGACCTCGCGCCGCTCGACGACGTACGAGTCGCCATCGTGAAGCGCGTGGAAAGGGACGTAGTGGAGCGCGCGGTGCGGGACGACCACGAGGCGCCGCCCGCCCAGACGCTCTTCGACGCGCCGGAGCAAAAGGTCGTAGAGCGTGCGCAGGTGCCGGCGCGCGCGCTCGGTCAGCGAGGCGGCGTGCGTGCGCATGCGCTCGGAGCCGTAACGTAAGCTCCCGATCTGGAAACGGAACTGGCCGAGCGCCTCCGCCACCTCCTTCTCGCCGGCCAGCCCGCGCACGACCTCGACGCCCTCGCCCGTGACGACGAACGCGAGCAGTTCGCCGCCGAGGCTCGCGTACTCGACGAGCGCGGTGTCCGAGCCGAGCAAGCGTTGGAGCGCCGACACGTCGAAGGGCTCGGGGCGGCCGAGCGCGACGCCGCCCCCGCGCTGCTGTAGCTGGCGCATGATCTCCAGCGTGCGCGTCTCGCGCTCGCGCACGGCGTCGTGGAGTGCGCGCATCTCAGGCGCACCGGGCGCCGACTCGCCCTCGGGCCGTCGGTTGATCCGGCTGTAGAACCAGTTCAGCTCTTCGCGCAGACGGTCGAGCTGCTCGATGAGTTCCGCCTCGAACTCGTCGCGCGGGCGCGGGTGGACGGCGAGCGCGCCGCTCATCATCTCGACCAGCGCGCGGGAGCGGGCGCGCTCCGCGTAGGAGAGCGCCTCCGTGACGCGCGCGCCGCCCGCGTCCGACAGGCAGAGGCGGACGAGTTCGTCGTAGGGCGTGAGCTTATCGGCGACGAAGGCGGTGCGGAACTCTTCGGCCGGCAGCGGCGCGCGCAGGTCTTCGATGAGCGAGACGGCTTTGCGAAATGACTCCTCCGCCTTCGAGGTCTCGCCGCGGGCGGAGGCGAGCAGTCCGAGCGACGTGTGGCAGCGCTCGGCGATCTGCGGGAGCGCCTGCGACTCAGCCTCGCGGAGCGTCGCTTCCAAAAGTATCTGCGCCAGCCGCGCCTGTCCCTGCGCGCGCGCCGCCTCGCCGCGCAGCCAGCGCGCCAGAAGCATCCGCCGCCGCGCACCTGCGAGCGCAAGCGGCTCCTCGGCCTGCGCCGCGAGCACCGCGGTCGAGGCGTGGTCTCCCTCCGCGTGGCTGAGCTGCGCCTCCGTGAGCGTGACGTAAGCCTCGCCGACCGCGTTGCCCTCGGCGGCGTAGAGCGCGCGCGCCTCTGAGAGAAGCCCGTGCGCCTCCGTAATCTCGCCCGCCACGATGGCCGCGCGCCCGGCCTGTGCCACGGCGCGCGCGTGTTCGGCGCGCATCCCGAGTTCGGCGAAGGTCGAGCGGACGCGCCGGTAGACGGCGAGGGCTTCGGCGGCGAGGTTCAGTTCGAGGTATGCGTCGGCGAGTTCTACTTCCGCTATCGCCGACTGGTGCGGCATCCCCATCGAGGCGTAACGCCTGCGTGAACGCTCTAAAAAGTCGAGCGCCTCCTGATAGCTGCCCCGGTAGAGCGCGAGCGTCCCCATGCTGCCCTCGATCTCGGCCTGCGCCACGGAGAGGCCGACCGCGCCCGCGCGTTCATACGCCTCGTGGTAAAGCCGCTCCGCCGCGCGGAAGTCCTGCATGAAGGTGTAGGTGAGCGCCAGCGAGTTCTCGGCGAGCGTGAGCTGGCGCGAGTCGCCGACCGCGAGGAATCGCTCGCGCGCCGACTTCATGAAGGCCAGGGCCTCGCCGTAACGGTCGCGGCGGCAGCAGAGGTTCCCCAGGTTCAACTCGACCTTGCCGGCGGCGAGCAGGTCGCCGTGTTCGAGGAAGCGGTCGCGCGCGCGCAGACCCGTCTCGATGGCCTCCTCGTAGCGGCCGAGCATGGCGAGCGCGATGAGCTTGCTGACCTGCGTGGAGGCGGCCGTGTGCGGCTGACAGAGGTGTTGGAAACGAGACTCGGCCTCGTCGAGGCTCCGGATGGCCTCCTCCATCCGTCCGCCGACGAGCGCGGCGATCCCCGCGCCCCAGTCGCGCAGCGCGGCGACCTCTTCGGAGTCGTCGTCGGCGGCCAGCACTTCGAGCGCCGAAGCGGCGGCCACGGCGCGCGGCGGGTCGCCGCTCCACGCTTCGAGGCACACGTCCTTGAGCGCGTGCGCCAGCGACGCGCCGGCGTAGAGCGGGTGCGCGGCGACGAGCGCACGCCGCTCCCCATCATCGACGGCCGCGACCAGCCGCGAGACCAGTTCCGCTCGGGTTATCTTCGGGTCGTTCGACACGATTGGACTTTAACGGGAACGGGGTTAACCACCGCAGACACAAAGACACAGCTAAAACACAGCCCTCTCTTTAGCTGTCTTCAAGCCGTGTCTCTGTGTCTGCGGTGGTTAAGCTTACCGTAAGCCGTATGTCTCTTAAGCCTTCAGACTCAGCTCGGGAATCTCGACCTCCGCCCCGTCGAGCCGCAGGCGCAGGGTGTAGGTGCCGTCGGGCGTGGGCGGCAGCAGCGTGAACTCGCACAGCTCGTTGAGCGTCGCGCGGGCGGCCGTCGAGCCTTCGGCGTCAACCAGTTCGACCTCGCCGCCCTCGCACGGGCCGAGCACCTGACCAGAGACCGTCCAGCCCTCGCCGCCCGGCGCGAGCCGCAGGTCAACGTCGAGGTCGCCCGCGCTGAAGAGCATCTGTCGCGCCGGAGCGGCCTGACCCGAGCGGACGCCGAAGGCGGGCTGAAGGCTGCTGCTGTCGAAGGTGAGCGCGGCGACGAGGCGGCGCAGGAGTCCCGGCTCTTCCGTCGTAGGGCGGCGGGCGCGGAACATGCGGACGACCGAGCCGACCAGCTCGGGCGGCGCGTCCTCGGACGTGTCGGCGCGCATAAGCGCGGCGAGGTGTCCGAGCTGCGCGGCCTGCGCCGAACAGTTCGTACAGTCCGCGAGGTGTGCTCGCTCTTCGGCGGCCTCTTCGGGCGTGAGGCGGCCTTCGGCCAGATCGGCCAGCCGTGCGAAGGGTATGTGTCGTGAAGTCAGTCTCATTTTCTGCTCCAACGGAGCGCCTGAAGCGTCCGCTCGACCGAACAGTGCGCGGGCCGCTACGAAAAATACGTGGTGAAAGGTAAATAGTGAATGGTGAAGGGAAGGTGTGTTTTCTCACCATTCACTATTTACTATTCACTATTTACCTCATGAAAATCCCTTCTTTTTCAGCGCGTCGAGCAGTTTTTTGAGGCAGCGGGCGCGGGTCGGGCCGATGCTGCCCTCGGAGGTGCCGAGTGCGGCGGCGATCTCGGCGTAGGGCGGGACTTCGGCGGCGTAGAAGAGCATCTGGAGGAGCGTGCGGCAGCGCTCGCCCAACTCGCCGAGCGCCGCGCGGACGAGGTGCTGCTCTTCGAGTCGCGTGAGCGCCTCGTCCGGCAGCAACCCTTCGTCGGCGAGGTCGTACATCTCGTCCTCCGTCCCGTCCTCCTCGGAGGCGAAGGGCCGGAGCGCCTTCGCGCGTCCGACCGCGCGCCAGGTCTTGCGCTTGGCCGTCGTGACGAGCCACGCCTGTAGGCGCGAGGGCTGCTCGATGGTCTCGATGCTCTCTAAGAGAGCCGTGAAAACGTCCTGAAAGATTTCGGCGGCCGCGTCCTCGTCGAGGCCCGCGCGCCGCGGGATGGCGTAGATGAGCCGCTGGTAGCGCAGCACGAGCGCCTCCCACGCGCCCTCGTCGCCGCGCCGGCACGCCGCCAGCAGTTGCTCGTCGCTCCGCGCCGTTGCCTCCGCAGTCGCCACGTTGCCTTGTGCCTCCCCTAGAGTTTCCGGGGCAGGGGGCCGCCGACGGTGTAGAGGGTGACGGAGCTGGAGAGGCCGAGCCCCGAGAGGCGGCCGGCCATAAGGACGATGGTCTCCTGCTGCTGGGCGATGCCGGCCTCGACGAGCGTCCGCTCGCAGATTTTGAGCATCTCCTCGGTGTTGTCGCAGGGCTCATGCAGGTGCGTCTCGATGCCCCAGACGAGAGCCAGCTCGCAGGCGACGCCGCGCTCGGGCGTGAGGGCGACGATACGCTGCTCGGGCCGGAGGGACGAGAGCCGGCGGGCCATCAGGCCCGAGGCGGTGATGACGGCGATGGTGCGCGCGTCGATCTCTTCGCCCGCGAAGACGGCGGCCTCGCACAGCGCGCGGCTGACGCGGCCCGACTGCCGGCCGGCGAAGCGCGTGATGGCGTCCTGCGTCGAAGGTGGGCGGCCCGCCTCGGCCGAGTCGATGATGCGCGCCATCGTCGCCACCGACAGCACAGGGTACTTGCCCGAGGCGGTCTCGGCCGAGAGCATCAGCGCGTCGGTGCCGTCCCAGACGGCGTTGGCCACGTCGGACGCCTCGGCGCGCGTCGGGCGCGGCTCCGAGATCATCGACTGAAGCATCTGCGTCGCCGTGATGACGACCTTCTCCTTCTTGTTCGCCGCCTCGATGATGCGCTTCTGGTAGACGGGCACCAGCTCGACGCTCGTCTCGACCCCGAGGTCTCCGCGCGCGACCATCAGGCCGTCGGCCGCGTCCACAATCTCGTCGAGATGCTCGATGGCCTCGGCCTTCTCGATCTTGGCGACGAGGGGCTGCGAGCCGCCCGCGGCCTTGATGAGCGCCTTTGCCTCAAGACAATCCTCGGCGCGGCGGACGAAGGAGAGCGCGATGTAGTCGGCGCCCTCGCGCACGGCCCACTGGAGGTCGCGGCGGTCTTTGTCGGTGAGCGAAGGGATGGGGAGCGCGGCACCGGGCAGGTTGATGCCCTTGCGCTCGGAGAGCACCCCGCCGTTGACGACGCGCGTGACCACGTCCGTCTCGGTGGCGGACTCGACCGTCAGCTCGATGGCGCCGTCGTCGAGCAGTATCCTCGCGCCGGGCTTCACGTCGCGCGCGAGCCCCGCGTAGTTGGTCGAGACCTCGCGCGCGTCGCCGACGACCGAGCGCGTCGTGAGCGTGAAGAGGGCGTTCGACTCCAACTGCACGGGCCGGCCGTCCTTGAGCATGCCCGTCCGAATCTTCGGCCCCGACAGATCGACGAGCACCGAGAGCGGCCGCTTCAGGCGCTCGGCCGCGGCGCGCGCGCGCGCGATGGTCTCGACGTGCTCCTCCTGCGAGCCGTGCGACATGTTGATGCGCACGGCGTTCGCCCCCGCCGCCAACAGCGACTCCAGCACCGCCGGCTCGCGCGAAGCCGGCCCGAGCGTGGCAAGTATCTTGGCTCTCCTCAACGTGGAAACCCCTCTGGTCTTTTTGATTGGATAGACTGTTTGTAACCCTCTGACCGCGATTAGTCAACGCGGAACGCCGAAGGATGAGCTGAAGACATCGGGCTTTCAGCTCATCCTTCGGCGTTCCGCGTTCCGGGCTAATCGGCTTTCTCTGCGAGCGCGTCGTTGATTGCCTGTTCCATCTCGGAGGCGACCTCGGAGTCGTAGCCGACGAAGTGGCGGACGAGGCGCCCCTGCCGGTCGAGGACGAAGGTCTGCGGGATGGAATCATCCTGTGCGAGGAAGAGGCGGACGGTCTCTGGGTCCGGCTCGGCGAGCTGGTACTGGATGCCGTAGAGCTTGACGAACTCGGGGATTTTGGGCCTGTCCTCCTCGCCCCCGACGTTGAGGCCGATGACCTTGAAGCCCTTCGGCCCGTACTGCTTCTGTAGTTTGACGAGGTGCGGAATCTCCTCGCGGCAGGGCGGGCAGTAGGTGGCCCAGAAGTCGAGCACGACGACCTGTCCGCGCAAATCTTCCAGGCGCACGCGCCTTCCGTCCGGCTGCGTCCAGCCGCCGACGGGGGCCGCGCCCTCGGCCACGCTGCGGGCGGTGGCGGCCGGGGGCATCGGCAGGTTCGTCCGCCGCGTGCCCGACGCCTCTGCCGACTTGCGCCGCGCCTCCTCGGCGCGCTTCTTCGACGGGCCGTCCAACTCGCACGAAGCGGCGAGCGCGACCAGCGCGCAGAGGGCGAGCGCCGCCGACAGCCGTCGCGCCTGTGACTTCAGAGGGAATCTCGGGAGCATGTCGTTACAGAACTCCTCCGGGCGGCATTCTACACGAACGCCCGAGACGACGGCACGCGCCGTTGCCGTTAGTTGAAGATGAGAAGGTCAGGGTCTAAACCTGATCCGATTCTTCGTTCGGCGGGTTCGTGCCCTGCGGCGAGTCTTCGGGCTGGGGCGGCACCTCTTCGGCGGGGACGGCGTACTCTCCGTTGGCCCAGGCGCCGAAGTCGATGAGCTTGCAGCGCTCGGAGCAGAAGGGGCGGTAAGGGTTACCCTCGTAGGTCGTAGGGCGGTGGCAGATGGGACACTTCATACTTGGTGAATAGTGAATGGTAAATAGTTAATGGTGGCCGGGCGCCATCAGGGTTGACGCTCAAACCACCGTTTACTATTTACCATTCACTATTCACTAATTTCAAATGACGGCGGGCGCGGCCGGGGTCTTAATGAGAATTTTTCTATCGACGAAGTCGATGATACCGGCGCGGCGCAGCGCGTTCAAGCGGACGGTGACGCTCTCGCGGGTGGAGCCGACGATGGAGGCGATTTCGCGGTGCGGCAGCGGCAGGTCGATCAGCACGCCGTCGGCCCCGGGCCGCCCGTAACGCTCGGAGAGGTCGGCGAGGAGTTTATCGAGTCTGGCCGGGATGGCGTCGAGGGCGAAGTCGGCGACGCGGCGCTCGGCGCGAGAGAGCCGTTGACCAACCATGCGGAAGGTGTAATCATAAAGCTCGTGGCTCGCAGCCATCCCCTCCCTGTAAACCCCCGCAGGAATCCTGAGCAGGCGTGCCTGCTCGTAAGCGATGGCGCACTTCTCGCGCACCCCCGCCGAGTAGAGCGATGATTCGCCGAAGAGAGCCCCCGCCCCCACGATGTCGATGACGGCCTCGCGCGCCGTCACCGAGTCGATGAGGCAGATTTTAACGCGGCCGCGCGCGATGCAGTAGAGCGCGTCGGCCGTGTCGCCGGTGCGGTAGATGTAGCGGCGGCGGCGGTAGTCCACGGCCTCCGAGCCTTCGGCCAGCAGCCGGAGAGTCTCTTCCGAGAGGCCGTTGCCGACCTCAGAGTGGCGCAGGATTTCGGCACGCTCGGCCGCGGACAGGTCGCTGGCGCGTCGGTGTGACATGTAGGGGGAACCTCTTAGGGGGTCGGGAATTCCAAGAGCCTGTGTGTGCGGCTCCCGCGGTCACGCGCGGTCTGCGACCGGACGCGGGGCAAAGCGCCCTGAAACCTGCTTGACCGGAGTGGGATAAAGCGGACGCGGGTGCCGCAAATGCTGCGAGGTAAAGCTAAAATTTAACCCGTTATTCGATGAGGAAAAGTTAACCGACAGAACAAACCTTCAGGTAACCGTCCCTTGAATTAGCGGGCACAATAGCACGAAGACCCGGGGGGCGCAAGGACTGTTTTTTAATCCGCGAGAACTGTTTTTTATTATATGACCACAAAACTGAGCGTCCTCGTTGTTGACGACGAGCCGGACAAACGGCTGCTGCTGGCCTTCGCGCTGGAGAACGAGGGCTACGAGGTGCACACGGCCGTTGACGGCGTGGCGGGCCTCGCGGCGGTCGAACTCTACCAGCCCGACCTCATCGTGACCGACGTGATGATGCCGCGGATGGACGGCTACGAGATGATCCGCCGCGTGCGCGCGAACCCGCTGACCAAGTTCATCCCCGTCATCATCCAGTCGGCCGCGCGCGTCGAGGGGCGCGACGTGCGGCTCGGCTCCGAGCTGGGCGCTCTGGGGTACATCACCGACCCGACCGACCTCGACCTTTTGCGCGCGCGGGCGCGGACGCTGCTTGAGCTGAAGCAGTACCTCGACTCTTGCCAGGAGGCCGCGTTCACAGACCATCTGACGGGGCTCGCCAACCGCCGCCGCTTCGAGCGGCAGTTGGAGCGCGAGGTGGCGCGCACCGACCGTTACAACCGGCCCTTCTGCCTCTTGATCGTGGACATCGACAACTTCAAGGACGTGAACGACACCTACGGGCACGACGCGGGCGACGAGGCACTCCGCCGCGTGGCGAACGTCATCCAGTCGGGCACGCGCGGCATCGACACGGGCGCGCGCATCGGCGGCGACGAGTTCGCCGTCATCCTCCCTGAGACCGACCTCGTGCGCGGGCTCGAAGTGGCCGAGCGCCTGCGTTCGGCTATCGCCGCGCTCGACTTCGGCCCCGCGGGGCAAGTCACGGCGAGCCTCGGCGTCGCGGAGCTGCCCGCCTGCGCGCGCGCCAACGACGAGCTGCGCGCGGCCGCCGACGCCGCGCTCTACGAGGCCAAGCGCGGCGGCCGCGACCGTGCCGCCAGCGCGCCCCTGTTGGAGAACCCTGCGCCGGCATTGAACGTAACGTAGAAGGAGATGTTAAATGTCAGAGGCTAAATGTCAGTTAAATTCACTAGCATCCGGCATCTGACATCTAACATCTATTCCGAAGGAATCAACATGGCAGACTATCGAGACAAGCTTGACGAGTGGCGCGAGGCGGCGCGGCGCAAGGCGCGCGACCTGGACGAGAAGTACAACATCCGCGAGCGCGTCGAGGATGGCGCGCGCGCGGCGGGCGAGGCCGCCAAACGTGGCGCCGACGCCGTCAAGACCGGCGCCGAGCGCGCGCGCGAAGAGGCCGGGCGCATCGGCGACGAGCTGGAGATCGACGAGCACGCGGCGGACGCGCGCGAGCGCACACGGGAGGCGCGCGAGCAGGCTGCGCGCGCGGCCGAAGAGGCGGCGCGGCTCGCGCGCGAGGTCGGCGGGCGCGTCCGCGAGGTCGGGCAGAAGGCCGGCGAGCGCGCCGAAGACTTCATCGGCGAAGCGAAGAAGTATTACAAGGGCGCGGCACGCGCGGCGGGCGCGGGCGCGCGCTTCGCAGGCTTAGGCGTCCGCGCGACTCGTCTGACGGCGGCCTCGACCGCGGGGCTCTATCGTGCGTACGACTGGGCGCGGCAGAACCCGAAGCAGGCCATCGCCGTCACGCTCTCGCTCGCCGCGGGCGTGCGCGTCGGCGCTTCGTTCCCCGGCCTCGACGGCTTCCTCCTCGGCGCGCACCCGCACTGGTTCACACACTCGGCGCTGCCCGTCTGGGCCGTGCGCAAGGCCAGCCAGAAGTTCGACGACTACCTGCGCGAGCGCGAGCGCCTCGTCGCCGCGGGCGAACTGGACGAGGCCGACCGCAAGCGCGTCGAGTTTGAGCGCAAGATGGTGCGCTACGTCGGCGCGCCCCTGCTCGGGGCTTTTAGCTGCGCCGCGGGCGTCGCCATCTTCGCGCAGATACTCCAGCCCGGCCCCATCGTCGGCGCGCCCATCAGTTGGCTCCTCGGCGGCAACCCCGTCCTCGACGCGGTCTGGCTCTTCGCCAACGGCGTCATCTGCATCCAGCAGGGCTACAAGTTCTTCATGATCGCTTTGAAGGACGTGGAGGCTGCCGAGCGCATCGTCCGCGAGATAAGGGGCTTCCTGCCCGCAACCGCGACGGCCTGAGCGCCGCCGCAGTCGCTTGAAGGAAAGCCGCCGCGAGTTCAATTAACTCGCGGCGGCTTTCCTCTTATCTGATGGTCAATGGGAAGGGGAGGAAGGAGAGCACGAAGACGAGGAGCGTCAGGAGCGCGACGAGGTTGCGGGCGGCGCCGAGCGGGTCGCGTTCGTCGAGCGGCTGCGGGTGCGGCACGCGCAGCATGATGAAGAGGAGGATGACGTAGAGGGCGCCGCTCGGCACGCCGTGCCAGAGCCAGCCGAGCGGGGCGAGCGCCAGCATCAAGAGGAAGGCGACTCGGCCCGCGTGCCGGTGAACACGCCGGCCGAGGACGGAGTAGACGGCGTGCCCGCCGTCGAGCTGGCCGACGGGCAGAAGGTTCAGGCTCGTCACCAGCAGCCCGACCCACGCCGCGAAGTAGAAGGGGTTCGGCGCGATGCTCGGCAGATCCGCAACGCCGAGCGGCCCCGCCAGCAGCCGCAGCAGCAACGGGTCGTTGAAGACGAGGACGAGCAGTCCCTCTGGCGCGGGAGGTCCCGGCGTGCTCGTCAGCAGCGCCAGGCACGCGACGGGGATGATGACGAGGAAGCCCGCGAGCGGCCCCGCCACGCCGATGTCGAAGAGCGCGCGGCGCGAGGGGATGGGCGACTTGATCTTGATGAACGCGCCGAGCGTGCCGGCCATGAAGGGCGGCGGCATCGGGACGAAGTAGGGGAGCGTGGCGTTCACGCCGTAGAGGCGGCAGGCGACGTAGTGGCCCGACTCGTGCGCGAGCAGGATGGAGAGGAGCGCGGCGGCGAACTTCAGCCCCTCAACGATGAAGTGCGGGTGCGCGAGCGCGTGGCCGGCCTCGGCCGCCACCGCGAGCAGGAGATACTTCGGGATGAAGGTGAGGTAGTCGAGCGGCGTCGAGGGCGCCGCGACGGCCGGTTCGAGGCCGACGGGCGCGAGCGCGAAACTGACGCCGGCCCAGGTCACCGTGAGCGCCGTCAGAAGGAAGTATGCGGAGTGCCTCAACCACTCGCGCGCCGTCGGCCGCGCCGCGCGCGGACGCGCAGACGACGCCGCTCCGCGAGTCAAGAGGGTCGGTATTTCCCTGACGTATTCAGACATGACAGGTAGATGTCGGATGTCAGATGTTGGATGCTGGCAGGTGCTCTTGACCAGCATCCAGCATCCGACATCTCACATCTACTCAGAAGCTGTCAGGAGGGCGCCCGCCCGCGTCCGGGTGGCCGGCGGGGGCGTCTGGGCTGGTGCCGTTGGGGGCCTCGGTGTCGTGGATGTCGTCGTGGTCGTCGTGCTCGGCGTCGAAGCCGTGCGCCTGAAGCTCCTTGCCGGGCTTGAAGCGGATGGTCTTGCCCGAGGGGATGGCGACCTCTTCGCCGGTGCGAGGGTTGCGCCCCACCCCGCGCTTGCGCGGCTTGACGACGAAGACGCCGAAGCCGCGCAGCTCGATGCGCTCGCCGCGCGCCAGGGCCTCCTTCATCGAATGAAAGAGGGCGTCAACGGCCTGCTCGGCCTTCATCTTCGGCACGCCCGTCCGCTCGGCCACGCGGTTCACAATGTCGAGTTTGATCACTGCTCTACGGCCTCCGCTTCCATGTCCGCTAAATCTCGCGGGAGAGGATTTGTCTAAATGCGACAACAGTTTACGTCCGCGATAATAGAGACGCGCGGCGACGGCTGTCAAGGTTTGACAACGCCGGAGGGCGGCGGCTAACCTCGTTTGACGGACGAACGGCCTATGTTCCTATTCAACAAGAAGAGCCAGCGCGTGCCCGCGTTCGGCGACGTACAGGCGGACGACGACCGCGACATAGAGGTGCGGCGCCTGCGCGACGAGTCGCGGACGCACTTCTGGGGCGAGGCGCGCCTGCTCTTCCGCGACCTCGTCTTCGCGCTGATGATCATGGCGCTCGTGCTCGTCTTCGTCGCGCAGCCGGTGAAGGTCGAGGGCACTTCGATGCTCCCGCGGCTGCACGACGGCGAGCGCATCTTCGTCAACAAGCTCATCTACTACGGCCTGCCCGAGATCGAGCGCGGCGACATCGTCGTCTTCTGGTTCCCCAACGACCCGACGAAGAGCTACATCAAGCGTGTCATCGGTCTGCCCGGCGAGACCGTCCAACTGAGGGCCGGGCGCATCTTCATCGGCGGCAAGGAGCTACAGGAGCCCTACCTCGAACACTCGCTCAACGTCGCCGCCGCCGACGAGCCGCCCACCTATGTCAAGCCGCACTACTACTTCGTCATGGGCGACAACCGCGACAACTCTTCGGACTCGCGCATGTGGGGGCTCGTCCCCGAGAAGTACATCTACGGCAAGGCGCTCTTCCGCTACTGGCCGCTGTCGAAGGCCAGCGTCATCCGCCACGAGACCGAATACCCCGGCATCCCCATCCACCGCGTCGAACGCTTCGACGATCAGGAGTAGGGCAGGGAGTAGGCAGCAGGCAGATGGCAGTAGGCAGTTAGCAGCCGGGGGCGCGTGCTCTCCGGCTGTTTTCGTCTTAAGTCTCGTTTCGTCCTGAGTCCCAAATCCCGACGCGCGCCCGACGCATTTGATATTTCGCGCCCGAGATTGCAAACTAACTGACTACTGCCAACGCCTTCTGCCTGCTGATTTATGGACTGGCTGAGACCACTTCTGATGATGTTCTACGCGCCCGCGCGCGGGATGGCCGAGGCGCGCGACCGTGTGCCTCTGGGACAGGCGGCGCTGCTGGCGGTGCTGTTGCAGGTGGCGCACGCGCTGCTGGAGCAGTGGCGGGAGTTGGTGGGCGCCGCCGCGGGCCTCGGGGCGTGGGGCGGCATGCGAGCGTTGCTGTTGGCGGCGGGCGCGGTGCTGTCGGTGGGGCTCGTCTACGTGCCGGTCTCCATCCTGCTCGCCAACCTCTTCGAGCGGCGCGGCAGCTTCGGGCTCGTGCTACGACAGGAGTACTCGACGGTAGCCTCGACCGCGTTCTACGCGCTGGCGGCGGCGACGCTGGTCGCGCTCCCGCTCGCTTACTACGACCAGGCCGTGGGATTGAGCACGTCGGTGCGCGACTCGGTGCTGGCGCTCAACGAGACGATGGCAGGTTACCCGCCGCAGGGGCCGTCGCAGGAGGAGTCGCGGGCGCTGCTGGCCTCGTTCGGGGCGCTGGCGCCGCGCATGGCGCTGGCGCTCCTCATCCAGCCGCTTGTCATCTTCGCTCTGTGGGCGGTAGCGGCTGTGCGTGCGGTCTTCCGCCTCGCCTGGTGGAAGTCGTTGCTGATCGTGGGCGTGAGCACGTTGGTGATGTTCTTCGCTTCGCCGCTCGTCTACGTCTTGAGCGCGCTGCTGGGCTCGCCCTTCCTGCTGCTGCTCGTCTTCGTCGTCGTGCGCTCCTACTTCGTCGAGGCGCAGCGGACGCAGCGCGCGCGCGCCTCCTTCCGGCAGAACCTGGAGGCCGCCACGCTCAACCCGGCCGACGCCTCGGCGCACTACAACCTCGGGCTCCTGCACCAGCAGCGGAAGGAGTACGACGAGGCCCGCAAGCGCTTCCTGCGCGCCGTCGAGATCGACCCCGGCGAGACGGACGCGCACTACCAGCTCGGCCGCATCGCGCGCGCCGAGAGTCGTCTGCCAGAGGCCATCCAACACTTCGGCGAGGTCGTCGGGCGCGACGACGCGCACGCGCAGCACGAGGTCTGGCGCGAGGTCGGCGCGACCTATCTTGCGGCCGGCCAGTTCGCGGACGCGCGCGACGCGCTGGAGCGCTTCCTCGACCGAAGGCCCTCCGACCCCGAGGCGCTCTACCTGATGGGGCGCGCGGCCGCGGGGCTCGGCGACGCGGGCGGGGCGAAGCACTGGATGGAGCGCTGCGTCGAGGCCGTGCGCACCGCGCCCGCCTACAAGTACCGCGCCGACAAGCGCTGGCTCAACGAGGCGCAGCAGTTCCTGCGCACGCAGGCTTGAATAAAGAGATGACTGACAGAGAGAACAGACCGGCGCTGCTCGTCCTCGAAGACGGGCGCAGTTTCCGCGGCCGCGCGTGGGGTGCCGAAGGAGAGGCGTGCGGCGAGATGGTCTTCAACACGTCGATGTCGGGTTATCAAGAGGTTCTGACCGACCCCTCCTACGCGGGGCAGATCGTGTGCATGACCTACCCGCTCATCGGCAACTACGGCGTGAACCGTGCCGACGAAGAGAGCGCGCGGCCGTGGGTCGAGGGCTTCGTCGTGCGCGAGGTGAGCCGGCTCGCGTCGAACTGGCGCTCGGAGGAGACGCTCGACGCCTATCTCAAGCGCTGGAACGTGCCCGGCATCGAGCGCATAGACACGCGCGCTCTCGTCCGTCACATCCGCGACAAGGGCGCGATGCGCGCCTGCATCTCCTCGATTGATCTGGACGAGCAAAGCCTGCTTGAGAAGGCGCTGGGCTCCGCGCCGATGGAGAATCGTGAGTTGGCGAGCGTGGTCACGACCCCGCGCCCTTACGAAATCCCCGCGGCCGTCGAGGAGCGCTTCCACGTCGTCTGCTACGACTTCGGCGTGAAGCGGAACTCTCTGCACGAGCTGGCGGCGTTGGGCTGTCGCGTCACGGTCGTTCCGGCCTCGACGGCCGCGCGCGACGTGCTGGCGCTGCGGCCGGACGGCGTCTACCTCTCGAATGGGCCGGGCGACCCGGCGTCGATGACGGAGGTCGTGGAGGAGATTCGGGGGTTGGTGCAGGAGGGCGTCCCGACCTTCGGCATCTGCTTCGGCCACCAGTTGCTCGGCCGCGCCTTCGGCGGGACGACCTACAAGCTGCGCTTCGGCCACCGCGGCGGCAACCAGCCGGTTCAAGACCTCTCGACGGGCAGGGTCGAGATCACCTCGCACAATCACGGCTTCGCCGTCAGCGCCGACAGCCTCCCCGCCGAGGTCGAGGTCACGCACCGCAACCTCAACGACGACTGCGTCGAGGGCTTGAGGCATAAGACCCTCCCCGTCATCTCCGTCCAGTACCACCCCGAGGCCGCCCCTGGCCCCCACGATGCCGAACACCACTTCCAACGCTTCGTCGAGCTGATGGAGCGCGAGCGCGTCGCAGGCTGAAGCAGAAAGGCGTGAACCGTAAAGCGTAAACCGTGACAAGAAGGGCTTGAATCCTTCTTGTCACGGTTTACGCTTTACGGTTCACGCCTTAACTCTGCAAGAGCCTGTCTATCGTCTGGACGAGCGAGACGAAGTCGGAGGTCTTGCTCTTATAGATTTGGGCGCCGGCCTGGACGGCCTGCTGCTCGCGGCGCGGGCCGGAGCTTTCGAGCGAGAAGAGAAGGACGGGCGTGGCGGGGTCAAGCTCGCGGAGCTTGAGGCAAAGCTCTAAGCTGTCGGCGTCGATGTAGGTGTCGTTGAGGATGTAGAGGTCGAAGCGGTCGGTCGAGGCCACCTTCAGGCAGTCGGCGGCCGTCTGCACGGTCTCGACTTCGTACCCCTTGCGCGTGAGCATGAGGGCGATCAGCTCGCCCACGTCCTTGTTCGACTCGGCGCACAGAATGCGCCTCTGGCCTTCAGACATGCAGACACACCCCGACGAGAGAAATCCGGAAGTGGAAAGCGCGCGAGGGAAAATACAAATAAGGGGGAGTTAAATGTAAACGCGCGGGCGGTCTCAGTCAAGGCCCCCCGGCTTACGACGTGGGGCGGAGCCGGCACCGTTGCCCGAGAGGATGGAGTTGACGGTCGAGACGATGTCGAAGAGGTCGTCGGGCTTGGTGAGGTAGGCGGTGGCGCCGGCTTCGAGCGCCAACTCGCGGTCGCGGCGGAACGCCTGGGCGGAGAAGAAGAGGATGGGCGTCTCCGGCGTCATCGCGCGCAGGCGCTTGCAGAGCTGGAGCGCGCTGCCGTCGATGTAGTCGTCATCCACCATGTAGAGGTCGAAGCCCTTCGCATTGGCCAGCCCGACGCACTCGGCGATGGTGCGGGCCGAGACGACCTCGTGGCCCTGGCCTTCGAGCAGAAGGGTGATGAGCTGGCACGTATCTTCGTGCGGCTCCGCGCAAAGGACGCGTCTGCGGGGGTACGACGGCATCGGGGGAAACTCCTTACTGTCCTTTGTTCGTTGTAGCGCTACGGGCGGCCTGGGTAAGTCGAGTCGGTGAAGACTTGAACTCAAATGCCGGCCGGCCTTCGGGTCTGTGCGGGGGAGAGCAGACCCGATTGGTACCGGCTCAGGACGGCAGACATTAAGCCTCAAACCAAAAAAATTATCAACTTAAATTCGTCGGTCCCGGCCTGCATAAAAGACGCGGCAGGCTTCGGGGCCGCCTGCCGCGTCTGACGTTTGATTTGCTGACGCACTAACGCGCCAACGTCACCAACGATTTCGAGGGGACTTGATGGGAACGGCCGTGCGCCGCGGGGCTATCGCGCGGGCGAAGGCGCGGGGGCGTCGGTTGCTTCGACCGCCTTCGAAGGCCCGGGGGAGCCGTCCGCTTGCGTTGCGTCGGCGGGGGACGCGCCCGCCTCGGCCGGGCGCAGAAGCTCTGCGACCAGTCCCGAGCTGCCGCGGTGTTCGAGCCAGTGCCGGTACGTGACCGTCAGCACGGCGATGACCGGGATGGCGAGGAAGATGCCGGCCACGCCCGCCAGCTCGTGCCCGGCGAGGATGGCGAGGATGACGGCCAGCGGGTGCAGATGTATCCCCGAGCCGATGATGCGCGGGTAGAGCACGTAGTCCTGCACGATGCGCAGCACGCCGAGGAAGGCGAGGACGGCCATCGCCTTCGTCCCCGAGTCGAACCCCGCGACCGTCCCCGCCAGCACCGCGACCACCACGGGGCCGAGCAGCGGGATGAACTCAAACATCCCCGCCACGAGCCCGAGCACCAGCGCGTAGCGCACGCCGAAGACGACGAAGGCCACGGTGCAGATGGTTCCGATGAGCAGGCACGAGATGAGCTGCGCGCGGATGTAAGCGGCGAGCGTCGAGTTGATGTCCTGGAACAGCTCGTCGCCGCGCCAGCGGATGCGCCCCTTCGGCAGCATCATCAACGCCGAGTGCCGGAAGCTGTCTGCATCTTTCAGGAAGAAGAAGGCGAGGATGGGGATGAGGACGACATAAGGCAGGTAGCCGAGGATGTTAATTGCGCTCGAAAAGCCCTCGCCCGTGACGTACTTGCCCGCGTCGCCGATGGCGTCCGAGACCGTCTTGTTCGCCGTCTCGCGCACCGACGGCGGCAGGTTCAACTGTTCGAGCACGCTGTTGAGCCGCTTGGCGCGCTCCCGCGCGTTCGTCAGGTAGCCGGGCGCCTGCTGCGCGATCTCGCCCAACTGCTCGCCGATGAGCGGCGTGAGCACCCACCCGCCCAGGGTCAGCGAGCCGAAGATGGCGACGTAGACGACGGCGATGGCGGCCGTGCGCGGCAGCAGCCGCGTCTCGCCCTTGCGGTTGTGTGTGGCGAGCCCCTTGCGCACCAGCTCGATGAGCGGCGAGATGAGGTAGGCGAAGAAGATGGCGAGGACGATGACGAGCAGGACACCCGTCAGCGCGTAGAAGACCCAGCGGACGGTCTCGAAGACGTAGTGGATGACGAGGACGAGCACCGCGACCCACAGGAACGAGCGCGAGGCCATCCGCAGCACGACGCGCGTGCGCTCCTTCGTGAGCGCCAGCTCGGCGGCCGCCTCCTCGTCTTCGACCGTCTCGGGCCGGACGACTGTTTTCTGTTTCGACAAAGCCTTCCGCCCTCCGCCCGCGCCAAGTTCAGGAATCTAAATACTTGTGAGTTCGCGGGGCGCGCCAATCATGCACCAAACCGGCGCGGGAAAACAATGCTCCCGGCGCGCGTCTTTCAGTTAGACCATTAACCACCGCAGACACAAAGACACAGCCTGTTGAGTGCTAAAGGCAACAAGCCGTGTCTGCGGTGGTTAAACGGAATCGGAAGCGGCGGCGCCTTCAGTTCTCGTACTCCGAGTAGTCCTCGTCGGCCTCGCGCTCTTTGATACCCGCGGGCTCCCAGACGAGGCCGCGCCACTCGTCGGTCTCGCCGAGCAGTTGGAGCGCGGCGAGCGGCTGCACGGGGTTGCGCTCTAGGCGCAGAACCTCGGCGAACGCCTCGACCGTGCGCCCCTCGGCGTCGGGGACGATGACGCGGACGCGGCTGCCGACATCGGGCAGCCGTTCGAGGTGGATGAGCGCGCCCTGCGGGCCGATGTTCTCGGTCTCGCCCTCGACGACGACGTGCTCGCCCGTGCGCTCGTCGTCCCACTCTGCGCGCACGTTGACGTGAACCATGTAGCGCGGCCCTGTGCGCTGCTCCATCAAGGGTGCTGTCATGCGGGGCATCCTCCGTAAAAGGGCGGAATTCTTTCCGCCTACAAATAAACTCCTAAAGGGGGCGGAATTTGGGAAATGATGAGTGATGAATGCGGAATGATGAATTAAAGACGATTCTTATTCATCATTCATCACTCATCATTCATCATTTCCCCTCACTCCTCATCTGTCGCGCGCAGCTTCTCAAGCACGGAGAAGTCTTCGAGCGTGGTCGTGTCGCCGTGCGCGGAGCCGGAGGTGGCGATCTCGCGCAGGAGCCGGCGCATGATCTTGCCGGAGCGCGTCTTGGGGAGCGCATCGGAGAAGCGTATCTCGTCGGGGCGTGCGAGCGCGCCGATCTCCTTCGCGACGTGGCGGCGCAGCTCTTCCTTCAGCTCTTCGGTCGCCTTGCGCTCGCCTTCGAGCGTGACGAAGGCGACGATGCCCTGACCCTTCAGCTCGTCGGGCCTGCCAACGACCGCGGCCTCCGCGACCGCCTCGTGCGAGACGAGCGCGCTCTCGACCTCCATCGTGCCGAGCCGGTGGCCCGAGACGTTTATCACGTCGTCCACGCGCCCCATGATCCAGAAGTAGCCGTCCTGGTCACGCCGCGCGCCGTCGCCCGCGAAGTATACGCCGTCGATCTCGGAGAAGTATTGCTGGCGGTAACGCTCGTCGTCGCCCCAGATGGTGCGGAGCATCGAAGGCCACGGCCGCTTGATGACGAGGTAGCCGCCCTCGTTCGGGCCGGCCTCCTCCCCCGACTTCGACATGACGGCGGCCTCGACGCCGGGCAGCGGGAGCGTCGCCGAGCCGGGCTTGGTCGGCGTCGCGCCGGGCAGCGGCGCGATCATGATGGCGCCCGTCTCGGTCTGCCAGAAGGTGTCCACGATGGGGCAGCGCCCCTTGCCGATGATCTCGCGATACCACATCCAGGCTTCAGGGTTGATGGGCTCGCCGACGGTTCCTAACAGACGTAAGGACGAGAGGTCGTGGCGCAAAGGCCAGTGCTCGCCCCACTTGATGAAGGCGCGGATGGCCGTGGGCGCTGTGTAGAAGATGTTGACGCGGTGGCGCTGGATGATGTCCCAGAACCTGTCCGGCTCGGGGTGGTTGGGCGCGCCCTCGTACATCAGAACGGTCGCGCCGTTCGAGAGCGGGCCGTAGACGACGTAACTGTGTCCGGTCACCCAACCGATGTCGGCCGTGCACCAGTACACGTCCTCGTCCTTCAGGTCGAAGACCCACTTCGTCGTCAGGTGCGTCTGCAAGAGGTAACCGGCCGTCGTATGCAGGATGCCTTTGGGCTTCCCCGTCGTCCCGGAAGTGTAGAGGATGTAGAGCGGGTGTTCGCTGTCCAACTCTTCGGCCGGGCACTCTTCGGGGACGGCCTGGATGATCTCGTGCCACCAGTAGTCGCGCCCCATCTGCATGTTGATGCGGCTGCCCGTGCGCTTGAAGACGATGCAGTTCTTGACGGTCGGCGTCTTCTTCAGAGCCTCGTCCACGATCTCCTTGAGCCGCACCTCGGCGCCGCGCCGGTATCCGCCGTCGGCCGTGACGACGAGCTTGCAGCCCGCGTCGTTGATGCGGTCGATGAGCGCCTGCGAGGCGAAGCCGCCGAAGATGACCGAGTGCGGCGCGCCGATGCGCGCGCACGCGAGCATCGCAATCGCCAGCTCCGGCACGAGCGGCATGTAGAGCGCGACGCGGTCGCCGCGCTCGACGCCCGCACGCTTCAGGACGTTGGCGAAGCGCGAGACCTCCCGGTGTAACTGGCCGTACGTTAACGTGCGCTGCTCGCCCGGCTCACCCTCCCACACGATGGCGGCCTTGTTGCGCCGCCAGGTCTGCAAGTGCCGGTCGAGGCAGTTGTACGCAGCGTTGATCTTCCCCCCGACGAACCACTCGGCGTGCGGCGCCTCCCACTTCAGAACCGTGTCCCACTTCCTGAACCAGTGCAGCTCCGCCTCGGCCATGCGCGCCCAGAAATCCTCGGGCGCCTCCGACGCCTCGCGCCGGAGCGCCTCCAACTCCTCCAGGGATTTGATGTGCGCCCGCGCCGCGAACTCCGCCGATGGCGGGAAGACGCGCTCCTCGTGGAGGACGGACTCGATGTTGTTCGTGTTTGAAGACATAGCCCCGAGACCCCTTCACCCTCGGACTCTTTTGATAACGGTGTGGCTGCCTTGTGTACCAGAATCCGCCCTCCGCGGCAAGGCCGAGCCGCCAACCTGTTTACATCCCGCGCGCGCCGCATGTATTGTGGCCACGCGGCACGCGGCCCTCAACACCCACGCCCGAGGAGCGCACGGATGTCTTCAGACATAACAATCCTCCCCGTCTTCATCAGCTCCACCTGGCTCGACCTGCGCCCCGAGCACGAGGCCGCCGAACGCGCGGTGGGCTCGATGCGCGAGACAAAGTACACCGGCATGAAATACTTCGGCGCGCGCGACGAGGCGCCGCGCCGTGCCTCGCTCGACGAAGTTGACCGCAGCCGCGTCTACGTCGTCATCGTCGGTGGCCGCTACGGTTCCGGCATCACCGAGGCCGAGTACGACCGTGCAGGCGAGCGCGGCCTGCCCCGCTTCGCCTACTTCAAGTCGGACGCGGCCCTCGCAACTGCCCCCGCCGACGCGCGCGAGACCGACCCCGCGCAGATCGCAAAACTCCAAGCCTTCAAACAGAAACTCCGCACCGCGCACACGGTCAAAGAGTTCGACACCCCCGACGAACTCAAGGCGCAAGTCACCGAAGACCTTCACCGTTGGCTCTTCGACGAATACCTGACGCCGAAGCTTCGAGGCGCGCTCGACAACAAAGTCTCGCGCGAAGAAGCGCAGGCGCTACTCGACGCGGTTAAGGACTTCCGCGAGTTGAGCGGCGGGCTTCTGGCACAGTTACAAAGCAAAGGGTTCAACGTTTCGGTCGAAGGCGATTACGTGGCGGGTGATAAGATTATCTACAACTCGCCCGCCCCCGCCATCTCCGCTCCGCCTGTTCTCACGCTGCATCAGCTACGCGCGCCCGTCGGCGACTTCGTCGGGCGCGAGAAGGAGATCGCAGACCTGACGGCGGCGCTGCGCGGCGGCGCGAGCGCGGCCATCACGGGCATCAGCGGCATGGGCGGCATCGGCAAGACCGAACTTGCCTTCTACGTCGCCAACGAACTGCGGGGCGTATACCCGGACGCTCAACTCGTCCTCGACATGCGCGGCACCGACAACCCGCCGCGCGACCCCGCCGACGCGCTTGCCGCCTGCATTCGTGCATTCGCAGGCGTCGAGCAACGTCTGCCCGACGACTTGCAAGAACTGACGCGAATCTACCGAAGCATCCTTGAAGGCAGACGCGCTCTGATACTGCTCGACAACGCCTCCGACGGTGTGCAGGCGCGTCCGCTCATGCCGCCCGCGGGCTCCGCGCTGCTCGTCACGTCGCGCGAAACGATTGCACTCCCGGGCTTGAAGCGCGTCACGCTCGAACAGCTCAGCCCCGTCGAGGGGCGTGAACTGCTGCGAAGCATCGCACCGCGCGTCCACGCCGACACGGCCGACCGGATTTGCTTCCTCTGCGGCTACCTCCCGCTCGCCATTCGCGCCGCCGGAAGCCTGCTCGACGTGACCGCTGACCTCGACCCCGAGACGTACGCCGCACAACTTCAAGACGAACGCCGCCGCCTCGAACGCATCGGCGCGGAGGGCGTTGACCACGGCGTCGAAGCCTCCTTCGGTCTTAGCTACGCGCGTCTAACACCCGATGCCGCGCGTGTGTTCCGCCAGATTGCAGTCTTCCCCGCCACCTTCGACGCCCGCGCCGAAGAGACGGTCTGCAAAGACCCCGAACACACGCACCTGAGCGAACTTCTCCGCCGCAACCTCGTTCGCTACAACGCAGAGACCCAACGCTACAGCCTCCACGACCTCGCCCGCCTCTTCGCCGACTCGCGCATGAGCGACGACGAACGACACGCGACCCGGATGCGCCACGCCGCGCACTACCTGACAGTGCTGGGGGAGTGCCATGCTCTCTACTTAAAAGGCGGCGACGCTATCAAAAGCGGGCTTGCGCTCTTCGACGTTGAGCGACGAAACATCGAAGCCGGGCAGGGGTGGGCGTGTCAGCATTCAAGCGGAGACGACGCAGCCGCAGGGTTGTGTAATATATACCCTACTGCCGGAGTGTATGTGCTTATGCTGCGCCAGCATCCGCGCGAGTTGATCTCTTGGCTTGAAGCAGCGTTGGCTGCTGCGCGTCAACTTAAAAACCGTACCTCTGAAGAAGGACACTTAGGCAACTTGGGTATCGCCTACGCCGGTTTGGGGGATACGCCCCGCGCCATCGAGTTCCACGAGCAGGCGTTGGTAATTGCCCGCGAGCTAGACGACCGCACCGGTGAGGGGAATGCGCTAAGTGGCTTGGGTATAGCTTACGCTGATCTGGGGGATACGCGACGCGCCGTCAAGTTCCACGAGAGAGCGTTAGTAATTTCACGTGAGACAGGGAACCGCCGCGGTGAGGGGCAGGACTTAGGCAATTTAGGCATTGCTTACGCCGCATTGGGCGAAACGCGCCGCGCCGTCGAGTTCTTCGAACAACGCCTTGCTATCGCACAAGAGATGGGCGACCGACAAGGCGAGGGATATGCGCTGGGCAACTTGGGCAACGCTTACGCCGATTTGGGTGAGACGCGCCGCGCCGTTGAGGTCTACGAACAGTCACTTACTATCAAGCGTGAAATCGGCGACCGCCGCGGCGAGGCGAACACGCTTTTCAACAGCGGCTTGATACTCGACGGACTCAATGACCGGGCAAAAGCTATCGAGCACGTCGAGGCAGCGCTTGAGATTTACGAGCAGATTGAGTCGCCGGGTGCCAAAGACGCGCGGGTACTACTTTCACAGTGGCGCGGGGAAGCATAGTGGGAGGTTGTGGGGGACGTAGGATGAAGAGGGGCGGGGGCGGTGAGAAAGGCGGGGGAAATGGAGGGTTGGGGCTGGTGGCGGAGGTTTTGCGGGCGTTTTTGGAATTGAGTGACGGGTTGTTGCGTCGTTGCAGGGCGTGCATCCGTCATTGCAGCGCGTGTTGCGACGTTGCAGCCGGTGCAATGAAGAATGCACGCCTTGCAGCGACGAATGCACGCCTTGCAGCGACGGAAGCACACCTTGCAGCGACGCAACACGCGCTGCAATGAGGGAAGCAGCCATTGCAGGAACGGAACACAGGCTGCAATAAGGGAAGCAGAGGGTGCAGAAGCGTAACACAGGCTGCAATAAGGGAAGCGCACGGTGCGGTGAAGCAGGTGGATGGGGCGGTGGGTGGGTAGACATCACGGGGGCGAAGAAAAGTGTTGCGGCGGCGGGGCAGAGGGCGTAGAATCCGCGCACCTCGCAACAGAACACCGGGCATCTCGCAGGGAAAAGCAAACACCTCGCAACAGAACACGGGGAATCCAGCAGGGAAGCCGTGAGCCTCATGCAATAGACTCGCGAAACCGTCCACGAACCTCATGCAAGGAGAAAAGCTTTATGGCTAAGAACCAGACGCGGCGTCTTGCGTCCGGGGCGTTGAGCGACGACCGCAGGGCGTTCGATGCGTTGCAGGGCATCGCTGCTTACGCGCCCGCGAACCCGGCGTATAAGACCGAGACCATCAGGGCCGTGCGCGACCGCTTGGACGACGCGCTGCGCGAGGCGACGCAGGCCGACGCCGCCGCAGAGGCGAAGCGTGCCGCGGCGAACGCGGCCGAGTGGGAGTTCCACAACGCCATGCTCGGGGCGAACACACAGGTGGAGGCGCAGTTCGGCGACGACTCGGACGAGTACGCCGCGCTCGGGAACAAGAAGAAGTCGGAATACAAGACCCCGACGCGCCGCAGGCAGCCGACACCGCCTGCGAGTTGACGGGTTCTTCAACTCACGTCTCAAAAACTGTGTGCGCGCTGGCGGCTTACTCTGCTGCCCGCGCGCACACCTTCTTTACAGGTAAAGTTCGAACGCGGTTGTTTGTACCGAGGGTCGTACACATCCGGCGTACGGGCAGACGCTCCGCGCAGCAAGGCTCGCGCCGTCCGTGACTCCGCGGGCGAAAGGGTACCGCTTCCGGCCGTGACACTTTTAATGTTGCTTTGCGCTTAGCGGGTGATATAACTACCGCCGCCTTGCAGCCTGTTCGACGATGCGGAAGGAGATGAAGAGATGTCCAAAGTGGGACTCGTGGTGTTGATTGTGGGGCTTGTCGGGGTGCTGCTCGGGGGCGGCGTCCTGTTGGTCTCGCTGCTGCTGCCGGCTCTGACCGACGGGCGCACGAGCTGGGACGAGGCGATGCTGGGAATCATCCCCGGCGCGCTGCTCCTGTCGCTCTCGTTCGTCGTCGCGTTGGCCGGCGTAATCGTGTTGATTGTGAAGCGGGGTAAGAAAACTCTCCCTGTGACCAACGTCTAGGAGCGTCACACGCCGCGAGATATTGATTGAAATGCGTGTGGCGGCTGTGCAGCTCCGAACCGTCATCGGCGACATCGACGCGAACCTCGCGGCGTGCGAGAGGCTCGCCGACACGACCGCCGTCGAGGGCACGGAGTGGATCGTTCTGCCGGAGTTCTTTACGACGGGCGTCGGGTTCTTCCCCGAGCTGGCGGAACGCTCGCTGCCGCCGGATGGGGTCGCGACAGAGCTTCTGCTGAGTCTCGCGCGGCGGCACGGGGCCGTGGTCGGCGGGTCGTTCCTGTGCAGGGATGCGGACGGCCACGTGCGCAACGCGTTCCTCCTCGCCACGCCCGAGGGCGTCGCGGGCCGGCACGACAAGGACATCCCGACGATGTGGGAGAACTGCTTCTACGTCGGCGGGACGGACGACGGTTTGATTAAGGTTGGCGGCGTGACGGCGGGCGTCGCTCTGTGCCAGGAGTTCAACCGCGCGCGGACGGTCGAGCGCCTGCGCGGGAGGGCCGACATCGTCGTCGGCGGTTCGTTCACCTGGGGCGCGCCGGGGTGGATGCCTTTTCGCGGCTACCTACAGAGTTCGATAGAGCGTTACACGGACTGGGCGCCGCGCTTCGCGCGTCTCGTCGGCTGCCCCGTCGTCGAGGCGACGCACTGCGGGCGTATGCGCTGCAAGACGCCCCTGCTGCCCCTGCCGTACGAGACGAGCCTCGGCGGCGGCGCGATTGTCTGCGACGCCGCGGGGAGAGTGCTCGCGCGCCGCGCCGCGTGCGAGGGCGAGGGCGTCGCCGTGGCCGAGGTCGAGGCCGTGCGCATCGAGACCGTTGGGCGCCAACCGAAGGGCTTCTGGATTCAGGAGCTAGACCCGCTCTCGAAGGCCGGCTGGCACGTGCAGGGCTGGCACGGCCGACGCTGGTACCGCCGCCACGTCGCACCGGCGGACGTTGTGCGTTGAGGGGGGAATCCTGCGTGTCCGTCTCTTTAAAGGAGGACGAAGTCGGAAGAGTAGCGGTCTTCTTCTACGGCCTGTTCATGGACGAGTCGCTCCTGCGGGAGAAGGGCTTGTGCCCGGAAGGCCGTCGGCCGGCGTGCGTCGAGAACTTCCGCCTCGTCATCGGCGGGCGCGCAACACTGATGCCTTCGGCGGGCGGCGAGGTACACGGCGTCCTCTTCTCCCTGACGCACGGAGAGGTGGACGCGCTCTACTCGGAAGAGACCGTCAGCGCCTACCGCCCAGAGGCCGTGTGCGCGCAACTGGCCGACGGGACGGTCGTCTCGGCGCTCTGCTTCAACCTCCCCGCGCCGCCCGCCGAAGAAGAGAGTAACCCACTGTATGCCTCGAAGCTCAGGGAACTCGCCGCGCGTCTGGGCCTCCCGCCCGACTACGTCTCCGCCATCCGTTGAACCCTCGGCCGCGCCCACCCTTGTCTTTTCGACGCGCCTGTTGGATAGTCTGAAACACAAGCACAGAACATCAAGCGGCGGTAGATAGGAGACCCTCTGTGTCTCTCACGGAGCAGGAACTGGATGAGTTGCGGGCGGCGTCGGCGCGGCTCGCGGCGCAGTACGAGGTGACGCGCTCGCTCGCCGAGTCGGGCGGGTTCAGGGAGGCCGCGCCGCGCATCCTGCGCGCGGTGTGCGAGGCGCTGGGGTGGGAGCTGGGGCTCCTCTGGGCGCTCGACCGCGGGGAGTCTGTGCTGCGCTTCGTCGAAGCGTGGAGCGCGGACAGCCAGGACGCGGGCGAGTTCGTGCGCCTGTCGAGAACCCGGACGTTCGGGCCCGGCGACCCGGGACTGCCCGGCCGCGTCTGGGGGCGCGGCGAGCCGCTCTGGGTCGAAGACCTCGCGGCCGACCAGACCTTCCCGCGCTCATCGCTCGCCGCGCGCGCGGGTCTGCACGCGGCGCTGGCGTTCCCCGTCCTGATGCAGGGCGAGACCATCGCCGTCCTCGAATTCTTCAGCCGCGAGCTGCGGCCACCCGACGGGGCGCTGCTGGCAATGATGTCGCACGTCGGCAGCCAGATCGGGCAGGTCATCGAGCGGCAGCGCGCCGAGGCCGAGCGCGCGCGCCTGCGCGAAGAGGTCATCCGCGTACAGGACGAGCTGCTCGCGCAGCTCTCGACGCCCATCATCCCGCTCAACCCGCACGTGGTGCTGATGCCGCTCGTCGGCGACATGGATGAGAAGCGCGCGCGCCGTCTGCTGGAGGCGCTGCTGCGCGGACTCGAACAAACGCGCGCGCAGGTCGCCATCATCGACATCACCGGCGTCTCGAACGTGGACGCGCGCGTCGCCGACACGCTCGTCGCCGCCGCCCGCGCCGCGCGCCTCCTCGGCACCGAAGTCGTCCTCACAGGCATCCGCGCCGCCGTCGCCCGCACCCTCGTCCAACTCGGCGTCGAACTCTCCGGCCTCAACACCCGCAAGACGTTGCAGGAGGGCATCGACCTCGCCCTCGAACATCTGCGGCGCGGGACAAACGCCTGAGCCGCGCTTTATAATCCGCACGCTCTCCGTCCGAAACATCCAGACGAAAAGTAGGAATCGACGATGAATAGATTGCCACGCGTCTTTATTCTCTTCTGCCTTGTCGCCTCAGTCATGTCAGTCGCTGCATCGCTCGCTGCGAGTTCATCGCCGAAGAAACAGGCGCCCGCGCCGCAGGCGGGCGCGACGCCGGTGCGGGATGAGAAGTTGTGGAAGCGTGCGTTGACGTTGCAGAAGAAGGCGATTGTGTTGGACGGGCATAACGACATCCCGACGTTTATGGCGGACGAGGATTATGACATCGGGGTCTCGTCGGTGGGGAAGTATCACACGGACATCGCGAGGTTGAAGCAGTCGGGGTTGACGGGCTTGTTCTTCTCAATCTACGTGGACAGACAGTACGCGACGCCGGACTGGGTGTCGAAGAACTATGCGACGCAGGGTGGGTCGGCGCGGCGGGCGCTCGACCTGATCGACGTGAGCTACAGGATGATTGAGAAGTACCCGCGCGATTTGATGCTCGCCACCTCGACCGCAGACATACGGCGCGCGAAGAAAGAGGGAAAGGTCGGCGTGCTGTTCGGCATCGAGGGCGGGCACGCCATCGAGAACTCTTTGCCGGCGCTACGCGAGTTCTACCGCCTCGGCGTGCGTTACATGACCCTCACGCACAACAACACGAACGAGTGGGCGGACGCGTGCTGCGACACGGCGCGCCACGGGGGGCTGTCGGAGTTCGGCAAAGAGGTCGTGGCCGAGATGAACCGTCTGGGGATGCTGGTGGACGTGTCGCACGTGTCGGACGAGACGATTTCGGACGTGCTCGACGTGTCGAAGGCGCCGGTCATCGCGTCGCATTCGTCGGCGCGCGTCTTCTCGAACCACAAGCGGAACGTGCCGGACGATCTGCTCAAGCGCATCGCGCAGAACGGCGGCGTCGTGATGGTCAACTTCTACCCGGCCTTCCTCGACGAGAAGGTACGCGTGGCCGGGCTCGAACGCGACCAGAAGTTGAAGGCGCAACGCGACGCACTGCGCGAGCAGTTCAAGAGTGACCAGAAGCGCCTGGACGAAGAGTTGAAGAAGCTCAACGACGCCAACCCCATCCCGAATACGACGCTCTCGATGCTCGTCGATCACATCGAGCACATCGCGAAGGTTGCAGGCGTAGACCACGTCGGTCTCGGCTCGGACTTCGACGGCGTGCCCAACCTGCCCGAGGGACTCCGGGACGTGGGAGACCTGCCGGTTATCACCTACGAGCTTCTGCGGCGCGGTCACACGGACGCCGACGTGCTGAAGATACTCGGCGGCAACCTGATGCGCGTCTTCACGGAGGCCGAGAGCGTCGCGGCCATCAAGCGGCGCAAGATCAGCGGCGAGGGGAGCCTCCGCCGTCTGGGCGCGCCTGTGAAGTAAAGGAGCAGCAGGCAGTAGGCGGATGGCCGTAGGCAGTTAAAGACGTAACGAAGTGGCCAGATAAGAAAGGGCGGCCGGTCGTAAAGACTCGGCCGCCTTCCTGTCTTACCTGCCGGCTGCCTACTGCCAAACAAACAGAGGCGCGCGAGCAACGGCCCGCGCGCCTCTTGCGTTGAATGATTGGTTAGGCGTTACTGCCCGCCGCCGGAGCTGCTGCCGCCACCCGAGCTGCCGCCGGAGCTTCCGCCCGAGCCGCCGCCCGAAGAGCTGCCGCCGCCGCCACCGGAACTGCTGCCGCCGCCGCCGCTCGAAGAGCCGCCCGACGAGCCGCCGGAGCCACTGCCGCCACCCGAGCCACTGCCGCCGCCCGAGCCACCGGACGAACCGCCGGAGCCGCTGCCGCCGCCCGAGCCTTCGCCGCCACCACCACCGGAGGTGCCGCCGCCGCCCGAAGAGCTACCGCCACCGGACGAGCTGCCGCCGCCGCCCGAGCCGCTCGACGAGCCGCCGCCGCCGCCCGAGCTTCCGCCCGAGCTGCTGCCGCCGCCACCGCCGGAGGAGCTACCGCCACCGCCGCCAGAGGAGCTGCCACCGCCGCCGCCACTCGAAGACCCGCCGCCGCCGCCGGTGCTACCGCCGCCAGTTCCTTCTTCGTTGTCTGCCATGAACGCTTCCTCCAAATGTTGGTATTGTTCGTTGAAACCCTCAGATGAAACGCGTGAGCTTTTCAAATAGAAGAGACGATGAGATGGTCACGCATCCATCCGACATGTTCTGCTTTTGTTCCTTCACACAACAAAACACATGCCACGCCCGAACCCGCCCCGCGCCGCAAGTTTTAGAAAATAAACTCTTTCGCTTTGCGCGGCTTTCGCTAAGCGATTACACCGGCCATGCGGATTGGTACCATCATGTACAAATTTAAAGTCGTACATGACCCTTCTGAAAAGCGTACAGGCCGCGGCCCGCCTCTGTCGTTTAGCGAACACACGGACTTGCCGCCGCGCGTGCGTGTTATAATCCCGAATCTTTAAAAGATGAATCGAGCCGGAATATACATCCATGTCCCCTTCTGTCGTTCGCGCTGCTCGTACTGCGACTTCGCCACGGGGGCCTTCGAAGCCGCGCTCGCCGAGAGTTATGTCGGCGCGCTCGCGCGCGAGATAGAGTCGTTCAAGTTTGAAGACGCACCCGCGGAAGTTGACACCGTCTACTTCGGCGGCGGCACGCCCTCTCTGCTCACGCCCTCGCAGGTCGCGCGTGTGCTCGACGCGGTGCGCGGACGCTTCGACGTTGATGCGCGGGCCGAGGTGACGCTTGAGATGAACCCCGGTACGGTCACGCCCGAACGCCTCCGTGCGCTCTGCGAGGCCGGCGTCAACCGCGCGAGCTTCGGAGCGCAGACCTTCGACGACCGCGAGTTGAAGCGGCTCGGCCGCACGCACACCGCCGACGACACGCGCCGCACGTTCGCTGACCTGCGCGCCGCGGGCTTCGACAACATCAGCTTCGACCTCATCGCGGGCCTCCCGCGCCAGACCCTCGCACAGTGGGCGCGCAACCTCGCAGAGGCGCTCACGCTCAGGCCCGAACACCTCTCGCTCTACCTGCTCGAAGTACACGAGGGGACGCCGCTCGGCGAACAGATTCGGCAGGGGCGCTACCCTGTGCCCGACCCCGACCTCGCCGCAGAGATGTACCGCCTGCTGGTCGAGCGCGCGCGCGCCGCGGGCTACGAGCAGTACGAGATATCCAACTTCTGCCGGCCGGGTTTTGAATCGAGGCACAACCTGAAATACTGGACGGGCGCGCCCTTCTACGGCTTTGGCAACTCGGCGCACTCCTTCGACGGCCGCCGCCTGCGTTGGTCGAACGAGCGCGACGCGCGCGCTTATGTAAAGTCGGTTGAAGAGAAGGGCGACGCGGTCGTCGCGCGCGAAGAGCTGGACGAGCGCGGCGCGGGCGCCGAAGCTCTCTTCCTCGGCCTCCGTCTGTTATCGAGAGGCGTTGACCTCGCCGAGCACCGCACGCGCTTCCATTCCGACGTGCGTGCCGACTACGCCGCAGACCTCGCGCGCTTCGACGAGGCCGGGCTCATTGAAATTGACGGCGACGTTCTGCGGCTGACGCCCGCCGGCGCATTGCTCTCGAACGAGGTCTTTGCCGCTTTCGTCTGAACGCGCTTATGAGATTGATCGACCTGCGCAGCGACACTGTGACGAAGCCGACGCCCTCGATGCGGCGCGCGATGGCCGAGGCCGAGGTGGGCGACGACGTGTACGGCGAAGACCCGACCGTCAACCGCCTGCAAGAGCGCGCGGCCGAGCTGTTGGGTAAAGAGGCGGCGCTCTTCGTCCCGACCGGCTCGATGGGCAACCAGATCGCCGTCAAGCTCCACACGCGGCCCGGCGAGGAGGTCGTCATCGAGGAGCGCGGCCACATCTACAACTACGAGATGGCCGCGATGTCTGCCGTCTCGGGCGTGCTGGCGCGACCCGTCAAGAGCGTTGACGGCTCCGGGATTTTGAGCTGGGGGGATTTGAAGACGGCCGTCCACGCCAAAGACGCGCCCTACTACGTCGCGCGCACGGGGCTCGTCGCGCTTGAGAACTCGCACAACCTCGCGGGCGGAAGCCTTATGACGCGCGAACGGACGGAAGAGCTTTGCGACGGCGCGCACGCTTTGGGGCTGCCCGTCCACCTCGACGGCGCGCGCATCTTCAACGCGGCCGCCGCGCTCGGCGAGACGGTCGCGGCGCTCGCGGCCCCGGCCGACTCGGTCATGTTCTGTCTATCGAAGGGCCTGGGCGCGCCGGTCGGCTCGATGCTTCTGGGCACGCGCGCATTCATTGAAGAGGCGCGTCGCTGGCGCAAGCTCCTCGGCGGCGGGATGCGGCAGGCGGGCGTGCTCGCGGCCGCGGGGCTGGTCGCACTCGAAGAGACGCCACCGCGCCTTGGGGAAGACCACGCCAACGCGCGGCGGCTCGCCGAAGGCGTCGCGGAACTGCCCGGCGTGAAGATAGACCCCGAGCGCGTCCAGACCAACATCGTCATCTTCGACGTGTCGGGCACGAGCCGCGCGCCCGACGAAATCTGCGCGCGCGTCCGCGCCTCGCACGGCGTTCTCTGCTCCGCCTTCGGCGACTCGATCCGCATGGTCACGCACTACGACGTTTCGCGCGAAGACGTTGATGTCGCGCTCAAGGCGCTGCGTCAAGTCCTGAAAGAATCTTAATGACAAAACCATTCATCATCGCCATCGACGGGCCTTCGGGAGCAGGGAAGTCTACGCTGGGACGGCGGCTGGCGCGGGAGCTGGGGCTGCTCTACATCGACACGGGCGCGATGTACCGCGCCGTGGCGCTGGCCGCGGCGGCGGCGGGCGTCAAGGACACTGATGAAGAGGGGTTGACGTGCATTGCGCACCGCGCGCGCATACGGCTCGAAGGCGACCCGGACTCTCTGCGCGTCTTCCTCGACGAGCGCGACGTGTCCGAGGAGATACGCGGTGAGGCGGCGGGGCGCGGGGCTTCGGTCGTCTCGGCCGTGCCGGGGGTGCGGCGCGAGCTGGTGCGCCGGCAGCGCGAGCTGGGCGAGGCGGGTGCAGGTTGTGTGCTCGACGGGCGCGACATCGGCACGGTCGTCTTCCCCGAGGCCGACGTGAAGTTCTTCCTCACGGCCGCCCCCGAGGCGCGCGCGCGCCGCCGGCTCGAAGAGGAGCGCGCGCGCGACGCGGCGCGCGACTTCGAGGCTACGCTCGCCGACCTCAACGACCGCGACCTCCGCGACGCCACCCGCGCCGACTCGCCGCTCCGCATCGCCGACGACGGCGTCGTCATCGACACCACCGAACTCTCCGCCGAGGAGGTTTTCCAGACGATGCTCCGAACCGTCCGTGACCGACAGCCCGGCGGTGCTCAACGAGGTGAGGCAGAGCCTTAATCCTGCCCGGAGGGTTCTATGTTCACAGGCATCATCGAGGAGTTGGGGCGCGTGCGTTCGTTGGAGCGGCGGGGCGAGGGCGTGCGGATGACGGTGGAGGCGCGCGTCGTCACCGAGGGGACGGGCGAGGGCGACTCGGTCGCCGTCAACGGTGTCTGTCTGACGGCGCTCGAAGTGCGCCGCGACTCGTTCGCGGCCGACGGCTCGCGCGAGACATTGCAGCGCTCGACGCTCGGAGGCTTACGCGCAGGCTCGGTCGTCAACCTTGAGCGGGCCGTGACGCCCTCGACGCGGCTCGGCGGACACATCGTGCAGGGGCACGTGGACGGGCGCGGCCGTTTCCTCTCGGCCGACGAGCACGGCGGCTCGTGGACGGTGCGCGTCGGCTACCCGCCGGAGCTGGCGCGCTACCTCGTCTTCAAAGGCTCGGTCGCGGTCGAGGGCATCAGCCTCACCGTCGCCGCCCTCGCGGACGAACACTTCGAGGTCGCCGTCATCCCGAAGACCTGGAACGTGACCAACCTCTCTCACTTAAGACCCGGCGACGCGGTCAACCTCGAAGCCGACATCATCGCCAAATACGTCGAGCGCATCCTCTCGGTCAACGCGCGACGGGACGAAGCGGCGCCCGCGCTCACCCTTGAGCGTCTGTCCGAGCTGGGTTACAAGTAGCGGCCCGAATCCGCGTCTCGCATTTTTGTGGCAACCCGTCCGGCCCGCGAAAGTCTCCAAAGGTTTCGCCGGCCGGACGTTTTTGCGTGCGCGCGCCGGTCTCCCACTCCCCGAACAATCGGTTCGCCAAAACGGCCGGTTTCGGGTAACATGAACGCCGACCGCTAAAGCTCTCCACAGTTGCTTTTAAAGGCCAGAACCGATGCCTTTTGCTTCTATCGAAGAGGCCGCCGCCGACATGCGCGACGGCCGCATGATTATCATCGTGGACGACGAGGATCGCGAGAACGAGGGCGACCTCGTCTGCGCCGCTGAGCTGGTGACGCCCGACCTCATCAACTTCATGGCGACGCACGCGCGCGGCCTCATCTGCATGCCTCTGACAGAGGAGCGCTGCGACGAGCTGCACCTGACGATGCAGGTCGCCGACAACACCTCCTTCCTCGGCACGGCCTTCACCGTCTCCATCGAGGCGCGCAAAGGCGTGACGACCGGCATCAGTGCGTCCGACCGCGCGACGACCATCCTGACGGCCGTTGACCCCAAGACGCGCCCGCAAGACCTCGCGCGCCCCGGCCACATCTTCCCCTTACGCGCCAAGAAGGGCGGCGTGCTCGTCCGGCCGGGTCAGACCGAGGCCAGCGTTGACCTCGCGCGCATCGCGGGGCTCAACCCCTCGGCCGTCATCTGCGAGATCATGAACGAGGACGGCACGATGGCGCGGATGCCGCAGCTCGAAGAGTTCGCGGCAAAGCACGGCCTCAAGATCATCACGGTCGCCGACCTCGTCCGCTACCGGATGCGGAAGGAGATTCTGGTGCGGTGCGCGGTCGAGACCAACCTGCCGACCGTCTACGGCATGTTCCGCGCCATCGCCTTCGAGAACGTCCTGAGCGAGGAGGTACATCTCGCGATGGTGATGGGCGAGGTGCGCACCGACGAGGCGGTGCTCGTCCGCGTCCACACCGAGAACGTGACGTGCGACATGTTCGGCTCGCTCATCGACGACACGGGGTTCCAGCTCCACGCCGCCTTAGAGCGCATCGCGGCCGAGGGGCGCGGCGTCGTGCTCTACCTGCGCCAGCGCCAGAACAACCTCGACCTCGTCCACCAGCTCCGCACCTATCAGCTCATGGGCGAGCGCGGGCTGTCGAAGGAGGAGGCGAGCCTCCAGACCGGTTACGGCTCCGACCGCGACTACGGCGTCGGCGCGCAGATACTCCACGAGCTGGGCCTGCGGCGTATCCTGCTGCTCTCGAATCACCCGCCGCGCGTCTCGGCGCTCGAAGGCTTCGAGCTGGAGATCGTCGGCAACGTCCCGCTCGGGACGCCGGCGCGCGACGGTCAGCCGAACAAGGTTTAAGGCTCTTCCCGATTTCGTTTCACTTTCTTGGCCGCCATTCCCCCGGGCGGCACTTCACGGAAAAGTTATGCCGACCGACGAGCACGACGAGCGAGACGCTCAGCCGACACCGGGGGCCCAGGGGGGCGACGCGCCGACTCCGCCCGATGAAAGTCGTGGTGTCGGGACGGCCGCCGTCCGGCACCGCCGCCGCGGCATTCGTCGCGTGGTCAATCGGCGCAACGCGATGTGGACGGCCGTCGTCGCGGTCGTCGCCGCCGTCGCGCTCGTCTTCATCATCTTCATTCTTTTCCGCACGGGACAGATCGACCGCTACGTCGCGGGTCAGATCGTCTCGACGCTCGCCAAGTATAACGTGCGGGCCGAGATCGGCTCGTTCAGCACACGCCTCGGCCCGCGCGAGGTCGAGGTCAACGACCTCAAGCTCTACAACTCCGAGACGGGCGCGCCCATCGGCAACATCGGCCGCATCGTCGCCACCGTCCGCATCGAAGACCTCTGGTCTCTGAAGCTGACGCGCGACGTGAACCTCGAAAAACTGGTCATCGACCGCCCGGAAATCTGGGTCAAGTACGATGCCGAGGGGCGCTCGAACTTCTCGGGGCTGAAGGTTCCGCCGCCCGCGCCGAACTCGCGCATCCTCTTCGCATACTCGACGGCGCAGGTCACCGTCAACGACGCCGTCGTCCACTACGACGACCGCCGCTACGACATCTCGGGCGAGGCGCAGAACGTGCGCGCCACCGTCCGCCCCGACGACCCGAACGCGCCCGCCGAGAGCCGCATGAACGTCATCGAGTTCGCGTCCACCGGCTCGACCTTCAAGCTGAACGGGCGCGAGGTCAACCCCATCGACATCAAGTTGAGCGCGCGCGCGAATCAGTTGCGCGCCGACATCAGTGAGCTGGTTCTGAAATCGCCCGTCGCGGAGGCGCGTCTGACGGGCACGCTCGACGACTGGCGGCGCCTGAGCTACCACATGGACGTGCGCGCCGACGTGGACCTGACGCAGACCTCGGACGTGCTGCGCCTTGAGACGGCGATGCGCGGCGCGGGCCGCTTCGAGGGGAAGGTCGAGGGCGAGGGCGACCGTTACAAGGTCGAGGGGCAGATAGTCTCGGACGCGCTCGCCGCCGACAACGTGCGCCTGAAGGCTCTGCAAGTGAACGCCAGCGCGTCGGGGCAGGGGAGCGCCTACGAGGCGCGGGGTAAGGCCGTCGCGGAGCTGCTCACCGCGGGCGACTTTCAGTTGAACATGGTGCAGCTTGTCGGCGGCGTGACGGGGACGGGGAGTGACTTCCGCTGGCTCGGCGATTTGCGCGCGGCCGCCGCGCGGAGCGGCTCGACGAGTCTGGCCGGGCTCTTTGTGAAGGATGCCGCGGCCGAGCTGCGCGGCGGCGAGATCGCGGGCGGAAGCGCCACGCAGGCTTCGGCCGACTCGGTCGTCTTCGCGGGCGGGCGCGTCGCGGGCGCGCAGGTCGCGGGCGTGAAGGCCGCGCGCGACGACCGTGGACGGTTGCGTGTGACGGCCGACTCGGCGCGCGCAGGGACGATAGTCGCAAGCGGCGCGAACGTCGGCGGCGTGCAGGCCGCGGGCGTTGACGCGACCATCAATCCGGATAACTCTGCGACGGCGACGGTCGCGCGTTTGAACGTCGCGGGACTGAACGCGGCGGGCGCGCGGACGGGCAGCATCAACGTCGCGGGCGTGCGGCTCGCGGTCTCGCCTGCGGGGCGCGTCGAGGGCACATCGAGCGACATCGGCGTGGGCACGGTTGCCTTCACTGTGCCTCCGACCGCGAAGGGCGCGGCGCCGCAGCAGGGCCGCGTCGATAACGTGCGGCTCGCGCGGCCGCGGTTCACGCTTGAGTCGGGCGGGCGCTACCGCGCGAGCGCGGACTTGAGTCTGGGCGGCGGCGTGCTGGGCCAGTTGAGTCTGGGGCAGGCTCGCGCGGCCGTCGTCGCGACGAACGAGCAGATTCAGTTGAACGACTTCGTCGCCGACCTCTTCAACGGCAGCGCGCGCGGGAGCGCGACCATCGCCACGTCGGGCCGCGCCGCGTCGAGCGTCCGCGCGAACTTCGAGAACGTGGACGCGGGCGGCCTGCTCGCGCTCACGTCGGGGAACGCCGTGCCCTTAACGGGCGCCGCGACCGGCACCGTTGACCTGCGCTTCCCCGGCACGAACTTCAAACTCGCCTCGGGGCGTGTGGACGCCACCTTCGAGGGCGCGACGGGGAGGGACGAGTCGGCGCGCACGCCTCTGACGGGACAGTTGGCGCTGACGGCCGACCGCGGCACTTTCAACATCGAGCGCGCGAACCTGCGCGCGGGCGCGACCGAGCTGACGGCGACGGGCCGCTTCTCGTTCGAGGGCGGCTCCGACCTCTCGGTCAACCTCAACTCTTCGGACGCCGCCGAGTTGCAAACGGTCGCGCTCTCGACGGGCCTGCTCTCCGAGTTTGAGGAGAAGATTAAAAGTGTCGGGCTCGCCGGCAACCTGAGCTTCAAAGGCAACGTGACCGGCGACCTCGACGCGCCGATTGTCAACGGCCGCGTCGAGCTTCAGTCGCTCAACCTTCGCGGGCGCGACCTCGGCGCCGTCTCGGCCGACATCGCCTCGAACGCGACCGAGACGCGCATCGACAACGGCCGTCTCGACGAGCCCGACGGCGGCGGCGTGGCCTTCAAGGCTCTCATCCCGCGCGCGGGCGAGAACAACATCGAGTTCGACGCGACGCTTGAGAACGTCAACGCCGGGAACCTCGTCGCCGCCGTCGCCACGGACGAGAAGGGTGGGCCGAGCACGTTGGCGAGTAACCTCTCGGGGATGGGGCCGGCTTCGGGGAAGGTCAGCGTGAAGGGCTATCCCGGCGCGATGAGCGGCAGCGCAGACCTGCGCGTCGCCTCGGGGCGCATCGGCACGACGCCGTACGACGACATAGTCGCACGCGCCACCTTCAGCGGGTCGAGCGTCGTGCTCGACTCCTTCAACGTGAAGCTCGGCGACGGCAACATCACGGCGGCCGGCGGCATCGAGATCGCTTCGGGTGCGCAGGGGCTCCCGGGCGCAACCGTGAAGGACTTCCGCGTCGAGGGGAAGAACGTCGATCTGAATCTCATCACCACGCTCTTCGGCGGCGGCCTGCCCGCGCTCACGGGCAAGACCGACTTCACCGCCATGCTCTCGGGCAACGTGGCCGACCCGACCTCCATTCGCGCCGACATCAACGCGCAGGGGCGCGACGTGACCATCAACGGGCAGCCCGCCGGGCAGCTCACGCTGGTGGGCAATATGACGGCCGACCAGAAGTTCGTCGCCACGCTGACGACCGGCATCTTCGGCCAGCCGCAGGTCGTGCGCGCCACGCTCGACCTCGCGGGCGAGAACTTCCCCGTCGAGGCCGAGACGACTTTGACGGGCGCCGACCTGACCCCACTCTTCGCCGCGCTTCTCAACAACCCGAACGTGCAGGTGTCGGGTCGCGCGACGGGCACCATCCGCGCGTCGGGCACGCTGCTGAGCGAGGATGAGAACGCCTCCATCACCGACGCCATCTCGGGGCGCGCCGAGTTCACAGAGCTGAGCGTCAAGGTGCAGGAGGTGCAGCTCGACGCCGACAACCCGCTCGTCGTCACCTTCACGCCTAAAGAGGTCAAGTTCGAGAAGACGCGCTTCACCGACCGTGCGACGCGCTCGCCCATCGAGATCGTCGGCAAGGCGGCCGTCGGCGCGGGCGGGACGAACGACCTCGACGTGAACGGCTCGCTCAACCTGCGTCTGCTGTCGAGCGCCAGCCGCAACCTCTTCCTCTCAGGCACGGCGAGCATCGCGGTCGGCGTGGACGGCCCATTCGAGCGGCCGCAGGTGACGGGCACGGCCTCAGTGCAGAACGCCTCGCTCGCGTTGCTCCTTGAGAACGAGCGTTTGACGGCGACGCAGATCAACGGGCTGGTGCGCTTCAACTCGAACCAGGCGAACCTCGAATCGCTGACGGGCCGTCTCGGCGGCGGGCGTGTCTCGGCGACGGGCGGCGCGCTCATCTCGGGCTTCGTGCCGACGCAGTTCCGCCTCGTCGCGCGCGGCGAGAACGTGACGGTGCCGGCCGCGGCCTTCGTCACGCTGCCGGCCTTCCTCGGCGACCTCCCGACCACGGCCGACGCCGACCTCGAAATCCGCGGCGGCTCCGAGGGCGTCTTCGCCACCGGTACGGTCAAGGTGCGTCGCACCGAGATCACAGAGGACATCGACCTCGCAGACCTCATCGACCGCCGCAACGAGGGGCCCATCACCTCGGGCAGCGGTGGAGGAGGCGGCGGCGGGGCGGGCTTCTTCGGGCCGACGACCATCGCCCTGACCATTCAGGGTCAGGACGCTCTGGTCGTGCGCAACAACCTTGCAGACATGGTCGGCTCGCTCAACCTGCGCGTGCAGGGGCCGATTGACGCGCCGGTCAGCTCGGGGCGCATCACGGCGACGCGCGGCACCGTCTCGTTCCGCAACGACCGTTACGAAATCCTGCGCGCCATCGTCGATCTGCCGCCGCGGGTCGAGGCGCCGCCCGTCATCAACCTTCAGGCGCAGGCCGACATTCGCGGCTACCGCGTGACGGTGACGATGTCGGGGCCGATCTCGGGCGGCCTGACGACGACGGCCACGTCCGACCCGCCTCTGCCGCAGGCGGATGTCATCGCGCTCATCACGACGGGAAATCTTTCGGGCGGGCCGGAAGGCACTTCGACTTTGGCGCAGACGGGGTTGGGGACGGCGACGAGTCTGTTGACGGACACCCTCATCAACGCGCCTGTGCAGAAGGCGACCGACAAGCTGTTCGGGCTGAACCGGTTCGAGTTCGACCCGGTCATCGCGGGCCGCGGCGGTCAGAGCCCGACGGCGCGCATCACGGTCGGGCGGCAGGTGAACCGCGACCTCGCCATCACCTACTCGACCAACGTGACGGGCGAGCCCAATCAGGTCATCGCCGTCGAGTACCGCGTCAGCGACCGCCTCTCGTTCATCGCGCAATACCAGCAGGGCTCGACCGACACGCTGCGCACGCGCAGCAACAACTTCAACTTCGAGCTACGGTTCCGGAAGAGGTATTGAAGGGGAAGTAGACGGTAGACAGTAGTCAGTAGCGCTCCGCGTTGCGGCCCCTGACGCTGACACCCGAACGATTCGACTGACGAAGGTTTTTCTACTGACTACTGACACTGACTACTGACTACTGTGACTATCCAGCGGGTCATCTTTCTAACTTTCGTGCTGGTGCTTGCGGCGCCGTCGGTTGCGGCGTCCAAAGACGCCCCGCGCCTCGCGCCCGACCTGAGTCGGTATGAGGGGCGGACGGTCGAGAGCGTGACGCTCGATGTGGAGGGGGCGTCGCTCGGCGAGTCCGATCTCGCCGAGCTGCGCGGGCGCCTGCGCGTGGCGGCCGGCACGGTCTTCTCGGCCGTGCTCGTGCGCGAGTCCTTGCAGGCGCTCTTCGACACGGGGCGTGTTGCCGACGTGCGCGTCGAGGCGCGCGACGCCGCGGGCGCGGGCGCTGACGGGCGGCCCCGCGTCGCGCTCCGGTTCGTCATGCGCCCGCGCGTGTCGGTCGAGCGCGTCGAGTTCACCATCCACACCACGCCCGGCGCCGACGTGAGCGAGGACGAGCTGCGCTCGCGCGTCACGCTGCTCGAACCGGGTAAGCGCCTGAACGACGCCGCGCTGCGCGAGAACGCCGATACCATCCAGGCATACCTGCGCGACCGCGGCTACTACCGCGCCGAAGTCTCTTACGACACGCGCCTCGACCCGACGCGCACGCGCTCCACGGTCGTCTTCGACGTGCGGCCCGGCGCGCCCACCACGCTCGACGCATTCACCATCGACGTTAAAGGCTTCGAAGGCGCGCCGCTCGCGGAAGTCCGGCGCGAGCTGAAGCTCCAGCCGGGCGAACACTTCACGCAGTCTTTGCTCGGCGAGGACATGGCGCGCGTCCGCCGCGCCGTCATCGAGACCGGCCACCTCGCGCCGCGCTACGACGAGCCCGAGATACGTCTGGACTCGGCCACGAACCGCATCTCGGTCACGCTCAGAGGAAGCGTCGGGCCGAAGGTTGTGGTCAACGTCACCGGCTACGAGCTGAGCGAGAAGCGTCGGCGCGAGCTGCTGCCCGTCGAGCGCGAGGGCACCATCGACTACTCGGCCATCGTCGAGGGCGAGCGCCGCATCCGCAACCGACTTCAGTCTGAAGGGTACTTCTTCAACGAGGTCACGGCCGTCTGCGCCGTCACGCCGCCGCTCGCCCCGCCCCCCGATACGCTCGGCGCCGAGTTCAACCCCTGCGAGCTTCTGAACCCCGAGGAGCTGGCCAACAGCAACGTCCGGATCACCTACGAGGTCACGCGCGGTCGCCGCTTCAAGCTCACCGAGATGCGCATCGAGGGCACCGATAAGCTCTCCATCGAGGACGTGGACGCAGACCTCCGGACGCAGACGGCGAACGTGCTCGGCATCGTCCCGCTGCTCGGCTACGGGCGCGGCTACACGAGCGAGGACGCGTTGGAGCGCGACCGCCGTCTCATCGAGGCGCGGATGCGCGACCTGGGCCACCGCGACGCCGCCGTCTCCGTCCGACAGGGCATCACCTTAGAGAGCGACAACCTCATCATCACCTTCGCCGTCGCGGAAGGGCCACTCACGCGCGTCGCAGACATCGAGGTACGCGGCAATCAGATTTACACGGCGGCGCAGTTGCGCGACGCGCGCTGCGTGGCGGGCGCGGCACCGACGGAAGGGACGTTGACCGGGCTCCCGGGCGAAGAGGGCTGTCTCGTGACGGGCGGCCCCTATTCGCGCACGGCCGCGCGCGCCGACGGCGAGCGGATGCGCTCGCACTACGTCCGGCACGGCTACGTCGAGGCCGACGTGCAGCTCTCGCTCGACGAGCTGCCCGCCGCGTCGAACGGCGACGCGCAGGTGCGGCTCGTCTATCAGGTCAACGAGTCGGACAAGTTCTACATCAACCGCATCTTCGTCAACGGCCTCGTGCGGACGAAGAAGGATGCCGTGCTCGAAGCCATCCCGTTGCGCGAGAACGAGGTGCTGCGCGGCGACGAGCTGGCCGAGAGCGAGCGCGCCCTCCTCAATACGGCCGAGGCGTTCCAGCAGGTGCTCATCCGCACCGAGCCCGCCGCGGACGGCCCCGGCGGCTTCAAGCGTCGCGATGTCATCATCGACGTGCAGGAGCGCAAGAGCCTCACGACCGAGTACATCGTCGGCTTCTCGACCGATACAGGCGCGCTCGGCGGCTTCGAGCTGCGCAACTCGAATCTCTTCGGGGAACTCAAGCAGGGCGCGATCCGGACGCGCTTCAGTAAGCAGCAGCAGCTCGCGCGCTTCGAGTACTTCGATCCGCGCTTCCGCCGCTACGGCGATAAGAACTTCGCGCCGCTCACCTTCTCGGTGCAGTACCAGCGCGACACCAGCGTCACACGCTTCTTCCGCACCTCCATCGACCGCGGCACCAACGGCATCGTCCAACGCTTCGACGAGGAGGGAAACCTCATCGACGAGTTCGGGCAGGAGGTCGCGGGGCCGTCCATCAACCGCTTCACGGTCAACCTTGAGACGAGCCGCGACCTCGAATACGAGTTGACGCCCGCGGGCGCGCAGCGCAAGCGCACGACGCTCTTCCTGCGCTACAACTACGAGGACGTGCGCCTCTTCAACATCGAGAGCCTGCTCATCGCCAACGTGCTGCGGCCCGATCAGGGCGTGCGCCTCTCGCGCTTCGGCGCGTCGCTGGCGCGCGACACGCGCGACCGGCAGTTCGACCCGACACGCGGCGACTTCCTGACCGTGGATTACGCGCTCGCGGCACGGGCGCTGGGCGGCAACCTCTCCTTCAGCAAGCTCAACCTGGGCTATCGACGCTACAAGTCTCTGGGGCGCCTGCGCGACACGGTGCTGGCGGCAAGCGTGCAACTCGGGCTCGCCTCCCTCTTCGACATCCGCGACCGCAACGGCAACGGCGCCATCGACGACTCCGACCGGCGCCTGCCCATCAGCGAGCGCTTCTTCTCGGGCGGCGCGACGAGTCTGCGTGGGTTCAGTTTTGAAGAGGCGGGGCCGCGCGTCGTCGCGCCCTTCTGCACGTTCGGGCCGCAGCCCGGCCCCGTGCCGAACACGAACCCGCCGCCCACTTTCCTTCCGCCGTGCGGGACGTTCCGCGACCAGGAGGGCGAGGTCGTCACGGTCAATCCCTTCACCGTGCCCGTCGGCGGGAACGCGATGGCCATCGTCAACCTTGAGGCGCGCGTCGCCTTGACGCGCAACATACAGGCCGTGCCCTTCTATGACGGCGGCAACGTCTTCGACCGCGCGCGCGACCTCTTCCGCTCGGGGAACTGCGAGGCGGGCCGAGACCCGAACATGTGCCAGAAGTGGACGCACACCGTCGGCCTCGGCCTGCGGCTCAAGACGCCGCTCGGCTCCATCGGCGTGGACTGGGCCTACCTGCTCAACCCGCCCGAGTTCATCGTCCCGCAGTTCGGCGGCGGCGCGGCCATCCACCGCCTGCGGAACAGCCAGCTCCACTTCCGGTTCGGGCAGACGTTCTGAGAATGTGAGATTTCAAATGTCAAAGTTGAGATTGTAGTTTTGAAGTTCGAGGTCTTGAAACATGAAGACGCTGCTGTCGGCAATCCTTATCTTAACGTTCGCGACAGTCGTCCGCGCGCAGACCCCTGCGGCCGGGGGCGGGGAGGTCGTTGACCGCGTGGTGGCGATAGTCAACGACGCCGAGTTGATAACCTATTCAGACCTCCTGTGGCAGCTCGCGCTCCAGCCGAACGTGCCCATCGACAGCCCGCGCCGCCAAGACCTCGTCCGCGCGCTGGCACTCCTCATCGACCAGCGGCTCGTCGTGCAGGAGGCCGAGAAGCTGCCGCACGTCCACGCCACCGAGAAGGAGCTTGAGGAGGCCGGCAACGAGCTTGCCAAGCGGTTCCCGTCGCAGGAGGAGTTCCAGCGGCGCCTGGAACGGGTCGGACTCACCGCCGCGCAACTGCGCGAGATCATCCACGAGCGCATCGACATGGAGAAGTACCTCGACTTCCGCTTCCGCTCCTTCACCGTCGTCACCCCGCAGGAGGTCGAGGCTTACTACAAGGACGTGTACGTCCCGCGCCACCGCCGGACGCGGCCCGGCGTCGTCCTCCCCGAGCTGAAGACCGTCTACAACGAGATACAGTCCGAGCGGATCGAGCGCAAGATCGAGTCCGACACCGACGCCTTCCTCGAAGATGCGCGCGCCGCCGCGCAGATCACCATCCTCGACGAGTCGCTCGGCGATGGCATCCAGAGGCCGGAGGGCACGGGCGCGGGTCGCGGCTCGGGCTCGCCCGCGCGCGGCACGCGGCCCCGCACGCGCTGAAAGACGTTCGCCCTCCGAAACCTGCGACCCTCTCCGCGCGTTCTTAAATCTGGGCGTCGATGAATTTTCGAGACGCTCGACACTGACACCTTTATGTGGCGCAAGACGGACAGGAAGGGCAGGCGCCCGCGGCTCGGGCTCGCGCTCTCGGGCGGCGCGGCGCGCGGGCTGGCGCACGTCGGCGTCTTGAAGGTCTTCGCCGAGCACGGCCTGCACGTGGACTGCGTGGCCGGCACCAGCGCGGGCGCGCTCGTCGGCGGGGCGCTCGCCTCGGGGATGTCCATCGAAGAGATCGAGAAGGTCGGGCGCACCCTGCGCTGGCGCGACATGGGGCGGATGACGCTCTCGCGCTTAGGCGTCCAGTCGAACGCCTTCCTCGAAGAGTACGTGCGCGAGCGCTTCCCCGTCTCGCGCTTCGAGGAGCTGCCCGTGCCCTTCGCGGCCGTCGCCACCGACTTGCAGACGGGAGCGCGCGTCGTCATGCGCGACGAGGGCGACCTCGGCTTCGCCATCCGCGCGAGCTGCGCCGTCCCCGGCTGGTACGTGCCCGTCACAGACTCCGAGGGACGGCAGCTCGTGGACGGCGGGCTCGTCGCCAACCTGCCCGTCTCGGTCGTGCGCGCGCTCGGGGCCGAGGTGGTCGTGGCCGTTGACGTGAACTCCGAGGGCGCGAAGTTCCTCGGGCCGCCGACCTCGGTCATCGGCGTCCTCTTGCAGTCGATGCTCGTCGTCCAGCGCGTCTCCGTCGAGCACCAGCGACAGCTCGCAGACGTTTGCATCAGTCCTGCGGTCGGCCATCTCCGCTGGGACGAACTCGCGCGCGCCGCCGAGTTCATCGACGCCGGCGTCGAGGCCGCGCGCGCCGCCATGCCCGCCATCAAAGAGCTGCTCGAACCACAGACGGAAGAGAGCCACGGCTGGCTCAGCCTCCGCCGCCCCCGCCAGGTCTCTAAAGACTAGGGTCAGAACTCGAAAGTCTGCCTGCCTCATTTCGAAACGCGAAAACTAATCGTCCTCCCCGTCGCTTTGTACGGAAAGCGGCCGAGCCCGAGGTGCGCGCGGGCCGAAGAGAATTTTTAAGTCGTCAAAAGAAGGCGAGTTACAGACAATCTCGTCAGCCTCAGTGCGTCGGCATGGGCGTTGCAGTAACGGCCGTGAAGGGCTCGTGCGGGGGCGCAATAAGCACAGGGGGGACGTAGGAGAGATGAGAGAGATAGCCGACGAGTTCATGAAATTCCTCGCCGTCATCATGGTGCTGATAACGCTGGCCGTTTCGACGGCGGCGTTCTCGATGATGTTCGGGTGAGCGCGCGCGAATCGAGCGGAGGCAAACGCGTAAGACTCTCCCCGCCTCCCGCCGAACGAGAAATCCGTTTCGATTAGTCGTTTACTTCAGACACAGAAGATTGAGTCAGACCGGACAGTCACGGGCATACGTGTGCCCGCCGGCGAAAGGAACGAATGGCGACAATTCTTCAAGCGCCGGGCGCTGATTCAATGGACGCGGGTGCACGCCGTCAGTCACGTCGCCGCGTACGAGCCACGTTCTACCGTGACAAAGCAGTCAAGCGGGTCTTCACTCTCAGGCGCGTGCTCCGAGTCTTCGGCGCGCTGACCGCCGCCGCGGTCGTCGTCACCGCCGCCGCCTTCGCATACCTCTACGTACACTACTCCGAAGTTGTCGATGCGCGTCTGGCCTCGGGTTATTTGACGAGCCGCGCGGGGCTCTACGCCGCGCCGCGCACGCTGCGCGAGGGGCAGAGCATGACGGCCGAGCGCCTCGCGGAAGTCCTGCGCCGCGCGGGCTACGTCGAGGGCGAGGCGAGCCGCGTCTGGAACGGAAGATTTAAGGTTGAGAATGATGCGGTCGAAATCTTCCCCTCGGACTCGCCGGGTTTGACGGACGCATCCGGCGCGACTGTTGTTCGCGTCGAGTTCGACCGCCGCGGACGCGTCTCCAAAGTTCGAGGCGACGGCGCGCTGCTCGACTCTTACACGCTCGCGCCTGAGCCTTTGACCATCGACGCCTTCGAGAAGACTTCCGACCGCGCCGCGCTCACGTACGAAGAGATACCCGAGCCGCTCCGCCGCGCGGTGCTTGCCATCGAAGACCGCCGCTTCTTCGAGCACGGCGCCGTAGACTTCCGAGGGCTAGCGCGCGCGGCCTTTAGTTGGGGCAACGACGCGCGAGAGTTGAAGCAGGGCGGCTCGACCATCACGCAGCAGTTGGTCAAGAACACGTACCTCACGCCCGAGCGCACGCTCCGCCGCAAGTTCCGCGAGGCGGCGCTCGCCACCGTCGTCGAGAACCGCATCGGGAAGCAGGACATCTTAGCGCTCTACTGCAACGAGATATACCTCGGCCAGCGCGGTGCCATCGCCGTGCGCGGCGTGCGCCAGGCGGCGCGCGTCTTTTTTGGCAAGGAATTGAAAGACCTCTCGCTCGCGGAGTCAGCCACCATCGCCGGCATGATTCAGAGCCCGGGCCGCTACGCGCCCGACCGTCACCCGGACACCGCGCGCGTCCGCCGCAACGTCGTACTCGCAGGGATGCTGCGCGACGGCGCCATCGACGCGGAACAGGCGCGCGCCGCCGCCGCCGAGCCGGTCGCGGTTGCGCCGCTTGAGCGCGCCGACGCGACCGCTCCTTACTTCATCGACTACGTCAGCCGCGAGGTCGAATCGCGCCTCTCGGACTCGACGGACGAGTCGGGGCAGAACCTGCGCGTCTACACGACGCTCGACCTGGACCTCCAGCGCGTCGCCGAGGAGGCCGTCGCGCGGCAGGTCGCGCGGCTCGAAAAAGTCTTCAAGGGCAAGCGCCGGCCGCAGGCTTCGCTCGTTGCGCTCGACCCGCGCAACGGCCACGTCCTCGCGATGGTCGGCGGCACGTCCTACGCCGAGTCACAACTCAACCGCGCGACCGACGCACGCCGGCAACCGGGTTCGGTCTTCAAGCCCATCGTCTATGCGGCGGCGCTGGAGTTGGGCATCTCGCCGCTCACGCTCTCGACGGACGCCCCGCGCGATTTCACCTACGACGTGCGCTCGCACTACCGGCCGGCGAACTACGGCGGCGGCTTCTCGATGCGCGACGTGACTCTGCGGACGGGGCTTGTGCGCTCGCTCAACGTCGTGACGGTGGACGTGGCGATGCGCGCGGGGCTGACGCGCGTCGCTTCGCTCGCCGAGCGTCTGGGCCTGCCGCGGCCGAAGGCGTATCCCTCGCTCGCGCTCGGCACAACTGAGGCGACGCCGCTCGAAGTGGCGACCAGTTACACGGCGCTCGCAGGCGGCGGACGCCGCGTGAGCCCGGCCCCGCTCCTGCGCGTCGAGGGCGGCGGCACGGAGTTCGACGAACAGTTGGTCACGAGCGAGCAGGTCTTGAAGCCCGCGACCGCATACATGCTGACCGACATGCTCTCGGCCGTCATCGACCACGGGACGGCGCGCGCCGCGCGCGGCGCCTTCAAAGGCACGGCGGTCGCGGGTAAGACCGGCACGTCGCGCGACGGCTGGTTCGCGGGCTACACGCCGAACCTTGTCTGCGTCGTGTGGGTCGGGTTTGACGACGGCGGCGAGTTGGATTTGACGGGCGCCGACGCGGCGCTGCCCGCGTGGACTGAGTTCGTGGGGCGCGCCGTCGAAATGCGCCCCGAGTTGGGCGGCGCGGAGTTCACGCGCCCCGCGTCGGTCACGTTCGTGGACATCGACCCGGAGACGGGGCTCGTCGCCTCGCCCTCCTGCCCGCTGCGCGAACGCGTCGCGCTCACCCCCTCGTTCGTCCCCAACCACGAGTGCTCGCTGCACGGCGACCCCTGGGGCCTGATGGCCCTGGCGGCCTCCTCGACTCCGTCCGGTCTGACGCCGACCGCACAGGTCGAAGCGCCCACGGTCGCCACCTACGACTCGCACGCCGCGCGCACAATCTACGCGCAGCCCGAGCCCGCGGCCGCGCGTACGAAGGAAGCTTCGATAGAGTCTTTACCCGCCCTCAAAGAAGAGACACGCGCGACGCGCACAGAGGTCAGCCGCGACGGCCGCCGCCGCCTCACCAACGACCTGAACGTCGCGCCGAAGCCGGTGGACGACTGGCAGGACTGAAGAGAAGGTAATTGCTAAAGGCAGGAGGCTAGTCGGGAGCTAAACTTCCGACTAGCCTCTTCTCTCGAAGAGCACCTGTGCGACGGCGTGCTCGACGGTGTGGGAGAGGGAGAGGTGCGCGTGCGTGGCGCCGAGGCCGTCGAAGAGGTCGCGGGCGTGGCCCGAGAGTTGGAGAAGGGGCGCGCCGAGTTCGTCGGAGACGACCTCGACATGGTGCCAGGCGAGGCCGTCGCGCCAGCCCGTGCGGAGCGCCTTGAAGGCCGCCTCTTTGGCGGCGAAGCGCGCGGCGTAGTGCTGCACAAAGTTCGGGCCGCGCGAGTCGCAGTAGGCGCGCTCCTCCACGGTGAAGACGCGCTCGCGGAAGCGCGGCGTGCGCGCCAGCACTTCACGCACGCGGCGGATTTCGATAATGTCTATCCCGATGGAGACGATCACGGCTGAGACCGAAATAGAGCGCGCCGGCTTCCGCTGGCTCGAAGGACTGGAAGGCGTGCGCGCCATCGCGTGCGAGCCTTTAGAGCGCGAAGGGTTCGCCAACGCGTTCTCGACGCGCGGCGGCGGCGTGAGCCCTTTCCCCGAAGGCTCGCTCAACCTCGCGGGCTTCGACCAGGACTCGGCGGAGAACATCCGAGAGAACCGCCGCCGCTTCATCAGCGCGCTCGGCGGCGACTGGACGCTCGCCGTCTGCTGGCAGGTTCACGGCAACGATGTACACGTCGTGCGCGACCCTGAAGACCCGCGCCCGGATGACGAGCGCTGCGATGCGCTCACGACCGACTTGAAGGGCGTGCTGCTCGGCGTCAAGACGGCCGACTGCGTGCCCGTCATCATCGGCGACGCGCGCTCGGGCGCCTGCGCCGCCGTCCACGCGGGCTGGCGCGGGACGCTCGCCAAGATTATCACTCGCGCGCTCGCGCACATGCGCGATGAGTTCGGCACAGAGCCCGCGGACGTGCGTGCCGCCCTCGGCCCTTCTGCTCTGGGTTGCTGCTACGAGGTCGGCGCGGAAGTCATCGACTCATTCCGCGCGAAGTTCGCGGACGCCGACTCGCTCTTCAAACAGACGCGCGAAGGGCACGCGCTCATCAATCTGCACGAGGCGAACCGGCGGCAACTCGTCGAAGCGGGAGTGAAGCCGGAACGCATCCACGCGCTCTCGCTCTGCACGATGTGCCGCCCCGACCTCTTCTTCTCCTACCGGCAAGACCGGAAGCTCTATGGCCGCACGGGGCGACTGATGTCCGTCATCGGAATGAGGGATTGATTCATTTGCTCATCGGTCATTGATTCATTGAGCAATGAATCAATGACCCGATGAGCAATCTTACTTTCTTCTGCGTCCGCCGCCGCCGAAGAGTTGGCCGTTGATGCGGTTCGCGGTGGCGTCGCGGCCGACGACGCCGATGTGTAGGTCGAGGTTGCGCGTCGCGGGCGGGTAGCAGACCTCGTCGGTGCAGCTCTGGAAGCGAACGCTGACGCGTACGTTCTCGACGCCGAACGGCTGGCCCGCCGGCACGCTCACGTTAAAACGAAAGATGGTGCGCCCCTCGTAGACGGCGATGCGCGTCTCGTCCGAGCCGCCGAAGCGGAACGTGCGCACGCTGCCGCGCGGGTAGTTGACGGGCGTGATGCGGAAGCCGCGCGGCGCGTCAATCTTAATGACGGTCGGGACGGAGTACTTGCCGAGCGGCTTGTTCGCGTTGACGTGGAGGCCGCGGGGAATGTCCATCACGACGGCCGCCTGAAAGGAGCCGCCCTGCTGCGCGCGGTCAACCGAGAAGAAGCCATTGACGCCGATGTTGCTCGCCTGCGGCTCGGGCTCGGGGGCCGAGGCTTCGACCGTTCTCTTCACACGCGCGTCCGCCGGGCTGACCGGCGCGAGCGCAGACGCGAGCACGAGCAGTGCGAGGGCCAGTTTGATGACGGTATCTCTTTTCATGCTTCAGACTCTCTACAGTTCCTGGTCGGGTCAAGCTTCAGGAGAGTTGATAGAGCGCGGGCGGCGGCGGCGCATTCACCCGGCGCGCGGCGAGCTGGCCGCAGGCGGCGTAGATGTCGCGGCCACGTGGACGCCGCACGTAGGCGTGGACGCCCTTCGATTCAAGCACCGCCTTGAACGCCTCGACGCGTTCGGGCGTTGAAGGTTGGTAGGGCAGCTCCTCCGCGGGGTTGTGCGGAATAAGATTCACCTTCGCGCGGAGCTGATGGCGGTTGAGCAGGTTCGCCAACTGCCGCGCGTGCTCGTCCGTGTCGTTGACGCCGTCGAGCAGGACGTACTCGAAGGTGAAGCGCTCGCCGGGTTTCAGAGACTCCTCGAACTCCTTGCACGCGGCGAGCAGTTCGGCGAGCGGCCAGCGCTTGTTGATGGGCATCAGACGGTCGCGCAGCTCGTCGGTCGGCGCCGCGAGCGAGATGGCGAGGTGCGGGCGCTCCGGGATGTGCGCCAGCTCTCTGATCTTCGGCACCACCCCCGCCGTCGAGACCGTCACACGGTTCGGCACGATGAAGAGCCCTTCGGCATCCGACATCACGCCGAGCGCCTTCATCAAAGGCTCAAAGGCAAGGAACGGTTCGCCCGCGCCCATCGCCACAAGGTTCGTCCCGCGCGGCGTCTTGCTCCCCACACCGTACGCGTCGTTCAAGGCGACGACGATCTGCTCGACCATCTCGCCCGCGGTCAGCGTGCGCAGCAGGCCGAGCTTCGCCGTCAAACAAAAATCGCACTGGAGCGGACAGCCCGACTGCGAAGAGAAGCAGATGGTGTCGCGCCGCTCCTCCGGGATGAAGACGGCCTCGACGGGCAGCCCGTCGTGCGTCTTCAACAGGTAGCGCCGCGTGCCGTCCTCTGCGACGTAGCGCGATTCGACCGTGAGCGTCGAGGCGGTCGCCGTTTCGGACAGGCGTGCGCGGAAGGGCTTCGGCAGGTCGGTCATCTCTTCGAACGAGCGCAGGCGGCGGCGCTGCAACGCGCCGAAGAGCTGGCGACCGCGGTACGCGGGCTCGCCCAATCCTTCGACAAAGCGCTCAAGCTCCGCCTGCGTCAGACCCGTCAGATGCGTCTTATCTGTCATTGCCTCAGGTCGATTCTACAACGTCCCGGCGACACGCACACAGCGCCGGGGCGTGCGGGGCGCGCCGGAATAGGCTATAAAAATTCGCGCCGGGTTCGGAACCCGCGCCGGCAGCCACGGCGTACAGCCTCGCGGGGGTTTAGATGCCGCCGGGAGATTAGCGGAGGCTTGGAAGGTGGGTAAATGAGAAAGACGCTTGCGTTCCTCTGTTGTCTGTGCCTGGTCGCGGCCTCCGGTTGCTCTTCGTCGCGCGGGGACGCGCGCGGGACGAGTGCCGGCGGGGCGCAGGCCGCCACGCCGCAGACCGTTAGACAGTCCGACGCTCGCCCGCGCCCTTCGAGCGGGTCAGTGTTCCTCGACCGACTCTCCGAGGCGGCCGTCGAGCGCACGAGTCACGCGGTGCGTTACGACCCGACCTACTTCGTCATCGGATACCCCGGCGGCGACGTGCCCGCCGAGGTCGGCGTCTGCACCGACGAGGTCATCCGCTCGTACCGCGCGCTGGGCGTGGACTTGCAGCAGCTCGTCCACGAGGACATGAAGTCGAGCTTCGGGCTCTACCCGCGCAAGTGGGGTTTGAAGAAGCCGGACACGAACATCGACCACCGGCGCGTGCCAAACCTGATGGTCTTCTTCGAGCGGCAGGGCGCGGCCCGTCCCGTCACCGACGACGCGCGCGACTACAAGCCCGGCGACGTGGTGACGTGGGACTTGAGCGGCGGGCTCACGCACATCGGCATCGTCGTCGCCGTCCCTTCGGAGTCGGACGAGAACCGCTTGCAGATTGTCCACAACATCGGCGCCGGGCCGAAGATGGAGGATGTGCTCTTCAACTGGAAGATCACGGGACACTACCGCTTCACGGGGCCGAAGCCCGAGCCCAAACCGACTCCGCAGCCGCGGGCCAGAAGAAAGTAGAAGATGAAAGTCAGGCTGAAAGATATCGACCGCGAGAACTTCAGGCAGTGCGTCAAGCTCGAAGTCAACGAGGAGCAGAGGGACTTCGTCGCGCCGAACGTCTTCTCCATCGCGCAGTCGAAGGTCGAGCCGGAGTTCAACGTGCAGGCCGTCTACGATGGCGAGGAGATGGTCGGCTTCGTCATGTACGGCTGGGAGGAGGAGGAGGGCTGCCACAGCCTCGCCCGTTTGATGATCGACAAGAACCAGCAGGGGAAGGGCTACGGCCGCGCGGCGACCGAAGAGGTCATCCGCCGCCTGCGCGCCGAGCCCGGCTGCAAACAGATTGTGCTCAGCGTCAACCCCGCCAACGCCAACGCTCGGGCGCTCTACGAGTCGCTCGGCTTCGCCAAGACCGGCAAGGTCGCATACGGCGAAGATGTGATGCTGCTCAAGTTTGAAGACTGAGACGTGGAAGAGAACCGGAGTCTAGAGACGTACGGCTGGGACGAATCCTTCGCGGCGGCGTTCGCGCCGTTCGAGGCCGAGGGGTTCGAGGCGGGGCGCGTCTTCCTGCAACACAACCGCGCGCTGATGCTCTACACGGCGGAGGGCGAGTTGCAGGCGGAGACAACGGGCAGACTTCGCTTTCACGCGCGCGGCGCAGAGGACTTGCCGGCCGTGGGCGACTGGGTCGCCTTCCGGCGCGTGGCCGGCGAGGGCAAGGCGAAGATTCACGAGATACTGCCGCGGCGCTCGAAGTTCTCGCGCCGCGCCGCGGGCAGCGAGACGCTCGAACAGATCGTCGCGGCCAACGTGGACACGGTCTTCCTCGTCACGGGACTCGACGATGACTTCAACCCGCGCCGCGTCGAGCGTTACCTCATCATGGCTTGGGAGAGCGGTGCCGAGCCCGTCGTCGTCCTCAACAAAGCGGACTTGATCGAAGAGGTCGAGGAGCGAAGACTTGAGATCGAGCGCGTCGCGCCCGGCGTGCCCGTGCTCGCGCTGAGCGCGAAGCGCGGCGTCGGCGTCGAGCAACTGCTGCCCTACGTCGGGCGCGGCCGGACAGTCGCGCTGATGGGCTCGTCGGGCACGGGCAAGTCAACCATCACGAACCGCCTGCTGGGCGCGGAGGTGCAGCGGACGCAGGAGGTTCGACTCGCCGACGCGCGCGGCAAGCACACGACGACGCACCGCGAACTGTTCGTGCTGCCCGATGGCGGGCTCGTTTTAGACACGCCCGGGATGCGCGAGCTGCAACTGCTCGTGAGCGAGTTCGGCCTGCGCGAGACCTTCGAGGAGATTGAGGGGGTGGCCGCGCGCTGCCGCTTCACCGACTGCCGCCACGAGGGCGAGCCCGGCTGCGCCGTGCGCGAGGCGCTGGACGCGGGCGAGCTTGACCCCGAGCGTTACCGCAACTACCGCAAGATGCAGGCCGAGATGCGCCACGCCGCCACGCTCGTCGATCAGCGCAAAGCGCAGGACGAGAAGACGCGCGTCAAACGCATCCACCGCGACCTCAAGAAGATTTACAAGAAGCGGAGCGAGGACGACCGTTAGTAGGCAAGAACAGTAGATAGTAGGTAGTAGGCCGTTCGGAAGAAGACGGGCGGCCTAAGAAATCGGGGGAGGCGAGTTGTTAATCTCGCCTCCCCCGATTGTTTCAGCCTGATTCGTTAAGACGCTTCCGGTCTTAACTGCCAACTGCCAACTGCCAACTGCCTTTCCTACTGCGTTCCTCCGCTGGGGGGGCCGCCGCCCTGCGTGGCGGGGCGGCCCTCGTTATCGACGAAGGAGATGCGCCCGCCGATGTCTTCGAGCGAGCGCAGGCCCTGCTCGATCTTCGAGCGGTCGCCGACGATGACGACGGCCATGCGGTCGGGCTGGAGGTAGCGGTTCGCCACCCGGTTCACGTCTTCGAGCGTCACGGCCTGCACGCGCTCGATGTAGCTGTTGAAGTAGGTGTCGGGCAGGTCGTAGGTGACGATCAGCTCCAACTGGTTCGCGATCTGGTCGGGCGTCTCGAAGCCGCGCGGCCAGCCGCGGACGATGGCCTGCTTCGCCGTGTCAAGCTCTACTTGCGTGACGGGTATCTCGCCGCGCACGCCGCGAATCTCCTTCATGAACTCAAACACGGACTCCTTCGTCGAGAACCCCTGGACGGGCGCCGCGGCCACGAACGGCCCCGCGCCCCGCCGGAAGCCGAACTGCGAGCTGGCGCCGTAGGTGTAGCCCTTGTCCTCGCGCAGGTTCATGTTGATGCGCGCCGAAGAGGCGCCGCCGAGTATCCGGTTCATGACGAAGAGCGGGAAGTAGTCGGGGCTCGAACGCGGGGCCGCGACCTGCCCGATCTGGATGACCGACTGGACGGAGCCCGGGCGGTCGACGAGGTAGATCATCGAGTGTTCGCGCTGGACGGGAGCCGCCGACACGTCCACCGCCGGCACGTGCCCGCCCTTCCAGTTGGCGAAAGCCTTCTCCAGTTTCGCCACGACCATGTCGGGCTTCACGTCGCCGACGACGATGAGCGCCGAGCTGTTCGGGCGATAGTAGGTCTCGTAGAACTTGCGCACGTCCTCGGTCGAGAGCGATTGGAGCGAAGCTTCGTCGCCCGCGAGCGGGTGACCGTACGGGTGAGTCTTCCCGTAGAGAACGGACTGGAAGACGAGGCCGGCGACGCTGTTCGGGTCGTCGCGCTGCTGGCGGAGCGCGGCGAGACGCTGCGAGCGCAGGCGGTCAAGCTCCTTCGCGGGGAAGGCCGGGTTGGTGATGACATCCGCGTAGATTTCGAGCGCGCGGTCGAGGTGGCGCGTCAGCGACCGCAAGCTCGCCGTCGTCGAGTCCCAGCCGGCCCCGACGTTGACCGTGGAGCCGATGCGCGAGAGCTGGTCGGAAATCTGGAGCGCGTCGCGCGTGGCCGTCCCCTCGTCGAGCATGTCGGCCGTCAGGCTCGCGAGCCCCGCTTTGCCCGCCGGATCGCCGGCCGCGCCCATCTTCATCACGAGGTTCATGCTCACGACGGGCACCTCGTGGTGCTCGACGACGAGCACCTCAAGGCCGTTCGAGAGCTTGCGCCGCTGCACCGCGGGCAGCGTAAGCCGTGGGTCGGCCTTCGGCTTCGGCAGCAGCGAGATGTCTGTGTTCGGCTTGGTCGGCGCCTTCTGTCCAGCGGGGCGACCTGTGCCTGTGCCGCCGCCGCGGCCGGGGCCGGTCATAACGCGCTGTCCGCCGGGAGCAGCCGGCGAGCCAGCTTGCGGCGGGGCGGCGCCAGCGGGCTGCGTGGCCTGCGCCTCGGGCTTGGTCATGGGCTGGACGCCCGCGGGTTGCGACTGCGCCGCGCCCTGCTGCGTTCCAGACGCGGTGCCGGTCGGTGCGCTCTGCCCCGTAGGCGTGGCCGCGCCCGGCTGGCCGGCGCCGGCCGACTGCTGCGAGGGCGTCGGCATCCCCTCGCGCGGGCTCATCGGTGCCGGGCCGGAGGCGTTCGTCGGGCCGGCCTGACGCGGGACGACCGTCAGCACATAGCGCTTGTCGGTCAGGTACTGGCGCGCGACGCGCTGCACGTCGGCGGCCGTCACGGCGCGGTAGCGCGCGAGGTCTTTCTCGAAGAAGCCGGGGTCTTTAAGGAAGGTGGCGTAGGAGTTGAGCTGGTCGTCCTTGCCGCCGAAGGCGCCGACGGTCTGCATGCCGTAGATGAAGGAGGCTTCGCGCGCGTTGTAGACGCGCTCCATCTCCTCGGCCGTGGGGGGCGTCGTCTTAAGCTTCTCGATCTCAGCCAGGGCGATCTTCTCGATCTCTTCGAGCGTGTGGCCGGGGCGCGGCATCGCGACGAGCTGCATCAGGCCGGCGATCTCGCTCGTGTTGTTGAAGACGGAGACCTGCTGCGCGATCTGGTTGTCGCCGTACTGGAGCGCCTTGTAGAAGCGGCCGGACTTGCCGCCGCTAAGGATGTTGGCGAGCAGGTCGAGCGCCGCCTCGTCCTTCGTGTACTGCGGCACCGAGTGCCAGACCATGTAGAGGCGCGGGAACTGCACGCGGTCGTCGATCTGCTCGCGCACCTCGCGGTCGAGCATGGGCGCTGCCACCTGTGGGCGCGAGACCTCCGCGCCCTTCGGGATCGGGCCGAAGTACTTCTCGACCCAGGCGCGCGCCTCCTTCGGGTCGAAGTCGCCGGCAATGACGAGGCTCGCGTTGTTCGGCACGTAGTAGCGTCGGAAGAACGCCTTCACGTCGTCCATCGCGGCGGCCGACAAATCCTCCATCGAGCCGATGACCGACCAGCGGTACGGGTGCCCCTCGGGGTACATCGCCTCGGTGATCTTGTAGGTCGCCTGACCGTAGGGCTGGTTGTCGATGCGCTGGCGCTTCTCGTTCTTGACCACGTCGCGCTGGTTGTCGAGCTTGGTCTGCGTCATCGCTTCGAGCAGGCCCTTCATGCGCCCGGCCTCCACGAAGAGCGCCGACTCAAGGAAGTTCGACGGCACCAGCTCCCAGTAGTTCGTACGATCCTGCGAGGTCGAGCCGTTAACGGCCCCGCCCATCTCCTGGATGGTCGGCAGGTAGTCGTAGTCGTAGCCCGAAAACCCCTGGAACATCATGTGCTCGAAGAGGTGTGCGAAGCCCGTCCGTCCCTTGTCCTCGTTCTTCGAGCCGACGTGATACCAGACGTTGACGCCGACGATGGGCGTCGAGTGGTCTTCGTGGAAGATGACACGCATCCCGTTGGGCAGGAAGAACTGCGTGTACTTGATGGGCGGCAGGACGGGCGCGCCGGCCTTCGCCGTCGAAGCCCGCGCACCGCCCCGGCGCTGCTGCGCGAGCGCCGGCAGCGCGGGCGCACAGAGCAGCGTGACGAGCAACGTGTTGAGCAGACGTTTCCAGAGCATGGTAGGCACCTCCGAGAGTCTTTGCGGCGCGACGCGCGCCCCGCGTGGGTTCGGGGGGGCGCACGACGGCCGTCGATGTTGGCTGATGAATCCGGGGAACTTGTATGAAGTTGCGAGCGAATTTTAACGCCCCCCGCGGCCCACGCGCAACGTCGTGGCCCCGCGCTCGCATTTAACGTCAAAAGCTCGTACCCTCTCGAATAACCATGACTCTCGAAACGGATTTCATCGTCGTCGGCAGCGGCATCGCTGGCTTGCGCGCGGCGGTCGAGCTGGCGCGCGTCGGGGCGCGCGTGACGGTGCTGACGAAGGACAGGCGCGAGGAGTCGAACACGGAGTACGCGCAGGGCGGCGTGGCCGTGGCCCTCTCTGAAGAGGACGAGGTGTCGCTCCACGAAGAGGACACGCTGGCCGCGGGCGCGGGCCTCTGCGACGAGCGCGCCGTCGAGGTCCTGGTCGGCGAGGGGCGCCGCTACATACAGGAGTTGATCGAGTGGGGCACGGAGTTCGACCGCGAGGGCGGCCGTCTGCTCTTCACGCGCGAGGCAGCGCACTCGCGCCCACGCATCCTGCACGCGCAGGGCGACGCGACGGGGCGCGAGATCGTCCGCGCACTGCTCGCGCGCGCAGGTAGTGAGCGCAACATCTCGTTCCTCGCGCACGCCGAGACCGAGTCACTGATAGTCACCGACGGGCGCGTCGGCGGCGTGCGTTACCTCGACCCGCTCGTGCGTGCGCCACGCGTGCTGCTCGCGCGCGGAGTGGTGCTGGCGACGGGCGGCGCGGGCGCGCTCTACCTGCACACGACCAACCCACAGGTGGCGACCGGCGACGGAATGTCGATGGCGTACGACGCGGGCGCCGAACTCTCGGACATGGAGTTCGTGCAGTTCCACCCGACGGCCTTAAACGTCGAGGGCGCGCCGCGCTTTCTGCTCTCCGAGGCGCTGCGCGGCGAGGGCGGCGTGTTGCGCAACTCGGCCGGGCGCCGCTTCATGCCGCGCTACCACGATGCGGCGGAGCTGGCGCCGCGCGACGTGGTCACGCGCTCCATCGTCGCCGAGATGGGGAGGACAGCGACGCGCACGGTCTTTCTCGACATGACGGCCTTCGACGCCGCGCACCTGCGCCGACGCTTCCCGAAGATTTACCGGACGTGCATGGAGTACGGCCTCGACCTCGCGCACGAGCCCATCCCCGTCAGCCCCGCGGCGCATTACGTGATGGGCGGCGTGCGCACAGACCTCGAAGGGAGGACGACTTTGCCCGGCCTCTACGCCGCGGGCGAGGTGGCCTGCACGGGCGTCCACGGCGCGAACCGTCTGGCGTCGAACTCTCTGCTCGAAGGTCTGGTCTTCGGCGCGCGCGCGGGCGCCGCGGCCGCGTTGGACTTGAAGGGGAGGCGTGCGCCTCTGGGCGACGGCGCGGCTGCGGAAGGCTCCGCGACGCCGCGTGTTGACGCAGCGCGCGCGGGCACGGCGTCGGCGGCCGTGCGCAGGCGCGTGAGGCGCCTGATGTGGGAGCGCGTCGGCATCCTGCGCACGCGCGAAGGTCTCGCACGCGCGCTCTCGGAGTTCGAGCAGATAGCGTCGGCGCCCCTGCTCCCCGGCCCGCGCAACTTCGTGACAGTCGCCGACCTCATCGCGCGTTCCGCCCTCTGGCGCGAGGAGTCGCGCGGCGCACACTACCGCCTCGACTTCCCACAGAGAGACGACGCACGCTGGCGCGCGCACTCGGTCATCCGGAAAGGCGCCGGCCTCACGCGCGCCGACACGGTCGAGTTCCCCGCACTGCAATCGCGCGAACCCTGACGCCCGACATCTCACGCCCGAGTCTCTGTAGACACTTGAGAGCCGGCGTGTCGAGCCGGAGCCTTATAAAGGTTGACGCCGGTATGCATGCACACCGGCGTCGAAAAAGTACCGTTCATGCGGCGAGGTGAAGGCCCTTAGCCCTGCGTGCGAGTCTTACGACGGCGGGCGGCAGCACCGGCCGCTGCCAGACCGGTACCTAAGAGGAGCAGCGTGGCCGGCTCCGGGGTAGGCGTAAACTGCGTGACCGTGATGCGCGCGAGCTGGTCGTATAACTGCGGCGCGTTGGTCGAGTTAACGGCGAAGAAGTCGAGCAGTTGAATTGTGAACTGTCCCGACCCGCCCTGCGCCGTGGTAAAGGCGAACGGGCCGCTGCCCGACACCCAGTCGATGGACAGGTCGCTCGCACCCGGCAGGGAAGTGGTGACGTAGTCGCCGAGGAAGCTCAACGACCCCGCCGGAGAGGTGAGCGTGCCGGTCAGAGTTAAGCAGGGGTCGTCGCTGCAACCGCCGCCGCCGAGAGGGCCGCCCGGCGGGACGGAGAACCGCCCGAAGACGAAGTCGAACGTCTGGCCGGCAGACGTGACGTTGAAGTTATGGTTGAAGCTCTGGCTGAGAAAGGTGACCGTGTCCGGCGGGCTCACCGAGCCGCTGGACCCGATGATGGTGAGCGTGTCGGCCTGCGCCCGCGGCGCGAAGACGAAGAGCAGGGCGAGGCAGGCCAGCGCCGCCTGCGAAGACTTCACGGCCGCCCTCAGGAAAGGCCGATTCGTGTGAGACATACTGTTGCTCCTTTATCTCCCAAGACGTGCCCCTTGTTATTGTTGCCGGGGAAAGATGGCACAACCTCTCTCAAGAGGCAAGCCTTTCCGGAATTAACTCAAGGCCCCGGCGGGCTTGTTCTTACGGCGACGGCCCGGCGTAAAATGGCGGCGGCGGGAGTTGTTATTCGGCGTCGGCGCGCTTGAACCAGATGTGTGCTGGTCGCTTTCGGAAGAGACGGAGCGTTGCGGGTTGCGAACATGGCTGATTTTGAACAGTTACACGAGTGGTCTCTGACGCCGCGCGAGGCGGTGGAGCTTCAGAAGCGTCTGCGGGAGCGCGTGCGCATCGAGCCGCTGAAGAAGAGGGCCGAGACGGTGGCGGGCGCCGACATCAGCTTCAACAAGTTCGACTCGACGATCTACACCGGTATCGTCGTGCTGCGTCTGCCGACGCTTGAAGTAGTGGAAGAGGTCGGCATCATCGGCGAGACACAGTTCCCGTACGTGCCGGGGCTCCTCTCGTTCCGCGAGTCGCCTTCCGTGCTGGAAGCGTGGGCGAAGTTGAAGACCGAGCCGGACGCCGTCATGTTCGACGGGCAGGGTCTCGCGCACCCGCGGCGCGTCGGCATCGCCTGTCACGTCGGGCTCATCATCAAGCGCCCGACACTGGGATGTGCCAAGTCGGTCCTCGTCGGCAAGTTTGAAGAGCCGGGCGAGGAGCGCGGTTCATGGTCGCCGATGGTCGATAAGGGCGAGACGGTCGGCGCGGCCCTTCGGACGAAGACGCGCGTGCAGCCCATCTACGTCTCGCCCGGTCATCTGATAGACCTGGCGGGCGCGATTGACCTGACGCTCCGTTGCGACGGCGGCTACCGCCAGCCCGAGCCCACGCGCCGCGCACACCTGCTCGTCAACGCGCTCCGGCGCGGCGAGCGCACGCTCACGTCGGAAGATTCAACGACGAAGTCGGGCGAAGAGACGGAGGGGCAGGGAAGTCTGTTCTAACGTGCGTGCTTCGCGGCGCGAGGCGTGAGTCGTGCGCGCAGACGACGCCAGTGGCGCAGCGCGAGCCAGTGGAGGCCGCCGACGAGCACGGCCGCAGCGGGCGCGAGCCAGAAGGTCATCCCGTCCGCGACGCGCGTGCGTAGCCAACCCGAAGAGAGTTCGGCAGCCGCGGCCGCGACGGCGAAAGGCCAGAAGGGGAGCGGCGCGTCCGCCCTCTCGCTTCGGCGCCGCGTGAGCAGGAGCAGCGCCGAGAGGTAGACGGAAGAGGCCAGCCCGACGCGCAGAAGTTTCCGCCAGTTCTCCTCATACGCCAGCCCACAGAGCACAGCCGCGAAGAGGAGCGCCAACAGCAGCGCACTCAACCTCAGGTCGCGCCGCGCGTGCCGGCCCTCTACTTCGTCAGCCTCGTCCAAAGCTCAACTCCGATGCCTAGTTGCCGGCGCGTTTGAACTCAAGCTCCTTGAAGTCGAAGTCGGGGTTGGGCACGTCGATCTTCATCTCGGAGACTTTGCCCTGCGGGTCGAGCTGGAAGGTGACCCAGCCGCGCGGGTATGGGTAGACGACCGAGTCGCGCCACTTGAGGCGGAAGGTGTCGAAGTGCCAGTGTTCGAGGTCGCCGACATAGTTGGGCGAAGGCACCAGCCGCACGACAAGGCGCCCGTTCTCCTCCGACACCTTTGCGTCCCCGTACATCTGGCCGCCGTAGGTGCCGGCATAAGAACTGAGCGGGAGAGAGGGCTTCGTGTTCGACACACGCGCCTCTTCGACCTTCTTCGCCTCGGCCGCCTCGCGTTCGCGCGCGGCCTTCACGCGGGCGAGGTAGTCGGCGCTCCAGTCACGCGGCGGGGCGCCGGTGAACACGTCGAAGACCTTGTAATAGAGGAACGCCTGAAGCGGCGTCTCACTGTTGGTGAGGATGACGACGCCGAGGTTCTCCTCGGGCAGCAGGGCGACGCGCGAGGTCATGCCGTCGAGGCCGCCGCTGTGCGTGACGACCTTGCGGCCGCGGTAGTCGCTCAGGCCCCAGCCCAGCCCGTAGAGGTTGAAGTGGGAGGTCGGGTTGAACTTCTCGGCCGACTCGCTGACGCCGGAGACGATCATGTGCGGCGACCACATCTCGCGCGACGCCGCGGCGGAGAAGATTCTCTTGCCCTGATAAGTCCCGCGACCCAACTGTAGGCGAACCCACTCGGCCATCTCGTTGGCCGTGGAGTTGATGACCGCCGCGCCGCCCGCCGAGTCCACGTTCGAGTAGTGAACGACGCGCACCTTGCCCTCGAACTCGTTGTGCGGGGTGGCGACGTTCTGTGCCGCCGTCAACTGTTTGTAGGTCGTTACGGTGCGCGTCATGCCGAGGGGCGCAAAGAACTTCTCGCGGACATAATCGTCCCAACTCTTCCCCGTCACGGCCGGGACGATCTCGCCCGCGGCGAGGAACATGATGTTCTGGTAGCCGTAGCGGCTGCGGAAGCCGTGGACGGGTTTGAGGAAGCGTATGCGGCGGACGATCTCTTCGCGCGAGTAGGTCGTCTCGTACCAGAGCAGGTCGCCGCCGAAGGTGGCGAGGCCGCTGCGGTGGCTCAGAAGGTCGCGCACCGTCATCTCGCGCGTAACGTACGGGTCGTAGAGCTGGAACCACGGCAGGTACTTCGTCACGCGGTCGTCCCACTTCAACTTACCTTCGTCAACGAGCGTGGCGAGCGCGGCTGACGTGAACGCCTTCGTGTTCGAAGCGACGGCGAAGAGCGTGTCCTTGTCCACCGGCTCGGGCTTGCCCAACTCACGCACGCCGTAGCCCTTGACGAAGACGACCCTGTCATCCTTCACGATGGCGACGGAGAAGCCCGGCACCTGCCACTCACGCCCGGCCTTCGCGGCGTACTCGTCTATCTCCTTCAAACGCTCTTCGAGCGTCTGCGCGGTCGTGACGTGGGAGAAGGTTAAGAGCGCGAGCAGGAGCAGCGCGAGGCGTACGCGTGTGTGCAGCATATGTCGTAGTTAATCCCTGAGTCGGTCTGTTACTTGCGTTTGACGACGAGCACCGCGTGGAGGCCGTCGTCCATGAAGCTGAGCGTGGCCGTCAGGTCGGTCAGACGGCGCATCGTGCGGCCAGCCGCGCTCTGTTCGGAAGGCGCGGCTGGCTGGCGCGGGTCGGCGGCCGTGCCGTGGACGCTGCAAGAGACCTGACGGCCGTCCGGCGAGATGTGGTACGCGCCGCCCTCGGGGCAGACGAAGCGCGCGCCCGCGAGCCGTCCGGCCAACTCGACGGTCGCGCGGTCGAGCGTCTCGCCCGCGGGCGCCTGCGCGGCTTCGGCAGAGGGGGCCACGGAGGTGAGCGCGCGCGCGGCGGAGGCGAGCGGCCCGAGGTTGTTCAGACACGCTTCGCGCTCGTTCTCGGCCCAAGAGAGGTTGTAGCCGGGCAGCACCTCGTTCCAGTTCCCTGCGCGCACGCGCCCGAGCGCATGGCCGGTCAGGTCTTCGTTGGCTGTCGTCGTCGCGACCGCTGCCGACGCCGCCGACTGGCCCTGCGCGTGGAGCGCGGCGATGTCTTCGAGGATGAAGGGCTTCGTGGCGACGTAGACGCCGCGGCCGATGCGCGCCCAGTAGAAGCTCACGCGCGCCGGGTCGAAGCGCAGGCCGAAGGCTCGCGCCGGCTCGCCCGTCGGGAGCTTGTACTTGTAGAAGTCGTACTCAAACGAGACCCAGCGGCTGCGCCGCTCGTTGCGCGCGGTGTAGGAGAGCGCCGCGTCCGACCAGTTCAAATAATCGTCTACCATCTTCTCGTCGGCGACGGGTATGGAGAGGTAGACCGGCGAGTTGAGCGAGACCAGCGCGAGCGCAAAGAAGGGCTCGGAGCCGAAGATAAGGTCGCCGCCCCTGCCGCGCCCCATGCCGCTCGCCAGCAACATCCCGAGCAGCGAGGGCACGTTCAGCTCGAAGGGTGGGTGCGAGTCGTAGACGTGGATACCGACCTGATTGCCGAGCCCCTCCGAGAGCAGCCCGAAAGTCTTCTCGCGCGCCTCGCGTCCGCCGGGGACGCCGAAGGGGAGGTCGAGGAGGTCTCCGGCGGACGTGTTCGGCGTCCGCGCGGCCTCGGCGCGCAGGTCTTTGAGGAGCTGCTCCTTCTTGAGCCGGAGGCTCGCACTGAAGATGTTGCGGCGCGGGACGGGGAGCGCGTCGAGCGGCTCGGGCGTTCCGCCCAGCGCGGAGGCCAGAGCGGTGTAGGCTGTGTTGTCGATGAGCGGCAGGATGATGGTCTCGACTCTCAACTCCTCGGGCGCGACCTTCAGGCGGAAGGCGATGGGGTCGAAGAAGGTGCGCCAGTACTGGTTGTACTCCGTGAGGAAGGCGCGGTACTCCTCGGCCTCTTCATTCGTGACCTGCGCGACGGGCGCCTCGATGTTCGGCGTCAAGCGCAGGGCGTGCCCGTGGTGCGAGCAGACGCCCGTGGTCGCGTCCGCGGAGAGCGCGTAGCGACCGCCGTCGGGACACGAGAGCGCGTCCTCGCCGAAGAGGCCGGGCGCGGCGCCGGAGTCTTTAAGTTCCTGAAGCGAAGAGGGCGCGCGCCCACGCTCCGTGCGGAAGAGGAGCGCGGCGTGGCCGATCATGCGCAGGTGGTTGTAGCAGAGTAGACGCCGCCGCTCCGTCAACTTAACGACGGGCCCCATCAGCCGCCGGATGAAGGGGTCGGAGAGGTAGACGAAGCCGTCCTCGCGCGCATCATTGCGCGGCATCAGCGTGCGGATGTACGCGAACTCCGAGGTATCGCCGAGGCGGCGTACGGCGCGACCCCGTTCGTCCTTCCCCTTGATCGCCTCGACGATGCGGCGGAAGGCCGCGAGCGAGTTGCTGCGGACGTGGAGCCCCTCCTCGGGGTATGCGGAGACGACGCTGATGTCGCGCTCGGGCGTCTGAAGCTGTACGTAACTGACGCCGAGGTACTCGCCCGTCTCGCGGCGCGCGTCCGTGCGAGTCTTCGCGGCCTCTTCGATGAAGCCGTCCATGCGTTCGCGGAAGAGGAGGGGCTGCTTGACGCGGAAGAGGAGCGTCACGTCGCTGCCCTCGCGGACGAAGGGGTCGCTGCCCGCAATCGCCACCTCTTCGACGACGAGGTCGTAGAAGGGGCGCGTGCGCGGGTCGGTCTCGACGGCGAGCTGTCGCTTGATGCGCTCGCCCACGTCGAGCGTGGCCGTGTCGCGGAACGCCTGGTTGGAGAGGTGCGAGCCCCAGAGGTCGCCCGCCTCGAAGGCGTCGAGCAGTTTAGTAAGCGCGCGGAACTCTGCGAAGTAGAAGTCCTCGGGCACCGCGCGCGCGAGCGCGGAGATATCGGGCCTGCGCCCGGCGAGCATCTTCTCCCACGGGTGGCTCTTGATGGTGGGGCCGGTGAGCGCCGAGACCGGCACGGGGCGCGTGTCGCGCGGCCGTTGTGCCTGCGCGGGTTCGAGTCCTTCGGGCGCGGCGATGACAGGCACGTCGTTGGCGTTGAGGTTTGCGGCGGGGCGCGGCGTGCGCGTCCGGCCGCGTCGCGGTCGCGTCTGACGACGCCTCTGGCCCGCGGGCGGCGCGACGCTCATGTTCGTGTTCCGCATGTTCATGTTGACCGTGGCGATGTTCGTCACGGGCTGCGCGCGCATGGGCGTCACGGAGCGCATGGCGTCGAGCTGCAAGCTCTCCTGCACGGCGAGCGCGCCGGTGAAGAGGCTGAAGAGGTCAACCCCGCGGCGCCGCTCCGCGCGCATTTCCGCTTCGCCGCCGACGAGCCCGCGCACGCGCGGCTCTATCTCGTCGAAGCGCCCCGCGCGGCGCGCGAGCTGGAGGACGACGTATTGCAGGTAAGCGTCGCGCGGCTGAAGCGAGAGCGCCGCGACGGCCTCGTCGAGCGTCCACGCCTGGCGCGTGATGGCGGCGTCGCGCCCCTGCGCCCCGCTGCGCGACGTGATGAATGCGGGGAGGAAAAGCAGTGCGGAGGCGAGACAGCAGGCGGCTGCCTTCAGGCGGGGGTTCATATGCGCTCTCCTGTCCAAAGTGTATGTGCGGGACTCGACCGAGCATACCATGAGCGCCGCGGCGTCGAAGAAGAAAAAGGCGGCGCGCTCTTAAGTTGAGCGCGCCGCCTTCGTTCGAGGTTGAGTTGTTGAACGTCTTACTTGTCGGGCGTGACCGTGAACTTCTGCGTGGGCGAGAGCGACTGGCCGGAGACCTTGTCGCGGACGCGGACGACTATCTCGTACTCGCCGGGGACGAGGTTGGTGGTCGGGAGCAGGCGCGCCAGCGTCAGGCGCTGCCCGGCGTCGGAACTGCCGCGCCAGTCCTCGGCCTGCTTGAAGACCTCCTTGCCGTCCTTCTGAAGCACGTATTCCACGTCGATGGCGGGCCTAAGCGTCGTCTGGTCGATGCCGGCGTTGTAGACCTGCATGTAGATGCCCACGTCCTGACCGCGCTTGTAGACGCCCGAGACGTTCGGCAGCACCTTGAAGGGGCCGATGGCGAACATGCCGGGCAACTGGTCGTTCAAAGCCTGGAGCTTGATGGCGAGAACGAGCGAAGAGGTGCCGAGCTTCTCCTGCGTGAACTTGGGCACCTCGAAGCCGATGGCCTTGACCGTGGACGCGCCCGTGTTAATGTCGCGGATGAGCAGATCGACCTTGTAGTTGCCGGGCGCGAGCGGGAGCACGCGCTGGTAGGCCGACTTGCGCTCGCGCAGCGTCGTCAACTCCTGAACCGTGGCGGTCGTCGTGACGGGGTCTTCAAAGCTCGTCACGCGGCGGCCCGAGAGGTTCGTGACGCGGCCGTAGATGTTGAGGCGCGCTGTCTGGATGCCGCTGCCGTCGTCCTTGAAGGCGAGGTCGTTGTTGTCGGTCTGGATGGTGATGGCCGTCATCACGCGCTCGTCCGAGGCGCGGTAGAAGTCCACCTTCGTCGCCACGTCGAGGGCGGCGGTGTCCTCCGCGCCGGTCGAGGCCGTGGCGAGCAGGTTCTTCTCAAGCACGTCGTTGACTTGCGGCGGCTTCTGCAAGTCCGTGTAGAGGATGAGGCGCGAGAACGGGCTGTCGGACTCGCGCGCGCCGGGGCCGGTGTAGCCGAAGGCACCGCGGTTGGCGACGCGGTCGGCCTTGTTCGACAGACCCAACTGCTCCATCAGGGTGAGCCCCGCGCCCGGGATGTTGAGCATGGCGTCCTTCTCGTCGGGCGAGCGGGCGATGCGATACTCGCCGGTTCCCGTGGGGTCGACGAACTCGATCTCGATGCCGGAGCCGATGCCGGGCAGGTAGCGGTAGAACCAGATTTCAAACGGGTAGGTCGTCGTCGATCCGCCGCCCTCGTAAGAGGGGCGCTCGTAAGAGCCGCCCGAAGGGTGCGACTCCTTCTCGTGTGGCGCGCCGTACATGATGTAGATGCGGCCGCGGTCGGACTTCCAGCCGGGGATGCCCGAGGCGAAGTGCTGGTTGGCGTAGGCCACGCGCTCGTAGTGCTCTTCGAGGTACTCGTTCAGCTCCGTGTCCGGGTCGGGATCGCGGCGGCGCCAGAAGGCTTCGATGAACTGCTCGCGCTCGGCGTCGGTGGCGAGCTTCTTCCAGGCCCGCTTCTCCTCATCGGTGATGATGTAGGCGACATCCTCGTCGATCCACTTCTTGAACATGTTGCGGTTCTCTTTTTTGACCGTGCGCTCGCGCTCGGGCACGTCCTGCGGGTCGCCGGCCTTCTTCTTCTGCGCGAGCGCAGCGGAAGAGGCCGTGACGAGCAAGGAAAGGGCTAGGACCAGAGAACGCATCCTCTGTTGACGGGCCATCGCTTTACAACTCCTGTTCGGCTGAGACAAAGATGTTTAGTTTGACGTTCGGGGCGGTCGCGAAAATGGCGACGCCTGAGAAGCCGCCGGGGCCAGTCCCCTCGGGAGGCTTAAACCCAGTCATCGCCGCAACTTTCGCGCAGATTTTAGGGCCTCGACGGAGACACAGTCAAGATGCGCCGGGGGGCGTCCCGGTTGCCTGTTCGGACACCTGTAAAGTCCCCCGAAATGACCCCACCGGCGCATCCTTCACACATGATTACCACGGATGCCCCGCAGGATACGCCCAACGGAACTTTCCACCTCACTCGACCGTCCGGGGGCGTGAGAAAAGCCAAGCGATGAGGATGGAGATGAGGTAGAGCACCACCATCGGCGCCGCAAACAGCAGCATGTTTGGGATGTCGTTCGTCGGTGACAGCACCGCCGCCGCCACCAGAATCACCACCGTCGAGATTTTCCAGTGCGAGACGAGGAACCGCGCATCCACCAGCCCGATCCGCGCCAGCACGTAGGTCACCGCCGGCATCTGGAAGACCACCCCCATCGCCAACAGCACGATAATCACGAAATCGAAGTAGTCCGACGCGTTCAAAAACAGCCGGAAGTCCTGCCCGATTCCCAGCAGGTAGGCGATGGCCGGCGGGAACAGGATGTAGTAGGCGAAGGCCGCTCCCGCCACGAACGACAAACTCGACATCAGCACGAAGGGCATCGCCCACCCGCGCTCGTGCGGGTAGAGCCCCGGCGAGATGAAGCCCCAGATTTGCCACAACAGGAACGGCACCGAGAGGCAGACCGCCGCATAGAGCGAGACTTGCAGGTAGAGCGAGAAGGGTTCGGTCGCCGTGCGCACGACCAGTTTGTCGTCCTCGTTCGGGAGCCCATCCGGTGTGGCCTGAAAGTCTAAGGGGAGCCGCACGCCCTTAGGGATGACGGAGGGGCCGGCAAAGAGCGTCTCGTCGGTGAAGACGCCGAGCTGGCCCGAGGGGTCGCGGGCGACGCGGACGGCGACCGAGGCGCCGGGCGGGATGATGCTCGTCCCGAGTTTGGTGGTTCCCTCGAAGACGTAGCGGCCGGCGTCGCCCTCCTTGAGTGAGTTGAGCGAGAGAATCTGCTCGCTGCCCGTCAGACCTTCCAGAGGGATGGGGCGCTGTGCGGTCTCGGCCAGCGCGCGGTTGATGGGCGCGGCGAGGAATCTGTAGATGGGGCGTGAGACGAACCAGCAGAAGATGAGTGCGACGAAGACGAAGATGATGGAGCGGGTGAGGCGGCGGCGCAGCTCGTCGAGGTGTTCGAGAAACGACATCGAGCCGCCAAGCTGGCGACCTTCCTGCTGCTCGTCCTCGTCGCTGTCCAGAAGGGTCGAAGCCATCTCGTCGTTCGGGGTCTGCTAAAGGCTCTTGGGTGAAGGGCGGCGCGCCCGCTGCGTCCGCGGAGTTAGGAGGCGTTGACCTCGTCTTCGTCCTTGTCGGCCGTCCGCCCCACCGCGCGGCCCGTAGCCACGTCCCATGCGTGCTCGTCGGCGAACCCAGACTCGTTCGTGTGTGCGTCCTCTATCGCCGCGCCGCGCGCGACCGTGGGCTCGGGCGCGGCCGTTTGAGGCTGCGAGTCGTCGAAGTCGCTCACGCCCGCGTCGTAGGCCGGGAGCGCCGCCGCGGTCTCGCCCGCGTGGACGGCCGGCGCGGGGTCGGTCGCGGGCTTACGCTGCTCGATCTCGACCTCGTACTCCCAAGTGCGCTTGAAGTCGTCGGAGGCGCGCTTGAACTCGCCGATGGCCTTGCCGACGGTGCGCCCGATCTCCGGGAGCTTCCGCGGCCCGAACAGGACGAGCGCGACGACCGCGATCACCAGCAGCTCGGTCGTGCCGAGGAACTCGAAGACGAGAAGGAATGAGTACATAAGGAAAAAGTGAATAGTGAATAGTAAATAGTGAATAGTTAAAACGGGTTCTTACCATTCACCATTTACTATTCACTATTCACTGCTCTTGAAGTCCGGCGGGTAGTAGATGACCTCGACGGCGCGACCGCCGACGCCGTTGGTGTAGAAGGAGAGCGAGCGGTCGCGGTGCTCCTTGATGGGACGCCCCTCGCGGTGCGCGGCCGCCTCCAACTCTTCGCGCGACTCGACGCGGATGCCGATGTGCTGCGGGTGCTTCGAGCCCGGCGGCAGGAGCGCCACGCCGAAGCCGTGCGCGTCGCGCAGCATAGCCCAGTCCTCGTAGAGCGTCTCGACGCGGAAGCCGAGCCGCTCGTACTCGCGCACGTCCCCCTCCATGTCCTCGGTCTTGACGGCGATATGGTCTACGACGCCTTCGACCCTTAACTCTTCCGACTCTTGCATGAAAGGATTGTAACCCCTCGGCGCGCGCGCGCAAAAGCGTGGGCGCCGCTTCCTTGACAGGCGCGAGGGGCTTGCGCCAACCTCGGCTCAGTTAATCCGACAACGAACGGGGAAGGTACGAGGATGGGGATAGGGCCGCGCATCGTTTCGCTCCTGCCGTCGGCGACCGAGATCGTCTGCGCGCTCGGGCTCGAAGAGAACCTGGTCGGCGTCACGCACGAGTGCGACTTCCCTCCCACGGTCGTGGGGAAGCCCGTGCTCACTGCGAGCCGCATCTCGCACGCAGAGATGTCGAGCGCCGAGATTGACCACGCCGTCCGCTCGCAACTCGACGGTCACGGGTCAATCTATAACCTCGACGAAAAACTGCTGGCGGAGCTGAAGCCCGACCTCGTCATCACGCAGGAGTTGTGCGAGGTCTGCGCCGTCAGCTACAAGACCGTCGTGCAGGCCGCGCGCCTCATCGAGTCGGACGCGCGCGTCGTCTCGCTTGAGCCGCACAACATACAGGACATCTTCGCCAACATACGCACCGTCGGCGAGCTGGCGGGCGCGGGCGCGGCGGCCGCCGCGCTCGTGCGCGACTTGACCGTGCAGTTGGACGCTCTGGCCGTGCTGCTCACGGAGGTCGAGACGCGGCCGCGCACGCTCGTCCTCGAATGGCTGGAGCCGCCGTTCGCGCCCGGCCACTGGGTGCCCGAGCAGGTTGCGTTCGCGGGCGGCGACGCACGTTTCGGCAACGCGGGCGGGAAGTCTCGCACGACGACGGCGGAAGAGATTCGAGACTATGCGCCCGAGACGGTCGTGCTCGCGCCGTGCGGTTACTACAAGGAGGACACACTGCGCGCGCTCGAACGCGCGCGACTCCCGCGCGGCTGGCAAGACCTTCCGGCCGTGCGCTCGGGACAGGTCTGGGCCGTTGACGCCACGAGCTATTTCAGCCGCCCCGGCCCGCGCGTCGTCGAAGGCGCCGAGATACTCCTGAAAGTCATCCACCCCGAAATCTTCGGCGAGCCCGCCGAGGCGCAGGCCGTGCGCGTCCCCCACGAGATGATGATTGAAGAGGCTTGAAGGCGGATGGCGAGAGCGAAGAAGACAGAGGCGTTGAACGAAGCTCTGCCCGCGGGCGGAACGTTGCAGCGTTTCGCCGAAGTCGCGGACGCGGTGGGCGCGACGACGAAGAAGCTTGAGAAGGCGGCGCTGCTCGGCGCGTACTTCGGGGGGCTGGCAGACGAAGACCTTGCGCTCGCGGCGCGTTACTTCGCGGGGCACGTCTTCCCGCTCTACGACGCGCGCACGACGAACGTCGGCGGCGGGATGCTGCGGGACGCCATCTCCGAGGTGACCGGCCTCGAAGTCGAGAACCTGCGCCCGCGCTACGTGCGCTTGGGCGACTCGGGCGACGTGGCGTTCGAGGCGTTCGCGGAGACGAAGGGCGCCGCCAATGTCGCGCCGACGCTCACGCTCGCCGCCACGCAGGCGCTCATCGGGCGCCTGAGCGAGACGCGCGGGACGAAGAACAAGAAGGCCCTGCTCGTCGAAGCCCTCACCCGTGCCACCCCTCCGGAGGCGAAGTACCTCGTCAAACTGCTCGTCGGCGACCTGCGCATCGGCCTGAAAGAGGGGCTGGTCGAGGACGCCGTCGCGCGCGGGTTCGGCCGTCCGCTTGCGGACGTGGCGCGCGTCAACATGCTCACGGGCGACATCGGCGAGACGGCCGTGCGCGCGCGGCGCGGCGCGCTCGAAGGCATCCGGATGCGCCTCTTCCACCCGATCAAGTTCATGCTCGCCACGGCCGCCGAGTCGGTCGAAGACGTGGCGCGCACGATGCCCGAAGAGTTCTACGTCGAAGACAAGTTCGACGGCATCCGCGGGCAGGCGCATGTGCAGAGCGGAAAGGTCGCGCTCTACACGCGCACGCTCGACGAGGTGACGCACCGCTTCCCCGAGCTGGTCGAGCCCTTAAAACTTCTTCCCTCGGACGCGGTGCTCGACGGCGAGATCGTGCCCGTACGCGGCGAGGCGATACTGCCTTTCCTCGAACTGCAAAAGCGCCTGGGGCGCAAGACCGTCTCGGAAGAGCTGCTCGCGGACGTGCCCGTCGCGTTTGTCGCCTACGACCTGCTCTACGCCGCGGGGCGCGTGCTGACGGACGCGCCGCTTGCGGAGAGGCGCGCGGCGCTCGAAGCTTTGGTTAAGGATGAAGCGGCTGCGGTCGTGCGTCTGTCGAGGGCGAAGATGACGAGCGGCGTGTCCGGGCTTGACGAAGAGTTCGACGCGGCGCGCGCGCGCGGCAACGAGGGGTTGATGATTAAAGACCCGCGCTCGTCGTACAAGCCGGGCAAGCGCGGGCGCGAGTGGCTGAAGCTGAAGAAGGCTTACGCGACGCTCGACGTGGTAGTGACGGCCGTCGAGGTCGGGCACGGCAAGCGTCGGAATCTGCTCTCCGACTACACCTTCGCCGTGCGTCGCTCCGAGGACGACCCGGAGCTGCTCAACGTCGGCAAGGCTTACTCGGGCCTAACCGATGTCGAGCTGGCGGAGCTGACCGAGTGGTTCCGCGCGCACACCGTGCAGGAGTTCGCGCACGGGCGCGTCCGCGTCGTCGAGCCGAAGATAGTCCTCGAAGTCACCTTCGACCGTGTGCAGGAGTCGAAGCGGCACAAGAGCGGCTACGCGCTGCGCTTCCCGCGCATACTCCGTCTGCGCGACGACAAGACGCCCGAAGAGATTGACACGCTCGACACCGTCCGGCGCATCGCGCGCGAACTTCAGGGAGGGGAAGAGGGCGAGGCCGGCGTCTGACCCGATGCGTGCGCCTGAAGAAAGAGGGAGGGAGGACGAAAGGTACGCTGCCCTTCGTCCTTCCTCCCTCTTTCTTCCCGAGTCGGCGCGGGTTCAGGGCGAGGAGGTGATAACGTCCACGAGGCGCGGCGCCTTCCCCTTCCCACGCTTCAAGGCTTTGCGCAACTCCTTCTCGACATCGTCCTCGCGCCCGCGCCGCTTCCTCGAACCCTTGCCGCGACGGTCTTCATCTTCGTCGTCATCAACGTCTTCACGCGCGGGCTCGACCGCGACGGGCGCGGGAGCGTTTGCCCTCGCGCGTCTCGTTTGCGTATCGCGTGATGCGGGCTTTGCCGATGCCTCTTCGCGTGTTGGTGCTTCCGCAACCGCGGGCGTCGAGGGCTGCGGCCGCGGCGCCTCCGCAGTCCGGGTGGGAACCGCCTGAGTCTGTTCCTGCGGCACCTGTTCGGCCTCCTGTGCGCTCTCCGCGCGCGGGGCTTGCATGAACTTCGTGGCGAAGGCGCCGCCGAGCGCCGCGCCGACGAGCAGCAGGACGGCCACCAGCGCAGGCGCCCACGAACGCCGCGTTGCGCGCACACGTCGAGCGGGTGCCGGCGCTTCGGCGAGCGGCACGACGGGGTGCGCGCGGCGTGCGGCGTCGTCGTCGAAACGTGGCGTGACGAGCGTCGCGTCCGAGTCTTTGTTCACCGCCTTGAAATTTTCAGGACGCTGCGACATACGGTCTGGCCTCAAACAGTACGCAAAAACCTTTCCAACAGTAATAGAAGCAAAAACGGGGCCGCGCCGGGGCTCGAAGTTGCCGCTGCACGACAAAAAAAGGATAATCCAACGCTTCGCCGCGAGGGGCATAGGGTAAGCAGTGCGCGGAGACTTTTTCAGCGATGTACATCCTCGGAATCTCGGCCTACTACCACGACTCTGCGGCGTGCCTTGTGCGCGACGGCGAGGTGCTGGCGGCGGCTCAGGAGGAGCGCTTCACGCGCAAAAAGCACGACCACCGCTATCCGGCGGAGGCCGTCGAGTTCTGCCTGAAGCGGGCCGGGATCACGCCGAAGGAGTTGGACTACGTCGCCTTCTACGACAAGCCGCTGCTGAAGTTCGAGCGACTGCTTGAGACATACATCGACTACGCGCCGTCGGGCCTGCGCTCGTTCCTGATGGCGATGCCTCTGTGGCTGCGCGAGAAGCTCTGGATACGCGAGCAGGTGTCGAAGGAGGCGGGCTTCGAGGGCAAGGTGCTCTTCACAGAGCACCACGAGTCGCACGCCGCGTCGGCCTTCTTCCCCTCGCCGTTCGAGTCGGCCGCGGTGCTGACGATGGACGGCGTGGGCGAGTGGGCAACCTCGTCGTATGGGTATGGGAAGGGAAACGAACTACACCTTCTAAAGGAGCTTCACTTCCCGCACTCTCTGGGTCTGCTCTACTCGGCCTTCACATACTACACGGGCTTCAAGGTCAACTCGGGCGAGTACAAGGTGATGGGCCTCGCGCCTTACGGCGAGCCTCGTTATGTGAAGCTCATCCTCGACGAGCTGGTCGATCTTCGTGAAGACGGGTCGCTCCGCCTCAACATGAAGTACTTCAACTTCGCTGCGGGCCTGACGATGACTTCGGCTCGGTTCGACCGTCTGTTCGGCGGACGCCCGCGCACGCCCGAGGGCGAGGTGACGCAGCGCGAGATGGACTTGGCGCGCTCGGTGCAGGAGGTGACCGAGGAGGCGATGCTGCGGATGGTGCGCCACGTACACAAAGAGACGGGCGAGCGCAACCTCTGTCTCGCAGGGGGCGTCGCGCTCAACTGCGTCGGCAACGGGCGCATCCTGCGCGAGGGGCCTTTCGACAACGTGTGGGTGCAGCCGGCCGCGGGCGATGCGGGCGGGAGCCTGGGAGCCGCGCTGTCGGTCTGGTACCAGTACCTCGGCAACGAGCGGCGGGTCGAAGAGGTCTGCCGCGGCGGCGCCGACGGCATGAAGGGTTCCTACCTCGGGCCGGAGTTCTCCGACGACGAGATAGAAGAGTCTTTGGTCACTTCGGGCGCGCGTTATCGCAAGATCCCGCACGCGGAGTTGGCCGAGACGGTCGCGCGCCTGCTCGCGGAAGAGAAGGTGGTTGGCTGGTTCCAGGGACGGATGGAGTTCGGGCCGCGCGCGCTCGGCGCCCGGAGCATTCTCGGCGACCCGCGCTCGCCCCGGATGCAGTCGCAGATGAACCTGAAGATTAAGTTCCGCGAGTCCTTCCGTCCCTTCGCGCCGTCGGTGCTGCGCGAGCGTGTGTCGGACTACTTCGAGCTTGAGACGGACTCGCCCTACATGCTCCTCGTCGCGCCGGTGCGCGCGGAGCTTCGGCGCGGGACGACGGAGGACGAGGCGGGTCTGTTCGGCATCGAACGCTTGAACGTGCCGCGCTCGACCATCCCGGCCGTGACACACGTGGACTACTCGGCGCGCGTCCAGACCGTGCGGCGCGAGGAGAGCCCCGTCTACCACGACCTCCTTGCCGCCTTCGAGCGGCTGACGGGCTGCGCGGTGCTGGTCAACACCTCCTTCAACGTGCGTGGCGAGCCCATCGTCTGCACGCCTGCGCAAGCGTTCGCCTGCTTCATGCGCACGGAGATGGACTGTCTCGTCGTGGGTGACTTCCTGTTGCTCAAGACCGAGCAGGGGCCGAGCGCCGAAGCGTTAGACCACTCGTGGCAGGAGGAGTTTCAGCTTGATTGAGCCGAGGGGGAGCGTCGCCCACGCCAACTCTGCCGTAGTCACCGACGCGCAGGCGCGCAAGTCCGCGCTGCTGGTCGCGGCCGTGCTGCTCGGCATCGCCGCATGGAACCTGTACCGCGGGCGGACGACGGTCGTTATCATCTTCGCATCAATCGGCGCGGCGCTCGTCGTCGCGGGGCTGCTCGTGCCGCCGGCGGCGCGGGCCTTTCACACGGCGTGGATGCGTTTCGCCGTCCTGCTCGGGCACGTCAACAGCCGCGTGCTCCTGACGCTCGTCTACTATCTCGTCGTGACGCCTTACGGCGTCGTCACGCGGCTGGTCGGGCGCGACCCGCTCGGTCGGCGCGGCACGAAGTCTGAGAGTTACTGGGTCGAGCGCAAGACGACCCGGCAGGCGCGCGAGGGGTTCGAGCGCCTGTTCTGAAGGGTCAAGGGAGGACTTGAGTTCAAATGGGTAAGCTCTCGCTCGCCGGTGAGGTCTGGATGTTCCTGCGCCAGAACAAGAAGCTCTGGCTGCTGCCAATCGTCCTCGTCCTCCTGCTCCTCGGCGCCCTGCTCGTCTTCGCACAGTCGTCGGCGCTCGCGCCCTTCATCTACACTATCTTTTAAGGCGTGAACCGTGAACCGTAAACCGTGACGAGATAAGGCAAGTCCTTCTTGTCATGATTTACGGTTTACGATTCACGGCCTCCATCCTGTTAACGCTCCGCTCCGCCCTCGCGTCTATATCGGCGTAGAGGGCGAGGGCCGCGGGCGTGTTGAATCCCGGAGCCGCGCGGCGTCGTAAAACTTCAAGGCATGTTCGAGGTCGAGACCGGCACAATGCTCTTCGCGGAGCGCAGGCCCGAGGCGGCGGCGGAAGTCCAGCCGCCCGAGGTCGCGCTCGTCGAGTCGGCGCGCGCGGGCGACCGCGCGGCCTTCGAGCGTCTCTACGAGCTTCACGCGCCGCTCGTACACGGCGTGCTGCTGGCGCGCGTGCCGTACGGCGAGGTCTCAGACCTCGTGCAGGACGTTTTTCTGACGGCGTTCCGCAAGCTCAATGCCCTGCGCGACCCGGCGCGTTTCGGGCCGTGGGTTGCCATCATCGCGCGCAACCGCGCCGCGGACTTCTACCGCCGCGCGCGCCAGACCGAGGAGTTGCGCGACGAGCTGTCGCAGGGCGCGGGGCGCGCGGCCGAGGCGCGCGAGGCTTTGGAGATCATCCGCTCGCTGCCCGAGGCGTACCGCGAGACGCTCGTGCTCCGGCTCGTCGAGGGCATGACCGGGCCGGAGATAGCGGAGCGGACGGGGCTCAGGCCCGCTTCGGTGCGTGTCAACCTGCATCGCGGGATGAAGCTCCTGCGCAAGCGGCTCGGGGTGGAGAGCGTTGGCGATTTGAAGGACGGAAGTTTATGAGCGACTACCTCTGGGACAAGAAGGGCGACACGGACGCGGAGGTCGCGCGGCTCGAAACATTGCTCGGCGCTTTCGCGCACGAGCCGCGGAGGCTTGAGCTGCCGGCCGAGGCCGCGGCGCCCGAGCCGCGTCGGACGTGGCTCTCACCTTTCACGTCGAGACTCTTCGCACCGGCCGCGTTCGCGGCGGCGGCCGTGCTCGTCGTCGCGTCAATCCTCGCGGCGTCCGTCTTTCTGCGCGCGCGCGTGGCGACCCAGGAGCAACACGCCGTTGCGCCGGAGGCTTCGCGGCCGAACGGGGACGCGCCGAAGGACGTAAGCCCTGCGCCGCGCAGGGAAGAGCGGGGCATGTTGGAGCCGCCGCCGGACGGGGTCAAGCCTCGGAGTAAGGTTGAGAGTGCCGCTGTCAGAACTTTGCCGAACGTCGCGCGCGAGAAGAAGGTTACGCAACTAACGGCCGCGCCGAAGCGGCGGCAGAAGAGCTTGTCCCCGGAGCCTTCGATGGACGCGACAGGCGCGGGCGGCAGCTTAACCCTCGAAGCGATGAGCGCGCCGGGCGGGGCGTCGGCCTTCGTCGAGAACGCGCGGCTGTTGACGAAGGAGCAGTTAGTCTATGCACTGCGCCTGACCGGCGCGAAGCTGCGGGACGTGCGGCAGCGTGCGCAGGGCACGAAGGCCGAAGTCCAACCATAAGTAAGTTATGAGACAAGCAATCCTTAAAACTCTCGTTCTCGTCACCACGACTTTCATCCTCTTCGTCGGGGTGCGCGCGCAGGGGCCGCAGACGACGGCGGGGCGTCTGCGGCTCGAAAGCCTTGAGAAGCTCGCGCCGAAGGCGACCGAGGCGGTCAACATCGAGATCGACGGCATCCTCATCAAGTTCGCCGGCTCGATTTTGTCGGATGAGGACGCCGAGGAGCGCGCCGTCAAGGAGCTGGTCGCGGGGCTGCACGGCGTCTACGTCAGGAGCTACGAGTTCAAGTCCGCGGGGCAGTTCGCCGAAGCGGACGTGGCGGAGTTGCGCGCGCAGTTGCGCGCACCCGGCTGGGCGCGCGTCATGGACGTGAAGTCGAAGGGGCTCGACTTCGGCGACGCAGAGGTCTACCTCGCGACGGCCGGCGGCCGCGTCGAGGGCTTCGCCCTGCTCGTCGTCGAGCCCCACGAGCTGACCGTCGTCAACATCGTCGGCGCGCTCGACCTCGACAAGATCAGGCGGCTCGGCGACAACTTCAACCTCCCGCGCATCACCATCAAACGGAAGAAGAGCACAGGGAATTAAGAAGAGATTTTTAACCACAGAGGCACGGCTTTGAAGACTTATCTCTTCAAAGCCGTGCCTCTGTGTCTCTGTGATTAAATTCCGACGCTTATCCAACCGCTCTAAGCCCCGGTCGCGCCGCGTGTGAAGAGGTAGCGCGGGTCGGGTTTGGAGTTGAACCAGCCGGCGAGGGCGGTCTTCGGCGTGTCGCCCTCTACGTCGAGGACGCGGTGCTCGAAGCGCGGGTTGATGGGGAAGAGGATGGCGTCGCCGAAGCCCGTGTTGGGCAGTTCGCAGACGACGCGCTTGGTGTCGGCCTCGCGGACGAGCGTCGTCCCGCCGCGGTAGACTTCGTCGCTCAGGTTGATGCTGAGCGTGACCATCCGGCCGTCCTCGTTGAGGTCGGTGTGCCAGCGGCTGACGTGGCTTTGTCCGGGCGCGCGCCGGTAGATGCGTCCCGTGAAGCATGCGGGGCGCGGGCAGCCGGTGAGTTGCGGGAGAAGTTCGAGCACACGGCGGCTGTTGAGCAGAAGCTCCAAAGCGAAGTAAGGCGCGGTGTCGAGCGGGCGCAACTCGCTGCCCACGTCGCGGTCGATGCGCGCGAAGCCGGACGCGGCCAGTTTCCCCCGTAGCGTGTCGAGCAGGGAAGAATCGAGGAAGCCCGGCAACGCGAGGTGATGACGCTCCTCGAAGTGCGCGCGCAGCCGCGTCAGCTCCTCGTCCGAGCCGTTGATGACCGGCCCCGACCTCGTCAACCTCACGACGCTGTTCACCAGGGCAGTCCCCCGACCTCGACGCGCCCCGCGGGCCACACGCGCTCGCCGCAGGGCTTCACCATGACGCGGTAGGGCCAGACTATCTTGCCGTCGGGCTGGTCGATCTCGACCTCGTCTTCCAACGCCTGCCATCCCTGCCGCGCGTAGAAGGGTTCGAGGTGCGGCAAACAGAAGAGCATGCCGAAGTCGGCGCCCAGTTCATGACAGATGAACTCGGCGGCCTGCCGCATCCCTGCGTGGACGAGCTGGTGCCCCTGCGCTTCAGGGACGGTGACGACGCCGCCGATGCCGCCGACCGTAAGCTGACGGCCGCCGACGCTCACCGTCGTCTTGATAAAGCCGACGTGACTGAGCGGCCTGCCGTCTTCTTCGGTGATGAAGTGGTGATCCTTCGGCCGCCAGCGGTAGTCATTGTCCTCGATGCCGAAGATGTCCTTGCCCCAGCCGAAGAGCGCCTGCCGCTCCCCTTCCGTCAGCACTTCCGTGTAACGAATCTCGACGCTCAACTCTGGAACGCTCCTTAGAATGCCGATTGCCCGCGGGGGCGAAAGGCAATATAGTAGCCCGCAAACGTCAAAGTCGAAGACAGCCGTTTTAAAGCTTTCCCGGTCGGAACACAAGTCCATACTTCCTACAGGAGCCTTTGCACATGTTGAGGGTACGCCTTCTCCCACCCGCGGCCTCTTTGCTCGTCGCCCTTCTTCTTTTAAACATGATTCCCGTCGCGGCGCGCGCGCAACAGCCGCCCGCCGCGCCGCCGCAGCGCAAGACCTTCGGGCCGCTCGCCTACCGGCAGATCGGGCCGTTCCGCGGCGGGCGTGTCGCCGCAGTCGCGGGCGTCGCGTCGCAGCCCTTCGTCTACTACTTCGGCGCGACGGGCGGCGGTGTGTGGAAGACGACGGACGGCGGCGTGACGTGGGAGCCTCTGGGCGACCAGACTTTTAAGACCGGCTCGGTCGGCGCCGTCGCGGTCGCGGAGTCGGACCCGAACGTCGTCTACGTCGGCATGGGCGAGCAGACCTTGCGCGGCAACCTCTCGCACGGCGACGGGATGTACAAATCGACCGACGCGGGGAAGACGTGGAAGAAGCTCAACGGTCTGGACGATACGCGCCACATCTCGCGCGTGCGCGTTCACCCGCGCAACCCTGACCTCGTCTACGTCGCGGCCATTGGCCACGCCTTCGGCCCGAACGAGCAGCGCGGCGTCTTCCGCTCGAAGGACGGCGGGAAGACGTGGGAGAAGGTTCTGTATAAGAGCCCGCTGGCCGGCGCGATTGATTTGACGTTCGACCCGACCAACGCGAACGTTCTCTACGCCGCGCTCTGGCAGTACATACGCAAGCCCTGGACGTTCGAGAGCGGCGGGCCTTCGAGCGGCCTCTTCAAATCAACGGACGGCGGCGATACGTGGCAGGAGATTACGCGGAGCCCGGGCCTGCCGCGCGGCGTGGTGGGGAAGATCGGCGTGACCGTCTCGGCCGCCGCGCCCGAGCGCGTGTGGGCTCTGGTGGAGGCGGAGGACGGCGGCGTCTTCCGCTCGGACAACGGCGGCGCGTCGTGGACGAAGGTCAACGAGTCGCGCGACCTGCGGCAGCGCGCGTGGTACTACACGCGCATCTACGCCGACCCGCAGAACGCCGAGCGCGTCTACGTTCTGAACACAGGCTTCTACCGCTCGAACGACGGCGGCCGCACCTTCTCGAACATCCCCGTCCCGCACGGCGACAACCACGATTTGTGGATAGCACCCAACGACCCGAACCGTATGATCGAGTCGAACGACGGCGGCGCCAACGTCTCCCTCAACGGCGGGCGCACGTGGACGGAGCAGGACCAGCCGACCGCGCAGTTCTACCGCGTCGCCGTTGACAACGACTTTCCGTACAACATCTACGGCGCGCAGCAGGACAACTCGACCATCTCGATTCGGAGTCGCACCGAAGACTTCGCCATCGGCGAGGAGTCGTGGCACGACGTGGGCGGCGGCGAGTCGGGCTGGATCGCGCCGAAGCCGAACGACCCGAACGTCGTCTTCGCGGGCTCCTACGGCGGCTACCTGACGCGCTACGACCACCGCACCAAACAGCTCCGCGCCGTCAACGTCTGGCCCGACAACCCGATGGGCCACGGCGCAGAGGGGATGAAGTACCGCTTCCAGTGGAACTACCCGATTCTGTTCTCGCCGCACGACACATCTCCTATGGGCACTCTGTACGCTGCGGGCGACCATCTCTTCCGCTCGACGAACGAGGGGCAGTCCTGGGAGATGATGAGCCCCGACCTCACGCGCAACGACAAGTCGAAGCAGGGGCCGGGTGGCGGCCCCATCACGAAGGACAACACGAGCGTCGAGTATTACGACACCATCTTCACCGTCGCCGAGTCGCCCGTGACGCGCGGCGTCATCTGGACGGGCTCGGACGACGGTCTCGTGCAGGTCACGCGCGACAACGGCAAGACGTGGTCGAACGTGACGCCGAAGGGTATTCCGGAGTGGATTCAGATCAACTCCATCGACGCCTCGCCGCACGACGCGGGCGCGGCCTACGTCGCCGCGACCGCTTACAAGTCCGACGACTTCAAGCCATATCTCTACAGGACGAACGACTACGGAAAGACCTGGAAGAAGATCGACACAGGTATTCCCGACGGTGCCTTCACGCGCGTCGTCCGCTGTGACCCGGCGCGGCGCGGCCTGCTCTACGCGGGGACGGAGACGGGCATGTACATCTCGTTCGACGACGGCGAGCACTGGCAGCCGTTCCAGTTGAACCTCCCTTACGTGCCCATCACCGACCTCGCCGTCCACAAGCGCGAGAATGATCTGGTCGTCGCCACGCAGGGTCGTTCGTTCTGGATTCTCGACGACCTCTCCGTCCTCCAACAGTTGACCGACGCGCAGCGCGCGGGCGCGGGCGAGACGACGCTCTTGAAGCCCGAGGACGCCTACCGTATGCCGGGCGGAGGTGGGGGGGCGCTCCCCCCAACAGTGACCGCGGGCGCGAACCCGGCCGCGGGCGTCGTCGTCTACTACTACCTCAAGTCGCGTCCCGCTTCGGACGTGACGCTCGAATTCATCGACCCTTCGGGGAAGTCCGTCCAGAAGTTCACGGCCAAGGCGCCGCCGCGCCCGACGCCTACACCTTCAGGAGGGACGGCCGGGCTGCCCGGCGCCTCGACCGCGCCCGGCTCGGCGCAGGTGCAGACGCCGCCGGAGATGCCCGCGACCCCTTCGGGCGAAGAGTCGTCCGAGTTCGTCGGAAGGCGCGGCGGCGGCGCGGCGCGCGTCTCGACGGAGGCGGGCCTGAACCGCTTCGTCTGGGACATGCGCTACGCGGAGGCGACGCGCTTCCCCGGCATGATTCTCTGGGCGGGCGGCACTACGGGGCCGCGCGCCGTGCCCGGCACGTATCAGGTCAAGCTCACGGCCGACGGCCAGACCTACACACAGAGTTTCGAGATTCGGAAGGACCCGCGGCTCCAGACGACGCCGGAGGAGTTTGCCAAGCAGCTCGCGCTGCTCACGAAGATACGCGACAAGCTGACTGAGACACACAACGCCGTCGCGCAGATACGCGACGTGCGAAGGCAGGTGGACGACCTCCTCAAGCGCATCGGCGACCAGCCGAACGCGAAGCCGGTCATGGCGGCCGGCGGGCAGCTCAACCGGAAACTTCAGGCGGTCGAGGAGGCGCTCTACCAGACGAAGAACCAGAGCAGCCAGGACCCTCTGAACTACCCCATCCGGCTCAACAACAAGCTGGCCGCGCTCGGCGGCGTCGTCGGCAGCGCAGACGCGCAGCCGACCGAGCAGTCCTACACGCTCTACGAAGAGCTGGCCGCGCAGATCGACACGCAGCTCCGGCAACTTCAGCAGTTGATGACGGACGACCTCCGAAGCTTCAACGCGCTCGCGCGCTCGTCGGACATCCCCTTCGTCATCGTCAAGCCCTCTGCGCCCGCGGCCGGCGCGCCGACGGGCGGCGGGGAAGAGGCCGAACCCGAGAACTGAGCGGCCGCCGGGGCGCCGAAGGGTTGCGTGATTTCGGAGGTTGGGAGTATAAAACTCAAGCCTCTGCGCAACCTCTGCACGCTCTGCGCCTGCGGTGTTGAACCTCAAAAGCGAACCGCTCGGGAGTTGAAAGGAAGAAAGGCGGCCCCATCATGTTGCATACCAACTTAAACCTGAATCTCTTCGGAAGGCTGTTGCTCGCGTCGGTGTTTCTGCTCTGCCCGCTCGCGGGCGCGCGCGCGCAGACGCCGGAGCAGGACGATGTCGTGCGCGTCGAGTCGGAGCTGGTGCAGACGGACGTGATGGTTCTGGACAAGTCGGGCAAGTTCGTGGACGGTCTGACACGCGAACAGTTCGAGCTGCGCGTGGACGGTCAGCCCGTGCCGCTGGCCTTCTTCGAGCGCGTGTCGGCGCCCGTGCGGAAGGGCGAGGCCGCGCCCGGTGCGGTCGCGGCCGCCGCCAACGCGGCCATCGCGTCGCGCTCCAAGGGGCGCACCGTCGTCTTCTTCATCGACGACCTCCACCTCTCACTCGACAGCCTCAACCCGACGCGCGGAGCCATCACGCGTTTCATCGACGAAGAGATGGCGCCGGGCGACCTCGTCGCCATCGTCACGGCCACGGGGCAGCTCGGCTTCCTCCAGCAGTTCACCGACAGCAAGACGGTGCTGCGCGCAGCCGTCGCGCGCCTCAGGAACATCCCTCCGCCGATACACGACGCCGAGCAGCCGCCGATGTCCGAGTTCATCGCCACACGCATCGCCAACGGCGACCGGCAGGCGGCCGGCTTCTACATCACCAAGATTCAGGAGGGCTTCTTCTCGAAGGCCAACGCCGGGAACAACCCGGCCATCAACTCCAACGCCGTCTACGAGATGGTCAAGACGCGCGCGACCAACATCACGAAGCAGATGGAGGCGGTGACGAATGGCTCGCTCGCCGCGCTCGAAAAGCTCGTGAGCACGGCGGGGCAGATCGAGGGGCGCAAGCTCCTCTTCTTCGTCTCGGACGGCTTCTACCTCGACGGCAAGGGCTCGGTCTCGACGGCCAACCGCCGCCTCCAGCTCGTCACCGACACGGCCGCGCGGACGGGGAGCGTCATCTACACCATCGACGCGCGCGGCCTCTTCGCGCCCTTCAACGACGCGACGGGGTCGAAGGCGCGCGACCCGAACGGCGCCCTCGACCGCGCGCAGGTCGGCGAGGCCAACCTCGCGCAGGAGGGGCTCGCCAACCTCGCGGGCGAGACGGGCGGGCAGTTCCTCAAGAACCAGAACTACTTCGACCACTGGGTCTCGCGCGTGATAGACGAGACCTCGAACTACTACCGCATCGCCTGGAAGCCCGGGGCCGAGGAGCAGAAGGGCGGGCGCTTCAAGCGCGTCGAGGTCGCGGTCGTCGGGCGCCCCGACCTGAACGTGCGGATGCACCGCGGCTACGTGCCGGCAGCCGCGCGCGCGGCCGAGGAGGCGAAGGGCGACAAGGCTGGGGCGAAGACGGACGCGAAGGGCGTGCCCGCGAAGCAGGCGAAGGGGGCCGAGGCTGACTTCCGCGCGGCGCTCATGGGGCCGGTGGGCAAGCGGGGACTGCCGACGGCGCTCTCGACGAGCTTCGTGGACGTGCCGAACAACGGCCCCGTGCTGACGAGTTCGGTCGAGGTCGGGACGGGCGCGCTCGACTACGGCCCGGACGGGAAGCAGCCGGCGACGGTCGATCTCTACGGCTTTGTGCTGAACGAGCAGGGCAAGCAGATCGCGAACTTCAGCAAGCGTCTGACGGTCGCGCCGTCGGCGGCGCCTTCCGGGACGGGCTCGGGCGAGCAGCCGGGCGTCATCTACAACCACAAGGCGCCGCTCGCACCCGGGCTCTATCAGGTGAAGGCGGCGGCGCGCGACGCGCGCGGCGGGCAGGTGGGGAGCGCCGTGCAGTGGATCGAAATCCCAGACCTCTCGAAGAAGCAGTTGGCCCTGAGCAGCCTGCACCTCGGCGGCCGTCAGGTGGGCGGTGGCGCGGACGGCAGCGCGCCGCAGATACAGTTCAGCGTGGATCGTCGGTTCCCGCGCTCGGCGAAGGTGGACTTCCTCGGGTTCATCTATAACGCGGCGCGGGCGGGCGGGGCCGGGGCGGTTGACCTCTCGGTGACCCTGCGCGTGCTGCGCGACAACAAGGCGGTCGTCTCGTCGCCCGCGCGCAAACTGGCGCCGGAGGCGGGCGCCGACCTCGCGCGCATCCCCGTGACCGGCGCCATCTCGCTCGGGCAACTGCCCGGCGGGCGCTACGAGCTGGAGGTCGGCATCACCGACAACGTTGCACGCACGAATGCCGTCGAGCGCGTCATGTTCGAGATTAAGTAGCGGGGCAGACTTAACCGCAGAGACACGGGGGCACGGCTTTGAAGACATAAGTCAACAAGCCGTGCCTCCGTGTCTCTGCGGTTAATTTTTCGGCTCCCCGATTCTCCCCTTCTCGCTTCTCACCTGCCGGAAAATAATAATCGCGGGGACGAGAATCATGGCGAAGTAGTTGAGGATGTAAGCCTGCTTGAAGAAGGTGAGCGAGAGCGTCTGCGCGGTGGTGACGAGCAGCGTCAGGCGCCGCAGCCAGTGGCGCTCTGGCAGGAAGAGCACCGGCGGCAGCAGCATCCCCATATACCACGCGTTGAACTTCGAGCTGACCACGCACATCAGCAGAAGCATCACGAGCGCCCACAACTCCACGAGCCGACCCGCCGAACTCCGCCGCCAAAACCTCAGATGAATTAAGATCAGGAAGAGCGCGAAGCCGACGCGCAGAACAATCTTGATGCCTGAGTTGAACGCCTCCTTGAACTGCATGAGCGGCCCGACGAGCCGCGCGAGGTTCGTGTAGATGTGGATGATGAAGGAGTGGAGCGAGTTGTCGATGAGCGTCGCGTTGTCGCGGATGTCTTCGAGCCGGAACTGCCGCCAGTCGGCGAGGAAGGGCGCCGCCACCGCCACGACCACGAGCGCCGCGAGCAGGCACCCGACGACGGTCATCTTCCACCCGCGCCTCCTGTAGATGTAGACGAGCGCCGCCGGGACGAGCAGCGCCGGAGCGTACTTGAGCATCATCGCCGCCGCGAGTGCCGGCAGCACCCACACGTCGCGCCCCGTCACGACGAGGTAGGCGGCGAGCGCGAGCGCGCACCCGATGAGGATGTCGTTATGCCCGTTCGCGATGTGGTGCAGCAGGACAAGCGGGTTCCAGAGAAAAGAGTAGAGCGCAAGCATCGGCCGCTCATGCCCCAGATGCTTTGCGCCCGACCAGACGAGCCAGCCCGTGAAGCCGTAGGCGGCGGCGTTCACGGCCTTAAAGAGCCCGAGCGTCAGCGCCCAATGGCCCCCGCCGAGGAGCGTCAGGCCGCGCGCGAGCAGTGTGAAGAGGAAGCCGTACGGGTTCGGGTTATAGATCCAATGATTCCAGATCATCGGGTCGTCGCGCCAGCCCGGCACCTCCGCGACGGTGTGGACGTACGGGTTCATGTGGTAGTGAACCTGTTGCCAGCCGCGGTTGATGTAGCCGAACGCGTCGGTCGAGTGGAACGGGTAGACGGCCGCGCAGGTGACGCAGAACAGCGCCGCGAACCAGACGACCTGTGAGGTCTGCACACGGCCGCCCGAGTCGCGCACGATCCGGTAGCCGCGCCAGAAGAGATAGAGCAGCGGCACCACCGCGAGCCAGATGAAGACCTCGCGCTGCGTGCGCGTGTAACCCTGAAACCCGCGGACGTAGAAGAGGAACGTCGCCAGGTAGACGACGGCCGTCAGAGCCCCCGTCCACGTGAGCGAGCGCGCGGCTTGGCCCTCTCTCGCCTGTCCCACGTTCGTCTTCATACGGTTGGCCGACTCTACCCGAACCATAAGGCTTTATCAAAACTGTGCGGCGGCAGCGGCATTGACAGGCTGTCGGTTAAATTGGTATTCCAACGTAACGCTCTGGCATTTCCTTCGCGTCGGCCGCCGTCGCAGAATCCTCGGAAGGAGTTCGGTCGAATGCGCGCCTCGACACCTCTGCTCGTCCTGCTCTGCGTCGCGTCGCTCGCCGCTTGTGTCAACCAGAAGCAGGGCGGTGAGACCGCGCCTACGCCGACCCAAGCCGCTGTGAACCCCTACCAGCCGACGCCTTACGTTAAGCTCAAGCACCCGGAGTGGGCGAAGAACGCCGTCATCTACCAGATCAACACGCGGCAGTTCACGCCCGAAGGCACCTTCCGCGCGGCCGAGGCGCACCTGCCGCGTTTGAAGGAACTCGGCGTGGATATCCTCTGGCTGATGCCGATTCATAAAATCGGTGAGAAGAATCGCAAGGGCACACTCGGCAGTCCTTATTCAGTGAAAGACTACTACAGCGTCAACCCGGAGTTCGGCACGCTCGAAGACCTTAAGCACTTCGTCGCCGCCGCGCACGCCGCAGGCTTCCATGTCATCCTCGACTGGGTCGCCAACCATACCGCCTGGGACAACAACCTCGTCGCAGAGCATCCCGAGTGGTACGACCGCGACTACAAGGGTGACTTCCGCCCGACGCCCTGGTGGGACTGGTCGGACATCATCGACCTCGACTTCAAGCACGAGGGTTTGCGACGCTACATGACCGACGCCATGAAGTACTGGGTGCGCGAGGCGGACGTAGACGGCTATCGCTGCGACGTGGCCGGCTTCGTGCCCGTGGACTTCTGGAACAACGTCCGCAAAGAGCTGGACGCCGTCAAGCCGGTCTTCATGCTCGCCGAGTGGGAGGCGCGCGACCTGCACGCCGAGGCGTTCGACATGACCTACGCGTGGAGCTGGTATGACGCCGTCCATCAGATAACATCGGGTCAGAAGAAAGACCTGAGCGGCCTCTTCGTCTACTACTCCTGGAACGAGAGCGCGTACCCGCGCGAGAGCATCCGGATGACCTTCCTCACCAACCACGACAAGAACGCCTGGGAGGGGACGGAGTTCGAGGCGTTCGGCGGCGGTGTGGAGCCGGCGATGGTTCTGTCCGCCGTCGGCGAGGGCATGCCGCTCGTCTACAACGGGCAGGAGGCGGGCAACGCGCGGCGCCTACAGTTCTTCGAGAAAGACCCGATTGTCTGGAAGGAACATCCGAACGGCGAACTGTATAAAAAACTGTTCGCGCTGAAGAAGCAGAACACGGCGCTCTGGAACGGGCAGTGGGGCGCGACGATGATACTCGTGCCCAACAGCGCGCCCGCCGAAGTGTTCAGCTTCGTGCGCCGGAACGAGGCGGACAAGGTCTTCGTCGTCATCAACTTCTCCGGCCGGCCGCAGGCGTTGACGTTCAAGGAGACGCTCTACCACGGCAAGTACACAGACTTCTTCGGCGGCGGGGCGGTCGAACTCGACGCCGCGACACGGCTTGAGCTGAAGCCGTGGGGCTACAAGGTCTTCGTGAAATAGACCCACACGAAACCGGGAAGATAACTCCAAACATGCACACCTCTTTGAAGAGAGCCGCGCTCACGCTTATCACGCTCCTGTTCCTGACCGCCGGGGCGGCGGCGCAGCGGTCGGACTTCCGCGTCGTCTCACCCAACGGGAAGATCGACGTGAGAATCAGCACGGCCGGGCGCGTCAGCTACAACGTGCTGGTGAACGGGAAGACTCTGCTGCGCGACTCGACGCTCTCCATCGACATCGACGGCCGTGTGCTCGGGCTCGAACCAAAAGTGAGGATAGCGAGGCCGCGCGTGTACGACGCCTGGGTCGAGCCGGTCGTGCGCCAGAAGTCCGCGCGCATCCGCGACGCTTACAAAGAGCTGCGCCTTGAGATGGACGGCGACTACGCGGTCGTCTTCCGCGCCTACGACGAGGGCGTGGCCTACCGCTTCGAGACCACGCTTCCGCAAGGAGAGGTGAAGGTCTATAAGGAGGAGGCCGCCTTCAACTTCGCCGACAACTACACGGTCTTCTACCCGCAGGAGGAGAGCCTCTTCTCGCACAACGAGCGGCTGTACGTGCCGAAGCCTTTGAAGGAGATCGGCACGGCGGCCTTCGCTTCGTTGCCGGCGGTCGTTGACGCGGGAGGCGTAAAGGTCGCCGTCGCCGAGTCGGACGTGGAGGACTACCCCGGCCTCTGGCTGCGCGGCACCGGCGGCGCGGGGCTCGCGTCAATGTTCCCGCCCTACCCTCTGAAGGAGACGCTGACCGGCGACCGCGACTTCAAGGTGACGGAGGCGGCCGACTACATCGCCGTCACGAAGGGCACGCGGACGTACCCGTGGCGGCTGCTCGGGATCGCCGAGCGCGACGGCGACCTGCTGACGAACCAGCTCGTCTACCTGTTGCAAAGTCCTTCGAGGGTGCAGGACACTTCGTGGATTAAGCCGGGCAAGGTGGCGTGGGACTGGTGGAACGCCAACAACATCTACGGCGTTGACTTCAAGTCGGGCGTCAACACGCAGACGTACAAATACTTCATCGACTTCGCATCGAAGTACGGGATCGAGTATGTCGTCTTAGATGAAGGCTGGTACAAGCTCGGCAACGTGCTCGCGGTCGTCCCCGACATCAACGTCGAGGAGCTGGTCAGCTACGGGAAGCAGAAGAACGTCGGCATCATCCTGTGGGTCGTGTGGAAGACGCTCGACGACCAGTTGGAGCCCGCGCTCGGACAGTTCGAGAAGTGGGGAGTCAAAGGCATCAAGGTTGACTTCATGCAGCGCGACGACCAGAAGGTCGTGAGCTTCTACCACAAACTCTCGCGCGAGGCGGCGCGGCGGAAGATGCTGGTCGATTACCACGGCGGGCAACGAGCGGCGTTGATGACGCGGACGTGGCCGAACCTCATCACCAACGAGGGCGTGCGCGGGTTGGAGTGGAGCAAGTGGAGCCCGGACGCCAGCCCCGAACACAACCTGACGCTGCCGTTCACGCGGATGTTTCTGGGGCCGATGGACTACACGCCCGGCGCGATGCTCAACGCGCAGCAGAAGAGCTGGGCGAAGGTCTTCGAGCGCCCGATGGCGCTCGGCACGCGCTGCCACCAGTTGGCGATGTACGTCGTCTTCGAGAGCCCCTTGCAGATGCTCGCCGACAGTCCGTCGAACTACCTGCGCGAGCCGGAGTCGATGGAGTTCCTCGCGGCCGTCCCCACGGTCTGGGACGAGACGCGCGTGCTCGACGGGAAGATAGGCGACTACGTGCTCGTCGCGCGCCGCAGCGGGCGCGACTGGTACGTCGGCGCGATGACCGACTGGACGGCGCGCGAGCTGGAGGTGGACTTCTCCTTCCTGCCCGCGGGCGAGTTTAAGATGGACGCGTATCAGGACGGCGTGAACGCCGACCGCGCGGCATTCGACTACAAGAAGGTCTCGGGCCGCGCCGACCGCACGACCCGTCTGAAGATTAAACTGGCCGAGGGCGGCGGCTGGGCCGCGAGGCTCCGGCCTTAAGCGCCGAACGTTTTTTTCCGTAAACCCCCGAGAGGAGAGTCTGAGATGTTGAAGAGAACCCTGAGCGCGCTCTTTATCCTCGGCTGCGCGGTGCCGCTGCTCGCATACGTCCCCGCGGCGGACAGCGTCTACACGGACATGACGGGCGCGGGATGTAAGACCATCGAGACGACAGAGGAGGACGCCAGCTCCGTGCAGAAGTGCCCCGGCGTGGCGGGCTACGGGTTGCTGGTCGAAGACTCCGACTCGCGCCAGTCGGTGACCGTCGTCAGCCCCGACGGGAAGAAGCACCCGCTCAACTACTGGCAGGTCATCACGACCGGCTTTTCGAGCCTCGGTGAGAAGGCCGAGTGGCGCGTCGAGAAGAAGGGCGGCAAGGTGCAGCCCTTCGCCCTCATCGTGCGGGTGAACGCCAGCGAGAACCCCGAGAAGCCCGAACAGAAAACCTCCTACCTCGCCGTGGCGAAGATCACGAATGCTGCGGTCTGCGTGACGGACAAGGTGATGACCAACGAAGAGGCGCGGGCTGCGGCCGACGCTGCGGCGGGCAAGCCCTGCCTCAAGCCAGAGGGAGTCTCGCCGTTGACGAATTGACGAGCCGGGAGGAGTTGGAATGAACGTCCGAAGGTTTACGGCGAGAGCATTGTCGTTGTCGGCGGTGTTGCTGCTGCTGTGCTTCAACGCACGCGCGCAACAGCCGGCCGCGACGCCTGCACAAACGGCCGACGGGACGAGCGTCGAGCGTCTGGTCGGGCTGGCGAAGGTCTGGAGCGCGGTGAAATATTTTCACCCCTTTCTCGCCTATCGCGAGCTGGATTGGGACAAGGCTCTGGCCGAGGCGATACCGAAAGTTCGTGCGGCCAAGACTCCGCAGGAGTATGAGGCGGCCTTGAACCAGATGCTCGCCGCGCTCGGCGACGCGAGCACGCGCGCGGAGGTTGTAACCGAGTCGAAGGCCCTCCCGCCTGCTCAAACAAACACCCCCGCGGGCGAGCCTCTGCGGATGGAGGAGGGCGTTCTCGTCATCGAGGCGATGCGCATCGCCGAAGCAGGCGCAAAGGACAACACGGGCCTGCGCGTCCTGCTCGGCAAGATCATCGAGGCCGCTCCTTCGGCCAAAGCGGTCGTCATCGACGCGCGCGGCTCGGGCGCGGCCGACCCCTTCGCCGCTTACATCTTCGCGGACATGCTGCGGCAGGTCTTGCCGCAGTTCCTCGACGCGGACGTGACGCTCGGCTCCGCCCGCTACCGCCTGCACAACGGCTACGCCACGCAGACGGGCGGCGCCTCCTTCTACTACTCGGCCTTCGCCAACGTCGCGCCGCAGACCCTCTCGGGTCGGAACAAGGCGAAGGCGCCGCCCCTCGTCTTCGTCGTCAACGAGCACACGCCGCCGGCCGTCGAGACCCTCGGCGGGTTGCAGCACGCGGGCCGCGCCTACGTCATACAGGAGGGCGAGCGCGCGCCGGAGGCGGGCGGGGGGACTTTCACTTTGGAGTTGCCCGACGGCGTGAGGGTGCGCCTGCGGACTTCGGAGTCGGTCAACCCGGACGGCTCGCTCGGCTTCAACGCCGACGCGGTCGTGCCGAAGGACGCGGGCCTGCGCGAGGCCCTGCGCGCCGCGCAGGAGGGCAAGGTCTCGCAGGCGAATCGGAAGACCGCGGCGACCGTCGCGCCGATGGTCGGCCAGAAGGAGAAGACCTACGCCGAGATGGAATTTCCCTCGGCGGAGTACCGACTGCTGGCGCTCTTCCGCTACTGGGCCGTCGTCAACTACTTCTACCCCTACAAACATCTGATACGGGAGACGTGGGCATCGGTGCTGCCGCGCTACATCCCGAAGTTCGAGGCGAACCGGGACGCGGCCGACTACCAGTTGACCGTCCGCGAATTGGTCACGGAGATGCACGACTCGCACGGCGGCGTGCAGAACGCGAACGCCTCGGCCGAGAGGCTGGGGACGTACCTCCCGCCGGTTCTCGTGCGTCACGTCGAGGGGCGGACGGTCGTCACCAACGTGCTCGACGACAAGCTGCCGGTCAAGGTCGGCGACGTTATCCTGACGGTTGACGGCGAGCCCGTCGAGAAGCGCATCGAGTTTCTGTCGCGCTACACGGCCGCCTCCACGTCGCAATCCCTGATGCGGAACGTCCACGCGAACCTGCTGCGCGGGCAGAAGGGGACGGCCGTGAAGTTGCACTTGCGCGGCGTGGACGGTGCGGAGCGCGATACGGAAGTGCCGCGCTCTTTCGGCAACGCCGACCGCGCGAAGCTCTTCGGCGCGGCGCAGCGCACGGCGCCCGTCTTCCACGTCATGCCGAGCGGCTACGGCTACGTCGATCTCGCGCGCTTACAGCCGGGCGAGGTCGAGAAGATGTTCGAGACGATCAAAGACACGCTGGCCGTCATCTTCGACATGCGCGGCTACCCGAACGGCACCGGGTGGCCCATCGCCCCGCGCCTGTCGGAGAAGAGACAGCCCGTCGCCGCGCTCTTCTCGCGCCCGCTGCTCGAAGCGCCCTCCATGAGCGACTCCGAGCTGGCCGAGACGCCGAGCTACACCTTCGCCCAGACGCTCCCCGAGCGGCACGGCGAGGTGTACCGGGGCAAGGTCGTGATGCTCATTAACGAGGACGCCATCAGCCAGTCCGAGCACACCTGCATGTTCTTCGAGGCGGCGACCGACGTGACCTTCGTCGGGACGCCGACCACGGGCGCCAACGGCGACGTGACCTACATGGTGCTGCCCGGCAACCTCGCCGTCAGCTTCACCGGCCATAACGTGCGCCACGCCGACGGCCGCCAACTACAAAGAATCGGCATCCAGCCCACCCTCAAGGTCGCGCCGACGATTGCCGGTGTGGCCGCCGGGCGCGACGAAATACTCGAAGCGGCTGTAAAATACTTACAGGATAAGGTCAAAAAATAAGAGGGGCAAGAGCATGTTACAGCACGGCAGAACGTTAAGGATGACGGCAGCGGCGTTGATTCTCTTCAGCCTTCTGGCGCCTGTCTTCGCGGCGCAGGACAAGAAGGAGAAGGAGAAGAAGAAGGAGCCGCCTGTCGGGACGCCGGTGCTCTGGCGCGAGCACGCGGATGTGTCGGCGCTCGACCTTCTCGCCGGCCCGGGCGGCGAGGAGCTGAGACCGCAGGCGCCTTTCACCTTCATCAAGGATGAGAAGGGCGGCTACTCGAAGAAGTACCGCGTGCGCGACGCGAAGGGGCAGGTGTGGGTGGCGAAGGTCGGCAAGGAGGCGCAGCCCGAGACGGCCGTGACGCGGCTGGTCTGGGCCGCCGGCTACGTTACGGAGGTCACCTACCTCGCCCCGCGCGCGACCATCGAGGGCAAGGGCACGTTCGAGAACGTCAGGTTCGAGGTGCGCCCCGAAACAATCGAGCGCTCCGTTGAATGGCGCTGGGCCGACAACCCCTTTGCGGGGAAGCGCGAGCTGCAAGGGCTCAAGATCATGATGGCGCTCGTCGAGAACTGGGACTTAAAGGACGAGAACAACCGCGTCCTCGTCGTGGGCGGCGCGAACGGTAACGAGCTTCAGTACGTCGTCAGCGACCTCGGCGCGACCATCGGCAAGACCGGTGGACAGAACGGCCCCGTAGCCTTCATCCGTCAGGTCAAGGGCACGCGCAACGAGCCTAACGACTACGCCTCCGACAAGTTCATCGAGGGCGTCGAGGCGGGGCGCCTGCGCTTCAGCTACGACGGGAAGAACAAGGCGCTCATGCAGGACGTGATGGTCGCCGACGCGCAGTGGCTCGCGGGCATACTTTCGCGCCTCTCCGACAAGCAGCTCGAAGACGCCTTCCGCGCGGCCAACTACACAGACGAAGAGGTGCGTCTCCTCGCCACCTCCGTCCGCGCACGCATCGACCAACTGGCGGCGGTCAAATAAACCGCCGCCGGCCATGCCGGGCGCGGGCGGCCTGTCTATGCCGGGTTGTGGGGGTTTGTTATGATTGCGGCGCGAGGTGGTGGCCTATGAGTCAGGAGATATTAATCCAACGTTCCGAGGAGCTTCTCGGCGGCACGCCCGTCTTCGCCGGCACGCGCGTGCCCGTGCAGACTCTGCTCGACTATCTCGAAGAGGGAGACACGCTCGACGAGTTCCTCGACGATTTCCCCGCCGTGAGCCGGGAGCACGCCGTGAAAGTGCTCGAAAGGATGAAGGAGACGCTCCTCGCGCAAGTGTATGAGAGTGCTGCTTGACGAATGTGTCCCGCGCAGGCTGAAGCGAGAGTTGCCGGGACACGAGGTGCACACGGTCACGGAGCATGGCTGGTCGGGCGTCAAGAACGGGAAGCTCTTAGCCTTAGCCGAAGCAGAGTTTGAAGTGTTCCTCACCATCGACCAAAATCTCAAGTACCAGCAGAACCTTACGGCCTTCCGCATCGCGGTCATACTACTGGCGGCGCGAAACAATCGATTAAAAACGTTACTGCCGCTGATGCCTGAGGTAAGAGAGGCGTTGGATAAGATTGGGCCGGGCGACTTCGTTCGCATCGGCGGAGGTTGACGAAGGCAGGCACGCGATGAGTAGACACGGCACCATTCTTTGCGTGTTGACGTTGACGCTCTGCGTCTTCAGTCCGGCCGCGTTCGGGCAGGAGGCGGAGGAGGTCGTCAAGGTCAACGCGGAGCTGGTGCAGACGGGCGTGAGCGTGTTCGATAAGCAGGGACGGTTCGTGGACGGTCTGAAGAGGGAGGACTTCGAGCTGCGTGTGGACGGACGCCCCGTCCCGATCACTTTCTTCGAGAACATCCTGGCCGGGAGCCTGAGAGACCGTCTGGCGCGCACCGCCGCGGCGGCGGGCGAGGCGGCCCCAGCCGCGACGGCTGCGGCGGCGCCCTCTTTGCGCCAGCGCACCGTCGTCTTCTTCCTCGACGACCGGCACCTCTCCTTAGACAGCGTCGGGCGCACGCGCAAGATGCTGCTCGACTTCATCGACAAAGAGATGGGCGAGGGTGACCTCGTCGCCGTCGCTTCGGCCAGCGGGCGCATCGGCTTCCTCCAGCAGTTCACCGACAACAAGGAGGTCTTGCGCGCGGCCGTCGCACGCGTCGGCCACGTCCCCTACGTCGTGTCCGACTACGGCCAGAACCCCGGCGGCACCATGACCGAGTACATGGCCCTCACCATCGAGCGCAAGGACGACCCCGGCGTCTTCGAGTTCTACGTCAGCGACTGCTTGAAGTGGACGCTGAAGCCGCCCTCGACGGCGGGCCGCGGCGGCGCCCGCCGCCAGTGCGAGGTCGAAGTCCAGAACCGCGCGCGGCAGATTCTCTTGCAGGCCGGCACGGTCACGGCCGACACTTACCACTCGCTCGAAACCCTCCTGCGCTACGCCGCGCGGATGCCGGGCAGCAAGCTCGCCTTCTTCATCTCGGACGGCTTCCTCGCCGACACGGGGCCGCGCAGCCCCATCGGGCGCGACCGCCTCGGGCGCATCACGGACGAGGCGCGTCGCGCGGGCGTCATCATCTACACCATCGACGCGCGCGGCCTCATCTCGGGCGCGCTCGACGCGACGGGGAGCGTACCGATGGACCCGAACGGCGGGCTCGAAAGCGCCAACCTGCGCGAGATCATCGCGTCGCAGGACGCCTTGAACGCGCTCGCCGCGGACACGGGCGGGCGCGCGTTGCGCAACCAGAACACCTTCGGCCGGTTCGTCGGCGAGGCGCTGGAAGAGACCTCGCGTTACTACCTCATCGCGTGGCGGCCGGAGACCGACGGGGGGAAGAACGAGAAGCTGCGGAAGATAGAGGTGAGCGTCGCGGGGCGCCCCGACCTGACCGTGCGTGCGGCGCGCGGCCTCGTCAGTGGCGGCGGCGGCGCGGCCGCGAATGCGGAAGGGAAGGGCGCGGCGAAGAGCGAGAAGAAGCCGGCCGACGTTCTGCGGCAGGCGCTGACGGAGTTCTATCCGAGGCAGGCGCTCCCGCTGCAACTCTCCCTCATCTACCTCGACATCCCTTCGAGCGGCACGGTGCTGACGACCTCGGTGCAGGCGTTCACCGAGGGACTTTCGTACGGCGCTGAGGGGCGCGAGCCCGCGCAACTGACCATCGAGGGTGTGTTGCTCGACGATCAGGGCAAGCCGGCGGCGAGCTTCAGGACGGGGCTCAAGGTCAACCCGCCGTCGGAGGAGGGCAGCGGGCGCGGGCGCTCGTCGAACGTCATCTACAACCACCCTTCGCCCCTGAAGCCGGGCATCTATCAGGCGCGCGTGGCGGCGCGCGACGAGCGCAGCGGCGTTCTCGGCAGCGCCTCGCAGTGGGTAATCATCCCAGACCTCTCTGCGCGGCAGCTCTCTCTGAGCAGTCTCATCGTGGGGCTCGAAGGCGTGAGCGAGCGAGGCACCGGCGGCGGGCACGTCCAGTGGAGCGTGGACAAACGTTTCGCGCGCGGCTCGCGCCTCAGGTTCATGACCTTCGTCTACAACGCCGGCGCCGCCGGCAACCTCTCGGCGCGCGTGCAGGTCTACGCGGAAGGCCGCGAGGTCACGGCCACGCCCTTCCGGAAGATCGGGACGGACGCGCAGACCGACCCGGCGCGCATCCCCTACACCGCGGAGATAAACCTCGGCGGGTTGCAGCCCGGCCGCTACACACTACAGGTGACGGTCGAAGACGGCGCGGCGCGGCGCACGGCCTCACAGCAGACGACCTTCTATGTTCAGTGAGATGCGTGCGCGTAATCGCCGCGTGAGCGGCGTTCTCCATCGTTAGATCATGACGAGCGGCAGGGTGCGGTAGCGCTTGCCGGTCAGTTTTGAGAGCGCGTTGACGACCGCGGGCGAGATGACGGGGACGGGCGGCTCGCCGCAGCCCGTGGGCGGTTCGGCGCTCGGGACGATGTGTACGTCCACGGCGACCGGCGCGTCGGGCATGTAGGGCGGGACGTATGTGTCGAAGTTGCGCTGCTCGACGTGGCCGTCTTTGAGCGTGACCGCGCCGCGGGCCATCAACTGCGACAGGCCGAAGCCGACCCCCGCCTGGAACTGGCTCTCGATGGTCAAAGGGTTGACGGCGAGACCGCAGTTGACCGCGACGGTCACGCGGTGAATCCACGGCCGCCCGTCGCGTATCGAGACCTCCGCGGCGCAGGCCACGCCCGTCCCGAAAGACTCGTGGCAGGCGAAGCCGACGGCGTGACCCTTCGGCAGACGGTTGCGCCACGCGGCGCTCTTCTCGTCCATCAGGTCGAGCGCGGCCAGAAGCTTCTTCGCTTCGGGCTCGGGCTTGATGAGCCTGCGCCGGTAAGCAATCGGTCCATCTTCGCCCTCAACGCTAGCTCTTCGATCAGCGTCTCCATCACAAAGGCTGAATGCGTGTGGCCGACCGAGCGCCACCAGAGGACGGGCACGTTCACCTTCGGATGGTGCACCGTGACGCCAAAGTTCGGGACGTGGTAGTGCGTGTCGTTGACGCCCTCGACGGCCGAGTTGTCCACGCCGTCCTTCATCATCATAGCGAAGGGTGTGCCCGCCAGAATCGACTGGCCGACGACGACGTGCCGCCATGCGTCGGGCAGTCCGTCGGCTCGGACACCGATCTCGACGCGGTGGACGTGCATCGGGCGGTAGTAGCCGCCGCGTATGTCATCCTCGCGCGACCAGACGAGCTTGACCGGCGTCCCCTTGAACCGTTTCGCAATCGACGCTGCCTCGCGCTGCACGTGCGAGTCGGGCACGGCCCGGCGGCCGAAGCCGCCGCCGGCCATCTCCGTGTGGAAGTTAACGCGCTCGGGCTTGAGGCCGAGCACCTCTGCGACCGCCATGTGGTCGAGGGTCTGGAACTGCGAGCCGGCCCAGACTTCGGCCGCGTCACCGTCGAAGCGGACGGTCGTGTTGAGCGGCTCCATCGGCGCGTGCGGCAGGTAGGGGAACTCGTACTCGGCGACGAAGAGGTCTGCGGGGGCGACGCGGTCGATGGCCTTCGCGTCGCCGCGCGCGGCCGCCTTGAGCCCCTGTGTGCGCGCGAGACTCTTGTACTGCTCGAAGAGTTTCGCGCTGTCGGCGCGCTCCACCTGAGCGTCGTCCCACTCGATTTTCAGGAGGTCGCGGGCGCGCTTCGCGGGCCAGAACTTGTCGGCGACGACGGCCACGCCCGTCCCGCCGCGCGTCACGGGAATCTCGAAGACCTCGCGCACGCCCTCGACGGCGCGCGCCGCTTTGTCGTCGAAGCTCTTGACCTTCGCGCCCCAGACTGTAGGCCGCGCGACGACGGCCACAAGCATCCCGGGCAGGTCGAGGTCTAAGCCGAACTTGAGAGAGCCGTCGCACTTCGCGCGGCTGTCGAGCCGCTTGACCTGTTTGCCGATCAGCTTGAACTCGGAAGGCTCTTTAAGTTTCACCGTCGCGGGCACGGGCTGGCGCGCCGCGTCGGCGGCCAATTCGCCGTACTTCAAAGACTGGCCCGCGGGGCCGCGGACGACGCCCGACTCGGTGAGGCACTTGTCTGCTGCTACGTTCCAGCGCGCGGCGGCCGCGGCGACGAGCATCGCACGCGTCTTCGCGCCCAGCTCGCGATACTGCTGAAACGAGTGCGCGATGGAGCCCGAGCCGCCGACCATCTGGATGCCGAACAGAGGGTCTTTGTAAACGTCGGCCGCGGGTGCGAGTTCAGAGATGACCTGCGACCAGTCGGCGTCCAACTCGTCGGCGAGGATGAGTGGGAGCGCGGTGTGGACGCCCTGGCCGAACTCAAGGCGATTAACTTGAATGACGACCTTGTTGTCCGGTCTTACTTTGACGAAGGCGTCGGGCGGGTAGTCCTTCTTCGGCTGCGGCGGTATCTGATCGGGCTTGACGCCCTCCTGCGCCGACGCGCGCCGGTCGAGGTAGAGCGAGACGAGCAGCCCGCCCGCGGCGGTCGCGGTGGCGCGCAGGAAACTGCGGCGGCTCGTGAGCGGGTCGGACTTCGTGTTCGAGTTTGTCATCGTTCGGCCGCCCCCTTCACTTGAGCTTCTGTGCGGCGAGCTTGACGGCCTCGCGGATGCGGACGTAGGTCGCGCAGCGGCAGACGTTGCCGCCCATGGACTCGTCGATATTCGTGTCGGTGGGCTTTGGCGTCTCTTTGAGCAGCGCGACGGCGGACATGATCTGTCCGCTCTGGCAGTAGCCGCACTGCACCACGTCGCGCTCGACCCACGCGTCCTGCACGGCGCGGCCCACGGGGTCGCTGGCCATCGCCTCGATGGTCACCACGGGGCGCTCGCCGAGGAGCGCGATGGGGAGCACGCATGAGCGCGTCGCTACGCCAGCGACGTGGACGGTACAGGCGCCGCACGCGCTGATGCCGCAGCCGAACTTCGTGCCGGTCATCTTCAGGTCGTCGCGCAGCACCCAGAGCAGCGGCGTTGAAGGATCGACCGAGACCTCGCGGCGCTCGCCGTTGACGTTGAGCTGATACTTCGCCATCGGACTCTCTCCTTAAGCTAACGTGCGGGGCAGGGCGTGCCGGCCTCGACCCAGCGGCGGGTCGCCGCGGCGAACTCGGCGTGCGTGAGGGACGGCGTCGCGCGCTCGGTGCCATCGGGGCGGCGCCCAGGCTCCCACGCCCAGAGCACAAGCGCGGCCTCCTCGTTGTGCTTGAGTATCGCCTGCGGGCTCATGTTTCCGTTGCGCTTCGGGTCGATGACCTGCCGGCAGATGGTCGCGCTCGGGAGCGGCCGGTCCTGCTCGTCCTGCCACTTCATCGAGAGCGGCGCGAGGTGCCAGTCCGGCCCGCCGGGGACGCCCGTGCTGTCGGCGTTCGACTTCTGATGACAGCTCACGCAGTTCAGACCCGGCACGCCGTGGCCGTCGGGGCCGCGCACGACGTTGGCGAAGTGGCGCCGTCGCTCCTCGCCCTGCTGCGGGTAGCTCGTCGCCGTGTGGCAGTTGATGCAGCGCGGGTGTACGAGCACCGTGTAGACCTGCTCCCACGCCGCGAGCCCTGCGGCGCGCGCCTGCGCGGAACGCTTCGCCTCGACGCTACGCGCGCCCGACAGAGACGCCCACGCCCCGAACGCACAGAAGAGCGCGACCACGAAGAGGCCGGCGGCGCGCTTTCGCGGCATAAAGATTCTCATGCTCAGTCCTCTCAGGACGGCTAAGACCACGGCCTGTCTAATTCAAGAAAGATTAAATCCATTCTAATCCTATTCCGGGAATTGGCAAGAAGAAGATTGTCCGGCGCAGGGAAGGCCAGGCGAAGCTCAGAAGATGACGACCATCGAGCCTTCGGGGAGTTGGTCGTAGAACTTACTAACGTCGGAGAGGTGGAGGACGACGCAGCCCCAGGAGAGGTGGCGGGGGCCGTTGTCCTCCCACTCGCGTGCCCAGCCGTGGAAGCCGATGCCGCCGCCGAGGCGTGTCTTTTCAAGCGTCGGCGCGCGCCGCTCCCACGCGGCGGCGATAGTTGATTCCTGCGCGGGTGTGATGAGGCGCGCGGCGCGTCCACGCGCGGCGTCGTAACGGTTCGGGTAGTTGATCTTGATCCAGTGGCCGCCGTAAAACGCGCCGTAGTCGCCGGGGAACTCGCCGCGGTGTTTCTGGATGACGAAGTACATGCCCTTCGGCGTCCGGTTGTCGCCCTGCACCTGCTTCTCGCCGACGCCCTGACCGAGACTGATGTGGTACTCGCCGGCCACACGGCCGCCCGCGTAGAGCCGCGCCTTGTAACGCGCCTGATCGACTAAGACGAGCGTCCCCTCGTCCTGTGGGACGGGGAGCTTGCGGTGCGACTTGATGAAGCCGGAAGGGTCTTCGTAGTGCTCGCGCAACCACGCGGCGTCCTTGCCGTCGGAGGAGGGCCAGTAGGTCGGGGCGAGCGTGGCGTCGCGGCGCAGCTCGACGTGCAGGTGCGCGTTGAAGAGTTTGTCGGGGTCTTGCCCGACGGTGGCGATGACCTGCCGGCGGCGCACCTCTTCGCCCTCAGACACCTCGATCTCGTTGAGGTGCGCGTAGAGCGAGCGCAACTCGCGCCGCTCGTGGTTCTCGTAGAAGAGGTGTTCGATGATGACGACGTTGCCCCACAGGCGGCCGCAGTTCTGCGCAAAGACGACGTGGCCGTTGGCGACCGCGTGGACGGGCTGGCCGAGGTCACTGTTGCCGCCGCCCACGCCGTTCCAGTCTTCGCCCGTGTGCAGACCCATGCTGTACTGCTCGGCGAAGTGCGTCGCCACGTACCAGCCGTCGTGGCGCTTGCCGGTGGCCGGGTCGGTGTAGGAGCCGCCGCCTTCGCCGTCGCCGAAGGGGAAGTCGAAGCCGTCGGCCGGTGCGAAGTCGGCGCGCATGTACTCGTCGAAGTCTAAGGGACGTGTCGGGGCGTGAGCAGTCGCGGCGCTGCCTGTCAGCCCCGACCCGGCGCGCGGCACGACCGAGCAGGCGGAGCTTATGAACAGAAGCGCCGCGAGCGCGAAGGCGGAGTTCGTTAAAGTCCTCGGCTTCAAAGGTATCTGGCCTCAGGGGAGAGTTTACAACGGCCCGTTCCGTACGTAAGGACGCCGCGGGGGCTCCGGCGGTTCCGTTTTAAGTCGCGGCGGGTTTTGCGTCGGCGGCGGAGTAGTTGTTAAATAAGCGTCAGCAGAAACTCCTGAGGCGATTCGTTCGTAGGAAAATGCGCGCGCGGCCGAAGGTCGTGCGGCGAATGATCTTTTATGAGAGGCATGATTATGAAGAGAACATTCAGCGCGTTCGTCATCGTGCTCGCTTTCGCCCTCGTGCTCGCAGGATGCCGCAGGGGCGCGCAGGAGCAGGCGGCGCCGCCATCGGAGCGACAGGGGAACTTCACGCTGCCGCCGGCGGGCGCGGCGCCCAACGTCGAGCACAACTCGTACGCAGACGTGGTCGCGCGCGTCGCGCCGGCCGTCGTCACCATTCGCGCCGAGCGCCAGTCGCGCACACCGCGCCAGCACCCGTTCCTCGACGACCCCAGCTTGCGCGACTTCTTCGGCGGGCGCCAGCCGCAGCAGGAGCAGCCGCAGCCGCGCCAGCGCGCGCTCGGCTCGGGCGTCGTCATCAGCGCCGACGGCTACATCGTCACCAACCATCACGTCGTGGACGGCGCGGAGCAGATCACGGTCGAGTTCACCGACCGCCGCACGGAGTCCGCCAAGCTCGTCGGCACCGACCAGCCCTCCGACCTCGCCGTGCTCAAGGTCGAGTCGAAAGACCTGCCCGTGCTCACGCTCGGCGACTCGGACAGGGTGCGGGTCGGCGACGTGGTGCTCGCCGTTGGGAACCCGCTCGGCGTTGGCCAGACCGTGACCTCGGGCATCGTCTCGGCTAAAGGTCGCTACACGGGTCTGTCCGACGGGAGCTTCGAGGACTTCATCCAGACCGACGCGGCCATCAATCAGGGCAACTCGGGCGGCGCGCTCGTCAACACCTCGGGCGAGCTGATCGGCATCAACTCGCAAATCCTGAGTCCCTCGGGCGGCAACATCGGCATCGGCTTCGCCATCCCTTCCAACATGACGCGCACGGTCACCGAGCAGCTCATCAACAACGGGCGCGTGCGGCGCGGGCAGCTTGGTGTCGTCGTGCAGGCCGTGACCGAAGACCTCGCGCAGGGGCTCGGGTTGAAGGAGGTGCGCGGCGTCCTCGTCAGCTCGGTGCAGAAGGGGAGCGCGGCGGAGAAGGCGGGCTTGAAGCAGGGCGATGTCATCACGGCCTTGAACGGGACGAACGTCAACGCGGCCAACGAGCTGCGCAACCTCGTCGCCGCGACGCAGCCGGGCACCGACGTTACGCTCAAACTCCTGCGCGACGGGAGCGAGCAGGAGTTGAAGGTCACGGTCGGCGAGCTGGCGGCGAACGGCAATAGGGCGCGCGGCGACGAACCGGGCGGCGGCGGCGAGCAGGGCGAGGGCGGCGGCCGGCTCGGTATCAACGTGACACCGCTCACGCCGGAACTGGCGTCGCGCCTGCGCCTGCCCGCGGACAGGCAGGGGCTGGTCGTGACGGAGGTTGACCCCGCCGGCCCCGCGGCCGACGCAGGGCTCCGCGCGGGTGATTTGATCGAGCAGGCGAATCGCGAGCCCGTCCGCTCGGCCGAAGAACTCCGCGCGGCCATCGAGGGCGCAGGCGAGCGCCCTGTGCTCCTCCTCATCACACGCGGCAACGACGGCTCGACGTTCTTAACCGTCAGACCGAGGAGATAAACAGAAGTAACTACAGAGACACAAAGACACGGCTGGTTGACTTAATGTCTTCAAGCCGTGTCTTTGTGTCTGCGGTGGTTAAATTTCTCTTCGCAACCACGGGCTCTTTCTATAAACTCCGAGGCACATGGACAGATTTCCAACGACGAATCGCAGGAGCTTTCTCGCGTCGGCGCTCGCGGCCGGCTCGTACGCGGCGCTTGCGGGCAGCCCCGTGGCGCGCGCCGCACTCGCCGCACAGGAGGAGCCGCCGCGTCGCCTCCCGGCGCTCAAGGTCGCGCGCGACCGCGTCATCCGCACGGTCGTCGGCCTGCGCCCATACCGCGCCGAGGGCTTCGTGCTGACCAACGAGCGTTTGGGTGAGAAGGTCGTCGTGCATAACTACGGGCACGGCGGCGGGGGCGTGTCGCTCTCGTGGGGCGTGGCGGTGCTGGCCGCCGAGCAGGCACGCAACCTCGAAGACAAAGCGGTCGCGGTCATGGGCTGCGGCGTCGTCGGGCTCTCGACGGCGCGCGTGCTCCAGAGGCGCGGCAAGACCGTCACCATCTACACGGCGGGAGGCCGTCTCGCTGTGAAGGAGTTGAAGACGCGCGAGGAGGTGGCACAACTTCCCGAACGCGTCGTCTTCAACTGCACGGGTCTGGGCGCGCGCGCACTCTTCGGCGACCAGGGGATGGCGTCGATGCGCGGTCAGATAGAAGTACTGCTGCCGCAGCCAGAGCTTGACTACTGCTACCTCGCCAACTCGCTCTACATGTTCCCGCGCGCCGATGGCGTCATCCTCGGCGGCACGTTCGAGGCCGACACCTGGTCGATGGACGCGGACGCCGCGACGACCACGCGCATCATCGACGGCAACGCGCAGATAGCCCGCGGCTTCCGGCGCTGAAGGACATTCCGCGAGAGAGATGAACCGTCGCTCCGTCCATCGACGCAACAGTTCGGCGCGCGCATACGTGCTCTTGTCTTTCGTCGCGCTGGCGGCCCTCGCGCTCGGGCTCGTCAACTCTTCCGCGGACATCAACGTCAAGCATCAGCCCGCCTCCGAGGGCCGACGCATCACGCCCGCCGGGTCGCTCGTGAAAGACCAGTTGACGGGCCTGCCGGCCGTCGGCTCTCTGCCCGTCAACATCGTCCGCAGCCCCGACCGCACGGGGCCGGGAGGCCGCGGCCGCTTCCTCGTCGTCGTCAACAGCGGCTACGGCGTGCAGTTCGACGCCGCCTCGAACAAGGGGCAGCAGTCACTCTCCGTCATCGACCTTAGCTTACGTCCGCCGGCCGTCACGCAGCACGTCTACTTCCCCGCGCCGCAGAGCGCGAACGTCGGCGCCGTCTTCACGCAGAAGCCCGACCGCGAGGGCTTCTACAGGCTCTTCGTCTCGGGCGGGTTCGAGAACAAGGTCTGGATGTTCGACTTCTACCCGAAGACCGCGAAGCCCATCAGCCCTTACTCTGACGGCCCCGACACGAAGGTCGAGGCGCGCTCCATCGACGTGAGCAGCTTCGCCACGCGTCCCGTAGACCCGCGCTACAACGACGGGCGCGCGGCCGTCTATCCGCTCGGGCTCGCGCTCTCGCCGGACGGCCAGACGCTCTACACCGCCAACAACCTCGGCGACAGCCTCGGTATCGTCCCCATGCGCATCGGACAGGCGCCCGAACGCATCGACCTCGCCGGTCGAAGGTCGCAGCAGGGAGTCGCGCCGCCTTCGACGCCCGCCGTCGGTCTGGGTTATCACGTCTATCCTTACGACGTGGCCGCGCTCGCGCGTAAGGTCTACGTCTCCTGTTGGAACGACGAGTCGTTGGCGGTCGTCGATTTAGCGGGCGGCGGCCGGCGCGTCTCGTACGTGCCGGTCGGAAGACACCCGACGGCTTTGAAGTTGAACCCGAGCGGGTCGCGCCTCTACGTCGTCAACTCGAACGACGACAACGTCTCGGTCATCGACACCAACACTGACCGCGAGGTCGAGCGCATCGGCGTCCGCCTCGCCGAAGGCGCGCGTCTCGGCTCAAGTCCCGAAGGACTCGCACTCTCCGACGACGGCCGCACGCTCTACGTCGCCAACGCGTACAGCAACTCCGTCGCCGTCGTCATGCTCTCCGGCACCGCGCGCGGGATGATTGAGAGGAGAAGGGGCAGGGCCGCCGGGCGCGAAGAGCGCGAGGAGGGTGAAGAGGGTGAAGAACGTGAAGGACGCGAAGGGCGGCGCTCGGTCGTGCGCGGCTTCATCCCGACGGGGCAATACCCTTCGGCGGTCGCGGTCGCGGGCGGCCAGGTCTTCGTCGGCAACGGGAAGGGGACGGGCTTCGCCAACTCTTCAATGGTCGTAGACAACTCGGGGCGCGCGCCGAACATGCCTGACGCGCGCTTCCCCATCGGCACGGGGCACGGCAACCACGGCGGGCAGTACAGCGTCTCGCTCGTCGCCGGCAACCTCACCTTTCTACCCGAGCCGACGGAGCGCCAACTGGTGCGTTACACGCAGAGCGTGATGCGCAACAACAACCTCGTCGGGGCCGAGCGGCGCGAACTCTTCGGCGGGCGCTCGCCCATCAAACACGTCATCTACGTCATCAAGGAGAACCGCACCTACGATCAGGTCTTCGGCGACCTGAACGCTTCCGGCGACGGCACGCGCGCCGACGGCGACGCTTCAATCGCCATCTTCGGCGCCGGGGAGGCCGCGCGCACACAGAAGGGTGAAGCGCAGAACGTGGCGCCCAACCATCGCGCGCTCGCGCTTCGCTTCGGGCTCTTCGACCGCTTCTTCGTCAACGCCGAGGCGAGCCCCGACGGCCACAACTGGTCTACGGCCGCCTTCTCGACCGACTATCTCGACAAGGCTTACCGCTGGGGCTACTCCGGCCGCGGCCGCACATACGACTACGAGGGCTTCAACCGGATGCCCAACGTCTGGCCGATGAAGAACGCGCCGCCCTCGTTCGGGTCGGAAGACGGGGCGGAGGAGATGGCCGACTTCTTCCGCCGCTACATCCCCTACCTCCACGGCCGGCGCGACGTGACCGAGCCCGAGACGCTCTACCTCTGGGACGCGGCGGCGCGCGCGGGGCTCACCTATCGCAACTACGGCGAGTTCGTCGGCACGGCCTCCGAAGCCGACGTGGTCTCATACCGGACGAACAAGTCGAAGACTTACCCCGACCTCACGCAGACGGTCTCCGCCGTCCCGACGAAGCGTTCGCTCGAAGGTCACCACAGCCACGCCTTCCGCAACTTCAACATGCAGACGCCCGACGCCATCACCGTCGAGTCCTATCGCGCGGCGCGCGAGTCCGTGGGCGCGTTCGACCCGCTCGTCACTCCCGCTCATCCGGACGTGCGTCTGCGCGGCTACTCGCGCATGGCCGTCTGGCTCGAAGAGTTCCGGGGCTTCGTCGCCGCGCGCGAAACGGGGCGCGGCGAGCAGTTGCCGAACTTCTCCATTGTCAGGCTCCCGAACGACCACACCTCCGGCGTCGAGGTCAACAAGCCGACGGCGCAGTTCTACGTCGCCGATAACGACTACGCGCTCGGTCGTCTGGTCGAGGCCGTCTCGAACAGTCCTTACTGGAAGGACACGGCCATCGTCGTCGTCGAGGACGACGCGCAGGACGGCCCCGACCACGTAGACTGCCACCGCTCGGTGGCGCTCCTCATCAGCGCCTACAACCGCCCCGGCGCCCTCGTCCACGAATTCCACAACACGGTCAGCTTCATACGCACCATCGGGTTGCTGCTCGGCATGGAGCCTCTGAACCTGCTCGACGCGACGGCCACCCCCGTTGACATCTTCCGGCGTGAGGCAGACCTTCGCCCCTACAAAGCCGTCCTGCCCACGGTCGCGCTCGATAACCTCCTCACTTCGGAGGCGCACGACGCCGCCGCGCTCTACTGGATGCGCCGCACCGCCGAGCAGGACATCGAGCACGCAGACATGGCCGACCCGCGCGTCCTCAACGAGGCCATCTGGTTCTCCGCACGCGGCGCCGCCTCCCCGATGCCTGAGCCCGCGCGCCTCCCCGCCTTCGACGCCATGCGCCTCGGCCTCCGCGCGGAGGCGGAAGAGGAAGAAGAAGAAAAGTAGACAGTAGTCAGTAGCAAAGCAGAGACGGCGCGTCCTAACCTTTACGTCGGACGCGCCGCTTTGTCTTTCTACTGACTACTGTCTACTTTCTTCTCACTCCCCAATCATCGCGCCGAGCGCAACATTTTTCGCGGGCACCACTGTTTTGTTAAGCTCGCACGTATGTCGCCGAAATCAGCCGCGCCGAAGAGACTGGACGAGGCTTCGCTCGCGCGGGGCGTGAGGGCTCTCGCAGAGAGTGACGCAGACCTCGCGCGCATCGCACGCGCTTACGGGATGCCTCCCTTGTGGGAGCGCGAGGAGGGCTTTGCGACTCTCGTCCTCACGATACTCGAACAGCAGGTCTCGCTCGCCTCCGCGCTCGCGGCCTTCGAGCGCCTGCGCGCGGCCGCATCAATCGTCACGCCCGAAAGCTTTCTCAAGTTCGACGACGCGCAGCTCCGCGCCCACGGCTTCAGCCGGCAGAAGACACTCTACTGTCGTCTCCTCGCGCGCGCCGTCGTTGACGGTGAGCTTGACCTGTCGAAGCTCCCTTCGTTAAGCGATACGGAAGCGCGCTCGGAGCTGACTCGACTCAAGGGCATCGGCGCGTGGACGGCCGAAATCTACTTGCTGCGCGCTCTGCTCCGGCCCGACGCCTGGCCCGCGGGCGACCTCGCGCTTCAGCTCGCCGCGCAACAGGTCAAGCGCCTGCCCGCTCGCCCCAACGCGGCCGAACTGGACGCGCTCGCCGAACCGTGGCGCCCTCTCCGCGCCGTCGCCGCGCGCCTGCTCTGGCTCCAATACCTCGAAGGCCGCCGCGAGACCGTCCGCCTCTGAGGACGGAGTGCGCCGCGCGCTCTGAAACTTTTGCCGCCCGCAAACGTTTTGACAGCGGCCCAGTCCGCGACTTAACCTGAACAACCATTCCGACCGGAGGTTCACACGCACAGATGCGAGGCTACGCACACGCCCGTCACACGAGGGAAAGTTCTACGAGTAGGTTCGCGCTCCTGTTCGCGCTCTGCATTTGGACGGCGGCGCCGGCCGCGGCCCAGACGCCAGCGCCTTCGCAGGAGGCGACCGCCGCGCCGACGCAGACGCCCGCGCCGACGCCGTCTGCGACTCAGACGCCGCCCCCGGCGCAGCCCGGCCCCTCTGCCCCGCAAGGAGCGCAGCGCACGGCCGGCGCGACTCCCACCCCCACGCCCGGCGAGCGCGACGCCGCGATGACAGACGGCCCGCCCTCCGTCACACGACACGAGATACGCGTCGGCTCGCGCACGCTGCGCTACACGGTGACGACCGGCGTCATGCCGCTCAAGTCGGCGGCGGGCGAGACCGAGGCGCGCATCTTCTACATGGCCTACACGCTCGACGGTGTGAATGATGCGGCGCGCAGGCCCTTGATGTTCTCCTTCAACGGCGGCCCCGGCTCCTCCTCGGTCTGGCTCCACCTCGGCGCTTTAGGCCCGCGCCGTGTGCAGATGATGCCCGACGGCGCGATGCCGCCGCCGCCCTTCCAACTGGTAGACAACGAGCACACGTGGCTCGACTTCACCGACCTCGTCTTCATCGACCCCGTCGGCACCGGCTACAGCCGCGCCGCGCGCCCCGACCTGGCGAGCCGCTACTTCGGGTTGCAGGGTGACATCCAGTCGGTCGGCGAGTTCATACGGCTCTACCTCGTCAGGAACAGCCGTTGGACTTCGCCGCTCTTCCTCGTCGGCGAGAGTTACGGTACGACGCGCGCCGCAGGGCTCTCCGGCTATCTCATCGAGCGCGGCATCGCCTTCAACGGCGTGATGCTCATCTCGACCATCATGAGCTTCCAGACGGCGCGCTTCGCCCGCGGCAACGACCTGCCCTACGTACTCTTCCTCCCGACCTACTCGGCCATCGCGTGGTATCACAAGCGTCTACCCGCGGACGTGCAGGGCATGGAGTTGCGACGCTTCCTCGACGAGGTCGAGCGCTGGGCCGCGACCGACTACACCGTGGCGCTGGCGAAGGGCGACCGGCTCACGCAGGCCGAGCGGCAGGAGGTCATCGACCGCCTCAACCGCTACACGGGTCTGAGCAAGACCTTCATCGACAACAGCGACCTGCGTATCGAGATTCAGCGCTTCGACAAGGAGCTTCTGCGCGACCAGCGGCGCACCGTGGGCCGGCTCGACGGTCGCTTCAAGGGCATGGACGCGACGGCCGCCGACGCGACGCCCGAATTCGACCCGAGCATGGCCGCCATCCGTCCGCCCTACACGGCGACCTTCAACCAGTACGTGCGCACCGAACTCGGCTTTCGCTCCGACCTCGAATACTACATCCTCGGCGGCGGCGTCGGCCGCTGGGACTTCGGCGCCGACAACTCTTACGCCGACGTGAGCGAGGCGCTCCGTAGCGCCTTCGCCAAGAACCCCTACATGAAGCTCTTCGTCGCCTCGGGCTACTACGACCTCGCGACGCCCTACTTCGCGGCCGAGTACACGCTGCGCCACATGGCGCTCGACCCCAGCTTGCGCGGTAACGTGACCTCGACCTTCTACGAGGCCGGGCACATGATGTACATCGACCAGACCTCGCTCGCGCAGCTCAAGCGCGACGCCGCCGCCTTCGTCCAGAACTCGTCGGCGAATCGCGGGAGATGAAGTTAATTTCAAAGTTGGAATTTGAGATTTCAAATTCTTAACCGATGCTCACGCCCGAACAGCTCTCGACCTATGAGCGCGAAGGCTTCCTCGTGCTGGAGGATTTCGTCGGGCCGTCGGAGTGCGACCGCCTGCGCGCGCGTGCGGACGAGCTGGTCGAAGCGTTCGAGCCGGGCGAACTCCTCTCCGTCTTCACCACGCGCGAGCAGACGCGCAAGAGCGACGAATACTTTCTCGACTCGGGCGACAAGGTTCGTTTCTTCTTCGAAGAGGACGCGTTCGATTCCGAGGGTCAGCTCGTGCGGGAGAAGGCGCGGGCGATAAATAAGATCGGCCACGCCCTGCACGACCTCGACCCGGCCTTCAGAGACTTCTCGCGGACTCCGGCGCTCAAGTCCCTCGTCGGCTCGCTCGGCTATCGCAATCCCGTGCTCGTGCAGTCGATGTACATCTTCAAGCAGCCGCGCATCGGCGGCGAGGTGACGTGTCATCAGGACGCGACCTTCCTCTACACAGACCCTTTGACCGTGACGGGGCTCTGGTTCGCGCTCGAAGATGCGACGCAGGAGAACGGCTGCCTGTGGGCGCTCGCGGGCGGGCACCGGCGTGGGCTCAAGTCGCGCTTCCTGCGCGCCGTGGGCGGCGGCACGCGCTTCGAGACTTATGACGAGAGCCCCTGGCCGACCGAAGGGCTCGTGCCTCTGGAGGTGAAGAAGGGCGCGCTCGTCCTGCTCCACGGGTTGCTTCCGCACCTGAGCCGTGCCAACCGCAGCCCGCGCTCGCGCCACGCCTACACGCTCCACGTCGTCGAGGCGGACGCGCGCTACCCCGCAGACAACTGGCTGCGCCGCGGCGCTCGTATGCCCCTGCGCGGGTTCGAGTGAAGCGCCCCCCGCTTAAGAAGAGGAGATAACACGTGACCCTGACGCGCCGCGTCCTGCCGGTTCTTCTTGTCCTCGTCGCCGCCCTCTCCGCGTACGCGCAGCAGTTCGACGAGCGGCTCTATCAGTCGATGCGTTGGCGCATGATCGGGCCTTTCCGGGCGGGGCGCACCGTCGGGGCGACGGGCGTCCCGGGCCGCCCCAATGTCTTCTACATCGGCGTCAACAACGGCGGCGTCTGGAAGACCGACGACTACGGACACACCTGGTCGCCCATCTTCGACGAACAGCCCACCGGCTCCATCGGCACACTCGCCGTCGCCCCCTCGCGCCCCGACACCGTCTATGTCGGCAGCGGTGAAGGCTTACAGCGCCCAGACCTCTCTACGGGCGACGGCATCTATAAATCGACCGACGGCGGGCGCACTTGGGCTCACCTCGGCCTGCGCGACGGACAGCAGATCGGCTCCATCCTCGTTGACCCGCGCGACCCCGAGCGCCTCTACGTCGCGGTGCTCGGCCACCCCTATGGCCCCAACGAGGAGCGCGGCGTCTTCCGCTCGATTGACGGCGGCAAGACCTTCGAGAAGATTCTCTACAAGGACGAGAACACGGGCGCCATCGCGCTCGCCTTCGACCCGGCGAACGCGCGTACCCTCTACGCAGTGATGTGGCAGGCGCGGCAAGGGCCGTGGGAGAACGGCGCGTGGCAGGGGCCGGGCAGCGGCCTCTTCAAATCGACGGACGGCGGGACGACGTGGCGGCAGTTGACGAAGGGCCTGCCGACCTTCGAGCAGGGCTTGGGGCGCATCGGCATTGCGGTTGCGCCCAGCGAACCGCGCCGCCTCTACGCCACCGTGGACGCGCCGCAGCTCGGCGGCATCTACCGCTCGGACGACGCGGGCGAGTCTTGGCGCAGAGTCACCGACGAGGCGCGCGTGTGGGCGCGCGGGAGCGACTTCGCCGAGATAAAAGTTGACCCGCGTGACCCCGATGTCGTCTACACGGGCAGCATCGCGTCGTACAAGTCCGCCGATGGCGGGAAGACCTTCCACGCGTGGAAGGGGGCGCCCGGCGGCGACGACTATCACACCATCTGGATCAACCCCGAGAACCCGCAGGTAGTCCTGTTGGCGACCGACCAGGGCGCGACCATCACCGTCAACGGCGGGCGGACGTGGTCGAGCTGGTACAACCAGCCGACCGCGCAGTTCTATCACGTCTCGACCGACAACCAGTTTCCATACTGGGTCTACGGCGGCCAGCAGGAGAGCGGCTCAGTCGGGACGACCAGCCGCGGCGATAACGGCGCCATCACCTTCCGCGACTGGCGCACCGTGGGCGCCGAAGAGTACGGCTACGTCGCCGCAGACCCTCTGAACCCGAACCTCGTCTACGGCGGCAAGCTCTCACGCTTCGACAAGACGACGGGACAAGTCGTCAACATCGCGCCCGAAGCCGTGCGCTCGGGCAAGTATCGTTTTCTTCGAACCGCGCCCGTTCTCTTCTCGCCCGTAGACCCGCGCGTGCTCTTCTACGCGGGCAACGTTCTCTTTAAGACGACGACCGGCGGGAACTCGTGGGAGGTCATCAGCCCCGACCTCACGCGCGAGAGTTACGACATCCCCGAGTCAGTCGGCGTCTACCGCAAGCCGGACATGGCGACGATGCCGCGTCGCGGCGTCATCTACACGGTCGCGCCTTCGCACAGGGACGTGAACACCATCTGGGTCGGCACCGACGACGGCCTCATCCACATCACGCGCGACGGCGGGAAGAGTTGGAAGAACATCACGCCGCCCGCGCTGACTTCGTGGAGCAAGGTCTCCATCATCGACGCCGGACACTTCGACGACCAGACGGCCTACGTCGCCGTCAACCGCTTCCGCCTCGACGACCTGCGCCCGCACGTCTACCGCACGCACGACGGCGGGAAGACGTGGACTGAAATTGTGAAGGGCTTGCCCGCAGACCCCGTCAACGCCGTGCGCGAAGACCCCATCAGGAAAGGGTTGCTCTTCGCGGGCACCGAGCGCGCCGTCTACGTCTCGTTCAACGACGGCGACGACTGGCAGCCGCTTCGCCTCAACATGCCCGCGACCTCCATCCGCGACCTCGTCGTCCACCGCGACGACATCGTCGTCGGCACGCACGGACGCTCCTTCTGGATTCTCGACGACATCACGCCGCTCCGGCAGATAGACGCGTCAGTCTCCAACGCAGACGCCTTCCTCTTCGCGCCGCAGACCGCCTACCGCGTCCGACGCAACGTCAACACCGACACACCGCTCCCGCCCGAAGAGCCCGCGGGACAGAACCCGCCCGACGGCGCCGTCATCAACTACTATTTAAAGACCGATTCGACAACACCCGTCGTCCTCGAAATCTTTGAACGCGGGGGCAAACTCGTCCGCCGCTTCAGCAGCGACGACCGACCCGAGTTTGTTGACGAGAAGGAGCTGCAACACCCGACCTACTGGGTTCGCCCGCCGCGCGTGCTGCCCGCGTCAACGGGGATGCAGCGCTTCGTCTGGGACTTGCACTACCCGGAGCCGAAGGCTTTGCGGCGCGAGTTCCCCATCTCTGCCATCTACCGCGACACGCCGCGCAACCCGCTCGGCCCGTCGGTGCTCCCCGGCGAATACACTCTGAAGCTGACGGCCGCGGGGAAGACCCTGACGCGCACGCTTCGTGTCGAGATGGACCCGCGCGTCAAGACGCCGCGCGCCGGACTCGAACAGCAGCTCGCGCTCTCCGCGCAGGCGGCCGAGGCGTTGACCGAGACCTTCGACGCGCTCGCGGGGCTCAAGAAGCTGAGAGCGCAGGTCAACGAACTGCGCACGCGCCCCACCGCCCTCCCGTCCGCAATCAATGACGCGCTGATGGCGCTCGACAAGAAGGTCGCCGCGCTCGACGGCAGCGCAGGCGCGGGCACGCCGGACTTCAGCCAGCTTCACACGCAGTTCGCGACCCTGTACGGCGTGCTGCAACAGGCCGACGCCGCGCCTACCACGCAGGCCGTCGCGGCTGCCGCAGACCTCCAACGCCGTCTCCGCGAAGCGATGTTGGTCTGGAATGACTTGAAGACGAAAGACCTCGGGGCAATCAACGCGCAACTCCGCGCCGAGGGACTGCCTCCGCTTCTGCTTTAGTCTGCGCTCCCGTTTATGGGTCGTGTTCGGGTGAATGCGGTTGTAATTTTGCGGAAGAGGGTTTGCAACTCATGAATTAAAGCTCTTCACCTGCGGAATTGAAGCTTTCACCTGCGGAATTAAAGCCTTTATCCGTGAAGTTGAAGCTTTCATCTGCGGAATTAAAGCTTTCATTCGTGAAATTAAAGCTTTGACACACGGAATTAAAGCTTTCATCTATGAAAGTAAAGCTCTCACTCACGGAATTAAAGCTTTAATGTGCAGAATTAAAGCTCTCACTCGTGGAATTAAAGCTTTAATGTGCGGAATTAAAGCTTTAACGCGCGGAATTAAAGCTCTGATCCACGAAGTTGAAGCTTTCACGCGCGCGTGAAAGACCTTGACGCGCGGAGTTGAAGCCTGAACTCGCGATTTTGGAAGCGAGTTTCACGGCAGCGGGTCGCGGCGGGACAGGAAAAGAATCATGCGACAAACACTTCTCACACTCTTCTTCACGCTCCTCGTCATCGCGCCCGCGGCTGCGCAGGAGCGGCAGGGGCGCAAGTCTTTCGCGGAGCTGACACGCGGGCTGCAAAAGCTCGACGGCTACTTTCCCCTCTACTGGGACGCCGAAGGCGGCAAGCTCCTGCTGGAGATTCCGCGCTTCGACTCGGAGTTTCTCTATCAGGTCTCTCTGCCGACGGGCGTCGGCTCGAACCCTCTGGGGCTCGACCGCGGGCAGCTCGGCGGCACGCGCGTCGTACACTTCGAGCGCGTCGGCCCGAAGGTACTTCTCGTCGAGCCGCCGCAACGCTTCCGCGCCATCACTGCGGATGCGGCCGAGCGCCGCGCCGTCGCAGAGTCATTCGCACACTCCGTCATCTGGGGCTTCAAGGTGGAGGCGGCCGAGGGCGCGCGCGTGCTCGTTGATGCCACCGCGTTCTTCCTGCGCGACGCGCACGGCGTGACCGAACGTCTGCGCGAGTCGAACCAGGGGCAGTATAAGCTCGACGAGTCGCGCAGCGCCTTCTACCTCCCGCGCACGAAAGCCTTCCCCAAGAACACAGAGGTCGAGACGACGCTCACCTTGACGACCGACGCGCGGCCCGGCGCGCTCGTCCGCGAGACTGTGCCCAACCCGCAGGCCATCACCGTGCGCCAGCACCACTCGCTCGTCGAGCTGCCCGACGGCAACTACAAGCCCCGCAAACTCGACCCGCGCGTCGGCGTCAACGCCGTCGAGTTCTACGACTACGCCTCCCCCTTCAACGGGCCGCTTGAGAAATACTGGATCATTCGCCATCGCCTTGAGAAGAAGAACCCGCAGGCGGCCGTCTCCGAGCCCGTCAAGCCTATCGTCTACTACGTGGACTCGGGCGCGCCCGAGCCGATACGGAGCGCGCTCGTCGAGGGCGCCTCTTGGTGGGCGCAGGCGTTCGAGGCCGCGGGCTTCCGCAACGCCTTTCAGGTCAAGATTCTCCCGCCGGACGTTGACCCGATGGACGTGCGCTACCACGTCATCAACTGGGTGCATCGCTCGACGCGCGGCTGGGCCTACGGCTCAGGCGTCATCGACCCGCGCACCGGCGAGATCATCAAGGGCGTCGTCACGCTCGACTCTCAACGCATCCGGCAGGACAGCCTCATCGGCACGGGGCTCGTCCCCACCTTCGGCGATGCGACGCGCGGCGTGTGCGACATGGGCACGTTGGGCGACGACGCCGAATACCTCGCACAACTCGACCCCGCGGGCGACCCCGTGCGGATGTCGCTCGCGCGCATACGGCAGCTCTCCGCGCACGAGGTCGGACACACGCTCGGCCTCGCGCACAACTTCGCCGCGAGCGCGTACGGCCGTGCGTCGGTGATGGACTACCCGGCGCCGCTCGTCGAGATTAAGGACGGCAGACTCGACCTCTCGAACGCGTACTCCATAGGGATAGGCACGTACGACAAGTTCGCCATCACGTACGCGTACGCGCAGTTCCCCGCGGGCGCCGACGAGGCGGCCGAGCTTGAGAAAGTCTTGAGCGAAGGCATGAGGGCCGGGATGCTCTTCATCTCGGACGACGACGCGCGGCCGGCGGGCGCAGCGCACCCGCTCGCGAGCCTCTGGGACAACGGCGCCGACCCCATCGCCGCGCTCCGTCACGAGATGGAGGTGCGGCGCATCGCGCTCCGGCAGTTCGGGCTCGCGAACGTGCCGGCAGGCACGCCGCTCTCGCTGCTCGAAGCGAAGTTCCTGCCGCTCTATCTTCATCATCGTTACCAGCTTCAGGCGGCGGTCAAGTCGGTCGGCGGTCTCTACTACACTTATGCGGTGAAGACGGCGGCGGGCGCGCCGAGTCCGGCCGAGGTGCAACAAATCGTCCCGGCCGCGCGCCAGCGCGACGCGCTCGCGGCCGTGCTCGACACGCTCAAGGTGGAAGAGCTGGCGGTGCCGCCGCGCATCCTCCAACTGATTCCGCCGCGCGCGTTCGGCTACGAGGGCGGCACGCAGGAGCTGTTCGCCAAGCGCACCGACCCGGCCTTCGACCCCGTGGCCGCGGCCGTCGTCTCGGCCGACCTCGCCGTCTCGCGCCTGCTCGAACCGCGCCGCGCCGCGCGCCTCATACAGTTTCACTCGCTCGACAAGTCGAACCCCGACTTTCGTGATGTGTTGGACGCGCTCGTCACGCGCACGTGGCGCGCGGGCGCGCCGCGCGACGAGTATCACGCGGCCGTCGAGCGTGCCGTGCAGAGTTTGGTCGTTACGCGCTTGATGGATTTGGCCGACGACGACAACGCCGCGCCACAGGTGCGCGGGGTCGCCAACGAGTACCTGCGCGCGCTCATGCAGGAAGACACGGCCGTCACCGTGCGCGACGAGGCGAAGGGCATACACCTCCGCTCGACGCGCGAGGAGATTGAGCGCTTTCTCGCGCGCCCCGACGCGCCGCGCAAGCGCACGCCGCCGCCACCCGCGCCGCCGGGCGACCCCATCGGCTCGGGGCCTCGATGAACACGCGCGAAGGCACAGCCGTCCCCGACCTCTTCGTCGAGCGCGGCTTCCTCGACCCGGCCACGCTCGACGCGGTGCTTGCCGCGGTGCGCGCGTCGTCGGGGCGTCCCGCGACCGTCTACGGGCGCGGCGACTCGGGCGCGTTGGACGAGCGCGTGCGTCGCACGACGCGCGTCTCGCCGCCGTGCGAGGTTGAAGAGCTGGTCAGGCGACTTCTACTCTCACGCCTCGGCGTGGCTGAGCGCCATTTCGGGTTGAGCCTCGGCGAACTGGAGGAGCCGCAGTTCCTACGCTACGTCGAGGGCGACTACTTCGTCGCGCACCAGGACGGCAACACCGGCATGCTCCGCTCGGAGCGCGAAGCACGAAAAGTCTCCGCTGTCATCTTCCTCAACAGTCAGTCAGAAAACTCTTCGCCGGACACGTACCGCGGCGGCACGCTCGTCTTCCACCCACGCGACATGTCCGAGCCATTGAAGTTCAAAGGCGAGGCCGGCACCCTCGTCCTCTTCCGCGCCGAGACCACGCACGAAGTCGAGCCCGTTACACACGGCGAGCGCTTCACGATTGCGAGTTGGTACAGATAGGAGTCCGAAATTTCAGAGTTGAAATTTCAAGTCTTAGAGCGTGACGCCGGGCTCGTCGCCGCAGGCGACGCCCGTCTCGCAGAGGCGGTCGAGGATGAGTGCGAAGAGTGCGAAGAGGCGTCGGAGGCGCTCGGCGTCGGTGACGAAGCCGGGAGCGCGCAGCACCAACTCGTCCACGCCTTCGGGGAGGCTCGCGCCGAAGGGGCCGTCGCCGCCGCGCGCTTCGAGGTTGATCGAGGGCTGCGACTGTATGAGGCGGCGGATGTCGGGCGAGTCGAACAGCCGTCTGACGGCCCCGTCGTTTTCGGAGCGGACGACGAACTCGCGGTCGAAGTCCGTCTGGCCGGTCTCGCTCGAATGGATGCGCAGGCGCCGCGCGAGTGCGTCGAGCAGATCGCGCCGCTGGAGCTTAAAGCGAAACTGCCCGCGCCCGACGAACGGCGCGCGCATCCGTGTGACGACCGCCGCCGCCGCGCCCGCCGGCACGACGTTCGTATCCAGCGTCACGCACCACCCGCGATAGCTCACGCGCGCGCGCCCCGTGCGCACGTACTCCGCGAGCGCCGCGTCCACGCGCCCGCAGAACTCCGCCCACGTCTCGCTCCCTACGCGCTCCGGCGCTCCGACTGAACCCATCACATCTTCCCTTACGCGCGGCGGATGAGCTTCGCGGCGACCCAGCCGACGAGGACGAGCGCCGAGAGGATGACCCAGTTGTACTCGTGGCCGAGGACGAGGTTGTAGTGGTTGCTGATCATCGTGAAGACGACGGGGACGACGATGAAGGTGTTGTGCTTCGAGCGCAGCTTGGCGCTCGCGCCCTCCCGTGGGTCGGGCGCGTTGCCCTCTTTGACGGCCGCGATCATGCGCCGCTGCGCGGGCAGAATGCGCATCCAGACGTTGAGGAACATGATGGTGCCGAGGGTTGCGCCAACGTGGATGAAGGCCGCGCGCGCGCTCAGGACGTGCGTCGAGAGGTATGCGGCGCCGACGACGAGTGCGTAGGCCACGGCGGCGAACGCCTTCTCGTTGCGGCCCAGCGGCGAACGCACCAGCAGGTCGTAGACGACCCACCCGACAATCAACATCCCGACGCCGAAGCCTCCCGCCGTCCACGGGCCGATGTCGCGCACGAACGCGTCCACCATCAGACCGCCGTGGTAGTAGAGGAGCGTGAGCAGCACCATACCGCTCAGCCACGTCGAGGCCGCCTCCCAACGGAACCAGTGGAGGCGCTTGAGCGAGGGCGTCTTGCGCTTGCCGACGACGTAGAAGCCGCCGCTGTGCACCATCCACACCTCGGGGTCGCCGCCCTCCTCTCTGGCCGCGCGCTCCTCCTCCTGAAAGCGGCCGTCGAGCCACGTAAAGTAGAAGGTCGAGCCGACCCAGAGGATGGCCGCGAAGACATGGAACCAGCGCGCGAGCAGGTTGAGCCACTCGCTTAACTCGGCTGAAAGATTCATTCCGTTAGCTCCCGCGGTAGGTCGTGTAGCCGAAAGGGCTCAGCAGCAGAGGCACGTGATAGTGCGCCGCCGCGTCGCGGACGACGAAAGACACGACCACCTCCGTGTAGAACCCTTCGGCGCCCGCGGCCGCGAAGTATGCGCCCGCGTCGAACGTGAGCCGGTAAGCGCCCTCGCTCACTATGAAGCCGGCAGGCGCGAGGTCGCGCAGGCGCCCGTCCGCGTCCGTCGCGCCCGAACCGACGACGCGCCAGCCCTCTTCACTTTTTACTTCGAGCGTGACGGGCACGCCCGCCGCGGGTCGCCCCCGCGCGGTGTCGAGCACGTGTGTCGTGATGCCACTCATTTGACGTTGAAGAACTTCCTGAGCCGCAGCTCCGTGATGCGCCACTGCTCGCCGGCCGCGACGCGCAGCTCGGTCTCCGGGTCGTTGTTGATGCGCTCACGCAGGAGCGCGAGCATCTCTTCCGCAGACTTGCCTGTGGCGCAGACGATGAAGATAAAGCCGAAGCGCTCTTCATACTCGCGGTTCGCTTCCGAGAGTGCGTCGAGGGTCTCGTCCGATGCTTCGCGCGCGCGCGCCTGCTCGCCCTCCGCCCAGCGTTGCGCTTCCGCGCCCGTCTCGCGCTGGGGCCTAGACTCGCCGATCTTCGGGTGCGCCCGGAAGGCTTCGAGCCAGTCCTCGCGCGGCAGCTCGCGCCAGACGCGCCCCGCGATGTTGAGCAACTGCCCCACGTCCCAGAAGGGCCTGAGCGCCGCCACCGCGTCGGCCCAACGCGTCGAGCCGCAGCACGCCAGCAGCGCCGCGCGCGTCTCATCCATCGAGAGGCGGTTCAACTTCCCAATCGGCCCTTCGAGGTCTTTGAGGTCAGGCATCAGTTGAAAGATGGTGAATAGTTAAAACGGGTTCTTACTATTCACCATTTACTATTCACTATTCCAGGCTCCCATAGAGCCGCAGGCGGCTGATGCCGCCGTCCGGGTAGATGCGGAAGAGTGCGTGCGTGGCCGCGCCCGCGCCCGCCAGTTCCGCCTCGTAGAAGTGGCGCGTGTGCGCCTGCAACTTTGTGCGCGGCAGAAGTTCGTGCCAGTCGGCGAAGGTAAGGTAGGACTCCCCGGGCGCGAGCCTGTCCAGAGGCGCCTCGCAGACTTCGAGCGAGCAGCTCTCGGGAAAGTTACCTTTGAAGTGCGCCGTGTCCACCTCGACGCGTCTGACCGTCCCGCGCGCCGCGAGCTGTATGACGCACCAGTCGTGGCCGGGGCCGCGCCGCCGCTTCGTCTCCCAGCCGTCGCCCATGTCGGCGCCGCGTCCCGGCATGATGAGGTTGTGCCGGTGGCCGAAGAACTCGTCGCTTGTGGCGACGACCATCGCGCCGTTCTCGACCGCCGCGAGGTCTACGAGCCCGCCCGCGCGTCTGATGGAGTCCCAGTCGGGCACGACCTCGCCGTAGACGCGCAGGCGCGCGACGCCGCCGTCCGGGTAAATCTTGAACCGCAGGTGCGTGACCCGCTCGTCCGGCGTGACTGAGAATTCGTTCTGCGAGTGGCCTTCGAGTTTAGACTGCGGCAGCAGCTCCAACCACTCGACCGACTCGGCCGTCAGAGCCTCTGCGTCTGCGTTCGGCGACGCCGCACAGCCTTCGAGTGAGCAGCTCTCGGGGAAGTTACCGCGGAAGAAACTGGTGTCCACGACCACGCCGCGCACGCGCCCCGGCGCGCCGAGGCGGATGAGGCACCAGTCGAAGCCCGGCGTGCGGCGACGGCGCGACTCCCAGCCGTCCATCCACTTCCCGCGCTCGGTGTACACGCCCTCTTGCCAGACGGGCGCGGACGCCTTCAGAAGGTTCTCCTTTGGCGCGAAGAAGTCATCGTTGGCGTAAACAACGGCGCCGCCCAGACGCTCCGAGGCAAGGTCAACGAGGTTCGTGAACTCAGAAGTCATCTTCCTCCGTCAGCCATTAAAAGTCGTCTTCAAAGTCGTCCCAGATGGACGGCTCTTTCTTCGGCGGCTCGCGCAGCAGCAGCGTGCCGGTCGGCCTCTCAGCAAACTCACCGCGGTCGTAAATCTTCTCGCCGCGCAGGTAGGTCGCCACGACCGCGCCGTCGAACTCAAGGCCGTCGTAGGGCGTGAGCTTATGTCGATGATGGTTCGTCTCCGCGTTGACGCGCGTCTTCGACGCGGGGTCGAAGATACAGAAGTCTGCGTCGCGGCCCGGACTGATGGCGCCCTTGCGGCCGAAGAGTCCGGCGAGCCGCGCCGGCTCGCGCGAGAGCCAGCGCGCGAGGTCCCGGAAGTCGTGGCCGCGCCTCTGCGCCTCCGTCCACACGACGGGCAGCCTGTACTGCAAAGAGCTGATGCCGCCCCACGCCTTGATAAAGTCGCCCTCGGGCCGGCGCTTCATCTCGGGCGGGCAGGGCGAGTGGTCGGAGACGATCATGTCGATGGTGCCGTCAGCCAACGCCGCCCAAAGGTGCTCGCGGTTCTCGCGCTCGCGCACGGGCGGGCAGCACTTGAACTCGGTGGCGCCGTCGGGAATCTCCTCGGCCGCGAAGGTGAGGTAGTGCGGGCACGTCTCGGCGGTGAAGGGGAGCGCGGCCGACTTGGCCTCGCGCAACAGCGGCAGCGAGTCGGCCGACGAGTGGTGGACGACATGCACGCGCGCACCCGTCTCGCGACAGAGCCGCAGCAAGAGCGCGACCGCCTCGTCCTCTGCCTGACGCGGACGCGAGCGCAGGAACGTCTCGTACTGACGCGGGTCGCCCGCCGCCTCTCCCGTGCAACAGGATGCGAACGCCTCTTCGACCGGGCCGGGCATCTCCGCGTGTACGATGAGCGTCGCGTCCAGCCGCGCCAGCTCGAACATCGCCGCGTGCAACTCGCCCTCTCTGACGTTCGGGAACTCCTGCACGCCGGAGTCGATGAGGAAGCACTTGAAGCCGACGACGCCGCCCGCCTGAAGCGCGGCGAGCAGTCCGAGGTTGCCGGGCACGAGCCCGCCCCAGAAGCCCACGTCCACGCGGCATTGACCCTTCGCCGCCTCTATCTTCTGACTGAGCCCGTCGGGCGTGGTCGTCGGCGGGATGCTGTTGAGCGGCATGTCAACAATCGTCGTTGTGCCGCCCGCGGCTGCCGCCCTCGTCGCCGAAGCGAACCCTTCCCAGCGCGTACGCCCCGGCTCATTCACATGCACGTGCGAGTCCACCAGACCGGGCAGCACGACCGCGTCCCCGGCCTCGACCAGAGGACACCCGTCGGGCACGTCTTCAAACCCTTTCACCTCTTCGACGCGCCCGCCGCGCACGTGTACCGCGGCCGGGACTTCCCCTTCGAGGGTGATGACGCGCTGGCCACGGATACAAAGGTCGGGCGGAGGCATGACGAAGACTTAAAACATAACTCGGGGCTTTTGGCAACAGAATGATTGCGCCCGTTCGCGTGGCCACGGGGCGCTGCGTTAGAATGCTTCGGCCTTACACGAGCGAGGAGAGACGATGAGAACAACGCTGACGAGCGAGAAGACGCGGGAGATTTCCGCGCGGCTGAGCGAGGCCAACCGCGAGTTCGCCGCGCGCTACCCGGGCGAGTCCTTTAGGCGCCAGCCCGTGCACACGGTCTACGGCGGCGCGCACCTCTTCAAGTCCGACACGACGCCGCGCCTCGGCGCGCTCGCGCGGCGCGCGCTTGAGACGTACGCGCCGAACTTCGCCGTCTTCGCGCGCGCGCTTCAGCTCCCCGGTCATGAGGAGCTGCCCGACTCCGTCTCGGACGACTCTTCGGTGCGCGCCGCCATTGAGCAGGACGAGGCCGGGTTTCAGAAAGAGCACCCGGGCGTGTGGCTCGCGCACAAGGTCTACGCGCGCGTCGCCGAGAAACTGAAGCGCGAGCCCGTCGAGGACTTCCGCATCGACTTCGAGGATGGCTACGGCAACCGCCCCGACGCAGAGGAGGACGGTCACGCCGCCTCGGCCGCCGCAGAGGTCGCGCGCGGGTTGGAGGCGGGCACGCTCCCGCCCTTCATCGGCATCCGTATCAAGCCCTTCACCGAAGAGCTGTACGCGCGTTCGTCGCGCACGCTCGACATCTTCTTAACTTCACTGTTGGCAGAGGCGGGCGGGCGCTTGCCCGAGAACTTCGTCGTCACGCTGCCGAAGGTTACAGTGCCCGAGCAGGTCTCGACGCTCGCAGACCTCTTTGACCTCTTCGAGCGCGAGTCGGGGCTGGCCGCCGGCTCGCTCAAGCTTGAGTTGATGGTCGAGACGACTCAGTCCATCATCGACTACCGCGGCGAGTGCGCGCTGCCGCTGCTCGTCGCGGAGGCGCGCGGGCGCTGCGTCGCCGCGCACTTCGGCACGTACGACTACACGGCGAGCTGCCAGATCACGGCGGCGCACCAGCACATGACGCACCCGGCGTGCGACCACGCGCGCCACGCGATGCAGGTCGCTCTGGGCGGGACGGGCGTGTGGCTCTCGGACGGCGCGACGAACATCATGCCGGTGCCTGTGCACCGCGCGCCCGAGGGCGGCGCGCTCTCGGAAGAGCAGGAGGAGGAGAACCGCCGCGCCGTCGGCCGCGCCTGGCGGCTCCACTACGAGCACATCCAGCACTCGCTCACGAACGCGTTCTATCAGGGGTGGGACCTGCACCCGGCGCAACTCCCCACCCGCTACGCCGCCGTCTACACCTTCTTCCTCGAAAGCCTCGGCCCGGCGTCGGAGCGCCTGACCAACTTCGTCGAGAAGGCCGCGCGCGCCACGCTCGTCGGCGACGTGTTCGACGACGCCGCCACGGGTCAGGGACTGCTCAACTACTTCCTGCGCGCGACCAACTGCGGCGCCCTCACCGAAGAGGAGGCCGTCCGCCTGAGCGGCCTCACCGTCGAAGAGCTGCGCTCCGGCTCCTTCGTCAAGATTCTGAAGAACCGTCGGCAGATTTGAGGACGGTCGGTAGTAGGTCGATAACGAAAGAGGGTTCTGAAACACTCGAAGTTTCAGAACCCTCTTTCTTCACTGGGAGGCAGGGACTCGAACCCCGATAGCCAGATCCAGAGTCTGGAGTCCTACCATTGGACGACCTCCCAACAGAATCAAGCACTTACGCGCTTGAAACCCCCTTAAAAAAGCAGCAGTCTGGATATCAACTCCGCTCTCAAGGACGAGGGATTCTACCAAAACAAGTTCTCAAGATTCAACTGCCCAAAAAAACATTTACAGTCAAAGGAGGGACGATATCAGGGCAATCGCATTCTCGTCGGAGCAGGAAATAGCTTGACACGGCGTGGCTGGTGTAATCATGTGGGCGGATTTGCTATTCCGCCCGCAGGAGGACGCCATGTCACAGCCACCGCCTCTGGTCTGGGATTGCTTCTCGGACTTGCCTGACCCGCGCCGCTCGCAGGGTCGCCGCCATAAGCTCCTTGACATCCTCGCCATCGCGCTCTGCGCCGTGCTGTGCGGGGCGGATGACTTCACCGAGATCGAGGAGTTCGGTGAGACGCGCGAGGCGTGGCTGCGCGGCTTTCTGGAACTGCCGCACGGCATCCCCTCGCACGACACCTTCGGGAGAGTCTTCGCCGCCCTCGACCCCGCGGCCTTCGGGCGCTGCTTCATGTCGTGGGCGCGCGAGGTAGCAGACCTCGGTGAGGGGGCGGTAGTCTCAATCGACGGCAAGGCGGTGCGCCGCTCTTACGACGCGGCGCGGGACTGCCCGGCCCTCAAGTTGGTCAGCGCCTGGGCGCGGGAGAACCGGCTGACTTTGGGGCAGGTGAAGGTGGCCGCAGGCTCGAATGAGATACGGGCCGTGCCGGAGTTGCTGCGAGTGCTGGCGCTCAAAGGCTGCGTGGTGACGGCCGACGCGCTCAACTGCCAGAAGGAGATCGCGGCCGAGGTGCGCCGCCAAGGCGCCGATTACGTGCTGGCGCTCAAGGGCAACCACGGTAGCTTGCACGAGCGGGTCGAGCAGTTCCTCTGCTCGGTGAGGGAAGGGCGCACCCACGGCTTCCAGCTAGGCGAGCACCGGAGTGTGGAGAAAGAGCACGGGCGGATCGAAGAGCGGCGCTTCTGGCAGGTGACGGCTCCCGACGACCTGACGGCTTCGGGCGAGTGGGATGGCCTCCAGACGGTCGGCCTCTGCGAGGCGGTGCGCGAGCTTGAGGGCGCAGTCTCGCTCAACCGGCGCTATTACCTGAGCAGTCTGCCGGTCGCGGCGAGGAAGTTCGCGGAGGCGGTGCGCGGACACTGGTCAGTGGAGAACTCGTGCCACTGGGTCTTGGACGTGCTCTTCGGTGAAGACGACTCGCGGGTGCGGGCCGGGCACGCGGCAGAGAACTTGGCGCTGCTGCGCCGCCTCGTCAACAACCTGTTACAGCACGAGCGCAGCGTCAAGCGCGGGGTCAAGGCCAAACGGCTGAAGGCCGCGCTTGATGAAAACTACTTGCTCAGGGTACTGCGGCTTTAGAATGCGATTGCCCTGGGGACGATATAGCATATCTTGAATTCAACTTTGAAGTGCAACTTTGAGATTGGCAGGTGAGAGGTAAGCTGCGGTAGTCTCAGCGTGCTTTTTAACCGCCAAGTCAAAGAAGCACACTGATGAGCTACACGCAGCTGACCCGCGAGCAAAGATACCAGATTTACGCCTTGAAGAAAGCCGGGCACACCCAGACCGAGATGGCCGCCATCGTCGGCGTCCACAAGTCGAGCGTCTCGCGGGAACTGCGGCGTAACCGCGGGCGGCGAGGCTACCGCCCGGGTCGGGCACACGAGTTGGCTGAGGCGCGCCGTCGCGCCGCGCACTGCCCCCGCATCAGCGAGACGACGTGGGCGCTGGTCGAGTCGCTGCTACGCCGGGACTGGAGTCCCGAGCAGATCGCGGGTCGGCTCAAGGTGGAGCGACGGCCGGCGGTAAGCCACGAGCGCATCTACCAACACGTCCGGGCGGACAAGCGGGCGGGCGGCACGCTGCACCTCCACCTGCGGTGCCGTAGAGAGCGGCGCAAGCGCTACGGGAAGCACGCGCGGCGGGGGCAGCTCGCGGGACGGGTCGGCATTGAGGCGCGCCCGGCCGTGGTCGATGCCAGTCGCCGATGCGCCGCCTGGGAGGCCGACACCATCGTTGGCCGCAGGGGTCAGGGCGCGCTGCTGAGCCTGGTCGAGCGCAAGTCGAAGCTGGTGCGGCTGTGCTGGATCGAGCGCAAGGGGGCAGAGGAGGTAGCGCAGGCGAGTCTCACAGTGTTGGGGCCACTCTCCGAGAGGGTGCTGACGATCACGTCGGACAACGGCGGGGAGTTCGCCCACCATGCCCGCATCTCGCGGGGGCTGGGTGCAGAGTTCTACTTTGCGCGCCCGCCCGCGAGTTGGGAACGCGGGGTAAACGAGAACACCAACGGGCTTGTGCGGCAGTACTTCCCCAAGCGGGCAGACTTCGCGGCCATCACGCAGGCGGAGGTCGAGCAAGTCGTGGAGCGACTCAACGAGCGGCCGCGCAAGACGCTCGGCTACCGGACGCCGAACGAGGTCTTTTACAAACGACAGCCTGCTGCACTTCAAAGTTGAATCCAAGGTATTCTATTACGTCAGGGTGAGGAGCCGAGAGGCGTCGTCGGGGCGGGGTACGCTGTCTCAAAACCTTATGAAGGGATTCATTGGCGGAAGGAGAAAGCTAAGGTTGGCCGGACGACTATGTACGTGAAAGTCCGATGGGAGACGTTGTTGAATCCCGATACGGAATCCATCTTTCCCCGCGAGTGGCTTAATGAAGATTTACTCTCTAGGGTTAACTGGAACACACAGATATCGGGCATCGGCATCCGCAGTGAGGTAGTGAATATTCTCGAAGAGAGGTGGCAAGATTTCTTAGGGAGGAGAGGTAACGAATTCTCCCTGTTCAGTAATGCTTAGCCGGATTAGATGAAAGACCTCGGGACTTGAGAGTATACGATTCAACATTAGCGGCTTTCCATCTTTTATGATTCCGCCTCTTCTGGCCGTATAGTTCTACGCTTACTGTAAATTGTTGAGGGCACGCTCGGGGATTCAGCCTTTGTGCCGCACCCGGTAGTGTGTCTCGGTGTGACTGGAAGCATAAGTTGGCCGCTTTGGACGACTTATGCTTCCAGTTACGCGCGGCCGACGTATACTTCCAGTGTGGGCTCTCACTCGTGAAGCCCGCGGCGGCTCCGCGCGCAGTTTCTACCCGGGAGGTTTATACAGATTAAGTATTGACCTTTCAGATCAGGATGCCTTACAACCTAGCTGTCTTCAACCTCTCTGTATTTGAATAGCCATGCCGGACGCTTCTCAACAACCACCTTCTAATATTCCGCCATCACTTTCGTCCGCTAGAAAGATCACTGATTTCATTCAAATCATACTTGCGCTCTGTGGGGCGATGGCCGCGGTAATTAGTTACCTCAAGGAAATGTCGGCACTGGTCATAATAAGTGCCCTGATCATGGCCTTGAGTTTGTGTTGGCACCTGGCGCTAAAGCGGTGGAGGCGTAAGCATAGAAAATTCGAGCCAATAACTGCCACGCCGAGCCCCAGGGCATATTTGCGAGGGCTGTTACCGTTCGAGCAAGGGGAGTCATTACTCGGACGTGCCATTGAGAGCAAACAAATTCTAGCAAAAATCTCAACAGCAGACTTTCGATTCGGCTATTTATGTGGCGAGGCCGGAGTAGGAAAGACTTCTATTCTCAGGGCGGCATTGATACCCGGCGTCAGGGCGCTGGGTGGGGTGCCGATATATATATTAAGGCTAGGAAGCGATTACCTTTCCGCAGTCAGACAATCCTTTAAGCTCGAATTCGGAAATACAATTGATTTTGATAGTTGCGCAACTTTGCATGAAATAATAACTGTGGCAACAGCGGCCAATCCTAATAGTAGGCTCTACATAATCCTCGACCAATTTGAAGAGTTTTTAACAATTCACAGGGCGCGAAACTCGCGGGAACAGTTCATCAAGGACGTGGGGGAATGTTACACCGATTCACGTCTGCCGGCTTGTTGGCTGATCGGGATCAGGAAGGAGTTCGTCGATGACCTGCAGGACTTTTGGCCCCACGTCCCTCAACCGCTAGACGTTAATTCGAGTTACCGCTTAAGAAACTGGGAATCGAAAGAGGCGTTATCGGTATTAAATGCTGCTTCCAGCCACGATCAAGTGCCGTTTGCCGACGCGTTGAAGGACAGACTGATACGCGATCTAGAGCAAAACGGCGAAGTGCGCCCGGTGGAGCTGCAACTTGTGGCAAGCTACTTAACAGAGAAACGAATATATGACTTAGATAGGTACAGAAATGCTGAAGGCGCGAGAGGCATACTCGCCTCGTATGTATACGAGGTTATCGAGCCGAAAAGCAGGGGCGACGGCGTAGCTCTCGAACAACAAATTGCACGATACTTATTACGCTCTCTATGCTCGGATGACGCTGACATTAAGCGTCCGGAGGGGCTAACCTACGAGCAACTCCGAGAGCGCATAAAGGCTACGCTCAAGGATAAGAGTCAAGTACTTCCGAAGAGCGACCAGGAGTATGACCTGGCGTTACAAAGAGTTCTCACGCGGTGCCAATCCGCGTATTTAGTAATCCTTGAGAGTACTCAGACCTATAACCTCATCAACGATTACATCGTCCGCCCCATTCTTGACGCCACCAGCGACGTTGAAACCGCAGAGGCACAAGCGAATCGCCTTCTTCAAAGGTATTTGGATGACCAGCGTCGACACCCCGGCCTGTTCATCCCATTCCGCCATATGCGCTTCATCGCTAAAAATGCCTCACCTCAAAATAAATCTGCCGGGCCTGCCATACACCTCATAAACCGCACAAAGCGAGTTCACCGGATCGTCCTCACGTCAGCCGCGCTATTCATCATATTTATCTTTTTAATAATTTCCCCCCCTCACGTATCAATCGAGCGTGAATCGACCAGACTCCGTCATGCGGATTGGATCGTGAGCCGAAACCATCGCGCGGCCATATCATTTACTGAAAACGGAAGGAGCATCTTATGGCAGTGTGACCAACCCTGGGGTGATAGAACTGAAATAGAAAAATCTTTCATGGATATCATAATCAGCCCCCAGGCGAGTTACCTGGCGGGCATTACCCAAGATGGACAAATATATGTTTGGCGGGCGGCGGATAAGCTTACCGGTGACGCGAAGCCCATCCTGCAGATCCTTCCGCCGGCGATGGGGAGGATGCTCCGGGAGCCTTACCCTTATAGGTGGGGCGGATTCAGCCCCGACGAGGGCTGGATTTACGCCCTGGCGGCCGACGGAAGTTTTTACCTATGGCGTGTCGGGGAAGTATTAAGCCAATCTCCGCAACCATATCTTCAATTCGTAATTCAACCGCGCGTGGCACAACCCCACGTGACCTTTAGCCCTCATGGTAAGTATGTGGCCATGGTGACCGGCGACGGTTACCTGTTCATCCGCAGGACCGACGATTTAACCCACAATCCCACGACACCCGATAACAGGATAGGGTTGACAGGAAATGGCCGAGACCCGATTGCGTTCAGCCACGACGATGAGTGGATCGCCGTCACTACCGTTAGCGATGGCAGATTGACTATCGCAAAGTTAAGCGACTTCCCCTCGCTGACATTCACCCCGGTAGCCGAGGGTGAGAGCCTCCAAGGCAGGCCCCACAGCGCCTTCCAGGTATTTTTCAGCCCGGATGATCGCTGGGTAGTAGCGAGGACGGTATTCGGAGAGTTTTTCACCGCCTCGGTAAACGAAGCCGCGCGGCTACATGAGCAGCCTACATTTAGAACTTTTGAACGCGGTATGGATTCGCAGCCTGGGGTTGCCTTTAGTCCTGACGGCAAGTGGGTGGGGGGCCTGGCTCCGGATAGAGGAGTCTACGTCTGGCCGCTGGATAAGTCGCCTGGCGCCGAGGTGAAAGCATCCATACCCACTCAGGAGGGATCGCCGGGCTTGGAATTCAATGCGAACGGAAGTTTAGTAGCCGCCTGCTCCGGCAACGGAGATGTCTATGTGTGGAAGCTGGGAGAGGCACCGGATCTAACAAAACCTATAGCCCATCACGATAACTGGGTTCACCTCGCCTGGGGCGCGGAAGATTTCTTATTTACCTTCGGGGGCAGCGATGTGTATGGGGGCGTGGTAACGGGCAAACTACAACTGTTAGTTAGAGAGGACTCTCAGGTGAACGATCTGATCGTTACTTCAGACAGAGAAAGACTAATAGTCTTCGGGGATAAGAACCTGTCGATACTTCGAAGGCGTTTATATTTATGGGGTATCCCCCTATACACATTTTCCTGGCCGATAATAACCAGAAGGATGGAGGTCTGAGTTATGCAGACTTGCCCGATAGGATGCCCCCGGTTAGCGGCATTTCACTATTAGTTTTCAGGATAAGTTATTCGAAGACAAAGCCTTTTCTACCTTTATGGTTCATCAGTTTCAGGCTTTACGATTCAGTAACTGCTGTAAGTCATTGAAAGCAGGTTCGTAATTTCAGCCTTTATGCTGCATCCTATAGACCCAACTCCGCACCTCCGCCAACCCTGTCCTGCCGAAGATGAGGAGACGACGCAGGGGGATACCATGTTTGTTCCGTCTCCCACTAGACATTATTACGGTTTGCACTTGCATTGGCACTGTGAGTTGCGACACTCATAGGCCATGAGAGCCTACACGACTGACCTCCGCGAGCGGATCGTCCTCGCCTACGAGCGCGGCGAAGGGACGCTCGATGAAGTGGCGGACATCTTCGAGGTCGGCCGCCGGACGGTGACCCGCCTCCTCCGGAAGTATCGCGCCGGGGAAGGTCTCCCGCCCCGGCCGCATGGCGGCGGCTACCCGGCCGCTCTGCGCGACAGGCACCTGACTCTGTGACGCGCGCGGGTGCTCGCAGCCCCCGACGCCACGCTGGCCGAGTTGGCGCACTACCTCAAGCGCAGAGCCAGAGTCGAAGTTCACCCGGCGACCGTCTGCCGGGCGTTGCAGCGGCTGGGGCTGCCTCGTAAAAAAAAGTCTGGCGGCGCTGGAGCGGGTCGAGTCGGAGCGGGAAGCCTTCCGGGAGCGGGTGGCGCACCTGGAGCGCGAGCGATTCGTCTTCACCGACGAGACGGGCTTTCACTTGGCGATGACGCGGGCTCACGGGCGCGCCCCCCGGGGCCAGCGCGTCGTGCAGCGCGTGCCGTGCCGGCGCGGCACCAGCGTCTCGCTGATCGGGAGCCTGGGGCTGCACGGGATGGTCTCGACGCTGGCGCTGAGCGGGGCGGTCGACACGCTCTGCTTCGACGCCTTCGTGTCGAGTTGGCTGGCGCCGCGACTGCGGCGGGGTGACATCGTCCTGCTCGATAACCTGCGGGTACACCATGCCAGCCAGATCGAGGCGGCCGTGGCCGCGGTCAGGGCGGAGGTAATGTGGCTGCCGACCTATTCGCCGGACTTCTCGCCGATGGAGAACTGCTGGCTGAAGGTCAAGACGCTGGTGCGCGGGCGACAGCCGCGCACGCCCCAGAAGCTGGACACGGCGCTACGCGAAGCCATCGGGGCGGTGACGGCTGACGATATTGAAGCTTGGTTCACGCATTGCGGCTATTAGTGCCAATGCAAGTGCAAACCGTAATATTCTAATTATTGACATTTACATTTACCGGGAATATTGTTGTGGCGTTTGTCGTCGCCTTATCATTTCTTCACATTCTGGCTCATAGACTTGGATTGACTATTATCAGGAATGATACTGAGTCTTCTTCGGTTTAAACGATTCTCGCTTTTGGCCATTTCTTGAGCTTCATGGTGATAAGACCATCCGGGCTACAAAAAAGTAAATTGGTTGATCTCGCAAATCGTTGATCCCGAACAGACGGAGAGTAAGGACAGTGCCACCTCTCAGCATAGGCATAGAAGCATGCGGTAAGAGCTGTACTGTGCTTGCAGTCGCAGACGAATGTGGAAATGTTCAGGCAGCCAAAGTCCATCAAGAGCACCTCAATTACCACGAATATCATGAGGGGACGAAAGCGGTATTGAGTGTTGAGCTTTTTGGACTTATTAAGGACATCTTGGAGGACTGTAATATCGACGTGGCTGAGTTCTGCCATAGCGGTGGCAGGATTTGCGCAGGACTGACTGGGGTCACGACTAAGTATGATCGCGTTATTGGTGCCAGGGAAGTGTGGGCTGGTGCCGATCTGGATAAGCTTCACCCGATAACTACCGGTGGCATCGAAATAGCTTTCACGGGGGCTACCCGTTCATTGTTCGGCGCGGCTCTCTCATGTCGCACTGGTTCTGCCGCCCTGGCGCGAACCGATCAGGTGATCCGGCGAGTCGGCGGGTGGGGGGCGTTTATCGGGGATGAAGGTAGTGGTTACTGGATCGGCTCGCGTGCTCTGAACGCGCTCTTTCGGTTGCGGGATGAGCGTCTGAAAGTAAAAACCGAACTCCCACATTATATACAGGAGACGCTCAATACTTTTCCGATCTGGGTCGAAATACTTAAACAGCACTCAAGAGCGCAGCGCGGTAACTGGGTAGATACCATCATCCTCTTGAGCCAGCAGACCGACGTAAAACAATATCGCCATTTCGTGAGCGACCTGGCGCCTGCCGTCTTCAAAACTTTAGAAGATTACCCGGAAGACATCATCGCGCGGGAAATAATTGTCGGGGCGGCTGGAGAATTAATAGAGCAGGCAAGCACCGCTCTCAGGAGGGCCAATCTTCCTCCGGACAATATGCCTCTAGTTTTATCGGGGGGAGGGTTCAGGTATAACAGTCGATTTTGTGATCTCGTGAGTGAGATGGCTTGTGAGCAATTGCCTTACGTGCGCATCGTGAGGCCAGAGGACGAGGGGGTCATGCGCCCGGTTATCGGCGCGCTACTGTTTGCCCTGTCCGGCTCGATGTTCAACTTGCCGCCGCCTCCGGTTATTCAGAACCTGGAGCAGAGCATCCGCCAATTCCCAGAGTTGGCTAACTATTAGAGGCCATATAATTCAGGCGGAACGCAATTCATGCCAACTGATACTATCAGCGCTACCTTCGAGCACCTGGAAAAACTCACTGGTTCGCAGCCTAGTCTTTTAAATCTCCTTCACATGAGCGGGCTGTGGGAACAGTTACAGCGATACTGGAAAGTGTTTTCCAGAGAAATTGACCGACGGCGCGAGGGCTCAGACCCGATCAGGGCGCTCGACTTCGACCTGATTTACCCGACCGTCTGGCATGCCGAAGTGGCGTCCCCCTTAGAACTCGAAGAGCGCATGGGCTTCCCCATGACGGCGGCTTTCATCTTCAGAGATACCAAGGTTAACTTCACTATCCCGCCCGGCTCACTCTTTGAACTCTATTTTCACATCCTCAGGCTTGAGGAGGCTTACAACCTGAAGGCAGGCAAACTGGGCAGGTTGATGCAGAAGGTGGAGCGGCTACATCGGGAAGTTGCCAGGGCCGACGCGGAGCACGCCATACGGGTCACGCAGGTTTTGGAGGAAACACTACCCGAATGCAAACGAGAGACGGACAGGCTGAACGACATCGGAGCGAGGCTGGAATCGCTGGGCAGGATTTTAACTCACGACTATTATCGCCCGTGGCCTGAGATCTCGAAAAAGGCTGGGGTGAAACCTGATCCGGCGGAAATTATCAAATTTTGGCGCATTTTCAGCCAGTTCCGTACGCATCCGGAAAAAGACATGAGTAATTATCTGGATGCTCTTAGCATGGCCTCTTATTACGCGCTGGCGCGGGCACATATTGTGGGCGGTGATCTCACACTGTTGGCCAGCGGCACGAACATCATCCTCCAAGTGGGGCCGCAGGTCATCAGCACGAGCGAAGGTTACCGCACTACTCGCCAGCAGGAGATTATTAATCCCGTCTCCATCCAATACCTGGGGTTCGCCACTGCCATGGAGAGGTATGCGGAATATAACCTCACCCGGCTCCTCGCTTTGACTAAGGCCGGCACTCTGGGGATAGAAAGGCTGATGCACCGCTGGCAGAATTTTTGGAGTGACTGCCAGCAGAAGTTTCCTCTGCCCGAAAACGTGGAAGAGAAGAAGCATTACGACTCAATCTCTTTCTCGCAGTTGAGCGAAGTCCCTTCTTTTCGCCTGCTGTGCAATGCTTATCGTGACTGGAGGGTTAGTTTCGATAAGACCGTCGGGTCTATTTTCATCAATATTACGAGAGCCGATCAACAACTCAGCGATAATTATCATAGTCGGAAGCAGAGATTACAGAAAGAAGTAGAGGAATTAGGTGGCGGCAGGTTCAGTCACTCGCATGTGCTGGCAGAGGTGACCAGAACATTTGATTGGACGCCCCTGACTGATATCGCCGACTCTGGTTTCATGGCGGGTTTGGGCAGCACTCGACATCGAAAACCCACTCGCGAGGCAATCGAGTTGCTCACCTGGCGTAAGACGGGGATGCTCATCGAGGAAGCTGAAGTTTACCCCGATCCTGTCCCGACTCTCCGCACGACTATCCGATTAGCAGATATTAAGGAAGAAATCCTTCTGGTGTGGGAGAGGAGCGTTGGCCACGCGTCCCAACTTTGCTACTGGAACTACAGTTCCGACATACAAGATGCTTTTGAACGAATCGGGGAACTCCTCGTTAAAGCGCATAGCGAGTCACAAGGGGGTTTCACCGCGCGGTTGCACGTCTTTGCTCGCGATCTTTACAAAGATAAAAGCTTCGAGGTCGCCCCCAGCGAGATTCAATGGTATGACGAAGTCCTTTCGTTGTCGCCGAACCCCACATATATCCGGATAGATACGAATATCTGCACGGTCTTCTTGGACGCAGCGCCCCCGGAAGACGGAACCCGCCTGGATATGGCCGTCATGTACAAGAAGAATTTACACAGGCACGTGGCTACCCTTTACAGGCACACGGCGCTCTTTAAGCTATCGATAGAAGTAGTCGAGGAACTCTTGAGCGAGTTTGCACAAGATTTCAAACGGAAAGAACCGGTGATAAACACGCTTTCGGGAAAAGAGCAGGGGAGACTCTCATAAAATGTGCCGTCTGGAATGGTTTGATGAGGTTTACAGAAGAAAGCCTAAACCCGAACACATCGCCCGTCTCAGCGGGCACGACTACCGGGTTATTATAGTTGTCGAAGATCATGATGGTCGCGAAGTCAGCGAGATGGAAGAAGGTGGGAAAAGCATCCTCCATTACGCCATCGTGAATGACTCACATCGACGCACGGTTCAAGCGACCTTAGTGAGTAAAGCAACGAACGGCGCGATGATTTTCAGCGATTCCGGAGCGAGAGATACCAGTGAGTCCCACACATGCAAGATAACGGCTTATAGAAAATGCCACGTCGAAGACCCTCCCGTGCCTTTTCAGGATTCCGCAGAAATCGAAGTCACGAATAGCCGGAAGTTGCAGGAAGTATTTTTAACCAAGTTGGCTACCGAGGAGGAAAATCCACGCAAGGGGACAGCCAAAAAAGAAGAACATGAAGAGCCGCTAATCAACAGTATCTTAATTAAGAGAAGTCGCTCTAAGGACGAGTCTCAGGCACCCGCTCCTGTCAAACCTAAAGAAGGGTTGTCGGGCGTCCAGGAATTAGACGGGTCTGTATACGAGCAGTTGAGCAATGCATTAATCGCCGCCTTCCCGACTCAGCCGGATTTGGAAATGATGTTGCGGTTGAGGCTTAATCTTGTGCTTGCCAACATCGCCTCACCGAATGATGATCTCCGAATGGCTGTGTTCAAGCTGATTAGGAAGGCGCAAGCTGAAGGGACGGTAGAGAGACTTATATTGGCCGCACGTAATGCAAACCCGGGTAACCTGAAGTTGCTCGAACTCTCCCAGCAATTGGGCCTCTCCTCGCTTAAACCGGATTTGATAGGATCAAAATTAGAACGGCTGGTCAGGGACACAAATCCCTATCTGAGCGTTAACCAGTGGCGTAACAAGTTGAGCGAGCTTGAGGCGCAAATCTGCCGGATCGAGATTCCGTCGGGACGGGGCACGATATATGGTACGGGATTCCTACTTGCTCCAGACGTTGTAATGACCAATTATCATGTGATGGAGACGGTTATTGCGGGGACTGACAAGCCTCACGGCGTCATGCTGCGTTTTGACTATAAGGAACTGACGGATGGTAAGACGATTTATACAGGCACGGAACACCGTCTTTCCCCAAGCGATTGGCTCATCGATCATAGTCCCTATAACAGATTGGGAGAGTTCCCGAACAGAGATGAACTGGATTATGCCTTATTGCGTGTCGATGGCGCGCCCGGTGATCAGCCCGTTGGCGGGGAAGCCGAGCCCAACGCTCCTCAACGGAAGTGGATCTCAATTCCTGAGACAGAGCATCAATTTCAACCTAACGCTCCTCTTTTTATCTTGCAACATCCTAAGGCAAAACCGTTGAAGCTGGTAATTGACACAGATGCCATCATTGGCGTCAACAGCAACAATACGCGGGTTAGATACAAGACCAATACGGAGGCGGGCTCCTCCGGCTCTCCATGTTTTAATAGTAATTGGGAGTTAGTCGCCTTACATCATAGCGGCGACCCGAATTTTGCTCCGGATCACCAACCGGAATACAACGAAGGCATCCCTTTAAGTGCGATTCTCGCCCTCTTTGAAGAGCGTAATCTCAGGAGTGTACTCGGTTAGTAATTGTTCCGTGCTCAGAAGGAGGGTTGTAAGGGGTATGATGCCGCCGATACCGGCCGGGTGGCGCAGGCAAGTGGGGGGCGAGGCGGGGAAGCCTTACTTCCGCCGGCTGGAGGCGTTCGTCGAGAGGGAGCGCGAGGAGTTCGAGGTCTACCCGGCGGAGGGGGAGACGTTTCAGGCGCTGGCGTTGACGCCGTTCAGGAAGGTGAGCGTGGTGTTGCTGGGGCAGGACCCGTACCCGGGGCCGGAGCAGGCGCACGGGTTGTGCTTCTCGGTGAAGCCGGGGGTGGCGCTGCCGGGGTCGCTCAGGAACATCTACAAGGAGCTGAAGAGCGACATCCCAGGCTTCCGCATCCCGAACAACGGGTACCTGGCGAGTTGGGCGCGGCAGGGCGTCCTGATGCTCAACACCGTGCTGACGGTGCGTGCCGGCGCCATCGGCTCGCACAGGGGTAAGGGTTGGGAGACCTTCACCGACGCCGTCATCGAGAAGGTCAACGCGAAGAAGGACGCGGTAATCTTCCTGCTCTGGGGGCGCGACGCACAGAGCAAGACCGACATGATCGACGAGGGCCGCCACGTCATCCTCCGCGCGGCGCACCCGTCGCCGCTCTCTGCACGCCACGGCTTCTTCGGCACGCGCCCCTTCTCGGCCGCCAACCGCGCCCTGCGCGACGCCGGCAGGCCCGAGATCGACTGGCAGATACCTGACATCTGACTCTAAGTGATTCTAAGGACGCTTCAAACGCCTCAACAGCTCGACCGCTTCGTAGTGTTTCGGGTTCATCTCCACGGCCTTCTCCAAACTCTTCAACGCCTGCTCCCTGTTGCCGACGAGTGATTGTGCGAGTCCCACGGTGAAGTGCGCGTGGGACGAGTGCGGGCTCTCTTCGGCGGCGAGTTTGAAGAGGGCGAGTGCCTGCTCGTTCTTCTTCTCGTTCAGCATCCGTTGGCCGGCGGAGAGAAGCGGCTCCTCGGTCTCGGCGTATTGGTTGACGAGGTCGGCCTTGAACTCGCGGAACCTCTTCAGCGCCAACTCCGCCCCGCCCTCCGTCAGTGCCTCGTCCAGAACCTGCGAGAGCGGCTTGCGCGAGACGTAACCGAGCGCGGCCTTCAACATAGGGTCTTGCCCCGTGCGGTACTCTTCCGACGTAAGCTCCGCCGTGACGTGCGGCGCCGTCCACGGCCGCGCGTCCCAGGGGGCCCACTCCTGCCAGTAGTAGATCGAGACGCGCACCGTGACGCCGCTGTTCGGGAGCGTGATGCGGCGCGAGTCGCCGTAGTGGTTGCCCTTCGAGCCCGAAGGCTCTCCGACGAAGGTCACGTCCGTGTAACTCTCCATGCGGTTCAAAAGGAACTGCGCGGCCGACCAGGTGCTCCGCCCCATGAGCACGAAGAGGCGGCCGCGTTGGTTGACCTTCGACTTGATGAGGCTGAGCACGAGCGGGCGCAGGAGCGAGCCGTTGCCGCCGCGGTTGAGCCGCAGGTCGAGCACAAGCCGCTCGGCCCCGTTCGCCTCGACGAAGGCGAGCAGGCGCTTTGCGAAGTCGGCCAGAGACTCTTCGGGCTTGTTGTTGACCTCGTTGAGCTGCGCGTAGACGACCTTCGAGTTCGGCAGTTGCTCGAACCAGAACTTGTTCTTCGGGTCTTTGAGCCACAGCACCGGCGGCGCCCCGTCGCGCATGTCCACCCAGCCCCCCTTCGGCAGCCAGCTCAAATCGGTGTCGGGCGGAAGTAGGTCGGCCGGGCCGTAGGGCTTGAGCGTCAACGTCTGCTGACGGCCGCCCTTCTCGAAGGTGAAACGCGCGGCGTCGGGGCTCTCCGAGAGGCCGAGGGCGTGGAGCACCTCGGGCATGGCGAGCAGGAGCGGCGCGAAGAATCTGACGCCCATCTCGTTGTCACGCCCGACGATCTCGCGTGCGCGCGCGAACGCTTCTTCGACGGAGAGGTCGCCGATCTTGATGACGCGCGCGCCGAGCAGTTCGGCGTGGGAGCGTTCGGCGGCGCGAACGAAGAGTCCGTCCTTGAAGAGGTAGAGTTTGAAGGGCAGCGCGCGGAAGCCGATCTTCGGGTCGCGCGTCGGCGCGACGTTGGTGTGGCCGTCGCCGATTGACGCGGCGACGCGCATCAGTTCAACGATAATCTGGTGGCGCGCGAGCGTCGGAATCCGCTCGTGCAGACGCCTGACGGCGCCCTCGAACTGCTCGCGCGTCGTCGTGTGAAAGAGGCTCTTGTGGCGCGCCTCCATCTCGCGCGCCATGTGGCGCAGGTCCTCGCGCCACCGCTCGGCCTCCGCCTGACTGACCACGCCGCCCGCCGGGTTGACGCCCTGCGCGTAAGACGACGCGACGAAGAGCAGCAGGCAGAGCAACACCCGGAGCGAGGGAAGGGAAAATCTCAACATGCGTATTGACCTCAACCGTGATGGATTTGTTGAGGGCGAAGAGACGTTCGTCAACCTCGCCCCACGCATAGAACACCGCCCGCGACGTTTACGTGGCAGAAGTGTCCGTCATCCGGCGCCCGCATGAATGCGCGGCGCCGAAACGGTTGTGTCAGTTTGCGTGGAGTCGGAGCGAACCGCGGAGGCGTGTATGCGAGGCCGCGAAAGTGCGGGCTACCGCGTGAGGGCCGCGAGCGGTGGCGGCGCGTGTCGAGCGCCGCCACACACATTTTCAGAGGCGCGCGGGAGCTTACTTGTACCTGTAGGTGATGCGGCCGCGCGTGAGGTCGTAGGGCGAAAGCTCGACGCTGACGCGGTCGCCGACGAGGATGCGGATGCGGTTCTTACGCATCTTCCCCGAAATCTGCGCGAGCACGACGTGTTCGCTGTTATCTATCTGAACCATGAAGAAGGCGTTGGGCTGCTTATCAACCACCACGCCTGATGCCGGAACGAGGTCTTCTTTAGCCAATCGGTACTCTCCTTAAAGGTGTCTTCGGTTGGGGGTTGCCGGCCGCGCGCGCTTCTCGGAGAGCCGCGCGGCCGTTCGTTTAAGTTTATCTTACCGTCCCGCACGGCGCGGGCGGAAACTGCGGCGCGAGCTGCTGCCCGCCCCGCGCATCGCACGGAAGGGCTTCGCGACCGCCGCGCGTTGCGTGACGGCCGGCGCGCCGCCGAAGGACGGCAGCACCACGCGCTCGACCTGCTGACCCGTCAGGCGCTCGATGGCGCGCATCGAGAGTTCGTCAACGGGCGTGACGAGCGTGATGGCGCGCCCGGTCTTGCCGGCGCGGCCCGTGCGGCCGATGCGGTGGACGTAGTCCTCGGGCGCCGCGGGCACGTCGTAGTTGATGACGTGCGAGATCGACTCAACGTCGATGCCGCGCGCGGCGATGTCGGTCGCCACGAGCACGCGTGTCTGCCCATCCTTGAAGCCGCGCAGGGCGGCCTCGCGCTGGGGCTGCGTGCGGTCGGCGTGGATGCGGTTCACCTTGTGATCGCGCGCAAGCAGGATGTGCGAGAGGCGCTCGGCCCCGCGCCGCGTGCGCGTGAAGACGAGGACGCGCTCGAAGTTGTCGCGCTCCTGCTCCAGAAGGTCTAAGAGCAGCGCCGTCTTCGACTCCTGCGCGACGGGGTAGGCCATCTGCTCGACGTTGATGGCCGCGCGCCCGCGCACGTTCACCTCGACCATCTTCGGCTCCTTCATCGTCGAGCGCGCGAGCGACTCGATCTCCGACGACATCGTCGCCGAGAAGAGGAGCGTCTGACGCTTGGTGGGCAGCTCCGCGAGTATGCGCCGGATGGCCGGCAGGAAGCCCATGTCGAGCATCCGGTCGGCCTCGTCGAGCACAAGCACTTCGACGAACGACAGGTCAATCGTACGGCGCTCGACGTGGTCGAGCAGGCGGCCCGGGGTGGCGACGACCACGCCCGCGCCGCGGCGCAGGGCTTCGGTCTGGTTCGACATCGACGCGCCGCCGATGACGGCCGCGCAACGGGGGCTACCCTTCGGAGCCAACTGCTTGTAGCTCTCGTTAATCTGTGACACAAGCTCGCGCGTCGGCGCGAGCACGAGCACGCGGACGCCGGGGCGGGGCGTCTCGCTCATCCTCTGCAAAGTGGGGAGGAGGAAGGCCGCGGTCTTGCCCGTGCCGGTCTCGGCGCAGCCGATGAGGTCGGCGCCGGTCAGCACGATGGGAATCGCGCGCTCTTGAATCGGTGTCGGCTCTGTGTAGCCGAGGGACTCGCAGCGGCGCGCGTACGCAGGCCGGAGTCCGAGTTCAGAAAAGTTCATTCAGTTCCTTCTAACGCCGTCCTCTTACGTGACGGTCTCTTGAAAATTGAGAAAGCGCCCCCGGCGGTTGCTTGTGCCGGAGGCGCTTTCGCGTGTGATTAGCCGGCTTGTGGCTCCGGCTTACCAGCGGGGCTCGCGGTTACCACCGCCGCCGCCGCCGAAGCCGCCGCCGCCGCCACGACCACCGCCGCCGCCGAAGCCGCCACGGCCGCCGCCGCCACCGCCGCGGTTACCGCCGCCGCCGAAGCCGCCACGGCCGCCGCCACCGCCGCGATCCTCGCGCGGGCGCGCCTCGTTGACGGTCAGGTTACGGCCGCCGAACTCCTTGCCGTTGAACTGTGCGATGGCCGCCTCGCCCTCTTCGCGCGAACCCATCTCGACGAAGCCGAAGCCGCGTGAGCGGCCCGTGTCGCGGTCCTCGACGACCGACGCCGATTCCACGGTGCCGGCCTGCGAGAAGAGATCGCGGAGGTCTTCGCTCGAAGTCTGGAACGAAAGGTTGCCGACGTAAAGTTTAATGGACATTCAGATGTACCTCTCCCTCAGAAGGAGTGTCTAAGAGAAGCTTCCCATTGAAGTTTACTTCGGCGGGACGGTGGCAACGAAGGCTCGCGTCTGGGGTGCTCAACGTTTGAGCGGCTTCCGATCTGTTAACAACTGCCTCACTCTCGAACCCATCCAGAACGCCGCCGCCAGTCCGAGGCGCGGGGCGCATCACCGTCGATGCGCGAGAGAAGGAATGACGCCACCTATGATGCACCAGAACGGTACGCAGTTGCAACACCTGAGGGACACTCGGCCACCCTCCCGGATATCTTTTTACTGTGTCGGCGGGCTCATTTCGCGATGCGGAAGGGGGGCGAGACGACCGTGCGCGTCGCGCGCGAACGGTTGTTGGTGATGGCGGCTTCGAGCGTGTAGAGGCCGGGCGGGAGTCCTTCCAGGGGGATGTCGCCGCCGACGAAGACGGGGTTATCGAGTTGTGTGACGGTTCGCGCGGGGGTGACTGTCTGCGCCGCGCCGCCGCGCTTGATAGTCATTTGCACCTGCAAGAAGGAGGCGTTGTGAGTCTTGTCACGCGTCGCCTTGTAGACGTAGTCGATGTTGACGACGCGGGAGCCTTCGGGACGCGCCTCACGCTCGGCGTTCGTCAGGTCGATGTTGACGACCGACGTGACGCGCGCCGTCTTCCCGTCGGGCGAGAGTTGAACCGGGGTCAGGTCGAGACCGATGTCGCGGAAGGCGAGCGCCAAGATATCATAACAGGAAACCGCCGCTTCAACCCTTGAGCAGCTCGACGGCCCTGAGCACGCGCGCGAAGCCGCGGCTGACGTGCGCGCCGAGGGCGACGAGACCGAGGACGACGACCGTGTAGCCGCCGACCGTGGCAACCAGTAACAGAACGTGCGTGCGGTTCGAGAGGTCGGCCGCGAGCAGCAGGACGACGAGGAAGAGCGCCTCGAAGGCGACCCCGCCGAAGAAGGCGAGCTTGAAGTTACGCTCCCCGCGCTCGACGCGCGCAAGCGCCTCGCCGCGGATGGCGTCCAGATTGACGCGTTCTGACATAAAGCACCTCCGTTTGAGTGGCGCGCGCCGCTTCAACGCGCGAGCTTGTAGTAGAGCACCAGCGCGATGGCGAAGAACTCGACGACTGCGTAGATGATGGCCGCGTACTTAAAACTTCGGTCGAAAGTCCCCGCGTCCTCTTCCGTCGTCGCCGCGCCGTGTTCGTTCCTCTTCATGACGTTCACACTCCGAATCATTCGGTCTTCTTCAACTGCCTGCGCAACGCCCCGAGCCCGTACGCGAGGCGCGACTTGACCGTGCCGAGGGGGATGCCGAGCACCGCGGCCGTCTCTTCCAGAGACATCTCGTGCAGGTAGTAGAGGACGACGACGGCGCGGCTGGCCGGCGAGAGGCCCGCGACCGTTTCGCGGAGCCGCGCCGACATCTCGGGCGCGAACTCCTCGCGCGGCGGCGGGGCGGCGACCGCGCCCAGCGTCTCCTCGTCCCGCACCTGCTCGGCCCAGGGCCGCTCGCGCTTCAGTTGGCGAAACGCCTCGCGGGTCGCGATGCGGTAGGCCCACGGGCGGAACAGCTCCGGCTCGCGCAGCCAACCGAGCTTGCGGTAGACGCGCGCGAACGTCTCCTGCAAAACATCCTCGGCGAGGTTCCGCTCCCTGACCAGACTCAGGACGTAACGGTAGAGCGACGCCTGCACCGCGGCGAGCAGCGCGTCCAGAGCCCCGCGGTCGCCCGACTGCGCGCGCAGCACGAGGAAGGCTTCACGTTCCGTCGAGTCTTTCATGCGCCTACAGCCTCACCGCGCCTGTCCTCCGTCCGTCTTCAACGGCTTCCGTCTGTTAAGACCCGGCACACTCTAAAACGGTTCGGACGCGGCGGGAAAATTTTGGCGGGACGTGAAGAGAGGGGCGAAAGAGATTTGACCACAGAGACCGAGAGGCACAGCTTGTAGATATAACTCGGCAAGCTGTGCCTCTCTGTCTCTGTGGTTAATTGCCCTGCGCTTTACGCTCAAGCGTGAGCTTCTGGCTCATTCCACCCAGCGGACGCGGACGCCGGCGGCGAGGAGCGTCTCCTGCAACTGCTTGTTGGGCGCGACGCGCGCGAACGGCGGCGTCTTGGCGCGCACCGTGAGGTTCTCTTCATTGAGGTGGAGGTCGATGAAGACTTCGCAGTCGCCGGGGTGCGCCAGGAGCGCCTCGGCGACGCTATCGCCCGCGCGCAGCACGTCGTCGCAGGTCGGGAACTCGATGACGAGGGCGTTGGCGCGCAAACGCCCGCCCTGGTAGGTCGGCTTGCCGTTCGTCATCGGCACGCGCGCGCGGTCGAGCGCCGTCACCTCGTCGCAGACGATGGTCAGGCTTCCTTCGCCCTCGCAGCGCCCCGTGGCGACCAGCATCGCGTCGTCGGCCGCGTCCGTGCCCTTCGTCTTAAACGCCTCGGGCCACAGCACGCACTTGACCGACGTGCCCGAGAGGTCTTCGAGGCGGAACATGGCGTAGCGGTCGCCCTTCTTCGTGTTGCGCACGACGAAGTCCGAGGAGATGCCGACGACCTTCACGCGCGAGTTGGGCTCGATTGTCGCCAGTTCCGAGATGGGGACGCAGTTGAGCTGGTCGATCTTCTCGATGAAGTCTTCGAGCGGGTGGCCCGAGACGTAGAAGCCGACCGCCGCCTTCTCGCGCGTGAGCAAGTCCTTATGCGTCCACGGCTCGACGCCCGTGACGGGGAGCGGCGGCTCCTCAACATCCGTCTCGGCGCCCCCGGCCGCGAGCCCGAACATGTCCACCTGCTTGCTGTCGCGGTCGCGCCGCGCCATCGCGCCTCGCGCCAGCGCCTTGTCCACGCATGCGAACAGGCGCGCGCGCCACGAGTGGATGTCCTCGCCCTCGGGCCTGAGCGAGTCGAAGGCGCCGGCACAGACCAGACTTTCGAGGACGCGTTTGCCCGAGCCCTTCTCGCCGACGCGCTCGACGAAGTCGAAGATGGAGCGGAACGGCTTCTCCTGACGGGCCGCGATGATGGCGTCCACAGCCGTCTGGCCGATGCCCTTGATGGCGCAGAGCCCGTAACGCACGGCGCCCTCGACGGGCGTGAAGCCCGGCCCCGACTGGTTCACGTCGGGCGGCAGCATCTTGATGCCCTGCGAGCGCAGCTCCGACGCGTACTTGAAAATCTTCGCCGTGTCGTCGGTCACGTTCGTCATGACCGCCGCGTAGAAGTGCTCCGGGTAGTGCGCCTTCAGATACGCCGTCTGATACGCCACGTGCGCGTAGGCGACCGAGTGGCTTCGATTAAAACCGTAGTCGGCGAACTGCGCCATCAGGCGGAAAATCTCGCGGGCGGTCTTCTTGGCTATCTTGTTTTTGGAGCAGCCCGAGATGAACTTGTCTTCGTGGACGGCCATCTCTTCGCGCTTCTTCTTGCCCATCGCGCGGCGCATGAGGTCGGCCTCGCCTAAGCTGTAACCGCCGAGCTTCTGCGCGAGCTGCATGATCTGTTCCTGATAGACGAGAATCCCGTAGGTGTTCTTGAGGATGGCCTCCATGTCCGGGACGAGATATTCGACGGGCTTCTTGCCGTGGTAGCGGTCGATGAAGTCGTCCACCATACCGCCGTCGAGCGGGCCGGGGCGGTAGAGGGCGTTTAAGGCCGAGAGGTCTTCGATGCAACAGGGACGGAGCTTGCGGCAAATCTCCTGCATGCCCGTAGACTCGAACTGGAAGACGGCGTCGGTGTGGCCCTTGGCGAAGAGTTCGTAGGTCTTCGGGTCGTCCTGCGGAATCTCCGACCAGAGGATTCGGCGGCCGTGCATCTCCTTAATCGTCTTGCAGCACTGGTCGATGATGGTCAGGGTCGTCAGGCCCAGGAAGTCCATCTTGAGCATGCCCGTCTTTTCAAGGTCGGACATTTCGAACTGCGTCGTGAACTCCTGCTTGTTGTTGACCGCGACCGGAATCAACTCTTCCAGAGGCACGGGGCTGATGACGACGCCCGCGGCGTGGACGGAGGAGTGACGCGCGCAGCCTTCCAGGCGCTTGGCGATGTCGATGACCTTCCTGACCTGCGGGTCAGTCTCGATGGCCTGCTTCAACTCGGGCACGGTCTCGATGGCCTGTGTGATCGAGACGTTGCGGCCGCGGATGGGCGGCGGGATGAGCTTGGCAATCTTCTCCACGTCGGCGTAGGGCATGTCGAGCGCGCGCCCCACGTCCTTGATCGCTGCCTTCGAGGCCATCGTCCCGAAGGTGATGATCTGGCAGACCGAGTCGCGCCCGTAGAGCTGCGTGACGTGGTTGATGACCTCGGCCCGGCCGTTGACGCAGAAGTCGATGTCGATATCCGGCATCGAGACGCGCTCGGGGTTGAGGAAGCGCTCGAAGAGGAGGTCGTACTGCAACGGGTCAACGTCGGTTATCTCTAAACAGTACGCGATGAGCGAGCCGGCGGCCGAGCCGCGCCCCGGCCCGACAGGGATCTGCCGATCTTTGGCGAACTTGATGAAGTCCCAGACGATGAGGAAGTAGCTGGGGAAGCCCATCTGCTTGATGGTGGCAATCTCGGTCGAGATGCGCTGCTGATACTCGGCGAGGGTGTGCTTGAGCGTGCCCTCCGACAGCATCCTGTCCCAGAGGATCGCGCGCCGCTTCTCGTAACCCTCGCGGACGACCTTCTCGAAATACTCGTCAACCGTGAGGTCGCCCTCTTCGCGCGGGATGGGGTAGATGGGCAGTTGATTCTCGCCGAGCGGGAGCTTGAGGTTGCACATCTCTGCGACCTCGACGGTGCGTGTGACGGCGTCGGGGATGTGCTTGAAGATTTCGGCCATCTCCTCGGGCGAGCGCACGTACCACTGCGGGCCGCCGAAGCGCATCCGGTTCGGGTCGTTGACGGTCTTGCCCGTGCCGATGCAGAGCATCACGTCGTGCGCCTCGTAGTCCTCTTTGTAGAGGTAGTGCGCGTCGTTCGTCGCCACGAGCGGGATGCCTGTCTTCTTCGAGAGGTCGATGAGGCTCTGGTTGATCTTTATCTGGTCTTCGAGCTGGTGGTCCTGAATCTCTAAGTAGTAGTTGCCCTTGCCTAAGATGTCCTCGAACTCGCCCGCACACCGAGCGGCCTCTTCGAGCCGGCCCCCCTTCAGATGCTCCTGCGGCACGCCCGACAGACAGGCCGAGAGCCCGATGAGCCCGCCCGAGAACTGTGCGAGCAGCTCGCGGTCGATGCGCGGCTTGCGGTAGAAGCCCTCGCGGAACGCCTTGGACGTGAGGCGGACGAGGTTGTGATAGCCCTCGCGGTCTTTCGCGAGGAGAATCATGTGGTTGTAAGGCTTCCCCCCTTTGCGCACCTCGCTCCTGTCCGAGCGGTGACCCGGCGCGAGGTAGACTTCGCAGCCAATCAGCGGCTTCACGTCGTGCGCCTTCATCTCCTTGTAGAAGGAGACGGCGCCGTACATGTTCCCGTGGTCGGTCATCGCGCACGCCTTCATCCCGAGTTCTTTTACGCGCTCGGCGAGCGGCTTGATCTGGATGGCTCCGTCTAAGAGCGAATAGTCGGTATGCAGGTGCAGGTGTGCGTAGTCTATGTTCGACATGTTAGACGTTGAATTCAGTGCGGCTGGAAATTCAGACCCCTTGAAACGGTCGGCGCGGGGGGCGCTCCGACGCTCAATACTCTTACGGCGCGGAAGGATAGCACAAAGAGCGCGGGTGAAAAGTCGCGCGGCGAAAAATATTTTTTCCACAGGCGGGGTTTCTGTGGAAAACTTTTCGGCGGCGCGACGGCGGCCGCAATCCGCGCGGGATTTTAGTAAAATAGTCGGGCACGGCCTGTTCAGCCGCGGATACTGAAACAGTAGGCACCCACAATATTTTGGAGGTCGGATGCTCGCGCTCCTCAACATCTCGAACTTCGCGCTCATCAGCGAGCTGCGGGTCGAGTTCGGCCGCGGACTGAATCTGCTGACCGGCGAGACCGGGTCGGGCAAGTCGATTATCGTGGACGCGTTGGGCGTCCTCATCGGCGACCGCTTCCCGGCGGAGCTGGTGCGCGCGGGCGCGAGCCACGCATCGGTCGAAGGGCTCTTCACCTTAGGCGCGCATCCGCAGGTCGAGGCGATTCTCGAAGAGGCGGGCGTAGGCAGTCGCACGGGCTCGGGCGACGTGGAGCTGGTCGTGCGGCGCGAACTGTCGGCCGAGGGGCGCGGCCGCGTCTTCGTCAACAATCGTCTGGCGACGCTCTCTTTGCTCAAGAGCTTGAGGCCGATGCTCGTGGACATCCACGGGCAGGGGACGCAGCAGACGCTCTTCGACCCCGAGACGCACCTCGAACTGCTCGACGCCTTCGCCGACATCGGCGCGCGGCGCGAAGGGGTCGCTGCCAGCTACCGTCGCTGGTCGGCGCTCAACCGAGAGCTTGAGGCTTTGCGGCGCGACGAGGCGGAGAAGTTTCACCTGACGGACGCGCTCAGGTTTCAGGTGAGCGAGCTTGAGGCGGCGCACCTCGTCGCGGGCGAGGACGAGCAGTTGGAGGCCGAGCGGCGGCGGCTCGCGAACCTTGAGAAGCTGACCGAGCTGTGCTCGGACGCTTACAACACGACCTACGAGGAGAGCGACTCGACGGTCGCGCGCCTGAGCCGTTTGGAGCGGCAAGTGGACGAGCTGTCACAGTACGAGGCGTCTTACAAGAACTACATGGAGGGCGTCGGGACGGCGCGCGTGGTGCTCGAAGATTTGAGCGCCAGCTTGCGCGATTTCCTCGACGGGCTGACCTTCTCGCCCGAGCGCCTGTCGGAGATCGAGAGCCGTCTGGCGGAGATCGCGCGCCTCAAGCGCAAGTACGGCGGGACCATCGAGAGCGCGCTCGAACACTTCGAGCGCTCGCGCGAGCGCCTGCGGCAGTTGGAGCGCACCGACGAGCGCGCCGAAGAGGTCACGCGCGAGTTGGCCGCGGCGCGCACGGCTTACGTCGAGGCCGCGGCGCGCGTCCACAAGGCGCGCGTGAAGTCGGCCGGAGAGTTCCGGCGCGCTGTCGAGGCTTCTCTGAAAGAGGTGGCGATGGAACACGCGCGCTTCGAGGCGCGCGTCAACGCGCCGGAGGACACGGCTTCGGAAGAGGCCGCGCGGCAGTTTACTGCGGCGGGCTTCGACCGCGTCGAGTTCTACTTCTCTGCGAACGCGGGCGAGCCCCTGCGGCCTCTGGCGAAGGTCGCGTCGGGCGGCGAGGCTTCGCGCATGATGCTGGTCTTGAAGACGAGCGCGAGCCCCGCGCGCTTTCCACGCACCATCGTCTTCGACGAGGTGGACGCCGGGATAGGCGGGCGCGTCTCGGAGGCGGTGGGCTTGAAGCTGAAGGCGCTCTCGGGCACCAATCAGGTGCTCTGCGTGACGCATCAGGCGCAGATCGCGCGCTTCGCCGACACGCACATCCTCGTCGATAAGCACGAGCGCGGCGGCCGCACGGAGGTCGGCGTCCAGCCCCTCGACCGCCGCCGCCAGGTCGAAGAGATCGCGCGCATGCTCACCGGCGCGGAGATAACGGAGGCCGCACGCCGCCACGCGCGCGAGATGTTGAAGACGGTCTGAAGATTTGAAGTTTGAAATTTGAGATTTGAGATAAGGAGAAGGATGGACAGAATCTTTTTCTTGATCGGCGCGCTCTCCGCCTTCGTCGGCGTGGCGGCGGGGGCGTTTGGGGCGCACGGGCTGAAGGAGCGTCTGGGCGCGGACATGCTCGTCGTCTTCGAGACCGGCGTGCGCTACCAGATGTATCACGCCTTCGCGCTCTTCGCCGCGGCGTGGGCGGCGTCGCGCTGGCCGGGCGGGTTGACGAGCGCCTCCGGCTGGCTCTTCGTCGCGGGCACCATCATCTTCTCCGGCAGCCTCTACGTCCTGAGCCTGACGGGGCTGCGCTGGCTCGGCGCCATCACGCCCCTCGGCGGCCTCGCGTTTCTGGCAGGATGGCTCTGCCTCGCCGCCGCTGCCTGGAAGAGCTGAAGGAGAAATGATGAATGCGGAATGATGAATGGAAGAGGCTTCTTAATTCATCATGCATCATTTTCTTTTGCTCCAGAGGAAGTAGGCGGGGACGCCTGAGGCGAGGATGGCGAGGCCGAGGGCGCTGTTGAAGGTGTCGTGGTAGAAGGTCGCGGCGACGATGAGGGCGCAGGCGGCGGCGAAGAGCGCGGTGGTGAAGGGGTGGCCGGGGACGCGGAAGCCAGCGCCCTCGCCCTCGTCTCTGCGTCGGAAGACGAAGAGTGAGAGCGCCGTCAGTCCGAACCAGATGAAGTCCACGGAGACGACGTAGTTGAGTATCTGCTCGTAGCGCCCCGAGGCGGCGATGACGGCGGCGAAGAAGCCCTGCAAGGCGATGGCGGCGACGGGGGCGCGCGTCTTCGGGCTCACGCGCGCGACGCGGCGGAAGAAGAGCCCATCCTCCGCCATCGCGAAGTAGACGCGCGGCGCCGTCAACATGCTCTGGCTGAGAAAGCCGAGCGTCGAGACGGCGATGCCGGCCGCGATGAGCAGCGCGCCGCGCTCGCCGAGCACCAGACGCATCAGCGCGGTCGCCGGTGTCTTCGTCGCCGCCAGCCCCTCGGCGCCGAGCGCGCGCAGACAGGCGACGTTGACCAGCGTGTAGAGCAGTACCACGCCGCACACGCCGAGCAGCAGGCCACGCGGCAGGTCGCGCCGCGGGTCGCGCATCTCGCCCGAGACGAAGCTCGCCGTCTGCCAGCCGCCGTACGCGAACATCACGGGCGTCAGCGCCGCCAACATCCCGAGCGAGGCGGGACGGTCGAGCAGCGGCCCCTCCGTCAGAGCGTGCGGCTCGGCCACCGCGAACAGCCCGCACGCGACCAGCGCCCCCACCGCCAGAATCTTCAAGACCATCAAAATGCTCTGCACGTTGCTGCCCGCGCGCACGCCGAGGCAGTTGACGATGGTGAGCAGCAGAAGCGTGAGCGCGGCCGTGACCCAGTCGGGCAGTGTCGCGCCGGTCAACTCCGAGAAGTAGCGCGCGAAGGTGACGGCGACCGCCGCCATCCCTCCCGTCTGTATGACGAGCAGCAGCGCCCAGCCGTAGAGGAACGCGACGCTCGGGTGGAAGGCTTCGCGCAGGTACGCGTACTGCCCGCCGACCTCCGGGCGGCGCGTGGCCAGCTCGGCGTAGACGAACGCGCCCGCGAGCGCGACGGCGCCCCCGGCGAGCCACGCGCCGAGGATGAGGAACGGCGTGTGTACCTGCCGCGCGACGACGTAAGGGTTGATGAAGATGCCCGAGCCGACGATGCCGCCCATCACGATCATCGTCGCGTCGAACAGGCCCAGACGCCGCGCGAGCCCGTGGCTCACAACATCATTTTCATGACGAGTCATCGGGCGCGGTTATACACCAGAATTTGAAATTTCGAAGTTGAAATTTCAAACCTGCTTCAGGGTTTCCAGTCTTCGGGGATGAACTCGACGGCGACGGCCTCACCGTCGAAGGGCTGCTGGTCGTCGCGGGGCGAGCGGTAGGTGACGAGCACGTGGTCGGCGCGCTCGCGCGGGCCGCAGGAGACGGGGCCGGTCTTGACCTCGGTGGTGTAGGTGACGAAGCGGACGCGCCGCATGTCTTCGGCGCGCAGACGAAGCGTCGCGCCCGAGGCCGTCTCGACGCGGAAGACGACGCCCGGCTGCGCGCACTCGATCTCGGCGAGACGGCCGCAGACCTGCGCGCCCTCGAAGCGGAGCCGCTTGTGCTGCGGGCCGCCGCGCATCGGCATGTCGCAGGGCTGCGCGGGGGCATTGGCGCCGGGCGGCAGCTCGTTGGCCTCCCTCTGCGCGAGCGCGGCCTGCTCGCGTCGCGCCTCGATGCGCTTGACGAGCGCCGCAGCCTGCGCGCGCAGACGCTCATCCTGCCCGCCTGCGGCGACGGGGTCGGCCAGGCTTCGCGCCTCGTCGAAGCGCCCGCCGAGCATGAGCGCGTGCGCGCGCATGAGGGCGAGGTCTGCGCGGCGCGGCGCAAGCAACTGCGCGCCTTTGAGCAGCTCGGCCGCCTCGTCGTAGCGGTCGCCGCGCTCCGTCTCGACCGACGCGAGCAGCCTGTAACTTTCGACGAAGCGGGGCGCCAGTTCCAGCGCGCGGCGCAGCTCGACCCGGATGGCCTCCGTGCGCTCCTCGAACTCTTTGGGGGTGATGCGCTCGAAGTCCGCAGCGTCGTCGCGGTTGAGCGCGTCGGCGAGCAGGTAGTGCGCGAGGTAGTTGTCCGGGGTTGACTCGACCGCCTGCCGCAGTTGCTCGCGCGCCTCGGATGCGCGGTTCTGTCGCAGGCGCAGCGCGCCGAGCGCGACGCGAGCAGGCGCGAGCTTCGGGTCGAGGGCGACGGCGCGCACGAGGTAGGGTTCGGCGTCCTCCTCGCGGTCTGTGTGGAGGAGAAGGTCGCCGAGACGGGCCGCCAACTCCGCCTCGGAGAGCGCGCGCGCACTCGTCCGCGCGTCGAAGTCTAAGGGGCGTCCGAACTCTTCGACGCCCGCCTTGTAACGCGCACGCCTCACGTAAGCGGCGAGCCCCGCTTCGAGTTCCGCGACGCCCAAGTCGAAAGCCTGGCGCAGCGCGTCTTCGATCTTCGCGCCGTCGGCCAGAAGGTTTATGAAGCGCGCGAGCGCGCCGCCGCGCCCGCCGCGCGCTTCCGAAAGGTAGTGCACGAGCGCCCACGACTGCGCGTAGAAGAGTGAGCGCTGCGCCGGGTCGGCGTAATTCGGCGAGGTCTGGTCGAGCGCGAGAAGCGTCTGGAGCGGCAGCAGCTCGCGCTTACGCAGCTCGCGCGGCCGGCGCTCGGGCGCCTCGCCCAGCGTCAGACGCCGGCCGTCGGGTGACAGACGCGCCGTGCTGTAGAACTCGGCCACGCCCTCCTTGAGCCAGAGCGGGGCGCCGCGGAAGTGGTTGTTGACGAGCAGGTGCGTGTACTCGTGCAGCAGCGTCGAAGGGTCGAGCGCGAGGTCTTCGTCGCGCGTGAGCGTGATGTAGTTGATGTCGGTGCCCGGCTGGAAGTAGCCGGCCACGTTGCGCGCGACGTGGCCGGCGATGCGCGGCTTGAACGGCGCGTAAGAGGCGTCGTCGGGGAAGACGATGACCGCCGTCGGCACGCCCGCGTCGAAGTGCTCGCCTGAGAATAAGCGCGAGAAGGCCGCGCGGTAGGCTTCGAGCTGCGCGGCCACGCGCCGCAGCTCGGCCTCTTCGACCCCGCCTTCGACGAGGAAGTTCCGCGTGCGCACGCTCACCCAGATGCCGGGCGCCTGCGCGGCCCCCGCCGGGCCGTTCAAGAGCACGAGCGGCGCCGCGAGCGCCGCGAGGAAGAGGAGTCGGGGGAGGAAGCTTTTCATGTCTCGCAGATTACGGGAGACGATTTGCGTTTGTTCCCTGTCAGGTGAGCAGCGACTTGACGAGGTAGACGACGCCGACGATTGCCGCCAGCACGGCGAGCGCGACGAGCAGGGCGCAGCCGTAGAAAGTAAGCCGGAGCTTTCTCGCGGTCTTCTCGTCGCCCGGGGAGAGCGGGTTCTGCGGGAAGTACGGCGGCGGGGTGTCAGTCGGCACGTCCGGGTTCAGTCTCCTCGTCGGCGCGGGCGATTGTACCACAGACGCTTGCTTGCCCGGCCTGCGGGGCGCGTGCTACCGTTTTCGCTTTCGAAGAAGGGAAGCGGCCCCGCCGTTTACGCTCGTATGATTCGACCGTTCCGCGGCATCCACCCGCAGATTCACCCGACCGCGTTCATCGAGGAGAGCGCACAGATTGTCGGCGACGTGCACGTCGGCGCGCACTCGTCCGTGTGGTTCGGGGCGGTCGTGCGCGGGGACGTTTATCACATCCGGATCGGCGACCGCACGAACGTGCAGGACGGCACGGTCATCCACGTCTCGAACGGCACGCACGCCACCATCCTCGAAGACGAGGTGACCATCGGGCACAACGTCACGCTGCACGGCTGTTACGTGGAGCGCGGCTGTCTCATCGGCATCGGCGCCATCGTGATGGATGCGTGCCGTGTGGGCGAGCACTCGCTGGTGGCGGCCGGCGCGCTCCTGAGTCCGGGCACCATCGTCCCGCCGCGCTCGCTCGTGTTGGGCGTGCCGGCGCGCGTCAAACGGCAGTTGACCGACGCGGAGGTCGCTGACCTCGACGGGTTCTGGAAGAACTACGTCGAGTACACGCGCGTCTACCGCGAGGAGTACGGCATCGAGGGCTGAAGCCATGCGTCAAAAGTTGAGCCCCGCCGCGTTCGTCCTTTCACTCCTCCTCGTGGCGTGTGCGAACGCCGGCGCGCAGGATATGGCGAGTCTGTCCGAGCCCGAGGGGACTTCGACGGGGGGGCAGTCGCGCGGCGTCTACGGGATGGAGCGCGCGGCCAACGAGTACGGCGTGTGGGGCGGCGGCTCCTTCAGCAGCCCGACGCTCATCGGCACGACCGAGCGCGTGCGGCTCGGGCTCGTCGCCTTCCGCTACGCGCGTGTGCTGGCGCGCGGCGAGAACCTGGCGCTGAAGTACACGCTCGACGCCGTGCCGTTGGCGTCGATGTCGTTCCCCGCGTTCGAGACGGCGGGGGGCGTCCCGCGCGAGGTGCGCAGGACGATTACGGGCGCGGGGCTCTCGCCCGTCGGCTTTCAACTCAACTTCCGGCGGCGCGAGCGCGTGCAGCCCTTCGCGCAGGCTTCGGGCGGCTTCCTCTACTTCGGCGAGCGCGTGCCCGATACGCGCGGCGCGCAGTTCAACTTCACGGGCGACTTCGGCGGCGGCGTCCAGTGGAAGACCGGCGCCCGCCGCGCGTGGACGGTCGGCTACCGCTACCACCACGTCTCGAACGGCTACCGCGCCGACGTGAACCCCGGCTTCGACTCGAACCTCTTCTACGTCGGGTTCTCGATCTTTCGTTGAAGTAGACAGCAGTCAGTGGTCAGTTCTTTTATGCCTGCAAAGACACAACCCGCGCGCGGCATGCGCGACTTCCTTCCGGCCGACCTGCGGCGGCGTGAGTACGTAATTCGCGTCATCAAGGACGTGTACGAGCGCTACGGCTTCGAGCCTCTGGAGACGCCCGCGGTCGAGAACATCGAGACGCTGTTGGGGAAGTACGGCGAGGAGGGCAACCAGCTCATCTTCAAAATCCTCAAGCGCGGCGAGCACGAGAAGACGGGCGAGGCCGACTTGGCGCTGCGCTACGACCTGACGGTGCCGCTTGCGCGCGTCGTCGCCGAGTACGGCGACAAGCTGCCCCGGTTCTTCAAGCGCTACCAGATTCAACCCGTCTGGCGCGCCGACCGCCCCGCCCGCGGACGCTTCCGCGAGTTCTACCAGTGCGACGTGGACTGCATCGGCACACGCTCGCCCGTTGTCGAAGCCGAGATATGCGCCGCGGCGAGCGACGTGCTGACGACGCTCGGCTTCGACAACTTCACGATTCGTCTGAACCACCGGCAGGTGCTCGCCGGTATGTTGGATAGGTCGGGTGTACCTTCAGAGAAGCACGTAGATGCTCTTACCGCACTCGATAAGGTGGATAAAATTGGCCCTAGTGGTGTAGGGCAGGAGTTAGCAGCGCGCGGAATTGACCCACATGCTATTGACGCGTTGATAGGTTTGCTCGTCACTGTATCGATTGAGCCAGAGTTACGGCTCCCGCCGGATGAAAGCAGTAAGCTGACAAGTGAAGACCGCAACACGTATTTGCTTAACCATCTTGCTGAATTTCTCCGTGACCATGAAGCGGGTGCTCAGGGCGTCATAAACTTAAGAAAGATAGTCGAGTATGCCGCCGCGCACGGCGCGGCTGAACGCATTAGGATCGACGCGAGCCTCGCGCGCGGGCTCTCGTACTACACGGGCGCGATTATGGAGATTAGAGTGCCCGATCTCGCAGGTTCTTTGGGCGGCGGCGGGCGCTATGACAACCTCGTCGGCATGTTCTCCGGGAAAGACATTCCGGCGTGCGGTTTCTCTCTGGGGCTTGAGCGCATCATCGTCGTCATGAACGAGCGCGGGATGTTCCCCGAGAATTTGGTGTGCGCGTCGGCCGACGTGTTGGTGACCGTGTGGAGTGAAGAGTCTGTCAAAGACTCGCTTGCTTTCGCCGACGAATTGCGCAAGGGCGAGCCATCCTTACGCGTGAACGTGTACCCGGAGGCGGACAAGCTCGGCAAGCAGCTCAAGTACGCCTCCGCGCTCGGCGTGCCCTTCGTCGTCGTCATCGGCGACGACGAGCGCGCGCGCGGCGAGGTCGCTCTGAAAGATATGAAGACCGGCGAGCAGCAGACATTGAAACGTGAACAGGTCGGCGCGAGCGTCAGCGAGGCTTTGAACGGTGCCGCGAAGTAGTCGAAGGTAATATAAGGAATCATGCCAATCAATCTTGACCATTTGGGAGAGTTGGAGCGCACGCACTCGTGCGGCGAGCTGCGCGCGTCGGATGCGGGCGCGGAAGTCGTGCTGATGGGCTGGGTCGCGGTGCGCCGCGACTTCGGGCCTCTGACGTTTGTGGATTTGCGCGACCGCGATGGACTGACGCAGATCGTCTTCGACGCGGAGGACGCGCCCGCGGCGCACGCACGCGCGAAGGAGGTGCGCGGCGAGTACATCATCGCCGTGCGCGGCCGGGTCGAGGTGCGCGACGAGTCGGTGCGCAACCCGAAGCTGCCGACCGGCGAGGTCGAGGTGCGCGCGCTCGAAGTCCTCGTCTTGAACGAGGCGCGCACGCCGCCCTTCCAACTCGACGCGCCGGCCGAGAAGCTCGCCGCCGAGGAGACACGGCTCAAGTACCGTTACCTCGACCTGCGCCGCCCGTACCTTCAGCGCAACATACGCCTGCGCCACCAGATGGTCGCCGAGATTCGCGGCTACATGAACGAACAGTCGTTCACAGAGATCGAAACGCCCATCCTCATCAAGTCCACGCCCGAGGGCGCGCGCGACTACGTCGTGCCCTCGCGCCTGCATCACGGCAAGTTCTACGCGCTGCCGCAGTCACCGCAAATCTTCAAACAGCTCTGCATGATCGCGGGGCTCGACAAGTACTACCAGATCGCGCGCTGCTTCCGCGACGAAGACCTGCGGGCCGACCGCCAGCCCGAGTTCACGCAGTTGGACGTGGAGTTCAGCTTCGCCACGCGCGAGCAGGTCTACCGTCTGATTGAAGGTCTGCTCGTGCGCGTCTTCCGCCTCGTCGGCGCGGAGCTGTCACAGCCGTTCCCGCGTCTGTCGTACGCGGAGGCGATGCGTCGTTACGGAGTGGACAAGCCCGACCTCCGCTTCGGGATGGAGCTGCAAGACCTGCGCGCCGCGTTGGAGGGGACGACGTTCGCGCCGTTCGCCTCGGCGCTGGAGAAGAGGGGCGAGGTCAAGGGGCTGGTCGTGAAGGGCGGCGCGCACCTTTCGCGCAAACAGCTCGACGAGTTGCAGGAGGTCGCGAAGCGTTACGGCGCGGGCGCGCTCGCGTGGGTGAAGCTGGGCGACGAGCTTTCGTCGTCGCTGCTGAAGGCGCTGGGCGACGAGGCCGTGACGCGCATCGCTTCGCAGGCCGGGGCGGAGAAGAATGACGCGGTGCTCATCGTCGCCGGTAAGGCTTCGGTCGTCGCGGCTTCGTTGGGCGCGTTGCGCAACGAGGTGGCGCGGCGCGAGAAGTTAATCAAGCCGAACACGTTCGCGCCGCTGTGGGTGACCGAGTTCCCGATGTTCGAGCACGACGAGGAGGACGACCGCTACTACGCGATGCACCACCCGTTCACGTCGCCCGTGGACGAAGACCTCGAAAAGTTCGAGCGCGCCGTCGAGGGCGGCGAGACGCATCTGTTCGGCGAGATACGCGCGAAGGCTTACGACGCCGTCGTCAACGGTATCGAAGTCGCGGGCGGCTCGATCAGGATTCACCGGCGCGACGTGCAGCGGCTCGTCTTCAAGGCGCTGGGGTTGACGGAGGAGAAGGCGCGCGAGCGCTTCGGCTTCTTCCTCGACGCGTTGGAGTACGGCACGCCGCCGCACGGCGGCATCGCCGCCGGCATCGAGCGCACGCTGATGGCCCTGACCGGCATCGAGAACATACGCGACCTGATGGCCTTCCCCAAGACGGCCTCGGCCGCCGACCTCATGATCGACGCCCCCGGCCCCATCGACCCGCACCAGTTGGACGAACTGCACATCGACATCGTCGAGTAGCCATGAGCGCCGAAGACAGAGACCGGAGTTTGCGTCAACACCTGCTCTACCTGCTGCGGGGCGGCGGGGCGCATATCAAGTTTGAAGAGGCTTTGAAGGACTTCCCCGTCGAGCTTATCAACGCGCGGGCCGCGGGCGTGCCCTATACGCCGTGGCATCTGCTCGAACATATGCGCATCGCGCAGTGGGACATCCTTGAGTTCAGCCGCATGGCCGCGCACGTCTCGCCCGACTGGCCCGAAGGTTACTGGCCCGACAAGGCCAGAGAGGCGACCGTGGAGGACTGGCGCCGTAGCGTCGAGAGCTTCCGTGAAGACTTGCGCGCCGTGGAGTCTCTGGTCGAAGACGAAGCGAACGACCTCTACGCGCGCATCCCGCACGGCGAGGGACAGACGCTTCTGCGCGAGGCGCTGCTCGTCGCTGACCACAACGCCTACCACCTCGGTGCGCTCGTCACCCTCCGCCGCGCCCTCGAAGCCGCGCGCGACGCCTGAACGAGTTTGAAAGTGACGCGGTCTGACTTCAAGCTTCCTCAAACCCTTATCGAAGAGATGTGCGCGCACGCGCGCGCGTGCGCGCCGGAGGAGTGCTGCGGGCTTCTGGGCGGTGAAGGGAACGACGCCGCATCCGTCTACCCCCTGCGCAACGTCGCGCCGCGCCCGTCGGTGGCGTACGAGGCCGCGCCCGAGGAACTGTTCGAGGCGCAGCGGAGTATGCGCGCGCGCGGCGAGACGCTGGTCGCCATCTATCACTCGCACCCGCGCTCGAATGAGCCCGCGCCCTCGCGGACGGACGTGCGGCTCGCCTTTTACCCGGAGGCGTTCTACTTCATAATTGGCCTCGGGGAAGGAGGCGAATGCGTCCTGCGCGCCTTCCGCATCTCCGAGCGCGAGGGGCGCTGGGAGCCCGCGCCCTTCGAGGCGGTGGGCTAAGGAGCGAACCCGCGCCGCGCGCGGAACGTAAAAGCATAAATGACCGATAAGAGGAGCAAGTACGACACGGACCCGCTCGACCCGGACTTTGTGCGCCGCGCGGAGGAGAACCTGTGGGGCGCCACGCGCGCCCCGCACGACGAAGAGGCAGAAATGACGGCCGCGCCCCGCCGCGCCCCCGACGCCGAGGAACCGACGCGCCGCTTCGACGAGCAGATGGCCGACTCGTACCCTTCGGTCTTCGTTCCGCCCGCCTACCAGCCGCCGCCGGCGCAGCCGTTCACAAGCTTCGGCGCGGGGCCGCACCAGCCGCCCGCGACGACCGTCCCGCCGCCGCCCGGCCCTTCTTCGCCCTATCCCAACCCGTATCAGTCCTACACGGGGCCGACCGACCGCTCCGTCGCGCGTCTGGGGATACCGGAGAAGTACGCGGTCATCCTGCCCTACTTTCCCTTCTACATCGGGCTGGTCGCATCGCTCGTCGAGTTGGCAATGGTGCCACGCGGCGAGACGCGCACGCGCTTCCACGCGGCGCAGGGGCTCGCGCTGCAACTGGCCATCGTCGGCGTGTCAATGCTCTTCAATCTCGTCGGCCTCGCCTCGGGCAGCCGCTTCGGCGGGACGCTCTTCGGCATCGCCGCCCTCGTCTTCCTCATCGTCTCCATCGTCCGCGTCTGGCAGGGCAAGCCCCACCACATCGCCCCCCTCGACGAGCCCGCCCGCTGGCTCGGTGAGAAGATCGCCCCGACACAGTAGGCAGGCGCCGCGTCAGCGGCGCTTGAATTTAGCCCGGCCTTTCAAGGCCGGGGACGCCGACGGCGAAGAGTACCGCGTCGCGCCAGCGACGCGGCCGTTTTTGCCTCAACTCAAATGTCGCTGACGCGGCTTCAAACTGCCTAATACTGTCTGCTATGACGCGGCTTCAAACTGCCTGCTGCCGTCTGCCTACTGCCTACTTTTCTTTTATGCTAATCTTGCTTCCGCTCTTCGTCTCCCTTCCGCGGGCGTTTATATTTGTTCGTCCCGCGCTCTTCCGATGGTGTTCCGTTTAATGAGAAGTAAGCTTCCCGCGTTTCTCGTCGCGCTCGTCGTCTGCGCGTCGGTGTGGCCGTGCGGCGGGGCGTCGGCGCAGCGCCGAAGGCCCGCGCGGGGCGGCGCCAGCACGGCGCCCGCGCGCGCCTCGGCCACGAACCGCATGTACGACGCGCGCGTCGCGCAGATCGGCGAGGCGTACGTGCGCGGCTACTACGCCTTCAACCCTTCGGAGGCCACCGCGGCCGGCCTCCACGAGTTCGACCCGCAGCTCGAAGCGCGCGACGCCTCGAAGGTCGCGGCCGAGACGCGGCGCCTGCGCGGCGTGCTCGCGGAGCTGGCGCGCGTCCCCGAGTGGCGCCTGTCGCCCGAGGCGCGCTACGACTACCTCGTCACCGCGTCGCACGCGCGCGCGCAGTTGCTCGAACTCGAAGACGTGCGGATGTGGCGGCGCGACCCGAACCTCTACAACCGCCTCGTCTCCTCTTCAATCGACAACATCCTCAAGCGCACCTACGCTTCGGTCGAGCAGCGGCTCCCGGCCGTGCTCGCGCGCGAGCGGCAGATACCGCGCCTGCTCGCCGAGGCGCGCCTGAACCTCGAAGACCCGCCGCGCGTCTACACCGAGACGGCGCTGGCACAGACGGCGGGCAGCATCGTCTTCTTCGAGCGCGTCGTGCCGCAGATGTTCGAGCGCGCCGGGGGCAGCCAGCTCGACGCCGCGCGCCGCGCAGAGTTCCACGAGGCGAACGCGCAGGCCGCCGCCGCGCTCCGCAGCTTCCGCGAGTGGCTGGAGCGTGACCTGCTCCCGCGCTCAAACGGCGACTTCGCGCTCGGCGCCGAGAACTATCGCAAGAAGCTTCTGCACGAGGAGATGATCGAGACGCCTTTGCCCACGCTCCTGCGCGACGGCGAGCGGCAGTTGCGCGAGACGCAGGACCAGATGCGCGCCGTGGCCGAGGAGATCGCGCCCGGCCGCGGAGTCCAGGCCGCGCTCCAACTGCTCGCGCGCGAGCACCCAACGCCTGACGGTCTTGTCGGCGAGGCGCGCGCCGAACTCGACCGCGTCCGCGCCTTCGTCCGCGCGGAGGAGATTCTGACGCCGCCCGCGCGCGAGAACCTGCTCGTGGCCGAGACGCCGGAGTACGCACGCGCGCTCTTCTTCACCTCGCTCGACGCGCCCGGCGCCTCCGAGCGCGTCGCCACCGAGAGCTACTACTACGTCACGCCCGCCGACGCCGCGTGGACGCCGCAGCAGCGCGAGGAGCACCTCGGCCGTTACAACCGCTACGGCCTGACCATCACTTCGATTCACGAGGCGTACCCCGGCCACTACTACCAACTGCTCAAGGCGCGGCAGACGCCTTCGCGCGTGCGCTCGGCGCTGGGCTCGGCCGGCTTCGTCGAGGGCTGGGCGCATTACTGCGAGCAGATGATGTTGGACGAAGGCTTCGGCGGCAACAACCCCAAGCTGCGGCTCGCGCAGTTGGACGCCGCGCTGCTCGGGCTCTGCCGCTACGTCGTGGGCCTGCGCCTGCACACGGCGGGGATGAGCTACGAGGAGGCCGTCGCGTTCTTCATGCGCGAAGGGTATCAGGCGCGCACCAACGCCGAGCGCGAGGCGCGGCGCGGGACGCTCGACCCGACCTATCTCGTCTACACGCTCGGCAAGATTGAGATACTGCGCCTGCGCGACGAGTGGAAGCGACAGCTCGGCGACTCGTTCCGCCTCGGCGACTTCCACGACCGTCTGCTCAGCTACGGGATGCCGCCCGTCAAGATTCTGCGCATGGCGATGCTCGGCGACGCGGCCTCGCGCGCGGGCGGGGCCGCGCCGCAGGGCTCCACGGAGGAGGCGAAGTCCGTCGAGTTCTCTCTGCTCGCGACGGGGACGATGAGCGAGCGCGAGGGCGGGCGCTCGGTCGAGCTGATTACGGACGGCGCCGGTTGGCGGCGCACGTGGGAAGTCATCGGCGCGGGCCGCCCCCTGCCTGATGTCAGCTTCGATACGCGGGCCGTAGTGGTCGCGTACCAGGGGCGGCAGCCGACGGGCGGCTACAGCATCGAGATCACAGACATCAAGCGCACTGGCACTGTGCTTGCAATCACCGTGAGCGAGCGGCGCCCGGCGTCCGGAAGCTTTACAACGCAGGCTCTGACTTCGCCCTTCGTCGCCGTTTCGATACCGCGCCCGCCCAGCGGAGCGACCGTGCGTTTCGCGGACGAGGGCGGCGCGAAGGTGTCGCCGCCACAGGAACGTAACAGAAACGTGAGACCCCGTGCGCGCGGCGTGCGGAGGCGCAGGGGAAGAGGTTAAACCGCAAGGCCACTACCCGGCTATGCGGTTCATCTAAACAGCGTTCGGTCGTGCGCATCATAAGGGGCATGGCGCGGACGAAATAGTTAACAATTCTCTCCCTCTCTCTCCATTGCGCCGGTCGGCTTTGACAGCGTGTATTCAGAGGGGTGAAAAAATTGCCGTACGAGTGGCACGCCCTCTGACGTAAAATAGGGGACGTGCCGCTCTCGCTTTTGCTTCATGATTGACGGCCGCGGCTTCACGCGTTGAGGCTTCGGCGGCCGCGGGGAGATTAAGAAGATGTCTATCGGAAGAAACAGTTCGAAGGGCCTTTCGGCGCTGCTGCTGGCCTTCGCCATGTTCGTCATGCCGCTCGCGGCCCTCGGGCAGACGCGCATCGAGATGCCGAAGAACAAGTACAGCGTCAGCGACGACGTGCGGGTCGGCCAGCAGGCCGCGCAGCAGGTCTACCAGCAGATGCCCATCCTGAACGACAGCACGGCCAAGAGCTATGTCAACCGGGTCGGACAGAGTCTGGTCGCGGCCATCCCGGCGGAGTTTCAAAATCCGGCCTTCCGCTACTCGTTCGACGTGGTGGACGCGCGCGACATCAACGCGTTCGCCCTGCCCGGCGGGCCGATGTTCGTCAACCGCGGCATGATCGAGGCGGCTAAGAGCGAGGGCGAGATGGCCGGCGTGATGGCGCACGAAATCTCGCACGTCGCCCTGCGCCACGCCACCGCCCAGCAGACGAAGGCCACCAGCGCGAAGAGCACCATCATCGGGCTCGGCTCCATCCTCGGCGGCGCGATTCTCGGCGGCCAGACCGGCGCCGCCATCGGGCAGACCATCGCGCAAGGCTACTTCACCAAATACAGTCGCGAGTACGAGACGCAGGCCGACATCCTCGGCTCGCAGATCATGGCGCGCGCCGGCTACGACCCGCGCGAACTCGCCAGCATGTTCCGCACCATCGCACAGCAGGGCGGCGGCGGCGGCCCCGAGTGGCTCTCAAGCCACCCGAACCCGGGCAACCGCGAGCAGCGCATCATGCAGGAGGCAGCGATGCTTCGCGTCGAGGGCGGGCGCTCTGACACGGCCGAGTTCCGCCAGATACAGTCGCGCCTGCGTGGCTATCCGCGCGCGCGCACGATGGAGGAGATCGCGCGCGCGGGCCAGCGCTACCCGAATCAGGGCGGGCAGAACACCGGCGGCAGCTATCCGAATGACAACGGCGGCGTCTACGCGCGCGGCGAGCGCGTGGCCTATCCTTCGACGCGCTACCAGACGCAGCGCACGAGCCTCTTCAGCGTGGCCGTGCCCTCGAACTGGCGCAGCCTCGGCGGCGACCAGTCCTCGGTCTCCTACGCGCCCGAGGGCGCCTACGGCCAGCAGGGCATCACGCACGGCGTGATGTTCAGCGTCGCGCAGTCGAACTACGGCGACCTCCAACGTGCTTCGCAGGAGGTGGTGCAGGGCTTGACGCAGTCGAACAACTACCTGCGCCAGACGGGCGGCTTCACGCGCACGACCGTGGACGGCCGCGCCGGGCTCGCCACGACGCTCGTGGGACGCTCGCCCATCACGGGACAGAACGAGCGCGTGACCATCGTCACGACGACGCTCGGCAACGGCCAGGTCTTATACATGGCCGCCGTCTCGCCGCAGAACGAGTACGCGACCTACCAGCGCGCGTTCAACGACATCCTGCGCTCGCTGCAACTCAACGGCCGCTAAAGGGAAATCCTTTTAGTCGGCTTCAGACACGGCGGGCGGCTCGTGCTCGAAAGAGTGAGGGCCGCCCTTTAACCTTTAAGAGGGAGAACGGCGTTGGCGCGAGGCTGGGAGAGCAAGTCGGTCGAGTCGCAGCAGGAGGAGAGTTTTCGCGAGTCCGAGCAGAGCGACTTTCAAGAACTCTCGCCCGAGGAGCGCGCGCGTCGGGAGCGGCTCGCCTCGCTCGAACTCTCCCGCGCGCGCACGCTCGACCAACTGGAACGCGCCACCGGTGCCGCCCACCGCGCCATGCTCAAGCGCACCCTCCTCGCACTTGAACGCGACATCAACGAGGTCGAAACGGCAGAGTCACGCTGAAGCACGTTGACCTTGACAGGGCCGCCCGTCCTGTGCGAAAAGGGTGCCCTCGCGTATTTGAAAAATTGTTCGTGGCGATTTAAGGCGACTTGCTCCACGTAAAAAACTGCTAAAGAGCCGCAGTGGTCTTCCAGCCATCATCCGGAAACCCCGCGCACTCTTCGGCGCGGGGTTTTTCTTTTGCCCCGCGCCCGCCGTCCAGTCACACACGCCGCCTTATCGCCACGCAGACTCAAACGAGGAGACTGCCGTGGCACAAGAGACTCAACCGCAAAGATTCGACACGCTCTCGCTGCACGCGGGTGCGGGGCCTGACCCCGTCACCGGCGCGCTGCTCACGCCCATCTACCAGACGACCACCTACGTTCAAGAGGCGGTCGGCCAACACAAGGGTTACACCTACAGCCGCGCCGGCAACCCGACGGTGGCGGCGCTCGAACGGCGGCTGGCGGCGCTCGAAGGCGCAGAGTTCGCCACCTGCTACGCGACGGGGCTCGCCGCCACGACCGCGCTCTGCCTTGCGCTCCTGCGCGCGGGCGAGCGGGTCGTCGCCTCGCAGGCGGTCTACGGCGGCACCGTCAGACTGCTGCGCGAAGTGCTCGCGCCCTTCGGCGTCCGGGCCGACTTCGTAGACACCTCCGACACGGCGGCGCTCGCGGAGGCGCTCGGCGAGCCGGCGCGTCTCGTCTTTGTCGAGACGCCCGCCAACCCGACCCTTCAACTGACAGACATCGAGGAGGCGGCGCGGCTCGCGCACGCGGCCGGCGCGCTGCTCGTCGTAGACAACACGCTCCTGACGCCCGCCCTCCAGCGCCCGTTCGACCTCGGCGCCGATGTCGTCCTCCACTCCACGACCAAGTTCATCGAGGGGCACAACGCGACCATCGGCGGCGCTCTCGTCACACGCGACGCCGCGCTCAACGAGCGGTTCGACTTCATACGTAAGTCCACCGGCACCATCCAGGCGCCCTTCGACGCGTGGCTCACGCTGCAAGGCGTTAAGACGCTCGGCGTTCGCATGGCGCGCCATTCGGAGAACGCTTTGCGCGTCGCGCGCTTTCTTGCAGAGCACCCGCGTGTTGCGCGCCTCGCCTACCCCGGCCTCGAATCCTTCCCGCAGTCCGAACTCGCGCGACGCCAGCAGGCGGCGGGCGGCGCGCTCATCGCCTTCGAGGTCGTGGGCGGCACGGAGGCGGGCATCCGCCTGATGAACTCCGTGCGGCTCTGCTCGCTCGCGGAGAACCTCGGCGCCGCCGAGACGCTCATCACGCATCCGGTCTCGATGACGCACGGCTCCGTGCCGCCCGAGCAGCGCGAGGCGGCGGGCATTACCGACGGGCTGGTGCGCCTCTCGGTCGGGCTCGAAGACCCGGACGACATCATCGCCGATCTTGAACAGGCGCTGCGTGCGTCGGCCGAATCGGAGAAGGTTCTCAGCGCTTCGAACGGGGAGGGTTAAGGCGTCATGTCTCTCATTAAGGTTCTGAAATTCGGCAGCTCCGTCCTGCGCGCGGAAGAAGACCTCCCGCTCGTGGTTCATGAAATCTATCGTGAGTGGCGCAGGGGCGCGCAGGTGCTCGCGGTCGTCTCGGCGTTCGGCGGCACGACCGACGGTCTCTTAGCCCGCGCCGAATGTCTCTGTCCCGAGCCGGAGCCTGCGGCGCTCGCCGCGCTGCTCGCCACGGGCGAGGCCAACGCCGCGGCGCTCCTCGGCCTCGCGCTCGCGCGGGCCGGCGTCCCCGTACAAGTCCTCGACCCGGCGCAGGCGGGGCTGCGTACGACGGGCGGCCGTCTCGACGCCGAGTTGGTCTCCGCCGACACAGGGCGTTTGCATGAAGAGTTGCGGCGCGGCGTCGTCGTGCTGCCCGGCTTCGTCGGCCGCGACGCGGAGGGTGGGACGACGCTCCTCGGGCGCGGCGGCTCAGACCTGACGGCGCTCTTTCTCGCGGAGCGGCTCGGCGGGCGCGGCGTGCTCGTCAAGGACGTGGACGGACTCTACACGGCCGACCCGGCCCGCCCCGCGCTCGCGCGCCCGCGCCGCTTCGAGCGCGTCAGTTGGCCGACGGCCGCGGCCGTCGGCGGCAAGGTGATTCAGCCGAAGGCCGTGCGTTTCGCCGAGTCGCGCGGGCTCAGTTTTGAGATTACTTCGCCCGGTGCGGCGGTCTCGACCGAAGTCTGCGCCGGCCCCGACTTGCCGTCCACGGCCGCGCACACGACGGCTCCGCTGCGCGTCGCGCTGCTGGGCTGCGGGACGGTGGGCGGCGGCGTCTACGAGCGTCTGGCCGCGTTGCCCGAGTTCTTCGACGTGGTCGGCGTAGCGACGCGCACGCCGGGACGCGCGCTCTCCGCAGGCGTCCCCGCGCACCTCATCGCCTTCGGGCCTGAAGAGTTGATTGAAAGAGACTGTGACGTTGTCGTCGAACTCCTCGGCGGGGTCGAGCGGGCCGGCGAGTTAGTGAGTCAAGCGTTGCGGCTGGGGCGTCACGTCGTCACCGCCAACAAGGCACTGGTGGCCGGGGCGGGCGGGCGACTTGAGGCGCTGGCCGCGGGTCGCGCACGACGCTGCGTTACAGCGCCGCGGTCGGCGGAGCCCTCCCGGCACTTGAGACAATCGAGAGGCTGCGCGCGCACGGCCCTGTTAAAAGTCTGGCGGGCGTCGTGAACGGCACGACCAACTTCATTCTCGACCTCATCGCGGCGGGAGAGGATTTCGACTCGGCCGTGCGCGCCGCGCAGGCGGCGGGCTTCGCGGAGGCCGACCCGACGCTCGACCTCGACGGGACGGACGCGGCGCAGAAGCTCACCATCCTCGCGCGCCGAGCGTTCGGTCTGTCTCGAAGTTGATGAAGTGCGGCGGGTCGGGCTCTCTCAAGTTGACCCCGCGCGCGTGAGGGCCGCGCGTGACGAGGGGCTCGCGGTGAGGCTCGTCGCGTCGTGCCGCTTCGACGGGAAGGGTTTTGAAGCCTCGGTTGTTCCGACCGAGCTTCCGCTCTCGAACCCTTTGGCGACGGCCGAGGGGGCCGAGAACCGTCTGCTCATCGAGACTGAAGCGGGCGAGCTTCACCTCGTCAAGGGGCGCGGTGCGGGCCGCTGGCCGACGACCGAGGCGGTGCTGGCCGACCTCTTCGACTTGCGGCGTGAGGCGTGTGTCGCGAGGCTCGCGGCCGACACGGCCGACCGATACAAGGAGGCGTGTGTCGCATGAAAACGTCAACGCTCTGCGTGCATCAACCGATGGGCTCCGACCCGCACGGGGCGGTCGCCCCGCCCATCTACCAGACGGCCACGTTCCGCCAGCCGACGGCGACCGAGTTCGGCGAGTACGACTACACGCGCTCCTCGAACCCGACGCGCGCGCTCCTCGAACAACAGCTCGCCGCGCTCGAAGGTGGCGGGTTCGCAGTCGCTTACGCGTCGGGCATGGCGGCGCTGACGGCGCTGACGCGGCTCGTCGGTCAGGGCGAGGAGATCATCGCGGGCGACGACCTCTACGGCGGCACCGTGCGTCTGCTCGAACAGGTGCTCCCGCGTAGCGGGATCGTCGTGCGCTACGCGGACGCCGCCGACCTCGACTCGGTGAGGAGGGAACTGACGCCGCGCACGCGTCTCATCCTGGTCGAGACGCCGACCAACCCTCTGCTCCGCGTCGCGGACGTGCGCGCGCTCGCGGCGTTGGCGCACGCGGCGGGGGCGCTGCTCGCCGTGGATAACTCGATGCTCTCGCCGTGCCTGCAACAGCCTCTGAAGCTCGGCGCGGACGTGGTCATCCACTCGGCCACGAAGTTTCTCGGCGGCCACAGCGACGTGACGGCCGGGGCGCTCCTCACCGTTGACGCGGGGCTGCATGGGCGCCTCTCGTTCCAGCAGAACGCCGAAGGGGCGGGCCTGAGCCCCTTCGAGTCGTGGCTGCTCCTGCGCGGCATCAAGACGCTCTCGCTCAGGGTCGAGCGGCAGTGCTCGACGGCGCAGCGCGTGGCCGAGTTCCTCGCGTCGCGGCCCGAGGTCGAGCGCGTCTACTACCCGGGGCTTGAGGGTCACCCGGGGCGCGACGTACAGCGCGGGCAGGCGCGCGGCGCGGGCGGCGTCCTCAGTTTCACGACGGGCGACGCGGAGCTGTCGCGGCGCTTCGTGGAGTCCGTGCGGCTCTTCGACATCGCCGTCAGCTTCGGCTCGGTGCATTCCTCGGTCAGCCTGCCGTGCCACATGTCGCACGCGAGCATCCCCCCGAGCGCGCGCGAGCGCCTGGCGCCCCCGCCCGACCTCGTGCGCGTCTCGGTCGGCATCGAGGACGCCGAAGACCTTCTGGCCGACCTTGAGCAGGCGTTCCGCTCCGCCCGGCGCCCGGAGGCGAAGGCGCGGCCCGCCGCTTACGCGGGAGTTTGAGGGATGAGCGGAAGGGAATTAACCACCGCAGACACAGAGGCACGGCTTTGAAGACTTATCGCTTCAAAGCCGTGCCTCTGTGTCTGCGGTGGTTAATTTCTGCCGGGGGCTCTTAACTTGTGACCGACATCTTCGCGCCGCACTCGGGGCAGAACTTGGGGCTGCCTTCGGGCTGGTGGCCGCAGCCGGTGCAGGTCAGTTTCGGCGGCGCGTTCGGCGTGCCGCACTCGGGGCAGAACTTGGCCTTGCCGACTTCGACGCCGCACGCCGAACAACTCGCCGCCGCGGCGGCCGTCTGCTGCTGCGGCGCGGGCGCTTTGACGGTCGAGCCGGCGCTCATGTCGATGCCCGAGACGTAGTCGGTGGCGCGCGCCTTCTCGTTAAGTTGCTCGCGCGTGGCGTCTGCCTTGGCGCGCGCGTGTGCGGAGGCCAGCTCCTCCTGATAGTCGGGCGCGCACTCTTCGCACTGGCCCGCCGAGGCGTTCCAGCAGACCTCGGGGCAGACCCAGCGGCCGCAGCGCGAGCACTGTTGAAAGTGAGTCTTGCCCTCCTCGACCGCCTTCTGCAAAGCCTCGTCGTGCGCCCTCCCGCCGACGGCGCGCTGAAGCTCGTAGGCCGAGTTACCGGCCGAGCTGAGCCACCCGCCGAACAGGTCGCCCGCCGCGCGCAGAAGCGACCCGCCCGTCCCGGTCAAAGACGCCTGATAGCGCGACATGTAACCATTCCCGCACTTGTCGCAATGGAACTTGAACTGATAGCCCTTGTCCGTCGAAAGGTCGTCGTAATTGTTGACGAACTGAATCATCCCCATTGAGCTGAACCTCCGAAGGTCTTGACGATAAATTTGATGGGTGACGAGTTAAAGAACCCGGCGGGCGGTGGCCCGGGATAACCGCGGGGGAAAGATAGCAGTTAGCATTTCTCTTGTCACTAGTCTGCGCCCTCCCTCTTCGCCTCCTGCCACAGCTCCTCCATCTCGTCAATCGTGGCTTCGCCGAGTGCGCGGCCGCGCTCGCGCAATCCGCGTTCGATGTGGCGGAAGCGGCGTCGGAATTTCCGGTTGGTCAGTTTGAGGGCGGCCTCGGGCTCTGCGTCGAGGTGGCGGGCGATGTTGGTGACGGCGAAGAGGAGGTCGCCGACCTCTTCGCGGATGCGCTGTGCGGCGGACTCGGACGCTGATTCTGACTCAGGTCCCGCCTCACGCTTCTCCCTGATCGCCTCGCGCAGCTCTCCGACCTCCTCCTGTAGCTTGTCGAAGATTTCGTCCACGTTCCGCCAGTCGAAGCCGACGCGCGCGGCCTTCGTCGTCAACTGGTGCGCCTCCATGAGCGCAGGCACTTTGGAGGAGACGCTGTCCAGAAGCGAAGCGTCCGCTTCGACACTCTTGCCTGCGGCGCGCTTCTCCTCGGCCTTCAGCGCCTCCCAGTTCCGCAGCAGCTCTTCGTTGTCGCGTACTACAACGTCGCCGAAGACGTGCGGGTGGCGGCGCACCATCTTGGCGTGTATCTGGCCGGTCACGTCTTCGATGTTGAACTCGCCGCGCTCCGAAGCGACCTGCGCGTAGAAGACGATCTGGAAGAGCAGGTCGCCCAACTCCTCGCAGAGGTTCGCGGGGCGCCCGGCGCGCGCCTCCTCGACCGCCTCGAAAGCCTCGTAAGCCTCTTCGAGCAGCATGGGCGCGAGCGTGGCGTAGGTCTGCTCGCGATCCCACGGGCAGCCCTCGGGCGAGCGCAGGCGCGCCATCAGTGCGACCAAATCCTGGAAGTGTGCAGGCATGTTTCGTCCCTTGAACTTTGAAAGTTGAACGGGGATTATGACAGAGGTCGAATGATTTGTTCATTGATTCAATGAGCGATTTTTTCATTTCCGATTTTCCTTCAATGAATCAATGAATCGATGGGGCAATGAATCAATCCCTCTGTCCTTCCTATCGGGGTCGCCTCGCACCGTCGCCGACCGGCCACTTGCACCTCGGGCACGCGCGCACGTTCTGGGCGGCACACGAGCGCGCGCGCGCGGCGGGCGGGGCGTTGGTGTTGCGCGATGAGGATTTGGACACGTCGCGCGCGCGGGTCGAGTTCGCCGCCGCGATGCTGGAAGACTTGCGTTGGCTCGGCATCGAGTGGCAGGAAGGGCCGGACGTGGGCGGCGCCTTCGGCCCTTACCGGCAGAGCGAGCGACGCGGGCTCTACCTCGAAGCGTGGGCGCGGCTCGTCGAGAGCGGCCATGTCTACGCTTGCGTCTGCTCGCGCAAAGACATCGCGCGCGCGGCCTCGGCGCCGCACGAGGGGCGGGCCGGCGCGCAACAAACGCAGGACGACGAGCCGCACTACCCCGGCACATGCCGCCCGCGCCCCGGCGCCGCGCCTCACGCGCCCGACGCACCCGCCGGCCTGAACTGGCGCTTCCGCGTGCCCGACGGCGAGGAGATAGTCTTTGAAGACTTGCAGCAGGGGCGGCAGGGCTTCGTCGCCGGGCGAGACTTCGGCGACTTCGTCGTCTGGCGCAGGGACGATGTGCCCGCTTATCAGTTGGCCGTCGTCGTGGACGACGCGCTGATGCACATCACAGAGGTCGTGCGCGGCGCAGACCTCTTGAAGTCCACCGCGCGGCAGATGCTCCTCCAGCGCGCGCTCGGCTACCCGACGCCCGCCTACTTCCACTGCGACCTCGTCACCGACGAGCGCGGCGAACGTCTCGCCAAGCGCCACGAGTCGCTTTCGCTCCGACACCTACGCGCCGCGGGCGTCACGCCTGAGGAAGTGCGCGCGCGCTTTCGTCCCTAATTTGCGAGGGCGGGCGCGCGGGTGCTACCATCCGGCTTTCAGCAATCTGCACAAATTCAACCCTTACGCGCCCGCTCCGCATCGGCGAAGCGGGCGCACGCAAGCGAGAGAGTTATGAGCGAAGAGAAGCCCAATTTCAAAGTCACAGACCGCAGGCTCTTTAACCCCGACGGCTCGCCCCGCGACATCGCGCGCGAGGATGAGCCGGCGCCCGCCCCGCCGCCGCCCGCACCGACGCAGGCCGCGCCCGACACGGCCGCGCCGACCGCCGAGGAACCCGCGCGCGCGGCCGCGGCCACACCCGCCGAGGCGGCTGCACCGCGAGCCCACGAGCCCGAGCATGAGGCGGCGCCCGAGGGTCAGGATGAGGCGCAGGGCGACGAGGGCTTTCTAATGCTCGTCGAGTTCCTCGCCTCGTTCGCGGCCGACGCGCTCGGCATGGTCAACCATCCGGGCGGCGGCGGCGTCAACCTCCAGCTCGCCAAGCAGTGCATCGACATGCTGGGGACGCTCCGCCAGAAGACGCGCGGCAACCTCGTCCCAGAGGAGCAGCAGTTCCTCGACATGATCCTCTCGCAGCTCCGCATGCAATACGTCTCTCTGTCCAACGCGCCCCGTCCGCCGCAGGGCGGCCCCCGCGGCTTCACCGGCGGCGACATCACGGGGGGGAGATGAAGAGGGGTAAATGGTGAATGGTAAATGGTGAATAGATAAACTCCGCTCTTACCATTCACCATTTACTATTCACCATTTACGAGCAATGAAGTTCACACTCCTCGGCACAGGCACCTCGACGGGGGTGCCTTCCATCGGCTGCGAGTGCGAGACGTGCACGTCGGACGACCCGCGCGATAGGCGTCTGCGCGTGTCGGTGCTGGTCGAGCACGGCGGCAGCAAGGTCCTGATCGACACGTCGTCCGACTTCCGCCAGCAGGCCCTGCGCGCGGGCTTAAAACACCTCGACGCTGTGCTCATCACGCACTGCCATGCCGACCACATCTTCGGGCTCGACGACATACGGCCTCTGAACTTCCGCCACGGCGCCCTCGGCGTCTACGCGAACGAGCGCGCGTGGGTGGACATCCGCCGCATCTTCCAATACATCTTCGAGCAGTCGTACATTGGCGGCGGGCTGCCGCAGGTGGTCGCGCACACAATCGAGCACGGCGCGCCCTTCTGCCTCGCCCCCGGCTTCGACGTGACGCCCGTCGAGGTCATCCACGGCCGACTGCCCGTCACGGCCTACCGCTTCAACGACTTCGCCTACGCGACCGACCTGAGCGAGATACCGCCCCGCTCGCTCGAACTGCTGCGCGGACTCGACGTGCTCGTGCTCGACTGCCTGCGGGTCACGCCGCCGCACCCGACGCACCTCTGGCTCGAACCCGCGCTCGCATACATCGAGGAGCTGCGCCCGCGCCGCGCCTACCTCACGCACATCGCCCATGACATCAAACACTCCCGCGACTCGGCGCTCCTGCCCGCGGGCGTCGAGTGGGCCTACGACGGGTTGGAAATAAGTGCTGAAGACTGATGACTGAGTGTTAAGACAAGACTCGTTCCTTCACTCAGTCCTCAGCACTCAGCACTCTGTCTTATGAGACTGTTCCACGGATACGAGAACGCGGAGATCGGGCGGCCGGCGGTACTGACGCTGGGCGTGTTCGACGGGCTGCACCTCGGGCATCAGCTCATCATCAGCCGCGTCGTCGAGCGCGCGCGCGCGTTGGGCGCCGTGCCGACCGTGCTCACCTTCGACCCGCACCCGCGCGCGGTGCTGCACCCGGAGTCCGCCCCGCCCCTCTTGCAGACCTTCGACCAGAAGGTCGAAGCGTTCGGCGTGCTCGGCGTCGAGCAGGCAATCGTCGTGCGCTTCACGCCCGAGTTCGCGCGCGTGCCGGCCGGCGAGTTCCTGCGGGACGTGGTGCACGAACGTTTGCAGGCGCGCGAGGTCTACCTCGGCCGCGGCTTCGCGTTCGGCCGCGGGCGCGAGGGCGACATCGAGCTGTTAAGACGTGTGAGCGGCGAGCTGGGCTTCTTCGCAGACGAGGTGCCGGAGGTACGTCTCCGCGGGCAGCGCATCAGCTCCAGCCGCATCCGCGAGTTGCTGGCTGCGGGCCGTGTCAACCTCGCGCGGCGGATGCTGGGCCGCCCGTACGGCGTCGAGGGGCGGGTCGTGCGCGGCCACGAGCGGGGCCGGACGCTCGGGTTCCCGACGGCGAACCTGCGCCCCGCCAACCGCGTCATCCCGCGCGGCGGCGTCTACGTAACGGCGACGCTCATCGACGGCGCTTGGCGGCGCAGCGTGACGAACGTCGGGGTGCGGCCGACTTTCGAGGATACGGCCGAACCTTCCGTCGAGACGTTCGTAATGGACTGGGGCGGCGACTTGTACGGGGACGTGATACGCGTGCGCTTCCTGCACCGCCTGCGCGACGAGCGGCGGTTCGCGGGGCTCGAAGAGCTGAAGTGGCAGATACACACGGACGCCGCCCGCGCGCGAAAATATTTTGAGCGGGCGGGCGTACGCCGCTCGCTTTCGGTCATCTAAATTTGAATCGGAAGTCCCAGGTTCGACACAAGTTTTTCATACGGTTTTAGCGACATGGCAGCAATCGAACGCGAAGAGGTTAAGCCTTCATACGAATCGAGCCCGAACGGTCAAACGAACGGGTCGCGCCTCGCGCTGTTGAAGTCCAACGCGGGCGGCGCGGAGGTTGGCGGCGGCGTACCCGCTCTGCCGCCGTCGCCCGCCGCAACGGAGAAAGATGTTGAAGAGTTCGAGGCGCAGGCGCGGAGCTGGCGCGGCTGGTGGCGGACGCTTCAGATCGTGCGCGTGCTCGGCACGATGGGGCTCTACCTTTTCCTGAACGACTACGACATCCGCGCGGCCTTTAACGCGCGCATCGCCGCGCGGAAGTTGGAAGAGGCGAAGGGGCAAGGGCGTTCCCGATACTTCAAGGCCCGTGCGCGCGACCTCTTCCTGCGTCGCGGGCTCGACCGTGTGGCGCGCCTCGTCCGTTACTTCGTCTACCGCGGCGGGGAGGGGAGCGACTCGAAGGAGCGGCAGCTCGAACGTCAGGGCGTGTGGCTCAAGGAGAACCTGATCGGGTTGGGGCCGACCTTCATCAAGATCGGTCAGGCGCTCGGCACGCGCGCAGACCTCCTGCCGCTCGCCTACATCAAGGAGCTGGCGCTGCTGCAAGATCAGGTGCCGCCCTTCTCCAACGAAGAAGCTTTCGCGCGCATCGAGTCGGAGCTGGGCCGGAGCATCACGGAAGCCTACGCCGAGTTCGACTCCGAGCCCGTCGCCTCCGCCTCTCTGGGTCAGGTCTACCGCGCGCTGCTCCACACGGGCGAAGAGGTCGCGGTCAAGGTTCAGCGTCCCCACCTGCGCGAGACAGTCGGCTTCGACATCGCCGTGCTCGGGCGCATCGTGCGCAGGCTCTCGCGCTACCCGTCGTTCAACGAGAACGCCGACTGGGAGGGGATGCTCAGGGAGTTTCGCGAGACCATCGGTGAGGAGATGGACTATGCGCGCGAGGGGCAGAACGCCGAGCGCTTCCGCCAGAACTTTCGCGAGTGGCGCCCCGTCCGCGTCCCGCGCATCCACTGGACGCACACCACCGCGCGCGTCATCACGATGGAGTTCATTCGCGGCACGAAGGTCACCGACCTCGACGGCCTGCGGGCGCGGCGCATCTCGCCCGTCAAGGTCAACCGTCTGCTCGTCCGCGCCTACCTGAAGCAGTTGCTCGAAGACGGCTTCTTCCACGCCGACCCGCATCCGGGGAACCTTCTGGTGATGGACACGGGCCATCTCGCCTTCTTCGACTTCGGCATGGTCGGACGCATCACGCCGCAGTTGCAGTCGAAGATGATCGACTCCTTCTTTCACGTCGTCGGCCGCGACACGGAGGGGCTCGCGCAGGACTTGATTAATCTCAACTTCCTCAAGCCCGGCGTAGACCCCGAGCGCATCCGCCCCGTCGTCGAAGGTCTCTTCCGCCATTACCTGAACCTGAAGCTCGGCGACGTGAACTTCAAAGAGTTGACCTACGACCTCGCGGAGGTGATGTACGAGTACCCGTTCCGTCTGCCGTCGAACTTCACTTACATCATCCGCGCCCTGATGACGCTCGAAGGCATCGGGCTCGTCACCGACCCCGGCTTCAGCTTCTTCGAAACGGCGCGCCCCTTCGCCAAGGAGTTCATGCTCAAGCGCGAGGGGAAGCAGTTCCGTCGTCTGCTCCTCGATAAAATCACCGGCCGCGACGAGGGGCGCATCAACTGGTCGAAGATGTGGAAGCTGGCAAAGCTCGCCGCGAAGACCTACCTCGATGATGGCAAGAGACGGAAGTAGGCGCGAACCGTGAACCCTGACAAGGGAAAGCCGTGAACCGTGAACCGTAAACCGTGACCAGAAGGAATCTGCTTTTCCTCTGGTCACGGTTTACGGTTCACGGCTTCTTTTTGCCTTTTGCCTCCGACCCCTTCTCTGCCAGAAAAGCCTGGTCTTCGTCCTCGTCACCCAGGTCGGGCACGCCCGTGTCATCCTTGCCCAGCTTCACGTCCTCCCTCGCCTTAGCCGCCAGCCGTTCGTAGGTGGCTCGAACCTTGTCGAGCTGCCTGTCGTCCAGCTCCTCCAAATCGAGCAGCACGAGGTGTGCGCCCTCGGTCACGCGGATCAGCTCGTCGAGCTTGACCTGCAACGCCTCCGTGTCGCGGTTCTGCGTGTTCTGGATGAGGAAGACCATGAGGAAGGTGACGATGGTGGTGCCCGTATTGATGACGAGCTGCCACGTGTCGGAGAAGCCGAAGAGCGGGCCGGTGATGGCCCAGACGACGATGGTCGTAGCCGCCAGCACGAAGGCCGCGGGCCGGCCCGTCGTGTGCGCCGTCCACTTGGCGAAGCGTGTGAAGAGCGAGCTCGATTTTGAAGGTCTCACAGCGTTCCCTCCATCCGGCCGCGGCCCCCGGCCGGAGGCTGCGCACGGTTCGTGTCAGGGCTTTTCGTAACCCGAGGCGCGCGCCGTGAGTCGGCCAGCGCGCGGGTCGGAGCTGAAGGCGACCCAGCCCTCGCGCTTGCCGCCGCGGGGGAGGAAGGCGAGGTTGAAGTCGCTGCGCTCGGGCTCGGAGGTACCCCCCGATTCGAGGGTGACTTCGACCGTGACGCCCTCGGCCGTCTGGCCGCCGCGGTTGATGACCGTTACGGGGACGATGAACCCTGCGCCGCCCGGCCGCGGCTCGCCGAGGCGCACCTCCACGTCGGGCGGCGTGTCGTCGGCCGTCGCGCCGTCGTAGACGAGGTAGGCGAGCGTCGAGACGACGAGCAGGAGCCCGACGCCGAAGACGACCCACTCCAGCCAGTTCTTCTCGACCTTCCCGCGCGCCTTCTTCGTCATTGCAGCAGAAGCCTCCCGGCCGAAGCCCCGAGCGTGCCGGCGACGCCGAGCACGACCGTCTGCGCCACGCACGTCGCCAGCGTTTGCCCGTCGAAGCGCCCGAAGAAGAGCAGTATCGCCGCCGACGCCGCGAGCGCGATTGCGTAGGTGACGACGGTTCCGACCAGCACGTCATGATGCCGGTCGAAGTGGACGTGCTTCTTCGACCCGGCGAACTCGCTGAAGTAGAGGACGAGCGCCCCTAAGAACATCGAGAGCAGCGCGAGCCCGAGCACGCGCCACGGGGAGATTTCGACGGCGATCATCACGATCTCCTCGGTCGGCGCCACGTTCGCCGCGAAGAGCACCGCCCCGCACAGCGTGATGACCAACTGCCCGCCGAAGCCGACCGGCTCGCGCCCGCCCCCCACGCCCTTGTCGCCGTCGCCGTCGCCCGCGCCGAACTGCGCCGTGCCGACCGAGACGCCCACGGCGACCGTCATCGCCTCGATGACGACTGTGCCGGCCGCCTCTTCGAGCGGCATCTCGAAGGTTACGCGCCCGAGCAGCCAGAGGATGAGCAGCGCGATGAGCAGTCCGAGCCCCAGCTCCTCGACCGAGTCAATGACAACCTCGGAGAAGCACGAGTCGCGCCGCAGTCCGACGAAGTAGTTGTAGCCGAGGAGCAGCGCGAAGGTGGCCGCGACGTAGACGGCCAGCCGGAAGGGGTGCGAGGTGAAGCCGGCCCACCACACCTCCATGGTGTAGAGCAGCGGCAGGCTGAAGAGCAGCCCGCCGGCCACGCCACGCCCGTACTCGCGCAGTGATTGTGAGACGTTTCGCATCCCGAAGAGGGGCGGCTTTGAAGGTTGCTCTGGCGCGCCCGCGGAATTTCAGTATACTCGAACTCCCGGCGGCGCGGGGCGCCGAGAGTCAAATCCAGATGATTACTACGATCTGCCTTGACAGCGCGGCCAAGAAGTTCACGAAAGACTTTCCGGCCGCGGAGCTGAGCGACTACTGTGGGAGCGAGCGCAACGTCGTGTGGGCCGACGTGTCCGACCCGACGAGCAAGGACTTCGACGAGCTGGCCGAGGAGTTCAACTTTCACCCGCTCTCCATCGAGGACTGTCGCAACGCGCACCAGCGGCCGAAGGTCGAGGAGTATCCCGGCTACTACTTCATGGTGCTCTACGAGGCCGAGCTGGTCGGCCCCGACGACGACCTCGAACTGCGCGAGCTGAACATCTTCCTCGGCAAGAACTACGTCGTCACCGTCCACAGCCGCCCCATCCGCGCCATCGAGACCGCGCGCCGCCTGTGGAGCGAGTGGACGGATCGGTCGGAGCAGGGCGCGGGGCTCCTCGCCTACCTTCTGACCGACTCCATCGTGGACGACTACATGCCGCTCCTCGACGTGCTCTCCGACCGCATGGACGACCTCGAAGACAAAATCTTCGGGGACTTCCAGCCCGAGGCGATTCAGGAGATTTTCCGCATCAAGAAGCAGCTCCTCTTTCTGCGCCGGACGGTGGCGCCGCTACGCGATGTCTTCAACACGATGCTCCGGCGCGAGCAGCCCATCTTCCCGCGCGAGACGCACATCTACTTTCAGGACGTGTTCGACCACATCATCCGCGTCGCCGACACCATCGACACGCTGCGCGACATGCTCTCCTCGACGATGGACGCGTACCTCTCGATTCAGGGCAACCGGATGAACCAGATCATGAAGCGGCTCACGTCGGTCTCGACCGTGCTGATGTCGGTCACGCTCGTCGCCGGCATCTACGGAATGAACTTCGGCTACATGCCGGAGCTGCAATGGCGCTTCGGCTACGTCTTCGCGCTGGCGTCGATGCTCGTCATCGGGCTCGTGCTCTACTTCTACTTGAGGAAGGTGAAGTGGCTGTGAGCAAGCGGAAGAAGAGGAAGGGCTGGAAGACGGGCCGTCTGCACTGGCCCGGGAGTCACCACCACGAGGTTGACGAGCCGAACATCGCCGAGCGCCTGACGCCGCTCGAAGAGACCGATGAGTTCAAGGAGTCGCCGCAGCAGGAGGGGAAGCGCAACGCGGACACCATCCGCATTGACAGCAAGTCCGTCCCCATGCCCGAGCACCTCATCGACGACGAGCGCGAGGGCGCCTCCATCTTCCGCCTGGAGCCCGTCGTCGTCTTCATCCTCGTCGTCATGCTCGCCTTCATCGCCTTCGTCGCCTGGCAGATCACGCTGATGCCGGAGAAGTGAAGGAAGAGTAGACAGGAGACAGTAGTCAGTAGCCAGTAGGAGAAGATAAAGAGAGCGCGGCTTTCATCATCAACGGATGAAAGCCGCGCTGCATGTTTTTCTACTGACTACGGTCTACTTCCTTCAAAACACTCCGAGCCCGGCGCCGGTGATGGCGGCCGTGGTGACGAAGGGCACGAGGGATTCGAGGGCGGTCTGCGTGGCGGTGCCCTCCTTCGCCTCGGGCGGGGCAGGCGTGAAGCGCACCCCGCGCAGGCGGCGGCGCTCGACGCGCTCGACGCGGAACGTGGCGCCCTCGTGCTCGACCGTGTCGCCGGGCTTGAGCAGGCGCCCGGCGCGCGCGAGCAGGAAGCCCGCGATGGTCGTGTAGTGTCCCTCCTCGGGGAGGTCGAGGTGGAAATGGCGGTTGGCGTCGCGCACGGCCAGCATCCCGTCGAGCAGGTAGGTGCCGTCCGGCTGCGCGACGATCTGCGACTTCGCCTCCTCGTCGTACTCGTCGTCGATCTCGCCGACGATCTCTTCAAGTAAATCTTCCAGCGTGACGATGCCTTCCAGGCCCCCGTGCTCGTCGATGACGAAGGCGAGGTGCGTGCGGTTGTCGCGCATCTGCTTCAAGGCCGCGCCGAGCTTCGCCGTCGAGGGCATGAAGAGCGGCGGGTGTGCCAGCGCCACGGCGTCGAACTCCCCGGCGGGGCGCGTGCCGTCCACGAAGTCTTCGAGGTCGCGGCGGAAGAGCACGCCGACCACGTCGTCCAGCCGCTCGCGGTAGACGGGCAGCCGCGTGTAGCCGTACTCCTTGAAGGTGGCCTTCGCCTCGGCGAGCGTGGCCGTGGCGGGGACGGCCGTGAGGGCCGTGCGCGGCACCATCGCCTCGCGCACTTCGGCGTCGGCGAACTCGAAGACGCCCTGAATGAGCCGCTGCTCCTCGGCCTCGATGTGTCCGCCCTGGCGCGACATGTCGATGACGTGGCGCAACTCCTCCTGCGTGTAGGCCGAGGCGTGGCCGGCGTCGGCATGAATGCCTAAGGGGCGGACGACGGCCGCGCTCGCGCTGTCGAGCGCGCGGATGGGGAGGCTAAAGACGCGGTAGAAGAGCTGCATCGGCAATGCCGTCGAGAGCGCCACGCGCTCGGCCCTTTGGAGGCCGAAGAGCTTGGGCGCCTGCTCGCCGAGGACGATGTGCAGCGTCGTGATGACAGCGAAGGCGATGACGAAGGAGATGACGTGTATCCACGTCTCGGGAATCCCCGCGCGCCCGAGCGGGCCTTCGAGCATGTGCGCCACCGTCGGCTCGCCGATCCAGCCCAGGCCGAGCGAGGCCAGAGTGATGCCGAGCTGCGACGCCGAGAGGTAGGCGTTCAGGTTGTCGAGCACGTTGATGAGGCGGCGCGCGCGCTTGTCGCCCCCGTCGGCGAGCGTCTCGATACGCGAGCGCCGCACGCCCACGAGCGCGAACTCGGCCGCGACAAAGAAGCCGTTGAGGAAGACCAGCAGGACGACCGTCAACAGATACAGTGCTATCAGCATGTCCCGTATCTTACAACGAGCCGGAGGCGAGTGCCGAAGCGTGAAGGGCCTCCGGCCTCGACTCAGACCTTCTCTTCCTCGCGCAGGGCGGCGATCATCTTTTCGAGGTGGCTGAAGCGGCGGAGCATCTCCTCGTGGAGGTGGTCGGCCTTGTCGTGGAGGTAGGCGACCTCCATCTCGGCCTTGATGTTAACGTCGTACTCGATGTCGGCGCGCACCTTGTCCTTCTCGGCCTGCCGGTTGGCGCTGATGAGGACGAAGGTGGAGAGGAAGATGGCTTCGAGCGAGACGATCATCGTCAGCAGGCCGAAGGGGAAGGGGTCGAAGCCGGAGAGGCCGGGGATGTTGAGGATGCCGACGTTGAGCCCGATCCACACGCCGAACCAGACGGCGTGGATGAGGAGGAAGAGCATGCTGCCGGAGAACCAAGCGAGCCAGTCGGCCAGGCGCTGGACGAAGGTCGCGCGCTCCTCGACCTCCTCGTTGGCATTGCGCGAGACGCGCGTGCGCAGCAGCGCGTCGGCCTTGCGCGTCATGCGTCCCATCGCCGCCAGCATGTGCAGCGCCGCGTCGGGCTTCTTCTGGAAGAGGAGGAGCAGGTCGTCGCGGTCAAGCTCGATGAGTTCCGTCTCGGCGAGCGCGACGGCCGTCGCCGTGCGCGGGCCGGCGTCGAGGAGCGCGATCTCGCCGAAGAAGTCGCCGAAGCGCGCCGTGTCGAGCGTGATCTTCTGCCCGACGTTGTCCTGAATGAACAGTTCGACCTCGCCCGCGCGCACAAGGTAAAGACTCTCCCCGGGCTCGCCGGCCCGGAAGAGAGTCTCTCCTTCGTTCAACCTGACGAGGTCAACGACCTCCGCCAGCGCGCGGCGGTCTTCGCCGCCGAGAAGCTCGAAGAACTCGACGCCTTCGAGCGAAGCGGGGTCAACGCTCATTCAGGGTCTCCTGCTGGCGGGCGTCGTGTTGTTGGCCTTGTTCGACGGCGCGGGGGCCGTCGTCGGCGCGGTCTGGCTCGGCTTGGCCGTGTAGCCGGAGCGCGTCACGGCGATGCGCTTCTCGCCGCCGCGCCCCTCGGCGACGGCCACGCGGACGGGGCGGAAGTCGCCGGGGCGCCCCTTGGTCTCGGGCCTGTAGCTGACGACGTACTGCGTCCGCAAGTCCTTCGTGATCTGCTCGGCGATGCCGGGCAGCTCCGAGAGCGAGGTCGGGTAGAAGGTGCGCCCGCCCGTCTCCTTCGCCATGCGGTCGAGCAGCGAGACGGCCTTGTCGCGCTTCGACTTCGAGATGAAGCCGCGCTCCTTCTCCAGCTCGTTGACGAAGCCAATGACGAAGATTTGCACGTCCTCTTCCTTGAGCGACTCGAAGAGTTGCTCGGTCTTGTAGAAGCTGTTGCGGTCTTCGCCGTCGGTGACGAGGATGAGCGCGCGGCGGCGCTTGTCCTCGGCCGGGTCGCCGGTCTTCTTGCGCCGCTCGGAGGCGTGCTCGGCCGCGAGGTAGACGGCGTCCACGACGGCCGTCTGCCCGCCCTCGATGAACATGTCGTCGAGCGCGTCGCCGAGCGACTGCTTGTCGGCGGTGAAGTCCTGCATGATCTTGATTTCGTCGGACGAGATGAAGCGGACGACGAAGGTCTCGTCGCCGGGCTTATTGCCCTCGATGATGGTCTTGGCGGCCTCGACGACCTGACCGATCTGGCTGCGTAAGCTACCCGAGTTGTCCACGACCAGCCCGTAGGTGATGGGCACCTCCTCGCGCGTCACGAACTCGACCTTCTGCTGCACGCCGTTCTCGAAGACGCGGAAGTCGGCGTCGGTCACGTCGTTGATGGGGTGGTTGTTGCGGTCCACGACGCGGACATGGAGGTTGACAAGGCTCGTGTCGATGGTGACGACCTCGTCTTCGCCGACCGTCTGGCCGGATTCATCCTGCGCGGGCGTGTCGGGCTCGGCGACGGGCTGCGTGCGAAGCTTCGGGGCCGCGGGCGGCGGCGGCGGCGGCTCCTGTGTGACGACGGCCGGCCCCGGCGGCGGCGTGGGCCGAGGGCTAGGGGTCTGGCGCGGCGTCGCGGTCGTCTGCGGGGTCGCCTGCTTCTGCGCGGGCGCGACGGCGGTGCGCGTCTGCGTGCCGACGCGGCGGGGCCGCCCCACGTCCTGCCGCGCCTGCGAGGCGGGCAGCAACGACCCGGCCAACGCCAGCAGGAGAAGCAGCGCGGAGGCCGCGCGCCGGTTGGATGACTTACTTCGTCTCATCTTCTTACCTCAAAAATACGCCCCGCGGTCCCGCCCTTATGAGGCGGGGCGCGGGGCTTCCAACCTTCCGGGCCTGACCCGCCCCGTTGGCGGGAGGCTCCGCGTGGCCGGGGCAAAGAGCAGATGCTTGTGTCGGCGTGGGCCGCGCGGCCGGCACTCGCGCGACCCTGTTAAAGATGCCCCGGCCGGGACGTTAGTTGCCGAAAAACGGCGCCCTTACTTCGGCGTGGCGCTGGCGAAGTAGCCCTCACGGCCGCGGACGAAGAGGCGCGGGAAGCCGCGCGGGGGCTGCACCCTGACCTTGAGCTTGTGCCACTTGCCGTCGTTGGCGAAGGCCGAGGGGCGGTAGCCGATGCTGTATTGCGTCCGCAGCTCCAGCGCGATGCGCTCGAAGGTGTCGTTCATCTCCGCGCCCGTCGAGGGGAAGAACGCCTTGCCGCCCGAGACGCCCGCCAGCTCTTCGAGGATGGCGCGGCCGCCGTAGCCAAGCGACGACTCGTCGTTCGGGCTCACGATGCCGATGGCGTAGATGATAACGTCCGACTCCTTGAGCATCCGCTTCAGCTCGTTGAAGGTGTAGCGCGAACTGTTGTCCTGCCCGTCCGAGATGAGCAGGACGGCGCGCTTCTTGTGCGCGCCGCGCGTCACGCGCTCCACCCCGAGGTAGGTCGCGTCGTAGAGCGCCGTCTGCCCACGCGTCTGGACGAAGGTCAGCTTCTGGAGCAGCGCGTCGCTGTCGCGCGTGTGGCTCAGGAGGAGCTGCGCGCGGGTGTTGAAGCCGATGAGGAAGTACTCATCGCGCGCGTGGCTCGTGTCAACGAACTTCGAGAGCGCCTCGCGCGCGCGCGTGATCTTGTCGCCGCCCATCGAGCCCGACACGTCGAAGACGATGCCGAGCGAGACCGGCGCGTCTTCGTCCGAGAAGAAAGTGATCTCCTGCTCCGTCTTGTCGTCGAGGATGGTGAAGGCGTTCTTGTTGAGCCCCGTGACGAAGCGCCCGTAGGTGTCCGTGACGGTGACCGTGAGCGTGATGAGGTCGGAGTGGATGATCTGCGGCTTGTCGTCGTCCATGAACGGCTGGACGATGGGGCCTTCGAGGATGGCGGTCGGCGACTGCGACTGCGAAGAGCTGCTGGCGCGCCCGTTGGCGGCCGGCACCGGGGGTTTCGGCGCGGGTTTCGACTGCGGCTCGGGCGTCGCGGCCGGTTTGTCGCTCGCCTGCGTGGCGGCGGGCGCGGTCGTCTCGGTCTTCTGCGGCGCGGCCTTCGCAGGCTCGGGCTGCTGCCCCGGTTGGGCGAAGGCCCGCGCGGGCGCGGCCGCAAACGACGCGACGAAGAACAGTGAGACGAGCGCGACTCTGGAAAAACGGTCGGAGCGCCGGGCCCTCATGGATAAGCCTCCTGCGAATGTGTCTTGCGCCAACGGAAAAAAGGGAACCGCACCCGGGGCCTTTTGGCGCCCGCGGGCCCGGCTCGGGGTGCGTGCTTATCGGCTAAGACGCCGGCGCGCGCCCTTTCGGTTGTACGCGGTGGCGTGCTGGGAAGACGGGGAGACTTCCTCTGTCCTTCGCGCGGGTATTGTAGGACACGCACGGGGTGCTCGGCAACAAACATCTCGGTTTCGGCTTTTTCACGATTCTATCTCTGTGCAACTTCACACAGACCCGCGCGTGTAAGCGACGCGGGCGGTGGGAGCGGGGCGCGCGTCCGTGCTACAATTCGACCGCCTTGAGTTTGGGCGCCGGTTCTCCCGCCGGACCGTGCCGCCGACCTTCCGGGGAAGTAAAGTAAAGACATGGCCGAGTTCATCTGTCGTTTGGGGACGCCCGCGGGCGAGGTTGTGACGCGCACGGTCGAGGCCGCGGGCGTGCAGGAGGCGCGCGTGCGGCTCGAAGCCGAGGGCTTCCGCGTCTTCTCCGTCGCGGCGCCGAGGGTGGCGGGACTGGCCGGCGTCACGCGCGGCGGCAAGGCCGGCACTGCCCCGCGCGTCAAGCCGGGCGACTTCCTCATCTTTAACCAGCAGCTCTCGGCTATCATCCGCGCCGGCATCCCCATCCTTCAGGCCATCGCTATGCTCCGCCGCCGCGCCTCCTCTTCGCGCCTGCGTGCGGTGCTCGCCGACGTGGAGGAGAAGATTCGCAGTGGCATGGCTCTCTCGGCGGCCTTCGCCGCGCAGGGGCCGATCTTCCCGCGCATCTACACGGCCTCGGTGCTGGCGGGCGAGCGCTCGGGCGCGCTTGATGACGTGCTGTCACGCTACGTCTCGTACATGCGCCGCAGCGTCGAGATACGGCGGAAGATTCGAGGGGCGCTGGCCTACCCGCTCTTCCTGCTCGGGGCGTCGATGGGGATGGTCATGTTCCTGACCGTCTACGTCGTGCCGAAGATGTCCTCGCTCTTCGAGGGCTTCAACCGCGAGCTGCCGGCCGTGACGAAGGTCGTCATTGGCGTTTCGCACTTCGCCTCGGGGAATTTTTACTGGCTGGTGCCGGCCATCATCGGCAGCATCATCGGGCTCTATCTGTGGACGCGCACGCCCTCGGGCGCGCTCAACCTCGACCGCTTCCTCCTGAAACTCCCCATCGTCAACCAGCTCATCCGGCAGTTGGCCGTCGCGCAGATGACGCGGAGCTTGGCCACGCTCCTTGCGGGCGGCATCACGCTCGTCGAGTCCTGGGAGATCGCGGCCGAATCCATCACGAACAAGGAGTTGCGGGCGCGCAGCTCCGCCACGCTGCCGATGATTCGCGAGGGGCGCTCGTTTACGGAGAGTCTGGAGTCGTCCGGGTGGATTCCGCCCCTGGCGCTCGATATGATCGGGGTGGGCGAGCGCTCCGGCAGTATGCGCGAGATGCTCGAAGAGGTCGCCGACTTCCACGACCGCGAGTCGGAAGTCCGGCTCGAACAGTTGACCACGGTCTTAGAGCCCGCCATTCTGCTGGTGATGGGCGGGGTCGTCGTAACGATCCTGCTCTCAATCTACCTGCCCATTATCCAGTCCATCTCGAATTTGAGCTTCCGGAGCTGAAACCGCAGGCAATCCCCCGCCCGTCCGAGGCATCTGAAACACGATGAGTCAAACGGAGAATCAGGCCGACGAGATGACGGCCGTCAACCCGGCGCCCCCCGCCGCCGCCGTGGGCGGTGACGACGGGCACACGCCCCCCGAGGTGCGCGCGGCGCTCTCGCTCGCGCGGCGTTACCGGCTCCCGTACGTTGACCTGCTCCCGCCCGTCGGCGAGTCGCCGATGGACTACGCGCTCCTCGGCGAGATTCCCGTAGACCTGATGCTGCGCCACCTCTTCGTGCCCCTGCGGCGCGAGGGGCGGCGGCTCCACATCGCGATGGCCGACCCGACCGACCTTGAGCGGCTGGACGAGATCGCCTCGGCCCTGCACGCGCGCGTCGTCCCGCATGTGGCGACCGCGGGCGCCATCGAGGTCGTGCTCCGCAAGGGCGACGCCACGCAGCGCGTGTTGCAGGAGGCCGCCTCGGGCTTCCGCATCTCGCTCGTCAAGGAGACCGAGCAGGGCGAAGAGGTTCTTGATTTAGACCGGCTGGCGACCGACTCGGACATGTCGCCCATCATCAAGCTGGTCGATACCATCATCTACAACGCGATGGAGTCGCGCGCCTCCGACATTCACATCGAGACGAGGGATACGGCCGTCCACGTCAAGTACCGCATCGACGGCGCGCTCTACGAGAAGGTCGAGCCCATCGACATCGCGTATCACCAGACGCTCATCTCGCGCATCAAGGTCATGTCGGAACTCGACATCGCCGAGCGCCGCATCCCGCAGGACGGCCGCTTCCGCGTCCGCTACAAGGGCCGGAACGTGGACTTCCGCGTCTCGATCATGCCGACCGTCCACGGCGAAGACTGCGTCATCCGTATTCTCGACAAGGAGCAGATCAACGAGCAGTTCCGCAACCTGACGCTCGACGTGGTCGGCTTCCTCCCGCGGGACCTGCGCGACTTCCGCCGTTACATCGCCGAGCCTTACGGCATGGTGCTCGTCACCGGCCCGACGGGCTCCGGCAAGACGACTACTCTGTACGCCGGCCTGAACGAGATTCGGAACGAAGAAGACAAGATCATCACCATTGAAGACCCGGTCGAGTACCAGCTCCACGGCGTCACGCAGATTCCCGTCAACGAGAAGAAGGGTCTGACGTTCGCGCGCGGCCTGCGCTCCATCCTGCGCCACGACCCGGACAAGATCATGGTCGGCGAGATTCGCGACAACGAGACGGCGCAGATTGCCATCCAGTCGGCGCTCACAGGCCACCTCGTCTTCACCACGGTTCACGCCAACAACGTCATCGACGTGATCGGCCGCTTCCTCAACATGGGGGTCGAGCCGTACAACTTCGTCTCATCGCTCAACTGCGTGCTGGCGCAGCGCCTGACGCGTATGCTCTGCGCCGTCTGCAAGCGGCCGTACCACCCGAGCGACGAGGAGTTGATGGAGTCGGGCCTGCACCCCTCGGAGCACGCCGACCGCACCTTCTACATGAGCGTCGGGTGCGACGCCTGCAACCACACGGGTTACCGCGGGCGCACCGCCATCCACGAGCTTTTGAATATGTCGGACAACATCCGCGAGATGATTATCGAGCGGCGACCCGGCTCCGAAGTCCGCCGCGCGGCCGAGGCCGAGGGCCTGCGCTCCTTGCGCGAGTCGGCGCTGGAGAAGGTCTTCCAGGGCGTCTCGACGCTCCACGAGATCAACCGCGTCACCTTCGTCGAAGAGGTCAAGATGAACGGCGACGAGATCGTCGCGGTGAACGGGAAGGAGACAGTAGTCAGTAGCCAGTAGGCCCCGCTTCGCGGAAGTTAAGGATGAAAGCCGCTGGGTTCGAGCGGCAGATGGCTTTTCTACTGGCTCCTGTCTCCTGTCTACTCGCTTGTTCCTCTGTCTTTAAGGAACTATTATCTACGCCCCGGCGTGTACGTGCTGAAAGTCGTTTGGGGCAGCCATTCCCCGCTCAGTCCAGTGTAGAAGGCGCGCGGCTTCCGCAAGCCGGCTCAACTCATAAAGGAATACAAGCAAGTGAGGTTTGAGATGAAGTCTAATCCCCCGGCGCGCCCCTTCGCGGCGTTCCTCTTGGCGCTCATGCTGCTCGCCGCGCCCGTCGGCGTGCTGGCGAAGAAGGGCGAGAAGAACTACAACCGCGGCATGGAGTACGAGAAGGCGCAGCAGTGGGAGAAGGCTGCGCAGGAGTTCGCGCTCGCCGTCGCCGCCGCGCCCAACGACACCGAGTACCAGCTCCACTACCGCCGGGCCGTCTTCAACGCCTCGCAGAACTACATGACGAAGGGGCGCGCGCTGGCCGATCAGGGCGACTACATCGGGGCCTACAACGCCTACCGGCAGGCTTACGGGCTCGACCCGGTCAACGACCTCGCCGCGCAGGAGATGGACCGCGTGCTCCGGCTCCAGCGCGAGAAAGAGGGCAAGGACAACCCGCGCACCACGCAGACCAACTACCGCGGGCCGGCGGGCACCGTGCCCGTCCCCGATAGCCCGGCCAACGGCACCGAGGGGCCTGCGCGCACCGAGCAGCTTCAGACCGTTCAATACAACGGCGACCTCGAAGGGCTTATCCGCAAGCTGGCCGACGAGATGAGCCTTAACGTCGTCTTCGACCAGGCGTTCTCGCAGGTCAAGCGGCAGGTCAACATCCGCTGGAAGGACATCACCCCGGCGCGCGCGCTCGACTATGTCTTTCTCGCCAACGGGCTCTTCTTCCAGAAGCTCGACCGCCGCACCATCCTCGTCGCCGACCAGTCGAAGCGGCCGATGTACCAGCAGTTGGTGCTGCGCACCTTCTACCTCTATAACATCAAGCCCTCTGAGGCGCGCACGCTCCTGACGGGTGCGCTCCCGGCCAACGCCGGCCGCCAGCCGCAGTTCATCGAGAACGCGACGACCAACTCCATCACCGTGCGCGACACGCCCGAGAACATGCGCACCATCGAGAAGCTTTTGCAGAGCGTGGACAAGGATCGCGCCGAGGTCGTGATGGAGGTCGCCATCTACGAAATCTCGCGCAACGACCTGCTGCAAATCGGCAACCAGATCGGCACCATCGCGAGCGACACGCAGCCCTCGAACCTCCAGAACCTCGGCGGCGTCCAGGGCGCGTCCGTGGTGCTCGGCCGCGCGTCCGCGCTCGCCGCCTCGCCCTTGCTCCACACCGGCGTCGGCCTGCTCATCCCGGCCTCCGCGCTCTCGCTCTACCAGAGCAGGGGCAACACGCGCCTGCTCTTCTCGACGCAGGTGCACGCCTTCGACGACGAGAAGTCCTCGACGCGCGTCGGCTCGAAGGTGCCCGTCCAGACCGCGTCCGTCTACAACGGGCTGGTGGCGCAGCCGGGCACCGGCACCGGCACGGGCGGCGGCGTCAACAACGCGCTCGGCAACGGCTATCCCGTCATCCAGTACGAGGATGTCGGTCTCAACCTCGACTTCAAGCCTAAGGTCTATCCGAATCAGGACGTGCAGGTCTCGATGACCATCGAGTCGAAGGACGTGCAGGCCGGCGCCAACCCGCTCACGCCCGTCTTCACGCAGCGCAAAATAGAGGGCGTGGCGCGCATCCCGAACGGGAAGACGATGATGATCGCCTCCGTCGCGCAGAACCGCGAGCAGAGCGGGCGCGCGGGGCTCCCGCTCCTCGGCCTGATTCCCATCCTCGGCCGGCTCTTCACCGCGCCGAACAAGAACAACCAGCAGAGCGACATCGTCATCACGATGACGCCGCGCGTGCTGCGCGCGCCGGAGATCACGCCGCAAGACCTTGAGCCGAAGCCCACCGGCACGATGCAGACGCCGGAGTCGCCCTCGCTCGAAGCGCTCATCCGCGACGCCGACCGCGAGGACGCGCTCGCCCGCGCACGCACGCTCCCGACCAACGTCACCGCGCAGCTCCCGGCCGCCGCGACGGCCGTCACCCCGACCCTCGGCGGCGCCGAGGAGGTGACCTTCGTCCCCGCGCCGAAGGCGCTCGCGCAGCCCGCGCCCGCCGCCCCGGCCGCTACGAATAACCCCGGCGCACAGGCCGTCAACGTCTCTTTAGGCGCGCCGGCCGTCATGAAGCCCGCCGTCGATAACGCGACGGCCAACAACACCAATGCGGCCCCGGCGGCGAACAACGCGTCGGCCGTTACCACCGCCCCGGCTCCGACCGAGAGCACGGCCGAGCTGTTGCTGATGACGGACAGGCAGGAGTTGAAGGTCGGCGAGCGCAGCCGCGTGATGGTCTTCCTGAAGACGGACGCGCCGCTGGGTCTGGCGACCGCGACCCTGCGGTTCGACCCGAAGGCCCTCGCCATCCGCTCGGTCACGCAGGGCGGGTTGAGCGGCGCGCCCGTCGTCACGCAGTTCGTAGACCCTTCGGGCGTACTGGTCGTCTCAGTCGCGCCGGCCGCAGGCGCCCCGGCGCTGACGGGTGAGGGGCTTCTGCTCGTCATCGAGGTCGAGGGGCTCGCGCCCGGCGAGACCGGCCTCCAGTTCGACGCAGACAAGGTGCATCTCGTCGCCACCGACGGCCGCACCGTGCGCCCGCGCACGACGCCCGGCCGCTTCAAGGTCACGCAGTAAGCAGGGCACGCAAGGGGAGAAGGGGAGACGTTCGGACGGGAAGGCGTCGGAAGGAGAAGTTGAAAGCATGACTCATCCAGACCACGCCCCGGCCCCGCGTCGCCCCTTCTCCTTTTCGTCTGCCCGCGGGTGGACGCTCATCGAGCTGGTTATCACGCTGACGGTGATGGCGGTGCTGACGATGGCCGTCATCCCCATCGTCCGCACCTCGGTTCGCCGCCAGCGCGAGACGCGTCTGCGCGAGGCGCTGCGCGAGATACGCGGCGCCATCGACGAGTTCCACCGCGACACCGTCAACATGACGTGCGGCCCCGCGGGTGCACAGGTCCCGGGCGGCATCACGCCGGGCGTGCCGGGCGCGCCGGGCGCCCCGCCGGGGGCTGCTGGGGGCGTCTGGGTTGACCCGCGCAGCCGCGTGAAGATCGCCGACTGCACCCTCTTCGGCGTGGACAACCCCGAGCGCTATCCGCCTTCATTGGAGATGCTGGTCGATGGCGTGGACGTGCTGCCGCGCACCACGACGGCCGCGCAGCAGTTCGGCAGCGTGGATACCTCGACCGGCGGGGCGACGGCCAACAGCGCCCCGCCCGTCCCGAAGAAGAAGGTCTACTTGAGGGAGATTCCCGTCGATCCCATCACGGGCAACAAGGATTGGTGTCTGCTCTCGAACTACGACGACGCCGACGGCGGCTGCTCCAACAGTCCCAACAACGTCTTCGACGTGCGCTCGCGCTCCGAGGGCGAGGCGCTCAACGGGGAGAAGTACAGTGATTGGTAGAGTCTACTCGCGCAACGCGCGGGGCTTCACCCTGCTGGAGCTGATGATCGTCATCTCGATCCTGGTCATCCTGGCTCTGGTCGGGATGGCGCAGTACAACCGGACGGTGCTGGCGGCGAAAGAGTCCACGTTGCGCGAAGACCTCTTCACGATGCGGAAGATGATCGACCAGTACGCCGCCGACAAGGGGAAGCTGCCGCAGTCGCTCGACGACCTCCGCAGCGCCGGCTACATCCACGACATCCCCATCGACCCGATGACCGACGCGACCGACTGGCAGGTCGAGTTCGGCGAAGACCCCGGCTCGACCGGCGGCGACCAGGGCGTCACCAACGTCCGCTCCGCCTCCGGCGACATCTCATCCGACGGCTCAAGTCGCTACAACGAATGGTGACGAGCAGTAGGCCGTAGGCAGTTGAAAACGCCGCTGTCCAAACCTTTGGATTAACCTTCAACGTCCTTAACGCGGAGCCGACTGCTTACTGCCATCTGCCTCCTGCCTACTTTCTTATGAACCCTTTCCAGAGACTCCTCTCGCCGAAGCTGCCGCAGGCGGCCGTAGGGCTGTCGGGCGAGGCCGCGAGCGTCGTGCAGTTGGAGCGGCGCGGGGGCGGTCTCGCCGTCCGCAGCGCGGGCCTGCTGCCGCTCCCCGCCGGGCTCGTGCGCCCTTCCTTCGACGAGCCGAACGTGGCGGATGGGGCGGAGCTGGCCGGCGCGCTCACGGAGCTTTTGACGAGCGCGGGGCAGACGCGGCGCAAGCGCTGGTCGGTCGCACTGCCCGAGGCCGCGACGCGCACCTCGATCCTGACGATGGAGACAGCGCCGTCCTCGCGCGCAGAGGCCGAGGAGATGCTGCGCTGGAAGACCGAGCGCGCTCTGGGCGCCCCGCTCGACGAGCTGCGCGTCTCACGCGAGCACCTGAAGCAGGACGCGCAGGGGCGCCAGCGTTACCTCGTCACGGCCGTCCGCCTCACGGTGCTTGCCGAGTACGAACAGGTCTTCGCGGCGCTGGACTGGAACGCGGGGCTCATCCTGCCGCGCCACATGGGCGAGGCGTGGTGGCTGATGCGCGATGGCGGGAAGCCTTCGGCGGGCGCCGACTCGCTGCTCGTCAGCTCGCACGCCGAAGGCTTCACGGCGGTCGTCCTGCGCGCGGGCGCGCCGCTCTACGTGCGCGGCGTTATCTGCGAGACCGAAGACCGCGCCGACGAGCTTTACCGCTTCCTGCTCTTCTACCGCGACCGCACCTCGCCGCAGGCGGCCGAGGGCGTGGAGTCGGCGACGCCGCTCTACGGTGTGGGGCTGGGGCGCCTGCTCGTCGCCGGGACGGGCATCGACGAGTCGGACGCGCGCGCCATCATCGAAGAGACGCTGAGCGCCGCGCCGCGCGCCGTCCAGCCCTCCGACCTCCGGCTCACGTTCCCCGCGGCCGGCATCGACTTCCGCCAGATCGCCGCGCCCGCGGGCCTCGCCGCCCTCGCCTGGGCCTGAAACAGTAGCCCGATTGTGAGGGAGAGCGTAGGTGTTTCATTGTCACGCCTGACGTGAGACAATGCGCCCTCCCTGACGGTCGGGCTTTCGCCGTTGAATGATGAAGATTCTCCTTTTAACGTCTCTCGTCCTTTGCCTGACGTCGCACGCGGCGGCGCAGATGGTCGCGCCGGCGCCCACGCGGTCCGTTGCGGTCGAGGCTCCGAAGTTCCTGCCCGAAGAGGTCACGGGGCGTGAGCTGCGCGACCTGTCGGGACGCGCGTTCCGCCTCGAAGACTTCCGCGGGCGCGTCTACGTCGTCAACCTCTGGGCGACATGGTGCGGGCCGTGCCGTCTGGAGATTCCGGGGCTGAACAAGGTCTACGAAGACTACCGCGCGCGCGGCGTCGAGTTCGTCGGGCTGACGGCCGAAGACTCCGAGGAGAACTCGGAGAAGGTGCGCGAGTTCGTGGGCGAATTCCGGATGAGCTACCGCGTCGGCTGGATGGACAGGGAGACGATGCTCACGCTCGCGACGTGGAACGCGCCGGCGTCGCGGCGTCCGGGCGCCTTCGCCATCCCGCAGACCTTCGTCGTGGGGACGGACGGCCACGTCGTCCTGCGCGTGCGCGGCTACAACCCGCGCGTCCCCGACATGATCCGCGCCGGCGTGCGGAAGGCGCTCGAACTCGCGCCCCCGCCGCAGGCTCCGGCGTCCCCGGCCGCGACCGCGGGCCGCCCCTGAAGACGCGCATTCCGAGATTTCCGTCCGTGAAACTTCCACGCCGCCCGGCGCGTAAAACTTTGGCGTCATGATCGCACACGCAGTTTCCCCGACGAACACAGCAGACACGGAGCTGGTCGTACGCGCCCTCTCGGGTCGCGAGGACGGCTTTGAGGAGTTGGTGCGCCGCTACCAGCGCCCCATCGTGGCCTACGTCTACCGCATGGTTGGCGACTACGACGCGGCGCTCGACCTCGCGCAGGAGGTCTTCATCAAGGTCTACAACTCGCTCGGGCGCTACCGTCCCGAGTTCAAGTTCTCGACCTGGATTTATCGCATCGCGCACAACGCGGCCATCGACCACCTGCGCCGGCAGGGCGCCACGCGCACCGAGGAGATCGAGGTCGAAGGGCACGAGGGCACGACCTTCGAGAAGCCTCTGGCGAGCAAGGCGCCGACGCCCGAGCAGGAGACCGAGCGCGGCGAGCGGCGCGCGGAGATCGAAGAGGTCGTCGCCCAACTCCCGCCCGCCTACCGTGAGCTGATCGTGCTGCGCCACTCGCACGACCTTAGCTACGACGAGATCGCAGAGGTGACGAGTCTCCCCTTAGGCACGGTCAAGAACAGAATCTTCCGCGCGCGCGAGGCGATGCGAGAGCTGCTCGTGGCGCGCGGCATCACGGGGATGTGAGGGCAATGGCGGACGCTGCGCGCGAAGGGGCACAGTGCCCGCGGACGAGCCTGACGGCCGCCTACCTCGACGGCGAACTCGACACGCCCGCGTGTGAAGAGTTCGACGCGCACGTCCGCGAGTGCCCCGTCTGCGCATCGGCGCTCCTCGAACAGCGGCGCCTGCTGTGCCTGCTCGACACGGCCTTCGACGACACCTTTGAAAAGAGGCTGGAGCTGCCCGACGGCTTCACCCGCCAGCTCAAGGCGCGCGCGCAGAACGACCTGAGCGGCGTGCGCGATGCGTGCGAGCGGCGGCGCGCTCTGAAGATTTGCGCGGCGCTCGGCGCGGCGGCCTTCGCGCTGCTGGGCTTCGCGGCGCTCGACGTGGTGATTCGCCCGGCGCTCGGCGCTCTGGGCGCGGCTTCGGGCGTGCTCGGCGTGGCCGGGCGCGCGTCGGCCGAGGCGGGCTCGGGCGCAGGCGTAGTGCTGCGCGCTGTCGCGGGGCGGCTCATCTCTGGCGCAGAGTCGGCGTCCGTCTTCTGGGTGCTGCTGCTGGCCGCGGGCGTCCTGTTGTTGTTGAGGCTGGTGAGCGGCTACCACCGCGCCTCCGCGCGCGACTGAGGAAGTTTTGAGAGGCCGGGCGGCGGCCAGCCCTCGTCACTCGCGTGAGGGACGGGCGCTGGCCGTTTAGCGTATCAAGCGACTTGAGATTTCAAATTTCAAATTTCAAATTCTCAACTCACCCACGGGCCGTGCTCTGCCCCGGCGGTCGTCTCGTCCTGTACAGCCCGCAGGCCGCGCTCTGGAAGTTCTCCGAGCGCTTCTTGACGAAGTCCGTCCTGACCGTTCTCCTGTTACTCCTCGCCGCCGTCATCGCCAACGCGCAGGGGGCCGGCGAGGAGTTGGTGATTGACGGGCGGCAAGCGGGCGACGTGTTCGGGGTGGGGCGGAGCGTGCGCGTGCGGGGCGAAGTGGGCGGCGTGATCGCCTTTGGCGGCGACGTGATAATCGAGGGGCGCGTCGAGGGCGATGCGGCGGCCGTCGGCGGCTCGGTCATACAACTCCCGGGCTCCTACGTCGGCGGGGATGTGATGGTCTTCGGCGGCGCGTACCGGGGTGAAGGCGCGGCGGCGCGCAGCCCTACGGGCAAGACCGTCATGATCGCCGGCTATGAGGAAGAACTGCGCAACCTCGCGCGCAACCCGGCCTCGATCCTGACGCCCGAGTTCTCGCTCGCGTTCGTCGGCTGGCGTCTGATGGCCGTGCTCTTCTGGTTCGTCGTCTCCATCGCGCTGACGGCTGTCTCGCCCGGCGCGGTCGGGCGGGCGGCGGCGCGTCTGCAACTGACGTTCGGGCGCGTGGCGCTCATCGGGTTGGTCGGCGCGCTGGTGCTGGGGCCGGGCGTGACCTCGGCGCTGCACTTCCTGCCGCCGGCGGTCGCGGGGCTGGTCGGCGTGACGGGGCTGCTGCTCGTGCTGCTCTCCTACCTCTTCGGCCGCGTCGTCATCAACGCCGCGACGGGGCGCTGGCTCCAACGCGTGCTGCTCCCCGAAAACCGGCGTTCCGAGTCGGTCGCGCTCCTGCTCGGCGCGGTCTTCTGGGCCGTCATCCTCGGGCTCCCATACATCTGGCCCTTCGTCGTCTTCGCCCTCGCCGTCCTGAGCCTCGGCCTCTCGCTCACCGCGCGCTACCGCCTCGGGTGGAAGGGCGGCAGACCGTAGCTACTGCCTTGCTTGTCCACTTCAGGGGCGCGTGTTAGCATCGGCGCGTTTCGCCACGGGGAGGCTTTCGGCTCAAAATCTTGCGCGCTTACGTTCCTGAATACAGGCGAGGCTCTGCGCTGACGCTGCTGCTCATGCTCGTCTGCGCGGGCGTCTCTTTGCTCTCACCCACGGGCGCGCGTGCGCAGCAGCAGACCAACCCCGTCGACCGCAAGGTCGAGAACCCCGTCACCGACACGCCGAACGTCAACCCGCTCTCGCAGGATCGGCCGGTCGTCCGCCCGCGCCCACGCACGCGTCCCCCCGGCGAGCAGGGCACGCAGCCGACCGACGAGATAGAGATCAACTCCGACAAGCAGACCGTCACCGGCCCGGAGGGCGCGCACGTCACCGTCTTCGAGGGGAACGTGGACGTGCGCGTCGGCATCTACCGCCTCCAGGCCGACAAGGTGACCGACTACGAGGGGCAGAACCGCGTGGTCGCCGAAGGAAACGTCGTCTTAGACCAGGGCGAGTTCCAGCGCATCACGGGCTCGCGCGCCGAGTGGAACTACGCGACCAAGGTCGGCTCCTTCGAGAACTCGACCGGCTTCACCAACCAGACGCAGGACGGCACGATCATGTACTTCACCGCCGACCGCATCGACAAGGTCGCGGGCGACAAGATCGTCATCATCAACGGCGAGGTCACCGCCTGCGGCGACGACGAGGTGCCCAAGTGGAGCTTCAAGACCGCGCGCGCCACCATCAAGCTCGCCGACCGCATCAAGCTCCGTAAGCCGCGCCTGCTCGTCAAGGGCGTGCCCGTCTTCTGGCTCCCGTACGCCACCGTCTCCATCAAGCAGCGCGACCGCGCCTCCGGCTTCCTGACCCCGACCGTCTCGGGCTCGGGCGAGAAGGGCCTGCGCCTCTCGAACGCCTACTACCAGACTTTGGGTCGCTCGGCCGACATCACGTTCCGCAACGACATCTACTCGAAGCGAGGGCTAGGCTTCGGCGCCGACCTGCGCACGCGCGCCAACTCGCGCTCGTTCCTCGACCTCGGCTTCTACACGGTCAGGGATCGCGTGCTCGGCCCGAAGGAGGACGCCGCCCACCCCGACCAGGGCGGTTCGAGTTTTTACGCCGACGGCGTCCACTACTTCCCGAACGGCTTCCTGGCCGCCGCCGACATCAACATCACGTCGAACCTCGCCTTCCGGCAGGTCTTCTCCGACTCGATTCAACTCGCCATCTCGCCGGAGGAGCGCTCGCAGGTCTTCGTCAACAAGAACGTCGGCGCCTACTCCTTCAACTTCATCGCGCGCACGCAGGTCACGTCCATCCCGACCGTGCGCGTGCGCACGCGAAGTCTCCCCGGCATCTCGTTCGAGAAAAGGCCGGGGCTCATCTCCTGGTTGAAAGATAGACTCCCCGTCTACTTCTCCTACGAGAGCAGCGTCGAGGGCGTGAGCCGCAAGGAGACGGTCGAAGACCTCGCGACGTTCCTCGCCGAGGGGAACCAGAACCCGATCATCACGCCCTCCATCGTGCAGCGGCTCGACTTCCGGCCGACGGCGACGCTGCCGCTCGACTGGAACGGCTGGGGCGTGACGCTGACGGGGCGCGTGCGCGCGACCTACTACTCGAACTCCATCGACCCCGTGACGCGCCTCGTGCTTCCGAAGGACGTGGTGCGCGGCTACGGCGAGTTCAACCTCGACGTGCGCCCGCCCGCGCTGGCGCGCAACTTCCGGCGCGGCGACGGCTCCTTCTGGTTCCGCCACGTCGTCGAACCCTATCTCACATACCGCAAGATCGGCGGCATCTCCGACGGCTTCCACAAACTCATCCGCTTCGACGAGACCGAGGCCGTCGCCGACACCAACGAGATAGAGTACGGCGTCACCAACCGTTTCTTCCTCCGCCGCTCGGCCGAGAGTGTCGGCCGCCGCGCGGCGTCCAGTCGCGCCCGACCCGAGGACGCCGGCCCGCGCACCGCCGGCGAGCGCTCGGAGCGCGAGGCACAGCGTCAACGCGAGGCCGAAGCCAAAGAGAAGGAAGCGCAAGAGAAAGAGGCGTCGGCCGCCGCCGCTGCCCCGCCTGTGCCGAAGAACACGAGCGTGAGCGGGCAACTTACGGCGCTCAAGGCGAGCCAGTCGCCGTTGACGCGACAGCCCTACGAGTTCCTCTCGGTCACGGTCAGGCAGAAGTATTTCTTCGACCCGACCTTCGGCGGCGCGCTCATCCCCGGGCGCCGCAACCAGTTCTATCCCATCAACAACTTCTCCGGCTTCACCTACGGCGGCGTGCCGCGCCGCTTCTCGCCCCTCAACGTCGAGGCGCGGCTGCGGACGCCGACACGCGCCGACTCGGAGCTGTTCGCCGACGTGCGCACAGACATCGACACGCTCGGCGAGGGCGGCGGCGTGCGCGACCTCGCCATCTCCTTCGGCCTCAGGCGCCGCGCGCCCGTGCTGCGCGCCATCGAAGCCTTCCAGACCTTCTACTACACGCGGGCCGTGACGCTCGCGCCCTCGCTCTTCCAGTACAGCGACCGGCGCGGCAACGAGCCCGGCACTTTGCAGGGCTCGCAGTGGAGCCCTTCGGTCTTCGTCGGTGACCGCAACCGCGGGCTGTTCGGCGGCGCCTCCTTCTTCTTCGACTTCCAGAACCGCCCGGGCAAGGGTAGCTCCTCGCTCATCAGCTCGACCGTCACCGTCGGCAACGCCTGGGACTGCTGCGCCCTCGTCGGCCAGTACTTCACCTTCAACGTCGGCCTGCGTAACGAGAACCGCTTCGTCTTCAGCTTCCGCCTCAACGGCATCGGCGCCTTCGGCACCGAGCAGATCGGCCAGCGCTTCCGGTGAGCAGGCGAGAGCAGCAGGCAGTTGAAAACCTCCTGCCTGCAACTGCCTGCTGCCATCTGCCCCTCCCCGCTCACGGTTCGGTTTTTCCTGTGATAAAATCCCGCGTCCGCCTTCACCAGAGCGTTAACCCGCCTCTGAAGTCCATAATTTAATAGTTCGAGACTCCCCGTAGAGGTCTGAAGAATGAATCGTAGGAAGTACCCTCGCGCCGCGCTGTCGGCGTTCGTCCTTTGCCTGTTCGCCGCTGCGGCGATGCTCGTCTCGCCCGCCGCCTCGGGTCAGAAAGGGAGCCGCGCCGCCGAAGAGATCGGTCAGGTGCTCCAGAGCTTCGAGACCATGACGCTCGACCCGGCCGAAGTCCTCCGCTCCGTGCGCGAGGGCGGCTCCGTCACAATCCAGACCGCGCGCGGCGCCTTCGACCTCGAAGTCGAGCCCTACGACATGCGCTCGGACGACTACCGCGCAGTGGCCGCCGGCCCCGGCGGCGTGATGAAGGAACTTGCCCGCACGCCCTCGAACTCGTGGCGCGGGCACGTCCGCGGCCAGGAGGGGACGGTCGTCCGCCTCTACCTCGACGGGGAGAAGCTTCAGGGCCTCATCATCACGCCGGGCGAGACCTTCTACATCGAGCCCGCGCGTGACCTCTCGTCCGCGGCCGGCGCCAGGGATTTCGTCTTCTACGAGGCGTCGAGCGTTAAGCCGAGCGACGCTGTGTGCGAGGAGAGGACGCTGAGCGGTAAAGTCACCGCCCAGGCCGCCCGCACGGGCCTCGATGCCGCGGCGGCGTCGGGCTCGCCCAAGCCCCCGGCCGACGAGATATTCGGGCCGAGGCTCCAGGTCGAGATCGCTGCCGAGGCCGACTTCGAGTACTTCCAGCTCAACGGCAGCAACCAGCAGGCGACGATAAACGACATCAACTCCATCATGACGCAGGTGGATGGCATCTACGAAGCGAATCTCGGCGTAGATGTCCTGGTTCTCACCGGCACACGCGTCTGGACGACCAGCAACGACCCCTACTCGGGAACCGACGCCAGCGCAGCTCTCGACCAGCTTACCACCGTCTACAACGGATCGTTCGGCCCGAACGGCACGCCGCCGTCGCGCGACCTCGTGCACCTGTTCACGGGTAGGGACCTCAACGGCAATGTCATCGGCATCGCGTGGAACGGCGCCCTCTGCGACTCGCCCGCCTTCTCCTACGGCCTCTCGCAGAGCAGGTCTACCGGGCTGACCGGCGCGGAGCGCGTCGCGCTCACGGCACACGAGATCGGCCACAACTTTGGAGCCGGTCACACCGGCCCTTCGTCGAACCCCAACGACCCACCCCAGATACCGGGTTGTGAATCTACCAACCTTTCGGGGGGGATCATGCAGCCGGCAGTCACCCCCGCGACGGGCTTCTGCCAGTTCTCGAAGGACGAGATCATCAGCCACCTGACGGGCAGCGGCGGCAGTTGCCTGACCCGGCTGGTGTCGAACGGCTGCACCTACGCGCTCAACACCTCTTCGCAGTTCTTCCCGAGTGCCGGCGGCAACGGCTCGGTCAGCGTCACGTCAGGCTGCGTCTGGGGCGTGGCCGAGGGCGCGAACTGGATCACCTTCGCCAGTGAGGCGGGCACGGGCAACGGCTCGGTCGGCTACACGGTCGCGGCCAATACCAACTCGGGGCCGCGCGAAGCGATTGTCGAGATCGGCGGCCAGAAGTTGACCATCAAGCAGGCGGCGGCCACCGGGTGCGGCGGGTCGCAGATCAACCCCGGGGCGAGCATCAGCGCCTCGCTCACCGACTCCGACTGTCGCTCGGGGCAGGGCGGCCACGTCAACTCACCTGCCGACATCTATACCTTCACGGCGCGCGCCGGCCAGCGCGTCCGCATCGAGATGCTGGCGGCCCTCAAGGCGTCGGACTTCGACGACGGAGAGCCCGAGGACGTGCCGGCTGCGGCGCTCGACACCTTCGTCTACCTGTATGGCCCGGGCGGCACGGTCGTCGCCTCCAACGACGACCGCAGCAGCAACCCGAACCCGCACAACACCGACTCGGCCGTGCCGGTCTCGGGTTTCCTGACGCTACCGGCCACGGGCGTCTACACCATCATCGCCACCGCCTTCGAGGATAACGACAACGGTAACTACACGCTCAATTTCACCGACAACTCCGCGGCCAACAGCGTCACGCTCTCGTCGGCGACCTACAGCGTGAACGAGGGCACGGGCGGCGACGGGCTGGGTGTTGACGGCACGGGCTTCCGCGTCGTCACCGTCACGCGCGCGGGCGACGTGACGGGCACGGCGACGGTTGATTACGCGACCTCCGACGGCACGGCCAGCAGGCAGAAGGACTACGAGCAGGCGGGCGGCACGCTCGTCTTCGCGCCGAGCGAAGCGAGCAAGTCATTCACCGTCTTCGTCCCCGACGACGCTTTCGCCGAAGGGCCCGAGACGGTTACGCTCACGCTCTCGAACCCCACGGGGACGACGCTCGGCACGAACACGACGGCCACGCTCACCATCAACTCGAACGACTCGGTCAACGGCCTGAGCCCCGTCCGCGCGCAGAGCTTCAACACGGCCTTCTTCGTCCGCCAGCAGTACCTCGACTTCCTGAACCGAGAGCCCGACGCCTCGGGCTTCAACTTCTGGCAGAACCAGTTGACGAACTGCTCCAACCCGCCGCCCGCGGACTTGATGGTCTGCCGCGTCAACGTCTCGGCCGCCTTCTTCCAGTCCATTGAGTTCCAGAACACGGGTTTCTTCGCCTACCGCGCCTACAAGGCGGCCTACGGCGATGCGACTTCGCCGAACGTCCCCGGCACGGTGCCCGTCATCCGTTTGAACGAGTTCCTGCCCGACACGCAGCGCATCGGGCAGGGCCTCATCGTCGGCGCGCCGGGCTGGGAGCAGGCACTGGCGGCCAACAAGCAGGCGTACGCGCTGGAGTTCGTCCTGCGCCCGCGGTTCCTGACGGCCTTCCCCCTGACCATGACCTCGGCACAGTTCGTAGATCAACTCGTCAGTAGGGCCGGCATCACGCTGACGGCGGGCGAGCGCGACGCGCTCATCGCGCAGCTCAACTCGACCGCCGACGTGGCGGCCGCGCGCGCGGCCGTGCTCAGCGCGGTGGCCGAGAACGCGCAGCTCCGGGCGACGGGGACGACCGAGTTCCGCCGCGCCTTCGTGCTGATGCAGTACTACGGCTACCTGCGGCGTGACCCCGACACGGGGCCGAACACGGACTTCAGCGGCTGGAACTTCTGGCTCGGCAAGCTCAACGAGTTCAACGGCAACTTCATCCAGGCCGAGATGGTCAAAGCCTTCCTCGAATCTACCGAGTACATCGACCGCTTCGGCACGCGGCCCTAGCCGGCGGCCGTCGCCGGAGACCGCAACGCCGCGCCCCGGACTCTCGAAAGAGGTTCGGGGCGCGTCCTCTTTTTGGGCCGGCGCCCGGGAGGGCCTGTGCAACCGCGCGGCGAGGTGGAACGTCTAAATGCGGGAGCCACAGTGTTCGCAGTCCTCCCCGCGGCGCCCGTGCTCCGCGAGTCCGTCCGCAATCCTTAAAGTCCGTTGGTAAGCCCGTTTTCTCCGGCACATCCGTGTCTGGAAACAAAGGAACCGCATTCATGAAGAAGTCGAAGAGAGTTTCTAAACAGCGGCCTGCCGCGGGGCGCGGGCGCGCCTACCGCGCGGGACTCTTCGCGTGCGCGCTGCTCGTCGCGGGGGTCGTGACGGCCGCGGCCACCTACGCGTCGCGCAACGCCGCGCATCCGCAGGCCGGGAGCGCCGCCGCCGCTCAGTCCGCCGACCCTTACGTCACGGTCGAAGTCGGTGGGAGACAGGTGCGCGTGAACGCGCAGACCTTGCAGCAGGGGCCGCTCACGCCGGAGCAGTCGCGGCAGCTCACCGAACAGCTCGAAGGCAACAAGGAGACCGGCGGACTCGTGCAGGAGAAGCACACCGACGGCTCGGTCTCGGTGGACTTGCAGGGGCGCTTTCAGAACGTGACGCTGGCGAAGCGGAACGACGACGGCACGGTCTCGGCGGCGTGCGTGGACACGCCCGAGGCGGCCCGCGACTTCCTCATCAATCGGGAGAAGACGCCGCACACCACGGGCACGGGCGTTAACGGAAAGGCGGCGTCGGACAAGTAATGAAGAGAACATTCCTCGCGAAACTCATCGCCCTCGCGTTTGCCTTCTCCGTGGCGGTTGCGGCCGCTCAGGACGCGCGCGCCACGACCATCATCATCCAGAACAGCGACGACCCCAGCGAGGGCTTCAACGACCCGACGCCCGCCGCCCCCGTAGGCGGCAACACCGGCACCACCGTCGGCCAGCAGCGCCTGAACGCCTTCCAGTTCGCCGCCAACCTCTGGGGCGCGACCCTCAAGAGCGACGTGCCCATCACCATCAGGGCCGAGTGGTCTCCGCTGCCCTGTAGCGCGAACACCGCGACGCTCGGCCAGGCCGGCGCCGTCAACATCTTCCGCAACTTCCCCAACGCGCCCGTCAGGGATACGTGGTACTCGGCGGCGCTCGCCAACGCGCTGAGTGGCACCGATCTCAACCCCGGCGCGCCCGAGATTACTGCGCAGTTCAACTCGAACCTCGGCAATCCGGGCTGCCTCGAAGGCGCGCCCTTTTACCTCGGCCTCGATAACCGGCACGGCTCCAACACCGACCTCGTCTCGGTGCTCATCCACGAGTTCGCGCACGGCCTCGGCTTCCAGACCTTCACCAACTCCGGCACCGGCGCGCAGAGCAGCGGCTTCCCGTCCGTCTACGACCGCTTCCTCTTCGACAACACGACGGGGAAGGGCTGGCCGCAGATGACGAACGCCGAGCGGCAGGCTTCGGCCATCAACACGGGCAACCTCGTCTGGACGGGCGCGAAGACGGCAGCCGACGCGCGCGGCGTGCTCGGGACTCCGCGCGTGCGCGTCAACGCGCCCTCGACGATAGCCAACAACTACGCCGTCGGTACGGCCGAGTTCGGCCCGGCCGTCTCGCCCGGCGGCACGACCGCAAACGTCTCCGCGGCCGCGCCCGTCGATGCCTGCTCGGCTATAACGAACGGCACGTCGGTGTCGGGCCGCATCGCGCTCATCGACCGCGGCGGCTGTAACTTCACGGTGAAGGTCAAGAACGCGCAGAACGCGGGCGCGGTCGGCGTCATCGTCGTCAACAACGTGACGCCCGGCGTGATTCAGATGGGCGGCGGCGACACGACGATCACTATCCCTTCGTTGATGGTCTCGCTGACGGACGGCGCGACGCTCAAGAGCCAGTTGACGGCGGGCGAGAACGCGACGCTGCTCCTCGACAACTCCGCGCCTGCGGGCGTGGACGGGCAGGGGCGCGCGCTCCTGTACGCGCCGAACCCCGTGTCGGCCGGCTCGTCCGTCTCGCACTGGGACGAGAGCCTCTACGTGAACCAGTTGATGGAGCCGAGCATCAGCGGCGACCTCATTCACAGCGTCGCCGTCCCGGCCGACCTGACGGGCTCGCAGTTGCGCGACGTGGGCTGGGCCTTCAACCCCGTCGGCGACGCGAACTTCTTCGTCCGCCAGCACTACCTCGACTTCCTCAACCGAGAGCCCGACACTACGGGGCTGGCCTTCTGGAGGGATGATGTGTTCGGCTGCGGCATCGCCCGGGCGTGCGTCGAGGCGAAGCGCGTCAACGTCTCGGCGGCCTTCTTCCTCTCCATCGAGTTCCAGCAGACGGGGAGCCTCGTCTACAAGATGCACAAGGCCGGCTTCGGTAACCTCGCGGGTCGGCCCGTGGCCGTCCGTCGCGCCGACTTCCTCGCCGACACGCGCGCGGTCGGGAGCACGCCTGCGCAGGTCATCGTCGGGCAGACCGGCTGGGAGCGGCAGCTCGAAGCCAACAAGCAGGCGTTCGCGCTCGCCTTTGTCCAACGCGCGGCCTTCCAGTCGGCGCACGGCGGTCAGGCCGCGGGCGCCTACGTCGATTCGCTCTTCGCCAACGTCGGCGTGACGCCGACCGCGCAAGAGCGGCAGGCGGCCGTTAACGCTTTCGGCGCGGGCGGCGCGGCGGGGCAGGCCGCGGCGCTGCGCTCGGTGGCCGAGAGCAACTCGGCCTCGGCGAAGTCCTTCAACGAGGCTTTCGTCCTCATGCAGTACGTCGGCTATTTGCAGCGCGACCCGGATGACGAGGGCTTCAACTTCTGGCTGAAGAAGCTCAACGACTTCAACGGCAACTTCATCGCGGCCGAGATGGTCAAAGCCTTCATCACCTCGACCGAGTACATGGATCGCTTCGGCAGCAGGCTGTAGCCCGCCGCCGAGGTGAGCAGTAGGTAGATGGCAGTAAGCAGTTAAAGACGGGAGACACCTGCTTGAAAGCGGGCGGCAGTGGGGGCGACTTTCAGCCCTCACTGCCTACTGCCATCTGGCATCTGCCTACTGTCTACTGCTCCCCGGTTGCGCGGGCGCGAGTCTTCCGCGTAAAATGCGGTTTCTTTACTCCAGCGGCGCGCCACCTCGTAGGGTCGGCCCGCCGGGGCCACACGCCCGGCGCCCGCTCGGAGCCCGCGCCCGAATCGTCTCCCTTGGGCTTATACGTCAGCGATTTCATATGCTCCCGTCCGGAGGATTTTTCGTGAAGCACGCATTCCGTCTGTCGCGCGCGCGCGCGGCGCTCGTCGCGCTGGCCGCCGTCGCTGTCCTGACCGCGGCCGCGCGGGCGCAGACGCTCTCGCCGTCGCCCGACACCGCTATCTTTCAGATCACCTCGGCGACCCCTTTGCCCGCGACGCCGACGCCTTCGCCGACGCCGACCCCGAGCCCGACGCCGGTGACGCCCGTCTTCATTCAGCGCGACTCCTTCGCCGGGGACATCAGCGGCAACGGGCGTTTCGTCGTCATCGAGTCGAGCGCCGACATCGCCACCAACCGCTCTGACTCGCGCAACAACGCGGACGGCAATCAGGAGATTTTCCTCTTCGACTACGCGCAGCGCCGCATCTTCCAGATTACGAACACGAAGAGCGCACTTAGGAACACGGCCGTGTCGCCGCTCGACGCCACGAACATCGACGTGGTGATCGTCAACCTCAAGCCGTCCATCAGCCGCGACGGCAAGTTCATCGTCTTCGAGTCGAACGCCTACGTCGATGGCACTTCGCTCACGCCGTTCAACTTCGACGGGCAGGCCAACGCCGTCGCGCTCAAGACCGACGGCAACACCGAAATCTTCATCTACGCGCTGCCCTCGTACGCGGAGGTCGCCGACCTCTCGGCGGGGACGGAGTTGCCCGAGGTCAACCTTCTGGCCGCGGCAGGGATGACGCGCGTTACGACGACGGCGGCGACGGCGCCGCCGACCGCCGCGACGGGCGTCCGGACGGCCACCTTCGCGCTCGACAACTTCGACCCCGTCATCAACGACGACGGCTCGCTCGTCGCCTTCGTCTCGACGGCTCGCTCGGGCAACATCGGTGCAGGCAACAACGACGGCAACGGCACAAGCAACAAAGAGGTTTTCGTTGTTAAGAACCCGGCGTTGGCCTCGCGCACCTTCACGCAGTTGACGACGACGGCTGACATCTATGCGCCGGGGACCGCCTTCCCTATGCCCCCGTTGCGTCGCGTCTTCAACGAGGCGCCGACGATCTCGGCCTGCGACGGCGTGCTCGCCTGCCGCGTCGCCTACGTCTCGAACGCCGACACGGGCACCGACGAGGTTGAGGCTAATCGCGGCAACGGCGAAATCTTCGTCGCCACCCTCAACAACACGACGGGCGCTGTCCAGAGCACGCGACAGTTGACGAAGACGCCGCCCGAGACGCGCGCCCTGATCGAGTTCACCAGCGTCAACATCCTGAGCCCCGGCCGCCGCATCACCCGCGACGGCAGCCGCGTCGTCTTCGAGTCTTCGGCCGTCTTCAACGCCGACGGCTCGCTCAACGGCGCGCTCTCCGACTTCGGTATCTACATCGTCAACGTCTCTGGGGCGTCGCTCACCTTCGAGCAGGTGGGGCAGCGCGCGCCCACGGGCCAGGCTGACCTGCCGACGCGCTGGCCGACGTTTACGGGCGACAATACGCGTGTCGTGTGGGCCTCGAACCTGAACTACAACGCGGACGGCACGGTCTCGACGACGACGGGCGCGGGGCTCAATCAGAACAACCTCGCGCAGCTCTTCTCGGCGCCCGTCGCGGCGCTCAACAACGTCGCGCGCGTGACTAACTTCAGGGCCGGCACGGGCCTTATCACGCACCAGCCGTTCAGCCCCCTCCAGCCGTTCCCGTCCGACAATATCCGCCGCATGGCCATCTCGCTGCGCAGCGAGCAGGGAGGCGGCAACACCGACTCTTCGAGCGAAGCCTTCTACCAACTCATCCCCGTCGCGACGAGCGAGACGCCTGCGCCGAGCCCGACGCCCGCGACGAGCCCCGCGCCCGTCTCGTTCTTTACGGGCGCGAGCAACCGCGCGGTCGTCGCGGCGACCCCCACGCCCACACCGCCGGACGTGACCGGGCTCGCGCCGGGTATGCTCGGCATCGCGCGCTCGACGCTGACGCTCGCGCCGGCGACCGTCGAGGTGGACAGGAACACCGCGCACGAGTTCCAGCGGCGGCCGTCGCTTCCCACAGAGCTGTCGGGCGTGACGGTGACGGTCGCGGGCGCGGCCTCGGGGCTCTACTTCATCTCGCCGGGCCAGCTCACCTTCGTGGTACCGCCGGGGCTCGCCAGCTCTGCGACGGCGGCGGCGCCGGTTGTCATCTTCAACAACGGCGCGGTCATTCGCACGTCGCTGATCTTGAACGCCGCGCAGCCCGACATCGCCACGACCACGAACGGGCCGGGCGGTCGTGCGGTCGCGCTCAACGTCACGAACAACTGCGTCTCGGGGACGATTGAGCCGTTCACCGTTACCTCTTCGAGGCCGACGGGCGGCGTCTGCACGGCGACGACGACGGAGACGGTGGCGACGAGGCTGCAATTCATCGTGACGGGGATGCGCGGCCCGATTGCGCCCGCCACGGTCACCGTCCGCATCGGCACGACCGACATCGTGGGGACGGCCGACGCGACGACGAGCCCCATCGCCATCAGCACGACGAACACGCCCGGCTTCGACCAGATCACGGTTACGCTGCCCGCCTCGCTTGCGGGCGCGGGCGACGTGCCCGTCATCATCACCGTCGCGTCCACCGCCGGGACGTTCACCAGCCGCCCGGCCGACAGCGCGCCCCGCATCACGATTCAGTAGGCAGTAGGCAGATGGCAGTAGGCAGTTAAGAGCCGGAGGCCGCGAGGTAATAAAGCTTCGCGGCCTCCGGCTCTTTAAAAAACATGCCTTTGGTTGTTACTGCGTACTGCCTACTGCGTACTGCCTACTGCTTCTATGCTCATCGGTCTGGATGCCATCCCGCTGACGGAGCCGCGCGCGGGCGTCGGCCATTACACATACGAGCTGGCGCGGGCGCTGGCGCTGGCCGCGCCGGGCGACGAGTTCGAGCTGGTCTATCCCTCCTCATATCCCTCGTTCGATTTAGAAGAGCGCGAGCCCCCGCCCTCTAACCTGAAGTCGGCGCGCGTGCGTGTCGGGGTGCTCGGGCGGCGCTGGTGGTCGGCGGGGCTGCCGCGCTACGCCGCGCGCCGCGGGTACAGGCTCTTCCACGGGACGAACTACGAGGTGCCTCTGTGGGGCGGCGCGGTGCGCGTGCTGACCGTCCACGACCTCTCGCTTCTGTCGCACCCGGAGACACACGAGCGGCGGCGCGTGTGGCGCGCGCGGCGGCGGCTGCCGTTGATGGCGTTGGCCGCCGACGCCATCGTCACGCCGACCGAGGCCGTGCGGCAAGAGGTCTGCGCGCGCCTGCGCGTGGCGCCCTCGAAGGTCTTCGCCGTGCACGAAGCGGCGCGCGCGTGCTTCAAGCCGTTGGAGAGGAGCGAGGCAGCCGCCGCGCTCGGCGAGTTGGGAATCGGCGGCGGCGAGTTCCTGCTCGCCGTCGGTACCATCGAGCCGCGGAAGAACCTCCTGACTCTCGTCCGCGCGTTCGAGGAGGTCTTGCGCGCGCGCCCCGCTTCGGGGCTCCGCCTCGTCGTCGCGGGCGGGCGCGGCTGGCTGAGCGGGCCGCTCTTCGAGTCGATAGAGAGGTCGCCCGCCGCGGGGCGCATCGTGCTGACCGGCTACGTTTCGGACGAGCAGTTGCGCGCGCTCTACTCTACGTGCGCGGCCTTCATCTACCCCTCGCTCTACGAGGGCTTCGGCCTGCCCCCGCTCGAAGCGATGAGCTGCGGCGCGCCCGTCGTGGCCGGCTGGACGCCCGCCGTCGCCGAAGTCACGGCCGGCGCCGCGCGCCTCTTCGACCCGCGCGACCACGGACAACTCGCCCGCACCCTCCTCGAACTGCTCGACGACGACGCGGCCCGCCGCGCCCTCTCCGAAGCGGGGCTCCGCCGCGCCGCACACTTCTCCTGGGAGCGCACCGCCCGCGCCACGCTCGACGTGTACGCGGAGGCGTTGAAGAGAAGTAGGCGGTAGCAGTTATTCGGGGATAAATGAAGCGCACGATACAAACGTCGCTGGTTGACTGCGTCGGCCTGTTGCTTCGCAACACGCGCTGCAATAAGGAAAGCACGCGCTGCTGCGTCGCAACACGCGCTGCACTAAGGGATGCACGTGGTGTTCCGTCATTGCAGCGCGTGCAATGACGATTGCACGCGCTGCAATGACGATTGCACGCCTTGCAGGAACGCAACACACGCTGCAATGACGTATGCACACTCTGCAATGAAGGATGCAGACGTTGCAGGAACGTAACACGCGCTGCAATGAGGGAAGCACGGCCTGCAATAAGGGAACACGCGCTGCAATAAGGGAAGCAGACGTTGCAATGAAGGAGCGCGCGCCGCTCCGCGGCGGATTCACGCCCGGCTTTCGCCCAACTGGTAACTGCCTACTCCACCTTCACCGGCACACGCAGCGTCCTGGAACCCTTCAGCGAGAACCAGGAGACGCCCTCCTGGAGCATGTCTATTTCGAGCAGGTAGTCGCCGGGGCGGCGGGGCGCGTTGACGGCGAAGTTGATGTCGGTCTCGTCGCCGGGACGCAGGTCGTGCGGGAGCGCGCCGCGCCCGTCGTCGTTCGTGACGACGTTGCCCGATGCGTCGAGCCAATGGTTGGCCGCGCTCAGCTGGAGCGGCGAGAGGCCGCGCTCGCGCGCGAGCCAGACGGCGCCCCCTGTGTTGCGGACTGTGACGCGAACGTCAACGCGCGCCTTCGCCGACGTGCGCGCGGGGACTTCGACGGCGCGCAACTCGGCGCGGAAGTCCGCGTCCGCGAGCGGCGCCGGTCGGCGCGGCGCTCCTTCGGTGGCACAGACCGTGTAGGGCTCGCTCTCGGCCAGCACGCGGCAGCGCGGGCGCACGTCCTCCGTCGTGATGACGACCGCGCCCGCGGGGGCGGGCTCGTCCATGCGCAGCCGCACGAACGTCCGGGGCGGGAGACCCCACGCCGCGCCGTACCAGAGCGCCTGCACGTAGCCGGGCACCGAGGTCGAGTCGGCCAGATGCACCTCGCGCGGCGACGCGGCGAGCGCCGCCGGCAGCAGCTTCGAAGGATAGTCGGCGTCGTACATATGTCTCCGCCACGACGAGGCGGCGTAACGCTCGAACTGCCAGCGGAAGACCGCGCCCTGCGCGAGCAACAGTACGATGAAGACGACGAGCGTCTTGCTCCTTCTCTCAATCAGCCACGCGAGCGCGGGCGCCGAGAGCGCGACGAGGAAGACCGGCAGCGCCGCGAGGCGGAGCATGTGAAAGTAGTCGTTGGTGAGCGACGCGGGCACGACCGACGCGGCCAGACCGTAGAAGAAGAGCCGCCACCATGCGTCGCGCCGTGCGGACTTGAGCGCCAACCACGCGCCGAACAGCGTGAGCGCGAACGCGGCGAAGAGGAACGGCGCTGCGCCGGGCACGCTCGCAATCTGGTAGCCGTTCACGTCGCCCGTGACGAGCAGCCGCCACGGGTTGAGGTTGCCTGCGAGGTGCTTGACGAACTCCCAAGCGACCTCCACGTAGCCGCTCTCGGGCGTGGCGTAGGTCAGGTAGGCGAAGCGCCTCGTCAGCGCCTCCGGGTGGCGCCGGTGATAGACGAGCAGCGGGACGAGCGCGAGCCCGTACAGCACCCACGTCGTCAACAACGGAACGACGCGCGCTCGCTTCGTCACAAGCAGCGCGAGCCCGAGCGCGAGCAATGGCCCGTACAGGCGCCCCGTCGAGTACGTGTACGTGACCAGCGCCAGCGACGCGGCAACGAGCGCGGAGTCGGCGACGCCCCACGCCTCCTCTCTATCCGCGGCGCGGCGCGTGGCCCGCAGGAAGAGCGCGACCGCGAGCGGGTAGGCGGCGACCTCGACCACGATGCGACTCAGCTCGAACAGCCACGGCGTCAGGAGCGCGGTTAGAAACGTGAGCAGCCCCGCGGCCCGGCTCCCCGTCACGCGCGCGCCCAGCAGACCCAACACGAACGCCGCCAGCACGCCCAAGCAGGCGCTCAGGTAACGCGCCGCCGCGACGCTCGGCCCCGTCGCCTTGAACACGGCGGCGAGCAGGTAGACGTAAGTCGGATTCTTGTAATCATCGAACGCGCGGAAGTAGAGCGGCCACTCCTCGCCGTGCTCGTCGCGCCCGCTCTCGCTGATTGTGTGCGCGTTGTAGGCGACCGAGGACTCGTCGATGAAGAAGCCCGGCGGGTTCGCGCCCGCGCCCCACGCGTAGAGGACGAGGCCGGCGGCGGCGAGCAGGAGCCAGAGAAGAATTTGAGATTTGAGATTTGAGATTTGAGATTTCAAATCAACTCAGGGGCCGTCCTCGCGGAAGAGGTAGATGGAGCCGCCGAAGATTTTCTCGGGCGTGCGGCGGCGGTACTCGTCGAAGTAGTTGACACGCTCCTCGTCGTCGGCCGGCTTCCAGTCGCCCGCGCTGTCCGGCACGGTCGAGCCGTTGAGGAAGCTCGCGCCGATGGCGGTGTAGCGCGGCGGCGGCCCCTTCGGCACGGCGAAGGCGTCGAGGTAATCAACGCCGTAGTGGTGAAGCGTCAGGAAGCCTGCGAGGAACATCGCGCGCACCTTCGTCTCGCCCTTCGAGCGCAGGTACTCCGCCAGCTCGCGCGTGTCGTCGCCCCACTCGACGTTCGAGTCGGACAGGTACCACCAGTGCGGCTTCGCGCGGGCGAGCTGGTTCATGTAGCTCATGTGGTCGGGGTAGGCGCGCGCCGCTTCGACGCACATCCACGCGAGCAGCGCGGCGGCCAAGACGGCGCCCGCGGGGCGTGAACGCTTCGCACGCCACATCCTCTCCAACAGTGCGCCGCCCAGGATGAAGAGGAACATGTAGCCCGGCAGGAAGTAGCGCACGCCGAGATTGAGCGCGCCCGCAATGGAGGCCGCAGCGTAGAAGGCGAAGGGGACAAGAAGAAACAGGAAGCGACGCTCGCGCCCGCGGATGACTCTTTCGACGCCCCAGCCGAGCGAGGCGAGCGAGAGCAGGAGGAAGGGAATCGTCGCCTTCAGGACGAAGGCGACGGGGAAGTAGTACCACCAGCCCGTGCGGCTGTACATGCCGAGCAGCCCTGCGTTATGTCCCGAGCGGTTGTGCCAGACCTGCCAGAGGATGCCGAGCACGAAGTCGGTCGGCAGCACGTAAGTGACGGCCTCGACGAAGCGAACTATCGCGTTCGGATATTCGGGTGCGCCGTCGCGCAGCCACTTCACGCCCTCCACGCCGAGCGGGCGGTGGTCGAAGAAGTAGGCGGCGTTGATGACGAAGAGGGCCGCGAGCATTGTCACGAGCGCGTGCGTGGCCACGGACTTGGCCGTGCCTTCCGTGCGCCTTCCGCGCCAACAGAGCGCGAGGTAGACGGCGCCGATGGCAGGCGCGACCATCAGCATCGAGAACTTCGTCAGACACGCCACGCCGCCCGCCGCGCCGAGCAGAAGGGCTCTCTTCAAAGAAGGCGCGCGCAGGTACTTGTAGAGCGCATACGTCGTGAGCAGATAACCGAACGCGGCCGGCACGTCCGTCTGCACGACGCGCCCGTGCGCGTTGAGCGTCGGCTCAAGCGCGAAGAGCGCGACGGCGAGCACCGCGGCCGTCGCGCCGAACAACTCGCGCGCAAAGGCGAAGACAAGGATGCCGGTCAAGACCGTCAGGGCGATCAGCGGCACGCGCGCCCAGAAAGATATCGACTCAAAGAGGCGCGGGTTCTCCTCCCAGAACCTCTCCTCATAAGTCCACTTACCCGCCAACGAGTCGGGCGGGTGGCCGAGACGGCGCGAGTCGGTCTCGTCGGGTTGGATGAAGAGCAGCGGGAGGCCGGCGAGGATTTTGGAGAGCGGCGGGTGCTCGTGGACGAGTTGGCAGTTGCCGGCGGCGAGGTGGTAGTATGCCGCGGGAATCATCACAATCTCGTCCACGGTTATGCTCTTCCGCCAGACCACCGCGAGCATCTGGAGCGACATGAAGGCGAGCAGCGCCGCGCACGCTACCGGGGCCGCGTGCGCACGCGCCCACGCGCGGACATGCCCGAGCGCACGCCGAGGCTCGAAGACGATGAAGTCTCCGGCGCTCTTGTTAAGGTCGGAGACGCCCGCCGCCTGATTCAATGACTCGTCCATCAAACCCTCGCACGCTGCCGCGCGCTTCTACCGTCATCGCGGTCAGCCGCGACCGCTTGGCCGCCGCCGCTGTGACGCTCGCGCCGGTGCTCTACTTCCTGCCTGCCCTGCTGGCCGGCTCCGTCCTGTGTCCCGACGACGGGACGATCTTCAACACGCCTCTGCGCGTCGCGGCCGCGAACATCACGCTCGGGGGAGCCTGCCGCTCTGGAATCCGTACATCTTCGGCGGCATGCCGCTCTTCGCCTCGGCGCAGGGCGGACTGCTCTTCCCGCCGAACTGGTTCTACCTGCTCTTCGAGCCCCGTGCGGCGACGAACCTGATGGTCGTCACGTCTTACATGATAGCCGCGCTCGGCGCATATCTTTACGCGCGTCGCGCGGGCGCGTCCGTGGCCGGGTCGGTCGTGACGAGCCTCGCGTGGCAATGGGGCGGCTTCCTCATCGGCCAGATCGGGCACATCAACATCGTGCAGACGGGCGCGTGCCTGCCGTGGGTGCTGTGGGCGCTCGACGGTTACGGTGTAACGGGGGAGCGGAAGTGGGGAGTTCTGCTCGCCGTCTTCGTCGCGCTCCAGACCTTCGCCGGCCATCAGCAGACGTTGGCCTATTCGCTCCTGCTCGCCGCGGCTTACGCGGTCGCGGGCGCCTACTCCGTGCGCGAGTCGCGCGCACGCTACCTCTGGTCTCTGGCTTTGCTCGCGGCCGGTGTGCTGCTCGCCGCGGTACAAATCCTACCGACCTTCGAGTTGCTGCGCAACAGCCTGCGCGCCGACTCTTCTTACGACTTCTTCACCTCGTTCTCTTTGCCGCCGCGGATGCTTGAGACGTTCCTCGCGCCGTACGTCGCGGGCGGGGGCGACGGCCGACTGTTCCGCGCGCCATACGTCGGCCCGCCTTACTACGGCGAGATGGTGGGCTACGTGGGCGCGCTGGGCCTGATGCTCGCCGCGTGCGCGGTCGTGTTCAAGAGGGCCGCTCAGACGAAGTTCTGGGCCGCAGCGGCGCTCATCTGTCTTGCGCTTGCGCTCGGCCGCTACGCGCCTTTCAAGTTCTATAAGTTGATCTACTACGTGCCCGTGCTCAACCTCTTCCGCGTGCCCGCGCGTCATTTGATGGAGGCGGAGTTCGCGCTGGCGGTGCTGGCCGGGCGAGGGTTGACGGCGTTGGCCGCGGCGAGGGATGGCGGTCGCGGGCTGCGTCGCGCGGCGTGGGTCGCGGCGTGCGTCGTGCTGCTGACGTTCGTGGTCGTGACGTTGGGCCGTCCCGTTGAGTTCAGACTGGCGCGGCAGGCGCCGGTCGGCTTGATGCGTGCGCCGGAGCTGTTCGTGCCCGTCGTCTTGGCCTGCTTGAGCGCGTGGGCGCTGTGGGCATTCGCACGGGGCCGGCGCGGCGCCGCGTTGCTGCTCGTCGCGCTGCTCGCGTGCGACCTCGCGCTGTGGGGGCAGTCGAGCGGCTGGCGCCTGTCGAGCCCCACGCGCGACGGAGACCTCTGGCGCGAGCCGGAGACTGTCAGCCTCATCCGGCAGCACGGCGGGGCAGACCCCGCGTCTTACAGAGTCCTGACCGCGCCGCACGCGTTCGACCCCGCGGCGGCGCCCGTCCCGCCCTCCGTCTCGCACTCTTCGGAGTGGACGTTGTGGACGCAGCCTGACATCTACATGATGCACGGCGTCCAGAACGCGGCTGGCTACGACGGCTTCGGGCTGGCGCGCTACAGCCGGCTCGCGGGCGACATGAAGGTCTGGGGTGAACTGACCGACCCGGAGTCTTCCCTGCGCGGCGCGGGGCGAGAGATTGACTTGCTCAACGTGCGCTACCTCGTCTCGATGCGTCCGAAGGGAGCGGGCGCGACCGACTCGCCCAAGAGCGACGGTCAAACAAACAGTGCCGCGCCGACGCCTGCCGCGACGCCCGCACAGGATTTTCCCGAGGCGACGCAGCAGTACGGCGAATCCAGCTTCGCCGGCAACGACCTCGGCCTGCCGAACGTCGGCGAGGGCAAGCGACTCCGGTTCGTGCTTGCGCCCGTGGAGGCCGACCGCATCGCTCTCGTCACCAATCTTTCGTGGTCAGAGGAAGTGCCCGAAGGCACGACGGTCGGACGCGTGCGCTTGTTGACGAAGGACGGCCGCGAGTTCGTGTTCGACTTGCGCGCGGGCGCCGACACGTCCGAGTGGGCGCACGACCGCGCCGACATACGCGCGCGCGTGCGACACAAACGCGCGACCGTGGCGTCGAGCTACCCGGTGGCCGATGCTACGGGGAACTACGAGGGGCACACCTACGTCACCTCCTTCGCGCTGCCCGAGCGCGCGTCTGTCGTGGGCGGCGAGATCGTCGCGGCGGTCATGCCGAAGTGGCCCGACCTGCTGCTCTCGGTCTTCCGCGTCTCGCTCGCCGACGCGGGCAAGGCTTACCCACTGCGCCGCGAGTGGTGCAGCGTCGAGCGGGTGGAGCGCGCGGCGGCGGCAGCAGGCGCGGGGTCGGTAGTGAGCCCGCGGCCCCCGGAAATAAAGTTAACCGAAGAGGAATCGAAGGAGGCGGAGCACGCTTCGCGCTGGCGTCTAGTCGGGCGAACGGCGCGCGAGGAGGTCTACGAGAACAGGCGTGCGTTGCCGCGCGCGTGGCTCGCGTCGGATGTGCGTGCGCTCGAAGAGGAGGAGGCGCTGAAAATTATACGCACGGGTCTTCTGCCCGACGGCTCGAAGTGGGAGCCCGAGCGCACGGTGCTCGTCGAGCCGGGGGCGGGAACCAAAGTCTACATGCCGGTCGCGCCGCGGGGCGGGAGCGCGGAGGTCACGCGCTACGAGCTGAACCGCGTGGACGTGCGGACGAAGGCCGACGACGCGGCCCTGCTCATCCTCGGCGAAAATCATTACACGGGCTGGCGCGCGTACCTCGACGGGCGCCCCGCGGGCGTGCTCCGCGTAAACTACAACCTGCGCGGCGTATACGTCCCCGCGGGCGAGCACGCGGTGAGTTTCGTCTATCGTCCGAAGTCGTTGATGGTGGGCGCGGTCGTCTCTGTGCTCGCGGTGTTCGGCCTGCTGCTCTGGTGGCGGAGACTCCTGCCGGAGTCGAGACTGCTCGGGCTCGCGTCGCGTCTACGAAGAAGAAAAGAACAAGGCGAAGGGGTGAGTGTGTGAGTCAGATGGTCGAGTTTGCAAAGCCGCGCCGCGTCGAGAGCCCGGAGGGTTGCTTCTTCTACCACACGTTGGAGCTGCCCACGTTCGGCGTCGTGCGCGGGCAGTGGGATTTGCGCGGCAAGTTCGAGGAGTACGTGGGCGGCGTCAGTGTGGAGGGGAAGAGCGTGCTCGACGTGGGAACGGCGACCGGCTTCCTGAGCTTCGAGGCCGAGCGGCGCGGCGCCGCGCGCATCGTCTCGCACGACATGAGCGACGTGCGTCAGCAGACCCTGCTCCCGTTCAAGGATAAGCTCTACTACCAGGATCGAGAGAAGTGGGCGCACATTTACGGTGCGGAGATGGAGCGTTGGAAGGACGCGTACTGGCTCTGCCACAGGCTGCTCGAATCGCGCGCCGAGGTCTTCTACGGCAGCGTCTACGAGCTGCCGCCGGCGTTGGGTCGGTTCGACGTGGTCGTCGTCGGGTCGGTGCTCGAACACCTGAGCGATCAGGTGTCGGCGCTCGCGTCGATTGCGCGCGTGACGGGCGAGACGCTGGTCGTCGTCACGCCGCTGCTTGAAACAGAGGAGCGCGTGGCACGCTTCGAGCCGCTGGCGTCGAACCCGGACTACGACTACACGTGGTGGACGTACTCGGTCGGCGTCTACCGCGAGGTCTTACAGATGCTCGGCCTCCGCGTCGAGCGCGTCACGAAGGGGAGTTACTACTACGACTACGCCGGCCGCTGGGAGGAGCGTTTCACCATCGTCGCCGTGCGCGAGGGCGGGTGAAGGGGAGTGTCAGGCCGCGCAAAAAGTTGAGGGGCGCTCGACGGTCGAGCGCCCCTCAAAGTGTTCACGGTGCCGACTGCTTAGAAGCGCGTGCGATACTCGGACGACGTGATGAACGCCTTGACCATCTCGGCCCGGATGTAGTTGCCGTTGAACTCGTTGAGCTTGCCCAGCCAGTGGTTGTAGCCTTCGAAGTTCGAGTCCGGCGCGGCGTCGGGGTCGCGCTTCAGGTAGCCGAAGTACTGCGACAGGACGAACGCCTTGTTCAACTCGGCGTTGTGGAGCGTCTGGCTCTCGACCACGCTCCGCAGCGCCGCCGCGCGCAGCGCCGCTGTGTTGCCCGCGCCGAGGGCCGTGATGGCCGCGCTGCGCTCGCCCGCGGTCGGCGTCACGCCCGTGTTCGAGAAGAGCTTGTCCACGAACTGCTGCGCCGTCATCGAGCCGGGGAAGGCCGCCTGGAAGTCACCGCGCTGGACGAAGGCTTGCAGGTAGGCGGTGATGTTGTTGTCGAGCGTCTTATCCCAGTTCGGCTCTCCGACGATGACGCCGCTCAAGACCGAGCGGGTTTCGGGCATGAGGTTCTCGCGGCGGACGGGGACGGGCTTGTCCGGCAGGTTGCCGAAGGCCGCCTTGTAGGTCTTGTAGACGAGGTAGCTCGACCGCTGATACTCGATGGAGAGGAAGAAGGCCGCCGAGACGTTGACGCGGTGCACCTCGACGCACTGCGCGTTCGAGCCGCACTGGTTGATGTCGTTCTGCCAGAAGGCGAAGCCCGACTGGTCGGGGAAGCGCGAGAGAAAATCGACGTAGTGCTGCTGGACGAAGAAGTCTGAGTCGTCGATGGTGATGGGGATGTTCGTGCCGGGGCGCAGGCGCAGCGGCTTGACCTTCGTGTTGCCGTACATCAGCTCCGAGGGCAGGCGGTTGCCATCCTCCGAGACGATGCGCAGCGTCGGCGCCTGCGGACTCTGCGCGAGCGCGACGGAGGCCGTGAAAGCCACGGCGAAGACTGCGGCGATAAACTTACGCATCTGCTTGCTCCAAGATTCCGGGAAAGCTGCGGTGAGTAGTGTGACACGAACCTGGGTGCCCGCGTCGCCTAACTCTCGTCGGGAGCGGGGCTGCTCCCGTCACGACCAAAGGAAGTGTAGACACCCCCCGAGACCTTTGTCAACTTCAACAAACGTGAAGATTTAGTGGCCGCCGAGACCTTTCAACCTACAAAGCTTTTGACGCTCAGGGCGGGCGAAAAGTTGACAACCGTTCGGGGCGTTTACAGGAAATTCTTTCGACCCCTACTCGACCGTCAGCTCGTGTTTGATGACCTCGGAGCCTAAGTCCTCGAACCACGCGAGGTGCTCGGAGACCATGTCGAATTCGAGCCGGTAGCGGCCGGGCTCGGCGGGCGCACGCATGGCAATCTCAATCGTGACCGACTCGCCGGGCTGCACATCGCCGGGCAGGTACGCGCCCGCGTGATACCACGAGAGCGGCTCCTCACCTTCGGCGCCGAAGACGTGCGCGACGAGGTGGACGGAGCCCTCCTGCGTCCCCGTGTCGTCCCCGCGCAGCCAGCGTGCGAGGCCCGTGTTCTCGGCGCGGACGCGGAACGTCAAGACCTCTTCGGCGCGGCAGTTCGACGGGCCTTCTTCGACCGCGAGCGACGCGGCGAGGTAGCTGATCGAGCGGCTGTCCGGGTAGGGCTCGCGCTTGCGGCAGGCGAAGATGGCGCGGTCGTCCTGCGTGGCGGGGAAGACCTCGACCTCGTCGAAACCGACGTTGCGCAGCAGCGCCGACAGGGCCTCGACGCCCGGCAGGAACCAGTTGTAGATGGCCTCCTTTGCCTCGCCCGGGTTCTCGACGTACGCGAGCGGGTGGAGCAGCGGACGCAGGCCCCCGACCTCGTACGTGAACGAGCCCGGCGAATGCTCCGGCGGGTAGATGGCCGTCTCAAGGACGAGCAGCTCGCGCGTGACGGCGAACAGTTTTTCGAGCGCGAGCACGAGGTGCTTGCAGTGATAGACGAGCCCGAGCGCGAGCGTGATGTCGAACTGCCCCAACTCCCTCGGGTCGAGGTCGTAGACCGACATACGCCGGTACTCGATGTCGAGCCCGAGTACTTCGCGCACGAAGAGCGCCTGCCGGACGAGGTTGCGCTGCGAGTCCACTCCGAGGACAGCACCTGCGCCGCGTCGCTTCAGCTCCACCGCGTAGAAGCCCGCGTTGCAGCCCACGTCGAGGACGCTACGGCCCGCCAGCTCTTCGGGCAGACACGCCCTGACCTTCTCCCAAGTCGGCCGCGGATGCTCGACCGGCTCGCCGATGGCGCTCTGAGTTTTGGTGTTCAAGCCGCCGCCGAGGTCAATGCAGTGGAACCAGGGCCCCAGCCGCTCCACGCGCTTCTGAATCTCATCCCGCGTCATCGTCATCATTTTTCAGAGACCCGAAACTGAACCTTGAGCGGCGCCGCGCCGCGCTCCTCGAACCAGCAGATGTGCTGTGCGACCATGTCGAGCTTGAGCGTGTAGAGGCCGGGCGCGTGCGGCGCCTTCAGCTCGAACCTGACGGCGGCCGACTCGCCGGGCGCGAGCGCGCGCGGCAGCGGCGGCGTGCCGTGGCGCTCCGCGACGAGCGCGCCGGCCTCGTCGTAGACGCGGACGCCGAGCATGCACGAGCCCGCGCGCTCGGCCGGCCCCGTGAGCCAAAGCGTGTCGCCCGTGTTCTCGACGAGGAGGCGCGCGGTCGTCTTCGAGCCCGGCGCGACCGTGGGCGGCCAGCCTTCGGGAAAACTCATGCGTGCGGCGGGCGCCGAAGGGGCGCGCGTGTCGGGGACGGAGGCGGCCGTCTGCCCCACAGTGGCCGTGACCTTCTTGCAGAGAAGGTAGTTGACGGGCGGCGGCTCGACGCGCAGGCGCCCGCCTTCGAGCGAGTCGCGCTCGAAGAGGCCGTTGACGCTGACGTAGTCGCCGACGACGGCGAAGCCGCAGGAGTCGAGCAGCGCGCGCAGGTAGTCGCGGCTGAAGGGCGATTCGAGCGTGCCGAAGTTACGCATCACTTCGAGCAGCTCCTCCTCGTTCTCCGACCCCTCTTCGGGGCGGTCGCCTTCGAGGATGAAGAGCGAGCCGCCATACCTCGTCATCGCCGCGAGGTTCTTGATGACGGCGCGCTCGTCCTCGAAGTGGTGGAGCGAGTCGTAACAGATGACGGCGTCGAACTGCTCTTCGAGCGGCGCGTCTTCAACGTCGTGGACGAGGAAGCGGCAGCGCAGAGGCGTCTCGTGGTCGGCGCCGTAGGGAACACGCTCGACGCGCTCGCGCGCGACCTCTATCAGGTCGGGGCTGATGTCCAGCCCGGTCGCGTCGTAGCCGAGGCGCGCGAAGTATTCGCTCAGCCAGCCCGAGCCGCAGCCCACGTCGAGGAGGCGGGATGCGGGCGGGAGCGCGAGCGCCTGCGCGACGTTGGCGAAGTCGCAGAAGTGGCGGAAGGTGTCGGCGTCGATGCCGTCGCCCGCGTAACGCTCGGGCTTGTTGGCGAGGTTGTAGAAGGGCTTGGTGCGCAGGTGGTGCAGGCGCTCCGGCGTGATGCGGCGCGGGTACTCGACCGCCGCCCGCTTGTAGTCTACGCCTTCGAGCTTGCGCACGCGCCCGTTGCCGTTCGACGCGTGCGAGCCGTTGTCTGAGACGGTCGCGCGTTCCGTGTATGTGAGGGCCTCGGGGAACGGCGTATCCGGCTGAACCCAGGAGCCCTTCGGTGCGGGCGGCACGGGGGCGAAGAGCCCTTCGGGCGCGAGCGCGGCGAACTCCGCGGCCACGCCGCGCACGAGCGCGTCGTCGAGGTCGGGCTCGACGCCGAGCACGGACAACTCCGTCGAGAGGGCGGCGAGCAGCCGTCGCCGCGGGCGCGCGGCGGCGACTTCGCGGATGAAGTCGAGATAGCCTTCGGCACTCTTGCGTATATCGTGCTCCGCGACGACATATCTGCGGGCGTTCGCGCCGAGGCGCGCGCGCAACTCCGCGTCCTCGATGAGCCGCGCGAGGTAGGCGCGCAGCAGTCCGTCGGCGTGCGCGCCGGGCTCGACCTTGACGACGCAGTCGTCGGGCAACTCGCCGAACCAGCCGACCGCGTTGACGACCGCGCAGACGCCCGCCGCCATGATGCGGCACAGGCTCCCGGAGGTCTCGCCCACCGTCCGCTCGCGCAGGTTAAGCGCCACGTCCGTCTCGGCGATGCGGCTCTCGAACTCTTCGAGTCTGACGTGCCCCGTGATCTCGACGCGGTCTTCCAACCCGCACTCGCGTACGAGCGCGCGCACGTCGAAGTAGCTGTTCGGGTCGCCGACGAGCGTGTAGCGGAAGTCGTAGAGGTCGCGCAACTGTGCGAGCGCGCGCAGCGCGCGCTCGATGCCTTTGTCCGGCGTGATGAGCCCGAACGAGGCGAGGCGAACAGGCGCGCGCGCGTCGCGTAGTCCGCGCGGGAGACTTTCGGCGGCCGCGGGCGTGATGTGATGGTTGACGCGGCGGACGGGCACGCCGGGCGCGAGCTGCTCGAAGCGCGCGCGGCTCCAGTCGGAGTGGACGATGATGCCTTCGGCGCCGCGTGCGAGGCGACAGTTGAGCGGGAAGTCGAGGGGCCGCGCGAAGGCCGCCGGGGTAGCGCCGCGCTCCAGAGCCTCCTCGGCCTCGCGCCGCGCCTCCTCGCCGTGGCAGGCGGCCACCTCGTCGAGGTAGACGCGCATGTCGCCGCGTGAGCGCGCGAGCCCGAGGAAGAAGTCTTGCAGCGCGAAGTCGTGGAAGACGACGACGCCGGGGTGCGCGTGCATCGCGTCGAAGACGCCCGCGTGGTAACGGTGGTCGTTGCCCATGTGGTAGACCACCGCGTCGAACTCGCCCAGAGACGCGAGCGCCTCCGGGTCGCGCCGGTAGTCGCGCACCTCGAAGCGCTCGGCCGGCCCGAAGTCCGACGGCCGAAAGCCCTCGACGAACAGGGTCGGCTCGGCCCCCGCCGCCGCGAGGTGCGGCAGCAGCTCCTCGCTGTAATCCGCGATCCCCGAGCGCTGCGGGCCGAGCGGGCTGAAGTAGGCGAGACGCATAAAAACAGTAGGCAGATGGCAGTAGGCAGATGGCTCCGCGTTCGGGTAGTTGAAAGATTAAAGCGGAGTTCTCGACACCGCGGCTTTCAACTGCCTACTGCCATCTGCCTACTGCCTGCTTCTTCATCTTACCACCGTCACCTTCGCCCTCGCGGTGGGCGAGCCCTTGTCGCTGAACCAGGCGACCTGCTCCTGTACGAGATCGACTTCGAGGATGTATTCGCCAGGCTCCTGCGGGGCGGTGACCGCGAGCGGAATCTCCGTCTCTTCGCCGGGCTTGAGGTCTTTCGAGATGCCGTAGCGGCCGTCCATGTCGGTCACGAGCGAGCCGTCCGCCTTCAGCCAGCGGTTGCCGGCGGCGATGTAGAAGAAGTTGTCGCTGCGGTCGTTCGTCTCGCCGCCGCGCGACCACCAGAAGATGTCGCTCGCGTTCTTGATGTGCACCTGCACGGTCTCCTTCTGCCCGGCGCGAAGCTTCACCGGCGCGTCGGGCAGAGAGAGCTGGGCCTTGAAGGCGGCGTCGGGCAGCGGCCCCGGCGTCCTGGCGGGCGCGGGCGTCGCCGCTGCTTTGTCGCCCGCACCCGTGTTGCCCGCCGGCCCCCGGCTGCACCCCGCGGCGAGCACCACACACGCCGACACGAGGACGAATAATCTTGTCAGTCTCATCCTTAAACGTTCCTCTCCGGAAATTCTAAAACGTGAGCGCGTATATCAGTCTCAAGGCCCGACCCTGACGTTCATGCGCAGAACCTTCGAGCCCTTCTCGCGGAAGAAGGTGACGCCCTCGTGAATCATGTCGATCTCAAGCACGTAGTCGCCGGGCTCCTTCGGGGCCGTGACGGGAAGCTGTAGCTCCGTCTCGCCGCCGGGCGGAAGGTCTGCGGCGAGCGCGGTGCGTCCGTCGAGGTCGTTGACGACGCGCACGCCCCCTGCGTCGAGCCAGCGGTCGCCGGCATTGACCTGGAACATGCCGCGCGTGTCACCGCGCGCGGGCCAGGGGATGGAGCCGTGGTTGCGCACGCGCAGGTTCAGGACGACACGCTCGCCCGCTCGAAATGTTCCGGGCGCGCCCGGCGCCTCTATCTCGGCGCGGTAGTCCTGTTCACGGAAGGCGACCGACTGCCAGAACCTTTGGAGCGTCGCGCGCCCCTCCGCGCCTTCGGGGAGCGCGGCTTCGACGAGCATCATACCCAGCGGGCGGCGTTGCGAAAAGAAGGGCACCTGAAGCGGCCGCGCGCCGACGTAGGAGAGCCCGCGACTCTTGACGTACTCGCGCGCCTGCGTGAGGTCTTCGGGCATACAGAGCGAGAGCATGCGCCGCGGGCCGTTCTCGATTGTGCGGACGAAGTTCTGTCGTGCGTCGCGCGTGGCGAAGTACTCGTGGTGATTGACGTTGACGATAGAGAGTCTCGGGTCGATGAGCGCCTCGACGCCGTTCGACTTGGGGCCGCTCTCGACCCAGCCCCCGACGCCCTCGAAGAGCGCGCGCGTCTCCGCGGTCATGAAATCTTGCAGGCGGCGGTCGCGGAAGAGGTAGCGCGCCTCGTGCCGGTACGAGCGCCAGTCGGACAGCAGCGTCGGCCGCATACTCCACTCGTACTTCAGTGCATAGAAGCACGCCAGCGTCGCCTGCGCGCAGAGCGCGAGGATGAGAACCGCCGGGACGGCCGTCCTCCACGAGAGCGCCAGAGAGCCGGACCGCATCACTCTCATGAACGGCGCGGCGACGGCGACCGTCAACACGCCCGAGAGCACTTCGAGGTAGAGGCCGTAGCGGCTGTAACCCATCCCGCCCGCGCTCCACGCGAGGCAGCCCGTCAACAGCAGCAGGCAGAGCGCGCGCACGCGTTCGTCGCGCCAGAGCAGCGCGAGTCCTAAAAGCGCGACGGCGAAGCCGAGCGTGATGCGGCCGGAGTAGACGCTCAGCTCCGAATGTCGCCCGGGGTCGAAGGTGGCGAGCACGGGCCACGCCAACGTCTCCCATAAACCCTTCGGCCCCCAGCGCGCGTCCCAGCCGCCGTCGGTCGGCCAGTAGGCCGACTTGAAGAGGGTGTTGGCGAGCGGGAAGAGAGGGTTGCCCGTCAGCCGCCACAGATAGACCGCGAACGGCACGAGCGGCGCGACGAACGCCACGAACGCGAGCGCGACGGCCGCGGGCAACTCCTTCAACTTCAAACGCCCCGGCCCCGCGAGCGCCTTGTAGGCGCAGAGCAGAACGATGGGCAGGATGGCGGCCGCGTTCGTCAGCTTGAGCGCGGCGCTCAGTCCGAGCAGCAGCGCGACGCGGACGAAGACCGAGCGTCTGTTCTCCGTCTCGTCCACGCGCAGCGCGAGCCACGTCGCCTCCAACAACAGCGGGAGCGAGAGGAGGTCAACCATGTACTCGTTGACCTCGTAGAGCAGGTGCTCGGCCAGCAGGACGAGGAGCACGGCGGCGGCCGTCGCCCAAGCGCGCGCGACGAAGGGTCGCAGCAGCTTCAACACGACGCGCGCCGTCCAGATGAGCGCGAGCAGGTTGACGATTGTTCCGAGGCGATAGCCGAGCGCGTGGCGGAAGAGGCCCGTCAAAGTGTCGGGCGCGGGGTTGTACGGCGCGGGCGTCGGGAAGTAGTCGCCCGGCATGAAGAGCGTCCCGCGCAGAGAACGCTCGGCGTGGAGGAGACGGTAGTTGAGCACGTCCCAGGAGAGGTCTGGGAAGGGGAGCCGTAGCAGGTAGAAGAAGAGGAGCGGCGGCAGCACCACCAACCAGAACTCGCGCCCCGCGCGCTCGGACGGGAAGGGCTTCGTGACGACGTAGAAGTACCAGGCGACGAAGGCGACCGGGACGGACAACACCCACGCGAGCGCGTTCGAGTCGAGCGTCCAGAGATACTGGCGGATGAAGACGAGCAGGTAGAGAAGGATGAGCGCGTCGCCGAACTCCGTGCGCTCTCGGATGCGCGCGAGCGTGCCGCTTCGCTCGGCCGCGGCGCGGCGACGCGAAGGCGCTTCGGGCTGGACGGCGGCGCTCGTCATGCTCGCTTCAGCGCCCTGCCCTGCCGCCGTTGCTCTCGTCCCGCGCGCCTTCGTTCAGGTGCGGGCGGCCGGAGCGCAACTCGTCGGCGAGCACGCGTATGTGGTACTCGAACTCCTGCGAGCGGCGCGCGATGGAGTGGAGGATGAGCCCGGCCGTCAGCGAGAGCAGCCCGCACACGAAGAGGCCGGCGGCGGCGGCGACGAGGAACATGCCCGGCACCGCGCCCCCGAGGCCGAAGAGTCCGGCGGTGCCCGCCGCACCGGCGAGCAGCAGCAGGAAGAGCCCAACGCCGCCGAAGAACGTCAGCGGCTTGTAGTCGCGGAAGAGCGCAAGCGTCGTGTTGAGGATGAGGAAGCCGTCGCGCAGGAATTGAATTTTTGAATGACTGCCCTCGGGACGGTGCGTGAGGTCAACGGGGACTTCCGCGAGGCGATAGCCGCGCTCGACGGCCTTGATGGTCAGCTCGGTCTCGATCTCGAAGCCGCCGCCGAAGAGCGGCAGGCCCTTGACGAACTCGCGGCTGAAGGCACGGTAGCCCGAGAGGATGTCGGTCAGCTCGACGCGGAAGATGAAGTTGAGCGTCGAGCGCACGAGCCGGTTCGCCATGCGGTTGCGCCGCTTGAACTGACTCTGAGACTGCGCGTGCAGGCGCGAGCCGACGCTCATGTCCACCTCGCCCGCGACGACGGGCGCGAGCAGGGCGTGGACGGCCTCGGCCGGGTAGGTATCGTCGCCGTCCACCATCACGTAGAAGTCCGCGTCCACCTGCCGGAACATCGACTGGACGACGTAGCCTTTGCCCTGCCTCCGCTCGTTGAAGACCTCGGCGCCCGCGCGCCGCGCCTCCTCGATTGTGCGGTCGGTCGAGTTGTTGTCAAAGACGTAGACGCGCGCGTGGGGCAGCTCCGCCTGGAAGCGCGAGACGACGCGCGCCACCGTCGGCTCCTCGTTGTAGCAGGGCACGAGGACGGCGACTCCGCGTCCCTCAACCGGGGCCTCCGCGCGGGCGACAACCTCTCTGGCGTGCGTTCTTGACATCAAGGTTGCGGGAAGTGATAAGAGAGCGGTCAGCTTTGACTTGCTTATCCGTAATTGCTAATCACACATCACTTGAAGAAGGGGCAAACTAACATTTCGCGTCGGGAAATGCCAAGCGTGCTGGCCGCGGCGTGGCGCGTGCGGCCGCTGCGTGAACTGGCCGTGGTGCTCGCCTTCTGCCTGCTGACCGCCGTGATGACGTGGCCCTGGGTGCTGCACCTGCGCGATGCGGTGGCCGACCCGGGCGACCCGTACATGATCGCCTGGACGCTCTGGTGGGACTACCACCAGACCTTCCACGACCCGCTCCGCCTCTTCCACGCGAACACGTTCTACCCGCTGCGGTACACGCTCGCCTTCAGCGAGCACTGTTACGGGCTGGCGCTGCTCTTCTTCCCGCTCTTCGCACTCGGCTTCAAGCCGCTGACGGTGCACGCCGTGGCGCTCTTCTTCGGGTTCGCGCTCTCCGGCTACGGCGCGTTCCGGCTGGCGCGCACGCTGAACGGGTCGGCGGGCGCAGCGTGGGTCGCCGGCATCGCCTTCGCCTTCGTGCCCTACCGCTTCTACCTGATGTCGCAGGCGATGTACCTCTTCTCGGCGTGGATACCGCTGGTGTTCGAGGCGCTGGTGCTCTTCGCGCGCGCGCGGACGTGGCGGCGTGCGGCGTGGCTCGGGGTCTCTTTCTTCATGCTGGGTCTGACGACGGTCTCCTGGTTCGCGCTGGCGCTCGTGCCGCTCGGCCTCTGCGGCGCGGCGCTCCTCACGCGCTACCGGCTCTGGCGGGACGGGGCGTTCTGGCGCAGGGGGGCGGCGGCGCTCTGCCTGGCGGCGCTCGCGCTCCTGCCGTTCATGCTGCCGTACTACCTCGTCTCGAAGCTCTACGGCTTCAGGCGCAGCGTCGAGGAGGTGAAAGCCGGCTCGGCGCGGCTGGTGGACTGGCTGGCGGCCGAGAGCCGCAACAAGCTTTGGGGCACGCTGGGCGCGGCGGTGCACGGGTGGGCGCGCTTCAGGCTCTTCCCCGGCCTCCTCACGCCCCTCTTCGCGCTCGCGGCCTTGACTCCCGCTTCTCTCTTTAAAGGCAGAGCGCGTCCGACCCAAGAGGCCCGACCTCGACGGCCCGCGTGGCTCGATGCGCTCGTCGTCTGCGCCCTCGCCGTCTCCATCCCCGCCGTCTGGTTCGACCGCACGGACTATGCCGGCGGGCTCTTCCGTTACGTCACGTCGGAGCGCGCGCTCGCGCTGCTGACGGCGGCCTGCGCGGCGCGCGTCTGTCTCGCCTACCCCTTCTTCTTACGCACGGACAGCGCGAACTTCATCGAGACGCTCAGGTCAAAGCGGCGCTCGGACGCCTTCTGGATCGGACTCATCCTCGCTCTCGTCGGCTTCCTCTACTCGCTCGGCTGGAACTTCTTCTTCTACCGCATCTGCTACGACCTCCTGCCCATCTTCCGCAGCATGCGCGTGCCCGCGCGCGGCGCGATCTTCGCTCACCTCGGCCTCGCGCTGCTCGCGGGCCTGGGCGTGCGGCGTCTCGCCGAAGTGTTGACCGCGCGGAAACCGCGCGTCAGCAACGGGGCCGTCTACGTCGTCGCCTGCGCGCTGCTCCTCGCCGAGCTGAACGCGGCGCCGCTCGGCCTCATGCGCGGCGCGGCCGACCCGGACGCCGTCACGCTCAGGCTTAAGCAGACCGACATGCGCGGCGGCGTGGTGGTCCTGCCCGCCGGGCCGGACTTCAACCACGCGTACATGCTGCGCGCGGCCGACCACGCGCGCCCGCTCGTCGTCGGCACCTCCGGCTTCAACTCGCCGCAGGCGGACCAGATAGAACGCCTGACGACGAACGGCATCATCCCCCCCGGCCTCCTCGACCTCCTCGAAGGGATTCCGGCCTCGTACGTCGTCGTCAAGAACGACCTCGTCGCGCCCGAGCGGCGTACGAACTACTCGGCCTTCCTCTCCCGCGCGGTTGACGCGGGCCGCCTGCGCTTCGTCAACCGCTTCGACGGACGCGACGACCTCTACGCCGTCGTCAAGACCGAGCCCGACGCGCGCGCCGAAGCCTCGCTGCCCGCGGAGCTTGAACTGCGGGACTGGGCCTCGATGCTCGACGAGGATTCGCTCAACCTGCTGGGTCAGTTCGCCGACTGGAGCCGCGCCCTCTACCGTCTGCACTTTGTCGCGCGGGGGCGCATGCCGCGCTATGCCGAGTTCATGCCGGACGCGCGCGCGCTCGGCCGCGACCTCATCCCGGGCACAGAGGAGGCGCAGGGCGCCTTCGACGCCCGTCTCGCCGCGCTCGCGCGCGAATGGGAGAGTCGTGCGGAGTTCGGCGAACTCTTCGGCGAGACGGATGACACGCGCTTTGTCGCGCGGCTCTACGAGAACGCGGGCGTCGGGGCCGATGCCGCGGAGCGCGCCGCGCTCGCCGCCGCCCTCACTTCACGAGCAGAGACACGAGCGGGCGCGCTCCTCAGGGTGGCCGCAGACCCGCGGCTCGAACAGACGGGGCGGCAACGCGCCGTGCTCCTGCTCCACTACTTCGCCTTTCTCCGTCGCAACCCTGACGACCCGCCCGACCACGACCTGACAGGCTTCGACTTCTGGCTCTCGAACCTCGAACGCACCAACGACCCCGACAAGATCGCCCCCGCGTTCCGAGACTCTATCGAGTACAAGGCGATGAAGAAAAAGGACTGAGGACTGAGGACTGAGGACTGAGTGATAAGAAGCGTCTTGCCTTTCACTCAATCCTCAGTCCTCAACACCTTGTCACGCACTTCGTATCATGCTGGCAACACTGTTTCTCATCGGGTCGGCGCTGCTCGGCGCGTGTGTGGCGCGGCGCGTGTGGCGCGGTGTGTTGGGAGCTTGGGAGCAGGCGTTGTGGGGGATGGCGGCGGGGTGGATGCTGGGGGCGTCCGTGGCGTACGCGTTGGCGCGTTGGCAGGGGCGTCTGACGTGGGCGGTGGTCGCGTGGGCGACGCTGCTCGTGTGGGCCGGGCGCGGCGTTCGTGTCGGCCCGTTGGCTCGTCGGGTTTCGGCGCGGACGTTTGAGGACGTTCGACCTACGTGCTTTCGTTAAGCATGAGCACCTCGGGCTGGCGGCGGTGCTGTTCGTCTTCGCGCCGGTCTTGTGGGGGCTGTTCTCGACGCACACGTTCGCGGGAGGGCCGGGCGGGGTCTACTCGGGCGGAAGCGCGTGGTACGACCTGAGCTTCCACGCGGCGCTGGCCTCCTCGTTCGCGTACGGCGAGACCTTCCCGCCGGCATACACGCCGATGGCGGGCGAGCCTCTGCGCTATCCGTTCCTGCCGGACTTCCACGCGGCGGCGCTGATGGCCGCGGGGCTCTCGATGCGCGCGGCGTTTCTCTTGACGGCGCTGCCGCTGGCGCTCTCGCTCGTCGGAATCTTCTACGGCTTCGCGCTACGCGTCGCGGGCGGGGCGCGTGCGGCCGCGCTGGCGACGTGCCTGTTCCTCCTGAACGGCGGGCTCGGGTTTCTGAATCTTTACGACGACTGGCGGCAGAGTGGGCGAGCCTTCGCAGAGTTCTGGAACGCGCTTCCCTTCAACTACGCGAACGACTGGTCGCGCGGGATTCACTGGACGAACCTCGTCACCGACACGCTTCTCCCGCAACGCGCGGCCCTGTACGGCCTGCCCGCGGGGTTAATGATCTTCACGCTCTTCGCGATTGTCTGGCAGCGTTGGCAAGACAGGTCTGAAGGGGTTGAGGGGCAGAGTGATCGGGAGATTACTCTGCGCGGCCGGCGTGCTGGCGGGGCTGCTGCCGCTCTTCCACACGCACAGTTACATCGCGGTCGGGTTGGTCAGCGTCGTGCTCTTCCTGTTGAGGCCGCGGCGGGCGTGGTTGTGGTTCTGGGCGCCGGCCCTTTTGCTGGCGTCGCCGCACCTGTTCGAACTGGCGCGACACGCGGGCGCGGGGCAGATTGTGCGTCTGCAAACGGGTTGGATGGGCTCGGACGCGCCCTCGTTCGCGGTCTACATGCTGCGCAACTTCGGCGTGCCGCTGCTGCTCGCCGTCCCTGCGTGGGTGGCGGCGCCGCGCGCGTGGAAGAGTTTCTACGTCGCGTCGCTGCTGCTGCTCGTCTTCGCACTGACGGTCGTCGTCTCGCCGAACGTCTTCGACAACGGCAAGCTCACTTACTACTGGCACGCCGTCAACAGCGCACTCGTCGCGCGCTGGCTCGTCTCGCTCGCGCGCGCACGGCGTCTGAGAGTGTTGCTGGCGCCCCTCGCGGCCGTGCTCGCGCTGCTCTTGGTCGCGACCGGCGTCGCCGCGCTGCGCGCGGAGAGCAGGGCCTCGGCGCTCCTCTTCTCGGAGTCCGACCTGAACGCCGCGCGCTTCGTGCGCGAGCAGACGGCCACGCGCGCACGCTTCCTGACCGCGCCCACGTTCAACCACACGGTGCTCGCGCTGGCCGGGCGCGCAGTCGTGCGCGGGCCGACCGACTGGCTCTGGGGGCACGGCCACGAGTTCCGCGCGCGTGAGGCAGACGTGCGCCGCATCTACGCGGGCGCGCCGGACGCGCTTGAGTTGCTCAAACATTACGGCGTCGATTACGTCTACCTCGGCGAGGCCGAGCGGCGTGAACTGCGCGCTGACGACTCCTTCTTCGACGTGAACCTGCGCGCCGTCTACCGCGAGGGCAACGTCACTATCTATCAGGTAAGTTCAGCCGACGGCGATGTGAAGGCGCCGCCCGCGCCGCGCGAGTTGGCAACGCGCGTCGGGCGCGACCCCTTCGCGCTCGTCGAAGAGTTCCCGCGCGTCGGCCTCTTCGTCTACCGCATCCTCAGGGCCGACCGTGGGCGCGCGCCTCGGCGCGACGAGTTCATGCAGGCGTTGCAGGAGTTGGGGCGCGGCCTCTACGTCGGCGCGCGAGGGTGGGAGCGGCGGCTTTTGGAGAACCGGCGGGCGCTCGCCGCGCGGCTCGCGGGTGGTGAAGGGGGGCGCGCCGACGAGTTGTTACGTGACGCTTCCGACGAGAGTTTTGACAGGCGTGAGTACGACGAGGCATACGTGCGCGCGCACTTCTACGGCTACCTCGGGCGCGACCCCGACCCGGAAGGTTTTAACTTCTGGCTCGGCGTGCTCTCACACAACGGCGACTACCGCAGCCTGAGCCGCGCCTTCCTCGCGTCGGACGAGTATAAGAATCGTCGGGTCGAACCTTGAGTTTAACCGGCGGCGCCGATGATCTTCTCGACGACGTTCTCCCAAGACAGATTCATCGAGACGAGTTTCTCGCGCCCGCGCTCGCCCATCGCGCGCGCACGCTCGCGGTCGGCGTAGAGCTGGTCGAAACATTCGGCCAGCGCCCGCGGGTCTGGGTCGGAGACGAGACCTTCGGAGTTGTGCTCGACGAACTCGGTCGCGCCGCCGCCGTCGCGCGGCACGACGACCGGCTTCGACGCGAGCATCCCTTCCAGCGTCACGTAACCGTAATCCTCGTCGAACGGCAGATAGCAGACGCCGAGCGCGTTCGCGTACAGCTCGATCAACTCGTCCTCGGCCACGAACCCGCGCAACTCGACGCGTCCGCCGACGCCGAGGTTCCTGACCAGCGACTCGTAGTGCGACATCTCCTGCGCCGAGCCCGCGAGCACAGCGCGCACCGGCGTGAGCGTGTGAGACATCGCTTCGATGAGCAGCTCCTGACGCTTCTGCGGCTCAAGGCGGCTCGGATAGAAGATGTAGTCGCCCTGCGCGCCCGCGCGCAGACGCTCGGCGCGCGGCGGCGGGTGGTAGAGCGGCTCACTCTCGATGCGGTTGTAGCGCAGCATCCGCTCGGCCACCGTGCGCGAGTTGGCGAAGACCTTGCGCGCCTCCGGGATGAAGCGCTCGTCGCAGTGGCGTACGAGGTCGCGCACGCGCGCGCCGTCGGGGTAGGTCGAGAGGTCGTCGAAGGGCGTGCCCCAGAGGTTGTAGGCCGAGCGGTACTGATGAATGACCCACAGAACCTTGCGCGGGTGCGCGACCGTGTAGGCCGGGAACTTCATCCCGACGACGAGGTCGATGGGCTTGCCGTTGCTCTCCGTCACGTCGAGCATCCGCCACGCGAGCGCGCCGCGCATGATCTCCGAGGGCGGGTACCACTTGAAGGGGAGCGCCGCCACCTCCGCGTTGTAGCCCGCGCCGACGAGCGCGCGTCGCAAGCCCTCGACGTGCGACTCCGCGCCGCCGGTCGTAAACGGAACCTGTGTCGTGCAGATGAGTATGTTTCGGATGGGCATCGGTCTCTGTGCCGCGTTACTGTATCATGTGAACAAACGCGGAGGTGAACATGGCAGACAGGCGGGACTTGGTGAAGGTCGGGGACGAAGGGGGCGCGCAGCAGCACGTCCTCGTCACGCACGCAGTACTCACGGGACTGACGCCGCTCATCCCCGTGCCGCTGGTTGACGACCTCGTCAAGAACTACTTCCGCAAGCGGCTGGTGCGAAGACTCGCGGCCGCCGCGGGTCGCCCGTTGAGCGAAGAAGAGCTGAACGCGCTCGCGTCGGAGCCCGAGAGCGGGTGTCTGAGCGGGTGCGTCATGACGGCGCTCGTCTACCCCTTGAAGGCCGTCTTCCGCAAGCTCTTCTACTTCCTCGAATGGAAGCGCGCGGTTGACCTGACGAGCCGCACGTATCACTTCGGCTACCTCGTCGGCCACGCCCTGCGCCGGCGCGAAGGCGCCCCGAGCCTGCTCGACGCGCACGGCGCGCGCGCCGTCAACGAGGCGATTGAGGCCGTCTGCCGCGAGGCGCCCATCAAGCCTTTGGAGTCGGCCGTCGGCGGCACCTTCCGCAAGTCGAAGGGCGTGCTGCGCGCCGCGGCCTCGCTCCTCTCGAAGAGCCTCCGCCGCCAGCCCCCGCAGCCCGAACGCGTCGCCGAAGCCATCGAAAGCATCGACTCCGAAGAGGCGCGCGAACTCCGCCCCGTCGTCACGCGCCTCCAAACCTCCCTCGCCAACGTCCCCGACGAACACTTCCGAAGCTTACGCAACAGCCTCGAAGCCCGCCTCGCCCACCCCCCGCCCGCGCCTCAACGCGGGGGATGATGAAGAAAGTGCGCGTGACTCCGGGTCTTACCTCACGCCCGCCGGGCTGTTTCGCGCTCCCGACAGGCTAACTTTCACACCCGCACACCCTTCCGTTACACCCGCAAACCTCTCTAAAACATCTGCAATCCTCTCCGAACAACGCGCGAACCCTTCTGAAACATCCACCAACCTCTCTGAACAACCTGCGAACCTCTCTGAACACTCTGCGAACCTCTCTGAACAAGTTGCTAAGCACTCTGAACAGACCGCTAAGCACTCTGAACAAGCCGCAAACCTCTCTGAAACATTCGCTAACCTCTCTGAACAAGCCGCGCAGCCTTCTGAAACGTCCGCTCAATCTACTGTAACGGTCGCACGGTCAACGTTTCCAGCGGAGGTTCAGGCGATTGCTTCGAGGTTGCAGACGGCGACGGAGAGTTCGCGGTCGTCGCGGTTGTGTGGGTCGTCGGGGCGTGGGCGCCAAGTGCGGTCGGCGCGGAGTTCGAGTTCGTAGGTGCCGGCGGCGGAGAGTTCGTCGGGGACTTCGACGGTCAACTCGATCCAGCCGTGGCGGATGAGTGAGAGCGCGAAGAGCGTGCGGCCGTTGAGGGAAAGTTCGAGGCCGAGCGGGCGCTCGCGCAGGTCGGGCATGTGCGAGGTGAGGTCGAGCCGGAGCGTCGAGAGCGCGGGCGCGTCGAAGTGTACGCGGCCCGTGCGCTTCATCCAGCGCGCGACGGGTGGGAGCATGTTGGGCTCGTACCAGCCGTCATCGAAGGAGGCGGTGCGGTCGAGACAGAAGACGCGCGGCCGTTCGTCCGAAGACGGCGCAGAGACGAAGAGGGCGGAGCGGTCGCGGTGCTCGTTGTAGAAGGGGCCGAGCGGCGCGTCGGATGCCTTGAGCAGCACGTAGAGCCCGCTCTTCGGGAGCCGCACGTGCAGGTCGGAGATTTTGTTGAAGACGTAGCCCATCGCCATGTCGAAGGCGCGGCGCTCCGTGTGCGAGAGGCCGCGGAGGTATTCGACGAAGTCCGGCTCGAAGGGCAGCCCGTACTCTTCGCGCTGTTTGACGAACTCCTCGGACGACAGGCAGAGCGCATAACGCGGCTCCCACGCGACCTGCGCGAAGAAGCGTCGGAAGCGCGCGGCGTGCTCCTGCTCCTCTTCGAGCCCGACGTGGCCGTCCACCGAGACGAAGTGTCGCAGCTCCTCCTCCGACATCTCCTCGTAACTCTTCTGCGCGCGCCGGTCGGTACACTCGATGCCGTGCAGAGTGACCCCGCCCGGCCTCAAAACGCGCGCGACCTCGGAGAGCACGGCGTCCTTCTCGCCGAACTCGACGTGGCCGAGCACGTCGAGGCTGACGACGTAGTCGAACGAGTCTGTCGCGGAAGGGGAGTGTCGTGAGTTCGGCCGCGCAGGTCAGGTCGTAGCCGTTGCGGCGCGCGGCGAGCGCGCACTCTTCGGAGAGGTCAACGCCCGTGAGCGTGACGCCTTTGCGCTTGAGGAGCGCGAGCATCCCGGCGCCGCAGCCGAGGTCGAGCACGTTGGAGCCGGCGCGGACGTTGTCGTAGACCCACATCGTCCGCGCAAAGCGCATGTCGAAGCGGTCGAGCGCGCGGAAGTAGCGCGCGTCGAGCACCTCGTCCGACACGAACTTCGTCCGGTAGAACTCCGAGAGGTCTTCTACGCCTGCGCGCTTGTAGAGGTCGTCGGTCATAGAGTTAGTAGACAGATGGCAGTGCGTCCCGCGTGACGAACGTTGCAATATTAAATCGGGATTCTCGACAGAGAGGCTTTCAACTGCCTACTGTCATCTGTCTACTCTTTCCCCTCCAGCACTTCGAGGCGCGCTTCGATCTGTCGGCGGGCGCGGTCTTGTGTGACGGCCATCTCGCCGGCTTCGAGCGAGAGCTGTTTGAAGCAGACGCGCTGCTCTTCGAGCAGGCCGTCCACGCGCTCGCGCATCTCCGCGTGCAGCTCGGCGGCGCGCGCGCGGATTTCGGCGAGCTGCGACTCGGCGAGCCGCTTCGAGCCCGGCGCCGAAAGCCTGCCGCAGTTGCGCGCCGCCCGACTCGAAGCGCGCCTGCGCCTCGGCGGCCTGCGCCTCTGCGCGCGCGAGCCGCGCCTGCAACTCCGCGGCGCGCTCTCTCTCAGCCTCCGCCTGCGCGCGCAGTTCGCCGAGCATCTCTTGGCGCAGGTGCGCGAGCGCCAGCTCCTGCGCGGCCAGCGCGGCGCGCGCGTCGCCGAGCGCGTGGTGGACGGCCGCGTTGAAGTTGACCTGCTCCCATGTGAACCAGTGCGCCGCGCGCTTGACGAGCCGCTTGAGCCAAATCTCGAAGCGCGCCGCCGCGCCGCGCCGGTAGCTCAGGAGCGGCGGCAGACGCGACCACGCGCGCGCCGTCGTCGCGAGGTTCGCATCCATGCGCGCCAGCGCCTCCGGCGCCGAGCCGGCGTGCCCGTTCGCGGCCGTCCGCCTCCGCGCCGTCCGACGCCTTCACGCCGTTCGAGGCCGGCGCCCGCCGCTGCGCATCCGCCAGCACGTGCTCGCGTATCTCACGCAGGGTGTTCTCGACTTCTAAATCAGCCATCCCAATCTCTCCCGAGAGCAGTTATGTTCGGGCCTCTGCTTCGACTATCGAATCCGCCTTACTGCTGCCGACGCGCCGCGCCGTCGCGGCGGCGTTGAGGTTCGCGATGCCTTCGACGAGGACGGGGCTCGTGACGCGGAAGAAGAGCACGCCGTCGAGCCAGTCGTAGCTGACGCCGTCGCGGCTGTGGACGGCGAGCGAGACGGAGAACTGGTCGAGCCCGAGCCAGCAGTCGAAGGCGAAGCTGACCTCGATCAATTCGCCGCGGCGGAGTACACCCAGCTCGACCCGCTGCTCCTTCGTGTTCGTCCCGTAGGCGTGGACGCCGCGGCTGTCGTTGACGAGGAAGCCGAAGACCGCGTCGTCCACCTCGCGGTTAACGCGCGCACGCATGCGCACCGTGAGCGGCGACCCCGTCTCGACGACGCCGACGGGGCGGCGCGCGCCGTCGAGCAACTCGGCGCTCACGATCTCCGCGGAGCCATCACCGTGCCGGTACGTGTAGCGCAGCGGCGCGAAGCCCTCTTCTACTTCACGACCGTCCGCGCCTTCGGTTCCGTCGGCCGCCGCCTCTTCCTCCTCGTACTCCTGCTCGCGCTCCATGACCGTCTTCTGGTAGTGGTTCAGGACTTCGACGGGCGGGCCGTCCGAGAGGACGCGGCCGGCGCTCATCAGGATGGCGCGCGTGCAGAGCGCGCGCACGGCTGCTGCGTCGTGCGAGACGAAGAGGACGGTCGCGCCGCGCTCCTGAATCTCCTTGATGCGCCGCAGGCAGCGGTGCTGAAAGACCGCGTCGCCGACGGCGAGCGCCTCGTCGATGACGAGGATGTCGGGCTCGACGTTCGCGGCGACGGCGAAGGCAAGGCGGACGAACATCCCTGACGAGTAGGTCTTGACGGGCTGACGGATGAAGTCGCCGATCTCTGCGAAGCGCTCGATGTCGGGGAAGAGCCGTTCAGCCTCGCGCCTTGAGAGCCCCATCAGCGCGGCATTCATGTAGACGTTCTCGACGCCCGTTCCCTCCGGGTCGAACCCCGCGCCGAGTTCGAGCAGGGCGGCCACGCGCCCCTCGCGCCACACGCTCCCCACGGTCGGCTCCAGCGTCCCCGCAATGATCTGCAACAGCGTAGACTTCCCGCACCCGTTCGGCCCGATGATGCCGGTCGTCGTCCCCGTCTCAACCTCGAAGCTCACGCCCTTTAGAGCCCAGAACTCGCGGTGCCGCTTCAGACGCCCGCGCGTCAGCGTCTCCTTCAGACGGTCGCCCGGCCGCGCGTAGATGCGGTACTGCTTCGACACGTTTTCCACGCGCAACGCTGTGCCCATGCCCGCAATTTAACAGAGCGGGGAAGGTGAACGCCAGAAGCCGCAAGGCGCAGCCGCGGCGGCACAGGATAAAGGGAATGTGTGCCGGATTCGGCCTGTAAAGTACCGTACGGCACGAATGCATTGCGCCGTGTGAAAGCGGTGTGTTACGCTCAGGTCTCCCCTGAAAATTGAGTTTGAAAGCAGGGCCGTATCCTTTCGATGAAGACTTGCCCGACATGCGGTAGGGAGTACGCCGAGACCACCACGCTGTGCCCGGCGGACGGGGCCGTCCTCAAGCGCGTGGGCAACGAAGACCGGCTCATCGGGCAGGTGCTCGCCGGCAAGTACCGCATCGAGGACAAGATCGACGAGGGCGGTATGGGCTGCGTCTACCGCGCCACGCACGTCCTGATGGAGAAGGTCATCGCCGTCAAGGTGCTCCATCCGGCGCTCGCCGCCGACGACAAGATCGTCCAGCGCTTCACACGCGAGGCTAAGGCCGCCTCCCGCATCTCGCACCCGCACGCCATCAACGTCACAGACTTCGGCGAGTCGGAGAACGGCGTCGTCTACCTCGTCATGGAGTACCTGCGCGGCCGCACGCTCAAAGACATCGTACGCTCGGGCGGGCCGATGACGCTTCAGCGTGCGGCCGAGATCGTCCGGCAGGTCGCGGGCGCGCTCGATGTGGCGCATGCCGAGGGCGTCGTCCACCGCGACCTCAAGAGCGACAACATCATGCTCGACGAGGCGACCGGCGGCGACTGGGCTAAGGTCTTGGACTTCGGCATCGCCAAGATTCAGCAGACCGAGCGCAGCATTCACGAGACCGACCCGGGCTTGACCGCGCCCAACCTCATCATCGGCACGCCGCAGTACATGTCGCCCGAGCAGTGCTCGCAGGCTTCCGACATCGACGCGCGCTCCGACATCTACTCCTTCGGCGTTATCGTCTACGAGATGCTCGCCGGCCACGTCCCCTTCTCGGGCGACTCGCCGACGGCCATCATGATGAAGCACATCCAGGAGCCTGCGCCGTCCATCCTCGACGAGCGGCCAGACCTGCCCGAAGAGGTTGGCCGCGTCGTCGCGCGCGCGCTCGACAAGCGGCCCGAAGAACGCTTCCAGAGTGCGGGCGAGTTCTCCGCGGCGCTCGCCGAAGCGGCTGCGGAGTTGCCTCCGGCTCTGGCGGCGGCCGTCGTCCTCGACACCGACCGCATCGGCTCGCCGACCTCGCCCAACGAGCCCGCGCGCACGACCGTCTCGCGCGACGACGACGAGGCGACGGTCGTCAGCGCCGGCCACCAGCGCGAAGTAGTTTTGAGCGAGGAGGTTCAGCCGGTCGTCTACCCGCCTCCGGCCGAGCCCTCCTTCAACCCCTGGCGCGTCGCCGTCCCGGCCATCGCCGTCATCGCCATCATCTTCGCGGTCTTCTTCGCCTTCCAGCGGCGCGGCGTCTCTTCCGAACAGCCGGAGCCGGGTGCGACGCCGCTTCAGGCCGACCCGAACGGCCAGCCCGCTCAGCCCATCTCGCCGCCGACGGGGCAGGCCGAACGCAACCTCTCGACCACGCCCGGCACCACGACGCCGACGACGCCTGCGGGCGGGGCGACCGGCGCGCCCGCAGGCGCCAACGCCAACACCGCCGCCACGCCCACGCCGGAGACCGGCGGTAAGTCGAACGCGAATCAGGGCGAGCAGCCCGCCGAAGAGGACGAGGAGGAAGAGGAAGCGCCGAAGCCCACGCCGACGCCCAAGCGCGACTCGAATCTGCCTTCCGTCAACGCCAACCTCGGGCCGCCCCCGCCCCCGCCCGGGCAGGCCAAGCCCAAAGAGGATAAGCCGAAGGAAGAGAAACCTAAGGAAGAGAAGCCCAAGGAGGAGAAGCCGCCCCAGATTGAAGACGGGCCGGTCGTCAAGCCCTCCTGAACTTCTTAGATAAACAAGAGGCGCCGTGACTCGACAGGCACGGCGCCTCTTCTCGTCTCATCCTCTCTATTGCTGACCCTCAACGCTTCGCCGACACGGCCGCGCGCAGGAGGCTGAGCAAACGCGCCTCGTCGTCGAACTCCAATCTCGTCTCGACCACGTAGCAGGGCAGCGCGAAGTCGAGCCCGCGCAGCTTCACCGCGTCCTTCGCCGTCGTCAGAAGCGCACGCGCCCCCCGCCCGGCCGCCGCGCGCGCGACCATCTCCGCGTCCGTCTGCGTGTACGTGTGATGGTCGTTGAACGCGCGCTTGTAAGAGAGTTCGAAGCCGTCCCGCCGCAGGTGCTCGAAGAACGCGCCTGGGTTGCCGACCGCGCAGAACGCCCCGACCGTCCCGACCCGAACACTTTCAAGCGTCACGTCCGCGCCGCCCGTGCCCTCCTCCGACAGCCGAGTCAACCCGTGCGTCCGCACGCGCGATGTGAAGACCGCGGCGCGCCCTTCGCTTATACGCGCGACCTCCGCGCGCAAGCCTTCGAGGTCTTCGGCCAACTCGGCGCGCGTGATGACGACGCAGTCCGCGCGCGCGAGCCCCGACACGGGCTCGCGCAGACGGCCGCGCGGCAGCATGTGCCCGCCTCCCCACGGCGCCGTCGCGTCCAGCGTCACGATGTCTAGGTCGCGCGCGATACGCAGATGTTGGAAGCCGTCGTCCAGCACAAAGACCTCGGCGCCCAACTCCTCCCTTGCCCAACGCGCCGCCGCCACGCGGTTGCGGTCGCAGACGACCGCCGCCGCGCCCAACAACCTCTCCGCCAGAAGCCTCGGCTCGTCCCCGCACTCCGCCACCTCGGCCAGCACGCGCTCGCCGTCGGACGCCAAAACCCGCCGCGACTCGTCCGCGCGCCCATACCCGCGCGTCAGCACGCACGGCCGCAAACCTTCGCGCGCAAGCGCCGTCGCCGCCCACTCGACCAGCGGAGTCTTCCCAGTCCCGCCCGCCGTCAGGTTCCCGACGCTCACGACGGGCGCGCCCACCCGCTCACTCTTCAGAACGCCCGAACGGTACAGGCGCAGACGTGCACGCGTCACAGCGCCATAGAGCATGCCGAGCGGTGCCAGTGCGAACGACATAAAGGCGAGATGTCGAGCTTAGATGTCAGATGTTAGTGCTAGACGGTAGTGTTAGATGTCAGTGCCTTTTCTTCAACCAACAACTGACATCTAACATCCGACATCTGCTTCAGGAGCGGGGCGAGCATCTCGACGGTGCGCGCGGTGGCGCCGCGGTTCTCTTCGAGCACAGCGCGCGCCCGCTCGCCCGTGCGGCGGCGTTTGACTTCGTCGTCGAGTAGTCCTTGAAACGCGCGTGCGAGTTCGCGTGCGCCGTCTTCTTGGTCTTCCGTGTGCGGCAGTTGGACGAAGGGCGTCGCGTTCGAGGAGCGCGGCGACGATTGCTTTGAAGTTCGAGGTGTGCGGGCCGGTGACGACGGCGCGCGCGTCGAGCGCCGGCTCCAAGACGTTGTGGCCGCCGACGGGCGCGATGCTCCCGCCGACGAAGACCACCTCCGCGAGCGGGTAGACCGCGCGCAATTCACCGATGCTGTCGAGCAGAATCACGTCGCAGTCCGCATCCGACTCGCGCGGCTCGCCGGTGCGTCGTGCCCAACTGAGCCCCGACGCCTCAATCAACGACGCGACCTCGCCGAAGCGCTCCGGGTGGCGCGGCGCGACGAGCAGGCGCGGCGCGTCTCGCGTTCGGAGCTTAAGAGCTTGAAGGCTTCGAGGACGACGCTCTCCTCGGGCGCGTGCGTGCTCGCGGCGACGACGAGCGGGCGGTCACTGCTTACGCGGAAGCGGCGCCGCAGCTCTTCCGTAAGCGGAAGGGCAGCCGTCTCCTCGATGTCGAACTTGACGTTGCCGGTGACGCGCACGCGTTCGGGCGCGAGGCCAAGCGCGACGAGCCGCGCGGCGTCCCCTTCGGTCTGCGCGGCCGCGAGCGAGAGGTCGGAGAGGACGTGCGGATGAAGGGGCGGATGAGCCTGTAGCGGCCGAAAGACTTCTCCGAGATGCGGCCGTTGACGAGCGCGAGCGGGACGCCGCGCCGCCTGCACTCGCGGAAGAAGCGCGGCCACAACTCGGTCTCCATCAGGAGCACGACCGACGGGTTCAACGCGCGCAGCGCACGCCGCACGCTCCAAGCCCAGTCGAAGGGGAAGTAGAAGACCCGCGCGGCCTGACCCTTGAACGCCTCGCGCGCGACGCGCTGCCCCGTCAGCGTCGTCGTCGTGACGACGAGCGCGTGGTGCGGGTACTCCTCCAGCAGCGCCCGCGCCAGCGGCCGCGCCGCCTGCGCCTCGCCGACCGACACGCAGTGCAGCCAGACTACGGGTTGCCCGCCCGCGTCGAACCGCGGGAGCGACCCCGCGCGCTCGCTCAACCCCGCCGCGTACTTCCCGTGCCGGGCCGCGTCCAAAAGAAACCTCGGCAGCAGCGCTAAGACGCCGATGCCGAGGAGGATGCTGTACAGGAAATACATAAGTGATGAGGACTGAGGACGTGACGGACTGAGTGAAGAGGCGACTTTGCCTTCACTCAGTCCTCAGTCTTCAGCACTCAGTACTCTTATTATTCGCCCGCTCCATGTAGCGTCCCTCCACGGGGTCGACGCGGATGCGGTCGCCTTCGTTGACGAAGGGCGGGACGGAGATGGTGACGCCGTTCTCAAGCTTGGCCGGCTTGTTGACGTTCGAGACAGTCGCGCCCTTCATCGTGGGCTCGGTCGAGACCACGGTCAGCTCGATGGAGGGCGGCAGGTCGATGCCGATGGGCGAGCCGTCGTAGTACTCGGCCTGAATCTTCATGCCGGGCAGAAGCCACTGCGCCATCTCGCCGAGGTCGTCTTCCGAGAGCGCCGTCTGCTCGTAGTTCTCGGTGTTCATGAAGTGGTAGTGCGAGCCGTCGGCGTACATGAACTCCATCTCATGCTGTTCCATCGCGGCGCGCTCGACGGTGTCGGCGGAGCGGAAGCGGTGCTCGAAGCTGCTGCCCGTGCGCAGGTCGCGCAGCTTCGTCTGCATCATCGCGCGCAGGTTGCCGGGCGTGTGGTGGCGCGCTTCGATGACCTTGCAGGGCTTGCCCTCGAAGACGATAACCATGCCCTTCCGGATTTGGGTCGCGGATATTGCCATAAAATCTGACTCCGAAGCGTTTGGGATTTCGACGTGTCTGGCGAAAGGCTCGCGGCCGCCCCACAGAGGACTCCGCGCGGCCTTTCGCAAACCCCGTAGTCTAGCGACGGCTTCGCCCCTTTGTCCAGCGGGCGGAGAGTCGCGCCCGCGGAATCAGACAAGCGTGCCGTCGGAGTTGGCCGCCTCCGGTGCGATCAAGCTTGAAGTAGACGCGGAGCGTGACCTGATATTCGAGCTGCCCCGCTGTAGCCCGCCGCGCATCTCCTCGACGACGAACCAGGAGAGTTCGCGCAGGGTCTGGCGCGCGCGCTCGACGGCGACCTCGATGGCGTGGTTGAAACTCTGCTCGGAGGTGCCGACGATCTCGACGCCCTTGAAAACCTTCTCGCTCATAGGAAGAGTCCTCCGGTGTGCGGTAATAGAAATTCGAGATTTGACTTCGAGATTTCAAATCTTGAGATCGGTCTGTCTTCGGTTGAAAGCAGGGCGGACGCTAGCACGCGTGTGTGTGCGAGTCAAGAAGTCCGCAGGCGCGGATGAGGCGTGAGAAAATTTGGACGGCCTAAAACCTCAGAGCGGGCGAGAGACAGGGAGACATCGGAGGGAGTGATGTCTTCTTCTGTCGCCCGCCCGCTCTTCCGGAGGAGCCCACCTTCCTGAGCGTTAAACGAAGACCCCGTGGGAAAGTTTCCGAAAATTTTTCGGCGCACGCCGCGTAAAATTTTTGGCCCGAAACGTCCCGCCGCGTGGACGAACGTCCGCGCGGGCGCGCTTCAGGCCGCGCGGGCGCGCAGCGTCCGGCGCTGAAGCGCGACGCCTTCGAGCCAGAGCTGCGCCTCTTGATAGTGCGGGAAGCGCTGCTCGTCGGTGCGGAACGCCTTGGTGTGGTAGTAGCGCCGGCCGTTGATGAGGCGGGCCGGGTGCTTGATGTGGAGCATCTCGTGGTAGAGGATGTACTCGACGAACCACTCGGGCACGTCCGCGCTGTCGAGCGTCTTGCTGATGACGATGGTGTCGTGGACGCCGTCGTGGTGGCCGAGGATGGTGCGCGTGCGGCGCTGCGACCATGTGAGCGTCGGCCGCTCAATCGCGCCCGTCGAAGTATCGCTGGTTCAAACGCTGGAACATCCGTCCGAGGTCGTAGACGCGCCCCTGCGCCGACGAGACCATCTTGCGCCCGCGCTGCCGCCGCGCGAGGTCGGAGGCGCGCAGGACCTCCGGCGAGAAGGCGTAGTCGCGGTAGACGCGCTCGTAGAAGGGCGGCGCGCTGCGGCGGCGCAGAAGCTTCGAGACGAGGATGAAGGCGAGCGCGCGGTGGACGTTTAACGGGCGCGTTCTTGAAGATGTCCGACAGGCGGACGTAGAAGCGACCCGAGCGCAGCCGGATGGTGTGGTTGCAGCCCCGCGTAAGGGTAGTAACGCACGTCCACCTCGGGCACGGCGCGCTTGGGCGCGAGCGTGCGGAACGCCTCGGCGAAGAGGGCGCTGAGCAGTGGTTGAGAGTCGGGCATAAGCTGTAACCCTGCCGGCAAGAGACCGCCGCTTTACGACGGGGAAGCCGCCGGGAGACGGGTGGATGCTGTCGGCACGCTGACCGGTGCTTTGAGGCTCGATATTAAGAGGGCGCCGGCGGGGGCGTCAAACGGTCATTTTCGGACACCGTGCTAAGCCTTTTACTTGCCGATAAATGGCCGCCCGGCGGCTGCGAGCGGTTAAAACCGGGGCGCTAAAACCGCCCCTGCTCAATCTCTTGCGCTGCAACGGTTTAACCCGGGCCGGGTGAGAGCCTTGTCGAGACGGCGTTGTAAGTCGTGCCGATTCAGGGTTAAGGCCCGTGGCGGCGCGCGTCGGAGACGGCTGGCGTGCGTCCGGCACGGTCGGTAGTTTGCGCCGGTTTTCGGCAATCCGCTATACTTCAGAGTGACTCGCGAGTGCGGGCGGTCGCCGCTCGCCTAAGTGTCCGGCCGGGAATTTAATTCTTGACAGTGTGGGGTGGGGGCTGTAAACAATTGAAAGATGGCCGCCGAAGGCCGCGCCGTCTCTAGCGCGGCCCGCCTCCCGCGTCCGGCCTTTCAAACCCCCTTTGCAGCCCCGCTCGCCGTCCTTGTAAAGTCAATGGCAATCCGAGCCTCGACATAACCCACGCAGGCCGACTGGTCGCCCGACGCGCGCGGCCAGGCCGTACTCGCCGCCGTCATCAAGGAGCACTTGCGGACGGGCGAGCCGGTGGCCTCGCGCTCCATCTCGGAGCGCGTCGCGGCGTCGGCGCGGGGTGGAGTTCGGCGACCATCAGGAACGTGCTGGCCGAACTTGAAGAGCACGGGCTCGTCGAGCAGCCGCACACCTCCGCGGGCCGCGTCCCGACCGACAAGGGCTACCGCTTCTACGTCGATCACTTCATCGGCGACGCGCGCCTGTCGCGCGCCGACATCTCGGCCATCGACCGCGGGCTCGGGCTCTCAGTCGGGCGCCTTCGGGCAGCCTTCGAGGCTGATGGAGAAGGTCTCGCACGTCCTGTCGGAACTGTCGGAGAACGTCGGCATCGTCGTCTCGCCGCCGGTCGCCGACAGCCGGCTCGAACACATAGAGTTTATGCCGCTCTCGGACGGACGCATCCTCGTCGTGCTGGTGCTCGCGCTCGAACGTCGTCCAGAACAAGATCATCCGCATCGACGACCCGCTGACCTCCGAAGAGCTTGAGTCGGCCGCGCGCTACCTCAACGCGGAGTTTTCGGGCAAGACCTTGCAGACCATCCGCGCGGAGGTGCTGGCGCTGATGGGCGAGGAGAAGGCGCTCTACGACCGCCTGCTCCGCAACGCGGTGCTGCTCTTCGAGCGCAGCGTCGAGGGCGGCGAGGGCGAGACCGGCGACGTCTACATCGACGGCGCGTCGAACATCCTCGCCAAACCGGACTTCTCGGACGTGGAGCGCCTGCGGGAACTCTTCCGCACGTTCGAGGCCAAGTCGCGGCTCGTCAAAATCCTGAACGAGTGCATCGCGCGCGAGCCGGTCTTCGGCGACGTGCACGTCGTCATCGGGCGCGAGCACAGCGCGCCGCAGATGCAATCCTGCGCGCTCATTACCGCGCCGTACCGCGTCGGCGAGGGCTTCGTCGGCGGCACCGTCGGCGTCGTCGGGCCGATGCGCCTGGAGTACGCGCGCACGATGGCCACCGTCAACTACGTCGCACGCCTCGTCGAGCGCGTGCTGCGCGAGGCGGATCACTCCTGATTCAGACTTCATTCAAACATTCATTTCGGCCTCGGGGAAGGGCTTCAAAAAGGGATGACTCAATCGGACATGGCAAACAAGGGCGGGCGGAAGCCGAATCGCATACCCGTGCGCTTCGTCGGCGACGAGGAGGGCAAGCAGCCCGAGTCGGGCACGCCGGCCGAGAACGCTGACGGCAGAAGAGTTGGGCGACAGTCCTCTTACGAAGACTCGACCGAGATGGGGCAGCGCATCGAGAACGGAGAGGCCGGCGAGACAGGCTCGGGCGAGACGGGCGTCCCCGGCAGCACGGAGCCTTCGGAGCTGCCGCGCAGCCGCAACGAACAGGACACGACCGTCTCGCACGTCGAGCCCGACGAGCGTGGCGGGGGCGGCGCTTCGGGCACGGCGCAGGAGCCGGTACGCAACGCCTCGGCTGGCCGCGGGCCCGCAGGTGGCCGAGCTGATCGCGACGCGCGCGGAGCTAAGGCGGGTCGAGGGCGAGCTTAAGAAGTTGACGGGCGAGCGGCAGGACTTGAACGAAAGCTCGCGCGCCGCTCGGCCGACTTCGATAACTTCCGCAAGCGCACCGAGCGCGAGCGGACGGAGACCTACAACCGCGCGCTCGGCGAGGTCGTCCGCAGGCTTCTGCCGGTGCTCGACAACCTCCAGCGCGCACTCGACGCCGAGAGCGTCGTCGAGGTCAAAGAGTCGGAGGAGTTCCGGCACTTCCTTCAGGGCGTCGAGCTGATTAACCGACAGCTCGGCGGCGTGCTCGAAGGCTTAGGGGTCGAGGTCGTCCCCACGGTCGGCGAGCGTTTCGACCCGCACGTCCACGAGGCCGTCGCCACCGAGGAGACGGACGCACACGAGCCCGACACGGTCACGCAGGAGATGCAGCGCGGGTACCGCCTCGGCGACAAGCTGCTGCGGCCCGCGATGGTCAAGGTCGCTACCAGAGGCGTAATCGTAACAACCGTCCGCGGCGGGACTCCCGGCTCCCGCCGCCTTCCAGTCCGCAGCTAACCCAGCCGTTGACCGCGTGCGGTTAACACTTGTCCCCTCCCCACACGAGAGAAACTGTTATGGGCAAAGTAGTAGGAATCGATTTGGGCACGACCAACTGTTGCGTGGCCGTCCTCGAAGGCGGCGCGGTGCAGATCGTGCCGAACAAAGAGGGCGGGCGCACCACCCCCACCGTGGTCGGGTTCACCGACAAGGGCGAACGCCTCGTCGGCCAGATCGCCAAGCGCCAGGCCGTCACCAACGCCGCCAACACCATCTACGCCGTCAAGCGCCTCATCGGCCGCAAGCACAAGGAGGACGAGGTCGTGCGCGCCCGCGAGACCTCGCCCTTTGAGATCGTCGAGGCGTCAAACGGCGACGCGCGCATACAGGTGCAGGGGCGCGTCTACAGCCCGCAGGAGATTTCAGGCATCGTCCTGCAACGCCTGAAGGCCGCGGCCGAAGACTTCCTCGGCGAGCCGGTGACGGAGGCCATCATCACCGTCCCCGCCTACTTCGATGACACGCAACGGCAGGCCACGAAGGATGCCGGCAAGATCGCGGGCCTCCGCGTCGAGCGCATCATCAACGAGCCGACGGCCGCGGCGCTCGCCTACGGCTTGGGCCGCGGCGGCTCCGAGCGCATCGCCGTCTACGACCTCGGCGGCGGCACGTTCGACATCTCCATCCTCGAAATCAACGACGGCGTCTACGAGGTGCTGGCGACTTCGGGCAACACCTTCCTCGGCGGCGAGGACTTCGACGAGCGCATCATCAGTTGGATGGTCAAGCAGTTCAACGAGGAGACCGGCATCGACCTCCGCAACGACCGCCTCGCCTTGCAGCGCCTGAAGGAGGCGGCCGAGCGCGCCAAGTGCGACCTCTCGTCGCTCTCCGAGACGAACATCAACCTGCCCTTCATCGCGGCCGACTCATCCGGCCCGAAGCACTTCAGCAAGACCCTTTCGCGCGAGACGTTCGAGGCGCTCATCTCCGACCTCGTCGAGCGCACGGTCGAGCCGTGCCAGAAGGCGCTGTGGGATGCGAAGCTCCAGCCGAAGGACATCGACAAGGTGCTGCTCGTCGGCGGCCAGACGCGCTCGCCCATCATCGGGCGCACGGTGCGCGAAATCTTCGGCAAAGACCCTTCGTCCGAGATTAACCCGGACGAGGTGGTCGCGATGGGCGCGGCCATCCAGGGCGGCGTGCTCACGGGCGATGTGAAGGACATCGTGCTGCTCGACGTGCTCCCGCTCTCGCTCGGCCTTGAGACGCGCGGCGGGCTCTTCCACAAGCTCATCGAGCGCAACTCGACCATCCCGCTCCACAACAGCCAGACGTTCACGACCGTCGTCGATAACCAGTCCTCGGTCGAGATTCACGTCCTACAGGGCGAGCGCGAGATAGCGCAGCACAACCGCTCCTTAGGCAAGTTCGAGCTGGTCGGCATCCCGCCGGGGCCGCGCGGCGGGCCGCAGATCGAGGTGACGTTTGAGGTGGACGCCAACGGCATCCTTAGCGTCGCGGCCATCGACCGTGCGAGCGGCCGTCAGCAGCAGATGAAGGTCACGCCGACCTCCGGGCTCTCGGGCAACGAGATCGACCGCATGATCGCCGAGGCGCAGAGTTCGGCCGAGGCCGACCGCCGCGCCAAGGAACTCCTCGTGCAGCGCGCCAAGCTCGAAGGGCTCCTGCGCAACGCGCAGCGCACCTTCACCGAGTTCGGCTCGTCGCTCTCCTCGGGCGAGCGCGCCATCACGCAGGACAGCTTCGCCGAGTGCGAGGAGCTGCTCAAGTCCGAGAACGTCGAGGCGATCTCCGAGGCGACGCAGAAGCTGGAGCGTATCTCGCAGCAGCTCGCCCTCGCCATGCTCAACCCCGTCGTCGAACATAACGGCCGCTGAAGTCGGAAAAGCATCGGAAAAGCAGTGGCGGGTGACAAGTGGCGGGTGACAAGTTAGAATTTCACTTCGACTTGTCACTCGTCACTTTCACTTTATTTACACATGGCTAAACGCGATTATTACGAGGTCCTCGGCGTGAGCCGGGGCGCAAGCGAGGCGGAGATCAAGAGCGCTTACCGCAAGCTCGCCGTCCGCTACCACCCGGACAAGAACCCCGGCGACGCGGAGGCCGAGGAGAGGTTCAAGGAGGCGGCCGAAGCCTACTCTGTCCTCTCCGTCGCCGAGCAGCGCACGCGCTACGACCGCTTCGGCCACGCGGGCGTCTCGTCGGGCGGGGGCGCGCAGCCCAACTGGGGCGCGCAGGGGTTCGGCGGCATCGAGGACATCCTCGGCGACCTCTTCGGCTTCGGCGACGTGTTCGGCGGCGGGCGCGCGTCGGGTGGGCGGCGCGGCGCGGCGCAGCGCGGCGCAGACCTCCGCTACGACCTGGAGATGACGCTCGAAGAGGCGTCCGAAGGGATGACGGCGCAGTTGCGCGTGCCGCGTCTGGAAGCCTGCGAAGGCTGCAAGGGGACGGGCGCGGCGCCGGGGACGCAGCCCGAGAATTGTCCCGGGTGCAACGGCACGGGGCAGGTCAGGTATCAGCAGGGCTTCTTCTCGGTGGCGCGTACGTGCGGCCAGTGCCGCGGCGCGGGCCGAGTCATCCGCACGCCGTGCGAGCAGTGCAGGGGCGCGGGTCGGGTCGAGCGCGAGAAGCAGATCGAGGTCAAGATACCTGCGGGCGTCGAGACGGGTTCACGCCTGCGGCTCGCGGGCGAGGGCGAGGCCGGCGCGCAGGGCGGCCCGGCGGGCGACCTCTACGTCGTCATCCACGTCAAGGAGCACGACCTCTTCGAGCGTCAGGGGAACAACCTCTATGCGTCTGTCCCCATCACCTTCGCGCAGGCCGCGCTCGGCGCGGAGACGAGCGTCGAGACGCTGGAAGGGCAGGAGAGTCTGAAGGTGCCGGCGGGGACACAGACCGGGACGGTGTTTCGTCTGAAGGGTCACGGGATGCCTGTGCTCGGCGGCCGCGGCCGCGGCGACCTCTTCGTCTCGGTCACGGTCGTGACGCCGACGACCCTCACGCGCGAGCAGCGCAAGCTCCTCGAACAACTCGCGCAGGTCGAGGAGAAAGACCTCACCGACAAGGGGCTCATGGACAAAGTGCGCGACATCTTCGGCTGAAAGTTCAACCACCGCAGACACAGAGACACGGCTTTGAAGTTATAAGACTTCAAAGCCGTTGTCTCTGTGTCTGCGGTGGTTAATTCAGTCGGCGCGAATCCAGTAGTCGCGCGGGTAGATGCGGAAGAGGCGTGCGTCGGGGCCTTCGATTGTCTTGAGATACTCCTCGTAGGCCGTGAGCTGCTTCTCGGGGCCGATGACGTAGTAGACGCCGCCCTCGACTCCCGACGCCTTCGCGCCGAGGCCCGGCAGGATGCGCGCGTAGACCGTGTTCATCCGCTTGAACAGCTCGTCCGAGAGGTTCGGCGACTTGCGCAGGTCTAAGAGCCCCTGCCTGAATCTGCGCACCGCTTCGGGCGGCGTGCCGTCGGCGATGTCTGTGGCCATCTGCTCGCCGCGCGACTCGTAGCCGGAGGCCGAGCGGAACTGCGAGAAGGCGACCGCGACGGCGTACTCGACGAGCCCCGGGTCGGGCTTGGCCTTCTTCAGCTCCTCGATGACGAAGCGGAGCGTCTGCGGCAGCTCCGGCGTGCGCTCGGCGTAGTAGCTGATGCGCCCCTGCCCGGGCGAGCCGCCGAGGCCGTTCGAGTAGGCGAGCCCCGCGCCCCACGTCTTGATGAAGATGCCGTGCGCGCCGCCGCCGCCGTAGAGGCGCGAGGCGAGGAAGTCCAGCAGCGCCTCCCTGTTGTCCGCGTCGGCGTACGTTGCCATCGGCGCCGAGTTGAGGACAACGCCGCCCTGCGTGTTCGGGTTGACGAGCCCGACGAAGACCGGCGTGTTCTTATTCTTATCCCCCGCACGCTCGCGCACGCGCGACTCGACGAGCCTCGCGCTCGTGTACTTCGCCGTGGGCTGCGGTGCGGTCTGTAGACTCGCCAGCAGCCCGCGCACGCCCGGCTCCAACGAAGCGCGCGTCGGCGTCGAGCCGATCATGAAGAAGCGCGCGCCGCCCGTCTTCAGAAGGCTCTGCCGCACCTCGTTCAGCTCGGCGAGCGCCTGCGCGGGCGGGATGAGCAGGTCACGCCGAATCTGTCGGACGAGGTACTGCCAGTCACCGCCGAGCGTCTCGTCGGGGATGTCGCCGAGCACCTGATCGAGGTCTTTCGCCGCATCGACGGCCAGCGCCTTCGCCCCCGCCGGCAGCTCGTTGAAGGCCGACTTCAGGTCGTTGTAGTAACGGTCTTTGACCTCGCCCTTCTGGAAGGTTTGCAGAAGGTTCTTCAGGTGCTCGCGCTCGGCGTTCTGCTTCGGCGCGGCGGCCAGCACGTCGAGGAAGGCCGCGATGCGTTCGCGGTCGGCGCCCGCGTCCTTAAGAAGCCAGCGGAGGCGTTGGACGTTGTGCGCCTGCGTCATGAACGAAGAGACCGAGAGGAGCAGCGGGTTGTCCTGCCGCCAGTAGGCGTTCGCCGGGTCGTTGACCCAGGACTCCTCCGACCCCTGCGTGCGGTTGCGCATCCCGCTCAGAACCTGATCGACCACGTCGCGGATGCGCGCGAGGTTCTCAGGGCGCCAGTCGGGACTCGCGAGCACGAGCTTCATCCACTGCAAGGCGCGCTGCGACTCGGCCGTGTCGTTGCCCGCGCCGCGCACGACAATCTCCGCACGGTTCGTGCGGAAGTTCGTGCTGAAGTAGCTGTTGAGCGACAGAACCTCCTTGCGGAGCATCTCGCTCATCTGCTCGTACGGGATGGGCTGGCCGTCTTTAACGACGCCGACCTGCGTGAGGAGCGATGGCATCGCCGAGAGATAAAAGAGCCTCTCCTGCGGCACGCCGTCGAGGCGGAGCGCGAGCCCCGTCGTCGCGCTCGTCATGTTCTCGAAGTTCGACGCGACGAGCGGGACGTTGCCCGGAAGCTGCGTGACCTTGTAGTCGAGCTGGTCGTCGAGCGTGAGCGGCGGGCGCTCCAGAAACTTGAGCGACGCCGACTGGCTCGCCAGTTTTTCAAGCTCCGCGGTCGCCGCGTCGTAGTCGGTCTTGAAGCGGCGCAGAGCCTCCTGCTCGACCTCCACGTCGTACCTCTTCAGGACGCGCTCGGTCTCGGCCTTCGCGCGCGCGACGCGCTCCGACTCGTCCTGCACGAGCATCTGCGGCGAAGGCTTCGCGGCGACGGCGTAGGGCACCGACTCGGTCAGCTTCCAGCGCGCGAGGAGGTCGCGCCAGGCGTTCTTGTCCGACGAGACGACCTGCTCGACCGCCGCCAGTTCCGGCTTGAGCGTGACCGACTTGCGGAAGCCCGGCGTGCGGTTGAGGTCTACGAGGTGCGTCATCCAGCCCGAGTCGGAGCTGCGGAAGCCGAAGCCCGGCGGCGAGTTGACGAGCTTCGAGAGCGTGCGGCGCGTCTGCACCACGCGGCTCTTCACACGCTCGTTGAACTCCTTCAACTCCGCCGAGCCGTCGGCGAACGACCCGACCCGCTTCATCTCGTCCATGATCTTCTGACGGACGTCCCGATCTTCTCGTCCGTCATGTTCGCCGGCGCCACGTCGGTCAGCCCGACGTAGACCGGGTTCCCTTCGACCATCTCGTCCTCAAGTCCGGCGAAGACGCCCTTCGCGCCCGTCTCCATCACGCGCGTCTTGGAATCGACGAAGAGCTTGTAGAGGTTCGTCGTCGGGTCGCCCGCGACGTTCGAGAGGAAGAGACTGAGGAGCGTCTTCTCCTTCGTGTCGAGCTTGAGCTGCGCCGGGTATGCGAAGAGGAGCCAGCCCGGCTGCTGCTCGTTCTTGTGCGGGTACTCGACCATGCGGATGGTGCCCGCGGGCGCGGGCTTCGGCTTGGGGATGTCCGACTCGTCACGGAAGCGGCGGCTCTCCTGCTTCGGCTCAAGCCGGTTGAAGACGGCGTCGAGGCGCGCGACCACTTCGCCCAAAGGCATCTCCTTCGGGAACGAAGCGACCATGCCCATGTTGCCGAGGCGGTAGTTGTCCGCGTGGAACTTGCGTATGTCCTCTGGCTTCATCTCGCGGATCGAGTCGGGCCAGCCGCCCGAGGACATCGCCAGCGGGTGTTCGGCGCCGTAGACCGTCTGGTTCAGGGTGCGGAAGAGACGGCTCACGGGGCGGTCGTAGGTCGTCCGCATCTCCTGGTAGACCGTGCCCTTCTCTTCGAGGCTCAGCTTCTTGTCGGCGGGGTTCTCGCTGACGCCCCAGTGGCTCACCTCGCGCCGTATCTCCTCGTCCGTGTAGTCGGGGTGGAGGAGCGCGTTCACCTGGCTCTCGAAGAGCTTGTAGAAGACTTCGGGGCCGGCGGCGGTGTGGATGTGGTAGGCGGTGCGCCACTGCATGGTGAAGGCCGAAGAGCCGGCGAGCGACATGCTCTCCAGCCCCGCGTGCGCGCGCCCGACATTGCCCTTGCCGAGGAGCAGATGCTCCTGCGTGTGCGGCTCGCCGTGCTCGGAGGTCGGGAACGAGTTGACCCACAGGAAGACCTGCGGCACCGACTGAATCTGCAAGTAGTCGAGCGTGAAGCCCGTCTTCGCGTGACGCAGACGCGCGCCGAAGGGCTTGTCCGAGTCGTTGAGGTAGACGGCCTCGGCGCGGAAGCCGCCGACGGTCTTTCCATCGGCGAGCGCGTCGAGCGAGACGTTGTTACCTGACTGTGCGTCGGCCACGCGCGGCATCCCCCCCGTGAGCGTCGAGATGGAGAGCACCAGCAGCAAGAGCGCCGAGGGTCGTTTGCGGTTCATAAAAGACTCCTGTCGGAAGGTGGGACGAGGCGGCGCTGAAGAGACCTCCGGCGCCATGCGTTTGAACTTTTCGGGCTACGTTTTTTCGGATGAAATCCAATTGCTTCGGGTCGAACGGAAGAGCGGGAGCACAGATGCTAGAACGCTCCGCGCCGTCAGTCAAACGCAACGCACAGGAGTAAGGTTTCAGCCCGCCGCCCGCGCCCTCCGGAGGTGACAGACGAAGGCCGCGCCGCTTAGAATCCAACCGCTCCCATCTTTCTACCGCGTACAAATTCCAGGAGTCTTATGACACACATCAGATACTCGGTCGCCGCCTGCCAGACGGACATGCCGAACCCGGTGGAGCGGCGCGAGATGCGGCGCAACACGGAGCGGATGCTGTCGTTGATAGATTCGGCGGTGGCGGGCGCGGCGCCGTTTCTGCCGGTGCGGCTCGTCGTCTTCCCCGAGTTCGCCCACGCCGCGCCGGTCTTCCCGACCGTCGAAGGAGCTGCTGGAGAAGCTCGCCGTCCAAATCCCGAACGAGCACACCGAGCGCTGGAGATGAAGGCGCGCGAGCACGGACGTCTACATCCAGACGGGCACGTTGCTGGAGCGCGACGACAACTATCCCGGCGTCGTCTTCAACACCACCTGCCTGATCGGCCCCGGGGGCGTGCTCTACAAATACCGCAAGGTCAACCCGTGGATTCCGTACGAGGTGCACGCGAGCCCGCACGACCTCCCGGGCTACGACGAGCCCCTCTTCCCCGTGGCCGACACCGAGATCGGGCGCATCGGCTGCGCCATCTGCTACGACTGGCTCTTCCCCGAGGCCATGCGCCAGCTCGCCGCGAACGGCGCCGAGGTGCTGGTCCGCGTCTCGGCCTACATGGACCCGTGGGGCGCGACGCCGCCGATGGACTGGTGGACGCTCGTCAACCGCTGCCGCGCCGTCGAGAACACGGCCTACGTCGTCGCCGCCAACCAGGGCGCGAGCCTCAAACACTACCCGCCTTATTCGTGGCCCGGCGGCAGCATGGTCGTCGACTTCGACGGCCGCGTGCTGGCCGAGGCGACCCCGGCCCCGGCGAGAGGATCGTCGTCGCGCCCGTTGACATCTCGGCGCTGCGCCACGAGCGCGCCGCGCGCCGCGGCCATCACATGCTCGCGCACCTGCGAACGGAAGCCTACCCCGTCTACCGCCAACACATCTATCCGCCCCGCCTCGGGGAAGAGGCCGCGCCGCACTCCTACGAGCGCAACAACGAGTTGATAGACGAGTCGAAGCGGACGCTCGGCGAGCCCGGCCGGAGTTGACCGTCAGCGCACGGTGCTGGACAGAAATTCGTTGACAGGCTCCTGCAATCTGTATTACAAAGACTTCGTTCGGACAGGCAACAAACGGTCAGGTAATACTTCTTTTCTCGCAATCGCTCTCAAATGTTCAGACGGTCTAACGCCAAAGGCCGTCGCACACCTGTAAGTGTTGGTGTGAGTCTGCGGCTTTCGGTTCAAGGCTGGTCGGGCACGGCGTGCCCTTCCGTAATCGAGGTTTGTTTATGACTACACTCCGCAAAGTCTCCCGCATCTTCCTGCGCGCCGGTTGCGCCGCACTCCTGATAGCCGCTTTCGCGCTCGGCGCCAGCGCGCAGTCGAACAAGGGCACCATCACGGGCACGGTCACCGACCCCAACGGCGCGGTCGTCAAGGACGCTAAAGTGACGGTGACCAACGTCGCCAACGGCGAGTCGCGCGACGTGACGACGAGCGACGACGGCACCTACTCGATTCCCGCGCTCGACCCCGGCGTCTACCGCATCACCGTTGACGGCGCCGGCTTCAGCCAGTCGATCATCGAGGAGGTCAAGCTCGACACGGCCGCGCGTCAGGCCATCGACGTGGTACTGACGGCCGCGGGCGTGAGCGGCGGCACCGTCACGGTGACGGCCGAGGCGCCGCTCGCCGAGACAGAGACGAGCGTGCGCGGCGACCTCATCACGGGCAAGCAGGTCACAGACCTCCCTCTCACGCAGCGCAACTTCACGCAACTCGCCGCGCTCTCGCCCGGCGTGACGCGCCCGAATCTGGGGCTCCTCGGCGGCGGCGGCAACTTCGTCTCCGGCGGCGGCGGGCAGAACAACACCGAGTCCACGCGCTTCCGCGAGTCGGGCGGGTCGGTAATGGTCGTCAACGGCGCCCGCGCCACCAACAACAACTTCTCGCTCGACGGCGTGGACAACAACGAGTCGCAGTTCGGCCAGATCGCCATCTTCCCGAACCCCGACGCCATCGCCGAGTTCAAGATCGAGACGAGCGTCCCTTCGGCCGAGTCCGGTCGCGCCGGCGGCGGCATCGTGCAGACGACCTTCAAGTCGGGCGGCAACGAAATCCACGGCACGGCCTACGAGGTCTACCAGGGGCGCTTCCTCTCGGCGGCGGCCTCGCGGTTCGACGACGACCTGACGAACCGCGTCCCCAACTACGTGACGCACAACTTCGGCGGCGTCGTCGGCGGCCCGATCTTCCTGCCGCGCTTCGGCGAGGGCACGCCCTACTTCTACGACGGGCGCAACCGCTCCTTCTTCTTCTTCTCGACCGAGGAGCGCCGCAACGCCACCCCCATCTTCGGCGGCGGCGAGTCGCCTTCCGATGTTCCCGTCCCGACCGCGCGGATGCGCCTCGGTGACTTCGGGGAGTTGCTCCAGCCCGGCAACCTGCGCACCTATCAGCTGGCGAGCGGCGGGACGGTCGTCGCGCCGCAGGGGACGATCTTCTCGCCTGCGGGCGTGCCCATCCCCGGCAACGACCTGCGCAACTGCCCGACGTGCGGCGGCTTCTCGCCGTTCGCTCTCAACTACGTCAACGCCTTCCCGCTGCCGAACCTGCCCGGCGCCGGGCGCAACTTCAGCACGAACCGCAAAGAGGGCTACAACCTCGACAGCTACGACCTCAAGATCGACCACCGCATCACCGACAGCAACTCCTTCTTCGCACGCTACAGCCGCTCGTCGAGCGCGCGCCAGCGCGACAACTTCTTCCCGCTCGGCGCGTCGCCGAACGGCAACGACCTGCCGGCCGGCCCCTCGGCAGGCGACGAGTTCGGCAACTCGCGCGGCTTTACGATGGGCGACACGCACACCTTCGGCACGTCCATCGTCAACGACGCGCGCTTCGGGTTCACGCGCGTGGACATCGGCATCTTCAACACGGGCGTCAACGGCACGGGCGGCTTCGACCCGAACGTCTCGGCCAACCTCGGCGCGCGCAACATCAACCTCGGCCCCACGTCGAGCGGCATCATCCTCTTCGGCATCGTGGACGAGCTGACGGGCACCGACCGCGCGACGGAGTTCACGGGCGACGGCGGCCCCTTCTACTTCCTCTCGAACAACTTCAACTTCGCCGACGCCGTGACGGTCGTCAAGGGCAACCACACCTGGAAGATGGGCGGCGACCTGCGCGTGCGCCAGAACTCGAACTACGACGGCGGCCGCAACGGCGGCACGAAGACCAACACGCAGTACGGCACGACGGGCAGCGGCTTCGTCTCGGGCAACTACAACGGCATCGGGCCGAACGACACCGGCTCATCGCTCGCCAACTTCCTCTTGGGCTATCGCCCCGGCTTCATCACGCGCGGCGACCCGGGCGGCCCCTACTTCCAGTCGAACAAGGAGATCGCCTTCTTCGTCCAGGACGACTGGAAGGCGACGCCGACGCTGACCCTGAACCTCGGCCTGCGCTACGACATCTTCACCGCGCCGACCGAGCGCTTCAACCAGCAGTCGAACATCGACCCGGCGACACGCACCATCATCGTCGCGGGCGAGAACGGGCCGGGCGGGCGCGACCTCGCCGAGACCGACAAGAACAACTTCGGGCCGCGCATCGGCTTCGCCTACAGCGGCTTCAAGGCCGACCGCACGCTGGTCTTGCGCGGCGGCTACGGCGTCGTCTACTCGACCGACGTGAGCGGCCAGCAGCCGCTCACCTCGAACCCCGGCACGGGCGCGTCCAGCTATAGCTGCAACCCGATCACGAACCCCGCGGGTTGCCCGGCCGGCATCGCCATCCGCAACCTCTTCGACGTGGGCGTCCCGACCGCGACCGTCATCCCGGCGGCGTCCGGCTCGACCTTCGCGGCGCCGACCGACCGCCGCATCCTCTTTAACGATCCGAACCGCCGCGACGCGCTCTTCCACCAGTACAACCTGACGGCCCAGTACGAGTTCGCGCCGAACTGGCTGGCCGAGGTCGCCTACGTCGGTTCGCAGGGGCGCAACCTGCTCACGGTCTCCAACATCGGCGTGGCGGGCGACCAGGGCGGCCCCGGCTCGCGCGAGGTGCCGGGCATCAACGAGGTCATTGCCACGCGCTACATCGGTAGCTCGCGCTACGACGCCTTGCAGACGAAGCTGGAGAAGCGTTACGCGCGCGGTCTCTCGATCATTTCGAGCTACACCTGGGCGCACTCCATCGACGACTCGCCCGGCGGCATCTGCGGGAACGGCGCGGGCGCGCGCGACTGCGGCCCGGACGACCCGACGCGGCCCGAGCTTGAGCGCGCCAGCTCCGACACGGACGTTCGCCACCGCTTCACCTTCGCCAACGTCTACGACCTGCCGCTGGGTCGCGGGCGGGCGTTCGGCAGCGACATGCCCGGCGCGTTGGACTTCTTCGTCGGCGGCTTCCAGTTCAACAACATCGTCACGTGGCAGAGCGGCCCCGTCTACACGGTGACCGTCAACGGCGGGCGCGTCGATCTGATCGGCGACCCGACGCCGACGGCGGCCGACCGCGCCGCGGGGCGCGAGCTGAACCGCGCGGCCTTCCGCGAGGCCGTCACGCCCGTCTTCGCGAGCGACCCCGGCGGGCCGAAGATCGGCTCGCTCGGCCGCAACGTCTTCCGCGGCCGCCAGCAGTTCTACTGGGACGCTTCGCTCTTCAAGAACTTCCCCGTGCGCTGGATCAGCGAGGACTTCGCCGCGCAGTTCCGCTTCACGGCCTTCAACGTCCTGAACCGGGTCAACCGCTCGCGCCCGAACGGCGACCTTAACAACACGGGCGAGTTCGGCCGCGACGTGAGCGAGCAGCGGCGGCGGCAGATGGAGTTCTCCATCAAGCTCATCTTCTAATCCTCGCGGGCGCGCGGGCGCGGGACATTTACTCGGGCGGCGGGCAGGCTCTTCCGGCCCGCCGCCCCTCTCTTTTGCGACGCCGCCCCGCTTGAGAAACGGGCGCGCAGGGCCTTAAGCTTCTGTCGGCTTCGGCCGCTGTTAACGGTGAAGAGAATGAAGACGAGACTGACGGAATCGAAGACCGCGGCGGCGGGCGCACTGCTCGCGCTCTGTCTCGCGCTGGCCGCGTCGGCGGTTGCGCGCGCGCAGACGGCCGCGCCGCAGAGCGAGCACGAGGCAGAGATACTCGGCGTGCGCGTCGGGATGGACGTGCCGACGGCGCTTGAGAGTGTCTTCGTCAACGCGAAGCGTAAGCCCGGCGAGGAGCGACCCGACGGGAAGCGTAACGAAGGGAATGACGTGCGCATCGTCTACAAGAAACTTCCGCAGGGCGAGTTGCAGATCGTCTTCGCCGAAGGCAAGTGGGTCAAGGAGGTCATCCTCTCCTACTCCGCGCCGCCGTCCTACGAAGACCTGCGTCTCGCCCCGACGGGTTCGATGGGCAGCGCGGGGACGAGCGACACCGCCGATGGGAGCCTCGTCATGGGCAAGAAGTACGACGACCGCTACCAGATCGGCTACACGAGCGACCGCAAGCTCGAACGCTTCTGGTGGCGCGACGACTCGACGCCCGAGGGCTACCGCATCCGCGTCGGCTTCGTCTCGGAGAGGCTCGCGGGCAACGGCCAGCTCGCCGGGAAGACCATCGCGCGCAAGACGGTCGGCGTCACGCCGGGCGACGAGGAGAAGTTCAAGCGCGCGTTGGCCGCGCGTTGAGGCCGCGCGTGTGTTCAGCCGGATGACACTTCGGGGAGGAGACCTTTCGGCACGACTCGGCGCGTGGGCTGCTGCCGCCGCCTTCGCCGCAGCGTGCCTCTGCGCGCCCGCGGCCGTCGCGCAGAAGTCCGCGCGCCCCGTGCAGAGACCGCGTCCCGCGGCTGCGCGCTCCGCCGACGCCGACCCCGCACGGGCCGTGGATAACTCCGCGGCGCTCGCCGCGGTCGCGGCGCTCGTCGAGGCGGGAAGACTCGACGAGGCAGAGGCCGGTGCGCGGGGCATCGTCAACAGTTCGCCGCGCGACGCGCAGGCGCGCAATCTGCTCGGCGTCATCCTCGACCAGCGCGGTCGCGCCGAAGAGGCCGAGCGCGAGTACCGCGAGGCCATCCGCCTCGACCCGAAGCACATCCCCGCGCAGGCCAACCTCGGCGTCCTGCTCGCGCGCACGAACCGGCTCGAACAGGCCGTCGAAGCCTTCGAGACCGTGCTGCGCTTCTCGCCGACGCACGCGCAGTCCGTCTACAACCTCGGCGCCATCTACACCTCGCGCGGCGACTACCGGCGTGCCATCCCGCTCCTTGAGCGCGCCTCCGGCGTGCGTGCGGGCGAGCCGCCCGCGGACGTGCGCGGCGACCCTTCGCTGCTCTTCCTGCTCGCGCGCGCGTACCTCGGCGCGGGGCGCGCGGAGGAGGCGTCGAAGTTGATCGGGACGATTGAGCGCGGTGCGGGCGAAGACCCGCGCGCACTCTTCACGCTGGGACTCGCGCTCGCACAGTCCGGCGCCTACGAGCACGCGGCCCGCCTCTTCGAGCGCACGGACGCCTTGCGCCCGAACACCTACGAGGTGCTCTACAACCTCGGCGTCGCGCGCTACAACCTTGACCGTTTTGAAGAGGCGGCGCGCGCCCTCGAAGCGGCGGCGGCGCTCCGGCCCGGCGAAGCGGAGCCGCTCTATCGTCTGGGGCTCGTCGCCTCCGCGCGCGACCAGGGCGAGGCGGCGCTCGGCTACTGGCAGAAGGCGCTCGAAGTCCGCCCACAGTACCCCGAGGCGAACTTCATGATCGCCGAAGAGCTTTCAAAGCGCGGGCGCACCTCGGCCGCCGTCCCCTTCTACGAGCGCGCCGTTCAGCAAGACCCTTCAAAGCTCGTCTACTACATACGCCACGGCGCGGCACACTTTCGCCGTCAGAACTACGACGCGGCGCGCGCCGTCTACGAGGAGGCCGCGCGGCGCTTCCCCGAAGTGCCGCAGGTTCACTTCCTCGTCGGTTACGCGGCGCGCGGGCAGGGGCTCTACGACGACGCCGAGTCGGCCTTCCGTCGCTCGCTCGCCTTGCAGCCCGACGGCGCCGACGCGCTCGCCAACCTCGGTTACATCGCCATCCAGCGCGGTCGCGACGCTGAAGCCGAGCAACTGCTCAAGCGCTCCGTCGGTCTCGACGCGAAGCTCTTCCCGCCGCGCTATGACCTCGGTCGCCTCCTTCTACGCCTGAAGAAGTACGAAGAGGCGGTCGAGATGCTGCGCGGCGCGGCGGCGCTCAACGAGAAAGACCCCGGCGTCCACTACCAACTCTTCCTCGCGCTCTCGCGCCTGAAGAAGACGGCGGAGGCGAAGGAGGAACTGGCGCTGTTCCAACGTCTGGACGGCGCGCGCCAGGCGGCCGAAGGGAACAGGGAGCCGAAGCCGCCGGAGGAGTTGCCGCTGCCCGAGCCGTCGGTCAACGTGCAGGAGCCGAACGCCTCGCGAAACCAGAACGGCTCGCGAAACCAGAACGTTCCGCAGAAGCCACCCGGGCGTTGACCGAGCGGCGCGGAAGAGGCCGGAGCTTTTCAACGACATCGAATTCAAGGGGACGACTCAGCGCATGAAGAGAACGAAGGTCTTTCTGTCTTTGGCAGCCGCTTGCCTGTTCGCGGCCGCGGCGGCGGTTGGGGCAGAGAAGGGCCGGGGCCAGTCGCAGACGGAGCGCGGCCGCGCCGTCTACGAGGCGAGATGCACGCGCTGCCACGGCGCGGACGGGGCAGGCCGCACGCGCATGGCCGAGATAGTCGAGCCGCCCGACATGTCCGACCCGGCATGGCAGCGCCAGCGCAGCGACGCGCGCATGATCGCCTCGGTCTCCAACGGCCGCGGCCAGATGCCCGCCTTCAAGAAGAGGCTCACGCGGCAGGAGATCGCCGCCTCCATCGCCTACGTGCGCACGCTCAGCCGTTAGCCGAAGCGTCGGAACGGGGCGGAAGGACGAAGGATGACAGTGACGCGGTCAGCAATCCCTTTCGTGAAAGGCTTCGCCGCGTGCGCGTTGCTCATGCTGGCGGCCGGTCTCGCGCAGGCGCAGTCCCGCGTGCCGAAGATCGAAAAGATCGAGCCCCCCAACTGGTGGGCCGGGCACACGGTCAACCCCGTGCGTCTGCTCGTGCGCGGCACCGACCTGCGCTCCGTCGAGCTGCGCGCCGCCAGGGGCACACCGTTCAAGGTCTCGAACCAGACGGTGAACGCTGCCGGCACGTACCTCTTCGCCGACCTGCACATCGACCCAAAGGCCGCGCCCGGCTCTTACGAACTGCACTTCTCCCAAACCAGCGAGCTTCTGCGCGTCCCCTACCGCATCAACCGGCCGCTCGACACGGCGACTCACTTCAAGGGCGTGACGAACGATGATGTCATCTACCTCATCATGCCCGACCGGTTCGCGGACGGCGACCGCTCGAACAACGCGCCGTCGGACGCGCCGCCCGAGGCCAACGACCGCGCAAACGTGCGCGCGTGGCACGGCGGCGACCTCCGCGGCATCATCGAACGCCTGCCGTACCTGAAGGAGTTGGGCGTGACGGCCCTTTGGATGACGCCGTGGTATGACAACTGGAACGGCGTCAACCGCTGCGACAAGCTGTGGTGCCCGAACACCTATTATCACGGCTACCACGCGGTCGATTACTACGCGGTCGAAGACCGCTTCGGGACGTTGGAGACGTTGCAGGAGCTGGTCGAGAAGGCGCACGCGCTCGACATCAAAATCATTCAGGACCAGGTCGCCAACCACGTCGGCTCGCAGCACGCGTGGGTGAAGAACCCGCCGCTCCCCGACTGGTTCCACGGCACGCTCAGCAGTCACATGCGCAACCCCTTCCGCGGCGACATGCTGCTCTCGCCGCACGCGCCCGAGGTGGAGCGGCGCAAGACGCTCGATGGCTGGTTCTCAGACGACCTGCCCGACATGAATCAGGAGCAGGCGGAGGTCGCGCGCTACGAGATACAGAACTCGCTCTGGTGGGTCGGCGTGACCGGCATCGACGGCATCCGGCAGGACACCGTCCAGTACATGCCGCGCTTCTTCATCCGTGACCTCAACGCCGCGCTCGACCGCCAGTACCCCTCGATGTGGATGGTCGGCGAAGCCTGGAACGAAGACCCCATCCACACGAGCTTCTTCATTGGCGGCCGTAAGGGTTGGGACGGCATCGACACGCAGATGGACGCCGTCTTCGACTTCCCGGCGTGGGACGTTTCGCGCAACGTCTTCACGGGCAAGATACCCGTCGCCGCGCTCCGCCACGTCCTACGCGCGGACTCGCTCTACCCAGACCCTTCGCGCCTCGTCACGATGGCGAACAATCACGATACGCGCCGCTTCATGTCGTTGCCGGGCGCTGGCGTAGAAGGCGCGATGCTGCACCTCGCTTACATTGTGACCATCCGCGGCACGCCGCAGCTCTACGCGGGCGAGGAGATCGCGATGGAGGGCGGCGACGACCCCGACAACCGCCGCGACTTCCCCGGCGGCTTCGCGGGTGACGCGCGCAACGCCTTCACGAAGGAGGGGCGCACCGCCGCCGAGCAGCGCATGTACGAGTGGACGCGCGACCTTCTGCGTCTGCGCCGCGAGCACACGGCGCTGCGCCGCGGCGCGCAGCTCGACCTGCACTTCGACGACGACTCCTACGCCTACGCCCGCCGCGATGCGCAGGAGACAATCGTCGTCGTCCTCAACCGCGCCGCCGCGCCGAAGGAGTTGACGATTCCGGCCTCTTATCTCGACCTGCGCGACGGCGCGCGGCTCGAACCGCTGCTCGGAGCCCGTAATAGCCACGCGGTCGCGGCGGGCTCCCTGAAGTTAACCGTGCCCGCGCGCTCGGCGGTCTTTTACAAACTGGGGAATTAACCACAGAGACACAGCTTGAAGACGATAGGCAACAATAGGCAACAAGCTGTGTGTCTGTGGTTAACCCTTCCTGACTTACGCTCAACTGAAAACGGCAAGATTCTCTTTGCCGCCGCGCTTTTCCGTTGTCTCGGCGGTCTATTTGTTGTAGCTTTCGATTAACCCAAATACGCGCGAGGTAGAAGGTGAGCTTCCCAAGAGCCTGCGGCATTCTTTTGCACCCGACCAGCCTTGCCGGGCCGCCACGGCGTCGGCGACCTCGGCCACGAGGCGTACCGCTTCGTAGACTTCCTCGCTGCGTCGGGGCAGAGTCTCTGGCAGGTCTTGCCGCTCGGGCCGACCGGCTACGGCAACTCGCCCTATCAATGCTTCTCGGCCTTCGCCGGGAACACTTTGCTCGTCAGCCCCGAGTTGCTCGTCGAGCAGGGCTTGCTCGCGCCCGGCGCGCTCGAAGGTCTGGCGGCGCTCGCAGATGACCGTGTCGATTACGGCGAGGCGTTCCCGCACAAGGAGGCGCTCCTCAAAGAAGCCTTCGACAACTTCAAACGCACCGAGCCGGCGGTCGTCGCTGCCGCCTTCGAGGAGTTCAAGTCCGCCGCCTCCGGCGTGGCTCGACGACTACGCGCTCTACCGCTCGCTCAAGCGCGAGCACAACGAAGCGGCGTGGACGGAGTGGGAGGTGCCGACTCGAACGACGCGACCCAGCCGCTTTGGACGAGGCGCGCGCGCGACTTTCAGAACAGATAGAAGAGGTGAAGTTCAAACAGTTCCTCTTCTTCGACCAGTGGGCGCGGCTGCGCGAGTACTGCAGGGGTCAGAAGATACAGCTCGTCGGCGACATCCCGATCTTCGTCGCGCAGGACTCGGCCGACGTGTGGGCGCACCCAGACCTTTTCAGGCTGAAGGAGGACGGCCGCCCTTCGGTCGTCGCGGGCGTGCCGCCCGACTACTTCAGCAAGACGGGGCAGCTCTGGGGGAACCCGCTCTACGACTGGGAGAAGATGCGCGAGGACGACTTCCGCTGGTGGGTCGAGCGCGTGCGTTCGACGCTCTCGCTCGTTGACGTGCTCCGCATCGACCATTTCCGCGGCTTCGCGGCCTACTGGGAGGTGCCGGGCGGAGACTCCGACGGCCGAGCGTGGCCGCTGGGTGTTCGGCCCCGGGGCGCGAGCTGTTCGCTGCCATCAAGGCTTCCTTAGGCGAGCTGCCCATCATCGCCGAAGACCTCGGTTTCATCACGCCGGATGTCATCGAGTTGCGCGACGAGTTCGGCTTCCCCGGCATGCGTATACTTCAGTTCGCCTTCTCGACCGACTCGACGAACAAAGACCTGCCGCACAACTACGTTCGTAACACGGCCGTCTACACGGGCACGCACGACAACGACACGGCGGTCGGCTGGTTCCGAAGCCAACCGGGCGGCTCCTCCGTGCGTTCAGCCGCGCAGGTCGAGCGCGAGCGACAGTACTGTCTCGACTACCTCTCGACCGACGGCGCGGAGATCAACTGGGACTTCATCCGCGCCCTCTACGCCTCGGCCGGCGACACCGCGCTCGTCCCCTTGCAGGACGTGCTCGGGCTCGGGTCTGAGGCGCGCATGAACACGCCCGCCACGATGTCCGGCAACTGGTCTTGGCGCCTCCGCGCGGGCGACCTGCACGAGGGGTTGGCCGCGCGCCTGCGCCGACTGGCCGAACTCTACGGCCGCTTCCCCGCAGTCCCCCCGAGCAGCGCCCCGAGCACACGGCCGAGAGCTACGAGTTCAAACAGACCTGGGGATGAGGGTCGCACCCGATTGCATTTATGACGACAGTCAAAACTTCAACCGCGCGTCTCCTCATCTCATTTATCTTCGTGTGTGCGGCGTCGGCCGTCTGCGCGGCCCAGGCGCTGCCCTCAGTGACGAAGGTCGAGCCGCCGGACTGGTGGGCGAATCATTCCATCAACCCGGTGCGCGTCATGCTGCGCGGCCAGAACCTCGGCGGCGCGCGCATCGCGGCGGTGGGGCAGGGAATCAAGACCGGACTCGTGCGCGTCAACGACGCGGGCACGTACGCCTTCGTCGATGTTTTCATCGAACGCGACGCGCAACCCGGCAACCGACTGCTGCGCGTGACGACCGCCGCCGGGAGCGCGGACACGAACTTCGGCGTCGCCGAGCCGCTCGCGCGCGCGGGCCGTTTTCAGGGCTTCACGCCCGACGACGTGATCTACTTCATCATGCCCGACCGCTTCGCGGACGGCGACCGCGCGAACAACGACCCGCGCAAGTCGCCCGGCCTCTACGACCGCTCGAAGGGGCGCCACTACCACGGCGGCGACTTTCAGGGCATCATCGACCATCTGCCTTACTTGAAAGAACTCGGCGTCACCGCCATCTGGATCAATCCCGTCTACGACAACACCGACCGGCTTGACGAGCGCGAGATGTATCCAGAGACGGAGGGCGGCCCGAAGCAACCAACCACGGCTTATCACGGCTACGGCGCGATAGACTTCTACGGCGTCGAAGAGCACTACGGCACGATGCCGAAGCTCAAAGAGCTGGTGGAGCGTGCGCACGCCGGAGGCTTCAAGGTCATTCAAGACCAGATCGCAAACCACACGAGCCCTTATCACCCGTGGGCGACCGAGCGGCCGACGCCGACGTGGTTCTACGGCACGGTCGAGAACCACCTCTCCAATAACTGGCAGAAGTGGACGACGATGGACCCGAACGCCACCCGTGAGACGCAGAGGCGCAACCTCGAAGGGTGGTTCATCGACATCCTGCCTGACCTCAACCAGGACGACGAGGAGGTGCGTCGCTACCTCATCCAGAACACGCTCTGGTGGCTCGGCACCGTCGGCTTCGACGCCGTGCGCATGGACACGTTGCCGCACGTCCCGCGCCACTTCTGGCGCGACTGGACTGCGGCCATCAAACGCGAGTACCCGAACGTCAACGTCCTCGGCGAGTTGTTCGACGGCGACCCGGCGCTGCTCGCCTACTTCCAGAAGGGTAAAGTCGGACACGACCGCATCGACACAGGGATAGACACCGTCTACGACTTCGCGCTCCACTACGCCGTCCGCGACGCCTTCGCCAGAGGCGAGTCCGTCCGCAAGCTTGCGCAGGTGCTCGCGCACGACCATCTCTACCCGCGCCCCGAAGTGCTCGTCCCCTTCGTCGGCGTCCACGACATGCAGCGCTTCATGAACGAGCGCGGCGCGACGGTCGAGGGCCTGAAGCTCGCGCAGGTCTTCGTGATGACGACGCGCGGGACGCCGCTCCTCTACTATGGCGACGAGCTGGCGATGCCCGGCGGCGGCGACCCGGATAATCGTCGTGACTTCCCCGGCGGCTTCCCCGGTGATGAGCGTAACGCCTTCACGAAGTCGGGTCGCACCGCGACCGAGAATGATGTGTTCGAGCACGTCAAGTGGCTGGCGAAGCTGCGTGCGACCCACCCGGCGCTCCGCCGCGGCTCGGTCGTCCACGTCTACGACGAGGAGCAGCAGGCGGTCTTCGCGCGCGTCCTCGGCGACCAGGCGACCTTCATCGTCTTCAACAACGACACGAAGCCCGCCACCGTCAAGTTCAAGCTCAGCGACGCCGGCCTCGACCCGAAGGGGCGCTACAACACGAGGCAGGACGTGCCGCAGGGCGTTACACGCGGCCCCGCGCGCATCAACTTCGACGACGTGTTGATCGAGATGGCGCCGCGCTCCTTCGCCTTCATCACGGCGACGCCCATAGAGACCGAACGGCTCTGACGCACATGGACTGGAAGACGAAACCTTTCGACCAACAGGTCGCGCTCGTGACGGGCGGCGGCACGGGCATCGGCCGCGCCTTCACGGAGGCGCTGGCGCTGCAAGGCGCCCGAGTGGTCATCGCCTCGCGTCGCCGGGACGCGCTCGAAGCGGCGGCGGCCGACATTAACAGGCTCGCCGGGGCGCAGCGCGTCTACACGTACGCGTTCGATGTGCGCGTGCGCGAAGAGTGCGAGGCGGTGGTGAGCCACTGCATGGAGAGCTTCGGGTCGCTGGACATCCTTATCAACAACTCGGGCCTCGCCGTGCCGGAGACGGTCGAAGAGATTACGGAAGAGGGCTGGGAGACGGTCTTGACGACGAACCTGAAGGGCGCGATGTGGCTCGTCCGCGCGGCCCTGCCGCACATGAGCGCGCAGGAGTTCGGCGACATCGTCAACGTCTCTTCGCAGGCGGGCAAGAACGGCTACGCGGACGTGCCCTCGTACTGCGCCTCGAAGTGGGGGCTGCTCGGCTTCGCCGAGTCAGTGCGCGACCACGTGCGGAAGAGCGGCTCAAACGTCCGCGTCTTCAACCTCTGCCCCGGCCTCGTGGACGTGGAGAACACCGGCACGGACGCCGCGCCGCGCCCGGGCTTCGTCCACGTCACGAACATGGCGAGGACGCTTGTGTACGCGCTCTCGCTCGACCGCAACGTCGTGCTCGAAGACATCAACATTTACGCGAGATAGACTTGAGGAGAGACGCATGGCTGAGAAACCGCGCCTGAGCTTCTGGCAGATTTGGAACATGAGCTTCGGGTTCATGGGCATCCAGTTCGGGTGGGGGTTGCAGCTCGCCAACATGAGCGGCATCTACACCTACCTCGGGGCCAAGCCCGAGGAGGTGCCGATCCTGTGGCTGGCGGCGCCGGTGACGGGGCTGCTCGTCCAGCCGATCATCGGCTCGATGAGCGACCGGACGTGGAACCGGCTCGGCCGTCGGCGGCCGTACTTCCTCATCGGCGCCATCCTCGCCAGCATCGCGCTCTTCTTCATGCCCGACTCACCCACGCTCTGGATGGCGGCGGGGCTGCTCTGGATTCTCGACGCCTCGATCAACGTCTCGATGGAGCCGTTCCGCGCCTTCGTCGCCGACAAGCTCAACACGGATCAGCGCACGGCCGGCTTCGTCATGCAGTCGTTCTTCATCGGCATCGGCCAGACGCTCGCCAACGTGCTGCCCTACATCTTCCGCCGCGCGGGCGTGGATGCGCCCGGTGCGACGGCTGCCGCCGCCATCCCGACGAGCATCAACTACGCGTTCAAGATCGGCGCCGTCGCCTTCCTGCTCTGCGTGTTGTATACGGTCTTCACGTCGAAGGAGTACCCGCCCGACGACATGGAGGAGTTCCGGCGCAAGCAGAGCGAGCACCGCGGCATTGGGGCGTACTTCGCCGAAATCACCTCGGCCATCCGCGAGATGCCGGCGACGATGAAGCAGTTGGCGGTCGTCCAGTTCTTCACGTGGCTCGGGCTCTTCTGCATGTGGCTGTTCTTCGGCCTGATGACCGCGTACCACGTCTTCGGCGCGGCGAATGAGCGCGACCCGAAGTTCGCCGACGGGCAGGAGTGGGGCGGCTTCGCCTTCGCCGTCTACTCCATCGTCTGCTTCGCCGTCGCCTTCCTGCTTCCGCCGCTCGCTGCGCGAACCAGCCGCAAGACCGTCCACGTCGTCGCGCTCCTGTGCGGCGCTGCGGGCCTGCTGTCAATCTACTTCATCCAGGACAAGACCATCCTGCTGCTGTCGATGGTCGGCGTCGGCATCGCGTGGGCGTCCATCCTCTCGATGCCGTACGCGATTCTGTCGGGCGCGCTCCCGCCGGCGCGGATGGGCGTCTACATGGGCGTCTTCAACTTCTTCATCGTCATCCCCGAGATCGTCGCGTCGTTCGCCTTCGGGCCGGCCATCCGCGCCCTCTTCGGCGCCGACAACCCGAACGCGCCGCTCTACGTCGTCATGGCGGGCGGCCTCTTCCTGCTCGTCGCCGCGCTCTGCGTCGCGCTCGTGCGTGACGTGGCCGACCGCGACGTGCCCGAGGCTTCAGTCATTCGCGGCGACGAGCACGCGCCGCTGACGACGCAGGGCACCGCGCAGCCCGTCCCGAGCACGGGGCTCATCGACGGCGAGCGTTAGAAGCAGGAGGTGTGAGTCGTGCGGACGAAGGTCTTACTGTTCGGCGCGGCGGTCGTTTTCGTGCTGCTCTCTTCGGGGCGGGCGTTCGCGTGCTCCTGCGCGGGGGGAGGCCAGCCGTGTCAGGAGTTCGGCGCGGCTGCGGCCGTCTTCGTCGGCACCGTGACCGACGTGAGGACGAGGCAGGCGAAGTCCGTCGAGGAGGCCAGACGCGAGCCCCGCTGGATGCCGGTTGTCTTCAAGTTCGCGGTCGTGCAGCCGTTCTCGGGCGTCTCGGGCGCGGAGGTCGAGGTCTCGACGGGGTCGGGCGGCGGCGACTGCGGCTACGAATTCAAGAGGGGCGAGACGTACCTCGTCTACGCCTACGGCGGGCGCGACGGCGGGCCGCTGGCGACCGGCACCTGCACGCGCACGCGGCCCGTCTCGGAGGCGTCAGAAGACTTCGAATTCCTGCGCGGCCTCGCGGGGCGCGGCCCCGGCGTCTCCCTCGACATCACGGTCGCGCGCTCGCTGGAGGGGGTGAAGTCGGGCGACGTGAAGCCGGTCGGCGGGCTGGCGGGCGCGCGGCTCACGGTCGAGGGCGAGGGCGAGAGCACCGAGGTCCGGGACCGACTCGGAGGGGCGCGCGCGGCTCACCGGGCTCAAGCCCGGCACGTACAAGGTGAGGCTGACGCTGCCTGACGAGTTGACGACGTATAAGACGGAGCACGAGTTGACGGTCAACGACCGCGGCTGCGCGCACGTCTTCTACGGCGTGTCGGACAACGGCCGCGTCGGCGGCAGGGTCGCGGACGCTGAAGGGCGTCCGGCCGCGGGCGTCCTCGTCTCGCTCATCAAGGCCGACGACCCCGACCCGGTGAGCCTCAACGCGCGGCTGGAGCGCACGGACGAGGGAGGCCGCTACGCCTTCAAGAGCATACCGCCCGGCCGCTACCTGCTCGCCGTCAACCTCAACCGCTACCCGCAGCCGAACGACCCGACGAACGCCTACCCGCGCACGTACTATCCCGGCGTGGCGGAAGCCTCGCGGGCCGAGTCCGTGAACATCGGCGCGGGCGAGCGCGCCAAAGACCGCGACCTCACCCTGCCCGCGCGCCGCGCCGAGAGCGTCGTCAACGGCATCGTCGTCTGGGACGACGGCAGCCCCGTTGCCGGCGCCAACATCAGCGTCAGAGACCTGACCTACCACGACCCCGGGACGGATTACGGCTTGGAGCCGGCCGACGCGCAGGGGCGCTTTACGCACAAGGGTTATCAGGGGCAGGTTCTGCTCATCCGCGCCGGCAGCAACCGGCAGTTCGTCGGCGACTTCCGCCGCGACGGCCCGATGGAGCGCGCCGAGCCCGTGCGGGTCACGCTCGACGGGCCGACCGAGTCGGTCAGAATCGTCATCACGAAGCTCAGGTAGTCGAAGTTTTCAGTTTTGAGTTTTCACTTTTCAGCGCGGGCCGAGCTTATGAGAAGCAAGTCGAGAGTAAACACGCGCGTACTCGTCGCGGCGCTCGCCGTCGTCGTGTGTTTGTCCGCGCCCGCGCCGGCGCGGCAGGGGCTTCAGGTGTCGAAGGAGCGCGCGCGCGCGACGGCGCCCGCGTGGGTGCGCGGCGGCGTCATCTACGAAATCTACCCGCGGCAGTTCTCCGAGGCGGGGAACTTCGCGGGCATCACGGCACAGCTCGACCGCTTGAAAGAGTTGGGCGTCAACATCCTCTGGCTGATGCCGATTCACCCCATCGGTCAGGAGAAGAAGAAGGGGCCGGTGGGGAGCCCCTACGCCGTGCGCGACTACTACGCCGTCAACCCCGACTACGGGACGGCAGCCGACCTCAAGCGGCTCGTCTCTGAAGCGCACCGGCGCGGGATGAAGGTCATCATCGACATCGTCGCCAACCACACGTCCTGGGACAGCGTGATGATGAAGACGCCCGAGTTCTATGTCCGCGACGCGTCGGGGAAGATCACGTACCCGCACGACTGGTCGGACGTGGCCGAGCTGAACTACGACAACCCGTCCCTGCGGCGTTACATGATCGACATGTTGAAGTTCTGGCTGCGCGAGTACGACCTCGACGGCTTCCGCTGCGACGTGGCCGCCGAGGTGCCGACCGACTTCTGGGAGCAGGCGCGCGCCGAGGCGGACAAGGTCAAGGCGGATGTCGTCTGGCTCGCCGAGTCGGACCGGCCGGAGCTGCTCGTGCGCGCCTTCGACCTCGACTACTCGTGGCCTTTGCACGGGACGCTCAACGACGTGTTGCAGGGTCGCAAAGGCGCGACGGCCTTCCGGCAGACGTGGGAGGCGGACGAGGCAAAGTATCCGCGCGGGGCGCTCAGGATGCGCTTCTCGGACAACCACGACGAGCGCCGCGCCGTCGCTCGCTTCGGCGAGGGCGGCGCACTGGCGGCGTCCGCCTTGATGTTGACGCTCGACGGCGTGCCGATGCTCTACAACGGCATGGAGGTCGGCGACACGACCGAGTCGGGCGACCCGGCGCTCTTCTACAAGTTGCCCGTCTTCTGGCCCATCGAGAAGCGGCGCCCCGAGTTCCCGCGCTTCTATCGTCAGATGATGGCGCTGCGCAAAAGCCACCCGCCGCTCACGCACGGGAATGTGACGTGGCTGCGCAACTCCGACGAATCGCGCGTCGTCACCTTCGCGCGCCAGGAAGGGGCGGAGCAAGTGGTCGTCGCCATCAACTTCTCCAACCGTCCCTTTGAAGGCACCGTCGAGGGGACGGCCGGCCCGCCCTTCTCAAATATCACGCCCGACACACGTGAACCGCTCAAGACCGACGCCACCGCGGCCGAGCGCACCGCGCGAGTCCGCGCCGTCAACCTGCCCTCGCTTTCGCTCGACCCCTGGGGCTACCGCATCTTCGGAAGGATATACCCGAATCGTTAGCGAGCAGGTAAGAACAGTACCGCGAGCGTTAAGCGAGCGGGTCGGGCTGCGGCGAGACGTGCCTCCGTCGCAGCCCGACCCGCTCGCTTAACGCTCGCGGTACTGTTTCAGGCCGACAAGGTCGAGGGCGCGTGTGATCTCTGCGTTCTTCATGAAATGGCGCCAGACGAGGCCGTCGCGGAGGTTCTCGGCGGCGAGGAGGGTGATGCCCTGGTCGATGCCGATCACGTCGGGGCCGACCCAGCCCGTGTTCGGGTTGAAGGCGTCGGTGAAGCCGTAGCGGCCGTAGGTTCTCTCTCCGTACTTCTGCTTCAACGCGCGCAGCGCCGCGAGCGAGATGTCGGGCGTGAAGGTGAGCGAACCCGCCGCCGCGTAAGGCACGACCGTCCCATCTATCGCGGGGTCGCGCGGCGGCCCGCCCCAAGCGACATAACCGCGCTCCGAGTCAGAGGCCGAAATGCCCCACACGTCCGGCCCGTAGGCAGGGAACTCTCTGGCTAAGTCAATACAGAACTGCCGGTGCGCGCGCGTGGCCGCGGCCGAGTTCTCGAAGTAGTCGGTGAAGGGATAACTGTCTTCGCGCCGGCCGCGCAGGTCGGCCCAACCTTGCGTGTACTGGTGTATGAAGAGCGGGCCGTCGTTCATGAAGGTGTAGCCCGCGTAGGTGAGGCGCTTGCGCGACCATGCACGCCACGCGCGGGGCGTGATGGGGCGCGTGGGCGAGCCGATGGCGAGCAGTTGGAGGATGACGTGCTCGCTGTACGTGTCCCAGCGCGTCTTGATGAAGCCCGTCTCGGGGCGCCAGCCGTGTGAGAGGAGCGTGGGGTGGCCTGCGAGCATCCAACGGAAATCGACGCGGTTGTAAATAAGGGTCGAGAGCCGTACGACCTCCGAGTCTTCCCGAAAGCACTGGCGCGCGGTGAGCACGCCCGCGAGCAGCAGCGCCGTGTCGATGGAGGAGAATTCGCTCTGCCAGCGGCGCTCGCCCGTCGCCGCGTCCATCCAGTGAAGGAACCAGCCGCGCTCCTGCGGCGCGCGTTCGGCGAAGAAGCGGAGCGTCGTCAGCACGCGGCCGACGGCCTCGGCGCGCGTGACCCATCCGCGCTCGGTGCCGGCGCAGAGCGCCGTGAGCCCGAAGCCCGTGGCGGCGCTCGAAGCGATGTTGTGCGAAGGGTGTCCGGGCGCGTGCGCCTCGCCCGACGTGCGCGCGCGGTCGAGGACGAGCCCCGTGCCCGCGTCCGCGTGTTCGAGGAAGTAGAGGAAGGCCCTGTGCGAAAGGTCTTCGAGCAACTCCGCGTCCGCGCGCGTCAGCACGTAACCGTCGCGTGCCTGCCTCTCGTCTCTCGTCTGCGCACGGGGCGCCGCCTGCGCGCAGAGCGCGGCGAGCAGGAGCAGGGTGAGCGCGTGTCGCATCGAAAGAAGCATAACGTTCGTCGTCGCAGACGCGACTATAATATAACTTGAGCACTTGAGAGTCGGAGAGGAAGTCGGATTTGAGATGTGAAATTTCAAATTTGAGATTCTGTCTGTGCGTCGCGCTCCTTCTATGCGCGTCGGGCGCCGCTGCACGTCCCGGTCAGAAGGAAGCGTCCGGACAGACGCGGCGGCGCGGAGCGGCGCGGGTGGTGGAGGGTGCGGCGGCGCTGCTCGTGCGGGCGTTGGAGCTTTTGCGCGGGGGGAAGGTTGAAGAGGCGGAGCCGCTCGTGCGGCGTGCGCTCGCGGCCGAGTCGTCGAGTGCGGACGCGCACGCTTTGCTGGGTGTCATACTCGACCAGCGTGGGCGCGTGCGTGAGGCCGAGGCCGAGTACCGCGCCGCGTTGAGGCTGAAGCCGGGCGCGGTCGCACCACGCGCGAATCTGGGCGTGCTGCTGGCGCGCGCGGGCCGCGCCGCGGAGGCGGCGGCAGAGTTCGAGTCAGTGCTGCGCGTCGCGCCCAGTCACCCGCAGGCGACCTTGAACCTCGGCCTCGCGCTCTTCGAGCTGAAGCGTTACGAGGAGGCTGCGGCGCTCCTCTCGTCGCCCGCGGCGCTCGCGCAGAACGCGCCGGAGGCTTTCTACCGTCTCGGCCTCATCAGCGCCGCGCGTGGGCGCGCCGAGGAGGCAGCCGAGTTCTGGCAGAGGGCGCTGGCGCAGCGCGAGCGCTTTCCGGAGGTTCACTTCGCGCTGGCGGAGGAGTTGCGCCGGCAGCGTCGCTACGAGGGCGCGGCCGAGTTCTACGAGCGCGCGGTGGCGCAAGACCCGGGGCGCCTCGGTTACCGCGTGCGTCTGGGCGGCGTGCTGATGCTGCTCTCGCGCTTCGACCGCGCGCTGGAAGTTTTTAATGAGACGGCCGCGCGCTTCCCCGACTCGGCCGAGGCGCACTACTTCGTGGGGATCGCCGCGCGCGGGCGCGGCGACTACGAGGCGGCGGAGACGGCGCTGCGCCGGTCTCTGCAACTGAAGCCTGAAAGCGCGGACGCGCTCGCGCAACTCGGCTTCGTCGTCAGCGAGCGCGGGCGTGACGCAGAGGCCGAGCGGCTGTTGCGCCGGGCGGTGGAGAGGGATGCGCGCCACTTCTATGCTAACTACGACCTCGGGCGCCTGCTTGTCCGCGGCAGCCGCTACGAGGAGGCGCTGGTGTTGCTCACAGCCGCAGCACGCATACGCGAGGCAGACCCCGGCGTGCGCTACCAGATGTTCCTCGCCCTCTCGCGTCTGGGTCGGAAGGAGGAGGCCGAGCGCGAGCTGGCGCTCTTCAATAAGCTCGGCGCGGAGCGTAAGATGCGGCGCGCGGGTGTTGGGGAGGAGCAGGTTGAAGACGCTCTGCCTCCGCCGGAGAACTGAGGCTGTTCCGGCTTGAGTGCATAAGGCCGGGTTATTAACCACGGAGACACGAGAGACACGGCTTAATGCGTTAAGCCGTGTCTCTCGTGTCTCCGTGGTTAACTTCTTCTCAACCGACGGTTATTTGGGCAGCAGGCTGCAAGGGACTTGCGACGGGCCGTTCCACTGGAAGTTGGAGCCGACGACGACGGGCTGGTCGGAGGTGACCCTGACGGAGAATGAGACGCGTGTGACGCCGTCGAAGCCGCTCTGCGGCGGGGCGGTCACCGGGGTCTGGAATTCAACGTCGAGCGTGTTGGCGGCTGCGACGTTGAACGCCCCGCCCGGATAGGTCGTGGGCGGGTTGACGGCGCCGGGGATGTTCTGCCCGGCGAGGTTCGCCCCAAACTTATCTAGAATTTCCACGGTCACGTTGGCCGCCGCCGCGCCCCCGTTGAAGACGTAAACGTCGGCCCGCGTGTTGCTGCCCACGCCCGGAAAATTCGCGGGCGTGCAGACCCAGACGAAGGGCGGCCCGCCCGCGGACGCGCCCGCCGGCCCCACCGGCCCCACGGGCCCTATAGGACCTATCGCCCCGGTCAATCCCTGTGGCCCCGTCGCGCCCTGCGGGCCTTGTGGACCGATGGGGCCTTGCGGGCCGATGGGGCCTTGTGGCCCCTGCGGGCCTTGCTGATTCCAAGTGAGCGCCAGCTCCGAGGGGTTGCACTGCGAGGCCGATTCGACCACGCGGAGCTGCCCGTTGTTCTGCTTGTAGCAGCCGGTGATGGTGCCGTTGGGCGCGGGGATGGAAGCGACGACCATCCCGCCCGCCGCCACCGCGACGACCGCGGTCAGGGCGATGATGGCCGGCAGGGCGGCGAGCCGTTTTTTGAACTGCTGCATGTCTAAAGACTCCTTTCGGGTCAGGGGTTGAAATGGAGAGTCCGGTGTCGGCCGAGTGGAAGCGGGCCGTCGAAGTGTTAGAACGGGTGCGGCAGCCTGACTGCGGCTGTGCCTTTTGAAAAGGGATGGAGCGGGAAGCTATATACGCCGAACCGGGGCCGGAGTCAATGGATTTTGAGTTAAGAAGAATTAACCACCGCAGACACAGCGACACGGCTTGAAGTCATAAGTCTTCAAGCCGTGCCTCTGTGTCTGCGGTGGTTAATGCCTTCGACTACAAGCCTCAAGCCCTCACTTCAGAACGACAGGCGACCTTGAAACTCGATGACGCGGCCGGCCAGCCCGCGGTCGGAGCGGCCGAAGTTTGGGTCTTCGATGAGCGGCGCGAAGAAGCGGAACGGGTTCAGGTTCAGGTTGTTGAAGGCGTTGAAGACGTTGGCACGTATCTCAAGGAACGCGCCCTCGCCCATGAAGCGGGGCAGCCCCGTACGCTTGCCGAACGCGAAGTCGGCGCTGAAGTAGCGCGGCCCGCGAAACGAGTTGCGCCCGATGCCCGGACGGTTCACGCCGCCCGAGTTCGTCAGGTCGAAGTAGGGCGCGCCGCTCGTCGTGATGCCGGGGAACTGCCCGCCGGGTCTGAGGAAGACTTCGTTGTCCGTGTCGTCGAGCGCGCCGCCGAGATAGCGCGCGGGCCGCACAGGACAGATGACCGGGAAGGGCGCGCTCGCGCACCGCCCCGTCTTCGGCGTCCACGGGAAGCCCGTGTGCCAGGATGTAATCCCACTCAACTGCCAACCGCCGAGCGCCTTGCCCAGAAAGTCCTTCCGGTTGCGGAAGAGCGGCAAGTCCCACAGCCCCGAGACGTTGAGCGAGTGCCGCACGTCGAAGTCCGAGGGGCCGCGCTCGGTGCGCAGGTCTTGCGGGAAGGTCTGGTTAGTCTCGGCGCCCGGCCCCTCGTTCGAGAGCGTGTCGATGCTCTTGGAGAGGCGGTAGTAGACCTGGAACTGATGGCCGTTGCTGAACCGCTTTTCGAGCCGCGCGTTCATGCCGTTGTAGTTGGCGTTCACGTCCGGCTGCGGGATGAAGACGGCGAAGAAGCTCGGGCTGACCGTCGTCGGGTAGATAAAGTTCTGGTTGACGAGCCGGATGAGCTTGTGCGAAGAGCTGCCCTGATAGCCCAGCTCACCCATGAGGTTATGCCCGAAGTCGTACTGCCCGTCGAGCGAGTAGGTGTAGACGTAGGCGTTCGGCGTCTCGGCCTGCGCGCCGTAGACCTCAACCGAGCGGGCCTGCGGCGAGCCCGTCGCCGGGTCAAGCGGCACGGCGAGCGCCGGGTTCGCAGGGTAGCTGAAGGGCGAGTTGTTTGCGCCCAGAGCGTAGAGAATCTGCCCGCCCGCGAAAGGCGTGCTGAACTCACTGGCCGAAGTGCCGCAGCAAATCTGGTAGCGCGCGAAGAAGGGCGGGTTGCCGCGCGTGTTCGCGAAGAGCACGTTCGGCGTGCGGTTGTAAGCGATGCCGAAACCGCCGCGCAGCACCGCGCGGTTCTCATTGAACATCCCGCCGAAGGAGTCGCCGAAGTTCGGGCTCCAGGCGAACTGGAGGCGCGGCGCGAAGTTGTTGCGGTCGGTCTCGGCCAGCGTGTCCGTGACCGAGACTTGCGCCGTGCGCAGGTCTTGATTAGAGAAGTTGACGTTGCTCAACTGCCCGCGCTTCTCCGTGAGCGGCGAGAATATCTCGTAGCGCACCCCGAGGCCGAGCGTCAGGTTCGGGCGCGCCTTCCAGTCGTGCTGGACGTAGGCCGCGTAATAGTTGCTGCGGAAGTAGCGTTGCGCGACGGCCGGCCCGCCCGTCCGCGGGTCGGCGTTGATCTGGTAGAAGAGCGGCGTGTCGTTGGCGAAGTTGAAGAGCCCGCCGAAGGTGAAGAGCGGACGCGCCGCGCCGTTGAGGTTGTCGTTGTTCTGCTCGACGCGGAACTCGCCGCCGAACTTCCAAGTGTGGTTGCCCTGCACCCACGTGAGCGCATCGCGGGCCTCGAACTGGTTCTCGGCGAAGACGCCGGGCGTCGTCTCGGCCTGCGGCGCGCCGAAGCGGATGCGGTCAAAGGGAAGCGACTCGATCTCGATGCGCGGGATGCCGAAGTTGGTCTGCTGCGCCGACTCGATCTCGTTGTAGGCGATGCGCGTCGCGTTGAAGCGCAACTCGTTAACCATCGAGTTCGTGATGGTGCGGATGTAGGTGACCGTCCCAGAGGTGTTGACCGGCGTCTGCCGGATGTCGCCGCTCTCGCGCGAGCCGCCGGCCGGGTCGGGGTTGGTGAACTCGCTGCGCGTCAGGTAGGCGCTGAAGGCGAGCTGGTCGCGCGAGGTCGGCGTGAAGTCGAGCCGCAGGTTGTACTGGTTCGAGCGCGCACGGCGCGGGGCGAAGAGAAGCACACGCTGCACGTCGGGGATGCCGTCGAAGCCGGCGCCCATCGACCCGATGGTCAGGTATTGTCCCTGCGCGCCGGCCGGCGAGCCGATGTCTAAGCCCCCCGCGACGACGCGGCAACGCGCCGCATCGTTCCCGAAGTCTGCGCAGTTCTGCGGCAGCACAGAGGAGATGCGCGGCTCAATGCCGGGCGAGGTGAGTATCCGGGCGGCGATGCCGTTTGGCCTTGCTTGCGCGACGAGTTGACGGAACTGTGCCGTCTCGACGTAACGCGCGTCCGTGCCCGAGTCGGTGCGGCGCAGGCCCTCGTAAGAGAAGAAGAAGAACGCACGGTCGCGCCCGCTGCGAAAGACGGAATCGGGGTTCGCGTCGAAGTTCGGGTAGGGGAGCGGGCCGCCGATTGAACCGCCGAACTGCTTGTAGCGTTGGTTGACGCGCTCCGGGCCGGCGCGGCCGAAGTCGGTGCCGTACTTGTTGAATGCGTTCCAGCGCGGGTCGTTGGCCTTGAGGAAGAGGCTGCCGTGGAAGTTGTTGCTGCCGCTCTGCGAGACGACTTTAATCTGCGCGCCGGAGTTGCGCCCGTCCTCGGCCGTGTAGGTCGAGGAGAGCACACGCACCTCCCTGACCGACTCCTGGTTGGGCGTGACGACGGCCGCGCCGCCGTGCGTCAGGCTGTTGACGCTCACGCCGTCGATCTGAAAGTTGTTGGCCGAAATCCTCTGGCCGTTGGCGGTAATCTGCGGCTGGTTCTCGACCTGGAAGATGGAGGTGTTCGAGCCGCCCGGCCCCGTCGAGTTCGGCAAGCCCACCACGCCGCCCCCGCCGCCGCGCCCCACGTCGCCGAAGATGCCCGGCGTCAGGCGCAGCAGCTCGTACGGGTCGCGCCCGAACTGCGGGAGCTGCTTGACCTCCTGCGACGTGATGGCCTTGTTAACGTTCGCGCTCTCGGTGTCGAGCGTGACCTGGCCCTCGCTCGTCACCGTCACGGTCTCGGCGACCTCGCCGGCCGTGAGCACCACGTCGAGGCCCTGCACCTGCTCGGCGTTGATGACGACGTTCTCGAAGCTCGTCTTCTTGAAGCCGGCCTTCTCGACCGTGAGCGTGTAAGTGCCGGGCGGCAGCTCCGAGAGGCGATAGAAGCCCTCGTCGCCGGACGTGGCCGTCTGCACGCGGCCCGTCTCGTTGTTCTTGAGCGTGAGCGCGGCAGCAGGGACGACCGCGCCCGACGGGTCGGTCACGGTGCCCTGGACGGCGGCGCGGAACTGCGCGCGCGCGGTCACGTTCAGGGTCAGAAGGAAGAGGGCGCACAGCGCCGCGCGGAGCAGAACCGAAAGTTTCCGCCTTGTTATCGAAGTCATCGAAGACCTCCTCTGGTGTCTCACATGAATTGCGCCCACGCAGATGAAGGCGCGGCGCTTCAGTCAACGTTACTGAGAACGCTCCCCGCGGGGCACGGGGAAAGGGATAGCGGCGACCGGGCGGGGGAAGGCCCGGCAGGAGTCAAAGGCTTTTATGATGTCGGCTGACTAAGCAAGTGATAGCACTCGGTGGGGAAAAATACAATACAAATTTCGCCGCACCTCTGGTAATCTTAGGCGCGTTCCGAGCAGTTAATTCCGCTGATTCAAGGCAATCCAAAGTGACGCCGGGGTCTCCGGCGCGGCCGCGCCTGCGCGCGCGGAAGAGACAAAGGAGCAGAAGAATATGCGACAGGCGAGAGTGTTGGCGTTGGCGTTGACCCTGTGCGCGGCGCTCGTGGCGGGCGCGTGCGTGAACAACCAGACGACGCAGAACGACACGGGCGGCGCGGCGGGCACGGCCTCCACGACGGGCGGCTATCAGCGCAAGACGAAGAAGGCGGGCGAGCCCGTCTACATCGGCTTCTCGATGGACACGCTCAAGGAGGAGCGCTGGAACCGCGACAAGGCGCTGGTTGAGGCGAGGGCCAAAGAGGTCGGGGCGCAGCTCGACGTGCTGGTCGCCAACGGCGACGACTCCGTCCAGGTCAACCAGTGCAACGCTCTGCTTACCAAAGGTGTGGACGTGCTCATCGTCGCGCCGCACAACGGCGACATCGCCGCCTCCATCGTCCAGAGCGCGCATGCTAAGGGCGTCCCCGTCATCTCCTACGACCGCCTCATCAAGAACTCCGAGCCCGACCTCTACGTCTCGCACCAGGTCATTCGGATGGGCGAGATGCAGGGCGAGTACGCCTTGAAGCATGTGCCGAAGGGCAACTACGTCCTCATCGGCGGCGCGCCCACCGACAACAACGCGAAGCTCCTGCGCGACGGCCAGATGAACATCCTCAAGCCGGCCGTCGACCGCGGCGACGTGAAGATCATCTCCGACCAGTACGCCAAGGAGTGGAAGGCCGAGGAGGCGCAGCGCCTGACGGAGGACGCGCTGACGAAGACGAAGAACGACATTCAGGCCATCGTCGCGTCGAACGACGGGACGGCGGGTGGCGCCATCTCGGCGCTCGACGTGTCGGGGTTGACGGGCAAGGTGCTCGTCACGGGGCAGGACGCGCAGCTCGACGCCGTCCAGCGCATCGCCAAGGGCACGCAGACGATGACCATCTACAAGCCCATCAAGCCGCTCGCCGACAGCGCCGTGGACTCGGCCGTCAAGCTCGCGCGCGGCGAGGCCCTGAGCGCGCCCGACAAGATTAACAACGGCAAGATCGACGTGCCCTCGATTCTGCAAGAGCCGCAGGCCGTGGACAAGGAGAACCTTGACGCCACCATCGTCAAGGACGGCTACCACAAGTGCGAAGACGTGTACAAGGACGTGCCCAGCCACCCGTGTCCGAAGGCGACGGCGGGCATAGGACACATGGACAGAGGCTCTCTGCTCGTCCTCGCGGCCCTGCTGCTCGGCGGCCGCGGCCTCGCGCTGCGGCTGCGCTGATGATTTGAACTTCTAATTATGTCAGCCAACGCTACACCGCCGCTGCTTGAGATGCGGGAGATCACGAAGAGCTTCCCCGGCGTGCGCGCGCTCGACGGCGTGTCGTTCGACCTCCACCGGGGCGAGCTGCACGCGCTCGTCGGCGAGAACGGGGCGGGGAAGTCTACTTTGATGAAGGTGCTGGCGGGCGTCTATCCGTTCGGCACATACGGCGGCGAGGTGTTCATCGACGGGCAGGTGCGCCAGTTCCACAGCGTCCGTGACTCAGAGAACGCGGGCGTCGCCGTCATCTTTCAGGAGCTGTCGCTCATCAAGGAACTGACCATCGGCGAGAACATCTTTCTCGGCCGCGAGCCGCGCCGCTTCGGCGTCATCAAGTGGGAGGAGCTGTACAGCCGCGCGCAGAAACTCTTAGACGAGCTGAACCTGTCGCTCGACCCGCGCACGCCCGTCGGCCACCTCGGCATCGGCCAGCAGCAGTTGGTCGAGATCGCGAAGGCGCTCTCGCAGGAGGCCCGCATCCTCGTCCTCGACGAGCCGACGGCCGCGCTCGCCGACGCCGAAGTCGAGACGCTCTTTCGCATCATCGACGGCCTGCGCGCGCGCGGCGTCGGCATGATCTACATCTCGCACAAGCTCGACGAGGTCTTCCGCGTCTCGCGGCGCATCACCGTCCTGCGCGACGGCCGCACCGTCGGGACGCAGCCGGCGGAGGAGCTGAACGAGGCGCGCGTCATCTCGCTGATGGTCGGCCGCGATGTCAGCGACATCTTCCCAGAGGCCGAGCACGAGCGAGGCGAGGTCGTCTTCGAGGCGAGAGGCGTGACGGTCGAAGACCCGAACGTCACCGGCAAGCTCTTAGTCAAAGACGTGGGCTTCAAGGTCAGGCGGGGCGAGGTGCTTGGCATCGCGGGGCTGATGGGCGCGGGCCGGAGCGAGCTTTTGATGGGCATCTTCGGCGCGTGGCCGGGGCGCGTCGCGGGCGAGGTCTACGTCGATGGGAAGAGGATCAAGGTCAGCCGCCCGTCGGACGCCATCAAGCAGGGCGTCGGCTTCGTGACCGAAGACCGCAAGCGCTTCGGGCTCGTGCTCGACCAGACCATCCTCAACAACATGACGCTCGCGGGCCTGAAGAAGCTCTCGGGCCGCTTCGTGACGGACGTGGACGCCGAGGCCGCCGCGGGCGAGCGTGCGAAGAAGGAGCTGCGCGTCAAGGCCAACTCGGTCTTCACGGTGGTTGGCACGCTCTCGGGCGGCAACCAGCAGAAGGTCGTGCTCGCCAAGTGGCTTCTGACGAACCCGCGCGTGCTCTTCCTCGACGAGCCGACGCGCGGCATCGACGTGGGCGCCAAGCAGGAGATATACGCGCAGATCAACCGGCTCGCCAGCGAGGGCCTCGCCATCGTGCTCGTCTCGTCGGAGCTGCCCGAGGTGCTCGGCCTCTCCGACCGCGTGCTCGTCCTCCACGAAGGGCGCCTCACCGGCGAGTTCAAACGCGAAGAGGCCACCCCCGAGGCCGTCATGGCCTGCGCCACGGGCCACACGCAGCGCGCCGCTTAAGAAGGACTGAGGCCCAAGTGAGTGGGAACAGGTTTTTAGCGAGTAAGGTGAGGACTCAAGTCGTTCAGGACGGAATTTAAGTCGCTTAAGTTAGAGCTCAAGCCGTTCAGGACGCGAGTTAAGCCGCTTAAGTTAGAACTCAAGTCGCTCGGGACGAAAGTTAAGTCGCTCGGGACAGAACTCAAGTCGCTCGGGACGCGATTCGAACAGCTTAACTTCCGATTCGAGTCGCTCGAATCGGAAGTTAAGCCGCTTGAGTCGTAGGTCAAGCCGCTCGGGACGTGACTCAAGCAGTTTGAATCGGAAGTTGAGTCGCTCTGGACACGACTCAAGCCGCTTGAATCGCGATGTTAGTCGCTTAAGACACGACTCAAGTCGCTTGAGACGCGATTTTAGTCGCTTGGGACGGGATTTAAGTCGCTCAAGACGGGATTCAGCATGAGTAATCAGCCTGCTAATCAGCCGGCGACGAACCGGCCGCCGGTGACGGCGGACGTGGCGCCGCCGGGCGCGGTGCCGGAGGGTGTCGAGTCGCCCGCGGGCGGGCGCTTCCGCCTGCCGACCGACTCTCTGCGCGCCTACACGATGATTATCGCGCTGCTCGCCATCTGGCTCTTCTTCCAGTGGAAGACCGTCAGCCCGCTCTACCCTTACGGAATCTTCCTGCATCCGAACAACTTCTCGAACCTCTTGCAGCAGATGGCCGTGACGGGCGTGCTGGCGGTCGGGATGCTTCTGGTGATCGTCGCGGGGCAGATCGACCTCTCGGTCGGCTCGGTGGCGGGGCTCGCGGGCGGCGTGGCGGCGATGTCGCAGGATTATGGACTGTTGGCCGCGCTCGGGCTGGCGCTGTTGGTCGGCTCCGTCGTCGGCGCGGTGCAGGGGAGTCTCATCTCTTACGCGAACATCCCCGCCTTCATCGTCACGCTCGGCGGACTGCTCGCGTGGCGCGGCGTGGTGTTGGGGTTGACGAAGGGCGCGACGATTCCCGTGAGCCTGCCCTTCTTCCGCTGGCTTGGCGTCGGGAAGCTCCCGCAGTCGGTCGGGGCGACGCTGGCCGTCGTCGCCATCGCGGCCGTCATCTTCATGACCTTGAGCCGCGTCCGCGCACGCAAGCGGCACGGGCTGAGCGCGTCCGGGGTGGGCGCGACCGTGCTGCGCATCGTCGTGCCGGCGGCGCTCATCGTGCTCTTCATCTACTGGATGAACTACGGCGGGGGAATGCCGGTGCCTGTGCTGGTGCTGCTCGTCGTCGCGGTGCTCGGCGGTTTCCTGACGCAGAACACGACCTTCGGCCGCTATCTCTACGCCATCGGCGGCAACCCCGACGCGGCGCGTCTGTCGGGCATCAACATCCGCCGCTACATCCTCTCGGCCTACTGCGTGCTCGGGCTGCTTGTCGGCGTGGCCTCGCTGCTGCACACGGGGCGCGTGGGAAGCGCGTCGCCGGACGCGGGCACGCTGATGGAGTTGGACGCCATCGCGGCGTGCGTCATCGGCGGGACTTCATTGATGGGCGGGCGCGGGACGGTCTCGGGCGCGGTCGTCGGGGCGCTCATCATGGCGAGTTTGGATAACGGCATGTCGCTCCTCAACGTCGAGAACTACACGCAGTACATCGTCAAGGGCGCGGTGCTCGTCGCCGCGGTCGGCTTCGACATGCTCGGCCGCCGGAAGAGCTAATGGGCAAAAGATTCTTCCTTTACGTCGTCCTTCTGTCACTCACACTTGGCGCGCTACCCGCTTCACAAAGCGCGCAGAGCCCCGGCCCCGGTAACGTTGCGCCGGGCGCGCCCGGCCGTGACGCGCAGTGGCCGAGCGCGGGCAAGGAGGCCGTCGGCACGTCGAACACACGGGAGTCGAAGGTCTGGTTCACACTGCGCGGCGGCGTGTTGGACGAGGTCTACTACCCGACGGTGGACGTGGCGAACACGCAGACGCTCCGCTTCGTGGTCACCGGCTGCGGCGAGGGCTCGCGTTCGGGCGAGGAGGAGGCACCGCGCGGACTCGAAATCACAGACCCGCAATCGCTCTCCTTCCGACAGACGAGCGAGACGAGCACCTACACGCTCACGAAGACATACACGACCGACCCCGAGCGCCCCGTCGTTCTCATCGACGTGGAGTTCCAGGGCCGCTGCCGCGCGGTGCAAAATCTCTACGTCTACTACGACCCTTCCATCAACAACAGCGGGATGCACGACACGGCGTGGACGGAGGACGGCGCGCTCCTCGCCTCCGACGGCGACAAGGCTTCGGCCTTAGTCTCAAGCAACGGCTTCGATGAAACTTCCAACGGCTTCGCCGGGACGAGCGACGGACTCGAAGAGCTGGGCAGACAAGGTCTGCTCGGCAAGCGTTACGCGCGCGCGGCCGACGGCAACGTCGTGCAGGTCGCCGAGGTCGGCAGGCGCACCACGCTCGCGCTCGGCTTCGGCAAGGACACGGCCGAGGCCCTGCGCAACGCGCGCGCCTCGCTCGCCAAAGGTTTCGCGAAGGCGCGCGCCGAGTACGAGCAGGGCTGGCACGACTATCTGAAGACGCTCCGCCGCGTCGAGCCGAAGTATCAGGCGCAGTACGACATGGCCGCGATGGTCTTGAAGGCGCATGAGGACAAGACCTACAGCGGCGCGATGATCGCCTCACTCTCCGTGCCGTGGGGCGGCGGCGCCTCCGCCAACGAGGCCGAGGTCGGCGGCTATCACCTCGTCTGGTCGCGCGACCTCTATCAGGTCGCCACCGCCTTCATGGCGCTGGGCGATAAGGCTTCGGCGGAGAGAGCACTCGACTACCTCTTCCGCGTCCAGCAGAAGCCAGACGGCAGCTTCCCGCAGAACTCCTGGCTCGACGGCCGACCCTTCTGGGGCTCGCTCCAGTTGGACGAGGTCGCCTACCCGCTCGTCCTCGCCTACCAACTCGGCCGTACAGACCGTGAGACTTTCGTCAAGCACGTCCGCCCGGCCGCCGACTTCATCGTCACGCACGGCCCCTCCACCCCGCAGGAGCGCTGGGAGGAGAAGTCGGGCCACTCGCCCTCGACCATCGCCGCCGAGATCGCCGGCCTCGTCTGCGCCGCCGACATCGCACGACGCAACAATGATGAGGCTTCGGCCTCGGTCTATCTCGCCGCCGCCGATGAGTTCGCGCGCAACGTCGAGCGTTGGACGGTGACGACCACCGGCCCGCACGGCGATAAAAACTATTACCTACGCCTCTCCTTCAACGAAGACCCGGACGACGGCGCGCCCTTCGACGTGGGCAACGGCGGCGGCACTTTCGACGAGCGCGAGATCGTGGACGCGGGCTTCCTCGAACTCGTCCGCCTCGGCATACGCGCGCCGCAAGACCCGCTCATCGCCAAGAGTCTTTCCGTCATCGACAAAGTTATCAAGGTCGAGACGCCGCACGGCGCGGGCTTCTACCGCTACAACCACGACGGCTACGGCGAGATGGACGATGGGCGCAACTGGAACTGGGACGGGAAGTACACGGGCAAGGGGAGGCTCTGGGCTCTGCTCTCGGGCGAGCGCGGGCAGTACGAGCTGGCCTTAGGCCGCCGCGCGGACGCGCTCCGCAGGCTCGACACGATGTCGGGATTCGCCAACGCGGGACTGATGATTCCAGAGCAAGTCTGGGACAGACCCGCGAGCCCGCGCCCCTGGTTCAAGTTCGGCGAGGGCACCGGCTCGGCCACACCGCTCGCGTGGTCGATGGCGCAGTTCATACGCCTCACCACGAACATACAGGAGGGGCGCAACCTCGACACGCCCGACATCGTCGCCGCGCGTTACTCGAAGCAGCCGCAGCCCCCACACGCCGACGCCGATTTCAACTTTCCGGCCCAAGAGATTTTAGAGCGCATGGCGGCGGGCCAGACCTTCCGCGTGGGCGGCGGCACGCGCGACAAGGGCAGCCGCGCCTTCCTCCTCGCGAATGGTGAGCGCCGCGAGCTGAAGGCCGACACCGGAGGGCGCTTCGCCTTCGACGTGAAGGCCGAGCGCGGCGCGACTTCCGTCGTCGTCGCCGTCGTCTCGCCCAACGGCGCCACCTCCTTCCGACGCGTCTCGGTCGTCGGCCTCACGCCCGCAGAGCTTGAGAAGTCCGACCGCGAACTCTACCCTTCGGACGCGTCTGAACGCTTGAAGGCTGCGCGAGTCTCGCCGCTCGTAGACGGCGACAATGTGACCTTCCTCTACCGCGGCGCAGCCAAACGCGTCGAGGTCGTCGGCGACTTCACCGGCTGGACGCCCGCGGGGCTCTTCATGCGTGACGTTCCCGGCACGAACAATCTCAAGTTCATCCGCCTCAAGTTCCCCACGGCCGCGCGCCTCGAATACAAACTCATCGCCGATGGCGAGTGGCTGCTCGACCCGCTCAACCCGAACCGCAGCGACAACGGCATCGGCGGCCACAACTCAAGCTTCAACGGCTCTGCCTACCGCCCCACGGCCTTCGCCGATGGAAGCAATGAATTGCGCGGACGCCTCGAACAACTCCCACTCTCCGGCGGCGACAAGCACAAGGTTCAGGTCTATCTCCCGCCCGACTATGCCCGCGCGCGTCGGGACTATCCCGTGCTCTACGCGCAGGACGGCACGCAGGCGGTCGCGCTCGGCCGCGCCGCCGAGACGGCCGACCGCATGATTACGGAGGGCAAGGTTGAGCCCTTCATCATCGTCTTCATCGACCCCCTCGACCGCATGAAGGAGTACTGGGCCGACGATGCGTTCGCCGACTGGATGGCGCGCACGCTCGTCCCCCTCGTGGACGCGCGCTACCGCACGCGCCGAGCGCGCGAAGCACGTGCGCTCTCGGGCGCGAGCCTCGGCGGCGTCATCTCCGTCTGGACGGCGCTCCGTCACCCCGAGACCTTCGCGCGCGTCGCCGGCCTCTCCACCGCCTTCCAGATCGACGGAGGCCGCCTCCTCAACGCCCTCGCGGGCCTCGACGAACAGACGCGCCGCCGCCACCCCCTGCGCTTCTACTTCGACGCCGGCCGCTACGAGCCCTCCATCCTCGACACCTCCCGCCGCGCCAACATCACCCTTCGCGCCCGAGGCTACCCCGTCACCTACCGCGAAGCGCCCGTCGGCCACAACTACACCGCCTGGCGCGACCGCCTCCCCGACGCCTACGCCGCGCTGTGGGCGAAGTGAGGCAAAAGTAAAAGGCAGCAGGACGCGTTGTCCATGCTGCCTTCTTCATGCCCGCTGTAGGACTCGAACCTACGAAACCTCTCGCGTGTGAAGCGAGCGCTCTACCAACTGAGCTAAGCGGGCAGCTTACATATTTTGAGGACGCGTGATGCTAACAAAGCGCGCGCGGGAGCGTCAAGCGTGTCGGCTTGAGCGCCCGCGCGCGCCTTTGAGCACTGAAGGGTTTGGGATCAGCCGCCGCCGGCGGGCGGGTCGTCGGGGCCAGCGGGCTTCTCAGAGTTGGAGGTGGCAGTGCCGGTGTCGGAGCCGATGTAGAAGAAGCGGCTGCCCGTGGCCGTCAGCCCCGTCGGCTTCTGCGGGTCGGCGTTGGCGCCGAAGCCCGGGGGCTGGTTGCCCGACTTGGCCGTGAGCGTCATCTTGTAGATGTAGCCGTCCACGAGCGGCGTGTCGCCGGTGAACTGTTTGCCCAGATAGCCGCCCGACGAGAGCTGCTCGAAGGTGCCGTAGCCCGAGCGGTTCTTGGTGTTGAAGTAGGTGACCTGCGCGGTGGAGATGCGCCCGAGGTGCGTGATGGCCGCGGCCTCGTTGGTCGAGCGCACGCTCGCCTGCCAGGCGGGGATGCCGATGGCGACGAGGATGCCGATGATCGAGATGACGATCATCAGCTCGACGAGCGAAAAACCCCTCTGGCTCTTGTTGTCTGTTCTCATCAGTTCAAAACCTCGCTGCCCCGTAGTACACGTGCGCGCGCCGGCCGAGTTCCATAAAGCGTCGAAGGGCGCGGCGCCTCCCGTCCTCCCGAGGCGCGAAAATTTTACTACACGGAACCCGCCAAGTCACACGGGCGTCAAAGGAGAGGTCTCAGGCTGGAGGCGAGGGGTTTCGGGAAGGCCGTGATTCGAGCGGCCCGGTTGAAAATGTGTCGGTCGTGTCGGCCGCGACAACTAACTGCTAACCTCTAGCCTCTAACCTCTTTTGCCTTTAGAATGGTTGCGGGCATGAGAAATCTCCATACGGCGGACAGGGTGGGCGCGGTCGAGGCGGCCGAGCGCGTCGGGCGGCTGCGTGCGGCCGTCGAGCGCGTTATCAAGGGCAAATCGGAGGCCGTGCGCTTAGCGACTGTCACCCTCCTCGCCGGCGGGCACCTCCTCGTCGAGGACGTGCCGGGCGTGGGCAAGACCACGCTGGCGCAGGCGCTCGCGCAGGCCATCGACTGCACTTTCCAGCGCATACAGTTCACCTCAGACCTTCTGCCCTCGGACGTGATCGGCCTCTCGGTCTACGACGAGCGCAAGGGCTCTTTCGAGTTCAAGCACGGCCCCATCTTCGCCAACATCGTCCTCGCCGACGAGATCAACCGCACGACGCCCAAGACGCAGTCGGCGCTCCTCGAAGCGATGGCCGAGGGGCACGTCACGGTCGAGGGCATGACCTACCGCCTGCGCGCGCCCTTTATGGTCGTCGCCACGCAGAACCCGGTCGAGCACCACGGCACGTACCCGCTCCCGGAGTCGCAGGTGGATCGCTTCATGCTGCGCCTGCGGATCGGCTACCCCGCGCCCGACGTGGAGAAGGAAATCTTACGCGACCGCGCGCACGGCGACCCGCTCGAAACGTTGCGGCCGGTGATGACAGGCGAAGAGGTCGTCGAGTTGCAGCACGCCGTCCAAGCTGTCTCGGTAGACGACGCGCTCGTCGATTACCTGATGCGCGTCGTCTCGGCGACGCGCGAGTCGGAGACTTTAGACCTCGGCGTCTCGCCGCGCGGCACGCTCGCGCTCTTCCGCGCCGCGCAGGCGTACGCGCTCACGGAGGGGCGCGACTACTGCCTGCCCGACGACGTGAAGCGGCTCGTCCTCCCCATCTTCGCACATCGCCTCGTCGTCAACTCGCGCTTCTCCTCCTCGCTCCACCGCCGCAGCGAGGAGGCCGAAGAGGTCCTGCGCGAGATCATGAAGACCGTCAGCGTCCCCCTTTAAGGAAATGATGAATGATGAATGCGGAATGATGAATTAAAGACGATTCTTATTCATCATTCCGCATTCATCATTCATCATTCGTCATTTATGAGTCGGTTCAAGCGTTGGCGTAACACGATTCTGGGGACGCTGGTCGTGCTGAGCGGCGTGGGCGCGGCGGCGTTGACGGTGCTGGCGCGGCGGAGCGGCGACTGGGAGCTGACGCGCATGGGCGCCATCGCGTCGATCCTGTTCGCGGTGCTCATCGTGATCTTCGTCGTGCCGCCGCTGGCACGCAACGCGCGGGCGGAGGCGGCGCGGCTCGACCTCTCTTTCCAGGTGACGGGCGGCGGCGTCATCTTCGTCTGCATCTACACGGTCGTCGCCTTCGCCGCGTGGAACACGGGCAACAACCTCCTCTTCCTCGTCTTCTCCGTTCTCTCCTCGACGCTCTTCGTCGCGCTCACGGCGGGGCGCATCTCCCTGCGCGACCTCGTCGTCACGGCGCGCTTCCCCGACCACATCTTTGCGGGCGACCCGGCGCCCGTCATCGTCACCGTCAACAATACGAAACGTCTGGTGCCCTCGCTCTCCGTCGTGGTCGAGGCGCGCGAGCGTGCCGAAGCCGCGAAGGGGCGCAGTCTCTTCCGCCGCGCGCGCGAGCGTAAGCGCGCCCTCGCATACTTCATGTACCTGCCGCACCGCGCTAAGGTCGAGCAGCGCGTCGAGCAGACCTTCGCCGCGCGCGGCCGCGTGCTCGTCACCGGCTTCGAAATCTCGACCCGCTTCCCGTTCGGCTTCTTCCGGCTGCGTCGGCGCCTGCGCGCGCGCGACGTGGAGATCGTCGTCTACCCGAAGCCCGAGGGCTTAGGCGACGAGCTGCACCTGCTGCCCATCGACGCCGGCCAGCTCGAAGCGCAGAGGCGCGGGGCGGGGCACGACCTGCACTCTCTACGCGAGTATCAGCCGCAGGACGACGTGCGCCACATCCATTGGAAGGCGACCGCGCGGCTGGGCCGGCTCGTCGTGCGCGAGTTCACGGCCGAGGACGAGCGCCGCGTCCACGTCGTCCTTGACACCTTCGTCGAGGACAACCCGGCGGCGCTCTTACGCTTCGAGCGCGCCGTGACCGAGGCTGCCTCGCTCGTCACGCACTTCGTCGAGGAGCGCGCCGAGGTGCGTCTGAGCGACGGCGAGGGCGAGTCGCGCTACGGCGTCGGGCGCGAGCACCTCTACGCCTGTCTGCGCCGCCTAGCGCTCGTCGCGCCGCGCCGCGCCGCGCCCGACTCGCTCGCCCGCCGCGACTTCTGGCAGCGCGTCGAGCCGCCGACCGCCGAGGCTGGCTACGTCATCCTCGTCACCACCGCTCCCCGCGGCACTATCCCCGCCGACCTCTGGCGTAAGTCCCACGTCATACACTTGTGAATTGAAAGATCGGTTCATCGGTTCATTGATTCATTGAAAGCATGGCGCGCTCTTTCAATGAACCGATGAACCGATGAACCAATCTCCTAGAGCCACTTGTTCAGCAGGTGGTTGCCGCGATCTAAGAAGCCAGCGCGGCTGTAGACGGACTGCGCCACGGTGTTCCCGCGGTCAACTTCGAGGTGCAGCGCGCGGATGCCGCGCTCGCGGCAGATGTCCTCGGCGAAGCGGAGGGCGGCGCTTCCCAGCCCCCGGCCGCGGAACTCATCCTTCAAGAACAGCTCGTCGATGAGGGCGTCGCGCCCGCGAAACTCGATGCTGAAGCCGAAGGTGATGACGACGTAGCCCGCGACCTCTCCGCCGAGCAGGATGAGGCTGACGAGCCCGTACGAATCGTGCGCGAGGAGTTGCGCCAGCACTTCGCGCACCTCGCCCTCATCGAAGGCGATGCGCTCGTGCGTGTTGAAGTCGCGCATCATCTCGACGAGTGTGTCGGCGTCGGAAGGTTCTGCGAGCCGAAAGGACGGTGCCATGTTGAGTCTCTCCCCCAAGTTTTACCAAACGGATTCCTGTTACAATGCGCCCCATGATCTCGGCACAGACGGCGCGGCGGGCGGTGTGGAGGCCGCTGTGGGAGCTGCCCCGGCGCTTCGACCTCATCTGGCCGCTGGCGCGGCGGATGACGCTGGCGCGCTACCGCGGGTCGGCGTTGGGGCTTTTGTGGGCGCTCCTCACCCCGGCCGTGATGATCGCCGTCTTCACCTTCCTCTTCGCGGGCGTCTTCGGCGCGCGCTTTACGGAAGGAGGCACGCCGTGGGAGTACGCGCTCTATCTCTTCTGCGGGCTGCTGCCGTGGACGGCCTTCTCCGAGACTTTGCAGCAGTCCGCCGCGATAGTGGTCGCGCACGCCAACCTCGTCAAGCGCGTCGTCTTCCCGCTTGAGACGCTGCCCGTTGCGCAGGCGCTCGCCGCGCTCGTCGCGCAGCTCTTCGGCACCGCCGCGCTCCTCATCGCGACCGTCCTCATACGCCGAGAGCTTCACGCCACGGCGCTGTGGCTGCCCGTGCTGCTCGTCCCGCAATTACTGCTCACGCTCGGCGGCGCGTGGCTCGTCGCCTCGCTCGGCGTCTTCGTGCGCGACACGGCGCAGGTACTCGGACTCCTCCTGATGGCGTTGATGTACCTGACGCCCATCATCTATCCCGAGCAGGTCGTCCCCGAGCGCTTCCGCCCCGCGCTCGAACTCAACCCCTTCACCCCGCTCGTGCGCTCTTACCGCCGCGCCCTGCTCGAAGGCGCGCAGCCCGACTGGGCGGGGCTCGCCTACACGACGGCCTTCGCCGCAGCCTTCTTCCTCCTCGGCTACTGGTGGTTCGCGCGCACCCGCAAGAACTTCGCGGACGTTATTTGAAAAGTACTGAGTGTTGCGGACTGAGGACTGAGTGAAGATAAGTTTTAAACTCAGTCCTCAGTCCGCAGCACTCAGTACTTCTTCTGTCGTTTGACTTGCCCGCAGGGCTTTGGCATAAAGGCGTCCGACGTGCACGCCTTGAACACGACCCCGGCCGGCTCGCGCCGCCGAACCTAAGACATGGCGAAGAAAGCTCAGCGCTACCTCAACCGGCTCGGGCTCCATTTGGAGCGCGCGCGCCAGCGCTTGCGGCGAAGCGGCTTCTCGAACTTCGACGAGGAGCGGATGCTGGCGGAGCTGGTCGCGCGGCTCGTTCCCGAAGAGTCTGCCCGCGTCGCCGTGGACGTGGGCGCGGGTGACGGCATCCGCGGCTCGAACACCTACGCGCTCTTCCTACAGGGCTGGCGCGGCGTCGGCTTCGAGGGCGACGAGAAGCGCGCACGCCGTCTCGCCCGCGCTTACAAAAACCTCGAAGGCGTCGAGGCACGCCACGCGCTCGTCACTCCCGCGAACGTCGTCCCTCTCTTACGCGCCGCAGGCGTCCCGGCGGACTTCGGCGTGCTCAGCCTCGACATCGACAGCTACGACTACTGGGTGCTCGACGCGGCCCTCAAGAGCTTTCGCCCGCGCGTCGTCGTCGCCGAGATCAACGAGAAGATACCGCCGCCCGTCCGCTTCCGCGTGGGATTCGACCCCGACTTCCGCCTGCAACACCACTTCTTCGGCTACAGCATCGCGAGCCTCGAAGAGCTGTGCGAGCGCCACGATTACGCTCTGCTCGCGCTCGAATACAACAACGCCTTCATCGCGCCGCGCGAGCTGGCCTCCGGCCTCGACGTGCTCGACGCCGCGACCGCCTACCGCCGCGGCTACCTCGAACGCCCCGACCGCCGCGAGCGCTTCCCGCGCAACCACGACATGGAGGCGCTCCACGGCTTAAGCCCCGCAGACTCGGTCGCCTTCATCAAAAACTTCTTCGCTCGCCATGAAGGCAAGTACGAAGTGGGCCTCGCCGAAACTCACGAGCCCGCCGAGACAGTCCACACTTAATCTTTCAGTCTCACCACGACACCCATCATCCACCAGACAAGCAGCGCGACCTCCGCGTCGCCGAAGTTGTAGTTGACGAGGGAGCTGGCGAGGAAGCCTGCGAGCGCGCCCGTGATGCCGAGGGCGAGCCCGTGCGCGCCCGCGTCCGGAGCGTCGCGCCACAGGCGCTCGGCGCGCGCGGCCATGCGCCAGAAGACGAACATCAGCCAGAGCCAGAAGAGAAGCGCGGGCAGTCCGCGGTCGAAGGCGAGCTGCACGGGCGTCGAGTGTGCGTGGAGCATGTCGCTGCCCGGAAAACCCCACTCGGCCCAGTGCTCGTGCACGGCGTCCATGCCGTGGCCGAAGAGCGGGTGCGCGGGGATGCGTTCGACGGCCGCGCGCGCGACCTGTAGACGCAGCGACGCGCTCGCGTCATTCAACCGCAGCGCGCCCGCGGCGCGCGTACGCCACACGGCCGCCGCGCCGAACACGAGCACCAACGCGACCGCCGCCGCCACCAACGCGCGCTGGCGCCCCCCGGCCGCCGCGCGCCACGCCAGCACGCACGCGCCGCACGCGAAGGCGACCAGCGTCGTCCTCATCGCCGTCAACGCGATGCCGGCGGCCAGCGCTACGAAGGCTGCGGCGGCGAGCCAGACCAGCAGGCGTGCGCGTCGTCCTTCGTCGGAAGCCTCCCCGGCTCCTCTCCCTCTCTCACGCAGCCAGCCGGCGAGCGCGAAGCCGAGGGCGAGCTGCGCGACGATCTGCAAGACCTCGGCGAAGGTCTCGTAGTGTCGCGTCCAGCCCGAGGCGCGGAAGCTGTGCGTGCGCCCGCCGCCCTCTGTGATGCCGGAAGGCGAGGGGGCCGCGCGCGTCTCTTCGCCGACGACTGCGCCGGGCCACTCGACGTGCTCGCCGCGCGAAACGACGCTCAAACGTAGGCGCTCGCCCGCGGGTGTCTGCCGGACGGCCTCGTCGATCTCTTCGACCGTGGAGACGCGCCTCCCGTTGACACGCCACACGGCGTCGCCCTCACGCAGAGGGGTCGAGCGGCGCAGCGGGCTGTCTACGCTCAGACGCCGCACGACGACGCCGCGCCCGACGGCCAACTCGCCCGCGCCCCACAGCGCGCCCGCCGAGCCGGAGAGAATCATGAGCGCCGCAAGCAGCACCGCCGCTCTGCGCGTGACCATCGCCTGCGTGAGATAGAACATGAGGAGCGTACTGACGTTAATCAGCTTCGGCACACTCACGCGCGGCTCCTCGGAGAGGAAGCAGGAGAGCGCAGTCCATGCGAAGAAGAGCCAGAGCGGCAGGTCGAGCGGCGTGCGCCTCAGTCCAGGGTTGCGCGTCGCGAGCGTGCGCCCGAGCCAGCCGAGGACGGCGAACGAGAGCCCTACCCACGAGACGGCGATGGAGTGCGGCGCGGCCAGCGCGTAGAGCCCGAATCCCGCCAGCCCGAGCCCTTGTGATGCGCGCGCGAACCGGCGCGAGGCGGTCTGGGGCTCGCCGGGTGCGGACTCGGCGGTCGCCGCCATCGCTACGTTTTCGTCCGTGTTTATGGGCATAAATCCTTGCGGAAGGAGTTGGTTGACACCCTTCACATGCGGGTGCTAACGTACAAAATTGCCCGTCCTCGGAGGCAGGGGCGTGAGAGCCGTGGACAAGTAAGTTTACCGCCGGGCCCGGAAAGCACCCTGTCGCTGCTCTGTCCGCCCTCGCGCCGCTTCAGTCCACTTCCCGACACAGAACGTTTACAATATCGCTGATGGGTTTCGACAAGGCAAAAGCCATCCGTGCGGCTGAGAAGTACCTTGCCTCGGGCAAGATTCCGTCGGCCATCCAGGAGTACACCCGCATCGTCGAGCACGACGCGGAGGACTTCAACGCGCTCAATACGCTCGGCGACCTCTATGCCCGCGTCGAGAAGCGCGCCGAGGCCGCTACCTGCTACCGGCGCGTCGCCGAGCATTATCGCGAACAGGGCTTCACCCTCAAAGCCGTCGCGATGTACAAGAAGCTCACGCGCTTCGTCCCCGCAGACCAGCACACGGCGCTCGCGCTCGCCTCGCTCTACGAGCAGCAGGGCTTGATGATCGACGCGCGCCACCACTACCTCATCGCGTCCGAGGCCCTCTCGCGCGCCGGGCAGTCGCGCGAGGCGCTCGACGTGCTGCGCCGCATCGCCGACCTCGACCCGTCCAACACGGAAGTCCGCCTCCGCCTCGCCGAGAGCTTCGCCAAAGAGAATGCGCCCGACCTCGCCGCCGAGGCGTTCACGGAGGCCGGCGCACGTCTCGCCGCGCGCAAGGAGTTCGAGCCCGCGCTCGAAGCCTTCAACAAAGCTCTGGCGCTCCGGCCCGCCTCTCATGCGGCGCTGCACGGGATGCTCTCGGCGCACGCCGCGCTCGGCACGGCCGACGACGCGGCGGAAGTCCTCGAACGCGCCATCAAGGAGCGGCCGGGCGACCTCGAAGTCCGCGCGATGCTCGCGCGCGCCTACGTGGACGCCGAGGACGCACAGCGCGCCGAGGCCGCGACGCACGAACTGGTCAGCCGCGACCCTTCGAGCTTCATGCTCCTCTTCGACGTGGCGCGGCTCTACCTGCGGCAGGGGAGCCCCGACGACGCCGCGCGCCTGCTCGACTACGTGGCCGAGCCCGCGCTCGCCGCGCGCCAGGAATCGGCGCTCGCAGAGCTGCTTCAGGAAGTTCTCGCGCGCAACCCCGAGCAGATGGACGCGCACCGTCTGCTCGTGCGCTGCTACTCGTCGATGCACGACGAGACGCGTTTGCGCTCGGCGCTCGAACGTCTGGCCGAAGCGGCCGAGGCGACGGGCGCGGTCGAGGACGAGCGGCGCGCGCTCACGCGGCTGGCGCGGCTGGCGCCCGACGACCAGGGCAACCTCGCGCGTCTGGAAGAGTTGGGTGGCCCGCTCTTCGAGGAGAGCGGCCACGGGCCGCAGGCGTCCGAGGAGCCCCCGAGCTTCGAGCGCTTCATGCTGAACGAGGAGTCGGCCGCCGACACGGCAGAGGCGCCGCCGCCCCCGAGCGCGCCTGTGGCCGCCGAGTTCGAATGGAACTCTGTGTCGGAGCCTGCGCCTGCGTCTGCGCCCGCGCCCGACGCCAGCGCATCCTTTGCAGACCTCAACGACTGGACTGACGGCGGCCCGAGCTATGAAGAGGCCGCGCCGACTCCCGCGCCGCCGCAGACGGGATTTCAGGAGTTCGACTTCACGACGCCGGTCGAGGATGCCGGCGCGGGCGAGCCGGCGTCGAGCGCGAGCGTCGAGCGCATGATCAAGCAGGAGCTTGAGAGCGTCGAGTTCTACATCGAGCAGGGCTACGCCGACATCGCGCGCGACACGCTCGACATGCTCGAACGGCAGTACGGCCAGCACCCGCGGATCGAGGCGCTCCGTGCGCGGCTCGTTCCGGCCGAGGACGCGGTCGCTGCCCCATCCACAGACCCTGTGGCCGTCTTCGACACTAACGCGGTCTTCGACTCCGGCGCGCGCTTCGACACGAACACCGCCACCGATGCCGCGGCCGACCCCTTCGCCTACGACCCGACGGCCTTCGAGACGCCTTCAGCCTTCGAGGCGCCCCCCATTCCCGTGACGTTTGAGACGCCCGCGGAGCCTCCGCCGCCGCAGGCTGCGCCGAAAAGCTCGCAGCCGCAGGGCGCGGGTATCGACCCGGGTCTGGCGGCCATCTTCGACGAGTTCCGCGAGGCGGTCGAGGACGGCGGCGAAGAGGAGTCGGGCGGCGACTTCGACACGCACTACCAGATGGGTCTGGCCTATCGCGAGATGGGGCTGCTGGATCAGGCGGTCGAGGAGTTTCAGGTCGCCGCCGGGCAGGCCGCGCCGGGCGACGGCACGCCGCGCTTCCTTCAATGCTGCAACATGCTCGGCCACTGCTTCATGGAGAAGGGCATGCCGCGCCCCGCGGCGCTCTGGTTCAAGCGCGGCCTTGAAGCGCCCGGCCACACCGAGGACGAGTATCAGGCGATGCGCTACGACCTCGGCACGGCCTACGAGCGGATGGGCGACAACGGCCGCGCCATCGAAGTCCTCTCTGAGGTCTACGCTATTGATGTCTCCTACCGCGGCGTCGCCGAGCGGCTGCGGGAACTGCATAAGGCAAGTAAATAGTAAATCGTAAATGGTGAATGGTCAGCGGCCGTTGCGGCCGTGCGCCATTTACCATTTACGATTTTCCATTTACTATTCACCACTTATGGCTTCGAGGCTCACGGTCATCTTCTACATCCTCCTGTGTCTGGAGGCAGGCATCTTCCTGACGCTGCTGCCGTGGTGGCAGCCGTGGGGGATGGGCGACTGGGGCGACAACTTCTTCCTCGTCATGGTCGCGCAGAAGACGGGTCTCGTGGGGCTCCAGCGCGCGGTCGCCTCGGGGTGGGTGCGCGGCGCCGTGTCGGGCTTCGGCCTGCTCAACCTCGCGATGGCCTTCTGGGAGATATTCCACTTCAACGAGACCGTGCGTAAACTTCAGGGCGCCGACTCGCCGCCGTACAAACCGCTTACGGAAGCCCGCGAGACGACCGCTTCTCTCCCGACCGCCGCCGCCACTCTCCCGACGAACACGCCCCAGGCACAGGATGTCCCGAGCACTCGCGCCACCGATCACGTACCTCATCACGGGCGGCGAGACGAGTAGCGCGACCGGCCCGGAGTCCGAAGAGTTCGGCCTCCTGCTTGCGCTCGTCCGCGCCGCCGTCGAGGCGCGCGTCACGCTCGTCCAACTGCGCGAGAAGGAGTTGACCGGCCGCGTTCTTTTCGAGCTGGCCTCCGCCGCCGCGCACATCGCGCGCGGGAGCGCGACGCGCGTCCTCGTCAACGACCGCGCCGACATCGCGCGCGCCGCAGGTTGTGACGGAGTCCATTTGACGACAACCTCGCTCGACACGAGAGTCGTGCGCCGCGCCTTCGGCGAAGAGTTTTTAATCGGCGTCTCGGCGCACAAACTTGATGAGGCGCGTGCTGCCTATGCGGGCGGCGCAGACTTCGCGGTCTTCGGCCCCGTCTTCGACACGCCCTCGAAGCGCGCATACGGCCCGCCCGTCGGGGTCGAAGCGTTGACGGAGGCCGCGCGCGAACTCTCTCCATTCCCCTTAGTCGCGCTCGGCGGCGTAGGGGGCGAGCAGGTGGAGGAGGTCTTGCGGGCGGGCGCGGCGGGCGTCGCCGGGATTCGCCTCTTCGCAAACGGACAAAACCTCGCTCGAATCGTGCATCACATCGGTCGGGCACACGACCTCCGAGAGGGCGATGAGTGACGAAACAGACATGCCGGTGGCGCTGACCGTCGCGGGGTTCGACCCGTCGGGCGGCGCAGGGATAGTGGCGGACGTGAAGACGTTCACTGCCTTCGGCTGCTTCGCGGCGGCGGCCGTCACGTCGCTCACCTTCCAGAACACGACGGGCGTCTTCGGCGCCGCGCACCAGACGGCCGAGACGGTGCGCGCACAGGTTCTGGCCGTCGCCGAAGACTTCCATGTGGCCGGCGCGAAGACCGGGATGCTCCCGACGCGCGGAATCATACGTGAGGTCGCGCGCCTCTTCCGCGAGGCGAATCTGCCCGCGCCCGTCGTGGACCCGGTCGTGCGCTCGACCTCAGGCTTCGACCTGATAGACGACGAGGCGCTCGACGCCTTGAAGAGTGAACTGCTGCCGCTGGCGCGCGTCGTCACGCCGAACGTGCCCGAGGCCGAGCGCATCACGGGGCTCCGCATAAGCGACCGCGAGGGGATGCTTGAGGCCGCGCGCGTGATGCGCGAGATGGGCGCGCGCGCCGTGCTCGTCAAGGGCGGTCACCTCGAAGGCGACGCGGTCGATCTGCTGCTCGATGAAGAGGGTCGGGTCAAGACGTTCACCGCCGCGCGCGTCGAGACCAGCTCGACGCACGGCACCGGCTGCACGCTCGCGGCCGCGATAGCCGCGTGCCTCGCCCGCGGCCTTAACCTCGAAGATTCCGTCGCCGCGGCCAAGCGCTTCGTCACAGAGGCCATCCGTCGCGCGCCGGGCCTGGGTCGCGGTCACGGCCCCGTCAACCACGCCGTCGCCGCCACTTTCTGAGAGCCTTTGAAAGCTATGAAACATAGAAGCAGGCAGACCCGGAACATTGGACGGCGCGCGCCACTCGGGGCCGCGTGCCTCTCGCTTCTTCTGGCGCTGCCCGCGTCCGCGCAGGGCGACCTGACGGGCGGCGTCGGGCAGTTCGCCATCCAGCCGAAGAAGCCGAAGGTGGTGGTGACGGCCAAGCCGAAGCCGCCGACCGTCGTGCGCGGCCCGCGTGCGACGAAGAATGACAGGCTGATCGAAGCTGCGGGGCGCGGCGACGCGAAGGCCGTGGCGAACTCGGTCAAGACGGGCGCCGACGTGAACGCGAAGTCGAAGGAGGGCTGCGCGGCCATCGTCTACGTCGCGGCCGGGGAGACGGCGGCGGCGACGCAGGAACTACTCTCGAAAGGCGCGGACGCCAACGGGCGCTGCGCGGACGGCGTGACGGCCCTGATGGTCGCGGCCGAGGCGGGCAACGCCGAGACTTCGCAGGCGCTCGTCGGCCGCGGCGCGAACGTGAACGCGCAGACCGAGGACGGCCGCACGGCTCTCATCTTCGCGGCGTCGAGCGGGCACCTCGCGGTGGTACGTGCGCTGCTGGCGGCAGGCGCGAACCCGAACGCGCGCCACAGGGACGGCCGGACGGCGCTCACCTTCGCGGCGGCCAACGGCTACGCGGCCGTGGCCGAGGCGCTGCTGGGCAAGGGGGCGGAGGTGGACGCGCGCTCTGATGACGGCTGGACGCCGCTGCTGTGGGCGTCGTGGTTCGGGCAGGCAGACGTGGTCGGGGTGTTGCTGGCGAAGGGCGCGGACGTGCGTGTGCGCGACAATGACAAGGACACGCCGTTGATGAAGGCAGCCACGCAGGGGCACGTCGGGCTGGTGAAGTTGTTCCTTGAGCGCGGGGCGGAGGCGGACGCGCGCGGCAACGGTGGCGGGACGGCGCTCCTGTTCGCGGCGCCGCGCCCGGGGGGCTACGACATCATCCAGGCGCTGATGGCGAAGGGCGCCGACGTGAACGTGCGTAACGACGCCGGCATCACCCCCGTCATCAGCGCCGCGGCCAACGGTCGCGTCGCGGCGCTCGATCTGCTGTTAAGGAGTAAGGCGCGCGCCACGGCGGCCACGCCGAAGGGCTGGACGGCGCTCATCGCCGCCGCCAGCAAAGGGCTCAAGGAGAGCGTCAAGCTGCTCCTCGAACACGGCGCCGACGTGAACGCCAGGTACGAGGACGGCCGCACCGCCCTCGACTTCGCCCAACAGAACGGCCAGACGGAGGTCGTCGGGATTCTCAAGGCGGCCGGCGGCAAGTCGGGAAAGCCGTGAATAGTGAATAGTAAATAGTAAATGGTGGTATGAGTGGGCGATGCTCCTCATTACCACCATTCACTATTTACCATTTACTATTCACCACTCACCATTCACCATTCACGCCTCTTCAATCGTGACCTTATCCATCACCACGTCGCTCTTGGGACGGTCGCCGGGTTGTGTGGGCGCGGTGGCGATCTTGTCCACCACGTCCTGACCCTCGATGACGCGGCCGAACTTGGTGTAGGAGGGCGGCAGCGGGTAGTCCGTGTGCATGATGAAGAACTGCGAGCCGTTGGTGTTCGGCCCGGCGTTGGCCATCGCCACGGTGCCTTTGGCGTAGGCGCCGCGGTAGAGGTCGGACGAGCGGTTGATCTCGTCGTCGAAGCGCCCGCCCCAGGCCGAAGCGCCGCCGCGCCCCGTCCCCGTCGGGTCGCCGCCCTGGATCATGAAGCCCTTGATGACGCGGTGGAAGATGACGCCGTCGTAGAAGCCCTTCTCGGCCAGCAGCCGGAAGTTCTCCGTCGTCTTCGGGGCGTCGTCCTCCAACAGCTCGAAGCGGATCGTCCCCATGTTCGTCTCGATGCGTGCGATGCGGTTAGCCATGATGCTCCTCTGTGTGAAGTGATGAATGATGAGTGATGAATGATGAATTTTAAAGCTCAGGTTACGTAAGACTCATCATTCATCATTCCGCATTCATCATTTTGTAGAACGTATTTCTCAATCGCGTCGGCGACGCCGTCGTCGTCGTTGGTGGCGGTGGCGTGGAAGCGCCCCGTCGCGTGGAGCCCCGGGTCGGCGTTGCCCATCAGGACGCCCGTGCCCGCCCACTCCAGCATCTCAAGGTCGTTGAAGTTATCGCCGACGGCCATCACCTCTTCGCGCCCGAGCCCCTGTTCGGCCGCCACGGCCGCCAGCCCCGCGCCCTTCGACGCCTCCGGGTGCAGCACGTCGAGGAGCGCGAAGTCCATCTTCGGATAGAGCGTGAGCAGCAGCCTCACCCCGCCGTCCAACTCACCCCGCATCACCCCGGCCAGTCGTTCCATCGCCGCGCAGCCGCCCGAGAAGGCGACGTGCAGCGGGTCGTGGTCGAGGTACTCGTCGAGCGACTCGACCCGCCGGATAGCCGCGGCTGCCTCTTCGCCCACCACGCGGCGCGACCACTCGATGTACTTGGCGAGCGCAGTGTTGCCGGGGCTGATGTGGTCGTAGACGAGGAGGCCCGCCCCGACGTGGTCGTCGCTGACGAGCGCGTCGGCGCCGTGCTCTCTCCCGATGCGGACGACCGCGCGCGCGGCCTCGACCGGCATCAGGACGGCCGCGACCGTTTCAAGCGAGTGCGCGTGCTTCGTGAGCGCGCCGTTGTGCGCGATGACGGGCACGTCGAGTCCGAGTTCGAGCGCGAGCGGCCGCGCGTCGCGGAAGCGGCGCCCCGTGACGAGCGCGACGCCCACGCCGCGCGCGCGCGCCTCGTCGATGGCCGTGCGGTTGCGCGCGCCCACACGTCCGCGCGAATCGAGCAGCGTGCCGTCCAGGTCGAGGGCTATTAAGCGGATTGCCATCTTCGGTGGCACGACTCTAGCATCCGCCCGTGGCGCGCGCAAACAGTCGAGACCATACCCCGGCGCGCCCGGCCTGATCCCATACGCGTCCCGTTTACGCGTTATGGGCGGTGAGTTTTGCAGCGAGCCGGGGACGACATTCTGTTGGGCGGGAGTGGACGATGAACGGAGCGCAGATAAGGTTGGTGCAGGAGAGTTTCAAGAAGGTCGTGCCGATTGCCGACGCGGCGGCGACGCTCTTCTACGGGCGGCTGTTCGACATAGACCCGAAGCTCGAAACGCTCTTCAAGGGTGACATGGTCGAGCAGGGGCGCAAGCTGATGCAGATGCTCGGCGTGGCCGTCAACAGCCTCGACCGGCTCGAACAGGTTTTGCCGGCAGTGAATGCGTTGGGCGCGCGTCACGCGAGATACGGCGTGAGGGAGAAGGACTATGACACGGTCGGCCGCGCGCTCATCTGGACGCTGAAGAGGGCTCTGAGCGAAGAGTTCACGCCGGAGACGGAGGCCGCCTGGTCAGAGGTCTACGCGACGCTCGCCGGAGCGATGAAGTCCGCGCAGGCCGCCGCGGCGCAGACCGAAACCGTCGCGCTCGCGCGATAAAAAACGTCCCTGGATGTTAGTCGAGGGTCGCCGTCGGGTTGCGAAAGCCCGGCGGCGGCCCTCACGTTTTGCACGCAGGCCGGATGCGCAGCATTGACACTCCACCTGACAGGTTCGGCGGCGTTGTGAGAGACTTGAAAGTGTCACAGACGGGGCGGCGCGCGGGGCGAAAACGCGGGAAAATTCCGCGCTTCGCCGAGTGCGAACGAACCCCGGAACGCATCTAATTCTTCGGAAAATCAGCGAATCGGAGGGGTCTCGGCCGAATGAACGTCACTCATCTGGAATGCGCCCTGTGCGGCGTACGCTACGAGGCACGGCGGTTGCACAACCTCTGCACAGAGTGCGGCAGGCCGCTGCTCGTGCGCTACGACTTAGAGGCGGCGGCGCGCGCTCTGACCCGCGAGAGTTTGAAGGGGAGAAGGGCCGACCTATGGCGTTACGCGGAAGTGCTGCCCGTCGAGCGCGAAGAAAATATCGTCTCGCTCGGAGAAGGCTGGACGCCGCTGCTCACGGCAGAGCGTCTGGGCGCGTCTCTGGGGATGCGGCACCTCTACATCAAGGACGAGTCGCAGAACCCGACGCAGAGCTTCAAGGCGCGAGGGATGACGGCCGCCGTCTCGATGGCGAAGGAGTTGGGAGTCGAGAAACTCGCGGTCCCTTCGGCCGGCAACGCGGCGGGCGCGCTCGCCGCCTACGCCGCGCGCGCAGGGCTCGAAGCGCACATCTTCATGCCCGACGACACGCCGCGCGCTAACGTCGTCGAGTGCGAGCAGACGGGCGCGCGCGTCACGCTCATGAAGGGCTTGATCACCGACTGCGGCGCGGAGGTCGGCCGGCGCAAAGAGGCCGAAGGCTGGTTCGATGTTTCGACTTTGAAAGAGCCGTACCGCGTCGAGGGCAAGAAGACGCTCGGCTACGAGCTGGCCGAGCAGTTGGGGTGGGAACTGCCCGACGTGTGTGTCTATCCGACGGGCGGCGGCACGGGACTGGTCGGCATGTGGAAGGCGTTCGACGAGATGGAGGCGATGGGCTGGATCGGCAGTAAGCGGCCGCGCATGGTCTCGGTTCAGTCCGAAGGGTGCGCGCCAATTGTTCGGGCCTTTGAAGAAGGGAAGCGCTTCGCCGACGAGTTTGAAAATGCCGCGACCATCGCTTCGGGCCTGAGGGTGCCGAAGGCCGTGGGTGACTTTCTCATCCTCGACGCGCTGCGCGCCTCGAAGGGCGCGGCCGTGGCGGTGAGCGACGTGGAACTGCTCGCGGCCGTCGGCGAGATCGGCGCGGCCGAGGGGCTGTTCGTCGCGCCCGAAGGCGCGGCCTGCCTGCCCGCGCTGCGGAAGTTAATTGAACGCGGTGAGGTGGAGAGGGACGAGCGCGTCGTGCTCTTCAACACGGGCGCGGGCGTGAAGTATCTGGAGAGTTTCGGGGGCGGCTCCGTTTGAGCGGCCGGTAGATTCGGACGGAAGGTTTTTATGAACTTCAAGAAACTGTTTGCGACGATGTTGACGACGGCGACGCTGGCCACGGCGGCGCCCGCACAGGCGACGAAGACGAAGGCGGCGGGGGCCGCGCCCGCGTCCGCCGCGGTCGAGAAGGAGGCGGCAGCTCCCTTCGACCAGAAGCGCTTCGACACGATGCGCGCCGAAGGGTTCGACGCGCTCTACAACCTTGAATACGAGGCCGCGCGCCGCCGCTTCCGCGACCTCACGACGGCCTTCCCCACGCACCCCGCGGGCTACGAACTCCTCGCCGCAAGCCTCTGGCTGAAGACGCTCAACGAGTCGCGCCGCCTTCAGGCTTCGCTCTACAACAACGAGGGCTTCTACAAGGAGAAGGACGACAAGGTCGATCCCAAAGTGCAGGCCGAGTTCCGCGAGCTGACCCGCAAGACGAAGGAGCTGTGCGAGGCGCGGCTGAAAGTTAACCCGAAGGACACGGACGCGCTCTACTACCTCGGTGCGGTCGAGGGCCTCAAGGCCGCGTGGGGGAGCATGGTCGAGCGCAGCTTCATGTCCGCCATGACGAACGGCAAGGACTCGGTGGGCCACCACCGCGACCTCATCAAGATCGACCCGACCTACATCGACGCGAAGGTGACCATCGGGATGTACGACTACGTGGTCGGGGCGCTGCCGCCGCTCGTTAAGCTGGGCGCGACCTTCATCGGCTATCGCGGCTCGAAGAAGCGCGGCATCGCCACGCTCGAAGAGGTGGCGCGCGAGGGGAACTACGCGCGCGACGATGCGAAGACCATGCTCATCGCGCTCCTCAAGCGCGAGCGCCGCTACCGCGAGGCTTACAACTACGCCGCGGAGCTGGCGGCGAAGTACCCACGCAACTACCTCTTGAAGATGGAGGCGGCCGACGCGCTCGTCTCGCAGGCCGAGGCGGAGCGCGCGACCAACCCCGAAGCGGCCAAGAAGACCGAGGCCGAAGCGTTCGCCGTCTTCGACTCGCTGCTCGCGCCCGCGAAGGGGCCGAACGCGCCGCGCGTGCCGCTCGACCTCGTTCACTACAACTACGGCGACGCGCTGCTCGTCGCCGGGCAGGCCGAGCGCGCGGCGAAGGAGCTGGCGGCCGTGGCGACGGCGCCCGCGGCGGAAGCCTCGATGGTGACCCGCGCGCGTCTGCGCGGCGCGCAGGCGCTCGACCTCGCGGGCCGGCGCGACGAGGCGGTCGCGCAGTACAAGGCCGTGCTCGCGCTCCCCAACGTCTACGACTCACACGAGGACGCAAAGAAGGGGCTCAAGGAGCCCTTCCGGCTGACGCGCAAGGTCAGCGACAACGCCTCCGACGGCGAAGTCTCTGCGGACGCGAAGGCGCAGGAGACGAATTAACGAGCGAGCGGGAAGGGTTTCTTATGAGCGAAGTGTGTCCGTCGCACGACCCGACGCCTCTTCTGGCGACGCGTGAAGGCCAGGAGCAGACGCGGCCGACGCTGCGCGTCGTCGGGCCGCAGGAGCGCCCGCGCCGTCTGTTACTCTGCCTTGACGGTGTGCCGTTCGAGGTCGTGCGCGAGGCGAAGTCGCGCGGGATGTTCGACAACTTCCGAGAGCCGACGCGGCTCCTCTCGCCGTTCCCCACGCTGACGAACGTCGCGCTGGCCGAGATGCTCGGGGCAACGCCGCCCAACGGTTATGAGAGTCTCTACTTCGACCGCGAGGCCAAAGAGCTTCGCGGCGGCGTGCGCAAGTATATCGGCCGCCGCACGCCCGATAAGGTGCCCTCGTCCTACATGGACGAGCTGGACTATCAGGAGCCTCTGGCCTTCGAGTTCCTCATCTACGTCGCGACCGACGCGGTCTGGCGCGCGGACATGCGCCGCTTCCGCGAGCGGTTTCTTTCGGCGCCTCCCGCGCGCGACTTCTTCGGCTTCCTCAAGGCGACCGACGGGCTGCTGCACATCGGCGGCCCCGCGCGCCTCGCGGTCGCGCTCCAATCGCTCGACCAACTCCTGCGCGAGATACAAAAAGCCGCGGGCTCCGAGACGGAGGTCGTGCTCTTCTCCGACCACGGCATGAACCTCGTCGAGAACCGACGGCTCCACTTGCAATCGCATCTTACGCGCAACGGCTACGAGGTCGTCAGCCACATGCGCCGGCCGCGCGGCAGGCGTCGGGTGTCGGCGCCCGGTTTCGGCCTGTGCGGCTACGCGGCGCTCTACTGCGGCGAGGAGACTGACCGCGGCGAATTGGCCGAAGCCCTGCGCGAGCTGGAAGGCGCGGACTTCAGCGTCTACCGTGAGGAGTCGGGCGACGTTGCGGTCGTGAAGGGCGGCGCGGGGAGCGCGCGCATACACCGCTCGGAGCGTGGCGGCGAGACCTTCTACCGTTACGAGCGTTTGGACGGAGACCCTCTGGGGCTCGCGTCGGTTGTTCTTTCGCTCGGCGCCGAGGGGCGCTTTGACGAGGCGGGTTACGCGCGCGACGCGGACTGGCTGGCGCGCACGTGGGGCCACACGTACCCGGACGCGCTGGCGAACGTCTACGGCTCGGTCTTCGCGCCGCGCGTCCGCCACACGGCGGACGTGCTCGTCTCTCTGCACGACGGCTTCTACTACGGCGCCACCTCCTTCAGCCGCATGGTGCGCCTGCTCGCCACGCACGGCAACGCCCTGCGCTCAAGCTCGCACGCCTTCCTCATGAGTACGCACCGCACCTTCGACACCCACGTCCGCTCCAACGAGGCGCGACCCGTCCTCCGCGGTTAAGGAATGAGGGCGGCGACGAAATGGTGTCGGCGCTGCACCGTTTCGCATCCCGCGTATGAAAGCCCTCACACGCGCCGCTCAGCATCCAGTCTGTTTCCCTCTAAGAAAACGGCCGCCCCTTCCAAAGGCACGGGCCTTGCTCGACTGCGTTCGCAGTAAAGGCAGTCAGCGTGACCCCGCGAAAGACGCGCCGGCCCCTCGCATTCAAGGCCGCGCGCGCCCCGCGTCGTAACTCTCTTGCCCAAGAGACGGAAGGAGAACCCTCCATGAAGAGACTCGCACTCGCGCTCGCCCTCTCGATCATACCCCTGTGCCTGGTCGTCCCGCAGACACGCCCCCGCATCGTCGGCCCGAAAGAGGTGTCGGCGGCGGCGCCGCTCACGGTCGGCGAAGACGAGGTCGTGAAGACGGACGTTGACCTCGTCGTCCTCGACGCGCTCGTCCTCCAGAAGAAGACGGGGCGTGTCGTCGGCGACCTCAGACGCGATGACTTCACGCTCGCAGAGGACGGCGTGCCGCAGCAGATCACGCACTTCAGCCAGAACAGCCTGCCGCTCTCTGTGCTGCTCCTCATCGACCGTGGCGGCTGTCTCGACGCCTTCAGCGAGTCCGTCAAGCGCGCGGCCACGGAAGCGGTCGCGCGCCTTAAGCCCGCGGACGAGGTGGCGCTGATGGCCTACCACGACACCGTCGATCTCGTCGAAGAGTTCACGCGCGACCGACGCGCCATCGCCGACGCGCTCGAACGCGTGCCCGGCCACGAGGAGCACGCGCAGCACTGTCTCGACCGGGCCTTCTACGAGGCGGCGCGGTACATGGTGAAGGCAGGGAACCCGGTCGGCCGCCGCGTCATCATCGTCATCACGGCCGTGACGAGCGCCTTCGCCTGCCCGGGTGGCCCCTCGGTCGGCGAGGCGAAGCGCGAGGTCTACGAGTCCGGCAGCGTCGTCTGCGGCCTCATCCCGCGCTCGCCCGAGCAGCGCGCCGAGAGCGGGATGTTCAGGGCGATGACCGGCATCGGCCGCGTCTTCGGAGCCCCCTCGCTACGCATCAACGACCTCGCCGACGAGACCGGCGGCGAAGTGCTCGACGACAAGCCCGAGCACCTCGACCGCGCCTTCGACACGCTCGTCGAACACCTCCGCACGCGCTACCAGATCGCCTACGCCCCCACCAACCGCAAGCACGACGGCACCGTCCGCAAGCTCAAGCTCACGCTCAGGCCCGCGGCCGAAAAGCCCCACGGCAAACTCGCCGTCAAGAGCCGACGCAGTTACACCGCGCCGAAGAGTTGAAGGCGTTGATTCATCGGCTCATTGATTCATTGAGGGGTTGAGCAAATGAATCAATGAGCCGATGAACCGATGAATCAATCCTTAACAATCTTCCATCTGAAGCCCGTGTTGGGTTTGGCGTTGGTCATCTGTGGGAAGTGTTCGGAGAAGTAGCGCCACCAGTGCGGGCGTGTGCCGTCGAGGTCGTCGAAGCCGTACTCTTCGGCGAGAGTCCAGGAGCCGTAGAGGCCGCCGGACTTCTCAAGCACCGACGGGTCGGCGGCCAGCGCGGCGACGGCGCGGCCGACGAAGGAGGGCGACTCGGAGCCGGCCAGGCCGTAGCCCCGCGCGGCCTTGCTCTGCTCGGCCACCTCGCGCCAGTTCTCCTCGGTCGCCTTGAGGCGTTCGAGCACCAGCTCGGTGCGCATGAAGCCGGGCGTGACGTAGACGGCGGCAACGTTGTGCGGGCGCAACTCCTCGGCCCATGCGTAGGCGAGCCGCGCGACGTTGACCTTGACGAGGTCGTAGAAGAGGTTGCCGCGGTAGTAGAGTGCGTCGCCGTCGCCAATCTCGACGACGAGCCCGCCCTTCTGCTTCACCATCAAAGGTGCGGCGTGGCGCGTCGTGATGATGTGCGTGTCGATGCCATTCCGGAGCGCGCCCAAGCCCCGTTCGAGCGAGAGCTTCCAGAAGGGCTTCCACTCGTGCTCGACGCCTTCGGAGATGTCGTTGACGAGTATGTCGAGCCGCCCCTGCTCCTTCGACACGCGCTTGAAGAGGGCCTCGACCTGCCGCTCGTCTGAGTGGTTAGTGCGCGCGTGAAGCCCCACGCCGCCGCGCGCCGAGACCATCTCGGCCGTCTCCTCAATCGTCTCGGGCCGCCCCGCGTATGGGCCTTCCGTGTTCGGCCGTTCGCGCGAATTCCGGCCCGAGCAGTAGACGACGGCTCCCGCCTCGCCCAACATGCACGCGATGCCGCGCCCCGCCCCGCGCGTCGCGCCCGCGACAACCGCCACCTTGCCCTCCAGGCTTTTCATCTTTCACCTCCTGATAGGTATAAGATAAGCGCCGGTTCCTGACACCCTCTGTCATATTCGGGGCGGCGTCTAAAAAAACGGGGGTTCGAGAAGATGCGTGCCGACCGGCTGCTCTCCATCATGCTGCTCTTGCAGGTCTACCAGCGTTTGACCGCGGCCGAGCTGGCGCGGCGGCTGGAGGTGTCGGAGCGGACGATCCACCGCGACATGGAGGCGCTCTCGACGGCGGGCGTTCCCGTCACGGCCCTGCGCGGGACGGGCGGCGGCTGGGCGCTTGTGGACGGCTACCGCACGAACCTGACGGGCTTGAACGCGGCCGAGGTGCAGACTCTCTTCTCGGGACTGCCCCCGAGGCTGCTCGCAGACCTCAAGCTCGACCGCGACTCGGACGCGGCGCACGTCAAGCTGCTGGCGGCGCTGCCCCCGTCCTCGCGCGCGGACGCCGAGTACGCGCGGCGGCGTGTGCACGTGGATGTGGCCGGCTGGGGCGGCGCCGACGAACAGGTGCCGCACCTGCACACGGTTCAGGAGGCGGTCTGGCGCGGGCGCAAACTCCTCTTCGCCTACGGGAGCGACTGCGGCGACGAGGCGGAGCGCGCGGCCGACCCGCTGGGCTTAGTGGCTAAGGGGGGCGTGTGGTATCTGGTCGCGCGCGCGCCCGACGGCGAGGTTCGCAGCTACAGGGTCTCGCGCATCGTGCGGGCGGACGTGTCGGAGGAGTTGTGCGAGCGGCCGGAAGGGTTCGACCTCGCCGCGTTCTGGGCCGGGTCGGTCGCGCGCTTCAAGTCGCACGCGCCGAGTTACCGCGCGACGTTGCGCGCGCACAAGTCCGTGCTCCACCTGCTGCCCTACGCGGGGCGCTTTTCGCGCGTCGAGTCGCTCGGCGAGACGGAGGCCGACGGATGGGCGACCGTTAGCATACGCTTCCAGTTCGAGGAGGACGCCGCGGGACTCACGCTCGGCTTCGGCACAAAGGTCGAGGTCGTCGAGCCCGAGGAGTTGCGCGGAAAAATTTTAAGGATGGCCGAAGAGGTCGTCCGTTTCTACAAAGGATAAAGCGTACATGGTCGAAGAGTTCAGGGGCGAATCGGTTCCGGCGGCGGTCGAGACTAAGGGGCTGGTGCGGCGGTTCGGCGACTTCACGGCCGTCGATTGCATAGACCTGCGCGTCGAGCGCGGCTCGTTCTTCGGCTTCCTGGGGCCGAACGGGGCTGGGAAGTCTACGACCATCAAGATGCTGACGGGGCTGCTCGCGCCGAGCGCGGGGTCTGCGCGCGTGCTCGGCCACGACATCGCGCGGGAGCCTTTGGAGGTGAAGCGCCGCATCGGCGTCGTGCCCGAAGACCTGAACCTGTTCGAGCGTCTGACGGGTGCCGAGATGCTCTCGTTCACGGGGCGCATGTACGGGCTCGGGCGCGAAGAGATCGCCGCGCGCTCGCGCGAACTGCTTCAGTTGATGGAACTCGACTCGGAGCCGCGCCGGCTCATCGTCGAGTTCTCGCACGGGATGAAGAAGAAGCTGGCGCTCGCGTGCGCGCTCATCCACCGCCCCGAGATGCTCTTCCTCGACGAGCCCTTCGAGGGCGTGGACGCCGTCGCCTCGCGCACGCTCAAGGATTTGCTCTCGCGGCTCACCGCGCGCGGCCTGACCGTCTTCCTCACCTCGCACGTGCTTGAGATAGTCGAAAGGCTCTGCACCGACATCGCCATCATCAGCGGCGGCCGGCTCATCGCCTCCGGGCCGCTCGAAGAACTGCGGCGCGGCATCAGCGTCGAGGGCGGGACGGGACGAGAGGCGCTCTCGCTCGAAGACTACTTCATCAGCGTCGTCGGCGGCACGCGCGACGCGGGCGCCGACGCGCTCGGCTGGCTCGGTTAGAGAACGCAGAGTTGAAAGCGGAAGAGCCCGCCACGCTTTCGAGCGTGGCGGGCTCTTTCTTGTCAGTCCCGGCGGCGGTCGCCGGGGAGGTTTACGGGAGCGCCTCGACGATGATGTAGAAGCGGTAGGTGCCGGTCGTCTGGATGCCCAGCAAGAACCGCACGTTGAGGCTCGCCCCGTTCGCGAGCGGCGTCCCCAGCGTGATCGTCCCCGCCGAGAGCGTCGAGTTGATACCGCCGCCGTTGGGCTGTGTGGGCGGCTGCTCAAGGGTCGTCCCACGCACCGTCACCGTGCATGGCGGCGTCGCGGGGGTGCCGCCGTTGGCGCAGGTCGCCGGGTCGTTGACGGGGCCGATGCCCACCTCGTCTATCGAGGTGCGCGCGCGCAGGTCGGCCACCCCGCCGCCCGGGCTCGGGAAGGTTGACAGCTCGATGATGCGGAACCGCAACCGCGTCACGTTACCGCCTGTGCTGTTAGTGACCCGGCGCCGCACCGTCAACGTGCCGAAGGTCGAGTTGTTCGCCGGGTCGGCCGTGAAGTCGCGGGAGCGATTCGGGTGCGCCGACGCGGAGATCGAGTTGTCCAGCATCGGCAGGCCGATGCCCGACGTGTCGCGCCGGATGGGCGAGGCCAGATTCTCCGGCCCCGGTGCCCCGAGCCGCTGCGTGACGCCGGAGATGAACGTGCCCTGCGTGTCGGCGAACTTGAAGTCGGCCGTGTTGTCGTTGGTGTCCAGCGGGTCGCCGGTGCACCCAGTCACGCCGAAGTCACACAGCTTGCGGAAGAACGAGTGCTCCGTCGTCGTGCCCGAGACGGCCGGGAGGTTGCTCGGCTCGCGGAACAGGTCGCAGACGGCGCCCGTGTTCAGGCCGAACCCGACCGCGTCGAGCCGGTTCGCCGACGCGATGTTGACGATGTTCGTCGTCGTGAAGACGGCGACGTTGCGGTCGTTCTCGATGTCGGAGGTCATCGTCAGGTTGCCGGCCGCCGCGCCCGTCCCGCCGTAGTTGCCGAGCGTGTACTGCGAACCGACGAGCAGGTAGTGGCCGCGCGCCGGGATGACCGTCCCGTTCGGGATGGCGCCGATGAGTACCGGCGTGTCGGTGCAGGTCGCGCCCATCTTGTAGAGGCCGTAGCCGGCCGAGGCGTCAGACGCCGTGACCGTCAGCGGCGAGTCCGTATTGTTGTAGAACTCGACGAAGTCATCGCCCGGGCCCCCGGGGCCGGACGTGCGCAGCTCAGAGATAAGGAACGTGCCCGGCGTGTTGACCGTGATCGTGCCCGTGGCTGTGTTGTCAATAATGTTCCCGCCCACAGGGGTGTTCAGGCCCACCGTGAACGTCTCGTCACCTTCGACCACGGCGTCCGAGCAGACGGGGACGTTGATCGTCTTGACCTGCTGGCCCGCGGCGAAGTTGACCGTGCCGCTCGTGGACACGTAGTCGGCGCCGGGGTTACCGCAGGTGCCGGCTGTGGCGCTGCCGTCGGTCGTCGCGAAGTTGACGGAGACGGGGCCGCCCGCCGGCTGCGACAACGAGACGGTGAAGACCATGTCCACCGTGTTGGGGCTGGCCGGCTCGGCCACCTTCGCGTCCTGCACGCGGATGTCGATGGAGTTGATCGGCGTCAGCGTCGGGTTGTTCGCCCCCGCCACGTCCGGATCGTCCGTCAACACGTTCGAGAAGTTCGAGCCGGAGACCGTGCCCTGGTTCGAGACGTTCGGGCCGCCCGAGTACGGATTGTCAACGACCACCTGGAAGGTAATCGTCACCGAGTCGCTCGGGGCCAGCGTGCCGATGTTGATGGTCACGGTGCCGCCCGTGCCGTTCGGCGGGCCCGGCTCATCGTTGAGCACCGGCTTCAAGATGCCCTTGCGCCGCTGGGCGACGGGCTCGGTGGTGGTGTTAAGCGGGGCCGAAGTGGCCTCGGCCGCGTAGCGGAAGGTCGAGCCCGCGTCGCGCTTCGCCTCGGCCTTGATGGCCTTCGGCGCGACGGCCTTCGGGGCCGTGGTAGCGCGCGGCACTGCGACCGGTCGCGCGGTGACTTCGCCGCCCGCGTTACCCTTGGGGGCTGAGTCGGTGACTTCTTCAGTGGGCGTGCCGGCCGCCGGGACGCCGCCGGGGGCCTGCCCAAGCTCGCTGTCGATGTCCACGGTCGCGGCCGGCGGAACGGCGCAGGCGACGCCGAAGGTGGGCGAGCCGCTGACGATGGAAACGCTCGCGCCGCCGTTGGCCGTGGCCAGAGCCGCAGAGCTGGCCTGCTCGATGTTGAGCGTGCCGTTCACCTCGGTGAGACCGAAGCCGCCGCCGGGCGCGGTGATCGTGTTGCCGCTGCCGTCGAAGCACAGGGTCTCGGTGGTGCCGTTAGCCGTCTGGACGTTGAAGCCGAAGGATCCGGACGAGGTGTTCACGTTTACCGTGTTGTTGGTCACGGTCGAGGAGATCGTCGCAGTGCCCTGGGCGCGGATGAGCATGCCCGAGTTGTTGAGCGGGCTGCCCGCCGCGCCGTTGCCGTTGTAGACAAGGTTGTTCGAGACGAGGATGTTGAGGTTCTTCGCGTTGCCGTTGCGATTCTCGATGCGGATGCCGTTCTCGCCGCCAGTAGCGAGGGGAGTGCCGGTACCGACGCGGTCGATGGTGTTGTCGGCGCGGATACCGATGCGGTTGTTGGTGACCTTCGCGGCGAAGTTGGCGCCGTTGAAGGTGCTGCCGGTGTCGAAGATGACGCCCATCCGCCGGACGTTCGTGATGATGTTGCCGTCAATCGTGAGCGTGCCGGAGACGTTGGCATTGTCGTCGATGAACACGTCGATGCCACGCTTACCGTCGCAAGGCAGCGCGGACGCCGGGGAGAGGCAGGCGCTGGCGAGGCCGACGTTCCTGATGATGTTGTTGCTGACGTTGAAGCTGATGGAGTTGCCGGCGAGGAGGGCGTCGCCGCCGAGGTCAATGACGCCCGAGGTGTCGGCGAGCGTGTTGCCCACGCCGTCGAACGTGTTGCCGGTGATGACGACGGTCGCCTTGCCGGCCTCGACGTTGCGGGAAGAGACGCTGTTCTGGCCGCCGTTGGGCGTGCCCGTGAAGTTGTTGTTGATGAGGTTGAGGTTGGCCGTCGCGGTCGAGCCGGCGTTGAAGCCCGCGTTGTGCGTGATGGCGGCGCCGAAGACCTGCGAGAAGGTGCAGGGGTCGCCGGCGACCGCGCCGCCGACGTTGAGCGTCATCGTGGCCGTAGCGTCGCCGTTGTAGAGAATGGCGTTCGAGCCGCTCTCGGAGTTCGAGAAGGTCGTGCCGTGGATGGTCAGCGTCGAAGTGCCCGAGGTGTTCCAGTAGCGGAGGCCGTCGCGCGCCTGCTTCTCCCAGTTGGTGATGGTCGAGTTGGTGATGCTGTTGGTGCCCGTCAGGGTGATGGCCTGTATGCCGTGGCCGCCCGTGCCCGAGGGGTCGGCGCCGTTCACGTCCTGCCCCGGGCCATCGATGGTCACGCCGGAGAGCACGAGGTTCGTCGAGCTGCGCACGTCAATACAGTCGTTGCCGCAACTGGAGAGCGTGCCGCCGTTGAGGGTGAAGCTGCCGGTGTTGTTGTTGAGGAAGATGGCGTTGCCGTCGCCGGTGGTCGAGTCGGGCAAGCCGTTGTTGTCGCCGTCGGGCTGCGCGACAGTCTGGTTCGCGGCGGAGATGGTGGCCGACGAAACGGTGACGGCCGAGGAAGAGTTAAAGACTCGGATGCCGTCACCGCCCGAGCTGCTCGGGTTTGGGATGTTGGTCGTGCCGAGCTGGATGTTGGTCGCCGTCGAATTGTCCACGAAGACGGCGGCGCCGCCGTTCGTCGTCGAGCGCGTGTTGACCTGCGTCGTGCCCGTCACCTGGAACTTCGTGCCCGACACGTCCTGGAGGTGGATGCTATTGCCGACGCCGCTCGTCGTGACGCTGGTGAAGGTCAGGTTGATGGGCGTCCGTCCCGCCGGGCCATCGAAGAAGACGGCGCTGGCCGTGCCGGCGCCCGAGGTCGTGATGTCGCCCGAGGTGACGGTGATGGTCTGCGTGTTGTTCTGCGCGTCGAGGCCGCGGAGACCCGCGTCGGGCGTCAGGTCGAGGTCGGCGAAGGTGATGGCGCCGGTGTTGCTCGACAGGTCAACCGCGTCGCCGGCCGAGCTGTTGACGGTCGTGTTGCCGAAGTTGGCCGCGACCGCCGAGCTGGACATCAGGAGGCCGATGCCCGCGTTGTTCTGAAGGTTCGTCGTCCCCGTGGTGAACGAGCCGGTGCCGCCGCTGAAGATGAGGCCGTTGGCGCCGCCGTTCGATGAGACGCTGGTGAAGGTCAGGCCGAGCGTGGTGTTGGTGAACGACGCCGCGACGCCCGTCCCGGTGGTCGTGATGCTGCCGGCCGAGGCGTTGAGCGTGCCGCCGTTGTTGGTGATGATGCCTGCGCCGCTTGAGTTCGTGACGGTCAGCGAGGTGAAGCTGGTCGTCGCCGTGGCGTTGGTCGCGAGGTTGAGGTTGGCGCCGGCCGCGTTCTTGCTGATAGTCGCCGTGCCGAAGTTGAAGCCCGCGCCGGCGGCCGCGTTGGAAATGTCGATGCCGTTGCCGCCCGGGTTCGTGATGGTGGTGGTGCCGGAGACGGTGAGCGCGCCGCCGACGCCGTTCAGTGTGATGCCGGTGTTCGCGCCGGTGTTCGACGCCGAGATGCCGCCGACGGTGGCGGCGAGCGTGCCGGTCGTCAAATTCAGAGCGCGGCCGTCGCCGTTGATGGAGAGATTGCTGACGGCGAGCGTGCCGAAACTCGTGCCGATGATGTCTGTGCCGGCCGCGCCGGAGTTGCCGGTGTTGAAGCCGCGCAGCGTGTTGTTCTGGCCGAGCGTGATGATGTTCGCGCCCGCGTTGTCAATCGTCGGCGAAGAGCCCGCCGCGGGGAACGGGTCGCTCCCCGCCGGCACCGTGCCCGTCTCGGTCGCGAGCAGGAAGCCCTGGCCGATGAGCTTCTGCGTGTTCAGGAGCGCGATGCCGCCCGCATAAGTGCCCGTGCCGGTATAGATGAAGATGATGTCGCCGGGGTCGTCGGCCGCGCCCGCGTTGAAGGCCGCGATGGAGTTGAAGGGCGTCGTGATACGCCCGTCGCCGCCGGCGGCCGCCGTGTTGTCGATGAACCAGATGAGCGTCGGCCCGACCGTGATGCTGACGGTGGCCGTGTCGGTCTTGTCGTCGGCGTTGCCGGGCGTGCCGTCGGGGCCCGTGTCCCTGACCGTGTAGGTGAAGCTGTCGGTGCCGGTGAACCCGGGGTTCGGGTTGTAGGTGAAGTCGCCGTTGGAGCTGACGGTGGCCTGCCCGCTCGTCGGGCCGGTCGTCGGGCCGGAGGCCGTCAGGTTCGAGTTGCACGGCGGCGTCGTGTCGTCCGGGTCGCAGTCGTTGGCCAGGAGGTTGGGCGCGCCGTTGGTCGTCGAGATGCGGACGTTGCCGAAGGCGGTGACGGTGTCGCCGGTCGCGACGGGCTGCGTCTGCACGGAGCCGGGGACGAGCGAGGTGTTCGTGTCCACCGAGTCGGTGAACGTGACGCCGGTCGCGGGGTCGGGGCCGGTGTTGTTGATCGTCACCGTGTAGGTGATGGTGTCACCGGGCTCCGCCTTGAGGTTCCCGTTCGGGTCGGGGAACGCGTCAACCTTGGTCGCCGTGATGGCCGGCGCGAAGACCGGCATCGGCGCAGGCATGGGCGCTGCTTTCAAGGGCGCCGGGGCGGTCGCGGCCGTGGCCGCGGTCGCGGGGACGGAGGGCTTCGGCGCGGCGGCGAGTGCCAGCGGCGCGACCTGCCCGACGAGCATCACGTATGAGATGAAGGCGGCAGCATAAGCCCTGAGGCTGCGGCGGCGGACAATCGAAGTTCGCTGGTTCATAAATCTCCTTGGCTGGGTGACCGCGACGGGCGCGGGCGTGAGCGACCTCTATGAAACTTTCGGCATCGGTGCGCGCGCATGGCGGGGTGGGGCGGCACCTGTCGGGTTAAAAGTAAAAGTGTGGCGGGGCGGCTCGCGTTAACGGCCGCCCCGCCGGTTGAGCTTCAGCCTTACGGTCTCTGCGGGAAGATGCCCTGGAGGGCGATGCAGAAGTTGAGCGTCAGGTAGGGCTGCATATTGTTATGCGGCAGGCCGCCGCCAGCCAGCGACAGCGTCTGGAAGGCCATCGGGGTCAGGTTGTTGGGTGCAGCGAACTGGGCGAGGCCCGCGCCCGGGGCGTTATTCGTCGGGTTGTTCTCGTTAGCCGCCTCTTCCGTGACCTGATAGGTGTGCGTGTGGAGCGGTATCTCCGAGACGAGCAGCGTGATGGTCTCGACGCCTGACATCTCGCCGAGGTCGCGGAGGCTGAGCCCCTGTCCCTGACCGGGCTGCATGGGCGCGTTGCCCTGCAAGTCGGGGAGCGCGAAGGTGGACTTACCGTCCCCGCCGTAGGTGGTGCCCAGCAACGAGAAGAGCGCCGTGTTCTGCGAGAGGGGCATTAACTGCCCGTCGCAGAAGGCCCAGCCGGTCGGGGGGAAGTTAAAAGGGAAGATGCGGATTTCGGCTACGAACTGATCGGACATTCTCTCCTCCTTAGGTCTGGCTGGGGAACACCCCGAACAGCGAGATGATGAAGTTGATGCAGAGGAACGGCTGCGTGTTCTCGTGCGGCTGGCTCCCGCCGGCCGGGCCTACAGCCTGTGGCGATATGTTGATCGGCGACAGGAAGGCGTAGTTCTGCGCCACGCTCTGCGCGAACATCGCGCCCCCCGGCGTGGTCTGGGTGGCCGGGTTGGTGGTGCCGACCGGCGCGTGCGTGTGATTGGGGATCTGCTGAATCGTCAGCGTCTCCTGCTCGGTGCCGGCCGTCTCGCCAATCTGGTAGGTCGTGCCGTCCGGCCCCGTGCCCATGTGGAGGGGGATGCGGCTGGCGAGGTTCGGCAGGTTGAACGTCTCCTCACCGTCGCCGCCGTAGGTCGTGCCGATAAGCTGGAAGAGCACATCGTTCTCCGAGATGGGGAGCGTCTGTCCCTCGCAGAACATCCAGCCGTTGGGGGCGAAGTTGCCCGCGAACATTCTGATTTCACCGACGTATGGTTGGCCCATGTTACCTTCGTCCTCCTTCCTAGTTCTGCGACGGGAAAATGCCCTGGAGGGCGATGATAAAGTTGAGCACCAGGTAGGGCATCATGTTGTTGTGCGGCTGCGACCCGCCCACACTGGAGACCGCCCCGGCCATGGCGACAACGGCCCCCGACGGCGTGTAGCTGTTACTCGGGGTCGCCGACATGACGATGGAGCCGTCAGGGGCAGTGGCCGACGCGACGTTGTTCGTGGCGTTGAAGGCGTGCGTGTGCGTCGGCAACTGCTGGATGTTGATCGTGACGCTGGTCGAGCCGGCGGCCTCGCCGAGGGTGTGGCCGCTACCCATGTGGATAGGCGCCCGTCCCCGGATGTTCGGCAGCGCGAAATTGGTCTGCCCGTTGCCTCCGTAGGTGGTGCCGAGCAGGGCGAAGAGCGCCTGGTTCTGGTTGATGGGCAAGAGCTGGCCGTTGCAGAGGGCCCAACCCTTCGGGGGGAAGTTAAAACTGACGATCTTTATCTCACTGAGGAACGGTTCGGACATTTCTCTCTCCTTGGCGGATAGGCTTTCGAGAGCGTTGTAAAAGGCTTGACGAGGCCAGTGTAGCCCGGCGTGGTCGCCGGGCTCCGGAGCGATGCTTAGAACGGGAAGAACAGACCTGGGTGCGCCCTAGGGTGCTTAGCGGTGAAACTCTTTGGAATGTCTGTTTGCGTGTGTGTGTACCTTGTGCCCTGCCGTTAAGCGAAGCGGCACGAATTTTAAACCTAGTGCACAGGGTTTGGCAAGAACAAGAACGTCGAGTCTTGTCTAAAAAGATTGTCAGCAGCGCCCCGCGTGACATACACTGCCCTGCGGCGGGGACGTAGGGTTTAACCCCGCCGCCCACCCAGATAATCTAGGAGCAGCTAAAAAGATGACACTGTCCCGACGAACCTTTCTGAGGTCGGGGACGACGGCCGTCCTTGTGACCGGCCTCGCCCTTGACACCCTCCCCCGCGCCTTCGCCCAGCAGGTGCATAAACACGACCCTAAGCAAGACTTTCCGGTCTCGTTCGAAGCGAAGCAGGAGGCCGCCTTCTCCTTCAAGCGCGAGACTTTCCAGCCCTACCTGAACGGCGTCTTCAAGCTGAGCGCGGGCGCCAACTCGGTCGAGGCGACCCTCGTCAGCGTCCGCGACTGTTCGCCGAACCCGAAGCAGAAGGTGACGAAGAAGTCGCGCCCGTCCGACAGCTTCGCGCTCGTCTTCAGCGCCGAAGGGAAGCTGACCGACCTGACGAGCATCTACGACGTGGAGCACGCCGCACTCGGCAAGTTCCCGCTCTTCCTGACACGCCGCGACGGCCCACAGGGCAAGCACTTCTACGAGGCGGTCTTCAACCACGCTCTCTAAAGCTCCCACCGGCTTAAGATTTTCACTCACACGCGTTAGTATCCACGGCGGCCCCGGCGGGCAGGCGGGCGCGGCCTGCCCGGGGTCTGCCCCGGCGCGCGCGGGGCAGAAAACTCTATAGTGGAGGGCTGGCGTTTGATGTCGATTGGCGGAGGTGTTATCGAGGCAGGCGGTCTGAGGGTCGTGCTGCGTCCGGCCGTCGAGGCCGACTACGAGGAGCTGGTGCGGGTCTACGCCAGCACGCGCGCGGCCGAGCTGGCGCAGGTCACCTGGTGGGACGATGACCAGAAGCTTGCCTTCTGTCGCGCGCAGTATGGCGCGCAGAAGGAGGAGTATGACGCGCGTTTCCCCGACGCCGAGTACGACGTGATCGAGCTGGAAGGGCAGACGGTCGGGCGCGTCTGGGTCGGCCGCGCTGAGCACGAGATACGCCTGCTCGACATCGCGCTGCTGCCTGAGGCGCAGCGCCGGGGTCTCGGCGCCGCCATCGTCGGGGCGCTCATCGAAGAGGCCCGCGCCTCGCACAAGCGCCTCCGCCACATGGTCTTCATGCTCAACACCGAAGCCCGACGCTTCTACGAGCGCCTCGGCTTCCGCGTCTTCGAAGACCTCGGCGGCTACCTCCACATGGAGTGGGCGCCCGAGAATGATGAAGGATGAAGGCGGAATGTTGAATTAAGAACTCTCTTTCATTCAACATTCATCATTTCTTTCTCACTCTTCCTTGAAGTAGCTGAAGACGGCCTCGTAGCGGTAGCCGCGCGGCTCCTGCGCGACGGCGGTGAGGAAGATGTCGTGCTCGCCCAGCCGCTCGTGCGCCAGCCGGTACGTGTGCTGTGGCAGGAAGGAGTCGTTGGGGCCGTAGAAGTAGAGCGAGAAGCGCTCCACGTCACTGCGCGAGTGGGTCAGCGTGGGGAACTCGACCAGCTCCGCCAGTTCAAGCTCGACCTCCGGCGCGTCTTCCTGCTCCGGCAGGACGCGGAACTTCGTGTTGAGTAGCTCGGCGAAGGACTCTTTCGAGAGTGTCTCGGGCATCTATAGGGATCACTTTCGCTGTAGGCGCCGCGCGCTCTCGGGCAGCACGCGCGGCGGGGCAGAACCGAGGCAAGATAACACGTCTCGGCTAAACGCCGGAACGCGGGACGATGAACTGAAGACAAGCTGCCTTCAGTTCATCGTCCCGCGTTCCGGCGTTTATCGTTCTTTCACCGTCAGCAGCCCCGCGAGCAGAGCCAACGGCCCGAGCGCAAGCAGCCACATCATCGGGCCGAGCCCGTACGCTTCGGCGAAGGCGCCGAGCGCGAGCGGGACGAGGCTGCCCGCGAGCCCGAAGACGTTCCCCAGAGTCATCGCCACCGTCCCGCTCTGCCCGGGCATCTCGTCGTAGAGCTTCGCCTGGATGATGGCGTACCAACCGGCGTTGGCGAACCCGAGCAGCCCGAGCAGCACCAACTTCGTCGAGAACCCTTCCGCCAGCAGCATCAGTGGGAAGAGCGCCAACACGACCGACGTGCTCACGCGCAGATACTTCAGGCCGCGCACGCGTTCGAGCAACGGCACCACCGCGAAGTCGCCCGCGAGCCCCACCCACGTCCACATCGCAACGGCGAGCGCCGCACCCCCCTCGCCCGCGCCCACCACGTCCACGAAGTAGAGCGCGAGGAAGCCGCGCAGAACGTCGTACGTGAAGTCGCCCAACTGCAAGAGCACGAGCCAGCGCAGCACCGAGCGCCTGCGGAGCGCGCGCAAGGCTCCGCGCAAGCCCTCAAGCAGTGCCGCGCGTGTAGGCTCTGCGCTGCCCGGGGCCGAAGGCGTCTCGAACGGCTGACGCCACGCCGCCGCGACCGCCAAAAGCATCAGCGCGCCCGCCGCGACGAAGCCCCAACGCCAGCTCGCGCCCACCCACACGCACGCGCCGATGGTCGCAGGCCCCACGGAGTTCCCCACGGAGCCCGCCAGCGCCCAGCGCGCCATGTTCTGCTCGCGCCGCTCGGGCGCGGCGTCCATCAAAGTCGCCTGCGAGAGGCTGACGAATGCTCCCGACGCGGGGTTCGACAGAATCGACGCCGCGAGCAGCAGCGCGAAGCCTGTGCTCAAACCTACGAGCAGCGTCCCGGCGGCAAAGGCGACGCCGCCCGCGAGCACGAGCACGCGCCTGCGCCACACGTCGCCGAGGATGCCGAGCAGAGGCTCGACCAAGTGGCCGACCACCGGCGGCACGCTCAGGATGACGCCGACCTGCGTGTACGACAGCCGCAGGTCGTCGCGTATCAGCGGCCAGGCGGCCTCTCGAAGTCCGAAGATAACCTCGTCCAGAAACTCTGCGACGAGCAGCGTGAGGACGAACAGCGACAGGCCGCGCCGCGCGCCTGCGATGTGGCGCGGCGCGGGGGCGGACTTTTGTGCGGAAGACATGAACGGTGATTCTCCTTTCCGTGGAAGCCGTAACGTTCTCTTTCGCTTGCGCCTGAAAACGTCACGGCCGCGGGGGCGGAATCACCGAGCGCGCGAGCGCGCGCCGCAGCCTCTTCGAAACGCACACACCACTGCGTGCGCCGCGAGAGGCCGCGGTCGAACTCGCCTTTACGGGTAGGGTTTACCAGGGAGGGAAGCGTGTGCTCATGCCTTTAAGCATGTCGCGTATTGCACACTCGGTTGGAAGGGAAGTCAAGAACTTTTTATCCTCACGCGCCCGCGCCGGAAGCACGCCCGCCGCGGACGCGCTCGGTCTCGGACTCGAAGATGTAGGAGAGCGATTTGTAGATGAGCTTCGCGCAGAGGAAGGCCGAGGCGCTGAAGCCCTCGACGTATGAGTACTCGGTCAAGTCCATCCCGACGACGCGGCGCTCGCGCGCGAGCGTGCGGATGAGGCCGAGCACTTCGTACCAGCCGAGGCCGCCCGGCTCGGGCGTCCCCGTCTGCGCGACGAGCGAAGGGTCGAGCCCGTCGATGTCTATCGTCAGGTAGACGTTCTCGGTCAGCCCCGAGACGGCCTCCTCCCACCAGTCGGTGCGCCCCGCGATGTCCTTCGCCCAGAAGATGCGCGTCGGGAACTGGTCGAGCGAGCGCGCCTCGTCGGCCGAGATGGAGCGGATGCCGACCTGCACGGCCGGGAGCTTGAGGTCGCGCACGACGCGCGCCATGATCGACGCGTGCGAGTGCGGCGTGCCGTCGTACGTGTCGCGCAGATCGGCGTGCGCGTCGATCTGTAGGACGGAGAGGTTCTCGTAACGCTCGGCGTGCGCCTGGATGACGGGCGCGCTCACCGAATGCTCGCCGCCGATCATGCAGACGAACTTGCCCGCGCCGACAAGTTCGCGCGCCTTTGTCAGCAGCGACTTCATCATCGCCTCGGGCGTTTCGGCCGGCGGCGTCACCTCGGTCGTGTGTAGCCCCAGCCGGTAGACTTCGGCGTCGGTCTCCTCGTCGTACAACTCCATGTTGCGCGAAGCGTCCACGACCGCCATCGCTCCCTCGCCCGTCCCCCCGCCGTAAGAGACCGTGCCCTCATAAGAGACCGGCCACACGACCACACGCGCGTTCTCGAAGCTCGACAACTCCTCGTCGTCGATGCCACCGAAGTTCATCGGAAGTTCTGCTGATTCAGACATGAGGGAATTTTAAGGTTACGAAGGGCGAGAGACAAGCTGAGGAAGTTCGTTATACCGGTGATATAATACGGTCATGAAAATCCTGAACTACACAGTCCTCATGACGCCCGACGAGACCGGCGGCTATGTCGTGACCTGTCCCGCCTTGCCAGGATTAGTCACCGAAGGCGACACGCTCGAAGAAGCACGCGCGATGGCTGCCGACGCCATCCGCTGCTACGTCGAAAGCCTTCTGGAAGACGGTGAGCCCGTCCCCACCGACAACCCCATCATTGAAGAAGTGACTGTCGAAGTGGCCTAAGCCTTAATGCCGTCAGAGCAAATCGAGAAACTCTTCGACTGTCAATCCAGCCTCGCTGATGATTGATTTAAGGGTGCCCGGCTTCAAATCCTTACTGTGGTAAGGCACCGTCACGCGCAGCTTCTCCTTCTTCAAAATGTAGTGACTCCCCGACGTGCGCTTAATGGAAAAGCCGTGTCGTTCAAGCGCCTTAATAACTTGTTTGGGCTTCAGCGCCGGAAGTTTGCCAGCCATCAGCTTAACCTTTCCTGAAACGAAAAAAGCCCGCCACTTGAAGACGCGTCGCAGGCGTCTTGCTTAGTGGCGGGCTTCGGAAATATTCCGTAATCCCTGTTTAATTGTCAATCTGGGCACATGCGTCGTGCTCAGACGCGGCAAACGTTACTACGTGAGCCTAAGAAAGCACAAGCCTAAAGTTAGACTTCATCCTGCTGTCCATCACGGCACTTCGACCGTCAGGTCTTTGCCCATGAAGGTGAAGTTGGGGCGCTTGCGGCCCTTCATGTATTTGGCGGCCGTCTGGGAGAGGGCGGTGACAAGGATGGGGAGCGCGATGGTCGGGTCGCAGGCGACGTAGGCCGTCGCCGCGCCGCGCGCGAGCTTGCCGAAGACGAGCGACTCGTCGTCGGTGTTGGGGCTGGTGCGGCCGCCGTGCGCGGACTGCTCGGTGGAGATTTGAATCGCGTACTTGTGTCCGCGCGCGGGCGTCTTGATGATCTCGGAGGCCGACTCCATCTGCTGGACGTAGCTGCGCGAAGTCCCGCCGCCGAGGTTAATGACGCCCGTCACCCGCGAGCGCGCGCCGATCTGCATGAGGTCGAGCGTGTCCTGCGCGAGGTCGAAGCAGAAGCTGTTCTTCTTCTCGAAGCGCGCGCCGGCGATGCCGACGATAATCGAGCTGTCGGAGATGGTCGGGCAGAAGACGGGGATGCGCGCCTTGTAGGCGGAGGTCAGCACGCCGTCGTCGGTGGCGATCTCGGCCAGCTCGCGGCCGAGCAGATGGAGGAACTCGCGCGTCGAGTAGGCGCGCGTCTGGTCGAGCTGGTTGGTGAAGCCGCCGACCCACTCGTTGGCCTCGCTGTACTCCTCCTCGCTGGCGAGCACGTCCCACATGCGCGCGATTTGCGACGCCTCCAGTTCCGCGTCCGTCATCGACGGGTGCGCCTGGAAGTGCTGGCGGCCGAGGGTCTCGTGCAGGTCTTGAAAGAGCATCGCGCCCGAGCAGACCATCACGTCCACGAAGCGGTTCTTGATGACGTAGGCGAGCAGACGCCGCATGCCGGCCGGGATGAGCGCGCCGTTGGCGGCGACGACGACCGTGGTGTTGTCGCCGAGCATGTCGAGCCAGATGCGGTGCGCCTCCGCGAGTTGGCGGCCGCCGAGGCCCGCGCCCTCCATCTTTTCCAGCAGTCCCGCCACCGACCGGTCGCGGTCTACCTGGACGGGCCGAATCGGGGCGGTGAGATACTTCGTGGCTCGCGGTTTACGTTGGGTGACCATTTTCGATCCTTTGGTGAATGGTAAATAGTGAATCGTAAATGGTGTCAGGAACAGGGCAGCGGCCACCTACTATTCACCATTTACCATTTACTATTTACCGCCTGCGCCGTTTATCTTCGGGCCCGCCGTTGACGGCGAGATAGGTGTAGGCACTGTAGCGCGACTCGTAAAGCTCGATCATTTCGGCGGCGTCGGCCTCCGACAGCTCGCCGCGCTTGACGCGCTGCGCGACGATGCGGCGGAACCCCTCGTGGAGCTGGCCGCGCTCGTAGCGCGCGCGGTAGAGCGCCTCGCCGACGGTCGTGCCCTTGACGACCTTCTTGATCAGGTAGCCGTCCTCGTCGATGTGAATGTGCGCCTCGTTCGGCGCGCCGAAGAGATTGTGGTTGTTACCCATCACCTCCTGGTAAGCGCCGACGAGCATGAGGGCGATGTAGTAGGGCTCGTCCTCGACGAGCGAGTGCAGTTCCAGAACCTGCTTCACGTCGTGGAGGTCTACGAACTTATCAATGACGCCGTCAGAGTCGCACGTGATGTCGCAGAGCGTGGCGTACTCCGTCGGCGGCTTGTTCAGACGGTGGATGGGGATGATGGGGAAGAGCTGGTCGAGCGCCCAGTGGTCGGGCACCGAGCGGAAGACGGAGAAGTTCGTCAGGTACTTCGCACGCAGCAGGCGCCGCAACTCCGCGAACTCCTCGGAGACGTACTTGGCGAGCTGCGCGTGCTTGTCCGCGCGCTCGCACACGTCCCAGAAGAGAACCTCGCCCTTCGCCCGATCTTCCAAAGAGATGAGCCCGAGGTTGAAGAGCGTGAACAGCTCGTCGCGGTGCTCCAAAGCGTCGTGGTAGAACTCGCGGTAGTTCTTGACCGTGACGTGCTCGCGCAGGTCGGCCAGCTCGATGACGACCTGCGGGTCGTCGTCGTCAACCTCGATGGGCGTGATGTCCTCGACGACCGTCTCGATCTCACTCAAGACGTTGGTGACGAGGATGGCGTGGTAGGCCGAAAGATACCGGCCGGACTCCTGGATGATGGTCGGGTGCGGGACGTTCTCATCGTCGCAGACCTGCATGATGGTGTAGACGACATCGTTGGCGAACTCCTGCGCCGTGTAGTTGGCCGAGGAGTCGAAGGCCGTCTTCGAGCCGTCATAATCGACCGCCATCCCGCCGCCCACGTCGAGGAGGTCAACCGGCACCTTCATCTGGACGATCTTGGCGTAGACGCGCGCGGCCTCCTTCATCGCATTCTTGATGCGCTTGATATCGGTGAGCTGCGAGCCGATGTGGAAGTGCAGGAGCTTGAGCATGTCGATGCGCCCCGCCTCCTGCATCCGCCGGATGGTCTCTAAGATTTCCGTCGTGGTGAGCCCGAACTTCGCCGCCTCGCCGCCCGACTTCTCCCAACGTCCCGAGCCCTTCGAGTAGAGCTTGACGCGCAGTCCCACCATCGGCAGGTCGCTGTCCTCGAAGCGGTCAACCATCTTGAGCACGTGGTCAAGCTCGTTCAGCTTCTCGATGACAATGACGACGCGCTTGCCCGCGCGCGCACCGAGGAAGGCCAGCTCGATGAACTCCTCGTCCTTGAAGCCGTTGAGGACGAGCAGGCTCTCGCCCGACTGCTCCATCGCGAGCGCGCCGTACAGCTCGGCCTTCGAGCCCGCTTCGAGTCCGAAGTCGTAGCGCACGCCCTCGCGCAGGTACTCCTCGACGACCGCCCGGTTCTGGTTGACCTTCATCGGGTAGACGCACATGTGCGAGCCCTGGTACTCGTACTCGCGGATGGAGTTGCGGAAGGCTCTCTGGAGTTTCCTGACCTGCCCCGCAATGAGCTGCGGGAAGCGGAGCAGCACGGGCGTCTGGATGCCGCGTCGGCGCAGGTCGTCGATGATCTCGCGCACGTCGGCGGCGCGGTTCTGGTCGGATTCTGAAGGGTGGACGACGAGGTTGCCTTTGCGATTGATGCCGAAGTAACCGGCCCCCCAGTTCTCTATGCCGTAGGTCTCAAGCGTCTGTTCGATGGCCGTGGTCAACTTCTAGCTCTCCTGCCTCCCAGTGGGTTCGCGCATTTGGACAAAGTAAGCGGGGGTCAGCCTCCTCGTGGGCTCTGTGCGGTTTGAAGCAACTGGATTGGACTTGCTTAATGGCGCAATTTAACAGAAAAGGCGGGGGTCGGTCAAAAACTATTTTTTTTGGGCAGAGAACATGCGTCCCCGGGCTAAACGACGCACGAGAAAGGTTTAGACGGCGCGGCGCGGCGCCGGCGGGCCGCGCGCCGAAACGTCCGGCCGGGCAGGCGCTTGACGGCGGGCGCGGGGACGCGGCTATAATGCCTGCTTTTTAAGGCGGCTTGACCTGCTTTGATGAACAACCGCCCGCTCTCTTTTCCGCCGCACAGAGGCCGCCGCAGACAGGCGGCCGACACCTTCCACCCCCTTAAAACGCACTTTCAGGAGAAATTATGGACGCAAAAGCGGTCTTGAAGTATTCCGAAGACCACGAGGCGAAGTTCGTCTCGGTACGTTTCACAGACCTCGTCGGGGCCTGGCATCACCTGACCTTCCCGCTCCACGAGCTGGACGAGGGCTCGTTCGAGGATGGCTTCGGCTTCGACGCCTCAAGCCTTCGCGGCTGGGCCTCGATTCACGAGTCGGACATGCTGCTCATCCCCGACCCCGGCCGCGTCTTTATGGACCCGTTCGCGGAGGAGCCGACGCTCGTTGTCATCGCCAACGCCGTCGATCCGATCACGAAGGAGGGCTACGGCCTCGACCCGCGCTCGGTCGCGCAGCGCGCCGAATCTTACCTCCGCTTCACGGGCATCGCCGACACGATCAACTTCGGCCCCGAGGCCGAGTTCTTCGTCTTCGACGGCGTCGAGGTCAACAACGAGCCGCACCACTCGGGCTACCGCATTCATTCCGACGAGGGCATCTGGGCTTCGGGGCGCGGCGAGGACGACTTCCGCGGCCCGAACCTCGGCTACCGCATCCGCAACAAGGAGGGCTACGTGCCCGTCCCGCCGGCCGACTCTCTGAGCGACCTGCGCTCCGAGATTTCGCTGACGCTGGAGGAGTGCGGCATCACGGTCGAGTGTCACCACCACGAGGTCGCCACCGCCGGCCAGTGCGAGATCGACTTCCGTTACTCGACCATGTTGGGCACGGCCGACAACCTGCAAATCTTCAAATACGTCGTCCGCAACGTCGCCTATCAGTACGGCAAGGCGGCGACCTTCATGCCGAAGCCGATGTACGGCGACAACGGTTCAGGGATGCACTGCCACCAGTCGCTCTGGAAGGACGAGAAGCCGCTCTTCGCGGGCGACGGCTACGCGGGGCTGTCGGACATGGCCCGCTGGTACATCGGCGGACTCTTGAAGCACGCCGCGTCCGTGGTGGCCTTCGCCGCTCCGACGACGAACAGCTACAAGCGGCTCGTCCCGGGCTTCGAGGCTCCCGTCAACCTCGCCTACTCGGCGCGGAACCGCTCGGCGGCCATCCGCATCCCGATGTTCTCGACCAACCCGAAGCTCAAGCGTCTGGAGTTCCGTCCGCCCGACCCGTCGTGCAATCCCTACCTCGCCTTCTCGGCGATGCTGATGGCGGGGCTCGACGGTGTGCAGAACCGCATCGACCCGGGCGAGCCGCTCGACAAGGACATCTACGACCTCGCGCCCGAGGAGCTGAAGAACGTCCCCAGCCTCCCCGGCTCGCTCGACGAGTCGCTCAAGGCTTTGGAGAACGACCACGAGTTTCTGCTCAAGGGCGAGGTCTTCACGCCGCAGCTCATCGACCGCTGGATCACCTATAAGCGCGAGAAGGAGATCAACCCCATGCGGATGCGCCCGCACCCGCTGGAGTACTCGCTCTACTTCGACATCTGAGGAACAGTAGGCAGATGGCAGTAGGCAGTTGAAGCAAAAAGGCGGCCTGAAAGAATCGGAGGCGGCGAGCTTAGCGACTCGCCGCCTCCGATTCTTTTGACTACCTTCGATTCCGTCTAACTGCCTACTGCCATCTGCCTACTGTCTACTGATACTTGTAACTCGCCTTGCAGACCTCTACGCGTTTCGGGTCGGAGCCGTAGTTGGCGACCATGACGCTGCCCGGCGACTTGTGGAGCTGGAAGGCGATGTTGGTCGCGGTGTTGCCGACGACCGGGGCCTTGATGACGCCCGTGCCCGCGTTCTCCGGCGCGAGCACGCCGACCTGCATGTTCTCGACATACATGTGGCCGCCCGCGAGGCTCCCGCCCCGCTCGTAGACGACGAAGTAGAGGGACGTGTTCTTGTCCGTGCAGCGGAACTGGTGCGTCTTCATCTGCGGCGCGGCCGCGCCGTAGGCGAGCGCCGCCAGCAGCAGCGCCGCGGCGGCGACGGAAGCGGTGATTGCAAATCTCTTCATGCAACTCCTCCTTGCCGGCCCGACCTCCGCCGGCGGTCAGCGATTCAGGTCTGTTGGTGGCGCGGGTTTGAAAGAAGCCCCGCGGACTCTCTTCAAGGCTGGCGGGCCGCTTGAACCGCTGGCCTACGCTGTCGGCGGCCGCGTAATATATCACCACCTTGCCGGCGCCGGACGAAAAAACCGAATCACTCATCCGCGAGCTGCCCGACCCAGAGGGCGCGCGCTTCTTCTACGAGCGCGTCACCGCGGCGCACACACGCGCCGCACGCGCCTTCGCGCGCGACAAGGGGCTTCTGTCCGACGCGCTGACGCTCGCGGCGTGGAGCCCTCTGCTCGGGACGACGCTCGAACAGAACTCGGATTACCTGAGCTGGCTCGCGCGCGAGCGCACGGACGCGCGCGTCCGTGCGACCGAGGAGCTGAGCGAATCTCTGGCGCGCTTCGCGCTGACGCACACGCAGGTTAGCCCGCAGGTACAGCTTGCGCGCTTCCGCCGCCGCGAGCTTCTGCGCGTCTACCTCCACGACATACGCCACGCCACGAACCTGGTCGAGACGACCGAGGAGCTTTCGAACCTCGCCGACGCCGCGCTCGTCCACGCGCTCTCGCTCGCGCGGCAGGAGCTTGAGAATCTTTACGGCGCGCCGCAGTGCGAGGACGCGCGCGGGCGCAAGACGGCGGCCGAGGTGACGGTCGTCGCGCTCGGCAAGCTCGGGTCGCGCGAGCTGAACTACTCGTCCGACATCGACCTCCTCTTCCTCTACTCCGAAGACGGCGAGACCTCGGGCGCGGGCGAGCGCGGCGCGACGACGAACCGCGAGTTCTTCGTTCGCCTGGCCGAGCGCGTCGCGCGCATCGTCGGGAGCCCCGCGGGCGAGGGTGCCGCTTACAGAGTTGATTTGCGTTTGAGGCCGCACGGGCGGGACGGGGCGCTCGCCGTCTCGCTCGCAGAGGCGCTGCGCTACTACCGCGAGAAGGCGCACGCATGGGAGTTGCAGGTGCTCATCCGCGCGCGCGCGGCCGCGGGCTCGCAGACGCTCTTCGCGCGCTTCAGTGAAGGGCTGCGGCATCGCGTCTACCGGCAGGAGCAGACGGTGGCGCAGGCGCTCGCCGACGTGCGGCTCGCCAAGCAGAAGATCGACCGCTTCCACGCCGAAGAGTCGCGCGGCTTCAACGTCAAGCTCGGGCGCGGCGGCATCCGCGAGATCGAGTTCGTCGCGCAGGCGCTCCAACTCGCGCACGGCGGGCGCGACGCTTGGTTGCAGGCGCCGCACACGCTCATCTCTCTGGGGCGGCTCGCCGACCGCGGCCTCATCGACGAGCGCGAGCGGAGTGAGCTGTCCGACGCTTACAACTTCCTGCGCACGGTCGAACACCGCTTACAGATGGAGCAGGGCTTGCAGACGCACAGCGTGCCCGAAGACCCCGGCCGCCGCGCTCTGCTCGCGCGCCGCATGCACTTCGCGCCCGAGCGCGCGACGGAAGAGTTCGACGAAGCCCTCCGCCGACATACCTCCGCCGTGAGTCGAGCCTTCGCGCGCGTCTTCGACGTTGAGGATGAAAGTCGTGGTGTCGGGACTGCGGTTCGGGTCAGCGCGGATGCGGGCGCCGCCTCCGACTCGGAGGACTCCGAGTCTGGTGTCGCCGAAACTCAAGCAGCGTTGACGACTCAAGCTCACACGCCTTCAACGCACGAGCCGGCGGGGGCGGCGGAGGACTTGAACGTCCACGCGGCGGCGGCGGCCTTCGCGCAGGGGCTCGCGCGCGTCGGCGACGAGCCGCACAGGGCGGAGGAGGTCGAGCGGCTGCTGCGCGAGGAGGCTGCGCGCTCTCTGAACAGGCGCCGTGCGCTCCTGCTGTCTGCGCGCGTCGGCGCCTCGCTCGCGAAGAGCACGGGGGGCGAGGGCTTTTCGACGGAGGCGCTGCGGGGTTTGGTGAGGCTGTGCGGCGCGTCGGAGCACTTCGGCGAAGTGCTGACGGCGAGCCCGGCGCTCATCCCTTCGGTGGCGACGCCGGCCGCGCAGGTCTTCGCGCGCGACCAGCGCGCACTGCTGCGCGTGGCCGTGGACGGCGAGCGCACATTCCGCGGCGAGCTGGCCGCTCTCCGACGCGCGTGGACACACCTCGTCGTCGAGATCGGTGCGCGCGACGCGGCGGGCGAGCTGACCTTGCAGGAGTCGAACGCGCTTCAGACACAGCTTGCCGCGGCGAGCATCAACGTGGGGCTCCTCGTCGCGCGGAGGGAGATGGCGCGGCGCTACGGGCGTCTGGCGGCGGGGCCGCGCCTCGCCGCGCTGGGTCTGGGGAGGCTCGCCAGCGGCGGGATGGACTATGGCTCCGACCTCGACCTCGTGCTCGTCTACGACGAGGAGGTGCCGTCGCCGATTAAAGGTTTGACGCACGAGGAGGCGTACGCGCGCATGGTCGAGCTGCTCGTCAACGCGCTCTCAAGCCTCACGCGCGACGGCTCGCTCTACCGCGTAGACCTGCGGCTGCGCCCCGACGGCAAGAACGGGCCGCTCGCCTCTTCGTCGCGCGCGTTCGTCGAGTACCTGCGCGGGCGCGCGGGCGTCTGGGAGTGGCTGGCGCACGTGAAGCTGCGGGCGGTGGCGGGCGACCAGGAGTTCGGCCGCGCGGTGGAGTCGCGCGCACGCGCGGCCGTGCACGAAGGGGCCGCGGGCACAGGCGCCGCGCTCCTCGCTGCCGAGACGCGGCGTGTGCGCGAACGTCTGGAGCGCGAGCGCGGCGCGGCGCGCTCGACCGACATCAAGTACGGCGCGGGCGGGATGCTCGACGTGTACTTCGCCGCGCGCTATCTGCAACTGCGCGACCGGCGGCCGGACGCGGGCGAAGACCGCTCGACGGGCGCGACGCTCACGCGACTGCGCGAGGCCGGCTCTCTGTCCGGGGAGGATTACGAGGCGTTGCGCGAGGGGTATCTGCTGCTGCGGAGGGTTGACCACGAACTGCGCCTGCTCGCGGGGCGCTCGACGCGCCTGCCAGCGGCGCAGGATCACCCTGTCCTGCGCGACCTCGCGCGCCGGGCACGCTTCGACTCGCCCGCCGAACTCACGCAAGAACTGGCGGCGCGCATGTCGGCCGTGCGCGCCGCCTACGAGAGACTCACGTCGGCAACAAAGCAGTAGACAGTAGTCAGTAGAAAAAGAGAGGCGGCGCGTCTCAGCCTTTAGACCGAGCGCGCCGCTTTGTCTTTCTACTGAATACTGTCTACTGCTTTGGCGTTGTGTTGTAGTCTTCGAGCAGCTTCTGTGCGCGCTCGCCGGGGCTGATGACGCCGAGCTTGCGCTCCCAGTCGTAGCCGCTGAAGACGCCGACGATCTGCGCGCGGTCGTTGTAGACGGGGCTGCCGGAGAAGCCGTCGTGGCCGTCGATCTTGGCCGACCAGTACTGCTTGCCGCGGAACGTGTAGGGGCCGGAGAACTTGCCGCGCCGGACGCTCTTCTCGCCGTTCGGGCGCGCGATGAGCAGGAGCCGCTCGTCCTCGCTCATGGTCGCCTGGAAGGCGGGCGCGCCCGCCCGCTTCGGCGTGCGGCAGACGCGCAGCAGCGCGAGGTCGGCCTCCTCGTCCACGCGCAAGACCTCGGCCTGACAGCCGTTGACGTACGCCTTGACCTCCAGCTCGTCCTTCGCACCGAAGCCGAGCTGCGTCTTCTTCGACGCGCTCAGTTTGCCCGAAACGACGTGGTAGGCGGTCATCACGAGCCGGTCGCCGACGACGAAGCCGGTCGCGTACCCGTTCGCCCCGTAGTCGAGGAAGGAGAGGACGTGCTGGACGGTGTTCTGCCTCTTCTTGTCGAACCTCAGGTCGAGCGAGACGGTGTTGCCCTCCTGCTTGATGACGGTCGCCAAGGGGTCGTCGGCCGCCGTCGAGGGGACGAGCAGCGCGGCGGCCAACAGCGCGAAAGCGAAGCCGTAGAGCATCCTCTTCATCTTCTGAAACTCCTCCGGGAGCGGGTCTGCTTACTGTTTCGGCGGCGAGGATAGGTTTCCGCACGGGGCTGACTTCGGGTGAAGTGGACTCAGATGATACTCGGAATCGCGGATTAAGCAAGGCCCATTTTGCACGGCCGCGCCTCGCGCCTTTAGAAGAGTCCGAAGAGCCGGCCGAAGGTGGCGCGCGCCGCCGCCGGCCACACGACGAAGAGGACGAAGCCCGCACACGCGATGAGCAGGCACGCGAGCTTGTAGATTTGCCCGTTGTAGAACGACCCCAACACCTGACACGCCACGCCGCCCGACAAAAGCCCCAGCAGGTAGAGCCCGCCCGCCACCCACAGCCCCGCGACCGCCGCCGCGTCCCGCATCAGGAGCGCCGCAAAGGCCGTCCAGCCGAGCATGAGGATGCCGCCGACGAGCAGGTTCGACACGACGAACGCGTCCGGGTGCGAGTGCAAGTCCACGCGCAAACGCCTCTGCACCCACGCCGCCACCACGAACAGCACCGCGACGACGACCCAGAAGAGCCCGAACCCCTTCAACAGCGTGAACCCCACCCCGGCCATCCCCGCCGGCCACAACACCAGCGCCGCCAACGCCGGCAACAGCAGGCACAACGCAACCGCCACAATCACCTGCCACGCCTCCGCGCTCGCGCGGTCGAGCATCAACTTCAGCGTGTGCCACACAGTACATCACTCCTTCCAACGGCCTCCGGCGGGGACGGTTGAATGCCTAAATGACCTTTGCATACACGTCTTTCAGGGTAAGCTCACAGCCGATGACGCCGATCCTCAACACGTCCTCGGCGGCGTGGTACTCGGAATACGTCCAGTCACGCTCGCCCTGCCGGACGAACTGCTCGACCCGGTAAGGGTCTTGTGCGACGAGCAGGTATACCTTGAGGGATTCGATGTACTGGTAGTGCTCGAACTTCTTGCCGCGGTCGTAGGCTTCTGTGGACTCCGACAAGACCTCGAAGATGACGACCGGGTTAAGCAGCGTGTCGTTCTCCGCGTCGTCGAACAACTCCTCCTCACAGGCGACGACCACGTCCGGGTAGGTGTATTTCCCGAGCGGGCCTACCTTCACGCGCATATCGCTGGGGTAGACGTTGCAAGGGCGATCCAACAACTGATTGCCCAGCACGCGGATGATGTTCGAGACGATGAGGTTGTGCCGTTTGCTCGCCCCCACCATCGCGAACACCTCCCCGGCCAGGTACTCGCTCCTGCCCTCAGACCTGCGCTCAACGGCCAGATACTCTTCCGGGGTCAGTAAAGTCTTACGCTGAGAAGACATCGTTTCCTCACTCTCAAACATTGCGGGGGGCGCCGGAGGTCTCTTCGAACCAGCAGCGGGTGCAGAAGAGGTGGCGGGCGGCGCGCTCGGGCTGTGTGAAGTCGGCCGAGGCCGGGAGGCGCGCGGCCACTTCGCGCTCCTCTTCGCTTAGCTCGTACCAGGCTTTCAAAGGCCCCTCGGCGCAGCGCGGGCAGCGCCCCTCGCCCTGCGTGCTGGTCGTGTAGTCTGCGTCCCTCATGCTCGGCCTCCCGCTGTCGAAGCCCCGTTCGGCGCGCCCCTTGGGGAAGGCGCGCGCGGCGGGTTAATATCGCCGCTGTCTTTAACACACACGCGGCCGAAAGAGAAGACCCTCCGCCCAGCCATGACGAAGAATGCCTGCCCGCGCGCGGCGCTCGCGCTGTTGCTCCTGCTCACAGCCCTCTGCCCCGCCGCCGCCGCGCAAGGTCAGGGCGACGGCTTCGACTTCTACACGCGCGGGCCTTACCGCCAGCAGGTGCCGCGCCCGCAGAGTCTTCTGCGCTACGACGTGGGCGAGTTCCACACCAACTACGCGTTGATGGAGCGCGTCATCGCAGCCATCGCGCAGGCCGCGCCCGACCGCGTGCGCGTCTTCGACATCGGGCTCACGAACGAGTACCGGATGCAGCACGTCGTCGCCGTCTCGGCGCCCGAGAACATCGCGCGGCTCGACGAGATCAAGTCCAACTTGAAGAAGTTGAGCGACCCGCGCACGCTCTCGCCCGAAGAGTCGCGGAGGCTCACTTCCAATACCCCGGTCGCGCTCTGGCTTCAGTACACCATCCACGGCAACGAGTCGGCGTCGTTCGAGGCGATGATGCAGGTGCTCTATCAGCTCGCCGCGTCGGACGAGCCCGCGACGCTCGACATCCTGCGCAACAGCGTCGCCCTCATCAACGTCTGCGCGAACCCCGACGGGCACGAGCGTTTTGTGACGTGGTACAACTCGTTCGGCGTCGGAGACCCGGAGCCCTCGGCCGCCGAGCACGACGAGCCGTGGTCGGTCTACGGCCGCGTCAACCGCTACCGCTTCGACCTCAACCGCGACAACATCGCTACGTCACAGGTCGAGACGCGCAACATGCAGCGCGCCTTCCTCGAATGGAATCCGCAGGTGGCGGTCGATCATCACGGCCAGCCCTCGCAGTTCTTCTTCCCGCCGGCCGCGCTGCCCGTCAACCCGAACCTGCCGCCCGAGCAGACCGAGCGCTGGCTCGCCGCCTTCGGCCGCGCCAACGCCGCGCAGTTCGACCAGCGCAACTGGGACTTCTACGTCCGAGACATCTTCGACCTCTTCTACCCCGGCTACTGGGACTCCTGGCCCGCGCTTCAGGGCGCGACCGGCATGACCTACGAGACGGACGCGGGCGGCTGGAAGGGTCTGCGTTGGAAGCGCGACGACGAGACCATCGTCACCTTCCGTTCAGGGATCGCCAAACACTTCGTCGCCAGCTTGACGACGCTCGCCACCGCCGCCACGAACCGCGAGGCGCGGCTGCGCGACTTCTACGAGTTCAAGCGCACGGCGATTGAAGAGGGAAGGACGGGCCGCGTCCGGCGCTTCGTCATCCTGCCCGGCAGAGACCCCGGCCGCGCGGCCGAACTAATCGAGAACCTTCTGCGCGCGGGCGTCGAAGTCAAGAGGACTGCCGCGCCCTTCCGCTCGGCGCGCGCGCACGACTATTCGGGCAAGGACGCGCCCACGACGACGCGCGACTTCCCCGCGGGCGCATACGTCGTAGACCTCGCGCAGCCCTCCAAGCGCATCGCAAAGGCGCTGCTCGAAGTCCATACGCCGCAGGACGAAGCCTTCCAGCGCGAGCAGCTCGCACGCTTCGCACGCAACGAGCGGCGCGGGCGCGGCGGGCTCAAGGAGGAGTACGGCTTCTACGACATCACTTCGTGGTCGCTCCCCTTAGCTTTCGGCGTCGATGCCTTCTGGACTGAGGACGACATCGAGGTCGCGGGCTCGCCCGTGGTCTTGCCGCCCATTCCAGCCTCGCGCGTTGAGACTGAGACGGGCGTTACCATCACGCACCCCGAACTGCCGTTCTACGTGCTTGGCTCGGCGCTCATCCGCCCCGGCGTCGTGACGGGGCGCGCGCAGGTCGCGTACATCATTCCGTATGAGAGGAACGGCGCGGCCGCGTTAGTCTTCCGCCTGCTGCGCGAAGGGTTCAAGCTCGCGGTCTCGACTAAAACTCTGAGCGCGGGCGGGCGTGACTGGCCGCGCGGGACGGTCGTGGCGCGCGTCTCGCGCAATCCTGAGACGCTGCACGCGCGCATCGTGGAACTCGCGCGCGACACGGGCGTGGACGTGACGGCCGTCGGCACGGGTTTCCCCGAGACGGGTGAGACGGGCGTCGGCTCCGAGACGGTCGTGAGTCTCAGGCGGCCGAAGATCATCGTCGCGGCCGACGACGCGGTGAGCACGACCGGCTACGGCGCGATGTGGTGGACGTTCGACCGCATGGGCGTGGACTTCACGCCAATGACCATCGACGCCATTAAGGGCGCGAAGCTCGACAACTACAACGTCATCATCCTGCCGGACGGCTCGGCGGGCGCTTACTTCTCGCGCTTCGGCAAGGGCGGCGTCGATGCCCTGCGCGGCTGGGTCGAGCGCGGCGGCACGCTCGTTCTCGTCAAAGGCGCGGCCGTCTTCGGCGCGCTCAAGGACGTGAACTTCACCTCCGCGCGACTCGTCGGCAGCGACGAGGACGACCAGAAACCGGAGGGCGGCGGCGCCGTGCCCGCGCAGGCCAGTCCGACGCCGACGCCGCAGGATGCGGCCGGCGCGAACACAGACCCGCAGCGCGGCCGTCGGCAGGCGCAGGCGGCGACCTCGACGCCCGAGCAACGGGAGGTCTCATCCGCGCAGACCGAGAAGATGGAGGGCGCACCGCCCGACCTGCCTCCCATCGCGTCGCCTTCGGCGCGGCCGGGGCGCGTGCCCGAGGCCGTGCCCGGCGCCTTGATGCGCGCCACGCTCGACCGGCGTACGCCGCTCACATACGGCTACGAGCAGGAGACGATGCCCGTGCTCGTGGCGTCGGCCTACTTCTTCCGGCCGTCGAAGGAGGGAACGAACGCGGTCGTCTTCTCCAACGACTCTGGGCTTCCGCTCCACGTCGCCGGCTTCATCTGGCCGACGACCGAAAGCCTGCTGCGCGGCACCAGCTACGTCATCGACGAGCCGACGGGGCGCGGCCACGTCGTCCTCTTCGCCGAAGACCCGAACTTCCGCGCCATCTGGCGCTCGACGACGCGGATGTTCTTCAACTCGTTCCTCTTTCAACCGATCTTTTAGTGAATGGTGAATAGTGAATGGAAAGTTTTCGCCAACTCACCTCGCGGGTTGGGCATCTCAACTCGGACTCAGCGGTTCACTATTCACCATTTACCATTTACTATTCACCCTTAACCATGTTCCAACTCAGGGCGGGATTCAGCGAGCAGGTGGAGTGGCGGACGAGCACGGAGGCGGCGCGCGAGTTCTTCGGCGACCTCAAGAACTTTGCCGAGCTGATGCCCGGCGTCGAGCGCATCACGGCCGACGCGCGTGGCATCGCGCGTTGGCTCATCCGCGCGGAGGTGCCCGTCGTGGGCGCCATCCGGCAGGCGTTTGCCGTCCGCAAGTCGGTGGACGAGCCGACGCGCATCGAGTGGAGCCCAGCCGCCGGCGAGAGCCAGAACCTCCTGCGCTACGCCGCCAGCTTCGAGGGGCGCGGAGAGACCACGCGCATCCGCATCGAGCAGCGCGTCGAGCTGCGCCGCGCGAGCGCCCGCGAGCTGCACACGCTGGCTGCTCTCGCCGGCGAAGGCCGCCTTAGCGCCGCCCTCCAGAAGGGCGTCACCGAGATGCTCCAATCCTTCCTCCAACGAGCCCGCACGCGTTTAGAGAAGTAAACTCAAACAGATCAGGAACAGTTAACCACAGAGACACAGAGACACGGCTAAAGGCAGCAAGCCGTGTCTCTGTGTCTCTGTGGTTAACTGCTCTTCCTTAACATCGAGCGTTTCTAAAACCTGAACCCGATGCCGGCCGTGACTTGCAGGCTGTGGCGCAGTTCGGAGGGGAGGCGCGGGGGCGGGGTGGTGGTGAAAGTTGACGCGTTGTCGCGCGAGGGGTAGCGGATCATCGTGTCGCCCACGTCGAAGCGCGTGAGGATGCGTTTCGACGGGTAGAACTCAAGCACGCCGCCCACGTCCATCGAGAAGTAGTCCTTTTCCGTAAATCTGAAGTTGGGGAAGAAGAAGGTCTGCCCCCCGAAAGTGATCGAGTCATAGCCCGTGACCTCCGCGACGCTGCTGAAGTGGACTATGCCGGGGCGCGCCTTGGCAAAGAGGCCGAAGCGGTCGAAGCGTCGGCCGTACTTCACGCCGGTCTGCACCTGTGTGGGGTAGCCGCCGGCGGCTGTGCTGATGTTAAAGCGGCGGTGGGGAGGGTAGAAGTTGCCCTCGATCTCGAAGGCGAGGTTGTTGGTGACGTTGTAGCCGAAGCGCACGCCGAAGCCGGCCTCGGGCCGCGCGCCCTCATCCCCGAAGCCGGTTGGCGGCGGGTTCAGTATGAGCGAGGAGAACTGTATGCCAAGCTCGAAGCGACGCACGCGCTCGCCCGTCGAAGACGACTGCGACCCGCCCGGGTCGTCCCCGCCGCTGCCGAAGCGGAAGCCGATGCCCGCCGTGAACTGGAAGTTGTGCCTCGTCTCGGAGGACACGGGCCCGATGACCGACCCCGTAGTTGTGGTCAGAAGCTCGTTGTGCTCGCCGTAGCGGATGATGGTGTCGCCCGCGTCGAAGCGCACGAGCATGCGGCGCGAGGGGTAGAACTCCACCACGCCGCCCACGTCCGTCGAGAAGTGCGTCTTGCGCTCGCGGTCGAAGCGGAAGCCGGGCAGGCTGCCCGACTGAACCTGCACGGGGGCGACGGTCTCGCTGAAGCTGACGAAGCCGGGGCGCGCCTTGGCGAAGAGGCCGAAGCGTTTCCAACGCTTGCCGGCCTTGACGCCGAACTGCATCTGCTGCGGGTCGCCGCCCGTCGTGTAGTTCGTCTGCGTCACCGAAGGAAAGATGTTCCCCTCGGCCTCGACCGCGAAGTAGTCGTTCAGGTTGTACGTGACGCGTGCGCCGACGCCGGGGGCGTGCTCGGTGCCGCCGAAGCCCGGCAGGTCGATTGAGAGCGAAGAGTACTGGACGCCAAGCTCGACCTTCGGCGCGTCATGCTCCTGCGCGCGCGCGCTGTGGTTGAAAAGGAGCAGGACGAGCATGAGTGCGTTGAGCGTGAAGAGGGCGCGTGTTTTCATCGCGTGTTTCTCCTTTGTCATTGACGGCCGTCGAGTTCGCACACGACGACCCGCAGGCCGCGCGGCCTCAAGGGGAGTTGAGTGGCGCGCGCCGTGTCAGTGGGCCTTTGTCGAGAGACTGTCGGCTTCTACTTCGTCTGTCTGGGGAAAAGGTGTTCGACGCCATCGGCCGAGCCGATGATGACGCGCGTGCGGCGCGTGCGTGTGGGCGGCTGCTTTTCTCGCGCGGACGGCGTGTCGTCGTACCCGGTCTGCGTGCCGCTCTGCCTCCGGCGGCGCACGGCCTCGGCGGCCTTCTGCGTCAAAGACTTGTCAGACTCCGCGGCGGCCGGCGCGGAGGGCTGCTCGAAGAGGTCGAGTTTGTAGTCGGGGTCGTGGAGCACCCAGAGGTTCCAACTGCCGCCCGTGCCGACGACCGCGCGGCTCGACTCCCACTCGTAACGGTCGCCGCCCCACTCGAAGGCGACCGTGTTGTTGCGCACCGCGCCGACCTTCCGGAACTCGAAGCCGGGGCGCTCGACGAGCGAGAAGACGAAGCGGCCGCGGTCGCCCAAAGAGAACCAGATGATGGCGCCCGCGCAGCCGCCCGTGCTGCGATAGACGGTCTCGCCGTTGACCTTCAGTTTGTAGTCCGAGACTTTGAGCTGCACGTCCTCGGGCGAGAAGTCGCGCGGCATGTCGCTGGCGGCCGTCCGCAGGCTCGGGTCTGTGAGCGAGATTTGAATCACGTCCACGATCTTCGTCCCCGTCCGCGGGTTGTGGAACACGTCGAGCGCGAAGGTGTCGCCGTCACGGAGGAACTGCGGTGAGGCGGGGAAGGCCGTCGCGTTGTAGCTCGGGTGTAAGCGGCGTCCGCGGAACGACGGGCGCTCGCGCAGCTCGCGCAGGTAGTCTTCGCCGAGCGCGCGCACCGTGACCCAGAAGTAACGTGCCTCCGCGGCGCGCTCCACCACCAGCTCGTAGCCGAAGTACATCTCGTTCTTCCTGTCCACGAAGAGGCGGCGGAGCAGGTTCGGCTTGTCCTCTGACTCGACGAGGTCGCTCGTCGCCTCGCCCATGGAGGAGGGCGCCGACTCGGTGCGGATGACGACGAAGGCGCCGCTCTGCATGGGGACGATGATGCGCGACTTGCCGTCCGGTGCGTCGGCAAGGTTTGTGTATGTCGAGCCGCCGTCGAGTGCGCGCGCGGGGGCCGCGAGGCAGACCAACAGCAGCGCGACGGCCGACAGCTTACTTCTCATCCGTGCCACCTCTGCTCACGATTCGCAGCTTCACCTCGCCCGCAGGCTGGAAGTCGTTCATGTCAACGCGCGTGAAGTAGCCCGCGTGGGCCCCCGGATTCTGCGCGGGCTCCGGTTGCCGTAAAGCTTCAACCTCTCTTCCGTCGCGCCGCGCCAACTCCTCACGCTCGGGCTGTTGACGGGGGGCGGCCTGCACGCCGCCGCGACCCTTCTTCTCGACGTAGACCGTGCGCGTCACCACACGCTCCTGCACGACCGGCACCTCGACGACACGCACGGCCGGGGTAGCTGCCTCCGCTTGAGCCGCCGAAGGCTCGACGCGCGTCGTAGAGCGCGCGCCGAGTACGTAGAGCGAGCCCAGCAGCACAAGGCCCATGCACGCCGCGACCGGCAACGGCACGCGCACCTGCGCCTTGAGCGCGCGGCGCCAGAGCGGAACCGTGCGGACGCTCGCGCGGAAGTCCGCGAGCAGACGGCCGCGCGCGTCCGCGTCCTGCGAGGGCGCGTCCCATGTGCGCAGAAGTGCGGTCAGCTCGGCGTCGGCCGAAAAGTCTTCGGCGCCGTGCGCGCCCGATTCCGCGCGCGCCGCGCGGCGGAGCCGAAATGGCAGGAGCCGCGTCTGTCTCTTCTCGTTATTCATTTTCCGACCTTCCCCGCGGCGGCGACCCCGCAGTGACTTTTAAAGTAGAAAGCGAGGGCGCGCCGCAGACGCCTTCGCGCGCGGTGCAGACGCGACTTGACCGTGCCCACGTCGGCGCCGACGACCGCGGCCGTCTCTGCCAGCGAAAGCTCCTCGAACTCGACGAGCACGATGACCTCGCGCTGCAAGTCTGGGAGCGCCATGACGGCCTTGCGCACCTCCTCGGATAGTTCCGCGTCGAGCAGGCGGCCGAGCGGGCTCTCGCGCTCCTCGACCTCGGGCTCGTCTTCGAGGTCTTCGAAGGGGAACTCGCCGCCGTGCCGCCGCAGGTGCTTGGCCGAGAGGTTGCGCACGGCCGCGTAGAGGTAGGTGCGCAGCGCCGCCCGCGCAGGGTCGAAGGCGTCGGGCCGGCGCACGAGCGAGAGGAAGCAGTCGTGCGTCACCTCCTCGGCGAGCGCGGCCGAGCCGAGCATGCGGTAGGCGAAGCGGAAGACCGTATCGCGGTGGCGCTCGTAGAGTGCGAGGAATGCTGCCTCGTCGCCGCGACCGGCTTTTTGCAGGAGCTTTTCGTCCGTCATCCGACGGGGCGCCTCTCCCGCGCCCCCTCCTTCAGAACTCGCCTTGCTGAATATTATTACCGCGGGAGCCATAAAGGATACGGCGGAAAAGCGGCAGGCAGCAGCTAGAGTTGAGCCCCGAGATTTCGCCTCCAGGACTCGAATTCCCCTTTCGGAGAGGCAGCATCCCGTCTCGGAGAGGCAACATCTCTTCCCGGAGAGGCAGCATCCCACCTCAGAGAGTCAACGTTCCACCTCGGGGAAGCAGCATCCCGACTTGGAGAGGCAGCATCTCGGCTCGGAGACCCGACTTCTTCTCTGAAAGAGTCGAAAACTCATCTCGGAGAGGCGACATCTCATCTCGGAGACCCGACTTCCCGCCTCGGAGATGGAGGTTTCCGTCTCCGAGAGTCAAATGCTCGTCTCGGAGTCTCAGCTTTCGGCCTCAAATTGCCAGCGCCTGCTGTCTCCTCCTACTCCGCCATGACGCTTGGGCGCTCGGTGAGCGGGTGCGCCTGCTCGTAGGCGTGTGCGAGGCGGAGGATGTCGGACTCGCCCCAGTGGCGCCCCATGAGCTGGAAGCCGACGGGCAGGCCCGAGGGGGTGAGCCCGCAGGGGACGCTGACGCCGGGGATGCCCGCGAGGTTCGCCATGCAGGTGTAGATGTCCGAGAGGTACATCGAGAGCGGGTCGTCCGTCTTCTCGCCGAGGCGGAAGGCAGGCGTCGGCGAGGTCGGCGTCAGCACCGCGTCGCAACTCTCGAAAGCGTTCAGGAAGTCGCGCTGGATGAGCGTCCGCACCTGCTGCGCCTTGAGGTAGTAGGCGTCGTAGTAGCCGGAGGAGAGGACGTATGTGCCGAGCATGATGCGGCGCTTGACCTCCGTGCCAAAGCCCTCCTCGCGCGTGCGCCGGTACATCTCGCGCAGGTCTTTCGGGTCTTCCGCACGGAAGCCGTAACGCACGCCGTCGTAGCGCGCGAGGTTTGAAGAAGCCTCCGCGGTCGCGATGATGTAGTAGACGGCGATGCTGTACTTCGCGTGCGGCAACTCCACGTCAACTATCTCCGCGCCTAGTTCACGGTAAGCCTCGACCGCCGCCTCGACGCGCGCGCGCACGTCCGCGTCCAAGCCTTCGCCGAGCAGCGCCGACGGGACGCCGATGCGCGCACCCTTCAGGTCGCCGCCTAAGGCCCCGACATAGTCGGGCACTTCAACGTCGGCGGTCGTCGCGTCGCGCTCGTCGCGGCCGGCGATGGTTCGCAGCACGAGCGCGGCGTCTCTCACAGTCAGCCCGAAGACGCTCACCTGATCGAGCGACGAGCCGAAGGCGACCAGCCCGTAACGCGAGACGCGGCCGTAGGTCGGTTTCACCCCGACGATGCCGCAAAGCGCGGCAGGCTGGCGCACGCTCCCGCCCGTCTCGGAGCCGAGCGCGGCCGGCACGATGCGCGCCGCCACGGCCGCCGCCGAACCGCCCGACGAACCACCCGGCACGCGCGAAGTGTCCCACGGGTTACGCACCGGCCCGTAGGCAGAGTTCTCGTTCGAGGAGCCCATCGCGAACTCGTCGCAGTTGGTCTTGCCGACGATGACGGCGCCGGCCGCGTTCAGGCGTTCCGTCACCGTCGCGTCGTATTGCGGATGATAGCCCGCGAGAATGCGCGAGCCACACGTCGCCTGCATCCCGCGCACGCAGATGTTGTCTTTAAGGGCGATGGGAATGCCGCGCAGCGCGCCAGTGGCGCCCGCGTCGTCGTCCAACTCCTGCGCGCGGCGGAGCGCGCCCTCGCGGTCGATCTGGAGGAAGGCGTTAAGCGTCCCGTTCAGACGCTCGGCGGCGTCGAGCGCGCGCGCGGCGACCGCGTGCGCCGACGCGTCGGCGGCGGAGAGTTCCGACGAGATGAGTTCGATGGTTCTGTCAGTTGAAGACATGTTTGATGAGAGTGACGCGGTCGGACTTTAAAAATTCTCTTTCTCTTCCGAACTGGCGATGACCTTCGGCACACGGAAGTGCCCGTGCGAGGGGGCGGGCGCCTGTTCGAGCGCCAGCTCCTGCCCGAGCGAGGGGCGCGTCGCGTCCTCGCGCACGGCCTCTGTGCGCTCGCCCTCGGGGGTGAGTCCGCCGGTGGCGGGCTCGACCGCGCTCGTGTCCAGCTCGTTCAACTGCTCGACGTAGGCGACGATTGCTGCGACCTGCGGCGCCAGCGTTCGCAACTCCTCGTCCGTTATCTCAAGGTGCGCCAGCGCCGCGATCTTCTGGATGTCCGATTCGGTGATAGGCATGGTCTGGTAAATGTTGAATGGTCAATCGTAAATGGTAAGCGGTAACGTAGTGGCAGCGAGGTTTTTATCTATTCACTATTTACCATTCACCGCTCTGTCCTGTTCATACAACTCCCGGCGGCGAGGAGGAAGCGGCGGCGCAGGGTCTCGTCGTGGATGGCGTGGGCCGCGTCGTCGAGTTCGGCGGCGCGGCCGAGGGCGGCCTCCTCTTCGTTGAGCCGCTCGTACTCGGTGCGGCCCAGACGCGCGCGCTCGGCGCGGACGGTCTGCGGGTCTACGCGGAACTCGACGTAGGTGACGACCGCCTGCCCGAGCAGAGAGTTGAGGCGGAAGACGAGTTGCGGGCTCACCTGTTCGAGCTGCTTGCGCCAGGTCGTGTCCGGGACGGAGACGATGAGCCGCCGGTTGTAGAGGCGGAAGGGCACGGCGCAGCCGCGCAGCGCCTCGCCCGCCACGCGCCGCCACGCGGCGAAGCTCGCGGCCTCCAGAACCTCCTCGCTCTCGCCCGCCGCGCGCAGTAGCTTCGGGAGCGACTGAAATAAGTCTTCCATTTTAGATTTCTGATTTCAGATTTTTGATTTGCGATTCGGCGGCGTGGTATTAAATCAAAAATCGCAAATCAACCATCTGAAATTTCTCAGGGAGTGTAATGGAAAACGAACGCGTGTCACAAGCGGCGTACGGGGCGGGGGCGCCGCGGTTGGAGGGGATGACGCCGCTCATCCTCGCCTCTGCGAGCCCGCGCCGGTCGGAGATTCTGACGGCTGTCGGCTGGCCCTTCGAGACACACCCGGCGGGCGTGGACGAGACGCGGCTCGCCGACGAAGGCCCCGAAGATTTCGTCACGCGCCTCGCGCGCGCGAAGGCCGAGGCCGTCGCGCAGAGCCGACTCTTCGGGCTGGTGCTCGGCGCGGACACGACCGTCCTCGTGGACGGCGAGATTCTCGAAAAGCCGCGTGATGCGGAGGACGCGCGGCGGATGCTGCGGCGTTTGGGCGGGGGCTGGCACGAGGTGCTGACCGGCGTGGCCTTAGTGCGCGCCGAGACGGGCCGCGCATCGGTCGGCCTTGAGCGCACGCGCGTCCGCTTCGCCGAGACGACCGACGCGGAGATTGACTGGCACGTAACGACCGGCGACGTGCTCGACAAGGCCGGCGCCTACGCCATCCAGGGGCGCGCCGCCCTCTTCATCGAAGCCATCGACGGCGACTACTGGAACGTCGTCGGCCTCCCGGTCAGACTCGTCTACGAACTCGCGCGCGGCTTAGAGGCAGAGGAACGACCGTAAGGGAGGGCGTCTGTTTATCAAAGGAAAGAGGGATGACGAAAGGCAGCGTACCTCTCGTCATCCCTCTTTGTACGTTCGGCTGACGCCCTACTGCCTGAACCCTACTGCGCGTTGAGCAACTGGTTGAGGCGGTCGGAGAGTGCTTCGGACAGCCTGCGCTTGGGGTCGTGGCCGCCGACGACGGGGACGGAGACGGCGCCGCGTCGGTCGAGGATGACGACCGCAGGGAGCTGGTCGGCCCCGGTCTTCTTAAAGAGCGCGCCGTCGGGGTCGCGCAGCACGGGCACCTTCAGGCTGGCCTTGCTCGCGAAGGCGCGGAGCTGCTCGTCGCTCGCGTAGTTCCTCGCCTGCGGCTTGTCCGAGTCGGTCGTGACCCAGTAGACGCGCACGTCGCGCGCGCCGAACTGCTCGGCCAACTCCTGCACGCCCTGCGCCTGCTGCTTCGAGAGCGGGCCGAGCAGGGAAGAGCCGAAGGCGAGGACGACCACGTCGCCGTGCACCATCTGGGAGGTGATCTCGCCGCCGTCGGTCGTCTTCAGTTTGAAGTCGAGCGGCGCCTGCGCGCGCGCGGCCGGCGCGACCCACGAGAGCGCGACGAGCAGCAGCGCGAGCGCGTACGTCAGAGCCGGGCGCCGTTTGTTGGGTGACATTCTCATCTCCTTCTGTCCCGCGCCTTCGAACGAGCGCGGGCAATCATGACGAACATTTGATGTGCGGTCAAATCGAATGGTTGGATTCAAAACAGGTCGGCCTTATCCGGCCGCCTTCCCTGCTTAAAGAGTGTCTGAGTTTATAATGGTTTCGGCCTCCCGTCACTCTAACGGGCCGCGCCAACTTTTCGTGAACTCCCCGCACGCGAACTGCAAAGGCGCGGGATTAGACTCAAAACCTCATTCAATCCCGAGCCATCAAGGAGGAGCATTAGCGTGGAGAAGAATCTTAACGGAAAGAGGGTTGCGATTCTCGTCGCGGAGGGGTTCGAGCAGTCGGAGCTTGAGGGGCCGAAGCAGGCGCTCGAAGAGGCGGGCGCCGAGGCGCTCATCGTATCGCCGGCCGAGGAGGGCTGGGTGCAGGGCTGGCAGCACTTCGACCTCGGCGATCTGTACGAGGTGGACGTGCCGCTCTCGGAGGCGGACGCCGCGGAGTTCGACGCGCTTCTGCTGCCGGGCGGCGTCGCCAACCCCGACCATTTGCGTATGCTGCCGGAGGCGATAGAGTTCGTTCGCGCCTTCTTCGACGCTGGCAAGCCGGTCGCGGCCATCTGTCACGCGCCGTGGACGCTCATCGAGGCGGGCGTCGTCAAGGGTCGCACGCTGACCTCGTGGCCGTCGGTCAAGACCGACCTCGTCAACGCCGGCGCGAACTGGGTTGACCAGGAGGTTGTCGTCGATAACGGCCTCGTCACCAGCCGCAAGCCCGACGACATCCCCGCCTTCAACGAGAAGATGCTCGAAGAGTTCGCCGAAGGCACGCACCGCGCGCAGAAGGCCGCGGCGCAGTAGGCAGACGCCGCTGAGCGGCGTTTGAGTTTAGCCCGGCCTTTCAAGGCCGGGTAAAAGTTGAGCAAAACAACGCCGCGTCGCGTCAGCGACGCCTGAACGGGCCGAACATGTTCAGGCGTCGCTGACGCGACGCGGCCTATTTTTATGTTCGGCTTCCCCGGCCTTGAAAGGCCGGGCTAAACTCAAACGCCGCTCAGCGGCGTCTGTTTAGTGTGCTTCGGCGGCGAGCCGAAGACCTCCGTATGGAGCGCGACGTACTCCTCCCACGTGTCCATATCGCGCGCGACGTAGGGCGAGCCGGCGGGGACGCGCAGCACCTCCGCGCGGTGCGCGTCGAAGAGCGCGCGCAGGCCACGCTCCGCGACCACGCCCAACAACTCTTCTCTAAGTGAAAGGTCTACGAGCAAGGGATGGCCGCCGCGCCCCTCCCACTCAGGCACGACGATGCGCGCGCCCGTGCGCCGCCGCGCCTCGACGAGCCTCTCGATTTCGGACGGCGGCACCGCCGGCTGATCTACGAGCGCGACCAGCACCGTCCCGGCCCCTTCGGACAGAGCCTCGACGCCGCGCGCCACCGAGACGCCCATCTCGCTTCCCTCCACCTCGTTGAAGGCGAAGCCCAACCCTTCTATGTGCGTGAGCGCCGCGCGCACCTCCGCGCCGCGGTGGCCGACGACGACCACGACCTCGCCCGCGCCGCCCGCGCGCAGGGCGGCCACGCAAGCCTCGACGACGCTCACGCCCCCGAACGGCAGCAGCGGCTTGAAAGCCCCCATCCGCCGCGAACGCCCGGCGGCGAGGAGCACGGCAGCGATGTTCTCGTCGGCCGCCATCTGCGGAGGGTTGAATTTACTTATGCTGACGTTTGCTGTAACTCCCGGAGGGCGCGGAGGACGAAGGGACGAGCCATCTGCTTGCGGTAGTTCATCAGGTGGTCTGTGTTGTCGAGCGGACGCGCGCGCAGGTAACAGGCTTCGGCCGCGGCGTTGATGGTCTCGTCGTTGAGCGGGGAGCCTGTGAGCGCGACGCTCGCCGCCTCGACTTCGAGCGGCGCGGGCGCGATGCCGCCGAGCACGATGCGCGCGGCCCGCACCTCGCCGCCGTCTTCGGCATCAATGCGCGCGGCGACGCCGAGCACGGGGAAGTCGAACGCGCCGCGCCGCCGCAGCTTCTTGTAGACGGCGCGCCAGCCCGCGGCCGGCGGCAGTTGAATCTCGGTCAGCAGCTCGTCGGGGCGCTTGTGCAGGTAGTCGATGCCGTCGTCGTTGTAGAAGCCGCGCGCCTCCACGAGCCGGTCGCCCACCGTCGAGACCAGCCGCAGCCGCGCGCCGATGACCACCATCAACGGCACGAGGTCTGAAGACTGCACGGCCCAGCACTTCGCGCTCCCCGGCGCGACCCAGCACACGTCGCCGTCCTTCTTCAGACAGAAGTTGATGCCCTTACGCCACTCGTAATTCTGGTCGTAGTAGTTGCAGCGCGTGTCGAGCAGGAGGTTCCCGCCCAACGTCCCCATGTTCCGCAGCGTCGGCGTCGAGATGAGCCGCGCCGCGCGCGCGAGCGATGGGTAGTCGCGGTTGACGACCGGATGCTCGATGAGTTCGGTTAAGCTGACGCCCGCGCCGATTCGCAAACCCTCGCGCCCGTCGCCCTCGATGCGCCGCAACTCCTGAAGGCGCCCGACCGAGATGACCGTGCGCGGGGTCTGCTGCCGCCGCTTCATGTTCGGGTAGAGGTCGGTTCCGCCCGCGACGAACTGCCCGGCCGGCCCCGCCTCGCCCATCATCCTCGCCGCCTCGCCCACCGTCTTCGGCACGAGGTAGGCGAACTTAGGAAGTCTCATCATAAAGGCTTAATTCGATCCTTATTTTTCTATGAATGAACGGCCACGCGGGGCATCTCTTTGCCGTCGCCGCCTTCGTCGGGCGTGAGCACCTTGAGCGGGTCGGGCCAGGGGGGCGCGGGCGTGCGCGTGGGGCCGTAGCGTGGGTCTTTGCCCTGTCGCTTGGCTTTGAGGGCGGTGAGGACTTTCTCGGGCGTGATGGGCACTTCGTCGATGCGGACGCCGACGGCGTCGTAGACGGCGTTGGCGACGGCCGGCATGATGGGGAGGAGCGGGCCTTGTCCTACTTCTTTGGCGCCGAAGGGGCCGTTGGGGTCTGCGTCTTCGACGAGGTAGGTGAAGACATCGCACATCTCAAGCGTCGTCGGGCTCTTGTATTCGAGGAGCGAAGGGAACTTGTGGACGACGTTGCGGTTCTCGCGGTAGACCATCTCCTCCATGAGCGCTTCGCCGAGACCCATGTAGACCGAGCCCTCGACCTGACCCATGACGAGCATCGGGTTGATGCTGCGCCCGATGTCGTGCGCGACCCAGATGCGCGGGACGAGGACGATGCCCGTCTCCACGTCAACCTCGACTTCGGCGACCGCGGCCGAGTAGCTGTAGGCGGGCGAGGGGCCGACGCCCGCGCCCTTGAACTTGCCCGGCGAGCGCGGCGGGACGTAGGAGCCGACGGTGCCGATGGTGCCGAACTTACTTTCAGCGAGCACGACCGCCTCGGCGAAACTCACACCGACTTCGGGGTTCTCCACGTCGAAGACGCGCCGCTCGGCTAAGCCGAGGTTGTCTGCCGGGAGCCCGAGCTTCTCTGCGACGGCCGACACGAGCAGCTCGCGCGCGCGCTCGGCGGCCTGGATGGCAGCGTTGCCGGTCATGAGCGTGACGCGGCTCGAATAGCTCCCGAGGTCAACGGGAGTTAAGTCTGTGTCGGCGGTGACGACGCGGATGTCGAAAGGGTCGATGCCGAGGATTTCGGCGACGACGTAGGCGAGGACGGAGTCCGACCCCTGCCCGATGTCGGTCGAGCCGCACTGGACGCAGACGCCGCCCTGCCGGTCGAGCCTGAGCTGCACGCCCGAGTGCGGCATCGAGTTCCAGTAGATGGGCAGCCCCGCGCCGCAGATGTAAGAGCTGCACGCTAGCCCAAAGCCGCGGCCCTCAGGCGACTTCTTAAATTTATTCTTCCAGTCGGAGCCTGCGACGACCTTCTCGACGCACGGGCCGAGACCCATCGAGCCGACGCGCAGGTAGTTCGCCGTCACCGTGTTCGGCTTGACGAGATGTTTGAGTCGCATCTCGGCCGGGTCGAGGTTCAGCTCTTCCGCGACCTTGTCCAACTGGACTTCGAGTGCGAAGCGCGGCTGCGGCGTGCCGTGCCCGCGCTTCGGGCCGCAGGGCGGCTTGTTGGTGAAGGCGCGCAGGCCGCGGAAGCGGTAGCGCGGGACTTCGTACGTCACGGTCTGCAACGCGCCCGTGTAGAAGGTCGAGGCCACGCCGTAGGAGCCGTAGGCGCCGCCGTCGAGGAACGACTGAAAATCAAGAGCCGTAATCGAGCCGTCCTTCTTCACGCCGATGCGGCTCTTCATCAGGACGGGATGGCGACCGCGGTGGCAGTAGAAGACCTCTTCGCGCGTGAGCGTTACTTTCACCGGGCGCTTCGTTCTTCTTGACAGTTCGCAGACGGCGATCTCGTGGTTGAAGGGGTCGGACTTGCCGCCGAAGCCGCCGCCGTTGGGCGTGGCGATGACGCGGATGTGCGCGGCCGGCATCCCGAGCGTCTTGGCGAGCGCGCGGTGGACGTAGTGGGGCGTCTGCGTCGAAGACCAGAGCGTGATCTTATCGTCGGCGTCGTAGTGCGCGACCGCGGCGTGCTGCTCCATCGGGAGGTGCGTGTTGCCCTCGTAGAAGAACGTGTCTTCGCGGACGAGGTCGGCCTCGCGGAAGCCCTCGTCCATCTCGCCGAATTCGAGATGGACGGACTTGTGGACGTTGTTGTAGTCGCCGTAGTCGTGTATGCGCGGCTCGCTTGTCTCGACGGCCTCCTCGATGGTGGCGACCGCGGCGAGCGGCTCGTACTCGACCTCGATCAAGTTCATCGCGTCGAACGCGGTGTCCTCGTCCACGGCGGCGACGGCGGCGACGGGGTCGCCGATGAAGCGCACCTTTTCGACGCACAGCGCCGTCTCGTCCTGGCTCACGGGCAGGATGCCGTAAGGGATGGGCAAGTCCTTCCCCGTGATGACGGCGTACACGCCGGGCAGCGCGAGCGCCTTCGAGTAGTCGATGGACTTGATGAGCGCGTGCGGGACGTGCGAGCGGAGGATTTTGCAATAGAGCATCCGCGGCAGAGTGATGTCGTCGGCGAACTTCGTCGCGCCGACGCACTTCGAACGCGCGTCCACCTTGCGGAAAGGCTTCCCGACGACCTTCAAGTCCTTTTCGGCTTTGGCGCCGTCCGAGGGGCCGCGCCCGCTGCCGTTCCCCTCGTGACCGTTATTCGTAGCCATAGACGCTCTCTCTCGGCAGCTCCAACTCTTCGCCGCGCATCCGTGCGGCGGCCAACTCGACCGCCTCGTAGATTTTGATGTAGCCGGTGCAGCGGCAGAGGTTGCCGCTAAGGGCCTCTTTAATCTCGTCGCGCGAGGGCTGCGCGTTCTGCGCGAGCAGCTCTTTGGCGACGAGGAGGAAACCGGGCGTGCAGTAGCCGCACTGCGCGGCGCCGGTGTCGGCGAAGGTCTCTTGCAGAGGGTGCAGGCCGTCTTCGGTCGCGAGCCCCTCGACCGTCTCGACGCGCCGGTCTTCGGCGTCGAGGCCGAGCATGAGGCACGAGAGCACCGAGCGACCGTCCACGAGCACGGCGCAGGTGCCGCACTCGCCCAGTTCGCAGCCGTGCTTCGTGCCGGTCAAATTAAGGTCTTCACGCAGCACTTCCAGCAGCGTCTTGTGCGGCGCGAAGGCGACTTCGGCCTCCTCGCCGTTGAGTGTGAAACGGATGTGAGCTTTCTGTCTATTAGTCATCTGTCAGGACTCGCAAAGGCCCCGGCGCACGGCTCCCGCAAGCGGTTGACAGCGTGCGCGTTGCTTCAGTTTTTCTTCACCGGGGACGAGTACGCCGCGGAGGCTCCCTGCTGGCGTGTGTGCGGTGACAGGAGATGATAGCAGCTTTGAGGAGAAGGCTTAAGCGGGGAGACAGGAACAGTAGGCAGTCGGCAGATGGCAGTCGGCAGTTAAGGCAAGAAAACAGTGTTGAGGAACAGAGGCGGCGAGTTATCAAATCTCGCCGCCTTCGATTGCTTCGACTGCTTTCTCTTTTTTTAACTGCCGACTGCCATCTGCCGACTGTTCCCGCCTACTTTCTTCCCGGCTTGCCGCCGATGACGGCTTGGAGCTTGGCGGCGCGGGCGGGGTCGAGGCGGCGCAGGGCGTTGTACTCGTCCTGCGCGCCCTTGCGGTTGCCGGCGGCGAAGTGTGCGACGCCGAGGTTGAAGCGCGCCTGCGGGAAGTCGGGGCGAACCTTGATGGCCTGCTGGAACGCCTTGACCGCGGCCGGGTCCTGTTCGAGCCGCAGGTAGGCGTTGCCCATCAGGTAGAGGTCGTCGGGGTCGAGCGTGCGGCCGGGCTGGTTGTATGCGCGGATGGCCGCCAAGTATGACGCCTTCGACTCCTCGGCGTGGCCGAGCTTCTCCTGCGCCGTCGCGATGTTGTAGTGTGCCCAGCCCTCGTCGGCCGGCTCGTGCTTGTTCCGGAGCGCGGCCTGCGCCGCCTGCAAAGCCTCCGCGTGTTGACTCAACTGGTTGAGGATATAGGCGAGCAGGTTCTGGGTCGCGGCCTCGTTCGGCTTGATGCGGGCGGCCGCGCGCGCCTCCGTCAGCGCGTCGCTCGCCTTGTCCTGACGTACGAGGATGAAGCCGAGGACGTGGTGCGGCCAGTAGTTCTCGGGCTCAAGCCTCGTGGCCTCGCGCGCCGCGCGCAGGCCCCCCGCCATGTCGCCGTTGGTGGCGAGCGCCGCGCCGAGCAGCGTCTGTGCGCCCGCGTTCTGCGGCGCGACCTGCGCGGCCCGCCGCGCCGTCTCGACGAGCAGAGGGTATTGGCCTTGATAGTAGTAGAGCACGGCCCGCCCCATCAGCGCCTCGGCGCTGTCGGACTTGAGGGCGAGCGCGCGTGCGAAGGCGTCGTCCGCTTCGCGGTAGCGCAACGTGCGCGTGTAGACGTTGCCCAGACCGATGAACGCCTCGGGCGAGGTGGGCTGGAGCCTCTGCGCCGCGTTGAACGCCGCGAGCGCCTCCTCTTCGTGGTAGAGCGCGGAGTGCGCGAAGCCGAGCCCGAGCTGTGTGTAGAACTGGTTACGGTCGGCCGCGCGCAGCGCCGTGAGCGCATCTTCGGGACGGTCGGCCGCGAGGTACGCGTTCCCCAGAAGCATCTGCGCGACGGCCGCAGGCTGCGCGCCCGCCCGCACGGCCTGCTCCAGAGGCGCAACCGCCTCCCGCGCCTTGTTCTGCTTCAGCAGGATGAGGCCGACCGAGAGGTTCGCGTCCGCCCCGTACTGCGGGTCGCTGTTCGCGCGCCGGAGCGAGGCGAGCGCCTTGTCGTCGCGTTCGGACTGAAGGTACGCCTTGCCGAGGAAGTAGTGACCCGTCGGGCCGATGTCGCCGAGCGCGGTGGCCTGTTCGAGTGCGGCCGCCGCCTCCTTGTAGTGCTGGAGCGCGAAGTGGATGATGCCCATGCTGACCAGTGCCTCGCGCGCGCGCGGGTTCGGCTGTGCCGCGATGACGTTCGCGAAGACCGCGAGCGCCTCGTCCGTCCGCCGCAGGCGCATGTAGGCGACGCCGAGGCCGTAGTTGGCCTCGACGTGGCGCGCGTCGGCGCGCAAAGCCTTCTGGTAGCTCTCGGCCGCGCGATTCCAGTCCTGCTTCGAAAGGTACTCGGCGCCCTTCTGCGCCTGCTTGTCGGCCTCAGAGGTTCTCTGGAAGGCGAAGGCGTTCGCCGGAGTCAACAGGAAGGCGGCCAGCAGAAGGATGCCGGCCGCCTTGAAGGTGTTCGTGTTTTTCATCGCTTCGGTGTCGCGCGCGCGTGCGAGGCCGGCGCGAAAAGAAGTAGGCAGTCGGCAGAGGGCAGTCGGCAGTTGAAAGCTCGCGTGTCGAAAACTGTGAATCAACTTTTCAACTGACTTAACACGGAGCGGCTGCCTACTGCCCTCTGCCGACTGCCTGCTGTTTTAGTAGCCTGAGATGAGCCGGATGATGAGCTGGGACTCCGCCTTGCTCCGGGTGTTGGGGGCGAAGTTGAAGTTGTCGCGGCCGTTGATTCGCTGCACCGGCTTGACGTGGAAGGCGCCGTACTCCGAGCCGACGAAGCCGTTGACCTTCGCCTCCTTGATGTTCGAGTCCTCGGCGTCGAAGGTGTCGCGGCCGTCGTTGGCCTTGAAGCTCACGCCGGTCTTGGTGACGAAGAACGAGCCCTCGCAGTACTGGCCGAACGAGCCGTTGTGGTCGTGGTAGACGTGGAAGGCGGCGGCGCCCCCGCGCTCGATGGCGGCGCGCATGGCCTGCTCGGCGGTCGAGACGTTCTGGCTGTAGTAGAGCGCGACGGTGCCGAGGATGGAGTAGGCCGTCGGCTGCTGCGGATCGAGCTGCGCGGCCTGCTGCGCGTAGCGGATGGCGCCGTTGTAGTCCTGCGTCGAGACGGCCGAGGTGGCGCGGTCGATGAGGTCGTCATAGTCGGGCGCGTTATTGGCGGCCGTGTTGGTGGCCGGGCCGAAGGGCGAGTCGTCGCCGCCGTTGTTACGGTTCGACGCGGTGTCGGCCAACGACTTCTCGGTGATGGCGCCGACGAGCGAGCGGTTGCCGCCCGCGGCCGTGATCTCGCGCGCAACCGCGGGCGTGACCTGGAAATTGACGCCCCGCTTCTCGACGAACTGCTCGACCCGCGCGGGGCTGATGCCGCCCTGGAGCATCGTGACGATCTCGCTCTTCGAGAGCGGCGGCCCGTCGGGGACGTTCGACGCCGGCCCGCCCGTGTTCGTGCGCGGCGGGACGTTCGCAGGGGTCGGGCGCGCGGCGGCGACCGCCGGGCGGTAGTTCGCGCGCGCCGCGTCGATGATCTCGGGGCGCGCGCCGACCGACTGCAAGTCGGACTCGTCGGCCGCGCTCATCTCGAAGTCCACGCCGCGCCGCTCGATCTGCGCGACCAGCTCGCGGGTGGAGAGGCCGTTGATCTTGACGGCGTTGACCAGGCCCTGCTTCGTGATGGGCTTCTTCGTCTGCGTCGAGGCTGCGCCCGCGAAGACGAGCGCCGCGCACGCGACGCAGAGGGCGACGAACGAAACTCTGCTTCTCATTGAAATCATCCGGGTTGACATGGCGATTACCTCTCAGCCCTGCACGCCGCCGAAGGCTTTGACGAGCGCGATAATCAGCTCGGCCTCGGCTTTCTTGCTCGTGAGCGGTGCGAAGTTGTAGTTCCGGCTGTCGTTGCCGAACCTGACCTTGATGTGGAAGGCCCCGAGGTTCTTGCCCCCGAGCAGCCGCCCGAAGGCGCCGCCGGAGACCTTGTTGGTCTTAATCTCTTTGATGAGGCTGTCCGCGGCCTCGAAGGTGTCCCGCCCGTCGTCGGCCTTGAAGGTGACGTTCGTCTTCGTGATGAAGAGCGTCCCCGCGCAGGTCTGTGTGAAAGTACCGTTGAGGTGGTCGTGGAAGACGCGGAACGAGGCCGAGCCGCCCAGCTCAATCGCCCGTCGCATGCTCTGCTCGGCCTCGGGGAGATTGCTCTGGAGGTAGAGCTGCGTGAAGCCGAGGAGCTGGTAGGCGCGCGGGTGCTGCGGGTTCAACTGGATCGCCTGCCGGAGCAGTTGCGTGGCGCGCGACGCGTCCCTCATGTCGAAGGCGGCCGTGGCCTGGTCGGTCAGGTCGTCGTAGTCCGGCCCACCGCGAGCGGGGGGGCGCGACGTGCCGCCGGGCGGCCTTCTCCCGCCGGTGCCCGCCACGGCCGGCGCGGTGCGGTAGTTCGAGCGCGCGGCGTTGATGACTTCGGGGCGCGCGCCAGCCGCGCGCAACTCCGCCTCGGCGTCCGGGGTCATCCGGAAGGAGACGCCGCGCGACTGAATCTGCTGAACAAGCTCGGCCGTCGAGAGGCCGTTGATGCGGACGGCCTTGACGAGCCCTTCGCGCGTGATCGGCTTCCGGGCCTGCGCCGCCGCGCCCGCCGCGCAGAGGAGCAGCGCCGCCCCGAGCAGCGCGGCGCCGAGCACCTTACGCTTTAAACGTTCTGTTTTGAGCTTAGCAGTCGCCATCATGATTACTGGTCGAGCGCGCGGAGCGCGGCTTCGCGCTTCCTGCGTGCGGCCTCGGCGGAGTCGGTCTGCCGCGGCGGCTTGGGCTGCGTGGTTCGCGGGGCCGTCGTCGTGCGGGACGTGCCCTGCGAGGTCGAGCCGGAGCTGGCGGTCGAACCGCCCGACGAGGCCGGCGGCTCAAGCGGCGCGAGCGTCGCATCCTTCGACCCGTCGGTCGGGAGCGCGGTCGTGTCGGAAGTCGTGGCACCGCCGCCGGGCTGTGTGGCTGTGGTGTCGGCCGCGGCGGGCGCGGCCGGCTGCTCGGCGGTCGGCTGCGGCGCGACGGGCTTGTCGGCGAGTGCGGCCGGCTTAACCGGCGCCGGGCCGCTATTCCCTCTGAGGAAGAAGAAGGCGCCGCCGACGGCGAGCACGCCGAGGACGACGACGGCTGCGACGGCCGCGCCCGCGATGTAGACCCACTTCTTGCTGCCCGAGCCTTGCGGCTTCACCGGATGCTGCTGCGCCTTGAAGCCCGGCGGGGGCTGCGGCACAAGAGGCTGCTGCCGCGGCGGCGGCTGCTGCTGCGGCGCGGGGCCAACGCGCGTCTCCTTCGCCCCGGCGCCTGCACCGGCCGCCGCGGGCGGCTGAGCAGGCGTGCCGACACGCGTCTCTTTAGACGTGCCCGCGAGGGAAGGGCGGTCGATGATCGTCGCGTCGAGGCCGGGGTTTGAAGTTGACTGGAGGCCGGGCTGCGAAGGGACGGTCGCGCCCTGCGGTGGCGGCGGTGCGCCCGGGTTCGAGGGCGCCCCCGGCGGGGGGGCTTGCGAAGGCATCTGGAAGCCGGGCTGCATCGGCGTCGTCGCAAACGGCGACGGCGGGTAGCTCGAAGGCGGCGTCGAGGTCGGGCGCGTGCCGAAGGCGTTGGGGTCGCCGACGGCGAGCGGCTCGATGCGCCCCGTCGCGGCGAAGCCCGCGTTCAAGAGGAACGTGCGGAACTCGGCCGCGTGCTGGAAGCGCTGCGCCGGGTCTTTATGGATGGCCTTCCAGATGGCCTGTTCGACCACCTCGGGGATGGCCGGGTTGAGCTGGCGCGGCGGGAGGGGGTACTGCTCGATCTGCGCCTTCATCAGCTCGAACTCGTTCTGGATGTCGAACGGGCAGCGGGCCGTCAACATCTCGTAGAGGAGCATACCTAAGCTGTAGATGTCGGAGCGCGCGTCGGTCTCGAAGCCGCGCACCTGCTCGGGGCTCATGTACTCGATGGTGCCGATGATGTTGCCCTGACGGGTCATGCGGGCGGTGCCGAGGATGCGCGCGATGCCGAAGTCGAGGACTTTGAGCGTGCCCCTTTCGGTGAGCATCATGTTCGCGGGCTTGATGTCGCGGTGGATGATGCCTTCCGAGTGGGCCTCCTGAATGCCGTCGAGCATCTGGCAGAAGATGGGGATAGCGGACTCGACGGGGATGGCGCCGCGCTGCTGGATGACGTGGTCGAGCGTGACGCCGCGGACGAACTCCAAGACCATGACGAAGCTGTCGCCCTGCCGCATGAAGTTGTAGAGCGTGGCAATGTTCGGGTGTTGGAGCTTGGCGAGCGTGACGGCCTCACTGCGGAAGCGCTCGACGACCTGCGGCTGGCTCGCCAGCTCGGGCCGCAGGAACTTGATGGCGACCTCGCGCTCCAGCATCATGTCCACGCCGCGAAAGACCTCGCCCATGCCGCCCTCGCCGAGCTTCTGCGTGACCTTATAATTCCCGAAAACTTGTCCGATCATAATGCCTCCAACTCGCGCGTCGCGCGCATGTTCACTGCCTCCGCGGCCCCCGTGCCCTCGGGCATGATTGCAATGATGCCCACCGTGATGTTGTCGTGCCCGCCGCGCTCCTTCGCCATCACAATCAGGCGCTCGCCCGCGGCGTGCGTGTCCTCCGACCCGGAGAGGACGGAGGCGATCTCGTCTTCGAGGACGAGGTCGTGGAGCCCGTCGGAGCAGAGCAGGTAGCGGTCGCCCTCGCGTACGGAGAAGGGTTCGAGCGACGCGACCTCGACCTCGGCGACGGTGCCGAGCGCGCGCAGGATGACGTTCTTGTCCTCGTGCGTGCGCGCCTGCTCCTTGGTGATGATGCCGAGCTTCACCATCTCGTTGACGGCCGAGTGGTCTTCCGAGAGCTGATAGAGCTTCCCGTCGCGCAGCATGTAGAGCCGGCTGTCGCCGACGTGCGCGGCGTAGGCGCGGCCGCCGCAGAGCGCGAGCGCCGTGCAGGTCGTGCCCATGCCGTGCTTCGCGGAGTCTTCGGCCGCGGCCTTGTGTATCTGGCGGTTGGCCTCCTCGACGGCGTGCTTGAGCGCGGCGCCGGGTTCGGTGCGCGCCTCGTAGTAGAGGCGGGTGACCACGTCGGCCGCCATCTGGCTGGCGACCTCGCCGGCGGAGTGGCCGCCCATGCCGTCGGCGACGACGAGGAGCGTGCCCTTCGCGGCGAGCAGCGCCGGGTCGGACGGCCGCACCATGCGACCCGAGTCCTCGTTGATCTCGCGCACACAGCCCTTGTCGGTCTGGACGCTGGCGTCGATCTCGAAGGCCGACGGCGGCGGCACTTCAATCTGCGCCGTCTCTTTGGCCACTGAATCGGACACCCTCTTTTTACCGAACATGGATGATTCCCCTTGTGTGAAAAAGTTTCGGCGTCTCACCTCTTCGTCAGCGAGAACATGAGAGCCTTCTTCTCGCTGATGACGAAGTTTATCGGTTCGTCGGCGTAGCCGTCCCGGCGCAGCGTGAGCGAAACGCGCGTGCCGAGCTTACCGTTCACGGGGTAGGGCGTGGTGCCGATCTTGTCGGCGCCGCTATACACGTCCGCCTTACCGTCCGTAGTCCTGATCTCGACAACGCGCTCGGAGGCGTCGCGACTCGACGCGGGGCTCGGCTTCGACGCGAGCCCGCGCGCGGTGTTCGAGGTGTTGGCCGTGACCGCGGCGCCGCCCTCTTCGGCGACCCCCGCGGGGCCGAAGAGCAGGAGCGCGGCGCCGACGACAACGAAGAGCACGACGACGACGAACGCCGCCCCGCCGAGGATGAGCGGCAGCCCAAACGGGCTACCCTGTTTTTTCGCCTCGGCCTGCTCGCTCGCGGCCTCGCTCACAGAGGCGCTGACGCCGGGCTTCGAGACCGTGGCCGAGAGCCTGCGCGCGTCGGCGAGCAGCTCGGCCGCCGTGCGGTAGCGCTCCTGTGGATTCTTGCGCAGGCAGCGCGTGATGACGGCCGAGACCTCGCGCGGCACGCCCGGGTTCAACTGCGCGGGCGGCGCGTACTGGACGCGCCCGATGCGGTCGCAGAGGTCGCCCACGGTGTCGGCGTCGAAGGGTACGCGCCCCGTCACCATCTCGTAGAGCAGGACGCCGAGCGCCCATACGTCGCCGCTCGCGTCGGCCGTGCCGCCGCGAATCAGTTCGGGCGCGAGGTATTGAAGCGTGCCGATGACGGAGCCGACCTGCGTGAGCTGCTGCTGCGCGTTCTGCGCCTTGGCGATGCCGAAGTCGAGGAGCTTGACCTTCCCTTCGGAGCTGATCTTGATGTTGTTCGACTTGATGTCGCGGTGGATAACGCCGTGGCGGTGGACGTAGTCGATGGCCTCGCAGACCTTCTCGAAGACGTGGACGGTCTCGGAGAGCGGCAGGGGCGCGCGGTAGGCCGCGATGCGGTCGGCGATGGTATCCCCGTCCACGTACTCCATGATGATGCAGGGCTGACCCTGCACCTCGCAGAAGTCGTAGAGCGTGGCGACGTTCGGGTGCTGGAGGCTGGCCTGGATGCGCGCCTCGTTGAAGAAGCGCTCGACGAAGCCGCTGCCCTGTGCCGCCTGCGCGGTCAGAACCTTGACGGCCGCGACGCGCCCGATCTTCGAGTGCATCGCGCGATAGACCTCGCCCATCCCGCCCGCGCCGAGGAAGTCCACGACGCGATACTCGCCGACCGTCTGGTTGCTGTAGAAAGTTCGGCCCATAGAAAGAGGAGACAGTAGACAGTAGATAGTAGTCAGTAGAAAATCTCTTCAGCGTGGCTCCCGATGTGCCGGGTTGGCCCGACTGACTACTGACTACTGTCTACTGTCTACTTCAACCTACTTGCCCATCAACTCCTTGCCGTAGCGGATGGGGACAGCGAAGGTGACGGCCGTGCGGCCGTCGGAGAGGCCGGCGTAGAAAATGCCGATCACGCGGCCGTGATCGTCGAAGACGGGGCCGCCCGAGTTGCCGCCGCCGGTCGTGTTGATCTGCAACTGGTACGAGTCGCCGATGACCGAGACAGTTGTCTTCTCGGCGCCGACCGACGGGCCGCCGCTGCCCTCGTTGCTGCGGTAGACGCGGCCGATGTTGCCGACCGTCACCGTCGGGTCGGGAATCTCGATGCCCTTCGTTTCGGTGTTCATCGGGTCCTGCGACTTGACGATGCCGTAGACGGGGGCCGAGATGGCCGGGTAGCCGAGCACGATGGAGGTCTCGCCCGCCTGGATCGACTCGTAGTTGTCGTTGATCTCGACTGCGGGCAGGGTGCCGGGGCTGTCCACCTTAATCATCGCCACGTCGTGGCGCGGGCTGACCGCCGAGAGCTTGCCCGTGAGCCTGCGCTCCGACTTCGCGAAGAGCACGTCGAGGTGGTCGTTGCGGCCGTCGTAAGAGATGCCGTCCTGCTTCGACTGCGCGGGAATCCAGTTGGCCGGCGCCGTCGGCACGGCGGCGACGGGCGTCATCTTGCCGTCGGGACCCTGCGCGACGAGGATGCCGTTGTCGGCCGACGGCGGGAACTGATAGGACGACTCCCACGCGGCCGCTACGTGACGGTTCGTCAGGATGAAGCCGTCCGAGGAGACCGCGAAGCCCGAGCCGGTGTGGCGTCCGCCAATGCCGACATTCAGGTTGTTCGAGTTGTAGGTCAGGTACGGCTCAATCGAGCCATTCGGGGTGCGGACGTAGAGCGCGGCCGGGCGGCCGTTGTAGACCGTGTACTGATGGTAGACGAGCCCGTTGCCTTGCTGCGAGACGAGTTTCCACGCCACGTCGATCTTGACGACGGCCGCGCCGTAGGTCTTGACCACGTCGGCCGGCTTCATCGAGGCGGCGGCCGCTTCGGTGGCCTTCGCCTCGTCGAGACCCTTCTTGAGCGTATCGACCTGAGTCTGGGCCGCCTGCTGGACCGCCTGCGACGCTCCCGACATGCTGCGCCAGAGGAAGAAGCCGCCCACGGCCGTGACGCCGAGGAAGAGGACGACCACCACCGCGATGACCGCGAGGTAGGTGCGGCTCTGGCTCTTCTTGGCCTGCTGCACGTTCTGGGAGACGATGCGCTCGACCGTGGCCTTGCCGACGCCGTGCGACTGCTGCTGCGGCGCGGGCGTGGTCTGCGGGAAGCCGGGGCCGCCCGTCGGGGGCGGGCCGCCGGGGACGCGCGTGGCCGGGGCGGTCGGGCCGGCCTGCACGACGCGCGTGGCCTTGGTGGCGCCGGCGGGACGCGGCTCGATCTCGAAGACGAACTCGGGGCCGCCGGGGCCGAGCTGCACCACGTCGCCCGGGTTGACGCGGACGGTGCCCGTGATGCGCTGCCTGTTCACAAACGTCCCGTTGCGGCTGTTCATGTCGGAGACGATGAACTGGGAAGGGTCGTTCGGGTCCTGTGTGATCTTGGCGTGCTGACGCCCGACGAGGTCATCGCGGTCGGGGTCATACTTCACCGTTGACGAGGGATCACGCCCGAGGATTATCTCCTTGACGTGGTTGAGCGGGAACTCTTCCACCTGATTGGCCTTCGAGCCGCTAAGGTGCTTGAGAACGATGCGTTCCATGGATGGTCTCCTTCAGGGTCTAGCTCTGGACGGTCATAACGCCGCCGAGGCGCCGCGCGTGGCGTCCGGCTCGCTGCCCTTTAACTGCTGACGGCGTCGGTCACTCTCGGGTTGCGGCGGCGGCGGTATCCTGTGTCGATGGTTAACGCGTGAAACGGGCGTGGGCGGGCTCAACTTAAAAAGCTGAAGGTTGCCCCCGCACCGGGGCGACGCACGAGGCGGCGGTGGCGAGCGACGTATGCGTTCTGTTTCAAGATTGTTACCGCGGGCGGGTAAGTTTAATGCTTGAAAGTCACATGTGAACCTGCGCGCCCTCAAACGGCGAAGGGCGGCCGGCGGCGTCGGGGGTCGCTCGTCCTGCCTCTGTCACGGCGGCAGATTATACAGCAAAGCCGCGCTCCCGCAAGCCTTACGAGGCGTCAACCGTGAGCCGTAAACCGTGACCAGTAAGAGACAGTTCTAAAAGAGAGTCCTTTCCTTGTCAACGCTCACGGTTCACGGCATTAACTTGTCACGGCTCGCGGTTCACAGTTCACGGCCTTCCGGGGGCGTCAGCCTCCCCGTGCCGTGGCTCTTCTGGCGGGCGGGCTGGATGACGAGGTTGTCGATGAGGCGCGTCTTGCCGACCTGCGCGGCGATGGCGATGAGGACGGGGCGGTCTTCGGGGAGCCGGTCGTACTTCTCCATCGTCTCGGCGTCCACGACCCCGACGTATTCGAGCCGCGCAAGGGGCTCGGCCTCCACCTGCGCGCGCACGGTTTCAGCCAGACGCTTGGCGGAGCGCTCGCCTTCGAGGTAGACCTCCCGCGCCTGTGACAGACCGCGGTAGAGCACGGCCGCCGCCCTGTGCTGTTCGTCCGAGAGGTAGGCGTTGCGCGAGGAGAGAGCCAGTCCCGTCTGCTCGCGGATGGTGGGGAGGACGACGACCTCGATGTCGAAGGCGAGGTCGCGCACGAGCCGTTTGACGACGAGCGTCTGCTGCGCGTCCTTCTGCCCGAAGAAGGCGAAGTCGGGGCGGACGGAGTTGAAGAGGACGGTCAGGACGGTGGCGACGCCGCGAAAGTGGCCGGGGCGCGCCACGCCCTCCATCGTCTCGGAGAGCCCCTCGACCGTGACGTAGGTCGCGAAGCCCTTCGGGTAGACCTCCTCGACCGGCGGGGCGAAGATGTAATCGACGTTGTAGTCGGCGAGCTTGGTCGTGTCGCCCGTCAGGTCGCGCGGGTAACGCGTGAAGTCCTCCGAAGGGCCGAACTGCGTCGGGTTGACGAAGACCGAGACGATGACGACATCGCACATCCGCCGCGCCTCGCGCACTAAACTGAGGTGCCCCTCGTGCAGCGCGCCCATCGTGGGCACGAGCCCGATGGTCTTGTCCTCCTCGCGCCGCAGTTTCCTCGCGACACTCGCCATCCGCTGTCTGCGGTTGATGATTTCCATGTGTGGTGAATAGTAAATGGTAAATGGTAAATGGTTTTTATCTATTCACCATTTACCATTCACCATTCACTGCTTCTTCGTCTCCTCGTCGCCCGCGTTGCGCTGGAGGCCGAGTTCGGCGGCGGCGTCGGCGGGGAGTGGGTATGAGTATTCGTCGGAAGGGAAGGCGCCGGAGCGCACGTCGTCGGCGTAAGCCTGGAAAGCCTCGTTCATCGCTTCGCGAACGTTGGCGTACTGGCGCACGAAGCGCGGGCTCGTCTTGCTGAAGGAGAGGCCGAGCAGGTCATGCGTGACGAGAATCTGCGCGTCGCAGTCGGCGCCCGCCCCGATGCCGATGGTCGGGATGTGGAGCGCGGCGGTGACCTCGCGCGCGATCTCACGCGGGACGACTTCGAGGACGACGGCGAAGGCGCCCGCTTCTTCGAGCGCGCGCGCATCCTCGACAAGTGCGCGCGCAGCGTCGGCCGTCTTCGCCTGCAAACGGTAGCTGCCGAGCTTGTTCAAAGACTGTGGCGTTAAGCCGAGGTGCCCCATCACGGGAATCTCCGCGGCGACGAGGCGGCGGACGGTCTCGACGCGGTCGCGGCCACCTTCGAGCTTGACGGCCTCGGCGCCGCCCTCCTTGACGAGCCGGAGCGCCGCGCGGACGGCGTCTTCGGGGCCGGTGTGGTACGTGCCGTAGGGCATATCGACGACGAGCAGCGCGCGCTCCGTCCCGCGGCGCACGGCGCGTGCGTGGTGGAGCATCTCTTCGAGCGTGACGGGCACCGTCGAGTCGTAGCCGAGCACGACGTTCCCCAAACTATCGCCGACGAGGATGATGTCGGTGCCGGCCTCGTCCACGATGCGGGCGGTCGGGTAGTCGTAGGCCGTCAGGCAGACCAGCTTCTCGCCGCGCTCCTTGCTCTGGCGGACTGAGGGTACGGTCACCTTCTCGGGGCGCTGCTGTTTGAGATAGACCATTGCGTGTGTGTTCTCTCTGTGTTCGGGCTGGTCAGTCTGTGCAGACCGGGGCGACGAGGAATTCGGTTGACGGCAGAAGTGTTCGGCGGCGCATGTTGGCGATAGTGTACGCTCGCGTTCTTGAGTCGGCAAATTTGAGAGCGCCAAATTATAGGCAGACCTCACCGGGGGGGCAAGGGAAAAGGGTGAAGAGATTGGGTCATTGGGTCATCGGTTCATTTACCGATTGGGCAAATGAACCGATGACCCAATGGGTAAATGAATAAATCAGGTCGGCTCCCACAGTCGTGCGTAGGGGCGTTCGGGGGCGGCGGCGAGGAGTCGGGCGAAGGTCGTTTCGAGCAAGGGGTGTCGCGCGTCAGGAATCAGTTCGGCGAGCGGGGCGAGGACGAAGCGGCGTTGGTGGAGACGCGGGTGCGGGAGCGTGAGCGACTCCGTCTCGAAGACTTGCGTTCCGTAGAGCAGCAGGTCGAGGTCGAGCGTGCGCGGCGCGAGCGGGCGCGGGCGTCGGCGGCCGAGTGAGAGTTCGATGTCGAGCAGGAGCCGGAGCAACTCGACGGGCTCGGGGAGCGGCCCGAAGAGTTCGGCCACCATGTTAAGGAAGGCGGGCTGCTCTTCGAGGACGCCGGCCGGCTCGGTCTCGTAGACCGACGAGAGCCGCGCGACGCTCAGCCCCGCCTTCGCCATCCCGCGTAACGCCAGCAGAAGGTTCCCCGCACGGTCGCCGAGGTTCGAGCCCATCCCGACGTAGGCGCGGAGCGGGGTCGTCATTTAAGGGCGCCCTTCGTGTAACTGCCGGTCGAGCCCTCCGAACCTTTGTTGAAGTCTTCGGAATGCCCGCGCGCGATGCTGAGCGTCTTCCAGTCGGAGGACTTGAGGTGCTTGGCGAGGAAGACGATCTGCCCGGCGTGCTGGCCGTAGTGCGAGAGTTGCCGGTTGACGGCCTCGACGATTGTGTGCGGCTCGCCGCGGATGGTGACGGGACGGTTGATCTCTTCGGGCTTGAGGGATTCGAGCGTCTCGAAGACCGTGCGCCAGCCCGCCTCCCAACGCTCTTCAATCGCCTTGCGGTCTTCGCCCTCGACGAAAAACTCCGAGTCGCGGTGGCGGTCGGGCTTCTCGCCGTCGGACGTTAAGAAGTCCGTCCAGCGCGAGCGCATGTTGCCGGCCATGTGCTTCATGATGAGAGCGATGCTGTTCGACTCCGCGTCGATGGTGTGGAAGAACTCTTCATCCGAGACCTGCGCGATGGCCCCGTCGGCGAGCTTCTTCTGGCCACGGAAGACGCGCACGGCGTCCTGCAAAAAGTGTTCGGCAAGCGAGTCGGTCATGGTTCTTTTCCTATCTGTCTGTTTTTCAAAAACCTCGGGAGACGTATTATAACGCCGCGGGTTCGGAAATAAACCTATGTCACAACTCTTCGCGCTCATCTGGTTGAAGTGGACGTTGGTGCGTAACTCTCTGCGCTCGCGCAGGGCGGTGGCGGGGCGCCTGGCGGCGGCGCTCGGGATGCTGGCGGGGCTCGGGCTGTCGCTGGCGATGGCGACCGGCGTGGGCGTGGGCGCCTACTTTCTCTCGGCGCACACGGTGGAGCGCGGGGGCTTGGGCGCGCGCGAGTTGAGCACGGGCTTCGCCGTGCTGCTCTTCGTCTTCACGGTCATGTACGTGATGTGGGCGCTGATGCCGCTCGCGCTCGGCGGCGGGAGCCGCTTCGAGCCCGCGCGGATGCTGCTCTATCCGGTCTCGCTCGGGCGCCTCTTCGCCTTCGACTTCCTGAGCGACCTGATGAACCTCACGTCGGTCTTCGTCGTGCCGTCGCTCTTCGCGCTGTGTGTAGGAGTCGGGCTTGGGCGCGGGCACCTTGCGGCGGGGCTCGCGGTCGCGTTCGTGGCGGTGGCCTTCGGGCTCTCCTTCTCGAAGCTTCTGTCGGTGGGCGTCGGCGCCATTATGCAGGCGCAGCGGACGCGCGGCGAGACGGTGGTCGCGTTGCTCGGGTCGGTGCTCGGGCTGCTCGGGGTAGCGTTCGGGATGACGGGCGGGCTGATGGGGAAGTTGTTGCCGCTGCTTGAAAGGCACCCGCGCTTTCTCGAAGGCGCGCGCTGGACGCCGCCGGGCGCGGCCGCCGACGCGCTCGCGCGTGGACTCTTAGCGGGAGACGTGTCGGCGCTCGGCCTCTCAACCCTGACGCTGACCGCGTACGCCGTCGCGTGCGTGCTGCTCGCGTATCGCGTCGCGCGTCGCACGGCGCTCGGCGCGGGGGGCGGAGGAGGAGGCGGCGCGAAACGCGCGGCGTCAAGGGCTTCGACGGCGGGCGTTGCTCCCGCCGCCGCGCGCGAAGCGGCTTACGCGGGATGGCAGTTACCCTTCGCGTCGCCGCAGTTCTCGGCGCTCTTCGAGAAAGAGGTGCGCTACGCTTTGAGGAACGCGCAACTGCGCGTCATCGCGTTGATGGCGGTGGCGCTGACGATGCTTTTGCGGATGGGGCCGGCGGGCACGAGCGGGCAACGGCTCCTCGGGCCGCTTACACCTTACGCAGAGGGGGCGGGCACGGTCTTCGGCGTGGTCTACATTTTCATGCTCGTCGCGCCGGTCTCGACGAACCTGTTCGGTTACGATGGGTCGGGGATGCGCGCGCTGGTGCTGTCGCCCGTGAGCCGGAGGACGGTGCTGCTGGCGAAGAATGCGGCCGTCACGCTCATCGCGCTGCTGCTGGCGGCGGTCGGCCTCTGTATCGGCGGGTTAATCGTCCGCGACCTGTCGCTGCCCGTGCTGCTCTTCGCGCTGCTCTCGTTCGTGACGACGGCGGCGCTGTGCGCGCCCTTCGGCAACTGGCTCTCTGTGCAGTTCCCGAAGCGCATCGAGTTCGGCAAGCGCATGAACCGCTCGGGCGTGGCAGGGTTGATGCTGGTGCCGCTCTTCTTCCTGCTGCTGCTGCCGCCGGCAGCCGCCATCGCCGCCGGACACTTCGCGGGGAGCCATGTCGTCAAGTATGTTATACTCGCCGCGTTCGCGCTGCTCTCGGTCGGTTTCTACGCGCTCATGCTCCCGCGCCAGGGACGCTCGCTTGAGCGGCACGAGCTGGAGGTTCTCGAAGCCGTCACCGGCGGCGAGGACGAGCAGATCATAGGTTGAAGCAGTTTTCAGTGAACTAAAGTTCTCCTAAAAACTGAACACTGCACAAATCCAGTGACGCCGCCCGTGCGAGCGTCCGGGCGGGCGAAGAAGAGCCCCGCCCCTACACAAATGGCTCGCAGAAAATACCGGAACCAACGTCACGAGCCCTCACCGGTTCGTTCTTTTCAGGACTACCTGACCACGCCCGCGCCGCAGACCTCGCGCTCGGAACTGATGGCGCTCGTCCGCGGCGGCGAGGACACCTTCCTCGAACTCAAGGTCAAACTCTCGAACCCCGAGCGCATCGCGCAAGGGATAGTCGCGCTCGCCAACACGGGTGGCGGCGTCATCGTCTTCGGCGTCAACGACAACCTGCGCGTTGAGGGCGTGGACGACGCCGACGCCGTCCGCGACGAACTCGTCCGTATCTGCCGCGAGGACGTACACCCCGCGCTCTTCCCCTTCATCGACATCATCTCGTTCGACTCGGGCCTGCGCGTCGTCGCTTTAGACATTGAAGGGAAGCGGCGGCCGTATCGTACGTCGGACGGACGTTACTTCCTGCGCCTCGGCGCGGAGAAGCGTGAGGCGTCGCGCGACGAGTTGTCGGCACTCCTCGACGAGGCGCGCCCCTTAACTTACGAGAACGTCGCCGCGCTCGGCGCCGAGGTGGATGACATCGACGAGGCGCACCTGTGGAGCTTCGTGCGCGAGTTCGAGCCGGACGCGTACTCGACCGGCTCGAAGGCGGGCGCGGCCTACCCGACGGCGGAAGTCCTTGAGCGCGACCTGCTGCTCGCCGTGCCGGCCGCCGCCGGGTCTCTGACGGAGCGCGTGGCGCCGACGGTGGCGGGGCTCCTCCTCTTCGGGCGCGACGAACGCGTGGCGCAGCTCCTCCCGCGCTCGACCGTGCTCTGCGCGCGCTACGCGGGCGCCGACACGCAGGCGCCGAAGGTCGAGGCGGTCGAGCTTGCGGGCAACCTCCACACGCTCTTCGAGTCGGCCGTGCGCTTCGTCGAGCGCTACTGCGACCTCTGGGAGAAGCGGCCGCGCCAGACGCGCGTGGAGGCGCCGGCCGAGTCGCCCGTTGCGCCGCGCGCGAACTATCACCGCGGGGTGTTCGCGGAGGCTTTGGCGAACGCGCTCGTCCACCGCGACCTCGCGCTCCCGGGCGTGACGACGCGCATCAACGTCTTCGACAGCTCCATCGAGGTCACCAACCCGCGCCGCACGGCCGGCTTCGCGCCCGCCGCGCAGCGCGCCATCCGCTACGGCATCCAGCAGCGGCTCAACCCGCAGACGGCGTCCGTCTTCCAGAACCCGGCCTACGGCCTGCGTCTCCACACGGGCGGCCTGCCCATGCTCCTGCGCGAGTCGCGCCTCTTCTCGGGACGCAAGACGGACGTACACGCCGTCAACGACGAGTTCCGCGTCCGCCTCTACGGCGCATGAGGGTTAGAGGGCGGCGACGTTCACATGACCGGCGCGCGTATGCAGCTCACGCGGGTGCGCCGCCTCCAAACCATTAAAGCCACGTTGAATATCATTCTCGACAAAGCCTTCGTACGAGCTGCGCGGCGGCCTTTCGCGTTCGATTCGATGGGTCTATTTTCGATGAAGGGGTTGCTGAAAAAAATCTCCGTCGTCCTGCTGGCGACCGTCGCCGGGCTGCTCGCCGCGGAGTTGGCGCTGCGCCTGCTCTCGCCGCGCTACTACCCCGTCATCCCGGCCGCATACGAGTACGACGACGAGCTGGCGTTCCGCCTGCGCCCCGGCGCGCACCTGTTTGAGACGACCGACTTCCAGCAGGAGACGACCGCCAACGGGCTCGGCACGGCCAACTTTCAGGAGGGCTTCGAGGGCTACGAGGCGCTGGTCTTCGCCGTGGGCGACTCGTACACGCAGGGGACGGGGCTGCCTTCGGACGCGTCCTATCCGGCGCAGCTCGACCTCATCGTCAACCGTGACGAGCAGGGTTTCTACGTCAAGCGGTTCGGCGTGGTGAACCTCGGCGTGGCGGGCTTCGGCGGCGAGCAGTCGCTCGCCAACCTCAGCCGCTACGGGGAACGTCTCGGCCCGCCGGCCTTCATCCTCTACCTCGGGTGCGACAACGATTTCGAGGACGACGCGGCCTTCAAGAGCGGAGAGCGCCACCGCACGGTCGTCGCGGGCAGCCCCGTGTGGGGGAGGCTGACGGGGCCGCTGCGCTTCTTCTTCGAGCGCACGCACCTCGGCCTGCTGGCGCGCGCCGCCTACAGGCAGCGTGTCAGGGAGAGGTTGGTCAGAGAGGCCACGGCGGGCGCGGAGGGGAAGCCTTCGGTCGCGGAGCTTGAGGCGCCGGTGCTGGAGCGTATCAAGGCTTACGCCGAGTCGCGCCGCGCGGTGCTCATCGTGGGCTGGAGCGAAGAGACAGAGTCCTACCCCCGGCTGAAGTCCTGGGCCGCGCAGCGCGGAGTCGCCTTCGCAGACTGGGCGCCGCGTGCGAACTCCGTGAGGGAAGCGATGCCGAAGCTCACGCTCGACAACCAGCACTCGGGCGGGCACCATCGCGCCTGGGTCAACCAACTCATCGCCGCGGAGTTCGCGCGACAGATGCGCGCGGCCTCCGGCGCGGCGAAGTAATCAACGAGCAAAGGGACGCGATAAACGGTACACGCCGTGACACAATCATCGACACGATCATCAACGACGAACAGCTCTCTCTACCCGCCGGGGCCGAAGGGCGCGCTCTTCGGCGCGGGCCTGCACCTCGCCATCCGGCGCGACCCGCTCGGGTTCATGGAGCGCATGGCGCGCGAGTACGGCGATGTTGTCCACTTCCGCGTGGGCCGGCGACGCGTCTACCTGCTCAACCATCCGGAGCACGTCAGGGGCGTGCTTCTCAGCCACTACGACAACTTTCTCAAAGGGCGCGGCCACGTCCGCCGCGACAACTTCCTCGGCGAAGGTCTCGTCACGAGCGAGGGCGGGTTCCACCGGCGCCAGCGTCAACTGACGCAGCCCGCGTTCAGCCACGAGCGCGTCAACGTCTACGGGGCGACGATGGCGAGGCTGGCGGCGGAGGCGACGAAGGGCTGGCGCGGGGGCGAAAGGCTGGACGTGCTGGACTCGATGCGGCAGGTCACGCTGCCCATCGCCAGCCAGACCCTCTTCGGGACGAGAGTCGATACGGAGCACGAACGCATCATCGACGCGTTCCGCACGGGGCTGAACCGATTCAGGTGGTTCAAGCCCTCCGGCTCCCGGCTCGGCGAGCGCCTCTCGCCCACGCGGCGGCGGCTTGAGCGGCGTTCGCGGGACACGATTGAGACGCTCGTCTCCCAGATCATCGCGGAGCGTCGGCTTGAGGAAGAGGATCGGGGCGACCTGCTCTCGCTGCTGCTGTCGCGTCCGGGCGAAGAGGGCGAGGCGTTGACGAGCGACCGTCAGATTCGCGACGAAGCGGTCACTCTCTTCGTCGCGGGCTTCGAGAACATAGCCACCGCGCTGACGTGGACGTGGTACCTGCTCGCGCAGCACCCGGAGGTGGAAGAGAGGCTGCACGCGGAGCTGGACGAAGTGCTCGGCGGGAGGCTGCCCGGCGCAGAAGACATGCCGCGTCTCACCTACACGCGCATGGTCTTCGAGGAGGCGATGCGCGTCTACCCGCCCGTCCCGCGCCTGGTGCGGACGGCCCTGCGCGATTATCAGGTCGGCGGCTACACCGTGCCGGCCGGGGCACTCGTTGTCGTCAGTCAGTACTTGATGCACCGCGACCCGCGCTTCTTCCCCGACCCCGAGCGCTTCGACCCCGAACGTTGGACGCCGGAGGCGAGGCGCGCGCGCCCGGCCTACACATACTTCCCGTTCGGCGGCGGCCCGCGCCGCTGCATCGGCGACGGCTTCGCGTACATGGAGGGCGTGCTCGTGCTGGCGACGCTCGCCTCGCGTTGGAGGCTGCGGCTCGACCCGCGCGACCGCGTCGGGCTGCTCGCCACGCACTTCCTGCACCCCGAAGGGCCTCTGCTGATGACGGCCGAGGGGAGGGGCGGGGAGTCGCAGGCCGGGCACATGATTGACAGGTCAGCGCACGAGCGCGCGGCCCAGAGGGCGTAGAAGCCGCGCGAGGCGCGGGTACTGATTGAGGCGGCCGCTGAGCCTCGCGGCGGCCGAACCCTGCGCGCCGCGTCGCGACGCCTCAAGCTGTGCCCCCAGACGTTCGAGGTAGACGGCAGCAGCCGCGCCTTCGAGCCGCGGGTCGAGCCCGTCCCTCAACTCTTCGTACTCGGCGACGACCTCTTCGCACAACTCTATGATTGCCTGCATGGCCGCCGCGTCCCCTGCGCGCGACCTCACGAGCGCGCTGGCTCTGGCCGCGTCTTCGGGGTCATAACGCCCCAGCTCTACTTCGGCGCGCGCGGCCAGTTCCTCCGGCGCGAGCTCGTCACTCATCGCCCTGACTCCGAAGTTGAGTGGCAGCAGCCGCCCGACCTCATCGGCGCGCACCAGAGGCCCGAGGTAACGAACCCCCGAGTAGACGATGACGGCCGAGCCGACCGCGACCGCTTCGAGCGCCGCGCGCCCCTTGGCGAAGACCACGTCGTAACCCTTGAGCACGTCTTCGGGCCGCGCGACGGCGTTGCCCATCAGCTCGCCGACCACGTCCAGCTCGACGCCGTGCTTCGCGCACGCGCCGCGCAGCGCCGTCAGGTGCGGGCTCTCGCGCGTGTAGTTGCCGAAGACCAGCGCGCGGCGTGGCCGCGGCGGGAGCGGCGGCCTGTGTCCGAACCGTTCGAGGTCAACGGAGTTGGGGAGGAGTCGCACGCGCGACTCTTCGACGCCGTCCTCGCAGACGAGGCGGTCGCGGCACGTCTCGTCCACGGCGACTAAGCGGAGGATGCGTGGGAAGCGCGGCGCGAAGGCGTTCAGCCCGTACCAGTCGTGGCAGACGTAGGCGGCCGGCACGTCGGCGAAGCGAAGCAGGGCCGTCATCGTCGGCAGGTGGTGCTGCCCGTAGATGAGGTCGGGGGTGAAGGAGACGGCGTCGAGGCTGTCGAGGACGGGGACGGTCAGGTTGCGGATTTCGGCCGCGACCTCGCCGGTGCTCGTCGCGTAGATGACAGGCGCGTGCCCCGCGCGCAGCATCGCGAGCGCCACGTCGCGGACGTACAGCTCGGTGCCGCCGCGCCGGTCGAGCTTTTCACAGGTTATGAGAATCCGCAGTCTCTTCATACTTACCCTCGGCCGCACCGGGGCGGTCGGACGTGAGCGGAGGCGGCGAGTCTTGAACCTCGTCGCCTCCGCTTCCTGTCACCGCTTTCTTGTCTTAATTGACGGCTGCTACTCACCGCCCTTATCGGCCTTGTCGGCTTTAGGCGAGTTGTAGTACTGGCGGGCCTTGACGACAAACTCCTTGTCGTCGTAGGTGCCGTCGCCGTTAACGTCCACCTTGACGACGATCTTGTGGCGCTTGCCGTCGCGGCGCTCGCCGGCGCTGTAGGCGAGGCTGTACTGGTTGCGCATCATGGCGTTGATGCTGTTGAGGATGGCCGGTATCTCGCCGGGGAAGGTCATCGGGAAGAAGGCGCCGCCCGTCTCGTCGGCGAAGGTCTTCAAAGCGTTCTGCGCCTGAAGGAAGGACATGCGGCCGGGCGAAGTGGCCCCGCCGATGCCGTCCTCGGCGCCGAGCATGGAGTCGTACTTCTTCAGGAAGAGGTTGCCGGTGCCGACGATGTAGATGGGCACGCCCGCGTTCTGCGCGATCTTGCGCGCCTCGTCGTAGTTGATCTTGCTGAAGGTGTCGAGGCCGCTCGAAATCAGGAAGACGGCCTTGCGGCGCCCCTGGATGTCCTTCATCCCGGCGTACTCCGTCCAGCGCTTCTCGGAGTTCTCAAGCACGACCGAGTCGGCGCGGCCACCGGCGAGCGTCAGCTTGAGCGCGTCGAAGAGGTTCGTCTCGCGGAAGGCGGGCTGGTTGCGCAGCAGCAGGTTGATGACCTGATTGATGCGACCGGGGTCGTTGGTGAAGTCCGTCAAAGGCGTCGGCCGCATGTCGTAGGCGATGACCGAGACGTAGTCGCCGGGCGGCTTGATGAACTGCGAGAGGAAGGTCGCCATCGGCCGGAGCACTTCGAGCTGTCCGGCCTCCTGCCCGCCCGAGCCCATGTAGCCGATGTCCTGCCCGAGCTTGCTGTACTCCATCACAACCGCGACGGTGATGGGCGCGTCCGGCGTGGAGAAATTTGTCACGTCGCGCTGGATGCCGTCTTCGAAGATGGCGAAGTTCTCCTTCTTCAGACCCATCACGATCTGCCCGCTCTTCTTGTTGTAGACGACGGCCTCGACCTGCACGATGTTGGAGGCGACGCGCACGACCTCCTGCTCCTTGAGCGTGTCGGGCGGGACGGGCTCCTGCGGCTCTTGCTGCTGCGGCTTCATCGGGTCGGGCGTCTGGGTCTCGTCGGGGCGCGGGTTCTTCTTCTGCGGCGCCTGCGGCGGCGTGCGGCGCGACTGCGCGAGCGCGGGCACGACGACGGCGCCCGCACTGATGAGGAGCGCGAGGGCGCTGGCGGCGGCGCGGCGCGTAAAGCGGGTGTTCATATTCCGTAAAACCTCTCGGATTGAAGGGCCGGGCGAGTCCTCTGCAAGGGTTCGACCAGACTATAAGCGCCCCCGCGGGCACGGTCAAATAAAACAAAGGCCGGAGCTTTTTTGATGAGCGGGGCGGGCAAATGGTTTCTTGCCCGCCCCGTCTTCAAAGGCCCCGGCCCCGAATTTTTCGGCCAAACGCTCGGCCTCTACCTGCCGCCGCTCGTCGTCAGCGGCTCGACCTCGATGAGCGCGTCGTAGCTGCCGGTGTTGTCTTCGAGCTTGCCCTCGTTGACGCCGAGGAAGAGGCGGCCGTCGCGCGGCGCGAAGAAATCGCGGTTGGCGCCGATGGGGATGAACTCGTCGTTGTCGTCACCGATGACGGCGATGAGCGTGCCCGTCGGCTCGTTGCGCATCAGCTTCTCTGTGTCCACGACGCGCGGCAGACCCGTCGGCGTCGAGAAACGGCCCTCGCCCAGGCTGACGCGGCCCGTCGCGGTGATGCGCAGGCGCTGACCCTTCCTGACCATCAGGCCGGAGTCGGTCCAGCCGTTAGCGGCGTTGTCGGCGCGGACGCGGACGCGGACGGGGAAGAAGGGCGACTCGCCGCCGCCGCGCGCGGGCGTAGGCGTTGTGGTCGGGTTGTTGGTCGGATTGGTGCGGCCGGTGTTGTTGGCCGTGCCCGAGTCGTTGCCGAGGGTGGGCGGGCGCTGCCCCGCGGTCTCACGGCGCGGCTCCTCGCGGCGCGGGGTCGGCTGTGGCGAAGGGGCTTGCGTGCGCGTGTTCTCAGCCGGCGGGTTGTACGTGCTCGTGTCGCCAGCGCCCGCGGGCTCGGCGCCGTCGGCGTTGTCGAACTCGATGGACTCCACGTCCTCCATGTTGAGGGTCATGCGGCTGCGGCGTGAGCCGCCGCGCGAGGAGCCGATGAGGACGGTGAACTGCTGGTCGCGGAAGCCGACGATCTGGCCGCGGATGATCTGGCCGTCCTTCATGCGGATGGTGTCGGCGAGCGCAGAGGCTCCGAGCGCGAAGACGAGCGCGGGGACGGCGAATAGTCTGAGAACTCTCATAATTCCTCCCGGGTGCGGCGGGTCACACCGCGAAGCCACATGTAAACAGAGAGAGACGCGCTTTGGCAAGCGGGAGAGCGGCGGGCTCAGCAGCGATGGATGGTCTGCGCGAGTGAGGGGTTGCCCGTTTGTTTCGGAACGGAATTGTACGGAGAGTTTACCTTAACCTACAGAGGCACAGAGACACAGCTTCAGGCGTGCATTTCAGAAGAGGCTTGCTCGATCTTTGAAAGGCGTTCTTGAAGCCGGCGGTTAAGAGTCTCGCCATTCACGCCGTAGTGAATCTCTTTATGACAGGTCGGGCAGATTCCGCCGACCCACCTTGGGTGGTCAGGTCCCGCCGTCCGACACTCGACGAGTGTGGTGCGGCTCTAGGTAGGGGGAGCCGTCGGGTCGTATGAACGGCGCCGGCTTGCCGCAGGACTCGCACATTCCGTTCGCTCGTGCCAACACGTAGGCTCTTACATATTCACTTCGTTCGTAATAGCGACGGCGGGTAAGTTTTGTGTCTTTCTCCGCAGGTGTTGAGCTGGACTGCATAGCCCTTCTGCGCAATTCCTCAAGGGCCAGGTCAGTACGCATTGGCGCATCTGAAGCGCCGAGTTCCGAGACATCCTGCCGGATCAGGTGAAAGACGATCACCTGTCGCTCATTTCCATTAATATCCGGCCTGGTGTTGGGCTCCCATGAGGCGCAAGCAAAACAACCACGGAATCGCACCCCCTTGCCCTTGCCTAGACTCTCGAATAGGAGAAGGTCCTTCCCGTTTGCTAGGTGGTCGCGAATAGCCTTGTTGCCTCTGACAAACTGCATGTTGCCTACTTGGCCTTCGCCCGTATATAGGTAGACGCCGTCATCATTCCAGTCATCTCTGTAGCCGTACTTCCCGCCGCTGTCACCTGTGAATAGGAAAATGTACGGCACTCCGCTCGGCGTAGAGATGCCTCCCTGCCGCTGCCCACCGAAACGGGCATGGATGTCATTGCGGCGGTGGTAAACCCTCTCCACTTCAAAGCTCGCTACACTGCTAAGGTTGTGGTCGAAGGCGTGATTAGACTGAGATACCGTCGGCACCGACTATGCTCCTTGTGGCGGCAATGAGCTGTCGAGAGTTCAGTTGCGGCAGGGGCACTAGCGTGAGTCCATGCCGCTGCGAAGGCGCACAGTATCACAAGCAGTAAATCCTGACAAAGGGTTCCCTGAGAGTATCTAGACGCACGAAAGGCCACCCTCACGGATGGCCTAAGGTGTTGAATCTTTTGGTGGAGCAGAGGGGGATCGAACCCCTGACCTCCGCATTGCGAACGCGGCGCTCTGCCAAACTGAGCTACTGCCCCACGCGAGAAGCAATTTTACGGGCAGCATATCGCGTAGTCAAGTTCGGCTCTCCGTCAAAAACACGTCAAATACACTCCAACGTGTTAGCCAACGTGTCATTCCGAAAGGGATGCACGATGCCAAACATTAGAAGGGGCTACGCCGGGCAGTACAAAGATGGACGTTGGTTCGCACGCTTAACAATCACAGACGAGAGCGGCAAGCGTCGAAATATCGTCAGGCGTGCAAAGGATAAAACGGAAGCGAGAGAGATTCTAAAGCAGCTTCTCCGCAAGATAGATGACGAAGGTAGCAAGGTGGTTGATTTCGCCCGGCTGACATTCAACGACCTTGCTGACTTCTATGAGAAGCGTTACCTGCACGAAGCTGTTTACATCAACGGTCAGAAGGTTTCGGGCTTGCGTGATGTTGCCCGCCCAAAAGAATTACTCAAACACTTCCGCGCGTTCTTTGGCAGAAAGAAGCTGCGCGAGATTACCTATGGCGATTTGCTTGCCTACCGTGATGAGCGGTTTAAGGTTCAGACTCAGTATAAGCGGCAACGGACAATAGCACGAT
>CAWATU010000007.1:0-2411826 GCA_963785125.1 uncultured Acidobacteriota bacterium | reverse complement strand
GCCAGCCTTGCTCGCCCTGGCCGTGCTGATCCTGCTCGGCATCGGCACGGTCGGCCTGATCTACGTGCGCACCGAGGTGCCGGATCCCAACGCGCTGGAGACCAACCAGATCGCCACCATCTACTACGGCGACGGCAAGACCGTGCTGGCCCGGATCGGCTCGCAGAACCGCAGCGACGTGAAGCTGACCCAGATCCCCGAGCCGGTGCGGTTCGCCGTGCTGGCCGCGGAGAACCGCAGCTTCTACACCGACCCCGGCATCTCGCCGACCGGCATCACCCGCGCCGCCCTGAACAACCTCAAGGGCGGCGACCTGCAGGGCGGCTCCACGATCACCCAGCAGTACGTGAAGAACGCCTTCACCAACGGCGACCGGACCTTCTCCCGGAAGTTCAAGGAGCTGTTCGTCACCGTCAAGCTGGACAAGCAGTACTCGAAGGACCAGATCCTCGAGTGGTACCTGAACACCATCTACTTCGGCCGCGGCGCGTACGGCATCCAGGCCGCCTCGCAGGTCTACTTCGGCAAGCCGGTCACCCGGCTGAGCGTGGCCGAGGGCGCCGTGCTCGCCTCCAGCATCCGCTCGCCCGCGCTGTACGACCCGCAGGCGCACCCGGAGGCGGCCAAGGCCCGCTGGCAGTTCGTGCTCGACGGCATGGTCACCATGGGCAAGCTGACCCCGGCGCCGAGGTGCCAAGGCCGAAGTACCCGGCGGTGCGGAAGAAGACCACCGGCACCCTCGACGACGTGAAGAAGACCTGGGCCGGCCACGTCGAGGACCAGGTGCTGGACGAGCTGGACACGGCCGGCTTCGACCAGGCCCGGCTCAACCAGGAGGGCCTGCGGGTCGTCACCACGATCGACAAGAAGGCCCAGGACGCGGCGCTCGACGCGGTGGCCGAGAGTTCGCCGACCAGAAGTCGGCCGGACCCGGCCAAGCAGCTGCGGCAGGCGCTGGTCGCGGTCGAGCCGCAGACCGGCAAGGTGCTCGCCTACTACGGCGGCGCGAACGGGCTGGGCACCGACTACGCCCAGTCCTGGCGGCAGGCCGGCTCGGCCTTCAAGCCGTACGTGCTGGCGACCGCGCTGACCCAGACGCTGGACCCGGAGACGCCGGACGACAAGAAGATCAGCGTCTACAAGACCTACGACGGGTCCTCGCCGCAGGACCTTCCGGGGCACCACGGTGGCCAACTCCGAGGGCGCGGCAGTGCAACCCGTGCTCGGTGATGGACGCGATGCGGCGCTCGATCAACACGGTCTTCTACCAGATGGGCATCGACGTCGGCCCGGCCAACGTGGCCGAGACCGCGCACAAGATGGGCATCCCGGCGCAGCGGCAGGACGGCAAGGATGGGCCCACCCTGGCCCAGAAGGACGGCACCACCGCGGCCGGCATCTCCATCGGCCAGTACGAGGTGCGCACGATCGACCAGGCCCAGGGCTTCGGCGTCTTCGCCACCGGCGGCACGCTGCACCCGGCCCACTTCGTCTACAAGGTCGATCGACGCCGGCGGCAAGGTCGTCTACTCCGCACGAGCGACGACGCCAAGCAGGTGATCGACTCCAAGGTCGCCAACGACGTGACGTACTCGATGAAGCCGGTCGCGGACGGCCTCCCTGCGACCCGCTGGACGACGGCCGGGAGTCGGCGTCGAAGACCGGCACCCAGCAGTACCTGGACACCGGCGGCAACAGCGACGCCTGGATGGTCGGCTTCACCCCCAAGGTGAGCACCGCGGTCTGGGTCGGCACCGACAAGCCGCAGGCGATGACGACCGTGCAGGGCAACCAGGTGTACGGGCGGACGCTGCCCGGCGGGACCTGGCAGAAGTTCATGAACCGCTACCTGGACGGCACCCCGCGGTGACGAGCTCACCGACGAGGTCGAGGTCAACCCGGCGCTCCGGCCGGCGCCGCCGACCTCGGCCGCGCCGCCGTCCGTCGTCCTGCGCCGGCCCCGCGAGCCGACCCGGACCAGGCCCACGCCCAGCCCGACGCCGTCCCCGACCCCCACGCCGACGCCGAGTTCGACCAGCAATACGTCAGCGCGCCACACAACAGCAACATCGTCAAGCGGTGACCAGAAACAAGCCGTTGCACGTGTGGCGCGCACGTGTTATAGTGTCGCGTGCCTTCGAGCACGGTGCGAGCGATGCGTCTGAAACTCTATTGCAACCGCTACGGACACTTTAAGGACGCACTGGTCTGCTCGGTCAACTGCGCCTTCCGCACGCGCTGCAACGACTTCGCACTCTTCTATGACGAGCACCGCGCGGACGTGGACGCGCTCGTCTCGGACTACTACGACGCGCGCCGCGGGCAGGCACGGAACGACGCGCCCCGCGCGGGCACAGACTCAGCACTTGTGCAGATTCAGCCGGTCGCAAGGCCGAGGAGATGCGCAAGCTGATACGCCTGGAGGTTTTAAGAGAGATGGCCGAATCCTTTTACATCTGGATCGACAAGGAAGACCGCGCCGAGCTGTTGGAGACGACCGACGTTATACGCCGCGCCGAGCGCGGCCAGAAGGCGAAAGGCATCTACCGCGTTTCGCATGAGATGGAGCTGCGCTACCAGCTCGTGCCGCGCAAGCGCATCGAGAAGGCCAAGCGTGTCGCCGAGGCCGCGGCCGAGCGCGCCGAAGCGCGCCGCACCCGCCGCACCTCCGCGCCCGTCCCCTTCCCTGCCCCCGTCGCCGCCGAAGACTCCGAGCGCGAAGCGCCCGCCCCGCGCCGCGCACGCGCCCGAGCCGGCAGATAAATCCAAAGGGATGACAGGATGTTCAGGATAGAAGAGGTACGGATTTGAGATTTCAAATATGAAGTCTTAAACCCCGATCCTGTTCATCCTGTCCGTCCCTCTTAATTTCATTCAGGCTCGTCGAGCCCCGCCCGCGCTGCCCTCTTCTGGCAACTCGCCGCGCGAGACACGCACCCAACCCACTGCCGCGCGCCTTGCGCAAAACAGCGGCGCCTGCGCATACTATCCGCGCACCGAGCGTGTTTCGAGCGATGACCTTTTTCAACAATTTCCGGCACAACTCAACCAAAATCGCCTGCGCCCTTGTCGCCCTCGTCCTTCTCTCGGCCGCGGCGCGCGCGCAGACGCAGGACGAGCCCGACGTTGTCACGACCAGCACGAACCTCGTCATCCTCAACGTCGGCGTCGCCGATCAGAAGGGGCGCGCCATCACCAACCTCACGCAGTCCGACTTCAACGTCTACGAGGATGGCGTCCGCAGTCGGTCGTCAGCTTCGAGCCTTCAACCGCGCCCTTCAGTCTCGTGCTGCTGCTCGACATGTCGGGCTCGACGCGGAACTTCCGGCCGACGCTCAAGCAGTCGGCGATACGCTTCCTCGACGCGCTCAGCCCCGAAGACCGTGTCGAAGTCGTCATCTTCAGCGAGAAGATCAAGACGCTCCAGGGCTTCACCAACGACCACCGCAAGGCCGCCTTCGCCATCGAACAGGCCGAAGGCCGCGGCGACACGCACCTCTACAAGGCTCTGCGCCACTCGCTCGCAGACCTCTCGAAGGAGGGCAAGCGGCGCAAGGCCATCGTCGTCCTCACCGACGGGCTCGACACCGAAGAGCGCAAGCTCGACGGCTCGGCCACGGCCGAGGCCAAGACGGGCGACGAGGCCGTCGCCACCGTCAAGCCCGATCAGAGCGCCGCACTGCGCTCCGTGCTCGACCTGGCCGACCGGCTCGGCGTGACGGTCTACCCGCTCGCGCTCCCCTCGGCCGACCCGACCAAGCTGCTCCCGCTCACGCCGCAGCAGTCTGCCATCTACTCGGCCGCGCGCACACGTATGCAGACGCTCGCCGACCGCACCGGCGGCCGCCTCCACGAGATACGGCGGCTCGAAGACATGGGGCGACTCTACGCCGAGGTCGCCGCCGAAATGCGCACCCTCTACAGCCTCGCCTACCAGTCCTCCAACGCCCGCGCGCGCGACGGGAAGTGGCGCGCCATCACCATCGAAGTCACCCGCCCCGACACCATCGCCCGCGCCCGCCCCGGCTACTATGCACGCTGAAAAGGCGGAATTTGCGGTCGCACTCGACGCCCGCGACCCCGCTTGACACTCCCCCGCCCCGTCCGTATATTCGTTACTTCTCTGCCACGAGAAACCAAGCACCCGTAGCTCAGTTGGATAGAGCGTCTGACTACGAATCAGAAGGTCGCACGTTCGAGTCGTGCCGGGTGCATCGATAAAATGGCTGCCCTTAGTGGCAGCCATTTTTGTTTATTGACCTTCCTCTCTGCTGGAGACATGCCGATGGATGCAGCGTCTGTTCTATCTAAACGGTGCTCGAAATGCGGTCTCATCAAACCAGCGGATGAATTCAACTTCAGCTACCGCGACCGCGGAGTCTGACATGGTTACTGCCGCGAGTGTGGGGCAGGAGCAATGAGTTTGGGATCGTGGGGTTGTAGAGGCTGACCGTTGACATCCAGGGCCGGCGCGCATATCGTTCCGGCATTCGAGAGAATGTCGGCGTGAGGCGTGAGGGGTTCGCGGGGGCTTTTTCCTTCAGGGACGTGCGTGCGAGAGAGTTAGGGGGGAAATGTCAGGCGTCAGAGTACTGTCGGCCGTCTTCCTCGCAGCTTCGGTCTTTAGCCCGGCGCGGGCGCAGGACGGGCGCGCGGAGCGTTGGCGGACGGCGGACGCCGACGCCTGCTTCGTGAAGGCGGAGGAGTTGTTCGGCCGCGGTAGTTACGCGGGCGCCGCTGGCATGTACAAGAAGGCCGCGCTGCTCCGCCCCGATTACGCCCCGACCCACAACGGCATCTGCGTCTCGCTCTACAACCTGGGCCAGTTAGAGGGTGCGGCGCGCGCCTGCGGGCGGGCGCTCGACCTGGAGCCCCGTTCGCCGCTGGCGCGGCGCAATCTGGGCAGAGTCTTGCAGGGGCTCGGGCGTTTGGAGGAGGCGGTCGAGCAGTTCCGGCAGGCCGTCGGCCTCAAGCCCGATTACGACGAGGCGCACTACAGTCTGGGCGAGGCTTACAGGGAGTTGGGGCGCGACGAGGACGCGGCGCGCGCCTTCCGCGAGGCCGTCCGGCTCCGCCCCGACGACGCCATGTCGCACAACAACCTCGGCGTCACATACTACATGCTCGGCAGGTACGCGGAGGCCGTCGCGGCGCTTGAGCGCGCGCTGCGCCTGCGGCCCGACCTCGCCGAAGGGCACGGCAACCTCGGCTCCGCGTACCTCGCCCTCGGTAAGAGGGACGCGGCGTTGAAGCAGTACCAGCAGCTCAAGTCGCTCGACCCCGACCTCGCCTCCGCGCTCCTGAGGCTGATCTACAGAGACCGCCTCGTGGACGCGCGCCGTTAGACGCCCACCTCCTCCAGACTCAATCTTTAGCCGACGAAAAAACTTCGCGCGGGTGATCCCTCTCGCCGCGGCTTTGCGCGTTAGAGATTGGGGCGAGCACGGGGCCGCCCCTTGCCAGTGTACGGACTGTGGGAGGTCTCGATGCGGTTCATTCATAAATTCATAACCGTGCCGGCTCTTTCATTTACATTCGGGCAGTTTCATCCACGCAGTCCGCGCGCCGCACGGCCGTCCTGACCCCGTTGCACAGACCCGTGGGAGCAGGCACCTCCCCGGGCAGCATTAGACAATCTCCCCCGACCGTTGAGGGGGCGAGGTAACGCCGAAAGGCGAGACTCGCCCCCTCAACGATTTTAAAGATGTGCGTGTGTGGGCTTAGCTAGATGGCCGCGACGGGCGTGAACGTGTCTGCGAGGACGAGGCTGAGGGCGCCCATCAGGCTCGCCTCGTCGCCGATGGTCGAGGGCGTGAGGCGCGCGGCGGGCAGGTCGCGGCGGATGCTGCGCTTGACGGCGTCGTCGAGGATGTTTGAGACCAGCTCCCAAGCGCGCGTGATCGCCCCGCCAACGACGACGATCTCGGGGCTGAAGCCGACGATGAGGTTCGAGATGCCGCGCCCGAGGTAGCGCGCCGTCTCAAGCAGTGCCTCGCGGGCCTCATGTTCTCCGTCGAGCGCGCGGTCGATGAGGTGCGCGAAGCTCAAATGCCGCGCCTCCTCGTCCCCGACCAGTGCCGCGTAGCGCGCGACGGCCGCGCGCCCCGATGCGAACGCCTCCCAGCAGTCGTAGCCGCCGCACGAGCAGGGCACGGGCGCGCGCTCGCCGATGACCATGTGGCCGAACTCTCCGGCCGCGCCGCCCTCGCCGCGGTATATCTGCCGGTCGAGGATGATGCCCGTCCCGACGCCCTCCGCGATGAAGACCATGATGAAGTCGCGCGCCTCCGAGACCTCCGCGCGCCCGAACCACAGCTCGGCGAGCGCGGCTGCGTTCGCGTCGTTGTCCACCGCCACCTTCAGGCCCGTCGCGACGCCGATGCGCCGGCCCACGTCGAGGTCGCGCCAGTTGAAGTAGGGGACGTAGATGAGCCGCCCCGTAGAAGGGTCTACGAGGCCGGGCAGGCTCACGCCGACGCCCTCGATCTTGCCCGCACTCTGTCCGATGAGGCGCGTGGCGGCCGAGACGGCACGGCGAATGGTCTCCTCGAAGTCCGGGTGCGTCTCGAAGACCTCGCGTTCGAGCACGGAGCCCGCGAGGTCGCACGCGGCGACGGTCGTGTGTGTCGGCGCGATGTCGATGCCGACGGCCGCCGCGCCGCTCGCGCGCAGAGCGAGGAGCTTCGGGCAGCGCCCGCCCGTCGAGGCCCCTGCACCGACCTCCTCGATGAGCCCCTCTTCGAGGAGCGACTCCACGATCTCCGAGATGGTCGAGCGCTGGAGCGAGGTGCGGCGCGCGATCTCGGCGCGCGAGATCGGCCCGCGGTCGCGCACGAAGTTGAGCACGATCTGCCGGTTGATGGCGCGCATCGTTCCGAAGTGCGCCGTGTGTATCCGCTTTAAGTCGAGCCTGCGCGTCATAGGGCGTCAGGAGTCCGGCCGAAGGCCGACAGCCTCTTATCACTAACGCGACGAGATTAGCACGAAGCTGCGCCCGGCGTAGAGGCGGACGCCGTTGCGTGCGTCCGTCATCATGAGCGGGCGCGGGCGCGGGAGCCTGTCGTCGTCGCGCGCACGCACCGAGAGGACGCGGCGGCCGCCCACGTCCAACACGTTCAGCCATCCAGACGTGAAGCCGAAGCCGTACGCGCCGGACGGGAGCCGCGTGCCGCCGACGACGATGGGCGAGTCGGTGATGATGAAGCCCTGATACTTCGCCTGCACGTCGCTCGAATAGCCCGACGTGTCCACGAGCCCGGCCAACACGAACCGGCGCGGCCCCAACTGCGCGGCGGCTGCGTTGCGCATCTGCGTCGCCCCGCTCTGCCCCTCAAAGTAGAAGCCCTGCGGGACGACGCGCTCCCAGTTCCGCGCCTTCGAGAATCCGCGGCCAGCTCTGCGCGAGCGCGGCGGCGGGGAGCAGGAGCAGGAGCAGTGCGGCCGCACAGAAGGCCGAGCGTAGGTTGAGTCTGGAGAGCATGAGCTTCGTCACTCCTTCATGTCGTGTTTGAGAAGAACGCCTAAAGTCGAGAACGCGGGACGCGAGGATAGCAGAGGAGCGCGGCGCGGGTCATTGAAAAAGTTTCTTCGCCGCGCGAACATTTCGGTTGACGGCGGGCGGGCGTCTGCTTTAATCGTTGTGCATCGAAGTTCGCACACAGCTTTCCCGTCATTCAGAAAAGTAACTTCATGCGAAGACTCTTAAGCTCGGCCGTTGCCCTTCTCTCGTTCCTCTTGAACCTCGTCCCGCCTGTTGTCGCGCAGACCGGAGTGCCGCAGACGCAGGGCGTCGAGCAGAGGGTCGAGGCCATCATCAAGCAGTTGACGCTCGAAGAGAAGATAGACCTGCTCGGCGGCACCGACGACTTCTTCGTCCGCGAGGTCAAGCGCCTCAATCTCCCACGCCTGAAGATGGCCGACGGCCCCATGGGCGTGCGCAACTTCGGCCGCGCGACGGCGATGGCTGCCGGCGTCGGACTCGCGGCCACCTGGAACCCGCAGCTCGCCGAGCGCGTCGGCACCGAGCTGGGCCGCGACGCGCGCGCTAAGGGCGTCCACTTTCTGCTCGGCCCCGGCGTGAACATCTATCGCTCGCCGACCAACGGCCGCAACTTCGAATACTTCGGCGAAGACCCCTTCCTCGCCGCGCGCGTCGCGGTCGGCTACATCAAGGGCGTGCAGTCGCAGGGCGTCTCGGCCACCGTCAAGCACTTCGCCGCCAACAACTCCGAGTTCGACCGCCACCGCACGGACTCGATAGTTGATGAACGCACGCTCCGCGAAATCTACCTGCCCGCCTTCGAGGCCGCGGTTAAAGAGGCGCGCGTCGGAGCCGTGATGAGTTCTTACAACCTCGTCAACGGCGAGCACGCCTCGCAGAACAGACACCTGCTGACCGAGATCGCGCGCGACGACTGGGGCTTTGAAGGCGTGATGATGTCCGACTGGTTCGCCACCTACGACGGCGTCGCGGCCATCAACGGCGGGCAGGATTTGGAGATGCCCGGCCCGGCCTTCATGAACCGCAGGACGCTCATGCCCGCCATCGAGCAGGGCAAGGTCTCGGTCGCCACCATCGACGAGCACGTCCGGCGCATCCTGCGCACGGCCGCGCGCTTCGGCTGGCTCGACCGCGAACAGACCGAGACCAGCATCCCGCGCTTCAACCAGACGGGGCGGCAGGCCGCGCTCCAGGCGGCGCGCGAGGGGATGGTGCTCTTGAAGAACGACGGCAACCTGCTCCCGCTCGACCGTAAGAGGTTGAAGTCCGTCCTCGTCGTCGGCCCGGATGCCTACCCGGCCGTCCCCGTCGGCGGCGGGAGCGCGCGCGTCGAGCCCTTCGCCGCGGTCAGCTTCATGGAGGGCATCAGCCACGCGCTCGCGCCCTCGTCCGTCAACGTCTACTACCACCGAGGCATCCCGACGCTCGCGGAGATGGCGGACACGACCAACTTCACCGACGCGCCCGCGAACGGCAGGCCCGGCATCAGGGCCGAGTTCTTCAAGACCGATGACATGCAGGGCGCGCCCTTCATGACGCGCACCGAGCCGCACGTCAACTACGCCTCGGTCGCGGGCTGGCGCGCGGCGTTCCCCGAAGGCACGCTCTCCTCGCGCTGGACGGGCTATCTTACGCCGCAGGCGGCGGGCGACTTCGAGGTCTTCATGCAATCGACGGGCGAGGACGGGGGCTTCTGCCGTCTCTTCATCGACGACAAACTCGTCTTCGACAATTGGAAGGTTTCGCGCGCGCTCGTCAGCACGACGACGATGCAGCTCGACGCGCGACCGCACAGGGTCGTCGTCGAACACCACGGCCGTTCGAGCTGGCTCGGCGCGAAGCTGCGACTGGGAATCGTGAAGCGCGGCACGTTCGTCCCCGAAGAGGTGAAGCGGATGGCGGCGAAGGCGGACGCGGTCGTCGTCGCCGCGGGCTTCGACCACGAGACCGAGAGCGAGGGCGCCGACCGAACCTTCTCGCTGCCCACGGGTCAGGACGAGTTGATTCAGGAGATGGCGACGGCGAACAGGAACACGGTCGTCGTCATCACGTCGGGCGGCGGTACGAACATGAGCGGATGGGTGGAGCGCGTTCCCGCCGTCCTTCAAGCATGGTTCCCCGGGCAGGAGGGTGGGACGGCGCTGGCCGAGATTCTGCTCGGCGACGTGAACCCTTCGGGGCGACTGCCCGTCACGTTCGAGCGGCGCTGGGAGGACAACCCCGTCCGCGCGAGCTACTACCCCGCGTCGGAAGAGACGAAGCGCGTCGAGTACGGCGAGGGCGTCTTCGTCGGCTACCGCGGGTATGAGAAGACGGGCACGAAGCCGCTCTTCCCCTTCGGCGACGGCCTCTCCTACACCACCTTCAAGTACGACAACCTCAAGGTCATGCCCGTGTCCGGCACCGCGACCGACACCCCCGACGGGCCGCACTTCGAGGTCTCCTTCGACGTGAAGAACACGGGCGCGCGCGAGGGCTCGGACGTGGCGCAGGTCTACGTCGGCGACACGCACGCGCGCGTCCCGCGCCCGGCGAAGGAGTTGAAAGGCTTCTCGAAAGTGACCCTGCGTCCCGGCGAGACGCGCCGCGTCGCCATCCGCCTCGACGGCCGCGCCTTCTCCTACTACGACGCCGCGGCGAAGCGTTGGCAGCTCGACCCGGGCGACTTCGATATCCTCGTCGGCCGCTCCTCCGCACAGATAGAGCTGCGCGGGAAGGCGACGTTGAAGTGAGTGAATGATTAACCACAGAGACACAGAGGCACAGCTTGAAGTCTTTAGCTGTGCCTCTGTGTCTCTGTGGTTAATTGCTTTTGCTTAACGGTAGACGCGCACGTAATCGACGTACATCTTCTGCGGGAAGACGGTGGTCGGGTCGGGGTCGCCGGGCCAGTAGCCGCCGACGGCGAGGTTGAGGAGCATGAAGTGCGTGTGGTCGAAGACCCACGCCGAGCCCGCGGGCAGGTCGGCGGGTGTGCGCGTCTGGTAGAGGTTGCCGTCCACGTACCAGCGTATCCGGTTTGGCTCCCATTCGACGGCGAAGACGTGGAAGGCGTCGGCGAAGCCACCCGTCGTCAGCGTGTACGGCGAGCCGATGCCGCCCGCGCCCGAGTAGCCGGGGCCGTGGAGCGTGCCATGCACGATGGCGGGCTCGCGGCCGATGTTCTCCATGATGTCGATCTCGCCGCACGCGGGCCAGCCCACGCGCTTGATGTTGTTGCCGAGCATCCAGAAGGCGGGCCAGATGCCCTGCCCACGGGGCACGCGGACGCGCGCCTCGAAGCGACCGTAAGCCTGCTCGAACTTGCCCTGCGTCTTCAGACGCGCCGACGTGTACTGGCACACGCCGTACCAGCAGCGGTACTTCTTCCCGAGCGTCTCTTTGTATGCGGTGATGACAAGGTTGCCCGCGCCGTCCATCGACGCGTTCTTCGTCGTGTTGGTGTAGTGCTGCCGCTCGTGGTTGCCCCAGCCGTTCGAGCCGTTGCCGACCTCCGCGACCCACTTTGTTCCGTCCACGGGCGACCCGGCCGGCCCGTTGAACTCGTCGCTCCACGCGAGCGTCCACGTCGTCTGCGCGGCGGCCGTCCCGGCGCACACGACGCACAGCACGGCCGCCAGTCCCAGGCGCATTGTCAGCCCTTCCCTTCCCTTTGGCACGAGGCTCCCTCCCGGTCGAAGTTAAATAAAAAGCCGCCGTGAAGTTAGAACGAGGCGGACGGATTATAACGCGCGCGTGGGAGAGCGGAGGGGGCGGGGCGGAGACTTGCGCAAACGCGCGCGAAGGGGTAGTAATGAAGCAAACCAACGAACAAGGAAGCTAAGGGAAGAAAGCCGTGGAGTTTTACGCCGCCCTCGTTCTCGCGCTCGCGCTCGCCGCCGCCGCCGGCGTGCTCTACTTCTACGTGATGTTCCTCGAAGGGCGCGCGCGCCAGATGAAGAGGCACATCGGCGAACTCGAACGCTCCAACGAGGAGTTGCGCCGCGACCTGGAACAGACGCGCGCTCTGCTCGACCGAGAGCTGGAGCACAGCCGCACGCTCTGGCCCGAACTGCTCGACGACGCGGGCGACCTGTCGCGGAATTAAGGCAGTAGGCAGTAGGCAGTTAAAAGCCCTGCTGTCAGAGGTCCGAATTTCCGGCCGCGTACGTGACGCGGAGCGACTGCCTACTGCTTCACCTTTATTCCACTTTCCCCAGCAACTTTATCTCGCGCGGGGCGCCGGGCTCGGCCGTGACCTCGACGGGCGCGCGCCAGACGAGCGTCTTGACGCGGCAGGTGCCGGTGTTGTCCTCGCGGCAGTAGTAGAGCGTGAGGCGCACCCGCAGCTCCGCCGCGCCGGGCCTGAGCGCGTGCACCATCATCTTGATCGGCAGCCCCACGTCTTTAGAGGTCACGGACGACACGCCCGGCGCGCCCGACACACGCCCGGTGAGTTCATACAGGGACAGGTGTTCGCCGCCGGCCGTCACCTCGACGCGGCAGCGTTGGGGCGCGGAGGGGTTGACGTGATACCCGTCGGGCAAATCCACGTCGATGAAGAGCGTCTGGGCGCCGTCGGCGGCGGCGAGCCTCTGCGGCGCGGCCTTCGTCTCCTCGGCCTTCGGCCCGGCCGACTCCTCGTCTCCAGGGGCGGCGGCACCCTCGGGCGGCTTGAGGCCGCTGATGACGAGGGTCTTCGTCTGCTTCGTCGCGAGGTCTACGACGCGCACGGCGTGGTTGTTCGTGTCGGCGACGTAGAGCTTGCCCCGCGCGACGGAGATTCCGCCGGGCTCGTAAAACTCCGGGCGCGCGCCGTCCGTCTGCCCCGCCTTGCCCGTGCCGGCGAAGGTCGAGGCGCGACCGTTGCGCGGGTCGAGCACCTTGAGCTTGTGGTTGTAAGTGTCGGCGACGAAGAGTCGGCCCCCGACGAGCGCGAGGCCGAGCGGGTGTTGAAAGCGCACCGAGTCGCCCTCGCCGTCGCGGTCGCCGAACTCGAAGAGGTCGCCGCCCGCGAGCGTCCGCACCTCCTCGTTTGCGATGGCGCGGACGATGTTCGACTCGGAGTCGGCGACGTAGAGCGTCGATTCGCCGACGGCGAGCCCCGAGGGCTGTGCGAAGGTCGCCGCTTCGGGGTCCTGAAACTCGCCCAGACGCTTCCCGTCCGAGCGCGCCTCGCGCCCCGTGCCTGCGTAGAGCGAGACCTGACGCGTCTCCAAATCCAACTTCCAAATCTGGTGCGGCCCGGCCATCGCGACGTAGAGCGTGCGACCCGCGAGCGCCAAGTCCCACGGCGAGCTGAGCGGCGTCGTCAGCGCAGGCCCGCCGCGCAAGGCGTAGTCACGCGACTGCGCGCCCGTCCCGGCGGCGGTCTCGACCGTGCGGCCTTTGAGATCAACCCGACGCAGGAGGTGGTTGCGCGTGTCGGCGACGTAGAGCGTCGAGTTGTCCGAAGGGTCGAGCGCGAGCCCCTGCGGGTTGTCGAAGCTCGCGTCTTGAAAAGCCCCGTCGCGCCGGCCCCGCGCGCCCGAGCCGATGGTGTAGAGGAGCGTCCCGTCGAGCTTCGTCACGACGACGCGGTTGTGGTTCGAGTCGGCGACGAAGAGTCGGTCGCCCTTCTCATCCGCGAGCACCTTGCCGGGGAACGCGAGCGGCAGGTCGCCCGTCTTCGCGCGCTCAAGCGCGAACTTGAGAGGGCGCGTGTCGAGCGTCCCGCGCTTCTTCGCGTCCGCGATCAGCTCGCCGATGGCGCCGTCCAACACGTTGTAGTGCCCCTCGCCCGCAACCTGTCCGACGACGTAGCCCGCCGTGTCGATGAGGACTTGCGTCGGCCACGCGCGCACCGCGTACGAGTTCCAGATGCGAAAGTCGGCGTCGTTCACAACGGGGTGTTCGAGCCCGTAGCGCAGCACGATGCGGCGTATGTTCTCGGTCTCCTTCTCGTTCTCGAACTTGGCGGAGTGGACGCCGATGACGACGAGTTCCGTCGGGTACTTCTCCTCCAGACGTTTGAGGTCGGGGATGACGTGCATGCAGTTGACGCAGCCGTAAGTCCAGAAGTCGAGCAGCACGACCTTGCCGCGCAGGCCCGCGATGGAGAGCGGCTTCTCCGTGTTCAGCCACCCGCGCCCGCCTTCGAGTTCCGGAGCGCGCACGCGCCCCCGCTCGCGCGACGAAGACACATCGTCACCGCCCTTCTCACCTTGCGCCTGAATCGCCGCCACGAACAACAGGCAGACCGCGACGGCCGACAAAAACATTCTCATCTTCATTCCTTCGGTGCTTCCAGAAGCTGGTCGAGGCGGTCAACGGCGCGGCGCAGGTGCGGAATCGTGATCGAGCCGCCGACGACGAGCGCGACGTTGAAGGCGTCGAGGAACTCCTCGCGCGTGACGCCGATATCGACGCACTGTTTGATGTGGTAGGTCACGCAGTCGTCGCAGCGCAACACGGCCGAGGCGACGAGCCCCATCAGCTCCTTCGTCTTCTTGTCGAGCGCGCCCTGCTCGTACGCCTGCGTGTCGAGCGCAAAGAAGCGCTTGATGCCGAGGTGCCCCGACCCCAGCAGGCGCTCATTCATCTCCGCCCGGTAACGGTCGAATTCGTCCATTGTCCCCTCCCTCTTCGGGCCTGCGGTTTGCCGACAGTTTACCAGACGTGCTAGAACCGAGACATTCCGGCGCCCCCGTTTTGAAAGCATGAGCGAGCACGAGGAGAAGGAAGACGGCACGACGCCGCGCGACGCAGGCCGCGCGTTGCTTCTGCTGCGCGCGGGTGGATTGGCCTTCGCCGTCTACGCGGAAGAGTGCGAGTGCGTGACGCCGTGGGCCGAGCCCGCGCCGCTGCCGCACGCGCCCGGCACGGTGCTCGGCGTCGCCTCCGTGCGCGGGCGGATGCGTACCGTCATCGACCCTGCGCGCCTGCTTGAGTCTTCCGGCCTCGCGCACGAAGGATGCCCCGCCACACACGCCTTCATCGCCTCGCTCGCAGGCGACGAGCAGTTGGCGCTCGCCTGCGAATCCTCCGCAACGTTCTCTTTAAACGCCGACGACCGTCTATCCCCTTCCGAGTCTCCCGTAATCCCCACGCGCGGCAGCTTCCAACGCGGCGCCGAGACCATCCACCTCCTCGACCCCGCGCGCCTCTTCGAAGCCGCCCTGAGCGGCACCGAGCGCAGAAGGCAGAGAGCGGTGAATAGTGAATAGTGAATGGAGCAAGGCAGTTTCCATTCACGATTTACTATTCACCATTCACTATTTACTATTTACGAACGATGAACGATCAGGCTTTCGGGACGTTGGAGTATGAGGGGGCGCGGGCGCTCGTGCGGCGGTACGCGCAGACGCCGGTGGGGCGCGCGCGGGCGGAGGCGCTTGAGCCGCTCGCGTCGGTCGAAGAGGTGCGGCGCGCGCTGCGCGCCGTGTCGGAGTGCGTGGAGCTGCGCGCGCGCGGGGCGCGCTGGTCGTTCTCGGAGTTGAGCGACCCGGCCGAGGCCCTCGCCCGTTTGCGAATCGAGGGCGCGATTCTCGACCCGCTGGTGCTGTTGGAGCTGGCGCGCCTGTGCGAGCAGGCGGCCGACGCGCGCGCCGCGGTCGCCGCCGAGCGCGACGCGGCGCCCGTGCTGTGGGAGGTGGTCGAAGGTCTGCCGCGCACGCTGCCGGGTCTGGCCGCGCGCGTCTTCTCGAAGATACTGCCGTCGGGCGAGCTGGACGACCGCGCCTCGCCGGAGCTGGCGCGCATCCGCGCCGACATCGTGCGGATGCGCTCGACCATCACGCGCTCGCTCGAAAGCCTGATGCGGCGCTCCGAGGAGTCGATTCAAGACCAGCTCGTCACCGTCCGCAACGACCGCTTCGTCATCCCCGTCCGCAGCGACCATCGCGGCCGCGTGACCGGCGTCGCGCACGGCTTCTCCTCTTCAGGCGCGACCGTCTTCGTCGAGCCTTTGGAGACCATCGAGGCCAACAACGAGCTACAGGCGCTGCGCGGGACAGAGGAGCGCGAGGTGACGCGCATCCTCTGGACTTTAACGGAAGAGCTGCGTGCCGAGCTGCACGCGATAGAGCTTGCGTCGGGCGCGGTGGCCGAGCTTGATTTCGTCAACGCGAAGGCCACGCTCGCCGCGCACCTGCGCGCGGTCGAGCCCGTGATTGACGAAGAGAATGCGCTCGAACTCGTCGAAGCAAGACACCCTCTGCTCGAAGAGAATTTGCGCGAACAGGGTTTGGAGGTCGTCCCCGTTTCGCTTCGTCTGGACCCTTTGCGCCCCATCATGGTCATCTCGGGCGCGAACGCGGGCGGCAAGACCGTCGTCCTGAAGACCGCGGGGCTGCTCTCGCTGATGGCGCTCTCAGGGCTCCACGTGCCTGCGCGCGCGGCGCGTATCCCGCCCTACGAGTCCGTGCTCGCAGACATCGGCGACCGGCAGTCGCTCGCCGCCAACCTCTCGACCTTCACCTCGCACGTCTCGAACATCCGCCGCATGGTCGAGACGTGTCGCCCGCCGGCGCTCGTCCTGCTCGACGAGGTCGGCACGGGTACAGACCCGGAGGAGGGCTCGGCCTTAGGCGTCGCCGTCGTTGACCACTTCCGGCGGGCGTGCGGCGCGCACGTCATCGCGACGACGCACTACTCGGGTCTGAAGATGTACGCCTCGAACGAGGAGGGCGTGCAGAACGCGAGCGTAGAGTTCGACGAGCGCACTTTGCAGCCGACCTACCGACTGCTCGTCGGCGTCGCGGGCTCTTCGGCCGGCCTTGAGATCGCGCGGCGGTTCCGTCTGCCCGAAGAGATCATCGAGGCCGCGCGCGCACGCGTAGACGAGCGCACGCTCGCGGCGGACGCCTACCTGCGCCGCATCCAGCGCGAGTCAGAGGAGGCCGAGGCCCAGCGCCGCGCGCTCGAAGAGGAGCGCCGCGCCGTCGCCGAACGTTACAACTCGCTCGACGCCGAGGCCGCGCGCCGCGAGGGCGAGCGGCAGCAGGAGTTCGCGCGTCAGTTGGAGAGGTCTGTCGCAGACTTCGAGCGGCAGGCGCGTGAACTCTACTCGAAGATCGAAGACCGCGCGCAGCGCGTGCGGGTTGAGCGCGAGGCCGAGCGCCGCTCCGCCGAGTTGCGCCGCGAGGCGCAGAAGGCGCGCACCGAAGCGCGCGCAGCCACCGCCCGCGGCGGCGGGGCCGAACCCGGCGGCGTCCGCGTCGTCAAAGGCGCGCGCGAAGAGTCGGACGCCCAGACCCGAACCCCTTCATCAATCGACGAGCCGTCGCGCGACATCGCGGTCGGCGACGAGGTGCGTTTGACGACGCTCGGCATGACCGGCACGGTCGAGCGCGTCAGCGACGGCGAGGCCGAGGTGCGCGTCAAAAACCTTCGCTTCCGCGAGAAGGTCTCGAACCTTGAACTCGTCAAGGCGCAGCCGAAGAAAGCGAAGGAGGAGGACAACACGCTCGCCGGCCGCCTCCGCCGCATGTCGGAGCGCGGCACCGAGGTTAAACTTAAAAGCTCCCGCGAGTCCGTGGACGCCGAGCTTAACCTCATCGGCCGCACCACCGACGACGCGCGCGACGAGGTAGACCGCTTCCTCGACGAAGCGTTCCTGCAAGGCCACTCGCACGTCCGCATCATCCACGGCCACGGCACCGGCGCCCTGCGCCGCGCCGTCGCCGAACTGCTCCGCCACCACCCGCACGTCGCACGCTTCGACCTCGCCCCCGAGAACCAGGGCGGCGCCGGCGCCACGGTCGTCGAGTTGAAGCAGTAGGCCGAGACATGACCGAGACGGACACAGTCACGCTCTTCCGCCCCGTCGGGCTCGACGAGTTGGAGCTGATTCGCGCGAGCGGCTACAGTGAGTTCCCGCCGCGTCTGCCCGAACAGCCCATCTTCTACCCCGTGCTCAACGAGGAGTACGCCGCGCAGATCGCGCGCGACTGGAACGTCAGGCACAGCCGGCACGGGCGCGGCTTCGTCACGCGCTTCCGCGTGCGCGCGCCCTTCCTCGAAGGGTATGAGGTTCAGACCGTCGGCGGCTCCGTGCATCAGGAGTACTGGATTCCCGCCGAAGACCTGCCGGAGTTCAACCGCAACATCGTCGGGCCGATTGAGGTCATCGCGGAGTTCCCCGCGCCCGAAGAGTAAGGCCGCCGGTCGATGAGATGACGACGAGACCGAGAGTTAAAGTCTGCTGCATCGCGAGCGTCGAGGAAGCGCGCGCGGCCGTTCAGTGCGGCGCGTCGGCCGTGGGGCTCGTGTCGGAGATGCCGAGCGGGCCGGGCGTCATCGCGGAGGAGTTGATAGCGGAGATCGCGGCGCGCGTGCCGCCGCCCGTCGCGACGTTCCTGCTGACGTGCAGGCAGGACGCGGCCTCCATCGTCGAGCAGCAACGCCGCTGTCGCGTAAACACCTTGCAGCTCTGCGACCGCGTGCCCGCCGAAGTCTACGCAGAGCTGCGCGCGGAACTGCCGGGCGTCTCGCTCGTGCAGGTCATACACGTCCGCGACGAGGAGTCTTTCGAAGAGGCTGTACACGTCGCGCGGCACGTGGACGCGCTGCTGCTCGACTCGGGCAACCAGAGCCTCGCCGTCAAAGAACTGGGCGGCACGGGCCGCACGCACGACTGGCGCGTGAGCCGGCGCATCGTCGAAGCCTCTCCCGTCCCCGTCTTCCTCGCCGGCGGCTTGCGCCCCGAGAACGTCGCCGAGGCCGTCTCGATTGTCCGCCCCTTCGGCCTCGACGTGTGCAGCGGCGTCCGCACCGACGGCCGGCTCGACGCGGAGAAATTAAGCCGCTTCTTCGGGCAGATCGTTTAGACTCCGCCGCCGCCCTTGCCACGCGCCCGCCAATGCGCTTGAATCTTCTTAACCGATGCGTTACCCGCAGACCTTCATCGACGACCTGAGACGGCAGGCGGACATCGTCCGCGTGGTCGGCGACTACGTCACGCTCAAGAAGAAGGGCACGAACTGGATGGCCTGCTGCCCCTTCCACCAGGAGAAGACGCCGTCGTTCTCGGTCAACCCTTCGAAGAACATCTTCTATTGCTTTGGCTGTTCAAAGGGAGGGTCGGTCTTCAACTTCGTCATGGAGTTGGAGGGGCTGTCGTTCCCGGAAGCGGTGAAGGTGGTGGCGGAGAAGGCGGGGGTGCCACTGCCGGAGTTGGTCGAGGATAAGAAGTTCGAGGCGAAGCGGAAGGAGGCCGACGAGGTCATCGAGCTTAACGGCTGGGCGTTGGAGTTCTGGGAACGACAACTAAGTGAGGAGAACGCGGAGGCGCGGGCGGCGCGCGAGTACGTCGAGGGGCGCGGCATCGTCGAGGAGACCATTAAGACCTTCCGGCTCGGGTACGCACCGAACAGTTGGGAGGCGCTCGGGAATTATCTGAAGTCGAAGGGCGCCGGCATCGGGCAGATCGAGCGGAGCGGCCTTGTCGTGAAGAAGGAGCAGGGCGGTTACTACGACCGCTTCCGCGGCCGGCTCATCTTCCCCGTGACGGACGCGCAAGGGCGCCCCGTGGCCTTCGGCGCGCGCGCGATGCGGCCGGGCGACGAGCCGAAGTATCTGAACTCGCCCGAGACGGCCGCCTACACGAAGGGGCGCCACCTGTTCGGTTTGAGCGTCACGCGCGAGGAGATTCGGAGGAAGAAATTCGCCATCCTCGTCGAGGGGTATCTCGACCTCATCGTCCCTTTCCAGCACGGCGTGCGTAACGTCGTGGCGAGTCTCGGAACTGCTCTGACGAACGAGCAGTCGAAGCTTCTGAACCGGTTTGCGCGCAAAGTGGTCGTCAATTATGATGGTGACCGCGCCGGAATCAACGCGGCGAAACGCGCCATAGAGGTTCTGCTTCCCGAAGACTTTGAAGTCAAGGTGCTCGTCCTCCCCGAAGGCGCCGACCCGGACGAGTTCGTCCGCGCGCACGGCGCCGACGAGTATCACAAACGCCGCGGTGAGGCTGCCCCCCACATGCAGTTCGTGCTCGAACAGGCCATGCGCGACCGCAACCTTCACAACCCGCCGGAGAAGTCCGAGGCCGTCGCCGAAGTGCTGCCCTTCGTCCGCGCCGTCCGCAACCACATCCAGAAGCGCGAGTACTTCGACATCATGATGGACTCGCTCCGCGTCGAAGACCTGACGCTTCGGCAGGAGCTTTGGAAGACGGTCAGCGCGCGCGACCCGAAGGCGACCGACGCCGAGGAGATCAGGAAGAAGGTCGTGCGCGCCTCGGTCGGAGCCCCGACCGTCGCCGAGAAGAGGCTGCTAGAGCTGCTCATCCATGACGCGGACTTGCGCCAGTACATTCTGCCGCAGGTGCACGAGAGCGACTACGAGGGACTGGCGACCGCCGCCATCTTCGAGGCGCTGCGGCGCACCGAAGGCGACGGCGCCGAGGTCAGCTTCGACGCGCTGAGCGAGTCTCTGGGCGGCGACCCCGCGCAGGCTCTCCTGCCCGAGCTGTGGATGCACGAGTCCGAGCGCGCGGAGGGCGAGGCCGTGGATGTCTTCCTCGCCGACGCCGAAGGATGTCTGACGACGCTGCGTCTGATGAGCTACGAACGGCGCATCAAGGAGCTGGCCGCCGAGATCGCCGCCGCGGGCCGCGCGGGCGACGAGGAACGGCACGGCTCACTCTTAATGAAAAAGTTTGAGTTGGAGAAACAGCTCTCCGCCCTGCGCCCGCGCGGAGGCCCCGCATCACCCTCAACGACCTGAGACGACCGACCACCGAGAAGCCGGCCGAGTAAGCGACCCCGTTTCGAGCGACCCCGAGGTGGACAAGCGAAAGATGAGCATGGAAGAGAAAGACCAGGAAGACGTGATGCAGCGGCTGCTCGAACTCGGCGGCGACAAGAAGTTCCTCACGTTCGACGACCTCAACCGCGAGCTGCCCGATAACATCGTCTCGCCCGACGACATCGAGGACGTGCTCCAGAAGCTCGAAGGCTCGAACATCCTGGTCACCGACTCCGACGAGCGTGTGATCGAGGTCTCGGCCGTCTCCGCGGTCTCGCCCGAAGATTTGGACGGCGAGTTGGACGAGGACATCGAGCTTGACCTCTCGGCCGGCGTCCTTGAGAAGACGAACGACCCCGTCCGCCTCTACCTGCGCGAGATGGGCATCGTGCCGCTTTTGACGCGCGAGGGCGAGGTCTCCATCGCCAAGCGAATCGAGCGCGGGCAGATCAAGACTCAGAAGGCCATCTCGCGCTCGCCCATCGCGGTCAAGGAGTTGTGTAAGGTCGGCGAGGAGCTGGACGCGGCGCGCCTCAACATCAGGGACTACGTCACCTTCTCGGAGCAGGCCGAGCTGACGGGGTTGGAGGACAAGACCGACGAGTACCTGCGCTGGACTCTGGAAGGCGTCGAGAACATCCGGCGCATCTTCAAGGCGGGCCTGAAGGAGTGGGAGCACCTGCGCGCCGAGCAGAAGCTCCTGAAGGGCAAGAAGTCGAAGAAGCTCCTGCGCTTCAAGCGCAAGGTCGCGCGCATGCGCCTTGAGATCGCGCAGGAGATGAAGCAGCTCAACCTGACAGAGCACGCGCGCCAGCGCCTCATCAACTCGATCCGTAAAGTCGCCAAGGAGATTCGCGTCGCCGAGAACGAGGCCGCGAGCTACACCGAGCGACTCGGCCGCAAGAAGCTCCGCCCCGACGAGGAGAAGGACTTCAAGCGCCGCGTCGCCAGCGCGCGTAAGCGGCTCCAGCAGATCGAGGAGGAGCACCAGATCGCGCCCGTCGAGGTCAAGCGCTCGCTCCAATCCATCGTCACCGGCGAGACCGAGACCGCGCAGGCCAAGCGCGAGCTGATCGAGGCGAACCTCCGTCTCGTCGTCTCCATCGCGAAGAAGTACACGAACCGCGGCCTTCAGTTTTTAGATTTGATTCAGGAAGGCAACATCGGTTTGATGAAGGCGGTGGACAAGTTCGAGTGGCGGCGCGGCTACAAGTTCTCGACCTACGCGACCTGGTGGATTCGGCAGGCCATCACACGCGCCATCGCCGATCAGGCGCGCACGATCCGCATCCCCGTCCACATGATCGAGACCATCAACAAGCTCATCCGCACCAGCCGCGCGCTCGTGCAGGAGCTTGGCCGCGAGCCGACGAGCGAAGAGATCGCGCGCAAGATGGACATCCCCGTCTCGAAGGTGCGCAAGGTCTTGAAGATCGCGCAGGAGCCCATCTCTTTGGAGACGCCGATTGGTGAGGAGGAGGACTCGCACCTCGGCGACTTCATCGAAGACCGCTCCATCCTCAACCCGGCCGACGCCGTCGTCGCCTCGAACCTGCGCGAGATCACGGACGAGGTGCTCGCCACGCTCACCCCGCGCGAGGAGAAGGTCATCAAGATGCGCTTCGGCCTCGGCCCCAACGGCTCCGAGCACACGCTCGAAGAGGTCGGCCAGCACTTCGCCGTCACCCGCGAGCGCATACGACAGATTGAAGCCAAAGCGCTGCGCAAACTCCGCCACCCCTCCCGCTCGCGCAAGCTCAAGGCGTTCCTTGAGAGCGTGCGCCAGTAGCGCCCTCGACGCGTGCGGTGCGTTGACGCCCGCCTCCGCCGGACGTAAGCTTTTCGTGTAAGTCCGGCCGCCAACGGGCTAATCTTTGGCGGAGGTTGAGAGATGACTGAAGACGCAACCACTAAGCCGACGATTGAGACTGTCCTCGTACGCATCAACGCGCTTGGCGAAAGTATGAACGAACGGATTAACGCGCTCGGCGAGCGCATGGACGGAAAGTTCGCAGCCGTCGATGAGAGGCTCGAACAGATGGACACGCAGCTGGATCGCGCGCGGGCGGTAGTTCACGAACTGCGCGCGGATTTCCGTGAATTCCGCGCGGACTTCCGCGAGTTCCGCGCGCAGTTCAAAGCGCCGGCCTGACCTTTCAAATTCCCCCGTCCTGTTCAAGCAAGTAGAAACTGCGGTAAACTGGCGGCAAGACTAATGCATCCAACTTGGTCTTGCCGTCTTTAGTTTGGCCGAAGTATGTCTAAAAAAGTTTTAGAGAGTTACAGGCGAAAGCTCGCCGCCGAGGAGGGCTGGACGCAGAAGCGCGGCGCGCAGTTGCGCGTGGCCTTGTGCTACCCAAACGTGTATGCGGTCGGGATGGCGAACCTCGGGTTCCAGTCCGTCTACGAGCTGTTCAACCGCGTCCCCGAAGTTGCGTGCGAGCGCGTGTTTCTACCCGACGACGCGGAGCTGCGCGAGTACGAGCGCACGAATACGCCGCTGCTCTCTCTGGAGTCGCAGGCGCCCGTGCGCGACTTCGACATCGTCGCCTTCTCCATCTCGTTCGAGACCGACTTTCTCAACATGGCGCGCATGCTCAAGCTCGCGCGCGTGCCCGTGTGGGCGAAAGACCGTACGCACCACGACCCGCTCGTCCTGATGGGCGGCGCCGCCTCGTTCCTCAACCCCGAGCCCATCGCCGAGTTCACCGACCTCGTCGCCGTCGGCGAGGGCGAGATACTCGTCCCGAAACTCGTTGACCTGCTCTTCGAAAACATTGCGGAGGGCGGGACGAAGGAAGACCTTCTGCTCAAGCTCGCGCGCGTCGGCCGCGGCTTCTACGCGCCGTCGCTCTACGACGTGACCTACAAGGCCGACGGCACGGTCGAGGCTTACACGCCGAAGTTCGAGGGTGTGCCCGCCAACGTCGGGCGCATCGTCGCGGCCGAGAACCCGAAGGAGGGGAGCCTGCGTCGCGCGATGCGACGCGGCGACACGGAGATCGTCGCGAAGCTGAAAGAGCCCGAGGTCTTCGCGCCCTCGTCAATCATCTGGGCGCCCGCGGCCGAGATGGGCGAGCGCTTCCTCATCGAGATTTCGCGCGGCTGCTCGCAGGGGTGCCGCTTCTGCTGGGCTGGCTATAACTACTGGCCGCCGCGCGTCGTCCCCGCGCGCGACATCCTCCGGAAGGCCGAAGAGTGGCGCTCGCGCACCGACAAGATCGGGCTGGTCTCGACGGCCGTCTGCGACCACCCGGAGATCAGCGACATCCTCAAGGGCCTGCGCGGGATGGGCTACAAGATTTCTGTTTCGAGTTTGAGGCTCGACCAGATCGAGGACGAGTTGCTCGACGCGCTCGTCGAGTCCGGCGACCAGCAGATCGCCGTCGCGCCCGAGACCGGCTCAGACCGTTTGCGCCGCGTCATCAACAAGAACCTGACGAACGACGAGATCGTGGACATCTGCGGCGCCGTCTTCGACCGCGGCATGCTCACCGTCAAGCTCTACATGATGGCCGGGCTGCCGACCGAAACGGACGAAGACCTCGAAGCGATGGTCGAGTTGGTCGAGCGCATCAAGGACAGGATGCTCGAAGCGGGCCGGCGCTTCGGCCGCGCGGGCAAGATCATCCCCGCGCTGAACGGCTTCGTGCCGAAGCCCAACACGCCCTTCCAGTGGGAGCCCATCTGCGAGGAGCGCGAGTTGAAGCGTCGGCTGAAGTGGCTCTCGAAGAACCTCGCGCGCATCCCGAACGTCGAGGTGCGCGTGATGAGTTCGCGCATCGCGCACGAGCAGGCACTCTTCTCCTCCGGCGACCGCCGCGTCGCGCGCGTCATCGAGGCGATGACCCGCCACCGCGAAGACTTGGGCGCCGCCCTGCGCGAGACGGGCGTTGACCCGGCCTTCCACACTTCTCGCGCGCGCGGTTACGACGAAGTGCTCCCGTGGGAGATCGTCGATTCCGGCATGGGCCGCCCCTTCCTCGAAAAGGAACATACGCGCGCGCAAATCTCGCGCTCGACCGCGCCCTGCCCCTCGGTGGACACCTGCACGCGCTGCGGCGTCTGCCCCACCACCTGGCTCGCCGCCGCCCCCGCGGGGTTGATTCAATTGCAGAAAGCAGTAGGCAGCAGGCAGATAGCAGTAGGCAGTTAAGACCGGAGAGCGACGCAAAAGAATCGGAGGCGGCGGGTTGCGCAACCCGCCGCCTCCGATTCTTTTTACGCCTCGTCTTAATCCGAACTGCCTACTGCCATCTGCCTACTACTTGATAAACCCGCTGCTGCGCACGCTGTGGTCGAAGCTGTAGTCGTAGACGTAGCCGGGGAGTGGGATGGGGCGCGTCCAGGTGACGCGGGCGACGATGCGTCCGTTCTCGTTCTGCACGCTGAATTTGGCATCCTCGGGCAGGTCGTACTCCCTGGCGGCGTCGCGCAGTTGTTGCGCGACCCACTCGCTGTTCTTGACCGGCGGGTAGGCGGCCTTGTTCACCGTATCCTGCATGAGGTCTTTGTAGAGGTATGCGTTGTACGCGACCGGCACGTAGCTATAGGCGGAGTAGCCCGCGAGCGCGATGATGAGGATGACGACGAGGAAGTTGACGCGCGCGCCGCCGTGCTCGCCGCGCCGCCGTTGACGCGCCTGTTCTGCGAGAGTCATTTAACGTTCCCTTTTGTTCACTTCGGGGGGGGCAGCGAGAGCCGACCGGATCGAGGCGTGGAGGACACGCGCTGGCACCTCCCTGCCGTCCACGACGCGCGCGCGCCCGAGTCCTTCGAGGAGCACCCAGCGGAGGCTCCCACCGACCGCCTTCTTATCTTTACGTAAAACGCGGCCGATGGTTTCGGCGTCGAGGTCGGCGGCCCTCGGGAGCCGCCCCGCGAGCGCCACGGCCTCGCGCAGAGATTCTAGCTCTGAAGAGTCAAGCAGTCCTAACCTTGTCGAAATCTCACCGGCAGCCAGACACCCGTAGCCGACCGCCTCGCCGTGCCGGAAGCGCCGGTAGTTCGTCAACGCTTCGAGCGCGTGCCCGACCGTGTGACCGAAGTTCAGAATCTTCCTAGAACGCGCGTCGTTGCGCCCCAGAGACTCGCGCTCGTCGCCCGCGACGACGCGGGCCTTGAACGCGCATTGCGCGGCGATGAGGCGCGCGAGTTCTTCGTCGCGCCCCGCATTCGACTCTATCACGCCCGCGCTGCTTGGGCGGTTACTATGCTTGCGTGCCTCCTCCGTCAAAAATCTCTTCGTCCGCTCGAAGAGGCGTCGGTCGCCGACCGCGCCCTGCTTGACGGCCTCGCACCAGCCCGCGGTCAGCTCGCGCCGCGGGAGTGTCGTGAGCGTCGCGGTGTCCACGACGACGGCCGCCGGCTGATGAAAGGCGCCGACGAGGTTCTTGCCCGCACGCGTGTTGACGCCCGTCTTGCCCCCGACCGAAGAGTCTATCTGCGCGAGCAGCGTCGTCGGCGCCTGCACGAACGCCACGCCGCGCAGGTAGAGCGCCGCCGCGAACCCCGCCACGTCCCCCACCACGCCGCCGCCGAGCGCGACAACCGCGTCGCTCCTCTCAAGCCCCGACTCCGACAGGAACTCAAGCGCTCGCTCGGCCGTCCCCATCGTCTTGAAACGCTCGCCCTCGCCCATCAACCAGTGCGAGACCTCGAACCCGGCGGCCCGCAGCGACGCGACGGCGCTCACGCCGTAGAGTCCGAACACGCGCCTGTTCGAGACGAGCGCCGCCTTACGCGCCTCCTTCGGCAGGCTCGCGCGCGCGGCCTCGCCGAGTCGCGCGAGCGCGCCCGCGCCGATCTCGACCCTGTATCCGCGCCCTCCGCCCAGACGCACGGGCACGCTCAATGTCTTCAGTTCGTCCGTCATCTACGCAAGTGTCAAACGCGTCACCCATCCCTGCCTTCGAGCGCCGCTACCCCCGCGTCGGCCAGCAGCTCGAAATCCGGCTCGCCACCCCAGAGAAGTTTTGACAACTCCTCCACGCGGTGGCGCGAGGCCGTGTTCCAAACGTCTATCAGCTCCTCGCCCGTGCCGCGCGACTCGAACCAGCGGCGACCGTGGCGCCCGCGCAGGTGTTCGCGGAGGCCCGCCGCGAACACGCGCGCCCGCAAACGCGTCGCCGACTCGAACCACTCGTCGGCGTCGAGCAGGTGCGTCGCGGCCTCGTGGCGGAAGCCGGTCGCCTCTGTGAACCGCGCCGCGTACTCTTCGGCCAGACGCTCTGTACGCATCCCTTCGTCGCGTTCGAGCGCGAGCGCGCAGGTGAGCGACGCGCACTCGCGCCGCGCGCCGTAGAGGTCTAAGAGCGCCGCCCGACGCGCGAGCGCGGAAGCCTCCGTCGCGCGCATCCCACGCCGCGCCTCGAACCACGCGGGCTCGCGCAACCATCCCGCGAGCAGCAGCCCGTGACCGACTTCGGTCGCACGGTCGGGCGCGTGTACGAACTCGGGGTAACGGCGCGAGGTCTCGCGCGACGCCCACGCGAACATCTGCGCCCGCCCGCCCTCCGCGAGACTCCCGCGGAAGAAGCCGAGTCCTCCCGTGCCAACACCTACGACGAGCCGCACGTCCTCCGGCGGCGCGACGGCGAAGCAGGCCGAGTCTGCCGACTTACCCACACGCTGCGCGTCGTCAACGCGCAGGCCACGCCCCGACTCGACGCTTACGCCCAAGCCCGCGAGCGTCTTGACGTAGAGCCCGCTGAAGTCGCGCGCCGGAAGCCTTGACTCCGTATCGGCCGCGCGCTCGAAGAAGAGAAGGTCTGCGTACTCCGGCGCGCGACCCGCGCCGGGGCCTAGCTCGCGCGCAGACCACTCCGCCAGCGCCGACATGTAGGCCGCCTCCGTCCGGCGCAGGAAGGATTCGGCCCTGGCCCCGAGGGCTTCGAGACTCACGCCCGCGAACTCTTCATAGAGCGCGCGCCGGCCCTCGAACCCCAACACACGCGCCGCCTCACCCAATGCTTCGAGCCGCGCGCCGCGCAGGTCGTCGCACGCGCGCACCGAGTCGAGACTGCGGCGCATCAACTCCCGGCGTCGCGTGGCGTCGCGCTCGGCGGCCAGGAGCCCCGGCACGTCGGACGCGCCCACGCGCGCACCATTCCACTCGAACCCGCCCGACCCGGCGCAACGCCCCAACTCCTCCGAGACTTCGCGCGCGCGTCCTTCGGCGTACTTCAACGCGGCCGCGCCGGCGAGCGCGCGCAGGCCCGCCCGCTCCGTCTCGAACTCCGCGGGCGTCTCTTCGAAGCGGCGGCGCAGGTCTTCGACGGCATCGTGCGTCCAGAGGTCTGCGTAGCGATCCTCGACGGGGCGCAGTTCGAGACGCGGGCTCAGGCCGGCGTGGTGCTCGAAGCGAGCGCGCTCGGCCGCCGCGGAGTAGGCTGCGTAGTCGCGTCGGTAATCGCTCGGGTCCATTTTGCGCCGAGGTACGCCGGGCCGTCCGGGTTGGTCTGAAAGTTCGGCCGGATTGTAGCAGGCGCGCGGTGACAGGGCGAAGTTCTATGCGCTTTTGAAAGTAAAAGGTTGGATGAGAGCCGTCGGGTCTGACAGGTGCATCGGGCAAAAAATAAGGAGGGCGCGGCAAACTTGGGGAATGCCGCGCCCTCTTAATGTGTGGTCACTGTCCTCACCCCAGCAACCACTGAGACGGAGGATCCACCAACCGTCTCTCTTGCCCCACACTCCCTATCGCAAGGCTCATGCCATGAAATCGCTGCGCCCGCACGACCCAATGTCAGCTTTTTTGCAGGGATTTTTCCCCGTCGCCGCCGGAGCCCCGAAAGTAAAAATCGGCTCCCGTGTAACTCTTACACTCGCCTCCGCGTAAAATCTTCACGGCGGAGAATTTTAGCCCTCGCCGAGACTGCGGCGGATGACGCCAGCCAGCCCTTCGGCCAGCGCGTCTATCTCCGGCTGACTCTGCCCCTCGATCATGACGCGCGCCAGAGGCTCGGTTCCCGAATAGCGCAGAAGCAGCCGCCCGCCCTCGCCCAGACGCTCGCGCACCTCTTGCGAGGCGCGTGCGACCTCCTCGGCCTGCTCGAACGGCACCTTTTCGCGCACGCGCACGTTGACGAGAACCTGCGGGTAGCGCCGGAACCCTTCGGTCAACTCTTCCAACGCGCGCCCCGACTCGACGACGGCGCGCAGCAGGTTGAGCGTCGTCAACATCCCGTCACCCGCCAGGCTCAGCCGCGGGAAGATGATGTGTCCCGACTGCTCGCCGCCCAACGTCGAGCCCGTACGCAGAAGCTCTTCGAGCACGTACTTGTCGCCCACGTCCGTCCGCAAAAGCTCTATCCCGCGCGAACGCAGCGCCAGCTCAAGCCCGATGTTGCTCATCACCGTGGCGACGACGCGCTCGCCCTCCAGCTCGCCGCGCTCGTGCATGCGCTGGGCCAGCGCCCAGAGCGTGGCGTCGCCGTCCACGTTCTGCCCCCGCCCGTCCACGAAGAGCGCGCGGTCGGCGTCGCCGTCGTAAGCGACGCCGAGGTGCGCGCCCTCCTCGACGACGCGCGTGCGCAGAACGTCTGTGTGGAGCGAGCCGCAGTCGCGGTTGATGTTGCGCCCGTCGGGCGCGTCGAAGGTCGAGATGACGCGCGCGCCGAGCCGCCCGAGCAGCGCCGGCGCGAGTTCGGAGGCCGCGCCGTTGGCACAGTCCGCGACGATGGTCAGCCCTTCGAGGCTCAAGCCCGCCGCGACCTCTCCGCTCAGGTAGTCGAGGTAGAGCGCGCGCAGCTCGGCCGCGCACGTCCCCGCCTCCTCCGCCCCTTTTCGAGTGTCTTCCGAGCGACTCTCATCAAGCTTCGCTGGCACCGCGCCGTCACCCTCTTTGAACTCGGCGTAGATGTCCGACTCGATGAGGCGCTCGGTCGCGTCGTCGAGCTTGCGGCCCGTCGGGGCGAAAATCTTGATGCCGTTGTCGTGATAAGGATTGTGCGAGGCGCTGATGACGACGCCGGCATCGGCCGGGAGCGTGCGCGCGAGATAGGCCACGCCCGGCGTCGTGATGACGCCCGCCGACACCGCCTCCGCCGCCCCGCCCGCAAGCGCGCCTTCGAGGAACGCTTTTTCGATCCACGCGCCCGACTCGCGCGTGTCGCGCCCCGTCACGACGCGCGGCGCGCGCCCCAGCCTCTCCGCCAGATGCCGCGCGAGCGAGCGCCCCGCCGTGCGCACCGTCTCCGCGTCGAGCGGGAACCGCCCCGCCGCGCCGCGCATCCCGTCCGTCCCGAAAAGTCTCTTCATCTGTTGACCGTGAAATCCGAAGGGCTGGTGTTGACCAGTTCTACTCTGCCCTGCGCGCCGGGCGGGAGCGTGAGGCGCGGTGTCACCTTGCCGTCTTCGGCGAGCTTGACGACGAGGCGCAGGTCTTCCGGACGCAGCGTCTCGATGACCGAGCGCGGGCCGCGCAGCGTGACTGAAGCCGCAGCGGGCGAGACCGTGCCGCCCGACTCAGACCGCACGACGACGTTCGTGAAACGTTGCTCCGACTGCTCCTCGGCAATCTGGACGCGCACCGAGACGAACGCGTCCAGCGGCACGACCTTGTGGTCGGGGATGTCCACAGAGACCTGCGGGAGCACGAGCGTCTCGCGCCTTCCGGCGAGCGAGATGGTCTCGGTGAAGGCGCGCTCGACCGCGTTGATGTGGCTCTCGGGGCCGCGCACGCGTACGCGGTCGGGCGTGACTATGCCGGCGCCGCGCGCGAAGCCTGCGGGCGGGTCGCCCTCGAAGCGCGCCTCGACGGGCACCTCGCGCTCGATGACGGGCTCCAGATGGAGCGTCAGGCTGCGCGGCGTGATCTCAAGGATGCGGACGCTCTCGGGCAGCGCCATCGAGACGTTCTTGTCCGTGAGCCGCGGGTTACGGTCGCCCGGAAGCAACGAAGTCACGTCCACCTGCGCGACCAGATCGCGCGCGGTGAGGACGGCCAGCTTGTCCTGACTCCCTTCCAACATCACGTCTACTCTGTCTACGGGGTCGTTCCCGATGTCCACGCCGTCGGGCAGGAGGAATTCGAGCGGCACGTCGTGCAGGCGCTTGGTCGCGGGCGCGCGCTGCGTCGTCACGGCGTACCAGAGGCCGAGCGTAATGAGCAACGCCAAAGCCTTCAGCGTCCAGTCTTCGAGGAAGAGCGCGCGCAGCCAATGCCGCGTGATGCCGCCGCTCTCAACGCCCTTTGTCGTCTGCCTGGATGCCATCGTTCAGAGGTCTTCGGTCGGGGTTTTAAGTGGTCGCGCCGTCGTTGGAATCAGGAGTTAACAGACCGGTCTTCAACCGACCTCCGGCCTGCGCTCTCTGACCTCCGCCGTCAGTTCGGGCTCGGCCTGCCTCTCGCCCTCGGCCTCGGCGTCGCGCGAGCCGGGCTCCATCGCGTCGAGGATAGCGGCGCGCAGGCGCGTGCCGTCGAGGCCGCGGCGTATCTGCCCGCCCTGCACGAACGAGACGAGCCCCGTCTCTTCGGAGACGACGACCGCGACGGCGTCCGTGTCCTCCGTGATGCCGATGGCCGCGCGGTGGCGCGTACCGAGGTCTTTCGAGAGCATCGGGTTTAGGGTCAGCGGCAGGAAGCAGGAGGCCGCCGCCGCGCGGTGGCCGCGGATGACGACCGCGCCGTCGTGCAAAGGCGTCGCCGGGTTGAAGATGGTGACGAGCAGGTCGTAGGACAGCTCCGCGTCGAGCTTCACGCCGCCTTCGATGACGTTACGCAGACTGACGGCGCGCTCGACGACGATGAGCGCGCCCGTCTTCGTCGAGGCGAGGGTCGTCGCGGCCAGCACTATCTCGTCGTAGACGCCCTCGCCGAACTGTCCCCTGTGCCGGATGAGGAAGGGCATCCGAAAGCGGTTGCCGAAGTGGACGAGCGCCTGTCGTATCTCGTTCTGGAAGAGGACGACAATCGCGACCGAGACGACGAACGGCGACAGGCGCAGGATGGATTCGAGCGTCGCCAGATCGAACCGCACCGCCGCCCAGTAGAGCGCGCCGAGCGCGATGAGCCCGGCCGCCATCGGCGCCGCGCGCGTCCCCCTTATCGCGCGCAGCAGCGCATAGACCAGCAGGAAGACCAGCGCGATGTCCACGAGGTTCCGCGGCTCGCGCAGGCTCTGCCAATACTGGGTGTGCGCCTGTAGCAGCATCGTTGATTCGGGTCTGTCAGCATGTTCGGGGCCGTCAGCACACGGGCTTCAGCCGGACGGAGAGCGTTCGGGGCGGCCGCGATGAATTTGGATACAGCTATCAGGCGGTTGACGAACAGCGCACCGCGCCATGTCAACATAAGCGGCCTCCGCCTTGTCTGGTTTGCACGCCTCCGCGCCGATTATGCGGCAAAAACGGGCGCGAATCAACGGGAGCCCTCCGCTTAGCATGAACCGTAGATAAGAGATGAGACGAGCGGTAAGGGACGGCAGGTTGTTCAGGCTTTGGCGTTAGCGCGGCGCTTGATACGACCGCGGAGCAGCAACCCGACAAGTTGGCCGGCGTCGTCCACAACGGCCAGCGCCCCTGCGCCGTTCTCGTTGAGCAGGCGCTCGGCGCGCGTGAGCGGGGCCGAAGGAGGGACGAAGAGTTCTTCGGAGACGGGACGCATCACGTCGCGGACGCGCGTCTGGTGCCAGCGCTCGCGCGGCAGCGCCTTCAAGTCCTTGAGCGTGAGGATGCCGTGGAGGCGTCCCTCCCGCGCGACGGCGAAAGCCTCTTGCCGGTGGAGCGTCAGCACGTGGTCTACGAAGTGGCCGACCGTGGAGTCGGGCTCGACCGCGACGGCCGCCGCCATCGCGTCGCCGGCCGTGCGCAGGGAGTTGCGGCGGCGCGTGACCGAGCGCGCCGCGTCGAAGAGGAAGAGGCCGACGACGACGAGCCACAGCCCCATGAACGGGTCGCGCCAGATGAGGTAGAAGTAGCCGCCGAAGACGACGAGCGTCCCGCCGATGAGCTGCCCGCCGAGGCCCGCCACGCGCGTCGCATCGTCGAGCTGCCCCGTCCGCTTCCAAAGGAACGCGCGCAGCACGCGCCCGCCGTCGAGCGGGTAGCCGGGCAAAAGGTTCGACGCCGCGATGGTGAAGTTCCAGAAGCCGACGATGGAGAGCGCCGCGCCCAGAGCGTCCAACCCCGCGAGCCGCGAGAAGTAGAACCCGGCGAACGCGACCACTCCGATCATGAAGCTCGCGCTCGGCCCGGCGATGGCGATGCGGAACTCCGCGCGCGGGTTATCCGGCTCACGCCGGAGCCGCGTCAGGCCGCCGAAAGGATGAAGAACTATCTCCTCGCTCTCGATGCCTTCGGCGCGGGCGAGGAGCGCGTGCGAAAGCTCGTGGCCGAAGATGGAGAGGAAGAGCGCGAAGGTGGTCAGCACGCCCGCCACCCACGCCGCGACGGTGTCGAGGCGTACGAACTGCGTCATCGTCGTCCCCTCGCGGAAGCTCACCGCAATGACCCACGCCGAGAGCGCGAAGACGAGGAACCAGCGGTAGTCGATGCGCACGGGGATGCCCAACACGCGCGCCACCTGTATCTGCCGCCTGGAGAGGCGAAGTAGGTTCATAAAACAATAGACAGCAGTCAGTAGACAGCAGTCAGTAGAGGAATGTTCCGCGGTCGGTCAAGTTCAAAGTAGCGACGCCGGGGAGCGGGCCTACTGTCTACCGTCTGCTGTCCACTGTCTACTCATTCAAATGCGCCGGCCGTCTCGTCGAGCAGGTGCGACTGCTCGTTGCGCGCAACGCGGCGCAGCAGGAGCGGCTCGTCGAAGAGTTGCGAGAGGCCGTTGACGATGGCGTAGCGGGGGTCTGGGGGCATGCGCGTCGAGAGGTTCGTCTCGCGCTGGAGGAAGTCGGCCATGCCGTCGAGGAGCGCGCCGCCGCCCGTCAGGATGAGCCCGCGGTCGTAGAGGTCGGAGGCGACCTCGGGCTGTAGTTCGCCGAGCGCGCGGTTGACGACACGCGCGATGCGCTGAACCACGCCGTCGGCCGCGATGCAGACCTCCTCGCTCGTCACTTCCACGGCGCGCGGCGCGCCCGTCTGCACGTCCCGCCCCTTGACGCTCCGCGAGAGCGAGGGGCTCTGCGGCTCGACGGCCGAGCCCAGCTCCTTCTTCAGCATCTCGGCCGTCGGCGTCCCGATGATGAGGCCGTGGTGGCGGCGCAGGCGGTTGATGATGGCCTCGTCGATGTCGATACTGCCGACGCGCTCGGCCTGCGCGTAGACGATCATGCCGCGCGCGACGACCGCCACGTTCGTCGTCCCGCCGCCGATGTCCACGACCGCCGAGGCGTTCTTATCTTCGACCGACACGCCCGCGCCGATGGCCGCGGCCAGGCCCTCTTCGACCATGTAGACGCGGCCGATGTGCGCCGAGTCGGCGGCGGCGAGGAGCGCGCGCTGCTCGACCTGCGTGATGCCGGACAGCACGCTCATCACGGCGCGGCGGCTGAAGTGCGAGATGCCGCTGCGCGCGCGCCGCACGAACTGGTCGAGCATACTCTGCGTCCGCTCGAAGTCGGCGACGACGCCGTCCACCAGAGGGTAGACGAGTGACACGTCGCGCGACTCGCGCCCGAGCATCTCGTGCGCCTCGCGGCCGACGGCGACGGCCTCGCCCGAAATCTTGTTGACGGCGACGACCGCCGGCTCGTCCACGACCACGCCGCGGCCCAGCACGGCGATGATGACCGAGGTCGAGCCGATGTCGATAGCCATCGAGTCCGACACGAGGTCGCGCCACCCCTGAAGGGAGAAGAGCGAGCGTCGCCCGCGCATGAATGAATTTGAAGACATAGGTGTTAAGTGATGAACGAGGAATGCGGAATGATGAGTGATGAATTAAGAATCATCTTCAATTCATCATTCATCATTCCGCATTCATCATTCTCGGCTGCGTCCATTCCACCTCGAAGATTGGGACGGGCTGGACGCGATTCTTGACGGTGATGGGCGGGCGCGGGTGGAAACCGCAGCCGGCGCCCTCGGCGGCGCGCGCCGTGGCGTCGCTCAGGATGATCTGGCCGGGCAGAGCGTTCTGCTCCAGCCGCGCCGCGAGGTTGACCGTGTCGCCGATGGCCGTGTACTCGGAGCGCCGCTCCGAGCCGATGTAGCCCACGGTGGCGACGCCCGTATGCAACCCGATGCCAATGGCGATCTCGGCCAGCCCGTCGGCGCGGAGTTGCGCGTTGATCTCGTCCATCCCGCGCTGCATCTGAACGGAGGCCGAGACGGCGTTGCAGGCGTCGTCGGGCGAGGCGGTCGGCGCGCCGAAGAGCGCCATCAGTCCGTCGCCGAGGTATTTGTCGAGCGTCCCCCCGTGCGCGAAGATGACATCCGACATCGCCGTGAAGTAGTTGTTCAAAAGCTGCACGATGCGCTCGGGCGGCGCGTGCTCGGAGAGGCGCGTGAAGCCGCGGATGTCTGCGAAGAGCACGGTCACGGTCTGGTTAACGCCGCCGAGCTTGAACGAGTCGGGGTTCTCTAAAATTTGTTGGACGACGTACTCGGGGAGGAAGCGCCCGTAGTTGGCGCGCGCCACCTCCTCGCGCGCGAGACGGGCGTGCGCGCGCGCGTTCTCGACCGCGATGGCCGTCTGCGCGGCGACCGCCGAGACGAGTTCGAGGTCGTCGCGCGTGAACGAGGTGAAGGGGTCGAGCCGGTCGGCGTAGAGCGCGCCGTGGACGCGCGTGTCGGCGATGAGCGGCGCGCAGATGGTCGAATGCACCCCTTGCGCGACGATGGAGTGGACGCCCGCGAACTCCATGTCGGCCGCCGCATCCTGCGAGAGCAGCGCCTGGCGCTCGCGCATCACCTTGCGCGTGATGGTGCGGCCGATGGGCTGATTGCGCGCGTGCGCGGCGCGCTTCTCGTCGCGGACGCGCATGGCGATAACTTCGAGGTCTTCGTCGCCCTCGCCGTCCAGCCTCGACTCGTCGCCGAGGAGCGCGACGACGCGGTCGGCCGGCGTCGCACTGAGGATGACCTCGCACGCCTTCTCGAAGATGAGGTCGAGGTCAAAAACCGAGCCGAGCGTCTTCGACATCTCGTAGAGCAGCGCGAGGATGCGCGCCTTGCCGCGCAGGTCTTCCAGCTCATTGTTGAGCGCCTCGGCGAAGTTGCGCTCGGCCGTGGCAGGGATGGCGCCACGCCGCCCTCCGCTTGTGCCGAGCGCGGCGCGGATGACATCGTTGGCCGAGACGAGGAGCTGTGTGCCGCCGAGCGGCTTATCCTCGAAGCGCGTCTCGGGTGCCTTCCTGCTCTCGTCGGAGAGGTCGAGGCGCAGGCGGCTCGCGCCGATCTGGACGGAGTCGCCGTCGCGCAGGGGGTATTCGAGCCGCTGCTCGCCGTTGACGAAGACGTGGTTGGCCGAGGGCTTGCCGTCGAGACTGCCGTCGAAGAGAACGTAGTCGCCGTTTCGGAACTTGACGTGCGCGTGATAGCGCGACGCGCGCGGGTCGTTTAAGACAACCCGGTTGTCGGGCGCGCGCCCGATGGTACACACGCCCTGCGGCGAGAGCGGCAACTGCCACGCGCGCCCCCCGGCGTCTGTGATGTGCAGAAGAGCCATAAGACCCGAGACCCTGTTAGGGAGGAGTACTCTGACGCGGATTCTACATGCAAAGCCCGAGGGTGACAAAGGGGGTCGGGCGCGAGGCTCGAAGGGCGCGAACCGTCCAATCAAGCCCGCCCGCCGCGCCGCCGCGGGGCGGCCATTTCTTAAGGTGCGCGTAACCTCCGATTCAGCTTTATGTGATATAGGGTTTATGCGCGAACCGGCCTTTGCGGAAACGTCCTTCTCACGGGCCGGGCTCGGTCGTTGGTAAGAAGACCCTCCACCGAAAGGATGGTGCTTATGCGCCAGTTGATGCTACGCGCGTGCGCGCTCGTCGCGCTCGCCGCCTTCACGGCCGCGGGCGCCCGCGCGCAGACGGCAGCCGCCCCAGCCGAGATGCCCGCGACACCGGCGGCGTCGCCGGAAGTGAAGACCTCGGGCGGCCTCTTCGCGCTCGAAGAGGTCGAGCGGCAGTTGCGCGCGCAGCGCGAGGAGATCGAGCAGCTCCGCGCCGCCGTGAAAGAACAGACGCGCCTTATCAACGACCTGCGCTCGCGCGTCGAGGGCGCCGAGCGGCTCGCGGCCGAGCGGCCCGCCGATGGGGCCGTCGTGCGCGACGCGATCTACACCGACACGGCCGGGGCAACGTCCGCCGCGCCGCAGTCTGCCGCAGCCGCCCCCGCGCAGACGCAGGGACTCGAAGCGCGCGTAGGGCGCGTCGAGGAGCAGGCGAAGAAGACTGCCGACACCGTCTCGCGGCAGCTCGGGTCGATGACCTTCTTCGGCGACATGCGCTTCCGTTACGAGTCCTTCTACGGGCAGCAGAACTCGCTCGCGTCGAGCGGCGATCCGGCCGCGCTCGGCAACCCGCTCACGACGCGCCAGCGGTTGCGGCTGCGCGCGCGCGTCGGCGTGCGCGGCCGCATCAGCGACGAGTTCGACTGGGGCCTGCGCGTCGCCACCGGCACCTTCGACGATGTCGGCTCGACCAACCAGACGCTCACCGACTTCTTCACGCGCAAGCCCTTCGCCATCGACCAGGCGTATTTCAACTACCGGCCGAAGAAGCTCCCCGGCTTCATGCTTCAGGCGGGCAAGTTCGACACGCCGTGGACGCGCACGGAGCTGACGTGGGATCAGGACATCATGGTCGAAGGGCTGGCCGAGAGCTACACGCGCACCTTCAAGAAGTCCGCGTTCAAGAATCTCTCGCTCCTCGCATGGCAACTGCCGCTGCTCGAACGCAACTCGGCCTTCGTGCTCGGCGCCGACGGCCGGGTTGACCTCGACGCCTCCGGGCGGGCGGGGCGCGACCTCGAACTCTACGGCGCGCAGGTGCGCACCCAGATTGCGTCGAAGCACGTCGCGCTGAATCTCTCGGCCGCCGACCTCTACTTCTCGGGGACGCAGTTCATCACGCCCGCGCAGGTCTTCGGCGCGAACATCCAGTTCCCCGTCACGGTCGTCATCCCCGCTTCAGGCACGACCCCCGCGCGCACGGTCACCACGCAGGTCTCCGTCCCGCGCGACCTCCTCGTCGCCGGCAACGCTAACCTCGGGGTGTCGCTCGCAAACACGAACGCGGTCAACCGCGACGGCCGGCTCTCCTCGGGCTTCAACCTCGTGGACCTGATAGCGCGCGCCGACATCACGCGCAGCCGGAAGTGGCCCGTCATGCTTCTCTTCAACTTCGTCACGAACACGCAGACGCACGCCGTGGTGACGGCCGGGGCGGGGGGCGCAGACGTGCTGCTGCCGAACGACGAAGGGCAGGGCTACTGGGCCGAAGTTCAGGTCGGCAAGGACATCCTGCGGCTGCCCGCGGACAGGGTCTCGCGCGGCGACTCATTCTTCAACTACACCTTCATCCGCGTCGAGAAGGACGCGATTCTTTCGCCCTTCAACGGGAGCGACCTCGGCCAGTCCACCGACATGCGCGTGCATCGCATCTTCGCCGGGCTGGCCCTCGACCCGCGGGTCGCGTTCACCTTTACGAGCTTCTTCACGCAGCGGCCGACGGGCCTGCTCGGCGCCTTCGGCCAAACGCCGCCCGGCTCGCTCAACCGCACGCTGACGCGCATACAGTTCGATACCATCCTGCGCTTTTAAAACAGCGCCTTTAAGCGTAGCGGGCGGGCGCGTGTGACTTCGTTAAGTGTCACACGCGCCCGCCCGCCGCCGTTCGCGGCACTGTTAATCTATACGCCGCGCCGCGCATAAGAATCGACTCAGGTGGTCTGAAAATACTGCGCTGTCAGGCGCGTGAAATGGAGATAGAATTCGCTCTCACGGATGAGCCCGAACAAGAAGCGCGTGTCCCGGGGCTCGCCGTCTTCGCACCCAGCCGAAAGGAGTCGTGGTCATGTCGAACAGGTCGCTTCTCTCCTTCACACTTCTACTCACACTTCTACTCACACTTGCGCCGCGGTGCGTGGCGCAGACGGCCGCGAAGACCCCGGCGGCAGAACCGGCCGCGCCGGAGCAGCAGCAGGATGCGTTGGACGATGGCGCCGTGCGGCGCGGGGCGCTGCTCGCGGAACTGCGCGCGCTCGAAACCGAGTCCAGAGAGCTTCTCAAACCCCTCGACGCGGCGTCGGCTAGGGCCGAGATCGCCGCGGCCGCTTGGTCGCTCGACCGCGAGTGGGCGAAGTCTCTGCTGCGTGACGCGCTTGCGCTCACCTTCCCCGAAGAAGTCTACCGCGCACCGCTGCGCGAACGACCCATCGGCGCGGAGCTACAGTTCGGCCCGGCTGAGAACGGCGCGCGCGGACGCATCCGCCGCCGCATCTTCGACATCGTGGCGCGCGACCGCGACTTCGCGCGCGAGCTGAGCGAAACGGAGGCGCGCGAGTTGGGCCGGGTCGAGGAGGTGCAGCGCGAGACGGAGATGGCCGTCGCCGCCGCCGGGGAAGGCAGGCTCGAAGAGGCGGGAGAGCTTATCCTCCGCGCGGCCGAGGCCGAGCCGACGCTCATCAACGTCGGCGGGGCCATCAACCACGTCGCCGCCCGCGACCGCGCCGCGGCCGACCGCCTCATCCTCGCCTACATCGAGCGCCTGCGGCGGCTCCCGCTCACGGTCTTCACCGAGCGCAACCACACGAGCATCCGCTTGCCGATGAGCTTCGCCGTGTTGCTCAACCCCAAGGACAATCCCTTCACCGGCCCGGCGACGGCGCCTCCTCCGCCCGGCCGCGAGATCGTGCGCGCATACATCTCGTTCATCGTGGAGACCATGACACGCATCGAGCAGGCGGGAGGCGACCTCACTCAGATGCAAAGCTTCGCCGTCATCGCCTGGCCAAACATGATGCAGCACGCCCCGGAGATGGCCGCACAACTCGGGGCGTTGGAGCGCGCGAGCCGGCGCCCGGGGCGAGGCGCGCCTCCGCTCCGAACCTTCGCCGAGATAAACACGGAATACGACCCCGCGAAGAAGTACGAGGAGCGTCTGAAGACTGCGCGCCAGACGAAAGACCCGCTCCAACTGGAGATGGCCGCTTCCGCCGCCATGCAGCGTAAAGAGTTCGAAGAGGCGCGCAAGCTCATTGCGTTGATGAAGGACGGCGAGACGAAGACGCAGTTGACGGAGGAGGCGAACATGAAGGAGTCGCTCCACCTGCTCGGCGCGGGCGACCTCGCCGGGGCCGAGCGGCTCGCGCGGCAGTTGAACCGCGTCGCCTCCGTCCTACAGGTCTACCCGCCGCTCGTCCGCAGGCTCGCGAAGGACGGCGACGCGGGCCGCGCCGCGCTGCTCGCCGACGAGTCAGGGCGGCGTCTGCGGGCCGCGGCCGAGCGGAGCAACAGCAACGACAACTTCGTCCCGACGTTGCTCGCGCCGGTGGCGGGCTCCATCCGCCTCTACAAACAGACGCGCGCGCTCGAAGCGTTGAGCGAGGTCGCGCTCGCTGTCGAGCCGGTCGCGCCGCAGTCGGCGCTCGACCTCCTCGACGCGCTCGCCGAGACGGCCTCCAAAGCGCGCGTCACCTCCGAGCACGGCAACCCGAACTTCAACCCCGAGGCGTTCGCGCGCCTCTCCGCACGCGACGCAGGGCGCGTGCGCTCGACGGCCGCACGCCTCGAAGACCGCCTGCAAAGAATCGCCGCCCTCGCCGCCACCTACCGCGGCGAGGCCGAGAGACTTGAGCAGGAGAAGCGCGCGCCGCGTTGAGTCTCTCCAAAGGAACGCGGTGAACGGGCGGCGGACGGTTTCTCCGCCCGAAGCCGCGCCGGCTGTTGCAATTTCGACAAGAATTCCGGCGCAACTTTCGGGGCGAATTCAAAACCTTGACCCGCGCGGGGGCAGCTTGTTACACTTTCGTTAGATTTGACGAACCGCCGGCGCCGCGCCGCTCAATCCCCTCAAGGGAGCCCCAACCCGACCTTGCGACGCGGCCATGTTTTTTGCAACACAGGAGGTGTAGTGGTGGGTTTCAAAGTCGGCCAGAAAGTCGTTTACCCCAATCATGGCATCGGCACCATCGAACGCATTGAACAGAAACAGATCGGAGCGAGCAGCCTGCCCTTCTATACGCTCCGCCTTGCCTCGACCAACTCAGTAGTCCTCGTCCCCGTCGCCAACGCCGGCGAAGTCGGCCTCCGCTCCCCCATCAACGCGGGCGAGTGCGAGATGCTTCTGAAGCACCTCTCGGACGACTTCCGCGGCGCGGCCCACGACTGGAAGGACCGCTTCAAGGAGTTCTCCGACAAGATGCGCACGGGCGATGTCTTCGAGGTCGCCGACGTGCTGAAGAACTTAACCTACCTCAGCCACTCAAAGCCGCTCTCATTCCGCGAGCAGCGGATGCTTGAGCGTGCTCGCTACCTCGTCGTCTCCGAGCTTGCCGCCGTCTGCCGCCAGCCCGAGTGCAGCGTCGAGCCCCGCGTCACGGAGGCACTGACGCGCGCCTGCGCTCGCCACGAGCGCCGCCCCGCGCGTACCCGCGTCGCCGCCGGCGCCGTCGCCGGCCACTAAGCCGACCTAACAAACGCTACACACGAACACCCGACCCGCGCCGTGAGGCTCCCCGCCCCGGCGTGACTGTCTCTCTGTGTTCGTCAGTAATCAACAGGAAAATGAAGCGGCGCGCCCGGCCCGAAGGCTGAAGCGCGCCGCTTTGTCTTCCTACTGGTACTGGCTACTCTGCATTACCACACCTGGCAGCGATCCTTCTCGGGGCGCACCATCGGGTCGCCGGCCTTGCAGCCGTAGGCGGCGGCGAACTCGGGCATGTTCGAGAGCGGGCCGTTGACGCGGAAGCGGTCGAGCGGATGCGGGTCGGCCTGCGTGACGAAGCGCGCGAACTCGGGCGTGTACTTCGACGCCCAGACCTGCGCCCAGCCGAGGAAGAAACGCTGCTCTGCCGTCAGGCCGTCGATGTTGGCGGGGCGCGGCTTGCCCGCCAAAGATTTCTGGAACGCGTCGTAGGCCATCGCCAGCCCGCCGAGGTCGGCGATACTTTCACCCGCGACGAGCTTGCCCTGCACGTTCAGACCCGGCTCGACCTCGAAGGACGAGAACTGGTTGATGACGCACTCCGAACGCGTCTGGAAGTTCTTCAGGTCGGCGGGCGTCCACCAGTCCTTAACGTTGCCTTGCAGGTCGAACTTCGCGCCCTGATCGTCGAAGCCGTGCGTGATCTCGTGGCCGATGACCGCGCCGATGGCGCCGTAGTTGACGGCGTCGTCGGCCTCGGGGTTGAAGAAGGGCGGCTGAAGGATGCCGGCCGGGAAGACGATCTCGTTACGGAACGAGTTGTTGTAAGCGTTCACCGTCGGCGGCGTCATGCCCCACTCGGTCTTGTCAATCGGCTTGTTGATCTTGGCGAAGTCGCGCGCCTGCGCGAACTCGCTCGCGCGGATGATGTTCGCGGCGTAGGAGTCGCGCGTGACGCTCAAGCGCGAGTAGTCGATCCACTTCTCGGGGTAGCCGATCTTCTGGCCGAAGGCGGCGAGCTTGGCGGCCGCGGCCTTGCGCGTCTCATCGCTCATCCAGTCGGCCTTCTGCAAACGACCGTTGAAGGCGTCGATGAGGTTCGCGATCATCTTCTGCATCCGCGCCTTCGACTCGGGCGTGAACGCGCGCGCGACGTAGACCTGCCCCAGAGCCTCGCCGAGATTGTTGTCGGCCGAAGACGTGCAGCGGCGCCAGAGCGGGTACTGCTCCTTGCGACCCGAGAGGGTCTTGCCGAAGAAGTTGAAGTTCTCGGTCTCAAACTTCGACGAGAGCGTGCCCGCGGCGGCGTTGACGAGCTGCCAACGCAGGTAGGTCTTCCAGTCGGCCACGGGAACCTCGACGAGCGCCTTGTCTGCGGCCTGGAAGTACTCGGGGTGCGCGACGTTGATCGTCAAGTCCTTCTGAAGACCCAGCCCCGCGAAGTAGTCCGCCCAAGAGAAGTTCGGCGTGAGCTTCACCAGCTCGGCGGGCGTCATCAGGTGGTACTGCGTCGTCGGGTCGCGCAGCTCGACGGGGCCGCGCGAGGCTCCGGCGAGGCGCGTCTCGATGGCCATCACGGTCTGCGCGTTCTTCGCGGCGGCGTCGGGGTCGTCGCCGAGCAGCTTGAACATGTTCGTCACGTGCTGGACGAAGTCGGCGCGCAGCTTGACCGACTTCTCGTCGGTCTTCGAGTAGTAGTCCTTGTTCGGCAGCGAGAGCCCGCCCTGCCCGACCGTGCCGATCTGCATCGAGCTGTTCTTGAAGTCGGGCGCCGAGCCGAAGCCGAAGAGCGCGGGCAGGCCCGTCCGGTGGAAGTAGGCGATCTCGGACTGAAGGCCCTTCAGGTCTTTGACCTTGTCGATGCGCGCGAGGTAGGGCGCGAGCGGTTTGGCGCCCTCGGCCTCGCGCTTCGTCTCGTCCATGCAGGTGGCGTAGAAGTCGCCGACCTTCTGTTCGTTCGAGCCGGCCCGGGCCTTCGTGTTCTTCGACGACTCTTCGAGAATCTCGCGCAGCGTCTTGCGGTTGTTCTCGGCGAGGATGTTGAAGCTGCCCCAAGAGGACTGGGAGCCGGGGATTTCGGTCGTCTTCAGCCAGCTACCGTTCGAGTACTGGTAGAAGTCTGTGCAGGCCGAGACGGTCTCGTCCATGCGCGCCTTGTCGAAGCCGCGCCCCTTCTCGCCGCCGGTCTGCGCCAGCGCGACGAAGCAGAGCACGCACGCGGCCAGTCCGGCGGACGCGGCGCGGAAGTTAAAAAAACGCATGTGTGGACTCCTTGTCTGAACGTTGTGGTTACTTGAATCGGGGGACTCTCAGCCGTAGACGGTTTGTGATCCGGTGACGGTTTGAGCCTCTTAATACGACCGGCCCGCGTGTTGGTTTCAAAACGAGGCGCGCGCCGGCCGTCGGAGCTTTAACGGGGGAGTTTAGCGGACGGTTTCACGCCCGTGGGGGATTTGTGACGAGCCGCCCGCCTCTTGTGTTAAGCGGGACGAAAGGGGGGATGAAAAAAGCAGGCAGATGGCAGTAGGCAGCAGTCAGTTGAAAGTGCCGCTGTCGAAACCTCCGATTTAATCTTGCTGCTTGCGTAACGCGGAGCGACTGCCATCTGCCTACTGCTTCATCCCGTGCAGCTTCTTCCAAGCCGCCGCGTACGGCGCGGCCCTCGGGTTCTGCTCGTTCCAGCGCGGCTCCTGCACGGAGTCGGCGAGCGAGAGAGCGGCGCGGCCGACGGTGCGCACGACGCGCAACATGTTGGTGAAGTCGATCTTCTGCCACTCGTCGCCGACGGCGTGGTAGTCGGGGAACTCGAAGGCGACGCCCGCGCTGTGCGCTGGCACGCCCGCGTCCGCGAGCGACTGGTTGTCGCTGCGCGAGAAGAAGGAGTCCGACTTCGTCGGGTGCTTGTAGACGCTCACGCCCTCAACTTCGCCCGCGCGCTGCAAGGCCGCGCCCACGTTCGAGTAGTCGAAGCCCGTGACGGCGAGCGTGCCGACCTGCGGCCCCTCGCTGTCGTCCGTGCGCCCGATCTGCTCCATGTTCACCTGCGCGACGCTCTTCTCTAAAGGCACCAGAGGATGGCGGCCGTAGTAGCGCGAGCCGACGAGCCCCAACTCCTCACCGAAGAAGGTCATGAAGAGAATCGAACGGCGCGGGCGCGGGCTCAGCTTCGACAGCGCCGACGCCAGTTCCAACACGCCGACGGTGCCCGAGCCGTCGTCGTTCGCGCCGTTGTTGATGCAGTCCTCTTTCGAGGGGTCGCAGTTCTCGCGCACGCCGATGTGGTCGTAGTGCGCCGAGACGATGACGTAGGTCTCTTTGAGCGCGGGGTCGGAGCCGCGCAGGATGCCCGCGACGTTGCGCACTTTGATCGGCGTCTCGGACGGCGCGGGGATGCGCACGTCGGCCGTCGTCTCCGACGCGCCCGCGGGCAGAGAGTCGTAGAAGCGCGCGGCCGCGGCGCCGTGGACGAAGATGACCGGCGTCGTCTGCGAACCGCCCAGTCCTAAATCGGGGACGTTGCGCCCCGCGCCGCGATTCTCGGGGTCGAAGACACGCGGGGCACGGCCGCCGCGCACGCGCTCGCTGCTGCGGTTGAAGGCGAGGACGAGCGGCGAGCCGAGTGCGCGCGCGCGCGAAAGGAACTCGTTCTCCTCGCGCAGCAGTTGCATGGCGTGCCCCATGTCGCCGCGCGGGAAGGCAGGGAACTCCGTGAGGACGACGCGCCCCTCGACCTGCTCGCGCGTGAGCGTGGCCGGGAAGTTCGCGTAGTCAACCTTTAAAAGCCGCGCGCCGCTTACATCGAGATCGCCCGCCGGCTCCCATAAACTGAAGCCCGCGACGCTGGAGCCGACGCCCAACTGCTCGGGCGTGACGGCGGGCGCAGAGCCCGGGCCGCCCGAGAAGCTCAAGCGGAAGGCCGCGGCGTCGCGCGCCGACTGACGCCAGCTCGCCGTCTGGAAGTAGCCGTCGTCACCCGCGGGCTCAAGCCCCGCGCGCCGGAACTGCGCGGCGATGTACTCGGCGGCGATGTCGAGGCCGCGCGAAGGCGTCTTGCGCCCTTCGAGCGCGTCCGAAGCGAGGAAAGAGAGGTGGCCCTTCATGCTCTCGGCCGACACGCCTTCGAGCGCCGCGCGCCAACGCGCCGGGGCGCCCTTCGGCTGCGCCGCCCGCGACCGCGTCTGCGCCGCACGCGGGCGCGTCTGCGCCCCTCCGGCGCCCCACGCGGCGCACAGCACGAAGAGAACCAGCGCAGCCCTCGTCAACAACCTCAAACTGCGCGCGAACGCTTTCATTCGACCCTCACGCCGCGCCAGAAGGCAACCCGCCCTTTAATCTCCTTCGCCGCATCCTTCGGCTCCGGGTAGTACCACGCCGCGTCCGCGTTCACTTCATCGCCCGCCAACACGTCGTAATAACTCGCCACGCCCTTCCACGGACAAGTCGTGTGCGTCTCGCTCTCGCGAAAGTGTTCGCGGTTGATGGAGTCGGCCGGGAAGTAATGATTCCCCTCGACGACCACCGTGTCGTCGCTCTCCGCCAGCACCGAACCCTTCCAGGTCGCTTTCATCGCTCGCTCCCTCCCGTTATTTTTTATCCGCGCGTCAGTTGACGGTACTTGATGCGATGCGGCTGGGTGGCGTCTTCGCCGAGGCGCGCGCGCTTGTCCTCTTCGTAGTCGGAGAAGTTCCCCTCGAACCAGAAGACTTTACTGTCACCCTCGAAGGCGAGGATGTGTGTGGCGATGCGGTCGAGGAACCAGCGGTCGTGGCTGACGACGACGGCACAGCCGGCGAAGTTCTCCAGAGCCTCTTCGAGCGCGCGCATGGTGTTCACGTCGAGGTCGTTGGTGGGCTCGTCGAGGAGGAGGACGTTCGCCCCCTCCTTCAACATCTTAGCGAGGTGGACGCGGTTGCGCTCGCCGCCCGAGAGCGCGCTGACCTTCTTCTGCTGGTCGGAGCCGGAGAAGTTGAAGCGGCCGACGTAGGCGCGCGAGTTCACTTCGCGCGGCCCGAGCTTGATCGTGTCCGACCCGCCCGAAATCTCCTCCCAGATGCTCTTCTCGGGGTCGAGCGTGCGCGACTGATCGACGTAGCCGAGTTGCACGGTCTCGCCGACGCGGATGCTTCCGGCGTCGGGCTGCTCGGCGCCCGTGACCATGCGGAAGAGCGTGGTCTTCCCCGCCCCGTTCGGGCCGATGACGCCGACGATGCCGCCGGGCGGGAGCTTGAAGGTCATCCCCTCGACGAGCAGTCGGTCGCCGTAACCCTTCGACACGGCGTCGGCCTCGATGACGACGGCGCCCAAGCGCGGCCCCGCCGGGATGTAAATCTCAAGCTCGCGCGTGCGCTGCTCGTTCTGTTGGGCGAGCAGGGCTTCGTAAGAGTTGATACGCGCCTTCGACTTGGCGTGGCGCGCCTTCGGGGCCATGCGTATCCATTCCAGCTCGCGCTCTAAAGTCTTCTGACGGTCGGACTCCTGCTTCTCCTCGCGGCGCAGACGCTCCTGCTTCTGCTCCAGCCACGAGGTGTAGTTGCCCTTCCACGGGATGCCCTCGCCGCGGTCGAGTTCGAGAATCCAACCCGCGACGTTGTCGAGAAAGTAACGGTCGTGCGTCACAGCGATGACCGTCCCGGCGTACTGCTGCAAGTGCTGTTCGAGCCAACCGACCGACTCGGCGTCGAGGTGGTTGGTCGGCTCGTCTAAGAGGAGGATGTCGGGCTTCATCAGCAGCAGGCGGCAGAGCGCGACCCGACGCTTCTCACCCCCCGACAGAACCTTCACCGGCGTCTCACCCGGCGGGCAGCGCAGCGCGTCCATCGCCATCTCAAGGCGCGAGTCCAAATCCCACGCGTCCGAAGCGTCGAGCTTCTCCTGCACCTCGCCCTGACGTTCGAGGAGCTTGTTCATCTCGTCGTCCGACATCTCCTCGCCGAACTTCGCGTTGATCTCGTCGAACTCTTTGAGCAGGCTCACGGTCTCGGCGACAGCCTCCTCGATGGTCTCGCGGACGGTCTTCGACTCGTCGAGCTGCGGCTCCTGTTCGAGATAGCCGATGGTGTAGCCGGACGAGAGCACGGTCTCGCCCGTGTAGCCCTTGTCCACGCCCGCGATGACGCGCAGGAGCGTTGACTTGCCCGAGCCGTTGAGTCCGATGACGCCGATCTTTGCGCCGTAGAAGTAGGACAGGTAGATGTCCTTCAACACCGCACGCTTGTCGTAATGGCGGCTGACGCCGACCATCGAGTAGATGATTTTGTTAGGCTGTGTACTCATTGAGACGTGTGAAATCCTCTTTCCGAATGTTTAAGGGTTTGAGTACGTACAAGGTACGACAGGCGTGGGGGAAAGGCAAAAGCAGTAGGCAGTTGGCAGTTGGTGGATGGCAGTTGGCAGTTGAAAACGCCGCTGACGCGGCGACTGCCTACTGCCTTCTACCTGCTACCTACTTCGGTTTCACTTCAATCATGTTGTTGACGTTGCCGGCCTCGTCCTCGGCCGTGTCGGGATTGGAGGGGTCTAAGAGCCAGTCGCCGTCCACGATGAACTTGTACTGGTAGACGCCGGGGTCGAGTTCGACGCGGCAGACCCACTCGTCGCCCTCGCGCGCGAAGAGGAGCTGCGACTGGTTCCAGGCGTTGAAGGTGCCGGTGAGAACGACCAGCGACGCTTCCGCGTGGCCCTTGAGCCGGAAGGCCGTGTTGCCCTTCAACGAAGGCGGGGGCAGTTCCACGCGACGCGCGGTGTAGGGCTCGCCCTCGTAGACGAAGGTGAGTGACGTGACGCGCCCCTCGTCGTCGCGGCCGAACCTGACGGGTGTGCCCGCCAACTCGTCCGTGAATGCCTCCCGCTTCCCGCGCGCGAGGCGCCGCCGCTTCTGGTTCGAGGGCTTCATCCACAGCTCTCCGCCCGCGAACGCCACGTCCAGCGTCGAGACGGGGATGAGCCCCACCTCCAGCTCGTACCGCCCCGCGTAATCCTTGAGCGTCCCGACGCCCGCCTTGCCCGGCGTCGGCTTCGCCTCCTGCGCACGCGCGCACACGGCCCCGAGTTGGAACGCGAGCGCGATGAGAAGCACCCGCACCGCCTGATTCATAAAAGCCTTCCCCCCAGATAAGAGTATGAACGAGAAACGCTGAAGGATGAACCGAAGACGACAAGTCTTCGGTTCATCCTTCAGCGTTCATCCCTCATCGTTTCACGTCAGTACTGCCAGTTGACGTTGACGAAGCCGGTGCCGCTGCTGGGCACGGTGTAGCTGTGGTTCGCGCCGGCCTCCCAGGTGACGGCGCCGTTGGCGGCGATCTTGATGAACTTGAACTGGAGGGTCTGCCCGGCGGGCATGCTCGTGCTGATGAACCAGTTCGGGTAATTGGGCGTGAGCATCGGCCCGACCGCTGCGTCCCACGTCGTCGCCCAATTACTCAACTCCACGGTGTTGCCCGTCAGGAAGATGTAGTCACCCGTCTGCGTCGGGCTGGCGTTGAAGACGGTGAAGGTAACGGGGATGAGCTTCGCCGCCAGCACCGTAAGCTGGATGCCGTTCGAGACCTGACTCGACGAGTTCGTCACCGTCACCTGATAGTTGCCGTTCGTCACCGCGGGCACGGTCGCGACGATCTGCGTCGAAGACCACGAGTTGACCGTCGCCGTCGTCGTCCCGAACTTCACAGTCCCCTGCGTCGTCCCGAAGTTCTTGCCGCCGATGGTGACCTTCACACCGGGCTGGGCCGCCACGGGGCCGACGGAGCCGATCTGCGGGAAGCCGCCCGTCTCGGTCGCCTGCCAGACGGCGACGCTGCCAGCCGGCAAAGAGAAGGCCGCGACCGGGTTGTTGCCGCCCGACCCCGCGGTGACGTTGATGCTGACGCCTGAGAGCAGCGCCGTCAGGTAGTCGCTGTACGCGCCGGCGGGCAGGGACGTGTTCAGCCCTGTGATGTTCGCCGCCGAGGCGCCCTTGTTGATGGCGACGAGGACGACGTTGCCGTAGAACTTCCGTTCGTAGATGTACACGTCGTTGTTCATCCAGCGCTGCTGATGCGAGCCGTACGGAACGGCCGTGTTGTTGCGTCTCAAGGTCGAGAGGCGGCTCGTCAACGTGTAGGCGGTCGTCGAGGTGCTAAAAGAGTTCATCATCGGGCGGTTGTATGGGTCGCCGCCGCCCGAGGTGTTGTCAACGAGATATTGTTCCGTGCCGTAGTAGAGGCAGGGGATGCCGCGCTGCGTGAGGATGAAGGCGAGCGCCTGATGGAGCCGCGTCTGGCTGCTGTTGACGGTGGGGAAGCGCGTCATGTCGTGGTTGTCGATGAAGGTGACGAGGTCTTCGTCCCAGGTGAAGTTGCCGGCCTCGGCGACGATCACGTTCTCGATGTCGCTGAAGTTCGCGTTCGACCCGAAGACGTTGCGAATCGCCGTGTTGAGCGGGAAGTCGAGCATCGAGATGCCGCTCTTGTTGGAATACTTGTAAGAGTCTCGGTAGAGCGGGTCGGAGGTGCCGGTCTGATACCACTCGCCGAAGAGGAAGCTGTCCTTGTAGGTATAGATGGAGTTCGCAAGGCTGTACTGCCAGCCCCAGTCGAGGTGCTTGATGGCGTCGATGCGGAAGCCGTCCACGCCGTGGTCTTGAAAGAGCTTGGCCGAAGCCTTGAGGTAGGCGTCCACGGTCGCGTTCGTCTGGTTGAGGTCGGCGAGGTTGAAGAGCGTGTAGAACTGTACCTGATAGCGGTCGTCCCAGTTCGAGATGTTGCCGTTGTGATGGAAGTAGCCGTTGGTGTCGTTGGTGTAGTTGCCGACGAAGGTGCCGTTGTCGTAGAAGCCGCCGAACTCGCCCGCGTTGTCCTGCGTCGTGTGGTTGGGCGCGAAGTCGATGATGACCTTGATGCCGTTCTGGTGCGCGGCCGTCACGAGGTTGTCAAACTCAGTCCACGTGTTCGAGGCGTTGCCCGAGTGCTCCTCGATGCGCTTGAAGTCGCGCCCCTGATAGCCGTGGTAAGAGGCGGTCGGGTTGCCGTTGCCGTCGGGGATGTTGGCGTTCAGGTTATCGACGGGCGGCGAAATCCAGATGGCGGTGACGCCGAGGCCCGCGAGATAGGACATCTTCTGCTGGATGCCGGCGAGGTCGCCGCCCCAGTAGGCGCGCCAGTTCGTCTTCGTCGAGTCGTAGAGCCCCGAAGACTGCGGCGGGTTGTTATTGGCGGTCGAGCCGTCGAAGAAGCGGTCGGTGATGATCTGGTAGACGACCTCGCGCTTGAAGTCTGCGCCGAGAGCGGCGGCGGGCGCGAGTGCGAGGAGGATGACGAGGGCGATTGAGAAGGCGGCGGCCTTCCCGCTGTTGAGTCTGCGTAGCATGGTGGGAGTTACCTCCTTGGAATACCGTTCGAGAATGGCGGCGCGTCAGCGCGGCGCCGCGGGCGAGGTTCGTTCGCGTAACAACTGCGGGGCGGATGCGTGAAGTGAGCCGGAGTATAGCGCGCGGAGGGGGAGAATGAAAGTACGCAGTCGGCAGATGGCAGTAGTCAGTAGGAATACAAAGCGGTGCGCCCGACCTGAAGGCTTCGGGCGCACCGCCTGATTCTTCTACTGACTACTGTCTACTGCTTCTTGTACTTGTCGATGAGCTGCTGCATGCCGTCGGTCGAGCCCTTGTGGCGGTACTTGTAGTAGGGGCCGATGCGCTCGCGGAAGGCGGCGTTGGCCTGTGCGAACTCAGTCTTGCCGTCGGTGAAGGCGATGGCGCGCGCGTAGGCGTCGATGACCCGGTCGAGCGCGGCCTCGGCCTTCTGCGTCGCGGCCGGCTTGTCGGCGGGTGAGGCGACCATGGCCCGCTTGGCGTACTCCTCATATTCGCTGTTGAGCAGGTCGCTCACGAGGAAGTAGATGGCGGCGTCGGGCGAGTTCAGCCCGACGGCCTTCTCTAAGAGCGGGACGGCCGCCGCGTTGTCGTTCGCCTTGAAGGCGAGGATGCCGGTCTCGCGATAGAGCGAGACGAGCGCCTGCTTCTTAAAGTCGGGCCACTTCGCGGCGTCGAAGCCCGCAGGCATCTTGTCGGCTTCGAGGAGCGCGATGGCCTTGGCGCCGAGGTCGCGCCCCTGCGCGATGAAGGCGTTGTTGTTCTTGATGGCCTCCGCCGAAGCGAGGATCGTCAGGTTCTGCATCACCGTGACATCGTCCGGGTGTTCGGCGAGCCACTTGGTGCCGAGCGTCATCGCGTCCTGCGTCTGCCCCGTGTTGACGTAGGAGTTCAGGAGCGACGCGGTGACGAGCGGCGCCTCGCCGGGCAGGTTGAAGATGTCGAGGAAGGTCTGCGCGAGCGCGCCTTTGGCCTGGTTGTCAGTCGTCTCGGCGATCTCGCGAGCGATTGACTCGGCGAGTTGCCCGCGCAGAGGGCTCTGCGGGTACTTCTTGACGAAGGCGCCGGCCAGTTGGAGCTTGGCCTCCGTCCCTTTAGCCTTCTCGATCTTCTGCGCCGCGTCGCGCTCGCCGCCCGAGACCTTCGGCTCGTCCGGCTTCGGCTTCTCCTGCGCCGCCGCCACCACCGCGAGCGCGCAGGCGAGCGCCAGCGCCGAAAGAATTTTGAACATCGTCTCCTCGCTCCTTACGTTTAAGATTGCGCTGCTGAACTGTTCGACGGTGCCCGCTAGGTTACACCAGAACCCATCATTGATGAAGCCTACGGGTTAAAGGATGTATCCGCCGCGGACGCGGCGACTTTTCACGCGCGGCCCGTGACTTCGCCGGTCTGCGTGTTGACGCGGACGCGCTCGCCCTCCTCGATGAAGAGGGGGACGCGCACCTGGAGGCCGGTCTGGAGCGTGGCGGGCTTAAGGTCTCGGCCCGCGGCCGTGTTGCCTTTGATGCCCGGCTCGGTCTCGGCGACCATCAGCTCGACGAACTGCGGGAGTTCGAGCGCGACCGCCTCGCCGTTGTACTTCAGAACCTGCACGACCAGCCCGTCGGTCAGGTAGCCGCGGTCGTCGCCGACCTGTTCGGCCGGGAGTTGGAACTGCTCGAACGTCGCCTCGTCCATGAAGTGGAAGCCGTCCGAGTCCGCATACATGAAGGAGGCGGAAGCGTAGGCCACGTCCGGCTCCTCGAACTTCTCGCCCGTCTTAAAACTCTTCTCCAAGACCGCGCCCGTCAGAAGGTGGCGCAGGCGCGTCCGCACCATCGTCGATGCGCCGCGCGCCGAGGGCGACGCGAACGTCACGTCCACGACAGCATACGGCTCGCCCTCCACCTTAATCATCATTCGCCGCTTCAACTCGTTCGCACCAATCAGAGCCACCTTCGTCTCCCTCCGCTCTCTTTAATCTGACCACAACACAGCCGCAGCAGGTGTCGGAACTTTCCGGCGCCCCGCACCAGACGAAAACCGCGCTTTACAGGAGTTCCGGAGCGGTATGCGCGTTGCACTAATGCCCACGCCGGGCGCATTTCGCCCCGGGCCAGTAAAGGACTTAAGCAGGAAAGGCTATCATGACAAACAGACTCTTCGCACTCGCCCTCGCGCTCCTCTTCACATACTCGCTATCTGCACCGGCCTCGGCCGCGACGCCGAGGGCCGCCGCCGACTGGTCGGCCGTGCAGTCTCTCTCGCCCGGCGACAAGGTCAGGGTCAGCACACGGGACGGCGACCGCCTCAAGGGGCGCTTCGAGTCGGCCACGGACACCGACATTAACTTCACGGAAGACGGGCGCCGGGTCACGCTCAGGCGCGACCAGATCAAGCGCGTCGAGCTTGGCCACAAGAACCGTTGGAAGGGCGCGCTTCTCGGCGCGGCCGTCGGCGGCGGCTCGGGCGCGGGCGCGGGCACGTACCTCCTCTCGCGCACAGACCACCTGACCATGTCGGCCATCCCGGCCGGTCTCGCCATCGGCGCGGGCGCGGGCGCAGCTTTCGGCGCGGCCGTCGGCCTCGGCACAGACTACGAGACGGTCTACGAATCACTGTAAGAGGATTGATTCATTGAGCCATCGGCTCATTGATTCATTTGCCAGCCGGACAATGAATCAATGAGCCGATGGCTCAATCATTAAATCTTATCGTAGTCGAACTTCAGCGGCGCCTGTGACGGGCGGACGGTGATGACGACCGATTTGGAGGCGGGCGTGTTGCTCTTGTCAGCAACGCTGCGGATGGGGACGAGGACGTTGGCCTCTGGAAAGTATGTGGCGGCCGAGCGGCGCGGGAGCGTGTAGGGCACGACGAGGAAGCGACGGGCCGTGCGCTCCTCGCCGTCGAAGTGGCTGAAGAGGTCTACGACCTGCCCGGCGGAGAGCCCCCGCTCCGCGATGTCTTCGGGGTTGAGGAAGATGACGCGCCGCTCGTTATAGACGCCGCGGTAACGGTCGTCGAGTCCGTAGATGGTCGTGTTGAACTGGTCGTGGCTGCGCACGGTCATCATCAGAAGTTGACCGGGCTCAAGCTCGTGCCGCGGCAGCTCGTGGACGGTGAAGTTGGCGCGCTCGGTCGAGGTCTTGAACACGCCTTCGCGCGCGAGGTTCGGCAGATAGAAGCCGCCGGGCTCGCGCACCCTCTCGTTATAGTTCTCGAACCCCGGGATGACGCGCTCGATCAAGTCACGCACGCGGTCGTAGTCTTCGACCAGACGCCCCCATTCAATCCCGCTCCTTTCGCCCAACGTCTCGCGCGCGAGCCGCGCGACAACGGCCGGCTCGCTCAAAAGATTCGGCGACGCGGGCTCCAGACTCCCGCGTGAAGAGTGGGCGACGCCCATCGAGTTCTCGACGCTGACGAACTGCTCGCCCGAACTCTGCGCGTCGCGCTCGGTGCGCCCGAGGCACGGCAGGATTAAAGCCTGCTCGCCCGTGACGAGGTGCGAGCGGTTGAGCTTGGTCGAGACTTGCGCGGTCAGACGGCAGCGGCGGAGCGCTTCGGCGGTGAACTCGGTGTCGGGCGTGGCCGAGAGGAAGTTGCCGCCGAGCGCGAAGAAGACTTTCACCGTGCGCTCGTGCATCGCCTTGATCGTCTCGACGGTGTCGAGTCCGTGGCGGCGCGGCGGCTCGAAGTCGAACTCGCGCGCGAGCGCGTCGAGGAAGGTGTCGGCCGGGCGCTCCCAGAATGCCCATCGTGCGGTCGCCCTGCACGTTCGAGTGGCCGCGCACGGGGCACGCGCCCGCGCCGGGGCGTCCGAGGTTGCCGCGCAGCAGGAGCAGGTTGACGATCTCCTGTATGTTGGCGACCGCGTTCTTGTGCTGCGTCAGCCCCATCGCCCAGCAGACGATGACGCGTTCCGAGTTGACGTAAATCTGCGCGGCCTCCTTCAACTGCTCGCGCGTGACGCCGCTCTGTTCAATCAACTCATCCCAGCTCACTTCATCCAACGCGCGCGCGAAGTCGTCGAAGCCGTGCGTCTTCTCTTCGATGAACTTGCGGTCGAGGACTTCGCCCGGCCTTCGCTGCTCTTCCCCCAGCACCTCCTTCATCAAGCCCTTCAGGAGCGGCACGTCGCCGTTGACACGGACTTGCAGGAAGAGATCGGTCAACTCCGTCCCGCCGCCGAGGATGTCCGCGGGGTGCTGCGGGTGTTTGAAGCGCGCGAGGCCCGCCTCGGGCAGAGGGTTGACGTGGACGATGCAGCAGCCGCGCCGCTTCGCCGCGCGCAGGGTCGTGAGCATGCGCGGATGGTTCGTCCCCGGGTTCTGCCCGATGACGAAGATGAGGTCTGCGAGGTCGAAGTCTTGCAGGGTGACGGTGCCCTTGCCGACGCCGATGGTCTCGGTCAGCGCGCGCCCCGAAGACTCGTGGCACATGTTCGAGCAGTCGGGCAGGTTGTTCGTGCCGAACTGCCGTACGAAGAGTTGATACAGGAATGCCGCCTCGTTCGACGTGCGCCCCGAAGTGTAGAAGGCCGCCTCGTCGGGCGAGCCTAAAGCGTTCAGCTCTTCGGCGATTAAACGGAACGCCTCGTCCCAATTAATCTCTTCGTAGTGCGTCGCGCCGCGGCGAAGCACCACGGGGTGTGTGAGGCGTCCCTGCTTGCCGAGCCAGAAGTCGGACTTCTGCGAGAGGTCTGCGACGCTCCACTCGCGGAAGAAGTCGGGGCCGACGCGTCGCGTTGTCGCCTCCTCGGCCACGGCCTTCGCGCCGTTCTCGCAGAACTCTGCGTGCGAGCGCTCGCCGTCGGGGTCGGGCCACGCGCAGCCCGGACAGTCGAAGCCGTCCTTCTGGTTGACCTTCAAAAGCGTCCGCGTCCCGCGCACGAGCCCCGCCTCGCGCACGATGTGCTTCATCGAAGACCACACGGCCGCCAGTCCCCCGGAAGTCTCGGACGCGCCTTCAAACTCGCCGCCCGTGAACTCCTCCGGCGGCTGCGCACGCACGCGCGAAGGCGTCGCAACGCCGTCTTCGCGGCGCGCGGGCGCGTCCGTGCGCGCAGGCTCTTCCATCTCCATGCGCGAGTGCCAGTGCGTCGCCTGCACGGCCGAAGACTCCTCCGCCGCCAACGCGCGCGCACGCGTAGTGTCGCCCGAAATTTCCTTCTCTTCTTCCATCTAATGTCTGTTCCCGAACGCTTGAAAGTTTACTACAGGCGCGCGGGATTTAACGTGGCACCGGGATTGAGTGTTCTACTTACCTGAGCACTTTTTACGTACGGTTATAGTTCAAGGGCGGGGCAGAACCCACATCAGAAGGAGAACACTATGAACGCTTTTCAACTGCTGAAGGAAGACCACCAGAAGGTCTCCGGCATCTTCCAACAGCTTGAGCCGACGACCGAGCGCGCCGAGAAGACGCGCACCGAGCTGTTCGCCAAGCTCAACGAGGAACTGACCATCCACGCCAAGATAGAGGAGGCGGTCTTCTACCCGGCCATCAAGCAGGCGGCCGAGACGCGCGAGATCGTGCTCGAAGGCTTCGAGGAGCACCACGTCGTCAAACTGCTCCTGAAGGAGTTGGAGGCCGTGCCCGTGGACACTGAGCAGTGGACGGCCAAGCTCAAGGTCTTGCAGGAGAACGTCGAGCACCACGTCGAGGAAGAGGAGCAGGAGATGTTCCAGAAGGCGCGCCAGGTGCTCAGCGAGGACGACATCAACCGGCTCGGCGCCGAGATGGAAGAGTTGAAGCAGCAACTCAAGTCGCAGACCAAGTCCGCCGGGGCGTAAGTCAACGAGCAGGTTAGACAGAGAGGCACAGCTAAGAGTTCTTTAGCTGTGCCTCTCTGTCTCTGTCGTTAATCCTCTAACGCGCGCGACTCGCCTTCCAGAAACCTGCTCGCCTTCAGTATCAGCGCGCACGAGATGCCCTGCGTAATCTCGTCGTCCATCACCATGCGGACGGCCTCCTCAAACTTAACCTTAACAGGGCGCAGGCTCTCGGTGCTCTCCGTGTCCGACTCGCCGAACGTGAGGCCGCGCGCGAGGAAGAGGCGCGCGGGCGAGTAGACCTGCGAGGTGATGGCGTCCACGAGCCCGAAGTCAATCCACTCTTCCGCCTCGACGCCCAACTCCTCCTTCAATTCGCGCTGCGCCGCGCGCAGAGGCTCCTCGCCCTCCTCCGTTCCGCCCTGCACGACCTCGACGCACTCCTTGCCGACCGCGTAGCGGAACGTCCGGACGAGATGCGCGAAGCCCTCTTCGTCCAGCGCGAGGGCGGCCACGCCCGGCTTCATCCGCATCGTCACGCGCCGCGAAGGCTCCACGCCCGGCTGCGACACCTCATCCACCCACACCTCCGCAAACTCGTCCGCGTAGATGCGCTCCGAAGACCTGACCGTCCACGGCCCTTGCTTCCGCTCCATGCACCCTCCTTGAAAGTTAAAGACGTTAACGCGAGAGGCCGTAGAGCCTGAACGCGTTCTCGCGCAGAACCATCCGCGCCAGCTCCGAAGCGCGTGCGCGCGTGATGTCGCCGTCGCGCAACATGCCCGTCAGTGCTATCGCAAGGGCTTCGCGCGCCGTCCGGTTCGTCATCCACGCCGACTCCTCCCAACTGACCTCCGGCGTCGCGGGCGACGCGTCCGTCGCAAACAGAATCTTCTCCGGCTCATACTCCAGCCAGTCGCGCAGCACGCGGCTCAGGGCTTTGGGCGTGAGCAGAAACGTCTGCGCCGAGAAGTCCGCGTAGACGTTCGGCTTCTCAAGCAGGAACTCGGCCTCCTTCACGAACGGGTAGCCGCCGTGGACGAGGACGAAGTTCGTCCCGCGCAACGCCGGGTCGTTCAAGACCGGTTCGAGCAGCAGAGGGTTCGCGCCGCTCAGGTTAAAGAAGTGCCCGCAGCCACCGCCCGTGTGTATGTGGACGGGCATCCCCAGACGCCCCGCCTCGCGCGCGACGTAGCGGAAGAGGAAGTCTTGCAGCTTCTTATACTCATCCCACGGCGGCGCCCCGCCCCGCGCCCAGCGCGCGTAGACCCTTGCGGCCTCGGCGCGCGGCACGTCCGCGAAGTCGAGCGGGCGCATATAGGCGGCGACGAACTTGACGGCCAGAGCCCCCTCACGCTTCCTGCGTTCGAGCGCAGGCGTAACGACCCTCGTCAAATACTGTTCGAGTGTCCGTGGGAGGCCGTCGAGTTTGAGCGCCGCGAGGTCACGCTTGAGCAGCGCCTCCTCCTGCTTGAAGAAGAACTGTCGGTCTTTGTTCACGCGCAGCGCCGCGGTGTCGAGCGGCAGTATCAGAGGGTCGCCGTACGAGACCCAGCGGAAGCGCGGCGCCACGAGCCCACGCCCCGGCGCGACGCGGTTGGCGAGCATCACGTCGATGTTCAGGCGGTCGAGCACCCACGCGGGATAGCCTTCGCCACGCTCGCTCATCACGCGCCGCTTCGCTTCGAGCAACTCGCGCACGTGCGCCTCGTCCATCTGCTCACCGTGCCTGTAACCGTAAAGCTCGCGCCACGCGCCCGTGTAGATTGGGTTGTCGATACGCAAACGAACGGGCGGCGGCGAGACGAACTCCAACCCGCCGCAGGCGATAGCGTCGAACTCCTCGTACGCGCGCCCGTCAGCGCCGGCCGTCGCCATCACGTGCGCGTGGTTGTCCACGGCCCTGACGGCGTTGATCTCCGACAGCAGCCCCGGGTCGGCCGCCTCCTGCGCTCTCGAAGGCGACGGGAGCAGAAGCAGTAGGAGCAGTAAGCCGAGAGTTGACCGTCTCATTCTTTCGACCTTAGCAAATACCTCTTTACCGACGCGCTACTTTTTTGTGCCCTACGCGACGTTGGATGACAGTTTTGTCTCCAGCGGCGCGCGGGGCGCGGACACAAATGTCTTCAACGCACGCCGTCGTCCGACAGACGCCCGACGGCGGCCCCCACGCCCGCACCCCAGATGACGTGCGCGGCTATCATCAGAGCGTTGCGGCGCGCGGGGTGCTCTGTCGCGGGCGAGATGATGCCCGCCGCGGGCAGCCACCCCAGATAACTCCCGGCCCAGACGGCCAGACCGAAGCCCGCGCCCGCGAGCATCGGGTGTTCGTCAATTCCCTCCCCAGACACCGCGCCGTAGAGCGCGCCGCACGCCGCGCCGTATGCGAAGTGCGAGACCCATGTCGCGGCCTCGCGCTCCTCTTCGTCGAGGTGTTCGTTGACCCCGGCCTTCTCCGCCAAGCCCTCGGTCACCTGCCGCGGCGGCAGAGGGTACTGCTCCTCGCGCGGCAGTTGCTCGTGCATCAGCTTCATCGCCAAAGTCATCGGCCCCGTCGCCGCCAGCCCCGCCAGCGCGCCGAGTAGAATTCTGTTCATAAGCATTCTCCGTCCGAGTTTCTTCACATCATACGCTCCCACAGGCTCTGCGTCAGTCCGTTTGCCGACCCCATCCCGGCGCGGCTAAACTCGTCGCCAATGACGACACGGCAGACTCAACGCGCGGCGCTCTGGGACGTGGACGGGACGCTCATCGACTCGCGCGAGTTCCACTGGCTCTCTTGGCAGGGCGCGCTCGACGCCGAAGGCTTCCGCGTCACGCCCGAGCAGTTCGCGGACTCCTTCGGCCGGCGCAACGACGAAATCCTGCGCGGCTACTTCCCTGCTTACAGTCCTGAAGAGATCACGCGCGTCGGCGAGGCGAAGGAGGTCGCCTACCGCCGCCTCGTCCGCGAGCGCGGCATCGACCTCCTGCCGGGCGTCCGCCGCTGGCTCGAACGTCTGCGCGAAGAAGGGTGGCGACAGGCCGTGGCCTCCTCCGCGCCGCGCGCGAACCTTGAGGTCATCGTCGCGGTGCTCGGGCTCTCCGACTACTTCGCGGCCGTGGCCTCGGCCGAGGACGTGACCGAGGGCAAGCCCGACCCGCAGGTCTTCCTCGTGGCCGCCGCCCGGCTCGGCGTCGAACCCGGCTCCTGCGTCGTCGTCGAGGACGCGCCCGCCGGCACCGAAGCCGCGCGCCGCGCCGGGATGCGCTGTGTCGGCGTCCTCGCCTCCCACGGTGAACTCACAGCCGACATCGTCGTCCGCACGCTCGAAGAACTCCCCGACACGGCCTTCGACGACTTACTCAAAGAGGTAGAAGTCCGACCGTTATGAAACTCGGGACATCATTCTTAATCACGCTGCTCCTACTCCCGGCACTCGGCTGTGCGAAGACGACGGCCGACGACTCTGTCGTTAACGCGCCGCAGGCTCAGCCCGCCGCGGCCGCGACAACTCAGACCGACCTCGCCTCTTACTTCAAGCCCTTCCCCGCGGGCGCGTTCGTCCTCTACGACCTGAAGCAGAATCGTTACGTGCGCTACAACGAGGCGCGCTGCCGCGAGCGCTTCTCGCCCTTCTCGACGTTCAAGATTCCGAACTCGCTCATCGGGCTCGACACGGGCGTTATCAACGACGCCGAGTTTGTCATCAAGTGGGACAAGCAGAAGTACCCGGCGTTCGAGCGGGACACGCTGCCCTTCAGCGCCTGGTGGGAGGATCAGACGTTGCGCACCGCGTTCAAGCGGTCGGTCGTCTGGTACTACCGCGAGCTGGCGCTGAAGGTCGGCGAGCGGCGGATGAAGGAGTACGTCGATAAACTCGACTACGGGAACGAGGACACTTCGGGGCCGCTCAACGGCTTCTGGCTGCGCAGCTCGCTCAAGATTTCGGCCGACGAGCAGATCGAGTTCCTCAAGCGGCTCTACAAAGAGGAGCTGCCCGTCTCGAAGCGCTCCGTCAACATCGTCAAAGAGATCATGACGCTCGAAGAGACGCCCGGCTACAAGTTGAGCGGCAAGACCGGTGGCGGCCCGCTCGACGAGAACGAGAACCGCTACCTCGGCTGGTTCGTCGGCTACCTCGAAACCAAAGACAACACCTACCTCTTCGCCACGGAGATCGAAGGCCCGACCTACCTCTCTATCCGCGACGAGCGCATCGCCGTCACCAAACGCATCCTCGCAGACCTCGGCCACCTCAAGAACTAAACGCTAATCGCGCGCAAAAAATTTCTTATGGGCCGCACACGCGGCCCGCGTTTCTACTTTCGTCCCCCTTTTGGTAGATTCTTCTGTGAACTCCAACCCAACAAAATTTTGAGGAGCGGCCTTCGTATGAGCCTGATTGATTCCGTCCACGCGCGCGAGATTCTGGACTCGCGCGGCAACCCGACCGTCGAGGCCGAGGTCTATCTCGTCTCCGGCGAAGTCGGCCGCGCGGCCGTGCCTTCGGGCGCTTCCACGGGGGAGCACGAAGCGGTCGAGTTGCGCGACGGCGACAAGCGTCGCTACTTAGGCAAGGGCGTCACGCGCGCCGTTGAGAACGTCAACGACACGATTGCGCGCGAGGTCGAAGGGCTCGACTCGCTTGACCAGACGGAAGTGGACGCCACGCTCGTCGCGCTCGACGGCACGCCGAACAAGTCGAAGCTCGGCGCGAACGCGCTGCTCGCCGTCTCGCTCGCCACGGCGCGCGCGGCTGCCAGCTACCTTGAGCTGCCGCTCTACCGTTACCTCGGCGGCGTGAACGCGCGCACGCTGCCTCTGCCGATGATGAACATCCTCAACGGCGGCGCGCACGCGGACAACAACGTGGACTTTCAGGAGTTCATGGTCATGCCCGTCGGCGCGCAGACGTTCGCAGAGGCGCTGCGCACCGGCGCCGAGATTTTCCACTCGCTCAAGAGCGTCTTGAAGAAGCGCGGCTACGCGACGGGCGTCGGCGACGAGGGCGGGTTCGCGCCTAACCTGAAGTCGAACGAGGAGGCCGTCGAGACGATACTTGAGGCCGTCACGGCGGCCGGCTATAACGCGGGCGTCAACGTCATGCTCGCCTTAGACCCCGCGGCCAGCGAGTTCTACGACGGGAAGAACTACGTCTTCAAGAAGTCGGACGGCCGCAAGCTCTCCAGCGCGGAGATGGTCGCCTACTGGAAGAGTTGGGCGGAGCAGTACCCCATCATCTCCATCGAAGACGGCATGGCCGAGAACGACTGGGAGGGCTGGAAGCTGATGACCGACGAGATGGGCGACCGCATCCAGCTCGTCGGCGACGACCTCTTCGTCACCAACGTCGATTACCTGCGCCGCGGCATCGAGCTGGGCGTCGCCAACTCGATTCTGATTAAGGTCAACCAGATCGGCACGCTCACCGAAACGCTGGACACGATAGAGCTGGCGCGCACGCACGGCCGCACGGCCGTCATCTCGCACCGTTCGGGCGAGACCGAAGACACCTTCATCGCAGACCTCGCGGTCGCCACCAACGCCGGCCAGATCAAGACGGGGAGCCTTTCGCGCACCGACCGCATCGCTAAGTACAACCAGCTCCTCCGCATCGAGGAAGACCTGCGCGACGCCGCGCGCTTCCCCGGCCTCAACGCCTTCTACCAGCTCGAACGCGCCGCCACTCCCCCGCGCGCCGCGTCGAAGCCCGCCGGCAAGCAGAAGTCCGCGAAGAAGTCTGCGAAGAAGGCCGGCGCGGGCAAGTAGGAGGCGCGGCATGTTCTTCATCTTCATCTTCGGGACGCGCTTCGTGACGTGGGGCTCCGAGCCTTCGGGCCAACAGATGCGCTGTGGCAACTGCGGCACGGTCGGCGAGTTCAACAATAAGACCGGGATGCGCTTTATCACGTTCTTCTTCATCCCCGTCATCCCCGCGGGCGGCAAGAAGCAACTGCTGGAATGCCCGACCTGCAAGACGCGCTACCACGCGCAGTAGAGAAGACGCGTGCAGGGCTTTCGCAAATATTCGTGAAGGAGACAAGGGGTTTGTTGACACAGAAGGGGCCGCTCGCGCTCATCATCCTCGACGGCTTCGGCCACAGTAACGCGCGCGAGGGCAACGCCATCGCGCTCGCCAAGATGCCCTTCTACGACGAGCTGCGCGAGAAGTACCCGCACACACTCATCGAAGCCTCCGGCACCTGCGTCGGCCTGCCCAACGGCATCATGGGCAACTCCGAGGTCGGCCACCTCAACATGGGCGCGGGCCGCGTCATCATGACGGACATCCGCCGCATCGACTACGCGGTCGAGACCGGCGAGTTCTTCCGCATCGAAGCCTTCCTCACGGCGCTGGATAATGCCAAAGCGCGCGGCGGCGCCGTCCACCTGATGGGCCTGCTCTCCGACGGCCTCGTCCATTCATCTCAAGAGCACCTCTACGCGCTCATCCGACTGGCGAAGGAGCGCGGAGTACGACACGCGTACGTCCACTGCTTCCTCGACGGCCGCGACACGCCGCCCTCCTCCGCACATCTCTACGTCAGAGCCTTGCAGGAGAAGATTGCCGAGATTGGTTTCGGCGAGATAGCGACTCTCTGCGGCCGCTACTACGCGATGGACAGGGACAACCGCTGGGAGCGCACCGGGCGCGCCTACGAACTGCTTGTCAGAGGCATCGGCGAACGCGCGCACGAACCCTTGACGGCCATCAAACGCTCTTACGAGCGCGGTATCACCGACGAGTTCGTCGAGCCGGTCGTCATCACACGCGCCGACGGCTCGCCCACGGCGACGATAAAGGATGGAGACGCGGTTATCTTCTTCAACTTCCGCGCCGACCGCGCGCGCCAGCTTACAAGAGCTTTAGCCGTGGATGACTTCGACGGCTTCCCCGTCCCCGACCGGCCGCAGACCGACTACGTCTGCTTCACCCTCTACGACCAGACCTTCGGGCTGCCCATCGCCTTCCCGCAACTCCAGCACAAGAACATCCTCGCAGAGGTCTTCGCCGCCGTCGGCGTGCGCAACTACCGCCTCGCCGAGACCGAGAAGTACGCACACGTCACATACTTCTTCAACGGCGGCACCGAGCGCGAGTTCCCTTCGGAGCGTCGCCTCCTCGTCCCCTCGCCCCGCGTCGCGACTTATGATTTGATGCCCGAGATGGCCGCCTTCAAAGTCACAGACAAGATTCTCCGCGCCATCGACGAGCGCGACACGGATGTCTTCATCGTCAACTTCGCCAACCCCGACATGGTCGGCCACACCGGCAACCTCTCCAAGACCATCGAAGCCGTCCAATACATCGACACCTGCCTCGGCTGGGTCACGAAGGCGCTCAGGACGGCCAGAGGCCGCTGCCTCATCACCGCCGACCACGGCAACTGCGAACAGATGATCGACATGACCACCGGCCAACCCCACACCGCCCACACCTCCAACCCCGTCCCCTTCCACCTCATCGACCCCGACTCCCTCGGCGTCAAACTACGCTCCGACGGCGCCATCGAAGACGTTGCCCCCACGATTCTCGGACTCCTCGGCCTCCCCCAACCCCCCGACATGACCGGCCGCGACCTCCGCGAACTCTAAGGTAGACGAACAAAGAGGCGCGCGTTGCTACCGACGCCGCCTCTCTCTTTCATATTTCCCCTTCAACGCAAGCTCCACCCGTCTCACGCCCCGCTCAATCGCCCCGTTGATGAGTTGAAGCGGCTCGTCCTCCGGCTTCAACTGTCCCGTGAGCGACAGGAGATAAAGTTTGAGCGCAGCCCTATGCGCGTCAGTGTGAAGATAAGCTGATTCGATGTTGGCTAAGATCGTCTCACTCGCTTCCCTCGCCCCGTCGGGGCCGCTGTCAATCCTCTCTCTGAGGATAAACAGCACGCGAGCTATGTACTCGGCCGTCTTCGGGTCATTGATGGACTGCCAAGTTTGCTCGTCAATGAGCAAATCCCGATTATTTTCTGTTTCAATCATTTTACGCGGCACACAACAGTTAAGGAGGCTCCTGCTGCCGGTTGCAGGGTGACGGCGGCGTGTTAGTTTGCTATCTTGCCCCCGCGCTCTTTCGACTACAGGCAAGTCCACATGTGCAACTCGCCTTCGCAAACTGAGTGATGAGCGTCGCCGTCGAGCAGCAGAGTGTCAGGCTCACGGCGACATGCGAACGCGACCACATTATTCCCTCAAATGAGGGAATACGCAAGCTGCAAACGTCTTGTACCCAGACAGGAGATGTCTCCTGATGGGCACAAAGGCGCGGCCCAAGCCGGAACGCTTGGCCGAAAAACTCCGACAGATTCGACTGACGCTCGGCCTGACTCAGATGGACATGCCCGGACGGCTGAATGCTGAAGACGTAATCAAGCACGCGCGAATCTCGGATTACGAACTAGGAATCCGCGAGCCGTCACTAATGATTCTGCTGAGCTACGCGCGCCTCGCCGGAGTTCACATGGAAGCACTGGTTGATGATGAATTAGACCTCCCCGACAAACTACCCGGCACGGCTCAACACGCGACCATCAAACGGCAGTATGCCCGACACCGCAAGGCCAAACGATGAACTGCCCGACTCACGTCAAGACATAACCGGCCGCGACCTCCGCGAACTCTAACCCGACGACCCCTGTGACCGTCGAGACTCCCCAAGCGTGTGCAGAGTCTATTCACGCACGTGTAGAGATAGCCGCGACGCGTGTGAAATATCCCCCGGCGGCCGTCGAGAGGAGTTCGCCGTCTGTATAGACAGCCCCGGCGCGTGTCGAGACTATTCAAGCGACTGTTGAGAGGGCTCCGGCGCGTGTTGAGAGGACATATCTGAGTGTAGAGGGGGCAAAATTACGTGTAGAGATGACTCAAACGCGTGTAGAGTTTATGCAAAAGGCTGTAGAGGTTACTTTCGCTTATGTAAAATCTATTTCGACACGTGTAGAGTTCGTGTGTCAGCGTGTCGAATTTATACCAGCGGGCGCAGAGATAACTCACACTTATGTGAAATCAATCCGGACGCGTGTGAAGACGGCCCCCAGCATCGCCTCTCGTGCGAAACAGTGGGGGGTGTTGTATCGTTTGGGTGGGAGATGAGTGTAGAGGCGCGTAACATTCTGGTGATTGATTTCGGGCAGTTGGGGGACGTGATTTTGAGTCTGCCGGCGCTCGGGGCGATTCGGCGGAGATTCCCGGGGGCGAGGGTGACGGTGGCGGTGGGCGGGGCCGCGGCCTCCGTCATAGAGATGGCTGGCGTGGCCGACGAGGCTCTGGCCGTTGACCGCGTCGGCCTGCGCGACGGGCCGAAGCACCTTTCGGTGTTGCAGATCGGGAAGCTCGTGCTGGAGGTGCGGCGGCGGAAGTTCGACTTCGTCATCGACCTGCACAGCCTCTCGGAGACGAACCTGCTCGGGTTCCTGTCGGGCGCAGGGCAGAGGCTCTACGCGCGTCGTCCGGGGCGCTCGCTCGACTACCTCGCCAACTTCCGACCCGCACCGGCCGTCGAAGACCGCTCCAAGCACGCCATCGACCGTTACCTCGCCGTCGTCGCGCCGCTCGGCGTGGGCGAGGTCTCGCGCGTCCCGCGCCTGCCTGTGCGCGAAGAGGACGGGCGCGCCGTCGATGAGATGCTGCGCAAGGCACTCGCGGGCGGAAAGACGAGGGGCCGGAAAGCTTCGGCCGGGGGCTTGGGCGACGGGCCGCTCGTCGGCATCTTCCCCGGCGCGGGCCACCCGAGCCGTCGCTGGCCCGTCGAGCGCTTCGCGGAGCTGGCCTGGATGCTTGAGCGCAACGACACAGTCCGCTCCGTGCTCTTCGCGGGGCCGGAAGAGCGCAAGCTCGTGAGCGAGGCGCTCTCGAAGTTCCCGCCCTCGACCGTCGTCTTAGACCGCCTGACCGTGCCGCAGCTCGCGGCCGCCGCCGCACGCGTCTCCGTCTTCGTCTCGAACGACACGGGGCCGATGCACGTCGCGGCCGCGGTCGGCACCCCGGTCGTCATCCTCATGCAGCATCACCCGATGTTCAACTGCTACATCCCGCCCGGCGACCGCCACCGCGTCGTCGCCGCCCGCACCATCGGGGAGATAACCCCCGAACTCGCCTACACGGCCGCCCGCGCCGCCTTCACGACCGAGCGCGCCTCCTCCCTCTTTGAGGGGTAAGGGAAGCATGTCTAGCCAATCTCTTTGCATCTGTCTCGTTTGGCAAATGTTTTCGGTAGACAAACAATGTTCAGTATGTATAATATTGTCGCTGCCCGGGCTCGTCCGCGGGCGGCGGGTGTGAGAGCCCGTAAGGGGGTTCTCGCGTAGGGACGCAGAAGGAACTTAAGCGTTGCGTCTCCTACAGTTTATACGTCGGACTGACCTTCCCGCCCCGAGTCTCTAAAGGACGCCGCAAGCCTCAAACCCTCTGCCGGATCAATCCCGCAGACGGTGTCCGCCGCCGTAGCCCGCCCTTGTACGGCCGAACGTTTCGGCCCCGGACGAGCGTTTCGTCCCTCGCGCCGCCCGGCGCCAAAGGGGACGAAAGCGTGGAGTGTCACACACGCCCGCCGAGGCCGCCCGGCAAGTTCTGCCCACGCATATCTTCAGGAGTGACCGCCATGTCGAAACGTTTGAACCTGACCCTTCTCCTCGCTCTACTCCCCATCGGCGCCGTCTCGGCTGACGCGGGCGTCCCGCGCGACGCGCGGCACTTGCGTCTCGTCGCAACCCGCGCGGCGCTCGACACCGCCGCCACCGAGCGCGAGCAGGACGGGCTCGCAGGGCCCGTGCGCCGCGTGAAGACCGAGACGGCCAAGATCACCGTCAAGGGCGGCCAGCCGGCCGAAGGGCCGCGGCAGGTTCTGGAGACGACGACCTACGACCAGAAGGGCACCCGCGTTGACAACGCGTACTTCCTCAACGCGGGCGGCTCGCTCACCGGCAAAGAGGTCTACAAGTACGACGCGCGCGGCAACATCGTCGAGATGACCCTGCACAACGACGACGGGACGCTGCTGGCGAAGGAGGTCTACACCTACGAGTTCGACGCCGTGGGCAACTGGGTGAAGATGACGACCTCGGTGGCGATGATGGAAGGCGGCAAGGTCACCTTCGAGCCTTCGGAGGTGACGTACCGGACGATCTCTTACTTCCTCGACCAGACCATGCTGGCGAAGATGTCGCAGCCCGCCGCCGCGACGCCGAGCCCCGCGCCCGCTAACGTCGCTCCGAACAGCACGGCGGCCAGCGCGCAGCCGCAGCCCGTCTCGAAGCCGCAGACGCCGGCCAACAACACGACGGCCGCGCAGCCCAGGCCCTCCCCGGCCGAGGCCGCGAAGCCCGCGCCCGCGCGCAACGCGGCCGTGCCGCTCATGGTCGCTTCGCTCGACAGGAGCATGCCGACGGGTGCGCCCGCCGCCTCTTCCGCCAACACGCCCCTCGCCGAAGGCCCCGCGGTGAAATCTGACGGCGACGCGCCCGCGGCGATGCCCGTCCGCACGGGGCCGCTCAAGCCCATCTCGGGCGGCGTCCTGAATGGCAAGGCTGTCAGCCTGCCGGCGCCCACCTACCCCGATCTCGCGCGCCGCGCCGGCGCCTTCGGCGTGGTCGAGGTCGAGGTCGTCATCGACGTGACCGGCAAGGTCATCTCGGCGAAGGCCACGAGCGGCCCGGCCGTCCTCCGGCAGGCCGCCGAGACGGCTGCGAAGCTCGCCCGCTTCGGGCCGACGCTCCTCTCGGGTCAGCCGATGAGGGTCTCGGGCGTCATCGCCTACAACTTCACTTTGCAGCGTTAGAGGGCGCGCGACGAAATCCTCCGCGTGCGGCGCGACGCAAGCGTGCGCGCCGCACGCGCGACGAAGCCCTTTCAGGTTAAACCCCCGCCGACCTTCGGCCGCGACTACGCGCGCGGCGCCGACGCTAAAGATAAGTTAGCCCCCACACCGAAACGAGGAATCATTCATGGCACTTACCGGACAGTTGAGCGACATGTCGCTGGCCGAGTTGATCGAGTTCTTCTGCAACCAGCGCAAGACGGGCCGGCTCAAGATCGACTACCAGCGCGGCCACAGCGTCTTCTTCATCAAGGAGGGCGAGCTGGTGGACGCCAAGGTCGGCGCGCTCTCCGGCCCCGAGGCCGTCTACTTCTCTCTGACGCTGCCGAACGCGGCCTTCGACTTCAGTCCCGACGTGCAGGCCACGCGCCGCACCATCCAACACGCGTGGACGCAGGTCGTGCTCGAAGGCTTGCGCCGTCTGGACGAAGGTATCTCGCCGACCGAGGCCGACGCCTTCGGCAAGTGGGAGCCGAGCGAGACCGAGCTGGCGCAGATGCTCGACCAGGTCGCGCACCTCGACTCGCTCTCACAGCCCAAGAAGGAGCGCGCCGCGCGTGCCGCCGCTCCCAACGCGGCGCCGAAGGCTGAAGAGCCGCCGGCTCAGGAGAAAGAGAACTCGCCCGAGCCCTTCTCGATGATGGTCGAGAGCGCGGGCGTGGGCGGCGGTTCGAAGAAGAAGTTTATGCTGATGGGCGTGGCCGCGGCCGTTGTGCTCGCCTGCGGCGTCGCGGCCGTCCCGCTCCTGAACCGCGCGCCCGCGAAGGCCGAAGCGGTAGCCGTCTCTGCCCCTGCCGCCCCCGCCGAACCCGCGCCCGCCGAGGCTCAGCCCGCCGAAGCCTCCGGCGAGCCCGTGGCGGCGCCCCTTGAATCGACCGACCCCGCCGCGGCCGCCGACGCCGCGCGCCGCGAAGAGCGCGAGCGTAAGGAGCGTGAGCGCCGCCGCCGCGAAGAGGCTGCGAAGAAGGAGGAGGCCGCGAACGCGCTCAACCCCGCCGACCCCGCCGCCGCCCCCAAACCCGCGACCCCTTCCGGCCCGAAGTCGGTCAAGGTCACCGTTACCTACGACGAGGCGGGGCGCGTCACGGCCGCCTCGGTCGCGGGCGCCACGCCCGGCGCTGAAGCCTACGGCTCGACCGCCGTCCGCATCGCCCGCGGCAAACGCTTCCCCGCCGGCAAGGCGGGCGCGACCGTCGTCACGATTCCAGTTAACTAAATCCGAGTCATGAGTTGGACTCAGGCTGACACGACGCCAGCATGAACCAGATTGTAATGCAGTACCTTGAGCTTGATGGTGTTCCACAGCCCGTTCCACGAGCGGCTAAACACCCGGTCGATGAACTGATGCCACCACTGGCTGAACATCGTCTCCACGCCCTGCCTGACCTGCGAGAGCAGGAACTTGTGGTCGGGCGCGTCGGCGCGTGTAATCAACAGCATCTCGGCCTCGGCGAGGCTCTCGGCACAGTCGGGGCCGCGATAGCCCAGGTCGCCGACGGTGATGCCGCCGTCCATGCCTTCTTGGAGCGCCAGCGCAGGCTCCCGGTCGTCCCAGTTCGCCGGCGTCAGGATGATGTTCATGACTCGACCCGCGATGTGGCGCACGGCGTGGAGTTTGAAGCCGAAGAACCAGCCCTTAGAACTCTTCCCGAAGCGCGCGCCATCTTCCCTGAGCAGCCGCACTCGCCCATGACGCAGGGCATGGCAGAGCGGAATCGGCTTGGAGTCCATCAGGTAGAGACGGGTCTGTGCCGCGTCGTGGCCGCAGGTCGCCTCAAGCAGCGCCCCGACTTGCCGGGTGAGCCGGTGCAGGCGGTTGACCCATTGGGTGTAAGTCGGCAGGCGCGGGAAAGCCGCGCGCCAGTTCTTCGCCACCATCCGGTACGCCTTCTTCAGCGAGGCGACGCCGAGCGGGCCTTGCAAGAGCGCGAGGGTGATGACTTCCGCGTCGGTGAACCGCGGGGTCGAGTGCGGGGAGCGTCGCCAGCCGGAGAGCGCCGGGCGCGCGGCCAAGTAGTCATCGACGAAGCAGTAGATTTCCGTCATCTGATGCTCTATGCTCTCGGCCATAGGTCGTCGTCCTTTGGTGGTGGAATGGGTGTCGCAACTTCATTCTACACACCGTCCCAAGGGCGACGGCCTTCCTTTTTCAACTCATGACTCGGATTAACTAATACTACACACGTCAGTTAGCGGAAACACCTTGCGGCGTCGCAGAATCATTCTGCGACGCCGCAAAGTCGTTTTGCAGGCTTGCAGAGCCGTCCTGCGGTTCCGCAGCGCGGCGCAGCAGGTACGCGACTACATGCTGCGGCCGTGCGGCTACCCGCCGCAGCCGCGCCGCACCGCTTTGGTGCGCGCGGAGTGGTCTTGCGGCCCCGCAGAACGGTTCTGCGGGGCCGCAAGACCACTCCCGCCCGTTGAACGCCTCCACCGCCACAGAAACCATTCTGCGAGGCTGCAAGACCTCTCTGCGGAGCTGCGGTGGGTGGCCGCACGGCCGTAGCGTGTCGCCACATGGTCGCGTCGGTTCGTCGCGCGGCCACAGCGGTTAGCTGCAAGGCCGCGGCGGTGCACCGCGCGGACACGGAGACCGTTATTGCTTCTGTTTCGATGTTATGTGAGGCCGACGACGCCGAGGGCGACGAGGAGGGCGCGCTTGAGGCCGAGGTCGCGGCCCGCGGGGTCATACCACTCTTCGAGCGTGTGCGTGTTGCCGGAGGCGCCGCCCGCGCCGATGGTGACGGCGGGCAGGCCGCGCGAGATGGCGATGTTCGAGTCGGTCGAGGAGCAATCGAGGTAGGGTCTGGCGCCGAGCGCGCGCGTGGCCTCGGTGGCGAGGCGGACGAGCGGCTGCTCGGGCGGGGTCGCGCCGCCGGGGCGGTCGCCGATAAGCCTGATGTCAATCTCTAACGCGGGCGCTCCCTGACGGCGCGAGGCGTTCTCGTCCTCGGCCGACTCGCGCGCGGCGCGGCGGAAGAAGGCGTCGAGGCGGCCGAGTTCGGCCGGCGACTCAGACCGCAAGTCAACGTCCATCCGCGCCTCACGCGGGATGACGTTGACGCCCGAGCCGCCCTCGATGCGGCCGACGTTGAAGGTCGTGCGCGGCCTACGGGGCGCCGGGTAGGCCGCGAGCCTCGCGACGGCGCGGCCCAGCGCGTGGACGGGGTTCGGCACGCCGAAGTCTCCCCAGGAGTGGCCGCCCACGCCGCGGCACGTCACGCGGTAACGGCGCGAGGCGAGCGCCGCGTGCGTGATGCGCTCCAACCCCGGCCCGTCGATGCTGATGAAGGCGTCGGCCGAAGCCCCCCACTCGGACGCGCTCAGAAGGTGCCGCACGCCGCGCAGGTCGCCCTCACCCTCTTCGCCCACTGTCCCGACGAAGAGGATGGAGCCGCGCGTCTCGACCTTGAATTCATTCAGAGCGCGTGCGAGCGCAACCAGCGCCGCCAGCCCACACCCGTCGTCGGCAATCCCCGGCGCGCGCATGAGACCCGAAGGCTCGCGCCGCACCTCGCAGTCCGTCCCCGCGGGAAAGACCGTGTCGAGGTGCGCGCTCAGGACGAGCAGCGGCCTCAACTCTGCGCCGCGCCTGAGGGCCACGCAGTTCCCTTCGGCGTCGAGCGCCGCGCCAACGAGCCCGCACTCTGCAAGCCTCTCGCGCAGGTACTCGGCGCGCTCTGACTCGCCGAACGGCGGCGCCGGCACGCGTACGAGCGCCGCGTGCGCGTAGTCTATCGCCGCGGCCTGCTCCTCGAAGAAACGGAACGTCTGCCGCACGCGCTCCGCCCCCAGGAGCCCCCTGACAAGCTCCTCCGGCGTGGCCAGTGTGCCGGTGGGGAAGGACATAAAGAAGTACTGAGTACTGAGGACTGAGTGAAGACCAGTTTCAAACTCAGTCCTCAGTACTTCTTAAACCAGCGCCATCATCTCCTCTTCGCTCAGGACGCCGCGGGCGCTCTTGGCGTGGTCGTAGATGCGTTGGACGCGCTCGTCGGAGGCTTCGAGGCCGCGGGATTCGAGCCAGTAGACGACGTTCGACTTGCCGCTCATCGGCCCGACTTCGATCTGCTGGCGCATGCCGAACAGGCCCGCGGGCACGCCCGAATAGATGAGGTCGGCCAACTCGTTGTCGCCCTTCCGGAAGCTCTTGATGACGGCCGCGGCATGTACGCCCGTCGCGGTGCGGAAGGCGTCGCGGCCGAAGACGGGATAGTTGAGCGGGATGGTCCACCCGCAGCTCTCGGCCGCCTTCTCGCAGTACTGGCGCAGGCTTGAGAGGTCGTTCTCTATCCAGCCCATGAGCTTCAGGTTGACGAGCAGTTGATCCATCGGCGTGTTGCCGACGCGCTCGCCGACACCTAAGGCCGAGCCGTGCACCTGGTCGGCGCCGCCCTCGATGGCCGCGATGGAGTTGATGACCCCGAGGCCGCGATCCTGATGGCCGTGCCAGTCGAGACGAACCGGCTCGCCCTGCTCCTCGATGATGCGCTTGACGAAGCGGACGACGGCACGCGCGCCGTCGGGCGTAGCGTGGCCGACCGTGTCGCAGACGCAGACGGCCCGCGCGCCCGCGCGGATGGCCGTCGTGTAGAGCGCGCGAATGGTGTCGGGGTCGGCGCGCGTCGTGTCCTCGGTGACGAACATGACGGGCAAGCCTTCCGAGACGGCGAAGGTCACGGCCTCTTCCGTTAACTGGAGGAGCTTGTCGAGCGTCCACCCTTCGGCGAAGAAGCGTATGAAGGAGGAGCCGAGGAAGGTGCAGGCTTCGATGGCGATGCCGGCGCGCTGCGAGATTTCGGCGATGGGGCGGATGTCGTTCTGGTGCGTGCGCGCGGCGCAGTTGGGACGAATCTTTAACTTCTGCTCGGCGATCTCGCGCGCCAACGCGTAGACGCCCTCGGCGTGCGTCCCGCCCGCGCCGGGCAGGCCGATGTCGGCGGTGTCGATGCCGAGCCCGTTCATCAGGTGGAGCAGCTCGACCTTGCGCTCGACCGTCGGCTCGCAGACCGAGGGCGATTGCAGCCCGTCGCGCAGCGTCTCGTCGTCCAGACTGATGCGACGCTTCGGGGCTTCGTACGTCGGCTCCACGTGGTTCCAGTCGTAGATTAACTCGCTTGCCGGCACTTCCGTCTCCACCTCCGTTGTCTCGGCGATTTAAACCTCTTCGGCGTGTTTCGAGGAGAGGTCGATTACAGCAAGCGTGCGCGAGCGTGTCAAGCGGGCCCTTCCGTCCGCACGGCCGGGCGTGCGAAACTCCGCCCACCGGACGGCCAACCTCCTTCGAGAAAGGACGCACGATGAAACCCGGAACAACAACAACAACCCGCGCGCTCGCCGCCCTCGCCCTGTGCCTGCTCTGCGCGGCGGGGGCGCGGGCGCAGGTCACGGTCATCAAGGCCGGGCGGCTCATAGACCCCGAGGCGGGCACGGCCGCGGCGAACCAGATCATCGTCGTCGAGGGGCGGAAGATAAAGGCCGTCGGGCCGAACCTCAAGGTTCCCGCGGGCGCGGCCGTCATCGACCTCGCGGGCTACGCGGTGCTGCCCGGCCTCTTCGACGCCCACACGCACCTCTGCGAGAGCACGCCGCCCGAGGACCGCGACCTCTTCTCGCAGGACATCCGCACGACGGGCGCGTGGCGCGCCATCCTCGGCACCGTCAACGCGCGCGCGATGCTCGAAGCCGGCTTCACCACCGTGCGCGACGTGGGCAACGCCGGCAACTATGTTGACACAGACCTGCGCCGCGCCGTCGAGCAGGGCTTGATTCCGGGCCCGACCATCGTCAACGCCGGCCGCATCATCGCGCCCTTCGGCGGCCAGTACCACCTCAACCCAGAGCGGCGCGCGCTCGGCAGCCCCCAGTACCTCTTCGCCGACACGCGCGACGAGTTGCGCAAGGCCGTCCGCGAAAACGCGCACTTCGGCGCGCGCGTCATCAAGATCGTCGTGGACGACCAGCCGTACGTCTACTCGGTCGAGGACATCCGCTTCATCGTCGAGGAGGCGCGCGCGGCCGGGCTGAGGGTCGCCGCCCACTGCCTGACCGAGCGCGGCGCGCGCAACGCGGCCGAGGCGGGCGTCGCCTCCATCGAGCACGGCCTGAGCATGTCGGACGAGACGCTCGCGTTGGCGAAGCGCAACGGCGTCGTGCTGGTCGGCACGGACTTTACCGAGAAGACGGCCGGTTACCTCGGGCAGGGGCCGGAGTTCGCGAAAGCCTTCCACGCCATGTTCCTCGAACGCCTGAAGCGCGCCTACCGCGCCGGCGTCACGATGGCCTACGGCACCGACGCCTTCTTCACCGTCCCCGGCGAGACGCGCGGCACGATAGCGCTCACGTACCTCGACTCGTACACGGAGGCCGGCGTCCCGGCGCCCTACGTCCTGCGCATGTTGACGACGAACGCGGCGCGGCTGCTCGGCGTCGAGCGCGAGCGCGGGGCCGTACGTGCGGGCCTCTACGCCGACATCGTCGCCACGCCCGACGACCCGCTCGCGGACGTGACGGCGCTGCGCCGCGTTGCGTTCGTGATGAAGGAGGGCAAGGTCTACCGCAGACCTTAGGGCGCCTTTCGACGACGCGCCTGCTCCTGTATCATGCGCTCAAATGAAGACACTGAAGAAACTCTTCGAGCGGAACCGCGCGTGGGCCGAGGAGATCAGCGCACGCGAGCCGGGGTTCTTCCGCGAGCTGGCGCAGAAGCAGACGCCGGAGTACCTGTGGATCGGTTGCTCGGACTCGCGCGTCCCTTCGACGCAGTTGGTAGACCTTTCGCCCGGCGAGATGTTCGTCCATCGCAACGTCGCCAACGTCGTCGTCCACACAGACCTCAACTGCCTCTCGGTCATGCAGTACGCGGTCGAAGTCTTGAAGGTCAGGCACATCATCGTCTGCGGCCACTACGGCTGCGGCGGCGTGCAGGCGGCGCTCGAAGGCGCGCGCTTCGGGCTCATCGACAACTGGCTGCGCCACGTGCAGGACGTGGTCGAGAAGCACACGGAAGCGCTCGCACGCTGTGAGGACGGCGCGGCGCGTCTCCACCTGCTGTGCGAGCTGAACGTGCGCGAGCAGGTCTTGAACGTCTGCCGCACCACGGTCGTGCAGGATGCATGGGAGCGTGGGCAGGAGCTTTCGGTACATGGCTGGGTCTATGCGCTCGAAGACGGACTGCTGCGCGACCTGGGGCTGTGCGTCACCTGCCCGGAAGACCTGACGGGAACGGAAGAGAAAGTTGCGACGCTTTCGTGACCCGCGCAGCACCCGGCCACATGTATACTCACGCGCGTTAACATCTCACCGGATGGAGGCTTTAACGGATGTCGGCGAACGGCAGGAAGACAATCGTCATCGACGGGGCCAACGTGGCCTACGAGGAGCGCAGCGGGGGCGGCAAGCCGAAGCTCTCGAACCTGCTCAAGGTGCGGCGCGAGCTGGAGGAGCGCGGGCAGGAGGCCGTCATCATCGTGGACGCCAGCCTCAAGTACGACATCGACGATCAGGAGCAGTTAGAGAAGCTCATCAAGTCGCAGCAGATACGGCAGGTGCCCGCGGGCACCGACGCCGACTACTTCATCATCCAGTTCGCGCACGAGCTTGATGCTCTCATCGTCACCAACGACCGCTACAGGGACTACGCCGAGCAGTACCCGTGGGTGGAGGAGCGCCGCCTCCCTTACATGATCGTCAAGGGTGAGGTCGTCCTCTACGAAGAGCAGCAGTGAGGCGCGCGCCTCACTTCCCGTTGTTAAGAAAGTCCTCGCGTATCGGGGAGAAGATGTCGATGAGCACGACCTCCTCTTCGAGCATCGTGGCGCCGTGCCAGCTCCCGGGCGGGAAGTGGAGCACGTCGCCCGCCGCGGCGACCCGCTGCTCGTCGCCGACGGTGAAGAGGACGCGGCCGCGCTCGACCAAAGTGATCTGCTCGTGCGGGTGTTCGTGCGGGGGCGTGACGACGCGCGGCGCGAAACGCAGGCGGCAGACCATGACCCGCTCTCCGACGATCATCTGCCGCTCGGTGCCGTCGTCCAGAACCTCGACGGGGACGCGCGACCAGTCCGTGTGCTGCGGGTGCGGGCTGATTTTCGATATCGCTTCCATGCCTTAACGTGCCTCTCCTTCCACCTTCAACGTGATGCGCCAGCGCACGGCCTCTCCTGCCTTGAGCTGTAAGTCACGCGCTTCGTAAACCAGATGCAGCGGCACCCCGCCGCGTGCGCCGCGCCCGAGCGCCCCGCCCCCCGCGGCCTGTACAGAGACTTTCACGGGCCAGTTCCCCCCCGCCGCGATTTCCAGAGTACCACCGTCCGAGACGAAGCGGTCGCGGCGCTGCCCGCCGTCGAACAGGATTTCGCTCCGCGCCGCCGTCGTCGGCACGGCGACCCTCCACCGCTTGACCGTCACGTCGGCCGATGCCTTCAAAGTCTCCTCGCGCGTGAGCGTCGTCCCTTCCAGACGCCACGCGACCTCGCTCGTGATGTGCGGGTCTTCCAACTGCCCCGACCTGCTGCCGACGACGGCCCAGCGATGCCAGACGGCGCGCAGGCTCTTGCCGTCGGCCGCGGGCTCTATCTCGTCCGCGCCGTCCGCCGCGACGAGCGTGCGCCCGTTCGATAGTTCGACGAAGGGCACGAGCGAGGGATAGACCTGCTCGACCGGCGCGGCGAAGCCCGCGAGTCCGTGCGGCGCCGGAAGATAATCCGCGACGCCCGGCTTTGTGCCCGTCGTTAAGGGAAGCGTGAAGGAGAGCGGCCCCTGCCGGACGAGCCACACGCCCGCCGGCCTCTCGCCGCGCCGGAAGAACTCGAAGCGCGTGAGGTCGCGTCTTGTAATCTCGCCCGGGAACTCCTGCAAATTCTCCTTCGCCAGCCCCTCTGCGAAGAGCATGTGCGCGAGCGCGGCCTTGCCGAAGAAGCCGGTCGTCTGCTGCCACTCGCGGTCGGGCGAGATGTAAGCGTAGTTGCCGCGCCCGAAAGCGAAGACCGAGAGCTTGTGCGTCTTCGGGTCGTAGTCGCGCCGCAGCCACCGCCACGCTTGATAGTATGCGGCCGACAGTTCCGCGAGCGGCGCGGGCCGGAACTCAGGATGGCGCGCGAGGAAGGCGACAATCTCAAGCGTGTCGAGATACGAGACGACGCCGAGGCTCCGGCCCCACGCGTAGCCGTAGCCGTCCGGCTGAATCAAATCCCACCAGAGGCGCATCTGCGCCTTGAGCGAAGGCCGCACGGCGTCGAGCACGTCCGTGCGCCCCGCGTCCTCGGCCGCGTTCCAGACGAAGCGCGCGTACTCGTTCGAGTAACGGTCGAAACGCCCCGTCGGCGGCGCGTCGTCCGCGTAGAGGTTGCCGCCCGCGAAGGGTCGCGCGGCGCGCGTGACCACGCCGTCGAGCAACGCGCGGTCTTTCAACAACCCGAGTTGATAACTCACGCTCGCGATGCGCGCGGCGACGCCGAGGTAGTTCTCCGGCAGGTTAATGACCTTCTGCTCCTTCGCGTCGTAGAAGGCCGACACGTCGAGGAGCTTCCGCCAACGCGCCCTCTCATCCTCGTTCAGACTCTGCCAGACGGCGTTGCGTTCGAGGTCGCGCCCGAAGTGTCTGAGCGCCAGCACGCAGTAGAGCTGCGAGAAGCGCGTACTATTCAGACGTTCTTCGAGCAGCCCGACCCTTCCGACCTCGCGCGCGATGTCTCGGCCCGCGAGCGTGCGCTCGCCCGACATCTCGGCGTACGCCGCGAGCGCGCGCGCCCAAGTGCCCCACGTGTATTCGCCCGACGAGCCCGCGCCCAGCACTCTATCCGGCTGCGGGTCGAGCGACTTGATGTCCGCGAGGTGCGCGGCCAACTCCGCGCCTAAGAAGTCCCTGACCTCTTTCCCCAGCGCCGCCGCGCCCACGGCTGCGCCTTCACCCTGAGCGGCCTTCTGCCGCCCGGCCGCCCTCGTGGGCGGCGCGAGCAGCGAGAAGGTCAACAGGAATAACAGCGAGGCTTTCAGCATGTCTTTGAAGTCTACGGCCCACGAACTCAGAAGGTGAACTTCATGCCGAGCTGGATGGTGCGCGGAGGGCCGGCTGCGGTCAGCGTGCCGAAGCCGCCGTTGGCGAGGTTGACCTCCATATCGCGGAAATTCGTCCGGTTGAAGGCGTTGAAGACATCGGCCTGAAGTTGCAGCTTCAGGTCTTCGGTGATGCCGACGCGGCGGCGGAAGGAGAAGTCCCACACCTGCGAGCCCGGCCCCTCGACCGTGCCGACGCCGGCCGTCCCGCGCCGCGTGTCGGGCGCGTTGGCGAAGGCCGCGCGGTTGATCCAAGCCCCCTGGCTGCGCTCGCCGTTCGGTATCAGCACTTCACCGCCGAGGTAGTCGGCGCGCCGGCTCCCCGTCGAGGTGTTGCCGACGACGGTGAAGTACGCGCCCGACTGCAAGCGCGTGATGCCGCTCACCTCGTAGCCGCCGAAGACCGCGCGCAGGAAGCCGTTCGAGTGGCTCAGCGTCGGCAGCGTGTAGGTGTACGTCGCAGCGAAGATGTGGCGGCGGTCGAAGGTGGCCGGGCCGTAGTTGTAGTCGCGGTTGAAGACGTCCTCGGGGTTGTCATTGAAGCCGCTCGCGTCGGTCAGAACCTTCGAGAAGGTGTAGCTCAAGGTCGCGCGCGAGCGCCCCGTGCGCTTCGCGGCGAAGAGCTGCATACCGTGATAGTTCGAGGTCGAGTCGGACAGACGCATGCGGATGGCCGAGTAGCCCTTGTAGGGCCTGAGCGCGTTCGTGTCCACGCGCTGCGCGGTCGGGAGCGCGGCGTTGGCCGCGAGCGCCGTGAAACTGGCCTGATTGATGTCGGGCTGTCTTATCAAGTGGCGCCCGAGGTTGCCGACGTAGGCCGCCTCGCCAAAGAAGCCCCACGGCAGCTCGCGCTGGACGCTCAGGCTGTAGCTCTGCGTGTAGGGCGTGTCGAGGTTCGGGTCTACGGCGTTGATGGTGTCGAAGGGCGCGATGGTCGTCGAGCCGCTCGTGATGTTCGAGAGGTTCGCGTTCGAGAACTGCGAGCTGGTCACGTAGGGCGGGTTGCCCTCAGACGGGAAGATGAGGTTGCCTTCGACGCGGTCGTAGTAGATGCCGAAGCCGCCGCGGATGGCCGTCTTGTTGTCCCTGAACGGCGAGTAGGCGAAGCCGACGCGCGGCATCAGGTAGTGGTGGCCGTTGTAGAGCCCGCGCGGCGCACCCGCCGGCACCGACTGCACGAACGCGCTGTCGCCGCCGGGCACGCGCCCCAGCTCTTCGGCCGGCACGCCGTCGCCAGCGCGGACAAGCCCGTTCAGACGGTTGCCGCCGCGCGCCGGGTCGATGGTGCCGTTGGCCAGCACCGTCACGGCCTGCGCCGGGTTGTAGAGCGCCGGGTCGAAGTTGGCGAGGTTGTTCGCCTGCGTGTAGAAGGGCGTGCCGAACTGGTAGCGCACGCCCAGCTCAAGGCTCAGGCGAGGGCTGACCTTCCAACTGTCGTTGACGAACGCCTCGGTCTGCGTGAAGCGGAAGAAGCCGACGGGGTCGAGCGACGACTCGCTGTAGGTGCGGAAGTTGCCGAGCAGCGCGTCGGCGAAGGCGTTCCCCGTCGAGCGCGTGTTGCCCGCGGCGTTGAAGGTGACGTTGCCCGCGTAGGTCGTGCGCCCGTTCTGGTCGATGCGATTGCGGTAGACGAGCCCGCCGGTCTTCAGGGTGTGGTTGCCGCGCACCCATGTCACGTTGTCGCTCGCCATGATGTCGGTCGTCGGCGAGACGAGCGAGCGCGCCGCGCCCGCAAAGCTCGCAAAGCCGTTGATCGTCGTGTCGGGGATACTGTTCCCGTAGACGCCGCCGCCGGGGAAGAGCTGCGCGTACTGGAAGCCGTAAGTCTCGCGCTTCCAGAAATCGCTTGCGGGCGGGATGTGCTGCGACACGATGCTGACGTTGGCCTTCGCCTCGTTGATGAAGGTCGGCGTGACGAGCCACGTGTAGGAGACTTGATAGGACGTGCCGGGGCGCGAGCGCGCGCTCGGAATCGTCGGGAGCTGCGACGTGATGAAGGTGCCGAACGGGTCGATGAGCTGGTTCTCGTCGTGGATGTAGCGGCCGTAGATGCTGTGCGACGAGTTGAAGCGGTAGTCGAGCCGGATGATGTCCTCGCGATAGTTGAACGGGTTCGGCTGCTGGAAGGTCGTGTTGTTACCGACGGGCGCGTCGCGTGTAGCTCGTCGCCAGCCCGATCATCTCACGATAGACGTTGGCGATGGCCCGCCCGTCCGCGGTGATGCCCGGCGGGCTGCCCGTTCAATCTCAGGTTCGAGAGGTTGCGCCCCGGTATCGGCTGGCCCGCGGTCGACGGTCGCGCCCGTCGCAGGGTCTTTGACGGCCGTCGTCACCCGTGGGAACGTTGCAGCGTGCCCGTGCGCCCACTGAAAGTCGCCGCCGAGTTCGGCGAGCGTCGGCAGCGTGCGGATGACCGGGTTGGCGAGGCGGCGAATCTTCTTCCACTCCTGCCCGCCGAAGAAGAAGAACTTGTCCTTCTGGATGGGGCCCCCGAAGCTGTACCCGAAGTCGTTGTACCGGAGCGCGGGCCGCACGGGCGCGAAGAAGTTGCGCGCGTCGAGCTTGTCGTTGCGCAGGTACTCGAAGGCCGAGCCGTGAAACTCGTTCGACCGCCGCGCGCGTCACGACGTTGACCTGCGCGCCGGAGTTGCGCCCGTACTCGGCCGAGAAGTTCGAGGTCTGGACTTTGACCTCCTGAATGAAGTCGATGCCGACGTTGTTGATCTGGCTGGCGTTGCTGCCCGACTGCAAGTTGGTGCCGCCGTCTACGGTCATGTTGGTCATCTGGCCGCGGTTGCCGTTGATTGACTGCGTGTTGGTGGCGAGGCTCGTGCTCAACTCCAACTGGTCGTCGGTCGTCTGCGCGACGCCGGGGATGAGCGAGAGCAACTGGATGTAGTTGCGGCCGTTTAAGGCGAGGTTCTGCACCTGCTGGCTGTCAATGACGCGCGCCACCTCGCCCGAGGTGGTGTTGACCGTCTCGCCCAGCGCGGTCGAGACCTGCACGGTCTCCGTTACCTGCCCGGGCTCCAGCGCCATGTCAACCGTCAGGCGCGCGTCGGCCGTCAAAGCCACGCCGCGCTGCTCGGCGCGCTTGAAGCCCTGACTCTCGGCCGCGACGACGTAAGTCCCGACGGGCAGGTTCGTTACCGTGTAGAAGCCGTCGGCGTCCGTGGTCGCCGTCCGCACAAGATTCGTCGCGGCGTTCGTCACCGTGACGCTGGCGCCGGTCACGACCGCGCCCGTGGCGTCCGTGATCGTGCCCGAGAGGCGTCCGACGTTCGTCTGCGCCGCGACCTCCCGTGGCGCGAGCGCGAGGGCGAGCAACAGACAGCAGACGAGCGACACTGCGAGGCGGCGCGACGGGGAACTGAAGACAACCGGCATAACTCTCACCTCCGACGTTGAAGTTCGTGACTGACCGCGGGCAACACTACGCCGCCGAGCACCAGCGCCGAGGCTTGCCCCTAAGAGTTTCGGACTTCCCTTTTGTTCGGCCGCCCCCGGAAACGAGGGACGGAATTCATGGCATTACAAACTTCAAGCCACGCGCGGGGCCGCGAAAGTCGGCGCGGCGATGAGCGCCGCCGCCCCGCGCAGGCGCGGCTGTACCTGCGGCGGCGACACGCGCATCGGCGTGAGCCCCGCCGAAGCCGTCAGCACGCGCTCCGCGAGCGCGCCGCGCACCGTCTCCTCGATCAAGTCCCACGCGGTCGTAATCTCGCCCGCGAGGTAGATGCAGTCCGGGTTGAGCGTGTTGACGACCGTCGCGAGGCCCAGCCCGAGGAAGCGCGCCGTGGCCTGGACGGCGGCGTTGGCTTTGGCGTCGCCGCCGCGCGCGCGCGCCACGAGGTCGAGCACGTTGAAAGAGTCGCGCCCGGCCTCGTGCAGGGCTTTTGGACTGAGTTTGGACAAATTCCACCCGAAATAGCGCGACAGGGTGGCGAGGTTCGAGACGTAAGCCTCCCAGCAGCCCGTCATCCCGCACATGCAGCGCGGCCCGTCCAGGCTCAGAGGCATGTGCCCGAACTCGCCCGCGATGTGGTCGCGCCCGCGCACGAGTTCGCCGCCGACGACCACGCCGACGCCGACGCCGTCCGACACGCTGACGTAGACGAAGCTCTGCGTGGCCGCCCCCTCACCGCGCTCCAGCCACAGGTGCGCGAGCGAGCAGGCGCGCCCCGAGTTCTCGACCTGCACGGGCAGCCCCGTCGCCGCGGCTAAGCGGTCGCGGATGTCCACATCGCGCCAGCCGAGCGTCGGCGCGTTCAGGACGCGCCCCGTGCGGTGGTCAACCATGCCGGGCACGACGACGCCGATGCCCTCGCAATTGGCCGCCGCGCCCTGTGTTTTCAGCATTCTTTTCACGCGCGCCGATAAATCTTTGACGAACTGCGGCAGTTCGAAGACGGTGTCGTAAATCTCCAACGCGAGCTGGTGGCCCGAGAAGTCCGACAGCATGACGAACGTCTTGCTGAAGCGCACGTCCACGGCGACGGCCAGACGATCCTGCGTCCGTATGTGCAGGAAGGTCGGCTTGCGGCCCCGGGTCACCTCGCCCGTCGCGCCCTCGTAGATAAGCCCCTGCTCGATCAACTCCTGCGCGAGCACGCTCACCACACCGCGCGTGACGCTCATGCGGCGCGCGAGGTCGGCGCGCGAGATGGGCTGGTGCTCGCGGATGAGGTTAAGCGCGATGCGGCGATTGATGTCGCGCGAGGTCGTCCGCGTGGCCACCTTGAAGTCGTGCGTGTTGATCTTTCTCATGCGGTGCGTTCGAACATTTGTTCGAAGTTTGGACAAAATATCCGTGCGCGGGAATTCTGTCAAGAAATATTTTCCGCGACGCGCGCGCCGGCCGCCGCTTTTGCCTTTTCCACCCCTCCTGTTATAGCCTCGTCGCGCCCCGCGCCCGCCGGCCGAACGACTCCCCGAGAAGGCCCCTCGGCGCCAATGGTGACAAGGATGCTGGTAGCACTCGGCTCGGCGCGCCCGGCCAAGATCATGGCGCTGCGCGCGGCCTGCGCGCGCGTCGCGGAGGTGGACGCGCGCTGGAGGCAGGCGGAACTGGTCGCGCGACCCGTTGAGACGGGCGTGCCGGTCATGCCGCTCAACGACACGCAGCTCATGCGCGGCGCGCGCAACCGTGCGGAGGCCGTACGCCACCTGCTCGAAACTGAGGGCAGCCCGGCCGACTTCTACGTCGGGCTCGAAGGCGGTTTCCATTCGATTACGTTTGACGGCGAGCGGCGGACGTTCCTGCACGGCTGGGCGTACGCAACGAACGGCGCACGCGGCTACTTCGGCCACGCGCCGGCCGTCACCGTGCCGCCGTCCATCGTCGCGCGCGTCGAGCAGACGCGCCGCGAGTTGGGCGAGGTCATCGACGAGGTCGCAGGGCAGACGGACGTGCGGAGCCGGCAGGGAGCGTGGGGCGTGCTCTCAAGGGGACTGCTGACGCGCGCGATGAGCTTCGAGACGGCGCTCCTGGCCGCCCTCGCGCCGTTCTACAACGCGCGCCTGTACGAGTGAGATTTTGTGTGAAAGGTTCTTAGAGAAGGATGGTCGAGAGACTCACCGCGGAAGGTAACGACGAACACCTCGTCAAGGCGGGGCAGAACACGACGGGCTGGGTCGAGGTCATCGCCGGCTCGATGTTCTCGGGCAAGTCCGAGGAGCTGATCCGGCGCCTGCGCCGCGCGCGGATCGCGCGCCTCAAGGTGCAGGTCTTCAAGCCCGAGATCGACGTGCGCTACTCGCGCGACCACATCGTCTCGCATTCCGAGATGCGCCACGAGTCGAGCGCCGTGCGCAACGCGCGGGAGATTCTGGAGCTGCTCGACCCCGCGACCGAGGTCGTCGGCATCGACGAGGGTCAGTTCTTCGACAACGACCTCGTGGAGATCGTCAACCAGCTCGCCGCGCGCGGCGTGCGCGTCATCGTCGCGGGGCTCGACCAGGACTATACGGGGCGCCCCTTCGAGCCGATGCCGCAGCTCCTCGCCGTCGCCGAGTACATCACCAAGACGCACGCCATCTGCGTCCGCTGCGGCCAGCCCGCCAACTACTCGCAGCGCATCGTCGAGGTCGAAGGCCAGGTCGTCGTCGGCGCCTCCGACGCCTACGAAGCGCGCTGCCGCCGCTGCTTCGTCCCGCACGCCGACGCCCCCACGCGCTACGTCGATGAGGCGTGAGACCCTCCCCGAACTCGCAAAACTCTCTTCCGCTAAAAGAGATGATGTGACTATACTGCCCCGGCGCGCGATGCACGCGGCCGGGCGGGCTCCGCGCGCGCTCCAACCCGGCTAAGCTCCTTACACCACTACCTCAGGAGGGCACATGGACGACCCTGCTATTGAGTTGTATAAGCTCGAATACGAGAAGGGCGCGGAACGCTATCAGGAAATCTACAAGAGTGTCTGGGCCAACTTCAACTACCTCGTTCTACTCGCCGGCGGCATCCTTGCCTTCAGCAGTAACTTTAATGTCCTGCCCAAGTGGATGACGCCAATCCTCGCGGTGTTGCCGCTGCTGTACTGGTATGTGGCTGTCTTCATGCCCGGTAACAGGTACGGCGATCAGGTCGTCAAACGCCTCAGTCGGGTGGAGAAGATTCTGAACGAGAAATACGCCTATGAGCTTGTGACACCTTTAAGCAGTCCCCCTGTGTTAATAAGCAGTCCCCCGGAGCTAACGGAAGCCGACTACGGGCTGTGGCATTTCACGCTGTATCATGAGCGCCGGCAGAAAGGAGCCGCGGCTCAGGTCAAGAAAAGCGAGAAAAGCTGGCCGCCCGCCGTGCGGGTCACTACGTTCTGGGCGGCGCTACTGATCCTTGTGTTCGCACTCGGCGGGGCAGGTTTCAGTTACTTCGGCAACCAGAATGAGGGCCAAGTAATCACCGTTGCCCAGCACCCGAAGTCGCTGGAGGTTAAGGTCGCGGGCGCCGACGCCGAACAGGTACAGAAGGAACTGGAGGAATTGAGAGCTTTAGTGAAAACGATGTCGGAGCAGCTCATGAGAATCGAGGAGTTGCAGCGACAGCAGTTGCCACCGCAGTCGTCGCCTACTACGCAGCAAAATGGTAATGCCAACCACTAATTTTCCGCCGCGCTCGGAGCGCGCGGGCGAGATCGAGGTCATGCTGAACGTGCTGTCCACGGCCGTCGAGGGGCGCGCGGCGGTCTACATGAGCGCCCCTATCACGTCGGGCAGGCGCTACTCGGCGTGGCGGATGCGGCTCGGCGGGCGCGCGCCGCAGCCCGGCCACGAGGAGGAGTTGAAGCGCGAAGTCGTCGAGCACAACCGCGCGCACGCCGAGCGGGTGGCGCAGTGGCTCCGCGCTTCCTGCGGCGCGACGCTGGTTGACCCCACGCGCCTGGAAGACCTGCCCGGTTGGACGCAGGACGACTACCGCACGTTCTGGGCGCTGGTGGTGGAGAGGTTCGCGTGCAGGGCCTTCTTCCTCGACGACTGGCAATACTCTAACGGCTGCTCCTACGAATTCCTGACGGCCTGGCGCTGCGGCGCTCCGACCTTCGACGAGAGGGGGGCTTCGCTCCCTTTGACGGAAGGCATGCGGCTGATCCGCTCGGCAATCGGCGAGATGCGCGAGCAGTCGCTCCCGACCTCGTTTCTTGAGTGCGTGCTGGAAGAGTTGGCCAAACTTTGCTCACCCGAGACGGAGGCGCTATGCACGAGCTAGAGGCGCAGCAGCCCAGCCCGCAGGGCGAAGCGCGGGCCGGGCGACACGTGAAGGACGCCGTCCTCGACTGGCTTAGCGGGCGCGCCAACGTGGCCCAGTTCGTGAGCTTCGGCCCCGACCTCGCGCAGCGTTATTGCAGGGTTCGCGGCTTCGACGCCAACCACGACTTCGGGACGATTGAAGGTGCCGCCGCCGCGCTGCTGCAAGCCTCGGCGGACGGCTCGGTCAACGTCCGCAGCTTCACACCCGAGAACCCTAAAAGCCGAGAGTTCATCTACGGCGTGCGCGAGGTGGAGCGTGCCGCGGCGGAAGTCCGCCGGCTCGCGCAGGCGGGGCTCTACACCATCGTCAACGAGACGGTGGACGTTAAAGACGGCGGGGTCTCGGGCGTCTGCGTCGGCGAGGTCATCGAGTTCGCGCCCGGCGACACGCCCCGCTGTGTGGAGAAGCCGGGGACGGCCTCCCTGCCGCGTGAGGCGGGACTAAAGCTGCTTGAGAAGGTCTACCAGTTCCGCCCCTCCCTGGACTACCCGGCGGGCGCGCGTGTCGAATTCAGCCTGCACCCGCTCCGGCGTGGATTCAGGCATGAGCAGACCATCGTCTGGGAGTTGGAGGAGATGAGCGGCGCGGGCCTCCGCCCTGAATTACTGTGGCCGAACCTCTTCAGCCGCTTCCTCGGCGACAAGGCTTTCGGCCTGCTGGTGGGCGACATGCTGGGCGCGCCCGTCCCGCTGACGACTGTCTTCTCCCGCGGGGTGGCCCCGTTCACCTTCGGGGAGAGGACGGGCACCGGCGAGTTCTGGATCAGAACCTGTCCCGTCGTACAGGATCCCGGACGCTACACGACGCAGCGCGGCTGGCTCGACCCATTCAAACTCATGGCGGATGAAGACCCGTCGGGAGACCACATTGCCTCCGTACTTTCGCAGGAGGGGGTGGCCGCATCTTTTTCCGGCTCGTTGGTGACCGACGGCGGCGGCGCCGTCACCATCGAAGGCGTCGCCGGATTCGGCGACGCCTTCATGATCGGGCAGGCCGGCGTCGAGGAGTTGCCGGATGACATTCGCGCGGCCGTGATGCGGCTCTTCGATTCACTGAGCGCGCACCTCGGCCCAGTCAGGATGGAGTGGGTTTACGACGGCCGCGCGGCGTGGTTGGTGCAACTCCACCGCGGGGCGACGCAGACCTCTGGCAGCACGATCTACCCGGGGGCGGCACAGCGCTATCACACCTTCAACGTCGAGCAGGGCATCAATGCCCTGCGGGCGCTCATCTCCGAGGTGCAGGGGAGCGGCGAGGGCATCGTCCTGCTCGGGAATGTCGGCGTCACGAGCCACTTCGGCGACCTGCTCAGGCGGGCACGCGTTCCATCTCATATCAAGCGGACATAGAGGTCGAGTGAGCTGTCTGCCCCACCCTTTAAATTTTCCACGTGCCGCAAAGGAGCCATCGCCCGATGCTTAGAAGCCTGTGCTTTTTTCTGCCCGCCCTCGTCATCATCATCGCCGCCGCCGGCGCGGCTTCGGCTCAGGAGGCGCGTACGCCCGCGCCCGGCTCGGCCGAACGTAAGGCCGTCGCCGACGCTCTGCGCGCACCCGTCGAGAAAGAGCTGAAGCAGAAGGTCGTCTTCAAGATCGACCACCTCAAGGTGAGCGGCGACTGGGCCTTCCTGCGCGGTGTGCCGCAGCGGCCGGGCGGGGGCCGAGTTGACTACAGCACCACCGCTTATCAACAGCGCATCGAGGACGGCGTCTTCGACGATTGGATTTGCGCCCTGCTGCGTAAGCGCGAGGGCAAGTGGCAGGTGGTGAAGTACGTCATCGGCGCGACCGACGTGGTCTACGAGGGCTGGGACGCAGAGTACAAGGCGCCCCCGGCCATCTTCCAATAGACCGCCCTTATCCTCACCCGCCGTAGTTTATCCGAACGGGTATGCGGTGCTGCCGGCAGTAGCCTTTATAGATGTGCGCCATAATGTTCCGACCGTAGACGGAGAGGAGCCGCTCGTGCGCGGCCTCGAAGCCCTTGCCGTCGGCCGTGTAGAGCGAGTGGAGCATGCGGCGGAACTGATGGTCGAACGTGTGCTCGAACCGTTCGGCCTCGCGCAGCACCTCGTCCGCCTCATCCCAACGCGAGTCGAGGAAGATCGCGTCGAACCGCGCGACCGCAGCCTTCAGCTCGTCGGTCTCCGCCTCGGTCAAGGCGGCGGGGCCGGGAGCGAGCATGTCTTCGAGCTTGCCGAAGTCGTGCTGGTCGGCGGTTTCGCGGCGGCCAGGCCCAGCATCGCCAGGCGCACGGGGAGCGAGCTACGCTCCCACGCGATGCGGTTGACGGTCTCCGGGTCGGCTCCGTCAAGCTTGACCATCAGCTCCTCGAAAACGTTGGCCCCATCACTTCCTCCGCTCTGCATGTTGCGCCTCCTTTTGAAAGCCACGGCGGGATGAGTTAGTTTGGCGAGGTCGTTGTCGGCGTGGCGAGGGCTCTCGTCTGTAAGAAGTCTGCTAACGCTTGTTCACCCTTTTCTTCTTCTCACGTACACGCTGGATAACCGGCAGCAAATCTTTTCGAACCTGTTCCCAGGCGACCGAGCTTTTCGGTGCTTCCGCGATGCTTTTGTACTTTGGAGCTAACCGCTGCAACTTGCTGAGGAAAGAGTCCTCGTCGCTGGCGCAGGGTTCAAGTTTAACTGTGACGATCTCCACTTCACCCTCGTCCCGCCGCTCCCTCGCTCGTCGCAACTCCGGGTCTTTGATGTAAGGACGCACGAGCGAGGTCTGGCTGGCGACGAAGAGGAAGATGTCCATATCCTCAAGCCTCTGTCGAATCTCCTCGTCCCACTCTTCGCCCGCGATCAGTCGTCGCCTGTCGCGCCACGCGGCCAGCCCGTACTGCTGCTCAAGAATGTCGAGCATCAAGTCGAGGCGCTTGAGCTGTCGCTCGTCCTCATGCGCATAGCTGACGAACACACGCACCGGGATGGGAGCCGTGGACGGGGCGCGATCTATCGCGCGGGCTTCCGCGGGCACCAGCTTGTCGAGTTCGCGCGGGACGTTTACCTCCGCAGTTCCATCAGGCTGGATTGGCAGCTTCTGCTTCGGCGATAGCGGAGGAGATTGTCTGATAGCCCTAGCGCTTTGAGAGCCTTTAGTTCTCCGATCCATTCAGGAATCTCTTGGATTCTATTTCTCCCCAAGTCAACAGCTTCGACCTCCCGCAGATTGCGAAGGCTTTCAGGAATCGTCTTTAACCCCAAGCGATGTAAGTCGAGGATTCGGGTTTGACTGCCTAACACTCGTGCATGATCCTCTCTGCGCGCTTGGTCTCTCACAACAGGATTAGCCTTCCATTCCTCGATTCGTTCTTCAGCAATCTCCTCAGGCGTACGCGTGTCCGCGGCAGTCTGCGCACCGCGCGCGGCTCGTTTCTTAGAGGACTTGGGAGGGGTTCTTTTTTTAGACACGTTCGACTCCTTTGAGGTTGAGTCTTAACTTGAGTGAACCTTGACGGCGGAGCAGAGTTTTTAATCGGCGTCGGGCGCATCTTCGCCCGCGGGCGTCGGCGGGTCGAGTTCTTCGGCGAGGCGCGTCCAGACTTGGGCGAATTTTTCTACGTCTTGTCGGGTGTGTTCGAGGACGCGGCGGCTGTCGAGGTAGGCGGCCCAGTGGGGGGTGTTGACGAGCGCCTCTTGTGTCTCTTCGCCGATGACCTGCGCCATGAGGGCGACGAGGTCTTGTGTGACGCGCGTATGTTCGAGGAGCGCCTGGATGATGTTGTAGGCCAGCCGCGCCTGCTCGTAGGCGAGGTTGCCGGAGCCCGCGGGTCTCTCTTCACCCTCGCCGCTCATCCCTCCGAACTCTCCTCGCCCTCGGCTCGGGCGTACCAGCTCCCGCGCACGAGCGGCAGGTCGGCGACGTGCGCGGCGCAGACCTCTGCGTCGCCGGAGAAGAGCTTCAGCTCGGTGCCCGGCGCGAGGAAGTCGTACTTGACGAGCGCGAGCGCGACGCGGGCGTTCAGGCGCGGCGAGAAGACGTTGGAGGTGATGCGGCCGGCCTCGCGCCCCTCGGCGCAGTCGCGCAGGCGCGCGTCCCGTGGCGGCTCGTCGTCGCGGTCGAAGATGACACCGGCGAGCCGCTTGGCGACGTGGCCCCGCCAGTGTATGCGCGCGATGATCTCCTGCCCTGCGTAGCAGCCCTTCGTGTAACTGACGGCCTCCGCCTCGTCCACCACTTCGAGCACGACGTTCGCGTCCGAGGCGTCGAGGCCGTAGCGCGGGATGCCTGCTTCGACGCGCAGCACCTCAAGCGCTTCGTGCCCCGCGGGGCGCGCGCCGGACGCTGTGAGCGCGTCCCAGACGGCCTCCGCGACGCCCGCGTCAACGAACAGGTCGAAGCCGTCTTCCGAAGTGTGAGTCGCGCGGATAACCGTGACGTGACCTTCGTTGAAGGTCGCGTGTGTGACGCGGCCTCGGGCGGTCTCTGCCGTCGCCGCGCCGAGCGACGCGCTGACGAACTCGGACGCGCGCGCGCCCTGGACGGAGAGCATGACGGTCTCCGCGGTCAGGTCGCGGACGTGGAAGTCGCCCGCAAGCGTGAAGCGTCCGAGATGCTTGAGGACGCTCGCGTAGGTCGCCGCTTCGGTGTCGAAGAGGAACCCGCCTTTGCGGCGCAGGATGCGGGTCGAAGCGACGAGCCGGCCCTGCGGGTTCGGGAAGGCTGCGTGCATCCACGCGCCCTCTTCGAGCCGCGCCACGTCGTTCGTCAACATGCCGTTCAAGAACATCACGGCCTCGGCGCCCGACACCTCGACCCGGCCGCGCGCCGAGAGGTCGAAGAGGCCCGCGTCGCCACCGCGCACGGCCTCGTACTCCGCCGCCGCATCGCCGTAAGAGGCCGGCACGACGCACCCGTCCTGCTCGACGAACCGCGCGCCCGCGCGCCGGTGCGACTCTTCGAGCGGCGACCGCCGCAACTCAGCCTGACTTTCTACCGCTTCGGCCATCTTTTAAATAGTAGGCAGAGGGCAGTAGGCAGCCGCTCCGCGTTTTGAATGTTGAAAGGTTAACCGGAGTCCCGACAACGGCGCTTTCAACTGCCTACTGCTATCTGCCTACTGCCTACTGTTTTATTTCAGCTTCTCAAGCTCGGCGCGGAGCGCGTCGTAATCCTTCTTGTCGCCGGCCTTGAAGGCGAGGTTGACGTAGCGGACGACGCCTTCCTTGTCGATGAGGTAGACGGTGCGCTTGTTGAAGCCGTACTGCTCCATGTAGCTGTCGTACGCGCGCGCGACGCGGTGGTCGTGGTCGGAGAGCAGCGGGAACGGGAGCTTGTGGTGCTTCGCCCACTCCTGATGCGAGAAGACGTAGTCGCCGCTGATGCCGAGCACCATCGCGTTGAGCTTGCCGAACTCCATGAATGTGTCGCGGAAGGTGCAGACCTCGGTCGTGCAGCCGCCCGACCAGTCGGCCGGGTAGAAGGCGAGGATCACGTTCTTGCCGCGCAAGCCCGAGAGCGACATCTGCTCCTCCGGCTTCATGAAGAGCTTCTCCTGCGTCGCGTAAGGGAGCTTGAAGTCGGGCGCGGCCTCGCCCACCTTCGGCGCCGCCGCCGGGGCCGCCGTGGCCTTCGGCGCGTCCGCGCCCGCCGCGACCTTCTCGCCCGTCGCCGCGGCCGCCGCCTTCTTCTCAGAGGCCGTCGCCCCGTCCGCCGACTGCGACTGCGCGGCGCACGCGGTCGCGGCGACAAGGACGAACGCCGCCGCGAAGACGGCCGTCACGAGCGCCTTCATCTTCCTGACCTCCGAGAGACTATGAGTTCTTTTCGACATGACTTTTTTACCTCCGCACCTTTTCAAACGGATGCCGCGCGCGACGCCTCAAGAACGAGTGAGAGGGCGCGCGCGACCGACCTGTAGTCTTCGAGCTGCTGCGGCTCGCGCCGGTGCGAGGCGAGCACTTGCGGGCTCGGGTGGTAGAGCGGCACGAGCAGGCGCCCGTGCCACGTTTGAACCTGTCCGACGTTCTCCTTGAGCGTGAACGGATGATACTCGACGGCCCGGAGGGCGGCAAGCGCCACCGTCCCGAGGGTGACGACGACGCGCGGGTCGATTGTCTCGACCTGCCGCCGCAGAAAGTCGGAGCAGTTCGAGACCTCTCCGCGCGTCGGCTTGCGGTTCGCGCCCGTCGCGCTCCGAGGGTTGCAGAGCGCCGAGTTGGTGATGAATAACTCTTCGCGCGCGAGCCCGACGGAGGCGATGTAGCGCGAGAAGTTCCGCCCCGACTGGTCGCCCGAAAACGGCACGCGCGTCCGGTCGCCGCCCTGACGGCCGGGCGCCTCGCCGACGAACATCACGGAGGCCCCGACGCGCCCGTTGCTCGCGCTCAGCACTGCGCTCCGCCCGCACATCGCCTCACACCTGCGGCACGCGGACGCCTCCGCCACAAGCGCGTCGAACTCTTCCTGTTTACTTTTGAAGATCAACGACAGACTCCTTCACTCCCGAAGGATTGTACAACGGCGGCGCGAGTCTGAAGGAGCGCGGGGCTCTAGGCGGCGGCGCGGATGTCTGGGACGGTGAGGAGGCGGAAGTCGTGGGCGGGGTCTTCGACGGCGCGCAGGAGTGCGGCCGTCATCTGCGCGTGCGTGACGAGGCCGAGGCGCGCGGCGGTCTCGCGCGTCAAGAGCAGGCGCTCGCAGACGTGCTACAGGCCCTCGACACGGATTTATCAGTGAGATCAGAAATTAACCACCGCAGACACAGAGGCACGACTTGAAGCGATTAAGCCCCAAGCCGTGCCTCTGTGTCTGCGGTGGTTAAAAAATGATTTGGCTAGAGAACGCGGTCGCCGAGGTCGAACACTCGGCCGCGCTGGAGCGGCGTGGCGCGGATGCGCGGCACGTTCAAAAGGCGCGGCGTGACGCCGGTGCGCGGGATGCTCAGGACATCCGGGTGCATCTGTATGCCCGGGAGCGCGAGGGCGGCGACGGGCGTCTCAAACACGCGGAAGCTGCCGGGCGTGAACAGACCACGCGGCGCCGAACGTCGCTCGGGTGTGACGCGCACGGTGCGTGACTTGCGGTCGCGGACGACCGTGAGCGTGACCTCGCCCTCCTCCTTCGCCGAGAGGGTGCGCGTGAGATCGTCCGCGTCTTCGACCTTCTGGCCGTCGGCCTCCGTCACGATGTCGCCGGCCTTGAGTCCGGCCTTCTCAGCCGGGCTGCCCCCCTCGACCGAGCTGACGAGCACGCCGTGCGTGACGCCGAAGTAGTCTGCGAGCTGCTTGCCGAGCGCGTTCGTCGCCACGCCGATGCGGCGCGTCGAGCCGCCGAAGAGGCCGGGGTGCTTGCGCGCCATCTCCTCCCACTTCTCCTTCGACATCTCTTCGGCGTGCTTCCACTGATCTGAGTTGCGTAACGCCTCGTCGGCGAACATGTCCGACGGGAGGTTGAAAAATCCTTCGCCGCCCGCAGTCACGAACGGCTCGCGGCGCGTGAGCGTGGCCGAGACTTCCTGCTCCGCGCCGCCGCGGAGGACTGTGAGGCGCGCGGCGTGGTCGGGCGCCGACTCTTCGATGAGCCGCGTCAGCTTGCGGACGCTCGTCACCGGTTCGCTGTCGAAGCGGACGATCACGTCGTTCGCGCGCAGCCCGGCCTTCTCGGCGGGGCTGCCCTTGACGACCTCGCGGACGCCGACGCCGCGCGGCTCGCCCGAAAGACCATAGCGCTGCATGTTCTCGCGCGTGACCTCCTCGGTGCGCACGCCGAGGAAGTTGCCCGAGACGAAGAAGGTGTTCGTAGCGACGGCCGGGGGCGCCGGCGCCGGCATGGGCTCCTGCGGGGGCGCGGGCTGCTCCGGCGCGACCGCGGGCATCGGCTCCGCGAGCGCGGGCGGGGCCGTCGGGACGGCGGGTGCGCGTGGCGCGGCGGCGATGGCACGGGGCGCGGCTGGGGCAACGGCGAGCGCGGCCGAGGGCTGCGGTGGCGCGACGGGCGCGGACGGAGCTTGCGGCGGAACTGATACAGAAGTGGGCGCGGCCAGAGCGTGCGGCGCGGGCGGGGCCGGCGGCTCGATCTGTGCGGACGCCGTGGACGCGGCGAAGAGTGCGAAGGCGACGAGCGGCAGGGCTTTGGGTTTCACTGCTTTGACGAGACCTCCTAAGGAAAGTTCTTCAACACGCTTGCACGCCGCGCCGCGCCCGCCGGTTCCGAAAATTTACGCGCCGCCCGGGCGCCCGCCCCGCTTGTCCGCGCGCGCGCGCGGCGGCTACACTTCCCGGCGCGCATGAAGATACTCGACATTGGGTGCGGCAAGCATAAGACGCCGGGGGCGGTGGGGATGGACAGTAACCCGCGGTCGGATGCAGACGTGCTGCACGATCTGGACGTGGTGCCTTATCCCTTCCCCGACGACGAGTTCGACGTGGTCGTCGGGAATCAGGTGATCGAGCACGTGGACGACGTGCTCGCGGTCGTGGCCGAGTTGTATCGCGTGACGAAGCCGGGCGGGCTCATCCGGCTCGACACGCCGCACTTCTCCGACATCGCCTCCTACACCGACCCGACGCACAGGCATCATCTGACGACCGAGTCGTTCGCGTACTTCACCGGCGACCGTCCCGACTTCGACTTCTACAGCCACGTCCGCCTGCGCCCGCGCCTCATCCGCGTCACGATGCTCAAGCTCTGGCGCGCGCTCGGGTTCGAGCTTGCGGTCAACGCCTGCAACCGCTACCACAGCTTACGCTTCCTGCGTCGCTTCTGGGAGCAGTACCTCTGCTTCGTCGTGCGCGGGAAGACAATCTATTTTGAGTTCGAGGTGATAAAGTAGCCAACAAACCTTGCGACAAGTGTAAGCCGAAAAAGGAGGGAGGACTCTGATGAGCAGTAAGGCTAAAAAGTCTAAGGGCGCGGGCGACGCGCCGCCCCAGCCGCGCAGGTCTTCGGGCAAACCTTCGCGCAAAGACCAGATTATCTCGCTCTTCGTCTCGGGGATGGGCGAGGTCGAGGACATCGCGGTCATCACGGGCGCGCGCCCGTCCTACGTCGCGTCGGTGTTGCAGGAGGCGGGGCTCCACTCGGGCTACTTCGACCTCTACACCTCGACCTCGCAGCCGCAGAACATCTACTCGAAGTTCTTCGCGGGCAAGCTCGGCTTCAAGGACGTGGAGACGGCCGCCGAGTCGGTCGCGCTCATCGACCGGCTCTACCGCCAGTTTGAGTTTGCGGGCGACCGCGCCGGGCAGCACCATGCGCTGACGATGGCGCTGACGATGTTCGACCGCGCGCGCTGGACGGGCAAGGGGCGCGAGGCCGAGGTCTTCCTCAACTGGCTCACCGCGCGTTTAGGTGAGGCCGCGCTCGACCTCGAAGAGGCTTCGGGTGCGGGCCTCGACGAAGAGACGGACGAGGGCGCGGGCGAGCCCGAGACGCTTCCGTAAAGGGACATTCATGGATGAGTTCGGCGACAGGATCGCGCTCGTCACGGGCGCGTCCAGAGGCATCGGCCTCGAAGTGTCGCGCCAGCTCGCGCTGCGCGGCTTCAGCGTCTTCCTTAGCGCGCGCGACCCGTCTAAGGCACAGGCGGCGGCGGAACCGTTGAGGCGGCAAGGGCTGAAGGTTCTGCCCGCACAGTTGGACGTGACCGACGAGCGGAGCGTCGAGGCGGCGGCGCGTTTCGTCGAACGGCGGTTCGGCAGACTCGACGTGCTGGTCAACAACGCCGCCGTCCTCTACGACGACTGGCAGCGCGCGGAGAACGCCGACCTCGACACCGCGCGCGAGGCGTTCGAGACGAACACGCTCGGCCCGTGGCGCGTGTCGCAAGCCTTCCTCCCGCTGCTCCGCAAGAGCGGGCACCCGCGCATCGTCAACGTGTCGAGCGAGTCCGGCTCACTCTCCTTGATGGGCGGCGGCACGCCCGCTTACGGCGTCTCGAAGGCGGCGCTCAACGTGCTGACGCGGAAGCTCGCCGACGAACTCCGTGCGTCGCGCGTCCTCGTCAACTCGGTCTGTCCCGGCTGGGTGGCGACCGAGATGGGCGGCCCCGACGCGCCGCGCACGGTCGAGGAGGGCGCGGCCAGTGTCATGTGGGCCGTGACGCTGCCTGACGACGGGCCGACGGGCGGCTTCTTCCGCGACGGCGCGCCGCTCGCTTGGTGAAGCAGAAGCCCGACCGTTCATCGAATCAAATGAACGACTCCAATCAACCCTCGGCCCGCCCTTCGTCCTTCGTCCTTCATCCCTCAACCGTTCTTCTGGCGCTGCTCGTCTGCCTCTACGTCGCGGTGCGCCTGTGGCGTCTGGATGGGTCTTGCCTGTGGTTCGACGAGCTGTTCAGCCTCCACGCCGCGCGCCACACCTGGGGCGAGCTGTGGCGCTTCGTCGCGGCCGACCTGATACACCCGCCGCTCTTCTACGCGCTGCTCAAAGTCTGGACGGCGGCGGGCGGCGAGTCGCTCCAATGGCTGCGGCTCTTCCCCTTCGTCGCTTCCGTCGCGGCGCTCGTCCCGCTGTTGCTGCTCGCGCGTGAGCTGAAGCTGGGGACGGCCGCGACCAACCTCGCGCTGCTCGTCGCGGCTGCGAACGGCTACCTCATCAAGTACGCGCAGGAGGTCAGGATGTACGGCCTGCTGCTCCTGCTCACGCTCACCTCTCTGTGGCTCTTCGCGCGGCTGCTGAACAGGGAAGGCAGAGCGCGCGGACTCCTGCTCGCGCTCTTCTTCATTAACTTACTTCTCGTCTACACGCACTACTACGGCTGGCTCGTCGTCGCGTGCGAGGCCGCTTTCGTCGCGCTTCGAGACAGGCGTAGGCTCGGCCTCTTCATGTTGACAATCGCCGGGCTCGTCGTCGCGTACGTGCCGTGGGTCTTGGCGTGCGCGCGCGCGGCCGGGGCGGGCGGCGGGCTCGCGCAGAACATCGGGTGGATCGGGCGGCCCGGCCCGAACGATCTCGTCGAGCTGTTCGCGCTCTTCAACCAGCCCTTCTACTTCCGGCAGAGTTCCGCCGACCCGCTCTTCGTGCGCTTCGGCACGTTGCTCGGGCTACTGCTCGTCGGCCTGCCCGTCGTCGTCTTAATAGTTGAGCGGATGCGGCGGAGAGACGATGTTGATGGTGTTGAGAGTAAGACCGTCGTGTTCCTGCTTCTGTTCACGCTGCTGCCGGTCGCGCTCGCCTTCGTTGCGAGCTACGTGCTGCCGCAGTCGGTCTGGGGGACGCGGCATCTGATCGTTGCGGCCGGGCCTTACGCGCTGCTCGCGGGGCTGGCGCTCGGGCGGCTGCGCCCCGCGTGGTGGAGGTCAGCGGCACTCCTGCTGCTCTGCTGCTGGGTCGCGCTCGTCGGCGTGCTCAGCCTCGCGCGGCGCGAACCCGTCTATGTCTGGTGCGCGTGGGAGGGGCTCGCCGCCTCGGCCGCGAGGGACGAAGCAAGACCAACGGACGTGTACGCCTTTGAAGACCTCGTCGCCTATCATCTCTGGTTCGCGTTGGAGCGCGAGGGGCGTTTCCGCGTCGTCTCAATCGAGGGCGCGCCCGGCGTCGCGGAAGACCCGGCCTACTTCCTCCCGCGCGACTTCGACGGCGTCGCGTCGGCGACGACGAACGCGCTCCGGGGCGAGCGCTTCTGGGCCGCCTTCCGCGACACCAACTGGGACGAGTCGCGCCCGCCGCTCAAGCTCATCCTTGAGCGCGGCTACCGCGCCGAGCGCGTCTACGAGACGACCGCGCAAGGCCAGCGCGCCTTCTTCGTTCTGTTCGTGCAGGCCGGAAATTAGAATCACCTTCAAGCTTTCAGTCAGACCTCAAGGAGGTTCGTCACTATGCGTTCACGATGCGGCATCGCGTGGCCGAGGCTTTCCCTCGTCGTGCTGTTGCTGTGCGCCGCCTGCGCGTGCGCCGAGACCAACGGGCCGCAGAAGAACGCGACGCAGGCTCCTCCGCCTAAAGCTCTCGCCGGGGCCGAGCTGGTCGCGGGCTACAAGGGCTGGGCGCGCGTCAACCCGGAGCCCGCCGTCTTCCACGCGAGCATCGCCGCCCTATGCGCCGCCTCCCCGACCGCCGAGCAGCGCCGACAGGAGGAGCAGAACCCGCACCGCAACAAGTTCATCAACGTCTACGTCAACGACGCCGGCCGCCGCGCGATGCTGGAAGAGAGGGAGCCGCACTTCCCCGTCGGCTCGTTCATCGTCAAAGAGAAGCTCAACACCCGCGACTCGTCCGAGCCCGAACTCCTCACCGCGATGCTCAAGCACGAGGCGGGCTACGACCCGGAGGGCGGCGACTGGGAGTACATGGTGTTCGACGGCCGTGGCAGAGAGGTGCGAGCCCGCGGCAAGCTCGAAAGCTGCCGCGCCTGCCATCAAGCGGTCGCCGACACAGACTTCGTCTCGCGCAACTACCTGCCCCACGACCTCTTCCAGAAGTTGAAGTAGCCGCGCCGCGGGGCTTTCACTTCCGCTCACATCTGTTTATTCTTTCCCGCGAACTGGACGCGGGAGGGACGAACATTGTCTGAAGCGGATTCGCAACGGGCCGAAGGGCGCTGGAGCCTCTTGGGCCGGACGGCGCTCGTGACGGGCGCGACGCTCGGGATAGGTCTGGCGGTGGCCGAAGAGTTCTTCTCCTTCGGCGCGCGCGTGCTGGCGGTCGCGCGCGACGCGGCGCGACTTGAGGCGCAGGTCGAGCGCTGGCGGCGCGCGGGCTCTGATGCGGACGGCGTCGCCGCAGACCTCTCGACGGCCAAAGGGCGCGCGGCGGTGCTCGGCCGTCTGGAAGAACTCGGCCGGCTCGACATACTCGTCAACAACGTCGGGACGAACGTGCGCAAACCCGCGGTCGAGTTCTCCACGGAAGAGTACGAGCGCGTCATCTCGACCAACCTCACCGCGGCCTTCGAGCTGACGCGCGCGGCCCATCCGCTGTTGAAGAAGGCGGGCGGCGCCTCGGTCGTCAACGTCTCTTCGGTCTCGGGCCTCACGCACACGAGCACGGGCGCGCCCTACGCGATGAGCAAGGCCGCGCTCCTCCAGATGACCCGCAGCCTCGCCGTCGAGTGGGCGCCCGACCGCATCCGCGTCAACGCCGTCGCCCCCTGGTACATCCGCACGCCGCTCGTCGAGCCCGTGCTGAACGATGCCGAGCGCCTCGAACGCATCCTCTCGCGCACGCCCATGCGCCGCATCGGAGAGCCCGAAGAAGTCGCCGCGGTCGTCGCCTTCCTCTCGATGCCCGCCGCCTCCTACGTCACGGGCCAGTGCGTCGCCATCGACGGCGGCTTCACGGCCTACGGGATTTGAGCTGACCAGTTGGGTGGGCTGAAGGAGGAGCAGGATGCCGACCCCTTACGACCACATCGCCGAAGCGTGGCACGAAAGCGCGCGCGCCTTCACGGCGAAGAAGTACGTTGACATGCTCGCGGGAAGGGTTGAGAACAGATGAACGCCGAGCGCGGGCCTTACGCATACGTCGGTCGGAAGGAAGAATCATGAGACTCGTACTCGCCGCAGTGCTTCTGCTCCAAGCCGGTTCCTTCGGGGCGCGGATGGCCGGCGCGCGTGCGCTCGACGTGGATGCCGCCGTCGAGCGGGCCGCGCGGAAGTTCATGAGCGACCCGCACGCCGTCGGGCTCTCGGCCGGGGTCTAGTGGCCGGCGCCCTGCACAACATGGGCATCATCCCCAGAGAGTCGAAGTGGCAGCACTTCGTGACGAACGCCGGCACGGTCTCCGTCATCAACAGCGTCCTCGCAGGGGTCTTCGCGGCGATGCTCTTCAGGTTCGCGTCCCCCTGGCCCATCTACGTCTCTGCCGGGCTCGGCGTCGCGGTCTTCGCGCTCAGCGTCTACGCACACCGCCGCTACCAGATGAACAGGTACGTGGAGTTCGAGGGCCGGCTCAAGACGCTCTTCCCGGGCAAGCCCGAATGACCGCTTCCCTCTTGACAGCCGGGCGCGCGGCTCCCTAGTATCGAAGTCAGGCGACACGATGCCCGCGGCGGCTCGTCCAAATGCCACGTCGCCGAAGCCCGAAGCCCCACGCCGCACGCACTTCAACACACATTAACCCAAGCGCCCCAGCTAGGATTTTTACATCATGAAAAGGTTCTTTACGCTCTGCTGCGTCCTCTTGACGCTCGCGGCCGGCGTCTGCGCGCAGCAGGCTTCCAAACTCTCGGGCGAGACGGCGCCGCTCGAACACGGCGGCAAGATCGAGTCCGCCTACGACGGCTTCGCGCGCGAGACGGTCGTCTCGCTCAAGCGCATGAGCATCACCTGCGGGAAGGCGAAGGGCTCCGCGGCCATCATGAAGGGCGTCTGCGTCAGCCTCCAGGCGTCGCTCCACTGCCCGGGCAAGCAGCTCGACTACGTGCGGCGCGCGACGCTCCGGCTCACCTTCGAGGCGAAGAACTGGGACGCGCGCCACCCCGCGGGCGAGCGCGACCTCTCGGCCGTCGCCGACGGCGAGACGCTCCGCCTCGGCCGCATGAGCCTCCTCTCGCAGGGCGTCAGCGAGAGCTGGCTCGCCGAAGACGCGAAGGAGACGCTCGAAGTCTCGATCCCCTACGAAGCCTTCCTCAAACTCGCCCGCGCCGAATACGTCGAGTTCTCCGTCGGCAAGACCACCTTCGCCCTCCGCGACAAGAACCTCGCCGCCCTCCGCGACATGAACAACCGCGTCCGGCTCCCCCAAGTCCCAGCGCAGGCCAGCGGCAACTAAAGCGCTCTCTACACGTCTCAGCCGTGGGCGCGTGCGGATATGCACGCGCCCACGGCTGAGGCGTGCCCGCAAAACGTTTGCGAGGTGTTGCCGGTCTTCGCAGGTCTAAAGCAGTTTACAATTGAGTGCGAACGCGGCCGGGTCAGAACCGCCTGCGGTAGCGGGTGGCCCTGTGCAGACCGTACGCTGCGTGTCACACAGGGCCGCCCGCTACCGCAGGCGGTTCTGACCTGTGTACTCGTTGGCGCGGGTCGCACTCAACTGCCAACTGCTTTAAGCCTTCAGAATTTCCTCGCGTCCACTCACCGAATTGAGCTATAAAAAGCCCTGAGCTACGACAGAAAGCCGACTGCTCTGTCGCGGCTCGTCGTTTAGACCGCGGCCTCGTCTCACAGGGAAAGGTACATGAGCAGCAACCAGCACGGCCTCAACGTCACCAAGCCCATCTCGCTCCTGAACAGGTCGATTAAGTTCAGCTTCAAAGACTTCTTCAAGTCGATGACGAAGGCCGTCCTCAGAGGGGCGACGGCCAGCTACTCGCGTGCGCTCGGCGACATGGTGGACGCGCTCGCGTCCGTGGGCTTCATTCAGGACTGCGGCGAAGTCGCGTGGCTGCTCATCCAGCGCTCGTTGTTGCAGGCCGTTCACGACCTTCTGAAGGAGAACGAGGCGCTCATCTACCGCGATGCGGACAATCCGATGGTCATCCTCTCGCGGCGCGGACTCCCACCCGACGACCCGGACGCTGTCACCGCCCGCCTCGACCTCTCGCTCGAACAGGGCGAGATCACCATCGACGAGAACTTCTTCCAAAGCCCGCGCACGCTCCCTGTCCTCGAACAGTTCAAGACGCCCTTCAAGCAGTGGCTCGAACTGTTCGGCCTCAACGGCGCGGAGGCCGACTCCATCGCCAACCGCCTCCCGAGCTACTTCGTCCACGCCCTCAACGAGCAGTGGCGCGCGCGCCCCGAAGACTACAAGTGTCTCAAGGAAGCCTTCGACACCCCCTTCACCAAAGCGGGCGCCGCCGAGCAAGCCTGGCAGTCCTACGCCGCCCTCCTCCAAAAGCAGGTTGACGAACCCATGTTCGTCGAAGCCTTCAGCCTCCGCCAGGTCTACGTCCCCCTGCGTGCTTACTACTTCGAGAAGACGGCGGCCGAGAAGGACGCGATGCTCGACCCACGCGCCACCGAACCGACTAACGCAAAGCGCATTGTCATTGACCTTGCGAAGGAATTAGATTCATGGCTCACCAACAACGACCCGTCCGACGCGGTGCGCGTCATCAGCGGCGGCCCCGGCAGCGGCAAGTCTTCTTTCACGAAGATGCTCTCGGCCAAACTCGCGGAGCAGAACGCGCGGCGCGTGCTCTTCGTCCCGCTACACTTACTTGAACTCTCAGACGACCTCGAAGAAGCCGTCCGTAAGTTCATCCGCTACATCGACCGCGACCTCACGAACCCGCTCGACCCCGAAGAGAACGCTGTATCCTCTCTCATCATCTTCGATGGCCTAGACGAACTCGCCATGCAGGGCAAAATCGCCGCCGAACTCGCGCAACAGTTCGTCCGCGAAGTGCGTGACAAGATAGAACGCCTCAACTACCGCGGCAGCCGCCTCAAAGTCTTAATCAGCGGGCGCGAACTCGCAGTGCAATCCAATACCGCCGACTTTAAAAAGCCAAAGCAAATCATGCACGCGCTCCCGTATTTCGTCTCTGAAGATTCAAGAAAGGAGTATCACGACTCTCAAAACTTATTAGAGCAAGACCAGCGCCAGCAATGGTGGGCGAACTACGGAAGGGTCAGCGGTAACAAGTACGAAGGCTTGCCGGAGGAGTTAGGCAGGGATGAGCTTTCGGAAATCACGTCGCAGCCTTTGTTGAATTATCTGGTCGCACTCAGTTTTACCCGTGGCAAAGTTGACCTTGCAACCGAGAGCAACCTGAACGTCGTTTACCGGGACTTGCTGAAAGCAGTTTATGACCGCGGATGGGCCGGAGGTCGAAACTTAGCCCTGCAAGGAGTATCGGAAGACAAGTTTGTTCGCTGGCTCGAAGAGATTGCCGTCGCGGCGTGGCACGGGGACGGCCGGACGACAACCCTCGAAGAGATTAAAAGCCACACCGAGAGCGGCGGGGCCGCGAATCTTCTAACCCTGTTCGAGGAGGGCGCGGACAAAGGCATTACGCGACTTCTCATGGCCTTCTATTTCAGGCGCGCTGGCGTACGCGAGTCCGGTGAGAAGACTTTCGAGTTCACGCACAAGAGCTTCGGCGAATACCTGACAGCCAAACGCATCGTCCGCCTCCTTCGAGACATGAACGAAGAGTTGGAGCGCCACCGCGAGAACGTAGACAAGGGTTGGGACGAACGTGTGGCCCTCGTCCGCTGGATCAAGCTGTGCGGCCAATCCTCTCTCGACGAGTATATTTTCAAGTTCATAGAGAACGAGGTGCGCTCGGCCGGGGCATCCGATGCTGCGGACTGGCAGAAGACACTTTGCAGGTTAATAGAGTTCGAGTTGCATCAAGGCTTACCTATGGAGCAGGTAGGGATACAGGCGTATAAGGAACAGACCCGGCAGGCGCGTAATGCGGAGGAGAGTTTGACGGTCTGCCTGAACGCCTGCGCTTTGGTGACAGAAAAAGTGTCGCTGATTGACTGGCCCAACTCGCTCTCGTTTCGGGATTTACTTCGACGGCTCCAACAGGGCCAAATTGATTATGAGCAGTTCATTCTAAGACACCAGAATTATTTAAATGTGGAAGGCTGTAATCTATATTATGTCAGCCTTTTTCAAGTAAGGATGAGGGGGTCAATCCTTAGTATGGCAAACTTAAACAAAGCAATGCTTCTTAGCGCGGATCTTAGCAAGGCAGACTTCCGCGGAGCATTATTCAAAGGTGCAAATCTCAGATGGGCAGATCTCAGTGGAGCAGATCTCAGCGAAGCGGACTTCAGTGGGGCTGACCTCAGCAAGATTTTTTTTAATGAGGAAACTAAATTCTTGGGAGCAAAAGTTAAGGACGCAATTTTTGATAATGATGAGAAGAAGCAAATTATTCTTAGATTGGCCAGTGTCAAAGACGAAGACCCTGTGCCACAAGCAAATCCTGAAGAGAATGGTGAATAAGCAGTACGCGAATTTAAGTATGATTGTCTCATTCGAGGCTAATGAGCGTGCGTTTAAGAGCAATGTGTTGTGGTGAGTTGGAATTTCGTCCTTGTTACTAAGAGACAGGCACTTCTTCATGCAGCGTTCGTGTTTGTTGTTTTGTTTTGGGTTGGCGTTACAAATGAGTGAGTATCTGTTGTTTTGTTTTGGGTTGGTGTGACAGGGGAACGGGTGTTTGTTTCTTTGTGTCGGGTAGTTGTTCGTTTGTTTTATGAACGCGTTAGAAAGAGACGCGTACTCGTTACTAAGTGACGGGTACGCGTTTCTTTGTGGCGCGTGGGTGTTGCTTGATGACGGGTTGTGAGCGGGCGGGGCGGGGTCGGGTGGGGTCGGGTGAGGGGGAGAGAGAGGTTGAAAGATTGTGCTTGAATTTTGATGTGGGTTGGGTATACTTCGCGGCTGTCGCAACCTCGCAAACTTTCCGTGTTCCTCATACCTCTGGAGGTAAATGTTATGGGACGTTTGAAGCGCACGTCGAAGATTCTCGACAAGGCGAACACGCGCGCGGCGGGGCTGCGCTCTATCGGGACGCAGGACTTCGGGAACGGGTTGACCTCGGCGGCGTTCGAGGCGGCCGTCGCGGACACGCGTGAGAAGCTGGACGAATACAATCAGGCGCTCTCGACGGTTGACGAGAAGGCTAACGTGTTGGCCGATTCGGAGAAGAAGTTGCAGGACTTCGCAGAGAGGGTTCTGGCAGGCGTCGCGGCCAAGTACGGGAAGAACAGCAACGAGTATGAGAAGGTTGGGGGCATCCGCAAGGCCGACCGGAAGCGACCGGCCGCGCGTAAGTCTGCGCCGACACCTTCTTCATAATTTGATCTGTCGGTCGAGGCCGAATGCCGGGCGACGAATCGGTGGCTCAAGCCGGATTCGTCGCCCGATGTCTGTTTGCGTCGCTTCCGGCCGAGGGGTTCTCTGTTACGGCTTGCGGTAGACTTCGCGGCCGTCGCTGGAGAGTTCGAGGGCGAGGCGGTTTTCGGAGTGGGCGAGGTCGAGGTGGGCGACCGACTCAGAGACGGCGAGGAAGCGGTGTACGTCCGTGGAGCCGGGGAAGAGTTGTTGGGCGATGTTCCAGCCGGTGGCGCCGGTTTTGGGGATGAGGCGGACGACTTCCGCTTGGCGTTCGTTGATGGCGCGGAGGTAGCGGTTGAAGAGTTCTTCGTAGTCTTCGACGGCGTCGCCGTGGCCGCCGTAGACGAGCGTGGGCGCAAGCGAGCGCAGACGCGCGAGGCTGACGAGGTATTCGGCGAGCGAGCGGAAGCGGCGCGTGGGGTCGAGGGGGTCGGGCGAGAGCACGGGGTTGGGCGTGATGCGCTTCAAGACGCAGTCGCCGGCGATGACCGTGCGGTCGGCCTCGCGCAGGAACGAACACGACCCGGGCGTGTGGCCCGGCGTGTGGACGACCCTTAAGCTCCCGCGCTCGAACTTTATCTCCTCATCATCAAACAGCTCGGCGTGCTCGTGGTCTTCGAGCGCGTCGGCGTAGCGGCGGACGCCCTCGTACATCCGTCGCATCTCGGCGAGTTCGTCGGCGGGGACGCCGGCGCGCTCCAACAGCGCGCGGTTCTCGCCGTACTCCAGACGCCCCACGCGGTGGCCCGTCTCCCAGCCGTGGACGAAGACCTGCGCGTCCTTCGCCTCGTCCCGCAACTGCTTCGCTAAGCCGCAGTGGTCCTCGTGCGCGTGCGTCAACACGATGCGCTTGAGGTCGGAGACGCGGACGCGCGCCTGCCTTAAACCCTCGCGCAACGCCTCGATGGCCTCCTTCGTCTTCGGCCCCGTGTCGATGAGCGTCAAAGGCTCCTCCGCGATGAGGTAGACGTTCACAGGCCCCACGTAGAAGGGCGTCGGCACCGAGATGGGAATGATTCGCATGATGGAAGAAGTAGTCAGTAGACAGTAGTCAGTAGAAAAAGACAGTAGCCAGCAACCGGTAGAAAAGCAACCGCGGGCGGGCGGTCACGCTTGAAGCATCAACGCCCGCCCGCGGCGGCCTACTGGCTACTGTCTACTCCCCTAGTACACGTACTTGTTAGCCTTAATCATCGCGTCGGCGATGCGGCGACGGGCGACGACGGTGTTCGTCGGCGTGTGCTTGGTGAAGCGCTTGAGGGCCGCGAGGAGCGTGCGCAGCTCGTCGCCCTCCGTGACGGCCGCGAGCGTGTTCTTGGCCTCGGCCTCGACGCGCTCGACGGCGTCGTTGCAGAAGACGCGCACCATGTCGAGGTAGAGCGCCGCCTGCTCCTCGCCTTGCGCCGCGGCGAGCTTCTGCGCGCGGAGGATGGCCGACTCCATCGCGAACACGTCCATGATGATGTTCGCCGCTCCGATCAGAACCTCCTGCTCCTCCGAGAGCGCCGTCATGTACTTCTGCGCCGCCGTGCCGAGCACCATCAGCGCGACCTTCTTCGCGTTCTTCGCCAGCTTCGCCTCGGCCGCGAGCACCGTCTCGTCTTCATCCAACGAAGGCATCGACGGAGACAGCACCTCGTCCATCAAAGCCTGCGCGGCCGGCAGCAGCGCGAGCTTGCCGCCCAACGCGCGCTTCATGAGCATGCCGGGGATGAGCATGCGGTTGATCTCGTTCGTGCCTTCGAAGATGCGGTTGATGCGCGCGTCGCGGTAGGCGGCCTCGGCCGGGTAGTCGGCCGAGTAGCCGTAGCCGCCGTAAATCTGCACCATCTCGTCCGTCACGTACTGGCAATATTCGGAGAGCGAGACCTTGATGGCCGAGCACTCGACGGCGTACTCCTCAATCGCGCGCAGCTTCGACTCGGGGTCGGAGTCGTCGGCCGTCGCGTTGATGGCGCCCTCGATGAGCCCCAGCGTGCGGTAGGTCGTCGCCTCGCCGACCCACGTCTTGATCGCCATCTCGGCCAGCTTGTGCTTGATGGCGCCGAACGAGGAGATGGACTTGCCGAACTGCTGCCGCTCGTTGGCGTAGCGCACCGCCTCGTGCGTCGCCAGCTTCATCCCGCCGAGGCACATCGCGCCGAGTTTGAAGCGGCCGACGTTGAGGATGTTGAAGGCGATCTTGTGACCCTTGCCGACCTCGCCCAAAAGGTTCGAGACGGGCGTCTTCACGTCGTCGAGCACGAGCGCCGTCGTCGAAGAGCCGTTGATACCCATCTTGTGCTCCTCGGCCCCGTTCGATAAGCCCTCCTGCCGCTCGACGATGAAGCCCGTGAACTTGTCGCCGTCAACCTTGGCGAAGACGACGAACAGGTCGGCGAAGCCGCCGTTCGTAATCCACATCTTCTCGCCCTTGATGACGTAATGCGTGCCGTCCTCGGAGAGTTTCGCCGTCGCCTTCGCCGCGAGCGCATCCGACCCCGAGCCGGCCTCGGTCAGAGCGTAGGCCGTAATCAGCTCGCCCGTGACGATGCGCGGGATGTACTTCTGCTTGGCCTCCTCGGTGCCGTAGTAGACGATAGGGAGCAGCCCGATGCCGCCCTGCGCGCCCATCGTCGTGGCGAAAGAGGCCGCGCGCCCCAAAGCCTCGCCGAGGATGCAGGCCGACACCTGGTCGAGTCCCAGACCGCCGTACTCCTCGGCCACGGTCGCGCCGATGAAGCCGATCTCCGCGCCCTGCTGGACGAGTTCGCGCGCCAGCTTCCAGTCCTTCTTCTCCAACTCGGGGACGCGCGGCCGCACCTCGTTGTCCATGAACTGCCGCGCGGTGTCGGCGATCATGTGATGCTCTTCGGTGAAGTCCTCGGGCGTGAAGACCTCCTCGGGCGTCCTCTCTTCGATCAGAAAGCTCCCGCCCACGACGATCTTTTTATCTTCGGCTACGGCACTCATAGACTTATCCTTTCTCGGTGTTTGTGACGAACATTAATCCAACCGCTCGAAAATTCCCGCGGCACCCATGCCGCCGCCGACGCACATCGTGACCATCCCGTAGCGGCCGCCTCTGTGCTCCAGTTCGCGCAGGATGCTGGCCGTGAGCTTCGCGCCCGTGCAGCCCAGAGGGTGGCCCAGCGCGATGGCGCCGCCGTTGACGTTGACGCGCTCGGGGTCGAGCCCCAGCGTCTTGATGACGGCGAGCGATTGAGCGGCGAAGGCTTCGTTGAGTTCGATGACATCAATGTCTTCGAGTTTGAGCCCGGCGAGCTTCAAGACTTTCGGGATGGCGTGGACGGGGCCGATGCCCATCTCCTCGGGCGGGCAGCCGGCCGTGGCGTAGGCAACGAAGCGCGCCAGAGGTTTGAGGTTCAACTGACGCGCGCGCTCGTCCGACATGACGACGGCCGCTGCCGCGCCGTCCGACATCTGCGAGGCGTTGCCCGCCGTGATAGTACCCTTCGCGTGGAACGCGGGGCGCAGTTTGGCAAGGCCCTCCTCGGAAGTGTCGCGGCGCACGCCCTCGTCCTTGTCGAAGGTGACTTCGCGTGTCGTCTTCTTACCCTTCGCGTTCAGCTCCTCGAACGTGACCTTGAGGGGCACGACCTCTTCGTCGAACTTGCCCGCGTCCTGCGCAGCGGCGGCGCGTTGGTGCGAGAGGAGGGCGAAGGCGTCCTGCTCTTCGCGCGAGACCTCGTACTTGCGCGCGACGTTCTCGGTGGCGAGCCCCATGTTGAGATAGAAGTCCGGGTAGTGCTCGACCAGATACGGGTTCGGCCGGATGATGTGCCCGCCCATCGGGATGAGCGACATCGTCTCAAGCCCGCCCGCGACGATCACGTCTGCGCCGCCCGAGCGGATGCGGTCGGCGGCAATCGCGATGGACTGGAGACCGGAGGAGCAGAAGCGGTTGATGGTCATCGCGGAGGTCTCGACCGGGAGACCCGCGCGGATGGCGGCCGCGCGCGCGACGTTCATGCCCTGCTCGGCCTCGGGCATCGCGCAGCCCATGACCACGTCCTCGATCTCGGACTTCTCCAACCCTTCGGCGCGGCGCACGGCCTCTTCGATGACGGCCGCGCCCATCTCGTCGGGCCGCGTGTTCTTCAGAGTCCCCTTCGGGGCCTTGCCGACCGCCGTGCGCACGGCGGAGACGATGACTGCTTCTCTCATAAATAACCTCTTGAATAACCTCTTGAAAATCTCTTCTCTGTTAGACGCTTCAAGCGCCGTGCTCGATTGCCACCTCGACCTCTTCGGCGTGTAAGACTTCCTTCAAGACTTTCGGGTCAATCGAGATGAGGAAGCCGCGCTTGCCGCCGTTGATGTAAATGACGGGCAGGTCGAAGATCGTGCGCTCGGCGTAGACGTGCAGATGTACGCGCGTGCCGAAGGGACTCGTGCCGCCGACGAGGTAGCCCGTGTGCTTCTGTGCCTCCGCGAAGTCGCACGGGTGGACGCTCTTCACGCCGAGGTAACGCGCGAGATTCTTCGTCGAGACTTCGCGGTCGCCGTGCATCAGGACGATGAAGGGACGCTTCGTCTCCGCCTCCATCACGAGCGTCTTCACGACCGCGTGCTCGTCCACGCCCAACGCTTCGGCCGAGTGGCTCGTCCCGCCGCGCTCCACGTAATCGTAGAGGTGCGGCTCGAACTCGACCTTCTTCTCGCGCAGCAGCCTCACGGCCGGTGTCACAGGGTAGTCCATAACTCTTATGCGGCGGGGAAGCCTTCCGTCTGCGCTACGCGCCGCGCCTGCTCGAAGTGCTTGCGCTCGTGCGCGACGACGATGCGGTAGGCGTCGAGCAGACTGTAGGTCGCGACCGGCGAGACGGGCGAGGTGACGATGGTGCGCCGCGGGTCTGCGCCCGCCGTCTCGGTCGCGCGCATGTGGATGGCGACCTCCGACTGGTGGCGCAGGAACTTGACGATCACGTCCGGCTCAACGTCGCTCTGCGCCGGTGCGAAGACGCGCGGCGCCTTCGTCTTCCGTCCCTTCAAAGGGTCGAGCGAGTTGATGACGAACCGCCCGAAGAAGCCCGAGAGCGGCGAGACGCGCGCCCAGAGGCTGCTCTTGTACGTCCCGGCCGCGATCTTCACCATGTCGGGGATGAAGCACTCGTTCGTCTTAATCAAGTGGTCGAAACACTGGCCGACGCTCCACTGCTCGGGCGAGGGCTTCCAGTTGAGCTGCGCCGGCGACAGGTTCCCGAAGACCTTCATCGTCTCTTCGGTGATGGCCTGAAGCTCCGTGACGAGGACGTAGGTCTCGCCGTTCGTCTGACTCACGCTCATCGCACGCTCCTTTAATTGCGGAGTGGCTTACCCGTCTTCAGCATGTGCGCGATGCGCTCCTGCGTCGGGCGCATGCCGCACAGAGAGAGGAACGCCTCGCGCTCCAAATCTAAAAGGTACTGCTCGGAGACGCGCGTCTCGTGGTTGAGGTCGCCGCCGGTCAGAATCCGCGCGAGCTTCTCGCCGATGACCGCGTCGTAGTCTGAGATGAAGCCGCCGCGCTTCATCTGGTGGATGCCGAGCTTGATGGTCGAAAGCGCCGCGTTGCCCAGAGCGAGCACGTCCGTCCGTTGCTGCGGCTGCGTGTAGCCCGTCGAGGCGAGAGCCAGCACCTCCTGCTTTGCGTCGGCGATGAGGCGGTCGGCGTTCATCGAGGAGGAGTCCTCTTCGCGCAGGAACCCGAGCGACTTCGCCTCGGCCGCCGAGGTCGCCACCTTCGCCATCGCGATGGTCTCGAACGCGCGCTTGACGAAGGGGAACGGGTCGGCCTCCGTCACGCCCGGCGGGATGGAATCCATCGCGCGCAAGAGCATCTCCTTCGTCCCGCCGCCCGCGGGGATGAGCCCGACGCCGACCTCGACCAGCCCGATATACGTCTCGGCCGCGGCGCGCGCGCGGTCGGCGTGCAAAGTCATCTCGCATCCGCCGCCGAACGTCATCTGGAACGGCGCGACGACGACGGGCTTCGGCGAGTAGCGCAGAGACATCGTCGCCTGCTGGAAAGCGCGGATGCCGAGGTCAATCTCGTCCCATTCCTCCTCCTGCGCGCCGAGCAGGACGAGCATGATGTTGGCGCCGACCGAGAAATTCTGCCCCTGGTTGCCGACGACGAGGCCGACGAAATTCTTCTCGACCTCCGCCAGCGCCGTCTTCAGCATCGACAGTGTGTCGCCGCCGATGGAGTTCATCTTCGAGTGGAACTCAAGACACGCCACTCCGTCGCCGAGGTCTAAGAGCGACGCGGCCGCGTTCTTCCTGATGACGCCCGTGCGGTCTTTCAGAGCCTTCAAGACGATGACGCCCGGCTGGTCGGACACTGCCTTATATTCACCCGACTCGAAGTCGAAGTAGGAGTCACGCCCGCCCTCGGACTTATAGAAGGAGTTCGCGCCCGCGTCGAGCATCCGCTGCACGTTCGACGGAACCGCCGTCCCTTCTTCCTTCCACTTCGCGACGACCTTCTCGACGCCGACCGCGTCCCAAGCCTCGAAGACGCCCAGCTCCCAGCCGAAGCCCCACTTCATCGCGCGGTCAACTTCGACCACCGTGTCCGCAATCTCGGGGATGCGGTTCGCGGCGTAGGCGAAGACGCGCGAAGATGTCTTCCACAGGAACTCGCCCACACGATCCTTGCCCCAGAAGAGTGACTTGACGCGCGCCCGCGTGTCCTCGATATTCTTCGACGCTTCGAGCGAGGGGAGCTTGGCCTTCTGCGGCGGGCGGTATTCGAGCGACGCCACGTCGAGCGTCCAAATCTCCTTCTTCTCGCTCTCGCCCTTCCGCTTCTGGTAGAAGCCGCCCTTCGTCTTGTCGCCGAGGATTCCCTGATTGACCATCTTCTCGACGAACTCGGGCAGTTTATAAGCCTCTCTATCTTCGTCGTCGGGCACCGCCTCGTAGAGGTTGCGCGCGACGTGTGTGAGCACGTCGAGGCCGACGAGGTCGAACGTACGGAAGGTGGCCGACTTCGGCCGTCCCAACGCGGGGCCGGTGATCTTATCGACCTCCTCGATGGTGAACCCGCCCTCGGCCAGCACGCCCAGCGTCACCAGCGCGCCGTAGGTGCCGATGCGGTTGGCGATGAAGTTCGGCCTGTCCTTCGCCACCACGACGCCCTTGCCCAAACGCTGGTCGAGGAAGCCGTAGACGGCGCACGAAACTTCCGGCTTCGTCCACTCGGTGCGAATCAGCTCGACGAGGTGCAGATAGCGCGGCGGGTTAAAGAAGTGCGTGCCGAGGAAGTGCGCGCGGAAGTCTTCGGAGAAGCCTTCGGCTATCTCGCGGATGGGGATGCCGCTCGTGTTCGAGGCGACGACCGAGCCGGGCTTGCGGAACTTCTCGACCTTCTCAAACAGACTGCGCTTAATGTCGAGCCGCTCGACGACGGCCTCAAAGATGATGTCGCAGTCCTTGATGCGCGGCAGGTCGTCGTCGAGATTACCCGTCGTGACGAGCGCGGCCGCGCCCGCAGTGAAGAACGCGGCGGGCTTGGCCTTCTTCGCCGCTTCGAGCCCGGCGCGCGCGATGCGGTCGCGCACCTCTTTCGATTCGAGCGTTAAGCCCCGCGCGTGCTCCTCCGCCGAAGGCTCCTTCGGGACGATGTCGAGTAGAAGCGTGGGGATGCCTGCGTTGGCGAGGTGCGCGGCGATCTGCGCGCCCATCGTGCCCGCGCCCAAGACGGCGGCCTTTTCGATCCGAAGCATAAAGGGGTTTCGACTCCGAGACTTTCCGAGAATTCCCTTGACGGGTCGGCCCCATCATACTGAATGAGCATTCATTCAGGCAAGCACCCACGCGCCACAGCGGCATTCAAGTGAATGCCGCTGTTTGTCAGTTCGGGCATAAACCCTGAAATGACGGAGCATACTCAGGCTTTTGTCTGGACTTCTCATCTTTCAATTTCTGGTTCCTGATGTATTCCTTTACAAGCTCCGACGTGGTCTTATGGCTCACGCTGCCGATGTAATAGCCGATGGCCCACAGAGTCCCTTCTTTCCAGCTGTACTTCTTTATCACGTCGAGGAACTCCTGCCTCAGCCTTCTCGACGAGATGCCTTTGAAAAGCTGTACAATCTTGGCGGGCGCGTACTTGGGCGGAGCTTCCGCCAGCATGTGGATGTGATCTGGCATGACCTCCATAGCGATAATATGAATGCGGTAATCGCGGGCGATCTCTTTGAGTATTTGTTTCAGCCTTTCCGCTATCTCCCCGACCAGGAAACTTCGGCGGTATTTGGGAATCCAGACGAGGTGATATTGCAGGCTGTAGCGGCAGTGCGGGCCGGAGCGCGCGTTGTCCTGGTAGAAATAATGCAGGACGGCCTTTAGCGTCTTCTGTCGGTCTGCTTGTTCCATTGTGCTAGAGGTCTGATGACGAAACAGGGCCACCTACTCATCCTCTTCATCCCAGTCGGCATACTGCGGCGGGCTCTTGCCGACGCGCTTGGTCACTTTCGGGAACTTGCCTCGCGCTGCCCTCTCCTCGATTGCCACGACGTTGATCTGATGCCACCAGTCGTCGCCGAAATCGAACCAGTAGCCGAAGACATCATGGACTCGCAGGCCGAGCGAGCCAATGGCTGTACGCTTCACGTCACCCGCCGGCTTATCGTCATCCTGCATACAGGCGGGAAGCACGTATCGCCGCGCCTTCGGGTCCATCGGCCCCTTGCCGCCGATCTGGAACTCGTACATATGCTCGTCTTCGCGGTTGAAGGCGTCGAAGATGGTGCGGTGAAGTTCCGCGAGTGTCTGGTCGCCGCGAATCTGAATGACTCTGGAGACCACTTTATTCCTCTTCAGGAAGCTCTCGGTCATTGGCCCGTCCATGATGGATACGTCGAGCGTGTAGAGCTTCTGGTCGCTTTCCGCCGTCTGCGCTGCCTGCTTCTTCGCCGTTGATTTAGCCACAGTCACTCACCCTATCTTGAGAATATGGCCGTGAATGGTTCGAGCTGATACCGTCGATTCTAATGCCTTGCCACTCCGGGTTTCTTCCGCTGCGCGGCCTGCCCATGCCGCTTCTGTCCCGCGGCTAAAAACCTCGCTAGCGCTTCTCGCTCCCAGTTGCCGCTCTTCGGCATGGCGGCGTTGAGTCGCTCCTCAATCCAAGACCACTCTTCGTTATTGGCGTGCTCTAAGATTGTCTCGCGGGCGCTAGGCGCGAGGTCAATGCCGCCCATCTCTATATCGGCTAACTCAGCCTCCAGCAGCGTCTCCAGCCACGCCCGCCGGGTCTGTGCGTCGGCCTTATTGTTCTTGAGACACTGGCTCAGACCCTGCGCGCACTCGTCTATGACGACGGCAACACGGCCGTCCTCGTCTATCTCTCGCAGCATGTCGTCGTATCCGCAAACTGCCTCGTCCAAGACGGCGTGGTAGATCGCGCCGGCATTCAGCCAGTCGCCGGTTTTGGCCGCATGGGCGGCCAGTTCCCGTAGCGCACGCAACTCCTTTTCTACGACGTGTTCGCTCTCATGTCGGAGTGCCCGCCGCGTCTGACGGCGGTACGCCGCCACGTCTACTTGCCCGCCTCGCTCCGCTTGCTCGGTTGCAACCGAGAGTTCGACCAGCGATAGCAACTCGGGCTCTTGCTTGACGAGTTCGCCGATGAGGGTAATCAGTTCCTCCCGGCTGCGTCCGGCGAGCAGCGTGGCGAGCGGCGGGATGGGACGGAACGCTTGCGGCTCGTGGACATAGGTGAGAAGCAAGGCAACAATGTGCTTGCAGATGCCGCCATAATCATAGGGGCATGTGCAGAAGGTCTCGGCGATGCCGCCTTCGGCGAGCGTCGCGCTGACCTGATACGGCTCATAGTCCGAGCCTTCGCATTGGGCGCGTAAATCTCTCGCTTGGCGGACAGGGTCAAGGACGGCCCCGTCGCGGTAGTAAGCTTCACCGCGCTCGAAGCTCGGCCCGCTAGCCAGGTTGCGAATATGAGCCTCAGTCAGACGAGGCAACTTTTCTGCGGCCATCCAGCCGTAACCTCCACATAGGCTCTCTCATGTACCTCAATCGAAATAATTTTAACAATATCTTCGGAAAGAAGGGCATGCGAAAATGTCGGCGTTCACGGCAAGGCGGCGACCCCGGCTGAATTCTCGCCGGGGTCGCCGCCTTGCCGTGTGGCGAAGATTGTATGTTGTCGGGCTACAGTTGGCCGAACCTCTGCCCGTACTCGATTGAGAGGATAAAGGCTTTGACCATCTCAGCATTGACGAAGTTACCGCCAAACTGATTGAGCTTCTGGAGCCAGAAGTTGTAGCCCTGGAAGTCGAGCGTCAGGTCGGGCGCGTCGGGCGGGTTGCGCCGCAGGTAGCCGAAGTATTGCATCAGCACGAAGGCGCGATTCGTCTCCCGCGCGCGAAAGTCCGCGTCGTCGGCTATTGACCTTAAAGCGAGCGCACGCGCCTGCGTCGTGTTGCCCGCCGCCGCCAACTGATTGACGACCGCGTCGCGTTCAGCCTGTGATAGCGAACCATTCGTGTTCACGTTCAAGGCGTCAACGAACTGCTGCCCGCTCATCGTCGCGGGGTAGCGCGCGCGGAATTCCGCGCGCGCCACGAAGCGCTCGGCGAAGAGTTGTTTGTTCGCCTCTAGTTGCTGCTCCCACGGCCCTCGCCCGACGACGACGCCCTGCCTGATCTCCTGCGTATCGTGTAGAAAACGCGACAACTGTAAATGCTCGCCCGTGTCGAAGGCCGCCTGGTGCAGACGGTAGACGAGATAGCCCGTCTCCTGAAATTCTATCGAGAGGAAGAAGGCCGCGCTGACGTTGACGCGTTTGACCTCACGGCAACTCTGACGTTCGGCGGCGGGGCGCTGTTCGCACTCGTCGATCTGGCTCTTCCAGAAGGTGAGGCCGTCGGCGTCGGGCAGCCGGTTGAGGAAGTCCGCATAGTGGTAGCGGACGTAACGGTCGGAGTCGAACGACGAGTCGTTAACCGGACTTCTTCCGGTCGCCGCGTCGTCCGAGGTTATCTGGACGGCAGAAGTCGAAGGCGTGCCGAGCGCGACACCTACCGGATTGGAGAGCGTGACGAAGAGGGACTCCTGCCCCTCTTGATAAACGTCGTCGGTGATGAGGATGGAGAGCGACTTCGAGCTTTCCCCGGCGGCGAAGCGGAGCGTGCCGTAGGCGGCGGTGAAGTCCGTGCGGTCTAAGGCTGTGCCCGGTTGCGTGGCGTAATCGACCTCGGCGGGCTGCGACAGATCACCCACGCGCGTCACCTGCACGACGGCCACCCCCGTGGACGCGGCCTGCGCCGCTTCGTCCTGCCTCGCCTCGCCCGAACCGATGGCGCCGGCGGTGAGCGTGGCCGCGCCTTCGCTTGCGTCGTAAGTGGTCGCGGAGAACTGCACGGTGTTGGGCGTCGCACACGAGCCGGGGATGTCGTGCAGGCGGAACGTGGCCTCGTCGATGCGGCCGGGCACGACGAGAAGCCCGAGGCTGCTGTTCGCGACGGAGGTTATCGTACGGGGCGCTACCGTCACGTCGAGCTTACCCTTCGCGCCCAGATCAACGGTCTTCGCGTCGCCGGTCTCGAAGGAGACGAGGCGCCGCGTCGGCGTGACCGTATATTTGACGACCCTCGACAGGGTGGTCGAGACGGAGCCTTCGAAGGTGACGTTGAAAGAGACGTTGGCGCTGTACTCGCCGGACGGCGTCGTCGCCTGACTGTGCCTGAACAGCAGACCGCCCTCGAAGATGGAGCCCGTCGCCACGCCCGGCGTGAGCGTGACGGACTCGTTCTGCACGCCGATAAACTCGAAGCTGTCCCCGCCGAGGGTGAACTTCACGTCGCTCACCGTGTAGTTGATCGACACCGCCGAGCAGGGCGTCGGCGTCGGCGTGGGAGTAGCTGTTGGGGTTGGGGTTGGGGTTGGGGTCGGGGTCGGAGTTGCCGATGCGTGCGCGAGAGCGAAGGGTGAGAGTGACTGAACGCTGCCGCAGACCTGCCTTGTGCCGTCCGTGTTGGTGACGTGTGCAGTCGTGCGGTCAACCAGCACGCCGTTCTCGCCATGCAGGAGCGCGAGCGAGAGGAACGCCTGCTGGTCAAGGCTCGGCGGCACGGCGAGGCAGACCGTGACGGGGGGCGTGAAGACTGCGTTGGTCGTGATATCGTAGGCCGCGCACGTGGGGCAGAGCGTGTAGCCGCCCGGCGGCGTTCCGGCCGCAACGGGGTCGATGGGCGTGACGGTGGTCGAGCCCGTTTGCGAGACGCTTGAGAAGGTGACGCTCGTGCCGCCGGCCTGCGTCGTGACGCTGGAGCCGGCAAGCGTATTCTGCGTCAGGCGCGTCACGGAAAAGACCTTCACAAAATTGCTGTCCTGCACACCTCCTGAGGTGTAGTTGACGAGCGGCAATTCGTCGAACGGCGAACCGAAGTTAAATGTCGTCAGCGCATTGATGCGATCCATGATGGTGAGGCTGCTCGTGCCGACGATGCGCCCGAAGACCGTGAAGCCGCCGTTCTGAGTGTCGAGATTCGGGGCGTTGCTGTCACTGATGTTGAAGAACCACTGGCTCGTGGCGCTGTTCGGGTCACCGCTCAATTTCGCCATCGCCAGCGTGCCGCGCAGATTGGAGAGCTTAAATTCGTTGACGACGGGCGGGTCAGTCGGGATTGTATTGACATTATTATTGACAAATTTATAGCCGCCGCCCTGAATGACGAAGCTCGGCACCGAGCGATGGACGAACGATCCGTCATAAGCGCCGCGGTCAACATAGCGCAGGAAGTTCGCCACCGTCAGCGGCGCATCATCGGGCAGAAGTTGGACGTTGATGTCGCCGATGTTGGTGTGAAACTGCACGTAGACGGGAGTGCTCTGCTGCGCCCGCGCCGGTGTGAAGCAGCAGCAGAGCAGAACGAGCGCCGCACCTAAGAGTCCAGGCAGGCGGTTGATGCTCAAGGTGTGCACTTGGGTCGGGCGCGGATTGCGCGCGCGCGGGGCGTTATTTTTTTCAGTTCTCATTATCTTTCTCCAAAGGTTGCGTCATACGGGCCGCTTCACACACTAGAGCGGAAAGGACGACGCAAAACTCCCACGCGTCGAATATTTTTTTCGACGTGTCCTTTGTCATATTTAAAATCCGCTTTTGCAGGAGGAGAGGGTGGACGACGCTTCGCCGCACGACGTGACGGCGCTGCTGCTCAGTTGGAGTGCGGGCGACCGGGACGCGCCCGCGCGCCTGATGCCGCTCGTCTACGACGAGTTGCGGCGCCTCGCGCGCGGGTACCTGCGGCGCGAGCGCGCCGAACACACGTTGCAGCCGACCGCGCTCGTCAACGAGGCGTATCTGCGCGTCGTCGATCAGACGCGCGTCAGTTGGGAGAACCGCGCGCAGTTCTTCGGGCTGGCGGCGCGCCTGATGCGAAACGTCCTGGTTGACCACGCGCGCGAGCGCGCCGCGCAGAAGCGCGGCGGCGACGGCGACCACCAGGCACCGCGCCTCCCTCTGGACGAAACGCACGTCCGCATCGAGGAGCGCGCGGCAGAACTGGTCGCGCTCGACGAGGCGTTAAAAAGTCTCGCCGAGTTCGACGAGCGTAAGAGCCGGGTCGTGGAGATGCGTTTCTTCGGCGGCCTGAGCGTCGAAGAGACGGCCGCCGCGCTCGGCGTCTCGGACAAGACGGTGATGCGCGAGTGGCGCGTCGCGAAGATGTGGCTGCACCGGGAGTTGAGCGGCGAGGGCGACGGGGTCGATGAAAGTTGAACGCTGGCGACGAATCGAAGACCTGCTCTGCGCGGCGCTCGACTGCGACGGCGGGGAGCGGGCGGCGTTCATCGAACGGGCCTGCGGCGGCGACGCCGACCTGCGCCGCGAAGTCGAATCGCTGCTCGCGCACGAAGCTCCGTCCGAAAGCTTCATCGAGGACTCGGCCTTCGCACTGGCCGCGGAGATTCTGGCCGACGACGCGGAAGCGGAGCGAGAACGCTGGGAGGGTAGACAGGTCGGCGCGTACCGCATCGTGCGCGAGATAGGGCGCGGCGGGATGGGCGCGGTCTTCTTAGCCGAACGCGTGGGCGACGAGTTTCGGCAGCAGGTTGCGCTCAAAGTTGTGCGGCGCAGTCTCGCCGACGCGGAGCTGGTGCGCCGCTTCCGCCGCGAGCGGCAAATCCTCGCCACGCTCAACCACCCGAACATCGCGCACCTGCTCGATGGCGGCGTGAGCGAGGACGGCGAGCCGTTCCTCGCGATGGAGTACGTCGAAGGGACGCGCATTGATGACTATTGCGCGGCGCACGACCTCTCGATTGACGAGCGGCTCAGGCTCTTCCTCTCGGTCTGCCGCGGCGTCGCCTACGCGCATCGCCACCTGATCGTCCACCGCGACCTCAAGCCGTCGAACATCCTCGTCAAGGAGGACGGCACGCCGAAGCTTCTGGACTTCGGCATCGCCAAGCTGCTCGACGTGGAACAGGCGGGCGAACGCACGCAGACCATCCTTCGTGCCTTCACGCTCGAATACGCTTCGCCCGAACAGCTTCGCGGGCAGAACGTCTCCACCGCTTCTGATGTCTACTCCTTAGGCGTCATCCTCTACGAACTGCTGACGCACACGCGCCCTTATAAGTTCAAGTCAGGCAGCGCGGAGGAGATCGCGCGCGTCGTCGAGTCGCAGCCCGTCCGCCCGAGCGCCGTCTCGGAGGTTTCCGCGGACCCGCACGCGCCGGACGGTGCAGCTCGCAAGGCGAAGAGGGGTAGACGAAGTCTGGCAGGCGACATCGACAACATCGTCTTCATGGCTCTGAGGCAAGAGCCGGAGCGCCGCTACACTTCGGTCGAGCAGTTCGCCTCGGACATCGAGCGCTATCTGGCCCGGCGTCCCGTGCTCGCACGCCCGAACACTTTGTCGTACCGCACCGCGAAGTTCGTCCGTCGCAACCGCATCGCCGTCACGGCCGCCGCCATCGTTCTGTTGACGCTCGTCGGGGGCCTGTCGCTCACATTGCATCAGTACCAAAACGCGCGGCGCGAGCGAATCAAAGAGGAGGCCGTCAACGGCTACTTGCGGAAGATGCTGCTCTCGACCAACCCCGCCGCGAAGGGCGCGGGCGAGCGCGACGGCGATAGGACGATTAAGGACGTGCTTGACGTTGCCGCGGGTGAGCTTGAGAGCGAAGAGTTATCGGCGCAGCCGGAGGTGAAAGCGCAGTTACAGCACATCCTCGGCGCGACCTACCTCGCGCAGGGGCGCTATGAGCAGGCGGAGAAGCATCTGCGCGCGGCGCTTGCGACGGAGACCTCGCTCTATGGCGACGACAACCCCGCGACGTTGGAGACGCGACTTGCGCTCGTTCAGCTCCTCGTCACCAAGGCGGACTACGACAGGGCCGAACAGAGTTACAGACAAATTCTGCCGGTACTGCGCGCGGGAACCTGGCAGGGCACGGTCAAGCCGACGCTGCTCCAAAACGCGCTCAACAGTTTCGCCGTCCTGCGCAGAGCGAAAGGTGATTCAAAGGAGGCGGAGCAACTTCTGCGCGAGGTCGTCGATTTGCGCGCATCGTTACCCGCCGAGGCTCAGGGCTTGACGAGGCAGAGCCAGACTGTCTTAGTCCTCACGCTGCTCGATCAGGGGAAGTTCGACGAGGCAGAGACGTTCGCGCGCCGACTCGTCGCCGAGTTCCGGCAGATGCCCGACGCCAACGCGCCGGAGATGTGCGGCGCGCTCACCATTCTCGGCAGCGTTTTGATGGAGCGCAACAACCTCGCCGGGGCCGAGGCGAGCCTGCGCGAGGCGGAAGCCCTCTACCGCAAACACTACAGCCCGAACTTCATCGCCATTTATGACAACCTGCGCTTGCAGGCGCAGACGCTCTACCTGCAAGGGCGGCTCCCGGAAGCGGAAGCGTTGATAGACCGGGTGCTGGAAAACTACAGGCTGAACTCAAACCCGCGCTACATCAGCTTCGCCACCGCCCTGACCGTCAAGGGGCAGATGCTGAACAAGGGCGGGCGCCCCGACGAGGCCGAAAGATTGTTGCGCGAGGCATTGGCGTTGCGCGAGGCGAACCTGCCGCAAGACCATTTCATGACGGCCCTGACCAGAGGCGCGCTCGGCGAATGTCTGGCAGAGCAAAAAAAATTCGCCGAGGCCGAACCGCTGCTGCTGGCGAGCTACGAATCCCTGACGCTTTCGCAAGCCGGCGACAACCCGCGCACCTCTCTGGCGAAGCGCCGCCTGCTTGAGCTTTATGCAGCCTGGGGAAAACCAGAGCTGCTTGCGCGCTATCGCTAACCTATTCGTCTATTAACCACTGCTACTGTATCCCCCTGACTGCGACCTTCATACAGGTTCGGAACTTCTCGTTATATGCACGAAAGGTGATGGATGTTCGCGCTTTATGCACGAATGATTTCTCACTTTATGAGCGAAGCAAGTCTGTAAGTTGTTGATGGACGGTGGAGAGGATTCTCACTTTATGCCAGAACCGACACTGTAAAGCCCCAGAGGGGCAAAGGAATGTTTGACTCGTTCCTTTGCCCCTTGGAGCTCTCGAATTTATGGCTGCGCATACCGGGGGCTCGTTTCGACGCTCGCTCGCGCTGGCGTCTCTGACTCACCCCCGGCTAATTTCCCGCGCCCCTTCGGGGCTCAAAGCAGTCATTGATTTTGCGTTGTCTACCCTCCACTTACTCGTACCTCAAACACTCTATCGGGTCTAACCTTGAGGCTTTGCGCGCGGGCCAGACGCCGAAGACGAGGCCGACGAAGATGGAGACGAGGAGACCGGCGATGACCGCCCAGAGCGGAATCGAGGCGGGGAGCGAGGGCAGCAGCAGAGTGAGGATTTTGCTGATGACGATGGCGATGAGGACGCCGACGATGCCGCCGAGCGCGGTGAGCGTCATCGCCTCGTAGAGGAACTGGCGGACGATGTCGCGGCGGCGGGCGCCGATGGCCTTACGCACGCCGATCTCCTGCGTCCGCTCCGTGACTGAGACCAGCATGATGTTCATCACGCCGATGCCGCCCACCAGGAGGCCGACCGAAGAGATGGCGATGGCGACCAGTCCGATCATGCCCATTATGCTGTCGAACTGGCCGATGAACTTGTCGGCGGTGCCGAGGTCAAAATTGTTCGGCTCGTTGAACTTCACGTTGCGCACGCGGCGCAGCACCTCTTCGGTCTGGTCGAGCGCCTCGCGGAACTTGCCCTCGTGCGCGCGGACGATGATGAGGATGTACTCGCTGCCGGGCGAGACCTGCCGCGCCGTGCGGAAGGGGATGAAGACGGCGTTGTCCTCCTCGTTCTCGCCGAAGATGGCGTTCTTGCGCTTCTCCAAAACGCCGATAACCTCGAAGGGGCGTCCGCCGAGCTTGACCTCGGTGCCGACGACCTGCTCGGCCGACTTGCCGGGGAAGATAGCTTCAAGGATGTTGACGCCGATGACCATCACGTTGCGCCGGTTCGTGTCGTCCGTCTCCGTGATGAAACGCCCGCCGGAGACCGAGAGGTTCGCGGCGTCGGCGTAGTTGGCCGTCACGCCCTGCAACTGGCCGCGCCGGTGGTTCTTGCCCTGATACTGAATGGTCGAGTCCCACCACGCGACCAAAAGCACGCTCGCCACCGTCTCGGCCGCGGGCGCCCCGCGCTTGATGGCCTCGGCGTCCTCTTCTTTAAAAGGCTTGCGCGTGCGCTCCTCCTCGCGGTTCGGCCCGTTCGAGAAGCCGGTCGAGAGGTGGAAGGCGTAGATGTTGTTCGTGCCGTACTCGGCGATCACGTCCACGAACGACTGGCGCACGCCCGTCAAGAGCGACGCGACGACGATGACGACCACGACGCCGATGACGATGCCGAAGACCGTGAGGAAGCTCCGCAGCTTGTGCGCGCGGATGCTGTCGAGCGACATCCGCAGGATTTCCGACGACATGAACTTGGGGACTTTTAACTTCATAACTCTCACCAACCTCCCTACTTGCGCGCCAGCGCGGTGATGGGGTCGAGGCGCGAAGCCTTGAAGGCCGGGTAGACGCCGGAGATGATGCCGATGCCGCCTGAGACGGCGAGCGAGAGGAAGACGTAGAGGATCGTGACCGTCATCGTCACCGGCGTCGTCGCCGAGATGAGCCACACGATGCCGAAGGCGAGGAGCAGCCCGAGCACGCCGCCGAAGGTCGTCAAAAATGAAGACTCGATGAGGAACTGCAAGAGCACCTGCTTGCGCGTGGCGCCGAGCGCCTTGCGCAGGCCGATCTCGAACGTGCGCTCGGTCACGCTCACCAGCATGATGTTCATGACGACGATGCCGCCGACGACGAGCGAGATGAGCGTGATCGGCGTAACGACCATCGCGATGGCGCCCGTGAACGAGTCCACCTCGTTGCCGATCTCGCCCGTGTTGACGAGGCCGAAGTCGTCCTCCTCGCTCCCCTTCAGCTTGTGCTTGTCGCGCAGGGCCATCCGCGCGTCCTCGATGGCCAGTTGGAACTGCTCGCGCGTCAGCGCCTTTCCGTGAATCTGGAGGCTCTGACGGCCGCCGAAGATTTTCCGGTAGGTGGTGAGCGGAACGTACGCCTGATTGTCGAGCGAGTTGCCGAACATCGAGCCGCGCTTCTCCTCGACGCCGATGACCGTCATCGGGATGCCGCGGACGCTGAGCGTCCGCCCGATGGCCTCGACGCCCGGGAAGAACTTCTCTTTGATGTCGTTGCCGATGACGATGACCATTGCGGCCGTATCGACCTCCTGCGGGAGGAAGAAGCGCCCCTCGGCGACGGTCTTCTCCTCGATGGAGGCCATGTTGGCGGTGCAGCCGGCGAACTGCGTCCCGTACATCTTCTCGCCCTCGTGCGAGAGATCGACCTGCCGCTGGTGCTGCGCGCCGACCTCGGAGCAGGCGACGCAGCGGTCGCGCACCCACTCGTAGTCTTCGAGTTCGAGCCGCTTGTTGCGCCGGTTCCGCTTCTCCCACTCCTCTTCCGAGACGTTTCCGTGCGAGGCCATGCGCGCGATCATGAAGTGGTTCGTGCCGAGAATCGCGGTCACCTTGTCCATGACGTAGGTGTTCAGCCCCGAGATGGCCGCGCCGACCACGACCACCGACGCCACGCCGATGATGATGCCGATGAGCGTCAGAAACGCCCGCAGCTTGTGCGCGAAGATGGACTGCAAGGCGATGCGCGCGGCGTCGGCGTAGAAAGTATAAATCGTCCTCATAAAGACTCTTCCGCGTCAGTGTATTGGAGACAAAGGCGTGCCCCGGCTCGGACTCTAATACGCCGACCTGCCGCCTAATGTTTACAGGAAAATGGATAGACGCGGGCCGCCCCTTCGGTTAAGGTGCCGCCCGCGCGCGCGCGTCCGTGAACTGTCCGCTACTCGTACCGCAGGCACTCGATGGGGTCGAGCCGTGAAGCCTTCATCGCGGGCCAGACGCCGAAGATGAGGCCGACGCCGACCGAGACGACGAGCCCCGAAGTCACGGCCCACGCCGGGATGGAGGCCGGGAGCGAAGGGACGAAGAGCATAACGAGTTGGCTGACGCCGACCGAGAAGAGGACGCCGATGACGCCGCCCAGCATGGTCAGCGTCATCGCCTCAAACAGGAACTGATGCACGATGTCGCGGCGGCGGGCGCCGATGGCCTTACGCACCCCGATCTCCTGCGTCCGCTCCGTGACTGAGACCAGCATGATGTTCATTACGCCGATGCCGCCGACCATCAGGCCGACCGAGGAGATGGCGATGGCGATGACGCCGATCATGCCGAAGATGCTGTCGAACTGCGTGATGAAGGCGTCGGCCGTCTTCACGTCGAAGTTGTTCGGCTCGCCGAACTTCACCTGCCGGCGCACCCGCAGCACCTCTTCGACCTGATCGACGGCCGCCTGCAACTGTCCCGAGCGAGCGCGCATGATGAGGATGACGAACTTGCGGCCGGGCGCGACCTGGCGCCCCGTGCGGAAGGGAACGAAGACGGCGTTGTCCTCCTCGTTCTCGCCGAAGAAGGTGGCCTTGCGCTTGGCGAGCACGCCGACGATCTCCCAGATGTAGCCGCCCATCTTGACCTTCGTGCCGACGATGCCGCTCTCCTGGCCGGGGAAGAGCGCCTCGGCGGCGTTGACGCCGACGACCATCACGTTGCGCCGGTTGAGGTCCTCCTGCTCGCTGAAGAAGCGCCCCTCCTTGAGTCCGATGTTGCCGATCTCGGCCATGTTCGGCGTGACGGCGCGCGTGTTGCCGCGACGGTAGGTCTTGTTGTTGACGCTGATCGTGTCGTCGAAGCCGCTGCCCCAGCCGCCGATGTTCGGCGCTTCGACGGCGACCTGATCGATGGCTGGCGCCTGCCACGCGATGGCCTCGCCGTCCTCGGGCGTCAGCGGCTTGCGGGCGCGCTCGGACTGGTCGCGCTCGCCGACCTGCGGCCCCGTCGTGAGGTGGAAGGCGTAGATGTTGTTCGTGCCGTACTCCTCGACGATCTTCACGATGTTCTGGCGCATCCCCGCCAGAATCGAGGCGACGATGATGGCGACCGAGACGCCGATGACGATGCCGAGCATGGTCAAAGCGCTCCGGAACTTGTTCGCCATCACGCTGTCGAGCGCCATCAACAGCGTCTCGCGCGGGATGAACTTCGGGAGCCTTAATCTCATGACCTTCCGCCTCCTCTAGTTCCGCGTGAGCGCGATGATGGGGTCGAGGCGCGAAGCCTTGAACGCCGGGTAGATGCCCGCAATCATGCCGACCCCGGCCGAGACGCCGAGCGCGAGCAGGATGTAGCCGACCGTGATCGTCATCGTGATGGGCGTCAGCACCGTCACCGCCCACGAGATGCCGCTGGCCGCGAGCAATCCGAGCATGCCGCCGAAGGCGCAGAGCAGCGACGACTCGATGAGGAACTGCAAAAGCACCTGCTTGCGCCGAGCGCCGAGCGCCTTGCGCAGACCGATCTCGAACGTGCGTTCGGTCACCGAGACGAGCATGATATTCATGACGACGATGCCGCCGACGACGAGCGAGATGAGCGTGATCGGCGTGACGACCATCGCGATGGCGCCCGTGAACTGGTCGATCTGGCTCCCCAATGTCTCGGTGTTGACGACGCCGAAGTCGTCCTCGTCGCTGCCGATGAGCTTGTGGTAGTCGCGCAGGGCCTTGCGCGCGTCCTCGATGGTGTACTGGAGCGTGCCGCGCTCGCGCCCCTTGCCGTGAATCTGCAAATCGAGGTTGCGCCCGAAGAAACGCTGGTAGGTCGTCAGAGGGATGTAGACGTGCTTGTCGATGAGGTCGCCGAAGATGGGGCCGCGCCGCTCCTCGACGCCGATGACGCGCATGGGCAGGCCCTCGACCTTGAACTCCTGCCCGACGGGGTCGGTGTCGGGAAAGAACTTGTCTTTGATGTCGGCGCCGAGGACGACGACCAGCTTGGAGTTGGCGACCTCCTCGTGCTGGATGAAGCGCCCCTCGGCGATGGTCTTGTCCTCGATCTCGGCCATGTTGGCGGTGACGCCGAAGATGATGCCGCCGTAGAACTCCTTCCCGTCCTGCTCGAACTTCGTCCCGCGCCCGGCGTTGGCCCCGACCGCCGAGCAGGATTCGCAGTACTGTTGCAGCCACTCCATGTCGGCCCACCGCAGACGCTTGTTGCGGCGATTCATCTTCTCCAGTTCCTCCTCAGAAAGTTCGCCGTGGCTCGCGATGCGCGCGATCATGAAGTGGTTCGTGCCGAGCATCTTCGACATCTTGTCCACGACGTACGTGTTGAGGCCAGAGATGGCCGCGCCCACGACCACGACCGACGCCACGCCGATGATGATGCCGATGAGCGTCAGAAACGCCCGCAGCTTATGTGCGAAAATGGACTGCAAGGCGATGCGCGCGGCGTCGGCGTAGAAGGTGTAAATCGTCCGCATAAAGACACTTCCGCTTGAGGGTTTGGAGACAAAGGCGTGTCCAGGCTCGGTCTCTAATACGCCGGCCCGCCGCCAGATGTTTACAGGAAAATAGACGCCGCGCGCCGCGCGGCCGTTAGCCGCCGCAGACGAATTTTTGTCCCTGATTCGGGTTTTTACGCGTCTTCGGCGAGGCGGAGGCCGGCGAAGGCGAGGCGGAAGGGGCGGCGGAAGAAGTTGCGGAAGGAGGTGCGCAGCACCGAGGGGCTCGTGGCCCAGGAGCCGCCCTTGAGGATGCGGTGGTCGCCGTCGAACCACTCCTGAGAGTATTCGGGGTAGGGGAAGGGCTCGAAGCTTGGGAAGCCTTCGAAGGGCGTGGAGGTCCACTCCCAGACGTTGCCGGTCATGTCGAGACAGCCCGCGGGCGAAGCGCCCCGCGGGTGAGAGCCGGCGGGCGTCGTGTCCCAGAGGCGGCGGCCAAAGTTGGCGCGCGTGTCGTCGGGCTCTTCGTCGCCCCACGCGTAGCGGCGCTTTGAATGATTCGACTCGTCCCAGGAGGCGGCACGCTCCCACTCGGCCTCGGTCGGAAGGCGTCGGCCCGCGAACCTCGCGTAAGCCTCGGCCTCGAACCAACTGACGCCCGTCAAAGGGTGTTCAGTTCTGAGTTCACCCTCCTCGAACATACGCCGCTCGACCCAGGCGGAGCCCTCGCGCCGCCAGTAGAGAGGGCACTGCCAGCCCTCCTTCTCAAGATACGCCCAGCCCTCTTCGCTCCAGAACTCGCGCCGCCCGTAGCCGCCCTCTTCCACGAAGCGCGCGTACTCGCCGTTCGTCACGGGCGCGCGTGCGATGCGGAACGCGGGGACTGTGACCTCGTGCGCCGGCCGCTCGTTGTCGTAGGCGAAGGAGTCCCACGGCGCGCCCAACAGGAAGGCATCCGCGGGTATCGAAACCATTTCGCCCGCGACGGCCGTAGCTTCGTCGAACGCGACGTGTGAAGGAACGTCGGGGCGCGTCTTCTTCGAAGGGTCGAGCAGTTGGAAGAGGTAGCAGAGCGTCTCCTGATGCTGGCGCTCGTGTTCGAGGACGAGTTGGAAGATGTAGCCGCCGGCCTTCAGAGGGTCGGCCTGACGGAAGTCGAAGCGGTCGAGCGCTTCGAGCACGCCCTCGCGGACGCGGCGCAGGTAGCCTTCCATGTCGCGCCGCGAGGGCAAGTCCTTCGACTCCTCGCGCGGCGTGCGGATGGGGTCGAAGACGCGCTCGTAGCGTTCGTCGGGCGGGGCCTGACCGTCGAGCTTTTGCAGGAGCCAGTACGCCTCGAAGACGCCCGTGTGCGCGAGGTGCCAGATGATGGGGCGGTAGCCGAAGCCGGGACTGCGGTGCAGCTCAGCCTCTTCCGCGAGGTCGAAGATGCGCAGCGTCTCGGCGCGCGCCTCGGTCAGCTCCAGAGCGATCTGTTCGGCCTGTTCGTTCATAAGATAGTCGGCAGTAGGCAGATGGCAGTAGGCTGTATACGCTTCGCGTTAAGTAAGTTGAAAGGTTAACTACCAATTGGCGACGGCGGGTCTTTTCACTGCTTACTGCCATCTGCCTACTGCCTACTGACCCGAATGGTTTATGATACAGCAGCTTTCTTAAGCAAACGAGGGGAAACCGACTGATGTCTCAACCGGCGAGTCAGGGGCAGGCCGAGCGGCTCCGCGTCCACAGGCTCACGGCCGCGGTCGCCGACGACTTCGCTGCGGACGTGAGGCGCGGGCTGAGTGCGCCGGGGAAATTTCTCCTGCCGAAATATTTCTACGACTCCTTAGGCTCGCGCCTCTTCGACGCCATCTGCGACGTGCCGGAGTATTACCTCACGCGCGCCGAGGCCGACATCTTCGCGCGCCACGCCGCCGAGATTGTCGAGAGGGCGCGGGACGGAGCGCGCCGCCTTACGCTCTTCGAGCTGGGGTCGGGGAGCGCCGCGAAGACGCGCCGCCTCATCGACGCGCTGCTCGCCGTTCAGAAGCGACTTACATACGTCCCCGTGGACATCTCGACGGCCGCGCTCGAAGAGAGCGCGAGCGCCCTGCTCGGCGACTACGAGGGCCTGAGCGTGACGGCCTACGCCGCCGACTACGACACGGCGCTTCCGCGCTTGAAGGAGAACTTTGAAGACGACTCACGCGCGCTCGTCCTCTTCCTCGGCTCGAACATCGGCAACTTCGACCGCGCAGAGGCGCGCGACTTCCTGCGGCGCGTGCGCGCGTCGCTGCGGGCGGGCGACCGTCTGCTCCTCGGCGCGGACTTGAAGAAGGACGCGGCCACACTCGAAGCGGCCTACGACGACCCGCTCGGCGTGACGGCCGCCTTCAACCTCAACCTCCTCGCGCGCATCAACCGCGAGCTGGGCGCCGACTTCTCCCTGCGCGACTTCCGCCACGCCGCGCTCTACGACGAACGGGAGGGCCGCGTCGAGATGCACCTCGAAAGCACGCGCGCACAGACCGTCCGCGTCGAAGCGCTCGGGCTCGACCTGCACTTCCGCGCGGGCGAGCGCATACACACCGAGAACTCCTACAAATATTCACTCGACGAACTCTCGGCGCTCGCCGCCGATACGGGCTTCGCGCGCGAGCACACATGGCTCGACCCGGCCGGGCGCTTCAGCAGCAACCTCTTCGTCGCGACGGGGGACGACGGACGATAGACGATGGACGACGGCCTGACCCTTTATCGTCCATCGTCTATGGTCTATTGTCTCGATCACTAACCAAAATGGCGCGGGACTCGAACAGAATGAGCGGCGAGGGCTTCCCCGTGTTGACCGACGCGGTCACGGGCGAGTCGGTGCCGCTCTTTGTCGAGAACCTGCTGCGGGGCGAGAAGCCGCGCGGGGAGTGGATGTGCGGGGCGGAGTTGGAGCTGTTCGGCTACGACCGCGCGCGCGGCCTCGAACGCATCGACGCCGCGCAGGTGCAGAGCGTGCTCGCCGGCTTCGCGCCTTCGTCGCGCGATCTGGTGCATGAAGGCGGCACGGTCGTCGAAGCGGGCGACGGGCAGATGAACCGCCTGACGGTCGAGCCCGGCGGGCAGGTCGAGTTCTCGGGCGCGCCGCAGCAGCGCCTCTCGGACGTGGGGCGCGAGTTGCGACGTTACCTCGCGCGCCTGCGCGAAGTGGCCGACGCCAACCGCCTCGCCTTCCTCGCCGTCGGCTTCGACCCTCTGCGCTCCATCGAAGAGCAGCACTGGTTCCCGAAACTGCGTTACGAGGTGATGCGCCCCTACCTCGCCACGCGCGGCCGGCGCGCGTGGGACATGATGTGCCGCACGTGTACCGTGCAGGCGAACCTCGACTATGGGCCGCCCGCAGACCTCTGCAAGAAGTTCCTCGTCGGCAACCGCCTCGCGCCTATCGTGACGGCCGTCTTCGCCAACTCGCCCTTCGAGCAGGGCCGTCCCTCGGGCTGGAAGTCCACGCGCGCCGCGGCGTGGCTCGACACAGACCCCGACCGCTCCGGGCTCGCGCCGCCCGCGCTGCGCGACGACTTCCAACCGGAGGACTACGTCCGTTACGCGCTCGACGTACCGATGATCTTCGCGCAGCGCGGCGGTCGCTACAGCGGCGCGGTCGCGGGCCTTCCCTTCCGCGAGTTCCTTGAGCGCGGGCGCGCAGGGCTCACGCCGGTCTTCGGTGACTGGGCCGACCACCTGACGACCATCTTTACGGACGCCCGCCTCAAGCAGCACGTCGAGTTGCGCAGCGCCGACGCGTGCGACCTCGAATATTCGCTCGCCCTGCAAGCGCTCTGGAAGGGGCTGCTCTACGACGACGCGGCGCTCGACGAAGCGCTCCGCCTCGCGCCGAAGCTGAAGGCCGCCGACGCGGTGGCCTTGCGCGAGCGTGTCGCGCGCGACGGACTCAACGCGAAGTGTGAGGGCGTGGACGTGCTCCGCCTCGCGCGCGAGGTCGTACGGCTCGCCGTCGAGGGTTTGAAGCGCGTCGCGCCCGAAGAGGCCGTCTATCTCGACGTGCTCGTCGAACGCGTCGTCGGCGAAGGCATCTGCCCCGCCGACATCCTCCTGCGCAACTTCGAAGGCTCCTGGCACGGCTCGTTGGAGCGCGTCTTCGAGCACCTGCGCGTAGCCTGAACCCGAACAATGTCATCCGCGGACAACAACGTCGTCGTCGCCTTCCGCCGCGTCACCTACGCGCCGCCGGGCGTGAGCGCGCCCATCATCGACGCGCTCGACCTCGAAGTCCGTCGCGGCGAGACGCTCGTGCTGCTCGGCGAGTCGGGGTGCGGGAAGACGACGACGCTCAGGCTCGTCAACCGCCTGCTGGAGCCGACCGCGGGCGAAGTCCTCGTTGAAGGCAAAGACACGCGCGCGTGGAACGCCATCGAGTTGCGGAGGCGCACGGGCTACGTCATACAGGACGCCGGCCTCTTCCCGCACTTCACCGTGGGAAGAAACGTCGGGCTCGTCCCCACGCTCGAAGGCTGGGACGAGACGCGTTTGAACGCACGCGTCGATGAGCTGTTGAGCCTGGTCGGACTCGACCCCGGACGGTTCGGCGAACGTCTCCCTTCGGAGCTTTCGGGGGGCCAGCGGCAGCGCGTGGGCGTGGCGCGTGCGCTCGCCGCCGACCCGCCGCTGCTCCTGTTGGACGAGCCCTTCGGCGCGCTCGACCCGCTGACGCGCGCCACTCTTCAGCGCGAGTTCAAAGCGCTTCAGCAGCGTCTGAACAAGACCGTCATCTTCGTCACGCACGATGTGCGCGAGGCGCTCCTGCTCGGCACACGCGTCGCGCTGATGAAGGCCGGCCGCATTCTTCTCCTCGACACGCCCGACGCCTTCCTCCGCTCCGACGAGCCATATGCGCGCGCCTACCGCGAGACCTTACAACTGCCCGACGAGGTGCGCGCCGTCGCGTCCGGCGGCGAACGCGCGGAGGGCGAATCGTGAACGCGTTCGAGTTCATGACGCGGAACTGGCGCGAGGTGCTCGGGCTGACAGGCGAGCACCTGCTGCTCGTCGCCATCTCGACGCTGATCGCCGTCGCGGTCGGCATTCCCGTCGGGCTCCTGCTCACACGTAAAGTGGGTCTGAAGCGGCCCGTGCTCGCCGTCGCCAACATCTTGCAGACCGTGCCGAGCCTCGCGCTCTTCGGCTTCATCATCCCGCTTAAGTACGTCGGCGGCATCGGCTGGCGCGCGGCCGTGGTCGCGCTCGTCGTCTACGCGCTGCTGCCGGTCATCCGTAACACCGTGACGGGCGTCGAGGGCGTCGAGCGCAGCGTGCGCGAGGCTGCCGTGGCGATGGGGATGACTGACCGACAGATTCTCCGGCAGGTCGAGCTACCGCTGGCCGCGCCCGTCATCCTCGCGGGCGTGAGGGTTGCGACCGTCATCTCGGTCGGCGTGGCGACCATCGCGGCGGCCATCGGCGCAGGCGGATTGGGCACGCTCATCTTCCGCGGCCTCAGGCAGTACGACAACCGTCTCATCCTCGCGGGCGCCGTCCCCGCCGCGCTGCTCGCGCTCGCGGCCGACGCCGGCATCGGCCTGATCGAGTCGCGCCTCAAGGCACGTCGTCGCACGGCGCGCGCCGGGGTGAAGGGGAGCGCGTTCGCGCGCCGGGTCGCGTTGGCGGCGCTCGTGTTCGTCATCGTGGCGGGCGTCGGGTTCGCGCTGTGGCAGCGGTCTGCGAAGGCGGACGTGCAGGTCGGGTCGAAGGACTTTACAGAGTCGGTCATCCTCGCCGAAATCTACGCGCAGGGTTTGGAGGCGCGCGGGCTGAAGGTTGGGCGGCGTTACGAACTGGGCGGCAACCTCGCGCACGACGCGCTGGTCGCGGGCGAGGTGGACGTGTACCCCGAGTACACAGGCACTTCGCTCATGTCGATTCTCAAGCACCCGCCCGCGACGGACGCGCGCGCCGTCTACGAGTTGGTCAAGTCCGACTACGCCACGCGCTTCGACGTGGAGGTCGGCCCGCCGCTCGGCTTCGAGGACACGTTCGCAGTCCTCGTGCGCGGCGACGACGCGCGCCGACTCAACTTAAAGACCGTCTCGGATGTTGTCCCGCACGCGCCGCGGATGCGCGCGGGCTTCGGGCAGGACTTCATGTCGCGCGCCGATGGCTACGAGGGTTTCGCGCGCGCGTACGGCCTGCGATTCGACGGACGACCGCGCGAGATGGACTTGTCGCTCTCCTACCGCGCGCTCGCAGAGGGGCAGGTGGACATCATCGCCGGCAACTCGACCGACGGGATGATCGCTACGCTCGGGCTCACGCAGCTCGAAGACGACCGACACTATTTCCCGCCCTACGAGGCCGTCCTGCTCCTGCGCCGCGACGCGCTCGAACGCCTCCCCGCAGCGCGCGAAGTCTTACAGAGGCTCGCCGGTTCAATCTCGACCGAGGAGATGCGCCGGCTCAACTACGAGGTTGATGGGAACAAGCGCGCGGCTGCCGACGTGGTGCGCGAGTGGCGGCGTGCGAAGGGGCTGTAAGGAGAAAGCGGGCGGATAAAGCAGAGCGCGGCTCTCATCAACGATTGATGAGAGCCGCGCTCTGCTTTATCTCTTAACTTTGGCCGTCAGCCCTTACGACTTCTTGACGAGGGTGACGCGGACGGGCTCATTGAGCGAGGAGGCGTCGATCTGCACCGTCTGCGTCTGGAAGCCCTTGGCCGAGAGCTTGAGCGTGAGCTTGCCCATGTGGAGCGGCGGGAGCACGGAGACGCCGCGCGCGTCCGTCCAGTTCCAGGACTCGCAGAGGAAACCGTCACCGCGCTTCGACTTGAGGTCGGCACGGACGCCCTGCACGGGGTTGCCGTCCTGATCGACGACGCGGAGGTCGAGGCGGCCGACGCCGTCAACCTGCTTGGGCGCGCGACCCATGTTGGGGATTTCGTTGTTGTTCTGGGCCGCGGCGGCGCCGAAGGCCGAGAGGACGAGGAGCGTGGCGATGAGCAGTCTACGCATGTCGGTAAATCTCCTTAAAATTTCGTTCCGGGTCAACAGTCTAAGTTAGGGAGTTTCAGTCGGCCGGACCGCGTGACCTGTGGGGGTAAATGATCGCCGCGACGTGCCAGTCTAAGATGTGCGGGGCGCGGCGGCAGTTGCTTCCGCGCGACTCCCGCAGGGCTTCAGAATGACGCCCGTAAGTGGTACACGCGCAACGCTTTTCCCGCGCCCTGAAAACGGCGAGGCCGGGGCGCGCGGTATGCAGCGAACGCCTCCGGCCGCTCGAATTTTGTTCTCTTTCCGGCATCACTTCGGCGACCGCTGCGTCCGTGCGCGCCCTCGGTTCTCGGCGCGTTTAGGTCAACGGCTTTGCGCTCCGGGGCTTTCGCACCGGATGGCCTTTGTCGGTGTCGCTTTTCAAGCGTCGGCGCATCGGGCGGCCGACGACTCTGACCAAAGTATAGAGGCTCCGACGCGTGCTTGGGAAGCAAAAGTTTTGTGGATGTTAAGGGGACGACTTCCAGAAAAAACGTTGGCGCCGGGCCGGCCAGTTTTGCCCGTGGCCGCCGGTTGAACTATGCTCGCGGCAGACAGTTCAAAGCTGACAGGAGAACGGGAATGACTCTCATTGATCTGCTCTTGCTGCTGCTCGTCGCGGGCGTGTGCGGGGCGATAGGACAGGCCATCGGCGGGTTTTCGCGCGGCGGGTGTTTAGTCTCCATCGCGCTCGGGTTCATCGGCGCGCTGATAGGGATGTGGCTCGCGCGGCAGGCGGGGATGCCGGAGCTGCTGCCCGTGCAGGTGGGGGGCCAGACGTTCCCCGTCGTCTGGGCGATTATCGGGTCGGCGCTCTTCGTCGCCGTCATCGGGCTTATCTCGCGCTCGCGCCGCTAGAGGCGGCGAAGTGTGACCGCGAGGTAACATTTTTCTCGCAACATCCCCCGGCGCCGCACGGGGCTAGACCGCGCGCGCGACGTTCGGCTACACTCGCCCGGCGAACTCAAGTCTCCCCTGACAACGATTCACACCTCGCGGCGCGCGAAGACCGCCGGGCGGGAGCGTCTAAAGGATTACGCGCCCGCGGAGTTTTACCAGATGGTCGCCACGGCTCCGACAAAATCCGTATCGACGACGGCGACCGCGCGCGCCGCGCTCGCGCCCGACCTCGCACACTTCCGGCGGCGCTACCCCGAGACGGTGGCGAGCTTCGGTGTGCTCCCCAAACGCGAGGAGTGGCTCCGGCGCATCTGGGAGCTTGAGACCGGCTGGCGCGCCGACTGGGAGACGCGCGGCGGCGCGTACGCCGAAGAGGAGGCGGTCGTCTTCGGCCCCCCGCCCGCCGCGGCGCCGAAGGCCGAAGCAGAGTTCGACGTGATCTACGCGGGCGGCGCGGCGGCGCTGCTGCACGCGGCGACGCTCGCGTGCGGGCACGACAGACGCGTGCTCGTCATCGGCGGCGCGCGCGCGGAGGGCGAGGCCGGCGGCCTCTGGAACCTCTCGGAAGACGAGCTGAAAGAGTTGGAGGGAGCCGGCGTCTTCACGCGCGAGGAGGTCGAAGGCTCGGTCTTGAACCGTTACCGCGGCGGGTTCGTGAAGTTCCACGATGCGGCGTCGCGCGTCAAGGCCGGGACGCTGTGGGTGACCGGCGCGCTCGACGTGGCCGTGGACGGCGAGCGCCTGAACGCGCTGGCGGCGGGCCGTCTGGCGCGACTCGCGTCGAAGGGCTCGGCGGTCGAGAGAGCTTTGCGCTTCGTGCGTGCCTACGTCGAGTCTTCGCGCGTGACAATCGAGACGGAAGGCGTCGGCGGGTCGCGTCGGTACTTTGCGGCGCGTCTGTTCGTGGACGCTTCGGGGGCGGACTCGGCCGTCGCGCGTCAGTTGAACGGGGGGCGCGGGGCGGCGGCGCGTGTGCGCCCTTCGGTCGGCACGGTCGCGCGCGGCTTCGTGCGCGGCGAGCGGAGCGATGAGGCCGACTTCCGCTCAGGCGAAATCCTCGTCAGCACAGAGGACGCGAGCGCGCACCGTCAACTCCTCTGGGAGGGCTTCGCGGGCGCGCCCGCGCGCGGCGACTACGCGACGCGCCTCTTCTTCCACGACACGACCGACTCGCCGGCCGACAAGTCATTGCTCTCGCTCTTCGAGCGCTACTTCGAGTCGCTCCCGACCTACAAACGCAGGGGCGCGGCGTGGCGCGTCGAGCGCCCCGTCTTCGGCTACGTACACGCGCCGCGCGAGGGCTGGCGCACGCGGCGGCGCGTGGCGTGCGAGCGGGTGATGCTGCTGGGCGACGCGGGAGTCGGGGCCGGCGCCTTCGCGCCGGGGGCGCGCGGGGCGTGCGCGGGCGTGGGCGAGTTGCGGCGACTGGCGCGCGAGACTGACGCGGCGCTCTCGTCGGGCGCGTTGGACGCGGGCGCGCTCACGGAGGTCTGCGGCGGCGGGCCGGCGCGCGTCGCGGCGGCTTTGGGCTTGGCGGAGTTCATGCGGCCGGCGGCGAAGTGCGCGCCGCACGCGGTCAACGAGACGCTCAACGCTCTGGCAGCCGCGCTCGGTGGGTTGGAAGAGGGCGAGCGGCGCGAGGTCTTCCGCGGGCGGATGACGACGGGCGCGCTCAGGCGTCTGCTGGCGAGGACGACGCGGCTCTACCCGCGCATCTTCGCGCGCGTGCGCGAGCACTTCGGCGCGCGCGGCACCCTCTGGTGGCTGGCTGGCCTCGCCGAGGCGGTCTGGAGCGAGAGGGGGCGTGGGAAGGATGAGGTGTGAAGCGGGAGGGACGAAGGACGAGAGTCGTCATGCCTGACCTCAGTCCTTCCTGCCTCCCCCTATAAGGCGACGGCGCGGGCGGCCTGTGTTGGGCCGCCCGCGCCGTCTCGCTATCCGCCGCGCGGGGCGCGGCGATGGCGGGCTAGTCTCCGACGCTGATGGTTATTGTCAGTCCCTTGCCCGTCGGCACGTCAACGGCGTAGTCGATGCCGTCGCCTTCGATCTGGATGTGCTTGATGCGCTTGTTCTTGTGATGGTGCTTGCCTTTCTTGAGCTTCGGGAGCTTGTCCTCGTCGAACTCGATGGTGACGGAACCGCCTGTGATGATGATCGGTGGGTCTGGTTGTTGAGACATTTTCGGTTCTCCTTAAGGGTTGAGGATTTGGGGCAACGTCAGCGAGCGGCACTTGCCACGGAGACGCCGAGATCGCTACGGAGCCACTGTATGTCCGGACGCGAGAGGTAGCCTGGCGCCTCCGCCCCCAGACTCTGTTGGAACTGCGCGAGGGTTGTGGTGGCGCGGTCGAAGTAGTTCCGCGCCGCGTCCTGGTCGCCGGCGAGCCGGCTGGCCTTGCCCGCTAGGGAGAGTGCGCGCCACTGCGTGTCGGCGCGGCCGAGGCGGGTCGCGATGTCGAGCGCGTGTTCGGCCGCAACGCGCCCCCCGGCCCCGTCGCCCGCCTTGACCAGTGTGAGAGCGAGTGCGTAGTGGGCGTACATGTTGGCCCAGTCCTCGCCGCGGCCCTGCGAGGCGAGGCGCACCGCCTCCTGACACAGCGACTTGGCGCGGGCGTGCGCGCCGCCGAAGCTCTCGGCCATCGCGAGGTCGCTGTTGGCCCACGACATCAGCAAGTCCTTCCGCTCGCCGCCGACCTCCTTCAACACGTTCATGGCCTCCCGCGCGCGCGCGGCCGCCTCCGGGTAGTGCTGGCGGCTAAGCTCCAGGTCGGCCTGGTTGAGGTGGATAGGCGCCAGCAGGCTCTTGCTCCCGCTGAGCGTCTGCGGGTCGGCCGCCAGCTCGTCGAGAATCTTCCCGGCCTCATCGTAGCGCCCGAGCTGCCAGAGCGCGCTGGTCATGTTGAGCTGCGAGTAGGAGAGCTGCAACTGGAGGCGGAGCGAGCGGTAGGTGGAGACGCTCTCGCTGAAGTGCTTGAGCGCCTGAGCGTAGTTCTCCTGGTTGTTGAGGACTGAGGCGATCTCCTGGTGGAGGCCCGCCACCTGCGCCGGGTCGCCCGCCTGCTCGGCGATGCGGAGCTGCTCTTCGAGGAGCTTGAGCGCGCCGTCGTAGTCGCCCCGGTTCTTCTTGCTCCGGGCGATGACGATGGCGTAGATGTCGGCCTCGCGCCGGTAACCGCCCTCGACGAAGAAGTCGCGCGCCTTTTCGACGAGCCGGTCGGCCTCGTCACTGTTGCGCCGCTGGTCGTTGACGCTCGCCAGGCTCAGGTAGGCCAGCGCCTCGTAGCGCTTCAGCTTGAAGTTGCTCGCGTACTGGAGCGCCAGGTTGTAGTTGCTCTCCGCCCCGTCGAGGTCGCCCCGCTTGAGCTGAATGCCGCCGAGCGTAATGTAGCTGTTGGCCCACTGGTCGTTCATGCCGTTGGCCTGCGCCAGCTTGACGGCGTCGTCCGCCCTGCTCCGCGCCTGCTCGGCCCCCTCCTCGACGAGTGCGAGTTGGAGCATGGCCTGCACCTGCTGGTAGATGTTGTTCGTCTCGCGCGCGAGCCGGAGCGCCTCGTTGAACTCGACCCGCGCCTCGGGCTCTTTCCTGAGGCCGGCGAAGAGGCGGCCCCGCTGATAGCGCACCGCGGCTTCGCCCTCCCGGTTGCCCCGGTCGGCGTAGAGCCTCTGCGCGCGGTCGAGGGCATCGACCGCGCCGGCCTGGTTGGTCTGCCGCGCGTGGAGCGTGCCGAGACGGAGGAAGGCGGCCGCGTACTCGTTGTCGCGCGCGGTCGCATCGGTGTAGCTTTTGATCGCCTGCTTGGCCTGATTGTTCCGCTCGTAGGCGCGGCCGAGGTCGAGGTGCGACTCCGGCCGGTTGGGGTCGAGCTTGACCAGCTTCTCGTAGGCGCTGATGGCGGCCGGGTGTTCCCTGCCCACCGTCGCGCGGGTGGCTTCGAGGTAGAGGGCGTCGGCGCGCGGGTAGATCGAGAAGTCGGGCACGTACTTGTTGATGGCGAACATCTCGTCCTTGGCGCGGTCGAGGAAGTCCATCTCCAAATACGCCTCGGCGAGACGCGCGTGCGCGAGCGCGAACTCGTCGTCGCGCTCGACCGCCTGCTTGAGCAGGCCGCTCGCCCTGTAGTAAGAGCCGTCGCGCATCGCCTCCACGCCCTGTTCGTAGAGCTTGGCGACGGCCGGCTCAGGCACGTGCGCCGAGGGTTGCCGCAGGTACCACACGCCCCAGATGAGAAGCCCGAGCCCCGCGAGCGAGGCCAGCAGCGCGAGCGGCGAGAACTTCGGGCGCCGCAACCCCTCGGCCATCGTGATGAGCGCGCTCGAACGGTGGCCGTTGTCGGCGCCCGCGAGCCGCCGCGTCGTCACCGTGTCGGAGTCGGGCAGGCGCCCGCGCACGCGGGCTAACTCGGCGGCAAATTCCTCGGCCGTCTGGAAGCGGTCTTCGGGCTTCTTCGACAGCGCCTTGAGCGTGAGGCGGTCAAGCTCCGCGGGCACGCGCGGATTGAGCTTCGACGGCGGCGGCGGGTCGAAGTGGAGCACCTGCGCGCCGATCTCGATGACGTTGGCGCCGGAGAAGGCCGGGCGCCCCGTCAGGCATTCGTAGAGCAGCGCACCCAGCGCGAAGAGGTCGCTGCGCCCGTCCACCTTCGCGCCACGCGCCTGCTCGGGGGAGAGATAGAGCGGCGTGCCGATGACCACGTCCGAGCGCGTGCGCGCCGTCAGGAGCGTCTGCGCGTCGGGGCCGCCGTTGGAGCCCTCCTCGTGGAGCTGCTTGGCGAGACCGAAGTCGAGAACTTTGACCACGCCGGACTCGTCGATGACGACGTTCGAGGGCTTCACGTCGCGGTGGACGACGCCGAGGCGGTGCGCCTCCGAAAGAGCCCGGGCCACCTCGCCCGTAACCTCGACGGCGCGCGCGACGCTGATGCCCGGCCCCGCGAGCGTCTCGCCGAGCGTCTGCCCCGAGATCAGCTCCATCACGATGAAGGGCTGCCCCTCTTCGGTCTCGCCGAAGTCGTGGACGGCGGCGATGTTCGGGTGACGGAGCTTCGAGACGGCGCGCGCCTCGCGCAGGAAGCGTGCGCGGTAGTGGCTCTCGTTCCGGCCCGCGTGCGGGATTTTGACGGCGACCCGGCGGCCGAGCACCGTGTCCTCGGCCACGTAGACGACACCCATCCCGCCCTCGCCGACCTGGCCGAGTACGCGATAGCGCGAGATGTTCTTGCCGATCATGCGGGTAAAGAGACGGCCGGCGGCGCGAAAGGGACAGAGGTTCTTATCAGGTCCGAAGCGCCGCTGCCGTCCACACGACGCGGCGCCTCCACAACTGAAACGCGCCGCCATTCTCCTCTAAAGCCGTGCCCTTTTCAAGAAGGAAGATTGGCGCGAAAAGTTGTTGCGCGCAGCGCGGGGTTTTAGGCATACTCTCGGGCATTCGAGGCTCCTGCTCTCGCGCGGTCGGAGGCGGCTGCGCCTGCCCGCGACTGTTGAGGCGACGGTGTTCGGCTGAAGGAGAGTGAGGTTGGTCAGTTGGTTTGAAGCCGCTCTCGCCCTCCGGCCGAGAGCAAAGGGCCTTTAAGCAGTCGCCGCCCTCGCCGCCGCAGTGGTCGAAGCAGTGTCCCGCTCCCCGCTCACGACGAAGACTTCACGCACGCGACGAGTCCCGGCCCGCGCTTCACTTCCAGAAAAGGATAGAGATCGAGATGAGTACGAGACTTTACGTCGGGAACCTTAACTTCCGCACGACCAGCGACGAGCTGCGCGAGGTCTTCTCGCAGGCCGGCGAGGTCGAGAACGCGACCGTCGTCGAAGACCGCGACACGGGGCGCTCGCGCGGCTTCGGCTTCGTCGAGATGGCGACGGCCGAAGGCGCGGCCGCGGCCATCGAGCAGTTCAACGGCAAGGAGTTCGGCGGCCGCAACCTGACCGTCAACGAGGCGCGGCCCCGCGTCGAGCGCGGTGGCGGCGGCGGCTACGGCGGCGGCGGCGACCGGGGTGGTCGCGGCTACGGCGGCGGTGGCGGTGGCGGCCGTGAACGCGAGCCGCGCTGGTAAGTAAAAACTGTAAACCGTGAACCGTGACAGGAGGGAGCCATCTCCTCTCTTGTCACGGTTCACGGTTTACGGTTTACGGCTCTTCTACTTTCTCTCTGCCGGCGTGATTTTGACCATGAGGCGCTGGCCGTCGCGGAGGAGTTCGACCTCGTACTGCTGGCCGGCCTTCATCTCGGAGAGCGCCTGTGTGTAGTCGTAGACGTTGCGTATGTCGCGGCCGGCCAGCTTGACGATCTTGTCGCCGGCCTTCAGGCCCGCCGCGGCCGCGGGCGAGCCCTCGCGCACGGCGTCGAGCTTGAGGCCATCGGTCGATTCGCCGTAGGAGGGCACGGTGCCGAGCGAGATGCGGAAGGTCGTGCGCGTGTTGGCCTCGGCCTTCGCGACCGCGTAGGTCGGGCGCGCGTCACGCTCCTGCAAGCGCAGGACGATGTCGCGCACGAGCTGGAGTATCTGCGCCTCGCCTTCGTAGTTGATGCGGTCGGCCGTGTCTGAAGGCTTGTGGTAGTCCTCGTGCGCGCCGGTAAAGAAGAAGAGGACGGGCACGCGGCGCGCGTAGAATGAGGAGTGGTCGCTCGGGCCGAAGCCGTCCTCGCTCAGCCGCAGTGCGAAACGCTCGACCGGCCTCGCAGTGACAGCCGTCTGCCCGTTAGAGCCCGTGACGACGATAGGGTCGCGGTCGGGCACGCGCCCCTTGACCTCGCGGTCGGGCTTTCCCTCCTCACGCACTTTGACGTTGACATCACGACCCTGATCTTCGGTACTCCCGCTGCCCCCGGCCGGCGGGTAGAGCGTGACCTTGTAGCCCTTGTTCGCCTCCTCGACTATCGCGCGCAACTCGCTGGCCGTGCCGACGCCACCGACGTTGAGCGCACCACTGCGCAGCCGCCCGATCATGTCCATGTTGAGCATGGCCACGGTCTGCTCTAAGGGGAGCCGAGGGTTCTGCGCGTAGTGGCTCGAACCGATGAGCCCCTCCTCCTCGCCGCCGAAGGCGATGAAGACGACGGTGCGCCTCATCTTCTCGCGCTCGACCGCGAAGAGGCGCGCCAGCTCAAGCAGCCCGGCCGTGCCCGAGGCGTTGTCGTCCGCGCCGTAATGCACGTCGCCCTCGCGTCCGGCTAAACTCCCGCTCCCCTCGCCGCCGCGACCCAGATGGTCGTAGTGCGCGCCGAGGACGATGACCTCCGACTTCAACTTCGCGTCGGAGCCTTCGAGGATGCCGACGACGTTCGCGGCCGGCGCGTTCTTCCTGACCACGTCGGTCGTGAGGCTGAGCACGACGCCCCTGCCCAACTCCGCATCCCGCACCACCGCGGAAGGGCCGCCGCCACCGCCACCGCGCAGAGACTTCTCGAACTCGGCGAGCAGAGGCGGCCCCCCCAGCCCGAGCACATTCGCCGCCGCCGAACGCGAGATGACTGCGACGGGCAGACCGGCTTCGCCGCCCGCGTTGTCGTAGCGCAGGCGCGCGAGCCTGTCGCCTTTGAAATTCTCTTCGGCGGCGATGACGACGAGCGCCTTCGCCCCCGCGGCGCGCGCGGTCGCGGCCTTGAAGCGCAGCTCGCCCGCGCGCGTGAAGCGGCCGTGCGGGTTGTCGCCATCGGGCGTGCCCGCGAAGGCAACCGCGATCTTGTCTTTCACCTCGGCGCCCTTGTAGTCGTCATAGTTCTGCTCCGCGGCCGTGATGCCGTAGCCGACGAAGACGACCGGCGCTTCGACCTTCCCCGAAGAGCCGAAGCCGAGCGGCATCCAGTCTTCGCCGACTTTGAAGTCTATCGCCATCGGCGCCCCCGACGACGTTGCGTCCGCGCGTCGCGTAGCCGTCAACGCGTTACCTTTGCCCAGCTCGACGCCCGCGACGTACGGGAACTCCTGCAAGTAACAGTCCTCGGTCAACTCATCACAGGCGCCGCTCCCGCCGGCGCGCAGACCGAGGCGCAGAAACTCGCGCGCCACGTAGCGCGCCGCCTCCTGCGCGCCGCCCGTGCCCGTGCGCCGCCCCTCCAACTTCTCCGAGGCGAGGTACGTCACGTGCGCGCGCAGGCGCTCCACCTCCGGCCCCGAAGGCTTGGCCGTCGTCTGCGCGAACGCGGAAGGCGCGAGGAGAAGGAGCGCGAGGAGGAGTCGAAGAGTTTTCTGGTACAGCATAGCTTTACTCCGGGGAAGGTAGGCAGATGGCAGTCGGCAGTTAAAACTTTAATGGCGGAGACTCTGATTTAATTTTTCAACTGCCTTAACGTGGAGCGACTGCCTACTGCCTACTGCTCTATCCAATCGGCGATGAAGACGTTGGTGTCGCCGCGGGCCGCGGCGTTGCGGTTCGAGGCGAAGACCAGCCGGCGCCCGTCGGGCGAGAACATCGGGAAGCCGTCGAAGGTGTCGTTGAAGGTGACCTGCTCCAACCCCGTCCCATCCGTCTTGATGACGAAGAGGTTGAAGTCGCGCCCGCGGATGTTCGGGTGGTTCGAAGAGAAGATGATGCGCTTGCCGTCGGGCAGGAAGTAGGGCGCGAAGCTCGCCACCCCGAGGCTCGTCACCTGCCGCTTGCCCGTCCCGTCCGCGTTCATCACCCAGATTTCGAGCGCGTTCGGCTCGATGAGGTTCTCAGCCAGAAGCTTCTTGTAGCGCTCCACCTGCTCGGGCGACTTCGGGTGGTTCGCGCGGTACACGATCAACTTCCCGTCGCGCGAGAAGAACGGCCCGCCGTCATAACCCAACTCGTCCGTCAACCTCTTCACGTTCTTCCCGTCGGCGTCCATCGTGTAGATGTCGAGGTCGCCGTCACGCATCGACGTGAAGACGACCTTCTTGCCGTCCGCGGACATTGTCGCCTCGGCGTCGTACCCCGCGGTCTTCGTCAACTGCCTCACGTCCGACCCGTCCTCGCGCGCCGTGAAGATGTCGTAAGCAGGGTAGACGGCCCACACGTACCCGCGCGAGTAGTCGGGCGGCGGCGGGCACTTCTCAGAAGCGAGATGTGTTGACGAATAGAGTATGCGACCGCCCCGCGGGAAGAAGTACGAACACGTCGTCCGCCCCTTCCCCGTCGAGACCATCCGCACGTCACTGCCGTCGGCGCGCATCGTATAAATCTGGTCGCACTCCGCCCCGTCCCGCTTCGACTGAAATATTAGCCGCTCGCCCCCACCCGAAAAGTACGCCTCCGCGTTCTCCCCCCCATTGGTCAACTGCCTCACGTTCCGCAAACGTTTCTCCGACGCCAACTCGACCGGCGCAGGCTTGCCCGCAGGACTCTGCCCCACAGACAACACCGCGGCCGACAGACCAATCAGAAGTGCAAAGAGGAACAGTATTTTCGTTCTCATCAATCTTCCGGGGAAAGCGCCCACAGCGCGAAACGGCAGACTCTACAAGCACGCCTACTTTAAACCGCCCCCGCCTCCGTGCCAAGCACACGCCCCGCCAAAAACTATTGGCCATCCCGCTCCCACCGTGGATAATCACAACCGGCGTCCATATCAGAAACCTTACCCGTGCTCACAGAGTCGAACTATGAGTTCCAAACGCTTCCGCATCGCCTTCTCCTTCGCCGGAGAGACGCGTGACTTCGTCGCACAAGTCGCCGCCATCCTCGCGGAGCGGTTCGGCGAAGACGCAATCCTCTACGACAAGTATCACGAGGCGGAGTTCGCGCGTCACGACCTCGGCATTATTTTGCCGGAACTCTACGGCGAGCAGTCCGACCTCATCGTCCCGGTGCTCTGCCCCAACTACGACGCGAAGCGCTGGACGGGCTGGGAGTGGCTTCACATCTACGGGCTGCTCACCAAGAGCGACGGCAAGCGCGTGATGCCCACCCGGTTCGAATATGCGGAGGTTAGCGGCTTGAGCGAAGCCGCCGCCTTCATCGAGCTTGACGATAAGACGCCCGAATACTTAGCGACGCGCATTCTCGAACGTCTCGCCCTCAACGAAGGCAAGCCCAAAAACTTCTACACCAAACGCACGTCATTCGACGACAAGACGCATCACACCACCATCCCCAACAACCTCCCGCGCCTTCAACCCTTCTTCGGCCGCGAAGATGAACTAGCACAAATCCGCGAAGCCCTCGACCCCGACAACCGCACCTGGGGCGCACTCATCGACGGCCCCGGCGGCATGGGCAAGACCTCCCTCGCCATCCGCGCCGCCACCGACTGCACGCCCGCACAGTTCAAGCGCATCGTCTTCGTCTCCGTCAAGAACCGCGAACTTGACGACGACGGTGAACGCGAACTGGGCGTCTTCGTCCTGCCCGGCTTCCTCGAAATGCTCAACGAACTCTCGCGCGAGCTGGGACGTGCGGACATCACGAAGGCTCCGGAGGACGAGCGCATACGTCTGCTGCTCGAAGCACTCCGCGACGAGCAGGCGCTGCTCATCCTCGACAATCTCGAATCGCTACCGAAGTCCGACCGCGACCGCCTCTTCACCTTCGTCAAGCGCCTGCCGCAGGGCTGCAAAGCCATCCTCACCAGCCGCCGCCGCATCGGCTCCGGTTCGGAGGAACTCATCCTCCAAAAGCTCAGCCAGGAGGCCGCGCTCGAAACCCTCGCCGACCTCGCCCGGCACAACCCGCTGCTCGCGAAGACTACTCAAGACGAGCGCATCGCCCTTTACGAGCAGACCGCCGGCAACCCACTGCTCCTGCGCTGGGTGGCCGGCCAACTCGGCCGCGGGAGTTGCCGCACCTTCACTGACGCGCTTAACTTCATCCGCTCCTGCCCAAAGGACAACGACCCGTTGGAGTTTGTCTTCGGCGACTTGGTGAACGACTTCACCGAGGCCGAGACCAAAGTCCTCTGCGCTCTTACCTACTTCAGCCTGCCGGCGAAAGTGGAGCACATTGTCGCGGTCGCAGAATGCGATGCGGAATCGGTCGAGACCGCTCTGCGCAGCCTCGCCAACCGCTCGCTGGTCGTCCCGGATATTGAGGAGAAAGCTTTCGCCCTCGTGCCGTTGGTCGCCGACTTCCTGCGACGGCGGAAGCCAGAGGTCGTCGCGGAGACCGGCGACCGGCTCGAAAAGCACGCCTACGCGCTGGTGGTGGAGAACGGCTACCAGAATTACGACAACTTTCCCGTGCTCGACGCCGCGTGGCCGACGGTCGCAGCGGCTCTGCCGCGCTTCCTAGCAGGGCAGAACGACCGGCTCCAGACCATGTGCGATGCATTGCTTGATTTTCTCGATTTCACCGGCCGCTGGGATGAATGGCTTGCTCTTTCGCGGGATGCCGAAGCTAAAGCCATCGCAGCTAAAGATTTTTGGAATGCCGGTGTGCGGGCCTACTATGCGGGTTGGGTTCACTACCTACGTTGGCAGTCGGCGGAAGTACTCGCCTGCGCAGATGGCGCCCAAGCCCACTGGCGCGAGGCTCAGGCTGGTGCTCGCGAACAGGCCGAAGCCATCCGCTTGCGCGGTTTGGTGCACAAATTGGACAAGGATTATCCTGCTGCCATCGCGGCCTATCGCGAAGCCGTGGAGCTTGACCGCACCTTAAGCATGGAGAGTGCTGATGTCGCCATCGATCTGAACTCCCTCGCCAGTGCCGAACAGCTCTCTGGCGATCTTGACTCTGCCGAGCGCGACTATCGTGAAGCCCTGCGAATCTCCAAGTCCATAGGAGACCAAGAAGGAGTCGTCGTTCATACTAGCAATTTAGCTGCGCTGGCACAGGGTCGGGAGAACTGGGTCGGTGCGGAAGCCTTAGCCCGCGAGGCCCTGCTCTTGGCCGAAAAAGTCGGCCGCCAAGAGTTGATTGCCTTTAACTGCGACAGTCTCGCCAAGTCCCTCACCCGGCAAGGCCGGAAGGCGGAAGCCCTCCCGCACGCCCGGCGCTCCGTCGAAATCTACGCCGCCCTGCGTTCTCCGGAACTCGAAGTGTCTCGCCAGACTCTCGCGGAATGCGAGCGTTAATTTCGTTGGCGTGAAAGGCGGATGACGGGAAACAACCGAAGTTTGGTGGGAGTGTTGTTGGGGAGGCGCGGCGTAACGTTACGCCGCGCCTTCGCTTTCGGGGGTTAGCCGTTGGTGCGTTCGAAGTCGCGCATGAATTGGGTGAGGGCGTCGACGCCGGCGGGGGGGAAGGCGTTGTAGATGGAGGCGCGGATGCCGCCGACGGAGCGGTGGCCTTTGAGGCCATCGAGGCCGGCGGCCGTGGCCTCGTCGGCGAACTTCTTCTCAAGCTCTTCGGTGGGGAGGCGGAAGGTGATGTTCATGAGCGAGCGCGCGTCGCGGGCGGCGTGGCCGCGGTAGAAGTCGGTGGCGTCGATCTGGTCGTAAATCTTGCGCGCCTTCTCTTCGTTGCGCTGGTGAATCGAGGCGAGGCCGCCCTGCTCGCGCGCCCAGTCGCAGACGAGGTTGAGGATATAGATGCCCCAGGTGTTCGGCGTGTTGTAGAGCGAGTCGTTCTCGGCGTGCGTGCGGTAGTCGAGCATCGTGTGGAGGCCGGAGGGGATTCTCTCCAGCATCTCTTCGCGGATGATGACGACCGTCACGCCCGAGGGGCCGAGGTTCTTCTGCGCGCCCGCGTAGATGAGCGCGTACTTCGACACGTCCACGGGGCGCGAGCAGATGTTCGAAGAGGCGTCGCAGATGAGCGGCACCGCGCCGACCTCCGGGTCATGCTTCCACTCGACGCCCTCGATGGTCTCGTTCGAGGTGAAGTGAACGTAGGCCGCGCCGGGGTCGAGGTTCAGCTCATCGGCCGAAGGGACGCGCGTGTAGTGGCTGTCGGCCATGTCGGCGGCGACGTTGGTCGCGCCGACCCGCTTCGCCTCCTTCAGAGCCTTCTGGCCCCAGCTCCCCGTCACGACGTAGTCGGCGCTCGCCACCGGCGCCAGGAAGTTCATCGGGATCATCGAGAACTGGAGGCTCGCGCCGCCCTGTAGGAAGAGCACGCGGTAGCCCTCGGGTATCCCGAGCAGCTCGCGTAAGCCGCTTTCGGCCCCGTCGATGATGGCCTGGAAAGGCTTCGAGCGGTGGCTGATCTCCATCACGCTCATCCCGACGCCGGGCAGGGAGAGCATCTCCTCCCGCGCCCGCTCAAGCACCGGCACCGGCAGCACCGCCGGCCCCGCGCTGAAGTTAAAGATTCTCTCGGTCATTTGCTCACTCCATTCGAGTGAATGGTGAATAGTAAATAGTGAATGGTCAGAGCCGTTCTTCTCCATTCACTATTTACTATTCACCATTCACTAGTTTCTGATTTCCAAAAGGCTCAGCTCGATGATGTCGGCGTTGTCCGCTTTGAGTCGTTCGAGCACGTCCGACGCGAGTGCGCCTTCGAGGTTGATGCGGGCGACAGCCGCGCCGGAGCCTTCGAAGATGACGTTCTCCATCTCCTGTATGTTGATCGACTCGGCGCGGATGCGGTCGAGGACGGAGGCCAGCACGCCGGGGCGGTCGCGGTGGCGCACGACGAGCGTGTGCGTCGAGGGCGTGCGGCGCGCGAGGTTGACGACGTTCGGGACGCGCCCCGTCTCCTTGAAGGTGCGGATGATGTGGACGGTCTCGGCGGCGATGGCCTCCTGCGCCTGCTCGGTCGAGGCGCCGATGTGATGCGTGCCGTAGAGGTTCGGCTCCCGCGCAATGTCGTCGGCGAACTCGCCCGTGGCGCCCGACGGCTCGTTGGCGAACACGTCGAGGCCGGCGCGGATGTTCTTCTCGCGCAGCGCGCGGCCGAGCGCGTCCTGGTCTACGACCTCGCCGCGCGCGGTGTTGACGAAGTAGGCGCCGTCACGCATCGCAGTGAAGAAGTCTGCGCCGATGAAGCCGCGCGTCTCGGGCGTCAGCGCGACGTGGACGCTGACGATGTCAGAGTCGCGCGCCACGTCCAACAGGTGCTCGCGCCGCTCGACGCCCAGCTCGGCCGCCGACTCGTCCGTCAGACTCCGGCTCCACGCGATGACGTTCAGGCCGAAGGCGCGCGCGCGCGTGATGACTTCGCGCCCGATCTGCCCCGTCCCGACCAGTCCCAGCGTGCGCCCCAGAAGGCCCCGCGCCTTCGAGAACTCCTTCTTGTTCCACTTCCCTTCGCGAAGCTGTATGACGTTGTCGGCGACGCGGCGATCTAAGGCGAGGATGAGCGCGAGGGTGAGTTCCGCGACCGCGACCGAGTTCTTGCCCGGGCAGTTCGAGACGTAGACGCCGCGTTGCGAAGCGGCCGCCACGTCGATGGTGTTGTAGCCGGCCCCGGCCCGCACGATGAGCTTCAAAGCGCCCGCGTCGAGCATCGGCTCGGTCACCTTCGTCGAGCGCACGACGAGCACGTCCGGCGCGTAAGAACTTATGGCCTCGACCAGCGCCTCGTCCTTCACGTCGGGCTGATAAGAGAACTCGCACCCCGCGGCTTCGAGCCCGTCCTGCCCCGACTGTTCGAACTTGTCTGCGATGAGCACGCGCATATGTTTTTGAGAATTCAGGAGTCAGAAGTCAGAAGTCAGAATGGCAAGGCGGAAGCCATTTTTATTCTGACTCCTGAATTCTGACTCCTGGCTCCTTTCAGATAGTGTGAATCACAATGGCGTCGCGGAGCTTCGGCTCGAACCAGGTGGACTTGGGCGGCATGACGCCGCCGGCGTCCGAGACGCGCAGGAGGTCTTCGATGGAGGTCGGGTAGAGCGCGAAGGCCACAAGGGCAGCGCCGGAGTCCACCAGCCTCTCCAACTCGGGCGTACCACGGATGCCGCCGACGAAGTCTATGCGCTTGTCGGTGCGCGGGTCTGCGACGCCGAGCACGGGGTCGAGCAGGTTGTTCTGAAGCAGGCTCACGTCGAGCGCCGTGGTCGGGTCGTCAGAGAGCGTGCGCGCCGCTTCATCGCGCAGGTTCAAGCCGTACCACTTCCCCCCGAGGTACATGTGCCAGTGGCCCGCCTTGCCCGGCCCCTCGCGCTTCGCGTCGTCGGTGACGTTGAAGCGCGCGCGGACGGCTTCGAGAAACTCCTCCTCGCTCCGCCCGTTCAAATCCTTCACGACGCGATGGTAGGGAAGAATCTGCATCCGCTCGTCGGGGAAGACGACGGCGAGGAAGCGGTTGTAGTCCTCCTCGCCCGTGTGGTTCGGGTTCTTCGCCTTCAGCTCTGCCCGCGCGCGCGAGGCGCTGGCGGCGCGGTGGTGGCCGTCGGCGATGTAGAGCAGAGGGACTTCGGCGAAGCAGCGCGCGAGCTGTTCGGCCGCGGCCGCGCGCCAGACCGTGTGGCGCACGCCGTCCGGGGCCTCGAAGTCGTAGAGCGGCTCTGCTTTAGTCTCGGCCTCGACGAGCGCGTCGATCCTTCGGTCGGCGCGGTAGGTGAGGAAGACGGGGCCGGTCTGCGCGCGCAGGGTCAGGATGTGGCGCGTGCGGTCGTTCTCCTTATCGGGGCGCGTGCGCTCGTGCTTGCGGATGATGTCGTTGTCGTACTCGTCAACGGAGAAGGCAGCGGCGACGCCCGTCTGCGTGTGGTCGCCCATGACCAGCCGGTAGACGTAGAGGCTCGGCTTGTCCTCTTCGACAAGCGTGCCCTCGGACTTGAACCGCTCGAAGTTCTCGCGGGCCTTCTCGTAGACCTCGTCGGCGTAGATGTGCGTCCCTTCGGGCAAATCTATCTCGGGGCGCGAGACGTGCAGGAAGCTCAAGGGGTTCGCTTCGGCGAGCGCGCGCGCCTCCTCGGTGTTGACCACATCGTAGGGGACGGCGGCGACCTGCCCGACCTTCTCCTGTGGCGGGCGCAGAGCGCGGAAAGGGTAGATGGCGGCCACGTCTGTTCGGCGCCTCCTTCAGCGGAAGATTATTGCGTGTGTGGAACTTTAGAACCTAAGCTTACCGACTCGACGCGCCTTTTGCCAAGCGGCGAGCCGGGCTTCAGCCCACGACCGCGCCGCCGCAGGAGGAGCCGGCGCCGGCCGTGCAGCCGAAGCAGTGCGCGTCTGTCGAGACGGCACGCCCTTTGAACCGTTCGGGGTCGAACTCGCCGATGGTCTGCGGCAGTCTCTCGTCAACGCCGAGCCCGAGCATCTGGTTGAAGTCGCAGTCGTAGAGCCGGCCCGTCCAGTCCACGCTCAGCGTCGTGCGGCACATCAGCCCCGCGACCGAAGCCGGGTTGAAGGCGTCCACCAAACGGCGCATGTAGCGCTCCTCGTTTCCCGTGCGGCGCAGGTATTCGAGGAAGCGCTTGATGGGCATGTTGGTGATCGTGTAGAGGCGGTCGAACGTCACATTGTGCCGCGCCAGCAGCTCGCGTTTGAAGTCCGCTTCAATCGAGCCTTGCGGCGGCGGAAGGAATGCGCCGACAGGGTTGTAGACGAGGTTGAGCGTGAGCCCGCTTCCCTCCATGCCGTAGCCGACCGCGTTCAATCTCTTCAAAGCCTCGATTGATTTGTCGAAGACGCCCGGGCCGCGCTGCGCGTCCGTCTGCTGACCCAAAAAGTACGGGAGCGAGGAGACGACCTCGACCTCCTGCTCGCGGAAGAACTCGGGCAAGTCCTCCTGCCCCGGTTCGAACATCACGGTCAGGTTGTGCCGCACCAACACGCGCGCGCCCGCGCGCCGCGACTCGGAGACGAGCCTGCGGAAGCTCGGGTTCAGCTCCGGCGCGCCGCCCGTGATGTCCACTACGCGGAAGCGGAAGCGGCGCACGGCGTCGAGAACCTGTTCGGCCACCAACGCCGTCATGATCTCCGTCCGGCGCGGCGAGGCGTCTACGTGGCAGTGCTTGCACGCCTGATTGCAGAGCTTGCCGACGTTGACCTGAAGCGTCTCGGCCGCGGCGGCGCGCAAGGTCAGGCCATGCTCGGCGAGCCTCTGCCCGAACGCGGCGGGCGCGCGCACAGTCGAGTCAACGACGACTGGCAGTTCCCTCACGCTCACATCGAGACCTTGCCCACCGAGTTGTGCGCCTGCACGCCGTGGACGAGCGAGGCGCCGCCGCGCAGGGCCGAAGCCATGTGGATGGCCTCGGTCATCTGCTCCATGTTCGAGCCGGCTTCGAGGCACGACTGCGAGTAGGCGTCGATGCAGTAAGGGCACTGTAAGGCGTGCGCGACCGCGAGCCCGATCAAAGCCTTCTCGCGGCGGGAGAGCGCGCCGTCCTCCTGGCACGCCTGATACCACGCCATGAACTTCTCGAACAGGTCGGGCCGGTGCTTACCAACGTCGCCGAAGCGCCCGAGGTCATCTTCTTCGTAGTAGCTCATCTCCGTGCGATACTCCCGTCTGACAAGGATGAGGGCAGAAGGATGAAGGATGAAGGCGCCGCTGTAAAGCGGCGCCCGCCGCCGTCGGTCTTAACCCTCGTCCTTCATTCTTTCTGATGTCTAATTCCGCCGTCATCGTCATGGCGAAGGCCCCGCGCGCGGGCGAGGCCAAGACGCGACTCGCGCCGCCGCTCACGCGAGAGGCGGCGGCGAGTCTCGCCGCGTCTCTCTTCTCCGACACGGTCTCGACGGCGCTCGGCACAGGCGCCCGCGTGGTCATCGCCTACGCGCCTTCCGACGGGCGTTCGATTCTTGAAGAGACCGCGCGCGTCGCTTTAGGTGAAGAGAGTTTGAGCGGCGTGCGCTGGCTCGAACAGCGCGGCGTCGATCTGGGCGAGCGGCTCGAAGGCGTGTCCGTGCGCGCGTTCGGGGAAGGTTTCGGCCCGCTGCTCTTCATCGGAGCGGACAGCCCGACGCTGCCGCCGGACTTCCTCAACGCGGCGCTCGAAGGGCTCACGGGCGGACGTGCGGACGTGGCGCTCGGGGCCACTGAAGACGGCGGCTACTACGCCGTCGGGATGCGCGAGCCCGCGCCGGGACTGTTCGACTCAATCGAGTGGAGCACGCCGCGCGCGTACGCGCAGACCGCGCACAACGCCGCGCGTCTGGGCCTGCGCCTGCTGGAACTGCCGCCCTGGTACGACGTGGACACGCGCGCAGACCTCACGCGTCTGCGCGCCGAACTCGCCGACGACGAAGGCGCACGCCAACGCGCCTCTTCAACTTACAACTGGCTACGCACTCACTTCACTTAAAGCGATCTTAAACTTTAAACCTTCCGCGCGCCGCGGACGGGCGCGTAGAGGCGCGCGAGCGTGTGCGGGCTGACGCCGAGCCAGTAGAGCCCCTGGAGCAGCGACCAGCGCGCGAAGGTGAGCGCGAAGCTACGCCCCTCGAAACGGCGTGAGGAGGTGACGACGCACGCGTCGGCCTGCACGAACCGCCCCTGTCGCCACAGCGCGCGCAGCAGGTCGAGGTCTTCAAAGACGGGGAACGGCTTGAAGCCGCCCGCGCGCTCGTACGCCGCGCGCCGCACGAAGAATCCCGAGTCGCCGTAGGCCAGCCCGAGCAGACGCAGGCGAGGGTAGAGCCACGTCAGGAATCGCGCCGCCGCGGAGTTGCCGTCGAAGCGTACGCGGAAGTTCCCGCCGACGGCGCCAGGGGTTAGGAGCGCGCGGGCGATGCACCCGGCCGCGTCCGCGGGCGCGAGCGTGTCCGCGTGCAGGAACCAGAGCACCTCGCCCCGCGCCGCCAGCGCCCCCGCATGCATCTGCGCGCCGCGCCCACGAGCCGACGTGATGACACGCGCCCCACGCGCACGCGCCGCCTCGGCCGTGCCGTCCGCGCTCCCGCCGTCAACGACGATGACTTCAACCCCGCCCTTCACACGCGCCGCCGCTTCGAGCGTCGCGCCGATGGCCCCGGCCTCGTCGAGCGCCGGGATGATGATGGAGATGTCCGCCACTCGTGTTACGTCGGCCCCTGCTCGCCGAAGGGCAGCGCGAGCATCGAGGTCAGCCCGACCCCGCGCGGCTCTTGGTAGGCGGGCACGCCGATTTCAATGGCGTCCTGCGGCACGTCGAGGCGCAGCGTACCGTGCAGCCTGTCCCAGAGGGTGAGGCCGCTCGACCAGTTCGAGTTCGTCTCTTCCTTCACGGTCGAATGGTGTATGCCGTGCATCCGCGGCGTGACGACGAAGAGGTTGAGCCCGCGCTCCAACCCTGCGGCTAGGCGCACGTTCGAGTGGTGAAAGATGATCGAGAGCATCAGCAGCGTCTGCCAGACCGAGAGCGTGAGCGGTGAGACGCCGATGCAGAGAATCTGCGCCGCGCGCCACGGCACCGAGACGGCCAGCTCCGCGAAGTGGAAGCGCAGGGCGGTCGTCGCGTCGAGGTCGAGGTCGATGTGGTGTACGACGTGGAAGCGCCAGAGCCACGGCACGCGATGCGTCAGCACGTGCCAGAGGTAGAGCGTGTAGTCGAGCAGCACGACCGCTGCCGCGACCTCAAGCCACAACGGCAGACGCACGAGCTTGAGCAGCCCCCAACGCCTTCGCTCGACCAGAGCAGTGAGCCTCTCCGCCAACGGCGCCTCCGTCAGCCGCAGCGCGGCCGCGCCCACCGCCGCCACCGCGAGATTGCGCGCCGAACGCACGAGCTTCGACTCGCGCTCCTCGCGCAAAGGCCGCCGCCGCTCCAGCCACACGAGCGCGCCGAACACGCCCAGCACGAGCGCGCCGCTCAGCCACGAAGGCACCTTCCCGCTGCCCTTCATCCGACCCCTCCCGACGACAGCACAAGCATGTTTAGGAAGTCGCGGCGATTATACTCTCTCGCACGTCGCGCGGCCGTGCGGGGGCGGGCCGTCGCCCTGTAGAATGTCCGACTTGAGAAGGGAGAAGCTTTGATGACGGAGAGTCTTGCGAGCAAACACTGTGTGCCGTGCCACGGCGGCGTGCCCCGCCTGAAGGGCGTCGAGATTGAGCCGCTGCTCGCGCAGCTCGGGGGGTGGCGCGTGGTCGAAGAGCACCACCTGTCGAAGGAGTACAAGTTCACGAACTTCGCCGGGGCGCTCGACTTCGTCAACCGCGTCGGCCGGGTCGCCGAAGACGAGGGCCATCACCCAGACATCGAGTTCGGCTGGGGCTACGCACGGCTCAAAATCTACACGCACGCCATCGACGGCCTGAGTGAAAGCGACTTCATCCTCGCCGCGCTCATCGACGCCGCCTGACACACGCGAAACCGGAGGACTAGACGGATGCAGACCGAAAACAGTCTCCGCCCCGAGAGCCTTAAGCCGCGCGGCGCGCTCTGCGTCGAGTGCATGGCCGGCGTCGAACCGTCCGAGCAGTTGCTCGACCGCACGGGCGCGACGCTCTGCCGCGCGTGCGCCGCGCAGTTCTACACCGCTTGCGCCGGCTGCGGCGGGCTCGTCCCCACGGACGAGGCGCTCGCGCGCAACGACACGGGCGCCCTGAACTGCTTCGAGTGCTTCGGTCGCCCGGCTTCGTCGGACGGCACGGAGGCACTCTCGGATGAAGAGGTCGAACGGCTCGTCGCCGAGTACGTCGCGCTGCACGAGGAGCTGAAGCGTCTGGACACGCGCGCGGGCGAGATCAAAGAGCAGTTGAAGCGCGTTTCGTCGGCGCGGCCCCGCGTCTCGAACGCGGTCGTGCTGCGCGCGGACGCGGGGAGTGTGCGTTGCAGCTACACGTCGAAGGCCGCGTACGACGCCGAGAGGCTCGCGGCGGCCGAGGCGCTGCTCGGCGCCGAAGGATTCGCCGCGCTCTTCGAGCGCAAGGTCACCTTCTCAGCGGTCAAGAATCGTTTAGAAGAGTTCCTCTCCTCCGACGACGACGCGTCGGCCGCCGCCCGCGAGGCCGTCCGCGCCGCCGAGACCCGCACCGAGGTCGCCACCCTCACCGTCGTTGCGCCGCGGAAGCAGAAGTCCTCCTGAAATCTCCACACGCCCCCGCGATGTCTGAACAGACGACCGAAGCCTCTCCGACCTTCCACACCGAACGCCCGCTCACGGCGCAGCGGCTCGCGCAGTACGTGGCGCGCGGCCGTTGCGAGCGGCACATGCGCTACACGCTCTTCCCTTCGGAGGCGAAGCAGCAGCTCGCGCGTTACCGTCTGGAGTTCGAGCCGCTCTCGCCGCTGCTCTCGGGCGAGGGGCTGCGGTTCGAGCGCGAGATGGTCGAAGAGCTGGCCGCATCCGGCGTCGAAGTCCGCGACCTGACGAACGCGGACGCCGCGCGCTTCGCCTCGGAGGTGCGGCGGCAGCCGGCGGGGCGCGTCTGCTACTACCAGCCGACCCTGCGCGGGCGCGTCGGCGGCTGGGAGTGCGAGGGGCGCGCGGACTTGATCGAGGTCGTGCGCGACGGCGCTCGGGCCGAAGCGACCGTCGTCGATTTCAAGGCGAGCGCGAGAGAGACCGTCGGCTTCCGCTTGCAGGTCGCCTTCTACGCGCGGCTGCTCGCACAGACTTTGCGCGAGGTGGGCATCGGCGACGCGCCCGTCGGCGGGGCCATCGTCGCAAGGGACACGACGCTCCCCTCGGACGGCGCGTGGGAGACTTTCGACCTCGCGCTCTACGACGACGAGATAGAGCGGCTGGTCGCTGCAAACGACTCGGACGTGGCGCGTGCCGTCCGCGCGGGCGGCGGGGCGCGCTACCATCTGCGCGCCGCGTGCGACGGCTGCCCCTACAACGCGCTCTGCTTCGCAGACACGGCCGAGCGCGCAGACCTCTCGCTCGCCCCCCTGCTCACGGCCTCCGAGAAGCGTGCGCTACTCTCTGAGGGCGTCACGTCGGCGCGTGCGCTCGCGTCGCTGATGGAGTACGGCCGCAAGGAGATGATGCCCGCCGCGGGCAAAGAAGAAGTAGTGCGGCGCGCTTCGTCGCGCTGGCCGCTTGCCGGGCGTCTCCCCTTGCTCGTCCAGCGCGCACGCGCCGCCGTCCGCCGCCTCGACCGTTCGGTCGAGTCACGCTCCTACATCCTCGGCGCAGACTTCGGCTCGCTCCCAGACCCGAACGAGCACCCCGGCCTCGTCCGCGTCTTCATCGACGCGCAGCGCGACTACATACAGGACAGGCTCTACCTGCTCGCCGCGCGCATCTCTGGCCCGCGTGAGATGTTTGAGCTGGCGGAGATGACCGGCGCGCCGCCCGACACGGACGCCGAGCGCGAGCTGCTCGTCCGCTTCGTGCAGAGACTCCTGCCCGCGGTCGCGCGCGCAGCCGGGGCAGAGACCGCGCCGCTCCACTTCTACACCTTCGCGCCGCGCGGCGAACGCGCGCTCTTGGACGCGCTCGCGCGACACTTCGACGCGCTCTGCGCCGTCCCGGCCTTCTACGACCTTCTGACCTCTTCACCGGCGCTCACGCAGCCGATGGTCTCGCTCCTCTCCGAAGAGGTGCGCGCGCGCCTCAACCTCGCGCCCATCTGTCAGAACCTCTACGAGACGGCCGCGGCGCTCGGCTTCCGCTGGGAGGACGAGCGCACAGACTTTCGCCGCGCCTTCCGCGCGCGCGTCTTCGACAACCGCCGCACCTTCATGCGCGACGCCGCCACGGGCGAGCTGCGCGCAGACTTCACGAAAGAAGAGAAGGGCGATGTCGATGAAGACGCGCCGCCGCCCTTCGTCCGCGTCGAGTCGGCCGCGCGCTTCGGCGCGGAGATACCGCTCGAATACGCGTACGCGGCGTGGGGCCTTCTGCGCGAGGAGGCGCACGAACGCCCGCGCTCGCAGGTGCGCGGCTTTGCGGGCGTCAACGCCGAACAGATACGCGACTTCGCGCACGCGCGCGCACGCGCGATGCAGCACGTCGAGGAGAGCTTCGTCTACAAGAACCGGCGGGTCGAGAAGGAGCCGCTCGACCTTTCAAAACTGGGCGAGGTCGAGGCAGACCCTTCGGAAGTCCCCCTGAGCCGCTCGCTCGAAGACTTTCTCCTGCTCGAACACCACGCGTCGTTTCAGGAGAGGCTGCTTCATCTCTCAATGTCCCCGCGCGAGCGCGCCGAGACGGGGCGCACGGCCGTCCTGCGCTGCGAGCATTACGAGAAGGACGACGAGCGCGTCGAGCGCGCCCGGTTCCGCTTTGACGCCGCGGACGGCGCCGAAGTCTCTGCGCAGGAGTCTCCGGCGCTGCGCCTGCGCGTCGGCGACTGGGTCGTGCTCAACCCTTTAGTTGACGGCGAAGGGCGCAGGCTCGCGGGCCGCAGTCTCGTGCGCGGTCGCCTCGCGCTGGTCGAGGAGTTGGACGAGCAAGGGGCCGCCCTGCGCCTGCTGCCGCTGAGCTTCAAGAACTCTCCGTTCCGTTACAGGCATCAACTCTTCGCGCCCGAGGCGGGCACGCTCTACACGGCCGACGAGATGGCCGACGACCTCAACTCAGACAAGTTCCTCGAAGCCTGCCGCAACGCGCGTCACAACCACCTTTACGCCTGGCTGAGCGACACGGAAGAGGGGAAGCGTCCGCGCGCCGTCCGCCCCAAGCGTCTGCGCGACGCGCGAGACATCGCGCGCCTCGCCGCGCGCGCGCAGCAGCCGCACGGCCTGACCGAAGCGCAGGAGGAGGTCATCGGCTCGCACCTCGAAGAGCGCGTCCTCGTCCTGCAAGGCCCGCCCGGCACGGGCAAGAGCCACACGCTCGGCTTCGCCATCCTCTCGCGCATGCTGGCGCAGGCAAGTCCTGCGCGCCCCTTCCGCGTCGCGGTGCTCGCGAAGACGCACGCCGCCGTCTCCATCGCGCTCGAATCGGTCGCGAAGCGCAGAACTCAACTGCTCGAACTTGACGGCGGACAGCAACATTCTCAAGAACCGCTGTCCCTACTTGCACGCCTTAAAGTCGTCAAGGTCTGCAACGACGCGGGCGACGCGGTGCCAGTGGGCTGCGGGCGCGTGCTGCCTGACGGGGGCGAGGAGTTGACGGCGCTCGCGCAGTGGGAGATGTTGTTGACGGAGCCACTGCTCGTCGTCGGCGGCACGCCGGGTGGGCTCTACCGTCTGGTGAAGCAGGGCGCGTCGAAGGGGCGCGCGGTGGATTGGTCGGGCGAGCACTTCGACCTCGTCGTCGTGGACGAGGCTTCGCAGATGGGTCTGGCCGAGGCTCTGACGGCCGCGGCCTTCCTCCGCGCCGACGGACAGTTCATCGCCGTCGGCGACCACCGGCAGATGCCGCCCATCCTCGCGCACGCGTGGGACGCCGAAGAGCGGCGTGACCTCAAACGCGCGCGCGTCTTCCTCTCCGTCTTCGAGTACCTGCAAGAACTCGGCTTCTCGCGCGTCGCGCTCGACCGCTCCTTCCGCATCCCCGAAGAGGTCGCGGACTTCCTGCGCCGGCATGTCTACGCCGCCGACCGGATAGACTTCCGCTCCGCCAATCGCACGCGCCTCGATGAATGCGAAGGTTTACAGGAGGAGTGGTTGCGCGCCGCGCTCGCCCCCGAGCACGCGCTCGTCGTCGTCGAGCATGACGAGGAGGGCTCGCAGCAGTCGAACGAGTTCGAGGCCGTGCTCGTCTCGGCGCTCGCGCGCGCCGCGTCGGAAGGATTAAAGCTCGACGCGCGCACCGGCCTCGGCGTCGTCGTCCCGCACCGCGCGCAGAAGGCTCTGCTCGCCGCGCGCCTCCCGCACCTCGCCGAGTCCATCGACACGGTCGAGCGTTTTCAGGGCGGCGAGCGCGACCTCATCATCGTCTCGGCCACGGTCTCCGACCGCGAGTTCGCCGACTCGGAGAGCGACTTCCTCTTAGAGCCGCGCCGCCTCACCGTCGCCGTCTCGCGCCCGAAGCGTAAGCTCATCGTCGTCGCCTCGCGCGCCCTCTTCGACCTCATCCCGCAAGACCTCGACGCCTACGAGCGCGGCTCGCTCTGGAAGCGCCTCCGCCGCGAGTCCGCCCGCACACTCTTCGAAGGCGAAGTCTTCGGCCAACGCGTCAGCGTCCGCACCGCCCCGGCGGCGGACTGAAGCGAGACTCTTACCCTTAAAATAATCGTTGACTCGATTTCCACACAGACATTAGACTCAGCCGCACACGTTCAAGGGCATCTGGATTAAGCGACAATGCTGGCTCCGCGGATGCTTTGAACTCCAGCCGCCGGAGTCCCACCTCAAAACCCTTCAGGAAGGAGTCGCCTTTGGAGAGGACACCTGCCTGCCGCCCCTCAGGAGAAAATGAGATGAAAAGATTTCTCGTCGCTCTGCTGATAGTTTGTCTGTCTGCCGGTAGTGCTTACTCATACGGGCCGCGCGGGCACTCGCTGGTCGGCGCCATCGCCGACCGGCGTCTGGCGAAGAACCCTTCGGTCGCTAAGAAGGTTTCGCAACTACTGGACGGCCTGAGTCTGGAGAGGGTCGCGACGCTCCCGGACGAGATCAAGGGCTGGGACAGTAAGGAGAAGTGCCATAACAGCCGCTTCAGCAACAAGCCGGTCGTCAACAAGCCGCGCATCAACGACGAGCTTCGCGCCTTCCTGAACGCGAACCTGTGCAGCAGCGACCCCTCACACCACGAATTTCACTACACGGACGTTCCGGTCGTCGGCGATGAGGACTACGACGACGGGACGGTGGGGCGTTCGAGGTTCGACATCGTCCAGATGATTCCCTTCTGCGTCCGCGTCCTCAAAGGTCAGGAGCCCCAGCCGAACAAGCGCGCGATAACCAAATCGGTCGCCGTCATCCTCCTCGCGCACTACTTCGGCGACATACACCAGCCGCTCCACGTCGGCGCCGAATACTTCGACGCCGCCGGGCGCCCTTTCAAACCCGCGAGCACGAATGTCGGCTTCGCCGATCAGGGAGGCAACAAGCTCACGCTGTTCACGTTCTTCAACGGCAAGCTGACTTCGGCCGGCAAGTTCCACGGTTACTGGGACGGCCAGACGGTGGAGAACGCGTTCGGCGCAGCCACGAACGCGACGGTCGCCGGTAAGCTGGCCGCGAGCGAACCCGCCAACTGGCGTTTGACGGGCGGGGCGGAGACCTGGGCCGAGAAGTTGGCGAACGAAATTCTCCCGCTCGCGCGCGAAGCGCACACGCGCCTCGCCTTCTCGGAGATAAGCACGAAGTCCGGAGCCAGAGACATCAACAGCGGGCGCGCCGAGGAGAAGAAGAAGCCCGGCGGGAAGTTCTACGCCATCTGGGCGGCCGACACTGTCAAGGACCAGATTCACAAAGGCGGCTGGCGCCTCGCGGCCGTGCTGGAAGAAGCCCTTCAATGATTCCACGGCTCATCAACGCCCACGGCTCCGCAAAGGGTCTGCGTCGCGCATGGCTTCGAGAATTGCGCGGACGCGCTCAGACACGTCGCGCCACGCGGTGTCCTTGTTCGGCCAGTTACGCACCGGCCTCCCGTCTTTGGGGACGGCCGTGAACCTAGACAGTTCCGGTATGACCTTCCAGTATAGATGCCGCTCGTCACCCAATGCGGGTTGAGAACGTGCGTGTCCTTCAATCGGGTGTCGTCCTTGTAGTTGAGCACGATGCCGAGGTTGTGCAGATGAAAGGCCAGCGAGTCCTGCGCCTCCGTGTCTGCCTCGCCGAGCTTCGCACACTCCTTTCTATACTCCTCAAAGCTTAAGTAGTTGCGCTCCATCCCGGCCAGTTTGTCTTTGATGGAAAACCAACTCGCCGGGAAGGCTTCGCGCAGGTGTTCGAGGTTATCCGTCTCGCGCTTGACGACGCGACGTAGCTCTTCAATGCCAGTAGCGTCTTCACAGTCAGTCTTGACGAACTCGCGTATGAACGGGTACTTGCGTTGCAGTGCGTTGCGGTTCACGTCGAACGGGTGCTCTTTGATTTTGTTGAGGACTAGAATGACGGGCGAGTTGCCGCCAAAGCTCTGGATGAACTTCAGCCAGTATTCGGCGTCGGCGTCTTCGACGCCCTCGCGCCCGCTCAACACCAACAGGTAAAGGCTGCGCTCTGTCAGGAAGAACTGGTGCGTCGCGTGCATTATCTCCTGCCCACCGAAGTCCCATACGTTGAGGCGCACGCTATCTCTCTTCTCGCCGACTGTCACCGGCCATTCCGTAATCTTAATTCCTTCCGTCTTCTTCACGCCCTTGAACTTCCTGTGAATTAGACGATTGACGATTGAAGTCTTGCCCACCGCACCGCGCCCGACGAGAATTAGCTTTGCCTCGTTGAGAGGGCGTTTCTTGCTGCCCCGCGTGCGAAAGTAATAATCGAGAATCGCGGCGGATTTCACCGGCTTAGGGGAAGACTCATGCCATACAGGCCCAAGTACCTCAGCAGGCAACCCGAGAGCCTCGTTCCCGTGCAGATAGAGTTGCCATAACCGCCTAAGCTTCCGTAATGACTCCGGCAACATTGTCAGCTGATTATTGTCAAGGTACAGCCAAAAAAGCTGTGAGAGTTTACCAATCGACTCCGGCAGCGTTGTTAGTCGATTATTACTGAGGTGCAGCGTCCGAAGATTCGAGAGCTGCGCGATTGACTCCGGTAATTTGGTTAAGCCCAGATTCGACAAATTCAATTCACTTGCACTAATTTTGCCTGCCTCCTGAATGAGGACTTCGGCAATAGACATAGGGTCTGTCGCCTTTGATTTCGGAGTGCGGGGGCTTTTGCCCATATCGTCTGCTCCTCAAATGAATGTCGGTCGCCGATAGCGCCAGAGTACGGCGAAGGTCTGAAGGCGCGCGGGCGGCGGGCGGTTGCCGGGGGCGTGGGGGGGATGTTATATGTCGGGGTCAATTAAGGGAAGATTTTTTGTGGGTTTGGGGCCGGCGCGAATACCGAGCGCGTGACGGCTGTTCTGGTTATCTAACCTCAGGCGGAAAGCGGAAAGGCAGGGGCTGGCATCATGGCGGAAAAAACTCCCATTACGGTTGCGCGCGGCGATGGCATCGGGCCGGAGATTATGGAGGCGACGTTGCGCATTCTGGAAGGCGCGGGCGCGCGTTTGGACATTGAAGAGATAGAGATCGGCGAGAAGGTGTATCTCGCGGGGAACCCGGCGGGGGTGGCGCCGGAGGCGTTTGATTCGTTGAGAAGGACGAAGGTCTTCTTGAAGGCGCCGATTACGACGCCGCAGGGCGGGGGGTATAAGAGTCTGAACGTGACTGTTAGAAAAACGTTCGGGCTGTACGCGAACGTGCGGCCGTGTGTGTCGTACCACCCGTTCGTGGAGACGAAGCATCCGGTGATGGACGTGGTCATCGTCCGCGAGAACGAGGAGGACGTGTACGGCGGTATCGAGTACAGGCAGACGGGGCAGGTGACGCAGTGTTTGAAACTCATCTCGCGCCCCGGCACCGAGAAGATCGTCCGGTACGCGTTCGAGTACGCGCGGCGCAACAACCGGAAGAAGGTCACGTGCTTCACGAAAGACAACATCATGAAGATCACGGACGGCCTCTTCCACAAAATCTTCGACGAGATCGCGCCCGAGTACTCGGACATCGAGAACGAGCACTGGATCGTGGACATCGGCTCGGCGAAGCTGGCCGACGCGCCCGAGAACTTCGACGTGTTGGTGCTGCCGAACCTCTACGGCGACGTGCTCTCGGACGTGGCGGCGCAGATCGCGGGGAGCGTGGGGCTCGCGGGCTCGGCCAACATCGGCGAGCACATCGCGATGTTCGAGGCCATCCACGGCTCGGCCCCGCGGCGCGCGGGTCAGAACTTAGCCAACCCTTCGGGGCTGTTCCTGGGAGCGGTGATGATGCTCGTCCACACGGGGCAGACGGACGTGGCGGAGCTGGCGCACAACGCATGGCTGCGGACGATGGAGGACGGCATCCACACGTACGACATTTATAAAGAGGGCGTGAGCAAGGAGAAGGTCGGCACGCGTGAGTTCGCGGAGGCCGTCGTCGCGCGCATCGGGCAGAAGCCCGAGACGCTGAAGGCCGTGAGCTACAAGGCGGGCGAGGGCGGCCAGGCCGCGTCCGCTGGAGGCGCGACGCGTGCGACTGCCGCCGTGAACAAGGAGATGGCGGGCGTGGATGTCTACCTCGACTGGACTTCGGGTTCGGCGAACGACCTCGGGGCGGCGGTCGAGAAGTTGTCGGGCGAGGGCCTGAAGCTCACTTCGATTGCCAACCGCGGCGTGAAGGTCTACCCCGGCGGCGCGACCGAGACGTTCTGCTCCGACCACTGGCGCTGCCGCTTCGTCGCAGAGGGCGGGCGCGAGGTCGGGAACAGGCAGATCGCCGCGCTGCTCTCACGCTTCGCCGATGCCGGCCTCGACTTCATCAAGACCGAGAACCTCTACAATTTCGACGGCCAGCCCGGCTACTCGCACGCTCAAGAGTAGAGGGATTGGTTCAACGACTCATCGGTTCATTGATTCATTTGATGGTCGCCTCAATGAATCAATGAACCGATGAGTCGTTGAACCAATCCAGAAGAGAGTTCCCCGAGTTAAGAAAGGACTACTGAAGATGTCAGCAACGGCTCCCGCCAGACCCGAGGCGCACGAGTACGCCTCGTATTACGAGAAGTACGTGTCGCTCGTACCCGACACCGACCTGGTCGAGACGTTGGAGCGGCAGGGCGCGGAGACGCTCGTGCTGCTGCGCGGGCTCTCGGAAGAGCAGGGCGCGCACAGGTACGAGCCCGGCAAGTGGAGCATCAAACAGCTCGTCGGGCACATCAGCGACGGCGAGCGCATCTTCTCGTACCGCGCGCTCGCCTTCGCGCGCGGCGACAGCCAGGCCCTGCCCGGCATGGAGCAGGACGAGTGGATGGCCGGCGTGGACTTCGACGCGCGCACGCTCGCCGACCTCGCCGAAGAGTTCGAGGCCGTGCGCTCCGCGACCATCCAACTGCTCCGGCACCTCTCGCCCGAGGCGTGGGCGCGGCGCGGCATCGCCAGCGACAACGAGGTCACGGTGCGCGCGCTGGCCTACATCATCGCCGGCCACGAGGCGCACCACCTCCGCGTGCTGCGCGAGCGTTACCTTTAAGAAGGCGCGCGGTGTCGCAGCACGTCGTTCTTGAGTACAACTACAACCTCTACCAGACGAGGAGACCGCAGCCGTTGGGCATCAGGTTGAAGGCCGAGAGAGGTGACGCGGGCATGGAGTCCGAAGAGTGTGTGTCTGAAGGCGCGGGCGCGAACGAGGCACCGCTCGTCTCGGTCATCATGGGCAGCACGTCCGATTGGGAGACGATGCGCCACGCGGCCGAGGTCTTGCAGCGGTTCGGCGTGCCGCACGAGTGCGCGGTCGTCTCGGCGCACCGCACGCCGCGCCGGATGGCCGAGTTCGCCGAAGGGGCCGAAGCGCGCGGGCTCGAAGTCATCATCGCGGGTGCGGGCGGCGCGGCGCACCTGCCCGGCATGGTCGCGGCGCAGACGACCGTGCCCGTCCTCGGCGTCCCCGTCAAGAGTAAAGCTTTGAAGGGTCTCGACTCGCTCCTCTCCATCGTGCAGATGCCGGCAGGCGTCCCCGTCGGCACGCTCGCCATCGGACAGGCGGGCGCGACCAACGCCGCGCTGCTCGCCGTCGCCATCCTCGCCAACACGCGTCCCGAACTTCGTGAACGCTTGCGCCGCTTCCGCGAGGAGCAGACGGCGAAAGTGCTTGAGGCGACCCTGCCGTCATGAGAGCGATACTGCCCGGGGCCACCGTCGGCGTACTCGGCAGCGGTCAACTCGGCCGCATGTTCGCCATCGCCGCGCGCCGGATGGGCTACCGCGTCCACACATACTCGCCCGACTCCGACACGCCCACCGGTCAGGTCGCAGACAAAGAGTACGAGCACGCTTACGACGACCTCGACGCGGTGCGCGAGTTCGCGCGCGGAGTCGAAGTCGTCACCTTCGAGTTCGAGAACGTGCCCGCCGCCGCCGTCGAGGCCGCGGCGCAACTCGCCCCCGTCCGCCCCGACGGCTCCGTGCTCTACACGACGCAGCACCGCCTGCGCGAGAAGACCTTCCTCAACACACACGGCTTCCCCGTCGCGCCCTTCCGGCACGTTCGCAGCATCGAAGACCTGAAGGCCGCGCTCGAAGAGATAGGGTTGCCGGCCGTGCTCAAGACCGCGGGCTTCGGCTACGACGGCAAGGGTCAGACGCGCATCGACAAGCAGGAAGAGGCCGCGGCCGCGTTCGAGGCGCTCGGCGGGCAGGAGGGCGTCGTCGAAGCCTTCGTCGATTTCGAGCGTGAGGTCTCGGTCGTCGCGGCCCGGGGCGCGGGCGGCCGTGTCGCACACTACGGCGTCGTCGAGAACACGCACAGCCGCCACATCCTCGACCTCTCCGTCGCGCCCGCGCGGGTCGAAGAAGCAACGGCGCGCGCGGCCGTCGAGATCGCGCGCGCCGTGCTCGAAGAGCTGGAAGTGGTCGGCGTCACCTGCGTCGAGTTCTTCCTCACACGCGACGGCCGGCTGCTCGTCAACGAGCTGGCGCCGCGCCCGCACAACTCGGGCCACTTCACCTTCGACGCCTGCGTAACGAGCCAGTTCGAGCAGCAGTTGCGCGCCGTCTGTAACCTCCCGCTCGGCTCAACCGAGCTGCTACGGCCCGCGGCGATGGCGAACCTGCTCGGCGACCTCTGGCGCGAGTGCGAACCCGACTGGCGCGCGGCCGCCGCCTTCCCCAACGTCAAGCTCCACCTCTACGGCAAGACGGACGCGCGCGCCGGGCGCAAGATGGGACACCTCACCGCGCTCGCCGCGACGCCCGAAGAGGCCGCACGCTCTGTACTCGCCGCGCGCGAAGCCCTCACGCACAAGAGTAGGCAGTAGGCAGTTAAGACAGGAAGGAGCTATAGAGAATCGGGGCCGTCGTTCAAAACGACGGCCCCGATTCCTTTAACTGCCTTATCTTCCGGCTAACTGCCTACTGCCTACTTCTCATTTCACCCGGCTCTTCTTGCGCCTCAGAAAATCTATCAGGACGAACTGTGTGAGGTTGCCGGGCGTGGCGAAGTAGGCTTTGCCCGAGGTCATGGCCGACATCTGCTTGACGAACTCGACGAGGTAGTAGTCCGAGGCGAGCATGAAGGTGTTGACCTGGATGCCCGCCTTGCGGCACGCCTGCACCTCGCGGAAGGTCGCGTCCATCACGACGGGGTCGCCGCCCATCGAGTTCTTGTAGAGCCTGCGACCGCCCTGTATCTCGCCGAAGGGCAGCCGCCGACCCGAAGCGCCCGCCGCCTCCGCGTCGAGAAAGCAGGCCGTCGGCTTGCCGTCGGTCACCATCACGATCTGCTTCATCTCCTTGCGCTGCGCCTGTAGGAGACGCCGCGCGAGCTTCAAGCCCTCGGCCGTGTTCGTGTGGTAGGGGCCGACCTGCGTCGTCGCGAGCCGCGCGAGCGGCAGCTCTTCGGCGTCGTCGTGGAAGAGCACGATCTTCAAAGAGTCGCCCGGGTACTGCGTGCGTATCAGGTGCGCGAGCGCGAGCGCGACCTTCTTGGCCGGCGTGAAGCGGTCTTCGCCGTAGAGAATCATCGAGTGCGAACAGTCGAGCATGACGACCGTAGCGCACGACGACTGGTAGTCCTGCTGATGCACGTACAGGTCGCGGTATTCAAGGTTGAGCGGGAGCCCCAACCCCTCGCGCTTGATGGCCGAGAGCAGCGTCGCGTTCACGTCGAGGTTGATCGTGTCGCCGAACTCGTAGGGCTTCGGCGACTGCGAAGCCTCGACGCCGGTCGAGAGGTGCGGCGTGTCGTGCCGGCCGACCGAACTCTTGCCGAGGCTCCCGAGCAGGTTTCGCAAAGTCTTGTAGCCGAGGAAGTCGAGCCCCTTCTCCGTCACCTCGAACTTCACGTTGCGCGGCAAAGGCTCGCCGACCTCGCCCTGCCCCGGCCCGCGCCGCCTTTGCCTCTCGGCCTCGGCCGCCTCCTCGTTCAGCTTCAGGTAGCCCTCTTCGACCAGCCGCTCGATGAGCTGGTTGAGCAGCTCCTCCAACTGCGACCCTTTGAACTGACCGTTGTTCTCGGCGAGCATCTCTTCCACGTCGTGCTCGGAGAGCTCGCCCATCTCAAGGAGCGCCTGCAAGAGCGCCTGCCGGAGCGCGTCCAGAGACCTGTCCGGGTCCTGCCGCTGCCGCGTCCAGTAGTAGTCCTCGTCGTACCCGGAAGACAGCAGAGAGTCCTGTAACAACCCCATCAGGTCGCCCAGAGACAGCCCCGACACGTCAAACCCCTTGAACCTCGAATAGCGTATGAACTTCATAGGTGGGCCGATTATAACCGAGAAGGCGGGCCGGGGCAGTTTCGCGCGCGTCACAGATTTTTGTTGACAGCCGCCGGGACGAAAGATACGCTCCCGCTGTTTTCGAGACTGCCCCGACGGCCGATTGTTCCTACTCCTTTTGAGGCGACCGTCTTCACCCGTTAGAACGCCCGCGCTTCCCACAGAGCCTTTCGACGCGAGTTCAGTTGGTCGGCGTGCCCGAGTGGAAGACCGACATGATGTTGGAGAGCATCTCTTCGTGGCCGGAGTAGCGCGTCACGTCGTAGCAGCCGATGGGGTCTTCGAGGACGTGATAGAGGCAGCGGTTGCAGTAGGTGCAGGGCCGCTTGGGCGAGTGCCCGGCCGCGAGCTGGCGGGGCAGGTCGTTGTTGGCGATGAGCCCGCGCGCGATGGAGACAGCGTCGCAGGAGCCGCTTGTGATGGCGTCGCGGATGACCTCAAGCGTCTGGAAGCCGCCCGTGCAGAGGACGGGGACTTTGACTCTCGCCTTGATGGCGCGGGCGGCGTCGAGGTTGTTGCCCTCGATGAGCTTGCCCTCGTCGCGCGTCCAGAGGAATTTGATGAACGGTTGCAGGAGTCGGTAGCGCACCATCACGTAGTTGGGGAAGGTTCTCTTGCCCATGTCGATGATGGGGTAGACGCGTTTGAGCACGTCGAGCGGCAAACCGCCCCGCGGGTTGCGCGGGTGCGGGAAGCTCGAACCGCTGGAAACGTGGAGCGCGTCCACGCCCTCGGCTTCGAGAATCTGGCAGATGCGGATGGCGTCCTCGACGGTGTTGCCCTTCTTCTTCCAGAAGAAGACCGAGTTGTTGAAGTCGTTGCCGTTGAGCTTGACCTGTAGGTGAAAGTCCGCGCCCACCTCGGCGCGGATGGCGCGGACGATCTCGACGAGGAAGCGCGCGCGGTTCTCGACCGACCCGCCGTACTCGTCCCGCCGGTCGTTGATGGCGGAGCTGAGAAACTGCGTGATGAGGTAGCCGTTGGCGCCGTGCAGCTCGATGCCGTCGAGTTCCGCCTCGCGTACGCGACGCGCCGCTTCGGCGAACTGTCGCACGACCGACCCGATCTCCGTCTTCGACATCGCGCGGCAGGCGAACCCGTTGAAGGGCTCTGTGTCAGAGGTGGAGCTGAGCGCAGGCGTCCGCAGGTTGTCCACGCCGCGGAAGTCCATCTGCCGGCCGGCGTGGTTGAGTTGGAGGATGTACCGGCAGTCGTGCTCGTGCACGCGCCGGCCCACCTCGCGCCAGAAGGGTACCTGTTCGTCGCGGTGGATGGTGGCGAAGTTCGGGACGTGACGGCCAGCGACCGAGACGGCGACGAACGAAGAGATGATGGCGCCGACTCCGCCGCGCGCGAACTTCTCCTCCCAGTTCATGCGCGTCTCTGTGCCGGAGCCGTCGTAGTTGTCGAACCGGCCCGAGATGCTTGAGCGGAAGATGCGGTTCTTGACGGTCAGGCGGCGAAAGTTGAGCGGGCTGAACACGGGGTCGGGCGTCATGGGCGGACTCCTTCCGGCGAGCGCCGGGGTTGAAATGTCACGTGCGGACTCGTGCGGTGTTACGTGAAGCGCGTGCGACCTTGCAGGGCGCAAGCAAGATATGTGCGCGGCCGAGACCTTGTCAATAGTTAAGGAGGTAGGGCGATGAAGAGAAGGGGCTACTTATACGTCGCGTTCGCTACGACGCTCAACGTTCTCCTGTACGCGCTGACCTTCGGGCGCTTCATCTGGCTGGAGGGGCGCGTGCGCGGCGGCGTCTTCCGCAACTGGTGCCGCCGCTACCGCCACCGCCCCGCGCACTTCGCGAAGCCGCGCACGGAGGAGGAGATCGTCTCGCTCGTGAAGAACACGCCGGGCACGGTCAGGTTCTTCGGCGCGGGCCACTCGTTCAACGAGGGCATTCTCGTCGAGGGCCAGACGCTCGCCTCGCTCGACGACTACACGGGGCTGCTCTGGCGCGACCTCACCAAAATGCAGGTCGCCTTCAAAGGCGGCACGCGCGTCCGAGACATCTCGCGCGCGCTCTGGGAGCGCAACGCCGCCGTCGGCGCGCTCCCCTCGCACGACGCGCAAAGTATAGCGGGCATCATCTCGACCGACGTGCACGGCACGGGGCGCGACTGGGGCTTCGTCAGCGAGTGGGTGGAGGCGATCAGGCTCGTGGACGGCAACGGCGAGGCGCACACTTTGAAACCCGAGGACGAGTTGTTCAAGGCGGCCATCGGCGGCGTCGGCGGCGTCGGCATCATCACCGAGGTCGTGCTGCGCGCCGTCCCGCGCTTCAACATCGAGCAGCGCGTGGAGATGTCAACCAGGGACTACGTCAGGGAGAATTTCAACAAGCTCTTCAACCGGAACAGGCACTTCAGTCTCTACCTCTACCCGTTCACCGAGACCTGCCAGATCAACACTTGGAACCCGACCGAGAAGCCGCAGTCGTTCCTCGGCCCCGTCCGCGAGTTCCTCAGCATCGCGAAGGACGCGCTGCTCTCGGCCTGGTTCGGCAGCTTCATGGCCATCACGGGCGTGCTCCCCGACTGGGGGCGTTGGGCTTACGGCTTCAGGCGCGGGACTGACTTAGTGCTTGAGAGCTACAAGGGGTTCAACCGAACCATCTACCCTCTGCACGAGGAGCTTGAGTTCACCGTGCCCATCGAGCAGACCCTTGAGACGTGCAGGAAATTCCTCGATCTCTACGAGCGCATGTACCGAGAGCGGAAGCTGCCTTACATGCTCATCGAGGTGCGGTTCACGCCGGCCGGGCATGACTGCACGCTGTTAGGTGCGGGGCGCGAGCGTGCCTCGGCGTGGCTCAACCTGTGCTGCAACGACAACGGCCGCTTCGAGGAGTTCTACGCCGAGGCCGAGAAGCTGATGCGCGAGGTCGGGGCGCGCCCGCACCTCGGCAAGTACTGCCAGAGCTTCGACAAGCACGACCTGATGAACGCCCACGGCGAATACTTTGAGCGCTTCGCACGGCTGCGTGAGGAGCACGACCCCGAAGGCAAGTTCCTCAACGTCTTCACGCACCGCCTCTTCCACGGCGCGCCGCCGCCGAGCGCGTGAGCCGCTAACTGAAGCGGCCCGATTCGGTGAGGTCGTCGTAGATCATGCCGCGGCGGTCTTTGCGCGCCTTGGTGGCGGCGGTGTAGCCGCCCTCTTCGTTGCGGCTGATCTTGTTCTGCGCGTAGAGACCTTCGAGGACGAACTCGCAGGCGGAGACGAGCATGGCGTCGTCCGCGCGCTTGAAGTCGAAGGGGACGACGGCGTTGTCGATGAGGTCGGGGACGGCTTCGAGCAGGCGCACGCACTCGTCGGCGGGCGCGTCGTCGGAGAGCTTGAGGTTGTTGCCCGTGTCGAACCAGCGGACGGTGTTCGAGAAGTCGAAGCCGACGAAGTAGCCCTCGAAGACCTCGCCTGCGGCGCGCTTGATGAGGTCGCGGGCGATCTTCGCCGCTCCCACCTGCTCGCCCTCATACTCCAGCTCCATCTTCCCCGTCATCGAAGGCACCGCCGCGTACACGTCCGAGACCCGCGGCACGATCTCCTCTTCGCCCGTGATGAGCGCGCGGCGCTCGGCGTTCGAGACGACCGACTCGGTAACCGTGATCGGCAGGCGCTGCGAGACGCCGGAGCGCTTGTCGATGCGCTGGTCGTCGCGCGCCTCGAACGCGACCTGCTCGATCAGCTCGCGGATGAAGTCGGGGACGCGCAAAGTGCCTTCGACGCCCTCGCGCTCTACCCACGCCTCCTGTTTTGTAATCTCGACGCCGAGCTGCACCTCGGTCGGGTAGTGCGTCGTGATCTCGGAGCCGATGCGGTCTTTCAAGGGCGTGATGATCTTGCCGCGCGCGGTGTAGTCCTCGGGGTTGGCCGAGAAGACGAGCATCACGTCGAGGGGCAGGCGCACGGGGTAGCCCTTAATCTGCACGTCGCCCTCCTGCATGATGTTGAAGAGGCCGACCTGGATTTTGCCCGCGAGGTCGGGCAGCTCGTTGATGGCGAAGAGGCCGCGGTTGGCACGCGGCAGCAGGCCGTAATGGATCGTCAGCTCGTCGCTCAGGAGGTGTCCGCCGCGCGCGGCCTTGATGGGGTCAACGTCGCCGATGATGTCGGCGACGGTCACGTCGGGCGTCGCGAGTTTTTCGACGAAGCGTGCGTCGCGCTCGACCCACGCGACGGGCGTCTCGTCGCCCTCGCGCTCGATTGTCTGGCGGCCGTAGGCCGAGATGGGACGGAAGGGGTCGTCGTTGATCTCGGAGCCGGCGATGACGGGGATGCGCTCATCTAAAAGATTGACGAGCTGGCGGATGATGCGGCTCTTGGCCTGACCGCGCAGGCCCAGAAGGATGATGTTGTGGCGCGCGAGCACGGCGTTCGTGATCTGCGGGATGACCGTCTCGTCGTAGCCGACGATGCCGGGGAAGACGCGCTCGCCGCGGCGGAGCTTGTCGAGGAGGTTGGCGCGCATCTCGTCCTTCACGGGCCGCGCGCGGTAGCCCTGCTGCTTCAATTCGCCGAGTGTTTTAGGTAATGCCATTACTTTAAATCCCGTCCCCTTGAATTAATTTCTTCTTCTTCCTTTAGCGTCGAGCAGCGCGGCGAGCGCCTGCGCCAGCGTGCGGTAGGTGCGCAGGCCACGCATGTCGAGCCCCAGCTTGACGAGCGTCTGCGCGACCTGCGCGCCGACGCCGGTGACGTAAGCATCCGCGCCGACGAGTTTCAATGCCTGCACCAGATTCGTCAGGTTCGCGACCGCGTTCGAGTCCACGAGCCTCGCGCCCGTGATGTCGAGAATGCAGACGCGCGCGCCCTGCCGCGTCACCTCCTGCAAGGCCGCGCGCGTCGCCCGCGAAGTCCGCTCCGTGTCGAGCGAGCCGATGAGCGGCACGACGAGCACGCCGTCGAGCACGGGCACGACGGGCGTCGAGACCTCCTCGATGGTCTGCTCGCGCTCGCGCAACAATTCGGCCAGCCGCTCCTGGGCGCGCATGCGCTCGATGCCCTGCGCGATGACGTTCGCGATGGACGAGAGCGCTTCGAGCGTGTCATCGGGCAAGACGCGGCGTGTGAACATGGCCAGCACGCCGACCAGCCTGTCTTCGACTAACAGAGGATAGCCCGCGAACGCCACCATGCCCTCGCGCCGCGCCCACTCCTGATCGCCGACGCGCGGGTCGCCTAGAACAGCGTTCGTCAGGTGCGGCAGGCGCTCGGCCGCGATGAGCCCGATCTTGAACTTGCCGACGGGCACACGCCCGTGCGGCCCGTCGAGGTGCGTGTAGAGCCCCGCGCTCGCCTGAAGTTCCAGCACGTCCGAGCCGCGCTCTATCGTCCACACGCGCGCGAAGGCCGCGTCGAGGTGCGTGACGACGGCCTCGGCGCAGCGTTGCAGGACGGGGCGCAGGGCCGGGCCGCCCTCGGCCAGCGCGGCGCCCACCTCGGCGCCAAGCGCGCCCTGATGGACGCGGCGCGCGAGTTCCGCCTCGGCGCGGCGGCGGGCGGTGATGTCGCGCGCGATGTTGGCGGCGCCGACGGTGCGACCCGTCGAGTCGAGAACGGGCGAGATGCTGACGGCGACCTCGACGCGCGTCCCGTCCTTGCGCTGACGCACGGTTTCGAGGTAGTTCACCTTCTCGCCGCGCCGCAGGGCAGCGTCGATCTCTGCGAGCTGCGGATGCAGGTCTTCGGGGACGATGGTCGAGATGTGCCGGCCGATGATCTCCTCGGCCGCGTAGCCGTAGAGTTGCTCGGCCGCCGCGTTGAAGCTCGTGATGACGCCTTCGAGCGTCTTCGAGACGATGGCTTCCTCCGACGAATTGACGATGGCGGCGAGCCACGCGCGCTCCAGGTCGGCCGGCGACGCGGCGCCGTTCTCCGGCGCAGGCGTCGCGTCGGCGTGCGCGTCGGCGGCCTTCTTTGAAGGGGTCTCTTCGGGGCTCATGTGTTCGCTGTGAAGTCTCCGCCCACTTCGCGGCGGACGAGCCCGTCCTCTTCGAGCTTCAGGAGGTGTGCCGAGACGGCGCGCTCGGCCAGCGCGTGCATCTTCGGCGGCACGTCCGTGTATGCGCGCGCGACGACCTCGGCGGGCGTCCGCGCTCCCGCCCGCACGGCCGCGAGAATGTCTCGCTCGCGCTTGTGCCGGTGCGCGATGTACTCCTCGACCTTAGCAGAGGGACTGCCGACCGCGGGGCCGTGACCGCCGAAGAGCGCGACGAGGCGCGGCAACCCTCGGTAGCGTTCGAGCGACGCGAGGTAGTCGCGCACGCTTCCCTCCTCGGGGTCGATGAGGACGGAGCCGACGCCGACCACGTTGTCGCCCGTCAGGAGCGCGCCCGCGCGCTCGTCGTAGAAGGAGAGGTGCCCGCGCGTGTGGCCGGGCGTGTGCATCGCGCGCAGGGTGATTGAGGGGTCGCCTTCGAGTTCGATGACCTCGCCCTCTTCGATGAAGCGTTCGATGCGGACTCTGCCCTCCAGAGCTTCCGCGGTCAGACGGTGCGCGGCGACCGTCAGGCCGAACTGCTCGCGCAGACTCTCGACTCCGCCGACGTGGTCGGGGTGGTGGTGCGTCAGGACTATCTCCCGAACCCGCCGGCCTTCATCCAATAGCTCTCTAACAAACTGTGCGAGCACTTCCTGCTCGTCCTCGTAGGGCGAGCCGGGGTCGAAGATGTTGAAGTCGCGCGTGCCGACGACGTAGCAGTTGGTCGTCGTCGCGGGCGGCTTGGTCGGCGTGCGTAAGGGGAGGCAGACGAAGCCGGGCAGGAACTCTATCCGGCGCACGGGCTCGCGCCGCGCCTGCGGCATGGAGAGGAGGCGCGCGGTCAAATCTTCCGTCAGGCCGGAGGCGATGGTACGCACGGCGTGGATGACGGGCGGCGCAGCCATCAGCTCAAAGCGGCGCCAGCGTTCGTAAGCCTCCGACGCTCGTTCCCAACCACCTTCATCGAACTCTTCGGTGAGCAGGCGCGGCTGCTGCTTCCGCGGACAGCGCACGACGAAGAAGTGCGTGTCGAAACGTCGCGGGCTGAAGGGCGGCGTCACCCAGCGGCCGGCCGGCATGAAGTCGCGCGCGTCGAGCTTGAGCCCGTAGTGCTTGAGCAAAGCCGCGAACGACATGCGCCCCGAGGTCAGGTCGTCGAGCACGGATTCGAGCTGACCCTTTGTCAAATGCTCGGCGCCGCGCGCGGCCAGAACGCCCAGCTCCTCGAACAGCTCGCGCGTCGCGCAAGCGATCATCTGCGCCGTCTCGGGGTCGTCAGTATTCCCGACTTCGACCTCGGCGTCGGCCTCGTCGCGCTGTCCGCCGGGGAAGGCGTAGAAGCCGGGCTGGAACGCCAGACGCTCGCCGCGCCGCGCCCAGAAGACCTCCGGGTCGCGTTCGTCGCCGCGCACGAGCACGACGGCCGCCGCGTCCTTCGGCACCGCCGGCCGCTGCTTGTCCTGAAGTGTGACTGCTTCGCTCACTTGATTAAGAGGCGTACGCCGTGAACCGTAAACCGCGACAAGTAACAGACCGACTTACCTCGTCACGGTTTACGGTTCACGGTTCACGGCTTTACTCTGCTTCTCCCTGATAACGGAAGCGCTCGCCGTCGCCGCCGGCCCAGGGGTCGCCGCGCATGTGGTAGCCGCCCTCCTCCCAGAAACCGGCCTCGTCCTCGGCGAGGAAGCGGACGCCCTTGACCCACTTGGCCGACTTCCAGGCGTAGAGGCGCGGGACGATGAGGCGGACGGGGCCGCCGTGCTCGGGCGGGATGGGCTGGCCGTCGTTCGACCACGCGAAGAGCGAGTCTTCGGCGAGGAAGAATTCAATCGGCAGGTTCGTCGTCCAGCCGTAGTCGTGTGCCTCGGCGACGACGAACTTCGCCTCGGGTTTGACGCCGACCAACTCCGCAATCGTCCGTGTCGAGACGCCGCCCCACAGGTTGTCGAGCCGCGACCAGCGCGTCACGCAATGGAAGTCTGCGTAGACCTTCGCCGGGGGCAGTTGCAGGAACTCGTCGAGCGACCTCTGAAGTGGTCTCTCGACGAGCCCGCCGACCTCGAACTGCCACGTCTCAAGCTCGACCTGCGGCGTGCCGTGCGCGTCGAGCACGGGCCACTTGCGCGTGCGCGTCTGACCGGGCGGGATGCGCTTCTCGCGCCGTGTGTCAGGGCTGATGATGACATCACCGCCCTCAAACTCCTCCGCCCGCCGCGGCTCCCCCTCCTGCCGGAAGGGGTCTTTGAAAAGCCTGTCGAGGAAACTCATAAGTTGGTGAATGGCGAATGATAAATAGTAAATGGTAGACGAGAGGCTGCGGCTTGAGTTGTAACCTCACAAGGAGAACGAGGCTCAACCTCTATTCACATTGACCATTTACTATTTACTGCTTCTTCCCCGCCTTCTCCGCGAGGCGCATCAACTCGTCCGGCATCCACTTCGAGACGCCTTTGTTGAGGGCGCCTTCGATGCCGACGGTGCGGTCGTGCCAGTCGTCGGCCTGACCGGGTGCGCCGCGCTCGCGCTCGTAGCGGAGCGTCTGGTCGAGGCTCATGGAGATGCCGTTGACTATCTCGCGCCAGTCCTCCGTCTGGATGCCGCGGCGCACTATCGAGAGTCCGGCCGTCCAGTCCTCCTCGGGCGCGCGCGCGTCCTGCTCGGGGATGGTCACGGTCGCCAGCGGCGGCATCGGCGAGTCCTTGAACTCGTCGTAGAGCCTGCGCCGCAGGTCTTTCAGCGAGAGCCGCTCGTCGGCCCGCGCCAACTCCTGCGCGCGCCGGAAGATGTCGGGCACGCTGGTCTGTTCTTTCGCCATCGGTCGCCCCTTCGTCTGAACTTTTAAGGTTTACGCCTGCGTGTAATTTATATCATTTGGCGGCGTGTGGCGAATCGGCCGCGCCGCCCGCCGTGCCGCCCCTTGCGCCGCCGCGTGTTCGCCTGCATGATAGAGAAAAAACAAGGGGTTGACGAAAAGTGTCTGAGACGATGGAAGGGTCTGTGCATGTGTCGGAAGTGCCGGCGGGAAGTCCCGCGTGCCCCGTCTGCTCGCGCGAAGCGGGCGAGGGACTCGCGCCGTTCGAGGGGCTGCCGAACGATTTGAAGGAGCTGATTTCGGCCAACGCGCCCGCGGGTGTGCAGTCCGTCTGCCCGCGCTGTCTGGAGCTGTTCGGCCGCGCGCGCAAGCAGTTGGAGAAGTACGCGGCCGTCTTCGAGCAGGGTCGCAACGTCCTCCCGACTTGGCTGCGGCTCGGCGCGCACGAGCACTTCACCGGCCGCGACATCACCATCGCCTTCCTCGACTCGGGCTTCTACCCGCATCCCGACCTGACGACGCCGCACAGCCGCATCCTCGAATATCACAACATCGTTCCTAAGGGCACCGGCACGCTCGACTCCATTGACGTGGCGAGTTGGCACGGCATGATGACCTCGGTCGTCGCGGCCGGCAACGGGGCGTTGTCGGGCGGCTTCTTCCGCTCGATTGCGCCCGACTGTAACGTCGTGCTGGTGAAGGTCAGCAAGTCCGGCCACATCGGCGAGAAGAACATCGAGCGCGGGCTGCGCTGGATCATCGAGAACCGCGAGCAGTACGGCATCCGCGTCGTCAACATCTCGGCCGGCGGCGACGGGGAGATGTCCTTCCTCGACAACGCCCTGTGCCAGACGGTCGAGCGTGCCGTGCGCGAGGGCCTGGTCGTCGTCTGCGCCGTCGGCAACGCCGGCTGGGAGCCGGGCCACCCGGTCATCCCGCCCGCCTCCTCTCCCTCCTGCATCGCGGTCGGAGGCTTGAACGACCAGAACTCTCTTGACCGCGCGCGCCACAGCCTCTACCGCTCTTCCTACGGCCCGACCTTCGACGGCCTACAGAAGCCCGAGGTCATCGCGCCCGGCATCTGGGTGCCCGCGCCCATCCTCCCGCACACGCCGACCGCGGCCGAGGCCGAACTTTACGCGCGCCTCGACCGAGCGTCTGACGAAGAGCTGCTGCCGCTCATCGAAGAGCACAAGGAGGTGGACCAAGACATCTACGACGCGCGCGCTCTGCCGACCTACCTCATCCGCCAGCTCGTCTCGGTCAAGCTCCACGAGGCGGATGTCATCAGCGAGCACTATAAGTTCGTGGACGGCACCTCGTTTGCGGCGCCCATCGTCTCCTCGACGGTCGCCTGTATGCTCGAAGCCAACCCGCGCCTGTCGCCGCAGCAGGTCAAGCGCATCCTCATCGACACGGCCGAGCGTCTGCCCGGCGTCGAGATCGACCGCCAGGGCTGGGGCGTCATCGCCCCCCGCCGCGCTGTCGAAGTCGCCCTCTCCCGCAGACAGTAGGCGGAAGCCCGACAACTGCAACCTTTTTCCTGCGCCACTCATTAAGAGAATCATGAGGGACGGCGGGGCTTTCGTCCGTGGGGGCGTGGCGCGCGTCTTGCTCTGGTGTCGTTGCTCTCCCGAGCCTTCGGGACGGAGTTTTTGAGTTATGCAGAGAGAAAAGTTCGCGCTGGCGACGAAGTCGAGTACGTCGCTGTTGTCCCCCCTCGAACGTCGTCTGGCGGCGCGCGTGGTGCCGCGTATACCCTTGTGGCTGGGGACGCAACATCTGACGATGTTGACGCTCGTGTGGTGTGCAGGGCTCGTCGCGTTCGGCTACCTGGCGGCAGGAGACCTGCGCTGGCTGTGGGGGTCGTCCGCGCTGATCGCGCTTCAGTGGGCGACCGACTTTTTCGACGGGAAGGTCGGGAAGTACCGCGGGACAGGGCTCGTGCGCTGGGGCTTCTACATGGATCACCTGCTCGACTTCGCGTTCCTGTGCGCGGTGGTCGGCGGCTACGCGCTGGTGCTACCGGCGACGGCGCACCTGAGCCTGCTCCTCGTCCTCGCCGTCTTCGGCGGCTTCATGGTCAACTCCTTTCTGGCCTTCGCGGCGACGGGACGCTTTCACATCAGCCACGGTATGCTCGGGCCGACCGAGTTCCGCCTCGCGCTTGTCATCATCAACTCGCTGCTCGTCTTCTACGGCACGCGGCGGATGGAGAAGGTGCTGCCCTACGTCGCGGCCTGCGGCTTCGTCGCGCTCTGCGTCCTCGCCTACCGTACGCAGCGCGAGTTGTGGCAGACCGACATGGAACAGCGTCGCCGCGCCGAACCCGCCCGCGCCGTCCCCATCGCGCAGCGCGAAGCGGCTTGAGTGAAGATAAAAGGCAGACTTCAAAAGGCAAAAGTTAAGACGACCGGACACTGCGGCTTTCGTCTTTCACTTTTGCCTTTTGCCTTTTAACCCTCGCCTTATTACAATTCTCTGCACAAACCGAAGCACGAAAATTCCAGTGGACAGTCCGGAGAGGAAAGCATAATGGCAGAGAACGAGAACGCGGTCGCGCCCGCGGCGGAGGCTACGAGCGGGGCGGGCGAGGAGGCGCAGGCGCCTGCGCCGCAGGCGGAGGCCGCGGCCGAGGTCGAGGTCGAGGCCGCGCCGCCCGAAGAGATCACCTACCACGCCGTCGAGAAGGACGGACAGGTCACGGCCATCTGGGAGATGCAGGGGCGCAAACACCTCCGCACCATCGACCCGCGCTCCCGGCAGGGGCAGGAGATTCTCCGCCTCTACACGGCCGAGCACGGAGAGTGAAAAGAGGTAAATAGTGAATAGTAAATGGTGAATAGAAAGTCCTGCCTTCAACCATTCACCATTTACTATTCACTATTTACCATTTACGAACTCCTCGATGCTGTCCATGAGCCGGTCGGCGAGCGTCTGCTGCGCACGGTGGCCGGCCCATGCGACGTGGGGCGTGACGATGATGTTGGGCAGGTCGTGGTCGAGCAGCGGGTTGTCCAGACCCGGCGGCTCGGTCGAGAGCACGTCAACGCCCGCGCCGCCAAGCCTGCCTTTGCGCAGGGCGCCGGCCAGCGCCCACTCGTCCACCACCCCGCCGCGCGCGCAGTTAATCAGTATCGCCGCACGCTTCATCAGCAACAGCTCCTGATGCCCGATCAGATAACGCGTCTCTTTGGTCAGCGGCACGTGAAGCGTCAACACGTCCGAGCGGCGTAGAACTTCGTCGAAGGGCGTACGCCCTTCCCTCACTTCTTCCGACCCCTTGCGCTCCGAAATCAAGACCTCCATCCCGAAGGCGCGCGCGAGCCTTTCGACCCCGCGCCCGAGCGTGCCGTAACCGACTATGCCGAGCGTCGCGCCGTGCAGGTCGCGTATCTCGCGCGTGTGCAGGCAGAACTGTTCCGCGCGCTGCCAGAGTCCCGCGCGCACGTCATCGCGGTAGCCGATGAGGTTGCGGCTGAGCGCGAGCGCCAACATGAGGACGTGCTCGGGGAGAGTCTCGCGCGCGTATCCGCGCACGTTCCTGACCTCTATCCCGCGCGTGCGGCAGAACTCCAGATCAATGTTGTCAGTGCCCGTCGCGGCGACGGCGATGAGTTTCAAAGAGGGCAGACGTTTGAGCACGTCCGCGCCGAGCGGCACCTTATTGACGACGGCGATGGTCGCGTCCTGCAACCTCTCAAAAACTTCCTCGGGGCGCGTCGAGCCGTAGTCGCGCCACTCGTGCTCGAACGAAGGGCGGCGCGGCTCGACCGTCAGCGTGTCGCGTTCGAGAAAGACGATTCTCTCCATAAGCTTTCGGAACCGTTAGGCGCGTGCGCGTGTCAAAGGTTTAATAGCGCCGTCGTGTGCCTCGCCCGCGGCGCCGGGAGGCCAATCCTAACACCGTTCGCGAGGAGGTCACACGTGAGTCGGATGAAAGCCCGCGGGATCGGACTCGGACGTTGGTCGGCGTTTGTCTGCCTGCTGTTCCTCGCGCTGGCGGCGTGCGCAGGCGGCAGGGCGCGCGGCGGGGGCGGCCCGTTGGCCGTCGCGCCGGAGTCGCGCGCCGCGGCGGCGGCGGAAGTTAAGACCGAGCCTTACGCGGGCAGGGTGGCCTACGTCATCGTCGCGCTGTGCGACAACGTGAATCAGGGCATCGTGCCCGTCCCTGCGGCTCTGGGTAACGGTGAAGACCCCGCGCGCAACCTCTACTGGGGCGCGCGCTTCGGCGTCAAGACGCACTTCAATGCTTCCCGCGAGTGGCGCGCGGTCGCTGCCTTCCAGAACCCTACGCCGAAAATTCTCGAACGCGTCGTCTACAAGCACAAGACTCTCGACGCGTACCTCGTCGCCGACGCCTACCGCGGCGCCGAGATCAAGCAGGCCACCGTTGACTTCTTCAACGTCGCGTCTGGGAACCTCAACCCGACGTTCGAGGACGGGGGCAGAACGTACGGGCTCGGGCGCGGCGCAGCGGCGCACCTCGTCGCGTACGTCGGCCACGACGGGCTGATGGACTTCCAACTCCCCGCGCTCCCCGTGCGCCGCGACGACGTGCGCCGCGATGCCGTCATCCTCGCCTGCATCAGCAAGAGGTACTTCGCGCCCGGCCTCAAAGAGACGGGCGCGCACCCGCTCGTCTGGACGACCAACCTGATGGCGCCCGAGGCTTACGTGCTGAAGGCCGCGCTCGATGGCTGGCTCGCGGGCGAGGACGGCGAGAGCGTCAGGCTCCGCACCGCCAAAGCCTACGACAAGTATCAGAACTGCGGACTGAAGGCCGCGCAGGGACTCTTCGCGACTGGTTGGTAGCTAACGAAGGAAAGGCACGAGCAGCTTGACGAGGGCGACGATGACGAAGACGCCGACGATGTCTAAGAGAATGCCGTAGCGAATCATGCGCGCGAGCGGAACGTAGCCGGAGCCGTAGACGATGGCGTTGCAGGGCGTCGAGACCGGCAGCATGAACCCGAGGCTCGCTCCCATCGTCGCGCCGAGCGCAGGCTCCAGAGGGTCTGCGCCCTGCGCCCGCGCAATCGCGATGACGACCGGCACGACCATGTTCGCCGACGCTGTGTTTGAAGTCGCCTCCGAAGTGACGACCGCGACGACGACCGACGCGAACAGCAATCCCGTCCCGCCGCTCACCGGTAAGAGTCCGGTCAACCCACGCCCGACCGCCTCGGCCAACCCCGTCTGGAACGAAAGCACGCCCAGCGCGAACCCGCCGCCGTAGAGCAGCACGACGCCCCAGTCGATCTTCACCGCCTCTTCCCAAGTGATGGCGCGCTGACCTCCGTCGCCCGGAAGCAGGAAGAGTAGCGAGGCACCGGCGACCGCGGCAACGGCCTCGGGGACGCTGCCGTTGACGCTCTTGTAGACCGCGCTCTGGTCGCCCGCGAAGAGCGCGATGAGTCCGGGCACAACCCAGAGCAGGACGGTCACGACGAAGGCGGCGAGCGTCGATTTCTGTGCGGTCGTCCACGCGCCCAGACGGTCGCGCTCGCGCCTCAACATCTCGCGGCTGCCTTCTATCTCTTTCACGCCCGCGGGCGAGAGCCAGTTGAGGTAGAAGAAGAGCCAGAGGAAGAGCACGACGACGACGGGCACGCCGATGACCGTCCACTTGAAGAAGGGGAACTCGACGCCCGTGAGCTGGCGGATGAAGCCGAGCCCGATGACGTTGGGCGGCGTCCCGATGGGCGTCGCCAGTCCGCCGACCGAAGCCGCGAACGAAGTCATCAACATCAGCGCCGTCGCGTAATGCCGGCTCAACTTCTGCCCGCCCTCCTTCTCCTGATCGAAGAGGAAGGCGAGGATGGCCATGCCGATGGCGAACATCATCGCCGTCGTCGCCGTGTTCGAAATCCAAGCCGAGATGAAGGCCGTCACCGCGCCGAAGGCGAAGAGGATGCGCGAGGGGCGCGCGCCCACCCACTTGATGGAAAGCACGCCGAAGGCGAGGCGGCGGTCGAGCCGGTGGAGGAAGATGGCGCGCGCGATCATGAACGACCCGATGAAGAGGAACATCAACGGGTCTGCGAAGGGCGCGAACACGTCCTTTGCCGGCGCCACCTTCAGCACCACGCACGCAGCCGCGCCGACGAGCGCCGTCACGGGCAGCGGCAGCGCCTCCGTAATCCACAGCAGCACGACGGCCGCCATCACCGCCGCCAGCCTGTGCGCCTCGGGCTTCAGGCCCGGCAGCGGCAGAAGCAGCAGCACCGCGAACGCCAGCGGCGCGACGACGAACCCGACTGCGCGCCGCCAACGCTCGAACCGCGCCTCGGCAGGGCTTAGCTGTTCGACCGCCTCGACTGTTCTTTCCATGTCTGAAGTTTTCGGCTTAAGGGTTTGGAGAGACCTTGACGGCTGCCCTCAAAGACTCCACGCCGCGCGCGGCCGAAGGCTCGACGCCCTCTTGTACCACAAACAGTTCGAGAACGTATTCGCCCGGCGCTCCGGGCGCGGAGACTTCCAACCTGAGCCCGGCCGTGTCGCCGGGCTCCATGTCGTAAGGGATGTGCGCGACACTCACTTTCTCGTTGACGGGCGACCCGTCAGTTCTCAACCAACGCGCGCGCAGCGAGACGGCGTAGCGGCCTTCGGCGTCCGGCACGGCCGGCCACGTCTCGCCGCCGACGTTGCGGACGATGGCCTCGAAGCTCTGACGGCCGCCGACGAAGAGAGTGTCAGGGAGTTCGCGCGAGACGAGCCGCGCGCGTAATGCTCCGGGATTGAGCGGCCGAGGGTCAGCGCTCAACGTCGTCGGCTCGACGGCGTAGAGGACGTAGTTGATTGAGCGCGCGAGCAGACGGCAGTTCGCGCAAGTCTCCTCCGTGCTGACGACGACCGCACCCGGCGGCGCTTCATTCGTCGAGAGTCTGACGAACCGTGCTGACTCGACGCCGCGGAGCGCGCCGTGCCAGAGCGCCTGTATGTAGCCGGAACGACCCGGCGGGTCGTAGAGGTAGACGCCGCCATCCCGCGCCGCTTCGAGCGCGGGCGCAAGTATCTTACGCGGGAAACGCGCGTCGAAGACATACCAGCGCTCCGGCGGCCACGCGTGGAAACGCCACTGGAAGTAAGCGCCCTGCGCGAGCAGCAGCACGAGGACGCCGTACAGAGCGACTCTCAAAATCCCTCCGCCGGTCATCCGCGCGACGGCCGGCGCGATGAGCACGTGCAGGAAGACCGGGAAGGCTATCAGCCTCAACTGCGGGAAGTCGTTCACGGTGAGCGCGGCCGGCACGACCGACGTTGCGAGCGCGTAGAGCTGAAAGCGCCACCACGCTTCTCCCCTATGTTCGCGCAGGACGAAAAAGAGCCCTGCGGCCGCGAGCAGCACCGTCGCCGCCAGCAGCACGGGCGAGTCCGGCAGGTGGTCGCGTATGTTCTGCTCGCCCGTCACGAGCCAACGCCACGGGTTCACGTCCGCGAGATAATGCAACGCGAACTCACGCGCGACATCTACCGAACTGCTCTGCGGCGTGACGTAGGTGATGAGGCTGAACCGGCCCGCGAGCGCGCCCGGGTGTCGTAGCGAGTAGACGAGCAGCGGGATGAGCGTCACGCCGTACGCCGCCCACGTCGCGAGGACGCGCGCGCGGTTGCGCCGTGTGATGAAGAACGCGAGCCCCGCCGCGAGCAGCGGCGCGAACAGCCGACCCGTCGAATACGTGTACGTCAGCAGCGAGAGCGTGACGACGAGCGCGAACACGTCCGACGCCCCCCACCTTTCCCGCCCCGACGCACGCCTGAGCGCCAGCAGAAACAGCACGCACGCCAAAGGGTAGGCCGCGACCTCGAAGACGAGGCGGCTCGACTCGTACAACCACGGCGTCAACAGCGCAGAGCACGCGACGACCACACCCGCCTCGACCCGTCCGCTCAGCCTCAACGCCAGAAGCCCCAGCAGCAACGCCGCCGCCGCACCCAACGCCGCACTCAACAACCTCGCGGCCGTGATACTCGGCCCCGTCACTTTGAAGACCGCGGCCAACAGATAGACGTACGTCGGATTCTTATAATCCCCGAACGCCCTGAAGTAGAGCGGCCACGCTTCCCCATGCTCATCCCTTCCAGATTGAGCGACGGTCAGCGCGTTGTAAGCGATGGAAGACTCGTCGATGTAGAACCCCGGCGGGTTGTCCGGAACGTCGGCGGCGTAGAGCGCGAAGGCCAGCACACACACGGCCGCAGCCGGGATGATGCGTCGCACTCTTGCGCCGTGCCGTGTCTTCACGAGCGGAGTTGGATGTTGTAGGTCTTGATCTTGGAGTTGAGCGTGGTGGCGTTCATGCCTAACAGTCTGGCGGCGCGGGACTGGTGGCCGCCGGTCTGGTCGAGGGCGCGGCGGATGATGTCGATCTCGAAGCGACGCACCTCGTCGTAGAAGTTGACGCCGCGGCTCACGTCGAGGCTGCCCGTGCCCGTCGAGAGCGGGGCGGCGCCCGCGGCCTTCGAGGGGTCGGCGATCTCCGCGGGCAGGCACTGGCGCGTGACCTCGGGGCCGGGCGCGATGACGACCGCGCGCTCGATGACGTTCTCAAGCTCGCGGACGTTGCCGGGCCAGGTGTACTGCTCAAGCAGCGCGAGCACGTCGGGCGCGAGCTGGTCGGCGACGTGGCGGCCGTTCTCTTCGTTGTACTTGCGTATGAAGTGCTGCGCGAGCGCGAGCACGTCCTCGCGCCGGTCGCGCAGAGGCGGCAGCTCGATGGGGACGACGGCGAGGCGGTAGTAGAGGTCTTCGCGGAAGGCGCCCTGCCGGACGGCCTCCTTCAAATCAATGTTCGTGGCGGCGATGATGCGCACGTCAACCTTGCGCGGCGTCGTGTCGCCGAGGGGCGTGAACTCGCGCTCCTGCAACACGCGGAGAAGTCGCGCCTGCGTCTCGGGCGGGATGTCGCCGATCTCGTCGAGGAAGATGGAGCCGCCGTCGGCGACCTCGAACAGACCCTTCTTGGCGGCGACCGCGCCGGTGAACGCCCCGCGCGTGTGGCCGAAGAGTTCCGACTCTAAAAGCTCCGAGGGGATGTTCGAGGAGTTGACGGTGACGAAGGTCTTCTGGGCGCGCGGGCTCTGCATGTGGATGGCGCGCGCGATGAGTTCTTTGCCCGTGCCGCTCTCGCCGGTGATGAGGACGGTCGAGCGCGCGGGCGCGACCTGATCGACGAGTTGGAAGATGGCCTGCATCTTCTCGGAGCGTCCGATGATGGAGCCGCGCTCGACGCTGCGACCCATGGCGCGGCGGAGGTTCTGGCGCTCCTCCTCCTTGCGGCGGCGCTTGATGCCGGAGGCGACCGTCTCTAAGATTTGCTCGTTCTGGAAGGGCTTGCGAATGCAGTTGAAGGCGCCGCGCTCCCACGCGCCGATGGCGGTGTCGAAGGTAGCGTAGGCGGTGATGATGATGACGACGGCCTCGGGGTCGGCCTTCTGAATCTCTTCGAGCGCGCGCAGGCCGCCCATGCCCGGCATCGACACGTCTAAGAGCACCACGTCGTAGGCGCGCCGGCCGTAACACTCCAGGCCCTCCTCGCCCGTCTTCGCCAGATCGACACGATAGCCCTCGGCCGAGAGCAGCGTCTCCAGCACGTCCCGCATGATCTCCTCGTCGTCCACGACGAGGACTGAACCTTTTCTCGCCATCAGCACCTCAAAAAAGGACTGAGGACTGAGGACTGAGGACTGAGTGAAGAACTCGCCGTTCCCCACTCAGTCCTCAGTCCTCAGTACTCGTCACTTAGTTTACCCCGGCGGCGGGGCAGCGGTCACTTGACGGAGGCGGAGTCTTTGGGCTTGAGCAGGCGACGACCGTCGGGCATGTGTGCGGGGCGGGCGCGCTCGGCCGTGACGAGGAGCGTGTAATCGTCCGTCTCGAAGCCTGCGACGCGGACGTAGACCTCGACGCGGTTGAGGTCTTCGGACGCAGGGAGGCTCCCCATGTAGACAATGCGGCCGTCGGGGATGACGCCCCAGAGCACGTAGATGCCCGCGCCCAACGCCGAGGGGAGCGGCATACCGCGGAAGTTGGCGCGGACGTATGCGCGGTTGGAGTTGAGCGTGGCGCGCGCGGCTCCCCGCGCGTCCGGCGCCGCCGCGGCGTCGCCTTCCAGCTCGATGACGCGACCGCCGCCATGCGAGGCGAGCGCATCATCGACCTCCGCGTAGAAGTCGCTCGAAGCACCAGAAGCGCGCGGGGCGCGCGGACGCGCGGGGGCGGGCGGCAGGGGCGCGGCTGTGGGCTTAGACGTGTTCGCTCTGTCTGTGCCAGGGGCCGCGACGGTCGGCGCGTCGGGCGCGGGTTCGGGCTTCAAGGGGTAGAGCGCGGCGGCCTCATCGGCGCGGGTCGTGAGCACCGGGTCGCCCGGGCGCCCGACATCGGGCGACCTCTCGGCGGTGACGATGATGCCGTAGCGTTCGAGCTCCCGTGGGCGGTCGAACGCGAGGCCGCCGTTGCCGCGCTCGTCGCGCCGCAGCTCGCCCAGATTAAAGATGCGCTTGCCGCTCACGGCCCAGACGACGTAGGTCGTCGAGCCCGCCGCTACGGTCTGCGGGTCAGGCAGGTTCAGTGCGGTCAGACGCGCGCGGCCGCCGCCCGCGCTCGCCTCGATGCTCAACTGGCCCGTGGCCTGCGTCGTCAGGGAGCGCAGTCTGATGTCCACGCGCTCCGCCTGCGCGCGTGCGGGAGCGGCGGGCGCCTTCGGCCGCGAACCCGCGGAGGCGCCGGTGTAAAGCCCTGCGGCGAGCGTGAGCCCGGCCGCCACGGCGCACGCGCACGCAGCCAGACGCCGAACCCGTTTGCGCTTGCTCATAGAGGTTGGAGACCGTCTTCCGATTCTTTGCTGTGAAAGCGCGTGCGAGATTAGCACCGGCCGGGATAAAAGCAAGCGTTTTGTTCGCGGGGTCGTTAACGAGCGGCGGGAGCCTTCTTAAGCCCGGTGATGACCTCGCTTCCGTTGTCATCTTCGAGCGTGAAGTTGACCCTGTCGCCGGCGCTGACGGACTTCAGCAGAGACCTGTCTCTGACCGTCCACTGCATCCGCATGGCCGGCATGTAGTTCGGGATGTCCTCGTGGTCTATCTCGAACCAGCCTTCCCGAAGGTTGACGGAGCGGACGACCCCGACGCCGGTATGGGTTGTGACCGGGGAACGCTCCTGTGGCTTCGACGTGCCCGCCGGGAGGCCGACCTGCGCGGGCGGCTCTATCGTCCCCCAGGGGATGGGGGACGCGGCTGCCCCGGCCTGTGGAGTCGTTGATGCGGCCGGCGGCGCGGCCTCGGGCTTCCCACCGCCGCAGGCGACGCACAGCGCCGCCGCCAACGCCGCGAGGAGCCACACGGGGAAGCCCGCGCACGCGTTGGACTGCCGTTGGTTGAGCAGGGAAAGCACCTCCGTTGCGGGGGTGTGGGAACTCCTAGTCACTGGCGACCTGGAGGCGCGTGTGTACGGCGCCGGGGGTTGGGAGGGTGATGCGGAAGGTGGTGCCGCGGCCGGGCGCGCTCTCGACGGCGATGTGGCCGGAGTGCTCCTGCACGATGCCGTAGGAGACCGCGAGGCCGAGGCCCGTCCCGCGCCCGACGCCCTTCGTCGTGAAGAACGGGTCGTAGATGCGCGCGACGTTCTCGGGCGCGATGCCGATGCCGTTGTCCGAGACCTCGACCGTGAGCGCGTCGCGTTCGTCGGAGGCGGCGCGCAGAGTGATGCAGCCGCCGTCGGGGATGGCGTCGCGCGCGTTGAGCAAGAGATTGGTGAAGACCTGCTGAAGCTTGCCCGCGTTGCCGTAGACGCGCGGCAGGTCGCCTGCATACTCGCGCGCGATCTCGACGCGGCTCTGGCGCAACTGGGGTTCCAACAGTTGCAGCGTGTCGTCGAGCACGCGGGCGAGGTTCACCTCGACGAAGTCGGTCGCGCCACCCGTGCGCGAGAAGTTCAGAAGGTTGTTGACGATGCCGGTGGCGCGGTCGGTCTGTCGCCGAATCTTCTGTAAGAGCGCGTGCTTCGGGTCGGTCTCGGCGAGCATGCCCAAAAGCATCTGCGTGTACGAGGAGACGCCCGTCAGCGGCGTGTTGATCTCGTGCGCGACGCCCGCCGCGAGGAGGCCGATGGAGGAGAGCTTCTCGCGCTGCTGCAACTGCTCTTCGAGCCGGACGCGACCCGTCACGTCTTCGAGGACGACGAGCGCGCCGCCATGCACGGCCGCGTCGGCGCGCTTCAGCGGCGCGAGCGCGATGTTGAGGATGAGCGTCCGGTTCGTCCGCGTCGCCGTGTGCAGTTTGTAAATGTTGCGCAGTTCGGTCAGCTCCCAGCCCTGCTCGCCGAGCGCGAGCCGCAGGGTCTCGGCGAAGTCCTCGGCGAAGAGGTCTTCGACGCGGTGCCCCGTCGCCTCGTCGCGCCGCAGGCCCAGCATCTCTTCGAGCGCGGAGTTGCAGGCCGTCACACGCCCCTCGTCGTCCACCGTCAGGATGCCGACGTTGATGGACTCGACGATGGACTCGTTGAACTCCTTCAAGAGCGCCAGCTCCTCGGCCCGCTCCTTCTGCTCCTGGTAGAGCAGGCTGTTCTCGATGGCGACGGCGACGTAGCCCGAGACGGTGCGCAGGATTTCGAGGTCTTCCGACGAGAGCAGCGCCCCGCCCGTCGAGCGACCCAAACCGATGACCGCCACCATCCGCCCGCGCACCACGCACGGCACGTAGTAGTGAAGCGAGCGGCGCACGAACCGGTTCGTCTCGGGCGGCATGTCTATCCCGTCGGCGCGCACGATGCCGTCCTCGGCCGAGCGCGTGCGGATCATCTCGCGGAAGTCGGGCGGGACGATAACGTCGTTGGAGAGCCCGGCGGCGCGCGCCACGCGGTAGGAGCCGCCCCCGCGCGTGTCCTCGATGAAGATGGCGATGCGCTCGACGCCTAAGACCTGTTGGAGGCGGCTGACCAGCGCGTCGAGCAGCGGCTCCAACGAGGTCGTCGCCGAGAGCGTCCGGCCGAAGTCGAGCAGGCCCGCGCGCAGGTCGTACCGCTCGCCGTAGAAGAAGCGGTCGGTACGCTCTTGCAGGAAGTTCTTGAGCGGCGCAGCCGTCATCACGATCACGGCCATCGCCGCGACCGAGATGATGACGCGCATCGTGACGATGCCCGGCGTGATGACCTCGCCGCCGAAGGCGTAGAGCCCCGCGACGTAGACGACCGAGCCGATCATTAACGCGATAGTCAGGGTCGTCAAAGCGTAGACGGCCGTGCGCCGCACGACCATGTCCACGTCCATCAGGCGGTAGCGCACGACCGAGTTGCCGAACGTGAGTGGAATGAGCACCAGCGGCAGCAGGGCCGCGTCCGTCATCCACTTCCGCGTCGTCTCGCTCAGGAAGCCTTCGCCCACGCCGAAGAGGTAGCCGGCCGCGTAGAGCAGCGTGAACGGCGTCACCGCCAGCGCCGAACCCCACACGACCCACTTCAACTGCTGGCGGACGATGGCCGACTCGTTCTTCACGAACCGGCGCACGAGGATGAACGAGCCCGCGATGAGCGAGACCGTCAGGAAGGCCGTCTCCGCCAACGAGAGGCGCCCGGGGAAATCTTCGGGCAAAGCCTCGTAGGCCGCGAAGAGCAGGCCGAAGAGCCTGGAGCCCGGCCAGGCGGTGTGCAGCGCCGACGTGAAGTCGTAGAAGCCGGCGAGCACCACAAGCAGCGCCGCCGGCGCGTAGAGCAGATAGACGAGCCGCGGCCTCTTCTCGGAGAGTTGATACCTGACGGGATAGACCGCGCAGAAGTGCAGCAGCACCGGCGCGAAGAGCGCGAAGGCCGCGTTGTCTAAGAACTCGATGGCAAGGTCGAAGTCTTCGAAGCCGCCGTAGGGCTTGTAGAAGTGAAAGACGAAGGCGACGAGGCAGAGCGTCGCGAAGTGGAGCGCGAAGGGCGCGCGCCCGCCCTGCTTGAAGAAGACGAAGAGCCCCACCAGCAGGTAGACGACGCCGATGAGGTTGAGGTAGAGGTCGCGCGCAGTCAGCGTCCGCTGCTCCGGCAGATTGTCGAGGTATATCCAGTAGAAGCGCGTGTCTTCGGGGTTCGAGGGGCGCTCGATGAGGTAGCCGATGCGCCCGCCGACCTTCGCCTCTTCGAGAAAGATTTGAATGTCGGAGGTTGTCGTGACCTCGTCGCGCTCCTCGCTGTCGCCGACGACGACGCCCTTCAAACGGTCGCCCGGCAACACGCCGAAGACGCCCTTGCGCCCGGCGGGCGAGTCCTGCTCGAACGAGCGCACGACTATCCCGTCGTCCGTCTTCACCCAGTCGATGCCGTCGGTCGGGGGCGCCTTGTGCGTGAGGCGCTGCGCGAAGTTGATCGTGCCGGCCGCGACGAGCACCGCCGCCACAATCAGCAGCGCCCAGCCCTTCGTCGTCAGCACGGAATCCTTCATCGTCTTACACGCGACCCTTTTGTCATTCGAGCTTGAGGAACGCGCCCGGCTCAGGCCCTCAAGACCCTGCGAGCTTCGAGCCCTGGTAAATCAAAAGTTTTGAAGCAAGCTGTATTCCAGCTTAAACGCCGCCGGACTTCCGCCACCGTCATATTTAACGCCCCGTTTGCGGGCCGCCCCAATCCCTGTACTGACGCGCTCTTAACCGCGGGGCGGAGTCCTTTGACTTAAGACACGCGGCCCGAAGCACACTTCGCCGCCGATTCAGAATTTCGTATCGCCTCCGAAAATTCGGATAAACCGTTGATACACAAAGTCCCCGCGTCTTCTCGTGTGAGCCTGGACGCGGGGACTTTGTCTGGAAACCGGCGGCCCCTTGGGACGGCCGGCGGGCCTTAGAACCTGACCGAAATCCCCCCGCGCAGAGAGCGTCGGAGCGCGCCGAGCGAGAGCTGCGTCTCGCCGTCCTCGACGCCCGTCGTCAGGTCGAGGAGGTTGCGCGCGTCCACGGTCGCCTGCGCGCGGACGGGCAGGCCGAAGTTCGGCAACTCCTTCGTGACGAGAATGCTCAGACTGGGGTCGTAGACGGCGAGCCGGCCGGCGAACGGGTCTATGGCGAAGACTGCGGCGCGCGGCGAGAAGCGCAGCACCGTGCGGACGTTCATCCCGTCGAGCAGGCTCGCGTCGAGCTGCGCGGCGGCGGTCTGGAAGAAGGTGTTCTGGAATAGTTGGTCGGGGCCGCCGCCCGGCCCCTCGGACGAAAGCTGCTGGCCGCGCCCGAAGGCGTAGCCGGCCGAAGCCTTCAGACGGCTGCTCACGCGCCGCGTGTAGACGACGCGCAGGCCCTTCGCCCCGCCCTGCTGGTTCGCGATGTCGAGGAGCGCCGCGCCGCCCTCACTCGTCAAGCCTTCGAGCGGGGTGCTCAGGAGGCCGACGCCGCGGCCCGATACGGTGTCGAAGAAGGCGGTGGCCTCGACCGAAGAGTTCTCGCTCAGTATGCGCTCGACGCCGAACTCCAGGCGTTGGCTGCGCTCAAGCACGGCCTGGCCGTCGATGATGGCGATGGCCTGCCCCGGGTTCTCCTTGAAGACGATCTCGCCGTCCTCGAACTCGACGCCATCGGCGCGCGTGCCGGAGTCCGCGCCGGGCGCGAACGAGGCGTGCAGGCGCGTGCGGGCGTTGGCGTCGAAGGCGACGCCGAGCCGCGGCGTGAACCCGCCTTCGCCGCCGACAAATTTCGAATAGTCGAGCCCGAGCACGACGACCACGCCGTCGCGCACGACCCACTCGTCCACGGCGCGCACCGAGACCTGCTCCAACTTCTCGCCGCGCGCCGCGCCGAAGCCGAGCTTAGCGCCGACGCTCTCCTCCGCATTCGGGACGGTCGGGAGCGTGGGCAGACGCGCGCCGCCGAAGGTCGCGCTGATGAGATGGCGCGCGCCGGCGCGGATGCGCGCGGTCGCTTCCAGACGCTCGAACTCGCCGGCCTGCCCGGCGAAGATGAGTTGAACCTGACGATTGACCGGCGTCGCGACGGCGAAGTTGAGACCCGTGTACGTGCCCGCGCCGGGCAGACCCGACGAGCCGAAGTAGGTCTCGACGTAGCCTTGCGTCCGCGTGCGGTTCGTCCGCCTCTCCTCCTGCGGCTCATCCGAGAGGGCCAGCTCCTCTTCGGCGGCCCCGACGCGCTCGTCCTCCTCAAGCTCTTCGAGCACGCGGCGGACGGTCTCGTCCTCGGCGTCGCCCGCGTTGAAGACGGAGCGGCGCGCGTGCGCGGCGCGGATGCGGAACTTGGGGTCGTCGCGGTCGGCGCGGCGCTCGGGGCGTGTGTTGCCGGAGCCGACGGGCTGGAGGTTGAAGCGGTAGACCAGTTCGGTCGCGGGCGAGACCTCGACGGAGGAGAAGGTCGCGGGTGTGAACCCGTCGGCCACGGCGCGAATCAGGTAGCGGCCCGGGATGACGCGCGCGGCGAAGGAGCCGTCCGAAGCGCTCTTCGTCTCCTTGACGACCTCGTTGAAGCCGTCGCGCAGAATCTTCACGAGCGCGCCCGCGACGGGGTTGCCCGCGCGGTCGAGCACGGCGCCGCTGATGGTGCCCAGACTGCTGCGGCGCTCCCCTCCGGAGGGCTCTGCCCCCCACGCCCGCTGCGCCCCCCCGTCGGCCGCGACGACCGAAAGGGCCGCGAGCAGTACAGGGAAGATGCGCCAGTTGAATTTTCTCATCGCAGCAAAACCTCCGGGACTGCCCGGGACTTTTCCACTTCGCTCCCGGAACTGACCCTAGCTTTGACTGTGTCCAGGGCGGCGTCCGGGCGAGGGTTGGGAGCTGTCTGGGTGTGCGGCTCCAATCCCGGCGTCACAACGAGCGACACTTTTTCAGGCGTAACCCTTCTGTGTGTCCGACCCGTAACAGGCGGAGCCAGCATTTTCCGCCAACTTCGAGGGGGGTGTCAAGCAGGTCGGCCTTTAAATTCAAATGCTTCAGTGCGCTGAGATGCGCGCCAGCCGACGGATGGTTTGCCCGCTCCCGGCCCGCGTGCTACGATGCCCGCTCAAAAGTCAGAGGCTCAAAGTTTTGCATACCGGCCGAGGGGTTTCCTTAAAGCTTTCCGAAGTAATGACCGAACAAGTTAAGTTGACCAGACTTTCCAACGGGCTCACCGTGCTGACGGAGCGGATGCCCGGTTTGCGTTCCGCCACCGTCGGCATCTGGGTTCGGCGCGGCTCGCGCCACGAGCCCGAGGACTGGAACGGCGTCTGCCACTTCATCGAGCACGCCGTCTTTAAAGGGACTGGCCGGCGCACGGCCTTAGACATCGCGGTCGAGTCCGACCGCCTCGGCGGCCACTTCGACGCCTACACGACGCACGAGATGACCGGCTTCGCGATGAAGGTCGTGGACACGTCCGTCCCAGCGGCCTTCGACCTGCTGACCGACATGCTCGCCCGCCCACGCTTCGACGAGGAGGAGCTGCGCCGCGAGCAGAAGGTCATCATCGAGGAGATGAAGATGGTCGAGGACACTCCGGACGAGTTCCTCGCCGAAATCTTCAACGCCGCATACTTCCCCGGCCACCCGCTCGGCCGCCCCATCGAGGGCACCGAAGAGACCGTCTCGACCTTCGACCACGCGCGCACCGCCGCGTTCCACGCCGCGGCCTACGCGCCGCCGAACCTCGTCGTCGCCGCCGCCGGCAACGTCGAGCACGAGCAACTGGTCGAGCTGGCCGCGCAGGCTTTCGAGAACGGGAGCGCCGCGAGCGGCAAAGTCAAAGGCGTCAAAAAAGTCAAAAGCGTCAAAGAAGTCTCGCCGAGCCCGGCCGCGCCAATTCTGATTCAGCGCAAGAAGGAGCTGGAACAGGCGCACCTCATCATCGCCGCGCCCTTCCCCTCGGCGCGCCACGAAGACCGTTACGCCGCGAGCCTTCTCAGCTCGGTCATCGGCGGCGGCACAAGCTCGCGCCTCTGGCAGCGCGTACGCGAGGAGCGGGGGCTGGCCTACTCGGTCGGGGCCGCCGGGAGCCACTTCACCGACGCGGGCATCTTCCAGATTTACGCGGGCACCTCGCCCGAGCAGTTAGGCGAGGTTCTGGACATCTCCCTCGAAGAGATGCGCCGCGTCCTGCGCGAGGCCGTCGGCCACGACGAGCTGCAACTCGTCAAGGATCAGGCCGTCTCGTCCATCCTGCTCGGCCTCGAATCGACGAGCGCGCGCGCCGGAACGCTCGCACGTCAGGAGATAGTCCACGGCCAACGCATCTCGCCCGAGCAGGTCATCGCGCGCATCGAGGCCGTTACGCCCGAAGACATGCTCCGCGTCGCCACCGAACACTTCAAGACCGACCGGCTCGCCCTCGGCGCCCTCGGCGACCTCAACGGCTTCCGCGTTGACCGCGCCCGGCTCGAAGTCTGAAGTCACCAGACAGCAGGCTTCGCACCACTCGGAAGAATGATGAGAGCCACGCTGAAAGCAGTCCTCCTCCTCTTAGTCGCGCTGGCGGCGGTCGCCGCGGCGCAAGGATCGGACGACCGGCGGGGTGCGCCGGGGTTGGAGGTCTCTGCGTTCGATTGGAAGTACGGGGGCTACATCCCGGTCGGGGTGGTGCGCAGCGGCAAGTCGGGCGTCGAGCTGAAGGTCAAGCGCGGCACCGACTACGTCTTCAAGTATGAGTCGCGGCTGACGGTCAGGAACACGGGCGAGAAGTCGGTCAAGTCGGTCGAGTGGGCGCACGTCTTCTACGACCCCGCGACGGGGAAGGAGTTGAAGCGCTACCGCCTCCAGCTCAAACAGCGCGTCGCGGCCGGCGAGACGCTGACGCTCAACCGGGCGGTCTTCATCGAACCCGACGAGAGCACGCGCCACCTCAACGCGGGCAGACAGCGTGTGCAGCTCACGCGCGTCGAGTTCGAGGGCGGCGGCGACTGGAAGGCCGAGGCCGGCGACGACCGTAAGCCTTAAAGGCGGGGGCCACCGAGTTGAAAGTCTTCAACTGCCCACAATGCGCCGCGACGCTCGAATTCGAGCGCATCGACGCGCCGCTCGTCAGGTGCCAGTTCTGCAACTCGCAGGTGGTCGTGCCCCCGGAGCTGCGCCCCTCCCCGGCGCCGCCGCGCGCAGAGCCGCAGCTTAATTTTGGCGAACCCGACCAGCCGAAGAGGGTCGTGCTCGCCATCGTCGCGCTCCTCGTCGTCGCCGGCGGCATCGGCCTCCTCATCGCCACGAAACGCTCGTCGAACACGAACCGCGCCACCTTCGTCCCGCCGTCCTACACTCCACGAACCACCCCGACGCCCACGCCGAAGCCCAACGGCTACACCGTCGCCTACACCGTCGGCGCGGAGGGCACCGGCCCCGGACTCTTCAAAGACTCTCTGGGCGTGGCCGTGGACGGCGAGGGGCGCGTCTACGTCTCCGACGACACGCGGCGCGTGCAGCGCTTCGACCCGGCGGGCAAGTTCCTCAACACCTGGAACATCCCCACCGAGACGAAGTGGTATCGGAAGCTCCGCGGCGGCCCTGACAAACTCCTTGTCAACAACGCGAACCAGCTCTACGCGGTGCTGGCCGGCGTGATTCTCAAGCTCAACGGCGAGACGGGCGAGGTCTTAGGCGCCGGACACGGTTCGGACTACATACACGACGCGGCGGTCGTCCCCGGTGGCGGACTGCTCATCGTCTCGCAGAAGGGCGACGACGACGAGCTGGTGCTGATGGGTACCGACGGACGGGCCGCGCGCCGCACACACCGCTTCGTCAGCTCGCAGCTCGACAAGAAGCTCGAAGTCGGGGCGCTGCGCGTCGCGGCCGTGCCGGGCGGCGAGGTCTACTCGCTCTACGCCATCGGCGGCGTCGCGGGCGAGCACTGGTACGACGACGAGGACATCGCCGTCTTCCGCTTCACGAACGAGGGCAAGTACTTCGCGCGCTTCGGCGGGCAGGGGGGCGAGCCAGGGCAGTATGGCCCGCCCTCGGCGATTGCGGCCGACCTGCGCGGGCGCGTCTACGTCTGCGAGCCGTTCGACAAGATTCACGTCTACGAGTCGGACGGCCGCTTCGTGCGCACGCTCAAAACCCCGCACGCCGTCGATGCACTCACGTTTGACGCGGAGAACAACCTCTACATCGCCGGCGGCCACAAGTTCTCGAAGCTCATCCTGGACCAGTAAGCCTTCAAGCAAGACTTTTCGCCCGCCGACGTTTGCGTTCGGAGTCCCGCGCGGGGCATATTCTCAGGCTTGGTATAGAGGATGAGACTGACGGTTTTAGGAAGCGGCTCGACCGGCAACGCCGTGCTCATCTGCGCGGGGCGGACGCGCGTGCTGGTGGACGCGGGGCTCTCGGCGAAGGAGACGGTGCGCAGGCTCGCGCTTGTCGGCGAGGACGCGGGCGCCCTCGACGGCGTCGTCATCACGCACGAGCACTCCGACCACGCGGGCGGCCTGCGCGTGCTCTTAAAATCGCTCTCGTGCCCCGTCTACATCTCGGGCGCAACACGCGACGCATACATCCGCGAGAAGGCGCGCACGAACGACGAGCCGAAGAAACGCGCCGAGTCCATGCGCGACCGCACGGTCGAAATCTCTTCGAGCCAGGACTTTCAGATAGGCGAGATCGACTTCCATCCCTTCACCGTCCCGCACGACGCCGCCGACAACTTCGGCTTCGTGGCGACGCACGACGGCGTGCGCGTAGCGACCCTCATGGACTTCGGGTGCGTGACGACGCTTGTCGCCGAGCAGTTGAAGGGCTGCGCGGCCATCGTCATCGAGTCGAACCACAGCCGCGACATGCTCAAGGCGTGCGACGTGTACCCGTGGGAGCTGAAGCAGCGGATACTGTCGCGCACCGGCCACCTCTCGAACGAGGACGTGGCCGTGTGGCTGCGTGACGACTTCGACGGCACAGCCTCGCAGATCGTGCTCGCACATCTCTCGCAGCGCGCCAACAACCCCGACCTCGCCAAGTTCACCGCCGAGTCGGCGCTGCGCGAACGCGGCGGCCTCTTCCAGCCCGCGACCCGCATCACCCTCTCGAACCACAAGGAACCGACGCCCTGGATAGAGCTGTGAGGAGAACAGTAGGCAGCAGGCAGATGGCAGCAGGCAGTCAGAGCCGACGACTTTCCGTCAGACCTGCGTTGCGCTGTCTTGCCTTTTGCTGCCTGCTGCCTGCTGCCATCTGCCTGCTGCTCTCCTCCTGCGCCGTGGACGAGCGCCACGGCGTGCCGGCCGGGGCGCAGGCGACCGTCGAGCGCGTGACGGAAGACATCGCCGCCGGGCGCGACGAGAAGGTCTACATGGAAGCCGCGCCCGAGTGGCGCGCGCAGGTCTCGGCCGAGGAGAGTACGCGCATCCTCGCGCGCGTGCGCGAGCGCCTCGGGCGCGTCGAGAGCCGCGCGCTCACGAAGGGCACCGAGCAGCAGAGCGCCTCGGCGCCGCTCTCGGGGCACGCCCTCGAACTCTTCTACTCGACCCGCTTCGAGCGCGGCAGCGCCACCGAACGCTTCACGCTCCTTGAGCGCGGCGGCGAGTGGCTGCTCGCCGGCTACACGGTCACCTCGGACGTTTTGAAATAGGACGACGGACGATAAGACGACGGACAATGGCCGGAGCTTCCAACGTCCAACGTCCATCGTCTATGGTCTAACTTTTATGATTGAACGCTACACACTGCCCGAGATGGGCGCGCTCTGGTCGGAGCAGAACAAGTTTCAGAAGTGGCTGGACGTGGAGATCGCCGTGTGCGAAGTGCACGCGGAGATGGGGACGATTCCGCGCGAGGCCGTGGAAGAGATCAAGTCGCGCGCCGCGTTCACCGTCGAGCGCATTCGCGAGATCGAGAAGACGACCGACCACGATGTCATCGCCTTCACCACGGCGCTCGCCGAGAACATCGGTGAGGCCGCGCGCTTCGTTCACTACGGGCTCACCTCTTCGGACGTGGTGGACACGGCCAACGCCCTGCTGCTGCGCGACGCCTGCGACCTGCTGCTCGCGAAGACGGACGCGCTGCTCGAAGTCCTCCGGCGCCGCGCCTTCGAGTTCCAAGCCACGCCGCAGGTCGGGCGCACGCACGGCGTCCACGCCGAGCCGACCTCCTTCGGCCTCACCTTCGCGCTCTGGTACGACGAGACGCGGCGCAACCGCGTCAGGCTTGAGAGGGCGCAGGAGGCGGTCGCCGTCGGCAAGATCAGCGGCGCCGTCGGCGCGTTCGCGCACCTCGACCCGGAGGTGGAAGAGAGGGTCTGCGCACGTCTGGGGCTCAAGCACGCGCCCGTCTCCACACAGGTCGTACAGCGCGACGTGTACGCGGAGTATCTGACGACGCTCGCCATCTGCGCCGCCTCAATCGAGAAGTTCGCGCTCAGGTTCGCCACTGGCAGCGCACAGAGGTGCGCGAGGCGGAGGAGCGTTTCAAGAAGGGTCAGAAGGGTTCGTCTGCGATGCCGCACAAGCGCAACCCGATTCTGTCCGAACGCCTGTGCGGAATGGCGCGCGTCGTGCGCGGCTACGCCGTGGTCGGGCTTGAGAACGTCGCGCTCTGGCACGAGCGCGACATCTCGCATTCTTCGGCCGAGCGCGTCGTCCTGCCCGACGCTTCGATTGCGCTCGACTACATGCTGCACAAGTGTACGTCGCTCCTCGACACGCTCGTCGTCTACCCCGAGCGGATGCTCTCGAACCTTGCGGCGACGCGCGGGCTCGTCTACAGCGGCCAACTCCTTCTGGCGCTCACGCGCGCGGGCGTCTCCCGCGAGCAGGCTTACGAGTGGGTGCAGCGCAACGCGATGCGGACGTGGGACGAGGGCGGCGAATTCCTTACGCACGTCCTCGCAGACCCGGACATCTCCAAACTGCTCACGGCCGAAGAGGTCGCGCGGGTGCTCTCGCCCGAGCCCTACATGCGCAACGTGCCCGTTGTCTTCACGCGCGTCTTCGGCGAATCCGGAGGGTTGAAGCCTTGACTGACGACGGGGTGAGATTCGTTTCCGCCGCGACGGTGTCGCTCGAAGCGTTCGCCGCGGCCTTCACGTCCTCGTTTGAGGGCTACCCCATAGCCGCCGTGGTTGACGCGACCTTCCTCGCGCGCCGCGTCCGCTATGAACAGCACGACCTCCTCAACTCGCTCGTTGCCTTTGAGGGCGCGGAGGCCGTCGGGATGGCGGTGCTCGCGATGCGCGGAGAGCGGGGGTGGTGCGGCGGCTTCGGGGTCGTCCCACGCTGGCGCCGCCGCGGGCTCGCGCGCAGACTCTTGTCGGAGTTGCTCACGCGGGCGCGCGCCGCGGGGCTGCGCCGCCTCTCGCTCGAAGTTCTCGCGGGGAACACGGCGGCGCAACGACTCTACGAGCGGGCCGGGATGCGCGTCACGCGCGACCTGCTCGTCATGGAACGCCCGGCCGAGTGGAAGGCGGCTGCAACGCCGCGCGTCGCGCCCCCACGGGAGGCGCCCGGTGCCGAGTTGCTCGAACACTTCACGCGCCTGCACCCGGAGCCGCCCGTCTGGCAGCGCGAGCCGGTGAGTCTGCTGGCGGCGGAACCGTGCGGGCTCTACCTCGGCGCACGCTCGCGGCCCCGGGCCTACGCGCTCTACCGGCGCACGGTGGAGGGCGAGACTTTCGTCACCGACCTCGCCGCCGTCAACGCGCGGCAGGCGCGCGCCATGTGCGCCGCGCTCGATCACCTCGAAGGAAAGCTCCAGCTCAAGAACGAGCCGGAGCGCGGCCTCTTCGCCGCGCCGCTCCTCGAACACGGCTTCCGCGAGGTTCTGCGGCAGCACGAAATGACGATGGAGCTTTGAGCCGCCGAGCCGCTGCGCTTGAACCCCAGGCGCGTCTCGTTTAAGTTTGCGCTTCGCACTCTGAACTTTCCGGAGAGACCCTTGAAAGCAAAAGTCTACGTCACACTCAAGCAGGGCGTGCTCGACCCGCAGGGCAAGGCCATCCAGCACTCGGTCGGCCTGCTCGGCTACGACGGCGTCGCCGACGTGCGCCAGGGCAAGTATTTCGAGATCGCGCTCGACCCTGCGCTCGACACCACCCGCGCCCGCGAGACGGCCGAGCGCATGGCGCGCGACGTGCTCTCGAACCCGGTCATCGAGGACTATCGCGTGGAGGTCGAGTGATGAAATTCGGAGTCATCGTCTTTCCCGGATCGAACTGCGACCACGACGCGTACCACGTCATCTCGAAGCACGTCGGGCAGCCCGTCGATTTCATCTGGCACCGCGAGACCGACCTCTCGACCTACGATGCGGTCATCATCCCGGGCGGCTTCTCCTACGGCGACTACCTGCGGGCGGGCGCGCTCGCCTCGTTCTCGCCGGTCATCTCGTCGGTCAAGGAGTTCGCCGCGCGGGGCGGGTTCGTCCTCGGCATCTGCAACGGGTTCCAAATCCTGTGCGAGTCGGGGCTTTTGCCCGGCGCGCTCATTCGCAACCGCGAGCTGCACTTCATCTGCCAACACGTCAACGTGCGCGTCGAGACGACCGAGTCGCCCTTCACGCACGAGCTGCGCGGCGGGCAGGTCTTGAGCCTCCCCGTCGCGCACGCCGAGGGCAACTACGTCTGCGACGACGAGACGTACGCAGAGCTGGTCCGCGAAGACCGCGTCGTCTTCCGCTACTGCGACCCGGCGGGCGAGTCGGGCGAGCTGTCGAACATCAACGGCTCGCGCGACCACATCGCGGGCATCTGCTCGCGCGAGCGCAACGTGCTCGGGATGATGCCGCACCCCGAGCGCGCGTGCGAAGACCTGCTCGGCTCCACGGACGGAAGCCCTATCTTCCGCTCGCTCGCCGCGACCCTCGCCTCCGTGAAGTGAAGTCGAAAGTTAAAAGGCGAAGGCCGAACGCACGCGTTGAACTTCAAGAGCCCGAGGCTGACACGGGCGCTCCCGTCCTTACATGGGAGGAGGTTAGCCGCACACACCGCGTCCGCAACGGCGTCTATCATCGGGACGAGCGGCTCATCTCTCTGCTCACAGACTTCGGCCGCATCAACCCCTGCTACCCGGACGCGCTCTCCGCAGACGGCGAGACAATCGTCTACACGGGCGAGGGCCGCCACGGCGACCAGCATCTCTCGCCCGGCAACCGCGCGCTGCTCGCAGCCATCGAGTCGGGCCATGCCGTTCCCCTCTTCAACAAACTCGGCGCGGGTCGCTGGCAGCTCACGGGCCGCTGGCGCGTCGCCTCCGCCGAACATCGCTTCGACGAGACGGAAGAACGAATGCTCTGGCGCTTCACGCTGCAAAAAGTTTCAAGTTCAAAGTCCGAAGGTTCAAAGTTAAAGACGAAAGTTCAAAGTCGAGGATGGCCTTAACAACTTTGGACTTTTCAACTTTGAACTTTGAACTCAGTTTCGCTAAGCTGTCGGTACTCTCCAAGTCAATTTCCAGATAAAAGGAGTTCAGGCAAGTTTATGAAGAAGCTCTCCGCGGTCGCACTCCTCCTCGCGCTCTCGTTCGCGTTCGCCGCGCAGGCCGCGCGCGCGACCAACCCCGCACCCGACGCTAAGCCCGCCATCGGTGCGGTCGTCCCCGACTTCACGCTGCCCGACACCGACGGCAAGGAGCACTCGCTCGCCTCTCTGAAGGGCAAGGCCGGCACGGTCATCATCTTCATCGCGACGAAGTGCCCGGTCTCGAACGGCTACAACGAGCGTATGCAGAAGCTGGCGGAGGACTATCGCGCCAGGGGCGTCAACGTCATCGGCATCAACTCGAACTCGACCGAGGCGGCCGCCGAGGTCAAGTCGCACGCGGCCGAGAAGGGCCTGACCTTCACCATCCTGAAAGACCCGAACAACAAGATTGCCGACCGCCTGGACGCGAAGGTCACGCCCGAGGCTTACTACCTCGACGCCGCGGGCAAACTCGTCTACCGCGGGCGTATTGACAACTCGCGCAACGGCGACGCAATCACCAACTCGGAGCTACGCGACGCCATCGAGGCGACGCTCGCCGGCAAGCCCGTCGAGAAGTCCGAGGTCAACGCTTTCGGCTGCTCCATCAAGCGCGCGAGCTAGAAGACGTGTGATGTTGAAAGTAATGCTGACGGCCGTCTTCGCGGCCGCGATACTCTTGAGCGGCTCGGGCGGGACACAGAAAGAAGTCCCGCCCAAGCCGTCTGCGCCGCCACAGACGGCCGCGTCGAAGCCGGCGCCCCCGAAGGTGACCGAGATCGACGAGGCCGCGCTTAAGTCTCTGCTCGGCGCGGGGGCGGGGCGCGTGCGACCGCTGCTCGTCAACTTCTGGGCGACGTGGTGCGTGCCCTGCCGCGAGGAGTTTCCCGACCTCGTCAAGATTCGCGAGCAGTACGGCGAGTCACGACTCGACTTCATCCTCGTCTCGCTCGACGACCCCTCGGACATCGAGAAGGCCGTGCCCGAGTTCCTCTCGGAGCAGCGTGCCAACAACCTTCCCTCCTATCTGCTCCACGCCGCCGACGAGAGCGTCGCCATCAACTTCGTAGACCCCGACTGGAGCGGCGAGCTGCCCGCGACCTTCCTCTACGACCGCACGGGCAACGTCGTCTTCAAACATAAGGGGCGCATCAAACCGGCCGAGCTGCGCGTCGCGCTCGACGCCGCGCTGAAAGAGGCGCCGCGAGAGGCCGGCACGCAGAAATAGGGAGACGGCGGTTTGGAGAAACCGGCGCGAGCCTTTATCCTGTGCTGTCCAACAGGTCAGCCGAACAAGGTCGCCGTTGTTTCCCGTCATGAACCCTGAGACCATCACCCCGGAAGTCGTCGCCGCACACAACCTCACTTCGGAAGAATTCGAGCGCATCCGCGAACTGCTCGGGCGCGAGCCCACCTACGTCGAACTGGGTGTCTTCTCCGTCATGTGGTCGGAGCACTGCTCGTACAAGTCCTCGCGCACGCACCTCAAGCGTCTGCCGACGACGGGCGAGCGCGTCATCGTCCCGCCGGGCGAGAACGCAGGCATCGTTGACGTGGGCGACGGCTGGTGCGCGGCCTTCAAGGTCGAGTCGCACAACCACCCCTCCTTCATCGAACCCTTCCAGGGCGCCGCGACCGGCGTCGGCGGCATCCTGCGCGACATCTTCACGATGGGCGCGCGCCCCGTCGCCGCGATGAACAGCATTCGCTTCGGCACGCTCTCGCATCCCGAGCACGGCCGTCGCAACCGCGCGCTGCTCGCGGGCGTCGTCGCAGGCATCGCGCATTACGGCAACGCCTTCGGCGTGCCGACCGTCGGCGGCGAGGTCGTCTTCGACGACGCTTACGGCTTCAACCCGCTCGTCAACGCTTTCGCCTTAGGCTTAGTCCGGCACGACCAGATATTTTTCGGCAAGGCCGCAGGGATAGGGAACCCCGTGCTCTACGTCGGCGCCAAGACCGGCCGCGACGGCATCCACGGCGCGACGATGGCCTCGGCCGAGTTCGATGAAGAGGCGCTTGAGAAACGTCCGACCGTGCAGGTCGGCGACCCGTTCTTAGAGAAGCTTCTGCTTGAGGCGTGCCTCGAAGCGATGCGCGCGGGGGCGGTCGCGGGGATTCAGGATATGGGCGCGGCCGGCCTCACCTCTTCGTCGTGCGAGATGGCGGCGCGCGCGGGCAACGGCATCGAGTTGGACCTCTCGCTCGTCCCGCAGCGCGAGGAGGGGATGACGGCCTACGAGATCATGCTCTCCGAGTCGCAGGAGCGCATGCTCATCGTCGCCCACAGCGGCCGCGAGCGGCAGGTCATCGACATCTTCCGCAAGTGGGACCTCGACGCCGTCGTCATCGGCCGCGTCACAGACACCGGCAGCGTCGTCTGTCTCCACGAAGGGCAGAGGCTCGCCGACATCCCCTCGAAGTACCTCACCGACGAAGCGCCGCGCTATGAACGCCCGATGCGCGAGCCGCAGCGTGGCAACAACAGTCAGGTTCCGAGCGACGGCGTTGCGAACGCTTCCGTCGTCAATTCCGACCAGCTCGACGAAGTCCTCAAAGCGCCGAGCACGGTCGTCTCCGAACCGGAGAGCGACCACAACGAGGCGCTGCGTCAACTACTCGCGTCGCCGAACCTCGCGTCGAAGTCGTGGGTCTATCGGCAGTACGACCACATGGTGCGGACGAACACGGCGGTGCTGCCGGGTGCGGACGCCGCCGTCGTGCGCATCAAGGAGACGCGCCGCGCGCTCGCCATGTCGCTCGACGGCAACGGCCGCTACTGCGCCGTCAGCCCACGCGAAGGCGCGAAACTCATCGTGGCCGAGTCCGCCCGCAACGTCGTCTGCGTCGGCGCAAGGCCACTCGCCATCACCAACTGTCTGAACTTCGCTTCACCAGAGCGCGCCGAGGTGATGTGGTCTTTCTCCGAGGTCATCGACGGCATGGCCGAGGCTTGTGAAGCCTTGAGCACGCCGGTCGTCTCCGGCAACGTCTCCTTCTACAACGAGACCGAGGGGCGCGGCATACACCCGACGCCCGTCATCGGCATGGTCGGCCTCGTTGAGGACGTGCGGCGCGTGGTCACGCAGGGCTTCAAGCGCGACGGCCATCTCGTCGCGCTCGTCGGCCGCAGCGGCGAAGACCTCTCGGCGAGTGAGTATGAGGCGACCGTTCTGGGTCGCGGTGTAGAAGAGTTGATAGCCTCGGGCGCGCGCGTGCCCGCCCTCGACCTTGAGCGGGAGTTGGCCGTGCAGCGCGCCGTGCTGCTCGCCGCTGAGGAGGGGCTGCTTCAGTCGGCGCACGACTGCTCGGACGGCGGCCTCGCCGTCGCGCTCGCGGAGTGTTGCTTCTCTTCGCTCGGCCGCGGCCCCTTAGGCGCGACGGTCACGCTCGAAGACGGGCCGCGGGTCTCCGCCTCGCTCTTCGGCGAGACGCCCTCGCGCGTTCTCATCAGCTTCGAAGAGTCGCAGCGCACGCGCCTCGAACGCATCGCCGCGCAGGCCGGCGCGCCTCTCAAGGTCATCGGCCGCGTGGGCGGCGCGCGCCTCCGCATCACGGCCTCCGGCGCCGAGCGCATCTCGCAGGACGTGTCCGAACTCGAAGCCCTCTGGCGCGACTCACTCGGCGACCGCTTGCAGGCGGAAGTAATCGCCACCGCCGCCGAGTAAAAGCCGCAAATTGCCATAAATCCCTGCAAATACAGCCTGTACCCTTACCGGGATCATGACGATAGCAACTCGGTTTGTCGTAAACCGAGTTGCTATCGTCGTGATCCCATCTCGTCTCGTCGTAAACCGAGTTGCTATCGTCGTGATGGCAACTCGGTTCGTCGTAAACCGAGTTGCCATCGCCGCAATGGCAAACGAAATCGTCGCAATAGCAACTCGTTTCATGACGAACCGAGTTGCTATTGCGACGATTTCGTTTGCTATTGCGGCAAACTCGATTCGTTTTGCGACGAGGCGGATTCGTTTCGCCTTGATACGGCTGCTTTATTCCTTCCGCGCGACGATGTCGAATGAAACCTTCAACCGGTCGCGGACGCGGACGGTGCCGTGGAAGGCAGAGGTGGCGGGGACTTTGAAGTCGCTCCGTTTGACGGTGAACTCGCCGCGGGCGCGTAGGGAATCGCCTTCGAGAGTGACCTCGGCGGGGATGACCACGCGGCGCGTGACGCCGCGGAGCGTAAGGTCGCCGCCGAGTTTGACCCGGATACGGCCGCCGCGCGCGTCCACGGAAACGTCTGTGCTCTTGAAAGTGATGTCGGGGTACTTGTCTGGTTCGAGCACGATGTCGCGCAGCTCAGTGTCGATGATCTTCTTCTCCTGTGCGTTGAAGACTTCGCGCGTCTCGGCGAGCGAGGCGGCACGGACACTGAGGATGAGCGAGGCGGGGCTGACCGAGCCGGGTGTCAGTCGCGCCTCGCCCGCGAAGTCGCGCGCCGCGACGAAATGGTCGTGCCCCTTGAACCAGAGCAGGCCCCCTGCGAAGGCGCGAATCATGAACTTGCTGCGCGCGGGGTCGAGTTTGTAGACGGCCGCCGCCGACTGTCGCCCCATCGCAGACGCCTCGTGCTTGATGACGTTAGCGCCGCCCGCAGTCTTACCCGCCAGCGCGAGCAGCGCGGCGAGCGCGAGCGTCGAGAGCTTACAAAATCTCATCGGGGTGAACCTCCTTCCCGTTTGCTTACGTCTTGGGGAGTTTCACTGTCGCTCGGCGAGCCAGTCGCAGAGTCTCCGTGTCAGCATCTCGCCCGCGACGCGGTGGCCGTCCTCGTTCCAGTGGCCGTTGCCGCGCTGCGCGCCGAAGCCGTGGAGAAATATCTTAGTCTCGTCGGCGTAGGCTTGCAGGTCGGGCGCGAGGTTGTAGACGGGGAAGCCTTCGCGCTCGCCTATGTTAGCGAAGCGCCGCTCGGCGTAGAAGAGGTCTGCGGCGCCCACTCTCTGCGCGAAGGCTTCGCGCGCGGAGGGGTCTGGGTAGACCTGTATGCCGTTGCTGAGCGTGACGACGTAAAAGCGCGCGCCGTGGGCTTTGACTTCCGCGTTCATCTCGGCCAACAGTCTTTCCGTCACGAGCCAGGCGTTGCGCCAGGTGTCGTCCGGGGGCTCGCGGTAGATGACGTTGGCCGTGCCCAGCTCGTCCGCGGGCCCGCCCCCGGCGAGCGCCGCCGCGTTAATCAGAGCCGCGCCCGTCATCTTCACTTCACTCTTTAAGTTCGCGCCGGTCTTCTCTTTCTCTCTAGACATCCGCCTCTGCTCGCGCCACGCGTCGAGGCGCGACTTGATGGCTCCCTGCCCCTCGTGGACGGCCTGGACGAAGCGCAGGTGCTCGCGCAGCCAGCGGCCCAGACGGTTGGGCGCGGAGTTGCGCAGGCGGAAGGAGGCCGTGCGCCGGAACGAGTCGTCGAGCGCGAGTTGATCTCCGTTCATGATGAAATAGGGAATCTCGTCCGTCACCTTCAGCGCGCGCGAGTTGTCGAGCACGTCGTTGTTCGTCGTCACGGCGAGCAGCACCACGTCGGGCGAGTAACCCCAGACCTTCTCGCGCAAGGTCAAAAGCTCCTGCGCCGTGCCGTAGCCCGAGACGCCGAAGTTGATGACCTCGACTTCGCGCCCCGCGTTCGCGGGACAGTCACGCAGCCTCGCTTCCAACACCGCCCAGAACGCCTTCTCGCGCTCGACCTGAAACGCCTCCGCATACGAGTCGCCGACGATGGCGATGCGCAGCGTGTTCGCGGGTTTAATTTTCGTGTGCTCGCGGTCGCGCAGGCCGTCGGAGTTAATCTGGACGTGCGCCGCGCCCTCGCGCCGGTAGCGCCCCTCTGCGCCCGGCCAGAGGGAGTAGCCGCGCACCTCGTCCGGCTGGTAGAAGACCGGGTAGGTGTAGCCGACGAGGCGCAGGAACGCTTCGAAGATGAGCAGCGCAAAGAGGACGCTCGCCGCCACGACCGCGATGCGGACGCGCAGCGGCGCTTTCGTTCTTCGCTCCGACGTACTCTGGCTGTCCGGACTGCTTTCGGGGTTGTTCATCTGTTCTGGCGGCGAGGATACAACAGCGACGGCCGCGCAAAAAGTTAACAAAGATGCGCGGCCTTCGTGTATGCTGGCGCGGCCGGCGCCGCCTCGCACACGGCCCGAGCAGGCATCACTCCCGAGATGCACCAACACGTCATACTCAACCGTCGGCTCCTGGAAGCAAGGCGCGCGCGGCTGCACGCCGTCACGTCGGCGGCGCTCTACGGCCGCGGCGTCTTCACGACCGTCGCCGTACACAAGGGGCGCCCCTTCCTCTGGGACGCGCACTGGGCGCGTCTGCTCGCGCACGCCGAGAGGGCGGGCGTCGAGTGCGACTTCGGCGACAACGAGGCCGCGCTCCTGCTCGCGCGCCTCGTCGAGGCCAACGGCGTCGAAGAGGGGCGGGCGCGTGTCCACCTCCTCGCGCGCGCCGTGCGGGGCCGCTGGAAGATGGGGAGCGAGGGGGGCGCCTCCGACCTCCTGATGTTGACGGCCGACGCGTGGGCGCCGCCCGAAAGTCTGGCCCTCACGGTCTCGCCTTACCGCGTCAACACCTGCTCGCCGCTCGTCGGCGTCAAGACCGTCAACCGGCTCGAACAGATCATGGCGTGGGAGGAGGCGCGCGCGCGCGACTTCGACGAGGCCGTCGTCTGCAACGAGCGAGGCGAGGTCGCCTGTGCGACGACGGCGAACCTCTTCTGGGTCAAGCACGGGACGGTCTACACGCCCGCGCTCGCCACCGGCGCCGTGGCCGGGACGACGCGCGCGCGCCTCATCGAGCTGGCCGCCGAGCAGGCCATCCCGCTCTCGGAGGGCGCGCACACGCTGCACGACATGGGCGACGCCGACGAGTTGTTCCTCACCTCGGCCGCGCTCGGCGTCGCGCTCGTTACGACTTTCGACTACCATCGCTACACAGTTCCTGTCGGCAGCCCCGCGCTCCGGCTGCGCGAAGCCTACCGCCAGCTCACGCTCGACCCCGAAGCGTCCGCCCCCGTGCCGGAGCAGAGCCGCGTGCCAGAGTGACAAGAATCTTGCGCCGGGTGGGCGGGTTTTGTGCTAATCTCACGCGCGCAAACTAAAAGCAGTTTGAAAGTCGGAAGCGGCCGCCGCGCACGCCCTCGTCGCGCGAGGGCGCAGACTCTCCCGTCCCGTCCGCCCGTGGGCAGTTGCTGCGAAGGGGCCCGGACGAGCACGCAGTTCATCCAGAGAAAAAATTCGGAGGATTGAGATGTTCGACCCAACCTTGCACCTTCCTGTGAGCCTCGCAATGTTCCAGGACATCTTCCACGCGCCCGACGGAAGCGAGATCGCGCGGATGCTTTTCCGCTGGGCGCACTTTGTCGGCGGCATCACGTGGATCGGGATGCTCTACTTCTTCAATCTCGTCAACGTCAACTTCATGAAGGCGCTCGACGCGCCGACCAAGAAGGTCGTCGTCCCGAACCTGATGCCGAAGGCGCTCTGGTACTTCCGCTGGGGCGCGGTCGTCACTGTTCTAGCGGGCCTCGGCTACTACGCGATGTACATTCTGCGCGGCGACGTGATTAACGCCAACAGCGACGGCGCGGGCGCCAACACGTGGCTCATCCTCCTGCTGTGGCTCGTCATCTCGGGGGCAGCGTGGGCCGTCTACGCCTACGTGCTGCTGCCGAACCTGAACAAGGACGGGAAGATTCTGGCGGCGGCGACGGCCGCGCTCGTCATCGCGCTGGCGGTGGCTCTGGTCTGGCTCCTCGACTCGCAGTTGACGGGGCGGCGCGACCACTGGGCCAGCAACAAGACGCTCTCCATCGGCATCGGCGGCGCGCTGGGCATCATCATGCTGCTGAACGTGTGGGGCATCATCTGGCCGGCGCAGAAGCGCATCATCGCCGCCACGGCCGCCGGCACCGCGCCCGATGCCGCGCTCGCGCGCCGCGCCTTCCTCGCCTCGCGCACCAACGCCTGGCTCTCGCTCCCGATGCTCTGGTTCATGGGCACCTCGCACGGCGACTACATCATGTTCGGCCGCAACGCGGGCTGAGCCGCCGCCGCCGCACGGATCAGAAAGGCAGGCGCATCCTTTCGAGGACGCGCCTGCCTTTTCACGTTCGCGCCGTTTTGAGTTTATAATCATCGCAAGTCTCAGCCGAGCGACAAACAGGAGTTAAGACAGCCCGCGGCGTACGGCACGCGGGCGCGTCGCTATGGCCGGGGCGGCCGCCTCGCTTTTGAGGGTTGCCGCAATGATAACAAGGAGGAAGTGATGGGAGACGTTAAGCTTTACACGGCGAAGCAGTTCGATTTGAGCGGGTTGAACGGTATCTCTGACCGGACGCTGGAGATGCACTTCAAGCTCTACGAGGGCTACGTCACGAACACCAACACGCTGACGACTAAGATTGCCGAGTTCCTCAAAGACGGCAAGGTCGATCAGGAGGAGATGCCCGCCTACTCTGAGCTGACCCGCCGGATGGGCTTCGAGTACAACGGCATGGTTCTGCACGAGTGGTACTTCGGCAACATGAAGAAGGGCTCGACGACGACCGACCCCGAGCCGAACTCGAACTTCTACAAACTGGCCGAGCAGTCGTTCGGCAGCTACGACATCTGGAAGGCGGACTTCATGTCGGTGGGAAAGATGCGCGGCGTGGGCTGGGCCGTCTGTAACCAAGACCCGTCCAACGACCGGCTCTCTAACCACTGGATTACGCTGCACGAGGTCGGGAACGTCGCGGGCTTCGTCCCCGTGCTCGTCATGGATGTGTGGGAGCACGCCTTCCTCCTCGACTACAAGCCGGCGGAGCGGCCGAAGTACATCGAGGCGTTCTTCTCCAACATCGACTGGGCGTCCTGCGAGCAACGCCTCCAACAGGGCGTCAGCTCGCGCCCCACGGCCGCCGCGGCGGCCCAGAGCGAATAGCACGATGAACAGTAGACAGATGGCAGTAGGCAGTTGAAGAGTTTTCGCCTTAACTGCCTACTGCCATCTGCCTGCTGCCTACTACTTTCTTAATCGGAGGCTCTCGGATGAAACTCTCTCGACTCCTGCTCGTCGTCTCGGCGCTCGCGGTCTCCGCCTCGGGGCTCGCGGGCTGCTCTTCGGACATGAACGCGAACACGGCGAACGCGAACGCCAGTGCCACGCCCGCGCCCGCCGGCTCGCCGACGCCGGCCGCGCAGGCGCTCTCCGTAGTCGAGCGCCCGCAGAAGATTAAAGACCAGATGCGTGAGCGCGGCGAGCAGGACGCGGCCGCGCCCGCGCTCAGCTTCGTCGAGCCGCGGGAGGGCGCGACCGTCCAGGGCTCAACCGTCAAAGTCCGGCTCAAGCTCGCAGGCGACCTCAAGGGCTACCAGCCGCACAAAGACCCTTCGACGGGGATGGGCAACCACATTCACGTCATCCTCGACAACCAGCCGTACGAGGCTTACTACGAGCTGGGCCAGCCCTTCGAGCTGCGCAACGTCTCCGAGGGGCCGCACACCATCCGCGTCTTCGCCTCACGCCCGTGGCACGAGAGCTACAAGAATGACGGCTCGTTCCAGATGGTCTCGTTCACGGTGAAGGGCGGCGGCGATGCGTCGCAGCCGACGACGACGAACGGCGGCCAGAAGATGGCTGACAACGCGAACGCCTCGAAGACACCGCCGTCCGTCGTGCCCACGGACGCGGCCGAGGGCAAGGACATGCAGCCTTCGAAGGGTGGCGCGGTTGACCGCACGAAGCCGCTCCTGACCTACAGCCGGCCGAAGGGCGAGTACAAGGGGCCGGACGCCGACGCCATCATGATCGACTTCTGGCTCTCGAACGCGAAGCTGCAAGGCGACGGCGGCGACTACCGCGTCCGCTACTCGGTGGACGGCGGCGAGGCGAAGTACCTCGACAAGTGGGAGCCCATCTGGCTCACGGGCTGGGCGGCCGGCAAGCACACCGTCAAGCTCGAACTCGTGGACAAGTCCGGCAGCGTCTTCGACAACGGCGGCTACAACTCGACCTCGCGCGACATCACGGTGGTCAAGTAGGCAGTAGGCAGATGGCAGTAGACAGTTAAAAGCAGACTCGGGTCGCTCAAATGAAACGGGGCAGGCGGTCGTATTTAGACCAGCCTGCCCCGTTCCATCTAGAAGGCTCTGTTTTGCCTTCAACTGCCTACTGCCATCTGCCTACTGACCTCCGAGCTTCTTCTTCTCGGCCAAAGCTTCCTGATACAGGCGGTCGGTCGGCTTAGTTGACGAGATGACGGCGTCGAACTCGCGGAGCGCGTCGTCGCGCCGTTCGAGGTGCGCAAGGATGCGGCCGCTGGAGAGGTGCGCGCGCGCGATGACCGAGGGGTCTGTGTCGGGCGTCGCGAAGAGTATCGCCTGACGAAAGTGGCCGAGCGCGGCGTTCAGGCGCTCGGCCTGAAGCGCCTCGTCGATGGCCTCCTGCGCCGAGAGGCTCGCCGCCTGTCCCAGCGTGAAGTAGACGAGCGGCTCGCTCGCGTACTCGCCCTTGAGCGCCGTGAGCCGCGTGTTGGCCTCTTCGTAGTTGCGCAGCCGCAGCAGCTCGCCCACATCGTTGAGGCTCTTGACGAGCGCCGCGCGGCGCGCGTCCGTCGGCGGCGCCTCGACGGTCTCCGACGCCTCCGTCGCGCGGCGCTCGCGCACGCGCGCGACCACGGCCGTGAACTCGGCCGGGCGCTTCAGCTCTCGCTCGACCGTGAAGGCCGCGACCATGTCGGGCATGTAGTTCGCCACGTCGAAGCCCGAGTCCTCGAAGCCGCGCAACTGGTCTGCGAAGTGGAACGAGAGCACCGCGCCGCGCTCGTAAGCCTCGGCCAGTTGCGCCGTCGTCGAGTCCTGAATGGACGCCTGCCGCTCCTTCGAGTCCTTGAGCGCAGCCTCCTTCGCCGCCTGATTTGCCGCCGTTTGCAGACGGCGACTCGTCTCAAGCTGTAAGGCGCGCAGACGCACCAGCTCGTCCATCCGCGCGTCGGCGGCCGCGACGAGCGAGCGCGCGACCGTCAGGAAAACGTCCGGCCCGAACGCGCGCCCGCGGCGCGCCTGCTCGACTTCGAGGAGCCGCTTGATGTCGGGTCGGCGCGCGGCGACCTCGCGGCTGAAGCGCGCGACCAGAGGGTCTACGACGAACTGCACGTAGGCGCGGCGCATCTCGGAGAGGCGCGGGTCGGTCTCGGCCGGGACGATGGCGAAGTAGTCATCGCCGACGGCGCGCAGGTTGATCGCGCCGGGCGCGGCCAGAAGGTCGGGCACGACGCGGAAGCGCCGCTCGTGCTCGCGCAGCACGGTCTTGGGTCGCTCCGGTTTCTTCTTCCCCTGCGCGGGCGCGGGCGGGGCGACGTTGACGCGCTCGCGGACGACCGTCTCGGGACGCGTGTTGAGGTAGGAGAGGACGCCGCGCGCCATGTCGAGGGTCTGCGCGCGCAGCTTGTCGCCCGCGGTGCGGTGCATGTCGAGATAGTTGGGGAGCCGCGCGTCCATCCCCGACGCCTTGTGGAACTCGCGCAGGAGCGGCACGAAGTCGAGCACGTCGAGTACGCCCGAGGGCAGGTCTTCGGAGCGCGCAGGGGCTTCGAAGGCGGGCGGCGGGCTGAGCGTGTAGGCGAGCGAGATGTAGCGCGCAGCCTGGTCGGCCGGCGTGTAACGGGCGGCCTCGTTCTCGGGCGTCTCGGGGTTGTCGGCCGCGTCCTTCAGCGTGTTGCGCGCGTAGAAGTCCTGCATACGCTTGCGCAGCGCGGGGTCGAGCGCAGCCTGCTCGCGGCGCACCAGCTCGCGGTAGACCGAGGGTCGCGCGCCCTGCGGTGTCGGGTCCCAACCGGCCGCGTCGAGCGCGGCCATCATCACGACGAGCCGCGCGTCGGGCGCGACCTCGATACCGTAGTCGGTCAGGCCCAAAGAGGCGGCGGGCGGCGCGGGCCGCTGCTGTTGCTGCTGCGGCTGGGCCGGCGCGGGCGTCTGCTTCGGCGCCGGGTTCTGACGCGCGGCGACGGCCTGCGCGCACAAGAGCGCGGCGAGGGGGACGTTCAAAAACAACTTCTTCATCAGAGACCTTCTAAAAGGGATTATCGGGGTCGGAGCTACGAAGGCTCCGGCCATTAGACTCCGGATTTCCTGCGTTGGTTGGCGCGCAGATGTTTAAGGGTAACAGGGCGGGCGGTCGTCGAACAAACGGCTGTTGGCGAAGGCGCCCCGGTAACGGGCGGCCTCGCCGGAGCGGAGTATGAAGGAAGGTCGTGAACCGTGAACCGTAAACCGTGACGAGAGGGAAACGGCTTTTCTCTCGTCACGGTTTACGGTTCACGGTTGACGCTTACTGGAAGCTGTTGAGCGCCGAGGGCTCGTCCGAGTAGGTGTCGAAGACCGTGAGGAGCTTGGTGATGACGAGCAGCTCCTTGATCTTCTCGCCGAGGCCGAGCATCTTGAGCTGGCCCTTCTCGCGGCTGATGGTGGTGTGGCTGGAGACCAGCTCGCCGATGCCGCTCGAATCCATGTAGCTGACGCCCGACAGGTTCAGGAGCACCTTCTTCTTGCCCTCCTGGACAAGGCGGCGGACGGCGCTCCGAAGGGCGACGTTGCCCTCGCCGATGGTGATCTTTCCTTCGAGATCGAGGATCGTCACGTCGCCTGCCTGGCGCTCGCGGATGTTCAGTTCAGCCATTGCGGGAAATCTCCTGTGAATTTTAGATTTTTGATTTTAGATTTTTGATTTCAGCTCTTCAATTCAGGCCGGCACGACCGCCGTCGGCAAAATCGGAAATCAAAAATCAAAAATTATCTATTACTTCTTTTTAGTCATGCGGACGAGAGTGCCGCCCCCGGCGGGGCGCTCCCAGGCGACTTCGTCCATGAAGGTGCGCATGAAGAGGATACCACGCCCGGAGGCTTTGAGGATGTTCTCCTCGGCCGTCGGGTCTGGGAGGTGTGACGGATCGAAGCCTTCGCCGCAGTCGCGCACGGTCACGGTGAGCCCTTCGTCGGTGCCGGCCATACCGATCTCCACGGGAACGTTTTCGTCCTGCTGGTTGCCGTGCAGCACGGCGTTGGTGACGGCCTCACGCACGGCGAGGTCGATGCCGAAGAGCGCGTCCTCGGCGAAGCCCAGCCTGCGCGCGGCGTCGGCGACGGCCGCCGCCGCCTCGCCGATGGCCTCGATGCGGCTCGGCAGCTTGAGTTCGACTGTCTCTTCAGTCACAGGCTCAAAAATCGGAGGCACCAAGCCACGACCGTAAAGGGCGCGGCCACGTCTACACGCTTTGCGGCCACGTCTACACGCTTTAAAGCTCGACTAGGAAGCCTGCACGGTTTAACACGCCCGCCGCACGGCTGTCAAGAAAGTAGGCAGTAGGCAGATGGCAGTAGGCAGTTAAGAGCGCCGTTGTCGAAACTCCCGATTTAATCATTCAACGCTCATCACGTGGAGCGGCTGCCTACTGCCATCTGCCTACCGCCTACTGCTTTCTGCTAACATTGTCCGCATGCTGATTAGACCCGCACGGCGGCTGCGCGGCCGCTTGAGAGTCCCAGGCGACAAGTCGGTCTCGCACAGGGCGGCGATGCTGGCGTCGCTCGCCGAAGGGCGGACGCGCATCGAGAACTTCTCTTCGAGCGCAGACTGCTCCTCGACGCTGGAAGTGTTGCGCGGGCTCGGCGTGAGAATTGAGCGGGACGGGAGCGTGGTCTTCGTCGAAGGCGCGGGCAGAGGGGACGGCGCGGCGCGGTTCGCAGAGCCTTTGGCGCCGCTCGACTGCGGCAATTCGGGGACGACGATGCGCCTGATGGCCGGAGTGCTCGCGGCCCAGCCGTTCGCGTCCGTGCTCACGGGCGACGAGTCTTTGAGCGGCCGGCCGATGCGGCGCGTGATGGAGCCTTTGGGGATGATGGGCGCGCGTCTGTCGGCCGTGGACGGGCACGCGCCGCTGCGTGTCGAGGGACGAAGGCCGCTTCAGCCGATACGCTACGAGATGCCGGTCGCCAGCGCGCAGGTCAAGTCGTGCGTTCTGCTCGCAGGGCTCGGCGCGGAGGGTCGCACCGAAGTCGTCGAGCCCCGTGAGCAGACGCGCGACCACACCGAGCGCATGCTGCGCTGGTTCGGGGTCGAGGTCGAGACACGAGAACTTTCAGACGAAGGCGGGCGCGTCGTCGTGTCGGTCGCAGGCGGCTCGCGTCTGAAGGCGCGCGATCTCACCGTGCCGGGCGACATCTCTTCGGCGGCCTTCCCCGTCGCCGCGGCCGCGCTGCTACCTGGCTCTGAGCTTGAGTTGGAAGGGGTCGGCCTGAACCCGACGCGCGCGGCCGTGCTCGACGCGTTGCGCGGGCTCGGAGTCGCGCTCTCGGTCGAGGACGAGCGCGAGAGCTCGAACGAGCCGACCGGCCTCATCCGCGTGCGCAGCGGCGGCGCACTCACGCCGGAGACTCCCGGCGCGAACGTCATCCGCGGCGCATCAGTAGCGCAGCTCATCGACGAGTTGCCCGTGCTGGCCGTCGTCGGCACCGCCGTCGAGGGCGGGCTTGAGATACGCGACGCGCGCGAGCTGCGCGTGAAGGAGTCCGACCGCATCGCGACGACGGTCGCCAACCTGCGCGCGATGGGCGCTCGCGTAGAAGAGTTCGAGGACGGCCTGCGCGTCGAAGGCCCCGTCCGTCTGCGCGGCGCGCGCCTGCGTGCCTACGGCGACCACCGCATCGCGATGGCCTTCGCCGTCGCGGGGCTTGCCGCCGAAGGCGAGACCGAGATCGAGGGCGCAGAGGAGTGCGTGGCGGTCTCCTTCCCGGAGTTCTTCCCGCTGCTCGAATCTTTGACAGAGAGATGAGCCGCCGTCCCGTCGTCATCACGGGCTTTATGGGCGCGGGCAAGACGACCGTCGGCCGCGCGCTCGCGAATCTTTTGGGCGAGACGTTCGTAGACCTCGACGACGTGGTGAGGGAGCTTGAGGGCCGCGGCCCGCGCGAATTAATCGACGAAGAGGGCGAGGAGTTCTTCCGCGAGGCGGAGACGCGCGCCCTGCGGCTCGTGCTGGAACGGGGCGCGGCGCGCGTCGTCGCCACGGGCGGCGGCGCCTGGACGCTCGCACGCAACCGCTCGCTCGTCGCCGCGCACGGCTGTCTTTCGGTCTGGCTCGACGCGCCGTTCGACCTCTGCCTCCGGCGCATCGACGGCGAAGGCGCACGCGACTCGCGCCCCTTCGCACGCGACGCCGAACGCGCCCGCCTCCTCCACGAAGAAAGACTTGCAGCTTACTGTCAGGCAGACCTCCGCCTCTCCGTAGCGCCCGACGCCGGCGCCGAAGAACTGGCTGCGGAGATAGCCGCGGCGCTCGCCGACGACGAGTAGAACAGTTGCGCGCTCGCGCTCATAGACATATCCTCAAACGCCCCTTCGGGGGAGAGATTTGAATGCGTGTCCTAAGTTCCGCGCAGTTAAGGTGGCGGCTTCTCGCGGTCGGAGTTGGTTGCGAACAAGCGAATAAGGGAGACCGTAAATGTCTGACCGAAACAGTGACGCAAAGGCGCTTAAGCCCGTAGACAAACTGGCGAACGCGCAGAACTGGAAGCACCTCGCGCGTTGGAACGGCGAGGGGTTTTATGATTTGAAGACCGAGGACACGAATGATGTGCGCGTCCGCCTCTTCTTCACGCCGCAACTGCTCGAAGCGGCCGAGGAGATTCTCTACCGCCAGATCATCAACGCCACGCGCTTCCCCGGTGTGCGCATGGTGGTCATCACACCCGACGCCCACTACGGCTACGGCGTCCCCGTCGGCTGCGTCCTCATCACCGACGCCGCCGAAGGTGCCATCGCCATGGGGCCGGTCGGCTACGACATCGGCTGCGGGATGATGTCGGCGCGGTCGAACGTTGAGGCGGAGGCGGCGACGCCGGAGCGGAGGCTGGAGTTCAACCGGGCGGTGATGGGGCGGGTGAACATGGGGTTCGGGGGGAAGAGCTTGAAGCTCGGGCGTCTGTCGGACGAGGAGTTTCAGAACCTCGTGCGCGGGGGCGCGGAGTATTACGTCGAGAAGTACGGGGCGACGTTCGACCGCAGCCACGCGGAGCGCCACCGCATCCCTGTGGATGACGACTGGCGAATTCCTTACGGCGGTAAGGGTCGGCCCGAGCGCGGGCGCGATCAGTTGGGAAGCCTCGGCGGAGGAAATCATTTTATTGAGCTACAGCGCAGCAGCCAGACGGGGACGCTCTTCGTGCAGGTGCATACGGGGAGCCGCGGGTTCGGGCACGGGCTGGCGACGAACTACTTCGAGCTGGCGCGCGAGGAGCACCCGGAGCTTCTGAAAGACATCGACCTCGGGTACTTCACGCCGGAGTCGAAGCATTATCGCGACTACCTGAACGCCGTAGCGGCGGGCGGCAACTACGCCATCCTGAACCGGCTCGTCATCTTCGAGCAGGTGTCGGAGGCGTTCCGCGAGGTCTTCGGCGAGGGGTTGGAGCTGGTCTACGAGATCAGCCACAACCTTGTGCAGAAGGAGTGGCACCCTGAGTTCGGCGACGTGTGGGTGCATCGCAAGGGTGCGACGCGCGCCTTCCCTGCCGGCCACCCGTTCCTGAAGGGCACCGTCTGGGAGGAGAAGGGCCACCCCGTGCTCATCCCGGGCAGCAACAAGGACTGGAGCTACATTCTGCGTCCGCTCGCGGGGGCAGAGCGGAGCGGCTTCTCGGTCAACCACGGCGCGGGCCGGCGCATCTCGCGCGGCGAGGCCAACCGCACGCTCTCGCAAAGGCAGATGGACAACGAGTACAGGGAGGCCGGCATCGTCGTCAACGCCGACGGCCGCGTGCCTCTGGACGAGGCGGCGCCGTGCTACAAGCCTTCGGAGGAGGTTGTGGCCGCGGTCGTCGGCGCGGGCCTCGCCGAGATCGAGCACAGCCTGTGGCCGCTCGCTTCGCTCAAGGGCGTGGACGAGCTGAAGCGGCGTAAGGATAAGGGCAAGCCCGAGCGCAAGGGCGGCCGCGAAGGGAAGAAGACGAGCGAGCACTACTGAGCGGACGGAAGCGGAGGGATAAAGGATGAGGGTCGTGCTGAGCGACCATCATCTTATCCCTCCGCTTTTTTCTCCGAAAAAAACTTTACCGCCGCCCGGCTCGGGCGTATAACTCTCTGTAAGGCGAACGTCTCTCCCTAACAATTTCATCGACGACCTTCAGGATAGAGGTGACACGCATGCCTTCAGCAAAACTCCTGGCCCCCGCGCTTCTCTTAGCCTGCCTGCTCCTCTCGGGCGGGACGGCTTACGCCCAGACCACAGACCGCGCGCGCGCCGCGGCCGAGATCGAGTCGCTGCGCGAGCAGATCAAGGCGCACGAGGCGGTGCTGCTCGCGCCCTCGGACAAAGACCGCAGAACGCACGCGGAGTTTCTCGCGCGCCCCGACACGGGTCTCATCCGACTGCTGCCGCGCGAGAAATGGGACAGCAAGCTCTCGACGCCCGGCGGCGGCGCCTACTACTCGTTCACGCGCCTGACGCACGACTACGGGTACGGTTCGGACGTGGAGTTGCAGCAGGGGCAACTCTCGGTCGGGTTCGCGGGGGCAGACTTCGGCCTCATGCTGGACCTTGGTGAAGTGCCGCTGGGGGACGTTTCGGAGGAGACCGAGGCGGTGCGGTACATGGCCTCGTTCAGGGCGCCGACGGCCGAGGCGGAGGCGCGCTTCGCCAAGCGGCAGTTCGGCGCCCACGAAGGGCACCAGGCCGGCCCGTGGACTTACAAGCGAAACCTCCCGGCGGTCGCGGGGCACACCTACGCTCTGCGTTCGATCAACTACCGACAGTCGGATGTGCTCGTCGCCTTTCACGTCGTCCGCAAGGACGCGGACGGCAGCGTCGTCCTGCTCTGGAAACTCCTGAAGCAGTACCCGAAGCCCCCGCTCGAACTGAACGTCGCGGCCGGGCAGTGAGCGAAATCAGACGGCCGTGAACCGTAAACCGTGACCAGAAGGAACTGCTTCCCTCTCGTCACGGTTTATGGCTCACGCTTTACGCCTTCAGGCCCCGTTGCCGTTCCTGCGCGCGCGCAGGAGTTTGAGGAGGGCCATCTCTTCGACGCTGTAGTCGGGCTGCTCGCGTCGTATCAGGCGGCGCGCGCGGCGCGGGCGAAACTCTTCGATGGAGCGGCCGCGCTCGTAGGCTTCGAGCACCTTCGGGTGGACGTAGCAGGCGCGGCAGACGGTCGGCGTGTTGCCCAGCCGCTCGGCGACGCGCTTGATGGCCGCGACCACGTTCCTCTTCGCCTGACGCTTGTCCTCACAACATCCGACCTCGGCCAGTTCGACGGCCGCCAGCAGCGTCCCGCCCCACGTGCGAAAGTCCTTAGCCGAGAAGTCGGGCCCGGCCGCGGCCTTGATGTAGTCGTTCACATCGCGCGGCGTAACCGCACGCACCTTCCCGTCTTCGCCGATGTACTCGAAGAGCCGCGCGCCGCCGATGGACTTGATGTCGCGAATGAGCGCGGCCAGCTCTTCGTCCACGAGGATGCGTCGGTGCTTGATGTGGTGCTTGCCGGTGAAATTGAATTCCAGATGGCCGCCCGGCTTGATCTCAAGGTGCCGGTTGCGCAGCGTCGTCACGCCGTAGGTGCGGTAGCGTTTGACGCTCTCCTCGGAGCCCATGCGGAAGTAGAGATCGTTGATGAGGCGGACGACAACGGCGAGCACGCGCTCCTTCCCCAAGCCCTCGCGCGCGATGTCCTCGTTCGTCTTCTGGCGCAAACGGGGCAGCGCCTCGCCGAAGCGCTCGATCTTCTCGTACTTGCGCCGCGCGCGCCGCGCGACGAACGATGGATGGTAGATGCGTTGGACGCGCCCCGCCTTGTCCACGCCGATGGCCTGTAGGGAGCCACGCGGCGAGGGCGAGATTCTCACTTCGCGCCACGCGGGCGGGATGGCGAGCGAGCGGACGCGTTCCAGCGCCGCCTCGTCCTCTATGCGCCGCCCGTCGGCCGTCTCGTAACGGAAGCCGCGCGACTTCGTCCCAGTCCTGCGCCACCAACGGGCGCGGCGGTCGCGTGTAACGCTTCCGGCCAAAAGCCCGGCCGCGATGTTCTGTTGGACTGCATATTGGGCGCTCGCCATTACTTCAAAAGCCCCTTTTACCCACGTCCCGCCCTTTAAGCGCGGATGACCTTACAAACCGCGGGCCACGCTCTAAGAGCTATTAACCACCGCAGACACAGAGACACGGCTTGTTGACTTTAACCCTCAACAAGCCGTGTCTTTGTGTCTGCGGTGGTTAATGCTTTATTAGCGGGTTGACTTCAGCTCGGCCTCGGGCGGGAAGAGCATGCCGGCCTTCTCGGGCGACATGCGGCCGCCGGCCAGCTCGATGGCGCGCGCGAGCACGGGGTCGCGGCGCACGCTCAGGTCGGCCGCGGTGGGGAGCAGCACCACGTCGGGCGTGACGCCCACGTGTTCGAGGCTCTGCCCGTCGGTCATGATGATGTCGGCCTCCGTAACGCTCAGGCCGTACTGGATCATGTTGCCGCTGCTCTGGTCGCCGAGCAGCCCCGGGCGCCGTGTGCTCATCATCACCGCGCCCGCCGTGAGGTCGCCGACGATGGTGCCGCGCTTCTCCAACTGCACGACGCGCGCGAAGACCTCGGAGGCCGAGCCCGACTCGCTGTCCACGAGCACGACGAGCGTCCCCTTGAAGACCTTCTCGCCGCCACGCGTCTTCGCCACGAGCTGCTTCGTCTCCCTACGCTTCTTCACCTCGCCGACCTTCACGTCGCGGTCGAAGACGTAACCGAGCATACGCTGCAAGGTCTTGACGGCGCCGCCGCCGTTGCCGCGCAGGTCGAGGACGAGCCCCTTGTGTTTGCGCGCCTTCGAGATCATCTCGTCCACCTTGCTCTCGGTGAAGCCGAACTCGCGCAGCCGCCAGATGAAGACGCCCTCCGCGCCCGCGCCCTCCTCGTAGTAGCGCGGCAGCTTCTTCGAGTCCTCGCGGTCTTCGTCATACTCGTTGACGAGCTGCGTGAGGTTGACGGACTTGTCCAGCTTCTCGACCTTCGCCTTGAGCGCCAGCTCGCGCTCCGCTCCATCGGGCGCGCGCACCAAGACGCGCTTGCCCGGCGACGGCCGGAGCACTTTGTAGTTGTACTCGATCTTCCACATCGTCGGGCGCGTCGGGCGGAAGCCATCGACGGAGAGCACCTCGTCGCCGGGCTTCAGGCCCTGCGCCTCGGCGTCGCTGCCCGGCTTGACCGCGGTGACGAAGACCCGCTCGCCGACGGCCTGCATCTTCCAACCGTAGTCCACGTCCACGGGGCGCGGCGGCGGAATGAAGAAGGTGTGCGAGTCGTTCAGCTCTGCGAGCGCCTGCGCGATGACGCCGAGCACCTGGCTGAGCGACTGCGCCTCGCCGATCTTCGTGTCGGCGGCCTTGAAGCGCGCCTCCAAATCCATGCCGCGGTACTTCGGGTCGTAGTAGTACTCCTTCATGTAGTCCTTGACGAGCGCGAGCATCGCGCGTCCGCGGTTGCGGTCACGCTCAAGGTCTGGCTTCGTCTGCGCGCGCGCCGCCGGGGCCGCGCCCGCCGCGCACAAGGTCGCGCATAGCGCGAGCCCGAGCACGGCGCGGCGCAGGTATGAGATGCGGATGTACATCGAACGTTCCTCTCTTGCTTGGGTGGGTGTCGCTCCGGCGGGAGAGCCGCGGGCGCCGGGACGGTGAATTTTCCACGAAGCGTTGCCGGAACGCAAACGCGCCGAGGCTCCTTAACGTCAGGCAGGGATTAACCACCGCAGACACAGAGACACGGCTTGAAGACCGTAAGTCAACAAGCCGTGTCTCTGTGTCTGCGGCGTTTAAAGCCTCGTCAGGAGGCCGAGACGGTCGTGCCGTGCTGCGGCGGTTGCGCGGCGTTCGCGTAGTAGAGAATGCGGTTGCAGTTGTCGCAAATGATGATCTCGTCGCCGCGGCGTATCTGGGACATCAACTGCGGCCGCAGCGCCATGAAGCAGGCCGAGCACGAGCCGTTGCGCGCCTCGGCCAGCGCCACGCCGTCGCGTATGCGCGCGACGATGCGCTGGTAGGTGGCCTTGATGCCCGGCGGGAGCGAGGTGAACATCCGCTCGCGCTCGCGGCGCCGCTCCTCCAACTCCGCCGACCACGCGCGCGTCTGCTCCTCGAAGGCGCGCAGCCGCTCCTCGTGCTCTTCGCGCAGGCGCGCGAACTCAGGCTCGCGCTCGGCCAGTTGTTTCTCGGCCGACTCGGCGGCCTCCATCTGTTCGAGGACTTTGGTCTCCAGCTCCGAGATGTGCTTCTTCGCGGCGTCGCGCTCGCGGATGGCCGCCTCGTAGACCTTCGCGTTGTTCGAGGCCATCAGGTCGCGCTCGGCCTTCTCCATGCGCGTGCGCTGCTCGGCCAGCTCGCGGTCGAGGCCGGCCCGCGTCTCGCGCGAGGTCACGCCGGTCTGTTGCAGCGCCTTAAATTCAAAGGCGCGCTGATCGAACTCGCTTTCGATCTCGGCGCGCCTTCTGGGGATTGACTCCAGGTCGGACTGTAGCCTGCGGATGCCCATGTCGACATTTTGCAGGGCGACTAATAGCTCCAATTCCGCTTTCAATGCTCTTATCTCCTCGTTAAAACCGGCGATGGGGCGGCGGCGTACGTCAGACGCCTCGTTTATGAAAAAGCCATTTTCTCAGATGCCCCGGCAGGAGACAAGTTGGGGCGCGCTGAGTCATAAGTAATGATTAATAAGAGAACCACTCAGTCACTGTTTTTCTTATCACTTATCATTCTTAAAACGACCTTGCCGAACGTCTCGTTCGATTCGAGGCGGTCGTAGGCGGCGTCCACGTCTGTGAGGTCAAAGGTGCGGTCGATGACGGGGCGCACGCGGCCGCGCGCGAAGAGCGGGACGACCTCGGCGGCGAAGCGGCGGACGGCGGCGGCCTTCTCCTCCACGGAGCGTGCGCGCAGGACGGTGCCGATGATGCGCAGGCGCTTCCCCAACACGTGCCGGAAGTTGAGCGCCGCCGACGCCCCCCGAGCGTGCCGACCAGCAGGAGCCGCCCGCGCAGGGCCAGCGCCTCAAGGTTCGCGTCGAGGTAAGATGAACCGACAAGGTCGAGCACGACGTGCACGCCCTCGCCGCCCGTCCAACTCCACACAGCGTTCGTGAACGCGCGCGGGTCGTCACTGACGACCACTCCATTGTCCATCCCGAACTCGCGCGCCCTCTCTATCTTCTCCGCCGTCCGCGCCGTGCCGTAGACGGCGCCCGCGCCCGCCGCGCGCGCCAGTTGCGCCGCCGCCGTCCCCACCCCCGACCCGACCGCGTGGATGAGCACGCGCTCGCCCGTGCGCAGAAGCCCCTGCGTGAAGAGCGCGTCGTGCGCCGTGATGAAGACCTCGGGGACAGCCGCGGCCTCTTCGAACGAGAGCCCTTGAGGTATGGCGGCCAGGTGACTCTCGGGCACGACCACGTACTCGGCCTGCGCCCCGCCGGCCGTGATGCCGAAGACGTGCGCGCCGACGCGCCACATGCTCCCGTCATCGCCGACCTGTTCGACCTCGCCCGCGAACTCAAGACCGGGGATGTCCGCGGGCGCGCCGGGCGGCGCGGGGTAGCGTCCACGCTTCTGCAAAAGGTCTGCGCGGTTCAAGCCCGCCGCGCGCACGCGCACCCTCACGCGGTCGGCGCGCGCCGTGGGGCGCTCGACCTCGCACACCTCCAGCCTTCCCGCGCCCTCGTGCGAGACGATCCTGACGGCAAGCATCTTCTCTTCACTCATCGCGTCAAGCTTAACACCAAACTCGGCAGGCCGCGCGCGTGTTAAAGTCGAGGCACGCATGAGCGGAGCCGGACTGTTCGTCGTCGTCAACCACACGGCCGCGCGCGCACGCGGCGCATGGCCGCGCGTGCGCGAAGCCCTCACACGCGACGGCGTCGAGTTCGAGGCACACGAATCGACGCGACCGGGCGAGACCGAGGAACGCACGCGCGCGGCGCTCGAACGCGGCTTCGAGACGGTCGCGGCCGTCGGCGGCGACGGCACGCTGAGCGCGGCGGCCTCCGGCTTCTTCGAGCCGTGCGCAGGACTCTCCGAAGGCTCGCTCCCGCGAGCCGTCAACCCTTCGGCCTCGCTCGCCGTGCTGCCCGCGGGGACGGGCGACGACTTCGCGCGCGGCCTCTCGGGCGGACGCCGCGAGCCGCTCGAAGCGTGGGTCGCGAGGCTCTCCCGACACTGCCGCGGCGATGCGACACGGGAGGAGACGTTGAAGCGTGTGGACGTGCTGTTGGGAAGCGTGGACGGCGGCGCGCGCCGGTTCATCTGCCTCAACGCGGCGACGCTCGGCATCGGCGCAGAGGTATCCGCGCGCGTGGCGGCGCAGGGCCGCGCGGTGCGGAGACTTCCGGGCGAGGCCCGTTTCGCGCTCGCGGCGCTGCCGCGTCTCGCGGCCTGGCGCGCCCGTCGCGTGCGCGTCAACGTGGACGGGCACGTGTGGGCCGAGTGCGGCACCAACCTGCTCGCCGTCGTCAACGGCACCTACGCCGGCGGCGGCATGAACCTCTCGCCCGAAGCGAGCCTGAGCGACGGCCTCCTCGACGTGCTCGCCGTCTGCGACATCTCCCGCCCGGCGCTGCTGCGCGAACTCTCGCGCGTCCACACCGGCGGCCACATCAACAGTCCCCACGTCAAACTCACGCGCGGCGCACACGTCCGCATCGAAACCCTCGACCCCGCGGACTCGCTCGGCGTCGAAGCCGACGGCGACGTGCGCGGCCACACGCCCGCCGAATTCCGCGTCATACCGGCGGCGCTCCGCATCGTTTTCTAAGCGTGCGCTCTTCCGCTAATCATCCGCGAAGAGCCTACCGTTCCTGCCGCCGTCCTTTATCGCCGACAACGCGGTCAGACATCCCAGCATTGATTCTTCGCTAACTAACAGTTTGCTTTTCAGAATGGGAACGGCTCTTGCCCCGCCGGTGCGGCCTATTGCTTCTGCCAGTGTATGGTGTAACTCGTCGCCATCAAACAAGCGGACGAGTGGTTCGAATGCCTGTGTAGCGCGCTCCCGTCCTAAAACTCTGATCACATCACTCAGGCCGGCAGTGGAGGAACCGGGGTCGGCGATGTAATCAAGCAAACGCTCGATGGCAGCCGGCGTGGGGTGCCATGTGGCATGCTCCGGCAGCGCCCAATTTAAAAAGTTCAAAGCCACAGCCGCCGCGTAAGACATCCCGGCGCTACCCGTGGCAAGCTCGTCCAGCAGGGCATCAATAAGTTCGGCGGTTAGGTGCACCTTCTGTCTTCTGACAAGGATGATGGTGGTTAAAGTCGCGTCGATGGCCGTGGCTTCATCTTTCGACCTGATGTGTGTCACTAGTTTTTCCACCGACGGGTCGATAGCCCCCTTCTCCAACGCCGAGCGTATGAGACTTGCATGCATGCCAGAGATGGTCATGTGCTCGTCCGCGACACATCTTCCCAATCCGCTGCCGAGTTCGCGGCGCAATATCCCCACCCACCTTGAGTCAGTCAGTTCTGTAAAAGCCTTGTCCACACTCGTGAGCCCGAAGTCATACCCCCTTATGCTCCTGACGAACGCCTCGAACACAGTTCGTGCCACTTCTTCACTGGCGTTAGGGTCGTCGGCCAGACACAGGGCGGCCTGCACTGCGCGGGGGCGGCCGGTGCTTTGAGCGTCTTCACCTTCGAGCGGGTAGAGGATCGCGAGCAACACGTCGTCGATGTCCGCGTCCGCGCAGGAGGCCACGCAGAGACGGAGCGGCTCACGCCAGCTCTCAACCACCACCATTTCTTTCTCTTTGGTCAAGATAACTTCAGACTCGCCCACATACCCGGCGAGGGGGGCGACGTTTTGGGCGAGGGTGGAGCCCTCTGTATGACCGGGGAAGCGGGCGTCAACGAGGGCGAGGGCGGCGAGGTACTCTTGGAAGGTGAGGTGGCGGAATTCGTAGACGGGGACGAGGCGGCCGAGGTGGCGGGTGTGGCCGGCTTCGACGAGGAGGCCGGTGCGGCGCTCCAACAGACGGAGGAACTCTTCGGGCGTGTGGTTGCGGGCGGCGTGGACGCGTGGGTATTCGTCGCGCATGCGCTCGAAGAGTTCGAGGATTTCGTCGCGGCGGAGTTGCTGGGCGCCGCGGCGGCACATCTCGTAGGCGACGTATTCGAGTTGGGGGACGGCCTCGCGGTCGTCGAGCGGGGCGTCTACGTCGCTACGCCAGTTGAGTAAGACTTGCAGCGCGTTGGCGTAGAGGTCTGCGCGGCGGCTGGGGAGGCGGCCGATCTTACGTTTGACGAGCGCCATCGTCGTCAAAAGCATCGGGTTCCCCGTCAGGCGCTCGATGCGGTCGCTGCTGTGTATGTCGTGGATGAGTTCGTTGGCCGCCGTCTCGCGCCGCTCGGGCAGCTCGACCAGCCCACACCAGCGGCGCGCGAACTCGTCCTTGTCCTCTTTCGACAGGTCTGCGACCGTGACGTGCTCGAAGCCGCGGCCGATGCGGTAGCCCATCTCGCGGTAGCCGACGACGCGCGAGGTGGCGACGATGGGCGCGTCGGGGTAGGCGATGTGGATGCTCTCCAACTGTTGGCAGAAGCGCGCACGGGCCGCCGGGTCGGTGATCTCGTCGAGGCCGTCGAGCAGGAGGAGCGCCTGCCCCTTCTTCAGCTTGTCGCGCAGCACGACCTGGAGCGCGGCGGACTCCGCCTCAGTCATCTCGGCCTTGCGCAGCGTGTGGCGCAGCACGTCTTCGAGCGTGCCGCCGACGGCCGAGCGGTCGAGTTCGCGGCAGCGGATGATGACAGGGAGCCAGTCCTCTTCGGGGAGCGTCGCCACGTCGGGCAGGTCTTGCCAGTCGGGGCTCTGCCGCAGCCGGAGCAGGTAGGCCGTAGCGAGCCAGCGCGTGAGCGTCGTCTTGCCCGCGCCGGGGTCGCCGAGCACGACGAGCCGCCGCGCCTTGCCCAGGCGCTCGCCGATGCTGACAAGTTCGCTTTCGGCGCCCGCGCCCGCGCGCATCGCCGCCGCGCGCCGCTTCTCGATGGCTTCCAACTCGCCCTCGCCGGCCTCGACGCCCGACGCCGCTTCGACGCGCACGCGCAGGGGAACGTAGAGGCGCCGCACGTCGAGCTTGCGCGTCGCGACGTGGCGGTCGTTCTCGGGCAGGTTGGCGAGGTCGATGATGTCGCATGACTCAAGCGCCAACTCGCGGTAGCGCTGCTCCGCGTTGTACTGGCGCGGCGCGTCGTCGGATTCGGCGTCGAGCGGGTAGTACCTGTTGAGCGATTCGACGAGCCCCTGTATCGCCGTGGCCGGGTCCTGATAGTAGAGCGCGACCTTGCCGCCGAGCGCGAGGCTCTCCACGTCGGCCTCTTCCTCCACCTGCACGACGAAGACGGGGCCGCTGGCGCGCGTGTGCGCGGCGTTGACGAGCTTGCGCGCCCACTTGGAACCGACCGCACGCACGGTGCCGCAGAGCACAAGAGGCTGGCCCGAACTGAGCGCCTGCTCCGTCTCGCCGACGACGGAGTCGCCGACCAGAACCGTGCCCTCGTGCGTCACTCCATAGCCGGCGTCGCGAAGCGGCCCGGCCAAACGTTCGGCGAGGTCGTCCTCGCCCTTCGCGTGTGCGATAAGAACAGTCCACTTCATCTTCATCACTTGATAGCGCGGAGTAGTTGTTTGACGCCGGCATCCCAATCGCTAACGAGGTCTGCGGCCTTGAGGTCGGCGAGGATGGCCGGTGGCAGGCCGCCCGTAAGGACAACGGGCAGAATTTTGACCGGACGGCCGCTGAGCTGTCTGGCGAGCGTGGGCATCCACTCCTGCGCAATCCAAGCGGAGGTAACGCCGGCCGAGGAGTAGCAGAGGACGACGTAGGCCGCACCTTCCAGCCCCTCGTTCATGCGCCCGACGATGGAGTCGCCGACGTTAATCTCCCACTCGTCGAGCCACACCTGATGCCCCGCGCGGCGGATTTCATCCGCCAGCTTTTCCGCCAACAAGTCGTCGATTTTGCGGTGGCTGACGAAAACATTAGCCATGCCGTCCTCCCGAAGTTTGCGCGCGGGCGTGGGTTGAAGAAAGTGTCCGTCGAGGCTCGTCGGCTGTGAGGCTCACGAGGACAGCCGGGATGATATTTCTCCGGGCTGCGCGTGTCAAAAGTTATCGGCCGGCGGTGTATGTTGGGACATGCACCGCCGGCCGATTTGTTCTAAGGCTCGCCTTCGAAGGCGAGCCGGTTTATGACTTCTCTGTCCCCCCGAGTAGCGCGCGTGCGTGCGCGAGGACGTTATCGACGTTGAAGCCGAGTTCCTTCAAGGCCGTGGCGCCGGGGGCGGAGGCACCGAACCGGTCAAGGCAGAGCACGTCGCCCGCGTCGCCGACCCAGCGGTGCCAGCCGAGGCTGGCGGCTGCCTCGACGCCGAGACGCGCGCCGACGTTTGCAGGGATGACGCTCTCGCGATACTCCTTGTCCTGCTCCTCGAACAGGTCCCAGCAGGGCATCGAGACGACGCGGGTCGGCGTGCCCTCCTGCTGCAACGCCTCGCGCGCTTCGAGGCAGAGCGAGACCTCGGAGCCGGTCGAGAGCAGAATGAGTTTCGGCGTCACCGTCTTCCCTTCGGCGTCCGTTCCGTCGGCGAGGACGTATGCGCCGCGGCGCGCACCCTCGGCCGGGGCGTACTTGCCCGCGCGGTCGATGAGCGGGAGTTTCTGGCGCGTGAGAACGAGCGCCGTCGGCGCGTGCTGTCGGAGGATGGCGAGGCGCCAAGCCTCGCGCGTCTCATGCACGTCGGCCGGGCGTATGACGTAAAGATTCGGGATGGCGCGCAGGCCCGCGAGCTGTTCGATGGGCTGGTGCGTCGGGCCGTCCTCGCCGAGTCCCACCGAGTCGTGCGTGAAGACGTAGACGACCTGCACGTGCGAGAGCGCGGCCAGACGGATGGCGGGCTTCATGTAGTCCGAGAAGCACATAAAGGTCGCGCCGTAAGGAATCAGCCCGCCGTTCAGACTCATCCCTGTGAGCGCCGCGCCCATGCCATGCTCGCGGACGCCGAAGTGGATGGTGCGCCCCTCGTACGAGCCGAACTGGAAGCTGCCGCCGTCCTTGATGTCGGTGTTGGTCGAAGGGCCGAGGTCGGCCGAGCCGCCGACGAGCGTGGGCAGGTGCGGCGCGAGCGCGTTGATGACCTCGCCGCTCGCCTGTCTGGTTGCGATGGACTTCGCGTCTTCGAACGTGGGCAGGTGCGACTCCCATCCGGCGGGCAACTGGCCGCTCATCGTCACGCGCCAAGCCTCACCCTGCTCGGCGAACTCGCCCGCGTAACGCTCGACCAGCTCGTTCCACTCGCGCTCCTGCTGCTCTCCGCGCTCGATTGATTTGCGGAACTCCGCGAGCGCCTCGTCGGGAATCATGAAGTCTTCGTCCTCGGGCCAGCCGAGGGCGCGCTTGGTCGCCTTGACGGCGTCGGGGCCGGGCGCGTCCGAGTGCGCCTTGCGCGTGCCGGCGGTCGGCATCCCGTACCCGATGATGGTCTTGACGGAGATGAGCGAAGGCTTGTCCGTGACGGCCTGTGCTTCTCTAATTGCTTTCTCAATCGCTTCGAGGTCGTTGCCGTCCGCGACCGTCGAGGTGTGCCAGCCGTAGGCGTCGAAGCGCCTGGGCACATCCTCGGAGTAGGCGAGCGAGGTGAAGCCCTCGATGGTCACCTTGTTGTCGTCGTAGAGGTAGATGAGCTTGCCGAGCTTCAAATGGCCCGCGAGCGAGGCGGCCTCACTCGCGACGCCCTCCATCAGGTCGCCGTCGGAGACGATGGCGTAGACGTAATTGTCGATGAGCGGGAAGCCTTCGCGGTTGAACTTCGCGCCGAGGTGCACGGCGCCCATCGCCATCCCGACGCCGTTGGCGAAGCCCTGACCCAGCGGCCCGGTCGTGATCTCGACGCCCGGCGTCAGAATGTTCTCGGGGTGGCCCGGCGTCTTCGAGCCCCACTGGCGAAAGTTCTTCAACTCTTCGAGCGGGAGGTCGTAGCCCGTCAGGTGGAGCAGAGAGTAGAGCAGCATCGAGCCGTGACCCGCCGAGAGCAGGAAGCGGTCGCGCCCCTGCCACTTCGGATTCTTCGGGTTGTGGCGCATGAAGCGCGTCCAGACGACGTAGGCCATCGGCGCGGCGCCCAGAGGCAGGCCGGGGTGACCGGACTCGGCGCGCTGCACGGCGTCGATGGAGAGTGCGCGGATGGTGTTAATGCAAAGTTGATCTAGCTCGGCGCTCGTGTCCCTGGTCGGCGTTGACGCGCTCATCGTTCGTCTCCCTGCCTTCTATTGAGTTCTGGATTTCCTGTGCGAGCCATCATACCGAAAGCGGGCGCGTGTGACGAGTCACACGCGCCCGCTCGGTTCAAGTCCGGGAGTTATTTCCGCCTTACTTAATCTGCATCGCGCCGACGGCGCGCGCGGCGTTGACGCGGCCGCCGGAGACGACCTTACCCTTCAACGAATCGAGCTTATCAGAGGTGTTCATGAGGCGCTCGCGCAACTCCTTGACCGAGAGGTTCGGCTCGACCGAGAGGATAAGGCCCGCCACGCCCGCGACGAACGGTGTCGCCATCGACGTGCCCGAGTGCTCCTCGTACCCGCCGTTGAGCCACGTCGAGAGAATCTCCTTGCCCGGCGCGGCGACGTGGACGCCCTTCTCGCCGTAGTTCGAGAAGGAGGCCAGCTCGTCGCGGCGGTCGAGCGCGGCCACCGACAGAACGTTCGGGAGCTTGTAGCCCGAGGGGTAGTGCGGCCGCTTGTCGGCGTTGGCGCCGTCGTTGCCCGCGGCGGCGACGAAGAGAATGTCGGCCTCGCCCGCCTTGCGGATCACGTCTTCGAGCGCCTTCGAGCGCGACTGCGAGCCCCAGCTCGCGCTGATGACGCGGACGTTGACGCCGTCCTTCTTGCGCGCGATGACGTAGTTGATGGCCTCGATGGCGTCCTTCGTCGAGCCGAAGCCGCCGCGCCCCATGAACTTCAAAGGCATGATCTCGACGTGCCAGTTGACGCCGACGATACCGAGGCTGTTGTCGCCCTCGGCGCCGACGATGCCGGCGCAGTGCGTGCCGTGGCCGTTCTCGTCCATCGGGTCGCGCTCGCTCTCGACGGCGCTGAAGCCCTCGGAGTCGTCCATCATGCCGAGCTGCGGATCGACGTACATCTCAACGTCGGCGGGGCGGTGCCACATGTTGCCGGCGAGGTCGGGGTGCGTGTAATCGACGCCGCTGTCGAGCACGGCGACGACGACCTTCTTGCTCCCCTGCGTCTTGCCCCACGCGGCGAAGGCGCTGATGTCGGCCTCGGCGCGGCCGTTGCGCTGCCCCGTGTTGACCAAGCCCCACTGCTCGCCGAGCAACGGGTCGTTCGGCCCGCCCGCCGGCACCGGCTCGCCGAAGCTGCCGCCGGGGCTGAAGGTGTTACTCACGCCGGGCTCGGCCTCGATGCGGAAGTTCGGCTCGGCGTACTCGACCTCGGGAAGCGCGGCGTACTCTTCGGCGACCCGCGCGGCCTCTTCGTCGTCAAGGTCGTCGATGGCGGCGAGCCCCTCGACCGACTCTATCTCGTCCTCGACGCGGTCGTTGAGGGACGCGGCGATCTCCTGCATGCGCTCCTCGGAGACGCCCGGCTTGAAGCGCACGAGCACCTCCGGCTCATTCTCCTCACCCTGACCGAGGATGGGCGGCGGGTAGACGGCGGCCGGGGGCACCGTCTGCTTGAGGACCACCGTGGGCAGAGTCGCGCGGCGTCCCTCCCAGCGCTCGATCCGCCCGGCCGCGGCCGCCAGCATGACGAGCGCGCCCGCCAGCGCGAAGTGAAGGGTGTAGTTTCTCCGGTTCATCGCTTACTCCTTGATGGAGATGCCGTCGTCCGACATCTCACTTTCAAATCTTGTAGTTCGCCCCTTTGAAGTCGTACAGGCGGAGTTGATTGCGGTCGGCGCGGTACTCGTAGGTCTCGCCGCGGGCGGCGAGGCGTATGCGCCAGCCGGAGGCGATCATCATCCCGCTCATCTCGTCGCCGACGGGCGCGCCGAGCGCCGTGTTGGGGAAGTCGGCCTCTTCGACCGAAGCCTCTGCAACCTCCGTCTGTGGGACGCCGAGCCGCTCCGCCAAATCCTTGCGCGCGACTTCGACCGCCTCCTCCATGCTATAAGCCATTCGTTTCAAACTCTCCCGCCGTGGGTTGTCCGGCCTCAAACTTATACGCCCGAGGGTGTGCCCGCGTTTTCTTTTTTCGGTCGCCCCGCTCGCGCCCGAGTATTCTGCGCCCGCGGCCCGCACGCCGTCAAAAGAAAAGTCGGTGGCCGCCCGCACGCCCGCACCCCGTCCAACCATCCGGACGAAAATCCGCATCAAGAAAGTGTCACGCCGAACGTTCTGCTGATGTGCCGGCCCGACGCCCGGCAGCCCTGGGACAATTCCGCACACGACCCGACACCTGTGGACGCGAAGGGCGAGCGTGTGCCCTGACGACTCTCTCTCTTTTTCGGAGGCCCACGATGAAAGCCAAGCTCCTTCCACTCGCACTGCTCGCGCTCAGTCTGAACGCGTTCGTCTATACGGTCACGCACGCACAGCGCCGCGTCGCGCGCGCCGCCGTGAAGACGGCCGCCGCAACGGCCGAGTCCGTCGAAAGAACGACGACGGCCCCGCGCGCGGCGCAGACGCTCCCCATCCGGCGCGTCATCCTCTACAGCAACGGCGTCGCCTACGTCGAGCGGCGCGGCACCGTCACGGGCCACGCCAAGATCGACCTCTCCTTCAAGCAGTCGCAGGTGGACGACGTGCTCAAGTCGATGGTCGTCCTCGATTTGGGTAAGGGCCGCGTCGGGGCCGTGAGCTATAACTCCAGCGCCCCGCCCGCGGCGCGCATGGCCGACATCCCCTTCTCCATCTCGCCTTCGACCGGCGGCGCGTCGGGCGGACTCGCCGGTGTGCTCAGCCAGTTGCAGGGCGCGCGCGTCGCCGTCACGACCTCCTCGGGGCGCACGGCCCAAGGCTCCGTCCTCACCGTCGAAGAGCGCCGCACGCAGGCCGACCCGACGAAGCCTCTGACGATTAGCTACGCGCTCGTCATCGCCTCCGAGGGCGGCGAGTTACAGAGCTTCGACCTCGCGGAGGTGCGCGGCGTGCGCCTGCTCGACGCGGGGACGCGGCGCGACGTGGGCGAGTTCGCGGAAGCCTCTGCGAGCGCGCGGCGGCGCGATGCGAAGACCATCACCGTCACCTCCGACGGCGCGGGCGCGCGAGAGATGCTTGTCAGCTACACGGTGGCCGCGCCCATCTGGAAGACGACCTACCGCGTCGTGCTCGACGCCGAGGGGAAACCCTTCTTCCAGGGCTGGGCCATCGTGGACAACGTGAGCGACGAGGACTGGACGGACGTGCGCCTCTCGCTCATCTCGGGCACGCCCGTCTCCTTCATCCAGCCGATACAGAAACCCTTCTATCGCTACCGCCCGGTCATCCCCGTGCCCGACGATCTGCACATGTCGCCGCAGGTCTACGAGCCCGAGTCGGGTGAGGTCGGCGGCATGCCCAACTCCGTCGTCGGCTCGGTCGAAGACCCGAACGGCGCGATGGTGGCCGGCGCCGAAGTGACCATCACGAACTCCTCGACGGGCCAGCAGTACAGGGCGCGGACGGACTCCGAAGGCGTCTTCCGCGCGCAGGGGCTGGCCTCCGGCCTCTACAGGGTGAGCGTCGAGTCGCCGGGCTTCAGCCGCACCGACATTGATAACGTGCGCGTCGCCCCCGAGCGCGCCGCGAGCATCGGCATCTCGCTCAACGTCGCGGGCGCCACCGAGACGGTGAACGTCTCGGCCGACGGTCTGCCGCGCGCGCGTGTGAACAATTTCATGGACTTGCCCGTCAACGGCCGTAACACCCGCGGCCGCGCGCCGCGCGCGCCGGGCGCCGACGCCGACCGCGAGGAGAAAGACGAGAGGTTCGCGCTCAAGCCCGAGCCGTCTCTAAGCGCGCGGATGACGAGCAGCGACTCGGGCATCGTGACGGCGGCCGAGGGCGGCGAGGTCGGCGACCTCTTCGAGTACAAGATCGAGCAGCCGGTCACCGTCCGCCGTGACCGCTCGGCGCTCATCCCGATCCTCCAGACGCGGATGGAGGGCGCGCGCGTCTCCGTCTTCAACCAGTCCGCGGGGCGCACGCGTCCGATGTCGGGGATGCTTTTGAAGAACACTTCGCCGCTCACGCTCGAAGGCGGCGCGCTCACCGTCATCGACGGCGACGCCTACGCGGGCGAGGCGCTGTTGGAGCGGCTTAAGCCCGAGGAGAAGCGGCTCATCTCGTTCGCGCTCGACCTCGGCACGCTCGTCACCGTGCGCGCCGAGGAGGACAACTCGCCCGCCTTCTACGTTCGCATCCTGCACGGCACGCTCTACGCGACGCACCACCACCGCGAGAAGAAGGTCTACACGCTGCGCAACCAGACGCCGCGCCCGCGCACGGTCTACGTCGAGCACCCCGTCCGCGACAAATGGGAACTGGACGACAAAGACACTCCGAAGCCCGACGGCAAGAGCCAGCGCTTCTACCGCTTCAAAGTGGAGCTTCCTGCGAACGAGACGCGCGACCTCGTCGTCGCCGAGCGCGAGGAGGGGCGCGAGACCTACGCGCTCTCGAACGTCACGACCGACCAGATACAGTTCTTCCTCTCGCGCCGCTACATTGACGACGCGACCCGGGCCGCGCTCCAGAACATCCTCGACCTGAAAGCGCGCGTGGCCGCCGCGCAGGGGCGCGTCTCGGCCATCGACCGCGAGATCGCCGAGATCGGCGCCGACCAGAAGCGTCTGCGCGAGAACATCGAGGCGCTTACCAAGACGGCCGAGGCGCGCCAGCTCATCGCACGCTACGTCCAGAAGGCTGACCAGCAGGAGACGCGCCTCGAACAGCTCGCGCAGGAGAAGCAGGCCGCCACACAGGAGTGGGCACGCCTCCAGACACAGCTCGACGCCGCCCTGCGCGCCCTCGCCCTCGAACGCAACCTGGCCTCAACTTAATCTGAGGCCGCAAGCCCGACCGTGAAATGATGAATGATGAATTAAGAACTCTCTTCAATTCATCATTCATCATTTCACGGTCGGGCTTGCGGCCTCACTACTTGAGGTCGCCGTAGAGGTGTTGGAGCAGCGCGCAGACGGTGATTGCGGCGGTCTCGGCGCGGAGGGTGCGGCCGTTGAGGGTGACGACATGCCAGCCGTGCGCGCGCCCGAGTTCTATCTCTTCACCCTCCCAGCCGCCCTCGGGGCCGACGAGTGCGACGACGGCCGCGGGTCGCTCGCCCGTCGTCGTTAAGAGTGAATCGAGAGGCGCGCCGCCGCCCTCCGCGAAGAGGATGCGCGCTTCGTGTGCGCGCGTCGCGCTCCCGACTAGTGCAGCGAAAGAGGCGGGCTCTTCGACGGCGGGCACGCGCGCGCGGCCGGACTGCTTCGCAGCTTCGAGCGCGAGACGGCGCCAGCGCTCGACCCGCTTCAGTGTGTCGCGCTCGTCCCGCAGGCGCACGTCGGCACGCTTCGTCTCGACGGGCACGACGCGCGCGGCGCCCAGCTCGGTCGCCTTCTGCACGACGAGGTCGAACTTCTCGCCCTTCAGGAGCGCGACGGCAAGCGTCAGCTCCAGCGGCGACTCAGGACTCGGCGGCTCGACGCGTTCGCGCACTTCGAGCCGCGCCGCACCCTTTCGGCCGCCGGCATCGAGCACGACGCATGAGAACTCGCAGCCCTCGCCGTCGAACACCTGCGCCTCTTCGCCCGCGCGCAGCCGCAGCACGTCGCGCAGGTGACGCGACTCCTCTTCAGACAGCATCACCTGACCGGGATTGTGCAGGAAGGCTTCGGGCTCGGCGTAGAATCTTCTGCGGCTCACGACGGAAGTCTCACACGACGAACGCGACCCACTCGCCGTCTCTCTCTATCTCGTAACCGGCGGCGCCGAGTTCGATGAGGCGCGCGGCAACCTGCGGGGCTTGCGTCGTGAGGATGCCGGAGAGGACGAGGCGGCCGCAGGTGGCGCCCAGGAGCGCGGGCAGCAGCGGCATGATTACGTCCGCCGTCAGGTTGGCGCAGACGAGGTCGGCCGAAGCCGTCGTCGCTTCGACGGTGCCGACGCGGAAGTCGATGCGGTCGGCCACGTCGTTGAGGAGTGCGTTCTCTTCGGCGACCGAGACGGCCAGAGGGTCTGTGTCGCACGCCTCGACGTGCGCCGCCGGGTGGAGTTTCACGGCCGCGATAGCAAGGATGCCTGTGCCCGTGCCCACGTCGAGGAGGCTCCCGCCGCCGAAATGCTTTTCGATGGCGGCTAGGCACAGGCGCGTCGTCTCGTGCGTGCCCGTGCCGAAGGCCATGCCCGGCTCGACGCGTATGACGAGACGGCCGTCCCGTTCGTCCACCTCGCTCCACGGCGGCGCGATGATGAAGCGGCCGACCTCTACGGGTCGCCAGCCCTTCTTCCACTCCGCGAGCCAGTCGCGCCCCTCGACCTCGCGGAACTTCATCTCGCGCACGTCCGACGACGCGAGCCCGTAGACGCGCAGTGCCTCCGCGAGCGCCTCGCGCACACGCTCCACCTCCGGCGGCTCTTCAAAGTAGGCCGTGACGCGAACGAGTCCGTCCGGCCCCGGAGACACATCTCCCTCGGTGCCGAGCGCGCCCACCTCCATCAGCGCGTACTCCACGGCCTCCTCCGCCCCCTCCGTGCAGCTCAACTCAAGCGCGTACCACATAAAAAATAGGACTGTGTGCTGAGGACTGAGGACTGAGTGAAGAACGGGCTTTGTCTTTGACTCAGTCCTCAGTCCTTATCCCTTCTCATCAATGCCCATCTCGCTCAGGGCGCGCGGCGAGTCGCGCCAGCCCTCTTCGACCTTGACGAAGAGTTCGAGGTAGACCTTGTGGCCGACCAGCCGCTCGATGTCGCGGCGTGCCTCGGTGCCGACCTTCTTGAGGCGCGCGCCGCCCTTCCCGATGATGATGCTCTTCTGCGAAGAGCGCTCGACGTAGACGGCGCAGTAGATATGCGTGAACTCGTCCGAGACCTCCTCATAACGCTCGGTGACGACCGCCGTCACGTAGGGAATCTCTTCGCCGGTGACGTGCAGAATCTTCTCGCGCACCATCTCGGCGACGAGCGTGCGCATCGGCTGGTCGGTCAGCTCGTCCTCCTCGAAGATGGGCTCGCTCTCCGGAAGGTTCTCGATGAACTCCTTGACGAGGTCTTCGAGCTGGTCGCCCGTGCGCGCCGAGAGCGGGACGACGCCGCGCCACTCGTGCTCGCGCGAGTACCACTCGATGAGGGGGAGCAGGCGACTCTTGTCGTCAATCCTATCCGTCTTGTTGAGCAGCAGCAGCGCCGCCTTGCCCGAGCGCTTGACGAGGTCTAAGACGAAGCGGTCGCCGTTCCCCGTCGGGACGCTCGCGTCGCGGATGAGGCAGACCAGATCGACGCCTTCGAGCGCGTCGTGGACGGAGGCCATCATCCGCCGGTTGAGCAGGTAGCCCGGCTGATGCACGCCCGGCGTGTCCACTAATACTATCTGTCCCGTCGGCCGCGTAATCACGCCGCGAATCTGGTGCCGCGTTGTCTGCGGCTTGTTCGACACGGCCGCGATCTTCTCGCCCACCATCCGGTTCAAGAGCGTAGACTTCCCCGCGTTCGGCCGCCCCACCAGCGCCACGTAGCCGCTGCGGTAACCCTCGCGCCCTGACCCTTCCTCATTCATGTTCATCTTGCCGTGACTTCAAACGCTGCTTCCAGCATTTGCGGGTCGGCGGAGCTGCGGCCGGCCATGACTTTGAAGGTGCCCGGCTCGACGACGAAGCGCATCTCCTGATTGTAGAAGCTTAGCTCGGCGGGCGTGAGCTTGAAGGTCAGCGTGCGACGCTCGCCGGGTTGGAGCGTGACGCGTTGGAAGCCTTTCAGTTCCTTGACGGGCCGCACGCGCGAGGCGACTACGTCGCGTATGTAAAGTTGCACGACCTCGTCGCCCTCGCGGCGTCCAGTGTTCTCGACATCGACGTTGACATCGACGCTACCCGAGGCGTTGATGCGCGGCGCGCTCAGGCGCAGGTTCGAGAGGCGGAAGGTCGTGTACGAGAGGCCGTGGCCGAACGGATAGAGCGGCGCGACGGGCACGTCCAGATATTTCGAGGTGTACTTCTCGCTCGTCGGCGGCCGGCCCGTGGCCGTCTGGTTGTAGTAGAAGGGAGCCTGACCCACGTTGCGCGGGAAGGTAACGGGGAGCTTGCCGCCGGGGTTGTAGTCGCCGAAGAGCGCGGCGGCGATGGCCTCGCCGCCGCGCGTGCCCGCGAACCACGTTTCGAGTATCGCGGGCGAGTTCTCGGCGGCCCAGTTGACGGAGAGCGGGCGGCCGTTCATCAGCACGACGGCGTAGGGCTTGCCCGTCTGGTGTATGGCCTGAAGCAGTTCCGACTGTCGGCCCGGCAAGTCCAGAGACGTGCGCGCGGCGGCCTCGCCGCTCATGTCGGCCGTCTCGCCGACGGCGACGACGACCACGTCCGCGTCGCGCGCGGCGCGCACGGCGCGTTCGATGGAGTCGCGTTCGGTCGGCGTCGTCGCGAGTCGCGCGGGGTCGATCTCGCCCGCGGCGGCGACGTTCGTCCCGCCCGCCGCGCTCGGGTTCGGCGGCGGCGCGTCGTAGTTGCCCAGCACGCCGCGCCCTTCAATCGCCACGCCCTTCTCGTACAGCACACGCGTCCGCGGCGAGACCAGCGCCCTGATACCCTGAAGCAGGGTCAGAGAGTCCTGCGGCCTCCCGTCGCCCGACCAGTTGCCGATGATGGCGCGCGGGTCGTCTGCGAGCGGGCCGACGACGGCGACCGTGCGTACGTCTTTGCGGAAGGGCAGCGTCTCGCGCTCGTTCTTCAGCAGCACGAGCGAGCGCGCCGCCACCTCGCGCGCCGTGCGCAGATGTTCCGCATTAAGAAGAATGGAAGACTCGCGCGACTCGTCCACGTACGGGCGTTCGAAGAGGCCGGCGCGGAACTTCACACGCAGGACGCGGCGGACGGCCTCGTCCACGTCGGCCATCTTCAACTTGCCCTGTCGTAACAACTGCGCGCCGTTCTGGTTGTAGAGACGCCCGACCATCTCCATATCAACGCCCGACCACAACGCGAGGCGCGCAGCGTCGGCGCCGTCCGCGGCGTAGCCGTGCGCGATCATCTCCGTCACGGAGGTGTAGTCGCTCACGACGAACCCGTCGAAACCCCACTCGCCGCGCAGGATGTTCGTCAGCGTGGAGCGGTTCCCCGACGTGGGCACGCCGTTCAAGTCGTTGAAGGCGCTCATCAGTGTGCCGACGCCCGCGTCCACCGCCGCCTTGAACGGCGGCAGGTAGACTTCGCGCAGGCGCTGCTCGCTCATGTCGGTCGTGTTGTAGTCGCGCCCGCCCTCGGCCGCGCCGTAAGCGACGAAGTGCTTGGCGCACGCGACGACGCGATCCGGCGCAGAGTAGTCCGACCCCTGAAAGCCGCGCACACGCGCGCGCGCGAACGCCGAGCCAAGATACGTGTCTTCGCCCGACCCTTCGGCGATGCGCCCCCAACGCGCGTCGTGCGCCACGTCCACCATCGGCGCGAAAGTCCAATGCAGGCCCGCCGCCCTCGCCTCCGTCGCGGCGACATAGGCCGAACGCTCGGCGGCCGACGGGTCCCAACTCGCCGCCTCGCCCAGCGGAATCGGGAAGATGGTTCGATACCCGTGAATCACGTCGAACCCGAAGATGATCGGAATCTTCAGACGCGTCCCTTCGACGGCGACCCGCTGCAACTCGTTAGCGTTCCGCGCCCCGCGCACGCCCAGAGTCGAGCCGAGCCGCCCCGACCGCGCCTCCTCGATAATCCTCGGCTCGGCCTTTCCCGCCACGTCGCCGCCCGACTGCTGCAACTGCCCCAACTTCTCCTCAAGCGTCATCCGTGCGAGCAGCGTCTCGACCTTCCTCTCAACGTCATTCTGCGCCCCGCGCCTCGACGGCGCCCGCGGCACACGTCGCTGCGCGTGTGCTCCGAGGGGCAGGGTTGACAGAAGGACTGCGGCGGCGAGTAACAGTTTCGCGTGCTGAACGAGTTTCATCCGTCCCTCCGAACGGCGAAGGTTGAGGACGAGAGTCTCGCCCTCAACCTTCACACTTCATCCTTTGCTTTCTCTTTACTTCAGCGCGGCCTCGCCGTTGAGGCGCATGATTTCGAGAGTGATCTCGGCGGAGGCGTACATGTCTTTCACGTCGAGCCACTCTTTGACGGTGTGGATGGCGCGCATACCGGTGCCGAGGTTGGCGCATTCGATGCCGCGCTTGTTGAAGATGTTGGCGTCGCAGCCGCCGCCCGAGGCGAGCGTCTTGACTTCGAGCCCCATGCGGGCGGCCGCCTCCTTGACCAGTTTCACGACGCGCGAGTCGTCGGACACGTCCATCGCGTGATACTCGCGTGTGACGTGCGCCTCGACGCGCGCCTTCGTAGTCACGCCGTCCACCGTGACCTCGTACTTGGCCGCGGCGTCCTCGCAGCACTTGATGATGTGGCGGGTCTGCGCGTCGAGCTTGGCGTCGTCGAGCGAGCGCGCCTCGCCGCGGAGCGTGACGAGGTTGGTGATGATGTTCGTCGCCTCGCCGCCGCGGATGACGCCGATGTTGGCGGTCGTCTCGTCGTCGATGCGGAAGAGCTTCATGTTCATGATCGCTTCGGCGGCGACGCGGATAGCGGAGATACCGTACTCGGGCGCGACGCCGGCGTGTGATTCGAGCCCGTGAATCTTGATCTCGAAGTGGTCGGCCGAGGGGCCTTTGGTGAAGAGAAAACCCGGGTCGTCGGAGTCGAAGACGATGCCGTACTTGGCGCGCACCTTCGACATGTCGAGGTGCTTGGCGCCGAGCAGGCCGACCTCCTCGCAGATGGAGAAGACGGCGTCGATGGGCGCGTGCGGGATTGATTGCTCGTGCAGGCAGCGGATGGTCTCGATGATGACGGAGCAGCCCGACTTGTCATCACCGCCCAGGACGGTGGAGCCGTCGGTGCGGATGATGTCGCCCTCGACGATGGGCTTGACGCCCTTGCCGGGGACGACGGTGTCCATGTGCGCGCTCATCATGATGGGCTCGGCCGTGGGGATGGTGCCGGGGAAGCGCGCGATGACGTTGCCGCTGTTGCCGCCGACCTGGCTCCCAGCGCCGTCGATGAAGACCTCGGCGCCCAGTTCCTCGCAGTAAGACTTGATGCGCTCGGCCACGTCGCGCTCCTCGCGCGAGACGGAGTCGATCTGGACGAGTTCGAGCAGAAGGTTCTTGATGCGCTCCTGGTTAATCATGCGAGTCTCCTCGGAAGATAAGGTCTTACTCTCAGCCGGATTATTGCCGACAGATTACTTAACTGCTTGGGGCGGTGCGCCAATCCTACTACACACGCCCGAGGCCGCGCCACGGCCGGCTTAAGGGCTGACCTCTTCGAGCGCGCGCTGCAACTCTTCACGCTTAGCGTTCAGAGTCTCTTCGTCGGCCTCGGCCGGGACGCGGATGGGTGGGGCGAAGCGGACGCGGACGCGCGAGAAGGGCTTCGGAATCTGCATCCGGTCCCAGCTCTTCAGAGACCAGAAGTGCTCGGCGTTGACGCCGAAAGGGAGGACGGCCTCTCCGGTCTTCTTGGCGAGGAGGATGGCGCCCATCTTGGCGACGTGGCGCGGGCCGCGCGGGCCGTCGATGGAGAAGCCGGCGGGGCAGCCGCGGCGCACGAGCCTCGTCAGCTCGACGAGCGCGCCGACGCCGCCGCGCGTCGAGGAGCCGCGCACCGCGCCGTAGCCGAGGCGCTGGATGAAGCGCGCGATGTACTCGCCGTCGAAGCTCTGCGAGGTCATGATGACGATGCGCCGGCCGCGGAAGAAGTATGTGCCGGCGAAGATGCGGTCGTGCCAGAAGGTGTAGATGGGGAGCCGGCCGTCGCGCGCGGCCTCGTCCCAGTGCTCCCGGCCTTCGACATCGAAGCGGAGCGTGCGGCCGACGGCGCGGATGAGGAGCGGGAAGACCAGGCCAGCGGCGCGGACGGCGAGCCGCTGCTTGAGCGTGTAGCCGGAGAGGTCTGCGAAACGGTACGCGCGCTCGACGCGCTCGTCCGACAGCTCTTTTGTCACGGGGGGGTGCATGAGTTTCGAGGGGCGAGTCTAGCAGATTTCCTCTCGGCGGAGCGCGCCCGCAAAGTTTTCGCCGCGGGGGGCGAAAGGTGGTATAAAAAGCGCGTCTCGACTCATCCCTGTCTCGCAAAGAGTTCGTTAAAGATGCTTCTGCGCACAAGGCTCGCACTGATACTGCTGCTGGCGGCCGTCTGCGCGTCGGCGGCGCTCGCCCCGGTCGGGGCCGCGCGGCAGACAAAGCGCAACGTCAGCCTCGTCCTCACGGGCGGCAAGGTCTTCACCGCCGACGCGCGCGGCACGTTGGCCGAGGCCGTCGCCGTCGAAGGCAACCGCATCGTCGCCGTCGGCACCTCGCGCGAGATAGGGGCCGCGTACACGGCCGCGCGCACCATCGACCTCAAAGGCCGCCTCGTCACGCCCGGCTTCAACGACGCGCACCTGCATTTCCTCGGCGGCGGGCTCTCCCTGCTGCGCGTCAACCTCGTCGGCGCGAAGACGCTCGCCGAGGCGAAGGCGCGTGTCGCAGCCCGCGTGCGCGAGCTGCCCGCGGGCGCCTGGGTCACGGGGCGCGGCTGGGACCACACGCTCTGGGGCGGCGCGTGGCCGACGAAGAGAGACCTTGATGAAGTCGCGCCCAACAACCCCGTCATCCTCCAGCGCGTGGACGGGCATGTGAGTTGGGCCAACACGCTCGCCTTACAGAAAGCGAACGTCACGCGCGAGACGCGTGCGCCGCAGGGCGGCGAGATACTTCACGACGCGGCGGGCGAGCCGACCGGCATTCTGAAGGAGACGGCCGGCGGCTTAGTCACGCGCGTCGTGCCCGAGCCGACGGCCGCCGAGCAGACGGAGGCTTTGGAGCGCGCGCTCGCGGAGGCGCGGCGCTACGGCATCACCTCCATCCAGGACAACTCGGGTTACGAGACGACCAAGCTCTACCGCGAGCTGAAGCGGAAGGGGCGGCTCACCGTCCGCGTCGCCGAGTGGCAGAACTTCAACGACCCGGTCGAGGAGTTGAAGCGGCAACGCGCCGAGTTCGTCTCCTTCAACGACCTGCCCGAGTTGCTGCGCCTGTCGGCCGTCAAAGGCTACGTGGACGGCACGTTGGGCTCGCGCACTTCGGCCATGCTCGCGCCCTTCGCCGACGACCCGCACAACTCGGGCATCCCGCGTATGCCGCCCGAGCAGTTGAACGCGATGGTCTTAGAGCGCGCACGCGAGGGCTTCCAGATCACGCTCCACTGCATCGGCGACCGCGCCAACCGCATGGCGCTCGACGCCTACGAGGCCGCGTACAAAGAGGTCAGGCCGAACTTCTACCGCGCCGGCCTACAAGACAACCCCATCCAGCGCGGCGACCCGGTCGAGACGCCCGAGGCGTTCCGAGACTTCCTGTCGGAGTGGGTTCGCTTCCGCGTCGAGCACGCGCAGGTGATCGCGCCCAGAGACTTCGCGCGCTTCCGAGACCTGCGCGTCATCGCCTCGATGCAGCCTTCGCACGCTATCTCGGACAAGCGCTGGGCGCAGGACAGACTCGGCGAGTATCGCGTGCTCGGCGCCTACAGTTGGCACACGTTCATGGCGCACGGCGTCCCCGTCCCCTTCGGCACGGACTGGCCGGTCGAGCCTATCAACCCGTACCTCGGCCTCTACGCCGCGGTCACGCGCCGGAGCATCGAGGGCGAGCCCGAGGGCGGCTGGTGGCCCGAGGAGCGGCTCTCCATCGCGGACGCGCTGCGCAACTACACGGCCGAGAGCGCCTACGCCTCCTTCGAGGAGACGCGGAAGGGTCAGGTCTCCCCGCACAAGCTCGCCGACCTCGTCGTCCACTCCAGAGACCTCCTGACCATCCTGCCCCGCGAAATCTTGCAGACCGAGGTGGACATCACCGTCTTCGACGGCCGGGTCGTTTATGAAAGGAAAGAGCCGTGAAGCGTGAAGCGTGAACCGTGACAAGTAGGAACACGCTTCTTCTTGTCACGGTTCACGCTTCACGCTCCTCAAAGGAGTTCCCTATGCCCACTTGGATGAAGGTGCTGCTGGTCGCCGGGGTGCTGCTGGTTCTGCTGCTTGTGGGGGGCGGGATCGCGGTCTACTTCCTCGTGCGCGCGTACGGGCCGGGGCTGGTGGAGACGACCAAGCAGAGCGTGGCCGAAGGGCGAGAGTACGGGCGGCTCACGGACAACGAGGGCTGCGTGAACGAGGCGGTCGCACGCCAGTCCCGCTCCGAAGGGGTTGGCGACCTCTTCAGAAACACTCTCTTCCTGAGACCCTGCCTTGAGGCGAGCCGCCCGACGCCCGGCTTCTGCGACGCCGTGCCGCGTCAGACCGAGTTCATGAAGTCCATCGGCTGGCGACAGCAGCAGTGCCAGCGTTACGGGCTGGCGGAAGATAAGCAGTGCGGCCAACTCTTCGGGCAGGTGCAGCAGTTCTGCGAGTTGCGCGGCCCGGGAGTCGGAGACGACACCGCGCCCGACCCCAACGACCAACCGCCCCCGCCCGCCCCGCCGCCTTCGAGAGTCCGCTGAGATGTCACACACACACAGAACACTCGCCTTACTCGCCGCGCTCACCTTCTGTCTGCTCGGGACTGAAGCGCGCGCGGCTTGGCGTGCGGCGGGCGATGTGAGGACGGTCACGCGCCAGACGGACGGCGTCGTGCTCACGCTCACCTCGGGCGCGCGCGTCGCCGTCACCTTCCGCGACCTGGAGACGGTGCGCGTCCGCCTCGCGCCCTCGGGCACCTTCGAGCGCGACCTCTCCTATGCCGTCGAGTCGAAAGACCGCAAGACCGTCGATGCGAAAGTTACGGAGACGCGGGACGAGATCAGAATCTCTTCACTCAATGGCACGACCATCGTCGTCAAGCGTCGCCCCTTCCTCGTCAGCGTGATTGACGCGCAGGGGCGCACAATCGTCGAGGCAGACCCCGCCCGCCCGGCCTCCTTCGACCCCGACACGGGCGCCGTCGAGACTTCCCTGAAGCGCGTCGAGTGGGAGACCTACTACGGCCTCGGCGAGAAGGCCGGGGCGACCCTCTCGCGCGACACGCAGCAGTTCGTGATGTGGAACACGGACACCTACGGCTACCCGCGCGGCCTCGACCCCATCTACCAGTCCATCGGCTTCTACATCGCCCTGCGCCACGTGAAGCCGCAGCCGTCCCTCACGACGGCCGGCAACATCTCCGCCCGCCCGCGCGGCTACGCCTACGGCCTCTTCCTCGACAACACCTCGCGCACATACTTCGACATGGGGAAGACCGACCCCGCGCGCGTGACGTTCGGCGCCGCCTCCGGCGAGCTGAACTACTACGTCTTCACCGGAGGAGAAGAGCACTCACCTAAAAAAGTTCTTCGTGACTACACCGACCTGACGGGGCGCACGCCGTTGCCGCCGCTCTGGGCGCTCGGCAACCAGCAGTCGCGCTGGTCCTACTACCCGGAGGCGCGCGTGCGCGAGGTCGCCCGCGGCTTCCGCGAGTCGCGCATCCCGGCCGATGTCATCTACCTCGACATCGACTACATGGACGGCTTCCGCGTCTTCACATGGAACCGCCAACACTTTCCCGACCCCTCGAAGTTGATCGCCGACCTGCGTGCCGAAGGCTTCCGCACCGTCGTCATTATCGACCCCGGCATCAAGGTTGACCCGAACTACTTCGCTTACAAAGAAGGTCAGGCGGGCGGACATTTCGTCAAGAACGCCGACGGGAGCGAGCTGCACGCGAGCGTGTGGCCCGGCGTCTGCGCCTTCCCCGACTTCACCGACCCGAAGGCGCGTGAGTGGTTCGGCTCGCTCTACAAAAAGAACCTGGACGAAGGCATCGCGGGTTTCTGGAACGACATGAACGAGCCCGGCGTCTTCCTCTCCGACGAGACGCCGAAGCCAGACACCTATCATCACCCGATGAAGACCTTCCCGCTCGGCGCGAAGCACGTGGGCGACGGAATGCCGGGCACGCACGCGCTCTACCACAACGTCTACGGGATGCAGATGGCGCGCTCGACCTTTGAAGGGTTGAAGAAGCTCCGACCCGGCGAGCGCCCCTTCGTGCTGACGCGCGCGGGCTATGCGGGCGTGCAACGCTACTCGGCTGTCTGGACGGGCGACAACGTTGCGAGCTGGGATCATCTGCGACTCTCCATCCCAATGCTCTTGAACCTCGGCGTCTCCGGGGTGCCCCTCGTCGGCTCGGACGTGGGCGGCTTCTCCGGCAATCCTTCGCCCGAACTCTACGCGCGCTGGTTGCAGGCCGCCGCGCTCACCCCGTTCCTGCGCTCGCACTCCGAGTCCGGGTCGAAGCCGCACGAGCCATACTCCTACGGCGAAGAGTTCACGAAGATCAACCGCGCGAGCATCGAGCTGCGCTACCGCCTGCTCCCATACCTCTACACGCTCTTCGATGAACACAGGCGCACCGGCGCGCCCGTCATGCGCCCGCTCTGGTTCGAGTATCCTGACGACTCGCGCACGTATACGATTGAAGACGAGTATCTCGTCGGCCGCGACCTGCTCGTCGCGCCCGTCGTACGCGAGTCGGCGACGAAGCGCAACGTCTACTTCCCCTCCGGCGACAGATGGGTTGACTGGTGGACGGGCAAGACTTATGAAGGCGGCAAGGAGGCGGAGATAGAGGCGCCGCTCGAACGCCTGCCGCTCTTCGTGCGCGCGGGCGCCGCCATCCCCACGCAGCCCCACGTCCAGCACACCGGCGAGATGTTGAAGGTACCGCTCACACTCCTCGTCGTCCCCGGCGCCGACGGCACGAGCAGTTTTTACGAGGACGCGGGCGACGGCGACGGCGAACGGCGCACGACGACCGCCGTGCTGCGCGGCGGCTCGCTCAAACTCTCGCACGCGGGCGCGTACGCGGCGCGCAAGCTGAGCGCGCTCGAATTCCTCCCCGGCCAACTGCCGCGCGAGGTGCGCGACCCGTTCGGCGCCGTCATCCTCCCCGCAGCCGGGCGCCCCGACGAGCACCGCTTCGTGCTCATCCCGCCGTCGGAAGATTATAAGGAGTTCGAGTTCATCCCTTAAACCGCGATGCGCAAGGCCAGGAAAGACTCAGAGAGAATGGAACACTATCCCGGCGCGCTCGACCGCCGCCGCTTCCTCTCGTCGGTCGGCAAGGGTCTCGGCCTCGCCTCGCTCTCTTCGTCCACGGTCGCCTCTCTCCTGAAAGACGTGCGCGCGGCGTCGCGTCGCGTCGCGCACCTCACGGCCGAAGAGGCGGCGCGCGACGAAGAGTTCTGGTTCGACATCCAGCAGTCCTTCTCCGTCACGCGAGGGCTAATCAACCTCAACAACGGCGGCGTCTCGCCCTCGCCGCGCATCGTCACCGAGGCGCTCGTCCGCTACCTCTGGCAGCAGGAGGACGCCACGGCCTACACGATGTGGGAAATCTTAGAGCCGCAGTCCGAGACCATTCGGACGGGGCTCGCCGAAGCTTTTGGCTGCGACCACGAAGAGGTCGCCATCACACGCAATGTGTCGGACTCGCTCGAAGCAATCCTCTTCGGCTTCGACCTCAAACCCGGCGACGAGGTCTTGACGACGACGCAGGACTACCCGCGCATGCTCACGACGCTTCGGCAGCGCGAGCGGCGCGACCGCATCCGTCTCAAGCTCGTCAAGTTTCCCGTCCCGCCGAAAGACCCTTCGGAGATAACGGCCGCCTACGAGGCGGGGTTTACTTCGCGCACGCGGCTCGTCCTCGTCTCGCACATGATTAACCTCACGGGACAGATCACGCCCGTCCGCGACATCTGCGAGCTGGCGCGGCGGCGCGGCGCCGAGACGATTGTTGACGGCGCGCACTCCTTCGCACAGTTCCGTTTCAGCCGCGACGACTTAGCTTGCGACTACTTCGGCACCTCTTTGCACAAGTGGCTGCACGCGCCGAAGGGGACGGGAATGCTCTACGTGAAGAAGGAGAAGATTAAGAACGTCTGGCCGCTCTTCGCCGCGGAGAAGTCGCAGGACGCGGACATCCGCAAGTTCGAGGAGACGGGCACGCGCTCCGCCGCGCAGCGCCTCGCCATCGGCGAAGCGCTTCTCTTCCATCAGGGCGTCGGCCCCGAGCGCAAGGAGGCGCGCCTTCGTCTGCTCGCACGCCACTGGATGAACCAGTTGAAGGGCGAGCCGAACGTCCGCTTCAACACCTCCTTCGACGACCGACAGTCCTGCGCGCTCGCCAACGTCGAAGTCGCGGGCACCGACCCCGTCGCCCTCTGCAACTATCTCATGCGCCGCCACAAAATCTACGCCACCCACATCGTCCACGACGAGTTCCAAGGCGTCCGCATCACCCCCAGCGTCTACACCACCCTCCAAGAACTCGACCGCTTCTCCGAAGTCATGTCCGGCATCGCGCGCAAAGGCTTGCCGAAGGCTTGACGCCGTGACCGAGCCGAAAAGCCTTGCCAAACTTTCACCCGTCGTCTATCCTTGCCCCACTCACGACAGGTGAGGTGACTCAAATGAAATTTCGCATCGTCAGACACGCCTAGGTAAGACCGCCATAAACGACGCTCAGTCGTTTCTTTCTTTCCCTTCTTAAACGGAAAGCGGTTGCCCGACCACCCAAAGGCCGGGAAGGTGTGTGAGTGATGTCGAAATTCGGGATAGAAGTCCGCAGCCTCTCTAAATCTTTCAGCAAGCGTAAAGGTCTCATGCGCACGCGCCGTTCGGTGACGCGCGCTCTCTCGGACGTGTCGTTCGAGGTCGCCGTCGGCGAGACCTACGGGCTGCTCGGGCCGAACGGCTCGGGCAAGTCCACGCTCATCCGCGTGCTCTCGACGCTGCTCGTCCCCGACTCAGGCGAAGTGCGGATGCTCGGCTACCGCATCCCCGGCGAGGAGGCCGAGGTGCGCCGCCGTGTGGGGCGCGTGAGCGTGGACGCGGCCTTCTACAAGAAGCTCTCGGCGCGCGAGAACCTGCTCTACTCGGCCTTCCTCTACGGCATGGAGAAGGGCGCGGCCGAGCGGAGGGCGTTGGAGATTCTCGAAGCTCTGGGGATGGAGGGCGAGAAGTTCACCGACCCGCTCGAAGAGCTGAGCCGCGGGATGCAGCAGAAGGTCGCCATCACGCGTGCGCTCCTCGTCAACCCGCCGCTGCTGCTCCTCGACGAGCCGACGACGGGCTTAGACCCGAAGAGCCGGCGCGACGTGCAGACCTTCCTTGAAGACCTGCGCGGCAAACACGGGACGACGATTCTTCTGACCTCGCACGACATGGCCGAGACCGAGCGGCTCTGCGCGCGCATCGGCTTCATCGCCGGAGGCCGCCTCATCGCCGAGGGGACGGCCGACGAGTTGAAACGCGTGTCGGGCGCAGAGACGCTGGACGACGCCTTCATCGCGCTCGCCGGGCAGAAGCTCGACGGCGAGGGCGGCGGGAAGAAGAGTGAAGAGGTTCTGGCGGAGGTTTAGCAGATGGAACAGGTACTCAGACAGACGTGGGCGTTTTTCTTCCGCGACTATCACCTGACGCGGCGTTACTTCTCGTGGGTCGTAGTCTTCACTTTCTACGCGGTGGTCAACTCGGCGACGGTCGTTTTGATCGGCGTGGCGGCGGGCGACCGCCGTCTGACGCTGACGCTGATGGTGGGCGTGATGCTGTGGGGGCTTTTGTCGGTCGTCTTTCAGGAGATTGCCAACTCCATCACGTACGAGCGCTGGGAGGGGACGCTTGAATATACCTTCATGGCACCGGTCTCAAGGCTCGTCCACCTCGCGGGCGTGAGCATCTTCTCGACGATCTACGCCGTTCTGCGTGCCGTCGTCATTGTGGCGGGGATGCTGCTCTTTGTGGACATCGACATGTCGCGCGCGAACTGGGGCGGCATCATCGTCGTGCTGGCGGTGTCGAGCGCGGCCTTCATCGGGCTGGGGCTGATGGCGGCGGTGCTGCCGGTCTTTTCACCCGAGCGCGGAGCGGAGGCGACGAACATCTTCCAAGGGGTTCTGCTGCTCGTCTCAGGCGTCTACTACGACGTGTCGGTGCTGCCGCGCTGGCTCCAGCCGCTCTCGGTCATCTCGCCCGCGACCTACGCCCTGTCGGCCTGTCGCAAGCTGGTCGGCATCGGCGAGGGCGCAGAGATGGTCGTGGGTGCGCCGCTCTCGGCCTGCGCCTACGAGCTGACCATCCTGACGCTGATGGGGCTCGTCTTCATCCCGCTCGGCCTCTACGTCTTCGCCCTCGTCGAGCGGTGGGCGAAGCGGACGGGGAAGCTGAAGCGGACAGGGTGAGAAACGAGTAGACAGTAGTCAGTAGGAAGACACAGCGGCGCGTCTCAGATTGAAAGTTGAGACGCGCCGCCTGTTTTTCTACTGACTACTGTCTACTTCGTTAATTCTCCTGAGCAGGCGCGGGCGGGGCCGTGCGGCGGAAGGTGCGGCGGACGCCGCCGGGGCCGCCGGCCTCTTTGACGGTGTAGTCCGAGGGCACCTGGAAGAGCGCGGACGCGGGCTCTGTGCGCGAGATGTTGGTCAGGCGATAGGTCGTCTCGCCGGAGCGCGGGTCGCTGTGGCGCGTCATGACCGTGACCTGAAGCTCGGGCGAGTACCAGTGCTCGTCCACGATGCTGATGGGCATCTCGTTGCCGATCTCGCCGGCGGGGATCGTGACCGTCGTGCGCGTGCCCTCGGCCTTGACGCCGTCGAACGAGCGTGCTTCGAGCTTCTCGGTCTTCGCCTCGTGCTTTGAGCTGTGGCGCATGAAGGTGGGGCCCTCGCCCGCGGGCGGCGCGGTGACGATGACGGCCGTGCCCGTCACGTGGTCGGAGCCGGCGGGGCCGGGCACGCGTTGGTAGGTGCGCTCGACCTCGACTTTACGCAACACCTCCCGCGCGGCCTTCTGGTTGGCGGCGCCTTCGGCCGCGTCGCCCTCGACCCTGAAGCGCAGCTCGCGGCGCGGCATCTTGCGCGCGGTCTTCGCAGAGGGTTCGAGGATATAGCTGAAGCCGGCGACCGGGTCGTTGATGAAGACCGTCTGCGTCTCTTCGCCCGAGGCGGCGTAGGGGCCGAGGTAGCCGACCGTCTGCTCGCGGCGCGTGCGCCCCTCGGCGTCGCGGTAGAGCTGCGCGGTGTTCTTGCGCACGATGCGGTTGCCGTCCGAGAGCGTCTGCACCGACTCGGTCACAGCCTGCGCCGAGTAGGGCGCGCCCTTGACGAGCTTGCCGGCAAAGCTCATCTCGGTCGCCATAAAGATGAGGTTGTCGCCGCGGAAGAATTCGACTGCCGGTGGCGGCGGCGGCGCGCCCTGACCCTGCGCGATGAATATCTCATCCTCTTCGGGCGGCGCGATGACGACCTTGCGCTCGCCCTGCTGAGCGACCGCGCCGACGGCGTTCAGCAGCAGCGTCGCGGCCACCGAGAAGACGATTAACTTCCTCTGCATACTCTGACTCCTTTGCGTTTTTGATTCCTTCTGAAAATTTCGGTCGGCCGCGTCAGCGGACGAAGCGGATGGCGCGCGCGATGCCGTCCTGGCCCATGAGCACGTCCGCCTTGACGCTGCCGCCCGGCGCCTCGGCGTTGACGGGCAGGCCGAAGGAGACGAGCGCGGAGCGCGGCACCTCGACGCGGACGAGGTGTCCCTCTTCGGCCGGCGCGTACTGGCCGGCGTGGATGAGGGGGATGAACTCCGTGGCGACCTCCTGCGCGCGCGCGTCCGCGGCCTGCGCCGGGCGCGGGGGCCGGTTGCCCCTGTTGTAAGAAGCGTTCGCGGCGCGCGCCCGCGGTACGTAGGCCGGGCGCGGCGTCAACACTTCGGGCTCGACACTTTCATGCGAACCGTTCTGCGCGACGGTCGGGGCCGGGGGGCCGCCCGTCGAGTTGTTCGGAGGTTCAACGATCATCACCTGCCGCGCGGGAACGCTCTGCGACGCATCGGGCCGCACCAGCACGAAGAGCGCGAGCGAGGCCGCCGCGGCCATCGAAGCGACCGCGATAGTCTTCGCCCAGGACCACTGCCGCGCCGGCGTGTGTCCAGACATCGGAACGACGTTCGATGCCGCGACGGCCTCGCTCGATTCTTCGGGAAGGGACGCCGGGCGTGCGCGGAAGGCCGCGACGAGCGCCGCCTCGACGCGCGGGGGCGCCTCCGCCGTCTTCATCCCTGCGGCCAGCGCGCGCAGTCCCACCGACAGGGCGCGCTCGTCCGCGAGCCGCGCGGCGCAAGCTGCGCAGGACTCACCGTGCGCCTCGGCCGCGGCGCGGGTGCGCGCCTCCAACAGCGCGCCGCGCGCAAGAATTTCGACCTGACTCTCGAATTCAAAACAGTTCATGCGAAACACCTCGCCGTCCTTAAAGCCTGACCCGGTGCCGAAGCAGTCCCACCGCCCTCGAACTCCGCCCCGCCCTCGCGCGCCGCGTCGGGCGACTCTTCGCGACGGCCGCGCAGCTTCTCCGCGAGCATCGCGCGCGCTCGGTGCAGACGCGAACGCACGGTGCCGACCGCGCACCCGAGCGACTCGGCCGCCTCGACGTAGCTCATCTCGTGCAGCTCGCAGAGGACGACGACCTCGCGGTAGTGCGCGGGCAGGGCGAGGACGGCCTGCCGCAGCTTCTCGACCGACTCGGCGCGTGTCAGGTCGCCGAGCGGGTCGGGTCGCGCCACGAGGTTCTCGTGCGGGAGTTCCCCGCCCTCCTCGGCCTCGTCTTCGAAGCGGACGAGGGCGCGCTCGCGGTCGAAGGCGCGCAGGACGTGGTTGCGCGCGATGCCGTAGAGGTAGGCCGAGACCGACCCGCGCCCCGAGTCGAAGTTGCCGCCGTCGCGCATGAGAACCATGAAGGTCTCCTGCACCACGTCCTCGGCCACGGCCTCGGAGCCGCTCATCTGCAAGGCGAAGCGGTAGACGCCGCCCTGCCGCCGCCGGTAGAGCGTCGTGAACGCATCCTCGTCCCCGGCCAGCATCAGCCTGAGTAAATCCGCGTCCGTCTGTTGTTGGGAAACTGCCATCCTCGGCTCCGGAACTCCTCGTCTCAACCCATCGGACACTTCCATTTCGCCCGGGCGGTTGGAAAAGTTCCAGGAAAGACGACGGACGATGGACGATAGCCGGGGCTTTTATCGTCCATCGTCCCCTAAGGCATGTAAGTCCGGTAGTAGATGGTTGAAGAGACGTTCATGCGGAGGGCGCGGCCGCCGCCCGTGTCGAGGAAGCGGATGCGCTCGGCCGTCTCTTCGGGCGGGCCGATGGAGAAAGAGCCGTCGGGGAGCAGCACAAGCTCCTGCTCGCCTTCAAGCCAGAGTCGGCCGCGGCGCAGGACGATGCGGGTCGAGCCATACCACGCGCTCTCGTGTCGGTAGCGGCCGGCGTAAGCCTCCCACTCCTTCGGATACTCAAAGACGCGCGGGCCTTTGTAGCGTTCGTTCGTGTACCAGTCGGGGCCGTGGCCGAGTTCCGTCACCTTCCCGCCCTCGCGCGCGAAGACGAGGCGGAAGAGGTCTAAGCCCGGGAACTGCGCGATGAAGGAGTCCGGGCCGCCGGAACGTTCGAGCGGAATCACCTGCCCTTTGCTGTTGAGAAAAAGTCCTCCGTTTCCGGGGGCGAGGATGAGCTTGCGGCCGTCGGGCGCGGTGTACACGCCCGCGTAGTCCGCGGCATTCTTCACCTCGCCGGGCGGCGGCGCGGGCGCGGGCGCGTCGGGCAGCTCACGACCCGCGCGCTGGGCGTTCAGGAGTTCGAGCGCGTACCTCGTCACGGCCACAGGTCTGTAACCGCTGAGCGACGCGTTGACCGAGGCGAAGGCCGCGACGCCGTTCGTCAGGTCAACGTCCAGAGACGAGCTGAAGGCGACCATGCCGCCCGTGTGGCGCAGGTGCGTCGCGCCCTCCTTGTTCTGACTGACCCAGAGGCCGTACGCGTAACTCGCCTCCTCGCCGCGGAAGGGGGCTTTGACGACGGGCTTCGTCAGCAGCTCGAAACTCTTCTCAGAGATGAGCCGGCGCCCGGCGCCCGCGCCGCGGTTCAGGAGCATCCGCATGTAGGCGACCATCTCCGTCGAGTTCGAGGCGACGCCGCCCGCGGCCGTGTCCACCTCAACCCACGGGGCTTCGGCCAGACGCCCGCGCAGGGGGAACGGCCGGTCTTCCAACTCCGGCGCGTAGCCGACGGCCATCCGCGGCCTCAAGGAGTTCGAGATGACGGGCGCGCTCGCCGTCATCCCTAAAGGTTTGAGGACGCGCGCGGCAAGCGCGTCGGCGAAGGGGCGGCGGTCGAGTGCTTCTATCAACAGGCCGAGGATGAGGTAGCCGATGTTCGAGTAGACGAACTTCTCGCCCGGCTTGAAGAAGGTTTCGAGCCCGAAGGCTACGCTCTCCGGCAGGAGCGGCGCGCCCGGCAGCCCCGACGTGTGGCTGAGCAGGTGGTGCGCCGTCAACGTGCCGTGCCTCTGTTCGAGCTTGAGCCACGGCAGATACTCGACGACGGGTCGATGCAGGTCAACACGACCTTCATCAAGCATCTGCAACAGCGCGACGGCCGCGAACGACTTCGAGATGGAGCCGATCTCGAACAACGTCTCCGGCTTAACCGGCGTCCTCGCCTTCGTGTCGGCGAAGGCGTAGCCCGAGACGCGCACCGCGCCGCCGCGCTCCGCCAGCGCCAACGTCATCCCCGGCGCCCCCGCCTCGCGCATGTGCCGCTCGACGAATTCATCAAGCCGCGCGAGCGCCCCGCCCTTCTTCTGCGCGCTGCGCGGCGCGCCCCTCGCACGCTGCGCCTCCGCCTCAACCGACAAGGAAGGCAACACGGACAGCGCCGCCGCGGCCTTCGCGCCGCTCTTCAGAAGCTCTCTGCGGGAGATTCGGGGGGACATTCTTTCATCCTTAAACTTCACAGCCGGTCGGGCATGTCGGCGACGACGTAGGCCATGACGGTCAGGGCGGCGACGCAGGCGGCCATTTCCTGCGGGCTGACCTTGTCGAAGGTGTCGGCGTGCGTGTGGTGTATGTCGAAGTAGCGCGAGCCGTCCACGTTGAGCGAGGCGCCCGTCACTCCGTCACGCATGAGGGGGCCGATGTCGGCGCCGCCGCCGTCCGCGTCGATGCGGTCGGCGCGGATGCCCGAGAGGAGCCGCGCGATCTCCTCCATGTCGGCGCGCGTCTGCGGGCTTGCCGTGTCCGTGAGGCCGAAGCCGGTGGCACGATAGACACCGCTGTCGGACTCGATGGCGAGGACGTGCTTGCCGACCTCCGCTTTGTGCGCGTCGCGGTAGCCGGTGCCGCCGCGCAGCCCGTTCTCCTCGTTAGTGAAGAGCACGACGCGGATGGTGCGGCGCGGCCGCAGGTTCAGAGACTTCAGAAGCCGCGCCACCTCCCACGAGACGATGCAGCCGCCGCCGTCGTCGTGCGCGCCCTGCCCCACATCCCACGAGTCGAGGTGGCCGCCGACGAGGACAATCTCGTCCGGCTTCTCTGTCCCCTTCAGCTCCGCGATGACGTTGGCCGACTCGGCGTCGGGCAGGAAGTGCGCCTCCATCTTCAGACGAAGCTTCGGGCGCTCGCCGCGGTCGTACATGCGCTGCAACATCTCCGCGCCCTCGATGGTGACGGCGGCCGCGGGAATCTTCGGGCTCTCTTCCGAGTAGCGGAGCGAGCCCGTGTGCGGCGTCTGAAGGCTCGTCGGCGTGATGGAGCGGACGATGGCTGCGACCGCGCCGTACTTCGACGCGCGCGAGGCGCCCGAGCCGCGGTACGCGACCGTCGGGCCGTACGTGGTGAAGGGCACGTTGTAGACGACTATTTTGCCGCGCACCTTCTCGCCGAGTGCTTCAAGCTCGTCGAAGTTGCGAACGACGACGGCCTCTGCGGTAATCCCCTCGGGCGGCGTGCCGATGCTGTTGCCGAGTCCCAGCATCGAGAGCTTGCGGCCCGCGGGCTCCAGAAGCTCAAGGCTCTCCTCACCCCTCACCCAGTGGGGCACCGACACCTTCTCGGCGCGCACGTTGTCCAACCCATCGCGCTTCATCTCCGAGACCGCCCACGCGATGGCGCGCTCCAAAGAGTCCGAGCCGCTCAGGCGGTTGCCGATGCGGTCGGTGAGCCACGCGAGGCGGCGGTAGGCCACGTCGCTCGTGAGCGCCGCGCCGATGATGCGCGACGCGCGCTCGCGGTACTGTTCGAGCTTCACGCGCGGCGGCGGAAGGGCTTTCGGCGCTGGGAGGGCCTCGCGCTGGGATGCCGGCGGCGGCTGCGGGGTCGGCTGCTGCGCGGGCGCCTGAATGATGACGAGCGTGGTGACGAGAATCAACGAGAAGGTACGTCGCAAGGCTTCGGGTGCTCCTCTGCTCTGTGGTGTCTGAACGTAGTCGAAGGGGTGCGCCGTCGGTCTCGGCGTGCGGCTAAGATACCCCACGGCGCGCGAGTTTGACGAGCGGCCTCCCGAAGCGCGGGCGGGCTAAGCGCCGGTTAAATATCTTGACAACACTTCGGCCTTGCAATACGCTTCGCACGCTTTCGGTTCCACCCTCGCGCCATCCAATCCAGGAGCAAACGCCCTTCGCGTCCGCAGTAGCACCAGCGCGAGTTTCCATTCGTCTTTGACGCGCGGTGCCCCGCGCAACACACACAGAGACCAGCCGTCTACAGCGCCCGGCCTCGTCGAGGAAGGCCGTCGGGACGAGCCCGCGGTTCGACGCCGCACACCCGTCACGCCCGGCTTCGGCGGAGGAGGAGAAACCATGCCAGACCTCAGTATCCTGAACACACTGATCGCGATGGTCATCGTGATCCTCGTCCTGAGTCTGATCGTGCAGTCGATCCAGACGTTCATCAAGAAATTCTTCAAGCTCAAGTCGCGCACGATTCTCAGCTCACTCGAAGACCTCTTCCAGACCATCACGCAGAACTCGAACGAGGAGGACGCCGCCGGCGCCAACTCCGGCAAAGCGCAGCAACTAGTCAGGGAAGTGACCGACGAACTGCGCAAGATGGGGCGCGAGACCCTGCGCGGCAGGCTCATGCTCGACTCGCTGGCCAAAGGCGATCTACTCAAGGTGCTGACGCGGGTCGAGGCGGAGAAACTGCTCCCGGGGGCGGTGGGGAAGTTTGACGCCGTCCTGAACACGATCCGCACACTGACCGACGAGTTGAAATCAATTAACGCCACGGTGCTCGAAGGCGATGCGAGCGCCAAGTTCGCCGCCATGCAGTCGTCGCTCTTGCCCCTCATCGACGACATCGAGGGGCTCGTCAGCGGCGCCACCATCAACCCCAAGGTGCTGCTCGGAGACCTCAACCGACTCCGGCAGATTAAGACGGCGGACGTGCTCGGCCTGCTGGGCGAGGTGCAGAAGAAGGTCGGTGAAGACCTCGCGGCGGCGCGCGCGGCGAACGCGCCGGGTGTCGAGATAACAACGCTGGAGGGCGTCTCGAACGGGTTGAAGAGAATCGCCCAACAGATCACCACGCTCGGTCAGGCTTTTGACGCGGCCCTCGTCCCGCTGCGCGAGCGTTTGGAGCAGGCCGAGGTCTGGTACGACACGGTCATGCAGGGCTTCGAGGAGCGCTACACACGCCACATGCGGACGGTCGCGCTCGTCATCTCGGTCGTCGTCGTCGTACTGCTGAACGCGAACTTCTTCACCATCTATCAAGCGATGTCGAACCCTGTGACGGCCGCGGCCGTCGCAAGCCAGGGGGAGGGCATCTTAGAGCGCGCTCGGCAGGCGACGGCCGCACAGGACGGCGCGGCGACACCCGAGACCGCGGGCGCAAACGCGACGCCCACGCCGACCGCCCCGGCCGCGACGCCGCCGCAAGGCAGCACCACCCCGCAGCCTTCGCCCGCGAATGGCTCGACGACCCCCGCCGATCTGAAAGAGCAGGTGCAGAAGACCAAAGGGTGGGTTGATACTTATAAGTCGTTCGGCATCACGCCACTCACGCGGCAGCAGGTCGGCAACTTCTTTAAAGGTGAGTACAGGGCCCGCGATGTTACGGGGACGTTCGCCGGCTGGCTCATCATGGTGATGCTGCTCAGCGCGGGCGCTCCCTTCTGGCAGGACACGCTGGAATCTCTGTTCGGCCTCAAAAACCTTTTGCGGCAGAAGAGCGACACGAAGAACGTGGAGGGGAATCAGGGCGGCCAGACGCAGCCGTAAGGCGGGCGCAACTTCAGAAGTTTGAGGAGCGGCGTGTGCCGCCGTCGCTTGTGCCGAAGAGGGGCGCGTACTCGCCTGTGTCCTCGGCCGCCTTCAGGTCGCGCTTGAGCTGTGCGAACTGGCGTGAGATTGACTCGAACTCTTCGGCGTCGAACGACTCGGGCTCGCCGGAGAGCTTGAGCGCCCAGGACATCCGGCGCGCGGCGGCGGTCAGAGCGCGCGTGCTCAGGCGCTGCTCGCGGACGGCGCGCGCCAGCTCGTCGCGCGAGGCCAGGACGTTCTGCTCGCGCTCGCAGATGAGCACCATGTCGGAGCCGGCCTCTATCGCGCGCAGGCACGCCTCGGGCACGGTCAGGGTCTGGACGACCGCGCCCATCTCCATGTCGTCGGTGATGACGAGGCCGTCGAACTTCAGTATCAGGCGCAGGAGGCGCGTGGTGACGTTGCCGCTGATGGTGGCGGGGAACTGGTGCAGCCCCTGGATAGTCTCCGGGTCTCCCTCCTGTCGGAAGAGGTCTTGCAGAAACTCGGAGATGTCCGGGAAGGCGGCGTGGCTCACCATCACCGAGCGGAGACGCTCGCCGGGGCGGTGGAACATCAAGTCCATGAAGGGGACGAGGTCGCGCTGGAAAATCTCCTGCCACGTGTGCGTGACGACGGGAAGGCGTCGGTGCGAGTCCACCTTCGAGCCGCCGAGGCCGGGGAAGTGCTTGCCACACCCAATGATCTGCCCGCGCTGCAAGCCTTCGAGGTAGGCGCCCGCGAGCATCGAGACCGTTTCGGGGTTCAGTCCGAAGGTGCGCGCGCGCAGGCCGTTGTCCTCGTTCTCGCCCGAGAGGTCGAGCACGGGCGCGAAGTTGATGTTGAAGCCCATCAGACGGAGCGCGCGCGCCGTCAGACTGCCGTACCTCTCGGCGAGGTCTGCGCGTCCCGCCTTGCGCACGGCCTTAGCCGAGGGCATCGGCTCGCAGACTTCGCGGAAGCGGTCAACTAAGCCGCCCTCCTGGTCAACTCCTATCAAAACTTCGCGGCCCGCGGCGTCGCGAATCTGCGCGTTGAGGAGCGCGACCTGCTCGGCCGACTCGACGTTGCGGCCGAAGAGGATGACGCCGCCCGGTCGCACCTCGCGCAGGAACTCGCGCCAGTGTCGGTCGAGTTTGGTGACGGGCAGGCCGACGAAGAGCAGCCGCCCGGCCTTACTCTCCAAAGACTCGCCGCCGTCCCCTTTCGCGCCCTGCGTCAACATCGAACCCGACCCCTTCCCTGCTCGTTAACGACACCTCTCCCGCGGCAACCGGCCAACATTCTCCGCCACCGGGTTGTCGTAGTTTTGTCGATTGTAACACGCCCATGCTGCGCCGGCAGTCAGTGGCCTCTGTTATAATTTTCAGGAGTTTTTTTCGCGGATTTCAGGATGAGCACGACCTTAGAGCAGGCGCCCGCACGACCCCGACTCTCGCCCTCGGAACTGACGGCGGAGGTGAAGCGGCGCGCGCGCGAGTTGGGTTTTGAGAAGGTCGGAGTAGTGCGCGCCGAGCCTTTAGTTGAAGAGCGCGCGCGGCTCGAAGAGTGGCTTCGGCGGGGGCTTCACGCGTCGATGGGTTGGATGGAGCGCGGGGTCGAGCGGCGCACAGACCCGCGTGAGTTGCTGCCCGGCGCGCGCACGGTGGTCGCCGTCGCGCTCAACTACTTCACGCCGCACGAACACGCTGCGGAAGAGGGCCGGGGCAAGATTTCGCGCTACGCGTGGGGCGACGATTATCACGACGTGCTGGGCGAGAGGCTGAAGGCGCTGCTCGCGCACGTCGAAGCCTTCGCGCCGGGCGTGAATGGGAAAGTCTGCGTGGACGCGCAGCCCGCGATGGACAAGGCTTGGGCCGTCCGCGCAGGGCTCGGGTGGATAGGCAAGCACACGAACCTCATCACGCGCGACTACGGCTCTTGGGTTTTTCTGGGAGAGCTGCTGTTAGACGCGGAACTCGAATACGACACGGCGCGTGAGGAGGACCATTGCGGCACCTGCACGCTCTGCATCGACTCGTGCCCGACGGGTGCCATCGTCGAGCCGTACGTCGTGGACTCGAACCTCTGCATCTCGCACGCGACCATCGAGCTGCGCGACGCGGAGCTGCCCGCGCCGGTAGCCGAGCATCTGGACGGCTGGCTCTACGGCTGCGACGCGTGCCAGGACGTGTGTCCGTGGAACCGCTTCGAGCAGCCGACCGCCGAGTCGCGCTTCGAGCCGCGCCCCGGCGCGGTCTCGCCCTCGCTCGTTGAGGTCGCCGCGCTCACGCACGACGCATACGTCGAGCGCTTCCGCCGCAGCCCCGTCAAACGCGCCAAGCTCTCCGGCCTCCAACGCAACGCGCGCACGCTCCTGAAGATTTGAAATCTCAACTCTCAAAGTTGAAATGGCACTTAGTCTTCGCCGCGCTCGTCTGCGTGACGGCGGCGGCGGGGGCCTGGGCGGTGTGGGTCGAGTACAGCTCGTTCCCGCCGCACTTCCGCGGCTTCGGCGAGGTGACGCGCAACGGCGAGGTCGCGGGCTGGGCCGTCGATGCTTCAAGACCGGGCGCGCGCGTCGAGGTCGAGCTTTATGTTGACGGACGCTTCGTCGCGCACGGCGCGGCCACGCTCCCGCGCCCCGACGTGGTGGCCGCCGGGCGCGCGACCGACCCCGACTGTGGCTACCGCTTCCCGCTCCCCTCGCTCGCCGAAGGCCCACACGAGGCGCGCGTCTACGCCCTGCACGCGCCTGGCCCCGCCGACCGCCGCACCCTCAAACAACTCGGCGACCCGCTCCGCTTCGACACAGGCGCCGACGGGCGCGTCACACCTCCCGCGCGTTGAACGCAGACCTGAGGAAACCTTTCCCGCAAAGTCGGTGTCTAAGTGCGAAAGTCCTTCCCAGTCCGTCCACGGAGACCTGTGCTCCTTTGTCCCAGGGAGGAAGACCATGACCGGAATCAGACGCGCGCTCCTGCCCGTCCTGCTCGCCGCTGCGGCGCTCACCTGCGCCTTCGCCATCCAACGTTCACTCGCCTGCCCCATCCCGCCGCCGCAGCCGCTGCGCTCGCTCTACAAGGTGAGCGACCGCGTCGTCGTCGCGCGCGTCGGTGCCAAAGATGTCTTGAAGACCGTGAATCAGGTGGCCTTCGTCCGCGTCGCGCTCCACGTGACCGAGAACGTCAAAGGAACGCCCGTCCAGTTGGTTCATCTCTACGACACAGAGTTCGTCGGGGCTGAAGCCGAGAAGGACGAAGAGCCGGTAACGGTCAACCTCTTCTACGGCCGCCCGCGGCCGCGGCTCAAGCGGGGCGAGCGCTACCTCTTCTTCCTCGACCGGCGTGAGGAGGGAGATGGCTACGTGGTAGACGACCAGAGCTACGGCATCAAGCAGCTCTCGGGGGACGACCTCAAAGTCTACCTCGAACGCATCAAGGAGCTGGCCGACCTCATGCGCCAACAGCCGGAGGACAAGCACGCCCTCGTCGAGTGGCTCGTGCGCTGCGCCGAGGAGCCCGCGACGCGCTGGGAGGGCGCCTACGAGCTGTCTGAGAGCGCCGACGCTGCGACGCGCGGCGACGAGGCGAAGGAAGAGCAGGACGCGTCCGAAGCGGGTCAAGCGCAGGTTGCCGCGGAGACTTCTAACGCTCCCGGCGCAGGCGAAGCGCAGGCCGCGCCGGAGCCTCAGGCGTCAGATGACCCCGCCGCGGACAACATGACGAAGGAGCAGATAGAGAAGCTTCAGAGGATTAACGATCTCAGGTACGCGCCCGCCGACCCGACGCTCGTGCCGCTGCTCAACGCCGTGCAGAAGCAACGTCTGTCCGACGCGTTCCTCGCCTCGTCATCTGAGCCGAACGAGGGCGACGACCTTCTCATGCAGGTCGTGAAGGACTTCGGCGACCCGCGCTTCCCCGGCTTCGTCCTCGCGCGCCTCCACCGCTTCGAAGACGAGGCGCCCTACCAGGCCGAGCTCTGGTTGAGGGCGCTGACCGCGTCGCTCAAGAACAAACAGCTCGTTGAGCTGTCCGCCGCTTACACGCAGGACGCGGCCTACTTCGAATGGGAGGAAGAGGCGCAGACCGCAGCCGAGACCCCGGCGGACGCAGCCGCAGCCAGTAATGGCACCAGCGGCGAAGAGGTCTCGGACGAGGAGGCCGAGGAGGTCGAAGAGGAGACCGTAGACCCCAGGGTCGCCGCAGCCCTTGAAGCCGCCGCCGCCGAACGCGCCACCCTCAAGCGTTCCGCCACGCTCAAGGCCATCCTCACGCGCATAGACCTCTTCGTCTCCACCGGCCAACTGGCAGAAGCCCGGCCGTAAGAGCGCGCGTGCCGAAATGATGAATGCGGAATGATGAACTGAAGACGGTTCTTAATTCATCATTCCGCATTCATCATTCATCATTTCAACTTACTGGCCGTGTCGCGCGAAGGTCGGCGACCTGTTAGAATTACAAGCTTACATCGGGGGAGTTTCAGCATCTAATAAGCCTCTAATGTCGGAAGCCTTACTCAAAGATTCATACGGGCGTGCCATACGCGACCTGCGCGTGTCGGTGACCGACAGGTGTAACTTTCGCTGCTTCTACTGCCTGCCGCACGGCGCGCCCGAGGAGACCGCGCCGAAGGAAGCGCTCCTGACTTACGAAGAGATCACGGCGGCCGTCGAGGTCTTCGCCTCGCTCGGCGTCGAGAAGGTGCGCCTGACGGGCGGCGAGCCGATGCTTCGTCGGGACATCGAGACGCTGGTCGCCAAACTCGCGCGCGTCGAAGGCGTGCGCGACCTCGCGCTCACCACCAACGGCTTCAACCTCGCCGAACGCGCCGCGGGACTAAAGGCCGCCGGCCTCGACCGCGTCACCGTCAGCCTCGACAGTTTGAAGCGCGCCTCCTTCACCGAGATGACGGGCGTGGATATGCTCTCGCGCGTGCTCGAAGGCATCCGCGCGGCGCAGCGCGTCGGGCTCACGCCCGTCAAGCTCAACGCCGTCATCGTACGCGGCCACAACGACGAGGAGGTCGCCGACTTCGCCGACTTCGCGCGCGAGCACGCCGTGGACGTGCGCTTCATCGAGTACATGCCTCTCGACTCCGGCCACGGCTGGGCGCGCGAGAGCGTCGTCTCGGGTGCAGAGATTCGGCAGGCCATCAACGAGCGCTTCCCGATGGTCGCACGGCGCGTCGAGCGCGGGTCGGAGACGGCCACGCGCTATCGCTTCGCCGACGGCGCGCCCGGCGAGGTCGGCATCATCGCCCCCGTCACCGAGCCCTTCTGCGGCGCCTGCTCCCGCGTCCGCCTCACCGCCGACGGCCAGATACGTACGTGCCTCTTCTCGAAGGTCGAACACTCCCTCCGCGACGTGCTCCGCTCCGGCGCCTCCCACGCCGAGACGGCCGACTACATCAAGTCGGTCGTGCTCAAGAAGGAGCCGCGTCACTACATCAACGAAACATACTTCGAACAGCCCGCGCGCACGATGAGCCTCATCGGCGGTTGAAGGGCTCGACCGGAAAACACAAACTTAAAAATTAAGACCTCGCAGTGAAGTCGAAAGGAAGTACCTCGCAATGAAGATGAATAGACTCAGGCGCGCACTGTTACGCGCGTGCGCGTGTGCGGCGTTGTTGGCGTCGTTGGGGTTGGCGGAAACATTCGCGCAAGTGAGGAGTGGACAGTCGAGTCCTCCTCCGCAGCCAACGGGGGGCGCGCGTTCGAGCACGATGAGGGTCGAGTTGCCGATGCCGCTGGTCGCGGAGACGCCCGTGCCGCTCGTCGATGGCGGTCGCGACGGCAGGCTCAACACGCTCAGCTTCAGGACGCCGGACGCGAACTTCGAGCGCAACGTCGTCAAGGGCTCGCCCTTCGCCGCCGAGTCGGTCACCGAGCACGTGCAGCGGCTCGGCGACGGTAACCGCATGGCGCGGAAGTCTACGGCGAAGCTCTTCCGCGACTCCTCGGGGCGCACGCGCCGCGAGCACGCGCTCACACGCGGGAACGTGTCCGCCGCTTCGGACGGACAGGAGCCGCGCCTCATCATCAACGATCCCGTCGGTGGGGTCGAATACCTCTTGGACACGGCGCGCGGCACGCTGCGCAAGACGCGCACGTCGCCCGGGCTCGCGGAGGCGCGGCGGCAGGCGTCGGGGACGGAGCCGTCCTTCGGCGTGCTGATGCCGACGAGCGCGGCCCACAGGCGCAGGGCCGAGGGCGATGCCGCACAGCCTCTCCCCGAGCCGAAGAAGGAGCGCTTGGAGGCTCAACAGATCGAAGGCGTCATGGCCGAGGGCACGCGCATCACCGTGACCATCCCGGCCGGCGAGTTCGACAACGAACAGCCTCTGGAGATCACGCACGAACAGTGGTACTCGCCCGAGCTTCAGATGGTCGTGCTGTTGAAGCACAACGACCCGCGCTTCGGCGAGACGACCTTCCGCCTCACCAACATCACCCGCGGCGACCCTACGTCCGACCTTTTCGCCGAGCCACAAGGGTACCGCACCGTTGACCAGCGCGAGCCCGTCTTCGGCCGACCCGTGATGAGGAGACCGTAGCAGACAGTAGTCAGTAGCCAGTAGGAAAACAAAGCGGCGCGTCTCAACGTTCAGGTCGAGACGCGCCGCTTTGTCTTCCTACTTACTACTGTCTGCTACTTCTTCGGGATGCGGAGCTTCTGGCCCGGGCGAATCTTGTCCGGGTCGTCGCCGATCACGTCCTTATTGGCCTCGTGGATGTCGGTCCAGGAGACGCCGTGGTGTTTGCCGATTGCCGAGAGCGTGTCGCCGCTCTTGACGGTGTACGTGTCTCCGTCGCCGCCCTCGCCGCCGCCGCCGACTTCGAGGTTCAGGACGAGGTCACCCGAGCGCATGTCCGGGTCGAGGCGCCCGTACTCGTCCCAGACCTTCTGCTTCGCGTCCTCGCTCGGCGCGGTGCCGGTGACGTGCAGCACGTCGCCCTCTTCCGACACCTGAAGGTTGCTGACGCCGCTCTGGTTGGCGAGGTCTATGAGCGATTGATACTTTTCCCTGACGGCCATAGTCCCCTCCTACTTCTTGTCGTTGAGTTGGTTGTTGACCTTCTTGGCGCCGGACTCGTTGGCGGCCTTCATCGCGTCGGGCCACTTGGCCTTCGCCACGTCGCCCTTGAGCGTCACTTCGCCCCCCTTGACCTCGACGGTCACGCCCGTCACGCCTGCCTTCGAGAGCGCGGCCTCCGTCTTGTTCTTGATGGCCGTGTCCTCGGAAGCCGTGACCGGCGTCGGCGTCGCCATCGGAGTCGCCGCCGTCATGTTGGTGTTGTTGGCGTTGCGCGCCGTGTTCGCATTGTTCGCGTTGTCATCTTTCCCGCAGCCCGCCGCGCCGAGCGCGAGGAGGAGTACGAGAGTACCGGCGGACATGCTGCCCGCTGACCGAATCTTCATCCAGGTTAGCTCCTTTCCCATTTCAGTTTGCCCCCTTATAAGTGCTTATGGTGCCAAGAGTGTGCGCTGGCGTTCAATAATTTGTTATTCCGCGACGCGGCGAGTACACTTCGTCTCACATGGAACGAACGGCAGGCGGCTGGGGCGTCTTGCGAGAAAAATTTTATAGCGAAGTGTAGAACGGGGGAGCCGCGACGGCAAGCGGCTGAGAGTCGCCCGGAGGGGCGAGACCCTTTGAACCTGATGCGGTTAGTACCGCCGAAGGGAGGCACGGTGAGCGGCCGTCCCTCTAAACGGGGACGGCCTTTCACGTTTGCGCGTCGCGATAGCTACGCGCTGAAAGCGAGAAGTTCGATGAGTGAAGGTAACGGAAACGCCGCGGGTCGCGGCGGCCAGAGCGACGAGCGGCAGAGCGCGGACGTGCGCCTGCCGAACTCGCGCAGGGTCTACGTCGGAAGCGAGGGCTTGCGCGTGCCCTTCCGCGAGGTGAGCTTGCAGCCGACGCGCCTGCCCGACGGCCGCGTCGAGGAGAATGAGCCCGTCCGCGTCTACGACACCTCCGGCCCCTGGGGCGACCCCGACGTGCGCTGCGACGTGAGCGCGGGACTACAGCCCTTGCGCCGCGAATGGATACTCGCGCGCAGCGATGTTGAAGAGTATGAGGGGCGCGAGGTCTTGCCGCAGGACGACGGCTACCTGACCGCGGGCGCCGCCGAGTTCGCGAAGCACAAGGATAAGGGACGGCTCGAACACTTCCCCGGTCTGAAGCGCGCGCCGCTGCGCGCGAAGTCCGGCGCGTGCGTGACGCAGATGCACTACGCGCGGCGCGGCATCGTCACGCCCGAGATGGAGTTCGTCGCGCTGCGCGAGAACATGGGGCGCGAGCAGGCGCTCCACGCGATGCGCGAGCACACGAAGGACGACCGCAGCTCACTCTTTCATCAACACCGCGGCCAGTCGTTCGGAGCATCTCTGCCCGAGTTCGTCACGCCCGAGTTTGTGCGTGACGAGGTCGCGCGAGGTCGCGCCATCATCCCCGCGAACGTCAACCACCCGGAGTCCGAGCCAATGGTCATCGGCCGCAACTTCCTCGTCAAAGTCAACGCCAACATCGGCAACTCGGCCGTCGCCTCTTCCATCGAGGAGGAGGTCGAGAAGATGCGCTGGTCGGTCAAGTGGGGCTCGGACACCGTGATGGACTTGTCCACGGGGAAGAACATCCACACCACGCGCGAATGGATTCTGCGCAACTCGCCCGTGCCCATCGGCACCGTGCCCATCTATCAGGCGCTTGAGAAGGTCGGCGGCAAGGCTGAAGAACTCACGTGGGAGGTCTTCCGCGACACGCTCCTCGAACAGGCCGAGCAGGGCGTCGATTACTTCACCATCCACGCGGGCGTGCGCCTGCCCTACATCCCTCTGACCGCGCGGCGCACGACCGGCATCGTCTCGCGCGGCGGCTCGATCATGGCAAAGTGGTGCCTCGCGCGCCACGAGGAGAGCTTCCTCTACACGCGCTTCCGCGAGATATGCGAGATCATGCGCGCCTACGACGTGTCATTCAGTTTAGGTGACGGGCTGCGTCCCGGCAGCATCGCCGATGCCAACGACGAGGCACAGTTCGCGGAGTTGGAGACGCTCGGCGAGCTGACGAAGATCGCCTGGGAGTCGGACTGTCAGGTGATGATCGAGGGGCCGGGTCACGTCCCGATGCATCTCATCAAGGAGAACGTAGACCGGCAGCTCGCAATCTGCCACGAGGCGCCGTTCTACACTCTGGGGCCGCTCGTCACGGACATCGCACCCGGCTACGACCACATCACTTCGGCCATCGGCGCGGCGATGATCGGCTGGTTCGGCACGGCCATGCTCTGCTACGTGACGCCCAAAGAGCACCTCGGGCTCCCGAACAAGCAGGACGTGAAGGACGGCGTCATCGCGTATCGTCTGGCCGCGCACGCGGCCGATTTGGCGAAGGGACATCCGGGCGCGCAAGCAAGGGACAACGCGCTCTCGAAGGCGCGCTTCGAGTTCCGCTGGGAGGATCAGTTCAACCTCGCCCTCGACCCGGAGGTCGCGCGCGAGTACCACGACGAGACTTTGCCGCAGGAGGGCGCGAAGCTCGCGCACTTCTGCTCGATGTGCGGCCCGCACTTCTGCTCGATGAAGATTACGCAGGAGGTGAGGGACTACGCCTCGAAGAACCAGCTCGACGAGCAGGTCGCGCTCGCCGAAGGGATGAAGCAGAAGGCCGCCGAGTTCGTCTCCTCGGGCGCCGAGCTTTATCAGGGTGAGTTGCCCGCCGGGGTCAGGCGCGAACACTGACCGATGAATCTCCCGCTCAAACTGGAGGTGACCTGCGCGCTGCTCACGCACTGGGCCGCGTTGGCGGCGGCGCAGGTCACCGTCATCAAGGCCGGACGTTTGGTCGTGCCGGAGACGGGGACGGTTCTTGAAAATCAGTTCATCGTCGTCGAGGGCGAAAGGATCGAGGCCGTCAGGGCGGGACTGGAAATCCCCGACGGCGCGAACGTCATCGACCTCTCGCACGCGACCGTCCTGCCCGGCCTCTTCGACGCGCACACGCACCTCTGCCTGAACATGCAGCGGCAGTGGGACGGGGGCGACTACCTCGTCAACAGCCTCAACTGGCGGGCAGGGATGCGCGCCCTCACCGGCGTCGTCCACGCGCGCGAGATGCTCGACGCGGGCTTCACGACCGTCCGCGATGTGGGCAACGCGGGCGACTACGCCGCCGTCGATCTCGCCCGGGCCATCGCGTGGGGGATGGTGCCGGGGCCAACCGTGGTCGCGGCCGGGCGCATCATCACCCCGTTCGGCGGGCAGTTCGTCAAGCCCGCCCCGAAGCACGTCCTCGACAACCCCGAATACCTCTTCGCGGACACGCGCGACGAGTTGCAGAAGGCGGTGCGCGAGAACATCTATTACGGCGCCGACCTCATCAAGCTCATCGTAGACGACCAGCCCTACATCTACACGGCCGAAGAGATTCGTTTGGTCGTGTTGGAGGCGGGCCGGGCCGGGCGCCGTGTGGCCGCGCACTGTGTCACCAGACAGGGCGCGCGCAACGCCGCCGCGGCCGGCGTCGCCTCCATCGAGCACGGCTGGCAACTGGGCGACGAAGAGTTCGCGTTGATGAAGCAGAACAACGTCGCGCTCGTCAACACCGACCCCCCGCTCAAGCACCTCGAAGCCCTCGGCCAACCGACCGAACAGGCGCGCTACATCCACGCGCAGAGAGTCGAGCGGCTCAGGCGCGCTCATCAGGCGGGAGTCACTGTTGTCTTTGGCACTGACTTGATGTCGGGCCTTCCCGGCGAGACGCGCGGCACGCTCGCCGTCGGCTACGTGGACAGCTTCGCCGAGGCCGGCGTCCCCAACGAAGAGACTCTGCGCGCGCTCACCACCCACGCCGCGCGCCTGCTCGGCGTCGAGCGCGAGCGCGGCTTCGTCGCTCCGGGCTTCTACGCCGACCTCATCGCCGTCCCCGACAACCCGCTCGAAGACATCCGGACTCTCAAACGCGTCCTCTTCGTCATGCGCAACGGCAAGGTTCACCGCCGCGCCCCTTAACCACCGCAGCCACCGCAGACACAGCTTAAGACTTGAAGTTAAGTTCTTAAGCTGTGTCTGCGGTGGCTAACCGCTCTTTGCCTCTTCGGCGGCGGACTCGCGCATCCAGCGTTGCAGACGCTCCGTGTCCTTCGCCACCGTGCGCGAGGCCGCGAAGAGCACGAGCGTGAGGAGCGCGCCCAAGCCCGGGATGATGTACATCGCCGTGTGCAGCCCCGCCGCGCGGAACGGTTCGAGCGCCTGCTGTGTCCCGGCCGTCACCCCCGCCGCCCCCGCCGCGCGCGCCGTAAAGAAGTCGCTCACCAATCCCGTCCCGTAAGGCCCGAGCGACGCGCCGAGCACGTACATCGCGAAGAAGTAGAGCGCCATCGCCGTCCCGCGCAACGCCGGCTCCGTCACATCCTGAATCGTCGAGTAGACCGTCGAGTAGTACGCGTACATCAAGGCGCAGCCCGCGCCCATCAACACCATAAACCCCAACGTGTCCCCGCCCGGCCTCCCCAGCGCGAGGAAGAGCAGCGGCACCGAGCAGAGTATCGCGACCGCCCCGACGCGCAGACGGCCGTCGGCGCGACGCCCGGCCGCCGCGTCCGCCGCCATCCCGCCGAGTATCAGACCGGGCGCGCCCGACAGCCCGTAGGCGACCATCGAGACGAAGTTGGCCGAACGTATGTCCGACCCGTGGTAGCGCATCAGGAACGGCGTCAGGAACGAGCCGATGGCGTACATGTTGAAGTTGTGCAGCGCGCCCGAAATGATGAGCCAGCGCATCGTCGGCGTCCCCAGCACGAGCCGGTACGGAGAGCCCTCTCTCTGTCGCGCCCCCACGCTGTGTGCTTCCGCTGCGCCGCGCTTCGGCTCGCGCACGAAGAGGACGGCCGCCGCGCAGACGAGCCCGGGCAGGCCCGCGATGTAGAACGCCGCCCGCCACCCGTACGCACGCGCGATGACGCCCGACGCGGCGAAGCTCAAAGCGATGCCGACGGGCAGTCCCAGCATGAAGACCGACATCGCGCGGCCACGGTCGCGCGCCGGGAAGAGGTCGCCGATGAGCGACGAGGCGGCCGGCGCGCACGACGCCTCGCCCACGCCGACGCCGAGGCGGAAGATGAAGAGCTGCCAGAAGTTTCTCGCGAAGCCGGAGGCGACCGTGAGCAGGCTCCACACGAAGACGCCCGCCGACAGTATCCAACGCCGGCCCGACCTGTCCGCCAGCCGACCCAGAGGCACGCCGACGAACGCGTAGAGCAGCGTGAAGGCCGTGCCCAAAGCGCCCATCGCCCCGTCGCTCAACGCCCACTCCCTGCGCACCGCCTCGCCGACCGCGCCCAGAATCTGCCGGTCGAAGAAGTTCATCGCGTTGATGGCGAACAGGACCCACAGCGTGAACCACGCACCCGCGCGTTTCTGTTCCATGAGCACTCACTTCAAACGAAGGTAGGATGTTTGAACTCTGCCGCGAAGGGCTGGCATTATAACCCCGCGCCGCCCGCCCGCGCGTAAAAGTATCGGGCGACGGCCGAACGACCTCTGACGCGAAAGGATAATCAGTAATGAGGACTGTTACTCTTCGACTGTTGTTCGTCGGCTTCATCAGCCTGGCCGCCGTGTTGCTCGCGGGTCGGCCGGGTGCATACAACGTGGCCGGGGCCGTCAGGGCCGAGACGCGTTGCGGCTGGTTCAGCAACCCGACGCCCGCCAACGCCTCTCTGCACGACCGCGACGACGAATGGATCATCGGCACGCAAGGCGGGCAACAGGCCGAAGGCGACTGGCCCAGCTTCGGCCCGAAGCAGTGGGTCGAGACCAACGGCCACTACGGCTACGGCTGCGCGTGCATGAGCGTCGAGATAGACCGCGAGTCCGGCAGGATCACCGAGATCAAAAGCGCACGCGCGCGCCCCCTCTCGGCCTGCCGCCGCGACAAGGCTCTCAAGCGTTGGGGGTTCAAGTAAGAAAGAAAACATTAACCGCCGCAGACAGAGAGACACGGCTTGAAGCCTTAAGGCTTCAAGCCGTGTCTCTCTGTCTGCGGCGGTTATTGCTTCCGAGTTACGGGGCCGAGGTCTTCACGGCGGAGGCCGGTTCGTTCGTGCGGCGGCGGGTGTAGATCGCGCCCTGCTGGACGAGGCCGGCGCGCTGCGCGAGGGCGTAGGCCACCGAGTCGATGATCTCCTTGTCCTTGAGCTTGAACTGCGTCACGCCCTTCAGGTACGTCTCGGGGTCTTCGAACTGGATGGTCAGGTACTCGAACTTCTTCTTGAAGAGGAGGCTGGGGAGGGCGAGGATGCCGCCGGCGCCGAGCACGACCGACTGCGTGCCGTTGCCCATCAGGCGGCGCGTCTCGCTGTCGGCGAAGGCGACCATCACGGCATCGTAGGAGATCGAGATGACCTCCTTCTCGCTCTTATCGCGGAAGACGAGGCGCTGGTTGCGGTCGTCGAAGGTGAGCATGCCCTCCTGCTTCTTGCGGTAGCCCGCGAAGCCGCCCATGTATTTGGCCGGGACGACCTTCGGCGGCGCGGGCGGCGTCGGCGCCGAGACCTTCGCAATCTTCTGACTATCCTGCGCGCCCTGCTCCGTCTGCTGCTGTTGAGGTGACGACACGGGCTTCGGCGCGTCGCCCATCTGACGAGCGCGCTGGCCGAAGACGGCGCCCGGCGAGAGGACGGCCGCGAGCAGCAAAAGCGACAGGGACTTACTTACGAACTTCATTTTGTGGACTTCCTTTCGAGAGGCGAGAAACTTGCTGTGCTCTTTAAAGACGCAGTTGCCCTAGAGTTCGTTGCCAAACCAGAGACTTTTTCAGGACGGAGAGCCGCTGCCGTTCGGCCGGCTCGCAGGCCGGCTCAAGCTGCGAGATGACCGCCTCGACGAGCGGGACGGCGAACGCCCCTGCGTGCGCGAGCGCCTGCGAGAAGTAGTGGAGCTGCACGGCACCACTGGCGCCACGATGGAACCCGTATACGTCGGCGTCTTGGAGCGAGAAGACCTCCTGCCCGACGGGCACGACCCTGCGCGGCACGCCGTGGTGCGCCGCCCAACTCCCGCCCTCCGAGCGAACGCGCCAGCCGAGCAGCAGGACGCCGAGCAGCACGCCCTGCTCGTGTAGGAAGTCCGGGCTCAAGACCTTCAGGTCGGCGTGCGACGACAGGCGCGGCCCGAAGCTCCCGTATTCGGGGTTGGCGAGCTGCGTGTCGTAGACGACGCCGACGACCTCCTCCGTCTCGCTCACGGGCATCCGCACGAACTGCGCGAACCCGTACTCCTCCGGCGCGGGCGGCGCGTCGGCGTCCAGCTCGTCGATCACGCGCGCCACGTAGTCCACGTGCGAGTTCGACTTGACGATCTTGGCTATCCTTGTCATCAATCTAAAACTGAGAATAGCGCGCCCACTCGGGCACCTTGTAGAGAATCCACCAGAGCAGGATTTGCGCGCAGAGCACGAGGAGGCCGAGGAGGAGGCTCAACACCGCGGCGCGCGTGTGGCCCGAATGCGGCGTGCGCCATGCGCGCACGAGCCCCACGCTCCCGAAGAGCAGAGCGCCCGGGCAGAAGAGTATCCCGAGGTATGGCACCAGCGCGTAGGTCACGAAGGCCATCGCCGTCGCCGCCGCGCCGTTCTCGCTCCCGCGTGGCATCATCCCCCTCCCCGCGCGCGTCCAGCCGCGCCGCGTGTATGCGCCCGAGCGGACGCGCGGCCTGACTGGCCCGCGCGACGCCTCCAGACATTGTGAGACGGGCGCGCGCTCGAACCGGTAGGAGGCCCGTAGCGCATCGGTCGGGAAGTATCCGCCCCCCAGCGCACGCCCGCACGTCGAGCAGAACCGCGCCGCCGCGCGCCGCGCACGCGACCCACACGCGTCGCACGCGCGCGTCTCCTCAACGGAAGACTCGCTCCGGCCGGAAGGTGCTCCGCGGCCGTCGAGGTCGCTGTGGCTTTCGCCCGAAAGGCCCTTCATAAAATTCTCGTCGGGGAGCCTGGGAAGCCTTTTCGTCTGTCGCGGACGGATGATGACAGATTTCCGCGCGGCGCTCAACGGCGGCGGCCCTTGCTGAGAGCCTTGCGCGAGACGTGGAAGTCGAGTTGGTGCTCGGCGGCGAAGTCCTGTACGACGCGGAGGAACTGCTCGCGGTCGCGGCCGGTCATCAGTGCGGCCTGGTCGGCGGCCTCGATAGCGTACGGGTAACCGTTGCCGACGACGCACTCGGCGCGCACGGTGTCGGCGACCTCTTCGACCAGTCCCGCCTCATGCACCCACGCGGGGATGTCGAGCCGCGCGGGGTGGCCGTCCGCGGTCGTCTGTAGGTAGACGAAGCCGACGAGCGGCGCGCCCCGTTCGTCGTAGAAGGCTTCGGCGAGGTTCGGGCGCTGTGTGTGGAAGAAGACGGTGCGGTCGCCCCACTTCGCGAGCGGCGGCGTGCCCGTGCCGTGCGCACGCGCGCGGAGTATCTGCGCGTCGTAGGCGTTCGACTCGGGCAAGTCCTCGTGAAGCGCGGCGAGCAGGCCCCCGATGTCGTGCGCGTATGAGTGATCGACGTAGCCGACGACGGGCACGTACGCTTCGCGCGAGACTTGGATGAGTCGGGCGAGCGCGTCGGCCATGCGTTGCGAGAGGTGTCGGTCGGTGCCCTTGCGGAGCGAGGCGACGAGCAGGGTGTTATCGAAGAAGGCGAGCGGCGCGCGCTCACCATTTTTACGCCAGTCGCGTCGGCGTTCGAGAAAGTCGCAGACGGCGCGCGCCTCAAGCTCGAAGCGTCGGAGGCCGACGATCTGCTCGGGGCTCTCGAAGTCGCCCGGGCGCCCGAGCAACTGCTCGGGCGTGATGACTTCAAAGTGTACGTCCTTCGTGTAACGGCCCTCGGACGTGTGCGGATTCTCGAAGGAGGCGATCTGGACAGCGGCGACGGGGAGGCTGGCCTCGCGGCCGGGGAAAATCTGGCTGCCGTCGGCGGCGAAGGTCACGCGGTCGCGCAACGTCTCAAGCGCCCAGCGGCGCGCTTCCTCGTGCGAGCGCCAGGATTCTTGGAAGGGACGGACGGGCGCGCCCGCCTGCTCAAGCTCGTCCGAAGGGAAGGCCACGCGCGCGGCGTCGGCGCCCGACGCTTGCCGCACCTCCTCGGCCCGCCGCCCCGCGAGCGCGGAGAGGCGCGCGGCCAGCTCGCCCACCTCGCCCCGCAGCGTGCGCTCGAACCTCGCGAACTCCTCGCGCTTACTTTCGAGCGCGCCGATGACGTGCGTGCGGTAGAGCATAAGGGAAGTACTGAGGACTGAGTGTTGAGGACTGAGTGGAAGACAGCAGGCTCTTCACTCAGTCCTCAGTCCTCAGTACTTTTATTTCCCTCTCTGGATACGCGCGAGGCGATCCATCGAGTAGGAGTAGCGCGTCGTCTTGAGGTGGCTCTCGACAAACGTGTAGAAGATGCCTTCCTTGTCGTCGCTGTACTTCTCGACGCCGCCGTGCCCCTCGCGCTTGAAGGACTTGTTGGTGACGAGGTTCATCGACTCGGGCGTGTCCCGCGCGGTCTCGTGCTGAAGGACGATCTGGAGCACGGTGCCCTCGTAGTGCGTGGGGAGCCTCTTCGAGGCGATGAACTTCGACGTGACGAAGAAGATCGTTACCTTACCGCCGGAGACGGCGAACTCCAGCGTCCCGTCCGAGTCGTAGCGGTCGGCGACGGGCGCGCCGAGCGCGCGCTCCACGTCGGCGCGCTTCGAGACGAAGGGCTCCAAGCCCTTCCACGTCGCCGCACGCACGGCCCCGGCCGAGAGTAGGACGGCCAGCGCGGCGGCCAGACTCAACGCGACTGCACGCGCCTGTGCGCGGCGAAAAATTCTGTTTCTCATGCGGAGGATGCTAACGCAAAAGCAGTAAATGGTAAATCGTGAATGGTGAATAGAAGGAATCCCCTTCCATTCACCATTCACGATCTACCATTTACTGCTTTATCTACTTCGCGAACGGGCGGACGCGCTCGGCGGACTCTTTGAAGTAAGCGTCCGCGGGGGCGAGCTGAAGTCCCTTCTCGTAGGCGGCGAGCGCCTTGGCGTACTGCTGCGAGGACTCGTAGGAGAAGCCGAGCAGGCGGAAGACTTCGGCGTTCTGCGGCGTCTTCGCGGCGGCCTGTTCGAGCGCCGTGATGGCCTTCGGGAAGTTCTTGGCCTGCACGTGCGCGTAGCCGAGCAAGTAGAAGGTCTCGTCGGGCGCCTGCGGCGAGGCGGCCGCGCGCTCTAAGGCCGCGACAGCCTTCGGAAACTGCTTGGCGAAGACGAGCGCCTGACCTTGCAGCAGCGCGGAGCGCGCGTCGTTGCGCACGCGCGCGAGCGAGTCGGCCGCGCGCACGGCCGAGAGGAAGTCGGCGTCGGCCGCGGCGCCCGTCGCCGAACGGCCGCGGTACATGTAAGCCTGCGTCAAAAGCTCCCAGCCCTGCGCGAAGGTCGGGTCGGCGAGCGTGGCGCGGTTGAGCATGTTGACGGCCGTCGCGTAGTCCTGCCGGCCAAAGGCGAGCTGGCCGACGTAGAGGAGCGCGAACTTGTTCTTCGGGTCAACCTTCAGCACCTCGCCGAACGAGCGCTCGGCGTCGGCCGTCCGCTTGAGGTTCATCTCGGCGATGGCGCGATAGTAGAGCGTGTTGGCGTCGGGCTTGGCGCCCGCGCGCGTCGTCGCGGCGACGAGGAGCGGCAGCGCCTGCTCGTACTTCTCTGCGAAGAAGTAGGCATTGGCGAGCGCGTCCTCGGTCTTCGTGTCCTTCTCGCCCGCGGCGCTGCGCAGCTCAAGCGCCCGTTCGAGGTCGGCGGCCGCCTCCGCGTAGCGCTTCAGGTAGAACTCGGCGTATCCGGCGATCTTCCAAGCCTCCGAGTTCTTCGGGTCGGCCGAGGCCAACTGCCTCGCCTCGGCGAGCGCGGCGTCGAACTGCTTCTGCTCAAGGAGCAGGAGCGCGTGCGTGGTCGAGCCCGCGCCCGCGCGCGTGCCGGCGGCCGGCGTGTTGATGCTCGCGGCCGTATCGCCGGTCGGCTGGACGGGCGTGACACGGCGCGGGCGGGTCGCGCCAGACTGCGCCGAGGCGAGCGCCGAGCACAGAAGGAGCGCGGCCGTCGCGCCGCTAAGGCTGTTCGTCAGTCTCTTCATGGCAGGGAAATCTTTCATCACGTGCAGAGGGGTTTCAACCCTTTGAGCCCGCGGGGAGAGGGCAGACGTTCGGATGTCCCTCGCGCAGGGCGGGTTCGCCGGAATTTAAAGCAGAAGGCAGATGGCAGTAGGTAGTCGCTCCGCGTGACGGACGTTGCAAGGTTAAATCTGAGTTCCCGACAGCGGTGCTTTTAACTGCCATCTGCCATCTGCCATCTGCCTTCTATTTCCGGCTCGCTTCCAGTCCCGTGCCGGCCTGGTCGAAGCCGGGTTGGACGGTGACGACGCCGAACTGGCGGTCTTCCCGTTCGCGGTGCGCGGCCATCAGCCAGACGAAGTTGATGCGGTGGCCGGGCACCGAGACGTTCGGGTGAAAACCCCGCGGCATCACCACCGCGTCGCCGTCGCGCACGACCCCGACGAACTCCGGCTCGTCCGGGTTCGTGTAGACGAACTGCACGCCGAAGGCCGGCGCGGGCATGTCGTAGTAGACGTAAAGCTCTTCGAGCATCGCCGCGTGCTCGTGCGGCGGCCACGAAGTCCAGTGGCCGGGCTCGCTGCTGGTGAAGCCGGCGACGATGCGGCCGGCCTGCACGTTCTTCCCCAGAGCGATGTTGATGGTGCGCGTCGTCGAAGGGCCGCCCGTCTGGAACCTGAGCGCCGGGTCGCGCTCGATGTCGGAGAAGCGCACGACCTGTAAGGGATATTTGCCCTCGACCTCGGCCGAGCACTCGACGAGATCGACGTTGCCGTCCGTCTCAATCTCGACCTCGGTGTCGCGCGGGAGGTAGATGGAGTCGCGGTGCTCGATGCGGTGGGTCTCACCATTAGCCTTGATGGTGCAGCCGCCCGCCATGCAGATGAGCCCCGTCTCGTACGTGCCCGTCGAGAAAGAGACGCGCGGCTCTTCAGTGTCGAGGATGATACGCCCGTAGACGAGGTGCTTCATCGAGCTGTTCTCGGGCGTGACGGCGTGGTGGCGCCCCTTCTGCCGGTTCGTGCCGCGATAGATGTATTTGTCCGACGACGGCTGCATTTGCGTGCTCATGATTTCCCTTCCTCTCGCTGGCGGAGCTGTGTGGTTCCCTTGTCCCCGCCAGTTTAACTCTTCCGCCGCCCTCCGGGCCACAGCCGCGCGAATTCTCAAAGGGACAGGCCAAAAGAGCGCAAGTTCTTACAGGGCGCGAGTTCTTACAGGAGCGTGAGTTCTCTAAATTTCCGTGCTTGTAGGTCGTACGCTGGTATAAACTTATGCGCGTATCCCGAGTCGCCTTTCTTGGTCGCCCGCGTCATCCGACGGAGATGCCCAACGAGACTTTCCACTTCTCTCCCTTCAGCCTGAGCCCCGCGGTCGGACTTCTGTTCCGCGACGGCGCACCCGTCTCTCTGGAGCCGCGTGCCGTCAAAGTCCTCGCCTATCTCGTCCGCAACCGCGGGCGCGTCGTGCCGAAGGAAGAGTTGTTAGACAAAGTCTGGTCGGATGTCTTTACGACCGACGCGGTGCTCAAGCAGGCGGTCTCGCAGATTCGGCGGGCGCTCGGCGACGCGGCCGAGCACCCGCGCTACATACAGACCTTCCACGCGCGCGGCTACCAATTCATCGCGCCCGTCAGCGTCGAGGCCGAAGAGACGGCCGGGAGTTCTAAACCCGCTGCCGCACCTTCGAAAGAGGATGAAAGTGTTGCTGTCGAGACTCCGCTCCGCGCGGAGACACGGCGCGAGGAGGCGGGGCCGAACTACGACCTGCTCGTCGGGCGCGAGAAGGAGCTTTCGCTTCTGCGCGCGGAGTACGGGCGCGTGCTCGCGGGCGCGGGGCAGCCCGTCGTCGTCAAGGGCGAGCCCGGCATCGGCAAGACGCAGCTCGCCAGACATTTCGGCCGCTGGGCGCGCGAGCAGGGCGCGGCGTACGTGTACGCGCGCTTCTTCGACTACGAGGCGAGCCGCCTCGCGCCTTACGAGACCTTCATCGACCTTTTGAGCGCGGCGCTCGCGCCCGGCCGCCGCGCGGAGGCGGGCGGCGGTCGCGCGCACTCGGCCGGCGAGTTGCGCGAGGCGGTCAAGGTGCGCTGCGGCGTGGAGCTGCCCGACGAGCTGTTCGGCGTTGAGGAGGAGTCGAACGCGCAACTCGCGCGCGCGGCCTCGGGCGACCACTTCCGCATCGTCGCGCCGCTGGGCAAAGCCTTCCTGCGCCTCGGCCGCGAGCGCCCGCTCGTGATGGTCTTGGACGATTTGCAGTGGGCCGACGAAGTGAGCCTCGACTGCCTCGGCTACCTCATGCGCGTGCGCGCGGCCGAGCCTTTGATGCTCGTCATGCTCGCGCGCGCCGAGGAGGCTTCCGACCCGAAGCACAACCTGGCCGAGTGGCTCAGGCGCCACGCAGACTACCGCAGCTTCACCTCCGTCCGGCTCCAACCGCTCGGCGAGCCGGCCGTGCGCGAGGCGGTCGAAGAGGCTTTCGGCGGTGCCTTCCGCGCGCCGCTCATCCCGCAGGCCGATACCTCGACGGTCTTCCGCGTCACGGGCGGCAACCCGTACTTCCTCGTCGAGACGCTCCGCCTGCTCGTCGCCGAGGGCGCCATCAGCGCCGCGGATGGTGCTAACGAGTCGGGCGCGCGCTGGCAGTGGAACGGCATTGAGAACGTGCCGCTGCCCGACTCGCTGGTGATGGCCGCGCTCGGCAAACTTGAGCGGACGCCGGCCGACCTGCGCGAGTTGTTGGAACACGCGGCCGTCATCGGCGATGAGTTCCGCGTCGAGACCCTTGCGCGCATGTCGGGACGGGGAGAGGACGAGCTGGACGAATCCCTGCGTGAAGGGCTCCGGCTCGGCGTGCTCGCGGAGCGCGGGCTCTCGCTCGGCGAAGACTATCGCTTCTATCACACCCTCCTCCGCCGCGTGCTCTACGAGAGCCTCGCGCCGCGACGCCGACGCCGACTGCACATGCTCGCCGCCGCCGCCATCGAGGCGGTTCACGCGCGCCACCCCGAACGCTTAGCGGAAGCCCTGAGCACGCATTACGAGGCGGCGGGCGACGCACGTCGAGCCTTCCGCTGGGCGATGCGCGCGTGGGCGGCGTCGGCCGCGCGCTGGCACTGGGTCGAGGCCGTCAAGTGCGCCGAGCGCGCACGCCGCGCCGCCGAGCGGCTCGAATTCCGCCGCGAAGCGACCTACGCCGAAGGCGACACCACGGGTAACTTCTTCAGACCACAAGTTCACGAAGACGACCTGCTCACGCTCCCGCTCTCGGCCAAACTCTCGATGCTGCTCGCGCTCTGCGAGAGCCTGCACGCCGTCGGGCGCAACCGGGAGCTTGAGCCGGTCATCCCCGAGGCCCTCGCCCTCGCACGCGCGCTCGACGACGAGGCGTCCGAGGCCGCGGTCTATTTTCAGGACGGGCTCGTCCACTCCGCGCTCAGCCAGTACCGCGAAGCGCACGCCGCGGTCGAGCGCTCGCTCGCAATCTATCGCCGCCTCGGCGACCACGCGCGCGCGCGCCTCGCCGTCGTGCAGCTCGGGCGCATCCGCGCGAGCATGGGCGACTACGAGCACGCGGGCCAACTCATCCAGGCAGTGCTCGACGAGGAGGGCGTGGACGCGGAGACGGCAGCCGACGCGGCCGGGATGCTCGGCTGGGCGCGCGCCCTTCAGGGCCGCTACGACGAGGGCGTCGAGCTGATGCGGAAGTGCCTCGACTATCACGCGCGCTACGGCAACGTGCGGCTGCGCGCGCAGGTCTTGCGACGCCTCCACTGGGCCGACCTGAGCCGCGGTCAGTACGAGTCGGCCGTCGCGCTCGCGCAACGCGCGCAGAAGGACTTTCAGGCCATCGGCAACCTCTTCGGCGAGGCCAAGACCTACATGGGGATCGGGCAGGCGCGCATCGCTCAAGGTCTGTTTGAAGAAGGCATCGGCTACCTGCGCCGCACTTTGGAGAGTCTGAAGACCAACGGCGACGCGCACTGCGAGGCAGAGACCCTGTGGCTCCTCGGCCGCGCGCACTGCGAGGCGGGGCGACTCTCCGAGGCCGACGCGATGCTCGCGCGCGCGCTTGAAATGATCCGGCACATCGGCGACCGCGACGACGAGTTCCGCATCCTCGTTGATCAGGCGCGCGTCTGCGTGGCGCGCGAGGATTATCAACTGGCCCTCTCGAAAGCCACCGAGGCGGCGAAGATAGCGGCGGAACTGAACTGCCGCGACGGCCTCGGCTTTGCGCTCGTCGAGCAGTCGCACGCCGAGCGCGGCCTCGAAGAACCGCGCCGCGCCGTCAGCTCGGCCGAGGTGGCCGTCCGACTGCTCGACGAGACCGGCTCGGGCGAATGCTGGCGCGGCTACCGCGCCCTCGCCCTCGCCCTCGAAGCCGAAGGCGGCGCCTCGGAAACCTCCCGGGCCGCGCGCCGCCGCGCCGCCCAGCTCCTCGAAGAGATGCGCGAACAGCTCCCGCCCGCCGACACCCGCCGCCGCGAAGAGATGGCGCGCACCCGCCAAATCGACTGAAGTAGAAGAACAAAAACCAGAAGGGTTGAGCCCCCGCGGGGGCTCACCGCGTCTCCTTTTTCCTCACATTTCCCCGTAAAAAACGTCCTTACTTAATCCGAGTCATGAGTTGGACTCAGGCTGACACGACGCCAGCATGAACCAGATTGTAATGCAGTACCTTGAGCTTGATGGTGTTCCACAGCCCGTTCCACGAGCGGCTAAACACCCGGTCGATGAACTGATGCCACCACTGGCTGAACATCGTCTCCACGCCCTGCCTGACCTGCGAGAGCAGGAACTTGTGGTCGGGCGCGTCGGCGCGTGTAATCAACAGCATCTCGGCCTCGGCGAGGCTCTCGGCACAGTCGGGGCCGCGATAGCCCAGGTCGCCGACGGTGATGCCGCCGTCCATGCCTTCTTGGAGCGCCAGCGCAGGCTCCCGGTCGTCCCAGTTCGCCGGCGTCAGGATGATGTTCATGACTCGACCCGCGATGTGGCGCACGGCGTGGAGTTTGAAGCCGAAGAACCAGCCCTTAGAACTCTTCCCGAAGCGCGCGCCATCTTCCCTGAGCAGCCGCACTCGCCCATGACGCAGGGCATGGCAGAGCGGAATCGGCTTGGAGTCCATCAGGTAGAGACGGGTCTGTGCCGCGTCGTGGCCGCAGGTCGCCTCAAGCAGCGCCCCGACTTGCCGGGTGAGCCGGTGCAGGCGGTTGACCCATTGGGTGTAAGTCGGCAGGCGCGGGAAAGCCGCGCGCCAGTTCTTCGCCACCATCCGGTACGCCTTCTTCAGCGAGGCGACGCCGAGCGGGCCTTGCAAGAGCGCGAGGGTGATGACTTCCGCGTCGGTGAACCGCGGGGTCGAGTGCGGGGAGCGTCGCCAGCCGGAGAGCGCCGGGCGCGCGGCCAAGTAGTCATCGACGAAGCAGTAGATTTCCGTCATCTGATGCTCTATGCTCTCGGCCATAGGTCGTCGTCCTTTGGTGGTGGAATGGGTGTCGCAACTTCATTCTACACACCGTCCCAAGGGCGACGGCCTTCCTTTTTCAACTCATGACTCGGATTTACTTAACCCTTACCAAACCCTCACCAAACCCTGATGACCGCTTTCGTGGACTCCCGTAGAGTGCGGCGTGGGTGGACGGCGTGGCTTCAAGTGGGAGGCCCGCGAGTGAGTTCGCCCCGTTGCGGAGAATCCGTTTGAGGATGAAGGAGTTCCTCGGAATGATGACCAGCAGACTTATCTTAACCATCGCGCTGCTCGTCGCGGCCTGCGGCGTGGCGGGCGCGCAGACGGCCGGCGGCAGCTACCAGTTCGCGCTGGAGGACGGGCGGACGAAGTACGTCGAGTTCGACGCGCGCGCGCAGGCCACAGGCGGCGCCTCCGGCCACATGTTCTTCAGCGACGACGCGCCCATCACCGAACAGGACACGGACGGCGTCGGCGACCCCGTCGGGACTTACCCCGGCTTCTACTTCAGGGCCGAGTTCGACGACATGCTCGTCACGGACAACAAGGCGGTCATCACGGGAACGGTGCGCGACTCAAGCATCACGAGCCTCATCGGGCAGCGCGTGCTGTTGACGGTCGAGGACAACGGCAACAACGCGCGCGAGCCCGACCGCTTGACGTGGGGCGTCTACGCCAACCTGCGGAGGGACTGGGAGGTCTCGGACGCCGAGTTGGAGCGCGACCCCGGCGTCGGGATGACCTGGATAGCGTCGGACGCCGAGCGCGAAGACGACCGCGGCATCCTGATGCCCGGCGACGACTCGATAGGCGTCCAAACCTTCCCCGTCGCCTCCTACGAGTTCGTCGTCGCGGCGGAAGACGCGGGCGACATCTTCATCCGGCCCTAGCGCGCCGGCAGACCTTTACGTGACGTTGTGCAGACGTTGCCCCATCAACGATGAACGGACTTATTTTAAGGAGACTTACCATGAGAATCATTTCTTCCGCCTTCAAAGCTCTGACCTTCGCCCTCATCATCGCCGCCTGCGCCTCGGCCGCGCAGGCGCAGGCGACGCGCACGTGGGTCTCGGGCGTCGGCAACGACGCCAACCCGTGCAGCCGCACCGCGCCCTGTAAGACCTTCGCCGGCGCCATCTCGAAGACCGCGCCCGGCGGCGAGATCAGCGCCGTGGACCCCGGCGGGTACGGCGCCGTCACCGTGACTAAATCCATCACCATCGACGGCGGGGGCATGATGGCCTCGGCCCTGCACGGCGGTCTGAACCCGACCACCGGCGTCGCCGTCACCGACGCTTTTACAGCCACGCCGAACACCATCGTCGTCACGCTGCGCCGCCTCTCGATCAACGGCTCGGGCAACGGCATCAACGGCGTCAACTTCACCGCGGGCAAGACGCTCAACATCGAGGACTGCGTGATCTTCGGCAGCGGCGCGGCCGCGCCCAACGGCGCGGGCATCCGCGTGGCGCTCACCGTCTCGGGCAGCAACCTGAACGTCAAGAACACGCGCATCTTCAAGAACCGCGTCGGCATCACGGCCACGACCACGACCGGCAACTTCACGATGAACGTCGATAACTGCCACATCGAGAACAACACGGCCGACGGCATCTTCCTCGACGCGAAAGCCTTCGCCTCCGTCCGCAACACCGTCCTGACCTTCAACGGCGGCGCGGGCCTGAGCCTCAACAACGCGGCCAACAACTCCGCCACCGTCATCGGCTCGGAGTCGAACCACAACGGCTTCGGCCTCTTCATCGGCACCGGCACGACCGTCCGGCTCGGCCACTCCACCGTCGCCCAGAACGGCACGAACTTCTCGAACAACGGGACGCTCGTCACCTTCTGCAACAACGAGACCGACACCACGCCGCTCCCCGGCGTCGTCCAGTCGCCCTGCCTCAAGTAGGCGCGGCGTTCTCCCCGGCGCGCGGCCCTCGGGCGGGGCTGCGCGCCGGGGAGGTTAAGGGAAACAGAAGAGGTGAGAAGAAGATGAACCCGGAATCCTACGGCCTCATGCTCGCGCTCACGGCCTTCGCGCTGCTGCTCGCCGCGTTGGGCGCGGTGCTGCTCTTCAAGGGCGCGCGCGCCGACTCCGACCGGCCGTCTCCCGTCCTGACTGACGGAGGCATACGCATCGGTGACGGCGCCTCTGTCCTCCGCTTCCGTCTGGAAGTGCAGCCCTCGGGGGGCGCCGCCTTCCGCGCCGAGATGATGCGGAACCGCGTTGCTCACTGAGCAGAGGAGACTCCCGATGAACGCGCAGAGAGCGAACCGGAGAACTTGCACAAGCTCATTCCCACACGCCTCCCGAGCGGGAGGCCCGTCCACAACTTCCAACAATGACCGCAGCAGAAAAGGAGAAACGAAGGTGAGAGTCAAATCGAATGTGAAGGCTGGCAACAACGGCCGCATCATCTCCAACCACAACCAGACCGTCGCCCGTTAAGCCGCAATCATCCGGTCGGATATTTATTCAATCGAACCGACCAACGCAGAAGCAAAGACACGAACGGGACGCGTCTCCTCCCCTGAGTCGCGTCCCGTTCGTGTCTTCGTGTGTCTCTGTGATTAACTTTCGGCAGCCGTACGCTCTGCCGAACAGGGCGATAAGATAGCTACTCCAACCGCCCCCGTCACAGTGACTCAAGAAAGATGATTATTCAACCTCTTCATCCTCCAATTTGGTTGGAGCGAAGAACGTGTCACGGACTTACGTAGAGTCTCGGGACATTCGCTGGCAGTATACTCTTTCCATAAGCCATGTCAAGAGTTATTTCGAGCAATAGCAAGCGTTAACCCCATTTACAACAATCTTGTATCTCCCGCTTGAACATTTAAGACCTTAACTCTGACTACCGGCTCCGGGGCGGCTCAGCGTTTCGGCGGCTGGGGCTTGCGGATGATGCTGCGGCGGCGCGGGACGGGGGGGTTGCGTGCGGCGAGCAGTTCCGGATAACGGCTCTTGATGATGGAGGTCAGAATCTCGTTGTGGTTGAAGCCGAGCAGTCGCGCGGCGACCGAGATTTTGCCTTCGGCGGCCTTGAGCGCCAGCTCGATGAAGCGCCTTTCGGGCTGACGCAGCTCCTCTTTGAGCGAGAAACCACCCCACGGCTCGGCGAAGTTGCCGCGCGGCGCCGAGCGTCTGAGCGCGACGACTTCGACGGCGTCCGCCGTGACGACCACTCCCGTCGGGGCGGCGGCGACCGTCTCCTCGATGATCGCTTCGAGCGTCCGCAGCCCATCTTCGAGGAACATGAGGCACATCGCTTCGACGGCCTCCGGCGTGAACTCGACGCGCCGCCCGTGCCGCCTCGAAGCCTCTTCGATGAAGCCCTCGACGGCCGCGCGTACGTCGGCCGCGCCCGAACGTCTCGTCCCTTCGGCCTGCGGCTGCGCTTCGAGAACCGTGCGCGCGGCGCGGCGCAAACGTCCGGAGACCTCCGGGTCCTGCGTGCGCGCGAGCCGCTCGTCGGCGCTCAGGTATCCGGCCCGCAGCTCGTCGGCGCCGAGCAGCGGCGCAAGCTCTTCGACCATCGTGAGCGAGGCGAGCCCGGCCGCCTCCGCGTTGCCGGCCAGGTCAGCGACCTCCGCGGCGCGCCCGAAATCGGCGCGGGCGTCCTCAAACCTCTCCAGTCGCGCGAGCGCGCGTGCGCGCGTCGTCAGGGCCTCCGCGAGCAGCGCGTGCTCGCCCGCGCGCTCAAAGACTTCGGCCGCGGCACGCACTAAACGCTCGGCCTCCGCGGCGTGCCCCTGTGCGAGGAGGACGCGCGCGCGCGTCTCGTCAACCTGTGCGGCGTAGAGACGGTCGCCGAGGCTCTCGAAGAGCCCGCGCGCGCGGTCGAGGTGTTCGTGCGCCTCACGCTCGCGGCCGAGGATGTGGAAGAAGAGGCCGAGGTTGTTCTCGACGTGCGCCCGGTAGCGGACGTGGCCCGCCTGTTCGAGGTGGAAGCTGGCGGCGGCGTACTCGACCAACGCGCGGTCGAGATAGTCGTCGCGGGCCTCGAACGTGCCGAGGTGGTGGTAGACGGTCGCCAGCTCGTTGTGGAAGCTGCCGCACAGCGTGTGGTTGTCGAGCGACTCGAAGAGCGCGGCGTTATCTTTCAGAATCCGGTAGCCCTCGCTGTAGCGCGTGGCCGAGTCTTCGACGACCGCGAGGCGCAGCAGCGCGAGCGCCCTCACCTCGCCGCCGACGCCGGGCCGCGCCAGCGCCTCGTGCAGCAGCACCCGCGCTTCGTCCACCGCCCCCTCGCGCCAGTAGCAATGCGCCAGCTCGGCCTGCGCCTCGGCGGCGCGCTCGACGAGCCCCAGACGCTCGAAGAGCGACAGCCCTTCGCTGATGAGGTCTTTCGCGGCCTCGTGCGCGCGTTCGAGCCGCGCGCCGCCGCCGATCCAGTTCGTCAGGACTCCCGCGCGCAGCAGCAGCTCGGCCGCCGCCTCGTCGTCGAGGCCCTCGACCGCGGGGCGGTCACCGAAGCGCGGCCAGAAGGGGAGAAGCAGCTCGCGCGCGTCTTCGTAAGCGCCCGCGCCCTCCAGCCTGCGCGCGAGCCGGCAGCGCAGGCGCGCGCGCCCGCCCTCGCTCAGAGACGCCTCGGCGACCAGCTCGGTCAGTACGTTTGCGCGAACTTGGTTCAATATTCAGTTCCAGCGTGCACGCCGCGAAGAGGCACAACGTGAAGGCCCCTTGCGGCGCGCTGCTCGAATTCTCCTTCCGACGCTGCCGCGCGCTTTGAACTGCCTACACTTTACTCCCTACACTTTTCGGCTAACGGGCGCCCGCACCCACCCATGATGGAGATGACTCCTGTCCCGTGTTGGACGTTAACTGAACCCAAAGCCCCGTGCCGTCCCACGCAATCATGTAAAGCTCAACGTCCTCGCCTTTGCGTTTGCCGACGAAGACTATGTGCGACCCATCAGGCGACCAGTCTGGTTCAAACGCGTCGCCCGCGCCGGTCAGGTTCTTCTGCTCGCTGCCGTCAACGGCCATCCTGTAGATGTTGGGGATGTCCGCCGACGTGAGTGAATCTCCCTTCTCGTCGTCGTCGCATCCTTCAGTGTCGTTGCATTCTTCGTCGCCGACGATGGGCATGTTCCCGCACTGCGACCCCCAGTTTACGCGCAGACCGGCCGTGTAAGCGATCCAGGTGCCGTCGGGCGACCAGGCAGGGTCGGCCTCCTGCGACTCGCCCGAGGTCAGACGGCGCACGTCGCTGCCGTCTCCCGAGGACATCGTGTAGATGTCGTAATTGTAAGGCTCTTCGCGGTTGCTCGCGAAGGCGATGCGCGTGCCGTCGGGCGACCACGCGGGGTCTGTCCCGCCCAGCCCCCGCGTCAGGTTCACTTCGGTGGAGAACTGGAAGCTGATGCCTCCATCAACGCTCGCGACCAGAATTTCACCCGGCAGTACGCAGCCCAGGACGACGACGCCGCTGCCGGTCGGGTCGAAGCCGCGCACGAAGGCGATGCGCGTGCCGTCGGGCGACCAGGCCGACTCGCTGTCTTCGCCGGGGCCGTCGGTCACGCGCCGCAGCCCTTCGCCGTCAACGCCGACGACGTAGATGCTGAACTTCCCCTCGACATTGCTGCTGAACGCGACGCGCGAGGCGTCGGGCGACAGCGCGGGCTGCATGTTGACGACCCCGGCCTTGGGGGCGACGATGCGGGTCGGCGTCCCGCCCGCGTCCATGACGTAGATGGCGCCGCCCGCCTCGAAGGCTATCCGGCCCCCACCCGTGCGACCCGCGGCCAGCGGCGACGACGCACAGACGAACGCCGCCAACAACAACAGAGACCCCAACACCCGAACAAGAACAGCCGCCCTCACTCTCACGCTACGCTCCTCCGACATCGTGCTTACTCCTTTCAGAACTGGGACAAGAGACTTGACTTTGGGAGTTTTCGCATCATACGCATCCCGCCGCAACTGTCAAGCTTAATTTTTGAAGGACGATGACTTATCATCCTCTACAACATTCCTGTAAACGACTCTGAGCAATTAACCGCCGCAGACACAGAGCCACTGCTTGAAGCATATAACTTCAAAGCAGTGTCTCTGTCTCTGCGGCGGTTAATTGCTGCCGAGAGAGAGGCGCAGGCGAAAGCGCGCGGAGGTCTGCGGCCCGTTCGTGGAGACGGCGAGGCGCTGGCCGCGCACCTGCCGCTCGCCCTTATCGACGGAGCCGGGCGGGCCCGGGGCGGTCAACACGTTCTCTTCTACGACCGCGCGCGCACCCGTCGGAGACTCGACGAAGAGGTTGAGTTTCGTCCCCGCGGCGTCAATCGAGAAACGCCCCGCGCCCGACTGCTCTATCCGTTCGTCGGCGTGGACGAGCGTGGTGAAGGTGCGCGGGGTCGTTGACTGTAGCTCATCCGTGACGTTGAAGCCGCCGCGGCCGTCGAACTCGAAACGCCGCTCGAAGCGCGTGAGTCCGAGCGCCGCGTCGTAAGCCGCCGCCGCGTCTCCGCGAATCAAGACCCTGCGTTCGCCGAGTTGCACTTCGACGATGCGTATGCGGTTCAACTGCTCGTACGGAACGTCCTCGAAAGCGTCGTGCCCCGCGCCCTCCTTCGCCTGCCCGCGGCCGTCCAACAGCACGGAGTTGTGGTGCGCCGTCAACGGCACGCCCGCGTAGCCCGAGTCGCCCGTCAGGTACTTACCCTTCGCGTAGATGATGAAACTGTTGGCGTCCGGGTGCGCGTGCCCCGAGGAGAGGTGCCAGTCGGGAAACTCCCGCAGGCGCGCGAGCGTCCGGTGGCCTTCGGGCGGGCCGCACTTGAAAGCGAAGGCCGTTGCCTCCTTGCCCCAACCGCTCCGCCAGTAGACGACGCCGTGATCCTCGAAGTGGTGCCAGCGGCTCTGTCTTTCGACGGGCACGGGTTTGACCGTCGGGTCGTACCAGACGAGCGACCAGAAGTCCTCCGCGTTGACCTGACCGAAGCCCTCAAGCCACGCGGCGACGCCCTGCGCCTCGCCGCTGCGGAAGCGCGAGGCCATGCGATAGAGCAGGTTGTAGTTCGTGTGGAAGCGCCCGCCGGGGTGCGTGCGCTTGTACTCTTCGCCCTTCCCCGCGCGCGTGAGCGGCCCCTCGAAGATGTCGCCGAAGTCGAAGACGTACTGGCCCGAGGGCAGCGTCGAGTGCGCGACGTACGCGTGCATCTCTCGGAAACCGGGTCGGTCGTAGAGGTCTTCGCCCGTGGCGTGCGCGTGCGCGTCGAGGTAATGAACGAGCCACGGCGTCGAGAAGACCCAGTACTCGAAGCCCTCGTAGTAGTAGCCGTCGGCCGAGTACGTGTCGAGCACGCGGTCGTAGATGGCGCGCGCGCGCCGCGCCCACTCCGGCGCGTCTGCGACCTCGTCGTAGAGCGCGTAGGCCGCCACGCCCAGACCCGCCATCGGGATGAAGACGTGGTTCTGACTGTAAGAGTACGTGCGCCCCGGCCGAGGCTTGTAGAAGTCCGCGAGCAGCCGCGCCTGCTTCGCGAGCTTGTCGCGGTAACGCACGCGCTCGGCTTCAGACAACTCGTGGTAGAGCAGGTCGTAGCCCCAGCCCAAGCCGTAGAGCAGGTGGCCGGCGGCGAGGTCTACGTTCGGCTTGTTGTAGGTGTAGCCCCACACGTCGTACGAGACGGCGGCCTCCATGTATCTGCGCGCGGCGTCCAAGTACTTTCGGTCGCCCTCAATCCTGTATGCGAGCGCGGCTTCGGCTATCCCGATGCCGACCTCGTTCTGCGCGCGTCGCGCCTGAGCGGGCGCGGGCGCCGGCTCTCTCTTGAGCGCCCGCACGTTCTGAAGCGCACGCTGCCAGAGTTCTTTATGTGTTGTGCGCGCGCGTGTGCGCAGGGCTTCCATCCCTTCGTCGGTGACGTAGACGCGCGGGTGCTTGCCGCGCAGTTCTGCACGCAATGTCGAGTTGCGCTCCGCCGACAGGCGCGTGAGCGGGTGCGGCTCCTTCTTCCACTTCGCATTACCGGGCGCGTCCTTCGGCCCGAGCGCCTCGCGCGCGTCCTGCGCGACCATGCCGAAGGGAAACAGGAGCGCGGCGACGACAAAGAGGCTCGCGCAGAGTTGGAAGAGAAACGTTCTCCGTTGGCGTGTCATCGTTCTCTTCAGATCATCAGCATTCCGCCGTTAATCTCAATAGTCTCGCCGGACAGATAAGACGCCGCATCGGAGGCGAGGAAGGCGATGACCGAGGCGACCTCTTCGGGTGTGCCGACGCGGCCGAGCGGGATGCCGCCGACGTAAGCCTTCATCGCCTCGGGCGTCGAGAAGCGCTCGTGGTAGGGCGTGTCGATGACGCCGGGCGAGACGGCGTTGACGCGCACGCCGTAGGGTGCCAGCTCCTTCGCAAAGCCTTTCGTCAAAGTGATGAGCCCGCCCTTCGCCGTCGAGTAATGAATCGACCCGAGCGCGCCGCCGTTGCGGCCCGCGATGGACGAGACGTTGACGATGGCGCCCGTCTTCCGCTCCATCATCGACGCGGCTACCGCCTGCGAGCAGAGGAAGGCGCTCTTCAGGTTCAGGTCGATCACCTCGTCCCAACGCTCCTCGGTCAGTTCAAGAATCTTCAGCCGCTCGACGAGCGAGCCGGCGTTGTTGACGAGGATGTCCACCGGCCCCAACTCTTCAACCGCGCGTGCGACGAGCGCGCGCACGTCCGCCCCGCGCATCACGTCGGCCTGGATGACCGTCGCGCGTCCGCCCGCCTTCACAATCTCCGCGCGCGTGGCCTCGGCGCCCGATTCGTTGCGGTGGAAGTTGACGGCGACCGATGCGCCGCAACCGGCGAGCGCGACGGCGGTCGCGCGGCCGATGCCCGAGGACGCGCCCGTCACGAGCGCGACCTTGCCGCTGAGATCGAGATGTTTTCCCATGAGTGCTCCTTGAAGTTAAGAGGGTTCGACGCGCTTGATTGTGCCGGCCAGCGCGAAGAGGACGAGCGTGCCGAGCGGCGCGAGAACTCCCGCCGCGACGAGGACGGGGACGTAAGAGAAGTGGTCAACGACCCAACCCGTGCCGAGCGTGAAGAGCATCGCGCCAATGCCTGCGCCCGTGCCGCCGAGCCCCGCCACCGAGCCGACGGCGCGGCCGGGGAAGAAGTCCGAAGGCAAAGTCTGCACGTTGTTAATCCAGACTTGAAAGCCGAACAGCACGAGCGCGATGAGCGCGAGCGCGACGAAGGGGCTTTCGGCGAAGGCCGCGAAGATGCCCGCGGGCATCAGGAGCGCGGCCGCCGCGATGATGGTCTTGCGCGCGCGGTCTACGCTCCAGCCGCGCGAGATGAGATACCCCGAAGCCCAGCCGCCCAGAAGGCTCCCCGCGTCCGCCGCGACGTAAGGCACCCACGCGAACAGACCTATCTCTTTCAAACTGAACCCGCGCGCGTTGTAAAGATAGAGCGGCAGCCAGGTGATGTAGAGCCACCAGACCGGGTCTGTGAAGAAGCGCGCGATGATGATGGCCCACACCTGTCTATGCCGCAGCAGGTCGCGCCAGCGCGGCGCGGCGTCAGAGTTAACGGCCGCGGCCCTCGCTCCTTCAATCTCGCTTTCGACTTCGGGCGCTTCCTTTATCAGTGCGCGCTCTTCGTCCGTTATCCAGCGATGCCTGTCCGGCGTCTGGTAGAAGATGAGCCAGAGCGCGAGCCAGATGAAGCCGAGCGCGCCCGTGGCGAGGAAGGTCGTCTGCCACCCGTAACGCAGTTGCAGCCAGATGATGAGCGGCGGCGCAACGATGGAGCCGATGGCCGCGCCCGAGTTGAAGATGGCCATCCCGAACGCACGCTGGCGAACGGGGAACCACTCGGCGACGGCCTTCGCCGCGCCCGGCCAGTTGCCCGCCTCGCCGAAGCCGAGCACGAAGCGCAACGCGCTCAAGGAAGTCAGGCCCCGCGCGAAGGCGTGCGCCGCAGCCGCCGCCGACCATGTGACGATGGAGAAGGTGAACCCGAGCCGCGTGCCCACGCGGTCGTAGAGCTTGCCCGACACGCCCTGGCTGATCGTGTACGCGAGCAGGAACCACGTGACGACCCCGCCGAACTCCGTGTTCGACAGACCGAGGTCGCGCGTGATGACCGGCGCGAGTACCGAGATGGTCAGGCGGTCGATGTAGTTGATGAGCGTCGCGAGGAAGATGAGCGAGACGATCCACCAGCGCAGGCCGCGCACCTTGAACGCGCCCGTGTCGGTCGTCTCGCTCAGACCGGCTCGACTGCTGCCCACCTCAAAAGGAGTCTCGGCCATCGCTCAAACCCCGCTTGTCAGAACAGGAACTTCAGTCCGAACTGGATGACGCGCGGCTCGTCCGTCTCGGTGAGCGCGCCGAAGTTCGCGGCGCTGAAGTTGGTGACGAGCGTCCTGAAGTTCGTGTGGTTGAAAAGGTTGAAGACCTCCGTCCGGAACTGCAAGCGCACGCCCTCCTTGATGTTCACGCGCTTCATCACGGAGAAGTTGATGGTCTCGGTCGCCGGCATCTGAATCAGGTTGCGCGGCGTGTTGCCGACGAGCCCGAGGCGCGGGGCGAAGGCGGCGCGGTTGATGTAACCGCCGCTCACGTAGCTGCCGCCCGCGTCGAAGACGGGCGTCGGCGTCTGCCCGCCGGGCACGGCGCGCCAGTCGCCGACGAGGTCGAGGTTCGTCCCATACCCGTTGCTCGGCGAGCTGTTCGCGCGGCTCCCGCCCGAGATGCTCACGAAGGCGCCGCTCTGTAGATTCACGATGCTCGACAACTGCCAGCCGCCGAGGATGTGTCCGGTGAAGCCGTCCTGCTTCCTGTACCACGGCAGCTCGTAGACGAAGCTCGCGGCGAAGACGTGCGGGCGGTCGAAGTTTGCGTGACCGCGGTCGGCACCAGCGTCGAACGGCACGCGCAAATCCGAAGTCTCCGTGTCGAAGTCGTTGAGCGCCTTGCTGAACGTATAGGCTGCGGACGCCGTGAAGCCGCGCGAGACTCGTTTCTGTAAGTACATCTGTAAAGAGTTGTAGTTCGACCTACCGGTGTTCTCCTGCGAGCGGATGGCGCTGTAGCCGAGGTACTGTCGCACGGTGTCGGCCGTGCGGTTGGTGAAGCCCTGCGGGTTGGTCGCTGTGACGCTCGACGCCGCGGTCTCTAAAGCGACCTGCGGCAGGATGTAGTTGAGGTCGCGCCGGTGCGTCAGATGCCTGCCCTGATTGCCGACGTAAGACACGTCGAGCACCGTGTCCCACCACAACTCGCGCTGCACGCCGAAGCTGTAGGCGTAGACCGCCCCGGGCTGCATGTCGAAGTCGAAGACGGCGAGCGTCTGTACGAGCGGCCTTCCAGTCCCGCCCGCGCCGACGGTGTCGAGCGGGTTGACGAAGCCTGTGAGGCCCGAGAGGTTGGCGGGCGTCGTGAACTGACGTGCGTTCGTCAGGGTCGCCGAGCTGACGAACGGCGCGTTCGCGCCCGAGTCGCGCAAGGGGTTCAGGAGCGTTCGGTCGTAATAAACGCCAGCGCCGCCGCGGATGGAAGTCTTGCCGTCGCCCCACGGGTCCCACGCGAAGCCGAGGCGCGGCGCGAGCTTCGCACGTCCGCTTGTGGCGAGCCCCGCGGGCCTGTCTGTGATGAGACGTTGCAGGTTCGGGTCGGTGACCTGCGCGTTACGCGGCAGCACCAATCCGTTGTACGGGTCGAAGAAGCCCTGCGCGCGCGTGCGTGTCCCCGTCGGGTCGGCCGTCAGGTTGATGACGCCGCCCGAGATGTTCGCCGCGAGCGGCGCCTTCAAGGGGTCGAAGCGCGCGGGGTCGAAGCCGACGATGTTGCCGTCGTCGGCCACGGCCCACGGAATGTACTGCACGCGCAATCCCAGCGTCAGCGTCAGACGTTTGTGCGCGCGCCACTGGTCGTTGGCATAGACCTCGAACTGGTTGTAGTGCGTCGGCGCGTTCGTCGTGTTCGAGATTTCGTTGTAGCGCGTGAAGGCGCCAAGCAGAAGGTTGGCAACGGCGTGCCCTGCGTCCTGCGGCCTGAAAGTGGCGCCCGCGGTCGAGCCCGTGCTGAACGTGATGTCGCCGCCGTCGCGCACGCGCGTGTTCTCGGACTTGAAGGAGTTGATGTACTGCGCGCCGAACTTCCACGTATGCCCGCCCCGCACCCACGTCAGGTTGTCGCGCAGCTCCCAGTTGCGCGCGTCGATGACGTAAGGCAGGCCGTTGCCGCTGATTGCGGAGTAGCCCTGAATCGAGACCTGCGGAATCTTATTCAGACGGTTCTCCGCGAACAGCTCTGTGAAGTTGATGCCGTAGGTCGAGCGCGCGATCTGTGCCTCGTCCTGATAGGTGATCTCCTGGTCGTTGCGCTGCCACGCGACCGAAGCCTCGTTGACGAGCGTCGGCGAGAGCACCTGCGTGTAGGAGCCGAGGAAGGTCTTGCCCTTGCGGACATGGTTGTCGGGCGCGATGGGCAGGTTCTGGTTGTCGAAGGACGAGCCGAGCGGATTGTCCGAGTCGAACCTGTCGTTGAGCCAGCGGACGAAGAAGGTCGAGTTCTGCGTCGCCTGATAGTCAACTCTCAAAACGTCCTGCCGCACGTCGCGGCTCGTGACCGGCGCACTGATGTAGCGGTCGGTGCCCGCGTTCGGCAGCGGGAAGAGCTTCAGGATGGCGAGCCCGTTCGGCGACAGCTTCGACGCCGGGATGATGTTGCCCGGGAAGGCAACGCCCGTCGTCGAGGCCGACTTGTCGCACAGGATGAAGCGCGTTGCCGTCTGCGTTATCCCCGCCGGAGTGCAGGACGTGTTGTTGGCTGCCACGCCCGCCGGCAGAAAGGCGCTGAAGTCGCCGCGCCGCATCGCCTCGGTCGGCACCAGCTCGCTCAAACTGCGCCCCGTGCGCGGCCGCTTGAACTCCATGCCGCCGAAGAAGAAGAGCTTCTGTTTGTAGGCGGGGCCGCCGATGAAGCCGCCGAAGTTGTTGAAGCGAAGCTGTGGCTTCTCCGGCTCCGTGCGCTGCTTGCTCTCCCACGAGTACGCGTTCAGGGCGTCGTGGCGGAAGAACTCGAAGACCGAGCCGTGGAACTCTGTCGTCCCGCGCTTCGTCACGACGTTGACTGCCGGGCCAGCCTGCGCGCCGTACTCCGCGCTGTAAGGGCTCGACACCAGCTTGAACTCCTGTATGGCGTCCACGCTGATGTTGTTGACCTGCGTCCCGACCGAGCCGTGATCGACGTTGCTCGCGCCGTCGAGCGTCGGGGCCGTGCGGCGGCGCAGGCCGTTGATGGCCGTGTCGTCGATGCGAACGTTCGTGCCCTGCTGCGTGTCGTTCGTCAAAGACGAAGTGCCGGGCGCGAGGTTGATGAGCTGTGCCCAGTTGCGCCCGTTCAGAGCCAGCTCCGTCACCTGCGTGCCGGAGATGAGTGTCTCGACGTTGGCCGTCTCGGTGTTGACCGTCTGGTACGTGTTCTCGCTCACCTGCACCGTCTCGCTCACCCCTGCGACGTTCATCCGCACGGTCATCGAGAAGGTGTTGCCCACGTCGAGCTTGACGTTCTCCTGCACGACGGCCGTAAAGCCCTCGGCCTCGACCGTGACGCGGTAGACGCCGACCGGCAGGTTGGGAACGACGAAGAAGCCTTCGCCGTCGGTCGTGGCCGTGCGGCGCACCGCCAGCTCACGGCTCTCGACGACGACCGAGGCTCCGGGGACGACCTCCTCGCGGACGGTCGTGACCGTCCCTGTCACGCTGGCGTTGATCTGCTGCGCCGCCGACGTGCGCGGGAGGCCGACGGCGACGAACGCGATGGCGGCGAGGAGAGCGAAGTGCCGGGTCAAACGCGCTCGTACCCGCGCCCTTCGAGTCTGCCCCTTGAAGGCCGCGCTCTGCCGCGGGCGCGGGTTTTTGGCGAATCCTTGTCTCATGGTCCGAAGCCTCCTTCTCAATTCGTGCCGCACACGTCTTCGGTCACACTATGTTAGCGTTATCACAGTCGGCGGGTCGTCTTTGACTTCTAACCGCCGGACGTTCGTTCCCTGTTTCGTTAAGAGCGTCGGCGAGGTACGCCGCCGCTTGTGCCGTCCGCGAGGTTCTCTCTGTTACTCGCCGACCGTCGAGGCGCGGACGACCAGCTCGCAGGGCATGACGCGCTCCTCGCGCGCGGGCGCCTCGCCCGCCTCCATCCGGCGCACGAGCGCCTCGGCCGCGATGCGTCCCTGCTCGCGCGTGGGCTGGCGCACAGTCGTCAGGGCCGGCGACGTGTGCGCCGCCAGTGGTACGTCGTCATAGCCGACGACGGCGATGTCCTGCGGAATCTTGAGCCCCGACTCTTTGGCTGCGCTCATCGCGCCGACGGCCGTGAAGTCGTTGCGCGCGAAGACGGCCGTCGGGCGCTTGCGCAGGGCGAGGAGCCTCTTCATCCCCTCGTAGCCCATCGCCTCGGTCGAGTAGCCCGGCCACTGGTCGCCGTCGTCGGCGCGGCCGACGATCATGCGCTCGTCCACCTTCAGGGCGTGCTCGCGCATCGCTTCGAGGTAGCCGTGGTAGCGCCGGAGGCCGACCCCGCTGGTCGGCGTAACCCCGATAAATCCAATGTTTTTGTGCCCCAGAGAGATCAAATGGGCCGTCGCGTCGTAGCCGCCGCGGAGGTTGTCTGCGGCAATCAAATCCGCGTTTGGGTGTCGGAAGTCACGCCCGATGAGGACGACGGGGATGCCGCCCTCGATCATCTCCGCGAGGCGGTCGTTGCCGAGCTTGTTGGCGCGCGTCGCGACGATAACGCCGTCAACGCGGTGGTCGGCCAGGGACTCGAAGGCGGCAATGTCCTCACGCGCGCTGTGCTCGCTGACGCAGATGAAGACGTTGTAGCCACGGGCCGTCATCACCTCGCGCACGGCGCGCGCCAGCTCCGCCGCGAAGGGGTTGGCGATGTCGCCGAGCACAAGCCCGATGGTGTCCGTGCGCTGGCGCTTGAGCCCGCGAGCCAGCCCGTTGCGCCGGTAGTTCATGGCGCTGACGGCGCTCAGAACACGCTCGCGCGTCTCGGCGCTGACGTAGCCGTTGCCGTTGACGACGCGCGAGACGGTCATCGGCGTGACGCCCGCGGACGCGGCGATGTCGGCGAGCGTGGCGTGCCTCTTTTTCGGTGTTGAGCGGCGCATCGAGACTTGCCGGGACGACGTGGCGAATTCTGTTAACGTTAACGGAAAAATTTAATAACACGGGTCGGCCGCGCTTGGCAACACTTTTTTGTTGGCCCGCACAATTATTCCCCCGCCGAAGCATTAAGAGACGCGGATTTTTTTTTCGCGGCGGTGGGAATATGCGCGCGCTTTTCTCTACTTCAATAGCTGAAGGCAGCCGGGGTGCTGCTTACGAACTTAAACTTTATGATTGAAGGAGGATTGAGATGAAGGTCAAATCCAGCGTGAAGGCCGGCAAAATCACCGTCAACCACAACCAGACCGTCCAGCGGTAAGTCGGCAAAACGTCGTCAAGACGGAGAGGCCGCGCGACTGCATGTCCGGCAGTCGCGCGGCCTCTTTTCGCCTGGGTTGATACCTTTTCGCCGAACATTACGCGTTTAGGTTGGGGGCGAGCTTCTGGACACAAATTTTTCTTGGTTTAGCCTCCCGAGGGGGACGACGTAATGACAAGCAAAGTTAGATACCTTCTCTTACTGACCCTGTTCGTCGGCTTGACGTGTGGTTTGACGGGGGTCTCGGCGCAGACCGGCGGTGACAAAGTTTCGGTCGAGAGCGGCGGGGCGGCCACCCCCGTCGTTGAGCTTTCGGCGCTGAACGGCAAGTGGGTCGGGGGGCAGTTGGGGGCCAGCACCTGGTCTTATACCGGCAGCTACGCCAACCCCAACGGCTCGCGCGTCACCTACAAGTTTTTGCTGGATGGCACCGTCGAGTACGCGAGCATCACGGACGCCTCGACGGCCGACTGTCGGAACCTGACTTACATAGTGAAGAAGGGGCGCGTCAGCCTCGACGGCGACACCCTGACGATTAAATGGGGGCGGGGTCTCCTCACGCGCGAAATATTCTGCGGCCGTGCGAACAACAGTAGGGAAACGATCTCAGCCAAGACCGAAACGCTCAAGGTCGCGTTCAAGAATCCTTCGTACGGCCCGAGGCAGCTCTGCACCGGCGTGAAGGTCGCCGAGACCTGTTACAGCCGGGCGGAGTAATACCACACTCAACATATGGCCCAGCGGGGCGCGAACTCTCGCCGGTTCGTAATAAAAAGAAGGGACGACCCGTAAAGGTCGTCCCTTCTTTTTATTACACCCGGCCGTCGGCCCCGAGTTTAGAAGTTCAGCTTGAGGCCGAACTGGAACTGGCGTGGGTCGAAGGCGGCGGTGGAGCGGCTGCGGAAGCGGCCGTTGGAGGTGCGCTCGTTGACCGCGTTTACGTCCTCGAAGCGCGGCGAGACCGCGGCCTCGTTGAAGCGGTTGAAGAGGTTGAAGCCCTCGGCGATGACTTCGAGGCGGAACCGCTCGCCGAGCATAATGTTGCGCGTCACGCGCAGGTCGAGCGACTGGTAGGAGTGCGTCAGCCCGACGTTGCGGCCGAGGTTGCCGGACTGGAACGCGGCCGGCGCGAAGAGCACGCCGTTCGAGTCCACCGACGGGCGGTCGGTCGAGCTTGACAGGTCGTTGTTCGTGTCACGCCCCGAAAGGATGTTGAAGGGACGGCCCGACGACCACTCGAAGATCGGCGCGACGACGAAGCCGTTGAGGAAGCTGCGGAAGCCCCCTTGCCCGCGCCAGGAGCCCGGCGCGGCCACCACGGCGCTGAAGACGAAGCGGTGGCGCTGGTCGAAGAGCGAGTCGGCGCGCTCAAGGTCCAGACGCGTCACGTCCTGCGGGAGCAGAAGGGTCTGGAGGTCGGACGAGTCGTCAATCGAGTGCGACCAGGTGTAGGAGGCGAGGAACTGGTAGTTGTTCGCCATGCGGCGGCGCACCTCGAACGTGCCCGCGTGATAGACGGAATTGCCGTCAGAGACCTGCGCGTTCACGTCGCCGAAGGTCGTCACGAAGCCGGGACGCGCGAGCGCGCCGGTCGCCGTCAGCGCGCCGTTGAAGACGGCCGGCGTGACCGTGCCGCCCGAGATGGCCTGCGTGAAGAAGTAGTTCGGCCCCGACGGCCGGAAGAGGTTGGCCGCGAACGGCTGGACGACCGCGCCGCGCGTCGTGACGGCGATGAGCCCCGGGATGGGCTGTGCCACGATGTTCGAGCAGGTCGAGGGCGTCAGCGTCAGCACGGCCGTCGTGTTCGGCGGCTGGGTGCCGAAGCAGCGCACGTAGTTCTGTATGAGCAGCGCGTTGTTCGGCGCGTTCAGGTTGGTCGGGTGCGGCAGGTGGTGCGCGCCCGTGAAGAGCCAGCTCGCCGAGAACGACATGTTCTCCGTCAACTTCTGCTCGATGGTCGCGTTGGCCTGGTTGGCGTAGGCGAACTCGAACTCGGTCGAGACGGGCAGCGAGAAGGGCAGGAACGGGCCGAAGCCCGGGAACGTCTGGTCGTTGAAGCGCTGGCGGCCGAACTGGTACTGCGCGGTCGCGGCTGCGCCCGGCGTCAGCACGCCCGGCGGGCACAAGGGGTTCCCGCCCGCAGCGGTGCAGACCGTGCCCTGGAAAATCTGCACGGCGTTCAGGAGCGCGGTCGGCGTCGGGCTGCCGGGCAGGGAGATGAACTGCTGCTGCTGGACGTTGTCGGCGATGTCGGAGTTGAACCCGATGGCGAGCAGCGGGTGGTCGTAGAAGAGACCGTAGGCGGCGCGCAGCACCGTCGAGCCGTTGCCACGAACGTCCCACGCTGCGCCGATGCGCGGAGCGAAGTTGTTCTTGTCGCGCGGGAAGCCCTGCTGGATGCGGAAGGCGTCGTAGAAGCCCTGCGTGGTGGCCGCGGTGACCGTCAGGCCCGAGAGCGGGTCGCGGAAGTCCTGCACGGGGAGCTGGTCGGTCTTCTCGTAGTCGTAGCGCACGCCGTAGTTGAGCGTGAGCTTCGGCGTCACCTTCCAGGAGTCCTGCGCGAAGACGGCGAACGGGCGGTTCTTGAGCTTGCTGTTCGGGTTGCCGAAACCCTGCACGTAGTTGCCGGGGAAGCCGAGGCCGTACTGCTGGACGGGCTCGAAGGCGGGCGCGCAGCCCGTCTGCGTCGAGGTCAGACAGTCGCCGCCGGGGAAGGCTGCGAGCGTCGTCGCGGAGAGCCCGCCGAAGTTGTAGAGGCCGGCGAAGTTCAGCTCGAAGAGCGCCGAGACGCTGACGAAGTTGGCGTCGCCGCCGAACTTCATCGTGTGGTTGCCGGCGACCACGCTCACGTTATCGGTGTACGCGTAGCGGTTCTCGGTGCGGATGACCGGGCTGAACAGCTCGCGGCCGATGAAGGCGACGCCCGAGATGTTGTAGGCCGTCCCCTGCCCGTTCTGCGAGGTGAAGGTGGCGCGGCGCTGCCCGAAGTTGAAGCGCGCCTCGTTGACCATCGAGTTCGAGAGCGTCGAGTGAAGCGTGGTGACGAAGTTCGCGTCGCGCAGGGTCTGGATGCCCGTGCGCGAGAAGTCGTTCTGGCCGAGCGCCTGGTTCTGCGACTCGACCTGGATGCCGGTGATGTCCGAGGGGTTATAGCCGAAGCGCAGCGTCAGCTCGTTCTTCTGGTTGATGCGGTGGTCGAGGCGCGCCGACGAGAAGGTCGTGTCCTCGGAGATGGGGAAGACGCGGTTGAGTGCGAGCAGCGGACGGAAGGCGTTCTCGCTGACGGGAACGGGCGCGCCCGTCAGGAAGAAGCGCTGCCCGATGGTCGTGCCCGCGGCGATGGCGCCGCCGGGGCTCCGCAGCGCGCTCGCGCCCGTCAAGCCCGTCTGGCCGCCCGCCGAGGCGAGCGTCGCGTACTGCACGGCGGCGCCGGCGATGGCCTGCCCCGTCGCGATGTTGCCGGGCGTGCCCGTCCCGATGAGCTGCGCGGCCTGCGCGAGCAGCCCCTGCACGTAGCCCGCCTGCTGTGAAGTGATGCTCGTGAAGCTCTGCGAGAAGGGGAGGAAGGGTGCGCCGATGGTGACGCTCGAAGTCAGGCGCTGAACCACGTCTGAGGTGAAGAAGCCCGACTCCTGCCGCTTGCGCTGCTCGAAGGCGATGAAGCCGAACGTCATGTCGCGCTCAAGCGGGAAGCCGAGCGTGGCGCCGTACTGCGCGCGCGTAAACGGCGGCTTCTTGTCGGGGTCGCCGTCGATGATGGGCGCGAACGGGTTCTTGGCCTGAATCGACTTGTGGCGGATGAAGCCGAAGATGTTGCCGTGCACCTCGTTCGTCCCCGACTTGGTGACGACGTTGACGACGCCGCCCGACGAGCGGCCGAACTCGGGCGCGAAGGAGTTGGTGACAACCTGAAACTCCTGCACCGCCTCCTGCGAGACGGTCGAGCGCGAGGCGTTCACAGAGTTGTCTGTGTTGTCGGCGCCGTCCACCTGCACGAGGTTCGAGCGCCCGCGCTGCCCGCCGAAGTTCAAACCCGAGGTCGGCGCCGGGCCGATGGGACGGCCGTTGTCACGCGTGACGGTCGAGGTCGTGAGCGTGAAGTTGATGTAGTCGCGCTGGTTGATGGGCAGGTTCTCGATGCGCGTCTGATCGACGGTGTTCGAGACGTTGGTCTTCGAGGTCTCGATCAGCTCGGTCTGCGCGCCGGTGACGGTGACCACGTCGGTGATCTGCCCGATCTCAAGCGCGAAGTCGAGATCGGCGCGCTGGCCGACGGTGAGCGTGACGGAGGGGACGACGGCCTTCTTGAAGTTGGCCGCCTCGACCGTCACCTCGTACTGCCCCGGCGGGAGCTGGACGAGGCGGTAGGCGCCCTCGTCGTTGGAGGTCGCCGTGCGCGTGATGCCGACCGACGGGTTGCGCGCCGTGACGGTGGCGCCGGCGACGACCGCGCCCGCCGGGTCGCGCACGAAGCCGGACAGATCGGCGGAGGTCGCGTCTGCCTGCGCCAGCGCGGCCGGCACGCCCAGAGCGAGCGCGAGGGCGCACACGAGCACAAAACGGTAAGCGGTCGGGAGCCACCGCCGGGGGTTAGCACGCATAACTCTTCTCTCCTTGAAAAGACAAGCTGATTGATTCGGGCGAGGCAAGAAATGCGGCGCGCGTCTAGTTCCCGCGCCAAACAAATCCGCCAGAGTGAGTCTTGCCGGGTTGCTCGTGAACAGACGGCGGGCGCGCGCCGGGAGCTTGAGTCGCATCTCGCCCGTTTCTTTAAAGGAGGTCTGTGCTTTTGCCTGTTCGTTACGGAGAGCAACCGTCTCTACTTACGCACGACTTTGTACCTTAAACGGACTGCCTTTGGCAAGAGACTCTTCTCTTCAGACAGCGCGCCCACGCGTGGAGCGCGCGAGGCGTCGGCGCAGGCGCTCGCTCGCGTTGAGCGCGACGACGGAGACCTCCGCCAGCGCAGCGGGCGCGAGCGCCGCGCGGCGCAGCATTCCGCACAGCCGCAAGCGCGCGTCGAAGCGTGAGGCGTAAGCGCGACGATAGTCCCGCGCAATTTCATCAAAGTCCTCGCCGCCCCGCGCGAGCCAGTCCGAGACCGCACGCGCGGCCAGCTCACCGCCTTCGAGCGCCATCAGCATCCCGCTCCCCGTGAAGGGGTCTATGAAGGCCGCGGCGTCGCCCACGGCGAGCAGACCCCCGAACGGCGCGGGCTCATGCCGACCGAAGCCTTCCAGAGAGACGCTGAGCCAACGCGAACGCGCCGCCGCGCCTTCGAGCGTACCGGCCGCCCTTCGGTTTCGCATCAGGACTTCGCGCAGCACGCGCTCCGGGTCGCTCGCCGCAGCGCGCACGTCGCCCGCGCGCGTGATGAAGCAGAGGTTACTCAAGCCCCCCTCGACCGGGCTCAAGCCCCCGTAGCCGCCCGGGTAGAAGTAGATTTCGCAGACGCCCGCCGCGCCGCGCGCGCCTTCGAGATGCGCCTTGAAGGCGACGAGACTTTCGCGCCCGTCGCGCCTTGCGTCCCCTCCCCTTCCCGTCTCGCGCTCGGCGCGTCGCACGACCGCACGGTGCCGCCCCGTCGCGTCCAGCGTGACCCGCGCGCGCATCTCTTCGAGCCCGCCGCCCTCCGCGTGCAGACGCACGCCGCACACGCGCCCGCCCTCGACGACGAGCGACGCGAGCGATGCGTCCTCAATCACACGGACGCCGACCTCCCTCGCCCGCGTGAGCAGGCGCGCATCCATCTCCGCGCGGCTCAATCCCAGCGCGTCGGTGTCCCCCTGTCGCCCGCCGAACCACGCGCTCGGCACCGAGACGCCGCGACCCGAGGGCGCGTAGAAGACCGTCTCCGAGACACGCGCGCCGCCTCCGCGCCCCATCTCTTCGAGCACGCCGAGACGCGCGAAGTGTCCGAGGCACTCGGGCGAGATGAACTCGCCGCACAGCTTCGCGCGCGGGAAACGCTCGCGCTCCGCGAGCAGCACGCGCGCGCCCGACACGGCGAGGTGAATCCCGGCGCTCGCCCCCGCCGGCCCGCCGCCCACAATGATTGCGTCGAACTCCGCCGTCATACGCTCGCACTTAGAACCAGACGATAAGGGAAACGCCGCTCGACTTTAACCTCTTTAAGTCCCGCGCGCTCGCCGAGGCGTTGAAGCTCGTCGGGACGGAAGCCGCGGAGGATGGAGAGAGCGCCGTCCTCGCGGACGAGGCGGTTGTGGAGGATGAGCCGGCCGATTGTCGTGTAGAAGTAGTATGCGACCGGGTGCCGGTGCAGGTCGATGCAATAGACCCTGCGCCGCGCGACGCGCGCCATCTCCTTCAAGACTTGAACGCACGCGTCGTCGCGGAAGTGGTGCGTGAAGAGCGAGCACATCACGTAGTCGAACGCGCCGTCGGCGAAGGGCAGGCTGAGCGCGTCGCCGCGCATGGATGTGACTTCGGGAAACTCGCGCGACTCTTCCGACGCGGCGAAGGCCGCGCGCTCGTTCAGCTCAAGTCCTAACAGATGCGCTGTCGCCCCTCGACTTCGAGCAGCGAGCGCGACCTCACGCAGAAGCTCGCCCGTGCCGGCGCCCACGTCGAGCAGCGTGAACTCGCGCGTGCCTGCGCGGGCGATGTCTGGGAGCACGGAGCGATTGAGCGCGCTCACGTCGCCGAGCCAGCGGTTGACGCGGCGCAGCTCGGCCAGACACCCCTCGTACTCCTCGGGCGTGTAGGCGCCCGTGTCGATGTGCTCAAGCTCTTCGCTGCGCTGGGCGAATTGCGCGCTCACATTATGACGTAGCCGTAGGTGATGATGCCCGAGACCTTGACGGGCTTGCCGCAGACCGTCGTCGGCTCGAACTTCGCCTTACGCGCCGCCTCCTCGCTCGCGCCCCGCAGCGGTATAGGCCCGGAGATGGCCCGCGCCGAGGCGACGTTGCCGCTCTCGTCAACGACGATCTGTACGGCGACCACGCCCTGGACGCGCGCGGACTTCGCGTCGGGCGGGTACCTCGGCTGCGGCTTCTTGATGGTTTTGCCGTTGAGCACTCCGCCCGCGACGATCTGCTCGATGTTGTCGGCCTCGGGCGAGGGCTGCGCTGGCGCATCAACCTTGATGGTGTCGAGCAGCGTCTTCCACGCGGCGGCGCCCGCGGCCTCGTCCCTATCGGCGCGGACGTGTACGAGGTGGAGCAGGCGTTGGCCGAGCACGACCGTGTAGACCTCGGCCGTCGTCGGCTCGCCTTCGAGCATCCCGCTCATGCGGAAGCCGACGGCGGGGCGCCCGCCGACGTTCATGCACTGCGCCTCGTTCGGCGGCGGCGGCCGATTGAGGCCGAGCTTCTGCGCGATGTTCGTGACGTAGGGCATGGTCACGGTGGCGCGCGACCCGTAGAGCTGCATCGCCGTCGTGATCAGCTCGCGCTGCGCGAAGACGATGATGATGTTCGACCCGCCCGCGCGCGTCAGCGTGAGGCGCTGCAACTTTGCGTCGCCGGTGTCGGCGAGCGTCCACGCGGCGGGATACTCGAACGCGAGTCCGTCCTTCGAGAAGCGTCCGCCCTGCGCCGCCGGCTCCTGCGCGTGCGGCGCGAGTGCCGCGAGTAGGATGACGAAGATTAAGATTGCGGACTTCATGCTTGACCTCTCACTCCGACGGCCGCTCGACGACGAGCGCGCTGTTCTTCGAGCCGAAGCCGATGCAGTTGCAGAGCGCCACGCGCACGTCGCGCTCGCGCGCGCGGTTGGGCGTGTAGTCGAGGTCGCACTCGGGCGCCGCCTCGTCGAGGTTGATAGTCGGAGGGATGACGCCCGTCCGTATCGCGCACAAGGCCGCGGCGAGCCCCGCTGCGCCCGAAGCACCCTGCGGGTGGCCTATCTGCGACTTCGTGCCCGACATCGGGATATGCTTCGACGCTTTACCCAGAGCGAGCTTGAGCGCCTGCGTCTCGATGCGGTCGTTGAGGACGGTCGAGGTGCCGTGCAGGTTCACGTAATCAACCTCTTCCGGCGCGCGCCCCGCGTCTTCGAGCGCGAGCCGCATCGCGCGCGCGGGCTCCTCGCCCGTGTCTTCGAGCCGCACGCGGTGGTACGCGTCGCACGTCGCGCCGTACCCGGTTATCTCCGCATAAATATTAGCCCCACGCTCCCGCGCACGCTCGTACTCTTCGAGCACGTAGACCCACGCGCCCTCGCCCAAAACCATCCCCGAGCGGTCGCGCGAGAAAGGTCGCGACGCGCGCGCGGGCTCGTCGTTCCAGTCCTCCGTCAAAACCTTCATCAAGCAGAAGCCTTTGAGGATGCCGGGCGCGAGCGGCGCATCCGAGCCGCCCGCGAGCATCGCGTCCTGTCGGCCGAGCGCGATGTGCTGCGCGGCGTAAGCGATGGCGTCGGTCGAAGAGGTGCAGCCGGTCGAGACGACGTGCGAGAGGCCGCGCAGCCCGAAGGCCATCGAGAGTTCCGACGAGAGCCCGCCGTGCGTCGAGGCGGGGATGGTGTAGACGCTCGCAGTCCCGGGCGAGTCCGGAAGGTAGTGATACTTGTACTGCTCCTCCGTGAAGGCGAGCCCGCCGCCGCCCGTGCCGAGCAAGACGCCGAACGCGCGTCGCTCCTCCTGTGAGAAGTCGGAAGGTTGGAGCCGCGCGTCGTTCACGGCCTCGCGCGCCGCGGCCAGCGCCAGCGGCACGGTGCGCGCGACGTGACGCCTGTCCTTCGGCTTCAGCTCGCTCTCCCAATCGAAGTCTCGAATCTGGCCGGCGATGCGCACGGGCGAGTCGGACACGTCGAAGCCCTCGATGCGACGCACGCCGCTCTCGCCGCGCACGAGCCCGCCCCAGAACGCCTCGCGCCCGAGGCCCAGAGGCGTCACGCACCCGAGCCCCGTGATGACGACGCGGCGCGGCTGCCTCAAATTTCTCAGCATGGATGAGTCGTCCTCAGGCTAAAAAGGGACTGCCGAAACTGTCTGGGAACGAGCCGTAGGATATCACGCCGCGCCGAAGCGGCAGTAGCTTGGAGGTCAGCCACTGTCAGACGTGCCGCCTGACTTACGACGCCTGCGCGCGAGCCAGAGGGCCGCGAACGCGAGCGCCGCCGCGCCGCCGGTTATGTCGAGGAGGCTGTCGTAGATGGTGCCGGTGCGGGAGGGCAGAAAGCTCTGATGGTATTCGTCGGTGAGTGCGACGCAGACGACGAGCGCGAAGGCGGCGAGCCACCAGTTTCGTCTCAGGCTCTCCCTGTGTGACGTGCGGAAGGCGCGTGCCGCGAGCAGTGCCAGCAGGGCGTACTCCGAAAGGTGCGCCGCCTTGCGGACGAGGAAGTGGACGGAGGCGAGCGACGCCTCCGAGATGTCTGGGAAGAGCCAGAGGAGCAGCGGCCTGATGATGCGCGAAGTGTTCGACGCCGAGAAGTTCGCCGACGAAGCGAACAGTACGAAGCAACCCCACACGACCACAGGCCCGTAGCGCCAGAGCCGACGGCGCCAACCTTGCTTTTCATCTTCGACGTTAACCGCCATCCGTCTTCAAAGAAAATGAGGGAAGCCGCCGAACGCCTGCTTCCCTCACCTGCTTCCGAACTTGAAAGATTCTTTACTGCGCGGCGGCTGCGCCCGAGACGATCTCGATGATCTCGCGCGTGATGGACGCCTGGCGGATGCGGTTCATGTTGAGCGTCAACGACTGGATCAGCTCGCCCGCGTTCTTCGATGCCGAGTCCATCGCCGTCATGCGCGCGCCCTGCTCGCTCGCTACGGACTCAAGCAGCGCGCGGTAGATTTGCGTCTCGATTAGTCGCGGCAAAAGTTGGCTGAAGATTTCCGCGGGCGGCTGCTCGTACTTGTAGCCGACGAGGTTCGGCGCGCCCGTATCACCCTCTTCCCCGCTTCCCTCTTCGGCGCGCGCGACGGGCAGAATCTGCTCGACGACGACGCGCTGCGAGATGACCGAGCGGAACTCGTTGAAGATGACAAAGACCTTGTCGATGCCCTCGTCCTCGGTGAAGCGGCGCATCACGTCGCGCGCAATCTCCAACGCCTCGGCGTGATCGACCCGGCCCTTGCCGGTCAGCCCGATGTACTCGCCGACTATCTCCGAGCCGCGGCGGCGGAAGAAGTCTCGGCCCTTGCGGCCGACGGCGAGAATCTCGACCGCCTTACCCTCATGCTCGCGGAGGAAAGCCTGCGCGGCCTTGACGAGGTTGGCGTTGAAGGCGCCCGCGAGGCCCTTGTCGGCCGTGACGAGCACAAGCAGGTAACGCTCGTCGCCGCGCGCGTCCATCAAAGGGTGCTTGAAGTCTTCGCCCGCCTGCGAGGCGAGGTCGGTCAGCACCTCGGCCATCTTCACCGCGAACGGGCGGGCCGAGACGGCGCGCTCCTGCGCACGCTTCAGCTTCGCCGCCGAAACCATCTTCATGGCCTTCGTGATCTGCTGCGTGTTCTTGACCGACTTAATGCGCCGGCGGATGTCGAGGAGATTAGCCATTGTCTACTAAACGCTGAATGATGAATGCTGAATGATGAATTAAGGGCTGTCTTTAATTCATCATTCAGCATTCATCATTCAGCGTTTCCTTTATGCTCTGGCCGCGGCCGTCGTGACTGCCTTCGTCGGGTCAGCCGGTGGGTCGGGCTGCGGGTTGAAGGCGCGATCCTGCCACGAAGCCTTGAAGTCGCCGACGGCGGCGACCAGCTCTTTCTTGATCTCGTCGGTGAGCGCCTTCTTCTCGCGGATGCCGTTGAGAATGCCGGGCTGCGCGGTCTCGACGAAGCGTTGGAAGTCGGCCTCGAAGCGGCGCACCTGATCGACGGGGATGTCGTCGAGCTGCCCTGAAGTCGCCGCCCAGAGGATGAGCACCTGCTGCTCGACATCAATCGGCCGGTACTGCGGCTGCTTCAGAATCTCGACGAGGCGCTGTCCGCGCGAGAGTTGATTCTGCGTCGCCTTGTCCAAGTCCGAGCCGAACTGCGCGAACGCCGCCAGCTCGCGGTACTGCGCAAGGTCGAGACGCAGCGTGCCCGCCACCTGCTTCATCGCCTTGATCTGCGCCGAGCCGCCCACGCGCGACACCGAGTTGCCGACGTTGATGGCCGGGCGGATGCCCGAGTTGAAAAGGTCGGCTTCGAGGAAAATCTGCCCGTCAGTAATCGAGATGACGTTCGTCGGGATGTACGCCGAGATGTCGCCCGCCTGCGTCTCGATGATCGGGAGCGACGTGAGCGAGCCCGCGCCCTTCGCGTCGGAGAGCTTGGCCGCGCGCTCAAGCAGACGCGAGTGCAGGTAGAAAACGTCGCCCGGGAAAGCCTCGCGCCCCGGCGGACGACGGAGCAGCAGAGAGATTTCGCGGTAGGCCGCGGCGTGCTTCGACAGGTCGTCGTAGACGGTCAGGACGTGGCGGCCGCTGTCGCGGAAGAACTCGCCGATGGCCGCGCCCGCGTAAGGAGCGAGGTACTGCATCGCCGCCGGGTCGGACGCCGTCGCGGAGACGACGATGGAGTACTCCATCGCGCCGAAGTCTTCCAGCGTCTTGATGACCTGCGCCACCGTCGAGTTCTTCTGCCCGATGGCGACGTAGACGCAGATGACCTCCTTGCCCTTCTGGTTGATGATGGCGTCGAGCGCGACGGCGGTCTTCCCCGTCTGCCGGTCGCCGATAATCAACTCGCGCTGGCCGCGCCCGATGGGCACCATTGAGTCGATAGCCTTAAGGCCCGTCTGCAACGGCTCCTTCACCGGCTGGCGGTCAACCACACCCGGCGCGATGCGCTCCAGCGGGGCGTAGGCGTCGGCCGAGATCGGCCCGCGCTCGTCGATGGGCACGCCGAGCGCGTTGACGACGCGGCCGATGACCGCCTCGCCCACGGGGAGGCTCATGATGCGCCCCGTGCGCTTGACCGTGTCGCCCTCCTTGACCATCTGGTACTCGCCGAAGAGCACGACGCCGACCTTGTCTTCCTCAAGGTTCAGCGCGAGCCCGCGCACATCATGCGGGAACTCTAAAAGCTCGCCGGCCATGACTTTTTCAAGGCCATGTACCTCCGCGATGCCGTCGCCGATCTTGATGACCGTGCCGACCTCGGTAACCGTCACGCCCGCCTCGAAGTTCTCGATCTGCTGGCGGATGATGTCGCTGATCTCGTTCGCTCTAATCGGTTCCATGATTTGCTTCTAAACTTCGATCCGGCCGGAGAGTCCTAACCCTCTCCGACCATCCTCTGCTTAATCTGTTGTAGCCGGCCACGCACCGAGCCGTCGTAAAGCGTCGAGCCGATACGCGTCACGACGCCGCCGATCAACTCGTCGTCCACCTCGAACTTGAGCCGTACGCGGCTTCCCGTCAACTGCCCGAGCCTCGCGCTCAGAGCCTCCTGCGCGTCGGCCGAGAGCGGCCGCGCCGTCGTCACCTGCGCCGTCACGACCCCCGAACGTCGATCCAACTCCTGCGCGAACTGCGTGCTGACTTCGCTCAACTCCGCGAGCCTGCCGTTCTGGAGGAGCACCTTCAGGAAGTTGGCCGTCGTCGGACGGGGCCGCGCGCGCGCGATCAACTCTTCGAGCACGCCGCGCTTCTGCTCCTGAGTGATGGCCGGGTGGCGGAACACTTCGAGCAACTGCGAGTTCGAGCTTACCAGCGTGTCCCACGCCGCCAACTCTTCGCGCACCTCCTGCGCCTCGCCGCGCGACAGCACGACCTCGGCCAAAGCCACTGCGTAACGACGCGCGACCGCTTGCGAACTCAACGCCTGACACCTCCCAACTCTTCCACGTACTCCCTCGCCAGATGTGCGTCGTCCTCGGGGCGGATGTCCCTGCGGATCATCTCCTCGGCCAGTTTCACGCTCTGCTCGGCCGTGAACGTGCGCAACTCGGCGCGCGCGGCCTTCGACGCGCTCTCAATCTCGCGCCGCGCCTGCTCGCGAATTTTCCTGATCTCTGCCTCCGTCGAGCGCTCGACGCGCGCACGCTCCTCGGCGGCCTCCTTCTGCGCGTTCGCCCTGATCGCTTCGACCTCCGTGTCCAGACGCGCCAGACGCGCCTCGACCTCTTGAAGCCTGCCCTCCGCAGCCGCCCGCTCCTCTTCGGCGTGCATCAACTCGCTGCGGATACTCTCCTGCCTCCCGCGGAACGCCCCAATGATGGGGCGGCGCAGGAAATAGAACATCAGGCCGACGAGTATCAGCAGGTTGACTATCTTCGCGATGGTCGGCAGAAACTCATTAAGATCCATGTTAAATAGACCCAGCGGGTCGGCCCGTATGCGTCGGGCACCACTCAATAAACTGAACGTTTGTTCAGGCTTGTCAATCTACCTGCGAAGCACCTGCGTCTTAATCTCTGCTGCCACGCGTTCGGCCTCGCCCAACAGGGTCACCCGGGCCCGTTCGGCTTGAGACTGTATCTCGTTCCTCTCTTGTCCGAGTTGCCCCTCAATCTCTCTCCGCACCTCGGCGACCTTGCGCTGCCGCTCGCCGTTGGCCTCGGACTGCTGCTGCTCCAAAAGGCTGTAACCCTCGGCCCGCGCCTGCCTCAAAGAGTTCTCGTAACGAGACAGACTCTCTCCAACCTTCTTTATCGTTTCGCGCGCCTCGTCGGTGCGCCCGTGTGTGCGCGCTTCACGATCATTTAGTGTCCGGAGTATCGGCTTGAACAGAAGCCTGTTTAGGACAAAGACCATCGAAATAATGATCGCTATGTGAATGAAGATCGTGCCGTCCGGAATGAGCTGGATGGATTCTGCGAAGGCTAACATAATCTCGAACCCGTGGGACGTACCCTGTCAGTGAGCACAAGTCAGCCGCAAAGCTTAGCTCTAAGTAAGATTTGCGGTATGGCTAAAAGAGCGAAAGTTTAACACGCGGGATTTTAAAGCGTCAAGATTGTGAGGACATGGTTACCGCTGTCATTAAGTTCTAAAGGTACTTGAAGAAGGAGATAAAAGGGTAAGGATGTATTTGATAATTCTATCTGTCCGATCCCAGCTTTTACAAATAAAAGGTTTGTTAATTACTACTGCCGATAAGAGAAATCTTTGAGGGAACCATTGCCAAGCTGATAACCTATCCTGCGATTTTACATATTAAGAGAGCTTGAGTAAAGACTTAGGTTAAACGGCCTTCAACTTTCCTTGCCCATAATTATTTCATATATTCTGTTCAGATCATTATCATCAAAGAAGTCTATCTCTATCTTCCCACCATTGCTTTTTTGGTTGACGACAATATGTACTTTTGAGCTGAGCTTACGACGTAGCTTGTCCTCAGCGGCCCTGAAATTCGGGTCTTCTTTTATAGTAGTAACAGTCTCGGTCTCTTCCCCTTCTACTATTCTTTTAATAGCTCGCTCTATCTGACGCACAGACAGACCCTTCTCGCTAACCTCCTTCGCCAGCTTTCTTTGAATCTCTGGCTCATCTACTCCAAGCAGTGCCCGCGCATGCCCCATTGTAAGTTTCTCTGCTTCAACCATCCTCTGAATATCATCAGGCAGACGTAGGAGCCGTAAATAGTTGGTAATAAAGGTCCTATCTCTACCGACCCTTTGAGCGACCATCTCTTGGGTGAGTCCTAAGGTCTCAATTAGTCTCTTATAGGCATGAGCCTCTTCAATAGCGTTAAGTTCTTGTCTTTGGATATTTTCTATTAAAGCCAACTCCAGCATTTTGTCTTCAGGTATCTCTTTGACCACGCAAGGTACTCTATGCAGCCCTGCGCGCTGTGCCGCACGCCAGCGCCTCTCGCCGGCAACCAGTTGATATCTGTCGGAAGAGAGTCTGCGGACTAATAGAGGTTGGATTATGCCGTTGGCCTTTATTGATTGAGCGAGCTGCTCCAGACGCTCATCGTCGAAGCTCGTTCTCGGTTGGAAATTGTTCGGCTCAATAAGGTCGAGGTCAATCTCGACCATCTCCTCGCTAGTTGTCGCCGGCTTGTCCGACAGCAGCGCGCTCAGTCCCCGTCCTAACGCTCTTCTTGTCATGAGCCATTATCTCCTTTGCTAACTGAAGATAGCTTTCTGCACCCCTCGACTTGATGTCGTAGAGAATGATGGGCTTTCCGTAACTCGGAGCTTCTGCCAGGCGGACATTACGCGGGATTACGGCTTCGAAAACCTGATGCCCGTAGAAGTCTCTGAGGTCTGCGGCTACTGCTGCTGATAAGTTTGTGCGCTCATCATACATCGTGAGCAACAGACCCTCGATTGTCAGGGAGGGGTTAAGCGAACGTCTGATGCGTGCGAGCGTGTCGAAAAGTTCTGTCACCCCTTCAAGTGCGTAATACTCACACTGGATCGGAACTAGAAGGGAATTGGCCGCTGTCAACGCGTTCAATGTAAGCAGGCCGAGCGAAGGTGGACAATCAATAATTATAAAGTCGTATCCATTCTCAAACGAGCGGATGGCCTTTTGTAATCTATATTCACGGCCTTCCATATCGACTAATTCGACCTCTGCGCCGATCAGGTTCTTATCTGCCGGAAGGATTTTGAGTAGAGGGATTTCGGTGTTCTGGATGACATTTTGAGGAACTTCGTCTAATACCAGCACATGATACAGGCTGCGTCTCAAACTCCCACGTTGTATGCCTACACCAGAGGTTGCATTTGCTTGTGGGTCCGTATCAATGAGCAAGACGCGATTTTCCGCGATAGCAAGGCTGGCGGCCAGATTGACGGATGTTGTAGTTTTACCCACCCCGCCTTTCTGATTAGCCACCGCAATAATTTTTGCCATTCCGAGTCGTCCCTTATTACCGCGGCATCGCTGAGCGGTGACAAATTATCACATTTCGCTTGGAGTGACTATACCTTCCGCTTCTAACATACAATTTCCAGGGACAGACCTGTGTTTCACGTGTCACATCTGCAAGATGTGACACGTGAAACGCTAAAGATAAAAGTTAACTAATTCTTGGAAGTCTTTAGAAAGAAGAGGAGTGTGGAGAGAGCCCCGGGCGTCATCCCGGGAATTCGACGGGCCTGTCCGAAATTTTGAGGTCTGACACGCTCAAGTCTCTCGACCATCTCGTGGGAGAGTCCGCTGATATCCCTAAAGTTCAAATTGGCCGGAATCAGAACCTCAGCTTGATTATGTATGCGTTCGTTGTTCTGCTGCTGAGTACGTATATAACCGTGGTAGAGAATGTCTCCCACGGTCGTTTCAAGCTCAGAGAAAGTGGCGTGACTCTTAACACCTGTGGGGAGAAAGTTAAATAGAGTTGCCGTGTCGACCGTTGGATACTGTGAGATTGAAGCGAGCGAGATCGAATCTCCCAAATCTTTCTGTATAAATCGAGCTAACTCTGCATATTCCCGAGTCGAGCGTTTGAAACGAGTATCCAGTAGGGCAGTGCGAATTTTGGCAATCCGGTCTCGTCTGGATGAAAAACGCTCCCATTCAGAGTCTACAAGTAATCCAAGATTCCTTCCGTATGGTGAAAGTCTGGCATCTGACGTGTCATAACGAAGATTCAGGCGATTTTCAGCCCGCGAGGTGAACATACGGTACGGTTCATCGACACCCTGGGTTATCAGATCATCAATGAGAACCCCTATGTATGACTCGTCACGGCGAAGCATAAATCCTTCACGGTCTTGAACATAAAGCGCAGCGTTGATTCCAGCCAATAATCCTTGACAGCCGGCCTCCTCGTAACCCGTAGTCCCGTTAATCTGACCCGCGAAGAAGAGCCCTCGGACTCGTGTCGTTTGTAGGAAGGGAGTCAGTTCTCTGGGGTCTACGAAGTCATATTCGATGGCATAGCCGGGCCGTATAATCTTCGTCTGGTCTAGACCTGGAATTTTGTGTATGAGTTCCTGTTGAAGATCAAAAGGCAGAGAGGTTGAAAAGCCATTCAAATAAACTTCGTACGTATCATAGCCTTCCGGCTCAAGAAAGAGCTGGTGTCGAGTCTTTTCAGGGAATTTAACGACCTTATCTTCGATAGACGGGCAATATCGAGGGCCTATGCCCTTAATTTGACCGGAATAAAGAGGTGATTCCTGTAAGTTATCACGAATAGTCTTATGAACAGACTCATTCGTATAGCCGATATGGCAATTAACTTGAGGTTGTTCAATACTTTCCGTGAGAAAAGAGAACGGAACAGGGTGCTCGTCAGCGGGTTGAGACTCGAAAACGTCCCAGTCAATGGTGCGGCCATCCAGACGTGGGGGCGTGCCGGTCTTAAGACGGCCTACTGGAAAACCCAGGCTCTTTAAAGCTTCGGCCAGTTCGATGGAAGCCGGCTCCCCGGCTCGGCCCGCTGTGTGAGTCGAGCGTCCTGTATGAATGAGGCCATTGAGGAAGGTTCCCGCGGCGAGGACGACCGCGCTCGCCCTCAAGCGTCTTGTATCCTGGAGTTGGATTCCAGTAACCTGCCCATTCTCAATCACAAAGTCAGTAACGATACCCTGTCGGAGATGCAAATTCGGGGTGAACTCAAGCACGTGGCGCATCTCTGTTCGATAGAGAGCCCTGTCGGCTTGGGCACGCGGCGCCTGGACGGCTGGGCCTCGGGAGCGGTTGAGCAGCCGAAATTGAATACCCGTGCGGTCGATGACGCGACCCATGATACCGCCGAGAGCGTCTATCTCCCGCACCAGATGCCCTTTGGCAATTCCTCCGACGGCCGGGTTACAAGACATCTGGCCAATTGTGTCCAGACTAATGGTGACCAGAGCCGTCTGACACCCCATACGTGCGCAGGCAGAGGCCGCCTCACAACCGGCGTGTCCCGCGCCGATTACGATCACATCGAAATCTTCGTCAAAGCTCGTTCTCATTTTCCGATACAGAAAGTCGAGAATATCTGGGAAAGTACATCCTCGGGCGTCGTTTCACCTGTAATTTCGCCTAGGAAACGCAGAGCTTCGTAGAGATTCGCGAGAATCAGTTCTTCAGAGACATTCTCCCGAATTAAACCCTGCGCAGCCTGCAAAGACTCATTCGTGCGTCTCAAAAGATCATAATGCCGAGCACTCGTTATGACAAAACTACTTTCGTCCAGATAGCCTGATGTGAAAGGTTTGATGATCTCTCTGCAAAGGGCGTCCAGACCATTTCCGGTTTTTGCTGACACGGAAACTCGTATCAGACTATCTTCGATCTGTTGCGCATTATTGCTGCAAAAGCCTTCTAAATCACTCTTGTTTATAGCGACCACACAACGGTTACCAGAGGCTTCTCCGACTATCTGTACGTCTTCAACAGTCAAAGGCTGAGAGCCGTCGAGTACCGCGACGATAAGGTCAGCATCTGCTATTGCGCGACGCGTCCGCTCGATGCCGAGTTCCTCAATCCTATCCGGGGAGGAACGCACGCCCGCTGTATCAGTTATCAAAACCGGGATGCCTTCAATGTTTATAACTTCGCTGATGGTGTCGCGTGTAGTCCCCGGTATCTCCGTGACGATAGCCCTGTCAGAAGCCAGCAAACCATTGAAAAGGCTAGATTTACCGACATTCGGCCGACCAACAAGTGCAACTCGTAGACCGTCCTTCAGGAGCCGCCCACGACGGAAAGAGTCGGCCATCTCGTCAATCGTTACGGAGAGTGTGGAGAGCCTCTGCTCAATGTTACGAGCGATATCTTCAGGAAGATCGTCCTCGACGAATTCCAGCGAAGATTCGAGTGGGACTATGATTTCAAGGAGCGAGTCCTTAATGGGCTGAAGCCTCTTGGAGAGTTCGCCGCCGAGTTGGCGTGCCGCCTGACGTACTGCTGCGTGTGTCTGAGCTTCGATGAGGTCGCGGACGGCTTCGGCCTGAGTGAGATTGAGGCGCCCATTGACGACAGCCCTCATGGTGAATTCGCCCGGGTCAGCGGGCCTTGCGCCCAAATGAAGCAGGCAATCGAGAACACGCAGAAGCAGGGGCGGGGAACCGTGGCAACTAAGCTCCACGACATCGTCGCCCGTATAGGAATGAGGTGATTTAAAGAAGGTAACTACAACCTTATCAATAACTTCGAGCGTATCAGGGTCGAAGATGAGCTTTAAAGTAACGCGATTCGGTTCGGGGGAAAAGTCTGCGTCTCGGATGAGGGAACGCGTGAGGTCTATCGCGCTTTCGCCACTGATGCGGATGACGCCAATTCCGCTTCGACCCGGCGGCGTGGAGAGTGCGATGATGGTGCCAAGTGTCTGCACTTCAGGTAAGAATTCACACTAAAAAGAGAAGGGGACGGCGCAAAAATTAAAACAAGTGCGCCGCCCCTCGCGGAGACTTAGTTTTTATCCGTCTTCTTCAGGCTAACTTTGAGGCGCCGCGCATTCCCTTCGCCGACCGATTCGGTGAAAAGGTCCGCTTCTTCGGCCAGAGTCAGGTGGATGACGCGCCTTTCGGCCGCTGTCATTGGGCCGAAAAAGAAGGGCAAGTTGGACGAACGGACGCGGTCGGACGCGTGGCGGGCCATCGCACGCAGCTCCGTCTCACGGATTGAGCGAAAATTATCGACATCACAAATGAACCGCTCGCCCTCTGAAAGGCCGCGCCCGAATGATTGGTTGACGAAGTGTTCCAGTGCGTCCAGAAGCTCACCGCCTTCGCTCCGCACCAGAGGAGAATCCGCGCCTTCGATGTTCAGAACGCAACCGTCTGCCTCTTCACTCGCCTGTGCGCGGAGGTCAAAGCCGGCCGTACGGAAGATGTCGTTTAAGAACTGCTCTGCCTGCCCGTAAGCTTCCTTCATTTGGCACCCCAAAACAGGGAACTAGTGATAATACAGCCTTTAAGCCTCCGTCAGACTTGCGTCATTAAACTTTTTTTTTGGACGCGAGCCTGCTGCATCCTTCTCCTGCGGAGGCTGTTCCTGGTCGTCTTTCGATTTGAGCATACGGTTGATGATGAACTGCTGGCCGAAGCCGACGATGTTACCGACCAGCCAGTAGACAAGAAGCCCGGCGGGCGCGCTCCAGAGGATGTAGAGCATCATTACCGGCATGATGACCGCCATCATCTTCCGTTGCAGAGGGTCGGCAGAGGGCGCCGGTGTTATCAGTTGCAGAACCAGCATTGACCCGGCCATCAGGATTGGCAGTAGTTTTGTCGGGTCGCCGGCCGAGAGGTCTTGAATCCACAAAAATGAGGACTGGCGGAAGTCGATTGAAATGGTGATCGCGACGTAGAGGGCAATCAGGAACGGCATCTGAATCAGGAGGGGGAGGCAGCCGCCGAGCGGATTGCCCTCCTTCATCAGCCGCAACTGCTCCATCTGTAAATCTTTGAGCCGCGGGTCGTTCTGCTTCATCCCCTTTATCTTTTCCTGCAACTCCTTCATCCGCGGCGCGAGCTTCTGGGCCTTCTTCATCGACTTGGAAGAGCGCCACTTAAGCGGGAAGAAGAGCATGTAAATGATAATAGTAAAGAGAATAATCGCGAGCCCGTAGCTGCCCGTCAGTTTGTTAAGTCGATTAATTGACCAGAGAATCGGCGCCGCAAGCGGCTTGGTGATGCGCTGCGTCCAGCCGTAATTAATTAACTGACCCAGATCGACCTGCTGGCCGGGAATGCTTTTATTAATAAATTCGCTGGTTTCCTGGAGCTGGTCGTGGTCTTTAGGCCCCGCGAACAGGTAGGTCGGCGCCCCGTCCGAGGGGAAGGGAACGTGGGCGTTAATTAAATATCTATCCTGCTCGTTAACCTGCTTCTCAAATTTTTCAGCCTGGTATTCAAGACCGCCCAAAGGCTGCGGTAAGACCAGAGCCATGGCGAAGTATGTGTCCCCCACACCGGCCCAGCGAACCGGGGGGTCGAACTTCTGGACGTGGACTTTCTCCTTTGTGGCATCAAAATCAGCCGTCAGATGTTGAACTCCGTCGTTAAGGGCTGCAATCCCTTCCGGCGCGATAGAATAGAAATTAAAATGCTGAACACCCTGATCGCCGATGCTCGGCCCGATGGAGATTTTCGCGTTGGGAACCGGCTGGCCGCCCTGCAAAACCTTCGTCTCAAGCCTGACCGCATAATGGTCGGCGTCAAAGGTTAACTTCTTTACAACCTCAAGATTACCGCTCAGCTCACTCAGGCTGAACTCGACAGTTTTCTGCTCGCCCGGCTTCAAGTCCAGTCGCGCATCAGTCGTCCCGACTTCGACACCGCCGACCACGTAGTTCCTTGACGCCAACGTCGAATCCAAGTCCTGACGCCCCGTCAAAATTCTAAGCGGAGCCAGACCACGGTTAAGACCCTCCTGGGAGATTAACTCAAGCGGTTGAGGGTTATCCTTCGTGCTCGAAGCTGAGCGGAGCGGCTTGCCTTCGCTACCTTTCTCCTTATTTTTCTTAACGATCCAGCTCTTGGCGGTCGCACCGCGGCTATCAAACTTGATCTCGTAGAGCGGGGTCGAGACGATAACGGTTTGCTGCGGGACTGTGTCGGGAGCCGCGGGGGCCGCTAGGACTGGCTGTGCGTCGGCCTGGACGGGTTGTTGGGAAGGGGCGGGCGTCGGAGAGGCGGTCGCTGTCTGCGAGGTATTGGCGTTCTGCTGCTCATTCGCCGGGGGAGGAAAGAGATAAGTCCACCCGAAAAGGATTACCGCCGAGAGTACAAAGGCAAGTAAAAGGCGCTTCTGATCCATCTATTTCAAACCGTTTCACTACCACAATACGTCTGTGTGTGAACAAACTTTCAAAATTATTTGACCGGGTCATATCCGCCCGGATGAAACGGGTGGCAGCGCAGTATGCGGCGCACACCCATCCAACTACCGCGCAAAGCCCCGTGACGCTCTATAGCCTCCCGCGCGTACTCTGAACAGGTTGGGACGAATCGGCACGAGGGGGGGAGCAGGGGCGAGATGTACGCCTTGTAGAAGCGGAGTAGCGATGTCAGAGCGACTCTTACCAATTACTTTTCCGTTTCGCACGGAGAATTCTGTTCGCTTCGCCCGACCTGAGCAATTATCCGCCGTAAATCCGCCGCTACCGCTTCCGCCTTCGACTCAATTATCAGACGACGGGCGTTGAAAACCCAGTCATAACTGTTTCTGAGGCCGGCTAAATCGTTGCCTGTCAGGCGGAAAGCTTCTCGCAAGAGACGCTTGGCACGATTGCGCTTAACGGCGAGGCGCGACATCTTCCGCGAGGCCGTTATGCCTAAACGATGCTGTTCGAGGCCGGTGGGCAAAACAAACGCCGTCACCAGACGCCCGTCGAACCGCCTGCCTCCGTCGTAAACCGCGCGGAATTCCACGGGTTTACACAAACGCGCATCATTCGGCAAAGCGGTCTCGATTAGTAGTGCGACGGGGTCAGACGCTTGCGGCCCTTGGCCCGCCGCCTCTTCAACACCAGACGACCGCTCTTGGTGGCCATGCGTGCGCGGAAGCCGTGCGTCTTGGCGCGGCGCCGGTTGTTTGGTTGGAATGTTCTCTTAGGCATAACTGTTGAAATTTTCTCCTTAAGACGAAAATGACAAGACTAGCCGCTTATAAGGTCTGTGTCAAGGAAAGGAGGGCTAAAAGACTGTCGCTCTGGAAGCTATATTTCAGGCAAGTCCCTCTAACTACATCAAAAACAGAAAAAACGTGCTGTCTTAAAATGATTCATAAACTTGGCGAGTTTGCGAAAATGCGGAAATTACGTGAATATTAAAAGTCTCAAAAACAGGGCTTTGAGAAAATATTTAACCCCTGTGGAATTCTCTTGCATCTAGGGTCAGGTTATGCTAGTCTCGCGCCCGTTTCACAGACGGTTACCGCCTGTAACTAATTGAAAGTAAAACACTTAAAGCTTCACTTTAAGTTTTCGAGAGTTTTCCACAGCCCTGTGGAAAACTCTGTGGAAAACCCTCTGGGGAGTTCCAAAAGAGAGCTTAAAAGGGAAGTTTTACAACATCTTCCGGTGATTGGTTCAACAGTTAGGTTGAGCAAATCATTGAAGACGACTGTATTTTTTCAAGTCAGCCGTTAGTCTCCCCTCTCGGTTGAAGGCGAGAAGCTTATGAGCGCAACTTACGAGAATAGAATTTGGAACGACATCCTTCTCGCGGTCGAGAAGCGGCTGAACCGCCAGAGCTTCGAGACATGGATTCGCCCCATTCATTTCGAAGGCTATGACGAGGCGGGTCACGTGCTCCACCTTCGCGCTCCCAACCACGTGGTGAAAGACTGGGTCAGCTCAAACTACTCGGATGTGCTCGACGCATCGCTGTCGGAGCTGAACCTGGCCGACTATCAGGTTGATTGGACAGTTGATGAGGACTCGCAGAGCTCGAATTTCGTCACGGGTAAAGAGATGGACGACCTGGGCACGCTGGACTTAGAGCAGCAGCCTGTGGCTAACAGTTCAAAGAACACCTCTTCCAGCCTCTTCTCATTATTAGAAGCGGCCCAATCGGACGGCCTGACGCCGGGCGCGACGACCTTCGTTGACATCGAACCGCTTGAGAATTCGCTCAACCCCAAGTGCGCGTTCGGGACTTTCGTCGTCGGCTCATGCAATCAGTTCGCGCACGCCGCGGCTCTGGCTGTCGCCGAAGCGCCGGGGAAAACCTATAATCCACTCTATATTTATGGAGGGGTGGGGCTTGGGAAGACGCACCTCGTGCACGCTATCGGCCACGCCGTTAAAGAGCGCAACCGCTATCTACGCCTCTCCTACATTTCGGCAGAGCGGTTCATGAATGAACTGATTAACGCCATCCGTTACGACAAGACACAGACTTTTCGTGAGAAATATCGCTCCATCGACGTGCTTTTGATGGACGACATACAGTTCATGGCGGGCAAGGAGCGCACGCAGGAGGAGTTCTTCCACACCTTCAACGCGCTCTATGACGGGCAGAAGCAGATCGTCATCACCTCGGACTGCCCGCCGCGTGAGATTCCGACGCTGGAAGAGCGACTCCACTCGCGTTTCGAGTGGGGCCTCATCGCCGACATCGAACCGCCCGACCTCGAAACTAAGGTCGCGATTCTCAAACGCAAGGCAGACCTCGACGGGGTGACCCTGCCCGACGACGTGGCGTTCTTCATCGCCAGCAAGGTTAAGAGCAACATACGTGAGTTGGAAGGCTCGCTCGTGCGCCTGATTGCCATCTCTTCGCTGCGCGGCCTGCCCATCTCGAAGATGCTCGCTCAGGACGCCATCCGCAACATCGCCGAGGACGCACAGCCGGCCGGCATCACCATCGAGCAGATTCAACGCGCGGTCGGCGCGCATTACAAACTGCGCGTTGACGACCTGAAGTCTAAGAACAACTCTCGACAGATCGCTGTGCCGAGACAGGTGGCGATGTACCTTTGCAAACGCCTGACAAAACACAGCTTCCCGGAGATAGGCCGGGAGTTCGGCGGAAAGCATCACACGACGGTCATCCACTCTGTGGACAAGATTGGAACGCTGGTTACGAAGGACCAGAATTTCCACAGGGTCGTGAGTGACATTATGGATAATCTTTGCAAGTAGTTAGCTCACTTTTAGGGCAAATTGTTTTCCACAGGCCGGTATCCTATTAAGTTGTTTTGCATCAGCGACTTAGGTAAAAGTTTTCCACATTTCCACAGGCTACCTTAAAAAGTGCCCTGTGGAAATGTGGAAAACTTTTCCTTTGAGAGCTTTTTCCACATAAAGCTAAAGTTATCCACAGCAATTTCCACAGGGGTTGTGGAAAACAATTCTATTGGCTACAACAGTTAAGCCACTTTTCCACATTTCCACAGGCCCTACTACTACTACTAGATATAAATATAAGGTATTTAATTAGAAGTAATAGGAAAAGCGTCAGGCCGCGATATCACACAAAAAGCTCTTAACAGCTATCATGTGATTTGAAGAGTTAAGTTCCCCAGAGGAGTTCAAAGATGGAGTTCACAATCAGCAAAACCTCTCTCCAGAAGGAGCTAGGTCTGGTTCAGGGCACGGTCGAGAAGAAGAACACGATTCCCGCGCTCTCGAACATACTCATCGAGTCGGTAGGCGAGGGCACGATTCGCATTACGGGTACCGACCTCGACGTGACATTGCGCTGCGAGACGGAAGCCGAGATCAAGACGCCCGGCTCGATGTGCGTCGGCGCGCGTAAGCTCTTCGACATCGCGCGCGTGCTGCCCGACGCGCCCGTCAGCTTCCGCAAGGAGGAGAACAACTGGGCGACGGTCAAGTGCGAGCGCTCCAACTTCCGCATCGCCGGCATCGACCGCGACAACTTCCCCGAAGTCCCGAGCTTCAAGTCCGCTCCCGTCAAACTCCCGGCCAGCGTCTTCAAGACCCTCATCGACCGGACGATCTTCGCCATCACCCTGGAGGAATCTCGTTACACGCTCTCGGGCGCGAAGTTCATGCTCGACAAGACGGGCGCCAAGATGGTGACGACCGACGGCCACCGTCTCGCCTACGTCGAGCGCAAGGACCTCGGGGCGGGCACGCCCTCGGAAGATATCGACGTGCTCATCCCGCGCAAGACCCTCGCCGAACTGACGAAGCTGACCTCTTCGTTCGAGGGCGAGATAGGGCTGGGCGCGGACGAGAACCACATCTACTTTGAAGTCGGCCCGCGCCTCCTCATCTCCCGCACGCTGACGGGGCAGTTCCCGAACTACGAGATGGTGATGCCGAAGGGGAACGACAAGAAGGCCGAGTTCGACTCGGCGTCGCTCGGGCAGGCCATCCGGCGCGTCGCGCTGATGGCCGACGACCGCTCGCACGCCGTCCGTTTCCACCTGAAGCCCGGCAGTCTCGACATCAGCGCGCAGACGGCCGAAGAGGGCGATGCGCGTGAGACCGTCACCACCGAGTACGACGGCGACGAGACCGAGATCGGCTTCAACGCCGCCTACCTCCAAGACTTCCTCAACGTTCTCAGCGACGGCAACGTCGCCTTCGAGTTCAAAGACGGCAACTCTCAGGCGCAACTCCGCCCGGCTTCGGACGACGGCTACGACTATCGCTACGTCGTCATGCCGATGAGGCTCTGATTCAGCCCGAAGATGTGAGCGGCCTCCGTTTCGAGCAGCGTATGTTAAACTCGACATATGCTGCTCGAATCCATTGAGGTTCACAATTTCAGGAATTTGAGCGGCGAAATCTTCTGGGGCGAGGGCTTGAACGTCATCTCCGGGGATAACGGTCAGGGGAAGACGAACTGGCTCGAAGCCATCTACCTCCTCGCCACCAGCAAGTCATTCCGCACACAGAGGCCGCAGGAGGCCATACGCTTCGGCGAGAACCTGTCGGTAGTGCGCGGGCGCGTCGCGCGCGCTCAGGACGTACACAGGGACTTACAGGTCACTCTTCAGGGAAGCTCCAAGACGCTCTCGCTCAACGGCAAACGCGAAACGGTTGCGAGCTACCTGAGTCAGCTCCACGTCGTGCCCTTCACCGCCGACGAACTAGAAGTCGTGCGCGGCGGGCCGGATTCACGACGCCGCTTCCTCGACCGCGGCGTCGTCTCACTCCATCACAGCTACGTCCAGACGCTTGCAGACTACCAGCGCGTCATCAAGCAGAAGAACCGCCTGCTCCAGGACATCTCCGATTCCGAGACGAACATCGAGAACGCGCGTGAATTAATTGAGCCCTGGAACGAACAGATTATCGCTCTGGGGACGACGATTCACCGCGCGCGGCTCGACTACGTCGAGCGCCTCGATGGAAGTCTGCAACAGCGCCTGTTCGAGCGTGAAGAGATCACGATTCGATATGTCTCTGCGCTCGAAGGGAAGGGCGATCTGGAGGCTTACGAAGCCCTGATAACAGAGCGTTTGCGCTTGCGTCTGAGCGCTGAAATCGCTTCGGGCTACTCGCTCATCGGCCCGCATCGGGACGAGCTGGAAATCCTGTTCGATGGTCGGGACATACGCACTTACGGCAGCTCGGGTCAGCAGCGTAGCGCGTTGATTCTACTTGACTTAGCGGCAATTTCGGTGTATTATTCGTGGCACAATGAGTATCCGCTTTTCCTGATGGATGACGTGGATGCCGAGCTGGACAAAAAGCGAATCGGTCATTTGCTGGAATACCTCGAAGGGCGCACGCAAACGTTCATTACGACCTCCAAAAATGACCTCATCAAAGGGTTTGCCGCACGAGCCAAACTCGTAGAAGTAAGGGACGGTCTGGTCTTCGACGGCGCACACGTCGAAGCGGAGAGAACAATCGCTACGTCCGCGGATAGCATCTAACCCAGGTCATCCGTCAGTCTTCCTAAAGCCGGGAAATGGTATAGAGATATGCAAGAAGAGGAGACCACTTTGCCTACAGCAACCACTTTAACAAAGAAGAAGAACGACTCTTATACTGCGACTTCGATTACAGTGCTTGAAGGCCGCGAGGCCGTCCGCAAGCGCCCCGCCATGTACATCGGCTCGACGGGCGACATGGGGCTCCATCACCTCGTCTACGAGGTCGTGGACAACTCGGTGGACGAAGCCCTCGCCGGCTTCTGCGACACCGTCGAGGTCTTCATACACCTCGACAACTCGATTACCGTCATCGACAACGGCCGCGGTATTCCCGTCGATTATCACAAACAGGAGAAGAGGTCGGCCGCCGAGGTCGTCATGACCAAGCTCCACGCCGGCGGCAAATTCGACTCGAACGCCTACAAGGTGTCCGGGGGCCTGCACGGAGTAGGTGTCTCTTGCGTAAATTTCCTCTCTGAGACACTTCGGCTGGAAATCTGGAGGGACGGGGCGACTTACGAGCAGGAGTACGTCCGAGGGATTCCTGCGAGCAAACTGGAGATGACGGGCAAGACCCGCCGCCGCGGCACCAAAATCACCTTCAGGCCCGACTCCGAAATCTTCGAGGTCACCGAGTTCAGCTTCGACAAGCTCTCCGAGCGCCTGCGCGAGAAGGCGTTCCTGAACAAGGGCATCCGCATCACCATCAAGGACGAGCGGCAGGAACCCGAGCGCTCGCACGAATTCTACTACCGCGGCGGAATCGCCGAGTTCGTCAAGCACCTCAACAAAAACAAGTCGGTGCTGCACGACAAGCCGGTCTACTTTGAAAAAGTGAGCGACGCGCTCTCGGTCGATGTCGCCATCCAGTACAACGACGCCTACGACGAGAAGGTCTACTCCTTCGCCAACAACATCAACACCGTGGACGGCGGCACACACCTCTCTGGCTTTCGCTCAGCGCTGACGCGCACCATCAACGCCTACGCACAGTCCTCAGGACTCGCCAAGAACTTCAAAACTCCCCTGTCGGGCGACGACGTGCGCGAGGGACTGGTCGCGGTCATCTCCGTCAAGCTGCCGCAACCGCAGTTCGAAGGACAGACCAAGGGCAAGCTCAACTCCGACGTGAAAGGCGCGGTCGAGTCGTTCCTCAACGAGCGTCTGACCGAGTATTTCGAGCAGAATCCGACGGTCGCCAAGAAGATCGTCGGGAAAGCCGTAGACGCTGCCCGTGCGCGCGATGCCGCGCGTAAGGCCCGCGAGATCGTCCGCAAGGGGGCGATGGGCTCCACGATGCTGCCGGGCAAACTGGCGGACTGTCAGGAAAGAGACCCTGCGCTGTGCGAACTCTACATCGTCGAGGGTGATTCGGCCGGCGGGAGCGCGAAGCAGGGACGCGACCGGAGGAATCAAGCCGTCCTACCGTTAAAAGGTAAAATCTTGAACGTGGAGAAGGCTCGCTTCGACAAGATGCTCGGTCACAGCGAGATAAAAACGCTCATCACGGCGCTCGGCACTGGCATCGGCAAGAGCGAAGAGGACTTTGATCTCAACAAGTTACGCTATCACAAGATCATCTTCATGACTGACGCGGACGTGGACGGGTCACACATCCGGACGCTACTACTGACCTTCTTCTTCCGCCAGATGCCGAAGCTCATCGAGGCCGGTCACGTCTTCATAGCACAGCCGCCGCTTTTTAAAGTAAAACGGGGTAAGAAGGAAGAGTACATAAAGGATGAGAAGTCTATTGTACGTTATCTTGTGCGCCAGGCTACCAGCGACATGAAGGTCACTTCCGCGAACGGGGGCGGCACCGTCGAGGGCAAAGAACTCGCCCGCTCCCTTGAGCAGATGGTTGAGCTAAATCGTTACTGCGAAAAGCTTATCCGGAGACTCGGCAACGACGGGCGTTTGTTAAACCTGCTCCTTGAGGCTTTCAGCGGGCGTAGTAAAGGTGTGCTGGCCGAAGAGGGCACGACCCTTAAGGGAGTCTTCCAGGAAGAGGATGGGGAGCAGATCGGGCGCATCGAAGCGGCGCTGGCTAACGCCGGTTACAAGACCGAATTGGCCCCGGATGAGGAGCATGGACTCTGGGAGATTGACACAGTTGTACCCGGTGGTTCAAAAGTTAAAATCGACTGGGACCTGGCGAGCCACGTCGAGTTCCAGAAGGCCGTAGAAATCTACAAAACGCTCGAAAAGCGTCTGACAGCGCCCTTCACCCTCGGCGAAAATGGCACGAAAGAGACCATCGGTTCCCGCGAGGAGCTTTTGGAGCGTGTGCTGACGGCCGCGAAGAAGGATTTGACGATTCAGCGTTACAAGGGGCTGGGCGAGATGAATCCGGAACAGCTTTGGGAGACCACGATGAACCCGGAGAAGCGTACGCTGCTTCAGGTCAAGATCGACGACGCGGTCGAGACGGATCAGATTTTCACTATCCTGATGGGCGACGCGGTTGAACCCCGCCGCAAGTTTATCGAGGATAACGCTCTGGACGTGAAGAACTTAGACGTGTAAATCATTCTACACAAGCGGGGGAGTGTGGGTAGTGTCTTAAATCGGGGGTAAGTTGCGAAAGGGCGGCACGCTAAGTGCCGCCCTTTTCTCTTTTCGCCTTAGCGGGTAGCTTGGCGGGAAGGTCTAGCCGGTCATCAATGAGAACGTCCGTACTGACGCCTGCCACGCGAGCATATTGTAAAAGGATGAGAAGCGACGGCTCATTCCTGCCTAGTTCATACTTCGATATGGCCGTGTAATCTATCTGGTCTTCAACCTCTAAACGCCTTAACATCTCGCCCTGAGACACGCCTAAAGCCTCTCTAATCCGCAAGAGCTTTTCGGCCAGACGTTCCGGCTTCCGTCGCGCCCTCTTTCCCATCAGGAGTTCCCTCCCGACGTGACAAGAATAGGCTTGACCTCATGTATATTTATACATAAGATGTGAATGCGTAATTTGCTCGCCGTCCCTCTGAACCTCTTGAGTTCAACGGCGATGCTCAACACTCCGTGTTTGAGGGTGAGCAGGCTTCCGCATCCGACCCGTTGCCTTACGTTTTCAAAGAATAGATCGAAAGGAAAGATACCACATGGGTATTTTGGTTGGCTAAAAGTAACGGGGGTACGCTTGGGCATCGTACCCCCGGGCACGCCTCCTCTCATCGGGGCTGTGCCGTGGGGCCGCGCACGTTGTGAAGTCGTGCGCGGCCTCTCTGACTTTTCAGTAGGCGAGCAGGTCTTTGAGTTCCCACACGCTCTTAGCAATGCCCGCTTCCATAGCCGGGGTGCAGCGGATGGTCTTATGGATGCGGCAGAAGTTGTAATAAGCGAAGTGAAGGGCGAGAGCCGCTTTCAGGTTCTCCCACTTCTTTGAGAAGCCGTTGGTCAGTCTGGTCAGCCGGCGCATCATCATCCGCATGGTCAAGTTCTGGCGCTCAACGTGGCTAGTGCAGATGCGTTCTTCGTTCGGCTGACCGATGATGGTTTTCGTAATCGTCGAGACGACCCGAGGGGGAGAGTAGCGGCGCTCTCCGCCGCCCTGTTCCGGCTGTTCATAAATCTTGACGAGCTGGGCGAAGTCAACGCGGGTTCCGAGGCTGTATTCGACGGCCGGGATGTATGCCGCGAAGCCGTCCGTAGTGAGCTGGAAGTTCCCGCTGGTCGCGTTGTACAGCTTCTCCGTGAATTGCTCCGTGTCCCCCGACGTGCGCCGCCCCAAGTGCCAAGCGAGCACAAGCTTCGTGTTGCGCTCTATCGCAACGAACGTGTAGGCGTCTCCGAGCGAGCCGTCCGGCCCGAGCACGTCAAATATTTTTGACATCACTTGCTTGCGCTTCTTCGTCTTTTCCTTCATCCCGACAAATCCCCACATCTCATCCGCCTGCACATCACTGACGGACAGCCCGCGAATCTTGTCATTAAGAAGGCGCTCGCACTTCTCTCCGACCAGAACCAGAAGGTCAAGGATGGTGTTGCGGTTGACGCCCGTGACGCGCTCCGTCGAGCGGATGCTGTTGCCTTCGACCAGAAGGCGCAGGCACATCTCCGCTTTATCCAGCGGGAGATACATGTTGCCGAGCGGTTTTTCGGGAGCGTCCACGAAGGACTTGCGGCACTTCTGGCAGCGGAAGCGTTGATTGCCTTTGCGGTCTTTGCCGATTTTCACGGCTTGAGTCTGGCAGTTGTGACAGGTCATTATGAGCCTTGCCTTTCGTTGGCGATTGGCTCACAATGAATTTGTCGAAGGCCAGAGTGAGCAATCGCTTTGGTTTTCAAAGGCGCTGATAGTTACCAGCTATCAGCGCCTTAACTTTTCAATATACACACTTTAATGCTTGAGCACTTATTTGTCAAGAGTTTCCTGCTAGGAAACTAAAGATTTTCTTGAGTTTAATGCTTGAGCAAGACTATTTACACGCCTGATATTTCGTGCTAGTCTGCGCGTATGAGTAGACCACCACGACCCGAACCTAAAATGTCTAAGAAGTACGCCGGAAGGCTAGGAGGGCTGAAAGGCGGGCAGGCTCGCGCGGAAAGTCTCACGCCCGAACAGAGAAAAGAAATTGCTAAGAAGGCGGCAGAGGCACGTTGGTCTAAAACTGACAAGCGGAGCGCGTAACCTGTTCAATGATATAACTTAGGTTATATTGATAGCGTTGCTAGCAATCCCTACCATTAAATGCTACTTAATAAAGGGCTTATATATTATATATTGGAGTAAATAATTGACAGACCCTAATGAAGTGTGTATTTTAACTTTGATATTTTGACTTTGGGGTGAAGCCTCTCGACCCCTTACCGGATTTCTACTCGACGCGAGTAGAAAGCAAAACGCCCGGTGTCGTTAGCACCGGGCGTTTCGGTAGTCAACCCACTGAGAGGTCAACTTATGAACAACCGCGCGTTTCGCAAACGCAACCATTGGAAGTTTCGAGTCACCCTTAGTTTCTGGGTGTTTCGCTTCTCAATGGAGCTACAACCGCCTTAACGGTTGAAGCAACGGGGGCCAGAGTTCCAGCTCTGGCTCCCGTTTTTGTGTGTACATTGTACGCACAAAACTTGTCGGCAGCTTTCCTAGCCTTGCTCCCGATCTTCAAAGACCCTATGAGTCCCGCAAGCAAGGTATACCATGTCTACTGTGGGTATACCTGTATACGCGCATACTAATGTGGTGTCTAGACGGTGTCAAGTATTACTTGACAATCGTAAAGTGTTTCTTGACAACGGCTTAGGGGGTTAACAAGGTTAACTTATTAACCTTAAGCTTAAGTATCTTAAGGAGATACCGTATCAGAAAATGTTACAATCCGGTACCAACAGGTACCACATTCGTCGTCAAAAATATTTTACGAAACGCGTAATTGCGGAAAGCGAAACGTTACCGGAATCGCTGCACTACCCATATCGCAAATTACATCCGTTACCGTAACGCAAACCGGAATTACGTTTTACAAAAGACGGGGTACGCTCCCGCACGTTCAAAGAACCGGAAAGAGCGTACCCCGAATTTAAGACATTGTCGGAGTGTGAATCTATTTGACACACTCCGCCCGCTTGTGTAGAATGAAGACCCTTTCCTCCTGTGGATCTTACCGCTGCATACATCTCGCGTATGCAGCGGGATTTTTTTTAGGAAAATCTTTGCTTCAGAAATTCCCTCCGTCGGTGGCGCCCGCCGTAAAAATCGCAACGCTTGGAGAGTAACTTTGTAAGGCCCTCTACTCCTCCTTAGACAGTGCGCTGTCCACCTGTTCGTCGAGGTCTAGGCGACGCGGCCTTGTAGCTCCCAGCTCGTTGTAACGCCCGCCGGGTGCGAACTGACCGGACTCGCCTACGTCAATAGCGCGTTCGTCGTTCGCGGGGTTGATGTCCTCGATGGGGTTGGGCGTGGCGTCGGGTTTGAGTTCGGGGTCCTGGTTCTGTTCCCCGAGAGAGCTTTTGGTCTGGTTATTATCTGGCATCGTCGTCCTCCTCTGTTCGATAATTAAAGTTCACGCCGACTCGTTGAAGCGGCGCGTGCGAAAACGGTAGAGCCTCAACGGCTCGCCGGGTTTGATGCCCGCCTTCCGGGCGGCGACGCCGACCTGCTGGTCGGCCGTTTCGATGCTTTTGATATCGGGCAGAAGCAGCCCGCGCCGCGAGCCCGACCGGTCGGTCACGACCACGCCAAAGGCGGCGGGGTCCAAGTCCTCAAACTGCGCCGGCTCCAGACTCCCGAGAACATCCACGGAGTAGAGCAAAGACAGTAGCTCGTTGCCCACGACGGGGCGAAAGCGCGGGTCGCGCGTGGCCGCTTTGACGGCGTTGACTATGACCTCTTCGGCCAGCGTGTTGTGTTCCGGCTCGACTGTGCCGATGCACCCTCTCAGTTCGCGCCCGACGGTCTTGATGCTGACGAAGCAGGCGGAGGGTTTGGAGAGTAGCGACGTTTTGGGGAACGGCGGCGGCTCGACGACCAAGCCGCGCAGGACGTAAGCTTCGACGGCGTTTCGCGCCAACTCAGTAATGCTTACCTCGATGAGCGGGCGACTGTCTTCCTGTGGCTCTGAGCCGCGCAGGTCAAGGGCCGCGGGCGTGGCGTGTTCGAGATTCATCACCTTAAAGGCCATCAGTCAGTTCAAACTCTTGCGAGACAGTTGGGCGACGAGGTAGCCGACTCCGAAGGGTGCTTCGTAGCTGATGACCTCGCACTCCGGCTCGGCCTCGGACGCCGCGCCGAGCGCCACAAGCATCGAGCGGTAACCGCACTCACCGGCGAGACGCCGCAGCGCCTGGTCGATTCGCGGGATTTCTTCCGGCGTGTTCGCACGGAGCGCCGAGACCACCTGCTCGTCAAAGCTTCGTGCGTCCGGGTCGAAGCCCGCGGGCGCGCCGGGCTTGAGCCGGTGGCTCAGGTCGCCGCTGGCGATGAAAGCGGCCGGGCGTTGGGTGACTTCGACGGCACGCCTGACGCACTCGCCGAAGCGCACGTGGTCTTCGTCCGGGAGAAAGTTGTAGCCGAGGGCGACGACGCGTCCCGACCAACCGTTACGCCGCAGAAAATAGAGCGGGACAGACGTGCCGTGATCGAGTTCCTGAGGCTCTAAGACGACAACGCGGTAATTCTCCTCGGAGGCAGTTTCCCGAATCGCTCTGAGCAGTTCTTCGTCAACGGGGGCTTCGACGATTGCCTGCGGGGCGCGGAAGTTGGCAAAATCTCCACGCAGCCGCGCGCCGCCATAAGCGACGAAGGTGCTTCGCTCAAGCGGCGCGTGCGGCGAGACGAGCACGACGGTCTCCGCGCCGCACGCTTTGATTCGTTCGGTCAGGTCGCGCATGGCGTCCACGGAGGCGCGCACTTCGGCGACACGCGCGCCGCCGACCTCGGGAACCATGATCGGCGGGTGGGGCGCGACGCCGACGAATACGAGGGGGCTGTCATTCATCATTCTCCGCCTCGTCGCGGGGAAAGCGTATCTTCTAGGGGTTGGCAGGGATTCTAACAACTGTGCTTTTCGTCGGCAAGCATGACGGCGGCCGGGTTCGGTAAGGAGTTGCGTGGAGGCCATCGACGATAAATTCGACGTGTTGATTGTAGGCGCGGGGCCGGCTGGCTCTTTCGCGGCGGAGAGGCTGGCGCGCGGGGGCGCGCGTGTGGCTCTGTTCGACGGGCGTCCGCAGGGCGAGGCGAAGGCGTGCGGCGGCGGCGTCACGTCGAAGGCTTTGAAGGCTTGGCCGTTTCTGCTCGAAGCGGGCGGACGCGCGGTCACGGAGGTCGAGATGGTCTCGCCAGCGGGCGACGGCGTTCGTCTGAAGCTCGCGGAGCCTTTCGCCATCTACTCGCGCTGCGCGTTCGACTCTTACATGCGCACACGCGCAGAGAGGGCGGGGGCGCGTGTGTTTGACCGTCGCGTCGGCGTGTCGAAGGAGAAGAATGAAGAGGGCTTCTGGGTCGTGCGCTCGCGTGAAGGCGAGAGCTGGCGCGGGCGCGTGCTCGTCGCGGCGGACGGTGCGAACAGCGCGATAGCGAAAAGGTTTGCAGGCCCTCTGTCGAACTCGGACATGGAGGTCGCGTTCGGCTACCGCACTCCACTGAATGAGGCGGATGAGGCGCCGACGGTCATCGCCTTCCTGCCGGGCTGGGCCGGTTACGCGTGGGCCTTCCCGCGCCTCGACCACATCTCCTTCGGCATCGCCACCGCGCAGGACACGTTCGAGCACAAGGCGCTCGACCAGATGCTCTGGGACTTCATGGTCGGCTATTACCGTGAGAGGGAGAAGGGCGGCGCGTCGTCTTCAGGCACAGGCTTGTCACTCGACGGCGAGGGTGAGATAGAAGAGCGTCTGCGCGCGTCGGCCGAGCGTTACGCGGCGCGCATCCCGGGGCTCGCGCCGGAGACGTTTGACGCGCGGCGCGTGGCGGGCGACGACTGGGCGCTCCTCGGCGACGCCGCCGGGTTCGCAGACCCCGTGACGGGCGAGGGCATTTACTACGCGCTGCGCTCGGCCGAGCTGTTCGCCGAAAGCCACCTCGCGGGCGACGTTAAGTCTTACGAGAATAGTTGGCGCGCCGACTTCGGCCGCGAGCTGCGCCGCGCGTCGAAGATGCGCCGCAGGTTCTACGGGAAGTTCTGGGGCGGCCCCTTCACCGACCGCATGATTAAACTCGCGCGCGCGCATCCGGGCATCCGCCGCACGCTGCGCGAGTTGGTCACGGGAGACCAGGGCTATGTCGATCTCAAACGCATCCTTGCCCGCCGCGCGCTCAACCCTTTTTGAATCGACTTAATCAGCAGCGGGTCGTGTGTAAGGCGCAAGGCGGCGTTTGAGTTCTTCGGGGACGGGGACTGATTCAAAAGTCTGGCGGCGGACGGCGACGAGGACGAAGTGGGCGTTGGCGACCAGTTCGTCGCCGCCGTTGCGGCGCACTTCGAAGTCGAGCCGCAGAGACTTGGTGCCGACGCGGCCGACGTAGACGCAGACCTCCAGAAGGTCGTCGAGCTGCGCGGCCCTGTGGAAGTCACATTCGAGGTGAGCGCGCGGGAGCCACACGTCCAACTCGTCGAACATCACGCTGTAGGGCAGGCCGACCGCGCGGAACAGTTCCGTCTCGGCGAACTCGAAGAAGCGTATGTAGGCGCCGTAGAAGATGATGCGCGCCGCGTCCACGTCGCCCCAGCGGACGCGCTCCTCGATGCAATACTTCCAGGGTTCATTCACGCCTTTAATTCAACTCCCTTCACAATCCATCGCGCGATAAAGCTCAAGCAGGAAGCGCGCGCAGGAACTCGACGAGCACGCGGTTGAACGCCTCCGGCCGCTCGACGTTGGAGAGATGCCCCGCGCCTTCGATGATGACTAAGCGCGAGCCTTCTATCTTCGCGCGCATCGCCTCCGCGTCCGCGGGCGGAGTTACCGCGTCTTCACTGCCGACGACAATCAAGGTCGGCACGTTTATCGACGGCAGAAGGTCTGTCTGGTCTCTCCTCAACGCCATCGCTCTTAAAGACGCGGCCGCGCCTTCGGGGCTCGTCCCGAGCATCATCGCGCGCACGCGCTCAAAGACTTCGCCGCCGCCCTCGCGCGTCTTCGCAGAGAGGAGCTTCGGCAGCATCGACTCGACGATTGGCTCCATGCCCTCTTGCAGGGCGCGTCGCGCGTTCTCTTCGCGTGCGCGGCGGCCCTCTTCGGTGTCCGCCTGCGAACGCGTGTCGGCGAGGACGAGAGCGCGCACACGACCGGGGAACTTGCGGAAGAACTCGAAGGCAACGTAACCGCCCATCGAGAGCCCGCCGAGGATGACGCGCCCGAGCTTCAATTCGTCGAGCAGCGCGGCCACGTCTTCGGCCAACGTCTCCAACGTTACGTCGCCCACGCCGAGCGGCGTCTCACCCGAACCGCGCAGGTCGGGCGCGACGACGCGGAACTCACGGCCGAGCGCCGACGCCTGCCCCAGCCACATCGAACAATCGAAGGGGAAGCCGTGAAGCAGGACGAGCGCCGCCCCGTCTCCCCCCGTGTCGTCGTAAGACATATCTATGCCGCGCACGCGCGCCATGCCTTTGCTCATATACACACCACGCACATCTTTGAAAGTAGATTACCGCCGCAATCATATCGCCGCGGGCGCGAATGTTTAAGAGACCTTGCTGCCCCGACTGCCGAGCGCCTCTTCGTATACGCGCTCGGTCGCTTCAAACATGCGCTCGGGGCTGAAGCGTTCGCGCGCGGAGTGTTGCGCCTGTGCGCCAAGCGATAGACGACGCTCCTCGTCGCCGAGCAGGGAAGAGACGGCTGCGGCCAACGCGCTCACGTCGCCGAGGGGGACGAGGAGGCCGTTGACGCCGTCTTCAATCAAAGACCGTGCGCCCTCGGTCGCCGTCGCGACGACGGGCACGCCGCAGACGAGCGCCTCCGCCATCGCCAGGCCGAAGGCTTCGGAGTACGAGGCCGAGACGAGCACGTCGAGCCCGACGATCACGCTCGACGCTTCCACACCCCGGCCGAGCAGGCGCACGCGTTCGCGCAGACTCAGCTTGTCGATGAGCCGCTCGACGCGCGCGAGAAACTCGCCGCCGCGTGAGTTGTCTTCGCCGACGATGAAGAACTCCACACCGCCGTTCAACTCTTCGACCACTAACGCCGCCGCGCGCAGGAACTCCAACTGCCCCTTAATCACGCTCAGCTCACCGACGATGCCGACGCGCAAGCGCCTGTCGGGAGTGTCGCGCTCGGCCTCGGCGCGTGCGCGCTCGAAGCGCGCGGGGTCTACGCTGTTCTCGACGACGCGCAGCTTCTCCTCGTCGAAAATGTTTTGCGAGCGGAGTGCGCGCGCGACCGGCCTGGAGACGGCAATGACGCGCGCGACGTTCGCGAGCGCGAGGCGGTGCGCGCGGCTTAAGGGGAAGAGGACGTGACGCGTGACGACGAGTCGCGTTGTGGGCGCGAACCGCGACGCGAAGGACGCGGGTACGTAGTCGCGCGCGACGTGCGCGTGGATGATGTCAACCTTTCGCTCCCGCGCGATGCGCGCGAGTCGGCGCGCGCTGGCGATGTCGAGCGCGTTGCGCAGTCGCACGGTGTAGATGTTTCCCTCGGGCAGGAACGAGAGTCGCTCGCGGAGCGGCGAGCCTTCGCGCAGCGCGACGAGGACTTCGTGGCCGCGTTGTTGGAGGCCGCGCGCGAGGTCGGCGAGGTGGCGCTCGCCTCCGCCGAACGCGCGCGCCGAGCTGACATGGAGAACACGCATCAAGGCGAAGGGTAAGGGGCGTAGGCCGAAGGGCGGAAGATGAAAGTCGTGGTGTTCATCGTCCCCCTTCTGCCTTCGCGAGCGGAGAGGTGTCGTAGTTGGCGAGGAGGTCTGCGGCGTCGCGGTAGATGCGAGCGCAGCCAGCGGCGCGCAGGTCAGCTTCGGGGAAGCCGCCGGAGAGGAGGCCGACGGTTTGCAGTCCGGCCTTGCCCGCGGCCTCCGCATCGTAGGGCGTGTCGCCGACGACGACGGCCTCCGCGGGGCGCGTGTCGCCGAGACGTTCGAGCGCGGCCTCGAAGATGTCCGGGTGCGGCTTGGACTTCTCGGCGTCGTCGCTCGAAGTCTCCTCTTCGACGAGGTCTTCGATACGCGCGATCTTTTTGTAAGTCTTCAACTCATCGGCCTTAGCCGAGGAGGCGAGCGCGACCTGGAGCCCTTCGTCTTTCACACGCTGGAACAACTCGCGCACGGCGGGGAAGGCTTTCACGCGCGGGAGGTATTCCCGCTTGAAGAGTTCGCCGCGGTACTCCTCAAGCTCTTCGCCGAATTCGTCAAGCTCCTCCTTCGAGAGGAAGACGGGCATCAGTTGGTCGCCGCCCTTGCCGATCTGGGAGCGCACGCGCTCGAAGTCGAACTGCTTGCCGAAGTGCGCGAACGCCTCCTGCCACGCGCGCGCGTGCAGGTCTACGGAATCGACGAGCGTCCCGTCCACGTCGAAGATGACCGCCTTAATCACAGAAGTCCCCCGGAAGAGTTTTGCAAAGACATTGGTTATAGAAGGCAGCGATTATACCAGCGTACGCCCCGGCCGTCGCTGCGCGCGTGGGCTGACGCCGAACAGAACACAGACGGCGTCGCTCGTTCCGGTTTGGTACGGGGGCGTTCGGAGGGCGCGAAGTAATTGGTTCTATCAACGGGTGATTTGAAGGAAGTGCGCAGGGGCGAAGTCGGCACGGGGCTTGCGAAGAGTCGGTGTGGGTCAGTCTCTTTTGAAGTAGAGGAGTCTTTTATGGCAAAGCTTGTGACGGGAGTTTTCAAGACACGCGTGGCGGCGGAGGCGGCTGTGGACGCGATTCTCAAGCGCGGTTATACGCGCGACGACATCTCGGTCTTGATGTCCGACGCGACCAAGTCGAAGGAGTTCGCCATCGAGACGCGCACGCACGCAGCCGACGGGCTCGGCTACGGCGCGGCCGTCGGCGGGACGGTCGGGGCGGTGGCGGCGGCGCTCATCGCCGTCGGGACGAACGTTGTGCTGCCGGGGCTGGGGCTCGTGGTCGCGGGGCCTCTGGCGGCGGCGCTCGCGGGGGCGGGCGCGGGGGGCGCGGCCGGCGGGCTCATCGGCGCGCTCGTGGGCGCGGGGATTCCCGAGCACCGCGCGAAGGTCTATGACGCGTCTCTGCGCGCGGGCGGCATCCTCATCGGCGTCGAGTCAAAGACCGACGAGGAGGCCGATAACCTCGAATCGCTTCTCAAGGATTTGGGCGCGGAGTACATACGACAGGAGTAAGGGGAAGTAGACAGTAGACAATAGTCAGTAGCCAGGAGGAGACTCTTCCTTCTACTGACTACTGTTTACTGTCTACTTAAAAGATATGAGAAGGTACGAGCGTTACGTCGAGATCAATGCGCCCGTCGAACGTGTGTTCGACATGTTCGCCGACTTCGAGGCCGCGCCGCGTTGGGCCGGCGGCATCCTCGACGTGAGGCGCACCGGGCGGCGCACGTTCCGCTGGGCGGCGGAGACGGCGCTCGACATCGACGTGGAGTGGGAGGCCGAGGTCGTCGTCTTCGCGCCCGACCGGCGCATCGTGTGGCGCTCGATAGGCGGGGACATACACGCGGACTGTGAGGCCGTCTTCTCCGAGACACCGGCGGGCACGACCCTTCTGCGCGTCGTGCGCGGCTACGACACGCCGGGCGGGCGAACCGGGCGCGCCGTCGCGCGCTTCTTCGGGCGCCACCCGGAGGAGCAGTTGGAGGAAGACCTCGCACACCTCAGGCATCTGGCGGAGCGCACGCGTCGAACGGGCCGGGGGCGTGTACCGAGGGTCGTGCGCGTCGAGTACAAAGATAGGGATGAGGCGCGTCGCGCGCGTTACGAGGAGCCGCGTGCGCGCTATGCTCTGACGCCGCGCGAGCGAGAGCGGGAACGAGACCGCGAACGTGAGAGGGAGTGGCAGGAGAGACGCGCGGCCGACGAGGAGCGTGAGGAGCGCACGGCCGGTCGCTACCTGCATAGGGGCGTGGACAGGCTCTTAGAGCATCCGCCGGAGGATTGGCGCAGACGCCGCGGGTAAAGCCTTTGCGGTAAGAGAGGGTTTTACGTCCGACATAAGAAGCCGGGATGATGAGAAGCAGCGTGTCTCTCATCATCCCGCCTTGTGTGTTAAAGGTTTGAAGCACGGGCGTCAGCGCTTGATGGCTTCGCCCACGTCTTCGATTGCGTTGCCGACCTTGCGCTTGGCGCCCCCCCAGCCCTCTTGCACGTCGCCCTTGAGCTTGTCGGCCGTACCCTCGGCCTCCAAATCTTCGTCGCCCGTCAGGCGGCCGAGGCCCTCCTTGACGGAGCCCTTCGCCTGCTCGTATTTGCCTTCTATCTCATCACTGTTCGGAACACCCATTTCGTAATCCTCCTAAGTGTGTGAATGCAGAGAGCGCTTCATCTCTCACTTCTCAAGTATTTAAATGGCAACCGACATGCCAGCGGCGCCCGCTGGCCGTAGGTGTTGAGGTCAGGGAAGATGCGGCCCGCAGTCCTTCGGAGCGCGACGGGGCGGCGGGTTTGTTTCCGTACGCGGCGCGGCCTGTCTTGGGACAAGGGTTGGGCGCGGAAAAAAAAGAGGGCGCGCGAACCGCGTGGGTTCGCGCGCCCTTGAAAGGAGTGGCGGCTCCGAAAGTTTTTGCTTAGAACTGGTACCGCACGCCGAGCTGCATCTGGAAGACCGCGCTCCCGGGGTTGACGTTGTTAATCAGGAGCGTGCCCGTGGACGCGTCACGAATCTGCAAGAAGTTCGGGTTGAAGGACGGGCCGCCGCTCAGGCCGCAGAGCTGGCTCGGGGTCAGGCAGAGCTGCCCGCCGTTTCCGAAAGTCGTGTTCGAGCCGGGGGCGGCTGCGGTGCCGACCAGGATGTTGGGACGGTTGAGGATGTTGAAGAACTCTGCCGAGAAGCTCAGACGCTGCCGCTCGGTGAAGCTGAAGTTCTTCTGTACCCTCATGTCGGCGCTGTAGACTCCGCGGTTGCGCCAGAAGTTGCGGCGGTATTCGAGGCCCGGCACCTGAAGCGGCCGGTCGTTGTTCACGGTGTCGCCGTTCAAATCCGCGCCCACGGCGGCGTTGAACGGCTGGCCGGATTGCAGGCGGAACGCGCCCGAGATTTCAAAGTTGTAAGGCAGGAAGAAGATCGGGTTGGCCATGAACTGGCTCTCGCGGTCGAGGCGGCTGCGGCCCCACTCGCGACTCAGGTCGTACGGGTTGGCGTAGGCGACGCCGCCCGAATCGCGCTCGTTGTCGTCGTCTGACAAGAGTCTGGAGAAGGTGTAGTAGGCGTTAAGCTGCATCCGCTTGCGAACAAAGCGCGCGCGGAACGTCAGGGCGCGGTAGAGCGACTGCGCCGTGGACTCGCGCACCTGCACGGCCGCGAGATTGAAGCCCTGCTGGGCCAGAGTCGGGCGCTGGCGGGTCGTGACCGCGCCGGTGGGGAAGGCGAGCGTCGCCCCCGTGGTCGGGTTGATAAACCCGGCGGGGGTGGCGACGGCGATGTAGGTGCGACCGGAAGCAAGTATCTGGTCAAAGATGCCGCCGGCCGCCGCCATCGTGGCGATGTTCGCCGCCGTGTTGTTCGCCCGCAGGAAGTCAACGTACTGCTGAGCGGAGAGCGGCCCGGGCAGGTTCAGGTCGCGGTTGCGCTGATTCCGGGTCGTGCGGACGTAGTCGAAGTTAACCCCGAGGACGAGGCCGCGGGCGACCTGATGCTCGACGCCGAAGCCGTGCTGGACGGAGCGCGGGTTCCTGAAGTCCTCGGCGTGGGCGGTCAGCGTCGCGCCGGAGAAGGGGCTCGGGTTAAAGCCGACCGCGCCCGCGATGGAGGAGATTTGCTCGGGCGAGAGCTGCGGCAGGGCGCCGAGCGGCGAAGTGTTCAGGTTGACGCCGAGGATCGCGAACTGGCGGTAGAGCGTGTTCGGCGTGCAGCGGTTGCGCGCGTCGGTGCCCGCCGCCGCCGCCGGGTTGCAGCCCGTGATGTTGATGTACTGCTGCCCGGCCGCCGTGCCGAGGAACGTGTTGAAGGCCGTCTGGTTGACAGTACCAATGGTGAACGGCAGACGCACGCTAACGTCGCCCGGCGGGGTGCGATAGTTGTTGACGCTCGCCGCCATCAGGATGAGCGGGGTGCGGGCGTAGTAGACGCCGCTGTAGCCGCGGATGACCGTCTTGCCTTCGCCCGACGGGTCGTAGGCGAAGCCGGCGCGCGGCCCCCACTGCCAGCCGCTGTCCGGAATCTGCGACGGGTCGTAACCCCTGCCGCGAATCGGGAAGACGGTGTTCCTGACGATGTTGACCATCTGCGTGTTGCTGATGTCGGGCTCGGGGTTGTACTGCTGCTCCGCGCGCAGCCCGTAGTTCAGGGTGAGCTTCGGCGTGACGCGCCAGGAGTCCTGCCCGAAGAACGCAAGCTCCTGCATCTTCATGGCCGCGACGCGGTTGCCGATCTGCCGGTCGAGCGTGGCGCGTGTGTCATCGAAGCGGCCGAGGATGGCCTGCGTCGTACCCGCCTGAGGCACCACGACGTTTGCCAACCGCTGGAAGGCGTCCGCCACGTTCTGGTTCGTGCCGCCGATGCTCAGGTTGAACCGGCCGAACTGGTTGAAGCCGAAGGTCTGGGCGGCGTCGATGTGGCTGAACTCGCCGCCGAATTTGAAGTTGTGGTTGCCCTTGATGTAGGTGACCGAGTCCGTCACCTGATAGCGCATGTCGTGCTCCTCGTTCGGCAGGAAGGAGGAGGTGGCGGCGCCCGCCGCGCCGAAGACGGCGAAGCTGGTGACGACGTTCGGCACCTCGGAGTTGGACAGGCGGGGCCGGGTCTCGTTTGCGATCTGCGTGCGCAGCTCGTTCACCAAGCTTGAGCCGAAAGTGGTGACCAACTGCGAGACGAAGATTTTGGTGGTGTTCTGCTCGGTGCCGTTGGAGGAGAGCGCCTGATTCGTCGTCGGGTCGACGGAGGTCTCGCCCCTGGAGGCGGCGTTTAGCGCGTTGTTCTTGCTGGCGCTGAAGCGGCCGTTGAAGTTGTTATTCGCGTTGATGTTCCAATCGACGCGCCCCAGCCCGGCGTAGGCGTCGTTGGTCTGGGTGTAGGTGGTCTGCTCGCCCGAGTAGAAGTTGAAGACCTCCTGCTGCGCCGCGTTCAGCGTCAACGTGCCGGGGAAGCCGACGGGGAAGTTGAAGAGAATCTGACGCGGAGCGCGGAAGCGCTGCTGCTCGTACGCGCCGAAGTAGAAGAGCTTGTCGTGCTTGATCGGCCCGCCAATCGAGCCGCCGAACTGATACTGCGTGGGGGCGAGCGTCGGGGTGACGCCCAGCGAGGTCAACCGCTGCTCCTCCAGCGCGTCCGTGAACTCGTTGCCCCGCGCGAGCCTGCTCGGGCGGGCGAGGAGGAAGCCCGAGCCGCGCAGGCTGTTGTCGCCGGACTTCGTCACGGCGTTGACGATGCCGCCCGTCGAGCGCCCGAACTCCGCCGAGTAGCCGGTGGCGACGACCTGAAACTCCCTGATGGACTCCTGCGGGATGGTGAACGCGAGGTTCGAGCGCTCGCCGCCGCGGATGCCACCGAAGAACGGCTGATTGTAGTCCATGCCGTCGATGTTGACGTTGCTGTTGATCCCCTTCTGCCCGGCGAGCGAAATCTGGCCGCGCGACGGGTCGATCTGCGCGGTCGGCGTCAGCGTCACGAAGTCCTGAAAGCGGCGGCCGTTGATGGGCAGGCTGCTGATGGCCTGCTCGTTGACGACCGCGTCAGACTCGCTGCGGGTTGTCTGAAGAACCGTCTCCGCGGTGACGAGGACGGTCTCTGTCACGGCGCTGACGCCGAGGGCAATCTTCACGTCAACGACGCGCCCGACGTTGACGACCACGTTTTCGACCTTGGCCTCCGCGAAGTTGCTCGCCTGTGCCGTCACCGTATAGGTTCCCGGCGGAAGCAGGACGATGGTGTAGAGACCGTCGTCGCTCGTCGTCGCCGTGCGCGTCAGACCCGTCTCCTTGTTCGTGACCGTCACGGACGCGTTCGGCACGGCGGCCCCGTTCGGGTCCGTCACGTCTCCGGCGATCTGCCCGGAACTGGCCTGCGACTGCGCCGCGGCGTGAGACGCGCCGAAGGCGAGGCAGAAGATGAGCAGAGCCAGCGCGCAGGCTGACTTGCTGAGGGGATATTTCGACATATTTCTTCCTTTTCCTGCTGAGTTGGTTGCGGTGGTTCGAGGCAAGGGTGCCACTCTTTCCGACGCCTCCCGAAGCTTCTCGGCCGACCTGTGTGATTGAAAGATGGCTAGAAAGAGAAACGGAAACCAGATCATACGGGAAGACATTTACGCGCCGGTTACGGCGGCGGAAACGCGATGTTAAATACTACACTTCCGCCGCCCGCGCAAGGGCTATTGAAGGGCCGCGCCGCACCCGGCGGGCGGCGTTCACGAACACGCGCGACGATCCCGTTTTTCGTGCGTCGCGCGGCCCGTGTCGGGTAAAAAAGTGGGGCGCGCAACCCGCTGGGTTGCGCGCCCCGAAGGCACTCCGTTTCGAGCGAGCCTTAGAACTCGAAGCGCGCGCCGATTTGAATCTGACGCTCGCGGAAGAAGAAGCCGTCGGCGCCGGTCGTGGTGCCGAAGGCGGGGTTGTAAGTCGCGGTCACGGTCGAGCCGGAGGTCGCGATGTTGTAGATCGTGTTGTTGACGCTGGTGACCTGCGTGCGGTTGAAGATGTTAAAGCCTTCAGCCAGCAGCTCGAAGTTCATGCTCTCCTTGATGTGGAAGCGGCGCGAGATGCGCAGGTCGGCGTACCAGATGCTGGGCTGCTTGAAGAAGTTGGGCGGCACGAGGGCGAAACGGAGCGAGCCGTTCGAGCCGTTGACGCCGCCGGCCTGGCTGAAGCCGAAGACGCCGCTGACGTTGGAGCCCGAGGTGGTTCCGGTGTAGCGCGCCCCGGAGAAGGCGTTGAAGATCGGCGCAATCGTCCAGCCGTTGAAGATCGCGCGCCCCACCTTGTTGTCCTTCAGGCTGGCGAAGTCGGTGTTATAGACGGCGCTCGCGACGAACTTGTGCCGCCGGTCGAAGGCCGAGTAGCCCTTCTCCGCCTGGAGGTTGAAGGGGTCGAAGGGGCTGGAGAAGCCGGGCGTGAAGGTCGTCGAGTTCTGCCCGTCGTCCGACGCCCGCGAAAGAGTGTAGCTGGTCTGGAACTGGAGCCCGTTCGTCAGGCGGCGTTGCGCCTGCAAGACGAGCGCGTGGTACTTGGTCGTGACCACACTGCTGATCTGGTCGATGAAGCCGAAGCTGGGGTTCGGCCTCGCGTTCCCGAGGTAGTAGGGGAACGTCCAGGTCTGGCCCGCGAAGGGGCCGTCCACGATGTTGACGGTCCGCGTGGTCGTCGGCGCGCTCAGGTTCACGTCGATGAAGGTCGGGAGGTTCTTGCCGAAGCTGAAGAGGTAGGAGGCGGAGACGACCGTGTTGCGCGAGACCTGGCGCTCGAAGACGAGGTCGCCCTGGTGAATCATCGGGTTCTGGAAGTCGTCCGCGAAGTAGTTGACCGACGCCGTGCCCGAAGGCGCGGAGGCCAGAAGGTTCGGGAAGATCGGCGCGAGCGGGTTGCCGGCGGCCGTCACAGGGTTGGACGCGGGCGCCACCGAGGCGACGACCTGGCCGGACGAAAGGCCCGTGTTAATCAGCGAGTTGATGATGAGCGAGCCGTTCACGCGCCCGTAGTAGATGCCGTAGCCGCCGCGCAGGCTCGTCTTGGAGTCGCCGGTGACGTTCAGGGCGAAACCGAGGCGCGGGCCGAAGTTGTTCTTGTCGCTCGGCCTGTTCCCCGTCTGCGGCACGGCGGGGTTGACGAGGAAGGGCTCCGGGAACTTCTCGTACTCCCAGCGGAGGCCGAGGTTCAGGGTCAGGCGCGGCGTGACGCGCCAGTCGTCCTGGGCGAAGAAGGCGAAGTCGGTGGTCGTCAGTTGGAAGCGCGACTGGCCGAAGCCCTGCGCGAAGTTGCTGGTGTAGCACTTGCCCGCGAGGCGCGTGCTGGTGGCGCACTGCCTGTTCGCCGTCCGCAGAGACCCGCCCGTCGTGAAGTTCACGTAATCGACGATGAAGTCGTTGATGTTGGCGTACGTGAAAGAGCCAGCCCCGGTGAAGAGGTTGTCGTCGATGTCCCTGACGTGGCTGATGTCAGTGCCCCACTTGAACGTGTGGTTCCCGCTGGTGAGAGTCATGGTGTCGGCGAATTGGTAGCGCCTCTCGTCCGGCAGAGCCACGCGGTCTAAGGAGGTCGCCTTGCCGAAGGTGATGCCGTTCGTCAGCGTGACCTGGGGTGAGTTGCCGTTCGCCGTCGTCGGCTCGCCCGGCAGCGGGTCCTGGGCGAACTGCGAGTTCAGCTCGTCCGAGAACAGGAAGCGGCCCTCGTTGAGCAGCCTGTCCGAGATCGTCGAGGTGAGGCGCGTGTTGACGGAGTCGGCCTCGACGAAGTCGTTACCGAAGCCGGCGCGGTCGCGCGTCACGGTCGCAGCCGTCTGGACGCCCGCGGGCGAGTCCCAGCGCAGACGGTTGTAGGTCACCGTGAGGGTGTTATTGGAGTTGATGTTCCAGTCGAGCTTCGGGAAGAAGAGCTTCTGGTCGCCCTTACGCGGCACCTCGCCCGTCAGGCTGTTGAGGAAGTTCAGCGTCGAGTTGATCTGGTCGGTCGTCACACCTCTGACCGCGGCCGTCAGCAGGGTGGTGTTGACCGTGCTCAGGTAGTTGGGGGTGACGAACCGTGCGATGCCGGGGAAGTCGCGCTTCTGCTGGTCGTAGCTGAAGAAGAAGAACGCCTTGTCCTTCACAATCGGCCCGCCGATGGCGCCGCCGAACTGGTAACGAACGTCCTTCGCCTTGTAGCCGACGGGCGTGAAGACGCCGTTGACGTTCTGGGTGATGGTGCTCAAGGGGTTGCGCGCGCCCCACTTGCTGTTGCGGTCGAAGAAGAAAGCCGTGCCGTGGAACTCGTTGGTGCCGGACTTGGTGACGGCGTTAATCACGCCGCCCGCCGAGCGGCCGTACTCGGCCGAGTAGTTCGAGGTGTTGACCTGAAACTCGCGGATCGCGCCTTGGCTCACCGAGTAGCCGATGCGCGTGCGCCCGCGCTCTTCCGAGAAGAAGGCTTGGTTGTTATCGCCGCCGTCAACCGTATTGTTGTTGAGCAGCCCGGAGATGCCGCGGAAACTTATTAAGCCGAACGTGCCGTCGGGCACCGTGCCCGGCGTCAGGATGGCAAGGTTAGACCACCGGCGACCGTTAGTCGGAAGGTTATTGATCGAGGTCTGATTGATGTTGGTCGAGAAGTCCTGCTGCTCGGTGTTGATGACGGGCGCCTCACTCGTCACCTGGACGGTCTCCTGCGCGCCGGCGACGCCGAGGTCGATGTCGAGCGGCGTGACGCGCCCGATCTCGACGACGACCTTCTGCTGCGTGAAGGCGGCGAAGCCCGAGGCGTTGATCGTGACGGTGTAGTTGCCCGGGTCGAGCTGCGTGGCGCGGAAGCGTCCTTCGCTGTCGGTCGTGGCGGAGACCTCTTTGTTCGTCTCCTCGTTTTTGACGGTGACGGAGGCGTTGGCCACGACCGCGCCCTGCGGGTCCTTGACCGTGCCGCCGACGGCACCCTGAGTCGTGGACTGCGCCCACGCGGCGGGTGCTGCCATCACGAGGCAGAAGATGAGCAAAGCCAGCACGGAGGCTGATTTGCTGAGGGAATAGTTCGACATATTTCTTCCTTTTCCTGCTGAGTTGGCTGCGGTGGTTCGGGACAAGAGCGCCATTCTTTCGGAACGTCTCCCGAAGTGTCGTCCGACCTTGTTTGATTGAAAGATGGCTAGAAAGAGAAACGGAAACTCGCACCTTACGGGAAGATGTTTTCGCGGCTGTTACGGCGGCGGAAACGCGATGTTAAATACTACATTTCGGCACGCCCCGCAAGGCTGAAGCGGCCCCCGGGGGCGCGGAGTTTAGCCGTCCGAAAACTTGAATCGAAAAGTCCAAAAAATCGGATGCGGACGAGCGCCCCTGCCGACCCCGGTGCGTGTACACTCAAAGACCCTCTAACTTAAGTGGTACAACGGGAAAGGGTTTCACCGCCCACTCGCCGCGCCCTCCTCCGGGCGCCCAAAGGTCATAAACCTTCGCGTTCCGAAGCAACAAAAAGTATGCCAGCAGAAGGAGGAAGCAATAGGCAATCGGCAGATGGCTGTAGGCAGTTGAAAGCCTTTCTGTCGAGACCTACTAATCGACCTCTCAACGTTCGTCACGCGGAGCGACTGCCGACTGCCATCTGCTCTTCGCTCCGAAAAGCGGAGAGGCCGCGCGGAAGTCTTTGGGACTTCCGCGCGGCCTCCGGTTGGTCGTACGAGGCGTCGCCGTCGGCCCCTACTTGATGACGCGGTGGGGGCGCTGGCGCTCCTGCTGCTGATACATCCGGAAGCCCTTCCTCCGCTTCAGCAAGGCGGGCCTCTCCGGCACCAGCCCGTCGTTGATCATCTCGATGTTGACGTAGAAGCGGTACGTGCCGGTCTGCTGGATGCCGAGCAGGAACTGGACGTTGATTGATTCTCCGTCTTCGAGCTGGTTGTCGATGTCGATGAACCCGACGGCCATCGAGGTGTTGAGCCCGCCGCCGTTCGGCTGAACCGGCGGCTGCTCGACAAAGGTGCCGTACACGTCCACGGGTGATCCGTTGACCGTCACCTGAATCGGGTCGTTGCCCGCGTCGTAGGAGTCGAGGGCGCGCACGTCGGCCGTCCCCGTCGGAGGCGTCGGGGCGGTCGTGATGTCGATGATGCGGAAGGCGAGGTAGCGCACGGGCGAGCCCGTGTTGTTCGTGATCGTCCGGCGGATGGAGAGCGTGCCGAACGTGCCGTTCGGCGTCGGGTTGAAGTCGCGGACGCGGTTCGGCGACTGCGACGCCGAGACCGATGGGTCGAGCAGCGCGGCCGGCATCCCCGCGTTGCCGTTGAGGGGGCTCGTCAGCCCCTCCGGCCCCGGCGCCCCGAGCCTCGCTCCCAACGTGGTCGGCGCGGCGTCCGTGTTGACGACGACGAAGTCGGTCGCGTTGTCGGCCGTGTCCTTCGGCAGGCCGTTGCCGCACCCGGCGGCGGCCGTCACGCACACCCTGCGGACGAAGCTGTGTTCGAGGTCGTTCGTCGCCTCGCCGCCGGCCGCGGGGAAGCCCGCGCCCTCGCGGTAGAGCGGATCGACCGTCGCGTAGCCGGCCGCGTCGAGCCGATTGGCGAGCGTGTAGTTCACCGGGTCGGCCGTGCCGAAGAGCGCGATGCCGCTGCCGTTGGGGATGTCGAGCGTGTAGCCGCCGACGGGCGTGCTCGTGTCGGAGGGCAGGAGCACCTCGTCGGGCACGCCGTAGAAGCCGAGCGAGTAGCCGTCCAGGTTGACGCCCAGGAAGTGGCCGCGCGCAGGGATGACCGTATCGTTCGGGATGATAAAGCGCGTCACCCCGTCCGCGGCCACAACCGCCCAGCCCGCCGAGCCGTCGAGCGTCGAGACGACGATGTCGGAGTCGGTGTTGTTATAGACCTCGATGAACTCATCGTTGTCCTGCGACGAGCCCGGCGCGTTCGGGCCGCCACCGTCGCCGCCGCTGGTAATCGCTTCGTCGAGCAAGCCGGGGCCGCGGAGACGGAACTCGCTGATGATGAGCGAGCCGGCCGCCGGCGCCGCGCCGAGGCGGTAGTAGGAGACGACGGGGTCGTGGTCGGAGTTGCGCTCAACCACCGACGCGTTGTTGGCGAAGAGGGCCGCGGGCGCTTCGGGGAAGTCCGCGTTGACGCGGGCGATGGCCGTGCGCGAGTTGCGCGAGCGCGCGGCGGCGTTGACGATGTGGTGGTCGAGCGCCTGCGGCGTCCCCTCGAAGACAAAGCTGTAGCGGTCGAGCGCCGGCAGCGTGTCGATGAGGTTGACGAAGTCAGGGTTGACGAGGTCGGGACTCGCGTCCACGGCCAGTTCGTTATCGACCGTCGCGATGCCCTTGATGGTCTTGATGGGGTCGGTAAAGCCGTCGGTGAACTGGAAGGCGTTGTAGTCGCCGACCGAGATGACGGGCACGCCCGGGTTGTTGGTCTGAAGCTCTTGCAGGAGCCCGGCGAGCGACTCGCCCTGCTTGCGGCGCTTCTCGCGGACGCGCGGGCCGTCGGCCGCGCCGTTGTCGCAGCCGGTAGCGACCGCCGGGTCGGCGTCCGCCTCGATGCAGATGAACGAGCGCAGGTGATTGACGATGACGATGACGTGCTGCGGGTCGGTGCCCGAAGGGTCTACGGTCGCGTCGAGGACGAGGGGCGGACGGTCGTGCAGCAGGGCCGTGCCGCCGCCGTTCGGCACCGCGTAGGTCTCCTCCTCGCGCTCCTGCGTCACGCTGTTGACCTGCACGCGCGAGGTCTTGACGAGGAAGCCGACATCCTGGTCGTTATCCTCGCTCGTGCCGTCCTGCTCGACGAGGAAAGCCTCGTACAGCGGGTTCGGGTCGCCGGCGGCGACGGCGTCGTTGTTGATCTGGTCGCGGAGCGCCTGCAAGTCGGCGAGGTCGAAGATTTCGATGGCGCCGATGATGTCCGGGTAGTGCAGGACGGTGCGGATGGTATTCGCGGCCTTCTGGCGCTGCGTGGCGTTGTTATTGAAGTTCTCGATGTTGTAGCTGGCGATGGTGAACTCGTTCGAGTCCGGCGACGGCGCGGGGACGGCCGCCATGTTGCCGGTGGCGGTCGGCGTCGCCTCGGGGATGACCTTGTACTCGCTGAAGCTGAAGTCGAGCGGCCCCGTCACGTTCGAGAAGGTCACGTTCGAGGTGTAGCCGTTGAGCGGCGCGCCCGCGCGGCCGTTGGTGTCAACCTTGATGCGCTCGGGGTTCTCGTCCCAGCGCGGGATGCAGCAGTCGGGTGTGGCCTCATTCGGGTCGGGCGGGACGGTGGGGAGTGAGATTTCCATGCCCGGCTCGCGCATCGGGCGCGGCACGCTGCCGAGCACGGTCTCGACCTCGTAGAACGTATCGCTCGGCGCGACCGTCACGAGGGAGGCGGCCGTCATCCGCATACCCTCGTACTTCTCAAGCTGCGGCTGCGCGGGCGAGGCCGTCGGGTCGAGGATGGTCGAGTTGAGCGTGACGGCGGCCGGCAGCGAGTTGCCGGTGCTGAGCACCGTGACGTTCGTCGTCGGGCTGATCTCCGTCATGTTGAAGAACTCGGTGACCGTGCCCGTGACGCGCACCGAGTCGCCGACGGCGACGGTCGGCGGGGTGCTCGTGAAGACCAGAAGTCCCTCGGAGGTGTTCGGGTCGGCGTCAACGATGGGGTCCTGGATGAAGAAGCTGTTGGCCGCGCCGCCGTTGTTGGTGCCCGTGCGGAGCAGCGTGACGATGCCCGTCGTCGTCACGGTCTCGCCGACGCGCGGCGAGGCGGTGTTGTTGCCCTGAATGTCGTGAATCGGGACGATGGTCACGTCATCGTTCTGGATGGTGCCCTGCCCCTGCGCGTCGGCGGCGGTCGCGCCGGTGACGCCGGTGAGGTTGACGAAGAAGGTCTCGTTCGGCTCGGTCGTCGCGTCGCCGTTGACCTGCACGGTGACCTGCGTCGAGCTGCTGCCTTCGGGAATGCTGCCCGCGCCGTTGACGATTGCGACGTAGTCGTTGTCCTCGGTCGCGGGGTTATCGTCCTGCGCCGTGCCGTCGGCGGTGTTGACGGTGAAGGAGACGCCGCCGGTCTGCGCGGGCGCGCTGAGGCTGACGGTGAAGTTGAAGTTCGTCGTGCCCGCGTTGCCCTCGTCCTGCGACACGTCGTTGATGGAGACGGTGACGCCGGCGGGCGTCGGCGTCGGCGTCGCGACGCTGCACGAGTTGAGCGCCGTCGCGGTGTTGCGCGGGTTGGGCGTGGTGGCCGTGAAGTCGGTCGAGTTGTTGTCGGTCTCGGTGCAGCCCGCGCCGGCACGCACGTCGGCCGTCGTCGTCGAGGGCGCGGGCGCGACCGCGGTCTCGAAGCAGCTCGCCGTCGCGCCGTAGCCGACCAAGTCCACGATCTGCGCGCCGGTCGGACACGAGCCGGAGAGCGCAGTCGTCGTGTTGACGAGCGCGACCTTCGCGGCCGTCGCGCTCATGGCGATGGTGCCGGTCGCGTCCGCGGTCGGGATGTTGTTGACGCCGTTAGCGCCCGCGCCCTCGGCCACGAGGTAGTACTGGCCGGGCTGTAGCGTCACGTTCGTCAGGTTCGTCACCTGCCATGCTGTGCCGGTGGCGGCGGCGTACTGCACCGACCAGCCGTTGAGCGACTGCGGCGCCGACCCGCGGTTGAACAGCTCGATGTAGTCATTCTTGTAGGTCGAGCACCCGGCCGTGCCGCAGCCCGCGCCGCCGTAGACCTGACTGATGACGATGGTCGTCGAAGGCACGGACGGCCCGCCCGGGTCGTCGAGGATGGTCGTGGGCGCCTTCCTGATGCCGGGCGAGACAGTGGTCTTCGTCGGGGTCGTCTTATCGACGATGGTCGTCGCGCGGCGCGTCTGCGCCGAGGCGGCGGGCGCGAAGATGATGGCCTGCTGGAAGAGGAGGAAAGCGGCCGTCAAAACGGAGAAGAGCTGGCGGCGCGCGGACGCAGGGCGCCAGCCGCTATGGGGCAAAGTGGGCACGGGATTTTAAATCCTTTCTTGACCTTGAATACTTAGAAGGGACGGCGTCATGACCGCACGGGCGAGACGCGCACGCAGCTTAATTGCAGCCTAGTGTTTTTACGGGAAAGCCGCCCCGCCGTCAAGCCACGGAGGCGCGGCGGCCGACTTAAAAAAGGGACGCTAAACACCCGAAGTTACGGGGTGTTTAGCGTCCCCTGAAACGGACGTAAAACGGGGCGGGGTCGGCGGCCGCGTAGTGCGTATGAAGCGGGAGTGGGCGGGCGCCCGGGGAGTCGGGCGCCCGTTGAAAGTTGAACGAGCGAGGCTTACACGCGCTCGAAGATAATGGCTATCCCCTGGCCGCCGCCGATGCAGGCGGAGGCGAGACCGTAGCGGCCTTCGCGCCGCTTCAGCTCATTGAGCGCCGTCAGAATCAGGCGCGTGCCCGAAGCCCCGAGCGGGTGGCCGAGGGCGATGGCGCCGCCGTTGACGTTCGTCTTCGAGCGGTCGAGCCCCAACTCCTTCTCGACGGCGAGGTACTGGCAGGCGAAAGCCTCGTTGACTTCGACGAGGTCGATGTCGTCGAGTTTAAGGTTCGCCTTTTCCAGAGCCTTGCGGATGGCGGGGACGGGGCCGATGCCCATCACGTCGGGCTCGACGCCCGCGTAGGCCCAACTGACGATACGCCCGGCCGGCGTCAGATTCTTCTCCTTCACGTAGTCGCCGCCCGCGATGACGAGCATCGCCGCGCCGTCCACGATGCCGGAGGCGTTGCCGGCGGTGACAAAGCCGTCCTTGCTGAAAGCGGTCGGGAGTTTCGCCAGCACTTCGAGCGTCGTGTCCGGGCGCAGGTGGTCGTCCGTGTCCACGACCTTCACACCCTTGCGCGTCTTGACCTCGACGGGCGTTATCTCTTCGGCGAGCAGCCCTGCATCCTGCGCGCGCTTGGCCTCGGCTTGCGAGCGCAGGGCGTATGCGTCCTGCTCCTCGCGCGAGATTTCGTAGCGGCGCGCGAGGTTCTCGGCCGTGCCTGCCATCGTCGTGTTGCAGTAGGTGTCTAAGAGCGCCACCATCAGAGAGTCTTCCAGCTTGCCCTGCCCCAGCCCGAAGCCCGAGCGCGCGCCGTAGATGACATGCGGCGCCATCGACATCGACTCCATGCCGCCGACCAAAGCGTTGCGCGCCTCGTCCAACAGAATCATGTGCGCGCCCGAGATGACCGACTGGATGCCGCTCCCGCACAGGCGGTTGACGGTCAGGGCCGGCCGGTCGGCGGGCACGCCCGCCTTCAGCGCGACGTGGCGCGCGCCGTAGATAGCGTCGCCCGAGGTCTGAAGGGCGTTGCCGACGACCGTGTGGTCGATCTCTTCGGCCGCCACACCCGTCGCTTCCAGAGCGCCGCGCGCAGCCGCCGCACCGAGGTCGAGCGCCTTCACGTCCTTCAGCGCGCCCACGTACGAAGTCATCGGCGTGCGCCTGCCGCCGAGGATAAAGATGTCTTTAGTCATAGTGCCTATTAGATGTGCCTCACAGTCAGAAATCTGCCCGACAAAATAACCCGCCAGTCTACCGGACGACGTGCGACGGCGTCAATTTAGCCCGAATTTCGGTAGTGTCCTAAGCTCGCCCGAGCGGTTCTTAAAATACAGAGAGGCCGCGCGCCCTTACACGCGCGGCCTCCCGGCACAGCCCGCGTGAGGCGCGGGTGCGCCCGAGGGTGCGTCGCCCTTACGCGCCCCCGTTACCTTTAGCCAACCAAAATGCCCATGTGGTATCTTCCCTTTCGATTTAGTCTTTGAAAACGTAAGGCAACGGGTCGGATGCAAAGCGTAGCTCACCCTCAGTGATGAGCATTGCCGTTGAGCATGAGAGGTCTCTACTCACGGCGAAAAAATCACGCAAACGCATTCTAGTCACTGTTGTGACTAAACGCAAGGGGCGCGTGCGTCTGGTTGCCCCGTCAGGAGAGAAATCCTGATGGGCAGCGCACGCGAACGGCCCGAACGTCTCGCCGAAAAGCTCCTTCAAATACGCACCGCCCTCGGCGTGTCACAAGGCGACATGCTCCACCACATCGGGCTCGCCGAGAGCGGTTACCGGCATTACATCTCACAGTTCGAGACCGGAAAACGCGAGCCGTCGCTGCTCATCCTCTTACAGTATGCGCGTGTTGCAAACGTCTATGTCGAAGCTTTGATTGACGACGAACTAGACCTGCCCGACAAACTGCCGAGTGCGAAGAAGCATGAAGGCGTGAGGCGTCGCGGCCGGTGATTCCTTGATGCGTGTCGTGTCGGCTCACTCCGAGAAACGGTGCGTGGCGCGGTAGCGGTGGAGGAGTTCTTCGAGGAAGCCTTCGTAGGTGAACTCGGCGGGGTCGTAGTCGGGGCGAAGCTTGTGGAGGAGCGGCGTGGCGACGCGCCACGCCATCCACTGGCGGGGCATCTCTTCGATGTCCCAGCGGCGGCGCAGGAACGCCTCGACCACTTCGACCTCTGGCTCCGAGAGCGCGGAGAGGTCGGCGCGGAAGTTGAAGGGCTTGAAGGAGCGGCGCAGCGCGGCGTCGGCCGTCGGCGCGGAGAAGACCTGATCGAAGGTGGGCGCCTGTGCCTCGCGCTCGCGCACGACCACGGTGCCCGCGACGAAGTCGCCGACGCGCTGGTCGCGCGTGCTGACGAAGACCGAGACGAGCCCGACCGAGTAGAAGGGGAAGGGCTCCATGTCGATGATGCGGACGAGGTTTCTGACCGCGGCCTCCCAGAAGGTGACGGGGCGGCCGTCCTCGCGGATGACGCGCAGCCGCAGCCACCGCTTGCCCGGCGTCTGCCCGGCCCACCACCACTCGAACAGCACGAAGTAGCCCGACCACAGCGTGAAGATGGCGATGATAAGGAGCGCCAGCACCCACTTCGGGGCGTTCCTCGCCCAACTCCCCAAGTCTGTGAGGCCGACCCACCACAGGACGCCTAAGGCCAGCACGGCGATGACGAGCACTTGGAGGAAGTGGTCGAAGGCGCACGCCAAAAAACGGTTGCCCGTCGAGGCCAGCGCGAAGTGCAGCGGCACGCGCTCCGGCGTCTCGATGACAAGCGTCTCGTCTGTGGGGACTGCTGCCGACATGTTCGAGCAGGGGTCAGTCGAGCGAGGGCAGCGCGTCGTCCTGGCCGGACGCGCTCGGCCCGGCGTCGAGGCGGAGCGCGCCGAGTTGTTGGAACATGGACATGAAGTCGAAGTTGTTCCACGCCTCGACGATCTTGCCGTCGCGGATGCGGACGATGCAGATGCCTTCGAACTCGACGGGGCTGTCCGTGGCTTTGAAGCCGAGCGTGTCGCCGCGGTGGCGCCCACGCACGGTGCAACGCGCCGCGACCTTGTCGCCCTCCGAGACCGTGTCCTCCACGGAGACCTCGACCTCGGGGAACGCCTCGCGGAACCTGCGGAAGAAGGGCTTGAAACCGGTCGGCCCGCGCAGGGGCGAGCCTGCCTCGTCGGCCAGCCCGTGCGCGAGGCCCTCCTCATCGAACAACTCGTCAATCGCCTCCTCGCGCCCACGGTTCCAGACCTCCTCGAACCAGCGGCGGATGACAGACACGTTGTCAGAAGCGTCGTAACCTTCTTTCATTTCACTCCTCCTCTAATTAGCAGTGCGCGTGGGGCGCTGCTTCAACATCTGCGCCTCCCACTTCTGATACTCGCCCTTGAGGCGCTCGAAGAGTTGGGGCTGCGCGGCGCGCGCGTCGGCCTGCTCACGCTCGTCGGTCTGTAGGTCGAAGAGGCGCTCGGCCTTCGCGCCGTCCTTCAGATACTTCCAGCGCCCCGCGCGCGCCGCGCCCTGCACGTCGTTGCGCCAGAAGAGCGTGCGCTCGAAGGCTCCGCGACGCCCGCGCAGGAAGGGCAGGAGGTCAACGCCGTCAAGCGGATAGTCGGGGTGCGTGCGCGCGTCCGCGGCGGCGAGGATGGTGGCCGTCCAGTCCATCGTTACAGCGACCTGCTCGGTCGTGCGCCTTGCGGGAATGGTGCCGGGCCAGCGGACGATGGCGGGGACGCGGATGCCGCCTTCGTAGAGGCTGAACTTCTGACCCGTGAAGGGCCAGTTGTAGGAGAATCGCTCGCCGCCGTTGTCGCTCGTGAAGACGACGAGTGTGCGGCGCGCGCGGCCCCCTTCGTCGAGCGCGCGCAGGACGCGGCCGACGCCTTCGTCCAAGCTCTTCATCATCTCGGCATAAACTTTAAGCGAGCCGCCCGAGCCGAAGGAGTTTAAGCCGCGCCCGAGCGTGCGGCTGAACGATTCGTCGCGCGGCCCCTCCCAGGGCCAGTGCGGGGCGGTGTAGTTGAGGCTCAGGAAGAAGGGCGCTTCACGTTGGCGGCGCAGGTATTCGACGGCACGCTCGGTGAGGAGGTCGGTCATGTAGCCGACGCGCTCGACCGAGACCTCCGCCTCGAAGAGGTCGGCGTCGCCGTTCGCGTCCCTGTGCGTGAAGTAGTCGCCCCCGCCGCTCATGATGCCGAAGAACTCTTCGAAGCCGCTCTTGATAGGGCTGTACGTCGGCAGGTAGCCGAGGTGCCACTTGCCGACGAGCGCCGTGCGGTAACCGGCCGTCTTCAACAGCGACGCGACGGTCGGGTGCTCGGGCGGAAGTCCCGGGTCGCGCTTCTGCTCGGCGAGCTGTTTCCTCCACGACAGAGGCTCTTCGAGCCCGACCGCCGTGCGCGCCGGGTAGCGCCCCGTCACGAACGCGCAACGCGTCGGCGTGCAGACGGGCGCCGCCGAGTAGGCGTGCGTGAACCGCACGCCCTCCGACGCCAGACGGTCGAGGTTCGGCGTCTTGTAGTCAGGCCGCCCGTAGCAACTCAAATCGCCCCAGCCCAAGTCATCCGCCATGATGTAGAGCACGTTCGGCCGCTCGGCCTGCGCACCGAGGGAAACGTCCGCCGCCGCGCCGGCCAGTGCCGACGCCGCGGCGGCCGATGCGACGAACTCGCGACGCGTGAGCTTCTTCATCAAGAGAGTCCTCGGGTGGCTCGGCGAAGTGGCGGAGAATCAGGCGCCGCGCACGCGCAGGAAGCGGCGCTTGCCGACCTGGATGAGTGGCGCGCCGTCGTTGCCGACTTCCACTTCCGTATCGTGTTGGGCGGCGCGCTCGCCGTCGATGCGGACGCCGCCCTGCTCGATGAGGCGGCGCGCCTCGGCCATCGAAGGCGCGAGGCCGGTCTCGACCAGAAGGCGCGGGAGCTTCCAGACCTGCGCGGCGACGGCGCGTTCCTCTATCTCGTCGGGCACCTCCTTGCGCTGGAAGATGCGTTTGAACTCCTCCTCGGCGTCAGCCGCCGCGGACGCCGAGTGGAAGTCGGAGATGATCTGTTTGGCGAGGGCGACTTTGAGGTCGCGCGGGTTGGCCTCGGCGGAGCCGGCGCGGTCGCGCATCTGTTTGATGTCGGCGACCGTGAGGTCTGTGAGCAGTTCGTAGTAGCGCCACATGATGTCGTCGGAGATGGACATGATCTTGCCGAACATCTCCTGCGGCGGCTCGTCGATGCCGACGTAGTTCCCGAGCGACTTCGACATCTTCTGGACGCCGTCGGTGCCTTCGAGCAGGGGCGTGATGAGTGCGACCTGCGGCTCCTGTTTGTACTCGCGTTGGAGGTTACGCCCGAGGAGGAGGTTGAACTTCTGGTCGGTGCCGCCCAGCTCCACGTCCGCTTCGAGCGCGACCGAGTCGTAGGCTTGCGTCAAGGGGTAGAGCAGCTCGTGGAGTGCGACGGGGCGCTCCTCCGCGAGCCGCTTCTGGAAGTCGTCGCGTTCGAGAATCTGCTTGACCGTGACGTGCGAGGCGAGACGAATGAAGCCGTCGGAGCCGAGTTGGTCCATCCACTCGGAGTTGAAGCGTATCTCGGTCTGGTCTGGGTCGAGCAGTTTAAATATCTGCTTCTTATACGTCTCGGCGTTGGCGTTAATCTCCTCGCGCGTGAGCTGCGGACGCGTGGCCGACTTGCCCGAGGGGTCGCCGATGAGGCCGGTGAAGTCGCCGATGAGGAAGATGACGGTGTGACCCAGCTCCTGAAAGTGTCGGAGCTTGCGGATGACGACCGTGTGGCCGAGGTGTATGTCGGGCGCGGTGGGGTCTGCGCCGAGCTTAATGCGCAGCGGCCGATTCGTCCGCGCGCTCTTCTCCAACTTCGCCCGCAAGTCCTCCTCGCGAATGACCTCGACCGCACCCTTGCGCAGAAGCTCCAACTGCTCGTCGATGTTCATGGGCGAGAGTTTAAGGTCGGAAAGTTTAAAGTTCAAAGTTTTACGACGCGGCGGCCGACGATTTCATACTCGCCGGAGCAGACGAGCGCGAGCGCGTCGGGGTAGGCTTTGTGCTCTTCGACAAGGATGCGCGCGGCGAGGGTCTCGGGGGTGTCGGTGTCGAGGACGGAGACGGCGCGCTGTGTGACGATGGGGCCGCCGTCGAGCGTCTCGTCCACGAAGTGGACGGTGCAGCCGGAGACGCGGACGCCGTGCTCGATGGCTTGGCGCTGCGCGTCGAGACCGGGGAAGGCCGGGAGCAGGGAGGGGTGGATGTTGAGCACGCGCCCGCGGAACTCTTTGACGAAGCAGGGCGAGAGCAGGCGCATGTAGCCGGCGAGGCAGACCAGCTCGACGCCGCGCTCTGTCAACTCCTTGATTATCTCGCGCTCGTGCTCCTCGCGCGTACGGCCGCGGCGCTCGACGACCGCCGTCTCTATCCCGCGCGCGCGGGCGGCGTCGAGTCCCGCGGCCCCCGGCTTGTCGCTGATGACCAACTGGATGCGCGCGCCGGGCACGCTCCCTGCGGCGACCGCGTCGGCGAGCGCCGTCATGTTCGACCCGCGCCCCGATATCAATATCCCGACGCGCCGGGCTTGAGCTTCTGGTGTCTGCATCGGCGAACGAAGTCTCGGGCGACGCGCGTGCGCACGCGCGTCGCCCGAGACTCTTTTTGTGTCAGGGCTTCCCGCAGATGTGGAACACGTCAACGAGCCTCGGCTTGAGGTCTTTGCCGTTCCTCTTCGGGTAGTCTATCGCGATGACGTAGCCCGTCAAACCATCCTTGTTCACGCGGACGCGGACGAACTGCTTGAACCGCTCGATGCGGGCCGCGCCGGCGATCTCGTTGTTGTGCCCGTGGAAGGTCAGCGAGACGGCGAAGTACCAGCCGAGCCAGATGCAGCAGAGCACCGCGCCGAGCAGCCCGGCCATCAGCGCCGGCAGAAGGCCCCACCAGCCCTCATTGTAAGTCCCGGGCAGCAGTCCCTGGTGGTCGATGAACTCGCCCCCGCCGGTGCTGAAGAGGCGCCACGTGAGCCACGGCAGCAGCAGCATCGACGCACCGTGCACGACCCACGTCGCAAAGAGCAGCCAGCGCTGGTTGTTCTTCATGAAGAGCCAGCCGAGCAGCCCGAAGACGGCGACAACGGGGAGCACGATTACGGAGATGGCGGCCAGATCGATGACGGCGGCCCCCAGAGCCTTGAGGAAGAAGCCGACCGCCGAAGCTCCCTCCGGCCGCGGCAGCGCCGGCACGGCGGGCAGCCACGAGGGCAGCGCGCCCTTGCGCACGATGAGAACGACCGTGGCTATCTGGAGGACGGCGTGGATGAGCCCGAGCACGAGGTAGGGCGCCTTCTTGAGATAGCCGTCCTTCATCTCGCCCGCCTTGAAGTAGCCGAGCGCGATGACGCCGAGGAAGCCGAGGAGCACGACGAGCGCGAAGATGATGTCGGCCACGAGGTTGGCCGCGCGGTTGTTCTGGCCGAAGACCCAGAGCCCCGAGGTCAGCACCACCACCGCGAAGACGCCGAGCACCCACGTCACGGCCCAGTCCCAGCGCACGAGCTTGCGCATCGACGCCTTCGTGAAGAGCCACTCGCTGTAACGCACGCTCAGGGCGACGGCCCCCGCCGCCCAGATGAGCGTGACGAGCACCATCATGCTGTTGCCGAACGGCGTGAGGTGCGGGCGGAAGGGCTTGAGTATCAGCAAAGCGAAGAGCGAGACGACGATGGTCGGGACTGCGAGCAGCACGACCCGCAGGAACGGGCGCTCCTTGAACCAGCGCCGATGCCCGGGCTGCTGCGCCTTGTCCTCCGAACGCTGCTCGGCCTTCTCCTGCGTCTCGGCCGGCAACCTCTGCATCCGCTCGACGAGGTCTTTGTCCGGGTCGTCGAAGAGCCACCCCAGTTTGGTGAGGATGAAGGTGGCGATGACGAGTGCGAGCGAGAGCAGCGTCAGCCCGACGCCGACCCAGTACGAGTCGGGCTTCTCGATGGCGCACGCTCCGAGGAAGTAGCGCGGCGGATAGCAGCCGCGCGCGCAGCCCGGCGCCTCCGCCTGAATCCGTCCGCAGATGCCCGCGGTCGGCGCGTCGGGCACAGGCCACGGGCCGGCGAGGAACTGATGCACCACCTCGCCCTGGTCGATGACGGGGACGGTCGGCGTGACGGCCTCCTGCCGGAAGAGGTGCAGGCGCTCCCAGACGCCGGAAGAGAGGACGAACTGGCGACTGCTCTGCGAGAAGGTCAGCCCGCAGTAGAGAATGAAGGCCAGCAGGAACCCGACGAGCCAGACGCCGCCGCCGTTGATGAGGTTCCAGAAGCGGAAGACCTGCTTCGAGACCTCGTGGCGCGAGACCGTCTCGGACGGGTAGAGCGCGTGCTCCTCGATCTCGCCCTTGTAGGTCGTCGTCGGGTGGTGGAACGCGCCGCCGATGCCGGAGACGATTGAGGCGTAGTTCGTCATGGAGGCGGGCCGCCGGTCGGGCCGGTGCCCGTCGCGCACGCGCGGGGCGCCCGGCTCGGCCGGCCCCCAGTAGCGCGCATACTGGTGCACGTCGCCCGAGATGTCGAGCCGGCACTGCTCATCGCGCAGCGGCGGCTCCTTGATGTTCCCTTCGTCGTCTCGCTCAAGCTTATCGCGCTCGATGAACGGGCGCGGGAGGCCGAGCTGGAAGAAGGCGCGCGAGGACTTCTCGTCGTCGCGGTCGGGGAACTTGCCGAAGACGGTCGTGGGCGCGCAGGTGGCGACGATGAGCTTGTCGAGCGCCGCGCCCGCCTTCTCCTCGCTCTGCCCCGTCGCCTCGCTCGCCAGCCTCAGGAAGAACTTCCGCTGCCGCACGTCGATGGTGCCGACCTCTGTGTCGAGCCCCCACAGCCACCAGCCGTGCGGGAGTTCGAGCGCGATGTAGCTGGCCTCCTGACAGCGTGCGAACCCGGAGAGGAGCAGTTGCGGGTTGCGATAGTCGTTGAGGTCGGCGGGCTCTGCGTCGGGCTCGGGCCTGACCGTGCGTCGGAACTGGCGGCGGAAGCCGTCGAGCTGGTCGTAGTAGTCGTGGTTGCCGGGGATGCCGAAGATGGGGCGTCGCCGCTGGTCGAAGGCCGCGCCGACGTTATTCCGCAAGTCCTCGAACGCCCAGCGGAAGGGGAGCTGAAAGCGCTCGTGCAGCGTCGCGTAGTCCGACATATGGTAGGCCGTGTCGCCGCCCACCATGAGGAAGGAGCCGCGTGGCAGCCGCAGCAGTCCCGGCTGCTCCCCCTTCTCGGCGAAGGAGTCTGCGAGCGCGGGCTGACGGTGCCCGGGGTCTTTCACCCAGAGGTCGCTCATGCAGAGATAGGCGAGACTGTAGACGGCCTTCGTGCCGTCGCCCGTGTCGGAGAGGTAGTCGAACCAGAAGTCGCCTTCGTCCTGCGCGGCCGTCGCGCCGGTGCGCGCCGTCCAGGGGGCCGGGCAGACATCGGCAGCCGCGCCCTCACCCGACGAAGCAGGTGACGGAGCCGCCGCGCCGCCCCCGGCGAAGGTGTAGGCGCGCGGATTCATCCAGTCGCGCGGGTCGAGCTTCTCGCCGAAGGCCGTGTAGATGAGCGTGTATTTCAGACTCCTGACGAGCTGGCGGCCGAAGAGCCAGGCCACGGGGCGCTGGTGCTCCCGCTCGGGATGCTCGGCCTCCTCCTGGGCAGTCGGGGGGGCTTCCTCGTAGTTAAGAGGGTCGGTCATGGTCTTCTTCCTTCCGTCCGAATGAGGGTTTGAAGTCGGACGGCTCGCAGAGGTATCAACTTAAACTGCGGGCCGCAGAAAGTAGCTCTCTCTAGCGTGCGCGCGAAGTTTGAAGTTTCAGGACAAGGTGACTTCGCGCGCGCCCTGCTTGACGGTGCCGATCTTGTATGAAGGCTGGTTGACCGAGTCGAGTTGGGCGCGGATGGCGTCGGCGTCGGCGGGCGAGCAGACGACGACCATGCCGATGCCCATGTTGAAGGTGCGGTGCATCTCGGCTTCGGAGACGTTGCCGAGTTCCTGCATGACGCGGAAGAGGGCCGGGACGGGCCACGAGCCGCGCTCGATCTCGACCGCGGTGCCCTCGGGCAGCACGCGCGGGATGTTCTCAAGGAGTCCGCCGCCCGTGATGTGCGCGAGCGCCCTGATGGAGCCCGTGTCGAGCAGACCTTCGAGCGGGCGGAGGTAGCTGAGATGGGGCCGCAGGAGCGCCTCGCCCACGGTCTCGCCGAGCGCGTCGAGGCGCGTGTCAACGTCGTAGCCCGCGACCTCGAAGAAGAGCTTGCGCGCGAGCGAGTAACCGTTGGTGTGCAGCCCCGCCGAAGGAAGCCCGAGCAGCACGTCGCCCGGCTCCACCGCATGTCCGTCGATGACCTTCGCGCGGTCAACAACGCCGACGATGAAGCCCGCCACATCGTACTCGCCCTCGGCATAGAAGCCGGGCATCTCGGCCGTCTCGCCGCCGAGCAGCACGCACCCGTTCTCGCGGCACCCTCGGGCGACGCCGTCCACGACCGAGACGATCACGTCGGGCGAAAGCACGCCCGTCGCCACGTAGTCGAGGAAGAAGAGCGGGCGTGCGCCCTGCACGAGAATGTCGTTTGCGCAGTGGTTGACGAGGTCGCGGCCCACCGTGTCATGGACGCCGGTCATGAAGGCCACCTTCAACTTCGTCCCCACGCCGTCGGCCGAAGCGACGAGCACGGGCTCACTCATGCCCGGGAACGCGCCGTCGAACATCCCGCCGAAGCTCCCGATCTCGGAGAGCGTCCGCGCGTTGAAGGTCGAGCGCGCCAGCCGCTTGATCTTCTCGACCGCCGCGTTCGCCGCGTCGATAGAGACGCCGGCATCTGAGTAGGTGATTGATTTGCTCATCTCTTTGTGGAGCGCGACACGGGGCGCGGCTTCCGTCCGGCCGCGCTTTATTAAGATACGACCCCTTCGGGGCCGGAACGTTTCACCGTCGTCAGAGTTTGAAGTTCTTCTGCCCCTCGCCCCCGCTGCGCTTCTCAAGTTTCTCCTGGAGGGCCTTGACGCTCTCTTCCGCCTCCCTGCGCGAGGCTTCGTCGAGCGCAATGGAGACGGAGAGGTGGCTGCCCGCTGCGGCGCCCTCGGGGAGGAGCGAGGTGGGCAGCTCGACTTTCAGCTCTTCTTCGCCCGCGAGCAGGACGGCCGTCCCGCCGTCCTCGATGCGGTCGATGACGGCGCGCGTGCGTTTGGACTTGCCGTTCTTCTTCTCTTCAGACATCGCGCGTCACCTCGCTCCGGCCCTCTTCGTGTTGGCGTTCGCGCTCTTCGTGTTCGAGTTCGAGCGCGCCTCGTCCTTCGGCTTCGGCGCGGGCGGGAGGTCGCCGAAGTCTATGAAGCCGCGCTTGGACGAGTCGTCGCGGAGCGCCTGGCGGCCGGCAGACAAGTCCTCGTTCGGCTTCGGCTCGCGCGCGGTCGTGATCTTCACATCGCCCTCCTGACCGCGCGTCGAGATGAGAATCTCGCCCTGAAAGTCCGTGCGGTAGACCCTCACCTGCGCGGCCTTCAGGCGGTCGAGCACCTCCTGCGAGGGGTGGCCGTAGCGATTGTCCAGACCCGCCGAGATGACCGCGTACTTGAACTCGCCGCGCTTGAGGAACTCCTCTGAGGTCGCGTACTTCGAACCGTGGTGCCCGACCTTCAGGACGCTGGCGCGGATGTTCGCGCCGTTCTTAATCAAACGCTCGCGCTCGGTCTGCTCCTCGGCGTCGCCGGTTAGAAGGATCGAGAAGGCGCCGTAGTCGAGGCGCGTCACGACCGAGTTGGCGTTCGGCTCGTTGCCGCCCGAGCGCAGGTCATCCTTCTCGAACAGGGGCTCGATGGGCGCGAGCACGCGGATGAGGCCGCCGCCGCCCAGCTCGAACGTCTGCCCCGGCGCGGCGCGGATGAGGTCGATCTTCTTCTCGTCGATGGCCTTGAGAAAGTCCTGGTAGTTCTTCGTCGGGTTGGGGACGCCGGAGTAGAGGACGTGCGCGACCGGTATCGCTTTGATGACCTCGTCGGCCGCGCCGATGTGGTCGGCGTGCGCGTGCGTGGCGACGAAGAGGTCGATGTGATCGACGCCGTACTTCTTCAGGGCCGCGAGGATGATCTTACCGTCGCCCGGCTCGCCCGCGTCCACGAGCGCCGTCTTTCCGCCGGGCGTGATGACGAGAATCGAGTCGCCCTGTCCCACGTCCAACACCACGACCTTCGTCTCGTCGCCCGACGCGGGCGGCGGAGCCTGCTCCCGCCGCTTCTCCATCCACGGCTGGACGACGAACCGCCAGCCGACGTACCCGCCGACCAGCAGCACCGCCACCAGCGCCACCAGCGCGCACCCGCAACCCTTTCTGCTCTGCGCCACTCAGATGACCTCCAAAAGCCTGCCCGCGTTCAGTCGCCGTACGTGTATTCGTCCATCAACTCGGCGAACTGCGACCACGTGAGTCTCTTCTCGCGCTGCCGGCGCCCGCCGCGCCACGTCAACGACCCGCGCCCGATGATGATGGTGCCGATCTTCTCCTCGCTGGCGTAAATCTCAAACTCCATCGAGCTGCCGGCCTTCGTCAGGTCGAGTATCTGGACTTGCGCCGTCACCCTGTGCTTCCTGACGGGCTTCTTCTTTTTCGTCGTCATGTTTCAAAACCCCCAGCCTTTGTCTTAGGTTTTAAGAACTCAGTCCGAAGGGACAGGCTCGCGCTCGCGCGCGTACTGGGTCTCGGCGATGGGGCTGATGCGGGTCGGGTAACGGCCCGTCCAGCAGGCGACGCAGGAGGTCTCCTGCGGCAGGCCGCAGGCTTCGAGCATACCCTCCATCGAGAGGTAGCCGAGCGAGTCGGCCTCGATGAAGCGGCGCACCTCTTCGACCGACATCCGCGCGGCGATCAGCTCCTGCTTGTCCGGCGTGTCCACGCCGTAGTAGCAGGGGCTCACCGTCGGCGGGCAACTGATGCGGACGTGCACCGCGCGCGCGCCCGCCTCGCGCACGAGCCGCACGATCTTCTTCGAGGTCGTGCCGCGCACGATGGAGTCGTCGATCAAGACGACGCTCCGGCCGCGGATAAGGTCGCGGACGGGGTTGAGCTTGAGGCGGACGCCGAAGGAGCGGATGGACTGCTTCGGCTCGATGAAGGTGCGGCCGACGTAGTGGTTGCGCACGAGACCGAAGCGGAAGTTGATGCCGCTCTCGGCGGCGTAGCCGATGGCGGCCGCGACGCCCGAGTCGGGGACGGGCACGACGAGGTCGGCGTCGGCCGGCTGCTCAATCGCCAGACGCTTGCCCATCTTGTGACGCGACTCGTTGACCGAGCGGCCGTAGACCATCGAGTCGGGGCGCGAGAAGTAGACGTGCTCGAAGATGCAGAACGAGCGCTGCCGCTCAGGCAGAGGGAAGGTCGAGCGCAGCCCCTCGCGCGTGACGACGATCATCTCGCCCGGCTCCACGTCGCGCACGTACTCCGCACCGATGAGGTCGAACGCGCACGTCTCGGAGGCGATGACCCACGCGCCGTCGAGCCGGCCGAGCGCGAGCGGACGGAAGCCGCGCGGGTCGCGCACGGCGATGAGTGCGTCGGGCGTCAGGAAGAGCATCGAGAACGCGCCCTCCGTCTCGCACAGGACTTCGGGGACGGCCTCCTCAACCGACTCGGCGCGCGAGCGCGCGATGCGGTGGAGGACGACTTCGGTGTCAGAGGTCGAGTTGAAGATGGCGCCCTCGTGTTCGAGCCGCCGCCGCTCCTCTGTAGCGAAGGGGAGGTTGCCGTTGTGACAGACGGCGACCTGTCCGTGCTTGCAGGCGATAAGGAAGGGCTGGGCCTCGCGCACAGAGACCTCGCCCGCGGTCGAGTAGCGCGTGTGACCGATGGCGGCGGTGCCGGGCAGACGGTTCAACCTGTCTTCGTCGAAGACCTCGGAGACGAGACCCATCGCGCGCTCGGAGCGCAGCAGGCCGTCGGAGGCGACGATGCCGCAGGACTCCTGCCCGCGGTGCTGGAGCTGGTAGAGTCCGAGGTACGCGAGGCGCGCGGCGTCGTCGTGCCCGTAGATGCCGAACACGCCGCACTCGTCGCGGAACCCGTCCCGCTCCGTCTCGTCCACGCCGCTGTTCTGTGGAATCATGTGGCCGCCGAACACCTTTGACCAAGTTTGAAGGGACATTGTAGCAGAGGCAGTAGGCAGTAGGCAGTTGAAAGCCCGGTATCGAATATCTCAGCTAAACCCTTCAATACGCATCGCGCGGAGCGCGCTGCCTACTGCCATCTGCCTACTGCTTTTCCGCGTGCTATGATGTGGCCGCGGATTCTATGAGCCGGAGGTGACGGCCGTGTTCGGAGTGAAGGTCTACGGCACCGAATGGTGCGAAGACACGCGGCGCGCGCGCGCGTTCCTCGACCGCCTCGGCGTGCAGTACCAGTACATCGACATCGAGCAGGACGAGTCGGCCGCCGCGTGGGTGCGGGAGCAGAACGGAGGCAAGGAGCGCATCCCGACCGTAGACATCGCCGGGCAGGTGCTCTCGGTGCCGTCCGACCACGATTTGACCGGAGCGCTGCGCGAGCGCGGCCTGATGGCCTGACGCGGGCCGAGCCCAGACGAAGGATGAGCGAGGGACAGAACTTCACACGTAAGGTCGCGGCGGCGGCGGCGGGCGTCGCTCTGGTCGCGACGCTCGGCGGGGCCGTGTTGAGCCTCTACCGGCGCCTGCCCGAGGACGAGCATACTTCGTCGCGCCTCGCGCGCCCGGGCCGGCGCATGACGCTGCTGCGCGTGCGCCTGCGTCGCGAAGGCGTCGGCTTCCCCGTCTCGGCGAAGAAGGTGCCCGTCCAACTCTTCCCCATCAACATGGCGGCCGCGCGCAACGAGTACGACTCCGAGCCGCGGCACGGCCAGCGCTTCGAGGAGTTCGCGACGCGCCTGATGGGCGGCCGCCAGAAGCTCGACGCCGAACTGGACGAGGGCGGCGAGGCCGCCATCGAAGTCCCGCCCGGCAAGTGGTGGATACATGCCGAGATCGAGGGCGAGCGCGAACTCGCCTGGCGCCTCCCCGTCGAAGTCAACGGCCGCGAGAAGACCGTCGAGCTGACGAAGGAGAACGCCTACCTCCGCGCGAAAAGATTTTGAAGGGACGTAAACCGTGAACCGTAAACCGTGACAAGTAAGAACGGGCTTTAATCTTGTCACGGTTTACGGTTCACGGTTTACGCAGTACTTATGAAGGCTCTTCGATTCGAGAACGGGCAATTGAGCCTTGCGGACGTGGCGGTGCCGGGGCGCGAGGGCGAGGCGCTGGTGCGCGTGCGGCTGGCGGGCGTGTGCAACACGGATTTGGAGATCGTGCGCGGGTACGCGGGGTTCGAGGGGACTTTGGGTCACGAGTTCGTGGGCGAGGTCGAGCGGGCGCCGGGCGCGCCGGAGCTTGAAGGGCGGCGGGTCGTCGGCGAGATCAACGCCGGCTGCGGTCGCTGCCAGCTCTGCCGCGCGGGTGACTCGCGCCACTGCCCCGCGCGCACAGTGCTCGGCATCGTCGGCCGTGACGGCGCCTTCGCCGAGTACCTCACGCTTCCCGTCAACAATCTCCTGCCCGTCCCCGACGAAGTTTCGGACGAACGTGCCGTCTTCACGGAGCCGCTCGCCGCTGCGTGCGGCATCACGGAGCGCGCGCGCGTCGAGACCGAGACGCGCGTTGCCGTCATCGGCGACGGCAAGCTCGGGCTGCTCTGCGCGCAGGCTCTGAAGGCGATGACGGGCGCGGGCGTGACCCTCGTCGGCCGCCACGAACGCAAGCTCGAAATCGTGCGCGGGCGCGGCGTCCGCACGGCGCGGGCGGACGCGCTGCCCGCCTCCTTCGAACGTGCCTTCGACGTGACGGTCGAGGCGTCGGGGTCGCCCGCCGGCTTCGAGACTGCGCTCAAGCTTCTGAAGCCGCGCGGCACGCTCGTCCTCAAGTCCACCTTCCACGGCTCGACGGAACTGAACGCCGCGCCCGTCGTCGTGGACGAGATCAGCATCGTCGGCTCGCGCTGCGGGCGTTTCAAGCCCGCGCTCGAACTGCTGCGCCGCGGCGCCGTCGAGACCGACGCCCTCATCAACGACGTGTACCCCCTCTCCGAAGGCCCCCGCGCATTTGAGCGCGCCGCCGAACCCGGCGTCCTCAAAGTCCTGCTCAAACCGTGAGTAGACAGAAGTCAGGAGTCAGGAGTGAAGAAGCATAAGAGCGATGCTGTCTTAACTTCTGACTCCTGACTCCTGACTTCTGACTCCTACATATGAAGCTCAAGTCGAATCTGGCCGCCGACGGCGCGATACTGTTGACGACGCTCATCTGGGGCTCGACCTTCTCGGTCGCGCGCGGTGTGCTCGACCATTGGCCGCCGCTCACTTACCTTGCGGTGCGGATGCCTCTGGCGGCGCTCGTCTTCGCGGCGCTCTTCCCACGGCAGGTCTTCGGCGCCTCGCGCGCGGCGTGGCGCGCGGGCGGCGCGTTGGGCGTGCTCATGGGCCTCGGCTTCATCGGTCAGACGACGGGGCTGCTCTACACCACGCCGTCCAAGTCGGCCTTCATTACGGGCATCACGACCCCGCTCGTCCCCGTCGTCGCCTACGTGCTCTGGCGCGCGCGCCCGAGCCGCGAGAATCTGTTGGGGATAGTGCTGGCCTCAATCGGCGGCGCGCTCATCCTCGCGCCCGTCGAGGCCGTGGGCTTCAACGTGGGCGACCTCATTACGCTCTCGACCACGCTCCTCTTCGCCTGCCACATCAACCTGATGGGCGGCTACGCGAGCCGCATCGACCCGCGGCAGTTGAGCGCCTTACAGATCACAGTGGCCGCCTGCGTGATGGTCGTCGCGTGGCTGGCGGTGCGCGCGGCGGCGTGGGGCTGGGGCGTGGAGGCGCTCCCGCCGGGGCTCGCGCGCGAAGCGGTCGCGCCCGTGTGGAGCGCCGCCGTCGCGTGGCAGATTGCCTACCTTATCCTCTTCGGCACGCTCGCGACCTTTATGCTCTGGGCGTGGGGGCAGGCGCGCATGTCGGCCACACATGCCGCCGTCATCTTCAGTCTGGAGCCGGTCTTCGCCACCGCCTTCGCCGTCCTCCTGCGCGGCTCCGCCGAGTGGACCGGCGCGCGCGCAACCATCGGCGCCCTCCTCGTCCTCGCCGGAGTCATCGTGTCTGAGTTGAGTTGGGGAAGGGCGGGGCGCCGCACCGCGGAGTCGGAAGGCGAGCCGGAGAACGTGTGAACCGTTGAAGAGTCGTGAACCGTGAATCGTGAACCGTGACGAGATAAGAACAGTCTGTTACTTGTCACGGTTCACGGTTCACGCTTTTTCGTCCCGTTGCTGTTTGCAGGGAAGCCGCGGCGCTCGGCGAGCCTTTGGATGAGGCCGTCAACGCATTTCGTAATGGCCTCATCGTATTGACCCTTGTGGAGCGAGTCGATCATGCCGCCCCCGATTTGGGCGGCCACTTCGTTGGGGATGTCGGCTTCGAGGCTTCGGCTCACCTGTATCCGCCACGTGCGGTCTTTGGTCGCGAGCAGAAGCAGCAGGCCGCCGCCCTCTTCGCCCGCGGGCGGGCCGATGCCCCAGCCGCGCGCGACGGCCAGAGAGTAGTCGGTGATGTCCCGGCCGCCCGTCGTCTCGACGGTCGCGACTCCTATCTCGATGTTCGCGCGCTCCTTCAGTTGTTTGAGCTTCGCTTCGAGCGCCTCTTCCGTTTGGGCGTCGATGACCTCGGCGAAGTCGCCGACCATGCCCTGCGGCGTCGGGAGCGGGCTCTGGACGATGTCGATGTTCTGCGCGGGCGTGGGCTGTGCGGTCTGGCCGACAAGGGCTTCTGCCGTTCGCGCCGGGCCGCCGCCCTCCGGGGCCGAGGGGCCGCGCGCGCACCCTCCGCCGAGCGCGGCCAGCGCAAGCGCCGCGGCGCAGAGTGCCGCGTTCGTCACTGCTTTGAATCTCGACGCGTCAACCCTCAAGCGAACCCTCCGGCGGTCAGTCTGTTCGGCCGCGGAAATTATAGAGGAGGCGCGCGGACACTCGGCATATATTTTACGGGCGGACATTCGCAGACTTATTCTTTGCGGCCGGTGGCGGCATTGGTTATACTCTGGGCTCGCCACTGTGGCTTTTCGAGTCTCCTCGTCTCAGCGCACAGAACAGGCAGCCGTGGGTCACGGAAGTGGCGACGGCCGCTCGAACCCTACCGGCTCCTTTTGAAATTTAGAAGGTGAAGAGTTTTATGTTGCAAATCCCGAAGGGCCATACGACCGAAGCGGAGCGCGCCATCCTGCGCCATCTCCGCGTGTGGATCGCGGCGCTGGCGCTGGGCTGCCTCGTGGTCGGCGTGGGCGTCGGCGCGATGCTGAGCCGGACGAGCGTCTTCGCGGGCGAGGGCGAACAGCCCACCGTGCCCGCGTCGGTCGCGCGCGCGCCCGAGGCCCTCTCGGCCTCGTTCGCCGAGATCGCGCGCCGCGTCGAGCCGTCGGTCGTCAACATCGACACCGTCTCGGCCGCCCCGCAGGTGGCCGACAAGGATGGCGACGGCGACGACGAGGACGGCGAGGAGGGCGGCGACAACCCTCTGCTCGACATGCTGCGCCGCAACGCGCGGCGACCCTCGCGTGGCGTCGGCAGTGGCTTCGTGGTTGACCCGAAGGGCATCATCCTGACGAACTACCACGTCGTCGAGAACATGTCGGGCATCATGGTCAAGCTCCAGGGCGGCGAGCAGTTGCGCGGCACCATGATCGCCTCGGACGAGGAGACCGACATCGCCGTCATCAAGGTCAACGCGGGGCGCGACCTGCCCTCGGTCAACCTCGGCAACTCAGACGACATGCAGGTCGGCGACTGGGTGCTCGCCATCGGCTCGCCCTTCGGGCTGGAGCAGACGGTGACGGCCGGCATCATCTCGACCAAGGAGCGGCAGACCGACCCCGGGGCGAGCTTCCGCCGTTTCATCCAGACCGACGCCGCGATTAACCGCGGCAACTCCGGCGGCCCGCTCGTCAACATGCGCGGCGAGGTCATCGGCATCAACTCGCAGATCGCGACCTCGACCGGCGACTACAACGGCATCGGGTTCGCGCTCCCGACCAACATCGCCTCGTCCGTCTATAAGCAGTTGATGACGACGGGCAAGGTCAGGCGCGGCTACCTCGGCGTCTTCCTCGACTCGGTCAAGCCGGAGTTCGCGCGCGTCTACCAGTTGCCCTCGGCCAAGGGCGCCATCATCAAGGACGTGGCCGACGGCAAGGGGCCAGCCGCCACCGCGGGCATCCAGACCAACGACGTGGTCGTCGAGTTCAACGGCCAGCCGGTCGAGAGCGCGCAAGACCTCATCAACAAGGTCGCCTCGACCCCCGTCGGCGAGACCGTCGCGGTCACGTACCTGCGCGAGGTCTCCGACAAGCTCGAACGCCGCACGGCCAGCGTCAAGATCGGCGAACGGCCGGCGCGCGGCAACGCCTCGACAGGCGAAGAGACCAAGTCGGAGGAGAAGCCCGGCAAGGTCGAGAACCTGAAACAGGATGTGACGCCCACGGACAAGAACGACCGTCCCGTGCTCGGGCTGAAGCTGAGCGAACTGACGCCGCAGATCGCCAACGAGCGGAACCTGAAGGGCGTGCGCGGCCTCTTCGTGCAGGACGTTGACCAGGCCGGCATCGCCTTCGACGCGGGCGTCGCCAAGAGCATGGTCATCCAGCGCATCAACCGCCAGTCGGTCGCGACCATCGAGGACTTCGAGCGCGTCATCAACGGGCTCAAGCCCGGCGACCCCATCGTCCTCCACGTCTCCGCCTACAACGGCGAGAAGGTCACGCAGCAGATAGTTCAGTTCACGTTCCAGTAAGAGACGTGAGCCGTAAATCGTAAACCGTGAACCGTGACAAGAGAGCGCCTTCTTGTCACGGTTCACGGTTTACGATTTACGGCTCTTTATGGTTTACGGTTTACGTCTATTAGTTTACGATAGGAACAAATGGCACAGGCGAAGAAGGCTCTCGGTAAAGCGCAGAAGAAGGGCGGCGCGGCGGCGCGCACAGTTGTTAAGAAGTACCCGAACTACATCGGCGGCGAGTGGGTCGCATCCGCGTCGGGCGAGTGGTTCGAGGACGTGAACCCGGCCGACACGCGTGATGTGATCGGCCGGTTTCCTGTCTCGACGCGCGAGGACGTTGAGGCCGCCGTCGGCGCCGCCCGGAGCGCGGCCGACCGCTGGCGCAGACTCCCCGCGCCGCGCCGCGCGGAAATCCTCTTCCGCTTAGGCGAAATACTCATCCGCGACAAGGAGCGCTTCTCGCGCGAGATGACGCGCGAGATGGGCAAGGTTTTGAAGGAGACCGGCGGCGACGTGCAGGAGGCCATCGACTGCACCTACTACACGGCCGGCGAGGGGCGGCGCCTGCACGGCTTCACCACGCCTGCCGAGATGCCCGACAAGTTCGCCATGTGCGTGCGCCAGCCCGTCGGCGTCTGCGGCCTCATCACGCCCTGGAACTTCCCGATGGCGATACCGTCCTGGAAGCTCATTCCCGCGCTGGTCTGCGGCAACACCGTCGTCATCAAGCCCGCCGAGGACACGCCGCTCTCGACATACAATCTGGTCAAGGCTTGCGAGGAGGCGGGCGTGCCGGCGGGCGTCGTCAACCTCGTGACGGGGTACGGCGAGACCGCGGGCGCGCCGCTCGTCAATCATCCTTCGGTCAGGCTCATCTCCTTCACGGGCTCGACCGAGACGGGGCGCGTCGTCGCCTCGTCATGCGCCGAGCGCAACGCCATCTGCTCGCTTGAGATGGGCGGCAAGAACGTCATCATGGTGTTGGAGGATGCAGACCTCGACCTCGCCGTCGAGGGCGCTGTCTGGGGCGCGTTCGGAACGTCGGGTCAGCGCTGCACGGCCTCCTCTCGCGTCGTCGTCCACAAGAAGGTCTACAAGAAGTTCACGCAGATGCTCGTCGAACGCGCGAAGGGTTTGCGCGTCGGGAACGGTCTGGACGAGAAGACCGATGTCGGCCCTGTCATCAACGCCGACGCCGTCCACAAAATTCTCGGCTACATCGAGATCGGCCAGAAGGAGGACGGCGCGCGGCTCGCCTGCGGCGGCAACCGGCTTGAGGGCGGAGCCTATGCCAACGGCTACTTCATTGAGCCCACGGTCTTCGCCGATGCGTCGCCCTCGATGCGCATCTCGCAGGAAGAAATCTTCGGCCCGGTCACGACGGTCATCCCGGCCGGCTCGCTCGAAGAGGCCGTTGAGATCGGCAACGGCGTGCGCTACGGGCTGTCGGCCTCCATCTACACGCAGGACGTGAACCGCGCCTTCCGCGCGATGCAGGAGATGTACACAGGCATCTTCTACGTCAACTCCTCGACCATCGGCGCCGAAGTCCACCTCCCCTTCGGCGGCACGAAAGGCACCGGCAACGGCCACCGCGAAGCCGGCACGCAGGTCTTAGACATCTTCACCGAATGGAAGTCGATTTACGTTGATTACAGCGGCAAGCTGCAACGCGCACAGATCGACGAGGTGAGCTTCGAGTAGCGGGAGTTAACCTCTTAAAGTTTCGAGCAGTTCCAGACCCGACGAGATGAGAGCACCGGTCACTGAAGTAGACTTGCCCTCGTCCCAAAACTAAAAGATTGGAGACAAAAAACAGTGATCGTCGGACTCCCCAAGGAGATTAAGGACAACGAGTACCGTGTGGGGTTGACGCCCGCGGGCGCGCGCGCGCTGACGGACGCCGGCCACAAGGTCATCGTAGAGAAGTCGGCGGGCGAGGGCTCGGGCTTCGAGGACGCGCTGTATGAACGCGCGGGGGCAGAGATTCTCCCTTCGGCCGACGACGTGTGGGCCGGGGCCGAGATGATCGTCAAGGTCAAGGAGCCCATCGAGCCCGAGTATCCGCGGATGAAGGAGGGGCTGCTCCTCTTCACCTACCTGCACCTCGCGCCCGACCCGAAGCAGACGCAGGCGCTGCTCGAACACAAGGTGACGGGCATCGCCTACGAGACGATTACCGACCGCAAGGGCACGCTGCCGCTCCTGACCCCGATGTCGGAGGTGGCGGGGCGCATGGCCGTGCAGGTCGGCGCGCAGTACCTTGAGAAGATGAACGGCGGGCGCGGCGTGCTCATCGGCGGCGTGCCGGGCGTGCCCGCAGCGCGCGTCGTCATCCTCGGCGGCGGCGTGGTCGGGACGAACGCCGCGAAGATCGCCGTCGGCATGGGCGCGCAGGTCACGATTGTTGATAAGAATCTCGACCGCCTGCGCGAGCTGGACGACATCTTCCTTTCGAAGATTTCGACGCTGGCCTCTTCGGCCTACGCCATCCACGGGGCGATTACGGAGGCCGACCTCATCATCGGCGGCGTGCTCGTGCCGGGCGCGGCCGCGCCGAAGCTGGTCACGCGCGAGATGCTGAAGGACGTGATGAAGGGCGCGGTCATCGTGGACGTGGCCGTCGATCAGGGCGGGTGCATCGAGACGACGCGGCCGACGACGCACTCGAACCCGACCTACTACGTCGAGGACGTGCTGCACTACTGCGTGGCGAACATGCCGGGCGCGGTGCCGCGCACCTCGACCTTCGCGCTGACGAACGCGACGCTGCCCTACGCGCTCCGGCTCGCCAACCGCGGCTTCCTCGACGCCATCACTTCAGACCCGGGGCTGAAGGAGGGCGTCAACACCTACGCCGGCAAGCTGACCTACAAGGCCGTCGCCGACGACCAGGGGCTCGAATACACCTCGCTCGACGACATACTCGGCCTCGCACCGCAGTCCAGCTCGAAGGCCGGCGGCGTGTGATAACTTAAAGCTTCATTAACCACAGAGAGACAGAGGCACAGCTAAAGACAATTAGCTGTGCCTCTGTCTCTCTGTGGGTAACTTTTATCTTCAGGCGAGCAGGCGCGCGAGGCTGGCGGCCAGCTCTTCGGCGGGGACGGGCTTTGAGAGGTAGAGGTCGGCGCCGGCGGCCTCGGCACGCGCCGGCGAATCGGCGCCGCTCAGCAGCACGACGGGCAGGTCTTTGAGCCGCGGGTGGTCGCGCAGGAAGCGGCAGAGTTCGTGGCCGGAGAGATGCGGCATGACGGCGTCGGTCACGACCGCGTCCACGGGCGTCGAGAGCAGCGTCTTCATCGCTTCAAGGCCGTCGGCCGCAGTCAGCACCTCGTAGCCCGCGCGGTGCAGGACGACTTCGAGGTAGCGGCGCAGCGCCCGGTCGTCTTCGGCGAGCAGGACGGTGCGGCACGCGCGCGTCGCTTCGGACTGCGGCGCCTGCGTGGCCTGCGCGTCGTACTGTTCGAGCCCTTGAAGCAGGATGCCCATCTGGTCTGTTTGAGAACCTTTCCGGCGTGCTCGGCGGCTGGAGCGGACGGGGGAGAACGACCGCCGCTTCGAGCTTTAGCAACCTGTGTGCCCGCCGCTGTCGGCGTCGCCCTTGCAGAAACTAATGTAGAGGCGCGTGCATGTCCAGTCAATAACTCTCTTTTTGACCTGACGCCCCGGTCAATTTGCCACGGCGGAACGCTGTCTTGAGGCATTCTCCGACAGCGCGGCGAACCGGGCCGTCGCCGCCCTCATCTATCTTCTTTCGCCGAAACCGAGCGCCTCCCCGCCGGTTGAAGTGTCGCGGCGCTTCGGCCATACTCAAGGGTCAGGCAGGTGCGCGGGAAGCATTCTGTACAAGTCAGCAAGTAAAAGTAGGTTCGTTCAAGATGTACGAGTTCGCAGTCACGCCGGCCGTCACGCAGATACGCCGCCGCGGCGTGACCATCACTGAGGTCGAGCCCGGGAGCCTGGGCGAAGAGCTTGAGCTTGAGCCGGGCGACCGCGTCGTCAAGGTCAACGGCCGGACGGTGCGCGACTACCTCGACTTCCGCTTCCACACGGGCGGCGAGACAGAGCTTACGCTCGACGTGCTCAAGCGCGGCGGCGAGGAGTGGGAGGTCGAGGTCGAGCGCGACGAAGGCGAGGACTTCGGCATCCAGTTCGAGAACATCGCGCCGCGGCAGTGCGCCAACGAGTGCCTCTTCTGCTTCTGCAAGGGTAACCCCCCGGACGCGCGCCCGGCCCTCTTCTTCCGCGACGAGGACGTGCGCCTCTCCTTCCTCTACGGCAACTACACGACGCTCTCCTCCATCACCGATGACGAGATGGCGCGCGTCGTCGAGCAGCGGCTCACCCCGCAGTACGTCTCCGTCCACGCGACCGATCTGAAGGTGCGTGCCTACCTGCTAGGCGTTGACGAACGCCGCGCGGACATCTCCGACAAGATGCGCCGGATGATGGACGCCGGCATCGAGATACACGCGCAGGTCGTGCTCTGCCCCGGCATCAACGACGGGGAAGTCTTAAGCAAGACGGTCGAAGACCTGGCCGCCGAGTATCCGCGCGTGCGCAGCGTCGCCATCGTCCCGCTGGGGCTCACGCGTTACAACACGGACGAGCGTCTGACGCCGGTTACCCCCGAGTGGTGCCGCCAGATCATCCGCGAGGTCGCCGTCCTTCAGAAAGGTTTGAAGAAGCGGACGGGGACCAACTTCGCCTTCCTCGGCGACGAGATATACCTGCGCGCGGGGTTAGAGGTGCCCGGGCGCGTGCACTACGGCGACTACCCACAGATCGAGGACGGGGTCGGCATGGTGCGCTCGTTCCGGGAGGAGTTCGGCCGTCTGCTGCGGCGAATCGAGAAGAAGGGCGTGCGCGACGCCGCCGGGCTGCATGGCACGATTCTGACGGGGGCGCTCTTCGCGCCCGTGCTCGAAGAGCTGGTCGGGCGTCTGAACGAGACGGCGGGCACGCGCCTGCGGGTCGTCGCGGTCGAGAACAGGTACTTCGGCGAGGAGATCGTCGTCGCGGGGTTGATGACGGGGCAGTGTGTCGAGGCCGCGAAGGATAAGTTCGAGGGCGAGTTCGTCGTCATCCCGCGCACGGCGCATAAGTCGGACGAGCCCATCATGCTCGATGGCACGCGGCTCGACGAGTTGGAGCGGAAGCTCGGCCTGCCCGTGCGCGCGCTCGACCTCGAAGGCTTCGGGCGGATGGTCTGCGGCGGCTGAAGGATAAGCGGCCGGAGAGAAAAAAGAGGGCGCCGACTTTGCGTAGTCGGCGCCCTTAAAGTTTTTAGAAGCTCAGCCTTCGGACGACTTAGAAGTCGAACCGGATGGCGAGCTGAAGAACGCGCGGCGTGCCGGTCGTGAAGATGGAGCGGCCGAAATCGGGGTCGCTCATGTCGCCGACGGGGATGCCGAAGTTCGTGTGGTTGAAGATGTTGAAGGCGTTGGCTTGGAGTTGCAGGGCGGTGTTCTCCGTCACCTTGAACTTCTTGTGAACGCCGAAGTCAAAGTTCCAGAAGCCGGGGCCTTCGAACGTGTTGCGGCCGAGCGTGCCGTCGCACCACCACTGCGTGGCGCTCAGGACGACGCCGTTGCCGGCGCCGCAGGCCGCGGCCGGGCCGATGCGCTCGGCGCGTGTGACCATGCCCTCGAAGAGGGCGGTGTTGAAGTAGCCGTCGGCCGGGCTCTGGTTGTTCGTGCGGATGTTGTTGCTCGTACCGTTGAAGACGACGCGGTCGCTCGTGAAACCGTCCGCGTTGGGGTCTTCGTCGCTGTTGAAGACGGTGAAGGGCACGCCCGACTGAACCTGGAAGATGCCGGTCATGACCCACCCGCCGAGCCAGCGGTTCTCCTTCCAGAGGTTGGGCTCGTAGGTGAAGCCGGTGACGAAGCGTTGCCTGACATCGAAGTCGGCGCGGCCGCGGTCAAGCCGGATGTTGTACGGGTTCATCGGCCGGAAGTTGCCGTGCCGGGCGTCGGCGTTGAAGGCGTCGCTCAGCTCGTCGATGGCCTTGGCGAACGTGTAGTTCGCGTTGAACTGGAGCCCGCGCCAGCCGCGGTTGCGGAGACTGAACTGGCCGCCGTGGTAGATCGATTTGAACGCGTTGGTGCGGAAGTTGTCCGAAGAGATGTTCGGATTCGGCCGCCGCCCGCTGCCGAGGACGCGGTCAGAGGTGCCGGCGTCAGCGCGCCCGGGGAAGGTGTTGATGTCGATGATGCCGGTCAGCTTCTTCCCGGCCGTCGAGATGTAGTTGGCCTCGACGAGAAAGTCGGTGGCGAACTCGTGCTGCACGCCGAGGAAGAACTGCTGGACGTAGGGCGTCAGCAGGTTCTCGTCCATGTGGCGGGGCGCGGGCACGCCCGCGAAGGCCGGGTCATTGAAGATGAGACGGCTCGCGTCGCTGAACGGGGCCGTGTAGATGCCGGGCGACGAGATCGGGCCGATGATGCCCGTGCCGCCGAAACCCTCGGAGATGATCGTGTTGGTAGAGAAGGTCGGCGGGTTGAACCGAATGTTCTCGAACAGGTTGTTCCAGATGCGGTCATAGAAGATGCCGCCGCCGCCGCGCACGACCAGCTTCTGGTCGGAGAACACGTCCCACGCGAAGCCGACGCGCGGGGCGAAGTTGTTAAAGTCCTTCTGCCAGATGTTGTTGTCGCGCTGCTGGAAGCTGCCGCGCGCCACCTTAGCCGCGAGCGGGCTGTTCGTCGGGAAGAACGGGTTCGACGAAGGGTTCGGCACCGGAGTGTCGCCCGAGCCGAAGTAGAAGTTCGAGTCCAGTCCGCCGCGGAAGTTGTGCGGCGGGCCGAAGTACTCGTAGCGCAGGCCGAGGTTGAAGGTCAGGTTACGCCTGATCTTCCAGTCGTCCTGGAAGTACCACGCCACCTCGTTGGCGCGGAAGCCGCGGTAGTACTCTGGCTGCGCGCCGGTGCGCGGGTCGAGCGACGCCTGCGCGACGGTGAAGCCGCCGAAGGCCGGCCCGCCGAAGATGGCGAGGTCGGCCTCGTCGCCGAAGAAGCCGTCGGTCAGCAACTCTTCGACGCCGTGCGGCTGGAAGAGCGCGTTCTGCGTGGCCTGGAAGGAGGAGCCGTTGCGGATGCGGCGGTACTCAAGCCCCCCGCGGAAGCTGTGCGCGCCCATCAGCATCGAGAAGTGCTGCTGGAGCTGGAACTGGTTGTCGGTGAAGAACTGCGGGAGGCCGCTGCTACAGCCGAGGCTGACGCCGAGCGGGTCGAAGCCGGTCACGACCGAGGGCTCTCCACCGGTGCCGGGGCAGTCGGGGAAGTCGCGCCGATGGCGGAGGTAGCTCGCCTTCGACTCGCTCGTGATGGTCGGGCTCCACGTGTGGTTGAAGGTCAGGCCCGTCAGGATCGAGCGGCCGGGCGAGATGAAGGCCGGGCCGACCGCCGTGTCGCCGCCGCTGAAGGAGTCGCCGTTGTCCGAGTCTTCGGAGAGGAACGTCGCCGTCAGGTTGTTCGACGAGTTGAACGTGTGGTCAACCTTGACGCTGAAGCGCGCCACGTTCAGGAAGCTCGGGTTGAGGACGGTGACCTGCCCGTAGACCGGGACGGGGTAGATGATGGGACTGTCGAGGATGCCCGCGGTGAAGAGGCCGGCGGCCTCGTTCGTCAGGTCGCGGGTCGCCAGCGGGAACTGCTGGTTCGCGGCCAGCGCGTTGAAGATCGGGCCGATGGTGCGCGAGTTGGCGAAGGCGCCCGGGCAGGTCGCGCCGGTGGCGACCACGCAGAGCCCGTTCGGGTTCGTCTCGTGGAAGGTGGCGAAGGCGCCGCTCCGGACGAAGTTGAGGAACTGCTGGGTCGTGCCCGTCGTCGTAACCGGGCCGGCCTGGCGCAGGCGCTGGAACTCGGCCGTACCGAAGGCGAAGGTCTTGTCCTTCTTGATCGGCCCGCCGAAGGAGCCGCCGAACTGGTTACGCACCAGTTGGTCCTGGATGCCCTCGCGGTTCGAGAAGAAGTCGTTGGCCGCCAGCTTCTGGATGCGGTTGTAGGCGAAGAGCGAGCCGTGCAGATCGTTGCTGCCGCCGCGCAGCACCGTGTCGGTCACGAAGCCGCCGCCCTTACCGTACTGGGCGGCGTAGTTGTTGGTGATGACGCGGTACTCCTGAATGGCCTCGGGCGAGATGCTGGTGATGCCGCCGGAGACGAGCGCGCCGCGGCCGCCCTGCCCCTGGTCGTTGTTGTCGAAGCCATCGACGAGGAAGTTGCCCGTGCCGCCGCGCACGCCGTTGACAGCCGCGCCGCGGGTGCTGCCCGCGAACTGGTCGGGGACGGCGCCGGGCAGCAGGTTGATGAACTCGTTGGTGTCGCGGTTCTCAAGCGGGTAGTTCTCCCAGACGTTGCGGTTCAGGAGCTGCGAGACGCTCGACTCGGAAGGCTGAGAGAGCTGCTCGCCGCCCGCGACGACCGTCACGGTCTCGGCCGCCGACCCGACCGCCAGCTTGATGTCCTGCGTGACGACCTGTGCGACCGTCAGGACAACCTGTTCGAGTTGAGCTGTGCTGAAGCCTCCAGCTTCGACCTTAACGGTGTAAGTGCCGACGGGCAGGGTGGGGAAGCGGTAGAGGCCGGTGTCGCTCGACTGCGTGGTGCTAGAGACGTTGGTGGCGACGTTGGTCGCGGTGACGGTGGCGCCGCTTACGACAGCGCCGTTCGGGTCGGTGACCGTGCCCGTCAGCGACGAGGTGCCCTGCGCGAAAGCCGTCGCGCAGAGGGCGGCGACGAGCAGCACGGCGGCCGCCATTGAGGTGAGTCTTCTCATCGAATAAATCTCCTTTTTAGAACTGGCAAAAGGGCGCTTCTTACGTCCCGGGTCAAGCACGCTTGACCCGCGCGGGTTAGGGCGTAGGCTTGGGTTCCGGCGTGGTGGAGACGCGCACGGTTGGGAACCGACCTTCGCGAGTCGGGGCACGCCGCAGGGCCGTCGGACGCGGCTGCGGTAGGTAAGGGCGCACCCGATTCAATCCCCCGCGGTCGATATTCTGGACGTTCGTGCGACGGGCTTGGGCGCGGCGTGCCGGAGCGGTTAAAAGAACAGACAGACTTCTACTGTCGTGACGTGGGGGGAATACATTTTCATGGCAAAGATTGTTCCACCGCGCAAACGATTGGCGTACGCGGAGATATTTTGGAAAATGCGGGGCGAGGCGGCCATTTTAGGCCACGCAAATTCAGAAATATAAATAAATCATCCGAATTTATGAAGATTCGGAAGGATTTTTGGCCAGGGAAACGCGGGTACGATGAAACGTAGAAGGGGCGAGTCCGTCAGCCAAAGCCGACGGACTCGCCCCCTTTCGCGCGTGCGTGCGCCGCGTCCCCTGCTCAGAGGGAGCGCCTTAGTTTGCCTCGACGTTGAACATCCGTTCGTCGATCTCCTGATCGAAGGCGAACTGGTCGAGGATCATCTCCCAGCGGTCGAGCGAGCTGCCGTCGGTCTTGTTGATTTCGAGCTGGAGCTTGTAGCTATGGGGGAGCTTGAGCTTGCCCTCTTCCTTGTAGTTGCCGAAATCCTCGACGATCTTGTAGCGCGTCTCCTGCTGCCTGGTCTGGTTGTCGATGCCGCCTGCGCCGAGCCGCGCGCCGACGACGCGGTCGTACTGCGTGCGGACGTGCTGGAAGGTCTCGGCGTCGAAGTAGAGGGTGATCTTCAGGTCGGAACCCTTGTTGGGGTAGTACTTGAGCTTGTGCGCGGGGCGGTCGTTGACCTTATCGGTTCCGCCGTACTCAAGCTTGGCCTTGCGCTCGGCCATGTTGAGAAGCGCCCAGGCCGAGGTGAGCGTGCCGCCGACCAGACCCTCCTTAAAGATCTCGCTGTTGGTCAGGGCGAAGTTGCCGAGCGGCGACCGCACCCCCGGCGTGAGGTAGCCGACGGTGAATTTCTTGCCGTTGAAGCCGAAGCGCTCGCCGGGATAATTCGGGGCGTCGAACTTCATACCGAGGACGACCTTATCCTCGTCAGAGGCGATGACGACCTGGCCGTCGATGGCGCCCGAGGTGCTCCGCGCCTTGAAGACGGCGCGCGAGCTGCCGCCGACGATGCGCGTCATCGCATCATCGCGCGCCGCCTGCGGCCCGAGTGCTTCGAGGTGTTTGGCGACGACATCCTCAGCCTTCAGCTTGTCGTCGTCGGGCGCGGGCGTGGCGGCGTGGGGCGATGAGGGGAGCAGCGCGGCGAGCAGCGCGAAGGTGAGCGCCAGCGCGCGGGGCGTGCGGGTCTTGAGCATCTCTTTTAAATCCTCCGTCGGAACTTGCGCCGCGGGGCGCGGAAAGTTCCCGCGAAATCTTTCACTGGTGTCGAAAAGATGGTGACTTGGCCGAGTGGGCCAGTGCGCGAGGGGCGCCACAGGGTGGCGCCTCGGTCGGGGGAGCCGACATAGCCTACTACAGACGCCGGCCCGGAGGCCAACGCGGGCGAAAAAAAAGGCGGGCGGTGTCTTCCGAAGAAGCACCGCCCGCCGGAAGGTGGGCAGCCCTGAGCGAGTCAGGGCGAAGGTTTAGAACTCGAAGCGCGCGCCGAACTGCACGATGCGCGGCGAGTAAACTGAGCCCGACGCCGTCAGGCGACCGAAGCTGGTGCTGTTAACGTCGAGTATGCCGGGGTTGCTGCCGGCGAAGAAGTTGGCGTTGTTGAGCACGTTGAAGACCTCGGCACGAAGCTGGATGCGGGTGTTCTCCGTGATGTTGAGGTTCTTGAGCAGGCCGGCGTCCCAGTTGAAGTACATGGGGCCGTTGAAGGAGTTGCGCTGTAGGTTACCGGTCGAACCGGGCGCGTTCTGGAAGAAGACCTGACCGGGGAAGGCGGCCGAGCCCACAGCACTCGCGCCGCGCACGCTCGAAATCGTGTAGCCTGCGGGGAGCGGTTGAGTTAAATCAACACCGGTCAGCGTCGGTCGGCCAGCGGCTGTTGCGGTCGCAAAAAGCACACTGGGGTTAATGATGAAGATGCCGTTCGGCGTCTTGTACACGCCGAACAGGTCTTGAATCTGGTTGGCGTTCAGCGTCGAGGTGGCCGGCTGTGTCAGCGAGCGAGCGGCACGGTTCAAAGTACCGCGCCCGTCAATGATGGTGGTCGGCACGCCGGAGCTGATGTTGACGATGGACGAGAACTGGAAGCCGCCGACGAACTTGTCGACCACACTGCCCTCGTTGAGCCAGCGCTTGCCCCTGCCGAAGGGCAGTTCGTAGAGACCGTTGATGTTGACCGTGTGCGCGCGGTCGTAGATGGCGCGCCCGTAGTCACGGCTCGGGTCGAGGTTGTCGAGGAGCGGCTCGACGCGCGTCTGGTTGACTTCGTCGGTGCTGCCCGTCACGTCCGTCAAAATCTTCTGGAACGTGTAGTTCGCCGTCAGGCTCAGGCCCTGCGTAAAGCGGCGGCGGAACTCGGTCTGAAGGGCGTTGTAGTTGTAACGCCCGCCGTTCGTCGTGAAGTTAACGACGCCCGAGTTGGGGTTCGGCGTGAAGCGGACCGGGCCGGCCAGATTGTTCTGGACGTAGATGACCGCAAGGTCGGCCGGCGTTCCGGCCTGCAACTGCCCCACGACGGTGGGATCGTCCAGAAGGCCGCCGCCCGGGAGGTTCGGGAAGACGGTCAGCGTCTGACAGCCGGCAGTGGTACAAGCCGCGTTACCCGTAAGCGCGAGGTTCGCACGCGCGCGAATGAAGTCGGCCAGGAAGCCGTTGTTGCGGATGTCCACTTGGCCGTAGTCAATCGAGCGCGTCAGCTCCTTGCTGTAGCCGCCGACGTAGCGAATCTCGATCACGCTCTGGAACCCGATCTCGCGCTGAATGCCTACGTTGTACTCGTAGTTGCGCTGAACCTGAAGGTTCGGGTCGATGAGCGAGATGGTGCCGAAGCGGGTGGCCGCGAGGTTGTTCTCGCTGAACGTGCGAATCCCGGAGCCGCCGGGGCCGAACGCCGAGATGGGCGTAACGACGGGCGCCTGGGTCGCCACGTTGCCGACGCCGAACACCCTGAAAATAGAGTTCCCGGCCAGGGTGCCGCCGAGACGATTCAGAGCGGTGTTCGAGCCGAGGCCGGAGTTATTGAGCGCGGCGTTGTCGGGTGCGCGCACGTACTCGTCGTTGACGTAGTTGACGCGGTAGCCGCCGCGGATGACCGTCTTGCCCTCGCCGGGGAACATGCTACCGAGGAAGTTGTTCTTGAAGTTCGGCGACCAGGCCACGCTGACGTTCGGGCCAAAGTTATCCTTGTCCGCCTTGAAGAAATCGCCCGGGTTGCCCGCGTTGCCGCCGATGCGCTGGAAGCCGCCGACAGGGTTCAGGAGGGTCGCAACCGGATCGGCGCCAGGCGGGAGGATGGGCTCAAGGTACAACTCATCAGGGTTGTTGAGCGGGGAGTACATCTCGTACCGCAGGCCGAAGTTGACCGTCAGTTGGTTCGAGATGCGCCACTGGTCGGAGACGTAGAACGCATAGTTGTCGAAGTTCAGGCGGCGGATCGCGGGCGCGCCCGCGATGAAGCCGGAGGTGCCGCTGGTCGCGTTGGCCGTCTGCACGCCGCCGCCGACGATGCCGGCGAGCAGGTAGCGCAAGTTGTTGGCTCTCGCCAGGTCGGTCGTATTGATGCCGCCGGGGAAGATGCCCGAGGCCGTGGTGAAGCCCGGCGTAGCGGTGTTACCCGTGTTGCCGATGGAAAGGGTGGGGGTGACGCCGGCGAAGTTGACGGCCTCGATCCGGTAGAACTGCCCCTGCGCGCCAAAACGAATGGCGTGGTTACCCTTCGTCCACGTCCCGTTGTCCTGGATGTTGAAGTAGTCGGTGTTGCGACCCTGATCCTGGAAGCTGGGTTCCGGGTTAGTTATCAGCGGGATGTTCGTGGCCGCGGTGGTGCCGCTCACGGTGCCGCCGATCAGGAACGGGAGGTCTCTCGGGTCCGTCGTCGAGTCGAAGAACGGCTCGGAGCGCTGGTAGCCGGCGCGGATCTCGTTGGTCAGAGACGTGGTGGGCGACATGCGGTACGCGCCGACGATCAACGTCGTGGGGCCGCCCTGGGTGTTGAAGACGGTCGGGGAGAAGCCGGCGGCAACGTCGGTACGCGCGTCGGCGTTCTTGTTCCACTTGTAGACGAAGTTGAACCCGTGCTGGTCGTTGATATCAACGTCGAAGCGCCCGGTCAAGGCGTTGCGCGTTTCCGGGTTGGCGCGGTTGATGGTCAGCGCCTGAAGAAAGTTGATGCCGGTCGTGACGCCGTTCCCGGCGGTCGGCAGTTGGTCGAGAATGCGGCTCTGGATTATCGGATCAACTCCGCGCACGCCGCCCGCGTTGTTGAACTGGGTCAGGCCCGCACCTGTCAGGTTGAGGCCCGCGCCGCTCAGCACGTTGACGGTGCGCGTGACGCCGCCGTTATCAACGTAGGTGAAGTTTCCTCCGCGCGCCGCCGGCAGAAGGGTCGTCGTCGTGATGGGGGCCTGCTGCGCGAGGCGGAAGCCTTCGTAGTTCGCGAAGAAGAACGCCTTGCCACGGTAGAGAGAAGGGCCGCCTTCGCCGAAGCGCGGGATCACGGAGGGGCCGCTCAGCGTTCCGCCGAACTGATTGCGGTTCAGGAACGGGCGCGGGGTGTTGTTGAGGTTGTTGAAGAAGTTGTTGGCGGCGAATTTCGAGTTGCGGTTGAACGCGAAGACGTTGCCGTGGAAGTCGCTGCCGCCGCGCGGCGTGACGAGCACGACCTGCGTGGAGCCGGTGCCGTACTCGGCGCCCGCGTTCTGCGTGATGACGGTGAACTCGCCCGTGTCGTCCACGGTCGGCTGGTCGGAGACGAAGCCGTTGCGGATGAAGTTGTCCTGAACGTTCATGCCGTCGCGGGTGTAGTTGACCGACGAGGAGCGCTGACCGTTGATCGAGCTGCTCGTCGAGTTCGAGCCGGCGATCAGGTTGAGCAGGTTGAGCGGGTTGCGGCCATTGATGGGCAACTCCTTCACCTGGCGGGGGCTGACCGTGTTGCTCAGCTCGGCGTTCGTCGCGTTGACGACATCGGCACCGGCGACGACTTCGACCGTCTCGCTGATGTTGCCGATCTCCAGCGTCGCGTTGAGCGTGTAGTCGCGGCCGGCATCAATCTTAAGGTTGGTCGAGGAGAAGGTCTTGAACCCCGGGGCCGTGATGGTCACGGTGTAGGTGCCGACCTCAAGCTGCGAGAAGCTGAAGGAGCCCTCGCCGCTGGCCTGAACGGTCTGTTCTTTGCCGGTCTGATTATCTTTCGCCGTCACGGTCGCGCCGGCGATGTTGCCGTCCGGCCCCGCGACCGATCCGACAAGACGGCCCTGGCCGCCTTGAGCGAACGCGGTGGCGCTAAACAAGCAGAGCGCCAGAACCGCCAACGTAAATTTCCTCATCGTGAACTCCTTCAAAAAAGTGGGCTTCTTCGGAGGCTCCCGCCGCGCAGGACATTCCTTTGACTGAAGTCCGGCCGGCGGGAACAAAGTTTAGGGTGATTTCCCAACGGATGCTTCGTAAGACAGGGGGCTTCGACTGTCAGCACCTGAATTATCGCCTTACTCGTCTGCGTGGTGGCAAGTGCTGTGCCGGCAAACGCGACATATGTAAATTGTTCATAGTAGTGGATTAAACCGTCGGGCGGGGTGAGGAAAAAGGACGGAAATTGACAAATTTGAATTTCCTATACGAATTCTCGTATAGGTGCACCGGTTTGTTGACGGGCGCGCGCCCCGTGCCCGGCCGGCGTGAGACTTCGAGCCTGCGCCAGCGGCGCGACCCTCGGGAGGCGCGAGGGCTACTGTTGGGGGGGCTGCCAGACCGAGCCGTCGTCGTATTCGACGCGGTAGATGACGACCTGCTCGCCCAACTCCTTGCCCGCGTTTTTGACGTTGACGGTGGAGGTCTGCGGCTTGGCGGAGCGTCCCACCAGCTCGTTGTCCTGGCCGGGGCGAATCTTGACTTTGGTCGAGTAGAGGTGGCGCCCGAGCTCCTGCTGCGTCGCGGGATCGAGGAAGATGTAACCCCAGTTGATGGCGCGGATCGTCTTCGCGCCCGTGTTCTTGACCTTGGCGCGGTAGACGTAGGTCATGACCACGCCGGGCGGCGGTGGCGGTGGGGCATCGTTCCTTTTGGAGCGCGGCGGCGGGGGCTCAAGCGCTTCGGCGCCGCGCCCCCTGATCTTGTTCTGAAGGTCGTTGATCTTCTGAGCGCGCTGCGCGTCGGAGAAGTCGTCGTTGGCGTCAAAAGAGTCCTGGTCGAGCGCGGGGTTGCGGGCGTGGGCCTGCCACTTCTTCTGGAGGACGATGAGGTCGGGCGGGGCGGCCGTCGTCGTCGCCGGCGTCTGCGCCGTGGCGGAGGCGGCGACGAGCAGGAACAGGAAGAACAAGGAGACTGCTGTCCTCATTTCAAAACCTCTTTCGCGACTTTGGAAGGCGCGGGACGGAAGCATCCGTGCGGGCTTCCGTCCCGGGGGCCGACGCTTGGGGCCGCCGAGCTAGGGCGTCGTCGAGGTCGAGCCATCGACGTAGGTGACGGCCGTGACCTCGACCTTGAGGACGGCGACCGGGTCCCTGCCGAGCGGCGTCGTGGCGAGCGTCCGGTGGTCGGCATAGGGCGTGCGCAGGTGCTTCGAGAGTTTCTTCGTCGTGCCGGGTTTGATTCGGGTCCTGGTCTCCACGTCGTAGCTTCGGATAACGTCGCCCGTGCCGGCTTCGGTGAGCGTGGCCGTCCAGGAGACGGACTTGATGGCCTTGGCGGCGCGGTTCGTGACCTCGACTACGGCCTTGAAGGTCTTGGTCGTGCCGGGGCGCGAGGCGGCGGCCTCGCGCTCTAACTTGGCGCTGCTGGCGCGGGAGACGCTGATGTGAGCCTCGTCGAGCCTGGTCGTGTTCCTCTCGCGCAGCGCTTCGCGTTGAGGGTCGAAGCCCGGGCTGCCGTTGGGCGTCTGTGCGTGGGCGGCTACGGTGGCTGTGAGTAGGAGAGCGGCGATCAATGTCAGCTTTCTCATGTGGGTCTTCCTCCCGGTTCGAATGTACTGTAAGGGGGCTGGCGACATCCATTTGGATGGCCGCCGGTACATTTTAGTTGACAAGTTTAAAATCTATCCAGCGCGTGGCCGTCCGGTTGCTGGCCGTGTCCGTGACGGAGATTTGCAGCATGTAGTCGCCCGGCTCAAGGATCGTGCCCAGTTGCAGGCGGCGTGCGACGACGAGCCGCGCGGGGTCGGCCTGATTGTTCAAGTCAACGGGGAAGACTTCGCCCGCGAAGACCTCCTGCCCCTCGCGGAAGAGCTTGACCTGCGAGTTTAACTGCGTCCCCTTCTTTAGCTTACCGGCGTTCAGCACCATGCAGGCGTAGTCGAGGAACCAGCCGTGGCGGAAGATGCGCGAGGCGGGGCTGGCGAGCGGGTCTTCCGAGCCGACGAGCCCCTCGCCGCCGGGGACGACGAGCGCGCCCGTCTCGCTCGCGGCCGCCGAGGCGCCGGGCGCGCCGAGGACGGAGGTGAGCAGGTCGCGCGCCTTCGTCGCGGGGCGGTTGCCCGTGATGACGAGGCTGGAGAGCGTCAGCTTGTCCTTCTTCACGTCCGGGACTTCGATGTAGTGGCTGGCCGAGCCGACCCTCCCCGACGCCGAGTCGCGCACGGCGATGCGAAGCTGGTAGGCGCCCGGCTTCTTAACGGGAACGTTCATGCCGTAGAGCATCCCCTCGCGCAGGAAGCGTTCGAGCTTCGCGGGCTTGGCGCGGATGGTCTCGGTGAGGGCGACCTGATCGACAATCTGCCCGTCCTCGCCGAGCGTGACGGCGACCACGTCGAGGACGGCCTGCTGCCGCCCGTCGGGCGTTGCCGTGAACGTCAGGTCGCGCGCGTCCATCAGCATCACGGAGCGGATGGTCGAGCCCACGCTCGCGTCGTTGAGGAAGAAGGTCGTCAGTTGCAGCTTGACGCCGCCCGAGGCGAAGGGCGAGAGGAGCGCCGCCATCAACTGATCGGCGCGCGAGCGCTGGCGCGTGCCCGGCGCGTCCTCCGCGATGCCGAGGAAGCCGCTGCGCGTCCGCACCTTCACGTTGTCGCGCCCCTTGACCTTGATCGTCCACGTGTTGAACTTCCGGCGACCCGTGGCCGGATCGAAGGTCGCGTTGTCGGGGCGATAGCCGATGAGGTAGTAGCCGCTGATGTCGGCGAGCGCGCGGCGGATGCCCTTGTTGAGATCGTTCTGGTTGAAGACGGCGGTGCCGCCCGTTTCGCGCGAGAGGTAGTTGAGGCCGTTCTGCCCCTCGAACAGCTCGGCGGTGCGCGCACCGAGCACCTGCTCGCCCATCTGCTCGGTGCGGATGGTCGGGATGCCGCCGAGCGAGCCGCCCGGGCCTGCGCCGTTCGGGGCCGCGGGGGTGCCGCCCGTCGAGTCGGCGGCCGTCAGGCCCGTCGGCTGGAGGCCGCGCGTGTCCACCGCGTAGATGACAACTGAGGCGCGGTTGGCCTGGTCTATCAGGTAACGCATCGCCGACAGCACACGCTCGTGGCGGTCCTGCCCGTCAGGGTTCTGATTGAAGATGGCGATGCCGTCGGAGAAGAGGACGACGGCCTTGCGGCCGGGAAGCTCCTTGAGGCCGCGGACGACGAAGTTGAGCGCGCCGAGCGTGCCGACGGTGGTGAGCGTATCGCGGAACTCGCTCAGGCTCTGCGAGCGGTTCTTGAACTTCTCAGGCAGTTTCCCGCCCGGCCGCGGCGGCTCCCCGTCGCCGCCGAACGCATCGGCCATCGGCTCGCTCGTTGAGGTTTCGAGCCGCTCCAGCGTGTCCACCGAAGTGAAGGCGCCGAGGCGCGTCGTGCGCGCGAGCGGGCGCACGCGCTCGATGGCGGCGTAGAGCTGCTGGCGGTCGTTCGTAAACTGTTGGAGCGCGCCGATGCCGGCGCTGGTGCGGATGATGGCGACGAGGTCGCCCTGCTGCACCTGCTCGTCCACGTATTTCCTGAGCGCCTGGCGGGTGGCGTGGACACCCTCGTGCGACATGCGCAGGTCGTCCACGACGAGCGCGATAGCGCGGCGCACCTGCTCGGGGCGCAGGCGCGCGGGCGGCGGAGGCGGCACGCCTGCCTTGTCACGCGGGATGGGCGTCGGCGTCGGCGAGCCCGCGAAGGGCGTCGGCGCCGTCGTCACGTAAGAGAAGTTGGTGATGATCTGCTGCTTGCCGTTCTCAAGAATCTCGAAGTCTTCGGCCTTGAGGTCTGTGACCTGTCTCCCGTCCTTGTCGGTGACGACCACGTCCGTCTGCACGAGCGAGGTCGTGATGCGCACGACATCGTCGTCGTCGGTGCGCTGCGGACTCTGCGGCGCCGGTGGTGTCTGAGGCGTCGTCTGAGGCGTCATCTGAGGCGGCGGCGGCGTCTGGTCGGGCGCAGGGGTCTGCGCGGCCAGGGCGGGGCAGCAGACCGTGCTGACGGTTAAGAGGACTGCGAGAAGTTTTTTCATGGAGGCAAGTGTCCGCTCTTCGAGATTGCCGCGCGTGCCGGGTGCGCTTGGGCGTCCGAGGTGTGGCGGCAGAGTATAGAACGGAAGCGGCGCGCTCTGGAAGAGCGCGCCGCTTCTACCTGGCCCGCAAATTCTTGATGGTCGCGCGCAGACGCTCAGCTTCGGGCGCCGAGGGCACGAGCTTGAGATAGGTCTCCATCTCGTCGGCCGCGCGCTTGTACTGCTTCAACTCCCAGTAGATGCCGCCGAGGTAGTAGTGCGCCCTGGCAGCCTCGGCGCCGCCCGCGCCGGTCGCCGCCTGTAGCTCGCGCTCGGCCTCCTCGAACTCGCGCCGGCCGAGCAGGATCATGCCGAGGTAGAGGTGTGCCGACGGCGAAGCTGCGTGCTTCCTGAGCGCCTTGCGGAACTGATCTTCGGCCTCGGCCGGGCGGCGGAGTTCCAGGAGCGCGCGGCCGTAGGCGAGCAGCGTCCCGTGATCTTCGGGCGCGAGCTTGAGCGCGGCCGAGAGTGACTCGGCGGCCTTCTCCGGCCGCTTGAGCTTGAGGTAGGTGACGCCCAACTCGCTCAGCGCGGCGGTGAAGTTCGGGTACATCCCGACGGCGAGTTTGAAGAGATCGGCGGCGCGCTCGTTCTCGTTCTTGCGCGCGGCCTCGGTGCCCTTGTAGTAGAGGTCGAGGGCCGGCTTCGGCACGTTCGCCAGCGACGCGTTGAGCACGCCGGGCTGCGATTGACCGGAGCCGTCCCGCTTGGGGCGGAGGTAGACCTGAACCGTCAGGGGGCGCGAGAAGGGCGTGCCGATCACGCCGCGCGGCGTTGTGATGGTGCTCGACTCGACGAGCACGGTCTCGCGGGCCGTCTCGAAATCCTCGCCGCCCTCGACGATGATGGTGTAGCTGCCGGGCCTGAGCGACGTGAAGCGGAAGGTGCCGTTGGCATCAGAGAAGACGTAGTTGTCGCCGGCCCCCGCGCTCTCCAGACGCACCTTGAGCCGCAGGTCGGAGCGGCGCCCCGAGGGGCCGACGAGCCGGCCCTGGATGGAGTGAATGCCGCCCGTGCCCGAGCCGTCAGCGCCACCGACCTGTGCGGCCGACGTGCCGGGGGCGGCAAGCGCGACGACGAGCATCAGCAGCGCGAAGAGTACGGCGGACGCGTTGAATTCGGGTGGGCGGCGGGAGCGTGCGGAGTGTGCCGGCGGGTAAAGCATCTTCACAAACCCCTTTCGAGAAGCGGTCGCGGTCGGCCTTATTTTTAAGGTCTGGTGCGCGGGGATCGTGCCCGCAGGATAGCACAGGGAAAAAGAAAAGGGAGGGGCGATTTTGACGCCCCTCCCGGAATCTTCCACTCACCCCGGAGGGTCTGTGAAAGCAGAGCAGTTTAGAACTGGAACTTGATCCCGAGACGGACGGCCGACGGGAACTGGAAGATCGTGCCAGTGCCGTAGAACGGGTTGTTCTGCGCCGGGACGCCGGGTGCGCCCGAGTTGATCTGGAACGTATCGTCCTGACGGATGGCGCGCTGCGCATTCGTCACGTTGAACCAGTCGAACTGGAAGCGGAGCTGGCGGTCTTCGCCGAGGTTGATCGGGTAGTACGCGCCGAGGTCCAAGTTGTAGTTCGTGGGCGTGCGGGTGCTGCCCGTGAGCGGGTTGACGGCCGTGCCGCGCGGGACGCCGAAGCCTTCGTTGTCGCCGTACACGGGGTGCGGGATCAACTGGTTGAAGGGGATACCGGACTGCGCGCGGAACGAAGCGCTCGTCAGCAGGCCGAACGACCAGCGGTAGCTGCCGTCGAACTTGGCCTGGTGCGGACGGTCGTTGGGCAGACGGCCGTAGAGGCCGTTGAGCAGGCTGACGAGGTCGAACAAGCTGGTGATGTTCGGGTCAGACTGGCCGTTGTCGTTGCGGAACAGCCCCTCGTAGTTGCCGATCAGGCTGGAGTAGACGTAGGAGCCGATGAACTGCCAGTTGTTCGTGAAGCGCTTCGTGGCCGAGAACTCAAGCGCGCGGTAGTAGCGGCGCGCCGGGCCGAAGCACGATGCGGACGGAGCGCCGCCGAGGCCGTTGCAAGCATTGTCCTCGGTCGTCACGTCCTGGCCGACGCGGCGGCCGGGGTTGAAGAGGAAGTAGTTGTTACCGTCGTCGAACGAGCCGTCTTCGATAACGTTGTCCTGCGCGCGGTAGATGCCGCGGAAGCCGAGCGCGAGGTCTTTGATGACTTCGTACTCGACGCCGGCCGTGTACTCGTCCACGGTCTGCGGCGACAGGCCCGAGTCAATCGGCGTCGCATGGTTGCCGAGGTTGCCGAGGAAGCCGCCCGTGACAATCGTGGAACCGGCAGCGCCGTTCAGACGGCTGATGTTCGAGTTCCAGTCGTTCTGGATGCCGCCGCCCGAGGCGCGAGCGTTCAGGTCGAGCGGAATCGGCGTCTCGACGAAGCGAGCGAAGTTGGCGTAGACCTTACCGCGACCCTGACCCGTGAAGTCCCAGATCAAGCCCATGCGGGGCTGGAGGTTGGCGATGAAGTCGTTGAGCTTCAGGTAGGCGACGTTGTCGAGCGAGTACGCCTGCTGGTAGTCCCAGCGCACGCCCAGGTTGAGCTGGAAGTTACGCGTGACCTTGAAGTCGTCCTGGAAGTAGAAGCTCTCGACGTTGGTCTTGGTGAACTCGCCCCCCGTGTTCAGACGGAAGTCGCGAGCGCGAACCACGTCGAGGACCAGGAACGGGTTGCTGACGGTGGCCAGATTCGCCACGGTGCCGGTGACGGCCGTCGTGATGCCGGTGCCGGCCAGCGCGCCGGCGGTAATCAGCGCCTGGACGTTAGCCGTGCGCGAGGCGCTCGGGCAGGTCACGGTGTTCCCCGACCGCGCGCAGACCGCAAAGCGGTTCTCGATGCGGTTGGGTCCCGGCGGATGGTCGGTCGAAGAGAAGTTCAGGTCCGGCCCCGTCGAGCGGGTGTCGATGTTGTAGCGGTTCTGGTTGAACTCGAAACCGTACTTGAAGGTGTGCTTGCCCCAGATGTTCTGGAGGCGCGCGGCCGCCTCGTAGCGGTCACGATCCTGCTCCGACAGGAGGCCGAAGCCGCCGCGGACGAAGTTGCGCTGGACGGTGCCGCCCGAGCCCTCGACGTAGGCGAGGCGCAGGCCGTTGGACGCGACGACGTTGGTGTCGGTCGGCGTCAGGATGGAGCCGCCGCGAAGCACGGCGAAGCGGTCGGTGACGAGCGTCTGGTCGGCCAGCTCCGGCAGCGTGTTGGCGCGCTGGAAGTGGAGGCCGCCCGAGAACTCGCCGATGAAGCTCGGCGTGAACGTCGAGTTCAGGCGCGCGGCGTAGTTGGAGCCGCCGGTCTCGATCTTGCCGCGGAAGCTGCGCGGGTCGGCGCCGAAGCCGGAGAGGCCGAACAGGTGGCCCTCCTGCGTCGTGAAGTCGCCGAAGGTCGAGATGTTGATCGTGTGGTTGATGGACGGGCCGTACGTGATCTTGCCCGCGTAGAACGGGGTCTTGACCTCGTTGTTGACCTCGTTCAGGAAGGTCTGCGTCAGCGAGTAGTTCTTGCGGAACTGCGGATTGAAGGCGGCGAAGAACCAGAGCTTGTCCTTGACGATGGGGCCGCCGACATCGACGCCCGCGTCAACCTCGGAGAAGCCGTTCGCGGCCGCGCCCGTGAAGGGGATGGCCTCGGACTTCACGCTGCGGACGAAGCTCTTCGCGGTGAAGTAGCCGAACACGTCGCCGCGGAACTCGTTCGAGCCGCTCTTGGTGATGACGTTGAAGACGCCGCCCGTGGACTTGCCGATGTCGGCGCCGTAGGCGCCCGTCAAGACCTGGACTTCCTGCACGAACTCGAAGGGCAGGTTGGCGCCCGAGCCACCGAAGGCCGGGTCGGAGACGGACACGCCGTCGAGGATGTAGTTGTTCTCGGGGCCCGAAGAGCCGGCCACCGACGGGTCGCGGTCACGCCCAGAGGCGTCGCGCAGGCCCGAGCGGGTGACGGTCGGCGCAATCGTGTAGAGCGACTGCACGGTGCGCTGCGTCGGGAAGTTCGAGAACTGTTCGGTGGAGACGTTGGTGCCGGTCGTGTTGGTCGAAACGTCCACGGCCGCGCCGGAGCTGGCCGTGACCTCGACGGTCTCGGTGGCGCCCGCGGGGCGGAGTGTGACGGAGAGGGTCGAGACCCTCGTCAGGTTCACCTCAACGTCCGCCTGCTCGAACCGGGCGAAGCCCTTGGCGGACTCGACCGTGAGCGTGTAGCGGCCCGGCGGAACCTGAGGGATATTAAAGTAGCCCTCGTCGTTGGTCGTCGCCGACTGTCCGCGGATCAGGTTCTGCCCCGCTATCGAGACAGTGATGCCGGGGATGGCGGCGCCGTTCACGTCAACGACGGTTCCCTCAATCGAACCCGTCGTGGTCGTCTGGGCCGCCGCACTCACGAAGAACGAGAGCGCGAGGGCCAGCACGGTCAAGATTCGGATGGGAGTTTTCATGCTAACCATTCCTTTCGTTGTGTTTAACTGGCTAGAAGTTTCAGTTTCTAGTTGAAGGTACATTGCTTTTCAGGATTACCCGACGTGGATTCAAGCAAGTCAAAGGCCGCCCCCCGCGTCCGTGCCAAGTTTCCCGCCCTAAGTTAAGCGAACAAGAGACTTCAACGCCTAAGCGGGCAGGCTCCCGGGCGGCCCGCGCGTCCGCGAGTTCGGATTTTGGAACCGAAATTTTGAAGTCTGCTTCAAATTTTTGAATAAAGTTCGGCGCAGAGGCTTTAGGGTCTGGAACGGCGGGGCGCGCGGGGGCGTGTGCTACAATCCGCGGCGCCGCGCGGGCGGGCTCTCGTAAAACTCTCCAAACGGACATAAAGTCTTGGCGATGCTCGCCGTCAAACACCTGCAACTGGCGCCACTCGGCGCGGGCGACCTCATCGACCGCACTGTGAGGCTCTACCGGCGCCACTTCGGGGCGCTCGTGCGCGCCAGCGCGCCCCCCGTCATCGTCTCGGCGGTGGGGACGGTTCTGTGGACGGTGAGCGTCCGCTCGCTCGGGTTGACGGCGAGCGAGGGGCGCGCGGCCTTCTACTTTCTGGGGGCGCTGGCGGGCGCGGCCGTCTATATGCTGGGTCTGCTGGCGCAGGTCGTCGTGATGGGTGGAGCATCGCGCAACCTCGTGATGCATCTGCTGTGGGGTGAGCCGGTGACGGCGCGGCTCATCTACCGCAGCGTGCGCTCGCGCCTCAAGGGGCTGTTCTGGGCGACGGTGGTCGTTCTCTTCTGGCTCTTCATCTCGGCCGTGGCGGCGTCGGCCGCCGGATTGTTGCTGCTCATCCCGGGCTTCATAGTCATCGCGGTCTTTATCGGGATGGCAGCGGCGGCGGCGACCGGGACGGGAGTGGGGGCGGGGGCAGAGTGGCTGGGGCTGTTGGTGGGCGGCCTGTTGTGGCTGGCGTCGGTCGTGCTGTCGCTCTTCGTCTTTTTCCTGGTGGCGGGGCGCGTGGCCTACGTGCCGCAGGTGTTGATGGTCGAGGGGCGCGGCGTGTTCGACTCCATCGGGCGGAGCGCGGGGCTGGCGCGCGGGAACGTGCGCCGGCTGATGGCGATGTTCCTGTTCACGAGCTTCGCTTGGTATGCGGCGGCGATGCTGCTGCTCGTGCCGCTCGGGTGGTACGCGTACCTGAACGGGGTGGACCCGCTGGGGATGGACCCGACGCGGACGCCGGTCTGGTACACGGTCAGCTCGCAGGTTTTGGGGCAGGTGGCGACCATCCTGCTGGCGCCCGTCTGGATGATGGGGCTCTCGCTGCTCTACGTGGACGAGCGCGTGCGGCACGAGGGCTACGACATAGAGCTGATGGCGGCGCAGGTCTTAGGCGAGATGCCCGCGGTACCGGCGGGCCTAAACGCGCCGCTGGCGCCCGCCATCGCCGCGCCGGGGGAAGCGGAGCAGAGCGCGAGCGCGCCCGTCGCGGCGTCGGAGAGGTCGCCCGGCTCGATCCTCGGGCTCTGAAGGCTCGTGCTTTGCTCGTAAATTTGATGAGAGTCGCGCCCACAGAACCACTTACGCGACGCACGGCGCGGCGGCGTCTGCTGTCGCTCGCGGCGCCGGCCCTGCTGCTCCTGGCGCTCGCACACGCCGCGGCGGCCCAGCCTTCGGCGGATGCGCGCCCGACCCCTCAACCCTCTTCGCGCCGGGCCGCAGCGTCCCAAAACTCGTCCGAAAAGGCGCGCGACGCGCGTGGGGCGGCGGCGCTCGCCGAGTACCGCGGCCGTGTGAGCGCGGCGGTCGCGCCGCTCGAAGAGCTTGCGTCCGGTTACGAGCTGGTGAAGAAGAGCGAGAAGTACGAGGTCTGGTCGAAGGAGGGTTTCGACCCCGACTTCGTCTACGAGCTGCCGAAGAGAAGGGACGAGACGTTCGCACGCGTGCGCGACCTTCTGCCGCCGAGGGAGAGGGTCAAGCGCGACGGCGGCGGCTTCATGGAGGTCGATAACACCTGGGTGCGCGGGGCGCTGGAAGCTCTGGAATCTGAGAAGGACTACGAGAAGGTCGGGGCGGGTCTGCGCGCTCTGGCCGGGCGGCTGCGGGCGCTCGACGCGCGGTTGGGTGAGCCGGAGGCCGTCGCGGAGGCCGGTTTAGACAGGGACGCGGAGCGCGGGCGCCTCAACTCCATCCTGCGCCGCCCGGAGTTCGACCGGCAGGCGCCGAAGCAGCAGGGCGCGCTGGAACGCATCATCGAAGACCTGCTCGAATGGCTGAGAAGCCTCTTCCCGAGGGGCACGCGCATGTCGCCGGGCGGGAGCCCACGGGTCTCCAGATGGACGCTGGTGCTGGTCGGCGTGCTCTGCCTCGCGGTGCTGGCCTACGTGGCGTGGCGTGTGCGGGGCGGCCGAAGGGTGGGAGGGAAGTCGGCAAAGCGGGAGGCGCGCGTCGTGCTGGGCGAGCGGCTCGAAGCTGACCAGACGGCCTCTGACCTTCTGGACGAGGCGGAGCGCCTCGCGCGGGCGGGCGAGCTGCGCGGCGCGATTCGCAAGGCGTACGTGGCGCTGCTCTGTGAACTGGGCGACCGCGGCGTCGTCCGCCTCGCGCAGCACAAGACGAACCGCGACTATCTCGACGCGGTGCGCCGCGCCGCGCGCCCGCGCCTCTACACAGAGATGCTCCCGCTCACCTCCGACTTCGAGCTGCACTGGTACGGCCTGCGCGCCGCCTCCGACGCCGACTGGGAGAGTTTCAAGACGCGCTGCCGGAAGGCGCTGAAGGAAGTAGTCAGTAGTTGATTACTGCTTTTCCATGAAGAGTCGCCTGTTCATCTTCCTCTCCATCCTGCTGCTGGTCGTCGTGCTGGCGGCGCTCAACGCGGCGTCGTACGTGCGCGTCGAGCGTGAGGTGGAGACGGAGCTTGTGCCCGACCGCTCGACGTTGAACTGGGGCGGGACGGGGACGCGCGCTCTGTTCGAGTATCTGCGCGAGGGAGGCACGGAGGCCGTGCGCTGGCAGCGTCCGATGAGCGCGCTTGCAGGGCCGGAGAAGCCCGAGAGCCTTGTCATCTTCGGCCCGACGCGCCACGCCGTCGAGAAGAGCGAGGCCAACGCCATCATCAACTGGGTCTCGGCCGGCGGCCGGCTCGTGCTCATCGACCGCGAGCCGAGCCCGCTGCTGCTTCCGCAGGTCGGGCGCTGGCGCGTCTACGCGCAGATGGTCGAGTTTCCCGACTCCGACTCAGACCCGCACAACGCCGAGAACATGACGCGCGGCGTGCCCCTGCTCTCGCCCGCGCAGCCGACCGCGCTCACGCGCAACGTCTCCGAGGTGACGCGCTCACGCTTCGCCTCGCGCCTGCAAATCTTCCGCACCGACGCGCCGACGCCGACCAGCATCATCGTCGGCGGCCCGCGCGTCCGCGTCACTCCAACACCCACCCCCGACGAGGAGGAGGAGGGCGGCGACTGGACTCCCAGAGGTGACGCGCCGCCGCCGCCCGCACGCAAGCCGCGCGGAGCCTCGGACACCGGCCCCGACATGCACGCGCCCGTCGCACATGTGCAGGACGGGCGCGAGGGCGAGGGCGCGCTCGTCGTCGATTACGCGTACGGGCGCGGGCGGATCGTCGTGCTCTCAGACCCTTACATGGCCTCGAACGCGGGGCTGAACCGCGCCGACAACCTGTTCCTCGCCACGAACGTCGTGACGGGCGGCTCGCGTGGGCGCGTCGCCTTCGACGAGTTCCACCAGGGCTACGGCGAGGCGCAGAATCAGGTCTTCGCATACCTGCGCGGCACGCCTATCCTCTGGATGTTCGGGCAGGGCGCGCTCGTCGCGCTGGCGCTGGTCTGGACGCGCGGCCGACGCTTCGCGCGCGCCGTCCCCGAGCCGCGACCCGACCGCCGCTCGAAGCTCGAATTCGTCTCCTCGATGGCCGAGCTGCAACAGCGCGCGCGCGCCTACGACCTCGCGGTCGAGAACGTCTACCAGCGGACGCGCCGTGCGTTGGCCCGCTACGCCGGCCTGCCCGCGAACGCCCCGCCCGCGCAGCTCGCCGAGCGCGTCGCCGCACGTTCGGGGCGCGACCGCGCGGCGCTCGAAACGCTCCTCCGAGACTGCGAGGACGCGGCGGCCGGCGCCCCGCTCAACGGCCGTCGGGCGCTCCGCCTCGTCCGCGAGCTGCGCGAGCTGGAACGCGACCTCCGCCTCCTCATGCGCTCGCGCGAGGTGAAACAGTCTTCCGGACTCTGAAGCCAGACGGGTTTGGCCGGGCTTTGAAGACCGCCGCTGGCGGACGACTTTGCGAGGACGAAGAGGAGAAAGTGGGCATGGGCGAGGCACAAGTCCGGGCGCATCTGGTTCTGAGCGCGGGCGGCGTCAAGTGCGTCAGCTACGCGGGCGCGCTGTCGGCACTGTCGGAGCGGAACATCTCTTTCGCCAGCGTGTCGGCCTGCTCCGCCGGGTCGCTCGTCGGGGCGCTGCTCTGCGCGGGCAAGACGCCGCAGGAGATCGAGAGCTTTTTTTACGAGACAAAACTTTCAAAGCTGAAGGGCCGTTGGTCAAGGCGGCCGCTGTCTTACGTCTCGTGGCCGTACGCGTGGCGCAGGGAGTCGGGCGTGCCCGAGTTGTTCCGCCGCCTCGTCGGCGAACTGACCTTCAAACAGATGCTGGACAGGACGGGCATCCCTTTCGCCCTCGCGGGCGTGGACATCGCCTCGAACCGCCTGCTGGTCTACTCCCCCGAAGAGCACCCCGACATGTCGGTCGCGGAGGCACTCAGCATCGCCAACTCCGTCCCCTTCTACCAGCCGCCCTACGAGATTCCCGGCCGCATCGTCGTTGACGCCGTGTTCGCCTCGCAGTGTCCCGTCTGGCTCGCCGCCGAGTACGACGAGGACGTGCCCATCGTCGCCCTCCAGCCGGAGAAGAAGCGCCTCTTCTCCCACCCGAGGTGGCCGACGCAGTACATCCGGCAGTTGCTCGACGCCGGTGTCGGCAGCCGCGACTTCTACGAGGTGGAGCAGCTCACGCGCGTCCGCATGATCCACATCAACTGCGGCGACATACGCTTCGACCAGACCCGGCTCAGCCGGAAGCAGAAGGGGTTTCTTATCCAGAGCGGGCGCGACGCGGTTATGGAGGCGTTGGAGAAGAAGTACGGCGACGACCTGAGCCTACCCGGCCGCCCCGCTCCGAAGGAGTCGGGCGAAGGGCGCGAGTCGCGGGCCGAGGCGGGCGCGACCCGGCTCATGCGCCGTTTCAATCGGGCGCTGCCGAAGCTGATGCGCGACCACGTCTTCATCAGCTACAGCCACGACGACCGCGAGTGGTTCGAGAGGTTCCGCACGCACCTCGGCCCGTATGTCCGCAGCGGGTCGGTCGATCTGTGGGACGACACGCTCATACAGGGCGGCGACAAGTGGGCCGAGAAGATCAACGAGGCGCTGTTGAGGACGAAGGTGGCACTCCTGCTCGTCACGCCGGAGTATCTAGACTCCGAGTTCGTCAACTCGACGGAGCTGCCGCACTTCCTCACCGCCGCGGAGAGGAAGGAGCTGACGATCCTCTGGGTCCCGGTCAAGATCGCGTCCGTCGAGGCGACGAAGCTCGCGAGCTACCAGGCGGCGCGGCGGGGCGGCATGGAGAACGCGCTCTACGCGCTGAAGGACGAGCCCGCTCGCGACCAAGCCATCAAAGAGATTTGTCAGGTCGTCTTGAAGGCCGTCGGGCGGAAGGCGGGGGCAGACCCGGTTTTCGATTGACTGGGGCGGCCGGGCGAAGTACGTTCGTCCCCGGCGGACGCATCCACCCACGCGTTTAACGAGAGGCGCGTGCCCGAGACCTCAATTAAGGAGAGCAGCCGGTGTTCGAGGCACACACTTTCCCCTGTCCGAACTGTAACGAGATCATCAACGACTCGATGCGGGAGTGCCGGTTCTGCCACGCGACCATCGACCCGCAGGCGGCGCGGGCGGCCGGCGAGTTGCAGGCCCGCGTCAACGAGGCGTGCAGCGACGCGAGCACCACAGCGTCGGCGGCCTACGTGATGTTGGCCTTCCTCGTGCTCGACGTGCTCCCCATCCCTTTCGTCCCCTTCTGGCTGGCCTTCCTCCTGACCTTCTTCGCCGTCATCTTCATGGTCATCCGCTGGCAGGTGAAGTTCGGCGGCCTCCGGACGCGCGACGCGGACTACAAGCGCGCGCTCTTCTCGCGCAACGTCGCGCTCGTGCTCTGGCTCGTCGCCATGCCGGTCTGGATCGTGGGGCGCGTCTTCGGCGCCGTCGTCTGGGCCGTGCTCTTCAGGTGAGGGGTCGGCCCCTCGCGCGCTCTAACACTTCTTCCTGAAAGGACAGTTCGGGGCGGCCCGGAGCTAAAGCAGGCCGAGGCCGCCCGTCACTTCTTCCTGATGCTTGAATACGTCCCCTCCACCGTCGAGCACATCCGCCGCGAGTTGGCTAAGGTCATCGTCGGGCAGGACGCGGTCATCGAGCAGTTGCTGGTGGCGCTCCTCGCCGAGGGACACGCGCTGGTCGAGGGCGTGCCGGGGACGGGGAAGACGCTGCTCGTCAAGACGCTGGCGCGCATCGTCGGCGCCGACTTCGGCCGCATCCAGTTCACGCCCGACCTCATGCCCTCTGACATCACGGGCACGAACGTCTTCAACACGGCGACCGCCAGCTTCTCTTTGCGCCGCGGCCCCGTCTTCACCGACGTGCTGCTCGCCGACGAGATCAACCGCACGCCGCCGAAGACGCAGTCGGCGCTGCTCGAAGCGATGGAGGAGCGGCAGGTCACCATCGACGGCGAGCAGCACCGGCTCTCCCCGCTCTTCACCGTCTTCGCCACCGAGAACCCCATCGAGTACGAGGGCACGTACCCGCTGCCCGAGGCGCAGCTCGACCGCTTCCTCCTCAAAGTCCTCATCGACTACCCGACGGTCGAGGAGGAGGCACGGGTCGTCTCTAACTGGGACTCGGGTTTCAGCGCGCGCCGGCTCGAACAGGTTGACGTGCGCCCTTTGCCCGAGCCCGCGGCCGTCATGCGCTGCCGCGCGGAGGTGCAGGCCGCGCGCATGGAGCCCGGCGTGCAGAGGTATCTGGTGGAACTTGTGCGGCGCACGCGCGAGCACCCGTCGGTCGCCTACGGCGCGAGCCCGCGCGCGTCCGTGGCGCTGCTGCTCTGCTCGAAGGCGCTCGCCGCGATGGCCGGCCGCGACTTCGCCACGCCCGACGACGTGAAGGCCATCGCGCCGGCCACGCTCCGCCACCGCATCTCCCTGCGCGCAGAGGCCGAGCTTGACGGCGCCACGCCCGACGCCGTCATCGCCGACATCCTGAACACGGTGGAGGTTCCGCGCTGAAGTATGAAGGAGTTCGAGCCGAGGGATGCGGACTATGAGCGGCGCGTGCGCGAGAGCTTCGCGCGGCAGCGCGCGATGGAGACGTTCGGCGCGCGGCTTCTGCGCGTCGCGCCGGGCGAGGTCGAGATCGGGGTTGACTTCCAGGAGGCTTTCACGCAGCAGCACGGCTACCTGCACGCGGGGCTTGTGACAGCGATAGTTGACACAGCCTGCGGCTACGCGGCGCTGAGCCTGACGGAGCCGGGCGCCGAGGTTCTGTCCGTCGAATTCAAGCTCAACCTGCTCTCGCCCGCCGCGGGCCGGAGCTTCGTCGCCCGCGCCCGCGTCGTCCGCGCGGGCCGCAACCTGACGGTCTGCGCCGGCGACTTCTACTCCATCAAAGATGACGGCGGCGAGAAGATAGTCGCCACGATGCTCGCCACGATGATGAAGGTCGCCGGGTAAGAAGGTCGAATGCGCTTCGTCTTCTCAAAACTCTTCTACGTGCTGCTGGCCGTGGGCTTCGTGCCGCTGTCGCTGTCGTGGGGGCGGCCGGGGTTGCGCTGGGCGGCGCTCGCCTACGACTTGGGGCTGCTGGCGTTGGCCTTGTTCGACGTGCGGACGAGCCGCACGCCCGCGGGACTCGAAATCTTCCGCGAGTTCGGCGGGCGCTTCCACATCGGGGCGGAGACGGAGGTGCGCGTCCGCGTCGAGAACCACACGCCGCGCGCGTTCCGTTTGAAGTTGAAGGACGAGTACCCGCCGGAGCTTGCGCTCCTCTCAACGCGCGCGGCGGAGCTGACGTTGGGGCCGCAGGAGTCGAAGGCGCTCGTCTACGTGCTGAAGCCACAGCGGCGCGGGCGCTTCGAGTTCGGGCGTGTGGCCGTGAGGGTGCGGACGCGGCTCCGGCTCGCGTGGCGCGAGGAGTTGGCGGGCGAGACGGCGTCGGTCAAGGTCTACCCGAACGTGAGGCGCGCGCGCGAGGCGGAGTTGAAGGCGCTCGGCGCTCGCTCGCTCGTCGCCGCGCAGCGTCGTGCCGCGTGGCGCGGCGAGGGGCGCGACTTCGAGTCTTTGCGCGAGTACGTGCCGGGCGACGAGCTGCGCCACGTCTCTTGGTCGGCCACGGCGCGGCGCGGGCGTCTGACGACGCGACAGTACCAGATCGAGCGCGACCAGACGGTGCTGATAGCTTTAGACGCCGGGCGCCTGATGACGGCGCGCATCGAGCGCGAGACGAAGTTCGACACGGCCATCCACGCCGCTTTAGCTTTGATGAGTGCGGCGCGTCGCGCGGGCGACCACGCGGGACTGCTCGTCTTCGGCCGCCGCGTCAACGCGTACGTGCCGCCGGGGAAGGGGCGCGAGCAGCTCGACCTCGTGCTCGAAGCACTCCACGCCGTCGAGCCCGAGCTGATCGAGCCTTCGTACACGCGCGCCTTCGAGTTCGTCGCCGCCAACTGCAAGCGGCGCGCGCTCGTCGTCCTCCTCACAGACCTCGTGGACGAAGAGGGCTCGCGCGAGCTTCTGACTTCCCTGCGCATCCTGCGCCCGCGCCACCTTCCGCTCGTCACGACCATCGCCGACCGCGACCTGCGCGCCTCCGTCCGCGACGCGCCCAACGACCTCGAAGAACTCTTCGCGCAGTCGGTCGCCGAAGAGATCATGCTCCAACGCGAGGCCGCCCTGCGCCTCGTGGAAGCGCAGGGCGGCCTCGCCCTCGACGTAACGACCGGCTCGCTCGTCCCGGCACTCTTAGAGACTTACATCCGCGTGAAAGAGCGCGGGCTGCTCTAAGCTGCACGGGCCGCTCACATGTTCTCCGTGAAGCGCAGCTTCGGCAGCTCCTTCTGCAAAGCCTTCGCGCCCTCCTCCGTCACCTTCGACCTGCCGATGAGCAGCGTCTCCAACTCCGACAGGAACGTGAGCCGCGCCACGCCCGCATCGCCGACCTGCGTGTCGAACAGACTGAGCTTCTTCAGCCGCGGGTGAGATTTGAGGTGGACGAGCCCTTCGTCCGTCACCTTCGTCCCGCCGATGAGCAGGGTTTCGAGCGCCGTCAGTTCCTTCAACTGTTCGAGCCCGCGGTCGCCCAACTGTGTACGGAACAGATTGAGAAAGCGCAGCCCCTTCAGGCGCTTCAGGTGGGCCACGCCCTTGTCGCCGACCTTCGTCAGACGCAGGTCGAGGTGCCGGAGCCCTTCCAACCCTTCGAGCGCCTCCAGGTCTTCGTCGGTCACGGCCGTCCCGTGCAGGTCTATCTTGACGACAGGGTTACCCGCGGCCCTCATGTCCACCTCCAACGTCCCGCCCACCCGCTCGACCAGAGCCACGACCCGCTCCCGCCCCGTCTCCATCTGCGCCGCGGGCGCGAACGAAAACAGCAGGGCCCACACGGTCAACAGATGTGTGATGAGAAACATGCACTCTCTCCTTTCGCTCCGCACACTACTGCGCCATCCCACGCGCCCGCGCAAACCTTTTGTGACCAACAGGCATTCCGGCGTTACGAAGCGCCAGCGTTTTCCGCTGCGCCCCTTCGCTTCTTTACTCTGTGGCGAAGTCGATGCGGTCGTAGATGTCGGCGAGGGCGACGCGGCAGTTGATCGAGGCAAGAGCGAGGTCGGCGTCCGCTCCGTCAAGTTCGGTATGCGACCAGGTGCCGTCGGGCTGGCGCGAGAAGTGTTCGAGGCGCGGCCGGTCTTGCGAGACGAGCACGTAATCGCGCAGGGTCTCTATCGACTTGTAGCGCTCGAACTTCTCGCCGCGGTCGTAAGTTTGTGTCGAGCGCGAGAGGACTTCAAAGATGACGGTCGGGTTAAGGAGCACGTCCTTGTGCTTGTCGTGGAAGAGCGCCTCGCCGCAGAAGACGGCCAGGTCGGGATAGGCGTAGAGCCCCGCCTCGCCGGCGCGCACTTTCATGTTCGGCGATAAGCCGCGGCAGTTCGTCTCACGCAGTTGTGGATGCAGTGCGCCCGCGAGGTTGAAGCAGATAGTGCTGTGGGCGAGGCTCTCGCCGGCCATTGCGTAGACCGTGCCGTCGAGGAACTCGTGGCGAATCTCTGACTGACGTTCGAGGTCGAGATATTCTTCCGGCGTGAAGACTGCTAACGCGCGTGGTAATGACATGGTGTCACCTCTTTCACCAACACCTCTTGAACGGCGGCGCAGAAGATTATAACCCCGAACCGCTCAATCCTTCTTCGCCTCTTCACCCCGGCCGGCGAGGAGTAGATAGGAGTAGAGGGCGACGCCGGTGGCGGCGGCGACGGCGAACTTTATCCCGGCGGGGATGGGGGCGGGGGAGATGAAGCCCTCGATGGTGCCGGCGACGACGAGGAGGGGGACGCAGCCCACGATGAGCTGGACGGACTCGCGGCCGCGCAGGCGGAGGTTGTCGAAGCGCGGGCGGTCGCCGGGGAAGAGGAGGGCCGTGCCGAAGAGGAGGCCGCCGCCGCCCGCGATGAAGATGCAGGTCAGCTCGATGACGCCGTGCGCGGCCATGAACGTCAGCATCTCGCCGCCGTAGCCGGCGCGGAAGGTGAGCGCCACGGTCGCGGCGTGGGCGAGGCCGTTGGCGGCCATGTAGTAGAGCGTGCCGAGGCCGAAGGTCGCGCCGAGGGCGAAGGCATAGAAGGTGACGCGGATGTTGTTCGTGCCGATGTAGGTGGCGGCCAACTGGTTCGCGTCGTTGGCGCGCTCCCACCAGCGCGGCTTCTGTTCGAGGATGTGCTCGCGCGCCTGCGCCGGGATGCCGGCCAGCTCAGAGAACTCCGGGTCGCGCGTGGTGGCCGTAAACGCCAGCGCGGCGAAGAGCGCGTAGGCGGCGAAGGCGAGCGCCGTGAAGCGCCACGTGCGACGGAAGGTGGAGGGGAAGTCGCGCGCGAAGAAGTTGCGCACGCGGTGGCGCCCCTCGGAGGCGTCGGCGCGGTAGATGCGGCCGTGCGCGCGGATGACGAGGCTGTTGAGGTAGTTGACCAGTCGCGGGTCGCGGCACTCGGCGCGCGCGATGGCGAGGTCGGACGAGGTGCGCCGGTAGATACGCCCCAGCTCGCGCACCTCCTCGCGGTGCAGGCGCCGCAGGGACGAGCGGTCGAGCATCCCCAAAAGGTCTTCGAGGCGCTGCCACGCGCCCTTGCGCTCTTTGATGAAACGGTCGGAAGGAGGCATGTGTGGATTCAGTCGATAATCATGCGCCGGTAGCGCGCTTCGACGAACATGTAGAGGCCGTAGGCGACGAGGCCGAGGGCGACGGCGCCGAGGACGTAGGGGCCATAGGGCTGCTGCTCCAACGCGCGCAGCGCGCCGCTCAAGCCGCGCGCCTCTTCCGCCCGCGCCCACCATGCCGCCTGGATGAGGAAGAGGCCGATGATGCCGAAGACGACGCCGCGCGCCACCAGTCCCACCTGCCCGGCGCGCGTCGCGAGCGTGCGCGCGTGCTCGTTCATCTCGTGCCGCTTCCACTTGTGCCGGAACTTGGCGGTGAAAGCCTTGTAACACTGCCAGAGGCCGAAGCCGATGACCCCGAGCCCCACCAGTCCCACGAGCAGTTGGCCGAGCGGGAACATGAGCGCAAACGCCGTCCAACCCTTCGTCGTCTCGTCGCTGCCCTTGCCCGCGTTCCCGCCGAGGATGAGCCGCACGGCCGAGAAGCTCAAGCCCGCGTAGACCACGCCGATGCAGGCGTAGCCCGTCCGTATCGCGAGCCCCTTCCAGCTCGTGCCCTTCTCCTCCGTGTCCCTGAGCGCCTGCACGACGCGCCACAGCGCGTAGGCGGCGAGCCCCGCAGCGACGACGCCGAGCATCACGCGCCCGTAAGGCTGTCGGACGATCTGCGTGAGCGCGCCATGCGAGTCGGTCGGCCCATCGCCGCCGACGTGGAACGCACCGAGCGCAGCGAGCGAGCCGATGAGGACGTAGACGACGCCCTTCGCCGCGTAGCCGAAACGCGCGAGCCGCTCGATCCACGGCCGCGCGGAGCGCGTGAAGCGCGCCGCCTTCTGCTCGGCCTTGTCTAAAAGAACTTCCGACTCGCCCACAGCATCCGCCCCCTTGAAAGTAAGTCGCGCGTTGAAACGCCCGCGCGATGTTCTCACAGTTCCGTTCGGAAGAGAATGGACGTGACTGACGGCCCGCTCACTTCAAATCAATCCGCAGGAACTCGGCCGGTCTGCCCGAGGCGTTCGCGAGAGGTGGGGCCGCACCGGCCTCCATCCACATCGTCTGCCCGAGGTCGAGCGTCAACTCCGTCCCGATGCCTTCCGACTTGAGCTGCGCCTGCGTTAGCGCGATCAGGAGCGACGAGGTCTTGCCCGCGCTCAGGCCCGCGCAGGCCCTGCGCGCGACGCAGGTGATGCGCGTGATGCGGACCTGCTTGTCCTCATATCTAACCTTCTGTGCGAAGCGGCTGCGCGCGGCGCGCGGCTCGGGCGGGAAGCGGCCGCGGAAGACCTGTCGGTCAACCGTGAGCCCTTTGAACTCGACACGCAGGTACTCGGTCGGCAGGTCTGACAGGCTCTCGACGGCGTGCGTCTCCTGCGCGCCACGACTTAAGCGGAAGCCGCCCGCCCTGACGGCCGGGCGCGTCAGCGTGAACTGCTCCTCGCCCGTGTGGATGAAGCGGACGGGGCCGCTGTCGCGCAGGTAGACGTAGACCGTGGGGCTCGCGGGGTGGTCGTGCGAGGCGATCTTCTCGCGCGGCGCATAGCGGACGCGCGTCACGCGCACGCGCGCGTTCTCGAACTCGGGTGTGTACGAGCGCGGCGGCGCGTCCTGCGCGAGCAGGAGGAGTTGGGCAAGGAAGAGTGCGAGCATCAGGCGAGTCTCCTTACAGATGTCGGGTCGAGTGTACCTAAGAATTGGAAATTTCAGATTTGAAATTCTCGGGAGTGCGCCGAGGCCGAGACGCGGGTTAGTATTGAACGTCATGGAACGCGTCGTCGAGTGTGTGCCCAACTTCAGCGAGGGTCGCGACCCGCGCGTCGTCGAGAGTCTGGTCGAGGCGGTCGAGTCGGTCGCGGGCGCCGTCGTCCTCGGCACGCACATCGACCCCGACCACAACCGCTCGGTCGTCACCTTCGTCGCGCCGCCCGAGAGGGTCGTCGAAGCGGCCGTCCGCGTCGTCGCGCGCGCGGCGCAGCTCATCGACCTGAGCCGCCACGCCGGCCAGCACCCGCGCATGGGCGCGTGCGACGTGCTGCCGTTCGTCCCCGTCCGCGGCATCAATGTCGAGGAGTGCGTCGCGCTCGCGCATGAGGCGGGGCGACGCATCTGGGGCGAGCTGAACATCCCCGTCTACTTCTACGAGAGCGCGGCGCTGCGGCCCGAGCGGCGCAACCTCGCAGACGTGCGGCGCGGCGGCTTCGAGCTGCTGCGCGAGCAGATCGCGACTAACCTTGAGCGCGCGCCCGACGTGGGAGAGCCGCGCGTCCACCCGACCGCAGGCGCGGCCATCGTCGGCGTGCGGCCGCTGCTCATCGCCTACAACGTGACGCTGAAGACGGGCGACCTCTCGGTGGCGAAGCGCATCGCGCGCGCCGTGCGCGAGCGGGACGGCGGACTGCTGCACTTGAAGGCGCTCGGGTTCGAGCTTGAGAGCCGCGGCGTCGTGCAGGTCTCGATGAACTTGACGAGCTACGAGCGGACGAACCTGCACCAAGCCTTCGAGGCGGTGCGGCGCGAGGCGGAGAAGTTGGGCGTCGAAGTGCTCGCCAGCGAAGTGGTCGGCCTCGTCCCACAAGCCGCGCTCTACGCGGCGGCCGCGCACTTCCTCAAACTCGAAAACTACACGCCCGACGTGGTGTTGGAGAACCGCATCGCCGCCGCGATTGAGCGGAAGAGGGCGGAGCAGGGCGGCGCTTAACTTTTAAGAATGCGTCAACTGAGACTCATTGCGGGCGCGTGGGCTTTGGAGGGCGGGCGCTGGGCGCGGGAGAATCTCTATGCGCTGCTGGTGCTTGGGCCGCTGGTGCTGGGGATGACCTACTTCGGCGTCGGGCGCATGGTGCGCGAGGCCGCGTGGAGCCCGACGGAGGCGCAGACGCTCGCGGCCGGGGTGCTGGCGGCGGCGTGCCTAGTCGCGCTCAGCCTCTCGCGCGCGAGCATAGAGGTCTATCACGTGCGCCGGCCCGAGTGGGTTCTGGACGCGCTGCCGGTCTCGATGAATGTGCAACTGTCGGCGGCGCTTGCGCGGCGCGCGGGGCACGCGTGCGCGGTCGGAGCCGTGGCGCTCGTGCTGCGCTGGCTGGCGGGCGGAGGTTTTGGCGCGACGGTCTTCACATCGTCGGCGTTGCTCGTGTGTGTGCTCGCGTCGGGCGAGGTGTTGTCGGCGCTCGTGTGGGTGCGTTGGTCGCACAGGCGCGGCGTCGCGCGCGCGTTGGCGTTGGTGGGTTCGGTTGTTGTGTGCGCGTCGGCGGCGGGGGCTCTGCTGGCGTCGGTCGTGAGGCCGGCTGAAGTGACGTTGTTCAGTAGAACGTCGCTGTTCGTGTGCGGAGTTTTGACGGCCGTGGTACTCGGCGCGGTCGCGTTCGCGGCGCACGCGCGCTGGCGCGCGGCCGACTCGGAGTTCGCGCAGCGTCTGGGCGCGCGCGGGCGTTGGGGCGCGCTCATAGAGCGTTTCGCGCGGCGCGCGTGCCGCAATAATGAGACGCTGGCGGCGCAGCTCGCGCGCGACCTGCGTCTGGTGTTGAGGGGTTTCTCGTCGGCCGTGTACGCGGCGGCGGGCGTCGGGGCGCTGCTGATAGTGTTGCTGGTCGGGCTGCTCGCGGGCGACGTGTTGGCCGAAGGAGAGGCAGAGGGGTTCGGCTCGATGACGTGGATGCCGAAAGTGCTGGCGGTGAAGTTCGCGTGCGTGTTGGCGTCGGCCGCGCTCGCGTCGCTCGTGCCCGTGCTGGTCGCGCATCAGGAGCCGCACCTGTGGCTCGAACGCTCCGTCGGTCTGAAGGGCGAGGACGCGTGGCGCGCGAAGCTCTATCTGGCGCGCGTGGTGACGGCCCCGGCGGCGGCGGCGGCGTGGGTCGCAGGGTTGCTGTGCGGGGCCGTGCCGGCGGCGTACGCCGTGCCGCTTTTGGCGGAGTGCGTGTGGCTATGGTGGCTGGTGAGCACGGCCGCGGGCGGGCTCGCCTTCGAGATGCCGGCGCAGCCCGGGCTCGCGCTCATCCTCGTGCTCTGCGCGGGGCTCGCGGCCGGGGGCCTGACGGCCTTCCTCTGGCCCATCGGCCTCGCCGTCTACGGCTTCGCCGTCCAGCCGCTCTGTATGCGCGGGGCGATGCGCGCCGAGATGCACCTGAAGGGATTCGAGATTTGAAATTGAGATGAGTGAAGAGAGTCTGTTAATCGTCGAAGAGGTGACGAAGCGTTACGGCGAGACGTTGGCCGTGGACGCGGTGAGTCTGCGCGTGAGCGCGGGCGAGGTCTACGCGTTGCTGGGGGCGAACGGGGCGGGGAAGTCAACCTTAATCAGGATGATGACGGGCCTGGCCGAGCCCGACTCGGGCAGCGTCGTGGTCTGCGGCGAGGAGATGCGGCGGCGGCCGCTGGCGGCGAAGCGGCGCGTGGGCTACCTGCCGGAGGAGCTGTACTTCTACCAACGGCTGACGGGGCGCGAGTATCTGCGTCTGGTCGCGGGGCTGAAGGGCGCGGACGAGGCGCGCGTCTCCCAGGAGGTCGAGTTCTTCGAGCTGAGCGCGGTCGAGGGCAAGTGGGTCGGCGGCTACTCGCTCGGCATGAGGAAGAAGCTCGGTCTCGCCGCGGCCTTCGTCGGCAGTCCGCGGGTGCTCGTGCTCGACGAGCCGCTCAACGGGCTGGACGTGGAGATGATGCGCAAGCTCCGCCTGCGGGTCGAGCGTGAGCGCGACGCGGGGCGCGCCTTCGTCGTCTCCTCGCACGTGATGAGCTTCGTCGAGCGCGTGGCCGACCGCGCGGGCGTCATGCGCGCGGGGCGCTTCGTCGCCGAGGGCACGCCCGCAGAGCTGCGCCGCCTCGCACGTATGCCGGACGAACCCTTCGAGGATGTCTTCTTCCATCTCACCAAATAAGGCGCGCGCGGCGGGAGGTTGAGAAGTCGGCGCGCACGGTTGATAATGCATGGGCGGTTATAAGAGAACGCGGGTGCGGCCCCACGCCACACGCGCGAAGGAGCGCGCCCGGAGTCCTCGAACCTGCGGCCACGCCTGTCATTCACCTGCTTTAGAATTTAGATGACCCCCACTGACGATTTGAACGGGGGCCGCGAACCCCTCGTCGCGGCGTTCGACGAAGGCTCCCGCCTCGGCGAGGCACACCTGCGCCGCGTCCTCGACGCCATCCCGACGCCCGTCTCGTACGTGGATAGGGGCTTACGCTTCCGCTACAACAACCGTGCCTACGACGCCTGGGTCGGCCGCCCGCACGATGAGCTTTACGGCACGCACGTCCGCGAGGCGCTCGGCGAGAAGGCATACGCCGAAGTGCTCCCGCACATGCAGGCGGCCCTCTCGGGGCGCGAGGCACACTTCGAGAGAGAGCTGGAATACCCAGACGGCTCGCGCCGCTACGTCAGCGTCAGCTACATCCCCGACTTCGACGCTGACGGTCAGGTGCGCGGCTTCGTCGCCAACGTCAGAGATTTCACCGAACGCAAGCGCGCCGAGGACTCGATCCGCTTTCAGGCGCATCTGCTCGACACCGTCGAGCAGGCCGTCATCGCCACCGACCTCAAAGGGCGCATCACCTACTGGAACAGCTACGCCGAAAGGCTCTACGGCTGGCCCGCCGCGGAGGCCGTCGGGCGCGACGTGCTCGAAGTCACGCCCGGCGAGAGCGAGGGCATGCAGGCCGCAGAGATCATGTCGCAGCTCGCCGCGGGCAAGACGTGGTCGGGCGAGTTCACCCTGAGGCGGCGCGACGGCACCACCTTCCCCGCGATGGTCACCGACACGCCTATCCACGACGAGGCGGGGCGTCTGGTCGGCGTCGTCGGCGTCTCGACCGACCTCGCCGAGGTCAAGCGCGCCGAGGCGTCTCTGCACGCGGCCGAGCGGCGCGCGCTCCGCGAGTACGAGACGCTGCTCCACCGTCTCTCGCATCTGGCGGAATCGCTGGGCACGGCGCGCGACCACCTGACCATCTTCCGCGACCTGCGCGACTTCGCGGTGGTGAGCGTGCCGTGCATCGGCATCTTCATCTCGCTCTACGACGAGGCGCGCGACGTGCGCACGGCGCAGTACGCGTGGGGCGACGGCGAAGAGATAGATGTCTCGCAGCTTCCGCCGATGCCCGTCTCGGCCGAGGGGCCGAACAGCGTGGCGGTGCGCAAGCGGCAGGTCGTCATCACGAACGACTACTGGGCGTTGAAGCAGAAGGGGCGCGGGCAGGCCGGCATCCTCGTCGGGCCGGACAACGGCCTCAGGCCGCAGTCGTCGCTCGTCGCCCCGATGGCGACGATGGGGCGCATCGTCGGCACCATCGAGGTGCAGTCCTACGAGAACCATGCCTACCGCGAGGAGCACGTCACGGCGATGAAGATGGCCGCCAACCTCGCGGCCGTCGCCATCGAGAACATGCGTCTGCTCCGGTTCGAGACCCGCGCGCGCGAGGCCGCGGAGGAGGCGTCAAGGCTCAAGGACGAGTTCCTCGCCACGCTCTCACATGAACTGCGAACGCCGCTCACGGCCATCCTCGGCTGGTCGTCGATGCTGAAGGATAGCCGGCTCGACGAGAAGACCTTCAAGACGGCCGTCGAGATCGTCGAGCGCAACGCGCGTACACAGCAGCAGATCGTGGACGACATCCTCGACGTGTCGCGCATCATCACCGGCCACCTGCGCTTCGACGCCGCGCCGACCGACCTGCGCGAGGTCGTCGAGGCGGCCGTAGACACCGTGCGCCACGCAGCCTCGGCCAAGAACATCACCCTGCGCCCGGAGTTCGAGCCCGGCGTCGGCCCCGTCATGGGCGACCCGCGTCGTTTGCAGCAAGTCTTCTGGAACCTCCTGTCGAACGCGGTCAAGTTCACGCCCATCGGCGGCGACGTGCGCGTCCGCGTCGGGCGTGACGGGGCGCACGCGCGCCTCGTTGTGACCGACAACGGCCCGGGCATCAGCCCCAACTTCCTCCCGTACGTCTTCGACCGCTTCCGACAGGGCGACCAATCCACGACGCGCGTCCACGGCGGGCTCGGCCTCGGGCTCTCGATTGTCCGTCACCTCGTCGAACTGCACGGCGGCTCGGTGCGCGTCGAGTCTGGGGGCGAGGGGACGGGTTCGACCTTCACAGTCGAGCTGCCCCTTCTGCGCAGCGCCGGGGTCGAGCGGTCGGAGGAGGGTGAGGCGGAAGAGAAGTTCTCGTCGCGCAACGCGCAGTCCGCGATCCTGAAGGGGATGAGCGTGCTCGTCGTGGACGACGAGCCGGACGCGCTGGGTCTCTTGAAGACCTTGCTGGAGATGAAGGGCGCGCGGGTGACGGCCGTCGGGTCGGCCGAGGCCGCGTGGGGTGAGTTGGCGGGCGACTGGCCCGACCTGCTGCTGTGCGACATCGGCATGCCGGGCGAGGACGGCTACCAGTTCATCCGGCGCGTCCGCGCGCTCGGAACCGAGCGCGGCCGCCTGCTCCCCTCGGTCGCCCTCACGGCCTACGCGGGCGAAGCCGACCGCGCCCGCGCCCTCGAAGCCGGCTTCCAACTCCACGTCTCCAAACCCGTCGAGCCCGCCGACCTCGTCAACGTCATCGCCGACCTGACGGGGAGGAAGCAGTAGGCAGGTGATTGAATGCGGTGCGTAGTCCGCCGCTGACGCGGCGACTGCCTACTGCTTCCTATCCTGCATCAACGCCTCGACCTCTTCCACCCGCTTGGGCGCTTTGTCGGTGAGCACGTCGAAGCCGTCGGGGGTGACGAGCACGTCGTCTTCGATGCGGACGCCGATGCCGCGGTACTTGTCGGGGATGTCTTCGGCGTCTTCGGCGATGTAGAGGCCGGGCTCGACCGTCATGACCATGCCGGGCTCGACGGGGCGCGGCTGGCCTTCGACGTGGTAGGCGCCCGCGTCGTGCACGTCCATGCCGAGGTAGTGGCCGAGGCGGTGCATGTAGAACTTCTTGTATCCTCCATCCTCGATGAGTTTCTCCGGCTCACCCTGCAACAGCCCAAGCCTGACCATGCCTTCGGTCAGAATCTCGACCGAGCGCTCGTGCATCTCTTCGAGCGTGACGCCGGGCCTGACCATCCTGATGCACTCCTCCTGGCAATCGAGCACGAGTTGATAGATGTCACGCTGCGCGTCGTTGAAGCGGCCGCCCACCGGAAAGGTGCGCGTGATGTCGGAGGCGAAGCCCTCGTACTCGGCACCGGCGTCGATAAGGAGCAGGTCGCCGTCTTTTAACTCCGCGTCATTGTCCACGTAGTGGAGGATGGTCGCGTTGGCGCCCGACCCGACGATGGAGTTGTAGGCAGGCGCAGCCGAGCCGTTGCGGCGGAAGACGTACTCGATGAGGGCGTCAAGCTCGTACTCCTTCATGCCGGGCCGCGCGGCGCGCATAGCCTCGCGGTGCGCCTCGGCCGCAATGTCGGCCGAGCGGCGCATGAGCGCAATCTCTTCGTCCGACTTGATGAGGCGCATCTCGTGGATGAGCGCGCCGGGGTCGATGATGGCCTGCGGTGGTTTGACCCCTTTGCGCCCCAACATGCGCATGCGCGAGAGCTGGCGGATGAGCGTCTGGTCGAGTTCCGCGTGGCCGTTGCCGAGCCGGTAGTAGAGGCTGCGCGCGCCGTCGAGCAGCTCCGTGAGCTTGGCGTCGAACTCCTCCACGGGGTAAGCCTCGTCGGCGCCGTAAGACTCCTTCGCGCCCTCGACGCCGGCGCGTCGCCCGTTCCAAATCTCCTTCTCGCGGTCGCGGGGCCGCACGAAGAGCGTGAAGGGTTTCTCGCGACCCGGCGCGACGACTGCCAGGGCGTCGGGCTCGCGGAAGCCGGTCAGATAGTAGAAGTCCGAGTCCTGCCGGAAGCGGTACTCCGTGTCGTGCGAGCGCGTCACCTCGCGCGCCGCCGGGATGATGGCGACGGAGTCCGGCTCCATCCGCCGCATGAACTCCGCAAGCTGCGGTCTTGTCATCTTCGACCTCTCAAAGTGAACTCTTCTCGTCGCAATTCTAACCCGTGCGCGCGGCGCCGCGGAAACGTGGGAGCATCCGCCGGGCTTCCAAACCTTCCCATCTTCGCGCAATAATCGCGCGAGGCAAACAGAATGGCGACTCAAATCACAGAGACTCAAACCGTCAACAAGCTGACCGAAGCGGCGCGTGAAGTCGTCTCCTACGACCCGGCGACGGGCGAGGAGGTGGGGCGCGTGCCCTTGCGTTCGGCCGCAGAGGTCGAGGCGGCGGTCGCGCGCGCACGCGCCGCGCAGAAGGGTTGGGGCGCGCTATCGTTTAAGGAGCGCGCGGCCGTCGTTCTGCGTGCGCGCTCTCTCGTGCTCGAAGGGATGGACGAGATCGCCGAGCTTATCTCGCGCGAGTCGGGCAAACCGGCGGCCGAGGCGCTGGCGATGGAGATCGTGCCCACGCTCGACCTGATGCAGTTCTTCGCGCGCAAGTCCGAGCGGATGCTTCGCCCCGAGAAGATCGACATCGGCCTCTATCGTTTCCTCGGCCGCACGTCCGTCATCGAGTATCGGCCGCTCGGCGTGGTCGGCATCATCTCGCCGTGGAACTTCCCCTGGGCGACGCCGCTGGGCGAGGTCGTGATGGCGTTGATGGCCGGAAACTCCGTCGTGCTCAAGCCGAGCGAGCTGACGCCGCTCGTCGGCCTCAAGGTCAGCGAGGTCTTTCAGCGCGCGGGGCTGCCGGAAGGGTTGCTTGAGGTCTTGACCGGCGACGGCTCGACCGGCGCGGCGCTTGTCGAAGCCGGAGTCGATAAGGTCATGTTCACGGGCAGCGTCCCGACGGGGCGGCGCGTGGCCGAGGCGGCGGCGCGCAGACTCCTCCCCGTCGTCCTCGAACTCGGAGGCAAAGACCCGATGATCGTCTTCGAGGACGCAGACCTCTCGGCCGCTTCGGAGGCGGCCGTGTGGGGCGCGTTCGCCAACTCGGGCCAGGCGTGTGCCTCGGTCGAGCGCTGCTACGTGCATGAAAGTATCGCCGAAGAGTTCACGCGCCGCATCGTCGAGAAGACGAAGTCGCTGCGCCAGGAGCCGGGCGTCGCGTGCGACCTCGGCTCGATGTCGAGCGAGCGGCAACTGCGGACGGTCGAAGAGCACGTCCGTAGCGCGGTCGAGCGCGGCGCGCGTGTTCTGACGGGCGGCGGTCGCGCAAAAGGTTGTTCGGAGCGCGGCTGGTTCCACGAGCCGACCGTGCTCGACGGCGTCGATCACTCGATGGCCGTCATGCGCGAGGAGACCTTCGGCCCCGTCCTCCCCCTGATGACCTTCCGCGACGAGGCGGAGGCCGTCGCGCTCGCCAACGACAGCGAGTTTGGACTGACCGCGAGCGTGTGGACTAAAAATCTAAGAAGGGGCCGCCGCGTCGCGTCCCGCATCGAGGCCGGCACCGTCATGGTCAACGAGGTGCTCTACACGCACGGCATCGCGCAGGCGCCGTGGGGCGGCGTCAAACAGAGCGGCCTCGGGCGCACGCACGGCCGGCTCGGACTGCTGGAACTGGTCGCGCCGCACCACATCCACGTCAACCGCCTCACCTTCATGCACGATGTCTGGTGGTTCGCCTACACGCCCGGCGCGGCCTCGCTCTTCCGCTCGCTCGCGCGCCGGTTCGCGACCGGCTCGCTCCTCCAAACCCTCCTCATCTCGCCGCAGATGCTCGCACGCTACCGCGAGCGCCGGAAGCGCTGAAGCCACCCGCCTCCCGACTTGCGCGGCGCGGCGAATCTGTTTATAGTCGCCTTCCCCAAAGATAGTTTCAAAACCCCCAAGTTCAGTTTTTGAGGCCCCTCACGGGCCGTGCCTTGACCCCGAACCTCGCTCCATTCGGCACCCGACCGCCGGAGTAACCGCAGCAAGGCCCGAAGTCTCTCTTACTCTGCCCGAAAGAGACTTCCGCGGCCCCTCGCGCTCAATTAAAAAAACGCGCGCGCGCTGTATGACCTTCCGCACGAACACCCATCTTCCGCGGCAACGCCGCGTCCGCGTTCGCGCCCGTCTCGGGGTGCTCGACCGACGTGCGCGCTGTCACAGGCACAGGCTCACCAACACACTCGGAGGTTTGAATGAAGAGAATTTCAGTTTTCACGGCGGCCGCGCTGCTGCTCACCGTCGCCGTCGCCCTCTCGGTCGCGCCCGCCTCTTCGGGTCAGGGTCAGAAGAGTAAGGTCAAGAAGAAGGCGCGCCCCGTCGAGGGGCAGTACATCGTGACGCTCGCGGACTGGGCCGCGGGCGAGCGCGGCGAAAGCTCGTTCGCGCCCAACCTCGCCACCGACCTCGTCGGCCTGCACCGCGGCCAGCTCAAGCGTGTCTTCAGGCACGCGCTCAACGGCTTCACCGCACAGCTCACGCCCGAAGCGGCCGAGGCGCTGGCCGACGACCCGCGCGTCGCGTCGGTCGAAGAGGACGGCGTCGTCTCGGCCTCGACGACGCAGAACAACCCGCCGTGGGGCTTAGACCGCATCGACCAGCGCAACCGCCCGCTCGACGCGCAGTACAACTACACGCCGACGGGCGCGGGCGTTCACGCCTACGTCATCGACACCGGCATCCGCGCCACGCACACGCAGTTCGGCGGGCGTGCTAACGGCAACGGCTTCAGCTCGATCAACGACGGCAACGGCTCGAACGACTGCAACGGCCACGGGACGCACGTCGCCGGTACTATCGGCGGCTCGACTTACGGCGTTGCCAAAGGCGTCACGCTCCACGCCGTCCGCGTGCTCGACTGTCAGGGGAACGGGACGGACTCGACCGTCATCTCGGGCGTCGATTGGGTGACGGCGAACCGTCAGCTCCCCGCGGTCGCCAACCTCTCACTCGGCGGCGGCGCCTCGACCGCGCTCGACACAGCCATTCAGAACCTTATCAACTCGGGCGTGACGACGGCCGTCGCCGCCGGCAATGAATACAGCGCGAACGCCTGCAACTCTTCGCCCGCGCGCGTCGCTGCGGCCATCACCGTCGGCTCGACGACTTCGACCGACGCCAAGTCGGACTTCTCGAACATCGGCACCTGTCTCGACCTTTTCGCGCCGGGCTCCTCGATTCAGTCTTCGTGGTACACGTCCGACACGGCGACGAACACCATCTCGGGCACGTCGATGGCGACGCCGCACGTGGCGGGCGTGGCGGCGCTCTACCTCCAGAACAACACGGGCGCGAGCCCCGCGACCGTGCGCGACCAGATCGTCAACACGGCGACGACGGGCGTGCTGACGGGCATCGGGACGGGCTCGCCTAACCGTCTGCTCTACTCGCTCCTGACGACGGGCGGCGGCGGGGGCGGCGGCGTACCCGCGGCCTGCACGGGCGGGACGCTCTACGCGGGCACGCTCACGGGCACGGGCAGTTCCAACTACCAGCCGAACGGCAGTTACTACTACAGCGCGACCTCGGGCACGCACAAGGGCTGTCTGGTCGGGCCAGCGGGCACGGACTTCGACCTCTACTTGCAGAGATGGAACGGCTCGGCGTGGGTCACGGTCGCGAGCAGCGAGAGCGCGACCTCCAACGAGACCATCTCCTACACAGGCACGGCCGCCTACTACCGCTTCCAGGTCTACTCCTACAGCGGCTCCGGCAGCTACAACTTCTGGACTCTCCACCCGTAAGCGACGGCGTGTGAATGAAACAGGGAGGCCGCCCCGAGTCGAACCGGGGCGGCCTCTCTTCCATTTCGGGCCTGAGCCCTGCTTGCCTTCGACGCGGCCGACCTTTAGGATTCAACGCTTAGTCATCATTCATAAGGTTTCGGACATAAGACTTGCTGGGGAACATCATCAGGGCGCAGGAGCGGCGGCGCGCGACGCGCGACACGAACCGCGTCGTGCTCCCCTTCGAGTGGGGCGCGGAGTACGTCTCTCAAGGCGCGGACGGCCGCGACCCGCGCTCGACCGTCTTCGAAGCCGCGCGCCGCGCGGTCGCACACAGCGAAGAGTTCTACGGGCTCGCCCCCGTCAAAGACTACAAACTCGACGGCGACCTCCTCACCTGGACAAGCGCCGTCCACACGCCCACCCCCGAGAACAACACGGCCCGCGCGCGACTCTTCCCCGCGCAGCCGCCCCGTAGCTCGCGCGCGAAGGGCGAAGAGCCGCGCCGCGCGGTCGTCGTCCTCCCGCAGTGGAACGCCGACGAGGTGAGCCACGTCGGGCTCTGCCGCCTGCTCGCGCGGCTCGGCATCACGGCGCTCCGGCTGACGCTCCCCTACCACGAGGCGCGGCGGCCCGCGGGGTTCCAGCGCGCCGAGTACATGGTCAGCCCGAACGTGGGGCGCACGCTCCAAGCCCTGCGGCAGGGCGTCATCGACCTGCGCGCGGCCGTCGCGTGGCTCGACGCGCAAGGGTACGAGCGCATCGGCGCGATGGGGACGAGCATCGGCTCATGCACGGCCTTCCTCGCTTTCGTCCACGACGAGCGGATCGACGCGGGCGTCTTCAACCACGTCTCGGGCTACGTCGCCGACGTGGTCTGGCGCGGCATCTCGACGCAGCACGTGCGCGCCGGCATCGAGGGCGCGCTCACGCTCGAAGAGCTGCGCGAGGCGTGGCTGCCCATCAGCCCGATGAGCTACGTCGGGAGGCTCGCCGACTTGCGCCGCCGGCCGATGCGCTTCATCGCCGCGCGCCACGACCTGACCTTCCCCGCCGACCTCTCGCACGAGGTGATCGCAGGGGTGCGCGCCACGGGCGTCCCCGTCAACGTCTCCTGGCTCCCCTGCGGCCACTACACCAGCGGCGAGCGCCCGTGGGTCTACCTCGACGCCTGGAAGATCATCGGCTTCTTAAGGAAGAACCTTTAAGCAACGGCCGTCGGCCGCTACTTCTTGACTCTGCGCGTGATTTGGCATAGAACCGAAGGCATATTTTCGACCACAGGACAACCCGGAGGAGAAGCGAAGATGGCCGACGAGACCGTGAGAGATGCCGACGCGGCGAACACCTGCAAGAACGCCCCTTGCACCTGCCCCGTCGATAAGGGCGAGAAGTACTGTAGCGTCCACTGCCAGAGCACCCCGAACACCATCCAGATCGACTGCGACTGCGGCCACGACACCTGCAAGGGTGACTTCTAGGAAGAAAGTAGGCAGTAGGCAGATGGCAGCAGGCAGTTAAAAAGAGAGACAGTCAACAGAATCGGGGGACGCGAGATTCATCACTCGCGTCCCCCGATTCTTTCAGGCACCTTCTTGTCTTCAACTGCCTACTGCCTACTGCTTTCGCCTACTCCGCAAATCCATCGCGCAGTTCGGCGAGTATCTCTTGGGCGACGGCGCGGGCGCGCTCGACCTCGTCGGGCTTGAAGGAGACGGCGCCGACGACGGCGTGGCCGCCGCCGCCGTAGCGCTCACAGATAGTGGCGATGTTGTGGCGGCGCGGGCGCGGGCTGAAGGGGTTCGAGCCGACCGAGATTTTAGTGCGGTACGTGCCGCGCGTGACCGCCACCGAGTAGGTCGTCTCGGGGCAGACGTAGTAGGGGATGAACTTGTTGAAGCCTTCGAGCCCCTCGTCCACGAGGTCGAAGGTGACGGCGCCGCGCTCGTACGCGGCCTTGCGCCGGATGGTATCGAGCGTCTGCTCGTGGCGCGCGAGTAAGGGTCGGAAGCGCTGCTGCACCTCCTCGCTCGAAGCGACCTCTTCGAGCGGGCGCGTGACGAGTTGGCGGATGATCCACTCGATAAAGTCGTCGTCCACGTTCTCGATAACCTGCATCAGTTGCAAGGCAGGCTCTTTCAGCTCGACGGGCTGCGCGGCCGACTCGTAGAAGGCGCCGTCGATGACGTGCGCCCAGTGGACGAGCGTGTCGAGCGACGAATCACGGAAGCCGAAGCGTTCGGAGGCCGTGCGCGCGATGAACTCGGTGCAGGACTTGCTGTCGGCGTCCCAGAACTTCCTTTCGGAGGTGTCGGCGCGGAAGTGCGCCTCGTCCTCGGCGGAGAGGAAGGCCGACTGGTGATGGTCGAACCACCAGGTCAGGCGTTCGGACGGGCTGTACTTGAAATCGACGATGGCGTTCTCGTCGCCGTCGAACATCTTCTCGTCGAAGAGCGCGCCGGCCGTGTGGAGCAGTGGCGCGTAGGCCACGTCCGAGCCGGGGCGCACGCGCGAGAGATAGAACCGCGTGAAGACCGCGGCCGAGGCCACGCCGTCGAAGCAGTGACCGTGGTAGAGCAGACGAAGTCTCATCCTTTACAAAGAAAACCGTTCAAATAATCGGGGTCGAAAAGAGCGGGACATCATAGCATACGCAGTAGGCAGTAAGCAGATGGCAGACGGCAGTTAAAAAGTCCCCGAAGGGGATGAGACTGCCGTCTGCCATCTGCTTACTGCCTACTTTTCCTCAAGGCATCCCGAAGCGGGCGCGGTACTCGACGGACTCGACGAAGGCGCGGACCATCTCGGCGCGGGCGATGCGGGCGGCGGCGACGGCGTCGTCGCGCACGTCCTCGCCGGGCGGGCTGAAACCGTCGAGCTTGGCGAGCCAGAAGTCGAAGCCCGAGAAGCTAAAGTCGGGTGCCTCGTTCGGCGCGCGGCGCAGGTAGCCGTAGTACTGCATCACGACGAAGGCCGCGTTGTACTGGCGGTTATAGACCGAGCGGCTGTTCGTCACGCTCAGCAGCGCGGCGGCCCGCCCCTCCGTGCCGCCCGCGCCGAAGGCCGCGAGCGCCGCCTCACGCTCGCCCGCCACGGGCGCGACGCCGGCGTTGGCGAACAGCTTGTCCACGTAGGCGCCGGCGGCCATGTCGGCCGGCTGCTGTGCCTTGAAATCCGCGCTCTCGACCCAGCCGCGCGCGAAGTTGAGCGTGTTGTCGCGCAGGCGCTCCTCCCAGCCGGGCTGTCCCACGACGACGCCTTCCCGAATCGTCGCCATGTTCGTGAAGATGAGATGGATTGTCGCGAGCTGGTAGAATCGCTGGTTGAAGTCGGAGTTATAACTCTCGGGGTAGGTGGCGGTGTGGACGCGGAAGACCTGATAGCCCGTGCGCTGGAACTCGATGGAGAGGAAGAAGGCTGCCGAGACGCTCGCGCGCACGACGCGTCGGCACTCGGCGTCCGCGCCGCAGGCTTCGATCTGACCCGTCCAGAAGGCGAAGCCTCCGGGGTCGGGCTCGCGCGCGAGGAAGTCGTGGTAGTGCTGGCGGACGAAGAAACCCGCGTCGTCCACTGGGTTATTTGAAGCGGTCGGCGGCGACACATCGTCGCTCGTGATGGTGACGCGCGCCTCCTCAAATCCGAGCCCGCCGAGCGTAGCCCCCTCAATCACGACCGCGACCTCCTCAGGGCCTTCGACGAACGCGTCGTCGTTGACGAGCACAACGAAACTCTTCTCGGTCTCGCCGGGCGCGAAGTCGAGTCGGCCGGTCGTCGGCGTGAAGTCGTGCACCGAGGCCGAGTGAGCCGCCACACGGTAGTTCACGCTCACGGCCGCGGACGGGTCGCCGCGCCGCACGACCGGGATGTCGAGGTGCCCCGCGCCTTCGGCCACCAGATAGCGGGCGGCGGAGAGGTGTATGCCCGGCGCGTTGTCGTCGTCGAAGATGAGGCAGGAGGTGTTGCTGTTGAAGCCGCGGCCGTCCTCGGTCGGCGCGTTGACCCTGAGGGTGAAGCTCTCCTCGAACTCCGGCTCGGTGTCGCCGCGGACGGGGACGCTCACGTTCACGACGGTCTGGCCCGGCGCGAACGTCACCGCGCCGCTCGCGGCCTCGAAGTCCTGCGGCGACGTGGCGGTGCCGTCCAGAGTGGAGTAGCGCACGTTGATCGGCTTGTCGCTTGCCTGGCCGATGAGGATGCTGAAAACGGCCTGCGTCGTCCCGGTGCTGCCCTCGGACACGACGAGGTACGGGCCGGCGAAGGCCGTCGGCATACGGTCGTCGTCGAGGATGTTGACGGAAGTCGTACTGTTGCCGCCGAGCGAGACGCCGCCCGTCGGGTTGTTGAGCGTGACGTTGAAAGCCTGCGTGTCCTCGTCGGTCGCGTCGTTGATGAGCTGCACAGCGAAGCTCTTGATTAACTCGCCGGGCGCGAAGCTGACGGTGCCGGACGTTGCGACGTAGTCGAGCCCTGCTTTGGCCGTGCCGTCCGAGGTCGCGTAATCGACGGTCGCCGCACCCAACGTGGAGCCGACCGTGCGCGTGACGGTGACGGTCAACGTCCCGGGCCCCGACTCGGCCCCCTCGTAGACCGCGCGCTTGAACTGGACGGTCGAAGGCGTTGACGCGTTGAGGCACGGCGAGAACTCTGAAGTGTTACCCGAGGGGTCTGTGGCCGTCGCGGTCATGAAGGGGAGTGCGGGCGGAACCGAAGAGACGAGCTCGCTCAACTGCGCGTTGCCCGAGGGCCCCGTCGTGACGCTCGCGGCGCCGAGGTACGCCTGCCCCTCGCCGTGCCCCGAGCCGTCGCACGCGGAGCTGGCGTAGAAGTCGAGCGCGAAGGTCGTGTTGGGTTTGGCGGCGAACGAGCCGACGACGACCGTGCCGCCGCCCGAAGGCGCGTAGGAGTCGAGCACGGGGTAGTTCTGCAAACCGTTCGGGCCGTCGTCGGCGTCCGCGGCGTCGTTGGCCTCCTCGACGCCGCCCGGGCGCGCGAGGCTGATGCCCTGAAGGCCGTTCGAGTAGAGCGAGTTGCCGCGCAGGACGTTGCCGCGCTGGAAGGCGCCTTCGAGCGCGTGCTCCGTAATCGAGATGCCGTTGCCGCCGTTAAAGGCGATGACGTTAGCCTCGCCCGCGGCCGTCCCGCCGACGATGTTGTCAAAGGCAATCTCGCGGACGGCGCCGAAGGCGACGCTGCCCTCGACCCGCACTCCGTCGCCGACGTTCGGCAGCGGCGACGCCCCATTCGCCGTCAGGCCGATATAGTTGCCACGCACGACGGAGGCCGTGTCGCGGAGGACGACGCCGACGGCGTTCCCCGAGATGACGTTGCGCGCCGAGGGGGTCGTCCCGCCGACCTTCACGCCGGGGGACTCGACGAAGACGCCCCACCCGTTGCCGACGGCCGCGGCGCCCGCGGCGTCCGTGCCGATGTAGTTGCCCTCGATCACAATGCCGACGGCGCCGCCTGCGTGGATGCCGGCCCCGCGGAACCCGTTGATGACCAGGCCGCGCACCGTGATCGACCCGCCGCCGAGAAACAGCCCGTCGCCGCTGAGTCCGTTCCCGCTCAGCACGACGACGGGCGAGCCGGCGTAGCCCGGCTGCGTGGTCGCGTCTATCGTTACTTCCGCGGGGACGATGAGCAAGGAGGCGGGCGTGATGGTCTGCGGGCCGGTGCCGATCTGGAAGTTGATGGTGTCGGCGCCCGGGGTGTCGTTGGCCTGCATGAGGGCCGCGCGTAGAGTGCAGTGGCCCGCGCCGTCGTTGCAGATGCCGTCGGCAGTGTTGGAGTCGAAGCCGTCGCCCGTCGAGTTGACGACGAACGTCGAGGCCGCGCCGGCCGAAGGTGCGAACCGGCCCCAGAGCACGGCGGCAAGCGCCGCGCAGATGCAGAGGCGGAGTGCGAGCTTGAACAGTCTTCTTCCCGGGCGAGGGGAGTCGAGTCGAGCGAGGGGCATAAAGAGACCTTTACCAAACGGAAGGCTCGGGGGGCCTTAAGTGCGCGTCCGGCGCAGAGTTTATGCCAAGCCCGACGGCAGGTAAAGAGCAGTAGGCAGTTGAAAGACAAGAAGGCCGCGGGTAGGGTTGAGCCCCGGATAGTCGTTATAAAAGATGTGAGAGCCCCGGAGGGGCGAAGGACGCATCACACGTTCCTTCACCCCTCCGGGGCTCATCACTAACTGCCTACTGCCCGAAGCGCTGGCGGTATTCGATGGAGGTGACGAAAGCTTTGACCATCTCGGCGCGGCGGTAGTCGCCGCCGAACTCTTCGAGCTTGCCGAGCCAGAAGTTATAGCCGTCGAAGTTGAGGCCCTGCTGCGGTGCGTCGTCGGGGTTGCGCTGGAGGTAGCCGAAGTATTGCATCAGCACGAACGCCCGGTTGACCTCCAACTGGTGGAGTGTCCTGCTCTCGGCTACGCTCCGCAGCGCCGCAGCGCGCAGCGCCGCTGTGTTGCCCGCGCCGAGGGCCGTGATGGCCGCGCTGCGCTCGCCCGCGGTCGGTGTCACGCCCGTGTTCGAGAAGAGCTTGTCCACGAACTGCTGCGCCGTCATCGAGCCGGGGAAGGCCGTCTGGAAGTCCGCGCGTTGGACGAAGGCGAGCGCATAGGCGTTCTTGTTCGCTTCGAGCTGCTCGCGCCAGTTGCCGACGTTGACGATGACGCCGCTGCCGATGGTGCGCGTGTCGCTCAGGAAGCTGTCGCGGCGCACGGGGACGGGCTTGCCCGGCAGGTTGCCGAAGGCCGCCTTGTAGGTCTTGTAGACGAGGTAACCCGTCTCCTGAAACTCAATCGACAGGAAGAACGCGGCGCTGGTGTCGATGCGCTTGACCTCGCGGCATTCCGAGTTCAACCCGCACGACTCGATGCCCTGCACCCAGAACTGGAGACCGGCGGCATCGGGCTCGCGCAAGAGGAAGTCGCGGTAGTGCTGCGTGACGAAGAACACGGAGCCGGCGATGGGGTTGGCCGCCGTGACGTTGACGCTCCAGGTCACGCGCTCGTTCAGGAGCTGCTCGGGGTCGCTGCGTACGAACGTCGTCGGGTCGCTCACCGTGGCCTGGATCGTGTGCGGGCCGACGTTGAGAAGGCCGGCGGCGAAGGTCAGAGAGGTGGAGTTGCCCGCGGGCTGGCCGTCAATCGTCCAGCTCACCGAGAGCGCGTGCGTGAGCGGCGCGGGGGTCGTGACGCTGAAGTTCTGCGCCTGTCCCGTCGTGAGCTGGATGGCGGAGCCGTTCGACGGCGCGAACGAGTCCACGGGCGAGACGCGGTTGTAGATGCGCCGGACGAGCTGCTCGCCGTTGACCTGCTCGAAGGGTCGTCCCAAACTTCTCATCTTCGAGTTGAAGGTCGGGCGGTAGAGCCCGGTCGTACAGTAGCGCGCGCCCTCGAAGAGGCCGACCAGTCCGGGCTGCGTCGAGGTCGTCGGCAGCAGCGTCGGGGCGTCGATCCACGCGTTCCACTTGATGGCGGCGCGCACGGTCTGGCGCGTGACGTTGGCCTGCACAGGCTCGGACGTGTTCGAGCAGGCCGGGGGACTTTCCGTGTACTCGTCGGCCAGCAGGCCGAAGGTGTGACCCGACTCGTGCAGCACGAGTTCCACCGCCGCCGCGTTCGTCGAGGCGATGGCGATGGAGCCGCCCGAGCCGCCGTACTCCTCGTCGTTGACGATGAGAATGATGAGGTCGATCTGCGCCGGCGCGAGGCTGGCCGCCGCGACGTTGGAAGCCTTGAAGGTGTTGGCGCAGATGAGCCGCTGGATGCCCGAGCAGTTGTAGCCCGAGTCGAAGGCCGTGTTGCGCGAGACGCCCCGCTCGGGGTGGTCGGAGCCCGACTCCGCGCTCGCCACGTCGATGCGGTGGACGTTGAAGAAACGCTGGTACTCCTTGAGCGGCTCCTGCTCGAACATGAGCCGGACGAACTGTTCGATGTCCGACCGATACTTCGACATCTCGGCGGCCGTGTAGCCGTCGCCGAGGAGGACGATGTCCACGCGGTTCGCGGGGTCGCCGTTGTTGACGATGGTCTGTACGGGCTCGGCCGCGGCTGCGCGCGCGAGACACACGACGGCGAGCAGGCACAGCGTCACTCTCAAGGCGCGCGCGCGGGCGAGTCTCATGAACCTGGAACTCTTGCACATGACGTTCACCCTCAACGCGCGGCGACCGCGCCGACCAGCTCAAGCGAAAACTTCTGCCCGTCCCAGTCGGGATGATAGAGGCGCACTTCCGTCACCGCTTCGTCGTCCGGATACTGGACGATGAACTCGGCCGACTCCCTGTAGATGACCTGTCCCGACAGCTCGCCGTCGGGGCCGGGCACTTCGGCGCGCAGCAGGCGCGGGTCTGCGACGAGCCCGCACCAGCGCATGTGCCCCTCCGCGTCGAGCGCGACGACGACGACCTGCGTTGGCGAAAGCTCGGCCGAGCGTTGCTTCGGCAAGGCCCCGTCGCGCCGCGCCGACGCGCCGAGGAGCGCGACGCGCCCCGGCGCATTCCTGTACTGAGCCGCCGAAGGCCGCGGGAGCGCGCCCTTGTCCGCCTCCCAAGAGACCCGCAACGTGCGGTGCGTGCGCGCGGTCGCCGAAGGGTTCGCGGCCGTTCCGACCTCGACGCCCGACGCGGCAAGCAGCCCCCGCACGCGCTCCGCGAGGGAAGCGCGGCTACCCACAGCGTCGCTCGACGAAGCGGCGGGTGTCCCAGACTCTTGCGCGCCCGTCGTGGCGAAGAGCATCGCGGCGGCCAGCAGCAGCCCCGTTGCCCATAGTGTTGCTTTCATCATTCAAAGCTCCCGGTGACCTTACGGCATGTCGAAACGCTGACGGTACTCGATGGAGATGACGAACGCCTTGACCAGCTCGGCCGCGCGCCGCGCTCCGCGTCGGAGAGTACCTGTCCCGCGTTCGCATTCAAAGTGTCCACGAACTGCGCTGCCGTCAACGTCAAGGGAAAGGCTGCTCCGGCGCCTCTCGCTTATCGCTTTAAAGAGACGGGTGGACTGGGTCGGGGAGGGTGTTTGATGCGGAAATCGGTTCTGCGGCTTGCTGCGGACAAGTGTCGGGAGAACTTGGCGCGCGCGGCCTACTGCTTCTTCGCCCCGGCCGGCTGCGGCTCGTCCTTGCACTGCTCGACGGCGCCCTGCTCACTGAGGCCGAGGCGCTCACGGATGAAGCGCTCTGCGTCCTTCTCGATCAGCTCGCCGCCGACGACCCAAGCCTTCTCCGTCAGCAGCTCGCCCGACGCGTTGAGCTTCGCGGGTTCGAGGAAGATGTTGAAGGGCGAGCCCCAGTTGCGCGGGTCGCCGATGGACTTGCGGTAGGCGTAGTGCGTCGTCTTCTCCCTCGCGTCGCCGGCCTCGGACTCGACGACGACGGGGAAGGGCGCGCCGCCCTGCGACTCGAAATACTTGCGCGAGTCGTCGGCCGGCGCGTACTCGCTCACTGCCACGACCTCAAGCCCCTGCGCCTTGTACTTCTCATACAGACGCAACACGGTCGGCGCCTCGTTCTTCCAGTTGCCGCACCACGGCGCGAAGTAGACGACCAGCACGAGCTTCTTCCCCTTCGCCAGCTCGCGCAAGGAGACGGGCGTGCCGTCCTTCAGGCTCTTGAACGACCAGTCCTTGTAGTCGAGCTTCTGCTCAAGGAGCGGCGCCCACTCGTGCCCCTCGCTCCGCGTCAACTGCGTCCCGCCCTGCGGCTGCGGCGCGGCCGGCGTCACCGCGGCGGGAGGCGCCGCCGGTTGTTGCTGCGGCTGCTGCGCGCCGCTCTGGGTCTTGAAGAACGGCGGGTTGCTTCCCTGCGTGTTGACCGGCGAGCCGGTCTGCGCGTTCGTACCCTGCGCGGACGCGAGCACGGCGGAGGCGGCGAAGAGGAGTACGGCGGCGGTGCGGCTCTGATTCTTGAGCATGATGCTTTCTCTCGTTCGTGCGGGCAGAGCTTACTCACTCTTGAGCGCGGCGGTGGCTGGCGGCTCGTCGAGCAGGGGGTTGATGAGCGCCTCGAATTGGGCGCGCGACTTCTCGCCGATGATCTTGTGTCGGATGCGGCCCTGGCGGTCGATGATGAAGGTCGTAGGCAGCACGCCGACCGCGTACTTGTTGGCGACGCCCGCGTCGCCGAGGGCGACGGTGTACTCCTGCTTTACGTCCTTCTGATAGTCGCGGACGAGGTCGGCCGAGTCTTCGGTCGTGACGCCGACGACTTTGAAGCCGCGCCCCGAGAGGTCGCGCTGCATGGCGTTGAGGCTCGGTATCTCGGAGCGACAGGGCACGCACCACGTCGCCCAGAAGTTGAGCAGCACGACCTGCCCGCGCAGCTCCGAGACCTTCAGAGGCTTGCCGTCGAGCGTCGTCAGGTCTACCTCGGGCGCGGGCTCGGCGTTGGCCGCCGCGTTCTGCGCGGGGGCGGCCGGCGGCTGCGTGCCCGGGACGGGCGGAGCGTCACTCTTAACCAGGTTCTCGGCGTTCGGCAGGTAGCGCGAGGCGACCGAGGCGACCCACGTCAGACTGTTGGAGGCGACCATCACGCCGATGAGGATGAGCAGGAGGCCGGAGGCGACCTCGACCTTGTGCAGGTGGCGGCGGAACTTTGCGTAGAAGCCGAGGAACGCGTTCATCGTGAGCCCGACGATGAGGAACGGCAGCGCGAGCCCCGCCGAGTAGAAGGCCGAGAGGATGAGCCCGCTCTTCCACCCGCCGCTCGTCGCCGCCAGCCCGATGATGCCGCCGAGAATGGGGCCGATGCACGGCGTCCACCCTGCCGCGAACGCCACGCCCAGCAGCGCCGACCCCAGAGGCCCGCGCGGCTTATCATCGGAGAACTTGCGCGTATCGCGGTAGAGAGCGCCGACCTTCAGCACGCCCATCATCTGGAGGCCGAAGGCGACGATGACGAGGCCGCCGATGATCCTCACCCACGGCGAAGAGAAGAGCACGTTGCCGACCCACCCGGCGGTCGCGCCCAAGAGGATGAAGATGAGCGAAATGCCCGCGTTGAAGGCGAGCGAGTTGATGATGACTGCGCGCCGCGCCGACGAGCGCGACTCGCCGCCCTCGCCCTTCAGATGCTCGACGCTCACGCCCGAGATGAGCGAGACGTAACCGGGGACGAGCGGCAACACGCACGGCGTCAGAAACGACAGGAGCCCCGCGGCGAAAGCAATCGCGATGGTGATATTAGAGCCTTCCATAACGTCCCAGAGATTACAACAGACCGCGCCCGGTTGTCGCCCCGCCACCCACGCTCGGCGGCTCAGCCGCGCCGCCGCCACGAGACGACGTTCAGGTAGATGCCCGAGAGCGCCGACAGGCACGCCAGCGCGGCGAACCCGACGAGCAGAGGCACCTGCCAGCGCCCCGCGAAGAAGTAGAAGTGCGCCTGGTTGAAGTACCTGGTCAGGGCGCGCGGCGGCGGGGTCTTAATGACCTCGCCCGTCTCCGCGTCCACGAGCAGCGAGTCGCCGCCCATGCCGCCGACGGCCTGATAGACGGGGCGGCCGTCCCGCGTCAGCAGCGTGAGCGCCGTCGTGGGCAGCTCGCGCCCCGCGAACTCGTTGGCGCGGCGCATGGCCTCGGCCGGCGCGATGCGCACGCGCGCCGCCTCGATGGGCCTCACCTCGCCGCCCTCGACCGCGCCGGGGAGCGCGTAGAGCAGGCCGCTCGAAGCCCAGAGCAGGACGGGCAGCGCGACCGCCAGCCCGAGCCAGCCGTGCGCGCGGTAGATGAATGACCTCATAGACTACGGCGCCGGCTCGTCGAGCAGCTTCAAGATCACCTGCTTCAACAGCTCGGCCTCCTGTTCGCTGGCGCCGATGGTGAGAAAGCGGACGCGGCCGCGGCGGTCAACGAGCACGGCCGTCGGCAGGGCGGCGACGCCGTAAGGGCCGTCGTTACGCGCGTCGGCGGCGACGGCGAAGTCGTAGGAGACGTTCAAACGGCGCTTGAACTGGCGGAAGTACTCAAGCTCCTGCGCGCGCGTTGCGGGCTCTCCCTTGATGTTCCCCTCGAACTCGTTGAGGCCGATGATACGCAGGCCGCGGTCTTTATACTTTTCGTGCAGCGCGTTCAGGCGCGGCATCGTCTTGACGCAGAAGGTGCACCACGTCGCCCAGAAGTCGAGCAGCACGACCTTGCCGCGCAGCTCGGAGAGCTTGACGGGGCCCTGCCCGAGGACTTCGGCCACCGTAATTTCGGGCGAGGCCGGGGGCTCAAGCCCCACGACCTCGGGCGGGGGGCCGAAGGGCTCGCCCTGTCGCAGTACTAGCTCGGTCGCCTGTCCGTAGAGACGCGCCGAAGGGATGGCGAAGGCGCGCGCGCGCATCTCCTGCGCGACGCGGAGGCCCTCGTCGCGGCGGCCGGCCTTGACCAGCACGTTCGCGTAGAAGGAGCCCGCGCCGAAGATGGTCGAGTCGCGCTGGACGGGGTCTTTGGCCGTGCGCGCGTATTCGAGCGCAGCCTTGTATGCTTCGCCCGCGGGCGCAGCCGCGCGCGCGTAGTCCTTCTTCTTCACGTAGGCCGAAGCGACCAGCAGGTTCATGCGGTGGAGGTCGGCGACGTTGCGCGGCTCGGCCTTCGCATAATCGGCGAGCGTTCTCTCTGCATCTTCCAGAAGCCCGAGCTGCGCGGCCTGCTGCGCGGCGACCGAGCGTGCGCGCTGCTTGAGGTCGGCGGGCGCAGGCTCCGCTTCGGCGAGGAACTTACGCATCGAGTCGAGCGCGCCCTCGCCCTTACCGGCGAGCGAGTAGAGCAGCCCCGAGTAGTAGAGGTCAGTCCCGCGCAGCGGCGCCAGCGCGGCCAGCCGCGCCGCGTGCTGGAGCGCGAGGTCTTTCTGCTCCTGCAAGGTCTTCTGTTCGAGCAGCGGGTCGTAAGGCAACTGCTTCTGCCGGAACTCGTCGAACTTGCGCTGCGCGTACTGCGAGGCATCCTCGTAGAGCGTCTGCGCTTCGGAGACTTTTGAGGCGTTAGCGTTCGGCCCCTTCTCCGTCTCTTGCGTGGTTCGCGGCCGGACGCCCGCCTGCCCGCGCGCGACGCCCGCGCACACGACGAGCGAGAGGGCGAGCAGCGGGGCGTAGGTCGAAACTCTCTTCATCTGTCGGGACTGCTCCTTGAAGTTTAAATCACCATCGGCGGTGTGGGGATTTGATGGAAGCGAGCGGGGGAGAAGGTTTTGAGCACGGCCGGGCTCAGTCTGGTTGCACCGTCCGTCAGGAGGTCTGCGATTATCTCGCCCGCCGCGGGCGCGAGCAGGATGCCGTTGCGGTAAAACCCCGTGGCGTAGAAGAGTCCCTTCACGTCGGCCGACTCGCCCAACACCGGCAGGCCGTCGGCCGCGCGCGGTCTCAATCCCGCCCACGAGTCCTCCACTTCGAGCGCGGCGACGGCCGGCGCCATCTCCAAGACGTGCGCGTTTATCGAGCGCACGCCCTCCTCGGTCACGCGGCAGTCATAGACGCCGCGCTCGGTCGTCGAGCCCGCCAGCAGACGGCCTTCGCGGCGTGGGACGACGTAGCCGCGCGGGCTGTAGACGACGTGACGGAAGAGCTGCCTGTCCTGACGGGGCTGTCGGTAGCAGAGAATCTGTCCGCGCACGGGCTCGACCCGCGGGTCGTCGTTCAGGTAAGGATTCCCGCCGTCCGAGAACTTGTGCAGCGAAGAGTTCCAGGCGCCCGCGGCGAAGACGACCGCGCCCGCCTCAAGCTCACCCTCCGAGGTCACGACGCCCGCGGCGCGGCCCCCCCGGACGCGGACGCCGCGCGCCTCGACCGCGCGGATGATGCGCACGCCCAGACTCTCGGCTGCGGCGTCGAGCGCGATAACGAGCCGGCGGCTCTCGACCTGCCAGTCGCGCGGGAACCTGAGCGCCCGGCGCACGTCCGTTGAGATGTTCGGTTCGAGCGCGAGCGCCTGGCGGGCCGTCAGCCGCTCGACTTCGAGCCCGGCGCGCGACTGCCATGCGAAGCGCCGCGCGACCTCCTCCTCGTCCCGCTCGTTGAGCGCGAGGTAGAGCGTGCCGGTCTGTTCAATCTCAACACGGATGCCCGACTCTTCGCTCAACGCGTCGGCAAAGGCCGGGTACATGTCGCGGCTCGCACAGAGCAACTCGAACAACTCGTCGCGCGCGTCGGCCTCGGCCTGCGGCGCGAGCATCCCGGCCGCCGCGCGCGAGGCGGATCCGGCGCGGTTGTCCTCCAGAACGGCGACGCTCAGACCCCGCCGCGCAAGCTCTCTGGCCGCCGCCAGCCCCGCGACGCCGCCGCCCACCACGGCCACGTCCGCCCTCTCGCCCAAGCTCTTTCGCATTTTGAAGGACTGCTGGTATGATTCCGGAAAATAAGAAGTCAGAAGTCAGGAGTCAGAATTCAGAAGCAGGGGGCGGTGTACGCCCGAAGTTTCTCTGTCCCTATTCTTCTGACTACTGAATTCTGACTCCTGATTTCTGGCAGCAAACATGGCACATACTATCACACTCATTCCGGGCGACGGCATCGGGCCGGAGGTCTCTTCGGCGGTCGTGCGCATCATCGAGGCGACGGGCGTTGACATCAAGTGGGAGACGCATTACGCGGGCGCGCAGGCGCTTGAGAAGTTCGGCTCGACGCTGCCCGAAGACCTCCTCGAATCCATCAAGCGCAACAAGGTCGCGCTCAAGGGCCCCATCACGACGCCGGTCGGGAAGGGCTTCACGTCGGTCAACGTCGGGCTCCGGAAGGCGCTCGACCTCTACGCCAACGTGCGCCCCGTGCGCGCGCTGCCGAACGTCCCGGCGCGCTACCCCGAGCTAGACCTCGTCGTCGTGCGCGAGAACACCGAAGACCTCTACTCGGGCATCGAGCACGTCGTCGTGCCCGGCGTCGTCGAGTCCATCAAGATCATCACCGAGAAGGCTTCGACGCGCATCGCCCGTTACGCCTTCGAGTTCGCGCGGCGCGAGGGACGCAAGAAGGTGACGGCCGTCCACAAGGCCAACATCATGAAGCTCTCTGACGGCCTCTTTCTCGACTGCTTCCGCAAGGTCTCCGCCGACTATCCCGAAGTCGAGGCCGACGACAAGATCGTGGACAACGCCTGCATGCAGCTCGTCATGCGCCCCGAGCAGTTCGACATCATGCTGCTCGAAAATCTCTACGGCGACATCGTCTCCGATCTGTGCGCGGGGCTCATCGGGGGCCTGGGGCTCGTTCCCGGAGCGAACATCGGCGAGCTGGGCGCGGTCTTTGAGGCCGTCCACGGCTCCGCCCCCGACATCGCCGGTCAGGGCATCGCCAACCCGACCGCGCTCCTCCAGTCCGGCATCCTCATGCTCCGCCATCTCGGCGAGCGCGAGGCGGCCGACCGCGTCGAGAAGGCGATGCTCAAGGTCTACGCCGACGGCCAGGTGCGCACGCGCGATGTCGGCGGCACCTCCCACACAGACGAGTTCGCCCACGCCGTCATCCAGGCGATGGGCTGAGCCGGGAATGCGCGCCGCTCGGAAAACATGCTTGACAGCAGGGGCGCGCCGGTCATAGAGTTTCGGCGCGCCTTTCCATTTACAGTTCTCTATCAGAAGAACCAGCAGGTACGCAGAGTCCGAGCTACCGTCTTCTGGACGGGGCCGCGGCTCCGCTGGATAAGAGAGTCTCCCCGCCCCGGCGGCCCAGAGTGTTAACGGTCGCCCCCTCGACAACCCGCGCGGCGCGCGTGTGCCGCCCGCGGCTACTGCACTTCGCACAGGCCGTTCCACGTCCGCCCAAGAGGCCCAAGGAGTATTGCTATGATTGGTTCACTAGCCCGCAAGCGCCGCGTCAGAAGATCGCTGAGCTTAGTCCTGACTCTTCTCTTTACGGTCGCCTTCCTGCCGCCACCGCCCGCCGCGTTGCGCGCCTCGGCGCAGGAGGAGGTGCAGCCGCTGATTCCGGTCATCGCGCCGGGCTCGGCCTACCGCCAGACGAACCTCCTCACGGACGTACCCGGACTCGCGCCCGTCCTCGACCCGCAGCTCGTCAACCCGTGGGGCATCTCGCTGACCGCGAGCAGTCCGTTCTGGGTCTCCAACAACAGGACGAGCACCACGCAGCTCATCCGCGGCGACGTGCCGTCGGGCTCGCCCGTCACGCTCAACGCGAGTCCGCAGACCGTGACCATCCCGGGCGGCCTGCCGACGGGGACGGTCGCCAACCCGGTGGCGGGTGAATTCGTCCTCCCCGGCGCTTGCGCCGCCGCGCCGTGCGGAGCGAACTTCCTCTTCGCCTCGATCACGGGCAACATCGTGGGCTGGGACCCGAACGCGCCGGCCGCCGGCTCGACGACGGGCGTCATCGCCGCCAGCCACCCCGGCCACGTCTACACGGGCCTCGCCTACGCCAACAACGGCTCGGCCAACTTCATCTACGCGGCCGACTTCGCCAACGGCACGATTGATGTCTTCAACAGCTCATTCGCCTTGCAGCCCGCGGCCAGCTTCCCCTTCGCCGACCCGACCATCCCGACGACTGCGGGGAACACCTTCCACCCGTACAACATCCAGGCCATCGGCAACTCGCTCTACGTCGCCTACGCCAAGGTCGGCGCGGGCGGGCTCGACGAGGCGGGCGTCGGCAACGGCTTCGTCCGCCGCTTCAACGCCAACGGCGTCCGCGACCTGACGTTCGGCATCAACAACGGCGCGCTCAACTCGCCGTGGGGCGTGACCATCGCGCCCGCCACGTTCGGCATCTTCGGCGGCGCGCTCCTCGTCGGCAACTTCGGCGAGGGCAACCCGAGCATCCACGCCTACAACCCGACGACCGGCGCCTTCCTCGGCACGCTTCAGGACGAGTCGGGCAACGGCATCGTCATCAACGAGCTGTGGGACTTGAAGTTCGGCAACGGCGGCTCGGGCGGCGACGTGAACACGCTCTACTTCTCCGCCGGCATCGGCGAGGAGCAGCATGGCCTCTTCGGCAAGCTCAACCCGACGACGGCCTCGGCCACCTCGCTCGTCCAGTTCGCCGACACGGACTTCTCCATCGCCGAGGGCGGGGGCCACATCGACGTGACCGTGACGCGCACGGGCGACGTGTCGGGCACGGCCACCGTCAACTACAACACCTTCGACTTTGCAGCGACGCCGCCGCCCACGCCGACGCCGCCGCCCACGCCGACGCCCGTGCCGGACATCAACGCCAACCAGAAGAGCGACTACGAGATCGCGCTCGGCACGCTCACGTTCGCGCCGGGCGAGACCTCGAAGACCTTCCGCCTCCTGCTCGTCAACGACGCGAACGATGAAATTGACGAGAAACTCAACCTTCAACTCTCGAACCCGACCGGCGCGGGCGTCGGGCTAGGCAGCCCGAACACGGCCGAGATAACAATCCTCGACAACGACACGGGCACGCCCGCGACAAACCCCATCGACACTGCGTCCTTCTTCGTCCGACAGCACTACCTCGACTTCCTCAACCGCGAGCCCGACGCCGCGGGGCAGACGTTCTGGGAGAACGAGATCAACTCGTGCGGCGCCGTCGCGGCCTGCATCGAGAACAAGCGGGTCAACGTCTCGGCCGCCTTCTTCCTGTCGATTGAGTTCCAGCGCACCGGCTACCTCGCGTACCTGACGCACCGCACGGCCTTCGGCGCGAACACGACGACCACGCCCGTGCCCGTGCTCTACGGCAACTTCATGCGCGACGTGCAGCAGTTGCAGCGCGGCTTCGTCTTCGGCCAGCCCGGCTCCGAGGCCGTGCTCGAAGCGAACAAGGTCGCCTACTTCAACGAGTTCGTGGCGCGTCCCGAGTTCGTCGCGAAGTACCCCTCGACGCTCACGAACGAGCAGTACGTCGATAACCTGCTCGCCTCGGCCGGGCTCTCGCCCTCGCAGGTGCGTCTCTTCGTCGTCAACCTGACGAACGGGCAGGAGGTGCCGGCGGCGGTGCCGACGCTCACGACGGGTGGAGCGCGTCCCGCCTCGTTCGGCACGGCGCGCTTCCAGTTCAACGAAGCGCAGACGGCCCTGTCGTTCACCGCCACGATCAGCAACATCGACATAGGCGGGCAGACCGCCGACACGAACGATGATCTCATCGCGGCGCACATCCACGCCGGGCCGTCGGTCGCGCCGGGCGTCAACGGCCCCGTGGTCTGGGGCTTCTTCGGCGCGCCCTTCAACGACAACAACCCGAACGACCAGTCCTTCTTCCCGACGCCGGGCGGCGTCGGCGGCACGTTCCGCGGCAAGTGGGACGCGCCCGAGGGCAACTCGACGACGCTCGCCGCGCAGCTCAACAATCTGCGCGAGGGGCGCGCCTACATCAACTTCCACACGAAACAGTTCACGGGCGGCGAGATCCGCGGCAACTTCCCCGCGGCCAACGTCTTCCGCGACCAGCTTGTGACGGGTCTGAACGGCACCACCCTGACGCGCGCGCAGGTGCTCCGCGCCGTCGCCGAGTCCGCGGAGATGAACTCGCGCGAGTTCAACCGCGCCTTCGTCACGATGGAGTACTTCGGTTACCTCCGCCGCGACCCGGACACCGCGGGGTTCAACTTCTGGCTCGACAAGCTGAACACCTTCAACGGCAACTTCCAGAACGCCGAGATGGTCAAGGCGTTCATCTCGGCGGCCGAGTACCGCCAGCGCTTCGGGTCGAACTAGAGAGCAAGTAGACAGTAGGCAGTTAAGACAAGAAGAGTCTTAACGAATCTGCCTGAAACAATCGGGGGCGGCGAGCTAAACAACTCGCCGCCCCCGATTCGTTTGAACGCTTCGTTTCGTTCGACCGCTCTGGTTTCTTTGTCTTCTGGTCTTAACTGCCTGCCTACTGCCCCTCACTCCACCGGCCCGGACTCGCCGCCCGCGGGGTCGATGTCGCCGGCGACGACGACGGTGAGCCGCTCGGGGCGGAAGTATTTGCGGATGGCGGCGTTGACCTCCTCGACCGTGACGCGGCCGACCAGCTCCGGGTAACGCTCGACGTAGTCGAGGCCGAGGCCGTAGAACTCCGCGTTCCACAGCGCCGCCGCCAGCCCCGCGTTCGTCGAGAGCGAGACCTTAAACGACCCGATGGCCGACGACTTCTCGTCCTCCAACTCCTCGGAGCGTATCCCATGCTCGACGTACTCCCCGAGCACGCCGAGCGCCGACTCGATGGCGCGCTCGACGTTGCCGGGGTTGACCGAGACGGCGATGTACCACGGCCCGGCCGCTAAACTCGGCGAGCGGAAGCGCGACGCGATGCCGTAGGTCAGCCCCTCCGCGTCGCGCACGCGCAGGCCCAGACGCGACGAGAGCGTCGATTCGCCGAGCGCGCGGTTGGCGAGCATCGCCGCGTAGTAGTCCGACGCGTCGCGCCGCAGCGGCGCCGCCGTCCCCAGCAGCACGTCCACGTTCGCCTTGTCGCGCACGAGCACCACCTCGCGCCGCGCTGCGGCCGGCGGCTCCGGGTCTGTGACTTCGACCTTCGCGTGCTCGGGGCCGCCGAAGCCCTCGAACGCCGCGCGCAGCACGCGTGCGGCCTCCTCAGATTTAAAGCCACCCGCGGCCGAAAGTATCAGCGTGCGCCCGCCGTAGAACGTCTCGTAGAAGGCGCGCACGTCTTCGACCGTGATCGACGCGATGCTCTCGACGAGCCGCTCGCCCGCGTGTGTGTAGAAGGGGTTCTGTTCGTCGAAGAGCGTCTGCGTCAGGCGCTCGTACGCGCGCCAGGACGTGTCCGACTGCTTCTCGCGGATGGAGGCCACGGTCTGCTGCTTAAGCTTCTCAAGCTCCTCGGCGGGGAATGAAGGCTCGCGCAGCATCTCGGCGAGCGTCGCGGCGAGGGCGGGGAAGTCTGCGGCGAGCGAGCGCGCCTTGATCTGCACGGCGAACACGTCCGCGTCGAAATTAACGTCCGCGCCGACCCGTTCGAGCGCGCCCGCCAGTTCGAGCTTGCCCCTTTTGCGCGTGCCGCGCTTCAGCATCTCGGCCGTGAGGCGCGCGAGCCCCGGCTTCTCCTTCGGCTCGAAGTGCGAGCCGGCGCGCAGGCTCCCGCGCAGCGCGACCGTCGGCGTCGAAGGGTTCTCGAACAGCAGCAGCGCCGCGCCCGTCTCCAACTCCTCGCGCACGATACGCGAAGAGAGTCCCGACCCGCTTCGCTTCAACGAACCACTCTCCTCCAACACACCCGACGCCGCACGCGCGACGCCCTCCGCGTTCATCTCCTGTTGTGACTGTGGGTCGTGATGAAACTTGTGGCCGTGCGGCACGGGCGCGGGCTTCGCCGCCCTCGCCTTCGAGCCATTAGCACTTCCGTTGCCAGTCGCGCCGCCGCCGTTCTTCGGGATGAAGTGGCCGACCGTGCGCGCGTCTTCGCGCAGGTAACGGGTGGCGACGCGCCGCACGTCTTCGGCCGTGACGCGCGCGACGTTGCGTGGGTAGTCCTCGTAGAAGCGCCAGTCGGCGACCGCCTCGGCCTCCGACATCTGCATCGCCACGTTGTGCGTGCCGTCGCGCTCGTACGCGACGTGGGCGGCGATCTGCCGCTTCGCCTTCTCGACCTCCTCCTCGCCCATGTCTTCCGCCGCGCGTTTCAACTCCTGATGAATCGCGTCCTCGACCCTCTGCGCCTCGACGCCGGGCGCGGCCGTCGCGTAGACGTTGAAGAGGCCGGGGTCGCGGAACTGATCCACGCGCGCGTCGGCCGAGACGGCCAGCTCCGACTCGACGAGCGCCTGATAGAGGCGGCTCGTCACGCCGTTCGTCAACGCGCAGGCCAACACCGCCAGCGGGTAGATGTCGTTCGCCTCGGGCGGCTGGGCGGCGCGCGCGGCCAGCTCCGCGTTCGACAGAACCTTCTCCTGCCCGAGCGCGGCCGGCGTGCGGAAGGCCACCTGCACGAGCGGCAATTCGCCCGCACGCCGCACGACCAGACGCCGCTCGCCCTCCTGCCGCGGCTCGTCCGTGTAGACCTCCGGGATGGGCTCGCTCGAAGCGCCGAGGGCGCTGAAGTACCTGTTGACGAGCGCGAGCGCGTGCGCCTCCACGAAGTCGCCGACGAGGACGGCCGTCGCGTTGTTCGGGTGGTAGAAGGTGTCGTAGAACTCTTTGAGCCGCGCGGTCGGCACGTTCTCCACGTCGGTGCGCCAGCCGATGGTCGGGTGGTGGTAAGGGTGCTCGCGGAAGGCCGCGGCGTAGACGGCCTCGTCGAGGACGAGCATCGGGTCGTTCTGCCCGCGCTCAAGCTCGTTACGCACGACGGTCATCTCCGAGCGCCGGTCTTCGTCGGCGATGAAGGAGTTGCGCATGCGGTCGGCTTCGAGGTGGACGGCCAGCTCCAATGCGTCGGAAGGGACGGTCTCAAAGTAGTTGGTACGGTCGTACCAGGTGGTCGCGTTGAAGTCGGCGCCGACGCGCTGGAGCGTGGCGGCGACCTGCGTTCCCTTCGCCTTGTTGAAGGTCGGCGTGCCCTTGAAGAGCATGTGCTCCAGCAGGTGCGTCGCGCCCGTGTGCCCGACCGCCTCGTTGCGCGACCCGACGCGGTAGAGCACCAGGAACGTCGCCACCGGGGCGACGCGGTTCTCTGCCAGCAACAGCTTCAGACCGTTCGCGAGCCTGAACTCGCGCACCCCCGCACCTTCCGCTACGAACTCGACCCCGTGGGGCAGGGTCACATTCAGCTCGCTCAAAATCTCTCTCCTTAAACGTCGTTCGTACAACCCGTTCATGATAAGGCCGGAACCGTGAACCGTAAACCGTGATAAGTAGAAGACTGCGCTTACTCTTGTCACGGTTGTCGGTTCACGGTTCACGCTCTTTTCGCTTTGCTGTGCAAAGCACTTGACAGTCGCGGGGGGACGGGTGTATTTTCGGCGGCGACATGGCAGTCGTCCACACATTCCGGGAGAAGCCGCGGGCCGAGGAGGAGCCGCCGGCGCTCCACGACCGCGCGATGGATAACCTGCGCTTCATCCGTGAGACGATGGAGCGCGCTTCGGCCTTCACGGCTGTCCCCGGCTGGGGGCAGGTTGCCATCGGGTTGACGGCGCTCTTCGCGGCGCTCGTCGCCTCGCAGCAGCAGACGTTCGGCGCGTGGTTCGCAGTCTGGATGACCGAGGCCGCCGTCTCCGCAGGCATCGCCGGGTGGACGATGTACCGCAAGGCGCACGCCTCCGACACCTCCCTCCTCTCAAGACCGGGCCGCAAACTGATTATCAACCTTTCGCCGCCGATGCTGGTGGGCGCGGTGCTGACGGTCGTCTTCTATCGCGCAGAGCTTACGTCACAGTTGCCCGGCCTGTGGCTCCTGCTCTACGGCACGGGCGTCGTTACGGGAGGCGCCTTCTCCGTGCGCCCGGTTCCCTTCATGGGGCTCTGCTTCATGTTCCTGGGAGCGGGCGCTCTTTTTCTGCCCGCCGCGTGGGGCGACGCACTGATGGCCGCGGGCTTCGGGCTGCTCCACGTCATCTTCGGGCTGCACATAGCGAGGAACTACGGTGGCTAGACAGAACGCTTTGGCGAAAGATCGTGCGAAGAAGGCGGGCGCGCAAACGGCCCCCGAGGGCTTAGGCGAACAACCGCGACGCAATAAACCGACTGACGGGCCGGCCGCCGCCGCCGAACTTGATCGACTTATACATGAGCGCGTCCGCCTCGCCATCGTCAGCGCCCTCGCCGTCAACGAATCGCTCACCTTCAACGACCTCAAACAACTCCTGAACACCACGGACGGCAACCTGAGCGTGCACGCGCGCAAGCTCGAAGAGGCGCAGTACGTCGTCTGTAATAAATATTTCGACGGGCGCACGCCGAAGACCGAATACAGGTTGACGACCGCCGGACGCCGCGCTTTAGAGAGGTATCTCGGTCACATGGAGAGCGTCATCCGCGCCGCGCGCGGCGGGTGAGACAGACAGGGAAGAGGGAAGGTCGGGCCGCCGTCGCCCGATATTTTTTTGTCCAGAGCCTTTGCGAAACAAAGGGCTTTGCTTTGCGCGCGCGGGTACGGAAGAGGGAAGAGTCTTGCACCCGGACGTTAACTTGTCGGCGGCGCTCGGCGCGCAGGGCTTCCGTGGCCCGTGCTTCGTGTTGTCCACAGAGGGCGATGTGGTTATGCCGCTCGACGCGGCGCCGCCGCCCGGCGAGTCTTACACGACGAGTCGAGGGCTTTAATTCTTCGAAAGATTTTCGCAGGGGAAGGACATGGACGAGCTGAGCACCGTGGGCGGCGACATCAAGCAACGTCTGGCGATTCTGTTGGACTAAGGAGAAAGTCTTGGAGAGTTTCGACGTGGTAGTCGTGGGGGCAGGGCTGGCAGGGCTTCAGGTGACGAAGCTGCTCGCGCGCGGCGGGGCGCGCGTGCTGCTGGCCGACAGGAAGAACTCGCTCGAAGACGGCGTGCATACGACGGGCATCTTCGTGCGCCGCACGCTGGAAGACTTCGACCTGCCACGCGACTGTCTGGGGCCGCCGGTCAGGAAGGTCAAGCTCTACTCGCCCGCGCGCCGCGTGCTGGAACTTGGGAGCGAGCACGAGGAGTACCGCGTCGGACGCATGGGTCGGCTCTACGAGCGGATGCTCGAAGAGTGCCTCGACGCGCGCGCCGTGTGGTCACCGGCGACGCGTTACGCGGGGTTGGAAGTGAACGATGAGTCCGCGGGCGGTTCCACGGTGCTGCTCGAACGCGCGGGCGTGACGCGGAGGGTCGGGGCGCGTTTCGTGGTCGGGGCCGACGGCGCGCGCTCGCGCGTCGGGCGCGACCTCGGGCTCGACGAGAACCGCGAATGGATCGTCGGCGTCGAGGATGTGTTCCGCGGCGTGGCGACGGCGAGCGAGCCCTGCTTCCACTGCTTCCTCGACCCGCGGCTCGCGCCCGGCTACCTCGCGTGGGTCGTGTGCGATGGCGAGGAGACGCACGTCGGCGTGGGCGGCTACGCCGGGCGCTTCGACCCGGCGCGTGCGCTCGAAGAGTTCCGGGTCGAGATGTCGAGCACGTTCGACTTCTCGCGCGCCCGCCGGGTCGAGCGCCGCGGCGGGCGCATCCCTGTGGGCGGCGTACTGAAGAGGATTGCGTGTGAACGCGGCCTGCTCGTCGGCGATGCGGCGGGCGCCGTCTCGCCTCTGACGGCGGGCGGGCTCGACCCTTGTATGCGTCTGTCGGGGCTCGCGGCCGAGGTCATCGGGGAATGTCTCGCGGACGGAGATACGGCGTCGCTCGCGCGTTACTCAGGCGCACGTTTCCGCGCGCGCTTCGCCTCGCGCCTGTGGATGAGGCGGACGCTCTCTTCCGTGGGCAGCCCTCTGCTGACCGAAGCGGCCTGCGCGTTGATGAGGCGCGCGCCTTTCAAACGGCTTGCGCGCCACGTCTTCTTCGGACGGGGCTCGTTCCCCGATGTGGAGAGCCACAGGCGCGCGGCGTGGGTCGGTCCGCTGCCGCGCGAGGGACAGTAGGAGTTTAATGCGCGTTCGGGCACGAACGTCTGGACGGAGGAGTGTAGGAAGGTATGTTGAAGCGCATCATAGCCATCGCGTTCATCTTCTTGTGTGCGTCCGCGGCCTGGATGGTGCTGGGCGCGACCATCTTCTCGCGCACGTACGATTCGGACCAGATACTCGAAGGGCAGGTCACGTCGCTCTGGGGCGCGCCGCAGTCGCAGTCGCCGCCCGCGGCCACGGCCGAGTACACCCAGCCGAAGACGACCGAGACCATTGTGGACGGCAAGAAGAGGAGCTTCACGGAAAAGGTCACCGTCACCGAGACGCTGCCGCTTGAGTCGAGCCGTGTGGACGTGTCGCTCGGGCTTGAGCACAGGCAGAAGGGGCTGCTCTGGTACAGCACCTACAAGGTCGGCTTCGACGGCACCTACGTCTTCCGCAACGCGACCGAGCAGGAGCGCGTGACCTTCAACTTGAAGTTCCCGGCCGAGCGCGCCATCTACGACGACCTCGTCTTCACGGTCAACGGCGCGCCCGTCGCGCTCACGAACGAGGGCAACGCGGCGACGGGCACGGCCGCGGTCAAGCCGGGTGAGACGGCGACGCTGCGCGTGGCTTACCGGTCGCAGGGCCTCGACGACTGGCGCTACAACTTCGGCGGCGGCGGCGACGGCGCGAAGACGGGCGCGAGCGTGGCGCAGGTGCGCGACTTCCGCATGAGGATGCGAACCGATTTTAAAGAGATAGACTTTCCCGAGAGCACTCTGTCGCCTTCGGAGAAGCGTGAGACGGACGACGGTTGGGAGCTTGAGTGGAACTACAAGAACCTCGTCTCGGGCTTCCAGATCGGGATGGCGATGCCCGAGAAGTTGCAGCCGGGGCCGCTCGCGGGACGCATCAGCTTCTTCGCGCCGGTCTCGCTCTTCTTCTTCTTCTTCCTGATGTTCATCATCACGACGATGCGAGGGCTTGAGCTGCACCCGATGAACTACTTCTTCCTCGCGGCGGCCTTCTTCGCGTTCCACCTGCTGCTGGCGTATCTGGTAGACCACGTCTCGATTCACGCCGCGTTCGCCGCGTCGTCGGTCGTCTCGATCTTTCTGGTCATCAGCTACCTGCGCCTCGTGGTGGGGACGCGCTTCGCGGCGCGCGAGGCCGGGCTGGCACAGTTCATCTACCTCGTGATGTTCTCCTACGCCTTCTTCTTCAAAGGCTTCACGGGGCTCGCCGTCACCGTCGGCTCCATCCTCACGCTCTTCGTCGTCATGCAGATTACGGGTCGCGTGCGCTGGGCGGAGAAGTTCTCGATGAAACCCGGAGGCGAAGACGAGAAGGACACGCCCTCCGACTTCTCCGGCAAGGTCGCGCCGTCGGTGAGTGCGTGAGGAGCAGTAGGCAGTAGGTAAGATGAACAGAGCGCGGCTTTCATCATCAACCGATGAGAGCCGCGCGCTTCTTTTCCCTACTGCCTCGCCTCCAAAGCATAACGCGTCACGTACTGTTTCAGTGCTCTTTGACGCGCCGGACGGTTCTGTCTGACTACAAGACTCGTCGCCTCCTTGAATGAGCGTGCGCGCCGTAAAAGCCTTTGTGGTGTGGCGCTTACGCGGTCGCGGGCGGTCGCGGCCCGATGTTTGCAAAGCATCCAGCATAACGCGCGTGGGTGCGAAAAGAGTTAAGCGCAAGGGGTGAGGCTTTGAGGTCGATGCTGCGGACTGGCAAGGTTACGGGGTGGGTGTTATTGGCCCTGCTGACGTTGCAGGCGGCGTGCGGGGGAACGCTGTCGGGCGGCGGGACGCGCGCTGCGCTGCCGCAGGCGTCCGCGGGCTTTAACCTCTTCAGCCCCGAGCAGGACATACAGCTCGGCGAGGCTTCGGCCGAAGAGATCATGCGGCAGGTGGTCGTCCTCCGCGACAAGCGCACCGAAGCTTACGTCCAGCGGCTCGGCGAGCGCGTCGCAGCGGCCGCGCCCGGCTACAAGTTCCCTTACAAGTTCATCGTCGTCGCCTCGCCCGAAGTCAACGCCTTCGCATTGCCGGGCGGCTACGTCTTTGTCAACGAGGGCGCCATCAAGGCCGCGCGCACCGAGGGTGAGTTGGCGGGCGTGCTCGCGCACGAGATAGCGCACGTCTCTCTGCGCCACGGCACGACGCAGGCTTCGCGCGCTTACCTTGCGAGGTCGGCGCTGAGCGTCATCGACACCGTCGCGGCCATCGGCCAGGGCGACTTCTGGCGCGTGGCGGCGACGGCGGGCGGCGCGAGCGTGAACAGGTTCTTTCTGAGGTCTAACCGTGAGGCCGAGCTACAGGCCGACGCAGAGGGCGCGCGGTTACTGGCCGAGGCCGGCTTCGACCCGCGCGACATGGCCGACTTCTTCGAGCGTCTCAACGAGCGCGAGGGCGAACGCGAAGAGTCCGCCGCGAGCGACCACCCAGACCCCGCGAGCCGCGTCGAGGCCATCGGCCAAGTCGTCGCTGCGCTCGGCCAACCGCTCACGCACACGCGCGACTCCCAGGAGTTTCGCCGCATCAAGTCGCGCCTGTCCGACTAGCGTTAAAGAATCAAAGACGTTAACTACAGAGACACAGAGGCACGGCTAAACTCTCTTAGCCGTGCCTCTGTGTCTCTGTAGTGAGAGCCTTCCGGCACTAATCATGTCCCGGCGGGAGTTACTCTTTCTTTCCGGCGTGTTGGGCCTGACGGCGCGGGCGACGAATGTAGCTGCGGCGGCGCGGGATGACGGGGCGGCGCTCGCCGAGCAGTTCCTTGTGGCGGTTGTTGAGGAGCGCGACGAAGGTCTGGTGGTGCTTGAAGCCGAGCAGCTTCGCCGCGCGCGAGACCACGCCGTTGGCCTCGCGCAGCGCGCGCGAGATTAGCTCGGCCTCGTAACGCATCACCTCGGTCTTCAGCGAGAAGCCCTCCCAACGCTCTATCGGGCGCGCCCACCTCCTCGTCGCCCTCCGCCTGTGAGGCCATGAACGAATCCAGCGCGCGGCGCGCGCAGGCGGTCAGGCGCGCGAGCGTGTCGGGGTTGCGCGTGCCGGCGAGCGGCGCGTGCGCGCGCTCGAACGCTTCGCACAGCTCGGCGTGGCCGAGTTGTGCGCCCAACTCCTCGGTCAGCGTGAGCGCGGCCAGCCCCGCGCCCGCGCGGTCGCCCGCGGCCTCCGCGACTTCGAGGGCACGCACGAGGCTTTCATGCGCCTCTTCGTATCGGCCCGCGCGCGCCTGAGCGACGCCGAGCGTCGTCAGCGCCTCGGCGAGAAGCGCCTGACGGTCGCCGTCCTCGAAGACGCGCACGGCCGAGAGAGCGACCCGCTCGGCCTCTTCATACAGACCCTCTGCGACGAGCACGCGCGCCAGCGTCTCGTCGCACTGCGCGGCGATGACCGCGTCCTTCAGAGAGGCGTGGAGCCCGCGCGCACGCGCGAGGTGCTCGCGTGCCTCCTCGTAACGTCCGAAACGGTTGAAGAGGATGGCGAGGTTGTTCTCGTTGTTGGCGAGGTAGCGGGTGTGGCCGGCCTGTTCCAGATGATAACTGGCGGCGGTGTGCTCGACGAGCGCGCGGTCGAGCATCTCGGCATCGCCCGCGTCGGCCAGCGCGACGAAGGCGTTGGCGCGCTCGGCGTGGAAGTTGCCCTTGATGATGTCGCTCGCGCACGCCTCGACGTGCGGGGCGGCCTCGGCGAGTAGCTCGATGGCCGCGCGGTTGTAACCGGCCGACAACTCGACGATGGCGAGGCGTGTGAGCGCGAGCGCACGCTGCTCTTCATCCTCGCGCGCGAGCCCTTCGAGCGCCGAGCGCAGAACGACGCGCGCCTCCTCGAACGCGCCCTCGCGCCAGTAGCAGACGCCGAGGTCTGTGCGCGCCTCGGCGACCTTCGGCGCGTCGCCGAGGCGCTCGAAGATGCCTGCGCCCTCGCTCAAGAGATTCTTGGCGGCCTCCTGCGCGCCCTCGATGCGGCGCGCACCGCCGAGCGCGCTCGTCAGGCGCCCGGCCTGGACGAGCACTTCGCCAGCCGTGCGCGGGTCGAGCCCTTCGGTCGCGGGGCGTTCGCCCGGGCCGCGCCAGAAGCCCTCAAGCGCCTCGACGGCGCCTTCGTAATCGCCTGCTTTTAAGAATGAGTTTGAAAGGGTGCAACGTCGGAGCGCATCCTCGTTGCGTGAAGCGGGGGCGGCGGTCGTGGCCCAGGCATGCGTAACCTGGGGGCGGTTCGATAAGTCCATGTGAGGACTTTTCCTCCTCTCTATTATTCGGGTCTCGGCGCACCGCGCTCTCAAACATGAGTGTTGGGGCAAGTGCGGCGCGCGAATCCGTTTGAAGGTTCAGGTGAATGCCGCGCGACGGCGCGGCACGGGCGGGGCGTTGGGGCGCTTGCGCGTCCCGTAGCCTCCGCCGTCGCTGTCCTGCTGCCGGCCGAGGCCGGCGTTCTGGGGAGTGCTGGAAACTGTCTGGAACTAAACGATCCCGCCTCACGCGGCGCGCCTGGGCGGGCGCGTTGCCGGTCGGGGCCGGTCGTGCTTACGGTGTGAAAGCCCTGGGCGGGTCGAAGTTGCGGCCAGCGGCGCCGTCCGGGCTATGGCAGCTTAAACCCGAGACGCGGGGAAAGCAAGATGCAAAGAAGTAGGCAGCAGGTAAGCGCATTACCTACCCTTCATCCCATGAGGTCGAAGTCGCCGTCGAGGACGCGCTCCAAACGGCCGGTGCGCCAGCCGCGGGCGGAGTCGCGGACGAGCGGCGAGGGCTCTTCGCGGTAGCGGCGGACGATCTGTCGTTTGCGGCGCATGAGCGTCGGCCGAGAGCGCGTGCTCGGCCTGTTCGCGCAGGGACTCGCGCCCGCCGCGCCCCGGCGGCTCTTCGGGCTGGCCGACGACGCGAACCGAGGCGGTCGCACGTTTGAAGGACGACCTCTCGTCCTGTGGCGTCTCGAAGACGTGAAGGCCCGCCTCGTGCCGGAGAATCGTGTAGGCCGCGTAGCCGGAGACGGCAAAGAGCGCCCGATACTCCGCCGCGCCCGCGCCGTTCGCGCGCGCGCCGTCTTGCTCTTCGAGCGGCTCAAGGCGCATCCGCCTCCGTTCGGCCCAGCGTCGGTACATGCGCCCGAGCGTGCGCGCGAAGTCGTCGCTCCGCGCGCGGTCGGCGCCGGGCTCGCGCCCCGCGGTGACGAGCAGGAAGGCGTCGCGCGGCTGCCCCTCGGCCATACCGCGGCAGGCCGCATCAAGTAAGTAGAGCTGTTCGGCGAGTCGCGCGATGGGGTCGGGAGGGAGCCGCCTCCGGTTGCCGCGCAGACGCGCGAGGAGCGAGCCGGCCGTGTCGAGCCCGGCCTCGATACGATCCATGTACTCGACCGCCCCGAGCACGGAGAAGCGCTCGGCGAAGACCAGAAGTCGGCCGTCTGCATCTCGCCAAGCGCCGCCTCCTTGCGCTCGCGCCACACGTCCGCATCGACCTGCGCCGCGACCTCTTCATACTGCTCTTGCAGGAAGCGCAACTCCTCGGGCGTGCCCTTCGGGTCGAGCGCGACGGATTCGAGCCGCAGCTCGCGCGCCGCCTCTTCGTCGAAGGGCTCATCGACCTCTTCGACTTCGGCCTCTCTTTCGGCGGGCGCGTCCGGGTCTACGAACTGCACGTCGAGCGTCTGCGCGTCGGGCGAGGAGCGGACGAAGAGAAACTGGTCGCCCTCCGGGAACTGGTGATTGACGATGGTGATCGCGAGCGGCGAGAGCAGGTAGCGCTCGACAGCGCGCTTCAGCGGTCGCGCGCCGAGGTCGGCGGTGAAACCCTTCTCAAGCAAAAACTCGACGGCCGACTCGTCCCACTCGACCGCCCACTGGCGCGTGCGCAGGCCGCGCCGCGTGAGCACGTCGTTCAGCTCCTTGCGCAGCAGGTCGCGCATCACGCCGCGCCCTAAGGGTCGGAAGACGACGACGCGGTCGATGCGGTTGACGAACTCGCGGCGGAAGGCGCGACCGACCGCGCGCTCGACCGAGCCGGCGGCAAACTGCGACTGCTCCTGCGAGAAGCCGACCGAAGCGCCGTGCGGGAGCGTCGCGCCGAGGTTCGAGGTCATGATGATGACCGAGTGTCGGAAGTCGGCCGTGTTGCCGCGGCGGTCGGTGAGGCGCCCGTCGTCGAAGACTTGCAGGAACAAGTCCCAGATCGAAGGATGCGCCTTCTCGAACTCGTCGAGGAGGACGACGGAGAAGGGCTGCTTGCGGATGAGGTTGACGAGAGCCGCGCTGTCGCTCGTCTCGTCCGATACTCGCCGAGGATGCGCCCCTGCGACTCCCACGTCTGAAGCTCGCTCATGTCGAGGCGGAGCATCCGCTCGGGCGAGCCGAAGAGGAACTCTGCGAGCGTCTTGGCGATCTCGGTCTTGCCCGTGCCCGTCGGCCCCACGAAGAGGAAGACGCCCTGCGGGCGCGTCGGGTCGGTGAGCCCCGCCTTAATCATCGCGACGCGCTCGACCAGGCAATCGACGGCCTCGGGCTGGCCGAGCACGCGCCGCTCGAAGAAGGCGCGCAGCTCCGAAAGGTCGAGCCCCTCACGCTCGTCGAGTATCTGTACGGGCAGTCCCGTCAACTGCGAGAGTGTGACGAGCAGGTCGTCGAGCTTGACCTCGCCCGCGCCCCTCCCCTCGGCGAGCAGACGGCGGTCGGTCGCTTCGAGCAGCAGCAGGAGATTGCCGGGCGCTGCCTTCTCATCAAGATACTGCTTGGCGAGCTGCAAAGCCTCGCGCAACGTGCGCTCCGTCGCCCGCGGCGCAGGGACGTGAGTCCCGACCGCATCACTCTCAACTGCACTTTCAACTGATGCCCCGCGCACGGCCCAGCGGCGTCCGAGTTCCAGCGTCTCTCCGTCGGAGAGCGGCGCGACGCGGCACGTCTGCATCGCGGTGCGCAAACGCGGTCGCAGTCGCACGAGCTGTTCGTAAGCACGCGCGGGCACTTCGCCGATGAGGCGGACGGCGCCGCTCTCGATGTGCGGCAGCAGCAGGTCGAGCACGCCCGTCGGGCTGTAGCGATGGCGCCCGGCCCACAGCGCCTCGTGGAAGTTCGGCATGACCCAGAGGACGCGCTTACCCGCGAGCTGTTGGACGATGGCCCGGACGCGCTCCTCGATCTGGCCGATGTAGCTCTGCCCGGCCAGAACCTCTGCGGGCGCGGCCTCGAAGACGAGCCAGCCGTCCGCGCGCAGGCGCGAGGCGAGCGCGCGCACGAGCGCAGTCTTCCCCGCGCCCGACTCGCCGACCAGAAGCACCGAGCGCGGCGGCTCTCGTTTGATCTCCGTCTCCAGCTCCGAGACCTGTGCGGCCACCGCGTCGAGGACGAAGACCTCGTGGCCCTCGTCGTCCTCCCACACGCGCCCGATAGACTTGACGAACTCGGCGGTCTGGCGCGAGCCCTGCCACTGCGACAGCTCCGCGCGCGTGCCCGCGGGTAACTGCGCGGCTATCGCGTCGAGCGTGGCGCAGACCTCGGCCCAATGTTCGGAGCCGAGCCCGAGCGCGTCGGCCTCGTCTGCAAGGTCGCGCGGGGTGACGGCGTCGCCGGCCGCGACGCGCTCGGCGACGAACTCGCGCAACGCCTGCAAGGGCATCGGCTCGCGCCAAGTCGAGTTGAGGCGCGCAAGCAGGCGAGCGAGGAGGTCGCGCCCGCCCGCGTGCGCGGCGAGCGCGCGCAAAGCGTAGAAGCGCGGCCAGTAGTAGTAGGCGTTGATGTCGCGCAGCACGCCCTCGGCGACCGTCTCGTCGTCGCCCTCGCGCTGCGCCATCGCTTCGAGCGAGATGCAGGCGACGAGCGCGTTGCCCTCGGCCGCGCGCGCGAGCAGCCCGTGCGCCGTCGCCTCCGCGCCCGAAGAGAGCTCGACGCCGCGCCGGAAGCCTTCGTGCCCGAGCAACTCGCGCGGGTGCGTCGTGTCGTTGAAGAAATCCTCCATCGCACGCGCGAGCGCATACACGTCTGAGTGCTCTTCGAGAGTCTCGGCCGCGGCCGACTCGTCGCGCTTCTCGGCTTCGGTCGGCGTAGAGTCCGCGGACGTGTTCACATCGAGCGAGTGCGCCGCGCGCTCTTTGACGGCCGTCTCGTCCTCCCGACGCGCCTCATCCTGCGCGGCCACCAGCGCGTCGAGCCGCGCCTCCTGGCGCTCGATTCGCTCCTGCCCCGACTCAAGACGTTCGCGCAGGGACGACAGCTCGCGCCCGATCCGCTCGCGCAGCTCGCCCGCCTCGCTAACGGAACCGCGCGCGCGCACAAGCGCCGCCCACAGCGCAGCGACGCTCAAAAGGATTGAGGTGATGATAAGGACGTTGGTCAACAAAGCTCTTACCGAATGGCTCCCTTAAATTCTCGCCTCACGCCCGGCGGCCTCGTTCACGGCGCGGGCGGGCCACACAGGATTTTAGGGAGTGTTAAGACGGAGGGCAATAACGGAGTGCTTGAAGGGCGGCGCAAAAAAGAAACCGGGCTGCTACCCCGAAGGGCAACAGCCCGATCCCGGTATCCCTTTGAACCGCCGAAGCGATTCGGGGGGACGGCAACCTTAGCTTGTACACGCGACAGGCTGCCTGATTTGTATCCCGAAGCGTGTGCCTGCGGCGGCCCACCTCCGGTCGGCACGGGTCAACTTTCGTCAACCTCTCAAGTCCGAAGACTTGGTGCCTATTGGTTTTTGTTCTGGTGGCTTTACCTCCACCTCCAGTCTACGTTCTGGACAACGAGGCTCAACCGAAGTTGAGCGACATCCGCTACCCCGATGGTTAATTATTCCTTCGGAGCGCCGACGCGTTTTTATCCGCGCGGCTCGGGAAGCACCCGTCGGCATCTTCCCTGCGCAGGCCTTTCGGCCTCGGCCGGGGCGTCAGTGGCAGCGACGTTTGCCGCTTGTCGCTGTCCTCAGATTGAACTGTTTCCAACTCAATCTGCCGATCCCCTACGCCGGTCACGACTGCCGTAACAATCGCGACGGGAGCCGGACTATACGCACACGTTCCGAGGCTGTCAAGACTTTTTTTCAAAAAACTTTTAGGGCTAGTTTCGGCGGTTTTTCGGGCTTTTCAAGACATCTGAAAAGTTCATCAACAGGCAATTTCCACAGGTGGAAATCTCATGGCCGTTTTGTGGAAAACTTGCGGGTGTTAGAGAATCCTTTTGCCGTTCAGTTCGAGCGCGTTCTCGCGGTAGAAGACGTTCAGCCACCGGCCGTCGCGTCTGGCCCAGCCGGAGGTGACGGCCACCTCGGACTTCAGCTCCCGGTCTTTGACGAGCGCGTGCGTCTTCGCCTTGTAGACCACGACGGCCGCCGCTTCGTTGAGCATGATGACTTTGAAGTCGCTCAGTGAATAATGCTTCACCTCGATCTCAAGCACATCCTGAAGGTAACGCTTCTTATCGACCACCTCGCCCGCGGGGTAGATGTCGTAGAAGTCCTCGCTGGTCAGCTCCGCCAGCGCCTTCACGTCCCTGTTCTTATACAACTCCCATGTGCGCTTCTCCTTCGCTATCAGGTCTTCCTCGACGGCGGCGGTCTCCGACTTTGCCGGGCCGTTCTGCGCCGGAGCCGTCAGGAAGTTTGCGAACAGGAGTGCGGGCAGGAGGGTCAGTGCGGCGAGCAGTCTCATGTGTGTTCACCTCTCGTGCGTTTCTGAACGTCGTGCGGCAGGGACAACCTGGCGGAAACGAGAGACCGCCCGCGAAGCATTTCGCGGGCGGTCTCATAATTACAGCGCCCTGCCCTGCGGCGGCCGGCGAAGCGCGTCACTACTCGAAAAGAAAGGATACGTCATACGCCCACCGCCCGAGGTCTGCGTGTTTCGCGCCGTAAACCTTCGCGCGGTACCGGAACACGTTGCCGTGCCGGTCATGTCGCTTCGACTCTTTGTAATCCAGAGAGATCGACTCGACGTTAAATTCCGATAACGTGTGCAGCTCACCCGGCTCCGAGATGCCGTTGTGATTGACATCCTGCCACAGACGCAGCTTGGAGAAAACGTCGTCCCGGCCATCTATGACGCCGTCGCCGTTGCCGCCGAAGAACCCCGGCCTGTCGTACATGGCGAGGGCGTTAAAACCGTTGTCGGGGACGCCTGCCGGCGGCGGCGGCTGGGGCGTTAAGTTACCAAACAACTCAAACCCGTTATCCACCACCCCGTTTTCGTTATTGTCGAGGAAGAGGAACGCGTCGTCGGAGTTGGCCGCCGTCCACGACAGACGCTCACGAAGCAGGCCGTCGCCGTCGAGGTCGAAGGCGACGCCGTCCTCAAGGCTCGTGAGGGCGAATCCGTTGCCCGCGACATCAATGACTATCGGGGACTTCTCAGGGGCGTCGGTGCATCCGCAGCCTTCGGGAGGATACATCCATTCACCGCCTACGGCGCGGCACAACGCCAAATTGCCGGCGCTGGGATTACAACCGCTGCTGGCGACCGGCGTCGGGGTGGGGGTCGGCGTCGGGGTCGGGGTGGGGTTTACCGCCAGAGTGGCGTCTAACGTCGTCGGGGCAGCAGTCGTTACGGTGACCCCTGCCGGCACATTTTCCAGCCGTACCAGATTGACCCGGTAGATGAGGTTTCCCCTGCCCGTGTTATTAGGGCTTAGCGTGAGGGTCAACTCCCCGATGCTGGCACGCCCGCCGCCGGAGAGCGGTATGTCGAGAGTCTGATCCGGCATGTTGTAAGTAATGCCGCCGAAATTCTGCGCCTCGAACACCGACACGATGGCCCTGATACCTGTGGTCGGAACGCTGGGCGTGGTGGCAATGGATACTCTGAGGGTTGACGTATTTCCGGGTGGGATGGAAGAAGGCGACCAGATGACTCCACCGAGAGACACCTGTGCGGGCGTACTCTGTGCCGCTCGAAGTTTGTAGGCGAAACAACCGGCCGTAGCTATGCCAATGACGGTCATTAGCATGAGGATTCGTGTGCACATGTGAGCTTCCCTTCCTTGTATAGGTGAGTTGACCGACGCGTACAGGGTACACTCAGAGCCGGCAAACGAGCAATTGGAATCCTTCGCAAGCCTCAGGCTGCGGGAGAGGGGAAAAACGGCCTCCGGGATAGAGGGACGGCCCCCTGAGAACGAAAATCCCCTCTCGGAGAGCCGTCCTTCTATCCCGCAGACGGAATTTTCCGTCTGCGGGAGCCATCTTCCTATCCACGGATGGAAAATTCCGTCCCGGAGAGCCATCTTTCTATCCCCGAGAAGGAAATTTCCTTCTCAGGGAGTCAAACTTCAATATCCGGGAAGGAAAATTCCGTCCCGGAGAACCATCTTTGCACCTCAAAGACGGAAAGCTGGCTCTCCGGGACGGAATTTTCACTCTCCCGCGGGGAAAGGCGCTGCATGGAGGGAGACGGGAAAGGTGGCGCAGGCGGCGGGCCTTTCCGGCGGATGGGCTATTTCTCTTCCGTGCCCTTGCCGCCGCGCGTCTTGCGCGCGAAGCGTTGCGCCATGCCTTCGAGCAGCCCGTCGAGCGCCGCACCCTGCCCGCCCGCGCGCGCGTAGCTGTAGACGGCGAGCGCCGAAGCGTAAGCCTCGCTGCTCACTTCGAGGAGCGTGTCGTCCACCAACTCCTGCAACTGCGCGAGCGCCGCGGCCAACGGCTGGAACGACGCGAGCAGTTCGGCGTCGTGCCGGAACTCGTCCACGTCGAAGGAGCGCGGCAGGATGTCCGGGTTCTGCGTGGCGACCGTCAGCGCGCGTTCGATGAAGGCGCGCCCCGTGTCGCCCATCTTCGGGAGCCTGCGCCGCTCTTCGACGGAGAGGTCGATGAGGAAGGGGAGCTTCTGGCGTATGGTCTGGATTGCCGCCAGCACGGCCTCACGGTCGGTCGCGGACAGGCTGGCGCTCACACGATTATCTGGCATCGTTGACACTCCTTTCCGGGCACACACATGCAGGGAGACGACCCCAAGCCGAAACCCTGACCCGCACGCCCGCTCTCTTAAGGTTGAGGTGAGGCTGACGGCTAACGAGGACGCGTCAGCAGGAACCGACAGCGAAAAACGCCCGCACAATACCCCCGCCGCCCGAATAAATCAACAACTATTTCCGCCCCGCCCAACACATTCAACTGACTTCATAATTCTCCGGCAGCGTGCCGCGCCAACGCCCGGTGTTGATGACGGCATCTTCGAGCGTCAGGAACCAACTATCGTCACGCCCGTACCACTCATCAGAGATCGAGACCACGCCCCACGAGTCCTGCTTGCCGTGACCGTGTTCCGAGTATGCGATCCCGATATCGTTCTCCCCGAAGTCGGCGACAAGCCAGCAAGGGTAACTAATAGGTTCAAGCGCATAATCCCAACGCCGGTAATGGAGCTTTGGGGCAATCAGATGTTGGCGCGCGAATTCACGCATCTCCGGGATGCGAAAATGCTTAAGCTCGGCGGCAACGATAGTTTCCAGTTGTTCAGGAGATTCGACCATACCCTATATTCAGAAGCGGCATAACTATTGTCGTGCCGAATGGTTCGACCTAATTACGCCACAGAGCGGCAAAAGCCGAAAGTAGCCGGTAGGCAGTTGCCGCGTGTGGATGATGCACGGGCTTCGTGTGAAATTCAATAGTTAATCGCGGCGGGCGGGTGCGACTTTGGCGGGGGGCGTTTATAATTGGCCTTTCGGAAACTCATCAGATAATCGGCATTGAATAAGAGGAGTTTGAGATGACGCTTGAGAAGATGACGAAGCGCCCGGGACGTTTGAAGTTCGGGGGGCGCGTGCTGTATTTGACGGAGGATGTGTCGCAGATCAGGCGGCAGTTGGAGGAGGGCGTCGAGCTTGAGTATGACGCCGAGCGGGCGTTGATGAATAACATCTCGACGGATGAGATCACGCCGGGCTGGGTCTGCTTTTATTACGACGAGACGTTGGGCGAGTACGTGTATGTGGGGATGCGGGAGGGCGCCGTTAAGAAGGACGAGGTTAAGAACGGCGGGTTCGCGGTCGTCGCGTCGGGGCTGTCGAAGGGCTGCGGCAGTTCGCGCGAGACGGCGCCGTTTGCGGAGAAGGCCGCGGGGTTGCAGCTCGTCATCGCCAAGACCATCGAGAAGATTTACGGGCAGAACTGCCAGAACATCGGGTTGCTGACCTCGACGGATTTTGGGCTCATCGAAAGAATTAGAAACGGTGAAGAGATTCCGCTCGAAGAGTTCACGCGCGGGCTCGACCCCATCTCGAAGCAGATCGTCGAGTACGGCGGGCTCTTCAACTACAACAAGGCGCGGCTCGCGGGCGAGGTCACGCCGCCCGCGTTGGAGACTACGCGGCGGTCGATGAACATTGTCGAGAAGATAGTCGCGCAACACGCCTTCGTGCGTGCGGGCGAGGTCGGCGTCGAAGCCGTCAAGCCGGGCGACGCGCTCTTCGCCGTCGCGGACGTGCGCTTCTCGCACGAGTACGTGACGCCGATGGCCGAGAGTCTGTTCAAACACGCTCTGGGCAAAGACGCGCGCGTGACCGAGGCCGGGTCGGTCTACGCCTTCCGCGACCACCTGACCTTCATCGGGCGCGTGATGTCGGATGATAAGAAGAAGATGGGTCTGCTTGAACGCGCCAACGGGCTCGCCACCACGCAGGAGAGCTTTACCGACGAGCAGGGCATCCGTCTGTACGGAGGGACGGAGGAGCGCGGGTCGGAGGCCATCTGCCACAACGCGGTCGTCGAGGACATCGCGCTGCCGGGCCAGCTCGTCATCGGCACGGACTCGCACACGTGCATGGCGGGCGTGCTCGGCTGCTTCGCCTTCGGCGTCGGCTCGACCGACATGGCGAACGCCTGGTACACGAAGGACATCCGGGTCAAAGTCCCAGAGGTCGTCCGCTTCGTCCTGAAGGGCGAGAAGCGCGCCGACGTGTCGGCGAAGGACGTGATGCTCGTCATCCTCGCGACGGATTATATGAAGCAGGGCAAAGGCATCGGGCAGGTGCTTGAGTTCGCGGGCGAGGGCCTGCGCGACTGGAACATCGACGAGCGCGCGACGCTCACCAACATGGCGGTCGAGGCCGGCGGCTTCACAGGGATCATCGAGCCCGACGAGGTCACGCTCGAATATTTGAAGCAGGCGCGCGGCCTCTCCGAGGAAGAGATTCGCAAGGGCTTCCTTAAGAGCGACCCGGACGCGGAGTACGCGGCGAGCTTCGAGATCGACCTCGGCGAAGTGCGGCCGATGGTGGCAACGCCCGGCGACCCGCGCAACGGCCTGCCCGTCTCGGAGTTGAGCGAGCCCGTCAAGATCGACATCGCCTACGGCGGGTCGTGCACGGGCGGCAAGATGGCCGACATGGACATGTACGCGGCCGTCCTGCGGCGCGCGGTCGAGCAGGGCAAGCGCGTCGCGCCCGGCGTCCATCTTTACTTGCAGTTCGGCTCGCAGAAGATCAAGGAGTACGCGCGCGAGAAGGGCTACATCGAACTCTTCGAGCGCGCGGGCGCGGAGCTGATCGACCCTTCGTGCGGCGCGTGCATCAACGCCGGCCCCGGAGCTTCGCGCAACCCTGAGCAGGTCACGGTCAGCGCGCAGAACCGCAACTTCCCCGGCCGCAGCGGCCCCGGCAAGGTCTATCTGGCGAGCCCTTACGTCGTCGCCGCCTCGGCCGTCGCGGGCCACATCATCGAGCCGGAAGAGTTCCTGAAAGAGCCGGAGGCCGAACTCGTCGAAGCCTGACGCGGCCTCGCTCTGCTTGCTAGAGAAGAGAACAGAATGGGCGTCGTCTCCCCCTCTGACATGAAACTGGCCGCGCCCGGCGGAAGTCGATACGCGCGCGTCGAGCGCGAGCGCCGTTACCTTCTGCGCGAGCTGCCGCCCGGCCTCAAGCCCTCCGACCCGCACACGCAGATCACGGACAACTACGTGACGGGCACGCGCCTGCGTCTGCGCAAAGTGCGCGACCCGCGCACCAACGAGTGGACGCTCAAGCTCACGCAGAAGCAGACGCCCTCGCCGCCGGACTTCTCGCGCACGCTCATCACCAACATGTATCTGAGCCCGTACGAGTACGAGGTGCTCTCGGTCTTCGAGGGCAACGAGCTGCGCAAGAATCGTTACCCGTACGAGCATGAGGGGCGTGTCTATGCCGTCGATGTCTTCCTCGGACGCCTGCGCGGCCTCGTCCTCGCCGAGACGGACTTTGACGACGACGAAGAGTTGGACGCCTTCAACACGCCCTCGTTCGCACACCTCGACGTGACGCGCGACGAGCTGTTCACCGGTGCGCGCCTCGTCGAGCTGACCGCCGAAGAGTTACGCGGGGCGTTAGAAAGTAGAACGTCCGGCCAGTCCTGAGTTATCCTGTGCTCTCCCCGACCCCGTTTAGCCCCGATAACAGAACGACGCACATCCCACGCCGCCGAAGCGGCGGACAGTAGCGCCATGACTCACAACAAAACCTTCGCAACACTCTTCCTCCTACTCACGCTCTCCGCACACGCTTCAGCGCAGACGCCCGCGCCGCGCAAGGCCGAGCGGCAAGGGAAACCGAAGGGCGAGGCCGACCCGCTCGCCGCACAGCGTCGCGCGCAGGCCGTCGCGCTGCTCACTTCGCTGGCCGATGAGGCGGCCGGTTTTCGAGACGAGACTCTGCGCGCACGCGCGCAGGCGCGCGCCGCCGACGCGCTCTGGGAGACGGATCAGGAGAAGGCCCGCCAGCTCTTCCGCCGTGCGTGGGAGGCGGCTGACTCGGCCGACCGCGAGGCGCTGCGCAAGCTGAAGGAGTATATGGACGCGCAACTCAAGCGCGGCGGCCCCGCCATGGCCTCCACGCCGCCCGACCTGCGCGCGGAGGTCTTGAGGCTCGCGGCGCGGCGCGACCGCGCGCTCGGCGAAGAGATGCTGGCGCAGCTCTTGAAGGCGAACGAGGCGGAGGCCGCGACGGGCGACTCGGTCACCCTCGGGGATGTTTCAAAGCGGATGGGGCTCGCCAGCCAGATGCTCGAAGAGGGCGACACCGAGCGGGCCTTGCAGTTCGCGGAGCCTGCGCTCGTGCGCGCGAACATGCAGTCAATCGGCTTCCTCACGAAGCTGCGCGAGAAGGATGCGGCGACGGCCGACCGTCTCTACGCCGCGCTCGTCGCGCGCGCGGCGGCCGACCCGGCGTCGGATGCCAACACCGTCTCCGCGTTCATCTCCTACGCCTTCACGCCCTACCTCTTCTTCTCGGCCACGCGCCACGGCGGCACGGGCACGAGCACGATAAGCCGCGGCGACGTGACGCTCCCCGAGGTGGCGTCGGGGCTGCGCGCGAGCGTCCTCGGCGCGGCGGCGCGCGTGCTGCTCCGCCCGCAGACGGCCGAGGAGTACGAGCGCACCTCTTCGGGGCGCACCGGCGCCTACGTCATCATCCGCCGGCTGCTCCCCATCTTCGAGCAGCACGCGCCCGACCTGACCGCGGCGCTCAACGCGCGTGCCGCCGTGCTCGCGGCCGACGTGCCCGAGGGCGTCCGGACGAACGATGCGGCAGGGAACTACGCCTACAAGCCGCGGCGCGACGAGAGCGAGCCCGCGAAGGACTACGTGCAGGAGGCGCTCGACCGCGCCGAGCGCACGACGGGCGTCAACGAGCGCGACCAAATCTACGCGTCGGCGGCCGTCAACGCGTCCTGGCGGGGCGACGCGCGCGCCGACGACCTGCTCGCCAAGATCAACGACCCCGAACTCGCGCGACGTGCGCGCAAGGTCATCGACTTCGCCTTCGTCCGCGCCGCGCTTGAGAAGAAGGAGGCCGAAGCCGCGGTCGCGCGTGCGCGCAAGGGAGACCTCACTCCTTTCGAGCGAGCGTGGGCTTACGAGCGCGCCGCCGACCTCCTCGGCACAACGAATCGCGCACGCGCCATCTCGCTGCTCGAAGAGGCCGCGGAAGAAGCGCGCCGCATCGACAACAACGACCCCGGCCGCGCACGCGCGCTCACGGCCGTCGCCGCGCGCTACGAGAAGCTTGACCGGCCGCGCGCCTGGGAGCTTATCGCCGAGGCGACGCGCGCGGCCAACTCTGCGCCCGCCTTCACCGGCGAGGACGGGAGGATGATGGTGGAGTTTCGGACGAAGGGGTCGGGCTGGATCACGGACTTCAACGTGGAGGAGTTCGACCTTCCGTTCGTGCTCGCCGCGCTCGCCGCGGACAACTGGGACCGCGCCGTGCAAGTGGCGCAGGGCTTCACGAACGAGGCCGCGCGCGTCACGGCGGTCGTCGCCCTTAGCCGCGCCGTGCTGTTGAAGAAGGGCCGCTGACGCCGCGGCCCGAGGCTTCCGCTGATATGACCGACGAGAAGAGCCCAATGAACGTCACCATCTACACCATCGGCCACGGCCGGCACGCGTGGGCTGACTTCCTCGCACTGTTGAAGCAGTACGAGATAGAAGTCCTGTGCGACGTGCGCAGCGCGGCGCGCTCGCGGTGGCCGCAGTTCAACGGGCAGGTCCTGGCGGCGAGTCTCAAGCAGGCGGGCATCGGCTACGAGTGGCTGCCCGAGTGCGGCGGGAAGGTCGTCGCGCCGACCGAGGAGTTAAACCGCGGGCTCGAACGAATCATGGAGCTGGCCTCCGACGCGCGCGTCGCGCTGATGTGCTCCGAGTCGCGACCGCTCACCGCGCACAGGGAGCCGCGCGCCAACTGCCACCGCGTCGGCCTGCTCGGGCCGCCGCTTCGAGCGCGCGGCGCGCACCTCATACATATCCTCCCCGACGGCGACGCGCTCGAACTCGACGAGTCGTCCGTCCCTTCCATCTGGTGAAGGAGAGTAGGCAGATGGCAGTAGTCAGTAGAAAGACAAAGCGGCGCGCCTGTTCTTTCTACTGACTACTGTCTACTGGAACTTCATCATCAACAGCGCGGCGTAGGTCTCGATGCCGTCCCAGAGGTTTTGGAGGCGTATGTTCTCGTTCTCGGCGTGCTGATTGTTGTCGTAGTTGGCGATGGGGACGGTGAGGGTGGGCGCGCCGAGCGTCTCGCGGATGAGCGAGAGCGGGAGGCTGCCGCCGAGCGTGGGCATGAGGACGATGGGCTCGGCGGAGGTCGTCTGCACGGCCGCGACGACGGCGCGCGAGACGGGCAAATCCAGCCGCGTCCGCTCCGCGTTGTAGCCGCCCGGCTCGTGGATGACTTTGGCGACGAGCGGGTGCGTGAGTCTCTCTTCGTCGGTCGGCTCGCGTTCGGTGACGTGGAACCCTTCGGCGCGGATGTGCGCGACGAGCCGCTCGACCTGGCGCCGGTGGTCGTTGCCAAGGACCAGACGCAGGTCGAGCGCGGCCACGGCCGTCGTCGGAATCACGTTGCGCGCGAGCGCGCCCGTCTCCGCGCTCGAAAGTCCGTTGACGTTGAGCGACGGCTCGTTGATGAGTTCGAGCAGCGGGCGGCCCGCGCCCTCTGGACGTTTAATCCCGAGTTCCTTCATCAACTCTCTGTCGTAGGCCGGGGCCTCCGAGAGCGCTCGGCGCTCGGCCTCGCCCAAAGGCTCTGCGTCGTCGTACCAGCCCTTGATCGTCACGCGCCCGCGCTCGTCCTTCATCGAGGCCAGCAGCCGCGCCAAGAGCATCGCGGGGTTCGGCGCCCAGTTGCCGTAGTGGCCGCTGTGCAGCGGTCGCTTCGGCCCGTAGACCGTCACCTCGACGTTCGTGTCGCCGCGCACGCCGAAGACGACCTGCTTGCGCCCCGACTGGTGCACGGGGCCGTCGCAGATCACCCACGCGTCCGCCGCGAGCAGTTCTTTATGCCGCGACAGAATCTCGACTAAGTGCGGCGAGCCGGCCTCCTCCTCGCCCTCGAAGAAGAACTTGAGGTTAACGGTCGGACTCAACTGCTTCGCGCGCAGCGCGTCGAAGGCCGTGAGGATAGACATCACGCCCGCCTTGTCGTCCGAAGACGAACGCGCGTAGAGGCGCCACTCGGGGTCGATGGCCTCGCCCGCTGCGGGCATCGGCAGAAGCCGCCCGCCCTTCTCAAACGGCGCGGAGCGCAGCGCCGGCTCCCACGGCTGCGTGCCCGTCCACTTGCGCGCGTCCGTCGGCTGGCCGTCGTAGTGCGCGTAGAAGACAATCGTTTTCGTCGCGCCCGGGGTCGTCCATTCGCCATAGACGGCCGGCGGCGCGTTCGCCGTCGCGGCTTCGAGCAGACGAGGTTTAAGCCCGCGCGCCTTCAACATCTCGACGAGCCGCGCGGCGTTGCGCCGTATGCCTTCGGCGTCCGAGGCGACGTTCGGGATGGACAACAACTCGACGAACTCGCGCAGGATGCGGTGCTCGTTGGCGCGCCTGTAGACACGAACCGGGTCGGTCGTCTGCGCGAAGACGGACTGGCAGAGGAGCGGGAAGACGACGATGACGCTGACGAGTCTTCTCTTCATGTGCTCTCGGCGGGGACGGCTTGGTCGCGGCGATAGTCGGAGGCGTAGACGCGCGCGAAGTAGACGGCGAGCAGGAAGGCGACGAACATGACGGTGGCTGCGGCCCAGAAGGTGAGCGCGACCGAGCGGTCGCTCATGTGGTGTAGCTTGCCGTCCTGCCCCATGGTGCGGATGTCGCTGTAGATGAGCGCGGCCGAGATGAGCGGCCCGGCAATGCGCGCGCAGCTCGCCACCGCCTGCGTCACGCCGAGCACGCCGCCCTGCTCGCCCGCCCCCACGCTCTTCGACGAGAGCGACATGAGCGAGGGCGTCGCCAGCCCGTTCCCCAAAGCGAAGAGCGCCCCCAGCGCGAGCAGCGCCAGCGTCCCCGTATGCAGCCCCGTGAAGGGGATGAGCACGAGGCTCGCCGTGAACAGAAGCGCCCCGACGATGACCAGCGGCGGCTCGCCGAACGTCTTCACCAGACGGCCAATCAGTCCACCTTGAATCGCGGCGCCGACGACGCCGACGAACGCGAATATCCAGCCCGTGTCGTGCGCGTCGAAGCCGAACCGGTAGAGCGTGAAGAGCCCGAACGACGCCGTCATCACCGAGAAGGCCGTCACGAACAGAAAGTAGACCGCGAGCACGAACGCGAGCCGCGACTGTCTGAGCGCGCGCACGAGCTGTGACCAGCGCCCCGTGGCCGCCGAGGTGCGCGCCGGATGGTCTGCCGTCACCGTCTCGGGCAGCACGAAGTAGAGCAGCGTCGCGTTCGCTAGGGAGAGCGCGCCCGCGAACAGGAACGGCACGTGTACGCCCCAACGCGACAGAATTCCGCCGATGGCCGGCCCGAAGATGAACCCGAGCCCGAAGGCCGCGCCGATGAGCCCCATCCCTTTCGCGCGGTTCTCCTCGGTCGTCACGTCGGCGATGTAAGCCTGGGCCGTCGAGATGTTGCCGCCCGTGATGCCGTCGATGATGCGCCCCGCAAACAGCATCCAGAGCGTCGTCGCGAAACCCAGTATGAAGAACCCGGCGCTCGTCCCCAGCAGGCTGAAGAAGAGGACGGGGCGCCGCCCGTACCGGTCGGACAGCCTCCCCAGAATCGGCGTGAAGATGAGCTGCATCACCGAGTAGGAGGCGAAGAGCAGGCCCACGACGCGCGGGCTCGCGTCGAACTGCGTCCCCTCGACGTAGAACGGCAGCACGGGGATGACAATGCCGAAGCCCACCAGGTCGATGAAGACCGTAACGAAGATGACGAGCAGCGGAGAGCGTTTCATCGGAAGATAAATTTTAGGATGATGGCGACGCCCAATGTTTTAGCACAGGCTTCGCGCGCCGCGCCAACTTGCGCTACACTCGAAGCAGCCAGAACAGATCAGGAGAGACGGTTCAATGTCGGGGGCTCCAACGGAAGAGAAGGAGAGTCACGTCCTCGTCATCAGGCGCGTGCACGAAGAGGCGCGGGGCATCCGCGCGTTCGATGTGCTGCCGGAGGGGGCGACGAACTGTCACGAGATGCCTTTCACGCCGGGGCAGGTCGCGCTGCTCGAAGTCGAGGGGGCGGGGCGCGCCTACTTCGCCATCGCGAGCGCGCCGGAGGACGACGAGCTGGAGTTCCTCGTCAAGCGCTCGAACGACCCCGCGTCGCGCGCGCTCTACGAGACTGAGCCGGGCGGGCGCGTGCGGCTGGTCGAGGTCGCGGGCCACGGGTTCGACTTGAAGGCGCAGGAGGGGCGCGACCTCGTCTTCGTGGCGATGGGGACAGGCGTGGCGCCGCTGCGCTCGGCGCTGCGGTCGGTGCTGCCGCGCGCGGAGAAGTATGGTCAGGTCGTCGTCCTCTACGGCGTGCGGACGCCCGAGGACTTCTGCTATCAGGACGAGACGGAGACGTGGCGCGCGGCCGGCGTCGAGCTGCGGCAGGTCATCTCAAGGCCGGACGGTTACGAGTGGTCGGGGCAGACGGGCTACGTCCAGTCGCTTCTGGATAACGTGCTGCCGTCGCTCTCCGACCCCGTCGCGCTGGTCTGCGGCTCAAGCGAGATGATCGAGCAGACGCGCGACCGCCTCCAAGAGATGGGCTTCACGCCGGAGAAGATTCTGACGAACTACTGACCCGCCGCGCGTCGAGAAATTCTGTTGACAAGGCGGCGGCGCCTCACTATCCTTCGCGCGTCCTTCGGGGCGCCCTTGCCCCCTTCAACTCATCCTTGCTTTTCCAACCGCGCCGCCGAGCGCTCCATCCTCGACGGCCTCACGCCCGACGGAGACAACCCAATGAGATTCACCAGACGCGGACGAGAGATTTTTTATAACGGGCATACCGCCAAGCTCGCCGGCATCCTTGCGGGCGCGGGCGGCCGCACAACAACCGACTCGCTCGACCCGCCCTTTGACGACGACTTCGCGACGATGGCCAGCGTCGAAAACAACTTCCACCGCCACTGGCTGGTGCCCTACTGGAACTACTCGCCGCTGGCGAAGGGTGAGACGTTGCTCAAGCGCAACGCGCTCTTCACGCGCTCCTACGTCCCCTCCGAAGACCGTGTGCTCTGGAACCTCTTCGGCTACAACCCCGACTACTTCCTGCGGCTCAACCAGATGATTACGAAGGCCGCGCAGGTCGGCGTCGTCATCCAACTCGTTCTCTTCGACCGCTCGGGGCTCGACACTACCGGGTCAGGCGGGGCCGAGTCCTGGATAGACCCTGCGACGGGGGTGAAACACAACCTCAGGCGTTGGGACGACAACCCCTGGAACGCGCAGAACAACTCGCAGCCCTACCTCGTCGGCGCCACGGACGGACTGCCCGAGTTCTTCCTGCCGCACCCGGGGCTGCGGAGCGCGCAGCAGAGCTACATCCAGCAGGTCGTCGGGCAGACGAAGCACCACTGGAACGTCTTCTACGAGATCATGAACGAGCCGAACGGCGGGTCTGCCGACGACCGCGTCAAGTGGGCGGACTGGGTCGTGGGCGTCATCCACGCACAGACCGGCGGGGCGTCGATGGTCTTCTACAACGACTTCCGCGCGGGGACGGACGTGAACCGTTGGAAGGAGTTGAACCTCCCCAACTACCAGAACTTCCACGGGGTCATCTTCCACAGCGTGCCGACCTCGATAGACCCGGACGCGGCCGACGCCGCGACGAAGTACAAGTTCCTTCAGGAGAAGATTTTTCAAGTCTCGACCGACGGGAACTCGGCGGCCACGCGCGACGACAAGGGGGCCAACTACGGTTGGTGTCAACACTCGTTCCGCAAGAAGATGATCTTTCAGGCGCACAGCGTCTCAGGCGACGCCGCGCTCGGGATAGGGCTCAACCACCCGACCGCCCTCGCCTGAGGCGGCCCGTCGCTGCTCGGAAAGACGAAAGCCCCGCTCATTTTAGTGAGCGGGGCTTTCGTCTTTCCTCTGATGAAATCACCGGCCGCCTACGGCGCGGGCGGGTAGACCATCGTGAGCGGGTCGGGGAGCGGGATGCGGCGAATCTGCCCGGTGGCCGCGAGCTTCGTCAGGGAATACTCGGGGTGGTCGGGGTTGCCCTTCGTGATGTCGTCGATGTTGCCGACGACGAGGATAACGAGCTTTGAAGAGTCGAGGTACTTCTGCGCGACGCGCTGCACGTCGTCGGCCGTGATGGCCGCGATACGCTGGCGGTAGGTGTCCCAGTAGTCCGCGGGGCGCTTCGTGTACTCGTCCTGCGCGAAGGTGCCGGCGATCTGCGCGGCGGTCGAGAAGATGCGCGGGAAGGTCTCAATGGCCGAGTTCTTAGAGGTCTCCAGCTCCTCGGCCGAGACCTTCACGGTGCGGATACGGTTAATCTCGTCGAGCACGATCTGGATGGCCTGCGACGTGGTCGCGCTCTTCGACTGGAAGGAGGCGCGGAACGTCCCCGGATAATAGACCCCCATCCCGTAACTCGACCCGGCCGAGTAGGCGAGCCCCTCGTCCGAGCGCACCCGCGACATGATGCGCGAGGTGAAGCCGCCGCCGCCGAGGATGTCGTTCATGATCTCCAGAGCGTACGAGTCGGGGTTGTCGCGCGTCGAGCCGATATGGCCGATGCTGACGCGTCCCTGATTCACGTCCGGCTTGTTGACGGTGTAGATGCCCGCGACGGGCGTCTGCGAAGGCTTCGGCACATCGGGCACGGCCATCTTGTTCGAGGGCCAGCCCTTGAAGGCCGCTTCGAGCTTCGCCAAAAGCTCCGGCGTCTTGAAGTCGCCCGAGGCAGCGATGATGAAGCCGGCCGGCTGGAAGTACTTCTGGTGGAAGTCGATCAAGTCCTGCCGCGTGATGGACTCGACGGAAGCCTTCGTCACATCCTTCGTCGAGAAGTGGTCCGAGCCGTAGAGGAGTCGGCTCCACTCGCGCGACTCGATGCCGGTCGTGTTGTCGTTGCGCCGCTCCAACTGCTGGAGAATCTGGCTCTTGGCGAGCTTCAGGCGATCCTCCTGGAAGGCGGGCGTGTGCAGCATGTCGAAGTAGAGGCCGAGACCCTTGTCGAGGTCTTTGGCGAGAAGGTTGACGTTGGCGTTCCCCTGCGTCGCGCCGACGCCGGATGAGAGCTGCGCGGCGAGGAAGTCGGCCGCCTCGTCGAACTGCTCGGCCGTCATCTTCTGTGTACCGCCGGCACGCATCTGGCTCCCGACGAGAGCGGCGAGGCCCACCTTATCCGCCGGCTCCAGGTATGAGCCGGTGCGGACGAGCGTCGAGATGTTGACGAGCGGCAGGTCGTGGTCTTCGACCGCGTAGACGACCACGCCGTTCGAGAGGACGTGGCGGTACTTGTCGCGCTTCGGCGGCGTGTAGTTGAGCGTCGTGTACTTCAATTCGCGCGGGTGCGCGGGGACGCCCTGCGGCTGCGCGGTCTGCGCGAGGAGCGCGGCCGGGGCGGCGAGCAGGACGAGCGCGAGGAGCAGCGCCGAAAAGGTTCTGCTGATCTTCATGACTACTTAACACCTCCTTCGAGCTGCTTGAGGCGATCCTCCAACAACTTCTTCACCACTTGTATACCCTTTTGTTTGTCCGCGGGGGCCGAGGCGCCCATCTGCTCGACCTGCTGGAGGATGCCGCGCACCTGCTCGGCCTTCATCTGCGGGAGCGCGGCGCGGAGCTGGCGCACCTGCGCCTTCTCCTGGTCGGAGAGTCCGGCGAGCGTCGGGTCTTCCGCCGCGCCGCCGGCCGCCGCCGCCGTCTTCGTGCGGTAGATGGCGACCGTGCGGTTCTCGGGCGTGAAGTACTTGTTGGCGACGCGCTGGATGTCTGCGGGCCTGACGGCTTGCACGCGCGCGGGGTCGGTGTTGATGGTCGCCCAGCCGCGGTTGGCGTCGCGCAGAAGCAACTGCACCATCAGGCCGAAGTTCGACTGGAGCCCGCGGAACTGGTTGGCGGCCGACTGGTTCTTAATCTTCTGAAGCTCGTCGGCGGGAACGGGCTCCTTCTGAATCCGCTCGATCTCCTTGTAGAGCGCCTGCTCCACGTCCTCGGGCGACTTGCCCGGCTTGGCCGTGCCGCTCAACTGGAAGTAGCCTTCGTACTTGTTGCCGTTCTGGCCGGCGAAGGCGTTGTTGGCGACCTCCTGCTGGAGCACGAGCGCCTTGTAGAGGCGTCCCGTCCGGCCGCTCAGAAGGCTGCCGAGGACGCTCAGAGCCACGTCGTCCGGGTGACCGTCGGCGACCGTGTGGTAGCGGACGCGCGCCTGCGGTGTGGTCTCGGCGTAGGCGACCATGCGCTGCTCGGCGAGCTGCGACATCTCCTGCGTGCGGACGGGCTCGGGCTCGCGCGGGCCGCGCTTCAGGCGGCCGAAGTACTTGCGGGCGAGCGCGGTCGCGTTCGCCGGCTCGAAGTCGCCGACGAGGCAGGCGGTCAGGTTGTTGGGCGCGTAGTTGACGGCGAAGTAGTCGAGCGCCTCCTCGCGCGTGATGCCTTCGAGGTCGGAGGGCCAGCCGACGACGGGCCAGCCGTAGGGCGAAGACATCCAGAACATCGCCTCGAACTGCTCGTCGAACTTGCCCGTCGGCGTCGAGTCGGTGCGCAGGCGTCGCTCCTCGTAGACCACGTCGCGCTCGGAGTAGAACTCGCGGAAGACGGGGTTGGCGAGGCGGTCTGACTCCATCCAGAACCACAGCTCAAGCTTGTTGGCCGGGACGTTGATGAAGTAGACGGTGAAGTCGTTCGACGTGCCGGCGTTCATCCCTGAGGCGCCGGCCGTCGTGTAGATGCGGTCGAACTCGTCCTTGACCATTATCTCCTTCTCGCGCTTCGTCAATTCGTCGAAGCGTGCGAGAAGCTGGCGGTGCTTCTCCGAGCGGTTCTTCGGGTCTTTGAGGTCGGCGACCTCGCCGAGCCGCTGGCGGCGGATGAGGTCTTTCTCTTCGGCGCGAATCTGGGCGCGCACGTCGTCCATCTCTTTGAGGACTTTCAGATTCTCTTCGATGTTCTTGGTGCCGACGGTGCGCGTGCCCTTGAACATCATGTGCTCGAAGAGGTGTGAGAGGCCGGTGATACCGGGGCGCTCGTTGACCGAGCCGGTGCGCGTAATCCAGCCGGCGGCGATGTTGGGGTCGCCCTTGCGCGGCACCATCAACACGCGCAGGCCGTTCTCCAACATGACCTCCTGCACGGGCACGTTCTGCGCCCGCGCGACGCCCGCGCACAGGGAGAGCGCGAGGATGGCGTAGGTAAATCTTCTCATGCTGCTTACCTCGAATCCTTATAAAGGGATTGGAACTGTGGGTTGTCTTGTCCGGAAGTCTGTACGGGAGACGGCCGAAGCGACGTTACTACGTAGCGTTGCGTCTGAAAGTTTTACACGGCGCCGGGGGCGCGCGCAACCGCGCGTTAGGGGGAGGAGAAGCGGAGGAAAAGCGAAGGCCCCGCCCATTTTCGTGGGCGGGGCCTTCAAGCGTTAAGGGGCGGGGAGTCTTACTTCTCCTGCCGCTGGATGAGCGCTTCGAGCGCGGCGAGGCGCTGTTCGAGCGTGTTGACCTTCGAGCGGAGCTGCTCAACCTCTTCGGACTTCTGCTGAAGCTCAAGCGTCCGGGCGTCGAGCGCCTTGACGGCCGCGAGGCTGACGCCGACCGCGTCCTGAATACCGATGGCCTTGTCCGTCGTGCCGAGTTGGAAGGCCGTGTAGAAGTCCTCCGCCATCGGCCCGAGGTGGCGCGACTGCTGACCCTCGGCGATGTAGTTCCACGTCGAGACCGGAACCTTGCGGAGGCGTGCGAGCACGTCGTTGCCGTCCACGTTAAAGAAGTTCTCCTTCGTCGTGCGGCTTGAAGTGCAGTTGAAGACGCCCGAGCCCGCGGGCAGGTTGCAGCCCGTCGTGCCGCCGAGGTTCGTGCGGAAGCGGAAGCCGCCCGTCGCACGCGCCGCGAACTCGTTGTTCGCCGTGTTGCGGAACGTGTCGGCCGAGGCCGTCGCCGAGCCGTCCGACCAGATGAACGTGCCCGAGAAGCCGTTGTTCGTGGCGAACTTGCCCATCGCCGTCGTGTGGTCCTGGTCGGCCGTCACGTTGTAGCCGATGGCGACCGCCGCCAGACCGCGGAGGTTGAAGGTGTCGGGGTCGCACTTGCCGTTGATGAGCGGCCCGCCCGACTTGGCGTTGTTGCCGAGCGCCACGCCGTAGGTGTCGCACACGCGGTTGCCCGCGCCCGCCGAGAAGCCCGCGGCGCCCTTCACCTGATTGCCGCTGCCGAAGACGATGCTGGAGGTGCTCTCGGCCGAGTTCGTGTCGCCGAAGGCCAGCGCGTAGAGACCGATGGCGGTTGAGTTCGAGCCGCCCGCCCACGAGAAGAAACCGACGTTCGCGTCGTCCCACTCGTTGTCGGCGTAGCCGGAGCGGAAGGCGCCCTTGTACGAATCCCACGAAGTGCGGTAGCCCTTGCCCTGCATGGGCGAGACGCCGATGCCGAGGTTGCCCGTGGCGACGAAGCTGCCGTTCTGGAAGACCTTGAACCAAGCGGGCGTGTGACCGCCGGGGCCCGAGCAGCAGGTCGAGCCGCCGCGCAGGTTGATCATCGGCGCCGTGCCGTTGGCATCGCCCACCGAGAGCTGCTCGGCGCCGGGCACGAACTTGACCACGTTCGAGTCAAAGTAAGCCTTGTTGACCGCGTCGGTCGCGCTGACGGGGTTGCCGACGTTCGTGATGGCCGCGCCGTTGGCCGAGAGGCCGTTGACGAAGGTGTTCTGTCCCGACCAGGCGTTCTGGCCCGCGATGCTGGCCGCGGCGCTCGTCTGCTTCGTGCCGTCGGGGAAGATGATGCCTTTGCCCGCGCTCGACAGCTTCAGGTCGCCGGACTGCGTGACGCGCAGCCGCTCGCCCCAGGCGGGGCCGCTGATCGTCGAGAAGATGATGTCGTTGGTGGCGGCCGACCCCGGCACGCCCATGCCGACGGCCATCGCCGCGCTCGGCCCACCGCCCGCACCCGAAGTGTCTTTCCAGAACTCCATCGAGCCCGACCCGCCGACGAGCACCAAAGGCGTCTTCGTCCCCGGCGCGGCCATCTCGACGAGGTGGAAGTTCGCGGCGTCGGGCAGCAGCGGCGTCGAGCGGCCAAAGACCGTCAGGCCGTTGGTCTCAAGGATGGACGAGTCGCCGACCGTGCCGGTGCCGTCGAGCCACTTCGTCAGCTTGTTGGTCGTGCCCGTGCCGGCCAGCGCCGAGGTCGTCGTCTCGCCGCTCGTCACCGCCGAGGTGTTGGGGGTGATGATGCTCGTGCTCGAAATGTTCAGGCCCGAGTTGAGGCTGCTGGCCGAGGTCAGCACCGTGCCGTCGTCGAAGCGGATGCCGCCGCGTGCACGGATGGTGCCGGCCACGTCGAGCGTGTCTTCCGGCGTGCTGGTGCCGATGCCGACGCGCCCGTCGGGCGTGACGCGCATCTGCTCGCGCTCCTGACCCGAGAACACGTCGCCCGTGCGGAAGGTCAGAGAGCCGGAGGTGGAAGTCACCTGCCCGTCCGTGCCGTCATGCGCCGCCACCGTGACGGCGTTCGACTTCTTCGCAGGCGCCGCGGCTTCGGCGTCGCCCTCCTTGATGCCGGCGGCCGAGAGCGCCGTCGCGTAAGCGGCCTTCAACTGCGCCTCACCGTCCTTGTTCAGCGCCGCGCGGTTGCCCTGAACCGTAACGGAGCTGAGCTTGCGGCTCTGGCCGCCCTGAATGTCTTCGGCCGTCAGGATGCAGAGGTACGAGCCGTCCGAGAGACCCTGCCCGTCCCAGTCGTAGATGCCGCCCGCGCGGAAGCCCGAGTCGAACAGGCGCTCGCCCGCCGCCGTGTAGACTTCGAGGCGGACGCGGCGCGCCTCGCCCGGCGCGACGAAGCGCACGCCCGCGGCGGTCGAAGAGGCAGCGACGGCCGGCCCCTGTGCGCCGCGTTGCCCCGCGGCGTCCTGTGCCAGCACCGGCCCGGCCAGCAGCAGGGCAGACGTAGAGATAGAGAGTATGCGACGTATGACGGACATTGTATTTATGAACCTCCGAATCAGATCCCTTCAATCTGGGCCGGGGGAAATCCCGGCCACTCACATACGCGTAACTCGCGTCGAGAAAGGATCAGGAGGTTCAAACGCGTCCGCCCGCGCTCACTACCTCCGCCGCGTTCGAGGCTTCGGTGCCTCCTGGTTCGCCGCGTCGTCGTCGTACTCATTCTCGAAGGAGAAGACTGCGTTGGGGAAGCGCGTGCGCAACTGCTTCTGAGCGACCAGCTTGAGCCGGTTGTTCCCCATAAAGACCTTCAAGCCTTTTATCTTTGCGAGCGACGCGGGCAGCGTGATCCCGCCGTTCGCATTCACTGACAGCTCCTGGAGGTTCGGCAGGTCGCCGACGAAGGACGGCACCTGACGTATGTCGTTGTAGTCGAGCGAGAGCTTCTTCAGACCGCGCAGCGAAGCGACCTGCGGCGGCACGGAGCGGAGTCCGTTTCGCCCGAGGTCTAGCTCTTCCAGCCCCTGAAGCTCCGCGAGCGAGTCCGGCAGAACTTTGCTCTGGACGTTGCGCGTGGGCTCTCCAACGTCGCGGCCGTCGAGCGCGCCGTAGAGTCTCAACACGCGCAGGTTCGCGAGCCGCCCGACGGAGCGCGGGAGCGCGACGTTCATCGAGCAGCCGTTCCCGTTGTCGATGACCAGCTCCTTCAGCTTCCGCAACTGACCAAGCTCCTCGGGGAGGTCTTCGAGCTTCTCCAGGCAGGCCATCTCCAACGCCTCAAGGTTGACGAGCCTCCCCAATCCCGGCGGCAGGTGTTTTATCTCCGGGTCTTCACCCTGTATGGCGAGCCGCCGCACGCGCCCGGGCGTCTGTAAAGCTTTCTCCAGGCTATCGAACGCCCCCTCGTCCTGCCGTCGCGCGCCCACCGCGCCCCCTATGAGCATTTGAAGTGATAAGAGCCCAATCGCAAAATGAGTCAGCGAGCTTCCTCTCAAAACGTTTCCTCCGTTACATATGAAAGTCTTTGTAGACGGGCCACCATACCTGTCGGTTCCTGCATAAAGCAAGAATCCCCTCTACCGGCTATCAACAACTTACAGACTTGCTTCGCTCATAAAGCGAGAAATCAGTCGTGCATAAAGCGCGAAAAACTACTATCCTTCGCGCAAATAATGAGAATTTCCGAGGCGCAGGTGATGGAAGTTCTCTGACTCGCGTGAGGGTGATAGCTGCATGGCCGAAGAGAAGTTGCCGCGTCTGACCGAGGCACACGTCCGCGAGCTGGCGGGTGAGAAGAGCTTCGACCGCGGCGAAGCTTACTACCACGCGGGCGCTTGACGATCTAGACCGTCCAGCCGAGCTGCGCCTTGCTCCACTCGACGGCGCAGCCGCGATAGCCCATGTCGGCCCAGATGTGCTGCAAGCGCGGGAAAGCGCCGGCCAGCAGGCGCAGCCGCTCATGCAGGAGGTAAAAGATCGCGTCTAAGACCTCCCGCATGTCGGTCGTGCGCGGGCGGCCAACGGGTTCTGCGGGCGAGTTGAAGGGCGCCAGTATCGCCCACTCCGTATCAGTCAGATCACTGCCAGAAGCCTTGCGATTCATGCACAGAGTGCAACCGGGGGTGAGCGAAGACGCTTGTGACACTCGCGCCTTCGGCTCAACCCCCGGCTAATTTCCCGCGTTCCTGCCGGGGCTCACTACCTACTTCTTCTGTATCGCCCGCAACAACTCTTCACGGAAGTACCCCGCGGGGATGGTGCCCTGGCGCATGAAGAGGAGATGGAACTCCTTGGGCGAGAATTTGTCGCCGAGGAGTTTCGATGCCTCGGCGCGCAGCGCGAAGATTTGGTCTTTGCCGAGGCGGTAGGTGATGGCCTGCGTGGGCCACTTGGAGTAACGGAAGATGGCGCGCTCCGAGCCCTCGCAGCTCGCGCGCTTCGTATCGGACTTCGACGCGTCGGCGCACTTGCCGGGCTGGAAGTCCACGACCTCCGAGAAGAGATCGACGGCCTCGTCGTAGGTTATCTTCCCCGTGTGGATGCCGGTGTCGATGCGCACGCGCAGGTCGCGGTAGAGCTTGCCCTTGAGCTGGTAGAGCCGCTCCTCGGGCGTGTAGAAGCCCTCGGGCGCGCCCGGTGCGGGCTCGGCCATCAAAGCCTCCGAGTAGAGCGCCCAACCTTCGGCGGCCATCGAGTCCTCCCACATCGAGCTTGAGTCTTCGACCGCGCCCGGCGTAAGCCAACGCACGCCCGTGATGTCGTTGCGGTACTGCGTCATCACCTTGTAGTGCCAGTCGTGCCCCGGGAAACCCTCGTGCGCCGAGAGGTCTGCGAGCGCCGCGCGGTTGTTCTCCTTCAAGACCGCCTGGTCGTTGTTGCCCGACGTGGTGACGTAGAAGCGGCCGACCCCGCTCTGCTTGAAGGGCGGCGCAGGATAATAAGCCGCGCCGTCGATGGAGGCGCGCAGGGGCGGCGGCGTCTCGACCACGTCGAGCTTGTAGTCGGCGGGCACGTCGAAGACGCCCGTCTTGCGCGCGTATTCGACGAGCTTGACGCCCGCCTCCTTGTACCAGTTGACCATCTCGGCGTCGGTCTTCGGGTACTCTTTAGCCAACTCCTCGAAGACCGCCTGCACGGCCTGCGGCCCGTCTTCGGGGAGCTTCATCCCGCGCTTCTGTCCGATCTGGCGCGCGACATCGACCATCTGTTTGCGCGTCTCTTCGACGATGGGCCACGCCTCCTCGTAGAGCTTCGCGGCCGTCGTCTCCATGCGCAGGTTGTTCTTTAAGGCCCAGTCGTACTCCTCCGCACCGAAGGCGTAGCGGTCTTGCGCGAACTGAGGCTTGGGCTTGAGCGCGTTGAGGGCTTTGGGGTCGTGAAAGCCGGCGAAATTCATGTCCGGGTCGAAGAAGGTCGTGCGGACGAACTCGGCGAACTTCTTGTAAGCCTCGGACGCCTTCTGCGAAGCGTCGTCGAGCTGCTTGAGCATCTGGTCGCTCGCCTCGCCGACGGAGAGGCGCTCGCGCGCCGTCTCGGGGAGCTTCGTGGCGAAGTAGTCGGCGTTGGCGCCGGCCGTCGTCACGCCGTCGCGCAGAAGCATCCGATGGTCGGCCGTGTTGCCAGACTTGACGCCCGCCTCCAACTGCGCTTGCGCCGCCTGCAAGAAACGCGGGATGTCGGAGATTCTCTGCGTGACGAGCCGCCACTCCTCGGGCGTGCCGTAAGACTTCTCGCCGGTCTGCGTCATGCCCTGCAACTGCCAGTCGATGGCGCGGAAGGGCTCCGAGACGTACGTGTCCACGGCGCGCTCCTGATACTTGCGCGTCTGGTGCTGGCGCAGCAGAAACGCTATCTGCGCGAGCGCCACGTCGCGGTCTATCTTTCGCGCCGGCGAGAGCGAGGCCGCGTCGATACCCTGGAAGGCTTTTTGAGAGTCCGCGAGCCAGCGGTCTTCTTCGGCGAGCGCCGCGGCCGAGTGGTCGCGCAGACGGCCGTCCACGTCCTTGAGCGAGGGGTCGAGCCCCGCGCCGCCGAGGTAGGTGTTGACCGTCGGGTTGCGCCGCAAAAACTCGACGACGTACTTGTCGTGTGTGGTCTTGAAGGCCGCGTCGCCGCTGCCGGACGCCGCGGACGGGGCCGGGGCGCTGTTCTGCGCAGGCTGCTGCGGCTGCACGCACGCTCCGGTCAGGAGGGCGGCCACGAGCAGGAGGAGTGTTCTTCTCATCTCTTCTTCTCTCAGGTGTGGCTGATAAAGTCCGGGGAAAGTGTGTCGGCTTACGTACGGAGTATAAGAAGGCAAAAGGCAAAGGGCAAAAGGCGAAGGGCAAAAATGAGGACGGGCCGCACGGGGCGGCGTCCAGTCTTCACTTTTGCCTTTTGCCTTTTGCCTTTCCGCCCCGCTACACTGGCCGCGATTTTCATCCCGTCCCGAACGAGTGGAAAGCTTTCGATGAGCGAACTGAACGAGCGGCGCTGGGCCGTCTTGAGCGAGCGGGGGTGTGAGGACGCCGGACTCAGCTACGAAGAGGCTTCGGCAACGGTCGCGCGCCTGCGCGGCGAGCGCCTGAGCGGCCTCTGCGTCGTCACCGACGCAGCCGCCGCGCACGTGCCACGCGCAACGCAGCAGGCGTCAAAGTCGGCACCCGGCGGAAACTCGAAGCCGAAGCGGAGCCGCAAGAAGAGCACGACGTAAGAATCCAAGCCTTAACCACCGCAGACACAGCTTCAAACAACATTCCGTTTCAAGCCGTGTCTCTTGCGTCTGCGGTGGTTAATTTTTTGAACCGGAGAGGCGCGAGGCGATGACCTTCGCGGCGGTGGCGCCCGCGCCGGCCGCGCCGCTGACGGTGGGCGCGAGCGGGTTCGACACGTCGCCGACGGCGAAGACCATCTCGGCGCTCGTCTCCTGCTCGCCGTCGATGACGACGTAGCCGCGCTCGTCCGTGTGCAACTGCCCACGGAACAACTCCGTGTTCGGCTCGACCCCGACGCGCACCAGCACCCCGCGCACGGCCATCCGCATCGGTTTGAGCGCGCCCGCGCGCAGCATCTCCACCGACTCCACCCGCTCGCCGCCGAGAATCGCACGCAGCGTCGTCTCCGTGAAGACCGTGATGCGGTGGTCGCTCTTGATCCGTTCGGCGAACTCGGCGCGCGCTCTCAAACTCTTCCCGCGGTGGACGAGCGTGACGGTCGCGCAAGCGTCGGCGAGCAGCAGCGCGTTCTCCGCCGCGGCGTCGCCGCCGCCGACGACCAGCACGTCCTCGCCCTTTACTTCATCCACGTCGAGCCGCCCCGATTCGAGCACGCCGCGCCCCTCGAACTCCGACTCGCCGGGCACGTTCAGGCGCCTGCGCCTGACGCCCGTCGCGATGACGACGGCGATGGCCCGCAGCTCCTCGCCGCTCCGCAGGCGCACACGCTTCGCCTTCAGGTCAACGCTCTCAATCTCGGCCTCAGTCCACAGGTCGAACTCTTTATCTTCAACCTGCGTGGCGAACAGGTCGCGCAGCTCGCGCCCGTTCGCGGCCCGCACGCCGAGGTAGTTCTCAATCGGATTGTAGACGCGCAGCAACTGCCCGCCGACTTCCGTCCCCTGTTCGATGACGAGCGTGTCCAACCCCAACTCGTCGCACCACAGCGCCGCCGAGAGCCCCGCCGGCCCAGCCCCGATGATGATTACGTCGTGCATGATAAAAACTGCGTGAAGCGGCCGTTAGTCGAGACACGTCAGGACGGAAGCGGCCCCGTCTGTCTCTTGAGCGCGTCGCGCAGCTCCGCGGCCACCTCGTCGGGCTCTAAGCGCGAGGCGGCCGGCGCGCCTCCGTGGTCGAAGAACTTGACCACCGAGGTCAGCTCGCTCCGGTCGGCCTTCCAGACCCCGCGCCCGCGCTCCAGAACGTTCAGACGGCCGACGAGACCCGAAAGGTTGCGGCGCGCGACGCGTGGGCGCGTGCGAGTCTCGGCCCAGGAGTAGTAGGCGTAGTCGATGCGATAGGCCCAGCCGTCGCCGTAAGGGGTTGCGACGAGGAGAAGGTCGCCGCGCGCGTTGTGCGCGAGGGCCGTGTAGGGCGCGGCGTGTCGCGCGGGATCGAAGCCGCCGCCGTAGAAGTCCCGCGCGAGTGTGACGACCGAGAGTTTCGACTCTACGTCTTCCAAGACGCGCGAGCGTCCCGAGGCGAAGCTCTCCAACGTCCGCGCGATCCACGCCCAGCCCTCGCGCCACAGCGGCTCGTACTCTTCGGTGTGCGTCAGCACACGCTCGACCTCCGTCAGGACGAGTTCGTAAGCGCGCCTTTCGTCAACACGCTCGCCGCCCGCGAGATGCTGGACGAGCGGCGAGTTGACGCCCGGCACGAAAGGGTTGTCGCCGCCCTGAAGCAGAACGGAGACGCGTACCGCGCGCTCGTCGGGGAACTCTGAGAAGTCGCCCGCCTCCGCCGCCGCGACCAGCTCGTCCCTCAAACCCAGAGCGCGCTCGCCGTTCAAGACCGCCCAGACCGACAGCACGCCGTCGGCGTCGAAGTGGTTGTTGGTGACGACCTCGATGCCGCGCGCCCACTCTTCGCGCCGGGGCCACGCGGCAAAGTTCAAGGCAATCTCCGTCGAGGTGTCGGCCTTCAGCTCCTCGGGCGTCGTGTTCCCCTCCCAGTGCGACAGGTGCAGCGCGCCGTCCACCGTCCCGTCCACCGACAGCAACGGCGCGCCCTTCAGACCCTCGTGGTAGAACTCGAACCTCATGGTGAATCCTTTTACTCTGTGACGCCCTTGATGCGGACGTGCGGGTTGAGGCGCGTGACGACGAGCCCCTCGCGCACGTCGAAGCGGCAGGCGAGAGCCGTCTTGTCCTGCGCCTCGGTCTGTCCCTCTTCGCGGTACCAGAACTGGCAGTTGGTGCAGTCGCCGTTCCAGCAGAAGTCGCCGTAGGAGATGGTTCCGATAGAGAGGTACTGGAAGCAGCGCAGCAGGCGGTTGCGCTCGGGCACGCGAACCGGGCGCCCGAGGACTTCGATCTCGACCAGCCGCTCGTAGGGGGCGAACAGGTCGGGGTCGTGGGCGGGCTCGTCCGTGTGCTTCATCCTAATCTTCGCGCGTGCCGAGCGTGTAGTCGAAGTGGTAGGCGTGGCCGCCGCCCGAGAAATCAAGCTCCATGCGGCCGGCGAGCCCCGCAAGCTCGCCCGTGCCGGAGTCGGGGACGACCGTGATTGAGAGTTGTTGCGTGCCGCGCTCCATCGTGCCGGTGTGCTGAAGGACGAAGGAACCCTCACGGCCGCCGAGCCGGCCCGTCACCAGCTCCATCGCGACGTAACCGGCCGAACCTTCGGTCGCTGTGCGCACGGCCAGCATCTGCCCCTTGCTCGTCGCTTCGAGGTCGCCCGTGAAGCGCTTGTCGATGAGCATCCGGCCGACGCACGCGCCGCCCGCCTCGCCGTCCACCTGCGGGCTCAGCCGCACCTCGAATGTCCCGCTCGCGCGAGTCGTCATCTGAATGCACCTTTCTCAAATCGGATGGGGAAGGATGAAGGTGTTGCGGTCGGCTATCCCCTCATCCTTCGGGATACACGGGCAGGCCGTCGATGCTGACCTGATTCTTCTCGCGGCGGTAGTCGAGAATGCCGTCCTCGCCCTTACTTAAAGTCCACTCGACGAGCCGTTGCCGCTCCTCCTTCAGGTCGTAGACGGGGACGGCGAAGCCGCAGGAGGTCTGCGCCGACTCGACTTCGATGTGGACGATCTGCCGCTCGCCGGGGAGCGCGGGGAAGTGCGGGCGCAACTCCGACCACTCCCCGTCGCCGGGACGCACGACACGCCCGCGCCCGTAGATGCGGAGGATGAGCGGCTGCGCCGAGAAGCTACAGAACATCACCGTCATCCGCCCGTTCTCCGAGAGGTGCGCGGCCGTCTCGTTGCCGCTCCCCGTCAAGTCGAGATAGGCGACCCTTCGTCCTTCGTCGAGGCAGCGGAACGTGTCCATGCCCTTCGGCGAGAGGTTGATGCGCCCCTCCACGGGCGCCGTCGCCGTGAAGAACATCTTCTGCTCGCCGATGAAGCGTCGGAGCTGCTCGTCCAGATGCGTGTAGAACTTTGCCATCGTGCGAATCTTTCTTAAGGCTTAGGGGGTAGGGGTGTCGCGGATGGTGACTTCGAGCGTGAAGGTCGTGTTGGTCGCCTCGTCCTCGGGCCAGACGCTGATCTCGTAGTTGCCGGTCTTGAGGAGCGTCCCCGACCAGTCGGTCGGGTTCGTGCCCACGTCCAACGGGTCCATGCCCGGCGCCCAGACGCCGAAGATGGCGTTCTTCTTCGTGGAGGTCAGATGCAGCGTCAATATCTGCCCCGAGCGAGCGCGGAGTCGGTAGGTGATGGGGTCCATCCCGCCGCTCTCGCTCGGGCCGCCGGTCGTGCGACCCTTGAGGATGACGGTCGTGCGCCCCTTCGGGAAGCGGACGGTGATGGTCTTGCCCCACGCGGGGGCGGTCGTGAGCAGCAGGACGAGAATCACTGCCGATAGTTTTCTCATTGAGGGTCTTCTCCTTGAAGTTAAGAGTCGGGGCCAGGTCGGAACCGCCGCGCATGATATCACGGACGCGGCGACGGCGTTTGGTGCTTCTCAACGGCGGCGGGCGTGCGCTACACTTGCGGCAAAGGAACAAGAGGAGGGTGATTATTTTGGGACTCGTGATGTACGTCAAGCCGGGGTGCCCGTATTGCCAGCAGGCGCGGGACTTCTACAAGTCGAAGAGCGTCGAGTGGACTGAGTACGACGCACAGAACGACCGCGCGCGCCGCGCAGAGATGTTCGCCTATTCGGGCGGCGACCCGACCGTGCCCTGCATCGTCGAAGACGGCAAGTATCTTCAGTCCGGCTTCGGCGACCCGCCGCGCGGTTGAACGGTGCACGACTAGCCGGGCCGTGTGCCGGGCGAAAGAATTTCAGCTTTTTTGATTTTAGGTGTTTGATTTGAGGCCGTCGGGGTCTACAATCCCCCGCACGGCCTCGGTGTTTCGATGCGAACAAATCGCAAACCAAAAATCCACAAACAGAGATTCTAACCTCCGATGGTTGGCAGGACGCTCCTCAATTACCGGATCACGGAGAAGCTCGGCGCGGGCGGACAGGGGACGGTCTACAAGGCCGTGGACGAGCGGCTCGGGCGCACGGTCGTCATCAAAATCCTCTCGCCCGAACTGACCGCGCGCGAGGTCAACCTCAAGCGCTTCGAGCGCGAGGCGCAGCTCGCCTCCTCCCTCGACCACCCGAATATCTGCACCATCTACGGGCTGCACGAGGCCGAGGGACTGCACTTCATCGCGATGCAGCTCATCGAGGGCAAGAACGTCCGCCAACTCGTCAACGGCCGGCCCCTCTCCTTAGAGAGCGCCCTCTCCATCGCCTACCAGGTCGCCGACGCCTTAACGGCCGCGCACTCCAAGGGCGTCATCCATCGCGACATCAAGGCCGGCAACGTGATGGTCACCGCGTCGGGGCTTGCCAAAGTTTTAGACTTCGGACTCGCCAAGTTGCTCGACGAGAACAAGAAGGGGAGCGACGTTCACCTGACCGAGATGGGCGTCCCTTACGGCACCGCGACCTATGCCGCGCCCGAGCAGGCCGCGGGCAAGAAGGTCGATCATCGCGCCGACATCTTCTCGACCGGAGTCCTCCTCTACGAGATGCTCGCGGGCATCTGGCCCTTCAAGGGGCAGACGACCGTCGAGGTGCGCTACGCCGTCCTGCACGACACGCCCGAGCCCATCGAGGAGGTGCGCAAGGACGAGCCGCCGCCCTCCATCCAGAGGATTCTCGACCGCGCGCTCGCCAAGAAACCGGAGGAGCGTTACCCGCTCGCCTCCGAGCTGCGCGACGACCTGCGCGCCGCGATGCGCGAGGTGGCCTCGATGCGCGGCGACGACCCGCAGACGAGCGGCGTCCCTTCGGAGGTCGTCCCCTACGCCGTCAGGCCGCGCCACGAGCCCGGCACGTCGGGGGGCTTGGGCGGGAGCCTGCGCCGCTGGTGGCGCGGACTGACGGGTTCGGAGAAGCAGGCCACTTCGCTCCCGCCCGGACGCCGCGGCGGCTCGACACAACCGGGCGGCGGCTCTGTCACAAACCCCTCCGGCGCCCCGCAGGCGCAGCAGCAGCACGTCAGCCAGTTCGAGCTTGAGAAGTCTATCGCCATCCTGCCCTTTCGCAACATGGCCTCCGACCCCGAGGTCGGCTTCTACGAGTTCTCGCTCGCCGACGCGGTCATCACGGAGCTGGCGCGTAACCGCCAGCTCATCGTCCGCCCCTCTTCGATGATCGTGAAGTATCAGGGCAAGGACGTTGACCCGCGTGAGGTCGGGAAAGAGCTGAACGTGAGCGCAGTGCTCTCGGCCAACTTCCTGCGCGCGGGCGGGACGTTGCGCGTGAACGCGCAGCTCGTCGATGTCGTGACCGGCGACATGCTCTGGAGCGACCGCATCGACGCCACGGCCGAAGACCTCATCGCGCTTCAGGACATGATCGCGCACCGCATCAGCGAGGGACTCAAGCTTGAGCCGCACCTCTCGCAGTCGCCGCCCGCCACGCCCGCGACGACCAACGCGCAGGCGTATGAAGAATATTTAAGAGGCCGCGCCTCCTTCGCCAAGTTCCTCTTCCACACGCTCGACCCCGAAGACTGCGACGAGGCCGTCGAGCACTTCCAGCACGCCGTCCGCCTCGACCACACTTTCGCGCTCGCGCACAGCGGGCTCGGCGCCTGCTTCGCCAACAAGGTGCTGAAAGGCTTGGGCGGGGCCGAAGACTACGAGCTGGCCGAGAACGCCTTCAGCCGCGCGCTCGACCTCGACCCGAATCTGGTCGAGGCGCGCATCCTGATGGTCTTCATCTACCTCTCGCGCGGCGAGAAACGTAAAGCGCGCGCCGAGGTCGCACGCCTCGCCAAGCAGGCGCCGAACGAGCCCGCCGTCTACTTCGTCAAGGGCGCGCTACATCGTTTAGACGGCGAGTACGACCGCGCGCTGCGTGCCTTCGGCAAGCTCGCACGTCTCGACCCCGCGGCGCGCGTCGTCGCCAGCTATAACCGCGCGCGCATCTTCATGTACCAGCACCGCCACGACGACGCGCTGCTCGAACTCGAACAGGGCGCGCGCGTCGAGCCGCACCATCCTCTGATAAGAACGTTTCAGGCGGTCGTCATCGGCCGCAGCGGCGACCGGGCCGAGGCCGTGCGCATCCTGCGCGAAGTTCTTGAAGAGCACCCGACGATGGACGGCATCCGCCCGCTCCTCGCGCAACAGCTCATCAAGCAGGGTGACGTGGAAGCCGCCCGCGAACAACTGACCGACCGCGTGCGCGAGGCGGCCGACGCCGACCACGACATCGCCTACTGGCTCGGCACCGCGCACGCCATGATGGGCGAGCGCGAAGAGGCGCTCCACTGGCTCGACCGCGCCATCGACCTCGGCAACGAGAACCGCACGTGGTTCGAGTCCGACCCCAACTGGGAGGCGTTCCGCGAAGACCCGCGCTTCGTCGCGCTCATGCGGCGCATCGAGGCCGCGCAGCTTCAGGCGCAGCCGCGCGACATCAGCCAGACCGAGGCCAGCGAAGGCGGAAGCTCCACGCACCCCGAAGCCTACGAGGAATATCTCCTCGGGCGCGACGCCTCGGGGCGCTTCATCTATCACACGCTGGCGCGCGTGGACTCCGAGGAGGCCGTCGTCCACTTCAAACGCGCCGTCGAACTCGACCCCAACTTCGCGCTCGCGTGGGCCGCTCTGGGAGGCGCCTACGCCAACCGCGTCATCAAGGTCATCGGCGGCCCCGAGGACTACGAGCGCGCCGCCGAAGCACTCGAACGCGCGCTCGCGCTCAAGCCCGGACTGCTCGAAGCGCGTCTGCACATGGTCTTCGTCGAGATGGGTCGCGGCAACAAGGCGCGTGCGCGCGAGCTGGCCGACAAGCTCGTGCGCGAGAACCCCACGGACGTGGGCGCGCAGTTCGCCTACGCCACGGTCGCGCGCCTCGACGGGCGTTATCAGGATGCGCTCGACGCCTACGGCCGTATGCTCAAGATCAACCCGGCCGAGCGCGTCGTCGTCAGCTACAACCGCGCGCGCGTCTTCCTCTACCAGCACCGTCACGACGACGCCGAGGCCGAGCTGAACCTCGGCGCGCAGATGGAGCCGAATCACCCGTTCGTCAAATCCTTCAAGGCGATCATCTGCGCCTACCGCGGCGACCTCGAAGGCGCGATGCGGACGATGACCGAGGTCTTGCGCCGCAACCCGGACATGGACGGTGTGCGCCCGCTCTACGCGCAGTTCCTCATCCAGTGGGGCGACCTCGAACGTGCGCGCGCCGAGCTGACCGAGGGCGCGCTGCGGGTCGCGCGCGCCAACTTCGACGTGGCCTTCTGGGTCGCCAGCGCCTACGCCATGCTCGGCGACGCCGACGCGGCCTTCGAGTGGCTCGGCCGCGCGATTGATGTCGGCAACGAGAACCGACGCTGGTTCGAGTCCGACCCGCACTGGGAGCCTCTGCACGAAGACTCGCGCTTCGGCGAGTTGATGAGCCGCATCGGCGACCCGCCCGGGATCGCCCAGGAAGCCCGACAGTAGTGAGAACGGTGAGTGGACAGTAGTCAGTAGCCAGTAGGGTTCCGCCTTGCTGACGTTAACGCTGATACCCTGACGATTCGTTGACGGTGGTTTTTGCTACTGACTACTGTCTACTCTCCCTTCTCTTTTCCCTTTCTCTTCAGCGGAGGATGCCAGTTGAGCACCTTCGTCGTCGGCGACGTACACGGCCGCCGCAAACAGCTCGGCCACCTGCTCTCCCTGCTCCCGCGTGAGGCGGGACGGGATACCCTCGTCCTGCTCGGCGACCTCATCGACCGCGGCGAAGACATCTGCGGCACCGTCTCGGATGTTGTAGAGCTGCAACAGTCTTCGCCCGAGGGCTCGGTCATCACCCTGCGCGGCAACCACGAGCAGATGCTCCTCGACTTCATCGACGAGGGCGCCCCGCTCTGGCTCCACCCGGCCGTCGGCGGCCAGCACACCTTCGGCCAGTACACGGGCTACAAGCTCAACGACGAGCTGCGCTCCTGGTGGGAGGAGGCGCAGCGACGCCTGCTCGACGCGCTGCCGCCGGAACACCTCTCGTTCCTGCGCGCGACACAGCTCTTCCACGAGGACGAGCACGCCTTCTACGTCCACGCCGGGCTCGACGGCGAGAAGCACCCGCAGGAGACCGACGCGCGCCACCTCCTCTGGTCGCGCGACCCGGATTTTTATAAGCACTACTACGGCAAGCCCTGCGTCTTCGGCCACACGCCGACGCCGCTGCTGCCGCTGCTCGGGCGCCTCGGGCGCCACGGCATCTACGTCTCGCACAGCGCCATCGGCATCGACACCGGCTACGACCCGACCTGCCCGCTCACGTGTTTGAGACTCCCCGAGTTCGACCTCTACCAGACCTTCGCCGACGGCCGCACCGCCCACTTCCACATGACCAACTTCCTCCCCGAGCCCTTCCGCAAGTTCCAGCGTAACGGCCACCCGGCCTGATATACTCCCTCCAACATTCAACCACGGAGGACTTCTGACGATGCTTAACGAAGGTGATGCCGCGCCCGACTTCGAGTCGCGCGACGCGGAGGGCAACCCGGTCAAACTCTCAGACCTGCGCGGCCGTAAGGTCGTGCTCTACTTCTATCCGAAGGACGACACGCCCGGCTGCACAAAGGAGGCTTGTTCTTTCCGCGACGGGTTCGAGGAGTTCAAGCGGCGCGGCATTGAGGTGCTCGGCGTCTCGACCGACGACGAGAAGTCGCACCAGAAGTTCGCGGAGAAGTTCAGTCTCCCCTTCAAGCTCCTCGCTGACACCGACCACAGCGTAGCCGATCTCTATGAGGTCTACGGCGAGAAGGAGTTTGCGGGGCGCAAGTATATGGGCGTCAGCCGCAAGACCTTCCTCATCGACGAGGAGGGGCGGCTGCGCAAGGTCTTCGACAAGGTCAAGGTGGACGAGCACGCCGACGAAGTGCTCAAGGCTTTCGACTAAGCCGCCCCGGCCCAAACATTTTTCAACACAGAGACACAGAGGCACAGCTAAATCCATTTAGCTGTGCCTCTGTGTCTCTGTGTTGAATCCTTCCGCTTAAAAAAAACTCTTGACCGTCCTCCGACAGAAGTAGTAGATTCAACCTCAAACGTAGTAGGAACGATTTTCGACGGAGGCGCGGGTGGCGAAAGAGACGGACGTTAAGCTGACGAAGTTCGAGCTGGAGGTGATGGCCGCGCTGTGGGAGCTGGGGAGCGCGTCCGTGCGCGAGGTGCAGGAGCGTCTGCCCGAGGGGAAGCGCCCAGCCTACACGACCGTACAGACCATCGTCTACCGGCTCGAAGAGAAGGGCGCGGTGCGGCGCGTGAAGAAGGTCGGCAACGCGCACGTCTTCGAGCCCATGGTCACGCGGCGCGCGACCGTCCGGCGGCTCTTCGGCGAGCTGCTGAACTTCTTCGGCGGCTCGCCGCGCACTCTGATGGCGCAGCTCGTCGAGGGCGGACACCTGACGCTCGAAGACCTGCGCGAGGCCGAGGAGATGTTGGAGAGGGTCGAGTCCGACCGCGGCGCGACGGATGAGAGTGCCGCTGTCGAAAGTGCGTCGAAGGCGACGAGCCGTAAAGCCGGCAGTAAAGGGAGGCGGCGGTGAACGCTCTACACGAAACATTCGCGCGCGCGACCCATTGGCTGTGGCCGGCGGTCGCTAACCACATGTGGCAGGCGACGCTCTTCGCGGCGCTCGTCACGGTCGCGACGCTGCTGCTCCGGCGCGGGGCTCCGGCGCGCGTGCGCTTCGCGTTGTGGCTCTTCGCGGCGGCGAAGTTCGCGCTGCCCGCGGCGCTCTTCGCGCTCGTCGGCGGGGCGTTGGACTTGAGACCGGTCATGTCAACGTCCAAAGGGGCGACGGCGCCGCTCGTCCTGAGAATTGCCGAACCCGTCAGGATGCAGTCGGAGGCGGCGGACGTGTTCGTCTCAGTTACATCAGTCACAGGGGGGCACACGGAAATTTTCTGTCTGCTGACGCTCGCGTGGGCGGCGGGCGCAGGCGTGCTCTTCGCGGTCTGGCTGGTGCGGCGGCGCGAGTTCGTGCGCTCCGTGCGTAGAGGTTTTGAGGCTTGGTCGGGACGCGAGTTCGAGGCACTCGGGCGGGCGCGTATGCGGCTCGGCCTCGATACGATTGTGCTGCTCGTGCTCTCGGAGGAGGGGACGGAGCCGGGCGTGTGGCGCACGCGGCGGCCCGTGCTGGTGCTGCCGCGCAGCGTGGCGGCGCAGTTGGATGAAGAGGAACTCGAAACCGTTCTGCTCCACGAACTGGCGCACGTCGAGCGGCGCGACAACCTGTGGGGCAACTTCCAGACGGCGCTCGAATGCGTCTTCTGGTTCAATCCGTTGGTGTGGCTCGTCGGCCGTCGGATGCTGGCGGAGCGCGAGTGCGCGTGCGACGAGCGCGTGCTGGAAGCGGGCGGCGCGGCCGACGCTTACGCGGCCGGTATCTTGAAGGTCGTACGCTTCTGTTCGGGCTGGCGCGTGGCCGGCGTGTCGGGCGCGGCCTCGGGCTCAAACCTTCGAAGGAGGATCGAGATGATTATGCGTGGTGAGGTCGGGCGTTCTGGCGGACGCGCGTGGCATCGCGCGCTCGTCTCGGGGGCGGCCGCGGCGGCGCTCCTGCTGACGGCGGGCGCAGGGGTTTTCAGCGGCGCGACCGCGGGGGCGCACATGCTCGAAGGCGTTGACGGCGAGCCGCAGCGGACGAGCGCCGGCCGCGTCACGGTCATAGAGCGGCGCGGGGAGGGGCAGCCGCCGCAGGGGCCGGCGGTCACCGAGGTCGAGCAGACGCCGGAGACGATGGTCTCCTTCGAGCAGCAGGGCGGCGCGCCCGTCGTCCTCACCGAGGCACAGATGCGACAGATCACGCGCGACCAGTTGAGCCGCGCGAACGACGAGGGCGCCGACTCATTCGGCGACGAGGAGTCGTCGTACTTCATCACGCTGCCGACGGTCACGGTGGCGAACGTCTCGGGCAAGGCCGTGCGCGAGGTCGGAGTGGGTTTCACGAACGGGTCGCGCATGAGCGTCATCGCCGGCTACGCCGTCTCGATGGCGCCCGGCGAGTCGCAGACGATACGCTCCGTCTGGCGCCGCCGCAACGTCATCATCCCCGGCACTCTCGCCGACGTTAAGCTCAGCGTCGTCTGGGTCAGCTTCGCCGACGGCACGCAATGGGGCGGGCGTGCGCGCGAGCCGCACCCGCCCAACGCACCCAACGCACCCAACGCACCCAATGCGCCCAACGCGCCTAACGCGCCTAACGCGCCCAACCCCGAGCCGCAGGTCGTCGTGAGCGGTGAGGGCATGAACGTCACGGTCGTCGCGGGTCGCGGCGCGGGCGGCGGGGCCGGGGCAGGTAGCGGCGCGGGCGGCGGTTCGGGCGGTGGTTCGGGCTCGGGCGTCTCCGAAGGCTCCGGCGGCGGCAATGCTTCGGGCAGCGGGACAAGCGACGGCGGGCTCGACGATCAGAAGCTCTCCGCGCCGCAGCCGGCGTATCCACCGATAGCGAAGGCCGCGGGCGCGCAGGGCACGGTCAGAGTGCGGGTGACGGTAAACGAGAACGGGGACGTGGTCGCGGCCGAGGCCGTCTCGGGCCACCCGTTGCTTCAATCGGCGGCCGTGGACGCCGCCCGCGAGGCGAAGTTCAAGCCGACCGTCGTTGACGGCAAGCGGGTCAAAGTCTCCGGCGTCATCTCCTACAAATTCATGCTCAAGTAAGGCCCACTGACGAAACAATAGTTAACCACCGCAGACACAGAGGCACAGCTAAAACGGCAACATGCTTTTAGCTGTGCCTCTGTGTCTGCGGTGGTTAGTTTTTTTGGCGAGGATGTAGAATGCGTCCCCATGTCCACGCATAGAATCATGCTGCGCTCGCGTGAGCGCGAAGACCTGGTCGAGTTCACAGAGGAGGTGAGCGAGATCGTGCGCGAGTCGAGGGTGCGCGAGGGCGCCTGCGTGCTCTTCGTGCGCCACACGACCGCCGGGTTGACGGTCAACGAGAACGCCGACCCGGACGTGGCCTCCGACATGCTCCACTGTTTGCGCACCCTCATCCCGCAGCACGGCATGGACTTCCAACACGGCGAGCAGAACTCCGACGCGCACATCAAAGCCTCGCTCGTCGGCCCCAGCGTCACCGTCCCCTTCGCCGACGGCAAACTCCTCCTCGGCCGCTGGCAGGGCATCTTCCTCTGCGAGTTCGACGGCCCGCGCAGCCGCGAAGTGGTCTTGACGATCATCGGGTGAGCCATTCGGGGCATGAGATGAGGATTATCAGAGCAGTTCTTGTCGTCGTTCTCCTGACGGTCGTCGGCAAAGGGCAGGACGACACGGCGAAGTTTCGTTACCGCGCGGCGCGTGCGATCCCCGCGGGGACGGTTCTGCACTACGTCAAGACCAACCTCGACGGCTCGCGCCCCGAGTACGTCTCGCAGTTCGTCGCCTCGGGCGGCGTGCTGGAGTCGTTCAAGTTCCACCCGAAGTCGCCGCCCGCCGGGCTCGTCATCGCGGAGATGGACTGGAAGTTCTTCGCGGCGAAGAGTCTCAAGTCGTGGCGTGTGTTAGGCAAAGACGAGCGGAAACTGTTCGGCACGCTCACGTTCGACGCAGCCGCGCGGCGGGCCGAAGTCTCGCTCCCGACGGTCAGGAGCGCGGCCGAGACTTTCGACTTCAAACAGGTGCCGGTTCACCTGTACAACTTCGACTTCGGCAGCCTGAACTTCGCCTTCCCGCACCTCTCAGACCCTTTGGGGAGTCTCTGCATCGGCGTCGCCGACCCGACCTTCAAAGAGTCCGGGCCGCTCGTCGAGTACAAGGGCGAGGTGACGGTCTCTTACCTGAACGACGAGCGGCGCAACAACGTCGCCGTCAGGAAGTACCGCATCGACGGCGCGGGCTTGCAGAACCGCGGCGGCTTCATCTGGGTCAACCGGAGGCGTGGGTGGATTGAGGATATGGAGATAGACCTGCCCGACAATCCCGACTGGACGAGCTTCAAGTTCAAGCTCCTGCGCGTCGAGCGGATGAGCCGCGCCCGTTGGGAGAAGTTCATCGAGTCGCAGCTCTGAACGAAGGCCGGCGCGCCGCTGGTTCTTCTTACCCTGTTCTTCTCACCACGCGCGCGACCAGCGCGGGCCTTTGTGCTCGTCGTCGCGCAGACGCGTGTCGAGCCCGGCGCGCAGCTCCAGCAGACGGCCCATGAGCCAGAGCAGGTCGGAGAGGCGGTTCAGGTATGGGACGACCTGCGGGTTGACCTCGGCGCCGGTCTCCGCGAGCCGCACGACGGCGCGCTCGGCGCGGCGGCAGACGGTGCGGGCCACGTCGTAGGCGGCGGCCGCCGCGTGTTCGCCGGGCAGAGACCAATCGGAGAGGATGCCTTCGGTCGCTTCAATCCGCGTGACGTGCGCGGTGAGAGCTTCGACCATCTCGGGCGTGACGTAGGTCGTCGGAGACTCCGCGCCGCCCGCGGGGCTCGCAATCGCCCCGGCGACCGTGAACAACTCGCGCTGAATAGACTTCGTCAGCTCGCGCACCTCCGCGTCCTCGCAGATCGAGCGCGCGAACCCCATCGCCGCCCCCAACTCGTCAACCGTCCCGTACGCTTCCACGCGCACGTCGGCCTTCGACACGCGCGCGCCGCCGATCAATCCCGTATCGCCCTTGTCGCCATGCTTCGTCGCAATGCTCATCAGGAACTCCTTACAACTTCATAAAGCCGTGTAGCGCTGCTGCCTGCGCAGAAGCCATAAAAAAACAGGGCCGCCGGCGAGCGCCGTGATGGCGCCGACGGGCAGCTCGCCCGCGCCGAGGGCGGTGCGCGCGACGGCATCGGCCAGCATCAGAAAGGCCGCGCCCAGGACGAACGAGCAGGGCATCACCACACGCACGTCCTCGCCGAAGAGCAGCCGCACCGCGTGCGGCACGATGAGCCCGACGAAGCCGATGGTGCCGCCGACCGCCACCGTCACGCCGACTATCAGAGACGACGCCACGTAGACGAGCCGCTCGCTGCGCCGGACGTTGACGCCGAGGCTCTGCGCCGTCTCCTCGTCCACGGCGAGCAGGTGCAGGTCGCGCGCCATCAGCAGGAGCAGCACCCAGCCGGGGACGAGGAACAGGAGCATCCGCCAGATGAGGTCGAAGCCGACCACGTCGAGGCTCCCGATAGTCCAGCGGAGGATTTGCAGTGCGCGCGAGTAGTCGGCGAAGTACTGAATGACGACGACGCCCGCCGCCGCCACCGTGTTCATCACTACGCCCGCCAAAAGCAGCGCCCCCGGCAGCACGGTCGCGCCCGTGCGCGCGAGACGGTAGACGACCACCACGCTCAGACATGAGCCCGCGAACGCCGCGACGAAGACGATAGGCAGCCCCGCGACCCTCGCCCCCATCCCGAAGGCTATCGCCACGCTCGCGCCCAAAGCGCCGCCGCCCGAGACGCCGAGCGTCAAAGGCTCGGCCAGAGGGTTGCGGAACATCGCCTGCAACGCCGCGCCGACGAGCCCCAGCGACGCGCCCACCACCCCCGCCATCAACACGCGCGGCAGCCGCAGACCGAAGAAGATGAGCCGTGCTCTCTCGTCCGTCCACAAGGCAGCGAAGTCGAGCCGCTGATACCCGACCCACAGCGCCAGAAGCGTCGAGGCGATTAGAACGAGCGACAGCCAGAGCAGCGCGCGCCGCAGACGCACCCCGGCCGCGGGGGATTTGAGATTTTGGGTCTTAGATTTTTGATTTAAAGACAAATTGCCGACGCCTTCCGTCCGCCCCCGATTCTAAATCGCGAATCAAAAATCTAACATCCTCAATCTAAAAATCCTCAGAGTTCCGACCAGACGAACGTGCGGCCGAAGGCGCGGCGCGCGCGCACGTGCTCGTCGCCGTACACGTCCGCCAGCACTTCGTCGCGGAGCACTTCCGGGGGCGTACCTTCGGCCGCCACTTCGCCGAGGCGCACGGCGTAGACGCGGTCGAAGTCCGGGTCTAAGAGCGTCAGGTCGTGCGTGACGACGAGCGCGGTCATGCCCTGCGAGTCGCGCAGGCGGCGGAGGTGTCGGATGAGTCCGGCGCGGTGCTTGAGGTCGAGCGCCGCCGAAGGCTCGTCGAGCAGAAGGCACTCCGGCTCCTGCGCCAGCGCGCGTGCGAGCGCGACGAGTTGGCGCTCGCCGCCCGAGAGTTCGGTGACGGGTCGCGCCTCAAGGTGCGCTGCGTCCACGGCCGCCAGTGCCGCGCGCGCCGCTTCGAGGTCGCCCGCCGTCTCGAAGCGGAAGCGCGTCGTGTAAGGGCTCCGGCCCGTCAAGACCACTTCGAGCGCGGTGAAGGGGAAGACGGTCGAGACGCCCTGCGGCACGTAGGCCACGCGGCGCGCGCGCTCCCTCGCGCCGACGCGCGCGAGCGGCACGCCGCCGAGTAAGACCTCACCCGCCGAAGGCTTGAGCAGTCCCGCGAGCAGTCGTATCAGCGTAGACTTGCCCGACCCGTTCGCCCCGATGATCGCCGACAGACGCCCGCGCGCGACCGCAAGGCTCGCGCCGCGCACGACCTCTTGCGCGCTCCCGGCGTACGCGAACCTCAGGTTACGACCTTCGATCAGAGCGGCTGCGTCGTTCATCACTTCCTCTGGAACGCCTCGGGGTGAATCAGCTCGGCGAACCTGCGCGCGGAGTCGCCGACGAGCTGCGAGGGGTGAAGCACCGTCTGGTCGCGGACGGGATAGACGCGTCCCTCGCGGACGGCGCGCAGCGTAGGCAACTCACGCCAGACGGCGAGCGTGTCTTCAGAGAGGCCGCCGACCGGGCTCCCCATCATCAGGTCGAGCACCACGTCGGGGTCGAGCGCGACGACCGCCTCCTTCTGCATCTTGCCCCAGCCCTGGCGCGTGGGCGGCGAGACGGGCTCGCCCCCCGCGACGCGTATGAGCTGCGCGATGAAGCTGTTGCCGCCCGCCGTGTAGAGGTCGCGCAGGGTGCCCGGCACGCGGTCTACGACGCAGAGGACGCGGCGCTTCGGCAGACGTTCGGTCGAGAGGCGGATGGTCTCGACGCTCATGCGCGTCTGTTCAAGCAACTTCCGCGCGGCCTCCTCGTCGCCGGTCGCCTGGCCGACCAGCTCGATGGACTTGTAAGCGTCTTCGAGCGTCTGGCTGGGGACGGCAAGCGTCCTGATGCCGGCGGCCTCGACCTTGTCTTTGACGAACTGCGCCTGCGCGTCGGAGAAGACGACGAGGTCGGGGCGCAAAGATGCGATCTGCTCCATGTTCGGGTTGTTCCAGCCGCCGACGCGCGGGAGCTTCTCCACGCCCGGAGGGTAGGTACAGTAGTCCGAGACGGCGACGACGCGCTCGAAGGCGCCGACGCCGAAGAGTATCTCCGTCGTGCTCGGCGTGAGCGAGATGATGCGGGCCGGCTTACCTGACGACGCGGGGATGACCGACCCGACGTTCCCGCAAGCCCCACAGAGCAGGAGCAGGAGCGCGACGAATAGTGCGGCGGACTTAGCTCTCATCTCGTTCCCCGTCTCCTTCATGAAAACCGGCGGGACCGGACTCCGCGCCGTACGGGCAGTGCCGACAGCCGCTCTCACAGCAGAAGCCGCGCCGCAGATGGTACGCCTCCTTGAAGACGACGTACGCGCCCTCGCGGTAGAAGTCCACGCCCTCGACGAGCGGCGGTCTCTCTTTCAACACTTCAACGTCCGCCATCTTAAAAGTGGAGCGCGGCGCCGGCTCGCGCGTTGATGCCGGGCGTGCGGAAGCCGTTCTCGTAGTAGACGCGGTCGAAGACGTTCTCGATTTTGCCGAACAGGCGCAGGCGGCGCGCGTCGGAGAGCGGGAGCGTGTAGCTCGCCGTCACGTCGCCTTTGTGTAGCCCACTGAAGCGGTAGGCGCGGCTCGTGAACGTCCGGTTGTCGAAGATGGGCGCGAGGTAGTCGGATGATGCGACGAGGTCGAAGTTGACGGCGACGCGCGAGCCGAGGCGCGCGTTGGCGACAAGCGTGAACTGGTGCGCGGGCGTGGCGAACGCGCGGAGCACGCCCGCGACGACGGGGCGCCGCTGGTCGCTGTTGACGAAAGTGTAGGAGGCGAAGAGGTCGAGCCAGCGCGCGGGCGCGAACTCGCCGCTCAGCTCGGCGCCGCGCGAGAGGCCGCCGCCCGTGTTGAGGTAGCCGCTGAAGCGGCCGAAGGGGTCGCCGGGCGTATTGCCGAAGCCGATGACCTCTTGCAGGCGCGTGTAGAAGTAAGAGGCCGACAGACGCACATGGTTCGAGGCGAGCGTCTGGTCAACGCCTGCGTCGAACCCTATCGAGCGCTCGGGCGCAAGCCGCGGGTCGCCGAGCGCGCTGAAGCCGAAGAAGGAGTCGAAGAAGGTGCCGAAGCGCTCGTAGAGCGAGGGCTTGCGGTAGCCGTTGCCGACGTGACCGCGCAGCTTCGTGCCCGTCGAACGGAAGAGGTAGGCGACCGAGCCGTCCCCCGTGTAAGCGTTTGGCGGCGAGTCGAACGTGAGGCCCGCATAGGGTGCGCCCGCTGCGGGCGTGAAGCGCGGCGTGCCTAAACTAAAGGTCTGCGCGCGGAAGGCCGCGGAGAGTTGGAGCCGTTCGTCGAGGAAGCGCAGTTGGTCCTGCACGAAGAACGTGTGGCCGCGCTCGTCCACGTCGGCCGCGGAGTTGCCGGCGGGCGTCACGTCGTTGAAGCGCGTCGAGAACGTCTCGCGCTCGAACTCGTATCCGGCGTTAATCAGGTTGTGGCGGCCGAGGCGAAAGTCCGTGCGCGCGTTGACGGTGTGGACGGTGCCGTCGAAGTCGTTGACGGTCGAGCCCTGCGGCTCGAAGAAGAAGTCTGCGGGCGAGCCGGGGACGGCCGGGCCTTCGTTGAGCGAGCGGTGTGTCGAGAGGCCGTGGTAGGTGAAGGAGTAGCCGAACGCTTCCGAAGGGCGCTGTGCGAAGGTGACGGCGCCGGAGAAGAAGCGCGCCGCGCGCGAGAAGTCCGCGTCGTTGGCCGCGGGCAGGAAGGTCGCGTCGCCGAGGTTGAGTTGACTTAAAGCCGTGCCCGATTCGTAACGACGTAGTTCGTCGCGCGAGACGGGGCGCGCGTCGATCACGCCGGTCGCGGGCAAGGTGCCGACGGCCTGCGGCTCTTCGTTGAGCTGCGCGAAGGAGTCGGAGGCGTAGACGCGCGCCGACAGCGTCGCCGTCGGCGTCAGGCGAAAGAGCGCGCGCCCCTGGGCGTTGGTCGAACGCGCGGCGTCGTCGCCGTCAACGCCCTTCGAGACGTTGAGGTGCGAGACGCCCGCGCTGAAGACGAAACGCTCGGCCGCGCCTGCGGAGCCCGAAACTTGTGCGCGCCCCCGGGCGAAGCCCAAGCCGCCGCCTTCGGCGAAGAGCTGCCCGCGGAAGGGGCCGCCGCCCTCTTCGGTGACGACGTTGACGACGCCTCCCAGAGCGTTCGTGCCGTAGAGCGAGGAGCCGGAGCCGCGCAGGACTTCGACGCGGCCGGCGTCTGTGACTTGAATGTCGGAGAGGAGGCTCGTGGCGTCGGCTTCGGGCGCGGACGGGTCGCGGAAGCGCAGGCCGTCGATGAGGACGGAGGTGTCCTGATTGCGCAGGCCGCGCGTCTTGATGGAGACGAGCGAGCCGGGGCCGCCGAGCTGCTGCACGCGCAGGCCGGGCACGGTCGTCAGGGCGTCGGTCAAGGTCGCCTCGTCGCGCTCCTCGATCTCGCGGCCCGTGACGGTGGTGACGGCCTTCGAGACCTCGTCCACGGTCTGCGGCGTGTCGGCCGCCGTGACGACGACCTCGGCCGAGACGCCCGCGACTTCCATGCGCACGTCGAGCGTGGCGGACGCGTCGCGCGCGACCGTGACCGTCTGCGCCGCCGCGGGCGCGAAGCCGCGCGCCTCGACCTCTAAGATGTACTCGCCCGGCGCGAGGCGCTCGAAGCGGTAGGCGCCCGCGGCGTCGGTCGCGGTCGAGAGTCTCCCCGTCGTGCGCGCTCGCTCGTGGAGCGTGACGCGGGCGCCGGGCAGCCCCGCGCCCTGCGTGTCTGTGACGCGCCCCGAGAGGGTCGCGCCCTGCTGCTGCCGCGCGCGTGCGAGCGCGGGCAGACAGGCCGCGACGAGCAGCGCGCAGACGATGACAAACGTGCGGTTCACAATCTCTCTTCTCATCTCGAAAACTCCTCTCGCGGCAACGGGAGGTGCCGCCACGCGCCGCGGGAGAGAGAAAGGGTACGGCCGGGCCCGAGCCCGGCGGGCGAAAAGAGTCTCCGGCCTGATAACAGAAAAGCCCTCGGTCTTCCGAGTGGAAGACCGAGGGCTTGCCGGTTGAGACTCGCGTGAAAGCCGCCGGGCCCTTTCGTCCGCCGTCGTCCGAATTGACTCGAACGTAACGGCCCCCGACTCGGCCCGCGCTTCACGCCCGACGCCACTCGCCCTTTCCCGGGGCGCTTGAGCGGTCGCCTCCGTCTGCGACGGACGATGGACAATCGACGATGGACGATGGTCAGACATTTAATGACCATCGTCTATCGTCCATCGTTCACCGTCCCACAACAGGCAAGGTTTCCTGACTCCCGGCTCGAACGCGCCGCGCCCTTTTGGCCTTCCCCGAATGGTTCGAGTGACCTCCGACTTGCGGAAGAGGGTGCGGAACGAATCGCCGGTACACAGTGGCGGGAACCGTGCGGGCTTTACACCCGACTTCCCTTTGAACCTGCGACGGCCGGCCCAAAAGTGCTTGGGCCGGAACAGCGATGAAACTTGAAGTTGAAAGAGCTGAAGCCCGGGTCCGTCCTTCTTCGGTCTGTCCCGGCTTTGAAGTGTGACACGCTAACACCGCGGCGTGGCGGGGTCAAGCCGGACGTTTCAGTCGTCCTTTCGTTCGGCGACGGCCTTGCGGAGCTTGGCGACCAACTCGCGCGTGGGCGCAGAGTAGTCGCCGTTGGGGGCAAGGCGCAGATACTCTTCATACTCGGAGAGCGCACGGGTAGGCTCGTTCAGCTTGAGGAGGAGGTTGCCGGCGAAGAGGTGATTGTCGGGGAAGTCGGGCTTGAGCTGGAGGGCGCGGCCGATGTGCGGAGCGGCGTTGCGCGCGCGGTCGGTGTCGAGGTAGAGGCGGCCGAGCGCGAGGTGCGCCTGCCACGAAGCCTCTTCGAGCTTGAGCGCCGCGCCGAGCGACTCTTCGGCCTCGGCCGTCTTCTTCAGGCGGCGCCGCATCTCGCCGAGCGAGACGAGCGCGGCGGACGAGCGCGGGTCTACCTTCGCCGCGCGCTCCAAAGCGGCCTCGGCCTCTTCGAGGCGGCCGGCCTTCGTGTGCGCCGAAGCCAGCAGCATGTGCGCCGCGAAGAAGTCGGGATAGATTTCGACCGCCCGGCGCAGACGCGAGACGCCCTCCTCGTCTTTCCCCTTCGCGAGCGACGCGGCCGCGCGGTCGTACTCATTGCGCGCCTCCTCGGGCACGCGCGCGTCCACCGAAGAGGCGGGCACGAACCCGCCGCGCGCGGCCGTCGCACAGTTGGGCGAGGTCGTGTCGGGCGCCAGCTCAACGTCGAGGTAGGAACGGAAGATGACGAGCAGCTCGACCTGACGCCGCTCGGGCTGGTGGCACTCGGCCGAGACGTTGACGACGTACTGCCCGCGCTGAAGCTGCGCGAAGCGGAAGCGCCCGCGGTTGTCGGTCGCCATCTGGTCGATCTGGCCGCCGCCGATGCGCTCCAGCGAGACGCGCACGTTCGGCGCGGGGGTGAGCGCGCCGGCGAAGCGCACCTGACCCGTGATGTCGCCCAGGTTGGTCGCGGGGTTGTAGGTGTCGCGGTCGCGCTCGGTGGTCTGCGCGCGCGCCGCCGCCGCCGTCGTTGTCAGGGCGACGAGAGAGAGGGCGACGAGCGAGAAAAGGAAGCGCCGGAACATGTTGACGTGCCCTCCTCTGCTGGACGGGTAAGCGCGCGGGGGGTTGGAACGGGAACGGCGACAATATCCACCCGCCGCGCCGGAAAGGCAAGGGGGGAGGGCTCCTTGCGAGAGCCCTCCCCCCTTCAGGAAGGGGCCCGCCCGCGGGCGAGCCTCGTGGGCCGGGCTAGAAGCTGTACTTCAGCCCGAACTGGATGAGACGCGGCGGGACGGCCGTCGAGTTGATGAGCCCGAAGGTCGCCGGCGTGCCGATGTTGACCACCGACGGGAAGCGGAAGACCGGGTGGTTGAAGAGGTTGAAGAAGTCCGCGCGGAACTGGAACTGATGACGCTCGGCGATGTGGAAGCGCTTGATGAGCGACAGGTCCCAGTTGGTCTGGCGCGGCCCGCGGAAGGCGTTGCGCGGCGTGTTGCCGAAGCCGGTCGCCCCGGGGTTGGCGGCGAAGCCGGCCGCGGGGATGATCGGCGCCGTCGTGAAGCAGGCCGGGTTGAGATAGCGCGCAAGGCGCTGCTCAAGCGTGCCCTGCGTGTACGCCTGCTCGATGCTGGAACAGGTGAACTGCGCGGTGCCCGCGGCCGTGCCGAAGATGCCGCCCGAGGTCGAGTCGGTCACGGAGAAGGGCAGGCCCTTCTGATAGGTGGTGATGCCGCTCACCGTCCAGCCCTTGAAGAGCTGGTTGTCGAAGAAGCCGTCCTTCGGCATGGGGATGTCGTAGGAGTAGCTGACGATGAGGCGATGCGGCCGGTCGAAGTCGCCGCGCGCGAAGTTCTGCTGCGGGTTCGACTGATCGTTGTAGATGTTTGCCCCGTTCTGGCCGGCGCGCGTCGCGTTCAGTTCGTCCGTCGAGAGCGAGCCGCTGACGTTGTCGGTCGTGCGCGAGTAGGTGTAGGCGGCCTGGAAGTATGCGCCCTGCGTGAACCGGCGCAGGGCCGTCAGTTGGAACGAGCCGTACTTGGACTGCCCGATGTTGCCCGAGAAGCGTGCGCCGCGCTTGCGCGAGAGCCCGATGATCTGGTGGCGCAACTCCTCGTTGTTCACCGTGTTGTTGGTGATGGTGTAGCTCGTGCCGTTCATGTCGCGCACCGTGAGCGGGCTCGAAGGGCTGACGACCGTGGCCTGGTACGGGTCCCAGATGCCGAGGCCGCCGATGTAGTGCGTCCCGACGTAGCCGATCTCGGCCGCCCAGCCCTTCCACAGCTCACGCTGGAGCGTGATGTTCCACTGCTGCGTGTAGGGCGTGTAGGCGTCGAGCGGGGCCGAGGTGAACGACGCGAGGTTGATCGAGCAGTTCGTCGCCGTGCCGCCGTAGTTGAGGCAGCGCTCGCCCGCGGCGTTGACGAAGATGGGCGCGACGTTCGGGTCGTTCGGGTCGAGCGGCCCGGCGCCGGCCGTGCGCCGCAGGCCCGCGAAGAAGGTCGGCGAAGGGATGTAGGCCGAAGCGACGATGGAGGGCGCCGGGATGCTCGCCAGCGGGTTGGCCAGTTGCAGCGCCGCCGGGTTGGCGCGGCTGTCGAGCGGCTGCACCGTGAACGGCGCGGCCAGAGAGTTCTGGAGGATGTTCTGGTTCGACAGGCGCTGGTAGTAGATGCCGAAGCCGGCGCGCAGGACGTTCTTCTGGTCGCCGCCGATGTCCCACGCGAGGCCGACGCGCGGCGCCCAGTTGTTACCGTCGAAGCAGTCCTGAAGCGCGCAGTCGGGGACGCCCGGCGTGCCCTTGAAGCCCGCGAGGTCAACATTCTCCGGGAAGAGGAAGGGGTTGGCGCCGCGCGCCGCGAGCGCCGGGTCGTAGATACCCGCGCGGTAGAGCTTGTCGCGGCCGAAGCTCATCCCCTCCCAGCGCACGCCGACGTTGAAGGTGAGCCGCGGCGACCACTTGTAGTCGTCCTGGAAGAAGCCCGCGTAGTCGGTCGCGATGAAGTTGCGCGCCGGGTCGCCGAAGGCCGACTGAATGGCGGTGACACGGCCGCGCAGGAAGTTCTGGAAGGCGGTGCAGTCGTTGGTGTCGTTGCGGCAGTTGGCGAACGCGCTGGCCTGCGTCCCCGTCCCGCCGAAGGTCAAAGAGCCGCGCACCGAGAAGTTGTTGAAGCGATTGAGCTGGTACTGGACGCCCTCGCCGCCGAAACGCATGCTGTGCTTGCCGCGAATCCACGAGAATGTCTGCACGAGGTTGTACTGGTTGGAGGTTGTGGCGCGGTCGTCGTTGACGCCCGTGCCGATGGAGAAGAGGCCGGTGACGGCGACGCGGTACATACCCGGGAACTGCTCGGAGTTGCCGCGCACGGCGCCGATGTCGGCCAAGCTAATGGGGTCGGTCGGGAGCTGCGCCGCGACGTAGCGGCTGTAGCCGGCGCGCAGCTCGCTGATGAGCGACGGCGTGAAGATGTGCGTGTAGTTGAACGAGAGGAAGCGGTTCTGCTGCGTGTCCGTGCGCGGGAAGGTCAGGTTCGTGTCCGTGCCGTAGGGCTTGGCGATGGAGCCGTTGTCCCAGAACCAGCGCCCCGTGAACTTCTCGTTGCCGTTGCGCCACGAGCGGTCGTAGCTGATGGTGTACTGGTTGTCGGTCACGGGCGCGACGGCCGCGAACTGGCAGGTGAAGTTGCCGGGGTCGGTGGCGCTGGCACCGTTGAGCGCCGTGCCGCAGGCGGTCTGCCCACGGCGGGGGACGAGGTACGTGCCGCCGTAACGCGCGTCCTGAAGATTCAAGATGCGGACAGCCACGGGGTCGATCTGCGCCACGTTGAGGTTGAACTGCGCGGCCAGCAGCGCGGCCGAAGTGGTGCCGTCAACACTGGTCGCGAAGTTCTGCACGATGGGGTTCGTCGTCGAGCCGTTCGGATCGACGCCGTTGCGCGCGCGCACGCCCTGATAGTTGAAGAACCAGAAGCCGCCCGCGCCGGGCACCGGCCCCGAGGCCGAGCCGCCGAAGACGTTCTGGAGGAACTTCGGCCGCTTCTTGCCGTCGCGGTTGAAGAAAAAGTCGTTGGCGTTGAGCGCGTCGTTGCGATGCAGCCAGTAGAGGTCGGAGTGGAAGTCCTTCGAGCCGGTCTTGATGACGAGCCCGAGCGCGCCGCCGCCCTTGCCGCCCTGCGTCGCGTCGAAGAGCGAGGTCGCGACCTTGAACTCTTGCAGCACGTTCGGGTTCGGCAAAGGCACCGTGTCGAAGTGCGCGAGGTTGAAGTCGTTGACGTTGACGCCTTCGAGCGAGACGCTGTTGTTCGAGGTGCGCCCGCCATTGACGTTCACGTCGGCCGTGCCACGCCCCGCGGTGCGCACGTCCGTCGGCTCGGAGAGCGTGCCGGCCGAGAGCGAGAGCAGGAAGAGGACGTTGGGGTTGGCGAGCGGCAGGCGCTCCATCGTCTGCGAGCTGATGGCCTGGCCCGTGACGGGGCTGGTCGGGTTGATGAGCGACTCGGTCGCCTGCACCTCGACCGTCTCAGTGACGCCGCCGACGCTCAGGGTCACGTCCTGGCGCGCCGTCTCGGTGATGCGGACGACGGCGCCGTTGACGACCGTCTTCTTGAAGTTCTTGGCCGTCACCTCAAGGTCGTAGGTGCCGGGGGAAAGGAGATTGGCCGTGTAGCTGCCGTCGCCGCCGGTCGTCACGCGGCGCTCGGACTTGCCGGTCGCCTGACTGACGATATCGACCGTGGCGCCGGGAACGACCGCGCCCTGCGGGTCTGTGACGACCCCCGTGATGCCGCCTGTCTGTGAGCCCTGGGCGAAGGCGGCGGCGCAGAAGAGCGCCACGAGCAGTCCGCTCGCCAGTACGCGTAGAACGCTTCGCATGTCGTATCCTCCTGTTGCCGTGTGGTTGGGGAACTCTACGCAAGTCGCCGCATCTGGACGGCGGCGACTGATAAAGACGGCTCGGAAAATAGAAGACGGCCGCGTCGCGTCCTCGGGCACGCGCGCGGTCACAAAAACGTATTCGTCTGAACCCAATGAGGGGTCGCCGAAGCTCTCGCGACCCGGAGAATGACTGCGAAGTAAGGCTGACTGAAAACCCTCTTGAGAGGGGGCGTCCACGTCGGGGGTCTCAGACCCCCTTGTATGTTGCGTTAAAACTTAAGGCAACCGCTATGCCCGCTGGGAGCCGCTGGTTAAACCGCGCGCGGCACACGGCTTAGGAATCCAGCCCGGGTCGCAAGTCTATGATTTTTTGGATGCCGCTTCAATTTTATGGAGGGGCGTGCGGATTTTTGTAGGCGCTCGCTCGCGTGCGGGGCGCCGCGGCGGCGACCGTATCGGCGTGTGAGATACTCGCGGCGAACGGAGGCCGGAACGGAGGGGGAGGTTGGGGGAGAGGGGACAGGTCTACGACCGTTTCGCGGACGTGTACGACCGCAACATGCGCCCGCTCGAACGTTGGGGGCTCGCGCGTCTGCGCGCACGCGCGCTCGCGGAAGTCGGGCCGGCGCTGGCGGAGAGGGGCGACGGCGGCCGTCTCCTTGAGGTCGGTGCGGGGACGGGCGGCAACTTCTCCTTCTACCCCGCGGGCGTGCGCGCGGCGTGCGTCGAGCCGAGCCGCGAGATGCTCGTGCGCGCGGCCTCGAAGCCGGAACGGCCCGAGGGCTCGCTCCTCGTGCGCGGGTTCGCCGAAGCGTTGCCGTTCAGTGCCGGGACGTTCGACGCCGCCGTCGCCACGCTCGTCTTCTGCTCGGTCGAGTCGCCGGCCCGTGGACTCAAGGAGTTGCGTCGGGTCGTGCGTCCCGGCGGGCGCGTCGTGCTGCTCGAACACGTGCGGCCACGCGGCGCGCTCGGCTACGCCTTCGACGCGCTGAGCCTCCTGACGGTCGCACTCATGGACGACCACTTCAACCGCCGCACGTTGGATGAGGCGCGCCGCGCCGGGCTCGAAGTGTTGAAGGTGGAGAACCACCTGCTCGGCATCGTGCAACTCATCGTCTGCCGCGTTAGTTGAGAAGAACCGATGACTGACTCTCAAACAGATTCAAAGCCCCGTGTGCAGGTCGGGTGCCAGGGTTGGAACTACGACGATTGGGTGACGCCGCCGGCCGCGGCGCGGCCCGTCTTCTACCCCAACGGCACGCGCGCCGAGCACATGCTCGACGCCTACGCGCGCGCCTTCGACACCGTCGAGGTGGACTCGACCTTCTACGCCGCGCCCTCTGATTCGACCTACGACGCGTGGGCGCGGCGCGTGCCCGAAGGCTTCACCTTCGCCTTGAAGCTGCCGCAGAAGATTACGCACGAGGAGTCTCTGCGCGGACGCGCGGCGACGGACGCGCTCGAAGAGTTCTGCCGCGGCGCGCGGCGCTTGAAGGAGAAGCTTGCGGCCGTCCTCATCCAACTGCCGCCGCAGTTCGAGGCCACGCGCGACAACCTGCGCGCGCTCGCAGAGTTCCTCCCGCTGCTGCCCGCGGACATACGCTTCGCCGTCGAGTTCCGCGACCCCTTCTGGTTCGAGGAGGAGCTGCTCGTGCCGCTCTCGCTTCAGAAGAACGTTTCGCTCGCGCTCGTCGAAGGCCCGTGGGTCACGCGCGAGCGTGTCTGGCGCGCGGCCGCGACGCTCTTAGACACCTCAGACCACGCATACATCCGCTGGATGGGCGCGCGCGACCTCACGCGCTTCGACGAGGTCGTCCGCCCCCGCGACCTCAATCTCGACAAGTGGGCCACGGCCATCGAACGACTCCGCGGACGCGTCCCCGCGGTCTACGCCTACTTCAGCAACTTCTACGAAGGCCACGCCCCCGCCAGCGCCAACAAGCTCAAGCGCCTCCTCGGCGACGCAATCGTCGGCCCTGAGGATTTAGAGGACCAACCGTCGCTTTTCTAAGCAAATGATGAATGATGAATGCGGAATGGTGAATTAAAGGCAAGCGGCTTTTAATTCACCATTCCGCATTCATCATTCATCATTTTGTGTTATCCTTCCCTCGCTAAATTGCCCCTAACAATCTGACGTATAGACCATCTCTGCCAGACGAGGGAGGAGAAGACTTTCATGCGCCTTGTGAACGGAACGAGAGGGGTTTTCGCGGCCGCGGCCGCCGCCTTCGCGCTTGCGGCCGCCGGCTGCCAGTCGGCGACCGAGACGAGCAACACGCCCGCGAACACCAACGGCAACTCGACGGTCAACATCAACAGCAACTCGAACGCGAACATGACGCAATCGACCGTGACGACCAACACGGGCCAGACCATCCAGGCCAAAGAGCCCGACAAGTACACGGCCACGATGGTCGCCACGCTCGCCACCGCGGGGCAGCAGCAGCAGAAGGGGCAGGCCGAGATCAAGGTCGCGCGCAACGGCGCCGACCGCCGCTACTCGGTGACGGTGCCCGTCATCGGCGAGCTGGTCTTCCTCGACAAGGCCGACAAGCGCTATGTCATCATGCACGGCCGCAAGCAATACGCCGAACTCACACAGGAGATGACCGGCGTCAACGTTGACCAGTTGCGCTCGATGACGCCGGGGCAGCTCGTCGCCCTGGTCACGAAGCAGCAGGGCGTCACGCAGGTCGGCGAGGAGACCTTCAACGGTCGGCCGGCCATCAAGTACCGCGCCACCGGCGGCACGCAGACGCAGACCACCGCCGGGCAGGTGAAGGGCGAGACCTTCATCTACGTGGACAAGGAGACGGGGCTCCCGCTGCGCATCGAGGGCTTCGGCCAGTCCACGGGAAACGTCCAGGGCATCACGGGCGGCAACCTCGTCATCGAGACGCGCGACCTGAAGACCGACGTGAACCCGACCGACTTCGAGATACCGCAGGGTTACAAGCAGCTCTCGCCCGAGGAGGTCAAGCAGCAGGTCGCGCAGCTCGGGCAACTGCTTCAGGGCGTGATGGCCTTCATCAACGCGCAGCAGGCGGCGACCGCCCCGGCCGCGTCGCCCGCGCCCACGGCTACGCCCGGACGTTGAGGGGACACGGATGAAGTACATTCTCACGCTCCTGCTCGGCGTGCTGCTGGGCGGCGCGGCCGCCTACTTCCTCTTCGTCGGGACGCCGCGCACGGGCACGGTGAAGGGTCAGCCCGTGCGCGCGCCCGACGCGGGCGGCCCCCCGCCGGGCACGGCCGTCGTCGAACTGGACGAGCAGTTCTTCGGCGCACTGCTCGACTCCATCTTCCGCGACCTGAACAAGCCGGCCTTCCCGCCCGTCGCAGGCGAGGGCTGCCAGAATCAGGTCGTCATCGAGCCCAACGCGGGCGACGTGAAGACGGGTGTGCTGATGCGCGACGGCAAGGTCATCGTGCCTCTCGCCTTCAGCGGCACGTACAACCTTCTGGGGAACTGCCAGAACCTGCGCGGCACGGCTGAGGCCGGGCTCGACTTCCGCTTCGCCCCCGAGGAGCAGACGCTCTACGGGCAACTGAACGTCGCGGGCGTCAACCTCGAAGGCATGTCGCCCGTCCTGAGCGGCTTCGTCACCGCCTTCGTCCAGGGCGCCATCAACCAGCGCGTCAACCCTCTGGTGCTGCTGCGCGGCCAACAACTGACCCTCGCCATTCCCGTCCAGGCCGCCGCCGGCACCCTCCAGGCCCACGCCCGCGAAGTCCACCAGGAGGCCAAAGACGGCAAACTCCGCCTCCTCGTCACCTACGACTTCAAAGGCACGAAGGGCGGACAGTAAGAGGGTTAAAGCCAGAAAAGATAAAGGGCTGAATTTCTGGGGCGCCCCAGAAATTCAGCCCTTTATTCAGTTATTCATTGATGGGCGAGAGGCCCTCGATGGCGGGGCCGTTGAGGACGTGGCCGTCCGTTGGGTCGAAGCGGGAGCCGTGGCAGGGGCAGTCCCAGCTCCGCTCTTTGTCGTTGAAATCGACGACGCAGCCGAGGTGGGTGCAGACGGCGGAGAACTCGTGGAGCGTGCCGTTGTCGTCGCGGAAGAGGGCGACTTTTGATAAGCCGCGGCGCATGATGGCGCCCGTCCCGGGGGCGACTTCGTCGGGCGTGGAGACCTCGCCGCCGGTCAGGTAGTCTGCGTATTGCGCGGCGACGTTGAGGTTCTCGCGCGCGTATTCGCCGCCCGCGCGCAACGAAAGGCGCGAGGGGTCATACAGCGTCGCCCAGGCGTTGTCGTGGCCGAGGATTAAATCTCGAATCAACATGCCGGCGATGGTGCCGTGCGTCATGCCGTTGCCGGAGTCGCCGGTGGCGATGTAGACGTTGTCGGCGTCGCCGGGGTTGCGGCCGATGTAGGCGAGTCCGTCCACGGGCTCCATCACCTGACCCGACCAGCGGTACTCGAACGCTTCGACCGAAGGGAATCGCTCGCGCGTCCATTCCTCTAAACGCCGGAAGCGCTCGTCGAAGTCGTCGGCCTGACCCGTCTTGTGGTCTTCGCCGCCGACGATGAGCACATCCGACGCTTCATCGACCGACTGCAAGCGCACGTAGTGGTAAGGGTCTTCCGTGTCCCACACGAGCATCCGCGGCACCGCACCCTTAGGCACACGTGCGCCGACGACGTAGGTGCGGTAGGGCGCCTGCTTGGTGTGAATGGAGACGAGGTCGTTGACCGGCGTGTTGGTGGCGACGACGACCGCGGACGCCGTGACGACGTGACCTTCGGCAGTAGTAACGCGCGCCGTTTCGCCATCGCCCTCGATCTTGTCGGCGTGCGTGTGCGTGTGCAGGCGCCCGCCGAGGTTAGTGTAGGCGCGCGCGAGGCCGTTCATGTATTTGAGGATGTGGAACTGTCCCTGATAGGGGAAGTGGAGCGCGGCGCCGAAGTCGTAAGCCTCGTAAGGGAGACGCTCGACGTACTTGATCTCCGTCAGGCCGCAGCGGTGCGCGGCGCGCAGTTCGTGGCCCAACTGTTCGGTGGACTGGCCCGGGCCGACGAAGAGGTAGCCGTCCAGACGCTCGAAGTCGCAGTCGATGCCTTCGCGCTCGATGATCTCTTCGATCTGGTCTACGGCCGCGGTGTGGCTCTCGGCGGCGAGACGCGCGCCGCGCTCGCCGTGCAGGCGCTCCAACTCGTAGTAGCGGTCGTCGAGCGCGTTGACGAGGTGCGCGGTCGTGCGCGCCGTCTCGCCGCCCGCGACCGGCCCGTCGTCCAACACGACGACGGACTTACCTTCGCGCGCGAGCAGATAGCCGACCGTCAGCCCCGCAATCCCCGCGCCCACGACGCACACGTCCGCGCTCGCCTCGTGAGCGAGCGGCCCGAACTCGGGCACGTCGCCCGTCGCCATCCACACCGAAGTTGTCCGCCCCGAATCACTCTCCATATAAACCCCCTGTAGGTTCCATTTTAGTTGTTGGCTTTGGACAGAACTTAGCACCGGCCCGCCCCGCGCGTAAAGATAAAAGGCTGAAGTGTAGACGAAAGGGGGCGCGTCCCTCGTCGTCCGTGGACGACGAGGCACGCGCCCCCTTGTCTCTTCGTTTCGCTCTTTAGTCTTTCGCGCTAGACGGTAGTGCTGCGCCCGCGAATCATGCGGTAGCCGGCCAGCAGGATGATGGCGCCGATGACGGCGAACACCATGCTCATAATCGTGCCGGGCTCGCTGTCGGCGCGGTAGAACAGGCTGCGGCCGATGAAGCCGCCGACGACCGAGCCGGCGATGCCGAGCAGGATCGTGACGATGGCGCCGCCCGGGTCGCGCCCGGGCATGATGGCCTTCGCGATAATCCCCGCGATCAAACCGAAGACGATCCAACCGATAATCGCAAACATCTCTTTCTCCTCCGACAGTCAGATTTTCTCTTGCGCGACCGAGGCACTTCAGACCGAACGGCCGCGTACCGTTTTTATATCCGTTCAAGTGACGGCGGTGTAAAGATGCAAGCGCCGCGCCGTACTCTTCAGCGGCGCCGGAACGTCTATAACTTCAAGCGGTTGGCAACAACGCCGCCCGCCGCCCGCCTCAAGGCCGGCGCGGAAACGATACACCAAACGTGCTCAGTCGCCCCGGCCGCGACGTTTGGAGGCCGCGCCCTTCTTCGGTGCGGCGGCGCGCTTCTTTGCCGCTCCCTTCTTCGACGTGCGCTTGGCGGCGAGGCGCTTCGGCTCGGGCTTGCTCGCGTGCGCGGCGCGCAGGTATGCGTCGAGGTCGAGGCCGAAAAGCTCTTTGACCTTAGCGGAGATGGTCGGGAGGACGACCTCGGCGAAGCCGGAGAGTTCGGCGACGACGTGCTCGCCAGTGGTGACGGTCTTGCGGCGGCCGCGCGGGCGCGGCTCTTCCTTCTCGTCGAAGGCGCGCGCGATGCCGAAGCCGACGAGGATGCCGACGGAGACCGCGCCCGCGCCCCAGACCAGCGGGTTGCGCTCGAACTCTGTGCGCCAGTCGAGCACCTCGCTCACGCCCTCCTTGACGCTCTCGACCGTCTCGCGCACCTCGTCGTACTGGTGCGTGACGACCGACTTGATCTCGGCGACCGTCTCGCTGATCGACTCGCGCGCCTCCTCCATCTGCCGCCGCAGCTCCGTCTTGCTCTCGGACTCCACGGCCTCCCCCTGCTTCCTGCTCATGCGCCGCCCCCTCGCCTGTCTGGATGAGATAACTTTGAGGCCGAGTATAGCAAGTTTCGAACGCACGCGGCCCGGAGGAAAACTCTTTACAGCCCGCGGCCGCGGAAGTATCTTTGGAGCCGGACGAATCCCCTTGAACATGCAGCCCGCAGGACGTGAGGTGGCAGCGGTGCGCCGCACGGCCGCGACGGCTCCTTGAGATTTACGCCAACTCGCGGACAAACCCTTGCGCTAGTCTGGCGTTTATACTGACGAAGGTTCTTCTAATGGCTACTGTCTACTGTCTATCAGAGGTCTTGCATGAGTAACCCGACGAAGCGGCCCGAGGTGGTCGTCATTACGGGCGCGAGCGCGGGCGTGGGGCGCGCGACCGTGAGAGAGTTCGCGCGGCGCGGGGCGCACGTCGCGCTGATTGCGCGCGGGCGCGACGGGCTCGAAGGGGCTCGGCGCGAGGTCGAGCGTATGGGCGGGCGCGCGCTCGTGCTGCCGCTCGACGTGGCGGACGCAGACGCCGTCGAGCACGCGGCCGAAGTCACAGAACGGGAGCTGGGGCCGATAGACGTGTGGGTCAACAACGCGATGCTCTCGGTCTTCTCGCCGGTCATCGAGACGAGGCCCGAGGAGTACAAACGCGTGACCGAGGTGACCTATCTCGGCTATGTCTACGGGACGCTCGCGGCGTTGAAGAGGATGTTGCCGCGCGACCGCGGATGCATCGTGCAGGTCGGCTCGGCGCTCGCCTACCGCGGCATCCCTTTGCAGTCGGCCTACTGCGCGGCGAAGCACGCCGTGCAGGGCTTCATGGACTCGCTGCACGCGGAGCTGATTCACGACGAGTCGAACGTGCGCGTGACGATGGTGCAGCTCCCCGCGGTCAACACGCCGCAGTTCTCGTGGGTCAAGTCGCGACTGCCGAACGAGCCGCAGCCGGTGGGGCCGATCTACCAGCCGGAGGTGGCGGCGCGCGCCGTCTACTGGGCGGCACACAACGAGCGGCGCGAGCTTTACGTTGGCTGGCCGACGATCAAGGCCATCGCCGGCGACAAGCTGGCGCCGGAACTGGCCGACCGTTACGTCGCGCGCAACGCCTACGAGGAGCAGCAGACCGACGTGCCCGTCGCGCCCGACCGACGCGACAACCTCTGGGAACCAGTGCCCGGCGACCACGGCGCGCGTGGACGCTTCGACGACCGCGCCTCCGACACAAGCGTGCAGCTCTGGGCGACGACGCACCGCGGCCTCTTCGCGCTCGCGGGCGTCGGCGCGCTCCTCGCCGCCGCGGCCACCAAGCTCCTGCTCGACGCGCGCGAGCGCCGCTTCGCCGACACACAGCTCGAACGCTTCCGCGAGAGCGGAGTGATGTGAATTTTAGATTTTTGATTTGCGATTTGAAGAAGGTTCCCCGGCCACCAGCAAAATCATAAATCTAAAATCTAAAATTCCTATATGGGGAGGTGACGATGGCAACTAAGAAGAGAGGCGGGGGCGTGCTGGAGACGGCGCGCAATGTCTTGAGCGAGGTGGTGGACACGGCGTCGCGCGTCGTCGGGCAGGCGGGCGAGACGGCCGCCGGGCTCGCGAACTCCGCGATGGATACGGCCGCCGGAGCGGTGGCGAGCGTTAGCCCGACCGCGGCCGAGCTTGTGCGTCCAGAGCCTTCCACCAGGCGCTCGGTCAAAGCGGTCGCCCGCCGGAACGCGCAGTTCGCGCGCACGCAGGCCGAGGCCGCGCAGGACGCGGGCGGCGCCTTGACGGACGCCGCCGAAGATGTGGGCGAGGCCGCCTCCGACGCCGCGAGTCGAGTCCGAAAGTCCGCGGGCAAGGCCGCCCGTAAGGCAACGAAGTCCGCCCGCAAAGTCGCTGGCAAGGCTTCAAAGTCCGCTGGCAAGGTTACACGCGCCGCTTCCAAGTCCGCGGCTAAGGTCGCGCGCAAGGCGTCGAAGTCGGCGGCTAAGGGCGGCGCGAAAGTCTCGCAGAAGTGGGGAGCGAAGAGCGCGTCGAAGGGCTCCGCGAGCAAGAAGTCTGCTGCGGGCAGGAAACGGCGCGGGCGCTGAAGCGGCGGCCCCTGCACGTGCGACGTGTGGGGGCTCGCAACGCTCGGGGAGATTTACTTGAAGAGGATGGGGCGCGTGCCGTTCGCCGTCGGCCTCGCGTCGGCGCTCAACGCCTTCGTGCGCCCCGCGCCCGACTCCTTTGCCTCTTCGATGGGGCATACCGTCTGAAGCGCCCTGCCTCCTTCGCACACGTCATACGCTTTACCGGCCCCTGCACCTGAAGAGATGCCGACACACATCAGAATCGCGCTCGCCTCCCTTCTGTTTCTGAACGTCATGGCGCAGAACGTTAAAGAAGTCCCGCGGCCGCGTGCGCGCGACATAGGGTTGCGCGTGGGCGTGCTGCCGGCGGGCAGGCTCGACGCCATCACGGACGTGGAGGGCGTGCGGGTGGGGCAGGTGACTTTGATTAAGGGCGAAGACGTGCGGACGGGGGTGACGGCCATCGTGCCGCACGGGGGGAATCTATTTCGGGAGAAGGTGCCGGCGGCGGTCTTCGTGGGGAACGGGTTCGGGAAGCTGTCGGGCTCGACGCAGGTCGAGGAGTTGGGCGAGCTTGAGACGCCGATCCTTTTGACGAACACGCTCAACGTCCCGCGCGTGGCCGACGCGCTTCTGGAGTGGATGCTCGGGCTCCCCGGCAACGAAGACGTGCGGAGCGTCAACCCCCTGGTGGCCGAGACGAACGATGGGCAGCTCAATGACATCCGCGGACGCCACGTCGGGCGCGAAGAGGTCTTCGCGGCTTTGAAGTCGGCGAAGGGCGGCGAGGTCGAGGAGGGCTCGGTCGGCGCGGGCACGGGCACCGTCGCCTTCGGCTTCAAGGGCGGCATCGGCACGGCCTCGCGCGTGGTGCCTGCGCGCTACGGCGGCTACACGGTCGGCGTGCTCGTGCAGACGAACTACGGCGGCGTGCTCACGATGAACGGCGCGCCGGTCGGGCGCGAGCTGGGCCGCTACTACCTCAAAGAAGAGCTTGAGCCCGCGCGCCGCGGTGAGCGCAAAGGCTTGGGGCCTTCCGTAGACGACGACCGCGCCGACGGCTCCTGTATCGTCGTCGTCGCGACGGACGCGCCCCTCGACGCGCGCAACCTGCGGCGCCTCGCCGCGCGCGCCATGCTCGGGCTCGCGCGCACCGGCGCGCCCTCGACCAACGGGAGCGGCGACTACGTTGTCGCCTTCAGCACCGCGCCGCAGAACCGCATCAAGCACGGCGAGACGGCGCTCCGCCGCGTCGAACTCCTACCGAACGACTCGATGTCGCCGCTCTTTCTCGCCTGCGTCGAGGCGACCGAAGAGGCCGTCTACAACTCTCTGCTGCGCGCCACGACCGTGACGGGGCGCGGCGGCGCTCGCGTCGAGGCTTTGCCGATTGAGAGAACAATTGAGATTCTGAAGAAGTATAAAGCGATACAGGGAGGGCTTTGATGGCAGACGAGTTGGAGGAGAAGCGCGGGGCGGGCGGAACGCGGGGCGGCGTTGGCGAGTTCCTGCTCGGTCTGGGGATGAGCGTCGCCGGGGCCTACCTTTTGACGCAGCAGGTGACGGTGACGAGCGGTTACTGGACGCTGTGGGGCTACAACGCCTTCGGCCTCTCGCTGCTGCCGCTCCTGCTCGGCACGGGGCTGCTCTTCTTCAACGGCCGCTCAATCGTCGGCTGGCTGCTCACCTTTGCCGGCATCGTCATCATCTTCGTCGGCATCATCGCCAACCTCAGCGTCTACTTCCAATCGACCAGCCTCTTCAACACCCTCGTCATGCTCGTGCTACTCGCCGGCGGCATCGGCCTCGTCGCCCGCAGCCTGCGCGCGCACGGGTAGGGATGAAAAGAGAATTCATGACCTTCAAAACGAAAAGGGAACTGGCGGCGGTCGTCGCCGCCGCGCTGCTGCTCTTCGTCGTATCGGCCGCCGCCGCACCGCAAGAGGGGCCGCCGATACGCAACTTCCTGCGGGTCAACAAGGAGTTCTGCACGGGCGGCCAGCCGCGCACAGAGCACCTCGCGAAGCTGAAGGAGGAGGGCGTCAAAGCCATCATCAACCTGCGCCCGCCGGGCGAGCACCGCGCCGAAGAGGAGCGTGCGGAGGCGGAGCGTTTGGGCCTGCGCTACTTCACCATCCCCGTCGTCTACGGCGAGCCGAAGGAGGAGCAGGCCACCGAGTTCCTACGGCTGACGGACGACCCTGCGAACCGACCCGCCTTCATCCACTGCGCGGGCGCCATCCGCGTCGGCGCCTTCTGGATGATTCGCCGCGTGCTGCGCGACGGCTGGAGCATCGAAGACGCCGAGAAGGAGGCCGAGAAGATCGGCCTGCGCGAAGCACCGCACCTCAACGAGTTCGCGCGCGCCTACATCGAAAAGCATCGGAAGAAGAAGGACTGAGTGCTGAGGACTGAGTTAACAGCTTCCTGGTCTTACACTCAGTCCTCAGTCCTCAGTCCTTCTCTAAATCCTCCGACAGCTTCTCCCTCTTAATGCCGTGCGGGTTGGTCGAACGCTCGCCGCGTTTGCGTGTGGACTTGCGGCGTGGGCGCGGCGTGCCCGTGTGGTCTACGGAGCGGATGGGTTGGAGGTCTTCGGCGTCGCCGTCGGGGTCTACGAGGCGCGTCTCGATGTGCTCGTCGGCGATGGTCTCGTCGGTCATCACGGTGGGGTCTTCGGGGTGATGAAGCCCCGCGACCTCGCCGTCGGCGTTGGTGACAACCACTGACTTAACTTCGACTGATGAGTCATCGGCGGCGACGACCTCGACCTCGTTTGCTGAGTCGTCAGGCTGGCCGGCGAGCGCCCGCTGGCGTCGGAAGTGCTCGAAGATGTCTTCGGCGGTCTTGCGGCCGACGAAGGGCGAGAGCTGTTCGATTGTGGCCTCGGCGACCTTGCTGATGGAGCCGAGGTTGCGCAGCAGACGGTTCTTCCTCTTCTCGCCGACGCCGGGGATGGCCGTCAGCTCCGAGGTGAAGTCGCGCAGCTCGCGGCGCTTGCGGTGGTAGGTGACGGCCGTGCGGTGCGTCTCGTCGCGGATCAACTGGATGAGGCGCAGCACCGGTGAGTGCGAGTCGAGATAGATGGGCGAGTCCTCGCTACCTTTACGCAAGAGGTGCGAGACATCGTTGTGGCGGCGCGGCGGCTTGACGACGCCGATCATCGGAATCGCTTCGAGGTCTAACTCCCTCATCGCCGACGCGGCGGCCGAGAGCTGCCCCTTGCCGCCGTCGATCATGACGAGGTCGGGAAGGGGATTGCCTTCGTCTAACTGCCGCCGGTAACGCCGGAAGACGGCCTCGCGCATCGAGGCGGGGTCGTTCGAGCCTTCGACGGTCTTGATCTTGAACTTGCGATACTCCGGCCGGTTCATCTTCCCGTTCTCGCAGACGACCATCGCGGCAACGTTCTCCGAGCCGGAGATGTTCGATACGTCGAACGACTCGATGCGCGCGGGGAAGCGGGGCAGCTCTAACACCTCCTGCAACTCTTCGAGCACGCGCTCCATGTCGGGCTTGAGCACGCGGAAGCGTTGCTCGAAGGCAATCTGCGCGTTCTTCTCGACCAGCTCGATCATCTCGCGCTTCTGCCCGCGCTGCGGGTCGAGGATGCGGACGCGCCTGCCTTTGCGTTCCGTGAGGGCCTTCTCCAACAGCTCGCGGTCTTCAAAGTCCACCGGCACGTGTATCTCGCGCGGCACGTAGTCGGTCGAGTAGTACTGCATCAGCACGTCGGAGAGGAACGAGGCCGCGTCGAACGTGTCGTCTTCCGTCAGGTCTTCCCAGAAGAACTCGCGGCGGCCGACGATCTTGCCCTCGCGCATGGTGAAGAGCTGTAAGGCGAGGCGCGCCCCCTCGCGGTGGAAGCCGAAGATGTCCACGTCGAGGTCTTGCGTGTGCGCCATCTTCTGCTGCTCGGAGACGGCGAGCACGGTCTTACGCAGGTCGCGGTACTTCGCGGCCATCTCGAAGCGCATCTCTTCTGAGGCGCGCTCCATCCGCGCGCCGTACTCGTCGGCCAGCTCTTTGTTCTTGCCTTCCAGAAACATCCGCACGTCGCGCACGGCCTCGGCGTACTCGTCGGGCTTACACAGGTCTTTGACGCAGGGGCCGAGGCAGCGCTTGATGTGGTACTCCAGGCACGGGCGCGGGAGCCGTCCGTCGATCTCGATGTCGCAGGTGCGGAGCTGGAAGGTGCGGTTGATGAGGTCGATGGTGCGGCGCGCGAGCGCGGCCGGAAGATAAGGCCCGAAGTAGAGCGCGCCGTCGCGCTGAATCTTCCGCGTAATCATCACGCGCGGGAAGGCTTCCGAGATGGTGAGCTTGAGATGCGGGTACTGCTTGTCGTCTTTGAGCAACACGTTGTAGCGCGGCTTGTGCTGCTTGATGAGGTTCGACTCTAAGACGAGCGCTTCGACCTCCGTGTCGGTGACGATGAATTCGAGGTCTATGATGCGCTTGACCAACTCGCGCGTCTTGCGGTCGTGCCCGCGCCCCGACTGGAAGTAGGAGCGGACGCGGTTGCGCAGGTTCTTCGCCTTGCCGACGTAGATGATCTTGCCCCCGGCGTCCTTGTGCAGGTAGACGCCCGGGGCGGTGGGCAGATTCTTCAGTTTCTCTTCGAGGGTCAAGGGCATCACCCGCTGGCTCGTGCGCTTAAGCTGTCCGTGTACCGACAGTGTAGCGCACGCCGCGCGCGCAGGAAACGTGTGGCGCGCACGCCGCCGGGGCTTCGGCCCGCGCGCCTGTTGTGTATAATCACGCCCCGTGCGATTCCCCTTCGAGCCCCCGCCCGCCAGAGAGTTCGACGCCGTCGGCTTCGGCCTCAACGCCGTGGACTACCTCGTCGTCGTCCCGCACTACCCCGCCTACGACACCAAAGTCCGTCTGGTCGAACACGAGCGCGGCGCGGGCGGCGAGACCGCGAGCGCGATGACGGGCTTGAGGAGGCTCGGGATGCGTGCGGCCTACGCCGGCCGCTTCGGCTCGGACGATGCCGGCCGCTTTGGCTTCGACAGCTTACGCGCAGAGGGCGTGGACGTGGAGTTCGCAGAGGTCGTCGAGGGCGCCGCCAACCAGATCGCATACATCCTCATCGACGAGCGCACCGGCGAGCGCACCGTCATCTGGGACAGGGACGCGCGCCTCTCTTACAGCGAAGAAGAGGCGCCGCGCGGCTTCGGCAACAGGGGGCGCGTGCTCCATATGGACGGGCACGACACGCGCGCGCGAGCCCGCGTCGCACGCGAAGCGCGCGCGGCCGGGACGGTCGTCTCGCTCGACATCGACAACGTCTACGAAGGGCTCGAAGAGCTTCTGCCGCACGTGGACGTGCTCATCTCTTCGCACGAGTTCCCGCGCCGTCTAACGGGCATCGACGACGAGCACGCGGCCTTAGTCGAGATGAAGTCGCGTCTGCGTCCCGACGCGGTGGTTGGGATGACTTTGGGCGAGCGCGGCGCGGTCGTCTACCACGGCGGCGTCTTCGTCGAGTCGCCGGCCTTCGCCGTGCCCGGCGGCTGCCACGACACGACGGGCGCGGGCGACGCCTTCCACGCCGGCTTCATCTACGGCATGCTGCGCGGCGAAGAGATCGAGGGCTGCCTGCGCACGGGCTGTGCCGTCGCCGCGCTCAAGTGCCGTGCGCTGGGCGCGCGGACGGCGCTGCCGACAGGGGCGGAACTCGAAGACCTGCTCGCGCACGGCCACCCGCTTCAGGGACATTCATAAAATGAGTAGGCTGTAGGCAGATGGTAGCAGGCAGTTGGAGACCATTACTTCGAGAGCTTCGAGTTAAACTCCAACGTGCGTCACGCCGAGCGGCTGCCATCTGCCTACTGCCTACTGCGTGGCTGTGATATATTTTGAAACCGGCGCCCGCCCCGGCGTCGTACAGCGTTGGCGGAAAGCTCGCGGAAAAGGGAAGCCGTTGTAGCTCTTCCGCGCCCTCCCCGGTTCGTAAGGCTCGCGGAATCAGTCTCTTGATGGACACACGACGCATCCTCATCGTTGAAGGCAACGCCGAGTTGCGCACCGTCCTGGCCGAGGCGCTCGCCGGGCTCGGTCACGCTGTCGTGACGGCCTCCGACCGCGCCGAGGCCGTCGCCCGCGAAGACCTCGAAGACTTCGACCTCATCATCTCCGACCTCGCAGAGTACTCCGACTCCGGCGTCCAGATCGTCTCCGAGCTACAGCGCAAGCGCCTCTTCGTCCCCGTCGTCGTCTCTTCGGAAGAGACGCAGCACGCCGGCATCGTCAAGGCGTTCAAGCTCGGCGCCGCCAACTTCCTGCGCAAGCCTTACGACAAGGACGAGCTTTCGCAGATCGTCGAGAAGACGCTCGGCTACAAGCTGCGCTTCATCGAAGACCTGAAGGTGCTCCCTTACGTCCGCGAGCACATCGAGTTTGAGCTGCCGAGTGACATCTCTTTGATGAACGGCGTGCTCCACTACCTCATCGAGCGCGTCGCCGCGCTCGGCGTCATCAAGCCCGACCGCTCGAACCTCCTCATCGCTCTGGACGAGGCGTTCGTCAACGCCGTCAAGCACGGCAACAAGCACGACGTGGCAAAGCTCGTCCGCATCACCGCCGACCTCTCGTCGAAGGAGGCGCGCTTCACCATCGAGGACGAGGGCGAGGGCTTCAGCGTCGCAGACATCCCCGACCCGCGCGACCCGGAGAACCTCTTCAAGTCTTCGGGGCGCGGCGTGCTTCTCATCTACAACATCATGGATCAGGTCGAGTACAACGAGCGCGGCAACCGTCTGACGATGGTCAAGCGCCCTGACGCCTCGCTCGAACACGACCTCATCGAGTCTCTGACGCCGGACGAGAAGACGGCCGACCAGAGTTGACGCTCCGCGCCCCGAACACGTAGAACACGCCGACCCGACACACGCCTTGACACGCAAGCTACGCACGACGCTCCTTTTCATTCTCGTCTTCGCGGCCGTCTTCGTCGGCCTCCACATCACGCACGCACAACTGCTCGGACTCCCATACTACTGGGACGAGGCCGGCTACTTCATTCCGGCCGCGCGTGACATCTACGCGGACGGCTCCTTCATCCCGCACTCGACACTCTCGAACGCGCACCCGCCGCTGGTGATGGCGTGGATTGCGCTCGCGTGGAAGGTCTTCGGCTTTCACATCTGGGTGGCGCGCACGGCGATGCTGGCGGTGGCGGCGCTGGCGCTGTCGGGCGTCTTCGCGCTCGCGGCGCGCGTGGCGAACTGGCGCGTGGGCGCGGCGACCGTCGTCTGCACGGCCCTCTACCCCGTCTTCTTCGCGCAGAGCACGCTCGCGCATCTCGACATGATGGTGGCGGCGCTGACGATGTGGGCTCTCGTCTTCTACTTACCGCGCGGTGCAATGTCTTTGCAGGACGACGCAAAGCCCCTGCAAGACGACGCAGAACCCTTACGCCGCGGCGCAGAAGCTCTGCAAGACGGCGCAGGAACCATGCAGAGCGATGCAGGAGCTTTACGACGCGACGCAGAAGCTTTGCAACGCAATGCAAAAGCTCTACAGGGCGATGCAGACTCTTTGCAGAGCGATGCAGAAGCCTTACAACGCGATGCAGAAGCCTTGCGAAGCAATGCAGAAGACTTACAACGCGATGCAGAAGTCTCGCAGGGTAATGCAGAGGCTTTGCGGCGCGATGCAGAAGCTTTGCGGCGCGACGCAGAAGGCTTGCAACGCCGTGCAGAAGGCTTGCGACACGATGCAGGAGGGTTGCGAGGCGACGCAGGAAGCGTGGGAATAGCGGAAAACCCGCTGTTTCGCCGTGCTTTTTGCGTTTTTCTGCTTGCGCTGGCGGCGTTGGCGAAGGAGACGGCGGTGCTGGTGCCCGTCGTGCTGTGCGTTTGGGAGCTGCTGTGTTGGCTGTCGAGGAAGAAGGAGCGGCTGGCGTCGCTCGTCTGCATCGAGCGGCGGCCGGCGTGGTGGTCTTTGACGTTGCTGGCGGCGTGCGTGCCGCTCGCGCTGTGGTTCGCGTACCACCGTGCGCGCACCGGATACACGCTGGGGAACCCCGAGTACTTCCGCTACAACGTCGAGTCTACGCTCAACCTCGCGCGCATACTCGACACCGTCTGGCGACGCTTCGGCCACGTCACACTCCACATGAACCTCTGGGTGCTGACGCTCGCGGGACTGGCCGCCATGTTCCTCAGGCCGCGGTACGACGGCAACGTGGAGCGCCCGCGCATCAGTGTGCCGGTTCAAATCCTCTTCCTCGTGCTCATCCTCGCGCACGTCTTCGCGCTCTCGGTCGTGGGCGGAGCGGTGCTGGCGCGCTACATGCTGCCGGTGCTGCCGCTCGTCATCGTGGTCTGGGTCTCGACGCTCCGGCGGCGCGTGCCCGCGTGGCCGCTCGCCGTCGCGCTCGTCTGCGCGGCCTTCGCGTACCGCACCGAGGTCAACCCCGCCTACAGCTTCCCGTGGGAGGAGAACCTCGCCTACCGCGACTTCGTTCTCCTCCACCGCGACGCCGCGCACTTCCTCGCGGACAGCTACCCGGAGGCGCGCGTGCTCACCTCCTGGCCCGCGACGGACGAGCTGCGCAACGTCTACTACGGCTACACGCCCCGCGCGCTGAACGTCGTGCCCGTCGAGAACTTCCTCCCCGCCCAACTCGAACGCGCCGCCGCCCGCAAGCCCGAATACGACGTGGCCTTCATCTACTCCTCCCACGGCGGCCCCGAACTCAACGAAGCCGCGCGCCTCCTCAACGGCCGCGTCGTCTTCCACGAAGAACGCAAAGGCCAGTGGGTCGCCGTCATCGAAAAGTAGATAGTAGTCAGTAGACAGTAGCCGCTTCGCGTCACCCCGCCCGCGCTGATATTCTGACCTCTCACAGGAGAGGGTTTTCTACTGACTGCTGACTACTGTCTACTGCTTCCCCCATGCCCTTCGAACTCTTTCTCGCGTTGAGGTACCTGCGCGCACGGCGTGGGCGCCGCGTGGCGCGTTGGACTGCGGGCGCGGCCGTGGTCGGGATCGCGTGCGGGGTGGCAGCCCTCATCGTGGCGACGGCGCTGGCGAACGGCTTCCGCGACGAGCTGCAAGCCAAAATCCTGCGGGGCACGGCGCACGTCACCCTGAGCCGCGAGGGGGGCGCCGGTGTAGACGAAGCGCGCGCCGCGGCCTTGCGTGCGCGCGCCATCGAGGGCGTCGCCGACGCGCAGCCGACAACCTACGAGGGCGCGCTCCTCAATGGCGCGGACGGCGCGACCTACGCGCTCCTGCGCGGACTCGACGAAGGCTCGCCGCGCGCGCTCGAAGCTGTCCGCGCGACGCTGACGAGAGGCTCGCTCGAAGAACTCTTTCAAACTCCCGGCGTTGGGGACGAGCCCGTGCCCGTCGTGCTCGGCGAAGAGTTGGCGGCGCGCGCGGGGCTGACGATGCTCGGCGACGAGGGTCTTGTCTTGACGGCGGGCTCTGCCGCGTCGAAGTCGCCTTCGGGGGCGCCCGACGCGCTGCGCGTGCGCGTCGTCGGGCTGTTCCGCTCGGGGCTGTTCGAATACGACTCGGCGTGGGCCTATCTCTCTTTAGAGTCGGTCGCGCGCGCCGGGGGGGGCGGCAGGTCGCCTGCGTTCGCCGTCAGCATCGAGGCCAAAGACTTGGATGAGTCGGCCGCAATCGCGCGGCGCGTGCGCGAGGCGCTGGGGCCGACGTGGACGACCGTGGACTGGCGCGAGGCGAACCGGCCGCTCTTCGAGGCGCTGGCGCTGGAGAGGAGAACGGTCGCGCTCATCATTATGCTCATCACCGTCGTCGCCGCGCTCAACATCACGACCACGCTCGCGCTCGTCGTCGTCGAGCGCCGCGCGGACATCGCCGTGCTCTCGACCGTCGGTGCGCGGGCCCCTTCCGTCACGCTGCTCTTCATGATCGAGGGCGCCGTCATCGGCGCCGTCGGCGCGCTCGCGGGCGTTGCGCTCGGCCTCGCGGCCTGCTGGGTCGCCGAACGCTTCCAACTCGTGCGCCTTCCGCCCGATGTCTACTCTCTGAGCGCCGTGCCGCTCCACCCGCACGCCTCGGACGTGCTGACGGCCGCGCTCGCAGCCTTCGCCGTCAGCCTCCTCGCCACGCTCTACCCCGCCTGGCAGGCCGCGCGCGTCCGCCCGGCCGAGGTCTTGAGGTACGAGTAGGAACTTCAAATTTGAGCTTTGAGATTTCAAATAGCTTTGAGCTTGTCGCCAAAGGCGTCCGCAAATCTTTTCGGGAGCCGTCGGGTGGAGTGCTGGAGGTTCTGCGCGGCAGCTCTTTGAGATTAAGCGCGGGCGAGGCGGCGGCGGTCGTGGGCGCTTCGGGGTCTGGGAAGACGACGCTGCTGCACGTCCTCGGCGGGCTTGAGGCGGCGGACGCCGGGAGCGTGCGTCTGGGTGAGTTCGACGTGACGCGTGCGCCCCTCTCGGCACTCGTGCGCTGGCGCGGGCGTGAGGTCGGGTTCGTCTTCCAGTTCCACCATCTGCTCGCAGACCTCTCGGCGGAGGAGAACGTCGCGCTGCCGCTGCTCGTCGCGCGCGAGAGTCGGCGCGAAGCCCTGACCCGCGCGCGCGCGTTGTTAGAGAAGGTAGGACTCGGAGCGCGTCTGACACATGCGGCCGGCGAACTCTCGGGCGGCGAGCAGCAGCGCGTGGCCGTCGCCCGCGCCCTCGTCGCGCGGCCCCGGCTCGTCCTCGCCGACGAGCCCACGGGCAATCTCGACGCGCGCACGGGCGCGGAGGTCGGCCGGCTCCTCATCTCCCTCTGCCGCGAGGCGCGCGCCTGCGTCCTCCTCGCCACGCACAACGAAAGCCTCGCAAGCCTCTGCGACCGCCGCCTCGTGCTGCGGGAAGGACGACTTGAGGAGGCTGGGGCCGGAGGATAAAAAAAGCAGTCTGAGAGTAGTGTTGTATTGACTTCATACTCCAGAATGCGCACGTCGGACTTTTAATCTGACATCGCCCCCGCTTTCAGTTATAATGCGTGGCGGGTGCCCTGCGGTGGTTCTCCCGATATTTTCAGACACGCCGGAACCCTTTGGAACGTCCCTTACTGCCGGTCGGAAACAGCCTTTTATGTTTGAGCGATACACGGAAAAGGCGCGGAGAGTTATCTTCTTCGCACGGTACGAAGCCTCCCAGTTCGGCGCCCCCGCCATCGAGCCCGAGCACCTTCTGCTGGGCCTGATGCGCGAGGACAAGACGCTGACGGCGCGCTTCCTCGCGCGTGCGCAAACCTCCCTCGAAGCCATCCGCAAGGAGATCGAGGGACGGGCGCCCCTGCGCGAGAAGATTTCCACCTCGGTTGAGTTGCCCCTCGCCCCGGAGACCAAGCGTGTGCTCGCCTTCGCGCACGAAGAGAGCGACCGCCTGCAACACCGGCACATCGGGACGGAGCATCTGCTTTTGGGCCTGCTGCGCGAGGAGCGCTCGATGGCCGCCGAGATTCTCTACGAGCGCGGCCTGCGCCTGAACGCGGTGCGCGAGGAGGTCTCGCGCCAGTCGGGCAACGACCCGCGCGCGGCGCAGAAGAAGGAGACGCCGCACCTCGCCGAGTTCTCGCGCGACCTGACGGAAGATGCCGCCAACGACAAGCTCGACCCGCTCGTCGGCCGCGAGGCCGAGATTGAGCGCGTCGTCCAGATACTCTGCCGCCGCACGAAGAACAACCCCGTGCTCATCGGCGAGCCCGGCGTCGGCAAGACCGCGATTGTCGAAGGTCTCGCGCAGCGCATCGTCCGCGGCGAGGTGCCCTCATTCCTTGAGAACAAGCGCATCCTCTCGCTCGACCTTTCGCTCATCGTTGCGGGCACGAAGTACCGCGGGCAGTTCGAGGAGCGCCTCAAACAGATTATGCGCGAGCTGGTCGAGAACCCGCAGTACGTCGTCTTCATCGACGAGCTGCACACGCTCGTCGGAGCCGGCTCCGCCGAAGGGTCGCTCGACGCCGCGAACATCTTGAAGCCTGCGCTCTCGCGCGGAGAGATTCAGTGCATCGGCGCCACGACGCCCGCCGAGTTCCGCAAGTCCATCGAGAAAGACCGGTCGCTTGAACGTCGCTTCCAGGCCGTCAAGGTTCCGCCGCCGAGTGAAGAAGAGGCCGTCTCCATCCTCGACGGCGTGCGCGAGCGCTATGAAGCGTTCCATCAGGTGCGCTACACGGACGACGCCATCGAGGCCGCCGTCTACCAGTCGAACCGCTACATCCCCGACCGCTTCCTTCCCGACAAGGCCATCGACGTGATCGACGAGGCCGGCGCGCGCGTCAAGCTCCGCGCCCGCCGCGACGCCCCGCCGCGCGACAACTTCTACGACGAGCGCGACCGTTCGACGGGCACGGGCGGCTTCTATCGCCCGGCGCTCAGCTCCTCGCCGCTCGTCGAAGAGGACGACCTCATCATGTCGGTCGAGGTCACCAAGGACGACATCGAGGATGTCATCGCGCGCTGGACGGGCATTCCCATCACCTCGCTCAAGGAGGAGGAGACGCAGAAGCTTCTGCGCACAGAGGAGGAGTTGAAGGGCCGCGTCATCGCACAGCGCCCGGCCATCTCCGCGCTCGCGCGCTCCATCCGCCGCTCGCGCGCGGGGCTGAAGAACCCGAACCGCCCCGTCGGCTCGTTCCTCTTCTTAGGCCCCACGGGCGTCGGCAAGACCGAGGTCGCGCGCAGTCTTGCAGAGTTCCTCTTCGGTTCCGAGCGCTCGATGATCCGCTTCGACATGTCGGAGTTCATGGAGAAGCACTCGGTCTCGAAGCTCATCGGGAGCCCTCCGGGCTACGTCGGCCACGAGGAGGGCGGGCAGTTGACCGAGCGCATCAAGCGTTCGCCTTATGCAGTGCTTCTCTTCGACGAGATCGAGAAGGCGCACCCCGACATCTTCAACGTGCTGCTGCAAGTCTTCGAGGACGGCATCCTGACGGACGCTTTGGGCAACACGGTCGATTTCAAGAACGCCATCATCATCATGACCTCGAACATCGGGGCGCGCTACATCCAGAAGAAGGGCGCGATGGGCTTCCAGGCCAGCCCCGACGCCTCGCGCGAGAAGATGGAAGAGATGGTGATGAACGAGGTGCGTCACACCTTCAACCCCGAGTTCATCAATCGCCTCGACGAGATCATCATCTTCGATCAGCTCCTCGACGACGAGCTGCTTGAGATCGTCGGCCTTCAGGTCGATCAGTTGAACAAGACGCTGGCCCGCCGCGGCCTCGAAGTCCGGCTCACGGTCGAGGCCAAGCGCTGGATCGTCGAGAAGACCTGCGGCGACCGCACCTACGGCGCGCGCCCGCTCCGTCGCGCGCTCCAGAAGTACGTCGAAGACCCGCTCTCCGAGGCGCTCATTCAGGGCTCTCTGGACGGCGCCACGGTCGTCGAGGTCTTCCCCGAGGGCAACGTACTCTCTTATCGCCCGACCACCGTCGAGGAGCCCGGCGACGCGCTGCTAATTCATTAAAAGCGAAGGCGAAAGACGCAAGGCTGAAGGCGAAAGGGAGGCCGATTCCTCCCTTTCGCCTTTCGCCTTTTGCCTTTCGCCTTGCTATAATGCGCCACTTTGCGGGAGTCGTGCGGCTGGCAACGGTTGGGCGCGCGGGGTGAATCAAAGTTGGGCCTGTTCTAAACCCTGACGCCTGAGCCGGAGCCGCGCACGTCTGTGCCGTTCCGGGCGGAAAAAATTCTCGAAAAGATTTTTCCCTATTAAAGTCTCCCGAATTCATTCGACCGCATTTCAAGAGGCGAAAAACTAATTTTATGCGAATTCGCGCGCCCTGGACTCATCGCGTGGCGGCCTTCGTGGCCTGCCTCATGCTCCTCAACACGGCGCCGCCGCTGGCAAGCGCGCAGGAGCCGGCACCCGCGACGCCCGCTCAAGCCCAGCGCGTCCTCGTCGAGTCCGTCGAGGTCGAGGGGAACCGCCGCCTGCGCGACGAGGACATCCTCTACCACATCCAGACCCGCCCCGGCGATACCTACAACGAGGCGCAGATTCAGCGCGACTATCAGGCGCTCCTCAACCTGCCCTTCTTCGACAAGACTAAGGTGCGCGTCTCCACCACCGACGGCCCGCGCGGCGGCAAGGTCGTCATCTTCGATGTGGTGGAGCTGCCCGTCATCCGCGAGCTGACCTTCAAGGGTCTCAAGAGCATCGGCGAGGCCGACGTGCTCAAGGAGTTCCGCGAGCAGCGCGTCGGCATCGCCCGCGAGCAGACCTTCGACCCCGTCAAGGTCAACAACGCGCGGCGCGTCATCAAGGAGCTGCTCTCTCAGCACGGCCACCCGAACGCGGTCATCAACCCTGAGACCGAGGAGGTCTCGGCGACCTCCATCGCGCTCACCTTCAACGTGGACGAGGGCGACCGCGTCCGCGTCGTGGACATCCAGTTCGAGGGCAACCAGCACTTCTCCGACGGCGAGCTGCGCAGCGCCATGAAGCTCGTCAAAGAGGCGGGCCTGATGTCGCGCTTCCGCGGTCAGGACATCCTCCACCTGGAGAAGCTCGACTACGACCTGCGCAAGAACGTCGTCGATTACATGCGCTCGAAGGGCTACCTCGAAGCGCGCACGGGCGAGCCGCGGGTTGAGGGACTGGGGCCGAAGCGCACGGGCTTCCCCATCCTGCCGCTCCCGATCATCTCGTCCACGGACGAGGGGCTGCGCGTCACGATCCCCGTCACCGAGGGCAAGCTCTATCGCCTCGGCGAGATTAAGATTGAGGGCAACTCCATCTATTCGGAGGAGCTGATTCGGCAGGTCATCGGGCTCAGGGCGGGCGAGATCGCCAACGGCCAGCGCATCGGAAAGGCCGTCTACGAAGACCTGAAGAACCTCTACGGCCGCTCGGGCTTCATCCAGTACGAGCCCGACATCACGCCCGAGTTCAAGCCCAACCCGCAGAAGCCCGAGGAAGGCATCGCCGACTTCACCATCACCATCAACGAGGGCAAGCAGTTCACGCTCCGCCGTCTGGAGTTCCTCGGCAACACCTACACGCGCGACAACGTGTTGCGCCGCGAGGTGGCGGTCAACGAGGGCGACATCTTCGACCGGCAGTTGTGGGAGTTCTCGGTTCTCAAGCTGAACCAGCTCGGCTTCTTCGACCCCATCGACAAGGAGAAGGACGCGGAGCTGCGGCCCGACGAGGAGAAGGGCGAGGTCGATATCAACCTGCGCGTCTCGGAGCGTGGCCGCAACCAGATCGCCTTCAACGGCGGCGTCTCCGGCATCGGCGGCTCGTTCTTCGGACTCGACTACTCGACGAACAACCTGCTCGGCCGCGGCGAGTCGCTCTCGTTCCAGTTCGCCTTCGGCAACCGGCAGAAGTCGATTCTCTTCTCGTTCACCGAGCCCTACGTCAAAGACCGCCCCATCTCAATCGGCTTCTCGCTCTACACACAGTCGCAGAAGTTCTTCGGCGAGGGCACATTCCTCTCGCAGAACCAAGCAGCCATCGGCGGCGCCTTCGGCGACGTGACGAGCTTCCTGACGGCCGACGAGGAGAACCTCTTCACGCAGAAGACGACGGGCGGGAGCATCTACGCGACCTCGCCGCTCTCCGAGTTCTGGCGCCCGCGCAGCCGCCGCTTCGTCGAAATCTCGCGCGCCTCGCGCATCGGCCTCTCTTACGCCTTCTCGACCTCCTCCATTGAGGAGCCGCCGATCAACGAGCAGAACAACCCGAACACCCTCATCCCGATTATCTTCGAGCAGTCCGACATCGCGACGAGCCGCATCACGCCCTCGTTCGTCTACGACACGCGCAACGGCACCATCGACCCGACGCAGGGCTCCCAGTTCGCGGCCTCGCTCGCGGTGGCGGGCCTGCTCGGCGACGTGCGCACCATCCAGCCGACGCTCTCGTTCACGAGCTTCCGCGCCGTGCGCCGCAAGCGCTCGGAGAAGCCCGAGGTCTTCGGCTTCCGCATCGTCGCCGGCCACGTCCGCAGCTTCGGTCTCACCTCGAAGATCGCCGAGGCGCAGACGAACTCGCTCTCCTTCATCAACGGGGTGCCCATCTACGAGCGCTTCTTCCTCGGCGACGAGTTCACCATCCGCGGCTACAACGTCCGCTCCATCGCGCCCATCGTGCCGCTCGACGTTTACGCCACAACGCGCAACGTCTCGGTCTCGGCCGCGCCGTCGGGCTCCCTCGTCCCCGTCGAGGGGCTCCCCGACTCGCTGCGGCAGCAGCTCGTCGCCATCGGCACGTTCACGGGCGTCTCGGGTGCGAACTCCGTCCAGCTCGACCGCCAGTTCCGCTTCCTCGGCGGTGACACGCAGCTCCTGGGTAACTTCGAGTACCGCATCCCGATCTTCGGCCCCGTGGCGCTGGCGGCCTTCGCCGACATCGGCTCGGCCTTTAACCTTGTGTCGGGCGGCGACCAGACCTTTTCGACCGAGTTCCTCGCCGACCAGCCGTTCCTGAACGCATCCGGCGGTCTGAACGGACTGGTCAGGCGCCGCTTCCCGCAGCTCGCCGTCCTCCAGGCGAGCGGCGGCCTGGTCGTCCAGGGCGACCGTCTCATCACGTCGGAGGAGCTTTCGGCGCTGACGCGCGTCGGCCCGCTCGACCCGATCACGACGCTGCCCTTCGGCGTGCAGCCCGTCTTCCTGCGCGGCGAGGCGCAGACGAACACGGTGGCGCGACTCTCGCAGAGCCTTTTTTCGAAAATTGGCGACTACCGATCCAGCCTGGGGCTGGAGATGCGCATCCAAATGCCTGTGATTAACGTGCCGTTCCGCTTCATTTACGCCTTCAACCCGAACGCGAAAACCACGCTTATCCAGGAGGAGAAGAGGGTCTTCCGGTTCAGCATCGGGCGCACCTTCTAACGTAAGACGCACCGGACGGGGGCGGCGCGCCCCCGAGGTCATTCACCCCGCGGCCGCGCCCACAGTGTTCGCCCGCAACTTGATTTAAGGAGCAGTACAGGAAAGATCATGAAAGCGATTCGTACAACCCTTTTCGCCGCCGCCTTAGCGGCTACGGCCGCGCTGACGGCCTCCGCCCAGACCCAGCCCGCCGCCCGTCCGGCGGCGCCCGCGGCGCAGACGCCGCGCCCTGCCGCGCCGACCGCCGCCCAGACGGCTGCCGCCATCGCCGAGGGCAAGTTCGCCATCATCGACACCGAGGCTTTCGGTGACCAGAAGGAGGGCATCAAGCGTCTGGTCGCCGCCTTCCAGACCGTCGAGCGCGAGTTCAAGCCGCGCCGCGACGAGATCACGACCCTCCGGACGCGCTACGAGGCGCTCGCCAAGGACATCGAGGCCACCAAGGCGGTCGCCGACCCGAAGGCGCTCGCCGCCAAAGCCGACCAGGCGACGCAGCTTGAGACCGAGATCAAGCGCAAGCAGGAGGACGGCCAGAAGGCGCTCGACAAGCGCGTCCAGGAGCTGACCGGCCCGGTCTATCAGGACATCGGCAACGCCTTGCAGGCGTACGCCAAGGCGCGCGGCCTCTCCGTCGTCTTCGACGTGAGCAAGATGCAGGGCGTGGTCATGGTGGTGGACGGCGGCATCGACATCACCAGCGCCTTCATCGCCGACTACAACACGCGCAACCCGGCCACCGCATCCACGGCCACGCCGGCCGGCCGCCCGTAAGAGTCGTAAACCGTGAACCGTAAACCGTGACGAGAAAGAGCTATCTTTCTCCCGTCACGGTTTACGGTTCACGGCTTTCTCTTGTCACGATTCACGTCTGACTCCCCATGGAAACCGTTCTCGACATCCGCGCCATCCAGGAGATTCTGCCGCACCGCTACCCGTTCCTGCTCGTCGACCGCATCGTCGAGCTGACGCCGGGGGTGCGTATCGTCGGAATCAAGCAGGTGACGATCAACGAGCACTTCTTCCAGGGGCATTTCCCCGGCGCGCCCTTCATGCCCGGCGTCCTCATCCTTGAGGCGATGGCACAGGTCGGGGCGGTCTACGCGCTCCAGCAGTTGGAGGGGCGCGAAGACAAGCTCGTCCTCTTCAGCGGCATCGACAACGGGCGCTTCCGCCGCCCCGTCGTGCCCGGCGACACGCTCCGTATCACCGTGACGCCCGTCCGCGTCGGCAACCGCGTCCAGAAGATGCACGGCGAGGCGCACGTCGAAGGCCAACTCGCCGCCGAGGCCGACATCATGAGCGTCGTCGTCCCGAAGTGAAGAGCAGTAGGCAGTAGGCAGATGGCAGTAGGCAGTTAAAGAGCCGCCGTCGGAAACTTCTGGTTAGCCTTTCAACGTCCATCACGCGGAGCGGTTGCCTACTGCCATCTGCCATCTGCCTACTGTTTCCCAATGTCCGTCTTCGTCCACCCAACATCTGTCGTCAGCCCACGCGCCGAACTGGGCGAGGGCGCGCACGTCGGGCCGTTCTGCACGGTCGGCGACGAGGTGTGCTTAGGCGCGCGCGTGCGCCTGGAGTCCCACGTCGTCGTGGACGGCCGTACCGAGATCGGCGACGAGACGCACGTCTTCCCCTTCGCCTCCATCGGGCTTGAGCCGCAGGACTTGAAGTACCGCGGCGAGCCGGCCGAGACGCGCGTGGGTCAGCGCAACCGCATCCGCGAGTTCGTGACCGTCCACCGCGGGACGGAGGGCGGCGGGATGCTGACCTCCATCGGCGACGACTGCCTCATCATGGCGCAGGCGCACATCGCGCACGACTCGCGCGTCGGCAACAACGTCATCATGGCGAACGCTGCGACGCTCGCCGGGCACGTCGAGGTGCAGGACGGCGCAAACGTCGGGGCCTATTCGGGCGTCCACCAGTTCTGCCGTGTCGGGCGCGAGGCGTACGTCGGCGGCTACTCGGTCGTCGTCAAGGACGCGCTCCCCTTCGCCCTAACCGTCGGCAACCACGCGAAGTGCTACGGCCTCAACACGGTCGGTATGAAGCGCCGCGGTTACCCGCAGGAGGCGGTCGAAGCGCTGCACCACGCCTTCCGCCTGCTCCTCTCCTCGAAACTGAACACCACGCAGGCGCTCTCGCGCATCCGCGAAGAGCTGCAAGGCTCCGCGGAGGTCGCAGAACTTCTCCGCTTCATCGAGACCTCGAAGCGCGGCGTCGTCAAATGAAGGACTGAGGACTGAAGGACTGAGGACTGAGTTCAAGTCGTCCTCACTCAGTCCTCAGTCCTTCAGTCCTCAGTCCTTCTCTTATGCGTTACGGACTCATCGCGGGCAACGGCCGGTTTCCCTTCCTCGTGCTGGAGGGCGCGCGGCGCGCGGGCGCGGAGGTGGCGGTTGCGGCCATCAAGGAGGAGACCGACCCGGAGATAGAGCGCGTGGCCGAGCGCATGACGTGGGTCGGCATCGGCCAGTTGGGCCGGATGATTCGCTTCTTCAAGCGCGAGGGCGTGGAGAAGGCGATCATGGCCGGTCAGGTTAAGCACGTCCAGATTTTCAGCGGCGCGCTCCCGGACGTGCGGATGCTGAAGATGCTTCTGTCGCTCCCGCGCCGCAACACAGACGCCCTCATCGGCGGCGTCGCGGCGGAACTGGCGCGCGAGGGCATCGAGCTGATCGACTCGACCTACTTCATCAAAGACCAACTGCCCGCCGAGGGCGTACACACGCGCCGCACGCCCTCTTCGGCCGAGCGTGCCGACATCGAGTACGGCCTTGAGGTCGCGCGCGAGATCGCGCGGCTCGACCTCGGTCAGACCATCGTCGTGCGTGCGCGCGCGTGCGTCGCCGTCGAGGCGATGGAGGGCACCGACGAGACGGTGCGCCGCGCCGGCCGTCTCGCGCGTGGGCGCCTCACCGTCGTCAAGGTCGCCAAGCCGAACCAGGACATGCGCTTCGACGTGCCCGTCGTCGGCCTCCCCACCATCGAGACGATGGCCGAGGCCGGCGCCACCTGCCTCTGTCTCACCGCCGGCAAGACGCTCATCTTCGACCGCGAAGAGATGCTCCGCCTCGCCGACCGCCACCGCATCGCGGTCGTCGCCGTCCCCGCAGTCTGAAGCCCGCCGCACACGCACGGGTTCGCGGATGAGGTGGATGAGGCGGCGGCCGACCACTCTCACAGGAACCGACCATGGCACGAGTCTTCATCAGCTACCGGCACGACGATCCCGACCGCAGCATCGCCAGCGCCCTGTGCAGTCACCTAAGCGAGGCCGGCCATGAGGTCTTCTTCGACGCCGAAGACATACGCGTCGGTGACCTCTGGGACGACAAGATCAAGGAGAAGCTGGAGGATGCTCGAGTTCTTCATCCCGCTGGTCTCGTCCAGTTACCTCGCAAGCAGATATAGCCTCCGCAGCGAGTTGAAAGTGGCGTGGCGGCTGTGGAAGAAGAAGAAGCTTGACATACTGCCGGTCAACGTCGCCTACGACGGTGTCCCGCCGGCGGATGTGCGGGAGATAGTCGAACAGATTCAGTACTTGAAGTGGAAGGGCGAGCACGACACCGACGAACTCTGCCGGGAGATCGCTTCGCGCTTGCCCGCCCCCGAAGAGCTGGTGAAGGGCATGCGCGCCTTCGTCCACGCCGACCACGAACTCTTCTCGCGGCTCGGGCGTGAGCATGAAGTCGCCGACTTCATCTCCCTCTTCGGCGAGCGCCGCTCGCCGTACGTGCTGCTCCACGGCGTGTCGGGCTCGGGCAAGACCTCCTTTCTGTCGGCCGGCGTACTGCCCCGCCTGGGCGCCCCGCCCTCGGCCGTCGTGGAAATGACAGCGGACGCCGACGGGAGCTTCAGCGCGTTGGCGTCCGCGGGCTCGCCGCTCCTCGTCCTCGACCAGTTCGAGCAGTCGCTCATCCGTTTCGCCAAGAGACCGGCCGAGTGTCGCGCCTTCGAGGACGCGGCGGAGGCGTGGGTCGCGGGTGGGGAGGGCCGAAGGATCATCTTCTGCCTGCGCGACGAGTATCGTACCTCGTTCGACGCGATGCTCCCGCGCGTCGCGCCCCGCTGCCGCGACGCTCACTTCGCGCTGCTGCCGTTGCGCCCTGACGCGGCGTGGGGCGTCCTGGAACTGCTGCTGAAGAACGCTCGGGTAGAGTACGACATAGGGTTCCTGAGTCCGCTGTGCGCTAATTACCTGGCCGAGGGCGTGCCGAAGAGCGTCCTGCCCGCGCTCCTCCAGATGGTGGCGCACTACTGGCGCGGGCGCGGGGGCCGGCTGGACAAGGCGGCGTGGGAGCGCCTGACGGCGGGGGATACGTCGGTCTTCAAGGAGCATATCCGCGGGGCCGTGCTCGAACGCCTCCCGCGGAGGCTGACGCTGGAGGCGGCGCAGAGCCTCGCCGCGCTGGCCGAGGGCGCGGTCAAGACGCGCCGCAAGTCGGCCGAGGAGATTGCGGCCGACCACCAACTCGACCCCGCGGTAGTGAAGCGCACAATGGAGACGGCCTCGCAGCCGCACGCCCGCGTCGTTGCGGCCGAGTCGGAGGCGGACGGCCCGCTCCCGCGCTACCGCCTCATTCACGACCTCTTCGTCCCGGCCGTCCAGTCGCTCCGGCGCGACGCACAGTTCGCACGCGAGGGGCGGCGGCGTAAACGACTCGTCGGCCTCTTCGCCACGCTGACCGCCCTCTCGGTCGCGGCCGGAGCCTTAGCGTGGTGGCAGAGGGGCGTCGCCGAGCGCCAGCGCAACGAGGCGTTCGCGCGCCAACTCGCCGCGCAGTCGGACGCGCTGCGCGCCGGTGACGCCGGTTCGTTCATGCGGAGCGTCCTCTTCGCCGCCGAAGCGCACCGCCGCTTCCCCACCGTCGAGAGCGACGCGGCCGTGCGCGCGTCGCTCTCGCTCTCGCCGCTCCACACCGCGCGGCTGGAACATCTGGAGATGGTCAGGGCGCAGCCGCAGTTCAGCCGCGACGGCACCCTGCTGGCCGCGGGCGGGTCTGGAGGGGAGGTTCGGGTATGGGACTTCGATTCGCGCCGGGTGATGGCGGATTTCGAGGCCGGTACGCAGGTCAACAGCATCGCGTTCAGACATGACGGCGGTGCAGTCGCGGCGGGCGCGGGCTCCCCTCTGTCGAACGACGGAGTCGCGGTCGCATGGGACATGCGCGACCGGAGGGAGTTGGTAAGGATGCACTTCGCCTCCCCGGTTACGGATGTGGCCTTCGTCCGCGACACGGGACGCCTGGTTGCCGTTGCGAACGACTCGGCGAAAGTCCTGAGCACCGACGGCTCGCCGCCTGTGACGATAGAGTTCGGGCCGTCTGAGCGACGCCGCCTCACAGTACTGAGCAGGGACGGCGGTCTGCTGGCCGTGGGGCAGAGGGCGACGGTCGAAGTTTACGAACTGCCGACCGGGCGGCTGGCCCGGACTCTCCGGGTCGAGGAGCCCGCCTTCGCTACTCGGCCAGCCAGGGCGCCGCGGCCCGCGATGTCTAAGTTCAGCAAAACGATGGTCGAGCTGTTCTGGCCTCTCCAGGCCGAGGAGTCCGACCCCACTACTCAGCCGGGCGGGGCGCCGCGGCCTACGACGGCTACGCTCAGCGAGGCCGAGGTGCTCGGGCTGGCCTTCAACGCCGATGGCACGCGCTTGGCCGTTGCGTCTGGGTCAACGTTGAATGTGTGGGAAGTGATGTCGGGCCGTCCCCTCTTCAGGGCGGCGTCGCATAGTTTCTCCAGTCATTCCATGACAAGTATGTTGATGAACTCCGTGGAGCCGCCCTCCTTCCTTGTGCTCAGCGACGACGGGACTCTCGTCGCCGACACCGCCGACGACGGGACAACGCAGGTATGGGCCGTCGGAACCGAAGGGGAGCCCGTCGCTGTCATAGAGCCCTACACGAAGGCTCTTAGCCCTTTCTGGTTGAGAACGTTGCCGACGTTCCGCCACGGCTCGCACGACCTCTTTACCCCGACCGGCCGGGCTGCCCGGATGCACCGGCTCGTCCGCGCGAACGCACAGCCGGGAGACAAGATGCAGGCGGTCGAGATGTTAAGGCTGATGCCGGGGGTACACGGCCTCACCGCCCCACTGGTGACGAGCCCGGATGGACGCTTCGCCGTGACCGTCGAGTACTACAACCTCGACGTGTGGGAGTTGAAGGGCACATCGTCCATAGTCGAGTCGCCGGACGTTCGCCGGGCGGTCTTCAGTCCTTCGGGCAGGTTCTTCGTCGCGCAGAGGAGAGACGGGAAGCTCGAAGTCTTCGACCTGGCGAAAGGGGGAGGCTTGCATATGTCCCTTGAGGAGGTCGGGCGGTTCGCGGTCGGTGCGGGCGACCGTCTCGCCGTTACGGTTAGACGCGGCGACTCCGCCCTTCCGTTTGACGAAGATGCGCTCGGCGAGATTGAGATTTACGACCTGTCCACGCAGGCGCGCGTGAGGCAGACGAGCTACCACGTACAGATGCGCGATCTCCTCTTCTCGTCCGACGGACAGAGCCTCCTGTTCTCGTCGGTCAACGACCGGCCCTCGTTGTTCGACAGCTTGTTCTCATTGGTCGGTGGCTCGCTCTGGCAGATGGCGGACGGCGGGGAGGCCGTCGAGGTCTTCAAGAGCGCCAAAGGCTCCGAGGTCGGATTCTCGCCGGGCGGCAGGTACTTCTACCGCATTACGCGTGAGCCTTCGCCCGAGGGGAAGCAGAGCGATCTGTTCAAGACGTTGCTGGAGGTCTTCGAGACCGCGGGGCGGCGGAAGGTCTTGAGCACGCCGATTAAGAGAGTCGGTTCCCCGTTCTCTTTCTCGTTCTCGCGCGACGACCAGTATCTGGTTGCGAAGGTGGAGGAGGATGCTGTCGTAGTGTGGGAAACCGACGGCGGGCGAATGCTGAGGCGCTTCCCCGCCAGCGGAGTATTCACAAAAGACGCCGTCTTCTGGGGCGACACGCTTCTAGCGGTCGGAAACTACGGGACGGTCTCCGTCTGGAATGTCCGGACAGGGGAGCAGGTCGCCAACCTGCGCCACGACGAGGTCGGGGTGGAGAGCCTCAGCTTCAATCCCACGGACGGCCGCCACCTTCTCACGACGTGCGAGGACGGGAAGGCGCGCATCTGGAACCTGAGCAAAGGCGTGGAGGAGGCGATCATCGAGGGCGTCGAGCCTGAATACAAAGCCGTCTTCAGCCCCGACGGGAAACATATCTTAGTCTTTGCGGCGGGCGCGGCGGGCTTGGAGTATAAGAAGAGTTTCACTGACATCTTCAGCAACATCATGGCTGGCAGCCGCTACATCGTGGCTGGCGACCGCAACAAGACCATGTACTATGACGCACGCGTCCTGCTCTGGCGCCGCGAGGATTTACTCGGCGAGGTGTGCCGGCGCGTCGCGCGCAACTTCACCGAAGACGAGTGGGTGCGGTACACGGGATTCGCGCCGGACGCGCCTACCTGCCCGAACCTGCCTTAGTCTGCGCACGGCCGTATTGAAAGGCGAAGCCCGGACGTGGAAGTGCCCGCGCGGTTGTCGCCGCGCGGGCACTTCCACGTCCGGGCTTCATCTCGGTTCGCCGCTTACTCGCTGACGCCCGAGGCGGCCTGCTGTGCGGTGGCCTTGGGGTCGTAGGGTGTCTTGAGGTACTCCTTGGCGGCGCGCTGCGCGCCGTCGAAGTCGATGCCGGACTCGACGGCCTGCGTGTACTCGTGGACGGCGCGGGCGCGGTCGCCCATGCCGTCGTAGGCGTTGCCGCGCTTGATGCGCGCCCACGCCTCGATCCACGTCGGCCGCAGGTTGCCGTCGAGCGCGGCGCGGAAGTTATCGAGCGCCTGCTGGTAGTTGCGCTGCTCAAGGAAGATGAGCCCGAGATTGTAGTAGACCCACGAGTTCGACTTGTCGAGCTTGAGCGCCTCCTCCAACTGCCGCTGCGCTTCGAGGTACTGCCCCTCGCGGAACAGCTCCAGCCCGCGCCGCGCGACGATGGAGATGCGCAGCTCTTCGGAGGCCCGCAGCACCTTGTTGTTCGGATCGACGACGACCTCAAGCGGCTTGCCCTTGACCTCGAAGTCGAAGTCCTCGCTGCGGTCGGCGACGTAGACGACCGTGTTGGCGTCGTCGCCCTCGGCCCTCAGTTGCAGCTCGACCGGCATCCGCAGGTTCTCGACGTTCTGCTTGATGGTGCCGCGCGCGCGGAACTTCCCCGACCGCGTGCGGATTATCTGGTAGTCCACCGTGAACTCGGGGACGCCCGTGCCCTCGACCCAGCGCGCGAAGAAGAAGCGCATGTTCTCGCCGTTGACGGCCGTCGCCAGTTTCTCGAAGTCGTCGATGGAGGCGTTCTTGCCGCGGAACTCGCCCACGTAGCGCTTCAGAAGCTCATCGAACTTCGACGGCCGGATGGTCTCGCGCAGCATCCTGAAGACCATCGCGCCCTTATAGAAGACGACGGCCTGATACGCGGCCGACTGGTCGTCCAAAGTCGAGGGCGCGCGGGCGATGGACGCGGCCTGCTCGAACATCAGCGCGCGCTCAAGCATGTCGCGCTGCGCCGTATCGAGCTGCCCGCCCGAGAGCTTGCCTTCGCGGAAGGCAAAGCTACTCCACTCGGCCAACCCCTGCGAGAGCCAGGCGTCGTCGAAGGACTTGAGGCCGACGGTCAGACCCCACCACTGGTATGCGACCTCGCGCAGCAGGCGGTCGTCGAGCGAAGTCTGCCGGCCGGGCGTGAAGAAGCGGGGCGAGAGGAACTGGATGCCGGGCGCGGCGTAGGCATCGAGACTCGCGTCGTCAATCTGGACGACGCTATAGCGCGTGCCGAAGGCCGGCTGCCCGTACTTCTGCGTGTAGAACTGCAACGCCTCGCCGACGAGCTGCGCGTAGGGCTCGATGAAGCTCTCGCTGCCGGGCTGGACGTAGAAGCTCAGCTCGTAGCCGCCGAGCTTGAGCGTGCGCGTGATGAAGCGTCCGACGGCGAAGCTGCCGACGAGCGACGGCTGGCGCGTGACGAAGCGGTAGCTGCGCAAGCCACCCGCCTGGCTCCCGGCGCGCGCGGGCGCGGTGCGCGTCGTGCTCTCTCCGGCCGGCGGCAGGAACTGTGCGCCCGACGCTTGCACCACCGCCTCGTCGCTCATGCCGGCGACGGTGTAGCCCTCGGGGACGCTGATGGTGATGTCGGAGGTGGCGCGGTCGGCGGCGTACTCGTGGAAGGGAAACCAGCGCCCCGCATAGAGCAGGTACGACATGTCCGAGCCGATGTAGGCCAGACGCTTGGTCAGAAGCGGCCCGCCCTCGGGCGTGACGAGCGCGCCCGCCCAGCGGAACCGGAGCGTCTGCGGTTGGCCAGCGGGGACGACCTCGCCGAGGTCTACGCGGACGAAAGGCCCGATGGTCTCAAGGCCCGCCTGATCCTGCACGACGTTGGTCAGGACCTTCCCGTTGCGCTCGACCGACTCGACCTTGAGCGAGCCGTTCAGCTCGAAGACGACCGAGCGTGTGTTGTCGAGCGGGATGAAGGTGACATCAGCCGTGGCGGTCAGGAGGTGCTGCGCGGGGTTCAACTCGGCGATGATGCGGTAGTTGTTTACGTCGAAGCGCGCGCGCTGCCCCGGGGCAAGCGGCGTCTCGGCGATGGTCTGAACCGGCGCGGGCACGGGAGTCGCGGCCGGGGTCGGAGTCGGCTTGACCTGCTGCGCGGGTTTCCTCTGGAGGGGAGGGCGGCGCGCGGGCTGCGCCGCGACAATAGCCGGGACGGCCGACAGCGCCAGCGTCAAAAGGGCGTGGTTAAAGAGTCTCTTCATCGTCTGATCTTCCTGCCGAATGTTTCGCCGATTGTGCTTTACGGAAACGATACGCCGGTCGGCCGTCTCTGACAACTTTTTACGCGCGTCCGCGGGGTGAAGCAGGCCAAAAACGGGCGGTTCTGCTATTAAGACAAGCGTTTGGATGTTTCCTCCCGCCTCATCGTTGTACGCCCTCCGGCCGCCAAAAGGGGGGCGGGAAGCGCCCGGCCGGCGCCCGCTTGACAGGGCGCGGCGGCCGCCTCCATTCTTCGGTCATGAACTCATACGGCGACCCCGCCATCCGCATCACGCTGCTGCCGCGCGACACGAACCCGCAGGGCACCATCTTCGGCGGCATCATCCTCAGTTACATCGACATCGCCGGCGCGGTCGAGGCGCACCGCCGCACCGGCGTCGAGCGCTTCGTCACCGTCGCCATGCGCGAGGTCATCTTCCACCAGCCCGTCTTCGTCGGCGACCTCGTCAGCTTCTACTCGACGACGCTCCGCATCGGCACCACCTCCATCACCGTCCGCGTCATCGTCGAGGCAGAGCGCTACGGCGGCACGAGCGAGCGCATCAAGGTCACCGAGGCCGAGGTCGTCTACGTCGCCGTGGACGCCAACCGCCGCAAGATGCGCATCAACAAGGAACTCGTCAAAGGGCTCGAAGACATCGAGCAGCACGAGACCTCTTGACGACGAGGAGGAGGCAGACCGGATGAGTGGTTTCAGTATCACACCCGACAAGCCGGAAGACATCCCCTTCGACAAGTCGCTCGGCGACAAGTCGCTCACCAAGCTCTTCGAGGGCAAGGCCGGTTACGACGGCGGGAAGGAACTCGACACGGGCGCGGGCACGCTCACCTTCTCCTTCGACGCCGAAGGCAACGCGCTCATCCACGTCTTCAACTCCGCCGACGACAGGGATGAGGACGGCGTGATCGGCACGCCGCCGAAGCAGGAGAACGAGTGGCAGGTCAGGATGCCGCCGCAGATCATCTTCGACGCAACACGGGCGTGGCTGCGGTACCGCTTCAAGGCGGGCGTCAAGGGCTCGGTTGGGCTGAAGTTCCCCGTCGGCCCGCTCGGGCTCGACGCAAAGGTGGAGGGCGAGAAGGGCATCGTCTTCGCCGACTACCGCGCCCACGCGCCCGCCGAGAACGCGGTGGCGGCCGTCGTCTCCGACATCCCCAAAGTCCGCACCGCGCTCAACCCCGAAGATGCCTTCGAGCTGGGCGCGAACGAGGCGCTCTCCTATCAGGTCTACGGCGTCCTGACGGCCAGCGTGTCGCTGAGCTGGTCTGACACCCTTACGGCCGGCCTCGGCGCCCTGAGCAACGTGCTCAAGAGCGGCGAGGTCATCAAGCTCAAGATCGCGCCCTCCTTCAGCCTCGCTTTCAACGTCGGCGTGCGCGACGACTTCCGTCTCGTCTTCACGAAGGGCAACGCCGGGGGCGTGCGCGTCGCGGTGCTGAAGGCCAACACGCGGGAGGTGGGCGTGAAGGCGGGGCTGGAGGTGGGCGTCGAGTTCGCCGACCCCAAACAGGTGCAGGCGGCCCTGACGAGCTTTTGGGAGGGCATCACCGGCGAGACCGTCACGCGCATCAACAACCTCCTCGCACGACTGTCGAGTGCCGCTACGTTCGAAGACCTTTCGCCGACCTACCGGCCGCTGGCGGAGGCCCTCGTCAAACGGCTCGGCCTCGAAGACGTGGCGAAGACCCCGGCCCGTTTGAAGGAGGAGTGGGAGAGTCTTCAGCAGAAGGTCACCGGCAGGTTCGCCGAGGCGGCGAAGGTGAAGGCCAAACTCGGCTTCACCTACGAGTACCTGCGCGTGAGCACGGACGACACGCTCTTGCTTGCGCAACTGCCGGCGGCGGTCTTTCGTGAGCACCACAGGGAACTGCTGGCGTGCGAACTGTCGGGCCTCCTCGCGTGGGTTGAGAAGAACCCTTCGGCGCTCGAAAGGTACCTGCGGCAGAAGACTTTGACGCGGACGCGCTCGTGGGGCTTCACGCTCGGCATCGAGCCGTGGGGCGTCGAGCTGAGCGGCAAGGACACCATCAAGCAGACACGCGTCGTGCAGGAGACCATCGACAGGCACCAGCGGGTGGCCTACGACGGCATGCGCAGCTACGAGGGCGACTGGAACGGCGACACCGTCAAGTGGACGGTGGACTTCAAGGCCGAGATGAAGAAGTTCTCGGCCGGTACGTCCCCGAACACCTGCGAGTTCTTCTACGGGCTGAGCCTTCGTTGGGACTGGGGCGAGAAGAGCCTCTCGGAGACGGAGCTGCGCAAGTACCTCGACAACGCTGCCATCTGGCGCGTCATCAGTCCCGGCGCCGTGGGCGACGCGCTGGCGAGGCTCTCGGACAAGGTGGGCAAGCAGGCTGATGTCGGACTCGAAATCACCATCGACCACAACGCGCTACGCTTCCTGCTGCCGCTGGCCGCGAACCCTTTGGAGAAGGTCGTGTGGGACGGCAACGACGCGAGCGGCGACCGGAAGATCGACGCGTTCGGCGTGAAGGCGCTGGCCGCGGCCATGCCTTACAACGAGGAGTTCGCCGGCCGCCGTCACGTCAACTTCCGCGAGCAGCTCTACGCCCCTCTGTGGGCTTCATACTTCAACAGCGACTCACGCTCCGTCAGCAATTACGCGTTGGATGCGTACGACCACATCGACCGGAACGGCTCGGGCGTGCCCGACTACAGGGAGCTGGCCGCGCAGGAGAAGCAGGGCGAAAACTTCAAAGGCACGTTCGCCGCGATGATTGCGCTGCACCAGAACGGGCTCGGCACGCCGGGCGTCCACCGCAGTTGGAACCGCTTCGTCAAGGGTCTCAAGGAGCTGGCCGACATCGTCAAGCTACAGAACTGCCGGCCCTACGAACAGATCGAGCGGGCGTTCAACGACATGTCGCAGTTCTTCGGGCAGTCGCTCTACGTGCGCGCGCTGGGCGTCTTCCTGATGGACTGCGCCATGCGCAACAACATGGTCGGCGACCCGGCCATCAAGCGCACGCTGACCTTCACCTTCGGCAATGACGAGGCCGTCTCGCTCGGCGAGGTGCGCTGACAGTCGCGTCGCCTTCAGGCGTCGGCGCGCGGCACCCAACGCCCGCGCCAATCGTACTCTTCGAGGCCGCCGAAGTTTTTCTTGTAGTCGTAAGGCGAGGACTCGCGGGAGGCGTAGCCGGGGTAGTAGTAGAGGCATCCCAAGCGGCGCGAGCGCTCGACGGCGAGCAGGATGGTGTAGACGCCGAGGCTGCGGCGCGACTCCGACGGGTCGAACATCGAGTAGACGGAGGAGGTCGCTGCCCGCCCCACGTCGAGGAAGTGCGCGGCGACGAGGCGCCCCGCGGAGTAGACGCGGATGGTCTCGTTGCGGCAGGGCACCTCCGCGGGCGCGTGCGAGAGGAAGTCGTGGAGCGAGTCGGGCACGTCCGCGCTGAAGCGTCGGCGGTGCGCCTCGAACATCTCGAACGTCTCGGCGTCGAGCGCGGTCGGCCCCACCTCAACCCGCAGGTCGCGGTTGCGCGCGACGACGCGGCGCTGGCTGCGCGAAGGACGAAAGCGCGCCAGCTCCATGCGCAGCGGCGTGATGGTCAGACTCCTCCCGCCGTGCTGCCAACGCCGGTAACGGAAGAAGATCGGCCCGAAGTGCCTCCACCCCTCCGCCCACAACTCGTCCATCCGCCCGCCGTCGGCGCCCCAGCAGAGGAAATACTCTTCCTGAGATTGATTCATCGGGTCATCTGTTCATTGAGTCATTGAAGAACTGAGTCATTATTTCAATGACTCAATGAACAGTGACTCAATGAATCAATTCAACATCGCCTGCACACGGCGGAGCGCCTTCGCGGCCTGGTTGAAGCCGGGCTCCTCTTCGAGGGCGAGGCCGTAATGGCGTGCGGCGTCGAGCGGGCGGTGGCGCTGCTCGTAGACGCGGCCGAGGTTGAAGTGCGGGAAGGCATAGGACTCGTAGCGCGGGGCCGCCAGCGCGCGGCGGAACCAGCGCACGCACGTCCAGAGGTCGCCCTGCGCGATGAGGTAGCTGCCGATGTCGTTGTAGGGGTTGCCGAAGGTCGAGTCCACGCGGATGGCCGCGAGGCACTCGTCGATGGCATCGGTGTAGCGGCCCTCGAAGCTGTAGACCCAGCCGAGGAAGGTGTGCGCCTCGGCCGTCGGGTAGGTCTCGATGGAGCGCCGGTAAAGCTCGACTGCCTCCTCGTACTTCTTCTCTACCTGCGCCTCGTAGGCGCGCCGGAACAGCTCGACCGCGCGCCGCCGCGGCCCGTCCGTCGGCGCCATCGTATTCTCTTCGTCGTCGTAGAACATAGAACTCACCGCCTGAACTTAAAACTTCAACGGTCACCTAACGCGGCGGCCGCGACCGGCGCCGGGGTGGGCGTCGGCGTGGCGCAGGGTTTGGCCTCGGCGGGAGTGTCGAGGCGTCGGATGCGGCCGTCGGTGCGCGGCGTGATGGTCTTCGCGTCTTCGATGGCCTTGCGCAGCACGCCCGAGTCGGTCAGCTTCGTCTTCAGGACATTGGGCCGCCCCTTGAACATCGCGTACTGGTCGCCGCCCTCCGCGACGAAGCTCGTCGTGACGAGCGTGTAGGTCTTCTTCAGGTCGAGCGGCTTGTCGCCCACCGTCACGTCCGAAACGCGCCCGCCCGCGGGCTTCGACGCGTCGAAGCTGAAACGCACGCCCGAGATTTGCGGGAAGCGGCCCGGCTCCGCGCCCGGCCCCGAAAGGCTCACGCCGTGTTCGAGCGCTTGCAGGAGCACGTCGCCCGGAAGCTCGATGACGGAGAGGTTGTTGCCGAAGGGGAGGATGGAGAGCACGTCGCGCACGGTGAGGCCGCCTGCGGGCAGCACGTCGTCGGCGCGAATCGAGCCGCCGTTGATGAGCCCCACGTCGGCGCCCGAGGCGCGGCGGAAGGCGTCGGCGATGAAGTCGGCGATGTTCGTCTCTTCGCTCCGGCTGGTCGCGCTGCGCGCGTCGAGCGGGACGGACGTTGTGCCGACCGAGGCGGATAGTTCCGAAGTCAGCTTCGCGTACTTCGCGACGACGGGGGCGAAGGCCGGGTCGTCCTCGACGGTCGCGTCCACGGGGATGATCTCCCAGTCGATGGACTCGACCTTGCCGGTCGCGGGGTTGATGTTGAGGTCGATGCGCCCCAGCTCGCGCGCGTCGGCTGTCATCTTGAAGATGGGGACGCCCGCGGACGAAGACTGGAGGAGCGTGTGCTCGTGGCCGCCGATGATGACATCAATCCCCGGCGCGCAACGCGCGAGCGCCTTGTCCTGCGCGAGCGAGAGGTGCGTCAAGGCGACGATGGCCTGCGCGCCGGCCGCACGCATCTGCGGGATGACGGCTCGGGCCGTATCGCAAGGGTCGCGGAACTCGGTCGTCGGGTCGGGCTTCGAGGTCGTCTTCGTCTCGGGCAGCGTGAGCCCGAGGAGGCCGACCTTCACGCCGCCGAGTTCCCGCACGTCGAAGGGCGGCGTGTCGCCGAAGGGCTTCCCCGTCTTCGTGTCCAAGACGTTGGCGCCGAGCCACTTGAACTTCGACTCCTTCATGCGCTGGAGCAACTCCTTGTCACCGTAGTCGAACTCGTGGTTGCCGAAGACCGAGTAGTCGAGCCCGACCTGATTCCACGCGTCGATCATCTGCGCGCCCTTGTAGGTGATTGACTCGACCGAGGGCGAGATGGTGTCGCCGGCCAGCAGGAAGAGCGCGTGGGGCGACTCCTGCATCACGCGCTTGCGGAGCGTCGAGACGCGTGCGAGGCCGCCGCGCGCGCCGCGGTCGGCGGGCGTGAAGCGGTACACGTCGTTGACCTGTAAGAGCGTGACGCGCACCGTGCAGACGCGCGGCGGTTGCTGCCGCGCGAGCGGCGCGTGGGACGTGACGAGCAGCGCGACGAAGACTGCGAGCGCGAACCGGCGCGCGCGTGCGCGGATGAATGCCATCGGGTTGAAAGTCCCTTTCTGGAAAATGTTCGGGAGTTAATTGCGGCGGTGCCGTGCGGCGCCGCAGTTAGGCCGAGCCGTTAGCCTGAATTATACACATCACCCGCCCCGCTGTGTTAAATTCCCGAGGCGCTTGTCACCCTCGCCGCTCGTTGATTCCCGCGGAGGTCTGCGTCCTCCGCCGCTGCGCTTTCCGCGAGGCCCGCTATGCTCTTGAAAGACGACTTCAGAACACGCTCCCTCTCGACGGCAATCGCCCTCTGCCTCCTCTGCTCCGCCCTCGCGCGCGCGCAGCAGACGGAGCCGGAGGAGGATGTCGTCCGCATTACTTCGGAGCTGGTGCAGACTGACGTGGCGGTCTTCGACAAGCGCGGGCGCTTCGTCGAAGACCTGCGGCCCGAGCAGTTCGAGTTGCAGGTGAACGGCAGGCCGCAGGCCGTCACTTTCTTCGAGCACGTCAGGGCAGGCAGTCGCAGCGAAGCGGCGCAGTTGTCGGCCGCCAGAACGCGCGGCCTCGCACCCGAGAAGACGACCGGGCCGAACCTTCCCGCCGGCTCCGAGCCCGCCGGAAGGCTCATCTTCTTCTTCGTGGACGACCTGCATTTGAGCAACGCGAGCATCGGGCGGGCGCGCACGGCCTTGCAGCGCTACGTCGAACAGGCCATGAACCCGAACGATCAGGTGGCCATCGTCTCGGCGAGCGGGCAGATCGGATTCCTGCAACAGTTGACCGACAACCCGTCGGTGCTGCGCGCGGCCATCGAACGCCTCGGCTACAAGGGGACGACGGACGCCTACGGCGGCAAGACGCAGATCACCGAGTACATGGCGAGTCAGGTGCTCGACTCGGGCAACCGCGAGCTGTACGCGTACCTTTTGGAGTCCACCAAGCTCGAACAGCAGATGGGGCCGGGCAGCCGCCACGGCGACCACACGCTGGCGGCCTCCTACTCGGCGGCGCCGCACCTGCGCAACCGCCTGCGGCAGGTGCGCGCGCAGGGGCGGATGGCGACCGCCGGTACTCTCGACGCGCTCCGGAGCCTGATGCTCTCTTCGGCCGCGCTCCCGGGCCGCAAGCTCGTCTTCTTCCTCTCGGACGGCTTCCTCCTCAACGAGCGCAGCGCGGGCGCGAATAAGACTCTGCGCGCTGTCACGCAGACGGCCGCGCAGGCCGGCGTCGTGGTCTACACTCTGAACTTGCAGGAGACCAGCTTCGGCCCCGGTTCGAGCGTGGACGCCAGCACGAACGACTACATCGACCTTAGTGCCCGCCGCGTCGCGACCGCCTTCGGGGAGATGTCAACCGTCAAAGAGCCGCTCCAGATCATCGCCGACCAGACCGGCGGGCGCGCCATCTTCAACTCCGACTCCATCGAGGAGTCGGTGCGGCAGGCCATCAGCGAGACCGCCGACTACTACCTGCTCGCGTGGCGCCCCGACTCGCCCGAGCTGCGCGAGGAAGGGGCGCGTCTGAAAGTCTCCGTCAAGGGGCATCCCGAATGGCGCGTGCGACTGCGGGCCGCTTCGTTCAACGTCCCGGCCGCCGCCGTCGAACAACCCGCGCAGCCTTCGCGCACGCCGACGGCGCGGCCGGGAGCGACTGAGAGTGTCGTCAAGTCCAAAGGCGGGGGCGATGTCGCGAAGGCCGCCGAGGTGAAGTCAGAAGGCAATGAAAAGCCTGACGACGGAGAGCTGCTGGCGGCGCTCGGCGCGCTCTACCCGCGCAAAGGTCTGCCGGTCGCGCTCTCGGTCGGCTACCTCGACACCGGCGAGCAGGGGACTGTCCTGAACGTCTCGATGCAACTGGGCCGGGCGGTCTTCGACTTCGGTTCGACGGGCGCGAAGGGCAAGGCCCTCGTCGATGTCGCGGGCGCGGCCATCGACGACCGCGGGAGGTTCGGGAGCTTCAAGCAGTTGCTGACCGTCACCCCCGACGCGGCGGGCGGCGACGCCTCGCAACCCGTCATCTGGCATCAACGTCTGCGCCTCAAGCCGGGGCTCTATCAGGTGCGCGTCGCCCTGCGCGAACGCGCCACGGGCCGCGTCGGGAGTGCCATGCAGTGGGTCGAAATCCCAGACCTCTCGAAAGGCGAGTTCGCGCTGAGCAGCATCTTCCTCGGCAAGCGCGACCCGCAGGCGGCCTCCGCCAAAGGGGAGTCGTCTGGGCCGCGCGCGGTCGCCGTAGACGTTGACCGACGCTTCGTGCGCGCCAGCGTTCTGCGCTTCCAGACTTACGTCTACAATGCCGCGCGCGCGATTGGCGGCGTGCAGCTTCAGGCGCAGGTCTTCCGTGGCTCGACGCCTGTCATCAACACCCGGCCGTTTGAAGTGCCGGCCGCGGCCGACCCCGCGCGGATGCCCTTCTGGTCGGAGCTGGCGTTGGAGCAACTGCCGCCGGGACACTATGTCCTGCGGCTGACGGCCACCGACCGGACGACCAACCGCACGGCGGTCGAGCGGGTCGGCTTCTACGTGGAATGAGCGAGCCGCGCCGTTCCCTTTAACTTCGGTCAAACTACAAGCGTAACGAACGCGGGATGCAAAAAGTGACTTCAGGAATGAGCAGACAGACGAGCCTTTCGGTCGAACTCGGCGCGGCGCTGCCCGCCACAAACGAGGCAGGCGGCGCGGTGGCCGTCGGCCTCTTCGCGGACGAGCCGCGTCTGCCCGAAGCCCTCGACGGGGACTTGCGCGAGCTGTGCGAGCGCGTCACGGCGGACGGTGAGTTCAAGGGTGAAGAAGAGACGACGCTCCTCATCCACGCGCCTGCGGGCGAAGTGAATAAAGGGGGCGGTGTGCGCCGCGTGCTCCTCGTCGGGCTCGGCGCGCGCGGAGACTTCGACGCGGACGTGTTGCGTCGCGCGGCGGGCGCGGCTGTGCGCGCGGCGAAGTCGGCACGTACAAGCACGCTGCACTTCATCATCCCTTCGTCGTCGGATGTGCGCGCGCTCGCGGAGGGTGCGCACCTCGGCCTCTACGAGAACGGGTTCTATCAGCAGAAGGACGAGGACGAGTCGCCGCGGCTCGAACGCCTGACGATAGTCGGCGCGGGCGAAGGTCTGGGCGAAGAGTTGGAGCGCGCGCGCGTCGTCGCGGAGTCGGTGAACTGGGCGCGTAGGCTCGCAGACGAGCCGGGCCTCTCCCTTCCGCCGCGCGAATTCGCGCGCCGCGCCGCCGAGATGGCCGAAGAGTTCGGGCTCAAAGTCGAGTCGCTCGGCGTCGAAGAGATTCGCGCGAAAGGGTTGGGCGGTCTGCTCGGCGTCGGTCAGGGGTCGGAGGAGGAGCCCGCGCTCATCGTCCTGCGTTATGAGCCCGAGGGCGCGACCGAAGAGGACGAGATGTGGGCCTTTGTCGGCAAGGGCATCACGTTCGATACGGGCGGCATTTCCATCAAGCACGGCCTCGACATGTACGAGATGAAGTCCGACATGGCGGGCGGCGCGGCGGCGCTCGGGGCGCTGCGCGCAATCGCGCAGCTCAAACCGAACCGGCGCGTCGCGGCCGTCGTGCCCGCGGCCGAGAACATGCCTTCGGGCAAGTCCATCAAGCCCGGCGACATCGTCCGCACCTTCGCCGGCCCCAACGTCGAGTGCGTGGACACGGACGCCGAAGGCCGCCTGGTTTTAGTTGACGGCATCGCCTACGCCAAGCACCTCGGCGCGACACGCCTCGTTGACCTCGCGACGCTCACCGGCTCCATCATCATCGCGCTCGGCACGCACCGCGCCGGCCTCTTCTCGAACGACGACGCGTGGGCGAATGAAGTGCTCGACGCCTCCTTACGCGCGGGCGAGCCCGCGTGGCGTATGCCCGTCTCCGACGACTACAAGAAGCGCATCGAGAGCATGATTGCCGACTACAAGAACTACGGCGGCAAGCCGGACGCGACGGCCGCCGCCCTCCTGCTCTCGAAGTTCGCGGGCGAGACGCCGTGGGTACATCTCGACATCGCCGGCACGGCCTGGTACGAATTCGCGACCCCTTACGCGCCGAAGGGCGCGAGCGGCGCGGGCGTCCGCATGCTGGTCGAGCTGGTCTGCGGCGAAGTTTAAATGAAGCGTGCGGACGTGTGGATCGGCGGCGCGGCGAGCCTCGCGCTCGTTTACGCCTCGTGGGTCGGTTGGGCGCCGTTCGGGCTGGCGCCGTTCGGCATGACCGAGGCGCTCGGCTTCGTGACGGGCGCCATCTGCGTCTACCTCGTCGTCAGAGAGAACGTCTGGAACTTTCCCGTCGGCATCGCCAACAGCGCCTTCTTCCTCGTCCTCTTCGCCGGCGCGCGACTCTACGGCGACGCCGCGCTTCAGATCATCTACATCGCGCTCGGGTTTCAGGGCTGGTACCTTTGGCTGCGCGGCGGCGAGCACCGCACGCCGCTCAAGGTCGAGCGCGCGTCGCACCGTCTGCTCGCGGGCGTGGGCGCGTTCGTCGTCGCCGGCACAATCGGCTTGACGTTCTTCTTCCGCTACGTCAACGACTCCGCGCCTTTCCTCGACGCCTTCACGACCGCCCTGAGCCTCGGCGCGCAGTACCTTCTTAACCGCAAGGCGGTCGAGAACTGGTGGCTGTGGATTACGGCCGACATCGTCTACGTCTACCTCTACGCCTCGCGCGGGCTGCCTCTGACGGCCGTACTCTACCTCGTCTTCCTCGGTCTGTGCGTCGCCGGCCTGCGGAGATGGCTCCGGACGATATCCGAAAGGAGAAGAGGGACGGGAGGGGACGCGGCGCGTGTCTAGACGCGGGCTCATCGTCGGCAAGTTCTATCCGCCGCACAGGGGGCACAAGCACCTCATCGACACGGCGGGCGCGCAGGTGGACGAGTTGTTCGTCCTCTGCTGCGGCAGGGAGGGTGAAGTGCCGGAGGGCAGGCTGCGCGCCGAGTGGCTGCAAAAGATTCACACGGACGTGCGCGTTCTCTACCTCGACGATACGTACGACGCGCAGGACTCGCGCGTGTGGGCCGAGAACTCGGTACGCTTGCTGGGCCGCGAGCCCGACGTGGTCTTTACGTCCGAAGACTACGGCGACGAATTCGCGCGGCACCTCGGCTGCCGTCACGTGCAGGTGGACAGAGCGCGCACGATTGTGCCCGTTTCGGGAACGCGCGTGCGTGCTGACCCGCTCGGCTGCTGGGAGTTTCTGGAGCCGCCCGTGCGCGGCTTCTACGCCGTGCGCGTCTGCGTCGTCGGCGCAGAATCGACGGGTAAGACGACGCTGGCGCAAGACCTTGCGCGACACTTCGAGACCGTCTGGGTGCCTGAGTACGGGCGCGAGTATTCGGAGCGGAAGCTCGAACGGGAAGGCGGCTACGACTTCCGCTCCGAAGAGTTCGCGCACATCGCCGCGCGCCAGTGTGAGCTGGAGGACGAGGCCGCGCGTCGCGCCAACAAGATTCTGATCTGCGACACCGACGCCTTCACGACGAGCGTCTGGCATCGACGCTACATGGGCGTGCGCTCGCCCGAGGTCGAAGGGATTGCGACACGCCACCGACGACCCGACCTCTACCTTTTGACGGACATCGACACCCCCTTCGAACAGGACGGCACGCGCGACGGCGAGCATGTGCGCGGGTGGATGCACGAGGTCTTCGTCGAAGAGCTGCGCGCCCGAGGGCTCCCTTACCGTTCCGTCTCGGGGGCGCGCGACGAGCGTCTGAGGCAGGCCGTCGGTTATATTGGAGACCTGCTGGCGGGACTTAGAAGAGGTTAGAGACTTTGGCGCTCGACGAGACGATCTTCCTGACAGGCTTCCCCGGCTTCATCGCCGGGCGGCTGGTCGAGCGCCTCGCGCTCGAAGGCGCGCGGTTCCTGCTGCTCGTGCAGCCCGTGTTCGCCGAGCGCGCGCGCACGGAGATCGCGCAACTGTCGGAGCAGACCGGCGTGCCCGCCGAACGCTTCCGCGTGTTGGAGGGCGACATCACGCGCGAAGATTTGGGGCTGTCCGCGTCAGACCTTGAAGCGGCAAGAAGTGAGGCGACCGTGCTCTTCCACCTCGCGGCCGTCTACGACCTTGCCGTCGCGCGTGAGGTCGGGATGCGCGTCAACGTCGAGGGCACGCGCAACGTCAACCGCTTCGCGCTTACGCTCCCGAAGCTCAAGCGCTATCACTACGTCTCGACCTGCTACGTGGCCGGGCGCCGCACGGGACTCATCCTCGAATCGGAGCTGCGCCACGAGGCGGGCTTCCGCAACTTCTACGAAGAGACGAAGTACCTCGCCGAGCTGGAAGTGGAGGCGCTGAAGCGTGAGCTGCCCGTTACGATCCACCGCCCGTCGGTCGTCTGCGGCGACTCGCGCACAGGCGAGACGGCGAAGTACGACGGCGTCTACTACCTCATCAACTACCTGCGCATGTGGCCGGGCGCGCTCTCGCTCGCCAACATCGGCAACCGCGAGGTGCGGCTCAACGTCGTCCCCGTGGACTTCGTCGTCGAAGCGATGGCCGCGCTCGCCTCCGACGACGCGTCCGCGGGCGAGACCGTCCAACTCGCAGACCCCGAGCCGCTCACGACCGAAGAGCTGTTCGACCTCATCTCGCGCAACCTCGCCGGCCGCGAGTCGTTTCTCACGCTCCCCGCGCCCGTCGTCCGCACGACGCTCAACCTCCCCCTCAACGAGAAGGTGACGGGACTGCCCCGCGTCGGCGTCCCCTACTTCTTCCTCAAGCAGACCTACGACACCGCCCGCGCCACCGCGCTGCTCACGCCCCGCGGCCTGCGCTGCCCACGCTTCCCCGACTACGTCCACGCCCTCCTCGACTTCGTCGAGCGCAACCCGAAAATTCAATAAGTCGAGACCGCCGCGGAGCGGCGTCAGTACGGGTCTCGGCTCAGCGCGCCGCCCGTGACGCTGACGAGGTAGAAGCCTGTGGTCGGGCGGCTGGCGAGATTGAATGTGCCGCCGGCGGGCACCTTCCAGATTTTGTAGTTGGAGTAGGTGAGCGGCGTGCGCGGCTCGCAGACCTCGGGGAAGTGGTCGGCGAGGACGAAGTAGGCCGGGCCGTTGCCGATGACCTGCGCCAACCCGTTCTTATCGACGACGACCGAGGTCGCCTCGTTCACCGCCATCCCGAGCGCGCTCGACGCGCGGCCGTCCCTGATCTGGCGGGCGAGGAAGACGAGCGTTCGGCCCATGCGGTCGCGCGGGACGAGGTGCTGCTCGGTGATAACGTCGCCCATGTGCGCCCAGTCGAAGAAGTCGTAAGTGAAAGTGATGTCGCGGCGGTAGGGGTCTAAGAGCGCCTGGCTCGAAGTGACGCTCCCCAAGCAGGCGTCGTAGGTGAACTCGCCCTGGATGGCGAGCCCCGCGCTCGTCCCGCCGACGCCCCCGCCGCGCGCGTAGACCCACTCGACCGCCGTCTCGACACGCGTCCCTTTGAAGTTCTTCACATAGTCGCACTGGTCGCCGCCGGCGAAGAAGACGACCTCGGCGTTACGCACGGTCGTCTCGACGGCCGCCGTGTTCGCGTCCTTCGCGCTGGTGATGACGAGGGTCTCGACCGAGTCCACGCCGTTCATCGCGTAGATGTAGTCGTTGTAGCCGTTCGACCCCGTCGAGCGCAGGATGACCACATCCACCTTCGTCGCGCACGAGGTGCAGCCGCGCACCTGGTCGATGATCCATTGGAGCGCCGCGTCCACGTCCGTGCCGCCGCCGCCAAAGTCGTGCGCCGGGCCGGCAAGCACGGGCGCAACGTCCGCCGCGCTGCCCGTCAGGTACCTCGTCACTTTGGCCTGCGCCGTGGGCGCCGGCAGGAGCAGGAGCGCGAGCAGGAGCAGCACGCCGCCGCCAACTTTCATCCTCGAACGTCCGTTCATGGTGAGCCTCCCTCGTCTGTCTGTGTGCGTTCTGAGCGGTAAGGTTTTTGCAACGGGGCGCAAGGCGTTCTACCCGAAGCTGCGCGCAAAAGCAAGAAGTTTCGGGCGGCCCTTGACAAGTCTTAGAATTAGAATTATTCTAATTCCACTTTCAACGGCGGGTAAAAATTATGGCGGGTAAGGGAGATCAGGGTGGCGCCCCGCAGGGGGCGTTGACGCCACAGCGGCGGGCCGTGCTTCGTGTCATCACGGAGTCGGCGGAGCACCCGACGGCGAACGAGATTTTCGAGGCGGCCCGGCGCGAGCTGCCCTCGATCAGCTTCGCCACGGTCTACAACTCTTTGAAGTACCTCACGGGAGCGGGGCTCGTGCGCGAAATCAATTTCGGTAAGGGGTCGAGCCGCTACGACAGCGAGACGGCGCGCCACGACCACGCCGTCTGCTCGCGGTGTGGCAAGCTCGTCGACTTCGACCTCGCCGAGACGCCGCAGCTCATCCGCGCCGCCGCCCGCCGCTCGCGCTTCAAGCCCGAGTCAATCCACCTGACGCTCGTGGGCCTGTGCCCCGACTGTCAGGGTAAAGGCTGAACGCGCGGCGCGAAAATTTTACGCGGGCGCGCCGGGGAGTTGGCGCGCGCCCGCACGGTAAGGCTCTTTTCAACATCAACGGAGGATTGAACAAGCATCATGGCAGAAGCAAAAGTGGGACAAGCGGCACCGGACTTCAACATGCCGTCCACGAAGAACATCGAGAAGTTGAACGAGAACGTCGAGCTGAATGACTACAAGGGGCGGTGGGTTGTGCTGCTCTTCTACCCGCTCGACTTCACCTTCGTCTGCCCGACGGAGCTGACGAGCTTCAGCGACCGCTACGACGACTTCGAGGGCATCGGCGCCGCCGTCATCGGCGTTTCGACCGACTCGGTCCACTCGCACCGCGCGTGGCTCAAGACCCCGCGCGACAAGGGCGGCGTCGAGGACTTGCGCTACCCGCTCGCGTCCGACATCACGAAGTCAGTGGCGCGCGACTACGGCGTGCTCATCGAGGACAAGGGCGTTGCGCTGCGCGGCCTCTTCGTCATCGACCCCGAAGGGACGCTCCGCTACGCGGTCATTCACGACCTCAACGTCGGGCGCTCGGCCGACGAGACGCTGCGCGTCATCCAGGCGCTCCAGACCGGCGGGCTTTGCCAGGCCGACTGGCGTCCGGGTCAGGAGACGCTCAAGGTCTGAAGAGCGTAAACCGTCAGCCGTAAACCGTGACGAGTAAGAACACGCTTCTTCTCGTCACGGTTTACGGTTCACCTGTCAAGAGGTTTTCGTCATGCCAATGAGAATCGGGACGGAGATGCCTCCGCTGGAGGGGGCGACCGAGTGGTTCAACGCGACGGGTGCGGCCGCGGCCGAAGAGGCGAAGGGGCACCCCACGCTCGTACACTTCTGGTCGGTGAGCTGCGGGATGTGTAAGGAGAATCTGCCCCGCGTCGCGGAGTGGCGCGAGGGCAGGGCCGAGGACGGACTGCGCGTCGTCGCCATCCACATGCCGCGCTACGAGGCGGACACAGACGTGGAGGCCGTGCGCGAGGCCGTCGCCACTTACGGCATCACGGAGCCATGCGCGGTGGACAACGACCACAGGCTGCGCGACGCCTTCCAGAACGAGCACGGCTACGTGCCCGCCTACTACCTCTTCGACGCCGAGGGCAAGCTCCGCGGCTTTGCGGCCGGCGAGTTCGGCGTAAAGGTCATCGGCCCGGCGCTCGACCGCGTGCTCGCGGCGAACAGGACGGCCGCGGGCTGAGCGCGCTCAGAAGAACTTAACCACCGCAGACACAGAGACACGGCTTGAAGAGTATTACTCTTCAAGCCGTGTCTCTGTGTCTGCGGTGGTTAACTTTAGGTGAAGAGGCCGATGAGCCGCGTGAGCAGCCAGAGGCTCGTGGCGATGGAGCCGACGAGGAGCACGAGCAGGCCGAGCACGATGACGCCGAGGAAGAGCCAGTCGCTTATGCGCCCGTGGCGCGCCTCCTCGGGCGTGACCGAGGCGCGACGCTTGAGCAGCTCGACGTTCATCTGGTTCGACTTCCACGCCGCGTCGAAGAGGTCGCCGACGATGGGCACGGCGCCGAGCAGATAGTCCACGGCGATGTTCGAGGCCATCCGCAGCAGCGTCGCCTTCGGCACCTGGTAGCGCACGCCCGCCGCGAGGATGTAGATCGAGACGGCCGTCGTCGCGAAGTCGCCGACGCCGGGGATGAGCCCGACGAGCGCGTCGAGCCCGATGCGCCACCCCGTGCCCGGAATGCGGAAGAGCCCGTCCATCGCGCGGCTCAACTGGTCAAGGCTCCGCTCTACGTCCGCGGGCTCCTGCCGCTTGACCAACACCGCCCGCGCCCCGCGCTCCGCCAAGCTCTTGCTCAAAGCCATCGGCAACTCCTCCTCTTTCAAACCGCCCCTCTGCAAGTTGACGCCGCCATTGTCTGCCGCGTCACACTCCGGCGGCAAATTAGATGCGCCCCTCGCTCCCACGGTAGTACGAAAAACTGGGGCGTGACGACCGGACAAATTGCCGCTTATTACTTGCCCCTGACAATCGCGACGGCGCGGAGGGGGCCGCCCGAACCGCCCTTGATCTTCATGGGGAGGGCGACGACGTGGAAGCCTTTGAGGGGGAGTTGGTCGAGGTTGGCGAGGTTCTCGAAGGCGGGGACGTTGCGCTCGAAGAGGGCGCGGTGCGATTCGAAGAGCTTGGACTGGCCGTAGTCGATGCTCGGCGTGTCGAGCCCGACAGCCTTGACCGAGCGCTCGCCGACGAGCCAGCGCGCGGCGTCGGGGTGGAGGCCGGGGAAGTGCAGCTTGGCGACCGCGTCGGGGCCGCGCTCGTCCGTGCCCATGTAGCTGCGCCGGTCGGGCCAGCGCCGCCCGAAGCCCGTCCGCAGAAAGACGATTGCCCCTTCGGGCAGCCGCCCGTGCTCGCGCTCCCACGCGGCGAAGTCTTCCGTCGAGACTTGATAGTCGGCGTCGCGCGCGCACTTCTCCGACACATCCAGAACGACGCCTGTGCCCAACAACTGTTCAAGCGGAATCTGGTCGGCCGTGTGGCGCCCCTCGGCGAAGTGGATGGGCGCGTCGAGGTGTGTGCCGCCGTGCTCGGCCGTCGAGAAGTTGTTGGCGGCGTAGTAGTAGCCCGCGGGCGTCATGCCTTCCGACACCTTCTCCAGCTTGAAGCCGTCGGCCGTCGGCCAGAAGACGGTCTGCTCGTCGTACGCGTGCGAGAGATCGACCAGACGCCCCGCGAACGGGTCGGCCTCCTTCGAGCTGCACGCGAGCGCCAGGGTCGAGACGAGACAGAGCGCGAAGAGTGCGGCACCACGATTCATAGGCGTGAACCTCCGGGCGAGTCACAGGCGAAAAGCGGCGGGAGCATATCACATCTGAAAGAGCCGGGCCGCGGCGAAAAAAATCATGCGGGCGTGCCGGATTTCGCCGCGCGGCCCCGCGTTATACGTTGGGGCCGGAAGCGGCCCGTCAGTGCAGACAACGTCAGAGTTGAAAAGGAGAAGAAGATGATTACCCAACTGTCCATCATGCTCGCGCTCATCGCCGTCCTCGTGGTCGGCTCGTCCGCCCCCGTCGGGCCGACCAACAGCGCCAGCAAGGGCATCAACCCCGTTCAGCACAGCGAGTGAGTCGGGGCCAACGGCCGTCGTGCGCTCAAAAAGAAGAGGGGCGAGCCTTAACGAAGGCTCGCCCCTCTTCGCGCGTCTGCGCCGCGCGCCTTCAGCGCCGGTCGAACACCCAGCGGCGCGCCGCCGCCAGGTCGTAGAAGAAGCCGACCTCGACCTCGGCCATGCCGGCGCGGCTCGTCACGGCCCGCGCCGCCTCGTCGGTCGCGGGGTCGGGGACGACGGCCGCCCAGCGGCAGTGTCCCAGCTCCGGCTCGTGCTCGCGGATGAAGACGATCTGCTGCTCGACAAACTCGGCGTCCGGCGCCGCCGAGCGTCGTCGGTCGCTGATGAAGTGGAAGCCGGTCTCGAAGGCCGGGTCGGAGAAGAGGCGCAGCAGCGTGTCCCGCCACTCCTCGAAGGAGGGGTCGCCAACCGTCGTCAGGTAGACAACGCGCTCGGGTCTGTCGATGGTGTAGATGACGGGCATGGGCGTGACGGCGGCATCATATTCTGTTCTGCCTAAAAGTCCAACGCCGGCCCACGAAAATCTTAACAACCCGCGACGCCGCGCCTAAGCTGGCCGCACTCCAAACAGAGACCAGACAGCCGGTAGATATCGCGCGTGCCCAGCCGTATCTGACCCGGCCTCCCCTCATTAAAAAAAGGAACCGGCGGCGGCGTCGGGGCGTGACCTTCAGCGGCTCGCCAGCCACTCCGCTTGCAGCATGGCGTAGAGGTACTCTGACCCCCACGCGCCCTTGAACCAGATGTTCTCGACGAAGTGCCCTTCGCGTCTCATCCCGAGCCTTTCGAGGAGCGCCACCGAACGCTCGTTCTCGCAATCGGCGACAGCCACCACGCGGTGCAGCCTCAGCACGCTGAACGAGTAGCCCAGCACGCCTTCGGCCGCCTCGCGCGCCAGTCCGCGCCCCTGATGCGCGCGTGCGAAGGTGAAGCCCATCTCCGCCTGCCTCTCGTCGTCCGGCTTCACGCTGAGCGCGACGTGGCCGATCATCTCCCCCGTCTCCTTCAACTCCGCCGCGAACGTGAACCACTGCCCCGGCGTCCCCGGCTCTACGTCCCTCTGCCGCTCGATGACCTCCCGCGCCGCCTCCTCCGTATACGACTCCCAAGACTGATACCGCGCTACCAACGGGTCGTTCAGGTACGCCAGAAAATGCCCGAGGTCCCCATCGCCCGGGCGCCTGAGCACCAACCTCGCGGTCTCAATCTTCGTAAAAGTAGTCGTGTCCATACGAATCGTTAGCGGCGCCGGCTCAGCTTAACAGAGCCGCGGTGGTTTTGAAGTTCAGCGGTTCGGCGCGGACTCGTCAAACGACAGCGCACGCGCCTGAAGTTTTGACTGTGAATGCTCGCGCAGGCAAAATCCGGAGCGGCGCGGCGCCCGTAACTTATCCGGATACCCTACAATCAAGCATAGGCGCCGTTGAATGTACAAAGCTGGATGGGAAAGGACATGACTTTTCGCTTTCAGAAATTACTTCTGAGTGAAACCTCTGCCGCTTCTGCTAACCAGACGAATCATCTCATGTACAAAATTGATGAGCCGGCGCAGCCGGCAGGTAATCCGGAGGCCGCGGACGGTGCGAGCCTGATGCACGGCCTGCTCGAACTCTCGGCCGCCCTATTGTTCCCCTTTCTCTTCGTCTCCGCCCTGCTGCTGTCATACCGACGACTTTCAGAAGACGAGTATGAATGGCTGGCTCTCCCCGGCGCAATCGCGGGGCTGGTCTTTGGCGACTTCGTCACGGGGCTGGTGCACTGGGCGGCCGACACCTACGGCGAGGAGAGCACGCCCGTCATCGGGCGCAGCCTCGTCAAGCCGTTCCGCGTCCACCACGCCCGCCCGCAGGAAATCTGCGAGCACGGCATCGTCGAGACCCTCGGCAACTCCTGCATCCTGGCGGTGCCCGTGCTCTCACTGTTCGTTGTCGTCATGGCTTCCGGCGAGACCTCAGCCGCGAGCGCCTTCGCCGTCTTCGCCGCGGTCATGACCGTGGGCCTGACGGTCGCCACGAATCAGTTCCACAAGTGGGCGCACCAGCAGAGGCCGTCCCGCCTCGTCCGCCTCCTTCAGCGGGCGAGACTCATCCTCACTCCCGAGCACCACCAGACGCACCACACCGCGCCCTTCGAGTCGAGCTACGCGATCACCAACGGCTGGCTCAACCCATTGCTCAACAGCATCCGCTTCTTCCGTCGGCTCGAAGGTGCGCTCCGCGCGTTCGGCATCAAGCCATCCAGACAGGAGTAGAGGGACTTCGGGAATCACCTGATACGGGTCATCTGGCGCCAGAAGAAGCGGCCGAGGCGTGAGAAGGCGTTGCGGTCGCGGGCGGCCTGTTGCTGTTCGGGGGTGAAGCCGAGGGCGGCGAGGAGTTGCGGGTTGGGCGGGGCGATGTCCTCGTCGCCGTGGCGCTCGGAGAGCCAGCGGTTGAAGGTGCGCGTGAGCGCGCGTCGTTGCGGCACCTCGGCGACGGCGGCGAAGGCTGCGCGCAGGTCTTCCGTCTCGGCGACTTCCAGATGGTTCGCCTCGTAGTACCCGCGCAGCGCCTTAAAGAAACGCTCCTCACCCAGAAGCCTCCGCAGCTCGACGAACATGAGCGCGCCTTTGCCGGCGACGACCGCCGCGTACTGGAAAGAGTTGCGGTACTCGCGCGTCGGGCGGTCGGCCGACACGTCCTCGCCACCGAAAGTGCGGTAGACCTGATAGACGCCGCGCAACTGGTCGTCCTGCACCTGCTGCGCGGCACCGGGGCCGCGCACGTCCTGCACGTAGAGCAGCGCGGAGTATTGCGCGAGCGCCTCGTGGAGCACGGGCTGGCGCGCAGGGTCGTTGCCGACCGCGCCGCCCCACCACTGCCGCGCCACGCCCTGCGCCGCGGCGAACTCCAGGTTGTCTTCGACGCTCGCGCGCTGCTCGCGCACCAACTCCGGCAGAGCGCGCATCGCGGGCGAATCGAAGTCCACGTAGAAGGCGCCGGCGATGACGGCGAGCCCCGCGAACTCGGCGCTGCCGAGGCCCGCGACCAGCGGCGCCTCGGTGACCGTGACGAGCTTGAGAGGCAGCGGGCCGAAACGCGCGGCGTAGGTGCGCGCCGCGTCGGCCGCGACGTTGAGCACGCGCCGGCCGACCTTCTCATGCTCGGGCGTGAAGACCGAGCGCACGCGGACGCTGCCGGCCTCGCGCTCCTCTGCGCGCAGCGTGCGCCCCGCCACCAGCGCGAAGCCGCGCAGGTCTGCGCCCGCGAAGCTCAGACGGCGCTTGCGCCCGCCGCTCGACTCCTGCCGCTGCTCGCCGGAGGCGAAGAGGTTGACGCCTTCCGCTGCCTCGACCTCGACCTCGTAGTCGGCCACGTCTGTGAAGTAAGTCTCGCCGACGCTCGGCTCGACTCTGCGCTGCCAGTCGCCGCCCTCGCGCGCGGCGAGCACGGGGTGGAAGCCGCCGAGCAGCATCACGCCGCGCGAGACGAAGTTCGTGTCGCGCGCGCGCCGTATCTCGCGCGTGTCGCGCATGGCCGCGCCGACCTGTTGGACGACGTGGGCCGTGAGGCTCGTCTCGTCGGGGTCGATCTCGGGAACCGTGCCTCTGAAGGCGAGTTCCATCTCGGCGGCGTTGCCGGGCGCGACCGCCTCGCGCAGTTGGACGCGGAGCGTGGCGCCTTCATCCTCCGCGACGAAGGCGAGGGCCGGCCCGCCCTCGCCCGCGCGCACCGCGGTCACTTCGAGCCGCGGCTCTTCGAGCGCGGCCACGTCTGCCGGGGCCGCCGGCGCGCCGGGTCGTTCGTCTTCGGCGCGCAGGTTGGGGTAGAGGTGGAAGTAGACGACGGACGTGGGGCGGTCGTCGCGGTTCACCCAGCGCACGCGCTCGCGCCCCGAGTAGGTGCGCGCGTCGAAGTCCAGCTCAAGCGTGATGCGGTAGAGCGTGCGCGGCGGCGGCTCGTTCTGCGCCGGTCTGTTCAGCTCGTTCTGTCGCGCGGGCGCGTCGAGGATTAAAGGAGAGCAGAACAGAGCGAGTGACAACAGCACGAACGCCCACCTGTAGTTGCGAACGCCCGTTAATGAAAACTCGCCGTGCTTCATCTAAAACCTCAGAGCCTTTCAGCGCCCGCGCTCGGTGATGGTGACGGAGCGGATGCGGTCGCCGCGCACGATGCGATCCACCACGTCCATCCCTTCGACGACGCGGCCGAAGACCGTGTAGCCGCCGTCGAGGTGCGGCTGCGGCGAGTGCGTGACGAACCACTGTGAGCCGCCCGTGTCCTTGCCCGAGAGCGCCATGCCGACCGCGCCGCGGTTGTAGGGCACCTCGTTGATCTCGCAGCGTATCTGGTAGCCGGGGCCGCCGTTGCCGTCGCCGCGCGGGTCGCCGCCCTGCACGACGAAGTTGGGGACGACGCGGTGGAAGAGCACGTTGTTGAAGTAGTTCTTCCGCGCCAGCCCCACGAAGTTATCGACCGTGAGCGGAGCCTCTTCCGGCAGCAGCTCCATCGTAAACGAGCCCTTGTCAGTCGCGATCAAGGCGCGCACGCTCTTGCCGACGCGGGCCAGCGCACGCTCGTAGTCCTCGCGGTGGTTGCGCGTGTTGACGGTCTCGACGCGGCGCCGGGTCGCCGGGCCGCCCGCGCGCTCGCGCAGGATGTCGGCCGCGCGTCGGCGCACGAGGTAGTCGGTCGTCTCAAGCGCAGACTTGATGGCCGGCTCGACCTCCGGCCCCTGCTGCCTGGCAAGCGCCCCCAGAATGGAGAGCGCCGCGTCGTCCGTCTCGTCCTGCAAGGCGCGCGGCAAAGCGTCGGCGAGAGAGCGCGCAGTCTCGGCCTCGGGCGGCAACTCCGAGAGGATGTCGGCGGCCGTGGCGCGCGCGATGACATCCTGATTGCTAAGCGCCGCACGCGCGACCGCCGCGAGGTCAATCGGCTTGAAGGCCGCGAGCGCGCGCAGCAAATCCGGGAGCGAGGAGGGCGGCGTGGACGGGCTCTGCACGAGCGCGCGCAGGGCAATCTGTGCCTCGGCCTGAAGACTGACGACGCTGTTGCCGACCTGCGCGCTCGTCACGCCGGCCATCTCGCCGAGCCCTTGCGCCAGCGCCGAGACCCTCTGCCACGTCACGCCCGCCGCGCCGCGCCGCGAAGCCTGCGACACGAAGTCCGCGACGCCCTTCTCGCGCAGGTACTGCGTCGGAGCGATGCGCGCCAGCGCCGTCTCAATCTCGGGCGCCACCACCCCGCCCTCGCGCGCCGCGCGCAGCAGCGTCAACGAACGCTCGTCGTTCGTGTTCGCCAGCACGCGTCCCATCGCGGTCGCGACTTCCAAAAGCTCGTTGACTTCGGGCGGGTTCGGGGCGCCGCCCACGCGCGCGGACTTGTAGGCGGCGAACAGCTCGCCGCCGCGCCGTGTGAGCGGGTCGGCGGCGCGCGGCTCCTTGATCTGCGCGAGCGAGCGGACGGCGCTCACCCGCACGCGCGCGTCCGTGTCCGTCGCAGCGTGCTGCGCGAGCACCTCGAAGGACGCCGTGTCCTCGGCCGCGCCGAGCGCGCGCGCGGCGTTGGCCCGCGCCACCGCGTCCGCGTCCGTCGCCAGCATCACGCGCAGGCGTTCGAGCGACTCCTTCGCGCGCATCCGTCCGAGCGCGTTGGCGGCGTCGGCGCGCGCGCGCGCGTCCGACGCCGAGAGGAAGAGCGCGACCGTGCGAGCATCATTCTCGGGGCGCGCGCGCAACAACGCCGTCAGGCCGAGCAGGACGAGCGCGCGGTTTGGCTTGGTCAGCCTCTGCTCGGCGATGAGCGCCGTCGTGATGGCGTCGCCGATTCGCTTCTTCGCATCAGCGCGTCCTTCGGGGAGCGCCGCGGCTATCTTGCCGAGCGCCTCCACGGCGCGCGCGCGCACCTCGGGAGATTTGGAGACTCGCAGCGCCTCCGCGAGCGCGCCCGACGCGGGCTCGGCCTCGATCTCGCCGAGCGCGAAGGCCGCGGCCGCGCGCACCGACTCGTCGCGGTCGCCATAGAGCATCGCGCCGAGCGGCCCGACCGCACCCTCGTCCCCGATGCGCCCGGCCGCGAGCGCCGCGCGCGCGCGCACCGCGGGGCTCGCGTCCGTGAGCAGCTTCGACAGGTCGGAATCCTCCCAGCGGCGCTCGTCCTCCGCCTGCACGATCTGGAGGAGCGTCTCCTGAGGCACGCGCGCTCTTGCACGACTCCTCGTGGGAGTCGGCTTCTCCTTCGCCTTTGACTGCGGCGCGGGCTTCCGAGCGTTGCCCCTCTGCGCCTGCGCCGCCGTCGCGCACGCGAGCAGCGCACAGAGTAAAAGCAAAGCGGCCCGCGCACGCGTGGGGGCCTTATCGTAGGCAAAGGGTGTGTTCGGCATGGGGCTCAACGGAGACGAAGGACAGTTTCAAGGGGAAGACCAGGACTATGCTAAGAAGGCAAAAGGCAAAAGTAAAGCGAGAACCGTGAACCATGAGTAAGAGCGTAAACCGTGAACCGTGACAAGAGAAAAGCAGTTTCCTTCTTATCACGGTTCACGGCTTTTCAAAGCCTTCCGTAGAAGACCTTCGTGTCGTAGGCGACGACGACGCGGCCGTCGCGCTCGTGGCGTTGAAAGAGGGATTCAAGCTCGCGCATCAACGGGTCGAAGTTCGGGTGGCCGGGCTGGGGCGTGTAGGAGGAGGAGGTGAGGCGACCGCGCAGGCCGTCGAAGTCGAAGACCTGTTCGTTGTCGAAGGTCTGCGCGCGGATTTCGCTCGGGCCGTAGAGCGCGGCGAGCATAGACTCCTCGGCGTACTTGACGCTCACCTCCTTGTAGTCTGTGCCGTATTCGAGGAGCAGGCGCTCGTACTCTTCGAGGAAGGGCGTGCCCGCGGTGCGCCGGTCGTTCCAGACGAGGACGACCCAGCCGCCGGGCCGGAGGATGCGCATGAACTCGCGGCGCGTAACGGGCGGGTCGAACCAGTGGAACGCCTGGCCGGCGGTGATGAAGTCAACGCTCTTGTCGTCGAGCGTCGTCTCCTCTGCGCGGCCGTCCACGCTGACGAAGTTAGGATAAGAGGCCAACAGGCTCTCTCCCGCTTCGCGCATCTCGCGGTTCGGCTCGACGCCGTAGACGCGGTTCCCGTTCTTCAGGAGCAGCTCAGACAGAATCCCCGTCCCCGAGCCTACGTCGGCCACGACCGAGGTCGAGTCGAGCCCGCACTCCTCTTCGAGCAGGCGCAGGACGGCCGGCGGGTAGCCGGGCCGGTAACGGATGTAGTCTGCGACGCGAGTCGAGAAGCGGCCGGTAGGGTCATTCGTCATCAGGAAAGTCTCACTTAAAACAAGGGGTTTCTCATATTTAGCAACCGCACGGTTGACAAAAGGAGCGCCCCAAAAGTAGCATGAAAGTCTTGTGGTAGCCACCCTTAAAATCGGGCTCGGGGCGTCGCGCGAGGAGATCGTGCAGCAGTTGCGCGCGCGCGGCGGCGGCAGCGCCGACGAGCTGGCCGAGGCGCTCGGCGTGACGAAGCAGTGCGTGCGCAAGCACCTCGACGTGCTGGAGCGCGAGGGCTACGTCGAGCACGCTACGGCGCGCGGCGACCGCGGGCGACCCGCGCACGTCTTCCGCCTGACGCCGAAGGCCGAGGAGTTGTTCCCGAAGCGCTACGACCTCTTCGCAAAGTCCGTGCTCAGGCAGATCGGCGAGGTCTGGGGCGAGCGGGGCTTGAACACAGTCTTCTGCGGCTGCGCGACGGAGATGGTGGCGGGCTTGAAGCCACAGCTCGAAGGGTTGAATTTTGACGCGCGCATGAGGCGTCTGACAGAGCTTTTGCGCGAGACAGGGTACGAGGCCGAGGTCGAGCGCCTGAACGACGGCTCGTACCTCCTGACCGAGTGGAACTGCCCGCAAGCCGAGCTGGCGCGCGAGTACCGGCAGCTCTGCGACCAGGAGCTGGTCGTCTACCGCGAGCTGCTGGGGACGGAAGTCTTCCGCGAGTCGCGCATCGCCGGTGGCGCCTCGCGCTGCGCATACAGGGTTATGAGACCGAAGAAAGCAGAGGGTAAATAGTGAATGGTATATGGTGAATAGATAAAGGCAGCTTCCATTCACCATTTACTATTTACCATTAACAACTTATGGCACAAGTGACAGAGGCAGACGTTTACGGGGCGCTGGCGCAGGTGAAAGACCCTGACTTGCACAAGGACATTGTGCGCCTCGGGTTCATCAAGGACTTGAAGATCGAGGGCGGCGCGGTCAGTTTTCGCGTCGTGCTGACGACGCCTGCGTGCCCCGTGCGCGAGCAGTTGCAGGAGCAGTCGCGCGCGGTCGTGGCCGAACTTCCCGGCGTCACTTCGGTGAGCGTGACGATGGACGCGGAGGTGCCGAAGGGTCGGGGCTTAGGCGAGAAGTTGACGGTGCCGGGCGTGCGCAACATCGTGGCGGTCAGCTCGGGCAAGGGCGGCGTGGGCAAGTCCACGGTGGCGGTCAACCTTGCCGTGAGCCTCGCGCGCGATGGGGCGCGGGTCGGGCTGTTGGACGCGGACGTGTACGGGCCGAACGTGCCTTTGATGCTCGGCGTTGCGGACGTACGCCCCACCATCAACGTCAACAAGCTGGTGCCGCTCGAAGCGCACGGCGTGCGTCTGATGTCGATGGCCGTGCTGAAGCCGGGCGACGAACCGATGATCGTGCGCGGGCCGATTCTCCACGGGCTCGTCCGGCAGTTCTTGCAGGACGTGGAGTGGGGCGAGCTGGATTATCTGATCGTAGACATGCCGCCGGGGACGGGCGACGTGCAGCTCTCGCTCGCACAGCTCGTGCCCGTGCAGGGCGCGGTGCTGGTGACGACGCCGCAGGAGGTCGCGCTGGCCGACGTGCGTCGCGCGCTGCGCATGTTCGAGACGGTGAACGTGCCCGTGCTCGGCGTGGTCGAGAACATGAGTTACTTCATCGCGCCCGACACCGGCACGCGCTACAACATCTTTGGCGAGGGCGGCGGGCTGAGACTTTCTGAAGAGTACGGCGTGCCTTACCTCGGCGCGGTGCCGCTCGGGATGGGCGTGCGCGAGGGCGGCGACTCGGGCGTCCCCATCGTCGTCGGCGACCCCACGTCGCCGCAGGCCGAAGCGTTCCGCCGCGTGGCCGAAGAGGTCGCCCGGCAGATTTCGATAGAGGCGATGAAGCCCGAGCTTGTCGTCCTCGGCAAGAAGGCGTAGGAGGCAGTTAGCGTTTGGCTTTTAGCTGTCAGCGGCTTCGTCGAACGCCGAAGGCTAAGAGCTAATAGCCAAAAGCTAACCGCTCAGAATCACAACTCAGAAGTAATAATTAAGGAGATAGACAATGTCAGCAACAGAGACACAGATTCCGACGATGACGCTTGGCGTTACGGAGCCGGCTGCCGCGGAGATCAGGAAGTTCCTGGCGAGCGAAGAGGGCCTGCCCGAGACGGCGGGACTCCGCGTGCGCGTGGTGCCGGGCGGCTGCTCGGGCTTCTCGTACAGCCTCAACATCGAGGAGGAGTCGAAGGCCAACGACCACATCATCGAGTCGAACGGCGTCCGCATGTTCGTTGATATGTTCAGCGCGCAGTACCTGAACGGCGTCCAGATCGACTACGTGACGAACGTGATGGGCTCGGGCTTCACCTTCAACAACCCGAACGCGACGGGCGGCTGCGGCTGCGGCTCGTCGTTTACGGCCTAGTCAGATTTTCTGACAACACATACGGCGCGGCCCGCGGGCCGGTGGCTTGTCGAGTCTTTTCCGAAGGACAACCCGGCACGCCTTCCGGCCCGCGCGGGCCGCGCCGTCACTTTTTACGACTCACACCACAGGAGCCACAAGGATATGCCCAAGGTAACGGCGGAGACCGCGGAGGGGACGCGGGAGATCGAGGCGGAGGCGGGCCGCAAGCTCGTGCTCGTGCTTGAGGACAGCGGCATAGACATTCTGCACCGCTGCGGCGGGAAGGCGAAGTGTACGACCTGCCGCGTCGAGGTGTCGGAGGGCGACCCCGGCGAGATGCAGGAGGCCGAGCGCAACCGCCTCGCGGCCGAGACGGGGCTGGCCGAGAACGTACGCCTCTCGTGCCAGGTGCACGTGCAGGGCGACCTGAACGTCCGCGTCCTCAACCAGGCGAGCGTGCGCGGCCTCGACCCCGGCCCGCGCCCCACGGAAGATTAGGGCCGTAAGCTAAAAGAATGAACTCTGAAGGCGGAAGGACGAGAGACGAAGGGACGGCCGGACAGCGGCTCCTTCATCCATCGTCCTTCCGCCTTCTTTTGAACTGGCGCGCGGGGGTTCTGTGCGTCGCGCTGCTCGCGCTGATGGGGGCGCAGATGCTTTCGGTCATACGGCAGAAGAGCATCACGGTGGACGAGTGGGTCTTGATACCCGCGGGCTTCTACCACCTGACCGAAGGCGACTTCCGCCCCGTCCACGAGCACCCGCCGGTCGCGAAAATTCTGGGGGCCGCTCCGCTCGTCGCGCTGGGCGCGGAGGCGCCGGCAATCGAAGCGGGGGCGCACGACTACGGATACTTCCTCGGCAAGTTCGAGGAGTTCTGGCGGATGAACGCGGGGCGTTTGGACTACCTCTGCTTCTGGGCGCGCGTGCCTGCGGTCGCGCTGACGCTCGTGTTGGGCGCGCTCGTCTTCATCTTCGCTCGTCGCCAATGGGGGGCGCGCGCGGCACTCTTCGCCGTCGCGCTCTACGCGTTAGAGCCGACCGTGCTCGCGCACGGCCGCGTCGTGCAGACGGACGTGCCGTCGGCGCTCGCGCTCCTCCTCTTCGCGTTCGCGCTCCAAGCGTATCTGAAGGTTCCGAGCGGCGTGCGTGCGTCGTGCGTCGGCGCCGCGGCGGGCTTCGCGGCGGTGACGAAGTTCTCGATGGTCGCGCTCGGGCCGGTGCTCTGCCTGACGTTCGCGGCACTGTTCGTATTCGCGCCGCGGCGCGGAGTGAGGCGTGCGCGCGTCGCGGGGCAGGCGGCCGCGGCCGTCCTCGCGGCGGTGCTGGCCGTCAACGCCGGCTACTTCTTCCGACACGCGCCGCCCGAGCCGTTCGAGGACGCGCTCGCGCGCTCCGTGTTAACAATCGACGTGGGACGAGGGGTGCTGCGCTCCGCGCTCGGGGCGGGCTATCAACTCCTTCAGATGGTCTTCCCGGCGGACTTCATCTCGGGCGTGGGGTGGCAGCTCGGCCACGCGAGGTTGGGGCACGAGGCGGGGCTTCTGGGCGACTACAGCCGGCATGGCTGGTGGTACTACTTCCCCGTAGCCTTTGCACTGAAGACGCCGCTGCCCATCCTGCTGCTCACGCTCGCGGGGCTGGCGTGGGGGCTGGCGAGGCTCAGGCGCGCGCGCGAGGGGCGCGTGCTCGTGCTGCTCGTCCCGGCCGCGCTCTTCACGCTGCTGCTGACGCTCTCGACCATCAACATCGGCGTGCGCTACTACCTGCCGGCCTATCCCTTCTTCTTCATCCTCGCGGGCGCGATGCTGGACGACCTGCTGCGAAGCAGTTCCGTGCGGAGTCGTATGCTCGCCGCGGCGCTCGCCGTCGTCTCTCTGGCCTGGGCCGGCGTCGAGGTCGCGCGCGCCTACCCCGACCACATGTCTTACATGAACCAGCTCGCGTCGGGGGCGCCGCGCTGGTGGTATCTCTCCGACTCGAACGTCGAGTGGGGCGACGACATGCGCGACCTCGCGCTATACTTGCGCGGCCGCGGCGAGACGCGCGTCGGCGGGGCGCTCCTGGGCTGGCAGTTGTTGGAACTCTACGGCATCGAGCAGACGGCCATCTTCGTGCCGCCGGGGGAGCCCGTGGAGGAGACGCGCTACGTCGCCATCGGCGCGAGCCTGCTGAACGGCTCGACCGTGCCCGGGGAGTTCGAGGAGGGTTGGGAACTGAACGAGTATGAGCGCGTCAACTACTTCGACGACTACCGCCGCCGCACGCCCGAGAAAATCTTCGGCGGGTCGATCTATCTGTACAGGGTGAGGGAGTGAAGGCCGCCGTCGGAGCGAGGGAGATGAACGACGAACGCACGCTCATCGTCGTCCCGACCTACAACGAGCGCGAGAACGTCGCGCGGCTCATCGGAGAGCTGTTGGCGGTCGCGCCTGATGCGGACGTGTGTCTGCTCGACGACGCGTCGCCCGACGGGACGGCCGAGTGCGCCGAAGAGTTGTACGGCTCGGACCCGCGCTTCTCCGTTCTGCGGCGTACGGGCGCGCGCGGCTACGGGCGTAGCCTCGTGGACGGCTACCGCAGGGCGCTCGACGGAGGCTACGCGCGGCTCGTACAGCTCGACGCGGACTTCTCGCACGACCCGCGCCGCATCCCCGCGCTCGTCGAGGCTTCCGGTCGTGCGGATGTCGTCATCGGCTCGCGCTACTGCGAGGGCGGCGGCGTCGAGAACTGGCCGCTGCGCCGGCGGCTCTTGAGCCGCTTCGCCAACGCCTATGTGGCACGCATCACGGGCCTGCGCGTGCGCGACACGACGAGCGGCTTTCGCTGCTACACGCGCCGGGCGCTGCGCTCGCTGCTCGACGGTCGCATCGCAGGCGAGGGCTACGCCTTCCTCGTCGAGGCCACCTATCGCGCGCGGCGCGCCGGCCTGCGCATCAGTGAGGTGCCCATCATCTTCACCGACCGCCGCGAGGGCCAGTCGAAGATGTCGCGCAAAGTCATCCTTGAATCCATCCTCATGCCCTGGCGCCTGCGACTCGGGAGGAAGGGCGAAGGCAGAAGGATGAAGGACAAGGGGATTGATTCATTGGTTCAGTGAGTCATCGGTTCATTCTTAAATGAGCCGGTGGACAAATGAATCAATCTAACTTCTCCCTTGACTCTCCTCCGCGTTTAGCGTAGAAGCCTGACGTTCTAACACCCTTTCGGCGGAGTTCCTGCCATGAAGAGATTGCTCGCGCTGTCCGCGCTGCTCCTTGCGGCGTCGGCCTGCACTACAACCACAAACACGAACACGGGGGCGGGGAACATCAACGCCAATGCGAACGCCAACACGGCCGCCGCCAGCCCGACCCCCGCGGCCGGCCCGACGCAGGCCGACCTCGAAGCCAAAGAGCGGCAGGTTTACGACGCCATCAAGGCGAAGAATTGGGACGCGTTCGCGGGCTTGCTGTCCGACGACTTCTCGCTCGTCGTTTCGGAGGGCGTACATAACAAGGCGCAGACGCTCGAAACCATCAAGAAGTACGACCTGACGGAGTACACCCTCTCGGACGTGCGCCTCGTCAAAGTGAACGCCGAGCTTGCCGTCATCACTTACACCATGAACGAGAAGAGCAGCTACGACGGCAAGCCTGTCCCGCCCAAGCCGTACCGCGCTTCGTCTGCATGGGTGAGCCGCGGCGGCAAGTGGTTGAACGCCTACCATCAGGAGTCGGATGTGATAGAGATGCCGGCGGCCTCGCCGACGCCTGCGACCGCAGCGAGCCCGGCGGCCTCGCCCGCGACGGCTGCGTCGCCCGCAGCGAGCCCGGCCGCCATCGCCTCCGCCACCGACGCGGAGAAGGCCGTCTGGGAGGCCCTCAAGGCGAAGAACGCCGACGCCTTCGCAAACTTCCTGCTGCCCGACGCGCTCGAAGTCGAGCCGGAGGGCGTCATGGACAAGGCCACCGCGGTCAAGATGATGACAGCATCCGACGCAGCCTCCGCCGCCTCGAAGTGGACGCTCTCGGACTTCAAGGAAACTAAGCTCGACGCCGATGCCACGCTCCTTACCTACAAGGGTAAGGGCCCGGACGGTACAGGCAAGATAGTCGAGGCGTATCACAGCACGATCTGGACCAACCGCGGCGGCCAGTGGAAGGCCGCCTTCCATCATGGCACCTACGCTGCGAAGGGCGGGATGTGAAGGAAGTAGTAGACAGTAGACAGTAGACAGTAGACAGAACAGGCGGCGCGCCCGACCCGAAGGCTTCGGACGCGCCGCCTTGTTTCATCTACTGTCTACTGTCTACTTCCCTTCATCCCCACACGCCCGGAATCTTCTCTTTGCAGGCGGGGCAGAGGCCGTCGGCGCCGAGTTTCATCTGTCGTATCCGGTAGCCGTAGCGCTCGATTAGCAGCTCGCCGCAGGCGGGACAGAAGGTGTTCTCCCAGCGACCGACGCGGCCGGGCAGGTTGCCCGCGTAGACGAACTTTAGCCCCGCCTCGCGCCCTATCTCGCACGCGCGCACGAGCTGCGCGGCCGTCGTGTTCGCGTTCTCCGTCATCCGGTAGTCCTGGTGGAACGCCGTCACGTGCCACGGGATGTCGGGCGAAACCGACGCGAGAAAGTCGGCCGCGCTGCGCAGCTCTCCCTCCGAGTCGTTGAAGCCCGGCACGACGAGCGTCACGACCTCCTCCCAGAATCCGCGCTCGTGTACCATCCGCACGGTGTCGAGGATGTTGCCGACCACGCCGCCCAACTGCCTGTACGCGCGGTCGCTCATCGACTTCAGGTCGATCTTGTAACAGTCCGTCAACGGCCGCAGGTAGTCCAACACCTGCGGCGTCGCGTTCCCGTTCGAGATGAAGGCCGTCCTGAACCCTGCGGCCTTCGCTTTCTCAAAGACCTCCGCCGCCCACTCCGCCGTAATCAGAGGCTCGTTGTAACTCGACCCTACCACCCGCGCCCCGCACTCCCGCGCCATCTCAACCAACCTCTCCGCCGACACGCTCCGCGGCGCCGTCCCCGCCGAGTCATCGCGCAATGCTTGCGAGGTCAACCAATTCTGGCAGTAGTTGCAGTGGAGGTCGCAGCCGAGCATCCCGAAGGTGAGACTGTCGGAGCCGGGGAGGAGATGGAAGAAGGGCTTCTTCTCGGTCGGGTCGCAGGCGAGGGCCGCGACGTAGCCCGCGGGGACGAGCAGGCGCCCGCGCTCGTTGAAGCGCACCTTGCAGATGCCCCGCTTGCCCTCGCGGACGAGGCAGCGGTGGCCGCAGGCGTAGCAGCGCAGGTCACGGCCTTCGAGGCGCTCGGTCAACTCCTCGGCCGCTTCGCGCGTCAGCCCGTCCAGTAACTCCGCGAGGCTCGCGGAGCGCGCGCCCAAAGGCATCTTCGACCTCCTGTTGGCGGCGTACGGGGGAGTCTGTTTATACTCGGGGGCGACGTTCCGGCAGCCCTTATTCTAACTCTTCTTCGAAAGGTTCGGCAGCCAGATGATCATCGAGCAGATAACTCTCACGGCCTTCCAACAGCACACGCGCGTCGTGGCCTGCGAGCAGACGCGGCGCGCCGTCTGCATCGACCCGGGCGAGGCAACGGACGAGATCGCCGAAGCCTTAGAGAGGTCGGGTTTGGAGTTGCAGGCTATCGCGCTGACGCACGCGCACCTGGATCACGTCGGCGGCGTCTCGGCGCTCAAGCGGGAGAGGCCCGGGGCCGAAGTCATCCTGCACGAGGCGGACGAGCAGCTCTACTTCGCGCTGCCGCGCCAGCCCGAGCTGCTCGGCGTCCCGCGCGAGCAGTGGCGCCGCCTCGGCTTCGAGTACGAGCCGCCGCCGCCAATCGAGCGACACTGGCAGGACGGCGAAATTTATAAGGTTGGTGAGCTAGAGTTCAAGGTGCTCCACTGCCCCGGCCACACGCCCGGCCACGTCGTGCTGTTCGAGCCGAACGAGCGCAAGGTCTTCGTCGGCGACTGCCTGTTCGCGGGGTCTGTGGGTAGGACTGACCTGCCGGGCGGCTCGACGCGGCAGTTGATGGACTCGATCCACGAAAAGATTCTGACGCTCGGCGACGACGTAATCGTCTACTCCGGCCACGGCCCCGAGACGACCGTCGGCCGCGAGCGCCGCACGAACCCTTTCCTGACGGGAAGATACTTATAGGAATGATGAAGTAAGAACTCTCTTTAATTCATCATTCCGCCTTCATCACTTCTCTTCAGCGGGTTTGTGGAGGCGCTCGTTCTTGAGCTTCTCCCACTTGTCTTTGTGGTCGCCGGTGAGGTCGCTGGGGAGTGTCTCAACAGGGATGCCGGCCTCGGCGCAGAACGTGCGCCAGAGGAGGAAGCGGGAGTCGAACTGCCCCGTCCCTTCAGGAATTTCGTTCACCGCCTTCGTTTTCTCGTCCGCCACTTCCGACTCGCTCCTTCGGGTCAACGTTTGCCGGACAGTGTAGCAAAAAAAAGAAGTAGGCAGTAGGCAGATGGCAGTAGGCAGTCGCTCCGCGTTACGAACGTTGCAAAATTAAATCACAGTTTCCGACGGCGGCGCTCTTAACTGCCTGCTGCCATCTGCCTACTGCTCCTCATCCTTTCGAAGCGCCGAGCAGGAAGATATCGCCCTGGGGTGCGGGGACGCCGCCTTCGCGTTCGAGCGTGACGGCGAAGGTGGGGGCGGTGTGGTTGGGCGGGAGGCGGTCGCTCATGCGCGCGCGCCCCTGCGCGTCCGTCTTGAAGGTGCCGCCGGGCAGAGGTTTGTTGTCGGCGATGAGCCAGAGCTGGTAGGCGTGGCCTTCGGGACAGGGCGGGAGCCCCGTCGCCACGACGACGGCGCGTCCCGTCGAGCGGTCGTAGGCGAGCGTGGCGTGCGCCTGCGGCGCGGGCGTCTTACCCGAAAGCTCCGCGACGCGCACGGCGGGCGAAGAGAGCAGCTCGTCCACATCGCGCGCTCTGGCGAGCTGTTCGCGCTGGCCGTTGATCTCGCCCTGCGCCTCGCGCAGACGGTTGGAGAGGCTCGCCACCTCTGCGCTCAAAGCCTGGCTCCGGTTCCAGAGCGTGAGGCTCGTCAGGCCGAGCAGCACGACGGCCAACGCGAACGCAGCCGCGCCGAAGCCGAGAGCCGGTCGCCACGCCAGAAGCTGCCAGAGGCTCAGGTCGCGCAGGAACGCGCGCAGGTCGCGCGAGGCAGCCGGAGCCGGCACGCGCCCGTTCACCTCCGAAGGGTCAACGGCTTTAGAGGAAGCTACAACTTCGGACGGGTCTACGAAGACCTCCGAAGGGTCTACGGCGCGGACGCGCGCGAGGATGCCTGCGCGCAGAGCGGGCGAGGGCTGGACGGGCGCGACCGTGTAGAGGAGCAACGCGGCGGCGTCCGACATCTCGCGCAGCTCCTCGCGGCACTCGGCGCAGGACGGCAGGTGCTCCTCCAGCCGCGCGCGCTCTTCCATGTCGAGCGCGCTCACGGCTTCGAGCGCCAGCAACTGTTTGTAGTCTTCGTGCCGCATCTAAAGTTCAAACGACCGCGCGTTCACCCTGCTTGGATGCCATGACATCGTCGGCCGGAGCCCGCTCGCCGGCGCTAAGTTTTACGCCGGCTGCGTTCTGATATACGTCCGTAAATTCCCTTTGGACTTTTCAGGCGAACTGCCTGCCGAGCTTCGCGCGCAGGGAGTCGCTCAGTTTCTTGAGACCCGTGCGCGTGCGCGTCTTGACGGTGCCGAGCGGCTGGTTCTTCGCCGCTGCGATCTCCGACTGCGACATGCCGTCGAGGTACGCGAGCACGAGCACCTGCCTCTGCTCCTCGGGCAGTTCGGCGAGCGCCGCGCGGACGGCCTCGGCGCGCTCGGCGCGGATGGCCTCCTCGTCGGCCCAGCCCCGCGACTCGGCCGCAGGCGGCAGCCCGTCCTCGACCGAGCGCTGCGCCGCGCGCTCGCGTGAATCCACGGCGCGCAGACGGTCGATGGCGCGGCTGCGCGCAAGCGTCGCCAGCCAGGTGAAGGCGCGTCCGCGGGCGGGGTCGAACGAGCGCGCCTGCTGCCAGACTTGCAGGAAGACCTCCTGCAAAACGTCCTCCGCCTCCGGGCGGCTGCGTAATATACGGAGCATGAGTCCCAGGAGGATGTGTGCGTAGCGGTCGTAGACGCGCGCGAACGCCGCCTCGTCTCCACGGGCCACCGCGCGCAGCAACTCCGCGTCGAGTTCGTCTTGTTCGGGACGGGCCGTCAAACCCTTGCGCCTCCGCTCAATGCCTGCGCCGTTTCGTGAGAGAAAGTATATAAGCTCACACTTGCACTACGTGTTCAAAGTCGCTTGAGGATTTGTTTTAGCACACGAAAGAACGATTTGTCACTCAAAACCGCTCAAACCGCTCGCGCCCCCCGTTCAATCCGTCCAAACCGCCCCGCGCTCGAAGCCTCTGTTTGGAACGTTCAAGCCTCGACGACAGAGCGGCCGGCTTATCTCTTGAATGAGATAAGCCGGCCGCTCTGTCGTCGATTCTGCCTGAGGGCCGAAAGCCCTTACGCGACGGTGATCTCTTCCGAGAGGTACACGTCCTGGATGGCATTGAGGAGCTGGGCGCCCTCGTCCATCGGGCGCTGGAATGCCTTGCGGCCGGAGATGAGGCCCATGCCGCCGCCGCGCTTGTTGATGACGGCGGTGCGGACGGCCTCGGCCATGTCGCTCGCGCCCTTCGACTCGCCGCCCGAGTTGATGAGCCCCGCGCGCCCCATGAAGCAGTTCGCCACCTGATAGCGGACGAGGTCGATGGGGTTGTCGCTCGTCAGGTCGGTGTAAATCTTCGGGTTGGTCTTGCCGTAGGCGCTCTCGACGTTGAGCAGGTTGTAGCCGCCGTTCCGCTCGGGCAGCTTCTGCTTGATGATGTCGGCCTCGATGGTGACGCCGAGGTGGTTGGCCTGACCCGTGAGGTCGGCCGCCGTATGCATGTCGCCCTCTTTAGTCTTGAACTTCGGGTTGCGCAGGTAGCACCAGAGGATGGTCGCCATCCCCAGCTCGTGTGCCATCGCGAATGCCTTCGCGATCTCGACGATCTGGCGGCCCGACTCGTCGGAGCCGAAGTAGACGGTGGCGCCGACCGCCGTCGCGCCCATCTCGTGCGACTGCTTGACGGTGCCGAAGAGAATCTGGTCGAACTTGTTCGGGTAGGTCAGCAGCTCGTTGTGGTTGATCTTGACGATGAAGGGAATCTTGTGCGCGTACTTGCGCGCGACGATGCCGAGCACGCCGAAGGTGGAGGCGACGGCGTTGCAGCCGCCCTCGATGGCGAGCTTGACGATATTCTCGGGGTCGAAGTAGATCGGGTTGGGCGCGAACGACGCGCCGGCCGAGTGCTCGATGCCCTGATCGACGGGGAGGATGGAGAGGTAGCCGGTGCCGCCGAGGCGGCCGTGGTCGAAGAGCGACTGGAGCGAACGCAAGACCTGCGGGGTGCGGTCGGAGAGAGCAAAGACGCGGTCGACGAAGTCTGGGCCGGGCGTCTGCAAAGCGTCGCGGGATATCTTCGGCGAGTTGAATTCGAGAAGGGCGCGCCCGTCTTCGCCGAGGAGTTCTTCGATGCGGGAGAGAGCCGAGCCCTCGCGTTTGAGTTCGGTGGCCATGAATTTAAACCCTCCTAAAGTTTCCGTGCGAGCGGGCTGTTGGGATTGCTGTCAAGGGCGAATTATAGCACGCAGGCCGCGCCGGGACGGAAGCGGCGGGTAGACGAATTTGTGCGTGTGTTGAGAGCGATGCAAGTTGAATTTCACCACCGCAGACACAGAGACAAGGCTGGTTGAGTAATCTCAACCAGCCTTGTCTCTGTGTCTGCGGTGGTGAAATTTCTTCCGGTTATGACATTGAGCCGGGGTGCGGCTCGATGGGCTCGTAGCACTCGGGGGAGACGATGAGGAGGAGGGCGCCGCCGTCTGACATCAACTCCTCGTGGACGCTGCCCGGCATCGAGCAGTTGAAGTCGCCCGCCGTCATCCCGACCGTCCCGGAGCGCACGTCGCCTTCGAGGACGAGGCACTGCTCGACGCCGAGGTGCCGGTGCGAGCGTATGCGCGAGCCCGGCTCCATCCGTACGAGCGTCGTGATGGTGCCGCGCTCGCGGTCGGAGAAGAGTAGTTTGAACGAGACGCCCGCGTCGTCGGTCGGCCGCCAACGCCCCTCACCCGCGCGCACGACGAGGAATCCGGGCGCGATGTCCTTCGAAAGGTTCGGCCCGTCGCCCTCTTCCGAGACGAGCGCGAGCAGGCGCGAGCGCACGCCCGCGGGCGGCTCGGCCTCGGGCGCGGCCAACCCTAAGTCGCCCGCGACCGCTTCGAACTCGCGCAACTCCGCCTCGCACGCCGCGCAGCCCGCGGCCAGATGCTCCTCGAAATCGCGTGCCTCGTCCCCTTCGAGCGCGCCCAGTGCGTAGAGCGCGGCCCGCCCGGCCGCCTCTTCGTCAACGGTCGTGTGACTCATAACATCCCTTCCCATGCTGGTTTGAGCATCTCGCGCAGGCGCATCATCCCCAAACGCGTGCGCGTCTTGACGGTGCCGAGCGGGAGATTCCGCGCGGCGGCAATCTCGCTGTGACTCATCCCGCCGTAATAAGCCAGCTCGATCACGTCGCGCTGCTCGGGCGCGAGCGCGTCCAGTGCGGCGCGGACAACCGCCCCCACCTCGCCCGCCAGCACGCCGTCCTCAACCGAGTCGCCGCGCGCGGCGCGCGTGGCCTCTTCGAGCGGGACGGTCAACTGGTGTTCCTGCCTGCCCCTGCGCAGGCGGTCGATGGCGCGGCTGCGCGCGATGGTTGTCAGCCAAGCCAACGGCCTCCCGCGCTCGGCGCTGTAGCTTTTGGCCTGTCGCCAGACCTGCGCGTACACGTCGAGCAGCACCTCCTCGGCCGACGAATGGTCAGAGAGGATGCGCAGCAGGAGCCCGTAGAGCGTCCGGCTGGTCGCGTCGTAGAGCGCGGCGAGCGCCTGATTGTCCCCTTCGGCGACGCCTTTTATCATCTGGGCCTGCAACGACTCGGAATCGGTCGGCGGCCTTGCCGGGGGTGATGACACGTTTGACACCTCTCCCCTAAAGATTTACGTAATCTTTACCACCGGCGGATTCATTTGGGAAGCGGCGGGATTGCTTCATTTGTACATTTATCCATTGAATCATTGAATCAATGAACCGATGACCAAATGAATCAATCTCGTCACTGCTTCAGTTGAAAGCCGGTGGGAACGAACTCCAGCGCGACGAGGGCGCCGTCGGTTTTGGCGCGCGCGTTCGCCGCGGGGCGGTAGGTGACGACGGAGGGCGTCTCGACCTTGCGCGCGCCGCAGGTGAGCTGGCTCTCGGCCTCCTGATTGAAGTTGACGAGGTGGAGGCCGCCGAAGCCCGCCGACGTGAGGCGCAGCGTGCGGTCGCCCGCCTTGAGGACGAAGACCAGCCCCTTCGGGCCGCACTCGATCTGCGTGAGCGCCGCGCGGACGCGCGTCTCGCCCGCCTGCGGTTTGCGCAGCGCGTCGTTGATGGCCTCGGCGAGCGCCTCGGCCACCCGCTCGTCGTCGGACTTGCCCGGCCCGGCCGGCGTCTGCTCGACGGCCTCCTTTTCCTCGTCGCGCACGATCAGCCGCGGCTCGCCTCCTCCGCCGCGCTCATAAGCCTCCTGCGCCGCCTTGTACTTCTTGAGCTGTTCCTCGTAGCTGTTGATCGAAGCGAGCACGGACTGCGCCGTCGCGCGCAGCCCCGGGTCGGCGCCGTCGCGCGCGAGCAACTCGGCCGTCCGGCGCGCGTCCTCGACCTTGTCCTGGCGCAGGTAGAGCTGCGCGAGCACGAGCGCGTAGTGCTGGTTGCCGGGCGCGAGCGCGACCGCCTGACGGATGAGCTGCACGCCTTCGGCAATGTTCTCGCCGGTGACGAGGTTGACCCACGCGAGCAGGTGGTAACTCTCGGGGAAGTCCGGACGCAAGCTGATGGCCTTGCGCAACGACGCGCGCATCTCCCGGGCGCGGTCGGCCGGATAGCCCCCCATGTAGCCGCCCTCGCCCATGCCGGCGCGGCTGAGCGCGTAGGCATAGTAGTAGTGCGCGAGGTAGTTGCCGGCGCCCGCAGCCGCGGCCTCGCGCAGGTGGACGATGGCCTCCGCGTCGCGCTTCTGCCGGAACCGCGCCATGCCGAGCGAGGTGCGCGCCATCACGTTCGTCGGGTCGAGTTCGAGCGCGTGCTGGAGGCGCGCGGCCGCGTCGTCGGGACGGTTGATGTGGAGCAGCAGGTCGCCGAGGTATGCGTCGGCCTGCGCCTCCGTGAGCGGCGCGGCCGTCATCTGCGAGTCGAATTCGAGCCTGCGCTCGAAGGTCGCGAGCTTGCCGACGAAGGAGTAGGCCGAGACGTACTTCTGCAACTCCTTCTCCATCGCGGCCGGGTCGCTCTGGAAGGCGCGCCGGAACGCCTCGGCGGTCGGCACGCCCTTCTTCGTCAGCGAGAGGTACTCGCCGAGCTGCGGCAGACGCTTCCCCTCGTTGCCGAGAATCAGGTAGTGGACGAGCGCCCACGACTGCGCGTAGAAGAGGCTCCGCACGTTATGCTTGTTGCGTTGGAGCGAGTACTGCGTGACCTCGAAGAGTTGCGAGAGCGGGATGGGCTTCTGCTCGCGCAGCAGGCGGAGGTGGTAGTCGATGAGGCGGCCGAGGTAGACCTTACGGTCGTCCTCGATGGCGAAGGTGCTGTAGTACTCGGCCAGCCCCTCGTTGAACCACGCCGGCGCCTCGCCCGCCCCCAGAGAGTTGTTAACGAGCAGGTGCGTGTACTCGTGATAGATGGTGCCGTAAGGGTTCTCGGCGCCGCTGCCGCGGTCGGGCGTGAGCGTGATGTAGTTCACGTCGTCGCCCGGCTGGAAGTAGCCCGCGACCTCCGAGACCTTACCGTCCACCACGGGCTTGAAAGGTTTGTAGGCGCCGTCGCTCTTGAAGACGACGACCGTCGTCGGCACCGGCGTGTTGAACTTGACGTTGGCGAACAGCTTCGTGAAGACCTCTCGGAACTGTTCGAGCCGCGTGGCGACCTGCCGAATCTCCTTCTCCGAAGCGTTGCCGACGAGGAGGAAGTTCTGCGAGCGCACGCTCGTCCAGGTGTCTTTGGCGGCTGCCGTCTGCGCCGCGAGCAGCAGGACGAGCGCGGCGACGAGGGGGCGTGTGTGGCGAGTCTTCATGGCTTTGATCTAACGTAGTTTGGCGCCCGGGGCTACCTCTGCCCCGAGAGTCTGAACGTCGCGAGGGCGACGAGTTTCATCGAAGATGCTCCGTTGAGAGTTGCGGGGAGGCGTAACGGAAACGGCGAGATTATAAGTTCCGACCCGCCCTACTTCAAGAAGCGCGCCCGCCAAAGCGAGAGCCCCCGACCGACGTGGCCGGGGGCTCTCTAACTTACTCGACGGCGTCTCGGTTGAAGCCGTTCTTATTAAATCGCCGCGCTCACTTCGAGCGGCGCCGAAGCAGCGCCCACCCCGCGGGGAGCGCCGCGGCCGCCAGCGCGATCTTCAACACGTCGCCCGGCAGGAACGGCGCGACGCCGAGCCAGAACGCCTCTGAAGGAGTCCTGAACATCAGCGCGAGCCACGCCCAACCGCCCGCGAGGATAACGAACGAGCCGAGCGCCATCGCCGCCGCCGCCGTCACGAAGCGCCTGTCCCAGCCGCGCTCCGCCAGAAGGCCCGTGACGTAAGCCGCCGCCGGGAAGGCGAGCAGGTAACCGGCCGTCGCGCCCGAGAAGTGCCCGACGCCGCCCGCGCCCCCGCGGAAGAACGGCAGCCCCGCCGCCCCTTCGGCCAGGTACGCGAGCATCGCCAGCGCCCCCAGACGCGGCCCCAGCAGCGCCCCCGTCAAAAGCACCGCGAACGTCTGCCCCGTCAGAGGCACGGGCGTAAACGGCAAAGGCACCACGACCTGCGCCGCCGCCGCCGTCAGAAGGCTGAAGCCCACGACGACCAGCGCCGAACGCGTCCAGTCCGACGGCGCGACGAACCCGCCCACCAGCGTCTCCGCTTTCGCGTAGCTGTTCACAGTTCCAATCCTCCTCGACCTCTTTAACGAGTCGTGTCGCGCTTGACGCTGGCCGCGCCGAAGTCGGAAGTGCGCGCCTTGCCTTCGAGCTGACGACCCGCGAGCCCCTCCGTGTCAGTCCCCATCTCGCGCGTGCTCGGGCCGCTCCCGCTGCGGATACGCATCCCGTAGAACGAGCGGTAGACGAAGTAGGCCGAGACGAGGAAGAAGACGGCGGCCAGCAGGTAGTTGAGCGTGTGGTCGCCGCGGCTGCGGTAGACCGACAGCGCCAACTCGACGGCGAGCAGCCCGAAGAGCGTCGTGAACTTGATGACCGGGTTCATCGCCACCGAAGAGGTGTCCTTGAACGGGTCGCCCACGGTGTCGCCCACCACGCACGCGTCGTGCAGAGGGCTCCCCTTCTCCTTCAGCTCGACCTCGACGATCTTCTTCGCGTTGTCCCACGCGCCGCCCGCGTTGGCCATGAAGATGGCCTGATACAACCCGAAGAGCGCGATGGAGATCAGGTAGCCGATGAAGAAGTACGGGTCCACGAACGCGAACGCGAGCGAGGCGAAGAAGACGGTCAGGAAGATGTTGAACATCCCCTTCTGCGCGTACTGCGTGCAGATTTCGACGACCTTCTTCGAGTCTTCGACCGAAGCCTTCTCGATCTCGGCGCCGAGCTTGATGTTCGACTTGATGAACTCGACGGCGCGGTAGGCGCCCGTCGTCACGGCCTGCATGGACGCGCCCGTGAACCAGTAGATGATCGCGCCGCCCGTGATGAGCCCGAGCAGGAAGAGCGGGTTTAGGAGCGAGAGGTTCTCGTAGAAGGTCGCGAGCCCCTGCGCTTCGGTGAGCGAGGCGCGGGTCGCGCCCGCGAGCGCCTCGCCGCGCAAGACCTGAATGATCGAGAAGATCATCGTCGTCGAGCCGACCACGGCCGTCCCGATGAGCACCGGCTTGGCCGTCGCCTTGAAGGTGTTGCCCGCGCCGTCATTCTCTTCAAGAAGGTGCTTGGCGCGCTCGAAGTTGACGGTGACGCCGTGGTCGCGCTTGACCTCCTCCTCGATGTTCGGCACCTGCTCGATGAGCGACAGCTCATAGACCGACTGCGCGTTGTCCGTCACAGGGCCGTAGGAGTCAACGGCAATCGTCACCGGCCCCATGCCGAGGAAGCCGAAGGCGACGAGGCCGAAGGCGAAGACCGCGGGCGCGGCCATCAGCCCGGCCAAGCCCTGCGTGCTGAAGACGTAGGCGATGGCCATCAGGGCGGTGATGGCGAGGCCGATCCAGTAGGCCGAGAAGTTGCCCGCGACGAGTCCCGACAGAATGTTCAGAGAGGCGCCGCCCTCACGCGAGGAGATGACGACCTCCTTGACGTGGGCCGACTCGGTCGAGGTGAAGACCTTAACCAGCTCGGGGATGATGGCGCCCGCGAGCGTGCCGCAGGTGATGATGGTCGAGAGCTTCCACCAGAGCGAGCCGTCGCCGAGGTTCGGAATCATCAGGTACGAGACGACGTAGGTCAGCACGACCGAGATGATCGAAGTCACCCAGACGAGCGACGTGAGCGGCGCCTCGAAGTTCATCGTGGAGGCGTTACTGTAGCGCGACTTGGCGACCGCTTCGTTCAGGAAGTAGGCCGCGGCCGACGCCACAATCATCATCACGCGCATGACGAAAATCCAGACGAGCAGTTGCACCTGCACGGCCGCCGACGGCACCGCCAGCAGGATGAAGGTGATGAGCGCCACGCCCGTGACGCCGTAGGTCTCGAAGCCGTCGGCCGAAGGCCCGACGGAGTCGCCCGCGTTGTCGCCCGTGCAGTCGGCGATGACCCCGGGGTTGCGCGCGTCGTCCTCTTTGATGCCGAAGACGATCTTCATCAGGTCGGAGCCGATGTCGGCGATCTTCGTGAAGATGCCGCCCGCGATGCGCAGCGCCGCCGCGCCTAAGGACTCACCGATGGCGAAGCCGATGAAGCAGGGGCCGGCATAGTCACGCGGGATGAAGAGCAGGATGCAGAGCATGATGAGCAGCTCGACCGAGATGAGCATCATGCCGATGGACATGCCCGCCTTCAAAGGAATCGCGTAGATGGGGTACGGCTTGCCGCCTAAGCTTGCGAAGGCCGTGCGCGAGTTGGCAAACGTGTTGACGCGGATGCCGAACCACGCGACGCCGTAGCTGCCCGCGATGCCGATGAGGCTGAAGAGCAGGATGACGATGACCTTGAAGGCCGGGAAGCCGTGCGTGACCGTCCCATTGTCGTTGACCGTCTCGGCGAGGAAGCCGAAGTAGAGGCCGGCGATGGCTCCGATGAAGAGCCACAGGATCATGATGAACTTGCCCTGCGTGATGAGGTAGGTCTTGCAGGTCTCGTAGATCAGCTCACTGATTTCGCGCATCGAGCGGTGGACGGGCAGGTTCTTCAACTGCGTGAAGATGACGAGGCCGAAGGCCAGACCCAGCACGCACACGACCAGCCCGACGAGCAGCAGCGTGTGGCCGTCTACGCCGAGAAAGTTCTGCGTGGAGAGGTCGGGCAGCAGCAGGTTGGCCTCGCCGCCGGGGCGATGGCCGGTCTGCGCGCCGCTGCCGGCGCCCGCGCCGGACGACGGCTGCGCTATGACGGAGGTCGCCAGCGTCGCCAGCGCGAAGAGAACGGTTAACAAGCGGAGCAGACCCTTCCGGTTACTCGGCGATAACATCTTAGACAAGTTGAACGATTCCTTTCCTGTTGTTCGTCTGAAAAGTGGCGAGTGAAAAGCCCCCGGGGGCGGAGGCCGGCCGTGCGGCACGCGCGCGCGTTTGACTTCCCCGACAGTCGCACGAGAGGACGCGCCCCTACTGTCCGCACAGACCCGTTTCTTTGGTCTCGCTAAAAGAGGGGCATTATCCCTGATTACCGCCGAAAATTCAAAGCACGGGAGGCTTCCCAGCGGGTCTCTGGACAAGTGTTTGAAACCGACGTACCCTCGCCGTGCCATTCTTCAAAACTTGTTTGGGCTGACCGTGATGAGAGACATTTTCTTAAATTACTTTGAAGAAGACTGGGAGATGGCGGCGGCGTTAGTCACTATCTTCATTCAACAGAAGTGGACTGTTGACGAATTCCGGACCCCTCTTGGGGCGTATCCCCTCAGGGACGTGGCAGACGAAATTAAGGCCGCGAAGGTTGTCGTCGTACTTTGGTCGCGCGGGGCAAGAGAATCGTCCTTCATGCTTAGGGCGCTAGAATATGTCGGGTCGGACTACTTAATCCCCATATTGGTTGAAGAAATTGAGTTGCCACGCAAGGTTTCGCGCCCTTTACCCTATAACCTTACGAATTGGGATGGCGCTGAATCACACCCCGAGCTACAACGTCTTCTACGTCATATCCGCGGCCTCATTGCCGCACAGTTACCGACGGCCAAGCCGCCCGCATCTTTTGAAGAACTCTCGCTGTCGAAGATAAGGGAGAACGCAAGGGTCGGGATAAAGGAGAGCGCGGAGACGCGGCCGGGAGGCGAGACGCAGTTCAGCGGCATCTTCATCAGCTATCGACGCAGCGAGGCGGCGGCGTACGCGCGCGGACTGTATGGCCAACTGGGCGCGCACTTCGGCAGAGATAAGGTCTTTCTCGATTTGAAGAACATTGACCCGGGCGAGGACTTCGTGGAGGCCATCACGTCGGCGGCGGAGTCGTGTGAGGTGATGATTGTCCTCGTTAGTCGTGGGTGGGCGAGGGGCGCGGGCGGGCAGGAGGGGGCCGACTACGTCCGGCTCGAAGTGGCGAAGGCGCTGGGGCGGAAGATTCGGGTGATACCGATTCTGATTCAGGATGCGGCGATGCCGGCGCCGAAGGAGTTGCCGGAAGACCTCGCGCCGCTCGTCAGGCGCAACGCGCTCGCGCTCAGCGATACGCGTTGGGATCGCGATGTGGAAGACCTCATCAAGTCTCTGGAAACCCTTCTATAACAAACTTCATCATTCGAGCCCGGCGGCCGTGTGCGCGGGCGTGAGCGTGTCTTTGCGGCGGTCGCCGCGCAGCTTGAGGAGCGCGGCGACGGCGAGGTAGAGCGCTAAGAGGACGAGTGCGGCCGAGGCGACGGCGTTGATAAGCTCGATGTCGAATCCCTTCGTCACGCGGAGGTTCCCGATGACCATCGCGGAGAGCGCCCAGAGCGTGATGACGAGGATGAAGAGCATCGGGATGAGCGTGTAGGCGATGCGGCGCCGGGCCTGGTAGAGCCACGCCGTGATGGTCAGGAGTGTGAGCGCCGCGAGCAGTTGATTCGAAGCGCCGAAGAGCGTCCAGAACTTCGACCAGGAGTTCGGCGGCGCGAACGCGATGAAGTAGACGGGCAGCGCAATCGTCAAGAACGTCCCGGCCAGCGCGCCCGGACGGCCCTTCCAGCCGAACAACTCCTGCACGATGTAGCGGCCGAGCCGCGTGCATACGTCGAGCGTGTCGAAGACGAAGGTCGAGAAGGCCATCGCGCCGAAGGTCGTCGCCACCGCGCGGTTCCCCTCGCCGACGAACGGAAGCAACGTCAGAAACTTCCCGATGCCGTTGCCGTAGATGGTGCCCGCCGCCGTGTTCGGCTTTATCTCCGACGGCGCGAGAATCATGATCGTCACGAGCGCGATGAGCGCCACGAACCCTTCGGCCAGCATCCCGCCGTAGCCCACCGCACGGATGTGCGACTCGCGGTCTACCTGCTTCGAGGTCGTGCCCGAGCAGACCAGCCCGTGGAAGCCCGAGCACGCGCCGCACGCGATGGTCACGAAGAGGAAGGGGAAGAGGGTGCCCGTGATCGAGTTGCCGGGCACCGTCCAGCCTTTGAAGGCCGGCTGCTGAATCTCGTACCCGCCGAAGAAGACGCCGATGACGCCGAGCGCGATGGCCGCGTAGAGGATGAACCCGCCGAGATACCCACGCGGCTGGAGAAGCGTCCAGACGGGTACGACCGACGCGGCGCAGCAGTAGCCGAGGATGAGCAGTCCCCAACCCTTGTGCGACAGCACGAACGTGTTCGACATCAGCGTCCCCGCCCACGAGAGCGCGAAGGCCGCCGGCACGAAGATGACGGTGACGAGCCAGAGCGGCGGGTTGAAGAACTTCTGCACGAGCCCGAGCACGATTGAGAGCGCGAGGTAGAGCACGCTCGCCGCCGCGACCGCGCCGCCGGGGTTGAAGGCGACCGCGCTCGCCCTCAACTCTTCGGAGCCGGCGACGAAGGTGCCGGCCGTGATGTCTGCGAAGGCGACGATGACGTAGACGAGCGCGATCCAGATGAACGTCATCATCGCGCGCCCCGCCTTCGAGCCCAGATGCTCGCGCGTAATCTCGGCCACCGAGGTCGCGCCGTGGCGGACGGAGGCGGCCAAGGAAGCGAAGTCGTGGACGGCCCCGATGAGGACGACGCCGAAGCCTATCCACAGAAGGCACGGCAGCCACCCGAACGCCTGGCACGCGAGGATGGGGCCGGCAATCGGCCCGGCCGCCGCTATCGCCGAGAAGTGCTGGCCGAAGAGGTAGAACGGGCGTGTCGGGACGAAGTCCACGCCGTCGTTGACCTCGTGCGCGGGCGTGCAGCGCGCGTCGTCCAGGTTGAACTGCCGCGCGACCCAGCCGCCGTACAGGTGGTACGCGGCGACGAGCACCAGCAGGAATCCGATTGCGAGCAGCGTCAGGCTCAAGGCAGGAACCTCCGTCCGAATCCCCGGCGGGGCAAGAGCGCGGAGATTATAAACACGAAGCCCCGAGTCGGCGGAAACTTTCTCGCCCCGCCTGATCCTTCGGCACGCGCGGCCCCGCGTATTGGATGTGGGGAGGCGACGGCGCCGCCCCTTGAGTTGGCCCGCGGCGCCGGGGGAGGCGGGCTTTAGGCCATCATACATAGATAGCGGCGGCCGTTCGGCTGCCACGATTGATAAAGGAGATAGTGTTATGAAGAAGATTCAGCGCGTCGCCCTCGGCCTCGCCCTGCTCGCCGCGCTCGCGTGCGGCGGCGCGGGCGCTTCGGCCAAGACCGGCGGCGGCAAGCAACGCGCCCTGAGCGGCGTTATCCAGAGCATCGACCTGCGGGCTCGCACCGTCGAGGTGCGCGAGCAAGAGACAGGACGCGTCGTCACGGTGCGCGTGCCCGACGGCGCGCTCGTCCGCACCAACAGCACCAACCAGCCCCTCATGCAGATCGAGCGGCTGCTCCCCGGCATGACGCTGAACGCCGTCGTCCAGTAGGCGCGTCCGCGAGCCGTAGACAGACGAAGGGCGGGAGGATGACTTAAACCTCCCGCCCTTCCTCTATCTCGTCTTAGCCCGGGAAAGATTCGTCGATATTGATGCCCCGCGCGGCCAGCTCTTTGACGAAGGCGTCGGGCGGGATGCAGCGTTCCTGCGGGACGGCGCCGCGGCGGGTCGTCTCGCCCCGCGCCATCATCTGGGCGACGATGGAGGCGGGGAAGGCCGTCGTGCGCTGCATGGCGGAGAGGCCCGTGCGCGAATCGAAGCGGTCGATGATGTCGTAGCGCAGACGCCGCGCGCCGCCCTCAATCTCGCCGACGAATTCGAGGCGGATAAAGACGAGGTCGGGCTCGTCCGCGGGCAGGTGCCGGTTGAGCAGCTCGCCGAGGAGTTTGCGTGGTGAGACGGGTACGCCGCCGACCTCGACCGACGCGCTCGACGCGAGGCCGAGGTCGATGAGGAGCTTGAAGCGTTCGCAGTGGCCGGGGTAGCGGATGGTCTTGTAGTCAAGCTCTCTGACCTTGCCGAAAAACGTCTCGGGGAGCGTTGATGTGCCGCCCGAGGTCTGGAACGCCTCCATCCGTCCGTAAGGGTTGGGGAAGTCGAGTGACTCAAGCTCGGTCATCGACTCGACCTCGATTAGTTGCCCTTCGCGTATGACGCGCGCGCGCTCGACATACTCGTTGATGAGCCCCTCGACGGAGAAGACGATCTGATAGTCGAGCGGCGGCCTCGGCTCTTGCGGGAGGCCGCCGACGCGTATGTGAATCTCTTCGAGCCTACGGAAGCGCGCGGCCCCGTGCGCGGCGAGCACCGAGACCATCCCGGGCGCGAGTCCGCAGTCGGGGATGATGTTGACGCCCGCCGCTCGCGCCTCCTCGTCTAAGGCGAGTTCCGCGTCTACGACCGCGTTGTTGCCGCCGAGGTCGCAGAAGTGCGTCTGCGCCTCGACGGCCGCGCCCGCGAGCTGAAGGTTGTGGAAGTACGTGACGCAGCTCAGCGCCGCGTCGTGTTCGCGCATCAGCTCGACGACGCGCACGCGGTCTTCCACGTCAACCTGCGCGGCCCGTACGCGCCCGTCGCGCAAGGTCTCCGCCACAGCGCGCGCGCGACCTTCGTCCACGTCCGCGACCGTGACCAGCTCCACGTCCGCGGAGTTGTGCGCGAGGTCGTAGGCCGCGCCGAGCCCCATCCGACCGGCGCCGAGCACGAGCACCCTCATTCGCGTCCTTTCTGGCACACGTCCATCAGCCGTTGTTTGACTCGTGCCCCGCCGCGCGCGAGGAGCCGAGGAACGAGCCGGCGAGCCCGAGGACGAGCCCGACGGCGATGAGTATCAGTCCGTAGAGAGCGCGCCCGTGCCGTTCGGCGCCGGAATCAGAGGCGGTGCTCACCAGCTCTCCGGGGCCGAGGTCGTGCGGGATGGCGAAGAGCCCGACGGCCAACAGAAAGAAGCCGAGCGCCGCCAGCTTGAGCATGGGCGGCGTGCGCGAGGGGCGGCCGAGCGCCTGCCCGACGCCGCTGCGCGTATAGCCGTAGGCGAAGTAGATGGAGAGCCCGAGCGCGAGCCAGCCGATGAAGCGCCACCACGAGCCGCCCGGCAGGTAGTACATCAGGAAGACGCACGACAGGGCACCGAGGATGGGCAGGAACCACGCGCCCCCGGGCACGCGGAACGCCCTCGGCCGCTCGGGGTCTTTCATCCTCAGAATCGGGATGCCGATGCAGACGAGCACGAAGGCGAAGAGCGTCCCGATGTTCGTGAGGCTGACCATCTCGTCCACGTTGGCGAAGGCGGCGATGCCGCCGACGATAACGCCCGTCAGGATCGTCGTTACGTGCGGCGTCTTGAACTTCGGGTGGACGCTCGCGAAGATGGGCGGGAGCAGCCCGTCCCTCGCCATCGAGAAGAAGATGCGCGGCTGCCCGAGCTGGAAGACCAGGAGCACCGCCGTGTGCGCGATGACCGAGCCGAGCGCGACCACCGTGTTCTGCCACTTCGCCTGCGGCGCGACCGTTTCGAGCGCCATCGTCAGCGCCTCGCCCTGCTGCGCCGGAGTCCACTGGATCAGTTGCGAGTAGGGGACGATGCCGGTGAAGACGGCGGAGACGACGACGTAGAAGACCGTGCAGATGATGAGCGACGCGATGATGCCGATGGGCAGGTCGCGTGCCGGGTTCTTCGTCTCCTCGGCTACGGTGGAGACGGCGTCGAACCCGATGAAGGCGAAGAAGACGACCGCCGCGCCCGTAAACGTCCCCGTCCAACCCATCGGCTGGAAGGGCTTCCAGTTCTCCGCCATCGTCGCGGGCGAGACGTAGTAGAGCGCCACCGTGATGAAGAACAGCAGCACCAGAATCTTGATCGCCACCATGATGGCGTTAAAGCCCGCCGACTCGCGGATGCCCCACACCAGGACGGCGGTGATGAGCGCGACGATGCCGAAGGCGAGGATGTTGAAGACGATGGGGATGCCGAAGATGTGCGGCGCGTCGGCCAGCACTTCCGCGCTCGCGCCCGCGGTAGTTCGTCGCCAGCCAGTCGGGGAAGCCGATGCCGAGGTTCCTTAAAAGTCGGTTGAAGAACTCCGCCCAACTGATGGCGACGGCGACGTTGCCGATGGCGTACTCGATGATTAAGTCCCAGCCGATGATCCACGCCACCAGCTCGCCCATCGTCGCGTAAGAGTAGGTGTAGGCCGAACCACTGATGGGCACCATCGAGGCCAGCTCCGCGTAGCAGAGCGCCGTGAAGCCGCAGACGACCGCCGTGATGGCGAACGAGAGCATGAGCGAAGGCCCCGCGCCCGCGCGACCCTCGGCCCCGGCGGCGGCGGTGCCGACGGTGGCGAAGATGCCCGCGCCGATGATGGCGCCGATGCCTAAGAGCGTGACGTTGAAGGCGCCCAGCGTCCGCTTCAGGGAGAACTGCGGCCCGCCGGCCGCGGCCAGGATGTCGTCGAGATTTTTGGTGCGGAAGAGTCCTCGAAGCAAGGTCTTGCCTCCAGACCGACAGAATTTGAATTGCGCTTGTTGACTTTGGGGCGTGCCGCCTTCACCCGCGGCCGGCTTGAACGGCCGGAGTGTTACACAGCCGCGCGCGGCAAGGCAATAGAAAACAGTAGGCAGTAGGCAGATGGCAGTAGGCAGTTAAGGCAAAACAGCGGCGCACTTAAGAAGTCCGCTCGAAAGAATCGGGGGCGACGAGCTTGTTAGTCTCGCCGCCCCCGATTCTTTCGGGCCACCTTCGTCCGAAGGCTCCCTATCTTCAACTGCCTACTGCCAACTGCCTACTGCTTGTTATTCCCCTCCGTCGGGAGCCCCGCGTTCTTCCACGCGCCCATGCCGCCGAGGAGGGCGGCGGTGTTTTCGATGGCCTTCTGCTTGAGTGTGAGCGCCGCACCGGCGCTGGTGTGCTCGGCCGGTCAAGTGCAGTAGAAGACGAGCGTCTTGTCCTTCGGGAACTCGCCCGCGCGGTTCGACACCTCGTCGTAGGGCATCGAAAGCGCACCCTTGATGTGCTCGGCGTCGTAGGCCATCTTCGCGCGCGTGTCGTAGACGACGGTGTCGCCGTCCTCCAACATCGCCTGCAACTCCTCGGGCGACACGCGGCGTACGCCGTCGGCGTGGACTTCGGTCGTCGCCGTGCGTGCGCTCGACTGCCCGCCGGTCTTCGGCGCGCCCGACTTCGCGTCGGCCTTCGGCGCGCCCGCGCTCATGCTCCCCCCTGTGTCGGTCGCCTTGCACGCGCCGAGCAGCGCGGCGGCCGCCGCCGCGACCGCCAGCACCAGCGGGATGAAAACTCTTCTCCTCATCATCAACTCTCCGAAAAAGTGTTTAAGCCTTTCGGCGCGCGGGCCGCCCCTCCGACCCGGATAGCATCGCACAGAAGGCTTCCCCGCGGCCAGCCCGCGCGCCGAAAGGCTTTCCCGATTGGCCTCAAGTGTGCTATAGATGCGCAAATTTTAAAGGCAGAACGGGACGAGCCCCCAGGGCCGAAGGCGGGAGTGTTGAGGATGAGAGACACCGTACGGGGAAGACTATTCTCAAAAAACGCGGCGCATACTCTCTGCGCTCTGCTCGCGGCGGGACTGTTACTGCTTGGCGCGTGCCTGCCGAAGTCCGGGACCAGCACACGTAAGGGTGGCGCGCGCGTCATCACGCTCTACGGCTTTTCGGTGATGAAGGAGGTGATGGACAAGGCGGTGCTCCCCGGCTTCACAGAGAAGTGGAAGCGCGAGCAGGGCGAGGACGTGCGCTTCGTCGCCTCTTACGCCGGCTCTGAGACGATCACGAACCAGATACTTCAGGGCGTCACCGCCGACGTGGGCATCTTCTCCATCGAGCGCGACGTGTACCGCCTCGTCGAGAAGCAGTTGGTCAAGGCCGACTGGAAGACTTCGGCCCCCCACAACAGCCTCGTCAACAAGACGCCCTTCGTCATCATCGTCCGCAAGGGGAACCCGAAGGGCATCCGCGACTTCTCAGACCTCGCCAAGCCCGGCATCAAGCTCATCCATCCCGACCCGGACAGCTCGGGCGGCGCGATGTGGTCGATCCTCGCCATCTACGGCTCGGAGTTGAAGAGGTCGCAGGCCGAGTCGGGCTCCGCCGACCAGGTGCGCGCGTTGGGCCTCCTGAAGTCGGTCTGGAAGAACGTCATCTCGACGCCCGGCTCGGCGCGCGAGGCGCGCACGCAGTTCGAGACCGGCTACGGCGACGTGCTCATCACGTACGAGCTGGAAGGGCTCTTGATGAGGCAGGCGAACGCGCCCTTCGAAATCATCGTCCCGCGCTCGACCATCCTCAGCGAGCACCCGGCCGTCCTCATCGACAAGAACGTCACCGAAGACGAGCGCCCGCTCCTCGACGCCTTCATGAAGTACCTCTGGAGCGACGAGGCGCAACAGGCGTTCGTCAAGTACCACTTCCGTTCCGTCACCAACGAAGCCTTCAACGACGCCAACAAGGAGTTCGCGCGCGTCGAGCTGCCCTTCACCGTCGGCGAACTCTTCGGCGGCTGGGAGCGCGCCTACCCGGACATCATCGACGGCGTGTGGCGCAAGCAGGTCAAGCAGAAGTGAGGGGTTTATGAGCGCAGCGATTTCGGCGATGCGACACGTGCGTGGGTTCGACCCGGCGAAGCCGTTCGGGCTCGGGTTGGTCGTCCTGTTGATGCTGCCGCTGATCTTGCTGCCGCTGGCGTCCATCTTCATCTTCGGGACGAGCAGCGGGCTGCGGAGCTTCTGGGGGGCGCTCACGGCGCCGGACGCGGTCTTCGCGCTGAAGCTCTCGGTGGTGACGAGTTTCTACGCGACAGCCTTCAACGTCGTCTTCGGGCTGCTGGCGGCCTACGTGCTGTCGCGCTACACGTTCTTCGGGCGCACGGCCATCATCGTCACCATCTCACTCCCGACCGCCATCCCGACGGCGGTCGCGGGCTTCGCGCTGCTGCTCCTGTGGGGGAAGTACGGGATGATCGGGCAGTACATCTCGGAAGACCACCAGTTGATGTTCACGCCGTACGCCATCATCCTCGCCAACATCTTCGTCACCTTCCCGCTCGCCTTCGGCGTGCTGATGTCGGTCTTCGAGACGATGGACAAGTCGCTCGAAGAAGCCTCGGCCACCATCGGCGCGACGCGCTGGCAGACCTTCTGGCACGTGACGCTCCCCAGCTTGCGCGGCGCCATCGTGACGGGGTCTCTCTTAACCTTCGCGCGCGCCATCGGCGAGTTCGGCTCGACGATTCTGGTCTCGGGCAACCTGGCGGGCAGCACGCAGACCGCCCCGCTCTACATCTTCGCCAAGTTCAACGAGGGGCAGGTCGAGGCGGCCAACGCCGTCGCCATCGTGCTCGCGCTCTTCTCCTTCGCCATCTTCAGCGTCCTCTTCTTCGCGCGCGACTGGCTCGAAGTCAAGTGAAGCAGATGAGGTGAACCCGTCATGCTCCCCGAGAAGGTCAAAGACGATTCCGACACGACTCCCGACGCGGGCGCGCGGGACGGCGGGCCGCGCGCCGTGCCCCCTGCCGCCGATGCGCCGGCGGCGAGCGTGCGCGGTCTGAGCAAGAGCTTCAAGGGCGTGCGCGTGCTCGAAGACGTGAGCTTCGACGTGGCCGACGGCGAGGCGCTCGTCCTGCTGGGCGCTTCCGGGTCGGGGAAGACCACCATCCTCCGCGTCATCGCGGGGCTTGAGCGGCCCGATTCGGGGAGCGTCCACCTCCACGGCCGCGACGTGACAGAGATGCCGGCGCGCGAGCGCGGCGTCGGCGTCATCTTCCAGAGTTACGCACTCTTCCCGCGCATGACCGTCGAGGAGAACGTCGGCTACGGCCTGCGCATCCGCGGGCGCAAGCGGCGCGAGCGGAAGGAGAAGGTCGAGAGCCTTCTGGAACTCGTCCACCTCGTAGACCAGCGCAAGAAGCTCCCCAGCCAACTCTCGGGTGGACAGCAGCAGCGCGTGGCGATTGCGCGCACGCTCGCCTACGAACCGCAGATGCTCCTCTTCGACGAGCCCTTCGGCGCGCTCGACGCGCAGATACGCGTGCGCCTGCGGCGCGAGATACGCGCGCTGCTTCGGCAGGTGAACGTGCCCGCCCTCTTCATCACGCACGATCAGGAGGAGGCGCTCGAACTCGGCGACCGCATCGCCGTCCTGCACTCGGGCCACCTCGAACAGGTCGGCACGCCCGAGGAGGTCTATAACCGGCCCGAGACCGAGTACGTGGCGACGTTCCTCGGCGCAGCCAATCTCCTCTTAGGCGTCGTCGCGCGCGGCAACCGCGTCGAGCTGGGCACGGTCGCGGTCGAGGCCGGGGCCGAGGCCGCACGCTTCCAGGTGGGGCAGTCGGTCAAGGTCGTCTTCCGCCCCGAGGACGTGCGCCTGGCGCCACAGGGAGAGCTGCCCGCCGACTGCAACCCGCTCGCCAACGGCGTCGTCGAGGAGAAGCACTTCGTCGGCGCCTACGAGCGCCTGACCGTCCGTCTCGACCTCGTCGCGCGCGCCCCTCGGCCCGGAGAGCCGCCGCTCTACGAAATCTCCGAGACGCCCGAGCGCCGCCTCGGCGTCCCCGTCATCGTCACACGCACCAAGTCCGAAGCGAGCGCCGCCCCCCTGCGCGTCGGCAACCGCGTCACCCTCTGCCTCGTCGCCTTCCGCGTCCTCCCCAACTTCCCCCTCGCCTCTGAGCGCGCCGGGCGGATGCATTGAAATGGAAAAAGTACTGAGGACTGAGGACTGAGTTAAAGACCCGTCTTCACTCAGTCCTCAGTACTTTCCGCCTGAGCAACCCCGCGTGCTATCATCGCCTCAAACTTGCGAGCCAGAATCGGGTGGGCGTTTAGTAGGCGTTTAGGATGTCAGGAGTGAGTGGTCTCGCCTTCGGCCGGTATGTCCGCCGCGCGTCCCCGGTGAAAATTCGTGAAGGTCTTATGAAGTCAAACATGCTCAGACGCAATCTCTCTGTCTTCGCGCTCGCGGCGTCGCTGCTCTGCGGCGCGTTCGCGCCGGCCGCGGCGCTCCCGCAGCGCAACGCGGCGAAGCCCGCACGCCCCGCGCCGCAGAAGCCCGCGCCCGCACCCGGGCCGCTCGCCGAGGCCCCGCCCGTCGTCAACAAGGTGCTCCCGAACGGACTCGAAGTCATCGTCCTCGAAGACCACTCGGTGCCGCTCGTCACGGTCGAGCTGGCCGTGCGCAACGGCTCGTTCACCGAGCCGCCCGAGCTGAACGGCCTCTCGCATCTCTTCGAGCACATGTTCTTCAAGACGAGCCCGACGCGCGGCCGCCTGACCGAGTACATGCGCAACATCGACGCGCTCGGCATCGTCTACAACGGCGAGACGCACGAAGAGGTCGTCAACTACTACTTCACGACGACGACGCCGAACTTCCCCGTCGCCATGCAGTACATGCGCGACCAGGCCATCTACCCCGGCTTCAGCGAGGAGTACCTCGCGAAGCTGCGCGCCGCGAGCCCGCAGGCCGCCGACATCATCCGCAACGAGGTCGAGCAGCAGTTCGCGCAGGAGCGCGAGGTCGTCGTCGGCGAACTCGACCGCCACGAGTCGAACCCCTACGGCGAGCTGGGCGTGCAGATGAACCGTCGCCTCTTCTACAAGTACCCGAGCCGCAAAGACCCGGGCGGCAGCCGCCAGACCGTGCGCGCCGCGACGACCGAGATCATGCGCACCATCCAGTCGCGCTACTACGTACCGAACAACTCGGCCATCGTCGTCACCGGCGACGTGACGCCCGCCGAAGCCTTCCGCGTCGTCGAGGAGCTGTTCGGCGAATGGAAGCGGCGCGAGAAGAACCCGTTCGACGACTTCCCGCTCGTCGAGCACCCGCCGCTCGCTAAGAGCGAGGCCGCCCTTATCAGCAAGCCCGTCTCGAACGTCGTCATCCAACTCGGCTGGCAAGGCCCTTCGGTCGGCAAGGACGACGCGGCCACTTACGCGGCCGATGTCTTCTCCTTCATCCTGCGCCAGCCCGACTCGCGCTTCCAGCGCGCGCTGACCGACTCGGGGCTCGCGGCCGCGGCCGGCTTCGGCTACTACACGCAGCGCAACACGGGGCCCATCACGCTCATCCTTCAGACGACGCCCGACAAGGCGAAGGCTGCCACGGCCGCCGCCTACAACGAGATCGCGCACTTCAACGACCCCGACTACTTCAGCGACGAGGAGTTGGAGAGCGCCAAAGCTCTGCTCGAAGCCGACGACCTCTACTCGCGCGAGAAGCTCTCGGACTACTCGCACACGATCAGCTTCTGGTGGGCCTCGACGGGTCTCGACTACTACCGCGGCTACCTCAAGCGCCTGCGCGCCACCTCGCGCGCCGACATCAATCGGTACCTGACGACCTACGTTCAGGGCAAGCCGCACGTCGGCCTCGCACTGATGTCGGACGAGTCGCTGAAGGTCTCCGGCCTCACCGAGGCGGACCTGCTCGGCGAGCCCGCGCCGAAGGCGACCAGCGCCACCGCCGGCAAGTGAAGGGTTCGAGCCCCGGCTTAAGTTTCCAATAGGGACGTGAAATGAAGACGACTTTCCTGCAAATCCGCAACGCGGCCGCGGTGTGGGCGCTGGCCCTCACCCTCCTGCTCCTGACCGCCACCGCCGCCCCCGCGCGCGCGCAAATTACGAGCACAGGGCCGACCGGCCCGGGGCCTTCGAAGGAGGCGGCCGACACGCTGCGGCTCGTCACCGAGTTCGAGGTCAACGGGCTCAGAGTTCTGGTCAAGCGGCGCGAGGGGAGCCAGTCGGTCGTCGCCGGGCTCTTCCTGCGCGGCGGCGCGCGCAACGTGACGGCCGAGAACGCGGGCGTCGAGGCGCTCATGTTGGACGTGGCGACTGAGGCCAGCCAGAAGTTCCCGCTCGCGGTCATGCGCCGGGAGCTGTCGCGCACGGGCACGAGTTTGAGCTACGGCATCAACTACGACTACTCGGTCCTGTCGCTCGCCAGCACTCGCAGATACTTCGACCGCTCGTGGGAGATATTCACCGACTCGGCGCTCAGCCCGAGCTTCAGGCCCGAGGACTTCGAGCGCGTCAAGAGCCGCACGCTCATCGGGCTCTCGGACAACGAGGACACGCCCGACTCGTTCCTACAGGAGTTGCAGTCGCGCGTGGCCTATGCCGGCCACCCGTACCTGAACCACCCGCGCGGCACCGTGGCCTCCGTCACGGCGCTCACGCTCGAACAGGTGCGCGCCTATCACCAGCGGATGATGCAGACCTCGCGGATGCTGCTTGTCGTCGTCGGCGACGTTGACCCGCAGGAGATTCGACGGAAGGCCGAGGCGTCGTTCGGGAAGCTCCCGAAGGGCGACTACAAGTCGGAGCCGCTGCCCCAGCTCTCCTTCCGCACGCCGACCGTGGCCGTCACCGAGCGCGCGCTCCCGACCAACTACGTGCAGGGCCTCTTCGCCGCGCCGCCGCTCACCTCGAACGACATCTATCCGATGCGCGTCGCGTCGAGCATCCTCCAGAGCCGCGTCTACTCGGAGGTGCGCGTGCGCCGCAACCTCTCCTACGCGCCCGACGCCTTCCTCTGGAGTCAGGGCGCCAACGCCGGCGGCATCTACGTCACCTCGGTTGACGCGAACACGGCCGTGCGCGTGATGCTCGACGAGATTCGCCGCCTCCAGACGCAGGAGATCAGCCCCGACGAGATCAAGGCCACGGCGCAGCAGTTCCTGACGCGCTACTACATGGGGCAGGAGACGAACGCCGCGCAGGCCGGCGAGCTGGCGCAGTACGAGCTGATCGGCGGCGGCTGGCGCAACTCGGCCGTCTTCATCGACCGCCTCCGCGCCGTCACGCCCTCGGACGTGAAGCGCGCCGCCAACACCTACATGCGCAACCTACAGTTCGTCGTCATCGGCGACCCACGCCAGATCGACAAGGGCATCTTCGCCCCGCCCGCGGGAGAGTAGGGAAAGCAAAAGGCAAACTTCAAAAGGCAAAAATCAGAAGGAGGACGAGAGCCACGCTGCTTCTCGTCCTCCTTCATTTTTGCCTTTTGCCTTCTGCGTCAGTGGCCGATCTCGCGCAGGAGCTTCTGGTGGAGCGTGGCGTCGAGCGGCTTGAGGAGGGTGGCCTGCGCCAACGCCTCGGCGCGTTCGCCGAGTTCGAGGTGGACGGCGCCGAGATTGTAGTGGCCCTCGGCCAACTCGGGCCGCAGGCTGACGGCGCGCTTGTAGGCGTCGAGCGCCTTGTAGTAGTTGCCGGCGTAGTAGTATGCGTCGCCGAGCTTGTTCAAAGCCTCGTAGGAGTTGGGTCTCAGCTTCAACGCCTGCTCGAAGGCGCGGATGGCGTCCTGGTTCTTGCCCTGCTTGACCTTACAGAAGCCGACCTGAATCCACGCGTCGGCGCGTTGCGGGTTCTTGTTCACCGCCGTCTCGAAGTAGCCGAGCGCGCTGTCATAGTTCCCGAGCCAGAGTGAGTTGAGCCCGTTGCGATACCACCAGTCGGAGAGGGCGTCGGGCCTCTGCTCGTCGCCGGCCTTGCGTGCCAGCTCCTCGAAGCTGACGAGGCGGTCGGCCGGCTTCATCGCCGTGAAGCGCGGCGCGCCGAGCGCGAGGTTGATGTTCTGCCCGTTCATCACGCGGATGGTGACGACGCCGACCACCTGCCCACGCATGTTGAAGACCGGACTGCCGGAATTGCCGTGCGAGATGGGCGCCGTGATCTGCACGATGCGGCCGAGGCCCGGCACCTCGCGCACGGCCGAGACGATGCCGTCGGCGACCGACCCTTCGAGCCGCAGGGGGTTGCCGATGACGAAGACGCGCTCGCCCTCCTCGGGGACGGCCGTCGTCATCTCGACCACGCTCGCGCGCTCCGCAGGCATCTCGACGCCGAGGACGGCGAGGTCGCCGTCCTCGTCCACGCTCGTCAGCCCCGAGACCTGATAGGTCTTGCCCTTGCCCTCGAACGTGCGCACCTCGGCGTGATGCGCGCCCTCGACGACGTGGAGGTTCGTCAGAACCTGCCCCGGCCGTATGAAGAAGCCGCTGCCCGTGAGCGCGACCTCGCCCTTTGCGTTGTAGGTGATGACGGAGACGACCGAGGGCTTGACGCGGCGGATGAGTTCGGGGAGCGACTCGCCTTCGGCGCGCGCCGACGCGGCAGCAAAGAAGAAAAGGGCGACGAGCGCCAGCCACGGGGGAAGCTTGCGGTTCAACATCTCGGGGGCTTTCTTCTCAAAAAGGAGTTCGGAGTCCGAGGCTTTCAGAGGCTCCATCGGGGAGGGGTTCAACGCGAGAAACCCAACTGCTCTTGGCCGCGCCTTGCGACAGCGGCGTTCGGCCATTATGCCGGGATTCACGCAGATGTCAACCGCTTTTGTCGAAACTGTGTCGGGTACGGTTTTGTAAGGCATTTTGCCAAGTTCAAAACAGGAGAGGGCCGCTCCTTCGAAGGAGCGGCCCTCTCGTCCATTGCGCTTTGGACGGGTTCGGCTAGCGGATGACCGTGCCGACCACGTCGCCGGCGATGGAGTCGCCTTCGGGCTGGAGCGTGATGAGAAGGCCGAAGTCGTTGAGCGTCGTCTCGGACTTGACCTCGGCCTCGTTGCGCTGGCCGGTGTTCACGACCTGGCCGAGCTTCGTGAACTTGTTGTCGGCCGAGACGGCCCAGAGCACGTAGACCTGGCCGGCGGGCGCCTCCTTCAGCTCGTGGAAGCGCGCGACGATGGTGGTCGGGCCGTCCTTGCGCGGCGTAATCTGGAAGTTGACGCGCGCGCCCGTCAGCGCGCCGGCCAGCTTGACCTTCACGTCGGTCGTGTCGCCGCGGTCGTAGGTCGGGACGCCGAGCAGCGGCGCGGTGTAGGCGGTCGTCGCGCCCGCGGTCGTGGTCGCGGCGACGCGCTCGCCCTCCGCGCTCGTCATCGGTATGACGGCGAGCCCCTGCGGCACGGCGCTGCGGAAGGAGTAGGCCACGGTCGGCGTGTAGCTCTTCAATTCAGCCTCGGGCGAGAGCACGAGCATGAAGCGGTCGAGCGGCGTGTTAAAGCTCTGCGTCGAGACGCCGTTATTGAAGGCGACGGGGCCGAGCAGCGTCACCTTGCCGAACGGGTCCACGGCGTAGAGGTTCATGGCCGCGGCGTCGGCCGGCAGCCCCGAGAGGTCGAGCGTGACCGTCGTGTGGTCGGGCATACGCATGATCTTGGCCCGCCCCTTGGCGGTCGAGAAGTTCGGCGCGGGCGTGAAGTCTACGATGACCTCCTTGCCCGCCGGGTACTGGACGACCGTCCAGGTGCCGTCGGGGTTCTGGACGGCCTGCGCGGTCTGCGTCGTCGTCACGGTCGTAGTCTGCGGTTGTGTCTGCGGTTGTGGGTGTGGCTGTGTCTGCGGTTGGGGTTGCGGCTGCGGTTGCGGCTGCGGCTCCTGCGCGAAGGTCGCGGACGCGAGACCGAGCGTCAGCGCGCCGACGGCCGCGAGGTTAAATAAACGTCTGCTCATTCGTCTGTCCCTCCTCTGTTGTCTGTTACATATTTGTCCCTCTGTTGAACGTCCTTCTGATAGGGCAGAACCAAATAAAATTGCAACGCGCGTGCCGCCGGGAGAAGTTTTTGAGGAGCAAAAAGTTAAACGCCCGGGGCTCTTTTCGAGAGCCGCCGGGCGGAAAGATACGGTACAAGTTTGTGTACGCTCGTGCCTTTTTCAGTACGCGCACAGCTCCGTGACGGCCCGGTAAACGTCGTCCACCTGCGGGAGGATGTGGTCTTCGACCTGCGGGGCGTAGGCGACGAAGGTATCGAGCGCGGCGACGCGGCGGACGGGCGCGTCGAGGTGCTCGAACAGCTCCTCGGAGACGCGCGCGGCGATCTCGGCGCCGAAGCCGTGCGTGCGCGTGTCCTCGTGCGCGACGACGAGCCGGTTGGTCTTTCGCACGCTCGCGGCAATCGCGTCCCAGTCGTAGGGCGCGAGCGTGCGCAGGTCGATGACCTCGACGCTCAAACCCTGCTGCTGCTCGGCCTGCTTGGCGGCGACGAGCGAGCGGTTGACGAGCGCGCCGTAGGTAACGACCGTCACGTCGCTCCCCTCGCGCACCGTCTTCGCCTTGCCGAAGGGAATCAAAAACCCGTCGGGTGGGTACTGCGACTTGTTGTACGCCTGCCGGTAGAGGTGCTTGTGTTCGAGGAAGAGAACCGGGTCCTCGCTCCTGATCGCCGTGCGCAACAGGCCGTTGGCGTCGAGCGCGTTCGAGGGGTAGACGACGCGCAAGCCCGGGATGTGCGTGAACAGTGTGTCGCCCGACTGCGAGTGATAGACGGCGCCGCCCTTCAGATACCCGCCGACGGGGCAGCGGATGACGATGGGGCTCTTCCACTCGCCGCCCGAGCGCCAGCGCATCAGGGCCAGCTCGTTCCGAATCTGGTGGTAGGCGGGCCAGATGTAGTCGAAGAACTGTATCTCGACGACGGGCTTCAGGCCGCGCACGGCCATTCCGATGGCGCGGCCGACGATGTTGGCCTCGGCGAGCGGCGAGTTGAAGACGCGCGCGGCGCCGAACTTGCGCTGGAGGTTGGCCGTGACCTTGAAGACGCCGCCCTTGCCCTTCACCTTATCTAGATGCTGCTCACGCGACACATCAGCCACGTCCTCGCCGAAGACGACGATGCGTGTGTCGCGCTCCATCTCCTCGTGCAGGCAGCGGTTGATGAGATCGACCATCGTGCCGGCGTTCCCCGAAAGCTCCGCGCCCTCCTCGTTGTCGAACTCTTTCGAGGTCGGGTCAACGTCGGGCGAGTAGATGTGTTGCAGGGCCGTCTCGGGCGCGGGCTGCGGGCTCGCGAGCGCGGCGTCGGCCGCCTCGCCGACCTCGCGGTCCACCCCGTCCTTGAGCTTCTGCAACTCGTCCTGCGTGACGAAACCTTCTTCGACGAGCAGCGCACCGAAGCGCTTGACGGGGTCGCGCTCGGCGTCTGTTGTGCGCTCCTCGTCCGGCCGGTAGAGCTTCTCGTCGTCCGAGAGCGAGTGCGAGTAGGGGCGGATGACCTTCGCGTGGACGAGCGCCGGGCCTTTGCGCTGGCGACAGTACTCGACGGCACGCTTCAACGCTTCGAGCGACTCAACCGGGTCGGTGCCGTCGCAGCGTTCGATCAGCAGGTCGGGGAAACCTTCAACCAGACGGGACACGTCGCCGCCCGCGGTCTGCACCTCGACGGGGACGCTGATGGCGTAGCCGTTGTCTTCGATGAGGAAGACGACGGGCAACTTCAAGTTGCTCGCCGTGTTCAGAGCCTCCCAGAACTCGCCCTCGCTCGTCGTGCCGTCGCCGGCCGAGCAGTAAGCGACCTCATCGCCCTTGAAGCCGACGACGTGCTTCCTGATCTCCTCGCTTAAGCCTCCGCGGTAACTCGCCTCGGCGCTCCCCACCGCGTGGAGGAACTGCGTGCCCGTGGGTGAAGATGAAGAGACGATGTTGAATTTCGTGTGCCCCCAGTGCGAAGGCATCTGGCGGCCATGAGAGCTGGGGTCGGCCTCGGCGCCGACCGCCGCGAGCAGCATCTCAAGGGGCGTCACGCCGAGTTGCAGACACAGAGCGCGGTCGCGGTAGTAGGGGAAGAACCAGTCGTAACCGGACTTGAACGCCAGCCCCGCGGCCGTGAGCACGGCCTCATGCCCCGCGCCCGAAATCTGGAAGAAGATTTTGTTCTGCCCCTTGAGCTGAATCTCCTTGTCGTCGATGCGCCGCGACAAATACATCGTCCGGTAGATGCCCACCATCTCCTCGCGGCCCAGCCCCCGATACTCACGCGCCTTAACCTCGGTCGCCATAATTGCTAACTCTCCTGCTGGAAATTCGGATATCAGAGCCAGACATTCATATTTCGGGCTCACCCTTTATCAAGCTGCCCAAAGAGTCGAAAAGTCGTCGACCATGCCATAGAGTTTTTACTTTGTCCGGAGCTACGAGTTCGATGATCTCGTGCGCTTGACCATGCCGATAAGGTCCCTTCGATGAATCCTGCGTTGCCTTCTGTAAGGCTCTGTTGATCTCGTCTTTAGATCGGGTTTCCAAATTCGTCGTAGGGAGCGCCTTTAAGTTTAAGCCATGCTTGAAGAACTTTTGAAGTGCGGTTTGATCGGTGAGTAGCCACGTCTCTGCAAAATGCACCATGAGATACAGATGCCTCTCTGTTGCCCAATCAGGACGCCGCCACCTATCGCCCTCTCGACGTCCAACTATATCCCATACACGGCTGGTATTTGGAACGGCCATTTCGGAATCAACTAGCAGCACACATAGATCGTCCGCATGCTCCTTCGTGTGCTTTGTGAAGCGCTGGTATGTATTGTTTCGTCCTTTGCCTCGAACCACTTTAAGTGCCGCATATTCACGCTTCCTTGCAAGCTCATTCAACTCATTCAAAAACTTCTTCCAGCCACGCCGAAAATCACTATTCGCCTCTCTTCCTTCAGCACCACCTTCAATGTATATGAAAACATGGGGCCTCACCATCGATTGCCTCCAAGTTCGCCTGATGTCCAAAGCTCACCCAGCGTATGCTCCTGCCGCCAATCTTTATATTCCTCTCGACTGAATCGCCTGACTATAGAACCGGCCAAACCTGCGTCGAAGGCAAATAGCGCATCAAAGTCGTCTTGCAGTGCCGTGAGTAAGTGCTCGGAGTGAGTTGTGATAACCAACTGTGTCTTGGTAGAAGCATCGACAAGCATCCCTGCCACTATGCGAATCATGTCAGGGTGCATTCCAAGTTCGGGTTCTTCAAGGCAGATGAGAGGCGGCGGGTCTGACTGAAGCAAGATAGCTGCCAACGCGAGAAACCGCAGCGTACCATCAGACAGCCTCGTTGCCGGTAAAGGAAGTCGATCAAACGGCTTCTCCATCAGTTCTAAGCCGACACGCCCGAATATGATGCGGGTGACATAGTCCACATAAGTCTCCTTTAACTCTTGCAGGAGAACCCGAATCTTCTCATGTGCAGTCGTCCCTGTAAGACCGTTCAAGATTAAAGCGAGATCATCCATTGATTCCGAAAGCGTGGCGTCGGAACGGCCAGTCGGCGTTGCTTTACGGAGATTCGACTTACGACCGAACGTCCACTCAGAGTAGATTCGAATGCTCGCGTAGAGGCCCGCCAATCGTGTGATTTCTGGATATTGCCCGGTGTCCCGTATCTGGCTTAGGATTGACTTAAAGGGATCGTACTCGCTCTCATCCAACTCCCTTTCCCGGCGACGCCGACCCGTGCCGGCAACACTCAGGGTGGCTCTGCTGCGATACGAACCTACGAAGTATTGGTTTTCCCCTTCCGCGCTAGAGATTACCTCTTCAATTCGCGCGCGTGCGCTGAAAGGCGGGCCTAACCTGATCTGGTGGCGAATCTTATCTGGAAACTCAGGCAGCTTGGCCGTGACTTCGAGAAGCGCGGTATTGAATCTATCGTTGACGCTCTTATAAAGCCATTCCTCAAAGCCTGAGTCTGTGAAAGCCTCCTGGATGTCAAACGGGGCGGAGCGAAAAACACGCAAACAGTCGATCAGATTCGACTTCCCCGATCCATTCGGACCTACCAGAATATTAAGTTGGCCGAACTCGAAATGAGTCTTCTCGCCGAATGAAAGTAAGCCTTCAATCAGGAGTTCTTGCACAGGCAATTGCCACCCGCTGCCGCCGGGCGCCGTCTCAGGAGACAGTATATCCTCAGCCGTCAGCCGGCGAACCTTATCCTTGGAGCGCCTGGGGCTAACACGCTCTGGTTGCTCGTTCAGTTTACTCATGCGGCTTCAAGCCAATCTTCTTCCCAATTTTTCGCCCCTTCAAGGCTATACAATGTCCGGAATTCTTCATCAGGCGTGGAACCCGGTTCGTCCGCGTAACCGAATTCATATGCGAAAATGTCTATGAGGTCTTCGATGGTCACAGAGTCGCCGAGTAGCCCAAAGTCACGATAGAGAACAACTGCCAAATCTGCGACTTTAACCGGATCGGAATAGAGAAGGTGCTCGAATGCGCGCTGAGCGTGGTCGGGAGGAAGAGAGTACTCCCTTCCCTCGATGTTGACGACTTTGCGAAAGGGTTGTTCGGGCCGGAGCGAGCTTGGCGCATAAGAGCCAGCGACATTCTCATTCAACCAGAGGTTTTTAGTGCTTGCCGGCTTTTCGGTGAACGGCTTGATGTAGGGTGCCCCGAGTGGATGGTTTTCTACGAAGAAAAATCGCTGAAAGAAAGACAAGAAATCCGGTTGCAGGTCTTCAAGCTGGCCCAGTTGGGCCGCGCGTTGTTGTAGATAAAGATAGCCGGCGAAAAGTGTATGGGTCTTCTGCTTACGAAGGCGAAATAAGGATTGGGCTACGATTCGCTTGCGAACTACATACACAACTACGATTTCTCCTTCATCTGAGATAAGTCGAGGTCGACTCCGATGGCTGAGCGCCCCATGCGGTTAGCAACGTCCAACGTCGTCCCCGTGCCCATGAATGGGTCGAGTACAACCCCCGGCATGAAAGAGTCCCCGCATCCGCAGTCCGTCCAGCCGCAAGACTTCCGCTTCGCGAACGTGAACTCGCGGAAATAGCCGCCGAGCATTACCTTCGCCTCCAAGGCAAGTTTGCGAACGCTCTCGGCGTTTCTGTCAGTGCCGTTCTGCACGAACCTCGCCTTACCCGCGTCGGAAATCCCTGTAGCCTGGATCGCAGCGATATGTTCCGGGGTCAGATTCTTCTCCCGCGCGATCTCCAACGCACGCTTCGCCTGCGGGCGGGATTCATCGAGTTCCGCTGTGCGCTCTACGATTCGCCGACGCGGCTTGCTGCATTTGCTGCATACAAGCTGCGGGCAAGCCAGTGTGATGACTCGCTCGACAATCTCACTCGGAAAAGGCGCGAGGTGTTTTCCCACGTTCCGCTGGGGTGCGATCTCCCAAACGTCTCCCGGATTAGCTCCCCTCTGGCCGGGGCTGTAGCGTTCCGCATATCCAAACAGATCGTAATAGTAACTATTGAGTGCGAAGTGCAGAATATATTCGTGCCTGCCAGTGAGTCGGTCCTGTACCGGGTCGGGAATACCCCCTTTCTTGACCCAGATAATCCGATTGCGAAGAATCCATCCGGCCCTGCGAGCGCTCGCCTCAACGAGACTTGGAATGCCTTGCAGGCTCTTCTGCCAATAAGTGTCACCTATGTTGAGAAAGACAGAGCCGGACGGGCGGAGCACCCTGCGCCACTCCTCCATTGCGTGAATGATATGGTTGACGTACTCGTCGGGGGTGTTCTCCTGCCCGATCTGGCCCTCGAATCCGTAATCACGCTTTCGCCAGTAAGGCGGTGAGGTGACGACCAGATCGACGTGATCGTCGAAGTCGGGTATTTCCCGCAGGTGCCGCGCATCACCCTTATAGGTTTTGCGAAATGTTCCCTGCATGAGGGAAAGCAGCTCGCCCATCTCTTTTAATCCTCGAATTCCGTCTCAATCGCGAAGCGGTAGTCCTGCGCCATCGAGGGGTGGCCGTGGGCCTGTGCGACCTCGGCGCCGCGCTCGTAGGCGCGGCGCGCGGCGTCGCGGTTGCCGAGCTTGAGATAGGCCGCGGCCAGCATGCCGTAGGCGTTGCCCTCGTCGTCGGCGCGCTGGAGGTAGTCGGAAAGCACCTCGACCATGTCGTCGAAGCGCCCGGCCTTCTCGTACTCCTTGGCCAGCCCGAACATGACCGCCGTGTTATCGGGGTCGCCTTCGAGCATCAGGCGGAAGATGTCTATGCGTGAAGCGGCCATTACTTACCTATGATGAGCTTGGCGATGGTCTGCAACTGCATGTTGGACGTGCCCTCGTAGATGGCGCCGATCTTGGAGTCGCGCCAGAGCTTCTCGACCGGGTAGTCCTTGACGAAGCCGTAGCCGCCGTAGAGTTCGATGGCCTTCGAAGAAACCTTCTCGGCGACGCGCGAGGAGTAGAGCTTGGCCATCGCCGCCTCCTTGACGAAGGGGATGCCGGCGTCCTTCATCCGCGCGGCGTTGTAGACCAACAGGCGCGCGGCCTCCAACTCAGTCGCCATCTCGGCCAGTTGGAACTGCACGCCCTGGAACTGGTTGATGGGCTGCTTGAACTGCGTGCGCTCGGCCGTGTAGCGCAGGGCGTGCTCCAACGCGCCGCGGGCGATGCCGATCATCTGCGCGCCGATGCCGATGCGCCCCTCGTTCAGAGTTTCAATCGAAACTTTATAACCTTTGCCGAACTCGCCGAGCACGTTCTCCTTCGGCACCTTGCAGCCGTCGAGAATAATCTCGGTCGTCGAGGAGGCGCGGATGCCGAGCTTGTTCTCCTTCTTGCCGACGGAGAAACCCTCGAACCCTTTCTCGACGATAAAGGCCGTGATGCCGCGGTAGCCGGCCTCGGGGTTGGCGTTGGCGAAGACGATGAAGATGCCGGCCTCGATACCGTTCGTAATCCAGAGCTTCTGGCCGGTCAGCTCGTAGTGGTCGCCCTTGTCCACCGCGCGCGTCTGCATGGCGAAGGCGTCGGAGCCCGACCCGGCCTCGCTCAAGGCGTAAGCGCCGACCGTGTCGGAGGCGAGGCGCGGTAGGTACTTCTTCTTCTGCTCGGGGCTCCCCCAGCGGATGAGGGCGTTGTTGACGAGCGTGTTCTGCACGTCCATCAGGACGCCGACCGAGGGATCGACGCGCGACAGCTCCTCGACGCCGATGATGGCCATGAAGAACGAGGCACCCGTGCCGCCGAACTCCTCGGGCGTCTCGACGCCCATCAGCCCCAGCTCGAAGAGCTGTTTGAGCACCTCGGGCGCCATCTTCGCGTGCTCGTCCATCTCCTCGACGCGCGGACGTATCTCGCCCTCGGCGAACTCGCGCACGGAAGCGCGGAACATCTGCTCGTCCTCCGTGTAAGCGGTCAAAGGGCCGCTCGCGTAAGCTTCGGTTGCTGCTTTACTCATGGCTTAATTCTCACAGGGATGAAGTATTGACCTTAACGACACAGCATCGCTCAGACGCGCGCCTTTGGTCAAACGGAGAAAGATTGATTCATCTGGTCATTTCTTCACCGGTTCATTGATTAATTGTGTCAAGGAACAAATAGCAGATGAATCAGTCCGTCAATCTCCACCGAGGATGCCCGTGGAGCGCAGCTCGTCGTGGCCGGGGATGTCGGCCGCTTCGACGGCGGAGAGGATTTCGCGGTCTACCTTCGGGAGCGCGACGAGGCGGTTGGCCTGCTTGCTGAGCGTGGCCTCGAAGAGGTTGCGCGCCGCGCGCGCGTTGCCGAACGTCTCGTCGCGCGAGGCGCAGAGCACGCCGAAGATTGAAGCGAGTTCCTTCTCGGCGCCTTCCGTCAGTTTGAAGTCGGCCTTCTGGCAGAAGGTCTTGAAGATTTTGACGAGCTGTTCGACGCCGTAGTCGTCGAACTGGATGTGCTTGTTGAAGCGCGAGCGCAGTCCCGGGTTCGAGTCGAGGAACTCCTGCATACGCCCCGTGTAACCGGCGACGATGACGACGAGGTCGTCCCGGTGATCCTCCATCAACTTGAGGAGCGTCTCGACGGCCTCCTGCCCGAAGTCGTTCTCGCCGCCCGAACTCAACGTATAAGCCTCGTCGATGAAGAGGACGCCGCCGAGCGCCTTCGTCGTCACGTCGCGCACCTTCATCGCCGTCTGGCCGACGTAGCCGGCGACGAGGCCGGCGCGGTCGGTCTCGACGAGGTGCCCCCGTCGCAGCACGCCGAGCGTTCGATAAATCTGCGCGACGAGACGCGCGACCGTCGTCTTGCCCGTGCCCGGGTTGCCGTAGAAGACGAGGTGGCGCGCGGCCGGAAAGCTTTTGAGCCCCTGCTCCTCGCGCAGCTTCTGCACCTTGAGGAAGTTGATGAGCTGGCGCACGTCCGCCTTCACGCGGTCGAGCCCGACGAGCGCGTCCAATTCCGCCAGAAGCTCTTCGAGCGGGCGCGGCGGCGGCAACTCCTCTTCGGCCGTCTCGGGCACATCGGGTCTGGGCGCAGCGTCGGTCTGATTCTTCGAGGGCGTGTCGCGGCCCGCCGCCGGAGGCGAATCTTGAGGGCCGCCGGGGTAGAGCGTCTGCTTGAACTCTCTGAGCGCGGCGGCCTCCACGGGCGTGACCGCGCCGTCGAACTTAATGACGAGGTTGGCGAAGTGGAAGAGCGCCTGCCGCGCGCGGTCAGCGAAGTTGGTGCCGTGGCGCGAGTCGTAGGTCTCAAGGTAGGAGACGCTGACCGGCGTGCGGTCGAGCCGCTTGAGCAGGTGCGGCGGCAGGTCGGTGGAGTCGCGCAGGGGGAACGTGTCGAGCGCAGCGTTGAGGTCGAAGTGGCGGCAGACCTCCTCGTAGTAATGCTGCTTCGTCGCTTCCGAGGTCTCGCGCAGGTCGATGAAGCGCTGCGCGGTCAGCTTCAAGTGGTTGTCGAGCACCGACTGCGCATCCGGCGCGCCCGCCCCGCGCCAGACCATGCGGATGCTCTCGCGGAGCGGCGCGACCAGCCCCTCCAGCGTCCGCCGCACCGCCGCCGCCAACCTCCTGTTCTCCTCATCCGACAGCACGCGCCTTACGCCTCCCCCAATCCTTCCCGCTTCACGGGCGCGCGATTATAACACCGGACTTGCACCGGAGACCTTGCACGATGATGCGCTCTGAGATGAGGTTCAGGATGGTCTTCTTCGTCGCTCATAACAGCCGTTGCACCAGGGCTGAAGTCCGTTCCAACGCTTGCTGTGGCGGCTGAACGCGGCGGTGGGGAGGAAGACTTTGCAGTTTCTGCACCAGGCTGTACCTTCCGGGCCTTCTTTTCGCATGTCCGCCCGGCCGCCCTTCCGGCGATGGTTCTTATTACAGCGTAGATGTGAGAAAGCGATGTTCTCCATGTCCCAGAAAAGATCGACACTGACGCCTTCCCAGGGCTGCTTGTGCTCGACACTCAACTCCTCGGCGGTCTCTATTAGTCGGGAGCACTTGAAGCAGACGTTCTCCCCGTGTCTTTGAAGGAGATTCAGGAGGATCATCTTGCGCAGGCGGTTACAGGCCGTGCCATGAGGCATGCCTAGAAAGGCACTCTTACGACCATTGCTCTTGCAGCGCATGTGATTGATTTGGCGGGATTTATAGCGCTAGCGGGGCTCGAACCCGCGGTCTCCGCCTTGAGAGGGCGGCGTGTTAACCAACTACACCATAGCGCCAAAAGCGAGGCGATTATAAAGGCGCGGCGGCGCGGATGGCAAGCGCGGGCAGCGCCTCTTTCGGCGGGCGGCGGGGGCGGTGTTATACTCGGGTCGGCGGGCCTCTCCGAAGTCTCGCACGCCTTTGAAAACGCTTCTCCCGGCTGAAAGTCTTCAGAGAGTCGGACACTTCTTAAATGGTACAAGACCTCTTCGTCGAATCGAACGACGCCGCGCACGAACCCACCAACGACAAGCATTTATCAGCGGACTTTCCCTTAGGCATCGAAGGCTTCACCTACGGCGACCTCCACCGGCCCGCACGGCTGCGCGCGCTGGCCGAGGCGTTCTACGCGGAGGTCGAAAGCTCTGACGCGGAGCTGCACGCGCGACTTGCAGAGTACGTCGCGGCGCGCGGCGAGAATCTGAAGGGGACGCGAGCCGAGTCGGAGCTTCTGATCGAGGCGGCGCCGCACCTGTCGCGGTTCGTCGCGCGACTGTTCAGAATTGAAGAAGAGAGAGCGCGGCTGGCCGAGAGCATCAGGGCGCAAGACCCCGTCTTCCAGTTCAAGCAGTTCGTGCAGCGGCGCGCGACGAAGAGTTTTCCGGCGGAGCGTGCCGCGGCCGTGGAACTGGAGGCGGCGGACGCGGCGCTCAAAGCGTTGCGGCACGCGGCGTTCGCGGACACGTTGGATGATGACCGAGAGCTGGGCGTGGCGCGGATGGCGGTGCGTCTGTTGGAGTGGGAGAAGAACTATCCGAAGGAGGGCGTGCGACAGGAGGAGGCTTGGTCGGACGAGCGCGCGCGTGAGGCGGCGGCGGCCGCGGGGCGTTTGAAGGGAAGCGACGCGGAGGCGTTGCTCGCGGCGTGGCGGACGGAGACGGTTGAAAGTGTTGAGGACGAGACTCGGGCCTTCGTGCGCGCGTCGTTGAGGCTCCTTGAAGCATGGTCGGCGGCGCACGCGCTGAGGCCAGAGGCGCGCGAGCGTGTGAAGGGCTGGGTAAGTTTCCGCTTCCCGCACCCACTCAACTACGAGCATCTGGTGCAGCTCGAACGGCCCGAGGCGGAGCTGCCCGAGTTGATGCGCGGCCCGGAGAAGAACCTGCGGCGTCGCGACGGGTTCCGGCTGACGGACAAGCGTTACACGCAGCGCGAGGTGCTGGAAGAGGTTCACTACTGTCTCTACTGCCACGAGCGTGACAAGGACTCTTGCTCGAAGGGGCTGAAGGAGCGCGACGGGTCTCTGAAGAAGAACCCGCTCGGCATCCCGCTTCAGGGGTGCCCGCTCGACGAGAAGATTTCGGAGATGCACGTCCTACAGCGCGACGGCGACTCGGTCGGCGCACTCGCCATCGTCTGCATCGACAACCCGATGTGCCCGGGCACGGGCCACCGCATCTGCAACGACTGCATGAAGTCGTGCATCTTCCAGAAGCAGGAGCCGGTCAACATCCCGCAGGCCGAGACGGGCGTGCTGACGAACGTGCTCGGGCTCCCTTACGGCGTCGAAATCTACGGCCTGCTCACGCGCTGGAACCCCTTGAACGCAAAGCGCCCTTACGCGCTCCCCTACAACGGCAAGAATGTGCTCGTCGTCGGGCTCGGGCCCGCCGGGTACACGCTCGCGCACTTCCTCCTCAACGAGGGCTTCGGCGTCGTCGGCATCGACGGGCTGAAGATCGAGCCGCTTGAAGATGATTTGACGGGTGGCGGCGGGGGCCGGGTTCCGCGCGCGGTGCGCGAGTACGAAGAGATCACGGCGGAGTTGGACGAGCGCGTGCTCGCGGGCTTCGGGGGCGTGTCGGAGTACGGCATCACGGTGCGTTGGGACAAGAATTTTCTGACGCTCATGCACCTGACGCTCGCGCGGCGCGAACGCTTCCGCTTCTACGGCGGCGTGCGTTTCGGCGGGACGCTCTCGATTGAGGACGCGTGGGAGCTGGGCTTCGATCACATCGCGGTGGCGACGGGCGCGGGCAAGCCGACGCTCGTCTCGATGAAGAACAACCTCATCCGCGGCGTGCGCAAGGCTTCCGACTTCCTGATGGCCTTGCAGCTCACGGGCGCGGCCAAGCACGACTCGTTTGCGAACCTTCAGGTGAGACTCCCGGCGGTCGTCATCGGCGGCGGCCTGACGGCCATCGACACGGCGACCGAGCTGTTCGCCTACTACCCCGTGCAGGTCGAGAAGATGCTTGAGCGCTTCGAGGCGCTGTCGGCTGAGTTCGGCGAAGGCGAGGTCTGGAAGCGTTTCGACGCGGAGGAGCGCGCCGTGCTCGAAGAGTACATCGCGCACGGTCGCGCGGTGCGCGAGGAGCGTGCGCGGGCCGCCGACGCGGGCGAGGCGCCCGACTTCATCAAGCTTGTGCGCGCGTGGGGCGGCGTCTCCATCGTCTACCGCAAGCGTCTGATCGACTCGCCGGCCTACAGGCTGAACCACGAGGAGGTCGCGAAGGCGCTCGAAGAGGGCATCCATTTTATCGAGAACATGTCGCCGGCCGAGGCCGTCGCGGACGAGCACGGCGCGGTCGCGGCCGTTCTCTTCGAGCGCGTGACGCGCGACCCGGCCACGGGCAAGTGGCACGTCAACTGTGAGGACACGCTGCGTATCCCCGCGCGCACGGTCTGCGTCGCCGCGGGCACGAGCCCGAACACCATCTACGAGCGCGAGCGGCCGGGGACTTTCGCACTCGACGACTGGAAAGAGTTCTTCGCGCCGCACAAGGTTGAGAAGAGAGGGGACGGGACGTTCCAACTCGTCCCCGCGGCGAAGGGCGAGCGCGGCTTCTTCACTTCGTACGAAGATGGCGGGCGGTACATTTCTTACTACGGCGACAACCATCCTGTTTACGCCGGCAACGTCGTCAAGGCGATGGCGTCGGCGAAGGACGGTTTTCCAGAAGTCGTCGCGCTCTTCGTTGAAGAGCTGGCCGCGCTCAAGGAAGAGGAGCAGCCCGCGCGCGATGAAGCATTCGAGCGGCTTCTGGAGACGCTCGACGAGAACCTCGTCGCGCGCGTCGAGCGCGTCGAGCGTCTGACCGATACCATCGTCGAGGTCGTCGTGCGCGCGCCGATGCAGGCGCGCAAGTTCTACCCCGGCCAGTTCTACCGCTTGCAGAACTACGAGACCGACGCGCCGTCCATCGACGGCACGAGGCTCACGATGGAGGGGCTCGCCCTGACCGGCGCGTGGGTGGATAAGGGGGCCGGGCTCTTAAGTCTCATCGTGCTTGAGATGGGCGCGTCGTCGCGCCAGTGCGCGCTCTTGAGGCCCGGGCAGGAGGTCGTCGTGATGGGGCCGACGGGCACGCCCACCGAGATTCCCGAGGGCGAGACCGTGCTGCTCGCGGGCGGGGGCTTAGGCAACGCCGTGCTCTTCTCCATCGCGAAGGCTTTGAAGGCGGCGGGCAACCGCGTCGTCTACTTCGCGGGCTACAAGGACGGCAAAGACCTCTTCAAGCGCGAGGAGATCGAGGAGGCGACCGACCAGGTCATCTGGTCTACGGACACGGGCGTCGAGATTGAAGCGCGCCGCCCGCAGGACGCGCACTTCCGCGGCAACATCGTGCAGGCCATGCTCTCGTATGCGGAAGGAAAATTCGGCGAGCCCCTGTTCGACCTGCGCGACGTTGACCGCATCATCGCCATCGGCTCCGACCGCATGATGGCCGCGGTCAAGGCCGCGCGCCACGGCGTGCTCGCACCACATTTGAAGCCCGGGCACGTCGGCATCGGCTCCATCAACAGCCCGATGCAATGCATGATGAAGGAGGTCTGCGCGCAATGCCTCTGTAAGCACGTTGACCCCGAGACGGGCGCCGAAAGTTTCGTCTTCTCCTGCTTCAACCAGGATCAGCCGCTCGACCAGGTTGACTTCCCACACCTCAACGCGCGCCTGCGCGCCAACACCGTGCAGGAGAAGCTCTCGAACCTGTGGCTCGATAGACTGCTCCGCGCCGGCGCGTGAAGATGGCTTTACTCGTCGCGCTGCTTCGACAGTGAACGCTCTGAAGTGAGGCGGCGGTAGGCTTCGTCGCGGGTGAGGCCGAGTTCGCGCGCGGCACGTTTGAGGGCGGCGCGTTGGTCGAGACCTTCAGCCTCGAAGGCGGCGACCATCTCCGCGACGCTCGAAGTCGTCTGAGTCCCTTCAGCAACACCTTCATCAATCACATCGCGGTCGATCACAAGCACCATCTCGCCGCGCGCGGCGCCTTCGGGCGCGAAGCGCGCGGCGAGTTCACTGAGACGGCCGCGCACAATCTCTTCGTGCAACTTCGTCAGCTCGCGCGCGACCGCGGCCTCACGTTCGCCGAGGACTTCGAGCGCTTCGGCGAGCGCGTGCGCGAGGCGGTGCGGCGTCTCGTAGAAGACGAGCGTGGCGCGCAGCGACTTGACCGAGGCGAGCCGCTCGCGGCGCGCGTGGCTGCGCGCGGGGAGGAAGCCCCCGAAGTAGAACTCGTCGGTCGGCAGCCCCGAGGCCGTGAGCGCCGCGACGAAGGCCGTCGGGCCGGGGACGGGCACGACGCGTAAATTTCGCTCCACGCACGCGCGCACGAGGCGGTAGCCCGGGTCGTTGATGCCCGGCGTGCCCGCGTCCGAGACGAGCGCCACCGTCTGCCCCCCCTCCATTAAACTCGCCAGTTCGTCGGCGCGCTCGCGCTCGTTGTGCTCGTGGTAGCTCACGGTGCGCGCCCGTATCCCGAAGTGTTCGAGCAGCGAGCGCGTCCGCCGCGTGTCCTCGCACGCGACCACGTCCGCCTCGCCCAGCACGCGCAACGCGCGCCGCGTCACGTCCTCCAGATTCCCGATGGGCGTGGCGACGAGGTAGAGCGTCCCGCGGGTTTGCGACATGGGGACAGGATACAGTAGGCAGAAGGCAGAAGGCAGTAGGCAGTTGAAGGCAGAGGGCTTCTTTAAAGAGGTGGCCGAAAGGAACGGGGGCGGCGAGTTAATAAGCTCGCCGCCCCCGATTCGTTTGACCGCTTTCGCAGACGGCTAACTGCCTACTGCCTACTGCCTTCTGCCTTCTCTCCTTACTCCCACCGGCGGTTGCCGCGCCGGTCGTTGTTGCCGTTCCAGATGTCGTAGCCGCGGTCGTCGTTGAAGCGGAGGTTGTAGATGTTGGCGACGGCGCGCAGGTCGCTGCGGAGTTGGTTCCAGCCGTTGACGGCGCGCGAGTCGAGGCGGCTGCGGCCGAGCGCGCGGCTGAGCTGCGAAGCCTGCTGGAGCAGGCGGCTCGCCTCATCGCGGCTGCGGTCGAGGCGGTCGTTGTCGCCGGCAACGCCCCGGAAGCGGCTGGCGGCGTTGCGGAAGTCGCGCGCCTCGTCGTTGATGTGGTCTTCGCGGTTCGTGCCGTTGATGCGGCTGTGGTCGAGCATACGGTCGATATCGCGTTCGAGGTCGCGGCTGCGGTCGTCGATGCGGCGCGCGAGGTCGCGCAGTTGGCGGCGCTCGTAGTCGCTCATACGGCCGTTCCGACCGTAGCGGTCGTCGTCGCGGTCGCGGCGGTTGCGGCCGTAGTCGTCGTCACGGCGGCGCTCCTGCTCGGCGCGGTCGCGGATGCGGTCCCAGATGTTCTGGGCGCTGGCAGACGCGGGCGCGAGGAAGGTTGCGAGCGCGACGGCGGCGAAGGTCAGAACGGTGAAACGTCGGTTGGTCATCTCTTCGGTCTCCTCCAAAATCCACTGCCGCGTCCGAACGGGGAAACCGTGTCCCGCGGCAATCATTCCGCCGCACGGCTTCGCAACCGCTGTGCCGTTGGCGAGGAAGAAGAGGGTTACAAGCGAGACTGCTTGAAAACGTGCTGTTGCGTCAGAGTGACGCGGTAGAGTCCCGACGTTAACCGGAGCGCGAGGATGAAAGTCGTCCTCCCAAAACGTGCAGGCCGCGCCGCAAATCGTGAGCAGTAGGCAGACTGTTACTTTATCTCAAGCAGTCGAGAGAGGTGGCGGCGGAGGTGTGCGGGTTGGAGTTCGGTGCGTGTGCCGGCCTTGTCGATGACGAACCAGCGGGCCTCGGTCTGTGCGTCGGGGACGAGGAGGAGTTCTTCGCCGGCGCGCGCGTCGCCGAAGTGGCCGATGGCGGCCGAGGCGAGTCCCCCGCCGCGGACGATGCCGTCGCGCGGCGCGCGCGGCCAGCCGGCCTCGACGGTGAGTGCGCGCACGCCGCGCCGCAGTTCGAGCCGCGTGCCGACCATCGTCGAGTTGCCGACGCGGAAGCGGTGCGCGTCCGTGCGCGCGAGCGTGAGCCCCGCGCCCGCGCGGTTCAGCTCGCCCGCGGCCGCCGTGAAGGTTTCGAGCAGCCACTCGACCGCGCGCGTGCGCGCTGCGTCGTTGACGGCCTTGAGGTCGAGGTAGTCGAGCACGTCGCCGCGGCCGCCGCCGTGCGCCCGCTCGCGCGCCTCGCGCATCCTCTGCTCGTAGTCTTCGTCAAAGCCGCTCAAAGCCGTGCCGCCTTCGTGAGTGGATGTTTGCCCGCGCCGCCGGAGTGCGCGGGCTCGGGCGGCGATGTTATCATGCCCGCTCAAAAGTCGTTAAAACCCGACGGACGCGCACGTCTCCCCGACCTGCTTTACGTGAGGTTCTGACACACCAGATACCGACCAGATGAGACTGAACAACACCCTCCGCAGAACTGCGACCGCGCTCCTCCTGCTCGCGCTGCTCGCGCCGCTCGCCGTGCCCGCGCTCGCACGGCAGCGACGCAACGAGGCAACACGCGCGGCCAACGCTCCCCAAACGAGGCGCACGCGTCTCGTGCTGCTCATCGCCGTTGACCAGTTTCGTTACGACTACCTCGAACGCTTCGGCGACCTGTTCGGCGCGGGCGGGCTGCGCCGCCTGACGCGCGACGGCGCCTCGTGGGCCGAGTGCAACTACGACCATGTGCCGACCGAGACGGCGCCGGGGCACGCGACGATGTTGACGGGCGCGTGGCCTTCGGAGACGGGCATCATCGCCAACCAGTGGTACGACCGCACGGAGGGCAAGTCGGTTGAGAACGTGCGCGACGACTCGGTGCGCCTGCTGGGTGGCACCGAGGGCGAGGCCGCTTCGAGCCCGCGCAACCTTCTGGCCTCGACGCTCGGCGACCAGTTGAAGTTGGCGACCGCGGGCCGTGCGCGCGTCGTCGGCATCTCGTCGAAGAACCGCGCGGCCATCCTGCCTGCGGGACGCATGGCCGACGCGGCCTACTGGTACAGCACACAGACCGGCACGTTCGTCTCTTCCACATACTACTTCGACAAACTGCCCGACTGGGCCGCGAGCTTCAACGCCGCGCGCCCCGCCGACAAGTTCTTCGGCGCGAAGTGGGAGCGCCTGCTTCCGGCGGCCGAGTATGAGCGCCGCGCCGGCCGCGACGACGCGCCGTGGGAGAAGGGGACTGACAACCGCGCTTACGTCTTCCCGTACGTCGTGGACGGCGGGTTGAAGGCACCGGGCCCGGCCTTCTACGGCGCGCTCGACTACTCGCCCTACTCGAACGACCTCGTGCTCGCGTTCGCCGAGGCCGCGCTCGTGAACGAGAAACTCGGGGCGGACGAAGACACGGACGTGCTCACGGTCAGCTTCTCGGCCAACGACATCGTCGGCCACCGCTACGGCCCCTACAGCCAGGAGGCGATGGACATGACGCTGCGCGTGGATCGACAGATCGCGCGCCTCCTGGAGATCGTGGACGCGCGCGTCGGTCTCTCGAATACGGTCGTCGCCTTCACCGCCGACCACGGTGTCGCGCCCTCGCCCGAGCAGGCCGCCGCGGAGGGGCTGCCGGGCGGGCGCGTCAACCCTTCGGACATCCTGAAGGCCGTGCGCAACCGCATCAGCGCGCGCTACGTGAAGCCGGGCAGCAAGGACACGACGGCCGACTACATCCAGACCTTCTCGAACTATCAGATTTACTTCAACCGCACGGCGCTGGAGCGCGACGGCGTCAGCGTGGAGGAGATCGAGAGCGTCGCGGGCGAGGCGGTGCTCACCGTGCCCGGCATGTCGCGCTACTTCACGCGGACGCAGCTCCTCGCGGGCGCGGTCTCGCCCGCCGACGCGGTCGCACGCCGCGTGCTGCACGGCTACAACCAGAAGCGCAGCGGCGACGTGGTCGTCATTCAGGAGGCTTACAAGTACATCTCCAGCAGCACGAGCGGGGCCACGCACGGCACGCCCTACACGTACGACACGCACGTGCCGCTCGTCATCATGGGCGGCGGCCTCGCGCCCGGCCGCTACCTACAGCCCGCGTCGCCCGCCGACATCGCCCCCACGCTCGCGCGCATCCTGAACGTCGAGCCGCCGAGCAATGCGGTAGGCCGCGTGCTGGGCGAAGCTTTCAAGTGAGGATTTATGAAACGTACTCTGACCGGCTTCACACTCGCGGCCTGCCTGTTGACGACGGCCGCCCTGTCCGACTCCTACGCGCAGAAAAAGCCCGCGCCACCGAAGCTTAAACCCGCGGCGGCGAAGCCTAATCCCGTGGACGAGGAGGCTCTGAAGGCGGAGTTGGCCGAGGTCTTGAAGCTGGACGCGGCGACGCGCGTGGAGCGCCTGACGGCCTTCGTCAAAGCGAACCCCGACTCGCCGCAGACGCTCAGGGCGCAGGAGCTTCTGGCGAGCGCGCGCGCCGCGCTCGGCGACGAGAAGCTCCGGGCCGGCGACCACTCCGGGGGGATAGAACTTTTCCGCGCAGCCGTCGCGGAGGCGCCCGTCACGATGTCCGACAAGCTCTTCGTGGAGGTCATCGCGCAACTGCCGGCGAACCTCTACGTGCTCGGCGACCGCGGGGCGGGGTTGGAGCTGGCGCGCGCGGTCGAGGCGCGCGCCGAAGGGAACGCGACGCGCCTGCTCTCGGTCGCCTCCTTCTACTTCGGCATCGAGCGGCCCGAAGAGGGCGGACGCCTTGCGCAGACGGCCGTCCGTTTGAAGCCCGAGATGTCGGCCGCACATCAGGCGCTCGGCGTGGCGCATCGCTTCTCGCTCAGGCTCGACGAGGCCGCCGCGGAGTTCGCGCGCGCCGCGGAGCTTGACCCGCAGAGCGTCTCGTCGCGCCGCACGCTGGCCGAGCTGAAGCGTGCGACGGGCAAGGCGGACGAGGCCGCCGCGCTCTATCGTGAGCTGCTCGCGGCCAACGCGCAGGACGTGAACGCGCGTGCGGGACTCGTGCTCGCGCTCTTCGATGCGGGGCGGCGCGAGGAGGCCGAGCGCGAGTTGCAGCCGGCGCTGACGGGCGAGGCGCGCGACCTGCCGCTGCTGGTCGGCGCCTCCTACTGGTACTCGGCGCACGGCGAGGGCGCGCGCGCGTTGGAGCTGGCCGAGAAGGCTGTCGCCTTCGAGTCGCGTTTCGGTTGGGCGTGGGCGCGCATCGCGCAAGGGCGCGCGCTGCTCTTGCTCAAGCGTCCGCTCGAAGCGGAGCGTGCCTTCCGAACCGCGCGCCGCTTCGGCAACTTCGCCACGCTCGATTATGAACTGGCCGCGGCGCTCGCGGCTGCCGGCCTCTACGACGAGGCGGCCGACCAGCTCGCGCGTTCGTTCACGCTGCGCGACGGCAAGCTCGCCGCGCGGCTCGCCGGCCGCGTCGAGTCGAGCGCAGATAACTTCAACGAGCTGCTCGCGCCCGAGCGGCGCGCGAGCCTCGCGCAGTACGAGGGGGCCGCGACGGCCGAGGAGGCGCGGACGCTGAAGGCACTGCTCGCGCTCAACTATGCGACGGCGCCCAATGCTTCGGACGAACGCGCCGCCGCCGAGGCCGCGCGCGAGTTCGGCGCGGGCGACGACGTGATGCGCGCCTACCGCAACGTCTACGCCGCGAACCGGCTCGAACAACTCGGCACGGCGCACACGGAGGCGCTGGCGCGCGCCGAGGCGGCCGTCGGCGGCGTCGAGTCGGCGCTCGGGCTTGCGCACGCGCCCATCGCGCTCTTCGCGGAGACGCCGGAGCTGAAGGAGATGCGCAGGCAGGTCGTCGAGCAGGACGCGCCGCTCACCATGATGGCCGTTGACCGCGACACGCTCTCAAAGGTCTTGCGCGGGAGGATCGAAGGGCTCGCGGGGTGGGCGCTCTACAGCCAGGGTCAGACGGCCGAGGCCGCCGTGCGTCTGCGGCGCGCGGTGAGCGTACTGCCCGAGGGCTCCGCTTGGTGGCGCACGGCCGAGTGGCGTCTGGGCATGGCGCTCGAAGCGAGCGGCAACCCGCGCGACGCGCTGACCGCGTACGTCACGAGCTACCGCCTGCTGCCCGACCCGAAGCGCCTGCCCGTCATCGAGGCGCTCTACAAGAAGCTCAACAACGGCTCGCTCAAAGGCATCGAAAAGCTGATTGGGCCGCCGCTCGGCAACGCGCCAGTCGAGACGCCCGCGTCCGCAGAGGCGACGGCGCCGACACCACCCGCCTCCAACGACGCGGCCGCGCCTGCCGTCACAGGTACGACGACGACAACAACACCCGCGGCGGAGCCGACGCCGGCCGCGACGCCTGCGACGACGACAACAGCCGAACCGACCCCGGCGCCGAGCCCCGCCGCGCCGCCCGCGAGCGAAGCGACGCCCGCCCCTTCGCCTTCGCCCACGCCCGAGTCGGCGACTCCCGCACCAGCTACTTTGCAGGACGGCAAGTGCATGCTGACGCTTGGCGAGACCACGCTCAACCTCAAGAGTAACGGCGGCCGGGTCGCCGTCTGGGTGGGCATCCTGGGCTACACGGGCACGACCCCGCCCCGCATCGAGCCCTCGACCCCGAACTGGGCCGACATCGCCATCCTTCCCGAACCGCACAAGCCCGAAGACGGCAACGGCGCACGCTTCCTCATCACCCCCACCAGCGGCAAGACCGGCGCCTTCCTCGTCACCTTCAAATCCCCCTGCGGCAAGGGCCAGGTGACGGTCAACGTTCAATGAATTAAGAAGTACTTGAGGACTGAGGACTGAGTGAAGAAGCGAGTCTTTCACTCAGTCCTCAGTCCTCAGTCCTTTTAAAGATGCGCTGCGAGACGTGCAGCGATGACTTGCTTGGGCTGCGCGCCGACGAGGCGTTCGACGGGCTGGCCGCCCTTGTAGACGAAGAGGGTCGGGATGGACTGGATGCGTAGGGCGGCGGAGGTGCGCGGGTTGTCGTCCACGTTGAGCTTGGCAACGCGGTAGAGGCCGGCCGACTCGGCGGCCAGCTCTTCGAGCACGGGCGCGATAACCCGGCACGGGCCGCACCACGACGCCCAGCAGTCGAGCAGCACCGGTCGCGCCGCCGAGGCTTCCAACACCTCGCGTGCGAACGTCGCGTCCGTCACCGTCACGGTCTTCCCTTCGTCCTTCGTGGAACTCCGGCCCGCGTCCCTCGCCGTCTCGACGCTTCCTCCATCGACCCGGAGTTCCGCGCCGCAACGGCCGCACACCGGCTGCTTGCCGACGAAGGTCACGCGCTCGTCCACGCGGTTCTTCGCGTCGCACTTCGCACACGCCACAACTGCCATCGACTTGCCCTCCCGGTTCCTATATCGAATTCTGTTTAGGTGAAAGTTTGACACACTCCAAACGCCGTTGGAAGCGGGGCCGGAACCGATGCGCGCCGAAGGGTGTCTTATGAGTCAACGGACGAGGAGGCGCGCATGGTAGAGCTGTCGGAATACGTTCCCATCAATCTCATTTGCGTGACCGTCCTCGGCGCGCTGTTGCTGAGACGGCTCGTGCGGATGGACGGGCACCACGAGCTGCGCGTCGTGATACTCACCTGCCTCCTCTGGGTGCCCGCCGTCTACCTGTTATTGCTCCCCTACGCGCCGCAGCCTGACTACTACCAACACTATTGCATACCGACGGACGAAGGGCGCGAAGTCTTCTGCATCTCGGAGTAGTCGGGCCGGAACCGCGTTCGCGCGCGCACCGAGTTTCGTTGTAAGATTCCTTCGTTAACTTCTCCCGCACAACTCGGTCTGACGAAGGAAGTGTTAAGCAGGATGCGACACACTCGCGCGAAGTCGTTCGCCTTCACGGCGTGCCTCTTTCTGTTCTTACTCAACGTCGCACGGGCGCAGACGCCCGACTCGCGCGCGCGCGCCGTCCCGGCGGACGCGCCCGAAATCTCGTACACGGTCTCGATGCCGCGTCCGCACACGCACCTCTTCAACGTGGAGGCGCGGCTCAACTATCGCGGGGCCGCGCCCGCCGCGCTCGACCTCCGCATGCCGGTCTGGACGCCCGGCTCCTACCTCGTCCGCGAGTTCGAGCGGCACGTGCAGGAGTTTGAGGCGCGCGACGCGTCGGGCCGCACGCTCAACTGGACGAAGACGAACAAGAACACCTGGCGCGTCGAGGCGGCGGGCGCGCGCGACGTGCGCGTGCGTTACGCGCTCTACGCCAACGAGCTGGGCGTGCGCACGAGCGAGCTGAACGACCGCCACGCCTTCTGGAACAACGCCAACCTCCTCGTCTACCCCGACGGGATGCTCGGCGCGCCTTCGACCATCAAGGTCGAGCCCTTCGGCGACTGGAAGATCGCGACGGGCCTGCCCGCCGTCCCCGGCGCGCCGAACACCTTCCGCGCCGAAGACTTCGACGTGCTCTACGACTCGCCGTTTCTCGTCAGCAACTTTCGCGTCCTCTCGTTCGAGGTGAAGGGCGTGCCCCATCGCGTCGTCATCGACGGCGAGGGCAGCTACGACGCGGAGCACATGCGGCGCAACTCGCAGCGCATCGTCGAGGCTGCGGCCGAGATGATGGGTGACCTGCCCTACCGCGACTACACCATCATGCTGCTGCTTGCCGCGGCGCGCGGCGGCGGGCTCGAACACCTCAACTCGACGGCGCTCATCCTCCCGCGCTTCGCCTTCAACACGGAGGCAGACTGGCGGAGCTTCGACACGCTCGTCTCGCACGAGGTCTTCCACGTCTGGAACGTCAAGCGCATCCGCCCCGACGCGCTCGGCCCCTTCGACTACACGGAGGAGAACTACACGCGCCTGCTCTGGGTCGCCGAGGGGGTGACCAGCTACTACGAGACGCTCCTCGTCCGCCGCGCGGGGCTCATGAACGACCGGCAGTACTTGCAGGTGTTGGCGCAGGAGATACAGAAGTTGCAGCAGACGCCCGGCCGTCGTGTGCAGAGTCTTGAGGAGGCGAGCTTCGACGCGTGGGTCAAGCAGTACCGGCCGGACGAAAATACGGTCAACTCCTCGGTCTCCTACTACGACAAGGGCGCCATCGTCGCGCTGCTGCTCGACCTCGAAATCCGTCGGCGCTCGAACGGCGCGCGCTCGCTCGACGACGTGATACGCGCGCTCTACACAGACTTCTTCAAGCAGAACCGTAACTACACGCCCGCGGACTTTCAGCGCGCGGCCGAGCGGGCGGCGGGCGCCGGACTCGAAGAGTTCTTCCGCCGCTACGTCCGCGGCCGTGAAGAGCTGGACTACGACGCGGCGCTCTCGTGGGTGGGCCTGCGGCTCGACACCGCGAGCGACGCGGCGGGCCGTCCCGCGCCCGCGGTGGCCGACCTCGGCGCGACGCTTGAAGAGAAGGACGGCCGTCTGACGGTCAAGAACGTGCCCGCGGGCACGGCCGCCTACGAGCAGGGGCTCTCGTTCGCCGACCAGATCGTCGCCGCCGACGGCTACCGCGCCACGCTCTCGTTCCTCAACGAACGCATCGCCGACAAGCGCCCCGGCGAACAGCTCACGCTCACCGTCTTTCGCGGCGAAGAGCTGCGCACGCTCAACATCAAACTCGGCTCGCGCGCCGCCGCCACCTACCGCATCGTCCCCGCGGCCAACGCCGACGAGCGGCAGCGCCGCAATTACCAGTCCTGGCTTGGTGTCCCCTTCCCGAAATGATGAACGATGAATGATGAATGATGAATAGTTCGACGGTGTTATATTCATCATTCATCGTTCATCATTTGAATCTTATGACGTTGGAGTTCGAGGGCAGGGTCGCGCTGGTGACGGGCGGGGCGTCGGGCATCGGGCAGGCGTGCGCGTGGGAGCTGGCGCGCGCGGGCGCAGACCTCGTCGTCGTGGACGCGGCGGCCGAGGCGCAGCTCGCGCAGGTCGAGAATTTGTTGAAGGCCGCGGGCGCGCGCGTGGTATCTTTTCGCGCGGACGTGCGCGAGCACGCGCGCGCCGCACAGGTCTTTGAGGAGACGTTGCAGCGTCTGGGGCGACTCGACATCCTCGTCAATGCCGCGGGCACGACCTCGGACGCGCCTTTGTGGGAGATGTCGGAGGAGCAGTGGCAGGTCGTCCTCGACACGAATCTGAAGGGCGCGTTCAGCTACACGCAGGCGGCGGCGCGCCACTTCCGCGGCGCGCGCGGCGGGAGGGTCGTCAACGTCGCCTCCATCGAGGCCGGGCGCGGCCGCTTCGGGCTGGCGAACTACGCGGCGTCGAAGGCGGGGCTCGTGGCGCTGACGCGCTCGGCCGCGGTCGAGCTGGGCCGCTACGGCGTCTGCGTCAACGCCGTCTCGCCGGGCTTCATCCGCACACCGCTGGTCGAACGCCTCCCCGAGGCGGTCAGGGAACGCGCCGCGCGCGAGTCGGCTCTCGGCCGCATGGGCGAGCCCGAGGACGTGGCGCACGCCGTCCTCTTCCTCTGCTCCGAGCGCGCGCGTCACATCACGGGCGCCGTCCTGAACGTTGACGGCGGACAGTCGCTTTAAGAATCTCAAAGTTGAAATTTCACATTTCTGAACCGGAAGGAGCGGGATGAGGAGACTGTGTGCTTTGTTCTTCGTGTTGGCGTTCGGCGCGGCCGGTGCGGCGGCGCCGGTGCGGCAGGTTCACTGGCAGTGGTCGGAGGCGCCGAGCGTGCGCATCGGCGTGCGCGACAAGAACGACGACCTCCACGGCTTCGAGGCGAACTTCGTCGTGACGGCCGCGCGGACGGGCAAGCAGTGGCGCAAGAGCGTGAAGGTCGAGGGCGACAACTTCGGCTACCTCAACTTCCCCGACGACTTTGCCGCCTTCGACTGGGCCACGCACGCGCCGCGCTTCGACTGGACGTGCACAGTGGGGGGCAAGGTCGTCGTCAAGGGCAAGTTCATGCTCGCCACGACGGACGAGATCGAGTCGGAGGAGAAGCGCGCGCCGAAGCGCGGGCGCAAGGGGCGTTGATGAAAGACGTGCTCGAAGACTTCGTGCGCACGGTGGAGGAGGCGTCGGCGCGTCTGCTGACGTTGACGGCCGCGGAGGTCTCTTCGCGGCGGGGCGAAGGGAGCTGGTCTGCGAAGGAGACGCTCGGTCACCTGATCGACTCGGCGGCGAATAATCACCAGCGCTTCGTCCGCGCGCAGTTCAAAGAAGACCTCGTCTTCCCCGGCTATGCGCAGGACGAGTGGGTGCGCTCGCAGGGGTACGACGAAGAGTCGTGGCCGCTCGTCGTCAACCTCTGGAAGTTCTACAACCTGCACCTCGCGCACGTCTGCGAGCGAGCGCCCGCGGCGGAGCGCCTGCGCCCGCGGCGCGACCATAACCTGCACGAGATCGGCTTCGCGCCCGTCTCCGCCGACGAGCCCGCCACGCTCGAACACCTGATGCGCGACTACGTAGACCACCTCAAGCACCACCTCCGACAAATCTTCGGAGAATGAAAGCGCCCGCCACTTAAACAAGGGAGCGAGCCTCGCATGGCGACAGTCGAGAAGTCAGTCGCGGAAGCCGTCCTTACGGAAGGGCGGGGGCGTTTGCTGCGCGTGCTCGGGGTGGTGTTCGGGCTGGCGGTGACCGTGGGGATAACCATCGGCATGGGCATCCTGCGGACGCCGGGCGAGGTGGTGCAGCAGCTCCCCAACCGCTGGCTCTTCCTCGGCGCGTGGCTGTTGGGCGGGGTCTATGCGCTGTTCGGGGCGGTGTCGGTGGCCGAGCTGGGGACGATGATTCCGCGCTCGGGAGGCTTCTACGTCTTCGCGCGGAGGGCGCTCGGCGAGTACCCGGGTTTTGTCGTCGGTTGGAGCGACTGGCTCTCGACGTGCGGCACGGTCGCGGCCGTGGCGCTGGTGATAGGCGAGTACGCGGGGCTGCTGGTGCCTGCGCTTGCGGGTCGAGGGCTCGCGGTCGCTTCGGGCGTAACCGTCGCCTTCGCGCTGCTTCAATGGCGCGGCGTGCGCTGGGGCAGCCGTTCGCAGGAGCTGACGAGCCTTCTGAAGACGCTCGCCTTCGCCGCGCTCATCGCGGCCTGCTTCGTATACGGCGGGCGCGGGGCGGCGGCGGTGGAGGTTCAGCCGGCGCAAGCGTTGTCCGTGCCTTCGGGGCTCGGGCTGTTGGCGGCCGTGGTGCTCGCGCTGCAAGGGATCATCTACACGTACGACGGCTGGTACAGCACGGTCTACTTCGGCGAGGAGGTGCGGGACACGGCGCGCAGCGTCCCGCGGGCGATGGTCGGGAGCGTGCTGCTCGTCATCGTCGTCTACCTCCTCTTCAACGCGGCCCTGCTCTACGTGCTGCCCTTAGAGCAACTCGCGGGGCAGAAACTCGCGGCGGGCGCGGCGGCCGAGGCCATCTTCGGGCCGCGCGGCGCCACGGTCATCGGCGTGGTGGCGATAGTCTCTCTGCTCGCGTCGGTGAACGGAAACACTCTGACGGCGCCGCGCGTCGTCTACGCGATGAGTCGCGACCGGCTCTTCTGGCGCGCGGCCTCGCGCGTCAACCGGGGCGGGACGCCGACCGTCTCGCTCGCGCTCTCGACGACGGCGGCCGTGCTGCTCATCGTCTTCAGCGGCACGTTCGCGAAGCTGCTCGCGGCGCTCGCCTTCTTCTTCGTGACCGACCTCGCGCTCGTCTTCCTCTCCATCTTCGTGCTGCGGCGGCGCGAGCCAGACACCGCACGGCCCTATCGCGCGTGGGGATATCCCTTGACGACGGCCTCCGCGCTTGCGGTCTCAGTCGCCTTCCTCGCCGGGGCCGTGTGGAGCGACACCGAGAACAGTCTCTATGCGCTCGGGCTGCTCGCGCTGAGCCTCCCCGTCTACCTCGCCGTCAGGCTCGCGCGGGGCAGGGGCGACGGTCGGGAAGTGTTAAGATAAAGGCAAAGCCACTCACCCTTCGCCGAGTTCATGGGAGGGACGATGGACGATGGCCTGAGCCTTTATCGCCCGTCGTCCGCCGTCAGACTAGACGCTTATGCCTGACCTTTACCAGCACATACGTTTCCGCGTGGAGGAGCGGGTCGCGCGCGTGTCGTTCGCGCGGCCGCCGCTGAACATCTTCACCATCGCGATGATGCGCGAGGTGGACGCGGCGTTGACGGAGTGCATGGGGATGCGCGACGTGGTGGCCGTCGTCTTCGACGCGGTCGAGGGCTCGCGCGCCTTCAGCGCGGGCGTCTCGGTCGAGGAGCATCAGCCGGAGACGGTCTACCAGATGCTCGAATCTTTCCACAACGTCTTTCGCACGTTGGAGCAGATGGGGAAGCCCGCGCTGGCCGTGGTGGACGGCGCGGCGCTCGGCGGCGGGTGCGAGCTGGTCGCCGGGTGCGACATCGTCGTCGCCGCGTCGCGCGCGCGGTTCGGCCAGCCGGAGATCAAGCTCGGCGTCTTTCCGCCCGTCGCGGCCGTGCTCCTGCCGCGCATCATGGGCGAGCGGCGCGCGCGCGAGCTGCTGCTGACGGGCGAAATCTTCGACGCGCAGGAGGCAGAGCGCACAGGGCTCGTCAGCTACGTCGTCGAGGCCGAGCAGTTGGAGTCGAAGCTGCAAGAGATTCTGGGGCGCCTGCGCGAGCTGTCCGCGCCGGCACTGGAGATGGCGCGCCGCGCGTTGGACGCCGCGCGCGGTCGCCCGTTCCTCGCAGCGCTCGAACGTACCGAGGACATCTACCTCAACGAGCTGATGAAGACCGAGGACGCGCAGGAGGGCGTCCAAGCCTTCATGGAGAAGCGCAAGCCCGAATGGCGCAACAAGTGAACGGTAGACAGTAGACAGTAGGCTCCGCTCTGCGGAGGTTGATGTTAACAGTCGTCGGGTTCGGGCTGCGAACCGGGTTGCGAAAGGGCGTTTCTACTGACTACTGCTTTTGACACCGTCGTGTCGGCGTTCCTATCATCGTGCGAACGACGAAATTCAAACAGAGCACGGGGGCGGTCGAGAGGGAAGAGATGGGCCAGGGCTTTGGGAGAAGTAGGGGCGGCCGGCGCGCGGCGGCGCTGCTGCTGCTGGCAGCGTTGCTGCCGGCCGCGCCGGCGTGCCGGAGCATACGGGAGACGGCGGGGCTCTCCGTCGTGCCGAAGAGCCTGCGCGACGTGCCCGCCGAGCGGCTCGCCTTCCGCTTCGAGCCCGACGTGGTTGAAGAGAAGCTGCCCGAGTACCTGCGCCGCGACGAGGTGAGTGAGCCGACCGCCGCCATCCGTACCGCCTTCGAGACGCAGCGACCCGACGACGCACTCATCCGCACCGTCCTCGACCCTTCGGGGATGAGGGCGCTCGCGCTCTATGGCACGAGCGCGACCGACACGGACTTTCGCATCGACCTCTACAACTCCACGGGCCAGTTCATCCGCAACGTCCTGCCGGCCGACCTGACGGGCGTCTTCCCCGAAGAAGTCGAGTGGTCGCCCGACGGCAGTAAAATCCTCTTCAGCGGCGTGCGCACGCAGACGCCGCAGGCCACGCCGGAGCCTCTGAACGCGGCGCCCGTGCCGCCCGAAGCCCTCGCCAGGGAGCCCGGCCTCCCGCAGCCGCCCGCGGCGGGCACGACCGGCGCGGAGCCCGAGCCGACGACCGCGCCCATCATCCCCTCGACGCAGACCTTCAGCACCGAGCAGGTCTACGTCGGCGACCGCGACGGCTACAACCTGCGCCCCCTCACCGCGCGCGAGGGGCTCATCTACTTCAAGCTCGCTTGGTCGCCCGACGGGCAACAGGTTGCCGCGCTCGCCTGCAAGGAGGACGAGTGGGCGGCGCAGCGGCGCGAAGGCTTCCCGCACGCGGGACGGCCGCGCCTCATCACGCTCGAAGGCCAGGAGCGTCTGCTCGACGACCGCGCGACGCCGGTCGAGCCCGCATGGTCGCCCGACGGGTCGAAGCTGGCGACGGCGTTCGAGTACGACGTGGCGGTCTACGACGCGGGCGGCGCGCAGCCGTCCGGCGCCGGGCTCTCCCTGCGCGAGCCCCTGCACGCTGCCTCGGCCGACTACGACGCGCGCGTCTTCAAGAAGAGCGAGCCCGCCGCGCCGCAGCCACAACAGCAACAGCCGAGCGAGGCCGTGCTCATCTCGTTGAACCCCTTCGTCCGGCTCGAATGGGTCGAGCCCGAGACGATCTACGCGCAGACGGCCTTCGTGCACATCTACCACGACGAGCCGGTCTTCAAGTATCCGCGCTGGCACGTCCTGCACGTCTCGCCGCAGGCGGCCGTGCTCGGTCGGCTCCGGCTTCCCGCAGACCAGAGGAGCGATTCCCCTTTATGGACTTCCGGAGTGTCCCCGAAATTTACGAGAACATCGACGAGACGCGCGCGCGCCTGCTCGCCGCCGTCGAGGGCTTGAGCGAGGAGCAGTACGGCTTCAGCCCCGCGCCCGAACGCTGGTCGGTCGCACAGCTTGTCGAGCACCTCTCCATCGTCGAGGGCAACGTCGCCACGCTGCTCGACAAGCTGCTCGGCAAGGCCGAAGAGTCGAACGCGGACGCGGCGGCCCCCGACGACTTCGAGCCCGTCTCCATCGAGGAGTTCGTCGAGCGCTCGCGCAGCGTCAAGTACGAAGCGCCCGAGCGTATCCGCCCGACGGGGACGCTCCCGCTCGCCGACTCGCTCGCGCGCCTGCGCGAGTCGCGCGCCGCGCTCTACACCCTGCGCCCACGCGTCGAGCGCGCCGACGGCCGCGCCATCCGCTTCCCGCACCCCGCCTGGGGCCCCCTCGACCTCTACCAATGGCTCCTCTTCGTCGGCGCCCACGAAGACCGCCACCTCTCCCAGATCGAAGCCCTCAAAGAGACGATGAAGTAGGAACAGTTGCGACGCACCAGGGTGGTCTTTATAATCGCCTCCACTCGCTGTTAAATTTTGTGCCCTCTTAGCTCAATGGTTAGAGCAGCGGACTCGGTTCTTTGAAAAGTCTAAGTGGAAAATTCGGGGTTATGAATCTCGGCGTGGCAGTTCAGGCAGAGGAGTTGACACTTGCTCGCTTCTGCCAGAAGCGCGTTCCATGAGGTGTTCGAGCAATGCCTGATGTCGAGGGGGAAGGACTTGTCCGCCGGTTCGAGATGATGAAAGGCCAACGCCGCTTCGTTGCGGCGGTAACCGCATCGCTCGCACCGGCCGCCCTTTCGTTGAATCAGAAGTTGCTTTCTCTGGCGGCCGCGTTGTTGCTGAGAGACGTAATTCTGATGCTTGTTGTTTGTCGAAGAGTTCTTGCACCGGCGTGAGCAGAAGACCATCTGCCTGCCGGTAAGAGGCGCTTCGCAGATGACGCAGACCTTTTCCATAAGACTTCCAAAGTAGGGTTGCGAGCGTATCACATTCGAGTCCCGGCGATGCCGGGGGCGTCTCAGGTGCGCCCGTAGAATCTGCCAAATTCGGGGAAGCCTAAGCCGCGAAAGCGGGACGGTAATCCCGAGCCAAGCCCCGCACATGCGGGGAAGGTGTAGAGACTTGACGGCAGACGCGTAAAGCGAAGGGAAAGTCCAGACCACAAACTCCGCCCTCGGGCGGCGCGCGGCGAAAGCCGTAGTGGCAGGCATAATCCGTTGGTTGTAGGTTCAAATCCTACAGAGGGCATTTAACCTACCTTCAGTACAATCCAAACAGAAAGCCGAGGCGTTCGTGACAGACGAAAGGACAATCGGCGTCGGCATCGTCGGGACGGGGTTCGCGCGGACGACGCAGTTGCCCGCGTGGGCTTCTGTGCCGGGCGCGCGTCTGGTGGCGGTGGCGAGCGGGCGTCGGGAGAACGCGGAGGCGGTCGCGCGGGAGTTCGGGATTCCGTTCGTGGCGTCGGACTGGCGCGAGGTGTTGGCGCACGGGGACGTGGATTTGGTGAGCATCGTGACGCCGCCCGTGACGCATGTGGAGATGGCCGTGGGGGCGCTCGCAGCGGGGAAGGCCGTGCTGTGCGAGAAGCCGATGGCGATGGACGCCGTGGAGACGGCGCGGATGTGCGAAGCGGCGCGGGCGGCGGGCACTCTGGCGCTCATCGACCACGAGCTGCGGTTCCTGCCGGCGCGGCGGCGGATGAGGGAGTTGATTCAGGGCGGCGAGCTGGGGCGCGTGCGCCACGCGAAGTTTCTGTTCCGGGGCGGCTCGCGCGCTCTGGCCGACACGCCGTGGAGCTGGTGGTCGGACGAGCGCGCGGGCGGCGGGGCGCTGGGGGCCATCGGGTCGCACGCGTTGGACGCTCTGCACTGGCTGCTCGGGACGCGCGTGTCGCACGTCTCGGCGTCGCTCGCGGCGCACGTCGCGGAGCGGCGCGACCCCGCGTCGGGCGAGTTGAGGCGCGTGACGGCCGACGACGAGGCTTCCCTGCTGGTCAACTTCGAGGACGGGGGCGCGGCCGAGCGCGCGACCGGCGTCGTCTCAATCTCGATGGCGGAGCCGGGCGCGCCCGAGCATACGGTCGAGGTCTTCGGCACCGACGGCTCCGTACGCATCGACGGCGCGGGCCGTCTCTGGCGCGCGCGCGTGGGCGAGAGCGCGTGGCAGAGGGTCGAGGCCGAAGAGGCGCCGCTGGCCGAGGGCCTGCGCGACACGGAGTGGTCGCGCGGCTTCACCGTCTTCGCGCGCGAGATCATCGACGCGCTCAGTGAAGGCCGCACGCACGTCGAGGGCGCGGCCACCTTCGACGATGGACACCGCACGCAACTCGTCCTCGACGCCGCGCGCGCCGCCCACGCCTCCGGCTGCCGTGTGACCGTCAGCAGTTTTTAGTTTTCAGTTCTCAGTTTTCAGTAAAACGAGAACTGAAAACTTAATGCTGAAAACCAGAAACTGAAAACTGTTCTCCATGAAAAGAAAGCTCCCCGCCGTCCTCATCCTGCTCGCCGTCGTGGGCGTGCTGGCGTTCTTTACGGTGGCGCCGGTGGTAGCGGAGTGGCTGTTCAATGGGACGCGCGTGCGCGGGCCGTACCGTGCGTCAGAGCGCGGGCGCGCGCTCCACGCTCGGCTGCTCGTGGCGGACATGCACGCCGACACGCTCCTGTGGAACCGGGACGTGCTCGCGCGCTCGGAGCGCGGACACGTGGACGTGCCGAGGCTCGCGGAGGGAGGCGTCGCGCTCCAGTTCTTCACCGTCGTCAGTCACACGCCCTACGCCCCCAAATACGACACCAATCCCGAGGGACTCGACGGCGTGACGGCCATCGCCGTCGCGTCGCGCTGGCCGCTGCGTTCGGTGCGGAGTATGCGCCAGCGCGCGCTCTATCAGGCGCGCAAGCTCAACGAGGCGGCCGGGCGTTCGGGCGGGCGCCTCTCCGTCATCAGGACGGCCGGAGACCTCGCGCGCTTCGTCGAGCGGCGCAGGAGCGACCCGCAGTTAATCGCGGGCCTGCTCGGGTTGGAGGGCGCGTACCCGCTCGAAGGCGACGTGAACAACGTGGATGTGCTCTTCGACGCGGGCTTCCGCATGCTGGCGCCGACGCACTTCTATGACAACGAGTGGGGCGGCTCGGCGCACGGGGTGGGCAAGGGGGGCTTGACGGAGAAAGGGCGCGAGATGGTGCGCCGGGCCGAGGCGCGCGGGATGCTCGTCGATCTGGCGCACGCCTCTGAGCAGACGTTCGACGACGTGGTCGCGGTCTCGACTCGTCCTCTGGTCGTCTCGCACACGGGCGTGCGCGGGACGTGCGACAACAACCGGAACCTGAGCGACGAGCAGTTGCGTAAGATAGCCTCGAAGGGCGGCGTCATCGGCATCGGCTACTGGGAGACGGCCACGTGCGGCGGGGAGGCGCGCGCGGTGGCGCGTGCGATACGACACGCGGCGAACGTCGTCGGGGTTGAGCACGTCGCGCTCGGGTCGGACTTTGACGGCGCGGTCACAGAGCCTTTCGACACGACGGGCGTCGTGCTCATCACCGACGCCTTACTCGAAGAGGGCTTCAACGAAGAAGAGATAGGCGCGATCATGGGCGGGAACGTCTTCCGCCTGCTGGCGGAGACGCTGCCGCGCTGAACGGAAGAGGGGACATCGAATTGAGTAAGTGGGGACACCTTTTCAAGGACGGCGAGTTCGCGCGGCGCGAACGCATCGTCGCGGGGCTCACGCTCGAACAGGTGACGCGTCGGCCGTCGGCGCAGTCGCACACCATCTACGAAGAACTCTGGCACACGAACCGCTGGCAGTCGATCATGGTCAACCGCGACGAGGCTCTGTATGAAGAGTGGCAGAAGGGGCGCGTCTACCCGGAGGCGCCGCCCGCGAGCCAGGCCGAGTGGGACGCGCTCGTCGCGGAGTTCCTCGCCGGGATAGAGAAGGCGCTGTGGTGGACTGAGTCGGCCGAGCGCCTCAAGCACGAGACCGACCCCGGCCACACGATGGCCGACGCCCTCATCAGCCTCGCCGTACACACCGCGCACCACCTCGGCAAGATCGTCGCCCTCCGACAGTTCATGGACGCGTGGGAGGGGGAAAGGCAGTAAATAGTGAATGGTAAATAGTAAATAACTAAAACAGGTTCTCACTATTCACGATTTATCATTCACTATTTACTCCGAACGGAGTGAGCTATGGACGAGATCATCTACTCTTCGGCGTCCGAGATGGCGCGCGCGATACGGGACGGCGAGGTCTCTTCGGCCGAAGTCGTCGAGGCGCATCTGGCGCGCATCGAGGAGGTGAACCCGACGCTCAACGCGGTCGTGCATCTGACGGCCGACGCCGCCCGCAGTCGTGCGCGCGAGGCCGACGAGGCACGCACACGCGGCGAGGAGTGGGGGCCTCTGCACGGCGTCCCCGTCACCATCAAGGACGCGTTCGAGATTGAAGGGGTCGTCTCGGCAGGCGGCACGCAGGGGCGCGCTGCGTACGTGCCCGAACGGGACGCGACCGGCGTCGCGCGCCTGAAGGCGGCCGGCGCGGTCGTCCTCGGCAAGACCAACGTCCCCGAAATCTCGCTCGCCTTCGAGAGCGACAACCTCGTCTACGGCCGCACGCACAACCCTTATGATTTGACGCGCACGCCCGGCGGCAGCAGCGGCGGCGAGGGCGCGGCCATCGCTTCGGGGATGTCGCCTCTGGGCCTCGGGAGCGACGCGGGCGGCAGCATCCGCGTGCCCGCGCACTTCTGCGGCATCGCGGGGCTCAAGCCCACTTCGGGGCGCACGCCGCGCACGGGACACTTCCCGCCGATGGGCGGCCTGCTCGACTCCATCTGGCAGATCGGCCCGCTCGCGCGCCGCGTCGAAGACCTCGCGCTCGCGTTCCCAATCCTCTGCGGCGCGGACTGGCGCGACCCGACCGTCGCACCCGTCCCGCTCGGAGACCCCGCGCGGGTTGACCTGAAGGGCTTGCGCGTTGCCTTCCACACCGACAACGGCATCGTCGCGCCGACCGAAGATATCGCGGGCGTAGCGCGCGACGCGGCGCGCGTGCTCGCAGACGCGGGGGCGTCGGTCGTAGAGGCGCGGCCGCCCGTGCCTTCGGACGCTTACGGGCTGCTGCTCGGGCTCTACGCGGCGGACTCGGGCGCGGGGCTGCGAATGCTCCTGTTGATGTCGGGCACCGCCGAGACGAGCCCTTTGATGACGCGCCTGCTCGACATCCTCGGGTCGAAGAGTCTGACGGCGGGCGAGGTGACGATGCTCGTCTACCAGCTCGACGCGTGGCGCTCCGAGATGCTCTCGTTCATGCGCGACTACGACCTCATCATCTGCCCGCCCTGCGCGCGCGCGGCGATGCCGCACGGGACGACGTTCGACGAGCAGAACCAGCTCTTCTTCAGCTACACGATGCTCTACAACATGACGGGCTGGCCGGGCGCGGTCGTGCGCGCCGGCACCTCTCCCGAAGGTCTGCCGCTCGGCGCGCAACTCGTCGCGCGGCCCTGGCGCGAGGACGTGGCATTGGCCTCCGCCCTCGAAGTCGAACGCGCCCTCGGCGGCTGGCAGCGGCCGCCGCTGTAACCACGATGGCTGACGTGTACGTAACAGAGTCGGGGATTCACGGAGTGGGCGTGTTCGCGGCACGCGACTTCGCGGCGGGCGAGACGGTGCTCGTGTTGGACGACTCGCGCGTGGTGGACGAGGAGCACCCTCTGCGGCCGGAACTGGGCGAGTACGAGTATCACTGCGACTACCTCGAAGGGAGAAAGGTCGTGCTCCAGCGCGACCCCGAGCGCCACATCAATTCGAGCTGCGACCCGAACACCTACGCGCGTCGGAAGGGCGGCGCGGGCATCGTCATCGCGCGTCGCCGGATCAATGCGGATGAAGAGATCACCACCGACTACATCATCGACTGCCACGGCGGCATCGTCTGGAACTGCAACTGCGGGAGCCCGCGCTGCCGCCGCGTGGTGCCGTCGAGCTTCTTCGAGTTGCCGGTCGAAACACAGTTGGAGTACCTGCCGCTGCTCAACGACTGGTTCGTCGCCGAGCACCGCGAGGAGGTCGCAGTGCTGCGTAGACTCGCGGAAGGATGCGCGCGGGCCGACGACGTTCCGGAAGGTTCTGGCCACGCGTGAGGTTGGAGCAATGATGAGAAGCGCGCTCGGCCTCTTCGTCGCGGCTGGCTCAGAGCCAGTGATACTCCGAGACATCAGGCATGTCCTGTAGCAAGTCCGTGTAGCCCAGCCTCAACTCGCCGAGCGCGCCTTCGCCGTGCCCGCCGTACTTCTTCCTGGAGCGCACGGTGCGACCCTTGACGAACCTCCCGCGGCGCACGTCGAGAGGGTTCTGCTCCACCTCGAACTGGTGCGCGCCGTAGTGTGCCTCGCAATCGGGGTCCCAGATGGGCGACCAGATGGCGACGCCCATGCCGCGCCCGCCGCCGAGGTCGCCCACGTGTATCCCGCCCTGGTTGTTCGTGGTCAGCCGCTCGCGCGTCAAGACCTTCAGACGCCCGCCGACCTCGCCGATGAGCGACACGTAGAAGCCGTGGCCCGAGCCGCCGGGCCTGACGGCGACGACGAGGATGAGCGGTTGCGGCAGCCCCAAGTCCCTGAGGACTCTGAACCGCAGGAATGCCGTCCCGAACTTCTCTTGCTCGGCGTTGGGCTGTGCGTCGGTCGGGGCTTGGAAGGTGTAGAGCAGCGCGTCGGTCTCGCCGTCCAGAACCTCTATCCGCATCCGCTCGTCGTAGTTCTCGACCGCGCGGACTTGCACGAGTCCGGCCTTCGGAAACTTGACCCACAACTGTTGCGAGACCCGCGGGCCAGCGTCCTTCGCCGTGTCAGCGATTGAGATCGGCGCCGAGGCGGCGAGCCACGAGACCGCGGGGGGCGTGCATGTCGGCGTGGGCGACGGCGCGGGCTCAGTGCGCGCAGGGCTCAGGCTGAGCACCGCCGCGCCGACGGAGAAGGCCAGCAGCCCCGCCCTCAGGCGTGTCGTGTGGCGTCGCATCTTCTTTTACTCCTTCCACGCTTGAGGATGGGCCACGGCGCGCGCGCGCGGCAGGGAGTGAGCCACGTTGGCACGGTGTGGCTGCCCCCGTGTTATGCTGCGGTCACGGATGAAAGAGAAAGGGCAGAGGCGCGTGCGCGTGGGCGTGGACACGGGCGGGACGTTCACGGACTTCGTCTATCACGCGGGCGGGCGCGCGCACATCTTCAAGGTGCCTTCGACGCCGGACGACCCTTCGCGCGCCATCGCCGAGGGCCTCAGGCGCGCGGCGCGAGAGGCGGGCGTATCGCTCGTTGAAGTCGAGGTCGTACACGGGACGACCGTGGGGACGAACGCGCTGCTCGAACGGAAGGGCGCGCGCGCGGCGCTCGTGACGACCGCGGGGTTCGAGGACGTGCTCGTCATCGGGCGGCAGGCGCGCGGGAGCCTGTACGACCTCGGTTGGACGCGCCCCGCGCCGCTCGTCGAAGACGCACTGCGCTTCGGCGTGCGCGAGCGCGTGGCGGCCGACGGGTCTGTGGTTGAAGAGTTGGAGACGGAAGAGATAGTAACTCTCATCAATAAGTTAAAGCGTGCGCGGCCGGAGTCGGTGGCGGTCTGTCTGCTCTTCTCGTTCGTGCGTCCCGAGCACGAGCGGCGCATCGAGAGGGCTTTACAGGAGGCGCTCGAAGGCGTGCCGCTCTCGGTCTCGCACCGAATCCTTCCAGAGTACCGCGAGTTCGAGCGCACCTCGACGGTCACCATCAACGCCTACCTGCAACCCCTTCTGGGCTCATACCTCGGCCGCCTCGGCGCGCATGTGTCCGCGAAGCGCCTGCGCGTGATGCAGTCGTCGGGCGGGAGCATCTCGGCGCGCGCGGCGGCCGACGAGCCCGTGCGGACGATTCTGTCGGGGCCGGCGGGCGGCGTCGTCGGCGCGGCCCGCGCGTCGCGCGCGGCGGGGTTCGAGGACATCGTTACGTTCGACATGGGCGGCACCTCAACCGATGTGGCGCTCGTCGCGGGCGGGCGTCTGCGCCTGACGAACGAGGCGAGCGTGGCGGGCCTGCCGGTGGCCGTGCCCGTGCTCGACATACACACCGTGGGCGCGGGCGGCGGGTCGATTGCGCGCGTGGACGCGGGCGGAAGTCTGCGCGTCGGGCCGGAGTCGGCGGGGGCCGTGCCGGGGCCTGCGTGCTATGGACGTTCGGAGTTGCCGACGGTGACGGACGCGAATCTTGTTTTAGGAAGGTTCGGCGGCGCGGACTTGCTCGGCGGAGATTTCGAGTTGGATGAGAGTCGTGCGGTCGGGGCACTCGCCGCGCTGGCGCGCGGGATGGCGGCGGCGGGCGGGCGCGCGGTGTCGGCCGTGGAGGCTGCGCTCGGGGTCGTGCGCGTCGTCAACGCGGGGATGGAGAGAGCGCTGCGCGCCGTCTCGGTCGAGAGGGGTTTTGACCCGAGGGGCTGCACGCTCGTTACGTTCGGCGGTGCGGGGGGCTTGCACGCGGCGGAGCTGGCGCGTGCTCTGCACGTCCCGCGCGTGCTCGTCCCCGTCGCGCCGGGCGCGCTCTCGGCTTTGGGCTGTCTGCGCGCGGACGTGGTGAAGAGTTTGAGTCGCACACTCATGCTCGAAGTCGGAGGCGACGCGCCGTCGCAGGCCGCGCGCGTCGAGCGCGCCTTCCTTGAGATGGAGCGCGGGGCTCGCGCCGCCCTCAAACGTGAGGGCTTCGACGAAGAGAGGCAGAGGCACGAGCGGACAATCGCGGCGCGCTACGCGGGGCAGTCCTTCGAGCTTGAAATCGCCTGGGACGGCGGGCGCCGTCTGGTCGAGCGCTTTCACCGCGAGCACGAGGCGCGTTACGGCTATGCGCAGTCGGCCGACTCGGTCGAGGTGGTGAGCGCGCGACTGCGCTCCGCGGGTCTGGTCGAAGAGCTGAAGGACGGTCGGCCGCGCCGCGCGAAGTCTGAGAACTCGAACGTCAGGCCGCACCGCACCGCGCGCGTGTCCTTCGACGAAGGCGCGCGGGAGGTGGCCGTCTACCGGCGCGAGGAGTTGCCCGCGGGCGCGCGGCTCAAGACGCCGTGCATCGTCACCGAGTATTCTTCAACCACGCTGGCCCCCGCGAACACGCGTGCCTTCATGGATAGGCTCGGGAATCTCGTCATCGAATTATGAAGAAGCGCTTCGACCCGACGACGCTGGAAATCTACCGCGCGCTCTACACGTCGGTCGCGGAGGAGATGGGGCTGACGCTCCGGCGCACGGCACACTCGCCGAACATCAAGGAGCGGCGCGACTACTCCTGCGCCGTCTTCGACCGCGGGGCCTCGGTCATCGCGCAGGGCGACCACATGCCCGTTCATCTCGGCTCGATGCCGTTGGCCGTCGCCGCCGCGCTCCGCGAGACAAACGTCGGCCCCGGCGATGTCGTCGTCCTCAACGACCCCTTCGCCGGCGGCACGCACCTCCCGGACGTGACGCTCGTCTCCGGCGTTTTCCTCGAAGCGAAGTTGGGCAGCACGGCTGCCTTCTACGTCGCCAACCGCGCGCACCACGCGGACATCGGGGGTGCGACGCCGGGGTCGATGGGGATGGCGACGGACGTGTACGGCGAGGGCTTGAGGATTCCGCCCGTCAAGTTGGTCGTCGGCCATCGCGTCAACGAGGACGTGATGCGCCTGCTGATGGCGAACGTGCGGGTCGAGCGCGAGCGGCGCGCGGACTTCGAGGCGCAGATAGGTTCGTTGAAGACGGGCACGGCGCGGCTGCTTGAGATAGTCGGGCGCGCGGGCAGGGAAGAGGCGGCGGAGTACGCGCGCCACTTGATCGAATACTCGGCGCGCATGATGCGCGCGACGTTGCGCGGCGTCCCCGACGGCGTGTACGAGGCCGTGGACGCGCTCGACTCGGACGGAGTTGAAAGCGTCGAAGTGACTCTGCGCGTGCGCGTCGAGGTGCGGGGCGAGCGCGCCGTCGTCGATTTCAAGGGGAGCGCGCCGCAGGTCTTGGGGCCGGTCAACGCCGTCGAAGCCATCACGGTCTCGGCGGTGGCCTACGTCTTCCGCTGTCTCGTCGGCGCCGAGGAGGTGCCCGCGAGCGCAGGACTGACGGAGCCCATCGAGGTCATCGCGCCCCCGGGCACGGTCGTCAACGCCACGCACCCGGCGCCGGTCGCGGGCGGGAACGTCGAGACCTCGCAACGCATCGTAGACGTGCTCTTCAGGGCTTTAGCTCAAGCTCTGCCGGAGCGCATCCCGGCGGCGAGTCAGGGGTCGATGAATAACCTGACCGTCGGCGGCACAGACCCGCGCACGGGGCGCGAGTTCGCATACTACGAGACGGTGGCGGGCGGCATGGGTGCGCGCCCCAACGCGGACGGCGTCTCGGGCGTCCACACGCACATGACCAACAGCCTGAACACGCCGGCCGAGGCTCTGGAGTACGCATACCCTCTGCGCGTGCGCGCCTACCGTCTGCGCCGCGGCTCGGGCGGGCGGGGCCGACACCGCGGCGGCGACGGCGTGGTCAGAGAGATCGAGACGCTCGTCGCCGCGCGCATGTCGCTCCTCGCAGACCGGCGCACGCGTGGCCCTTACGGACTCGACGGCGGTGAAGACGGCCGGACGGGCCGCGACTCTGTCGTCCGCGGGACGCGCACCACAAAGCTCGACGCCAAAGGCTCGCGCGACCTCAAGCCCGGCGACCGCATCCGCATCGAGACCCCGGGCGGCGGCGGACACGGGCGCGCGGATGAGGGTTGACATCCGGCGGGTCCCCGCATAATCTTTTCGCCGTTCGCCGTAGCCGCCCGGGCCTTCGTCGCCCCGGCACGTCCTTGAACGCAGCCCGCCGCCGCCGTCACCGCTTCCGGCCGTCACACCCGACGGCCCGCGCGCCGGGCTTCACACACACGTCAAACTCCCCGCGGCGCCCCGCCGCCGCCCTCTCTGCCCCGGAGGTCTCTTTCATGAAGTTGCCCAAAATCGAAGAGTGCGTCGATGTCGAGCCGTCTCACGCCAGGTCGCAAGAGGAGGAGGAGAAAGAGAGGAGGTGGAATATCCGCCTCTCCAACGCAGGCGCATACCTCACCCTCTTCCTGCTTTGCGTCATCGCCCTCTCGGCCTGGCAGGGCGACACGGCGACGACGAAGTACGCCGCCATCGCGCTCGGGGTCGTCGTCTTTCTGATGCTGTGCGCCTTCAACCCAAAGTATAGATTCGCCCCGAAGCTGCATTACATCGGCGGCTGGATTCCTTTCAGCCTGCTGGCGGCAGGGGCGTGGCTCTACTGGGGCGGCAGCTACAACTACGGGCTCGACAGTCTCCTGCTGGGCGTCTATTTCGTGGCCGCAATCATGTGCGTCCCGGAGATGCGGCGGTGGCTGTCGGCGCTCTGCTTCCGGCTGTTCGTCTATGTGTTGGGCGTGATTAAGCGCGTCCCGAAGCTACGGCAGCGGCTGTCGGCGCTGGGCCCCATCCAACCCCACCCGCTGCGCGGAATGCTCGGGTTGCAGTTCGCCGTCATCTTCCTCTTTAGCTTCTGGTTTATAGCCTCGGCGTTCGACTTCTTCAACGCGAGCCCGCCGCTGCCGCGCGACCCGGCCCGCTTCCGCACGCTGCGCGACGACTGGCGCTACCGCGACCTGAAGGTCGGCATGGCGCTCTCGGGCGGCGGGTACCGCGCGGCCCTGATGCACGCCGGGACGCTCGACGCCTTCGAGCGGCTGCACGTGCCGGTCACGCATGTCACCTCGGTCTCGGGCGGCTCGATTATCGGCGCCTTCTACGCGGCGGGCGGGACGCCCGCAGAGTTCCGCCGGGCCGTGGCCGAAGGCCGCTTCAACCTCACGCGCGAGATGACGAACTTCTTCAACGCCGTGCGCATCATCACGCCGGCCCAGCTCCCGTGGACGAAGACGAAACTGTTGCCGTTCGGCGACTTCGCGCGCACGGACGTGCAGGCCGAACTGCTCGACAAGGTGCTGCTCAACAAGACAACCTTCGCCGAGCTGGAGCAGGAGGGCGCGCCCCGCCTCATGGTCTGCGCCACCGACCTCTATAGCGGCGCTTCCATCGGCATGAGCAAACAGGGCGTGCTCCGCCGCTTCATGATTAAGCCGGGCGAGAAGGACGCCTATGTCAACGTCAACGATCCGGAGGAGAACTGCACGTTCGTCGAGTGCGACGACGGCTACCCCCTCAACGCGCATCTGTCGCAAGTGGTAGCCGCCTCGGGCGCGTTCCCCGGCGCCTTCAACGCCATCAAGGAGCAGATCATGCTCGACGGCGGCCCGCGGCGGCAGCCGGTGCTGCTCGCCGACGGGGGGCTCTCCGACAACTCGGCGCTGACCGTGATGGCGTTCGCCAACGCGCGCGCTCTCTGGAACCTCGACGTGGCCGTCTCCTCCGACGCCAGCGCGCTCTTCAACAAGCGCGAAGAGATCATGGCCTTCGCCGAGGTGTCGCGCGCCGTAGACATCGTCTACGCCAACGTCGGCGTGCGCCGCGAGCTGAGCAAGTCTTGCCCGACTAACAAGACGCAACTGCTGCTCACGCCCGGCAAGTACACAGACCTCGGCGGCGAGCGGTCGGGGCGTCTCGGGCCGGCGGTCGAGGAGGCCGTCGCGCGCCTCGACGGGCCGGCGCTCGGCTTCGCCTGCGACCTCCTGAGCGAGTCGGGCGCGCGCGGCGAGATTGAGACGCTCAAGGGCGCGGCGCTCGCCGGCGACGTGGCGGCGCGCCTGAGGCTGGCCGAGCTGTTGCGCAAAGAGCTTGACTTGTCGCTCACCGCCTTCACCGTCGCTCCGACGCTCGAAGACCACTTCGATGGCGAGACTACGGGTCGGCTCTACCGACTCGGCCAACTGATGGTCCTCCTCGAATGGGGGCACATCAGGGATGTGCTGGAAATGAAGTTGCGCGAGAAGGCGGGCGCCGCCGCGAGCGAGGTCGCGCTCCGCGACGCGCCACCCGCCGACGCGAGCGCCCGCCGCACACAGTAGCGCCGACCCTCGTCACTTCTTTCTATTTCTTTCTCACACCTTCCGATTTAGAATGTCGGGCGCTCCTGTCCGATTCCCGGGGCCGAGGGTATATGACACTCGAAGCGGGGACGCGCGTCGGCAAGTACGAGATCAGGCAACTGCTCGGCGCGGGCGGGATGGGCGAGGTCTATCTGGCGCAGGACGCAGAGCTGCGCCGCCCCGTCGCGCTCAAATTTCTGCCCGCCGAAGTCGCCGCCGACCCGCGCCGCCTTGAGCGCTTCGGGCGCGAGGCGCTGGCCGCCTCGGCCCTCAATCACCCGAACATCATCACGGTCTACGACATCGGCCAGACGCCGGACGGCCGACGCTTCATCGCCACGGAGTTCGTGGACGGCGCGACGCTGCGCGAGCACCAGAAGACGCACCGCTTGAGGCTCACCGACACGCTCGACATCGTCGCGCAGGCCGCCGCCGCGCTCGTCGAGGCGCACGGGCAGGGCATCGTCCACCGCGACATCAAGCCCGAGAACGTGATGGTCAGGCGCGACGGCTACGTTAAGGTGCTCGACTTCGGGCTCGCCAAGCTGACGGGCGGCCCCGCCGCGGGCAGCGTGGATACGGAGGCGGCGACGCGCGCGCTCGCCCCGACCGGCGCGGGAACCGTGCTCGGCACCGTCTCCTACATGTCGCCGGAGCAGTCGCGCGGCGAAGAGGTGGACGCGCGGACGGACGTGTGGAGTTTGGGAGTGGTGCTGTACGAGCTGCTGACCGGGCACCTACCCTTCCGCGGCAAGTCCGCAAGCCACATCATCGTCGCCATCCAGGACGCAGAGCCGCCGCCGCTCTCGAACTATCTCCCCGAAGTGCCAGACCTTCTTCAGGAGGTCGTCTCCGACGCGCTCACCAAAGACCGCGAGGCGCGTTTGACGACCCGGCAGATGCTCGCCAAGCTCCAGCGGCTCAAGCGGCGCGTTGACGCGGGCGAGCACCTCGACCACTCCGTCCCGCCCGTTGCGACGAGCCCGGGCCTCGAAGTCACCGGCGGCCATCCCGCCACCTTCTCGCAGGCGGCGGCGACCGCGTCCGGCACGTACGCGACCCACATGGGCCTGACCGCGACGCAGCCCACCTCGCCGGGCGTCGGCGCGCACGCGGGCGCGCGTCGCGTGTGGCTCTTCGCAGGGCTCGGCGTCGTTGCGTTCGCGGCCCTGCTCGGGGGGCTCGGCTTCGTCGTCTACAGGTACGCGCGGAGCGGTCAGGCGCCGCCGCAGCCCGAGACGCGCGCGTCGATGAGAATCAAGTCGCTGACCGACTCGGGGCGCGCGAGCGAGGCGGTCATCTCGCCGGACGGGCGCCTCGTCGCCTACGTCTTCGCCGACGGCGCGCGGCGGAGCTTACACCTGCGGCAGGTGGTCGAGCCGAGCGACAAGGAGATCGTGCCGGCCGCACCCGACACACACTACCGGGGCCTGACCTTCTCGCCCGACGGCAACTACCTCCACTACCTCGCGCGCGCGGGCACCCTCGAAGTAGACGACCTCTACCGCGTGCCGCTGCTCGGCGGGGCCGCCCGCCGCCTCAACCAGAACGTGGGCGGCGCCGTCACCTTCGCGCCCGACGGTCGCCGCTTCGCCTTCGTACGCTACGACGCGAAGACGAACGACTCGGCCCTCGTCATCTCCGAGGCCGACGGTACGGGCGAGCGTGTGCTCGCCGTGCGTAAGCCGCCCGAGGTGTTGAGAGACGTTGCGTGGTCGCCCGACGGGCAGACCATCGCTTACTCCTTCTTCGGTCAGGACGCGGAAGGCTACTACACGCACATCGGCGAGGCGCGCTTGACGGACGGACGCGAGTCGGTCATCTCTTCGGCGCGCTGGCGCCTGGTCAGGGGGCTGGCGTGGCTGCCCGACCGCAGCGCGCTCCTCGTCGCCGCGCGCGACCGCGCGTCCGCGCCCGGCACCCCCGCACAGGTCTGGCAGATCGCCTACCCTTCGGGCGAGCCGCGCCAGCTCACACACGATTCGAGCCCGTTCGACAGTCTCAGCCTGACGGCCGACGGGAAGACTCTGGTCGCCACACGGAGCGAGCTGCGCTCGAACGTCTGGGTCGTGACGGGCGGCGACTATGCGGGCGCGCGGCAGGTCACCGCGGGGCGCGAGAACGGAAGCAACGGGTGCGCTTGGACGCCGGACGGGCGCCTCGTCTACGCGTCGCGCACGAGCGGCTACTTCGACATCTGGTTGATGAACGCCGACGGGGGCGAGCCCAGACAACTGACCTCCGGCACCGACGCCAACAACTTCCCTTCAGTCTCGCCCGACGGCCGCTACGTCGTCTTCGAGACCAACCGCGGCGTCGGCTGGAGCCTCTGGCGCATGAACCTCGACGGCAGCGCGCAGAAGGAGCTGACGCGTAACACGGGCCAGTTCAGCCGCCCGCAGGTCTCGGCCGACAGCCGCTGGGTCTACTACTCGGGGCCGGGCTCTTCCGGCAGGCTGGTGACCTGGCGCGTCGCCATCGACGGCGGCGAGCCCGAGCAGTTGACGCGGAAGGAGACGAGCGCCGCCAGACTCTCGCCCGACGGCCAACTCCTGCTCTACTACTACCGCGAGCGCCCCGAAGCGCCCGCCCGGATCGAGGTCGCGCCGTCCGCGGGCGGCGAGCCCGTCCGCGTGCTCGACTCGCCCAGAGATACGCACGACGCCGACTGGTCGCCGGACGGCGGCGCGCTCGTCGTCGTGAAGGACGTGGAGAACGTCTCTAACCTCTGGACGCTGCCGCTCGAAGGCGGCAAGCCGCGGCAGTTAACCGACTGGAAGTCCGACAAGATTTTCTGGTTCGCGTGGTCGCGCGACGGCCGCCAACTCGCCGTCGCGCGCGGCGACACTTTCTACGACGTGATGCTCATCAAGGACTTCCGCTGAATCTGTAAAGGGGTGAGGCAAGAGTGAAGCGGCCCGCACATCGGTGGTAGAATCTCGACCATGCGCGTCACCATCGGTCAGATCAATACGACGAACGGGGACTACGAAGGGAACACGGAGCGCATCCTGCGCGCCCTCGAACAGGCGAGGGAAGAGAAGTCCGACCTCATCGTCTTCCCCGAAGCGTGCGTGCAGGGCTACACGTCGCTCGACTGGTTCCTCGACCGCGACATCGTCGAATCTTCTCTCAAGCCGCTTGAGAGAATCATCCCGGCAACGAAGGGTCTGACGGCGGTCGTGGGCACCGTGCGGCCGACGGGCGCATTGCACGGGCGCAAGCTCTTCAACTCGGCGGCCGTCATCCGCGACGGCGAGCTGCTGGGCTTCGCCGACAAGACGCTGCTGCCCGAGTACGACGTGTTCGACGACCCGCGTTACTTCCAGTCCGCCGAGCGGCGCCAGGTCTTCGGCGTGGGGAAGGAGAGGTTGGGCGTCGTCGTCTGCGAGGACTTCTGGAACGACAAGACGTTCTGGAAGGAGCGGCTCTACACGCACGACCCGACCGACGAGGTGATCGAGCTGGGCGCGACCGTCATCATCTCGCCCAATGCGTCGCCCTTCAACAAGGGGAAGATGGGGCAGCGATGCAAGATGGTCTCGCACCGCTCGAAGCTCTCGGGGCTACCGGTAGTCTATGTCAACCTCGTCGGCGGTAACGACGGCATCCTCTTCGACGGCGCGTCGCTTGTCACCGACTGCCGCGGCGAGACGATTCTGCAAGCGCCGCCCTTCGAGGAGTTCGTCGCCACCGTCTCGCTCGACTGCGGCGTGCGCGACGAGCGCTGCCTGCCCGGCGACGACATGGAGACAATCAGGCAGGCGCTCGTCTTGGGCATCCGCGACTATGCGCACAAGAACGGCTTCAAGCGCGCCGTGCTCGGGCTCTCGGGCGGAATAGATTCGGCCGTCGTCGCCGCGCTCGCGTGCGAAGCCATCGGGGCCGAGAACGTCCTCGGCGTGATGATGCCGTCGCCCTTCTCTTCGCGCGGGAGCGTCGAGGATTCCGTAGCGTTCGGTCGCAACTTCGGCATGCCCGTCGTCGAGCACCCCATCAGCTCGGCCTTCGAGGTTCTGACGAAGGAGATGGGGTTGACCAAGCCTTCGCGCGGCGGCGAATCGCTGGCAGCCGAGAACCTGCAATCGCGTCTGCGCGGCAACATCCTGATGACCGTCTCGAACGCCGAAGGGCGTCTGCTGCTCTCGACGGGCAACAAGTCGGAGCTGGCGCTCGGCTACTGCACGCTCTACGGCGACACGAACGGCGGGCTCGCCGTCATCGGCGACGTGCTCAAGACGGAGGTCTACGATCTCGCGCGCCACATCAACCGCGGGGGCGAGTTAATCCCCGCAGCCATCATCGACAAGCGGCCGTCGGCCGAACTGGCGCCCGACCAGTTCGACGATCAGTCTCTGCCGCCCTACGACCGGCTCGACCCCATCCTGCGGCTCTACTTCGAGCTGAAGTATGCGCCCGAACAGATCGTCGCCGAGGGGCACGAGCGCGCGCTCGTCTACGACATCCTCAACCGCGTCGAGTCGCCGGCCAACGAGTTCAAGCGGCGCCAGCTTCCGCCGACGCTCATCATCTCGCGCAACGCCATCGGCATCGGCCGCCGCCGCCCCGTCACGCACCGCTACAAGCGCCGCTCGCCCGAGGCGGCCGAAGGCGCCGTCACCTCGCGCCCGCTCGACCCCGCCGACGAGGGCCGCGCCCGCGAAGCCAAAGGGTGAGCGGCAGGCGAGAGCAGCAGGCAGTCAGGCAGACGCCGCTGACGCGGCGCCTCGAACTGCCTACTGCCATATGCCTACTGCCGACTGCTCTCGAAAATTGTCTATCCGCGGGGCGCGGGGCGTGATATAAAGACGCTCCGCCGGGGCGTCCGGCCGCAGCACGACCTCGCCTCCTTACTCACACAGACCTTCAGACGAACGAGGACACTATGCCCACCTACCCCATCCTGCTCGCCCACGGTGTCGCGCGCTTTGACTTCCTCCGTAAGAACTTCGTCAATCGCCTGGGCCTCCCGGCCGAACAGCTCGGCGACGGCGGCCACTACTTCCGGAACATCCGCAGCCATCTGTCGAAGAACGGGTTCCCGAACGTTCACCACACGGATGTCGAGTTCGCCGGGGGCGTCGATGTGCGGGCCGCCGACCTGAAGCGTGAGGTCGAGCGCGTTCTGGCCGCCTCGAAGCCGCACAAGAAGGTGCACATCATCGGCCACAGCATGGGCGGGCTCGATGCGCGCCACATGATCGTCGATCAAGGGATGGCGGGGAGCGTGTGCAGCCTGACGACCATCGGTACGCCGCACAAGGGCTCCAGCTTCGCCGACTGGGGCAGCGAGCACCGCGGCGAAGCGGTCGTCAGCGGGCTCCACGAAGTGATCGACCTCGACGGCTTTCTGGACTTGAAGACCGGCGTGTGCGCCGCCTTCAACGAGAGGGCGGAGGCGGCCGAGGCCGACAACGAGGTCTTCTACCAGACCTACACATGCTGGGAGGAAGACCCCAAGCGCGTCTTCGGACTGCTTCAGCCCTCCTGGAAAGAGATTAAGAAGAGGGAGGAGGGGCACAACGACGGCCTCGTCTCGGTCACGTCGCAGCGCTGGACCAAGCGGCTACAGCACGGCACGCGCGCAAAGGAGGTCGGGCAGCACGACTTCCCCGTCCTCGGCGACCACCTTAACGAAGTCGGCTGGTGGGACGTGCGTCAACTCTCCGGCAAGCTGAAGCTCTCGGCGCTGCGCAACCCGATTGCCTTCTTCAAGAGCCTCTTCAACGACCGGGGTGAGTACGAGAACCAGATCAAGGCCACCTACCTCAAGATCGTCCAAGACCTCGAACGGCGCTTCCCCGTCTGAAGCCCTGCGCGTTCGCGCAGTTCCGTAAATGCTTCGGCTCTCCGAAACAGTTCACCACAGAGACACAGCTTAAGAACACAGCTTCAGGTTTTTAGCTGTGTCTCTGTGTCTCTGTGGTGAACTGCCACCGTACAAAACCGCGCCCGCAAGTTACCAGAGCCCCGCGCGTTCACACTTCGTAACACGAAAGCGCGAGGCGGCCGTCGGCCCCGGAACGGCCGCACGCGCGTGCCCCGAGACGTTTCAAAAACTGTTCAGACTTTCGAGGAGGCAAACGATGACTCTCATTCCGGGTTCGAGAACTTTGGCGGCGGCGCTGTGCGCTTTCGCACTCTTGCTGGCGGCGTTGGCGCTGTCCGTCGGCCCTCAGGTCGCGCGCGCGGCGGGGGACGGGGGCATTAAGGGGCACGGGGGCGGCGTTCCGGAGCTGCGACCGCTCGCGCCGGTCTCGTACAAGAACCTGACCATCTTCCCCGTCATGGGCCGCGACCTACAGGGTTCCGACGCCTACATCACGCTCGACGAGGGCACGAAGGCCGGCACGGTCGTCATCACCGAGCGCGGCGGCGGCCAGTCGGCGCAGGCCCCGCTCCGGCACCCGCGCTCGGCGAACGCGCAGCGGCAGCACGTCGCCTACACCGGCGGGGGCGGCGCCTCTGTGAACGAGCTGGCGCTCGTCAACCGCTCGGGCAAGAAGCTTTTGCTATTGGCGGGCGAGGTCGTCGTCGGTGGCAAGCAGGACCGCATCGTGCAGGAGGATCGGCTCATCCCGCCCGTCAGCATCCCCGTCGCCTTAAACGTCTTCTGTGTCGAGCACGGGCGCTGGACGCCGCGCAACGCCGGTTACAACTCGGGCGGCGGGTCGGCGCCGGTCGCCTCCGCGCCCGACGACGGCAAGTTCTCAAGCCTCGGCGCGGTCGCGCACCCGAAGCTGCGCGCCGCGGCGCAGGACAAGAAGGTGCAGGGCGAGGTCTGGAAGGAGGTCAGCGAGAACAACGTGAAACTCGGCACGGCCAACTCGACTGACACCTATCAGGAGGTTTACAAGAGCGGGCGCGTCGGCGCGCAGATGGAGGACTACGTGCGGGCGCTGGAGCGCGAGGTCTTGCGGCCGGGCGTCGTCGGCGTCGTCATCGCGCGCAACGGCAAGGTCGTCTGGGCAGACATCTTCGCCAGCCAACGCCTCTTCGCCTCCTACTGGCCGAAGCTTTTGAAGTCTTACGTAGTGGACGCGCTCGGCGACAACACGAGCGACGCACGCCCGTCCAGCGCCGATGCCCTCCGCTACCTGAACACACACGACGGCACGGTCTCGACGACCGCGCAGGAGGGCGTCTACCAGCTCTTCAAGATCGAGCACCCCGCCTACGCCATCTTCGACCTGCGCGACGCCTCAGTCGCCCCGGCGCTGCGCGTGCACTGGAACAAGATGAACAGGTGAGAAAGAAAATGATGAGTGATGAATGAAAGGCACACTGTCTTCAATTCATCATTCATCATTTATCATTCATCATTTCAGGACAATCTCTTTCGCGCGGTCGAGGAGTTCGCGGCGGTCGGTGATGAAGTGGAGGCGCGCGGGCGCGTCGCCGCCGGTGAGGTGTTCGACGAGCTGTTCGAGCACGTCGAAGCGGTCGCGGTCGGTGATGCCCTGCGCGTCGAGGTGGCCGCCGCGGCGCATGCGGCCGACGAGGTCGGGCAGCGTCAAACGTCCCTCGAAGGTGCGCCCGCCGTGGCGGTGCGAGCGGCTGACGAGGTATTGCACCAGCAGCACGTCGTTGTAGAGCGCGGGCGCGAGGAAGAGGCGAAAGCCTTCGCGCTCCCAACCCTCCTCGATGCGTTGCGAGCGGCGTACGGCGCGCGCGCCGTCGAAGGCCGCGGCCCAGTCCGCCTTCGGCTCGCGCCGCTCAAGGTAGGCGCGCGCGGCCGAGAGCATCCACACCGCGTCCGTCTCGAAGTCGAGCGCCTGCCCGAGACGTTCGAGCCACTCGAAGAAGACCTGCTTCGCCGTCCGCTTCTCTTCGTTGACGAGGAACTGTTCGTCCTTCGTCGGAAGTTTTTTGACGAGCGCACGGCGCGCGGCGTCGGAAGCCTTGCCGCCCTCGACGCGGTAGACGCCGAGCCGCGCGTGCCAGCGCTTCGGCGCGTCGCAGTAGGGACAGTGCGGATTCTTCTCGTTAGATGGTTTGAAGAACGGGCGCTGTGGCTCACGCGCCGTCAACTCTTCAACGGTCGGCGCGTAACGCCGTATCTCGTTGTACGCGGTGCGCGGCGCGAGCCCCATCTGATTCGTGAAGAGCTTGAAGATGCACGACAGGCACAGCGTCACCTCGTGCCGCGTCACAGACCCCGCCGGGAACGCGCCGAAGTCCAGCACGTCCTTCGGCGCTTTTACCTTTACCGCCTTCGCCGGTTGAGCCTTCGCCCCGGACTTCTTAGCCGCCTTCGGCTTCGACGCGGCGCCCTTCTTCGATTTCGACGGCGCAGTCTTAACCTTTTTAGCGGCGGGCTTCGCCTTCTTCGCGGCAGTCTTCCGTGTGCTCTTGGCGGCGGGCATCAGTTAACCGATGGAGATGAGCACGGGCGCGTCCTCCGGCTCGGCGTGGCCGAGCGCGGCGTCGAGTTCGGCCTCGACGTTGCCGCTGACGGCGCGCAGGTTGCGGAAGTCGAAGAGCGAGGGGTCTAAGAGGTGCGAGGGGACGGCGTTGGTGAGCGCCGTCAGCATCGAGGCGCGCACGTGCGGAATCTCGCGCTCCAGCTCTTCGACGAGCGCACGGACGCGCACGCGCTTCAGGTTCGTCTGCGAGCCGCAGAGGTCGCACGGGATGATGGGGAAGCTCTTCTCGGCGGCATACGCACTGATGTCCGACTCGCGGCAGTAGGCGAGCGGGCGAATGACCGTGTTGCGGCCATCGTCCGAGCGCAGCACGGGCGGCATCGCCTTGAGCTGCCCGACGAAGAGAAGGTTTAAGAGGAACGTCGCCGTGATGTCGTCGGCGTGGTGGCCGAGCGCGATCTTCGTGCAGCCCTCCTCGACCGCCGTGTTGTAGAGGATGCCGCGGCGCAGGCGCGAGCAGACCGAGCAGAAGGTCTTGCCCTCGGGCACGAGCCGCTTGACGACCGAGTATGTGTCGCGCTCGACGATGCGGAACGGCACGCCGCGCTCCACGAGATAGTTCGGCAGCACGTCGGCGGGGAAGTTGGGCTGCTTCTGGTCGAGGTTGACGGCGAGTAACTCGAACCGGACGGGCGCGCGCTTCTGCACGTCGAGCAGCAGGTCGAGCATCGTGTAGCTGTCCTTGCCGCCCGAGAGGCAGACCATCACGCGGTCGCCGTCCTCGATCATCCCGAAGTCCTTGACCGCCTCGCCCATCTGGCGCAGCAGCTTCGTCTTGACCTTGCTTTCGACGAACATCCCTTATGACTCCAAACGCCTTCTCAATTTGTCGAGCCGGGCGACCGCCTCGTCCGCCTCCTGCGCGTCCCATCCCGTCCGCTCGCGCACGAGCGCGGCGGCCTCTTCCCTCCGCCCCGCTTCGAGCAGGTGCAGAATCTCGCGTCCCAGACTCACGTCCAAGCGGCGGGCCGGGGCATCGAGCGAACTCTTCAAGGGAGGGAGCGGCCGCGGCTGCATCAGCATCGGCTCGCCGCGCCGTCTCGACCTCAAGAGCGCGAACGCGCCGGCCGCCAACAGGACGACCCCAACGATCAGAAGGATTCTCAGGCCCGGCACGTTCAAATGTTTTAAGCCATCGCCACGCCCGATGCAACCGACGTGGAGTCGTTGTAAGATGGCGCCATGCTTTGTGCGAAGGGGACGCGGGCGGGCGCCTGCTGCGCGGCGCTGCTCATGTTGTTCGGCGCGGCGGCAGCGTCCGGCGACGCGTCGGCGCAGCGGAGGCGCGGGGCGAAGAGGAGGGCTGCGGCGGTGCGTGCTGAAGAGGGTCGTGTGGCGGAAGGGTTGTGGGGCGGCGCGCGCCTGCGCCTGAGCGTGACCGGTGAAGGCGCACACCTTGAGTTCGACTGCGCGCACGGCGCGATCAATGTCCCCTTGCGTCTCGACGCCGAGGGGCGCTTCGACCTGCCGGGCACGTACACGCGCGAAGGCCCCGGCCCCATCCGCATCGGGCGGGAGCCCACGGCGCGGCCCGCGCACTACGCCGGGCGCGTCGATGGCGCGCGCATGACCCTGAGCGTGCAGCTCGAAGGCGCGGACAAGCCGCTCGGCGCATTCAACCTCAAGCGCGGCGCCGCAGGGCAGGTCGTGAAGTGCCGCTGAACCGGCAACCCCATACATTTCAGCGCGCGGAACTACGCCCTCCGGTAGTAATTCGCATTGACAGGTGGCGTGAACTGTAGATAATCGAGCAGTAACCGCGGACGCCAAAAGTCTCTCCAACAAGTCGAGACTTTCGCCCTAAATTTACAAAGCAATAGTTAGGTTCTACGTTTCGCCTCGGGAAGACCGCACGGGTGTCTTTGCTCGCCCGAAGGCGTCACCAGGAGCCTCCGCTCGCATTGCCCGCTTCAAGGAATAGAGGAAAATGAAAAATATAGTCCCCGCGCCTCGCACGGATAGGTCGGCCGCGCGCCTGCGCCTGTACGCCGTGGCCGCGCTCTGCGCCGCGCTGCTGACACTCGCCGTCGCCTCCTCGCTCGCGCAGAGGCGCACAGCCGTCCGCGTCCCGAAGGGCGCGCCCGAAGCCTCGACGCCGCGCCGCGAGCGCGAGTCCGAGAGCCCACGCGAGCGGGCCGAGGAGCTACGCCGCGAAGACGCGAAGGCGCGCGCACGTGGGCGCGTCATGACCAAGCTCATGAAGGCGCAGCAACGGGCCGGCGTCGTCGGAACCGAGAAGCAGGAGATCGAGGTCGGCGTGCCCACGGAGGGCGAGCGCGGCATCACGATGACGACGGACGCGCTCATGGAGGCGCAGCCCGACTCTACCGTCCCGCGCGAGCGGCCTCTGCGGCCCGAGCGCGAGATACCGGGCCGCAAGTACCTCCCGCAGGACCCGAACGCGAAGGCCGTGGCGCGCACGCCCGCCAACACCACGCGCGCCGCCGCCATCGGGGGCGACACGGTCGGCACGAACGCGCCGCAGACCACCAGCACCAACTTCACCGGCGCGACCCTCGCCGACACCGGCGCCTTCCCGCCCGACTCGATGGGCGCGGTCGGCCCCACGCAGTTCGTCGTCTTCGTCAACGGGCGCCTCCGCACCTTCAACAAGACGACGGGCGCGGCCGACGGCGTTATCAACGCCGACCCGGATGTCTTCTTCGCGTCGGTGATGACGCCCGTCTCCGGTGGCTCGCTCAACATCAACTTCACGAGCGACCCGATGGTGCGCTATGACCGCCCGACCGGGCGCTGGTTCCTGACCATCATCGACATCCCGAGCCTGGATGCCGTCGGCGACCTCCCAAACCGTTACCTCATCGCCGTCTCCGACGCGGCCAGCAACGGCGTCATCAGCGGGAGCACGGTCTGGACGTTCTACTTCGTCCAGCAGAACACGGTCGGCGGCGGCGACTCGGGCGAGTTCCTCGACTACCCCTCGCTCGGCATCGACAACAATGCGCTCTACGTCGGCGGCAACATGTTCAACGCCGCGGTGGGCAACTTCGAAGGCTGCTCGGCCTTCGTCATCCGCAAGAGTTCGATCCTGAGCGGCGGCCCCGTCGTCACGACGGCCTTCCGCGGGCTCATCCCCGACCCGAACACGACGGACGGGATGCTCAGCCCGCGCGGCGTGGACAACTTCGACCCGGCGGCGACCGAAGGTTATTTCATCGGCGTCAGCAACGCCGCCTTCGGCCGGCTCATCATGCGCCGCATCACCGACCCGGGCGGGACGCCGACCATCTCCGCCGACATCCTCATCACCGTCTCGGCTACGTCTTTCCCCATCACGGTTGACCACCTCGGCGACACGGGCGGCACCAACGGCAACCTCGACGCGCTCGACGACCGCCTCTTCGCCGCACTCATCCGCGGCGGCCGTCTGTGGACATCGCACAACCTGGCCGTCACCAACGCGGGCGTCGCCTCGAACGCCAACGCGCAACGGCGCAACGGCGTCCGCTGGTACGAGCTGATCGTGCCGCCGACGACCGGCACTCCGACCGTCAACCAGTCGGGCACCATCTTCGACACTGCGGCCACGGTCGCCCTCGCGCGCCAGTACTGGATTCCGACCATCGGACTCTCGGGGCAGGGGCACGCCGCCCTCGGTTACAGCACGGCGGGCACGCCCTTCCGCATCGACGCCGCCACCAACGGGCGACTGCGCGGCGACACGCTCGGCACGACGCAGGCCGTCAACATCTACACGGCGAGCAGCACGGCCTACAACCCGCCGTCCGACCCGGGCGGCGGCGCGGGGCGCAGGTGGGGCGACTACTCGTTCGTCTCGCTCGACCCGCTCGACGACCAGACGATGTGGACGATTCAGGAGTTCTGTAGCTCGACCAACAACTACGGCGTGCGCGTCGTCAAGCTCAACGCGCCGCCGCCCGCGTCGCCCAACTCGGCGAGCCCCGTGAGCGTTCCCGCGGGTCAGTCGTCGGTCTCGGTCACCATCACGGGCACGTCCACTGCGGGCTCCGAGTTCTATGACCCGGGCGCGAACCTCGCGCCCCCGGCACTCCCGTTCAACCACATCTCGGCGACGGTCTCGGGCGGCGTGACGGTTAACAGCGTCACCTACGACTCGCCGACTCAGGTCACGCTCAACCTCAACACGACGGCCGCGCCCAACGGCCCCAAGAACGTCACCATCACCAACCCCGACGGCCAGAGCACGACGAGCAACAACGTCATCTTCGTCGGCGCGGTGCCGCCGAGCCCGATTCTCATCACCGAGTTCCGCTTCCAGGGGACGGCGGGCGGCAACGACGAGTACATCGAGCTTTACAACAACAGCAACTCGCCGCACACGGTCGCAGACACCGCGGGCGGTACGGGCTACGCCGTCGTCGGCACGAACACGACGGGCGCCTTCTCGAACCGCTGCACCATCCCGAACGGCACTATCATCCCGGCGCGCGGACACTTCCTCTGCACGAACAACGGCGCGGCGGGCTACTCGCTCGGCGGCTACGCTACGGGCGACGTGAACTACGCGACGGGCATCGTGGCGGGCGGCGGCGCCGCCGTCTTCAGCACGACGACGGCGGCGAGCTGGGGCACGAGCACGCGCTACGACGCGGTCGGCTTCTCGGGCATCACGGGCACGACGCTCTTCACCGAAGGGACGGCGCTCCTGCCCGCGGGCGGCATCGCCGTCAACGGCGAGTACAGCTTCGTGCGGCACGGGGTGAACGCCGCGGGCGGGCTGCCGCAGGACACCGACAGCAACCAGGCCGACTTCGACTTCGTCTCGACGACGGGCGGCACCTTCAGCGGGCGCGTCTCCATTCTCGGCGCGCCGGGGCCTGAGAACCTCGCGTCGCCGACCATCCGCAACACGCTCCAGAACAGCCTGCTCGACCCGACCGTGTCGGCCTCGACGGTGCCCAACCGCGAGCGCGACACGAGCGCGGGTGCGGTCGGCCCGAACTCGGCCTTCGGGACGATGACCATCCGGCGTTCTATCACCAACAACACGGCCACGACGATCACGCGCCTGCGGTTCCGCGTCTACACGATTACGACGCTCAACTCGCCAATCGTCGTCTCCAGTCAGGCGCAGTTGCGCGTGCTCAACTCGGGCAGCAGCGTCGTCACGGTCAACGCCGTGCCGACGACCGTCGAGGGCACGACCGTCGAGACGCCGCCGGCGCAAGCCTCGGGCGGCGGCCTCAACTCCAGCCTCGGCCGCAGCCTCGTCGCCGGGACAATCATCAACACGCCCATCGCGCCGGGACAGACCGTCAACGTGCAGTTCGTCCTCGGCGTCCAGGTGACGGGGAACTACCAGTTCTTCGTCAACATCGAGGCGCTGCCGTAAGGAAGTAGACGGTAGACAGTAGACAGTAGGAAAAAGTAAGCGGCGCGCTTCAGCCTTCGGGCCGGGCGCGCCGCTTATTCTTTCTACTGCCTACTGCCTACTCCCCCAAATGCTTCCGTAAGAACTCTATCGTGCGGCGCCAGGCGTCGGCGGCCGCGTCGGCGTCGTAGACCTCGGGGCGCGTGTCGTTGAAGAAGGCGTGGTCGGTGCCGGGGTAGATGTGCGTCTCGACCGCCTTGCCGTGCTCGCGCAACTTCTCTTCGAGGGCGCGGACGGCCTCGGGCGGGACGGACTTATCCTTCTCCGCGAAGAGGCCGAGGACGGGCGCGCGCAAGGCTTCGAAGTCGGGCTCGACCTTCGGGTGGATGCCGTAGAAGACGACGCACGCCCCGACCCGCTCGTTCTTCGACGCGGCGTAGAGCGAGAGCGCGCCGCCCATGCAGAAGCCGACCGTGCCGACCGAAGGCCCTTCGGTCGCCTCTTGACCGAGAAGGTACTCGACGGCGCCGCGCAGGTCTTTCTCGGTCTGCGCGATGTTGAGCGCCATCATCATCTTGCCGGCCTCGTCGGGCGAGCGCGCCACGTCGCCGTGATAGAGGTCGGGCGCGAGCGCGACAAAGCCCTCGGCGGCGAAGCGGTCGGCCACGTCCTTGATGTGCGGCACCAATCCCCACCACTCCTGTAAGACGACGACGCCGGGGCCGCGCCCCGACTCCGGCAGCGACAGGTAGCCGCCCGTCCGTCCGCCGTTGCTCTGAAACTCGATCATCTGACCGGCCATCTCTTTTCTCGTCCCTCCTGAAAATTTCCGCGCGAGTTCGGGGAACCTTGCGGCGCCCCCGCGCGAATAGTCTACGGTTTGGTCTGCGGTTTGGTCTGCGGTTTCGGCAGCCGTTTTATCGGCGCGCGCCGCGGAAGTCAAGGGCACCCCCCCGAGCGGCTTGACGCGGGCGGCGCCGGCCGGAACAATGTCGCCCGCGAAACCTTAACGCCGGCGCGGCCCCGTAAACGGCCACGCAGGCTTCCCCGGCTCCACCTTCAACCCTTAGACAGCACCCCGCCGAGTTCGAGAACCCACGCGCGGCGTGCCCTCACGCAATATCAGGAGTTTTATGAAGAGGTCACTCAGGAACAAGTTCGGCGCCTTCGCCCTCGCGCTCCCGCTCCTCCTGCTTGCGACCCTTCCGGCGACCTCGGCTGCCGGCGGCGAGGTCGCCGGCACCGTCACCGACCCGAAGGGCGCGGTCGTCGTCGGCGCCACCGTCACCGTCTACCCCGAGAGCGGCGGCCAGCCGGTCGCCACGGTCAAGACCGACGCGCAGGGCCAGTACAAGATTCCGAGCGTCCCGCCCGGCTCCTACACCGTGGGCGTCGTCGCCGAAGGCTTCGGCCCCACGATGTCGGAGAAGCAGACAATCGCTGAGGGGAAGGCGACGAGGCTCGACTTCAAGCTCGAAGTCGCTTCGGTCGAGACCTCTGTGACGGTGACGGCTTCGGGCGCGAAGCCCAACTCCGACCCGACCTACGTGGCGCTGCGCAAGCAGGGCGACGCGCAGGACTTCACGGGCGAGTACGCGCAGGTTACGAACCTCGTCTTCAAGCGCGACGCGGCCTCCTTCACGCTCGCCGCGGGCGAACTCTACTTCCTGCCGCCGGTCGAGGGGCGCGTCACCGGCGCCGTCTTCGTCGGCGAGGGCACGATGGCTTTGACGCCGCCCGTCGAGTACGAGCGTCGGAGCCTCGCCATCTTCACCGGCGAGCCCTCCATCACCGAGCAGTTCACGAAGCTGACGCTCAGGTTCACCGACAAGACCTACGAGGAGATCAAGGCGTCGCCGCAGGCGAAGCTGTCCACGAACGGCCCGCAGGCGGCGCGCGCGAAAGAGATTTACCGCGACAACCTCGACCTCCTGCGCCGACGGCTGCGCACGAACATGGAGCTGCGCGCGCTCGTCGATCTCTACACGCCCGAGCGCCCCGGTTTCTTCGTCGCCTTCATCGGCGGCAAGCGGTTCGAGAAGCTCGTCTTCCAGATGGACCCGCTCGGCATCCCCGAGGTCTCGCCCGAGGAGGTGCGCCTCTCCAGCTACGGCGAGACCGACTGGGGCGACTGGACGGCCTTCCACCTCACGGACGAGTACAAGACGGGGAAGGGCAACAGCGACGAGGACCACCGCATCTTCGACATCACGCACCACGACATCAGCGGCGCCATCAAGGGCACGCAGATCTCCGCCTCCGACACTCTGACCTTCCACCCGCTCGTGGGCGGCTCGCGCGTGCTGCCGTTCGAGATTTTCCCCAGCCTGCGCGTCGGGCGCGTCCGCGACGAACAGGGACGCGACCTCCAGTTCATTCAGGAGAAGAGAGACCGCGACGCCGACTTCGCCCTCATCTGGCCCGAGCCGCTCGAAAAGGGTAAGACCTACAAGGTGACGGTCGATTATCAGGGCGGCGACGCTCTGATCGACGCGGGCAGCGGCAACTTCTTCCTCGTCCCGCGCTCGACGTGGTACCCGAACAACGGCGGCACGCAGTTCGGCGACCGCGCCACCTTCGACGTGACCTTCCACTACCCGAAGGGGCTGACGCTCGTCGGGACGGGCGCGCCCGAGGGCGTGCCGGCCGTCGAGAGCGGCCGCGCCGTGGCGAAGTGGTCAAGCGGGAAGACCGAGCTGGCCGTGGCGGGCTTCAACTACGGCCAGTTCAAGCGCAAGGAGGTGAAGGACGAGGGCACGGGCTACCTGATCGAGTTCTACGCCAACGAGAACAGCGCGGGGCCGAGCGGCTCCGGGATGTTGGGCGGCGGCGTCGATGCCAACGGCTCGCTGTCGTCGCCCGGCGGGTCGATGGCGACGACCGGCGGGGCGGGGCGCATCCTCCCGCTCACGCAGAACTCGGTGCGCATCTTCGACGCCTTCTTCGGCAAGCTCCCCTACACGCGCATCGCCATGACGCAGCAGCCCTCGGGCAGCTTCGGGCAGGCGTGGCCGACGCTCATCTACATGCCCTACACGGCCTTCCTCGACTCCACGCAGCGCTGGATGGCGTCGGGCGACTCGCGCTACGCCACGGACGACTTCTTCAAGTACGTCGGGCCGCACGAGGTCGCGCACCAGTGGTGGGGCCACCTCGTCGGCTGGAAGTCTTACCGCGACCAGTGGATGAGCGAGGGCTTCGCCGAGTTCTCCGCCTCGCTCTACGCACAGGCCACCGCCGGCAACGACGAGTTCATAGACTTCTGGGAGGAGCAGCGCGAACTTATCACGAAGCCGCGCCCGGCGACGAAGGATCGCAAGCCCTATACGGTCGGCCCCGTCACGCAGGGGTACCGGCTCAACAACGGGAAGACCGGCCGCGTCGCGCGCTTCATGATCTACCCGAAGGGCGCCTACATCCTGCACATGCTGCGGATGATGATGTACGACCGCAAGACCGTGGACGAGCGCTTCTCGGCGATGATGAAGGACTTCATCAAGACGAACTACAACAAGGACGTTTCGACCGAGGACTTCAAGCGCACCGTCGAGCGCCACATGACGCGCGAGATGAACGTGCTGGGCGACGGCAAGATGGACTGGTTCTTCGACGCGTACGTCTACGGCGTCGAGATGCCGAGCTACCGTCTGGAGTACAGCGTCAGCGGCAACGCCATCACGGGGCGCATCACGCAGTCCGGCGTCTCGGAGAACTTCCACATGATCGTTCCCATCTACGCCGATTTCGGCAAGGGCTGGCAGCGTCTCGGCGCGGCGACCATGCACGGCAACCAGACGACCGACCTCGGCCGCCTCGAACTGCCGCAGCAGCCCAAGCGCCTCGCCATCGCCGCCTACAAAGACATTCTCGCCCTCAACATCGAGAATAAAAAGCAGTAGGCAGGTGGCAGTAGGCCGTAGGCAGTTGAGGCAGAAAGACGGCCTGAAAGAATCGGAGGCGGCAGGGTTCACGACCCGCCTCCTCCGGTTCTTTTGAACGCTTCGCCTTATTCCTAACTGCCTACTGCGGTCTGCCTATTGCCTACTATCTTTACTATTCCCCGCGATTCCCTTATCATCGGCCCGCTCTCGGAGAGTTTTTGAAGGTCTGTTCAAAAGCCCGGCGGTGGAGCCGCCGACGGCCTCTCCTGACCCGACTCCTTTTCTAGCAACGGCGGCGCGCGCAAGGGGGCTCCCGAGTCCCGGCGGGACGCGTCCCATACCAACTCAAGCGAGTTCTCAAACCTGGGAGAATCCGAAATGTTTAGACAGGGCAGAAATCCGAAGGACACGCACACCGCAGACGACACGGCCGACCACACGCCGCAAAGCCCGACGGCCTCCGCTGGCGCGGGCTCCGGTTACGGCTCCGCCCCCGCCTCGAACGCAGCCGCCACCCCGACCGAAGCCTACCAGCAGTCGGTCTACACGCAGACCACGTCGCGCGCCGTCACCGAGAGCGAGTCGCTCGCGCGCGACATCAAAGAGGGGACGCTCACAGGCTTCGTCGGCAACGGCACGACGCTGACGGGCGAGGCCAACTTCAAGGGCATGCTGCGCGTGGACGGTGGGCTCTCGGGCCGCGTCTCCTCGGCTGACGGCACGCTCATCGTCTCGACCAACGGGCGCGTAGACGCCAACGTCGAGGTCGCAATCGCGCAGATTTACGGCACGGTCAATGGCGACATCACCGCCACCAAGCGCATCGAGATGGGGCGCACCGCCAAGGTCACCGGCAACATCCAGACCCCGACGCTCGCCATCGAGCAGGGTGCGATTTTCGAGGGGAGCTGCCGCATGGTGCAGCTCAAGGAGCAGACCGAGGCGGCCGCCGCTTCCACTTCTTCCTCGGCGGCGGCGGGCTCCGGCTCCTCTGCCTCTTCGTCCTCCTCGACGCTCAAGTCCGGCTCCGGCTCAAGCTCCTCCAAGCCGTCTTCATCCTCCGCGTCCGCGGGCGGCTCCTCCACGTCCTCCACGTCCGGCGCCTCCGACGTGAAGGACGCGACCGACGTGACGAGCTAAGGCTTCAACCACCGCAGAGACAAAGACACGGCTCGTTGAGTAGCACTCAACGAGCCGTGTCTTTGTCTCTGCGGTGGTTTAAAAATGCTTCAGGGCGCGGGCGTGAAGCCCGTGAGCGGGTTGCCGTAAAAGGCGTCGGTCTTCCAGGCCGCCTTGTCCCACACGCCGTCCTGTTCGCCGATGATCGTGACGGGGACGATGAGGCGTTCGGTGCCGAGCTTGTTGGAGGCGGCGAGGCCGTTGTCGAGCTTCCCGCCCGCGGGGACGTTGAACTTGACCGAGCGCGCCAGCTTGTTGTTCCACAGCACCTTCAACTCGTACTCGCCCGGGTTCTTGTCCAGTTGATACAGCGGCCCGAACATGCCCGGCTCCTCGCCAGACCTGTCCCACCCGCGCACGTTGTTGAAGGAGCAGCGCACCCGCGACCACTTCGCCTTCTGCGGCGCGTCCTTCTCGTCCACAAAATTCGTGGTGTTGTTATCCACGTCCGACTCGCAGCTCGCCTTGCCGACCTGCTGGCCCTCGTACATGATGCGGCCCACCTCCGCGCCCTTGTAGAAGAGGTGCGGGTCTAAGTTATAGGCTTCGCCGCGCACCCAGAACGAGACGTTGAGGATGGGCCTCTCCCAGCCCTTCAGGTCGTCCTGCGTGTAGTAGACGTAGCCGATGGGCAGGTTCCAGTCGTGGTCTACGTAGTAGACGAAGTGGTTGGCGAACTTGCCGGTCTTGATCTCGTTGGAATGCACCTTCGCGACTTTGGCCTTGCCGTTGAAGAGGGTCGTGTCGCTGCCGGCCAGCTCGTTCCGCATCTTGATGGCGAAGCTGTAGGGGCCGGTGTAGACGCTCCCCTTCTCTTCGGGGACGCCGTCGCGGCCGCCGCACGTGGTCTTCCACCAGCGGTCGGCCGGCGTCTCTTCGGTGCGGCAATCGAACCTGACGGCCGGCGCGCCCGGCACGGTGTATTCCACGTAGAGCTGGCCGCCGCTCGGGATGGGGCCGTTGACGCGGTACGTGACGAGCGGCACCCAGCTCCAGGTGTCGAAGTTGCCCTTGTAGGAACTGAAGGTGAAGGCCGTCAACTGGACGGAGTCTTTGACGATGGTCGGCCCGCTCTGCGCCGGGGCGGCGGCTGCCGCGGGGGCGGGCGCGGACGCGGCCGCCGGCTGCGCGGCCGGCTGGGCGTCGCCGTTCGTGGTTGCCGGCTGGATGGCCGGCGTCGGGGTCGCCTTCGGCTTGGATATCTTGGGAATCTTGGGGAACTGAGCCGCCGCCGCCGTGTGTAGGCCGAAACCCGCGAGGGCTAAGAACGCCAGGGTTAGAAATAAACTGCCCTTCATACTTGAGTCTCTCCTTTTTGTCTGCTCGCTCTGTGGTTGGATGACCCGTCGGGAATGCTTGTGGCGGCGGCAGTATCCGACCCGCGCCCGCCGCTGTCAATGTCTAAGCGGCGTGAGTCGAGTCACGGGGCGACGGTGGGTCGCCTTGAGTTTGCCGCGCGGGTGTGTAGAATAAGTTTGAAAGTAAGACCGCCTCGGGACTTCCCCGTCACGGAAATTCTAAAACCTGATGAAGTCACTTCCGGCAATTTCCATCCCGACCCATCCCACAGATAAAGGACTACCGAGAAGAGTATGAGCGCCATCATCGAGAACCCGCCCGCCGACGTGCGGGAGAGAGACGTGGAAGAGCTTGAGACCGTGACCATCCGCTTCGCCGGTGACTCCGGCGACGGCATGCAGCTCACGGGCACGCAGTTCACCAACACCTCGGCCATCTTCGGGAACGACATCTCGACGTTGCCCGACTTCCCCGCCGAGATTCGCGCCCCCGCCGGAAGCCTGCCCGGCGTCTCCGGCTTCCAGCTCAACTTCTCCAGCCAACACATCCGCACGCCCGGCGACCAGCCGAACGTGCTGGTGGCGATGAACCCCGCGGCGCTCAAGGTGAACCTCGACGACCTCGAAGAGGGCGGCACGCTCCTCGTCAACACCGACGAGTTCAACAAGGAGAACCTCAAGAAGGCCAACTACGCGTCGAACCCGCTCGAAGACGAGACGCTCAAAGGGTACCGCGTCCACCGGCTCCCGATCACCACGGTCAACATCCGCGCGCTGCAAGAGGCCGGCGTCAAGCTCTCGCGCAAGGAGATGGATCGCTGCAAGAACTTCTTCGCGCTCGGCATCCTCTACTGGCTCTATGACCGCCCGATGGAGCCGACGCTCGAATGGATTCGCTCCAAGTTCAAGAAGAACGAAGAGGTCATGCGCGCCAACGAGGTCGCCTTGAAGACCGGCTACAACTTCGCCGACACGACTGAGGTCTTCACCACGCACTACAAGGTGAAGAAGGCCGCCACCGCGCCCGGCAAGTACCGCAAGATCACGGGCAACGAGGCGACCGCCATCGGTTTCGTCGCCGCTGCGGAACTGGCCGGCCGCCCGCTCTTCTACGGCTCCTACCCCATCACGCCGGCCTCCGACATCCTGCACGAGCTGGCGCGCCACAAGAACTTCGGCGTCAAGACCTTCCAGGCCGAGGACGAGATCGCCGCGGTCTGCGCCGCCATCGGCGCGAGCTTCACCGGCCACGTCGGTTTGACGGGAACAAGCGGGCCGGGCGTCGCCTTGAAACAAGAGGCCATCGGGCTGGCCGTGATGACTGAGTTACCGCTTGTCATCATCAACGTGCAGCGCGGCGGCCCCTCGACGGGACTGCCGACGAAGACCGAGCAGGCCGACCTCTTCCAAGCCGTCTGGGGCCGCAACGGCGAGTGCCCGGCCATCGTCGTCGCGCCCGCCACCCCGGCCGAGTGCTTCTCGATGGCGATTGAGGCGGTCAGACTCGCCTACCGCTACATGACGCCGGTCTTCTACCTCTCGGACGGCTACCTCGCCAACGGCGCCGAGCCGTGGCTCGTCCCCGAGATCGAAGACCTGCCGAAGATCAAGGTCGAGTTCGCCACCGACCCGGCGAACTTCATGCCCTACGCCCGCGACGAGGAGACGCTCGCGCGCCCCTACGCTCTGCCGGGCACGCCCGGGCTCGAACACCGCATCGGCGGCATCGAGAAGCAGCACCTCACGGGTAACGTCAACTATGACCCCGAGAACCACCACTTCATGGTTCTCATGCGTCAGGCCAAAGTTGACCGCGCCGCGCAGGACGTGCCGCCCGTCGAGGTCTACGGCGACCCTTCGGGCAAGGTGCTCGTCCTCGGCTGGGGCTCGACCTACGGCTCCATCACCTCGGCCGTCGAGAAGCTCCGCGCGGAAGGGAAGTCGGTCTCGTCGGCGCACATACGCCACCTCAACCCCTTCCCTTCGAACCTCGGCGACGTGCTCCGCAGCTTCGAGCGCGTCATCGTCCCCGAGATGAACCTCGGCCAGCTCTGCACCATGATCCGCGCGAAGTACCTCGTGGACGCCATCGCCTTCTCTAAGGTCAAGGGGCGCCCCTTCCAGATTCGCGAGATCATCAAGAAGGTCGAGGAGTACCTGTAACGGCCGGGCTTCACGGAAGCATTCGAGAGGAACCGAACATGAGCACGAACGGAAACGGTAGCAACGGTAACGAAGTGTTGAAGGACGGCCCCGTAGAGACGGGAGTGAAGGGCATCGGCGGCAACGTCAGCGGCGGCGGGCCGTCGCCCGAGAGCGAGCCGGGTTCGGTGACGGCGGGCAAGGCCGCACCGCCGCCGGGCAAGCTGACGAAGGCCGACTTCTCCTCCGACCAGGAGGTGCGTTGGTGCCCGGGCTGCGGCGACTACGCCATCCTCAACAGCATCCAGAAGGTGATGCCCGACCTCGGCATCCCGCGCGAGAAGATCGTCTTCGTCAGTGGCATCGGCTGCTCCAGCCGCTTCCCCTACTACATGAACACCTACGGCTTCCACACGATTCACGGGCGCGCGCCGGCATTGGCGACGGGCATCAAGGCTTCGAACCCGGAGCTGAGTGTGTGGGTCGTGACGGGCGACGGCGACGGGCTCTCCATCGGCGGCAACCACTTCATGCACGCGCTCAGGCGCAACCTCGACCTCAACATCATCCTCTTCAACAATCGCATCTACGGCCTGACGAAGGGGCAGTACTCGCCGACCAGTGAGTTCGGCAAGAAGACGAAGTCCACGCCGATGGGCGTCATCGACTACCCCGTCACGCCGCTCTCGCTCGCCATCGCGTCGGAGGCGACCTTCGTCGCGCGCGCCATCGACATCGACGTGAAGCACCTCTCGTCGATGGTCGAGTCGGCGGCCAAGCACAAGGGCGTCAGCTTCGTCGAGGTCTACCAGAACTGCAACATCTTCAACGACGGCGCCTTCGATTCGTTCACCGAGCGCACGGTCAGGCCCGAGCGCGTGCTCTACCTCGAACACGGCAAGCCAATGGTCTTCGGCAAGAACCGCGACCGCGGCATCCGCATGAAGGGCACGCGCCCCGAGGTCATCGAGCTGGGAAGCGAGACCGGTCTGAACGAGACCGACTGTCTCGTCCACGACGTGCACATCCAAGACCCTTCGGTCGCCTTCATGCTCGGGCGCATGGAGCACCCCGAGTTCCCGCAGCCGGTCGGCATCTTCCGCGACGTGCAGCGCGAGACCTACGAAGACCTGATGGCGCACCAGATCGAGGAGTCGGTCGCACGTCAGGGCCGCGGCCAACTCCACAAGCTCATCCACAGCGGCGACATGTGGGTAGTAGAATAGGCGCACCAAACCACCACTTCAGAAAGGAGTGGGAAGGCCGCCAACTTCCCTTGCTGCATCATGAGTAACCAGCAGCCGGAAGAGAATGAGAACTTACTGAACTTCATCGCCTCCACGGTCGAGCTGATCCGCGACCGCCTGGAATCAACCGCGACCAAGGACGACATCGCGGGGCTCGACTCCAGGTTGAGCAAGCTCGAAGTTAAAGTCGATAGACTGGAAGTCACGACCACTGTCATCAAGGGCGAGGTGGAGCAGGTACACTTGCGGCTCGACGGCATCGAGAAGGCTATCTCGTCGCGGCTCGACCACGTCGAGTCCGAGATGAGCCGCATGCGCAGCGTCCTCTATCTGCTGGTGAAGGACAGGCCGGACATGCTGCGTCTGCTCGGGCAGGCGCCGCCGGCCGGCGGCTGAGCCGGGAAAAGTTTCTAAGACCGCGCGTCCCTTCGAGGCCCCGGGGGCGCGTGAAGAATGGCTCTCCCACCCACTGAAAGGAAGAGCGTCATGAGTAGGAAGTTCTACGCCCGCCCCTCGGCGGCGCTGGCTTTCGTGTTTGTCCTTGCGGCCGCGACCGCGGCACAGACCCCCACACAACAGCAGCCCTTCGGCTTCCGCCAGGGGCAGTCCGTCTACATCGTCGCCTTCACGCGCGCCATCATCACCGTCGGCACCGACTCCGAAGGCAACGGCGGCTACCCCAAAGACTACTTCGACTTTCAGCTCGACGCTGAGAAGAAGGTGCGCAACGAGATCGAGAAGTGGAGATTCTTCCGCGTCGCCGACAAGCCGAAAGACGCCGACTTCGTCTTTCTCGTCAGCTACCATTACAGCACGATGGAGGCGCTCGCCATCCCCTTCGACGCCTACGAGCGGCACTTCAAGGAGAGGTTCGACCTCGACGCGCTACGCAACGCCGCCTACGGGCGCGCCATCTCCGGCCCGCTCAAGCTCCCGACCCTCAGCCGCCTCTCCAGCCGCCTCATCAAAGACTTCCGCGAGAAGAACCCGGGCGCCTCCGCGAAAGCGAGGTGAGCGGAGAGAGTAGGCAGTTAAGGTAAAAATCCTTTCACTGCCTGCTGCCTACTGCTTTTTCCGCGTGCGCTTTTGACAAAGCGCGCCGTGGGTCTTAGTTTGAATGTACAGTCATCAATTTCATGTAAGGAGATTCGGTCCCGCAGTCACATGGCAAAATCCGGTCATAAAGGAATCAGCCGCATCGACAGCGAGCAGAAGAAGATGCACGGCTGGTACGTGCGCGTGAGGTTCAACAACGAGACGCGGTCGAAGTTCGTCACCGACCGCCAGCACGGGGACAAGGAGGCGGCGCTCAAGGCGGCCGTCGAATGCCGCGACGAGTTGGAGCGCGGGCTGGGCAAGCCGCGCACCGACTGGGTCGTGGTCGGCAGCAACCCGCGTAACAGCGTCGGCGTCGCCGGCGTGCGCCGCGCGGTCAAGAAGTACAAGGGCAAGGACGGCAAGGTCTACGAGAACGAGGTCTACGAGGTCTCGTGGAACGCCGGCCGCGAGAAGAAGGGGCGCACGAGCGTCTCGATCCGCAAGTACGGCGAGGCGCGCGCCTTCCGCATGGCCTGCGCCATTCGCCGCGAGAAGGAGCGGCAGATGTACGGCGAGCCCGTCGCGGCCAAGTGGGCCGGCGCGCTCTCGAAAGTCTGCGCCGCCTGACAACCCTTTGCCGCGCCACGGCGCGGGGCAGAGGCAACGCGACCCGAAGAGGCGCCCCGCCGGCTTTAGACCGTGCGGGGCGCCTCTTTTTCAAACCTCGGGGGCGCGGGTGGATGTATCATGCCCTGGTTTAAAACGTCGGATGCGAGGCCCGCCGACGACTGAGCGACATGCCGCAACAAACAGGCGATTGTTATATAGATGTCTGGCGCAACGCGGACTTCCGCGGTGAGACGATACGCGTCTACGGCCCGGCCGAATACGCCTCGCTCGACCTGGCGCAAGGCGACTGGGGCGACGACATCGGCAGCCTCCGCGTCGGCCCCAACGCCTTCGTCCTCGCCTACCACTGCCGCGACTTCCGCGACGAGCCCGTCGCCTTCGGCCCCTACGACGAAGTCGCCGACCTCAGTCACTTCAAGTTCGACGACGACATCGAATCGCTCAGGGTCATCGACTCCCTCAAAATCTTCGACCGCCTTGCCTACAACGCCGCCAACGCCGCCCCCGCCCCCGAACCCCCTGCGGAGGCTGAGAGCGGCGGCCGACCCCGCCCCAACCCCAACAAAGGCAAACGCTGGAAGGGCAGAAAGCATTAGGCGTGCGTCAGGACGCTCAACAGTAGTTATAGCGCCTCAGGAGATTGTGTGATATGAGAGTGACCCGCATCGACTTTAAAAAGGTCGCCGCACGGTTCCATATCTACATGCCACTTGATTAAAAGGAAGTCCCTCAGCATGACCACCCTTCACATTCGCCAGGACGCTCCGAAAGATGGTCACTACCCCATCCGCCTCACTTTGAAGCGGCACGGCCAGCCGGACTTGGAAGCCGAGGCAAACATCGAGTTCGCCCTCACCGAGCAGGAGCAGGAAGACATCCGTTGGTACTTGGAAGACTACCTCCAGCACGCCGATGTGGTTGAAGCCGTCACCGTCGAGCAGGTCGAGGAGCGGATGCAGGCACGCGGCGAAGAGCTTTACACGAAGGTGCTCGCCGCCAACGGCAACACGCAGGCCCTCTGGTTCCCCATCCGCAACGACCTCGCCGACCTGCGCGTCGAAATCACCACCGGCGTGGCCGAGGCCGCTTCCATTCCCTGGGAGTTGATGCGCGACCCGAAATTGGACTCCCCCATCTCCCTGCGGGTCAAAGCATTCGTGCGCGTCCAGTCGAAGCCCAACATCGCCTTTGTCACCGTCCCCCCTGCAAGTGATGGCCGCATCCGGCTCCTCTACGTTGCGTGCCGTCCGAGCGGCTCGCAGGATGTCGAACTGCGCGCCGTGGCCAATCGCCTCCTGCAAGACCTCGGCTCAGACCGCGCCCGCTTCGACATCAAGGCGCTGCGCCCGCCCACGTTCGAGCGCCTACAGAAAGAACTCGCCGACGCCAAGTCAGCCGGCCGACCCTTTCACATCGTCCACTTCGACGGCCACGGCATCTATGACGACTTGAGTGGGTCGAAGCTCGCCGACTGGCTCGGCGCGTTCTCTAATCTCACGCTCGGCGGTAAGAACGCAGGCAAGCACGGCTACCTCATCTTCGAGCACCCCGGCGAAGACAAGATACGCCCTGTTGACGGCCAGACTCTCGGCCAGCTTCTCCACGACAACGGCGTGCCCGTCCTCGCGCTCAATGCCTGTCAGTCCGCCATGCACGAGGCCACCGCCGCGCCCAAGACGGCCGGGGACGTTCACGACGAAGTCCGCGCCATCGGCTCGCTCGCACAGGAGGTCGTTGACCAGGGCATCCCCGCCGTCCTCGGGATGCGCTACAGCGTCTACGTCGTCACCGCCGCGCAGTACATCGGCCAACTCTACGCCGCGCTGGCCGGCGGCCGCAGCTTCGGCCAGGCCGCCACCGAGGGGCGCAAGCACCTTCAGCGCAATCCCGAACGCTGGGTCGGCCTCCAGCCCCGGCCGCTACAGGACTGGTTCGTCCCCGTCGCCTACGAAGCCGCGCCCATCGAGCTGTGCCCCGCCGGGCATACTGCGGCGCTAGGGAAGCAGCCGGAACTCGACCCCGTTCAGCTCAACCATCTGCTGCTGCGTCACGTCCCCGAGGAAGGCTTCATCGGACGCGACGAGACAATCCTCGCGCTCGACCGAGCCTTTGACGAGCACCGCGTCGTCCTCCTACACGCCTACGCGGGACAGGGGAAAAGTTCTACCGCCGTCGAGTTCGCCCGCTGGTACAGCGTCACCGGGGGCTTGGGCGAGCAACCGCTCGTCCTGCTCGCCTCCTTCGAGAACCACACCGACCTCGACGACCTGCTGAACCAGATGGCCAGCCCTTCTCGCCAATGCTCGCGGCACAGGGAATCGACTGGAGCGCGATTAACGAACCCGACAGGCGCCGGCAACTAGTCCTTCAAATCCTCCGCCAAATCCCCGTCCTCTGGATTTGGGACAACGTCGAGCCTGTCGCCGGTTTCCCCGAAGGCGCGGAATCGCAGTGGACGACCGCCGAGCAGAACGAGCTGCGCGACTTCCTCAAACAGCTCAAGCTTGACAACGCCAGCAAGGTGAAGATCCTCCTCACCTCACGCCGGGACGAAGCGAAGTGGCTTGGCAAAATCCCGCATCGCATTCCCATGCCCCGCATGAGGAATTCTGACGCCGCCCGCCTCGCCCTCAAGCTGGGCGAAGAGAGAAGTCTCAAGCGCTCGGAGATCGCCGACTGGCAACCGCTGCTCGACTACTGCGCCGGCAACCCGCTCACGCTCCGCGTGCTCGTGGGCCAAGCGGTCAAAGCCGGTCTGCAAGGACGGCAACAGATCGTGGACTTCGTGGAAGCCATCCGCAGCGGCGAACAGCAGATCGAAGACGCCGACGAACAGCAGGGCCGCGACAAGTCCCTCGGCGCCTCCCTTGACTACGGCTTCCGCCACGCCTTCAAAGACGACGAACTCCCCATCATCGCCCTCCTCCATCTCTTCCAAAGGACAGTGGATGTCAATGCCCTGCGCATTATGGGAGAAGTCGGCGAACACGCCCTGCCGGAGTTGAAGGGCAGGAGCAATGAATATCTCACCAGCCTGCTCGAACGCGCCAGGGACACTGGCCTACTCACCCATCTCGGCGAGACCTGGTTCTCCATCCATCCCGCGCTACCCTGGTTCCTCCGCCAACTCTTCGCCCGCCATTACGACGGCCAACTCGGCCGCTCTACCTCCCACGCCGCCCTCCGCGCTTGGGCCGAGACGGTTAGCAAATTGGGCAACTATTATCACCGGCAGTTTGGCGAAGGTGACCGGCGCGTGATTGACTTGCTGGAACTTGAGGAGGCCAATCTCCTCCATGCCCGCCGCCACGCCCGCCGGAACCAATGGTGGTTGCCAGTCATCTCCTGCATGCAGGGCTTGCGCAGTCTTTACGAATACCGAGGCCGCACAGCGGAATGGGCTAGGCTGGTCGAGGAAATCCGCTTAGACTACTGCACCGACGACGACCAACCCATTTCAGGTCTCGAAGACAGTTATGTTCTGGTCATGGGATACCGTGTCAATCTGGCGATGGGTCGTGAGCGCGACTTCGGTAAAGCCGCCACACTTCAGGAAAAGCTTGTTGGTTTGCATCGCCAGCAAGCAGCCTCTCTCTTGGCCCTGCCTGCGGACGCTCCGCTCGATGACAAGCAGCGGTACCGGCTGCGGATGCTCGCTGTGAGTGTGTTCATGTTGGGTGAAGTCCTCAGGGAACAAGGCGACGCAGAATGCGTGCAGCACTATCTGGAAACCATCAGCCATGGCCGACGAATCAGCGACAAGCCGGTTGTGATGATTGCTGAATTCAACCTCGGCAATGCTTACAAGAGCCTCCCCGTCATCCAAGACCTCGACGCCGCAGAAGCAGCTTATCGGCGCAGCCTAGATTTGCACAATCCGACCGACGCCTTAGGCCGCTCCAAGTGCATCCATCAGATCGGAATAGTGCATTACGACCGCTTCCGCGAGGCTCGCCAACGCAAAGAGCTGGGAGAGGCGCTGGTGCGACACGCCCAAGCGGCGGAAGCGCAATACCTTGAAGGGTTGCGGCTGTGCCCGAAGGACGCCTTGACTGATCTCGCGCCGAGGCACCGTCAATTAGGCAATCTCTATCAGGAATTCGGGCAGCTCGATAATACCCGCGAGCATTACGAGAGAGCCGCACAGTATCATGAGAAGGCCGGTGACCATTTCGGTGCCGGCCAAACGCGCTTCAACATGGGCGTCATGTATGTTGGGGCGGCAGAACGGGAAGAGCAGTCGTTTCAGCAGCGTGCCTTTCTGCTGCGCGCGGGGGCTTATGCCGAGGCCGCCTTGCGCGACTTCCAGCAGTACCAAGGCCGCGCCGCCGCAGACGAGGCAAACGCCCAACGCCTCATCGACATCATCAACCAAGCCCTTGCTAAACTGCCACAATAAGGGAAGCCTTCAGCGCGCGGTGGCAAAGGCTTGAGAAGTTCACACAAGCGGACGCGGCGGAGCAAGGGCATGCAACCGACCGCGGACACCACAGCTCTCGTCTATGGCAGTCGTTTGGGGTGGCGGGGGATGGGTAGCGTTAGACTCGGCGGTTGGGTATGGGATTCAAGAGTATGAGAGAGAGCTATAGGGAGGGCGCCGTCGGGGCGCTGTTGGATGAGTATGAGCGGGCGGTGTGGGAGCTGCGTCGTCTGGTCGAGGCGTTGGCGGAGGAGGACGTGGTGCGGGTCGTCGATTCGCGGACGGAGGACGAGGACTGCCGGTCGGTGCAGACCATCATGACCCACGTGGTGTTCTCAGGGTACGGTTACGCCGACCTCTTGCGAAAGGTGTTCGGTATGCCTTCGACGCGGCCGCCGAGGGCGCTGCTTTCGCACGGGGAGTTTCCGGAACGGCTCGACGCCGTGCTCGTGTACACCGCCGAGACTCTGGAGGGCCGTTGGCGGATGACGCACGAAGAGTTAACGGGCGCGTTCGTTGACACGGGTTGGGGCGTGAGGTACGACGTGGAGCAACTCCTTGAGCACGCCGTCGTCCACGTCCTGCGCCACCGGCGGCAGATCGAGAAGTTCATGCGGCAGGGCTTAATCTCCACGCCGCAAGGCTTCGAGTGATGCTCAACATACGCAGGGCCACGCAGGAGGATAAGGAGGCCATCTGGCGCGTCCACGGCAGGGCCATCAGGGGGACGTGCGCCAGCCATTACTCGCCGGAGGTGGTCGAGATATGGGCGGGGCGTCTGCGGCCCGAGAAGTATGCGGAGGCCATCGACAGGTGTGAGTTCTTCGTCGCCGAAGAGGACGGCGTGGTCGTCGGCTTCGGCGAGCTGGGCCAGGAGGCCGGGGCGATTCAGGGGCTCTACGTCAGCCCGGATGTGGCTGGGCGCGGGGTCGGTTGGAAACTTCTATGCACGCTCGAAGAGAGGGCGCGCGCTTACGGGTTGCGGTCGCTGCGCCTCACGTCGTCGCTCAACGCCGTCCACTTCTACGAGCGCGCGGGCTTCGAAGCCGTCGAGGAGTTGACGGAGACCATCGGCCCCGGGGTCGAGAGGGCGAGCGTCAGAATGTTTAAGGAGCTGTTGAGTTAACGATGGACATCGTCTGGGAAGAGTTGTTGTCGGGGTTGCCGGACGCGCGGCGTCTGATGCACGTGCTGATACGTCTGCTGGCGGCGACGGTTCTCGGCGCCGTTATCGGCTTTCAGCGCGAGCGGGCGGGGAAGCCCGCGGGCTTGCGGACGCACATGCTGGTAACGCTCGGCACGGCTGTTTTCGTGCTCGCGTGCTCGGGCATCGGAATGTCTTCGGACGGACTGTCGCGCGTCATACAGGGCATTGTCACCGGCATCGGCTTCATCGGCGCCGGCTCCATCCTCAAGCTCGACCGCGAGCGCGACATACAGGGCCTGACGACCGCCGCGGGCGTCTGGATGACCGCGGCCGTCGGCGTCGCCGTCGGGTTGGGGAGCCTCGGCGTGGCGCTGCTCAGCACCGTCTTCACGCTCGTCATCCTCTCCTTCACCAAACGTTTCGAGCCGCGCGCCGGCAGTGCTCGCGCGGCGCGGGGCGAAGACGCGGACGACTGAGTCTGTCTCTCAACGTTCAGGACGGAGGCGCCAGATGAGTTTTAAAAGTCTCGCATGGACTTGCGCGTTCTTGCTGCTGCTGTCGGCGTCCGTGCGCGCCGACGACAAGGTCTCGAAGGAGACGATTGAGTCGGGCGGGCGGAAGCGCACTTACTACCTCTTCGCGCCCGCGGCACGGAAGCCTTCGGCGCCGCTCGTCGTGCTGTTCCACGGCTCCGGGCGCGACGGCCTCTCGCTGGTCGAGCGTTGGAAAGACCTCGCGGCGAGCGAAGGTTTTGTCATCGCCGGGCCGAACTCGCGCGACTCGAAGAGCTGGCGCACGCCCGACGACGGGCCGGAGTTCATACGCGACCTCGTCGAAGCGCTCAGGGCAAAGCACTCGCTCGACGCGCGTCGCGTCTACCTCTTCGGCCATTCGGCGGGCGCGGTCTTCGCGCTGCACATGGCGTTGATACAGTCGGAGTACTTCGCCGCCGCGGCCGTCCACGCCGGCGCTTGGCGCGCGCCGAGCGAGTTCGACGCCCTCGAACGGGCGCAGCGCAAGACCTCTCTGGCGATCATCGTCGGAGACCGCGACCCGCACTTCCCCTTGAGCGACGTGCGCGCCACCGAGGCCGCGCTCAAAGGGCGAGGCCACGAGATCGAGGTGACGGTCATGCAGGGGCACGACCATTGGTACTACGACCTCGCGCCCGGCATCAACCGCGCTGCCTGGGACTTTCTCAAAGCTAAGACGCTCGACGCCGACCCGAAGTACGCGCCCTACGTTGGCGCCTCGACCGCGCGCGACTTCAACTCGGCGGTCATGGAGGTCAACGCGCTCCGCGCGAAGGGGATGGAGGCCCTGAGCCGCTTCAACGCGAGCGAGGACGAGTTGCGCGCGACGCGGAAGCGGAACGACGCGCCGGGGGTCGCCGCCATTCTCCGCGCGCAGGCCGAGACGACCGCCGCCGGCGCGAAAGCCTTCCGCGACGCGGCGCTGGCGACCGAGCAGGCCGCCGCGTTGAAGGTGCCCGAAAACATCCGTCAATACCTCACACTCGCCGCGCGCGCCGACGTGAAACGCGCCGAGGGCTTCGATGTGCTGAAGGCGCGCGCCGAGTTGCAACTCTTGGGCGGCCCGCCTGACGAGGTACAAGAGAAGGCCAACGAGGCCGCACTCAAGTATCAGAAACTCTTCGACGAGGCCGACGAGTTGGAGCAACAGGCCGAACGCGCGCGTACGGGACAGAGCCCTTGACGCATGAAGGGCTTCCGAACCTCCGCGGGGGCTTCGAGACTCTTATACGCGTTAGGCAATTTCACAGGCAGGAGAAACGAAACATGCACGTCTGGAGACGTTCCCTCGACCTCGCGCTGTCGGCCGCGATGTTGTTCTCGACCGCACCCGCGCTCGCGCCGCGCGCGTCCGCGCAGGAGGCCACGAAGGCACAGACGGCGGCGCCCGCAGACCTCGACGCGAAGCTTGCCGCCATCGAGAAGGCGGTCGAGGCGAGGCGCGTGGCGAACGGCATCCCCGGCCTCTCGCTCGTCATCGTCAAGGACGACAAGGTCATCTACATGAAGGGGCTCGGGTACAAGGATTTTGAGAAGAAGGTGCCGGTGACGCCCGACACGCTCTTCGCCATCGGGTCGTCGTCGAAGGCGTTCACGGCGATGCTCGTCGCGATGGCGGCCGACGAGGGCAAGCTCTCGCTCGACGACGCGCCCAAGAAGTTCCTGCCTTACTTCAAGCTGCAAGACCCGGAGGCCGACGCGAAGATTACGCTGCGCGACCTGCTCTCGCACAGCTCGGGGCTGAACCGCACCGACCTCGCGTGGATATCGGGCACGCTCAACCGCGAAGAGATCATCCGCGTCGCCGCGCAGGCCAAGCCCACGGCGAAGCTGCGCGAAAAGTTCCAGTATCAGAACGTCATGTACGCCGCTGCGGGCGAGATCGTCGGCCGCGTCGAGAACTCCACATGGGAGAAGCTCATCAGTGAGCGCATCTTCAAGCCGCTCGGGATGAAGGGCTCCGATACCTCCGTCCCCGAGATGCAGAAGGCGCGTGACTATTCCTTCGGCTACGTCTACGAGGAGGGCACGAAGGAGACGCGGCGCGTGCCGACGCGCGACCTGCCCGCCATCGCGCCGGCCGGCGCCATCAACTCCAGCGCGCGCGACATGGCACAGTGGCTCCGCCTGATGCTCGGCGGTGGCCAATTCGAGGGCCGGCGGCTCGTCTCCGAGAAGGGCTTCGCCGAGCTGACGAAGCCGCAGATGAAGATTGGCGGGCTGGTCAGCTACGGTTTGGGTTGGTTCCTGCGCGACTGGAAGGGGCACAAGGTCGCCGAGCACGGCGGTAACATCGACGGCTTCAACGCGCAGGTGGCCTTGATGCCCGACCAGCGGCTCGGCTTCGTGATGCTGACGAACGTCTCGGCCTCGCCGCTCCCGGCCTCCGCGATGAATGTGGTCTGGTCGAACCTCGTCGGCGACCCCGCGGCGCCCGCACCGGCCCCGGCGGCCGTCGCCGCCGCCGACCCGGCCGCGAAGATCGAGAACGAGGTCGGCGACTACCGGTTCGAGGAGGCCGGCTTCACCGTCTCGGTCTCGGTCAAGGACGGGGTGTTGAAGATGGCGGTCCCGGGGCAGCCGACCTACACGCTCCAACCTGCGGGCGGGCGGCGCTACAAGCTTGCGGAGATCGACGGCTTCTACGCGAACTTCCGCCCCGCGAAGGAGAACCCGCAGGAGACGGAGCTTTACCTTGAGCAGCCGCAGGGCAACTACACCTTAAAGAAGGTGAAGGCGGCGGACGCTTCGACCGCCTCGGCCTCGGGCGCGTCGCCCGACTACGCGGGGCCGCTCAAGGAGGTCGTCGGCTCCTACGAGCCCGCGCAGCAGGGCGGGCCGGATGTGGAGGTCGCCGTGCGCGACGGCAAGGTCGTGCTGGTCGTCCCGGGTCAGCCCCCCTACCCGCTCGTCGAACGCTCGAAGGACGTGCTCGGCTCGACCGCGCTGCCCGACAGCTACAGCATCAACGTCCGCCGCGACGAGGCGGGGCGCATCGCAGGGCTAACTTTGAAGCAGCCGGGCAACGAGAGCGTCTTCAACCGCGCCGCAGAGTTCAAGGCGACGTTGACCGTGGACGAGCTGATGCGGAAGGTCGTCGAGGCCACGGGCGGCGAGGCGGCGCTGCGCAGGCACAAGACGCTGCGCATCGTCGCCGACGTAGACCTTCTGCATCAGGGCGTCAGTGGCGAGGCGGTCATCTACGCGCGCGCGCCGAACTCCTTCGCGCAGGACGTTAAGCTCACGGCGATGGGGAAGCAGATCGGCTCCTTCCGCGAGTTCTTCGACGGCGCGGAGGGCGGCGCGGAGGGCAGCTTCATCCCCTTCGACCCGAAGACGGGGAAGGAGCTGGACGAGACGCGCATCAACGCGGACTTCTACGCGCCGCTCAACTGGAAGACGCTCTTCAAGACGGCCGAGATCAAGAAGCTGTCGAAGGTGGAGGGCGAGGACGCGTACGTCGTCGTCCTCACGCCCGAGAAGGGGAGCCCGGTCACGCAGTACATCTCGGCGAAGACCTTCCTTACGCTCAGGACGGACACGATTGCGACGAGCGATACGATCTCGATGCCGGTGACCGAGACCTACTCGGACTATCGCAGCGTGGACGGCGTGATGATCGCGTTCAAGCGGGTCTCAAACTCGCAGGCGATGGGCGATACGGTGCTCAAAATACGCGAGGCCAAATTCGATGTGAACGTGCCCGATGAAGCTTTTCGGGCGAAAAACGGCGGAAAGTGAAGAAAGCCGGCCTGTCTCGAACTCGTCATGTGAGCGCAATGTGTTTGCAACCAAAGAGTTCATGCGCGAGCTTACTATGTACTCACCTAACGGGCGTTCCTTCTGAGAACGAGTGAAACTTTGGGGCAGGCCACGCGAGTGGCCACGGGGTCGGACTTGGGGGAGTCCGACCCCATCTTTTTTTGTAAGCCGTCAGAAACGGAGAGCCCCGGAGGGTGAAGCAGAGTGTTACACATGCTTCGCCCTCCGGGGCTCTCTTTCGCTTGCGCGTGTGTGCCCTTAGCTCGTCGCAGACCCGGAGCAGTTCGAGTTCACCCACTTCTCGCACTCGCGCTGGCTCGCAGGGCCGTAGACCTGCCTGTAGATGGCCGGGTAGACATCGCCGTACGGAATCACCTTGCAGCCCTCATACTTCTTCGCGGCTTCCAGCGTCTTCGAGATGACGACGTAGCCTCGCTCCCTGTCGTCGGATTTTTCGGCCATGAGGTTCCTCCTTCCGATGCTTGAGTGTTGGACAGGTTCCCCCGTGCTCGTCGAAACTATTACTTCCGGCCTTTGCGTGCGGACTTCGACACAGACCTTTGCCGCGCCTTGAACTCGGCTTCGCCGCCCGACTCGCCCTGCTTGACGCCGACGGGCACGGCCGCGGGGATGGAAGGGCTGTTATCGCGCAACGTCTCGCCGCGCGTCCCGACGCTCTGTGCGGAGTCGTCCGCGAAGAACTTGTTGGCGGACTTGCGGCGGCCGCGCAGGGCGGGCGTCTCCGCCTGCGCCTCGTCTATCTTGGCGGGCTTGCTGCGCTCGTCGCCCATCTGTTGCCCGCGCCGCTTCTCGGGCACACCCGCCTTCGCCTGCGTCTTCCTGCTTGTCGCCATCCTCTCTAGTCCCTCTCGTTTGATTGAAAGCCTTCTTAACGCTCCCGCGCGCGGACGGGCTCGGGCTCCGTCGGCGCAGGCTTCTGCGCGCTCATGCGCGACTCCTCCGCCTGCGGGTCGGCGGGCGGCGGCGGCTGGGCCACGAGCTTTTCGAGCGTCTGCTCCAGCGCCTCGCCGATGCGCGAGACGTAGACGATCTCAAGCTCCTTGCGCACGTCGTCGGGGATGTCCTCGGTGTCGGGCTCGTTGCGCGCGGGGAGCACGACGCGGCGCAGGCCGGCGCGGTGCGCGGCCAGCACCTTCTCCTTGACGCCGCCGACGGGGAAGACCAGACCCGAGAGCGTAATCTCGCCCGTCATCGCCGTGTCGTTGCGCACGCGGCGGCCGGTCATCAGCGACGCGAAGGCCGAGGTGATGGCGACGCCCGCCGAGGGGCCGTCCTTCGGAATGGCGCCCGCCGGGACGTGGGCGTGGAGGCCGTAGTTCTTGAACATCTGCGGCTCGATGCCGAACTCGGAGGCGTGCGACCAGAGGTACGAGCGCGCCGCGCGCGCCGACTCCTGCATCACCTCGCCGAGCTGACCCGTGAGTTGCAGGCCGGAGCTTCCCGGCAAAAGCGTCGCCTCGATGAAGAGCAACTGCCCGCCGGTCTCCGTCCAGGCCATGCCCGTCGCGACGCCGGCCGGCAGCTCCTTGCGCGCCTCCTCCGGGTAGAAGCGCGGCGCGCCGAGTAACTCCTTCAGGTCGCCGGCATCGACGACGATCTTCTCCGCCTGACCCTCGGCGATGCGCAGAGCGGCCTTGCGCGCGACGCGTCCGATGGTGCGCTCCAACTGGCGCACGCCCGCCTCGCGCGTGTAGCGCGCGGCGATGAACGCGAGCGCCGCGTCGTTGATCTCGAACTGGCCCTCCTGAAGGCCGTTCTCACGCGTCTGGCGCGGGACGAGGTACTGCCGCGCGATGTGCAGCTTCTCATGCTCGCTGTAGCCGACGAGCCCGATGATCTCCATGCGGTCGCGCAGCGGGCCGGGGATGGGCGCGAGCTGGTTCGCCGTCGCGATGAAGAAGACCTTCGAGAGGTCGAACGGCAAATCCAGATAGTGGTCGCGGAACGTGTGATTCTGCTGCGGGTCTAAAATCTCCAGCAGCGCCGAGGCCGGGTCGCCGCGGAAGTCGTTGCCGAGCTTGTCTATCTCGTCGAGCATCATCACGGGGTTATTGACGCCCGCACGACGCAGGGCCTGAATGATACGGCCCGGCATCGCGCCGATGTACGTGCGCCGGTGTCCGCGCAGCTCGGCCTCGTCGCGCACGCCGCCCAAAGACAGACGCTCGAACTGGCGGCCGAGCGCGCGCGCAACCGACATGCCCAGAGAGGTCTTGCCGACGCCCGGCGGGCCGACGAAGCAGAGGATCGGGCTCTTCGAGTCGCGTCGGAGTTTGACGACGGCGAGGAATTCGAGGATGCGCTCCTTGATGTCCTCAAGGCCGTAGTGGTCTTCGTCGAGAATTCGCCGCGCCTCGTTGAGGTCGAGCTTGTCCTCGGAAGATTTGTTCCAGGGCAGCTCGGTGATGAACTCCAGCCATGTGCGGATGACGTTGTAGTCGGGCGCGGCCTGCGGCAGACGTTCGAGGCGGCGCAGCTCGCGCTCGGCCTCCTTGCGCACCTCTTCGGGCAGGTCGGCGGCGCCGAGCCGCTCGCGCAGCATCTCGGCCTCGGCCTCCTCGCCGTTCTCGTCCTCGCCTAGCTCCTTCTGGATGGCCTTCAACTGCTGACGCAGGAAGTAGTCGCGCTGCGCCTTCGACATCTCGCCCTGCGCCTCGGCCGCGATCTTCGTGCGCAGCTCCATGATCTCGATCTCGTGCGCGAGCCGGCCGTAGGCGATCTGCAAGAGTTCATCGACGGTGTCGGCTTCGAGCATCTGCTGCTCCTGCTCGACGCCGAGGTTGAGGATGGAGCCGAGGAAGTATGCGAGCTGCACGGGGTCGTTGGCCGAGAGCACGGAGTTGCGTACCTCGGACGGGATTTCGGGGAGCATGGCGAGCGCGCGCTGGACGAGCGACTGCACGTTGCGCGTCAGGGCCTCGACCGCGTCGGGGTCGCGCACCGTCGGCGTGGGGATGATGCGCACGCGCGCGCGGATGTGCGGGTCGGTCTGAGTCCACTTGACGACGCGGACGCGCTCGGTGCCGTGGACGATGAGCTGGAGCCCCTCGGGCGTGCGCATCATGCGCTTGACCATGACGAGCGTGCCCGCCTCGTAGAGGTCTGCGGGCGGCGTGGCCTCGTTCTCGGACGAGGTGCGGCCGTCGCGCACGGTGATACAGGCGAGCAGCTTCTCTTCGGTCGCGAGCGCGGCCTCGACCGCCGTGACCGAGCGCGGCCTTCCCGCGGCGAGCGGGATGACGGTGCCCGGGAACATCGTCGTCTGCTGAAGGGGCAGTACGGCGATCTCGAAGACTTCGGTGGTCGTGCCTGCCTCCTCCGCTCCTTCGGGCGCCAAGGAGGCGCCGCCCGTGCCCGCCTCCTTCGACTCGTCGAGCGCCGCCTGCGGTGTAGTCTCCGGCGCGCCGGGGACGGCTGCGCCGCCCGCCTGCTTCTGTTCGCCTCTCGGGGTCTTGTCAGCCATAAAGGGTGATTGTCCTCTTCAAGTTTGGAGGGGAGAGTGCTTGCGTCTCGCTTTTCAGTCGCACTCGGCGGGGCTGCGTATGTACAGGATGAGGAGGCCGTCGCGGTAGCGGCGCTCGACGAGTGCGCCCTCGACGGGGCACGGGAAGCGTATGGTCTTCTCGAAGCGGCTGTAGGTGATTTCGAGCTGATGATACGAGACCGTCTCGGTCAGCATCTCGTCGCGGCGCGTGCCGGCTACGCGCAGCGTGTCGCCGTTGATCTCGACCTCCAGCTCGTCGGGCGCGACGCCCGCCAGCTCCAGCTTCACCACCCATCCCTCGCCCGTCTGGTAGACATCGGCGGCCGGGTACCAGAAGTTCTCCGAACACCGCAGGCCGCTGGCCTTCGGCATCATTCGCAGGTAACGCTCGATTGATCGCGCCATAAGAACATAAACCGTGAACCGTGACGAAAAAGTGAACCGCGAACCGTAAACCTTGACGAGAGCGGAGACGCTTTCACTCGTCACCGTTTACGGCTCACGATTCACGCGAAGATTCTGTTCCAGAACGACGAGCCGCTCGAAATCTCTTCGAGGGCTTCGCCGAGTTCGCGGTCGGCCTCGGTTTCGAGCGCGATGTCGGCCATCGAGATGATGCCGCGCAGGTTACCCTCGCGGTCTACGACGGGGAGGCGGCGCACCTGCTTGTCGCCCATCTTACGGATAGCCTCGATGACGCGGTCGTTGGGGCGGACGGTGTGCAGCTCCTTCGTCATCACGCTCTCGGCCGTTACGGCGCGCGCGTCCTGGCCTTCGGCTAAGGCGCGGATGACGATGTCGCGGTCGGTGATGAGTCCGACGAGGCGCCCGTTGGTCTGCGTGCGCGCGGGGACGCGCTGGACTTCGGTGACGGAGTCGGACGTGGTCTCGCCCGGCTCGACGATGGGGATGACGCCCGTGTCCTCGTCGCGCATCATGCGCGCGACCTCTCCGAGCGTGGTCGTACGCGAGGCGACCGTCACGTCCCGCGTCATGATGTCGCGGCAGCGCAGGTGCGAGCGCGTCGCCCCGCGGCGTCGGCCACGCCCGTACTCTTCGCGCGGCGGCGGCGGGGGCGGCTCGGGCAGACGGCCGTACTCGCGCTCTCCGCGGCCCGCGTCGCGCGGCGCGTCGTAGTATTCGTCGCGGTAGAAGTCGCCGCGGCCGTAGGGGCGCTCGTCGTAGTCGCCGCGCGCGCCCCACGGGCGCCCGCCGCGCGGCCCACGCTCATCGTCGTACTCGTAGCGTCCCCGCGGCGGTGGCGGGCCACCGAAACCCGGCCCCACAGGTCCGCGCCGCGGGCGCGGCTCGCCCTCGTAAAAGTCGTCGTCCCAGTCTCCGCGGTGTCTCGACATCGAAAGCCTCCCGTTATCCCTGACGGCGACGCCCGCCCCCGCACACGTCTGCGCGGGCCGGGTCTCACGTCGGATGAACGTCAAGGGGAACTTGAGGGCGATTATACTCGCTTCGTTCGAGATTGCCAGCAGGGGGAAATGATGAATGAGGAAGGCGGAAGGATGAATTAAAGAGGGTTCTTAATTCATCCTTCCGCCTTCCTCATTCATCATTTCTTTCACTGCCTCGTCTCGACCTCGGCGACGAGCTGCACCTGTGCGCGGATTTCGAGGGAGCCGGGTTCGATGGGCGTGGCCGCTTGCGAAGTCACCGCCGCGCGGCTGAACCCGACCGTGTCGATGGGGACGGGCGGGCGGAGGGCGCTGGCCTCCTGCACCTCGACGACGCGGACGACGCTGCCGCCGAGCGTGGTGGCGACGGCGCGCGCCTTCGAGAGCGCCGCGCGCGTGGCTTCAGAGAGCGCGCGCTGGCGTGCCTGCGCGTCGTTGCGGAGCGTGAAGGAGAGGCCGTCCACGCTGTTGGCGCCCGCGCGCGAGGCGGCGTCGATGACGGCGCCCACGCGGCTCAACTCGCCCAACGTCACGTTGACGGCGTTGCGCGCGATGTAGCTCGTGATGGTCGGCGGCGTGCCTTCCTTGTAAACGTACTGCGGCTGGAGGCTGTAGCCGCTCGTTTTGACTTCGGCGCCGGTCCCCGCGGCTGCGCGGACGGCGCGCACGACCGCGTCCGTCTTCGAGGCGTTCTCGGCCTGCGCCTCAGACGCGCTCGCGTTCTGTGTGACGACGGCCAACGTCAAGACGGCTGTGTCGGGCTCAGCCTGCACGGTCGATTCGCCCGTGACGACGACGCGCACGACGCCCGCGCGCGCGCCCGTGCCGGCGACGGCCTGACCGCCCATGTTCTGCGGGGCGTTGCCTTGCGCGCCGTTGCCTTGCGCGCCGCTGTTGCGCGAGGCCGCCCGCGCGCGCATCGTGCGCGCCTGGAAGGGGACGCCCTCCATGTGAATTGACATCACGTCGTCACGCACGCGTCCGGTCGCCTCGACCGCGGCGCCCTCGCGGAACCAGGACTGACGCCGGAACTCGTTCGCGTTAATCAAAAGATACTTCCCGTAGTCCGCGACGATGAGCCACCCGCCCGCCTCGGTTGTCGGCGTGAGCTTCCCCACGACCGTCAGCTCCTTCGACTCCTGCGCCGCACGGGCGCCCTGCGCCGCACACAAAAACAAGAGCGCGACGCACGCCGCGCGCAAGACCAACAGACTCCTACGCATGATTGCTGTGCCCCCCTTCTACCTTTAAGGATTATAGCCCCGAGGAGAGGATTCTATAACCATAGCCGGGTCAGAACCAACGCGGTAGCGGGTGGCCCTTTGCGACCGATAGGGCCGCCTGGCAAAGGGCCGCCCGCTACCGCGGGTGGTTCTGACCTGATTAGTGTGCGGGGCGGATTGGTGCGCGCCGGGGCGTTTTGTTACGATGCGGTAAAGTTATGCAGCCGCCGGGAAGAAGATTCGTGAACCCCAAAAGCCCTTCGCGCGAGGGTCGGCTCGTCACGGTCGGGCGGGTCGAGGACGTGCCCGAGGGGCGCGGCGCTACGGTCGAGCTGCACGGCGGCAAAGAGCTGGCGCTCTACCACATCGACGGACGCTTCCACGCCATCGAGAACTTCTGTCCGCACAAGGGCGCGCCCCTCGCCGACGGCAACCTCGCGGGGCACGCGGTCGAATGCGACTGGCACGGCTGGCGCTTCGACGTGCGCTCCGGCGCCTGCCTCAACCGCCCCTCCGAACCCGTCGAGACCTACGAGGTCGTCATCGAAGACGGGTGGATCAAGATAAGAGTTTAGGGAAATGATGAATGAGGAAGGCGGAATGATGAATTCAAGAGGGTTCTTAATTCATCCTTCCGCTTTCATCATTCTCCGTCGTTGCCGATGGCTTCGACGGGGCAGGCGAGGAGCGCCTCTTCGCAGAGGGTGCGTTCGGCGTCGGACTGTGGCTGTTTGAAGACGAAGGAGTAGCCGGGCGCGTCGGCGCGCGTGAAGTTGTCGGGTGAGGTGTCGCGGCACACGTCGCAGTCGATGCAGTTCGTGTCCACGTAATAAGTGCCCGGCACATTCTCGGGCACGCGGTCGTTCGGGTCAGCCATAGTTTGGTGAATAGTGAATGGTGAAGAGTAAATGGAGATTGCTTGAGTCCATTTATTATTCACCATTTACCATTTACTTGATCGCTAGCATCCGGTCGAGGGCGACGCGCGCCCAAGCCTTCGTCTCCTCGGGGACGATGATCTGGTTGACGACGCGGCCCTGCGTGAGCGATTCGAGCACCCAGGCGAGGTTCTGCGGCGCGATGCGGTACATCGTGGCGCACATGCAGAGGTCGGGCGCGAGCAGGCGGATGTCCTTGTCCGGGTGCTGCTTCGCCAGACGCTGCACGAGGTTGACCTCGGTGCCGACGGCCCAGGCCGAGCCCGCGGGCGCCTCCTCGATGACCTTGATGATGTACTCGGTCGAGCCGTTGAGGTCGGACTTCTCGACCACCTCGCGCTCGCACTCGGGGTGGACGAGCACCTTGATGCCCGGCACCTCCTTGCGAATCGTCTCGACGTGCCACGGGCGGAAGCGCCCATGCACCGAGCAGTGGCCCTTCCAGAGCAGGAGCCGCGCCTTGCGCAACTGCTCGGGGGTGTTGCCGCCCAGCTCCTTGTTCGGGTCCCACAGCGCCATCTCGTCGAGCGGGATGCCGAACTTGACGCCGGTGTTGCGACCCAGATGCTGGTCGGGGAAGAAGAAGAGCTTGTCGGCCTCCTTCAGATACTTGTCGAAGAGCGGGACGGCGTTCGAAGAGGTGCAGACCACACCGTCGTGCTCGCCGCAGAAAGCCTTGATGGACGCAGACGAGTTCATGTAGGTGACGGGCGCAACCTTGAACTCTTCGAGGATGCCGAGTGCGCCCAACTGCTCCCAGGCGTCCTCGACCTGCTCGGTCGTCGCCATGTCGGCCATCGAGCAGCCCGCGCCGAGGTCGGGCAGAATCACCTTCTGGTCGCCGGGCTTGAGGATGTCAGCCGACTCGGCCATGAAGTGGACGCCGCAGAAGACGACGTAGTCGGCCTCGGGGCGCTCGGCCGCGAGCTTGGCGAGCTTGAAGGAGTCGCCCGTGAAGTCGGCGTGGCAGACCACGTCGTCGCGCTGGTAGTGGTGGCCGAGGATGACGAGGCGCGAGCCCAGAGACTTGCGCGCCGCCTCGATGCGTTCGTACAGCTCGGCCTCCGACATCCCGAAGTAGTCTTCGAGCGCGGGCGCCGCAGCCTTCGTCCCGACTTCCAGAGTCTCAAACGCCGTGGTCATCTTCCTTGAACCCTCCGAGCGGCACAGGCGGCAAGGACGCCGCTGGCGCGAAACGCGAAATATAAGCCTTCAAGCAACAACCCGCAAGCGCCGACGCAAACTGTCAAACGCCGGAAATTAGATGCGGGCGCCGCCCCGATAGTTCGTACTGACCGACAGGGTGTTTAACCACCGCAGACACAGAGGCACAGCTTGTTGAGGTATTGCTTCAAAGCTGTGCCTCTGTGTCTGCGGTGGTTAATCTTTTCCAAGCTTACGGGTGCGTCATCTCTTCCGGCTTGACGTACTCGTCGAACTGCTCGGCGGTGAGCAGGCCCAGCGCGACGGCCGACTCGCGGAGGTTGATGCCCTGCTTGTGCGCGTGCTTGGCGATCTTCGCCGCGTTGTCGTAGCCGATGTGCGGGTTCAAGGCCGTGACGAGCATGAGCGACTTCTGCAAATTCTCGTCGATGCGCGCGCGGTTCAGCTCCAACCCCTTGATGCAGAAGTCCACGAAGGCGCGGCACGCGTCCTTGAGCAGCCTGATCGAGTGGAGCAGGTTGTGAATCATCACGGGGTTGAAGACGTTCAGCTCGAAGTTGCCCTGCGAGCCCGCGAAGCCGATGGCCGCGTCGTTGCCCAACACCTGCACGGCGACCATCGTCAGAGCCTCCGATTGCGTCGGGTTCACCTTCCCCGGCATGATCGAAGAGCCCGGCTCGTTCTCGGGCAGCACCAGCTCGCCTATCCCGGCACGTGGCCCCGACCCCAGCCAGCGCACGTCGTTCGCGATCTTCATCAGCGACGCGGCCAGAGTCTTCAACGCGCCGCTCGCAAAGACTATCTCGTCGTGCGCGGAGAGTGCCGCGAACTTGTTCGGGTGCGACTTGAACGGCAGCCCCGTCAACTCCGCGATCTTCAACGCTGCGCGTTCCGCAAACTCCGGGTGCGAGTTCAGCCCCGTGCCCACGGCCGTCCCGCCGATGGCAAGGTCGTAGAGCCCGGGCAGCACCATCTCCAACCTTTCGATGTCGCGCTCAAGCAGCGAAGCCCAACCGCCGAACTCCTGCCCCACGGTCAGCGGCGTCGCGTCCTGCAAGTGCGTGCGGCCAATCTTGACCACGTCGGCGAACTCCCGCGCCTTCGCGTCGATGGCATCGCGCAGGCGCGTCACCTCGGGGATGAGCTTCTGCATCTGCTCGGCCGCCGCGATGTGCATTGCCGTCGGGAACGTGTCGTTCGAAGACTGCGACATGTTCACGTCGTCGTTCGGGTGGACGGGCTTCTTGCTCCCCATCTCGCCCCCCGCCAGCTCAATCGCGCGGTTCGAGATGACCTCGTTCGTGTTCATGTTCGTCTGCGTGCCGCTGCCCGTCTGCCACACGCGCAGAGGGAAGTGCTCGTCCAGCTTCCCTTCAATCACTTCGTCCGCCGCACGCTCGATCAGGCGCGCCTTCTCGGCCCCGAGCTTCCCCAACTCCTCGTTCACCAGCGCCGCCGCTTTCTTGAGCAGACCCAACGCACGCACCATCTCCCGCGGCATCACGTCGAACCCGATATCGAAGTGGTGCAGCGAACGTTCCGTCTGCGCCCCCCAATACCTGTCCGCACGCACCTCCACCTCGCCCATCGAGTCCGACTCGATTCTCGTCTCAGCCTTCTGTCCCGTCGCCTCTTTCGTCATAGGAGGGTTCATCCTTCAAGAATATAAGAGAGCTTTTACGTCCATAATTTTACACCCGCCGCGCGCCACACGTCAGCGCGAAACGGGGATGCCCGAGCGCCCCGTCAAAGACCAATCCGGCTCATCACAGACCGTGTCCGTCCCGACACAAGACTGTTCACAGCGCGGCACGGCGCGGATAGATTGACGCTCCGAACGTCTCCCCGTGGCGAAGAGCGTGCGCCGAACACCTCGGCGGAACCCTCGCCCACGGGGTTCCGATTCGCGCGCCTTCGCGCGAACACACCTGCCTTACTCTACAAAGGAGAATACTCATGTTGAGAAAGAAACTCATGCTGCTGCTCCTGCTGTTGACGCTGCTCGTCTCCGTCTCGACGACCGAAAAGGTGAGCGCCTGCTCGGGCGACGATTGCGGCTGCGGCTACGAGGCCATCGCGTGCGACGAGGGCTGCCCGACCGCGCCGGGCCAGGCCAGGAACCAGTGCATAGTCGCGTGCGCGCGCGCGCAAGTGCGCTGCGGGATCGCGTGTTGCTCCTTCGGCCCCGGCCCCCGCGTCTTTTAACGACGGTGCTTCGGCGGCGGGTCGGAGGCCCGGACGTTTCAAGCAACGTGTCTCCGACCCGCGCAGCCTTCAAGGACGAAGGGAGCGATTCACTCATGCAGAACAAGACGCGGAAGATGGAGGCGCTCGTCAACGTCGCCATCGTGTTGACGGCCGTTGCCGTCTGCGCGGTGCTCGCCAGACAGTATCTCTTTGCGAACGAGGCGGGGCGTCTGCGCGGGCCGGAGGTCGGCTCGCGGGTCGAGCTTGCGGGCTTGGATTTGGCGGGCGAGGAGCGTGCGCTGCTGCTCGTCTTGCAGAAGGGCTGCCACTTCTGCACCGAGAGCGCGCCGTTCTACCGCAGGCTCGCGAGCGAGGCGGCGGCGCGCGGCGGGCGCGTGAAGCTCTACGCCGTCCTGCCGCACGAAGCGGAGGAGGGGCGGCGCTACCTCGACGAACTCGGCGTACCAGTCGAGCGGGTCGCGCAGGCGCGACCCATCTCTCTGCAAGTGTCGGGCACGCCCACGCTCATCATGCTCGAACGCGGCGAGGTCTCCGACGTATGGGTCGGCGCGCTGCCCCCCGAACGCGAGGCCGAAGTCCTATCCAAGCTCTGACGCCGAAGTGGTAGACGCTGAAGGCCGCGCGACGTAACCCCATGCGCGCGGCCTCCCGGCACAGCCCGCGTGAGGGCGGGCGTGCCCGAGGGTGCGTTGCCCTTACGCGCCCCCGTTACTAACCGCCGACTAAAATGCCCATGTGAGACTCCTGTGGTATATTCCCGCCGTTCTTTGATAAGGCAACGGGTCTGATGCAAAGCGTAGCTCACCCTCAGAAGAGATGAGCATCGCCGTTGAGCATGAGAGGTCTCTACTCACGGCGAATCAATTACGCGAGCACATCTTAACGGTATTTGCCGTTAGAAGCAAGTTCCGCCCGTCGTTCCCGTCAGGAGGTCGCGCCTGATGGGAAGGAAGCCGCGCCACAGGCCAGAGCATCTGGCAGAGAAACTGCTCCGCATTAGAGAGGCGTTCGGTCTCTCTCAGAACGAGATGATTAAGCGGATGGGCGCCGAAGAACTTATGGCGCAGAATACAATCTCGGAATTCGAGTTGGGAAAACGCGAGCCGCCGTTGCTGGTGCTCTTGAAGTACGCGGAGGCCGCGGGCGTCTGCCTCGACATACTCGCCAACGACGACCTCGACCTGCCCGCCAAACTCCCGTCCCGTCCTAAGCACAAAACTTAAGCCAAGCCATCCACAGCGAGGCGCGCACACCACAGGCACACACGAAGGGGGCACGAATCCCGCGCCCCCTTTTCCTGTACCTCGCCTTGACGTGTCGCCGCTTGTCACCTACTTGTCCTCGCCTCCCGGCTTCTTGCGCTGCGGCGCCTTGCGCTCCGAAGCCTTCTTGAGCCCCAGCGCCTGCACCTCGTTCGAGTTCCTCCCGAACTGCGCCGTCACCTGATCCTTCGCGCCTAGCATCAAGTTATGAAACTCCCACTCCCTCGCCACCGCGTTATCGCGCGCCGCAGCCAGCGCCGCCTCCGCCTGCGTCTCCGCCGTCCAAGCACTCTGCAAAGCCCCATGCACCGCCGTAATCGCCGCCAACGTATACGTCTCATTCGCCGGCGCATACCCTGTCATCGCCTGCAAAGCCGCGAACCCACTCTCGTCCGCCTCGATAGCCGCAGGCTTCATGCGATTCGTCTCGTTAGCCATACTGTTGGTTCCTTTCGTGAGAAAAAGAAAAGAGCGGTGAGGTTCGCCCGCATCATACTCACCATCCACGCCCCTTGCAACAGTAAATTTTACCCACCCCGAACCCGCCTCCCACCCACGCGCACGCCATTCCCGCGCACCGGAATGGCATTCCCACACGTCGGAATGCCATTCCCGCGCGTCGGAATACTATTCCCTCAAGCGGGCATCGCAATCCGACGCATGGGAACGCCATTCCCACACGCGGGAACGCCATTCCCACGCGCCGGCATAAGACTCCGTCCAACGGGAATTTCCTGCCCGCGCCCCGGAATCACATTCCGACACACGGAAACTTCATCCCCTCACGCGCCCCGCACCCGTCCCCGAACAGCAACGCCAATCCCTCACCCACCTATCCCCGGCCCCCCTCAGGAAGTCTCAACCCTCCACTCTCGCCAGACTCTGCCGCGCAATCTCAGCATTTGGCGAGCCAAGCCTCTCAAGGATACCCAGCGTCTCCCGAAACAGCCGCGCCGCCCCCTCCTTATCACCAGCATCCTCCGCGAGCCTGCCTAACTGGTGGAGGCTGCTGGCGATGCCGCTCTGGTCGCCGACCCGCTTCGTAATCTCCAGGCTCTCACAGTAAAGGCGGCGCGCTTCTTCCAGTTCACCCGCCTCCTCCGCGAGCATGCCCAACTGGTGGAGGCTGCTGGCGACGCCGCTCTGGTTGCCGACCCGCTTCGCAATCTCCAGGCTCTCACAGTAAAGGCGGCGCGCTTCTTCCAGTTTGCCCTGAATTTCCGCAAGCCTGCCCAACTGATGGAGGGTGACGGCAACACCACCCTGGTTCTCGAACTGCTTCTCAATCTCCAGGCTCTCCTCATAGAGGCAGCGCGCCTCTTCTATCTCGCCCGCGTGCTGCGCGAGCACGCCCAATTGGTGGAGGGTGATGGCGACGCCGCGCTGGTTGCCGACCCGCTTGCTAATCTCCAAGCTCTCCTCGTAGAGGCGGCGCGCTTCGGCAAGCTCTCCACGATCTCCGTACATCACGGCTACGTTGTGAGAAAGACCCGCAATACTCGCCTCGTTCTTTGCAGCGTGTGCTGCTTGAAGTGCCTGCTCGCCGAGTCTCACTGACTCATCCCAGTAGCCTCGTACTCTCAAAATACCGTTCACGGGATGTGTCAGGACGTACGCCATTCCCATGACGCTATCCCACTCGCCGGAGATGTATGCCGTCTCTGCCGCACCCAGCAGGTTCTCCCTCTCTGCTTCCAGCGCGTCGTAGTTCTCGGGTGTCGGCTCACGGCGCTGCCCGGCGTAGCGGAGGAAGTAGGCAACGAAGCGGCGGCGGAAATCGTCGTCGCGCGGGTCTTGCGAACGCCGGGCGGCGGCCAGCGTGCGCGTCAAGCCTTCGACGGCGAGGCGGCGGTTGCCGTCTACCCCCTTGACCAGCCACAGCGCGTGGAGGTGCTTGGCGGCCTCGTCCAGCCTCTTCCGGTCTTTGCCCAGACCCGCCACCGCCGCCAGCGCCTCGCGCGAAGCGTGCGGCGCAAACAGCGAGAGGGCGAGCAGCGCGGCGCGCCCGTCGTCGCCGAGGCGCGGTAATTCGAAGGAGCGTGCGAAGACGCGCTCGGCCGCGTCGCCCACGCCCCCGGCCAACTCCTCGAACACCGTGGCCGGCTCCTTCGCGTCGTCAATCTGCGCCACCACCCACTGCATGACATACGGGTTAGCTCCGGCCGTCGCGTAGACGCGCTCGCGCACTTCGGGGGTGAAGAGCTGCGGGTCTTGCGTCTGCGCGGTCAGCTTCTCTAAGAACTCCGCGGCCTCTGCGCGCGACATGGCGGAGACGGGGACGAAGACGGTGTCGGGGACGCGCGGGCGGGAGGTGAAGAGGGTGGAGCACTGCGTCCGCTTGAACCAAGCCTCGACGCGCGCCCGCTCCGCCTCCGCGACCGTCTCGTAGTTGTCAAGCACGACCAGCGCCCCGGTGGCCAACGCGCGCACCTGCTCCTCCTTCTCGGCGGGCGCGAGCGTGCGCAGACCGGCGCTCCCGAGCTGTGTGGCGATGTCGTCGAGCAACGAGAGAAGCGTGAAGTCCGCGCGGCCGTCGGCGCTGCTCCAAACGACGCGATTCCCGTACCCCTCCTGCAACGCGCGCGCTGCCTCGGCCGCGAGCGTCGTCTTGCCGATGCCGCCCGGGCCTGAGAGCGTCACGAGCTGCGTGCGCCCCGGCGCGAGTTCATCCTTCAGACGCGCGACGATGTCACGCCCCTGCGGGTCGCGCCGCGAGACGAAGCCGATGACGGGCGGGCGCGGGATTAAAGACCGCGGTGATGCTTCCTCCGGCTCGTCATGGGGTTCGACTGGCTTTTCACGGGTGGCGAGTAATTCCTCAACGGCCCGGCGAATGCCCCCGGCCACGTCAGCGAATGCCAGGTCGCGGTCGGCCCAGCCTTTGACCGGTTCCGCATCTTTGGGGAGTGCCTGGATTTTACCGAAAGGCGCACTCTGCCAGTCGTCCGTGAATCGTAGGATGACGGGAATGACGCGCGCCTCGCGCGCTTCGTGCCGCTGCATGGCGCGCGTGACTTCGATGTCGTAACAGTAATTGGAGGCGAGGAAGTCAGGGCTGATGAGCAGGAGGATGATGTCGGCCGATTCGAGGTGTTCGTCTATCTGTCTATCCCATTCCTGGCCGGGGCTGATGCGGCGGTCGCTCCACTGTCGTACCACGCCCCGACGCCTGAGCATGACTAAGCTCGTCTCAAGTTGAGCGCGCAGTTCGTCATCCTTGTGCGAATAGGAGACGAAGACTTCGACGGGTCGGTCGGCCTGAGGTACCACGGGCAGAGTGCTCCTTATAAGAGTCTGCCGCGAATATAGCAGAGGCGCGGTGGGTTGCCGCGGAAAAGTTGAGCGTGATTGAGGTGTGCGCGACGGCCGCTTTGTTACTCCTTAGCCAGTGACTTCTTGTCGATGAAGTCGGAGAGGAGTTGGGCGTAGTTGTCGGCTTTCAGTTGTTGGAGTCGGGCGAGGTGTGCGAGGGCGGGGGCGCGTTGTCCTAAGGACGCGCGGGCGAGGCCAGCCTGGTAGTGTGCGGCGGGGGAGTCGGGGGTGAGTTGGAGGGCGCGGTCGGCGGCAGACGCGGCCTCTTCGTCTCTGTTCAGGCCGTGGAGGGCTTCGGCGAGCCCTTCGTGGGCGTAGGGGTTGGCGGGCTCGCGCGCGGCGGCGAGGCGGAGGTGTCGGGACGCCTCTTCAAAGCGGCGCGTGGTGTTGCAGACGAGGCCGAGGCGCAGGAGCGCGGGCACGTAGTTTGAATCTATCTGGAGCATGCCGCGGTAGGACTCTTCGGCCTCCTTCAGGCGGCCGGCCCTGAAGTGCGCGTCGCCGGAAATGTAGTAGGCGCGCACAGCCGCACGGAGCGCCGCGTCGGCCTCGCGCTCGCGGCCGAGCTTGAGCTGCGTGAGCGCGAGGTTGAAGTGAGCCTGCCCGTAGTCGGGGTCTATCTCGACGGCGCGTTGGAAGGAGGCGACGGCCTCCTCGAAGCGCGCGGCGGCGAAGTGCGCGCTCCCGAGGTTGTTGTGCGCGGCGGCGAGGTTGGGGTAAGCGCGCAGCGCCTCGTTGTACTCCTTAACGGCCTGCTCGATCTTCCCCTTCTCGAAGTGGCCTAAGCCCCGCTCGTTGTGCGCGAGCGCCTTCCGCTCCTCGGGCGAGACGGCGCGCACGACGCCCGCCTTCGCCCCGGCCCGGCTGGCGTCGGAAGGGAAGTTGGTGTTGGTCTTACCCTCCTCGAAGCGTCGGCGCTGCGCCTCCTCAACCGCGCGGCGCGACATCTCCATGCGCTGCTGCATCAGCGTGCGGAACGCCTGCGAAGAGTCCTGCTGTGCGCGCGCCTGCGGTATGCATAGAAGGGCGAGGACGGCGAGCGTTAGAAGCGCGTAGGTGACCTGACGGCATGCGCCGGTTTCGTGCGTCATGTGTGCCTCCTCTTAAGACTCGCTCTCGACGGGCGCACCCGCGTCCTGCCAAGCCTTCCAGCCGCCGGCCAAAGAGTAGACGTTGGTGTAACCCATGCGTTGGAGGTTGTCGGCCGCCAGCGCCGAGCGGTAGCCGCCGCCGCAGTAGAGGATGAGTTCCGCGGAGTGTTCGGGGACTGCCGTCTCTATGTCGCGCTCGATGATGCCGCGCCCCATGTGCTCGGCGCCCCGGGCGTGGCCGCGCTGCCACTCGTTATCCTCGCGCACGTCGATGAGGCGCGCGCCCTGCCGGACGCGCTCCAAAGTCTGCTCGACATTGACCTCGCGGACGCGCGATTTGGCGTCGTCCACCAGTTTCAGGAATCCTTCGGTGTGCTTCATCTGTGCGGCGCGGCCTCCTCGGGTTTGACTTTCGTTTCGGCGGTTTGCTACATCATAGCCCTTCTCAGTTTCCCTGTGGAGTGTGTTGATGCGTAGAAGGTTGGCGCACACTTTGACCGCGCTCGCGTGCGTGCTCGCGCTCGCGGGCTGCCGTTGGTCTTACTCCGGTTCCAACTCCGGCGGCATCGGCGCGGGGTCGGGCGGCGTCGGCTTCGGCGGGGCCGGGGGCGCGAACGCGCTCGTCAAGTCGCTTAACTCCTTCACGGACGAGCTGCTGTCGAAGGTCGAGAAGGCCGGGGAGACGAAGGCGGGCGTGGCGGAGGCGCAGGCGCTCCTCAATGCGCGCACGCAAGAGCTGGCCGGAGGCATCGCCGAGATCAAGAAAGGCGCGCAGGACGCCGAGTCGAAGGCGAAGCTGCTCGAAGCCGAAGTGGAAAACACAGACCGCGTCCACCGCCTCCAGCTCAAATACTCCGACGAGACGGCGCGCGACCCCGACCTGAAGGCGCGGCTCGAACGGCTCATCAACGACTACGACGCGCTCTTCCGCTGACCGAGGCCCCTTTGGAGTAAACGGCCGCGGGCGTCTATAATGCCTTTTGAAAAACTTCCAGCGTAAACCGTGAACCGTAAACCGTGACAAGATGAGGCCGGGTTTTATCTTGTCACGGTTTGCGGTTCACGGTTGACGGCTTCCCGAGGAGAAACAGATTTGTCTACGGAACAGTTCGACGTGACGGTGATCGGGTCGGGGCCGGGCGGTTACGTGGCCGCGATACGCGGGGCGCAGTTGGGGCTCAAGGTGGCGCTCGTCGAGAAGGACAAGCGCCTCGGCGGGACGTGCACGCTGCGTGGCTGCATCCCGACCAAGCAGCTCCTGATGTCGGCGCACCACTACGAGTTGGCGCACAAGGGGCTCGCAGACTTCGGCGTGCAGGTCTCCGACGTGCGGCTCGCCTTCGACGACGTGCAGAAGCGCAAGCAGAAGGTCGTCATGAAGAACTCGAAGGGTATCGAGTTCCTGATGAAGAAGAACTCGATCACGGTCTTCAAGGGCACGGGGAAGTTGGCGCTCCCCGGTAAGGTCGAGGTGACGGGCGAGGACGGCAAGGCGCAGACCATCGACACGAAGAACATCATCATCGCCACCGGCTCGGTCGTCCGCCCCATCCCCGGCTTCGAGACCGACGGCGAGCGCGTCGTCAACTCCGACCACATCCTCGAACTGGAGAAGGTTCCCAAGTCGCTCATCGTCATGGGCTCGGGCGCCGTCGGGACGGAGTTCGCCTCCGTCTACTCCCGCTTCGGCTCAGAGACGACGCTCGTCGAACTCCTCCCGCGCATCATGCCGCTCGAAGACGAGGAGATTTCCAAAACGCTTGAGCAGTCGTTCCGCAAGCGCGGCCTGAAGTGCCTGCCGGGGACGAAGCTGGAGAAGGTCGAGAAGACCGAGACGGGCGTCCGCGTGACGGGCAAGGACGCGAAGGGCGGCGACGTGTCGCTCGAAGCGGAGATGCTTCTGGTCGCCGTCGGGCGTATGCCTTACCTCGAAGGGTTGGGGCTCGAAGGGACGAAGATTAAAGTTGTGCGCGGGACGATTCAGGTGGACGAGTTCTGCCGCACGGGCGAGCCCGGAGTCTACGCCATCGGCGACGTGATTCCGACGCCGTGGCTTGCGCACCTCGCGTCGAAGGAGGGCATCCTCGCCGTCGAACAGATTGCCGGACAGAAGCCGCACCCGATCAACCTGCGCCACGTGCCTTCCTGCACCTACTGCGACCCGGAGGTCGCCTCCGTCGGCCTGACCGAAGCGAAGGCGAAGGAGTTGGGCTACGACGTGAAGGCCGCCAAGTTCCCCTTCAGCGCCTCCGGCAAGGCGCGCATTCTTGGCGAGGAGGAGGGCTTCGTCAAGGTCGTCAGCGAGACGAAGTACGACGAGCTGCTCGGCGTACACATCGTCGGCCCGCACGCGACCGAGATCATCCACGAGGCCATCGTCGCGCTCCACCTCGAATCGACGGCCGACGAGCTGGGCCGCGTCATCCACGCGCATCCGACCGTCTCCGAGGCCGTCATGGAGGCCGCCGAGGGCATCCACGGCCTAACGATTCATTTCTAAACCCGCTCTATGAAAAACAGCCCCACGACGAAGACCGCCCCGCGCGGCGGCAAGGGTAAGACGAAACAGACGCAGGGCTCCGACGGCGGCGGCGGCGCGGCCGAGCCCTTCGTCTATCTCCCGCCGCCGCGCGCGGAGGCCCTGTCGGTCGCAGACCCCTTGAACGAGCAGGGCGAGGTCGTCTGCACGGACGAGACGACGCTGAACGAAGAGCAGTTGCTCGAACTCTACCGCTGGCTCCAACTCACGCGCCTCGTCGAAGAACGCCTCGTCAACCTCTACCGGCAGACGAAGGTCGTCGGCGGCGTCTTCCGCTCGCTCGGCCAGGAGGCGACCGCGGTCGGGACGGCCTACGCGCTTCAAAAGCAGGACTTCATCTCGCCCCTTATCCGAGACCTCGGCGCCGTGCTGGTCAAAGGCATCCGGCCGCGCGAAATCTTCGCGCAGTACATGGCGAAGGCGTGGGGGCCTTCCGAGGGACGCGACTTAAACATACACTTCGGCGACATGGAGAAGGGCTTCATCGGCCCCATCTCGCACCTCGGCGACATGATTCCGGTGATGACCGGCATCGTGCTCGCCGCGCGGATGCAGAAGAAGGATACGGTGGCGGTCGCCTACATCGGCGACGGCGGGATGAGCACGGGCGCCTTCCACGAGGGGCTCAACTTTGCCGCCGTCCAGAAACTCCCGCTCGTCGTCGTCGCCGAGCACAACTGGTACGCCTACTCCACCCCGACCTCGAAGCAGTGCGCCGTCAAGAACCTCGCGGAGAAGGCGGCCGGCTACGGCATCCCCGGCTACGTCGTGGACGGCAACGACGTGATCGCGTGCTACGAGGTCATGAAGCACGCGGCCGAGTTCGCGCGCGGCGGCGGCGGGGCCGTTATCGTCGAAGCCAAGACCTACCGCCGCAAGGGTCACGCCGAGCACGACGACCAACGCTACATCCCCGCCGGCGAGATCGAACACTGGGAGAAGCGCGACCCGCTCGACCGCTTCCACAGGCATTTGATTTCCAAAGGCATCGCGACTCAAGAGAAGCTGGACGAGATAGTCGCAGACGTGCGCCGCGAGATCGAAGAGGACTCGGCCTGGGCCGAATCCTCCCCCATGCCCGACGCGGAGAAGGCCGCCTACAACGTCTTCGACAACACCATCGTCGCACCCGCCTTCCGCCCGAAAGTGTTGGAGAACTAAAGATGCTGTTACCCAAACGCAAGGCGCGCCGCCAGGCGTCTTCTACTCTCAACCCCGTTTCCTACGGAGAGAAGAAGATGGGATTCACATACGCGGACATCGAACTCATCAGCACAGACGACCTCGCGCTCCACCGGCATGGCATCCTTCCAGAGGAAGAGGTGAAGCGCATCCGCGTTACGGCGCTCGTTGACAGCGGCGCGTTCATGCTCGTTATCAACGAACAAATCAAACGGCAACTCGACCTGCCGCTGCTGGAAGAGCAGACGGTGCGGCTCGCGGATGAATCCGAGGTTAAGGCCGAGATAGTCGGCCCTGTCGAAATCCGCTTCGAGAATCGCGCGACGACTGTAAGGGCAGTTATGCTCCCCGGCAGCACGGACCCGCTGCTCGGCGTAATAGCATTGGAAGGCATGGACGTGGTCATCGACCCCAAGCATCAGCGGCTCATCGTCAACCCGGAGAGCCCCGACATCCCTATGACCTACGTCAAGTGACGGCGAGGGCTTGAGCAGAAGCATGTCAACGGCAACCAAGAAGGAACACAAGTCGAATCGACCGGAGCGCGGCGGGGTGGTGACGTTCGTCGAGGCCATCCGGCAGGGTCTTTGGGAGGAGATGGAGCGCGACCCGAGCGTCTTTCTCATCGGCGAGGACGTGGGCGCGTACGGCGGCGCGTTCAAGGTGACGGACGGACTGCTCGACGAGTTCGGCGAAAGTCGCGTCATCGACACGCCCATCTCGGAGGCGGCCATCGTCGGCGCGGCGTGCGGCGCGGCGCTGATGGGGATGCGGCCCGTCGCCGAGTTCCAGTTCATCGACTTTATCTCGCCCGGCTTCGACATGCTGACGAACTACGCCGCGAAGTGCCGCTACCGCTGGGGCGCGGGTATCGCGGCCGTCTTCCGCGGGCCGTGCGGCGCGGGCGTTCACTCCGGCCCGTTCCACTCTCTGAACGCCGAGGCGTTCTTCCTCAACACGGCGGGGCTCAAGATGGTCGAGCCCTCGACGGCCTACGACGCGAAGGGGCTCATCAAGGCCGCCATCCGCGACCCGGACCCTGTCCTCTTCTTCGAGCACAAGAAGCTCTACCGCCTGCCGCGCCTGCGCGAGGAGCTGCCCGAGGAGGACTACACGGTCGAGATCGGCAAGGCGCGCGTGCGGCGCGAGGGGCGCGACCTCTCCATCATCACCTTCGGCGCGCAGACGTTGACGGCTTTAGACGCGGCGGAGGAGTTGGAGAAGGAAGGCTTGGACGTTGAGGTCTTAGACCTGCGGACGCTGGCGCCGATGGATCGGGAGGCGATACTCGGGACGGCGAAGAAGACGAGCAAGGTCTTGATACTGCACGAGGCTTCGCTCACGGGCGGCATCGGCGGAGAGATCGCCGCGACCATCGCGGGCGAGGCGTTCGAGTGGCTCGACGCGCCGGTCGTGCGCGTGGCGGCGACCGACACGCCCGTCCCCTACTCGCCGCCGCTCGAAGAGTATCACTTGCCGCAGGTCAAAGATGTGTTGGAGGCCGCGCGCAAGCTGGCTGCCTATTAAGTAAGTAAACCTAAACGACGGAGGAACGATTCATGCCGAAGTTTCTCATCGAGCGCGAAATTCCCGGCGCGGGCGACCTGAAGCCGGAGGAGTTGCAGGCCATCTCGCAGAAGTCGTGCGGCGTGCTGCGGGACATGGGGCCGCAGATTCAGTGGGTCGAGAGCTACGTCACGGGCGACAAGGTCTATTGCGTTTACATCGCCCCGGACGAGGCGGCTGTCAGGGAGCACGCCACGCGCGGCGGCTTCCCCGCCAACCGCGTCTCCGAGATCAAGGGCATGATCGACCCGACGACGGCGGAGGGGTAACACAAGCAGGGAGTCAGAAGTCAGGAGTCAGGAGTCGGAATGGAGAGGCGGAAGCCGCTTTTCTTCTGACTCCTGACTCCTGACTCCTGACCACTTTTTGAGGAGCACTTATGGCAACGGAAGTGGTGATGCCGCAGATGGGCGAGTCCATCGCGGAGGGGACGATTACGCGGTGGCTAAAGCAGGTCGGCGAGCAGGTCGAGCGCGACGAGCCGCTGTTCGAGATTTCGACCGACAAGGTTGACGCGGAGATTCCTTCTCCCGCGGCCGGGACGCTGACGCAAGTCCTCTTCAAGGAGGGCGACACGGTCGAAGTCAACAAGGTCGTCGCCTACATCGGCGAGGCCGGCGAGGCTTCGGCCGCCCCTGCGTCGGCGTCGCCCGCCGAGGCCCCGAAGCAGGAGGCCGCCTCCGCGGCGGCTGCGCCCGCGAGCCAGGCCGCCGTGTCGGCGTCGCCCCCGCCGCCGCCGCCGCCCACCCCGGCCGCGCCGCAACCACCATCGCCGCAGCAGCGCGCCGCCGCGCCGCAGCCGTCTGTGCCTCCCGTACCGCCGGTCGAGCCGCCGAGCCCCGCACAACCCGCGACGCCCGAGCGCCCGAGCGCAGAGAGCACGGCCGAGGAGTTGCGCCGCACGCGTTCGAGCCCTCTGGTGCGCAAGATCGCCGCCGAGCACAACATCGACATCACGCGGCTCGAAGGCACGGGCGCGTCGGGTCGCGTGACGAAGAACGACATCCTCAGTTTCATCGAGTCGGGCGCGGCGCTCTCGCCGCAGCAGGCGGCCGTCTCCGCGCCGCAGCCGCAGACCGAAGCGCGCGGGCCGCAGCCGCCGCCCCAGCCCTCTGCGCCGCCCCCCGCCCAGCCCGGCGAGGGCGACCGCGTCGAGCCGATGTCGGTCATGCGCAAGAAGATCGCCGAGCACATGACGATGTCGCAGCGCACCAGCGCGCACGTCGCCACCGTCTACGAGATCGACATGACGCGCGTCCACCGTCTGCGCGAGCAGAAGAAGGGCGAGTTCCAGCAGCGCGTCGGGACGAAGCTCTCCTACATGCCCTTCATCTTCCAAGCCATCACGCAGGCCATCCGGAAGTTTCCCATCTTCAACTCGCAGGTCGCGGGCGACCAGATCGTCTACAAGCGCGACATCAACCTCGGCATGGCCGTCGCGCTCGACTGGGGCCTGATCGTCCCCGTCATCAAGCGCGCCGACGACCTCTCCATCGCGGGGCTCGCTAAGGCCGCCAACGACCTCGCCGAACGCGCGCGCGCCAAGCAGCTCAAGCCCGACGAGGTGGCCGGCGGCACGTTCACCATCACCAACCCGGGCGTCTTCGGCGGGCTCTTCGGCACGCCGATCATCAACCAGCCGCAGGTCGCCATCCTCGGCGTCGGCACCATCGAGAAGCGCGCCAAGGTCATCACGACGGAGGAGGGCGACGACGTTATCGCCATTCGCCACATGGCCTACTTCGCGCTCTCCTTCGACCACCGCATCATCGACGGCGCCGACGCCGAACGCTTCCTCTCTTATGTGAAAGAGATTCTGGAGGCCGGTCAGTTCACCGTCTGAAGCGAGGGGGCGTGACTGTCCCCCGCGGCCGACTCAAAGAGGCGGCGTGCGACCCCGCGCGGGGTCGCACGCCGCCTCTGCTTTGCAGTCCCGAACGCGGACTTCAGCGTCTACTTGATACAGGACTGTGTGACGGTGCCGGGGAGCGGGTTGGTGTCGGTCTCGTTGTTGCAGAACGTGACTATCGTCCCGTTGTTGGAGAAGTTCGTGCTGTTCTGCGTGATGAGTGAGCGGCCGAGCCGGACGGTCGTGCCGGTGCCGACGAAGAGGCCGAAGGCGTTGTGGTTCAGCTCCGAGTTGTCGATGGTGGCGGAGTTGGCCGCGTTGTTGTTGAGGCTCAGGCCCGCGCCGCTGTTGAAGGCGAGGTTCGAGTTGCGGACGGTGGCGAAGGCGCGCGCGTCGAGGAAGATGCCGTCCGACGTGTTGTTCTCGATGTTGCAGTTGTTGACGTTGACGGTGACGTTGCCGGTCGTCGTCGTGGCCGAGATGCCGACGCGGTTCCTGAAGATGTTCGTGTTCTTCACGTTCAGGTTACTGCCGGAAACGCTCAGCGCCACCTTGATGCCGTTGCCTTCGGTCGCGCCCACGTTGCTGCCGAAGATCGTGCAGTTCTCGACGTTGAGCGTCTTGCCCGCGAGGAACCTGATTCCGTTGACGCCGTTCGCCGCCCCGTTGAGCGAGAGGTTGCGCAAAGTGACGACGATGGTGTTAGGCGTGGCCGTCGCGCCGTCGTTAACGGTGACGCCGGTGGATTGGCTGTGGAGGATCGAGGCGAAGGTGCCGGCGCCGTCGATGGTGAGACTCTTCGTGATGGTGACAGAGCCCGCGGGTGTCGGGTCGATGACGTTGATTTCGCCATTGGCGGCCGTCTTCGAGATGGCGCCGGCGAAGGTCTTGCAGGGCGCAGTGCGGCTGCACGGGTTGATATCGTCGCCGACGCCGGACACCCACGTCCGGGTCGCCTGCGCACGGGCCGCCGACGCGAGTGACAGGATGAATAACGCACAGGTCAGGACTTTAACGGTCGTGGACAAGGTGTTCATTAAGAGTTCTCCTCACAGAAGTCGATTCTTATCTCGGGGCGTTGCGCGCGGCGTGGTCGCCTGCGGCAAGACCGTTGTTTGCGGGCCGCGAGGGTTGGTTTGAGTTACGGCTGGACGAGGATGTCGCCCGCCGCGTCCGACGCCTCTGCGAAGGCGTAGGCCGGGAGCGCGAAGGTCTTGACGCTGATGGCCTCGTCCCCGGGCATCGCTCTCCCTGCGTCGTCTTTCAACTCGGCGTCCGTCGCCCACCAGGTCGCACCCACGCCGGGGTCTCTCTCCAACTCGGCGTCCGAGGGCGTCCAGCCCTTCTCCGTCGGCAGATAGACGCCCCACGTCAGCCTGTCCGGCTCCTTCGAGTTGTCGCCGTTGTCCTCGACCGCGAGCAGCACGCGGCGGCCGACGAGCGACGCGATGCTCGCGTCCGTCACCTTCCCGCAGACGACCGCCCGGTTGCCGCTCACCAGCAGGCCGTCCACCTCTGCCTTAAGGTAGTAGCCCTTGTGCGTCTCCTCAGGGGCGCCGGCGGTGTCCACGTCCGTGTAGGTGACCTCGGCCTCGTCGCTGAAGAAGAGGCTGCCGGTCGCGCCGCCCCCTGTGAGCGCCTCGGCGTCGAACTTCACGTACTTCACAAAGCGATCCCCCGCCGTGAACTGATAGCTGCCGCTGGCCGACTGTCCGGCCGCACGTGCGGCGAAGGCGCGCGGCACCGCGGCCAGGCTCGATAAAAGCAGCGCCGAAGTTAAAGCGAAGCGTACGATCCTCATTGATAAAGCTCCTTCTACTTGTTCCGAGTGCGTGCGAAGGGTTGGGTGTCCCCGCCGTAAGTGTGTCTGTCTGTCGCCGGAGACCGTTCTGCCCGAACGGTGACGGGAACATACCCCTTGCGCGCGGGGAAATCTTTAGGGCGTTCTGAATTTCTCCTGAAAGACTTGTGAAGGCGTTGGCTGAAAAGAGTTGTGAAGGCATTGGCCGACGGCGACGACGCCGACTCTCATTCAATAAATGTTATTGAATAAGAAAGTGGCATCCATAAAAGCCAAGTTCGGCCGGGTGGGCGTGGGACGGTAGCTTCTTAACCTCACGGCCTTTCACAACTTACGCAACGGGACGGCGAGGCGGCATGGCCGTTGCCCAAGTCTTCACGCGGCCGGACTCTCCCCAAACGAGTCGGCGCCGAGAACGCTTGAGCCTGACATCAAGGCGCCGAGGTGCCCCCGGATGCTTGGCGACACGGCGGGTACAGGCCGCGCCCGTCGCCGTCGAACCCAACCCGTAAGGAGTCGATATGGCAAGGATAAAATTCAAAGTCATGGCGCTGGCCGTGCTGCTGCTCGCCCTGAGCGCGACGGCCTTCGCACAGCTTGAGACCGGGCAGATCACGGGGCGAGTCACGGACCCGAACGGCGCGCTCGTGCCCGGCGCGGCCGTCACCGTCAAGTCGGTCGAGACCGGCGCCGTGCGCAATGCCACGGCCGACGCGGAGGGCTCGTACACGGTGACGAACCTCCAGTCCGGCCTCTACGACGTGACGGTCGAGGCGCAGAACTTCGCCAAGTCCACGCAGCGCGTGCAGGTCACGGTCGGCGCCAGGGCGTCTTTAGAGACGCAGCTCTCGGTGACCGCGATCCAGGGCGAGACCGTGGACGTGGTCGCGGGCTCGGGCGTCGAGGTCAACACGCAGACGCAGGAACTCTCGAATGTCGTCACGGGCGAGCAGATTAGAGAGCTACCGACGATCACGCGCAACCCCTACGACCTCGTCCAGCTCTCGGGCAACGCCGCGACCGACGACCCCTCGACCTCGCAGAACGACGCCGGCGGCACCGCCACCTTCCGCGGCGCGGGCGTCTCGCTAAACGGCCAGCGCGCCGCCTCGACCAACATCCTGCTCGACGGCGCCGACAACAACGACGCCTACCGCGCCCAGGTTGGCAACAACATTCCGCTCGACTCCGTGCAGGAGTTCCGCGTCATCACCGCAAACTTCTCGGCCGAGTACGGCCGCGCCACCGGCGGCATCGTCAACGTCGCGACCCGCACCGGCGCCAACCAGTTCTTCGGCAGCGCCTACGAGTTCAATCGCATCTCGAAGCTCGCCTCGAACGGGTACGATAACAACGCGCGCGGTCTGCGCCGCGGCGTCTTCACGCGCAACCAGTTCGGCTACTCGGTTGGCGGCCCCATCGTCAAAGAGAAGGCTTTCTTCTTCAACAGCACGGAGTGGATCAGGGTGCGCAGCACCGGCCCGCTCACCGCGCTCGTCCCGACCTCCCAGTTGATCGCGGCGTCGAGCCCGGCGACGCGCGCCTTCTTCAACAGCTATCAGCTCGCCGCCACCCCCATCGGCCGCCGGGTCACGGCGGGTGAGCTGGGCTTCGCGGGGCTCCCGGCCTCGACGCCGGTCTTCGAGGAAGTGGCCTACAACGTCCCCGTTGACCTCGGCGGCGGCAACCCGCAGAACGCCTACCAGACCGTCACGCGCCTCGACTGGAACGTGAACGACAAGACGCAGGTCTATGGCCGCTACGCTCTTGAGAGCCAGGACCTGCTCTCGGGCGTCGTCAGCAACAGCCCTTATCAGGGCTTCAGCACCGGCCAGCACCGCTTCAACCAGAACGCGCTCCTCTCGCTGACGCGCACCATCACGTCGAACTTCGTCTCGTCGAGTAAGCTGGCCTTCAACCGCGTCATCAACGACCAGCCGCTCGGCGAGCAGCCCCCCGGCCCCACGCTCTACCTGACGCTCGGGGCGGCCTCCGTCGGCGGCACGCTCGTCGCGCTCCCCGGCTACCTGCCGTTCAACCAGGGCAGCGCCATCCCCGCCGGCGGCCCGGTCAACAACACGCAGGCCTATCAGGACTTCAACCTCCAGAAGGGGAACCACCAGCTCCGCTTCGGCGGGCAGTACGTCTACATCCAGATCAACAACTCGTTCGGCGCCTTCCAGAACTCCGTGCTCAACCTCGGCAACGCGAACGACACGGGCCTCGCCAACCTCCTCGCCGGGCAGTTGCTCAGGTTCCAGGGCGCGGTTGACCCGCAGGGCCACTTTCCCGGCGAGTTCGTGACCACGCCCCTCTCGGCCCCGAGCTTCAGCCGGAGCCTCCGTTACCACGAGTGGGCGACCTACTTCAACGACTCCTGGCGCGTCCGTTCTGGTCTGACGCTCAACCTCGGCCTGCGCTACGAGTACTACGGCGTCCAGCACAACAAGGACCCGCGCCTCGACTCGAACTTCTACTTCGGCTCGGGGAGCACGCTTCAGGAGCGCATCCGCAACGGGCGCGCGATGATCGCCGAGGACAGCCCCGTCGGCGGCCTCTGGGCCCCGGACAAGAACAACTTCGCCCCGCGCGTCGGCATCGCGTGGGACGTGTTCGGCGACGGCCGCACCTCCCTGCGCGGCGGCTACGGCGTCTCCTACGAGCGCAACTTCGGCAACGTCACCTTCAACGTTATCCAGAATCCGCCGAACTACGCGGTGGTCGCCATCACGGCCGGCAACGAGGTGCCCTCCATCGCGCTTTCGCCGGACAACGCCGGGCCGCTGGCGGGGAGCGGCACCACCATCCGCCTGCCGGGCACCAGCCTGCGCCACGTCCGCGAGGACATCCGCAACGCCTACGCGCACTTCTGGAGCGGGGCCTTCGAGCGCGAGTTGGGCCGCGGCACGGTCGCCTCGGTCGAGTACTCTGGCTCGGCGGGACGGTCGCTCTACTCCATCGAGAACATCAACCTCGTGGGCTCGGGCCTCGTCGAGCTGGGGAGCCCCACGACGACGCCCGCTGGCGCCGTCTCGACGCGCCTCAACGGCCAGTACACCAGCATCAACTCGCGCGGCAACAACGGGTTCTCGAACTCGCAGTCGCTGGTGCTCGGGCTTGCGAGCAACGACTTCCGCGACTCCGGCCTGCAACTCACCGCGCGTTACACGCTCGGCCGCGCCAAGGACAATCTCAGCTCGACCTTCAGCGATGCCAACGCGCAGAACGGCAACCTCGGCATCCTCGACCCCTTCAACCCCTCGATTGACTACGGCTACGCGGACTTCGACATCCGCCACCGCTTCGTCGGGAGCTTGACCTACGAGGTGCCCTTCTTCAACAACTCCACCAACCGGCTCGCGAAGCACCTGCTGGGCGGCTGGACGGTGACGGGCATCTTCAACGCGCGGACGGGGCTGCCGTTCTCCGTCTACGACTGCAACAACGCGAACTTCATCTGCCCGCGCTACGCCCCCTCCAGCGCCGTGAACTTCACGGGCTCGGGCAACCCGCCGGCGGCCGACGCGACGACGCCGAACAGCTTCGTCTACATCAACCTGCCGACCCGGATAGACTTCTTAAACACCGCTGCCGGCGTCTCGGACGTGGGGCCGTTCCCGGCCGAGATGACGCGGCGCAACGCCTTCCGCGGCCCCGGCTACTGGAACGTGGACGGCGGGCTCTACAAGCGGATCAGGTTCTCGGAGAAGTACAGCCTGCAACTCCGGCTCGAAGCCTTCAACGTCTTCAACCACGCGAACCTGTTCTTCGACCCCAACCAGCTCGACGCCAGCGGCTTCAACTTCGTCTCGGCGCGGCGCGGTGTCTTCCCGAGCGGTAACATCGAGCGGCGCAACGTGCAGCTCGCGGCCAAGTTCAACTTCTGACTTTCGGGCGCTTCGAAAGTCACTGGCAAGGGGAGCCCACGCGGGTGGCTCCCCTACTTTTATTTACACACAGCGTCTGGCACGAAGAGGGCGGGGAGGAGAGAGATGGGCGGCAACAGTTTCCTTCGTCTGTGGCTCGCGGCGCTGCTCGCGTCTGGCCTCTGCGCTGTCGCGGCGCGGGCGCAGACCGACGACGGCATCGAGTCGGGCGACCCCGGCACGGGCGGCAGGCACGAGATACAGGGGCGGCTCTACCTGCCCTCGGGGCGCAAGCTCGACCGCCGACTGCGCGTGCGACTCTCAAGCATCCGCGGCGGCGAGTTTTCGACGCTCACGGACGACAACGGCAACTTCAACTTCCGCCGCCTGTCGGCCGGGACGTACACGTTGACGGTCGAGGGCGGGCGCGAGTTCGAGACGGCGATTGAGACGGTGGACATCATCCCGGGGTCGCGCCAGGCGGATGCGTCGGGGCAACGCTACACCGTCCAGCTTCGCCTCGAAGAGAAGCGCGCCGTGTCCGACCCTTCGCGGCCGGGCGTCGTCAGCGCCGCGGAGGCCGTGCCCGCCGAGGCGCGCGCGCATTACACGAAGGCGCTCGAAGCGTCCGCGGCCGGAGACCACAAGCGCGCGGTCAAGGAGCTGAAGGCCGCGATTGAGATTCACCCGCGGTTCCCGCTCGCCTTGAACGAGCTGGGCGCGCAGCAGATGAGGCTTGGGCAGCTCGACGAGGCGGCCGATGCGTTCGACGCGGCGGTCAAGCTCGCGCCCGCAGAGCCCGTGCTCCGCATCAACTACGGGATACTGCTCGTCCGCCGGAAGAAGTACGCCGAGGCCGAAACACATCTCGCGCGTGCCGTCGCGCTCGACGAAAAGAACGCCGCCGCGCGTCTACACCGCGGCCACGCGCTCATCCGTCTGGGCCGCGGCGCGGAGGCGGAAGCGGAGTTGCTGCTCGCCGTCAAACTCGGCGGCCCCGCCGTGGCGCTCGCGCATCGCTACCTCGGCGCGCTCTACGTCGAGCGCGGCGACGACGCGCGCGCCGCCGCCGAACTGGAAGAGTACCTCCGCCTCTCCCCCGACGCCGCCGATGCTGCGCAAGTCCGCGCCGTCCTCGCGGGACTCAAGCCCGCCAAAAAGAATTAACCACCGCAGACACAGAGACACGACTTGAAGAGGATGACTCAACAGGCTGTGTCTCTGTAGCTAATTCTTACTTGATACGTAGACTCTCGACGAGCTGCTTGTACTCGGCCTTGCTCCGAAGTACTTCGAGCGCGGGCTCACGCTCAAGCGCGTCCGCGTCTTTGAAGCCCAGCTCGAACGCCTTGCGGAGCGCGGCGAGCGACCTCTTCCGGTCGGAGTTCGAGGCATGAGCGACGGCCAGCTCGTAGAGGATTTGCGGGCTGCGGGGCGCAACTTCGGCAGCGATCTCCAAAGCCGCGACGACCTCCGACGGGCGCCCCCGTTGCCAGCGAAGGTTCGCGGCCGTCTCGTAGAATCGGGCCATCACCTGATTGAGTGAGCGCCGCGCCACGCGCCGCTCGCCAGAGTCGGCCTCGGCCTTCGCCTTCACGCGCAGCCCTTCGACGAGGGCGCGAAAATCGGCCGCCGCCTTGACTCTCACCTCGAACTCGCCGCGGCGCATCTCGGCCAGCTCGAAGAGCTGCGCGACGAGTCGCTGCTGCCGTTCTAACTGCTCGGCCTCGTCCCTGAGCGCGGCCTTCACCTCCTTCGACGCGCCGAGCGCGGCCGTCCGGCCGTCCGCCTCCGACGTGTCGCGCAGGCCACGGAAGTCCGCCGCCAGAGTCTTGTAAGCCCTGTAGGCCGCGTCCGACTTCGATTCCTCTTCGAGCCTGCGCGCCTCGACCAGTCTTCGTTCCCACACGCTGGCCGCGAAGGCTTCGTCCTTCGGGCGCAGCCCCGTCTTGATGGCCTGAAGCTCCATCCATTCGATGGCCGCCGCGGCCAGCTCGGGAGTCGCCCACGCGTGCCCGCCGTCGAAACTCTCGAAGCGGTGCGTCGCGCCGAGCCGCGCAAGCGTGGCGTCGAGCGTCTTCATCTCCGGGAAGTTGAAATCGTCCGTGCCCGCGGCGCCGAAGAGCGCGAAGGTGACGGGCGCGGCCGGTTTGCGTTCGGGCGGATAGCCCGCGCCCACGGCGATGACGCCCGCGAGACAGTGGCGGCAGAGGAAGTCGATTAATATCGACTGCCGCGCGCCGCCCGAGAAGCCGGTCGCGTAGACCCTCCGCGCGTCCACGAGGATGCGCGCCTGCGTGTCCTCGAACATCGCATAGGCGGCCTTCACCGAATCGTTGACGGGGCCGTTGCGCGAGTTGTTCGACCCGACGACGACCCAGCCGAAACGCTCGGCCGCTTCGCTGAAGAGCTTGACGGGCACGGCGCCGCGCGCCAGAGGGTCGAAGCAGTAGAGGATGGGCCAGCGGCGCGCGTTCGTGTAGTTCGAGGGCAGGTAGAGCGCGTAGGTCTGCGAAGAATCTTTGAGCGTCGCGACCGTCTCGACGACGCGGCCGCGCGGGAGTTCCTCCGCCGGTGTGGATGGACGGACGGCCGTCGGCGGAAGAGTTGGGGCGGCGGATGGCGCCTGTGGAGTTGAGGGCGCGGAGCGGGCCTGTGCGACGCAGCAGACGACAAAACATGCGACGAGCGCCACGCTCCGCTTGATGAAGTTCGGAAGGTTCTGGCTCACCCCGGCCACAGCTTATGTAGCTTCAGTCGCTTCAATCGCGGGCCGTGCGGTTGGCGAATCCCCTGACCGCCTTCAACAGCTCGATGCCCGCCTCCCACGTCAGGCCCCCCGCGCCGAGCGTGACGTGCGGCAGCGAGGCGAGCCCCGCGGGCAACTCGGCCGGCGCGTCGAGCAGCAGCAGGACGCGCCGCTCGTAGAGCACGGAGGCGGCGCCGATCTCGACGAGCGCGCGCTGCGAGACGGCCGGCGCGCCCGACTCGCCCGGCCGGCAGTCATCTGCCGAGAGCAGCACGAGCGCCGCGTCACAGCGCCGCATCACTTCGGCGGCTTCGTCCGCGACGAGCACCGCCTCGCCGCCGCGCGGGGCGCGCTCGGAGGCGAGGCTCTTGATGCCGGCCAGCTCGAAGACCGTCTGTATCTGCGCGACGACGTGCGCCGGCTGCGCGGCGTACGAGATGAAGAGGCACGTCCCCGACGGAGTGTCGCCGAAGTCTTCTTCGTCGCGGGTTGACTCGTCCTCCTCGGCGCGCGCGCGCGTGTTGACGCGCTCCGCGCTGCGCCGCTCGACGTACTCGTCGAGCCCCTCGCGCTCGACGCGCATGCGTGCGGGCTGGCCCCGCTTGCCGATGGTCACCGTGCCCAGCTCCGCGGCCTGACAGAGGTGGAAGAAGCAGATGACGCCCTCCTCCGCGCCCTTCGACCCGGCCTCCGTGAGCAGCGCCCCGAACTCCTCCTTGAGGTACGACGCCACGTCCGTATATGTGACGAGGTCGAGCCCCTGTCGTTGTATCCACGCGAGCGCCGCGCGGTAGAGCGGGTTCCTTTCGAGCAGCGTGCGGTAGGCGCGCGTCTCCGGTTCGAGCGTGCGCGCGAACTCGCGCCCGCGCCGCGTCAGGAGCAGACGGTCGCCGCGCCGCGCGACGACGCCCCACGCCTCGTAGGCCGCGACCTTGCGCGGCTCGAACACGCGACGCCTGGCGTCGGCCAGCGCCTCGACGACGGAGACGCCGGTCGGCTTTCGCTTTAAGTACTGCACGGCCTCGCGCAGGTCGCCGGGCGTCGCCAGCACGGGCAGCGCGGCCTCCTGCGGTTCCTCCGACGGCGTCAGTAGTCGCAACGCCCTCGGATTCGGATAGCCTTCCGCCGTCCCGCGCCTCACGCCGGGGCGGGAGTGTTCCCTCTGACTCGTCGGTGCTGACAGGCTTGGCATCTATACCCCTTTGCGGCCGACTGCCGACGGGTGAGGAGTCGAAGTTCGGCCGAACCCTTACACGTTATGTTACGTCGAACTTAGACACTTTGATGCGAGTTGTCGGGGCGCGGGAAACTTTGTGATGAACGGGACGCGCGGAGTGATGAAGTGGATTGCGGCGCGGTCTGTCGGCCGGTGCTGCCAGGTGAGTGTCTGCTCCGGACACATGCAAAAAATTTGTACGGCGTGCGAGTTGTGAAGGCTTGAAGTAAACGAGGAGGCGTTGAGCTGAAATCTCAAATTTGAGATTTCAGCTCAACGCCTCCTCGTCTTTATCTCTCCGCGTTAACGACGGTCGTTCAGTGCTTCCCTCTGGTAACGTTCATAAGGGTCGTAGTAGTCGGGGTCGCGCAGGTACGCGTTGTAGTCCGCGTAACGGCCGTCGTAATCGTCCGGGTAGCGGTGGTCGTAGTAGTCGTCAACCAACCCGCCCGCGTAGTCCGGGCTCAGGCGCGAGAGCGCAACCTGCGCCGCCGTCTGACCGAGCAGCGTCAACATCTCGCCCTTGCTGATCTGTCCGCTGCCCGCGAGGCCGACGACCTGTGCGAGCCCGCTCAGCACCGAGACGGACGCGGAGCCGTCGTCGTTGTAACCGATCTGGTAGAGCCCCGGCTCCTGAAAGTCAACGGCGCCGTAGGGCGTGGCGACCTCGAACAACTCGCCGTCCGCCAGCTCGCCGATGTCGAAGATGGCCGAGCCCTCGCGCAGCGCCAACTGCGTGCGCCGTTCGGAGAGCGAGACCACGTCGAGCGAGGAGTCTGGATAGACGGTGGCGAACTGACGCCCCGTGAAAGCGAGCGAGGCGTTCGAGTCGTCACGCGCGTAGAGACGGTCGCCCGTGGTGAGCGGCGTGTTCGGCGTCAGCTCGATCCAGTGGGCCTCGTCGCTCGCGTCGGCGTTGAGGTCGCGGCTCAGGCCCACCTCGCCGTCCACGCGCTCGACGCGCGCGGCGCGGGGCACGGAGAGCGCCTCGGCCTTCGGCTCGTGCCTCATCCAGAGCGCGGCGGCGACCCCACCGAGCGCGGCGCAGACGAGAAAGACCAACGTCAGGTGAGGCCAGAGCTTGATGCTGTTACGTCGAGCGTTCACGTTCATTACATCTCCATTGCACTAAGAGTTATACCCCTCATAGCTTCGCAATGACCGTGCCGCCGGGCCTCGCTCGACGGGTCATCTGCCTTAAGTCCGCAGGCAGGTGAGTTGAACGAAACGGTCTCGTCCGCCGCGCGACCGCGCGTGTAATGAAACGGTTCCGGCGGCACTATATCGCGTCCGGGTGCCACGATACGGTCGGCCGCGCACCGCGCGCCCCTTGAAAATGTTGCGGAGTCGTAGCGTTTGGATGATAAATCGCTCTGGCGCAACCAATTTCGCCCCTCGTTTAGTCAAACCGCTTGACTGCTTTCAAAGGTTCGCTCAGAATCCGGCCTATTCGGGAAAGATTCGGAGAGAAGAACCTCGCAAGGCAGGCACACTCGGAGGGACTAACCCAGGCGCTCCGGCCGCCCGAGGAGTTTGGGCGCTGACCGACAGGTCAGAGTGGGCGCGGGCGTTCGCCACGGGCTCGGAGGCGGCGGCCGCGGGGCGCGCGAAGTTACCCGACGGACTTTCGCACGAACGGAGAAGGATAAAGATGAGCAACGTTTCGAAGAGGGTTAGATTGATCGCACTTACTTTCGCGCTCGCGTTGGCGGCGGCGCCCGCCGCGCTCGCGCAGGGCGACACGGGCGGTGGCAACACGCGCACCGTCGCCTCGGGCCAGAAGATGAAGATCAAGGGCGTGGTGACCAGCCGCCAGCCCGACAGCTTCGTTGTTCAGGACGCCAACGGCGTCTCGACAACCGTCACGCTGACGAACACGACCAGCGTCAAGACCTCGGGCGGCTTCCTGCGCGGCGGCACGAACTACGGCGTGACCGCCATCCTGCGCGGCCTCAACCTCGAAGTTGAGGGGCGCGGCGACGGCACCAACCTCGTCGCCGAGAAGATTCGCTTCAAGGACGCGGACCTGCGCACGGCGCGCACGGTCGAGGCCAACGTGACGCCGGTCGAGAATCGCGTCGGCGCGGCCGAGGGCCGCATCGGTCAGGTCGAGCAGAACGCGCAACGGCTGTCGGGACAGTTGGACGAGTTGGCCGCGGTCTCGAACGCCGCCCGCGGTGGCGCGAAGGCCGCGCAGGAGACCGCCGACATGGCGGTGGCCGGCGTCAACGCAACCAACGACCGCATCTCGGCGCTCGACGACTATCAGGTGCAGAACAACACGAGCATTCTCTTCCGCGTCGGGAGCGCCGTGCTCTCGGCCGACAGCAAGTCGAAGCTCGACCAGATCGCGCAGCAGGCTCTTCAGGCCAAAGGCTACGTGCTTGAGGTCTCGGGCTTCGCCAGCGCCGACGGCTCGACGGAGGCCAACCGCCGCCTGTCGCAGCGCCGCGCCGACACCGTCATCCGCTACCTCGTCGAGAACCACAACATCCCGCTGCGCCGCATCGTCACGCCTTACGGCTACGGCGAGGCGCAGCCCGTGGCCGACAACACCTCGCGCGAGGGGCGCGAGCAGAACCGCCGCGTCGAGGTCAAGGTGCTCGTCAACCGCGGGCTCATTCAGGGCGGCCCGAACATGACCCGTCCGACCGAGAACCCCGGCGGCAACTAACCCGCCAGGTGTAACGTCGAAGGCGGAAGGACGAAGGATGAAGGTGAGGCTCAAACGCCTTCACCGCATCCTTCATCCTTCCGCCTTCATCCTTTCCATCCACGGAGGAGGCACACAGTGTTTCGGTTACCCGACGCGGCGAGAAGGTTTCTGCTGGGGTTGACGCTGGCGGCGGTCGCGTTCACCGTCATCGCGGCGGCGGGCGCGCAGACCCGCAAGACGAACACGAACACGAACGCGAGGCCGCGGCCGACGCCCGTCACCGTCCCGCGCCTGCCGCAGCGCGCGACGCCGACCCCGACGCCGGCCATCATCAACGTGCCCACGTCGCAGGACGACGCGCCGCCCCCGCCGCCGCCGCCCACGCCGACCCCGAAGCCGCGGCCCACGCCCACGCCGAAGCCCGTCGATGAGACCATCGACGAGTCGGAGGTGGTGCGCGTCACCTCGAACCTCGTGGTCGTGCCCGTCGCCGTCACGGACGCGGGCGGCAACGCCGTGCAGGGTCTGAAGAGAGAGGACTTTCAACTCGAAGAGGAGGGGCGCGCGCAGGAGCTTCAGGCCGTGGGCACGGCCGACGAGGTGCCGCTCGACATCGCCGTCCTCATCGACGTGTCGAGCAGCGTCCGGGAGCGCTTCGACTTCGAGAAGCGCGCCGCCGCAAACTTCCTCAAGGCGGTGCTCAAGCCCGGCGACCGCGCGGCCGTCTTCGCCATCGAGGACAAGCCGCGGCTCGTGCAGAAGCTGGCCGCGGCCGACGTGGCGGCCGGCAGCCTGCTGACCATCCCGGCGCCGCCCGCGCGGCGCTTTACGGCCTTCTTCGACACCGTGCGTCAGGCCGCGGACTACCTCGACAAGAACGCTCCGGGCCGACACCGGCGCGTCATCGTCGCGCTCACGGACGGCGACGACACGGCACGCATCGTGGGCGCCTCGCTCGTGGACAGCAGGGAGAAGCAGCTCGACCTCATCCGCCAGTCTCAGCAGGAGGTTCTGCGCGAGGTGCAGCGCGCCGACACCGTCTTCTACTCGATTAACCCGAGTGGCAACACGATGCACCTCAACGTCCGCACTGCGCGCGCGCAGGAGGGGATGGAGTTGCTCGCCGGCTCGACCGGCGGCAGCGCCTTTGTCCCCGAGTTCGAGGACAGGCTCGAAGCCATCTTCCGCCAGGTCGCCGCCGAGCTGCGCGCGCAGTACCTGCTCCAGTACCTCTCGAACAATCAGGCCGCCACAGGGAAGTTCCTCCGCATCAAGGTCTCGACCCCCGCACGCCCCGAAACGCGCATCCGCGCCCGGCAGGGCTATTTTAAGAAAGGGTAGAAGTCAGGAGTCAGGAGTCAGAAGAAAGACCTCCTCAGTCGCTCGTTCCTAATGAACATAACGAGCGACTGAAGAGGTCTTCGTTTTTCTTCTGACTCCTGACTTCTGACTACTGCATCTCCAACAGCACGTCGGTCAGCTTGTTCGCGACTTCGAGGAGGGTGCGGCCGGCCTGGTCGAAGCGGTTGGCGTTAGCCAGTTGAGCGGCCTGGTCGGCGCTGGCCGCGACGCCTTGCAGCGTCTGGTATTGCGTCCGCAGGCCCGCTTCAAAGCGGAAGCGGCTCTCCAACTGGTCGAGGCGGTCGCGCATGTCGCCGATGCTGCGGATGAGCCCGGTCTTCGCCTGGTTCGTCGCGTCGGCCGAGCCCGTCTGCGAGCCCGTCAACTCTAAATCTTTCGACAGCCTTCCGTAGAGATAGAGGAAGCGCGTCAGGTCTTTCGACAGCCCCGCGAGTTCGAGCCGCTGCGCGTTGAAGCGCGTCTGGTCGAGGCGCGAGGCCGCGGTGGAGGGCGTGCGCCGCCTCTGCGGCGTGCTGCGGCGGGTACGCGTCTGCGCCGTGGCGTCCGTCCCCGCGCAGATGGTTAAGAGCAGGCACACGGCCGCTTTGGCGATGAGCGGTTTCACGGTTGCTTCCTCCGTCAGTTGATGGATTTGACTCAAGCTTCTCGGCGTCGGGCGCGCGACCGTCAAGGCCGCGCGCGGTCTGCTACAATGTGGCCGAAGGGGAAGAGTAACAGTTCTGCACACTGCGATGCACGCGAGACGACTGAGAGTTCGCCGCCTGGGGCGTCTGGAGTACGGCGAGGCGTTCCGCGTCCAGAAGGAGACCGAGGCGTCGGTGCGCGAACGGCGCGAGCCCGACACGCTGCTCCTCGTCGAGCACCCGCACGTCCTGACGGTCGGCCGCCGCGCCACGCCCTCGCTCATACTCGCCAGCCCTGAGGCGCTCGCCGCACGCGGCGTCGAAGTCTTCGAGACGAACCGCGGCGGCAAGATGACCTACCACGGGCTCGGCCAGCTCGTCGGTTACCCGATTATAAATCTGAGCCCCGACCGCGAGGACGTGCACAAGTACGTCCGCGACCTCGAAGATGTCTTGATCCGCGTGATGTCGGATTACGGCATCGAGGCTTTTCGTATCGAAGGACTGACGGGCGTCCACACCGCGCGCGGCAAGGTCGCCGCCATCGGCGTCCACATCGCGCGCTGGGTCACGACGCACGGCTTCGCCCTGAACGTTAACACCGACCTCTCCTACTTCAACCTTATCGTCGCCTGCGAGGGCGAGCCCGTCACCTCGATGAAGGAGTTACTCGGCCGCGAGATTCCTTTGGGCGAAGTGGAGACCCGAGTCATCGCGCACTTCGGGGAAGTATTCGAAGCGACGCCGGAGGAGGCGGAACAACTTAAGGAGATGGCGGGAGCATGAGTTGGGAAGAGCTTGTCGTGGGCGCGGCCATCGTCCTCATCTTCGTCCTCGCGATTTGGAGGGTCGTCTTACAGCTTCGCATCGTGAAGCTTTTCCTGCGCCGCATCTTCGGGCGCGACGAATAACTACCTGATGCTGACACTCGACTTCATCCGCCAGGCCGCCGCGCGCGTGCGGCCGTTCGTTCATCGCACGCCCGTCACCACCTCGCGCACGTTCGACGAGGCCGCCGGGCGCCGCGTCTTCTTCAAGTGCGAGAACTTCCAGCGCGCCGGTGCCTTCAAGATGCGCGGCGCGACGAACAGGATTCAGTCCCTCTCTCAAGCGGAGCGCGAGCGCGGCGTCGTCGCCTTCTCTTCGGGGAACCACGCGCAGGCCGTGGCGCTCGCCGCTCGCGACGCCTCCGTGCGCGCCGTCATCGTGATGCCGACCGACGCGCCGCGCACGAAGATGGACGCGACGCGCGGCTACGGCGCCGAGGTCGTCACCTTCGACCGCCAGCGCGAAGACCGCGAGGAGGTCGCGCGGCGCATCTCCGAACAGGAAGGGTTGGTCGTCGTCCCGCCCTACGACGACTACCACGTCGCGGCGGGGCAGGGGACTTGTGCGCTTGAGCTGTTCGAAGACGTGCCCGACCTCGAAGCGCTGCTCACGCCCTGCGGCGGCGGCGGGCTCTTCGCCGGCGCGTCCACGGCGGCGAAGTCGCTCAAGCCCTCCGTGCGCTGCTTCCCCGTCGAGTCCGAACTCTCCGACGATACGCGCCAGTCATTCCTCAAGGGCGAGCGCGTCAAGATTCCGCCGCCCGCCACGGTCGCCGACGGCATGCGCACGCAGATGCCGGGCGCGCTCACGTTCCCCGTGCTGCAACGCAACGCAGAGGACGTGCTCACCGTCTCCGAGGACGAGATCGTCGAGGCGATGCGTTTTCTACTCTTCCGCCTGAAGATTCTGGTCGAGCCGACCGGCGCGGTCGCCGCCGCCGCCGCGCTCTTCCGCAAACTCCCCGCCGATGTCGGCAGCGTCGGCGTCGTCATCTCCGGCGGCAACGTAGACGCGGACGCGCTCGCGCGCTTCGTCCACCCGACGCTGGCGTGAAGGTGCGGCGCGAGAGTGCCGGGTGTTAAAATGGCGGCAAAGAAACGGAGCTAAAAATATTGAGCCGCGAACTGAGAGTCATCAACAATCCCCCGACGACACGTCCGCCCAAGGGGCCGAAGCCCGAGTGGCTGAAGATAAAACTCGGCGACCCCTCGAACCAGAACTACGTCCTGAAGCTCATCGAGAACCTGAACCTCCACACGGTCTGTCAGGAGGCGCGCTGCCCGAACATCTTCGAGTGCTGGACGGATCGGACGGCGACCTTCATGATCGGCGGCGACATCTGCACGCGCCACTGCGGCTTCTGCGCCGTCTCGAAGGGCGCAGGGACTGCGCTCGACCCCGAGGAGCCGCGCCACGTCGCAGAGGCGGTGCAGACGCTTGACCTCGCTCACGCCGTCATCACCTCGGTCAACCGCGACGACCTCGCGGACGGCGGCGCCGCACACTGGGCCGAGACCATCCGACAGGTGCGCCGTCTTAACTCTGGTTGCCGCGTCGAAGTGCTCATCCCCGACTTCAACGGCGACGAGGCCGCCCTCAACGCCGTGCTCGACGCCGAGCCCGACGTGCTCAACCACAACACCGAGACCATCGCGCGTCTTTATAAGCGCGTGCGCCCCGATGCGAACTATCAGCAGACGTTAACGCTCTTGAGCCGCGCCGCCGCGCGTCGCGACCGCGAAGCGCGGGGGATGCTGACGAAGAGCGGAATCATGGTGGGCCTCGGCGAGACGTTCGACGAGGTGGTCGAGCTGATGCGCGATCTGCGCTCGGTCTCGTGCGACATCATGACCATCGGCCAGTATCTACAGCCGCACGCGCGCCGCCTCCCCGTCGAGCGCTACGTCACGCCCGAGGAGTTCGCGCGCTGGCGCGAGGTCGGGCTGGAACTCGGGTTCAAGCACGTCGAGTCGAGCCCGCTCACGCGCTCCTCCTACCACGCGCGCCAGCAGACCGACGGCGCGGACGGCGAAGCAAAAATCTAAAATCGAAAGCATGAAAGCCGTCGTCTTCCACGAACACGGGGGGCCGGAAGTCCTCCGCTACGAAGAGCGCCCGGAGCCGCGGATAGGCGCCGACGAGGTGCTGGTCGAAGTGCGCGCCTGCGCGCTCAACCATCTGGACGTGTGGGCGCGCGGGGGCCTGCCGGGGATAGAGATTCCACTGCCGCACATACTGGGTAACGACGTGGCGGGCGTCGTGCGCGAAGCGGGTGAGCTTGTCTACTGGGTGAAGCCGGGCGACGAAGTACTCTTGCAGCCCGGCGTCTCCTGCGGCCACTGCCGCGATTGCCTGGGCGGCACGGACAACATGTGTACGCGTTACGATATCATCGGCTACCGTCGCGACGGCGGCTACGCCGAGCTGGTCGCCGCGCCCGGCGTGAACGTCGTCCCGAAGCCGAAGAATCTGAGTTGGGCGGAGGCGGCGGCCCTCCCGCTCGTGCTCGTCACGGCGTGGCACATGCTCATCACACGCGCGCGCGTCGAGCCGGGCGAGGACGTGCTCGTCCACGCCGCAGGGAGCGGCGTCGGCTCGATGGGGATACAGATCGCGAAGCTGCGGGGGGCGCGCGTCATCGCCACCGCGGGCTCGGAGGAGAAGCGCGAGAGAGCGCGCGCGCTCGGGGCCGACGAGGTCGTGGACTACACGCGCGCGGACTGGCCGAAGGAGGTCAGGCGTCTGACGAACAAGCAGGGCGTGGACGTGGTCTTCGAGCACACGGGCGCGGAGACGTGGCCGGGGTCGGTCATGTCCCTGAAGCGGGACGGGCGGCTCGTGACCTGCGGCGCGACGAGCGGCTTCGACGCGCGCACGGACTTGCGACAGCTCTTCTACCGGCACCTCAACCTGCTGGGCTCCTTCATGGGCTCGAAGGCCGAACTGCTCGACGCCATGAAGTTCGTCGAGCGCGGACAGATACGCGCCGTCATCGACCGCACCCTCCCCCTCGCCGAAGCCCGCCGCGCACACGAGCTGATGCAAGACCGCGCGCAGTTCGGAAAGTTGGTACTTGAGATTTAATGGCGACGATAAATGACAGGTGAAGAGTTGAGCCGGGCCGAGCCCCTGAAAGGGGCTCGGCCTGTCCTTGCCTGTTGAGCGGCTTACGGCTGTGACTGCGGCTGGGCGTCGCGCATCTGTTGGCGCTGCTGCCGGAGTTTTTTGCGGTGTTGGCGCAACTGCTCGCGGCGCGCCTTGCGCTCGGCCTTGAGCTGTTCGAGCCGCGTGCGCTGTTCGGCCGTGAGCGAGTTGAGCGCGCCTGCGCGCGAGCGCAGGCGTGCGGCGCGCAGCTCCTCGCGGAGTTGTTTGGCGCGCGCCTGCTGCGCTTCGTTGAGCTGGGCGCCGGACTGCCTGCGCTCGCGGAGCAACTGCCGCAGCTCCTCGCGCTGTGCCTGCGTAGACTGGCGCGCGGCCTCACGTTGCGCGCGCATCTCAGTGACCTGCTGCTCGCTCAGGTTCAGTTGTCGCATCGCGCGCAGGCCGTCGCGGCGCATCCTCATCCGCGAGCGCATGTGCCGCAAGCCCCTGTGTCTCTTCTCAAGTCGCTCGCCCTGTGTCGTCGCGGGCGACTGCCCCTGCTGCTGCGGCTGCGACGGCGCCGCCTCCTGCGCGACCGCCGCCAGAGATGCCGCCAGCGTCAGCAGGGCGGCCGTGAGTGCTCTTTTCATCGTCTGAAAAACTCCTTCCCGAAAGATGACTGCCGGACTTTAAGACGCGCGCCCTTTCCCCGCGGCCGAGAAAAAAGTAAAATACGCGCGCGATGAAACTCCTAAATCAGATCGACTCACCCGCGGACTTGCGCCGTCTGCGCCCCGAACAGTTGCAGCCGGTTGCCGACGAGGTGCGCCAGTACATCCTTGAGACGATGTCGCGTGTGGGCGGCCACACGGGCGCCTCTCTGGGCGCGGTCGAGCTGGCCGTCGCTCTGCACTACGCCTTCGACACGCCGCGCGACCGACTGGTCTGGGACGTGGGGCATCAGGCGTACGCGCACAAAATTCTGACGGGCAGGCGCGAATTGTTGCCGACGGTCAAGCAGTACGGCGGCATCTCCGGGTTTCTCCGTCGCGACGAGTCGGAGTACGACACGTTCGGGGCGGGCCACGCCTCGACCTCGCTCTCGGCCGCGCTCGGGATGGCGGTCGCGCGCGACCAGCGCGGCGAAGATCATCACGTCGTCGCCGTCATCGGCGACTCAAGCCTCGCGGGCGGGATGGCGATGGAGGCGGTCAACCAGTCGGGCCATCTCAAGACGCGCCTCATCGTGCTCTTGAACGATAACGAGATGTCGATTGCGCCCGCGGTCGGCGCTCTGACCGGATACCTCAACCGCATCCGCGAGGCGCAAGGCTACCACCGCTTCAAGGACGAAGTGGGCGACCTCCTGCACGATATCCCCTCGTTCGGCGAGCGGCTCTACAACGCGGCGAAGACCGTGAAGGACGCCATCGCAGCGGCCGTGCTGCCCGGCGCGCTCGTCAACGAGCTGGGCTTCAAGTACATCGGCTACGTGGACGGTCACAACCCGCGTGCGCTCGTGCGCGCGCTCGAAGAGGCGAAGCAGGTCAAGGACTCGCCCGTCATCGTCCATGCGCTCACGCAGAAGGGGAAGGGCTACCCGGCGCGCGAGAAGAACTACTACGCGTGGCACGCCACCGGCCCGTTCGATTTGAAGACCGGCACGGCCGTCAAGTCCTCCGGCCCTTCTGCGCCGCTCTATACGGCCGTGCTCGGGCAGACGATCTGCGAGCTGATGGAGCGCGACCCGAAGGTCGTCGCGCTCACGGCCGCGATGCCCGACGGGACGGGGATAGATAAAGTCCTCGAAAAATTCCCCGAGCGCGCCTACGACGTAGGCATCGCCGAGCAGCACTGCATCACCTTCGCCGCCGGCATGTCCACCGAGGGGCTCAAGCCCATCTGCGCCATCTACTCGACGTTCCTGCAACGCGCCTTCGACCAGATCGTCCACGACGTGTGCTTGCAGAACCTCAACGTCAAGTTCTGCATGGATCGCGCCGGCATCGTCGGCGGCGACGGCCCGACGCACCACGGCCTCTTGGACATCGCCTACCTGCGCGGCGTGCCGAACATGGTCGTGATGGCGCCGAAGGACGAGGGCGAGATGCGCGACATGCTCTACACGATGGTGGCAACGGAAGGCCCGGCGGCGATCCGCTACCCGCGCGGCAACGGCGTCGGCGCCGATTTGAAGCGTGAGGCGCGGCTGTTGGAGTACGGCAAGGCCGAGATTCTGCGCGACGGCGGCGAGGTGGCGATTGTCGCTTACGGCTCGATGGTTCATCCGGCCGTCCGCGCGGCCGAGCATCTGGCGAAGGACGGCGTGGAGGCGACGGTCGTCAACGCGCGCTTCGTCAAGCCGCTCGACGCGGGGCTCCTGCTCGCGCTCGCGCGCACGAAGCGGCTCATCGTCACGGTCGAGGAGGCTTATCTGGCGGGCGGCTTCGGCTCGGCCGTCGCGGAGCTTTTGGAAGAGAACGGCCTGCTCGACGCCGTCCGCCTCGTGCGCATGGGCGTCCCCGACCGCATCGTCACGCACGGCGACCCCAAGCTCCTGCTCGCCAAGTACGGCCTCGACGCCGACGGCATCTACAACCGCACGCGCGAAGCGTGGGAAGTCCTCGAAGAGCGCCGCGCCGGCCGTTCAAAGGCAGAAGCCCGACCGTAAAGCAGTAGGCAGTAGGCAGTTAAGGCAAGAAGAAGGCCCGAAAGAGTCGAAGGCGGCGGGTTGCGAATCCCGCCGCCTTCGACTCTTTTTAAGCCTCGCTCTCTTCCTAACTGCCTACTGCCATCTGCCTGCTCCTCATCTTCGGCTCTGCTGCTCCTGGTTGTACTTCCGGACAAGCTCCTGATACTTCTGCGCGATGAGAAGCGTGCGGGAGATGTCTTCGTCTTCGAGGTGCGGGTAGCGTTGGTAGGTCTTGGCGATGGCCGCGTTGAGGAGGTGTTCGGCGTCTTTGTATCGCTTGGCCTCGACGGCGACGGCCATGTCGCGGATGGCCTGCGCAAGTAGCGCGATGGTGAAGTTCTTGCCCACCTCGGGGTCGCGCAGCATGTCGCCCGCGCCGCCGATTGAGAGCGAAGCCTCGTCGCTCTTCGTGACCCGCCGCTTCTGCTCGATGTCCTGGTAGCTGAAGTTCACCTTGACGGACTGGCGCGCGGCGTCCAGCCCGCGCGGCCTGACCTTGAAGCGCAGCAGCACGACCTGAGTCAGACCCTGATTCATGTTGTCGAGCTTGATCTTCAGGCCGCCCTCGAAACGCTCGGGCTCGTAGCCGTAGACCTGCGCCAGTTCAAGGCCGGGGCCGTACTGAATCTCTAAATTGGGTTCGGAGGCGACGGGCGCGACGAGGCTCTGCACCTCTCGGAGGAAGACCTTGTCGATGTCCTGCGCGTCGGCGACGAAGTGGAACAGTCCGCGCCCGCTCTTGGCGAGGTCGCGCAGAAGGTCTTTGTTGAGGTCGAGCCCGACGCCGATGGTCGAGAGGTCTATGCCGCGGTCGTTGAAGGAGAGCGACTCGCGTGCGATCTGCGCCGGATCGGTCACGCCCTGGTTGGCGATGCCGTCGGTGAGGAGCACGACGCGGTTCGTCCCCTCACGCTTGAACTGCTTGAGCGCCTCCTTGTAGCCGAGCACGAGGCCGGCGTGGATGTTCGTCGAGCTGCCGGTCTGAATCGAGCGGATGAGGCGGCGCACCTCTTCGCGGTCGCCGACCTCGCGCGCGGGGCGCAGCACCTCGGCCTCCGAGTCGAAGACGACGATGGAGAGCGTGTCGGTCTCGCGGAGCTGGTTGACGAGGGTGAGCAGCGCCTCCTTCACCTTCGAGAGCTTGTCCGCATCGGCCATCGAGCCGCTCTTGTCGATGACGAGCGCGAGGTTGATGGGCGGCAGTTGACTGCGGTCGGAGGCCAGCGCCGTGCTGAAGCCGATCTGCAAGACGGCCTCCGGGTCTGCGCTTGAGACGCGGTCGTTGCCCCAGCGCATGTCGAGCAGCACGGCCTCGCCCGCCTTGGGGCGCCCGATCTGGTGGCGGTGGTAGTTGACGAACTCCTCGACGGCGACCGAGCGCGAGGCGGGGATGAGCCCCATCTCTGACAGGTAGCGCGTGCGCGCCGCGGCCGCGGTCGAGGCGCCCTCCTGCGCCTGCGCGGGCAGGACACAGAGGGTGAGGAGGAAACAGGAAAGGAAGAAGCTGAAGGTCATGCGCGCAGCCGCGCGCGGTTCTGTAGGCATACGTCCTCCGAAAGGTTGGCCCGGTCAATCGTCCGGGGAGATAGAGTCTGACGGCTCGTCACCTGCGAGGGGAATGTCCTGTCGTGCCGCTTGGCTTCAGAGATGTGAGTTCGGCGCCGAGGGATGCCCGGTTAATTTCAAGCGCCCGGACGTTGTTCAGGCAGACCCTCGACGAGATGGTCGCCCGCGAGCCAGAGGCTCCACGAGTGATGATAGAAGGCGACGGGGAAGAGGAGCGCGACGGCGAAGAGGAGCCCGAGCAGCAGTCGGTCGCGGCCGGGAAAGAGCAGCAGGCACAGGCCGGCTGCGGTCATGACAGCCGCTTCGGTCGTCACCACGTTGAGCATGATGGCGCCGACGAAGAAGCCCTCCTCGCGCTGAAAGACGGCGCCGCAGACGGGGCAATGATGCCGTATGCGAAAGGGCGACTGGAAGACCGTGCGCCGGCCGCACGCCGGACAGCGGAGCCGCGCGCCGCGCGTGAGCGTCTTGACTATCGAACGGTCAGCCTTAACCAAGCTCTTCCCCCGCGAACCCTTCGTTCATGCCGTATAATACGCCTCATCTTTCGAAATAACTCGTGAGGACGCGACCGCGGCGTCGAGATGGCCGAAGACCTTTCCGTTACCACGCGCCGATCACCAGACTCTTCCACGCGCCCGCCGCGCGCGCGGAGTGGGAGCGTTACGCGCTGACGGATGAGCAGGTCGCCTTCTACGAGGAGCAAGGTTACCTGACCGGCGTGAAGATGTTCGACGAGGCGCAGGTCGAGTGGCTGCGCGCGGAGCTGTCGGAGTTGATGAGCCCCGCACAAGCGGCGCGCGAACTCTGGTACGAGTTCCACTCGAACGAGTCGCACGACCCGGCGCGCGTCCTCTTCCACGCGCTGGGGGCTTGGCGAATCGCAAAGGGCTTTCACGACCTGCTGTGGAACCCGCGCTTCAACGTCCCCGCGTCGCAACTCCTCGGCGGCGCGGTACGCTTCTGGCACGACCAGTTGTTCTGCAAACCCGCGCGTCACGGCGGAGTCGTCGCGTGGCATCAGGACTACTCCTACTGGACGCGCACGACGCCGCTCGCGCACCTGACGGCTTGGGCGGGCCTCGACGACTCGACGCGCGAGAACGGCTGTGTCCACTACGTCCCGCGCAGCCAACGCTGGCCCGACCTCCCCGTCACCGGACTGGCCGGCGACATGGACGCGATACAGTCCGTGTTGACGGACGAGCAGAAGCGTCAGTTCAAACCCGTGGCGATTGAGCTGAAGGCCGGCGAGGCTTCGTTCCACCACCCGCGCATGATCCACGGCTCCTACGCCAACTCGACCGCGCACCCGCGCCGCGCGACGGTCGTCAACGTCTTCCGTGACGGCGTCCGCTCCAACTCCGACGCGCCTCTGCTCGAAGGCGTCCCCGCCATCCCCAAAGGCCAAACGCTCTCCGGCCGCTTCTTCCCGCTGCTCTTCTCCGGTCTCTAATCGACTTTGTTTCTGACTCGAATCAACCTGCCTCAATCTTCACCGCAGAGTTGAGTGCCGCTCTCAAGCGACTCAAGTTTTTCTCAAGCGGCCTTAAGTCGTTGAAAATGAAGGCGCTTAAAAATTCTGCGATGGGGCCGAAAAATTTTCTCCACGCTCAAGTTTCGCTCAATCGGTCTTGGCTATCTTGTCCACGCTGACGACGACGCCATCCGCCGGCTCGGGACGAGCCTCAGAAGTCAGCCGAACCGATTCCAGAACTTCGAGACCCGACTTCAAGGAGAAAATTTAAATCCATGCTCAGAAAGATTTCGGCCGCGTTCTCAATCGTCGCACTGCTCATCGTCCTCGCCGCGGCCAACGTCTCGGCCGCCACGCTCGGGCCGTCGCTCCGTTCGCAGTTGAGCGGCCTCGCCGCCGACGCGAAGGTCGGCACCGTCATCATCTCTTTCAACACCGCGAAGGGTCTCCAGCCCGCGCACCTCGACGTGCTCCGCGCGCTCGGCATCACGAAGGGTCTGACGCTCAATCGGCTCGGCATGGTGGCGGCCGTCGCCACGGCCGGGCAGGTGCGCGCACTGGCCTCGAACCCTTCGGTGCGCTCCGTCTGGTCAAACGACCGCCTCCGCTACTTCGACCAGGAGGCGCGCACGCTGACGGGCGTCGAGCGCCTGAAGAACGACCGCTTGTTCATCACGCGGAACGGGGGGCTGCCCGTCTCTGGTAAGGGCGACTTCTCGGTCGTCATCAACGACTCCGGCATCGACGCCACGCACCCAGACCTTCAGTTGGGGAAGAACGTTATCCAGAACGTCTTCATCGCGACCGGCACCGACACGCTCTCCGGCTTCACGACGCTCCAGGCTCTGGAGAACCAGCCGAACACCGACCTCAACGTCGGCCACGGCACGCACTGCGCCGGCATCGTCGGCGGCACGGGGCAGCAGTCGGGCGGGCTCTACGCGGGCGTCGCGCCGGGCGCGCGCCTCATCGGCACGGGCTCGGGCGCCGTCCTCTTCGTCCTGAACGCGCTGGGCGGCTTCGAGTGGTCTTTGACGAACCAGTCGCTCTATGGCATCCGCATTATCTCGAACTCGTTCGGCGGCTCGGGCGCCTTCGACCCCAACGACCCCGTCGCCATCGCCACGAAGGTCGCGCACGACAGCAACATCATCGTCGTCTTCGCCGCCGGCAACTCCGGCCCCGGCCGCGACACGCACAACCCTTACGGCAAGGCGCCGTGGGTCATCTCGGTCGCGGCGGGCACGAAGGAGGGCGGGCTCGCCTCGTTCTCTTCGCGCGGCATCCCGAAGGACGAGCGCCTTGCGGATAACGACCCGAACAACGACTATGACGCGCCGACCATCACCGCGCCGGGCACGGGGCGCGAGTTCGAGTCGAACGCCGCGAAGTTCTCCGCCGCCTACGTCTCGACCCGCTCCAAGTCGAACATCTTCGCCAACGGGTTGACCGACGACGTGGAGCTGTCGCCGGCCTACCTGCCCTTCTACACGCAGATTTCCGGCACCTCGATGGCAACGCCGCACGTCGCGGGCGTGGTCGCGCTGATGCTCGACGCCGACCCGACGCTCACGCCCGACGAGGTGAAGCAGATTCTGACGCAGACCGCCTCGCGCATGCCCGGCCGCGACGAGTGGGAGGTCGGCGCGGGTTACGTCAATGCCTACGCCGCCGTCGATAAGGTCTTCAACCGCTCGAAGAACTACGGCACGAACTTCTCGCACGCCTTCAACGCGCGCTTCACGGTCGGCGGCCCGGCGGCCGAGCAGGTGCACATCGACTACAGCCCGGCGGGCCTGCCCGGCGCCGGCTCGCAGAACTCGCACAGCTTCAACGTCGAGGCCGGGATGAGCGTGCTCGACGTGTTCGCAACCTTCGACACGGTGCTGGAGGACGGCGAGGGCAACACCATCGGCATCCTCCTGACCGACCCGAACGGCGTCAAGTACAGCTCCGGCGTCGCGCTGCCCGTCCTCGACGCGCCGAGCCGCGAGGTGCTGGTCAAGAACCCGGCCGCGGGTCAGTGGCTCCTCGAAGTCCGCGGCGTGCGTGGACTGGCGGCGGTGCCGGACGCTTCGCTCCCGACCTCGGGCGCCGCGGCGCCGGGGCCGGTCGAGATCAAGATCACGCAGCAGCTCTTCACGCTCGAACCCATCGGCGACATCCAGGGCCACGCCGCGCAGGCGCAGATCGAGACCGTGCTCAAGAATCGCCAGATGGACACCTTCGCTGACGGCGCCTTCCGCCCCGACGCGAACGTTACGCGCGAAGACTTCGCGCGCCTCCTCTACCTGAACACGCCGCTCCGCCAGTCCCCTTCGGCGACGCCGAAGTACACGGACGTGACCGAGGAACTGGCGCCCATCGCGGAGGCGGTGACGGCCAACGGCTCAACGCTGCGCGACTGGAGCTTCCAGCCGGCCGGGATGATCGCGGCCAACGGCTCGACCTTCAACCCGACGGCCAACGTCACGCGGCTTGAGACGGCGGTCGCGCTCGTCCGCGCCCTGGGCTTGGACGCCGAGGCGAAGGCGAAGGCCGGGACCATCGTCACGGCGAGCTACAACGGTCAGACGCTTCTGCTCGCCGACAACGCCGAGATTCCCTCTTCGATGCGCGGCTACGTGCAGCTCGCGCTCGACAAGGGGCTGCTGCAAGCCTTCTTCAACCTTGAGCAGGGGCCGTTCGACTTCCAGCCGACCATGAAGGCGCGCGTGAAGGCGAACGACGCGACGACACGCGCCTTCATGGCCTACGCGCTCGACAACTTCCGCCAGCGCTTCGTGGCGGGCAACTGACCTCGCCGAATCTCGCCGCGCCAACCGAAGTCGGGACGGAAGGCGCGGCGAGTCGAGCGGCCCGGAGGGTGACTCGCTTGGCAGAGACGGGCCACCCTCCGGGTCGCAACCCGGAAACCCTTTAACAAGACGGAAGAGGAAAAGACGATGAAGACGACGCTGAGAATCGCACTCCTGTTGGCGCTGGCTCTACTCCTCGGCCTCGCGACTCTGCCCGGCAGGACGGGCGGCGCGACCGTCTCGGCGGCCCCGGCCGTGAAGATAGACCCACAGCTCACACGTCTGCTCACACAGCGCGTGACCGTCCCGGCCATCATCACCTATAAGCAGAAGCCGGGCGCGGCCGAGTTCTCGCGCCTCCAACTCGCGGGCATCATGAAGGGCTTCGCCATGCGCGAGCTGCCGATGGTCGTCGCCGACCTGAGCGCCTTGCAGCTCGCGGCCGTCAGTCGCCAGCCCGGCGTCGCCTCTATCTACTCGAACCGTCTGATGAAGACCTTCACCAACGCGAGCCGCACCTTCATCGGCGTCCCGCAGATGGCGGCCGACACGCAGGTGACGCAGAACAACAAATCGAACCCGGGCTTCCCCATCACGGGGAAGGGCGTCGGCATCGGCTACATCGACACCGGCATCGACGCGACGCACAAGGATTTGACCTACGGCAAGAAGACCGTGCAGAACGTCATCCAGCCGCTCTCCGAGACGGTAGTCGGCGACGGCGGCCTCGTCGTCGGCGTCGGCATCTCCATCGGCGACATCCTCCACTCGACCGGCTTCGTCCCGCCCATCTACATCGAGAACCAGCCGTTGAGCGACCTCGAATCCGGCCACGGCACGCACGGCGCGGCCGTCGCCGCCGGGACGGGCGAGCAGTCGGGCGGCTTCTACGGCGGCGTCGCGCGCGGCGCCAGTCTCATCGGCGTCAACTCCGGCAACGAACTCGGCCTCCCCACCGTCGCCATCATCGGCGCCTACGACTATCTGCTCGCGAACCAGTACGCGTACAACATTCGTGTCATCAACAACTCGTGGGGCGATAGCTTGAGCGCCGAGGGGCTCGACCCGGCGAACCCCGTCAACGTCGCGACGCGCATCTCGCACGACCGCAACATCACGGTCGTCTTCGCCGCGGGCAACTCGGGCGACACGGCGACCTCGATCAACCCTTACTCGACAATGCCGTGGACGATCTCGGTCGCGGCGGGCCTCAAGCAGGGTCTCGGCTCGCCCGCGGACTTCAGCTCGCGCGGCGTCGATAACGGCACGGGGACGGACGTGTCGGGGATGCCGGCGGATACGACTCTCACGCCGAACCTTCGGCCCGACATCACGGCGCCCGGCGTAGACATCAAGAGCGCGCGTCTGCGCGGCGCGGGCCTGACGAACACTCTGGGGACGGTGCCCGTCGTCGGGAACGATTTGACGACCATCCCGCCGGCCTTCCTTCCGTACTACACGACCTCGCAGGGGACGAGCTTCGCGTGCCCGCACGTCTCGGGCGTCGTCGCGCTGATGCTCGAAGCGAACCCTTTGCTCACGCCGGACGACGTGGTGACGATACTTAGGCAGACGGCGAACCCGATGCCTTTCGACGAGCGCGTCGTCGGCGCCGGCTACGTGGACGCGCACAACGCGGTGCGCGCGGCGATGGGGCTGACGGCCGTCCCGCACCCCTTCAACCTGATTCCCGCCGCGGGCGGCCCCGAGGTTATCGACCCCGCAGGCGACGCCTTCGGCACGGGCGCGCAGGACATACAGTCGGTGGACTTCGCCTACGACGCGGCCAACCAGCAGATCGTCTACACGCTGACGCTGGCGAACGGCGCCGAGCGTTTGCAGAACAACGCTTGGACGGTCAGCTCGGCCTTCAACGGCGTGACGGTCTTCGTCTCGGCCAACGTGTCGGAGACGGGCGAGGTCGTCTACGAGTACGGCCACTACGAGACGCTTCCGAACGGGACGAACAATCAGGTCGGCGACGGCGCGCCCGACTCGGGCCAGGCCGTCGGCAACCAGATCGTGATTCGCGTCCCCGTAGCCAGCATCAACGCCATCGCGGGGACGAACGTCGTCGGCACCACTTCGACGGGGACGGGCGCGAACGCGCAGATACTCATCGGCGCGTCGGCCACGGGCGGGCTCCTGCTCAGCTCCGACACAGCGTCGGGCTCCGACTTCGTCGTGCAGTAACACGGCTTGCCGCGGGGCGCGGTTCGGGTGAAGTCCTCTCGGGGAACAGACTTCGCCCGAACCGCCGACAGGAAAGCGGATGCCAGAGAAGCGCGGGCAACTTGCCCGCTGAGCACCGTTAGGCGCTCATACGTCTATTCGGTTGAGAGGAGGTGGGGCTACCGGCGGTATCGTGGCTCACCCACCCCGTCGGACGGGGCGCGTGTCGTGCGAGTCAGGGCACGCGCCCCGGTTACTTTTTAGGCTGGTTGGGCGAAGGCGTCTGGCAGAGCGCGACCGTTGCGCGGCGGACGCGGACAGGATTTTTGGGCTTCTCGCCGTCAAGCTCTCCGGCGGCGATCTTGTCTACGACCTCCATGCCCGCGCGGACGCGGCCGAAGGCGGCGAAGGTGCCGTCGAGGTGCGGGGCGTCGTTGAGCAGTATGAAGAAGTGCGTGGTGGCGGCGTTCGCCTCGGCCGGGCGTGCAAGCGAGACGACGCCGCGCAGGTGCTTGACCGGGTTCGGCTCGTCGGGCACCTTGCGCGAGGCGCGGCGGATAAGCTCAGGTGTGAGAGTCTCGCGCGTCGCCACGTTCCCGCCCTGCACGACGAAGTTCTTCACGACGCGGCTGAAGGTCGTCGTGTCGAACGCGCCGGTCGAGGCGAGGTTGAGGAAGTTGCGCGCAGACTCCGGCGCGGCCTCCGACAGCACCTCGATCTGGATGTCGCCCGCCTCCGTCTCCAACGCCACGCAACGCCCGGCCATCTGCTCCGGCGTCATTTTGTCGAACGGCTCGGCCGCTTCCGCCTCGCCCGCCGGCCGCGCGTTCTTCTTCACCGCTGGCGGCTCGGCTTTCGGCTCCGGCGTCGGCTGCGGCTGCTGCGCGACCGCCAAACAAGCAAGCAGGCACAAGAGGCCGCTTGAAATCAACGCTCTCAGTTTCATCACTCTTAAAGACAATTAACAGGGATGGAGAGGATGGTCAGGATTTACTGATTGGTTCATCGGCTCATTGATTCAATGAAGAAATGACCCGATGAACCAATGAGTCAATGACTCAATCCTCTCTATCCTCTCCATCCCTGTTAATTCAAACTCACATTACGAAGGCCCGGCGCCGGCCTTGAGCGACTCTTCGCGCTTGGCCTTGAACTCGGTGCCGGGTTTCCACTCGGGGAACTTGTCGCCCTGCGCGATGCGGTAGCCGACGGTGAGGAGGAACTGCGCGTCCTCGACGGCGCCGGAGAGGTCCCAGTCGGGTTTCACCTCGTCGGTCGGCTTGTGATAGTCGCGGTCGGTGTACTCGTCGCGCTTCTGCTTACTGAACTCGGGCGACTTGCCGATGTACTCCGTACCCGTGTCGGCGTAGAAGGCGGGAATGCCGATCTTGGCGAACTCGAAGTGGTCGGAGCGGTAGTAGAAGCCCTTCTCGGTCTCGGGGTCGGGCTTGACGGTGCGCCCCTGTGCGGTCAGGACTTCGCGCGCGATGTCCTCGACGGTAGTGTTGCCCTCGCCGATGAAGACCACATCCTTCGTGCGCCCCCACTGGTTCGCGCCGTCGATATTGATGTTGGCGAGCGTCTTCGCCGGCGGGTAGAGCGGGTGCTCCGCGTAATACTTCGCGCCGAGCAGACCCTTCTCCTCGGCCGTCACCATCAGGAAGACTTGCGTGCGCTTGGGCGGGGTGGAGAGTTTCGTGAACGCCTCGGCGAGTTCGAGCACCTGCGCGACGCCCGACGCGTTGTCGATGGCGCCGTTGTAGATGCCGTCGCCCTGCGCCTTGTCGTCGCGGCCTAAGTGATCCCAGTGGGCCGTGTAGATGACGTACTCGTTCTTCAAGGTCGGGTCGGAGCCTTCGAGCTTCGCCAGCACGTTCTGCGAGTCGATGGTGCGCAGCGTGTTCTTGATGTGGAACGTCGCCTTCGCGTTCAGGGGCACGGGCTTGAACTCTTTCGTCGTCGCGGCCTTGTGCAGCGCGTCGAAGTCCTGACCCGCGGCGGAGAACAGCTCCTTCGCGCGGTCTAAGGTTATCCACGACTCGACGCCGACGCGGCCCGCGTTCTTGTCGGGCGAGACGATGTCGAAGTTCTCGCGTCCCCAGCTACCCGAGACGACCTCGAACGGATAGCCGGCGGGGCCGGTCTCGTGGACGATGATGGCGGCGGCGGCGCCCTTGCGCGAAGCCTCCTCGTACTTGTACGTCCAGCGGCCGTAGTAGGTCATGGCCTTGCCCTTGAAAGTGTTCGGGTCAAGCTCCGCCGGGTTCGAAGGCGAAGGCACGGCCGGGTCGTTGATGAGCATGACGATGGTCTTGCCGCGCACGTCCACGCCCTTGTAGTCGTCCCAGCCGTACTCGGGCGCCGAGACGCCGTAGCCGACGAAGACGATGTCCGAGTTCTCGACGTTCACCTGCGGCTCGTAGCGGCGCGAGACGGCGACGTAGTCCTTCAGGTTCTCAAGCTGCATCTCCTTGTCGCCCGCCTTGAAGACTCCGTGCGGCTCGGCCTTGAAGCCCGCGAGCGGCACCTTCTGCACGAATGTACCGTCGGGGTTGCCGGGCTTGAGGTTCAACTTCTGGAACTGCTCGGTGATGTACTTGACCGTCTTTTCTTCGCCCGGCGTGCCGGGGCCACGCCCCTCGTAGGCGTCGGACGAAAGCTCCTTGATGTGGCGCAGGATGTCTTCGGTGTTGACCGAGTCGAGCGCGGGCTTGAGTTCCGCCGGGATGCCCGCGGCCGTGGCGGCGGGCGTCGGCGTGGTCGCGGCCGTGTTGTTCGACGGCGCGGTGGTCGTGCACGCGCTCGCGCACGCTAACAGGGCGGCGAGCGCGTAGGCGGCAAAGAAGCGTCTGTTCATCGTCCGTGTTGCCTCGCTTTAGAAGAGAAGTGTGTGCTGCCGAAAGTTACGCCGCGCCACGCTTTGAAGTCAAACGCGCCGGGGCGCGGAGCCAACCGCGCCGTTTGGACTTCCGTCCAACACGACGTACGCCCCCAACCGTTACAACCGGCCGCGCGTGAGTTACAATCTCGGCCGTCCGGTCGGGAGTCGCCGCGCCGGGAGAGTTCGCTTCAAACGAGTCTGCGGCTGCACATCCCCGGCGCCGCCGACACCCGCTCTGGTAAGAAGGAAAATGAAGTCCCCTAAACTTCTTCGCCGCCTCACGACGCACGCCTGCGTTGTACTGCTCCTCTTGAACTTCGCGCCCGCAGGCGCCGCGCAGCGTACGCGCCGCGGACGTGCGACGCCGCGCGCGCAGACGCAGGCGCCCGCGCGGCCGCCGAGAGGCACGCCGACGCCCGAGGCCGCGCCGCCGCGCGCGCCGCAGCAGGCACGCCGCGCCGAGCCCGACCTCTCCGTTGAGGAGATGCTGGCCGCCGATAGTTACACCGCATACATTGAGGTGCGCAGGGTCGGGATGCTCGCGCGCGCGGAGGAGGTGAAGTCGGCCGTTGCCTCGCTCCGCTTGATCGGCGGCGACGAGGCGAAGCCGGTCGTAGACCTCTACGGCTTCCTCTCCGACAACGCCGAGGCGCTCGGCGAGTCGCGCGTCGTCGTGGCCTTCATGCCCGCGCGCGCCGAAGTGCCGCAGGCGCTGATGGCCGTCGAGCTGGAGTCGTCGGAGGCGGCCGTCGCCTTCGAGCCGAAGCTGCGCCGGATGCTCGGCGCGCAGGTGCCGCAGGTCAAGAAGGCCGTCACGAGCACCGCACCCGAGCCCGTCGTTGTCCCCAAACCGGAAGCGAACGAGCGCACGCGCGCGGCAAGGCCCGCGGCGGCCGACTTCGCGCTGCGGCGCGTGGGGCGCTGGCTGCTCGCCGCCGACTCGCCCTTCACGCTCAAGCGCCTGCGCGGCGAGGAGGAGCGGCCGCGGCTCGCCGACAGCCCGCGCTTCCAGTCGGTGCGCGCGCGCTTCGCGTCCGACTCGCTCTTCGTCTACGTCGATACGAACGTCGCGCAGCAGGGTTGGGCGCTACAGGTGCAGAGGGCGTCCGTGTCATCCGTAAACGACCCCACGCAGCCCCCGGGCACGACCTCGACGGAGGTCAACGTGGGCGAGACCGGCGTCGAAGTTGAGGCCGCGCAGAGCGTGCCACCCGAGACGCAGCCCGAGGTAGCGGCACAGCCGGTCGCGGAGGAAATCGCTCCCGAGATGAGCGCCGAAGAGCGCGCGGCCGTCGAGGAGGAGGCGCGGGCGGACGCGGCTGCCGAGGCGGAGTCGGAGAAGATTGAGCCCCCGCCTCCGCCGTCCGAGGAGGAGGTGGCCGTGCGGGGGATGGATCGCGTGCTGCGCGGCCTGTGGGGCGGGGTGCCGCGCATCCCGGGCGCGGTCGCGCTCGGCGCACGGCTCGACGGCGGCGCGCTGGCCGTCCGTCTCGCCGTCGAGAACACGCCCGACGGCCTCATCTCCATCATCCCCTTCCTGCCGAACATCGTCTCCGGCCCGCCCGTCACGGGCGAGACGGCCTCGGTCGCGCCGGCCGACGCCGAGCTGTTCGTTGCGGGCTCGCTCGACTGGACGCAGGTCTACAACCAGACGCTCGGCGCGGCCTCCGTCAACCCGGCAGGGCTTTTGAACGGGGGCACCATCACAGAGATCGCCGGCGAGGCAGAGGCCGAGCGGCAGCCGAGCGTGAACGAGACCATCGCCGCCGTCGAGAAGCTCTTCGGCTTCAAGTTCAAAGAAGACCTGCTGCCCGCGCTCGGCAACGAGGTGGCTATCAGCCTGCCGCTCAGCTCGGGCGACTTCAGGCTCGCGGGTATGGGCCGCAACGAGGCGAAGAAGGAGGAGCGCGAGGCCGAGCCCGGTTTTCTCTACATCGCCGCGCTCAACAACCCCGAACGCGTGCGCGAGATTCTGCCGCGCGTGCTCGTCGTCTTTGGCTTCGCCTCGCTCAGCACCCCGCAGCGCGCCGAGAAGCGCAAGGGCTTCGACATCAACATCCTCGGCGCAGGCTCCGGGTTCTCCTACACAATCATCAACAACTTCCTCATCGCCGGTGAGCTGAGAGCCGTGCGTCACTGCGTGGACTCGTTCGACGCGCGGCAGACGCTCGCCTCCACGAACACCTATCGCGACGCCGTCGCGTGGCAGGCCAAGCAGAAGCTCGTCCACCTCTACCTCTCCGACACCGTCCTCAGGAACACGTTCGAGGAGACGAGGAAGCGTTCGGGCGGGAGCACCGACGCCGTCGTGCGCGCGCTGCTCGCGCAGTTGGAGGTGGCCGAGACCGCTCCCGCCTCCTACGAAGCGACCAACGAAGGCGACGTTGTCATACACGAGGCGCGGTTCCCCATCTCGCTCGTGCGCACCTACGCGCTCACCATCGCGGTCGCGGCTAAAGACTCGCAGGTTCTCATGAACGAGACGATGGCCGTCTACGCGCTCAATCGCATCGCGGGGGCGCAGTCGGCCTACAAGGACGAGCGGCAGAAGGGGCGCTACGCGACACTCGAAGAGCTGATCGCGGAGGAGCTGCTGGAGCACACGTTCCTTGAGAACATGGAGTACAAGTTCGAGCTGGAGATCGCGGGCGACAAATTCGAAATCTCGGCCACGCCCAAGACCTACGGCAAGAGCGGCCGCCGCTCCTTCTTCATCGACAACACCGGCACCCTCCGCGGCGCCGACCACAGAGGCGAGCCCGCCAACACCGACGACCCGGCCGTCGAACAATAAGTATGAAGAGTCTGCAAGAGCTATACGCGCCCGGGAGCGCGTGCTTCGGGTGCGGGCCGGCGAACGAGCGCGGGCTCCACGTGCGCAGCTTCCCCTCGGGCGAGGGCGACGAGGTCGTGGCCGAGTGGAGGCCCGAGCCGCAGTATGAGGCGTTCCCCGGCGTGCTCAACGGCGGCATCGTCGGGGCGCTGCTCGACTGCCACTCGAACTGGGCCGCCGCCTACCACCTCATGCGCCGCGCGGGGGCCGAGCGCCCGCCCTGCACCGTCACGGCCGACTACTCGATCAAGCTTCTGCGGCCGACGCCGACCGACGGCCTGCTGCACCTCACGGCCCGCGTGGTGGACTCGACCGACGAACGCGCGGTCGTCGAGGCAGAGCTTTCGGCCAACGGTAAGACCTGCGCCACCTGCCGCGGCACCTTCATCGCCGTCCGCCCCGGCCACCCCGCATACCACCGCTGGTAAACGCTAAAGTCAATTATTCTTTCACTTAGGCGGGTCGATGGACATGTCTATCAAGTAAGTACGAAGATTTTCGTTGACAGTACGAACTTCTTCGTAGTAGGGTGCTTTTCGACTTGAGTCTGCGGTGAGGTATTGCGCAATGCTTGAAACGGAACTGCCGCGTCCGACGGACGCGGAACTGGAAATCCTCAAGGTGCTCTGGCGGCGCGGCCCCAGCACCGTGCGGGAAGTCTTCGAAACATTCGGCGAGAGCAAGACGACGGGCTACACGACCGTCCTCAAGCTGATGCAGATCATGGCGGACAAGGGCCTGGTCGTCAGGGACGAGAGCGAGCGGGCGCACCGGTACACACCGGCCGCGCCCGAGGACGAGACGCAGCGACGGCTCGTCGGCGACCTTCTGCGGAAGGCGTTCGACGGGCAGGCTGTGAAGCTCGTCATGCAGGCGCTCTCGACCGAGCGCGCCTCGGCCGAGGAGCTGTCGGAGATCAGGCTGATGCTCGACGAGCTGGAGAGGGGGGAGCGTTGACGGACGATACTGTCTTGATACTCAAGCCCCTGCTCGATGCCGCCGGGTGGGCGCTCGTCCACTCGCTGTGGCAGGGGGCGCTCGTCGCCGCCGGTTACGCCTGCTTCGCGGCGCTCGTGCCGCGGCGGGCGGCGGGCGTCCGCTACACGGGCGGGGTGGCGGCGCTGCTGCTGCTGCTTCTGCTGCCTGTGCTGACGGCGGGGCTCGCCCCGCACACGCGGCGCGACCTCTTCGCGCGCGAGTCAGTCCAGCCGGAGGGGGCGTGGTCGGACCCAGGTGGTGCGGCGGCACGTGCGCCGAGGGCGGGCAAGGAGCCCTCGGCGTACGCGCCGGACGGCTCGGCGGCCTCCTCGGTTCCGACGGCGGCGGCGTGGAGGGCTCGGGCCGAGGAGCGTCTGACGATGCTGCTGCCGTGGCTCGTCTGCGCGTGGCTGTCGGGCGTGCTCGTGCTCGCGTCACGCATGTTCGGCGCGTGGCTGCTGGTGCTCAGGCTTAAGCGGAGCGCCAGTCCCGTGCCGCGTTGTTTCGAAGAACTTCTCGCGCGCGTGTCGGGGCGTCTGCGCGTCAGGCGCGCGGTCGTCTTGTGCCGCTCGGCGCTCGTCGAAGTGCCGACGGTCGTCGGACACCTGAGGCCGGTCATACTGATCCCGGCGGGCGCCCTCTTCGGGCTCACGCCGCAGCAGTTGGAGGCCGTGCTCGCGCACGAGCTGGCGCACGTCCGCCGCTACGACTATGCGGTGAACCTGCTCCAGACGGCGGTCGAGACGCTTCTGTTCTACCACCCGGCGGCGTGGTGGCTCTCGGGGCGCGTCCGCGCCGAACGGGAGCACGCCTGCGACGACGCGGCGGTGGAGGCGACGGGCGACGCGCTCGGTTATGCGCGCGCGCTCGCCGCGCTCGAACAACTGCGTGCGGACGCGAGCCCCCCGGCGGCGCTGGCCTTAGCAGCCAACGGAGGTTCACTCATGCAGCGCATACAGAGACTCGTCAACGCGGACGCGCACACGCACGCGCGCCGTCCCTACGCGGTTCTGGCCCTGGCCTTCGCACTTCTCTTCGGGGCGCTCGGCGCGCAGCGCACGCTCACGCGCGCCGAGGTCAACTCGAACGGCCTCGCGCCCGCCACCACGGCGGCGCCGCGGCGCGAGGTCGCGGTGACCTTCGTCAACTTCCCCGGATACTCCTATGACGCGCGCATCATCTCGAACCAGATGCGCAGGCTGCTCCGCTCGCTCAAGGCGAACGACGTGCGCGCGGTCGGCTTCGTCAACGAGGCGACGCTCTACCGCGAGGGTGCAGAGCACGAGCCGCGCGTCGTGGCGCTGCGCGAATGGCTCGCCGCGGGCCACGAGCTGGGCAACGAGACCGCGCACCACACGAGCCTCTATAACACTTCGGTCGAAGAGTTCCAGTCTGAGGTCGTGCGCGGCGACCAACTGCTGTCGAAGCTGGCCGCAGAGCGTGGCGGCAAAGTCCGTTACTTCAGCTACCCGTACCTGAACACGGGCTCGACGCTTGAGGCGAAGTCGGCGGTCGAGAAGTTCCTGCAAGGGCGCGGCTACCGCATCCATCCCGTCACCGTGGACAACATGGACTGGCTCTTCAACCGCGCGTACGCCGATGCGCTCACGCGCGAAGACGAAACGGGCGCCGCCTCTCTGCGCGCCGACTACGTCGCGTACATGGAGCGCACGTTCGAGTTCTACGAGGGCTACTCGCGCGAGGTCGTCGGGCGCGAGATACCACAGGTCCTGATGCTGACGGGGGGCGTCCTGAACGCGCACTGCTTTGAAGACCTCGCGGCGATGTTGAAGCGGCGCGGCTACTCGTTCGTCACACTCGACCAGGCGATGGGCGACGAAGCCTATCAGCTTCCGGACACGTACACGGGCGCGCGCGGCGACTCCTGGATAGCGCGCTGGGCCGTGACGAAGGGGATGAAGTACAGGGACACCGAAGAGGTCGAGTTGCCCGACTCGATGAAGCGTTACAGGGCCGAGCACCGGCACGAGTGGCAGGGGAAGGCGAAGAAGTGAGCGCGCCCGAACCGCAGTGCTGAAAGGAGGATTTTGGCATGATTAACACACGGAACGTAGCGGGGTGCGCCCTGCTCATCTGGTTCTGCTGCGCCGGCGTCGGCGCCAAGCCGATACACCACTACGTCTTCTTCGGACAGGACAGGGAGAAGATTCGGGAGGCGTCTTCGTTCCTCGGGACGAAAGCGCTGGAGGGCGCGCAGGTCATGTACTCTTGGCGTCAGCTTGAGCCGGAGGAGGATAGGTACGATTTCAGCCTCGTCCGCGATGACCTGGCCTTTCTGACCTCAAAGGGGAAGAGGCTCTTCGTCCAGATACAGGATGTCACCTTCAGCGAGTCGCGGATAAACGTGCCGCGCTACCTTTTGCGCGACCCTCGATACAACGGCGGCGCCGACAAGCAGTACCGCGTCAAAGGCGGCGACGAGGAGCACGCCGTCGTCGATGGCTGGATTGCGCGGCGCTGGGACCCGGCGGTGCAGGAGAGGTTCCACAAATTGCTCCTCGCCCTGGGCCGGGAGTTCGACGGCCGCGTCGAGGGGGTTAACTTCGCGGAGACTTCGGTGGGGGTCGGCGAGAGCGGACGCCTCTTCCCCAGAGGCTTCTCCTTCGAGACCTACCGCGAGGCCATCATTACGAACATGAAGGCCCTGCGGCGCGCCTTCCCCAGGTCGGTCGTGATGCAGTACGCCAACTTCATGCCCGGCGAATGGCTGCCCGGGGAGGACAGGGGTTACCTGCGCGCGGTCTACAAGGCCGCGAAGGAATTGAAGGTCGGCGTCGGCGGCCCCGACCTCCTGCCCCATCGCCCCGGACAACGGAACCACTCCTATCCTTTGATACGGGAGGCGTCGGGAGTCGTTCCCACAGGCATCGCGGTGCAGGACGGGAACTACGAGGACGTGAATCCGCAGACCAGAAAACGGGTCACCGTCCCCGAGCTGCTCGAATTCGCGACGGGCTACCTGAAGGTGGACTACGTCTTCTGGTGCACGCAGGAGCCGTACTACTCGGACGAGGTGATGCCCTTTTTCAAGCGCGCCGATAAGCAATAGGCGGTTAGCCAGAAGAGAAAGAGGTCAAAGAATCGTGGGAGGCGAGTAACGAATCTCGCCCCCCACGATTCTTTCAGACACCTTCTTGTTTTAACTGCCTGCTGCCATCTGCCTACTATTTCTCGATGATCTCGATGCGGAGGTCGTGGTCGTCGGGGACGTTGACGATGGCCTTGCCGCCGTGTTGCAGGCGGCCGAAGAGAATCTCTTCGGCGAGCGGCGCCTTGATCTTCTCCTGAATGAGGCGCGCCATGGGGCGGGCGCCCATCTGCTTGTCGTAGCCATGCTCGGCGAGCCAGCGGCGTGCGCGTTCGGTGAGCCGCAGCTCGACACCCTTCTCGACCAGTTGCGCGCGCACCTCGGCGATGAACTTGTCCACGACGCGCTCGATGGTCTCGAACGTGAGCGAGGCGAAGGCGATCCACGCGTCGAGCCGGTTGCGGAACTCGGGGCTGAAGGTGCGCTCGATGGCCCCGCGTCCCTGCCCCTGCGACAGTCCCTCCTGCCCCTTCTGAAACCCGATCTTCGCGTCCGACATCTCGCGCGCGCCGGCGTTGGTGGTCATGATGAGGATGACGTTGTGGAAGTCCGCCTTCTTCCCGTTGTTGTCGGTGAGCGTCGCGTGATCCATCACCTGCAAGAGGATGTTGAAGAGGTTCGGGTGCGCCTTCTCTATCTCGTCGAGGACGACGACGGCGTACGGCGTCTTGTTGACGGCGTCGGTCAGCAGGCCGCCCTGATCGAAGCCGACGTAGCCGGGCGGCGCGCCGATGAGGCGCGAGACCGTGTGCGGCTCGGCGTACTCCGACATGTCGAAGCGGATGAACTCGACGCCGAGCGTGAGCGCGAGCTGCTTGGCCAGCTCCGTCTTGCCGACGCCCGTCGGGCCGGAGAAGAGGAACGAGCCGATGGGCTTCTCGGGGTGGCCGAGGCCCGAGCGCGAGAGCTTGATGGCGCTGACGAGCTGCGAGATGGCGTGGTCCTGCCCGTAGATGACGCCTTTGAGCGCCGCATCGAGGTCTCGGAGTCGGTCTTTCTCAGAACCGGCGATGGTGCGCGGCGGAATCTTCGCCATGCGCGCGACGACGGTCTCGATCTCGTGGACGCCGATCTCGGCGGGGCGCTCGCCGGCGGGCATCAGCTTGACCATCGCGCCGACCTCGTCGATCACGTCGATGGCCTTGTCGGGGAGGAAGCGGTCGTGGATGTGCTTGGCCGCGAGTTCCGCCGCGGCGCGCAGGGCGTCCGAAGCGTAGGCGACGCCGTGCGCCTCCTCGTAGAGCTTCTTCAACCCTTCGAGAATCTTGACCGTGTCTTCGAGCGAGGGCTCCGAGACCTCTATCTTCTGGAAGCGCCGCGCCAGCGCCCGGTCGCGCTCGAACGCGGCCTTGTACTCCGGATACGTCGTCGAGCCGATGCAGCGCATCTCGCCGGAGGCCAGCACCGGCTTGATGATGTTCGAGGCGTCCATCGTGCCGCCGGAGACGGCGCCCGCGCCGACGATGGTGTGTATCTCGTCAATGAAGAGGATGACGTTCTCCTTCTTCTTGAGCGCGCCGATGACGGACTTGAGTCTCTGCTCGAACTCGCCGCGGTACTTCGTGCCCGCGAGGAGCGCGCCCATGTCGAGCGAGAAGACCTCGGCGCCCTTGAGCGCGTCGGGCACTTCGCCCTGCTGAATCTTGAGCGCGAGCCCCTCGGCGATGGCGGTCTTGCCGACGCCGGGGTCGCCGACGTAGATGGGGTTGTTCTTCCGCCGCCGGCAGAGGACTTGAATCGTGCGCGCCACCTCCGCCTCGCGGCCGATGAGCGGGTCGATCTTCCCCTCGGCGGCGCGCGCGATGAGGTCTGTGGCGAAGGCTTTCAGAGGGTCGCGCGCGGCCTGCTCCGACTCGTAGTCCTCGCCCTCGGCCCCGGCCGCGAAGCCGTCCGGCCCCGCCCCCTCGACCTTCGAGATGCCGTGCGCGAGATAGTTGAGGATGTCGAGCCGCGTGATGCCCTGCTTCTTGAGCATGTAGACGGCGTGCGAGTTGGGCGACTGGAAGAGCGCGGCCAGCACGTTGCCGCCGTCCACCTCCTTCTGCCCGGAGCCTTCGGCCTGCAAGACCGCGTACTCGACGACGCGCTGGAAGGCGGCCGTGTACTCGGGGAGCGCGTCGGAGGAGGCGGGGACGCTCTCCATCTTCTCGTCGAAATGTTTCTCCAACTCCCTCGTCAGGGCGTTCGCGTCGCCGCCGCAGTGGCGGACGACCCGCGCCGCCGTGCCCTCGTGCAGCAGCGCGTAGAGGAGGTGTTCGAGCGTCACATACTCGTGGCGCCGCTTGATCGCCTCCATCGCGGCGAAGTTCAGGGTCTCTTGCAGTTCTTTAGTAATCATCTGAAGCGGTGAATAGTGAATGGTAAATAGAAAATGGTTAGATGCGGCGCTTGCTGAATCGTGGCTCGGGGCTGCCCACAATTTACCATTCACCATTCACCATTGACTATTCACCCCTCCCCCGGTTCTTCCTCGGCGGTGCAGAGCAGCGGAAACTCGCGTTCGCGCGCCATCTGTGTCACCCGCTCGACCTTCATCTCGGCGATCTCGTAGGTGTAGACGCCCGCGACGCCGACGCCCTGCGTGTGCACAGCCCACATGACGCGGAAGGCGTCCGCCTCCGATTTGCCGAAGACCTGCACGAGGACTTCGACGACGAACTCCATCGTCGTGAAGTCGTCGTTGTGCAGCAGGACGCGGAAGAGCGGCGGCTTCTTCAGCCTCTCCCGGCTCTCGGCGGCGACCTCCTCCTCAAATCCGTACTCGCGCTCCGGCATGGGGGGATTTTAAGGCGTGAACTGTGAACCGTAAACCTTAACGGGAGCGTAAACCGTGAACCGTCAATCGTCACAAGATTAAAACCTGTTCTTTCTGGTCACGGTTTACGGTTCACGGTTCACATCTTTATCATGGGGGGCATGGCCGAGAGCCGTTTCCCAGACCCGAGCGAGGCTACGGCGGACGGCGTCGTCGCCGTCGGCGGTCGCCCCGAGCCCGCGCTGCTCGAAGAGGCGTACGCGCGCGGCATTTTTCCGTGGCCGGTGGACGGCTACCCTCTGCTCTGGTTCAGCCCGCCCGAGCGCGGCGTGCTCTTCTTTGAAGAGCTGCACGTGCCGCGCAGCCTCGCGCGCGAGCGGAGGCGCACGCGGCTCCACTTCACCATCGACCGCGCCTTCGAGCGCGTCATACGCGCCTGTGCCGCGGTGGAGCGCGCGCACGAAAGGGGCACGTGGATCAAGCCCTGGATGGTTCGCGGCTACTGCGAGTTTCACCGGCTGGGCAGTGCGCACAGCGTCGAGGCGTGGGAGGAGGACGAGCTGGTCGGCGGGCTCTACGGTGTGGACGCGGGCGGCGCCTTCGCGGGCGAGAGCATGTTCCGACTCCGCCCCAACGCCTCGAAGCTCGCGCTGCTCTTTCTCATCGACCATCTCCGCGCGCGCGGCCTCGGCTGGCTCGACATACAGGTCATGACCCCGCACATGGAGGCCCTCGGCGCCCGCCTCATCCCGCGCGAAGAGTTCCTCTCGCTCCTCGCGCGCACGCGAACGCGCGGCCTCAAACTGTTCTGAGACTTTCGTCGGCGTCACGGCTCAGCTCGCGCAAAAGCTTCGCGGTCGAGGCGGCGCGGGCGGCCCACCATTCGGCGATGGGGCCGTGCGCGGCGCGGCGTCGTTGGTGGAGCGCGTGCCACGCTTCGGCCTCGCGCGCGAGCCAGTTGAGTGTGCCCGCGGCGTCCTGACCCATGAGCGAGCGCAGCGCGAAGAGGCGTTCACCGGCGCGGACGCCCGTGCTGAGTTCACGCGCGGCGCGTGCGAGGTCGTCGCGCACGAGGATGAGGCCGGAGCGCGCGGGCGCGAGCAGCGTCTTCAAAAACTCTTCCGGCGCCGCCATGCGCGGGTCGGCGAGCGCGGGCGCCTCGCGCAGGTGCAGCGGCAACTCAGACTGCGCCCCCAACTCCACGGCCTCCGCGTCGAGCGCCGCCCCGAGCGTCTCCGCCCAGCGCCGGTAGAAGCGCGGCGCGACCCGCTCAACTTTATCCAGATAGACGGGGAGCCAGCTCAAAAGGTGTTCCCACAGCAGCGCCCGCCGCGCCCGCCGCAGCGACTCACGCCGCCACGCGTCTGCGTCCACGCCTTCCGCCTCCGCGAGCCCCGCGTACGCCCCGAGCAGCAGCGCCAGATGGTCGGGCTCCGCCGGCACCTCGTGCCCCAACGCCGCCATAAACCCCGCCACGCGGTCGCGCGCCTCGCCCCCCAACATCCCCTCTGCCCCGACATACACGGACGCATAAGGGTAGAGCTGAAACACGAACAACTCCGTGTACGCGCTCACCTCCGGCAACTCACCCAACCCTAGAGCCTCCGCCACGCGCGCCGCGCCGGGCCGGTCGGGCGGCTCGACTAACACGGCGAGTGCGCGGAAGAGTTCCATCTAAGAATGATGAACAATGAGTGATGAATTAAGACCCGGCCCGCCTCGTCATATTCATCATTCATCATTCCGCATTCAACACTTCGGGAAGTTTGTAGAACTCGCGTGCGGGTTTTAAGGGGCGCAGCAGCCAGTAGGGGCGGCGCGTGCCGTCGGGGGAGTGCGTGTCGGCGGGGCGCGTGAACTGGAGCCAGGTGCGGTAGACGGCGCGCGACTTCTCCGTATCGACGTGGATGTCGCCGGGTCGGTCTGATGCTTCGGCCTTGCGGACGCGGACGGCCTGGTGCCAGCAGTGCATCCCCGAAACGGGGTCGGGATGGACGGGGAAGGTGAGGTTCTGATGGACGCCCACGTCTGCCCACCAGATGCGCGCGGTGTCCGGGTCAGACGAAGTATAAGGCGCGGTGCCGCGCTCGCGCTTGAGCGCCCACTCGCTGCCTTGATGGTCGAGCGAGACGGTCTGCATTAACTGCCGCTGGCCTTCGCCCTCGTGCGCGAGTTTCCAGCGCCCCATGTGGTGGCTGCACGCGACCACATCGGGGCGGATGCCTTCGGTGACCCACGCGCGGAGGACGAAATGGCCGGTCTCGGTCTCGACGCGGACGGCGTCGCCGGTCTTCACGCCTACTTCGGCCGCGTGGCGCGGGTGAATCCAGAGCGGGTTGGTGTGCGCAATCTCGTCGAGCCACTTGGCGTTCGCGCTCCGTGTGTGAATCTGCACGGGCAGGCGGAAGGTCGAGATGAGCACGGTCTGGTCGGGGTTGAGGTTGTCGGGGTGGACGTGGCTCTTGATGTAGTGGGGCACGGCGTACTCGTGCCAGCCCCAGTCGGCCAGCGTCTTCGAGTAGAACTCCAGACGGCCCGAAGGCGTCGGGAAGCCGCGTAAGGTCTTGCCGTCCACCTCGACGCCGACGAAGCGGCGCCCCTCTGCGTCCGCGTCGGGCGCGGGCACGGGGACGATGTTGGGTGAGGCGGGCTTCGGCGTGCGCGTGTAGACGCGGCCGAAGCGGTCTGTGCGCGCGTCGTCCAACTCCTCCTCGGGAACCTCCTGCTCGTAGAGCGCGCCCGTCTTCTGCCCGATCTCGAACGCGCCGTAGCGGCGCATGAACTGGAGCGGCGTCAGACCATCTTGGGCCGCGCGCTCGGGCAGTCCCGGGACGGAGTGTTCAAAGATGTGGCCGTAATACTCGTCAACGCCGAGCCGCTCGCCCGGGCGCTCCTGCGACTCGGCGAACTTACGAATCCCCAACGCGCCGTCGGGGTCGATGCGCCACGTCAGCTCAAGCCAGAACTCGTTCTCCTCCCAGACCTCGCCGGGGTTGACCTCGCGCGTGTCCTTGACCTCTTCGCCCAGACGTTCGCGCGCGGCGCGCAGCACGGGTTGACGGAAGCCGAGCCACTGCGAGTCGTGCGTCTCGTAGGAGTGCAGGTCGTGGCGCTCGGAGCCGTGCCCCATCGGCAGCACGTAGTCGGCGAAGTAGGCCGACTCGTTCCATGTCGGGGTGAGGGCGACGTAACGGCCGATCAACTCCTCGTCCTGCAAGACCTCGATCCACGAGAAGCCGTCGGGGTTCGTCCAGACCGGGTTGTAGACGCGCGTGAAGTAGGTATCGACTTTACCGCGGCCGTCCTTCAAAAAGTGCGGCAGCAAAAACGACAGCTCGTTCATCGCGAGCGGGTACTCGCGCGGCCACGTCAGCTCGTTCCAGCGCGGCGGGTGCGGCGGCGTGTAGATGGGCTTCGGGACAAACTTGTTCCAGGCGTTCGGGAAGACGCCGCCCTCGGTGGCGACCGCGCCGAGCAGTGCGTTGACGAGGAAAAGCGTGCGCGCCACCTGCCAACCGCCGCTGTTGCCCGCGGCAGCCGAGCGCCAGTTGTGGCTTGAGAAGCGCGAGCCCGCGGTCGCAACTACCGCCGCGACCTCTTTCAACTGCCGCGCGTCCACGCCCGACTCCTTCGCCGCGTACTCAAAGGTGAACTCGGCGTAGAGACCTTTCAAAACCTCCTCGAACCCCTCGAAGCTCGTCTCAAGCTCCGGGTGCTCGACCGCCATGTACTCCTCCCAGTTCCACCAGCGGCGGACGAACTCGCGGTCGTAGAGACTGTTTTGAATTAAGTGATTCGCGACCGCCAACATGATGGCTGCTTCGGAACCGGGATAGGGCGAGACCCACACGTCGGCGTGCGTCGCCGTGTGCGACAGGCGCGTGTCGAAGACGATGAGCTTCGCGCCGCGCTGCTTCGCCTCCATCACGCGCTGCGCGTGCGGGTTGAAGTAGTGACCCGCTTCGAGGTGCGCGCTGATGAGCAGAATCACGTCGGCGTTCGCGTGATCCGGCGAAGGGCGGTCGAGCCCCATCCAGAACTGGTAGCCCGCGCGCGCCGACGAAGAGCAGATGTTCGTGTGCGAGTTGTGCCCGTCCACGCCCCACGCGGCGAGGATGCGCTCGGTGAACCCGTCCTCGCCCGGACGACCGACGTGGTACATCACCTCGTTGTGCCGGTTCTCTTCAATCGCTTTGCGGATGCGCGCCGCGAGGTCGTCGAGCGCCTCGTCCCAACTAATCTGCACCCACTTGCCCTCGCCGCGTTTGCCCGCGCGCTTCAGCGGGTAGAGAATCCGGTCGGGGTCTGTCACTTGATTGAGCGTCGCCGGCCCCTTCGCGCAGTTGCGCCCGCGACTCCCAGGGTGCTCGGGGTTGCCCTCGAACTTCCGCACGCCGAACGTCTCCTTATCGACGTACGCCAGAAGCCCGCACGCCGACTCGCAGTTGAAGCACGTCGTCGGCACCAGCATGTAACGCCGCTCGACCCGCTCAGGCCAAGCCTTCGACTCCAACTCCACCCAGTCGTCCCAACGCTCCCGCGGCGGGAACGCCGCCAGATGCACGCGGCTCGGCCCCGGGTAGAAGGTTTCCCCGCGCGCCTCCGTCTCCTTGCGCGCCGCGCTCACGCGCTGGTTCAGCTCTTTGAGGTTCATGCAGTCACTTCCGTATTTCGAGCGAGCTTAGAAGCTCGTCGTAGAGACGCAGGTCGGGTTGGAACTCTTCGGGGCGCAGCCGTTCGAGCTTGCGCCGGACGCGCTCGACGTAGGCGGCGTAGCGTTGCCTTGCGGGCCGGCCGCCGATTTCGCGTGGGAGCATGTAGCCCTCGTGGGTGCCGGCGTCGCGTTTCGGGGCGATGACGGAGGCACCGACAGGGAAGTCGGCGGCGACGTAGAAGCGGCCGTCGTCAGTGAGTCCGCGGAAGGAGTAGGAGACGTGTTGGCTGTTAATCAGCTCATAGTCCTGCTGCGACTGCGTGAGGAAGACGACGCCGGAGCCGCCGCGGAAGCGCAGGTACCTGACGCGCGCATGGAAGACCTCCGTCGCGTCGGGGAAGGGGAGCATGGGGACGTTGCCCTTGAGCGCGACGGGCTTGCGGCGGATGATCCGGCGTAACTCGTTCAGAGTGCGCTCGGCCTCTTTGACGTGACGCGGCGCGACCGAGAAGGCTTTCAGATATTCTTCCACCGAAGCGACGCGTAGGACGGGCTCGAAGGAGTCGGCGGGCGCATTGGGCATGGCGACGAGGGTGAAGGCGGCGTGCTCGGGGTAGACGCCGTCGGGCTTGTCGTCCACACTCTCAAGCGGCGAGGCGGGGACGGTTCTGGCCGTGGCCTCGCGCGCGAGCGTTACGTCGAAGGTGATGCGCACGCCGCCGTGTGTGGCCGTCCTCTTCGCGGGTACGGCGAGCGCCGCGCTGGTAATGGCGAAGATGAAGAGCAGCGGGACGGCAGTCGCCGCCGCGTGTGTTCGACGAGTTGTTCGTGTGCGGGTTTTCAACGCGGCTCCTTCTTGCCCGCGGCGAGCAGGGCGACTGACTTCTCGATGCGACGCTCCCGCGTCTCGGGCTTCTTGGCCTCTTCGATGTGCTCGACGTGCTCGCGCCGGTGCGTGTAGCTGAGCTTGTCCCAGACGGCCCGCGCCTCCTTATTGCCACGGAGTGCGCGCGCGAAGTCGGCAGGCGGGTCGATGGTGCGCGGCTCGTCGTCGCGCTCCATTTGGACGGGGACGGTCTCGCCGCCACTGACGCCCGCGGCTGCGCGCAGATGGCGGTTGACGACCATGAAGTGGCAATCGCCCATCGGGAAGAGCGAGCCGCGGAAGGGCGCGCCGTTGAGCGTGCCGCGCACGGGGACGCGCCCGCGCTTGCCGAAAATCTTCTCCACGTCGAACGAGACGCTGATGGCGCAGACGCTGCCCTCGCCGCGCTCGACCAGCGCGCGGAAGCGCTTGATGGGCGACTTCGCAGATGCCTTGCCCGCCGTCTTCGCCGTAGTCTTTGCCGTAGTCTTCTCAGCCGTCTTCTTCGTTGCCATACGTCTCTCCTTTCAAGAGGCGCGGCCCGTGTCTCCCTTGTCGTGAACGTATGCGGCCGTCTCAAGCGAGCGGCACGGACTGGCCCGACTGGACGTATGCGTGCTCGTGCAGCGCGAGGCCGACGAGCGCGGGCGGGACGGCGGCGAGCCCGAGCCACGGCGCGAAGACCGCGAGCAACGTCAGCACGACGCCCGCCCAGAAGAAGGCCGCGAAGCGCCCGCGCGTCATCTCCCACACGGCGAGGCGCGCGTGCGCCGTCGGGTGCGTCAAAGTCACCTCGCCCCAGACCATGAGCAGATGAATCAGACTCGTCCCGCCAAGCACCCACGCGAGCGGCTCGACGGCGGCCGGCTCAAGCCACACCGCGAACGGGAGCAGCGCCGCCGAGCCGAGCAGCAAAGACTGCACGAGCAGGTGCGGCGGCAGCAGAGGGTTCTGCCACAGGTCGCGCGCCTTCGCCTGCGCGAACAGATAGGCCGTGTAGACCGCCGTCAACACGCCGAGCGGCAGCCCCGCCACCATCAGCCACGGCTGATACGACTGCCTCCCGAGCCATGTCGCCGCGAAGTGCAGCGCGAGGACGAGCGAGTAGCCCGCGATGACGAACGCGCCTTTGACCAGCCAACTCCGCCACTGCGGCCGCGTGAAGATGAGGTAGAAACGTTCCGGGTGCTCTAAATCCCAGATGAGCAGCGCGCCGGTTATCGCCAGGAAGACGCCCGACAGGACGGGCGCGACCCACAGCCACAGGGGCGAGGCGGGAAAACTGAACATCGACGACAGTTCGGGTGTGTCGGAGATGCCGCGCGGGTTGAGGAAGCCGAGCAGGACGAGGAGCGCGGCGACGAGGTACACGCCCGCAGCGATGCCCTTCGTCCAGGTGTAGAGGCTGACGCGCCAGTCCCACGGGAGCGAGTGCGGGATGTCGTAGGCTAAGAGCGCCGCGGCCGAAGAGTTGCGGAAAGTCGGGTTGCCGGAGTTGACCGTGTCGGCGTCCGTCTTCTGCTCGCTCCACATGAAGAGATTACCGTCCGGCCTTCTCGCCGCGAGCGGGTCGAGCGTCGCCTGATGCGCGCCCTTGTAGAAGACTTTGGGGAGCGTCTCCTTCTCGGGCCGCCGCACCTCCGTCGCCTCGCGCCCGACGTAGTGTGCGATGAGCGAGTCGGGGTCGTTCATGTCGCCGACGATGATGGCCTCGACCGGACAGACGACGACGCACGCGGGCTCTAACCCCGAGTCGATGCGGTGCGCGCAGAAGTTACACTTCTCGGCCGAGTGGTCTTCCGGGTTGATGAAGATGGCATCGTAGGGGCAGGCCGCCATGCACGCCTTGCAGCCGATGCAGATGCGCTTGTCGAAATCGACGATGCCGTCCGGGCGCTGGAACATGGCCGAGGTCGGGCAGGCCGCGACGCACGGCGCGTGCGCGCACTGGTTGCAGCGCGTCACCTGATGCGCGCGCCGCGCCTGCGGCCACACTCCTACGTCCACATGCTTGACGTAGGTGCGCGTCACGCCCAGCGGCACGAGGTTCTCGGACTTGCAGGCCGTCGTGCAGGCGTGGCAGCCGATGCAGCGCGTCTGGTCGAGTACCTTGCCCCACTTCGCACGCGTCTGCGCCTCAGGTTGCATCGAATCTCCCTCATCCGCCCCCTCGGGCGGTTCTTTTTTGGCGTTCGTTTGAAGTATGCTTTTGCAGCCCGGCCGCCAACGCTTCTACACTTTAAGGCAAGTCAAAGTCAATCGCGCCGCCCGCGGCTTCAGCTTCCGAAAACCGGAGGGGAGGGAAGAGAGATGAGAATGTTCTGCACGGCCGTCGTCCTGCTCGCGCTCGCCGCGCTGTCGGCGCCCGTCACTCGCGCGCAGGTGCGCGAGCGCGAGATGGAGCGCATCAACTGGATGGAGTTCAAAGAGACCGTGCCGTCGAAGGTGCAGACCGTGCTCCTGCCGACGGGGACTTTGGAGCCGCACGGCGTCGTCAACAACGGCGCAGACATCACCGCGCCCCTCGCGATGGCGCGCAAGATCGCCCCGCGCGTCAACGCCATGATCGCGCCCGCGCTTCCCTACGGCATCACCGGCAGCATGGAGGCGTACCCCGGCGCGTTCCAGATTACCGAGTCCGCCTACCGTCCCTTCGTCAAACAGATTTTAGAAGGATTGGCGAAGAACGGCTTTCGCAACATCATCATCCTCAACGGACACGGCGGGCCGCAGACGGCCGTGCTCAACGCGGTCGCGGCCGAGGTCGCCACCGAGCGCAAGGTGCGTACGCTCGTCGTCAACTGGTGGTCTTTCGCCTCGGACGTGACCAAAGAGGTCTTCGGCGAGGACGGCGGCCACGCCGGCTGGAACGAGACCGCGTACGTGCAGGCGGCCGACCCCACGCTCGTCCACCCCGAGCGCTACAAGGCCGAGATGGCGACCGCCTACCCCGCGGCGGGCACCTGGTCGGCCACGCCCTTCCCTTCATCAATCGGCCTCTACCAACCGGGGCAGGGCTACCCCAAGTTCGACCAGAAGAAGGCCGACGAATACTTCAACAAGGTCAACGACAAGGTCACCAACCTCGTCAACGACGTGGTGCGCAAATGGGACATGGCGGGACTGTAAGGCAGGCCGTGATCAAGCTCTTCAAAAAGCGCGTCGAGTGGAAGCCGCTGTTGGGGTTGTTCGAGCCGGCGGCGCGGGACGCGTTTCGCGTGCTGGGGCTGGGGGTCGGGGCGGCGCAGGGCGAGGTGTTCGACGCGGCATCGTCTTTACGCCTCGCGCTGAAGGTCGGCGTGCGAAAGACGTTCGAAGGGGACGCGGCGTGGCTGGGCGAGGTCGCGCGCAAGGAGTCGGACGTGCGCGACGCGGTTGGTCGTCTCTCCGAGCCCAAGCAACGTGCGCGCGAGCGCCTCTACTGGTTCCAACTCCCCGCGCCGCACGCTGAAGTCTCGAACGCGGCGGAACTCACGGCCGCCGTCGAAGAGCTGCTCAAGCGTGTCCCCGTCCGACCTTTCAACTCGGACGAAGAGGGCGGCGTGCGTTTGGCGGACGTGGAGGCGGCGGCGCTGCACGACGCGGCGCTGCTCGCGCTGGCGGGGCTGGTGCGGCTCGACCCGGCGCTGCGCGAGACGGAAGCGTGGGCGCGTGCGTTGCGTCTGTGGCGGCGGCTGTTCGGGTGCGAGGAGTTCTGGTCGCTGCTCGTGGCTCTGGATTTGAAGGGCGACTATGAGCAGCCGGTCACGTTCGGCGAGGTGACGGAGCTGCGCCGCGCCGCGCCGCGCGTCGTCTACGCACACGCCGCCGGGCGGGCGCGCGACGCCGTCGTTCGCGGCGAGCTGCGCGAGGCCGCGCGCGTGTTGGAGCTTCTGCGCGGCGCGGAACTGCCTGCGACCCTTTTGCGCGAGTACGAGGAGGAGACGGTCGGCCCCGCCGAGGACAAGCTGACGGAAGAGCTGGATAGGGCGTTCACGTGGGTCAGCTTGGGCTTAGAACCCAGGCCCGCGGCCGAGCGTCGCAACCACTGCAACGACGCGTGGCGCAGGTTCGAGCTGGTGCGGCCACGCCTCGCGGACTTCGCGCGACTGGCCGGCCCCGACTCCTTCCACGCCCGGCGCATCTTCGAGCACGCGTCGTCGAAGCTCTTCAAGCTGGCCGTCTCGTTCGAGGAGTGCGGGCAGACGCAGGAGGCGCTCTTCGTCTGCCTCAAGGCGCGCGCGCTCGCGCCGCCCGAGTCGGAAGAGCTGGCCGACATCGACGCGAAACTCTCCGCGCTCGGCGCGGCCGTGGAGTCGCGCGAAAGGAGTCAGGGCGAGTATGAGGCGGCGCTCGTGCGTGAGCTTGAGGACGCGCGCGTGCCGCCGAAGCTCTTCCGCGACGACCCGAAGGGCGGGAAGACGCTCGACAGCTACACGCGGAAGAGCGACGCGCCGGGGTGTCTGACGAGCGTGGCCTTCTGGCTCCTGATGGTCGGGGTCGGCGTCGGGCTGCGAGTCTGCGTCGGCGACAAGCCGCGTACGACGTACATGCCCCCGATGCTGAACGTCAGTCCGAACCTGAATTTCAACGTGAACCTGAACTACAACATAGCCCCGCTCAACCTGCCGCCCCCTTTAACCGAGCCGACGCCGCGCGGCAGGAGGAAGCGTCGGGCGCAGGGCAACGACAACGCGCCGCCCCTGCCTCCGCCGACCACAATTGAGCGCGCGTCGCCCTCGCGCGAATGAAAGGGTCTTCACGCCGGGCGTCGATTCTTGTATGTTGAGTTTGATGACGGACGAACTACCTCAGACGCTGAACGTGTCGCTCGCTTCGCTGGCCGAGCTGGCCGTCGAGTGGTGGCGGCTTGAACGCTGGGCGGGCGGCTCCGAAGACTCTTCGCCGCAGGCGCGCCACGTCGCGCGACGCCTGGGCCGCTTCCTCTCAGAGCACGGCTTCGAAGTCCTCGACGTGACGGGTCGGCCTTACGAGCCCGGCCTCGCCGTCGAAGTCCTCGACGCCTTCGAAGACCCGCGTCTGCCCCCGGACGCGCAGGTCGTTGACGAGACGGTCGCGCCCGTCGTTCTCTACCGCGGCGCCGTCGTCCGCCACGGTCAGGTTGTTATCAGAAGAAACTAAGCTACGCACTTTTCACCCTTCATAAATTTATGGGTCAGTACATCGACTTCGGCATCGACCTCGGCACCACCAACTCGTGCATCGCGCGGGCGGCGGACGGCGAGGTCACGGTCATCCAGAACAACGACCAGATGAACGTGACGCCTTCCGTTCTGCGCGTGCTGAAGTCCGGGAGCCTTCTGGTCGGGCGGCGCGCGTTGGGCGCGCTGGCCGAAGACCCGGACAACGTGGCGCAGGAGGTCAAGCGTTTGATGGGGCAGCGCTATGCGAAGACCTTTCCCGCGTCGGGCCGCGTGATGTCGCCGGAGGAGATTTCGGCCGAGGTCTTGAAGTCGCTCCTTGCCGACGCGCGGCGGCGGACGAATGAAGAGGTGCGCGCGGCCTGTGTCACGGTGCCCGCGGCCTTCACGGCCTTGCAGTGCGAGGCGACGGCGCGCGCGGCGCAGCTCGCGGGGCTCGAAGAGTACCCGCTGTTGCAGGAGCCCATCGCAGCGGCCGTTGCCTACGGCGCCGCGCCCGGCGTGCGCGACCAGCGCTGGCTCGTCTTCGACCTCGGCGGCGGCACGCTCGACGTGGCCGTCGTCTCGACGCGCGACGGGCGTCTGAACGTCCTCGAACACCGCGGCGACAATCACCTCGGCGGCAAGGACCTCGACCGCGCGCTCGTCGAGAACGTGCTCGTGCCCTTCCTCGCCGCGCAGTTCGCGCTGCCGCGCGCCGACGCGGAACCGGCGGAGCTGGCGCGACTGCTCCGCAAACTGACGCCCCTCGCCGAGTACGCGAAGGTCGAGCTGACGACCGCGGACGAGACAATCATCAGCCTCCTCGACCTCGGCGAAGACCGGGACGGAAAACTCATCGAAGCGGAGATGCCCCTGACGCGCGCGCGACTCGAAAGTGAGTTGGAGCCGCTCGTCGCGCGCTGTCTGCGTTTGACGGACGAGGCGCTCGCGGGCGCACGCGTGAAGGGGTTGGACTTAGACCGCGTGCTGCTCGTCGGCGGGCCGACGCAGATGCCGCGTGTGCGCGAGGGGCTGTCGGCGCACCTCGGCGCGCCCATTGATTCCACGCTCGACCCGATGACGGTCGTCGCGCGCGGCGCGGCCGTCTACGCCTCGACCGTCGAGCGACGCGCCGCGCAGTCGGTCGTAGTCAGGGAAGAGACGAAGGGCGCGGGGTTGACGGTGCGACTCGCCTACGACCCTCTGACCGCGGAGCCGCGAGCCCGGGTCGCGGGCAAGCTCTCGGGGAAGGGCAGCGACGCAAGTCTCGAAGTGAAGATTGACGCGGAGGGTGGCCTGTGGACGAGCGGCTGGCTCCCGGCGCGCGAGGGCTTCTTCGAGGCGGCGCTGGTGTTGCAGGAGGGGCGGCTCAACCGCTTCCTCTTGAGCGTGCGCGATGCGAAGGGGCGCGCGCTCGAAGTCTCGCCGAACGAGTTTCAGATACGGCACGGGCTCGCGCTCGACGCGCCGCCGCTGCCGCACACCATCTCGGTCGAGGTCGCACACGCGGACGGGCGCGAAGAGCTGAGCCCGGTCTTCCCGCGCCGCACGCTGCTGCCCGCCGAGCGCACGGTCACATACCGCGCCGCCTACACGTTGCGGCCGAGCGAACCCGACACGTCGCTCGCGGTGAAGCTCTGGGAGGGCGAGGCGCTCACAGACCCGCAGGCCAACAACTGGGTCGGCAACTTCCACGTCCGCAGCGAGGCCGTCCGCCGTCCCGTCCCCGAGGGCGCCGAGGTGCAACTCCACATCAAGATCGACGCCTCGCGTCTCATCACCGTGGACGTGTTCATCCCGTATCTCAACGAGCACTTCACAGACCGCGTCTTCATCCCGAAGGACGAGGAGCCCGACTACCTCGAACTGCTGAAAGGCGCGCACCTCGAAATCGAGAACTGCCTCGCGCGGCTCGAACGCGTCGAGGAGCAGTTGATGCTGTCGGGCGCCACGGCCGAAGACTTCGACTTCCCCGAGGTCGTCTACGACGACGGCTTCGCGCCGTTGATGGAAGAGAAGGACGCGTGGGGGGGCACGGCCGCAGACCCGCGACGCGCGGAGGTCGAGCGCCTGCGGCGCGAGCTTGAAGACTTCGACATCGAGCTGGGCGCACTTCAGGCGACCGGCGACGCGGAGGATCAGGACCGCGCGGCCCGCGTCGTCGAGCACCTGCGCCAGGCGCGCGCGCGCGTCGCGGAGCTTGAGCGGCGCGCGGGACTGACGCCCGCCGGCTCGGGCGTGATGGACGCGAACACTCTCGCCGAGTCGGCCGCCGAGGCTGTGGGCAAGCACGGCACGGACGCGCAGCGCGAGCGGCTGGCGGCGCTCAGGCGCGAGCTGTCGGAGGCGGCGGCGCGCGGCGACACGCGCGGCGTGAAGAAGGCGGCCGCGGCCCTGCTCGCGCTGCGCACGCAGGTGCTCTACGCGCAGGACTGGTTCTGGGAGGACTGGTTCCAGCACCTCGCGCGCCCCGGCCGCCAGTTCGTCAACATGGAGGAGGCCGCGCGCTGGGTCGCGCAGGGTCAGGAGGCTCTACAGTCCGGCGACCGCAAGCAGCTCGAACGCGCCGTGAGCTGGCTCTGGTCGCTCCTCCCGCCCGACGAGCAGTCCGCGCAGAAAGAGCGCGCAGTCAAGCCGGGGTTGAAGCAGTAGGCAAACGCCGCTGATGCGGCGATTGCCTACTGCCTTTCACCTTTCCCTTCCGCCTTTGGTAGTATCTCTCCAATCTCTCTCGCATCAACATGAAGGAGGATGGGCGCAGGGCCTCGGCCGCCGTGCGCGTTTGAAGAGATGTTTATTAAAGGGATGACTCGAACCGTCGTCATGCTCGTCGCACTGGTATTGCTGCTCGCGCCCGCGGCGGCGGGCCAGAAGAAGGCGAAGAAGAAGAAGGTGGTGCCGAAAGGGACGCCCGTGCTCTGGCGCGACCGCAACCCGGCGCGGCTCGACCTCGCCGCGGGGCCGGGCGGCGCTGCGATGCGCCCCGTCACGCGGGGTCTGCGCTTCCTGAAGGAGGAGAAGGGCGGCTGGTCGAAGAAGTACCGCGTGCGCGACTCGCGCGGCCGTGAGTGGGTCGCCAAGCTCGGCAAGGAGGCGCAGTCGGAGACCGCCGCTTCGCGTCTCATCTGGGCCGCGGGCTACGAGACCGAGATCACCTACCTCGTCCCGCGCGTGACCATCCCCGGCAAGGGCACGTTCACCAACGTGCGCTTCGAGGCGCGCCCCGACAACGTCAAGCGGTACGGCGAGTGGAGCTGGGCGCAGAACCCCTTCTCGGGCACGCGCGAGCTGGACGGGCTGAAAGTCCTGATGGTGCTCGTCAACAACTGGGACTTGAAGGACGAGAACAACGTCATCCTGCACACGCCCGGGTCGGACGAGCTGCGCTACGGCATCAGCGACCTCGGCGCGACCTTCGGCAAGACGGGCGGCCTCGGCCCTCTCTGGCGCCTGACGCGCAGCCGCAACAATCCAGAGGACTACGCCGACTCGAAGTTCATCGACAAGGTCGAGGACGGCTACGTCAACTTCCACTTCACGGGCGTGAACAAGGGGGCCGTCGAGAAGATCAAGGTCGGGCACGCGCGCTGGATCGGCGAGCAGCTCTCCAACATCACCGACGGCCAGCTCACCTCCCTCTTCCGCGCCGCCAACTACACGCCGCAGGAGACGCGCCTCCTCACACGCGTCGTCCGCGCGCGCATCGAAGAGCTGACCAGCTTGCCGCAGAGCCGTGGGCGGTAGGCAATTAGGAAGAAGGCAAAGCGGTGGAACGAAGCGGCGGCGACGGGATACGTATCCCGCCGCCGCCGCTTGTTGTCGGCCGCCCTCCTGCCTTCAACCTGTTCAGAACTCGACCAGAGACGTGTACGTCAGACCTCGCCCTTCAGATATCGCTGCCGCTTCTCTTCGGGGAAACGCTCGATGGCGTAGCGGAGCATAACGCGCGGCATACGTCTGTAATGCTCCTTCAGGAACGCCTCTTCCGCCTCCGGGTCTCGATTCCCGACCTCGCGCAGCATCCAACCGACCGCCTTGTGTATCAAGTCCTCGCCGTCGGACAGAAGCGCCCGCGCGAGTTTGAGCGTCTCGCCGAACTCGCCCCGCTTGACGAAATGGAAGGTCGCCATGACGGCGACACGTCGCTCCCAGAGGTCTTCGGACTGCGACAGCCGGCCGAGCGGCGTGCGCGGCCTCTCCCAAAGGTGCGCGCCGACGATGTGCTCGGCGGACGAGTCAACCAAATCCCAGTTGTTGACGAAGCGCGTGCTCTTCAGGTACAGCCGATAAATCTCCTCCCGCAACGCTTCGTCGCCGCGTGCGTAGAGGCGCACGAGGATGAGCAGCGCGAGGAGCCTGTCTTCGTGAAACGCCGAGCCGAGCAGCCGCACGGCTTCGACAAGCGTCAACGCCTTATACTCTTTCGCGAGACTCCTCAACACGGGGACGCGTATGCCGCGGAAGCGGTCGCCCTCGCCGTACTCGCCCGGCCCCGTCTTGAAGAAACGCCGCGAGCCTTCAGCGACCCGCGGGTCTGCGAGCGCCTCCAACCTCTTCTGTATTTCGTCCAGAGCGGTCAACACGTGTCTCCAACCAAACGGCTCCGGCAGCCGCGGCCTAAGTCCGTCAGAGGTTAGCAAAGATTTCAACTTCCTGAGCCCTCCGTGCTAAATTTCGTCTGCGAACCTGCCCAATCTTTCATGCCGGATGTGTTTTGGAGGAGGGAACTCATGAACAGTCTCTTAACACGCGCGTGCGCCATCGCGTTGGCACTCTCGGCCGTTGCCGCCGTTCAGGCGCAGTCGTCGCCCCGCACGCGCTTCAGCGTCCAGGAGATGCTTAAGATTCAGCGTGTCGCCGACCCGCAGCTCTCGACCGACGGGCGCTCGGTCGCGTATCAGGTCTCGGTCCCGGACGTGGCCGCCAACCGCAACCGCACGCAACTCTTCGTCGTCGCGGCCGCGGGCGGAGAGCCGAAGCAGTTGACGAGCGGGGCCGCCTCTTCGTCCTCGCCTCGCTGGTCGCCCGATGGCCGGCGGCTCGCCTTCACGACGGGCGGACAGGTCTGGACGATGAGCCCCGACGGTTCCGACCGCAGGCAGGTGACGAACATCTCGACCGGAGCAAGCGACCCCCTCTGGTCGCCCGACGGCAAGTGGATCGCCTTTGCCTCGGAGGTCTACCCGGACTGCGCCGACGACGCCTGCAACAAGCGGCGCGACGAGGAGGCCGAGAAGAACCCGGTCAAGCCGCACGTCACCACACGCCTCTTCGTGCGCCACTGGACGGACTGGAAGGGAGCGAAGCGCACGCACGTCTTCGTCGCGCCGGCCGAAGGGGGCGCCGCCGCGCGCGACCTCACGCCCGGCGACTGGGACGCGCCGCCCTTCTCCCTGGGCGACCCACTGGATTACGCCTTCTCGCCCGACTCGAAGGAGTTGGCCTTCGCGCGCAACACCGACCGCTTAGAGGCGACCTCGACCAACGCGGATATCTTCGTCGTCGCGGTTGCGGGCGGCGAGCCGAAGCGAATCACGGGAGACAATAAGGGCGCGGACAAGACGCCGCGCTACTCGCCGGACGGCCGCTACCTCGCCTATCGCTCGCAGGCCACGCCGATGTTTGAGAGCGACCGCTGGCGTCTGATGCTCTACGACCGGCAGACCAGACAGACGCGCGAGCTGCTGCCGAAGTACGACGCGTACGTGGACGACTTCACCTTCGCGCCCGACGGCAAGTCGGTCTACTTTGCTTCGGGTGAGCGCGGCGAGCAGCCGCTCTTCAACGCGTCTCTGGCCGACGGCTCGATGCGAAAGCTCCTGAGTGGCTTCAACGGTGACGTGCAGGTCTCGGCGGACAGCCGCCTCCTCGTCTTCACGCGCTCGACCGCGGCCGGGCCGACGGAGATTTACACGGCACGCATGGACGGCGTCGCGCCCTTGAACGGCTCGGACAATCAGGCGGCTGCTCTGACGCACCACAACGACACTTTCATGCAGCAGTTCTCGCTCCGCAACGCGGAGGAGCTGACGTGGACGGGCGCGGGCGGGACGAAGGTCTCAGGCTGGCTCGTCAGGCCGCCGGACTTCGACGCGTCGAAGAAGTACCCGCTCGTCGTGCTCATCCACGGCGGGCCGCAGGGGGCCTGGAACAACAGTTGGAGTTACCGCTGGAACCCGCAGATTTACGCCGCGGCCGGCTACGTCGCCTTCCTGCCGAACCCGCGCGGCTCGACCGGCTACGGCCAGAAGTTCACCGACGAAATCTCCGGCGACTGGGGCGGCAAGGTCTACGAAGACCTGATGAACGGCGTCGCGACGGTCGCCGCGATGCCGTTCGTCGATAAGAACAACGTGGCCGCGGCCGGCGCCTCGTACGGCGGCTACATGACTTCGTGGCTGCTCGGGCACAACGATCACCCGGCCGTGAAGTTCAAGACGCTCGTGACGCACGCGGGCGTCTTCAACCTTGAGAGCATGTACGGCACGACCGAGGAGCTTTGGTTCCCCGAGTGGGAGTTCAAGGGCACGCCCTGGGACGCGCCCGAGCTGTACACGAAGTGGTCGCCGCACCGCTTTGCCAAGAACTTCAAGACGCCGACGCTCGTCACGCACGGCGAGCTGGACTTCCGCGTCCCCGTCGATCAGGGTCTCCAGCTCTTCACCTATTTGCAGCGTCAGGGCGTCGAGTCGAAGCTCCTCGTCTTCCCGGACGAGGGCCACTGGATTCTGAAGCCTGCCAACTCGCAGTTCTGGTACACGACCGTCCTCGAATGGCTCGACTCGCACCTGAAGCAGAAGGGGAGTTGAGGCGCGGCCCCGTCATGCGTAAAGCGATTCGACTGACACTTGCCTGCGCGCTGCTCGCCTGCGCGCAGGCCGCCACCGCCGGCCAGACGCCCGCGCCGCTCGCTCGCGCCCGCCAGTTAATCTTGGTGACGACGCGCGGCTGGGACGACGTGCCCGGCACTCTGCGCCGCTTCGAGCGGAAGGGGTCGAGGGGCGCGTGGGCTCAGGTCGGCCGCGAAGTGCCTGTGGCCGTCGGCAGGAACGGGCTCGGGTGGGGCCTCGGCGTCGTCGATGCGGGCGGGGCGGAGGGGCCTGCAAAGAAGGAGGGTGACGGCAAGGCGCCCGCGGGGGTCTTCGCTCTGGGCTCGGCGTTCGGCTTCGCATCTTTACGCGAGGCCACATGGCTGCGCGTGCCTTACGTCCCGCTGACGCCGACGGTCGAGTGCGTGGACGACACGGCCTCGCGCCACTACAACCGGATCGTGGACAGGCTCGCGGTTGGCGACTTTGACTGGAACAGCTCGGAGCAGATGCGCTCGGTCGAAGGCTACCGCTGGGGGCTCGTCGTCAGGCACAACGCCGCGGCGCCACCCGTCGCGGGGCGCGGCTCCTGCATCTTCCTGCACATCTGGGCCGGCCCCGCTAAAGGCACCGCCGGCTGCACGGCGATGGAGGAAGAGAGACTGACAGAACTGCTCCGCTGGCTCGACCCGAAGCGACTCCCTCTGCTCGTGCAACTTCCCGAGTCTGAATACGCGCGCCTGCGTGCAGAGTGGCGTCTGCCGGCACTCATCCTCGACAAGTAGACGCCGCCGCCCGGCGGGGGCCGAAGGATTGCCAGGCCCCTCCGCCGGACGGCGTGCGAACGGGCCGCCAGGCACCCGCCAGTGCCCGACGGCCCCGCGCAGCGGCCCGTCCCGACAGACCGGCCGCGCGCGCCGGGGCGGTGCTTCCCTGCGCCGCCCCGGTTTTCAAACTCTCTTCAGACCGAAACCCCCATTGCGGTGACGCCTTGTCAAACCCTCGGCGCGCGGGGCGCGGAGGGGGTAGGGGCGGGGGAGACTTCTACCGTCCGTCGGGCCGGCGTGATGCTCTAGTCACGCGGGCTGCGGGGGTACCGCCCCTACGTTCAAAAAGTACCGGGTTACTGCCGCTGTCGCCGCCAGCCGAAAGCGGGCGGCGACGGCGCAGTGTACGTGTGTTTAGGTCGAGCTACGGTCGGACGCCGGTTAGCCGGTGGTGCGAGAAGCCGACGAGGGGGCGTCCAGGCGCTAGAGAGTAAGCCCCGCGAAGCGCCGTCGCAACAGAAATCTCCGCCGCCTGAAAAGAGCGTTGAGCGTATTTGCTGGATTTATGTTTTGCTGCAAAATTTGCAGCAAAATCTCCCCCTCTGAACTCACACTTTGCCGGCGCCGAAAGTGCGGCTTCCTCCAAACCAGAGAACCCGCGACGGCAGAGATGAACACGGAGACACAGGGACACGGCTTAATACTCCAGAGCCGTATCCCTGTGTCTCTGAGGTTAATCGCCTCCCGCCAAACCTGCGCACGCCTTTGAGCAAATCTGAAAAACGAACTACTATGGTAGTCCTGAAACCCTAAGAGATAACCCGGACGTAAACCCACTTTGGAGGGGAAGGATTTGCCATGAGCGCGACGAGCGACAGCAGCAGCAAAGAGACCCTGACCATCACCGACAACCGCACAGGTAAACAGTACGAGTTGCCCATCACGGACGGCACCATCCGCGCGATGGACCTGCGCCAGATCAAGACCGAGAACGCAGAGGACTTCGGGCTGATGACCTACGACCCGGCGTTCATGAACACAGCCTCGTGCAAGAGCAACATCACCTACATCGACGGCGACCGCGGCGTCCTCGAATACCGCGGCTACCCCATCGAGCAGTTGGCCGAGCAGAGCAGCTACCTTGAGGTCGCTTACTTACTCCTGCACGGCGAACTCCCGACGGCCGAGGAGTTGAAGCAGTGGACGTGGGACATCACGCACCACACCTTCATCAACGAGAACATCCGCAAGGTGCTCGACGGCTTCCACTACAACGCGCACCCGATGGGGATGTTCGAGGCGATGGTGGCCGCGCTCTCGACCTTCTATCCCGAGTCGAAGAACATCCGCGACGAGGTGTGCCGCCGCAAGCAGATTCACAGGCTCATCGCTAAGGTGCCGACCATCGCCGCCTTCGCCTACCGCCACCGCATCGGCCTCCCCATCTCGTACCCGGACAACGACCTCTCGTACGAGGGCAACTTCCTCAACATGATGTTCAAGACGACGGAGCAGAAATACCAGCCGAACCCTGTGCTGGAGAAGGCACTCTCCGTCCTCTACATCCTGCACGCCGACCACGAGCAGAACTGCTCGACCAACACGATGCGCAGCATCGGCTCGGCCGAGACCGACCCGTACTCGGCTCTGGCGGGCGCCGCCGCCGCGCTCTACGGCCCGCTCCACGGCGGCGCGAACGAGGCGGTCCTGCGGATGCTCAACGAGATCGGCACAGTCTCCCGCGTGCCCGAGTACGTCAAGCGCGTCAAGGCCGGCGAGTTCCGCCTGATGGGCTTCGGCCACCGCGTCTACAAGAACTACGACCCGCGCGCACGCATCATCAAGCAGATCGCCTACGAGGTCTTCGAGGTGACGGGGCGCGACCCGCTCTTAGACCTCGCGCTCGAACTCGAACGCATCGCGCTCGAAGACGAGTATTTCGTCAAGCGTCGGCTCTACCCGAACGTGGACTTCTACTCGGGGATCATCTACCGCGCCATGCGCTTCCCCGTGGACATGTTCCCGGTGATGTTTGCCATCCCGCGCACCTCGGGCTGGCTCGCGCAGTGGGTCGAGCTTCTCAACGACCCCGAGCAGAAGATCGCGCGGCCTCGCCAGATTTACCTCGGCGCGCGCACGCGCGACTACGTGCCGATGGAGAAGCGTGACGGAGCGGCGGCCGGTCAGGCCGCGGGGGGTTAAAGGATGAACATGTCAGAACTGCCGGACATCGAGGCCGTGAGCGCGAAGGTTCACGAGGCCTGGATGGAGTCGAAGCGCGCGCAGGGCGTCACCTCGCGCAAGAGCGAGACGGGCGAGGAGCTGATGGTGCCCTACGACCAGCTCTCCGAGCCCGCCAAGGACCTGGACCGCGGCACGGTGCGCGCCGTCTACGAAGCCATCCGGGCCACCGCGGAGAGGTAGACAGTAGTCAGTAGTCAGTAGAAGCACGAAGCGGCGCGCCCGGCCCGAAGGCTGAAGCGCGCCGCCCTTTTTTTCTACTGACTACTTATACCCGACGGTCACAGTACGCTTCCGAACTGCCCGCCCCCACACGTACACGTTAAAATCAACGCTTCCCCTATCGGCAACTTTATTTGGGCAGAGCCCCTGTGGCGGGCGCTTCGCCAGGGCGTGCTTGACGGCACGCCGAAGCGACACGTTATGATTGTGGGACACATTCGACAAGCTGTTTATCTAGCGTCGCTTTAAGTGACTTCGGCCCGCGTGTGCGGGCGAGGTCGCTTCGTTGTTGGAGACTTCACGCGGGTCAGGAAACAGAGAGCATCGTGCAGGCGCGCATCCCCGTCTCGACTTACAGGCTACAGTTCAACCGCGAGTTCACGTTCGCAGAGGCGCGGGCGCTCGCCGACTACTTCCGCGAGCTGGGCATCACGGACTACTACTCTTCGCCCGTCTTGAAGGCGCGGCCCGGGAGCATGCACGGCTACGACATCGTAGACCACGCGCAGGTTAACCCCGAGGCGGGCGGCGAAGAGCAGTTGTCGGAGCTGCTGCGCACTTTGCGCGAGCAGGGGATGGGCTTCATCGTGGACGTGGTGCCCAATCACATGTCCATCGCCGGGGGCGAGAATCGCTGGTGGCAGGACGTGCTTGAGAACGGCCCCGGCTCCCTCTTCGCGCGCCACTTCGACATCGACTGGAACCCGCCGAACCCTGCGCTCAAGCACCGAGTGCTTTTGCCCATCCTCGGCGACCAGTTCGGCCGCGTGCTCGAACGACAGGAACTGCGCGTCACGTACCGGGACGGCGGCTTCTTCCTCAACTACTGGGAGACGCAACTGCCGGTCGCCGCGCGCACCTCGACGCTTGTGCTGCGGCTCGCGCTCGAAGCGGCGCGCGTGCGGCTCGCAGAGTCCGACCCGCACGCGCTCGAATTGGAGAGCATCATCACCGCGCTCGAACACCTGCCGCCGCGCACCGAGACCGACCCGGCCGCCTTGCGCGAGCGTCGGCGCGAGAAGGACGTGGTGCGGCGGCGGCTCTCGACGCTCGTCAAGGAGAGCAACGAGATACGCGCGGCCGTCCACGACGCTCTGGCGAGACTGAACGGCGCGGGGGGGCGGCCCGAGAGCTTCGACCAGTTGGAAGAGCTGGTCAGCCGGCAAGCCTACCGCCTGAGCTTCTGGCGCGTGGCCGCCGACGAGATCAACTACCGGCGCTTCTTCGACGTGAACGAGCTGGCCGCGCTCCGCGTCGAGGAGCGGCCGGTCTTTGCGGCCGTCCACGAAGTCGTCCTCCGCCTCGTCCGACAGGGACTCGTCACGGGCCTGCGCGTCGATCACGTGGACGGGCTGCTCGACCCGCTCAAATACCTCTCGAACCTACAGCGCGAGGCGAAGGGTAACAAGGCCGAGGTGCAGCCGTTCTATGTCGTCGTCGAGAAGATTCTCGGGCACGACGAGCTGCTCCGGCGCGAGTGGCCGGTGCAGGGAACGACCGGCTACGAGTTCATGAATCTTTTGAACGGCGTCTTCGTGGACGCCGCGAACGGGCAGGCTCTACGCGAGCTGTACGCGGAGTTCACGGGCGCGCGCGTGCGCTTCACAGACCTGCTTTACAAGTGCAAGCGGCTCATCTTGAAGGCCGCGATGTCTTCGGAGTTGTACGTACTTTCGAGAAGGCTGACGCGCATCGCCGAGCGGAGCCGTTACACGCGCGACTTCACGCAGAACAGCCTGCACCACGCGCTGACCGAGGTCATCGCCTGCTTCCCCGTCTACCGCACATACATCCGCCGCACGCAGGCGACCGTGAGCCCCGACGACCGCCTCAACATCAACGCCGCCGTGCGCGAGGCCAAGCGGCGCAACCCCGCGGAGGACACTTCGGTCTTCGACTTCATCGGCTCGCTGCTCCTGCTCAAAGACCCGAAGGGCGTCACCGCCGACGAGCGCATCGAGCGGCGCGACTTCGCGCTCCGCTTTCAGCAGTTGACGAGCCCCGTGACGGCGAAGGGGCTTGAGGACACGGCCTTCTACCGCTTCTACCCGCTCGCCTCTCTGAACGAGGTCGGCGGCGAGCCCGCGCTCATCGGCGTCTCGCTCGAACGCTTCCACGAGCGCAACCGCGACCGTCAGGAGACGTGGCCGCACACGCTCTCGGCCACCTCGACGCACGACACCAAGCGCGGCGAGGACACGCGCGAGCGCATCAACGTCCTCTCCGAGATTCCCGAGGAGTGGAACCGCGCGCTTCACCGCTGGCGCGAGATGAACCGCGGGCGGAAGGCTTCGGTCGAGGGCGCCGCGGCGCCGGACGCGAACGAGGAGTATCTCGTCTACCAGACGCTCGTCGGCACGTGGCCGCTCGAAGGCGTGACCGATGAGAACCGTCGGGACTACACACGCCGTTTGCAGGAGTACACGGGGAAGGCTTTGAAGGAGGCGAAGCTCCACACGAGCTGGGTCAACCCGAACGAGGCGTACGAGCGCGCCGTCTCGGACTTCGTCGCCGCGCTCCTCGACACTTCAGTCAGCGGCGACTTCATCCGCGACTTCGAGGAGTTCCAGAGACTCACGACGCGCGCGGGGCTCCTCAACTCGCTCTCGCAAACGCTGCTCAAGACGACCGCGCCCGGCGTGCCCGACTTCTATCAGGGGACGGAGCTGTGGGCGTTCACGCTCGTCGACCCGGACAACCGCCGCCCGGTCGATTACGAGCTGCGCCGACGGCTTCTCGCCTCGCTCCGTGATGTGGGCGAGGGCGACGTATCCGAGTTCGCCGGAGCGTTGCTCGAACAGCCGTTGGACGGCCGCGTGAAGATGTACGTGACGGCGCGCGCGCTCCACCTCCGGCGCGAGCGCGCGGCGCTCTTCGCACGCGGCGAGTACGTGCCTCTGCGCGCCGAAGGGCGACGCGCCGCCAACGTCGTCTCGTTCGCGCGCGCGCTCGAAGATGAGGTCGCCGTCGTCGTCGCCTCGCGCTTCCACACGCGCCTCGGCGTCGGGCGCGAGGGGGCTCTGAGTCTTAAACCCGAGGCGTGGGGCGACACGACGCTCCCCCTCGAAGGCGTCGAGGGCGGGCGCTACCGAGAGGTTTTGACCGGGCGCGAGTACGAAGCGCGGGACGGCGCGCTGCAAGTCGGAGAGATTCTGTCGCCGCTGCCGGTCGCGTTGCTGACGCGCGTCTCCGTCGAGGCGGGATGAACAGGGGGAAGGGATGACGACGGTGGTGAGGGAAGTTGAAAGCGTTGCGGCGCCCGCGTGGGAGTTGCGTTTCGGCGCACGGCCGCAGGTGGACGGGAGTACGTTGTTCCGCGTGTGGGCGCCGCGTGCGGAGAGCCTTGAGGTGAAGGTGTTGGGCGACGAGCCGCGCACGTTCCCTTTGGAGGCTTCGGGCGAAGGGGTCTTCGAGGCGCGCGTGCCGGGAGTCTCTGCGGGCGCGGACTACTTCTACGTCGTGAACGGGAACGAGCGGCCCGACCCCGTGTCGCGCTCCCAGCCCGCGGGCGTGCATGGCCCTTCGCGCGTCGTCGAGCCCGGGGCGTTCGCGTGGACGGATGAAGGTTGGAAGGGGCTCGCGCTCAAGGAGTATGTGGTCTACGAGCTGCATACGGGCACGTTCACGCCTGAGGGCACGTTCGAGTCCGTCATCCCTAAACTCGCGCACCTGAAGTCGCTCGGCGTGACGGCCATCGAGTTGATGCCCGTCGCGGAGTTTCCCGGCGCGCGCAACTGGGGTTACGACGGCGCGCACCTCTACGCGCCGCAGTCCACGTACGGCGGCCCCGAAGGGTTGAAGAGGTTGATCGACGCGTGCCACCGCGAGGGGCTGGCCTTCGTTTTGGATGTCGTCTACAACCACCTCGGCCCCGAAGGCAACTACGCGGGCGAGTACCTGCCGCTCTACAGCGAGGCGCACAAGTCGCCGTGGGGCGCGGGGCTGAACTTCGACGGCGAAGGGTCGGAGGGCGTGCGGCGCTTCTTCATCGAGAACGCGCTCTACTGGCTGAACGAGTACCACGTGGATGCGCTCCGGCTCGACGCCGTCCACGCCATCGTGGACACGAGCGAGAAGCACCTGCTGAGAGAACTCGCCGAAGAGTTTCACGCGCAGACCCGCGCGCTCGGGCGCACGGCCCATCTCATCGCCGAGAGCGACCTCAACGACGTGCGCGTCCTCGAACGGGGAGCGGAAGGGTACGGCATCGACGCGCAGTGGAGCGACGACTTTCACCATTCACTTCACGCAATCCTCACGGGTGCCGACCGCGGTTACTTCGCGGACTTCGGGCGCGTGGAGGATTTGGCGAAGGCCATCGAGGAGGGCTTCGTCTACTGCGGCCAGCACTCGCGGTTCCGCGGCAAGCGCCACGGCACGTCTTCGTTTGAGAGGCCGGGCGAGCAGTTCGTCGTCTGCATACAGAACCACGACCAGATCGCGAACGGCTACTGGGGCGACCGCCTGTCGCGCGTCGCCGAGCCGGCGCGGCAAAGGCTCGCGGCGTCGATACTTTTGTGCGGCGCCCCGAACGTGCCGATGCTCTTCATGGGCGAGGAGTGGGGCGAGCGCGCGCCGTTCCTCTACTTCACGAGCCACACCGACCCGGCGCTCGGGCGCGCCGTGCGCGAAGGGAGGATGGAGGAGTACGACTCCTTCGTCCGCGCGGAGGGCGAGACGGAATCGACCATCGGCGGCTTCTCCGACCCGCAGTCCGAGATCACGTTCGTGCGTTCGAAGCTCAACTGGGAGTGTCTGTCTAAACAGCCGCACGCAGGGATGCTCGCCTTCTACCGAGACCTTCTGTCACTGCGCCGCGCGCACGCCGCGCTGTCCAACTGCGATAAGACGCGCACGCGCGTCCGCTTTGAAGAGTCGCAACACTGGCTCGCCGTCGAGCGCGCCGACGAGACGGGCGCGCGTGCTATCCTTCTCTGCAACCTCTCACACGAAGAACGGCGCGTGCCCGCGGCGGAAGGCAGCTGGCGCCTCGCGCTCTGGAGCGGCGACGCGCGCTACGGCGGCGACACGTCGCACACGCAGCCACCGAAGCGCATCGACGCTGAGCAGGCAATCGAACTCGCATCCTGGGGTGTGGTGCTCTACGTCTCTGAGTCTTAGTAATTCCAGATTTGAAATTTCAAATCATTAGTCAGGAGCATTGAATGAAAGTCTGGCCCGGGCAGCCCTACCCGCTGGGCGCGACGTGGGACGGCGCGGGCGTCAACTTCGCGCTCTTCTCCGAGCACGCGACGGCGGTCGAGCTGTGCCTGTTCGACCCCGAAGACACTACGCGCGAGGTGGAGCGCGTCATGCTCACCGAGCGCACAGACCTTGTCTGGCACGCGTACCTGCCCGAGGCGCGGCCCGGTCAGCTCTACGGCTATCGCGTCCACGGCCCCTACGAGCCGCAGGCCGGCCACCGCTTCAATCCGCACAAACTCCTGATAGACCCTTACACGAAGGCCCTCGCCAGCACCGTCGCGTGGGACGACTCGGTCTTCGGCTACACCCTCGGAAGCGACGACGCCGACCTCTCCTTCGACGAGCGCGACAGCGCGCCGTACATCCCGAAGTGCGTCGTCGTTGACCCGGCCTTCAGTTGGGGTGAGGACACGCGCCCGCGCACGCCGTGGCACAAGACGCTCATCTACGAGCTGCACGTCAAGGGTTTTACCAGGCGTCACCCGGAGGTGCCCGAGGAGCTGCGCGGCACCTACGCGGGGCTCGCGCACCCGGCCGCCGTCGAGTACCTGCACTCGCTCGGCGTGACGGCCGTCGAGCTGATGCCCGTCCACCAGTTCGTCTCCGACAAGTTCATACAGGACCGTGGACTGACGAACTACTGGGGCTACAACTCCGTCGGCTTCTTCGCGCCCGACGTGCGCTACTCCTCTACGGGCACGCTCGGGCAGCAGGTCTCCGAGTTCAAGACGATGGTCAAGACGCTCCACCGCGAAGGCATCGAGGTTATCTTAGACGTGGTCTACAACCACACGGGTGAGGGGAGCCACTTGGGGCCGACGCTCGGCTTCCGCGGCATCGACAACGCCGCCTACTACCGGCTCGTCCACAGCCAGCCGCGCTACTACATGGACTTCACCGGCTGCGGCAACACGCTCAACATGGTGCACCCGCGCACGCTTCAGCTCATGATGGATAGCTTGCGTTACTGGGTCTTGGAGATGCACGTTGACGGCTTCCGCTTCGACCTCGCCTCCGCGCTCGCGCGCGAGCTGCACGAGGTGGACCGCCTCGGCTCGTTCTTCGACATCATCCATCAAGACCCGGTGCTCTCGCAGGTGAAGCTCATCGCCGAGCCGTGGGATTTGGGCGAGGGCGGGTATCAGGTCGGCAACTTCCCCGTGCTGTGGGCAGAGTGGAACGGCGTGTACCGGGACAACGTGCGTTCGTTCTGGCGCGGAGACCCGGGTCAGCTCGACGACCTCGCTTTTCGCTTAACGGGGAGCAGCGACCTCTACGAGCGGAGCGGGCGGCGACCTTACGCCAGCATCAACTTCGTGACCGCGCACGACGGCTTCACCCTGCGCGACCTCGTCAGCTACAACGAGAAGCACAACGAGGCCAACCAGGAGGGCAACCGCGACGGCCACGACCACAACATCAGTTGGAACTGTAGCGTCGAAGGCCCAAGCGACGACCCCGAGGTCAACGCGTTGCGCGCGCGACAGCAGCGCAACTTCCTCGCGACCTTGTTGCTCTCGCAGGGCGTGCCGATGCTCGTCGCGGGCGACGAGACGGGCCGCACGCAGAGTGGCAACAACAACGCCTGGTGTCAGGACAACGAGATTTCGTGGGTGGACTGGGACTGGGACGAGCAGGGGCGCGACCTGCTTGAGTTCACGCGCCAGCTCATACGCATCTTCCACCAGCACCCCGTCCTGCGCCGCCGAAAGTTCTTTCAGGGGCGACCCGTCCGCGGCAACGAGATCAAGGACATCTCCTGGTTTCGTCCCGACGGCGCCGAGATGACGGACAACGACTGGCGCAACGAGCAGGCGCGCTCCCTCGCCGTGCGCCTCGCGGGCGACGCCATCGACGAGGTTGACGAGCGCGGGAGGCGTGTGACGGACGACACGCTGCTCATTCTGCTCAACGCGCACCACCGCGGCGTCTCGTTCACGCTGCCCGCGCACCGCCCGGGCGACAGTTGGGAGCAGTTGCTCGACACGCGCGAGAGCTTCGGCCGCCGCAAGACCCGCCGCACCACGCGCGGCGGCGGCACCTACCGCATCGAGGCGCGCTCGCTCGCGCTCTTCCGTCTGGAGCCGGGCGGCGACGGCCCGCACGAGCCGGAGCCGAGAGAGGACGAACGGGTCGCGCCCGTCATCCCCGATTCGCCGGCCGGCTACGACGAGGAGCCGCTGGTCGAGTCGGTCTACTGCGAGAACGCCGGCACCATCGTCCCGCTCGACGCAGGCTTCTGCCGCGCGTGCAGCCGACAGGTCTCCGAAGGTGACGGCGTCCACCGCCCCGTCACACCCGACCTGCTCAAGCCGCTCGACTACGCCACGACCGAAATGCCCCAGACCGAGGCGCAGGGCGAAGCCACGCCGGCCGAAGAGGTGCGGGACGAGGGCGGCGAAGATAATGAAGAGGAGTAAACCACCGCAGACACAGAGGCACAGCTTGATGACTTATGACTTCAAAGCTGTGCCTCTCTGTGTCTGCGGTGGTTTACTGACTTTTACATGACTTAATTCTTCTTCACCCAGAATGTGTCGCGCATCGTGTATGAAGAGTTCGAGCGCGAGGAGGTGTCCACGAGGCGAGGCGAGATGAAGTCTGTGTGCGGCTGCGTGTCGAGGCTGTTGCGCGGGTGGCGCTGGAGCTGGCCGCCGCGCACCTCGGCGCGGTAGGACTTGAAGGGCTTGCCGTTGACCTTCGCCACCACCGTGTACTCGCCGTCCGTCTTCGTCAGATCGGCCAGCGTCATCCAGCGTATGGGCTTCACTCCGGCCGTCTCGAACTCAAGGTAGAAGAACTGCCAGTCGGTCTGCGTCACGACGACGGGGCTCCGCGTCGCTCCGATCTCCTGCGCGCCGCGCATGATGTGAACAGTGACCAGCGACCGCTGCGGGCTGCCCGCGGGAAGCTCCCGCAGGCTCGTCCACCAGTTGAAGTCGAGATGGCTGTCGGGCGCGTCGGTGCGCGAAGAGAAGTATGCGAGGTCGCGCCACGGCCCCTCGCGGACGAACGTCGTGCGCGGGTTGAAGGGGTCGTTGCTCGACTCCTTCTTCATCGAGAAGGGCAGGTTGGTCAAGGGCTGTCCGTCCACCTGCACCGAGAGGACGTAGTCCCCCGGCTCGCCGATGTTGGCTAGCCCTGCGACGCCGTCCGGCAGGTACATCCCGAACATCGTGTAGCTGGCGAGCGGCGTCTCAAGGCGCAGAGGGACGCTCGCCACCGCCGCGCCGCTCGCGCGCGTGATGACGAAGGTCGCTTTCTTTGAGCCGGCCGGCGGGAAGACGACCTCCAACCCCTCGACTAGAAAGTTGCCCTGCTCCTCGTAGAAGCGTAACTGCATGAACGACTGGAACTCGATGGCGGGCTTGTACGTCGGTGTCTGCGCTTCGGCGACGAGGCCCGCCGCGATGATGATGCAGACGACAAGGGCTGTTCTTCTCATGCGCGTACTCCTGGGGTTGAAGGCTACGTCGGCTTGCGAGGCGTCGGCGATGGGTTCTTTGAATCTTCCGGCCGGGACGTTGGGCTCTCCCGCGCGTTGTGCTCGTTCGGTGCGGCAGTATCTTACACGCCGCCTCACTTGGCAAGATTTATGTTCGGCCGCCGCAAGGCGTCCGGCGCGAAGGTTCAGACGCGCGGGGTTGTGGTTTGGTCCGAGAGATTCGGGCCGCGGCGCGGTTAAGTCATCGAGACCTCAGGGCAGGCGGCCGTAGATGTGCGTCATCTCGCGGAGCCTCTGCGCGAGTTCGGCGGTGAGCGTGTCGGCGGTGTAGCGCCAGTTCCAGTTGCCTTCGGTGCTGGCGGGCGTGTTCATGCGCGCTTCCGCACCGAGGCCGAGCACGTCCTGAAGTTGCACGACACTGAGGGCGGCGACCGACATCTGCGCGGCGCGGATGAAGTCCCAGTTGATCTCCGCGCCGTCGGTGCCGAGGTACTTCAGGCAGAGGTCGCGCTCGCGCCGCTCCCATTCGGGGGCGTCGGCGCGGGCGCGCTGTCGGAGCCAGCCGACGACGGTGTCGTTGTCGTGCGTCCCCGTATAGGCGACGGTGTTGCGCGTGTACTCGTGCGGGAGGTGCGTGTCGTGCGGGTCACCGCCGAAGGCGAACTGGAGGACGCGCATTCCGGGGAAGTCGAACTCGTCGCGGAGTTGGTGCACGTCGGGCGTGATGGTGCCGAGGTCTTCGGCGACGATGGGGAGGTCTCCGCCGAGCGCATCTTTCATCGCGTTGAAGACTTCACGGCCGGGCGCCTCGACCCAGCGGCCGTGCTCGGCCGTCTCGTGCTCGGCCGGCACCTCCCAGTAGGCCGCAAACCCGCGGAAGTGGTCGAGCCGCACCACGTCCACGATCTTGAAAGTCTCGCGCACGCGCGCGACCCACCACGCGAACTTGTCCGCGCGCATCCGCTCCCAGTCGTAGATGGGGTTGCCCCACAACTGCCCCGTCGCGCTGAAGGCATCGGGCGGCACACCAGCGACCACCGAGGGGCGGCCGTCCTCTTTGAGCTTGAACAACTCGGGCCTCGACCACACGTCGGCCGAGTTGTGCGCGACGAAGATGGGCATGTCGCCGACGACGCGCACGCCGCGCTCGTTGGCGTAGCGTTTGAGCTTGAGCCACTGTTGGAAGAAGACGTACTGCGCAAACTTGTGCGCCTCGACGCGTGAGGCTTTCGACTGGCGTGCCGACTCGACCGCCGCCGGCTCGCGCCGCGCGAGTCCCGCCGCCCATGTGTTCCACGGCTCGCCCGCGTACTCGTCCTTCAGCGCCGCGAACAGCGCCCAGTCGTCGAGCCATACGGAGGCGAACCCCTCGAACCCTTCGTAGTCGCGCCGCAAGGATTCGTCCTCTTTGAGCTTACGCGTGAAGTTTCGGAAAGCCTTCTCCAAGAGTCCGCGCTTGTACTCGATGACCTTGCCGTAATCGACGCGCTCGGCGGGGAGGTCGGGCGCTTCCGCAATGTCCGAAGGCGCGAGCAGCCCCGACTCGACGAGCTTCTCGGGGCTCACGAGGTTCGTGTTGCCGGCGAAGGCCGAGAACGAAGAGTACGGCGAGTCGCCGTAACCGGTGGGCCCGAGCGGCATGATCTGCCAGTACGTCTGCCCGGCAGATGCGAGCCAGTCCACGAACCTGTAAGCCTCGCCACCCAGATCGCCCACGCCGAAGCGCCCCGGCAGACTCGTCGGGTGGAGCAGAATCCCGCTTGATCTTCTTAACTTCATTCTTCCCTCTGTGCTTAATGATGAGTGATGAATTGAAAAGGGTTCTTAATTCATCATTCATCACTCATCATTCATCATTCTCTGAAGTCAGCACCCAGCACCTTAAAACCTCCGCGACGCTCCACGCCTGCGCGATGCAGCCGCGCGCGTGGAAGGGAGGGACGGCGTCGAAGACTTCGCTGATGGAGCCGACGCAGGCTTCGTCGAGGTGCGGCAGAAATCCTTCAAGCATCCTGCGCGCGCCGGCGCGGTCGTCGGGGTGGACTTTGAGCCAGGCGTCGATGAAGGGGCCGATAAGCCAGCCCCAGACCGTGCCCTGATGATACGCGGCGTCGCGCGTCTTCAGGTCGCCGTGGTAGGTCGGCTTGAAGTCGAAGTGGTCGGGCGAGAGCGAGCGCAGGCCGACCGGCGTCAGGAGCTTCTCACGCACGACGTTCAAGACCGGCTCCCAATGCTCGCGTTCCAGCACCGCATGCGCGAGCGAGAGGGCGAGCAGTTGATTAGGTCGGCACGCCGCGTCATTCTCGCCGTTCAATTCCCAGCTCTCGACCACGTCGAAGAGGTGTTGGCCTTCTTCATACCAGAAGCGCTCGTTGAAGGAGCGGCGGCAGCGTTCGGCGTGCCCGTTCAACTCGTCCGCCTGCGCGGTGTCGCCTGCCGCGCGCGTCCAGCCTCCCAACAGCCGCAGCGCGTTGTACCAGAGCGCGTTGATCTCGACGGCCTTGCCGCGCCGCGGCGTGACGACCCAGCCGTCGCACTTCGCATCCATCCACGTCAACTGGTAGCCCTCTTCGCCCTGCACGAGCAGGCCGTCCCGTTGGTCAACCTTGATGCCGAAGCGCGTGCCCTGCAAGTGTTGCCTGACGATCTCCTGCATCTTCGGCAGGAGCACTTCGAGCGTGACCGCGTCGTCGGTCGTCTTCAGATAACGGTCGAGCGCATGGAAGAACCAGAGCGTGGCGTCGGCCGTGTGATAGAGCCCCTCGTTCGCGCCGTCGGGGAACATGTTCGGGATGAGGCCGTCGCGTATGTACTGGCCGAAGGTGCGCAGAATCCAACCCGCCTCCCGATGTCTTCCGGTCGCGCAGGTCAGACCTTCGAGGCTAATCATCGTGTCGCGGCCCCAGTCGGTGAACCAGTGATAGCCGGCGATGACGCTTCGTACTTCTTCGCCCGCGGCGTGCGCGCGCGCGGCGTCACCCTCTCTGCCCGAAGGCGTGATGACGAACTGGTCGGCGGCAAGGACGAGTTCGGCCGCTAGCCCGCAGCGCGCCGCGGGCGCGGCCGTGGCGAGGAGGCGTTCGCGCCGCTCGCCCTCCGCGTCCTGCGCCTCCTCGGGGCAGAGCGCGCGTATCAGCTCCCAGCTCTCAGTCGAGCCGATGAGCGTCGCCGACACGTCGCGCGTCACGTCCACGCTGAAGTAGCCGGGGCTCCAAAGCTCGCCCGTGTGATCGTAGCCGCGCCGCTCCTCAGTCCTGAAGTGCACGTCCTGTATCTTGTTGCCGTCGAGCGCGAACGTCGCGCGCCGGCCGTAAATCTTCAGGCGCAACGGCGGATACTTGTGTCCCGTCGAGACCTCCAGACGGTCTTCGGTCGAGGTGACGGTGTAGGGCTCGTTGGCCGACGCGTGGACTTGCTCTTCGTACGAGCGGAACTGAAGCGCGGGGCGGAGCTTGAGACGCAGCGGGCCTTCGCCTTCGACGAGTTTGTAAGTGACGTGGACGGTGTTCTGGCTGTGCACCATCAGGACGCGCTTCTCGACGACGTGGCCGCCCAGCTCGTAGCGCCAGACGGGCAGCCCCGCTTCGAGCCGGAACTCGCGCAGATGCTTCGCACCCGGCCATTCGAGCTGCCCGCCCGCGCGCTCCTGCCCTCCGATCTGTTGGCGCTCGCCCGTGGGCAGCCGCACCCACTCCGAGAGGTGGTTGAACATCACCGTCCGCCCGAGCGGAGTGGGCAGCGCCGCGACGAGCAGCCCGTGATACCGGCGCGTCGGCACGCCCGCCAAAGTCCCCGACGCGAAGCCGCCCAGCCCGTTCGTCACCAGCCACTCGCGCCCGAGCATCAGCTCCGCGTCGTGCGTGTCCTCTTCACTGAAAGTTAAACTGCGAACCGGTTCCTTCATCCTTACCAACACCCTTCTGCTCGTTCAAGAATTTGAAATTTGAAATCTCAAATTAAAACTTTACGTCTCCTCTTCCCACTCGCGCAGAGCCTCGTCGCGCACCTCTGCCTCTTCACTCGGGCCGCCTGAACCCCGCGCGGGGTCGCCGACCTCTTCGGGGTCGGCGGGTGCGAGCGCGACCGCCGTCTCGCCGGGGATGTACCAGTTGTTCTTCGTCTCAAGCGGCGGCGTCCCCGTCCCGCCGTAAGCGTAATCTTCGCTCGACCAGACGGTGCGCCAGACCTTCCCCGCGGGCGGCGCAAGCAGAGGCTCGGGCGCGGGATTGAGGTTCAAGTCCGCGCCGAAGTTGACGACGAGCAGGCGGTCGTCCGACTCGACGCCGAAGTAGCGCAGGACGAAAGCCTCTGGGCCGAGCACGGCGCCGTCGAGCGCGCGTGGCTCCTGCGCGTTGAAGACCGTGTCTTTGCGTCGGAGCCGCAGAAGGTCTCGGTGCAGTTCGTAGACCTCTCGATGACGTTCGCGCTCCGTGTGGTCGAGCTTGCAACGCTCGAAGGTCTCGGGCGCGGCGGGGTCGGGGAGGCGCGTGCGCGTCTCGCGCGTGGCGATGCTGCGGAACTGCGCGAGAAACTCGGCGCGGCCGCGCCTGACCTTCCCGGCCAGCTCGGGCTCGTGGTCGGCGAAGTAGTGGAACGGCGCCGAAGACCCGAACTCCTGACCCATGAAGAGCATCGGCGTCGAGGGCGCGAGCAGCAGCAGCGCCGTCATCGCGCGCAGGCGGCCGGGGCTCGTCTGCCGGTGCGCGCGCAGGCCGCGCGCCGAGTTGGCTATCTGGTCGTGGTTCTGTATGAAGCCGACGAACGCGTGCGGCCGGATACGCAAGGTCGGTGTGCCGCGCCGGTTGCGCTGCCACTTGTAGTGCTGGCCCTGATAGAGGAAGCCGTACTTGGCGGCGGAGATGAACTCCTGCGGCGTGCCTTTATAGTCGGAGTAGTAAGCCTCGCTGCGGCCCGTGAGCGCGACCATCGCCGCGTGATGAAAGTCGTCGTTCCAGAGGCCGTCGAGCCCGTAGTCGAGAATCATCCGCGCATCCTGCGGCTCGTTCTCGCCGACGATGATGGTCTCACGCCCCTGCGCGGCGTCGCGCACCTCGCGCGTCAGCGCCACGAGGAAGTGTTCGTCAGAGTCGTCCGTGATGCTCTGCGTGGCGTCGAGGCGGAGGCCGTCGAAGTGAAACTCCTCGACCCAGTAGCGCGCGTTCGAGAGGAAGAACTCGCGGACGGGCGCGGAGTGCCGGCCGTCGAAGTTGATGGCGGCGCCCCACTCGGTCTTGTGCCGGTCGGTGAAGTAGTGTTCCGAGAACTGCGCGAGGTAGTTGCCGTCCGGCCCGAGGTGGTTGTAGACCACGTCGAGGATGACAGAGACGTTCTGCCTGTGAGCTTCGTTGACGAAGCGGCGCAGGTCGTCGGGCTCGCCGTAGAGCCGCGTCGGCGCGAAGAGGCAGACGCCGTCGTAGCCCCAACCGAAGCGACCCGGGAACTCGGCCAAAGGCATCAGCTCGACGCACGTCACGCCCAAACTCGCAAGCTCTTTCAGCCGCGCCGTCGCCGCCGCGAGCGTCCCTTCGCGCGTGAAGGCGCCGACGTGCAGCTCGTAGATGACCTGCCCCTTAAGCGACGCGCCTTTCCATTCCGCGTCAGTCCAGCGGAACGTCGTCGGGTCTACGATGCACGAATGACCGTGCGGCCCTTCGGGTTGAAAGCGGGACGCGGGGTCGGGGTATAAGTAATCTTCGCCGTCGAGCCGGAAGCGGTAGAGCGCGCCCTCCGTCAAACCTTCGACGAGCACGGAGAAATAGCCGCCCTCCTCCTCTTCGAGCGCGAGAGGCACGGGCGCGCGCTCCCCCTCGAAGACGACCTCGACCCGGCGCCTGCGCGGCGCCCACACGCGGAAATGCACGCCGTCCCCCGGCCGCGCTTCAGCCCCGACGGGCAGTCTCCTCGCCAGTTTCGTCGCCTCCATCCGCTTAATAATTTCCGGACTGTTGGTCTCTTGCTCCGATTCTAAACGCGCCGCGCGAATAAAGGCGAATACTCACGCGCCGGCCTCGCGTAAGTGTCGCGTTTGTCTATCAAACTCTTGGTGCGGCCGCGCGCCCTGCTTGCCAAAGCGCGGCGGCTTCGGTTACGAACACTTTCATGCAGAGGCTTCCCGTGGACGAGATTCTGCCCGCGGCCGTCGAGACGTTGCGGCGCGGGCGGAGCCTCGTCGTGGAAGCCCCGCCCGGCGCGGGGAAGACGACGCGACTGCCGTCCGCGCTCTTAGACGCGGGCATCGCGGGCGACGGCGACGTGCTGGTGCTTGAGCCGCGGCGCCTGGCCGCACGCATGGCCGCGCGCCGCGTGGCCGAAGAGCGCGGCGAACGTTTGGGCGAGACCATCGGCTATCAGGTCAGGTTCGAGGAGGTCACGGGCCGCGCCACGCGCCTGCGGTTTTTGACCGAGGGTGTGCTGACCAGAAGGCTGCTCACAGACCCTCAGTTGAAGGGCGTCGGGTGCGTCGTCCTCGACGAGTTCCACGAGCGACACTTGCAGGCCGACCTCGCGCTCGCTCTGCTCAGAAGGCTTCAGCGGACGACGAGACCCGACCTCAAACTCGTCGCCATGTCTGCGACGCTCGACGCCGCGCCCGTCGCGCGCTACATGGACGACTGCACGGTGCTGCGTTCCGAGGGAAGACGTTACGACGTGTCTGTCGAACACCTCGCACGGCACGACGAGCGGCCTTTGGAAGTTCAGGTCGAAGGTGCGGTGCGGCGGCTTGTCGCGGAAGGTTTGGACGGGCACGTGCTCGTCTTCCTGCCGGGCGCGGCGTCGATCCGTAAAGCGCAGAGCGAGTGCGAGCGCGTCGCCGCGGAGAACGACCTGCTCGTCCTGCCGCTGCACGGCGAGCTGCCCGCGGCCGAGCAGGACGCGGCCGTCCGGCCGACGGAGCGGCGGAAGCTGATTCTTTCGACCAACGTCGCGGAGACTTCGGTGACGATTGAGGGCGTGGCGGCCGTCGTCGATTCGGGGCTCGCGCGCGTGGCGACGCACTCGCCGTGGTCGGGACTGCCGCGGCTCCTGGTCTCGCGCGTGAGCCGCGCGAGCGCCATACAGCGCGCGGGTCGCGCGGGTCGTACGCGCGAGGGCCGTTGCCTGCGTCTCTACACGGCGCAGGACTTCGGCGCGCGGCCCCCGAACGAGACGCCGGAGGTGCGTAGGCTCGACCTCGCGGAGCCTGTGCTTGAGCTGCGCGCGGCGGGCGTGGGCGACCTGCGTGAGTTCGAATGGTTCGAGGCGCCACAGCCCGAGGCGCTCGAAGCCGCCGAGACGTTGCTGCGCAGGCTCGGTGCGATTGACGCGCAAGGGAGCGTGAGCGACGTGGGGCGCTCGATGCTGAGACTGCCGCTGCATCCGCGCCTCGCACGCATCGTCGTCGAGGCCGAATCGCGCGGCGTCGCGCGCGAGGCTGCCACGGTCGCCGCGCTCATCAGCGAGCGCGACATACGCGCCGGCCGCGTCCGGTTAGCCGGTCGTCAGAATGTGCGTGAGCATGAAGGCGCGCGCGCGAAACGCGTCGCACACACGCACGGCTCCTCAGACCTGCTTGAGCTGCTCGACCTCTTCAACGAAGCCGAGGCACAGGGCTTCGCCTCGGAACGGCTGCGCGCGCTCGACCTCGAACCGAATGCCGTGCGCGCCGTCGAGCGCGTGAGCAGGCAGTTGCGGCGACTGCTGCGCGTCAACAGCTCAAGAGCAGAAGGCGTCGGACTGTCTGACGAGAAGGAGACGGAGCTTCTCGTCTCCATCCTCGCGGGCTATCCCGACCGCGTCGCGCGACGACGCGCGAACAGGTCGGGCGAGAGCGGCCCGTCGGAACTGCTTCTGTCGGGCGGGGGCACGGCCGAGCTTGCGCCGGAGAGCGTCGTGCGCGCGGCCGAGTTTCTCGTCGCCGTGGAGGCAGAGGAGCGCGCGGGCGTGACTCGTACGCCGACGCGCGCGGCGAAGACCGTCGTGCGGCTCGCGAGCAAGGTCGAGCCCGACTGGCTGCTCGACCTCTTCCCAGACGCTCTCGCCGAGAAGACCGAAGCGCGCTGGAACGCGCAGGGCGAGCGTGTCGAGCTGCTGCGTCGTTTGACTTATGACCAGCTCGTCATAGACGAATGGCGCGCGCCGCGGGTCGAAGGCGAGGAGGTGACACGCGCACTCGCGGAGGCCGCGCTGAATGTCGGGCCGCACGCCTTCGCAGACCTCGAAGAGGTCGAACGCTTCGTCGCGCGCGTCGAGTTCATGGCGCGCACGTTCCCCGAAGCGGAACTTCCTCGGTTGAACGACGAGGATGTGCGTCAGGCGCTCGCGGAGTTGTGCGAGGGCCGCCGCAGCTTCGCGGAGCTAAGGGACGCGGCGCGCGGCGGCGGGCTCGTCGAAGCCCTACGGCGGAGGCTTTCGCCCGCGCAGTCGCGTCTGCTCGCGCAGATGGCGCCGGAGCGCATCCCTCTCGCGCGCGGGCGGCAGGCGCGCGTTCGTTACGAGCGCGGCCAGGCGCCTTCGGTCGCCTCGCGCCTGCAAGACTTCTTCGGGATGCGCGAGGGGCCGCGCGTCGCGGGGGGCCGGGTTGCGCTGGTGCTGCAACTGCTCGCGCCGAGCCAGCGCCCCGTGCAGGTGACCACAGACCTCGCCGGTTTCTGGTCGCGCCACTACCCTTCGGTGCGGCGCGAGCTGGGTCGGCGCTACCCGCGCCACGCGTGGCCCGAAGACCCTTTGCAAGGTTAATGGCAACTTGCGCCGGGCGCGCTCATGAAATTTTACAAAGCGGATGTGGTAGATTGAAGACGGTGTGAAGTATAATTCGGGGTACAGTCAAATATCCCCTTTGGAGAATGAAAGAGACAATGCCAGAGTTACGCGGTAAGCAGGCGACCGAGGATGTCAAGGAAGAGTGGAAGCGCGCTTACGAGATATACCAACAGGCCCCCGGCGTCCCGCACAACAAGAAGCTCGACCGCACGGAACGTATCAACTTCGTGGCCGACAAGATGCGTCTGACCCGTAAGCAGGCCAAGCGGCGCGTGAAGAATTTCGAGGCGTGGCAACGCAATATCAAGAAGGGACTCATCACGCCTTAGCGCCACCCAAGCCGCCTCGGTTTGAAGGGAACCGGACGGCCCGCCCCGCCTGAAAGTCACGGACACACGGCAACCCTGATCGCCACGAGCCGGCCGCACTCTGCCCGCTCCGCGCGACGAGGGGCGTGGTGTGTTAGACTCAAAGTACTGAGTGCTGAAGACTGAGGACTGAGTGAAGAAGAAGCCTGTCTTAACACTCAGTTCTCAGTCCTCAGCACTCAGTACTTTGTATCAATGAGCGCTCATCTTCAAACCACTCCTGCGAATGAGAAGGCGCCGGACGCGGCCGTCGAGGCGGAGCGCCTGGCGGCGCTGCTCGAAGAGCGGCGTGCGGAGCTGTCGGCGTTGCAGGAGGAGTTCCGCGAGTTCAGGGAGCGCTACGCGCAGACGGTCGGCGGGCGTCTGGCCGAGCTGGCCGGGGTCGAGGCCGAGATACGGCGCGCCGAGGCGCGGCTCGCGGGGCTCGAAGAGGACGAAGCGGAGGAGGAGGAGGGCCGCCCGGACTTCGAAGGGACGGCGCCTTCGGCCGTGCCGGGCAAGGGTGGACTGCGCAAGCTCTTCTGGTCGGTCGCGCGCCTGTTCCACCCCGACCACGCAGCCGACGAAGAGGAGGCCCGCCGCCGTCACTCCATCATGGCCGAGGCCAGCCGCGCCTACCGCGACGGCGACGTGGAGAGTCTCTCGACGCTGCTCGACGACGAGCAGCTCCAGTCATACTGCGCGTCGGGCGCACGCGAAGAGGTGCCCGAGGACGCAGCCGCGCGGCTCGTCTATTTGAAAGAAGAACTCATCACCATCGAGTTCGGCATCAAGCGGCTCAAGCAGGACAGGCTCTACCATCTCATGCTCTCGGCGGCCGAAGAGGCTCGCCAGGGGCGCGACGCACTCGCGCAACAGGCGGCCACCCTCACACGCAAGATCGCCAAGGCGCGCAACCGCCTCGCACATCTCTCTTAAAGAATGAAGGTCGTCATCACGGGCGCGGGTGGACTGGTCGGCGGGTGCCTCGCGCGCCGCCTCGGGCGTGAGCATGAAGTACATGCGCCCCGCCGCGTCGAGTTGGACGTGACGGACGCGGGTGCCGTCGCTCGCTTTATCAAAGAGGCGCGCCCGCAACTCGTCGTCAACTGCGCGGTGCTCGGCGTGGACGAGTGCGAGCGCGACCCGGAGGCCGCGCGCGCCGTCAACGCAGAGGCGCCGCGCGCGCTCGCCGCGGCCGCAGCGGCCGTACGCGCGGAGTTCCTGCACTTCAGCACCAACTACGTCTTTGACAGCGAGGGCCGCGAGCCTTACGACGAGCGCGACGAGCCGCGCCCCGTCAACGTCTACGGCCGGACGAAAGAGGAGGGCGAGCGTGCGGCGCTTGAGGCCAACCCGCGCGGCTACGTCGTGCGCACCTCCTGGGTCTTCGGGGCGGGCAAGGAGAGCTTTCTCTCGACGGCGCACAGAGAGCTGGCGGCCGGCCGCAGCGTCCGCGCCATCAGCGACACCTGGGCGAGCGTGACCTACGTCGAAGACCTCGCCGCGCGTGTCGAAGAGCTGGTCGGCGCGGGCCGACACGGTCTCTACCACGTCGTCAACGAGGGCGTCTGCACCTACGAAGATTTCGCGCGTGAGGCGGCACGCCTCGCCGGGCTCGACAAAGAGGAGGCTGCGCGTCTCGTCGAGCCCGTCACTGAATCCGAAGTCCGACGCCCCGCACGGCGCCCGCGCTACAGCCCTCTCCACTGCACGGCATCCGCGGAACTCGGACTCCCGCCCCTCCGCCACTGGCGCGCAGCGCTGGCCGCATACGTGCTTCAACAGTAGGCAGATGGCAGTAGGCAGTTGAAAGACACAAGGGCTTTCAACTGCCTACTGCTATCTGCTCGTCAACTCTTCTTCAGCTTTACTAATGAACTTAAGCGCGGCGCGGAGGTTGGACTGTGCGGTGCGGGTGGCGTCGTCGGCGCGCAGGCCCATGCGCGGGAGTTCGCCGCGCGGGGTGAAGGAACTGGCGTCGATGACGAGCGCGAGTGCGGGCGCGGCTTTGTGCTGCCAGTAGAGGCCGTCGCGGAAGGCGTCGCGCGCTTCGCACAAAAGTTGGTGCGTGCGGTCGCGCGGCAGAGAGGCGAGCACGCGCTCAACCGCTTCGAGCCTGTCGGCGACATTGAACGTGGGCCGCGCGTCGTTGTTTGACGAAGTGGTAGCGGCGATGAGTTCCTTGAGAGACCGGAGCGCGTCCGAAGCGAGCGCGCGGTCTGTGTCGCGCTCGGCGCGTGTGAGCGAGACGGCGTCGAGCGTCGCGGCGCCGCGTTCGCCGCGCGCGTAGAGCAACTCCGCCTCCGCTCGCCGCGCGTGCAGCAGCGCCTTCGCGCGCAGGAAGGCCGCGCGGCCGCCCTCGCGCGTCTCAAGACAGAGGCGAGCGTACGACTCGCGCAGCTCGCGCGAGCAGTCGTACGCGCCAACGCCCTGTCGCGCCGCGCGCAGCGAAGACTCATAGAGGACGATGGCTGTCTTCAACTCCGTCTTCAGACCGCCTTCGCGCAGCCCCGAGACCTTCGAGAAGAGGCCGGGGTATAGCTCGCGCGCGACCTTGACGAAGGCCGTGGCGGAAGTCCCTTCCAGCCGCCGCAGCTTCGAGAGAACGACCTCCGCCCTCTTCAAATCCTTCTTCGAGTCTTTGACTTCCGAAGCGGCGCGCGCGGCCCCGCCGCCCGTAAAGACGAGTAGGCTCAAAAGTGTAAGTGAGAAACCTCTCCGGGGCATGCGCAGAGTAAAGGGCAAATAGGCCGCGACTTCCTCTAATCAACGCCGGATTAACTGCCAGCAAAGTTTATAAGTGTTGGCACGCGTGGGCCGACGACGGCGGTAAACAGTAAACAGGATAGATGCGAACGGCGCGTCGTCAACGAGGGCTCATTCAAGCATGAGCCTTCACTGACGACGCGCCGCGAATTTTTAAAGGGTTGTTTGTCGGGGCTAACGAATAACGGGGCGCGGGTAACTGGCCGTGCGTCCCGTGTCGTTCAAGTCCTCCATTTTCCAGACGCTGGGCACGCCGCGGTGGAGCAGACGCCCTTCGCGGTCAACCCAGTACTCGGCGATGCCGAACGCCTCCCAGGAGTGCGGGGTGTAGAGGCTGCAACCGTCGTGGTAGATCGTGCTGACGACGAACTCCCTTCCGTCGGGCAGCGCGTAGACGCCCAGTTCTCTCAGCCTCGGCTTCGGTTTTTTGGCTACTCTCTGAGCCGCGATTGCTTGAACCATAAACTACCTCCTTCAAGAAAGAGAACGTACGTGGCCCTGAAGGGGGACTCGGAGCAATCACGTAAATCAAATAAGTTTGCTGGGGTGAAAAGTTGCCGCGATGATAGCATCAAGCTCGGCCTTCTGGAAGAGAAATTTTCTCTCCACTTAGTTCGTAACTCAAACAATAACAGTACGTTACCTGACATTAACTTCAGGTAATCGGTTCACTATTGGAGTATCACATACAGAGCCTTGAGCCGGCCCCGGTCTCAATAGAGGCAACCATCTGGCACCATGCTTGCAGCCTCTTTGCAGTTGAAAAGCGGCGGCAATAGAATGTGCGGAAAAGCACTGGGGGCGCGTGCGTCGCGCGTACTGTTTCGGCAGCGCGCGCGTACACTATCTGAACAAACGCGAAGGCAGGAGGGCTTCTAACTTGCAGGTCGAACAAGATGCGGGCGGCGCGAACGAAACCGACTGGCGCGAGAACCTGATTACGACCGACGACGGTTTGAGGGAAGTGCTCGCCGAGACGCGGCGCGTCGCCGTGCTCGGCATCAAGACCGAGCGGCAGGCTTACCAGCCGGCCTTCTACGTCCCTCAGTACCTCGCGGGCGCCGGGCTCGAAGTCCTCCCCGTTCCCGTCTACTATCCGGAGGTGACGGAGATACTCGGGCAGAAGGTCTATCGCAAGGTTGTGGACGTGCCCGGCCCCATCGACATGGTCAACGTCTTCCGGCGCTCGGAAGATATCCCGCCGCACGTCGAAGACATACTCGCCGCCAAGCCTAAATCAGTCTGGTTCCAGTCAGGCATCCGCAACGAACGCGCGGCCGAGCAGTTCGCGCGTGCGGGCATCAAGGTCGTGCAGGACCTCTGTCTCATGGTCGAGCACCGCGCGCTCGGGCGCAGGCGCTAAGCTCTTAAACACAGTCTCAAGGGGGGAAGTCAGATGGGTGTGAAGTTAAAGAAGTTGAGCGAGCAGGTCGTCGTCATTACCGGCGCGTCATCCGGCATCGGGCTGGTGACGGCGCGCGCGGCGGCGCGCGGCGGCGCGAAACTCGTGCTGGTCGCGCGCGCCGAGGACGCGCTGCGGCAACTAGTCGAGGAGATCAACGCGGCGGGCGGCGAGGCCACGTACGTCGCGGCCGACGTGGGGCGCGAGGAGGACGTGCGGCGCGTGGCCGAGGAGGCGCTCGCGCGCTTCGGACGCATCGACACGTGGGTCAATAACGCGGGCGTTTCCATTTACGGGAAGATTCTCGACACGCCGTTCGAGGACATGCGCCGCCTCTACGAGACGAACTTCTGGGGCGTCGTCTACGGCTCGGTCGTCGCGGCCGAAATCCTGCGCGAGCGCGGCGGCGCGCTCATCAACGTCGGCTCGACCGTGAGCGACCGCGCCATCCCTTTGCAGGGCGTCTACAGCTCTTCGAAGCACGCGGTCAAGGGTTTCACCGACGCGCTCCGCATGGAGCTGGAGGAGGAGGGCGCGCCCGTCTCCGTCACGCTCGTCAAGCCGGCAGCCATCGACACGCCGTACACGAAGCACGCGAAGAATTTCTTAGAGAAGGAGCCGGCCGTGCCGCCGCCCGTCTACGCGCCCGAGGTCGTGGCCGAGGCCATCCTCCATTGCGCCGAGACGCCCGAGCGCGACGTGTTCGCGGGCGGCGGCGGCAAGGCGTTCTCCGTGATGGAGAAGTACATGCCGCGGCTCGGCGACAAGGTGATGGAGCACTTCATCTTCGACGCGCAGAAGCAGGACGAGCCCGCGCAGCCGCGCGGCGACGCCGGACTTTATGAAGCTTCCGGCGAGTTGAAGGAGCGCTCCGGCGACCCGATGTACGTCTCGGAGTCGAGCATCTACACGAAGGCTTCGCTCCACCCCATCCTGACGGGCGCGCTCTTCGCCGGCGCCGGCCTCGCCGCCGTCGCCCTGCTCACGCGCCCGCGCCGCTCGAACGGCAACGGCCACACGCGCACGCGCCGCAGAGATGGCGCGTGGCCTTCCGCCGCGGGCCTCCCCGCCGAAGGGTGAAGACGGGTTAAGGGTTGATCTATTGAAGCAGGACGCGCCGACGGACGAGAAACGTCGGCGCGTCTCTCTTTCTCCGCGCCACACAAAGAGAACTTCTTCGGCAGAGCTTCCGCGTCCGCCCGGACGTATAATCTCCGTTCGAGTAAAGTCCCGGTTCACACGGAGGCTCGGGTTCTAAGGATGAGCGTGACTTTCGTTGACGTGCTGCTGGTGCTGGTCGTGCTGTTCGGGGTGTGGCAGGGCTGGCACAGAGGGCTGCTGTTGGGGCTGCTCGACCTCGTGCGTTGGGTCGGGGGGTTGCTGTTCGCGCTACGTTTCTATCAGCCGGTGGCGCGTTGGATTGGGCCGCGCGTGAGCTGGGACGAAGCCTGGGACGAGCCGGCGGCGTTCCTGTTGACGGCCGTGCTGGCGGGGCTCGTCATACAGCTCGTGGGCGGGGCGCTCTTGCGGCGCGTGTCGGAGGCGACGCACCGCGGGACTGTGAACCGGACACTCGGGATGATACCGGGCTTAGCGGGCGGGCTCATCTCGGCGGCCATCCTCGCGTCGCTGCTGATGGCCGCGCCGTTGCCCGAGGCCGCGCGCGAGTCCGCGCGCCAGAGCGCCGTCGCCGACCGACTCACCTCTTACACCAACCGGTTCGAAGACCAGCTCGCGCCCGTCTTCAACGAGGCCATCCAGCAGACGCTCAATCGTCTCACCATCCGGCCGGAGTCGAACGAGCGCGTCGAGCTGGGCTTCAAGGTCGAGTCCGTCCGACCGCGACCCGACCTCGAAGCGCAGATGCTCGAACTGGTCAACGCCGAGCGCGAGGCCGCGGGGCTGGGGCGGCTCGCGCCCGACCCGGAGCTGACCGAGGTCGCGCGCGCACACTCGTCCGACATGTTCGCGCGCGGCTACTTCGCGCACGTCTCGCCGGACGGGCTCGACCCCTTCGACCGCATGAAGCGTGCGGGCGTCAACTTCCGCGCGGCGGGTGAGAATCTCGCGCTCGCGCCGACCGTGCGGGTCGCGCACACGGGGTTAATGAACTCGCCCGGCCACCGCGCCAACATCCTTCGGCCTACCTTCGGCCGCCTCGGCATCGGCATCGTGGACGGCGGCTACCGCGGCATCATGGTCTCGCAGGAGTTCCGCAACTGAATGGATATCGCTGAGACGCCGGAGGAGACGACGCAGTTCAGCGTCGAAGACGAAGGGGCGGGCCGCCGCCTCGACGAGCTTCTGGCCGGGCGGCTCGCGGGCCTGAGCCGTATGCACATCGCGGGGCTGCTCGCGCGCGGCGCGTGCAGGGTTAACGGCGAGGCGGGGCACGCGGGGCGGCGTGTGCGCGCGGGCGATCTGGTCGAAGTGGAGTCGAAAGGCTCCGTGCTGAACTCGATGACGCCGGAGTCGGTGCCGCTCGAAGTCGTCTACGAGGACGAACACCTGATCGTCGTCGTCAAACCTTCGGGCGTGCTCGTTCACCCGACGCTCGGCGTCAAGCGCGGCACGCTCGCTAACGCGCTGGCGTACCACCTCAACCGCGAGCTGTTTGATGAGAGTCGCTCAGACGGAAGTCCGATTCCGTCGGGCGCGGCTTTCATCCGTCCCGGCATCGTTCACCGGCTCGACCGCGACACGTCCGGCCTCATGGTCGTCGCGAAGTCGCAGAGCGCGCTCAGCCGTCTGACCCAGCACTTTCAGAGACGCCTCGTCGAGAAACGTTACGTGGCGGTCGTGGGCGGGCTCCTTGAAGAAGAGGAGTTGGACATCGACGCGCCCGTCGGCCGTGTCGAAGGCGCGCGGCCGCCGTGGGGAGTTTTGGAGTCGGGCAAGCCGGCCGAGACGCGCCTGCGCGTGGTGGAGCGGGGCTCGCGGCGTACGCTCGTCGGGCTGGAGCCTTTGACGGGGCGCACGAATCAGTTGCGCATACACTGCGCGCACGTGGGGCACGCCATCGTCGGCGATGTGCTCTACGCGGGCGAGCCGCACACGCGGCTCTGCCTGCACGCGGCGCGGCTCGCGTTCCGACATCCGGCGTCGAACGAGTGGGTCGAATTCGCCTCCGAAACGCCGCCCGAGCTACTATCAGCGCTCGTTTAAGACGGCAATTAACAGGAATTTCGGGAAAAAACTCGTGCAAAATTTTCGGCGGAAAATTTTTTAACTTAAGTGTTGATTCCGGGCGCGGAAAGTTTTATATTTTGCCCACTTCGGGCATGCGGTGAATCCAAATGCCTAGACGGTTGCTGGGGTGAGGACAGTGACCGTTGCCATGAGTGGGCGCTGCGGGTCCCAAAACTTGCGGCGCCCGCTTTATTTTTGCTCGTCCTACCAGATTCCTTTCTCAATATTGTTGTCTGCCCTTTCTCATTCTGGTCTGTCCTTTCCGGCCCGCTTAATTTTGGCGGTCTGTCCGCGTAAACGTGTCAGTCGGCGGGCGGCGCAGGTTGGTGCAGCAACATACAATCCGTTCAAGAGCTTATAAAACCTCTCGCGACGCACCTCTCTCGACACGCCGAGACTTACGTCCCGCGCCCGCGTGCTGTATATTCGAGTCATCCCCTGAACAACTTTCCCCAGCGAACGACGGGCGCGGCGGACGTGTGCTGCGACGGCCGCGGGCTTTTCCTGTAACCGGCTGATGTGGATAGCCGTCTTCGAATTGAAGCCGCAAACGGGGCAGCGCGAGCCGCGCCGAGACGGACGACGAGACCGACGTTTGAGGTCGAACTTGAAAGTGGTCGTGAACGAAATGAAAAAGCTTTTCCTCTTCTTAATAATCTCGCTGCTCGTGTTCGCGACGGCGGGCGCGCAGACGCCGCCGGCCCCGAAGCAGCAGGTGCTCGGCGAGATCACGGCCGTCGATCCTTCGGCGCACACGGTCACGGTGCGCTCGGACGCGGGCGAGAGCGTGACGCTCTCGACGACCGAGCAGACGACCTACACGCGCTTGGCGCCGGGCGTGACCGACCTCAAGCAGGGGACGCGCGTCACGTTTGCGGAGGTGCGCGTCGGCGACCGAGTGCTCGCGCCGGGCGTCGCGGGCTCGGGCGGGACGGCCGCGCGCCTCATCCTGATGGCGCGACCCGGCGGCGGCGGGCAGAACGCGGGGCGCAGGCTCATGGGCCGCGTCGTGTCGGTGGACGCGGCGAAGAAGCTCATCATCGTGCAGGCGCGAGGGCGCGAGGGGCAGGAGTCTGTGACGGTTGACGCTTCGGCGGCGCGCGCCATGCGTTACGCGCCCGACTCGATGCGGCCGGCCGACGCGGTGGCGGGCTCGTTCGCGGACGTGCGCGCGGGCGAGAACATCCGCGCGACGGGCGAGCGCTCGGCCGACGGTGCGACCTTCAAGGCTGAAGAGGTTTTGACGGGCTCGTTCGCGCGTTTCGCCGGCACGGTCGCGAGCGCGGACGCGCAGCGGGGCGAACTAATCGTCAAGACGGACGACGGCAAGAGCGTCAACCTCTCCTTCGGCGCGCGCTCATCTTTGCGCCGCATCACGCCGGAGTTCGAGCAGGCGTTGGCGAAGCAGCGCGCCGAGGCCGAACAGCGGCGCGAGCAGCGTCGCGCCGAGCGCCAGCAGCAGGGCGGACAGACGGCTCAAGGTGGACAGGCTCAGGGTGAAGGCGGACGCCGCGGACGCGGCGAAGGGCAGGGGCGCGGCGAGGGCGGCGGTCAGCGTCGCGGCGGCTTCGGCGGCCCGGGCGGCGGCGGCAACCAGATGTTCGACAGCCTGCCCGCGGTCACGCTGGCCGAGTTGAAGAAGGGCGACGCGGTCGTCGTCACCGTCACGCCGGGCGCCGATGCCTCGCGCGCGACCGTCGTCTCTCTGGTCACGGGCTCGGCCGAGACCATCCGCACCATGCAGCAGTTCCAGCGCGGCGGCGACGGCCAGCGCGGCCCGAACAGCCCGGGCCTCCCCGGCGACGTTCTCGGCGGCGGCCAGGGCCCCACGCGCGAGCCGCCGAGGTAACGCAGTAGGCAGGTGGCAGTAGGCAGTCGCTCCGCGTTTCGGACGTTGAAGAATTAACCCGGAGTTCTCGGCAGAAAGGCTTTCAACTGCCTACTGCCATCTGCCTACTGCCTACTTCTTTAACCAACAAGGTACGGGTGGAGGGTGATGAGACATTTGAGGAGGGGGGCGCTGAAGGGCTGGGCCCTGTGCGCGTTGGTTCTGTTCTTTAGCGTGTGCGTGGTCGTGGCGCAACAGTCGCTGGGAACTTTGCGCGGGAACGTGAAGGACGAGTTGGGCGGCGTCATCATCGGGGCCACCGTGACCGCGGCGGACTCGGCGGGCGTCGAGAAGACGGCCGAGACGGACGAGCAGGGCAACTACTCTTTCGCGGGGCTCGCGCCCGGCCGCTACACGGTGCGCATCAATCAGGGCGGGTTCGCGGCTTACGAGAACCTCGGCGTCGAAGTGCAGGCCGGACGCGCGGCCCCGCTCGACATCGTCCTGACCGTCGCCATCGAGCAGGAGGAGGTGACGGTCACGGCCGAGGCGCCCGTCGATACAGAGGCCGAGTCGCAGGCCGGCGCAGTCGTCTTGCGCGGCGACGACCTCGACGCACTGCCCGACGACCCCGAAGACCTGTCGGAAGCCTTGCAGGCGCTCGCCGGCCCGGGCGCGGGCTCAAGCGAGGACGGCGCGCAGATTTACGTGGACGGCTTCACGGGCGGGCGCCTGCCGCCGAAGGAGTCCATTCGCGAGATACGCGTCAACCGCAATCCCTTCTCGGCCGAGTACGACCGGCTCGGCTACGGCCGCGTCGAGATTTTCACGAAGCCCGGCACGGACAAGTATCGCGGGCAGGCGTTCTTCAACTTCAACGACGAGTCTCTGAACGCGCGCTCGCCCTTCGCCACGTCGCGCGCGCCCTACCAGGCGCGACGCTATGGCGGCAACATCTCGGGGCCGCTCTCTTCAAAGCGTGCCTCCTTCTTCCTCGACTTCGAGCGGCGCGAGACGGACGACAACAACGACGTGCGCGCCGTCGTCCTCGACGCGGGCCTGAACCCGCTCAGCTTCAACCAAGCGGTTCTGACGCCCGACCGCCGCACGACCTTCAGCCCGCGGCTCGACTACCAGATCAACGCGACGAACACGCTCGTCGCGCGCTACACCTACGAGCAGGGCACGAGCCTCAACTCGGGCGTCGGCGACTTCAACCTCCCGACGCGCGCCTTCGACACCGAGAACACGCAGCACACGGTGCAACTCACCGAGACGGCCGTCATCAACCAGAAGGTCATCAACGAGACGCGCTTCCAGTTCGAGCGCGACCGGCGGCGGCAAGAGGGCGGCAACAACCTCCCCGTCATCCGCGTGCTCGAATCCTTCACCGGCGGCGGTGCGCAGAGCCTGCTCTCGTCGAACGACCAGGATAGGTTCGAGCTACAGAACTACACCTCTTGGACGATGGGCAGCCACTCGCTGAAGGCGGGCGCGCGGCTGCGCGCAGACCGTCTGACCGACGTGTCGCAGCAGAACTTCGCCGGCACCTTCACCTTCTCGGGCGGCAGCGCGCCGCAGCTCGACGCCTCGGGCAACATCATCAGGGACGCTTCCGGCAACCCCGTGCTCGTGCAGATCACGAGCCTCGAACGCTTCCGCCGCACGCTCCTCTTCTCGGGGCTGGGGAACGACGAGGTGCGCGCGCGCGGCGGCGGGCCGACGCAGTTCTCCGTCTCGGGCGGCGACCCGGAGGCGTCGGTCACCTATTGGGACTTCAGCCCGTTCATACAGGACGACTGGCGGGTGCGCCCGAACCTGACTTTGTCGGCGGGCCTGCGCTACGAGCGGCAGAACATTATCGAGGGCGACCTCGACTTCGCGCCGCGCGTCGCCTTCGCGTGGGCTCCGGCCGCCGACCCGCGCAATCAGAAGACGGTCATCCGCGGCGGCTTCGGCATCTTCTTCCAGCGCGTGAACGAGAACCTCTACTTGCAGGCCGCGCGCTTCAACGGGACGAACCAGCAGCAGTTCGTCGTCACCGACACCGCGTCGCCGTTCCTCAACCTCTCCACGTTCGACCTCGACACGATAGACGGTGTGCCGACGCCGACGGTCTTGAACGTACCGACGCCGGCGCAGCTCACGGCCTTCCAGGTGCGGCAGACCGTGCGGCAGCTCGCGCCCGATATCCGCGCGCCCTACACGATGCAGACGGCTTTTAGCGTCGAGCAGCAGTTGCCCCACCGCGTCACGCTCTCGGTGAGCTACATTGGCGCGCGCACGCTCCACGCCCTGCGGTCGCGCAACGTCAATGCGCCGTTCGTAGACCCTTTGACGGGACGCCTCCCGCGCGACGCCGCGGGCAACGCCATCACCGTGCGCCCGAACCCTGCGCTCGGCAACGTCTTCCAGTTCGAGTCGAGCGGCATCTTCAACCAGCACCAGCTCGTCTTCAACGTCAACAACCGCTTCAGCCGCAAGTTCACGCTCTTCGGCAACTACACTCTGAACTTCTCGCGGAGCGACACGGACTACGCCTCGAACTTCCCCGTCAACCAGTACGACCTGGGCGGCGAGTACAGCGACTCCGGGTGCGCGTCGTGCGTGCGCCACCGCGTCTTTATCGGCGGGGCCATCAACGCCCTGCCGTGGGGCCTGCGTTTGAACCCGACGCTCGTCGCCAATTCGGGGCGCGCCTTCAATATCACCGTCGGGCGCGACCTGAACGGCGACACGCTCTTCACGGAGCGGCCCGCGTTCGCCACAGACCTTTCGCGCGCGAGCGTGCGCCGGACGGCCTTCGGCGACTTCGACCTCGACCCGCAGCCCGGCCAAGTAATCATCCCGCGCAACTACGGCCGCGGCCCCGGCTTCTTCTCCGTCAACATGCGTATGAGTAAGACCATCGGGTTCGGCGAAGTGGCCTCGGCCGGCGCGGGGCAGGGCAGGGGCGGACGCGGTGGCGGCGGTCGCGGTGGTGGCGGCCGTGGCGGCGGAGGTCGTGGCGGCGGTGGGCGCGGTGGTGGTGGCGGCGGTGGCGAGAGCCTCGGCGGCGATGGCACGGAGCACCGTTACAACCTGACGCTCTCGGTCAGCGCGCAGAACCTCTTCAATCATGCGAGTCTGGGCACGCCGACGGGCAACCTCAACTCGCCCTTCTTCGGACAGGCGGTCAACGGCGGTGGCCGCTTCGGCTTCGGCGGCGGCGGGGGACAGAACGGCGGCGCACGCCGCGTAGACCTGCAACTCCGCTTCAGTTTTTAAGGATTGAACTTTAACCACAGAGAGAAGGCTTGTTGAGTTATATCAACAAGCCTTCTCTCTGTGTCTCTGTGGTTAAATAGCTTTATGAGCTTGAAGCAAAACCTCGTCGTTTTGATAAGTGTCTGCCTCGCGCTCTCGGCCGGCGGCTGCGCTTCAAGGGCGCAGAAGCCCGCGCCGAAGGGGGGCGTCACGCCGCGCGTACTCTACGAGCGCAACTGCGCCGTCTGCCACGGCCCGCGCGGCGAGGGTACGCAGCTCGGCACGATGAAGACCCCGCCGCTGAACTCGGGCGCCGCGCTGAATGACCCGGACGAGAGGTTCTTCAAACAGATATCCGACGGCGGCAATGGGATGCCTCCCTTCAGGCACACGCTCGACGACAAGCAGATCGAAGACCTCGTCCGCTTCGTGCGCGAAGAACTACAAAAGAAGTAGAGGGCGGAGAGAAGGATAGAGGGTTGAGCCCCGGCGGACGAAGCAACATCAGGCGTAAAAGTTAACCGCGCAAGCGTTACAGACGCTTGCGCGGCCGTTTCAGACGGCTGCGCGGGCGTTTCAGAGTGCTTTGCGGCTTGCTCAGAAAGGTTATCGGGCCGTTCAGAGAGCTTATCGGGCTGTTCAGAGTGCCTATCAGGTTGTCCAGAGAGGTTATCAAGGTGCTCAGAGTGCCGGGCGAGTTGTTCAGAGAGGTGTGCGGACGTTTCAGAGGGCCGTGCGGGCGCGCGTATTGACTGAGCGGGCGTGAAACTAGACTCTTCCGGGGCTCAAAACCTTTACTCTTCACCTTTGACTTTACTTGCGGCCGGGCAGGACGACCTCGAAGAGCGGCGCGGGCGCTTTCTCGCTGGTGGCTAAAAGCGCGGCGCCGTCGAGGCGGTAGGCGACCGACTCGCCCTGTAAGCGCGGGCCGAGTGAGAGGGCGGTGGGGGTCTGGCGCCAGACCTCGTCGAAGCCCGCGGCGCCCGCGGGGAGCGTTAGCTCGTACCCCTGTGCGTAGTCGCAGAGCGCGACGCGGCGGCCGTCGGGCGAGATGTCCGCGCCAGTGACGAGCGTGCCGAAGAAGTCAGGGCCGCGCAGGGTCGCGACCTTCTCCAACGTGTTGACGACCTTCGGGTCGAACGGGGCCGAGAGCTTGTAGACGCCCGCGCTGGAGTTTGCCTTCGTCACGACGTAGATGTCTCCGTTAACAGGGTGCACGGCGAGCGCCTCGGCGTTGTGCGCGCCGTCGGGATACTTGAGGCGTATGGCCTCGGCCGGCTGAGTCGCGCGCGCCTCCTTCGGCGGAGCCTCGGTCGCGTTAAGCTCGGGCTCGGGGAAGCGGTAGAGGACGACGAAGTCGCGCGCGCGTCCGTTGTCGCCGATGTCGGCGGCGTAGAGGTAGCTCTCCCCTCGGGCGGGGCCGGGGCCGGCGGCGATGTCCTCCCAGTCGATGGCGTTTGCGCCCTCGACGCGGAACATGCCGCGCGAGCGCCCCGCGCGGTCGAAGGCGTAGACGAAGGGGCCGTCGCCCGAGTCGTTGTGCGTCCAGAAGAGGCCGGGCGTGCGGCGCGAGGCGACGAGGCCGCTGCTCTCGCTGATGCGCCGGTCATCGAGCGTGGCGAGCTGGACGGGAGTGGTGGCGGCGAGGGGCAGGGGCGTTGCGACGGAGGCGGCCGCGTCACCCTTGCGCGTCTCGGCCGCAATCCCGCGCAGGCGCGTCGCCTCCGATGTGCCGCAGGACGAAGCGAGCGCCGCGAGCAGCATCGCCGTCGTTAAAAGTAAGGCTCTCTTCTTCATCAGTCCCTTTCGGGCGCGTTCCTTTAAACGCGCGGATAGAGTATCATCATCGCACCGCAGACAACTTTACGCGACGCGCGGCCCGAGGGTTCGCGCGCCCGCGCGACGGAGCCACCTTCCTTCAGAGTGAAAAAAATATATGCGACTTAAAAACGTCGGACTACTTCTGTGCGCACTACTGCTCCTCGGCCCGCAGGCTGCGCGAGCCCAGCAGAAGCTCCTGACCATCGAAGACATTTACGACCCCGCGAAGAAGGTCAACTTCTCGGGCACCACGGTCTCGGGGCTCGAATGGTTGAAGGACGGCGAGCACTACCTGCACAGCCGGAAGGCCGAGGACGGCAGCATCCTCATGCGCGTCAACGCGCGCACGGGCGCGGCCGCGCCCTTCTTCGACGCCGCGCGGATGGAGGCGGCGCTCGCGAAGATTCAGGGCGTGAGCGTGGCGGAGGCGAAGACGCTCGCGCGCGAGTCGTCCTACAAGCTGAACCCCGCGCAGACGGCCGTGCTGCTGAACGTGGCGAACGACCTCGTCTACTACGAGCTGAACTCCGAGGCCGCCGTGCGTCTGACGACGAACGCCGAAGAGGAGGCCGAGGAGGACTTCAGCCCCGACGGCCGCTGGGTGAGTTTCGTTCGCCAGAACGACCTCTACGTCGTCGATGTCAAGACGCACGCCGAGCGGCGTTTGACGAAGACGGGCGACGAGAAGACTTTGAACGGCATCCTCGATTGGGTCTACGAAGAGGAGTTGTACGGTCGCGGAAACCGCCGCGGCTACTGGTGGTCGCCCGACTCCGCACGCATCGCCTTCCTCAACACCGACGAGCGGCCCGTCAAAAACTTCCCCGTCGTCGATCACATCCCGCGCCAGCAGGTTCTGGAGAACACGCCCTACCCGCTCGCGGGCGCCCCGAACCCGCTCGTGCGCCTCGGCGTCGTCGAGGCGGCGGCGGGCGAGCCGCGCTGGGCCGAGGCTTCGGGGTATGAGCCGACCGACTTTCTCGTCGTGCGCGTCTCGTGGGCGCCGGACTCGCGCCGCGTCGTCTGGCAGGGGCAGAACCGCGAGCAGACCTACCTCGACCTGAACGCGTCCGACCCCTCGACGGGCAAGACCACGCGCCTCTTCCGCGAGACGACGAAGGCTTGGGTCGAGGCGTTCGACGACAACCCGCGCTGGCTCAAGGACGGCTCCTTCATCTGGCGCAGCGAGCGCACCGGCTGGTCGCACCTCTACGGCTACGCGGCGGACGGCAAACTCATCAGACCGATCACGAGCGGCCCGTGGGAGGTGCGAGGGCTAGACGCCGTTGACGAAGACCACGGATTGGTCTACTTCCACGGCACCGAGCGCAGCCATGTCGCCGAGCACGTCTACCGCGTGCGCCTCGACGGCGTCGGCCTCAAGCGTCTGTCGGAGGCCGAAGGCAACCACAGCCCCTCCTTCAACCCGACGGCCACGCTCTACGTGGACAAGTGGAGCGACATCAACACCCCGACGCAGGTGCGCCTGCACTCCTCCGACGGCGCGCAGGTGCGCGTCATCGAAGAGAACAAGGTGGCCGCCCTTGCCGAGTACAGACTGGGCAAGGCCGAGTTGATGCGCGTGAAGACGCGCGACGGGTTCGAGCTGGAAGGGATGATGATTCGTCCGCCGGACTTCGACCCGTCGAAGAAGTATCCGGTCATGCAGTACACGTACTCGGGGCCGCACGCGCCGCAGGTGAAGAACTCGTGGGGCGGCTCGACCTACTTGTGGCACCAGTTGCTCGCGCAGAAGGGCTACATCATCTGGGTTCTCGACAACCGCTCGTCGAGCGGCAAGGGGGCCGAGTCGGCGTGGGCCTCTTACAAGAAGTTCGGGCCGCTTGAGCTGCGAGACCTGGAGGACGGGCTCGCGTACCTGAAGACTTTGCCTTATGTGGACGGCGCGCGCGTGGGGCTGTGGGGTTGGAGCTTCGGCGGGTACATGACGACGTACGCGCTGACGCGCAGCAAGCAGTGGAAGATCGGCATTGCGGGCGGCACCGTCGCCGACTGGGCCAACTACGACTCCATCTACACGGAGCGCTACATGCTGACGCCCGAGCACAACCCCGAAGGGTACAAGGCCGGCTCGCCGCTCGCGGGGGCGGCGAACCTCTCGGGCAAGATACTGCTCCTCCACGGGGCGATTGACGACAACGTCCACATGGCGAACACCATCCAGCTCGTCTACGAGTTCCAGAAGGCCGGCCACCAGTTCGACCTGATGCTCTACCCCAAGTCGCGCCACGGCGTCACCGACCCGCTGCTCCTCAAACACATGCGCCAGAAGATGACCGACTTCATCACGGCGAACCTGTGATAGAGGCCGTAAACCGTAAACCGTGACAGGAGTGAAGACACGTTCTTCCTCCTGTCACGGTTTACGGCCTTCTTCTTCCCTCAAACCCCCGGCATGGCCTTCTTGAGCGGCTTGAGCAGGAGCAGCAGCACGCCGGCCATGACGAGGGCACAGGCGCTCAGGAAAATCCAGAAGGTCGAGTGCAGCCAGTCGTCCCAGAGCTGGCCGATCTGCGTGAGCTTGTTGCCGATGGCCGTGGCGACGAACCAGCCGCCCATCATCAGCCCACGCATCCGGATGGGCGCCACCTTCGAGACGAGCGACAATCCCATCGGCGACAGCATCAGTTCGCCGAGCGTGAGCACGGCGTAGGCGCCGAGCAGCCACAGCGGCGACATCTTGTAGGCGTACGGGTCAGCACCCGCCGCGAGCGACGCTTCGCCCGTCCTGGCGGCGATGAAGAGGACGAAGAAGGCGAGCGCCGTCATCACCATGCCGAAGACCATCTTGGTCGGCGTCGAGGGCTCTAAGCCCTTCCGGTCGAGCCAGCCCCAGAACCAGACGAGCGGGAAGGTCAGCACCAGCACCCAGCCCGGGTTGATCGAGTTCGAGATGATGCCCGAGACCTTCCAGTCGGTGTTCTCGTTGCCCCAGTAGGTGATGGTCGTCGAGTTCTGGTGGAAGACCATCCAGAAAACGATGACGATAAGGAAGATGACGATGAGAGCGCCGACCCTCTTCCAGTCGGGCACGGCGTCGATGGCGCTCTGATGGCTGACGCTGGCGGGCGGCGCGTCAACGGCGACGGCCGCCGTGTTTGCCGTCTCACTCGCGCCCCTGCTGCCGGGCCTATCGGCCATCTCCACGTGCCGCTTCATCCGCCACAGGATGAGGACGGAGAAGAGCATGCCGCCCGCCGCGACGGCGAAGGCCGGATGGTAACCGAAGTTGCGCTGCACGATCTCCATCACGATGGGCGCGGTGAACGCGCCGACGTTGATGCCCATGTAGAAGATGCTGTAGGCGCGGTCTTTGAGGTGGCTGCCCTCCGGGTAGAGGTTGCCGACCATCGCCGAGACGTTCGGCTTGAAGAAGCCGTTGCCGATGACCAGACAGGCGAGCGCGGCGTAGACGGCCGTCAGCGTCGGGAACGAGAGCAGGAGGTGGCCCGCCATGAAGAAAAGCCCGCCGAACATGACGGACTTCCGATAGCCGAGCTTCTTGTCCGCGATCCAGCCGCCGACGAGCGGGCTCGCGTAGACGAACATCAGGTAGTTCGAGACGAGCGCCTGCGTGTCGTCCACCGACCAGCGGAAGCCCTGCCCCGTCGTGTCGCGCATGTAGAGCGCGAACATCGCGAGCATCGAGTAGAAGCTGAAGCGCTCCCACATCTCCGTCGCGAACAGGACGTAGAGTCCTTTCGGGTGCTTGTCTTCGGCGGCGACCGCGCCGGCGTGGTCGCGGGCGCGGGCTGCTGAGTTGGCCATAAGTGTACCGGCTCCTTTGTTGAAGGGAGGCGGGCGGGGACGAGCCCCGCCCATGCATTCGCCCTGCGCTGTCAGACGTTAAGCCCGCGCGCTGCTCAGGTCCGGGTCGATGTCCTCGGTGCGCGCGGGGTGCTGGTCAACCCGCTTCAGCATCTTGCGGATGGGTATCGACAGCAGCGCGAGCACGACCGCCGCGCCGAAGAGGGACGCCGTCGTCATAGTGAAGAGCCCGGGCATCTGTTCGAGCTTCTCCGGGTCAACGTGACCGCCGACCAGACCGCCAATGAGGTTGCCGACGGCCGAGGCCAGGAACCAGATGCCCATCATCTGCCCGACGTAACGGCGCGGGCTGAGCTTCGTCATCGAAGAGAGGCCGACCGGGCTCAGGCACAGCTCGCCGATGGTCTGGAAGAAGTAACTCCCGACGAGCCACCACGCAGCCACCTTCACGGCCCCGTTGCTGCTCACGACAAGGTTCGCGGCCGGAATCATCAGAAGGAACCCGACCCCCGCAAAGGCGAGCCCGAGCGCGAACTTCGCCGGGCTGGAGATGTCTTTGCCGCGCGCCCCGAGCTTCGTCCAGAGGAAGGCGAAGAAGGGCGCGAGGATGAAGATGAAGAGCGAGTTGATCGACTGGAACCACGTTGCCGGGACTTCCCAGCCGCCCACGGTGCGCTCGGTGAAGTCGCGCGCGAAGAGGTTGAGCGAGGTCGGCGCCTGCTCGAAGGCCGACCAGAAGATGGAGGCGAAGACGAAGAGGACGGCGATGACGAGCACGCGCTTCTTCTCGTCGCCGTCGAGGCCGCCCGCGAGGAAGACGTAGCCGAAGAAGAGCACGGCCAGGCCCACCAGCACGTAGGTCATCGACTGGCCGATGGCCTGCGCGTCGAGCGTGATGACGCCGAGCGTCGCCAGCACGATGACGAGCGCGAGGATGGCGACGCCCGCGCCGAGTATCAGCTTGATCTGCGTCTCCTTGCGCGCCTGCACGACGGGGTCGGGGTCGAGGGTCGGGCGCGTGCCGATGTCGCCGAGCGTCTTGCCCGCGCGTAGCGCGAAGAACGTCAGGCCGAAGAGCATACCGACGCCCGCCGCGCCGAAGCCGAAGTGCCAGCCGAACTTCTCGCCCAGGAAGCCGGTAATAATCTGGCCGAAGAAGGCGCCGACGTTGATGCCCATGTAGAAGATCGAGAAGCCCGCGTCGCGCCGCGCCCCGCCCTCCGGGTAGAGGTCGCCGACGATGGCCGAGATGTTCGGCTTCAAGAGCCCCGTGCCGCAGACGATTAAAATCAGCCCGAGGAAGAACGGGAGCCGACTGTTCGCGAAGGACGAGAGCCCGATGGAGATGTGACCGGCCGAGATGCAGATAGCGCCGTAGAGGATGGCGCGCCGCAGGCCGAGCAAACGGTCGGCGATCCAGCCGCCGGGCAGCGACGCGAGGTAGACGCTCGCGCCGTAGATGCCGACGATGGCCGACGCCTGGCCGCGGTCGAAGCCGAAGCCGCCGTCGAGCAGCGCCGCCGACATGAAGAGGACGAGGAGCGGGCGCAGGCCGTAGTAGGAGAAGCGCTCCCACATCTCCGTGAAGAAGAGCGTGGGGAGGCCGCGGGGGTGTCCCCCGAAGCCCGAAGTGTCCGAGGTCTGCGTGTGGCTGACGCCTGTGTGGTCGATGGGTGCGCTCATGTTGATTAATCCTCCGAGACTTTCGTCTGGCAGAACTTTCCGGGGGCGTGTGTCAGGCTTTACCCCGATATGATACATGGATGAGGGGCGAAGGCAAGGGAGTTGCAGATAAAAGTAGGCAGCAGGCAGATGGCAGTCGGCAGTTGAGAGAGCCGCTGTCGGAAACTGTTATCTCCTCAACGTCCTAGACGCGGAGCGTACCGCCTACTGCCATCTGCCATCTGCCTACTGTATAATCCCCCCGCTCAATAAACTCGTGAAGGGAATCAGAGACGACATGACGACGACCGAAGGCGGCGCGAACGCCGCGCGCGTGGCCGACATCCAGGCGGCGCTCCGCGAGGCGGGGCTCGACGGCTGGCTCTTCTACGACTTCCGCCAGAGCGACCCGCTCGCCTACCGCATCCTGAAGCTCGACCCCAACCAGTTCTCGACCCGCCGCTGGTTCTACTTCGTTCCGGCCGAGGGCGAGCCGACGCGCATCAACCACGCCATCGAGCAGGGCAAGCTCGACCGCCTGCCCGGCCGTCGCCTCGTCTATAGCGGCTGGACTGTGCTGCACGAGCACCTGCGCGACACGCTCTCGACCGCGAAGACGCAGGGTCGCGCGCCGCGCGTCGCCATGCAGTACTCGCCCGAGAACTCGATCCCCTACATCTCGCGCGTGGACGCCGGCACGATTGAGCTGGTGCGCTCGCTCGGCGTCGAGCCGGTCACGAGCGCCGACCTCGTCCAGCTCTTCGAGGCCGTGTGGACACAGGAGCAGTACCTCTCGCACGTCACGGCCGCCGACAACATCCACAACATCATCCAGGAGGCTTTCGCCGAGGTCGGGCGGAGGATCAAGGCCGACGAGCCCGTCACCGAGTACGACATTCAGCAGTTCATGGTGCGCCGCTTCGAGGAGCTGAACATGACCTGCAACGACGACCACCCCATCGTCTCGGTCAACGCCAACGCCGCCAGCCCGCACTACCAGCCGAACGCAGATAAGTTCTCGCCCATCAAGCGCGGCGACTTCCTGCTCTTAGACGTGTGGGCGAAGCTGAAGGAGCCCAGCGCCGTCTACGCCGACCAGACGTGGACGGGCTTCGTCGGCGACGACCCGTCGGACGAACACGTCAAGGTCTTTACCATCGTCCGCGACGCGCGCGACGCCGCCATCGAGTTCGTCCGCGAGTCGGTCGCGGCGGGGCGCGAAATTAAGGGCGCCGAGGTGGACGACGTGTCGCGCGGCGTCATCGAGCGCGCCGGCTACGGCCAGTACTTCACGCACCGCACGGGCCACTCCATCGGCGAAGAGGTTCACGGCAACGGCGCGCACATCGACAACCTTGAGACGAAAGATTCGCGCAAGATTATCCCGCGCACCTGCTTCTCCATCGAGCCGGGCATCTACCTGCCCGGCAACTTCGGCGTCCGCTCTGAGATCGACCTCTACGTCGGCGACAACGGTATCGAGGTGACGGGGCAGCCCATCCAGAGCGACCTCGTCCTGGTGCTGAAGGACTAGCCGGCAAGGATGGGCAAGAAGAGCCACGCACCAGACCTGCACCGCATCGCGCGCGAGGCCGTCGCCGACGCCGGCTTCGAGCCGGACTTTCCCGCGGAGGTCGCGCGCGACCTCGAAGACTTGGAAGGGGTTGAGGCGCACGCGGCCGCAGCCGCCGACGTTAAAGACCTGCGCGGCCTGCTCTGGTCTTCCATCGACAACCGGGAGTCACGCGACCTCGATCAGGTCGAGTACGTCGAGCGCGATGCAGGCGGCTACCGCGTGCTCGTCGGCATCGCGGACGTGGACGCGTACGTCGGGAAGGACTCGGCCGTCGACCGCCACGCGGCGGTCAACACCGTCTCCGTCTACACGCCCGCGAAGGTCTTCCCGATGCTCCCCACGCGCCTCTCGAACGACCTCACCTCGCTCGTCGAGGGCGCCGACCGCCTCGCCGTCGTCATGGAGCTTTGCGTGTCGGAGGGCGGCGAGGTGCGCTGCGAGTCGGCCTATCGCGCGCTCGTGCACAACCGCGCGAAGATGGACTACGACTCGGCGGGGGCCTGGCTCGAAGGGCGCGGCGCGGCGCCCGAGGTCTTCAAGCGGGTCGAAGGGCTCGAAGCTCAGGTCAGGCTTCAGGACGAGGTGGCGCGCTCGCTGCACGAGCTGCGGCGGCGTTGCGGCGCGCTGGAGCTTGAGCGCGAAGAGCTGGTGCCCGTCCTCGACGAGCAGGGGCGCGTCGTGCGCCTGGAAGACCGGCGGCACAACCGCGCGCAGACGATCATCGAGAGCCTGATGGTCGCCGCCAACACCTCGATGGCCGAGCTGCTCGAAGCGAAGGGTGTGCCCTCGCTCCGCCGCGTCGTGCGTGCGCCCGAGCGTTGGCCGTTGCTGATCGAAAAGGCGGCATCCTACGGCGAGACCCTGCCCGACGAGCCCGACCCGCGCGCCCTCTCCGACTTCATGTCCAGACGCCGCGCCGCAGACCCCGGCGCCTACGCGGAACTCTCGCTCGCCGTGCTCAAGATGATGGGGCCGGGCGACTATCTGGTCGAGGCGCCCGGGCTTGAACAGGAGGGGCACTTCGGCCTCGCCGTCCACGACTACACGCACTCGACCGCGCCCAATCGTCGCTTCCCCGACCTCGTCACGCAGCGCTGCCTGAAGTCGGCCGCCGAAGGCTTACCCGCGCCCTACACGCGCGCGGAGCTTGAAGAGATCGCCGCCCGCTGCAACCTGATGGAGTCGGCCGCGCGTAAGGTCGAGCGGCGGATGCGTAAGGTCGCCGCCGCCGCGATGCTCTCGGCGCACGTCGGCGAGACGTTCGACGCCGTCGTCACCGGCGTCAAGCCTAAAGGGACTTTCGCGCGACTCCTCCGGCCGCCCGCCGACGGCAAAGTAGTCAAAGGCTTCCGCGGCCTCGACGTGGGCGACCGCGTCCGCGTCCGCCTGCTCTCCACCAACCCCGACCGCGGCTTCATAGACTTCGCGCGGGCCTGAATCAGTTGACGAAGGATAGAATGTTCGGCGCGCCCGCGGTCTCGGCGCGTTGGAGCATGTCTGCGATGTGCTCGTGGAGGCCGGACTGCGCGGCCTTCTTCGCCGTCCAGCCGTTGCGCGCCCGCGCGTAGACGTTGGCGCCGTACTGGAGCAGCAGCGCGACGACCAGCGCGTGCCCCCTGTGGGCCGCGAACATCAGGGCCGTATCGCCGTCCACGTCCCTTGCGTTCACCTCCGCGCCGCGCTCCAGATGATTGATGACGGCCGCCGTGTCGCCCCTGAAGGCCGCCAGCATCAGCGGCGTCCTGCCCTTCACGCTCCCGTTCGCCTCGTAATTCATCTCGCTGTAAAACCCCCTTCCTTGATGGTCACGAACACAGAATGCGCGGGCAGACTTGAGGAATCCTTGAGCGCGGTTAAACAATCTGGCGAAAGTGTCCTCGAAGCGGTTGAATTTTCACAAAAGTTTTGCTAATTTTTCTCAAAACGGAACGTCGGACGTTCCTCCCGCCTCCCGACGGAGAGTTTAATAGGATTACGTTGACAGGAGTTTTACCTTGAGCGAAGTAACCCGCATCCTTTTCGTAGACGACCACGCGGACACGCGCTATCTCATCACGCACCTGCTCGGCGGGCAGGGTTACGAGGTAGAGGCGGCGCAGTCTGTGGAGGAGGGGCTTCAGCTTGCGCGCGCCGGGAGCTTCGACCTCTACCTGCTCGACAGCCGCTTCGCCGACGGCTCGGGCACGGAGCTGTGCGAGGGCATCCGCGCGTTCGACAAGACGACCCCCATCGTCTTCTACTCCGGCGACCATCCCTCGCGCCTGAAGAAGGCGCTCGACTGCGACGCGCAGGGCTTCGTCCTCAAGCCCGGCCTCGACGCCCTCCCGCGCGTGCTTGAACAGGCGCTGGCCGCCGCGGTCTGACTTTCTAAAATTTAACCACCGCAGACACAGAGACACGGCTTGAAGTTAATATGACTTCAAGCCGTGTCTCTGTGTCTGCGGTGGTTAAATTTAACGAGACGACGTTGACGTAGCAGCCGCGGCCGGGCGCGTCAGCTCGTCGGCGACCTCCTTCGCGCCGTAGACCTTGCGCAGCGCTTCGAGCATCCCGCGCGAATCCACCGAGACGGCGCGGTTGACCGCCTCGTCGTAGTAGAAGTTGCCCACGAGCGACTGGATGTTGCCGTCGAAGATGAGGCCGAGCAACTCCATCTCGCGGTTGAAGGTCGGCGAGCCCGAGTTGCCGCCGATGATGTCGTTGGTCGTGACGAAGTTGAACGGCACCTTCAAGTCAACCGCAGATTTCTTCTCGGCCCAACTCGGCGCGAGGTTGTAAGGGAACTTGTTCCCGTGCTCGGTCGAGCGCTCGTAGAGCCCCGAGAAGTACGTGAAGGGCTGGACGGTCTTGCCGCCCTCCTTATATCCCTTCACCGCGCCGTAGGAGAGTCGCGGCGTAAACGTCGCGTCCGGGTAGATGCCCGTCCCCTCCTTCTCGAAGAGAGCGCGCGCGATACGGCCGTAGGCCGCGCGCTCGACGCCGACGACCTCCTCCTCGTAGCGCCGACGGTACTGCCGCGCCTCGGCGTCCACGTCGCGCGCCAGCACGATGAGGGGGTCGTTCGAGGCATCGACGGCCTTCTTCCCGCCGGCCGCAAGCTCCTTCCGGTAGGCCACGTCGTTCAGCGAAGTGGCCGAGATCAGCTCGGCGGCGCGCGTCTCGGGCGTCTTGCCCTTGAGCACCTTGCGCGTGAGCGCGTGGTCGGCGCCGAGCGCATCGCGCAGGAGCGCGAGCGAGGCCGCGAGCTTCACCTTCTCAAAATCTTCGTAGACGGGCGCCTCCGAGTAGAGCGAGGCTTCGAGCGCGGCGCGGCGCGCGTCCGCGTACTCGGGCAGCCGCTGGGCGTCGGGCTTCGCCGACTCTTCCGCGAGACGGACGAGCGTGCGCGCGTGGTTGAAGAGGACGGTGTTAAATGCGCTGTTGGCGTAGCCGACGAGGTTGCTGCCACCGAGCAGACGCCGCTCGCGGTCGTAGGCCGCGAGCGCCTTGCGCGACTTCGCGATGGCGTCCCACGCGCCAACGTACTCTTTGCGCGAGCGCGACGACTCGGCGAAGGCGCGCAGGGCCGACTCCGTGCCGCGCTTGCGTGCGAGCAGTTCCCTGTCGCGCAGGCCCTCGATCTGGCCCTTGAAGACCTTGATGAAGTTCTCGGCGTAGTTCAGCTCGTTCTGGCCGCGCCGCGTCTGCTCTTCGCCTCCGGCCATGTACTTCTTCAGCGAGTCGCGGCGGCTCTCAAGGATGCGGACGGTGAGCGGCATCTCGGCGTCGCGCAGGTATTCGAGGTGCGCGACCGTGTTGAGCCGCTGCGTCGTGCCGGGGCTGCCTGAGACGAAAGTCAGCTCGCCGTCCTGCGGCCCCTTCTGCGACCACTTGAAGTAGTTGTCGGGCCGGAGCGGCGAACCATTTTCGTAGACGCGCACGAGCGCCATGTCGAGGTCGTAGCGCGGGAAGTTGAAGTTGTCGGGGTCGCCGCCGAAGAAGGCGGCCTGAAACTCCGGCGCGAAGACGAGGCGCACGTCGGTGTGTTGCTTGTAGTAGTAGAGGTTGTAGACGCCGCCCTGGTAGAGCGTGACCACGTCGGCGCGCATCCCCGAAGCCTTCGCGGCCTCGGCCTGAATACGTCCGACCTCGGCCATGCGGGCGGCGCCCGCCTCCGCGTCGCTCATGCCCGGTTTGGCCGCGCCGTTGACGCGCGCCGTCACGTCCTCGATGCGGACGAGCTGGTCGAGCGCGAGCCCGGGCACCTTCAGCTCTTCGGCGCGCGCGTGCGCGACGAAGCCGGTCTTGGCGAGGTCGCGCTCGGCGGTCGAAAGCTCACCGACGATGTCCTCGACGATGTGGTAGTTGGTGAGCACGAGTCCCTCGGGCGAGACGAAGGAGCCGGTGCCGTTGGGAAATCGCACCGTGGCCGACTGGACGCGCCGCACCCAGTCGTCCGTGACTTCGAAGCCGTAGCGCCGCTTGATCTCGGCGCGCGGCAGGTTGTTGAAGGCCCACATGCCTTCGTCGGCGAGCGCCACCGGGGCGAGCGTCGCGGCCAGCAGGAGCGCGGTCAGCGCCGCGCGCAAGTGTCTCGTCAGCTTCAAAATCGTGATTCCTCTCGGTTGGTTTGTGCGCCGCACAGATTATACTCCGAACGGGTCTTGACGCCTTAACGAAGAGAGAGTCCGAACAAAATGTTCCTCTTTAAGAAGCTCATCGCGCCGTTTCTGATGCCCGTCCCTTTCTGCCTCGCGCTGGTCTTCGCGGGGCTCGCGCTGCTGTGGCTCACGCGCCGGCAGAGGGCGGGGAAGTGGCTGGCGACGCTGGGGGCGTCGGCGCTGCTCGTGCTCGGCTACGGGGCCGTGTCGGGCGGCCTGTTGGCGACGCTCGAACGGCAGCACGCGCCCGCGGCGGACGTGTCGGCGGCGGCGGGGCGCGTGCGCTGGGTAGTGGTGCTCGGCGGCGGCAGCTCGGCCGACGAAGGGCTGCCCGCCGTCATGCGTCTGTCCGAAGGGAGCCTGGCGCGGCTCGTCGAGGGCGTCAGGCTCCAGCGGCAGTTGCCGGAGAGCCGCCTGCTGCTCTCGGGCGGGAGCGTCTTCGGCTCCGCCCCGGACGCCGAGACGATGCGCGCGCTCGCCGTCGGGCTGGGCGTAGACCCTTCGACGCTCGAACTCGACGCCGTCTCGCCCGACACAGAGACGCAGGCCGAGGTCGTCCGCGCGCGTCTAGGGACGGAGGAGTTCTACCTCGTCACCTCCGCCTCGCACATGCCGCGCTCGCTGGCGCTCTTCCGCAAGGCGGGCACCAACCCGCTTCCGGCGCCCACGCACTTCCTCACGCAGACTGACCGCGGCTTCTCCCCCGCCGACTTCTTCCCCTCCGCCGGCGGCCTCCGCCGCGCCGAAGCCGTCACCTACGAATACCTCGGCCTCGCCTGGGCGAAGGTGAGGGGGAGGATTTGAAGGCGGATGGCAGTAGCCAGTAAAAGGAAAGACGGCGCTCCCGGCCTGAAGGCTTCGGACGCGCCGCCTGTGTATTTCTACTGACTACTGGCTACTGCTTTACTCATACCGCAACGCTTCAATCGGGTCGAGGGCGGCGGCCTTGCGCGCGGGGTAGTAGCCGAAGAAGATGCCGACCGCGGCAGAGAAAAGCACCGAGCCGACGATGGAGGCCGTCGAGACGAGCGTCGGCCAGCCGAGGAGCAGCGGCACGCCTACCGATGCGGCGACCCCGAGCACGATCCCCGTTGCCCCGCCCGTCAGGCTGAGCACGATGGACTCGATGAGGAACTGCGTCCGCACGGCCGACGAGCGCGCGCCGATGGCCATGCGAATGCCGATCTCGCGCGTGCGCTCAGTTACCGACACCAGCATGATGTTCATGATGCCGATGCCGCCGACGAGCAGCGAGACGCCCGCGATGCTCCCCAGCAGCATCGTCATCACGCTGTTCGTCTCGTTCGCGGCCTCGGCCACGTCCGACATGTTGCGGACGGTGAAGTCGTCCGAAGCGCCCTGAGCGAGCTTGTGGCGCTGGCGCAGCAGCTCCGCGATCTGCGACTGCGCCGTGTAGGTCGCGTCCTGCGAGACGGCCGAGACGTACGCGACCTGCACGCGCGTGTTGCCCAGAAGCTTCTTCTGCACCGACGTATAGGGCGCGAACGCCGCGTCGTCCTGGTCGCGCCCCTGCGGGTCCTGACCCTTGCGCGCCATCACGCCGACGACGCGGAAGGGCATGTTTGAGACGCGCAGGGTCTGGCCGACCGCATCCTGACCCGCGAAGAGGTTGTCGGCGATGGTCTGGCCGATGACGACGACGCGCGCCGCCGAGCGCACGTCCGAGTCGGTGAAGAAGGCGCCGCTCTGGACGTTCCACTTGCGTATCTCCGGGTACTGCTCGGAGACGCCCTGAATCTGACGTGCTCCAGTTCTGGTTGCCGGAGACGAGCTGCGCGCGCGAGTTGACGACCGGTGAGACGAGCGCGACGCTCGGCACCTCGCGGCGGATGGCTTCGAGGTCTTCGACGGTCAGCGGGCTGTTCGTGTTCGAGTCTCCGGCGCCACCGCGGACGCCGCCGACGTTCTGCGCGCCCGCCGAGACGAAGAGCAGGTTGGTGCCCATGCTCTCGATCTGCGCCTGCACGGTGGCCTGCGCGCCCTGCCCGATGCTGACCATCACGATCACGGCCGAGACGCCGATGATGATGCCGAGCATGGTCAGCGCCGCGCGCGACTTGTTGCGGGCGAGTGCGCGAAAGGCGATGCGGATAATCATTAGGACGTTCATTGCTTCTAACCTTATCTTTGCAACTCGGTCTCTTTAATGCTAAGCGCGCTTCAAGGCAGAGACGCAGAGAGCGCGGAGGTCACGCAGAGGGTATGAATCAAAGTATGAAATTCTCCGCGCCCCTCCACGCCCTCTGCGTCTCTGCGTTGAAGCGCACTCCACTTCGCCATTCAAGCTGACAAACAACTCAGACCTCTTCTTCATCGGCCTCGTCCTCGATGGCCGGCAGGTTCCGCAGCTCCTCGGCCGCGTCGCGCGGGGCGGTGACGCGGTAGTCCTTCTGGATGCGCCCGTCCTTGAAGACGACGACGCGGTCGGCGTAGGCCGCGATGTCCGGCTCGTGCGTGACGAGGACGAGCGTGATCCGACGCTCGCGGTTGAGGCGCTGGAAAATCTCCATCACCTCGACCGAGGTGCGCGAGTCGAGCGCGCCCGTCGGCTCGTCGGCGAGGATGAGCTTCGGGTCGTTGACGAGCGCGCGCGCAATCGCCACGCGCTGCTGCTGCCCGCCCGAGAGCTGGTTCGGGTGGTTCTGCTCGCGCCCGCGAGCCCCACCGCGTGCAAGGCTTCCGTCGCGCGGCGGTGGCGCTCGGCCGGCGCGACGCCCGCGTAGAGCATCGGCAGCTCGACGTTCTCAAGCGCCGACGTACGCGAGAGCAGGTTGAAGCCCTGAAAGACGAAGCCGAGCTTGCGCAGACGGATGTCCGCGCGCTCATCTTTCGAGAGCTCGGACACGTCCTCGCCGTCGAGCGCGTAGGAGCCGCGCGTGGGGCTGTCGAGGCAGCCGATGATGTTCATCGTCGTCGATTTGCCCGAGCCCGATGCGCCCATGATGGCGACGAACTCGCCCTCTCGGATGGTCGAGCGAGACGCCGCGCAGCGCGTGCACCTCCACGTCGCCCATCGAGTAGGTCTTGTGGATGGCTTCGAGCCGTATGACCGCGGGGCCTCCGCCGCAGGCGTGAGCAGAACCCTGTGCGCCCCGTTGTCGAACACTGCCAACTTCAAGTGCCGTCTGCATGACTTAACCTCACCCTCTTATCTCGTTACCGCAGTTCTGCCGCCGCCGCCGCCCGTCCGCCACCGCACCGCCTGTACGCGGAGCGCCGCCGAAGCCGGGGGCCGTCGATTGGCCGCCGCTCTGCGTGCTTGACGAAGCGGAGGCGGTGACGTTCTGGCCGGTGACGATCACGTCGCCCTCGCGCAGCTCGCCTTCGACCACCTCGGTCGCGGAGCCGTCGCTCAGGCCGACCTTGATGCGACGCGGTTCGGGCTTGCCGTCCGCGCCCAGAACCCACACGCGCCTCATCTGACCCGGCAGCACCGGCTCCGTCGCGCGCGCGAACTGTCCGCGGGCGCCGCCCTGCTGCTGCGCGTTCTGGCCGTCCGGCTGCGGAGTCGCGGCCGCGTCGTTCGCGTTGCTTGCGCTGCGGCGCTGAGCGGCGCTACGGCGCGAGCCGTTCGAGTTACCACCCCGTAGCGTCTGCGTCGCGTCGGTCGTCTGCGGCGTGAAACGCAGCGCCGAGTTCGGCACCTTGAGCACGTCGTTGCGCTCGTCGATGGTGATGGTCAGGTTGGCCGTCATGCCGGGCTTGAGCTTCTGCTCGGGGTTCGATACGTCGATGACGACGTTATAGGTGATGACGTTCTGCACGTTCTGCGGGTTGAGCCGCATCTGCTGGATCGTCCCCTTAAACTCCTCGCTCGGAAAAGCGTCCACCGTGAAGGAGACCGACTTCGCCTGCTCGACGAGACCGATGTCGGCCTGGTCAATGTTGGCCATGACCTGCATCTGCGTCAGGTCCTGCGCGATGGTGAAGAGCGTCGGCGCCGAAAGCGACGCGGCCACGGTCTGCCCGACGTTCACGTCGCGCGAGACGACGACGCCGTCGATGGGCGACGTGATGGTCGTGTGCTGCAAGTTGATCTCGGCGAGTTGGAGCGCGGCGCGCGCCTGCTCGACCTGCGCGGCGGCGTTCTGCACCTGCGCCTGCGCGCCCGCAACCGAGCCCTGCGACTGCTGCGCCGCGGCCTGCGCCTGCTCGATGGCTGCGGCGGCCTGCGTCTGGCCTGCGCTGGCTGAAGACTGCGCGCTCACCTGCGCCATCCGGAGCTGTGCGACCGCCTGGTTGTAGCGCGCCTCGGCCGTCTTGTAAGAGGTCTGCGCCGTCAGGTACTCGCGCTGCGAGATGACGCCGCTCTGGAGAAGCGACTGCTCCTGTTTGAGGACGCTTTGGGCGTCGTCGAGCTGCGCCTTGAGCACGGCGACGTTGGCCTCCGCGGCGGAGACGCCGGCCTGCTGGTTCTGCGTCGTCGAGCCGGCGGCGGCGGCCTTCGCACGCGCGTCGGTGATGCCTGCGCGAGACTGTGCGACGCCGGCCTGCGACTGCCCGACGGCGGCCCGCGCCTGCTGAAGCTGCGCCTGCGCCTGTGCGAGGTTGGCGCGCGCCTGCTGCACCTGCGCCTGCGTGACCGAGGGGTCGAGCTGCGCGAGCAACTGCCCCTTCTTCACCGTCGAGTTGAAGTCGGCATAGAGCGCCGAGAGGGTGCCCGAAGCCTGGCTGCCGACCTGCACGGTCGTAACGGCCTGGAGCGTGCCCGTCGCCGTCACGGTGTTGCGCAGGGAGCCGCGCTCGACCTTCGCCGTCATGTACTCGGCGGCGTTCGCGCCGTCGCCCCAGTACCAGACGCCGCCCGCCGCGACGAGCGCGACCACAAGGCCCACGAACGCCAGACGCCTCTTCTTATTCAGAAATGATTTAACTCGCTGCATCTTCTTTTCCCCTGCGGGCGCCTCTCACTCGGGCGCCTTAAATACTTCAGAAAAATAAGGGCGCGAAATCCCGCCCAATAAGCTAGACACCGGCCCCGCGCCTTCGGTTACAAGTGGGCGCGCGGTCATTCCGGGCGTACGGGATTCGCCCGCTCGCGCGGGTGTAACGAAAAGGACGGGCGCGGTGTCTTACCTTACAGAGGCCGTTCAGACGGAGTCGGCCAAACAGGATTCAGGAAGAAAAAGGGGGGAGTTATGAAGAAGATTTTCGGATTAGTGATGAGCATCGTGCTGTTGGCCGGCGCGGCTTTGCCGGCGGCGGCGCAGACGCGGCGCGGCACGTACGCCACGCGCGCGGCGCAGCAGAGGGCTTACGAGCGGCAGCAGAGGCAGTATGAACGGCAGCGCCGTGAGCAGTACAACGACCGTTACGACGACCGCTCGTTCATCGAGGAGCACCGCGACAAGGTGACGGTCGCGGGCGGGACGGCCGCGGGCGCGTTGGTCGGCGCTCTGGCTGGCGGGAAGAAGGGCGCGGTCATCGGCGCGCTCGTCGGCGCGGGCGCCTCGGCGCTCTACACCTACAAGCTGCGCGACAAGACGGACGACCGCTGGCGTCGTTAATAAACAATGTGGCACGCGCCGCGCGTGGGGTGTAACCGGAGCGCGCGGCGCGGTGTCTTGCTTCACAGACCCTCTCCCTCAGGGTAGAAAACAAGGTAGACTAGGAGCATCAAGGAATCATGAAGAAACTTGGAAGGATTCATAAGTTGGGCCTGGCCGGTCTCTCGGCGCTGGCTCTCGCGGCCCCCGTCGCGCTGGCGCAGACCGCCGGCAGCGAGCAGTCGGGTCAGATGCAGCGCGCCGAGCGCAGCGGCAAGGGCGGCCACCGCGGTCACCGCGGCGGCGGTAAGCACGGGCGCGGCGGTCGCTTCGGCGGCGGGTTCCGCGGCATCGAGCTGACCGACGCGCAGAAGGCGAGCATGAAGCAGCTCCGCGAAGCCTTCGGCGAGCGCACGAAGTCCCTGCGCGAGCAGCTCCACGCCAAGCGGCAGGAGCTTCGTCAGGCGGAGTCGGGCGCGACCTTCAACGAGGCTCTGGCGGCGCAGAAGCTCTCGGAGACCGCGGGGCTCCAGGCCAGACTGATGGCCGAAGGATTCAAGCTTCGTCAGGACTCGCTCGCGCTGCTCACGCCCGAGCAGAAGGCGCAGCTCGAACAGCGCAAGCAGCAGCGCGAGCAGCGCCGCGAGCAGTGGAAGGCGCAGCGCAATCAGGCGGCGCCCCAGCAGTAACCTTCAACCAGGCCACGGCGGACTCGTCCCCGACGGACGAGTCCGCCGCCCGCAAACGTAGAGGGACGGGGACCGAAACTGCCGCAGGAGCTTGAACAGGCGCCCGACACGGAGCTTGCGCGTCTGGCGCGCGAAGGCGACGAGTCCGCCTTCGGCGAGATCGTGCGGCGCCACAGCCCGCGCGTCTTCCGCACCGCCTCGCGCTTCTTCCGGCGGCGCGAGCAGGTCGAAGAGGCCGCGCAGGAAGTTTTTTTGAAAGCGTTCACACAGCTCGATACATACGAGGGACGCGGCTCCTTCGAGGGCTGGCTGACGCGCATCACAACCAACACCTGCCTCAACCTCCTGCGCAGCGCCCGCAGAAGGCCGGAGCTGACGGCCTCAGACCTTTCGGAAGACGAGGGCGCTTGGCTCGAAAACAATCTGGCCAGCGAGGACACGGGGCAGGAGCAGTCGTTCGAGCGCGCCGTGGTCGCGGCGGATTTGGCAGATAAGGTTTTAAGCACGATGTCGGAGGACGACCGCACAGTCCTCATGTTGATGGACGGCGAAGAGGCTTCGGTCAAAGAGGTCGCGGAGGCGACGGGCTGGTCGGAGTCGAACGTCAAGGTCAAGGCGATGCGCGCGCGCCGAAGGATGCGCGAGGCGGTCGAGAAACTTTTAGGGATTTGAGATTTCAACTTTCACATCTGTGAAATGGTATAGGTGAAGCGATGAGGGACGAACACATCAAGAGGCTGCTCGACGAGGCGCCGCTCTCGCAGCTCGGCAAGGCTGAGTTGACGGCCGTCCGCGCGCACGTCGAAACCTGCGACGAGTGCCGTCGGGCTTTCGACGCGGCGCAGGTCTCGTCGCTGATGTTGCAGGCGCGCACGCAGGAAGCCTTCGAGCCCTCGCCCTTCTTCCAGACGCGCGTGCTGGCTGCTCTGCGCGAGCGGCGCGCGGCGGAAGAGGAGCGCTGGACGCTCGCGCGTCTCTGGAAGTCGGCGGGCCTGCTCGTCTCCTCGATGGCGGCGACGACGGCGGCGCTGGCCGTCTTCACCTTCGTCGCACCGTCGGAGACGACGGTCGCGCAGCAAGTGGCGTCGGGTGAGACTTACTCGGCAGAGTCCGTGATCTTAGGCGACGCGGACGACGAGCAGATGACGTATGACCAGGTGATTACGTCCCTCTACGGGGCCGAGGACGAGGCGACTGAGAGGTGACTATGGACAGGGTGAGAAAGAATAGCTGGCTTGTGCGCGTGGCGGCGCTCGTCATCTTCATCCTCGGGTTCGCGGCCGGCGCGCTCGCGCCTTCGGCCTACCGTGCGTGGATGCGCGACGGCAGCGGCCGGCAGGGGCGCCTCGATAAGCTGAGCGAAGACCTCAAGCTGACGCCCGAGCAGAAGGAGCAGATGCGGCAGATATTCGGCGAGACGCGGACGCGGCTCGAAGCGTTGCGCAAAGAGTCGGAGCCGCGCGTCGCCGAGATACGCAGGGACGCCGACGAGCGTCTGAAGCAGGTGCTGACCCCCGAGCAGTGGGAAGAGTTCCGCAAGTCCCGCGAAGAGGGGCGCGGCCGCCGCGGTGGCGGCAGAGGCGGCGGCGGTGGCAGAAGTGGCGGCGACGACTCGCCGCGCGAACGTTAACCAGAACGAATCCGCGAACGTTAACCGCAACGAATCATAGCCGCGGGCACCTCACGCCTTGCCCGCGACGAACTTCAGCGCCACGCCGTTCATGCAGTAGCGCAACCCCGTCGGCTCCGGCCCGTCGTCGAAGACGTGGCCGATGTGCGCGTCGCAGCGCGCGCAGAGAACCTCTGTGCGAACCTCTGACAGACTCCGGTCCTCCTCCTCGCGCACATGACGCTTCGCGATGGGCTGCCAGAAGCTCGGCCAGCCCGTGTGCGAATCGTACTTCGCCTTCGAGCTGAAGAGCGGCAGGTCGCAACAGACGCAGAGATATTCGCCGCGCGCGTAGTGCTTGTTGAGCGGGCTCGAACCCGGCGCCTCCGTGCCCTTGCGCCGCGTCACCTCGTACTGCTCGGGCGTGAGCAGCTTCCGCCACTCCTCGTCCGACCTGACGACCCGGCCGATGCCTTTCGGCCCCTTGTCGGCAGCCGCGGTCGCCTGCACGTCGAGCGCCGCAAAGGCGCCGAGCGCCAGCGCCGACGTGAGAAAGCTTCGCCTGTTCATGATGTGAACCTCAGATAGCAGATGGCAGTAGGCAGTTGAAAGCCGTGCCGTCGAGGAGTATGAATTAAATCTTCAACCTCTTCAACGCCGAGCCCACTGCCTACTGCCATCTGCCTACCGCCTACTTCTTTTGCCTAGTTGGGCATGACGACCGTGTCGATGACGTGGATGACGCCGTTCGACTGGTACACGTCCGCGATGGTGACGTTCGACGTGCCGCCCTTCTCATCGGTGAGCGTGATGCCGTTCATGCCGTTCATGCGGGCGGTGAGCGTGCCGCCGCTCACGGTCTTGAGCGACGCCTGGCCGCCGCCCTTCTTGATAGCGTCCATCAGCTTCTTTGCGTCGTACTTGCCGGCGACGACATGGTAGGTCAGGATTTTCGTCAGCATCGCCTTGTTCTCGGGCTTGACGAGCGTCTCGACCGTGCCCGCGGGCAGCTTCTCAAAAGCCGCGTTTGTCGGCGCGAAGACCGTGAACGGGCCCTTGCCCTGGAGCGTCTCGACCAGCCCCGCGGCCTTCACCGCCGCGACGAGCGTCGTGTGGTCGGCCGAGTTCATCGCGTTCTCGACGATGTTCTTCGTCTTGTACATCGGCGCGCCGCCGACCATCGGGTTCTCGCTCTTGGCGCCCATCATCTGCGCCGAAGCGCCCACCGCCAGCGGCATCGCCACCGCGGCCACCAACATCAGTGCGAACAGAGTTCTCCTCATCTTCTTTTCTCCCGTAAGTTGTTTATTCCGTAACTTACACGATATACGGGGCGCATGTGGCGTGTGGTTTTAGGGGGAGGGAAAATTTTTACCTCAAAAGGTTTTCGCTCGACAACGCTCTTACGACCAAGACCGCCGTTGCCATAGAATAGAGACATGAATGTTAAAGCCTGCGCACTCCTGCTCGCCTACGGGCTGCTGCCCGCCGCGGCGCCACGCGTCTCGGCCGCCCCTGCGCCGCAGCTCGCTCCCGTCTCCTACGCGGGGACTTACCAATACAAGACCTACCGGCCGGGAAGGGAGGGCTACGACAACACGCTCGAAGTCGAAGACAGGGGCGGCGGGCGGCTCCACGTCACGCTCGCGGGCACGTACATCTACAAGGCCAACGGCGCGGAGACCATGAAGGAGGGCGGCGGCGAGGGGGACGCGATTCTGCGCGGGAACGTCGCGACGGCGAGCGTCACGCCGGACGGCGGCGACGCCCCGTGCCGCGTACACATCATCTTCGAGAATGGTGAGGCGGGCGTGAAGGCCGACAGCGCGTGCGGCTTCAACGTCGCGCTCGACGGCACATACCGGAGCGAGCAGACCGGCGCGCCGCGCAAGGGCGCCGCACTCGCCGCTGCGGGGCTGCGTCAGGTGAGGTACGACAAACTGTCTGACTTCGTGAACGACCACCAGAAGAACAAGACGGGCACGCGCTTCGTCATCACGTCGGTGCCCGCCGAGAAGGTCAAGCTCATCAAGCCGGCCGGCGCGGGGCATAGGGGGATGTTCTACCTGATGTTGGACGAGGACGACGGCGACACTTCAACGAGCTTCTTCACGACGGCCGGGCTCGTCAAGAACCTGCGCGCGAGCGCGGGGGCTGCGGCCTCCACGCTGCGCGTCACCGCCGTGCTGGTCGAGTTCCTCGGCGAGTTCGATGTGTACCGCTCCTCCTTCGTCACGAAGGTCGAAGGGTTCGGCGAGGACGACTTGCTCCTCTGGGTCGCCACGGGGCCTGAGCCGTTGAAAGTTAAGCTGCGGCAGTAGCGCGATGCTCTCTCGCATCTACTGCGAGCGGGGCGTGCGAACCATCGTGTCGAAGAGGCGTTCGAGCACGCGGTCGCCGTCGTCGCAGAGGCCGGTGTGGACGGGGGACGTTTGAATGATGGTGCTGCGCGGGGCGACGAGCCAGTGGAAACGCGCGCGCTGCGGGAGCAGACCGATGGGGCCGCCCTGCGCGCCGCCCTCACAGATGCGTTGGATGGCGGCGAGGTGTCGTTCGACGGTCTCGCGGTCGAAGTTGGGGTCGATGGCAGCGAGGCGCGCGGGGTCAAGCTCGACGCGCGCCTTGAGGTAGTTCCGGCCGGGGCAGGAGACGATGACGCCGACGTTGACGAACTCGCCGCGCTCGACGCGCGGGACGACGCGGACGACGGCGTAGTCAAACGGACAAAGCTCGGGCATCGGCCGCCTCCTTGACGAAGTCGCGCGGCGCCGCAAGGCGCGTGAGCAGGTATTCGGCGTAGGCGGCGCGGTGCGCTTCGGGGTCGGCGAAGCGCGCTTCCGACGTGAGCCACTCGTCGGGGACGAACGACAACAGCTCTTTGATAAACTCCGGCGTCACGAGCGCCGAGAGCCGCGCGTCCGCCTCTTCGAGTTCCGAGGCGGAGGGAAGCAGGACGTGGTCTTTAACCTGTTTGAAGGCGCCGCGGCTGCGTTCGAGGTAGTTGTCCCAGGCGTGGTGGAAGTAGAGCGCGGCGCCGTGGTCGATGAGCCAGAGGCGTCGGTGCCACATGAGCATGTTGGTGTTGCGCGCCGTGCGGTCTACGTTCGTGACGTAGGCGTCGAACCAGACGACCGCCGAGGCGAGCGCGGGCTCGACCCGCTCGGCCGCGGGGTCGAAGGCGATGGAGCCGGGCAGGTAGTCGAGCGCGAGGTTGAGTCCGGCGCTCGCGCGTATCAAGTCCTGTATCTCCGGGTCGGGCTCCGTGCGCGCCAGCGTCGCATCCACCTCGACGAAGACGATCTCGGGCACGGGCAGGCCCAGGTGCCGTGCCAACTCCCCGGCCAGCAGCTCCGCGATCAGCGCCTTCGTCCCCTGTCCCGCGCCGCGGAACTTCAGGACGTAGAGCCCGTCGTCGTCGGCTTCGACGATAGCCGGCAGGCTCCCGCCCTCGCGCAGCGGCGTCACGTAACGCGTCGCCCTCACAGTCCTCGGTGCCATTACTTTAAGAATACATCCTTATAAACCTTCAAGTAAGCGCGCGATGGTCGCGGGGTCGGCCTCGGGCGTGGCGCCCTCTTGCGTGGCGAGCCAGGCGCCGACGCGGTTGGCAACCTCGTTACAGAGCGCGCGCGGGGCGCCGCGGCGCAGGCAGTGTGCGAGCGCGGCAGCGAAGGCGTCGCCGCAGCCGATGGTGTCGGCTACGCGCTCGGCGTGGTGCCCCGGGTGCTCGTCTGCTTCGTCGCGCGAGACGAGCAGGCTCCCCGCCGCGCCGCGCGTGACGGCCACCAGCCGCAGGTCGAAGCGGTCGAGCAGCGCGCGCGCCGTCTCAAGCTCGCCCGAGGCGCGTAAAGAGAGCATCGAGCCCGCGGCCGAAAGCTCTTCGGCATTGAGCTTGACGACGTTCGAGAGCCGGAGCGAGCGCGCGAGCATCTCGGGGGTGAAGAAGGAGTGGCGCAGGTTCACGTCGAAGAGTCGGAGCGTGTCCGGGTTCATCGCTTGAAGAAAGCGTTCGATAGTTTCGCGCGCCTCGGGGCGGCGTTGGCCGAGCGTGCCGAAGCAGGCGACCGATGCGCGCGCGGCCAACTCTTGCCACTCCGGCGTCCACTCTAAATAGTCCCACGCAGAGTTCTCGTTGACGTTGAACTGCGGCTCGCCGCCCGCGCCGATGCGGACGCCGACGGTGCCGGTCGGGTGCGTTCCGTCGGTCTGTAAGTAGCGCGTCGAGAGCCCCGCGCGTTCCAGCCTCTCCGCGGCCTCGCGCCCGAGCGCATCGCGGCCGACGCGGCTGGCGACGGCCGCCTCGGCGCCGAGCAGACGCGAGACGTACGCGAAGTTCGACGGCGCGCCGCCCAGCCGACGCCCTTCGGGGAACATGTCCCAGATCAGCTCGCCGAGCCCGACGACCGGAGACTTTGAATTAAGCAGAGTAGATTCTTCGGCCATTACAGGTTAACCATAGAGACACAGAGACACAGCTTAATGCAAAAGCTGTGTCTCTGTGTCTCTGTGGTTAAAATCCTTTCCCTCTAAACTCTCTAGTCGCCTTCGGCCTCGGCGACAAAGCGGTAGCCGACGCCGCGGACGGTGAGGAGGTGGCGCGGGCGCGAGGGCTCGTCCTCGATGTACTTGCGCAGCCGCACGATGAAGTTGTCGATGGCACGCGTGTCCGTGTCCTCCCTCAAGCCCCAGACCTCTTCGAGCAGGGACTTGCGCGAGACGGGCTGACCGGCGCGTCGGACGAGATGTCGAAGCAGGTCGGCCTCCATCAGCGTCAGGCGCAGCGTACGTTCTTTGGTGCGTAGTTCGAGCGCAGAGAAGTCGATGGTCTTCCCGTCGAAGGCGAACGTGTCGGCCCCGGCGCCGCGCGCGTCAACTTCGACTTTAGGAGGCGGCGCCGTCTCTTCCGGCTTCGTCGCCCCGCGGTCGAGGTGGAGCCAGTCGCGGCGGCGCAGCAGCGCGTTGATACGCGCGATGAGGACGGCCAGCTCGAAGGGCTTCGGCAGGTAGTCGTCGGCGCCCGACTCGAAGCCGCGCAGCACGTCCTCGGGGCGCCCCCGCGCGGTGAGCATGAGCACGGGGACGAACAAGCCCGCGCGCCGCAGCTCCGAGGCGACGTGGAAGCCGTCCGCGCCGGGCAGCATCACGTCGAGCACGACCACGTCGAAGGCGGCGCCTTCGGCGAGCAGGAGCGCGAGCGCCGTCTCGCCGTCAGCGGCCGTCTCCACGCGGTAGCCCTCGGCCTCAAGGTTGAAGCGGAGGCCGTCGCGGAGGTGCTTCTCGTCTTCGACGATTAAGACCGTGCTCAAATTACTTAAGCCCTCGGGAGTCGGATGGTGAAGGTGCTGCCGCGCCCGAGCCCCTCGCTCTCGGCGTAGACGCGCCCGCCGTGGCGCGCGATGATGGAATGCACGATGAAGAGGCCGAGCCCCGTCCCCTTGAAGCGCGCCATGAAGTGGCCGGGCACGCGGTAGAAGCGCTTGAAGATGCGCTTGAGCTGATTGCGGTGGATGCCGATGCCGCTGTCTGTTACGCGCACGCAGAGCGTGCGCTCGTCAAAGGGCGCGACTTCGACATCGACGCTCACGCCCTTGTCGGAGTACTTCACGGCGTTGTCGAGCAGGTTCGAGACGGCCGCGCGCAGCTCGTCGCGGTCGCCGGAGACGCCCGCGCCCGCGGCCTCCGCCGCCTCGACGTAGCGGATGGACTCGGCGCCGAGGCCGTGGCGCAGGCGCGCCAGCTCCAGACACTCGCGCACGAGCTGGCCGAGGTCGATGATCGAGAGGTTGAGGGCGCGCTTCTTCTGCGCGCCGCGGCCGGCGTGCAGGACCTGCTCGACGGTGTGGAGGAGGCGGTCGCCGTCGGCGAGCATGATGTCGTAGAACTCCTGGCGGCGCTCCTCGGACACGTCGCGCGACTTGAGGGTTTCGAGGTAGAGGCGGATCGAGGCGAGCGGCGTCTTCAGCTCGTGCGTGACGGCGTTGATGAAGGCGTCGTGCTGCTCGTTGCGGCGAATCTCGCGGACGAGAAAGGTCGTGTTCAGCACCAGTCCCGTGATGATGAGGCCGAAGAAGACGATGCCGAGGACGAGCAGCGCCACCTCGCGCCAGTTCAGCAGAATCCAGCCGACGTTCAGCGCAAGCGCGAGGACGACGAGGCAGATGCCGAACGTCAGGAAGAAGACGGCAGACTTGCGACGGCCCGCGATGCGCATGAACTCATTTTAAAGTAGGGCGGAGACAAAAAGGAAAGGCGAAGGTCGCGGGATGTTGCTGTGAAGCGTCACACCCCGCGGCCTTCGCCTTTGAACTTCAACGGCGTCGCCTACGCCGCGCGCTTCAGCGGCTCGGCCTGCGTGCGCGGCTCGGCCGGCGCCTGCTTGATGAGCTTGATCTCTTTGGCGAGCCCGAGCAGTTGGAGGGTGCGGATGCCCCACCAGTTCACGTCCACCTCATACCATGCGAGGCCGTGGCGCGCGGCCGTCGGGTGCGCGTGGTGGTTGTTGTGCCAGCCCTCGCCGAAGGTCAGCAGCGCCACCCACCACAGGTTCGTCGAGTCGTCCGTCGTCTCGAACCGCCGCGAGCCCCACAGGTGCGTCGCCGAGTTGACCAGCCACGTCGCGTGCAAACCGATGGTGACGCGCAGGAAGACCGCCCACAGCAGCAGCGTCCACCCGCCGACGGCGAAGAGCGTCACGCCCAGCACGACCTGCGGCACCCAGAAGTAGTTGTTGAGGAAGACGTGGAAGCGGTCGCGCATCAGGTCGGGCGCATAGCGCCACATGACGGCATCGCCGTGCTGCTGCGCTGTGCCGGTCAGAATCCAGCCCATGTGCGCCCACCACGTCCCGTCGCGCGGCGTGTGCGGGTCGCCGGGCGCGTCGGTGTTCGCGTGGTGGATGCGGTGCGTGACCACCCAGTCGATGGCGCCGCCTTCGAGCGTGAGCGTCCCGCACACGGTCAGGAAGTACTCGACCCACTTCGGCGTCTTGTACCCTCGGTGCGTGAGCAGGCGGTGGAAGCCCATCCCGATGCCGAGGCTCCCAGAGACCCACCACAGCACGACGGACACGACGACCGCCGTCCAGCTGAAGGTGAAGAGCGCCGCTATCGCGAGCGCGTGGAAGACGACCATCGCGATGGTCGTAGACCAGTTGATGCCCGTGCGACTCTGCATGACTTCTGCTTTTTCGCTCATTACCACCTCTGTAGCCAAAGTAGGCCCCCTCGAAATTGTGACTGCTTCACACTTGATGCAAGGGATGCTCACAGCCTAACAGCTAACGCACGGGCCGTTTGTAATAGTTGTGTAATTCCTCGGCCGTCCCCTCAGCGTTGACTTCTCACCGGCGCCGACATATCTTGCCCGCTCCGACTTCCTCTCAAGGTGGGTGACCGACTCCGCACGTCTCGGCCCGATGCGAACGACCGCCATGAACAACTCACACGTCTTTATCTCTCATAGCAGCAGGGACGACGCCTTCGTCAAGGATTTGCGCCGGGCGCTCGAAGCCCTCGTCATTCCCGTCTGGGTGGATTCGCGCGAGTTGCGCGGTGGCTCGAAGCTCGCCCCGGAGATAGACGAGGCCATCGAGTCAGCGCGCCAGTTCGTCGCCGTCATCAGCGCCAACACGGTCGAGTCGCCGTGGGTGAGGAGAGAGATCAGGAAGGCGCTCGAAGTCGAGGGGAGGCGCACGGCGGAGGGGTATCGCGTCGTCCCGCTGCTCTTGGGCTTGGGCCCGCGAGCACTGGAGTTGTGGTTCGACGACGAACCGGTGGGCGTCCCCGTCGAGGTGACGAAGGCTGGAGGGCTCAGTGAGGCGCTGCCCGCCATCCTCGCCGCGCTGGGCGAGCGCCTGCCCGACGACCTCCAGCCGATCATCGATGTGGTGCCGCAGCCCGTCGAAGAATTAATCCTCGAACTGAAAGACCTGAAGATAGAGACCTCAGACGGCAAGAGGCGGGGGCGGGCGGTCGCGCAACTGATCTATCAGCCCTCGGACAAGATGGCCCGCCAGGTGGAGAGCCGGCGCTACGCCTTCACGGCCCCGCTCGGTGTCATCGAGGCCGAGGAGTTGCGCTGGTATCTGGAGGAGTATTTCGTCTGGCCCGTCGGCATCTTCAGGGAGCGGGCGGAGCGCGTCGAAGCGCAACTGCCGAAGTGGGGTCAGGCGCTCTATCAGTCTGCCCTGGAATCCCAGGCCGCGCGGGAAGCCCTCACCACCTGGCAGCAGGCCGGGGAGGAGGCGGAGCGCCGCTTCTCGGTCTTAGTCGAGCGGGAGCTGCCCGAGGGCGCCAACGAGGAGGAGCAGGCAACCGCTTCCGAAGCCGCCGCCGAGCTGCTCGCGCTGCCGTGGGAGCTGCTGCACGACGGGCGCGGCTTCCTCTTCCGCGGTAAGCATGCGGTGCGTGTGCGCCGACGCCTGCCGAACTATCACCGGCAGCCGGTCAGGCCGACGAAGTTTCCGATCCGCATCCTGCTCGTGAGCCCCCGCCCCGAAGAGGAGGGCGTCGGCTACATCGACCATCGAGTCAGCGCACGCCCGCTGGTCGAAGCCGTCGAGAGCTTAGGCGAGCTGACACAACTGACGGTGCTCGCCCCGCCCACCTTCGGCGCCCTCGAAGAAGCATTGAAGACGGCCGACGCGGCCGACGAGTCCTACGACGTGGTTCACTTCGACGGCCACGGCGTCTACGACCGGAGGGTCGGACTCGGCGGCCTCTGCTTCGAAGACCCAAAAGATGTCGAGAAGGTGGCCGGGCGCGGGATGGAGCTAATCAACGCCGAGAAGCTGGCCGGGGTGGTACGCAACTACCGGGTGCCCTTAGTTTTTCTGGAGGCCTGCCAGAGCGCGAAGACCGAATCAGACCCGACCGCCTCGGTGGCGGCGCGGCTGTTGGAGGAGGGCGTCACCTCGGTGGTGGCGATGAGCCACTCGGTGCTGGTCGAGACGGCGCGCCGCTTCGTCGGAGCCTTCTACAAGGAGCTGGCGAGAGGGCGGCGCGTCGGGTCGGCGATGCTGGCCGGGCAACTGGAGCTGGAGGGCGACACTTATCGAGGCCGGTTGCTGGGTGCGGGCGAGTTGCGCCTCCAGGACTGGTTCGTCCCCGTCCTCTACCAGGAGGAGCAGGACCCACAGCTCGTCTCGAAGCTCCCGCCCGAGCACGTCCGCCAACTCGAAGGCCGGAAGCGCCGCCTGAGCTTGGGAGAGTTGCCGGAGCCGCCGGCTCACGAGTTCGTGGGACGGAGCCGCGAGCTGCTGGCGTTGGAGCGGCTGTTGCAGTCGGAGTCGTGGGTGGTCATCCGCGGACAGGGGGGCGAGGGGAAGACGACGCTGGCGGCGGAGTTGGCGCGGTGGCTGGTGCGCACGCATCGCTTCGACCGCGCCGCCTTCGTCAGCCTGGAGCTGTGTACGGACGCGAGGAGCGTGCTCGACAGCCTCGGCCGTCAGCTCCTGCCTGAAGGCGCGGGCTACACGGTCGCGAACTACTCTGACCTGAAGCTGGCGCTACAGCCCGTCGAGCGCGCGCTCAGTGACGACGCGACGCTCGTCGTGCTCGACAACCTGGAGAGCGTGCTCCCCGACCATGAGGGACGAGTGCCCGCGGGGGCGGCCCCGGTCGAAGGGTTGCTCGACCTCTGCCGCAAGCTGCTCGACGCGAGCCCTTCCACCCGCTTGGTCTTCACGACGAGGGAGTCGCTGCCCGCGCCCTTCGACGACCGGCGCAGAGACATCTCTCTCGGCGCGCTCTCGCGGGAGGATGCCGTCCGCCTCGTCTCAGAGGTGATGAAGCGCGGAGGGCTAGAGCCTCAGATGGACGACGCAGGTGGCGACCCGCGCGAGGTGGTCGAGCTGGTCGAGGCAGTGGGTCGCCACGCGCGCGCCCTCGTCCTGCTGGCGGACGAGGTGGCGCGGCGGGGCGTGAAGGCGACGACCGAGAACCTCCGTCGGCTGATGGAGGGGCTGCACGAGAGGTTCCCCGACGACCGCGAGAACTCGCTCTACGCCAGCGTCGAGCTGTCGCTCCGGAGGCTCTCTGCCGAGAGTCGGGAGCGGGTGAAGGCGGTGGCGGTCTTCCACGGTGGGGCTCACCTCTACGTGCTGGGGCAGGTGCTCGGGGCGGAGGTGGAGGATGCGACGCAGTTGGCCCGTCAGTTGATCGGCGTCGGGCTGGCCGAATATATGGGTGACAACCACCTGCGGCTCGACCCGGCGCTGGGCTCCTACTTGCTGCGGGAGATGGAGGAAGGCGAGCGCGAGGCGCTGACGGGGCGGTGGGCCGTGGCGATGGTAGGGCTGACGGCTTTCCTGTATCAGCAACGGGGTCAGGACGCGGGGCTGGCGGCGCGGCTGACGCTGCTAGAGTTGCCGAACCTGCTGGCGATGCTGCGGTGGACGGAAGAGAACGCGGCGCCCGAGGTGGCGGTCGAGTTGGCGGACAGCGTCGAGTTTCTGCTCTCCGGCTTAGGACGGTCGCAGGCGATGGCCGAGGCCACGGCGGTGCGAGAGCGGGCGGCTCGCAAGCTCGGCGAGTGGGGGCACGCACGCTGCTTGGCGGCGAGAGCCGAAGTGGAGAGGCTGCTTGAGCGGGGTGAGGTGCGGGCGGCGCACGCTGCTGCCGTGCGGCTGCTGGAGCGCTGCAAGGAGGCGGGCGGGGGGGGCTACCCCGCGGCGGCCTACGACCTCGCCATGGCGTACGCCACACTCGGCAGGGTGCTACAAAGGGGCGGGGCGGCGGCCGAGGCGCTGCCGCTGCTGGGCGAGGCCGGGCGTCGCTTCGAGGCGCTGGCACGCGACGGCGATAACGATGCGGCGCACATGGCTTCGAAGACGCTGACCAACACCGCCGACTGTCTGGTGGAGTTGGGGCGGCTCGACGAGGCGGCCGCGGCCTACGAGGAGAGTGTCAGGCGCGCCGAAGAACTGGGGGGGCAGCGCGCGGCGGCCGTCGGCAAGGGACAACTCGGCTACGTCCTCCTACTGCAAGAGCGTCACGCCGAGGCGCTGGCCGCTTACGAGGAGGCACGACAGACCTTCGAGTCCCTGGGCGAGCCGCGTTCGGTCGCCGTGGCTTGGCACCAGATCGGGATGGTACATCGTGAGGCTGGGCAGCAGGAGCAGGCGGAGAGGGCCTACCGACAGTCACTCGCCATCAGTGTGCAGCAGCAGAATGCCGCGAGCGAGGCCCTCAGCCTGATCGAACTGGGTAGCCTGTACGGCACAACGGGGCGGCTAGAGGAGGCGGTCAGGTGCTTAAGGCAGGCGGCCGACATCTATGTCAGGCTGCGGGACCAGCGGAATGAAGGACTGGCTCGCAACAATCTGGCCAACGTACTCCTCATGCTGGGGCACCACGACGAGGCGCGGGCGGAGTTGCTGCGCGCCGTCGAGTGCAAGGAGCCGTACGGGCACGTGGCCTCGCCCTGGACGACGTGGGGCATTCTCCACGAGTTGGAGACGGCCACCGGCGACGCGGAGGCGGCCGAGCGGGCGCGGCAGCGTGCCGTCGAGAGCTACCTTTCCTATCGGAGGGAGGGCGGGTACGGGACGACGCCCGCCGCACAACTCTGCTCGGCGGCGGCCAGAGCCATCGCGGCGGGAGACACCTCCGAGATCGAACAATACCTCTCGCAACCTCTGGGTGAGGACACAGCGCCGTGGGCCAGAGTCGTGTTCCCGAAAGTGCTGGCGGTGCTGCGCGGGGAGCGCGACCTGGCGCTCGCCGCCGACCCCGAGTTGGACTATAACGACGCGGCGGAGTTACGGCTCCTGCTTGAGACGTTGGGCGCGGGCTAAGAGCTATTGCCGACACTCATAAAGGGCGAAGGCGCCGTGGGACTTCTCCCGCGGCGCCTTCGCTGTGTCCGAGTTGTCCGCCGTCTATTGGCCGAAGCGCTGGCGGTACTCGATGGACTCAAGGAACGCTTTGACCATCTCGGCGCGGCGGTAGTCGCCGTTGAACTCTTCGAGCTTGTCGAGCCAGAACCTCCACCCGGCGAAGTTCGTGTTGGGCGCGGCGTCGGGGTCGCGCCGCAGGTAGCCGTAGAACTGCATCAGCACAAAGGCGCGGTTGAACTCGCGCTGCCGGAGCTGCGCGTTCTCGGCCACCTGTAGCAGCACCGCGGCTCGCTTCGCAGCGTCGGACGGTGTGGCGCCGAGCGACGCGATGAGCTGCGTCCGCTCGTCGGTCGTGAGCACGCCGCCCGCGTTCTGGTTGAGCTTATCGACAAACTCCGCGGCCGTCATCGACGTGGGAAAGGCCGTGATGAAGCGCGGGCGCTGGACGAACTCCAGCGCGTACGCCTGCTTCTTCGCGGTCAACTCCTGCTGCCAGTTGCCCACGCCGACGATGATGCCCTCGCCGATGCGCTGCGTGTCGGGCATGAACTCGTTGAAGCGGACGACCGGCACCGTGCCGGGGATGCCGGGCGAGGTCGCGTCGCCGTACGCCGACTTGTAAACCCGCTCGACGAGGTAGCCCGTCTCCTGGAATTCGATGGAGAGGAAGAAGGCCGCGCTCGTGTCGATGCGCTTCACCTCGCGGCAGCCCGCGTCCGCGCCGCAGACCGTGATGCCGTTGCGCCAGAACTGGAAGCCCGAGGAGTCGGGCTCGCGGTTCAGGAAGTCGAGGTACTGCTGGCGAACGAAGTTGTCGGTGTCGTCGATGGGGTTGCCGGAGGACTCCGGCGAGTCGTCCGCGATGGTGACAATCGCCGTCCCCTTCGGCCCGACGGCGGCGGTGCCCTGCGGGTTCGAGAGCTTCAGTTGGAACGTCTCCGCACCCTCGACGTAGGAGTCCTGCCCGACGAGGAGCGTGAAGGTCTTCTCGGTCTCGTTCGGGCCGAAGTTGAGCGTGCCGAGCGCCTTCGTGTAGTCGCAGCGGTCGAGTGCGAGGCCCGTCGTCGAAGCGCACGGCACCGCGACGGCCGGAGTGCTCCCGTCATCGGTCGTGTAGTCCACAGAGACCGGCAGGGTGGTGTTGATGGCGCGCTTGACCTTGATCGTCAGGCTCCCGCCCTCGGCGACGTTGTAAGTGGCCGACTCGAACTCGATGACGCCGCCGGTCGGGTCGTCGTTAAAGAGGAGCGCGCGGCTGCGCGCGACCTTGAAGCCGCCCGCCATCGAGAAGTCAACGTAGAACTCCTCCGTCTCCTCGTACGCGGCGTCGCCGTTGATTCTGATGTTGAAGTGCTTGCTTCCCTCGCCGGGCCCGAAGGTCAGCGTGCCGCTCTTCGCCTCGTAGTCGGAAGGCGCGATGGCCGTGCCGTCCACGGTCGTGTAGTTAATCGTCACAGAGCCCGGGTAGGACGGCGACATCGTCACGCCCATGTCGAGGTCGTTGGGCTCGTTGCCCTCGCTCCTGAAGCTGAGAAGGCCGGAGAAGGTGAGCGCCCACTGCCCGCCCGAAAGGGTGCCGCTGCCCGCCCCGAAGTTCGAGTCGCCGGCGTAGGCGGCCGTCACCGTGTGCTGCCCCTCGGTCAGCGCGTCGGTCGAGATGCCGGCCGTACCGCCCATGCCGAGCGCCACGGGAGCGCCGAGGTTGACGTTGTCAACCTTGAACTGAACGGTGCCGGTCGGCGTACCCGCGCCTGACGTGACCGTCGCGGTGAACGTCACCGTCTGGCCGACGGCCGCGGGGTTCAGCGAACTGGCGACGGCGGTCGTCGTCGAAGCCTTAAATATTTGGAAGGACTGCGCCACATCCGGGGCCGCGTTGAAGGCGGCGTCGCCGGGCTGCGAGGCTGTGATGGTGCAGGAGCCCGCGCCCGTGATGTGGACGGTCGTGCCGTTGCTGATTGTGCATTGGCCGTTGGCCGCGAAGCTCACGTCGAGGTTCGAAGAGGCCGTCGCACTCACCGTGAAGTCGGGGTTGCCGAAAGCCTTATCGGTCAGGGTGCCGAACGTGATGGTCTGATCCCGCTTCGCCACGGTGGCCGTGGCGGTCGCGCTCGCGAAGTTGCCGGCCGTGTCGGCGACCTGCACGGTGACGGTGTAGAGGCCGGAAGCCGCGTAGGTGTGCGTGCCCGTCACGTTAAAGCCGCCGCTGCCGTCGGCTGTCACCGTCCCTGCTCTCGGCGCGGTGGCGTCGCCCCAGTTGATGTTGGCCGTGAAACTGGCCGCCGTCTTCGTCGTGTCGAAGTCCTTGAAGCTGGCGACCTGCACACCGCTCGCCGCCAACGTTGCCACCGCGTTGAAGTTCGTCCCGCGCGCCGAGGGCGAGTTGAGCAGGACGTTGATGCGGCCGATGGTCTGGTTCGTCGTGATAAGGTCGGGCTTGCCGTCGAGGTTGAGGTCGGTCGCGAGCAGGCCCCAGACGCTGTTCTGCGTGGGCACGTTAACGGCCGTCTGGAGCGTGCCGTTCCCGTTGCCGCGCAGCACCGCCACCGAGGCGGTGCCGGTGACGTTGGTCACGGCCACGTCGAGCTTCCCGTCGCCGTTGAAGTCCGCGGTCTGCGGGGAGTAAGTCTCGACGGTGGTCGGGTACGTGACCGGCAACTGGAAAGTGCCGTTCCCGTTGCCGAGCAGGACGCCCAGGACGAGGTCGTTGGGGGAGGGCACGACCAGGTCTATCTTGCCGTCGGCGTTCAGGTCGCCGGCGGTGATGGAGCCCGGCCTGTTCAGGGACGGCGCCGTGGAGATGTTCGTGGCCGCCTGAAACGTCCCTTCGCCGTTGCCGAGCAGGATGCTGAGGCCGGCGCCGTCGAGGTTCGCGGTCACCAGGTCGAGCTTGCCGTCGTTGTTGTAGTCGGCGACGGCGACCCCCACCGGGTGCGTGCCGACCGTGTAGCCTACGGCCGCGTTGAAGGTGCCGTTGGCGTTGCCGAGCAGGACGGTGGCCTTGTCGGTGTTTGTGCTCGCGGTGATGAGGTCGAGGTTTCCGTCCGAGTTGAGATCGACGGCGGAGAGTCCCTGCGGGGTCCCGGCGGCGTAGTTAACCGCGGCCTGGGCCGTCCCGTCCCCGTTGCCGAAGAGGACGCTGATAGTGCCCGTGCTCCCCGTCCCGCCGAAGATGTTCCCCACGGCCACGTCGAGCTTCCCGTCCTTGTTGAAGTCTCCGACGGCGACCCCTTCCGGAGTGTCGCCGGTGTTGTACTCGATGGAGGAGATGAACGTGCCGTCGCCGTTGCCGAGCGCGAGGGTAACGCTGTCGCCCACCGCGTTCGCCACGGCTACATCGAGCTTGCCGTCGTTGTTGAAGTCTCCGACGGCAACCGCGTACGGGTTGAACCCCACGTCGCGGTGTATCGGTGCCGAGAAGGATTGGGCGCGCGCCGTCACGGCCGAAGCGGCCAGCACGAGCAGGAGGGCGTAGAGCGTCTGGGCGAGGCGTGCGCGGACGCCCCGTGCGGGGGATTGTTCGGTCATGACAGAGGGATCCTTCGTGTTGGGTACAAGAGAGTTGAGCACGAACCCTTCCCGCAGAAGGGGCCTCCCCACTCATGGGGGATTTCACCCTGCGGCGGTGTGAGAGTCCGCAAAACAGTGTCCGGGCTGAAGCCTCATCGGGGTCGAATCCTGCGCAAAGTTTAGCGTGAGATGTTACCCGTTCAATGGGGAGTTGAAGAGGCCGCGCGGCCGGTGTTCGGCCGCGGCGAAGACTTTAAATTCAGACGGCTTAATTGTCAAAAACGATTAAAGAATTAACCACCGCAGACACAGCGACACAGCTTTGAAGTTATAAGTCTTCAGGCTGTGCCTCTGTGTCTGCGGTGGTTAATTCTTACGGCATTCTCACCCAAGTGAAATCTGCTTTAGTGGAGCGCCGAGTTCTTCCCCGGCAGCAGTCGTTCCAGGACACCTTCGAGCTCGCCGGCCTCGAAGGGTTTCACAAGGTAGTCGTTGAAGCCGGCCTCGCGCGCCTTGAGACGCGAGTATTCCGTGTTGTCGCCCGTAACGGCGACGATGGGCACGGCGCGCAGCCCCAGGTCGCCGCGGATGGCCTGCGCCGCCGCGACGCCGTCCATCCCGCCGGGCATCTTCAAGTCCATCAGGATGAGGTCGGGGACGACGCGCCGGGCCTCCGCGACGGCCTGCTCGCCGCCGTCGGCCTCGGCCACGCGGTAGCCCCGCCGCGTGAGCAGGACGCCGATGAGACCTCGCACGTCCGCCAGGTTGTCCACCACCAGGACGGTCTGAGGGGTGTTACTGTTCGCTCCGTGTTGACTCGACATCTTCCACCTCCTTCTCGTCTCTTACCGTGGCCTTGCCTTTCCGTTGCGGCGGAGTTCGGGTGCCGCCGGCCGTGCTCACTCGGTGTTGGGGTTGCTCTCCTTCCTGACTTCGATGCTCTCCGGCTTCTGCGCGCCGGGGATTTCGATCTCCGACGGCGCCTCGCCCTTCAGTTTCTCCTCCGGGCTCAGGTCTTCGAATTTAATCTCCTCGTTAATCGCAGACATAAAAGAACCCCCTTTCTCGCTAAACGTCGCCTCTTAACCGTTCGCTGTGTAAAGAAGCGCCGGACCTTCACAGCCCGGCGCTTCAGTTGACCCGGACACTCTCGGGAGTGTCGCCTTCAAGTTCGACGAAGGATAGCCGCAGTCCCGCCGCCTTTGGTTGCGGACGTGTTGCGGCCCCATGAAGACTGCCCGTTTATGCACGCGCGCGCCGCAACAAACTTATCGGATTAATACACGGAAATGGACTCGCCTTTCGTGCGTTGCCGAAAGCGCGCGCGCGTCGTACACTCCGCTTTCAAGTGAGAAGCAACGCCCCGTTAGACGTGGCGTCCCGAAGTCTCAGCGCGCATACAAATCAAATCAACTTAGAGGTTCTGTTATGAAACAACGGCTACTCCTGTCCGTCGCGTTGACGGCGTCAATCTTCCTCCAACTCGCGCCGCAAGCCGCGCACGCACAGCGCCGCCGCACGGCGGGCGAGGCGCCGACGGCGGCCGCGGGGTTCGACCGCGCGCGCTACCAGATCGCGCACAAGAAGTTCGTGCTCGACAACGGCCTGACGCTTCTCGTCCACGAAGACCACAGCGTCCCCGTCGTCGCCGTCAACCTCTGGTATCACGTCGGCTCGCGCAACGAGAAGCCGGGCAAGACCGGGTTCGCGCACCTCTTCGAGCACTTCTTCTTCAACGGCTCGGAGAACTACCCGCACGGCTTCCGCGAGGCGATGGACGACCTCGGCGCCAACAACCGCAACGGGACGACCGACTCCGACCGCACCAACTTCTTCGAGGACGTGCCCGTCTCGGCGCTCGAACGCACGCTCTACCTTGAGGCCGACCGCATGGGCTTTCTCGAAGCGCGCATCTCGAAGGAGATGCTTGAGCGCGAGCGCGGCGTCGTGCAGAACGAGAAGCGGCAGGGCGAGAACGCGCCCTACGGCCGCGTCTTCATGGAGATCGCCCCGAAGCTCTACCCCTCTTTGCATCCCTACTCGTGGACGACCATCGGTTCGATGGAGGACTTGAACGCCGCTTCGCTCGAAGACGTGAAGGAGTGGTACCGGACTTACTACGGCCCGAACAACGCGGTCATCTCGCTCGCGGGCGACATCACGTCGGAGCGCGCTTTGGAGCTGGTGCAGAAATACTTCGGCGGCATCCAGCCGGGGCCGCCGCTCCCGCGCACGAAGGAGTGGATACCGCGGCTCGAACGCAACATCCGCGACGAGATGCACGACCGCGTGCCGCAGGCGCGCATCTACCGCATCTATCATGCGCCCGCGTGGCGCGACGCAGAGTCCGAGCACCTCTCGCTCTTCGCCGAAGTGCTCTCGGGGTCGAAAAGCTCAAGGCTCGACCGCCGTCTCGTCTACGAGAAGGGGTTGGCGACGGCCGTCGGCGCAGGGATGAACAAGAGCGAGCTGGGCAGCCTGATGATCGTCACCGTCACCGTCAAGCAGGGCGCCGACCCGGCCGAGGCCGAGCGCGAGATGGACTCGGTCGTGAACGAGCTGCTCGACAAGGGGCCGACCGCCGACGAGTTGCAGCGCGCGCGTAGCCGCACGCTGGCCGACTTCCTGCGCGGCATCGAGCGACTCGGCGGCTTTGGCGGACGTTCCGACATTCTGGCCGAGAGCATGACCTACGGCGGCAAGCCCGACGCGTATCTCGATTCGCTTGAGGCGATGTCGAAGGCGACGCCTGCGGAAGTGCGCGCGGCGGGTCAGAAGTGGCTGCGCGCGAACAGCTACACGATGCTCGTCAAGCCCTTCCCCAAGCTCGCCGCCGGGAAGACCCAGGTTGACCGCAAGGTTCTGCCCGGGCTCGGCGGCGCGCCCGAAGTGAAGTTCCCCGAGGTGCAGCGCGCGACTCTGAAGAACGGCCTGAATGTGCTTCTGCTCGAACGCCACTCCGCCCCCATCGTCAACGTGACGTTGGCGGTGGACGCGGGCTTCGCCTCCGACACGCCCGAGCGCGCGGGCGCCGCGTCGCTCGCCGTCGATCTGTTGGACGAGGGTACGAAGACGCGCGACGCCTTCCGCATCGTGGACGAGCTGGACTCGCTCGGCGCGCGCTTGCAGACCTTCAGCCAGCTCGACCTCTCCTTCGTCAAGGTGCGCGCGACCTCCGAGAATCTGCGCCCGACGCTCAACGTCCTCGCCGACGTGGTGCTCAACCCCTCGTTCCCCGACGACCAGTTCAAGATTCAGAAGGAGCGCCGCCTCGCGCAGATCGGGCAGGAGAAGGCACAGGCGGCCGCGGCGGCGCTGCGCGTCCTGCCGGGCATCCTCTACGGCGCGTCGCACGCCTACGGCAAGCCCACCTCCGGCTCCGGCACCGAGCGGTCGGTCGAGCCCATCACGCGCGAAGACCTCGCGCGCTGGCACGCGCAGTGGTTCAAGCCGGGCAGCGCGACGGTCATCGTCACCGGCGATACGACGATGCAGAAGGTCATGCCCGCGCTCGAAGAGGCGTTCGGCGCGTGGTCGGCGGGCAAGGCGCCCGCGAAGAACATCACGTCGGCGGCGCGCACGGCCGGCGGCCGCGTCTACCTCATCGACAAGCCCGACGCGCCGCAGTCCACCATCATCGCCGCGCACCTCTCGGAGCCCGGCGGCAAGGAGGGCGAGCAGGCCATCGAGACCGTCATGCGCAACTTCGGCGGGATGGCCACGTCAAGACTCAACCGCAACCTGAGGCTCGACAAGCACTGGAGCTACGGCACGCAGGGGGCCATCTTCGACGCGCGCGGGCAGCGCCCCTTCATCGTCATCGCGCCCGTGCAGACCGACAAGACGAAGGAGTCGATGCAGGAGGTGGCGAAGGAGATTAAGGGCCTGGCGGGCGAGCGGCCGCTGGCGGGCGAGGAGTTCGCGAGCATCATGCGCAACATGACGCTGCGGCTGCCCGCGCGCTTCGAGACGCTCGACGCGCTGGAAGGCGCAGCCGTGCGGATGATTAACTACAACCTGCCGGCCGACTACTGGGCGCGCTATGCCACGGACGTGCGCGGCCTGAACGAAGCGCAGCTCAACGACGCGGCGAAGAAGTTCGTCCGCCCCGGCGAGGTCATCTGGATCGTCGTCGGCGACCTCCGCAAGGTCGAGAAGGGCGTCCGCGAACTCGGCTTCGGCGAAGTCATCCGCCTCAACGCCGACGGCGAGCCATCGGGACAGTAACGAATTATTAAACGAACGTACGACGTAAGCGCGCCGTCTTAGGGTCTAACCTCGCCCTCCTACGCCCTAACCTCAGTGCGCCGGGTGCAGCGAGCCGACGAGCGACGTGTCTGTCGCGTAGGGGCAGTTGACGCGCGGTCGGTTCTGGCGTACAAAGTTTTCATACTTACCCCGTAAACCACGGCCCTCCCCCTTGAGCGAGCGAAGGGTGTCCCCGCCCGTTGGAACAATCCCGATGAGCCCGACGTGTAGACTGCTCTGCCTGCTGCTGTCCGCCTGTCTTCTAGCCTTGCCGGCCGCGTCGTGCCGGCGCGGGCCGAAGACGAAACTCGAACCCGTAGACACCATCGTGCGCGAGAGGGACGTGCCGCCGCCGGCCAAGCCCATCAGCCGCGACCTCGCGCAGATACGCGAGCGGGGCGAGCTGACCGTGCTCGCGCCTTACAACTCGACGACCTACTTCGTCTACCGCGGCGAGCCGTTCGGCTACGAGTACGAGCTGCTGCGCGCGTTCGCCGAAGCGGAGGGGCTCCGGCTCAAGATGGTCGTCGTCACCGACCCGAAGAGCCTGCTCCCGCTCCTCAACGCGGGCGAGGGCGACCTGGCCGCGTCGCGCCTCATCCCCACCCCCGAGGCGCAGGCGCAGGCGACCTTTACGCGTGCCCTCTACCAGACCGAGCCCGCGCTCGTGCAGCAGGCCGAAGCCCCCGCCGCCGCGTCGAAGGTCGCGGAGAAGGCGTTGGAGCCCGGCCCGGCCGACCCTTCGCCCGAGGTGGACATCCCGGCGCGGGTCATCACGGCCCCGGCGCAGCTCGCGGGCAAGCGCGTGGACGTGCCGGAGAAGTCGCCCTACAAGCGCACGCTCGTCGAGCTGTCGGACGAAATCTCGGGCGAGATACACGTCGTCGAGCTGGGCGAGGTGCAGGACGAGGCTCTGGCGCAAAAGATCGCGCGCGGCGAGGTCGAGTTCACCGTCATGCAGGCGAACCTCGCGGCGCTCAAGGAGGCCGAGTTCAGCAACCTCAAGGTGCGCCCCGTCCTCGGGCGCAGGCACGGCGTGGCGTGGGCCGTCAGGAAGAACTCGCCGGAGCTGCTGGCGGAGCTGAACCGCTGGATCGAGGACAAGCAGAACGAGGGGCTCTTCTCGCGCCTCTACAAAAAATATTTCGTGGACATGAAGGGTCACATCGAGCGCGCGACGAGCGACTTCCTGACCTCTTCGACGGGGAAGCTCTGCCCTTACGACGAACTGCTCAAGCGGCACGCGCCCGCCATCGGCTGGGACTGGCGTCTGCTCGCTTCGCAGATGTATCAGGAGTCGCGCTTCAAGCCGGACGCGAAGTCGTGGGCGGGCGCGTGCGGGCTGCTCCAACTCATGCCGGGGACGGCGCGGCAGGTCGGCGTGCGCGACTCGTTCGACCCGGAGGATAACGTCGGCGGCGCGGTCAGGTATCTGAAGTGGCTCGACGAATTCTGGGACGAGCGCATCGTAGACGAGGGCGAGCGCCTGAAGTTCATCCTCGCCTCCTACAACACAGGTGCCGGCCACGTCGAGGACGCGCAACGTCTGGCGTCGAAGTACGGCGGCGACCCGCTCCGCTGGGACGACGTTTCATACTGGCTCCTGCAAAAGTCCACGCAGAAATATTCCACGGACGAGGTCGTCAAGTTCGGCTTCTGCCGCGGCCTGGAGCCGGTCAACTACGTCGATCACATCATCCGCCGCTACGACCGCTACAAAGAGTTCGTCGTCGCCCGGCGCCCCGCGCATAAGTCCGGCGGCTGACACGCCGCTCCGCGGCGGGTCGCACGCGCGTCTGTCAGATGTCTCTGTGGTAAACTTCCCGCCACTCACGCAGCTTCAATCTTCAAGGAGTCGCCTTTGCTCAGTAGAACCGCGCTCGCTGTCGTCGTCGCCGTCATGTTCTCCGCGTGTGCGAACAAGGCCGAGACCTCCGCGCAGAAGCCCGCCGCGGCGAACACTCCTGCCGCGACGAGCACGCCCGCGCCTTCACAGAAGGGAGTCGAGAACGCGGAGCTGTCGGCGCGGCTGAAGTCTATCTGCGAGCGTGCGGGCGGGCGTTGCGGCGTCGCCGTGACGCACGTCGAGACGGGGGAGAGCACGTCCGTCGGAGGCGCGACGCCGCTGTCGCTCTACAGTGTCTTCAAGCTGCCGCTCGCGGTCACGGTGCTGAAGGAGGTGGAGGAGGGTCGTTTACAACTCGACCAGAAGGTGCGCGTCGAGCCGGCGGAGACCGTCTCGGGCACGGCGGAGAACTCGGCCCTCTGGCGCGAGCCGTCCGAGCGGCCGCTGCGCGAGCTGTTGGAGTTCTCCATCGCGCGCAGCGACAACACCTCCACCGACAAGATGCTCGGACTCGTCGGCGGCCCCGAGGCCGTCACGCGCCGTATGCGCGCCCTCGGCCTCAACCACATCGAAGTCCGCTCCACGGTAAAAGATTTTTTGAAGAGCCGGGACGCGCACCCGAACACGGGCGCACCCGAAGACCTCGCGCGGCTGCTCGTGCTGCTTCAGAAGGGCGAGGCGCTCGCGCCGCCGCAGACAGAGGTGCTGCTCGGCATCATGTCGCGCACCGTCACGGGCGACCGGCGTCTGCGCGCGGGCGTACCCGCAGGCGTGCACGTCGCGAACAAGACCGGCTCCGGCCCCTCGACGACGAACGACGTGGGCGTCATCACGCTGCCCGGCGACCGCGGCCACCTCGCGCTCGCCGTGCTGCTCGACGGCTCGAAACTTTCGGCCGCGAAGCTGGAAGACCTCATCGCCGAAGTTGCGCGCGCCGCTTACGACGCGCACGTCAGTGGAAAGTAAAGATTGAAAGGTCGGGTTGAAGTATGACGAGACAAGACTCCGCCCCCCACGTCCGCCGCGCTTCAATCGAAGACGCGAAGTTGTTGGCAGCCCTCGGGGCGCGGACGTTCGACGAAACGTTCTCGAAAGACAACTCGCCCGAAGACATGGCCGTCTACCTCGCGGACTCGTTCGGCGTCGAGCGGCTGACGGAGGAATTGACCGACCCTCTCTCCCTCTTTTTCGTCGCCGAAGTTGAAGGCAGTGCGGCGGGCTACGCGAAGATTCATTCGGGCGAAGTGTCGGCCAGCGTCGAGGGGCAGAGACCGATTGAACTCGTGCGCCTGTACGTCTTACAGGACTGGCTCGGGCGCGGGGTCGGCCCGGCGTTGATGCGGCGGTGCATCGACGAGGCGCGTGAGCTGGGATTTCAGACCATCTGGCTCGGGGTCTGGGAGCGCAACCACCGCGCGCAGGCGTTCTATCGTAAGTGGGATTTCAAAGAAGTCGGGGAGCACATTTTCCAGCTCGGCTCCGACCCGCAGAGAGACGTTGTGATGCAGCGTCCCATCTGACCAATGAGGAATGACCTTGTGAGACGGCCGCTGCCGATTGTGGACGGCGTGGCGCCGAGCCGGCAGACGCTCCCCGCCGCGGGGCGCTGGCAGACGGTGCTCGACTTTCTGTCTGAGCGACACTCGTCCGTCAGTGTAGAGACCTGGGCCGTACGGATGCGCGAAGGGCGCGTGGTTGACGAGGCCGGCCGTCGGCTCACGCCCGAGAGTCCTTACCGCGCGGGCGCGTGCGTCTACTACTACCGCGAGCTTGAGGTTGAGACTTGTGTTCCTTTTGAGGAGAGCATTCTTCATCTGGACGAGCACATCCTCGTGGCCGACAAGCCGCACTTCCTCGCGGTCGCACCCGCGGGGCGCTTCCTGCGCGAGACGCTGCTCGTGCGTTTGAAGCAGAGGACGAGTCTCGACACGCTTGTTCCTATCCATCGCATCGACCGCGAGACCGCAGGGCTAGTCGTCTTCTCCGTCAACCCCTCGACGCGCGGCGCCTACGCCTCGCTCTTCCAGCGGCGCGAGGTCTCGAAGGTCTACGAAGCCCTTTCGCGCGCGCGGCCCGCGCTCGACTTGCCACACGTGCGCCGCAGCCGCATCGTCGCGGGCGAGCCCTTCTTCCGCATGAAGGAGACGGGGGGCGAGCCGAACTCGGAGACGCGCGTGGACTTGCTCACGGAGCGCGACGACGGGACGCTCTACGAGGCTCGACCCCTGACGGGGCGTAAGCATCAGGTGCGCATACATCTCGCGGCGCTCGGTCTGCCGATTCTGAACGACAGGCTCTATCCCGAAGCGCTGCCCGACGCCGCGGCAGACTTCAATGCGCCGCTCAAACTGCTCGCGCGCTCCGTCTCGTTCCGCGACCCCGTGACCGGCCGCGAGCGTTACTTCGAGAGTGAGAGAAAACTGTAGGCCGTTTGAGAAAAGAGGACGCGGACATTAAAGTTCAAACCTTGTCGCCGAAGATGACAGTGAAGGGCTCGTCCGTGCCGCGCGTGTCGGCGGCGCAGGCGCGTCGGCTTCTGATGGGGGCGCAGGGGCTCCTCTCAGACCCCGGACGCGCGGCGACGCCGGCCGCCTTGTTCGACCTCATCAGGCGGATGGGCTTCGTGCAGCTCGACTCGATCAACTACGTCGAGCGCGCGCATCACCTGACGCTCGCAAGTCGTCTTCAACAGTACAAGCGAGAGCACTTCGCGCGCCTGTTGGAGCGTGACCAAAGCCTCTTCGAGCACTGGACGCACGACGCCTCGGCCGTCCCTACCGAGTGGTTCGCTCATTGGAAGCCGCGCTTCGTGCGCTCGGCCGCGCGCATACGCGCGAGCGGCTGGTGGCAGGAGCGCATGGGCAATGAGGCCGACCGTTATATCGACGCCGTGCGCGCGCGTATCGTGCGTGAGGGGCCACTCCGCTCGCAGGACTTCGAGCACGAGCGGGGTCAGTCGTCGGCGTGGTGGGGGTGGAAACCGCAGAAGGCCGCGCTCGAATACCTCTGGCACACGGGCGAGCTTGTGGTCGTGCGGCGCGAGAAGTTTCAGAAGGTCTACGACCTGACCGAACGCATCTTTCCGGAGCTGCACCGCGCGCCCGCGCCGTTGGAGGAGGAGCATACGGAGTGGGCCTGCTCGAACGCGCTTGAGCGTCTGGTCGTCGCGACGCCGAAGGAGCTGGCCGAGTTCTGGGCGTCGATAGACCCCGCGCGCGCGAAGGGTTGGTGCGAGCGCGCCGTGCTTGAAGGGAGGGCCGTGCCGGTGCTGGTCGAGCCGCTCATCAAGGGCGAGTCGAAGCCGCGGCCGGCCTACGCGCTGCCGGACTGGGAGCGGCGTCTGAAGCGGCAGCCAGAGCCGCCGCAGATGACAAGGTTGCTCAGCCCCTTCGACCCCGTGCTGCGCGACCGCGCGCGTGCGCTGCGGCTGTTCGGATTCGACTATCGCTTCGAGGCGTTCGTGCCTGAGCCACAGCGCAGGTTCGGCTACTACGTCCTGCCCGTGCTCGAAGGCGAGCGCCTCGTCGGCCGCATCGACCCGAGGTTCCATCGCGACGAGGGGCTGCTCAAAGTCCGCCGCGTCTACTGGGAGTTGGGTGTGCGCGCGACCCGCGAGCGTTTGAAGAACTTGAAGGAGGCCGCCGGACGGCTGGCGAATTTTATCGGGGCCGAAGGCGTCGAATGGACAAGCGTCTGACATGCGAGAGATGAAGCACGAAGAGACCTCTTACCCGAGGGAGAAGATCAAAGTCCTGCTGCTGGAGAACGTGAGCGGGACGGCGGCCGGCGCGTTCACGCAGGGCGGCTACGCGAACGTCGAGCGGCTGACACGCGCGCTTCCAGAGGACGAGCTGGCCGAGGCCATGCGAGGCGTTCACATTCTCGGCATACGCTCGAAGACGAAGGTGACGGGGAAGGTGCTGGCGGCGGCCGACCGTCTGTTGGCCGTTGGCGCCTTCTGTATCGGCGTCAATCAGGTCGATCTGCGCGCGGCGACGGACGCGGGCGTGGCCGTCTTCAACGCGCCCTACTCGAACACGCGGTCGGTGGCGGAGCTGGTCATCGGCTTGTGCGTGATGCTCATCCGCCGCATCCCCGACAAGAACGCGGCGGCGCACCGCGGCGTCTGGCTCAAGGAGGCGAAGGGCAGTTACGAGCTGCGCGGGAAGACTCTGGGCGTGGTCGGCTACGGCAACATCGGCTCGCAGGTCTCGGTGCTGGCCGAGGCTCTGGGGATGAAGGTCGTCTATTACGACGTGGTGCCGAAGCTCCCTCTGGGGAACGCGCGACAGGCGCGCGACCTTGCGGAGCTGCTCTCAGAGTCGCACGTCGTCACGCTCCACGTCCCCGGGGGCGCAGGCACGCGCAACCTTCTGAGCGAAGAGATGCTCGCGCAGATGCGCGAGGGCGCGCTGCTCATCAACTACAGCCGCGGCGACGTGGTTGACCTCGACGCTTTGAGGAGACAGATTGAGAAGGGGCGACTGGCGGGCGCGGCCGTGGACGTGTTCCCCGAAGAGCCGGAGAGGAGCGGCGACCCCTTCCACACGGTCTTGCAGAACCTGCCGAACGTGATTCTGACGCCGCACGTCGGCGGCTCGACCGAGGAGGCGCAGGAATCAATCGGCGTGGACGTGTCCGCGAAGCTGATTCAATATCTGGAGTACGGGACTTCGAGCGGCTCGCACACGGTGCCGGCCGTCTCGCTGCCGCCGCAGGAGGGCACGCACCGCGTCCTGCACATCCACCGCAACGTGCCCGGCGTACTGGCCGAGATCAACTCAAGGCTCTCGGCGCGCGGCGTCAACATCCTCGGCCAGTACCTGAAGACGAACGACCGCGTCGGCTACGTCATTCTCGACGTTGACACCACGATATCGAAAGAGGCGGTGAGTATTTTGCGCGAGGCGAAGGAGACTCTGAAGACGAGGGTCGTTTACTAAGAAGAAGATTAACGACCGCAGACACAGAGGCACGGCTTGAAGCAACCTGTCTTCAAAGCTGTGCCTCTGTGTCTGCGGTCGTTAATCTTAAAGGAGCAGCGTCTCGACGCGGTGGGCGTGAACCATGTCGTCGCAGGGCGACCAAGCGAAGAGGGTGAAGCGGCCGTCCTGCGAGGCCACGAGCGAGAGCGCGTTGCGCTGATCCTGCGCGAACTGCGCCGCCGAGAGGTGGCGCGTCCCGCCCAGCTCGGCCGGGTCCACGATTGCCGGCTCGGAGCCCGCGACCGGCTCGGTGAGGGTGACGTGCTCGACCTCCGCACCGCTCCTGCTCTGGACGATCTTCGCGCCGAAGGCGAGCAGCTCCGAGCGGTCGTTGATGATGGCCGCGCCGTCCACGGCCGTCATCCCGGCGACGGCGTCCACGGCCCTGCGCAGGTCATCCTCCCACTCATCGTCCCGCTCGGCCTCGTCGCGCGCCAGCAGCTCCTGCAACTCGGAGAAGGGAGGCTCCAACGCGTACGGGGCGGGCCACAAGACGGAATCCCGCCAGGCGTCCGAGCCCGCGGGCACGACGAGCAGCGTGCCGCCGCGCCCGTGCGCGCGCATCGAGACGGCGAGCTGCACGAGCACGTCCACCTGATCGGAGGGCGAGGCCGGCGCGCCGAAGCCGAGCAGCGACGTGACCATGCCGGGGCAGTCGGGCTGTGCGGCGCCGCGCTCGTCCACCACCTTCACCTCGTCGCCACGGAGCACGACGATGTTGGCGAACTTGCTGGCGTCGCTGCCGCGCCGGTACTTGACGACGAGCAGGCCGGGCTCGATGACTTCGAGCACGAAGCAGAGGCGCGGGATGGCGCGGGTCGTGCCCCAGACGCAGAGGTTCTCGCCGTCGCAGCGCCAGACGCCGAGATGGATGCCGGGGCGCTCGACGGCCGGCGCGAGCTTCGCCAGAGCGCCCGGGGTGAGCGGGAGCGTGCGCGCGAACATGAGCGGCCGTTCGGTCTGTTCGGGCGGAACGTAGGCGAGCGAAATCTTCGGGGGACGGCCCTCCTCGCGGCGCAGGGAGGCCCAGAAGGCTTCGTTGATGACGGCCTCGACCGCGGCGGCGTCGGGTGTGGGCGCGAGCCCTTCTTTGCCGGCCGCGCGCGCGGCCTCGGCGCGACGCGTGAGGTGACTGACGACCGTCTCGGCCACCTCAAGCGCCGCCGGGTAGGCCGGCCCTTTTCGTGTCTTGGAGTTCCACGCTCATCGAAAGACTCACTTTACGTCGAGCAGTTCAAGGTCGAAGAGGAGCGTCGAGTTAGGCGGGATGCCGGGTCGCCCCGCCTCGCCGTAGCCGAGCGCGGGCGGGATGACGAGCTTGCGCCGCCCGCCGACCTTCATCGTCGATAAGCCCTCGTCCCAGCCCTGTATCATCGGGGTCTGACGGAAGGCGAACGAGTAGGGCTCGCCCTTGTCACGCGAGCTGTCGAACTTCGTCCCGTTGGTGAGCGTGCCCGTGTAGTGGACGACCACGGTCTGGCCCGCGCGCGGGCTCGCGCCCGTGCCGACGACGAGGTCTGCGTACTTGAGGCCCGAAGGGGTCGTCACCTCCGCGCCCGCGCGCCCCGGGAGCCCCGGCACGAAGAGGTAGGCCGCCGCGCCCGCCAAAAGCGCGACGATGATGACGGCCGCGATGACGCGCGTCCGCTTCTGTTTGGTGTGGCGCGCCTGCGCTCTCTCCTGCGCGGCCGCGCTGGTGCCGCGCGTGTGCGTCCTGCGGGCGGTCTGCCGCTTGCGACTCTGAGGCAACTGCTCATCTCCTGTCGTCGGTGTGGTCTGAAGAGTTTCGGCGGCCACGAACGCAGCCGCGTGCGGGGCGTAGCATAAGCGAAATAGGCCCGAACCCTCAACCGCCGAGGGCGTCCGTCTTCGTGTCCCAGAAGGTCGGCCCCGCGGGGCGCAGCTCGCGCTCGACGGCGAGGGCGACGAAGCCCATCGTGTAACGCGCGTTGACTTCGAGCAAAGGGTGCAGTCCCCCCGCGTGCTCCAACGCGTCGAAGCCCGCGGGGCCGACGTACCCTTCGGCACGCAGACGCTCGCAGACGACCGAGGCCGCCGCTTCAAGTTCCCTCATGCGCCCGTGCTCGGGCAGGCGTCCGAGCACGTAGCCCATGCCTGTGCCCGCGCCGTTGGTTTGCAAGTCGCTCATGCCGAGCAGACGGTGCGCGCCGTCCTCCGCGACCTCGACGACGACGCCGTACTCGCGCTTCACTTCAAGCCACGGTTGGAAGATGAGCGGCTCGCCGCGCGCAAGGCGTTTGAAGGCCCACGCGCCTTGCGCCCCTTCGACGCGCGGGCCGCGCCCGAACACGCGCTCGCGCGCCGCGAAGCCGTAAGGGCTCTTGACGACCCACTTGTCCTCCGCGCCGGGGCAGGCGTGCGCCGCCGCCTCCGACAACTCTTCTGGCGTGTGAGCCACACGCGCGCCGTGCAGCAGCCATCCCATCTCGACTTCGAGCGCGTGGCTCCACAGCTTCGAGTTGACGCGCGCGACCACGTCGAAGTCGGGCGGTCTTACGTCAGAACCCGCGCGCAGTCCCTCCTCCGCGGCCGTCCGCGTCCAGCCCCACGGCGTGAAGAGTCGCCCCGCCTGAGGCGTGCGACCCGAAGCCGCCGCGCGCGGCGAGACGAGCTCGACTTCACGCTCCTGAGCTTCAAAGACAAACGCCTCCGGCCACGGCACCTCGTACAGCAACGCGTCGCCGGGGCGCGCGAGGCGCAGCATGTGCGGGGCAAGCCGACGGTTGAGCGCATCGAACGCCTGCGTGCGTTGGTAGGGGCGCGCGGGCGACGCGGCCGCCGCGTCCGCCAGCTCGACCTCGAAGTCCGCGTTCATGTGCCAGAGTCTCTGTTTCACGCCGGTTGGTTTAGTATACAGCGATGCATGTGTGGAGGCTGGAGCTGAGTACGAGGGGACGCGCTACGCGGGCTGGCAGTCGCAGCCGCACGCGCGCACCGTGCAGGGCGAGTTGTCGAAGGCCGCGGAGCAGTTCCTCGGCGTGCGCGTCGAGGTCGGGGGCTCGGGCCGCACGGACGCGGGCGTCCACGCGCTCCGGCAGGTCGCGCACCTGAAGTCGAAGCAGTCGGGGCGCGTGCCCGACGCCGTGCAGTTGAAGACGGGCTTGAACAAGCTTCTCCCGCACGACGTGAACGTCCTGCGCGTGGCGCCCGCGCGCCCGAACTTTCACGCGCGCCACGACGCCGTGCGCCGCTACTACGTCTACCAGATCGCGACGCGGCGGACGGCGTTCGGCAAGCCCTTCGTCTGGTGGGTGCGGGACAGGCTGGACGTGAAGTCGATGGAGGCCGCGTGCCGCTTCATCGAAGGCCGGCACGACTTCAGCTCGTTCTGCGAGAGCCCTGCGCAGCAACGCTCCACGCTGGTCGAGGTGGAGCGCGCGGAACTCTCCAACGAGGGCGGGCTCGTCCTCTTCCGCGTCGGCGCGAGCCACTTCCTCTGGAAGATGGTGCGGCGCCTCGTGGGCGCGCTCGTCGAGGTCGGGCGCGGGAACCTCACGGCGGAAGAGTTCGGCGGGCTCTTAGAAAGATACTCCAACGCGCCCGCCGCTTGGACGGCGCCGCCGTCTGGACTCTTCCTCGAACGCGTCCTCTACGAAGGCGACCCGCCGCCGGGGCCGCCGCGCCCGGCCTTCCCGCTGACCGCCGACTGAGGACTCACCTTACTTCCGTCGCTTGAAGTAGAGACAGGTGGTGTTGCCGTCCTGCGTCGCGGCCGAAAGCTCCCAGCCGTCTTCGCCGAGCTTGTTGAGGTCGGGCCGCCCGCAGGCCGAGTGGTACTCCCAGCGCGTCCGACCCTCCTGCGCCTGGCGCGCGAACCCCACACACAACAGCGAGCCGACCAGCACGGCGGCGAGTGCGATTCTGTTTCTCATGCGCCGCAGCATAATTGACAACGGCGCCCGCGGGATAGTAGAAAACCGCTGCCCCCGAATCAGTTTCCAAATTCAACTTCTCGACACAGACGCCCCGAATCTCACTTCGCTGTCAACGTGTGCGGGCGGCGTGCTCGGCCGCCGGGAGAGACCATGAACATTCAAACGGGACGCGGAGGAAGCGCGCGCCACAGGGCCACGGTCTTCGCGCTGCTGCTCGTGGCGCTGTGTGCGCCCGTCGCGCTGCGCGCGCAGACGCGCACGGAGTACAGGGCCTTCTGGGTTGACACCTTCAACACCAATCTCAACAACCATAACGATGTGTTGACGGTCGTGGGCAACGCGAAGGCCGCGAAGGCTAACGCACTCTTCGTACAGGTGCGCAGGCGCGGCGACTCGTGGTACTTGAACTCGCTCGAACCTTTGGGCGACCGCACGCCGATTCAGGCGGGCTTCGACCCCCTGCAAGACATGATCGACACGGCGCACGCAGAAGGGCTGGAGGTTCACGCCTTCGTCATCATGGCGGCCGTCTGGGGACGCGCGCCGAACCTCTTCCCACCGGAGAATCCGAATCACGTCTTCAACCAGCACGGCGGCTTCGATGCCTCGACCAACAGCATCACGACGGGGCCGAATAACTGGCTCACGCGAACGCTTCTGCCCGATGCCCCCGCGACGCCCGGCATCACCTACCAGGGGCATCGCTTCGGCAGCGACTTCTGGGTAGACTTCGGCCACCCAGACGCGGCGAAGTACACGGCCGAAGTGGTCAGGCATCTCGTCGTCAACTACGACATCGACGGCCTGCACCTCGACCGCATACGCTACCCTGAGTTCAGCGTCGCCGCGGGGCAGCCCGCGCAGACGCCTGCGAACGGGACGAACATCGGCTACAACCCGACGAGCGTCGAGCGCTTCCAGCGCGCCAACGGCATCACGGTCGGCTCGCCGCCGCCCGCGACGAACAACCCGCAGTGGAACCAGTGGCGGCGCGATCAGGTGACGAACGTCGTTCGCCGCGTCTACCTCGAAGCGCTCGCCGTCAAACCACAGCTCAAGGTCTCGGCCGCGCTCATCGCCTTCGGCGGCATCGCGAACACGAACGACGCGACGTGGAACTCGGCCGAGGCGTTCTGGCGCGTCTATCAGGACTGGCGCGCGTGGACGCAGGAGGGCATCCTCGACCTCACCATCCCGATGGTCTACAAGGCCGAGCACACGCCCGCGCAGGTCACGCAGTACAGCCAGTGGGACGCTTGGCTGCGCACGCACCTCTACGACCGCGCTGGTTTGATTGGACAAGGCGCGTCGGTCAACGCCATCGAAGGGACGCTGCGGCAGACGCGCCGCACGCTCACGCCCGCGGGCGGGACGCCCTTAAGCGGCATCATCTTCTTCTCGATGGCGACGAGCAACATCGCCGTCACGAACAACCCGTTTGCGCTCCCTGCGCCCGTGACCACGCCCGCGCGACCCTTCGCAGAGTTCGCCTCGGGTCTGACGACGGGCAAGTCCGTGAACGGCGCTACTCTGTACGAGCCAGCGGGGCAGACGCCCATCTTCGCTGACCCCGCGAACATCCCGACCTTCTCGTGGAAACTAGCGCCGTCGAAGGGGCACGTGAAGGGCGAGGCTTTGGACTCCGACTCGGAGCCGCTCGACACGGCGGCTGTCAACATCGAGAACCTCGACACGCACGCGACGCGCGCGACGAAGACCGACGGCAACGGCTTCTTCGGCGCCGTAGACCTTGCGCCCGGCCCGTACCGCGCGCAGGCGGGCGCGTCCTACTTCTGCTTCAACGTCGTGCCCGGCCTCGTCTCCGACGCCGTCCTCGACACGCTCGCGCCCGTGACCATGGCCGCGACCTCGCCTTCGGCGCCGGACGGCCAGAACGGCTGGTACGTGTCGAACGTCTCGATAACTCTTAACGCCTCGGACAACTGCGCGGGCGTCTCTGCGACGGAGTATTCGATTGACGGCGGCCAGACGTGGCAGCCTTACACGGGGGCTTTCAGCCATGACGGACGACGGCACGCACGTCGTCCTCTACCGCTCCACGGACGCCGCGGGCAACGCCGAGACGGCGCAGACCTCGTCGTCAAGATAGACAAGACCGCGCCGACCATTTCCTTGAGTGCGACGCCCGACCGCATCTGGCCGCCCAACAACCAGCCGTTCGACGTGAGCATCGAGGGCACAGGCGCGGACGCCGTTTCGGGCCTCGCCTCGGTCACGTACGTCGTGACGGACGAGTACGGCGCGCCGCTCTCAATCGACCCGCGCACGCTCTCCGGCAACTCCGCAGCGTGGGCCGAGGTGCTCACGGTCGAGGCCAGCCGCCGCGGCAACGACCGCGACGGCCGTCTCTACCGCGTGACCGCTACGCTCACAGACCGGGCCGGCAACATCACGACCGCCGCAGCCGACATCGTCGTCCCGCACGACCGCCGGTCGCGTTAGACGAACTCAACCACCGCAGACGCAGAGACACGGCTTTGAAGATATAAGTCTTCAAGCCGTGTCTCTCTGGTTTATGCCTGCGTTACTTCCGCCGGTTGAATTCTTCACGCCTCCGCGAGTAAGATGCGTCGCCATTCCACAGACCCGCCAGCAGGAGGCCACCCGACATGTCAGCACATAACGCGCAACCTTCCCCCGAACGTTTCTTCCAGCTCGCCAACGCTTACCAGGGCACGGCCGCGCTCAAGGCCGCCGTCGAGCTTGAAATCTTCACCGCCGTCGCCGAAGGCAAACGTGACGCGAAGTCGATAGCCGAACGCTGCGGCGCCTCGGAGCGCGGTGTGCGCATCCTCTCGGACTACCTCGTCATCGTTGGTCTGCTGACGAAGGAGGAAGGGGCTTACGGGCTGACAGAAGACTCGGCCGTCTTTCTCGACCGGCGCTCGCCCGCCTACATGGGCGGCTCGCTGGAGTTCCTGCTCGCGCCGACGCTCACGTCCAACTTCGAAGACCTCGCGGGCGTGGTGCGCAGGGGCGGGACGCTGAGCGACGGGGGCGGCACGGTCGCGGTCGAGAATCCGCTGTGGGTGAAGTTCGCGCGCGCGATGGTGCCGATGGCCGCGATGGTGGCCGACGCGATGCCGCCGCTGGCGGGCGCGGGCGCGGGTCGGCAGAAGGTGCTCGACATCGCCGCCGGCCACGGCCTCTACGGGCTGGCCTTTGCCCGGCACAACCCTTCGGCCGAGGTTGTCGCGCTCGACTGGCCCGCCGTGCTCGAAGTGGCGAAAGAGAACGCGCGGGGCGCGGGCGTCGCCGAACGCTTCTCGACCATCGAAGGCGACGCGTTCACGGCGGAGTACGGCGAGGGCTACGACGTGATACTGCTGACGAACTTCCTGCATCACTTCGACCCGCCGACCTGCGAGCAGCTTCTGCGCAAAGTCCGCGCGGCGCTCGCCCCCGAAGGCGTGGCCCTCACGCTCGAATTCGTGCCGAACGAGGACAGCGTCACGCCCCCCGTCTCCGCCGCCTTCAGCCTCATGATGCTCGCCAGCACGAACGGCGGCGACGCCTACACCTACCCCGAGCTCGAACGCATGTTCGCCAACGCGGGCTTCTCAAGCAGCGAGGGCCACCCGCTCCCCGCCTCGCCGCAGCAGGCGATTGTCTCGCGGAAATGAGCGTGAGCCCTTCCGTCTGTCCTTTGCGCGTTAGTGTGTGGGCGCGAGTCCGTGCCCGAACATTTTCAAGGACGGAGAAACGGATGAGGTTCTTAACGCTCGCACTTCTCGCTCTGCTGCTCCTGACCCCGCGCGGGTCGGCCGCCGCGCAATCGCCGGTGCTCGCCGGGGGCGAGCCGCCGCTGACGGCGGCGACCGTGGACGACGTGGCCGAGTTCTTCGGCTGGCTCTTCGAGACGCGCTTCACGCCCGCCGAGCGGCGCGAGTTGGAGCGCGTCCTCGTCGCAACGTGGCGCGCGGGTGACCGGAAGGAGATCAAGGCCGCACAGCAGTTCGGCGCGTTGAACGTCAAGCTGCTCACGGTCTCGAAGGAGAAGCACGCGGAGCTGCGCGCGGCCGTGCTGCCCGACGTGCTCAAGAGCGCGCGGGCCGAGGCGACCGACTTCTCGCGCCTGCTCCTGAGCGTCTACGATTCCCGCGCGGGCGTCGAACCGGCCGCGCAGGACGAGCCCGCGGCGTCGGGGGGCGACGCCGCGGCGCTCGCCGGGTCGTGGCGTTCGTCGGAGTTGGGGATGATTAGCTACCAGAACACCATCACCGGCGCACAGCGGCCGGGACGCGGGACGACGATGCAGTACAAGTTCCTGCCGGGCGGTCGCTTCGAGTATAACGGCTACCTTGAGACGACGATGTACAACTGCACGACGACGCTCTTCAACCCGGTCGCCGGCACCTACCGCGTCGAGGGCAACCGCCTGACCATCGTGCCGAAGAGCAGCAAGTGGCAGCAGACCAACAACTGCGCGTCGAGCATGAACAAGACGCAGCCGGGCAAGCTCGACCCGGAGACCTACACCTTCCGCTTCTCGAACGAACAGGGCGGCCGGCGCCTGTGCCTGACATCCTCGAAGGGCAACGAGGTCTGCTATCGCGCCGAATAGCAAAGGCGAAGAACGTGAGACATCGAAGGCCGACTGAAAACTCCCCGCGTGCGGCGGCGCCCAATGGCGTGCGCCGCGCGCTCCTGTTGGCGGCGATTTTCTGCTGCTGCATCTCCACCGCTCACGCGCAGGACTCGCCCGCGAAGACGGTCAAGACGTTCAAGCTCGGCGCGACGGACGTGCGTGTGAACGTGTACGAGAGGGCGGGCGCCGCCATCACGCTCTTCGCGCCGCACCACAACGAGCAGGGCGCGCTCAAGGCGGCGCGCGAGGCCGTCGCCGCGCGCGGCGGCCGTTTCGTCGAGGTCGAGGCGCTCGACGAGGCGGGTGCGCCCGCGCGACGCCTGCGCTTCCGCGTCGGAGCCAGTGGTTACAGCCTTGACCCGAACCGCATCTACACCGCTAACGGCCGCAAGTGCCTCGGGCTCCCGTCCGACGCAGAGGCTGCGGTCAAAGCCTTCGCCGATGAACTGCTCGCGCTCCTCTTCGCGCCCGGCGGCGCGCGTCTGCGCGAGGGCGAGTCGCTCTTCGTCGCCGTCCACAACAACGGCGACGTGGAGAAGAGCGCGGTCGCGGAGCGCGACTCAGACCTGAGCGCCGTTGCCTTCGTCCGACCCTTACGCTCGCGCGCGACCTTCCGCGGCGCCTTCGAGGAGTCGGCCGCGGGCGTCTACCTCTCGAACGCCGAAGATGACGAAGACAACTTCATCATCGTCAGCGAGCCGCGCCTGCTCGGCCCGTTCGCCGCGCGCGGCTTCAACGTCATCGTGCAGAAGGCGGCGCCGCAACTGCGCGCGCCCGGCTGCTCTCTTGACGACGGCTCGCTCTCCGTCCACGCCGCCTTCAACAACATCCCTTACGTCAACCTCGAAGCGGACATAGTCGGTGGCGCCGCGCGCCAGCGGCAGATGCTCGAAGCCGTCTACGACTTCGTCAAGACGAGACCGTAAGAGCCGTTTTACTGCGAAAAGGTCAGGGCCACCCGTTACCGCGGGTGGCCCTGACTTTTTACATGGCCGACGTGTGATCCGTTTGCCGCGCGGCGCACGCGTTATGGGTGAGGCCGTAGGGGAATCGCCCGGCGGCCGAGGTCGAAGGCCATGAGAGCAGCGCTTAGCAGAAGGGCCATGGGGCACGTCATCTTCAGGGTCGCAATCGCGGCCCTGTTGGCGGTGTTCGTGGGCGGGCGCGCTCTCGCGGCCGACGACGGCGGCAAAGACGGTGAGGCTACTAATCCCGCACCCTCGCGGGGGATTACGAACATGAAAGTTGCTAACTTCGACGAGGCGCTCTCGACGGCGCTCGCGCGGCGCGGGGCGGCGGCGGCGCGCGTCACCTGCGACGGGCGCGACCCCGTGGCGCGCCGCATCCTGAACGAGTACGGCGCGGTCTTCTTCGCTTCGGGCGGGGCGCTGCCGCCGCCCGTCTGCATCTTCAACGGGGCGGAAGAGGTCGAGACGTTCCAGCGCGCGGCGCAGGTCGAAGCGCAGGAGATGGGCGGGGTCTTGATCGAGCTACAGCCGGCCGCCATGCGCGCTCTGCTCGCCGCGCGCGAGGAGGCAAGGGGCCGCGGGCTCGACATCACGCCGCGCGACGGCTCGGAGTCTGCGCGCCGCGGCTACGCCGACACGGTGCGGCTCTGGAACTCGCGCCTGCTGCCCGCGCTCGAATACTGGCGCGCGCAGGGGCGCCTCTCCGACGCGGAGGCCGAGCGCGTGAGACGGATGCCCGTGCGCGAGCAGGTCGGCGCGGTTTTGGAACTCGAACGCGGCGGCGTCTACTTCAGCAAGGACTTCTCCAAGTCGATTCTCTATTCGGTCGCGGCGCCCGGCGCTTCGCAGCACCTCTCGCTGCTGGCCTTCGACGCGGCCGAGTACTCGGACGTGCGCGTGCGGAGCGTGCTCGCGCGCCACGGCTGGTTCCGCACCGTGCGGAGCGACTGCCCGCACTTCACCTATCTCGGCCTCGCCGAAAGCAAACTGCCCACGCACGGGCTGAAGAAGATTAAGACTGCGGACGGCGAGTTCTGGGTGCCCAACAGCGGCGACGCCCCCGTCGGTTTGCAGACGGATTTGGCCCGGAAGAATTAACCACCGCAGACGCAAGAGACACGGCTAAGTTACAGCTCAATGCAAAGCTGTGACTTAGCCGTGTCTCCGTGTCTCTGTGGTTAATCCCCGTATCCGTTATACTCTCGGGCGAGTGCGGGACGAACACCCAACGGCATCAAGCGAAGCCTCGACGGAGACCGACTCCGTGACGGCGGAGCCTCGGCTCATCCGCGGCGTGGGGTTGGCGGGTGCGACGACGCTGAACATGATTGACATGATCGGCGTCGGGCCTTTCATCACCATCCCGCTCATCGTGGCGGCGATGGGCGGGCCGCAGGCGATGATCGGGTGGCTCGTCGGCGCCGTGCTCGTCGTCTGCGACGGGCTGGTGTGGGCCGAGCTGGGCGCGGCGATGCCGGGGACAGGCGGGACGTACCGCTACCTCGGCGAAATATACGGGCGCGGGCGTTTGGGGCGGCTGATGTCGTTCCTCTTCATCTGGCAGTTGACCTTCAGCGCGCCGCTCTCCATCGCCTCGGGCTGCATCGGGTTCGCGATGTACGCGGCCTACGCCTTCCCCGCGCTCGACACACAGCTCGCCGCGCGCGAACTGCACGTCCCGCTCTCCTTCCTCGGCGACATCAACCTGAGCGTGGCCGTCACGCTCGGCACGTTCGTCGCCGTCGGAACGTGTGCGGTCGCCGTCGTCCTGCTCTACCGCAAGATCACGATCATCGAGCGTCTGTCGAACCTGCTCTGGGTCGGCGTGATGCTGACGATTGTGTGGATCGTTGCGTCGGGGCTGTGGCACTTCGACCCCGCGCTCGCCTTCGACTTCCCGCCGGATGCGTTCACGCTCCGGCCCGAGTTCTTTTACGGCTTGGGCTCGGCGCTCCTCATCGCGGTCTACGACTACTGGGGTTACTACAACGTCTGTTTCCTCGGCGGAGAGGTGCGCGACCCCGGCCGCACCATCCCGCGCGCGGTGCTTTTGTCGATAGCCTCCGTCGCTGTGATCTATGTCTTGATGAACGTCTCTATCCTCGGCGTTATCCCGTGGCGGGAGTTTATGGCGACCGCCCGCACGGACGCGCAGAGCTACGTCATCTCTTCATTCATGGAGCGGCTCTACGGGCGCGGCGCGGGGCTGGTGGCGACGGGGCTCATCATGTGGACGGCGTTCGCGTCGGTCTTCTCGCTGCTGCTGGGCTACTCGCGCGTGCCTTTCGCGGCGGCCGAGGATGGGAACTACTTCCGTGTGTTCGCGCGCGTCCACCCGCGCCATCGCTTCCCGTACGTCTCGCTCCTCGTGCTCGGGGGCTTGGCCGCCCTCTTCTGCTTCTTCCGGCTGGCCGACGTGATTAAGGCGCTGGTCGTCATCCGCATCATCGTGCAGTTTCTCGCGCAGACCGTGGGCGTCATCGTACTGCGCCGGCGCCGGCCCGACCTGCCGCGGCCGTTCCGCATGTGGCTCTACCCTTTGCCCGCGGTGCTGGCGTTCGTGGGGTTCGTCTACGTGATGCTGATGCGGCCGAACTTTCAGAAGGAGGTGCGCTTGGCCTTCGTGCTCATTGCGGCCGGGCTCGTCGTCTACCTGTTGAGGGCGCGCGTGCGCGGCGAGTGGCCGTTCGGCGGCACGCAAGAACGGAAAGAAAGTTAATTGTCTGTATTGATGAGGAGGGGTGTTTTGAATAGGAATTGGTTGAGGGCGACGAACTGTTTGTTGACGGCCGCGCTGCTGGCCGTCTCGCTCGCGCCGCGTGCGCGCGCCGACGAGGGGATGTGGACTTTCGACAACCCGCCGCTAAAGCTCTGGAAGGAGCGCCACGGGTTTGAGCCTTCTACGGCGTGGCTCGAACGTCTGCGGCTGGCGTCGGTACGGTTAGCCGAAGTCGGGACGACGACGGGCGGCGGCAGCGGCTCGTTCGTCTCCGCGGAAGGGCTCGTGGCGACGAACCAGCACGTCGGCTCGGGCCAGATAGGGAAGCTCTCGACGCCTGAGCGCGACTTCACGAAGAACGGCTTCTACGCGCGCACGCGGGCGGAGGAGTTGAAGTGTCCCGACTACGAAGTGAGCGTGCTCGTCTCTTACGAGGACGTGACGGCACGCGTGCAGGGCGCGGTGAAGAAGGGGACTAGTCCTGCCGAAGCCAACGCGCAGCGGGAGGCGGAGATTGCCGCGATAGAGAAGGAGTCGGCGCAGAAGACATCCCTGAGCGGCAACGTCGTCAAGCTCTACAGCGGCGGCGAGTACTGGCTCTATCGCTACAAGCGTTACAACGACGTGCGCCTCGTCTTCGCGCCCGAGGAGCAGGCGGCCTTCTTCGGCGGCGACTACGACAACTTCACCTACCCGCGCTATGCGCTCGACGTGACTTTCTTCCGCGTCTACGAGAACGGGCAGCCCGCGCGCACAGAGAACTTTCTGAAGTGGTCGAAGGCCGGGCCGAAGGAGGGCGAGTTCGTCGTCGTCTCGGGCTTCCCCGGCTCGACCGACCGCCTGTTGACGGTCGCGCAGCTCAAGTATCAGCGCGACACCGGCAACCCTTTGCAGATGCGCGTGTGGCGCTCGCGCCGCGACGCGCTCGAACGTTTCGCCGCGCGCGGCCCCGAGCAGGCGCGGCGCGCACAGTCGGCGAAGCGCTCTCTGGAGAACTCCATCAAGCGGCTCACGAGTCAGCAGGAGGGACTGAGCACCCCGCGCTCTTTCGCGCGCAAAGAGGCCGAGGAGAAGGCCCTGCGCGAAGCGGTCGCCGCACGGCCCGAGCTACAGCGCGAGTACGCGGGCGCTTGGGGCGAGATTGAGGCCGCCTACCGCGACTATCCTGCGACGGCGAAGCGCGTGGCCTTCACGACGCTCGTCCCTTCGCGCCTCGGCACCATCGCCTCGAACCTCGTCCGCCGCGCCGAGCAGACGCGCAAGCCCGACGCGCAACGCTACGCGGAGTTCCGCGAAGGGCGGCTCGCGTCGCTCGCCGCGAGCACACTCTCGCCCGCGCCCGTCTACGCCGACATGGAGGAGGCGGTGCTCGCCGCGTGGTTCACCGAGGCGCGCGACGCGCTCGGCCCCGACGACCCGTTCGTGCGCGCCGCACTCAATGGCTCGACGCCCGAAGAGGCCGCCCGCAAACTGGTCGCGGGGACGAAGCTCGCCGACGTACAAGTCCGCCGCGTGCTCCTCGAAGGCGGCGCGGAAGCAATCGCGAAGTCCGACGACCCGCTCATCGTTCTGGCGCGGCAGATGGAGCCCGTCTACCGCGAGCTGCGCGCGTGGGAGGAGGAGCACGTCAAGGGCGTGGAGACTTCGGCGGGGCAGCGGCTCGCGCTCGCGCGCTTCGGCGCCTACGGCAAGTCCACTTACCCGGACGCGACCTCGACGCTGCGCGTGACCTACGGGACGGTCAGGGGCTACGAGGAAGACACGACGCTCGTCCCCTTCAAGACGACCTTCTACGGACTCTACGACCGCGCCGAAGGCTTCGAAGGGAAGGCGCCCTACGACCTGCCGGCGCGCTTCCGCGAAGGGAAGTCGAAGCTTGAGCTTTCGACCCCGTTCAACTTCGTCTACACGGCCGACACCATCGGCGGCATGTCCGGCAGCCCCATCGTCAACCGCGACGCGGAGGTCGTCGGCCTCAACTTCGACAGCAACATCCAGAAGCTCCCCAACCGCTACTGGTACGTTGACGAAGCGGACGGAGGCCGCGCCGTCGCCGTCCACTCCGCCGCCATCCTCGAAGCCCTCCGCAAACTCTACGACGCCGGCCCCCTCGCCGAAGAGCTGACGCGGCCGTAATGACGAGGCCGCCGCGGAGCGGCGGCCTCAGAACTTCTTCGTCGCGGCGTCGTTCCAGGCAGAGATGACGGCCGTGGCTTCGAGCGTGCCGGTGTTCTCAAGCCGGAGCTTCCAGGCGCCGGCTGTGACGTTCTTGTCTACGAAGATGGTGCGGAAGAAGCCGCGCGACTCGGGCGAGTTGGCGAGGTTCTGTCCGCGCGTCGCGCCGCGCTCGTCGGCGAGCGTGGCCGAGACGAGCGCGCCGGCCATGAAGGTGACGCCGAAGTTCGCGGCCCCCGCCACGACGGGAATCTCCAACTCCACGACCTGCTTCGGCGCGAGCTTCAACTCTTTGGCGAACGAGGGGCGGAACTCATCGACGGCCGCGTCTACCCGGAAGCCGTTGCGCGAAACGTACGATGCGTTGACGAGGGACGGCGTCGCGGCTCCGTCAGTGTGCCGGTTGACCTGTCCGGGGAACTGCCGGAGTTGCGGAGCCTCGGGTCGCTCGGGATTGTGGTCGCCGTTGGGGCCGATGGCGAGGCGCGGCTTGACGAAGCTGGAGAAGTCGGCCGTGCCCGTCAGGTCTGTGTGTACGTTCTTCGAGAGCGCGTTGTCGCGAATCGTCCAGACGGCCGACTCGACGGGGACGACGCCGTCGTTCCACGTCACGGTCTTGCACATCACGGGCAGAGGGTTGCCGGCGAGCACCGAGAACTTCACGCCCTTGCGGTTCGTGTTGACGCGGTTGAACTCGGCGACGACCGAGGGCTTGAGCTGGCGGACGGCCTCGACGTTCTTACCCAACACCTCGAACGTGGAGTCCATCACGTCGGCGCAGGGACTCCCCATGTTCGGCGTGCCGAGCATGACGAGGTGCGACACTTGCGGTCGCCCGTCCGCGCTCTCCGGCATGAAGTTGTGTATGTAGTGGCGCGTGATTAAGCCGCCCATCGAGTGCGCGACGACATCGACGTGCCACGCGTTGCGCTCCTCCTGCGCGTAGCGGATGTATTTGCCGACCTGCTGCGAGTTCTCGAAGATGCCGTTCGTCGGACTCGTCGAGAGGAACTCGCCGCCCGTGTTCATGGCTCCCTTCTCGGCCCGCTCGCCGACGGGGAACGCCTTCCAGTCGTAGCTGTGCGAGGTCGTCAGGATGTTCTGCCAGGACTCCCACGCGCGCCAGTTGCTCCAGAGGCCGTGGACTAAGACGACGGGCTTGGGCGCCACCTTCAGGTTCTTCGTCAGCTCGTCGGTCTTCCTGCCGTTCTCCTCCAACTCGACCTTGATGCGCTGCACAAGCCGCGGTCGCCCGTCGTCGTACCACGCATAGCCTGAGGAGTCCCAGGCCAGCTCGACCTCGCGCTCCTCGCCGGGGTCGAGGCGGACGGAGACGACCGAATCCTTGAGCGGCGCGTCGGGGCGCGCGCCGTCCCACTTGTCGCCCTTGTAGGTCTCCTTGAACTTCACGTCCGCCGACTTCGTCTCGCCCGAGGCGTTGAAGACCTTCGCCTTGAGCTTGACGATGTTGCCGTCGATGGTTCCGGTCTGCTCCGCAATCTCCTGCCAGTCGTTCAGGTTCGGGAAGCGCGGGTGCTCGAACTTGAGGTCGATGAGCCGGAGCGGCGCGCCACACTTTTGCAGGCTCCACGTAATCGTCTCGGTGACGTTCTGCCACGTCTTCGAGTAGCTGCCGCTCAGGCGGTTGGGGTCGTTGGGGTCGATGCGGTGCGTGCCGTCGCTCGTCAAAGAGTTGCCGTCGATGGTCGTTTCAGTCGGCGGCATCGACAGGTTCTTGCCCTCCTTCGGCGTACACTGGCCGCTGAAGGTCGAGGTCTGCGTGCCGGTCACCCTGCCCTTAATCTGCGGCACGGCGACGCTGACGGTGTATGTGCCGTCCATGTTGACGCCGACGTTGACGTTCGCTTCGAGGCCGTTGGCGTTGCCCGTCGTTTCGGTCTTCGAGGTGGAGGTGCCGGTCATCACCTGCCACGTCTTGCCGCGGTCGCAGGAGTTGCGCTCGCGCGCGTTGACCGTCTCGTTCGACGTGAAGGAGTGGTTGACGTTCGCGCGTCCGACGCTCGAACCGTTCCGCTCGGGAGCCTCGGCGACCGCGACCGACGCACGGTATTCGTAACGCATCTCCCACTCGGTCGTGTCCTCGCCACGGCCCGAGACGCGCGGGACGGTCTTGTTGTTCGTCTGGCCCTGCGTCCGCGTGTAGGTGATGACGCCCGTCCATGCGCCCGTGCAGGCGGCGGCCCGCTTCGGCTGAGCGGCGGCGGTCTGCGTCGGAGTCCTGGCAGGCGCGCGGCGCGTCTGCGCGGGCACGGCGCCGGCGGCAATGCACACGAGAAGCGCGGCGGTTACGAGCTGTCTGATGCTACGGGTGAACACGGGCGAGCCTCCTTGCTTGTTCCACGTCTCGGACGGATGGCCGAAAGAAACTCCGGCCTCAGTCCTTAACGCGCAAAAGAGACGCGCACGGTATCAAGCATTAACGACAGAGACAGAGAGACACGGCTTGGAGCCTTATGACTTCAAGCCGTCTCTCTCTGTCTCTGTGGTTAATCCGCCGTTCAGTTCACGTTCGTCACGTCGGCGGGGTCGTCGGCGGCCGCGTCCTCCTGCTGCTGCGCGAGGTGCTGGCTGCGGAGCTGCTCGACGAGGCGGGAGAGGTCTACGAGCTGGTCTTCCGTCAGGTCGTGGAAGACGACGCCGAAGCCGACGCGCTCCATGTGGTACTTGACCCGGCCGCTCAGGCGGAGCCAGCAGTTCTCGGGCGTCCACACGCGGACGTGGAGGCTCTGGCCCTCGATGACGATGGCCTTTGTCTTTACGAAACACTCTTTGAGGCCGATGCTCGTGATGGTGCCGCTGCGTGGCGTGTCGGGCGTCGGTCCGAAGGCGCAGGAGAGTTCGGAGAGGACGCGCGTCTTTCTGCTCGCATCGTTCATGGTGGTGTGGCCCTTGAGTCCTTTCAGTCGCCGGAGACCATGCGGAGGGACTTAACAGTCGTGTTGGGAACGGGGGGTACGGGCGCCTCCTCGGGCATGTGTACCTTCCGCACCTTCTCGTTGGTCTCGACGATGATCTTCTCGGCGTCCGACGGGCTCGACGGCCGCGAGAAGTAGTAGCCCTGCCCGTACTCGCACTTGAGGTCACGCAGGAGTTTCAACTGGTCCTTGGTCTCAACGCCCTCGGCCACCACGTCCATCCCCAAAACCTGCGCCAGCATGATGATGGTACGGACGATCTCGACGTTCTCGGAGTTGCTCGCCATGCGCGTGACGAACGAGCGGTCGATCTTCAAAGTATCAATCGGGAAGCGATGGAGGTAGCTCAAAGAAGAGTAGCCCGTCCCGAAGTCGTCGATGGCGAGCTGCACGCCGAGGTCGCGCAGGTGACGCAGCATCTCGGTCGCCGTGTCGATGTTCTCCATGACGGCGCCCTCGGTGATTTCGAGCTTGAGCTGACGCGGGTTGAGGCCGGTCTTTCGCAGCACGCCGTCCACCTGCGACATGAGCTGCGTGTGGTTGAACTGCTTGGCCGAGAGGTTGACGCTCATGAAGAAGGGCGACGCCTGCGGGTACTTCTCCTGCCACTCGTGCATCTGGCGGCAGGCTTCTTCCAATGCCCACTCGCCGAGCTGGATGATCTGGCCCGTCTCCTCCGCGATGGGAATGAAGTCGAGCGGCGAGACGAGGCCGCGCTCCGGGTGATGCCAGCGCACGAGCGCCTCGAAGCCGCAGAGCTTGAAGTTGTCGAGCGAGACGATGGGTTGATAGAGCAGGTAGAACTGCTCCTTCTCCAAAGCCTTTCGCAAGTCGGTCTCGATCTGCAAGAGGTTGACGGCCGACGCGTGCATGGTGTGGTCGAAGACGACGTGGCGCGCCTTGCCCAGAGACTTGGCGCGGTACATCGCCGTGTCGGCGTCGCGCAGGATGTCTTCGGGGTCAGAGTAGGCGCCGGTGCCGATGGCCACGCCGATGCTCATCGTCGTGAAGACCTCGCGCCCCGTCAGGATGATGGCGGCCGAAATCTCCTGCTGGATGCGCTCGGCCACAGACGTGGCCTCGTGATCGGTCGCCAGGTCGTCGAGCAGGATGGTGAACTCGTCGCCGCCGACGCGCGCGACCGTGTCGCCCTGCCGCAGGCAGCTCTCCAGACGCCGCGCCACTTCGACGAGGAGTTGGTCGCCCGCGACGTGGCCCAAACTATCGTTGATGATCTTGAAGCGGTCGAGGTCGCAGAAGAGGACGGCGAAGCGGCGCGAGTCGTGGCGCTTCGCGCGCGCGATGGTGAGTTTGACGTGGTCGGCGAAGAGAGCGCGGTTGGGTAGGCCGGTCAGCGGGTCGTGGAATGCGTCGTGGCGGAGCTGCTCCTCCGACTGCTTGCGCTCGGTGATGTCTTGTAGTTGGAGGATGAGGTAGGTGTCGTCGTCGCGCGTATCCTGAAAGCGCGCGACGTTCCAGAGCGCCCAGACCTGTTCGCCGCCGCGCCGCTGGTGGCGCACCTCCATCTGTAGGAAGTCGGAGCGGCGCTTGAGCATGCTCTTCAACCCCGCGACCGCCGTCACGAAGTCGTCCTTGTGCGTAACCGCCTTCAGGCTCGAATACATCAGCTCCGACTCTGCATAACCGAGGAAGTCGCAGAGCGAGCGGTTGACCCAGAGCAGATTCCCCTTCGCAGAGAGGATTGCCATCCCGATGGCCGCGTGCTCGAAGGCCGCGCCAAAAGCGTGCGTGGACGAGAACTGTTCGCGCCCGAGGTGGCCGGGCCACGCGCGCTCGGCCGACGGGCGGCTGCGGTGCGCCTGGTAGAGCGCGTCGGCTGCGGCCGCCGCCGAGGCCACCGCGAGGAACGCGTCGAGCGCGAAGCCTGCGGGCACCTGCGCGGCCAGCACGGCGAGCGAGGAGGTGACGAGGTAGGCCGTGAAAGTCCACGCGAGGGCGTCGAGAAACGCGCGCGCCGTGGAGCGCCCCGGCCCGCCGCGGCCGTAGGCCGCCACTTGCGCCGACCCCGAAGCGGACTGTAAGAGGGAGAAGATGAGGGCCGCCAGCACCGCGACGAGCGCCGGCGCGCCCGGTGCGACGAAGCCGACCAAGCGCGCGGCCCATCCCGCTAAAAGGGTCACGACGGCCGCGGGCGCCGAGTCGTGCAGGAGCGAGGCGCCGCGGCGCGAGAGCCGGAGCGAAGAGACGACGGCCGCCGCCGCCGCGAGCGGCACGGCCGCCCCGAAGCCGTAGAGCAGACCCGCCAGCAGCACGAAGGCCGACGAAAGCGGGACGGCGCTCGATGCCCGCGGGACTTTGACATAGACGCGCGTGCCGAGCGTCAGCGCGCAGAAAGCGAGCATGAGGTAGCGTGCGTCCCAGAGCAGGCGCACCAGGGAGGGGAGCGAGACGGCCAGCGCGGCCACCCCGAGGGCGGCGGCGGCGAGCGCATAGACGCGGGCCGGGCGCTTCGTGTATGTCAGGATCATCGGAGGGGCATTCCTGTATCTTCCGCGGCGAATTGCGGGCGGGGTCTGTTCATTGAAGGGCGAGGTGGAAGGAGTGCTGCGCTCTCATGTCAAAAGGTTAAAGCTCCACGCCCGCGGCCGGGGCGCGGGAGGGAGAACCACGGATTCTTAAGCAAAGCTCGTTCCCGCCGTCGAACCTTCCGGGGGTTTCGGCGGCGTGCGCGGAATGTGCGGGCTCGAAGAGCGGCTGCGGGCCGGGCGGCGTCGGCCACGTGACTTAGTGACAAATAGCGGCAGCCTGCGGGTGACAAACCGCGTCACAGGCACGCGCCGCGTCACCCGCGGAGCGGCGCCGAATGGAGAAAAGCGCGTCGCCCGCCGCTGTGGGTGAAAATTTTTTTCGGGGCGGGGCGGGGCATGAAACTTGTAACCGTCAGCGTGGAAGTGTAGACGCGCGAGTGCGCCTCACAGCGCGCGTAAACCATTTTTGATTCTCCCTCAGAGAACATTTTGGAGTTGCCATGACCCAAGACGACATGCCCGCCCCGGCCGTCGTGAACGAAGACCCGCTCGTCGTGGACGCAGACCCGATCCTCGCAGACCCGGTCCTCGTTGACGAAAACCCGGTCTTCGTGCTCGAAGAGACGGCCGTCATCGAGTACGTGCCGCCTTCGACCCCCGTCTCTGTCCCTACCCCGAAGCCCGCCAAATCCGCGGCGCCCGCGCCGCACCGCGCCGCCACGCCCGACCCTTTCGCCGTCGGCGTCCGCGTGCTGAAGATGGCGCCCGCCTGGCTGCTCTTCACTGCCGTCTGCTGCTCTGTGCTCGTCCTGTTGCTCGGCTGGGTCAGGTCGAGCGGCGACGCCTCGGCCGTCACTCTCCCCGCCAAACGTAACGACGCGCGCGCCGCCAAGAGCGCCCCCGCAGCCGACGAGACGAACGCGAAGCTCGAACCCGGTTCGCCCGTAAGTGCTTCTGCCGCAGTCTCTTCCGGCCCGAAGTCCACGGCCGCGAACGACGCGCCCGCACAGGTCGCCGCCACGCCCGCCCCGACTTCTGAGCCGGCCCCACAGCCCGCGCCGGCCGCCGCCCCGAAGACGGATGAGAAGGCGCGGGTCGAGACTCCCGCGCCTGCCGCCGATGTGGAAGGGAATTTCACGGCGCAGGTCGGCTCTCACAGCGACCAGTCCGAGGCGAACGCGCAGGTCTCCCGTCTGAGGGCCAACGGGTTCGACGCGCGCTCGGTCGCGGCCGAGCTGCCCGGGCGCGGCATCTGGTACAGGGTGCAGGTCGGGCGCTTCGCCGACCGAGTCGAGGCCGCGAAGACGGTCGCCGCCCTGCGCGCGAAGGGTGCGGCCGCCGGCGCCCTCGTCGTTCCTGTCCAGAAGTAGAACATTTACAAGGGTTTAGAGCCCGAGGGTGGAGATGGCCACGGTTCTGCCACACCAGGTGTTGAGCGACGCGGCTTTTTCTGAAACGGCCTCCTCGCACTTCAAAATCGTCGAGAGTTACGCGCGTTTCTTCGCGCGCCCGGAGGTGCGTCTGCGTTTCCTCAACAAGACGCTCGCGCTCCAGGCAGAGCGCGCCACGAAGTTGGAGGAGACGCTCGGCCGATGGGCCTTTCTGAGGAAGTACGGGCTCTTTGAAAAGCTCCTGAATTTTTCGCTCTACGCGCTGATCTTCCGCGAGGTCAGCCACCTCCTGCCGTCGGACTCGGGCGGGAAGCGCGGGCTGTTGGGGCTGCACAAGCAGGCGCCCCTCTCGTCGCGTATCTTCTTCCGCTGCTATCAGTTCCGCCGCCCGCTCTACGCCGTGTCGGCCGTTCTTTTCATCGGTCTCTGCTTCGTCGCCTATCGCGGCGCGGCGTGGACGGCGGGGCGCGCCAACGACTACCTCGCCGGCCGCTACAAGAGCGTCGAGCGCATCTATTCCGGCGAGAAGGACTCGGTGGTGGCGGCGGGGCTCGCCGGGCACCTGCCCTCCTACCAGCCCGAGAAGGTCTGGATGGTCGAGCAGGGGGCGGACTTCGAGCGCTACAGCAACGGCGCGCGCATCATCAACAGCTTCGAGACGGCGAACCGCCCGCGCCGCTTCCTGACCTTCAAGCCGGGCGGGACAGAGGCGGGCGCAGAGGCGCAGTCGGCGCCCGTCGGCATCGTCTACCACACCTCGGAGAGCGTCCTGCTCCCCTTCGTCGCGGGCAACAGCGACTCTATCGAGTTCCGCTCGAAAAACCTGCTCGCGTACGTCCGCGAGAGGAAGTCTTACAACTACGTCATCGACCGTTTCGGCCAGGTCTACCGCGTCGTGCGCGACGAGGATGCGGCCTTTCACGCCGGAAATTCGGTCTGGTCGGACGGGCGCGTCGTCTACACGGGCCTGAACGAGAGCTTCCTCGGCGTCTGCTTCGAGACGAAGGCGGACGTGGCCGAGGGCGGCGAGCAGTTGACCGAGGCGCAGGTGCTCGCGGGTCGCCTGCTGACACAGGTTTTACGCAGCCGTTACCAGATCGACGACGCCAACGTCACAACGCACGGGCTCGTCTCGGTCAACCCCTCGAACGGCCGCATCGCCTTCCACCACGACTGGGCGCGCGGCTTCCCGTTCGAGGCGATGGGGCTCTCGGACAAGTACGCGGTCGCGCCCGCCAGCGTCGCGGAACTCGGCTTCGGCTACGACCCGGAACTGGTCGCGCTGCTCGGCGGCCGGATGTGGCCGGGCGTCACCGCGGGTGAAGAAGCGTTCGCGCGCCGCGCTCAGACACAAGGCGCGGAAACAGAAGAACTGCGTGGGCGGATGCAGAAGGTCTACCGCGAGCGGATGGAGGCGCAGCGGGCGGTGCTGCGCGCGGAGAAGTTCGAGTCAAGGGACGCTTCGACGGCCGAGGCCGGCCCCGAGTCCTGAAAGTCACCCGACACATTTTCTGGAAGTCGCCCGACCCGATTTCTGGAAGTGGCTCTCCCCGGTTCCACTAAAGGCACACGCATTGCAAGCCTGGTGTATGACCTCGGGCGGACTCGCCGCCCCAGCGGTTCCGCCGACAGTCTGTTCTGTAGACCGTCCCTAAATAAAAAAATTAAAACCCACCGAGGAGATGAAAATGGAAGAGAAGAATCAGGCCCCCACAGGCTCGAAGATTGAAGCAGCAGCGGAAGTGAAGACCGGCCCCGTCGGGCTCGACATCGGCACCAGCCGCATCGTCGTCGCCGACGGCCCCGACGGCGAGCGCCGCCGCTCGCAGCTCAACGCCTTCGTCCCCGTCCCCGTCTCCGAGATGGCCGAGAACATGCTCAAGCAGCGCGGGATGGTCTACGAGAAGAACTGCAAGAGCCTCTACGTCTACGGCAACGACTCCGACTTCTTCGCCAGCTTCCTCGACACGGACGCGCGGCGCCCGATGAGCGAGGGGCTCATCAACCCGAAGGAGGAGAACAGCCAGCACATGATCCAGCGCATCATCCAGATGATGGTGCCGCGCGCGAAGAAGAACGAAGTACTCTGCTTCAGCGTCCCCGGCCGGGGCGAGGGCGTCGGCGGCAACCTCGTCTACCACGAGGCGGTGCTGAAGAACTTCCTTCAGTCGCTCGGCTACAACGCCAGGGCGCTCAACGAGGGTCAGGCCGTCGTCTTCTCCGAGTTGCAGGACGAGAACTTCACCGGCATCGGCGTCTCTTTCGGCGGCGGGATGTGCAACGTCTCGGTCTCGTTCATGTCGATGCCGATGATTACCTTCAGCGTGCCGAAGGGCGGCGACTACATCGACCGCAACGTCGCCGAGGTGATGGGCGAGAACAACACGACGAAGGTGCGTCTGTTCAAGGAGGAGAAGCTCGACCTTTCGCGCCCGCCGAAGGACGAGATGACCGGCGCGCTCCACATCTTCTACGAGGATTTGATGCGCACGCTCATCGACCGCCTGCGCTCGGAGTTCGCCAGGTCGGGACAACTCCCGAAGGTTGACCGCCCGATGACGGTCGTGCTCGCGGGCGGGACGGCCCGGCCGACCGGCTTCCATCAGAAGTTCGAACAGCTCCTGCGCGCCGAAGGCGACTTCCCCGTCCATATCTCCGAGGTGCGCATGGCCTCCGACCCGCTGACGGCGACCGCCCGCGGCTGCTACATCGCGGCGCTCTCCGAGACGAAGTAACCGGGCGTCAACTTCAACCTCGCTTCCGTCCTCGGTGCGGCTGCCTCTCCCGACCCGGCGCCCGCACCGGGGACACACGTGTAGCTGCCGGCCCCGCGCCCCCGGGGCCTTCCCCGAACCGATGTGAGCGACACAAATACCGACAACGAGTTCGCAGTCGAGATTGATCTCGGAGAGCTGGTAGAGATGGTCTGGACGACGCCCGCGCGCTGGGAAGACTCGCCGGCCCACACCCCCGCGCCTGAACCCCAATTCGAGTCCAACACGACGCCCGCGCCGCCGGCCGACGCGCCGCCCGCGCCCGCGACACACACGCCGCAGGCATTCACACAGCGCGCGCCGGAGCCGGCCCCGCTTTCGGAGCCGGCCCTCGCGCAGACGGCGCACGACCTCCCACGCGCCTTCGCCGAGATCGTCTCGGGCAGGGTGCCCGTCAACCTGCGCGAGCTGGTCAGCTCGATCATGGGAGGGCTGCTCAAGACGCTCGACACGCTCTCCGTCATCGAGCGTGCGCTGACGCAGCCGCGCGCCGTGCGCACGGGGCATCTCTTCGAGGAGGTCAGGTCGCAGAGCGCCTCGCTGCTCTCGCAGGTGACCGAGGCCGTCTCGGGCGGCACACGCCTCCCGAGCAGGGTTCACGATGTGCTCGACGGTATGCGCTTCGTCCTCGGGCATGAGCTGACGAAGGTCTTCCGCCACGAGTTCCCCGGCCTCACTGACGAGACGCGCCCCTACACGCGCGCCGACCTCAGCCGCGCCTGGGGCCTGCTCCACAACTGCCTCCAGCAGACGGCCATCACGCTCGCGCAGTCGTTCGCTCCGGGCGTTACGGGCGATCACCTCTTCGCAGACTACCGGAATAAGGTCGAGAACTCGTTCACGCTCTACCGCGAGCTGCACTCGCTCTTACAGAAAGTCTCCGCCGCCGAAGGGTCGAGCGGCATCCTGCTCAAGCACTCGCTCGTCCGCCACCTCGAACACTTCCGCGAGGAGACGATGCACTTCCTCATGTACAAGGACTGGGGTGAGTTCGGCCGCTACGTGGACGACGTGAAGCGCGCCTTCGAGGAGATGGAGGAGTTCGACTCGTTTCTCCACGAGTTCTCGCAATACCTGCGCACGCTCATCCATCACGTCGGCATGCGCGAGGCGCTGCGCGGCGTGCAGGCGCACTCGGCCGAGCCCTTGTGGGAGTAGGAGGAGCCATGTCAACAGCCGCCGACACCACCGAAGACGCGCCCGTCCAGGCCCGCAACGCCGACGCCTTCGGCCCCGATACCGCCATCGTCTCCGTGGACGAGATCGAGCCCATCGAGCGCCGCCAGCACGAGCGCGTCCAAATCTATCTGCGCGTGCGCTGGGAGGGGCTCTTCGGCTGCCACGAGGGAACGCTCAGCGACATTAGCACCGGCGGCTGCTTCATCCTCACCGAGAAGCAGTCGGCCCTGCGCGAGCTAATCAGGCTTGAGGTCGAGCTGCACGACGGCGAGTGGGTCAAGGTCTGGGGCGAGGTGACGAACCAGTTCCCCGAGGTCGGCTTCGGCGTTCGCTACACCGAGGTCGAAGATGAGGACGAGAACAAGTTCTCGCTCTCGCTCGCGCAGACGAAGTCGATTCGCGCGGGGGTCACCGCGCTGAAGAAGCTCAGCCGCTCTTTCGTCAACGAAGAGGGCGAAGACCTGCCGCCCGAGCGCGTGGACAGACAGGAGTACAAGCGGAAGGTGATGCTCGCGCTCGCGAAGGTGAACCGGACGCTGCTCGACCTGCCGGAGTGCCCGAAGAAGACGGCGCTGCGGCTCTCCGTCCAGGCTTACGCCGACCTCTACCGCGTCTGGGCGGCGATGGCGGCGGGCGCGGCCGGCAACCCGAAGGAGTGGGCCACCTCCTACAAGTGTCTCAAGGAGAAGTACAGCGCGCCCGCGCACGTCCTCCAGGGCTTCCGCGACGGCGACCCCTCGCACGCCCTCTCCTTCCTCCGCCAGAAGGCGCACATCTACCTGACCTTCGTCTCTTAGTCACAACCCTTTTCCGAAAGAGAGGGGCGGGCTTCACGTGGAGCCCGCCCCTCTCTTTTGTTATAATCGCCGCGCGCTTATAAATGTCTTGCCTCTCCTTGGCAGCAACCGGTACGACACGACACGCCGGCCCCTCGGCCGAAGCATCCGTCACTTCCTGAAAATCATCTGACAGACACGCGATGTTTTTTCGTGGGCGGCGGGCCGGGGCGTTAAGCAGTCCGGCCGGGGCCGCCCCTTTGTTAGAGAAGTTCCCCCCGTGACACCCGAACGCTGGAAGCAGATTGAGGGCGTCTTCGACGCTGCCGTCGAGCTCGCCCCCGCCGAGCGCGACGCCTACCTCACCGCCGCGTGCGGTGGGGACGCGGAGCTGCGCCGGCAGGTCGAGCTGCTCATCCGCTCGCACGACGATGCCGGCTCCTTCATCGAGGAGCCCGCGGTCGCTGGCGTCATCACAGACCCGGGCAGACTCGACGACGACGCGCCCTTCATCGGCCGGCGCATCGGCTCGTACCGCATCGTGCGCGAGCTGGGCCGCGGCGGCATGGGCGCTGTCTATCTCGCCGTCCGCGCTGACGACGAGTTCCAGAAGCGCGTTGCCATCAAGCTCGTCAAGCGCGGGATGGACACCGACTTCATCCTCCGGCGCTTCCGGCAGGAGCGGCAGATTCTCGCCTCGCTCGAACACCAGAACATCGCGCGCCTCCTCGACGGCGGGACGACTGACGACAGCCTGCCCTACTTCGTCATGGAGTACATCGAGGGCTTGCCCGTCAACCAGTTCTGCGACGCGCACAAGCTCTCGACGCCCGAGCGTTTGCGGCTCTTCATGAAGGTCTGCGCGGCCGTCGCCTACGCGCACCACAACCTCGTCATCCACCGCGACCTCAAGCCGTCGAACGTGATGGTGATGGCCGACGGCACGCCGAAGCTTCTGGACTTCGGCATCGCCAAGCTCCTCAACCCCGAGATGGGCGGGCGCGCGCTCGACCCGACGACGCTCGCGATGCGCCTGATGACGCCAGAATACGCTTCCCCCGAACAGGTGCGCGGCGAGACGGTGACGATGGTCTCGGACGTTTACTCTCTGGGCGTCCTCCTCTACGACCTGCTGACGGGCCACCGCCCTTACACCCTGCGCAGCCGCTCGCCCGAAGAGATCGCGCGCGTCATCTGCGAGCAGGAGCCCGAACGCCCGAGCGTCGCCGTCAACTTAATCGAAGTCATCCCCTCGTACGGCCGCGAGCCCGTGGAGATTACGCCCGACTCCGTCAGCCGCGTGCGCGACGGGAGCCTTGAGAAGCTGCGCCGGCAACTGTCGGGCAGCATCGACAACATCGTCCTCAAGTCGCTCCGCAAGGAGCCGCAGCGCCGCTACCAGTCGGTCGAAGAGTTCGCGCGTGACATCGAGCACTACCTCGAAGGTCGCCCCGTCAGCGCGCCCGCCTACTTCCCCGTCACGGCCGAAACGCGCGTCGGCGAGATGGAGCCGACGACCGGCGCGAAGTCCATCGCCGTCCTTCCCTTCAAGACTTTGAGTCACGAGGAGAACCGCGACGAGTTCCTCGGGATGGGCATGGCCGACGCCATCATCACGAAGCTCTCGAACGTCGGCGGCATCGTCGTCCGTCCGACCAGCTCCGTCATTAAGTATTTCGACGGCGAGCAGAACGCGGCGCTCGCCGGCCACGAGCTGGACGTGAGCTACGTGCTCGACGGTCGCATCCAGCGCGGCGGCGAGCGCGTGCGCGTCACCGTCCAGCTCGTCCGCACGCGCGACGGCGCGCCGCTCTGGGCCGGCAAGTTCGACGAGAAGTTCACGGACTTCTTCGCCGTCGAAGACGCGGTCTCGGAGAAGGTGGCGCAGGCGCTGGTTCCGCAACTGATGGATGACGGGTTAGACCGCGAACTCGGCATAGCGCCGGACGCCGCGCCGCCGCGCGAGCCCGGCGCCACGACCGGCGACCCTCTGAAGTCACGCACGACGGGCGATCCTTTGAAGCCGCGCACGATGCCCGCACAGGGCATCCACACCACGCCGAACACGGGGCCGCGCCTCACCGACGACGAGGAGGCGCACCAGCTCTACGTCGCCGGCCGTTACTTCGCCACGCGCCGCACGGCCGACGGACTCAGGCAGGCGGTCGAGCGCCTTGAGCGCGCCGTCGAGCGCGACCCGAAGTTCGCCTCCGCGTGGTCTGAGCTGGCCGACTGCTACGCGCTGATGAACTGGTACGTCGAGCCGCCGCCCGCGGGCGCGTGGGAGAAGGCGGTCGCGGCGGCGCTCCGCGCGGTCGAGGCCGACGACGCGTTGGCCGAAGCACACGCCTCGCTCGGCTTCGTCAAGCTATATTACGAGCGCGACTGGGAGGGCGCGGAGAGAGAACTCTCGCGCGCCGTCGAATTGAAACCGGAGAGCGCGGTTGCGCGACGCTGGCACGCCTTCAACCTCTCGGCGATGGGCCGGCACGAAGAGGCTGCGGCGGAGATAGAGCGTGCGCGCGAGGCGGCGCCGCGCTCGCCCGTGGTGGCGACGGGCGTCGCCAACGTCCTCTTTCTCGCGGGCCGCTTCGATGCAGCCATCGAGCAGTGCCAGCGCGCGCTGGAACTCGACCCCGGGTCGATGTCTACGCACATCGTCCTGCGCTGGTGCTACGAGCGGAAGGGGATGTGCGAAGAGGCTTTGGCCGTCTACGAGCAGGAGCGCGCGTTCGCGGGCGACTCGCCGACGACCTGCGCCAAGTACGCGCACGTGCTGGCCTCGTGCGGGCGCGTCGAAGAGGGGCGTGCGGAGCTTGAAAAGATAACGTCGAAGGGCGAGGCGCGCGGGGCTCTGGCTTACGAGGCGGCGGTCGTCTACTCGCTGCTCGGCGACAACGAACGCGCGCTCGAATGGCTCGGGCGCGCGGCCCGTGAGCACGCCGTCGGGCTCGCCTTCGTCCGCGTAGACCCGCGGCTCGACGGCCTGCGCTGGGACACGCGCTTCACTGAACTGCTCCGCCGTGTCGGCTCCTGGGAGGCGCCGCACACGACCGAGGCGGGCGCCGCCGTCGCCGTCCACACGTCTGCGCCCACGCATTCGATGAACGTCTTGCCCGCGGTCACGAAGGTTGATGAGAGTGATGCGGTCGTACGTCGCGAAGTACACGCGCGTGACGAAGCGTCGCCGAAGCGTCGGAGCCTTCTGCCGCTCGCGGCGGCGCTCGCGTTCGTCGCGGTGTTGGCGGTCGGGTCGGGCGTCTGGTACTTCGGCTGGAAGAGTGAGGGGCGGCCGGCCTTCCAGAACGCGGCGGTGTCGAAGATCACGGCCGCCGGGAACGTGAGGCGCGCGGCGCTGTCGCCCGATGGGAAGCTCGTGGCCTACGTCATCGACGAGGCGGGCAAGCAGGGCTTGTGGGTGCGTCAGGTGGCGGTCTCGAACAGCTTCCGGCTGGTGGCGCCGTCTGACGTTTACTACCGCGCCATCACCTTCTCGCGCGACGGCACTTACATCTATTACACCGTGGCGTCGAAGGAGGGGCCGGGCTTCGACCTCTATCAGGTGCCCGCGCTCGGCGGCACCATGCGTCCCGTGCGGCGGGGCGTGGGCGGCGGCGTCGGCGTCTCGCCCGACGGGAAGCGCCTCGCCTTCATCGTCGCCGATGCGCGGGCCGCGCGCGAGACTCTCTACGTCGCGAACGAGGACGGGACGAACGAGCGCGCCGTCACGACGCGCGACTACCCCGAGCACTTCTCGGCGGCGGTCGCGCCCGTCTTCTCGCCCGACGGCGAGCGTATCGCCTTCGCCGTCGAGACCTCGGATGCGAACGGCTTCTACCTGAAGACGTTGGAGGCGGAGGTCGAGGGCGGCGCGCTACGAGAACTCGCGCCGGGCAAGCGTTGGAGCGACGTGGGGCAGTTGGCGTGGCTCGCGGACGGCTCGGCGCTTCTGCTCTCGGGGATGGACGAGACCATCTCGATGCGTCAGCTCTGGCGCATCGCTTACCCCGCGGGCGCGGCCTCGCGCATGACGAACGACCTGACCGACTACGGCGACCTGAGCCTTTCGTCCGACGAGCGTATGCTTGCGGGCGTGCAGAGTCAGACGCTCACGACCGTCTTTCTCGCGCCGGCCAACGATTACGCGCGCACGCAGCAGATAACTTCGGGCGCGGGTCGCTACGTCGATCTGTCGTGGACGCCGGAAGGGCGCGTGCTCTTCGCGTCGGACGCTTCGGGGAACTCCGACATCTGGGAGATGGGCGCGGACGGGAGCGGACAGGTGCAGTTGACCGCCGGGGCGGGCCGCAACTACGCGCCGGTCTCTTCGCCCGACGGGCGCTATGTCCTGTTCCACTCGAACCGCTCGGGGACGTGGCAAATCTGGCGCATGGACAGGGACGGCAGTAACCCCGTGCGGCTGACGCAGGGCGCGGAGAACAGCAACTGGCCGCAGGTGACGCGCGACGGCCGCTGGGTCGTCTACGAGCACGCGGGCGAGGGCTCGCGGACGAGCCTCTGGCGCGTGCCTATCGAGGGCGGCACGCCCGAGCGTCTGACGAAAGACCTCTCGATGCGGCCGTCGGTCTCGCCCGACGGGAGGGTCGTCGCCTACTGGCACAAGGAGGAGAAGCCGGGCGCGCCGTGGAGCATCTCCCTCATCCCGGCCGAGGGCGGCGAGCCGCGCGTCTACGAGGTGCCGCAGAACGGGGCCAACGGGATGTCCTCCATTCACTGGACGACCGACGCGCGCGCCTTCATCTATACCGACTATCGCGACGGCGTTACCAACCTGCGGCTCCAACCGCTCAAAGGCGGCGAGGCGCGGCAGATTACGAACTACGCGCGCGAAATCTTCTACTCCTTCGACATCTCGCGCGACGGCCGCCTCCTCCTCGCCAACGGCCTGACCACGAGCGATGTCGTCCTCTTCAAAGACTCCAACTAAGTAGGCAGACACGTAAGTAAAGAACGCTCGCGGCCGGAAGTGGTCGCGGGCGTTGTTAACATATGTGTCGCCCGCCACGTCTATAACACCCGAAAGGCCAAAGCTCCCGGGGCTCTTCCCACCGGCTCAAACAAACGGAGAGAGAGGGAATGGTTATGAACCTATCCGGATTTGTGTTGACGTGCTTCGCGCTCGCGTTCTTATTGCTCACACCCGCCTCAGTTGACGGGCAGGACGCGACCCTGCCGCGACCGCCGGGCCTCGAAAAGTATGAGGCCGAGGCCAGCGACTCGGTGGAGATCACCATCGACGACAGGATTCTGCGGCTGGCGGCCGGCGCGCTCTCCGACCGGAAGCCCGACGAGAGGGCCGTCAAGGCTTTGGTCGCGGGACTCAAGGGTGTCTACGTCCGCGCCTTCAAGTTTGACCGTGAGGGCGTCTATCAGCCGGCGGAGGTCGAGGCTTTGCGTAACAGGTTCCGCTCCGCCGAGTGGTCGAGGGTTGTCGGCGTGCGCAGCAGGAAATACGACCACGGCAACGTCGATGTCTTCCTCTCGACCGCGGGCGCGCAGATAAAGGGGATCGCCGTGGTCGTCGCCTCGCCGCGCGAGCTGGTCTACGTCCACGTCGCCGGTGACATCGACATCGAGAGGCTGCGCGATTTGGAGGGGCGCTTCAACGTGCCGCGACTCGAACTCTACAGAGAAGGGAAGGAGTGAAACGCATGACCCGCGCTCTCTCATACGCAGTCCCGGCGGCCCTCCTGCTGGCCTTCGTCCTGTCCGCTCCGGCGACCGTCAGGGCGGACGACTTCGACACCGTCGTCAAGAACGTGCGCGCGGCGTGCGGCGGTAAAAAGGTGCGCATCCCGTTCCTCGGGCTCGCCGGTTTCGCGACCAGGCTGGTGCGACCGGCCGGCGTGAAGAGCTTCAAGCTGGCCGTCTTTGAAGACCTGACGCGGGCGGGAGACGCGTCGGGGCTCGGCGCGACCATCGGGCAGTCGCTCGGGCCGGAGTGGAGGCCGCTCGTGCGCGTCCGCTCCGGGCGCGGGGCCGCGCAGACACACGTCTACGTTCGTGAAGCCGGCGACAACCTGAAGGTGATGATCGTGACGCTCGACGGCCAACAGGCGACCGTCATCCGCGCGAAGGTGAACCCGGAGGCGCTGGCGCGGTTCGCCCGCGACCCGAAGATACTGGGCGTGTCTCTACAGTGAATTAAGGTAAGAAAGCAATAACCACCGCAGACACAGAGGCACAGCTTATAGACTTCTGTCTTTAAAGCCGTGTCTCTGCGGTTAACTCAAGGCTTCGCCGCCGCGTCCGCGTAGGCCGCGGCAATTCCGGCGCCGAGGACGTAGCTGTCGAAGATGTCGCGGCGCACGCGCGAGTCGCCGACGAAGAGCTTGCGGTACTCGTCGAGGTTGACACTCTTCCGAACCTGCTCAATCGTCTCGCCGCGCGCGACGGCTGCGGCGACCTGCTGCTTCATCGAGGCGAAGAGGCGCGACATGAGTCTGACGTACGCGTCGTCGCGCAGCACCGGCCCGTGGCCGGGGACGAGCATCGTGTGTTTGAGCGCGAGCAGTTTTTCGAGCGTCTCGCCCCAGTCGCCGGGGTGCGACTGCGGGTTGCCGATGTAGGGGACGGGGTGGATGACAAGGTCGCCCGCGATGACGATGCCTTCGACGGGGAGGTGGACGACGATGTCGCCGCTCGTGTGGCCGCGCCCGAGGTAGAGGATGTCGATACGGCGCGCGCCGCGGTGGAGCGTGAGGCGTTCGCGGAGCGTGACGGTGGGGAGGACGACCGCGACCGTCGGGTTCTCCGCCATGTAGCGCTCGGCGATCTGGATGTCGCTTCTGAGGACGGCCCGCTCCTCTTCGTCCAGAGGCCCGCCGAAGACGCTCTCTCCCTTCTCAAGCCGACGCTTGAGCGCGCCTACGAAACCGGGGTAGCCGCCCGGCGACATCGCCATCCGCCGGTTGGTCAATCCGGTCGTGGGCAGATACTCGCGCGTCTTCTCGTGCGCGATGAAGTCTGTCTGGGGAAAGGCGTCGCGGTAAGTCTGATTCCCTAAGATGTGATCGTCGTGCCAGTGCGTGTTGATGACGTAGCGGACGGGCTTGTCCGTTAACTTGCGCAGCGCCGCCAACTCTTCCTTAGCCGTGCCGGGCGTGAGCGTGGCATCGACGACGAACACGTCATCTTCGTTGATGATGAAGACACTGTTGGCGTTCGTGGTCAGCCCCGCCGGCTCCGTGCGGCGCGCGAGGTAGACGCCCTCGGCCAGCTTGACCATCTCGAAGTTGCCCGTCTGTCCGAAGGTTGCCGCGGGCGCGGCGGCGAAGAGTATCAGAAGGCAGAGTCGGGCCAGAGACATTGTCGCGGACTCCTTCTCAAAGGGGGCTTTCAAGGCTTGAGGTCGTGAACCTTTACGGCGCGCACGCGGGTTAAGTTTCCGCGCGTCAGTCCGCGTCTGGCCGGTTGGAATATGCCCAAAAAGCTGTACTTGTGAGTCGTCGTGTCTCTGTGTCTCCGTCTCTAAAGTTTACTGGATGACGGCTTCGAGCAGCTCGCGCGGGGTGCGCAGGAACGTGCCGACGACCTCGGGGTCGAACTGTGTCCCGGCGCAACGCTCCAACTCGGCCGCCGCCTCTTTGTACCCGACGGCCGGGCCGTAAGCCCGCTCACTCGTCATTGCGTCGAAGGCATCGGCCACCGCGACCAGGCGCGCGTTGAAGTCTATCCGCTCGCCGCTCAGGCCCGCGGGGTAGCCGCCGCCGTCCCAGCGCTCGTGGTGCTCGGCCGCCACGCGGCAGACGCCCTCCGGCGCGGCGACGCCGATCAGCATGCGCGCGCCGTCGAAAGGATGCTTCCGCACGGCCGACCACTCCGCCTCCGTCAGCCTCCCCACCTTGTGCAGCACCCCGCCGGGGATGAATATCTTGCCGAGGTCGTGGGCCAGCGCGCCGAGGCTAAGGACGCGCAGGTCAGCGTGCGTTGAGATGCCGCAGGCGCGCCCGAGCAGCAGGCTCAGGCGGACGGTGCGCAGCGAGTGTCGGTATGTGTAAGGGTCGTGCGAGCGGAGGGCCGACAGGAGCGACCTGACCGTCGGCACTTCGACGTGGCGGAGGGCGTCGGCCCGACCCAGCGCGGGGCGGACGTTTAGACCTTGCATGGCTTCCCCCTGGGCAGTTGCGTCTGCACGCATTGGGGGAAGCGCGGACAGGCGCGTGCGCAAAAAGCTATGAGGTGAAGGGCAAGAAGGGTCTTTGGGGCCTGTCGGGACTGTTAGTAAAGCACTAAACCAGACGGATTTCCAGCTCTATGCCGAAATTTCGGCTTAAGGCCGGAAAAGGCCGAGAAATGGCGCGTGCAGGTATGCGGTCGAAAAGTCAGGGCCGCGGCCGAGGTGTCGTTTGGCGGTGGCGGCGGGGTCGAAGAACCATTCGCCGCGCGGACGCCCGCGCTCGGTGCGGTCGAACCAGCCCCACGGCGGGCGCGCGGCGTTCGGCGCTCCGAAGGCGCCGAGGAAGGAGGCGCCCAACTTTCCAATCTTCTTCGTTCGTTTGGAACGCCGCTTCGTCCCTACCGCCTCGAACGAGCGCGCGCCGTAGTCGGCCACCTCGCCGAAGGTCTCTTTGGAGCCGCTGACGGCGCGCCGCCAGAGCGTGTCGTAGAGCGGCACGAGTTCGTAGCCGACCGACTCCTGCTCACGCCCCGCGGCCTCTGGGTCTTCGGCGCGGCCTTTGAAGGTGTAGACGAGCGTGCCGCGGCGCGCCTCCTGTTTGTCGCCGCCGTCGTAAGCGAAGACGCCGTGCCCCTTCGCTTCGACGAAGAGCAGAGGGCTCTGGCCTTCGAGCCGCACGCGTGCGAACGATGCGGGCGCGCTCGTCCCTTCGGGCGCGTACTTGAGGAAGCGGTCGTGGGCCAGCGTCTCGACGAGGATGACGCGCGCACGGGCGGGGTCTTCGCCCTCCTTTTCGGCGACGACGAGACAGCCTTCCATGTCGTTCTCGTGCGCGAGCACGGCCTCGCTTGAGAGCCCGGTCGGGTCGTAACGGCCTCCGCGCCGGACGCCCTCGCGGATGGCGCCGGAGAGGAGCGGCCCCGTCATGCTCCCGCCCTTGTAGTCGCGCGGATGGAAGACTGCGTAGTGCGCGTAGAAGTGTGTCGCGGTCTCGCTCGCGGCGAAGTAGACATAGGCGCGGAGGCGGAACCTCTTATCGTCGGCGTTCTTCCAGTTGTTGTCGCCGCGCCAGTCGCCGTCGAAGTCAAAGTTGGTGAGATAGTCGGCGCGCGGGTGGTCGCCGAGCGCCTGCCGGAAGATGGGCGCGAAGCGTTCGGCGACCTGCCGCTCGCGCGCTGCGCCCGCCCGCGCGACCTTCTGCTGCGCGTGCGCGGCCGTGTGCATGCAAGCGAGAAGCGCGACGAGCGTTATAAAGGGGAGAGTGCGTGGCATGTTCGTGTAACTTACACGAAGCCTTTAAGAATTTGAAAGTTCAAATCTGAATTCTCTTGCCGCGGCGGCGCGCGGCGGGCAATATACGCACTGCTCTGGTGCGTTACATTCTAAAAGGTGGGGATACTTATGAAGAGATGCTTGACGGCGTTGCTGCTCCTCCTGCTGGTGGCGACGGCGTCGGCCGCGCGTGCAGAGGGGGAGAGCGAGGAGAAGAAGGTCACACTGCGCGGGCACGAGCTGGCGCTGCCCGAACCGGTCAGGTTCGAGGTCGATACGGATAAGATTAAGGCGTCGAGCGACGCATCGCTGCGCCTGCTGGCCGACTATCTAAAGGCGAAGAAGGTCATCACGCTCGTCCGCGTCGAGGGTCACATGGCCGCGGGCGGGGCGGGCGCGCAGGCGTTGAGCGAGCGGCGCGCGCTCGCCGTGGCGCGGAGGCTCGCGGAGTTGGGCGTAGACTGCAAGCGTCTGGTCGTGGTCGGCTTCGGCGACACCAAGCCGCTCGAAGCGAGCGGCGCCGGGGCGAACGAGCGCGTCACGTTCTTCAACGCGGCGCTCGGCGGCCGGCTCATCGGCGGGATGCCTGCGGACGGCGGCGGCAAGGCTGCGGGCGAAGTATGCAAAGAGTAAAGAGGGGCGGACGCCCCGCCGATTCCCGGATGCGAAGACTGTTTTTGAGAAGCCTGACGCCGTCACTGCTCTTACTACTCTGCGCTTGGCCGTGCGTCGCGCAGAACCAGGACTACCTGCCGCTGTCGCGGGCCGAGACGAGCCGACGCTTCCCCGTCAAGCTCCTCGGCGAGACGGGCGGTGGGCGTCCCGGTCACTTCGGCACGGGGAGCGACGGCGCCGCCGCGCCCGTGAGGATGAGCGTCGGCCCTTCCGGCTCCACGTTCGAGATGGACGAGGAGGGCCGGGCCGTCATCAAGGGTCGGGACAGTGTCGGCGCAGAGTGGCGCGTGCGGCTCGGCAACCTCTCCGGTTACGGCTCGAACCTCTACACGGCCGACCTCGACCGCGACAAGGTTAACGACCTCGTCATCGTCTCGCCCACGGGCGGCAACGGGCTCGCGCCGACGAAACACCTCATCGCGCTCACCTTCGACGAGAAGGGCAGGCCCATCCCGTTCGAGGCCGACGGCTATTTCGAGGAGGACGCGCGCGGCATCTTCGACCTCTTAGACATCGACCGCGACGGCCGCGCCGAACTGCTCTACATGAACTTCGACGAAGGCTACTGGGTGACGACTCTCTACGAAGCCGAGGGCGGGCGCTGGCGCCGCGTCGAGGGCGCGCACGGGCGTCGCACCTATCCGCTCTACACGAGGTTCACGAACCGACCCAACCGCCGTCCGACCGTGCCTCGTGGCCGCAAGCCTTTCACGCCCGACCTGTCGAATGACAAGCCCAACACGCGCGGCACGCTCGCCTCGTACGAGTGGGCGGACATAAGCCAGTCGGAGAACATAAAACTCCTCGTCGATGCGGACGGCGGGCGGGTCACGTGCAGCCCCGTCGCCTGGTTCGGCTCGTTCGGCGTGGTGGCCGACTCGGCGGAAGGGCGCGAGGTCATCACGGTCTACGGCAACGAGGAGGCGGCGAAGGCGTCGCTGGAAGCGGCCGTGAAGGCGAAGTCTGCGGTCACGCTCTACGGCCGCCGCTCGGCCGAGGGGTGCAGCCCGGAGTGGGTCTGGCTGCGCCGTTAGAATCGTTCTTCAACTTCATTCATATCGGAGACGCTTAATGAAAAGATGCTTGACGGCGTTGCTGTTTGTCGTGCTGGCGGCGGGCGGGGTCGCGGCGCAGACGCGCGGCGGTTGGCTGCGCGGGGAGTGGGCGGGAACGGCCTTCCAGACCGACAGCGAGAGCACCTGGGCGATGGTGTTGAGCTTCGGGCGCGGCAGCTATACGGTCGAGTACCCGTCGCTCGAATGCGCCGCCCGCTGGAGACTTCTGAGCGTGACGCGCACGCGCGCCGTCTTCCGCGAGACGGTCACGAAGGGCGCGGAGAAGTGCGCGCCGAGCGGCCGCGTCGTCATCGAACGTCTGAACGCGCGGCAACTCGGCTACCGTTACTCTTACAAGGGCTCGAAGGCGTTCGTCGCCTCGGCCATTCTCAACCGGCGGGGCCAGTGAAAGAGATGAGACATCAATCGCGACAAAGTCTGACGTGGTTAGTCCTGACGTGCGTCCTGCTGCTCGGCGGTCACGTTGGGGCCTCGGCGCAGACGGCGCGCGTCGGCCGCGAGTTCAACATAAAGGTCGGTCGGGTCGTGACGCTGGACGGCGGGAACCTGCGTGTGCGGCTCGTGCGGGTGGCGTCGGATTCACGTTGTCCCGTCGATGTCGATTGCGTGTGGGCCGGCAACGCTGAAGTGCTGTTCGAGGTCGGCGGGAGGGGTTGGAGGACGAGGACGACTCTCAGGCTCAACACGAACGCGAGCCCCGAGCGCCCGGGCGAGAGCCGTTATGGGCGCTACACCTTGAAGCTCGTGGGGCTCGCGCCGCAGCCGCGCAGCACGCGCAAGATTCCGGCGGGCCGATACACGGCGACCCTGCTGGTCTCGAAAGAGTGACCGGCAGGGTCGTCGGTTTAAGGATTAAGTTTTGCGAGCGCCCGGCCTTCAGTCGAGAAGGCCGGGCGCTCCCGTCTGCATCTCTACTGGAACGACACGTCGTCGATGCGGAACGACGTGGGCAGCGTGATGTCGTTGGTGCCGCGGAACTGTAGACGGACGGTCTGTCCCGCGAAGCTGCTCAGGTTGTAAGGCCCGCGCAGGACGTAGACGCCGGCCGTGCCGCTGTCCTGGTTGCTGAAGGTCGCGAGCGTGGCGAGGAGCGTCCCCGAAGTGCTACGCACCTCGATGAAGAGCCGGTCGAAGACCGACGCGCCCGCCGCCTCGCTCGTGGTGATGTTGAGCCAGAAGGAGAGGTTGGAGCACCCGTTGCTGGGAACCGTCACTGTCTGGTAGAGCGTCCCCGTAGAGCTGTTGACGCCGTTGATAATCATGTAGGCCACGCCGCCGTGCGGGAACGTGCCCGTGCTGCGCGTGACCGAACCCGAGACGACCCACGGGGTCGTGGCTGTCTCGAAGCCCGGGTTCACGAGCAGGTTGGAGCAGCCGCCCCCACCCGTCCCGGCCTGCGTGACGGTGAAGGTCTGACCCGCGATGGTCAGCGTGCCGGTGCGCGCGGTCGTGTTCGGGTTCGAGGCGACCGAGTAAGAGACCGTCCCGTTGCCGCTGCCGCTCGTGCCGGAGGTGATGGTGATGAAGGTGGCGTTGCTCGAAGCAGTCCACGCGCAACCCGCGCCGGCCGTCACGGTGACGGTGCCGGTGCCGCCCGTCGCAGGCGACGAGGCGCTGGTCGGGCTGATGGAGAAGGTGCAGGTGCCGCCGCAGTCGGCGGGCAGGTCAGTGGCCGCGGTGTGCGTCGTGCCGTCGTTACCGACCGCCGAGACGCCCATCCCGTGGCGCGCGAAGACCGTCCAGATGGCGCAGCGGTTGGCGCCGCCATTCAGGTTCTGGTCGGCCTGAAGGATGCCGTCGCGCGCGTTCAGGAACGAAGGGCGATTGGGCGTGAACTTCATGCCGTTCAGGACGAGCAGGTCGCTTGTGGCCGCGCCGAGCTGCGTCCGCAAGTCCCAGAGCGTCGCCGCCCAGACCTCGCCGTCGCCGTGCACCGCGCAGCTCGGCACGCACACGTCGGCGTAGGAGTTATGCACGGCCGCGGCCGGGACGGTGTAGGCCGCGCGGCGGATGCCGTTCGGGTTGCCGGTCGAGTATTCGCCGACCGCGCCGTCGTTGTTGAGGGTGATGGCCCAGTAGTCACTCCAACCCTCGCCCATCGCGCCCGACTGCGTGCCCGAGAGCGCCGTCGAGCCGTTGCCGATCAGACGGTTCGAGATGCCGTGGCCGTACTCGTGGAAGACCACGTCGCCGTCCACCGAGCTGTCGCGGTCGGGGTTGGGCGAGGTGAAGATGTACTGCTGCATGCGCGGGCGTTGGCCGTCTGGCGGCGTGGCGAAGTTGGCGTTATTCGTGCCCGAGCCGTCCTGCGCCTCGGCGCGCACCGAGTCGTTGCCCGTGCCGCCGCGCCCGTAGTTGTTCGTCTGGAAGTTGCGCGCCGTCTCCGTGAAGCCGAGGCCGTAGGAGAAGTCGTGCATGATGTTGTTGTAGTAGAAGAGGTTCGTCACCACGGCCGCCTGATTCGTGACAACGGTCGGCGAGACGGTCGTGTCGAAGGTGAAGGTGAAGTTCTGGTTGGCGGCGGAGGCGTGGCCGGTCGAGAGCCCGTTGCCGCTGGTCGTATCCGGCGCGTTGTTGGCGTCGCGGTCGAGGTAGGCTTCGACGTTGTTGCCGGTCGTCACGGTCGAGGTGCCCATCCAGCCGGCGGCCGTGTTGATGGTCGTGTCGCCGACGAAGGAGACGAGCTGGCGCGCGCCCTTGTCCGGCGCCTCGGTGTAGACCGTGCCCTGCGCCTGATGAACGTAGAGATTGTGGCGCAGGAGCAGCTCGCCCGTGTGCGCGTCAACCAGAAGCTCGTACCACTCCTCGGGGCCGACCTCGGCGAAGACGTGCCACGCGAGGAGCGACGCGTTGCCGACGCGCACCACGTTCAGCTCCGAGAGCACGTCCTCAAGGTTCGGGCTGAGCGGGTTGGCAAAGGCCGAGTCGTCGGCCTTCGACGCACGGGTGCGGGTCTCGGCGAAGGAGGGCGCGACCTCCCGGCCGGCGTACTCGAAGGCTTTGGCGATACCTTCGGCCTCGGTCAGCGAGGGCTCGGTCTTGGGGCGCAGCCCGCCGTTGACGACGAAGCCCTGCCGGACGTTGAGGACTTCGCCGTCGCGGTTGACGACGACCTTCACTTCACCCTCGAAGACCTTCACGCCGCCGACGGTCTGCGCGTAGTCGAGGAAGGTCGTGCCCCGGTCGTTGTCCTCACGTTGGAGCTTGAGCGTGTTCACGTCCGCGTTCGACAGTCCGAAGAGTGCCGAGCGGCCGCGCAGGAAGTTGCGCGCGATGTTGTCGGGCGCGTCCGCCTGCGGCGCGGAGAGCGTCGCGCCTTCGACGAAGAGGTTCTTCAGCGCGCCCGCCTCGTTGACCTCGGCGCGCAGTTTACCCGCGCGCTCGGCGCCGAGCCCGGCGCGGAAGTTTTCGACGGCCGAGGCGCGCGCGCGAATCTGTGTGTCGCCTTGTGCGGCGGCGCGCTGCCGGCCGGCGTTAGAGTTGAGTTCGGCATCCGCGAACTCGCCGCGGCCGGCGAGACGGATGTCGAAGTTGGGGAGCGGGGCCGGGGCCGCGGCCGCGCCGCCGCCGGGACGTATGACGGGGCGTTGAGGATTCGCCGCGTCCGACTTGGTCGAAAAGGCCGCGGGCGTCGCCAAAAGGGCGGCGGCCAGCAACGCTATAAGCAGGCTTTTGCGCATGTGTCTCCCTCCAAAGTCTGTCCAGGTGAAAATGGATTGACCGCAATCGCCTGTCGGCCGAGGGCGGTGGCAGCGCGCCGCTCACACAGTCAGGTGACGCCGTCGATTCTTCTTCTGCGTGATGAGAGTAGTAGTACCCCGCCTGCTATCGGGTCAGGACGAGGCCGCGCATGAGGGGGCGCGCAAAGCTACTTTAACCTGGGGCCTTCGAGACATTGGCTCGCGGCGTTCGGCGCCGCTGTTATTGTTGAAAGGGGCAACAGCCTAGCAGACTCCACCTCGAACTGGCAAACAAAGAAAGCCCGGGGCCTTCCCTTTAAGGCCACTGGATGACCTTCTTCGATTTGGCGGAAGGGGGTGGGGAGGAGACTGGCAGGGTGCGGGCGGGCGTTGCGGGCGGCTGTTGCTCGGCGGTCGTCAGGCGTGCGCTCGACGGCGCGCGCCGGGGCGGCGCGGGCTTCGGGGCGGGCGTCGTCTCTTTGGGCTCGGCGACGGTGCGTGCGGAGCGTTCGGCGCGCGGAGCGCCCGGCGTGCGTGCGTGCGGCTCCGACTTCGGCGCGGGCGCGACCTCGTCCGTCCGCTCGGTCTTTGCAACCTCGCGCGGCTTCTCGACTCTGACGGGTTCGTTCGCCGGCTCGACGTTCCTGTCTGCTTCCAACTGTTCGGCGACGGGCGCGGGCGGAAGGCTCGGGGCTTCGGCTGCGGACGGGGCGGACGCTTGCGCCTCCGGGGCGCGCTGCGCAGACCAGATGAGGTAGGTGCCGGAGGCCAGTCCCGCCGCGACCGACAGGACGATGACGGACGCCGTGACGAGCCATGAAGGGCGCGCGCGTCGCGCACGTCTGGCGCGCGAAGGGACAAGCGTCTCATCCTCTTCATTCGGACGTGCGCGATGTGCCTCGCGCGCCCAGGCGGCCTCGGCCGGCTTGCCCACGTCCGCGGCGTCAAACGGCACGAGGGGAGCAGGGGTCTGGCCCAACTCGGACAGAGGGACGACCGCGTTGAAAGAGCCTTCCGAGGGGAAGAAGGGCAAGGGCTCGGCGTCGTTCGGCCTGTCCTGCCCGCGGCCGTCGGGCGTCGAAGCGTTGTTCATTCGTGGTCTCCTTCAAACCCGAACCGATAAGGGGGAGTTCTCAACGTAGCACCTCCAGACGGTCGCCCGGTCTGAGGACGGGGTCGGGCGTCTTGCCCAACCTGAGCTGTGCGAGCACATAACGCGTGGTCGAGAGTCGTCCGTCCGGCGCCTGTCGCGTGAGCGTGACGACTGCGCCGCCCGGACTTGTCACACCGCCGGCCGCGAAGAGCGCCTGCGTGAGCGTGAGCCCCGCGTGGAACTCTCTCTGCCCGGGCTCGCGCACGGCGCCCGCCACGTAGACGAACTGCGGAGTGCGCGCGCGCAGAGTCACCACGTCGCCCTGACGCACGAGCGTCTTCAACGCTTCCGCGTCCGAGAGGTCTACGGTCGTCTCGGTGCCGGTCGCGCGCGCGACGACGACGGCCTGGCCCGCGCCTGCGAGCGGCTGCGCGTGCGCGACGATGACGTAGAGCGGCACGCCCTCGCGCTGGAGATCTTCGTCCCGCCGTCTTTCACCATCCCTCCGACGATGATCGCGTGGCTCCTGTACTCGCTGACGCCGACGGCGACCTCCGCGCCTGCGCCCGTCGCGCGCACGCCGAGCGCCGAGCCCAAACGTGCGGCAACCTCCTCCGGCGTCAGACCCGCCACCGTGAGCGGCTCCTTCAGCGCGGGGTGGTCGAGCAGTCCGGTCGGCGTGACCTCGTAGACGGACGCGCGACGCGCGCCTCCGCCGGGCAGACGTATGTCGAGCACGTCGCCGGGGCCGACGCGGTAGACGGCCGTCGGGTCGGGGTCGCTCGCGTTGGTTCTCCGGCGGCGGCGGGGGCGGGCCTCGGCGACGCCGCGGTCGTGTCGGTCGGGGCGGGTGTCGTCTCGCGCAGCTTCGCGTAAGCGCGGCCGAGCTTCTGATAGGTCTCGGCGTCGTCGGGGGCGAGGCGCGCGGCCTGCTCGTAGGCGTCTACGGACTCGCCCCAGTTTTCGAGCGCGGCGTAGGCGTCGCCGAGCGCGCGGTATGCGGCCGGGTTGCGCCGTTCAAGCGCGACGGCCTGCCGAAAGGCCGCGACCGCCTCGCGGTGTCGGCCCGCGCGTGCCTCGCGCACGCCGAGGTCGTAGGGTGACTCTGGTTCCGCAGGAGGAGCAGACCGCGCGGGGTTGGCAGGCGCGGGTGACGTAGGTGCCGCGTTCGCCGTCGGCGCAGCGTCGGCCGGGGCTACTTTTGATGGGTTTGATGAAGGTGTCGGGGACGGAAGTGACGGACGTGTCGGAGTCGCGGCGACTCGCTCAGGGAGATTGTCGCCGAGGTTGACGGCGCGCATCGCTTCAAGGACGCTGCCGTTGGCGCGCGGCGCCGGGGCCGCCTTCGCGAAGGGGCGCGGCGGGCGCGCGGCGTAGTCGGGACGCAGACGCAGCGCACGGTCGAAGGCTTCGCGCGCTTCGCGCTCCTCCCCGAGCGCGCGCTGTGCCTCGCCGAGGTGGTAGTAGGGCTCGGCCCACTTCGGATAAATCTTAATCGCGCGCCGGAAGGCCGAGGCCGCCTGCACGTGCTGGCCGCGCATCCCGAGCGCGACGCCGAGGTTGTTGAGCGCCTCGACATCTTCTTTGTTAAGACTGACGGCCTTGTAGTAGGCGTTGACGGCGTCGGCCCAGCGCCCCATCTCGGCGTAGACGTTGCCGAGTCCGTAGAAGGCGTTGCCATTCGAGGGGTCGAGCGCGACGGCCTGCTCGAAGGCGCGCGCCGCCTCGGCCAGACGGCCTTCGAGCGCAAACCTTGAGCCGTCGCGCGCGTAGACCGCGGCGCCCGCCTGCGGCGCGAAGGCGACGCCGCGCGCCTCCGGAGTGTTGCAGACGGCCGCACACGCGATGAGGCCGAGCAGGAGCATCTTCTTCATAAGGCAGTCGTCTCCCCACGCGCCGGGGCGCGGCGTGAAGTCAGTCTGTAAGGGGAAGGGTGAAAGGCCGGACGCGCGCCGACCGTTGGGCGCGGCGGTGCGGGAGGGCGCACAGGCACTCCTCCACGTGTGTGCGATGACGGGGCGAGGGTGTGGCATCCGTTCGCTCGCGCGTGTGCGTCGGCTGATTTCTGTTGTAGGGGTCGTTACAACTTCAGCGGGAGAGTGTCGTCAAAGCACAATGACGGTGGCCGGATTATATTTCAGCCGCGGCGCGATGTCCAAAGCAGTAGTCAGAATGCTTTTTCACTACCGGAAATCGGGGCGTTGGTATAAATTGCTGTCCCGTCGATTGACCGCGGCCGACCTTTCAGTCAGGAACCTTCGAGTGGAAAACATAGAGCGCACGCAGTTCGTGGTCTTGACCGGCCACACTCGAGGAGCAGCCCCTGCCCGACCTCATCCGCCGCCTGCGCGTGCAGCGCAAGTCTGGGCGCTTACAGGTCGAGTACGCGGACGGCCCCGGCTCCTTCTTCTTCGAGGACGGGCAGATGGTGGACGCGCGTCTGGGCGAGCTGCGCGGCGTCGAGGCGCTCTACGCGGCGCTCGCGCTCGAAGGCGGCTCGTTCAACTTCAACCCGCTGGTGCGCCCACCCGAGCGCAACATCGACCGGCAGGGTCAGCAGTTCATACGTGATCTGGTCGAAGCGCCGCGGCGCGAGGGGTTGGCCGAGGTACGCGTGGCGGGCGGCGCGCTACCCGTGACGCGCGAACATGCATCCCTGCCGGAGAGGGCGCCGCTCCAGCTCGGCCCCGGCGCGGAGGAGTTGCTGGCGCCGCTCGAAGACCGTCTCGTGGCCGTCGAAGGCGCCATCGCCCAGACCGCGCGCCGCTTCTCGCGCGAGCGTCTGGCCTACGCCGTCGTCATCGGATTTCTGGTCGGCCTGAGTCTGGTCACGACCCTTCACGTTCTCTACGGCCCCTTCTTCGGGCAGCGCGCGGAGCCTCTGGCCGACAGGCCCGAACCGGTCGTCAAAGAGCAGACGGTTACAGCCCCGCCCGCGCCCACGCCGAACGCGAACACAAACGTCGAAGCAGCACCCGCGCCGCCCGTGCCCTCGGCCGCCGCGGTCGTCGGCTCGCGCAGGTTCGACGGCGTGCCGGCGCCGCGGCGCGAGTACGTCGTCGAAGTCCTCGTCGAGGTGAAGGAGGGGCGCGTCATCGACGCGCGCGTCTGGAACCCGCGCCCCGGCGCCGCCTCCTTCGAGGCGGTCGCACTCCGCATGGCCCGCGAGCGCAGCTACCCGGAGAGCTTCACCGGCGGCGAGCGCGTCAAGATCAGAGTCAAGCCCTAGACAGTCCGCAGACGGCCCACGCCCGACACCCGATGCTTTTCATCCAGAGCAAAAGTCTCACGCTCACGCTCGACGAAGGCGAGCGGCTCCGGCTGCTCGACGCGCTGGCCGGGAAGGGGCTCAAGCCGCTCCTGCGCTCGACGCGGCGGCAACTCTTCAGCACGCTCGCCGCGCGCGAGGACGAAGCCGCGGAGTTGGAGCGAGCGTGCGCGGAGCAAGCGAGTGCGGCCGGCAAGAGCGCCTACACGCCGGGCGAGCTTTTCGGCGGCGGCGACTGCCTGCTCGCGCTCGTCTTCGGCGCACAGGGCGGCGAGACGGCGGCGAGCGTGGTCTACGACCTCAACACCGCGGAGCCGCTCGGACGCTTAGAGCGCTTCTGCCGTGAAGTGGACGAGGCGCTGGGCGCCTTCAGAAATGAGACGGAGTCGTCCGCTGGGTCGCAGGCGCTGCTGCCTCTGTGGCGGCCACGCGCGCGCGGCGCCGGGCACGGGCTCGCGCGCTTTACGGCCATCCAGCCGGAAGAGTTCGTCCGCGCGGCGGCGGCGATGCGCGGCGGGCGCGAACTCGCTCGCGCGTCCGAGATGTTGGAGGAGCGCGACGTGCGCGACTTCCTCAACGCATCGAGGAGCTGCGGCGCGAGGGCTACACGCCGCGGCGCATGCTGGCCGAGGCGGGCGCGCGCGGGAACGTCTCGGTCGAGAGGATGCTTGAGGCGGGTCTGTTGGAGCGTGAGCTGCGCGTGAGCTGCCGCAAGCACGGCCACGCGCTCTTCGATTTGCCGTCGCCCGACTCGCTCGCCGCCGTCACCATCAGCCGCGCCAAGTGCAGCCTCTGCGCCGCGCCCGTCGCCGACGAGGTCGTCGAAGAGACCTACAGCCCTTCGCGGCTCGCCGTCGCGCTGCTCGCCGACGGCGGCTGGCTGGCCAACCGCGTCTACCGCATCGTCCGCTCGCTCGGCGTCCCCGAGAGCGACATCTCGACGGGGCCGCCCACGCCACATGGCGAGTCGTACCTCGCCGCCGAAGTCTGCGGCAGTTCCTTCATCGTCGTCTCGCGCGACGGCGACCTCACGCCGACCTTCGCGCGCCGCGCCGCCGAGCTTGTCGAGGAGACCGACGCGACGCACCTCTTGGCGGTCGTCACCGGCTCGGCCGAGGACGAGGGGCGGATGCGCCTCCTTGAGTTCGCCTGGCGGCGGGCGCGCGGCGGGCGCGACCTCGACGCGACCATCGTCGAAGGGCTCGACACGGCGCGCGCCGAAGTAGAGCGGGCGTTCTCGCGCGCCGCCCGCCGCGAGCTTTCGCGCGCACTGTTCCCGCTCGACGCGGCGCTCGGCTTTACGGCCGCGGGCTTCGTGCTCGAATGGTTCCGCGCGGCCCGGCCGCACGCCGGCCGCGACACTCTATCCAAGTTGAGTGCATAACATGGATATCACCATCGTCACCTTCGACGACTTCACAGACCTCGACCTGTTCATCCTGTGGGACCTGCTCAACCGCGTCGAAGTGGACGGCTGGCGCGTCAGGTTCCTCGGCGAAGCCGCCAGCCACACGTCGAGCACCGGCGTCGAGGTGAAGATGCACGGCGCGCTCGCAGAGGCCAACGCGTCGGACGCTGTGCTCTTCTGTAGCGGCAAGGGCTCGCGCCTGAAGGCGCGCGACGAAAAATTCCTGAGCGCCTTCCGGCTCGACGAGTCGCGCCAACTTCTGGGCGCGATAGACTCGGGCGCTCTGCTCCTCGGCGCGCTCGGCCTGCTCAAAGGAAGGCGGGCCACGACCTACCCTTCGGCGGAGCTGAAGAGCATGCTCGAAGGGATGGGGGCGGAGGTCGTATGGGAGTCGTTCGTACGCGAGGGCAACGTGGCGACGGCGGCGCAATGTCTCGCGGGGCAACACCTCGCGGGCTGGGTCATCGAGACGCTGGCCGGCGCCGCGCAGAAGGAGAAGGCTCTGAAGTCGGTGGCACCGCTCGACACGTTGAGCGTCGAGTTGTGAAGGTGGACGAATGATGTCCCGCAAGATAGAGCACGTCGAGACGGAGACGTGGCACCGCGTCATCGAAGACCTTGAGGCCGAAGGGTTCGAGGAGGTCTATCGTTACGGCGGGATGGACGCGGGAATCGACTACAGCCGTTTCGACCTGAAGAACCCGGGCGGCGAACTCGTCGTCTTCGAGTGGGACAACTGGTTCGAGGGCGAGATTCGGGGCGAGCCCGAACGGCTCGCAGCGCTCCGCGAAAAGTATCGGCTCCGAGAGCTTGTAGAGGTGGAGGAGTAGCTCCGCCGTGGCCTCGCGCATGAGAAGACTGAACGTCGCCATGATCGGCCACCGCTTCATGGGCAAGGCGCACAGCAACGCCTGGCGCCAGGTGGCCCGCTTCTTCGAGACGCCCTTCGAGCCCGTCATGAAAGTCGTCTGCGGCCGCGACCCTTCGGAGACCGAGCGCGCCGCAGCACGTCTCGGTTGGGAGGAGTTTTCCACCTCCTGGCAAGAGACCCTCGCGCGCCCCGACATAGACGTGGTGGACATCTGCACGCCGGGCGACACGCACGCCGACATCGCCGTGGCGGCCGCGCTCGCGGGCAAGCACGTCCTCTGCGAGAAGCCGCTCGCCAACACTCTGTCGGAAGCACAACGGATGCTCGCGGCCGTGACGGCGGCCGGCGTCGTCCACATGGTCTGCCATAACTACCGACGCGTCCCGGCCGTCGCGCTCGCTAAACGTTTGATTGAAGAAGGACGGCTCGGGCGCCTCTACCACTTCCGCGGCGTCTACTTGCAGGACTGGATCGTAGACCCGCAGTTCCCGCGCGTGTGGCGTTTGGAGAAGTCGAAGGCCGGGTCGGGCGCTCTGGGCGACATCGCCTCGCACTCGATAGACCTCGCGCGTTACCTCGTCGGCGAGATAGTTGAAGTCGCCGGACACTTACAGACCTTCATTACGGAGCGACCGCTCCGGCCCGGCTCAAGCGAGAAGGCGCCGGTCGATGTTGACGACGCCGCGCTCTCGCTCCTCAAGTTCGAGGGCGGCGCCGTCGGCACGGTCGAGGCCACGCGCTTCGCTTTGGGCAGGAAGAACTACAACAGCTTCGAGGTCAACGGGAGCGTGGGGAGCCTCACCTTCAACCTTGAACGGATGAACGAACTGGAACTGTACGTTGAGGAAGGCCCAAACAGCGGCTTCCGCACGGTGCAGGTGACGGACGCGCAGCACCCTTACATCGAGGGCTGGTGGCCGCCCGGACACATCATCGGCTACGAGCACACCTTCACACACACCGTGCTCGACTTCCTGCTGGCGATAGACGAGGGGCGGACGCCCGCGCCGAGTTTCGAGGACGGGGTGAGAAACCAGAAGGTGCTCGACGCCATCGAGCGCGCCGCCGCCTCACGCCGTTGGGAGAAGGTCTGAACGACACACCGCCGCGACAGCCGGCTCTCGTTAATACCAGCGACAGGGACGAGAATTATGTCAGTCAAAAATTTTCATCCGCAGTTCATGCAGGTCGGGGTGCTCACGGCGGCGCTTCAGGAGTTGACGCCGCGCGAGGTGCGCGACCGCGACGCAGACCGCGCGATTGAAGAATGGTTGGAGTTCGCAAGCCAGCTCGGCGTCGATAACATACAGCTCTCGGCCGCGCTCCACCCTTCGGAGGCGGACGTGCCGGCCGAGGCACTGCTCGACCCCGTCGCCAACACGCTCGATCTGCGCGCGCCTTTTAACGACGCGCGCGCCCGTCGCGTGCGCGCGGCGATGGATGCCACGAAGGTCGGACTCTCCGACCTCGCGTACTTCGACAACCTGCTCCACCACAACCCTTCGGTCAGGAGGAAGAAGCACGAGTTCATGCTCCGCGTCTTCGACGCGGCGGCGCTCTTGGGCGTCGGTGCGGTCTGCGGCTTCGTCGGCCGCAACCTGCGGCTCGGGATGGACGAGAACCTTATCGACTTCGAGGAGCATTTCGTTCCCCTTCTGCGCGAAGCGAAGGTGCGCGGCCTCGTCTACCGCGTCGAGCAGTGCCCGATGCCCGGCTGGGCGGTCGGCGACAGTTTTCACAACAACATCGCCTACACGCCCGGCACCTGGATCGCGCTCCACCACATCTGCGAGCGCCACGGCGTCGGCGACCAGTTCCGCATCCACTACGACCCTTCACACGCCGTCCTGATGGGACAGGACACGCGCTCCATCTTTCAATACCTGAAGGACGCGGGCTACAACTTCATCATCGGCGGCTTCCATGTGAAGGGGCAGGTGATTAACTCGAAGGGCGTCGCGGCGTGGGGCTACGGCGGGCAGACGGTGAACCGCGGCGACTGGATCGGCGGGCTCCCTTCCGAAGACGCGGCCGACCAGTCGAACGCTTGGAAGAAGCAGACCGTGCTGTGCGAGCACGAGCTGCCCGGCACGGCGCGGCACGACCCGCTCGCGTACCTACAGAACCGGAGCGTGGACTGGCTCGACCACCAGCTCGCCGCGCGCGAGCTGCTTGAGTTGGACATCCCGAACACGCACCTTGTCGTCGAGCACGAATACCCGAAGGCGCGCGTACAGGATAAGGAGAAGCTGCGGCCCATCCTGCAAGGCTCCATCGCCTTCACGCGCAAGATCGACGAGGCCGCTGCGTGCATGTACGCGCTTCAACACGAGGTGCTGGCCTCGCAGGGCATCCCCGTCCAGGGCGTCGGCCGCGAGCCATACCGCTCCTGACCGCGATGTTTACTCGTGCCGGAGCGCGTTCATCGGGTCAACCCGCGTCGCGCGCCGCGCCGGCAGGTAGCAGGCGACGAGCGCCACGGCCGCCAGCAGCAGCGAGACGCCCGCGAAGACCGACGGGTCGAAGGCGCTCACGCCGTACAGCAAACTCTCCAGCACGCGCGTCAGTGCCAACGCCCCGGCCAATCCCGCCCCGAGCCCCAAAAGCACCGGCCGCATCCCCTGACCGACCACGAGCCGCAGCACGTCGCCGCCGCGCGCCCCGAGCGCGATGCGGATGCCTATCTCGTGCGTCCGCTGCGCTACCGCGTTGGAGATGACTCCGTAAACCCCGAGTGCCGCCAACCCCAATGCCGCGACCGCGAAGACCGTGAGCAGCAGTGCGCTGAAGCGCTGCGGGCTGAACGATTCGGAGACGTACTCGTCCATCTCCTTCACGTTCGCCAGCGGTACCTCCCCGTCCACGGCCGCAATCTCTTCACGTAGACGATTCACGAGCGCCGTCGGCTCGCCGCCCGCGCGCACCGCCAGCGACATGTGGTGCCAGGGGTCGTCGAGGTAGGAGACGTATAGCTGCGGCACGGGCTCCGTGCGCGGCGCCACGTACCTCGTGTCGGAGACGATGCCGACGATCTCGCGGGGGCGCGGCGTGGCGTAGCCGGCGAGGACGATCTGTTTGCCCAGAGGGTCTTCGCCGGGGAAGACTTTGCGCGCAAGCGTCTCGTTGACGAGGACGACGGCCGGCGCCCCGGCCGTATCCCGCTCGTTCAGGTTGCGCCCTCTCAGCAGCCGCACGCCCAGAGTCTTAAAGTAGCCCTCGCTCACGCGGTGATAGATCGAGCCGTGCCGGTCGCTCCCGTCCGGCGCGGGCGCGCGCCCGACGACCATGAACTGCGCGCCGTGCTCCTCGCCGCTCAAGGGGACGCTCTGCGACACGGCGGCCGAAGAGACGCCCGGCAGCGACTCGACCCTCGTTAAGAACTGGCGGAAGAACTCCGTGCGCTTCTCCGGCGAGTTGTAACGGTAGGGGAGCGAGATGTCTGCCGCGACGACGTGGGTCGGGTCGAAGCCCAGCTCGACCTCGGTCAGGCGGACGAAGCTCTTGACGAGGAGCCCCGCGCCGACGAGCAGCACTAAGGAGAGCGCGACCTCCGCCGCTACCAGCGCGCCGCGCGCGAAACTCCTGCGCCCGCCGCCCGTTGACCTCACAGACTTGAGCGCGTCGGTCAACTCCACCTTCGACGCCTGGAGCGCCGGCACGAGCCCGAAGGCGAGCCCCGTCACGACGGAGACGAGCAGCGTGAAGCCGAGCACGCGCAGGTCGAGCCCCGCCTCCTCCACACGCGGCAGGCTCGCGGGGCTCAGAGAGATGAGCAGGCCCACGCCCCACTTCGCCAGCAGAAGCCCCGCGAGCCCTCCGAGCAGAGAGAGCGTCAGGCTCTCAGTCAACATCTGGCGGACGAGACGGAGCCGCCCGGCCCCGAGCGCGGCGCGGACGGCCATCTCCTTTTGGCGGGAGGCCGCCTGACCCAGCAGGAGGTTGGCGACGTTGGCGCACGCGATGAGCAGCGTGAAGCCGACCGCCCCGAGCAGCATCAGCAGAGTGGTGCGCGTGTTCCAGGTGATCGTCCTGTCCAGCGGGTCGATGGTCGCGCTGCGGCCGACGTTCTCTTCGGGGTACTGCGCGGCGAGCCTCAAACCGACGGCGTTCATCTCGGCACGCGCCTGCTCGGCCGTCACGCCCGGACGCAGGCGCGCGATGACCGTCAGGTAACGCCCGCGCCGGTTGACCCTCTGCGTGTCGCTAAGGCCCATCGCCCTGTAGACTTCGTACCGCCTCGCCGAGATGATGAAGTCCGGCGGGAGCACCCCGACGACTGTGTAGTCGGGGCCGTTCAGCTTGACGGTCTTCCCGACGACGTTCGGGTCTCCGCCGAACCGCCGCTGCCAGAGGCCGTGGCTCAGCAGCACCGCGCGCCCGGCTTCGGACAGCCCCTCATCCGGCAGGAAGGTGCGCCCGAGGATGGGCCGGACGCCGAGCGCTCGGAAGAGGCTCGGCGTCGCGTTCGCCCCCGCGACGCGCTCGGGGCGCGAGTCGTCCTCGGAGATGTTATAGAAGTCTTCGGTGTAGGCGCCCATCTCCTCGAAGGAGCGGGTCTGCTCACGCCAGTCGAGATAGTTGGCCGGCGAGACGATGACGCGCGCCTCCTCCGACTTCGCCGAAGACTCCCACAGCGTCAGGAGCCGCTCCGGCTCTGCGAAGGGCAGCGGGCGGAAGACCACCGCGTTCGTGATGCTGAAGAGCGCCGTGTTGGCGCCGACGCCGAGGGCGAGCGTGACGACGGCGACGAGGCTGAAGACCGGGTTCCGGCGCAGCACGCGCAGACCGTAGACGATGTCCTGCCGCAGGTCTTCGAGGGGCCGCACGCCGCGCGCCTCGCGGCACTGCTCCCGCGACTGCGTGACCCCGCCCCAGTCGCTGAAGTCGCGCAGCGCCGCCGTCCGCGCCTCCGCGGGCGTCATCCCGGCGGCGACGTACTCCGCGACCTGCCGCTCGACGTGGTAGCGCAGCTCCGCGTCGAGTTCCCTGTCCAGCTCACCCTTGTTGAGCAACGCCCGCAAACGTCTCCACAACCTTCCGAACATCAACGCACCCTTTCACTTCCGTCCCTTCATGCGACCGTCACTCGTAGCGCAGCGCGATCAGAGGGTCCACTTTCGACGCACGCCGCGCCGGCAGGTAGCACGCGACGAGCGCGACGAGCAGGAGCAGCACCGTAATCAAGACGTACGTTGGCACGTCGGTCGCGCTCACGCCGAACAGAAAGCTCGACATCAGACGCGTCAGCGCCAATGACGCGAGCACGCCCGCCGCGACGCCGCCGAGCGCCAGCGCCATCCCCTGCGCGATGACGAGCCGGTGTACGTCGCTTCGCTGCGCCCCGAGCGCCATGCGGATGCCTATCTCGCGCGCGCGCTGCGTGACCATATACGAGAGCACACCGTAGAGCCCGACCGCGCCGAGCACGAGCGCGACGAAGGCGAAGACGCCCGCCAGCGTCATGCTGAAGCGGCGCGTCGCCACTGTCTGCTCGACGAGCGAGGCCAGCGTCCGCACGTTGCCGAGCGGCTGGTCGCGGTCGAGGAGCCGCACCTCTTTACGTATCGGCTCGACCAACTGCGTCGGTTCGATTGAAGTCTTCACGACGAAGTCCGTCGCGCGCGTGTAGCCGGCCGCCATCTCCCCCCTGATCTGCGTCCAGGGCCGGTAGATGCCGGGCCGCCCCTCTTCGTCGAGCCCGTTCTGCCGCACGTGGCCGACGACCCCGACGATCTCGCACCAGGGCTCGCCCTCGCCGCCGAAGCGCAGCCGATGCCCGAGCGCGTCGCGCGGTGAGGCGCCGGGGAAGTTCATGCGGACGAACTCCTCATCGACGAGCGCGACGGGGGGCGAGTTGGCCTCGTCGTGCTCTTCGATGTAGCGGCCCGCGAGCAGACCGATGCCGAGCGTCTGGTGAAACTCCGCGCTCACCCATTGCGCATACGCGTCCGGCCAGTCGGAGGGTTGCCGCGGCTCGGGCCGGCCTTCGAGCCAGTAGCCTTTCTCGCTCACGCGGCCGAACGGGAAGCCCGTCGTCAAACTCACCTGCCGCACGCCGGGCAGCGCCTCGACGCGCCGCTTGACCTCTTTGAGAAAGGCCACGGTCTGCCCCACGTCGGTGTACTTTGCGTCGGGCAGGCGCAGGCGCAGCGTCAGCACTTCGCGCGCCTCGAAGCCCGGCTCGACCCGCATCAGTTGCCAGAAGCTGCGGAGCAGCAGCCCCGCCCCCACCAGCAGCACGAGCGACAGCGCGACCTCCGTCACGACCAGCCCCGAGCGCAGCCCGCGCCCGCGTCCGCCGCTCACCCCGCCGCCCTTCATCGCGTCGTTCAGCTCGGCCTTCGAGGTTTGCAGCGCGGGGACGATGCCGAAGGCGACGCCGGTCAAAAGCGTCAACGCGAACGTGAAGCCGAGCGCGCGGCCGTCGAGCGAGATGCTCTCCGCACGCGGCAGCGCGTCGGGCGCGAGTCTGAGAAGCGCGCCGACGCCCCACCACGCGAAGAGCAGCCCCAACGCCCCGCCGCCCGCGGCGAGCAGCAGACTCTCCGTCAGCAGTTGGCGCACGACGCGCCCGCGCCCCGCGCCGAGCGCGACCCGCAGCGCGATCTCCTTCCGCCGCGTGGCCGCGCGCACGAGCAGCAGGTTGGCGACGTTCGCGCACGCGATGGCCAGCACCGCGCCCACCGCCACCATCAACATCAACAGCGCCGGGCGCGCTTCGCCGACGTAGTCGTCGAGGAACGAACTCAAACGCGCGCCGGTGCCGCGGTTGGATTCGGGGAACTGCTCGGCCAATCGCGCCGCCAGCGCGTTCATCTGCGCGCGCGCCTGCTCAAGGCTGACGCCCGGCCTGAGACGCGCCGTGACCATCATCGCGTGCGAGTGCCGGTCGTGCATGAACGGCTGGTCGGAGAGTCTTCCGAGCGGGATGAAGAAATCGTTGTTGCGGTTGTTCTCGCCGTAGAAGTCGAACTGCGGCGGCATCACGCCCGCGACCGTCCAGCTCTCGCCGTTGAAGAACACATCGCGGCCGATCACTTCGGGGTCGCCCCCGTAGCGCCGCAGCCAGAGCCCGTGGCTGATGACGAAGAGGCGCTCGCCCGCGGGCCTGTCCTCCTCCTCCGTGAAGAAGCGCCCGGCCGCGGGCCGCACGCCGAGCGTCCGAAAGAAACTGGCCGTGACGTGCCGGCCCGTGACGCGCTCGGGCTCGCCGTCGCCCGTCAGCACGCCGCCCGCGGGCATGCGCGCCGCCATCTCCTCGAAGACACTCTGGCCCTCGCGCCAGTCAAGGTAGTCGGGGAAGGCGACGGCCGTCTCGCGGCCCGACTCCGCCGTCTCGTTGAGCGCGACCAGACGCTCCGGGTCGGGGAAGGGGAGCGACTTCAGCAGCACGCCGTTGACGACCGAGAAGATCGCCGCGTTCGCGCCGATGCCTAAGGCAAGCGTCATGACCGCGACCAGCGTGAAGGCCGGCCTCTTCCGAAACGTCCGCAGGCCGTAACGAACGTCCTGCCAAAGGTCTTCGATGAGTCTCACGCCCCGCGCCTCCCGACACTCCTCTTTCGCCCTTGTGACCCCTCCGAAGCTGCGCCGCGCCGCGCGCCGCGCCTCTTCCGGCCCCATGCCGTCCGCCGCGTGCAGCTCCGCCTCGCGTTCGAGGTGGTAGCGCAACTCCTCGTCCAACTCGCGGTCGAGCGCGTCCCTTCTGACGAGCGCCCGCAAACGTCTCCAAAGTCTGCCCGGCATCCGGCCCCTCCCTCTCAAGCGTCGCGCAGGATGGAGTCCACCGCCGCCGTGAAGCGCTCCCAGGTCTCGCGCTCCGCCTCCAACTGCTTCCGGCCGGCCGCGGTCAGGCGATAGAACTTCGCCTGCCGGTTGTTCTCCGACGCCGCCCACTCGGCCCGGACGAGCCCGCGCTCTTCCAGACGGTGCAGCGCCGGGTAGAGCGCGCCCGGCGTGACGCTCAGCACGTCGCCCGAGACGACGCGGATGCGCTGCATGATGTCCCAGCCGTTCAGCGCCCCCGAACGGAGCAGGCGCAGCACCAGCAGCTCCAAAGCCCCCTGCTGTAACAGGTCTGTTCTCTTGTTGAGTCCCATCACTCTCCTCTCGGCGGCCGATAGGAGCCGCAGTATAGTCGCTGACCTATCGGCCGTCAATAGGAAGTTCGGCGGGGCGCGAGTGACAACCCGCTTGTCGGGCCGCGCGCGGCCGGGGTAGAATCGTTGGCGAGTTGGCGCCCCCCTTCTCACGCCCCAAACCCAAAGACGGTCACGCCCCAAATCTTGAAGCGATTCTGGAGGTCTCTCTGTATGTTCCGTCGGAACGTGGCGGCGTTGTTCTGTCTTGTGCTGTGCGCGGGCGCCGTCCCCGCGCGTTTCGTCTGTGCGCAGTCGGGCGCGGCGCCCTTGCTCATCGCAGAGGAGGGGACGGACGCGGCCGTCGCCGTCGAGCCTGTGACACGCGCGCGCGACCCGTTCCCCTTCACGCAGGCGCTTGCCTTCAGCGCCGACGCGCGAACACGCGTGATGCTGTTTGCGCAGAACGTGCAGTTTCTCCCCGGCGAGACAATCGCCGTCCTGACGGCCGCGGCCGAGGACGCGGCGCACAACGTCTACCCTTTGACGGTCGAGCGCGTAGACCCCGTGCCCGGCTTCGAGTGGATGAGCGCGGTCGTCGTCCGTCTGAGCGACCGGATGTCGAACTCGACGGGCGAAGTATCGGTCGCCGTCACGCTGCGCGGAGTCGCGAGCAACCGCGTGCGCTTCCGCGTAGGCACGCAGCAGCAGCCCGACCTCGGCGCGGGCGCGAGCCTCAACGGCAAGCGACTCTTCCCCGCCGACAACGCGTGGAACCAGGATGTCTCGGGCGAGCCGGTTGACCCGAACTCCGCGAACCTCATCGCGAGCATGGGGCTCGGCACCTCGCTCCACCCGGACTTCGGCACGGTCTGGAACGGAGCGCCGAACGGCATCCCTTACGTCGTCGTCTCGGGCGCGCAGGGCCGTGTGCCCATCACCTTTACAGCCTACGGCGACGAGAGCGATCCCGGCCCTTATCCGGTTCCTTCCGATGCGCCAATCGAGGGCGGCCCTTCGGGGACGGGCGACCGCCACGTCATCGTCATCGACCGCGACAACTGGAAGCTCTACGAGCTTTACCGGGCCTTTCCCAATGGCGCGGGCTGGAACGCGGAGAGCGGCGCCGTCTACGACTTGAACTCCAACGCGCTCAGGCCCGCCGGCTGGACTTCGGCCGACGCCGCGGGCCTTCCTATCTTCCCCGGCCTCGTCCGCTATGACGAGGTCTTCGGACGCCGTGAGATCACCCACGCGCTGCGCTTCACGGCGTCGCGCACGCGCCGCGCGTACGTTGCGCCCGCGCGCCACTTCGCCAGCAACAACACCGACCCGAACCTCCCGCCGATGGGGATGCGCGTGAGATTAAAAGCCTCGTTCGATATCTCGGGCTACTCACCCGCGATGCAGGTCATCCTGCGCGCGTTGAAGAGGTACGGGATGATTCTGGCCGACAACGGGAGCAACTGGTACGTGAGCGGCGCACCCGACCCGCGCTGGAACGACTCGGAGCTGAACACGCTGAAGGGGCTCAAGGGCTCAGACTTCGAGGTGGTGAAGATGGGGACGCTCGTGACGCAGTGACCGTCGGCCTTCGGCTGGGACTGGATTTCAAGAAGCGTTTCATAGAGAATGGCGCGCGCTTCCGCGCGTGAGAAGTTCGGCCGGTCGCGGAAGACTAAAAACACTGCGACAAGAGAGCGTCAATTACGAGCCGCCGGGCCCGGAGCTTGCGGGCGGTTGGGCGGGGCTGCTGCGCGCCTTCGGCCCCGGCGCCATCATCGCGTCGGTGACGGTCGGGACGGGCGAGACCGTCTTTGCGCCGCGCGTGGGCGCCGCGTTCGGCTACGCGCTGTTGTGGGTCGTACTCCTTGCGGTCTTCTTCAAGGCCGTGCAGGTCTACACGGGCGCGCGCTACCTCGTGCTGACGGGCGAGCATCCTCTGCGCGCGTGGTCGCGCATCCCTGGGCCGCGCGCATGGGTGGCGAAGCTCATCGGCCTCGTCTCGGTCGCGGCCTTCCCGATGTGGATTGCGGCGCTCGCGGACGCGCTCGGCAGTCTGTGCATCTGGATTACCGGAATCGGCGAAGGGAAGAGTTGGGGCCGACCCGTGTGGGGCGCGGCCGTCATCTTAACGGCGACAACTTTAAGCTTCATGCAGACGTACGGCGTGGTCGAGCGCGTCTCGACGTTGATACTCTGTCTGAAGGTGGGGCTCATCTTCGTCGCGGTGTTGCTCGTCAAGCCCGACTGGGCCGCAGCCCTGTGGGGCTTCGTCGTACCTCGCATTCCCGAATACCCGGCGTGGGTGTTGAATGACTACCCGGACTTCCGTGGCCGGACGGTCTTTCTTGAGATGGCCGTGCTGCTCGGCGCGGTCGGCGGCGGCGTGCAGGACTACGTGGGCTACGTGGGCTTCCTGCGCGAGAAGCATTGGGGCGCGGCGGGACAGGCGGACGGCGGCCCCGCGGGTCTCAGTCGAGACCCTTCGGTCATCGAGCGCGGGTTGAGTTGGTTGAAGGCTCCGGCGTTCGACACGATTGTCTCGTTCGGGAGCGTCCTGCTCATCACCGGCTGCTTCATGATTCTCGGCGCGGCGGTGCTCCACCCGCGGGGCTTAGTGCCGACCGACTCAGACCTCTACAGTCAGCAGTCGCAGTTCCTCGGCCGTATTCACCCGAGCCTCATCAACGTCTACAAGGCGGGCGTCTTCTTCGCCATCCTCGGCGCCATCTACGGCGCGTTCCCGCTCTACGCGCGCACGACCTACGAGACGGCCGCGGCCGTATGGCCCGCGCGCGCGTGGGACTTCAAACGCCTGCGGACGTGGGTCATCCTCTATAGCGCTCTGGGCGGACTCCTGCTCATCCTGACGGGCTTCAAGACGGTCGTCATCGCGCGCGTCGTCGCGCCCTTCGCGGGCGTGCTGGGGTGCGGACTCTGGTGTCTGGCGATGGTCTGGGTCGAGCGGACGCAACTCCCCGCGGCCTTCCGCATGAGCCGCTGGCTGTTCGTTGCGACCATCGCGGCGGGCGTCATCATGACGGCCGTCGGGTGCTACGTCACCGTCCTGAGTTGGCTGTGAAGGCTCGCGCTTTGAAAGGGGAGACTGTGAGACTCGCCGGACGCGTCCTGCTGCTTCTACTTCCGACACTCCTCCTCGTCTTCGCCGTCGCGGCGAAAGGGGACGGGCCGCGGGCTCCGTCGGCCGTCACGGAGGCGCGCGTCGAAGCGCTTCTGTCGCGCATGACGCTCGAAGAGAAGCTACAGCTACTCGCGGGCACGGGGTTCGACACGCTGCCCGTCCCGCGGCTCGACATCCCCGCGCTGCACATGACCGACGGCCCGGCCGGGATACGCACCGGCCCTGCAACTTCCTTCCCGGCGGGCGTCGCGCTCGCCGCGAGCTTCGACCCCGCGTTGGTCGAAAGGGTCGCGGCGGCGATTGCGCGCGAGGCGAAGGCGCAGGGCAAGAACGTGCTGCTCGCCCCCTGCGTCAACATCCAGCGCGCGCCGCACGCGGGGCGCAACTTCGAGAGCTTCGGCGAAGACCCCTTCCTCGCCGCGCGCATCGCTGTCGCCTACACGCGCGGCGTGCAGGCGGAAAATGTGATGGCCTCCGTCAAGCACTACGCCGCCAACAATCAGGAGCGCGAGCGTCACACCATCGACGTGCGCGTGGACGAGCGCACGCTCCACGAACTCTACCTCCCGGCCTTCAAGGCCGCGGTGCAGGAGGGCGGCGCGTGGTCGGTCATGGCTGCCTACAATCAGGTCAACGGCGCGTTCGCGAGCGAGAACAGTTATCTGCTCGACGAAGTCTTAAAGAAGCGTTGGGGCTTTCGCGGTCTCGTCATGTCCGACTGGGGCGCGGTCAAGTCAACCGTCCCGACCTTACGGAGCGGGCTCGACCTTGAGATGCCGACCGGCGTCTTCCTCAACCCCACAGAGGTGAAGAAGGCGCTCGCCTCGGGCGCGGTCACAGAGGCGCAGATAGACGACAAGGTGCGTCGAACCCTGCGCGCGTTGGTCTCGCTGGGGCTGCTCGAACGAGCCGTGCCCGCGGGCGGAGAGAGTGACACGCCCGCGCACCGAAGGCTCACACGTGAAGCGGCGCGCGACTCTGTCGTCCTGCTGAAGAACGAGCGGGCCGTGTTGCCTTTGGACGCGAACAGGCTCCGCTCCGTCGCCGTCATCGGCCCGAACGCGGCGGTCGCGCGGCTCGGCGGCGGCGGGAGCGCGCGCGTCGTTCCGCCTTACTCCGTCAGCCCGCTCGAAGGGATTAGGAAGAGGTTGGGCGATAGAGTTCGCGTCGAGCACGCGCCGGGCGTGGTGGCGCTCGAAGACACGGAGCCCGTCCCGGCCGAGAACCTCCGCACGCCCGACGGGAAGTCGAAAGGGCTTTTCGGGGAGTACTTCACGAACGTCGAACTGCAAGGCTCGCCCGCCATCCGCCGCGTCGATGCGCAGGTGGATTTCCGCTGGGCCACGGGCTCGCCCGCGCCCGACTTCCCCGCCGACCGCTTCTCGACGCGCTGGACAGGCAGCCTCGTCGCAACCCAGAGCGGCCGTTACGCACTCAGCCTCAGTAGCAACGACGGCGGGAGGCTGTATCTTGATGACAAACTTATCGTAGACCTCTGGGCCGACCACGCGACGATCACGGGCGCCACGGCCGTCGAGCTGAAGGCGGGCGAGCCGCGCCGCCTGCGCATCGAGCACTACGAGAGCATCGGGCACGCCGACGTGCGTCTCGGCTGGCGACGGATAGAGGAGGGGACTTTGCGCGCCGCGGTCGAAGCGGCGAAGCGCGCGGACGTGGCCGTCGTCTTCGCGGGATTGTCGGAAGCGACCGAGACCGAGGCGCTCGACCGGCCCGACCTCAACCTGCCCGCGGGACAGGACGAATTAATCGACGCAGTCGTGCGTGCCAACCCGCGCACTGTCGTCGTGCTCAACTCCGGCGGGCCTGTGCTCCCGCGCGGCTGGCTCGAAGCGGTGCCCGCGCTCGTGCAGGCGTTCTATCTCGGGCAGGAGGGCGGCAACGCGCTCGCGGAGATTCTCTTCGGCGACGCCTCGCCCTCGGGCAAGCTCCCCGCGAGCTGGCCCCGTCGTTGGGAGGACTCGCACGCTTACGGCCGCTATCCCGGCAGCGGCGGTGTTGTGAGCTACGACGAAGGACTACTTGTCGGCTATCGCTGGTTCGACACAAAGAATATCGCGCCGCTCTTCCCTTTCGGCCACGGGCTCTCCTACACGACCTTCAAGTATGACGGCCTGAAGCTAACACGGGGCCGCACGCCCGACGGCCCCTCCGTGACGGTCGAGTTTGATGTCAGCAACGTCGGCCTGCGCGACGGTGCGGAGGTCGCGCAAATCTACGTCCGCGACGTGGAGTCGAGCCTGCCGCGTCCGCTCAGGGAGCTGAAGGGTTTCAGTAAAGTCTTCCTGAAGGCCGGCGAGAAGAGGCGGCTCAAGGTCACTCTGCCCGCGGGCGCCTTCTCCTTCTACGACCCCGCGCGCAGCGGCTGGGTCGTGGAGGCGGGAGACTTCAACGTCACCGTCGGCGCCTCCTCGCGCGACACGCGTCTGGAAGGGAACGTCAGATTGTCGCGGACTTATTTGATGAAGTGAAGCGGGTCAGAACCACGTGCGGGAGCCCCTCAGACCTTCAAGCTGTCCTACGACGCAGGCCAACGCGAAACGCGCGCGGCCCTGCAAACTCCGGACGACGACTTTCAAAGGCAGCTCGAAGAGCGTGGAGTAGAGCGTGTAGAAAAGCGACTCGAACCAGCGCCCGTGTTTGCGCGCGAGGTAGAGGCGGTTGCGCTGCATCAGTCGCCCGATGCGAGGAGTGAATGTCTCAGCCGCACCTTCATGTCTGAAGACGACGCGGCGGTCAACTATCGCTTGCAGACCTCTCTCCCTGAGCTGGAAGCCCAGATCAACTTCGTCGAAATACATGAAGAGGCTCTCGTCCATCCGCACCCCGGCCGCGAGGGCCGACGGCGTCAGAAGCAGCAGCGCGCCGTGAACGCAGAAGACCTCGCGCGACCCTGTGCCTTCGGTGCGCGGCGCCGACTCCCAGGAGAGGCGCGAGAACCATTTCGAGTAGACGCCGCCGGCCGAGGCGCGCTCCTGTCCGGTCGGGACGTTGAACTCGACGGCGCCGACGACGCCCGCGTCGGGGCGCTCGGCGGCGGTCTCCAGAAGGTACTCTAAGGCGCGCGGCTCGACCTCAACGTCGTGGGTGGCGAAGAGCAGACAGTCGTACTTTTCGGCGCGCGCGAGGTCGAGCGCGAAGTTGACCCCGCCCGTGTAGCCGCGGTTCTCCGGCAGTCTCCTGACCTCAAGCCCCTCGAACTCGCGCGCCACGCGCTCCGTGGAGGTCTCGTCCGAGGCGTTGTCGATTAACAGCAGACGGAAGTCGCGGCAGGTCTGTTGCCGTAGGCTCCGGAGCGTGGCGACGGTCGTCTCCGGCGAGTTGTAGGCGAGCACCGCGACCAGCACGCGCGGCGAAGGGGTCGCGCGCCCTGCGTCCCTCTCCGGCTCAGCTTCGCGCGGTCTTCGCATCGCCCCGGACGTTCAGGCTCCTTTGGCTTTGAAGGCGGCCTCGAAGAGCGCGCTCACCTCCGCGAGCCGCTTGTCCCAGTCGCCGTGCGCCGCCGCCTCGCGCCGCCGCGCCGAGTCCTGCTCGCCCGACTGCCCGAGCGCCGACTCGACCGCGCGCAGGAAGTTCTCGGGCGCCTCGTCGGAGATGGTCAGCACGCCGTGCAGTTCGTCGAAGTGTCGGACGGCCGGCAGGTCTGTCGAGACGACGGGCTTGCCGACGGCGAGGTATTCGTTGAGCTTGGTCGGGACGACCGTCGCCGTGTAGGAGTTGAGGCGGTAGGGGATGATGCAGACATCGAACTCGCGTATGAAGTCGGCGAGGCTCCGGTGCGGCTGCTGCCCGATGAAGTGGACGTTGGGCAGATCGCCGAGTTCTTTGAGCGGCGCCTCGCCCGGCCCCACGAAGACCCACGACCACTCGGGCCGACGCCGCACGGACTCACCGACCAGCTCGCCATTGATGTGGTTCGAGATGGCGCCGATGTAGCCGATCAGCGGGTGCGACAGTCGCCGCACGCGCTCGACGCACTCGCGCACCTCGGGGTCGGTGTGTGCGTGCGCGCCGTTCCCGTTGCCTTCCGGGGTGAAGGCGTCGAGGTTGACGCTCGGCGGGAAGACTTGAACGTTGGCGCTCATCTCCGAGGGCAGTTGCGCCAGCTCGCGGCTGTTGGCGAGCACGAGGTCGCTCGCCCCGATCATCGCGCGCTCGCTCAGGCGCAGCTCTTCGGCGTGCGGGGTCAGGGCGGCGAGGTTGTCGATGCGGTAGTAGACGACGACGCTCCGCGGGGTGCGGAGCTGCCTGACGAGGTCGAGCGCGGTGTCGGTCGGCAGGTAGGTCAGGACGAGCGCGTCGCGCATCCCGAGGCGGCGCGCGGCGCGCACCACGCGCGGCAGCAGCAGGCGCGCGTTGACGCCGCGGCTCGCGCCGAAGGGCGGCAGGACGAGCGGCGAGCAGACGTAGAGATTCCGGGCGACCTGCCGGACGCCCTGTGTCCGCAGCGCCTGCGACCAGTTGAGCAGCCGCTTCCAGACGCGCCCGGCGTCCTTCAGCCCCGGCGAGCGGATACCCATGTTCTCGACGAAGAGAACGCGGTTGCCCGCCGCCGCCAGCCTTGAACACATCTCCTGGGAGTTCTGCCAGTTGAAGTCCCACTCAATGCCGGAGATGCAGATGATGTTCCTGTTCCGAAGCATTCGTTGACAATAAAGTAACACGCCTAACCCGCCGCCGCGCGTTCCGCACGCAGCCGCCGTCGGCGCGTGTGTGGTCATAGCGTCGGGACTCTACCGAATCACGCCGACGCCCGAGAGGCGCTCGACGAGGAACGTGCGGTTGAAATCCGCTTCGTCGAAAAGGAGCTGCCCCGACTCCTCCTGCACGAAGCGGTGGCCCGCGCGGACGGAGTCGTAGTGGCGGTGCCAGCCCCGCGCGCGCTCCAGAGGGTTCCAGCGCGCCTTGCGCTCGCGGAAGACCTTCCGCTCGCCGTGCTGTTGCGAGCGGAAGGGGTAGTGCTTGAGGAGGAACTTGAAGGGGTAGACACGCTGACCCTCGAACGGCAAATCGTGCCCGCCCGAGGCGGCCATCTGGATGGGACGGCCGCAGTTCTTCCAAGCCTTCTGCTGGCGGAAGTAGGAAGGAAGCGTCCCGAACTCGAAGTGTCTGAAGTACGCTTCGTGATCCATCCCCTGCCGGAAGCCTTCGTCCACGGGATTGAAGTTGATGACGGTGTGATCGACGAGGTTGAAGCCCGCGCGGTCTACGAGGTAGAGGCCGTCGCGGTAGCTCACCCCCGGCCACGGCGGCGTCAGGACTTCGTCCGCGCCGCGCCGCACGAACCAGTCGGCCTCAATCTCAGCGGAGAGCGCCTCGAAGCGTTCGAGCATCGCGCCCCACTCGAAGAACTGCGAAGGCCCTGCGGCGGGGAAGCGCTCGACGGTGACGGGGAGCTGCCCCTCAAGACTCTTCGCCAGCGCGTAGGTCGAGTCGGTTGACCAGTTCTCAAGGACGTGGACGCGGACGCCCTGATTCGTCCATTTCTTTATTGATTGGACGACGATGTCCTCTTCGTTGTAGGCCGCCATGAAGGCGACGACGCGGAAGTCGGGCGGAGCCTTCAACCCGCGCGGCGCGGCCAACGACCCTTTGGTGATGACGGCGAGCGCCACGCGCTTTTCATATGTGAGGTCGTCGCACGCCGTCAGGCCGACGAACTCGGGCGCGAGACCTTCGTCGCCGAGCAGGCGTTCAAGCTCTTCGGGGCTGCGGCCGGAGTCTGTCAGGATGCAGGCGTGCGCGACTTCGAGCCGTTGCTTCAGGCTTCGCAGGAGCGGCGCGGGGTCTGCGAGACCTTCGAGCACGCCCGCGCAGACGACGACCGCGCCGCTCAAAATCTCTTCATCATTCAGGGAGAGGCGTCCGGCCTCGAAGTCCGCCTCCGACCAGTTGGCGAAGCCGTAACGGCGCCGGTACGTGTCGAGCTGGGCGGCGGGCACGAGCCCTTCGATGTCGAACTGCTGGCAGAGCGGGAGCAGGTCTTTCGCGGCGGGGCTGCCGACGGCAACGACGCGTTGGCAGCCGAGCACGCGCGCGAGGTAGGCAGTGAACGGGTAAACGTCGGGAGTGAGCTGAGTCCCGGGCCGCAGGCTTGAGTCGAGCAGGAGCCGCAGCCCTTTTGTGCGTGAGACGACCCGCGCGGCGGTGCGGACGCCGGTGAGGTGTTTCGAGATGGGGCTCAGAAGCTGACCGAGGTGCCGCTTCGACATAGAACGCCTTCCGGCTAGGTTTGGGGTGAGCCTGTTTTAAACGGATTCAAGGGGCCGGTCAACCTCTTCAACTCCCCGCCGCTTCAGCTCAACCGCTCGACGTGCGCGTCGAGCGCCGCGGCCAGCGGCAGGACGTGTTCGCGGTAGCGCAGCACGCGTTTGTAATGTCCGGCCTGCACCTGTCTTTCGCCGTACGCCTCGTAGAAAGGGCGCTCCCTCACGCCGAGGCGGGACGGCCCAAAGCCTTCGGCCGCGACGGGACGCAGCCACTCGACGCGGAAGTCGTTCGCGCACACACCGTTGAACTCCTGCCCGGTCTGGCGCGCAAGGTCGGGGTGCTCGCGGAACCCCGCGCTCCCGGCGCCGCTCAGTGCAGCCTCCACCTCTGCGCGCAGCTCCGGGTAGTTGTGCGCCGCCGAGAGCTTGCGTGCGAAGGCCGCGTCGTCGAGGTCGAGCCGGATGGAGTCGGCGCGCAGGTGCTCGGGGCAGCAGCCGGGCGGGCCGACCAGCGTGAAGTCGTAGTTACGGATGCGCGCGTCGGTCGTGCAATTCACCAGCCTGACCGCCGCGTTGACGAGGAGCCGGCAGATGTCGTGCGAAGGGTTGTAGCCCTCCTCGGCGTCGCCCGCGACCAACTCCACGCGCTCGCGGACGAGCGTCGCGGCCAGCTCTTCCAGCAGGCGGATGAAGGGCGAGCGTTCGTGTTCGAGGACGGCCGCGTAGAACTCGCCGTCGCTGAAGGGGCCGTAGACGGGCGCGGGGCGCGCGCCGGCCGCTTCGAGAATTCTGTCCGTGGAGCCGAGCCGCGAACGCCCCTTGCGACCCGAACCGTCCGTGAGGACGCAGACCGTGGGCCGCGTCGTTTCGAGCCAACCGTGTACACGCAGCTCGTGCCCGGGGTGTGCGATGACTAAGGCCGCGCGCGGCTGCTCTACTTGAGGTGCATCCTGCGCGTGGGAGTGTGATGACATAGAAGGGTCTCGCTCTATAAAAAACTACGGCGACACCGGCTAACGAGGAGCAGCGAAGGGAGTCCAGTCTACAGGCGGAAGATAGTAAACGCCACCGCGCGGGAGCTTTGGTACACTAACGCGCCGGCGGGGATGAGGGTCGGTTCGCGTTAGAATGTCGGGGAGTTCACAAGGCCAAAGAAGGAGGAAAAATGTCAACGAGGATCGATTACTCCAAAGCTTCTCCGGGGGCGTTCCGGGCGATGTTCGGGTTGGAGAGGTATATCCGAGGCTGCGAGCTGGAGGCTTCGTTACTGGAGCTGGTCAAGATGCGCGCGTCGCAGATCAACGGCTGCGCCTTCTGCCTCGACATGCACTCGAAGGACGCGCGCGCGGCGGGCGAGACCGAGCAGCGGCTCTACCTGCTCGACGCGTGGCGCGAGGCGCCCTTCTACACCGAGCGCGAGCGCGCGGCGCTGGCCTGGACGGAGGCGCTGACGCTGGTCGCAGACGGTCACGTCCCGGACGAGGTCTACGCCGAGGCGTGCAAGCAGTTCAACGAGAAGGAGCTGGTGGACTTGAGCCTTGCCGTCGTCGCCATCAACGGCTGGAACCGTCTCGCCATCGGCTTCCGCTCGGAGGCCGGCACATACCAGCCGGGCGCGGCCGCGGCTGCGAACCCGGCGTAGATGACGAGACGGTTGAAGAGTTCGCTGCTGCTGCTGCTGTTCGTCGTCGGCCTCCTCGCGCCCGTCGGCGCGGCGGCGCAGACGGCCGTCGGGCAGGCGCCCGAGAGCCCGCGGCTCTTAGCGTTGAAGAGTGCGTTGGAGTCCGGCCGCGGCGGCGACGCGCTCGGCGAGTTCTGGCGCGAGGTCGAGCGTGAGGGGGCGCCGCTGGTCGAGCCCCTCAAGGGTGACGAAGAGTCGCACGGCGGCAGCCAGCACGTCAGCTCCATCGTCGAGCTGCCGGGCGCGCCGCCGCAGCCATTCGTCGCGGAACGCACGGGCGTCAAGAAAGGGCGCGTGGAGTTGATTCGGTACGGGGGCGACACGTCCGAAGGCGGGCGGCGCGTGTGGGTCTACACCCCGCCGGGCTACCGTCCCGCCGGCCGTCCGTACCGTCTGCTCCTCCTCTTCGACGGCTGGCAGTACACGCACACGATTCCCGTCCCGACCATCCTCGACAACATGATCGCCGACGGCGCCCTCCCGCCCACCGTCGCCGTCATGATCGACAAGAAGGAGAGGATGAAGGAGCTGTACCTCAATCCCTCCTTCGCGGACTTCGTCGCGGGGCCGTTCATCAAGTGGGTGCGAGAGCGTTACAACGTGACGCACTCGCCGCGCGAGTCGGTCGTGGGCGGCCTGAGCCTCGGCGGCGTCGCAGCCGCGTACACGGCGTTGCGCCACCCCGAAGTCTTCGGCGGCGTCCTCTCGCAGTCGGGCGCGTTCCAGTACCGGCACGAAGACCCCGAGGGGTTGATGCGGCGCTTCACGAAGAGAGCGCGTGTGGCCGTCCGCTTCTACCTTGAGGCGGGACTGTTGGAGGTGAACGAGACGCCGTCGCTGCTCCACACGAACCGGCACCTGCGGGACGTGCTCGAAGCGAAGGGGTACGCGGTGACCTACTCGGAGTTCAACGGCCGGCACGACGCCGTCTGCTGGCGCGGTTCCCTCTCGCAAGGGTTGGCGGCGCTGCTGGCCCGTCGTTGACGCGTGTGGAAGATGAAGATGAAGAGACTTTACCTCGCGTGTGTGTTATCGCTCCTCTCGGCGCCCTCTGCGCGCGCGTGGGGGCCGGACGAACGGCAGCCGCTGCGACTCACGGCCGAGATCGTCGGCAGCCGCTACTGTGCCGGAGATAGATTGAACATCCTTCAGCTCAGCGTCCGTCTGCGCTACCGTAACGTCGGGAGCGGGAAGGTCATCGTCTACCGCGGCAAGAACCTCTTCTACCAGACGAAGATTCGCGGCGGGGCGGGGAAGCCTTACGAAGTCCTTGTCACCAACTCACGCTTCAACGACGCGGAGGCCGAGGCGCTGGGCGGGCGCAGGCCCGGGGACGCCTTCGTCACTTTGCGGCCGGGCGGAGAGTACGAGACCGTCATCACGGTCGGCGTCGGCGTCGCGCGCGGCGCGGGCGAGAGGGTCGCGCACACGATAGCCGAGGGCGCGCACACTCTACAGGTCATCACCTCTTCGTGGTACGAGTCGCGCAGGCTCGCCGAGCAGTTGCGCGAACGCTGGCGCGGCTCGGGCCTTTTGTGGATAGACCCAATCGCCGCGCAGCCGCTAAACTTCGACGCCGGGCTCGAAGTCCCGGCGACCCCCTGCCGCTGAAGCTTGACGACGGACGGAGTTTCATCTTGGAGATTAAAGTAGACGACCTGAGCGGCCCTGAGGTGCACGAGCTTCTGCGCGAGCACCTGCGGAATATGCACCTGCACTCGCCGCCCGAGAGCGTACACGCCCTCGACCTCGAAGGCTTGCGCCGGCCGGAGATAACCTTCTGGACGGTCTGGGAGGGCGGCGAGCTGCTCGGGTGCGGCGCGCTCAAAGAACTCGACCCCGGCCACGCCGAGATCAAGTCGATGCGTACCGCCGAGGCCCATCTCAGAAAGGGAGTCGCCGCACAACTCCTCCGGCACATACTCGAAGAGGCCGCGCGCCGCAGCTACACGCGGCTCAGTCTGGAAACGGGCTCGGCCGAAGCCTTCGACCCCGCGCGCCAGCTCTACGCACGCTTCGGCTTCGCCTACTGCGGCCCGTTCGCCGACTACGTCGAAGACCCGTACAGCGTCTTCATGACCAAAGTGCTGTAGCGCACATACCGAGTTCCGGGTGCCGTGTAGAATGGCGCATGTTTAGTAACGGGGGGAGACAAGGCGGGTGAACAAACTATTCGCGGCGGCCGTGTTGATGGCGGCCGTCGTCAACACGGCCGCCGCTCAGGCGGCCGGCTCACCGGCGACCGACTCACCGGCGACCGGTGGCAGAACTTACCGTATCAAGCTCTTTCCAATATCCCCCCCCCAAATAACGCATGACCCGCAGCCGGGCGCCACGGACGGCGACAAGCCGCCGGAGCCCGCGCCCCCCTCGGAGGCGGCCGAACCGCCCGTGGAGGTGGCCGAGACGGAACGTGCGCGCACACACTTTCGCTGGGGCGACGCCGTCAAACAGTCGATGCTCTTCCTCTCCGTCCAGCACGGCTACGCCTTCACCCAGCCGAAGACGCGGCGCGCACTGCGCGGCCCCTTCCTGAAAGACTACTTCCGCTCGGTTCGCTCGCTCCACGGGTGGGGGACGGCGGACGCTTCTTCACCAACTACGTCGCACACCCGATGCAGGGCTCGCTGCTCGGGTTCATACAGGTGCAGAACGACCCCAAAGGCTCGCGTCGGAGAATTGGCGACTCTGGCGCTACTGGCGCAGCCGCTTCAAGGCGCTCGCGTGGTCGGCCGCCTGGAGCACGCAGTTCGAGATCGGCCCCATCAGCCAGGCGTCCATCGGCAACGTCGGCCTCCACGGTAAGCAGACCTACGTGGACATCGTCATGACCCCGACGGCCGGCCTCGGCCTGCTCGTGGCCGAAGACGTTCTCGACAAATACCTCATCGAGAGAATAGAGCGGCGCACCAACAATAAGTACGCGAGAATCTTCAGCCGGATGGCGTTCAACCCGACCCGCACCGCCGCCAATCTCCTCCGCTTCAAGAAGCCCTGGTACCGTGACCCCGGCCTGCGTTACGGCCGGCCCGTAGGAAAGAATTAAGTTTGACCACGCGCCGGGGCAATGTTACATTTCGCCGCACTCTCAGTACCCGGACGCCGTGGGGCGTCTCCTCCCGCCGCCAGTAAGAGGGGAGACACTGAACCCGACCGCCACTTTCAAAGAAGGATTCAGAAGCACCGGCACTCCGTCCTCGCGGAACCGGACGTAAAAGCCTTTGACAGACACGGATTCCCGACTCCCGCGCCTGCGGATGACCTCGACCTGAATGCGGAAGCTCGACCGCCTGGGCTGGGCGGCAGGACTCACATTCAAGAGTTACGGCGTGCGCTTCGGCGTGCGCGCGGACGACCCGCGCTCGCTCGAACGCCTTGCCGAACTCCTCCCGCCCGGCACGCGGCCGGCGCCGACGGGAATCGTCGAGCGGCTCTACTCAATCCGCACGGGCGCGGGCGGTGTGGAGCGGCGTGGGCTCCGACGCTTCGGGCTCCTGTACGCCGACCACGTGCGTATCGCACGCACCGTTGACCCGTCGGAGCTGTTCGAACGTTTCGAGTCAGACCTGCAACTGACCGTGGCCGAGGCCGCGCGGCGCCGCGTCTTCGTCCATGCGGGCGTCGTCGGCTGGAAGGGGCGAGCCATCGTCATCCCCGGCCGAAGCTTCTCCGGGAAGACGACGCTCGTGGCCGAGCTGGTCAGGGCGGGCGCCACCTACTACTCGGACGAGTTCGCCGTCCTCGACGCGCAAGGTCGCGTCCACCCCTACCCGAAGCCTCTGGCCGTGCGCGGCGAAGGCTTCAGGCAGCGCAAGGTCTCGGTCGATGAGTTGGGCGGGCGCGCGGCGACCAGAGCATTGCCCGTCGGCCTCGTCGTCGTCAGCGAGTTCAGAGAGGGCGCGCGCTTCCGACCGCGCGCGCTCACGCCGGGTCAGGGCTCGCTCGCGCTCCTCGCCAACACAGTGCCCGCGCGGCGCAGGCCGCTGGAAGTGCTTGAGACTTTAGAGAGGGTCGTCCGCACGGCGGTCGTCCTGCGCGGCTCACGCGGCGAGGCCGCAGAGGCGGCGGCGAGGATTCTGGAAAGGGCCTCTTGAGCGCCCTTGAGACTCTGAAAAGGCAGCACTTAAGGCAGTCAGCGACAAACCGGAGAACCTATGGCAGAGAGAACAGCCCCGGCCAGACCCAAGGCGCGCCGCGAAGGCGTCGTCGTGCGCGAACTGCCCGACGAGGTGCTCGTCTACGACCTGGAGACACACAAGGCCGTCTGCCTCAACAGCACCGCCGCCGCGGTCTGGCGCCTCTGCGACGGCCGCCGCACCGCCAAAGACATCCGGCGCACGCTTGAGAAGTCGGCCGGCGGCGCAGTCCCCGAAGAGCTTGTCTGGCTCGCCCTCGAACAACTCGGCCGTGACAGACTGCTCGACGCGCGTCCGCCACGTCCCTCCGAGCTGGCCGGCCTCTCACGCCGCGAGATGATGCGCCGTGTCGGCCTCGCCGCCGCCGTCGCGCTCCCCGCCGTCGCCTCGATAGTCGCGCCGACGCGGGCCGACGCCGCGAGCTGTCTTCCGCAGGGTGCCACGTGCAGCGAGAGCGCACAGTGTTGCAGCGGGCTCATCTGTGCCGGCGACACCTGTACTTAACCTGAGTCGTCTTAACGTTACTCAAAGCAACGGCCTTCGGGCCGTGGCCGTTAGAGAGATAATTCGTTGGCCTTTAACGTTGAAAGGTCGGACGGTGCGCTCGTAGCCGCTTCACTTGTCGGCGCGTGGCGGCGCGAGCCGCCCGACAACGCGCTCGGCGCAGACGAGTTGGCGCGCATCACGCCGCTGCTCGACGCTTCGGGTGCGGGCGCGCTCGCGTGGTGGAAACTCCGCCGGTCGCCGCTCGTCGAGACCGACGCCGCACGTGGCTTCCGACAGTCTTACCGCTTGCAGACCTTGAGGGCGGCCGTGCGCGAGGGCGAGTTGGAAAGTCTCTTCGCGCTGCTCGAAGCGGCGTGTGTCGATGCGTTGCTCGTTAAAGGCTGGGCCGCGGGGCGCGCTTACACGGAGCAGGGCTTGCGGCCCACGGGCGACATCGACCTGTACGTGCGGCCGGGGCAGTACCGACGTGCAAAGGACGTACTGGCGAGCCCCGAAGGCAGACGCTTCTGGGTCGATCTGCACGAAGGGTTCGGCGAGTTGAGCGACACACCCGCCGAAGAGCTTTACGCGCGCGCGCAGGTCTTGCAACTGGGCGGCGCGCGTGTGCGCGTGCTCTGCGAAGAGGAACACCTGCGGCTCCTCTGCTTCCACCTGCTCCGGCACGGAGCGTGGAGGCCGCTCTGGCTCTGCGACGTGGCCGCGGCCTTCGAGTCGCGCGCCGAGGGTGAGGGTCTCGACTGGGAGCGTCTGCTTGGCCGTAGCCGTCGCGGCGCGAACTGGGTCTTGAGCACTCTGGGGCTTGCGCACATCCTGCTCGGCGCGAACGTGGAGGGCACGCCGGCCGAAGGCGCGGCCGTGCGCCTGCCGCGCTGGCTCGTCCCCGCCGTCCTCGCGCGCTGGGCGCGACCCTTCGCCACGGAGCAGGCGCCGCTCAAGCACCACGCGCCGATGCGCGCCTACCTGCGAAGGCCGCGCGGGCTCCTGAAAGATTTGCGCAGACGCTGGCCCGGCCCCGTCGAAGCGACCGTCGCCGCCCGCGGGCGCTTCGGACGGCTCCCGCGCTGGCCGTACCAGTTGGCCCACTGCTTCACACGCGCCGCAGACTTTCTCAACGGCACGAGCGACGCTGCGGGTGGTACTGAAAGGATTTAGAGAGACCCCTCTCTAAAGTCGAGAGACGCGTCTCAAGACTTGAGAAAGTTTCTCAAGTCTTGAGACAGGTTTCTCAAGAGTCGAGAAAGGATTCTCCCGTTCTGAGAAAGCTTTCTCTAAGCTTGAGAAACTTTCTCAAAGCTTGAGGGACGTTTCTCAAAGCTTGAGGGACGTATCTCAAGACTTGAGAAAGTTTCTCAAAGCCTGAGAGACGGCACAGATGTTCTTTGAGTCATCGTCCTTGAATTGAGAACGCAGTAATAAGTTTGAGGCGGGCGGCCTCGACTCTTCAGACGCCTGCCTCGAAGCGCGTGCGACGCGTCTCAGACCCGCGCCGCGAGTTCTCAACCCGTAAGCGCGCGCCCGGCAGGCCCCGCGGGCGCGGCTTCACTTCCTCACTCAAGGTCAGCCCCTTGAGTCGAAGCGAAAGGAGGCAGCAACGATGGCCAGAGGGAAGTCTTTAGACGAAGTGATCGCCGAAGGCGAGAAAATCATCCGCGTGTGGGAGGCCAACCCAACGTTCTCGCTCGGCGAGGTGACGCTGGCTCAGTTGAAGACGCTGGTCGAAGCCCTGCGCACGCAGCGCAGCCAACTCGAAGACCTGCGGGCGCAGGTCGCCGTCCTCGTCAACGACACGGACGCGAAGGCGGTCAGCATCTCGGACATCACCACTCGCGCCCGCAGCGGCATCCGCGCCGTCTTCGGGCCTAACTCGAACGAATACGAACTGGCCGGCGGCACCCGCGCGAGCGAGCGCCGCACACGCAAATCAACTAAGGGCGGCCCGACGACCTGAGCGCGCCCCTCAACCCTAACGCGGGGCGGCACCCCGACACGCCGCCCCGCCCCACAACCTTCAAGGGGAAGCTCTACCACACGCGATACGCCGCGCCCCGCGCTCGGCCTATCCCTCGCGCAAGCACCCGCGGCCCCGTGCCGACACGAACCGCAGTTCCGATTGAACACGTTTTGAGAGAGACGAGCGGAGGACTTATGAAAAGAGTCGGTTTCCTTCTGGCGGCGGCATTGTGTATCGCGTTTATGAGCGCCTCAACGAAAGCGCAAGTGCCGACCCTCTATTATGACTTCGAGAATAACGCGACCCGCACGACCTTTGAGAATCTCGTTGAGCAGGCCATTAACGGTGGGAGTGGTGCAATAACAAGGGCGGGAGGTAGCACCGCGGTTACAGCAGTGGCCGGAGCAGGCATATTCAACGGTGGTGCTGCAAATGGTCAAGCTGCGACAGGTACTACTTGGCAAAGTGCAACTGCCAACCCTGGAACTGCTGCAACAGACTATTATCAGTTTGTAGTGAACACGAGCGGATTTTCGCAACTCTCAATAACTTTTGACAATCAAGCATCAGCTACCGGCCCTGCACGCGTTGGCGTCCTATACAGCACGAACGGAACGACCTTTACAGCGGCGACGACTGCGTTGACCGGCAACGCTGCTTTTTCCGCTGCGTCTTTTGACCTGAGCAGTATTAGTGCAATCGATAATCAATCATCTGTCACCATCAGATTGTATGCCTATGCCGGAGATGCCACTGATAGAACTGGCAGGAGTGCCTTTGCTTCAGGTGGCACATTCCGCATAGACAATTTGACTGTCTATGCCAGGAGAGCCACTGCTACAAAGACACTACTGAACTACCCTGCCATCGGCCTAAGTCTCAGGTCTGGAACCGCGTTCACACCGACTTACTCCAACTTTGACGTTAATGGTTCGGGTATCACCGTGTCCTTAGCGAGCGCCCTCGTACTCAACGGCACAGTTACTATTACCAGCGGCACATTAGCTACAGGCGCGAATACGTTCACAATCAATACCCCGGGAACTCTGGCCGTCACAGATTCTCTCCAAATCGATCAGGGAGGGTTTGCGGGCGGCACCGGAACATATTCCTATAACTCCCTCACCGGCACACTCGTCTTCAATAACAGCAGCGGCTCGTACGGAGTTAATAACGACCCCTACTGGCCGACGACCAACGGGCCGCAGAACGTGAACGTGAAGGGTGCGGGCGGGATTACGTTGAACGTCGCGCGCACGGTCGGGTTGTTATTCCAGTACGCGGCGGGCGTCAGCAACGCGGGCAACCTGACCTTGAACGGCACCTCACAGGTCAACACGGGCGGCTTTATGTCGGGCTCGCCCACCTACGGCGCGGCTTCGCTTCTCAGGTACAACGTCAACGCTTCATACGGCCGTAACGGCGAGTGGCTGCCGAACGTGACGAGCGGGGCCGGATACCCGGCCAACGTGCAGTTGAGCAACAACACAAACCTCGACCTGCCCAACGGCTCCGCGGGCGCCTTCTTCCAGATGTCGGGCACCCTCACGATTAACTCCGGCTCGACGTTGAACCTCAACGGCTCGCCCGCCATGACGCAGCCGCTCGTCGTCCTCGGCTCCGTCAACATCGACGGCACGCTCACGCTCTCGACCGCCGCGGGCGGCGACATCAGGGTCGGCGGCAACTGGACGAGGGCCGGGACGTTCACGCCCAACGGCCGCGCCGTCACCTTCAACGGCGTGGGCACGCAGACCGTCGCGCGCGCCGTCGCCGGGAGCGAAGTGTTCGATTACCTCTTGATTGACAAGGCGAGCGGTAACCTGACGCTCAGCAGCAGTCCGGCGACCGGCGTGCTCATGAACGGCTCGGTGGGCAACGTGCTACAGATTCTCAACTCGGGCGGGCTCGATCTGAACGGCCAGTCGCTCGTCCTACAGAACAACGGCGGCAGCATCCTCGTCAGCGGCGGCGTCAGAACCGTCACGGGGGCTGCCGGCAGCAACTTCACCTTCACGGGGTCGAAGAGCATTACCAGCGCCGCCGGCGGCACGCTCGTCTTCGACACTAACGTCAACGTCTCTCTCCAGAACAGTGTTGACTTCGGCGCGTCCCTCTCCACGGTCAACGGCACGCTCGGCGTTAACAGCGGCGGCTCGGTCAACACGAACCCGCCGACCTACGGGACAAGCTCGACGCTCGTCTACGACTGCGCCTGCGTCTACGCACGCGGCGCCGAGTGGAGCACGACGAGCGGGCCGGGCTACCCGAACGACGTGCAGGTCAACACCGGCACGGACGTTAACATCGGCAGCAGTGCTCCCGGCACGGCGCGGCAGATTGCCGGCAGCCTCGACGCCAGGAGCGGTGGCCGCTTCCTGATGGACTTCCCCGGCAACGCGATGACGGCCGCGCTCACCGTCCTGAAGAACGTCCTCGTCGAGAGCGGCGGGAGCCTCAACCTCTCCAACGCAGTCGGCGGCGACCTCAAGGTGCAGGGCAACTTCACCAACAACGGGACGTTCACGCCGAACGACCGCGCCGTCTTCTTCGAGGGGGGCGCGACGCAGACCGTCAACGCTTCGTCCGGCTCGCTCAACCTGCCCTACGTCCGCATCGACAAGACCGGCGGCACGGTGCAACTGGGGAACACCGACGTGACAACGCTCGGGCCTGCGGGCGGCAACTCCATCCAGTTCAACGGCGCGACCAGCACGCTCACGCTCAACGCACGTACGCTGACGCTCGGCTCGACCGTCGGCACGGCCCCCGCGGGCTCTGGGCTCATCGGCGACGCCGCGGCCAGCCTCTCCTTGCAGGACGGCGGCGCAACCGGCGCGTTGGGCACAATCGTCTTTGCGAGCGGCGGGCAGACGCTCGGCAGCCTGACCCTCAACCGCAGCGGCGCGTCCGGCTCGGCCACGCTCGGCTCGAACCTGACCTTGCAGGGCGCGCTCGCGCTGACGGCGGGCGACCTCAACACGGGCTCGAACGTCTTAACGCACAACGGCACGTCAACGGGCAACGGCGACGTGGTCGGCAACGTCCGCCGCACAGACCTCGGGCTGACCGCGCGCAGCTTCGGCAACCCGAACAACCGCATCAGCTTTACGACCGGCACCGCGCCGACCGAGATCACCGTCAACCTCGTCAAGAGCGTCCCGACCGGAGTGGGCTTCGGCTACCCCGGCGCAGTCCAGCGCACATACACCATCACGCCCACGGGCGGGAGCGGCTACACGGCGACGCTCAGGTTGCACTACCTCGACTCGGAGCTGAACGGGAATACCGAGTTGCTCCTCGACCTCTGGCGCTTCAACGGCACGGTCTGGCAGAGGGTTGTGAAGACGCCCGTCGTGGGCCAGGATGTGACCAACAACTGGATCGAGTCGAACCTCGTCACACAGTTCTCGCCGTGGACACTGGCGCAGGGCAACGCGCTGACGGACTCGCGCCTCTCCGAGTTCAAGGCGACGCAGTCCGACGCCGTCACCGTGCTTTCGTGGAAGACCGGGTACGAGGTGGATAACCTCGGGTTCAACCTCTACCGCGAGGTCGGCGGCCGGCGCGCGCTCGTCAATTCTTCGCTCATCGCGGGCTCGGCGCTCGTCGCGGGGCCGAACGTCGCTTTGACGGCCGGCAACTCCTACAACTGGACGGACTCGGCGGTCGTCGGCGCGCGTTACTACCTCGAAGAGATCGACCTCGCCGGCAAGAGCAAGACCTACGGGCCTTACATCCCTGCGCGGGTCGGCGTGCGCGGGGCGAAGGGCGTGCGCTCGCCCGTCCTCTCGGAACTGACCGGCGACGCGTCGCCGCCGGATGCACAGCGCCAGTCGTCTCGTGCCGACGCGGGCGGACTGTCCACGCGCCCCCCGGGCGGCGAGTCGGCCGCGGCGCAGGAGCGGCAGCGCCGGCTCGCCTCGCAGCCGTCGTTGAAGATCGCGGTGCGCGCCGCGGGCTGGTACCGCGTCACGCGCGAACAGCTCATGGCCGCCGGCCTGAGCGTCGCGGCCGACCCGGCGCGCTTGCAGTTGTACGCGGGCGGCGTCGAGGTGCCTATCCGCGTGGGCGACGACGGCTCGGTCGAGTTCTACGGTCAGGGACTCGACGTGCAGTCCACCGACACGCGCGTCTACTGGCTCGTCGAGGGCGAGGGCGCGGGGCTGCGCACGAACTCAGGCGGCGACGACACTGCGGAGCCGGGCGTTATCGTCGAGCGCGACCGCAGGCGGACGCCCGGCACGCCGATCATCAACATCGTGCCCGTCGAGCCGCCGGACGGCCCCGGGTTCTTCAGTTACACCGTCGAGCGGCGCGAACGCACGGTCTACTTCTCCGGGCTTCAGAATGGCGAGGCCGAGAACTTCTTCGGCAAGGTCGTCAACGCGACGCCCGGCTCGCAGACGTTGACGGTGCGCAACCTCTTCCAGTTGGACGCGCAGACCGCGACGCTCGAAGTCGCGCTGCAAGGGCTGACCGCGGGCGAGCACCACGTCGCCGTGAGCTTCAACGGCGCGCGCCTCGGCACGCTTGACTTCGCGGGGCAGACCAACAAGTCCGCCACCTTCACGGTCGAGGGCTACATGCTGCGCGAGGGCGATAATCAAGTGCAGCTCGTCGCAACGGGCTCCGGCGACGTGACCCTCACCGACCGCTTGCGCCTGACCTACCTGCACAGCATGAACGCGGACGACAATCGTCTCCGCTTCAACGCGCCCGCCGGCAGCCCCGTCCGTCTGGGCGGGTTCAGCTCGCCCGACGTTCGCGTCGTTGACGTGACCGACCCGGCCGCGCCCTTCGAGGTGCCCATCGGCGAGGGCGCCGTGCCCGACGAGCAGGGCGGCTTCAGCGTCCACTTCAACGTCAAGGGCACGGGCGGCGAGCGCGAGCTGTTCGCGTTCACCGACATGCAGGTCTCGCAACCCGCGTCCGTGCTGGCGAACAGCCCCTCGGCGTGGTCTACGGGCACGGGACAGCAGGCCGACATGGTCGTCGTCACGCACGGCAGCTTCGCGCAGCAGGTCGCCCTGCTCGTCGCACAGCGCGAGGCAGAGGGCCTGAACGTGAAGGTCCTGGACGTGGAAGACCTCTTCGATGAGTTCTCCTACGGCGCGCATACGCCGCAGGCCGTGCGCGACTTCCTCGCGTGGACGAAGGCGAACTGGGAGAAGGCGCCGGCCTACGTGCTGCTGGTCGGCGACGGCAGCTACGACCCGCGCGACTACCTAGCCCGCGGGCGCTACGACCTCGTGCCCTCGAAGCTCCTGGACGCGGGCGCGATGGAGACGGCGTCGGACGACTGGTTCGCGGACTTCGACGACGACGGCATCGCAGACCTCGCCGTCGGCCGCCTGCCCGTCAGGACGCCGGCCGAGGCTTCGACCGTCGTGGGCAAGATCGTCTCGCGCACCTTCGACCCGTCGCAGACCTCTGCCCTGTTGGTGGCCGACCGCGACGGCCCGGACGGCTACAATTTCGAGTCGGCGACCGACGGGGTGCAGGCGCTCCTGCCCGCCGGGGCCAGTGTCGCGCGCGTCAACCGGCGCGCGCAGGACGCGGGCGTGGTGCGCAGCCAGATCGTCTCGGGCGTCAACGCCGGCCCGCTCGTCGTCAACTGGATGGGGCACGGCTCCATCGACGTGTGGACGGGCGACGGCCTTCTGCGCGGGACAGACGCGCCCGCGCTCCAGAACGGGAGCCGTCTGCCGCTCTTCGTGTTGATGACCTGCCTCAATGGCTACTACGAGGGCACGGGGCTCGACAGCCTCGCCGAGTCGGTCTTGAAGGCCGAGCAGGGCGGCGCCTACGCCGTCTGGGCCTCGTCGGGCATGACCGAGCCGAACGCGCAGTCGGAGGCCAACCGCGAGCTGTACCGCATCATCTTCGCGGAGGGCGGGACGGTCAGGCTCGGTGACGCCGTGCGGCGCGCCAAGGCGGCGACCGCCGATAGGGACGTGCGGCGGACGTGGGTCTTCTTCGGTGACCCGTCGAGCAGACTCCGCTGACAGCAGCGCGCGGTTCTCGCGCGTTTAAAGTGGCCCCGCGCCGTACTCAACTACGGCGCGGGGCTTTCTTATTTAGCCTTCGATTACCCGACGACTTTCGACAGTATTTACTGTTGACAACAATCTCTGTCAGCCTTATCATCCGCCGCATGAGGGAGTGGCTGGAGGCGGCGCGGCGTGGGAAGTACGTGGGTGTGGCGGGCTTAGCGGAGGCGGCGGCGCGCATCCTGGCCGAGAGCGGGACGGCGCGGCAGGGGCGCGGCACCGTGACGGAGCTGCCCGACGAGCGGACGGTGCGGTACTACCTCGCCGAGGGGCTCATCCCTGCGGCGGAGGAGAAGCAGGGGACGGCGTCGGTCTTCGGGTTCCGGCATCTGCTTCAGCTCCTGGTCGTGAAGAAGTTGCAGGCCGAGGGGTTGCCCATCCGCGCCATCCGAGAGCTGGTCACGGGGAAGACCGAGCGGCAGTTGGAGCGGCTGCTCGGCGTCGAGCAGGGACAGGCGTCGGGGTCGGCCGCGAGGGGAGAGGCGCTCGGTTATCTGGAGTCGCTCCTGCGGAAGAGCCCTTCGGCTCCGCTCCCGAGTGCTGCGCCGCCGCAGGCACGGCAAGCGTCTCCGTCGGCGTCCCTGGCGTCGCCTTCCGCGGCGGCGCGAGAGACCTGGGCGAGGGTGGAGCTGGAGCCCGGGCTCGAACTCCACGTCAGCAATTCGTATCGCGCTTCGCAGGACGAGGGCGCGCTCAGGCGCCTGTCGCAAACCTTTCTGAACGTCTTGAGGACGCACGGCGCGAGAGGGCCGGGGCGCGGAAGGAAGTAAGGTCATGACGCAAGAGCAGTTGAAAGTCGAAGTCCTGACGGAGCGCGCAAAGCTCGCCGCGGGGCGGGAGCAGACCGTGGACGTGCTGGTGCGTATCACCCCGCCCGAGTTGGTGGAGAACGGCCAGTCGTCGCGGCGGCGGCTCAACCTCTCGGTCGTGCTCGACCGCTCCGGCTCGATGCAGGGGGCGAAGATGGAGCGCGCGCGGGAGGCCGCGAGCTACTGCGTGGAGCAGTTGCTCCCCGTTGACCGGCTGAGCGTGGTCATCTTCGACGATGTCGTGGAAGTGCTCATCCCGAGCGGCCCCGTCGAGGAGAAGCAGGGGCTCAAGCGTCTGCTCGCGGGCGTGGGCGCGCGCGGCTCGACGGCGCTGCACGAGGCTTGGGTGCGCGGCGGGATGCAGGTCTCTGAGCACCTCGACGATGCGTTTGTGAACCGCGTGCTCCTCATCACCGACGGGCTCGCCAACGTGGGCCTGACGAGTACCGACGAGATCGTCTCGCAGGCGAAGGGGCTCTTCGAGCGCGGCGTCGGCACCTCGACCGTAGGCATTGGTGAAGACTTCAACGAAGACCTTCTCATTCCGATGGCGCGCGCGGGCGGTGGCAACGCCTGGCATGTCGCAGAGGCCGCGGACATGCAGCGAATCTTCGCCGTCGAGTTGGAGGGCCTGCTCGCGCAGTTCGCGCGCGAAGTCTCGCTCGGGCTCGTCCCGTCCGACGGCGTGCGTGTAACAGACGTGCTCAACGACTTCGAGCTGACCGAGACCGGGCGCTACCGTCTGCCCGACTTGCAGGCGGGCTCGCCCTTAGATGTCGTGCTGCGGCTCCACCTCCCGGCGCGCGCGGCCGGCGCGTCGGTGCGCATACTCGATCTGCGCGTCGGCTACACGCCGCGGGAGGCGCGCGGGGCGGAAGTCTTAAAGCAGGCTTTCGAGGTTGAGTTCGCCGAGGCGGGAGAGGTCGAGGCGCTGGCTGCGAACGACGAAGTGACGAAGGCCGTCCGGCTCCTGATGAACGCGCGCGCGCGGCGCGAGGCGGTCTCGCACATGGATCGGGGCGACTACGCGGCTGCCTCGCAAGTCCTCGGGAGCGCGCGGGCGGCGACGATGGCCTACTGCGCCTCGCGGCCCGATGATGATGAGGCCGCGGCGGAGTCGGAGGAGTTGTTGAGCGTCACGGGCTCGCTCGCCGACCGCGGGCGCGACAAGATGAGCCGCAAGCTCCTCGAATACTCTTCGCTCCTGCGCCGGACGGGCAGGAAGCGCTAAACCTTGAAACACTTGCACGCCGGGGTGTGGGCCGCGAGCCCTCACTCCGGCCTGCCGTTTCGCTCCATCAACCTGTCCAGGTAGTCGCGCAGCCCCTCGTCGTCCAATTGAGCCGACGTGATGCGGCCCGCCCTCGCCTCCGCCTCGCCCCGCCTGACTCCTTCGGAGCGCTCGGCCAGCAGGCGGCCCACGACCTCCTTCAAACGCCCCAGGTCGAGCGGCTTCGTCAGGTATTCGTCGCAGCCGGCCGCCAGCGCCGCGTCCCTGTGCAGGGCCGCGTCGTGCGCGGTGCAGGCGACGATGGGCACGTGGCACATCGCCCCCACTTCGCGCATCCTGTAGGCCGCGGAGAGCCCGTCACACCCGGGCAGCGAAAGGTCAAGAAGCACAAGGTCGGGGCATCGCTGCCTGACCGCCTCGACGGCCTCTTTGCCGTCCGAGATTTCGACGACCTCGTAGCCCTCACTCCGCAGTTCGAGGGCGATCAACTGGCGCGTGTCGTCGAAGTCTTCCACGACCATGACGGACGGCTTATCGACGCGTGACTGGTGAGGCATGTGTAACCCCTCAAGGCTGAATTTTCGGCCAACGAAGCGGCGAGGCTCACGAATCAACCGACGCGGCGAGTCTAAAACGGTCTATTTACATGGGTCAAGAGTTTTTGCAAAAAATGTTGCACTTAGTCCCGGCGAGTATGAGGTGAGGGACGATTCGGGTCAGCGTGCGAATTGGCGTGGCGTGTGCGGCTTCAGGAACCCGTCTGCTGGCGCTTCTGCGTCGCCTGCTGCGCCGCCTGGCTCCGGGCGATGGCCTTCAGAGAGGTGTTGACCTCCTTCAGTTCGGAGACGATCTCCGCGAGCGCACGCGCTATCTCCGCGAGGTGCGCTTCCCCCTCGTCCGGCGCGGCGCGGCGCTCCGTCCGGCCGCCCTCCTCTTCATTCGTGCGCATAAGTTCCAGGCGCCTCCGCGCCGAAAAAGGAAGGCGGGTCGCCTCCCCCAAAGCGACCCGCCTGACCTATTAAGGTGCCCGACTCGTTCCCCCAAACTCGTCGGACGCTGCGCATTAAACTCGCGTCCGGTCACGAATCTTTAACGCCGGTCTGTAGAAAAATCTTCGCCCGCCCGTTTCAGAGTTCATGTCACACGTCGTCAACGGCTACCACCGCCGCCGATGCTCCTTAGCTCGGCGCGCAGCCGCTCGATCTCGGAGAGCTTCTCGCGGATGACCCACAGAAGCTCCGCCTGCGCCTTCACCCCCTCTTCGAGCAGGAACCCGGCCGCGTCCGCAGGGTTGTCGTAGCGGCCGGCCTGGAGGAGCAACTCCAAAGCTTCCTGCGCCTCCGCCGAGACCTTAACGCTGACGACCTGTTCGCCCCCTGAAGTGGTAGCCTGCCGGAGCCTCTGCCCGAGCGAGGTGAGAGCCTTCGGGAGTTTGAACCCGTGCTCATGCTCCTCCTCCTCCCTCGGCGGCGGCGGCTCTCCCTCCGGCTCGGCCGGGGGGAACTCGCGCGTCGGCGGCGGACTTAGTTTGCCCATCTCGGTCTGCTCTTCGTCGGCGGGGGCAGGCGCCCCGCATGAGAAGCAGAACCTGAAGGTCTCTTCGTTCTCCGTCTCTCCACAACTGACGCACGTCCACATAAGGATTCTCCACCGGCCCAACATTTACTAAGGATAGTTGAGACTTTAGGCGCGCTCTTTCGCGCGTGTCAAGAGGCCCGCTGACAGTGGAGTTACCGTCCCTGTGCGACGCGCAGCGGAGTCCGAATATCATAAAACCTTGACACGGCCGATTCAGCGGCGGCAAGAAACCGGCCGAAACTATCAGCCTCAACTGGAAGACTCGGGCTGAACGTTCTTAAGGACTGTAATAGATGAAGAGAAATCGAATCAGCTTCGCCCTGACCCTTCTGCTCGCGGTCGCCGGGCCGGCCTGCGGCCAGAGCACGCGCGGGCCTGAAAAGCCTTCCACCGCGAACGCCGCTCCGGCGACTTCAAATTCGGCCTGCGCGCCGCTCGAAACGAGGGCGCCGAACGCTCCGCACCAGAAGCCGGCCTTCAACGGGCAGACGCGCACCTGCGGGGTGAAGTCCGACGCGGCTTTCGACGTGACGGTGCTGGCGAAAGGTCTGGAGCGGCCCTGGGCGGTCGAGCCTTTGCCGGGCGGCGACCTCCTCGTCACGGAGAAGGCGGGTCGGCTCCGTATCGTTTCGGCGAAGGGTGAGGTTGGCCCGCCCATCGGCGGTCTGTTGCCGGTCGGTGCGGGCGGCGTGTCGGCGGCGAGCGGGCAAGGGGGCCTGCCGCCCGTGGACGCACGCGGTCAGGGCGGTCTGCTCGATGTCGCCCTGAGCCCCGACTTCGCACGCGACCGAACCATCTACTGGAGCTTCACGGAGCCGCGCGAGGGCGGCAACGGGACGAGCGTCGCGCGCGGCGTTCTGACCGAAGACCGCCGCAACCTCGAACAAGTCCGCGTCATCTTCCGCGCCATGCCGACCTACACGAACGGCCTGCACTTTGGCTCACGCCTCGCCTTCGGGACGGACGGCAAGCTCTACATCACGCTCGGCGACCGGTTCGACAAGGAGGTGACCCGCCCGCAGGCGCAACAGCTCGGCAGCCACCTCGGCAAGATCATCCGCATCAACCCTGACGGCTCAGTGCCCGCCGACAACCCGTTCGTCAAACAGACGGGCGCCCTGCCCGAAATCTGGACGCTCGGCCACCGCAACGTACAGGCTTCGACCTTCGACGAACGCGGAAGGCTCTGGACAATCGAGCACGGGGCGCAGGGCGGCGACGAGTTGAACCTCGTCGAGAAGGGTAAGAACTACGGCTGGCCGATCATCTCTTACGGCGAGGAGTATTCGGGCCAGCCGATTCCCGGCGACATCACTGCGCGCGAGGGCCTGGAACAGCCGGCCTACTACTGGGACCCGGTCATCGCTCCCTCGGGCGCGCAGTACTACACGGGCGGCGCCTTCCCAGCGTGGCGTGGGAGCCTCTTCGTCGGCTCTCTGGTGCAGAAGCTGCTCGTGCGTTTGGTCATCAAAGACAACCGCGTGGTGGGCGAAGAGCACCTGCTGGCCGACCGCAACCAGCGCGTCCGCGACGTACGGCAAGGGCCGGACGGGACGCTCTACGTCGTCACGGATGAGGCCGACGGCGAGCTGTGGAAACTCACCCCTCGACGGTAGAAGAAGAATTCAATCACCGCAGACACAGAGGCACGGCTTGTTGAGTTATTCGCTCCAAGCCGTGCCTCTGTGTCTGCGGTGGTTGAATCTTTAAGGGCGTTCTGCCTTGTCCCGTGGATAGCGTTGCAGCATCCCTTCCTCGCGCATGACCTGTTCGATACCCGGAATGTCCATCGGCACAAAGGTGGTGAGGACTTCGGCCTTACGTTCGCCGATGACGATCACATCTTCGAGCCTGATGTAGACCTTCTCCTCCGGCACGCGCAGCGCAGGTTCGATGGTGAAGACCATGCCCGCCCTGAGCGGGCCGCAGTCGCGCCCTACGTCGTGCGTTGCCATCCCCACCCAGTGGCCGAGCGAGGCGCACGGGGCGGCGGCCGACTTCTCAAAGCTCTCGACGAACTCGCGCGCGCCGGCCTCGTAGATGGGCTTCGAGAACTTCGTGCGCCCGAGCGCCCGCCTCATGTCGGCGGCTGCCTCCTTCATGATGGTCGCGGCCGTCTCGCCGGGCCGGATGTGCGCGAGGATGGCGCGGTAGCACTCAAGATAGAAGCCGTATAACTCACGCTGCCAGTCGTTGAACTTGCCGTTCACAGGCCACATGCGCGTTACGTCGCTCATGTAGTAGCCGTAGTCGGGCGCGTAGTCCATCAGCAGCAGTTCACCGTCGCGCATCACGCGCTTGCCCGCGTTGTAGTGCGGGAAGACGGCGTTCGGGCCGCTCGCGACGAGCGAGTAGTAGGCGTCGCCCTGCGCACCGTGGCGGTAGTAGACGTACTTGGCCAGAGCATCAAGCTCATACTCGGTCAGCCCCGGCACGGTCGAGCGCATCGCCTCCAACAGCGCGAGCCCGGAGAGGCGTGTGGCCTTGCTTATCAGCTCTATCTCGCGCGGGCTCTTGATGAGACGCATCTGGTCAAGCACGGGCGTCAGGTCGCGCACCTCGAACTGCGGGAAGCGCGCGCGCAGCGTCTCGATGAGGCGCATCTCGCGCGAGGCCGTGCCGTCCCACGGGTCGGAAGAATAGTCGGCGACGGCGCGCACCGCTAAGTCGCGGCTCATTGCCATTCCTTCAGCCGGGCTGAACGGCGTCCAGACGATGCGCGTCTGCGAGCGCTGCGCGTAGCGGCCGAGGTGCTCGCCGAGTAGTTCTACGCCGTAGACGGCGTCCACCCCCGACAGCCGCTTGATGAGTTCGGCGTCCTCGGCCGCGAGGAGTTTCCCCTCGCTCCGCTCGCGCCCCTCGTTGCGATGCGGCAGGTAGAGTGTGGCGGTGCGTTGCGCGCCGCTCAGCAAAAGGTACGCGTGCGGCACCTCAACCCCGCAGAGGTAGTAGAACTCGTTCGACTGCCGGAAGCGTGTGTAGCCGGCGGGGCCGGCCGCGCCCTGCACGAGCGCGAAGCCTTCGCCGACGGCGTCGTAGACCTTCGCGCGGCGGGCGGCGAACTCCTGCGGAGGGAAGTCAGCCGTAAAGAAGGGGATGTCCTCCTGCGCGGATGCTTGTGCAGGTACGAATGCCAGCAGGCAGACTGCGGCGAATAAGAGCAGACGGGGCCGTCGAAATTCACTCATATCGTTTGTTCCCAGGCGCGGCGAATTAAGGGCGGAGCGTGTGCTGCATCATAGTGCTCAACCGTCGTGTGGGCAAGATTGATTCCAACTTACATGAAATTCCGCGTGTGTGACTCAGAGAGGGTACGGGCTTCGCCGGGGTCGAAGCCGAGTTTGACCAGACGGCTCGCGCGGTCGGCCGTCATCTCCCGTTTGAGGGCCTGCACCTTCTCGAAGCCGGCGGCGATGGCGTCCGGCTCCCAGCCGCCCGCCGCGAGGAGGATGAGGGCGTCGAACACCTCCTCGTTCAACCCGGCCGTCCGCGCCAGTGCATCGTGACGCCGCCCGGCTGCCGCCGCGAGTCGGCCGTGTAAGTTTGGGTCGAGCGCGACGGCGTATTGCAGGTGGCCCATGCCGAAGGCCACGTGGCGCGCCTCGTCCTGCGCGGCGAGTCGCGCGACCTGCCGCGTTACAGGGTCGGGCGCGTGCCGTTCGAGGAACCACAGAAGGTTCAGGAACGTCCCCTCACCCAGCACCGAGAGGAGGAAGGACGCGAGCGTGAAGTCCGGCTCGTCGAGCAGGGTCTTGAGAGACTGCTGCCCGCCCACGGTCGAGAGCCCCAGCGCCCCCTTCCGCCGCAGCGCGGCCCGCCGCGTGAAGACCTCGATGTGACGCGCCTCGTCCGCGACCTGAATGGCGAGGAGTTGCATGACCTCGCGGAAGTGTGGATGGAGTTGGGCAAGGAACTTCGCGGGCACGAGTAGCGCGGCGGTCTCGTTCTCGACGAGGTAGGTCATCACCTGGACGACCGCCGACTCGACCTCCGACGGCAGTTCGAAGGGCGCGTCCCAGTCGATGGCCGTGGCGGGGTTCCATTGCGCCGCAGCCGCCTGTTGATAGAGGCGCGGGACGCTCTCGGCCCAGACCTCCGCCTTCGAGTCGAGCCGGAAGTGGAACTCCGGCCCGCCCGCCTCGACGAAGGCGCCGCGCGCGGCCAGGCCCCAACGCGCCGGGGGTCGTTCGACCACCGCGCCGGGCTCGCGCGGGTCTGTCCCGCCCGCCGCCGCGGCGCCGCGCCAGCGCCCGCCCGCCGCCGCGCCGCAGCCGACCCACGCCACGAGAGGCGAGGCGCCTTCCGCCCCCGCTTCGTCAAGAGCCCCTTGCGTCCCTGGCCGGAAGAACTCGTGGCCCTGCGCGCGGCACCAGCCGCGCAGGTGGACGGCGAGGTCGGGCGCGCTTCCCCTGACGCCGAGCTTCCCGCCGGGCGGCAGGTCGGCCAACGCACGCTTGAGCAGCAGGTGTGCGCCGCGGTCGAGACCCAGACCTTTAATATCTATAACCGTCGATAGTGATGTTCCCGTCCGAGTCATAAAATCCCGCCTCGTCCACCGCACGTTCCAGCGCCTCGTAACCTTCGACCCGCCCCTCGCGCCAGACCTTCAAGCCTTCGAGGTCGAGGAGCGGGCGCACCAAAGGGTCGTCGTAAGACATCCCGAGCAGCAGTTCACGGAAGCGCGAGACGAGACTCGACGGCGCCTCCGCGCCGACGGTGAAGTTGCAGTGGTCGTAAGGCGCGGTCTGCGTCAGCACGCGCGTCGAGCCCGAAGGCAGCGTCCCCTCGGAGACGAAGAGGAGGTGGTTGCCGTCGATCATGCAGGCGGCTTCGCAGTCGCCCGCGAGGAGGGCGCGTGCGGCTTCGCGCTCGCCGCCGATGTGGTCGCCGTGCTTCCCGCCAAGCAGGTCGTGATAGACGACCTCGAAATCTTCGCCGTTGGCGAGCCCCTGCGCACGGAGGTGCGAGAGCGGGAGCAGCGTGGCCTGCGGCGAATCAATCGCGCCGACGGCCACACGTCTGCCCCGCAGGTCTTCGACGGACTGGACGCCGGAATCGTTCCGCACGACGACGACGGAGGTCAGGTCCCGGTCGGTGTCGCGCATGGCGAGGGCTTCGACCTTAATCCCGCGCGCGACGGCCAGCCGGCGTGTCCTGACCCACGCGAGCGGCGAGTTCCAGGCGACGTGGAAGTGCCCGGCCAGGTGGGACTCGACCTGTCGCTCGTAGTTGGAGTAGAGGACGTAATCGAACGGGAGGCCGCGGTGCGAGAAGTACGCCTTGAAACCCTCCCAGATCGTGACCACCTTCGGGTCGTAGGCGACCGCGCCCAGCAGCAGAGTGTCTGATTCGCTCATAGTCGTCTTCGTCACTTTCGCTCAGCCGAAGAGGGGCAGGCCGCAGACGGCCTTGCCGATGAAGTCGTAGAGTACGTCCGTCGTGGGCGCCATCACGGTCGCGGCGCGCGCGTCGCGGAAGTGACGCTCGACGCCGACCTCTTTGCGGAAGGCCGCCCCGCCGCAGACGCGCATCGCCAACTCGGTCACTTCAGTCGCCGACTCGCCCGCCGCCGCCTTGACCTCCAGCACGCGCAGCATGGCGTCCTCTCTTCCGGTTTCGAGCGCCGTCAGGGCGTCTGCGAGCAGCGCGCGGCACATGTCCGTTTTAACGCGCATCCGCGCGAGATAGGCGCGCACGGTCGGCAGGTCGGCGAGCGCGGCCCCCATGTATTCGAACTTCGTGCCGGCGACGTGCGCAGCCGCCTTTGTCGTCGCCGCTTCCATCGTCCCCACCGAGAAGCCCGCGTTCATCAACTGGAAGTAGGGAAGCACGACGCCCATCATCACGTCGAACCCGCCGCCGTCCGGGCCGAGCATCTTCTCGCGCGGGATACGGACGCCGCGGGCCGTCACGGGCGAAGAGCTGTTCCCGCGCAGTCCCATCCCGTCAAAAGGCGCCGGGACGGAGAGTCCATCCGCGTCGGCCGGGACGAGCCAGATCGTGCTCTGCCCTTCGGCCTCCACGGGGCGGCTCGACCAGACGTAGGAGTCCGCCTCACCGGCCGAGGTGGCCCAGCTCTTCTCGGCGTCGAGCCTCACGCCCCCTCCGTCTGCGGTCGCCGTGCCGACGGGCGCCCAGAAGTGGCTGCGCGACCCCTTCTCGGAGAAGGCGAGCGTCGTGACGTGCTCGCCCCGCGCAATCGCCTCGCGGACTTCGCGCGGCCCGTGCGCCTCGACGACGGCCGCGCCCGAGTAGTGCATGCACAGCACCATCGCCGTCGAGGCGCAGGCCGAGGCCACGCGCTCGACCACTTGCGTCGCGGCGCGGTGCGACTCTCCGAGCCCGCCGACCTCGCGCGAACTGACCAGCCCCAACAGCCCCGCCCGCCCGAAGGCTTCGAGCGCAGCGCGCGGGAACGTGCCTTTACTGTCCACCTCCGCGGCGGCGGGCGCCACCGTCCCGGCGACGATCTCATCGACGGCGCCAAGGTCGAACGCCTTCGCGCGCGGCTCCACTTCGCTCATGTTCCTCTCCTTCGGCAAAGCCACGAGACGGCCGCGCGCGAAGGCGCTCGACGGTGTTCCGGTCTCGTGGACTGGGTTGTGACGTTCGCGGGGCGCCGGGCCGGCCCCGCACAAAGGAGGGGCTAGGCGGCGGGCCGCGTGCGGTCTGTGTCGTGTCGCAAAACTTGCGCCCACTGCGAGGCGCGGGTTCAATTCTTAGGCATGCACGTCCTCCGTCTCTTTAAAGACGTAACAGGTGGCGGCGCTCGGGCCGCATCATATTATCCGGCCGCCGGGCGGGCAAGACCGATCCCGCGGGGCGTCAGCGCACGTGCCCCTCTACGGTGAGGTGACGAGCGGCAGCTCGACGAAGCTGGCCCGGCCGGGCTCGTGGTAGACCCGCTGCGTCGCCTTGCGGTAGTCCGCGGGCTTGGCCCAGAAGATGTTCGGCACGAAGGTCTGCGGGTTGCGGTCGTAGAGCGGGAACCAGCTCGACTGCACCTGCACCATGATCCGGTGGCCGGGCAGGAAGACGTGGTTCGCCGTGGGCAGCGCGAAGCGGTAGAGCGAGCGGCGTGTCGGCCGCGATGGCCTTCGGCCGTCTCGAAGCTCTCGCGGTAGCGGCCGCGGAAGATGTCGGCCGAGACCATCAGCTGATAGCCGCCCATCTCCGGCTGAGCCGCGACCTCGTCGGGATAGACGTCGATCAGCTTGACCACCCAGTCGGAGTCGGTGCCGCTGGTCGAGGCGACGAGGTTGGCGATCGGCTCGCCGCTGATCTTCACCGGCGCGGTCAGCACGTCGGACGTGAAGGCCAGCACGTCCGGCCGGCCCGAGGCCTCGCGCTGGTCGTCGACGAGCCACTGCGGCCACGTGCTCGTAGCCGTCGGCTGATCGGGCGCCGGCGGAACGGCACCGGCTTGGCGGGGTCGGAGACGTACTCCTCGAAGCCGCGTCGCCGGATTCGGGCGCGTCGAAGCCCAGCTCGCAGACCGGCCGCGAGATAGAGCGGCGTCGGCTTCGGCGCGCAGCCGCGCTCGCAGCCCGGGGCCACGACGGCAAGCGCCGCCAGCGGTTCGTGCCGGTCTCGAAGGCCGTCACCGGGGCGATCGTCCGCCTTCGGCGCGCCGTCCTTCAGGTACTGGTCGAGGAACGGGCGCAGGATCTCTCGGCGGAAGGTGAGCGCCGTGTCGCTGCCGAACTTGACGGCGCCGAGCGCGCTGCCGTCCCCGATCTCCTGGCCGTGGATACCACGGGCCGATGACCAGGAAGACCTTGTCGTTGCCCGTGTCCTTCGGCTCGATGCGCCTTGTAGACGGCGATGGCGCCGTAGATGTCCTCCTGGTCCCACAGGCTGTGGACGAGCATCACCGGCACCTTCAGCGGCTGCGCGGCGAGCATCTTGTCCACCGCCTGGTCCTGCCAGAACGCGTCGTAGGCGGGATGCTCGAGGAGCTTGCGCCAGAAGCCCAGCTGCTCGAGGCCGCGCCGACGGCCCAGCTCGCCGGCCGAGCCCGCCTGCATGAACATGTCGTAGTCGTCGTGGTGGCTCGTCCACCACTTGATCGTCGTTCGCGCGCGTGGCCTCCTGGTCGTAGATGTAGGGCATGTCCTGCTGGCGGAACGCGCCGTTGTGGAACCAGTCGTCGCCGATCCAGCCGTCGACCATCGGGTTCATCGGCACCGACACCTTGAGCGCCGGATGCGGATTGACGAGCGCCATCAGCGGCAGGAAGCCGTCGTACGAGATGCCGAGGATGCCGACCTTGCCGTTGGTCTCCGGCACGTTCTTCACCAGCCAGTCGATGGTGTCGTACGTGTCGGTCGCGTGGTCGACGGGCGTCGGGTTCTGCGGCCCGCGCAGCGGCCGGTTCATGACGTAGTCGCCCTCGGAGCCGTACTTGCCGCGCACGTCCTGCACGACGCGGATGTAGCCGCCCTCGACGATCACGTCCGTCGCGTTGTCGTAGCCGTTGCAGGATCGGGCCGAGGTGCGAGCTCTCGGCGTGGCTCGTCAGCTCCGTCGCGTCGTAGGGCGTGCGCGTCAGCAGGATCGGCGCGCCCTTCGCCCCCTTCGGCACGAGGATGACGGTGTGCAGCTTCACGCCGTCGCGCATCGGGATCATCACCTCGCGGCGCGTGTAGTCGAAGCCGTCGTTCGTCGGCTTGAACTTGGCCGGCGTCTCGCTCGGCAACTCGCCCGCGCGCGACGGCGTCTGCGCAGACGAAGTGGCGGCCGGGGCGAGCGCCAGGAGCGCGCAGGCGAGCAGCAGCATTAATCTCTGACGTGTCATCCTGATTTTCTCCTCGGGCGTCTACGGGTGTGGGCTGTATCAGTATCAGAGTCGCCGACGGGAGCGCAACTGTGCCCGGCGGCACGGCGGGCCGGAGCGTTAAAGTTTTAAAGCTCATGCGTCGGCACCCGTCCGGAGGAGGCTTGCCACAGAAGTCCTTGATGTCGGTAATTATTTCACTGCCTGCAAATTTTATGGCGCCTTTTGTCTGCATTTACTGGTGCGGTGTGTACTTTTGTGGGCAGTTCGTCGGGATTTCTCTAGTCTTATGCCCGGTCTTGTGCGGCGGGTTTTATGCTTAGCTATTAGAGCAACTGACGCTCCCTATTTATACAGACAAGTTGACAAGCGGGAACATTTTGTTAGAATCCCCACGCCTTTGACATACTTCTTCAGTTCGGCAGAAGGCTCGGAAGAGACTTCGGGCAGTTCATAGGCACAGGTTTCCTTCAAAACAACTGGACGGCCGGACAGCTTATACCCTGTCAATCTTAAAAACTCCCGACCCGCCTCTCCCTGAGGGTAGTTTTTTAGTACCTCATAAGGCAGAGACCCGGCGCGTCAGCCCTTACATAAAATTCAGAGGGTAAGAATAGATATTCGCCCTTTATAGAAGCAGCCGCCCGGCGGTTCTGTACAAAAAGCCGCACACGTGTTCGTGTTTCGCGGCGCCGCCCCGGGATTTCAGCCCAAACCTCCGGAACTCTTTGGAAACAACCTCCCAAGGCGCGATAGCCCTCCTGGCGCTCAGCCACTCGCCCGTCGAGCACGCGCTCTACGAGGCGCTGCGCGCCGCCGTGTGCGGCGAGAATCGGCTCGTGCGTCGGGAGCCTGAGTCTGCGCCGGCTGCTGGAACTGACCGGACTGGGGAGCTACACGACGCTCCGGCGCGCGCGCGCGGGGTTAGTCGCGAAGCTGAGCATCGACTGCAAGCGCTCGGCCTCCGACGACGGCGGCGAGGAGGGGGCGGGGAGCAGCTACCTCGTCTACGGGCCCGAAGAGATTTTCGAGCGCCGCCGCGCCGCCGGGATAGAACCCTACCCGAAGGAGTACCGCAGCCACGCGCGCGGCGAGGGCTTCGTGCCCGCCTTAGAGCGCGTGGTCAATGGCTACGACCTCAGTCGCCGCGAGGCACAGGTCGCGCTCTGCTGCGCCGAGGGGCTCACCAACGCCGAGATCGGCGACCGCCTCTGCATCACCGAGCAGACGGTCAAGTTCCACATGCGCCACCTCTTCATCAAGCTCGGCGTCCGCCGTCGCGCGGAGCTGATCTCGCGGCTCCTGCGCCAGGAGGACGGCGTCGGCGTCGGGAACGGCGGAGAGAGTCGCCACGCCGACCCCTTCGAGGCGCACGGCCCCTGAAGCGTCGAGGGCCGGGCGCGAAAATTTAAGCGCCTCACACGAGGCTTCCCCCCGCGGGGGGTTCGACGTGACGGGTCAGTAGCTCTGCGGGGCGAAACACTTAAGGACACGTGGCAGCAGAGGTGTATCAACCGGGAGCAGTTAAGACGATGAGCAGCGCGAAGAGGAAAGTCGAGAAGAAGAAGAAGCGCACGGCGCAGGTGGTCTGCCGCGACGGCAAGCAGTTCTGGACGACGCAGGCGCAGTTCTGGCAATGGGTGCGCGACGGCGTCGTCGTCAAGACCGGCGACAAGCCCCTCGCCGGCTCTTTCGTCCACGAGGCCGAAGAGCTGAACGTCATCCTCGGCAACACCGTCCTCAACCTCTCGCGCCCGAACCACCTGCGCGAGGCGATGCTCTCGCGCCGCATCGGCCTCGCGTCGAAGTGAATTTTGCAAGTGAGTCGTAAAGAGATGAAACACGACCTTCTTGTCAGAGCGCGTCGCTACGGTCTGGCCGCCGCGCTGTGTGTCGTCGGCGGACTGACGGCGGCGGCGCAGCAGCAGCAACCGCAGTTCTCGGCCGAACAGTACCGCATCGGCGCGCGCGACGTGCTGACCATACGCGTCACCGCGCCCGACATCGTCCCGCAGTTCTCGGCCGAGGCGCTCGAAGTCAACGAGTGCGGCATGATTCCTCTGCTCTCCGTCCAGAACGAGGAGCAGAACGAGGTGCGCGCCGCCGGACGGACGACGAACGAGCTTCAGGAGCTTCCTGCGCCAGTTCTACATTAAGTACAAGCGCAACCCGCAGGTGGTCGTGAAGGTCAAGGAGTACAACTCGCAGCCCGTCGCCATCAACGGCGCCGTAGCGCGTCCGGGTCAGTTCCAGCTCCGACGCCCCGTCCGGCTTCTGGAACTCGTGCAGTTCTACGCGGGCGGCGCGACCGAGCGCTCCGGCGGCCGCATCCAGATCGCGCGTATGCCCGCGCTCGGCATGTGCGAGGCGAAGCCCGCGCCGTCTACACAGCCCGCACAGACCGTGCAGCCCGCGCAGACCGCCGTGGTGATAGACGACGCGAACGCTCCGTCCTTCCTCACCTTCAAGCTCGAAGACACTTTGAAGGGGGAGGAGCGCGCGAACCCTTACTACAGCCGGGCGACGTGATTACGTTGCCCGAGGCGAAAGAGGCGTACGTCGTCGGTAACGTCCTGCGCCCCGGCCCCATCTCTTTGAGAGATGACCACCTGACCGTCTCACGCGCGGTCGCGATGGTCGGCGGCACGATGCCCGACACGAAGAAGGAGAAGGTGCGCATCGTCCGGCAGGAGGAGAACGGGCGGGCAGCCGCGAGTTCTTCGTAGACCTCAACGCCATCAAGAAGCATCAGGCCGAGGACGTGGCGCTGCTGCCCAACGACATCGTCGAGGTGCCCGTCGCCGGAGGCCGCCGCATCCTGCGCAGCCTCGTCGGTGCCTTCGTCCCCTCGGTCGGCCAACTGCCCGTGCAGGTCATCCGCTGAAGCAGAGTTAAGGCGATATCCCCGTCCCGCAGGAAGCGAGTAAGTGCCATGAAGGATATCAACGGGCAGCCCTTCGCGCTCCCCGAGCCCAAAGACCTCGACCGCCCGCAAGCACCGCACGCCCCCGCGGCGCTCCCGCCTTACGCTGGCTACGGCGCCTACGGCGACGCCGAAGGCTCGGAAGAGAACCACTTCCGCGAATACCTGCGCGCCGTGCGCAAGCACCTGTGGATGATCTTCGGGCTTGACGCTGCTCGTCACAGCGGCCGCGGCCGTCTACATCGCGCAGAAGCCCGACATCTACACGGCCAACGACGCGCGTGCAGGTTGACCTCGAAACCAACCCCATGAGCGGGCGCGACGAAGGCCGGCACGGTCGTCATCAACAGCGCGACGACCGACCCGGCCTACTTCAACACGCAGCTTCAGAACCTGACGAGCGCGGGGCTGCTGCGCCGCGTCGTCAAGACGCTCGACCTCGAACACAGTCAGGCGTTCCTCAGCGCCCGGCCGTGGCACAGAACCGCACGGTCTGGCAGAACCTCCTGCGCATGGCGCGGCTCGAAAGCCGTTCGTCGGACGAGCAGAAGGGTCGGGAGCCGTACGAGCTGCCGCTCACCGGCACGGTCGCGCCCGCCACCGCGCGCGAAGATTTGGCAGAGGCCAAGCGGCTCGACCCCTTCGTCCGCATGTTGCAGGCCGGCCTCAAGGTCGAGCCCGTCAAGGAGACGCGCACCAGCTCTTACAGCAAGGACACGCGTCTCATCGACATTCGCTACACGCACGGCGACCCGCAGGTCGCGGCCAAGATCGTCAACGCCATCGCCGACGCCTTCGTCCTCTCGAACCTTGAGAAGAAGACCGAGACGAACGCCACGGCCGGCGACTTCCTCCAGAAGCGCGTGGCCGAGTTGCAGGCCGACATCCGCGGCAACGAGGAGCGTCTGGTTAACTACGCCAAGACCCACCAGATTCTCTCGCTCGACGGCAGCCAGAACACGGTCGTCGAGCGGCTCGCGGGGCTCAACCAGCAACTGCTTCAGGCCGAGAACGAGCGCAAGGATGCCGAAGCTGCCTACCGCGCGGCGCAGTCGCCGGGCGCGGCCGGCGCGCTCGCCGAGAAGGAGAGCAAGTCGAAGGATGATATCGAGGGGAAGCTGGCATCGCTCAGGGAGAAGCGCTCGCAACTCCTCGTCAACAACACCGAAGAGTGGCCCGAGGTCAAGGAGATCAACCAGCAGATCGCCACGCTCGAAAAGCAGTTGTCGAGATGTGAAGACGCGCGCGACCGTGGTGGTGACGACCAACCTTGAGACGCGTTACCGGCAGGCGCTCGACCGCGAGCGTGCGCTGCGCGCAGACTTCCAGCGACAGCGCGGCGAGACGCTGACGCAGAACGAGGCGGCCATCAACTACCGCATCATCCAGCAGGAGATCGAGACCAACAAGCAACTGCTCGACGGACTGCTGCAGCGTTCTGAAGGAGAACGACGTGGTGCTCGCCGGCACGCCGAACAACATCTACGTCGCAGACTACGCCATCGTCCCCGACTCCCCCGTCGGGCCGCAGCGCCTGCGCAGCGTGATGCTGGCGCTGCTGCTCTCGCTCGCGGGCGGCGTCGGCCTCTCCATCTTCCTCGAATACATGAACGACTCGGTGCGCTCGACCGAGGACGTTGACCGCTGGCTGCGGCTGCCCTCGATGGGCGTCATCCCGGCGGTCGGCGGCTTCGCGAAGCGGCGGCTGCTTCCCTCGCGCGCGCTCGCGCGCCGCGCCGCGCAGCCCGGCGCCGACTCGCCCGAGCTGCTCGTCAACGCCGAGACGCGCTCGCCGCTCGCCGAAGCCTACAGGCACCTGCGGACTTCCGTCCTGCTCTCGACGCCGGGGCACGCGCCGAAGTCGCTGCTCGTCACTTCGAGCGTCCCGGCCGAGGGGAAGACGACGACCGCCGTCAACACCGCGCTCTCGCTCGCGCAGACGGGCGCGCAGCGTCCTCGTCATCGACGCCGACATGCGCCGGCCGCGCCTCCACACCATCTTCGAGCTGCCGAACATGCGCGGCCTGAGCACGATCCTCTCGAACGACATGAGCGAGGCCGAGATGCTCTCGATGATCTACCAGCACGAGGGGACGGGCCTGAACGTCCTGACCTCGGGCGCCATCCCGCCGAACCCGGCCGAGCTGATCGGCTCCGAGCAGATGCGCCGGCTCGTCCGCACGCTCGAAGGCACGTTCACGCACGTCATCATCGACACGCCGCCCGTCGGCTCGTTCACCGACGGCGTGCTTGCCTCGACGCTCGTTGACGGCGTGCTGCTCGTCGTCCACAGCGGCAAGACCTCGCGCGGCGTCGTGCGGCGCACGAAGCAGCTGCTTCAGGACGTGGGCGCGAAGGTCTTCGGCGTCATCCTCAACAACGTCAACCTGCGCGAGCACGACTACTACTACTACCGCGGCTACTACGCGCACTCCTACTACGGCGCCGACGCGACCGCGGGCGAGCAGTCGGCCGCGAGCTGAAGGCCGCACGCCCGCGCCCCGCGTCGGAACTCGGATGAAGCTCGCATTCCTCAGCGCCAACGGCTCGATGGGCGGCGCGGAGCGGAGCCTGTACGACGTGCTGGCCTCCTTGCGCGCCGCGCGCCCGCTCTGGGAGTTGACGCCTCATCGTCCCGGCCGCGGGCGGGCTCGCGGAGAGTGCGGCGCGATCTGGGCGTCGGCGTCGTCTGTCGTCGGAGTTCCCGCGCGGGCTCGCGCGACTCGGCGACGCGGGCGCGGGCGGGCCTGCCGGGCGATCGCGTCGGGCAAGACGAGACTCTTGACCGACCTCGCGTCGGCCGCGCCCGGTCGTCGCGCTCTACTTGTGAAGGCTGCGGACGCGAGCTGCGACGCGTCGGCGCCGGATGTGATTCACGCCAACGGACTCAAACCACAACTGCTCGCCGTCTGGGCGCGCAGGCGGGCGGCCGCCGGTCGTCTGGCACGTCCACGACTACGTGAGCACGCGGCCGCTGATGGCCCGGCTTATCAAGCGTTGCGCGCCGCGCTGCGCGGCGGCGGTCGTGAACTCGCGGAGCGTGGCCGCAGACCTGCGCGCGGTCTGCGGCGCACGGGCTGCAAAATCGCACCTGCTCTACAACGCCGTAGACCTCGACAACTTCTCGCCGGCGGGCGCGCCGGCTCGACCTCGACTCGCTCTCGGGTCTGCCGCCGGCCGAGCCCGGCACGGTCCGCGTCGGGCTTGCTGGCGACGCTGGCGCGCTGGAAGGGGCACGAGACGTTTCTCAAGTCGCTCTCGATGCTCCCGGCGGACGCGCGCCGTGCGCGGCTACGTCATCGGCGGCGCGGTCTACCAGACGCGCGGGAGCCAGATCGGCGCCGGCGAGTTGCGCGCGTGCGCGGCGCGGCTCGGGCTCGAAGGGCCGCGTCGGCTTCACCGGCTTCGTCGAAGACGCGGCGTCCGCCATCCGCGCGCTCGACGTGCTGGTCCACGCCAGCACGGAGCCCGAGCCCTTCGGCCTTGCGATTGTCGAAGGGATGGCCTGCGGGCGCTCGGTCGTGGCGAGTCAGCGCGGGCGGCGCCGCCGAGATTCTGCGACGACTGGCGAGGCGGCGCTCGGCCACGCGCCGGGCGACGCCGACGGCCTGTCGACGCAGATCGGCGGCTGGCGCGCGAGCGCAGAGCTGCGCGCGCGGCTCGGGCGCGCGGGCCGGCTCGTCGCGGAGCAACGCTTCGACCGCACGCGCCTCGCCGAAGTGCTCGCACGTCTACACGGAGGCGGCCCGAAGCGCAGCCCTCTGATGCGAGTCCTACACGTACACAGCGGGAACCTCTACGGCGGCGTCGAGACGATGCTCTCGACGCTCGCGCGCCGGCGCGACGCTGTGCCCCGCGATGGAGCCGCACTTCGCGCTCTGCTTCGAGGGGCTTGGCGAAGAATTGCAGCGAGCGGGCGCGCACGTGCATCGCCTCCCCGGCGTGCGTGTCAGCCGCCCCGCCGCCGTCCTGCGCGCGCGGCGCGCGCTCGCCGCGCTGCTTCGCGATGAAGAGGCTTCGACGTGGCTATCTGCCACTCCGCCTGGTCGCAGGCCATCTTCGGCAAGGTCGTCGCGCGCGGCCGTCACTCCCGCTCGTCTTCTGGCTCACGACGCCGCCGCGGGCGCACACTGGCTCGAACGCTGGGCGCGCCGCACGCCGCCCGACCTCGTCGTCTGCAACAGCCGCTACACGGCCCGCGCCCTCCGCTCTCTCTACCCGCGCACGCGCGCCGAGGTCGTCTACTGCCCCCTCGACCTGCCCGACCTCGCCCCCTACCGCACGCCCGACGATCGCGCGCCGCCGTGCGCGCCGAGCTCGACACGCCCGCCGACGCTCGTCGTCATCATCCAGGTGAGCCGCATGGAGGAGTGCAAGGGTCACACGCTGCACCTGCGCGCGCTTGCGTCAGCTGCCGCAGACTGGACGGCTGGGTCTGCTGGATGATCGGCGGCGGCCAGCGCCCGCGCGAGAGGGCTTACGAAGAGCGTCTGAAGGCCGAGGCGCGCCGAGCTCGGTCTCGTCGACGCGTCTGCGCTTCACGGGGCAGCGCGGCGACGTTTCTGCGCCTGCTTGCCGCCGCCGACATCTACTCGCAGCCGAACACCGCGCCCGAGTCGTTCGGCCTCACCTTCGTCGAGGCGCATGCACGCGGGCCTGCCCGTCGTGACGACCGCCATCGGCGGCGCTCTGCGAAGTAATTGACGACTCCTGCGGCCTGCTCGTCGCGCCCGGACGACGCGGACGAGCTTGCCGCGCAGTTGCGACGCTGCTCGACGACGTCGCCTGCGCGGGCGATGGGTCAGACGAGGCGCGTGCGCGCGCGCCTGCTCTGCGACCCGCACGCGCAGGTCGGGAGCTTTCGGGCTGCTGAAGAGTGTCTGGACTGGCGTGCGGCCTGCGCGCGAAGAGTTGTCGCCGGATAAGGCTGTGCGTACAATGTGAGAAAGGCCACTCGCCGGAAGTCAGAGTTGCCGTGGGAGTTGGCGAGGACACGGCCCGCGTCGGGACTGGGTTCTGCGGCTGTTGGGCCGAGAGACTTCGGCGTAATTCTGCGTGCAGAGGTACGGGTTGACTATGGACGACGGGGGGGCGCGCTCGCCGTGACTTCCACTTCGTAGACGTTCTTCGTCGCCCCCCAGAATCGGGAGCTGATTGTCTTCGCCGTCGAAGTTTCACGGACCCGCAATCGTGAAGACGCACGCGCTGGCGGGACCGTTGCTGCAGAGCCCGCAAGAGAGATCACCGCGTTCCCTCTTCAGCGGCTACTTCCCGGCCTTCTGCAGTACGATTACAGGATGTCCGGCCATATCACGTCGGTCACGGATCAGATTAAGAGGAGGCGGCCGGCCGGGTTCGAGAGTGGGAGTTCGACTACCCGCTGCCAGCAGAATTCCCCGTCGAGTGGCAAGGATTGTCCGCGGCTCAGGAAGCTTTGGACACGATTCGCCTGCCATAAGTGAAAGAGAGCGGCGACGGCGGAGCTTGAGTGCCGGGTTTAACGATGCTTTCGGTAGTTCTCTGCCTGCTCGCGTTCGTGTTCAGCTACGCGGCGGGCCGAGCGCTCGCTGGCGCGCGGGGCTGGCGACGGTCTTCACCGTCGGCTACTTTTACGGGATTCTGCGCGCGAACATCCCCGAGCCCTTCTCGCACTTCATCTTCGACGCGGCGGTCGTCGGGCTCTACGCCACGCAGCTCGTGCGCAAGCAGCACCCCGGCGAGGAGTGCAGGTCGCAGGCGTTGCTGCGCCTCGTGGGTTGGGCTCCTCATCGCGTGGCCCGCTGCTGCTCTTCTTCGTGCCGGTGCAGAGCTACCCGGTGCAGGTCGTCGGCCTGCGCGGCAACGTCTTCCTGCTCCCGTTCCTCCTGCTCGGCGGGCGGCTGAGGGACGAAGAGGTCTACAAGCTCGCGCTCTGGCTCGGCGTGCTCAACCTCGTCGCCGCCGCCTTCGCGGGCGCGGAGTTCTTCCTCGGGCGTCGAGCGCTTCTACCCGCGCAACGAGGTCACAGACCTCATCTACAGGAGCGTCGTTGACGAGGACTTCATGAACCCCGATCGCAGCCTCGCGCTCCGCATCCCTTCGACCTTCACCAGCGCCCACGCCTACGCGGGGATGATGGTGATGACGCTCGCCTTCCTCATCGGCGCGTGGGCGCTCAGGCGGAGCGCGGGCGTTGGGAGCGCTGGCTGCTCTACGCGGCGATGGCCGTCTCGGCTCGTCGGCGTCTTCGCGGCTGCGGCGCGCTCGCCGGTCATCATCCTCGCGCTGATGCTGCTGACGGTCTTCCTCACCGTCCGGCTTAAGGCGCACGGCTGGGCCTTCCTCCTCATCATGCTCGCGGGCGTCGGCTGGGTCGTGTCGAGCGAGGCGAGGCTCCAGCGCTTCACGACGCTTAGCGATGTTGAGTTCGTCAGCGAGCGCGTCTCGTGGAGCGTCAACGACAGCTTCACGCAACTGCTGACGGAGTACCCGCTCGGCAACGGCCTCGGCGGCGGCGGCACCAGCATGCCCTACTTTCTGCGCGAGCGAAGTCAGCCCGCCGAGCTACTACATGGAGAACGAGTACGCGCGCATCGTGCTTGGAGCAGGGCGTGCTCGGCCTCTGCCTGTGGGCCGGCCTTCATCGTGTGGCTCTTCACGCGCCGCACGTGCGGCGCTCAGACCCGTGGCACGTCTGGGCGCCGTCTGACGTGGGTGGCGTGCGCGGCCTTCTTCGCCACGGGCATGATCGGGAAGGGGCTGCTCACGTCGATCCCCGGCACGGCGCTGATGCTTCTGGGCGCCGGGTGGATAGCGGTAAGGCGCTCGCGCTGGCAGGCGCGAAGTCGAGGCCGACGGACGAGCGGTGTCGCACCGGTCGGCCGACAGCCAAAACGCCGGTGCTCGCAGGCAGTATGTCTAAGCGGCAGGCGAGCGGCGCGCGAACGGGGTGACGCGCGCGACCCGTGGCTCATCGTGGCCGGCGGCTTCCACGCGCGCGGCGGGATGGACAAGGCGAACGCCGCGCTCGCCGCGTACCTTCTGGAGCGCGGGCACGACGTCCACCTCGTCGCGCACGACATTGACCCGACGGCTGTCGAGACACGCGCGCGCACGCGCTCACGTCGTCGCGCGGCCGCGCGGCTCCATGCTGCTCGGCGAGCAACGTCTGTCGCGCGCCGCGGGCCGCGTGATGCGCGCGCTCCGCGCAGCAGAACCCGCGCGCGCGCATCGTCGCCAACGGCGGGAACTTCGTCTCGCCCGACATCAACTGGGTTCACGCGGTACACGCGCGCCTGGCCGCCGACGGACGCGGGCGCGCCCGCCTGGTTCCGCGCCAAGAACAGACTCTGGCACTCGCGGGCCTGCCGCCGCGAGCGGCGCGCTCGGGCGCGCGCGCCTCGTCGTCGCCAACTCCGAGCGCACGCGGCGCGACCTAGTCGAACGCGTCGGCGTCGCAGCCCGCGCGCGTTCGCACCGTCTACCTCGGGAGGGGACGCGGGGCCCGCGACCGGCGCGCGAGCGCGCGGCGGCGCGCCGTTGGCTCGGCATCGAAGACGGGCGACCGCGTCGTCGTCTTCGCGGGCGCGCTCGGCCACGACCACAACAAGGGCTTCGACACGCTCTGGCGCGCGTGGGGCACTGTTGTCGGCGCGCGAGGGTTGGGACGCGTCTGCTGCTCGTCGCGGGCGGCGGGCGCGGCCTCGAACGCTGGCGCGCGCGCATATCGCCGGGGCAGGGCTTGCGGACGGCGTGCGCTTCCTCGACTTCAGCGAGCGGCTGGCCGAAGTGTTCGCCGCGAGCGACCTGCTCGTCAGCCCCGTGCGCTACGAGGCTTACGGGCTGAACGTTCACGAGGCCGTCTGCCGCGGCGTGCCGCGCTCTGTCAGTCGCGCAGGCCGGCGTCGCCGAACGCTACCCGGACTGCTCTCTCCGAAATGCTTCTGCCCGACCCGGAAGACGCCGACGACCTCGCCGCGCGTCTGCTTCGTTGGCGGAGCCTGATGCAGAGTTGGAAAGAGAGCTTCGCGCCGCTCGCGGCCCGACTTGAGTCGCCGCACGTTGGGCGGACGTGGCCGCCGAGTTCGTCGCGCTCGCCGAGGAGACAAGCACGTCGGCCGGCGCGTGAAGATGGACGCGCGCAGCCGGTCATCATGGAGCAGGCCGGGAGTCTGTCGTAGCCGTCGAAGGACGACGGCCGGAACACAGGTGAGTAGAACCAAGAAGTTCATCGGCGGCATCAGTTTCGGCTACGCCGCACAGGCTTTGACCACGCTCGTCGGGCTGCTGATAACCCCTTTCCTGCTGGGGCGCATCGGGCAGCACGACTACGGCCTGTGGCTCGTCGGCGCGCAGGTTCTGGCCTACCTGTCGCTGTTGGACTTCGGCCTGATTGCACTGCTGCCGAGAGAGACGGCCTTCGCCACCGGCAAGGCGAGCAGGATTGAGGAGGCGTCGGACTTACCCCTGCTCCTCGGGCAGACGGCGCGCCTCATTGCGTGGCAGATGCCTCTGGTGGCGTTGGCGGCGTTGGTCTCGTGGCTGATGGTGGGCGCCGCGTGGGAGGGGTTGCGCAACCCCATTGGGGTCGTCCTGCTGAGCTTCGTGCTGGTCTTCCCGCTGCGCATCTTCAACGCGGTGCTGCAAGGCTTACAGGACTTCGCCTTCATCGGGCGTGCCGGCATCGCCTCGTATCTTTTGAGCACGGCGGTCACCGTCGGCCTCGTCGTGGCTGGCTGGGGGCTGTACGCGTTGGCGGTTCGGCTGGGCGACGCAGCAGGTCTTCGTCTCGGCCGTCTGCTGGTATCGGCTCCGCACACGTTTCCCGACCGTGCTGCCGCGCGGCGTGCCGAAACTCCCGTGGCCGGCGGCGCGCGACGCGTCTGACGCAGGGCTTCTGGGTCAGCCTCGCGCAGATCGCGCAGGTGCTCTTGAGCAGCACGGACGTGCTCATCATCGGCAAGTTGTTCGGGCCGGCGGCGGTCGTGCCCTACGTCTGCACGGGAAAGATGATCGGCGTGCTGGCGAACCAGCCGCAGATGTTGATGGCCGCCGCCGGGCCCGGCGCTCAGCCAGATGAGGGCGGGCGAAGTCGCGCGAGCGCGTGGCGGAGGTCTGCGTCGCGCTGGGGCAGGCGATGCTGATGTTGAGCGGGGCGGTCGTCTGCGTCGTGCTGGCGGTTAACCAGGGCTTCGTCACGCGCTGGATCGGCGCGGCGCAGTACGGAGGGTTCTGGCTGACGGCGCTGATACTTCTGAGCATGCTGCTGCGCCACTGGCACCTGACGGTTGCTTACAGCCTGCTGAGCTTCGGCTACGAGCGGCGTCTGTGCGTGACGGCACTGCTCGACGGGTTGGTGACGGTCGGCGGGGTGGCGCTGTTTTTGTGGCTGTACGGATTGGTGGGCGCGCCGCTCGGCATGATCGTCGGCACGTGCGTCGTGAGCTTGCCGTTGAACCTTTCCGCGCTGGCGAGCCGAGAGTGGCAGAACGAGGTGGGAGATGGTGCGGCCACTGATGCCTTGGCTCGTGCGCTTCGTGCTGCTGGCGTTGGCGGCGGGCGCGCTGGCGCGCATCTGGATGCCGGACGGCTTCGTGCTCATCGGTCTGACGGCCGCCGTCGTCGCGCTCGTCTACGTCGCGGTGATGTTCCCCGTCGCCCTGCGCGCGCCGCTGGGAAGCTACGTCCGGCCACGCCTGTATCCGCTTCGCGCGCGGCTCTTTCGCGTCATGCGATTAAACGATGCGGCTTGATTGACGCTCGGTTCAAAAATCAAACGCTTATGACTTCGTCCGCGGTCGAGCTTCAGATAAAAGAGATCATCGCCCGTCTGGCGAGGGTCGGCGTCGAAAGGATTGATGCCGCCAGGACGGCCTCGTCTTACGGCATCGATTCGATGGGGCAGTTGGAATTTCGAGAGCTGCTCGAAAGAAGATTTCAGGTCTATCTGGACGACAGAACCTTCACCGGGTTCGGCTCAATCGGCGAGCTGGCCGCACACATCGGCGCGCGGCAGCAGGGGCCGCCTTCGTCCCCGGCAGGGAATAATTCGGAAGCGTCGAACGGGCAGGCCGCGCAAGGCCGGGGCTACTCCGGCCGTTCGAGGCTGACGCCTTCCGGCGTGCTCTACGACGAGGTCGAGATCGGGATGTCGCTGACCTGCCTCAACAATCTCGCCGAGAGCCCTCTGCTCAAACACCTCGGAGACCTTCGCTGGCGGCACCTGAGCGCGCTCACCGGCGTCCCCAGCAAACAGTTCGCAGACGAGTACGGGCACCGGCTCTACCCGAGCTTCTTCTACGTAGAGATTGGGTTCCCGCCGCAGAGCCCGTTGGCGGCCTACGGCGAGAACGACCGTCTGAAAATCGGCAGCACGTTGAAGCGTTACGGCGGCTCAATGCTCGACGGCCACTGCTACCTGCTGCCTCCCGATTACGTGGAACAGGACGGAGCGCCGTTCGACTCGATCACGTCGGCCGTGGCGGCGGGCGTCCCGGCGGTTCGCCTGTCAAACATTTTCGTCGAGCAGTACAACGGCTCGGAATGGCTCAGAACGGCGCGCCCGGCAAACCCCGCCTTCAAGACCATTCCCGAATTGGCGCTGGCCCCCGAGTCGTACCTCACCATGAAGCAGGCCGAGAAGGGTGATCCACTCGCGCGCCCCGCCGACACTTACGTGCCCATGACGGACGGCCCCGTCAGTGTCGAGTATCGGCTCGTCGTTGACCGCGACTTCAGCAGCACGGGTCTGGTCTACTTCGCCAACTATCCCATCTTCCTCGACATCTGCGAGCGCGAGGCGCTCGCCGCGGCGCGACTGCCGTTGACGGAAGAGATGCTGAACCGGCGAACTCTCGTCCACCGCCGGAGTGCGTATCTCAACAACGCCTCGTCACGCGACACGCTCGTCGTCGAGGTCGAGCCGTGGGTGGAGAACCCTTACGCGGCGAACCACCCCGCGCCCGAGGTGGCGCCCATCCGCCTCTTCGTCAACTACCGAATGTATCGCAAGTCCGACGCGCGTCTGATGATGGTCTCGACCGCGGAGAAGCTCATCTACGGCGTGCCGCTGGCGGAGACTTCGTTCTTTTCCGAACTGTCTCCCCTTCAGAAATGATTGCCGCCGTGATTCAGAAATTTCGGCGGAGGCTCGCGCCGCCCCGTGCGCCCGAGCCGCTGCTGATGGCCGAGAACCCGAGGTTCGCGGAGCACAAGATAGGCCGCGGGACTTACGGCAGCCCGCAGGTGCTCTCGTGGCGTGACGGCACCGCGCTCGAAATAGGTTCGTTCTCTTCAATCTCGGACAGCGTCACCATCATGCTCGGCGGCGAGCATCGCACCGACTGGGTGACGACCTATCCATTCAGCCAACTCTTCCCCGAAGCCAGTGGCTTTCGCGGACACCCGCACACGAAAGGCGACGTGGTAATAGGCAACGATGTCTGGATCGGTTACGGTGCGTTGATTCTGTCGGGCGTGCGCATCGGCAACGGTGCGGTCGTCGCGGCGCGGAGCGTGGTCAGAAGTGACGTGGAGCCGTATTCCATCGTGGCAGGGAATCCATCCCGACACGTCAAGTTCCGCTTCGACGAGGCGACCGTCAACGCCCTCGAAGAGATCGCGTGGTGGGATTGGCCGATGGCGAAAATCAAGGAGGCATGGCCGCTCCTCCTCGCCGACGACATCGAAGCCTTCATCGACGCATACGGCGCGCACGCGGCCAATCGTCAAAGGGAAGTGTGAAGCAGTTCGGCGGCGATAGTCTCGACATGTTCATTCTCGATCAGGATAGGCTCTTGCAGTTGAGCGCGGAGCACCGCGACGCTTACGCCGCCGCCGAGCCCTTCCCGCACGTCGTCATCGACAACTTTCTTCCGGCGGAGACGCTGAGAGCCGTCGCCGAATCTTTCCCCAAACGGGGGGAGGTTGACTGGCACGTCATCGACAACCCGAGCCAGAAGAAACTGGCCTTCGACGACGAGCGGCGAATCGAAGCGAGCGCGCTCTGGTTGCTCTATCAACTGAACTCCGCGAGGTTCATGGAGTTTTTGGAACGCCTGACGGGCATCGAGGGGTTAATCCCCGACCCTTACTTCATCGGCGGCGGGCTGCATCAGATCGAGCGCGGCGGGTTTCTCAAGATACACGCGGATTTCAACCGGCATCCCAAGCTCAACCTCGACCGAAGACTCAACCTGCTCCTCTTCCTCAACGAGAATTGGGAAGAGGAGTACGGGGGGCATCTCGAACTCTGGGACGCAGGCGTGACGCGTTGCGTCCGGCGCATCCTCCCGACCTTCAACCGCTGTGTCATCTTCAACACGACGGACACCTCCTTCCACGGGCACCCCGAACCGCTCACTTGCCCGCCGAGCCGGACGCGAAAATCGCTCGCGCTCTACTATTACAGCAACGGGCGGCCGGAAGCAGAGATGTCCGCCGACCACGGGACGCTGATGCGGCCGCGGCCGGGCGAGGTCATCCACGGGTTGAATGGGCGGACGATGTCGTACTCGTTGAAGTCCGTCCTCCGACGCCTCGTTCCGCCCATCGTCGCCGACATCGGCGCGCACCTGAAAAGGAAGTCGTAGCGATTCGCGCAGGGTGATATGACTCTCTCTGAGTGGGTGTTCTTCAAGTACTACGCGGCGCGGACGCTGGGCCGGATGATGCGCTGGCTGTCGAACTGGCCGGACGTGTGGTCGGCCTACCGCGCCAGCCTTCCGCCGCCGCCGCTCCGGTTCCGCGAAGGCTTCACGCTCCACCACGGCCGACTCGACAGCCCCGTCTCGCTCCTCCGCGAAGTCTTCGGCGAACGCCAGTACAGGCGTCACATAGAGAGGCCGCTGGACGGCGTCATGATCGACATCGGCGCGAACATCGGGGCGGTCACGCTCGACTGGGCGAGCCGTTCGCGCCGGCTGCACGTCCACGCCTACGAGCCGAACCCTGCGACCAACAGCGTGCTGCGACACAACGTCGAAGCCAACGGGTTGACGGACAGGGTGACGGTGCATCACGAAGCAGTCGGCCGCGCGCCCGGCCGTTTGCGTCTGTGGACGAACGTAAACAGCATGACCACCACCGCATACAGCGATGCGCCCCCGACACCCGGGGCCGTCGCCACGTACGTCCCGCTCGTTGACTTGAACGAGGTGGTCAGGCGTGCGGCCGGGCGGCCGATAGCACTGCTGAAGATTGACAGCGAGGGCGGCGAGGCCGACACGCTTGAAGGCGCGACCCCGGCGACGCTCGAAACCTTGAGGCAGGTCATCGTCGAATATCACGACAAGCTGTGCCCGGACGCTTCGGGTCGTTGCCGAAAGGTGCTGGAGCAGGCGGGCTTTCGTTGTCTTGTGCGCCCGATGAATGCGAATCACGGATTAATCTACGCGCGCCGGAATGGGGAACGGTAAGCGGACGGCGGCGCGGCGGGCGCGAGAGTGAATGCGGATGATTACTTTTCTGAAGAGCCTCGTGCTCGACCCCTATCCGCTCCGCACCATCGCGTTGAGGTTCGTCCGGAAGTTCAATCTCGGGAGCTATCTCGAACGCCTTGAGGCGGGAGTGGTTGACCGCCCGCATTACGGCTACTGTCTGTATCAGGGCGCGTTGCTGGCGAAGAAGCTCGGCCATCGGCGCGTCAGCGTGATCGAGTTCGGCGTGGCCGGTGGCCGTGGGCTGCTCAACCTCGAATACCACGCGGAAGAGGTCTCGCGCGCCCTCGGCATCGAGATAGACATTTACGGTTTCGACACGGGACGGGGCTTGCCCGCCCCGTCCGGTTACAGAGACCTGCCGTATCACTGGCAGGAAGGCTTCTTTGCGATGGACGCGGAGAAGCTGCGGGCGCGGCTGAAGAAGGCGAGGCTGGTGGTGGGCGACATTAGAGAGACGGCTCGAAGTTTCTGCGCGGAGTACGACCCCGCGCCCGTCGCCGCCATCATGCACGACTTCGATTACTACACCTCGACCGCCGCCGCGCTCGAAATGTTCGACGCCCCCGAGAAGTATTTTCTGCCGCGCGTCTTCTGCTACTTCGACGATGTCATCGGCAGCGAGACGGAGCTGTACAGCGACTACACGGGGGAGCGTCTCGCCATCCGAGAGTTCAACCAGACGCATCAGACCAGGAAGATTGCCGCGCCTTATCACCTGCTGACGCGGCGCATCAGGGAGACGTGGCACCACCAGATTTTCATCTATCACGACTTCGCACACAGCCGCTACAACGATTTCGTGAGCGGCGAGAACCAGCAACTCCCTCTGCCCTGAAACTGTCCGTTTGAACGGCCGCCAAGACCCCTTCAACTCTTCCGACGCGCCTGACGCACGACTCATGAATCGTCTAACGCCGACCGTCTCGGTCATCATTTTAAGTTATAACCGGCCGGCCTGTCTGGAGCAGTCCCTCGCATCCGTGCTCGCGCAGTCGTACACGAAGCTCGACGTGTTGGTCGTCGATAACCCGAGCGGCGCCAGCGCCGACATCGAAAGAATCGTTCGGCGTCACGCGCACGTAAGGTTGCTGCAAAATTCGACCAACGTCGGTTTCGCGGGCGGCATGAACAGAGGCATCGCGGCGGCCGTAGGCGAGTACGTGTGCCTCACCGAAGACGATATCGTGATGGACTCGGACAGCGTCCGGAGTCTCCTGGAGTACGCAGAGTTGCACGCTCCGACGGGGCTGCTCGCGCCTTTGATATTGAACCGGACGGCGGGGACGGTTCGCTGCGCCGGTGGGGAGTTCAAGCTCGGCGGCGTCTACCGGAAAGAGATTCACGGCGAGGGCGCTCCCGACGAGGGACTCTTCCCGCGCCCCTTCGACGTGACCTACGTGGCGGGCTCAAGCATCTTCGCGCGCGCAGACTTTCTGCGCCGTGTCGGTGGCTTTCGGGAAGAGTTCTTCATGTACGTCGAGGACGTGGAGTTGTGCGCGCGGGTCATCAGGGCAGGGCGGCGCATCACGGTCGTACCCGACGCGCGCGTCTACCACATCGAGCCGGCGGAGGAGACGGGGCTCGCCCCGCATCTGGAGTTTCAGAAGCTGAAAAACTTCTTCGCGCTCTATCTCCTGCACGCGCCGCGGCGTGTGTTGCCGGAGTTCTTCCTGCGCTACGCGGCGCTCGGCACGCTCCGCGCGATGCTCGGGCGGGGCGGCAACCCGTGGACGCGAATCAGGGCCGTGTGTTGGGCGTTGCGGCGCGCTCGCTCCCTGCGCAGGGAGGGTCGTTCGCAGGCGCGTGGCCGGCGGGACGAACCGCAGTCGCTCCGGCCTTCATCTTCAGGTAGTCATGCAGGCTCCCATATCGCTTAGCGTGCCGCGGTCGGACGTGCTCAATCTCGGCTGCGGGCGCAAGCCCGTGGCGGGCGCGGTCAACGTAGACGTGTCGCCGGAAGTGGGCGCGGACGTGGTCTGCGACTTGAACCGAAGGCCGTGGCCTTTTCCCTCCGACCATTTTCGAGAGGTGCTCGCCTCCGACGTGGTCGAACATCTGGACGAGGTGTTCCCCGTCTTTGAGGAGATTCACCGCGTCTGCCGCGACGGCGCGTCGGTCAAAGTCACCGTGCCCCACTACTCTTCGCCGGAGGCGTTCACAGACCCGACGCACAGGCACTTCTTCGCCCACACCACTTTCGACTATTTCACAGGGGCGTCGGAGCTTACCTATTACACACGCGCGCGCTTCCGCGTCCGCACGCGAAACATCATCTTCAGGCCGTCGCTCGTCAACAAGCTCGTGTGGCGGCTGGCGAACCGTTTCCCCGCGCGCTATGAACAGAGCTGGGCGTGGATTTTCCCCGCGTGGTTTTTGAGCGTGGAGCTGGAAGTCGTAAAGGACGTGTCCGCGCACGGCGGCGACGGCGCGCGGCGGGCAGCTTCGTGAGAGCGGGCGTGCGTATCCTACACATCGTGCCCGCGCTGTTTGGGGCGCGCGACGGCGTGCTCGGCGGCGCGGAGCGTTACGCGTTTGAGCTGGCGCGGCATATGGGAGAGCACGCGCCGACCACGCTCGTCAGTTTCGGCGACGCGGGGCGCGTCGAGACGTTTGGGAGTTTGCGCGTGCGCGTCATCGGCGAGCCCTGGTACGTACGCGGGCAGCGGACGAATCCCTTCGCGCTCGCGCTGCTCTCCGAGTTGCGCCGCGCCGACGTTATCCACTGTCACCAGCAGCACGTCGTCGCCAGCAGTATGGCCGCCCTCGCCGCGCGGCTGACGGGGCGTCGAGTGTTCGCGAGCGACCTCGGCGGCGGCGGGTGGGACGTGTCGGCCTACGTCTCGACCGACCGCTGGTACCACGGCCACCTGCACATCAGCGAGTACAGCCGCCGCCACGCCGGGCACGCGGGGAGCGCCCGCGCGCACGTCATCATGGGCGGGGTGGACGCCGACAAGTTTAGTCCTGATGGGGAGGTTGATGAAGGGGAGCGACCCGTCTTGTACGTGGGCCGTCTCATGCCGCATAAGGGCGTGGATGACCTCGTCGAGGCTTTACCCGAAGGGATGCAACTCGAACTGATTGGCCAGCCTTATCACGCAGAGTTCGTCTCAGACCTGCGCCGTCTGGCGGCGGGCAAGGAGGTTCGCTTCCGGCACGACTGCGACGACGCGGCGCTCGTCGCAGCGTATCGCCGCGCGCTCTGCGTCGTGCTCCCGAGCGTCTATCGCACGCGCTACGGGGACGAGACACGGGTGCCGGAACTGCTCGGCCAGACCTTGCTCGAAGGGATGGCCTGCGGCGCGCCCGCCATCTGCACAGACGTGGCGAGTATGCCCGAAGTGGTCGAGGACGGCGTCACGGGCTTCGTCGTGCCGCCGAACGACCCACGCGCCCTGAGAGAAAAGCTCCTCTGGCTACGCGACAACCCTGCGCGGCGTAGAGAGATGGGCGCGGCTGCGCGCCGCCGCGTGCTGGAGAAGTTCAACTGGCCCTCGGTCGTGCGTAACTGTCTGAAGATTTATAACTCTTGAGCGCGCTTCAAACGGCCGCGGGTTATGTCGCGGGGCTCTGAAGTCGGGATGGGTGGCCGCAGAGGCGTGGCCGCCGCGGATGCGAGATGCCGAGACCTCGAATCGCCATCGATTTCACCGCGCTGGACGCGGTCAGTCCGGTCGGCGGCCAGTATCGCTACGTGGTCAATCTCGTACAGGGACTCGCCCGCTTGCAGCCGGACGTGGATTTCCTGCTGCTGGGCTCAAAGAGCGAGCCGGTGCCGGAACTCGGCGGCGTGTTTCAAAAGTATAAAGACCGCTGGGACTATCGCAGTGTGCCGCGCAGGCAGTTCCGCGGAGCCACTTATCTGGATCACGCGCGTTATGGTTGGGTGCTGCTGCGCGAGCGAGTCAACCTGCTCCACTCCCTGCACACGTTCATCCCGCTCTGCTCTCCCTGCCCCGTCGTCATCACCGTTTATGATTTGATGTACGAGTTATTCGACGATTACGAAGAGGTGCGGCGCTCGCGTCCATATCGAATTCATAGGTGGGCTGTCGGGCACCGTGCGCGTCGCGTCGTGTGCATCTCCGAGACGACCGCCGCCGACCTGCGAAACCTGTGGGGCGTCGGCGACAAGATGCTGGACGTGATTCCGCTCGGCTCCCTTTTCGCCGCGACGGGCGAAGAAGCGGCCCGGGATTTTCAGCCGAAGCCAGACCACACGCCGGATGCGTCATCCGTTCTCGTCTCGCCTTATAACCTTGAGCCGCGCAAGAACCTCGGCGCGTTGCTGGAAGCCGTCGCCCTCTTACGTTCAAGGGGCGCGGCGTTGAAACTGCTCCTGTTCGGGCGTGCCGCCGTCACGCCCGAACGCGAGGAGCGATTCGAGCGCAAGGTGCGCGAGTTGGGCCTCGGCGACTCGGTCGTCCGCACCGGCATCCTGAGCGACGAAGAACTCGCCGCGCTCTACCGCCGCGCCACACTCTTCGTCTTCCCTTCGCTGTACGAGGGCTTCGGACTCCCGGTGCTCGAAGCGATGTCCGCGGGCGCGTGCGTCGTCGCCCGCAACGCGTCGGCTATGTCCGAAGTGCTGCGGGACACAGGGGCGCTGGTCGAGACGGGCGACCCGCGGGCGCTGGCTTTGCTCATGGCAAATCTGTTGGACGATGCGAGCTTGCGCGACGCGCTCGGACGCCGTGCCCGCGAGCGCGCGGCCCTGTTCAGCATCGAGCGCATGGCCCGGCTCACATACCGGAGTTACCTGGCTGCGCTCAACTAGAAGGCGCGACCCTCGCCGGTTCAAAGCCACGCCAGTCGATAGTGTCCGGTCTCCCCGTCTCGCCTTGAGTTGAAGGATATTTTCTGGCGCGGCGTCGAAAGAACCTGAGACTTGTCTGAAAGACATTTGATTACGTGCGAGTACCCGCCACGGGTCGGCGGCGTCGCAGACCACACGCGCCTCGTCGCGGAGGGGCTCGCGGCCGAGGGCGACCGCGTACACGTGTGGTGCCCGGCGGACGTGGGAGAAGGGCCGGCGCCGTCCGAAGGCGTCACAGTCCGCCGTGAACTGGGTCGCTTCCGCCCGGCCGACCTGCGCAGGGTCGGGCGCGTGCTCAACCGTTTCAACGCGCCGCGCCGACTGCTTTTGCAGTGGGTGCCGCACGGGTACGGCTACCGCTCGATGAACGTGTGGCTCTGCCTCTGGCTCTGGTGGCGCGCGCGCCTGTGCGGCGACGACCTCACGATCATCGTCCACGAGCCGTTCCTCGCGTTCGGCGAAGGGACGCGGCGGCAGGACGCGGTGGCGTTCGTGCATCGAGTGATGACGACGGTACTGCTTGCGGCGGCTCACCTCGTCTGGACGACGATACCGAAGTGGGAGGAGTGCTGGCGTCCCTACACGCTCGGGCGCCGTGTGCCGTTCGGCTGGCTACCCGTCCCGAGCACCACGCCCGTCGTTGCGACCGCAGAGGAGGCCGCCGCGACCCGCGCCCTCTACGCCCCCGCGGATGTGCCGCTCGTCGGCCACTTCGGGACTTACGGCGAACTCATCGCGGGGACGCTCAGGGAACTTCTGCCACGACTGCTCTCTGACGAAGAGACGCGTTGCGCGGTGCTCCTGTTGGGACGCGGGAGCGAGGCCATGCGCGCGGAGTTATTGCGCACGCACCCCGCACTGTTGGGACGCATTCACGCCGCGGGCACGCTCCCGCCTGAAGAAGTCTCGCGCCACCTCGCGGCCTGCGACCTGCTGGTGCAGCCCTACCCCGACGGCATCAGCACCCGCCGCACGAGCGTCATGGCCGGCCTCGCGCACGGCCTCCCGGTCGTCACGACAAAGGGCGCGCTCACCGAGTCGCTCTGGGAAGAGAGCGGCGCCGTGTTGCTGGCCGAGCTGGGGGACGTGGCCGGCATGGAGAGGGCCGTGGGTGAGTTGCTCGGCGACGCGGCCGGGAGGGAAGAACTGGGTGACTTGGCGCGCGCCACTTACAGACTACATTTCGACCTGCCACACCTGTCGGCGAGGCTCCGCCAGGGTCAGACGGAAGGAATGCTGTGCGGACTCGGCGCCGCACGGACGAACGTATGATGAATGCAGTTGGTGCAGCGCCTGCCGCGGCCCTTGCGGGAGAAGTCCTGCGCGGCGCTGTCGGCCGTGTTGTGCCGGTCTTGAGGCGTAAGGATTATTAGATTGCGAATCGCAGTCATCAACTGGAGCCGAAGGAAGGTGGGCGGGGTCGAAACCTACCTCGGCAACGTCATCCCGGAGATCATCCGCAGGGGGCACGAACTCTCTTTCTGGTGCGAGGTGGACGTGCCGCACGAACGCGAGCAGATAGAGCTTCCGGCCGAAGTGCCCGCCTGGTGCGCGGCCGAGCTGGGCGAGGCGCGCGCGTTCGAGGAGCTGCGCGCGTGGCGGCCCGACCTGCTCTACGTCCACAAGGTAATGCTCCCGCGAGTCGAAGAGAAGTTACTGGATGTGGCCCCGGCCGTCTTCTTCGCACACGACTATTACGGGACGTGCATCAGCGGCCTCAAGACGCACAAGTATCCGGAAGTCGTGCCGTGCGGTCGGAGCTTCGGCCGGGGATGTCTGCTGCACTACTACCCGCACCGCTGCGGGGGGCTGAACCCCCTCACGATGTTAAAGCTCTTCCGCGTGCAGTCGAGCCGGCTGGCGTTGCTGCCCCGCTACAGGGCCATCGTCACACACTCGTCCCACATGCGAGAGGAGTATCTGCGCAACGGCCTGCCGGCCGAGAACGTCCACAGCCTTTCGTACTACGCACACTCCGGCTACGACGCGGAAGGTGCCGCCGCGCCGGACTGGCGTGACGCCGGACGGGTCGAGCCCGCGGAGAAGGATCGTTTCCACCTGCTCTTCTCCGGCCGGATGGATAAACTCAAAGGGGGAGGCGTCCTCATCTCGGCGCTGCCCGAAGTGAGTGCTTCGCTGGGCGTGCCGCTCGTCGTGACGTTCGCAGGCGACGGCCCCGAGAGGGCGGTCTGGGAGCGCTCCGCGCGCGCGACCGAGGCGCGTCTCAACGGCGTGACGGTACGCTTCGTCGGGTGGCTCGATAAGCAACAACTGGACTCCCTCTATGCGGAGGCGGACTTGTTAGTGTTCCCCAGCCTGTGGCCGGAGCCGTTCGGCCTGACGGGGCTGGAGGCCGGGCAGCACGGCCTGCCGGTCGCGGCGTTCCCCGTCGGTGGCGTCAAGGACTGGTTGTTCGATGGGGTGAACGGCCACCTCGCCGAGGGCAAGTCCCACGACGCCCCGGCTCTCGCGCAGGCCATCGTCAAGTGTCTGTGCGACGACGCGGCCTACGCGCGTCTGCGCCGCGGCGCGCTCAGCACGACAAAAAAATTCACCCTTGACGTTCACCTTCACGCCCTGATGGACGTGCTCAAACGCGTCTCGGGCGGTGATTACAGAGGGTCTGTATGAGCCGGCCTCTACGCGTTCTGTTCTTCGTCGAGGGCTTCACGGACATACGCTTCGTGGTCGGCCTGAGCGGGATTTGTGACCTGACGATGGCCGTGGCCGCAGAGCCCTACGCGCGCGGCGGCTTGAAAGAGCGCGTGAAGCAGAGCGGGGCGCGCGTGAAGGTCGAAGAGATTCCCGGCGGCCGCATGGGCTTTCAGGCGCGCTCGCTTCAGTATCTCTGGCGGCGCGCGGGTGACTTCGACGCGGTGCTCTCGCAGGAGGTTCTCCGCGGCTCGCTCAACGCGAACCTCGTCGGCGCGCTGCGCGGTGTACCCGTCGTCACTTACATGGGCATCGCGCCCGTCGAATACTTTCGTTGTCGCCGCGAGCGCGCGCAGATCGGCCGGGTCAAGGCCGCGTTGGGCGAGACGGTCATACGTGCGCTGATGACAGTCAACGGCCGTCTGGCGTCGCGCTGTCTTGCGATGGGGCCGTACCTGCGCGACGTGGCCGCGCGTTACTGCGCGCGCAGTGAGGTCGGACTCTACTACGGGGTGGACACAGACTTCTTCCGCCCGGCGGACGAGGAAGAGAAGACGGAGTTGCGCGCCCGCCGAGACCTGCCGCCCGGTAAGTTCGTCATCTTTCTTTCGAGCCGCATCAGTCACGAGAAAGACCCGGAGACCGTTCTGCGCGCGACGGCCATCGCGCGCGCGCGCGGGCTCGACGCGGTGCTCATCAACCTCGGCGGCGGCTATCGGGACTTCATCGAGTTGGCGAAGGAGTTGAATCTCCCAGACTCGGAGGAGTGGGTGATAGGGCGGCCCGCGGCTCACCCGATGCTGGACGTGGCCGACTACTTCCGCGCCGCCGACGTGATGGCGCTGGCCTCGCTCGCGGAGGGCGCCGCCTACTCGACGCTCGAAGCCCTCGCCTGCGGCACGCCGGTCGTCGCCACCGACATCGGCGGGATGGCCGTGCAGCTCAAGGGGTACGCGCGTTTGACGCCGAGACGTGACGCCGAGGCGATGGCGGCGCAACTGCTGTGGATAGCCGCGAACCGTGTTGAGGCGCGCGCGCAGGCCCTCGCCGGGCGCGAGTACGTCTGCCGCGAGTGGGACAGCCGTCGCGCCTTCAGTCACCTGCGCGGGGTGCTCGAAGAGGTGTCGGCGGAGGGGGGCGCGGCGCGCGGGAGGAGCCGGCGGTTATCAGGTGAAGAGTGGAAATCTTAGGCCCCATCCGCCGCGCTTGGTTCGCGTCACGTAAGCTGAGATTGTCCGTCCCGAGGGGCGCGCTCGTCCTGGAGGTGGGCTCGGGCGACAGCCCTTACCCGCGCTCGGACGTTCTGTTGGACTTGACGCTCAGCAACCACGAGCGCGTCGGAGGCCGGACGGTCGCCGACCGCCCGCTGGTGCTCGGGCTCATTGAGCGGCTGCCCTTCCGCGATAAGGCTTTCGATTTCGTCATCGCTTCTCACGTGTTGGAGCACAGTGATGACCCCTGCGGTTTTTTAGGAGAACTACAGAGAGTTGCCTCGGCCGGTTATATCGAGACGCCCAGTTTCTGGGCGGAGCGCGTCCAGCCGATGCACATGCATCGCCTTGAAGTGGGGCTGGAGGTGCGCGGCCGCGACCGAAAACTTCTTATCCACCAGAAGAGCGCGCCCGTCCCCGACGACGTGTTGGCTTCACAGTTCGGCGCTCTGCTCGTAGACCGCTCGGGCTTCGGGCGCCTGGCCCCCACGACCTGGGTCACGCAGTATTTCTGGAAGGGCGAAATCAATTTCGAGATACTCAACCCGGAGATGAAGGTCGAATGGCAGCCGCCGCCCGAGGTGACGCGCGCCGACTTCGACGACCCGCGGCCGCCCCTCCGCCGGCTTCTTAAAAGAGCCGCCCAGAAGCTGCACCGTCGTAAAGAGATTAACCTTTTGGACTTATTAAGGTGCGTGGACTGTCAACACGCGCGCCTTCAGGGCGACGTGAAAGAAGGCGGCTTGAGCTGCCCCAACTGTGGGAGACAATTCGTTGTCACTGACGGCATCCCTCACATGCATCCTGAGCGCCGGGAACTCTCATGAAGATCATCGGCGCGCGTCGCATCGCGGTGGTGTGCGACCTGCGGGAGGAGAACTGGCACAGCATGAACCTTGTGGCCGACGCGCTCATCGAGGGGCTGGGGGCGGGGCACGCCGGACAGTTCTCGACCGCGCGCGTCTGCCCGCCGATGCAAAGATGGTTGAGCGCGGCGGGTGCGGGCGCAGGGCGGAGCTTTAATGCCGACCGCCTCTTCAACCGCTTCTGGAGCTACCCGCGCCACGTCGCGCGCCGCCGCGCCGAGTTCGACATCTTTCACGTGATCGACCACAGCTACGCGCAACTCGTTCACCACCTGCCGGCCGAGCGCACGGTCGTCACCTGTCACGACCTTGACACGTTCCGCTGCCTGCTCGACCCCGAGGCCGAGCCGCGCTCGCGCGCCTTCCGCGCGATGACGCGCCGCGTGCTCGACGGGGTGCGGAAGGCCGCGCGTGTGACCTGTGACAGCGAGCAGACGCGCCGACAGTTACTCGCACATGACATCGTGCCGCCCGGGCGTGTCGAGGTCGTGCACAACGGGGTGTCAGCGGCCTACACGTTCGCGGCCGACCCCGCGGCCGACAAAGAGGCGGAGAGACTGTTGGGGCCGTCTTCGGACGAGGCGCCGGAGTTGTTGCACGTCGGGAGCACCGTCGCGCGCAAGCGCGTGGACGTGCTGCTGCGCGTCTTCGCAGGGGTGCGGCGCGAGTTCAAGAGCGCGCGGTTGGTGCGCGTCGGTGGGGAGTTCAACCGGGAACAGCTCGGGCTCGTCGAAGAACTGCGTCTGAAAGATTCAATCGTCGTCCTGCCGTTCCTCAAAGAGCGTGTGCTGGCGGCCGTCTACAGGCGTGCGGCGCTGCTGCTTCAGCCTTCGGAGCGCGAAGGGTTCGGGCTCCCCGTGGCGGAGGCTTTGGCTTCGGGGCTGCCGGTGCTGGCGAGCGACCTGCCCGTGCTGCGCGAGGTCGGCGGACGTGCGACGACCTATCGCGCGGCCGGCGACGTGGAGGCGTGGGCCGAAGCGGCCAGCGCGCTGTTGCAGGAGAGGCGCGAAGACCCCGCGCGCCGGGACGCACGTCGCGCCGAAGGGCTCACGCACGCGCGCCGGTTCAGTTGGGAAGAGTACGCGCGCCGGATGGTCTCGATCTACAGAGAGCTGTCGTAGCCCGCGGAGAGTTTGACAGTGGTCGGCACGTCTAATAGGATAACGGCCGCTTTCAAATTGGTGCCATCGTCCCTACGTTCCAATCGTACAGACGCCCCGGACGGAACCTGTAAATTCCGTCCTGTTGCTTCAACGCCATCCGCAGTCCGTCCCTTGCACCACGCGGCGACGCCCGCGCGTTCGCCAAGCCGCTTGCCCCAACACCTGTTCACAGAAAGGATCCGCCCCGTATGAAACTGAACTCTCAGCGAACCTCCGCTCATCCCGTTCACAGACCGGGCTCTCACACTGCGCGCCGCAAGATGGCCGCCGCCCTCTGCTTGACGTTGGCGCTCGGCGCGTTGGTCTTTAGCGGCCACGCGTTCGCCGCCTCGACGCTCTACGTCAACCCCGACGGCGTGTGCGGCGGCAACACTCCCTGCTTCACGACCATTCAGGCCGCCATCAACGCCGCCGCGCCGGGCGACACCATCCAGGTCGCCGCCGCCACCTACGCCGAGCAGATCAACGTCAACAAGGCGCTGACGCTTTTAGGGCCGAACGCCAACGTCAACCCGAACACGGGCGTGCGCGGCGCCGAGGCCATCATCATCCCGACGGCCAGCAACCCCCTCGACCCCGGCTTCGCGGGGCCTATCGTCGTCTACCTTCTCCGCGAGCGGCGTCACCTTCAGGGGCTTCACCGTGGACGGCGACAACCCTTCGCTCACCTCGGGCGTCGTCTTCAACGGCTCGGACGTTGACGCCGAGTTCGGCATCTACGGCGACGGGTCGGCCAACCTCGACGCCGTCGTCGAGCACAACATCGTCAAGAACGTCGGCGAGATGGGCATCTGGCTCAACACCTTCGGCATCGGCGGCGCGCGCAACGGCAACAGCCGCATGAACGCCAACAAGGTGGACAACCTCCTCGGCAGCGTTCGGTCAGGCGCTACGCATCTCCGACGACGCGTGGGCGGACGTGACGCAACAACGTCGTGACGCGCTCGCGCGTCGGCATCGTCATCGAGAACTTCAGCGGAAACGTGACCACGCACCCGGCCTCGCAGATCGCCGACAACACCATCTCGTCGTTCCGCATCGGCATCCGCCACAACCTGCACTACGTCTACACGAACCCCGGCTTCACCATCACGCGCAACAACGTGACGGCCTACGCGCAGACGCCGATGCCGCCGCAGGTCACGACGCCGACCGCCTATCAGGGCATCCGCGTCGAGTCCGTCCAGCAGACCGTCGCCGTGGACGTGGTTGACAACGACGTCAACGCCAACCGCGCCGCGCTTCAGCCCGCGGGCTACACGCGCGTCGAGGGTTTGAACGTGACGAACTCCTCGGCCACGTCGCCCAACATTCGCTTCAAGCTCAACCACGTGACGGACGGCATCCGCGGCGTCTTCCACGAGACGCCGGCCACGCCGACGCTCACCTGCAACAACATCGCCGGCAACCTGACCGGCATCGTCATCGACTCCGCCTCGACGGGCGGGATGGTCGCCAACAACAACAACATCGTCGGCAACCCGACCATCGGCGTGCAGAACAACTCGGGCACTCACGTCAACGCGCAGTCGAACTGGTGGGGCGCGGCCAACGGCCCCGGCCCCGTCGGCCCCGGCAGCGGCGACAAGGTCAGCACCAACGTCAACTTCGCCAACTGGCTGACGAACGAGACCAACTGCGCCGCCGCTCTGCGCGACCAACGTCGCGCTCGCCTCCTATGGCGCGACCGCCGACGGCCTCTTCGACCGTCGAACGCGAGCTTCCCGGCGTCGGGCGTCATCAACGGCGAGCACAACGGCAACGACTGGGGCGCGGGCGGCGGCTGGAACGACGGCACGCGCAGCGTCTTCCCCGACAACGTTCAGGTCAACCTCAACGTCGTCCAGTCCATCAACGCACATCGACGTTTACACGTTGAAGAACAGCGCCGAACAACGGCTCGACGGTCGGCGACTTCACGCCAGCCACCAGCTACGGCATCAAGGACTTCGACGTGCAGTACTGGAACGGCGCGGCGTGGGTGACGGCGCCGGCGGCTCCTTCACCGGCAACACGCGCGTCAAGCGCCGCGTCAGCTTCTCCACGCCGATCTCGACGGACAGGATTCGCGTCGTCGTCAACTCGGCGAACGACAACACTCTACAGCCGCGTCATCGAGATCGAGGCTTCAGTTGCGCGCCCGCGGTCGTCCCGACGCCGACGCCCGACGCCCACCCCGACGCCGACGCCGACGCCTACGCCGACGCCCTGCGACACTAACCCATCGAACAACGTGGCGCGCGCCGCGAACGGCTCTACCGCCGTCGCCTCTTCAACCGCCAACGCGAGCTTCCCCGCCTCGGGCGTCATCAACGGCGAGCACAACGGCAACGACTGGGGCGCGGGCGGCGGCTGGAACGACGGCACGCGCAACGTCTTCCCAGACAACATGCAGGTCAACTTCAACGCCACGCAGACGATCAATACCAATCGACGTCTACACGTTGAAGAACAGCCCGAACAACGGCCAGCCGGTCAACGACACGACGCCCGCCACCAGCTACGGCATCAAGAACTTCAACGTCGCAGTACTGGAACGGGCGCGGCGTGGGCCGTCGTGCCGGGCGGCACGGTGACGAACAACACGCTGGCGAAGCGCAGTTCATCTTCGCGCCCATCACGACCGACCGCATCAGGGTCGTCGTCAGCGCGGCGAACGACAACACCTACAGCCGCGTCGTCGAGATCGAGGCGTTCAGTTGCAACGCCCGTCGCCGCGCGCTGCGTCAACCCGGGCGGCACGGGCGGCTGCTTCGCCACCATTCAGGGCGCGGTCAACGCGTCGAACCCCGGCGACCAGATCAACGTCCAGCCCGGCACCTACGACGAGGACGTGAACGTCAACAAGGACGAACCTCAAGGTCGATCGGCGCGGGCGCGGGCAGTACCAACGTCCGCGGCCCCATCGGCGGCCCCGGCACGACCTTCCAGATCAGCGCCAACAACGTGACCGTGGCGCGGCTTCACCGTCACGCGCCTCGGCAACAACACGACCGACTGGAACAACCCGGGTCTGAACTCGGCGGGCTTCGCCATTCAGGGGCTCGCCATCACGGGCGCGGTCATTCGCGACAACGTCATCACGGGCAACCGCACCGGCATCGACATCAACAACAGCAACGGCCACACCGTCCGCAACAACGTCATCGACTTCAACCGGACGGGGGTCATCTACCGCAACCAGACCGACAACCAGACCGTGGTCGAGAACTTCATCACCAACAACTGGACGGTCGGCGTGCTCTTCCTCGACGCCTCGGGCGGCACGAACAGCCCCGTCCAGACGGCGCTGCACTCGACCTTCTCGAACAACAACATCAGCGCCAACTGGTACGGCCAGGTCGTTGACCGCCAGTCGGGCGGCTCGCTGCCCGCGCCGGGGACGACCAACTACAAGAACTTCCGCGGCAACTGGTACGGGACGACCTCGCCGGTCGTGACGACGGCCAACAGCGCCGAGCCCGGTTACGCCGCGCAGATACCCGTCGCCTACGGCGGCACGGCGACACCTCCGGGCGGCCAGCCCGACATCGCCGGCCCCGCCTCGGCCAACATCCAGTACACGCCGTTCCTTCTGAGCGGCACTGACACCAACGTCGAGACGACCCCGGGTCGCGGCACGAACGGCTTCCAGGGCGTCGCGAACACCATCGTCGTCTCGCCCGGCAACCAGCAGGGGTGGGTCTTCGCCGACGACCTGCCGGGCACGGGCACCGGCTCGGGCGGCTTCGAGGCCGGCCCTGCGACGCCCCCGCTCGGCACGGGCAGCGCCTTCCTGACCGTGGACTCGCAGGGTCGCCACATCTTCGCCACCGTCGGCTACGCCGGGACGCGGATGGACGACCTGCTCGGCACCCTCTACCACAGCTATCAGGACAACAACTCGAACACGGTCGTCGCGGCGTCGTACCAGTTCGACATCGACTACGACCTCAACGACGCGGCGACCGCCTTCGCGGGCCGTCTCGTCTTCGAGCCGTACCTGTCGCCCGGCCAGGGGGCCGTGCAGCAGAACGTCTGGCAGAACTGGGACGCGCGCAACGGGATGTGGTACGGGACGCGGACGACGGTGACGGTTAACAACGTCGCGGGCGTCACGCAGCCGTGCCAGCCCGCTACGCCCTGCACGTGGGCGCAGGTGCTCGCGCTCTTCCCGAACGCGGGCGTGCGCAACAACCCGGCGGCGGCCATCATGTTCAAGGTCGGCGGCCCGTGGGCGCCCGGCTTTGACGGCAACGTCGATAACTTGAGGCTCATGCACAACGGAGCCCTCGTCACCTACAACTTCGAGAACGTGCCGTAAGCCTGCGGCGCATGTTTCGAACACTCGCGTCGGCCGCCGGCTCTTTCCTGCCGGCGGCCGACGCGAGTTATATCCTTCAAAGTCCCGTCTTCGACTTTAGCTTTTTTCATAAAGGGAGTGTTCACTTTGAGGGTAGGGTGATAGAATCTCGCCCCAACAGCGAAGACAAGTCGGAGCCAAAGCATTTCTCGCATCCTTTGGTTCGACGAGTTACTACCACCGCCCGTAGTTCCCAAGAGCATTACCAACGACCCGAAACGAAGGAGGCTCCCCCCAATGATGAAGCGCCGTCCCCGCGTCGAAGACCGTTCCGCTATCAACCATAAGCAATCTTTCTCGAAAAGAGTGCGTGGACGGTCAGCCTTCTTGCTGGCCCTGCTGGCGCTGGCCGCGTTGGCCCTCTGGACGCCTCTATCTTCCGGGAGCGGGACTCGTCCGGCCCAGCCCCAGAGCAGAGGGCAGGAGCAGTCCACCAAGCCGGCTCCCTCTAAAAGCCAGAAGAGGTCAACGGCGCCTGCCATCCGGAAAGCACCTCAAGCTTTGCCGAGCCTGACGACGGACAGAGGGTTCTACCTGCCCGGCGAGGAGATTACTCTGTCCGGGACGAACTGGTCTCCGGGCGAGACCGTGACCATCATCATCGGCGAAGGCGCGGAGGCGAAGAAGGGGGTGACGCTGGAGGCGACCGCGGACGAGGACGGCGCCTTTACGATCACGAGTCCGATGCCGGAAATCAGGGCGGCCATCGGCGAGGTGCGCGCCGCGAAGACCGTCCGCGCGACGACCGGAGCGCCCCCGGAGGAGAACGGCGGGGCCTTCACCGCCTCCGCGGTCGGCTCCATTTCGAGGGCGAGGGTGAGGGCGCAATTCTCCGCTGGCGAGGCCGACCGCGACGGCGAGCGGCTGCTGGAACAGGAAGCCTTCTGGCTTCATCGCCGAACCTACCCGACCGGCCGGTTCAACCCCGAGTGGGTGCGCCGTGCGGCCGAGCAGGACTCCCGCGTCAGACGCAACATCCCGGGGGGGCGCAAGCTCAGCCGACAGAGTCTGCAACTCTCGCCGATGGCGCTCAACCCTAACGGCTTCACCGCGCTCGGCCCCCAGCCCGAGAGAATGACCGGCTGCACCGGCTGCTTCGACTACACGACGACCGCCGGCCGCATCAACGACATCAAGATCGACCCGGTCACTCCGAACGTCGCTTACGCCGCGAGCGTCGGCGGCGGCGTCTGGAAGACCACAAACTGCTGTAGCAGCGCGACCACCTGGAGCGCCGTCACCGACGACGCGGCGATTTCGACGACGAGCATCGACACCCTCGCCATCGACCCGAACAATCACAACACGATCTACGCCGGCACCGGCGACCTCAACTACGGCTCCTTCTCGATGGGCAGTCAGGGCATCCTGAAATCAATCGACGCCGGGGCCACCTGGACGGTGCTGGGCGCCAACGTCTTCGGCGCGGCGCTGCCCGTGCCGGTCGGCCAGTTCCCACAGTATCAGGCGGTCGGCAAGGTGCGCGTTGACCCCAACGACAGCAACAAGGTCGTGGCCGGCACCAAGCGGGGTCTCTATCTCTCCTACGACGGGGGGCAGAACTGGACCGGCCCCTGCTTGACCAACAGCTTCGGCACGCAGCGTCAGGACATCACCGGCCTTGAGCTGACCAACATCAGCGGCACCACCCGCATCCTCGCGGCCATCGGCGTCCGCGGCTTCGCCACCACCGTCCAGTTCAACCTCGACCAGAACGGCGCGAACGGCCTCTACAAAGGCACCATGCCCGCGAGCGGTTGCCCGACGGACTTCACCTCGGTTGCCAGTAATGCTAACGGCTTCGTCTACGGCGCGGCGACCAGCACGTACGCGGCCGGGGCCAACATGAACGCGGGCAGCGGCACGCCCTACTCCAACACGACGACCGGCAACCAGCTCGGCCGCATCGAGCTTGCCGTCGCGCCGAGCAATCCGAACTACATCTACGCGCAGGTGCAGTCCATTGCCCCCAACAACAACGCCGGCTGCGGCAACGCCGCCGGCTGCCAGCTCGGCGTCTGGGCCTCGATCAATGGCGGCACGACTTGGAGTTACATGACCGGCTCGGCAGGCGCACAGCTCGCCGAGTGCGCCGCTTCGGGCGCGGGCTCGGCCGGGGCCGGGAGCGGCGACTACCCGCAGAACTGGTACGATCAGGCCGTCGCCGTAGACCCCAACGACCCCGACCGTATTTTTGTCAGCACCTTCGACGTGTGGTTTGCGACCCGAACAGGAACCACCTTCTACGACGTGACGTGCGGCTACAGCAACGTGAGCCCCAAGCCCGTCCACGTCGATCAGCACGCGCTGGCCTTCCTCCCCGGCTCTTCGAGCACGCTCCTGCTGGGCAACGACGGCGGCGTCCACGGCACCACGAACGCCAACGCGGCTGCGCCGGCCGCGGCGCGGCCCACTTGGTTCAACATGGACACCGGCTTCAACACCATCGAGTTCTACTCGGGCGACATCAGTGGCAACTTCGCCACCTCGCCGAACCCCTCGGCCAACGGCGGCGCGCAGGACAATGGGCCCAGCTCAGTCATGTTCTCGGGCAGCCCGACCGGGCCTGCGCAGTGGCAGATGGGCCTGGGCGGCGACGGCTTCTACGCCCGCATCGACCCCGTCGGCACCGGCCCCGTCAACTCGCAGGGGTTGATTACGATGACGGGCACCGGTATCCCCGTGGTGAACGAGACGTTCGTCATCGGCTCGCAGACCTTCACGTGGAAGGCCACACGCGCCGGCACCGGCGACGTGGCCATCGGAACCAGCGTCGGGACTTCGCGTAACAACGTCGTCACGGCCGTCAACGCCGACCTCGCGGGCGTCGTCACCGCTACCAACTCCGGGGGGGCTTCGGCCCTCATCACGGCCACCACGGCCGGCGCCGCGGGCGACTCGCTCACCTTCACCGAGGCGAGCACGAACATGTCGATGAACGGGACGGGGACGCTCGGCGCCACGACCCTCGGGGCCGGGAGCCTGCGCTACTGGCAGGGCAACAACAGCGGTGGCGTCAGCCGCTGCATCACCAACTGCACCAAGCCCGGCGCCACCTGGACGCTCAGGCGCGGGGCGTGGACGGGCGACCAGCAGTCGTTCATCCTCCCGTTTGAAATCTTCAAGGGCGACCCCTCCAACCCGTCCAACGACTGCGGCACGGCCGGCGCGACCACGGGCTGCGGCCACCTCGTCGCCGGCACCGTCCGCGTCTGGGAGACGATTCTGGGCGCCACCAATACGGGCACGACCACGAACACGTGGTACATCAACAGTCCGAACCTGACCAAGGGGACGCTCGGCAACCGCTCCTTCATCAACCAGCTCGCCTTCGAGCCGAAAGACCAGACCGTGGTCGTCGTCGGCACCAACGACGGCGCCGTCCAGATCGGGCGCAACATGGGCACCGGCACGGCGAACCAGGCCATCTGGGTCAACGTGACGGACAACAACGCCGTCCTGCCCAACCGGCCCATCCTCGATGTGACCTTCGACCCGACGACGACGAGCGCGCCCATCGCCTACGCCGCGGTCGGCGGCTTCAACGACAACACGCCCGCGACGCCGGGCCACGTTATGAGGGTCGTCTGCTCGACCAACTGCGCCACGTTCACGTGGACGGACAAGAGCGGCAACCTGCCGGACATCCCCGTTGACTCGATCATCGCCAACCCGAACTTCCCGTCGCAGGTCTTCGCGGGCACCGACTTCGGGCTCTACTACACGGACGACATCACGGCGGCCTCGCCCATCTGGTACCGCTTCAACGCGGGACTGCCCAACGTGATGATCTGGGACATGCAGATCGACCGCGGGGCCACGACCCTTTCGCTCTGGACGCGCAGCCGCGGCGCATACGTCTGGCCGCTGCCGCAGGGGCCGCTGAACCCGCTCGGGACGAGCCTCGCGGTCGCCCCCGCCACGGGTAGCTACGGCGGGACGGTGAACCTCTCGGCCACGCTGACCTCGGGCGGCAACCCTGTCGCCGGCAAGAGCGTCAGCTTCACTCTGAACGGCAACAGCGCCGGCAGCGCGAACACCGATGCCTCCGGCGTGGCGACCGTTTTGAACGTCAGTCTGGCCGGCATCAACGCCGGGACTTACCCGACGGGCGTCGCGGCGAGCTTCGCCGGCGACTCGGTCTACGACGCCGCCAACGGCACGGGCTCGCTGACCGTCAACCCGGCCAACCAGACGATTACCGTCAACACGCACGCCCCGGCGAGCGCCATGCACGGCACGACGTTCGTCGTCGCCGCGACCGCCAGTTCGGGGTTGCCGGTCGCCTACAGCAGCTCCGGCTCATGCACCAACAGCGGAGCGACCTACACGATGACCTCCCCCACCGGCAACTGCTCGGTGATGTACGACCAGGCGGGGAACAGTAACTACAACGCGGCGCCGCAGGTGGTCGAAGTGGTGGCGGCGCAGGAGTGCACCAGTGCGGTTAACGTGGCCCGCGCCTCCTACGGCGCGACGGCGACGGCCTCCTCGACCGTCAGCGCGAGCTTCCCGGCGTCGGGCGCCATCAACGGCGAGCGCGACGGCAACGACTGGGGCGCGGGCGGCGGCTGGAACGACGCCACGCGCGGAGTCTTCCCAGACACGGTCGAGATTAACCTCGGCGTCGCGCAGTCGCTCATCGGCATCGACGTGTACACGCTGAAGAACCAGCCGAACAATGGGCAGGCGGTCAACGACACGACGACGGCCACCAGCTACGGCGTCAAGGACTTCGACGTGCAGTACTGGACGGGCTCCGCCTGGGCGAATGTCCCCGGCGGGTCTGTGACCAATAACACGCTGGCGAAACGGAAGTTTGTCTTCGCACCCGTGACGACGGATAGGATTCGCGTGGTCGTCAACTCGTCGAACGACGGGCTCTACAGCCGCATCGTCGAGCTGGAGGCGTTCAGTTGCGCGGCGGTCGTCGTCCCGACGCCGACGCCTTCGCCCACGCCCTGTGCCACCAACATCGCCACCGCCGCCAACGGCTCTACCGCCGTCGCCTCTTCGACCGTCAACGCGAGCTTCCCGGCGTTGGGCGTCATCAACGGCGAGCACAACGGCAACGACTGGGGCGCGGGCGGCGGCTGGAACGACGGCACGCGCGGAGTCTTCCCAGACAACATTCAGGTCAACTTCAACGCCACGCAGACGATTAACTCAATCGCCGTCTACACGCTGAAGAACAGCCCGAACAACGGCCAACCGGTCAACGACACGACGGCGGCCACCAGCTACGGCGTCAAGGACTTCGACGTGCAGTACTGGACGGGTGCGGCGTGGGCGACCGTGCCCGGCGGGTCTGTGACCAATAACACGCTCGCCAAGCGGCAGTTCATCTTCGCGCCCATCACGACTGACAAGATTCGCGTGGTCGTCAACTCGTCGAACGACGGACTCTACAGCCGCATCGTCGAGGTGGAGGCGTTCAGTTGCGGCCCCGTCGCCGCCGCGTACTACTTCAGCCCGGGCGTTGACGGCAGCGGCGCGCGGGGCGGCTTCGCCGGAACGCTGGACGCTTTTGCCATCCGCCGGAACGACGACCTCTTCGCCTACGGCTTCGGGAGGACGCCGTAAGTTCCCGAGGTTAAGGCGACACATGCGCATCGGCCGCCGTCGGAAGAGACAGGCGGCCGATGCCTTTTCTTCAACCAGATGATGCAAGCCGTAGCCAACTCGACCGACGCGCGTCGCGCGAGTCACGCATCCGCCGCGACGCCGCGGCGCTTGCGCGTGCTCCAGGTCGGCAAGTTCTACCCGCCGCACAGGGGCGGAATGGAGTCGCACCTGCAAGCGCTCTGCGGGCAGTTGCGCGCAGAGGTCAACGTCGAGGTCTTAGTCTCAAGCGACGACCGCCGCACGGTCGAAGAACATCTGGACTCGTTGAAGGTGACGCGGGTCGGAACACTCTTCGACTTCGCGGCGGCGCCCGTCTGCCCCGGCCTCGCCCGCCGCATACGCGAGTCGCGCGCGGACATCGTGCATCTACATTGGCCGCACCCGACGGCCCTGCTCGCATATCTGGCGAGCGGGCACGCCGGCCGCCTCGTCCTCACCTACCACAGCGACGTGGTGCGCCAGAGAATTCTGGGCGGCCTGTTCTGGCCCGTGCTGCGGCGCGTGCTCGAACGCGCCGACGCCGTCATCGCGGCCTCGCCCAACTACGTCGAGTCGTCGCCCGTGCTTCAGAAGTTTAAGCAGAAGTGCCGCGTGATACCATTCGGCGTCCCGCTCGAAGAGTTCGACCGCGTAGACCCCTCCGAGGTGTCGAAGATTCGCGCGCGGTTCGGCCCGCGCGTCGTGCTCGGCGTCGGCCGCCTCATCTACTACAAGGGCTTCGAGCACCTCGTCCGCGCGATGAAGGAGGTGGACGGACATCTCGTCATCATCGGTGAAGGCCCGCTGCGCTGCGCGCTGGAAGAGGAGTCGTTGAGGGCGGGCGTCGAAGGCCGCGTCACCCTCCTCGGTCACGTCGAGGACGTGGTTCCGTACTATCATGCGGCCGACGTGTTCGCGCTCCCCTCGGTCGCGCGCAGCGAGGCGTTCGGCATCGTACAGCTCGAAGCGATGGCCTGCCGCAAGCCCGTCGTCAACACACGGCTCGACTCCGGCGTGACGTATGTCTCCGTGGACGGCGTGACGGGGCTGACCGTCCCGCCCGCCGACCCCGAAGCGCTCGCCGCCGCGCTCAACCAACTGCTCGGGGACGCCGCGCTCGCCGCGCGTTACGGCCGCGCCGCGCGCCTGCGCGTCGAGCGCGAGTTCGACCTTGAGGTCATGGGCCGCCGCACCCGGCAGCTCTATGAAGAGATCATGTTAAGTCCCGAACCCCGATGAACACGTACCTGACTCTGTTCGCGATAGCGCTTACCTCCTCGCTCATCTTGACGCCGCTGCTGCGTCGCGCAGCGCAGCGCCTCGGATGGGTGGACACGCCTACGGACGCGCGGCGCGTGCACAAGCTGCCTGTGCCGCGCGTGGGCGGCATCGCCATCTACTGCTCGGTCGGACTGGCGCTGGCCGCTTTGCCGTTCGTGGATAACCGTGTGACGGAGTTGCTCGGGCTCAGCCGTCAGGAGGCGATAGCGGTGCTGGTCTCTTCGACGTTCGTCTTCGCCTTCGGCCTCTTCGACGACCTCAAGGGCGGCGTCAAGGCCAAGTGGAAGTTTCTGGCGCAGGGGTTGGCGGCGCTCCTCCTCTTCGCGCTCGGCGCGCGCATCCCGGCGGTCACCGTCCCGCTCGTCGGCTCGTTCGAGATACCGACCGTCCTGAGCCTGCTCTTCACGCTCGTCTGGGTCATCGGCATCAGCAACGCCTTCAACCTCATCGACGGGCTCGATGGGCTGGCGACGGGCGCGGCGCTCTTCGCCGCGCTGGTGATGGCGGCCACGTCGCTTGTCACGAACCGCCCGCTGGTGACGGTCGTCTCGCTCGCGCTTGTCGGGGCGCTGACCGGCTTCCTGCGTTACAACTTCAACCCGGCCTCCATCTTTCTCGGCGACTCGGGCTCACTCTTCACAGGCTTCCTGCTCGCGGCGCTCTCCATCACCGGCACGCAGAAGGCTTCGACCGCGGTCGCCGTCGCGATCCCGTTAATGGCCTTCGCGCTGCCCGTCATCGACACCGGGATAGCCATTGCGCGCCGCTTCATCTCGGGGCAGCCCATGTTCGAGGGCGACCGCGAGCACATTCACCACAAGCTCCTTGAGCGCGGCTGGTCGCAGCGGCGCGTCGTCTTCGCGCTCTACGGCGTCTGCGCGGTCTGCGCGCTGGTCGCGATGCTGTTTACAAGCGACGGCGGCGAGGGGAAGCTGACGGGACTGCTCCTGCTCGTGACCGGCGCCGTCATCGTGCTCGTTGCCGGGCGCCTCCGTTACCACGAGGCTGACGAGGTGCGTGCGGGCCTGCGGCGCAACTTCGCCGAGCGGCGGACGCGCGCCGCCAATCACGTCCGCGTCCGCCGCGCGAGCCGCTCGCTCTCGCACGCCGACACGCTCGGCGACCTGCTGGCCGCCGTCCGCGAGGTGCTGGAGCTGGGCGAGTTCGTCTATGCGACCGTGCAGCTCGGGCGCGGCGGCGACTTCGAGTTGAGCCGCGCGGTGCTCGCGCGCGAGGCGGGCGACCGCCGGCTCGAAGGGGTGGCGGAGCGCGGGGGGCTCGTCTGTTGGGAGTGGGGGCGGGGCGACGTGCGCGGGGGCGATATACTCGACTCGCACCTCTTCTGGACGCTGCGGATGCCGCTCTCGACTTCGGCGGCCGGGTGGGGCTACATCACTCTCTATCGCGAGTTCGGCGGCGAGGGGTTGCTGCTCGACGTGAACTACCTGAGTAACCTCTTCCAGAAGGAGATGGCGCTCGCGGCCGAGCGCGTCTTCACGAAGGCGGCTGCCGAAGAGCCGCTGGGAAAGGCCGTGGCCGCTGTGCTAAGCTGAAGCAAAGCCGTAGCGGTCAGAACCACCCACGGTAGCGGGTGGGTTTACCGATCATGGCTTGTTGATTGATGAGAGCCGCGCTGTCATCAATCACACGGTATGCGTCACGCCGACCCGCTATCGCGGATGGCTCTGACCTGATTCACGAACGATTGAGAGGAATTCCGCTCCGATGTCTAAGCGCGCATTGATAACCGGCATCACCGGGCAGGACGGCTCGTTCCTGACCGAGTTGCTCCTTGAGAAGGGCTACGAAGTCTACGGCATCATCCGCCGCTCCTCGTCCTTCAACACCGACCGCATCGACCACCTTTATCAAGACCCGCACGAGCTGGGGACGCGCCTGCGTCTCGTCTACGGCGACCTCAACGATTCGAGCTCGCTCAACACGGTCATCCGCCAGATACGCCCCGACGAGATTTACAACCTCGGCGCGCAAAGCCACGTCCGCGTCAGCTTCGACGTGCCCGAGTACACGGGCGAGGTGACAGGCATCGGCACCGTCCGCCTGCTCGAAGCCATCCGCGAGGCCGGCATCAAACCCAAGTTCTACCAGGCGTCCTCCTCCGAGTTGTACGGCAAAGTCGTGGAGACGCCGCAGAAAGAGACTACGCCCTTCTACCCGCGCAGCCCTTACGCCTGCGCCAAGGCGTACGCCTACTGGATCACGGTCAACTACCGCGAGTCCTATGGCATGTTCGCGTGCAACGGCATCCTCTTCAACCACGAGTCGGAGCGGCGCGGCGAGACCTTCGTCTCAAGGAAGATTACGCGCGCGGCTACCCGGATCAAGCTCGGACTTCAGCAGAAGCTCTACATGGGGAACCTCGACGCGCAGCGCGACTGGGGCTATGCGCGCGATTACGTCGAGGCGATGTGGCTGATGATGCAGGCCGATGCGCCGGACGACTACGTCATCGCCACCGGTGAGACGCACTCCGTCCGCGAGTTCCTCGAAGAGGCGTTCGGCTACCTCGGCCTCGACTGGGAGAAGTACGTCGAGATCGACCCGCGCTACTTCCGTCCCGCCGAAGTTGACCTCCTGCTTGGCGACCCCACGAAGGCGCGCACCATCCTCGGCTGGGAGCCGAAGGTGAGCTTTAAGGAACTGGTCAAGATCATGGTCGACGGCGACATGAAGCTGGCCGAGCGCGAGCAGCGCGCGCACCAGCACGAGGGCGCGCTGGCTACTACAAGCGGCTGGGGCGTTAACTAGGAAGCGCGGTTGACTGCCGCGCCTGACCCGGTAAGCGCAAGCCGCATCCAGTTCATACTCAAACAAGGGGCGGCGTTCGAGAGGGAAGGCTACTGCTTCTCTCCTGAACGCCGCCCCTAAACTTATGCACGCTTGCCCCTGACGACCGTATGCGCCGTGAACGGGGAAAGTGTAAGGTAAGCGCGTAGTCAACCTCCGGCGGGTGTGGCTGCGGTGCTTCGGTGTCAGGGGAAAGGATGATGAAGATAAGCAGGGCCGTCATCACGGCGGCGGCGAGGAATCAGCGGACGATACCGCTTCAGATGATGGTCGATAGGGACGGGCGTCAGAAGCCGGTCATCAACATCATTATCGAAGAGACGATGAGCGCCGGGGTGGAGGACATAGGCATCGTCATCTGTCCGGAAGATGAAGAGGCGTACAGGGGGGCGGCCGGCGAGCACGCGGGCCGCCTCAGTTTCTTTCATCAGTGCGAGCCGCTCGGCTACGGACACGCCGTCTACTGCGCGCGGGAGTTTGTCGGGGACGAGCCCTTCCTTCACCTCATCAGCGACCACGTCTATGTGAGCAGCGGCCCCGTGGGTTGCGCGCGGCAGTTGGTCGAAGTAGCGCAGGCACGTTCCTGTTCGGTGTCGGGGGTGCAGGCCACGCGGGAGAATCTTCTGCCATACTTCGGCGCGGTCGGAGGCCGGAGGGTTGCGGGGACGAAAGACCTCTACCAGATCGAGCAGGTGGTCGAGAAGCCCACGCCCACGGAGGCCGAGCAAAGCTTGGCCGTGCCGGGTTTGCGCGCGGGACACTACCTCTGCTTCTTCGGCATGCACGTGCTCACACCCGCCGTAATGGAGATTCTGGAGCGGCACGTGGCGGCGGCAGAAGGTGCCGGCGGGTCAGTCCTGCTCTCGCCCGTCCTCGACGAACTGGCGAGGCGTGAGCAGTACCTCGCGCTCGAAGCGCGTGGGCGGCGGTACCCCGTCGATGTCCGTTACGGACTCCTGTACGCGCAACTGGCGATGGCACTCTCGGGGCGCGACCGCGAAGAGGTTCTGGCGGGAGTCTGTGAGCTTTTGGCGCAGCGCGAGTCGGCGAGGACGGACGAGGGCTGAAGCGATGGAGCGTTTAATCAACGTCATCACCTCGGCCGACCCGCGTGTGCGTAACAGGTCGCTGGACGAGCACTGCCGGGAGGCTTCGCTCTCAGAACTGTTGGGGCAGTGCGCCGAACTCGAATCGTTTCGCCGCACGAGCGGTAACCTCCTTGAGCGTGTGCGGGCCTGCTTCTTCCTCTACGCGATTCATCGGTTTCAACTGCCCGCGAAACCCGGACTCCCGCCGGGTGGGCACATCCCTTATGAGGGATACCTTCACCTCTTGGGTCGGCGCTTCGAGGAGGCCGTCGATCAGTTCCTGAGCGCGCAGGCCGAAGGCGGGCCGAGCGACGCTCTCTCAAGCGCGCTGGCCGCCACCTATCACAAGCTGGCGTTTCAGAACCTCGCCGATCAGGTGCGCCGGAGCGTCCGTTCCGCACGCGGCAACCAGTGGATGTTCCGCGTGGGGCATCCGCTCGACCAGGCCCTGCGCGTCCGACAGGAGATGCTGCTGCGGCCCTCCGCGGACGCCCCGTTCCCCGTCCTTCGGGAGGCGACCCCGGTTCGTATGGACCTCACGCACAGCGCGTGGAGCGACATCTTTTTTCTCGGGATGGACTTCCCGGAGGGCGCACGCGTCCTGAACGTGTCGATTGACCTCGGCGTGCGCGGGCGCGACTCCGAGCCCCGGCCGCCCGTCGAAGCGTACCTGCGCGTTATCGACGAGCCCGTGTTGAGGCTCGCGAGCGTTGACCTTTCGACGACGACCGACGTGGTCGAGCTTGACGAGGTCTTCGACTTCGCGCGTGACTACCTCGGGCTCTTAAAGGCGGCCCTCATCGCCTCAGGGCTGGTGCCGCCGGGGCTCGAAGGGTCTGGGCAGAGTCTCCAAGACCTGCTCGCACGTCTGGTCGGCCCCGGCCTCGGGATAGAGTTGGTGAGTAACGTCAACGGCATTCCGAAGGGCTCGCGCCTCGCCGTCTCGACCAACCTCCTCGCCTCGCTCATCAGTGTCTGCATGCGCGCGACCGGCCAGATTCGCAACGTCGAAGGGCCGCTCGCCGAAGCAGACCGACGGCTGGTCGCGGCGCGGGCCATTCTCGGCGAATGGCTCGCGGGGTCGGGCGGCGGCTGGCAGGACTCGGGCGGAGTCTGGCCCGGCATCAAAGTCATCGAAGGGCAGGAGGCGACGGAGGGCGACCCCGAGCACGGAAGCACACGCGGGCGCCTGCTCCCGACCCACCGCATCCTCGATTTAGAGGCCGTCCCCGTGGAGAGCCGGCGGCGGTTGCAGGACAGCCTCGTGCTGGTGCATGGCGGGATGGCGCAGAACGTCGGGCCGGTGCTGGAGATGGTCACGGAGAAGCACCTGCTGCGCTCGAAACCCGAATGGGAGGCGCGGCTGGAGGCGGGTAAGATTCTCGACGAGATACTCGGTCACCTTAAACATGGCGATGTCGCTGCCATCGGCGCGGCCACGACCCGGAACTTCTTCGGCCCGTTGCAGACGATCATCCCGTGGGTCAGCAACCTCTACACGGAGAGCCTCATCGCGGAGGTGCGCGAGCGGTTCGGGGAGGACTTCCTCGGGTTCTGGATGCTCGGCGGGATGTCCGGCGGAGGGATGGGCTTCGTCTTCGAGCCCCAACGCAAGGCAGAGGCGCAGGAGCAGTTGCAGGAGATCATGTCGCGGACGAAGAGGCGACTTGAGAACGCTCTGCCGTTCGCCATGGAGCCGGTCGTCTACGACTTCCAAATCAACGAGCGCGGCACGACGGCCGAGTTGATGTCGTCGGAGTCGGCGCTGCTGCCGCCGGGTTACTACCTGATGATCGCCCCGCATCTTGTCAGGCTCAAGCCCCATGAACTCACTGCCTCACGCCGTGCAGACCTCGACGCCTTCGCCGCCGCCAGCCGCGCGCGGCCGGAGTTGGGCGGTGTGGTGCAGGCCCTCTTCGACCGCCTCCTGCCACGCACACGACGCGAGGAGGGGAGCGGGCGTGGGCTCGCCGAACTGCTCGAAGAGTATGGGTTCGACCGTGTGCAGCACGAGCAGATTCGTGTGAACCTGAAGAGCGGCCGCATCGGGCTCGCCCAGAATCGTCTGCCCATCAACACGGAGATAAGCGATGTCGAGCCGGGCGACGTACACGATGCCCTGCACGGTCTGACACACGAGATGCGCCGGGCAGGCTCCGACGCACTGTCTGCGGGGCGCGTGGGCGTCGTGTCGATGGCGGGCGGGGTCGGGAGCCGCTGGACGCAGGGGGCGGGCGTGGTCAAGGCGCTTCACCCTTTCGCCAAGTTGGGCGGGCGGCACCGCACCTTCGTCGAGGTGCATCTGGCCAAGAGCCGACGGACGGGGCGTGCGTACGGCCGGACGCTCCCGCACATCTTCACGACGAGCTACCTCACGCACAAGCCTATCGAAGACTATCTTGAAGCGGAGCAGGGCTACGGCTACGGCGGCCCTCTGGTTCTCTCGCCGGGGCGGTCGATTGGCCTGCGCCTTGTGCCGACAGTCCGCGACCTGCGCTTCTCCTGGGAGGAGACGGCGCATCAGGTGCTCGACGAGCGCGCGCAGAAGATGCGCGTCAGTTTGCAGGCCGCTTTACTCGACTGGGCGCACGGCCGCGGGGAGGCGAGCGACTATACCGACAACGTGCCGAGCCAGTGCCTGCACCCCGTCGGCCACTGGTACGAGATACCCAACATGCTGAAGAACGGCACGCTGGCGCGACTGCTCGAAGAGAGGCCGGAGCTTGAGTACCTGATGGTTCATAACATCGACACCGTCGGCGCCGACGTAGACCCCGCGCTGCTCGGGCTGCACATCGACAGCGGCGCGGCGATGACCTTCGAGGTCATCCCGCGGCGGGTCGAAGACCGCGGCGGCGGGCTCGCACGAGTTGACGGGCGGCCCAGGCTCGTCGAGGGTCTGGCCATGCCTCGGGAAGAGAAGGAGTTCAAGCTCTCCTACTACAACTCTCTGACGACGTGGGTGAGCATCGACCCGCTGCTCGCCGTCTTCGGCCTGACGCGCGACACGCTGCGAGACGAGGCGTTGGTGGCGGAGGCCGTCCGGGGCGTCGGCAATCGGATGCCCACCTACATCACGCTGAAGGATGTGAAGAGGCGCTGGGGCTACGGGCAGGAGGATATCTTCCCCGTTGCGCAGTTCGAGAAACTGTGGGGCGACATGACGGCGCTCTCCGACCTCAAATGTGAGTTCGCGGTCGTGGGCCGGGTGCGTGGGCAGCAGCTCAAGGAGCAGTCGCAGCTCGACGGCTGGCTGCGCGACGGCTCCGCGGCCTACGTGGAATCACTCTGCGAGTGGCAGTGAAGGCGTGTGCGTTTATGCGGCCGGTGAACTCGCCGCGGGCGCGTCTCTCTGCGCACGCTTGCGCCGCTTCTCCTCGTACATCAGTTCGTCCGCACGGGAGATGGCCTCCTCGACCGTGAGGGAGTTGTCGAGGCGCACGGCGCCGACGCTCATCGCAACCTGATAGGGAGCGTTGGACTCTTCGTTGTGGCGCCTGAGCCCCTTCGCCAGTCGGCCCGCGAAGAACTCGGGCGGGTGGTCGCCGGGCTCGACGACGAGGACGGCGAACTCGTCGCCGCCGAGTCGCGCGATGACATCCGAGTCGCGGAAGGTGCGGCGCAAAACCTCGCCCGCTGCGCCGATGGCGCGCGAGCCTTCGTCGTGCCCGTACGTGTCGTTGATGCGCTTGAGCCCGTCCATGTCGGCGAAGAGCAGCAGCATCTCGCGGCTGTGGCGCCGTGACAGTTTCGACTGCTGCGAAGCCAGCACGAGAAAGCCGCGACGGTTGTAGAGCCCCGTCAGCTCGTCCGTCAGCGAGAGGTCGCGCAGCGCGCGCGCCTGCGCCCGGCGCCGGGCCACATCGCGCCGGAAGAGGACGTAGGAGAGCGCGAGCATCACGAAGACGAAGGCGGTCAGGAGGAGGAACGTGATGCTCACCCTCCGCGCCGAAGACTCCGACGCCGCGGTGCGCAGCGCCAGCAGCCTCCGCTCCTCGCCGGCCATCTCGCCGACCGTCAGCCGGACGGCGTTCATCGCCTCCTCGCCCCTGCCCGTGCTGACGACGTGCGCGGCCTCCTCTGCACGGCCCCATCTGCGGAGCGTGATGACCTCGCCCACCACGGCGAGCTTTGCGTCCACGCGGCGGCGCAGCTCCCCAACGCGCCGTTGCTGCGGGGGGTTGTCGCCGGTCAGCCGCTCGATCTCGTCCATGTTCCGCCCGATGCGCGGCACGGCGTCGCGGTAGGGGGCGAGGAATCGCTCGTCGCCCGTGATAACGTAGCCGCGCTGCGCGGTCTCGGCCGAGGTGACGGCCGTCTCAGCATCTTCGAGCAGTCCGATGGTCTGGTAGGTGTGCGCGACCCAGTTGTTCTCTTCGATGAGGCCCGAGGTGACGCGGTAGGTGATGACGCCGAGCGCGACGAGCAGCGCGAGCGCCGCGGCGAAGCCCGCGACCATCAACTTCTCTGCGTCGAGTTTGAAACCTTTTCCGGGCACGTAAGCGGCGGCGTGAAAACTATGTAAGGGCGTCGGGCCGTGTCGAGTCGGCCGTTTCGGGCAGTTAGTCTACTATTCTCGGGTCGCGCAGGAAAAGGCCCGGACTACGTTATGGAACAGAACCCTTGTCAGGCTTGTCGCTCGGCACCGGTCGAAACTGCTGTTGAGTCAGATGAGCCGCAACAGCCTTTCCGAGTTTGCCGAGCCTGCGCCCGCAGGCTGCAAACATTCTCCCTGCGCCCTCTGGAATGGTATAACCTTGCCTCTCTTTACGGCCCCCGCCAATTCCTCCTTCATGATGACTTCTACGACGAAGACGGCACGGCCTGTCAGCCCGAAGAGGAGGTTGTTGATGCAGAGTTATTTCCTGCGCCGACGCTGGAGGAAGTGTCCGTCGATGTCGAGCACCTGCTCGATTACGCGGGAACGAAATGGTTCATAGAGGGGCCGTTGGTCGAGGCGCTCAGTCGCCATAGCAGAGACTCCGTTTTACGCTCGTTGCAAACGCGTGTGGCGTCAAAACCCGGCCTTGAGTTGCAGGGTCTCGCTTACGAAATCTGCGCGAGGGTTTTGGGTACGACGGCTGAAGAGTGGATTCGCCGGGAATGGGAATCATCCCCTCCGGCGCTCTTATTTTCTCTTGCCGAAGCGTCGGCGGCCTGTCTGCCGAGGGCAGAAGGGTACAGCCTTGTCGTGAGTGCTCTCGCGGGTGTCCCGCCGAAGGAGCTTGTACATACGGCCGCAGCTCTCTCGTGGTTTCGCTCGGCGGCCACCCTGGATTGGCTGGAGCAGAATATCTCCGACCCTTTGCTTGACGATTGGGGGCGGTTGGCTGCCGTGTCTGATTTGAACTGGGAGCGGGTGGCTAAATGGTTAGCGGCGGGGCGCCCCCTGAGTCTGGTCGCGCTTGATGCCCTGATAGCTTGTCGGCACTACAACACTCCGTTGTTGAAGCGATTTGCCCCACGGTTGTTAGAGCCTGCGCCTGTCAATGAGATGGATGCCGCGCTGAATGCGTATCTCGGGCGTGACCCGGCTCCGAGGGTGCGGAAGGCGGTCGCCGCCATCGTCGGTCATTGGGAGCAGATGTGTCAGGTGCGGCCGAACCTCTAACGGGCGCAGGCACGCTACCTCTTCTCCTTCGACACGCCGACGTAGCGGGCCAGGGCGAAGTCCAGGGTTCCGGTCGTCGAGGCGTAACCGGCCGCGACGATGCGTCCGTCCGGCTGGACGGCGACCGCACGGGCGAGGTCGGGCAGCCCGAGGAAATCCGTCAACACTCTGCCGCCGTCGCCGAAGTCCCTGTCCGGCTTGCCATGCTTGTCAACTTTGGCGACCGCAAAGTCCGAGTCGGCCTCGCTCGTCTGGGCGTAACCGGCCAGAACGATCCCGCCGTCGGGCAGGGCAGCCGCCGCATACGCGATGTCAAAGTCGCCCCGGAAGTCAATCGTCGTCCTTCCCGCTTTGCCGAAGGAGCGGTCGAGAGACCCGCGCCGGTCGTACCGCGCCAGCGCGAAGTCGGAGGTGGTGCCGAGACTGTTATTGGCGAACCCGGCGACGACCAGCCGACCGTCGGGTTGCAGAACCAGCGCAGTCGCCTCGGCGCTGCCGGTCGGGAACTCGGTCAGCGTTACGCCCCCGAGCCCGAAGGTGAAGTCCGGCGAGCCGTCGCGGTCGAACCGCGCGAGGGCGAAGTCGCCCCTCTGGTTGAACTCCCCGTAACCCGCCAGCACGATCTTGCCGTCCGGCTGAACGGCGACGGCATTCGCTGATTTCAAAGTGTTGAAGAAGCCGGCGACCACCTTTCCGCCGACGCCGAAGTCCGCGTCAAGGCTCCCGTCAACGTTGTAGCGGGCGAGGGCGAAGGCCGCCTTCATGCCGCCGTCTCGGTTGGCCGCCCCGGCTGCCACAATCTTCCCGTCGGCCTGTACGGCGACGGCGTGCGCCAGGTCATACTCGCCGAAGAAATCGGTGACGGTTATCCCGCCGTCACCGAAGGCGGCGTCCGGGCTCCCGTCAGCGTGATAACGTGCCACCACAAAGTCGGTGTTGTACTCGTAATTGGAGATTGAAGTTCCGGCGACGACGATCCTGCCGTCCGGCAGCAGCGCCACGGCCTCCACGGCCCCTGTGTTGTACCCCGGCGGCCCCGGGAGCGGGGTGGTCACGACGCCGCCGTTGCCGAAGGTCACGTCTAAAGTGCCGTCGCGCCGATAGCGGGCCAGCCCGAAGCCGTTACCTATCCCACCGCCTACCAGAATCTTACCGTCCGGTTGAAGGACGATGCAGTTGACAGTGTTACTACCTCCGCCGAAATCGTCGCTCACCATTCCGGCCAGCCCGAAGGTCGTGTCTAAATCTCCGCCGGCAGGCCGCGCGCTGATGCCCGGCGCCGTCAGCAAAGTGATTAACGTACCGAGCGTGACGAGAGACCAGCCACGTCTCATTGCTCGCATCAGCCTTGAAGCGGCCGGGCGCTTTGCGACGCGGAAAACGAATTGTCTTGCCTGAATTGATCTGTTCATGGGGGAACCTTTTCGTGAAGTTTATTTGAGGCGGGGAGTGTCGCACTCAACTTCACTATATCAGAATCAGATAAGCGCGTGTAAGCGGCAACGACCGCGGGCGCGTTCGGGTGCGGATAGGCCGAACTCTACGGCAAGGAGAAGAATCTGCTCCCGAAGTTGGCGGCGTAGTACGTCTTGGTGGCAGAATTAAGAGAGGCCGGCTCGTGACGGCGCGGCGGGCGCAGGGCGCGACCATTAAGGGGAGTGAAAGGCGGGCAGCGGGGTGAGTGAAGAGCAGCGTGATTTCGTCAAGATCGGGTTCGTCTTCTCGGCGGCGCTCGCCATCCTGTGTTGGCCCGTCGCACAGGAGCCGCTGCGCGGGGAGATATTCTCGGCCATCGGCGTCTACCCGCTGGGGGTCGGCCTCCTCTTCTGGCCGGCGGTCGGCTACCTGCTCGCGGGCGCGCGGTCGGACTTCGTCTGGAGCGCGTGCCTCGGCGCCATCGCCTTCTACAACTACTGGGTGGCCGAGCAACTGACGATCCCCGTTGACGGCGCGCCCGCCCTGATTGAACGGCTCTGGGGCAGCAACAAGTTGGGCCTCGCGGCCGTGGCCGCGCTCTACGTCGGCGGCCAACTGGCGATCATGCTCCCGATGCTCTGGGAGCGCCGCAGCCGCCAACGGTCACCCGCCTGCTGACGACGGCAGCTCACACCAAACACTCAGTCAAGCTGTTGCGGGTCGGCGCAGAGCAACTCCTGCGCGGCGATGGCCTGAAGGCTCGTCAGGACGCGCGTGCCCCTCGTCGTTTTAGTCGGCGCGTCGGCCGGCACCACGCCGAGGCAGAAGCGCACGCGGCCGAGCGGGTCGGGCACGGGCACGTTCGGGTAGTAGCGCCCGTAAGGGTGTTGGCGGGACTTGGGCGCGCGGACGCGCACCGTCTCCGTCGCGGTCTTGCCGGGCGCGAGTTCGGAGACGCCGGGGTAGATGGCGGCCGTCGGGCCGGGGCCGGTGTGGCCGGGCGGGAGCGTGTAGCCGCGCTGCGTGAGGTTGACGGTGCCGTCCGCCTGCGGCTCGACGTAGACGCGGCCGGGGCCGAGGCCGAAGCTCGTGTCGCCGCGGTTGAGCAGCAGGACGGGCCGCGGGCCGCGGTTCGTGACGCTGTACTCGACGGAGATGTCGCCCCCGGCTTCGCGACGGACGTTGGCCTTTAAGTCGAGTTGCGGGTTCGGCGCGGCAGCGTCGGCCCCGGCGGGACTCGGCGTGGTGTTGTTCATGTTCCTGACCTCGCTCTGATTGCCGTTCGCTGGCCGCGGGCCGCCGGACGAGCAGGCGGCGTCGGCCACCAGCCCGAACGGCAGGACGGCTGCCCACACAGTAGCCCAGACCGTAGCAAGAGTTCGCACCGCTTTTACCCCTCCCGTCTAAGAACAATCCGCCATAAAAGATGTCCGCCCGGCGGGCGGCCGTTGCCCCACGCCGTCGGCGGACATCTTCCTTCCGTTCTTCTCGCGCAGTCAAATGTCTGCGCGCGTCTCTCAGGAGTCGCCGTAGGTCGGCCGCGCCTGCCGGTTTATCTCCCCGCGCAGACCGTTCTCGGTCAGCGGGCGCGGGTTGTTACGCGAGTCGGGCGTCGAAGGGTCGAAGTCGTTGTCGAAGGTGACGCCGCTGTTCGGCAGGCCGACCGCCTGTCGCTCGTTGTTATTGACGGCGCCGCTGTCCGGGCCGGTGCCGGTGTAGGTGTTGTCCTGGAAGGTGCCGGTCACGATGTTGTAGGAGTGCGACATCTCGTGGTAGAGGACGACGACCGGGTCGAAGTACTTCCAGCGGTCGGACGCCACGTTCGGGTCTGGGTCGTAAATCTGGTTGAGCCGCGTGTTGTAGGAGATGGTCGCGTTGTCGGAGGCGCCGGGGTTGCCGCTTGCGTCGAGGAACGGGTGCGGCCCGCCCGCGGTACGGCGCGACCAGTCGGCGAAGCCGTTGTCCTCTTCGGTCAGTTCCTGGATGGTGACGGTGTTGCCGTCACTGAAGAGGTGTCCGATGAACGGCAGGTCGCGGAGCGGCGAACGGCTCCGGTCGTAAGCGCTGTCGAAGGCGTCGAGCATCTGACGGCCGTCGGGCGAAGAGCGCAGGAACTCTATGTCCTGCTCGACTCGTTCGACGAACTCGGGCGAGCCGACGATGCGCAACGCGCGGCTGCCGGGCGTCCCCGTCAACTCGACGTTGACGACGTTCGTGCCCCGGGCGACCGTGTCTTCACCCTGCTGCGCGTAGGCTATGTCGCGCGCCGTGTTCCTCCTGTCGCCGATGGCGCCGCCGTAAATCCGGTCACGGCCGCCGCCCGCGTATAAGCGGTCGTCGCCCGCGCCGCCTTCGAGCAGGTCATCGTCGAGGCCGCCCGAAAGAACGTCACGCCCGGCCGCGCCGCGCAGGTGGTCTTTGCCGCGCCCGCCTTCGAGGTAGTCGTCGCCGATGCCGCCCTCGACAAGGTCGTCGCCGTCGCCGCCGTAGACGGTGTCGTGGCCGGACTCTCCGTAGAGCCTGTCGTTACCGCGCGAGCCGTTGATGTAATCGCGCCCGGCGCCCGCGTGGATGGTGTCGTCGCCTTCGCCGCCCTCTATCCGGTCGTCGCCGGAGCCGGTGCGTATCCAGTCGTTGCCGGCGCCGCCCTCCACCGTCAGGTTGATGCGCACGCCGCGGCCCACGTCGAGCCGGTCGTTGCCTTCGCCGAGGCGAATCTTGAGATTGTTCGGGTCGTCGCGTGAGAGCTGGTGCTGCGTGCCGTCCACGGTCGCGAGCCCGCCGCCCGTCGCGTTGTCGTGCGAGAGGAGCACGGTGTGCCGCTCGCCGTTGACGTTGATGACGGTCGCGCCGGTCTTGGGGTCGCGCGTGACCCTTACCTGGTCGTCGCCCCCGCCAGTGTCGAAGACGATGCGGTCGATGGGCGGGTCGCTCGGGTCGGATGCGGGCGTCGATTCAAGCCTGATCGTGACCTCACTCGTCTGGACGAGGACAGTCCCAGCGGCGTTCGGTGCCGTCGGAGTCGGCTGCTGCTGTGGCGCCGCCGAGGGGGGGACGCAGAAGTTGGCTCCGAGCCGCGCGAGCCGCAGGTCGCGCTCCGCGCCCGCGGGCACAGTCGTGAAGGACGCCGGATTAGTGCCGTCTTCGGTGTTATTCGAGGCGATCACGGCGCGGTCTACCAGAAGGCGCGCGGCCCCCTCCTCGACGGGCTGGTTCGTGACCGCGCCCGCGTTCCTCAACGTCTCGCGCGCAACGTTAAGCCCGTCCTGCAAAGCGTCTGCCGCCGCGTTCAAGATTCTCCCGCCCACCTCGGCTAAGCCCATCACCGACACCCCCTACGATAGATTATCTCTTCTAAAAGAGTTATCGGCGGAACGGGGGAGGAGTTTCCTCCCGCACGCGATTATCTTTGCAAACCGGCCGTGAACGGCGGTCTGAGTAAGGCTGGCACCCGAGCGGGCGATATAGCGGCTTAGCCGAACTTCTCTTTGAGCCGGGCGGCGTGGCGGCGGCTGACCGTGAGGGGCTCGTTGCGCCCGCGCAGGAAGAGCTGCTGCGAGCGGTTGAACCAGCTCTCCACGCGCTCGACGTATTCGAGGTTGACGATGCAGTTGCGGTGTACGCGCGCGAAGAACTTTTCGGGAAGACGCGCCTCCCACTCGCGCAGGGGCTTCTCGACCAGATACTTCTGACCCTCGGCCGTGAAGACCTCGGTGTAGTCGCCCGCCGCGACGATGTGTGTGATGCGGTCGATCTTGAGGAAGACGGAGCGGTCGCCGAGTTCGAGGTAGACGCGGTCGTCGATGGCGAGCGCCCGTGGGCTCGCCGCCGCGATTGTCGGTTCACCCGCGAGGAGCTTGTCGATGGCCCGCTTCAAACGCGCAGGGTTGACGGGCTTGAGCAGATAGTCGAGCGCGTTGACCTCGAAGGCGCGGATGGCGTAAGCGTCGAAGGCCGTGACGAAGACCGTCTTGAAGTCGATGGCACCGGCTCTCTCTAAAAGGTCGAAGCCGGTCTCGCCGGCCAGTTGGATGTCGAGAAAGACGAGGTCGGGGCGCTCGCCTTCAATCAACGCGAGCGCCGCCGCGACCGAGTCGGCCTCGCCGACGACCGCAACCTCCGTGTGTGCGGCGAGCAGCGAGCGCAACTCCCTGCGCGCCAAACGCTCGTCGTCCACGATTAAGGCTTCCAGCCTCAACTGAGTGTGACGCGGGCGCGCACCCACCCGCCCTCCTCGAAGAGTTCCAGCCTGCCGCGCCCGCCGTAGACCTTCTCCAAACGCTCGCGCGTGTTCCTCAACCCCACCCCGGTTCCACCGCCGTCCGGCGCAAGGCTCCCCGTGTTCGCCACCTCAAGCACGAGCGCGCCGTCCCTAATCTCTGCCGAGACGCACACGCGCAAGGGGCGCGTCGGACTCTTGAGCCCGTGCTTGATGGCGTTCTCGACCAAAGGGTTGAGCAGGAACGAGGGCGTGGGCAGAGCTTCGGCCGCCTCTTCGATTCGGAAGTCTACTTCGAGCCTCTCCTCGAAACGCGTCTTCTCGATGGCGAGGTAGTTCCGGACGGCCTCGACCTCCTCGCCGAGCGCGACCTCGGCGGCGCCGTGGTGGAGCAAAGAGTAGCGCAGGAACTCGGAGAGCTGCGTCACCATCCGCCGCGCGCGGTCGGCGTCCTCGTCGATGGAGGCGCGAATCGAGTTGAGCGAGTTGAAGAGGAAGTGCGGGTTGATCTGATAGCGGAGCATCTCCAACTGCGCGCGGTCGGCCAGCACTGCGGAGGCCAGCGCCTTCTCACGCTCGGCCTGCCACTGGCGCCAGTACTTGACGCCGAAGTAGAGCGCGCTCCAAGCCGTCAGCGTCAGCCCGTAGTCCAGAGCGTTGCGCGGGATGCGCGGCAGGTTGTCGGCGAAGACGAAGGCCGGACTCCTCAAGGTCGCCGCCCACATCTCCGCGAGCGTCCACGCGAGGCCGAAGACGACCGAGCAACCGAGGACGAGCGCGACGACCTGCTGTATCGGCAGGTCAGTCCCAAAGCGCCGGTAGACCTGTCGCATAAGACACGTCAGGCAGAAGCCTATGACCGTCCGTATGAGCTTGATGACGAACAGGCCGTAGAGCGTGCCCGGGGCCGCGACCGTCAGGAACGTGACGTAGATCATCAGGAGGTACAGAGCCCACCCGGCGAGCTGCACCTGCCAGAAGCTCGGGAAGCGTCTGAAGGGCCACGCGGGGGCGGCCGTCACCGACTCCCGCCCCGCATCGCCCGACGGCCTATTCGTCAGAACCTGCTCCATCAATCTTCTCCCGGCGCCGCCTCGGCAGCTTAAACCCTCCAAACGGGAGAGCCAAGTCACTTCCCCGGCGCCGCCTTCGGCTCAAAGTGGAAGCTCTTGTTGACGATCTTCCACTCGCCGCCGATCTTGAGCAGCGTCATGTAGTCCACGAACCGGCCTGAAGGGTAGTCGAGGATGATCTTGCCGACGGCCGCGTTCCCCGCCACGTCCACCGACTCTATCCAGCGCTTGCGCTTCTCCTCGTCGGGCGCAGGCTTGCCCTGCATCCCCGCGATGTAGTCTGCGAAGCTGCGCGTCGTGTACTTGCCGTCGCGGATGAAGATGAGACTGCCCTCGGTGTGGAAAGCCTTCCGCATGAACTCCGGGTCACCCGTCGCGTGCCCCCGCAGGTAGTTTTCCAAAGGCACGCGCGCCGCGGCCTTCTCGGCGTCGGCGGTCTGCGCCGAAGCTGAGAAGGCCGACACGGTTAACACGACGACGGTCAAGAGTAGATGTTTGATCTTCATGTTTGTTCCTCGCGACTCCTTAAACTTTGCTCCATCCTCCGCGTCCTCCGAACGGCGGCAGGATAGAACGGGCGGCGCGCGCGCACACACGGAAATCTGTGAGCGGTCGGGCGGAGAGAATATCCGGGCCGAACGGCCCTACTTTCGGCCATTTCCGACGTGCCTGAGAGAGACCGCTTCACCGCCGAACGGCCCCTGACGGGAAAGTCACTCCCTTTCGCAAAAACTGTTGCATTCTCCGCCGGACGGGGTTAATCTCCCGTCTGCGGGCGCCGCCTCCGCATTCCGCCGCCCGCAAGACACACTACTACCTAGCCGCCACTAGGCAGCGCGTTCCCGGTCGGATGGGCGTATGTCTTAGAGCAGAGACGGCAGAACCGCGAGCATTTCCAACGCGATCTGTGTCAGGCCGCTCGGCGCGTCGTTCTGCATGTAACCGTTCGCACTCGTCTCTTGAGATGTGCCTGTCGGCTCCTGTACGGAGTTCGCCGGTTGAGACGGCGGCGGAGGCGGTTCGGGTGAGCCGTTCTGCATGTAGCCGGCTTGGGCAGAGCAGGCTAGCAGCAGTATCAACGTAGAGACTCGGATGGCTTTAAGCATCTCTTTACACCTTTCGCTTATATGAGGGTTAAACAGAATTACCGCTGGAACTTGTTGCTTCCAGCGGCCTTGCTGCGTACGGCCGAAAAATCGGGATACGCAAAGAAAGGGTGACCTCACATGACTTTAGCAGATGAGCGACTGAAGGAACTAGATAACCTTTCGCTGATTGAGGGTGAGCGCGTCTTACTGCGCTGCGGGGTGGCGGCTGACCTCATTCATAGAGGGCAGTACGAGGCCGCGCGGGAGGCTCTGGCCGAGATGTGGGCAGGTGTCGGTGAGAGGCCAACAATGGAAACGTGGCCGCCCGCCGTGGAGGCCGAAGTCTTGCTCCAATGTGGGACACTCACGGGCTGGCTCGGCAGCGCCCGCAACGTTTCAGGTGCACAGGACCAAGCCAAAGACATGCTCTCCGAGGCAGCGTGGAAGTTCCGCTCTCAAGAGATGCTAGGGAAGGTGTCGGAAGCTCAGTACGAACTCGGCATGTGCTACTGGCGGCTAGGGGCGCATGACGAGGCTCGCGTGGTGCTGAAAGAGGCGCTGAAGCCTTTGGCAGACGCCGATGTGGAGTTGAAGGCTAAAATCCATATCAGGCGTACGCTCGTCGAGATCAGTGAGAACAGATATCACGAATCCTTGGCGATCCTGAAGGAGGCAGAGCCGGTCTTCGAGTTAGCCAACGATGCTGCTAAAGGCAGATGGCACGGGCAGAAGGCGCTGATCCTAGACATGCTGGCGACCGCTGAAGGAAGGGCCGATCTCTTTGACAGCGCGGTCATTGAATACACCGCCGCGATCTATCATTACGAACTGGCGAAGCACGAGCGGTACTGCGCGAGAAACCTCAATAATCTCGCCATGCTGCTTTGTAAGCTCGGACGATACGAGGAGTCCCACGAGCAGCTAGACCGTGCGGGATTCATATTCGTAAAACTGAAAGACCCGGGCGACCTCGCGCAGGTGGATGAGACGCGGGCGCGGGTGTTGGTGGCGGAGCGGAAGTATAGGGAGGCTAGTCGCGTTCTCGCCAGTGCTATCCAGATTTTTGAGCAGGGTGGTGAGTCGGCTCTGCTGGCGGACGCCCTGACGTTACAGGGAGTCGTGTGGGCTCGGCGCGGGGCTTACGACGAGTCCGTCGTGGTCATGCGGCGTGCGGCGGAGATGGCCGAGAGGTTGGGGGCTCAGAGCAGTGCGGGGCGGGCATTGCTGACGTTTGTGGAGGAGCATGGGGAACGGCGCGCGATTCCGGCGGAGGAGGTGTACGAGGCTTACCTGCGGGCGGACAGGTTGCTGGAAGGGACGCAGGACGCGGAGGACGTGGGGAGGCTGCGTGCGTGTTCGCAGGCGGTGATGCGGCGGCTGGCGGGCGTGCAGATTCATGATAAGAACTTCTCATTCTACGGGGCGATACATGAGTTGGAGGCGAAGCTGATAGAGCAGGCTCTGGAGGAGGCGGGCGGGAGCGTCGTGCATGCCTCGCGGCTGTTGGGCCTGAAGCACCAGACGTTCACCTCGATGTTGCAGGTACGGCACCAGAAGCTCATGTCGAAGCGGACGCCGCGCGAGAGGCGGCTGAAGAGCATCATCAAGAAGGACGCGTAGGGACTTTGTAGCCTGGAACCTTACCTCACCCTCACGGCCGGTTGAGCCTTTCGGCCGACTTAGCCTTTCGGACTCTCAAAACCCTCCAGAACATTTCAAGCCGACGGGGCCTTCAGTTCTCGCGCCCTGGCTCGCCCTCAAATTTAAAATTGAGGGGCGGGTGGCGTTTCGGCTCGGACTGGCGTAAATTCGTCGGCCGTTATGAGAAACAGAATCAGCCTGACGATGTTCATAGTCGCGGTCGCGGCCCTGTGTTCCGCCCGCGGGGTTTCCAACGGTGTGGCCGTCGGCGGCGCGGCGGCGACGAACGCGGCCGCGGCCCCAGCCGCCGTCTGCAACGTGGATGCTTACGTCGTAGACCCGGACCCGAAGGGCTTGAACGTCCGCGACGCGCCGGGCGTGGGCGGGAAGGTTGTCGCGAACATCCCTCTGGACGAGGACGGGACGGTCGTCCACATCGTCGCGTCGGACCCGAGCGGCTGGGTGCAGATCAACCGCGCCGAGACGATCATGGGTTCGGTCGTCTTCGACAAGAAGGGGTGGGTCTCCGGCAACATGCTCGGGATCGCGACGCGTGGTTACGACGGCAAGGGCGTCAAGCTTTACGCACGCGCGCGCGTGCGGAAGTCTTTGGGGACGATCCCCTCCGAGGCCGAGGTGAAGGTCGCCGGGTGCGAAGGGGACTGGATGCGAGTCAAATACAAGAGCATGAGCGGCTGGCTCGACCCCGCAGATCAGTGCCCCAGCCCGGTCACCACCTGCAACTGACGCGGGGCGGCAGACGAGACTCTTCGAGACACTTTTGAGATTCCTGTGGACACCTTTGGCGGCGGCCGTGCTGCGATGTGACGCCGCGCCTGCTTGCGAGATGAATGGAAGCCGCCTCTTATTAAGCCTGTCTGGTTTATGCGTAAGGCGAAGCGCTTCTAATTCAACACGCCGCGCGGCGCGGGCGTCGAGGAGGTGTCGGTGTTAGACAAAGAGGTTCTGACGGCGTGGTCGGACGAGGCGGCGCGCGACGACGACCCGGTGCTGGCGGCGCTCCTGCTGCAACTGGCCGCGCTCCGCGACCGCTCCGACCACTGGAGCATCGAGATGCTCAAGCGCATCGCCGACCTCAAGGTCAACGAGGCCGCGGCCGCGGTCACAAAGTCGGGCGGCGAAGACTGGCCCGAGTTCCTCGACCTCTAAACCACGCGCCCGCCGCCCCGATACTTTGAAGGCGGGGCGGCGGGCCGAAAGTCTCAACGCGCGGGCTTCACCTCCGTGTTCTGGAAGGCTGTGATCTTCCAGACGCCCGACTCCTTCGTCATTACCAGTGTGATGATCGCCTCCATGGTCTGCGTCTCCGCGCCGCGCGGAACCTTGTTGGTGCCTGTGACGTGGACGACGGCCACGTCCGAGCGGAGCATCCTCACCTGCTTGACCGAGAGGCTGAGCGTGGACTCCTTGTAGAAGGTGTCGAAGATGCGTTGATGACCCTCCGCGATTGTCTCCTGTCCCTTGATGTAACTCCCGTTGATGACCACGTAGTCGGCGTCGGCCGCGAAGGGCTTGGCGAATTGCGCGCCGCTCTTCGCGTTCCAGCCGGCCTCCAACTGCCGCACGTTCTCGCGTATCGCCGCCTCGTCCGCGTTGTCCGCCAACGCGGCCGGCGCCGCCGCGTAGAGCGCGCAGGCGGCGAGTGCCACGAGCGTGAACGTGAGTCTTCTTAAAGTGTTGTCGCTTCTCATAATCTTCCTTCTCCTCCGAGTGAATTTCCTTCCCGCCTAATAAAGCGATGAAATCGACTCGAAGTCGGCACCAGTCGGAAAATTTTTTTGAGCGTTCCCTGAACAGGACGAAGAGGTCTGCACGAAGTCTGTAGACAAGCCGTGAAGAAAAACGTTAAGAAGTGGCGGGCGTGTTTCTGATATCCGTTTGAGGAGGGGCAGCAGATGAGCGACGGCGCGCGGCAATGGCCGCACGAGTGGGACCCGGAGCCGCGCTGGCCGGCCTTCGTCGCCGTCCTCTCCGTCGGCGGCATCTACGCCGCGCTGCCGCACTACCTCGTGCTCGGGCCGCGCTGGCTCTTCCCCGGCCTCGTCCTCGGGCTCCTCGTCCCCACTGCCGTCACACACATCCGCGGGCACCACGTCCTCAACCGCTTCTTCGGCTTCACGGTCAACGGCGCCGTGACCGCGAGCCTCGTCGCCTCGGTCGTACTGCTCATCGAGGAGTTGCCCGCGCACAGGGAGTCGCCGACCAAACTCCTGCTCTCTGCCGGCTCCCTGTGGGTCTCGAACATCCTCGTCTTCGCCCTCTGGTACTGGCGCCTCGACGCCGGCGGCCCGCACGGCCGCGACTCGCGCCCCGGCCATCCCGACGGCGCCTTTCTCTTCCCGCAGATGACGTTGGAGCCCCGGCCGGGCGCCGACTCCGACCCCGCCTGCTGGTCGCCCAACTTCTTCGACTACCTCTTTCTCGCCTTCAACACGAGCACCGCGTTCTCGCCGACGGACGCGCCCGTGCTTGAGCGCTGGGCCAAGGGGCTCATGATGCTCCAGTCGCTCATCTCACTCACCGTGCTCGCGCTCCTCGCCGCGCGCGCCGTCAACATCCTCTAGCAGGGCTCGCTCCCCCTTCTACGGGAGCGCAGATGCTCCGCCTGCTGCCAAATAAGTTGCATTCTCCGCGGGGTGGGGTTAATCTCGCGTCTGCGGGCGCCGCCTCCGCTTTCCGCCCCGCAAGATACATAAAACCCTAGCCGCCACCAGGCAGCCTGTCCGCGGCAGGACTGGCAAGTGATTTAGAACAGCGCCGGCAGGACCGCGAGCAGGTCGAAAGTGATCTCCGACAGCCTCTCCGACCAGCCAGACTCGGCCGTCGTCTCCACGCCGGTAGACTCCGACACGTCCGCCGTTAACAGCACGGGGCTCTCCAGCAGGCGCGTCGGCTCAGGGCGCGGGTTGTGTATTACTCCTGCCGAAATCGGGCAGCAGAAGGCCAAAACTAGCACGGCAGCGCTAAGTGTTCTACGCATTATCTTTCCCTCGTTGACAGTGGAGTTGGTCGGGCGGTCTGAACGCCCTCCTCGTGCGGGGTGGGAAGCTCTTTCAAGTCCGCCGAAAAATCGGCGACTCTAACGAAACGCTTACCTAACATGACTTTAGCAGAATTGGGCCTGTGGGAACTAGTGGGTACTTCAACAGTTTGTGAGCGGGCGCAGGCATCCGCAGAGGCAGCGTAGAAGCATCGTATGAGTGTTTTAAGGGGCGACGCGGCACGGCTAAGCCCGCGCGGAGGGAGGGCTATAAATCTGTTGCAATATAGTTGGCGCGGCGGTATCTTCGGGTGTGAAGTCGCCTCTACTTTTCGGCTTTCCCGTCAGGCACACGAATACCGAACCGCCGAAGGCAGCTTGCCGACGGACTAATTGCGTCGGGACTTACAGCAGCGCCAACACGGTATCGAGAAGGGTCAGCGCGGCCACCGTGAAGCTGTCGGCCGATGGGTCAGAAGTCTCGTCCTCGTTCCGGCCGTCGTCGGACTGATTGATGAAGGACAGGGTCGCGTTGGGCGGAGTTGGGGGTTTGGCGGGGGCGGGCGGATTCAAAATGTCCCCCGCCATGGTCGTGACGCACAACGTGCACAACAGCACGGAAGTACAGATAGTCTTTCGCATGATTCTTTCCTTTATGGAGTCTGGAGACGGACTGACAGACTTACTCCGCCGCTCGGGTGACGGTCTTTTCGTGTCCGCCAGAAAAATGGCGGACACAAGAGAAAGGCTTGCCTCACATGAATTTAGCAGATGAACTTCTGAAGGAACTAGGCGACGCTACACTCTCACGCGACGACCGCGCCCTGTTGCGCTGCCGTGCGGCTGAGGATTTCATCGGTAAGGGACAATATGAGGCCGCGCGTGAGGCTTTAGACGACCTGTGGCAGGGCACGGGCCTGCGTCCCGACCTCGAAGGGCTGGGGGAGAGGGCCGTCGCCGAAGTGTTGTTGCAGGCCGGGGCGCTTTCCGGCTGGATAGGTTCGAGTAAACAGTCGCCCGGCGCGCAGGCGTCCGCGAAAGACCTCATCAGCGAAAGCGCGTCCCGCTTCCAGGCGCTCGGGGAGCGGGAGCGGGCGGGCGCCGCGCACAGCGAGCTGGCGCTCTGTTACTGGCGCGAAGGGGCTTACGACGAGGCGCGTGTGCTCCTGACGCACGCGCTCGGCGACCTCACGGACGCGACACAGCGAGCCAAAGTTCTGTTGCGGCTTACCTCGGTCGAGTGCGTGGCGGGCCGCTACAGCGTCGCCCTCGACATCCTGAAGGAGAACGCACACCTCTTCGACGAGCGGATGGGACACGCGCTGCTGGGGAGCTTTCACAACCACCTGGCCGTCGTGCTGAAAGAGTTGGGCGCCACTGAGGGGCGGGCCGATCACCTCGACAGGGCCATCATGGAGTACACGGCGGCCATCTTCCACCAGGAGGAGGCAGGGCACGAGCGCTACGCCGCGACGAACGAGAACAATCTCGCCAACCTGCTCCGCCGGACGGGGCGGTATCGGCAGGCGCACGAACACCTCGACCGCGCGGCGTCGGTGATGACGAGGTTGAAAGACGCCGGCCTGCTCGCGCAGATAGACGACACGCGCGCACGCCTCTTTATCGACGAGAAGCGATACGCCGAAGCGGAGAGAACCATCGCGCGGGCCGTCCAGTCGTTGGAGGCCGGCGGCGGGGCCGTCTACCTGGCCGAAGCGCTGACGACGCAGGGCGTGGCGTGGGCGAGGCTGGGTAAGCAGGACGAATCGGTCGGCGTCCTGCGTCGCGCGTGGAGGGTGGCCGAAGAGGCGGGCGCGCTGAGCAGCGCCGGGCTCGCGGCGTTGACGTTGATCGAGGAGCACGGCACGGGTCGCGCTCTTTCGCCGGAGGAGCTTCACAACTGCTATCTGCGCGCCGACGAACTGCTCAAAGAGACGCAGCACGCGGAGAGCGTAACGCGGCTGCGCACCTGCGCGCTGGTCGTCATGCGGCGGCTGGCGGGCGCGCGGCTCGGCGACAAGAACTTCACGCTGTTCGGCGCGGTGCATGAGCTTGAAGCGAGGCTCATCTCGCGGGCGCTGGACGAGGCGGGCGGGAGCGTGACGCGCGCGGCGAAGACGCTTGGCCTCCGCCACCAGACGTTCCTCTCGATGCTGAACACGAGGCACCAGACTCTGCTGGATAAGCGGACGCCGGCCGAGAAGCGGCGCAGGAGTATCATCAAAATCAGCCGGGACGAACGCCGCCCCCTCAGGTAAAAGTTTCAACCCTCAAAAGTCTACGCGAGGCGCCGGGCCGCGGCCCGGGCCTCGGGTACGTGTGCCCGCCCACGCTTGTCGCTTCCCGCCGCATGGGGCAACATACGGCGGCTGGCGGCAAAGTTTTTCAGAATCGCGGGCGTAGGTCGCGCAGGAGGGCGGGCGGGTGATTAAGGTCGAGAACCTTGTGAAGCGGTTCGGTGAGCTGACGGCTGTGGACGACGTGTCGTTCGAGGTGCGTCGCGGCGAGGTCTTCGCTTTCCTCGGGCCGAACGGGGCGGGGAAGACGACGACGATCAAGATGCTGACGACCCTGCTCCGGCCGACGAGCGGCCGTGTGGAGCTGGACGGGCTTGACCCCGTGGCGAAGCGCGACGAGGTGCGGAAGCGTTTCGGCGTCGTCTTTCAAGACCCGAGCCTCGACCAGGACTTAACGGCGTGGGAGAACATGGAGATTCACGGCGTGCTCTACGGCGTGCCGCGCAAGGTCAGGCGCGAGCGGGCCGAAGCGTTGCTGAAACTGTTCGAGCTGTGGGAGCGGCGCGACTCTCTGGTGAAGACCTTCTCGGGCGGGATGCGCCGCAGGCTTGAGATCGCGCGCGGTCTTCTGCACACGCCGAAGGTACTCTTCCTTGACGAGCCGACGCTGGGGCTCGACCCGCAGAGCCGCAACCAGATGTGGACGCACGTGAAGAAGCTGAACGAGTCGGACGAGGTCACGGTCTTCCTCACCACGCACTACATGGACGAGGCGGAGCGCGTAGCCGACCGCATCGCCGTCATCGACCACGGGCGCATCGTCGCAACGGGGTCGCCCGCGGAGCTGAAGGAGCGGACGCAGACTGACTCGCTCGAAGGCGCGTTCCTCGCGCTGACGGGGACGACGATTCGCGATGAGGCGGCGAGCGCGGCCGACGGGATGCGACAGATGGCGCGGATGTGGAGGGGCGGCGGGCGATGAGAGTTATCTATATCCTCTGGCTGCGCGAGGTGAAGAAGTACCTGCGCTCGCGCACACAGATCGTGGCGTCTTTGGGGTCGCCCATCATGTACCTCGGTGTGCTCGGCTTCGGGCTCGGCCCCGTGTTCCAGCGCGCGGGCGAGGGGAGCTACTTGCAGTTCATAGCGCCGGGCGTGATCGGGATGACGGTGCTCTTCTCGTCGATGTTCTCGGGCATCGCGTTGCTGTGGGACAGGCAGTTCGGATTTTTGAAGGAGACGCTGGTGGCGCCCGTCCCGCGCCTCTGGATCATGGCGGGTCGGACGCTCGGCGGGGCGACGGTGGCGACGCTGCAAGGGCTGCTCATCTTCCTCTTCAGTCTCGTCGCGGGCTTTCGTCCCGTGAGCCTGTGGGCGTTGCCCGTGGCGCTGGCGGTTCTGGTCTTGACGGCGGTCGTCTTCGCGGCGTTGGGGACGGCCCTCGGCTCGACGCTGAAGGACATGCAGGGCTTCCAGCTCGTGATGAACTTCATGGTGATGCCGATCTTCTTCCTCTCGGGCGCGCTCTACCCGCTGGCGAATCTGCCGAAGGCGCTCGCCGTTCTCACACGCGTGGACCCGCTCACCTACGGCGTGGACGGCGTGCGCGGCGCTTTGACCGGCGTGACGCACTTCGGCATCGCGACGGACGCCCTTGCGCTCGCGGGCGTCGCGGTGCTGCTCGTCGGCGTGGGGGCGTGGCGCTTCTCGAAGATTGAGATATAAAAGCGGTCTCGACACAAAGGGGGCTCAAGACGTTGGCTGAATACTCGGACGCGTTCGTCTTCTTCGGGGCGACGGGCGACCTCGCCTACAAGCAGATCTTTCCGGCGCTCCAGGCACTGACGAAGCGCAGTAAGTTGGACATGCCGGTCGTCGGCGTGGCGAAGTCGGGGTGGACGTTGGAGCAGTTGAAGGAGCGCGCGCGCGCCTCCCTTGCGGAGCGCGGCGGCGTGGACGAGGAGGCGTTCGCGAAGCTCCTCTCGAACCTCAGGTACGTGGACGGCGACTACCGCGACCCGGCGACCTTCGAGCAGTTGCGGAAAGAGCTGGGCGACGCGAAGCGCCCGCTCCACTACCTCGCCATCCCGCCGAGCCTCTTCACGACGGTGGCCGAAGGACTCCACAAGTCGGGCGCGGCCGAGGGCGGGCGCATCGTGGTCGAGAAGCCTTTCGGGCGCGACCTCGACTCGGCGCAGGAACTCGACCGCTCCATCCACCAGTTCTTTCCAGAGGACGCCATCTACCGCATCGACCACTACCTCGGCAAGGAGCCCGTCCAGAACCTCCTCTACTTCCGCTTCGCCAACTCGTTCTTAGAGCCGGTCTGGAACTGCCACTACGTCGAGAGCGTGCAGATCACGATGGCCGAGGCGTTCGGCGTCGAAGGGCGCGGCAAGTTCTACGACGAGGTCGGCGCCATCCGCGACGTGGTGCAGAACCACCTGCTTCAGGTGGCGGTGCTCCTCGCGATGGAGCCGCCGTCGTCTTACGAGACCGAGGCCGTGCGCGACTGCAAGATCGCGGCGCTGCGCGCGATGCGCCCGCTGGATAAGCAATCGGTCGTGCGCGGGCAGTTCCGCGGCTACCGCGACGAGCCGGGCGTCGCGCACCGCTCGCAGATCGAGACGTTCGCGGCGCTGCGCCTGCACGTGGACAACTGGCGCTGGTCGGGCGTGCCCTTCGTCATCCGCGCGGGCAAGCGGATGCCGGTGTCGGCGACCGAAGTGCTCGTGACGATGAAGCGGCCCCCGATGTCGATGTTCGGCGAGGTCATTTCGCCGCACTCGAACTACTTCCGCTTTCGTTTGAGTCCGGAAATAGTCATTAGCTTAGGCGCGCGCACGAAGGTCGAGGGCGAAGTGATGGCCGGCGAAGATATAGAACTCGTCGCGCACGAAGACCCGGGCGACGACACGCCGCCCTACGAGCGCCTGCTGCGCGACGCGATGAAGGGCGACTCCTCGCTCTTCACGCGCGAGGACGCGGTCGAGGCTTCGTGGCGCGTCGTAGACCCAGTGCTCGGCGACGCCACGCCCGTCCACGAGTACGAGGCCGGCACCTGGGGGCCGCGCGAGGCCGACGAACTGACCGCCGACATCGGCGGCTGGCACGACCCCACCCACAGTCACAGGTAACTCGGCGTCGCCACCAATTTTAAGGAGGACATTGAAGATGAGTGAAAAGGAAGTGGAGAAGTCCTATTCGAACAAGGGCGTCGTCGCTAAACTGCGTCGTCTGGCGGACGCGCTGGAGGATGGGAAGACCTTCGACATACAGGTCGCGGGCCAACGCGTCCGCGTTCCTCCGCACGCCACGGTCGCCTTCGAATATGAACGCGACGGCGACGAAGAGGAGCTTGAGATAGAGTTGAAGTGGACGCGTCGCTAAGAGCGAGAACTGGAACTAGGACGATGAGAGAGGCGGGGTTTAAAGCCCCGCCCTTTTTATTGGAGGGGCGGAGGAAGATGAAACCTGCCGGTTACGCGCCGCGTTTCGGAGGAGGGAGGCGCGAGAGATGTTGAAAAAACTGGCGAATGATTCTGCCTCGTCGAGGCCAACAGTCTTTCTGTTACGTGTGTGCGTGCTGTTGCTCGTCTGTGTGTCGTTGACGGGCTCGGCTCATGCTCAGGCGAAGAATGACGCGAAGGGGTCGGGTGAGTTGTACGAGCGCATCACGGCGCTCGATGCGGCGATGTTCGACGCGTACAACCGTTGCGATATTGACAAGGTCGGGACGTTCTTTACGGAAGACCTTGAGTTCTATCACGAGAAGGGCGGGTTAACGCTCACGCGCGACGCGACGCTGGCGATCATGAGGAAGAACCTGTGCCCGGGCGGCGGCTACCACCTGAGGAGGGAACTGGTGCAGGCGAGCACGGAGGTACGGCCGATCAATAACTACGGCGCCGTCGAGACCGGCGAGCACCGCTTCTACCTGTCGCAGAAGGGGGAGAAGGAGGCGCTCGACGGCATCTGCAAGTTCGTCATGATCTGGCGCAGGACGGGCGACGAGTGGCGGGTCTCGCGCGTCATCAGCTACGGCTGCCGTGCGCCCGAGTGACTGGCGGCTCAACCCGCCTCGGCCGGCGCGCGCAGGCGGGCCATCACATAGGAGTCCACGTAGCGGCCGTCGCGGTAGGCGTGCTGGCGCAGAAGCCCCTCGCGCTCGAAGCCGAAACGCTCGTAGAGGCGGACGGCCGGCTCGTTGTCCGTGTAGACCTCCAGCTCCAGCCGCGTAAGGTTGAGCCAGTTGTCCGCGAGGTCTACGCCGGCGCGCATCAACGCGCTGCCGACGCCCTTGCCGTGCCATGCGTCGTCCACGGTCAACCCGATGGCCGCGGCGTGGTTGCGGCGCGGCCTCGCAATGGTGTGGAGGCTGAACATCCCCAAGACCTTGTCGCCGACGATGGCGACGAGGTTGTGGGTTCCATCGCCGGCCTCGGCCAGCCGCCGCCGCCACATCTCGCGCGAAGGGTAGGGCAACTGTAGTGTGTTCGCGTAGAGCTTCGGGCTGGTGAACATCTCGTACAGAGCGTCACAGTCGTCGGCCTCTGCGCGCCTTATCGTCAGACCTTCAACCTGCATCGACTACACTCCTTCCGGCGCTCATTGTATCGCCCTCCCCCCGCCGGCTCCACACTTTCTTCGCACCCGCCCGCGGTGACGTGTTGTAGAATGCGCCGCGGCATGGAAGCTTCCACGAGCAGAAACGTCGGCGCGAGTCCGGCCGCGGAGTCGTCGTCTGCGGCGGCGCGTGCAATTTCGGCCGTGGTCTTCTACTCGCTGCTCGCGCTTCTGCCACTCGCCGCCACGCCGTACGGTTCGGTCGAGCCGTGGTGGACGGGACTGTTCGACGCCGTCGTGTTCGTGCTCGCGGCGCTCTGGGCAATCGAGGGTGCGCTGGCCGGGCGTTGGCTGACGCGCGCGCACGCGCTCTTGCTGCCATGCCTCGCACTCGCGGCGCTCGCCGTGCTTCAGACGGTGCCGCTGCCCTTCGTCGGCCGTATCAGCTTCGACCCTTACGAGTCGCGTGTCTTTGCGCTGAGACTCTTCGCGTTCACGCTCTACGCGGCGATGCTTTTGCGCTACGCCTCGACGGAGCGGCGCCTGCGCGCGCTCGTTGCGACAATCGTCTGCGTGGGTGCGGCCAGCGCGCTCTTCGGCATCTTCCGTCAGGCGTCGCAGCGCGAGCCGTTGGGGTTCATCCTGCCGCTGTTACAGAAGGGTGAGGGCTACGCACAGTTCGTCAGCAAGAACCACTTCGCTTACCTCGCGGAGATGGCGCTCGGGCTCGCGGCCGGGTTGGCGGTCGGGCGCGGTGTGGGGCGTGGGAAGTTGCTCTGCGCGGCGGCGGCCGTGCTTCTGTGGGCTTCGCTCGCGCTGTCGAACTCGCGGGGCGGAGTCTTCGCGATGCTCTGCCAGATACTCTTCCTCGCTGCGACCTTCGGCGCGACGCGCGACGCCGAACGCAGAGAGAGGGGCGGGGGCTCTGCGGCGTTGAGACTCGCGCGCTCCACGGTCGCGCGCGTCACTGTCGCGGCGGTGCTGCTCCTCGCGGTCGTGCTCGGGACGGCGTGGTTGGGCGGAGACCCTCTGGCCGAGCGCATGGGGGCCGTGGGCGAAGAGGTCACGGCGGCCGACGCGGCGCGTGTGGGGCGCGCGGGCATCTGGGCGGACACGTGGCGGTTGGCCGCAGAGCACCCGCTCGCGGGCGTGGGGCTCGGCGGTTACTGGATTGCGATCAGGACGACGCACGAAGGCTCCGGCGTGATGGTGCCGCGGCAGGCGCACAACGACTATCTGGAACTGTTCGCGTCGGCCGGCATCGTCGGGGCGCTCCTGCTCGCGGCGTTCCTGTTCCTCTTCGTCAGGCGCGCGCGCGTGCGCCTGCGGGCGGGGAGGACGTTTACGCGTGCGGCCTGCCTCGGCGCGCTCGCCGGGCTCTTCGGCGTCGCCGTCCACAGCCTCGTCGATTTCGGGCTGCACGTCACAGCGAACGCCTTCGTCTGCGCCGCGCTCGTGGCTCTGGCCGCTGCCGACGCACCGGAGGGGGTGCAAAAAACTAGCCGTCGAGAGTATTGACGCTCATTGAGGCGCGCGGATACACTGCGCATGGACTAGAGCAGGCTGCGAGCCCGCGACCAGCGCGCCGAACACCCGAGAGGTTTCCGATGACAATCTTAAAGAGCAGAGCGACGAAGGCCGGCGCACTCGCGCTCGCAGCGGTCTTGCAGGTCTACGCCGCGGGCGGCTTCGCGCTCGCCGCGCCGGAAGTCGCGGGCTCAAACGCCGCGCCCGTAGCCGGACGGCAGGCGCAGGGGCGTCTGACCACCACGGGCGACAGCCCCGTCAGCGTCAACGGTAACAACGCGAAGACTGGCGAGACCATCTTCTCCGGACAGCAGATTCAGACGCCCGCGGGGACGAGCGCGACGGTGCAACTCCCCGGACTCGGGAGCGTCGAGATCAGGCCGGGCTCGAACGTGACCCTGACCTTCGGCGAGGGCAAGATCGCCGTCGTCGTCATGAGCGGCTGCGTCCGACTCTCGGCCGACGCGGGTGTGACAGGGACGGTTCAGTCGAAGGGCAAGACGCGCACGACTGACTCGGACGACCGCGTTATCGAAATCTGCGACGACGCAGCGGGCGCCGTCCCCGCCGACCCTTCGACCGCGACCGCCACTTCGGGTGCGACCGCCACTTCGAGCGCGACCGCTGGCGGATTGGGTACGGGCTCGGCGACCGGGCTGACGGCGGCGGTCGTCGGCGCCTTCGCCATCATCTCCCACGAGTTGATTAGCGATAGCGACAACCCGGAGCCGGCCAACTGCACGCCGATACCCGGCACGACGAGCCCGCTCACGCCACCCAGCGGCTGCACCCCTTGAGTGTCGATGTCCCGAGCAGACGGGCCGACGGCCCCATCACCTTCAAGTGCCTCCGGGACTCCCGGGGGCACAAATTTTTTCGGAGGCTTCGGCCGCGCGACTTGATTCGCAACCCTTTCCCGTTAACGATTCGTGAAGCACGAGCGACGAAGAACCTTTGACGCGACGCGCCCACAGCCTTCGCCCGCGCGACTGTTGTTGACAGCCGCCGTGGTCTTCGTCGCGTGCTGGGCGGCGTGGGCTTCGCTGCGCGTGGGGGCGGCGCGCTTCTTCGCCGAACACGCGCTGCGTACGCGCGCAACGCAGGAGGCGGAACTGGCCGTGTCGCTCGCACCCGCCGACCCGGACACGCACTTCGCGCGCGCGTGGCTGCTCTCGCACGCGGGCGACACGGGCGGCGCGGTTCGCGTGTACGAGCGCGCGCTCGCGCTGCGGCCCCTCGACTACGTCATCTGGGTCGAGTTGGGGAAGACGCGGGAGGCGATGGGCGACACGGCGGGCGCGCTCGAAGCCTTCCGACGGGCCGTGTTGCTCGCACCCTTCTACGCGGAGCCACGCTGGCAGTTGGGGAACGCGCTGCTGCGTGCGGGCGCGCGCGCGGAGGCCGTCGCGGAGTTGAGGCGCGCGGCCGAGAGCGACCCGCGTTTCTACCCGAACCTCGTCCGGACGCTCTGGCACGCTTCGGGGCGCGACCCGCGCGCGCTCGTGCGCGACGCCACTCCGCGCACGCCCGACGAGACGTTCGCGCTCGCACGGTTCTTAATCAAAGAGGGCGAGCCGACCGTGGGACTCGAACTCCTGCGCGGGTCGGGCGCGTCGCTCGCGGATGATAGACGCAGGATGCTCGTCGCGGACTTGATCGCGGCGGAGCGTTTCGCGGATGCTTACGGAGTCTGGTCTGAGGGGCGAGGCTCAACGGGCTTGCTTCCGGGCGGCGGATTCGAGGAGGAGGCACGCTCCGACGAGCAGGGCTTCGGGTGGAGCTTCGCTTTGGGCGTGCAGAATGTGAGACTCTCGCTCGACGCGGATTCACCGCGCGAGGGCGCGCGCAGCCTGAAGGTCGAGTACGCGGGCAACTCCGAGCCCTCGCAAGTCCCGGTCTCGCGCCTCGTTGCGGTCGAGCCGGGCGCGCGCTACCGCCTCACGTTCGCGGCGCGCACGAAGGAAGTGGTGACGGGCGGGCCGCCGTTCGTCAATATCGTCTCGGCGGCGAAGGCGGGCGAGGCGCTGGCGGAGGCGGCTCCGCTCGCGGCGTCTACGGATGGCTGGCAGGAGTCGGCGCTTGAGTTCACGGCGCCGATGGCGGGTGCGGTGCGTGTCGCGCTCCGTCGAAAGCCCTGCACGACTTCCCCGTGCCCGGCCTTCGGCGCCGTGTGGCTCGACGCGTTCGAGCTGAGAAGGCTCGAACGATAGTTAAACGGCAGGAGGGACGTTGAGCGAGATGGGAGAGGGGTTGAAGGCGGTCTTCATCGCGGGGGGCGCGGGGACGCGCCTGTGGCCTCTGTCGCGCGCGGGCAGGCCGAAGCAGTTCCACGCGCTGGCGGGCGAGTCCTCTTTGATGAGGCAGACGGTCGAGCGCGTGCTGCCGGTCATCCCGGCGCAGGACGTGTGGGTCGTCACCGGCGCGCGCTACGTCGAGCAGACGCGCGGGGAGCTGCCCGAGGTGCCGCCGCGCCAGATAGTCGGCGAGCCGTTCCCTCTGGGGACGAATCTCGCCGTGGGCTTAGGCGCGCTCCACATCGCGCGGCGCGACCCGGAGGCCGTCATCTTCGTCGGTTGGGCCGACTCATACTTCCGCGACGGCGAAGAGTTTCGCCGCGCGCTGCTCCAGTCGGCGCGCGTCGCGCGCGAGACGGCGGGCGTCATCGTCGGCGTGCGCCCCACGCACCCGGCTACGGGCTACGGCTACATCCGCGCAGGCGAGGCTTTAGAAGGAGATGAAGGCGCGTACCGTATCGCGGGCTTCGAGGAGAAGCCGGACGAGGCGCGCGCGCGCGCCTTCCTCGACGCAGGCTCTTACTACTGGAACCCGGGGATGAGCGCGTGGGTCGCCTCGCGCCTGCTGGAACTCATACGGCTCCACAAGCCCGAGCACCACGCGGCATTGATGAAGTTAGAGCCCGCTTTAGGCACTCCGCGTGAGGGCGAAGCGATGGAGGAGGCTTTCGCAGGGCTCGACCGCGAGGCAATCGACACGGCGGTCTTCGAGAAAGCCTCCGGGCTCGCCACGGTCGTCACCGACCCGGGATGGAGCGACGTGGGGACTTGGGCCACCGTCTACGAACTCGGCGCCGAGGGCGAGTCGGCGAACGCAACGCGCGGCGAAGTCATTGCGCTCGACACGAACGGCTGTCTTGTCCACGCTGCTGCGGGCCGTCCTATCTTCACGCTCGGCGTCAGCGATTTAGTTATCGTCGATGCCGGCGACTGCCTCCTCGTCGCCCGCCGCGACCAGGCCGAGCGCCTCAAGGAGTTGCACACGCTCGCCAAAGAGTCGGGGCACGGGAACCTGCTCTAAAAGAAGTTAACCAGAGAGAGACAGAGACGCGGCTGGTTGAGAATGAACTCAACCAGCCGCGTCTCTGTCTCTCTCTCTGGTTAATGTCTGTTCAGTTGACCAGCTCGAAGTCTATCCACTGCGTGGCGACGGCGTGCGACTTGCCGGCGAGACTGTCCGTGACGACGATTTGCAGGACGTACTCGCCGGGTTCGAGCGCGGCGCCGAGTTGGAGGCGGCCGGCGGCCTCGATGCGTGCGAGTCCAGACTGTTGCGCGGGGTCGAACGGCTGCGGCTGGCCCGCGTAGACCTGCTGTCCATCGCGGAAGAGTCGCGCCTGAATCGTCAGGTTTGGACGCCCCGACGCCCGCTCGGGCTTCGCGTTGTAGATGACGAAGCCGTAGTCGAGCAGCGCCCCGCGGCGGAAGCGTCGCGTTGCGGCGTCGGCCTGCTGGTCGGAAAGTGTCGCCGGCATGACCTTCGCCGCCGTCTCTTGCGGCGCGGCGACGACCAGCCCCGAGAGCGTGAGCCGCTTCTTGTTGAGGTCGGGCACCTCGACGTATTGACTGGCCGAGCCCGTCCGCTCGGTCGCCGAATCCCTCACGGCGACGCGGAGCTGATAGGCGCCCGGCTTCTTGACCGGCACGTTGAGGTCGTAGACCATCCCCTCCTTCTTGAAGCGTTCAAGCGAGTCGGCGGGGACGCGGATGGTCTCGATGCGGTTGATCTGGTCGATGACGCGGCCGTCTTCGCCGAAAGTGACGGCGATGATGTCGAGCTTCGTCTGCTGCTGGCCGTCGGGCTGGCGCAGGAAGGTCAGCGTGCGCGGGTCGATGAGGAGCATGGAGCGCACGGACGTGGCGCCATCCGGCGCGTCGATGAAGAAGGAGGTCAGCCGGAGGCTGACGCCGGCCGCGCCGAAGGGAGAGACGAGCGCCGCCATCAACTGCCCGGCGCGCGTCTGTGGTACGGGCCGGGTCTCGGTCTCGGGGCGGCCGAGGTAGCCGGTGCGCGAGCGCACGCGCAGGCCGGAGCCGCCCTTTACCTTTACCTCGACGCGGTTCAGACGCGGGCGCCCGGTGACGGAGTCGAAGGCCGCGTCGTCGGGGCGGTAGCCGATGAGGTAGTAGCCGCTCGTGTCGTCGAGCGCGCGGCGGATGCCCTTGTTGAGGTCGTTCGCGTTGATGAGCGACGTGCCGCCGGTCGCGTCGGCGAGCGCGCTGAGCCCGCCCTGCGTCGCATGGAGATAGTTGCCGCGCGTGCTCAGGAGTTGCCCGATCTGGTGCGTCGGGATGCCGGGGGGGCCGCCGACCGTCCCGCCGCCGCCTGCGCCGGAAGGCGCCTGCGGGCTGCCGGACGTGTTGTCGGAGGCGAAGGGGCCGAGGGGCTGGAGGCCGCGCGCGTCGATGGTGTAGAAGACGACGGAGGCACGGTTGGCGAGGTCGATGAGGCGGTCGAGGGGGTTGATGTAGCGCGGCGCGTCGCCCCTTGAGTTGCGCAGCGGAAAGCCGTCGGAGAAGAGAACGACGGCCTTGCGGCCGGGCATCTCGCGCAGGCCGCCCACGACTAAGGAGAGCGCGCCCATCGTGCCGATGGTGAAGCGCTCCTGCCGGTACTCATCGAAGTCGCTGGCGCTTGTGCGGTCGGCGTCAACGCCGCCGGACGGCCCGCCCGAACCGGTCGCGTCGAGCGGCGCCTCGAAGACGGAGGCCCCAGTCCCACGCCGCGGCGACCAGCGCACGCGCTCGATGGAGCGTTCGAGCGCCTGCCGGTCGTTGGTGAACTGCTGGAGCGCGCCGGCGCCGGCGCTGGTGCGGACGATGGCGACGAGGTCGCCCGGCTCGATCTGCTCGTTCACGTACTTCCTGATCGCCTGCCGCGTGAAGTGCATGCTCTCGGCCGACATCCCGAGGTCATCCACGACGAGCGCGAAGGTGCGCCGCACCTGCTCGGGGCGCAGGCGCGCGGGCGGCACGGGCGGGCCGGCGTTGGCCTTGCGGTCGCGCGGCTGTTCAGGCTCCGGCGCGGTCGCGGTCGCGGGCTGCGCGACCCTGACGTAGGAGAAGTTTGTCACCTGTCGCGGCTTGCCGTTCTCAAGTATCTCGAACTCCTCGGCCGAGAGGTTCGTCACCTGCTTGCCGTCGCGGTCGGTGACGACGGCATCCACCTGCACGAGGTTGGTCGTGATGCGCACGACCTCGTCGTCGTCATCGTCAACTTGCTCCTGCCCCGGCGCCGTTTGTGGCGCGGGCGTCTGCTGTACGTGCGTTGTCGGTTGCTGCTGCGGGCGCGCGAAGGCGGTCGCGAGCAGCGCGGCGAGCAGGAACGGAAGCAGAGGCGTGGTTCGTTTACGCATCGGAGGTTCCTTTAGTCTGCACGGGCGAAGGGGCGTGTTCGGGAGAGTTGCTGAACACGGCGGCGAGATTAACATGTCTACCTGAAAAAGAGTGAGCCCGTGAGGCGTTACACACGGAGACGCGGCTTCTTGACAGTAAGTCAAGAAGCCGCGTCTCCGTCTCGCTTGTGGTTAATTCTTGTGTTAGCGCGTCGGCGCCTGCGCGCGCGGGCGGACGGGGAGGAAGATGCTGTCGCCGCCGCGGTTGACGAGCAGAAGCGCGGGGCGCGTGCTCGCGACCTTGAGCGCCGCCTGCAACTCCGCCACGGTGCGGACGGGCTGACGGTTCACCTCCTCGATCACGTCGCCGGGCTGTAGGCCGGACTCGGCCCCCGCCCCGGACTGCGCCACGTCGGTGACGACGAGACCCTGCGTCGCGCCCTTCAGGTTGAAGCGCTGCACGAGCGCGGGGCTGAACGGCTGGACGGTCAGCCCGAGACCGCCGACATCTTCGTGCGCCGGGCCTTCGCCCGCTTCGCGCTCGCCGCGCGCGGCGGCGGTTGGCAACTCGCCAAGCGTGACGCGGAGCTGCTGCTCGCGACCGTCGCGCGAGACAGTGAGCGTCGCGACGTTGTCGGGCCGCGTGCGCGCAACGGCGTTGCGCAGCGTGTTGTTGTCGGTGACGGGCGTGCCGTTGAAGGCCGTGATGATGTCGCCGCGCTTCAGGCCCGCGCGGTCGGCCGGGCCGCCGGCCTGCACGCCGCTGACGATGGCGCCGCGCACCTGCCCGAGCCCGAGGCTCGCGGCGAGGTCGGCCGTCACGTTCTGAATGTTGACGCCGAGCATACCGCGGCGCACGCGGCCCGTCTGAATCAACTGCCCCATCACGTCCTTCGCCATGTTGGAAGGGATGGCGAAGCCGATGCCGATGTTGCCGCCCGTCGGCGAGAATATCTGCGAGTTGATGCCGATCAGCTCGCCCGCGCTGTTGACGAGCGCGCCGCCCGAGTTGCCGCGGTTGATGGCCGCGTCGGTCTGAATGAAGTCCTCGAAGCTCCCGTCTGAAAGTCCCGTCGTGCGACCCTTCGCCGAGATGATGCCCGAGGTCACGGTCTGGCCGATGCCTAAGGGGTTCCCGACCGCGAGCGCCACGTCGCCGACGCGCGCCTTGTCGGAATCACCGAGAGGCAGAACGGGTAGCCCCGCCACCTCGACCTTGAGCACGGCGAGGTCGGAGGGCTGGTCGGTGCCGACCACCTTCGCCACGAACGTCCGGCCGTCGTTCAGCTCGACGCGAATCTCCTGTGCGCCGTCCACGACGTGGTGGTTCGTCAGGATGTAGCCGTCGGCGCTGACGATGACGCCGGAGCCGAGGCCGCGCTCGACGCGCTCCTCCGAGCGCGGCTGCTGCTGTCGGAAGCGCTCGCCGAACAGCTCGCGCAGCGCCGGGTCGTCCATGAAGGGGAACTGCTGCGCCTCGCGCGTGCGGCGCGACGCGCGGACGGTGACGACCGCCGGCGTGACGCGCGTGAGCACGTCGGCGTAAGAGCCCTGCGGCGCCTGAGCGGCTGCCGCGGGCGCGTCCGTCCCCGCGGTCTCGACTGCCACCGCGACGCCCCCGAAGGCCGCGGCGGAGACGACCAAAGCGGTCGAAAGCAGGAGCCTGCCGGCCCGCCTGTTTGAATGCAAGAGGTCTCGATAACTCATAAAAATCCGAGTCTCCTTATGTCGGAATTAGACTGGAATTTTGATGAGTTAACGGAGTGGCGCGTTTACCCGCGGGCGGTACTGAGGCGATTGTCTGCGGAAAGTGCTCTTAAAAAGGGAAGCCCAGCCGGGGCGCTTTATCTGGTGGTGAGCCGGTTGCCGGTTTTGGTCGGTCGGTCAGCAACAGGTCGTGGCGGGTTGGCCGCCGGCTCACTCGCGCCCCAGGCTGGGATATCAATCCAGGGGATTGAAAGGTAACACGCACCCCTCCGCCTGTCATCGTAATGAAGATGGTGCATCTACTCCAACTTTAGTTGGAGCCGGGGGGCGCGTCCGGCAGGCGCACCAGCCCGCGGCGGATGGCCGTCGTGGCGGCCTGCGTGCGGTCGGCGACGCCCAGCTTGCTGAGGAGGTTGTTGACGTGGCTCTTGACGGTGGCCTCGCTGATGTCGAGCGCGGCGGCGATCTCCTTGTTGCTCCGGCCGAAGACGATCTGCTCAAGGACTTCCAACTCGCGTCCCGTCAAATCCGACCCGCCGACGCGGCCCGCCAGACGCTCGGCCACGATGCCGGGGATGCGTCGCCCGCCCGCGTGGACGGTGCGGATGGCGTCCTCCAGCTCCTCGAAGAACATATCCTTGAGCAGGTAGCCTTGCGCGCCGGCCTGGAGCGAGCGGTAGATGTCTTCGTCGCCGTCGAAGGTCGTCAAGACGATGACGCGCGCGGCGGGGAACTCGCGCCGGATGGCGGCGATGGCCTCGACGCCGGTCATCAGAGGCATCCGCAGGTCTGTGAGCAGCACGTCGGGCCGGAGCTTACGGTAAAGCTCGACCGCCTGACGGCCGTCCGTGCCCTCGGCGATGACCTCCATGTCGGCGACGGTGTTGATGAGTGCGACGAAGCCCTGCCGCACCACCGCCTGATCGTCCACCACGACTATGCGAATCTTCTCTTTGCTCATCCTGATCTACCTTATACGCTCAAGCCTCAATCGGCACGCGCACTGACACCTCCGTCCCGCGGCCGGGCTCGCTCTTGAACGTGACGGCGCCTCCCATCTGCTCGGCGCGCTCGCGCATGCCGACGAGGCCGAAGTGTCCGCCCTTACCCCCGTCGTAGGACTCGGCGTCGAAGCCGCGTCCGTCGTCTTTGACTTCCAAGCGCACCTCGCGTGTGCCGAAGTCGAGGCTGACCGTGACGGCCTGCGCCTGCGCGTGACGGACGGCGTTGCCGACGGCCTCCTGCCCGATGCGCAGGAGGTTGTTCTCGACCTGCGGCGCGAGCGGGCGGAACGTGCCGGAGACGTTGAACTGCGTCTGCACGCCGCTCTCGGCCGTCAGGCGCCGCGTCATCTCGGCGAGCGCCGCCGGCAGGTCGCGCTCGTCCAGAGACTGAGACCGCAAGTCCCAGACATACCTGCGCGCCTCGGCGACGCTGCTGCGGACGAGGGCGCGGGCGCGGTCGAGGTGCTTGCGCGCCGCGTCGGGCGCCGAGGCCATCGTTCGCGCGACGATCTCCAACTGCACGGAGATGCCGAGTATCTCCTGCGCGAGGTTGTCGTGTATCTCGCGCGCGATGCGGTTGCGCTCCTGTAGCACCGCGCCGTAGCGAGCACGCACCTGCCTGAGCCGCAGCGCGTAGAGCTGCCACGCGAGGAGCCCCGAGGCCACGAAGACGAGCGCATAGAACCAGTAGGTGCGATAGAAGTGCGGCCTGAGCCGGAAGCTGAACGTGGCGGGCTGGCTCGACCAGACGCCGTCGTTGTTGCAGGCGATGACCTTGAAGTTGTAATCGCCCGGCCCGAGGTTCGTGTAATAGGCCACGCGCCGGTCGCCGCCGTCAACCCAATCAGGGTCGAAGCCTTCGAGCTTGTAACGGTAGCGCACCTTCTCGGGCGCGACGAAGCTCAGACCCGCGTAGTAGAAGTCGAAACGACTCTTGCCCGGCGGCAGGCTCAGGTCGCGCGCCGCCGCCAACGCCTCGCCGTCCACGCGCACCTGCTCGACGACCGTGGGCGGCGGCTGCGTGTTGGTCGGCATGTGCTCGGGGTCGATGGTGGCGACGCCCTTGATGGTCGAGAACCAGAGGCGGCCCGCGCGGTCGCGCCACGCAGACGGGTGGCCGCCGCCGCTGCACTCGCGCGTGCGCATACCGTCGGCCGTCCCGTAGAGGACAGGTTCGAGCGCGCGCCTGCGCCCGGCGGCGAACTCTTCCAAGTCCGACTTGTTCAGACTGAAGACGCCCTTGTTACAGCTCATCCAGAGCCGGCCGCGCCCGTCTTCGAGCACACGGTAGATGGTGTCGTTCGGCAACCCGTCGCGCGTGGTGAAGGAGGTGAAGCGGCCTTTACGGAAGAGGTTCAGCCCGCCGCCGTTGGTGCCGATCCAAAGTTGCCCCGCGGCGTCGCCGTGGATGGAGATGACGACGTTATCGGAGAGCCCTTCGCGCGTCGTATAGGTCTTGAAGCTGCCGCCCTCGAAACGACTGAGCCCCCCGAGCGTGCCGACCCAAAGGACTCCGCCCGCGTCCTCGTAGATGGTGCCGACGAAGTTGTCGGGCAGTCCTTCGGCAGTCGTGTAGGTCTCGAACTCCTCGCCCTTCAGCCGCGCGAGCCCGCCGCGCGTCCCGACCCAGAGCGCGCCCTCACGGTCGGCGTAGATGGAGCGGACGAAGTCGTTCGGCAATCCTTCGGCCGACGTGTAGGTCGTAAACCTTCCGTCGAGCAGACGGCTCAAACCGTCGGGCGTGCCGACCCACAGCGCACCGTCGGCGCCTTCGGCGAGCGACAGCACGATATTGCTCGCGAGCCCCTCATCCGTCGTGTAGTTCCGGACGCGCCCGTCCTTCAGAAGACTCAAGCCGCCGCCGTACGTCCCGACCCAGACGCCGCCCTGCCGGTCTTCGTAGATGGACTTGACGAGGTCGCTCGGCAAGCCCTCGCGCGTCGTGTAGGTCGTGAACTTCCTGTCCTTGAGCTGCGTTAAGCCCTCGGACTCCGTGCCGACCCAGAGGCTTCCCTCGGCGTCCTCGAAGAGCGAGAGGATGATGCCGCCGGAGAGTCCGTCGTCCTCGCCCTTGAACGTCTCGAAGCGTCCGCCGCTCCAGCGCGCCAGTCCCCCGGCCGTGCCGATCCACATGCTCCCGCCGGCGCCCGCGCGCAGCGTCGTGATGCGGTCGTTCGGCAGGCCGTCGGCGGTGGTGAAAGTCCGAGGCCGCCCGTCGCGCAGGCACGAGAGCCCGTCGGCCGTGCCAAGCCACAGGCACCCGTCGCCGCCGAGCGCGATGGCCGTGACGGCGCGGGTCGGGCCTTCGCCCGTCGTCTCGGTGGTGAACGCGCCTTCGTGAAAGCGGCTCAGCCCCTCGTCCGTGCCGACCCAGAGGCTTCCCTCCACGTCCTGCGCGACGGCAAGGACGCCGCCCCCCTCAAGCCCCTCCTTCTTCGTGAAGTTTGTAAACTTCCCGTCGAGGTAGCGGCTCAAGCCCGCCGAGGTCGCGAACCAGATAGTGCCCGAGCGGTCTTCGTAAGCCGCGGCCACGTCGTCGCTCGCCAAGCCTTCGGCGGTCGTGAACGTCCGCCACTCGCCGCCGGAGAGACGCGCGACGCCGGCCGCGGTGCAGACCCAGAGGTCGCCCGCCTTGCCCGCCGTAAGCAGCGCGCGCACGTCGTTGCTCTTGAGCGCGGGCGTGTTCTGCCGGTCGAAGATTTTGAAGGAGAGGCCGTCGAAGCGCGCGAGCCCCTCTTCGGTCGCGACCCAGACGTAGCCGTCGGTTGTCTGCGTGATGGAGTGGACGGTGTTCTGCGGCAGGCCGCTGTCGGTCTGCCACGCGCGGCGCGCGAACTCGGCCGTCCCGCGCTCGGGGTCGAGCCCGCCCGCGCTCCCCGCGCAGAGGAGCAGCACGGGGATAAGCAACTTGAGTGGGAGTGCGCTACACTTGTTGCGGCGGGACGTTAGGCGCATCGTTGACGAAGGGCTCGGACGTTCGGACCCGCTGTCGGACTTTGGGCCGGATTATAACGGAAGACGACTCCCGTCGCATTCATCACGCAAGATAAGCCAACAGCATTCGTCGGAGGAGAAGGATGAGGAACGCGAAACTGTTCACGGCCGTCGCGGCGTTAATCGTCGCGGCCGTGGCCGTCGCGGCGGCGGCGGTGCCGCGCGCGCGCTGGCGCACGGCCACGCCCGACGAGTTGCGCCGCGTCATCCCCGCACGCGCGCCCGTCATCAAGGAGAACATCGAGACCGAGTTTCGCACCGCGTCCGGCGTCATCGACAACCGCGGGCGCTTCATCGCGGGCGTGGTGATGATTACGGCCGGCTACTCGGCCGAGGGCAAGTACTCGCACTTCTTTCTGACGCAGGCGCCTTTGCGCGTGGGCGAACTGGAACTTCCGGCCGGGCCGTACGTCTTCGGCTACACGCGCGCCTCCGACGACTCGATCCGCGTCAGCTTCTACCGCGCCGCGACCGGCGACCCCGTCGGCGACGCAGAGGCGCGCCGCAGCACACGCAAGGGCACGGGCGTCCGCTCGCTCCTCATCAACCCTCCCGCCGCCGGCCGCGCCAACATCCAGATCGGCCGCTTCCTCCTCGAATACCGCGTGGCGGATTAGAATTGCAGACAGGCTCTCGCCATTCGCCGGTGTGTACCGGTGTGTGAATGACATTCGCACGTGTGCGAATCCTCTTCCGACGCACGCGCATAACATGCGCACGCATGGGCATGATATTCCCGGACATGGGCATGACATTCTCACAGGCGCGCATAACATGCGCACGCGCGGGCATAGCATTCCCACGCATGGACATTGCATTCCCATGCGCGGGAACGCCATTCCCACGCATGGACATAGCATTCCCACGTATGGGAATGGCATTCCCACGCGCGGGCATAACGTTCGCACGCGTGGGAGTAGTTGCCGGGCACACGCATGTGAGAGGCGATGACGGACGTGCAACAACCCTTTGACTCGGGACTAAAGCGGCAGATCGGGCTCGCGACGGCGGCGGCCGTCGTCGTGGGCGAGGTTGTGGGCGTCGGCATCTTCCTGACGCCGGCGGCGATGGCGAAGTCTCTGGGGTCGCCGTTGCTGTCGCTGGCGGTGTGGCTGCTGGCGGGGTTGATGGCGATGGCTGGCGCGCTCTGTTACGGCGAGCTGGCGGCGCGGTTCCCGGCGGCGGGCGGCGGCTACGTCTATTTGCGCGAGGCTTACGGGGCGCCGCTCGCCTTCCTCTACGGCTGGATGGTCTTCCTCGTGCTCGACCCGGGATTGACGGCGGCGCTCGCCGTCGGCGCGGCCTCCTACGTGGGCTATGCCGCCGGTCTTCAGCCCGCGGGGGTGAAGGCTCTGGCCGTGGCGAGCGTGCTCGCGCTGGCGGCGGTCAACGCGGGCGGCGTGAGGCTCGGCGGATGGGTCGTGCGCTGGCTGACGATAGTGAAGCTCGCGCTGCTGCTCTTCATACTGTTGTGGGGCTTCGGGCGCGGCCTGGGTGACTGGTCGCACTTCGCGCCGTTCGTCGAGCGTCGCGCCGGTTCGCCCGCGCTCGGGGGGGCTTTGGCGGGCGGGCTCGTCTCGGCCTTCTTCTCGTTCGGCGGCTGGTGGGACTTGAGCAAGTTGGGCGGAGAGGTGCGCGACCCCCGACGGACGCTGCCGCTCGCGCTCGCGCTCGGGGTGCTGATCGTCACCGCGGTCTACATCCTGACGAGTGCGGCCTTCGTCTACCTCGTCGCGCCGGAGCGTGTGACTTCGGGCGAGGCGTTCGCGGCGCAGGCGGGCGAGGTGCTCTTCGGGCCGGCGGGCGCGCTCTTCTTCACTTGCGTCGTGGTGGTCGCGGTGCTGGGGAGCCTCGCGGCTTACACGATGTCCGCGCCGCGCGTCTACTTCGCGATGGCGCGCGACGGTCTGTTCCTGCCGGCGGCGGCGCGGCTCCATTCGCGCACGGGGGCGCCCGTGCGCGCCATCATGATGCAGGCCGCGCTGGCCTGCGCGCTCGTGCTGCTCGGCACCTTCGACGAGATAGTCTCTTACTTCATCTTCATCGTCGTCCTCTTCATCACGCTGACCGTGGCCGGGCTCTTCCGGCTGCGGCGCGGGGGCGCGCCGTCCGAGTACCTGACGCCGCTCTACCCTCTGACGCCCTCCGTCTACATAGCCCTGAGCGCGGGGCTCCTCTTCCTGCTCGCGTTGGGGAGCCCGCGTCAGGCGCTCGCGGGGACGGGGGTGGTGCTGTCGGGTCTGCCCGTCTATTATCTTCTCTTCCGTCGGCGCGCGGTGGGGTCGAAGCAGGAGGAGCCTTAAGAGATGACCTGGATCAAGACTGTCCCTTTTGAAGAGGCTGACGAACGCTTGCGTCAGGCGATGGAGGCACAGCGCGGGCTCTACCCCGCGGAGTACGCCGTGCCCGTCCACCCGACGCCCGACGGCGCGTCTTCAGGGATAGTGTCTTCGCACAGCCTCATCCCCGAGGCGCTCTACCACGCCTTCTCGACTTTCGGCGTGTTGATGTCGGAGGAGCTGCCGCTCACGCGCGCGCGCCACGAGATGATCGCCACGGTCGTCTCGGCCGTGAACCGGTGCCACTATTGAATCGAGTCTCACGCAGAGTTTCTGCGTCGCGTCACGCTCGATGAAGAACTGGTTCGGGCGCTGCAAGAGGACTACACCAACGCGCCCGTCTCGGCGGAAGATCGTCTCATGCTCGACTACGTCGCGCAGCTCACGCGCGACGCCACGCGCATCACCCCCGAACACCACGCGCGCCTGCGCGGCGCGGGCTTCGACGACCGCGCCATACTGCAAATCACCCTCATCGCCTCCTGGTTCAACTACATCAACCGCGTCGCCGACGCGCTCGGCGTCGGGCGAGAGTAGCAGGGGGCTGGCACGTCGCACGAACCTGTAATACCCTTGCGGTTCGGAGGGAGTATGGATACAAAGTTCCTCAAGGCGGAAGAGTTCGGCATCAGATTGGAGATCGTAAGGGGGCTTCCCATCTGGGAGCCGTACCCCGTCTATAAGCACCAGAAGGCCGTTGACCGTATCCGTGCGACCATCGCCCCGGTCGAGCCTGCTTCAGAGCAGGAGCCGCGGTGTGCGTGTGTCCACGCCGCAGACGTGTACGTTAACTTCCCCGACGGCTCTTTGAAGAGGCCCGACATCTCCCTCTTCTGCCGGGAGCCGGAGGAGGAGGAGGAGGCCATCAAGCTCGTCCCCGAGGCTGTCATCGAGGTCATCAGCAAAGGGTACGAGGCGAAAGACCTTGAGATCGGCCCGCAGTTCTACCTCTCGCAGGGCGTCAAAGATGTGGTCGTGTTCAACCCCTACACCTTACTCGTTCTGCACGTCCGTCGCGACGAAGTCTACCGGCACGTCTCGCCCGTCGAGCTTCAGTTGCTCTGCGGCTGCCGCTGCGAAGTCTGAAGACCTCCTCCCACTTCTTAGGCGTTGCCGCCACGGGTGATAGAATCCGCGCCGCAGTTCGTCACTGAGAACCCACGGAAGCCGAAGCCCCGACCCGATGGAGACCCTCTCGCCGCAGGAGATCACGAGGCTGCTCGCCGATTGGAACGCGGGCGACCGGGGAGCGCTCGAACGTCTCACGCCGCTCGTCTACGCGGAGCTGCGCCGCATCGCGCGCCGGCAGATGGGCGGCGAGCGCGAAGGGCACACGCTTCAGGCGACGGCGCTCGTCAACGAGGCTTATCTGCGACTCGCGGGCGGTGGTGGTGGGCTCGCGCTGCAAGACCGCGCGCACTTCTACGCCGTCTGCGCGCAGGTGATGCGTCACGTCCTCGTCGATCACGCGCGCGCGCACGCACGCGACAAGCGCGGCGGCGGAGCCCCGCACGTCCCTCTGGACGAGGCGGCGAACGCCGCCGTCCCGGGCTCGGCGGAGTTGCTCGCGCTCGACGAGGCGCTGCGCGGCCTTGAAGAGGTTGACCCGCAGAAGGCGAGGGTCGTGGCTCTGCGCTACTTCGCGGGCCTGGGCATCGAGGAGACGGCGGAGGTCTTAGGCATCTTGCCGACAACCGTCCGGCGCGAGTGGAGGCGTGCGAAGGCGTGGCTCTACCGCGCGGTCGCCGAGGGGAGTGTCGATGAAGTCTGAGCGCTGGCGTCAGGTGGACGACCTCTTCGAGCAGGCGTTGGAGCGCGAGTCCGCGGAGCGCCCGCGCTTCCTCGACGCGGCCTGTGCCGCAGACCCTTCGCTCCGCCACGAGGTCGAAGAGATGCTGCGCTTCGACGAGCGCGCCGAGGACTTCATCGAGATGCCCGTCTTCGGCGTCGCCGCCGCGCTCATCGGCGCGCGACAGCTCTCGGCCGCGCGTGCCTCCGACAACCCCTTCGCAAAGAGGTCTGCGGGGCCGTTCGACTCCTCCGCCAGCGACGAATCCAGATTCATCCCCGGCGACGTGCTCGCCGGCCGCTACCGAGTCGGCGGCCTGCTCGGCCGCGGGGGGATGGGCGAGGTCTTCCGCGCCGACGACCTCAAGCTCAAGCAGCCCGTGGCGCTCAAGTTTCTGCCCGAGGCGCTGTCGAACGACACTGCTGCGCTCGCGCGTTTCTATCAGGAGGTGAGCGTCGCGCGTCAGGTCTCGCACCGCCACGTCTGCCGCGTCTACGACGTGGGCGAGGCCGAGGGCGCGCACTTCATCTCGATGGAGTACGTGCGCGGCGAGTCGCTCTCTTCGCTCCTCAAGCGCATCGGCCGTCTGCCCGAAGACAAGGCCGTCGAGACGGCGCGGCAGCTCTGCGCGGGGCTCGCGGCCGTCCACGACGCGGGCGTGCTCCACCGCGACCTCAAGCCCGCCAACGTCATGCTCGACGAGCGCGGCGACGTGCGCATCACCGACTTCGGCATCGCGGCACTCGCCGGGGACGTGCGCGGCGCGGAGGCTCTGGCCGGCACACCCGCCTACATGTCGCCCGAACAGTTGAAGGGTGAAGAACTGACGGCGCGCAGCGACCTCTACTCGCTCGGGCTCGTCCTCTACGAGCTGTTCACGGGCAAGCGCGCCTTCGAGGCTTCGTCCCTTCCCGAGTTACTTCGTCTAAGGCAGAGCGACACGCAGCCCTCTTCGCCTTCGAGCCACGTCAAAGACCTCGACCCCGCGGTCGAGCGCGCCATCTTCCGCTGTCTCGAACGCGACCCGGACAGTCGCCCCGCCAACGCGTTGCAGGTCGCCGCGGCGCTGCCCGGCGGAGACCCGCTCGCCGCCGCGCTCGCCGCCGGAGAGACGCCCTCGCCCGAGATGGTCGCGGCCGCGCCGAAGCAGGGCGCGCTCAGGCCCGCCGTCGCCGTTTCGCTACTGGCAACACTCTTGGTCCTGACCGGCCTCGTCTGCTTTATGTCGAAGGACGTGGGGTTGTACCGCAAAGTCCCGCTCGACAAATCGCCCGAGGTGTTGCGTGACCGCGCGGCCGAACTGGTCAAGCGGCTGGGTTACTCCGCCCCCACCGACAGCGCCTACGGCATGGGCGTAGACCGCGGGTATCTAAGTCACGTTAGCGAGACGGACGCTTCGCTCACCCGCTGGGAGAGGTTGAGGTCGGGGCAGCCCGCCGCGATCTATTTCTGGTACAGGCAGAGCCCGCACACGTTCGACGTGTGGAGCACCGGAGAGGTGTTGGAGAACGCGCCCGCTCTGACGACCCCGGGCATGGCGACGTTGACGCTCGACACGCTGGGGCGCCTGCGTTCCTTCCGTGCCGCGCCGCCGCGCGTGGACGGGGCGGCGCCGTCGGAGGCGGCCGCGCCTGAGACTGATTGGAACGCACTGTTCGTAGAGGCCGGTCTCGACCCGTCGCGGTTCCGGCCCTCCCCGTCCACGTGGGTTCCGCCGCACCCTTACACCGCACGTGTGGCATGGGAGGGGGCTTACACGGCTCAGCCGGAGATGAAGATACACGTCGAGGCGGCGGCGTACGGAGGCCGGCCCGTCTACTTCGAGATCATAGACCCGTGGGATCGTCCGCCCGCGGCGCCCGACCACCTCGGCAGTACAAGGGAGCGCGCCCTCGACATTCTGCTGCTCTCCGTCTTCTTCGTCGCGATTCTGAGCGGCGTCTTGCTGGCGTGGAGGAACCTGCGGCTCGGGCGCGGCGACCGCAAGGGAGCGTTCCGGCTGGCCGCGTTCGTCTTCGCCGTCTTCATCTGCGGCTGGGTCTTCTCGGCGCACCACGTCGCGACCGAGGAGGAGGCGTTCAACTTCATGGCAGAGGTGCGGGGGACGCTCTTCGTCGCGTGCTTCTTCTGGGTCGTCTACCTCGCGTTCGAGCCGTTCGTCAGGCGGCGCTGGCCGGGGCGCATCGTCTCCTGGAGTCGCCTCCTCGCGGGCAACTTCCGCGACCCGCTGGTCGGCCGCGACATACTCATCGGCGCCGTCTTCGGCGTCGGCATCATCCTGTGCCACTTCTACCTCTCCGACCTCGCCCCTGCCTGGCTCGGTTACCCGCCCCGCGAGCCCTGGTTCGATTTCCCGGCGACGAGGCTGCTCGGGCTCCGTTCGTTCGCCACTGGCCTGATGTATCAAATCTACGCCTCTCTCCTTCAACCCTTCATCCTGCTCCTGCTCCTGCTCCTGTTCTACATCGTCCTGCGCAGCGAGCGTCTCGCCGCGCTTATCCTCTGGGCGCTCGCGGCGCTGGCGCTGGGCCTGACGAAGGAGGCTCCCGGCGCGCCGTTCGCCGCGCTCGCCGCCTTCATGTGCGTCTGGGTCTTGTACCGCTACGGGCTGCTGGCGCTCGTCTCGGCAACGTTCTTCCTCCACCTGGTTATCTTCTACCCGATCACGTCCGAGTTCTCGGCGTGGTACGCGGGTGACTTTCTGCCGGCGCTCGTCGTCACGCTCGCGCTCGCCGTCTACGGCTTCCGCGTCTCGCTCGGCGGGCGCGCGCTCTTCCGCGGCGGACTGTTGGAGGATTAGTGTTTATGAGAGACAGAGCGGAACCGTCTAAGCAGACTTCGGCGGCGGCCGGCACACGCCGCCGTTCGGAGGGCGTCACGCTCGCGGTCGCGGTCGCATTCGCCGTGACGCTCGGCGTCGCCGCCGGCATCTGGATCAACGCGCGCCTGACCCCGCCCTCGTCGGCCGTTGTGCTCCGCGCGGCCCACATGCTGCCCGACGCGCACGCCGCCGCAACCCCTGTGCCCGCTTCGCAGCCGTCACCCTGCGACGGCTGCGAAACCTCTTCCGTGGTCGAGGCAACTCCTGAGCGCGTCCCTGAAGACAAGGAGGATGAGGAGCGACGTGGAGCAGAACCCCTTGCGCCGACGGGCGTCGCGCGCGCCGCGGCGCCGGACACACCGGCCGAGCCGAGCCGCTCCGACAAAGTCGCCGACGCGGGTGCCGAAGCACACGGTGCGACGGACTCCGGGGCCGTCGCCGCAGCCAGCCCTGAGCCCTCGCGGCCCGTGGCGTGGGAGGTCGGCCCTTTGCCGAAGCAGGGCGCACCCGCCGCCGTCGCGCGTGCGAACGCCGAACGCGGCGCGGCGCAGTCCGGCGAGAGAGCTGCGGGCAGAGGGGCGCAGGCGCAGCCCGGGCCTTGCGCGCTCTACGTGAGCGCGAACTCGCTCAGCGTTCGCGGCGGCGGAGCGGCCCCGCTCATCCTCGGCGGGCCGGGCGTGGGGGTGCGCATCAACGTGAGCACGCCCGACTGGTCTTCGCTCGCAGTCATCTATGAAGGGCCGGCCGGGCACAACGGCTGGTTGAGATACTCCGTAAGGTCGGTCAACCGCAAGCCCGGTCTCTACACCGTGCGCGTCTCCTCGCCCTGCGGCTCGCAGGCCATCTCCGTGACGGTTAAGTGAAGGCAAGTAGGCAGTAGACAGTAGTCAGTAGAAAGAAACGAGCGGCGCGCCCGGCCAGAAGGCTAAGACACGCCGCTCTGTATTACTGACTACTGTCTACTGCCTACTTGTTCAGTCCTGCTCCTCTTCGTCCGTCGTGGGGCGGCCGGGCGCGGCTTCCGTCGCGCGCCCCGCGCCGAGCGAGTCGTAGTTGAGCGCGGCGTTGAAGAGGAGGAAGAAGGCGCCCTGCGTCTGGTGCCGCCACATCGGGTTGGTGGCGAAGAGCAGGACGTGGCCCCTTCCGACGGGGACATCCACGACGGCCGGCGCGTTCGCAAGCTCTGACCCGCCCGCGAGCATCCCGCTCACCAGAAGGTTCTTCTCGTCCGACGCGAAGCGCAGCACGATGCGCGGCCGTTGCGAGGGCGGCACGAAGAAGGGACTCCGCTGCTGCTGCCGCTGCTCGTCCGTGAGCGTCGGCTCCTCGCCGGGGCGCGCGGGCGTCCGCCTCGGCGTGGGCGAAGCCTGCGGCATCGCCTGCACCACGTCCGGGTCGTTCAAAGTGCCGCGCCCCGAAGGTCTGCCCGGGGCGCCGCCCCCGCCCGGCCCCCCTTCGCCGCCGCCACCGCCACCGCCGCCCGCGGCGACCTGAAAGACCGGCGACTGGTTGAAGTAGACGGGCAGCGTCTCGCCGTAGCCGTATGCAATCGGACTCTTGCGGTCGGCGAAGGTCGCGTTGTAGATGGAGCCGCGCGCCTGCAACTGCGGCGTGTCGCGCACCGCGACACCCGAGACCAGACCGTAGTCGATGGGGATGCGCGTGTTGCTCGTCACCGCGACGAAGAGCCCGCCCTCTTCAATAAATCTCTGAAGATTGTTCAGCCCCACCAATCCCATCCCGCCGCGCATGTCGTCGGTCTGGTCGGGCGAGGTGCCGAAGTTTGGCGTCAGCTCCGACTGCTTCCACGGGACGGGGTCGCCGCGCATCGGCAACCCCTGCACGACCTGCTGCGCCGAGCCCCCGACCGGCGGATAGATAATCACGTCGAAGCGCTCGCGCAAGTTCGGCGTGTTACGCAGGACGTGGTCTGAGATGTACGTGTAGGGAATCTTGTAACGGTCGAACTCGATGCGATACCAGCCCTCGTTCTGCGTGTTGATCCAACTGTGGACGATGGCGATGCGCGGCACGCTCATCTCGTGCGTCTTCACCGGGGGAGGTTGCGCGAACGCGTAGGCCGTCAGGCCCAACTCCGTCACGGCCGCCTCCAACCGCTGGCGCAGGTCGGACGGGTTGCCGTCGCTCTTGATGACGAAGGAGCCGGCGTTGAACTGGCGCTCGGAGACCTTGAACGCTTCTTCGGCGGCGCTCATCTTTACGTCACTTAAACGGAAGCGAAGCGTCGCGAGCGTGTTGTCCGCGTTGTGATTGATGACAAAGCTCGGGCCGGAACCCACGACGCGCCCGCGCACCGCGGCGTCCGCGGTCAGCAAAGTCATCGGCGCTTGCAGGACTGAGCGGTCGGTTACGCGCACGGTCTTGATGTTGCGCATCGCGCCGAGCGTCCAGCCGGTGTCGTCGTAGGGGCGCGGGTCGGCGACGTTGTAGAACTGCGTGTCGAGCATCATGTCGGCCATGCGCGAGTAGGGCTGATCCATCCGCACGACGTAGGAGCCGGCCGCAAACTTCTGCGCGCCGACGGAGAACTCGTTCTTCGCCGTGTGTACTTCGACGCCCATCAGGCGCAGGAGGTTGACGGCGTCGGCGGCCTCGACGGGGCGCGGGTCGTCCGCCGGCAGGACGTACGCGGCCGGCCCCTCGTTCGACGCTTTCGCCACCGCGCGCTTACCCTTCAGATAAAAATTCTGTAGGAAGCGCTCCTTGTTGTTCGAGACGAAGTGCATCGCGAAGAGCAGCGCCGACTGCTGCATGTTGACGTTGTTGCGGAGCGACCACTTGACGCGCGGCAGCGGCGGGTTCGGCCGGTACCAGTCGCGCTGCGCCTGCGCCGTCACCGTCCGGTCGAGCGTGTCCGCGCCGCCGTTGCCGAACGTCTCGTAGAAGCGCCCGATGGCGTTGTGGCCGTTGGCGACGTAGAACATGTAGTTCGGCGCCCAGCCGTCGTAGAACCCGTGCGTCCAGACGCCGGGCACGCCGCGCTTCGTCATCTCCTCGATCTCGTGGTAGGCGAGGATCTGCCACTCGTCCACGACGATGGGGTCGAGCCAGGCGTTGTACGGCCCTGTTCCCGTCGAGGTGTAGAGGAAGGGCACCGACTCGTGCAGGTCGTGCAGCACGGCCGGGTGCCATTCGAGGAAGGTCTTCATCATGTTGCGCGTGAGCGCGAGCGCCATCCCGAGTCCGTCGCGGTTGTTGTCGTGCGCGACGTACTTGCCCCAGTAGACGAGCGGCGGCGTGGCCTTCGTCGGGTTGGCCGTGCGGTAGTTGTAGAGGTCAACCATCTTGTCGCGGCCGTCAACTTCGAGCGCGGGCGTGATGAGCACGACGACGTTTTTTCTGATGTCGCGGATGAACGGCGACTCTTCGACGGCGAGTCGGTAGGCCAGCTCCAACAGCATCTCTGGCGAGCCGGTCTCGGGCGAGTGGATGGAGCCCGAGGCCCAGTAGAAGACCTTGCCCTCGCCGACGAGTTTCTGCGCCTCGGCGTCCGAGAGCCCACGCGGGTCGGCGAGGCGCGCGGTGATCTCCTTGTAGCGATTGAGGCGCGCGATTGCCGCCTCGTCGCCGACGGCGACCAGAATCTGCTCGCGCCCCTCCTCACTCTTCTCCGGCGCACTGAAGACCTTCACGCGCGGGCTCGTCCGCTCAAGTTCCCTGTAATAACGATGGAGGTCTTTCGTGTGCGTGAGCTTGCCCGGCGTGCCGACGACGTAGCCGAGCACCTTGTCGGGCGAGGGCACGCGGTCGGAGACGGGCAGGTGGTCTACGAGTTCGGTCAGGAAAAACTTCTCGGTCGTGTACTCTTTAATCTTCGCCGCGTAGCCGGCGTCGGCCTTCTGTTGCGCGAACGTCTGTAGGACGAAAGCGCAGCCGAGGATGAGCGCGAGGGCGCAGAAGAATGGCTGGCGGGCGGGCTTGCCTCCGAGGGTCATGGTCTCCTCCGTATGCTGTCTGCGGTGTGTTCAGGCGTGCGTCCCGCATGTTACGTGCGCGCGCTGCCCGAGTAAAGCGCGGCCGGGGCGGGACGCTCGCGGCGTCCCGAAGAGCGGTGTTACAATCACCTCCCTTGCCATGAGCGCGCCCGGTAACGACAAGAACAACGGCATCAACGACCTGATGGTCGCCTCCTCGCGCGGCGAGCTGGCGCGCGTCGAGGCGCTGCTGCGTGAGGGCGTAGACCTGAACGCGTGTGACGCCTTCGGCCAGACGGCGTTGATGTACGCCGCCAGCGCCGGCCACCAGGCGGTCACCGAAGAGCTGATCGACGCCGGCGCCGACGTGGGGGCGCGCAATCGCAACAACAAGTCGGCCGCCGACCTGGCCGACGCGCGCGGCCACGCCGTGCTCGCCACGCTGCTCAAGCACGCGCGACTCTTCCTCGCGGCGCGCGACGGCGACCTCGACAAGCTCAGCGAACTGCTGGACTCGGGCATCGACCCGAACGCGCTGCTGCGCGACGAGTGGACGGCGCTGATGATCGCCTCGCTCAACAACCACCCGCAGGTCGTGGGCGCGCTGCTGCGGCGCGGCGCCTACGCGGACGCGCAGAACGCCACGGGGTGGACGGCGCTGATGATCGCCGAGCGGAAGGGGCACGCGGAGGTCGCGCGCCTGCTCAGGTACGGACGGGCCGAGAAGCCGCTCCCGTCGCTCATCACCTCCGCGGCTGCGGGCGGCATGAGAAAGATCGACCTCGCGGAATTCCCCGAACAGAGTCTGCCCGACGTGCCGGCCGACGCGCCTGAAGAGAATAAGGAATAGGCGTCCGCACTCCGAGAGATGAAGAGAGACCTCGGGAACATTCTCACCCTCGCCGCCGCGCTCCTGTGCTGCGCTGGCGCCACGTCGGTCGCATCGGTCGCATCGGTTACAGCGGCGCAGGACGAGCCGTGTCGCTTGGAGCGCGCCGTCGCGCCCGATTACGGCGGTGTGATGCTCGGCATGAAGACGGAAGAGCTGGCGCGGATGTTCCCCGGCTCGGAGGATTTGCAGAAGGGAACGCTGGGGCCGGGCGACTCGTCGAGGCCCTTCGTCGCGTCGCTCGGCGGTCTGGAGCTGGGCGTGCGCAGGGAGCAGTTCGGCGACGTGAACGAGCTTCGGCTCACCTTCATCGGGGGCACGCTCCAACGCATCGACGTGCGTTACCGGCAGCCCGTGCCGTGGAAGGCCGTGACGGAGTTCTCCGCGCAGGCGTCGAGGCGTTTGGCTGTTCCAGTGGACTCGTGGGGCGAGCCTTCGGCAGACGCCGGCAAGCACTCGCGCGTGCTCGACTGTCGAGGCTTCAGCGTCGTCGTGCGTATCGACAAGGATGGCCCGAGCACGCTCAGCATCGTGGACACAGCGGCGGCCAAACAGGACGCGGCGGGCTCTACCGCGACGCCCGCGAAGACGGAGACGCCGCCCGTGAAACGTAAGCCGCGCAAGGGTCGCGGCGGGAAAGGAAAGACGGGTTGAAAGAGAAAGTAGTCAAGACGGAAGAGGAGTGGCGGCGGCAGCTCACGCCGGAGCAGTACCGCGTCGCGCGGCAGAAGGGCACCGAGCGGCCGTTCACGGGCGAGTACCATCGAAACAAGGAGCCGGGGACTTATCTCTGCGCGGCCTGCGGCGCGGAGCTGTTCACGTCGGACGCGAAGTTCGACTCGGGCTGCGGCTGGCCCAGCTTCTATGAGCCGAAGGAGGGCGACAACGTCCGCACGCAAGTTGACACGAGCCACGGCATGGTGCGCACCGAAGTCCTGTGTGGGACTTGCGACTCGCACCTCGGCCACGTCTTCGACGACGGCCCGCGCCCGACGGGGCTGCGCTACTGCATCAACTCGGTCGTGCTCAAGTTGAAGAAGCCGGGCGAAGAGTCAAGCGGAAGAGTCTTCATGAAAGTAAGGCTTGCGACCTTCGCGCTGCTCTTCGCGCTCGCGCACCTCTCCGGCGCGGGGCTCACGCGGGCGCAGGTCGCGTTGAAGCCTCTGGCCGCGCGGCTCGGCCACCCGGCGGACGCGAAGCTCCTGATCGTCCACGCCGACGACCTCGGCGCGGCGCACTCGGTCAACGCCGCGACGTTCAAGGCGTTCGAGACCGGGCTCGTCAACTCCGCCAGCATCATGGTGCCGTGCCCGTGGCTGCCGGAGGTCGCGGCCTACGCGCGGCAACACCCGAACGCAGACCTCGGCCTGCACCTGACGCTCACGAGTGAATGGAAGACGTATCGTTGGGGCGGCGTCCTCTCTAAAGAGCGCGCACCCACGCTCTACGCTTCGGACGGCTACCTCTATCCGACCGAAGACGTGGCCGCCTCGCACATCGAGGTGCGCGAGGCCGAGGCCGAGATACGCGCGCAGATCGCGCGCGCCCGCGGCTTCGGCATCAACCCGACGCACCTCGACGCGCACATGCGCACGCTCTACACGACGCGCCCGCTCTTCGAGATGCTGCTGCGCGTGGGGCGCGACGAGCGTCTGCCCGTGATGGTCTCGCGCGAGTGGTTCGCGCAGGCGCCCTTCCTCCCCGCCGCGCTCGGCCCCGACGGCCTCGTCGTCGATTACATCGTCAGCGCAGACCCCTCGGTTCGTCCCGAGCGCTGGGCCGAGTTCTATCGGGACGTGGTCAAGAACCTGAAGCCGGGGGTGACGGAACTGATCGTCCACCTCGCCTACGATGACGAGGAGATGCGTGCGGTCGCGCTCGACCACCCCAACTGGGGTTCGGCGTGGCGCCAGCGCGACTACGACTTCGTCACGAGCGACGAGTTCCGCAGGCTGCTCAAAGAACACGACGTCAAACTCGTCACCTGGCGCGAGATCGGCAAGCTGCTCGCGAAGAAGTAGGGGAGAACCGGAGCGGACACCCTTCTAATGGCGGAAGAGAAGAAGAAGAAAAGGTTTTCGCCGTCGCAGGCGTGGCGCGACGCGAGGGAGCTGGTGTGGGCTCACCGCTCGCGCCTCGCGTTGGGGATGGCGTTGATGCTCGTGAACCGGCTGGTCGGGTTTGGTGCTGCCGGCCAGCTCGAAGTATCTGGTTGACGAGGTCATTATCAAGCATCGCAGCGAGCTGCTCTCGACCATCGCAATCGCGGCGGGCGCGGCGACCGTCGTGCAGGCCGTCACCTCGTTCGCGATCTCGCAGGTCTTGGGCGTCGCCGCGCAGCGCGCCATCACGGACATGCGCAAGAGCGTGCAGGCGCACGTCGCGCGCCTGCCCATCCGCTTCTTCGACTCGACGCAGACCGGCGTCCTCATCTCGCGCGTGATGTAGGACGCCGAGGGCATCCGCAACCTCGTCGGGACGGGGCTCGTCCAGTTGATCGGCGGGGTCGTCACCTCGATGATCGCGCTCTGCGTGCTCTTCTATTTGAACTGGCGTCTGACCCTGATTACGCTCGTCGCGCTCGGGCTCTTCGGCGCGGTGATGTCTCTGGCCTTCACGCGGCTGCGGCCGCTCTTCCGCGAGCGCGGGCAGATTCACGCCGAGGTGACGGGCCGTCTGACCGAATCTCTGGGCGGCATCCGCATCGTCAAGGCTTACTCGGCCGAGCGGCGCGAGACTTTGACGTTCGCGCGCGGCGCGCACCGTCTGTTCCGCAACGTGGCGCGCTCGATGACGGGCGTCTCGGGCGTGACGGCCTTCTCGACCGTCATCGTCGGAGGCATCGGCTGTATCCTCATGCTCGTCGGCGGCCGCGCCGTGCTCGCCGGGCAGATGACGCTCGGCGACTTCTTCATGTACATCTTCTTCACCGCGCTCGTCGCCGCGCCGCTCGTCGAGATTGCCGCCATCGGGACGCAGATCACGGAAGCCTTCGCCGGCCTCGACCGCATCCGCGAGATCAAGCGGATGGCGACGGAGGATGAGGGCGAGGAGGGGCGCGCGCCGCTGGATGAAGTCGCGGGCGAAATCGCTTTCGAGGACGTGACCTTCGAGTACGAGGAGGGCGCGCCCGTTCTGCGCGGCGTCTCCTTCCGTGCGCCGGCCGGGACGACGACCGCGCTCGTCGGCTCCAGCGGCTCGGGAAAAGCACGCTCATCGGCTTAGTGATGGCCTTCAACCGCCCGCTCGTGGGGCGCGTGCTGGTTGACGGGCGCGACCTCTCGACCGTTCGGCTCAGGGACTACCGCGAACAGCTCGGCGCAGTCCTTCAGGACAACTTCCTCTTCGACGGCCCCATCGCCGACAACATCGCCTTCTCGAACCCGCACGCGACCCGCGCCGAGGTGGAGGCCGCCGCGCGCGTCGCACACTGCGACGAGTTCGTACGGGCTTTCGCCGAAGGGTACGACACCATCGTCGGCGAGCGCGGCGTGAAGCTCTCGGGCGGGCAGCGGCAGCGAGTCGCCATCGCGCGCGCCATCCTCGCCGAGCCGAAGATTCTGATTCTCGACGAGGCCACGTCGAGCTTGGATAGCGAGAGCGAGGCGCTGATTCAGGACGGCCTGCAAACGCTCCGGCGCGGGCGGACGACCTTCGTCATCGCGCACAGGCTCTCGACCATCCGTAGCGCCGACCAGATACTCGTCCTCGAAGAGGGGCAGATCGTCGAGCGCGGCACGCACGAGGAACTGCTCGCCGCGAACGGGCGCTACCGACAGCTCTACGACAAGCAGTACCGCTTCGAGCGCAACCAGTTCATCAACCCCGGCGAAGACTTCACGCCAGAGCCGCCGAAGGCCGTCTCCGCGCCCCCCGTGTCGACCAACCTTTAAGGAGAGACGAACGTGGACGAAAGCCCCCAGACTTACGAGAACCACACGCGCTGGCACGCGCCCTTCCATTTCTTTTTGACACCCGTGCTGTTGACGAACGTCGTCATCGCCATCGTCCAGCTCGTGCGCGACCCTGATTTGGACAGGGGTTGGTGGCTCGTCGTCTCGCTGGCACTGGTGGTAATAGGCGCGCTCGTCCGTACGTACCCTTTGAAGGCGCAGGACAGAATCATCCGGCTCGAAGAGAGTCTGCGTTACTACCAACTGCTGCCCGAAGAGCTTGCCGCGCGCGCCGCCTCGCTCACGCCCGCGCAGACCGTCGCGTTGCGCTTCGCTTCGGACGAGGAGCTGGAAGGGCTCGTCCGCGAGGTGCTCGCAGGAAGGTTGACGAAGCCCGACGAGATCAAGCGCGCCGTCAAGAACTGGCGCCCCGACACGTTGAGGGTCTGAGAAGGGAAGCGGCCGAGGATGCTTGTCGGGAAAGTTAGAGAGGTCTGGCGGTACCCTCTGAAGTCGATGGCGGGCGAGCGGCTCGCGGCGTCGGGCGTCGGGGCGCGCGGGCTGTACGGCGACCGTGGGTGGGCGCTGCGCGACGAGAAGGCGGGCGAGATTCGCGGCGCGAAGATAAGCCCGGCGCTCATGCTCTGCGCCGCACGTTATAGAGAAGAACCGGCGGCCGAGGGAGAGCCGCCACACGCGGACATCACGCTCCCGGACGGCACGCAGACCGCGACCGACGATTCCGCAGTCAACGAGCGTCTGTCAGAACTATGCGGGCGCAGGGTCACGCTCTGGCCGCTGCAACCCGCGAGTGACCGCGCGCACTACCGACGCGCGATGCCGGCCGCGCGGGTCGTCGGCTTCCTGAGCCGTTCGCGCAACTTCCGGCGGCTTGCGCTCGGCGCGATGCGGCTTGCGGGGAAGGATAAAGAACTGCGCGAGGACTTCGGCCGCGAGCCCGGCGAGCCTCTGCCCGACCTCTCCGCCCTCCCCGCCGAAATCTTCGAGTTCACCTCGCCGCCCGGCACATACTTCGACGCCTTCCCCGTCCACTTCTTGACGACCGCCTCGCTCGCGGCGCTCGCGCGCCACGCGCCCGACACGGCCTGGGACGCACGCCGCTTCCGCCCGAACTTTCTCATTGAAACGACAGAGGGCGTCGAAGGCTTGGTCGAATCCGGCTGGGGCGGTCGCACTCTGCGCGTAGGCCCGCTACGCCTCAGGTGCGAGATGCCCGCGCCGCGTTGCAGCATGACCATCCAGGCGCAAAAGGGGCTCGCCAAAGACCCGCGCGTGCTGCGCACGATAGTCAAAGAGGCGGGACAGAGCTTGGGTATGTACGCCAACGTTGAATCCGCCGGGCGCGTCTCGGTCGGCGACGAGGTGGAGCTACTCTGAGCCGCTTTCAGGCGTCTAAGGGTAATGAGACAACTGAGCGACATTCCTTTCTCCGTCCTCGACCTCGCGCCCGTGCCCGAGGGCTCAAGCGTGGCTGACTCTTTCCACAACACTCTCGAACTGGCGCGGCATGTGGAGGCGCTCGGCTACCTGCGCTTCTGGCTGGCCGAGCACCACAACATGAGCGGCATCGCCAGCTCCGCGACCGCCGTGCTCATCGGCTACGTCGCCGGGGGAACGAAGACGATTCGCGTCGGTTCGGGCGGCGTGATGCTGCCGAACCACTCGCCGCTCGTCGTCGCCGAGCAGTTCGGCACGCTCGCCGCGCTCCACCCCGGCCGCATCGACTTAGGACTCGGCCGCGCGCCCGGCACCGACCAGCTCACGATGAGGGCGCTGCGCCGGAACTTCACGGCCGCGAACGAAGACTTCCCGCGCGATGTGGCCGAGCTGCGCTCGTACTTCGCGCCCGCTCGCCCGGGACAGTTGGTGCGCGCCGTGCCCGGCGAAGGATTGAACGTGCCTCTGTGGCTGCTCGGGTCGAGCCTCTACAGCGCGCGGCTCGCGGCCGAGCTGGGGCTGCCCTTCGGCTTCGCCTCACACTTCGCGCCCGACTACCTCCTGCACGCGCTCGAAGTCTACCGCGAAGGCTTCCGCCCTTCCGAACAGTTGAAGGAGCCGTACGCCGTGGCCTGCCTCAACGTCTTCGCGGCCGAGACGGACGGGGAGGCGCGACGCCTGTTCACGTCCCTCCAACAGGCTTTCGTCAACCTGCGCCGCGGCCATCCCGGCAAACTCCCGCCGCCGATTGAGACGCTCGAAGGCTTCGCGTCCGACCTTGAGCTGGCCGGCGTCGAACACGCGCTCCGCTACTCGGTCGTCGGCTCCCGCGAGACCGTCCGGCGCGGCCTCGAAGCGTTCGCGGACTTGACCCGCGCCGACGAGCTGATGCTGACCGGGCAAATCTACGACCACGCGGCGCGCCTGCGCTCCTTCGAGATCGTCGCCGAAGTGCGCGAGCGCGCGTCCGCCAACGTGTCGTGAGGCGCGCGCCACACTCCCGCGAAGAACGCGGGCGCGGAAGCGGGTACAATACGAGTCACCGTCAACACAACATCCGTAGAACCATACGGTAGACACGCCCGCCGACGAGCGGGCTGAACTTTTTGAGGGAATCTGACCATGATTAAGACCGAAGGATACGCCGCGCCGACCGCGGCCGCGGCGCTTGAGCCCTTCTCGTTCGACCGGCGCGACGTAGGGCCGCGCGACGTGCTCATCGACATTCAATACTGCGGCGTCTGCCACTCCGACATCCATCAGGTGCGCGACGAGTGGGGCGGCTCCATCTACCCGATGGTGCCCGGTCACGAGATCGTCGGCCGCATCGCGCGCGTCGGGGCCGAAGTGTCGAAGTTCAAGGAGGGCGACCTCGCGGGCGTCGGTTGCTTCGTCGATTCGTGCCGCACGTGCCGCAACTGCCGCGACGGCGAGGAGCAGTACTGCGAGAACCACCTCGTCTCGACCTACAACGGCACCGAGAAGGACGAGAAGACACCGACCTACGGCGGCTACTCGACGAAGATCGTTATTGACGAAGACTACGCGCTGCGCATCCCCGAAGGGCTGCCGCCGGCGAACGCGGCGCCGCTGCTCTGCGCAGGGATTACGACCTACTCGCCGCTGCGCCGCTTCAAGGTGAGTGAAGGGCAGAGGGTCGGCGTCGTCGGCCTCGGGGGGCTCGGACACATGGGCGTGAAGCTGGCCGCTTCGATGGGCGCACACGTAACGGTCTTCAGCACGTCACCCAACAAGGAGCAGGACGCGCGCGCGTTGGGCGCGCACGAGTTCGTCGTCACGCGCGAGCCGGGTTGGTCGGAGAGGCTCGCCGGTCAGTACGACTTCGTGCTCGACTGCGTCTCGGCTTCGCACGACATCAACGCGTACCTCAACCTTCTGCGGCGCGAGGGCGCGCTCGCGCTCGTCGGCGCGCCGGACAAGCCGCTGGAGACCGCCGCCTTCTCGCTCATCACCAACGGGCGCTCGCTCGCCGGTTCCATGATCGGCGGCATCCGCGAGACGCAGGAGATGCTCGACTACTGCGCCGAGAAGGGCATCTCCTCCGACATCGAGCTGATCCCGATTCAGAAGATCGAAGAGGCTTACGAACGCACCGTCAAAGGCGACGTGCGCTACCGCTTCGTCATCGACATCGCCTCGCTGAAGGGGGAGTAGGCAGTAGGCAGATGGCAGTAGGCTGTTAAGAGCAGAAATAACTTCTTAACAAGCCTGCCTGAAAGAAACGGAGGCGGCGAGTTGTTAATCTCGCCGCCTCCGTTTCGTTTGAACGTTTTGTCTTTTGCTCTTAACTGCCTACTGCCTACTTTTACGACGCGACGACGTAACTCTGTAAATCGGAGACGGCCGCGAGCAGTTCGCGCGGGTTGAAGGGCTTGGCGATGTGGAGCTGGTAGCCGGCGGCCAGCGCCCGGCCACGGTCTTCGTCGCGCGCGTAGGCCGTGAGCGCGGCGGCGGGCGTGCGTCCCCCGCGCTCGGGCGGGAGCGCGCGCACCTGTTTGATGAGGGCGTAACCGTCCTCGCCCGGCATGCCGATGTCGCTCATCAGGATGTGTGGCCGCCAGGTCTTCAGCGTCTCCAGGGCCTCGCCCGCCGATGAGCAGGCCGTCACCTCCGCGCCCGACTGCGCGATGACTGTGCTGATGAGGCGGCGCGTGTCCTGCTCGTCGTCCACGACGAGCACGCGGACGCCCGCCAGCCCCTCGGCCCGGCCGAGACTCAGGAGGCTCTCCGCCGTCTCGGTCTGGCACGAGCACGGCGCGGCGGCCGCGTGCGCGAGCGGGAAGGTGACGGAGAAGGTCGAGCCCTGATCCTCGCCCGCGCTCTCGGCCGTCACCTCGCCGCCGTGCAGCTCCGCGAGATGGCGGACGATGGCCAGTCCCAGCCCGAGGCCGCCGTGCGTGCGCGTCGTCGCGCTGTCGGCCTGACGGAAGCGGTCGAAGACGTGCGGCAGGAACTCCGCGGGAATGCCGCGCCCCGTGTCGCACACGGAAAGCTTCACCCGCGCTCCCTCGTGCGCGAGGCGGATAAGGACGCTGCCGCCCTCGGGCGTGAACTTCACCGCGTTCGACAGGAGGTTCCAGGCCACCTGTTGCAGGCGCGCCGCGTCGCCCGAGACGGTCTTGCCGCCGGGCTCGGACTCGTACGTGAGCTGGATGCCCTTGGCGTTGGCCGCGGGCCGCACGACCTCGATGGAGTCAGAGACAACTTTGTCGAGCCCGACCTCGCGCATCTCAAGCAGGAGCTTGCCCGAGATGATGCGCGAGAGGTCGAGCAGGTCGTCGATGAGCCGCGTCTGAATCTTCGCGTTGCGCTCGATGGTCTCCAAAGCCTGCGCCTGCACCTCGCCCTTGACCTGCCCGCCGCGCATCAGGTTCGTCCAGCCGAGGATGGAGGTGAGCGGCGTCCGCAACTCGTGCGAGAGCGTCGAGAGAAATTCGTCCTTCAGGCGGTTGGCGGCCTCGGCCTCGGCGCGCGCGGCCTTCTCCCGCAGCAGAATCTTCTCGCGCTCGGCCTCGCTCGTCTTCAGCTCGCGCAGGTAGCGCGACAGCTCCTCGACGTGCGCCTCGGAGTGCTCGATGTTCTTCAGGTAGGTCAGGTAGGTGAAGTAGATGATGGCGATGATCGGGAGCGTCGCCAGCACCGCGTAGAAGCCGACCGACTGGACGAGCCGCGCCGTCACCCCGGCGGTCGATGCGCCCGCGAGATAGGTCACCGAAGTCCAGAGGTAGTAGGTCTTCCACGTTGGCCAGAAGCGTTCGCCGAGCTTCAAGGACTTCTCGACGGCGATGAGGCCGGTGTTGGCCACGTACTGCACGAGCGCCATGACGAAGACGGCGAGGAGCGCCGAAGGCGAGTAGTCGTTGGTCGCCACGTCGGCTGCGCCGAAGAGCGCGCGCAGCGCCATCGCCGTCAGGAAGGTCGAGAGCGCGAGCACGGCCGCGTTGAAGAGGATAGTGAGGGGCTTGCGGCTGATGCGTAAGCTCGCGTAGACGCCTTCGAGCGCCGAGAGCGTGACGGCCGCCGGCCCGCCGTAGAGCAGCAGCGTGAGGAAGACGAGCGTATCCGAGACCGTGATGCGCCCGCTTACACGCGGGATGCGCACCGCCCCATGCGAGCCGACGCAGACCAGCACCCCCAGCATCAGGAAGCGCGCGTCGAGCCGCTCCAGCGGCAGCGACGCGGCGGAGAAGATGATCGCCCCCGAGCCGAGCGCGATGACGGCCCACATGAACGGCCGCGCGGGATTTCTTCTGTCCTCCACAGCTCCTCCTGAGTTGTTGTGACTGCTCTGGTTTCGGTAGGCGCGGCACTGACTCGCGCGCGCCTCGTACGGGGAGAGAGGCGCCCTGTGAAGTTTTTCGACTGTGAGTTTTTTTTAAACCCTGACCGGTGAGGCCGGTCAACCCTTCGTCGGGGCTCAGTAGTCGAGGTAGTCAACGCTCGTCGTCAAACTCGATGTCCATCGCTTCGGTTGCGTCGCCGGCCACGCAGGCCGACTGCGCCTGTAAGAAGAGGTCGCCCGTGATGACGCCGTCGCCGGTAATTACCCCGTCGCCCGTGATGACACCGTCGCTCAGAAGCTCACCGTCATGCAGCCGCGTGCCCCCTTCGAGCATCAGCTCCGACGAGGCGAGGAAGACCGCGCCGTCGCCCGTGATGACGCCGTCGCTCCTCATGATCTGGTCGCCCGTGATGACGCCGTCCGAGATCATCGTGCGGTCGCCGGTAATCACGCCGTCGCCGGTAATCACGCCGTCGCCCGTGATGACGCCGAGCCCGTAAATTTTCTGATAACTCGTGATGAGTTCGAGGCCCGTCACATAGTTGTAGTTCAGGAGGAGGCCGCGCGACCACGTGAACGTGTGGCCCGCGACGGTCGTCTGCGGCGCGGGCGGCGCGTCCACGAGCAGCGGGTCGCCGAGCGGAGTCGAAGACGAGAGGTCTGTGCGGACGAGCTTCGCGAGATGGACGGCGCCCTCGACGTTGACCTGGCCCGCGCCCTGCTCGAAGAAGTTGTAGCCCGCGAGCGGCTGCGCCGTGTACATCAAAAGCGCCTTGACGAGGTTCGGCGTCAGGGTCGGGTTCGCCTGAAGCATCAGCGCCGCCGCGCCCGCCGCGACCGGCGTCGCCATCGACGTGCCGTTCATGTACATCTGCTTGCGGCTGTCGTCATGACTCACGCCCGCGTCCAACTCGGGGTGCTCCGTGACGAGGTGGTTGTCCACGGCCTCGGCGTTGATGATCTTGTTGCCGGGCGCGACCACCTCGGGCTTAATCAGGTTGTCGTAGTGGCGCACGCCCAAGGCGTCCGTCCGGTAGCTGCGCGTCGGCCCGCGCGAGCTGTACGAGGCGACCACGTCGTCACCGCGCGCGTCCGAGCCGAAGGTGTTCGCCGCGCCGACGGTCAGCGCCGAAGGCTCGATGCCCGGCGAGTGTATGTGGCCGTAAGTCTTGTTACCCGCAGCGTCCTTGCCGTTGTTGCCCGCGGCGGCGACGACGACGATGCCCGCATCAACGAGCCTGCGCACGGCCTGACACGCGGGGTCGTCGCGGTAGGACTCAATGGCCGGCATCCCCAGGCTTAAGTTGACGACGCGGATGTTGTAGCGCGCGTGGTTGGTCAGAACCCAGTCGAGCGCGCGCAGCAGGTAGGCCGTCGTCCCGGCCCCCTGCGAGTTGAGCACGCGCAGGTTGATGATGTTCGCGTTCGGCGCCACGCCGACGTACTCGGCGCGCGCGACGCGGCCGTTGCCCGCGGCGATGGAGGCGACGTGCGTCCCGTGCCCGTAAGGGTCGTCGGTGCGCCCCTCGCCCGTGAAGTCCACGCTCGCGACGACGCGCAGCCGGCTGCCCCTGTCGAGGAAGGCCCGGTGCCCTGTGTCGATGCCGGAGTCGAGGACGGCGATGCCGATGCCGGTTCCGTCCAGCCCCGAGGCGTTCGGTCCCGCGGGCGCGCGCACGGCGTCGGCGCCCGTGGTCGCGGAGACATGGCCGAGCGTACGCAACTCTTTGTTGATAGAGACGTAGGTCACGTCCGTGCGTTGCGCGAGCGCGGCCGCCGCGCCCGCCGGCAGGTTGACCGCGCGGAAGTCGAAGTTCTGAAACCGTCTCACGTCGCTCGCTCCGTTGAGGAGCAGCGCCACGTCCAACTCGCCCGACCAGCCCGTGCGCGGGCGGACGATGACGCGGACGCGTTCGGCGCCCTGGCCGTTGTTGATCTTGTGGATGATCTCGGCCGAGACTTTGCGGCCGGCGTTGAGATTTTGGCTCAGAATCTGAGTAAGATTGTCCAACAACTGCGCGCGCGAGGGCGGCGCCAGCGGGAGAGACACCGTGGCCAGAGTCAGCACGAGTGCGAGCCAGACGGCTGTACGACGCATGAACTTCATTCCTTGGGACAGGTAGACAGAGGCCGTGGCGGGCCTGCTGAAAAACAACTATCAGCCTGAGGATTGGCCTAACGGGTCGTCTTGTTCGGGGCTCAAGCGACTGGGGCAAAACACACACTTGCCCAGAATGGGGGTTCTGGTGGAGCGGATTTTAACAAATGGTTCTAAATTGTCAACACACGGTTCAACAATCTCAACTATCTAATTGACCGTAAAAGTTCGGTACAAGTCTTTAAGGGACTTTGAGTTAGAATATCTACAGGCAGACATTGTGTTAAACGCTCAAGGAGGTTTGATGTCACCCGGAAAACTCGCGCGTGCGCTGGCGCTCACAACGCTTTTCTGCGGCGGCTGTCTGGTCGAGCCGTCGCCGAATGCGCCTGCATCGAACTCGGGCGCGGCCGGGAATGAGAACCGCGCGGTCGTCGAGGCAAGCCCGACTCCCGCCAACCGGCCGACGCCCGAGGGCGACCCGAGCCCCGAGGCGCCCGCCGGTCTAAAGGCCGTGGACGAGGCGGGCAGTAAGCTCGGGGGTTATGTGCGCGCGGCGGCGGCAGACCTCGCGCCGGAGCAGCGTGAGGCGCTCGGGCGCATCGAGACGGACGGGCGGAGGATGCTTGCGCTGCGCGGCTACCTGCGCGCGGGGCGCGACGCGGCGTCGCGTTGGGCCTGGTCGCGCGAGCGCATCGAGAGTTACGAGAAGTCTTCCGAGTACGCGGCGGCGCTGGCCGAGATCGAGAAGGTCAGGCGCGAGTTCGAGGGCGCGAACCCGGGCTACACGCTGCACGTCAACACGCAGGTGCGGAGTCTGGACGAGCAGTTACAGAAGTGGAACGAGAACGACTCGGTCGCGCGCGCGGGCGAGGAGCTGTTGGCGCGCGCGCGTGAAGAGTTGACGGGGCCGTCTTACGCGGAGGCTCCGTCGGCGGCGGACGCGCAGAGGTTCGAGCAGTTCCTGCGCGGCACGACGACGCGCGTGACGCCGACGCTGGCCGTGCCCGGGCTCTCGCCGCACGGGCAGTCGCGCGCGTTCGACTTTCAGGTGATGCGCGGCTCGCAGTTGATCGCCGGCCCTTCCGGCGCGGGCGCTTGGGACACAGAGGGCTGGACGGAGAAGGTGCGCGCGGCGGTCACGCGCGCGAGCACGAAGTTTACGGGGCCGCTCGCATCGCCGCGCGAGCCGTGGCACTACGACTACCGGCCTTAAGAATGATGCGGTCGAAACATTTCGCTGCCCCCGTTCACGTCGATAGAGGTTTTGAAATGAGTTGAGAGTAGCCTTGAAAAGTTAACCACAGAGACACAGAGGCACGGCTTGAAGAGAGATAGCTCAACAGGCCGTGTCTCTGTGTCTCTGTGATTAACTGCCCTATGGATAGCGGACGACCGCCGGGCCGGTTACAGGCAGAGGGATGCGCTCGGTCTCGCCGGGGACGTGTGCGAAGCGGCCTGCTTGCCAGTCCTCTTTGGCCTGCTCGATGCGCTCGGGCGAGCTTGAGACGAAGTTCCACCAGATGTGTCGCTTGCCTTCGAGCGGCGTGCCGCCGAGCAGCATCAGGCGCGCGGCCCTGCCCGACGCGCCGCGCACCGAGACCTCCGCGCCGGGCCTCAACAGAAGCAGTTGGCCGGCCACGTACACGTCGCGCTCGGGCACGACTCCGATTGAGCCTTCGACGACGTAGACGGCGCGCTCCTCTGGTTCGACTGGTAAAGGGAGCACGGCGCCGGGCGCGAGCATCGCGTCGGCGTAGAACATCTCGGAGAGCGTACGGACGGGCGAGCGCGCGCCGTAGAGCGAGCCGGCGATGAGGCGGACGCGCTTGCCCTCGCCCTCGACGACGGGCAGCTCCGAGGCTTTATGATGAGAGAACGCGGGTTCGGACTCCTCCTCCTTGAGCGGCAGCGCCACCCAGGATTGAATGCCGAACAGCTCCGACTCTCCGCGCCTTAACTCAGACGGCGTGCGTTCGGAGTGTGCGATGCCGCCGCCGGCAGTCATCCAGTTGACCTCGCCGGGGCGTATGGGCTGGACGATGCCGAGGCTGTCGCGGTGGAGGAGTTCGCCCTCGAAGAGGTAGGTGACGGTGGCGAGCCCGATGTGCGGGTGCGGCGCCACGTCGAGCCCGCGGCCGGCGCCGAGAAGCTCCGGCCCCATCTGGTCGAGGAAGATGAAGGGGCCGACCATGCGCCTCTTGACCGAGGGGAGCACGCGCCGGACTTTGAAGCCCTCGACGAGTTCGCGCGCGCGCGTGACGACGACCGCCTCGACGATGCCTTTGCCTCCGTCAACGGGAAGCGCTGTCGAATCCGAGTCCATTGAAGCCTCCGAAACCGCTTGAAATGCTGAGCGCGGAAATGTGATGATGCCACCCTCACCACGGGCGTTGCAATCGGCTCCGCCGCACGTGTGCGCGAAGGTTTCCGACAGTAGATTTCGATTGTGACGGCCGACCACTCCAACGACAAAGGCTCTTCAGAATTATCCGGGCGGCCGGGGCGGGCGCTGGCGCTCAAGTGGCACCTCGTGCTGCTCGTCGTCGGGGCGCTGCTGCCGCTGGTCGGGTTTGCGGCCGTGGTCGTCTACCGTCTGGCGGAGAGCGAGCGCGCCGCGACCGACCGCCGCCTGCTCCGCTCGGCGCAGGACTTGTCCCACGCGCTCGACCGCGAACTCCAGTCCACCATCAGAACTTTAAGCGCCATCGCCGAGTCCGAGGAGCTTGACGGCGAAGACCTACGGGCTTTCTATGCCAAGTCGAAGCGCGTGCTCAAGACGCAGCCGGCATGGCGGGACTTGATCCTGCTGACGCCGGGCGGGCAGCAGGTGTCGAACACAAACATGGAGTGGGGCGCGCCTTTGCCGACTGTGCTTGAGGCGGACAGCCTGCGGCGCGCCGTCGAGCAGCAGCGGGCAGCGGTCGGCGCCCTCACTGCCGGGAAGCTGCGACCGGGGTTCGCCTTCTCGGTGCGCGTGCCCGTGCTGCGCGGCGGCGAGGTGCGTTACGTGTTGTCGGCCGCCATCACGCCGGATGCGCTCGCGGGCGTGGTGGGCTTGCGCGGCCAGCCGAACGAGGAGCGGGCGCGGGTGGTCGTGGACACGCAGGGGACTATCGTCGCGCGCAGCTATCAACAGGAGCAGTTCGTCGGCACGCGCGTCAAAGATTCTTTTCTACAGCGGATACGCGAGTCGGACGAGGGGCTTTTTCACGACGTGGCGCGGGACGGGACGAACGTCTACGTCGCCTACAGTCACGAGCCTTCGTCGGGCTGGACGGCGGCGGTCGTGGTGCCCGCCGAGGTGGCTGAGTCATCGGCGCGCAGCAAGACCCTCGCCGTCCTCGGCACAGGGTTCGCGCTGCTCGCGCTGAGCATGTTCGGGGCCTTCGTCATCTCGCGTCACGTGCGGCGCGGGCTGTTGGCCGCGGCCGAGGCAGCCGAGACGATGTCGCGCGGGCGTCGCCCGCAGGCGCTCACGTCGAGCGTCAAGGAGGTGGCGCAGTTGGGGCGCGCGCTGAGCGATTCGGCCGCACTGCTCTCGCAGCACGAGCAGGAGCGCGACGAGCAACTGGCGCGCGCGACGGCCGCGCGCGCCGAGGCCGAAGCCGCCCGCCGCGCGCAGGAAGGGCTGCTCCGGAACCTGCGCGAGAGCGAGGCGCGTCTGCAACTCGTCGCCGACCACGCGCCCGTCCTCATCACCTATTGCGGCGCCGACCGCCGTTACAGGTTCGTCAACGAGCCCTACGCCGAGCGCTTCCGGATACAACCCACGGAGCTGGTCGGACGCTCCATTGAGGAGGTCGTGGGGCCGGAGGCTTACGCCGCCATCGAGCCCTACGTGGAGGCGGTGCTCGGCGGCGAGCGTCTTGAGTTCGAGACCGAAATCCCTTACGCGCAGCTCGGCACGCGCCACATGTGGGTCGCCTACGCGCCGGAGTTCAACGCCGAAGGGAGCGTGAGCGGCTTCGTCAGCGCCATCCTCGACATCACCGAGCGCAAGCGGGCCGAGGCGGCGCTGCGCGAATCGGAGGAACGCTTCGCCAAAGCCTTCGAGTCGAGCCCGCTCGCCCTCACCATCACCTCCTTGAAGACGGGACGCCTGCTCGAAGTCAACGAGACCTTCACACGCCTGTCGGGCTACACGCGCGAGGAGGCGGTCGGCCACACGACGTTGGAGCTGGGCCTGTGGGCCGAGCCTGCCGACCGCGAGGCGGAGCTGTCCACGGTCGCGCTGCACGGCCGCATACGCGACGTGGAGTATCGCTTCCGCATGAAGGACGGTAGGAGCTTGACGGGGATGCTCTCGGCCGAGCAGATCGAGATTGCCGGCGAGCCCTGCGCGCTGACGGTCATCGAGGACGTGACCGAGCGCAAGCGCGCCGAGGCCGAGCGCGACCAAATGTTGGAGCGCGAGAAGGCTCTGCGCGCCGAGGCCGAGAAGGCGAACCGCTTGAAGGACGAGTTCCTGGCGACCGTCTCGCACGAGCTGCGCACGCCTTTGACGGCGATCCTCGGCTGGTCGCACATGCTCGAAACGGGAAGCATCGACGAGAAGACGGCGCGCCATGCCGTCGTCGTCATCCGACGGAACGCGCTTCAACAACAGCAGATCGTCGAAGACATCCTCGACGTGTCGCGCGTCATCACGGGCAAGCTGAAGCTTGAGTCGGGGCCGGTGGAGCTGATGCCCGTCGTGCAGGCAGCGCTCGACACCATCGCGCCGGCGGCCGAAGCGAAGGGTTTAAGACTACGCTCCACGCTCGACCCGGAGGCCGCGGTCACGGGCGACGCGTCGCGGCTTCAGCAGGTCGTCTGGAACCTGCTCGCCAACGCCGTCAAGTTCACGCCCGCGGGCGGCGAAGTGCGCGCCAGCGTCGAGCGGCTCCTCACGCACGTCCGCATCGAGGTGAGCGACACGGGGCAGGGCATCCTGCCCGAGTTCCTCCCTTACGCCTTCGACCGCTTCCGGCAGGCGGACATGGGCACGACCCGGCACCACGGGGGCCTGGGCCTCGGCCTCGCCATCGTCCGTCATCTGGTCGAGGCGCACGGCGGGCGCGTGCGCGCCTACAGCGCGGGCGAGGGGCTGGGCGCGACCTTCACCGTTGACCTGCCGCTGCCCGCCGAAGCCGAGACGCCCGCGCCGCGCGCCGAGCCGCCGTCCGCCGCGCAGGCGCACGGGAAGGGGATGCCCGGCGATGCTCAAGCGCCGCCCGCGGCCCGTGAGGGCGCGGAAGAGTCTCTGCCGCCGCTCGTCGGAATGCGCGTCCTTGCCGTGGACGACGACCGGGACACGCTTGAGATGCTCTCGCTCTTTCTGCGGCGCGCGGGCGCGGAGGTCGCGTCCGCCGCTTCGGCCGCCGCGGCGCTCGAAGTTCTGGAGCGCTTCCGCCCGGACGTGCTCGTGGCCGACATCGGGATGCCGGAGGTGGACGGCTACGAGCTGCTGCGCCGCGTCCGCGCGCTTCCGCCCGAGCGCGGGGGCCTGACGCCCGCCGTCGCCCTCACGGCCTACGCCGGTGAGTCAGACCGCACGCGCGCCCTCCGCTCCGGCTTCCAGGCGCACCTCCCCAAACCCGTCGAGCCCGATGCCCTCATCAGCACCGTCAGCAACCTCGCCGGCACCGCCGCCCCGAGCGAGTCCTGACAGACCTCGCCCTCAGTCGTCGTTAGCAATCAGTTGAAAGGGAATGTCGAAGGGAAGTTGTCTTCCCCTTCCTTGCGTTGGAATTGAGTGAGTATGCCCAAGGTCGGACTCGAACCGACAAGCTCTTGCGAGCGGCAGATTTTGAGTCTGCTGTGTTTACCAATTTCACCACTCGGGCTCGAAAAGATTTTATCACAAAATTTGGTGGTGTCTTAAGTTCGGCGTAAGCTGCGAGGGAGCGGCGCGCAGCCGACGAGCTCTGAGAGATAACCGCTTGTCTAAAATCCCCGGCGGGGGTTAATATGAATTGCCTCTTCGGCGTTACCGCCATGCGTTGGGGCGTGGCATAACGCACACTCTCCCAGCTCAAAGTTTCACCCGAAGGTTCCCCGTAGAACGCGGAGACGTACGTCTATGTTTAAGACTCCGGGCACAAGGGCGGGTATTCTCGTCGCCGACGACGAGCCTGAGATCAGGCACGTCCTCTCCGACCTGTTGAGCCCTCTCTACGATTGCGAGGCGGTCGGGTCGGCCGAGGAGGCGTTGGAACTGCTGAGCAGCGGTGCCTACGACCTCGTCATCAGCGACATCATGATGGGCGGCATGAGCGGGCTCGACCTGATCCCGCGCGTCAAGGAGCTTTCGCCCGATACGGTCGTCATCATGATCAGCGGCGTCCAGACGGTCGAGAGCGCCATCAACGCCCTGCGCGCCGGCGCCTTCGACTACGTGATGAAGCCGTTCGACCTGCACCACGTCGAGGCGGCCGTGAGCCGCGCGCTCGAACACCACTTCCTGCGCGTCGAGAAGCGGCGTTACGAGACCTACCTCGAAGAGATGGTCGCGCAGCGGACGGAGGAACTGGACGGGGCGCTGCGCTCGCTCGGCGACGCCTACCGCACGACGCTCAAGGCGCTCACGGCGGCGCTGGAGACGCGCGACTCCGAGACGCACGGCCATTCGGAGCGCGTCGTCAACTTCAGCCTGCGCCTCGGCCGTGAGCTGGCCCTGGACGCCGAGCAGACGCGCTCGCTTGAGTTCGGCTCGCTGCTCCACGACATCGGCAAGATCGGCGTCCCCGACGCGATACTGCGCAAGCCCGCCAAGTTAACCGAAGAGGAGTGGGTGCGGATGCGCGAGCACCCTCTGCACGGCCAGAAGATTCTGCGCGGGATACAGTTCCTCGAAGGCGCGGCCCGGGTCGTCGCGCAGCACCACGAGAAGTGGGACGGCAGCGGTTATCCGCTCGGGCTCCGGGGCGCGCAGATAGACTTGAACGCGCGCATCTTCGCCGTCGCCGACGCCTTCGACGCTATCACGAGCGACCGCGTCTACCGCGCCGGCCGCCCCTACGAAGACGCGCTCGCCGAGCTAGACGAATACGCCGGCCGCCAGTTCGACCCGCGCATCGTCGAAGCCTTCCGCCGCGTCCCGCGCGAAGAGTGGGACGAGATACGCCGCCTCTCGCTCGCAGCGCGCGAGCGCATCGCCACCGCCCGCCGCGTCGAACAGGTCGCACAGCACCTCTACACCGGCACGAACGCGATGGTGAATTGAAAAGAAGTAGCCAGTAGAAAAACAGGCAGCGCGGCTCTCATCGGTTAATAATGAGAGCCGCGCTGCTTTTATCTTATCTCTACTAACTACTGTCTACTTCTTCACTTCTGGTTGTCTCATGGTGCCAACGACGTAGCCGGTGCGCGCGCGCAGCGTGAGGCCCTGGCGGCGTGCACCGACGTGTATGCGGCGGTACTCGGTCGGCGCGGCCTTGCGCAGCGGACGCTTGGGGCTGTAGGTAACGACGTACTGCGAGTCTATCTCGCGTGCGACGCCGGCCGCCTCGACCGACATCCCCTCCTCCGAGTCGGGTTGCAGCAGGCGGCCTCCCGTCTCCTCGGTCAGAGTCCTCAGGCGCGCCTCGCCGCGCTGCATCTCGCGCTCGGCCTCCTTGCGGCGGCGGCGCAGCGCCGGGTCGAAGGTGATGCCGGAGTTAACGTCGTGCGGGTTGATACCGGGGCCGCGCATGCCGGGCGGACGCGTCGGGTCGATGCCGACGGTCGTCTGATCGACGCGCGCCTGCGTCGCGCCGGGCTTCTCGGGCGGAGTCTTCCACCACGGCTGCTTCATCCCCTCACGCGCGACCTCCGTGTAGCTGATGACGTGCAGCGTCGTCTGCGAAGCGATGAGGCGCCGCTTGGCGTCCTCGTAATCCTTCGAGCCCGCTGTGTCGATGCCGTCGGTGATGATGACGAGGTGGCGGTTGCCGACAGGCCGCTCCGAGAGCAGCTCGACAGCGCGCTTCATCCCGCGCGAGAGGTTCGAGCCCTCGCCCGAGACGAGCTTCGACCTCACGGTACGCGCCGCTTCGACTTTGTCGCCCGTCCAGCCTTGCAACGTGTCCACCTTACCGTTGTACTGGACGACGGCGAGGCTGTCGCCTTCGCGCAGGTTGCGGATGACGGAGAGCGCCACGGCGCTCGTCGTGTTGGCGCGCACGATGGGGTCGAGGTCCCAGCCGGTGCCGAGCAGGAGCACAATGCTTGCGGGCGTGCGGCGCACGCTCTTGACCTGCTGCGGCACGTCGTCCTCGACGACGAGCACGTCGTCGGCGGCGAGCGTGGACTCGAAGTTCCCCTTCTCGTCGAAGGCAAAGACGGGGATGCGCACCTCCTCGATGAAGATGCTCTCGGTCTCCTCCTCGTCGGGCTTCGGCGTCGGGCGCGGGCGTACGCCGCTCTGCGCGCACAGGGGCGCGGCGAGCAGGAGCACGAAGAGCGCGCTCACCGTCAGGTTCGGCAGGCGTCGAAAGAACATTATGCCTCCTCGGCGTTACGGTAAATTGGTACCCGCCGGTTCTGATGCTCCGCGAACCCCCGTGCGTTCGCCCGAACCGAGAGCGCGCACGGCCTCGACCATCCTTCGGACGCGCGCGGGCTCGACCGTGTTCGACCAGATGCCGCCCTCTTTGAGGTAGGTGCCGACGATGAAGCCGTCGGCCGCTTCGTAGAACTCCGCGACGTTCTCGGGTGTCACGCCCGAGCCGAGGAGCACAGGGATGCGGCAGTGCGACTTCGCCTCCTTCACGTCCGCCGCGCGCGGCGGCTCGCCTGTGGCATTGCCCGTGACGATGACCGCATCGCCGCGCATGAACTCGACGGTGGCGCACGTCTCGCCTAAAGAGACATCGGCGGTGATGGCGTGCGCCGAGTGCTTCTTCTTCACATCGGCCCAGACGCGCACGCCTTCGGCGCCGATCTTTTTTCTGAAGCGCAGAAGCTCCGCGGCCGAGGACTGGATGAGCCCCTCGTCCGCGACGTGCGCGAACGCGTACGCCTCGACGCGCACGTAGTCGAGCCCGGCGGCGTGCGCGACCGCCAAAGCCTCGACGTTCGCCCCGGCCAGAATCTGCACGCCGACGGGCAAACGCGCTTCCGTCTTCACCGCGCGCGCGACCACCGCCAACGCCGCGACGACCTCCGGCCCTACACGGCCGCGCAGGTAAGGCACGTCGTGCATGTTCTCGACCACCAGCCCGTCCACGCCGCCGTCGCGGTAGGCGGCGGCTTCACGCACGGCCAACTCCACCAACTCATCTACGCTGAGCGCCGATGCGGGCGTGCCCGGCAACGCGCCGACGTGGATGACGGCGACGACGGGCTTTGGATGGTTGAAGAGGTCTCCGCTCATCCTCGTTTACGCGCCTGCGCCTGCACGGCGGTGATGGCGACGGCGTCCACGATGTCCTCGGCCTTGCAGCCGCGGGAGAGGTCGTTGGCGGGCTTGTCGAGTCCTTGCAGGACGGGGCCGATGGCGGTCGCGCCGGCGAGCCGCTCGGTCAGCTTGTAGGCGATGTTGCCCGCCTGTAGGTCTGGGAAGATGAGCACGTTGGCGCGACCCGCCACGCTTGAGCCGGGCGCCTTCGACTCGCCGACCTTAGGGATGAGCGCGGCGTCGGCCTGAAGCTCGCCGTCTATCTCAAGCTCGGGCTGGCGCGCGCGCACGGTGCGCGTCGCCTCGACGACCTTATCAATTAGTTGATGCTTCGCGCTGCCCTTGGTCGAGAAGGAGAGCATGGCGACGCGCGGCTCGGCCTCTAAGAGCGCGCGGCAGGAGTCGGCCGAGGCGATGGCGATCTCGGCCAGCTCGGCGGCCGAGGGCTCGATGACGACGCCGCAGTCGGCGTAGACGAGCGCACCGTTCGCGCCGAACGAGGGGTCGGGCAGCACCATCACGAAGAAGCTGCTGACGATCTTGAAGCCCTGCCGGATGCCGATGCAGTGGAGCGCGGCGCGGACGGTGTGCGCGGTCGTGTTGGTGGCGCCCGCCACCGAGCCGTCGGCCTTGCCCTCGCGCACGAGCAGGTTGCCGTAATAGAGCGGGTCGCGCACGGCGATGCGCGCCTCGTCGGGCATCATGCCCTTCGCCTTACGCAGCTCGTGGTAAAAGGCGGCGACGCGCTCGAAGTCCGGGGCGCGCGTGTGGTCGAGGACGCCCACGCCGCCGAGGTCGGCGCCGGCCGCACGCGCGTGTGCGCGCACCTTCTCCTCGTCGCCGAGCACGGTGATGCGCGCGATACGCTCGCGTGCGACGATTGAGGCGGCGACGACGGTGCGCGGGTCTTCGCCCTCCGGCAGGACGATGTGCTGCGGGTCGGCCGCGGCCCTCTCTCTGATGCGTTGCAGTATCGACATAGAAGCGGCTATCAGTCGGGAGAAAGAATTAACATGGATGGACAGGATGGACTGAATTTAATGATTGATTCATCGGTTCATCAGTTCAATGAAGAAATGAATAGATGAACCAATGAGTCAATCCTGTCCATCCCTCTTCGAATTTGTCTGAGTTGGGCGGCTGTCAATTTAGCACGGGCCGTCCGCGCGTGGGAAACGCGAGGGGCGCTGGGGGTCAGACCTGAAATGAGTCATCAACCAGACTCTCGGCGGCGGCGGCGAGGCGGCGGACGACCTCTGGGTCGTGCGTCTTGAGGGCGGAGAGGATGCGCTCTTCGGGAACGGCGCGGGCGTTGAAGCCCTCCTCGTCGAGGCCGACGAGCGCGACGCTCAGCGAGGGCGAATGGGCGACGACGAACCACTCGCGCGCGAGGCGCGACGAATCCCCGAGCCCGATGACGCGCATGTTGGGGTGACGCGGCGGCTTCCAGTCCGGCTCGCCGAAGACGTAGACGCGCTCCGACACGTCTGCGATGCGCATGTAGCGGTCAACCACCGACTCCATCCTTGAGAGGCGCTCGAAGCCTGCGTAGAGGCGCCCGCCGCGGTGCGTGCGCAGCAGGACGGCGTTCTCGATGAGCAGGGAAAGGTATTCGAGGGCGGGCACCTGCGCGCGAAAGCGGAAGGTCGCGCGCTCGTCGAAGTCGCGCCGCGAGACGTGCGTGACCGTGCCGAGGTCTTCGACCTTCTCGCCCGCGAAGGCCACAGCCTGGTCGAACATCGAAAACTCGCTCATGGCAGGGTTCGGGCGCTTCTAGGACAGCCGCGCACCGTATCCTTCTTGTATTAACTCAAGACTTCGCCCGCGTCGCGGATTTATCGTGAAAGTGTCAAAGTACGAACCGGGCGCAACCAGCGGGACTTCCTGACTTCTTTGAGGGAGCCATGAAGCTTGAGCACGGCGGAGAGAAGGAATGTAAGCATCTGAAGTAAGAAGCCTTCGCGTTGCTCGTCTGAGCGCGAAGGCTTCTTACTTCATTCACAGCCCTGGTGGGGCCGTAGGCTACGAGGTTAGGGCTGATTGTTCTTCTTGATAATCGCGACTTCGGCACACGCATCCGAAATGCTGATGGCCCCTATGCGAATCTGCGTGTCGGGGATTACACCTCTGATCGGCTTTTTAGGGAAAAAGACGATGCGCGTGATGTCCGACCCGAACGGCACCTCTTCCAGCGAGCGCATGGCCATCGAAAGGATGTTCTGCCGTTGGACTTCCCGCATATCCGGATAAAGCTTCTCGAAGCTGGGGATAAGCAGGTTCCTGAACTTATCCAACCCCAGAGGCAGGTCACTGCTCGGGCCCGGCACCGCTATCGACGTGATGAAAGATGCCATACTGCTGGCGCTATTCAGTACCAGCAGAATCCTGCTTCGCAGGCCACGCTCGTCTCTGCGGTCATGAGTGTTCGCCACCATTTCAAAGGTCATCGGGCGGTAGCGCCCGATGAAGTTCGGCTGGCGCGTTCGGGAAGAGCAGGGGATGAGGGCACTCGGGTTGGTAAGGTCCGGAGCGGTACCGTCTTTGGTCCCGAACAGCTTCTCGTACTCAGTTGCTTCGAGTTTCCTCCAATCGCCTGTCTTCTCCCTGATCTCCAGCGCGACGTTCACTTCCAGGGATTCGCCGTAAACCAGGATTGAGTTGCCGACGTTGGTGTTGTCCCTGAGCTTGTTGAAGAGCCGAATTTTGGTGATGTGAAAATCGTCGGCGGCTTTCTTCCCGAACAGGTCGCGCGCCGTCTGTTCGTCCAGAATGTCGAAACGGATTTGCAGGGGCTTGAAGTCGGTGACGTTGACGGTCTGGATGGTGAACGTCACCACCTCTTCAGAAGTACCATTGAGGCCGAAAAATGCTTTGAGTTTGGCCCGGCCCGGTTCCGCGTCCGGCAGGGCGGTGACGCTAATGGTATTCGTGCCGGGTACCTCGCTGAAGGTGATGCGGAGTCTCGACTTGTTGTCCGTCGTCGCGTCGTCAAAGTACTCCCACCTCGCGACGCGCGCGTCGTCGGCAACGTCGCCGACCATGTTCTTGATGGTCGCGGTGACTTGTACGTTCTGGTTCGGCCTCAGAATAGGGCTCCCGGTGTTGATCGAGAAGCTCAGCTTGTCCGGCGTCGCCTTGACGGTGACGACGACGGGGCCGAACACCTTACCGCTCGCAGCCCTCAGCCGCAGCAAGGCTGTCCCCTTCTTCAGGGCCCTCAGCGTCTTGTCGTCGGGGTTTACGCTCAGCACGTCGGGCTGGGTCGATTCCGGAGTGATTTCGGCCTTCATCTCATCCGTCACGTCCTGGCCATTGAGCCCGCGCAGCCTGATCAGAGTAGTCCAGTCCACGCCGGCATTGGCCGTCGGCAGCGTCATATCCGTAAGGTTGATCGTGGTGGATTCGGGCGCCTCCTTGACGGTGACCCTGATCGGTTTCAGCGAGACTTTGGCGGCGTTCGAGATGGTGACGACCTGCTCCGGGCCGGGGCCGACCGCGATTATCCTGAGATTCTGACCGTCGAACGCCGCGGTGACGACCTTTTCGTCCGTGCTCGTCAAGACGAGGTCGCCGCTCTGCATGCTGACGCCCGTGGCCACGGGGATAGTTTTCTGCTCGTTCCGCTTCAGCGTGAGCGGGTCCGGCAGATTCGGCAGGTGCGCCGACAGTTCCCCGGCGGTGTTGATGAAGGGCAGGATCGTGACCGTCAGGGGCTGTGTCGTAGCGCCGACCGTCACGTTCACCGTAACATCGCCCGCCTGCTGCTTCGCCGTCAGCGTAAGGAGGACGGACTGCGGTGTCTCCTGACTCTTGGTAATGGTCAGAAAACCGTCGAGGGAGGCCGTGAAATTGACATCGGCCGCCGCCAGCGCGACCGTCGAACTGACTTTCACTGTCGTTGACCGGCCGGTTCGCAGCGCGACGTTAGAGTTGGCCAGGGTGAATTCTTGCGCGTAAGCCTGCTCGAACGAGACGAGGAGAAGTATCAGGGCACACGCGGGCAGCCAGTAGCGGCGGTTGCGGTGGGTGTGGGGGGGCATAGTTGTGTCCTTCAGGGGTGTGGTTAAAGTACAGACCGCCTGTGCTTAGCTCGATACGGCAGGAGACACGTTCGGCGGCTGGCAGTTGAGAATGAGCGTAAAGGGCCAGGACTGACGTTCGGGTAATGCTCACCGTTTGAGAACGGACAGGACGACCCGACTTCGTGTGTCAGCCTGACTAGCTAAACGGCCGGGTAAGCAGACTGATGCAATAAAACGTTCTGCATTCTCCGAGGCGCGTGAGAAGGAATAAGATCGAGCATTACAGGAAAGCGTGTCTCTAGAACGGGCAGAAGATACTAACAACAACCCGGGCAAGTCAAGGCTCCGCCACTTTTCTCAGGCTAAGTCTCGGGTGCGCTGTGACAGAGGGCGGCAAGCAGTTTGTCGTGGATGCCGCCGAAGCCGCCGTTAGACATGACGGCGACCACGTCGCCTTCGCTTAAGAGAGGTGTGAGGTGCTCGACGATTGCGTCCGCGCCGTCGAGACAGAGGGCGGGCCGGTTGCGGCGGCGTCCGATGTCGGCGGTCAGCTCGTCCGTGTCGAGGAGGCTGCCGTAGGCGCTGCCCTTCTCGCGCGCGAAGACGGAGGAGAGGACGACGTAGTCGGCGGGGTCGAAGGCCGCGGCGTAGTCCTCCTGAAAGACGGCGAGGCGCGAGGTGGCCGAGCGCGGCTCGAAGACGGCGACGAGGCGGCACCCCTTATACTTCTCGCCGAGCGCGCGCAGCGTCTCGCGCACGGCCGTCGGGTGGTGCGCGAAGTCGTCGATGACGGTGACGCCGCGCTCAAGCCCTCGCACCTGCATGCGGCGCTTGACGCTCTGGAAGGTCGAGAGCGCTTCACGGATAGTCTCTCGCGAAATCCCCCACGCGTCGGCGGCGATGATGACCGAGAGGCAGTTGAGCACGTTGAAGTCGCCGATGAGCGGCGTCTCGAACTCGCCCCACGGCTCGCCCTCGCGCAGGACGCGGAAGCGCGTGAGCGCGCCCGAGTAGTCAACGTCCACGGCGCGCCAGCGCGCGTCCTCGCTCGTGCCGAACGTTTCGAGCTGCGTGTGCAGCCGACCCTTGAACCCTTCGACGACCTCGCGCACGGCGGGGCTGTCCCAGCCGGCGATGAGGCGCCCGCGGCCGGGGACGAGGTTCATCAGGCGACGGAAGGCGAGTTTGACGGCGTCGAGGTCTTTGTAGATGTCGGCGTGGTCGAACTCGATGTTGCCGACGACGGCGATCTCGGGCAGGTAGTGCATGAACTTCGGCCCCTTGTCGAAGTAGGCCGTGTCGTACTCGTCGCCCTCGATGATGAAGTAGGGGCTTTCGGTGACGCGGAAGCTCGCGCCGAAGTTCTGCACGACGCCGCCGACGAGGAACGAAGGGTTAAGCTGGCCGCGCTCCATGACCCACGTCGCGATGCTGGTGGTCGTCGTCTTGCCGTGCGTGCCGGCGACGACGAGCGAGCGGCGTCCGCGGATGAACTCCTCCTTGACGACCTCGGCCTGCGAGCGGTAGACGAGCCGTCGGTTCAGAGTCTCTTCGACCTCTGCGTTACCGCGTGACATCGCGTTGCCGACGACGACGCAGTCGGGCGCAGGCTCCGACAGGTGCTCGGGCTGATACCCTTGCATGACGGGGATGCCTAAGCTTTCGAGCATCGTGGACATCGGCGGGTAGACGTTCTCGTCCGAGCCCGTCACCTTATGGCCGCGCGCCTGCAACATTCCGGCAAGCGACGCCATCGCCGTCCCGCAGATTCCGATCAGGTGATAGTGCATAGATGAATGAATGATGAATGATGAAGGCGGAATGATGAATTGAAAACAGTGCTTAATTCATCATTCCGCCTTCATCATTCATCAGCTGTCGCCGTTGGGATTGTGAACGAGAACGTCGAGCCCTTGCCGACCTCGGAGCGGACTTCGATGTGGCCGCCGTGCAGCTCGACGAGCTGGCGCGTGATGTACAGGCCGAGCCCCGTGCCCTTCTCGCTGCGCGTGGCGCGCGAGCGCGCCTGCGCGTACTTGTCGAAGATGTCGCGGAGGTCTTCGGGCGGGATGCCGACGCCGGTGTCGGCGACCGAGACGCGCACCTGCGCCCCCTCGGGCGCGGCGCTTAAGCTGACGCGGCCGCCGCGCGGCGTGAACTTCAAAGCGTTCGAGACGAGGTTGACGAGCACGCGGCGGAGTTTGGCGCGGTCGGCGCGCAGCGTGGGCATCTCGGCGGGCACGTCCACTTCGAGCGCGATCTCCTTCTCGGCGGCGAGCGGCTGCATCTGGTGGGATAGCTCGTCGATGAGCCCGCGCAGCTCGATGGTCGAGAGGTCGAGGCGCATCGTGCCCGACTCCAACTTCGAGGCGTCGAGCAGGTCGTTGACCAGCTCGATGAGGTTCTGCGTGTTGCGCTCCATCATCGTCACCATGTTCCTCTGCTCGGGCGTCATCTCGCCGAGACGGCCCGAGGTGAAGAAGTTGATGACGCCGCTGATGACCGTCAGCGGCGAGCGCAGGTCGTGCGTGGTGAGCGCGAGAAACTCCTCCTTCATCGCGGAGACCTCGCGCAACTGCGCGTTGGCCTGGTTCAGCTCGCGGTTCGACTCTTCGAGTTTGGTGTTGAGCCGCTCCATCTGCTCGCGCTTCTCCTCCAACTCACCCAACACCTGCACGAGGTCGCGGTTCTGCCGCGACAGCTCTTCGAGCGCCGAGTCGTCCTCGTCGGTGTTGACGAAGTCGCGCAGGAAGTCTGCGCGCACGCGGACGTGCTCGCCCTCGGCGGGCGGGAGCCACTTGACGACCGTGACGCGCGTGCCCTCGCCCCCCTTCGACTGGATGTCGAACTCGTCCATCAAGCGCCGGGTGCCGATGAGGCCAACGCCGAGGCCCGAGGGCGAGCGGTAAGTGCCGCGAACGATGGAGCGGAGCTTGGCCTCGTCGATGCCGGGGCCGTCGTCGCGCGCGGTGATCTGGAGGCCGGTGCCCGCCGCGCCGCGCGTGGCGAGCGAGAGGGTGATGGCGCCCGCGCGCGCGTACTCGTAGATGTTGCGCGTCAGCTCCGAGACGGCCGTCGTGATCTTGATCTGCGTCGTCGAGTCGAAGCCCATCTCGCGCGCGAGGCGCCGGACGCGCTCGCGCACCTTGATGATGTCGGCCTCGCGCCGGATGTAGATGTCGCCGAGCCGTGTTGAGGTGATGCCCTGCATAGCTGGTAAATAGTAAATGGTAAATGGTCAATGGTAAATCGTGGAGGTGAAGTCGAGTTCAGGAGGGGCGCGGCTGACGCCGATTTCAGTCCACCATTCACTATTTACCATTGATCATTTACCTATACACGAGGACGGTCGCGTCGTCGGAGGCGCGCGAGAAGTCGCGCAGGAGAGTCCCGGCGAGGAGCTGCGGGCTTCTGGAGACGAGGCCGGGGTAGGCGACGGCGTCCCAGGTCGCGCTGATGCCGTCGGAGGCGACGACGAGCGTGGTGCCCTCCTGCCAGCGGTGCGGCCAGACGCGCACCTGCGAGAGACGCGCGCCGAGCGTGCCGTTCGAAGGGATGGGGCGCGCCGGTTCGGACGCGCCGAGCACGCGCACCTCGATGTTACCGACGCCCGCGTAGTTGAAGGTCGCGCGCGCGTGGTTGATGACGACCGCGCCCATTACGGCGCCGCGCGTCGCGCGCAGTGCGTCATGTATGCCGAGAATCAGCTCGTCGAGCGGCTCACCCTCCCACTGCTCCATCGTGTCGAGCGCGGCCACGGCCGCCTCGCGCGCGCCGCGCCCGTGCCCGAGCCCGTCCACGACCGCGAGCAGCGTCTCGCCGTCGTGCTCCTTGATGAAGTAGGCGTCGCCGTTGGTCTCCTCGCCCGGGCGCGGGCGGCTCCAACAGCCGACGCGGCGCGTCACGCGGCGGGCACGCGCGCGCTGCTCCTCGGTCGTGATGGGCGTGACCCACTTGCGCCCGAGCAGCGCCGTGCCGTAGGTCGGACGACGTGCGGTGGTGAGCCGGCGCGTCGTGCCCTTGACGTTCGAGTAGGCGTCGAACTCGTCGAGCAGCCGCCGCATCGCGCCGAAGCCCGTCCCCAAGCTCCCGCCCGAAGAGACGCCGTCGCGCAGAGCCCGCTCCAGGTCGTAGACGCCCGGCCCCTTGTCGAAGTAGAACAGCTCAAGCCCCGGCTCTTCGCCCAGCGTCTCAGCCCAGTGGAGGCAGCCGCCGCTCGTCGCGTAGCGCACGGCGTTGGTGCCGATCTCCTGCACGACGATGTCCAGTTCCGCCAGACGGTCTTCCGAGAACCCCAGCGCGGACGCGAAACGCCGCACGCCGCGCCGCGCCGCGCCGACGTGCGCCTCCTCCTTGATCTCCTGAGTGTGGAAGACTCTCATAAAAAAGTGCCGGGTGTTAGATGTCAGACGTTAGTGCTGAAAGTTTCACTAACATCTGACATCTAACACCCGGCAGCCGTTTCTTTACAGCCAGCGCACGACGGTCACGCGCGTGCCGACGCCGACCGTCGATTCGATCTCGAACACGTCAACCAGCCGTTTAGAGCCGGGGAGCCCTTTGCCGAGGCCCCGCCCCGTCGAGAAGCCGTCGCGCATGGCGGCGTTGATGTCGGGGATGCCGGGGCCCGTGTCCTCGAAGATGAGCCGGAGCCCGGCGCGCGGCTGCGTGGCGTCGAGCGTCTGCGCGATCATGCGACCGCGGCTCGCGTACTTGACGACGTTGCGCGCCAGCTCCGACGTGACGGTGACGAGCCGCGTCTGGTCGATCAGGCGGAAGCCGAGCTTGGCGGCGAGGGCGCGCACTTCGCTGCGCGCGATGATGATGTCGTGCTCGCTCTCAAGGGCGATTGACCTGCTCTGCAAAGGCGCCTGCCCCTCCGCCGAACGGCGAGTCTTCGTCGTCCTCGTCGATGCCGAACTCGCTCCGCAGCAGCCTGATGCCCTCGTCCACATTGAGCACCGTGTCCACGCCGCGCAGCTCCAACCCCAGCTCGACGAGCGTGATGGCGACGGCCGGCTGCATCCCGACGACGACTGTGCGCGCGTCCATGATGCGCGCCATCGCCGCGATGTCCGAGAGCACGCGCCCGATGAAGGAGTCCACCATCTCCAGCAGCGAGATGTCGATGAGCACGCCGCGCGCGCCCGTCCGCTCCAGCTCCGAGAGGATGCGCTCCTGAAGGTGCATCACCGTCTGGTCGTCCATATCCACCTGAATCGGCACGATCAGGACCCGGCCGACCTTCAGGATGGGAATTCGCGTCTGTCCGTCCATGTGTTTCGGAGTGCTGAGGACTGAGGACTGAGGACTGAGTGATAAGAAGCGTCCTGTTTTTCACTCAGTCCTCAGTCCTCAGTCCTCAGTACTTCATCCCTCCTGTTTCTTCTCTCCGCCCGTCGTGCTGCTGTGCTCTATCTGCTTGCCGGTCTTCTGGAGGCCGTCGCCGTTGGCGCCATTCTGGAGCTTGGCGAGGGCGCGGGTGGCGACGACCGTGCGGCCGATCATCTCCAGCGCGAGCTTGATGCCGTCGGACATCTGGGCGCGGGTCGTGATCTGCGTGAGGTCGATGCCGAGCTGCACCATCGTCTGCGCAATCGCCGGTGAGACGCCGGTCAGGATGCAGCGGGCGCCCATCAGGCGCGCGGCCGTGACGGTCTTGATGAGATGGTTGGCGACCAGCGTGTCCATCGTCCGCACGCCCGTGATGTCGAGGATGGCGATGGTCGAGCCGGTCTCGACCACCTTCTGCAAGAGCGCCTCCATCATCATCTGCGCGCGGCGCGAGTCGAGCGTGCCGATGATGGGGAGCGTCAGAATCTTGTCCCAGACCTTGATGACCGGGGTCGAGAGTTCCAGCATATCGGCGCGCTGCTGGCGGATGATCTCCTCGCGCGAACGGATAAAGTTCTCGACCATCACGAGGCCGAGCTTGTCGAGCAGCCGCGTGAAGTAGTTCATCTCCTGGATGAGCGCCGCGGCATCGCCCTCCAACTCCTCGGCGAGGAGCGGGCTCGACGACGTTGCGCAAAGAGAGGATGTAGGTCGCGTTCTCCAGCGGCGTGTAGCCCTTGACGGCGCGGAGGTGTGAGATTTCGTTGAGGTAGTGGCGCAGGTCGTCGAAGGCCCGCTGGTCGAAGTCCCCGCCGGCGGAGTCCTGCACGCCCTGTACGAGCATGTCGAGAACCTGCTGCGACTGCTGGCGCAGGTCTTTCTTCGAGATCAGTTCGTCGCGGAACTCGTCGTTCTCCAGACGCTCTTTGATCCAGAGATTGAGAATCTCGTCGCGCCGGGCGGCGAGGATGTGTCGCGATGCGCCGCTCGCCCGCCCGCGCCGAATCGTTCTGATCCGCCATGTAAAGTCCTCTGTGTGCGGGCGCGGCTTTCCGCGCGCGCGCGGTCTCACGGTCAAGCCCCGGCGTGTAGTACGCCGCCCGAGGCCCCCGGCGTGGGAGGGGGTCGGGCTCGGCGCGCTTTCGTTTGAAAGGGGCGTTTTAAATCGCGCTTATCTTAGCATCCGGTGGGTCAAAAGCAACAACGCGCCGGCGGGAGCCCTCAGGCCCGCAGGCGCGTCGTCGCACGCCGACCGACGCGTGGAGGTGTGCGGCGGCCCGGCGCTCAGGGCTCGATGCTTCTGCATGGCGATGATGGTCATCGGCGAGTCGCCGGACGTGCGCGTGTAGGAGACCCAGTAGCCGGCCTTCGGGAAGCGGATGAGCTTGGAGAACGAGCCGTCCTGCTTGGCCTCGGGCTCTTCGCCGAGGACGGACTTGGGCGCGGGGACGGCCTTGCTGGAGTAGTAGGTGATCGAGACGGCCGAGACCTTCTTGGCCGCGTCGTAGTAGACCTGGCAGGACTCGTTGTCGCTGACGAGAAGACCTCCTGCTTGTCGTCCTTGTCGGTCGGGCTGCCGAGGAGCTTGCGCGCCTCTTCGGCTGACATGCCGATGCGGACGCCCTTGTACTCGTGGAAGGGCGGCTGGTCTTTGGGCTGGTCGGTGGGAGCGGGCTTCTGCGCGAGCGCCGTCGGGATGAGCGCGAGCGCGGCCAGCAGGAGGAGCGCGAATCGGACGGGCGCCGGGATGCGCGTGCGTGCGTGGAGCATGGGACAGTCCCTCCTCTAGAAAGGTGTGCGTTCCGAGCAATAGGAAAAGGACGCGGCCGGGCGGGTTCGGAGACGAGGGCTTCACGAAAGCTCTGCAACGGCCCAGCCTCGCTTGCCTGTGGCGCGGAACGTATTCCAAATTCCTGTACCAAGTCAATCCTTATTTCGTACCGCCGCGCGGCTTGAGACGGCACCTTTTCAGGCCGAACGCATTCGAGCGCGGAGCGCATGCGAAGGTGGCGGCAGGGGCTTTGGTCGGGAGATGAGGGAATGGGCGGTCGTTAGATTTGGAAGCCGCGGACGCGCTCGACCTTTTTCGGTTTGGAGGGCGGGGCGGCGAGGACGGCGTCGTCCTGGTCGCGGTGTTCGCGCTCTTCCGGCGCGTGCCAGCGCGCCCATTCGGTGGGGGCGTCGAAGGTCTCGCCGCCGTGTTTGGTGATGCGCTCGCGGACGCGACACATGACGGGGGTGTTGACGCCGACGCCGGAGATGACGGCCTGGCCCTTTGTGAGTGCGGGCAACTCGGTTCAACAACTGGCGGCCGGCGCCTTCGACCGACTTGGCGACGGTGTCCTGATCGACGGGGTTGACGATGCGCATGATGACCTGCGTCATGCACTGCGAGAGCACGTCCTGATCGAGCTTGCCCGGACGCTGCGTGATGAGCCCGATGCCGACGCCGAACTTGCGACCCTCGGAGAGAATCTGCTTGAGGATGTTCGTCGAGACGACGGTCTGGCCGGCGGGCGCGAAGCGGTGCGCCTCTTCGAGGAGCGTGAAGACGGGATAGGGAAGGTGGCTGTCGCTGCCGGCCTTCGGCCTCGCCGCGGACGGTCGCCATGCGCGCCTTATTAACTCGGCGAGCAGCGTGGCGACGACGACCTGCTGCTCGTTCTGCTCGATGTCGGAGAGTTGCAGGACGGTGCAGCGGCCGGGCCGGAACATCTCTGCGAGCGGGATGTGCTCGTGGTCGGAGAAGATGGAGTTGGGCCGGTCGAAGCGCGAGTCGAGACGCCACAGCAGACCTTCGATGGAACTCGCGTTGCCGGACTCGCCGCGGTCGCTCCCCTCGTACTTCTGCGCCTTCACCTCGTCGCGCAGATCGTGGTAGCCCCACAACTCGCCGCGCCGCGTCGCCGTCAACTGCCGGAACGCCTGCGAGAGAAAGTGGAGCATCTTCTCCGAAGTCCCCTCGGGCAGGAGGTACTTCACGTCGGCCTCCGTGAGCGAGGAGAAGCGCACCTTGACGCGCTCGTGCGTGAAGACGCTTGACCTCGGGCCTGTAGCCGTCGCGCTCCTCGCCGAAGCGCGGGTCGTCCTCGATGGAGCGCATCGTGTCGTACTCGCCGTGCGGGTCTACGATGAGGACGGCGGCGCGGTTGTAAGGGCGCATCAACTCCTCGACGAGCACGCCCGCCGTGTAAGACTTGCCCGACCCCGTCGAGGCGAGGATGGCGAGGTGCGTCGAGACCACGTCCTTAATCGAGAGCACGACGGGCACCGCGCCCGCCTCGCGCGTGAGAAGACTGCCGACGTGAGCCGAGCCGACCTCGCCCGCGTGCGCGGGGCTCAGGCATTGGGCGAGCGTCTCGGAAGAGGCGAGGAAGACCGGGTCGCCGGGCCGCGGCGGGATGCGCGGGTTGACGAAGTCGCCAAGCAGGGGTGGAAGTAGCCGATGGTCTCGACCGTGATCTCGTACAACTCGCAGCCCTCGCCTTCGAGCCCGATGAGCGACGAGACGACCGACGGCGGCGTCTCCGGGTCGGAGAGGAACGTGTCGGGGAGGTTGCGCACCAGCCGCCGCTCGGTGACGTTGCCGATGATGCGCCGCTCCGCCTGCCCGTCGCGCGCCGTGTAGTAGACGAACTCGCCGATGCGCGCGCGCACGTTGTCGGCCGTGATGAACAGATACTCGTGCGGACGCTCGCCCGGCCCCTTCACCGTCCCCGTGAGGGCGTCTGTCGTGGCTCTCTTCTCTCATGTGTTGGGCTTCGGTCTAAAAGGGTGAACCAAAAAATCCCCGGCGTGAGTAAGGCGCGAGTATAGCACGCGGGCGGCGCGGCGGGCGCGCCGCCATTCAGTGGAGCGCGGCCTTCTTGATGACGCCGCCGTGGACGTCGGAGAGCGGGTAGACGACGACGAAGGCGGAGGGGTCGTAGTCGGCGACGAGTGAGCGGACGCGGCCGATCTCAAGGCGCGTGACGACGCAGAAGAGGATGTCCTGCTCGGCGTCCGTCCAGCCGCGCCGCCCCTTGTAGAGCGTCACGCCGCGCGCGAGGTCGCGGATGATGGCCTGCCGGATCCCTCGCTCTGCTCCGAGACGATGACCATCGCCGTGTACTGCTCGATGCCGTGGAGCAGGAAGTCCACGGTCTTCGACGCCGCGACGTAGGTGAGGATGGAGTAGAGCGCCGTCTCGACGGCGAGGAAGTAGGCGGCGGCCGAGAAGATGAAGACGTTGAGGATGAGTATCACGTCGCCGACGCGGAGCAGGCTGCTGCGCTTGCTGACCAGCAGCGCGGCGACCTCCGTGCCGTCGAGCACCGCGCCGCCGCGCATGGCGAGCCCGATGCCCGCGCCGATGAAGAAGCCGCCGAAGATGGCCGTCAGCAGCTTGTCGGCCGTCACGTCGGGGAAGTGGACGAGGCGAGGCAGAGCGCGAGAGCCCCGCGATGGCCGCGCGCTCTTGGCGGCGAAGCGCGCACCCGATCTGGCTGTAGCCGAGCGCGATGAAAGGGAGGTTGATGACGCGGTATGAAGAGCGCGAGCGGCAGCCCCGACAAGTTCGAGACGAGCATCGAGACGCCCGTCACGCCGCCGTCGATGAAGTGGCTCGACAGCAGAAAGCCCTTGAAGCCGAAAGCGGCCGAGAGGATGCCGAGCGTGACGAGCCCGATGTCGATGGCGGCGTGTGTTGGACGCTTCATGCGTCAGAGGATAGACGGAGCGTCACGCGGTCTGCAACGCCTCGCGCGCAGGCTCGACGGCGCCGACGATGCGCGCGACGTTCAGGGGGCGTCGGTGTTGTTCCGTGTTCACGCAAGTTCTCTCCGCGGGGCGTCACCATTTTCTTCTGAGAGGGTGCGCCTCGGTGTTGAAGATGACCTTGTTGAAGTCGAGCGTGCTGGGCGGTGCGAAGAGGAGGTAGAAGTATTTGAAGGTCTCGGCGAAGAGGAAGCTCTCCATGTTGTCTTCCTTCTCCTTCGTCTCGACGCTCTTGAGCGCGGCGTAGGCCGTGTCGGTCTTGCAGTGGCGGACGAAGTCCTCGAACATCTCGGCGCCCTCGCGCAGGTAGCGCGCGTCGCCGGTGAAGTGATGAAGGTAGTAGGCCGACTCGACGATCTCCGGGCGCAGAGGATAGCCGGCGCCCGTGACCTTCAACGTGCGGTAGTCGAAGCGCTCGGGCTCGATGCCGTGCGCGCGCCACATCATCATTGATGATGCTTGCAGTCGGCGCGCGCGGTTCATGTCGCCGAAGAGCGCGAGCACGGCGGGGAAGAAGGCGTCGAGCGCGCCGTAGCTGGTCGCGGTGCGGCGGCCGGTCTGCATGTCCGCGTGGCCGTACCAGAGTTCGCCTGTGGCGTCGCCGTCTGCGAGGTGCCGGTTGACGGCCGCGACCGATTCGACCCACATCCGCAGGCAGTCCTCGTCGCGGAAGAGGAACCAGCACTTGAGCATGTATTCGTAGTACGAATCAATCCCGCCGCTGATGTGGCTGGTCTTGCCGACCCATTCGCCGGTCTCGACGTTGATGCGGTTGCCGACCAGACCAATCGAAGAGCGACGTTTGTACGTCTCGACGAGCGCGCGCTTCGCCTTGTCGTAGAAGACGCGTTTGCGCGTGAGCTTCGAGAGCGCGCCGAACTCTATGAGGAGCGTGCCCGACTCGGCCGGGTTCGTCACCTCGCCGCGCACCTTGCCGGTGCGCAGGTTGACGAAGCGGTAGGGAATGCCCGTGGGCGAGTCGAACGCCGGCAGGAGACGTTTGCCTAAGTCTTCGGCGAGGCGCAGGAGCCTGCGGTCGTTCGTCAACTGGTAGGCCGAGAGGAGCCCGCCGAGGTGGCGAATGGTGATCTCGAAGTTCTGGACGAAGATGTCCCTGTCGAACGAAAGGTTCTTGACGACGAACTCGCGCGTGCGCCGCTCCTCATCGTGGAAGCCCATGATGAAGAGCGTGTCAAGCGCGTCCACCTGCGTCATGTAGAGCGGCTCGCCGTACCAGTCGCGCGCCGTCTTCGACAAGGGCTTCAGCTCGTCGTGCCCCCAGGCGTGACGCTCGTACCCGCGCCACGCGTGCAGGAACTCCGCGCGCACCCGCGCCGCCAACTCGCGCCTGTCCACGTCGCGCGCGCGCTGAGTCTGGGCAAAAGAGATGGAAGGTATGAGCAGGGTCGAGAGTGCGAGCAGGAGCGTCGTCAGCCTGAGCCTCTTCATGATTGATTCCTGTCGGGAAGTGTACGTTTCAGAATTTGTTCCGCACGCGGTCGGCGATCTCGCGCCCGCCTGTTTTGAGCTGCCAGTGCGGGTCGGGGCGCGAGCGGCGGCGGGACTTGGACGGCCGACATCATACCCCTCATTCGTTCGCTTCTTCGAGCCCTGCGCTCAGGCGAAGAAGAAGCGTCGGAGCGTCTCGACGACGTACTCCTGCTGCGCGCCGGACAGCTCCGGGAACATGGGAAGCGCGAGCGTCTCGCGGGCGGCGCGCTCGGACTCGGGGAACTCTCCCGCTTTGTAGCCCAAGTCAGCGAAGCAGGGTTGCAGGTGAAGCGGGACGGGGTAGTAGACCTTCGTGCCGACGCCGCTCTGCTTGAGGTGTTCGAGGAGCGGGTCGCGGCGCTCGGCGTGTACGCGGATGACGTACTGGTGGAAGATGTGGCGCGCGCCGTCGCGGACGTGCGGCGGTGTGATGAACTCCTTGAGTCCCGCCTCTTCGAGCAGTCGCGTATACGTCTCGGCCCTCTCCGTACGCGCGTCCGACCATGCGTCGAGGTGCGGGAGCTTGACGCGAAGCACGGCGGCCTGGAAGGTGTCGAGGCGGCTGTTGAAGCCGACCTCGTCGTGATGGTACTCGGTCGCGCCGCCGTGGACGCGCAGGCGACGCAGACGCTCGGCCACGCCAGCGTCATTCGTCGTCACCAGTCCCGCCTCGCCCGCCGCGCCGAGGTTCTTCGTCGGGTAGAAGCTGAAGCAGCCCGCGTCGCCGACGCGCCGGCCGAACGCCCCGCCGCGTCCGACGCGCCGATGGCCTGCGCCGCATCCTCAATGACGGGCACGCCGCGCTTCCCGGCGACGCGCAGAACCTCCGCCATCTCGGCGCACTGGCCGTAAAGGTGGACGGGCATCAGTGCGCGCGTGCGCTCGTTGACGGCTGCGTCCATCTTCGCGGGGTCGATGTTGTAGGTGACGGGCTCGATGTCGACGAAGACGGGGCGCGCGCCCGCGCGGACGACCGCCCCGGCCGTGGCGAAGAAGGTGAAGGGCGTGGTGACGACCTCCGCACCCGCGCCCGCGTCCGAGCGCGAGCAGCGCCAGCAGCAGCGCGTCCGACCCCGACCCGCACCCGACCGCGTGCGCTGGCGCCGGTGTAGCGCGGCCAGCTCCGCCTCCAACAGCCGCACGTCCTCGCCGAGGATGAACTGCTGCGAGTCGAGCACGCGCCCGAGCGCCGCGCGCAGCTCCTCGCGCAAAGCCGACGTGCTGCTGCTTCAGGTCGAGCAGTGGGACTTGCATCTTCGCTGCGGTCGTAGACATCTCTTTTCTCGTGAACCGTAAATCGTGAACCGTGAACCGTGACAAGAGCAGAGCCTGTCTTTTCTTGTCACGGTTTACGGTTTACATTCACTCCTCAATCTTTATCCAGCGTCCGCCGTCGTTAATCGACTGCCTGCGCGGCTTCGAGGAGGCGGACGACGCGCAGGCCCGCGCGGCCGTCGGAGGCGGAGGGGCGCGCATCGCTTTATGGAGTCGAGGAACTCGGCGCAGACGTAGCGGAGCGCCTCGGTCGGGTCGAGCTTCGGCACCCACACGTCGCCGAGCGGTAGCTGACAAAGGTCTTGTACGCCTCCTCCTCGTCGGCCGGGTCGGCGTTGCGCGTGACGCCCTTGTCGTAGACTTCGAACCTTCTCGGTCGGCTCGATGTCGTCGTAGACGATCATGCGGCGGCTGCCGGCGATGAGCGTGCGGCGAATCTTGACGGGCGAGAGCCAGTTGAAGTGGAAGTTGGCGATGAGCGAGTCGCCGAAGCGGAGTTGCACGTAGGCGATGTTCTCGATGCCGGGCTCGATGTGACTGCTCCCCGTCGCCATCAGCCCGTCGCGCTCGCGCCCGACCACGTAGTCCATGATGGAGAAGTCGTGCGGCGCCAGGTCCCAGACGACGTTGATGTCGCGCTGGAAGAGCCCGAGGTTGATGCGCACCGAGTCGAAGTAGAGCAGGTCGCCCAACTCGCCCGCGGCCACCATCTCCTTAATCTTGCGCACCGCGCCCGTGTAGATGAAGGTGTGGTCGACCATCAGCGTGAGCCCGCGCCGCTCGGCCAGCGCGATCAGCTCTTCGGCCTCGTGCGCGCGTGGCGGTGAAGGGCTTTTCGACGAGGACGTGCTTGCCCGCTTCGAGCGCGCGGCGTGCGAAGTCGAAGTGCGTGAAGACGGGCGTGGCGATGACGACGGCGTCGAGGCGCGGGTCGGCGAGCAGCTCTCCGAAGTCCGAGGAGGCGCGGGCGACCGGGTAGCGCCGCGCGACCTTCGAGAGGTGGCGCGCGTCCTTGTCACAGACCCAGCGCAGCTCCGCCGACTCGTTCTCGGCGAAGTTGCGAATCAGGTTCGGCCCCCAGTAGCCGCAGCCGACGACACCGACGGAAATGGTCATAGCTTAATACACGCGCCGCGCGCGGGGCGCGGCGGCACAATATCATTAACCGGCGGCGGCCGCGCCCTCGGCGCAGAAGTCCGCGAGGGCGTGCGGCGACGTACTTGAGCTGCTGCTCGTTCAGCTCCGCGAACATCGGGAGCGAGAGCACGCGCCGCGACTGCGCTCGGCGTTGGGGAAGTCGCCTGCCTTGTGCCCGAGCGCCGCGTAGGCCGGTTGCAGGTGGACGGGCACGGGGTAGTGGATGCCGGTCTGCACGTCCGCCGCCGAGAGATAGCGTTGCAAAGAGTCGCGCGCCGAGGTCTGGACGACGAAGAGGTGGTAGACGTGCTCGGCGTAGTCGACCTCGAGCGGGCAGCGCGAGCGCGCCGGAGTCGGCGAGCGGCGCGAGCTGCTCGCGGTAGCGCGCGGCATGTTGACGACGGAGCGCGTTCCAGTCGTCGAGGTACTTGAGCTTGACGTTCAGCACCGCGCCCTGGATGCCTTCGAGGCGCGATGTTGTAGCCGACGATCTCGTGCCTGTACTTCTGCTCGGAGCCGTGGTCGCGCAGCATACGCAGGCGGCGCGCGACCTCCGCGTCATTCGTGACGACCGCCCCGCCCTCGCCGTACGCGCCGAGGTTCTTGCCCGGGTAGAAGCTGAAGCAGCCGGCGCGTGCGAGCGGGCCGACGCGGCGGCCCTTGTAGCGGGCGCCGTGCGCCTGCGCCGCGTCCTCGATGACGAGGAGGTCGTGACGGTCTGCCACTTCGAAGATGGCGTCGAGGTCTGCGGGCTGACCGTAGAGGTGGACGGGTATAACGGCGCGCGTGCGCGGGGTGACGGCCGCCTCTATCTTGTCCGCGTCGATGTTGAGGTGGAGGGGTCGCAGTCCACGAAGACGGGCGTGGCGCCCGCGGTCGAGACGGCCTCGGCCGTGGCGAAGAAGGTGTTGGCCGGGACGATGACTTCATCAGCCTGCGCCGATGCCGCAGGCTTGCAGCGCGAGTTGAATCGCGGCCGTGCCGTTCGAGACGCCGACGCACTCTGCGGCGCCGACGTACTCCGCGAACGCGCGCTCGAAGGCCTCGACCTCGCGGCCCAGAATGAAGGCCGACGTGTCGAGCACCCGCTGGATGGCCGCGTCAACCTCGGCCTTAATCGAAAGGTACTGCGCCTGTAGGTCTACGAATGGGACTGGCATATGAATAAAAATGATGAATGATGAGTGATGAACTAAACCGTAGCAAGCTGCCTCTTACTCTCATCACGTTCATCCTTCATCATTGCTTTTATGATTCGTCGCCGGGTTGCCGGCGACGACGGCGCCGGGCGGGACGCTTCGGGTGACGACGGCGCCGGCGCCGACGACGGCGCGCTCGCCGATTTCGAGCCGCAGAGGATGGTGGCGTTGCTGCCGATGGAGGCGCCGCGGCGAACGATGGTCGCTTCGAGCTTCCAGTCCTCCTCGGTCTGCGGCGTCCCGTCGGGGCGCGTGGCGCGCGGCAGGCGGTCGTTCGTGAACATCACGCCGTGGCCGACAAAGACCTCGTCTTCAATGCGTCACGCCCTCGCAGATGAAGGTGTGGCTCGAAATCTTGCAGCGCGCCCCGACGCTCACGCCCTTCTGTATCTCGACGAAGGTGCCGATGCGCGTCTCGTCGCCGACGCGGCAGCCGTAGAGATTGACGAAGGCGTAGAGCTTAACGTCGCGCCCGAGTTCCACGTCCGGGGCGACGCGGCAGAACTCGCTCGCCATCAACGCGCCCCGCCGTGGCCGTGACCATTGCCCCCGACGCCCGCGGCCTCCGCGCCCTCGGGCACGCTCTCCTCTTCGTTCGCGTAGTAGCCCGAGTAGTAGCCCGAGTAGTAGTAGTAGTCCGTCCCTTCGAGCTTCACGTTGTTGAGCACGATGCCGAAGAGGTGCGCGCCCACGTCCTGCAACTGCTGCTTGGCGCGGCGCACCACGGCCCGCGATGAGCGGCCGCCGTGGACGACCAGCATCACGCCGTCCACCATCGTCGAGAGAATTGACGCGTCGGTGAACGAGATGGCCGGCGGCGAGTCGATGATGATGTGCGTGAAGTTCTCCTGAAGCACGTAGAGCAGCTTGCGCATCTCGTCGGAGCCAAGCAACTCGGCTGCGTTGGGCGGCACCGGCCCCGAGGAGATGACCTTCAGGTTGGGCAGCTTGTCGTAGGTCTGCACCAGCTCCGAGATGTTCGACTCGCCGGATAGGTAGTTCGTCACGCCCTTCGTGTTCGGCAGGCCGAAGTGCGCGTGGATGCGCGGGCGGCGCAGGTCGCAGTCGAGCACGAGCACTTCGGCGCCGGTCTGCGCCAGCATCGTTGCGATGTTGACGGCCGTCGTCGTCTTACCCTCCGACGGCTGGCTCGAAGTGACGAGCACGGTCTTGGGCGGCTGCCCGGCCGAGGAGAGCAGGAGCGACGTACGCAGGTGGCGGTATGCTTCGGCGACGGGCGAGCGCACGTCGGTGACGAGGGCGAGGGCGGTGGTTGCGCCCGGCTCGGGCTCCGGGGCGTTGCGGCCGAGGAGACGGCGCGACTCGCGCGGCGCCGGGATGATCGCCAGCGTCGGCAGGTGCAGGTGGCGGTCAACGTCCTCGACCGACTTCAGCGTGTCGTCGAGGTAGTCGAGCAGGAAGGCCAGCCCGATGCCGACACCAAACGAGAGCATGAGCGCGACGATGATGTTGCGCACGCGCGGCGGGCCGATGGGCTCGCCGGGGACGCGCGCCTCCTCGACGGTCGAGACGTTGCCGGCCGTGCGGTCGCCGTTCGTCACCCGCAGCTCGTTCAGGCGCTGCTGATAAAGGTTGAGGTTCTGACGGTCGGTCTCGATGGCCTGGTTAAGGTCGGTGAGGCCGGTCGCGGCCAGCCCTACCGTGTTGGCCTGAGCCCTCTCCGAGAAGTAGGACTTGCGCAGGTCGGCCTCTTTCTGCTTCGCCGCCTCGTAGTTGGTCTTCATGCCGATGAAGACCTCCTCGGGGGCCTTGGTAAGCTGCTCTTCGAGCTGCTTGACCTGCTCCTCGATCTTCTTGACCTCGGGCCACTCGCGCGTGTAGTTGACGAGCAGGGCGGCCTCTCGCTCCTTCAGCTCGCTGATGCGCGCGCGCAGCTTCTGGATGTTGTCGTTCTTGACCACCTCGGGGATCGACCAGGGGCCAGACGTTTCGCGCGTCTTCATCGCCGCGAAGTAGGCCGCCTCGGCGTCCTTGCGCCGGGCCTCGGCGTCCTGCAACTGCGAGCTGTAGGTGCTCAGGCGCAGCGCGACGAAGTCGGCGCCCGGCTTGTCGCTGAGCGGGATGTCGTTCTGCTTTTTGAAGTTGATCCGCTTCGCCTCGTTGGCCTGGACGCGCGACTGGAGTTCGATGATCTGGTTGGCCAGCACGCCCTCGGCCGTCTGCGAGCCGATGGTCTCGGCCCGGATGTCGTTCTCGCGGAAGATGGTCGCCAGCGTGTTGGCTACGTCCGAGGCGATCTTCGGGTCGGTGTGGAGGAACCGGATGTTGACGAGGTTGGTGCGATCCACCGGGTCCACGCCCAAATTCTCGCGCAGCGCGTCCTCGAAGGGTTCGAGCTTCTTCGCCTGCTCGGGCGTGAGGTTGTCGGCGCTCAGCTCGACCTCGTCGATGACGGGGACGGCCCCGGCTTCCAGTTGTTTCTCGGCCTCGGCCGGCGGCTTGGCGCCCGAGACGACGCGGCGCAGGCCGGCGATGATGCCGGTGCCGCGGTGCGCGGGACTGAGGAAGTTCGGGTTATTCTGGAGGTCGAGCCGCATGATGACCTGGCGCGCCAGCTTCTGCGTCTTGAGCTTCTGGAGCTGCGTGTTCCAGTAGTTCGGGTCGTTGCCGCGGATCGTGACGGACTCGCCGCCGCGGCCGGTCGAGACGATGCTGCGCGGCCGCTGCTCAATCTGAATCTGGGTGTACGCCTCGTAGATCGACGGCGTCCGGTACATCTGGATGGCGACGAGCGAGGTGACGACGACTGCCAGGCTGAGGATGAGCCACTTGCGCTTGAGCACGACGGCGAGGTACTCGCGCAGGTGCGCCGGCTCGGAGGCCGAGACGGCGGCGGCGGGGGCGACGACGGGCGCCGCCGCGAGGTCGCGCAGCGGGCGGTCGAGCGTCTCCGACGTGAGCGGCATTAGACGGTTCTCTTGCGACATCATAAATCCTAAATCTCTCTACAAGGGTTTCAGGGGCTTTGGAGACCGCAACCCCAACGCAGCGGGTAATTTCCAGCCGCGCAATCATACCAGAGACCCGCGCGGAGGCAAATCCGAGAAGTAGACAGTAGACAGTAGTCAGTAGCCGGTAGTGCTCCGCGCTGCGGCCGTTGACGCTCACACCCGAACGGTTCGTATAACTAAGGTTTTTCTACTGTCTATTGCCTACTGTGTTCGACGAGCGCCTCGCGCCAGTCGCGCAGGGGCCGGAGGCCGAAGGCTTCTGAGATGAGGCAGCGCAGGCGTGAGTTGCGTGGGCGCGGGGCGGGGCGGTGCAGAGAGTCGGTCGGGACGGGCTCGACCGGCACGTCCCGGAGGCCGGCGGCCGCGACGGCCTCACGCGCGAAGCTCTCGTAGCTGGCGCCCTCACCGGCGTTGACGACGTGGTAGATGCCCGGCAGGTCAAGCTCGGCCAGCTCGCGCAGGCGCGCGGCGAGGTCGGGCGCGTAGGTCGGCGTGCCGTAAGAGTCCGAAATGGCGCGCAGAGTCTCGCCGCGGCGCGCGCGCTCGACGACCGTCGCCAGAAAGTTGCGGCCGCCCTTCCCGAAGACCCAGCCCGTGCGCACGACCGAGGTGCGTGCGCTCGCGGCCTGCGCGCGCCGCTCGCCTTCGAGCTTCGCCGCGCCGTAGGCGCTCAAGGGGTGCGGGTCGTCGCGCTGTGTGTAGAAGTGGTTCTCCCTGCGCCCGTCGAAGACGTAGTCGGTCGAGACGGTGACGAAGGAGGCGGACGCGAGCCGCGCGGCCGTCGCCAGCGCCTCGACGCCCTGCGAGTTGACGAGGAAGGCGCGCTGCGGGTCAAGCTCGCACCCGTCCACGTCTGTCCAGGCCGCGCAGTTGATGGCCGCATCGGGGCGCAGGCTCTTGAAGGTCTCGCGCACGGCGCGCTCGTCCGCGATGTCCAAGCCCTCTCGGTCGAAGGCCAGCACCTCGTCGCCCAGCGCGAGGCAGTGTTCTTTAAGCGCGGCGCCGACCAAGCCGGCCGCGCCGGTGATTAAGACTTTCATAAATAGAGCAGACAGTAGACAGTATTCAGTTAGGAGAACCTTCGCAGTCTGATTGTCGGCATGTCAAGTGTGCCCGACGCGGGGCGGAGCCCTAACGGCTGCCGTCAACTTCATCCCCGTACTGCTTCGCGTAATAGTCTCTGTAAGCGCCGCTCCTGGCCCTCTCAACCCACTCCGGATTCTCTTCGTACCAGCGGATGGTCTTCCGCAGTCCCGACTCCCACGTCTCCCGCGGGCGCCAGCCCAGCTCAGCTTCGGCCTTCGACGGGTCGATGGCATAGCGGCGGTCGTGCCCGGGCCGGTCTTTGACGAACTTCAGCAGGCTGCGCGGTTTGCCTAAGAGGTCGAGCACCGCCTCTGCGACCTCGATGTTCCGCCGCTCGTTGCGCGCGCCGATGTTATAGACCTCGCCCGCCCGCCCCTCCGACATCGCGGCCAGCACCGCGCGGCAGTGGTCTTCGACATAAATCCAATCCCTCACGTTGCGCCCGTCGCCGTAGACCGGGATGGTCTCGTCGTTCGAGGCGTTGGCGAGCATCAGCGGCAGGAACTTCTCCGGGAACTGGCGCGGGCCGTAGTTGTTGCCGCAGCGTGTGACGACCGTGTCGAGGCCGTGCGTGTGGTGTGCCGCCCGGACGAGGTGCTCGGCCGCGGCCTTCGAGGCTGAGTAGGGGCTGTTGGGCTCAAACGGCGACTCCTCGTTGAAGAAGGCGTCGTCCCGCTCGGGCAAACTCCCCATCACCTCGTCCGTCGAGACCTGCACGAAGCGGCCGACCTTGCGCTCACGCGCGGCATCCAACAGGACTTGCGTCCCTAACACGTTGGTGCGGACGAACTCGGCGGCCGAGTGGATGCTTCTGTCCACGTGACTCTCGGCGGCGAAGTTGACGAGGAAGTGCGTCCCTTCGGCCAGCGACGAGAGGACGGCCGCGGGGTCGCAGATGTCGCCGCGGAGGAAGCGGTGACGGTCAGAGTCAACGCCTTTAAGGTTGTCGAGGTTGCCGGCGTAGGTCAGCGCGTCGAAGTTCGTGACGCGCACGCCGGACAACTCCTCCAGCACGAGCCGGACGAAGGCACGAGCCGATGAAGCCCGCCCCGCCCGTCACAAAGATGTCCCGCAAGCCCTCAGTCAAATGCACCACGCCACTCCGTTTTTAAGTACATAGCTGATTACAACCGGCATGTCGGAGAACCGGCATGCCGCCACGAACTTTTTTTGACATACTCATTGACAAGTCGGCGAATTTAGCATAAACCCTTCACCGCTTCTATCGGCTGGAAATTATCTGTCGCAAACCTCGCCGTCGTTTTTGCCCTGCCCGGCTCTCCCGACGAAGGCTTTCCCCTGCTCCATCCTTAAGCCAGCTCAAGGCGGCCAAAGCGTCGTCTAAGCTCTACCCGAATTTGCCCGAACATAGGCAAGGAGAATAAAAATGGTTAGGATCAGAACCAGCCTGAGGGTCTTTGCCCTCCTAACATTCACCCTCGCCCTGGCCGCCGCCGCACAGGCCCAGACGCGCACCTGGGTAGAAGGCGCCGCCGGCGACGACACCTTCCCTTGTAGCCGCACCGCTCCGTGCAGAACCTTCTCGCGAGCGCACTCCGTGACCTCCGCCAACGGCGAGATCAACGTCGTCAGCCCCGGCAGTTACGGCTCCGTCACCGTCACGAAGAGCATCACCATCGACGGCGGCGTCGGCGTGGTTGCCGCCATCACGAACACCAGCACCAACGGCGTCACCATCAACGACAGCGGGTCGAACACTATCGTCGTCACCCTGCGCAACCTCACGATCAACGGGCTGGGGGCGACGGGTGGTACCAACGGCATCAACTTCGTCTCGGGCAAGACGCTCAACGTCGATCACTGCAAGATCGCCAAGAACACGGGGGCGAGCCCGAACGGCGGCGGCATCCGCGTCTCGATGACGGCCTCGGGCGGAACCGTCAACGTCATCGACTCGATGATCTTCAGTAACCGCGTCGGCATCACGGCGACGACGACGACCGGCAACGTCACCGTCAACGTCCTGCGCAGCGTCATCACGCATAACACGTCCGACGGGGTCTTCCTCGACGCGCGTGCCTTCGGCAGCATCAAGGACTCCAAGCTCGCCTTCAACGGCGGCGCCGGCGTGAGCCTCAACACCTCGGCGGCCAACTCCGCCACCGTCCTCGACAGCGAGATTCACCACAACGCCTTCGGCGTCTTCGTCGGGACGGGGACGACGCTCCGGCTCGGCCACTCAGGCATCAACCAGAACTCGACGAACTTCACGAACAACGGAACCATCGTGAGCTTCTGCGACAACCGGAGCGAGACCGACCCGTTCCCCGGCACCGTCACAGCCAACTGCCTGAAGTAGCCGCCACGGACAGAGCCAGAAAGGAGATTTCATTATGACGACACAATACCTCCGCATCGCCCTGAGAGCCGTCGCCCTCGCCGCCTTCATCCTCACCGTCTCTTCCGCAGCCCACGCGCAGGCCACGCGCACGTGGGTCGCTTCCTTCGGCAACGACGCCGACCCGTGCAGCCGCACCGCGCCGTGCAGGACCTTCGCCGGTGCCATCTCGAAGACCGCGGCCGGCGGCGAGATCGACGCCATCGACCCGCACGGCTACGGCGCCGTCACCATCACGAAGAACCTCACCATCGACGGCAGCGGCACGCTCGCCGGCATCCTGAATTCGAGCGTCACCGGCGTCAACATCAACGACAGCTTGACGGGCACGCCGAACACCATCGTCGTCACGCTGCGCAACCTGGACATTAACGGCGCGGGCACCGGCACCAACGGCATCAGCTTCAGCGCGGGCAAGACCCTCAACATCGACCACTGCCAGATCGCCGGCAACACGGCGGCCAGCCCGAACGGCGTCGGCATCAAGGTCGTGCTGGGCGCCGCCGGCACCGTCAACGTGATCGACTCGCGCATCTTCAACAATCGCGCCGGCATCACGGCGACGACTTCGCCCGGCATCACCAAGATCAACGTCCTGCGCAGCGTCATCACGCACAACACGTCCGACGGGGTCTTCCTCAACTTCGGCGCTCAGGGCACCGTCAACGACTCGAAGCTCGCCTTCAACGGCGGGGCGGGCCTGAGTCTCAACACCAACGCCTTCAACACCGCCATCGTCCTCGACAGCGAGGTTCACCACAACAACATCGGCGTCTTCGTCGGGACGGGGACGACCCTCAAGCTCGGCGGCTCGGGCATCAACCAGAACTCGACGAACTTCTCGAACAGCGGAACCATCGTGAGCTTCTGCGACAACAGTACCGAGACAGCCACGATCCCCGGCGCCGTCACGACGACCTGCCTGCATTAAACGCTTCCGGCCCGCGCGGGCGGCCGACACCGCCCGCGCGGCCGCCTTCTCGGCGTCGCCCCCTCGTTGCAGGCGGGGGCGACGGCGGAGCAAGTGTGGAAGTTGTTGAGACTCGAAGGGCGTCGTTTTTATGTACGGGTTAGTTCCCGACCGGTATGTCGGAGAACCGGCAAGCGGCTACGAATTTTTTTTGAGGGTAACCCATTGACAAGTCGGCAAATTTAGCATACAACCTCTCCCCGCTTCTATCGGTTGGATGTACGAATCTTGCAACCTCGCGGTCGTATAGCCCTGGCGGCTCTCCCGACTTAGCTTTCCATCGCTCCATCCTTCAGACAGGCGTGAGACATTCGGCGCCGCGCACAACCATTCAGCCCTACCCAACACAAACTACGGAGACTACAGACATGCTTAACATCAGAACCGGCTTGAGGGTTTTCGCCCTTGTCGCTTTCATCTTCGCCGTCTCGTCGGCCGCGCAGGCACAGGCGACGCGCACGTGGGTCTCGGGCGTCGGCGACGACGTGAACCCGTGCAGCCGCACCGCGCCCTGTAAGACCTTCGCCGGTGCCATCTCGAAGACGGCCACCAGCGGCGTCATCAACGCGCTCGATCCGGGCGGGTTCGGCTCCGTCACCATTACGAAGCATCTCACCATCGACGGCGGCGGCACCATGGCCGGCATCCTCAACAGCCTCACCAGCGGCATCATCGTCAACGACAGCCTGTCGGCCACGCCGAACACGGCCGTCGTCACCATCCGCAACGTAGCGATTGACGCCCCGGCCAACGGCACCAACGGCATCAACTTCGTCGCGGGCAAGACGCTCAACGTCGAGAACTGCACGATCACCGGCAACACCGCCGCCGCGACGAACGGCGCGGGCATCAGATTCTCGCACACGGTCTCGGGCGCGAACCTCAACGTGAAGGACACGAACATCTTCAAGAACCGCGTCGGCATCTTTGCCACGACGACGACCGGCAACGTCACTATCAACGTCAACAACTGCAACATCGAGAACAACACGTCGGACGGCATCTTCCTCGACAACAACGCCTTCGCCACCGTCCGCAACTCGAACCTCTCCTTCAACGGGGGCGCGGGCCTGAGCCTCGACAACTCGGCCAACAACTCCGCCACCGTCGATACCACCGAGCTTAACCACAACCTCTTCGGCATCTTCGTCGGGACGGGCACGACCGTCCGGCTCGGCAGCTCCATCATCACCCAGAACGGCACGAACTTCTCGAACAACGGGACCATCGTGTCGTTCTGCGACAACAAGACCGACACCACGCCGATCCCCGGCGCGGTGTCGACGAACTGCCTGAAGTAGACGCTTCCGGCGGCGCGGCGGGCTGCCGACATCGCCCGCCACGCCGCGCGCGCCCCGGCTTCGGGGCATTGACAGTCCGTTTCTCTCAGCCTCGGGGCGACATGCGGCGGTCGGCGCCGCCACCCCGGCCCCTGGACACGTTAAGAACCCTCTTTTAAGGAGATTCCGCCATGACACACCGCTCCGTTCTCAGAATGCTCGCCCTCGTCGCTTTCATCTTCGCCGTCTCGTCAGCCGCGCAGGCACAGGCGACGCGCACGTGGGTCTCGGGCGTCGGCGACGACGTGAACCCGTGCAGCCGCACCGCGCCCTGTAAGACCTTCGCCGGTGCCATCTCGAAGACCGCGGCCGGCGGCGAGATCGACGCGCTCGATCCGGGCGGGTTCGGCTCCGTCACCATCACGAAGAACCTCACCATCGACGGCACGACCGGCCAAGGCTTCGGCTCGATCCTCGCCAGCGGCACGACCGGCGTTAACGTCAACGACAGCGCGACGGCCACGCCGAACACCATCGTCGTCACGCTGCGCAACCTCTCGATCAACGGTGCGGGGACTACGCTCGGCACGAACGGTATTAACTTCACGTCCGGGAGGAGGCTCAACGTCGAGGGCTGCCAGATCTTCAACTTCTCGACCACGGGCATCAGGGTCGCGCAGACCGTCGCCACCAACAATACCGGCACCTTCATCCACATCAACAACACGAACATCTACAACACCGTGCGCGGCATCGATCTGTCGAACACGATAGCCTTCGTGTCGGCCGTCGTGAACAACTCCACCATCGCGAACATGACCGACGGCGTGCGCGTTCAGACGAACGGGCACATCACGTTGAACAATTCCTCCGTCACCTTCGCCTCCGCCGCCGGCGTCAACATGTCGGTGGGGGCCGGCACCTCGGCCAATATCATCAACACCGTCGTCAGCCACAACGGGACGGGCTTAATCAACAATGCGGCCCTCTCCCAGCTCGGCGGCGCGACCTTCGTCGATAACGCGACGGCGATCACGATGACCGTCAACAACGCCGTCAAGACGTTCGGCACCAACAACATCGCCGGCACGATCTCTGGCGGCTCGATGCAGTTGACGCCAGCGCAGTAGGGCGCGCTTCTCTGCTGTGCGACCGCCCGCCCCCGACCCCGGGGCGGGCGGTCGCACAGAATTGCTCGCACCTTGTGGCGGGACCCAACGCGGGCGTCGGCACCAGTCCGTTTCACACCTTGATCCCGCTCTCCGCCACCTCGGGCAACTTAGTACAGGACTAATCGGAGGATTACCATGCGCCCCGCCAGTCATTACCAGACCGCAGCTCATCGTCCCGACAAGCTACAAACATCTTCCGCGCGAAGGCGCACGCCCCGCGGGCTCTCGGCCCGCGGGGGCCGTGCCGCGCGCGCCGCCGCCCTCCTCGCGCTCTTCACCGCCATCGTCACGGTTTTTCATTCCTCTGCCGCATACGCCTGGCCCACCAGCGCGCGCGCGGCGGCGTCCGCCGCGCCCACTGCTGTCCGAGGCGGCTTCTTCGCGGCCGCGCTGTTCCAACTGCCGCCGGCGTTCGAGTCCATCGAGACCTACGCCGCCGATTGCACCACGCCCAAGAACGATTTCAATCTGGGCGATACCATGTGCGTGAAGGCCAGCGTGCCCTTCTCGTTCCTCGTGGGCCGGCGCAGCATCAACATCATCGGGCCGGCGAACGTCGTGAGGGCCTCGGCCGTCGTGTCGGACCCATCGCAGACGCAGACGCTCTCGTTCACCATCCCGGGAGATGCCCAGACCATCCTCGGCGGCGAGACGTTCGATAACCGCGGCACCTGGCGCGCCGACCTCTCGACGTTGAGCAGCTCGCGTCGCGCCTCCACCGACTTCGATGTCTCCTCGACGGAAGCGGCGGAAGCGGCGGCCGACCTCCAGATTATCTCGGTTGTCGATGGCAGCACCGTCCCGTCCGGGGGCTCGCTGTCGGTCTCGGTCTACGTCCTGAACGCGGGGCCTAACTCGGCGGAGAACGTCGTGGTCACCCCGCCCACCGGCACCGGGCTTGCGCTTCAGAGCTTCTCGCCCGTGAGCGGCACCGACTGCGGCGCCACATGCTCGGTCGCGAGCCTGGCCTCGCACGGCGTGGCCCAGTTTGAGGCCATTTACAACGTGACGGGCGCGGCGGGCGATATGATCGTCGCCCGGTCTGCGGCGACGAGCGATACGACCGACCCGCGGCCGACCTTCGATTACGTCGTCGATGACCAGAACCCTGCGCCGCCCGCCAACACCAACGTGTACTCGCTCAATCTGGTCGTCAGCACGCCCGACCCGAATTCGGTCTGCACGCTGACCTGCCCGGCCAACGTGGTCGCGACGGCGAACACGATTGTCGGCGGCCAGAACGGCGCGTTTGTGAACTACGGCGCGGCCTCAGTGGAAGGAGAGTGCGGCGTCATCACTAACAGCCCGACCTCCGGCTCGTTCTTCGCCGTCGGCACGCACACGGTCACCTCGTCCGCGACGGGGGACAGTTGCACCTTCACCGTCAAGGTGCTCGACACGCCCGCACCGACCATCTCCTGCCCGACCGACAAGACCGCCAGCGACACCGACGATTCCGGCGACCAGACGGTGGTCGTGGGTACGCCCACCTTTACCGCCTCGGGCGGCGGCTCAGTCGTCGGCGTGCGCGGCGACAGCACCATCGACGAGCCGAAGGCGCTGACCGACCCGTACTTGGTCGGCGTCACCTCGATCCTCTGGACGGTCACCGACGCGGACGGCCGCACGGCGAGCTGCACGCAGAAGATCATCGTCACTTCCAGCACGTGCGGCACCGACACGACGACGCCGACCATTACGGCCCCCGACGACGTTACGGTCGGAACGGGCGCGGCCAACACCGGCTGCACGATTACGCTCGACGACGAGCTGGGCCAGCCCGAGGTCAACGACAACTGTGCGGTCAGCGTCACGATCACGGGTGCGCCCGCGGGCAACAACTTCGCCCCCGGCACCTACACGCTGACCTACACGGCCACCGACGGCGCGGGCCTGACCGCCTCGGACACGCAGGTCGTGACGGTGATTGACGACACGGCGCCGATCATCGCGGCGCCGCCTGACGCCACCTACACCTGCCTGAGCGAGGTGCCCGCGGCCAACGCGAATCAGGCGCGCGGCCCCGTCATCGGCCCCGACGGCCAGTTCGTGCGCGACGGCGCGGGCGAGCTTGTCTTCAGCGGCCCGCCGTTCGAGAACTGCGGCCCGGTGAGCGTGACGGTGAGCGAGGCCAACAACGGCGGCGCCGGCTCGGCCTCGAACCCGCGCGTCATCACGCGCACGTTCACCGCGACCGACAGCGCGGGCAACTCGGCCTCGGCCGTCCAGACCATCACGGTCGCCGACGGCACGGCCCCGACCATTGCAGCCCCGGCCGACAAGGTGCTCTACACCGGCGCGGGCGCCACGTCGTGCGGGGTCACGATCAGCGACCTCGACGGCACGCTCGGCACGGCGACGGCCGCGGACAACTGCGGGGGTGTGACCGTGACCCGCGGCGGCGGCAACACCTTCCCGGTGGGTGAGACTATCGTCACCTACACGGCGACGGACGCCGCCGGCAACACGGCCGCGGCCACGCAGAAGGTGACGGTGATCGACAACACGCCGCCGGCGATCAGTTGCCCGATCAACATCAACGTCGGCTTCAATCCCGCGTTGAACGGGGCGGTCGTCAACTACACGGCGCCGGTCGGCTCAGACAACTGTGCCGGCGCGACGACCGCGCAGACGACTGGCTTGCCGAGCGGCGCTACGTTCCCGCTGGGCACGACTACCAACACCTTTACCGTGACCGATGCGGCCGGGAATAGCGCGTCGTGTAGCTTCAAGGTCACGGTGGCCCTCACGTCAATCGTCGGCGTGGACGGCGTGTCGATCAGCGGTTCGAGCTACATCGACAGCTACGACTCGAACGGCGGGTATCCGGCGACGAAGGGCAGCCTGACCAGCGTCGTGAGCAACGCCACGAGCACTCTTATCGGCAGCGGTAAGGTATGGGGCAGCGTCCGCTCGACGCAGGCCGGCATCGTCATGTCGGGCGCGAGCCGGATCACGGGCAACGCTACCGCCGGGACTACGGTCGCCAAGTCCGGCAGTGCGTCGGTGGGCGGGACGACAACCAACAACTCGCCGGCCCCGTCCGTGACGTTGCCCGCGGTGCCGTCGTGCGGGCCGCCGTACAGCTCGAACGCCGGTATCGGTGGCAGCTACTCCTACAACGCAAGCACCGGTGACCTGACGTTGAGCGGCATCAACGTCGCCACGCTGGCGAGCGGCACCTACTGCTTCCGTAACGTGACGCTGAGCAACAGCGCGCAGCTCAATGTCAGCGGCCCGGTCGTCATCAAGATGACGGGCACGTTGAACGTCGGCGGCGCGTCGTACGTCAACAACACGACCAGCATCCCGGGTAACCTTCGGGTGCTGTCGAGCTACAGCGGGAGCAACGGCGTGGCCTTCGGCAACTCCGGCAACTCCCGCCTGCTGATCTACGCCCCGCAGACGGGCATCACCATCTCGGGGGCCGGCCCGCTGTTCGGCACGGCCGTGGGTAAAACGATCACGCTCTCTAACAGCGGGGCGATTCACTACGACACCCGGCTGTTGAGCGTCTGGCCCGATTTATGGCCTTTGATCGTCGGCCCTTGATTGTCGGCCCTTGAGCCCCCGCCGGTAGAGTCCGCGGGAGTCTCAATAACCGTCGCACCAGCCACGGCGCCGCGTGCCCGGGGCTGGTCAATCACCCGAAGCCCCCGCCGGCCCCTCGAACTTAGAGGGCCGGCGGGGGCTTCGACCCTTTCAGCCGCTCACAGTCTCGCGCGACGCGGGCGTGTGCTCTTTCGGCGGAACGCGGGGGCCGCCGCGGCGCGTATGCCGGAGTCCCTCCGGGGCGGGGTCGCTTGACGAACGTGTCGGGCCTGTTTAGACTGCAAGTCCCTCTCAGACAACAAAATTACAGCACAATTGAGGTCTGAGAGCGGGTCGGCTCCGCCCTGCGGGCGCGGTCGGCCGGAATATACTTTCGATGGGGACTACCACCAGCAACGACGCGGGCGCGATGGAGGTCATGCCTCCCGCGGCCGGCGTCCCGGCGCCAAGCGGAACGACCCCGACGGTGGCGACGGGGCGCGCACCCCGCACCCTCCCCGACGAGCCGCTCGTCACCATCCAACCCGGCAAATCCTGGGCGGCGCTCGACCTCCGCGAGCTGTGGGCCTACCGCGAGTTGCTCTACTTTCTTGTCTTGCGCGACGTGAAAGTGCGCTATAAACAGGCGGCGCTCGGGCTGGCGTGGGTGGTGATGCAGCCGCTGCTGACGACGCTCATCCTGACCGTCTTCCTCGGGATGCTGGCGCGCGTGCCCTCAGACGACGTGCCCTACATGCTCTTCGTCTTTGTGGGGCTGCTGCCCTGGTCCTTCTTCTCTTCGGCGGTCACGAACGGCAGCAACAGTCTGGTCGGCAGCGCGCACCTCATCACTAAAGTCTACTTCCCGCGCGCCATCATCCCTTCGGCGGCCGTCGGCGCGCGCCTCGTGGACTTCGCCGTCTCGGTCGTTATCCTGGCGGGGCTGATGGCCTTCTACCGCATCGGGCCGACCGTCTCGCTGCTGGCGTTGCCGTTGCTGACGGCGCTCGTGGCGCTGCTGGCGCTGGCCTGCGTCATGATCTCGGCGGCGGTCAACGTCAAGTACAGGGACGTGGGCGCGGTGATGCCCGTCGTCGTGCAGCTCTGGATGTACGTCTCGCCGGTACTCTATCCGTCGAAGCTCGTGCCCGAGGGTTGGCGCTGGGCCTACTCGCTCAACCCGATGGTCGGCATCGTCGAGAACTTCCGCGCGGCCGTGTTCGGCCGTCCCTTCGACTGGCGCGCCCTTTCCATCTCCGCGGCCTATACGGTCGTGCTGCTCGTCTGCGCGTCCTACGTCTTCCGGCGGGTCGAGCGCGAGTTCGCCGACGTTATTTGAGAAGCCCTATGAAGCCGATTATCAGGGCCGAGGGCCTGGCAAAGAAGTACGTCATCGGTGCGAGCCGCGAGTCCTACCCGACCCTGCGCGACGCGCTGACGAACGCCGTTAAGTCTCCGCTCCGGCGGCTGCGCCGCGGCGCCGGCGGCGAAGAGGTCTGGGCGTTGAAGGACGTGGGCTTCGAGATCGGGCCGGGCGAGGTCGTCGGTCTCATCGGGCGCAACGGCGCGGGCAAGAGCACGCTCCTCAAGCTGCTCTCCCGCATCACCGAGCCCACGCGCGGCCGCGTCGAACTCTTCGGCCGGGTCGGCAGCCTGCTCGAAGTCGGCACAGGGTTTCACCCGGAGCTTTCAGGGCGCGAGAACGTCTACCTCAACGGCGCCATCCTCGGGATGGCGAAGGCCGAGATCGAACGGAAGTTCGACGAGATCGTCGCTTTCGCCGAGATCGAGAAGTTCATCGACACGCCCGTCAAGCGCTACTCGTCGGGGATGTACCTGCGCCTCGGTTTCGCCGTGGCCGCGCACCTGGAGCCCGATATTCTGCTGGTGGACGAGGTGCTGGCCGTCGGCGACGCCTCCTTCCAGAAGAAGTGCCTCAACAAGATGGAGGACGTGGGGCACGAGGGGCGCACGGTGCTCTTCGTCTCGCACAACATGCCCGCGGTCACGCGTCTGTGCCCGCGCACCGTCCTGCTCAACGACGGGCGCGTGATCGGCGATGGCCCGTCACACGAGGTCGTCAGCGTCTACCTCAACTCGGGGCTCGGGACGACGGCCGCGCGCGAGTGGCCCGAGCCGGAGTCGGCACCGGGCAACGAGGTCGCGCGGCTGCGCGCCGTGCGCGTGCGGGACGAGGCGGGGCGCGTCTGCGACGCCACCGACATCCGTCGCCCCGTCAAGCTGGAGATCGAGTTTGAGGTGCGCCAGCCCGGGCACAGTCTCGCGCCGAACCTCCACGTCTTTAACGAGGAGGGCGTCAACGTCTTCATCTCCAACGACCTCGACCCCGAGTGGCGCAGCCGCCCTCGACCCGCAGGCATCTACACGAGCACGATGTGGATACCGGGGAACTTCCTCGCCGAAGGGACGATGATCGTCGGGGCCGCGCTGAGCACGCTCGACCCCGTCGTCGTCCACTTCTATGAGCGGGACGCGGTTGCCTTCCAGGTCATCGACAGCCTCGACGGCGACTCGGTGCGGGGCGATTACGCCGGGCCTTCCCAGGCGTGGTGCGCCCGGCGATGCGCTGGACGACGGAGTACGCGCCCGACGGGCGGACGGAGGCGAGAAGCGCGTGAAGGTCGTCATTCTCGCCGGCGGCCTCGGCACCCGGCTGGCCGAAGAGACCGAGGTCAAGCCGAAGCCGATGGTCGAGATCGGCGGGCATCCGATCCTCTGGCACATCATGAAGCACTACGCCCACCACGGCTTCAACGAGTTCTTCGTCGCGCTCGGCTACAAGGGCGAGGCCATCAAGCGCTACTTCCTCGACTACTACAGCCTCAACGGCAGCATGACCATCGACCTCGCCGTCGGGCGAGGTGAAGATCGCCGAGCGCGAGTGCGAGGACTGGATCGTCCACCTGGTCGACACCGGGCAGAGCACGCTGACCGGGCGGACGCGTGCGGCGGCTGCAGCCGTGGCTCGGGGACGGCGACCTTCATGGTCACCTACGGCGACGGCGTCGGCGACGTCGACCTGCAGGCGCTGCTCGCCTTCCACCGCGCGCACGGGCGCTCGCGACCGTCACGGCGGTCCGACCCCCGGCCCGCTTCGGCGGACTGGTCTTCGACGGCGACCGATGGTCACGCAGTTCACCGAGAAGCCGCAGATCGGCGAGGGCTGGATCAACGGCGGGTTCTCGTCTTCGAGCCGCGCCATCTTCGACTACCTCGACGGCGACGCAGACCAGCGCTCGAAGCCGACGCGCTCGAGCGGCTCGCCGCCGACGGCCAGCTCGCGGCCTACCGCCACGAAGGGTTCTGGCAGTGCATGGACACGCTCCGCGACAAGACTGCTCGAATCGCTCTGGCAGACGGCGAGCTGCCTGGAAGTTCGGGAGCAGAGGCCGCGCTCCGTGGCAAGGTCTGGCCGATGAGTGGCGATGAGATCGACAAGAGTTCTGGCTGCGACCGGCCGACGCTTGTCACCGGCGCGACCGGGCTCGTCGGCGGCTGGCTCGTGCGGCGCCTGCTCGACGCGGGCGCCGACGTGGTCTGCCTGGTCCGCGACTGGGTGCCGCAGAGCGAGCTGGCGCGGTCGGGCCTGATCGAGCGGGTCAAGGTCGTGCGCGGCGACGTCCGCGATCAGGCGCTGCTGGAGCGCGCGCTCGGCGAGTACGAGATCGACACCGTCTTCCACCTGGCGGCGCAGACGATCGTCGGCATCGCCAACCGCAACCCGGTCTCGACCTTCGAGAGCGAACATCGCCGGCACCTGGGCGCTGCTCGAAGCCTGCCGCCGCAGCCCGCGGTCAAGCAGATCGTGGTCGCGTCGTCGGACAAGGCCTACGGCGACCACGACAGAGCTCCCCTACGACGAGGAGACGCCGCTCGTCAGGGCCGCCATCCGTACGACGTGAGCAAGTCGTGCGCCGACCTGATCGCGCAGACCTACGCGCACACCTACGGGCTGCCGGTGGCCATCACGCGCTGCGGCAACTTCTACGGCGGCGGCGACCTGAACTGGAACCGCATCGTGCCCGGCACGATCCGCTCGGTGCTCCGCGGCCAGCGCCCGGTCATCCGCTCCGACGGCCAGTTCGTCCGCGACTACTTCTACGTCGAGGACGGCGCGGCCGCGTACATGCTGCTGGCCGAAGCAGCTCGCAGCGCGACCCGAGCTTGCGCGGCGAGGCGTTCAACTTCTCGAACGAGATTCAGGTGACCGTGCTCGAGCTGGTCGAACGCATGCTGAAGCTGATGAGCTCCGACCTCGAGCCCGACGTGCGCAACGAGGCCACGAACGAGATCCGCCACCAGTACCTGAGCGCCGCGAAGGCCCGGCGCGATGCTCGGCTGGGCGGCCGCTCTTCACGCTCGACGAGGGCCTCGGCACGCACGATCGCCTGGTACCGCGAACTTCCTCGAGGACTGCCGCGATGAGCCAGCAACCGACGCACGTGTGCCGCTCCTGCGGCGCGGCCGGACTCGACTCCGGTCCTCGTCGCTCGGCCAGACGCCGCTCGCCAACGCGCTGCTCACCGACGGAGCAGCTGGACGAGCCGGAGGCGACGCTACCCGCTCGACCTCGTGTTCTGCCCGGCTGCACGCTGGTGCAGATCACCGAGACCGTGCCGCCCGAGGAGCTGTTCCGCGACTACGTCTACTTCTCGTCCTTCTCCGACACGATGCTGCGCCACGCCGAGACGCTGGTCGGCCGCCTGATGACGCGAGCGCGGCCTCGGCGCCGGCAGCGCTGGTCGTCGAGTCGCCAGCAACGACGGCTACCTGCTGCAGTACTACAAGCGCGCGGGCGTCCCGGTGCTCGGCATCGAGCCGGCGCGCAACGTCGCCCGGGTCGCCGCGAGGAGCGCGGCATCCCCACCGTCGCCGAGTTCTTCGGCGCAGAGCTGGCGCGCGGAGCTGGCCGCGCGCGGAGCAGCGCGCCGACGTGATCCACGCCAACAACGTGCTGGCGCACGTCGCCGACCTGAACGGCTTCGTCGCGCGGCGTGCGCCACTTCCTGAAGGACGACGGCGTCGCCGTCATCGAGGCGCCCTACGTCAAGCGACCTGATCGACCGCTGCGAGTTCGACACGATCTATCACGAGCACCTCTGCTACTTCTCGCTGACGGCGCTCGACGGCCCTCTTCCGCCGCCACGGGCTGGTGGTCGACGGCGTCGAGCGCGTCGCCGATCCACGGCGGCACGCTGCGGCATCCGCGTCCAGCACGTCGGCGCGGCCGAGCCCCGCGAGGCGGTCGCGCGGCTGCTCGAAGAAGAGCACGCGTGGGGCGTCGGGGAGGTCGGCTTCTACCGCGACTTCGCCGCGCGCGTCGAGCAGCTGAAGGAGAGTCTGCGCGGGCTGCTCGCGGACTTGAAGGGCCGAGGGCACGCGCGTCGCCGCCTACGGCGCGGCGGCCAAGGGCAGCACGCTGCTCAACTACTTCGGCATCGGCGCGCGAGACGCTCGACTTCGTCGCCGACCGCAGCACGTACAAGCAGGGGCGCTACATGCCGGGCGCGCGCCTGCCGATCGTCGCGCCCGGCCGGCTGCTCGACGAGCAGCCCGACTACGTGCTGCTGCTGACCTGGAACTTCGCCGACGAGATCCTGGAGCAGCAGGCCGAGTACCGCCGCAGGGGCGGTCGGTTCATCATCCCCGTGCCGGAGGTGAGAGTGGTGTAAGGACGATGGACGATAGACCATAGACGATAAAAGCTTAGGCTATCGTCCGTCGTCCATCGTCAAAAGCTTAGGCTATCGTCCATTATCCATCGTCCATCTATGCGATTCATCGAGACGAAACTGCGTGGGGCTTTCATCATCGAGCCGGAGCGGCTCGCGGACGAGCGCGGGTTCTTTGCCCGCACGTGGTCGCGCGCCGAGTTTGAGGAGCGGGGCCTGAGCCCGGACCTCGTCCAGTGCAACCTCTCCTTCAACGTGAGGTGCGGGACGCTGCGCGGGATGCACTATCAGGCCGCGCCGCACGCGCAGGCGAAGTTCGTCCGCTGCACGGCGGGGGCCGTCTTCGACTGCATCATCGACCTGCGCGAGGGCTCCGAGACGTTCGCGCAGTGGGTCGGGGTGGAGCTGTCGGCCGAGAACCACACGCAGCTCTACGTGCCCGAGGGCTTCGCCCACGGGTTCCAGACACTGGTGGACGGGACGGAGGTCTTCTACCAGATGTCGAGCCCTTACGCCCCCGAGAGCGCGCGCGGCGTGCGCTGGGACGACCCGGCCTTCGGGATAGTCTGGCCCGAGGCGGCCGAGCGGGTCATCAACGAGAGGGATCGGACTTACCCGGACTTTCGCCCCTGAAGGGGCCGGGCGGCGGCGATGAAGAGGGTTCTACTCACGGGCGCAGGCGGCTTCGTCGGCCGCAGATGTCTCGCCCCCCTGGCGGAGGCGGGCTACGAGGTGCACGCCGTCGGCCGCCGGCCCGCGACGCACGCATCAGTTGACGCGCCGAGCCTCCGCTGGCATGTGATAGACCTGCTTGATGCGCGGGTCGTCGCGGCGCTCATGGCCGAGGTCGAGCCGACGCACCTGCTGCACCTCGCCTGGTACACAGAGCACGGGAAGTTCTGGACGGCCGTCGAGAATTTGAGCTGGGTGGGCGCGAGCCTCAAGCTCTTCGAGGCGTTCGCCGCCGTCGGCGGCCGGCGGGTCGTCGCGGCCGGAACCTGCGTCGAGTACGCGCCCGAAGGGGACGCGCCCTGCTCCGAAGCTTCGACGCCGCTTGCGCCGACGACGCTTTACGGCGCCTGCAAGCACGCGACGCACGTCGCGCTCGAAGCCTTCGCGCGGCAGGCGGGTTTTACGTCAGCGTGGGGACGGCTCTTCTTCCCGTACGGGCCGGGCGAGCCGCCGGGCAGGCTCGTCCCCTCGGTCACGCGCGCGCTCCTCGCGGGTTCACCCGCGCTCTGCACGCACGGCCGGCAGGTGCGCGACTTCATCCACGTCGAGGACGCGGCCAACGCCTTCGTCGCGCTGCTCGACTCGGGGGTCGAGGGCGCGGTCAACGTCGGCTCGGGCCAACCCGTCGCGCTCCGCGAAGTGGTCGAGCGAGTGGCGACGCACGCCGGGCGAGCAGACCTCATACGTCTCGGCGCCCGCCCGGCACCAGAGGGCGAGCCGCCCTCGCTCTACGCCGACGCGCACCGTCTGCGCGAAGAGGTCGGCTGGTCGCCGCGTTACGATCTGGACGAAGGTCTCGCCGCAACGGTCGAGTGGTTAAGGGAAACGATGAACGATGAACGATGAATTGAAGACTGTTCTTAATTCATCGTTCATCATTCCGCATTCATCATTCGATTTGGAGGGTTGATGGACGACTCCGAGGAGTTTGAGAGAAGGAACCGCGAGGTCGTCGGCCGGATGGCGGCCGACGAGGGGATGCGCGGGCAGACGCGCGAGTGGATGGCCGCCGCCACGCGCTACGAGTACTCGTACCATTTCACATGGCTGGGCCGTCCCATCATCCAGTTCCCGCAGGACATCGTCGCCACGCAGGAGATCATCTGGCGCGTCCGCCCCGACCTCATCGTCGAGACCGGGGTCGCGCGCGGCGGCTCGCTCATCTTCTCCGCGTCGATGCTCGAACTCCTCGGCGGCGACGGATTGGTCGTCGGCGTGGACATCGACATCCGCGAGCACAACCGCGTCGAGATCGAGCGCCATCCGATGACCAAACGGATCAAGATGATTCAGGGCTCGTCCGTGGACGAGTCGGTCGTGCGCCAGGTCGGGACTTACGCTGAAGGGCGGCGGACGGTGCTTGTGATGCTCGACTCGAACCACACGCACGAGCACGTGCTGCGCGAATTGGAACTCTACTCGCCGCTGGTCACGCCGGGCAGCTACCTCATCGTCTACGACACGGTGGTCGAGCAGATGCCGGAGGAGATGTACCCGAACCGGCCGTGGGGGCGCGGCGACAACCCTCTGACGGCCGTGCGCGAGTTCCTCGCGCACAACGCAGACTTCGAGGTGGACAGGGAGGTTGAGGAGCGGCTCCTCATCACCGTCGCCCCTGATGGTTACCTGCGCCGCCGCGCGAAGTGAGAATGGACACTTACCGGAGCACAGTCGTCGTCATCCCGACGCGCAACCGCGCGGAGCTTGCGGCCAACGCCATCCGCTCGGCGCTCGTGCAGCACGGCCGCGCGCTGGCCGGCGTGCTCGTCTCCGACAATTCGAGCGACGAGGCCGAGGCCGCGCGCCTCAAAGCCTTCTGCGAGGCTTTGGGCGACGCGCGCGTGAGTTACGTGCGACCGCCGGAGCCGCTGTCGATGTCGCCGCACTGGGACTGGGCCGCGGGGCGCGCGCTCGAACTCTACGACGCGAGTCACGTCACGTTCCTGACCGACCGCATGATTCTGCGCGGCGGCGCGTTGGAGAGGCTCGCCGCCGTCTCGACGCTCTACCCGGACAAACTCGTCAGCTACATGCACGACCGGGTGGCGGACGACGGGACGCCCGTACGCCTCCACCAGAACGTGTGGTCGGGGAAGCTCTACGAGGCCGAGTCGGCGCGGATGCTCGGGGCCGTCGCGCGGTCTTCGCCGTGCGAGGTCCTGCCGCGGCTGCTCAACTGCCACGTGCCGCGCGGACTGCTCAAGACCCTGCGCGCGCGCCACGGAAGCGTCTGCGGCTCCATCGCGCCCGACTTCAGCTTCTGCTTCCGCGCGCTCGCGGCGGAGGAGTCCGTGCTCTTTCTCGACGAGGCGATCATCTTCCACTACGCGCTCGACCGCAGCAACGGCGCGAGCTTCGTGCGCGGCGAGGTGACGCGTGACAGCGCGGACTTCATGAAGGGCCTGCGGGCCGGCGGCGACTACTTCGCCGCGCCCATCCCCGGCATCCTCACCGTACACAACGCGATCATCCACGAGTACTGCTTCGCCGCGGGCGAGACGGGCGGCGCGAAGTTTCCGCCCGTGGACGAAGAGCGATACCTGTTCGCCATCGAGGGCGAGCTGGGGCAGATAGTCAACCCCGAGGCGCGGCGCGCGGTGGAGGAGCAGCTCGCCGCCTACCGGCTCGTGCGGGGCGAGACGCTCGCGCGGCGGGACGAGACCACCGTGCGGGACGTGCCGCTGTGGCGCAAGCTACTCTCGCCTGCGCGCGTCCGGGGCCGCGTGTCGCGCGCACTGGCTGGGCGGCGCGACGACGCGGCCGAGCGCGAGGCCGTGCCGCCGACGTTCGCGGAGGTCGGGGAGGCGCTCGAATACGCGCGCGCCGCCCGTGGGCGGAAGGTCGCGGAGAGCATGTTCGCGGGGCTCCTCGGTCTGAGAGAGGTCTCGCCGCGGCCGGAAGGCGCGGCGGCGTCTTCCGCCGGTGGAGGCGCGGGCCGATGGCCTTAAGCTCAACGGTCAGGGCGCTCATCGACAGGGCGCTCGCCTCCGTCAACGCGCGCCTTGACAGCATCGAGGCGCGCTCGGGCGCGCTCGAACGCCGGCTCGAACTGTTGCAGGCGGCGGTCGGGAGCGTCGAGGCGCGACAGTTGGGCGGCGGTGGTAGCGGCGCCGGGCCGCTCGCGCCCCACGAGTTCCGCGCCTTCTCGCAGTGGGGCGAGGACGGCATCATCCAGTGGTTAGTCCGCGAGACGGGCGCCGCGCCGAAGGTCTTCGTCGAGTTCGGCGTCGAGGACTACCGCGAGGCCAACACGCGCTTTCTCGCCGAGCACGACAACTGGACGGGGCTCGTCATGGACGGCGGCCGCGCGAACATCGAGAGCGTACGCCGCAGCGATATCTGCTGGCGGCAGAACCTGCGGGCGGTCGAAGCGTTCATCACGCGCGACAACATCAACGCCCTCATCTCGGGGCAGGGCATCGCGGGCGAGATCGGCCTGCTCTCCGTAGACATCGACGGCAACGACTACTGGGTCTGGCGGGCCATCGACGTGGTGTCGCCCGCGGTCGTCGTCGTCGAGTATAACCACCGGTTCGGCCGCGACCTCAGTGTGACCATCCCCTACGCCGAGGAGTTCAGGAGGGGCGGCCGTTACCCTGTCTACTATTTCGGCGCGTCGCTCCGTGCGCTCTGCCTGCTTGGTGCGCGCAAGGGCTACGCCTTCGTCGGGTGCAACAGCAACGGCGTCAACGCCTTCTTCGTGCGCCGCGACCGGATGACGCCTAACTTACGCGAGCTGACGCCCGAGGAGGGCTACGTCGCGGGCTCGTTCACCGAGTCGCGCGACGAGCGCGGCCTCTTCGTGCCCGCCGACGCGGAGCGCGAGCGGCTTGAGCTTCTGCGGCTGCCCCTGGTGACCGTGGACGAGACCGGCGAGACGGAGGAGGCGAGTTGAAGAGGGCGCTTATCACAGGCATCACGGGGCAGGACGGCTCTTACTTAGCCGAGCACCTGCTCGCGGAAGGTTACGAGGTGCACGGGCTGGTGCGCCGCGTGGCGCTCGAAGACCCCGAGCGGCGCTTCAACCGCATCAGCCACCTGCTCGAACGGGTCACGCTCCACGCCGCGAGTCTGGAGTCTTACCCCTCCCTCTTCAGCGTCTTGAGCCACGTCGAGTTCGACGAGTGCTACCACCTCGCCGCGCAGTCGTTCGTCGCCGAGTCGTTCGCCGACGGCTTCTCGACGATGAACACGAACATCAACGGGACGCACTACATGCTGGCGGCGCTCAGGGAACTTCGTCAGCAGTGCCGGTTCTACTTCGCGGGCTCCTCGGAGATGTTCGGCAAGGTGCGCGAGACGCCGCAGCGCGAGACGACGCCCTTCCACCCGCGCTCGCCCTACGGCATCAGCAAGGTGGCGGGCTTCGAGCTGACGCGCAACTACCGCGAGGCGTACGGGATGTTCTGCGCCTCCGGCATCCTCTTCAACCACGAGGGGCCGCGGCGCGGCTTCGAGTTCGTGACGCGCAAGATCACCTCGACGGTGGCGAAGATTAAGCTCGGGCTCGCGTCGGAACTGCGTCTGGGCAACCTCGACGCGCGGCGCGACTGGGGGCACGCGCGCGACTATGTGCGTGCGATGCACCTGATACTTCAGCACGCGGAGCCGGACGACTTCGTGGTGGCGACGGGCGAGAGCCGCTCGGTGCGCGAGTTCTGCGAGCTGGCGTTCGCGGAGGTCGGGCTCGACTACCGCGACTACGTGCGCGTGGACGAGCGGTTCCAGCGGCCGGCCGAGGTAGACCTGCTCGTCGGCGACTCCGCGAAAGCCCGGGCCGTGCTCGGCTGGAGCCCGACCTATACCTTCCACCAACTGGTCAGCGAGATGGTGCAGTCCGACCTGGAGGCGGCCGGGCGCGCGGCGCGCTGAACGGGCGATGGGTACACAGGCCCGTGAGCGCCTGTCTTTTACGGCGGCCTATGCGCATCTTTTACGACGGGTACATCTACGGCGCGCAGGCGACGGGCGGCGTCAACCGTTACTTCGTGAACCTGATCGGCGCGCTGCCCGGCGAGTTCCGCCCCGCGCTCCTCCTCGGCCCCCGGGCCGCGCGTGTCTACCCGTCGCACCCGAGGCTGAAGGTCTACGATTACGGCCGGCGCCGGCTGGGCGCGCTCCCCCGGAGGCTGAGCGCCGGCCTCTCGCGCCTGGAGGACTACCGCGTCAACCGGCTGCTGGAGACCGGCCACTTCGACCTCGTACACCCCACCTACTACACGCAGCTCACGGAGCGCGAGACGGCCGACTACCGCAGTCCCGTCGTGCTCACCATCTACGACATGATTCACGAGCGCTTCCCCCGCGAGACGGGGGACTTTGACGGGCTGTTCGCCGAGGCGAAGCGCCGCGCCTTCTTCGGCGCCGACGCCCTCATCTGCATCTCGGACAACACCCGCGACGACCTGCTCGAACGCTACCCCGCGCTCGCCGACCGCGTCCACGTCACCCACCTTGCCGCGAGCATCGACGCCTCCATGTCCCGCGGGCCGGAGCCGGTCCCGAGCCGCCCCTACTTCCTCCACGTGGGCGTCCGCGGGGGCTACAAGAATTTCGACCTGCTGCTCGCGGCCTTCGCGCGCGTGGCCCCGGCGCGCCCCGACGCGGCGCTCTGCGTGGCCGGGGCGCCGCTGACCGCGGAGGAGGGGCGGCGCGTCGCGGAGCTGGGGCTGGCCGGACGGCTCGAAGTCTTCGAGCACCCGACAGACGCGCACCTCGCCAAGCTCTACCGTTCGAGCATCGCCCTCGTCTACCCTTCGCTCTACGAGGGCTTCGGCATCCCGCCGCTCGAAGCGATGTCGTGCGGGACGCCCGTGGTCGCCTCCGACAGCTCCAGCGTGCCGGAGGTCGTCGGCGACGCCGGCCTGCTCTTCGACCCGCGCTCCGCGGACGAGCTGGCGGACATCCTCCTCGTACTGCTCGACAGCCCGTCGGAGCGCGGGCGCCTGATCGAGCGCGGGTTCCGGCGGGCGCAACAGTTCAGTTGGGACGAGACCGTCCGGCGGACGCTCGAAATCTACCGCTCGGTCGCCGCCCGCGGCGGCGCGAGTCAACGACGCACCTTGAAGAAGCCATGACTGACACAAGTAACAGAGGCCCGAACACACCCGGGGGCGCGTGGCCGCGGATCACGGTGGTGACGCCCTCCTACAACCAGGCCCAATACCTTGAGCAGACGATTCTCTCGGTGCTGGGGCAGGACTACCCCAACCTTGAGTACATCATCATGGACGGGGGAAGCACGGACGACAGCGCGGAGATCATCCGCCGGTACGCGCCCCGCCTCGCACACTGGGAGAGCGAGCGCGACCGCGGGCAGGGCCACGCCATCAACAAGGGGTTCGCGCGCGCCACGGGCGACATCCTGTGCTGGATCAACAGCGACGATTACTACCTGCCGGGCGCCCTCTACGCCGCGGCGCTCCAGTACCTGGAGCAGCCCTTCGACTTCCTCTACGGCGGCTGCCTGCTGCGCTACGAGGGCTACCCGCAGTACGACTACACGGTGCGCATGCCGCAGGTGCTCCACCTGACGAGCCGGGACCTCGCCGTCTTCGACTTCATCGACCAGCCGTCCAGCTTCTTCAGCCGCCGCGCATGGGAGCGCGTCGCACCCATCGACGAATCGCTCACCTACGCCTTCGACTGGGACCTCTTCATCCGCATCTCGCGGGAGTTCCCCCTGCGTTGCACGGAGGGCGTCTACTCGGTCTACCGCCACCACGCCGCGCACAAGACGGGCACGGGCGGCGGGAAGAGGCGCGAAGAGGTTGTCGAGGTGGTGCGCCGCCACGCCGGCGGCGACTGGGCCGCCGCCTACGAAGACCTGGCGGCGAACCTCTATCCGGCATCGAGCGAGTTCCGCGCGCGCTGGTCGTGGGTCACGCGGCGCCGGGGGGGCTGGCGGCTGTACGCGCGCAAGAAGAGGGCGCTGCTCTCGCCGTACCTGCGCCGCCACGGTGAGGACAAGGTCGAGGTCGCCTCGCGGATGCTCCACATCGTGTGGGAGCCGGAAGACGAATGAGGCGGCCACGCGCGTTTGTGAAGAACGGGCGCCGCTATGCATACTTGAGGCCGCGAGAGGCTATGACGAGCACGACCAACGACACGTTCCCGGCCCCGCCCGCGAGCCGGGAGGGCTGGCCCTGGACGGACGAGCCCGAGCCCCTGCCGGCGACGCTCCCCGGCGGGCGCCCGTGGCCGCGCGTCAGCGTCGTCACGCCGTCGTATAACCAGGGCCGGTTCATCGAGCAGACGCTCCGCTCCGTCCTGCTCCAAGGCTACCCGAACCTTGAGTACATCGTCGTGGACGGCGGGAGCACGGACGAAAGCGTCGAGGTCATCAGGAGGTACGAGCCCTTCCTCGCACACTGGGAGAGCGAGCGCGACCGCGGGCAGAGCCACGCCATCAACAAGGGTCTGGCGCGGGCGACGGGGGACGTGCTCTGCTGGCTCAACAGCGACGACTATCTCCTCCCGGGCGCCCTGCGCGCCGTCGCCGAGGCGCTCTTCGGGGGCGATGGCGCGGCGGCCGTCGTCGGCCACTGCGTGCGGGTCTACGCGGACGGACGGCCGCCGCACCGGCTCTCGGGCCGTTTCGAGAATCTGGAGGGACTCCTCTCATTCTGGAAGGGCTACCGAATGCACCAGCCCTCCATCTTCTGGCGGCGCGAAGTCTTCGAGCGCGTCGGCTACCTCGACGAGAGCCTGCATCTGACGATGGACTTCGACTACTGGGTGCGCATCGCCCGCCACTTCGAGTTTAAGAACATCGATTGCGACCTCTCGTGCGCCACCTACCACGAAGAGGCCAAGACGGGCGACGGCTTCGCCGCCTACCACGACGAGTTGAGGAGGCGGGCGCCCGCCTACTGGCCCTCGCCGTTCAGTCCCGCGCACTGGCGCCTGCGCGCCTCGATGTTCAGACACCTCGTCTGGCGCCCCGCGACCGTCCGGCTCTCGAACTCGCTGGCGTACCGCCTCGGGCGCGTGCGGCGCCGGCTCGCGGGCGGCGGGGCGCGCTGAAAGGCCGTGCGGAGGCCCTCTCTTATGCAGCACCTCGTCAGCATCATCATGCCCGCCTACAACGCCGAGCGTTACGTCGCCGACGCGATTCGCTCGGTGCTCGCACAGACTTACAAGGACTGGGAGCTGGTCGTCGTGGACGACGGCTCGAAGGACGGGACGGGGGAGGTCGTGCGCGCTCTCGCCGCGCGCGACGCGCGCATCCAATACGTCGCGCGCGAGAACGGCGGGCAGGCCGCCGCGCGCAACACGGGCATCCGTGCCTCGCGCGGCAGCCTCGTCGCGTTCCTCGACGCCGACGACCTGTGGGTCGAAGAGAAGCTTGAGCTACAGCTCAGGGCGCTCGCGGAGACCGGGGCCGACGTGCTCTCCAGCAACGGGTTTGTCTTCGAGGACGACAACACGTCCGTCGAGGCGTACGAGCTGTCCACCGTTCCGGGGCGCACCGAAGGAGCCGAGATGTTCCGGCTCCTCTACGCCTTCAACCGGATTCAGATACAGTCGGTCTTGGTGCGCAGGGAACTGCTTGAGAAGGTCGGGCTCTTCGACGAAGACCGGCGTTACCAGAACTGCGAGGACTACGACCTGTGGCTCAGCCTCGCCGCGGCCGGCGCGCTCTTCTACGGGATGGAGGAGCAGCTCATCAAGTACCGGCGCCACTCCGAGGCTTCGACCCATCGTCTGAGTAACGTGCTGCGCCCGATGGTCGAGGTGAAGAAGAAGCACGGGCGCCCCGAAGTCCTCGGCGAGAAGGAGGTGCGGACGCGCATCCGCGACCTCTACCGGAGCCTCATCGAGGCGCTCGTCAGGGAGAATAAGCTGGCCGAGGCCGCGCGGTCTCTGGAAGAGTTCGCCGCGTGGGAGACGAACGTGGTGACCCGCGCGCAGAAGTTGGTCTTGAAGCTCTGGCCGCGGGGGTTCAACTTCATCAGCAGGGAATGTCTGTTCAGGATTGAGTGGCACGTCAACAGGGTTCGGGGCCGTTGAGCGCCGCGAGCCCTGCTTGAACGGCCGCGCGCGCAATATGCATATCGTCGTCGTCGATTCGACCATCACCACTCCGCCGACGGGCGGCGCGCACACCTTCGTCGTCGAGCTGACGTGCGCCCTCGTCCGGCGCGGCGAGCGCGTCACGCTCGTCACGGAGCCCGGCCCCGAACGTTCACTCGTGGACGCGATGCGGAACGCGGGCGTCGAGATTCGAGAGGACGTGTGGCGCGCGGTGGACTTGCCGGAGGAGCGCGCCGAACGTCTGGCCGCGTGGGTCAACGGAGAGGGCGCGGACGTTTACCTCGTCTCGGTCTCGCCGGACGCGGGGTGGCTGGCGCTGCCTCTGCTCGACGCGCGGACGGCGACCGTCGCGGTCGTCCACAGCGACGGCCCGGCCTTCTACGAGCCGCTGCGTCACTACCAGTCCTTCATCGACTGCGCCGTGGGCGTCAGCCGCGAGACGGTTCGCAAGATAGTCTCCTACTGCGGCGTGGAGGCTGGGCGCGCGCGCCAGATACCGTATGGCGTGGCCTCCATCACGCGCGAGGAGATGGAGGCGCGCGCCGACGCCACCGCAAGGGGCCGCGCCCCTCTGCGCGCAGGGTACGTCGGGCGGCTCGTCCACAGTCAGAAGCGCGTGCTCGACCTCATCCCGCTGGCCGCGGAGATGCGACGGCGCGGTCTGAACTTCGAGCTGCACCTTGTCGGGGACGGCCCCGAGCGCGCGCCGCTGGAGGAGGGCTTCAGGGCGGCCGGGGTGGACGAACGTGTGAAGTTCTGGGGCTGGCTCTCGTCGGCCGAGGTGAAGGGGCGTTTGCGTGAGCTGGACGTGCTCCTGCTCGTGTCGGATGTGGAGGGGTTGCCGTTGGCGATGCTCGAAGCGATGGGCCACGGCGTGGTGCCGGTCGTCACGCGCATCGACAGCGGCAACGCGGAGCTGGTGCGGGAGGGCGTCAACGGTTTCCTGGAAGGGGTGGGCGACTTCGCGGCCTTCACCGAACGTTTGCTGACGCTCGAAGCAGACCGCGGGCGCTTGGCCGAGATGAGCCGTGCGGCGTGGGAGACGGGGCAGGACTATAGCGTCGAGCGGATGACCGAACGCTACGCGGCGGCCTTCGACGAAAGCGTCGGCGCCGCACCGGCGCGGCGCGGTAGAGGGTTTCCCGTCATGCGCTCGTGCGTGTCGCGCTACCCACTCTGGCTGCGGAAGATCAAGCGGCGCGTGCTGGTCGCCGCCGGGCGCGGGGACTACTAAGGCCGTTAAGAGATGAAGCTGAGAGACATAAGCGCACTCGCCTACCGAGGGCTCATCATGGCGCGCCATCCCGAGGCCATCGGGCTCCGGCGGCGCGGCATCGACTACGAGCACTACCGCAACCTGCGCCGGCCGTGGCTGCTCGACGCTGGCGTTAAGAGCATCCTCGACATCGGCGCGAACACGGGGCAGTTCGCGCGGCTCGCGCGCGAGGTCTTTCCCGGCGCCGCCATCTACTCGTTCGAGCCTCTGCCCGACTGCTTCGAGACTTTGAAGACGGCGCTGCCCGCGGGCTCGGACTTTCATCCCATCAACTGCGCGCTCGGGCGCGAAGAGGGGACGCTCGAATTCCGACGCGCACGGCACACGCCGTCCTCCTCATTCCTGAAGATGACGAAGCTGCACGAGGAGTCTTTCCCGGAGAGCACGGGCGGGCAGGATGAGCGTACGCTGACGGTCGCGGTGCGGACGCTCGACGCGGTGGCGGCGGAGCTGCCGCTCAGCGAGAACATCCTTTTGAAGATTGACGTGCAGGGCTACGAGGCGAACGTTTTGGCCGGGGGCGCCGAGACGGTGAAGCGCGCCGCGGCGGTCATCATGGAGACCTCGTTCCGCAGGCTCTACGAGGGGCAGCCGCTCTTCGACGAAATCTACGCGACGATGCGCGGCCTCGGCTTCGACTTTCAGGGGAACATGGAGCAGATGGTCAGCCCCGCCGACGGCCGCGTCGTGCAGGCCGACAGCATCTTCGTGCGGCGTGATGTGTCGTAAGCGAGAGTTAACCACAGAGAGACAGAGGCACAGCTAATTGCGATTAGCTGTGCCTCTGTCTCTCTGTGGTTAACTCTTCAGCCGGCCGAGACGTGTGCGCGCTCGCGGGTCGCTTCGACGATCTCTTCCATGATCTTGCGCATGTCGTATCGGTACTCCCAGTCGGGGTAGTCCTGGCGGAAGCGGCGCACGTCCGAAATCCACCAGATGTGGTCGCCGGAGCGCGCCTCGTCGGAGAGCGTGTAGTTCAGTTCGCGCCCGCACAACTCCTCCGCCGTCCGGATGGCTTCGAGCATCGAGCAGTTGCTGTGGCGCGACCCGCCCATGTTATAGACCGCCCCGCCCTCGCGCGGATTCTGGAAGAAGTGCCAGAAGGCGTTGACCAGATCATACGAATGTATGTTGTCGCGCACCTGCTTGCCCTTGTAGCCGTAGATGGTGTACGGCCGACCCGTGACGACGCACTTGACGAGGTAGGCGAGGAAGCCGTGCAGCTCCGCGCCCGAGTGCGCCGGCCCCGTCAGACACCCGCCGCGGAACGTCGCCGTCTTCATCCCGAAGTAGCGCCCGTACTCCTGCGCCAAAACGTCGGCCGCGACCTTCGACGCGCCGAAGAGGCTGTGCTTCGAGTGGTCGATTGACATCGTCTCGTCGATGCCGTGCGCGGCGAAGGGGTGCGCGGGCTCGACCTCCCAGCGCGTCTCCGTCTCAATTAAAGGTAGCGCGTTCGGCGTGTCGCCGTAGACCTTGTTCGTCGAGGTGAAGACGAAGACGGCGTCGGGACAATACTTGCGCGCGGCTTCCAGCATGACGAGCGTGCCGTTGGCGTTGACGGTGAAGTCGGTGAAGGGCTCGCGCGCGGCCCAGTCGTGTGAGGGCTGCGCGGCGGTGTGGACGACGAGCGAGACATCGCGGCCGTACCGCTCGAAAATCTTCCCGACCGCTTCGGCGTCGCGCACGTCGGCGGCGTTGTGCTCGAAGTTTTTGAGCGCGCTCTGGAGCTGGCGCGTGTTCCAGTCGGTCGAGGCATCTTCGCCGAAGAAGTAACGACGCATGTCGTTGTCGATGCCGACGACGTGGAGGCCGCGCGCGTCGAGGAACTTGGCCGTCTCGCTCCCGATGAGCCCCGACGAGCCGGTGACGATTGCAACAGACATTTAAGGTAACTCCCCTCAACTTCTATGTAGAGACAGTTTAACGACCGGAGAGCATAGCATAGGGGCCCGCGGCGGCGGCAAACGCTCGGCCCGCGCCGGGGCCGCTTTACCGTCCCGAGCGCGCGGTGGTAATGTTAGCGCGGCCCGGCCAAAACCCGGGTCCGGGAGGCGCGCCTCCCGACTCCGTTTCCGCCCTTCGGGCCTAAAAGACTCAGGTAACTACATGTCCACTCTAGCCACCAGGCTCGTGCGGAAGTTGAGGAGCACGCTCGACGGGGGCCAGCCGGCGCCGCAGCGGATCGACATCTCCGACCGGTACGTCAACTGGCTCTGCTTCGCGAACGCGGGGATGCTCGACCGCGGGAACCTCTACTGTCTGGACTACGCCATGGAGCACCTCCCGAGCGGCGCGCCGGTCATCGAGATCGGCTCCTTCTGCGGGCTCTCCACCAACCTCCTGACCTACTACAAGCGCCGCCACGGCCGGAAGAACCCGCTGATCACCTGCGACCGCTGGGATTTCGAGGGGGCGGAGTCGAACCCGGCGCCGGGCGGGCCAACCGCGTACCGCGAGTTCGTCCGCGACTCCTTCATCCGCAACGTCAAGATGTTCAGCAGCGACGACCCGCCCTACACGGTTGAGATGTTCTCCGACGAGTTCTTCAGGGCGTGGCGCGCGGGCGCCGAGGAGACGGACGTGCTCGGCCGGCCGGTCAAGCTCGGCGGCCCCATCAGCTTCTGCTTCATCGACGGCAACCACAGCTACGAATACGCCAAACGCGACTTCGAGCACACGGACGAGTTCCTGGAGCGCGGGGGCTTCATCCTCTTCGACGACTCATCCGACGGCTCCGGGTGGGAGGTCTGCAACGTCGTCAAGGAGGTGGAGGCTTCGGGCAGGTACGACCTTGTGATTAAGAACCCCAACTACTTCTTCCGAAAGAGGTAGCCCGCCCCGCTCGGACGCCCCGGCGGCGCTGTGCTATATTACGGCGCTTAAAGCCCGGGGCGGCGCGCCCGCCCCTCATCACCTTATGAGTAATACCGAACAGGCGGCGGGCGCGAGCGTGTACCCGCTGGTCACCATCGTCACCCCGACCTACAACCAGGCGGCCTTCCTGCGCGAGACCCTCGACAGCGTGCTCGCACAGGACTATCCCTCCATCGAGCACATCGTCATCGACGACGGCTCGACCGACGAGACGCCGCGCGTGCTCGAAGAGTACGCGGGCCGCGTCGATTGGGAGCGGCACGCCAACATCGGGCAGACGCCCACCATCAACAAGGGCTGGCAGCGCTCGCAGGGCGAGATTCTGACCTGGCTCAACTCCGACGACACGCTGCTGCCCGGGGCCGTCACGAAGGCCGTCGAGTACCTGCAAAGTCACCCCGACTGCGGCATCGTCTTCGGCGACACGCTCTTTACCGAGCCGGACGGGTCGCCCATCGAGCGCAGCAAGGCGCGTCAGGGGTTCGACTACCGCGAGTTCGTCCTCTCCTGCGAGAACCCCATCCCGCAGCCGTCGGCCTTCATCCGCCGCTCGGTCGTGGACGACGTGGGGCTCTTAGACCCGCACTACTACTACTTCATGGACTGGGATTTCTTCCTGCGCGCGGGCGTCCGTCACCGCATCGAGTACACGCCCGAGCTGCTCTCGACCTACCGTCTGCACCCGGAGTCGAAGACCGTGGCGCAGGCGGCGCGCGCCGCGCCCGAGCTGGAGGTGATGTACCGCAACTATTTCGCGCTGCCGGATGTGCCCGCCGAGGTCAGGCGCGAGCAGGCGCGCGCGACGGCGAACATGTACTTCACGAGCGGCGGGTATTACATCAAGGGCGGCGACCGCGCGGGCGGCGCGCGCGTGGCGTTGAAGGCGTTGCGCACGCACCCGGGCGCGCTCCTCGACCCCGGAATGCTGCACAAGTTCCTCTACTGCCTCTCCGGCGAGCGCCGCGCCTACCGGGAGGGGCGCGAACTCTATCGCCGCACACGCTCCGCCCTCGCGAGGCACTGACCCGTGTCGCGAGCCATGACCGAGGGAAGCACTCCACTCCTGATCTCCCTGGTCGTCCCCCTGCGCAACGAGGAGGAGTCGCTCGGCCGGCTCGTCGCCTCCGTCCGCCAGCAGACGCGCCCGCCCGACGAGGTCGTGCTCGTGGACGGCGGCTCGACCGACCACACGGTCGCGCTCGCGCGCGAGTTGACGGCCGGCGACCCGCGCTTCCTCGTCGTCGAGGCGGGCGCGGCGACGCCCGGCCGCGGTCGCAACGTCGGCGCAGAGGCGGCGCGCAACCCGTGGATCGCCTTCACCGACGCGGGCATCACCCTCGACCCCGACTGGCTCGCACGCCTCGCCGCCGTGGCCGAAGAAGACCCGTCGGCCGACCTCGTCTACGGCAACTTCGAGCCGGACGCGAACACTTTCTTCGAGCGATGCGCGGCCCTCGCCTACGTCCCGCCCCGTGCGATGCGTGAGGGCGCGTCGATGCGCGGGCCGAGCATCGCCTCGGCGCTCGTGCGACGGGAGGTCTGGCGACGCGCGGGCGGCTTCCCAGACCTGCGCGCCGCCGAGGACTTGATCTTCATGGAGCGTGTCGAGGCGCTCGGCGCGCGGACGCGCTGGGCGCCCGAGGCCACCGCCCGCTGGCAGTTGCAGCCGACGCTCGCGCGCACCTTCCGCAAGTTCGCGCTCTACTCAAAGCACAACGTCTGGGCCGGGCGCCAGCGCTTCTGGCACTACGGCGTCGCGCGGCAGTACGCCGTCGCGCTCCCGTTCGTCGCGCTGGCGTTCGCGCACAGTCTGTGGTGGCTCGCGGTGCCCGCGGCGGGGCTCGGGGCGCGGGCCGCGCTCAGCGTGTGGCGGCGGCGCGAAGGGCGCGGAGTCGCGTGGGTGCTGAACCCTGCGCGGCTCGCGGGCGTCTGTCTGGTGCTGTTGACGATTGATCTGGCGACGTTCGTCGGGTGGGCGCAGGCGCTTTTGAGCGCCCCTTCGCGGCCGGCGAAGGAGGAGGGCGGCGCCCTTTGAGGGGTGGCGCCCGGCGAACTCAAAAGCCCCCTCTATGACTTGGGCCGGATGACTTTGGCGAGGGCGCGCAGGGGGCGTTTGACCGGTTCGGGCAGGGCGCTGAGTCTCTTCTGGACGGGGCTCCGGTGCTTCATCATGAAGTGGGCCTTCTGGTCGGGGGTGACTTCAGGCGGCTCTTCATTCCATCGCTCGCGGTGCGACTCGCTCCACTGCGGGCGCGTGAGCAGCGACTGCGGTCGGCCCTTGACGCCGACGGCCGTCAGGCGGTCGGCCGGCGCCGTGTGGACAGGGATGTGGCACTCGTAGGCGGTGGTGAAGCCTGCGTCCTGCATGAGGTTGAAGAGCGAGGCGCGCGTGAGCCAGAAGCTCTTCGTGTTGCCGATGGCGAGCCAGTTCTTCTGCTCGACCTCCTCCGGCGTCGGCTCTCCGGCGTACTCGATGAAGTGCCAGCCCCAGTAGGTCTTGCCGTTGTGTTCGAAGGACTCGTCGGGCTCGATGCCGATGTGCGTGTCGAGGATGGTGATGCCGGTGCAGGCCCGCGCCGCGTTCTCGACGAGGGTGAAAACGTCGGGCACGTCCAGATGGTAGAGGATGCCCGAGGCCAGCACCACGTCGAACGTGCCGTACTTCTCGACGGTGAAGTTGCGCACGTCGTCTCTGACGAACTCCAGTTTGTCGAGCCCGAGCACCTCTTTGGCGAACTGCGACTTGACGAGGTTGCCCTCGCGCAACTCCAGCGAGACGACCTCGGCGCCGCGCTTGGCGAACTCCACGGCGAAGGCTCCTTCCAGGCTGCCGAGGTCGGCGATGCGTAGATTCTCGAACGATTCGCCGAAAAAGTCGGAGATGATCTGGGTGATGCGATGCGGGCGGCCGGAGCCGACGGGCGAGTCCTTCCCAATCGTATAAACGTCGCCGGCGAGTTGAAAATTATCCGCCGTCCACTCGCCGTGTTGCTGAATGATCTCCTGCCGTCTACGCTCGACCTGCTCGGTGCTCAACTCAAATCCTCCTGGTTAAATGGCGGGCGCCCCCGCGCGACTCTGAGCCGTCCGCCGCCCTTAAGTAAATTCCGTTTCTGTACTTATGAGAGTGTTGAAGGCGCCCCGTAATGTAGCCACCGTGGGCGAGTGATGTCAAGAAAGGGGCCGGCGGCGGGCGCGGTAAACGGCCGGGTCGCTTGACGCCTGCTTTCGCTTTCGACCATAGTAAGCCGCCCGCCCGTTGGCTCATTGCCGGGTAAAATTTCGAGTCGAGGCACTCCGAGTAAAGATGAGTAATACGACCGCGCCCTGCCCATGCCTGTCCGTCGTCATCCCCGCGTATAACGAGGAGGCGACGCTCGCCGAAGTCGTGCGCAAGGTGCTGCGGCTGGAACACCTTCTGGAGATCGTCGTCGTGGACGACTGCTCCTCCGACCGCACGGGTTCGGTCGCGCGTGCGCTGGCCGCGGAGGACGCGCGCGTGCGCGTGGCGCGTCACGAGCGCAATCAGGGTAAGACCGAGGCGCTCAAGACCGGGTTCGCGCAGACGACCGGCGAGATCGTCATCGTGCAGGACGCCGACCTCGAATACGACCCGACGGAGATTCCCGAAGTCATCCGGCCGATCCTTCAGGGCCACGCCGACGTGGTCTACGGCTCGCGCTTCCTCGTCCGGCGCGCATCGCGCGTGCTCTACTTCTATCACTACCTCGCCAACAAGGGGCTGACATTCTTCTCGAACCTCCTGACGAACATCAACCTGACGGACGTGGAGACCGGCTACAAGGCTTTCCGCGGCGACATCATCCGGCAGATGCTCATCACCTCCACGGGTTTCGGCTTCGAGATCGAGGTCACGGCGAAGGTCGCCAAGCTCAAGTGCGCCGTCTACGAGGTGCCGATCAGCTACTACGGCCGCACCTACGACGAGGGGAAGAAGATCGGCTTTCTCGACGGCGTGGCCGCGGGTTGGTTCGTCATCCGCTTCAACCTCTTCTGCGGAGTCGAAGCGTCGTTCCGGCGGATGCCGGAGCTGGGCGACCGCGCCGCGCACGCGCAGGCCGAGATGGCGGCGACGGCGAAGACGACCGAGGCCATCGAGGCGTGAGGGCCGTCGGGTCGGGCGTTGGGCGCGGCGCGGCGCTTTAAGACGGACTGTCGAGATGCTCTTCTTCGCCGCCGCGTGGTTGCCGCTCCTTCTGGTCTGCTGGTTGTGCGGACGGGCTGTGCTGGAACGCGCGGCCGTCGCCCCGACGTTCGAACGCGCGGGCGACCGCCTCATCCTCTCCCTCTGGCTCGGCCTCGTCATCCTCGCGCAGATGCTCCTGGTCGTCTCGCACCTCGCGCCGCTCACGCCGCTCTGCGGCGCTGCGTTGGGGGCGACCGTCTCCGGCCTCGCGCTCCTCTCGCGCGGCGTGCGGGCGGAGGTCGTCCGTCTGAAGGAGTTGATGCTACAGCGTCCGCGGCTCGTCCTCGGGTTGCTCGCGCTGACCTTAGGCGTCGCCGCTTTCGCCTCGCAGCCCATCACATACTTCGACACGGGCCTCTATCACTTTCAGAACATCAAGTGGCTGTCCGAGTACGGCGCCGTGGAGGGCGTCGGCATCATCCACGACCGTTTCGCCTTCACGCCCGCGTGGTTCGCGCTGGCGGCGCCGTTCGATGCCGGCCCCTTCGAGACGCGCGCGGCGGCGGTCGCCGACGGCTTCGCGCTGCTCGTCGCCTGTCTGCACGCGCTTGTTTGCGTGCGCCGGTGCGCGACGGGCGAGGGGCGCGGCGCGGACTGGCTGGCGGTGCTCTCGTTCGCAGCGGTGCTGCCGCCGGCCCTCGTCTGGAGGATGCCGGCCTCGGCGAGCCCGGACATGCCGGGCTTCTTTCTGGCGGTCGCCGTCGTGTGGGCCGTCTGTCTGTTGGAAGAGGAGCGGGGCGGGGCGGCGGGCGCGCGGCTGATTCCGGTGCTGCTGGCCGCGGGCGCCGTCGGGGTGAAGCTGAACGCATTGCCGCTGCTGGTCGTGGCGTGCGTCTACTACGTCGCGGGCGGGGGCCTGACCCTCAGGCGCGCGCTGTCGGCCTGTGGTGCCGTCGCACTCATGCTGCTGCCCGCGTTGGCGCACAGGGTGTTCGTGTCGGGCTGCCCGCTCTACCCGTCGAAGGCTTTGTGCCTCGACGTGCCGTGGTCAGTCGGCGTGCGGCAGGCCGAGCTGCACACGAGGGCCATCAGGGAGTGGGCGCGTTGGGAGGGCACGGGACTGCCGTGGAAGGACGGCTGGGGCTGGGTCGTGCCGTGGGCGACGAAGGGGTTCACGTTTAAGAACTCGTTCGTCATCCCGCTCTGCCTGTTTGTCGCGGGCGCCGGGGCGTTCGCACGCGCGCGGACGCGTTGGCGCGCGACGGGCGCGCTGGCGTTGGCGGCGGGGTGCGCGGGGCTGCTCCTCTTCTTTCTCGTGCGTGGGGGAGAGGTGTTGATGGTCGCGTTGGCGTTGGCGGGGGCCGTCGTGGCTTTGAAGCGACGGGGCCGTGGACACGCGGGGAGGGGTTGGGTGCTCGCGGCCGGGCTTCTGGGCACGGCGCTCATTCTCTACGCGGCGCCGGCGCTCAGGTTCGGACTCGGCTACACGGGAATCCTCTTCGGCTCGCTGCTCGTCCCCGCGGCGGTCGGGCTCGCAAGGGGTGCGGGTGAGGCGGGCGCGTGGCGGCGGGCGACACTGGCGACGCTGTTGACGGTCTGCGGCCTGCTCCTCTTTATGTTGACCGTCGCCCTCGAAGCGGGGACGCGGGTCGGGGCGGGCGTGGAGGGCCGCGGGCGGCGTCTGCTCGTGCCGCCACCTCTGCCCGGGGTGGCGACGACGGCGCGCGAGGTGAACGGACTCAGGTACTTCGTCCCTTCGGTCGGCGAGCAGTGCTGGGCGGCGGAGCTGCCCTGCGTCTCGTCAGAGTTGCCGGGCGACGTAATGCTGCGCGACCCCGCGCGCGGGCCGGCGGCGGGCTTCGTCCACGCGGCGGGGGCGCCGCACAGATAGTCTCCGTTTGAAGGAGTGCGGGGCGGGACGTTTGTGTGACCCCGACGAGTTATGTACTCTTAAGTTTTCCGGATGCCGACGCGAACCCTCTACCTCTGCTACTTCGGTCTGCGCGAGCCGCTCGTGCAGACGCAGGTCTTGCCGTACCTGCGTAAGCTCGCCGAGGCGGGCGTCGGCGTGAGCCTGCTCACCTTCGAGCCCAGATTAAAAGAGCGCTGGACGACTGAGGAGCTTGAGGCCGAGCGTGCGCGTTTGGAGGATGAAGGGATTCGCTGGCACTGGCGCGCGTATCACAAGCGCCCATCTCTGCCGGCGACGCTCTACGACGTGGGCGTGGGCGCGCGTCTGGCCTCAAAGATGTTAAGGCGCGGCGAGACGGACGTGCTGCACGCGCGCGGTCACGTCGCCGCGCTGATGGCCGCGCTCGCCAAGCGGCGCGCGGGCGGCCGCATCCTCTTCGACATCCGCGGCTTCATGCCCGAGGAGTATACCGACGCCGGAGTCTGGCCCGAGGGCGGCACGCTCTACCGCGGCGTCAAGCGCGTCGAGCGCTTCCTCTTCAAATCGGCCGACGCCTTCGTCGTGCTCACCGAGAAGGCGCGCGAGATACTCTTCCCCGGCCGCGCCGACACGGACGAGAAGGGAAGGCCCGTCGAGGTCATCCCGTGCTGCGTCGACTTCAAACGCTTCCGCGCCGCCGACCGTGCGCCGCGCGAGGAGCTGCGCCGCGAGCTGGGGCTCGAAGGACGACGGGTCGTCGTCTACGTCGGTTCGTTCGGCGGCTGGTACATGGCCGAGGAGACGGCGCGCCTGATGGCTCTGGCTTACAAAGAAGACCCGAAGAGCTACGCGCTCGTCCTGACGCAGACGCCGCCCGAAGAGATCGAGACGCGGCTACGCGCGCTGGGCGTGCCCACGGACTCCTTCCACGTCGGACGCGTCGCGCCCGCCGACGTGCCGAAGTATTTGAAAGCCTCGGACATCGCGGTCTCCTTCATCCGCGCCTGCTACTCGAAGCTCTCGTCATCGCCGACGAAGATCGCCGAGTACCTCGCCGCAGGGCTGCCCGTCATCTGCAACGCAGGGGTCGGCGATGTGGACGAAGTGATTGAGGGCGACCGCGTCGGCGTTGTGCTGCGAGAGTTCGACGACGAGAGTTTTACACGTGCCCTCCAAGAGGTCGAAGCGTTGCGTGCGGAAGGCGGTTTGGCCGAGCGCGCGCGGGAGAGCGCCGAGCGCCGCTTCGACATCGAGCGCGTCGGCGGCGCGAAGTACCGCCGTCTTTACGCGCGGCTCGCCGCGTCCGCGGGCCCCGGCGGGAGCCCGGCCGAACGGGGCGGCGCGACTGTGGCGCGCGGCGGGGAAGCGAGATAAGCTCTCAAACGATGGAAGTCCTGACACTGATCCCCAACCGGTACGGCTTCGCGCCCGGGCAGCGCGGCAGTATCGAGCTGTGGGAGAAGGTGCTCGCGCCCGAAGGCATCCGCCTCCACTGGGCGCCGTTCGAGTCGGAGCGGCTGCGCGAAATCCTCTACACGCCCGGCCGCACCTTCGAGAAGGCCGCCGAGATGGCACGCGGCTACGTCGAGCGCCTGAAGCTCCTCAAACGTCTGGACGACTACGACGCCGTCTTCGTCTACCGCGAGGCCGCGCTCTTAGGCCCCGCGTTTCTGGAGAAGCGCATCGCGCGTCGCAAGCCGATTATCTATCAGCTCGATGACCCGCTCTACGTCCCGTACCGCAGTCCGTCGAACGGTTATCTTTCGTACCTCAAATTCTTCGGCAAGATCGCCGACATCATTCGCCTGAGCAAGGTCGTCATCGTCAACTCCTCGCACATACGCGAGTTCGCCGCGCAGCACAACCGGAACATCTGGCAGGTGCCGTCGATAGTTGACACCGAGCGCTACGTCTACAGGCCCGAGCCCGAGCACCTTGAGCGCGTCACGGTCGGTTGGAGCGGGAGCCCGACGACCGTCGGCAACATCCGCGTCGTCGCCGATGCCCTGCGCGAGTTGCAGCAGAAGACGGCCTGCGGCGTTCACCTCATCGGCGGGACCGAGTTCGACCTGCCGGGCGTCGAGTACACGGCGCAGAAGTGGAGCGCCGAGACGGAGGTCGAAGACCTGCGGCGGATGCAGGTCGGTCTGATTCCCGTGCCCGTCAACGAGTGGAACAAGCGCAAGTTCTTCATGAAGACGGCGCAGTACATGGCCTTAGGCATCCCGCCCGTCTGCACGCCGCTGGGCTCGAACCCCGAGGTCATCGAGCACGGACGGACGGGTTTCCTCGCCGGCACGGACGCGGAGTGGGTCGAGCATCTCTCTTTGCTCGTCCGCGACGGCCGACTGCGGCGCGAGATGGCCGCGCGCGCGTCGCGCGTCGCGCGCGAGCGCTTCAGCCTCGAAGCCAACGCGCCCACGGTCGTCGAAGCCTTCCGCGCGGCGCTCAACTGAAAGGTAAGATGTCTCGACGCCGAAGCAGCAAACTACGCCTGGCGACGCTGGCCGCAATCGCACTGCTCCCGGGCTTCCTGAAGCGGCCGCTCTACCGCGGGCTGTTCGGCTACCGCATCGGGCGGCGTGTGCGTCTGGGCTTCAGCCTCATCGACGCGCGCGAGTGCGAGATCGCCGACGACGTGTGCGTGGGGCACCTGAACGCGATTATCGGAGTGGGGAAGTTGACAATCGGCGACCACGCGAACATCGGGTTCCTCAACGTCATCCGCGGCGGCGACGAGGTCTCCATCGGCCGTTACGCGGAGATACTCCGCATGAACGAGATCAACTCCATTCCCGACCCGCTCGTCGTCAACCCCATCGACCCGCGCTTCTCCTTAGGCGCCGGCGCCATCGTGACCGCCGGCCACAAGATAGACTTCACCGACCGCGTCTCCATCGGCCGGCGCTCTATCTTAGGCGGGCGCAACTCTTCCCTGTGGACGCACAACCGGCAGCGGACGCGCCCCGTCGAGATCGGCGAGCTGACCTACGTCGGGTCTGAGATTCGCGTCGCGCCGGGGGGCGTGATACCATCCCGCTGCATCGTCGGCATCGGCTCGGTCGTGACGAAACGCATCGAGGGCGAACACCAACTCATCGCAGGCGTGCCCGCGCGCGCCGTCAAGCCGCTCTCGGAGGAGGACCGCTTCCTCGTCGAGCACAAGACGCGCCCCGACCTGCCGGACGATCTGTGAAGGACCGTTCCCGGCGCGCCCGCCCTCCAAAGTCCTGTGGGCGGCCGCGTCTCCCCGAGGCCCTGAAGTTCACTAAAGTCGCATGAACGCACTTCTAGCTCTCCTGGCGCTCGCGCTGGTCGTGGGCGTTGCCCTGATGTTCCCCGCGCAAGGCCCGTCGGCCGTCGTCTTCTGCGCCACGCTCGCGGCCGCGTCGGGCCTCTTCGTCAGCCGCCACCAGGCGCACGGGCGCTTCCTCCTCCAGGTCTTCGCCGCGGCGGTGCTAGTCCGCGTCGCCATCGGGGCGCTCATCAACTACTTCAACCTTCAGGAGTTCTTCGGCGGCGACGCCTTCACCTACGACTACCGGGGCCAAGTCTACCTCAACTACTGGCTGGGCCGGATCGACTACGGCACCCACACACAGGCCATCGGCCCGGCGTTCTTCCGCAACTGGGGCATGGACTATCTGGTGGCTACCATCTATCTGTTGGTCGGGCGGAACATGCTGGCGGTGCAGTTCTTCAACGCGGTGGTGGGGGCGGCGACGGCGCCAATCATCTTCCTCTGCGCGCGGCATATTTTTCAGAACCTCCGCGTCGCTAAGGTCGCGACCCTGTTTGTTGCCTTCTTCCCGAGCCTCGTGCTCTGGTCTTCTCAAGGCTTGAAGGACGGGCCGATAGTCGCGCTGCTGGCGTTGACGATGCTCGCGACGCTCAAGCTCGGCGAGCGGCTGAGCACAAAGTATGTGACGGTGCTGGTGCTCGCGCTGTACGGGCTTCTGTGCTTCAGGTTCTATATCTTCTACATGACGGCGGCGGCCGTGTGCGGCGCCTTTGTCATCGGGATGCGGCCGCAGACGACGCGGAACCTGATGCGGCAATTCACCGTCGTGCTGGTGGTGGGGGTCGGGCTCACGTACCTCGGCGTGCTCCGCACGGCGGGCGACCAGTTCGACACTTTCGGCGACCTGGAGATGGTGCAGCGGAGCCGCGCCGACCTCGTGCGCTCGGCCAACACAGGCTTCGGCGAAGACGTGGATGTCTCGACCGCGACCGGCGCGCTGAGTGCTATGCCGCTCGGGCTGGCCTACCTGCTGCTCGCGCCCTTCCCGTGGCAACTCGCGAGCCTGCGGCAGTCCATCACGCTGCCTGAGATGATCGTCTGGTGGGTCTCGTTCCCGCTGCTCATCATCGGCATCTGGTTTACGCTCAAACACAGGCTCAGGCAGGCGCTGCCGATACTCCTGTTTACGACGATGCTGACGCTGGCCTACTCCATTTTTCAGGGGAACGTCGGGACGGCGTACCGGCAGCGGAGTCAGATTCTGGTCTTCTACTTCATCTTCGTCGCCGTCGGCGCCGTGCTCTTTAAGGAGCGGCGCGAGGAGAAGCAGCAGCAACGCCTGTTGAAGAGGCAGGCGGCGGCCGACGCCATCCGGGTCGGCCGGCGGCCGGCGCGCCCGCCGCTGGCGCCGCAACTCGACCCCGCCGCGGCCCCACCGCGGACGACCCCGGCCGAAGTGCTGACCCTGGAGGCCGGACGCTGAAGGGCACGGGTGACGCGTGGTTGCGGAGTGCCCGGCTTTGCTGAATACTAGCCGGTTACTGTCGAGAAGATTTTGAACAAGATGCGGGTTTTATGAATGCTCTACTTGCCGCACTTGCGGTACTCCTCGCGAGCGCGGTCTCACTCACCATCCCCGGCGGCTCGGCCGCCGTGCTGCTCTGTGCCGTCTGCGCGTACGTCGTCGGCCTGCTCTTGACGCGAGGCGAGTTCGAGCAGCGCTCCTTCCTCTTGAAGGTCTTCGTCGGCGGCCTGCTGGTGCGGATGGCGGTGGGCGCCCTCATCAACGGCTTCAGGCTCCAGGAGTTCTTCGGCGGCGATGCCTTCACCTACGACTACTACGGGATGGCGTTGCTCGACGCGTACCGTTACAAGAAGGGCGTCCTCGACAGCGACGTGCAGGTATGGGTCTCGGGGAGCGGCTGGGGGATGCTCTACCTCGTCGCGGCGATCTACGCGATAGTCGGGCGGAACCTGCTGGCGGTGCAGTTCTTCAACGCGGTAGCGGGTGCGGCGACGGCGCCGATCATCTTCCTCTGCGCGCGGCAGATTTTCCAGAACGTGCGGGTGGCGAAGGTGGCGGCGGCGGCCGTCGCCTTCTACCCGAGTCTCGTGCTCTGGTCTTCGCAGGGGTTGAAGGATGGCCCCATCGTCTTCATCCTCGCGTTGACGATGCTGGCGACGCTCAAGCTCGGCGAGCGGCTGAGCGTGAAGTACATGGTGATGCTCGGGCTCTCGCTCTTCGCGGTGCTGACCCTGCGTTTCTACATCTTCTACATGCTGGCGGCGGCGGCGGTCGGGGCATTTCTCATCGGGATGCGGCCGCAGACCTCGCAGAGCCTCGTGCGCCAGCTCGCCGTCGTGCTGGCGCTCGGGCTCGGGCTCACATACTTCGGCGTGGTGCGCATGGCCGGCGTGAGTTCGAGCAGTACGGGAGCCTGGAGATGGTGCAGCGGAGTCGCGCCGACCTCGTGCGCTCGGCCAACACAGGCTTCGGCGAAGACGTGGATGTCTCGACCGCGACCGGCGCGCTGAGTGCTATGCCGCTCGGGCTGGCCTACCTGCTGCTCGCGCCCTTCCCGTGGCAACTCGCGAGCCTGCGGCAGTCCATCACGCTGCCTGAGATGATCGTCTGGTGGGTCTCGTTCCCGCTGCTCATCATCGGCATCTGGTTTACGCTCAAACACAGGCTCAGGCAGGCGCTGCCGATACTCCTGTTTACGACGATGCTGACGCTGGCCTACTCCATTTTTCAGGGGAACGTCGGGACGGCGTACCGGCAGCGGAGTCAGATTCTGGTCTTCTACTTCATCTTCGTCGCCGTCGGCGCCGTGCTGCTCAAGGAGCGGCAGGAGGACAGGCAGCGCGAGCATCGTCTGCGGCGGCAGGCGGCGGCCGACGCCAGCAAGGGGCGGCACGTTTACGCGCGCTGGAAGGCGAAGCGCGGGCGGGAGCTGGAGCGCATCGCAGAGGATATCGCCGGGAGGATCGACTTCTGAGCGGCGGCAGCGCGGCACCTGCTTGCGGCGCCGCGGCTTTGCTGAATACTACTCGACTGTTCAGGTGACCACGAGAATATATGAACGCTCTACTCGCCGCACTCTCGGTGGCCGCTCGCGGCCGCGGTCGCGCTCGCCATCCCGGGCGGCGCGGCGGCGCTGCTGCTCTGCGCGCGCTGGCGCTCGCCGCGGGACTCCTGCTGGGCGAGGGCGGGCGAACAGCGCCCATTCCTGCTGAAAGTCTTCGTCGGGGGGCTCCTGCTGCGGATGGCGGTCGGGTCATCATCAACGGCTTCGAGCTGCAGGACTTCTTCGGCGGAGACGCGCTCACCTACGACTGGCTCGGCGAACACCTGATGCACTCCTGGCGCGGCAACCTGCCGATGATGCCCGAGATGAAGCAGTGGGCGATGGCGGCGGCTGGGGCATGGTCTACCTCGTCGCGGCGATCTACGCGATAGTCGGGCGGAACATGCTGGCGGTGCAGTTCTTCAACGCGGTGGCGGGTGCGGCGACAGCGCCGATCATCTTCCTCTGCGCGCGGCATATTTTCCAGAACCTGCGAGTGGCGAAGGTCGCGGCGGCGTCCGTCGCCTTCTACCCGAGTCTCGTGCTCTGGTCTTCGCAGGGGTTGAAGGACGGCCCGATCGTCTCGCTGCTCTCGCTCGCCATGCTGGCGACGCTCAAGCTCGGCGAGCGCCTGAAGGCCGTTACGTCATGACGCTGCTGCTGTCGATGTTCGCCATCCTCAGTATGCGTTTCTACATCTTCTACATGCTGGCGACGGCGGTGGCCGGGGCATTCCTCATGGGGATGCGGCCGCTGACGACGCAGAGCCTCGTGCGCCAGGTCGCCATCGTCGTCGCGCTGGGAGTCGGGCTCACGTACCTGGGCGTGCTCCGCACGGCGGGCGCGCAGTTCGAGCTGTTCGGCAACTTGGAGGGCGTGCAGCGCAGCCGCGCCGACCTCGTGCGCTCGGCTAACTGCGGCTTCGGCGCCGACGTGGACGTTTCCACCGCCGCGGGCGCGCTGAGCGCCATGCCGCTCGGGATGTCGTACCTGCTGTTCGCGCCCTTCCCGTGGCAGCTCGCGAGTTTGCGCCAGAGCATCACGCTGCCGGAGATGATTCTCTGGTGGGCCTCGTTCCCTCTGCTCGTCCTCGGCGTCTGGTTTACCTTGAGTTACCGGTTGAGGCAGGCGCTGCCGATACTTCTGTTCACGACGATGCTGACGCTGGCCTACTCGATTTTTCAGGGCAACGTCGGGACGGCGTACCGACAGCGGTCGCAGATACTGGTCTTCTACTTCATCTTCGTCGCCGTCGGCGCCGTCCTGCTCAAGGAGCGGCAGGAGGAGGGGAAGCGGCAGTTGATCGAGCAGAAGCAGGCAAGGGCCGAGGCCGCGCGGGAGAGCACGGGGCGGCGCCGCTACGCGCGCTGGGACGCGGAGCGCGGGCAGGAATTGGAGCAGGTCGCTCAGGACATCGCGGGGAGGATTAACTTTTAATGTGCGGCATCGTCGGCATGGTCAATCTCGACGGGCGCGCGGCCGAGGCTGCGCTGCTCGAACGTATGAACGAGGCCATCTTCCACCGCGGGCCGGACGAGGACGGCGTCTACCTCAAGCGCCACGTCGGCCTCGGGATGCGCCGCCTCGCCATCATCGACCTCAAGAGCGGCCAGCAGCCCATCGCCGATGAAGCGGGCACCGCCTGGATCGTCTACAACGGCGAGATCTACAACTACCGCGAGGTCAAGAAGCGACTCGAAGCGCGCGGCCACCGCTTCCGCACCGACTGCGACACGGAGGTCGTTCTCCACGCCTATCTTGAGTACGGCGAAGACTGCCCGAAGCACCTGCGCGGCATGTTCGCCTTCGCCATCTGGGACGAGCGCAAGCAGGAGCTTTTCCTCGCGCGCGACCGCGTCGGCAAGAAGCCGCTGCTCTACGCGAAGACGCGGGACACGTTCGTCTTCGGCTCGGAGTTCTCGGCGCTGCTGCTCCACCCGTCGGTCAGCCGCGAGATCGACCGCGCGGCGCTCGACGACTACCTCTCCTTCATGTACGTGCCCGCGCCGCACACGGCCTACCGCGACATACGCAAGCTCGAGCCGGGCCACTCGCTCACGCTCGACGTTGCGGGCGAGATCAAGACGCGAGCGCTACTGGGAGCCCGACTTCTCGAAGAAGATTAAGGTGACCGAGGAGGAGGCGGGCGAGCGCGCTCTGGAACTTCTGCGCGAGGCGGTGCGCGTGCGCCTGATGTCGGAGGTGCCTCTCGGCGCCTTCCTCTCGGGCGGCATTGATTCGAGCGCGGTCGTGGCGCTGATGGCCGAAGAAAGCTCCACGCCCGTCAAGACCTTCTCCATCGGCTTCGAGGAGCAGGACTTCTCCGAGTTGCACCACGCGCGCCGCGTCGCCGAGCACGTCGGCGCCGAGCACCACGAGTTCATCGTCCGCCCCGACGCGATGGAGGTGCTCCCCCTCCTCGTCGAGCACTACGGCGAGCCCTACGCCGACTCGTCCGCCATCCCGACCTACTACGTCGCGCGCGAGACGCGCAAGCACGTCACCGTCGCCCTGAACGGCGACGGCGGCGACGAGTGCTTCGCGGGCTACGAGCGCTACGCCGCGATGCGCCTCTCCGAGCGTTACCGCAAGCTCCCCGGCGTGCTGCGCGAGCGCGTCATCCGCCAGGCGGTTGAGCTGCTCCCTATCTCGGAGCTGAAGCCGTCGCCCGCGCGCAAGGTGCGCCGGTTCCTGCGCGCGGCTTCCCTGCCGCCCGTCGAACGCTACCTGCGATGGGTCAGCATCACGCAGCGCGACACGAAGGACGAGCTGTACGCCGACGAGTTCAAGGCGGAGGTAGGCCACCGCGACGCGGGTGCGTGGCTGCGGCCGTGGTTCGCGCGCGCCAACGGAGCGGGCGTAGTGGACGCGGCGCTGCTGGCAGACACGATGACGTATCTGCCGAACGACCTGCTCGTCAAGGTGGACATCGCAAGCATGGCCGTCTCGCTGGAAGCGCGCTCGCCGTTCCTCGACCACCACGTCATCGAGTTCGCCGCTTCCTTGCCCGAGAACCTGAAGCTGCGGGGCATGACGACGAAGTACCTCTTGAAGAAGACGCTCAAGAAACTCCTGCCGTCGGAGAACCTGACGCGCCGCAAGATGGGCTTCGGCGTCCCCATCGGCCACTGGTTCCGCGGCCAGATGCAGGGGTTCCTGCGCGAGAACCTGCTCTCGGAGCGGGCCGGGCGCCGCGGGCTCTTCCGCCCCGAGGCCGTCCGCCGGATGGTCGAGCTGCACACGCGCGGCGAGCGCGACTACACGCACCAGCTCTGGACGCTGCTGATGCTCGAACTCTGGTTCCAGAGGTTCATTGATTAGAGTATGTCTACTGTCAGCTTTTCGGAGGACTTAAGTGAAAGGTATCGTTCTGGCCGGCGGGTTAGCGACGCGGCTGCGCCCGCTGACGGCCGTCACGAACAAGCATCTGCTGCCGGTCTATGACAAGCCGATGGTCTACTACCCCATCCAGACGCTCGTCAACGCCGGCATCCGCGACATCATGATCGTCACGGGCGGCAACGCGGCGGGCGACTTCCTCAAGCTCCTCAAGAACGGGAAGGAGTTCGGCCTCCGCCACCTCAACTACACGTATCAGGATGGCGAGGGCGGCATCGCGGCGGCGCTCGACCTCTGTGAAGAGTTCGCCGACGGCGCGCCGTCTGCGTCGTCCTCGGCGACAACATCATCGAGCGCAACATCTGCAAGGCCGTGCGCGCCTATCGCCACCAGGGCGGCGGCGCCAAGATACTTTTGAAGAAAGTCCACGACCCGCAGCGCTTCGGCGTCCCCGAGTTCGACGGCCACCGCGTCGTGCGCATCGAGGAGAAGCCCGAGCATCCGAAGTCCGACTACGCGGTCATCGGCATCTACATGTACGACGCAGAGGTCTTCAAGATCATCAAGACCCTGAAGCCCTCGGGGCGCGGCGAGCTTGAGATCACCGACGTTAATAACGCCTACATCGAGCGGGGCGAGATGACCTGGGACGAGCTTGACGGCTGGTGGACCGACGCCGGCACGTTCGAGTCGCTGCTGCGCGCCTCCAATCTCGTCGCCGAGACGGGTGCGAACAGGATGGACGATTAGAAGTAGTCCGGTTCATGAAAGTTCTTCGCATCATCGCGCGGCTGAACGTCGGGGGGCCGGCGCGGCATGTGGCGTGGCTGGAGGCGAGTTTGCGCGAGCGGGGCGTCCGAGTCGCTGCTGGTCGCGGGCGTGGTGCCGCCGGGCGAGGACGACATGGCGCTACTTCGCCGAGAGCCTCGGCGTCCGCCCGCACGTCATCCCCGAGATGAGCCGCGAAATCTCGCCGAAGGACTTGTTGACGGTCTGGAAGCTCTACCGGCTGATGCTGCGCGAGCGCCCCGACGTGGTACACACGCACACGGCGAAGGCGGGCACGGTGGGGCGCGCGGCCGGCTGCTCTACCGCTGGCTGACGCCCTCGGCGCTCATCGGGCGGCCCGCGCGCGTGCCGCTTCGTCCACACGTACCACGGCCACATCTTCCACAGCTACTACGGCCGCTGGAAGACGCGCCTCTTCCTCGCCGTCGAGCAGGCGCTGGCGCGCGCTGCCACCGACCGCATCGTCGTCATCAGCCCGCAGCAGTTCGAAGAGATCAACCGCCGCTTCCGCGTCGGGCGGAGCGAACAGTTCCGCGTCATCCCGCTGGGACTCGACACGCGCGCTTACGACGACTGGCCGGCGCGGCGCCCGATGCTGCGGCGGAGTGGGGCGCGTGCCGACGGCGACGTGCTCGTCGGCATCGTCGGCCGCATGACGGAGGTCAAGAACCATCACCTCTTTCTCGACGCCGCCGCGCTCTTCAAGAAGCGGCGCGCGTCCGAGGCCGGTCCGGCCGCCCGGGCCGACCGGGAGCGACGCGGGGCGCGTCCGCTTCGTCTTCATCGGCGACGGCCACCTGCGCGCGGAGCTTGAGGCGCACGCGCGGGCGCTCGGGCTCCAGGATGATGTAAAATTCGCGGGGCTCAGGGACGACCCGGAAAACTTCTACCCGGCGCTCGACGTGGTGGCGCTCACCTCGCGCAACGAGGGGACGCCCCTGACGCTCATCGAGGCGATGGCCAACGCGCGCGCCGGCGATAGCCACGGCCGTCGGCGGCGTCGTAGACCTGCTCGGCGGCGTCGCCGAGTGGAGTTGCGGCGCCCGCACCCGTGGCAGGTCTGCGAGCGCGGCATGCAGGTGAGCCCCGGCGACCCGGAGGCTTTCGCCGAAGCGCTCGCGCACCTCGTCGCTGACCCGGCGCTGCGTCAAGTCTTTAGGCGGGCGCGGGCGCGAGTACGTCGAGCAGAATTATTCGGTCGAGCGGCTCGTCTCCGACGTGCTCGGGCTCTACGAAGAGTCTGGCCGGCGTCGGGGCGTCGAGCCCGGAGAGCGGCGCGCCGAGTCGAGGCGCTGGCGGCGAGTTTTGAAAGGGAAGGGACAGAATAGTTTGCGAGTTCTGATCACGGGCGGGGCGGGCTTCATCGGGTCGCACCTCTCCGACTTGTACATCTCGCGCGGCGACGAGGTCTTCTGCATCGACGACCTCTCGACGGGCTCCTTCGACAACATCGCGCACCTCAAGGGGCACCCGACGTTTCCGCTACACCATCGACTCGGTGCACAACGTGCCCGTCGTGGCCGAGCTCATCGACCAGTGCGACGTGGTCTTCCACCTCGCGGCGGCCGTCGGCGTCAAGCTCATCGTCGAGTCGCCCGTGCGCACCATCGAGACGAACGTGCGCGGCACCGAGGTCGTGTTGGCGCAGGCGAACAAGAAGAAGAAGAAGGTGCTCGTCGCCTCGACCTCCGAGGTCTACGGGCTCTCGTCGGAGGTGCCGTTCCGGAGGACGGCAACCTCGTGATGGGGGCGACGACGAAGGGGCGTTGGAGTTACGCCTGCTCGAAGGCCATCGACGAGTTCCTCGCGTTGGCTACTGGCGCGAGAAGAAGCTGCCGACGGTGGTGGTGCGCCTCTTCAACACGGTCGGGCCGCGGCAGACGGGACAGTACGGGATGGTCATCCCGACGTTCGTCAAGCAGGCGCTCGCCGGGCGGCCCATCACCGTCTACGGCGACGGGCGAGCCAGACGCGCTGCTTCGGCTACGTGGGCGACGTGGTCGGCGCGCTCGTCGCGCTGATGGACAAAGACGAGTCGGTGGGCGAGGTCTTCAACATCGGCTCGGACGAAGAGGTCTCGATCATGCAGCTGGCCGAGCGCGTGAAGGGACTGACCGGGTCGAAGTCGGAGATCGTCGCGGTGCCGTACGACGAGGCGTACGAGGAGGGGTTCGAGGACATGCCGCGCCGGGTGCCGGACATCGTCGAAGGTCGGCGCGCTCGACCGGCTTCAAACCGACCGTCGGCGCTCGACGAGATTCTGCAGTCCGTCATCGAATACTACAGCGGGCGGCAGGCCAAGGCGCTGCCGCGTGACGGACCGTAGCCCGGGTGGCTTGATTTCTCGGCGTGCATTTAATAGGTTCTTAGCGACAGCCCGGCCGAAGTCTCGTCGCTCGGATTTTCGAGTAATGCCTTTCAGCAGTTAGCCAACTCCTGCCGGCCGTCGGCGGCGCTCGCGCCTCTCGCTCGCGCTTACGCCGCTCGTGCGCGCCTTCGCGCGCCGCTTCGACATCATCGCGCGGCCCCGCAGCGACCGCTTCAGCAAGCGGCCGACGGCGATGTTGGGCGGCGTCGCCATCTACCTCTCGGTGCTCGTGGCCTACCTGCTGCTTCGTCCCGCACACGCGCGAGGGCTGGGTCGTCATGGGCGCGAGCACCGCGCTCTTCGTCGTCGGGCTGGTTGACGACTTCCTCCACATCAAGCCTTACCAAAAACTGATCGGGCAGGTGTTGGGCGCGAGCGCGGTCGTCTACTTCGGGCTGCTGCTGCCGTGGGGCTGGGGCGCGTCGGTCGCGATGGCGGTGACGATCTTCTGGCTCATCGGCATCACGAACGCCATCAACCTGCTCGACAACATGGACGGGCTGGCGGCGGGCATCTCGGCCATCGCGGCCGGCTTCATCGCGGCCAGCTTCGCCGTCAACGGGCAGACGACCGAGGCCGTCGATGCTCTCGGTCTTCGCCGCGGCGCTCGTCGGCTTCCTCGTCTACAACTCGAACCCGGCGTCGATCTTCATGGGCGACTGCGGGTCGATGTTCGTCGGCTTCTTCCTCGCCAGCTCGGCTCTGCTCTCGGCCTCGGGTGACCGCGGGCGCAGCTTCATCGTCGTCATCGCCGTCCCCGTGCTCATCCTCTTCATCCCGATCTTCGACACGACGCTCGTGACGGTCGTGCGCAAGCTCTCGGGGCGCGCGGCGTCGCAGGGCGGGCGCGACCACGCGTCGCACCGTCTGGTCGCGCTGGGGCTGTCGGAGCGGCGCGCGGTCTGGATGCTCTACGGGTTCGCGGGCGCGTCGGGGCTTCTGGCGATGATGGTGCGGCAGTTCGAGTACCACACGGGGATCGCGATGGTTCTCGGGTTCGCGGTCGCGCTGACGCTCGTCGGCGTCTACCTCGCGGGCGTCAAGGTCTACGACGAGGCCGAGGTGCAGGCCGCGCGCGAGAAGCCGCTCGTCTCGTTCCTCGTAGACCTCTCGTACAAGCGGCGCATCTTCGAGGTGCTGCTCGACGTGCTGCTCGTCATCCTGGCCTACTACTTCTCCTACGTGCCTGCTCTTCGGCTCCGACCTCGGCGCGGAGGTGTGGTCGCTCTTCCTCTCGACGGTGCCCGTGCTCATCTTCGTGAAGATGACGGCGCTCCTCGCGGCGGGCGTCTACCGCGGCCTCTGGCGCTACGTCAGCCTCGACAACCTGATCGTCTACGCGAAGGCGGTGGCGGCCGGCTCGGTGGCGAGCGTGCTCGTGCTGCTCTTCGCCTTCCGCTTCGAGGGTTTCTCGCGCGCCGTCTTCGTCCTCGACGCGATGATCTTCTTCCTGATGCTGGCGGGGAGCCGGGTCGCGTTCCGTCTGTTCCGCCAACTCCTGCCGGCGCCCGTCGGCGGGCGGCCGGCGCGTGCTCATCTACGGCGCGGGCGACGCGGGCGAACTGCTCCTGCGCGAGATGCGCAACAACCTGCGGCTCCAGTACACGCCCGTCGGGTTCGTGGACGACGACCCGTTCAAGAAGGGCAAGATGATCCACGGCCTGCGCGTCTTCGGCGGCAACGGCCATCTGCGCCGCATCTGCGAAGAGCAGCAGGTGGAGGAGGTGCTTATCTCAAGCTCCCGCATCGCCGAAGAGCGCATCGCCGAGATTCGCCGCGACTGCGAGGACGCGCAGGTCACGCTCCAGCGCATGAGAATCGAGATTGAACTCGTCGGGGCACGAGTTTTAAGGAGTAGCCAGTAGACTAGTCTGATTGTAGCGACCTGAGGAGAGCCACGAAGCTTTCTTTAACATCGGCAAATCAAAATTTTTCTACGACTAATGTGACTACTAGTCTACTGACTTCTATGGCAGAACAGTTAGCTCTCATCAATCGTACGCCCCGTGTGGGCGCGTGTGCCCCTCTTGCTACTGGCCCTTGCGGTGCTCTACTGCGGGTGGATCGGGGTGCGTTGGGGCATGGGCAACACGATGGCCGAGACGGCGCCGGCCTCTTACGCGACCGACCCGACGGCGGCCTTCGAGTCGGCCGAGGCCGCGGTGCGGCTCGCGCCGCGCGACCCGTTCAGCGCACCTGATGCTGGCGCGCCTCAACCAGGCCACCTTCGACCCGCACGGCCGTCCCGCGCGCGCTTGAGGAGTACGGGCAGGCGGCCGCGCTCGCACCGAACGACTACCTGATCTGGATGGAGGTCGGGCCGTGCGCGCGCGGCCCTCGGCGACACGGAGGGCGGGGTGGCCGCGCTACGGCGCGCCGCCGAACTCGCTCCCAGCTACACGTATCCGCGCTGGCACCTCGGCAACGCACTGCTGCGCGCCGGCCGCACCGAAGAGGCTTCTGCGGAGCTGCGGCGCGCGGCCGACGCTGGATGCCGACGTTGCGCCCGCAGGTCTTCAATCTCGCGTGGCAGGTCTACGGCCCCAACCTCGCGCGCGTCGTGGACGCGGTGGGGAAGACGGCCGAGTCGCGCGCGCAACTGGTCGGCTGTCCTCGCAGGGCGCGGCACCTCGAAGACGCGCAGGGCGTCTGGGCCGGGCTCAGGCCGGAGGAGCAGCGCGGGCAGGGTCGGGCGGCCGATGCGCTGGCGCGCACGCTTTACGGCAAAAGGTCAGTACCGGCGCGCGCACGCCATCCTCTCGGAGGGCGGCCTGGCGGGGCTGGCCGTGGGGCAGTTCCACGACGGCGGCTTCGAGTCTGACATTGCGCCGCCCGGCCGCGCGCTCTTCGGCTGGAACGTGACACAGAGCGCCGGGCAGGTCGTCATCGACGCGCGCACGGCGCACGGCGGCCGGCGCTCGCTGCGCGTCGCCTTCAACGCTTCGGGTCAGGTGGACTTCCGCAACGTCTGGCAGACAATCGCCGTCGAGCCCGGCGCGCGCTACCGCGTGAGCTTCTTCGTGAAGACCGAAGAGCTACGGAGCGCGGCCACGCTCGCGTCTGGCGGTCTCGGAGCCGGACACGCCGGACACGCCGCTCGTCTGGTCGGCGCCCGCGCCGCAGGGCACACAGCGACTGGCAGCCGGTCTCCTTCGAGTTCACGGCGGGGCCGAAGACGGAGGCCGTGCTCGTCCGACTGACGCTCGCGTCTTCTGCGCGGAGGGCGCCTGCCCCATCTACGGAAAGATCTGGTATGACGACTTCCACCTCGAACGCGCAGGCGGGCGTGCAAACGCGCGCTGACCTCGCGACGACGGCGCCGCCGCCGCTCCCCGCCGTGCCGCCCTCGGCCCCGCCGGCGCGCGGGCGCGACCGCCGCCGCGCGCGAGCTGCCCCGCACGATCTGGAGCCGCTTCATCATCCTCATGCTCTGCCTCGCGGTCGTGACGACGACGCTCGCCTTCGGCACCGTGCACGCGTGGTCGCTCGCGGCGTTCCAGTTGAGCGCGGCCATCGTCTTCGCGCTCTGGATGCTGGACGCGTGGCACACGGGCGTGTTGAGGATAAGTCGCAACGCTTTGCAGCTCCCGCTCCTCGGCCTCTTCGCCGTCGGGCTCTTCCAACTCGGCGCGGGACTCTCCTTCGACCCGCAGGCGACGCGCGTCTCGCTCGTCCAACTCGCGGGGCTCCTCGTCTACTTCGCCGCGACGCTCGCCTTCGTGGACAGCCCGCGCCGGCTGAAGCTGTTGGCACGGCTCGTCGTCATCTTCGGCTTCCTGCTCGCCGTCTACGGGTTGATGCAGCACTTCCTCAACCCGCGCACCATCTTCTGGGTGAGGGAGCCGAAGCAGGCCGAGCCGTTCGGCCCGTACATCAACCGCCACCACTTCGCGGGCTACATGGAGCTGGTGCTGGCGATGCCGCTCGGGCTCATGTTCGCCGGAGCGGTGGCGCGCGAGCGGATGCTGCTCTACGCCTTCGCCTCGGCGATGATGGCCATCGCGCTCGTGATGACGAACTCGCGCGGCGGCCTCATCAGTATGGTCTGCGAGATTCTGTTCCTCGCCGCCGTTTCGTCGCTGGCCCGCGGGCGCAAGCGCGAGGGCGAGGCGCTGAGCGGCGCCGAGCGCCTGCGCGCGGCGGCCGCCCGCATCGGGCTCGGCTTCGCGATGATCGTCGCCGTCTTCGTCGGCGTGCTCTACTTCGGCGGCGAGGGCGCGCTCTCGCGTATGCTCGGCACCGTCAACAGCGCCGACCCGACGACGGGCCGCGCGCACTTCTGGAGCGGCACGCTTCAGATCATCCGCGACCACCCGTGGCTCGGGACGGGGCTCGGCTCCTTCGGGTCGGCCTACACGCGCTACGACACGGGCAACGGCGCGTACCGCCTGGAGCAGGCGCACAACGATTACTTACAGATACTCTCCGACGCGGGCGTGGTCGGAGGCTTGCTCGGGCTCGTCTTCGTCATCCTGCTCTTCCGCACGGCGCTCAAACGGTTGCAGTCGCCCGACCGCTTCCGGCGCGGGGTTGTGCTCGGCGCTCTGGCCGGCTGCGCGGGCGTGCTCGTCCACAGCTTCTTCGACTTCACGCTGCACACGACGGCCAACGCGCTCATGTTCCTGTTGCTGGCCGCGCTCGCGACAGCCGACGACCGCGTCGAGGAGCCGGACGAGGGCGCGGGCCGACACCGACGCCGCCGCGGGCGACGACGCCGTCACGGGGGCGCGGACGCGCGCGAAGACGACGCGGTCTACGGCGGCGGCGCGCCGGAAAAAGAGGGCGCGGCCGCCTGAGAATCACTGTTACAATGCGGGGACGGCGACAAACCCCGGCAACTAAAATTTCAAGCTGGAGAAACGATGCGGATTCTTGTGACCGGCGGGGCGGGCTTCATCGGCTCGCACCTTTGCGAGAGGCTTCTGGCCGAGGGGCACGATGTCATCTGCCTCGATAACTTCTTCACCGGGAGGCGCGAGAACGTCTACCACCTCATGGACTCGAAGCGCTTCGACCTCGTGCGCCACGACATCATCGAGCCGGTGCTGCTGGAGGTCGATCAGATATACAACCTCGCCTGCCCGGCCTCGCCCGTCCACTACCAGTACAACCCCGTCAAGACGGTCAAGACCAACGTCCTCGGCACCATCAACATGCTCGGCCTCGCCAAGCGCGTCCGCGCACGGATACTGCAAGCCTCCACCTCTGAGGTCTACGGCGACCCCGAAGTTCATCCGCAGACGGAGGACTACTGGGGCAACGTCAACTGCATCGGCCTCCGCTCATGTTACGACGAGGGGAAGCGGCTCGCCGAGACGCTGATGATGGACTACCACCGGCAGAACCACGTGGACACGCGCATCATCCGCATCTTCAACACGTACGGCCCCCGCATGCGCGACGACGACGGGCGCGTGGTGTCGAACTTCATCGTGCAGGCTTTGCGCGGCGAGGAGCTGACCATCTACGGGACGGGCGAGCAGACGCGCTCTTTCTGCTACGTGGACGATCTGGTCGAGGGGATGATTCGCCTGATGAACGTCGAGGAGGATACTGCTGTGGGCGAGGACGTGCATCAGCCGGTCAACGTCGGCAACCCGGGCGAGTTCACGATGAAGCAGCTCGCCGACGAGGTCGGTCGCGCCGCCGGGGTGGAGGTCAGAGTCGCTTCCCGACCGCTGCCGCAGGACGACCCGCGCCAGCGCCGGCCCGACATCACGCGCGCGCAGAAGCTCCTCGGTTGGGATCCGACGATCCCGCTCAGAGACGGCCTCAAGCGCACGGTCGAATACTTCGCCGAGAGAATCAAAAAGCCGTGACGAATGACACGCATAACGGGGACGTGCCGGCGAGCGTGCCGGGGATGTGTCTGGGGGCGCTGGCGCATCACGCGAAGGCGGACGCGCTGAGTCTGAAGAAGGGCGGGCAGTGGCTCCACATCCCGGGCGAGGCGATCATCCAGCGCGTGCGCGCCGTGGCGTTGGGGCTCTCCGCGCTCGGGGTGAAGAAGGGCGACCGCGTCGCGCTCCTGTCGGAGAACCGACCCGACTGGTCAGTCGTGGACATCGCCATTCTCAGCCTCGGCGCCGTCAACGTCCCCATCTACACGACGCAGGCGCCCGAGCAGGTGCAATACATCCTCGAAGACTCGGGCGCGCGCGTCCTCTTCGTCTCGGGCAAGAAGGTCTTCCGCCACGCGCGCCCCGGCATCGAGCCGGTCGAAACGCTTGAGCGCGTCGTCTTCTTCGACACCGACGCGGCGGCGGGCGTGGAGGGCGCGCTCACGCTCTTCGAGCTTGAGCAGACGGGCGCGCAGATAGACTCCGCCGAGCCCGAAGTCTTCAGCCGCGCCCTGAACGCCGTCGGCGCGGAAGACCTGGCGACCGTCATCTACACCTCCGGGACGACGGGCGAGCCGAAGGGCGTGATGCTGACGCACGGGACGTTCGTCTCGAACGTGCTGGCCATCTCAAGCTCGCTCCCCATCCTCTCGACGGACGTGGCGCTGTCGGTCTTGCCGCTCTCGCACATCTTCGAGCGCGTCGTCTTCTACGTCTTCTGCCACAACGGTGTCTCGGTCGCCTACGCGCCTTCGTTCGACGTGGTCGGCGAGTACCTGCGCGAGGTGCGCCCCACCATCATGACGGCCGTGCCCCGCCTCTTCGAGAAGGTCTTCCACAAGATCGTCAAGAAGGGAACGTCCGAGGGCGGCTGGAAGGCGAAGCTCTTCAACTGGTCTCTGCACGTCGGCCAGCGTTACGCGGAGTTGAAGGACAAGGGCGAACAGGTGCCGCCGCTCTTGGAGATTCAGCAGGAGGTGGCCTCAAGGCTCGTCTTCAAGAAGTGGCGCGAGGGCGTGGGCGGGCGTCTACGCTTCTTCGTCTCGGGCGGCGCGCCGCTGTCGCCCGCGCTCTCGTACGCCTTTCTCGGTGCGGGCGTCGTCATCCTGCAAGGCTATGGGATGACCGAGACCTGCGTCGTCTCGGCCAACCGCCCCGAAGACAACCGCGTCGGCGCGGTGGGCCAGCCGTTCCCCGGCATCGAGCTGAAGACCGACACGGACGGCGAGATACTCGTGCGCGGGCCGAACCTGATGAGCGGCTACTACGGCCACGAGGTGGAGACGGCCGCCGTCTTCACCGAGGACGGCTGGTTCAGAACCGGCGACGTGGGGAGGATCGACGAGGCCGGGAGGCTCTACATCACCGACCGGAAGAAGGAGCTGTTCAAGCTCTCCAACGGCAAGTACGTCGCGCCGCAGTTGGTCGAGAGTTTAATTAAGGAGAGCCAGTACGTCAGTCAGGTGGTCGTCGTCGGCGCGGGACGCAAGCAGCCCGCGGCGCTCATCGTGCCCGACTGGGAGGCGCTCGCCTCGGCCCTGCCCACGCCGCAGGCCGAAGAGCACACGCTGCGCGTCGCGTGGAGCCGGAACCCAGCGGCCGTCAAACTGGTTCAGTCCGAGGTGGCCGAGCTGACCCGCCCGCTCCACGACTACGAGCGCGTCCGGCGCATCGCCCTGCTCCCCGACGAGTTCTCCATCGACGGCGGCGAACTCACCCCCACCCTCAAGGTCAAACGCCGCGTTATCGACGAGAAGTACAGCGGCCGCATCGAGGAACTATACGACGGGGTGAAGAGCGAGTAGACAGTAGGCAGATGGCAGATGGCAGTTCGGAAGAAAACCGAGCGTTCAAAAACAATCGTAGGCGGCGAGTTGAGAAGCTCGCCGCCTACGATTCTTTCAGGCAGATTCGTTAAAAGAGTCGCTTGTCTTAACTGCCATCTGCCATCTGCCTACTGCTCACTGCTCACCGTCTCCGGCGTCAGGCGCTCGATCTCCATAAGCGATTCGGCGAAGCGCGCGCGGTTGTAGGACGGCTCGGCGAGGATGTCCTGGGCGAGCCGGCGCAGGGGTTCGGGCATTGAGAGGGCGGCGAAGGGGAGAGCGGCCGTCGGCGGCGCGTGGCGGGAGAGCAACTGCACCTCTGCGCCGCAGAAGTCACAGGACTCGACGTGCTCCGCAACGCGCCCCCCGCGGCGCGCGCCCGCCGAGAAGTCGAGCAGCGTCTCGGTGCGCGGGCAGGTGCGAAGCTTACGGAAACAGGCTGTCATTGAAGAAGGCATGAGTGCTCCTCGCAGTCTCTCGGTCTCTGGCCGCCCGCCGACCGGGGGGTTGTGGCGGGGTGGCCGCGTGAGCGAAGCGCCGAACAGGATCGTGCGGGGCGCGAGGCGGACGTAACCTTCACCGGCCGAGCGTCTCCTTGACCGTGGCCGGCTGTCGAGGGCCTCTTTTCGGGCGCTTCTCTCTTGCACGGAACTTAAAGTACCAATCGCGCCGTTCTTCCAAACTTTCATCCCGCCCGGAGGCGCTCCGTTGGCCCGTTTCTCCCTGATTTTTCAACGCCTTGGCCGTGTTGTAAAAAGGTGTTGCTCAATCACGGGATTGCTGTTACCATCTCAAATGTGTTCGGGGCGACCGTCCCGCAACCCCTTCACGGTGGCCGCGCCATTCCCCTTTGCGGCAGACCGGCGCGGTTCTCCCTGCAAGGTCAATCATTCAAACCAAAGAGCCAGCGGAGCACAGATGTCCTCCCGGATACTTTCGTCTCGCCTCCGGCCAGAAAAGTTCAATGGCCCGAGGAGCAAAGAGACGCCCCGGCGTTAACCCTACGCCCTTCGCCCATCTTCCTCAGCGGACGTATCTAGAGACCTCCGGCCTTGCTCCCAACCGTCCTGAACCGGTAACATGGCTGCCACATCTGCCGACCAAGATCATCACTTGAACGACCCCATGACGAGCGGAACGCAAGAGACATCCCCGACCCCGCAAGGGCACGGGCGCGCCCAGACGGCGCAGGAGCGCCCGCCGCGCCACGCCGGCGCGTGGGTCGAGACGCTGCGGCGCTCGGACGTTTCTCGTCTCTGGACGGAACTGCAACGTCTGGTGGTCAACCACCCGCTGGTGCGCGCCTCCTACAGCGCCGGCCTCCTCGTCGAGGAGGGCGACCGCGGAAGCGCCTACCTCGACCTGACGCAGGAACTCTTCGTCACCCTCCTCTCGAAGTCCCGGTTCCAGCACTACCTCGACTCGGAGATGACCGACGCGGAGATCGAGTGCGAGGTCAGCCAGATCGAGCTGACGAACCTCCTGACGGCCGAGTTGCGGAAGCGCCACCCGGAGAGTTACAGGCTCGCGCGCCGCATCTCGACCATCATCCAGTCTTCCGCCAACTTCCGCCGCGTCGATGCGGGCGCGGGCGAGGACGAGCCGCACCGTCGTCTGGTTGACCGCGTCTACGGGCTCAGGGAGTGGCGCGCGGACAAGCCGCGCCGGGCGCAGGCCGAACTCGAAGAGCGCGTCCAGATGATCCCCGTACGCCAGCGCGACACGCGGATGGTCGGCTGCACGGGCGACGCGCAGATCATCATCAGTAACTCCGACCTCGAAGACCTCATCGTCTCGGTCTTAGAAGCCAGCGACTCGCCGGTAGACGTGCGAACGCTGCGCAGTCTCGTCATGTCGCGCCTGCCCGTGATGGATATTACCTCGTGCCCATCGGCGGCGGCGACGACGAAGAGGGGCGTGCCTTCGAGCCCGTGGACGGACGCGAGAACCCCGAGCAGTCTCTGCTCCGGCGCGAGTCCGAGGACGGCGCGGCCAACTTCGTAGACGAGTTCCTGCGGGGCCTGCACGCGGCCGTGCGCGGCAAGTCGAAGCAGTACGACCGCATGCTCGGCGTGCTGTGGTATTGTTACTTGAGCCCAGCGCACATCACGCAGTTGGAGGCCGCCGCGCGTCTGAACGTCTCCGACTCTCTGGTCTCCGACTACCGCCGCCGCATCGAGCAGCAGTTGCGCGCGCTCTCGCTGACCGGCATCGAGGAGGCGCGACGTTTCGAGACGGCCCTGCGCGAGCGCGTACGCGCGCTGGCCGCCGTCGAGGAGAGCGTGACGGTCTGAGAGACGGCCACGACTTCTGTTGAACCCGTCGCGCCCCGGCCCCCTTCGAGAGGGTCGGCGGCGCTTCGAGTATGGCGCGCACGGAGGCGGGATTGCCCCCCGCCTCCGTGCGGCCGTTTTACCGACGCCGACTCGGCGCGGCCGAGGGCCAACGCTTGCCGCCGACCTCCACCAAAGAGCCTTTGGACTACGAGCCCGTTCTCCCGTTGAGCCGCGGGCATGACCGCCGCGGCTTTGAGGACGAGGGTGAAGAGTCGCCGCTTCATACGGCCGACGCCGACTGGTCGGGAGGGCCGCGCGAGGCCGCGCGCACGAAGGCCCGCGGTGAGGACTCGGGAGCAGTCAAGCCTTCAAAAAAAGCGGGAGCGCGCGCCGTACTGCGCAGGGCGCACGGGCTTACCTACGCGGGGCTCATGCTCTTCACGTTCATCCTCTTCTACCGCCCGTACGAATACATCCCACTGCCCATGACGCTCGCCTTCTGGCTGGCGACGTTGACGCTCGTCGTCTACTTCCCGGCGCAGCTCGGCGCTGAAGGGAACCTGACGGCGCGGCCGCGCGAGGTCAACCTCGTGCTCCTCTTCTGTCTCGCCGGGCTGGTCTCGGTGCCCTTCGCGAAGGAGAGCATGGCCGAGGCGTGGGCCAGCTTCAGCAACATCTTCATCCGCGCCATCCTCATCTTCGTCGTCATCGTCAACGTCGTGCGCACGGAGCGGCGCCTGCGCTGGCTACTGCTGCTTGCGCTCGGGTCGGGCGTGTTGATGGCGGCCGGCGCCTTGAGCGACTTCGCTGCGGGGCGCCTGACGGTCGAGGGCTATCGCGTCGAGGGCCGCATCGGCGGCATCTTTGAGAACCCGAACGAGATGGCGCTCCACTTCGTCACGCTGATGCCTGTCGCGGCGGCGCTCGCGCTCGGCTCGCGGAGCTTTCTGAAGAAGGCAATCTACGGCGCGGCGGCGGCGTTGATGGTGGCGGGGACGGTCGTGACCTACTCGCGCGGAGGCTTCCTCGCGATGGCGGTGGTCTTCTTCGTGCTGGCGTGGGTGCTCGGCCGCAAGAACCGTTTTGTGGTCGTCGTGGTGGCGATCCTGTTGACAGTCCTGCTGCTCATCGTCGCGCCGGGCAATTACGGCGCGCGCATCCTTTCCATCTATGACCACCGGCTCGACGCGTTCGGCTCGGCCGATGCGCGCCAGCAGTTGTTGATGAGTTCCATCATCGTCGCGCTCCGCAACCCGCTCTTCGGCGTCGGGATGGGCAACTTCATCTTCGTCTCGCCGCGCAGCATGGAGGCGCACAACGCCTACACGCAGGTCGCGTCCGAGATGGGCGCGTTCGGCTTCGCCGTCTACGTGCTCTACGTCGTCTCGCCGCTGCGGCGCCTGCTCGCCGTCGCGCGCGCGACGTTCGAGGAGCGGCGCACGTCGCGCTTCTACTACCTCGCCGTCGGACTGGCGGTGAGCCTCGTCGGCTACATGGTCGCGAGCTTCTTCGGCTCGTTCGCGTACTACTGGAACGTCTACTATCTCGTCGGCTACGCCGTCTGCCTGCGCCGCCTCTACGAGGCCGAGCAGGCGAAGACGGCCGCCCCGACGGCGTCGGACTTGTGATGTTGGAGACGACGGCGAAGATTCTCTTCTGGCTGGCGGCAGCGGCGCTCGCGTACGCGTACGTCGGCTACCCCGTGCTCGTCTGGCTGGTGAGCCGTCTGCGCCCGCGCGCGGTGCGGCGCGCGGAGTTCGAGCCCGTTGTCAGCGTCGTCATCACGGCCTACAACGAGGAGCGCGACCTCGCGTCGAAGCTCGATAACACGCTCGCGCTCGACTACCCGGAGGGTAAGCTCGAAGTCATCGTCGCCTCGGACTGTTCATCGGATCGCACGGACGAGATCGCGCGCTCTTATGCCGCGCGCGGCGTGCGCCTGCACCGGCAGGCCGAGCGTCTGGGGAAGACCGCCGCGCAGAACGCGGCCGTCGAGCTCGCGCGCGGCGAGGTCATACTCTTCTCCGACGCGACAACCCTCTACCGACCCGACGTGCTGCGCGCGATGCTCCCAAACTTCGCAGACCCTTCGGTCGGCTGCGTCGCCGGCAAGCTCATCTACGTAGACCCGGCCGCGACCTCGGTCGGGCAGGGCGCGAAGTCTTACTGGGGCTACGAGACTTTTCTGAAGACGCACGAGAGCCGCGCCTGCTCGCTCATCGGCGCGTCGGGGTGCCTGTACGCCGTCAGGCGCTCGGCCTACGTGCCGCTCTATCACGAGGCTTGCAGCGACTTCATCATCGCGACGAAGATGGTCGAGCAGGGCCTGCGCGCCGTCTACGAGCCGCAGGCCGTCTGCACCGAAGAGACGAACCGGCAGGCGGATAAGGAACTGCGGATGCGCGTGCGCGTCATCGCGCAGACCTACACAGACCTCTGGCGCCATCGTCGGCTTCTGAACCCGCTGCGCGGAGGCTTCTACGCGGTCGAGCTGCTCTCGCATAAGGTCATGCGCTACCTCGTTCCGCTCTTCCTGCTTGTCGTTCTTGTTTCGTCGGGCGCGCTCGCGCCGCGCTCGCTCTTCTTCGCGCTGCTGTTCGCGGGACAGGCCGCGTTCTACGCGGCAGCGCTCGCGGGCTGGCTGTTGGAGCGCGCGGGCGCGCGGGTGCGTTTGCTCTCGCTGCCGCACTACTTCGTGCTGGCGAACCTCGCCGCCGTCATCGCCTTCTACAAGTTCGCGCGTGGCGAGCGCTACGCGCGCTGGGAGCCGATACGCGAGCCGGCCGCGCCGGTCTGAGGCTCGCGGGATGTGGAAGGGCCGAGGCGCGGAATTTACTCGATGAGTTCACTCATGCTATCCACCCTCAAGCGTAAGGCGCGGCGGTCGAAGTCGGCCGTCATCGCCTACAAGATATTCGACAGTTGGCGCCGCCGCCGCCGACACACGCACGGCGACATCCTCTACACGAGCGGCGCGACGCAGCTCGTCAGGCCGCTTGAGGCGAGCGTCGCGCGCATCTTCGCGCAGTTCGACGACTACGTCGCTTATGGCGGCCTCTCGCCGGAATGGCTCGCGGGCCGTCGCGTGCTCGAAGTGGGCTTCGGCGACAACGTCGGCGTGGCGCTTCTGTTCCTCGCGGCCGGGGCCGACTCGGCCGTCTGCCTCGACCGCTTCTACTGCCCGCGCGACGAGGCGCAGCAGCGGCAGATTTATCTGGGGGTGCGCGCGCGCCTCAAAAGCGAAGAGGAGCGCCAACGCTTCGACGACGCCATTGACCTGAGCGAAGGCATTAAGACGAACCCCGAGCGCGTGCGCGAGTTGTACGGCGCGGGCGTTGAAGATTCAAAGGAGTTGCTCGACGGCGAGCCGTTCGACCTCGCCGTCTCGAACGCGGCCATCCAGGAGATATACGACCCGACGCCGACCTTCGAGGCGCTCGACCGCGTGCTCAAGCCCGGCGGCCTCTCGGTTCACAAGATAGACCTTAGCGACTACGGCGTCTTCAGCGGGGCGGGCTTAAACCCGCTCATCTTCCTCACCATCGGCGAGCCGGTCTACCGCCTGATGGCGGCGGGCGAGTGCGTCGTGAACCGCAGGATGGTTGACTATTACCGCGACCTGATGCGGCGGCTCGGTTACGACGCGAAGTTCTACATCACGGACGTGATTGGCCGCGCGCGGCGCGGCGACCTGCGCGCGCGGCGCGAGCGTCCCGAAGCGGGCGTTGACTACACGGAGGAGACGCTGGCGCTCGTGCGCGAGATACGCCCGCGCCTCATCGAGAGATACCGTGGGCTGCCCGACGAAGACCTGCTCGTCGCGGGCACGTTCATGGTGGCGCGCAAGCCGTCGGAAGGCGAAAGGGTTTAAGAAAGAGCATGTGCGGCATCGCTGGATTCGTGGGCGAGACCGGGTTCGGGCTCGAAGAGCGGCGCGAGGTTCTGGGACGCATGCTGCGCTCCATCACGCACCGCGGGCCGGACGAGGACGGCGCGCTCGTCGAAGGCGAGGCCGCCATCGGCATGCGCCGCCTCTCGATCATCGACCTCGCGGGCGGCCACCAGCCGCTCTCGGGCTGCGACCCGCGTCTGCAAATTGTCTTCAACGGCGAGATATACAACTTCCGCGAGCTGAAGAGCGACCTCGAAGCACGCGGCCATCGCTTCCACACCAACTCCGACACCGAGGCCATCGTCCACGCTTACGAGGAGTACGGCCCCGCTTGCGTCGAGCGCCTGCGCGGCATGTTCGGCTTCGCGCTCTGGGACGCGCGCACGGGCTCCCTCTTCGTCGCGCGCGACCGCGTCGGCAAGAAGCCGCTCTACTACGCGCGCACGCGGCGCGGCGCGCTCGTCTTCGGCTCCGAGCTGAAGTGCCTGCTCGCGCACCCCGAGGTCGAACGCGAGCCGAGCCCCGAGGCGCTCGACGCGTACCTGACCTGGGGCTACGTGCCCGACCCGCTCTCCGTCTTTCGCGGCGTCGAGAAACTCCCGCCCGGCCATCACCTGACGTTCAAAGATGGTGAGTTGAAGATTGAAGGGTACTGGGACTTCCCGCAGGAAGAGGGCGGCTCGCTGCGCGAGGAGGACTACCTCGAAGAGCTGCGTGAGCTGCTCGACGAAGCGGTGCGCGTCCGGCTCGTGGCCGACGTGCCGCTCGGCGCCTTCCTCTCGGGCGGGGTCGATTCGAGCGCGGTCGTCGGGCTGATGGCGCGCAACAGCGAACGCCCCGTCAAGACCTTCTCCATCGGCTTCAACGAGGACAGCTACGACGAGCTGAAGTACGCGCGCATCGCCGCGCGACACTTCCAGACCGACCACCACGAGTTCGTCGTCACGCCCGACATCTGCTCCGTGGTGGACGAGCTGGCGTGGCACTTCGACGAGCCCTTCGCCGACTCGTCCGCCATCCCGACCTACGTCGTCTCGAAGCTCGCGCGAGAGCACGTCAAGGTCGTGCTCTCGGGCGACGGCGGCGACGAGCTGTTCGCGGGCTACACGCGCTATGTCATCGACCGGCGCCGCGGCGGCTTCGAGCGCCTGCCGCGCTTCGTGCGCGAGGGGCTCATGCAGCCGGCCGCGCGCCTGATGCCGCACGGCGCGCGCGGGCGCAACTTCATCCACGACGTGGCCTACGATGCGCTCGAACGCTACCTCGAATCGGTCTCGATCTTCACGCGCCTGATGAAGGCCGAACTCTACACGAGCGAATTCCGGCGGCTCGCCGGTGACGAGTCGCGCGCAACGGCGGCCTTCCGCGCCGTGGCCGCCGCCGCGCCTTCCGGCGACGCGCTCGACCGCCTGCTCTACCTCGACAGCAAGACCTACCTGCCCGGCGACATCCTCGTCAAGGTTGACCGCATGAGCATGGCCGCGAGCCTTGAGGCGCGCACGCCGCTCTTAGACCACAAGCTCATCGAGTTCGTCGGCCGCATCCCTTCGTCTTTGAAGATGAAGGGGCTCGTGACGAAACACATCTTCAAGACCGCGGTGCGCGACCTCGTCCCTGCGGAAATCCTCGACCGGGAGAAGCAGGGCTTCGGCGTCCCCATCGAACAGTGGATCAACCGCCAGCTCCGCGACCGCGTGCGCGGCACGCTCACCGAGGCGCGCACGCTCCAGCGCGGCGTGACCGACCCGGCCTACGTCGCCGTCATGCTCGACGAGCACGAGCGCGGCCGGCGCGACCACTCGGCGCGGCTGTGGGCGCTCTTCATGCTTGAGCTGTGGCACCGGACATTCGTGGACGACGGCGGCGCCGCGTCGCTCGCACGCGCGGCGGAGGCGGGGGCCGTCGCGGTGTGAAGCACAGCGTTCTTCACCTCATCAACAGCTTCGAGCAGGGCGGCACCGAGCGCCAGACATTGCAGCTCGCGCGGCTGCTCAAAGAGAGCGGACGCTTTCAAGTTAAGCTCGCCTGTCTCAACTCGCACGGCGTCCTGCGTGCCGAGGCCGAGGCGCTGGAACTTGGGCGAATCGAACAGTACAAGCTGACGAGCTTCCACGACGCGAACTTCATCAAGCAGGTGCGCCGGCTCGCGCGCGACCTGCGTGCGGACACTATCTCTGTCGTCCACTCGCACGACTTCTACACGAACGTCTTCGGCATGGCGGCGGCGCGGCTCGCGCGCGTGCCGTCGCGCGTCGCGTCAAAGCGCGACATCGCCGGTTTCCGCACGCCCGCGCAGAACTTCGTCGAGCGCTGCTCCTTCCGCCTCGCGCGCCGCGTCGTCGTCAACTCCGAAGCGGTGCGCGCCTTCCTCGTCAACTCGGGCGTGCCGACGAAAAAGATTGTGACGCTCTACAACGGGCTCGACCCCGCGCGCGTCGAGCCGCCCGCGAACTTTAATGAAGAGGAAGTGCGCGCCGCGCTCGGGCTTCCGCGTGAAAGACCGCTCGTCACCATCGTCGCCAACCTGCAACACGAGGTGAAGGATCACCGCACGTTTCTGCGCGCCGCGCGCCGCGTGAAGGAGAGCGTCGGGGACGCGGCCTTCGTCCTTGCGGGCGAGGGCGATTTGACGGAGTCTCTGCGCGCGTACGCCGCCGAGCTGGGGCTCGCGGGCGACGTGTTCTTCACGGGTCGCTGCACGCGCGTGGCCGAGTTGCTCGCCGTCTCGGACGTGTGCGTGCTCAGCTCGAAGGCCGAGGGCTTCTCGAACTCGATTCTTGAATACATGGCAGCGTCGCGTCCGGTCGTGGTGACGGACGTGGGCGGCGCGCGCGAGGCGGTCGAGGAGGGCGAGAGCGGCTTCGTCGTCGCGCCGGGCGACGACCGCGCGTTGGGAGAGAGCGTCACGCTGCTCCTCTCCGACCCCGAACGCGCGCGGCGGATGGGCGCGCGCGGACGCCGCGTCGTCGAGGAGCGTTTCTCCTGCGCCGCGCAGCTCGCGGGCGTCGAGGGGCTGTACGATGAACTGCTCGCGAGGCGGGCGGTCTGAAGAAAAAACTGTGAAGCGTTCCGGGGTTTTGAAGCGGCGTGTGTTGTTCGTCGTCGCAGGGCTCGCGGTGTGGGCGCTCGGGGCATGGGCGGCGGCCGGGTGGCTGGTCGTGCGCGACGAGTTGCCGCGGGCCGACGCGCTGGCCGTGCTCGCCGGCTCGGCGACCTACGTCGAGCGCGCGCGGCGCGCGGCCGAACTCTACCGAGAGGGGCGCGCGCCGCGCGTCGTCCTGACCGACGACGGGCAGAGCGGCGGCTACTCAATAGCCGACGACCGTAACCCGCGCTTCGTCGAGCGCGCGGCGCGCGAGCTGCAAGCCGCGGGCGTCCCCGCCGAAGCCGTCGAGGTCGTGCCGCAGACCGTCACGAGCACCTTCGACGAGGCCGCGCGCCTGCGCGCGCACGCCGAAGGCCGCGGCTACCGTTCGCTCGTCGTCGTCACCTCGGCCTACCAGTCGCGGCGCGCGCGGTGGACGCTCCGGCGCGTCTTCGAGGGCAGCGCCGTCCGCGTCGGCGTCGAGCCGGTCGAGACGGGGCGGCAGACGCCGCGTCCCTTCGCTTGGTGGCTTTACCCGCTCGGCTGGCAGCTCGTCCCCGGCGAGTACGTGAAGCTCGTCTACTACCGCCTGCGCTACTGAAACAGGAAGGCCCGGCGCTCGCTTGAGAAGCGCCGCGCCGAATCTGCCTTTAATCTTCAACCGAAGACTACGACTGTGCCTGCTTGGGCCGACGCCGCCGGGCCGCGGCTGCGGCGCCGGCGAGGCCCGTGCCGAGCAGCACGAGCGTGGCCGGCTCGGGCGTGTTCGCATCGGTGAAGTAGAACTGCATTGAGCCCGCGTGGAACTGCCGCTCGGCGCGGCCGTAGTACACCTCTATCACGGCGACGCCGGAGCCGAAGACCTGCTCGCTGTAGATGTCTGGGGAGATAACGCCCGTGTTGAAGTCATAGGCCGTGAAGCCGACCGTGCCGGACATCGTGAAGGTCGCCATCAGCGTGAGGCGCATGTTCGGGTCCATCGGCGCGTCGGCCGGGACGGTGATGCTGTTCGTGGTGAACAACAGGGAGGTGTTGCTGAACCTGCCGAAGTAGTTCTGCCCGCCGATTACAAGGAAGCCCGACGGAGATTGTGTAAGGAGAGTCGCGTTGAAGTTGATGCTGAAACTGGAGCCGCGCCCGCAGGGGGAGACGCACGTGGTCGAGACAGGCCGACTCCCGCCATCCCCCTCGCCCGCACGCGCCCTGAAGCCGTCCCCCTGTAGGTCGGCCGAGAAGCTGACGTACCGCGGGGAACTGGTGTAGTTGGTATTGGGCAGGAAGTATGCGCCGCTGGTGATGTGGATGGGGTCGGCGTGAGCCTCGCGGGCCGCGGCCGAGACGAGGAGCAGCAGGCAGAGCGTGAAGAGGGTTCTTCTGAGCTTCATAGTTAGCCATCATGAACGTGGTTCGCCACCACGGATGAAAATGAGCTTGAGTGCGCGTAAGCTAGGCGCGGCCATCGGCGGACAGAAGGTCGAAGCATCCTGGTGCCGCGAGCCCGTTAGTTAGCCTGACCGGAGAGCCTTGACAGGCACCACCCACTGTTGCCGCCCCGCGCGGGTGAGCACGCATAACAGACTCTTCAGAGCAGAAGGCTCTCCCGCCGATGGCCGTGGCGGAGGACGTGATGGAGATCATCTACCCGTGCTGCTGCGGCCTCGACGTGCATGCCAAGACCGTGGTCGCCTGCCTCATTAAGCAGGGGCGGAAGCAGACCCGCACCTTCTCGACGATGACGGATGACTTGCTGCGGCTCTCGGACTGGCTGGCGGGCGAGGGCTGCACGCATGTGGCGATAGAGAGCACGGGCGTCTACTGGAAGCCGGTCTTCAACATCCTGGAGGGGGTCTTAGAGGTGGTACTCGTCAACGCCCACCATGTGAAGGCCGTGCCGGGCAGGAAGACCGATGTCCGTGACTGTGAGTGGCTGGCCGACTTGCTGCGCCACGGGCTGCTGCGGGCCAGTTTCATTCCGCCGCCGGAGATTCGTGAACTGAGGGAGTTGGTGCGGTATCGCCAGACGCTGATCAAAGAGCAGGTCGCGGTCGCGAACCGGGTGCAGAAGTTGGTCGAGTCGGGCAACATCAAGTTGGCGCAGGTCGCTTCCGACGCGCTCGGCCTCTCCGGGCGTGCGATGCTGCGGGCGCTGGCCGCAGGCGAGACGGACGCGGCGAAGTTAGCTGGGATGGCACGCGGGCGGCTGCGGGCGCGGGAGGCGGAGTTGCGGCGCGCCTTGGAGGGGCGACTCACCGCGGCGCAGCGCTTCGTCCTCGGGGAGTTGCTTGGACGCTACGACGAGTTGGAGGCTGCCATCATGCGCGCCAGCGCGCAGATCACACGGGAGGTGGCCGAGAGCAATGACCCTTTTGTGCCGGAGGCGCTGAAGTTGCTCCAGACGATACCGGGGGTAGGTGAGCGCCTGGCCGAGACGATCATCGCCGAGATCGGGGTCGAGATGGGTCGCTTTGCCACGGACGCCCACTTGGCGAGTTGGGCCGGGATGTGTCCGGGCAATAACGAGTCGGCCGGCAAGCGCAAGAGCGGCAAGACGACGAAGGGGAGTGTCTACTTACGCGCGGCGCTGGTGCAGGCGGCGTGGGCGGCCTCGCACACCAAGCAGACCTATTTGGCGGCGCAGTATCGGCGGCTCGTCAAGCGGATGAGCAAGAAGAAGGCGCTGGTGGCGGTGGGGCACAGCCTGTTGGTGATCGTCTATCATGTGCTGAAGAACCGGGCGAGCTATCAGGAGCTTGGCGGCGACTACTTCGACCGCCAGCACGTCGAGGTGCAGCGAGCGCGGCTCATCCGTAAGCTGGAAACGCTGGGTCTAAAGGTCACGGTCGAGGAGTTACCGCAAGCCGCATAGCTCCCCTTACCCACTATTTTCATAACAGGATCCTTCCTTACGAGTTGGGCGTGGTATGTTGGGATAGTGGGCGTGCCCGTGTCAACGGTTTTTTGTCTAATTGCCATCCGCATCTCGCCATTCATCGCTGGCGGCTGCTTGAAGCGCATCTATTATCGCCTGCCCTACTGAGGAGAATCGGACCCGAATGCACGTGCTCTATTTCGCGCCCAGGGAGTGCTGGCCGCCGAACACCGGCGCGAAGCTGCGGAACTACCATCTGGCCCGCGTCCTCGCGCACGGCGCGCGTGTCACCTATCTCGCCTTCTCGGACGAGGCGGCGCGGAGTGGCGGCGGCGGCGGGGGGAATCTGCCGGAGGGTGAGCCGGCGCGCTGGTGCGAGCGTTACGTCGTCCTGCCGCAGGAGCGCGGTTACACGCCGCTGAAACTGGCCCGCGGCGCGCTGGGGCGCACACCCGTCACCGTCCTCAACTACACCAGCCGCGCGATGGCCGCGGAGCTGGAAAGACTCCTCGCCGCCGAGGACTTTGACGTGGTGCAGGTCGAGAGCATTCACCTCGCCGCGTACCTGCCGCTCATCCGCGCGGCCCGGAGCAGCCCCGTGCTGGTCTGTGACTGGCACAACATCGAATCCGACCTGATGCGGCAGTACGGCGGTCGCGCGCCGAACCCTTTGCGCCGTGCCTACGCACACAGGACGGCCTCGCAGCTCCGCGCGTTGGAGCGCCGCACGGCGCGCGAGGCGGACGCGAACGTCATGGTGAGCGAACCCGACCGCGTGCGGCTGCTCGCCCTCGCGCCCGGCGCGCGCGCACACGTCGTCGAGAACGGCGTGGACGTTAGTTACTTCTCCGACGAACAAATGGAAGCGGCTTACGAAGACTGGCGGGGACGCCAGACCGCCGCCGCCGTCCCCGCCCATGCGGCCGATGCGGTGCGCCGCCATCGTGTCCTCTTCGTCGGCTCGATGGACTATCACGCCAACGTGGATGGGGCCGTCGGCTTCGCGCGCAACGTGTGGCCGCGCGTCTTTGAGCTGCTGCCCGGCGCGTTGCTGACGATAGTCGGGCGTAACCCTACGCCCGAAGTCCGTGCGCTGGCGGGCCTGCCCGGCGTCGAAGTGACGGGGACGGTTGATGACGTGCGCCCGTACTATCGCGAGGCTCTGGCGTCGGTGGTTCCATTGAATGTCGGCGGCGGGAGCCGTCTGAAAATCTACGAGACGATGGCGGCGGGCGTCCCCGTCGTCTCGACGCAACTTGGCGCGGAAGGCGTGGACGCGCGCGAAGGCGAAAGCATCATCCTCGCCGAGACGGCCGAAGAGTTCTGCCGCGCGCTGCGAGACCTGGACGGCGCTGGCCGCAAGTGGCAGGAGCTGGCCGCGGCCGGACGGCGGCTCGTCTCCGAGAGGTACGACTGGGCCATCCTCGGCGAACAACTCGCCGGCATCCATCAGGACTTGTTGCGGGAGAGGGGCGGGCGGCGCTAGGCGGGCGCGGCGGCCAACGGGGCGGCGTGCCCGACGCCGTCGAGGCCGGTGTAGATTTCGAGCACGGAGCGGGCATATGCCTCCGGCGAGAAGCGCACGGCGGCCAGCTCCGAAGCCTTCGCGGCCAGCCTGCGCGCGAGCGGCGCGTCCGACAGGATGCGCGCGACCGCCGCCGCCATCGCTTGCGTCGTCGCGCGGAGCGACGAGCAGCGCGCTCTCCTCGTGCGCGACGATCTCGGGCACGCCGCCGACCGCCGTCGCCACGACGGGCAGCCCGGCCGCCATCGCTTCGAGCAGCGCGTTCGGCGAACCCTCGCTGTAAGACGGCAGCGCTATACAATCGGCCGCGCATAGAACGGGCGCACGTCCGCGTGGTGTCCGGCGAAGATGACTTGTTCGGAAGACCGCGCGCGCGCGCCTCCTCCTCCAAGGCTGTGCGCTCCGGCCCGTCGCCGACGAGCACGGCCTGAAACTTAAGCCCGGCGCGAGACTTCGTAGATGCCCAGCGCGGCGACGAGGTCGGCGTGCCCCTTCTCCTGCGAGAGCCTCCCCACGGAGAGGATGACGCGCTCGCCCTCTCGCCCAGACCGAGCTTGATGCCGAGAGCACGCGCCGCGTCTTCGCCCGCCGCCGCCGTGGGCGCTACCGAGTTGTGAAGGACGGAAATCCTCTCACGCCGTACGCCTCGCTTGCGCCAGAGCTCGGCGAAGGGGCCGCACACCGTGACGACGCGTGCCGCCGAAGGCAGCGACAAACGGTCGAGCTGATTGTAGAGACGCATCTTCGCGTCTGGCGTGGTGTAGCCGTGGTGGAACGCGACCCACGGATAGCGCCGCCCTAAGCCGGCGAGTCGCAGCAGAAGGTGCGACTTGACACTGTGCGTCTGCAACGACGTCGGGCGCGACGCGCTCGACGACGCTCCGGAGTTCTTGAAAGACGCGCGGGTCGAAGCGGAAACGTTCGGGGATTATCTCGACCTCGACGCCCGCGGCGCGCGCCGCAGTGACGAAGCGTTCGGCGCGGCCGAAGCGTTTGCGCCGCGCACGAACGTGACGACGGTAGTCTCGACGCGCGGCAGCCCGAGCGGCTCGGCGCTCGCGAGAGAGCGCGCGCCGCGCAGAAGTCGAGCAGGTTCTTGGCCGGCCCCGTGACGGTCGTCGCCTCCATCAGCGCGAGAGAGCTTATGGCGCGCCCCGTCATCGTGTCGTCTGGCGCGCTCACTTCGCTTCCGAAGAAGAGGATTTGCCGTAGGCCGGGCGCGCGCATCGACGCGCCTGAACCAGAAGTTGTTGAAGCCGTGGACGAGCCGCTTCAGCGCGGGCGACAGAACATCGTGTAAGCCTCCGAGAACTGTCCCGCGACGCGCTTCTGAGCGCACCCCTGGCCTCGAAGCTTTTGACGAGCCAGCCGACGTCCGCCTGCCGCGTGACGAGCGCGCCGTCCCCGCGCTCCTTCCAGTACTCGATGCCCGCGGGCGTCCCTTCACCTCCGCCTCTCTTGCCCCGCGCACTTTTCTACGAGGCGCAGCGACGACCGCCTTCCACGAATCCGTGTTGCCCTCGCTGATGACGAGACGACCGCCCGGTTTGAGTACGCGCGAAAGTTCGCGCACGGCGCGCCCGACTTCGGGGATGTGCATCAGCACGCCCCAGCAGAGTATGTAGTCGAAGCTCTCGTCGGGGAAGGAGAGGCGCGGCAGGTCTTCGCGCTGGAGCTTGATTCGTTCCTCGATCCCTGTCGCCTTAGGTTGCGCGCGCCATCTCAACGCGCTCTCGGAGAAGTCCACGGCGCGCACATGGAAGCCGCGGCGCGCCAGCCGAACGGTTGCGCGCAACTGCCGCAGCCTGCGTCGAGGAAGGTCGCGCCCGCGGGGGGCGCGAACTCGGCCGCGATGAGTCGAAGGCGGCTCGAAGAACCCTCGTTCTCGCGCGTGCGGTAGTGGCCCTCCCACTGCTGTGGACTTCCGGCCGGGCCAGAAGGTTTTCGACAAGCTCCGATCCGGTGTCGGTCATAGAGGTCTCACTTAAACTTGAGTCACGCGGTCGGATGGGATCGCTGTAGCGGCAAGACGCTCGATATGCAGGTTCACGAAAGGGGCGGCCGGCGGACTTCTCGAGAAAGCCGCCGCGAACGATTATATGGCGTTCGGGAAGCCGCCTGACGATCTTAAAAACGCGCCGCCCGGCCAAACATTTTTCGGGCGAAAAATGTGAGCGCTCGCCGTCTAAACACTCGTGTAAAATAAAGGCTGTTGACAACATGGCGGAAAACTGTCTACTGGTATACAGCCGGGTCGCCCGACACGAAGTCGCGCCGCGTTCTTTCCAAGCGATGATTGCACACGATAAGGGCAAACCTGCCGCGAGGCAGGGACGCAAAGCCGTGAGTCTCCGCCCGGAGCCCGACCCGGGTTCCGCGTCGGAGATGGTCTGGTTGCCGAAGGCAATCCGTACAGCCGTCGCTCAAACCGTCGGCCTCCCGTCGCAGTCCGCCCGGACTGCGCCCGGGGCTGCGCGTCCTTCACAAGCCGCACGGCTGACGCACCGAACGGTACATGCGACGTGACAGCCGTCGCGTCATCTCGCCCCTTCAAGGTGTCTCCGACGCCCGGCAGTCATTAAAAAGCTCTCCGACCCGTCTTAGTTCACCCGAACAACAACACACGACTCAAGTCTGCCCGACGCACGCCGCAGGCGCTTGCGCGCGGAATTTCATCGCGCGCGTCCGCCGAAGCGGCGCGCGGCAGCGTGTGCCTCTCGTCTATCCGACAACGCCGCGCGCCCCTCCCGGGGCGTTTCCCAACACCGATTAAAGGCACCCCCGTAGCGATGCGGGTCCGCAAAGCCAGGAGTCTCGCCAGCGCGCGAGATCGTCCGGTTGCCGAAGTGGGGTTTTAGTATGTTCCATTCAGGCGGGCGTCAGCGTCTTACCTCTCTCTCTCTCTTAACAAAGGCTCTCTTAATATTCCCCCTCTCTCACGTCGGGCCTCGCTCCGTCCGTCAGGGCGCAGGTCTCGGCGGCGGGCATCAAGACCGACCACAAGGTCTACGCGGAGCCGCCGCTGCCGGCGCGCCCCGCGGCGGGCGGCAAGTACGTCGACCCGGTCTTCGGCACCACCATCATGCGCGTCACCGACGAGCGGGAGTGTTCGCCCCGGGCTGTGGCACGTACTATAATCAGTGGCCGACCTTCAACGCTGACAACACGCTGCTGCTCATCCGCAACGGCACGAGCGGCGACGCCATCATCAAGCGCTTCGACCCGTCAGACGTTCACACTCTCGAATCCGTCAGGGCGCGCACGCCGATGCTGCCCGGCAACGTGACTCTGGATTAGCAGGGGGCGACGTGGTCGTCCACCGACCCCGACCTCCTCTACCTTCATGTCAACAACTATAACCGCGACTACCCGGCAACGGGGATGAAGCTCTACACCTACCGCGTCTCGACCGCCAAGTTCACGCTCCTTAAAGACTTCGCGCCGACATTGTCGCCCGGCAACCCCGACTTCCTCTTCGCAGCTGCACATGGACGCCCACGGCGACATCTTCACCTTCATGCAGAAGCGCGTCGGGCGCTGCAGGAGACGCTCGCCTTCACCGTGTGGAGACGTTCGGACGACAGGTGCTGCCTCATCCCAACAAGGACCTCGAAGTCGGCTGCCTGACAAGTCCGGGCCGCTACATCTACTTCTCGCCCAACCACTACCCTCAACACAGCCACAACATTCTCGACCTCCAGACGGTGACGCGACCAGTCGATCACCTGGAACTCGCCCGACTAGCGCCCTTTCACGGCGACAGTGGGCACGGGAACCATGTCGGGCGGGACCCGTCGGGCCGCTTCCCCAGCGCAAGCTCTACGACCCGCACTCCCGTGACGCAGTTCTTCGACATGAAGGACGACCGCGGCGTGACCGACTGGTTGAACGACAGCACCCTCGCTCTACGCCGACAACGAGGACTGGGCGCTGCCTGGTTACCTACGACGACCCAACGAAACGACACGGCGAGACCGGCGCCTCTTCCAGGACGAGCTCGATGCAGGTGGCGACCGACGGCTCGGGGCAGTGCGTCGCCTGCTCCACACGCGCACGAAGGACGACAGGGCTGACGGGGCGACGGCTACCGGCCGCGCCCAAGCCGACGATCACGCTACGACGGCCGCTTCGTCGCCTACACGTCCAACTGGGACGGCAGCGGCCGCATCGATCTCTACATCGCACGCATCGAGCCCGCGCCGCGGCTCACACAATCGACGCCGACGCCGACGCCGACGCCGCTCCCCACGCCGCTCCCCACCCCGGTTGCGACGCCGACCCCCACTCCCATGCCGACCCCGACGCCCGACGCCGGTCGCGACTCCGACTCCGACTCCGGCTGCGACTCCGACGCCGACGCCGACGCCGACCCCGACGGGCGGAGCAAGGCGCAAGCGCGCCTCTCGCAGGCGAGGCGGACGCGCAGGACATGAGCAACAGGCTCGCGGTCGCCCCGGCGCCGCCGCCGAGCGGGCCGAGCGTTTCGACGGCGCCCCGGCCGAAGGCATCGCCTCCGTCGTCTCAGCATCCAGCAGGCTTACATCGACTTCGGCTCCGAGGCCGGCATCTACCCGGCGGCCGCGCGCATCGAGACGGCGCTCCGTAGTGCCTTCGACCACGCGAGCGTGGCCGCCAATGCCTAGCCTCGCAGAAGCAACGTCGACCGACGTCTATCCAACCTCCGAAGGCCATTGATCACCTTGAGCTGGGCGAGGTCTGATGCGCTACGGGAGCGTCGAGAACCCCGTGGACTACGCGCAGTACTTCGTGCGCCAGCACTACGTGGACTTCCTCGGGCGCGAGCCGGACGAGGAGGGGCGCGCTTCTGGTCGGCCAAGATCGCCGCCTGCGGCTCCAACCTCGCCTGCGTCGAGGCCATGCGCATCGACACGTCGGCCGCCTACTACTGCTCCATCGAGTTCCGCGAGACGGGCTACCTCGTCTACCTCCTCCACCGCGCCAGCTTCGGCCGCAACGTCTTGTTCCAGGACTTCCTGCGCGAGTCGCGCGAGGTCGGGCAGGGCCTCGTGGTCGGCGCGCCGGGCTGGCAGGGGAAGCTCGCGGAGAACCGCGCCGCCTTCCTGCGGAACTGGGCCGAGCGCGCCGACTTCAAGGAGCGCTTCAACGGGTTCACCGACCACTGGTTCGTCCAGGTGCTGTTCGAGAACATGGGCGTGACGCCTTCGGCCGCCGAGCGCGAGGCGCTCCTTGCCGACATGAGGGCCGGCCTCTCGCGCGCCGACGTGCTCGCGCGCATCGTCGAAAACGAGCAGTTCAAGCAGAAGGAGGCCGCCCCCGCCTTCGTGCTGATGCAGTACTTCGGCTACCTCCGCCGCGACCCCGACCAGGGGGGCTTCAACCACTGGCTCTCGAAGCTTAACGAGAACGGCAACGACTACCGCCGCGCTCAGATGGTCAAGGCCTTCCTCGACTCCATCGAGTACCGCGGCCGCTTCAACCACTGACCGCGAGCAGCACAGGTCAGAGCTAACCGCGGCGGCGGGCGGGCCCACGGCGGCGACTCGACGATTGATGACGGCCGCGCTCTCATCAATCGTCTGCCTTTACCCGTGAGCCACACCCGCCGCGGTTGGCTCTGACCCTATCTTCATCGCCACGCCCGGCCGCACTGATTCGTGTTAATGTAAAAGACGGGACTAGCCCCACCGCCCGATGGCACGAGACCTTTCCGAGATCGCGGAGACGCTGCCGCCCGCCCGCCGGGGGGACGAATACTTCCGCACCGACCGGCTCAAGGCCGACCTCGGCGCGCGCGTCGCGCGCGGCGGGCTGGTCACGGTCACGACGCAGGGGTTTAAGTTCGCCGCCAGTCTGGCCGCGACCGTGTTGCTGGCGCGGCTGCTGACGCCGGCCGACTACGGTCTGGTCGGGATGGTCGCGGTCATCACGGGCTTCGTCGGCCTCTTCAAAGACCTCGGGCTCTCGGCCGCGACGGTGCAGCGCGAAGAGATCGACGACGCGCAGGTGAGCACGCTCTTCTGGGTCAACGTCGGCGTGAGCCTCCTCGTCGGCGTCGTGACGGCGGCGCTCGCGCCCGCCGTCGCCTGGTTCTACGGCGAGCCGCGGCTGACGGCCGTGACGCTCGCCTACTCGGGCGGCTTCCTCCTCGGCGGTCTGACCGTGCAGCACGAGGCGCTACTCAAGCGGCAGATGCGCTTCTCGCTGCTGGCCGCCGCCGAGGTCGCGGCGCTTTTGGCGAGCATCGTGACGACGGTCGTGTTCGCGTGGCGCGGCTTCGGCTACTGGGCGCTCGTCGCCGGGCACCTGGCGCTGAGCGTCTGCTACATGCTGTCGGTGTGGGTCGCGTGCGGTTGGCGGCCCGGGCGTCCGCGCCGCCACGCGGGTGTGCGTCAGCTTCTCGGTTTCGGCGGGAACCTGACCGGCTTCGTCGTCATCAACTACTTCGCGCGCAACCTCGACAACATGCTCATCGGGCGCGTCTGGGGCGGCTTCCAACTCGGCCTCTACGCGAAGGCTTACCAACTGCTGCTGCTCCCGCTCGACCAGATCAGCTACCCTTTGACGAACGTCGCCGTGCCCGCGCTCAGTCGCCTGAACGACGAGCCCGAGCGTTACCGCCGCGCGTACGTGCGCATACTTGAGAAGCTCACCCTCGTGACGATGCCGGGCACCGCGCTGCTGATAGCGACGGCCGACTGGGTCGTGCTCGTCGTGCTCGGGGCGCAGTGGGCCGAGGCCGGGCGCATCTTCGCGCTGCTCGGGGTGGCGGCGATCTTGCAGCCGGTGGCGAACACGACGGGTTGGCTCTTCATCACGCAGGGTCGCACGCGCGAGATGCTGCGGTGGGCGCCGCTCGGCTGTGGGCTCCTCATGGCGGCCATCGTCGCGGGGCTGCCGTGGGGCGCGGCGGGCGTCGCCACCTCTTACTCGGTCGTGTCGGTGGTGCTGATGACGCCGCTGCTCTTCTGGTACGTCGGAAGGCGCGGTCACGTGCGGGCGCGCGACATCTACGCGGCGGTGTCTCCCGCGCTCTTCGCCTCGCTGGGCGGGCTCGGTGCGGTCTTCGCTTACAGGCGTTGGGCCGCGCCGTCGGGGATTGTCGAAGGGCTGGTCGTCTCCTCCCTGATCATGGCGACCACGGCGCTCGCGCTGTTGGCGCTGCTGCCCGCGGGGCGGCGGATCCTACGCGACCTCTGGGGGACGGCGGCGCTGCTTCGGGGGAGGGTGGGCGGCGCCCGTTGATTGCAGGCGGGGGTTGGACTTAACACGATGCGATTAAATCCGACACGGAACTGGACGGTCTCGTTCGTCCGCGAGTGGCTGCCTTACATGTCCCTGCGCTCCGTGCTCAGGCTGCGCGACTACGAGCTGCGCAGCGCGCGGGGCGAGCTGGCCGAGGGGCGCAACCTTGAGTTGCGGATGAAGCGGCCCGTGCCCGCCCTTGTCTCGCTGCGCGAGGTCGGCTCCGACATCCTGACCTTCAACGAGGTCATCCGGGAGCAGGTCTATAAGAGCATCCTGGCGAAGCTCGCGCGGTGCGAGACCGTCATCGACCTCGGGGCCAATATCGGCCTCGCCACGCTCTACTTCGCGGGCCACTACCCGCGCGCGCGCGTGCTGGCGGTCGAGCCCAACCCGCCGACCTATAAAATCCTGGCGGCCAACCTGAAGAGTCTGGTCGAGGCCGGGCGCTGCCGCACGCTCAAGGCCGCGGTCTGGGGCAGCGAGAAGAGCCTCGTGGCCGACGACCGCTCGAAGGCGGACGGGGCGCACTACTCCGCGTTCGCCACGCGCGAGGCGGACGGCGGCCGTGATGGCGAGACGATGCAGGGCCTGCCCATCACGCGCATCATCGCCGACTCCGGCTTCGAGCGCATCGACCTGCTCAAAGTGGACATCGAGGGCGCGGAGGTCGAACTGTTCAAGGGCGACCTCGACTGGCTCAAGCAAGTGGCGGCCGTCGCCATCGAGTTCCACGACGACAGCCGCGCCCGCACGCGCTTCGACGAGGTCATGCGCGCTTACGGCTTCCGCATCCACGACGAGGGGCAGCACACAGTCCTCGCCGTGCGTGAAGAGAGAGCGGGGTGACCCGCATGGCGCGAAGCGACACGCGGCCCGGGTCGCCCGCGCCGCCGAGCCTCTGCGTCGCAACGCCCTACGAGCCCGTACTCTCCGAGACCTTCATCCGCGGGCACATCGAGCGCCTGCCCGCGCGCGTCACGCTGCTCTACGGCTGGCCGCTCGCGCACGAGGGGCGCCCCATCCTCTCGGTGCCGCGCCGCGCCGCGCACAAACTTCGGCGGACGCTCCTGCGCAGCGGAATCGAGCGTGAGTTGACCGAAGCCTATGCGACGGCCTTCAGGCGGGCGCGTGCCGACGCGGTGCTGGCCGAGTATGGCCCCGTGGGCGTGCTGGTTGTGGATGCGTGCCGGCGGCTCGGCGTCCCGCTCGTCGTGCACTTCCACGGCTACGACGCGAGCGTGCGCGAAGTGCTCGAAGAGCACCGCGACTCGTACCCAAAGATGTTCCGTGCGGCCTGCGCCGTCGTCGCCGTCTCGCGCGCGATGCAGCGGAGACTCATCGCTTTAGGCGCGCCGCCGGAGAAGGTGCGGTACAACCCTTACGGCATCGACTGTGGCGAGTTCGGCGGGGCCGAGCCGGAGTCTGCGCCGCCCGTCTTCATCGCCGTCGGGCGCTTCGTCGAGAAGAAGGCGCCGCACCTGACGCTGCGCGCCTTCGCCGAAGTCCGGCGCGCGCACCCTCCGGCGCGGCTGCGCATGGTGGGCGAAGGGCCTCTGTTGGAGAGTTGTCGCGCGCTCGCCGCGGAACTCGGGCTCGGCGGCGCGGTCGAATTCTTAGGCGCGCAGTCGCACGAACGCGTGCGCGAAGAGATGCGCGCCGCGCGCTGCTTCGTGCAGCATTCGGTCGAAGCGCCGAACGGCGACTGCGAGGGAACGCCGCTCGGCATCCTCGAAGCCGGGGCGTCGGGACTGCCCGTCGTCTCGACGCGCCACGCAGGGATTCCCGACGTAGTGGTCGAGGGCGAGACCGGCCTGCTCGTCGAAGAGGGCGATGTCGGCGGGATGGCCGAAGGGATGGCGAGGCTCGCCGGAGACGCGGCGCTCGCCGGGCGCATGGGTCGCGCCGCGCGGAAACACGTCGCCGAGAACTTCTCGGTTGAGAAGAGTGACAGAAACCTCTGGGCCATCATCGAGTCGTGCATGGCCCGGCGCGCCGGTTGAAGGCTTCGGCGGGGCGCCGCTATCATCTCTTTCGCATGACATTGAGCTTGAACAGACTGACTTCGGCACGCGGCGCGGCGCTCCTGAAAGCCTGCTGCGCGCTCTCGGCCTGTCTGCTCGCGGCGTGCACGCAGCCCGCGTCGGCGGGGCCGGGCGCGCCCGCTGCGGCCGAAGCGGGGCAGGCGCGTGAAGCGGCGGCGCCGCTGTCGCGGAAGGCGGACGGCGCGGCGGTCGGGACGGATCACAAAGCCTACGCCAAGCCGCCGCTGCCACAGCTTCCGGCGGCGGGCGGCAAGTACGTTGACCCGGTCTTCGGCACCACCGTCATGCGCGTCACCGACGAGCGGGACGGGCGGGCGCCGGGGCTCGGCACCTATTACCCGCACTGGCCGACCTTCAACCGCGACAACACGCTCATGCTCATCCGCAACGGCGTGAGCGGCGACGCCGTCATCAAGCGCTTCGACCCAGAGCGTTTTGAGCTGGTCGGGCGCGGCGAGGCGCTAACGCTCTCGATACCGGGGGGCAACGCCGCGCCGAGCTGGGAGTCGTCCATCTGGTCGAACAAAGACCCGAACGTCATCTACACCTTCGCGAACTGGTACACCGGCGGGATGCGGCTCTACGCCTACCGCGTGCGCGAGCGGCGCTTCGAGCTGTTGAAGGATTTCAAAGACCTCGGCACGCCGCTCGACTACCTCGCGCAGATGTCGATGTCGGCCGACGACGACGTGTTCGCCTTCAGCCAGCGACGCTCGGGCTCGGGCGAGCCGGTCTACTACCTCGTCTGGCGCAGGTCTGACGACCGCGTGCTGGCGCACAAGGAGACGCGTGGGCAGGTGGACGAGGTGCGGATCGACAAGAGCGGCCGCTACCTCGCCGTCGGCCCGAACACGCCGATCACGCCGAACAGCCCGCGCGGGCTCTACCTCGAACTCTCCAACGGGCGCACGCAGGTCACACACTGGAACGAGACGGAACGACCGACGGGGCATGGCGATGTCGGCACGGGCTTCGGCGCGGGCGTCGACGGCTGGGCCGACGGCATCGGCGTGCGCTCGTTCGCCGACGTGCGACGCCTGCGCACGGTCTTCCGCTTCACGGACGAGGCGGGCCGCCCCGACTGGACGGAGGAGATTCACGGCTCGCTGCTCGCCGACAACGAGGGCTGGCTGACCGTCGGCACGGCCGACTTGGCGGCCTCGACGCTGCCCGACTACCACGTCTTCGAGGACGAGATTTTTCAGGTGGCGCTCGACGGCTCGGGACGTGTGCGCCGCATCTGCCACACGCGCTCGCGCGTGATGAGCACCGACGAGGCGGGCGGCTACTTCGCCGCGCCGAAGCCGACCATCTCGCGCGACGGCCGCTTCATCGCCTACACGTCGAACTGGGAGGCGAGCGGCCGCACAGACCTCTTCGTCGTTAAGGTCGAGCCGGCGCCGCCCGTCTCGATGGCGTGGCTGACGACGGGCAGCGTCGAACCGGCGGGCGCGACACCTTCGCCCACGGGCGAAGGCGCGCGCAGCCGGCCGCGCCGCGTAGAGGGGAAGCCGTAGGGGAGGCGCGGGATGCTGAAGGGGATTAAGAAGACCGCGCTGCGCTCGCTCAAGACGGCGGGTGCGTTCCGGCTCGTCGCCGGGAGCCGCTGGCGTCGGCGGCGCCTGCTCATCCTCGCCTATCACGGCGTCTCGCTCGACGACGAACACTCCTGGGATGGCTCGCTCTACCTGAGCCCCGAGACCTTCCGCTCGCGGATGCGCGTGCTCGAAGGCTCCGGCGCAAAGGTGCTCCCGCTCGGCGAGGCCGTCGAAAGACTCTACGCGGACGACCTGCCCGACCGCGCCGTCGCCATCACCTTCGACGACGGCGCCTACGATTTCTACGCGCGCGCCTTTCCCATCATCAGCGAGTTCGGCTTCCCCGTCACGCTCTATCTGACGACCTTCTACACAGAGTTCAACCGGCCCGTCTTCGACACGTTCTGCTCATACCTTCTCTGGAAGGCGCGCGGGCGCTCGCTCGACCTCAAAGAGCTGAACGGCGATGACTCGCGCGTCGAACTCTCCGACGATGCGGCGCGCGCGGCCGTGCTCTCGGCGCTGCGCGGCTTCGCGGCGGAGCGGAAACTTTCGGCCGAGGAGAAGGACGAGTTGCTGCGCAAGATCGCGCGCGCGGTCGGCGTCGATTACGAAGAGCTGTCCGAGCGGCGCATCCTTCACCTCGTTAACCCGGCGGAGGTTCGTGAGCTGGTGGAGGCGGGCGTGGACGTGCAGTTGCACACGCACCGTCACCGCACGCCGAACGTGCGCGAGCTGTTCCGGCGCGAGATTGATGACAATTGCTCTGTCCTCAGTCGCCTGACCGGGCGCGACGCCGCCGTACACTTCTGCTACCCGAGCGGCGTCTACGAGCGCTCGTTCCTGCCGTGGCTCGCGGAGGCGGGCGTGCGTACGGCGACGACATGCGAGACGGGCTACGCCACGCGCGAGTCGGAGCCGCTGCTGCTGCCGCGCCTGCTCGACGTAGCGTCGCTCTCCGACCTTGAGTTCGAGGGCTGGCTGACGGGCGTCTCCGCGGCGCTGCCGCGCAGGCGCGCGGGGGCGCCGGCCGCGCCGAACGCGGGAGGGCGTTACGCTTGAGCGAGGCGCGCGAAGAGGCGGCCGTCCGGGTCGGCGCGAAGGTGATAGCTTCCGCGCCGACGTGCAGCGTCATCATCACGGCCTACAAGGTCGCGCCCTTCATCGCCGAGACGCTCGACTCGGTCTTCGCACAGACGCTCGAAGGCTTCGAGGTCATCGTCGTCAACGACGGTTCGCCCGACGCCGCGGAGCTTGAGCGAGAGCTTAAGCCGTACATGGCGCGCGTCGTCTACGTCGTGCAGGAGAACCGCGGCGCCGGGGGCGCGCGCAACACGGGTCTACGGCTGGCGCGCGCGCCGCTCGTGGCCTTCCTCGACGGCGACGACCTCTGGGAGCCCTCCTACCTCGAAGAGCAGTTGAAGCACGTCGAGGCGCAAGGGCTCGACCTCGCCTACACCGATGCGTTGATGTTCGGCGACTCGCAACTCGCGGGCAAGACCTACATGGAGACGGCGCCGTCCGAGGGGGAGGTGAGCTTTCTCAGTCTCATCCGCGGCGACTGCAACGTCATCACGTCGGGCGTGGTCGCGCGCCGCCAGGCGGTCTTCGACGCCGGCCTCTTCGACGAGACGCTGCGCAACGCGCAGGACTTCGAGCTGTGGGCGCGGCTCGCGCATCGCGGCGCGCGGCTCGGCTACCAGCGCAAGGTGCTCGCGCGCTACCGCGTCCGTGAGGGCAGCCTCTCGGGCGACGCGCAGAACCGGCTCGCGCGCGAGTGGAAGGTGACGCGCCACATCAGGGACGCATACCCTCTGACCGTGCGCGAGCGCGAAGAGATCGAGCGGATGCTCACGCGCCAACAGGCCGCCATCGACCTCGAACGCGCCAAGTCGCTCATCGGTGAAGGCCGGTTCGCGGAGGCGCGGGAGGCCGTGGCGTGCGCGCGCCGTGTGCTCGGCGGGTGGAAGCTGACGGCCGTGCTGCTGCTGCTGAAGGTGTCGCCGCGCCTCCTGTTGAGGCTCGCGGGCGGGCGCCTGCACACGAAGCCCTGAGCCTGTGTGCGCGCCCCGGTGCAAGGTTTTAGTTGCCGCGCCGCCGCGCGTTGCGATACTCTGGAAGTGGCCCGGCGCGCGCCGTACGCTGGCGCAGAGCGTTAAAGCAGGGCCGCCGACAATCCTACGTTTACAAGTCTCCGGCAATAACCAACTCATCCACTTCGCCCGGCCCCCCCTTAGCGCCGGGCGCTTCAGACAAAATGCCCCAAGCAATTTCCCTCGGAAACGTCTGGAAGGCTCTGCTGCTCTCGGCGGCGGTGGCGTTCGCCTACTGGGGTGTGCTGGCGCGGCTCGGGCGCTTCTGGTGGGACGACGAGAACTACTCCCACGGCCTGCTCATCCCCTTCGTCATCGGCTACATCCTCTGGACTGAGCGCGACCAACTGGCCTCGGTCGGGAAGCGCCCGCGCGCCTTCTGGGGAGCGGCGGCGGTCGTCTCGGCGCTGCTCATGCTGTGGGTCGGGACGGCCGGGGCCGAGCTGTTCACGCAGCGCACGTCGCTCGTCCTGCTGCTCGCGGGCGTGGTCGTCTACTTCTGGGGCTGGCGGCTGCTGCGGGCGGTCTTCGTCCCGCTCTTCCTGCTGGCGCTGGCGATTCCCGTCCCGACCATCGTCTTCAACAAGGTCGCCTTCCCGCTGCAACTCTTCGCGTCGCGCTGCGCCGTCTGGGCCATGCGCATGTTCGACATCCCCGTCCTGCGCGAGGGGAACGTGATTGAGCTGTACCCTCTGGGCTCGACGACGACGAAGAAGCTCGAAGTCGTCGAGGCGTGCAGCGGCATCCGGAGCCTGATGACGCTCGTCACGCTGGCCGTCGTCTTCGCATACTTCACGAGCCCTTCGGACGAAGGGGGCACAGGCGGGCGCCGCTTCGAGCGCTTCCGCAGCGTGCGCGCGGTGCTCATCGTGCTGGCAGCGGTGCCCATCGCCATCATCACCAACGCGGCGCGCGTGAGCGGGACGGGCGTGCTGGCGCGCTACTACGGGACGGAGGTCGCCGACGGCTTCTTCCACGAGTTCTCGGGCTGGGTCATCTACGTCGTCGCCTTCCTGCTGCTCTTCGCCTTCGGCTGGCTGCTCGACCGCTTCAACCCGACGCGGCGCGGCGGGCGCGGCGGCGGCGCGGCCACGGCCGGAGAGGTCGAGACTAAGGAGAGTCCCGTGGCGGCGGCGGTCGTGCCCGTCGTCGGCGGGGAGGGGACTGCGGGTCTACAGCGATGAAGAAGTCTACACAGTTCTGGGCGATGGCGGCGTTGCTGCTCGTGGGCGGCGCGTTCATCAACTACTGGGCGGCGGCGGGCGAGGCGCGCGCGCCGCGCCAGACCCTTGCAGAGTTCCCCGTAGAGTTCGGTGGCTGGCGGCAGGCGGGACGCGACGTGCGCTTCGACGCCGCGACCGAGGCCGTGCTGCGCGCCGACGACTACGTCTCGCGCGACTACGCGGGCGAGGGCGGCCGCACGGCCTCGCTCTACGTCGGCTACTACTCGACGCAGCGCACCGGCGCCACCTACCACAGCCCGCTCAACTGCCTGCCCGGCTCCGGCTGGACGCTCGGCGAGCCCTCGACGGTCGAGGTTCAGCCCGGCCGATGGCCGCGCGCCCTTCAGCGCCAACGGCTACGTCATCGACCACGGCGACGACCGGATGGTGATGCTCTACTGGTATCAGGGGCGCGGTCGCGCGGTGGCGAGCGAGTACGTGGACAAGCTCTACACGGTCTTCGACAGCATCCGCCTGCGCCGCTCCGACGGTGCGATGGTGCGCGTGCTCGTCCCGTTCCGCGGCTCCGAGCGCGAGGCCACCGAGACGGCCGCGCAGTTCGCCGCCCACGTCGCGCCGAATCTCTTGGCCTACGTGCCGGACTGAGGCGGCCCGGCGTTTGAGAATAGTCTTGCTTTTTCTGTCTTGAATGGGGCATTGTTAGAGGAAGAGGGGCGTCTTTAGACGTTTCCTTTAAACGTCGTTCCCGCCGGCATGCCCCGCCGGGAGGGCGCGGACGAAAACGGACGGCCGGAAGACTCTGGAAGTGGCTTTGCCCGCCGCGAACGGAGGAAGAGGCCGGGCCGGTCAAGTGGAAGCGGCGGAGTGGTTCGTGCCCGCGAAGACCGTTTAGCCCCGGTCTGCCGGGCGCGCGCGCGGTGGCCGCCAGACCTTTAAGGAGTGCCAGTCAGATGAACCTTCAAGAGTGCCCCCGCGCCCGGAGCCTCCGGGCGCCGCTCGCCGTCCTGCTCGCCTGCCTCGTCGCGTTCGCGACCGCCTGCTCCAACCCCGAGAAAGCGAAGGCCGAACACGTCGCGCGCGGCGAAGCCTTCCTCAAGGAGCGCCGCTGGCAGGAGGCTTCGCTCGAATTCCGCAACGCCATCCAGATCGACGACAAACTCGCGGCCGCGCACTGGGGCCTGGCGCAAGCCTACGAGCAGCTCGGCCGCGGCGGTGAGTACATCGAGGAGCTACAGGTCGCGGTCAAGCTCGACCCGGCGAACGTCGTCGCGCGCATCCGCCTCGCCAACGGCTATCTCGCCGCCTTCGGCCGGCAGAAGCAGGCCGACTTCCTCGTCGAGGCCGAGCGCCTCGCGGGCGAGGTCGTCGCGCGCGAGCCGAACAACCCGGACGGGCAAATCCTCCTCGCCAACGTCACCTTCTTCAAGGGCGACACCGCGAAGGCCGAAGCCATGATTAAGGAGGCCGTCGCGCTCGACCCGCGCCGCGTCGAGTCGCACATGGGGCTCGCGCGCTTCTACCTCCAGACGAACCGCCCCGCCGACGCCGAGCGCGTCTACAACGAGGCCATCGCGGTCAACGACCGCTCGTCGCTCGCCCACGTCGAGTACGGCAAGTTCCTGACGCAGACCAACCGCAAGGACGACGCGGAGGTGCAGTTCCGCAAGGCCGTCGAGGTAGACCCCGACAACCGCGACGTGCGCTGGGTGCTCGCCAGCTACTACCTCGTCAACAACCGGCTGCGACCAGGCCGAGGAGGCTTACAAGGCGTGGGCGCAGCTCGACTGGGACAAGCCCGAGGGCAAGGCGCGGCTCGCCGACTATTACGCGACGGTCGGCCGCTTCGACGACGCCGCGAACCTCTATCAGGAGATCGTCAAGACCTCGCCCGACTACACGCGCGGCCGCTACCGCCTCGGCGAGATCAGCCTCCAGCGCGGCGACACGAAGGCCGCGACGGAGCTACGCCGACGAACTGCTCAAGCGCAACGCGAAAGACCCGGACGCGCTCTTCCTGCGCGCGCGCATGCAACGTCGCCGCGGGCAAGCTCAAGGATGCCATCGCCGACTTGAAGACCGTGCTCGACGGCGAGCCGCGCTCGAAGCTCGGCCTCTTCTTCATGTCGGACGCGCTCTACCGCGACGGGCAGTTGGAGCAGGCGCGCGCGCGCGCCGGCGAGTTGGAGCGTTACTATCAGGACTTCCTCCCGGCCAAGCTCCTCCAGATTCAGATCGGGCTCGACTCGGGCGACGCCGAGGGCTCGAAGCGCGATGGCCGACGAGCTTCTGAAGAAGCTCAAGGACGCGGCGCCGAACGGCGAGCATGACGCCGCAGCTCCTCGCCGACGTGAAGACGAACGCGTACCTGCTGCGCGGAAAGGCCGCGCTCCGGCTCGCGGCGCAGACGCCTTCGCTGTTGACGGCGGCGCGCGCGGACTTCGAGGCAGCGCGCCAGCCGCTGCCCAACTCGCCGCTGCCCCACGTCAACCTCGCCGACGCCGCCGCCGCCGAGCGCAAGTGGGACGAGGCGTGGCAGCACCTCGATCAGGCGCTCGCGCTCGACCGCGACGAACTTCCAGGCGCTGACCGCGCTCGTCAACCTCGGCGCGGCCACCGGACGCCTCGGCGAGGCGCGCGGGCGCGTCGAGCAGTTAGCCAACGAGCAGCCGACAACGCGCAGCTTCAGTACCTTCTGGGGAATGCCTACCGCAACGGCAGCCAGCAGGACGCGCCCGACCCGCAGCGGGCCGAGGCGGTCTATGCGGCGCGCGGTCGAACTTGACGCGGACTTCATGGCGGCCTACATGGCTCTCGCCGAAATCTACTTCGGCACGCAGCAGCCCGACCGCGCCATCGACACTTACAAGAAGGTGACCGAGCGGAGCCCCGACGACTTCGTCGCCTTCCGCATCGATCGGGATGATCGAGGCGGGCCGCGAACAACCTCGACGCGGCGGCCGAGTACTACCGGCGCGTCCTCTCCATCCGGCCCGACGAGCCGGTCGCGGCCAACAACCTCGCGGCGCTCTACGCCGACCACGGCAAGGGCAACGCCGAGGAGGCGATGCGGCTCGGCCAGGACGTGGTGCGCCGCTTCCCCAACGAGCCCGGCTTCGCCGACACGCTCGGCTGGGTCTACTACCGCCGCGGGCTCTACCGCGACGCGGTCGAGCAGCTCCAGCGCGCGGTCGACGAACGCGTCCAAGCGCGGCGGCGACAACTCGCTCTACCGCTGGCACCTCGGCGCCGCGCTCGCCAAGAACGGCGACAAGGCCGCTGCCCGCCGCGAGCTTCAGAAGTCGCTTGGAACTGGCCGCGCAGGAGCAGGCAGCGCCCCGTCAAGCCCCCGACCCAGACCCCCGTGGACGAGGTGCGCCGCACGCTGGAAAGCCTTTAAGGCGGTGAATAGTGAATCGTAAATAGTGACTGGAAGAACTGGTTTTCAATCAATTCACTCATTCACCATTCACTACGAACGGAGTGAGCTATGAGTGTTGATTTCAGGCAGCGGACGCCGGGCGAGCTGGCGCGGATGGTTTGGCGGAGGAAGTGGCTGATCGTGCTGCCGACGGCGGCCGTCGCGGTCGCGGTCGCGTACGTGGTCTGGCGGCTGCCGAACGTCTACGAGTCCACGACGCTCCTGACGGTGAAGCCCGCGAGCATCGCGACCGGGATCGTCACGCAGCTCTCGGACAGCGACCTGACGATGCGCATCAACAACATCGGACAGGAGGTCACGAGCCGCAGCACGCTCGAACCCCTCATCCAGCGCTACGACCTCTACGCGCGCGAGCGGGCGCGCGGCGAGTCGATGGAGGAGCTGGTCGAGCGGATGCGGACGCGCGACCTTAAGATCACGCTCAACACCAGCCGCAACGAGATCACCAACGGCTTCTTCCTCTCCTTCCGCGGCGCAGGAGCCGCGCGCGACGCAGGCCGTGACCGAGGCGCTGGCCGGCAAGTACGTCGAGAGCCAGACGGAGCGCCGTCGAGCGACGAGGCCGAGCTGACCAAGGAGTTCTTCACCGAGCGCGTCGACGAGCAGAAGGCCAAGCTCGACGAGATCGACCGCCGCCGCCTGCGACGTCATGCAGTCGAACCATCCGAGCCTGCCCAGCTCGTCGACAGGCGCTCGTCGGCAGCTCGGCGGGCCTGCGCGAGGAGCAGAAGGCGCGCATCTCCGAGATCGGCCGCATCAACGACCAGATCGCCTACCTCAACCGCCTCGCCTCCGACCTCGACAAGGCCAACCAGCAGCAGGTCGACGAGCCGTCCTCAGCGGATGCAGGACCCGAAGAGCACGGCCGCCTACGCCGAGCTGGTCAAGCGCCAGGCCGAGCTGGAATCGCAGTACGACGAGTCGACGCTCAAGCTTCAGACCCGCGCGCGCCCGAGATGAAGTCGCCGTGCAGAAGCAGATCGACTGCGATCACAGCGGCCAGATGGACGAGATGGTCGAGGAGCACAAGCGCAAGGTCGAGGAGATGCGCGACCGCCTCGAAGAACGCATCTGACCCGCGCCTCGGCGCCTACAAGGGCGAGGTCGCGCGCCTCCAGGGCGAGGTCAAGCGGCAGCAGACGCTGCTCGACCGCGTCGAGCGGCAGACCTCCGTCGCGGTCGGCGCGCAGCATCAACAGCGTCCCCGGGGCACGAGGTTCGAGCTCGAAGCCATCCAGCCGCGAGTACCAGACCGAGAAGGCCATCTACGACCAGATGGTCGAGCAGCAGAAGAAGGCCGAGACGACGTCGGACGTGGCGGGGCGCGCGCAGGGCGAATCCATCGCCGTCATCGACTCGGCGAACCTCCCGCAGCAGCCGGTCGCGCCCAAGCGCCCGCTGCTGATGCTGCTCGGGCTCGTCGTCGGGCTCGGCTTCGGCGCTCGCGCTCGCCGCCGCCTTCGAGGTGCCGCGCCTGCTGACCGTCCAGACGAGCGAGGACGCCGAGCACTACACGGGCCTGCCCGTGCTCGTCACGCTGCCGATGCTCCTGACCCCGCGCGAGCAGCGCAACCTGAAGGCTGCGCCGCGTCGCGCTGGCGGCTGGCGGCGGTCGTCGCCACCGTCGTGAGCGCCCCCGCGCTCGCCTTCGTCCTCAGCCGCCTGCACATCATCGAGATGTTCGCGTCGCGAGGCTGAGACAGGAGCGTAAACGGTAAATCGTCAATCGTGAAAGATTAGAAACTGCTTTTCACTCGTTCACGATTCACGATTTACGATTTACTGACCGGAGGTTTCAACGATGTACCTTGACTTCTACGGACTGAAAGAACTCCCTTCGCGCTGACGCCCGACCCGCGGTTCATCTACTTCACGCCCTCGCACACCGAGGCGATGGCGAACCTGCACTACGGCATCGAGAGCGGCAAGGGGCTCATCGTCGTTACGGGCGAGGTCGGCACGGGGAAGACGACCATCCTGCGCTGGATGATGAACCGGCTCGACCGCACGGTGCTCGTCGCCTACCTCTTCAACCCGCGCATGACCGTGCCCGGAGTTCTACCAGTACATCTCGTCGCCCAAGCTGCTCGACGTGCCGCGCTGGGAGAGCAAGTCGGAGCTGCTCCTCAGGCTCGGAGAAGTTCTCGACTCGCGCCACTCGCGCGGCCTGCGCACCGTGCTCGTCATCGACGAGGCGCACGGGCTCTCGCCTTCGGTGCTCGAAGAGATACGGCTGATGTCGAACTTCGAGTCCGACTCGGCCAAGCAGTTGCAGATAGTCCTGACGGGGCAGCCCGAGCTGCGCGACGTGCTCAACCAGCCCGAGCTGCGACAGCTCAAGCAGCGCGTCGCGCTGCGCTGCGAGATCAAGCCGCTGCCCGACATCGAGGAGACGGCGCGCTACATCGCCTCGCGCCTGCTCGCTGCCGGCGCGGAGCGCACGGACGTCTTCACTCCCGGCGCGGTCGATCTCATCTTCCGCTGCTCCGAGGGCATCCCGCGCCAGATTAACAACATCTGCGACAACTCGCATGCTCGCGGGCTTCGCCGCGGGCGCGCAGACCATCGGGCGCGACATCGTCGAAGAGGTCGCCGAGACCTTCGACCTTCTGCCGAACGCGCAGCGCGGGCGGCAGTCGGGCGAGGAGCGCGCGGGCGCGGCGCGCATCTTCACCGCCGCCGGGCGCTCCGAGCTTTGGGCGGCCGAGGCCGCGGGCGCCGAGCGCGCGGGAAGCGGCGAAGTGCAGCCGCAGCAGTCGCCGAACGTCGTGGGGCGCGCCGCGCAGGTGAGCCACGAGCACGAGGTCGAGCGCGAGCTGGAGGGCGGTGCGGCGGACGGACGCGCGCCCGACACGCGACGAGTTGGGCCGCGCCTTCCGCAGTTGGGACGACACCAAGGGAGATTCGTGATGGGCAGAGTCTACGAAGCACTGAAGAAGCGCGCGGCCGAGCAGAGCGGCCCGAGAGGCGGGCGCCGGGCCAACGGAGCCGCGGCCGACGAGGAGAAGGCGCCTTGCCCCTTCGCCGAGCCGAACGGCAACGCGCACGCGCCACGGGCACGCGGCGTCCGAAGCCGGAGCACGCGCCCGAGTACCTCTTCAGCGCCTCCAGACATTTTCAGTCGCCGGAGACGGCGCAGAGCTCAGCGTCCACTGAGCACACCGGGACGCCCGGCGGGTCGGCACTCCCCGCCGGGCAGGCTTCGCGTGCTGCTGGGGCAACTTTGGGCGCTGCCGGTTCGGCGCGCACGCCGGAGTTTGTCTCTATCGACATTTCCGCCGCGCGCGTCGAACCACATCTCGTCGCGGTCACGCAGCCGCGCTCATCGCACGCCGAGCGCTTCCGCTCGCTTGCGCACGCGCGTGCTCCACGCGGGCGAGCGCCGCAAGATGCAGGCGTTCGTCATCACGAGCGCGGGCGTGATGGAGGGGAAGACGCTGACCGCGCTCAACCTCTCCTGGCTGCTCGCGCAGACCGACGGCGTCTCGGCGCTGCTCATCGACGGCGATCTGCGCAACCCGTGCTGCGGCCGAATACCTCGGCCTCGACGCGCCCGCCGGGCCTCTCCGAAGTCCTCGGCGGGCGAGGCGACGCTCGACGAGGCCATCGTCCGGCTTGAGCCGGCGGGGCTGCACCTGCTGCCCGGCGGCTCGGCGCGCGACGACGTGGCGGAGCTGCTCTCGGGGCCGCGCTTCCTCGTCGGTGCTCAAGGAGGTGCGGCGGATGTTCGACTACGTCATCATCGACGCGCCGCCGCTCGGCATCTTCACCGACGCGGCCGTGCTCATTAACCGCGCCGACGCCGCGCTCATCGTCGCGCGCGCGGGCAAGACGCGCTACGCCGCGCTCGAAAGACTTCTCGAGCCGCTCCCGCGCGAGCGCCTGCTCGGCGTCATCCTCAACGGCTCGGACGAGCAGTTGAACGAGCAGAACTACTACTACCGACGCCGCTACTCCGCGCGCCGCGAGGGAGGCGAGGAGCAAGGATTAGAAAAGAGTAGGTCAGAGAAGGGGTAAGGACTTGGCTTCGACGCGCCCTGAACGTCAGGACGCTGCTGCTCATCATCGCGGAGGCGCTGCTAATCTTCCTCGCGATGGTGACGGCGGCCTACCTGCGCCTGGGCTGGTCGGACGCCTACTTCGAGCTGAACGAGAAGTACGGCTTCCTCAAGGCCGCGCTCGTCACGCTCTTCTGCCTCGCCGCCTTCTACCTCTACGACCTCTACGACTTCGTCGTCATGCACGACCGGCGCGAGCTGGTGCTGCGGCTCGTGCAGGCGCTCGGGCTCGCGTGGGTCGCGCTGGCGATAACGATGTACCTCGCGCCGCAGCCTGATGATCGGGCGCGGCGTCTCGCTCATCGCGCTGCCGCTCGCGCTCATGCTGATGGTCGGGTGGCGCGTCGGCGCGCACTGGCTGCTCGGCCACCCCGACGTGGGCGAGAAGATTCTCATCGTCGGCTCGGGCGCGTCGGCCATCGAGGTCGCGCGCGAAGTTCTGGAGCGGCGCGACGCGGGTTACCGCATCGTCGGCTTCGTGGACAACCGCCCCGAGCTGGTCGGCCAGAGTTTACTTAACCCGCGCGTCATCGGGATCACCGACGACCTCGCCGCCATCGCGCGGCGCGAGGGCGTCAACCGCATCGTCGTCGCGCAGGCCGAGCGGCGCGGGCAGTTCCCGACCCGACAGCTCCTAGACCTGAGCCTCTCGGGCGACGTGCATATCGAAGAGTGCGCGAGCTTCTACGAGCGCCTGACGGGGCGCGTCTCGCTCGACATGATGCGGCCTTCGTGGCTCATCTTCTCTTCGCGCGCGCGGCAGGCGCGACTCTCCGCGGTGACTGCGGACGCTCTTCCACCGCGGCGCGGCGCTCGCCGGGGCGGCCGTCTCGCTGCCCATCGCGCTCGTGACGGCCGTGCTCATCAAGCTCGACTCGCCCGGCCCTGTGCTCTACTCGCAGGAGCGCGTGGGGAAGAACGGGCGCACGTTCCGCGTCTACAAGTTCCGCTCGATGCGCACGGACGCCGAGCAGCGACGGCCCCGTGTGGGCGAGCAAGGCGGGCGACGCGCGCACGACGCGCGTCGGGCGCGTCATCCGCAAGATTCGCGTGGACGAGATGCCGCAGTTCTGGAACATCCTGCGCGGCGACATGAACTTCGTCGGCCCGCGCCCCGAGCGTCCGCACTTCGTCAAGCAGCTCGCCGAAGAGATACCCTTCTACGAGCAGCGCCACCTCATCCCGCCGGGCCTGACGGGCTGGGCGCAGATTAAGTACCCCTACGGCGCGTCGGTCGAGGACGCACGCCAGAAGTTGCAGTACGACCTCTACTACATCAAGAACCAGAGTCTCGTGCTCGACGCCATCATCCTGTTCGAGACCGTGAAGACCATCCTCTTCGGCCGCGGCACCTAAAGGGGCCGCCCGAACGTCAGTCGTTAACTTCGGAGGTTTGAAGTCATGAAGTCGAAACCGAAAGTCGCCGCCGCACTCTCCTCGCGCTCGTGGCACTCGCGCCCGTGGCGGGCGTGGCGCAGAAGCAGCAGAAGAAGGACTCCTCCGCGCGGCAGAAGCCGCGGGCCGGCGAGCGCCTGGAGCCCGACGACCGGCGCGAGGTGCGCCCGGACATGCCCGAGGAGGTGATGGCTAACCGGCGCGAGCAGATGGACGAGGACGCGCAGGGCGGGATTCCGTACTACAACAACTTCCTCACGACCTACCGGCTCGGCCCCGAGGACGTGATCTCGGTCACGTCTTCGACCTGCCGAAGTACTCGCGGGCGGGCATCGTCGTCCCGCCCGACGGGAAGATCAGCTATTACATGGTGCGCGGCGGCATCCACGTTGCGGGGAAGACGACGCAGGAGGTCGCCGACGAGATCGCGCGCCACCTCGACGAGTACATCATCGACCCGAAGGTCGATGTCTCGCTCGACAAGGCGATGTCGGCGCGCTACGGCGTATTCGGCGACGTGGCGCAGCCGGGCGTCCGCATCATAACGCGGCGCTTAAGCGTCTACGAGGCGCTCTCGGAGGCGGGCGGCGTGCTCCGCACCGGCGACAAGAAGAAGGTGACGGTGCTCCAGCTGGCAGGCCGACCGCACGCTCAAGGCTATCAACATCGACGTGTCCGCCATCGAGAAGGGCAAGGCGCCCGACAACTATTTCCTGCGCCCCGGCGACCAGATTTTCGTCCCCGGCAACCATTGGAAGACCGTGGACGCGATTATGAAGGCGCTGCCCGTCATCAGCTTCGCGCGCATCTTCACCGGGGGGTTCTGAGATTAGAAGTCAGAAGTCAGAAGTCAGAAGTCAGAAGCTCGGACGCGCTGATGTGCGCAGAGCTTTTGTATGTCTGTGCCTCTTGACTGTGACCTTCTGCCTTTTGCCTTCCGCGCACGCCGCCGGGTGGGAGAGGCAGCGGACGGGGACGTTCGCGTGGCTGCATTCGGTCTTCTTCGTGGACGAGCGGAGGGGTTGGGCGGTCGGGAGTAAGGGCGCGCTGCTCTCGACCTCGGACGGCGGCGCGACGTGGGAACTGCGCCGGGCCCCGACGGAGGACGCGCTGCGCGACATCTTCTTTCAGGACGCCGAGACGGGCTGGCTCCTCTGCGAGCGCAGCATCTTCAAGCCGATGGCGAAGGACGAGTCCGTCTCGTACCTGCTCTCGACCTCGGACGGCGGCGCAACGTGGTCGCGCGTCGAGGTGACGCGCGGCGCCGACGTTGACCTGAAGCTCGCGGGCCTGCGCTTCGCCGACCGCGAGCGCGGGTGGGTCTACGGCGAGCTGGGCGCGCTCTTCACAACGTCCGATGGGGGCAAGACCTGGAACCGGCAGCGCGTGCCGACCAACCATCTGCTGCTGGGCGCTTCGTTCCTTGACGCGCAGGCGGGGTGGCTCTCGGGCGGGGGGCTGACCGTCCTGAAGACTTCGGACGGCGGCGCGACGTGGCGCGCGGGCACGGTCTTTATTCCCGCGGGCGGCGCGTCGGCACAGCGGCCGAATGAGTCAGTGCGCGTCGAGACGGAGCAGTTGGAGTTGGAGCCGCGGGCGGTCGGCGGGCGCAGGCTCAACGCCGTCTGGTTCGCCACACATGAGCGCGGCTGGGCGGTCGGCGGCGAGGGCGTCATCATCGCGACGACGGACGGCGGGCGCACGTGGCGGCCCCAAGTGTCGGGCGTCGGCGACGACCTCTACGACGTGAAGTTCTTCAACGAGGCCGAGGGCTGGGCGGTCGGACGCGGCGGCGCTCTGCTGCACACGACCGACGGCGGGCGCACATGGGCGGACACGAAGCGCGTGAACACGCACGCGCTCGAACGCCTCTTCACGGTCGGACGGCGCGCGTGGGCCGTCGGCTTCGGCGGGACAATCGTCGCCCTCAAAGGTTAAGGGCGGAGGGTCGAGGGATGAATAAGTTCTTGAAGGCCGGGCCGGCGTTGCTGCTCCTCGCGTGTGCGTCTGCGCCTTGCGCGTGGGCACAGGGCGAGGGCGCGCCGAAGGGCGGCGAGGTCGTGCGCGAGCGGCGCGTGGCGGCCGAGGCCGCGAAGGTTGAGCCGGCGCGCGAAGAGTCTGAAGCGTCGAACGTCTCGGGCGAAGAGGTCGAGGCGCTGCGCGCGAAGGCCGAGTCGGCGACGAACCCTTCGGAGCGTGCGCGCCTGCGCCTGTCGCTGGCCGAGGCGCTGGCCGAGGGCGGGAGTCTGTCGGAGGCGGTCGGGCTCGTGCGCGCGGAGGTTTCGGCGGAGAGGTTTGACCCGCAGTTCTTCTACAACGCCGGGAACGCTTTGGCGCGGCTCGGCGAGTCGGAGGCGGCGGCCGAGGCTTACCGCAAGGCCGTCGCGCAGAAGCGCGGCAACTACGCGCGCGCGCAGCACAACCTCGGCGTCGTGCTCACGCGTCTGGGCCGCTGGGAAGAGGCCGAAGGCGCGCTGCGCGCCGCGTTGCGTCTGGAGAACGACATGTACGCCGAGGCGAGCTACAGCCTCGGGCGCCTGCACGCTCTGCGCGGCGAGTCGGGACTCGCGGCGGCCGAGTGGGCGCGTACGCTGCGGCTCCGGCCCGACCACGGAGACGCCGCCGCCGGGCTCGCGCGCACGCTCGCCGAAGGGGGCGACTCGGAGCAGGCGCTCGCCGTGCTCGACGCGTACGAGGAGCGTGCAAAGCGTCGCGGCGTCGCGTCGCCGCGTGAGGTCACGGTCGCGCGCGGCGAGATAGTCGCCGCTGCAAACGTCGCAGCCTCCGCGCGCGCGGCGGGCGTCGGTCGTACGCCGGAAGCGGGCGCGAAGACGAACGCCGAGCTGGCGGACTCGACGGCGCTTCTGCGCGGTGTGCGCGCGTCGAAGTCGGCGCCCGCGAAGTTCGTTATCGAGGAGCCGGCCTACGGCTCTCTTCAGAAGGCTCGCGCGGCGCGTGCGGACGACCGCTCCGCAGAGGCGGTCGGGCTGTACCAGCGCGCCATTCGTGAGGGCGGCGGATACCTCGCGCCGGCGAACATGGAGCTGGGGCTGACGCTCGTCTCGCTGCGGCGCAACGAGGAGGCGGCCGCTTCACTGCTGGCCGTCGTGCGCAGGGAGGGCGGGCGCTACCCGCTCGTCTTCTACCACCTCGGGCGCATCTACGAGCACATGGGCCGGCTCGCCGAGTCGGGCGAAGCCTTCGCGCGCGCCGCCGAGCTGGCGGGCGAAGAGAGCCCGCAGTTCTACGTTGACCTGAGTCGCGTCCGCGAGCGCGAGGGCCGCGACGCCGACGCGCTCGCCGCAGCCGAGTCTTACGTCCGCACGATGTCGCGCGCCGGCACCGCCCCCGAGTGGGCGCGCGAACGCGTCGAGCGTCTGCGGAAGAAGGCGGAGGCCGCGCCCGCCGCCGCCGTCAAGCACTGAAGGCCGCGCGAAGGGTCGCCGATACTAAAAAGAAGGCGCCGGGTCTGAACGACCCGGCGCCTTCGGTTTTGGGTGGGTTAAGCCGCTCAGCCCTTACTGTCGGCTGAAGGTGATTGAGTCGAAGTTGCCGACCCAGCCGTTCGCTCCGTCCGCGTCCATCAACACACGCACCACGTGGCGCCCCGCGCTCAGGTTGACGCCCGCCTTCGAGACGTTCTGCCACGCGAACGTGCCGCCCGTGTTCGGTATCCTGGAGCGGCCCGGTCACGTCTACCCCATCAACCTCGACGTGGAACGTTCCACCCGCCGCCCCGTTCGAGACCCGTGCCTCGAACGTGTAGCTGCCCGCGGAGGCAATGTCAGCGGAGTAACGCAACCACTCGCCGGCCTTAATCCAACCGACCAGATAGTCGCAGTTGCCGTCGGTACACTTGTAGATGTCCACACCCGTCTGACGATACGCCCCGCCCTCGTTCTGCGAAGTCACATCGTGGTACGCGACACCCTCCGCACCCTCGTCGAAGTTCTCGGCCTGGAGGCGCACGGTCTCGGTCTGCGCGGCGGCCGTTCCGGTCGTGAACCTGAACCAGTCAAAGTTCCCGGCCCAGCCCCCCGCTTCCGCCTCCACCACCACGCGCACGACGTGCCGGCCCGCCGTCAAGTTCAGCCCCGCCTTCGAGACCGTCGCCCACACGAACGGACTCCCGGTGTTCGGGATCGTGACCGGCCCGGTCACGTCCACCCCGTCCACCTCGACGTGGAACGTTCCGCCCGCTGCCCCGTTCGAGACCCGCGCCTCGAACGTGTAGCTGCCCGCGGCCGGCACCTCCTTCGTGTACCGCAGCCACTCCCCGGCCTTGACCCACCCGACCAGATGGCCACACCCGCCGTCGGTACACTTGTAGATGTCCACGCCCGTCTGACGATACGCCCCGCCCTCGTTCTGCGAAGTCACATCATGATAGGCGACGCCCTCCGCGCCGTCGTCGAAGTCTTCGGCCTCGAAGGCGAGCTGCTGTTGCGCGGCCTGACCGGCCGGGGTGAACTCCAGCCAGTCGAGGTTGCCGACCCAGCCGTTCGCGCCCTCCGCCTCCATCACCACGCGCACCGCATGACGACCGGCCGTCAGGGCAATGCCTTCCTTCGCCGCCGTCGCCCAGACAAACGTGCTCCCGGTGTTCGGTATCTGGAGCGGCCCGGTCACGTTCACCCCGTCAACCGTAACGTGGAAGGTGCCGCCCGCCGCCCCGTTCGAGACGCGCGCACTCAGCGTGTAGGTCCCGGCCGCGGCCACGTCCGCCGTGTAGTTCAACCACTCGCCCGCCTTGATCCAGCCGACCAGATGGCCGCAACTGCCGTCCGTGCATTTGTAGATGTCCACGCCCGTCTGACGATACGCCCCGCCCTCGTTCTGCGCGGTCGCGTCGTGGTAGGCGGCTCCTTCTGCGCCCTGGTCGAAGTCTTCGGCCTGGAGGCGAACTGGCGTGGCCGGCTGCGTCTGCCCGGCGGCGCTGAACTTGAACCAGTCGAAGTTGCCGGCCCAGCCGTCCGACGCCTCCGCCTCGACGACCACGCGCACGACGTGCAGACCGGCCGCGAGATTCACCCCGGCCTTCGAGACGGTCTGCCACGCGAAGGTGCCGCCCGTGTTAGGTATCCTGGAGCGGGCCGGTCACGTCCGTCCCGTCCACCTTGACGTGGAAGCGCCCGCCCGCCGCCCCGCCCGAGACCCGCGCCTCGAAGGTGTAGGGGCCGGCCGCCGCGGTCTGCACGGTGTATTCGAGCCACTCGCCGGCCTTGACCCAGCCGACGATGCGGTCGCAGCCGCCGCCCGCGCACTTGTAGATGTCCACGCCCGTCTGACGATACGCCCCGCCCTCGTTCTGCTGGGTCGCATCATGATAGGTGACGCCCTCAGCGCCCTGGTCGAAGTCCTCGGCCTCGAACTGGCCGGGCAGCGCCGCGGGCGTGCCGTTGTAGGGCGACCGCGCGGTCACCGGCGTCGGCGTCGGAGTCGGTTGCGGCGTCGGCGTCGGCGTCGGCTGCGTGTCGTTGAAGGTGACGTTGACGGTCGCGGAGGTGCGCGTGGCGCCGCTGTTGTCCGTGGCCGTCGCGCTGACGGCGTGCGTGCCGAGCGCGGCGTCATTCCACTGGAAGGTGTAGGGAGCTGCGTTGACCGTGGCGAGCAGCGTCCCGTTGTCGTAGTAGGAGACCGAGGCGACCGTGCCGTCGGCGTCGCTTGCCTGAGCCCTGAGCGAGACGCTGCGCCCCGCGATGGTCGGGCCGTTGGGGCCGCCGACGGTGTCCGTCTCGGCGTTCGGCACGTCGCCGTCGGAAGCCACGGGCGCGCCCGCGATGGTCGGGCCGACGATGACTATCACGTCGGGCGGCGCGTTGAGCTGCGCGGTCGAGGCCGCGAGCTTCACCGTGACGAGGTCGAGCGTCTCCTGACCCGACGAGTTCGTCAGTATCGCCTGCCCCGCGAGATACAGGTTGCCCGACGCGTCCGAGGTCATGTCGCGCAACGAGTCGCCCGTGTGCTGGGGATTGTCGTAGCGATAGACCCACTGCTCCGTCCCGTCGGGCTGGTACTTGATGACGACGGCGTCGCCGTTGACGAAGCCTTCGGAGTAACCGCCGACGTAGACGTTCCCCGACGCGTCGAGCGCCAGCTCGCGCCCGCCGTCGATCTTGCCGGGGAAGCCGCGGAAGACGCGCGCCCACTGGAGCGTGCCAGCGCCGTCGAACTTCACCGTCGCCGCGTCCCAGGTGTTCTCCGAGGTCGCCTGCTGGTAGTCGCCGTCCCAGCTCTCGCCGGTCAGGTAGACGTTGCCGACTTGGTCGATGACCATGTCGCGCGGGTAGTCGTTCGACTGGCCCGACCAGTTGCGTCCCCAGAGGAGCGCGCCCGTCGCCGGGTTGTACTTCAAGAGCAGGTAGTCGGTCTGCGACGTGCCCGCGTTGTTCGCACCGAAGACGTAGACGTTACCCGAGGGGTCGATGCCGACGCCGCCCGCCTCGTTCGAGACGGGGTTGTTCGGCAGAGGTATCGGCCCGGGGCTCCCGGGCACGCCCGTGAACCGCGACGCCCACTGCCGCGCGCCCGCCGGGTCGTACTTGACGGTGACGATGTCGCGCGAGGTCTGATTGTTCGTCTTCGCGTAGCCGGTGCCGCTGACGTAGACGTTGTTCGCGGCATCGACGGCGAGGCTGTAGGCGTCGTCGCCGATCTGCTGTGTCGAGTAGCGGTTCGCCCAGAGCTGTGTGCCCGCCGGGTCGTACTTGACGGTGATGAACTCGTCGAAGAGCGGCCCGCTCACGCTGCCCTGCGACGAGCCGGCGACGACGGCGTTGCCGGCCGCATCAATCGCCAGCGCGTAGGCCCTGTCCCAGTGGCCGGTGGGGCCGTTGTAGACGCGCGCCCACTGCCGCTGCCCCGAGGCGTTGTACTTGAGCGTGACGATGTCGTACTCGGAGCCGGGGAAGGCCGCGGCCCAAGAGGTGCCGACGACGTAGACGTTGCCGGCCGCGTCGGTCTTTACGTCGCTCGCCCAGTCCTTGTAGTTGCCCTCGCCGACGTAGGAGGCCGACCAGAGCTGCTCGCCCGCGGGCGAGTACTTGATGAGCGTGATGTCTGTGTCGCCGCCGTTCGCTGAGCCCGAGGTCGCGGCGACGTAGGTGTTGCCCTGCGCGTCCACGGCGACACGCGGGTCGGAGTCTGCGAGGTGCTGCGGGCCGTCGTAGAAACGCTCCCACGTGACCGCGCTTGAGCCGGGCGTCGGCGTCGGCGTCGCGCCGGGCGGCAGCGGGCCGGCGGCGACGAAGTCATACGTCTCGTTCTCCGTCAGCCCCTCGAAGAAGACGCTCGGCGGGAAGAACTCGTAGCCGGGCTCGGCCGGCTTCAGCTCGTAACGGCCGCCGTACGAGAGGCTTTTGAAGATGAAGTTGCCCTGCGCGTCCGTCATCGTCGCCTTGAGGAACGAGTTGTTCAGGCTCAGGCGCACGACGGCGTTCGGGAGGAAAATCTCGCGACCCGGCGCGGACTGCTGGTGGCGTATGCGCCCGGAGATGGTCAACTGCCCCTGCGGGTCGGTGTCCGGGTACTGGAAGAAGAGGCGAACGACCGCGGAGCGCGTCTTGTTGCCGCTGCTGTCGGTGGCGACGGCAACGAGGTCGAAGGGCGAAGGGCTCGACGAGCCGATGGTCGTCGCATAGGGCGCGTTGAGGTCGCTGCCGATCAGGTTATCGAACGACCCCGTGACATAGTAGAAGTCCACGCGCGTGACGGTGCCGTCAGAGTCGGAGGCCGCGGCCGTGACGTTGACGGAAGTGCCCGGCGCTACGCTCGTGCCGTCGGCCGGCGAGGTGATCTGGACGGCGGGCGGCTGCCCGACGACGGGCGTGGGTGTCGGCGCGGGCGTCGGCGTCGGCGTCGGCGTGGCCGCGGCGTTGATGGTGATGTTGATGGACTTGCCGATGCGCGTGCCGCCGTCATCCGTAATCCACCCGGTGATCGTGTGCTGGCCCGCGGGCGGGTTGGCCCACTCCACCTCGAAGTCGCCGTTGGCGTCCGGGCTCAGGTCGTCTGCAAGGTGTCCCGTGACGCTCGTGTAGAACTCGGCCTTGACCAACGTGCCGTCGCGGTCTGTACCGTGCACCTTGAGCGTGAGGCTCGCGGGCAGCGGCGCGATGACGGCGCCGTCCGCGGGGCTGACCCACGTGATGGTGGGCGCCGCGTTACTAATCAGGACGATGTTGAGCGCCGTGTCGCCCTGAAGCTCGCCCTTGTCGTAAGCGACGGCGAAGAAGCCGTAGCCGCCGGGGCCCGTCGGCATGTAGTCGGTCGCGTACTGGCCGTTGGCGTCGGGCGCCGTGAGGGTGGCGATCTTCTTGAGCCCGCCGTTGGTGCAGTAGAACTCGACGCGGTCAATCGGCCCGTCGTCCTGAACCGCGGCGACGACGTGAATCGTAGACCCGAGCGGCGCGTTCGAGTTCGGGGCCGGGCTCAGGAGCGTCGCCGTCGGCGGCTGGTTGATGGCCACGTTCTCCTTGCTCGTGTTGAGCGAGTAGAAGTAGCCGAAGCGCGTCCCCGTGAAGCGCGAGTCGCCCTCGCCGCCCACGTCGCCCGCCGTGTAGGCGGTCGAGCCGTCGGCCGTGAAGACCATCTTGGGGAAGACGGAAATCTGGCCGCGGTTGAGGTCGGTGGGCGTGGTCATGTCGGGCGCCTGCGGCAGAGCCTGCCGCCACGCCGTCTGTCCCGTCGCCGGGTCGAGCGCGAGGATGTAGCCGTAGTTGGCCGACCCCCAGAACGAACGGCCCGTGTTGCGGGCGCCCATCAGGACGAAGCTGTCCGAGGGGCTCGCGTTCGGGTCGCTCAGCCAGCCGAAGTTGTCGCTGAAGTCGTGTTCGTCGTAGTGCCACTTCTCCGTGCCGTTGGGGTTGAGCGGCGTAGAGACGGTAGTAGTTGTTGATGACGTAGTGCGTGCCGTCCAGGCCGGCCGCGGCCGGATAGGTCGGCCCCTGGCCGAAGCCCGCGAAGGTGTAGACGTTGGCGCCCGTCTGCGCGCTCAAGTAAGAGTTGCGGATACGCAGGTTCTCGTCGGGCCGATGGCGGGCTTGTCCCCACGGCCGTTGCTGACCGACCACAGCATCGCGCCCGCGAAGTCGGACGCGATAAGCGGCGTGCCCGCCATGAAGTAGAAGCGCGGCAGGTCGCGCCCGAAGGCCATCTCGCCCGCGGGGCCGGAGAGGAAGGCACTGAGCTGGTCGTTGCGCGTCCAGGCCACGGTGCCGTCGGGGTTGAAGGCCACGGTGTTGTACTGGCCGGGCGCGAAGACCGCGTAGACCTTACCGTCAGGGCCGACGTTCGGCCCGGCGTAATATCTTGGTGGCGGTCGAGTCGATGTTACGCCACTTGACGCCGCCGGTCTTACCGTTCAGCGCCGTGACCGCCATGCGGTAGGGCGTGCCGACGCCGCCGGGCTGCACCATCTCCCCGACGTAGACCGTTCCCTCCGCGCCGGCCGAAATCTGCCCGCCGCCGAGGCTCAGGAAGCCGCGGTAGCCGCCCGGCCGCGCGACCCACTTGAGCGCGCCCGTCGGCGACCAGGCGTAGACGAGCCCGTCCACCTCAAGGTAGACCGAGCCGGCCTCAGGGCTCCCCGCCGGCGCGATGGCCGGGCGGTAGGTCATGTAGTCGCCGAGGTACTTCGCCTGCCAGCGGATGCGGCCGACCGACTTGCGCTGGGTGACGTTGAGCTGAAGCGCGTTGCTCGACCCCAGCGGGTTCGTGATGACGACCTCGACCGCGCCGAGCGACGCGGCCTCGGGCACGTAGCCGACGATCTCGGTCGGCGACCACTTGACGACGATGGCGTTCAGCTTATCGACGAGCACGCGGTTCGCGCCCTGCGCGGCGCCGAAGTTGGTGCCCGTGAGCACGAACCAGCCGCTGCGCTCGACCGTCTGCGGCGAGACGGACGTAAGGCTGCTCGGCGTGGTGAGCGTGCCGTAGAGCTGCACGACGGCGTCGGCGTTGACCGTGCCCGTGACCTCGACGACCGGCCCCCACGCGGGCGCCGCCGCGTACTTGTCGCGGATGCGCACCGCGGAGTTCATCGGCGCGCCCGAGCGCGAACTCTGCCAGTACCAGGTGCCGCGGGCCGTCCACGGCGAGCTGCACCGAGACGAAGTGCTTACCCGCGGCGCGGAACGAATGCGGCAGGCGCACGTCCACCGTGCTTGACCATTCCCGGCGAAGGCGAGCGCAGGGTCGCCCGCGGCGAGTACTGCTCGTCCTGAACGCGCCGGGGCTACCGTTCTGCCACGCGAAGAAGCGGACGTAAGCGCCGCGCACGGTCGTGCCGCGGCGCCGCTCCCGCCACGACCACGCGGTCGATGTCGCCGACAAGGTCGAAGTCGTCGGCCATCTCCTTATCGGCGGGCGCGCCCGTGAGCCGGACGACGCTCTGCCGATGAGCGTCTGCCCGTCCCAACTGGGCGAGGTGAGCTGCGCGCCCGCGTGCGCTCGATGGTGACGCGCGCGGGGAGCGAGACGGTCGAGCCGCCGCTGTTGTCGAAGGCGACGGCCGTGATGTCGTGCGTCCCGCCGGGGAGGTTCAGCTCGGCCGCGTAGGGCGCGGCCGTGTCCACCTCGACGGTGAAGCCGCCCTCGCGGAACTCGACGCGGTCGATGGCGCCGTCCTCGTCGGTCGCGGTGGCGGAGGCGGGGATGGTCGCGCCCGCGGCGAAGTTCGTGAGCGTGCGCGGGCGACGTGAGCGCGACGACCGGCTTGATGTTGAGGTCGGGCTCGGGCTCCTGCTCGGGGTCGATGACGACGACGACGGGCGCGCTGATGGCGAGCCCCGTCAGCGTGCTCGACGGCTGCGCCGTGATGTTGTGCGTGCCGGCGGGCGGGTCCACCCAGACGAAGCTCCACGGGGCCTGCCACTCGGCGTTCGTGCCCTGCCCGACCCAGCGCGTGCCGTTGTAGAAGTCTAGGCGGTCGATGTACTCGTCGCTGCGGCCGTTGTTCGTCTGCGCCGTGGCGGTGAGCGTGACGCTCGCGGGCAGCTTGAAGATAGCGCCGCCCGTCGGGCTGGTGACGTTGACGGTGGCCTTCTGCCAGACGACGAGCGTGGAGTCATAGGTCGTCGTCGTGCTGCCCGTCGCGTCGGTCACGCGCGCGTATACGTGGTAATAGCCGACGGGCGGCAGCACCCATTCGAGGTTGTACTTGCCGTCGGCGCCGGGCGCGGTCGCCACACCGATGAGAACCGGCGGGTCGGCCGTCGAGCCGTTGAGGTTGTCGCGGCGCGCATAGAACTCGACGAGCGCGATCCCTTCGGCGTCGGTGGCGTGACCGAGATGTGCGCGTTCTCGCCGACGTAGATGGTCGTGTTGGGCCTCGGCTCATGCTTCGCGACGGGCGGCGTCGCGACGTTCGAGTATTCGGAGTCGCCCGCGGCGTTGTAGGCGCGGACGCGGAAACTGTGTACGTTGTTCGCGCCGACCCTATGGCGGAGCCCGTGGTCGCGTTCGCGCCGAGCAGAGCGATCTGGCTGAAGCCGCCGGTCGTCGCCGACTCGACCTTGAAGCCGGTTTCGTTGGTGCTGTTGTCCGCCCAGTGGAGGCTGACGTTGCCGGTGGCCGGGCCGCTATTGACCTGGTCGGCGACGAGGCCGCGCGGCGCCGCCGGCGAGGCCCGCGTCAATCGGGCGCGGGCAGGCGCGAGGTGCGCAGCGTGATGCGGTGCGCGGCGTAGTCGGGGACGCCCGCGTCGCTGCCGTCGTAGAACTTCGCGTAGGAGAAGAGCGTCAGGCCGTCCGAGGCGTCGACGAAGGGCGTCGCCTCGGGAAGCTGCTGAGTTGGCGACCGCGAACTCTTCTATCTTGACGTTGGTGGGCGCGATGCGCGCGCCGAACACGTCGCCGTCGGGCTGCTGCGGAAAGAGTTCGCGGCGGCTGTCCGTCCAGACGACGACGTACTGTTTGCCGTCCCATGTGACCGAGGGCTCTGCCTGCCGGCCGGCGGCGTCGGCGACGGCCGCGCCGCTCGCGGGTTCGGGCGAGGTGCCGTCGGCGTTGAGGCGGCGGCCATAGATGTTGCCCGAGGTCGTCCCAGACGACGAGCGCCTTGTCGCCCGCGACGGCGATCTCGGGTTTGAGGTCGTTGCCCACATCGCCGACGACGAAGGGGGCCGTGGCCGTGCCGTCCGGCGCGACGAACGAGGCGCGGATGGTGCCGGGCGAATCGTCGTGGTTGTTGTGTCCCTCCCAGATGACGATCCAGCGGTTGCCGAAGACGGCCGCGCGCGGCCACGAGTCGAAGAGCCGCTCGATCTTGACGGGCGTGCCCAGCGGCGTCCCTGTGCCGTCAACGCGCACGGACTGCACGGTGCGAATCTGCGCCGTCTCTTGCAGGATGTTGGTGACGAGGAACGTGCCGTCGAGTCCCGCCACGTCCGGCTGGTGGCCGTTCATGACGAGCGTGGGCGGCGTCGTCTGCGTCGGCGGCAGTCCCGAGGTCGGGACGACGCGTGAGAAGGTCTGGCGCACGCCCGCGGTGGCGCCCGTCGCGTCCCAGACGACGAGGTAGGCCGAGCCGTTCCACGCGACCGAAGGGTTATCAACGTCCGTCTGGTCGGAGAGAAGGAAGGGCTCCGCGTCTACGGGCGCGCCGTTCTGGTCGAGTCGCTGCGCGTAGACTCGCTGCTGGTTCGACACGTCGCTGCGGAAGACCGTAAGGAAGCCCGTGCCGCTCGCGGCCATCCTCTGCTTCGACTGGCGCGGTGCGCCTAAGCCCACGGCCGTGCTGTTCGTCAAGCGCCCGCGGCCGACACGCGCGCGGCATACACGTCGCGCGCGAGGCTGGCATGCCACACAACGAGCGCGCCGCCGCCGCCGCCGGGCGTGATGGACGGGGCCGTTTCAATGTCCGCGGTGTTGGCGACGACGACCGGATTCGTGTCGAGCACAGCGCCTGCGTTCGACACGCGCGTGAGGTAGAGGTCTTGACTCGTGAGATATGTCTGCGTCGCAGGGCTGTAGCCCGTCTCGTAGGTGACGAACCAGTTCGAGCCGTCCCACGCCGCCTGCGGCGCGACCGACCCGGTGCCGATGTTCGGGTTGATGCTGATGGAGTTCGGCACGTCCAGGGGGTCGCCGTCGCGCGAGACGCGCGTGCCGTTGACGTGCTGGATGTTCCCGCTCGCGCCGTCAGACCACGTGACGAACCACGTCTGCCCGTTCGACGCGACGCGCGGGTAGAGGCCGTCGCCCGCGAACAGCTCGGGGCCGTTGCGCAGGTTGTTGAAGCTCGCGTCGAGCAGCACGCCCCGCACGGTGTAGGGCGGGCCGTAGGTCATGAAGGTGAGGAGGTAGCGGTCGCCCGCGCGCGCGAGGTCGGAGTTCCCCATGAACTGGCTGTGGTGGTTGTAGACGAGCCGGCCCTCCGGGTCGAGCACCGTCCCGTCGTTCGCCACGCGCGTGACGAAGACGCCGCGCGGAATCGAACCGCCCTCAACCGGCAGGAAACCCTCCCACGTGACGACCCAGTTGCCCGCGCCGTCGTCGATGACCGCGTTCGGGCGCTGGTCGGTGCTCACGTCCGCCTTGAGGATAATGGGCGTCGGGTCGAGCAGTTGGCCGTCGCCTGAGACGCGTGCGGCGACGAGGTCGAACGTGTGGCTGAACTCGTCGCGCGGGCGCGTGTTGAGCCATGAGACGAGCCAGTTCTGGCCGTTCCAGCCGACGCGCGGGTTGGCCTGATTGTTCGGCGCCTGATTAACGATGATGGGCGTCGTGTCGATGACCTGTCCTGCGCCATCCACGCGCGCCGCGTAGATGTCGAGCATGTTGCCGATGCCGGGCGTGTCCAGTCCCGTGTTGAGCCCGATGGTTCCGTTGTCGGCGAGCGAGGCGCGGGCGTCGGTCCAGACGGCGAGGTATGTGTCGGCGCCTTTCGAGACGCGCGGCTCCTCCTGCCGGCCGGCGGCGGGTGAGCGGCCGTCGTTGCCGGGGAGGACTGCGGGCGCCGAGAGCGTCACCTGCGCGGCGACGTTCAGGAGCGGGAGCACGAGGGCAACCGCGACGAAGAGGGCGGTGAAGAGCAGACCCTGGGCGCGCCTGCGTGAACGGGGCATTCGAGACATCTGTATTCTCCTTCTGGGGAGCTGCCGCGTGCCTCGGGGCAGGTCGCACGTGGCGGCGTGATTTCCGAGAAAGTCAGCCGGGGCTGACGCGAGGCGTGGCTCTGTCCCGTGTATCAGGCTGTTCGCGTTGGGGGTCGCTTTCGGGGCAGTCTCCCACGCGCGGCGTATAAACTCAAACTAAGTTGGAGGTTCTCTTCTCCTACTAAGAAACGCGTATTCCGCCCGCAAACTCCCACACGCTTTGTTAAAAAAATCATGCCCCGCGCCGTCGGCGGCGGCCGGCCCTGACGGGGCGGCGGTTTGCACGAATCGGGAAACTAAAGACAGTGCGTGCGCGGGCGGCAGAAATACGTCGTGAGAGAGCGTTCCCACCTGATTCAAGAAAAATGTTAGTATCGGCTGCCACTCCCCGCGGCAGTATTTCAAACGCAAGCCACGCCCGGACTCGTCGCAGTTGGCCGACGCTCCGGACGTTCTGTCCAGCGCCAGAACGGATGCACACGCCCCAGGCCGTTACCCAACTCCTGGAGAGGTGGAGCGGGGGCGACCGCGCCGCGCTCGACGAACTGATGCCGCTCGTCTACGACGAGTTGCGCAGGCTCGCCGGCAACTACCTGCGGCGCGAGCGCCCCGACCACACACTTCCAGCCGACCGCACTCGTCAACGAGGCGTACATGCTCATGGTCGATCAGAGCCGCGCCCGCTGGCAGAGCCGCGCGCAGTTCGTCGGCGTCGCCGCGCAGATGATGCGCCGCATCCTCGTTGACCACGCGCGCGCCGTGCAGGCCGAGAAGCGCGGCGGCCGACTGTTCGCCGTCTCGCTCACAGAGGCCGAGGGGTTCGGCCAGAGCCCCGACCTCGACCTGCTCCGCGTCAACGAGGCGCTCGAACGCCTCGCGGCGCTCGACGCCGACCAGGCGCGCATCGTCGAGCTGCGCTTCTTCGGCGGCCTCACTATCGAGGAGGCGGCCGAGGCCATGCGCGTCAGCCACGCCACCGTCGAGCGCGACTGGAAGATGGCCCGCGCGTGGCTCAGACGGGAACTCGACGCTTAACAAAGTACTAGATGGCAGATGGCAGATGGCAGTTAAGACCTTGACGTCGAAAATCCGAGTTGCGCTTCTTCTCCGACACTCAGCCTCCTACAGTCCTCAGTCCTCATCTACTTGCTCTCCTATGACCCCTGAGCGTTGGCAGCGCATTAAGGAGCTGTTCCACGCGGCGGCCGAGCTGGCGCCCGTTGAGCGCGTGGCGTTCCTCGACGCGAACTGCGCGGGCGACGCAGAGGCGCGCGCTGAGGTCGAGTCCCTCCTGGCGGCGCACGAGCGCGAGGGCGAGTTCCTTCCGAGACGCCGGGCCGCGTCGCGGCCGCGCTGCTCGGCGGCGAGCGGCAGGCGCTTGAGCCGGGGAGCCGCGTCGGCTCGTTCCGCGTCGTCGGCACGCTCGGCGAGGGCGGGATGGGCAAAGTCTATCTCGCGCAGGACGAGCGGTTCGGCCGCCGCGTCGCCTTGAAACTTCTGCCCGCCTCTTTCACGCGCGACCGCGAGCGCGTCCGCCGCTTCGAGCAGGAGGCGCGCGCCGCCTCCGCACTTCAACCACCCGAACATCCTCACCGTCTACGACATCGGCGACGACTCGGCGGGCGCGCGCTTCATCGCGACCGAGTACGTCGAGGGCGCGACGCTGCGCGAGCACGCGCGCGGCCGTGGACTTCCACTGCATGAAGTGCTCGACATCGGCGTACAGCTCGCGGCCGCGCTCTCGGCCGCGCACGCCGCGGGCGTCGTCCACCGCGACGTGAAGCCCGAGAACGTGATGGTCAGGCCCGACGGCTACGTCAAGGTCTTGGACTTCGGGCTCGCCAAGCCCGTCAGCGCGGCGCCCGCTACGGGGAGGGAAGGCGACTCGTCCGCCGACTCGTTCGCGCGCGCGCTCGTAGACACGCACCCCGGCATGATTATGGGCACCGCACGCTACATGTCGCCGGAGCAGGCGCGCGGGTTGAAGGTTGACGCGCGGACGGACGTGTGGAGTCTTGGGAGTGGTGCTGTACGAGCTAACCGCGGGCGCGCCGCCGTTCGAGGGGCCGACGCCGAGCGACGTGATGGCCGCGGTGCTCCAGCGCGAGCCCGCGCCGCTCTCGGAACGCGCCGAGGGCGTGCCGGCCGAGCTGGAAAGGATCGTGTCGAAGGCGCTCGCAAAGGAGCGGGAGGAGCGTTACCAGACAGTTAAAGATTTAGGGCTCGACCTCCGGCGCCTCAAGCAGCGGCTTGAGTTCGAGGCGGAGATGCGTCGGAAGGCCGACGGCGCCCCCCACCACTCTAGACCGCCGCGACCTTAGCGGGACACGTCGAAGTGCGCGCGCGCGTACAACGCCACAAGCACGGCCGCAGCCGTCGGCCGAACAACTCAAGCAGGTCACAGTTCTCTTCGCAGACCTCTACGGCTTCACGGCGCACGCCGAAGCGCTCGACGCGGAGGAGGTGAGCGAGGCGATGCGCGAGCTTTGGCGGCGTGTGGACGCGGCCGTGTGGATTACGGCGGCACGGTTGACCGGCACATGGGCGACCAGATGATGGCGTTGTGGGGCGACCGCGTCGCGCACGAGGATGACCCGGCGCACGCCGTCCGCGCCGCGCTCCGGATGCAGAGGGACTTGGCCGAGTTCGTCGCTGTCGAACCTGCGCGGGCTGTTCGGCGAAGGGGTCGGAGCCGACGCCCCTTGTGCGCGTCGGCGTCAACACGGGCGCGGTGCTGCTGAGCGCTTCGGGCGCGGGCGTCGAGCGCGGCTGACGGCGACGGGCGCGGCCGTCAATGTCTCGAACCGTCTTATGTCAGGCGGCGCCGCTGGGCGGCGTGCTCATCTCACACGACACGTACCGGCAGGTGCGCGGCCTCTTCGACGTGCGCGAGACGGAGTTGCCGAACGTGCGCGGCGGCGGCGAGCCCGTCCGCACGTACCTCGTCGAGCGCGAGAAGCCGCGCGCCTTCCGTCTGCAGACGCGTGGCGTTGAAGGCGTCGAGACGCGCATGGTCGGACGTCAGGCCGAACTTGCGCGGATGAGGGACGCGCTTGCAGACCGTCATAGAAGACCGGGAGCTTGAGGCGCTGACGGTCGTCGGCGAGGCGGGTCTCGGCAAGTCGCGTTTGCTTTACGAGTTCAGCAGCGAGGTCGAGCTGTTGGGCGAGCCGCTTGCAGGTCTTCAACGGCCGCGCGAGTCAGCGAACGCGGGACTGCCGTTCGCGCTCGTGCGCGACGTGTTCACCTTGCGCTTCGGCATCAACGACAGCGACCCGGCCGCGGCCGCGCGCGAGAAGTTCGAGCGCGGGATGCTCGACGTGTTCAGCGGCGACGACGCGGAAGCGCTGATGCGCGCGCACTTTGTCGGACACCTCGCGGGCCTCGACTTCTCTTCGAGCCCGCACCTCGCCGGCATCATTCAACGACGCGAAGCAGGTGCGCGGCCGGGCTTTTCACTACGCCGCCGAGTTCTTCCGACGCGTGGCGCGCGCCGCGCCCGTCCTGCTCTTCCTCGACGACCTGCACTGGGCCGACGACGGCTCGCTCGACTTCGTAGACCAGCTCGCGCGCGAGTGCGCACAGGCGCCGCTGCTCGTCCTCTGCTTCGCACGGCCCGAGCTGCTCGAACGGCGGCCCGCGTGGGGCGAAGGGCAACAGGCGCACGCGCGTCTGACGTTGCAGCCGCTCACGAAGCGCGAGAGCCGGCAGCTCGTCGAAGAGATTCTGCGCCATGCGCAGGCCATCCCGCACGCCCTGCGCGAGCTGGTCGTCGGCGCGGCCGAGGGGAACCCTTTCTACGTCGAGGAGCTGATTAAGATGCTCATCGACCAGCGCGTCATCATCCCGGCGGCCGAGTGCTGGCACGTGGACGCGAGCCGTCTGGTCGAGGTGCGCGTGCCGCCGACGCTCACGGGAGTCTTGCAGGCGCGACTCGACCGCCTGACGCCGTGGGAGAAGGCCGTCTTGCAGCGCGCCTCCGTCATCGGCCGCGAGTTCTGGGACGGCGCGCTCGAACAGTTCTCGCGCACGGCCGCGGCGCAAGCGGGCAGGGTTCGAGGGAGACACAGCCGCGGCGCTAGAGACGCTGCGGCGTAAAGAACTCATCTTCCGCCGCGAGGTCTCTCCGTTCGCGGGCGCGCGCGAGTACATCTTCAAGCACGCGCTGCTCCGCAGCGTCGTCTACGAGGGTGTCCTCAAGCGCGAGCGGCGGCGCCTGCACGGCGAGGCCGCGGCGTGGCTCATCGAAGAGGGCGGCGGGCGCGTCGAGGAGTATGCGGCCGTCATCGCAGAGCACCTTGAGCTTGCGCGTGAGGTGGCGCGCGCCGCCGAATGGTACGGCCACGCCGGTCAGCAGGCGCGCGCCACCTACGCGCCCGACGTAGCCATAGGTTTCTACCGCAAGGCGCTCGAAAATCTTTCGGAGGCCGAGCGCGCGGGCGAAGAGACAGGAGCGTTGCGTCCTCAATCGGTCTCTTGGTACGCGGGGCTCGGCGAAGTCTTGACGATGCAGGCGCGTTACGGCGAGGCGGCCGAGGCTTACACGCAGATGCTCGCGGCGGCCGAAGCGGCGGCCGACGACGTGGCGCAGGCGCGCGCGTGGAACGGGCTGACCGCGGTGCAGGAGTATCAGGGCGACAACCGTGCGGCGCTTGAGAGCGCGCGCCGCGCCGAATCCCTCGCGCGGCGTGCGAAGACGGCGGCGGGCGCGCGCGCCGAGCTTGCGCTCGCGCTCAACCGGCAGGGGCTCGCCTCGCACCGTCTGGGCGACGCGGCGGCGGTCGGGCGGCTCGGCGCGCAGGTGTTGGCGCTGAGCGAAGAGATGACCGAAGGGTCGCGCGCGGCGCGTGCGAACGGGCTGAAGCTTCTGGGCGTGGCGCACGAGGTCTCGGGCCGCTTCGACGAAGCGCATGACTGTTTCGAGCAGTCGCTCGCGCTCCTGAAGGAGCTGGGCGACCGGCGCAACTTCGGTTTCATGCTCAACAACCTCGGCGTCATCGCGCACCTCGGCGCGGACTACCGAGAGGCCGTGCGGCGCTACACTGAGGCGCTCGAAATCTTCCGCGAGATCGGCGAGCGGACGTGGGAGCTGCCGACGCTCGGCAACCTCGCGGGCGCGCAGATCGGGCTCGAAGAGTACGCAGCCGCCGAGTCGAACCTGCGGCAGGCCGTCGCGCTCGCGGGCCCGGCCGGACACTTCGCGCTCTCGATGATCTACTGCTACCTCGCCGAGAGCTTCTGGGGTCAGGGGAAGAATGAGGAGGCTCTGACGACTGCTTTGACAGCGTTGGAGCTGGGGCAGAAGACGGAGAATCAGGACTACATCGCCAACGCATGGCGGACGCTCGGCCTCGTCGCCTCGCGTTCGGACACCACGACTCTCATCGAAGGCCGACCGCGCACCGCGGCCGAATGCTTCGCAGAGAGCCTGCGCGTCTACACGGACATGGGCGCCGCCGCCGAGCGCGCGCGCACGCTCCGCGACTGGGCGCGCCACGAACTCACGTCCGGCGACCACGCACGCGGCGCTGAGATGTGGCGCGAATCGCGCCAGATATTCACCCAACTGGGCATGACGCGCGAGCTTGAGCGCATGCCGGAACAGTAGGCGCCAGGCAGCCAGCCGGGGATAAATGAAGCGCACGATGTGGACGCCGCCGGTTGACGGCGTGAGCCTGCTGCGTCGCAACACGCGCTGCAACGAAGGAAGCACGCGCCGCTGCGTCGCAACACGCGTTGCAGGAAGGGAAGCACGCGCTGCTCCGTCATTGCAGCGCCTGCAACGACGTATGCACGGCCTGCAACGACGTATGCACGCCCTGCAATGACGTATGCACGGCTTGCAATGAAGGAAGCACGACCTTCATCTCACCTTTGGCTAATTTCCGGAGCCCCCGGGGCTCACTGCCTGCTGCCGACTGCCTGCTTCTTACGGAGGATTGCCGATGCGCCTGTTTACTTTGATCCTGCTGCTCTGCTCGCTCGTCGCCGCGCTCGCGTGCGGGGCGCGTGGCGGCGCGCAGAACGCGAAGGCGCCCGCGACGCCTGCGCCGACGCCCGCCGCCACACTGCCGCCGCCGGGCAGGACGTGCGCGCTCATCTCGGCCGAGGAGTTGAAGGAGGTGCAGGGCGAGGCGCCCACGGACGCGCAGGGGAGCGAGCACGCCGCGGGGCCGCTCTCGATGTCGCAGTGCTTCTACCGCCTGCCGACCTTCGTCCGGTCGGTCAACCTCGAAGTTGTGCGCGCGGCCGAGGGCTCGGACGCCTTGAAGGAGTACTGGCGCAGGCGCTTTCACCCCGAGGCGGTCGAGGCGCGCGAGCGCGTGCGTGAGCTGAAGGAGGAGCGCGAGCGTGAGCGCGAGGAGATGCTGAAGCGCGAGCGCGCCGCCGGGCAGGTGCGGGAGGGCGGCCACGGAGAGGAAGAGGAGGAGGGCGACGAGGGTGAAGACTCGCGCCCTCAACGTGTGCCGGGGCTGGGCGAGGAGGCTTACCTGACGGGGGACGAGCGCACCTCCACGCTCTCCGTGCTGAAGGGCGATGCGGTGCTGCGCCTGAGCATCAGCGGCCCAGAGGAGCAGCCGGCTCGGCTGAAGAAGGCCGCCGCGCTGGCCGCGAAGGCGCTCAAACGTCTCTGACGCGCGGCGTGATTTAGAGGCCGAAGATGGTCGGGCCAAAGTAGCTGGCGGTCATCGTCTCGCTCCGTTTCAGGGGCGGGAAGGCTCGTCCCGCCAAAGGTATCCGAGAGGACTATTTGTGCGCGGAGCGGGCGCGCCGCGCGCGAACGAATCTCCCCGTGTTCGTTCGACGCGTGCGCCCGCACCCGCAACTGACAGACGGCTCTGCGAGGGCCGCCGGGAGGGGCGCCGGACGGCAGTGCCCAGCGCGAACACGCCGCCGCACGTTCCCTCTTAACTCTAAACGCGTAAACCCGCGGGAAACTCCCACAGGCGGTCGCGAGAAAAATTTGCGGGGAAGAATTAACCACCGCAGACAGGAGAGGCACAGCTCAAACGGAATCCCGCTTCAAGCTGTGCCTCTCCTGTCTGCGGTGGTTAAGCGCCCTACTTCGCCTCGGCGAGCTTCGCGACGTGGAGGATGTCGCCTTCGACGGTGCCCTCGACATCGACCTTCAGGCCCTTCTTCGACTTCGCGGCGTTGAGGGCCGCGGCCGCGAGCTTGTTGCCCTCCGCGTCGAGCTTGTAGGTCTTCTCGCCCGCGATGACGGCGTAGCCGCTCTTCTGACAGCTCTCCATCAGCCCGCAGCCGTTGGGGTGCTTCGCCGCCTCCTCCTCCGTGCCGTGCATCTCCGCGCACATGTTGTCGATGACGTAGCCCGTCACCTTCAAGGTCTTCTGCTCGCCCTGCGCGTAGGCGAACACCGCGGCCATCGCGACCACGGCCGCAACGAGGGAAACTTTACGAAACATCTTCATGGCTCCTTTATCAAGTTACTGGGTCGTCGTTGAGTTATTGAGGCAAGGGGCGCGTCAGGGGTTGCCCGCCTGCTCGTCCGAGTCTTCTGCCTGCGCCGTCCGGGGCCGCATGTGTGGGAAGAGTATCACGTCGCGGATGGAGCGGCGATTCGTCAGGAGCATCGTCAAGCGGTCGATGCCGATGCCGATGCCGGCGGCGGGCGGCATCCCGTAGGAGAGCGCGCGGACATAGTCGAGGTCGGTCTGCATCGCCTCCTCGTCGCCGCCCTCGCGCTGCCGCCCCTGCTCCTCGAACCGCTCTAACTGCTCCGCCGGGTCGTTCAACTCCGAGAACCCGTTCGCCACCTCCATCCCCGCCACATACAACTCGAACCGCTCCGCGATTGCCGAGTCGTCGGGCGAGGCTTTCGAGAGCGGCGAGACAACCTTCGGAAAATCAATGATGAAAGTTGGTTGAGTTAAAAGCGTCTCGACGCGTGTCTCAAAGATTTTGATAATCAGTTTTTGTGCCCTAACTTCTTCAGAATCTTTAGAGTGTTCATCAAACCCCTCCTTATAAACCTGAGTAAAGTTCTCCGCAATCCGACTCCTGTCTGTTTCGACACCATTCTCGAATTGAACTGGAGTCACAGGAATCTCCCCTTGAAAGAAATACGGCGTTAAGTGTGGCGCTTCACATATAGTCGCTAGGTAATAAAGCTGTTCGATATCATCCAGCCAACTTCTATCAAATACCCCTCTTGTCATGACCTCGACACTTGAAGGTCTGTGGTGCAAAGGCCGGTGAATTTTTGTGAAGGAGTCGTTCCAATATTTAACTATGGCATCCTTCATTGAGAGGCGGTCAAACTTGCTGAAGTCAATGGTTCTCCCGAGAGTTTTGAATTGAAAATCTGACAAGTCAACTACTTCTTCACTGATTGTAACTTGCAGTCTGCCTGTTACTTTTTCAATAGAAGTTCGTAGCATCTCCTCGCAGAAATCCATCATCCAGTTCACGTCCTTGTAGGCCGTGTAGAATTCGAGCATGGTGAACTCGGGGTTGTGGCGGGTGGAGATGCCTTCGTTGCGGAAGTTGCGATTGAATTCATAGACCCGCTCGAAGCCGCCGACGAGAAGGCGCTTGAGATACAGTTCGGGCGCGATGCGGAGATATAAATCAATGTCGAGCGCGTTGTGGTGCGTCGTGAATGGCTTGGCGGCGGCGCCGGAGGCGATGGGCGAGAGCATGGGCGTCTCGACCTCGATGTAGCCGTGGTCGTCGAGATGGCGGCGCATCGCCGTGATGAGCTTCGAGCGGCGCTCGAAGACTTCGCGCGTCGAGAGTTCCGGTTGGGAAGTCGCCGTCCTCTTCGTCGGTCTTGACCTTGAGACTCGAAGCAATCAGATCGGCGTAACGCTGGCGCTGGCGTATCTCGGGGTCGTTGATGCCGTGCAGCTTGTCGGGCATCGGCAGCAGAGCCTTCGAGAGAAATTGAATCGTCTCGACGTGGACGGACAGCTCGCCCGTCTTCGTTACGAACAGCTTCCCTTCGACGCCGACAAAGTCGCCGTGGTCGAGCAGTTGGAAGAGCTTCCAGCCGCTCTCCGCCTCTTCGACGGGTTGCAGGGAGTCGTTGCTGATCGCCTTCGCCTCCTGCTTCTTCACGTAGATTTGCAGGCGCTCTTTGCCGTCGGAGAGGTGGACGAACGCGGCCTTGCCCATCACGCGCGGCGGCGTCGCCAGCCGCCCCGAGACGCTGCACGTTGCCTACTCGCGCCGAGTGTCGACGTTCGCCGTCTCCAATTGCTCGGGCGCCGGTCTTCTGCGCCCGTCTCGCAACTTCGGGCTCGTGCTTGCTGAATGCTCGTGACGAGGGAGCTGATGGTGTCTTCGCCCTCTGCGCTCTCGGTCAGAGCGGTGCGGGCGAACTTGTTGGGGTAGGGGTTGCCGACGAGTTCGCTGAATCTCCCGGAAGGTGCTGTTGGCGCGCGCGCGTCTGGTCGTTGTCGGGGACGTATTTCCTCGTGGAAGCCGTGTCGTCATGATTCGTGAATGGTAATTGGTAAACGGTAAATGGTAAATCGCCGGAGCTCGAGATTTATCTATTTACCATTCACCATTTACTATTTACTAAAACCGATGGGCGGCAAAGTGATTCTCGACAGGGATGAGCTGCTGCGCGTCCGCGCCGAACTGCGCGCGGCCGGGCGCACGCTCGTCTTCACGAACGGCTGCTTCGACATCCTGCACGTCGGGCACGTCCGCTACCTCGCGGCAGCGCGCCGCCTCGGGGACGCGCTGCTCGTCGCCGTCAACAGCGACCGCTCGGTGCGCGCGCTCAAAGGCGACGGCCGCCCCGTCTGAACGAAGCGGAGCGCGCGAGATGCTCGCGGCGCTCTCCTGCGGTGGACTTCGTGACGGTCTTCGACGAAGACTCGCCGCGCAAGCTCATCTCGGAACTCCTGCCCGACGTGCTGGTCAAGGGCGGCGACTACGCGCCCTCAGAGATACACGGCCGCGAGGAGGTCGAGGCGGCCGGCGGCCGCGTCCTCGCCCTCCCCTTCGTCGAAGGCGCTTCCACCACCGGCATCATTGAAAGAGTGAAAGGCCGTGAACCGTAAACCGTAAACCGTGAACGTAAACCGTAAACCGTGACAAGAGGAAAGCAGGTTTTATCTCGTCACGGTTCACGGTTCACGGTTCACGCTCTTGTCACGGTTCACGGTTCACGAATATTTATGAGTAGTTCGGTCGAACCATCCCCGTCTTGCGCGGCGTGCTGCGGCGCGTCGTCGAGGGCGCGGAGTTTCGCGGGCTGGCGGCGGAGGTCGCTTCGGGCGCGCGCGTCGTATCGGTGGCGGGGCTCACGTCCGCACCGGCGCGCGCGCTGGCGCTCGCCGCTTTGCAGCGCGAGACCGGGCGGCGCTTCGCCGTCGTTGTCGCGGCCGAACCGCGACATGGAGGCTTGGGAGCGCGACCTCTCCTTCTGGTGCGGGCGCTCGCGCGTCGGGCGCGGCCGACTGCGAGGCCGTTCTGACGCTGCCCGCGTCGGAAGGCGACCCGTACGCGGGCGCTTCGCCGCACGCGGAGACGTCTGGAGCGGCGCGCGCTGTCGCTCTGGAATCTCGCGCGCGGCCGCGGAGGCTTTCGTGCTGCTGTCTTCGCGGCGCGCTGGCGCGCAGGACGGTTCACGCCCGCGCGGCTCCTTGGAGGCGGGCGCGTCCTTGAAGAGGGACGAGCGACTACCCGCCGGAAGATTTGGTCGAGGTGCTGCTCGCTTCGGGCTACGTGCGCGAAGACCCGGTGGGCGCGGTCGGCGAGTTCTCGATGCGCGGCGGCATCCTCGACGTCTGGTCGCCGGGCGAGCCCTTCGCCCGTGCGCGTCGAGTTCTTCGGCGACACGGTCGATTCGATACGCCGATTCAACCCGGAGACGCAGCTCTCCGTCGAGCAGCTACAGTCAACCGAGATCGTGCCGATGCGCGAGATTGCCGTCGGCCGCGATGACTTCCGACTGTGGGCCGAGTTCGCGCGCGACCGCTGGGACGACGAGGCGCACACGCGCGCGCTCAAAGACCGCACGGTCCACGCCGACGAGGGCGAGACGTTCCCGGGCTGGGAGTGGCTCATCTCGCTCGTCGTCAAATCCGACGCCACGACGTTCGACTACCTGCGTGACACGGTGCTCGTCGTGGACGAGCCGGCGGGCGTCGAGCAGCACCTCGGCAACAGTCTTGAGACCGTCGCCACGCGCTATGCCGAGAACGACGCGGCGGGCGAGATCGGCCTCGAAGCCCGAGGAGCTTTACCTGACGCCCGAAGAGTTGCGCGCGGGCTTGGGCGGCGTCGGCGCGCGTCGAGTTCCGCGCGCTGGGCCGCGCCGCCGCGCCGACCGACGAGCGCTTCGTCGGCGAGTCCGAACAGCCCGCCGCGCAGATCGGGCGGGCGCGCAAGACCGCGCCGCCGCTCTTCCTCTTCCCCGCGGTCGAGCAGGCGCCCGAGGTCGAGTGGCGCTCGCTCCCCGCGAAGCGTTACCACGGACGCATCCCCGACCTCGCCACGGACGTGCGCCGCGCGCGCGCCGAAGACGCGAACGCTGACGCTCTTCGCCATGCCCTCGGGCGGGCGTCGCCGAGCGTGTGGGCGAGATGCTCTCGGACTACAACGTCGAGGCGCGCGTCGCGCTCGCGGGCGAGGGCGGGGCGAACGTCGAAGACTACGCGCGCCATCGTCACCGTCGGGCAGACTCTCCGGCGGGTTCGAGCTGCCGGGCGCGGGGCTGGTGTCCACGTCGAGACCGACCTCTTCGACGAGGCGAGCGGCCAGGGGCAGAGCAGCGCGCGCCGGGGATGGGCGGCGCCACCACCGGCTCGGCCAAACGGAAGAAGTCGAAGACCGCCGCGTTCCTCTCCGACTTCCGCGACCTGAAGGTCAACGACTACGTCGTCCACATCGACCACGGCATCGCGCGCTTCGGTGGCTTGCAGACGCTCGAACTCGGCGGCCGTAAGGGCGAGTTCATGCTGCTCTTCTACGCCGACGACGCGAAGCTCTACGCGCCGGTCGAGCGGCTGGACCTGGTTCAAAGGTATTCGAGCGCAGAGGGGCACGAGCCGACGCTCGACCGGCTCGGGCGGACTCGGCTGGCAGAAGACGAAGGCGAAGGCCAAGCGCGCGATGCGCGACATGGCCGACGAACTTTTGAAGCTCTACGCCGAACGGAAGCTGGTCACGGGTTACGCCTTCTCCGGCGACAGCCCTTGGCAGCGCGAGTTCGAGGACGCCTTCGAGTATGTCCCGACGGCCGACCAGGAGACGGCCATCGAGGACGTGAAGAAGGACATGGAGGCCATCGACGCCGATGGACAGGCTGCTCTGCGGCGACGTGGGCTACGGCAAGACCGAGGTCGCCATGCGCGCGGCTTTCAAGTCCGTCATGGACTCGAAGCAGGTCGGCCGTGCTCGCGCCGACCACGGTGCTCGCCTACCAGCACTTCGAGACTTTCCGCTCGCGCTTCGCCGCCTTCCCCGTCACGATCGAATTCATCTCGCGCTTCCGCTCGACAAGGAGCAGAAGGAGATCGTCAAGCGGGTCGAGTCGGGCGACATCGACATCATCATCGGCACGCATCGCCTGCTCTCGAAAGACATCGCGTTCCGCGACCTCGGCCTCGTCGTCGTGGACGAGGAGCAGCGCTTCGGCGTCGCTCATAAAGAGAGTCTCAAGCAGTTGAAGAAGCGCGTGGACGTGCTCACGCTCTCGGCGACGCCCATCCCGCGCACGCTCAACATGATCTCTGATGGGTCTGCGCGACATGTCGGTCATCGAGACGCCGCCGCGCGACCGCCTCGCCATCCAGACGCAGGTCGTGCAGTTCTCCGAGTCGGTCATTAAATCCGCGATCGAGTTGAGCTCGGGCGCGGCGGGCAGGTCTTCTTCATCCACAACCGCGTCGAGACGATTGAGACGATAGCGGCGCTCAGTCAAACGGCTCGTGCCGCAGGCGCGCGTCACCGTGGCGCACGGGCAGATGAACGAGAAAGAGATGGAGCAGGTGATGCTCGATTTCGTCGACTTTACAAGGGCGATCGTGCTCGTCGCCACCACGATTATCGAGAACGGCATAGACATCCCGCGCGCCAACACAATCATCATAAACCGGGCCGACAACTACGGCCTTTCTCAGCTTTATCAGCTGAGGGGACGCGTCGGGCGCTCGAACCGCCGCGCATACGCATACCTTTTGATACCTTCGGAGGCGGAGCTGACCGCCATCTCGCGCCGCCGGCTCGCGGCCATCCGCGAGTTCTCGGATTTGGGCGCGGGCTTCCGCGTAGCGGCGCTGGATTTGGAGCTGCGCGGGGCGGGGAACCTGCTCGGCGGCCAGCAGTCGGGGCACATGGACGCGCTCGGTTTCGATCTTTACACGCAGATGCTTGAGCGGACGGTCGCGGAGCTGCGCGGCGAGCAGGCCGAGGAAGAGACTTCGGTCTCGATCAACCTCGGCGTGGACGTTTCCATCCCCGACGACTACGTCTACGACATGGGGCAGCGGCTGCGGACGTACAAGCGCATCGCGTCGGCGCGCGACGACGAGGCGCTGGAGATCATTCGGCGCGAGACCGAAGACCGCTACGGCCGACCGCCCGAGTCGGTCGAGCGCCTGTTCGGCTACGCGCGGCTCAGGCGCACGGCCGAGGAGACCGGCGTCGTCTCCATCGACCGCACGCCGACGGGGCTCGCCTTCAAGATGAAGGAGACGGCGCGCGTCTCGCCGGAGAAGCTTCTGGCGCTGGTGGGCTAAGGGCGAGGGCGCGACGTTCAGCCCGAGCGGCGTGCTCAAGGTCGAGGCCCCGCCGGGCGCCGGCCTGATCGACGGGCGCGCGGCGTGTTGCTCGAGCCTCCGCGCCGGGAGGTTAGAATACGCGACTTCGCCCGGCGCCGCGAATTCCCGACCGTATCCAATGCCCGAAGGAAGCCAAACCCCGCAGACACAGCAGAGTCACAGCTTCTTGCTTTATGTCTCTAAAGCTATATCTCTGTGTCTGCGGTGGTCAATCTTCAGAATCGCCACCTGACCGTAAACGGATTTAGAGGAGTGATGAAAGTGCTTTTGAAAAACATCCCGGCGCGTCTCGCCTTCGCCTTCGCGGCGCTGCTGCTCGCGGTGCGGCCGCCCTCCCCGCGCACGCGCAGGAGGAGGCGCCGCCCGTCGTGCTCGACGAGCCCGTCGCGCAGGTAGACAACTACGTCATCATGCTCTCGCAGCTCAAGCGCGAGAACAACGAGTTCAGGGAGACGCTCACCAAGCAGCGCGGGATGACGCCCGAGCAGGCCGAGGCCGAGATACAGAAGCGCCAGCCCGAGGTCATCCTCAACCTCATCAACGAGGCGCTCCTCGTCCAGAAGGGCAAGGACACGCCTCGTCTGCCCGAGGAGGTCGAGGCCGAGGTCAACCGCGAGGTGATGCGCGTCGCCAAGAACTCGAACATCCCTTCCATCGAGGAGCTGGAAGAGGCGATGCGGCGCGAGGGCATGATTCTCGCCGACATCAAGGAGACGCTGCGGCGCCAGTTCATGCGCCAGGCCGTGCTGCGCAACGAGGTGGACGCGAAAATCTACTACGGCCTGACCGAGAAGGAGCTGCGCGAGTACTACGACGCGAACCGCGACCGCTTCATCAGCGTCACCCTCTCGGAGGTCTTCCTGAGCCTCGCCGGCCGCACCGAGGAGGAGGTCAAGGCTAAGGCCGCCGACCTCGCCAAGCGTGCGCGCGCGGGCACGAGCTTCGAGGAGCTGGTCGAGAAGAACTCCGAGCACGAGCAGACGAAGAAGACCAAGGGCGTGCTCGCCGACCCCGACGGCAAGACCCGCTGGTTCCTCGTCTCCGAACTGGCGACCGATCTCGCGGCGGCCGTCAAGGGCCTCAAGGCCGGCGGCGTGAGCGACCCCGTCAAGGCCGACGAGGGCTACATGATTCTGCGCGTCAACGAGCGCGACGACTCCTTCAAGGAGAACTTCGTCCGCGGGGCCGATGACGCAGGAGCGCGCCGAGAAGGAGCGCGACAAGTACCTCCGCACGCTCCGCAACGAGGCTTACATCAAGCCGGCCGAGCCTACAAGGAGACCATCGAGCCGCTCCTCGAAAAGGACAAGTCGGCCGACGGCCGCCGCCGACGGCAACCCCGGCGCGCCGCCCGCCGAGAAGAAGGACAAGTCGAAGAAGCAGTAACCTCTCGGTGAATGGTAAATAGTAAATGGTGAATGGAAGGGTCAAACCTCCATTCACCATTTACTATTTACCATTCACCATCTACCACCTATGCGTCTCGATCTTTTCCTACGCGCGAGCCGCCTCGTCCTGCGACGTACGGTCGCGCAGGAGTTGTGCGAGGCGGGCGCGGTCACTGTCAACGGCGCCGCGGCGCGCGCCTCGCGTGCGGTGCGCGAGGGCGACGAGATCTCCGTCCGCCGCCGCGAACCGCGCGCTTACCGTACGTGTCCTCGCGCTCCCGCAGGCCAAACAGGTCTCCCGCGCACGACGCCCCCTCCCTCTACGAAGTCGTCAGCGACATCAATGTGAACGACGAAGACTGAAAGCTGAACGCAGGACTGTCCGACATCTGACGGATGGCTCTCTTACGGCCTATCATTCATCATCCCACGCCTCCTCGCACTTTCGTTTCCGTTCGCCTACAGCGCGCCCACGGCGGGTTCTGTCCGCGAGCACGTCTGGAAACGAAACGCAGGGCGGCCGCCGTTTTTTGGAAAAGCGGCGGTTATCCGCGTGTGTTCAAGTGGAACGCCACTTGCCCAGCCTCAGTTGACCTCGGCGAATACCGTTCACAAATGAAGCAATGAGGACAAGTGGGGGAGCTATGAAGATCCTGAGCAGTATATTTACGGATGATCTGGCGATTGACCTGGGTACCGTCAACACGCTTATTTTTGCGCCCGACCGCGGCGTCGTCCTCAACGAGCCGTCGGCCGTCGCGATTCACAGGTACACGGGCGAGGTCCTTGAGGTCGGCGCGGAAGCCTACAAGATGCTCGGCCGCGAGCCGAAGGACGTGGAGGTCTTCCGCCCCGTCCGCGGCGGCACCATCGAAAACTTCGACGCGGTCGAGAAGATGCTCAAGGCATTCATTGGCCGCGCGCTCGGCGGCGGCCATCGCCGCAGTCACGTCGTCATCGGCGTCCCCGGCTCCTCGACGACCCTTGAGCAGCGCTCGGTGCGCGACGCCGCGCGCGACGCCAAGGCCACGCGGGTCGATCTGGTGGACGAGGGTCTGTGCGCCGCCTTCGGCGCAGGGCTCCGACAGGATGACGAGCGCGCGCACCTCGTCGTAGACATCGGCGGCGGCACGACCAACGTCGCCATCATTGCCTCGGGCGCGGTCGTCTCCTCGCACTCCTTGCCCGCCGCGGGTAACACGATGGATCAGGCCATCATCGACTACGTGCGCTCGAAGCACGAGATGCAGCTTGGCGAGCGCACGGCCGAGAACATCAAGAAGCAGTTGGGCAACATCGGACCCGGACGGCGAAGGCAAGTTGGAGATCGTCGGCAAGCAGGTGACCGACGGGCTGGCGAAGGTCGTCGAGCTTGAAGCGTCTGAAGTGCGCGAGGCTTTGGAGCCCGTGGTCGCGGAGATCATCACGGGCGCGCGCCGCGCCATCGAAGAGTCGAAGCCGGAGGTGACGGCCGACATCTACCAGACGGGCCTCATTCTGACGGGCGGCGGCGCGCTCCTCGGCGGGATGGGCGAAAGGTTACAGAAGGTCTTGCGGCTCCACGTCGCCGTGGCCGACGACCCGCTCGCGGCGGTCTCGCTCGGCGCGGGGCGTCTGCTCACGGACAAGGCGCGGCTCCACCGCGTCGCCATCCGCGAGGACGTGCCCGTCTGGGAGGCCGAACAGGCGCTCGTCGTCAACTGGTAAGTTTTCCTTTGCGAAGGGGCGGAAGGGAAGAGGGTCTGGGGCTTGTTCAGTCCAGGCCCTCTTTCTCTGTCTTGCGACTCAGCTCCTCGATGAGAGCGCGCGCTCGCGCGCAGGGAGGAGTCGGAGAGTTTGGGCGAGTTCGGCGGCGTGGTTGTCGGCGTCTTCGGTTTCAAACGTGGGCGCGGGCGGGAGGAGGAAGAGGCCGCCGACGTAGAGCGCGAGCGCGAAGAAGGAGACGTAGCCGGTCGAGGCCGCGTAAGCCGGGCCGCCGAGCGCGAAGCCTTCGAGCGCGGAGGCCGTCAGGCGCCGGAGCCAGCCGCCGCCGGGGTCTGTGAGCGACGCGAGCAGCAGGTGCTTGACGACGAACGCCGTGCCGAAGAGCGCCGCGAGACTACGCAACAGGCGCCGCGCGTCGAAGGCGGAGAACTGGTTCTGCCAGAGCGTCCAGAGGAAGAAGAAGGCGAGCACGAGCCGCGGCAGTCCCGCGTCCGGCAGCACCGAGTTGAACGCCTGCGCCGACGCGAAGAAGAGCGCGCCGAGCGTGAGCGCGTGAGACACGTTCTCGACCGCGCCGTGGTCGGCCGACAGCCAGCGCCCGACCCGCAACGCACGCCCGCGCGCGAACAGCACCAGCAGCATCGCCGCCAGAATCAGAGTTACCAGCGGCGGCGGCACGAACAGCAGCGCCTTTGTATCAGCCGCGACGCGCACGCCCCCGAGCAGCGCCACCGTCAAAAAGATGGTCGGCAGCAGTACGTGTCGCAGCAGCGCGCGGTTGGTCGCTCGGCTCATTTGCGCTCGCGGAAGACCTTCAAAGGGTTGAAGTCGTCCGACGTTCGTTCAAGACCGCCCTCAACCTCCGCCTTCAACTCGGCCGCCGAGTGAATCTTCAGCTCGGGGTCTTCGACGTTGAGCGGCGCGTTACCCGCAAGGTTGATGGCGAGGTTGGCGGCTTCAAGCCCTTGCCGGAAGAGCGCGTCGTCGCTGTAGACGCGCCCCCAGCCCTCCCTGTAGAAGGAGTAGGCGACGTAGAACTGCGTGCGCGCGTCGCGCCGCGCGGGGTCGGCGCGCTCCCACTCGCCACGAGCGGCGCGGTATTGCTCGCGCAGGAAGAGTTCGCGCCCCGCGTCGAAACGCGCGCGATCTACCTCGTAGGTGCCGGCGGCGACGCTGGCCTGCGTCGTCACTTCCGCGATTGATTGCGGCGCGGCCGCGTAGACCCACACGACGAGCGCCGCAAACAGAAGTGTCCAGGCGATGCCGACCCACTGGATGAGCTTGTGCTGCATTGCTATAATCTTCCGCGTTCGGAAAAGACCAACGGCTAAACTGTCCGCAAGCTTTGCCACGAAAGGATAGCGCATTTCAGTCATGAAAACATTCTTCGCCGCCCTGCTCCTCTGCGCCTGCGCCGCGGGCGCCGCCGCGCAGGAAGCGCACCACGGCCAACAGCACAAACAGGAGGCTTCGGCCTCCGCCTCCGCGTCCGGCCGCATCCTCCGCGGCGAGGCCATCGCCGCCGATACCAAGCGCGTCGCCTTCGCCGACGCTCTGAAGGAGCCGGAGAAGTATGCGGGCAAGACGGTCGTCATCGAGGGCGTCGTCCGCCGCGTCTGCCAGGCCGAGGGCTGCTGGATGGAGATCGGCCCGAAGGCCGAGGGGGCGAGCGAGGGCGGCGTCCGCGTCACCTTCGACCACAAGTTCGCCGTGCCGAAGGACGCCTCCGAGATGAACTTCCGCGCCGAGGGCACGCTCAAGGTCAAGACCCTGAGCAAGGAGACGGTCGAGCACCTCGTCAAAGACGACGGCGCGAAGATTAAGACCAACCCCGACGGCACCGCGAACGAAGTGACGTTCCTCGCCACCGGCGTCGAGCTTTGGAAATAGACGACGGACGATAGACCTTAGACGATAGAAGGAAATCATCGTCTAAGGTCTATCGTCCATTGTCCACCAATTATGAAGCCTTTCAAGATTAGAGATGTCGAGATTAATCCGCCGCTCGTGCTGTCGCCGATGGCGGGGGTGACGGACGTGCCGTTCCGCGCGCTCTTGAAGCGGCGCGGCGGCATCGGGCTGACCGTGTCGGAGTTCATCTCGGTCGAGGGCTTAACGCGCAACAACCCGAAGTCGAAGCGGCAGATGCGCTTCCACGAGTACGAGCGCCCCTTCGCCGTGCAGATTTTCGGCGGCCAGCCCGAGCGTATGCGGATGGCCGCCGAGATGGCCGAAGAGGTCGGCGCCGATATCCTCGACGTGAACTGCGGCTGCCCCGCGCCGAAGGTCGTCAGGCACGGCGGCGGGTCGGGTCTGCTCAGAGACCTGCCTCGCTTAGAGACGATTCTCAAAGGGATCAAGAAGGCCATCAGCATCCCGCTCACCGTCAAGATTCGCGCGGGCTTCTACGACAAACACCGCAACGCGGTCGAGGTCGCGAAGATGGCCGAGGCTTGCGGCGCCGAGCACATCGCGCTCCACGGGCGGACGAAGGAGCAGGCTTATAAGGGTTTTGCGGATTGGGATTTGGTGCGGCAGGTGAAGGAGGCCGTCTCCGTCCCCGTCTCTGGGAGCGGCGACGTGGTCTCCATCGAGGGCGCCTTCAAGCGGTGGCGCGAGACGAACTGTGACGGCATCCTCATCGGCCGCGGCGCGATGGCCAACCCGTGGATATTTCGACAGATCGAGGACACGCTCGAAGGGCGCGAGCCGTTCCAGCCGACGCTCGACGACAAGCGCGAGGTGCTCATCGAGTACTTCGACCTGCTCCGCGCCGACATGCCCGAGTTCGCCGCCATCGGCCGCATGAAGCAGCTCGCCGGCCAGTTCACTAAGGGCCTCCACGGCGGCGCGCGCTTCCGCCAGGTCATCTACCACTCCCACAGCGTCGAAGAGGTCTTAGACCGCATCTCCGAATATTTCGAGACGGTCGCCGCCGGCCGCCCCTACCTCGGCGAAGGCGGCCCCGAACCCGAAGAAGAAGCCCCCGCACTCGACTCCTGCGAAGCCGCGATCATCTGACATCTGCTTACAAAAGGTTGATTATCTCTGCGCTCGCGTCGTCGCCGTCGAGCTTCAGGCGCGCGATGGTGACGGGGAGTTTGAAGCGGCGGGGGCCGGCGCTGCCGGGGTTGAGGTAGAGGACGCCGCGGCGCTCTTCGGCGAGCGGCTTGTGCGAGTGGCCGCTGACGACGACGCGGAAGCCCGCGGGCGCGGGCGCGATGTCCAGCCCTTTGAGGTCGTGCAGGACGTAGACGAAAGTCTTGTTGACTTCGACCGCCTCATACTCGGCCAGCGCCTCGGCCCACGCGCCGCGGTCGTTGTTTCCGCGCACCGCTATGACCGGCGCCACGCGCTCCAACTCTGCGAGCACTTCGGGGCCGCCCACGTCGCCCGCGTGGATGATTAACTTAGCCCCCGCGAGCGCCGCAACCGCCTCCGGCCGAACGAGCCCATGCGTGTCCGAGATGACCCCGACGAAACCGCCCGCCTCGAACGCGTAGACGCTCACCCTTCACCCCTTGATGATGTCCCCACGGAGCCCGAGCGGGCGGGGCGACTTGCCGCCGAAGAACCATGCGGCGCCGACGCGGAGGCGGTGGTGCCAGGTCGGGAGCCGCGACGTGTAGAGGGCGAAGCGCGCCTGACGTGCGATCTCGCCGGTGACGACGCGGCCCGCCGTCAAGACCGCGGCGTCGTCGGTGCCGAGGCTGATGGCCTCGCCCAGCTCTTCGAAGTGTCCGGCCGCAGGGACGCCGCCGTCGATCAGTTCCTGCACGTTGCGCGCGACGAGCTTCGACTGCTGGAAGGCGATCTGCGCCGTGCCCGCGAGGCTCGGGACGACGTGCGGATAGTAGGCGATGTCGCCGAGCGCGAAGACCTCGGGGCGTCCGCGCACCTGAAGCGTGCGCTCGACGACGAGGAGCCCCTTCTGCGTCTTCTCTATGTTGAGCTTTTCGACGAGCGGGTTGACGCGCACGCCCGCCGTCCAGACTACGCCCGATGCCTCTATCGTCTGGCGCTCACCCGCGTGCTCCAGCACGACGCCGCGCCGCAGGACGCGCACGACCTTCGTCTCCGTGAAGACCTCGACGCGCTTCTCCTGAAGAATGCCGTTGACGGCCTCGCGGATCCCCTCGTCCATGCCGGGGACGACCCGGTCGGCCATCTCGACGACGACGACGCGGGGCTCGCCGCGCAGGCCCCGACGCTGGAAGGCGTCGCGCAGCAGGTCGGACATCTTCGTCGCCAGTTCGACGCCCGAGGCGCCGCCGCCGACGACGACGAAGGTCGCGGCGCGGCGCGCGTCCTGCGGCGCGGCGTCGGGCTGAATGTGGTCGAGCGTGTCTATCATGCGCTCGCGCAGGTCGTCGGCGTGGCGAATTTTGCGGAAGGGGAGCGCGTACTGTTCGGCCCCCTCGATGCCCCAGAAGTTCGTGACGCCGCCGACGCAGAGCACGAGGTAGTCGTAAAAGAGCCTGCGGACGCGCCCCGCCACCGTGACCTCCTTGCGGTCGAAGTCGATGTCGGTCACGGCGCCGTGGACGAAGTTAACCTTGTCCTTACCGATAAGCTCGTCGTAGTGCGGCGCGATGTGCCACTCCTCGACCTCGCCGCTCAGGTACTCGTAGAGGAGCGGCGTGTGCAGGAAGTGATCCTCATTGGCGACGAGCGTCACGTCGCCCGCCCGGGTCAGTTCAAGCGCCGTGAACAGCCCCCCGAACCCGCCGCCCACAACCAGTATGCGCGCCCTCTCTTCGACCTTCTCTTCGCTCGCGTCCATGAAATGTCCCCCGTCCGGTTAGGCGTCAAAATCGTGCCGCATGGTAACAGACAAGACTGCCTTGACACACCCCTTCGTCTACTCCGCAACTGATCCGCGGCCCGTCCGTTGAAGAATTCGGCGGGGCATTCTGCTATGTTATGCGCCTGCGCGAGCGGCGGCGCGCGGGCTGCGAGGAGGAGACGGGTGGCTTTAGTTAGACGCGACATGCTGGCGTACGTGGCGTGGGTCATCGCGCTGTTGGCGATGGTGGGAAGCCTTTTCTTCAGCGAGGTGATGGGGCTGCCGCCTTGCGTGCTGTGCTGGTATCAGCGCGTCGCGATGTACCCGCTGGTGCTCATCATCGCTGCGGGAATCCTTATGCGCGACGTGCGGATGAGGGCTTATGCGCTGCCGCTCTGTCTGGGGGGGCTGGGCGTAGCGGTCTACCACAACCTGCTCTACTATGGCGTCATCCCCGAAAGCCTCACCCCCTGCTCGGAGGGCGCGTCGTGCACCGAGAGGCAGATCGAGTGGTTCGGCTTCGTCACCATCCCTCTGCTGGGGCTGGCGTCGTTCGCCGCGTTGGCCTTATGCCTGTTCTTTTATAGGCCGGAAACGGAGAGTGAGTAGTATGCGGAAAGAGGTTAAGATTCTGGCCCTCATCGCCATCCTCGTCGTCGTCGCGGCGGTTGTCGGCGCGGGTTATTACCGAAAGTCAGTGCAGCGCGAGCGCAAGGGGAGCGCCGGGTCGGACAACGCCCTGATTCGCCCCGACAGCCCCACGCTCGGCCCGGCGGACGCCCCGGTCACGCTGGTCGAGTTCTTAGACCCGGAATGCGAGTCCTGCGGCGCGTTCCACCCCACGTTGAAGAGCATTCTGAAGGACTACGACGGCAAGGTCAGGCTGGTCGTCAGGTACATGCCCTTCCACCCGAACTCTGTGCTCGCGGCCTCTTGGACGGAGGCGGCGGGCGAGCAGGGCAGGTACTGGGAGATGCAGGAGCTTCTGTTCAGGCGTCAGCCCGAGTGGGGCGAGATACACGGGCACGGCGGCCCCGCCGTTCCGGCTGTCCGGCGCGAGCAGCCCGCCGTACTGTTCGAGCGTTACGCCGCCGAACTCGGGCTCGACGTGGAGCGTGTGCGCGCCGCGGTCGCCGGGAACCGCTACGCCGCGAAGGTCGAGCGCGACAAGCGCGACGGGCTGAGCCTCGGCGTCAGCAGGACTCCCACCTTCTTCGTCAACGGCAGGCAACTGGCGCGCTTCAGCCAGCAGGATTTGCGCGCCCTCATCGAGGACGAGCTGAAGAAGTGAGCCGGCCGGTCGGCTGGACACCCCGCGCGAGGGCGTGTTAAATTCTTTGGGTCAGTAAATTAACTCTAGCGGTTGCCTGAGGATACCGTCAGGCTTACTGCGGTCTGGGAGGATCATCTAGACAGTCATGGCACTAGCAACAGAGGTCAAGGTTAGCATCATCGACACGTACAAGACCCACGAGGGCGACACCGGCTCGCCGCAGGTGCAGGTCGCTCTGCTCACGCAGCGCATCAACGAGTTGACCGAGCACTTCAAGACTCACAAGAAGGACAACCACTCGCGGCGGGGGCTGCTCAAGATGGTCTCGCAGCGCAGGAGCCTGCTCGACTACCTCAAGCGTAGAGACATCGAGGGGTACCACGAACTCATCGGCAAGCTCGGCCTGCGCCGCTAACAGTTGGCGGTAAGGGACGAGCGGCCCGCGTGGGTTCGCAGCAGTCGAGTGTACGAGGACGAACGTCTCTTTAACAACGCCCGGCGTCCAGTGACAAGCGGGCGGGAGCGGCCGAACGTGACGGCCCGGGCTTCCGCGCGCGGACGAGGGGCAGCGGCCTTTGGCGCATCAGCAGAAGGCGGCACCGGCTTCACGGTTGGAGCAGGTGCCGCTTTTTCTTTTTCAGGAGCACGGGCTCAGTCCCCGCCTCACGTAGCGGGGGCCGAGGTCCCGACCCGGCACACGAACATTTCCGGGCCAGAGCGCGGCGGATGAGACGTTGCGCAAATCCACAGGTCGTCTCCGCGAGGCGGACGACCCGCCCGAAGGAGACGAGGTAAAAATGGCAGCCAAGAAATTACTGAAAGAGAAGATCAAACTGGGCGACCGCGAGCTTTCGGTCGAGACCGGCCGCGTCGCCAAGCAGGCGCACGGCTCTGTTATCGTCCGCTACGGCGACACGATGGTTCTGGTCGCCGCGGTCGGCGCGGGCAGCCCCCGCGAGGGCATCGACTTCTTCCCGCTCACGGTCGAGTACCGCGAGCACAACTACGCCGCGGGGCGTATCCCCGGCAACTACTTCCGCCGCGAGGGGCGCCCCGGCGAGAAGGAAGTCCTGACCGCGCGCATGATCGACCGCCCCTGCCGCCCGCTCTTCACCGAAGGCTACCGCAACGAGACGCAGGTCATCGCCTCGGTCATTTCGGCCGACGACGAGAACGACCCGGATGTGCTCGCCATCACGGGCGCGTCGCTCGCTCTCTACCTCTCGGACATCCCGTTCCCGCAGCCCATCGCGGGCGTGCGCGTCGGCCTGATTGACGGCCGTTACGTGATTAACCCGACCTACGACGAGGTGCGCGAGTCGCGTCTGAACCTCGTCGTCGCCGGCACCGAGGAGGCCATCGTCATGGTCGAGGCCGGCGCCGAAGAAGTGTCGGAGGAGATCATGGTCGAGGCCCTCATGCTCGCGCACAAGGAGATCAACCGCCTGTGCCGCTGGCAGAAGGAACTCTACAAGGCGCTCGATATCCAGAAGCGGCCCGTCGAGCCGCCGGTGCTGAACGAGGAGATGCTGGGCGAGATCGAGCGCAACTACTCGGAGCGTCTCCGTCAGTCGCTCAACACCGAGGCGCTGGGCAAAATCGACTCTTATGCTGCCGTTGACGCCTTGAAGAAGGAGGTTGTCGAGTCCTATCCCGAGGACGCGCCCGACCAGCGCCAGCAGGCGAAGAAGATTTTCGACCACCTCAAGGAGAAGATTTTCCGCGAGGACATCCTCGGCAAGCGCCGCCGCCCGGACAACCGCAAGTTCAGCGAGATTCGCCCCATCGACGTGGAGGTGAGCTGGCTCCCGCGCGTCCACGGCTCGGCGCTCTTCACGCGCGGCGAGACGCAGGCCATCGTCACCTCGACTTTGGGGACGAAGGAAGACGAGCAGTTCATGGACGACCTTGAGTCGGGCGAGATCAAGCGCCGCTTCCTGCTCCACTACAACTTCCCGCACTACTCGGTCGGCGAGGTCGGCCGCTTCGGCTCCACCTCGCGCCGCGAGATAGGCCACGGCGCACTCGCCCGCCGCGCTCTGGAGCCCGTGCTTCCCAGTGAAGAAGAGTTCCCGTACTCGCTCCGTATCGTCTCGGACATCACGGAGTCGAACGGCTCCTCCTCGATGGCGACCGTCTGCGGCGGCTCGCTCTCGATGATGGACGCGGGCGTGCCGATTAAGTCGGCGGTCGCCGGCGTCGCGATGGGCCTGGTGATGGAGGGCAACCGCTACGCCATCCTCTCCGACATCGCGGGCGCGGAAGACCACTACGGCGACATGGACTTCAAGGTCGCCGGCACGCGCGAAGGCATCACCGCCTTGCAGATGGACATCAAGATCGGCGGCATCAACGCCCAGATCATGGCCGAGGCTCTGGAGCAGGCCAAGAAGGGGCGCATGCACATCCTCTGCATCATGGAGGAGGCCATCCCCGAGGCGCGCGAGGAGCTTTCGCCTTACGCCCCGCGCATCATCACTATCAAGATTAACCCCGACCGCATCCGCGACGTGATTGGACCGGGCGGCAAGATGATCCGCTCCATCGTCGAGGAGACCGGCGCGAAGATCGACGTGGAGGACGACGGCACCATCTTCATCGCCACGGCCGACGGCGACGCCGCGCAGGCGGCCATCGCACGCATCCGCGGCCTGACGGCCGAGGCCGAGATTGGCGAGCAGTACCTCGGCACCGTCAGCCGCATCGTCGATTTCGGGGCGTTCGTCGAGATTTTCCCCGGCACCGACGGCCTGCTCCACATCTCCGAGATCGCCGAGCACCGCGTCCGCGACGTGCGCGACGAGTTGAAGGAGGGGCAGCAGATTCTCGTCAAATGCATCGGCAAGGAGGGCAACAAGATCAAGCTCTCCCGCAAGGCCGTGCTCCGCGACGAGAAGCAGAAGTCGGGCGGCGGCGAGCGCGCCGAGGCCGCCGGCCAGAGCGACGGCGACTAGACGGCCGCCGCCTCGTGTTTAATTTTTGAGAGAAAAAGGGTTCGCCCCGTCGGGGCGGCCCTTTTTTATCTTGACAGGCGGGCGCGGAGGCGGGTTTAATGAGCTTCCGAAATTTGGAACTCAAAGGCTATTCGGAGTCTCTTCTCAGTGCGGTAACCGGGAGAGGTTTCGCCGCAAGTCTTTCAGATAACGGGCAGATACAGGCATGCAGGCGAGGCCGGAGGCGACGCCGCCGATGGCTGTTTTGCCGTCTCCGCCGCCGATTCCACGGCAGCACCCGTTCAGCAGATTCGCCCGAATTGCCCCGAAGTCACAAGTTTTTCCCGACACAGGCCGAAGGGGATTGGGTTCAAGTAGGAGGACGATCCCGCGATGAGGCATCAAGCAATCCGCACAATCGCTCTGATGCTCGGCGTCATGTTCGCAGCCGCGCCCGCGGCGCGGGCCGGCACCATCACCTACGGTGAGATGGTGCGCACGGCCGGCGCCGGCGGCCAGTTGCGCCCGGCCAGCGAGGTGCGCCTGCGCCTCGGCGCGCAGGGCCAGCCCACGGCGCAAGTCGGTTCGACGCAGAGCGGCGCACCTCCTCTCAGGAGCAGCAGACGGCCGGGCAGCAGCCGGCGACCCCCAACGGCTCGACGGTCACCCCGACCACGTCCGACCCGACGCTCTCGCAGAGCGGCGGCAAGGTCGAGACCGTAGACCTCGGCGACGTGACCGGCACGGTCTGCGACTGCGGCGAGATTCCGCAGACGGTTACATCCCGAAGGCCGGCGGCTTCCCTTGGTGGACGCTCTGCCGGCATCCCGCTCATCTGTGTCAGCGGCATCTGCGCGGGCGGCGACGACGAGGCGCCGCCCGACGACCCCGAACGCCGACGCCCACGCCGCCCGACCAACCCCGTGCCCGAGCCGATCTCGCTGCTCCTCTTCGGGTCGGGCCTGCTCGCGGTCGGCGCCGGTGCGCGCCGCCGCTCGGCCGCAGCCGCCTCGAAGCCGCAGCCCTGAGCGCGACGACGGAGGAGGTCTAAACCGATGCTGCAGACCCAGAGCCGTCTCGCGCCCCGCGCCTGCTCGTCGCCGTCTTCGCCCTCGCCGCGCTTGCCGCCGTCCGCTCGCTTCCTGACGACGGGCGCCGAGGCCAAGAAGCAGAAGAATAAGAAGAACCAGCAGCCGACCACGGGGCGCATCGAGGTCTCGACGCAGCCCGGCGGCTACCCCATCACCATCGACGGCCAGCCCGCGGGCGAGACGACCGACTACGTGCGCGCCATCGAGCTTGACCCCGGCCAGCACACCGTCGAGATCATCTTCCCGAACAGCACGCGCTGGGCGCAGACCTTCAACATCCTCGCCGGGCGCAAGAACTGCATCGCGCTCAACTACCGCCCGCGCACCATCGAGATCCCGGCCATCGCCGCCTCGCCCTGCCCGTACCCGGTCAACGTCACCGCGCCGGCGCAGGTCGACGACGGCGACATCGTGACGTTCACGGCCGACGTGGGCTACCAGGGGCCTTCGGCGCTCAACTACACCTGGACGGTGAGCCCGCCCGCGGCGCGCATCCTCTCGGGCGTGGGCACGCCGACGATCACGGTTGACTCTTCGGGGCTAGGCAACAGGCGCGTGACGGCCATCCTTGTCGTCGACGACGGGTCGGGCGACCGCTCCTGCCGCCAGACGGCGCAGGCCGCGACGGGCGTCTCGGCGCGCTCCCGAACTATCACGCCGCCCAAGCGCTTCGACGAGTTCCCGTCCATCGCACTTCGACGACGACAAGGCGCGGTTCGACAACCTCGCCATCGAACTTCAGAACAACCCGGGCGCGACCGGCTACGTCATCGCCTACGCGGGGCGCAGCAGCCGCGCGGGCGAGGCCGACCGCATGAGCGAAGCGCGCTCTCGACTACCTGACGACCGCGCGCGGCATCAGCCGCGACCGCCTCGTCTTCATCAACGGCGGCTACCGCGAGTCAAACAGCTTCGAGCTTTGGGTCGTCCCGCAGGGGGCCGACGCGCCGCGCCCGACGCCGACGCTCACCCCCGAACAGGCCGCACCCCCGCACGCGCCGCGATTGAGCGCGACAGGACGAGCTTTAAAGACGGCGAAGCGCCGTGCCCCTCGGCGGAGGGCACGGCGCTTCGGCTTTAGAGCAGTATGCAGCAGGCAGAGATGGCAGCAGGCAGTTGAAAGAGCCGCTGTCGAAACCTCCGAGTTAATCTTTCAATTTCCGAAACGCGTGGCGACGGCCTACGGCCATCTGCCTGCTCCATACTTTTTCCGTGGCACGGCCTTTTCTATAACCCGTGCGAGCGTTCGAGGACGTATGGTTATGAAACGTGAGGGACGCTCGATTCCTTTCGTTGTTTAGTTTTAGAACTTTTACCTCGCTTTGCGCCCCGTGAGGGCGCAGTTAACGGGAACGGATTTCCAGGAGGACTACAAGACAATGGCTGAAGGAGAAGGCTCAAGTAACACCGGCGTGGTCGCCATCGTGGTGATCTTTCTGATCGTCGTCATCGCGGCGTTCTTCGCGTGGCGCGGCGGCATGTTTGGCGGCGGCGGGACGAAGAAGACCGAGATGGACGTCAACGTCAGCGCGCCGGCGACGAAGTAGCGCAGCCGGACGTCAGAAAACCGAAGGGGAGGGGAGGCGCCGCGCGTGCGGCGTCGCCCCTCCCTTCTTTTCAACTCCGCCGCGCGGCTGCTACCATGAGGGTAAATAGTAAACGGTAAACAGTGAAAGGTAAGAGCCGCTTTCCGTGCCTCACCATTTACGATTTACGATTTACCATTCACTGGAGAAGAACATTGGCAGCACCGAACATCGACACGGTCGTGTCGCTCTCGAAGCGGCGCGGGTTCGTTTTCCCCTCGTCGGACATTTACGGCGGCCTCGGCAGCGCCTGGGACTACGGCCCGCTCGGCGTCGAGCTGGCGAACAATGTCAAGCGCGCGTGGTGGCGCTGGCTCGTCTACGAGCGCGACGACATCGAGGGCATCGACTCCTCCATCATCCTCAACCGGCTGGTCTGGAAGTACTCCGAGCACGAGGCGACCTTCAACGACCCGCTCGTCGATTGCCGCAAGTGCCAGTCGCGCTTCCGCGCCGACAAGCTGGTCGAAGAGTTCGGCTCGGGCGAGGGAGCAGACCTCACCGTCGGTGGCCTGCCCGAAGTGCGGCACGACAACTGGACGGAGCCGCGCCCCTTCAACATGATGCTTGAGACGCGGCTCGGCGCGGTCGCCGAAGAAGAAGACCCGGCCGCGCTCGCATACCTGCGGCCGGAGACGGCGCAGGGCATCTTCATCAACTTCCTCAACGTGCAGACGACGACGCGCCGCAAGCTCCCCTTCGGCATCGCGCAGGTCGGCAAAAGTCTTCCGCAACGAGGTGACGCCCGGCAACTTCATCCTCCGCACGCGCGAGTTCGAGCAGATGGAGATGGAGTACTTCGTCCGCCCCGACGCCGAGCACTTCCAGTTGGTCGACTACTGGGTCGAGCAGTACATGGGCTGGTACACGGGGCTCGGGCTGGCGCGCGAGAACCTCTACCTCTACGAGGTGCCCGGGGAGAAGCTGGCGCACTACTCACGCCGCACGGTGGACATCATGTACCGCTACTTCCCCGAGCGTCCCGAGCAGGAGCGGCAGTTCGAGGAGTTGATGGGCATCGCCTACCGCACCGACTTCGACCTGCGCCAGCACTCGAACAAGCCCGAGGACGCGGAAGGCAAGCGCCGCAACACCGGACTCGACCGCAGACCTCTCGTACTTCGACGAGGCGGCGAAGGAGCGCTTCTACCCGCACGTCATCGAGCCGGCTTCGGGCGTCAACCGCTCGCTCCTCGCCTTCATGATGGACGCCTACGACCGAGCGCACGACCGACAAGGGCGAGAAGCGCGTCGTCCTGAAGCTGCATCCCGGACTCGCGCCCATCAAGGTCGCGGTGCTCCCGCTCGCGAAGAACAAGCCCGAGATCGTCTCGATGGCGAAGGACGTCAAGGCGGAGTTGCAGCCCTCGATGCGCGCCGTCTACGACGACACGGGCGGCATCGGCAAGCTCTACGCGCGCCAGGACGAGATCGGCACGCCCTTCTGCGTCACCGTCGACCACCAGTCGCTCGAAGACGAGGCCGTCACCGTCCGCGACCGCGACACCTGGGGGCAGGAGCGCGTGAAGGCGGCCGAGCTGGGCGAATACTTGAGGAAGAGGCTGGGACTCAAATGCTAGTGTAATAGTGAATAGTAAAGGGTAGAATGGTCGTTGAGGGCTTTCGTCACCATTTACGATTCACCATTCACCGTTTACCAACTTATGCCAGTAGTCAAAAAACGAAACCAGCAGACCGAGTCGCGGCTGCTGCTCGAATCGGACGAGCCCGTCGAGCTTCCGCCCGCGGAGGTGGAAGACTCGGCGGTCGTCCTCCAGTTCGAGCAGTTCCGCCAGTACGTGCCCGAGCTTCTGGAAGAGCTGCGCGACGGCGTCGAGGCCACGCCCGTCCCTGTGATGATGGACGGCTCGACCTTCGTCGTCCACGGCGACACGCGCAGCTTCTGGGTCAAGCTCTGGCACGCCTCGCCCGAGATGACGCGCATCGAGCGTGTGCAGATCATCAGTTGTCTGCCCTCGACCCGCGGCATGCAGCTTCTCGTGGAAGACCCCGAGGACTACGACGACGACGATGACGACCTCGACGACGAAGACGACTACGCGGACGACATCGACGGCGACGAGGATGACGACGAAGACGACGATGACGCCCCCGCCGCGCCGCGCGCCTAGAGAATCCGAGGTTCACCACAGAGACACAGAGACACAGCTTCTGATCTTATAGCCGTGTCTCTGTGTCTCTGTGGTGATATTCCTGATGACTTCTCCCATCCCCGAAAAAATTCTGAGGCTGGCGCGCGCCGTGGGCGAAGCGGGCGGGCGCGCGCTGCTGGTCGGCGGGTGCGTGCGCGACCGCCTGCTCGGGCGCGAGGTGAAGGACTGGGACGTCGAGGTCTACGGCGTCGAGCCTGCGGCCCTGCGCGAGCTGCTCGGGCGCTTCGGCCGCGTCAACGTCGTCGGCGAGGCGTTCACCGTCTACAAGCTCGGGCAGGATTTGGACGTTTCCTTGCCGCGCCGCGAGCGCAAGACCGGACGCGGGCACCGCGCCTTCTACATCGAGGGCGACCCGCACGATGTCTTTCGATGAGGCCGCGCGCCGCCGCGACTTCACGGTCAACGCCATCCTCGAAGACCCGCTCAAAGGCGAGATCATCGACCCCTTCGGCGGCCGCGAAGACATGGAGGCGGGGCTCCTGCGCGCCGTCGCGCCCGAGACCTTCGTCGAAGACTCCTTGCGCGTGCTGCGCGCCGCGCAGTTCGCCGCGCGTTTCGACTTCGATGTCGAAGAGAAGACCATCGAACTCTGCCGCGTCATCGACCTTGACAGACCTCCCGGCCGAGCGCGTCTGGGGCGAGTTGGAGAAGATTCTTCTCGCCGCCGCGCGAGCCCTCGGTCGGCCTCCGTTGGCTCGACCGCCTCAACGTCACGCCGCAGCTCTTCCCCGAACTCGACGCGCTGAAGGGCGTGCCGCAAGAAAAAGAGTGGCACCCCGAGGGCGATGTGTTCGTCCACACACTCCTCGTCTGCGACCGCGCGCGCGAGCTGATTGGACGACCTCGATTACCCGCGGCGTCTGGCGTGATGCTGGCCGCGCTGTGTCACGACTTCGGCAAGCCTTCGACGACCGAGTTCGTCGAGGGGCGCGACTCGCTCGCGCGGCCACGACGAGGCGGGCGTCGCGCCCACGCTCGCGTTCCTCGACCGTTTGAAGCTCTTCACGCTCGACGGCTACGACGTGCGCGCGCAGACGGTCGCGCTCGTGCGCGAACACCTCAAGCCCGGCGAGTTCTATCGCAAGCGCGAGGAGGTGTCGGACGGCGCCTTCCGCCGCCTCGCGCGACGCTGCGAGCTTGAGCTTCTCTACCGCGTGGCGAAGGCCGACAGCCTCGGCCGCAACGCGCCGTGGGTGCCGCGCGAGAAGTGGTTCGACGCCGAGGCGCAGGAGTGGTTCATCGCGCGCGCCCGCGAGCTTTCGATCGAGCGCAGGCCGCCCGCGCCCATCCTGCTGGGCCGACACCTGCTGGAGATGGGACTCAAGCCCTCGCCGCTCGTCGGCGAGATACAGCGTGCCGTCTACGAGTTGCAACTCGACAACTGCGTCCGCACGCTCGAAGAAGCGAAGGAGGCCGCGCGCGCGCTTATGGAGAACAAGTGAGCCCGGCGGCCGTCTGTGACTTTCGCGCGCGCCGGATGGTAAGATGGCGCTTAATTTTCTGACCCGGCTTGACGAACTTACAGACCACGGAAGACGGCCGCCCGCCTCTCGCCTCGCGCGGGCCACGGCCCACGCCGAACTAAATTTCATTCGAGGAAGAAAGAGTCATGATCGATTTCGAGTTGAACGAAGAGCACAGGGCGCTCGTCCAGACCGTGCGCGAGTTCGCGCAGGGCGAGGTGGCGCCGCACATCAAGGAGTGGGACGAGAAGCAGCAGTTCAACCGTTCGATGCTTGGACAAGATGGCCGAGCTGGGCCTGCTCGGCGTCTGCATCCCCGAGGAGTACGGCGGCGCGGGCTTCGACTACGTCTCGCTCGGCCTCGTCTGCGAGGAGTTGGAGGCGGTGGACACGTTCCTGCGCGTCGTGATGAGCGTCCACACGGGTCTCGAACTCCATGACGCTCTACGCGTGGGGCACAGAGGAGCAGAAGCACAAGTACCTCGTGCCGCAGGCGAAGGGCGAGAAGATCGCGACCTATGGCCTGACCGAGCCGGGCGCGGGCTCGGACGTGGTCGGCTCGCGCTCGACCGCGCGGCGCGAGGGCGACGAGTGGGTCCTGAACGGCGAGAAGATGTGGATTTCGCTCGCCGACGTGGCCGACAACTTCCTCTTCTTCTGCTGGACTGACGAGGAGAAGCGAAGGAAGCGCGACCACTCGGGGATGTCCTGCTTCATCGTCGAACGTTCGATGCCGGGCTTCTCCTCGGGGACGATCCACGGCAAGCTCGGCATACGCGCGGGCAACACCGGCTACTTCTCTTTGCAGGACGTGCGCGTCCCCGCAGGAGAACATGCTGGGCGAGGAGGGCGAGGGCTTCAAGATCGCGATGTTCGCGCTGGAGCAGGGGCGCTATACGGTGGCGGCGGGCGCGACCGGCGTCATCCGCGCCTCGCGCGACGCGTCGGTCGCTTACGCCTTAGAGCGCGAGACGTTCGGGACGAAGATCGCCAACCACCAGCTCGTCAAGCAGAAGATCGCCGAGATGGAGGCCGACTACCAGATGTCGCACCTGCTCTGGCTCAGGGCCGGCTGGCTCAAGAACGAGGGGCGCCCGAACGCGCGCGCGACTTCCCTGGCCAAGTGGCAGGCGACCGTCCGCAGCGAGAAGGCCGCCTCGATGGCGATAGAGGTGCACGGCGCAAACGGCTACTCGAACGACTACCCCGTCGAGCGCTACCTGCGCAACTGCAAGGCCGCGATCATCTACGAGGGCACGCGCGACATCCACACGCTCATGCAGGCCGACTGGGCGCTCGGCCTCAAGGGCGAGAAGTCCGCGCGCAAGTCCCTGCCCCCCTACAAATCCTCCGAGTCGCGCGACGCCGTCGCGGCGGATTGAAAGGCAGTAGGCAGCAGATAGTTAAGACCGGAAAGGTCTCATAACAATCGGAGGCGGCGAGATTCATCACTCGCCGCCTCCGATTGTTATGAGAGATACATCTTCTTTAGAACGGATGTATCAAGAAAGACCTCTTGCCTTTCAACTGCCGACTGGCCATCTGCCTACTGCCTGCTATTTGCAAAGAGCGACAGCAGCGCGAGCGTCAGGGTGATGAGGCGTCGGTTGAGTTTCATCGTCAGGGTTCTCCTTACTCTTCGTCCTTAATTGCGTGTGAGCTTGTCCGGAGCAGCCGGCGCGGGGCCGTGCAACCCTTCACGCGGCAACAGCTCGCGTCTCGGATCAAGCTCTACAAACTTTGTGGACGCGGGTAAGGGGGCGGTATTACCGGCGGGCGAAAAAAATAGCCGGTAGGCAGAAGTCAGTAGCCGGTAGGTTCCGCTCGGTGGGCGTTGGCAGGGTGAGGCCGACGGCCCGTCTCATAAAGGTTTTCTACTGGCTACTGGCTACTGCCTGCCGGCTACTTCACCGGATGCTTTCGGGGCGGCGGCGCCGGAAGGGTTGGTGCCGCCGTCCCGTGCTGAAGCTCAAAGTTGGGCAGGTGAATGAGCTTCAATTTCGGGACGACGGGGTCGGGGAGACGCCCGTTCGGTCCCGAGTATTTTCAAAGCGAGTCGCTGGCAGCGACCTCCGAGGAGATTTCTCGAACTCGCACCCTCTTCAGACGCCTTTCGGTCTCTAATTACAAGCCGCGTGCCGCGACGCGCGCGAGAGGCGCGACCCGGCCGCGTTCGTGCGGCGAAACGGTTGTGCGGCTTGAGTTTAAATGCGAGAGGGCGCCCACGACGGGTGCCGTTCGCTGGGGGACGCGCGGGGCGCGAAGACTATCCGAAAAGATAGGCGACTATCCGAAGGGTTAGTCCGTGCGGCGTGCGCGGCGGGGGTAGTGACTTTTGCACGGCGAAATGATATTTGTCGCAGCACGCCGGGCTCAACAATGAACCCGAGAGTCGTCGTCATCGCGGGGCCTTTGAAGGACTCGGTCTTCGAGCTGGGCGAGGAGGAGCTGTCCGTCGGGCGCGACTCGACGAACGCTCGTGCGGCTCGCCGACTCGCTGCTCTCGCGCCGCCACTGCCGCGTCGAGCGCGCCGACGAACGCTTCCTGCTCACAGACCTCGAAAGCCTCAACGGCACCTTCGTCAACGGCCGCCCCGTGCGCGAGCACGTGCTCGCCGACGGCGACCGCGTGACGGTCGGCGAGTCATGCTTCATCTTCCTCGACGGCGAGGGCGAGCCGCCGGACGCGCCCTCGAATCCCGTCACGCTCAGCGACCGCGAGATGCACGGCGCACACGACCGTGCGTCTGAAGGCGGAAGAGGCGCTCTACCTCCACCCGCCGGCGCGAACGAGCCGCCGACGCTCGCCGGCATCGCGCGCGACCTCGCGCTGCTCGTGCGCGTCAGCACCTCGGTCAACTCCGTGCGCGAGACCCCGGAGCTACAGCGCGAGCTGCTCCGCCTCGTCTTCGAGGCCGTGCCCGCCGAGCGCGGCGCCATCCTGCTCGTCGGAGACGACGGCCGCGTCGTCTCCGAGTTCGGCCTCGACCGCGCGGATGTCGTCTCGCGCGCCGATAGAGGTGAGCCGCACCATCCTCCGGCAGGTCTTGGAGGAGGGGACGGCCGTGCTCGCGGACGACCTCATCGAGGGCGGCTTCCGAGAGGTCGAGAGTCTGAGGGCCGCGCGTCTCAGCTCGCTCCTGTGCGCGCCGCTCATGCTCTACGGCCGCGCGCTCGGCGCCGTCTACCTGACGGCCGCAGACCACTCGACGCACTTCGACGAGGGGCACCTCCAACTCGTCACGGTCATTTGCAGCATCGCCGCCGTCGCGCTCAACAACGCGCGCCACGTCGAGCAGTTGGAGAGCGAGAACGATCTGCTGCGCGCCGAAGCGACGGTCGAGCACGGCATGGTCGGCGAGAGCGCAGCCGTCAAGCGCGTCTATCAGTTCATCGCGCGCGTCGCGGCGGCCGACACGACCGTGATGGTGCGCGGCGAGTCGGGCACGGGCAAAGAGCTGGCGGCGCGCGCGCTCCACCAGAACAGCCCGCGAAGCGTCCGCGCCTTTGTCGCCATCAACTGCGCGGCGCTGACCGAGACGCTGCTGGAGTCGGAGCTGTTCGGCCACGAGCGCGGAGCCTTCACCGGCGCCATCGCGCAGAAGAAGGGCAAGCTCGAAGTGGCCGACGGCGGCACGCTCTTCCTCGACGAGGTCGGCGAGATGCCGGCCACGCTTCAGGCGAAGCTCCTGCGCGTCCTACAGGAGCGCGAGTTCGAGCGTGTCGGCGGCACGCGCACCATCCGCGTGGACGTGCGCGTCGTCGCCGCGACGAACAGGGATTTGGAGGAGGCGGTAAGGCGTGGCGAGTTCCGGCAGGACTTGTACTACCGCCTCAACGTCGTCTCCTTCGAGATGCCGCCGCTGCGCGAGCGGCGCGAGGACATCCCGCTCCTCGCCAGCTACTTCGTCTCGAAGTACGCCGCGAAGTTCAACCGCCGCGTGACCGGGCTCTCGACCGAGGCGCGCGAGTGTCTGATGAACTACGACTGGCCGGGCAACGTCCGCGAGTTGGAGAACGCGGTCGAGCGCGCCGTCGTCCTCGGCTCGACCGACCGCGTGCTGCCCGAAGACCTGCCCGAGACCGTCCTCGACGCCGCCCCCGACCCGTCCGCGCCCGGCACGGCCGCCGCCATGCCCGTCACCCGCTACCACGACGCGCTGCGCGAGGCCAAGCGCCAACTCATCCTCCGCGCCCTCGAACAGTCCTCCGGCAGCTTCACAGAGGCCGCACGCCTCCTCGGCGTCCACCCGAATTATCTGCACCGCCTGATTCGTAACTTGAATTTGCGTCCCGAGATTAAGAAGTAGGCAGGAGGCAGATGGCAGCAGGCAGTTGAAAGCCCCATTGTCGAAAACTCCGAATTGATCTTTCAACTTCCATCATGCGGAGCCTCCTGCCTACTTCTTTTCCCCCTATCAATTCCCGGCGCTCTCTGGTAGTATTCAGGTGCCTTTCCAAGCGCCCAAGCGTTCATTTCACGGCGGTTAAAACCCTTAGTTACGGGAGTTCGTTCTGATGGCTCAGGAGCTGAACAGCGTTAACCTTTCGCTCGATTTCCTGAGCGTGTGCGAGGCCGCGGCTATCGCCTCGGCGCGGACGATGGGGCAGGGCGACCGCAAGTTCTCCGACCACGTCGCCGTCGAGGCGATGCGCGAGAAGATGGACGGCGTCCCGATGCGCGGCCGCATCGTCATCGGCGAGGGCGAGCGCGACGAGGCACCGATGCTCTTCATCGGCGAGGAGGTCGGCGAGGGCTTCCACGAGAGCGTCGATCCGGAAGCCTATCCCGAGGTGGACATCGCCGTAGACCCGCTCGAAGGCACGAACCTCTGCGCGCTCGGCGCCAACAACGCCATCGCGGTGCTGGCCGCCTCCGAGCGCGGGGGGCTTTTGAACGCGCCCGACATCTACATGGACAAGATCGTCGTCGGCCCTTCCTGCCGCGGCGCCATCGACATCGACGCGGCGGTCAAAGACAATCTCAAGGCTATCGCGCGCAAGCTCAGCCGCGACATCGAAGATTTGACCGTCATGGTGCTCGACCGCTCGCGCCACAAGAAGCTCATCGCTGACGTGCGCGCCGCGGGCGCGCGCATCCGCCTCCTCGGCGACGGCGACCTCTCCGCCGGCATCTCTGCGGCGGTGGCGGGCACGAACATCCACGCGCTGATGGGCATCGGCGGCGCGCCCGAGGGCGTGTTGACGGCCGCGGCGATGAAGTGTCTGAACGGCGAGATACAGGCGCGGCTCGTCTACGACCCCGAGCGGCTGGACGTGGATAAGTCGAAGGTGCCGCCCGCCGAGGTGGTGCTCGCGCGCCTGAAGGAGATGGGCATCAACGACCCGAACAAGGTCTACGACACGAATGACCTCGCGCCGGGCAAGAAGATCATCTTCGTCGCGACGGGCGTCACCGACGGCTCGCTCCTGCGCGGCGTCCGCTTCTTCGGCTCGGGGCGCCGCACGCACTCGCTCGTGATGACGACCGAGTCGCGCCACATACGCTTCGTCGATACCGTTCACGTCGAGGGCGGCCCCGACACGGTCATTAGATTTTAGATTTCCGATTTCCGACTTTTTGATTTGAAACCGTCAACGCTCCGCCCACGTTCTTCAAATCGGAAATCAAAAATCGGAATCAAAAATTTTCCCATGCCAGAGTCCATCTCAGAGTACGTCCCGCAATTGACGCACGACGAAGAGTCGGGGCGGAGGTGGCGGCGCGCGCGGTTGGGGTGGGCGTTGGCGGCGGCGTTGGCGGCGGTGTTTGTGGCGCTGATCGTCGGAGCGCCGCTGCTGAAGGCGGGCGGGTTTCTGGCGGCGGCCGAGTCAGTCTACGGGGCTTTCGCGCTCCTGTGCCACCAGATGGACGAGCGCTCGTTTCACGTCGCGGGCTTTAAGCTGGCCGTGTGCGCACGCTGCTTCGGGCTCTATGCGGGGGCGCTTCTGGGTGCGCTCGTGTACCCGCTCACGCGGCCGCTCGTGCGCAGGGACTTGCCGGCGCGCGGGTGGCTGATCGCGGCGGGTGTGCCGACCCTGGTCGATTTCGCGCTCGGGTTCTTCGGTCTGTGGGAGAACACGCACGCGTCGCGCTTTCTGACGGCGTCGTTGCTGGGCGCCGTCGTGGCCTTCTACTTCGTGCCGGGCGCGGTCGACCTGGCGCTCACGTCGCGGCGGTATCTCTTCGGCCGCAACCGAAACTCCCGACCGAGGCTTTCCAATATTCTCCCAACTGAAGGTGTAGACGGACATGAACGACAAACTTAAACCGGCACTGATCGGCGGCGTTATCCTGGGTATCCTGTCGGCGCTCCCGGCAGTGAACACCTGCTGCTGCATCTGGGCGCTCGTCGGCGGGCTGATCGCCGCGAACATCTACATCAAGGGCTCGCCGAACCCGGTCACCCCGGCCGACGGCGCGATCCTCGGCGCCATCGCGGGCGCCATCGGCGTGGTGCTCATCTTCGTCATCGGCATCCCGCTCCAACTCATCTTCGGCACGGCGATGATGTCGATGATGCAGGGCATCGTGCAGAACGCCGACCCGAGCCAGGCCGCGCAGATGCGCGAGATGATGGCGGCCAGCGGCATCGGCTTCGGCCGCGCCATCATCAACGCCTTCATGTACGGCGTCACCGCGGTCATCTTCTCGGCGGTCGGCGGCCTGCTCGGCGTCGCCATCTTCGAGAAGCGCAAGGGCGGCCCCGGCGTGCCCCCGCCCCCGCCGCCCCAGGCCGGCGGCCCCGGCGGCTACGGTCAGCCCGGCGGTGGTGGTTACGGTCAGCCCGGTGGTGGTGGCGGCGGCGGTTACGGCCAGCCCGGCGGCGGCTACGGCCAGAACCCGTAAGGGAAGAAGGCAGTAGGCAGTAGGCAGCGGGCAGTAGGCAGTTAAGAGTTTTTGGGTCGAGGACTGACGGAGGTTAACTCCTCAACTCACTCGACGCGGAGCGACTGCCTACTGCTCGTTGCTTACTGCCTACTGTTCATTCCGGCGTACCTTCGGCTACAATCCGTGCATCCAAGCGGGCGGCGCGGCTGGTTCGGGCGCGCCGTTCGCTCTTTTGCGCGGGCCGCGACGGGCCGCGTCGTGTCGGCCGAGAGACCAGAGAAGATGGACGCAGCTTTCGCCAGCCAGTCGCCGCTCGCCTCAGACCCGCTCTTCCGCCAGTACATCGAGGAGGCCGTTGCCAAGACGGCCGAGAACATCAGCCCGCTCTATCGCCTCGACGCCTTCGACTGGACGGTGCTCGCCGTCTACTTCGCCGTCCTCTTCCTGCTCTCGCTCTACGGCGCCTACCGCATCAAGCAGGTCGTGGACTTCTGGCGCTACCGCAAGGTCGAGCCGCGGCCGAAAGCTCTCTTCGCCGAAGCGGAGCTGCCCCACGTCACCGTGCAGCTCCCGCTCTTCAACGAGGTCTACGTCGTCGAACGCCTGCTCGCCGCCGTCACACGCATCGACTACCCGCGCGACCGCTTTGAGATTCAAGTGCTCGATGACTCGACCGACGAGACGCGCGAGCGTGCGGCGCGCGAAGTCTCCCGCTACCGCGCCGAGGGCTTCGACATCACGTACATCCATCGCGAAGACCGCACAGGCTTCAAAGCCGGCGCGCTGGAGAACGGCCTGCGGACGGCGAAGGGCGAGCTGGCCGCCATCTTCGACGCCGACTTCGTGCCGCGCCCCGACTGCCTGCGCAAGCTCGTACACTTCTTCTCCGACCCGCTCGTGGGCTGCGCGCAGATGCGCTGGTCGCACATCAATGGCACTTACAATCTTCTGACGCGTTTGCAGACCATCCTCCTCGACGGACACTTCGTCGTCGAGCAGACGGTTCGGAACCGCACGGGTGGCTTCTTCAACTTCAACGGGACGGCGGGCTTGTGGCGACGCAGGGCGATTGAGCTGTCAGGCGGGTGGCAGCACGACACGCTGACGGAGGACACAGACCTCTCCTTCCGCGCGCAGTTGATGGGGTGGCGTTTCGTTTATCTTTTAGACGAGGACGCGCCCTCAGAGGTGCCGGTCGAGATCAACGCCTTCAAGGCGCAGCAGCGCCGCTGGGCGAAGGGCGTGACGGAGGTCGCGCTCAAGCTCTACCCGCGGATACTTCGTTCCAACCTCCCCGCGCGCGTGAAGCTTGAGATGTTCTTCCGTCTGACGGGGAACGTCAGTTACCCCCTGATGATTCTGACGAGCCTCTTGCAGTTCCCGCTGCTGCTCGTCAGATATAACCAGGGCTTCCAGCATCTGATGCTGCTCGACCTGCCGTTGCTCTTCTTCTCGACCGCGTCGGTCGTGCTCTTCTACGGCACGGCCATCTGGTATCTCGACGGCTCCAAAGCGAGGAAGCGGCTTCTCCACCTGCCGCTCGTGATGGGCCTCGGCATCGGGCTGGCCTTCTCGAACGCGCGCGCGGTCTTGGAAGCCCTGCTCCGCATCAAGACCGAGTTCGTGCGCACGCCAAAGTACAGGGTCGAGGGCGGCGGCGACGCCACCTGGAAGCGGAAGAAGTACAAGCGCGGGCGCGGCTGGCTCCCGGCCTTCGAGCTTTCGTTCGCCGCGTACTTCCTGCTCGCCATCTGGTACGCCGCGCACATGGGCATGTGGGGCACCATCCCTTTCCTGTCGCTCTTCTGCTTCGGCTACGGCTACATGGGCGTCATGAGCCTCCTGCAAACTTCGGGACTGCGCCGCCTCTTCGACGCGCGCCCGCGGCCTACGGTCACAGGTTGAAGAGCGCCCACACCACGAAGAGCGGTATCCCGGCCATCAACGCCAGACGGTAGCGCACCGCCCTGTGCGCGAGGTTGAGCGTATAGCCGATGCCCGTGACCTTCTCGACGACGAGCGCCGGGTCGTCCGGGTTGTAGTAGGTGAGCCCGCCGTGCCGCCAGTGCTCCTCCTCCGTCGCCCTCTGCACGTACTCCTCGCCCGTCAGCTCGTCCAACCCGTTGTTGATGGCCACCATCCGCCAGAGGAAGTAACCCATCCCGACCAGCATCACGCCGACCGTCGAAAGGAGGCCGACGTGTGCCGCTATCTCGTAGCGCTTGAACTCCGGCAGCGAGGTGCAGACCATCAGCCAGGAGATGATAAAGAAGAGTGCCGCGACGACCGCGCGCACGAGGTCGATCAGGTGCATGTTCGCCGCCAGGAACCTCTCCTTGCCACGCAGATACTCCTCCGTGTTCGTCGCCGGCAGCGTCATCTTCGCCTGCACGAGGTCGCGCTTGAGCACGAAGAAGACCACTTGCAGGTAGACGCCGAGCGCGGGCAGAAAGAAGACCGTCGAGAGACTCTTGCGCGACCAGTCGTCCGCCTCGCCCGAGGCGTTCCAGTGCGTGGGCAGCATCTCCGGCAGCCGCGGGTAGAAGTACGCGAGCACGCCGAACGCGGCGATTGTCAGCCCCACCGCGCAGACCTCAACCCACGGGTGCGTGTAGTCGCCCAGACGCCGCGTCCGCACCGAAGAGGCGAAGCGCGTCGTGCCGCCCGGCACCGCGAACGGCCGCACCTGCCGCGCGTAGAGGCCGTAGACGAGGAACGCTGCGGCCGTCGTCGCCAGCGTCGCCAGCGCCGAGAAGAGCGGCTTGCCTAAACTTACGGAAGCGTAGTAGCCGAGCGCGCCCGTCAACGCGAAGATGCCGAAGAGCGTCTGCCAGTAACGGCGCAGCGCCTTCCGCCCCGCGCCGCGGTACGTCTCCGCGTCCACGCGCACGCCGAAGAAGGCGCGCTCGCCCCGCATCACCGGCAGCCACACGAAGAGCGCCAGCACCAGAACTTCAGCCGCGAGTAGCCCGATTGAGGCAGACCTGTCGTCGCCCATTTCACTTCGCCCCTTTCAGCAGAGCACGCAACTCGCTCTGCACCAGGTTCATGATCTCCACGCGCGGGAGCCCGGCCAGTACCAGCCCCGTCAGCGCGGCGCGCAAAGGCTTGCGCAACTCCTCCTCGCTCTTGTCGCGCGCGGTGCGCGACGAGACCACCGCGCCCGCCCCGTGCCGGATGGAGAGCAACCCCTCCCCCTGCAACTCGCGGTAGGCGGTCGCCACCGTGTTCAAGTTGACGCCGAGGTCCGCGGCCAACTGGCGCACGGGCGGGAGCGGCGCCCCCTCGGGCAGCTCGCCGCGCGCGATGAGCGCCTTGATCTCTTCGGCCACCTGCACGTAGATGGGCCGCGCGTCCGCCTCGTCGATGGTGATGAACATGACTGTCTTCTCCGTCCCCTGAATTGTATGTTGTTACTATACACCATACAATTTTGCTGTCAACATTCTTTTGAAAACGGGTAGAGACGGCCGCCTTGACCGCCGCCGCGCGGCGCCTTACTATCTCGCTTCGCACCCGCGGTCGCTTCAAGCCGGAAATCCTGCGAACGTCAACCCGAAAGAGGAAATCAATGTTGAAGAGAGTTCCCCCTGTTCTCGCGCGGCTCGCCGTGCTCTGCCTGTGCCTCGCCTTCTCAACCCTTAACGTCCTCGCGCAGTCGCAGGCGACGACCGGCGACATCGAGGGTCGTGTGCTCGACCCCAACGGCGCGGTCGTCCCCAACGCCACCGTCACCGCCCGGAACGAAGCGACCGGCTTCGAGCGCACCTCCAACACCGATGGCGACGGCAACTACCGCATCATCCTGCTCCCGCCCGGCACGTACTCCGTCGAGGCGACGGCCAATGGGTTCAATAAGGTCGGCGCCACCGCCGTGCAGGTGACCGTCGGCAGCAAGACCGTTCTCGACATGAATCTCGCGGCGAGCGGCGTCAAGGAGACCGTGCTCATCACGGCCGAGCCGCCGACGGTCGAGACGACGCGCACGTCCGTCTCGACGACCATCAACGAGCGCTCCATCCAGAACCTGCCCATCAACGGGCGTAACTTTCAGGACTTCGCCACGCTCTCGCCCGGCGTCATCCGCGACCCGCGCGGCGGCGACCTCTCGGTCGGCGGCCAGCGCGGCACGCTCAACAGTCTTCAGGTGGACGGCGTTGATAACAACAACACCTTCTTTGGGCAGGCGCTCGGGCGCGGCGGCGTGCGCCCGCCCTATCAGTTCTCGGAAGAGTCTGTGCAGGAGTTTCAGGTCAACCAGAACGGCTTCTCGGCGGAGTTCGGGCGCGCGGGCGGCGCCGTCATCAACGTCGTCACCAAGTCGGGCACCAACGAGTTCCACGGTGGACTCTTCGAGTACCTGCGCGACGAGTCTCTGAACGCCAACGACCCCGTGACGAAGGCTAACCAGTTCCGCGCCGGCCGGCCCAACAAGCGGCCCGCCTCGCGCATCAACCAGTTCGGCGGGCGCGTCGGCGGCCCCATCGTCAGGAACAAGGCTTTCTTCTTCTTCACCTACGACGGCCAGCGCTCCGACATCCCGCAGGTCTTGGACGTGCCGAACCTCTCGACCGCGCCCGCGGCGGCGCAGGCCGCGTTGCTGCCGAAGCTCAACACATATCAGGTCGGCCGCAATCAGGATGTCTTCCTGGCGAAGACAGACATCTCCCTGAACCAGAGCAACCAGCTCTCGCTGCGCTACAATCATCAAGGCTTCACGGGTCAGAACAACGAGAACAACGGCCCGCTCTCGGCCGAGGAGCATTCGGGCGACAGCATCGTCAAGAGCGACACCTTCAGCGGCAGCCTCTCGTCGGTGCTGACCAAGACGGTCGTCAACGAGTTCCGCTTTCAGGTCGCGCGCGACAAGGAGCCGGGCGAGGCCAACGTCGATACGCCCGAGGCCGTCATCAACACGGGCTCCGGCAACCTGAGCATCGGCCGCAACAACTTCAGCCCGCGCGAGACGACCATCAAGCGTTTCCAGCTCATCGACAACGTCTCGCTCGTCTCGGGCCGGAGCAACTACAAGTTCGGCCTCGACTTCAACTTCGACCGCATCCTCAACTTCTTCCCCGGCCTCTTCAACGGCTCATACACCTTCCCGTCCTACACGGCCTTCGCCAACAACGCGCCGTCGGCTTACACGCAGAACTTCGCCGGCGCGAACACGACGGGCGGGACGACCGAGCCGAACCTCTCCGAGTACGGCTTCTACGCGCAGGACGACGTGCGCGTGACGCCGAAGCTCACCTTGAACCTCGGCGTGCGCTACGATTACGAGGCGCTGGCCTGCCCGCCGGTGACGAACCCCGACACGCTGCTTCTCAACAACGGCATCAACACCGGCAACTGTCCGAAAGACAAGAACAACTTCGCGCCGCGCGCGGGCTTCTCCTACTCGCCCGACGAGAAGACGGTCGTGCGCGGCGGCTTCGGCCTCTTCTACGCGCGCACGCCGGCCATCGTGCTGGGCACCGCGCACTCGCAGAACGGCATCAACGTGACGGGTGTGAATTTGACGGCCGCGCAGTTGACGACTCTGGGTCTGAGCTACCCGAACATCCTGACGGTCGTGCCCACGGTCGGCTCGGCCAACCCGAACCTCTACTACTTTGCGCCCGACTACGTGCAGCCCTACGTCGAGCAGGGGCGGCTCGGCGTCGAGCGCGAGCTGGCGCGCGGCCTGAGCCTTTCGGCGACGTATCTCTTCTACAAGGGAGTCCACCTGACGCGCACGCGCGACGTGAACCTCTCTGCGCCCGTCGCGCTGAATGCCACGGGGCCGGACGGCACCGTCTACAGCTTCCAGCGTTTCCCGACGGCGCGTCCCATCTCGCGCGCGACGGGCGCCTCCTACAACCGCATCAGCGTCTTCGAGAGCGCCTCGCGCTCGCTCTACAACGGGCTCGCCTTCCAGGCGACCCAGCGCTTCACGCGCGGCTTCCAGTTCATCGCTGCCTACACCTATTCGCGTGCGCGCGACGACCGCCCTGACCAGACGACGGTCGTCGTCGGCGCCGACGACGCGAAGATCGTCGAGAACCAGATTAACCCGGGACTCGACTACGCGCGTTCGGACACAGACCTGCGCCACCGCTTCGTCTTCAGCCCCATCTACGAGATCGGGCGCATCAAGTGGAGCGACAACGCGGTCGCGCGCGCCATCTTCAGCGACTACACGCTCTCCGGCATCGTGCAGATGCAGTCGGGTTCGCCCTACTCGGCGCTCGTCGGCAACGACCCGAACAACGACGGCAACCGCTCGAACGACCGCCTGCCGGGCACCGTGCGTAACCAGTTCACGACGCCCTCGGTCTACCAGTTCGACGCGCGCATCACGCGCAACATCCCGTTCAACGAGTCGGTGCGGCTGCGCCTGATTCTCGAAGCCTTCAACCTCTTCAACCGCGCGAACGTGGTAACGGTCAACACGACGGCCTTCAACTTCTCGACGGCGGGCGGCGGCACTCTGACCGCGCCGTCCTTCGTCACGGCCTTCGGCACGCCGCGCACCTTCTCCTCGCCCGCCTCGGGCACGACGACCTTCGCGACGCCGCGCCAGTTGCAGTTGGCGATTAAGTTCGACTTTTAAACTTAACCACAGAGACATAGAGAGACGGCTCGTTGAGATTATTCAACGAGCCGTCTCTCTGTGTTTAGCTCTCTTTTTTAATTCCGCGAGGAATTGAGGAGACGCAGGAGCGCGAGGAAGATGTTGAAAGCGTCGAGGTAGAGGTCGAGCGCGCCGGCCACGTACTCGTTCGTCGGGTAGCGCCGGATGATGTTCGACGTGTCGTAGAGCACGAAGCCCGAGAAGAGCAGCAGCGTCGCGGCCGCCACCGCGAACCCGAGCGCCGACGCGCCGAGGAAGATGTTGACGACGCCCGCCAGAATCACCACGATCAGGCCCGTCATCAGCATCCCGCGCATGAAGCTGAAGTCCTTCTTCGAGACGAAGACGTAGGCCGTCAGGCCGCCGAAGATGCCGACCGTCAGCACGCCCGCCGCCACGATTGAACCGGGGTTAGAGGCCAGCACGAAGTTGATGAGCGGCGAGATGACCACGCCCGTCAGCGTCGTGAAGCCGAAGAGCGCAGCAAGGTTCAGGCCGGGCACGTGGCGCACGGCCTGCGCGCCCATCACGCCGCCGATCATGACGAAGAACATGATGAACGGGTGCTCGTAGGCGAACTGCAAAAGCGGCTCGAAAGACAGACCGAGCCCGACGCCGCCGATGGCAAAGAGCGTCGCCGCGAAGAAGAGCGCGTAGACCTTGCGGATGAAGCCCATCCGCTCCTCCACGCTCGCCTGCGCCGCCGACTCCGCACCGAAGCTGCCCCACGCGCCCGGCTGCTGTTGCCAGCCTGGTTGCTGCTCGAAACGCTGATTACGCGACTGAAAGTCTTTCATCTAAAGTCCTTCTCCGAAGGGGGTTGAAAACTCCCGGCGCGCCCCCTTTCAGCGCGCCGTCAACTTAGATGTTAACACGAACCGCGGCGCTGCATGAGTCGCGCGGCCGTCCGGGGCTCGCGGGTTTTCAAAGCGGGCGCGTTAATGCTTAAATCGGCGGATGCTGAGAATCCTGCTCGTCGGGCTGGGGGGCGCGTGAGGGTGAGGCAGGGGAGGGAGGCGACGGCCGGGGCGGCGGGCGGGATTCCGCCGATTCTCTACGTGCTGGCGGCGGCCCTTCTGTGGAGCACGGGCGGGCTCTTCATCAAGGCGACGCAGCTCGACGCCTTCCCGCTCTCGTTCGGGCGCTCGCTCTTAGCGGCCGTGACGGTCGCCGTGCTTACGCGGCGCGAGGGGTTCCGTGTAAACGGCCTGACGCTCGTCTCGTCCGTCCTCTACGCGACGCTGCTGCTCCTCTTCGTCATGGCGAACAAGCTGACGACCGCGGCCAACGCCATCTTCCTGCAATACACCGCGCCAGTCTACGTCATGGTGCTCGAGCCTCTGCTCTTCAAGGAGAAGTTCCGGCGCGCGGACGTGTTCGTCGTCGCGGCGTGCGTCGTGGGGATGTCGCTCTTCTTCGTCGGGCAGCTCAGGCCGCAGGACGTTGAGGGTAACCTGACGGCGCTCGGGGCGGGCGCCTGCTTCGCGCTCTTTCTTCTGCTCTCTGAGACACCCGCGCGCGAGCCGCGTCAACCGCGCCTCGTCGGTCATCTACGGGAACCTGCTCCTCTGCCTCGTCACGTTTCCCTCGTTCGCGCGGGTGGCGGGAGATTTGACGACGAGGGACGTGTTGATCGTCCTCTACCTCGGCGTCGTGCAGATCGGGCTGGCCTACACTCTCTTCACACTGGGCATGGCGCGCGGCGTGCGCTCGCTCGACGCGGGCGTCGTCGGTTACATCGAGCCGATGCTCAACCCCGTCTGGGTCTTCATCTTCCTCGGCGAGCGTCCCTCGAACTGGGCCATCAGTGGGAGGGACAATCATCATCGCCGCCGTGCTTGCTCACACACTTACACTCGCGCGCCGGGCGAGGAGAAGCACTAGCGAAAATCTTTGATGAGGACGACGCTCGTGGTCTCGACGCTGCGGGTGGCGACGAGGCGATTGTCGCGCGACCAGTCGAAGGAGGCGACGTGGTCGTTGGCGAAGTCCGTCAACTGCACAGGCTTGCCGCCCGCGAGCGGCTGCATCCAGACGTTGGTCGTCCCCGTCCGCGCGTCGAGGTAGGCGATGCCGCGGTTGTCGGGCAGCCAGACGGTGTTGGCGCGGAACGTGGGCGAGATGTCGTAGACGCGCGTCGGCTCGCCGCCCTCGATGGGGATGACCGCGATGCGGTTCGCGTTGAAAGGCGAGTTGCCGTAGGTGCAGACGAAGGACTTGCCGTCGGGCGAGACGAACGGCCACGACGCCGGCTGGTTCGTCAGTCGCACGGCCTCGCCTCCATCAATCGGCACCTTCCAGACCGCCGCCTCCTGACCGCTGCCGACCGTCGCGTAGACGACCCAGCGCCCGTCCGGCGTCACGTGCGGGAAGTTCTCACCGCGCCCCGAGGTGAGCCGCAAAGGGTTCGACCCGTCCGCGTCCATCCGCCAGATGTTGAAAGCGCCGCCCGCGCGGTTCGAGACGAAGACGACGTAACGACCGTCATGCGAGACCGACGGCCCGTAGTTCAAACGCGCGCCGACCGTCAACTGCCTCTGCCCCGACCCGTCCGCGTTCATCAACCAGATGTCCCACCCGCCGCCCGCCAGCGACGCATAGACGATTCTCCCGTCCGGCGCCCAGGAGAGCCCGTAGTAGCCGTCGAACTTCCCCGACCCCGTCGTAATCTGCCGCGCGCGCGCCGCGTCGCCCGCGGGCGCCACCCACACGTTCGGCACGCGGTCGGTCTGCACGGTGACGAGCGCCGACCCGTCGGCCGTCAGGCTCGCGCCGAGGTACGTGTTCAGGTCGTTCGTCACACGCCGCACCTCGCCCGCCGGGAGCGAGAGCATCCAGATTTGCGCCGGACTCAGCTCGCCTTCGTTCGCGCTCAGCACCAGCCCCGAGCCGTCGGGCAGCCACGACAACTGCCGCACGTCCGTCCATCGCTCATCGGTCACGCGCTGCTCCGCGCCGTCCGAGATTTGAAAGGTCGTGACGCCGAGCGCGGGCGTGCTCCCGTCGAGCTTATCCGTCGAGCCGTAGACGCAGGCGACCGACCTTCCGTCGGGCGACCAGGCGGGCTGTCCGAAGAAGTCGGGGCCGTTGCGCTTCAGAACCTCGTGCTCGTTCGCGCCGTCGGCGTCGGCGACGTACAGCTTTATCTCGCGCCCGAACTCGCCGCGGATGAAGGCCATCTGTCGGCCGTCGGGCGAGAAAGTGACGGGACTGCCGAAGCCGTCGCTTAAGACCTTCACGGCCGGGCCGCCGAGCACTGGAACACGAAAGAGCGCGGGCCGCTGCGGGCCTTCGTGCGCCGCGCCGTAGTAGAGGTGCTGGCTGTCGGGCGAGAAGACGAGCGCGCCGTAGGCGGCGCCCTCGGCCGGCGCGACGATCTGCTGCGTGTTGCTCGCGGCCGCGACCTGCCTGACCCAGATGCCCTGTCCCTGACGGCTGGTCTCGTTGGCGACGTAGGCGAGGTAGTTGCCGTCCGGCGAGATGACCGCCTCGCCGACCGCACCCGTCACGGGCAGCCGCGTCACCTTCATCGAGGGGAAGGCCGCGGGCGCGGACGTCCGCGCTCTCTCCACGTCGGGGAGCACCGACGTTCGATAGATGAAGTAGACGAGCGCCGAGACCGAGACGAAGACGGCCGCCGCGATCAACACCGCCGCGAGGGCGGGGTGTCCGCCCGGCGCATGGGCAGGGGCGGAGGCTTCCCCCGTGTTGTTTGATGAAGGTGATGCGGTCGGGACGTGGCCGTTGCGCTGCCCATGCGCGTGTGCGTCGGTCTGCGCGTCAGAGGCTTCGGCCGAAGAAGGGAAGTGCGGCGCCGCGCTTTCATGTGCGGGGCCGGACGTAATGTTGACGACCGAGCGACTCTCATCCTCAACCTGCGCGGCGGCGAGCGCGTGCGACTCTTCCAGTCCTTTGACTGTCTCCTCTGCGCCCTCGCGACGCTCCCTCACCTCGACGGCGAAGCGGTAGCCGCGGCGCGGGACGGTCTCGACAAACGCCCCGCCGCCCTCGGGCTCGCCGAGCGCCTTGCGCAGCGTGAAGACGTTCTGGGCAAGGGTCGCTTCGCCGACGAAGGTGTCGGGCCAAATCTCTTTGAGCAGCTCCTCCTTCGGCATCACGCGCCCCGCCCCTCGGACGAGCGCGAGCAGCGTCTCGAACTCCTTCGGGGTCAGGTGGACGGGTCTCCCTTCGCGCAGGAGCAGACGCTCCGAGGCGTCGAGAGTGAAATGGTCGAAATCGTATAAGTGCTTGAATTGACTGGCCATAGACCCCTTTTGAACGTTCTTTGATAACTCTTTGAAAACTATTTTGGGGCGCTTTGACCCGCTTTTGATGATCGTCCCGATCCCGCGCATCGTCTCACCACGCGAACGTGGGTGACGCTTTCTATACGAGCCGCACGCCGGCCCGTTCAAGACTTTCGACACTAAAGGGAGGAAGTATGAAAAAGCAAATTTCGAGAACGCTTCTTGGGTTGGCCGCGACGCTCGTGCTGGCCGTCGCCGCCAACGCGCAGATTCTGCGCACCGACCTGATTCGCATCCCCTTCGACTTCGTCGCGGGCGAGAAGCAGATGCCGGCCGGCCGCTACACCATCCGCCGCATCCGTTCGGACGCAGAGGCCACGCTCCTCATCCGCAGCGAGGACGGCCGCTCGACCGCCGTCGTCCTGACCAACACGGGCGAGGCTAACCCACACGCCTCCGCGCTCGTCTTCCGCCAGCACGGCGAACGCTACTTCCTCGCCGAAGTCTCGATGCCCGGCACCGCCTCCGTCCGCGAGCTGCCCAAGACCGGCGCCGAGCGACGCCTCGAACGCGAACTGGCCGAGCAGAACAGGCCCGACGAGTCGAAGACCGTCACCGTCGCCGGCAGTGTGCAGTGAATCGAGTTCGACGTTAAAAAGTTCAAGGTTCAAAGTTGACTCGGCTTCAACTTTGAACCTTGAACTTTTTAACGTCGAACTATGCCGTTAACCGTCGGACGATGCGGAGGAGTTCGTCGGGGTCTACGGGCTTGGGGATGTGGACGGCGAAGCCGGCGGCGAGGGCGCGGGCGCGGTCTTCGTCCATGGCGTGGCCGGTGAGGGCGATGGCGGGAACGGCTTCGAGGCCGGGCATGCGCCGCAACTCGGCCAGAAGCGCGTAGCCGTCGATGCCCGGCATGCTGATGTCGGAGATGATAAGCCCCGGCCGACGCTCGCGCGCGGCGCGCACAGCCTCCGCCGCCGAGCCGCGCCGCAGCACCTCGTAGCCCCTGTGCGTGAAGAGCATCTCAAGTAGTTCGAGCGTCTCGGTCGAGTCGTCTACGAGGAGGACGGGCACCGACCTCTCCCGTCGTTTCCGGCCTTCCGCCTCGGGCTCCGGCATAACTGCCTCCTCGGCGGCGACGGCGCAGGGCAGGCCGAAGGTGAAGCGCGCGCCGCGCCCCTCGCCCTCAGACTCCGCGACGACCCAGCCGCTGTGCAACTCCGCCAGCGCGCGCACGATGGCGAGCCCGAGGCCCGAACCCTCCGTACTGCCTCGTCGTCGAGCCGTCGGCCTGACGGAAGCGGTCGAAGACGTGCGGCAGGAACTCCGTTGCGATGCCGACGCCCGTGTCCGACACCTCGACGCGCGCTTCGCCCCCCTCGCGCCACACAAGCACCCGGACGCGCCCGCCGCGCGGCGTGAACTTCACCGCGTTCGAGAGCAGATTCCACACGACCTGCTGAAGCCTGAGCGGCGCGCCCTGCACGACGAGCGGGCATTGCGGGAGTTCGACCGCGAGCTGTATCTCGCGCGCAGACGCCTCGGCGCGGACGGGCTCGGTCGCGAGTCCCGACCACGGCGCAGAGGTCTACGGGCTCCCACTCGATGCGGAGCTTGCCCGAGACGATGCGCGAGATGTCGAGCAGGTCGTCCACGAGCCGCGCCTGTAGTCGCGCGTTGCGCTCGATGGCGTCGAGCCCCTGCGCGAGCATCTGCGTGTCGGAGGCCGCGCCCGAGCGCAGGAGGTTGACCCAGCCGAGCACGGGCGTGAGGGGTGTGCGCAGCTCGTGCGAGAGCGTGGCGAGGAAGATGTCCTTCATCCGGTTGGCCTCGACCAGCTCGCGGTTGACGCGGCTCAGCTCGGCCGTGCGTTCCTCGACGCGGCGTTCCAGCTCGCGGTTCAACTCCTCGAGCCCCCTTGCGCGCCTCGCGCTCGGCGAGCATCAGGCGGCGGTGCTCGATGCCGCGGCCCACGGTGTGAATCAGCTCCGCGATGATGCAGGGCTTGGTGAGGTAGTCGTAGGCGCCGTGGCGCAGGGCGGCGATGGCCGACTCGACCGCGGCGAAGCCCGTGAGGACGACAACGATGGTGAGCGGCGTGCGCGCGCGCACCTCTTGAAGTAAGGAGAGTCCGTCGCCCTCGTCCATGTGCAGGTCGGTGAGGACGAGGTCGTACTCGGGGCCGCGGTCGAGGTGCTGCGACGGCCGCGCGCCCGCTCGAAGCCACGTCCACCTCGTAGCCTTCGAGGCGCAGCACCTCGCTGATCGTGAGGACGATGTTCTCCTCGTCGTCCACGACCAGCAGCCGCGCCGGCGACGCGGCCGTGTCGAGCGTTGTCGTCTCCTCTGTCATAAAGGGGTCGGGTGCCGTGCGTCGGGAGTCGGTTCGGGGTCAGACCTGCGGCCCCTGCCGCACCAGCTCTCATGGCGAGCCGCAGGCCGTCGGCCAGACGACGGCGCGTCGTGATGTCTTCCAGCTCGACGCCGAGCTTGACGAGGTCGGAGGCGACGTGCGCGCTGACGCCCGTGATGATCGTGGCGGCCCCCAGCAGGCGCACCGAGCGGACGGTGTTGATGAGGTGCGCGGCCGTGTAGGTGTCGACCACCGCGGCCCCCGTGATATCCACCAGCACCACCTGCGCGGCCTCGCGGCGCACCGCGTCCAGCAGCGCCGTCGACATCTGCCCCGCGCGCTGGTCGTCGAGCGTGCCGACGAGCGGGACTAAGAGCACGCCGTCCCAGATTTCGACGACCGGGCTCGACAGCTCCGTGATCTGCTGCCGCTGCTGTCGGTGTTCGAGCGCGCGCCGGACGGTGCGCTTCAGGTCTTCGATCATGCAGGGCTTGACGAGGTAGTCGTAGACGCCCTGCCGGAGCGCGTCGATGGACGACTCGATGGAGGCGTAGCCCGTGAGCACGATGGTGACGACGCGAGGGGTGGCGCTGTTGCAGTTCGTGCAGCAGCGTGCTCCCATCCATGTCGTCCATGCGGAGGTCTGTGAGCACGAGGTCGTAGTGGCCGCGCGCCGTCATCTCCAGCGCTTCGCAGCCCGTCCGACGCGGTCGCCACGTCGTAGCCCTCCTGTTCGAGGATGGCGGCGGTCGTGATACGCACGTTCTCCTCGTCGTCCACGACGAGCACACGTCGGAACGTGCGGCGCGGTCGGCACGGCTCCGTCGGCCCCACCGCCCGGCTCTCTCAGAACTTGCTTGCGGCATCGGCCTCCGAAAGGGTCGGCGAGTCCACGGGGAGGATGACGTTGAAGGTCGTGCCCACGCCCTCCTCGCTCGTCGCCTCGATCCGGCCGCCGTGGTGGCGCACGATGTCCTGCGTGACCCACAGGCCGAGTCCCGTCCCCTTCGCGCGCGTCGAGAAGAAGGGCTCGAAGATGCGCGCGAGGTCGGGCTCGCAGATGCCGCGCCCCGTGTCGCTGATCTGCACCGAGATGGTCGGCTGCAAAGCCTGCTCGTAGACGGACGTGCGCACGGTGATGCGCCCGCCCTTCTCCATCGCCTGCTGCGCGTTCAGGAGCAGGTTGAGGAAGACCTGGCGGAGCTGGTCGGCGCGCGCACGCACTTTCGGGAGCTGCGCGTCGAAGCTGCGCGGACGATCTCGACGCGCGCCTGCTTCATCTTCTTCTCGACGAGGATGAGCGTCTCCTCGATGAGCTGGTTCGACTCGACCCACTCGACCTCGCCCGAGCGGCGCGCGAAGCCGAACATCTGGCGGATGATGTGCGAGACGCGCTCGGTCTCCTTGCGCGCGACTTCGAGGAACTTGGCTGTTCTTCTCCATGTCCCTGCTCGTCGTCAGCAGGTAGAGCGAGTTCTTGATGGCCTCGAGCGGGTTGTTGACCTCGTGCGCGATCGAGGCGGCGAGGCGGCCGACCGCCGCGAGCTTTTCCGACTCGAACAGTTGCTGTTCGACCCTGCGTCGTTCAAGTTCGCGTATCTCGGAGAGGTCGTGGAGCACGGAGACGACCGCCGTTACCTGTCCTTTCGCGTCGGCGACCTCGGCCGAAGTGATCTCCATCGGGAGACGGCTGGCCGTCTCGCGGGTCAATCGAGCTCTATCTCCGCCTGCCGGCCCGACTCCGCGCCGGAGGCGAGGCCGGAGATGAACGAGGTGAGCTTGACCGAGTTGTTGCGCACCGCGCGCAGCGCCGACCAGGGCATCTCGTCGCGCTCCTGAAAGAGCAGCTCCGCGCGCTGGTTGAAGAGGATGAACTTGCCGGAAGTGTCGCAGACGGCGATGGGCTGGCCGACGTTTTCGAGGATGAGGTCGAGGCGGTCGCGCTCGCGCCGCGCCTCACGTCTCGGCCTGCTGGAGCTTGACGAAGTTGCGCGCCAGCTCCTCGTTGGCGCGGCGCAGGTCGGTCACGTCGCGGAAGATGGAGACGAGGCCGATGCGCTCGCCGCGCGCGTTGAAGGCGGGCGTCGAGATGACCTCGAAGTGTATGTCCGAGCCTTCGATGGGGTCTACGAGGATGAGGTCTCGGCCGATCACCTCTTCGGACGCGACCGCGGCGCTCGAAAGGTAGGCGGAGAAGAGCAGGTCGTTCATCTCAAGCGCGCGCCGCTTGCCCTCACTCGCGTCGCGCCGGTCGCTGAACAACTCCTCGGCGCGGCGGTTCTGCAACAGGATTTCGTTGTCCATGTTGGTGAGGACGATGGGGTCGGCGACCGACTTCATGATCGACTCGACCCACTGCCGCTCGCGCTGAAGCTTGCGGACGGAGGCGCCGAGGCGCTCGACGTTGGCCGTGTTCGAGAGGATGGCGCCGATGCGCTCGGCGTAACGCGTGAGCAGCGTGATCTGTGACTGCGTCCGGATCGTCGCGGCGCGCGCCGACGTAGAGCGCGCCGGTCGAGAGCGACTGCGGGAGCCAGAAGCGCTCCGTCGCCCTCTGCGCGCAGAGAGTCGGCGCGCAGCGAGCCGGTGGCCTCGCGCTCGGCGCGCGGGTCCGTGTGAAGCTGGCCGCCGAAGAGCGGGAGCGCCAGCACGTCCGTCTCGGCGCCCGACCTGCCGCAGGAACTCCGCCGCCGCCTCGTCGTCGCGCGCGAGCCACGCGGGCCGTCCGTCATGGACGACGCGCACGTGCGGCGCGTTCGAGTCGAGCGGAAGTTCGAGCCCCGCGAGCGCCTCGTCGTCCGCGAACCCGGCCGCGCCGCGCACACGCAGGACACCGCGCGGGCTGCTCGACGAGCGCGAGCGCCGCGTCGCGTAACCGAGTCCCGCCGTCAGCGTGTCGAGCACGAGCGAGGTCTGCTCGTCTAGACTCTGCGCGGCCAAAAGCTGCGTCGTCATCTCGAAGAGCAGCTCGTACTGGTGCAGCGACAGCAGCCCCGCGCCCCCTCGGCCGGGGCCTCCGAACGCCTGCGCGATCTCTGCCGTGCGGTGCTCCATAAAACAGTAGGCAGGAGACAGATGGCAGTAGGCAGTCGACTCCGCGTTAAGCAGCGGCTGAAAATTTGACCGCGGCTTTCGCCGCCGGGCTCTTAACTGCCTACTACCTACTTCCGCGCTCAACTCCTGTCCACGTCTACCGTCACGCGGCGGCGCGGCTCTTCGGCGAGCGGCTCGGCCGCGGGCGCCATGGCCGGGCGCGAGACGGCGGGCGTCAGGCCGACCGCCTCGGCGTACTTGAGGTAGGTGTCGATGGAGGCGACGACGACGCGCGCCTCGACCGTGATCAGGTCGATGCCGACGAGCGAGATGCGGACCCACGCGTCGATGACGATGCCCTTGTCCAGCACGCGGTCGAGCACGTCAATCAGGCTGGTTCCGCCGGGTGCCCTCTCAACAGCCATGTGAACAGTTCCTCTCTTCCGATAATTTTTGAAACTCAGGCAGCCTCGCCTTCGTTGATTCGCGTGGTCTCAACTGAACAGGATGATGGCGGATGACCGATCGTTGCCGTCCGCCCTCTTCCTTTCCGCTCTTCTTCGCTTTGCGCGCCGGCCGGGACTTCGGAGCCCTTCGCCGCGCGCCGCGTGCCGGCACTGCGACGGGCGCGGGTGCCTCGTCCAACTGCCGAGTCTCGCGCTCCAGCGCCGCGACGCGCTCGCGCAGCTCGGCGTTCTCGGCCTCGGCGACGGCCGCGCGCGTCGTCAGGTTCGTGTCGTAGCGCCACCAGTTCAGCCCGATCTGCTCGGCCTTGTCGATGGAGCAGACGAGCAGGCGTATCTGCAACGTCAGCAGCTCGACGTTCGCCAGTGAGACCTTGATGTCGCCGGCGATCACCAGCCCCTTGTCCAGAATCCGGTCGAGGACGTCGACCAGACCCGGCGGGCGCGAGGTGATCAGGCTCGTTCTCTCGCTAGACATAAGTGGTTTTCAATAGACAGTAGTCAGTTAGATAGTAGTCAGTAAAAAACCTTCTCAGCAGGGCGGTCAGCAGTCCAGCGTCAACGTCCGCCGAGCGGAGCCTGCTGACTACAGTCTACTAAATCAGTTTCCCTATCGGCCCGAGGTCGATGTTCAGTTCCTCGTCCCAGAGGCCGAAGTGTTCCTTCAGCTCGGCCATCTTCTCTTCGAGCTTCATCAGCGCGAGCCCCAGCTCTTCGACCTGCTCGGGCGAGAGCCCGCCGCCCTCCATCCGGCGCACGGCCTGTTTTTCGAGCAGCCGCCGGATCAACTCGATCAAAGTCAGGACGAGTTTCGCCAGCCCCTGCTCGACCCCCTCGGCATTGATGTTGATGCGCTCGGGCAGTCGGTCGGCCACGCGCGGAGTTCCGCGACGAACTCCGCCGGGTGTTCGGTCTCTACCTCCGGCTCGACCGGGGCTGGGGAATCAGGGGGGAAGGCTCCACAAGAGTACCTTGTCCGCGCGCAACGTGTCCACAACTGATTTGTTGAGCGCATTGGGACGACCAGCGCCGAACGTCGGGCCGAGCATCGTCCGACAGTTCGATGTTCATTGTCGATCGTCGCTGAAGCTGTAGGGCGGCCACGGGCCGCTCGTCAGGAGCCTTAAGTCCCGGCGCCCGGCGGCGAGTGCGCGCAGACGCGTGCGGTACTCCGCGACCCGCTCGCGCTCGACGAGGTAGCGCGGCACGGACAAAGATCGCTTCCGAAGGGCTCAAGCGTGCATCCGCTTCGCGCGACAACTCGCCCGACGCCGGCCGCGAGCCACGCCGCGGCCTCTTCGGCGCGACGCCGCGCGCCCTCCCCGCCCAGAATCTCGCGCCGCTTCTTCAAAAGGAACGCCGTCCCCGCGCCCCGCCGCGCCGACCGTTTCCTCCGCCTCACTTCCAACTTCCGCCTCTTGTCCATTGCCCGCTGCCTTCGACATGAGCTTGACGCTCATCTCGACGCAACCGCGCACGCGCGCGAGCGCCGAGGCGATGCGCCGCCCCGTTCGCCGCGGCGTACTCGGCGAGCCGTTCGGGCGCGGTGCGCGTGCCGAAGCGGAAGGGGAGCGGCGTCGTGACGGCGAGCGCCGCCGCGTTCACGCGGTTGTGCGCCAGCAAATTCTCCTCGTTGGCGACCACGTCCTCGTCGCGCGGCTCGCTCACCACGGCCGCCAGACTGCCCCAGCGCCATCACGCGCACGCGCGCGCCGCCGACGCCCGTCAACCCTTCGAAGCGCGGCCCCGCGCAGCTCGTCCCCCAGACAGTAGACGTAGAGGCTCATCGTCACTCGCCCGTCTTCGCGGTGAACGCCGAGCGCACGCTCAGCAGCAGCTCGACGCGCCGCTCGCGCTCGCCGAGGACGCGCTCGACGGTCTCGACCGAGCCGAGCAGCACGTTCAGACCCAGAAAGACGAGGTCAACGCCTGCCACCGCTATCCGCACCTCGCCCGCGATGACCAGCCCGCGGTCGAGCACGTGGTCGAGCGTCTCCAACAGCGACAGCTCCGCCTCCTCGTCCGAATCCTAACTCTTCATCTAGCGCCGACCCCTTACACCTGACTTTCTTCTTCCACGGCGGCGAAGTTGTAAGCGGGCCACGGGCCGGTCAGCTCGAAGCGGAAGCCGAGCGGGGTGTACTCGGTCGGCGAGCTGTTCGGCGGCGGCGCGGAACGAGTCGAAGCCCGTCGCGTGCGACGAGGAAGGCGAGGCGCGCGGCCAACTCGCCCTGCTCGGTCGCCTCGTCCTTGAGCACGCGCAGGCGCACCGACGCCGTCCGCGGCCTCGCCCAATGCCGCTTCGACCTCGCGCGCGACGCGGCGCGTCTCGGCGCGCGCTTCTTCATCGCGCAGCCCTTCGATCTTCTTGCGCAGAAGGTAAGCCTGACCCGGCGTCGAGGCGTCGGCGCGCTCGGCCATCCCGCGCAGCCGCGCGCTCAACCCCGTCACCTCCTCGCGCAGCCGCGCGCGCTCGACGTAGACGTTCAATCCCCACTCCTCGCGCCCTTCGAGACGCGCGAGCACCGCGCGGAACTGCGCCGCGCGCCCTTCGAGCATCCGCTCGACGCCGTCGCGCCGCAGGTAGATGGCGCCGAAGCGCAGAGGCACGACGGCCGTGCTGCGCGCGAAGTGCTCGGCGACGCGCTCGTGCCTGAGCGCGCGCGTCGCCGTCCACGTCGCGTCCGACAGACGCTCCGAGAGCACGCCCTCGCCGTAAGCTGTCGAGCGGCACCGCGCTCACGACCGCCGCGAACCCTGCGGCCTCGACCGCTTCGAGCCCCGCACCCTGCTCGATGGCCTCGGGCAGCTCTGCGCCGAAGAGCGGCGCCAGCGCCTCGCTTTCGCCGACGCAGTAGACGTAGAAGGCCGCGCCCTTCGTCGCCCTCGCCCTGACTCTTTTGCGTCGCCTTCTTGCTCATCACTTCAGAACTTCAAATTTGAACTTTCAAATTCTTAAGCCCTTCCCCAGCCGCGGAAGTGTTCGAGCAGACTCTCGCGGCCTCGGACTTCGCCGGGGCGCTCGGGCGCGAGGAAGAGTTCGACGCCGGGGAGTCTCTTCCTAAATTCTTCGACGACCGGCGTCTGCGAGCGCCGCCGCGCCGCGCAGAAGTCGCACGCACGCGCGGCCTCCTCCGGCAGCACGTTGTTGACGACGAGCCGCCCGAGGGGCACGCGCAAGACTTCGAGCCGCGCGGCCAGTCGCGCCGTCTCTTCGAGGCTCATCCGCTCGGGGATGGCGACGCCGACGAACTCGCAGTTCTCCGCGTCGGTTAGCAGCGCCGCGACGCGCTTGATTGATTTCGAGAGCGCGACCAGCTCCTCGGCCACGCCGCCCCAGCGTACCACGTTCTTGTATTTGAGGAGCAGCTTGATGAAAGTCCGCACCCACGCGAGCGCCACCTCGGGCAGTTCGAGGAAACGCAGCAGGTGACCCGTCGGCGCCGTGTCGAGGACGATGGTCGTGTATCGCCCTTCGTCGATGAGGTCGCTGACGGTCGAGAGGGCGGCAATCTCGTCTATCCCCGGCGGCGCAAGCGCGACCAGCTCGCGCATCGCCTCGCGGTCGAACTGCACCTCCCAGCGCGAGCCGCCCGTCAGAGACTCGAACAGCTCGTCCGTCCAGCGGCGGTAGCGCTCCTTCAGCTCCTCGAACCGCGCGGCCGGGTCGATCTCCATCGCGTCGAGGTTCGACGCGCCCGCCGACGCCCTGCTTCAACTCGCCGACCTGCTCATTAAAACTGTCGGAGAGCGAATGCGCCGGGTCGGTCGAGAAGACGAGCACGCGTGACGCCGGGTCGCCTTCCGCGACCGCGAGCGCGTAAGATGCCGCCGCCGTCGTCTTCCCCACGCCGCCCTTTCCCCCGAAGATGACGAGCCGCTTCGCTTCGATGGGGAAGGATGAATGTTGAGTTGAAGCCGCCGTTCTGACCCGACGACTTTCATCAAGTCGCTTTCCGGCTTCTGCCTTCTTGAACGACTGACTCTCCCCCGCCGGTTGCCACAATACGCTCGCGAACTCGCGGAGGGCTTTGGCGCCGCGCACCTCGGAAGGGAAGAGGGGGACGCGGTGCTGCCGCAACGTCTTGAACTCCCGCGTAAGTTCATCGAGCCAGCGCGACTGCATCCGCGCGCGTGCGCGGCAGAAGGGGCAGGCGCGGTGCTCGCGCTCGACGCGGTTGACGATGAGGTCTGTGATGGGCGCGCCCTCTGTGCGGAGCGAGTCGAAGTAACGCGCCGTCTCCTCGAAGGCCATCGCCTCGGGGATGGTGACGAGGACGAAGCTCGCGCGCGCCGGGTCGAAGAGCATCGCGCGCACCGCCGCGACCCGCGCCGCGAGGTCGCGCAGGAAGAGATCGACCTCGTCCTCCCGCACACGCCCCCGCCGCGCGAAGTGCGCGACCATGTAACGGTGCTTCTCCGACATCACGTCGAGCGCGCCGACCCAGCGCGCGAAGACATCGGGCAGCCGCAGCATCCGCGACGTGTGCCCCGACGGCGCCGTGTCCACGACGACGCGCGCGAAGTCGCCCGCCCGCTCGACCTCGCTCAGCTCGAAGAGCGCCATCACCTCGTCCATGCCCGGGAGCGAGAGGTCGAGCAGGTCGTTGATGTCCGCCTCGTCGAGGATGGTGCCGCGGTCGGCAATCTCCGCGAGGACGCCGCGGTGTCTTCTCTTGAAGTCGTCGAGCGCGGCGACAGCGTCCATCTCGCGCGCGAAGAGTCGCGGCGCGTCTTGACGGCGGCCGCGGTGCGCGACCTCGGCCGTGCGGTCACCGATTTCAGTGTCGAGGCTGTCAGAGAGGGAGTGCGCGGGGTCGGTCGAGAAGAGGAGGAGTTTTTCGCCGGCCCCCGCCGCGTCGAGCAGCGCGAGCGCGGTCGCGGCCGCGGCCGTGGTCTTGCCCGTGCCGCCCTTGCCGCCGAAGAAGAGGTAGCGCGTGTCTGGGAAGTCTTCGGCGAGTCGTGCGCGCCGCGGCGTACCCGCGCGGGCGCGGCCGGGCTTGCGCGCGTTCGGGACCTTCTTCGCGGCGCCGCTTTTTGTCGCCAACGCTTACGGCCTCCCGCGCCCGACGTTCAGCGCCCGCCGCCGGGCTCGTAGAAGTCACCGCCAGCCTCTTCGTCGCCGCCGGCCTCGATGACCATCGAGGAGGTGTCGGCCGTGTGCACCTGACCCAGGGCTTCGAGCTGCCGCTCCTTGATGGTGCGCAGGCGCGCGAACAGCTCGCGCTCGGCCTCGGCGTAGTCCTCGTCGGAAATCTCCTCCAGCTCGTAGCGCATCTGGAGTTCGAGCAACTGCTCCTTAATCACCGACTCGTCGTTCAGCTCCTTGTCGGCCAACTGCTGAATCTGCCGCATGATGAACTTGAAGCCGTTGACCGGCGCGAGCAGGATGTCGTCGAGTATGAACATAGGGAGTCAGGAGGCTGCTCGTTGTTTCGTCAGTCGAAAGTCAGGAAGGGCTATTACCGCCGTCGCCTGTACCCTTAGTCTTCCGAGACAGCGTTGTAATGTCCCTGCTGTTGCGCTCCGTGGTGGCCGCCAGCGAGCGCAGAGCCTCTTCCGTCCTAACCTGCGCGTCAACGAGTGCGGCCATGCGCTCGTTCAGGTCTTTGCGTTCGCGGCGGAATTGCCAGGCCAGAAGGGCGAGAGTACTTCTGACCTGTTTCAGGCTTTTATTAAATCGAGCGTGCTCTTCTTCGTTCCTCTGCATGTCGGCGGCCGTCTGCGCCTGCTGGCGGAGGATGAAGTCCATCGTGTGTTGACGTTCCGCGTCATCCATCGTTGTGAGCATCCAAAGTCAAAGCGGCCCATATCGGTGGCGGGCGCCCTTATCAGGCGGCGCCCTCGCCGCGCTCCAGTTTCAGGCGGATGTGGACGAAGTTGTAGGGCGGCCAGGGGCCTGTGTACTTGAAGGAGAGTTTGCCCTCGTACTTGGCGGCGATCTCCTTGACCTTGGCGTCGAACTCCTGCTCGCGGTCGCGCTCGATGAGGAAGGCGGCGTTCATAATCATCTTGTCGCCGATGGGCTTGTTGGCGCGCGAGGCGACGGCCGTGTCGCGCAGGTAGTCGTAGACCTCGCGGACGTACGCGTCCGACTTCTCGGCCAAAGCCGTCTCGACGAGGCGCCCGAACTGCATCCGCGCGAAGTAGGTCGAGCCCGCGCCACGCGAGGTGATCTGCTCCTTGAGGTTGCGTATCTCTTCGCTCTCCTCTTCGAGTTCGCCGATGACGCGCTCGCGGTCCCAGTTGACCTTCAGACCGAACTCGACCTTACCCGCCATCTTCGCCAGCACGTCGCGGAGCGCGTCGTAGGTGCCGCGCATCAGCTCCATAATGTCGTCCTCGGTGCGGAAGAGCACGCCGAAGGCCATCGGGAGGACGGTGAACTCGCGCATGACGGTCTCGTTGACCTGCTCGTGCGCGAAGACGTTTTCGCGCGTCGGGTCGTAGACCTGAATGGGCGTGTTCGAGACGACGGCGGCCAGCCCGTCGTGGTGGACGGTGTAGACCTCGTCGCCGCGCCCGCCGATGCCGATGGGGCCGAAACTGCGCAGCTCCTTCGTCTCGATGATGCAGTAGACGTACTTGCCCTCGGACGCGGGCGCGGCGTTCGGCGTCTCCGTTTTCGGCGCTCATAGGTTTCTCGAAAGTTGTTCGGCGGCTTGGGAGTTTGCTGACGCGGGTATAATAGTAGGCGGTGCGTCGGCGGCGCAACTACTATCCGCGCCGCGCGCGGTGTTAGAATCGACCGCAGAACCCCGCGGCGCGCCGCGACGTACATAGACCGACGACCTGGGCACTGACGCCTCTGGAGATAAAGATGAGCGACCAGCGAAACTGGCTTGAACGTTTGGGCGACAAGATTCCGGGCTACGCGGGCTATGTCGCTAAGGAGCGGCGCCGCGACGTGGACAAGCTGCACCGTGAGCATCTGGCCGAGCGCCTGCGCCTGGCCAAACAGCCTTTGACCGACCTGATGCGCGACCTTTCGTCTTCGGGCCGGCTCTTCGAGGTCGGCCCCGTAGACCGCGTGCTGAAGAAGCTCGACCAGATCGAGAACCGCGTCCGCTTCGCGAGTTACGGCTACGCCGGCTTCTTCGACGCCGTCAAGATCGAGGAGCCGCAGTTGGAGCGCATCTACCGCTTCGACCTCTCGCTCGTCGAGAAGGTCGAGGCGTTCGAGCGCCATGCGCGCGAGTTGTCCGCGAAGTCCTCCGACGCCGCCGGCCTCAAGGCCGCCGCCGCCGAGATCGAGCGCGCCGCGGACGACCTCAACCGCACCTTCGACGAGCGCTACCGCGCCATCGAAACCTTCGGCCCCGACGACACGCAGGGGCAGCCGATGTTCAGTTAAATGATGAATGATGAAGGCGGAATGATGAATGAAAGACAGTTCTTAATTCATCATTCCGCCTTCATCATTCACAATTCTTTCTTATGTCTGAGAGTTGTCCAAACTGCGGCGCGGAGTTGTACGAGGGGCTGCGGTTCTGCCGGCGTTGCGGGACGCCCGTGGGCTCGGCGGCCGGGGGCGAGGCGCCGACGCAAATCTTTGAAGGGGGCGCGCAGTCCGGCGTCGCGGCCCCGGTCGCCGCGAGCACCTCGCCGCTCGGCGCGGGCGCGCGCACGGAAGGGGTCGCGGCCCAGCAGCGACCGACCGAGTATCATCCGCCCGCAAGCCAGAAGACCTCCGCGCTCGTCGGCGAGCCGTTCGGGTCGCGGCCGCTCGCGGTCGGGGCGCCGCCCGCGCCACGGCGCCGCCGCGGCATTTGGCTCTTCGCGCTGCTCGCGGTCTTCATGCTCGGCGCGGGGCTCGCCACGGTCGCGGGCTTGTTCTGGTGGCGCGCGACGCACACCGGCACCGTCGTCAGGGTGGTGAAGACTGCCCCGCCGGCCGTGCCCGCCGTGCCCACGATTCCCGATGTGCCGGAGATTCCGGCCGACCTCGGCGAGCGCATCCAGGAGGCGCTGAAGGGACACGGCATACCGTTGCCGCTCGACGAGGCGGGCGCGGTCGTCTCGGGCGACGACACGATTCTGACGCGCACCTTCGCGCTCGACTCCGATGCGTCCTTCGCGACGCAGGTCATCAACGGGAACGTGACGGTCGTCGGCTCCGACGACGCGGACGAGGCCGTCGTCAAGATCGTCAAGCACGGCGGGAGCGTGCAGGAGCGCGCTTCGACCCGCGTGCTCGCGGCCGAGTCCGACGAGGGCGTTACGCTCATCAGCGCCGCCGTGCCGGGCGGGCCCGTGAGCGTCTCCTACGAGATCAAGGTGCCGCGGCAGGGCTTGCGCAAGCTCGAACTCTCCGCGCAGAAGGGCGACATCAAGGTCACCGATTTCGACGGCGACGTGAGCTTGAACGTGACGAACGGCAGCGTCTCTGTCTCCACGCGCGGCGCGGTGCAGAGCCGGGTCGCCAACGGCCGGACGAGCGTCACGTACACGGGCGACCACGACGAGCGGCAGGCGTTCACGGTGGTGAACGGCGACCTCGAAGTCTCTCTGCCCGGCGAGCCGTCGGTTGACGTGACGGCCGATTCGACGAACGGTCGCATCGAGGTTGACGGCTCGCTCCCCCTGAAGGCCGAGAAGCGCGGGGCGGGGCAGCGGCTCGAAGGGAAACTCGGCGACGGCGGCGCGTCGCTCAACGTCAAGGTGGTCAACGGGAATATCAGGTTGAAGAAGTAACTTAAGAGGAGAGCCAAATGGCAATCGAAGTCATACAGTTTTTCGACCAGACGGGGCAGCAGATCGTGTCGCGCTTCCCGCCGCAGGGGTCGGCCGACATCAAGATGGGCGCGCAGCTCATCGTGCAGGAGAACCAGTCGGCGGTCTTCTTCCGCGACGGCAAGGCGCTCGACACGTTCGGCCCCGGGCGACACACGCTGACGACGATGAACGTGCCGCTCCTGACGAAGGTGCTCTCGCTCCCCTTCGGCGGCACGTCGCCGTTTCAGGCCGCGGTCGTCTTCGTCGCGCGCCACACCTTCCAGGACATGAAGTGGGGCACGAAGGAGCCGATCCCGTTCCGCGACACGGAGCTGTACATGGTGCGCCTGCGCGCCTTCGGCAAGTACTCGTTCCGCGTCGCTGACCCGCAGCTCTTCGTCGCCTCCATCGTCGGCACGCGCGGGCTGGTCTCGACGCAGACGCTCGGCGACTACCTGCGCGACATCGTCGTCGCGCGCCTGAACGACCTGCTCGGCGAGAACCTGAAGACGGTCTTCGACCTGCCCGCCTACTACGACGAGCTGGCCGCGGGCGTGAAGGCGCGCGTCGCCGAGGACTTCAGCAAGCAGGGGCTTGAGCTGGTGGACATGCTCGTCTCCGCCATCACGCCGCCCGAAGAGGTGCAGAAGAAGATCGACGAGCGCTCGTCGATGTCTGCTCTGGGCGATATGGGTCGCTACATGCAGTACAAGGCGGCCGAGGCGATGCCCGACGCGGCGAAGCAGCCGGGCGGCGCGGCCGGGACGGGGATGGGGCTCGGCATGGGCTTCGGCTACGGCCAGATGATGGCGAACGCCTTCGGCGGCGGGCAGGGCCAGCAGGGTCAGCAGGGCGGACAGCAGGGCGGCGGCGGCGCGGCGGCGCAGATGGTGCCGTGTCCGAAGTGTCAGTCGCCCAACCCCGCGGGCGCGAAGTTCTGCCACAACTGCGGCGCGAACACGCAGGCTCAGCAACAGGCCGCGGGCGTCGAGTGCCCGAACTGCCAGGCGCAGGTGACCGCGGGCGCGAAGTTCTGCAACAACTGCGGCCAGTCGGTCGAGCCGAAGCCGTGCAAGAACTGCAACAACCCGCTCCCGCCGGGCTCAAAGTTCTGCGGCAACTGCGGCACGGCCGCTTAAGCTGCTCGTCGGCGACCCGGGATATCTCGGAGGCGTATGTTGAGGACGCCGCTTCTAATGTTCGCGTTCGCTTCGGCCCTCTTCGGCGGAGTGTGGTGGACGCAGATGCGCGCGTCGGCCGCGGGGCGTGCCGACGTGGAAGCGCCCGCCCCGCCCATCCCTTCGCCGACATCCCCGCGCAAGATAGACGAGTACGGCGACATCCGCTGGCCCGACGAGCAGGCGCGGCTCGACAACGTCGCCATCGAGGCGCGCAACGACCCGACGGCTACCACCTACTTCGTCTGCTACGGCGGGCTCAGGTCGTACGAGGGCGAGGCGCGCAGGCGGTGCGGGCGCGCGGCCCGGTATCTGAAGACGAAGGGCGGCATCGAGGCGGCGCGCGTCGTGACGTTGGACGGCGGCTTCCGCGAAGAGGTGACGGTCGAGTGCTGGGTGCTGCCGGCCAAGACTCAGCCCCCGTCGCTGTCGCCCACGGTAGACCCCATCGAAGTGACTATCATCAAGCGCGGCGGCGCGCGCAGGCCCCGGCGCCGCTGAGCGCAAAAGGCGGCGCTGGAACTTTGACGGCTATGAGCTGCGACTACTGCCAGAGCGTCGTCGAAGAGGGAGCGGCGAAGTGTCCGAACTGCGGCGCCGCGGCCGGCGCGCGCGAGGCCCCCGACTTCCGTTTCTGCCCGCACTGCAAGCGTCGCCTGCTCGCTTTGGGCAGCCCCGCCTGCAACTACTGCGGCCGTGCGCTGCCCGAAGACTATGTCCGCGCGCGCGACGCCCTCTGGCAGAAGGTCAGCGACGCCCGCGCCGGCAAGGCCACGCCCGAGGATTTGGAAGAGCTTGAGCGCAGCGGCGACGACGCCCTCAAGCGAGCCCTCAAAGCTCTCTTCGACCTCGACGGGAAGAAGTAGACAGTAGACAGTAGGGAAGACAAAGAGAGCGCGGCTTTCATCATCAACGGATGAAAGCCGCGCTCTCTGTTCTTCTAATGTCTACTGTTTACTGTCTACTTCTTCCCCCTACTGCTTCTCTCTCGCGTCCTGCAAAATCTCTAACGCGCGTTCGAGGGCGCGGTCGCGGCGGCGGCGGAGGTCTTCGCGGGTGGGCTCGACCGTCACGTCTGGGCGCAGGCCCGTGCCTTCGAGGCGCGTGCCCGCGGCCGTGTGGTAGTCCATCTCGCTCACGTCGAGGACGCCGCCGTCGGGGAGGCGGTGGCGGCGGCGGATGCCGAGGACGCACCCGCACGTCGCCTCGCCGATGACGGACGCGCGGTTCGTCTCGCGCAAACTCGCGGCGAAGACTTCGGCCGCGCTCGCCGTGCGCGCCCCCGTCAGGAGCACGACGGGGCGGCCGAAGCGCTCGAACGAGTCGGCCGTCGAGAGCAGCGCCCTGCTCGTGTAAGGCTCAAGCCAGACGGCGCCCGTGCGGTCGGTGAAGCGCCCGAGGCTCAGGCCCGCGGGCAGCAGCGTGGAGGCGAGGTCGGCCATCGACTGCGTCTCGCCGCCGCCGTTGTCGCGCAGGTCGATGACGAGCGCGCGCGCACCCCTCAACTCGCCCTTGAGCGCGCGCGCGAACTGCGCCGCGACCTCGGGCGTGAAGATGTTGAAGCGCACGAGCCGTACGCCGTGCCCCTCCTCTTCAACGTCGAACGAGGGCAGGCGCGTCCGCGGCTCGCGCCGCAGGATGGCCTCGCGCTCCTTCTTCTCGCCCGCGCGCGTGAAGGTCACGCGCACCTGCGAGCCGGGCGCGCCGTCGAAGAGGTGCGCGACGGCCGCGAGTCGCGCGGCGGACGAGTCGGGGGCGCTCTGCTCGGCGAGCCTGTGCCCGACGAGCACGGCGGCCGGCTCTCCGTCGAGCGCGTGTACGGCGTCGCCCGCGCGCAGGCCCGCGCGCCGCGCCTGCGAGTCGCGCTCGACATCGGTGACGACGACCTGCCCGTCAAGCTCACGCACGGCGACGCCGATTGAGACGTAGCGGTGTACGCGCCAGTCGTTGCTCTCGCCGGGCGCGTAGACGCGTGTGTGCGGGTCGCGCAGAGTCCCGAGCAGGCGCCGCAGCACGACGTAGAGTTCGGCCTCGTCGCGCGCCGCGGCCGCGCGGGGTCGCAACTCCGCGCGCAGGCTCGTCCAGTCCACGCCGTGGAAGGACGGGTCGAAGTAGCGCTCGCTGACCTGCTCCCAGACCTCGTCGAAGATGCGCAGGCGCCCCTCCGGCGTCGAGGCGTACTCCGCGCGCCGAGCGCCGCCCGCGGGCGCGAGCAGCAGCAGCGTGGAGAATAAGAGGCTCACCACAGAGACGCAGAGACACAGCCTGAAGTTATAAGACTTCAAGCCGTGTCCCTGTGTCTCTGTGGTCAACTTCTTCATCCTCTATCCTCGACCAATAATCTATTACGACTTCGGCGGCTTGCGGAAGTTATAACGCAGGAGGACGCGCACGGGCACGGGCTCGCCGTCGCGTTGCGCGGGGCGAAAGTGCATCCGCCTGACGGTCGCGACGACCTCTTCGTCGAGCCCGAAGCCGGCCCAGCGCACAACGTGCACGTCGGCGACCTCGCCGTCGGCGCCGATTCCAACCAGAGCATCGACGGTCGCCTCGGCCTCCGCACGCGAGGCCGCGTCGGTGTAGGCCGGGCGCAGGCGCCGGTAGGGCGCGGGCTCGCGCAGGTCTTTATTCAACGCCGCGCCCTCGTCGGTCGAGAGGTCGATGACGGCCGCCGTCTCGCCCTCATCGGAAGAGAATCGCTCGCGCTCCTCGCGCTCTGCCGTCTCCGCGACGATACCGACGTAGGGGGCGATGGTTGTTGCGCTGAGCCTGTCGAGCAGGACGGTTTCGGCCGCGTTGGCAGTATCGGCATCGGCCGAGGGCCTGAGCCAGAAGATGAGGCGACCGGTCTGCGCGCTGACGAAGAAGAGGGTCGCGTAGGACTCGTAGTAGATGGGGCGCTCGGAGGAGGAGCGGCGGATGGTCTGCGCGTCGCCGGTAATGAAGAAGTCGCAGCCGACGGCCGCGCCGAGAGAGCGCGCCTCCGCGAGCGTCATGTTGAGCGAGCCCGCGTAGCCGACCCCACGCGACGCCGCGCGGCTCAGGCCGCGGTCGAGAATGGTGAGCTTCGAGTCTTCCCGGACGACCGACCCGAGCACCTTCGTCAGTCGCTCGGCCACGCGCTCGGCCACCGGCGAGGCGCCCATGTCGAGCACGGCCACGGTCAAGGGCCGCGCCTCAAGCGCACGGACGCCAGCGGGACAGAGGGTGACGAAAAGGATGACGAGGGTGAATCGGAACTTCATTCTCTCTTTACTTCAACAGTCTTTCACTTCGGGACGCAGAGGGTCTCGGTAGATGCCGGGGGAGCTGTCGGGAATGAGCCGCGCGCCGACCGCGCGCTCGTAAAATTCGGCGGGGCCGACGCCGCCGATGATGGCGTAAGCATAACCCAGCTCGCGCAGGCCGCCGAGCGCCGCCAGCAGCAGCGCGCGGCCCACGCCCCGCCCGCGCTCCTCTTCGATGACGCCCGTCGGCCCGAAGAAGTTCTTGCGCGTGCACTCGTACGCGGCAAAGCCGACGGGCCTTCCCTCGCGCAGCGCGACGAAGACCGTCACGGGTTGGCGGACGAGCCCGACGGAGATTTCGTCGGCCCACGCCCGACTGAAATTATCCGTGACGAACTCGCGCACCTGCGTCAACTCCCACGGCCGCGCACGCCGCACGACGATGCCTGCAACGCGCAACTCTTCCAAAGCCTCATCCATGAGCGGCAGACGCAGAAGGTTGACGAGCATGTCGGGCATGGCGCTTCGGGCGGGCGCTCTTGTCAGTTGGCCGCGGCGTCGGCGCTCGGGCTCCGGTGGTAGAGGGCGTAGACCTCGTCCTTGACCTCGGGCGGGAAGCAGACGCGGTGGAGGCTGTAGCCGCGCAGGCCGCGGACGGCGTCGCTACACTCGCTGATCTCGCGCACGCGTGGGCGCGCGTAGCCGTCCTCGCAGTAGATGAGCGACTTGGGCTCTGCGCCCTCGGCCGTGTAGTAGGAGTAGTAGGGAACGTCGCCCGCGTGGTCTTCGATGAAGTAGTAGGCCGGGTCGAACCCCTTGCGCGCGACGACGGCGCGGGCAGCGTCGAGGAAGTCCGCGCGCTCAGCCTCGGGCATGTCGAGGTCGATGGCCTTGAACAGGCGGCGGCCGACGAAGCGGCGACTGAGGTCGCCGAGAATTGGGTCTTCCGAGCGCTGCCACTGCTTGATGTGGAAGGTGACTTCAGAGTCGTCCAGCTCAAGATGGTCTGCGAGCGTGAGCGGCGTGCGATTCAGAACTTTTTCAAAGGCCGTGCCGGGCGCGCACCAGACGCGCTCGCCCGCACTGATGAGTTCGAGCGCGCGCCGCAGGGCCGAGCGCAGCACCGCCTCGGCCGAACGCAGCGTCCGGTGGTAGTAGACCTGCCGGAACATGTAGTAGCGCGCCTGCAAATACTCCTCGACGGCGTAGAGGCCGCGCGCAGAGACGTAGATGCGGTCGGCCTGCTCGTCCACCTCGATGGCGTTGATGATCCATTCGAGGTCGTAGTTGCCGTACTTGGCGCCCGTCATCAGCGAGTCGCGCAACAGATAGTCCATGCGGTCAACGTCGAGCTGCGACGAGACGAGCTGCGCGATGAAGGCGGGCTGGAACGTGCCCTCGATGATGGAGGCGACGGCGGTCGGCAACTCGGGTGAGAACTCGCGGAGGATTTGCCCGACCTCGGTCTCTTCGCTTAAGACCGCGCGGCGCGTCCACTCCTCGTGGTGGAAGTTCAAGACCTTCTCCATCACGTGCGAGAAGGGGCCGTGACCCGTGTCGTGCAGCAGCGCCGCCGCGCGCGCCGCCGCGCGCGACTCCTCCGATATCCGGTAGCGTTCGGAGAGGCGGTCGAGCACGCGCGTCATCAGGTGGAGCGCGCCTAAAGAGTGTGCGAAGCGCGAGTGCTCGGCGCCCTGATAGGTGAAGAGCGCGAGGCCGAGCTGCTTGATGCGGCGGAGCCGCTGCACCTCGAACGAATCGACGAGGCGCACCATCAGGCGCCCCTCCGCGCTGTCCGTTCGCAGCCGGATGATGTTGTGTACGGGGTCGCGGTAGATGCGCTCGCTCACGATTTCGCGAGTCTAACACAGGTGTTAACGCTAATAAGGGTTGTCGAGGATTTTGCCTTCGCGGACGCTGACGAGGTAGAAGCCGTCGGCGGGCGGGCGCTTGAGGTCGAAGGTCGCGCCGGCGGGGAGCTTCCAGAGTTTGAAGCCGTTGTAGGTGAGCGGCCTTCCGGGCTCGCAGACTTCGGGCGCGTGGTCGCCGAGGACGAGGTAGACCGGGCCTTTACCTAAGACCTGCGCGCGTCCGCGCCGGTCGGCCACCACTGACGTTTCGCGTTCAACGGCGAGGCTGGTGAATCGCTTGTAGCTTCTGTCTTTGAGTTGGCGCGCGACGAAAGCCAACGTGCGGCCCATGCGATCACGCTCGACGAAGTGCGTGTCGGTGATGATGCCGCGCAGAGGCGGCCAGTCGAAGAAGTCGTAGGTGAAGGAGATGTCCTTGTAGTAAGGGTCGCGCAGCGCCTCGATAGACTGTGCGCTGCCGCCGGAGCAGGCGTCGTAGGAGACCTCGCCGAGGATGGCCAGTCCCGCGCTGGTGCCGCCGACGCCGCCGCCGCGGGCGTGGACGCGCTCGACGGCGCGCTCGACGCTCGTGCCTTTGAAGTAGCGAACGTAGTTGCACTGGTCGCCGCCCGCGAAGAAGACGACCTCGGCGTCAGCGACGGTCTTGAAGACGGCCTCGGTGTCCGAGTCGGCGCGGTCTTTGATGACGAGCGTCTCGACGGAGTCCACACCGTGCATCTTGAAGACGAAGTCGTTATATCCTTCGGCGCCCGACGAGCGGAGCACGACCACGTCCACCTTCGTCGCGCAGCTCGTGCAACCGCGCACCTCGTCGATCATCCACTGGAAGGCCGCGGCCACGTCCGTCCCGCCGCCCTGCAAGTGATAGGCGGGGCCGTGCAGCTTCGGGCGCACGTCCGACCCGGAGCCAGTCAGATAGCGCGTCTCCTTCGCGGCGACTGCGTGGCCGGCCGCGAGCGAGAGGAGCGCGGCGAGCGCGGCCCGCTTGAAGAGTGACGGCGTCACTTCTTCCTGTTCTCCTTGATGTATTCCTCAAGCCGCTTGCGTTCGGGCGCGTCGGGCTTCTTCGAGAGGTACTGCTCGTACTCGGTGGCCGCGCGCTCCTTGAGGCCGACGGCGTTGTAGAGCGTGGCGAGGCGCAGGTGCGCGTCGGCGCGGCCGAGGCGCGCGGCCTCTTCGAGATGCGGCACAGCCTTCGAGCCCTTCTTGAGTTGGAGGTAGGCTTCGCCGAGCAAAAAGTTAACGTCGGCTGAAGGAGGCTTGAGCGTGACGGCCTTCGTCAACACTTCGACCGCGCCGTCGAAGTTCTTACGCATCACGCGCAGGCGCCCGAGGTTCAGGAGCGCGGGAGCGTACGTGGGCATCGCGCCGGCAGCGCGCAGGTAGTCGCGCTCCGCTCCGTCGGCGTCGCCCTGAAAGAGCCGCGCGGTGCCCAGCTCAGTCCACGCCTGATAGTCCTGCGGGTCGGCCTCGACGACCTGCGCGAACAGCGCGGCCGCCTCCGCGTACTTCCTCTCCGTCAGCGCCCGCCCGGCGCGTTCGTAGAGCTTCTGGCCGGCGGGCTTGCGCTTGTAGAAGTCTTCGGCGGCGACAACGTCGGGCGGCGCGGGGCGCCCCGCGCTCATCTGCAACTGTATGTCCTGCCGGAAGTCGTTCTTATATGGCGATTGGACTTCGGCGCGGATGCGCGCAAGCTCGACGCCCTCGGCCTCGACGACGAGGTAGTAGACGCCGTTGGACAGGTTGAGGAAGCGGTAGCGTCCGCCGTCGGAGACCGCCTGCCGCTCCGTGACGATGCCGTCCTCTGTGTGGAGCGAGACGGTGAAGGCGATGGGCTTCCGGCCGTCGTCGCGCGCGCCGTCTACGTGGAGGTCTCCGAAGAGCGTGTGGCCGCCCTGCGCCGCGAAGGTCGGGCACAGGAGGAAGAGGGTCAGGAGCGCGGCGCGTGCGAGGGCGCGCGCCGCGCTAAAGTAAGGCGCGGGCCGGTGCCGAAGCCCCGGCCCGCGCGAATTTACGAGCGTGTACACGGGCCGCCGCCTCAGAAGCTGTAGCGGAAGCCGAACTGCATCACGCGCCGCTCGCCCTGAATCGAACCGAAGTTCGACCAGTTCTGGTTAGGCTCGGCGTTGAACGGGTCAAGCTCCAGCCCGTAGCCGTCGCGCCCGCCGACGAGCGCCCCCATGCGCTGCGTGTTGGTGACGTTGAACGCCTCGAAGCGCAGTTGCAGTTTGTGCCCCTCGCTCCAGGGCATCGTCAAAGACTTCGCCAGACCCATGTCTACGACGAAGTAGCCGGGCAGGCGCAGGACGTTGCGGTCGCCGGTCTCGCCGGGCCGTGCGTTGCGGAAGCTCTGGTAGGCTTCCGTGCGGTCGCAGAAGAGCGCGGGCGCGTCCGTGCCGCCGCGCGTCGGGCACGCCTCGACGGGCCTGATGCGCACGCCCCAGCTCTGCGCGTTCCAGTTCGTCGCCCACGTCGCGGCGTCGAAAGGCGCGGAGACCGGCAGGCCCGAGTTCCAGCGCATGATGCCGGAGAGCTGCCAGCCGCCGAGCACCGTGTTGGCGAAGCCGTTGCGCGTGTCAATCCACCTCCCGCGCCCGAGCGGAAGCTGCCAGACCCCGTTCATGTTGATGAGGTGGCGGATGTCGAAGTCGGAGACGGCGTAGTTGTCGCTCTGGCGCAGCGGGTTCTGGATGAAGGCCGCGCCGTAGCTCGTCGCCGTCTGGAGCCCCGACGCGTCGTCCATCGACTTCGAGAAGGTGTAGTTGAAGTCGAGCGTCAGCGCCTCGCCGAGTCGCTCGCGGATGGAGAGCGTGCCGGCGTGATAGTTCGAGTTGGCGACGGTCGAGAACGAGGAGAGCGCGCCGTACTGCGAGTTGTAGAAGGCCGTCGGGCGGCCCGCGCCGACGAGCGCGAGGTCGATCGCGGCTCTGCGTGGTCGTCCAGTCGTTGCCGTCCACCTCGAAGACGCGCGCGTAGACGGCCTGCGTGGCGCTGGTCGGTTGCAGGCGGTTGAAGCGCGCCGTACCGAGAATGCTGCGGGCGAAGTTCGGCACGCTGGCGAACAGGTTCTCGAAGTAAGGTACCGGCCCGATGGCCGAGATGGGCGTGCCGGCGCGGCGCAGGTCTTCGAGCAGGCCCGCGGCCTGTATACCAGTCGAGGCCCGACCGCGGGTCGCGCAGGTTGTTGGGCATCATCACGTCGCGCGAGGCGAGCAGATTGCGCCCGAGCCGCGCCGACGTAAGAGGTCTGGATCATGAGCCCCTTCGGCAACTCGCGCTCGAAGGTCAGGTTCCAGGTGTAGTTGGTCGGCGCCTCGATGTTGTTGTCGAGCGAGACCTCGATGCGCCGGTCGAGGTCTTGCGGCTGCTGCTGCGGGAAGCTCAGGCTCGTCGGAACGTTGATACGCGGCAGGCCGCGCACGTCCTGAGCGTAGGAGGTGAAGGCCGGGCAGAGCGTGTCGGTGATGTTGCAGACGCTGACGGGGCTCGTCGTGCTCGACACGAAGCCGAGCGAGTTGTTGAGGTCGAAGCGCACGGCGAGTTGCTGGCCGATGTAGTCGTTGGTCATGGCGAAACCGCCGCGGATGACCGACTGGTTACGCTTGCCGAAGAGTGCGCCCAGGAAGCCGCCCTTCGCGTCGGGTGACCACGCGATGCCGATGCGTGGCTGGAAGTTATTCCTGTCCCACGGGTACATGTACGGGCGCCCGTTGGCCGGGCCGGAGAGTTCGACGAGCAGCGGCTCGTCATAGTTGCGCCCCTGCGCGGACGCCTCTATGCGGCGGTTCAGGTACTCGGTGAGGCCGATGTTGGGCGCGGCCTCGAACCCGCCCGTCTCGTAGACCGGGCGGCTCAGCCCGTAGCGCAGCCCGTAGGTCAGCGACAGGTTCGGCCTGATCTTCCACATGTCCTGCCCGTAGAAGTCGTACTCCTCGGTGGCGAACTCGCGTGCGGTGGGCGAGCCCGGGGGCAGGAGTGTGCCGTCCTTGTCAAAGGTGAAGCGCGCCTCGTAGGTGGTGAGGCGGCCGAGCAGCGCGGCCGTCGCCGCCTGCACGATTGACTCCTGTCCGTCCTGTAGTGCCGAGAAGTCGTTGACGGCATTCGAGAGGATCGAGCCGGAGTCCTCGTAGTAGGAGGGGTTGGTGTAGGCGAGGTCGAAGGCGTTGGCGAAGCTCGTCCGCTCGTTGCGTATGACGCGAATGTTGGTGCCGAACTGCGCCGAGTGGTTGCCGACAGTCCACGAGAAGTCGTTGGTGAAGTTGTGCGTGGGCGTCAGGCGCGAGAGCGTGCGCGAGTCGAGGACGGGGAAGAAGATGAAGCGGAAGTAGACTTCATTCTTCGCCGCGTCGCCCTGCTGCGTGAATGCCTCGCGCGTCAGGCCGTAGCGGAAGCTGTTGACGAAGCGGTTGCTGATGGTCCAGGTGTGCCCGGCGGCGATGCCCCACGGGTGCGACCAGGTGTCGGGGCGCGCCGTGTCGGGGAAGGCCGGGACGCCCGCCGCAACGTCGTGGATGATGTTGGTGCGCACGAAGAGCGACTGGCGGCTGGTGAGGTTGAGGTCGAAGCGCCCGACATGCGAGTTGAGATCGACGGGGAGCGGCGCGTTGAAGCGATAGCCCGCCGTGTTGAGCTGAATCAGGCGGCCCGAGCCCACGTCGCGGAAGCTGTCGCCTTCGGTGCCGAAGTCGTTGGCCGGGTAGCGGCGCGCCGCGTCGGCGAGCGCGGCGACCGCCGCCGCGTTGTTGCCGCCGAGGCCGGGAAAGATGGCGGCCATGTTGGCGGCCGTCAGCGTCGTGACGTTGCCGTCCGGGTCGAGGTAGCGCACCTCGCCGCGGCCGAGGCTGGCGAGCGGCACCTGCCTGAGCACGCCTCGCTGGCTGCGGTCTTTGCGCCCCTCGTAGCTGTAGAAGAAGAAGGCTTTGTCTTTGACGATGGGGCCGCCGATGGCGCCACCGTAGGTGTTGCGGATGAGCGAGGGACGCTCGACGCCGGAGCGGTTGTTGAAGAAGTCGTTGGCCGTGAGGATCGTCGGGCGGTGGAACCAGAAGCCGGCGCCGTGGAGCGTGTTGGTGCCGCTCTTGGTGATGACGGAGACCTGCGCGCCGGAGGAGCGGCCCATCTGTGCGTTGGCGTTCGTCGTGACGACGCGGAACTCGTCCACGGCCTCGGCGTTGAGCCGGAGCACGGTGTTGTTGTCGGGCGTGTTGCCGCGCGCCTCTGCGTCGCTGGGCGAGTCTTCGAGGCCGGGCGCGCCGATCTGGTTGTTCTGCGCCTCGTTGATGTCTACGCCGTCGAGCGTGACGTTGGCCTGGTCGGCACGCGCGCCCGCGACGTAGCCGGAGCGGGTCACGCCGGGCTGGAGCGTGAGGAGCGCAGCGACGTTACGCGCTTCGAGCGGCAACTGCGTGATCTGCTTCGAGACGAAGTTGTTGCCGAGCGTGGCGTCCTGCCGATTGACGAGCGCCTCGTCGGCCTGCGTCGTGACGGTGACGGTGTCGCTGAGGGCGCCGACTTCGAGTTGCGCGTTGACCTCCGTGGGCTGCGCGACCAGCGCGCGCACGTCCGTCAGCACGACCTTCTTGAAGCCCGAAGCCTCGACCTCGACGCGGTAGGCGCCGGGCTGAATCAGCTCGAAGGAGTAGACGCCGCCGTCGCCCGTCGTCTGCGTGCGCGACGCGTTGGTCTCAGTGTTGACGAGCGTCACGGTGGCCCCGGCCACGACGTTGCCCTGCGGGTCTGTCACCGTGCCGCGGACGGAGGACGTGCCGGTCTGCGCCGTCGCGGGGACGACCGCGAGCAGCGACACGAGCAGGCCGCAGGCGAGGGCTAATATGCGGCTGCGGGGAAATGCGGGTTTTCTCATCGTTCTCTCCTATGGCTGTGTCATGAACCGTGCGCCCGCGTGCAGCTCACGCGCGCGGCCGGACGGGAAGCGGGTTGTTAACCTTAAGAGCCGGATCAGAGCGAAGAACGGATGAATAACGAAGGAACTGTCTGAACGATTCGATTGACGGATTGAGCAACTGACGTTCCGCGCGCGCCGCGACCCCGCGGGCGCCCTTCACGCTCGGGCTTTCCTGAGGAATCTTTCGAAGCGGCCGGCGGGGCGGGCGCCATCATATCCAAAAATCTGAATCCGCGTCTAGATTTTCGTGTAGCGGTGTTTAGAGATAGGCGTCCCCGGCCAGCCACGGCCTTAATGAGGATGACATCACCACAGGGGATGTTCAGGCAGGCTCTTAATATTTCTGACGCCTACTCGATGTGGTCGAGGAGGTGGCCCATCTTGGTCTTCTTGGTGCGGAGGTAATGCATGGCGGCGTCGGCGGACTCGACTTCGAGCGCGATGCGTTCGACGACGCGCAGGCCCGCCTCCTCCATCGCGCGCAGCTTCAAAGGGTTGTTCGACATCAAACGCACCTGGCAGAGCCCCAGGTCGAAGAGCACCTCGGCGCATTGTTTGTACTCGCGCAGGTCGATGGCGAGGCCGAGCTGTTCGTTAGCTTCGACCGTGTCGGCGCCCTCATCCTGCAAGGCGTAGGCGCGAATCTTGTTGATGATGCCGATGCCGCGCCCCTCTTGCAGTTGGTAGACGATAGCGCCGCGCCCCTCCTCCTCTATCAGCCGCATCGCCGCGTGCAGTTGCGGGCCGCAGTCGCACTTCGTCGAGCCGAACACGTCGCCCGTCAAACACTGCGAGTGGATGCGCGCGAGCGTCGGCACGTCCGCCTCTATCTCGCCCTTGTAGAGCGCGATGAACTCCTCGTCGCTCGTCTTCGAGCGATAGCCCGCGATGCGGAACTCGCCGACCTCCGTCGGCAGCCGCGCCACGGATACGCGCTCGACCGTCAGCGCCTGCTTCGACCACGGGCAGTCCAGTGTCGCTTCTTCTTTCAACTTCGGGGTACTCCTTAACGCCGATTATAGGAGCCGCGAGCGCGCGCGACAAGGAGGCGCCGCGGTCGCGAGGTGGTTTGCGCCGCACGGGGCCGCGCGAAAATTTTTCCCCGCGGCGCGCCCGCCCGCGCTAAGATGCGGCCCGGTGAAGAGAGGCGCGCTCGGCCGCCCGCCCTGGAGATGGGAAGCGAACCCTTCGACACGACTATCCCGATGCCGCGGCTCGCCGCGCCGCGCGAGCGCCACCCCGCGCTTGTCTTCCTGCGCGGCGAGCTTTTGGCCGCGCCCATCCCTCTGGAACGCGACGAGGTGACGATGGGGCGCGCGCTCGAAGCGGACGTGCGCGTCAACGACGCGCGCGCCTCGCGTATGCACGCCCGCATCACGGTCGAGCGCGACGCCTCGACGGGCGACGTGCGCTACCGCATCACCGACCTCGGCTCGACCAACGGCACGCTGCTCAACGGCCAGCCCGTCTCGGACGCCTACCTACAGGACGGCGACAAGCTCACGGTCGGCGAGCAGCTCCTGCGCTTCGACCTCCTCGACGACATCGACCGCGAGTACCAGCGCCAGATTCACCGCCTGCTCGCACACGACGAGCTGACGGGACTGCTCACCAGCAAGTCCTTCTTCTCCGAGCTGCGGCGCGAGGCCGCCCGCGCCGAGACCGAGGCGCGACCCTTCTGCGTGCTGATGATGGACCTCGACCACTTTAAGAAGGTCAACGACCAGCACGGCCACCTCGTCGGGAGCCAGACGCTCGAAGAGGTCGGCACGCTCATCACGAACGCGCTGCGCGCGGGCGACGTGGCCGCGCGTTTCGGCGGAGAAGAGTTTGCGGCCTTCCTCCTCAACGCCGACTGTGCTCAGGGGCTCGTCGCCGCCGAGCGCGTCCGCACCGCCATCGAGTCGCACCACTTCCCGGCCACACGCCGCGGCGCGCCCAACGAGACGGGCGAGACGCTCCGCATCACCATCAGCGTCGGCGTCGCCGCCTACCCCGAAGACGCACGCGACCCCATCGAGCTGGTCGAGCTGGCCGACACAGCCCTCTACCGCGCCAAGAACCTCGGCCGCAACCGCGTCGTCGCCTATTGTGTCTCCCCGCCCGACCTCCGCCCCGCCGGCCCCGGCCCCGGCGAGCTGCGCTGAGCACAAAGTCTTGCGGCGCGCACAGAATCTGCTATCATACGCGCACCGCCGAAAACCCCTTCGAGTTCCCCTTTGAAGTAAGTCTCTGAAGATGCACGGGTCTATCCCGTCGGAGTCTCTCCGTGATGTTGAGAGTGATGCTCAGGGCCTTCGTCAACTTCGCGTTCGCCGTCGTGTTCACGGTGGCGTCGGGGCTCGCGTCTGACGTGTCGGCGCAGACGCCCGCGCAGGGACAGCCGACCGCGCGGGGTCAGTCGCAACCCGCGCCGCGGCGTGAGGCCGCGACGCGCGTCGGGCAGACGCCTCTTGAGACGGAGGCGGACGCGAGCGCCGATCTCTCCATCACGGCGCGCGTGACGGCGGACTCCCTTCGGTTCAAGCGTGTGCCGAACCCGCGCGTCGAGTTCACGGGTAAACAGAAGCGCGAGACCGCTTGGGAGTCTGAGCGCGAGAACCTGCCGCAGCAGGTACGCCCCGGCGAGACCTATCGCAACATCGGCATCACGCTCCACATCCGGAGCGTCTTCGCCGACATCGACCGCATCGTCGCGGAGGCGCTCGGCGAAGTCCCCGTCAACGACGACGCACAACCGGCGCCGCCGCCACCTCAACCGCCCGGCGCGAACACGCCGCCGGCAGAGTCGAACACTCCCCCCACTCAAGCCTCCGCCAACGCCGCCGCGACGCGGCCGAGGCGTGGGCCTACGCGCAAGGGGAGGGTTAATTGAGACGCAACCAACTTCTTTCGAACGCGGCCGCCTGTCTTCTACAAGCCGCCGTTATGTGCGTCCTCATCGCCGCCGCGCCAACCCGCGCGGGCGCGCAGACGCAGTCAACGCCGACACCACAGCCGACTCAGGCCGCGAACGCCGACGAAGACTTTGAGCTGAACATAGACCTGCGCCGCATCAACGAGCAGGACTTCCACGCCGAGACGGCGGTCGAGACGGACGGTACGCGCGGCCTGCGACTCGGCGTCGGCGTCGCCCTGCGCGCGAGCGACATCGAAGTAACGTTGCTGGGCGTGCGCGGCCACGTCCGCTTCCGCGGGAGCCTCGCGCCCGTGCTGCGCCTGCTCGAAGCGCGCCGCCCCGCGCCGACACAGACGCCGCCGCCGTAAGTCCCCTCGAAGTTTTACCGACGAGTGAAAACCCCCGCCCGCGCCCCAGACGGTTTCATCAAACTTTTCGGAGGGAACAATGAAGAAGCTCTTTCAAGCCGGAGCATTCCTGCTCCTCGCCCTCTGCGCCAACTCCTACGCGCAGACGACGACCACGACGACAAATCAGGGCGACGACAACGCGTCCATCACAGGCAGCACGACGGGCACGCGTACGGCTCGACAGCAGCCGACGCCGCGCCCGAGCCCACCGGGCGTTACGCCCGTCCGCCCGCTCTCGCAGGAGGACATCCGCCGCCAGCAGGAGGCGAGCGAGCGCCGTCGCCAGTCGGCGGCCTCGGGCGACCCGGACGTGCTCTTAGACATCCCGAACCTTTCGGTCGAAGAGATCACCCTGAAGGTGAAGAACCTGCGCGCGCACGTCTCTCTGGACGCACGGCTCGCCAACCTCCTGCAACTGACCGCGGGCGCCGACGTGAACATCGACGACGTTGATCTGACCATCAAGGGCGTGCGCGCCGAGGCGCTGCTCAAGGTCAGGCTCGACAACGTCGCCTCCATCATCGACCGCACGCTGACGACCATCGACCGCAACCCGCAGATACTCGAACGACTCCTTCAGAGCGTGGACAACACGGTCGGCACGGTCGGCGGCGTCGCCAACACGGCGCTCCAACCCGGCGGCGTCGTAGACCGCACGGTCGGCACCGTCGGCCAGACGCTCAACAACGTCACGCAGCCCGGCGGGCTTCTGAGCACGACCGTCAACACCCTCGGCCAGACCGTTCAAAGAGTCGTTGACCGCTCGGGCAACATCGTCGAGCGCACGCTCGACACGGCCGGCACCGTCGTCGGCCAGCGCACGGTCGGCAACGTCACCTCGCTCACGCAGCAGGGCGCCGACACGACCAACGCCACGGGGCAGACCATCCGCCGCGTCCTCGATTCCACGGGCTCCGTCATCGAACTCACGCTCGACGCCGCGGGCAAAGTCGTCAACTCGCGCGTCGTCAGCCAAGCTACGGGGCGTCCGTGAAGAAGTAGGCAGCAGGCAGTTGAAACAGGTTAACGGCCCGTCAGAAATCGGGGGCGGCGAGCAATGAATCTCGCCGCCCCCGATTTCTGACGGGCGGACGCATCTTCTTTAAGGGAGGACGCATCTTCTTTAGGACGAATTTGTCAGGAAAGGCTTCTCGCCTTTCAACTCGTCTACGCCTACTGCTTCCCGTCACTTTTCTGCAACTCGGGCGCGTTGGGTGCGTGTAATGGCGGGCGTGGGGCGGTTGCGTGTGTGTCTCGCCGCGGGTTATCCTTCCCTTCGTCCGGTGAAGTCCCCCGGCCGCCGCGCACGCACCTCTTCGGAAAGCGAAAGAGCCAGTGATTTCCAGACTCAACTTAGCCAGCGACCCGTTCCGAAACCGAGCCCTGCCCTGGACGGTGGCCGTCGCGGTCTCGGCCGTCTCGCTCGTCGCGCTCGTCATCATCTTCGCCCGCTACAACGAGGTGCGCGCGCAGGCCGACGTGTCCGACCGGCAGGTGCAGGCGATGCGCGAGCAGCAGAAGGAACTCGACCGGCAGGCCGAGTCGATTCGGCAGAACATCCCACCCGAGCAGCGCCCTCCGCTCGAAGCCGCGCGCCTGCTCGTCAGCCGCAAGGGCTTCTCCTGGTCGCAACTCTTCTCCGACCTCGAAGTGTTGATGCCCGGCGACGCGAGGGTCTTGCGCATCAACGTCCGCGAGGTCACGCAGGTCGGCGACCAGACGCGCGCTGACCTCGACCTGACGGTCGTCGGGCGCGCGCCCACCGACGTGACCGGCATGATCGACCAGATGAATCGCTCCGGCACCTTCAGCGCCATCCCCGTCTCCGAGAACCAGAAGTCCGGGCGGGGCGACACGGGCTACGAGTGGCTGCTGCGCGTCTCCTACGTGCAGCGCACGCGACGCGGCGGCAAGGCTGCGCCCGGGGGCGACGCGGCTGCCACGGCGCGCGCGGGCGACAAACTTCAGGACGCGGGAGGGCGCGAGTAACTTTGAAGAACGACACCGCAGTCCCGGGCACGGGTGGGAGCGGCGCGCGCGCCGCGGCCCTGCGCACGCGCCTCGACACGTTCCGCGCCACGCGCCGGCGCGGCCCCGTCGGCTTGCCCGAGTTCGTCGCGCTCGCCTGCGCCGCGCTGCTCCTGCTCGCCGCGGTGCTCGCATATCTCTCTCTCCTCGTCCCGCAGCAGTCGCGCAGGACTTCGCTTGAGACGGAGAAGGGCGACGTGGAGCGCCTGGTCCTGAGCCAGCAGAACAACCTCGGGTCGAGCAAGGACACCGCGCAGCGCGTCTCCGAAATCATGACGAGCCTCGAAGAGTTCGAGACGGGCCACCTCGGCGTCGCGTCGAGCGGCACGAAGACCCTCATCGAAGAGCTGAACCGGCTCATCACCAAGAACTCCTTACGCATCAGCGGCGGCATCAACTTTACGCAGTTGCAGGAGGTCGTGCCCGGCGACGAGAACGCACAGCGCGCCCGCCGTCAGGGCTCGGGTGAGCAGAGCGCGCAACGCGTCGTGCAGAGCATCTTCCCCGGCATCGGCGTCACGCTCACGGTCGAGGGCGCCTACCCGAACCTCCGCCGCTTCATCCGCGACATCGAAGGCGACCGCCGCCAGTTCATCGTCATCAACACGGTCGAGCTTGAAGGCGTGTCCGACACGAACGCGGCCGAGCAACTCGTGCCTCCCGTCACCAACGGCGCGATGCCGGGCGCGCAGCCGCCGCCGCAGACGCCCACGCGCGGCGCGCTCGTCAGCCTGCGCCTCGACATGGCCACGTACTTCCGGCGCGCGGCCGTCTCCTCCTCCGCCGCGGAGGCGCAGTAGTTAAAAGTCATGGCACTCTTTGAAGGAAAGACGCCGGCGGAGCGCAACAAGATGATCGCGGCCATCGCGCTGCCGATCCTTGCCCTCCTCCTCATCTTCTACATGTTCTCCGGCCCTTCGAAGCCGGCGACGACGACCACTGTCAACGTCAACACGAACGCAAAGTCCGGCGGCGCGCGCACCTCGACCGTGCAGCAGCGGGCGCCCAACTCGGCCGCGACCGACCTCGAAATCTCTATCGCCGACACCGTGCCCATCGTCTGCTGCCCCGAGCCCTTCCTCGGCGACGCCACGGGCCGCAACATCTTCGCCTTCTACGTCAAGCCGCCGCCGCTGCCGACGCCCGAGCCTGTCGTGCCCACGCCGACGCCCGCGCCGCCGCCGCCGTGGATGCTGGCCGGGCTCATGCCGCAGAGCGTCTTCGCGCGTCAGGCCGGCTTCACGCTCCAGGTCTCGGGCGACAAGTTCGGCGCCGGCGCCCGCATCTACGTCAACGGTCAGGAGCTACCGACGCAGTACAAGAGCCCGCAGCAGCTCTCGGCCAACATCCCGGCCGCGCTCATCTCCAGCCCCGGCGTGCGCACCGTCAAGGTGCAGACGCCCGACGGCACGCTCTACTCCAACGAGGCGACGCTCAACGTTATGCCGGCGCCGGCGCCGACCTACACCTACATCGGCTTCCTCAAGCGCCCGCGCCCGGGCGCGAACACGGCCGTCCTCAAGGACGGCAAGGGCGAACTCTACAGCGTCCGTCAGGGCGACCTCGTCGAGGGGCGCTTCCGCGTCACCGACATCTCGGAGAAGGGCGTCGAGGTCGTGGACAAGGAATTGAACATCAAGCACTCGATGCCCTTCGTGGACGCGCGTGGCACGGCCGGCGCGCCCGGTCGCGCCCCCGGCTCGATCCAGCCCCCGCCGCCCTCCGAAGACGGCGACGAAGAGCCATAAAGCCCCGACGGTACCGCGGACGGATTCGATGACGGCACAACACGCAAAGCAGGAACGCGACCCGGCCCGGCGAGGCTCGCGCGAGCACGGCTACGCGCTCATCGCGCTGCTCGCGGTGATGACGCTGCTCATGATCGCCGTGATGACCGCCGCGCCGAGCATCCGCCAGCAGGCGCGCCGCGAGCGGGAACTCGAAGCCATCGCCCGCGGCGAGGAGGTCGCCGAGGCCATCCGCATGTACATCACCATGAACCCCACGAAGCAGCCGCCGAACTCGATGGATGAACTGCTCGAAGGCGTGACGCCCCCCGGCCGCACAAAGAAGGTCAAGGTGCTGCGCGCCAGCGCCGCGCGCGACCCGCTCTCCGAGAGCGGCGAGTGGCGCACCGTCAAGTTGAGGGACGAGGCACTCATCCGCTTCATCCGCGACATCAGCGAGTATGCCGACGGTCGCACGCCGACCGCGACGAACGACCCTGCGCTGAGCGGTATTCAACTTCCGCAACTCACTGGCCTCGTCACCGGCATCGGCTCGGGCAGCAGCAGCAGCGACGACGACGGCGGTGAGGACTCTTCGCTCTCCAGCAGCGGCCCCTTCATCGGCGTGGCGAGCCGCAGCCGTCGCGAGTCAATCATCACCTACTACGGCATCGAGCGACACGACCGTTGGGTCTTCACACCCTTCTTCAGATGAGTCCGCTCCGCGTCGCGCGACGCGGTTGAAAGAGTCTCGCACGTCACACGCAACACGTTCGCGAGCGAAGATGAGCGTTCAACTCATCTTCGCTCGCGAAATTTTTTTTTGCGTGAGCGCATTAAGTTATTGACTTCTTTTTTTAATCTGTTTATAAATCCCAACATGTTGTGCGCTTTTCAGTCTAGGCCACAAGATGAAAATCAACACAGCATCTTGTGGTAAGGAACGTCAAACCAAAAAAGGAGCAGGTACAGCTTATGGCAACCAAGAAGGCAGCTAAGGGCGGAGCGAAGAAGGCAGCTAAGGGCGGAGCGAAGAAGGCCGCGGGCGGCGCGAAAAAGGGCGCCAAGAAGGGCGGCTCGAAGAAGAGGTAGTTTAAGCCAAGGGGAGTATGCGCAATCTTCAATCGCGCACACAACCCCCTTCGCCCGCGAGGGCGTTAATTAGGACGGCGGATGCATCCGATGCACGCCGTCCAAATTATTTTTGGAGCCCTTAATCGTTAGCCGTCGGCTGTGAGCTTCGACCTCATCATACCTTCCGCCTTCACGAGCGCTTGCCTCCACGTTACTCACGTCAGACAATCATTCGGGCTTCATTAACAACGAAGCTCATAGACAACAGCCGACAGCTAACAGCCTTCCATGTTCCACGTCGCGCTCGTCGAGCCGGAGATACCACCCAACACGGGTAACGTTGCGCGCCTGTGCGCGGCGACGCGCACGCCGCTGCACGTCGTGGGCGTGACGGGCTTCCGTCTCGACGACCGCGCGGTGCGGCGTGCGGGGCTCGACTACTGGCCCGAGGTCGAGCTGCACCGACACCGCGACCTCGAAGCACTTAAACAAACACTCCCGGGCGCGCGCCTGCTCTACTTCACGACGAAGGCCGAGGCGTCTTACGCCGAGTGGTCTTTCGAAGAAGGCGACTGCCTCGTCTTCGGGCCGGAGACGCGCGGGCTGCCCGACGAACTCCTGCGCGCGAACAGGGAGCACTGCCTGACGATCCCGATGGCGAACCCGCGCGTGCGCAGCCTCAACCTCGCCACGTCCGTGGGTATTGTGCTGTACGAGGCGCTCAGGCAGGCCGGGGCGTTGAGGCGGTGATCTGGTCGTCGGGCGCGAAACTTTTGCGTCAAATCTCTGATAAATATTAGAGAGACCCTTATGTAGACGGACGCGAGCAGGAGGCTTCACATGGGCGTTAAAATCGGCGGAGACAGTCAACAGTTTTTGGACTACCTCAACGTCACGTCGGCAGGCGAACAGCCGCTCGGGGAAGTCGCTGCACAGGTCGAGGGCGAGGAGACGGCGCTGGCGGCAAACGCGCAACGCCTCTCCGCCAACACCGACCCGAGGTTCCAGGTTCCCAGGAGCGTGTCCGTGCAGGCCAGGGCGGGCGAAGACCCGAAAGAGTTGCTCAGACGAATCCTGCGTCAGGCCGCCAGCGAGGCCGGACTCGACGGCACGGCGGAGCAGGAAGAGTTCGTCCGCATGTTTGAGAACTCGGGCATCAAGTTCAAAACGGTCGCGGACGACCCTTCGCCCGGCAACGGCCTCAACATCAGAAGAGATGACCTGACGGGTCAGACGCTAAGTTACGACCTCACAGATGAGCGCGAAGTCCTACAGCGCCTCCAGCGTCGCTACGAGTCCAACGGCGGCAGGCTGCACGGCGGCAGGGACTACGCGGCGTCGGGCGGGGGCGGCACTGTCGCCCGAAGGCAGATCGTTGACAACGCGGCTTACGAGCGTCGGAGGATGGAGGAGCTGCTGCGCAACGCGCAGATTCTGCCCTCCTCTTTCGGCACGCCGAGCAAGCTGCGCGACCTCAGACACGTCTCTGTCAACCTCCTCAACACCGCCGACTACAGCGGCGAAGACCTCGCCCTGCTCTCTTACATCCAGAAGACCTACGGCTATGAGCAGACCGGACTCTACGGCGACAAGGTGAGGGAGATTCTGTCGCTCGCGAAGTCGCGCGGCGTGCGGGTGGAGAACCTGAGCGTGCAGGGCGGACGCGCCGACTTTGACCTGAGCGTCGAGAACCTGCTCAAGCTGCACCACGTCTTCATCGGCGTGCGCGAGAAGTTCACCGCCGACATGGAGGTCGTGAACGAGACGGTCGCGAACCTCGCGCACAACCGCTTCGCTCAGGGCGTGTTCGAGGGCGCGTGGGACACGCTCAAGTCCAACTGGCAGATGATCAGCGACCCCGTCGGCACGCTCAAGGGCATCAAGGAGGCCGTCGAGGTTCTGGCAAATCTCAGCCGCGAAGACCTCTTGAAGATTTACGAGAATCTCAAGCAGGCGGGTTACGACCTCGTCTTCACAGAGGACGTGTCGGACGTAGCGGAGAAGGCGGGGCGCGTCGTCGGCGCGGCGCTTGTCGAACTGGCCCTGGGCAAGGGGACGGGACTGCTGCTGCGCGCGCTGAAGGGGACGCGGTACGCGACCGCTCTGGTCAACAAGGGCAAAGAGGTCGCCGAGACGATTAAGAATACGGCGGGCAGGATTCCCATCGTGCCGCCGGGCTTCAGGGTTGCGGTGACGACGGACGGCACGTCCATCATCATGCAGTCGGGTGAGTGGAAGCAGCTCGACGATCTCATCAAGCCGTTGCAGACTTCCGCCCGACAAGTCTTCTCAAGCAGCGGCAACCTGATAGACCCGCAGGTCGTCAGGGAGGCGAAGGAGACGGTCGCCAAACTGGCGGCGGAGGGGAAGGCGGAGGAGCTGAAAGACTTCCTCGCGCAGATGCACAACCGCTTCGGCAACGACATGGTCGCCGAACTCGGGGACACGGTCACCGAAACGGTCGAGAGGATAAACGGCGGCCGCAGAGACATCGACGCGTACGAGTTGCTCGGCGGCCACACGGTCGAGCAGCACGTCGGGAAGACCGAGAGGTGGCTGCGCAATCGGTTGACCAACGACCCCGAGCTACGCGGCGAGCCGTTCGCGTCCTCGTTCTACGACAAGGTGTTAGCCAACCGAGCGCAGATGCAGGTCGTGAAAACTTACCGGAGCCAAATCGACGACTGGCTGAAAGGTGGAAGCGGCAGGCCGCTCCGTCTGGAAATAGACATGGGAGAGCCCGCCGGCATCGTCGTGATGCGGGGCAGAAGCGGGAGCACCGTCAGTTCAAAAGTCCGCGTAATCATAGCGCGGGACAATACCGCGCAAGGCTGGCACGTCTTAACCTCGTTCCCCATTATCAAGTGAGAGAACCGAGCGCATGATTGATTACTCGCAGAAGTATTACGACCTGGGCCAGTTTTTGGGCGGCTACTTCTTTCAATACTGGCCGAAGGCTTTTTACTGGGGAAGCGTCGAGCCGAATTTCGAGACGGTCGTCAGGCAGTACAAGGCTGAGGACACGTCCGAAGGGCTGCGGAAGACGACCGAGCAGCTCGAAGAGCTTTTGCGGCTACCCTTAAGTGATGCCGAACTCGAAGAGGTCGTCGTCTACCAATTCGGTTGCGGCTACTCGCCTTACGAATCCAGGCGCAGATTTCTGGAGGAAGTTCTGAAGATACTGAAGGCGCCGGCCGAGAAGAAAAAACCCCTCCTGCGGAAGTGAAAAATTTGTCCTCACCCGGCTCCCCCTTGCGCCCCTCGCCCTCACGGCCGGCGACGAGGCAAGTGCCCGGGCCGCGGCAGCGTTGAAGCCGCAGCGGGTGACACGGGGACACCCGTCAAGGTACAATTTCCTTTTAATTTCAGCCCGAAATTTCAGGCAATTTTAGACAAGGGGGCGGCCGGGTGTTCCGGGAACGTCGCGGCGCGCTCGGCCGGGGAAGTATCTATGCACAAAGAGAGAGAAGACGTTAGAAACATCGCCATCATCGCGCACGTCGATCATGGGAAGACGACGCTGGTGGACGCCATGCTCAACCAGTCGGGGACGTGGCGCGAGAACGAGCAGCACGCCGAGCGCGTGATGGACTCGATGGACTTGGAACGCGAGCGCGGCATCACCATCATGGCGAAGAACACGTCCGTCAGGTTCGCCGGCGTGAAGATCAACATCCTCGACACGCCGGGTCACGCAGACTTCGGCGGCGAGGTCGAGCGCGTGCTGAAGATGGTGGACGGCGTGATGCTTTTGGTGGATGCGGCCGAGGGGCCGCTGCCGCAGACGCGTTTCGTGTTGAGGAAGGCTTTGGAGGCTCGCTTGCCGGCCATCGTCGTCGTCAACAAGATCGACCGGCAGGACGCGCGGCCCGAGGAGGTCGTCAACGACATCTACGACCTCTTCATCGACCTCGACGCGACGGACGAGCAGATCGACTTCCCTGTGCTCTATGCGGTCTCGCGCGACGGCGTGGCGAAGAAGGAGTTGGCCGACGAGTCGCATTCTTTACGACCGCTCTTCGAGGAGATCGTGCGCACCATCCCGCCGCCGCGCGAGGTGCGCGAGGACGCTCTGCAACTCTTAGTCGCCAACCTCGACTACAACGAGTACATCGGGCGGCTCGCCATCGGCCGCATCTTCTCGGGCGAGATTGCGCAGGGCGAGACGGTCGCCATCGTCAAGCGCGACAAGTCTATCGAGAAGGTGCGCATCAAAGAGCTGTATGCCTTCGAGGGCTTGAAGCGTGAGGCGATAGCGAGCGCGTCGTTCGGCGAGATCGTCGCGCTCGCGGGCGTCGAAGGCATCGAGATCGGCGAGACGGTGACGAGCGCCGACAACCCGCGCGGGCTTCCGGTCATCGCCGTGGACGAGCCGACCATCTCGATGATCTTCGGCGTCAACAACTCGCCGTTCGCCGGGACGGAAGGCAAGTACGTCACGTCGCGCCAGCTCAAGGAGCGGCTCGACCGCGAACTGCTCAGCAACGTCGCCATCCGCGTCAGCGAGACCGAGTCGCCCGACCAGTTCAAGGTCTCGGGGCGCGGCGAGCTGCAACTCTCCATCCTCATCGAGATGATGCGACGCGAGGGCTACGAGCTACAGGTCTCGAAGCCGGAGGTCATCACGCGCTCGGAAGACGGGAAGACGCTTGAGCCGATTGAGCTGGTCGTCATCGACTGCCCCGAGGAGTTCATCGGCGTCGTCACCGAGGCGATGGGGCGGCGCAAGGGGCAGATGACGAAGATGGTCAACCACGGCACGGGGCGCGTCCGCCTTGAATTCGAGACGCCTTCGCGTGGCCTCATCGGCTTCCGCGGCGAGTTCCTGACGGAGACGAAGGGGACAGGACTCTTGAACACGATCTTCCTGCGCTGGGGCGAGTGGCAGGGGGCGATGCGCGGGCGCTCGACCGGGAGTCTCGTCGCCGACCGCGCGGGCGACGCAACGACTTACGCGCTCTTCAACCTACAGGAGCGCGGGACGATGTTCATCCGCCCGACGACGCGCGTCTACGAGGGGATGATCGTCGGCGAGAACGCACGCGCCGTGGACTTGGATGTCAACATCGTGCGCGAGAAGAAGCTGACGAACATGCGCGCCTCGTCCGCCGACGAGGCGATGCGGCTCGTGCCCGTCAAAGACCTCTCGCTCGAACAGTCGCTCGAATTCATCGCCGACGACGAGCTGGTCGAGGTCACGCCCAAGTCCATCCGCCTGCGCAAGCGCGTGCTGGCCTCCAACCGGCGGCCAAAGAAAGAGGCTTGAGCTTATTTCAAGCATGTGCATGAATCGCCGCGGAGCGGCGTCTGAATGTAGCTCGGCCTTTCAAGGCCGGGACAGGTGTGGCAAGTATTGAAGCGTCGCATCAGCGACGCCTGAGGGAAACTTCAGGCGTCGCTGATGCGACGCGGTACGCATAACGTGCGAAGTCCCGGCCTTGAAAGGCCGGGCTAAACTCATGCGCCGCTGACGCGGCGGAATCGGGCACAGTCTTCAGCTTATCTTCCCGAGAATTGGAGTTTAATTGCGCGGAATTAAAGCTTATTTCCGAAAGGTAAGGCTTTAATTCCGCGCAATTAAAGCTTATTTCCGAAAGGTAAGGCTTTAATTCCGCGCAATTAAAGTCTAATTCCACGGAAATAAGCTTTAATTCTGCAGAAGTAAGCTTTCATTGCGCGGAATTAAAGCTTACTTCCACACAATTAAAGCTTGTTTCCGCGAAACAAGGTTTTAATTGTGCGAAAGTAAAGCTTAATGATGAAGAGTTAAAGCTTGATGCTGAAAAATTAAAAGCCTGATTTGCGAAATTGAGGCCCGACTTCGCGGCGGTAGGCTTGAGCTTGACAGGTTATGTCGCGTGCCATAACTTTCTGCGCGACAACGTTACGAGTTAACTCAAAGGCTGGGCGAAATGAACGACAGGACTTGCTGGAACTGCGGCCATGCGCAGGAGCATCACACCATCGCGGGCGGGTGCTCGTTCGCGCCGGGCAGCGGGGAGCGTTGCGACTGCCCTCGGTACGAGGACAGCGAGTACCACGGCGAGCAGCGCAAGCGCGACACGTACACGCTCTCCGACCGCCGCCGCATCGGACAGGGGCGGCCACGACGTTAGTTCGCGGCCGTCGGCTCAGTCCTCCTCGCGGTCGGGTTCGTCGTCCTCATCCGGTTCCTCATCGGGCTGGTAGGTCTCGTAGCCGGTGGCGTCGTCGTAGTAGTAGCGGCCGGCCGCAGGCTCGGGGCGCGACTCGGCCTCCGGTTTTGTTGTATCATCCCGCCGCTCGTTCACCTTCAAAGTCTCCCTTAACTTTTCTTGGACATTATATACCGCTCGCGGTTCTGCTCAGCGGACTTAGAAGAGGACTGAATGCGAGGACAAACTTTCCGCCGCGCGGCGTCGTGCGCGTTCGTCGCCGCGCTGCTCTTCCAGCAGACCTTCGCCCGGCAGACGGCGCAGCCGCAAGCGCCCGCGAAGGCTGTGGCTTTCGAGCTGACCGTGGACAGCATCATGCGCGGCCCCGACCTCGTCGGTTACACGCCGGCGGGCGTCTACTGGTCGCAGGACAGCCGACGCGTCTACTTCCGCTGGAAGCGCGCGGGCGAGCCGAGGTTGAAAGAGACAGACCTCTACGTCGTGAATGCTGACGGCACTAACCTGCGCAAGCTCTCTGAAGAAGAGGCACGCAAGGTGCCGCCCGCGGCGGGCGAGTTGTCGAAGGACAGGCGCCTGACGGTCTTCACGGAGGAGGGCGATGTTTTCCTCTACGAGCACGAGAAGGCTGAGCGGCGGCAGTTGACGCGCACGGTCGAGGCCGAGTCGAACGCGCACTTCACGCGCGACCAGCGCGCAGTCTACTTTACGCGCGCAAGCAACCTCTACGTGATGTCGCTCGACGGCGGCTCGCTCGAACAGCTCACGGACATACGCGTGCCTGCTCCGCCGGGCGGTGCCGCCCCGGCAGTTGCGGGCGCGGGCGGCGCGGGCGCGGCGCGCGCGAGCGAGAGCCAGGACTTTTTACGCAAGGAGGAGCGCAGGCTCCTCGACGTGGTGCGCGAGCGCGCCGAGCAGCGCGAGGAGCAGGAGCGCCGACGGCGCGAACGCGAGAAGGAGAGGCGCAAGCCTTTCTCACTCACCGCGGGGCAGACGGTGACGAACCTACAGCTCTCGCCCGACGGCTCGTACGTCGTCATGACGGTGGCCGACCCGGCGGCGGGCAAGAACACCATCGTCCCGAACTTCATCGGCGACGCGGGCTACACCGAAGATATACAGTCGCGCACGAAGGTCGGCGACACGCAGGGGCGCACGCGGCTCGGGCTCGCGTCCGTCGCGACGGGCGAGGTCAAGTGGGTCGAGACGGGGCTGCGCGTGGAGGTCGCGCCGCGCGTGCAGGCGCGCACCGAGCAGAACGCAACCGAGTCGGCGCAGCGCGAGTCCGGCGCGCAGCAACAGCAGACGACCGGCGCGCAGTCCGCGCAGCAGACCGGCGGGCAGCAGACGGGCGCGCAGTCCGGGCAGCAGACCGGCCAGCCGCCGCCCACGCAGACGCAGCAGACCGAAGGGCAGCAGGCGCGCGACCGCGCGGTGCAACTCTTCCAGTTGCAGTGGAACGAGGACGGCTCGCGCGCGGTGCTCCTCGCACGCGCCTCGGACAATAAAGATCGCTGGGTGATGTCGCTCGACCCTTCGACGGGTCGGACGCGGATGCTGGCGAGCGTGCACGACGACGCGTGGGTCGGCGGCCCCGGGGCGTTCACACTCGGGTGGCTGCCCGATAACCGCCGCGTCTACTTCGTCGCGGAGCGCGACGGCTGGGCGCATCTCTACACGGCAAACGTTGACGGCGGCGAGCCGTCGCAACTGACGAAGGGGCGCTTCGAGGTCTCGGACGTGCGCCTCTCGACCGACAAGTCGAAGTTCTATTTCACTTCGAGCGAGGGCAGCGTCTTCGAGCGCCACCTCTACTCGATGGCCTTCGACGGCGCGGCGCGCACGCGTCTGACGACGATGACGGGCAACAACCAGGCGGATGTCTCGCCCGACGACCGCACGCTCGCCGTCGTGCGCTCCTACACGAACCGTCCGCCCGAGCTTTATCTTCAGCCGAACCGGCCCGCGCCCGACCAGACCTCGCAAGCGCCGGGCGCTCCGAACTCAAACCCTCAAACAGCGAACACGCAGGGCACGAACGGGCACGCTTCGGAAGTCAAGAAGGTGACGGACTCGCCCATCCCTGAGTTCTTCAACTACGACTGGATCGACCCGCCCATCGTCGGCTTCCGTGCGCGCGACGGCGCGACCGTCTACGGCCGTCTGTATAAACCCGCGAACGCGAGGCCGGGCGGCCCCGCCGTCCTCTTCGTCCACGGCGCGGGCTACCTGCAAGACGTACACAAGTGGTGGTCAACTTACTATCGCGAGCACATGTTCCATCATCTTCTGATGGAGCGCGGTTACACGGTCTTGAGCATCGACTATCGCGGCTCGGCCGGTTACGGCCGCGACTGGCGCACGGGGATTTACAGGCACATGGGCGGCAAGGATTTGGACGACCATGTTGACGCCGTCCGCTACCTCGTCGCCGAGCACGGCGTTGACCCGCGGCGCGTCGGGCTCTACGGCGGCTCATACGGCGGCTTCATCGCCCTGATGGCGATGTTCACCACGCCCGACATCTTCGCCGCGGGCGCGGCGCTCAGGCCCGTCACCGACTGGGCGCACTACAACCACCCGTACACCTCCAACATCCTCAACGAGCCGCATGACGACCCCGAGGCGTATCGCCGTAGCTCGCCCATCTACTTCGCCGCGGGCCTCAAGGGCGCGCTCCTCATCTGCCACGGCATGGTTGACACCAACGTGCATTTTCAGGATACAGTCCGCCTCACCGAACGCCTCATCGAGCTGCGCAAGGAGAACTGGCAGCTCGCCCCCTACCCGGTCGAAGACCACGCCTTCGACCGCGCCGACAGTTGGGCCGACGAATACAAACGTATCCTCCGACTCTTCGAGGAGAACCTGCGGCCCGCGCCCGCCGCGCCGCCCGCCGCGCCGCGCGGCAGAGAGCGCAGACGCTAGTTGACCTTTTCGATGGCTTAGCACATGCGAGGTTAAAGATGAGAAATCGTCTCCCACGAAACGTTGTCGTCCGTCTCGTCACGCTCACAGCGCTCGCGCTCTTCTGCGCGACCGCCGTGCTCGCGCAGAGTCAGCTCAAGCCGGGCCGCGACCCGCAGCAGCCTGTGGACGAGGAGTACACGCGCAAGATACGCGAGTACACGACGCAGCCCTACTTCCTCTCGCCGCTCGTCGATTACCTGCCCGCTTCGCAGACGGTGCCGACGCCGAAGGCCGTGCTCGGTGACGTGGCGGGCGCGCCCGGGCATCTCCCCTACGCCGCGGACATACACAAGTACATGCGGATGCTTGAGAAGGCCAGCCCGCGCGTCAAGGTCTTCCAGATAGGCACGACCGAAGAGGGGCGCGAGATGATCGCCGTCGCCGTCGCGTCCGAAAGACTCCTCGCGCAGCTCGAAGAGAACCGCGCGCGCCTCGCGAAGCTCGCCGACCCGCGCACCATCAACATGGACGAGGCGGAGGCCGACCGCCTCGTCGCGCAGTCCACGCCGGTCTACTACATCACGGGCACGATTCACTCGCCGGAGACGGGTTCGCCGACCGCTTTGATGGAGCTGGCCTACCGTCTCGCGGTCGATGAGAGCCCTTACGTCAGAAACATCCGCGACAACCTCATCACGCTCATCACGCCGGTCGTCGAGGTGGACGGGCGCGACCGCATGGTCGATGTCTACAAGTGGCACCTCGCGCACCCCGGCGAGAACTACCCGCCGCTCATCTACTGGGGCAAGTACGTCGCGCACGATAACAACCGCGACGCGATGGGGCTCACCCTGAACCTCACGCGTAACGTCCTGAACGAGTACCTCAAGGAACACGCGCAAGTCCTGCACGACCTGCACGAGTCCGTGCCGTACCTCTACGACAACACCATTGGCGATGGGCCGTACAACGCCTGGCTCGACCCGATTCTGCCTGACGAATGGCAGATGATCGGCTGGAACAACGTCTCGGAGATGACGAAGTTCGGGATGCCCGGCGTCTTCGCGCACGGCACGTTCGACACCTGGTCGCCCGGCTATCTGATGTTCCTCGCCGCCACGCACAACGGCATCAGCCGCCTCTACGAGACCTTCGGCAACGCCGGCGCCGACACCGTCGAGCGCACGCTCCAGCCCTCCGAGTATTCGCGGACGTGGTACCGGCAGAACCCGCCGCTGCCGCGCGTAAAGTGGTCGCAGCGCAACAACAACAACTATCAGCAGACCGGGCTTCTCACCTCGCTTCAGTACTTCGCGGGCAACGGCAAGCTCTTCCTCAAGAATTTTTACTTGAAGAGCAAACGCTCGGTGGATAAGCCGAAGCAGGAAGGCCCGGCGGCCTACGTCTTCCCGGCCGACGACCCGCGTCCCGGCGCGCAGGCCGAGCTTGTGCGCACGCTGCAACTACAGGGCGTGGAAATCTCGCGCGCGACCGCGCCGATAACCGTCACCGTCAAGTCGAAGAAGAAGCAGGACGCCTCGGATGCGAGGCCGCGCGAGGGCGCGGCGCCGCCCGATGCGAACGCGAACGCGGGCGTCACCCCGCAGGCCGCGCAGCAGGCGCTTCCACAGAGCGAGCGGCGCGAGGCGGGCGCACAGAACAACCCGCGACAGGAGCCGGCCGCTTCGCAAGGGCAGCGCGCGCAGACCGAGACGCGCACGTTCCCCTCGGGCAGCTACGTCGTCCGCATGGATCAGCCGCACAGCCGCATCGCCGACGCCCTGCTCGACTATCAGTACTGGAGCCCGCGCGACCCGCAGCAGCAGCCCTATGACGACACGGGCTGGACGTGGGGCGAGCTTTACAACACGCAGGTCGTGCGCGTCACGGATGTGAAAGTTCTGAGCGCGTCGCTGGAACGCCTCACCGCACCTGTGCGCGCGCCGGGTGGCGTCACGGGCACGGGCTCGGTCTACCTCATCAACCACAACGCCGACGCCGAGCTGGTCGCGCTGCGTTACCGTCTGAAGAGCGCGAGCATGGAGGCGGCGGAAGAGCCTTTCAGCGCAGCGGGGCAGAAGTTCAACCGCGGCTCTTTCATCATCCGCAACGTCTCTGCGGACGAGCTGAGCCGCGCGGTGGGTGAACTCGGCCTGCGCGTCTATGCCACAGCCAACGCGCCGCAGGTGAAGACGCACCCGGTGCGCGCGGCGCGCATCGCCTTCATGCACACCTGGCTCTCGACGCAGAACGAGGGCTGGTGGCGGATCGCGTTCGACAAGCTCGGCGTCCCCTACGACTACATCAGCACGCAGACGGCGGCGCGCGACGCGAACCTCAACGCAAAGTACGACGTGATCGTCTTCGCGCCCGTCGGCCGCGACCCGAACTCGGTCGTGCAGGGAATGCCGATGTGGGGCAACCCGATTCCGTGGAAGACGACGACGCTCACGCCCAACATCGGCAAGCTCGACTCGACCGACGACATGCGCCCCGGGCTCGGCACGGCGGGGCTCGCCAACCTGCGCGCCTTCACGCGGCGCGGCGGCGTGCTCATCACCACGATGGACACCGCGGAGCTGGCCGCCAACTTCGGCCTCACGCAGGGCGTCTCCGTCGCACACCCGCAACGCATGAAGCTGGTCGGGAGCGTCCTGCGCTCGAAGCTCGTGGACGCGTCGAGTCCCATCGCCTACGGCTACAACGAGTCGCTGTCGGTCTACGCGGACGAGGGCTACATCTTCAACCTGTCGAACGTCGCGGGCGGTCGCGGCGCGCGGCGACCTTCCGGCGACCGCGAGCGCGAGACCGGGCGCGGGACGGCCGAAGACGCGGACGTGGTGCAGGGCCGCCCGCCCGTCGAGATTCCCGAACCGCCGCGCGCAGAGGTCTGGGAGGCGTTGCCGCTCACCGACGAGCAGCGGCGTAACAATCCTTACGTCATCCCGCCGCAGGAGCGCCCGCGCGTCATCCTGCGCTATGGCGACGCGCGCGACCTGCTCGTCTCGGGTCTGCTCGACAACGGCGGCGAGCTGGCGCAGCACGCGGCGGTCGTAGACGTGCCGACCGAGCGCGGTCACGTCCTTATGTTCTCGATCAACCCGGTCTGGCGCGGCGAGACGCAGGGCAGCTACTTCTTCGTCTTCAACGCCATTCTCAACTTCGACAACCTCAACGTCGGGCGCCGGCTCGACGAGAAATGAGCGGGCGGGTATGACGTTCAAGGTGTGCGTGGCCGGCGCGACGGGTTGGGTCGGGAAGCCTCTGTGCCTGGCCGTGGCGGCGGCGTCGGACTTGAGTCTCGTGGGCGCTGTCTCGCGCACGCAGAAGGGGCGGAGTCTGAAGGATGTGGTCGGTGGCTCTGTGCCCGACGTGACTATTAGCGGCTCGGTCGCGGAGGCGCTTGCGACGCCGTGCGACGTGCTGGTCGATTACACGAAGGCGGACGCGGTGAAGGGCAACGTGTTGACGGCGATTGAAAAAGGCGTCCACGTCGTCATCGGCTCGTCGGGTCTGACGGACGAGGACTTCGTCGAGATAGACCGGGCCGCGTCGGACAGGAAGGTCGGCGTGATAGCTGCGGGCAACTTCGCCATCACGGCCGTGCTGCTCCAACGCTTCGCGTGCGAGGCGGCGAAGTACCTGTCGCAGTGGGAGATTATCGACTACGCCTCGGACGCGAAGCGGGACGCGCCGAGCGGCACGGCGCGCGAGCTGGCCTTCCGGCTCTCGGAGGTCGGCAGCCCCGCGGTCACGCACCCCGTCGAAGAGACGATAGGAGAGAGCGCGAGCCGCGGCCTGACCTTGAACGGCATACAGGTTCACTCGGTGCGCCTGCCCGGCTACGTCATCAGCATCGAAGCGATCTTCGGCGCGCGGGACGAGCGCCTCACCATCCGCCACGACGCCGGCGCCGGCGCCGAGCCTTACATTCAGGGGACTCTCCTCGCGATTCGTAAAGTGTCGAGCTGCGTCGGTCTCGTCCGAGGGCTCGACAGGATAATGGAGTAGCGCGCCGGCCGCCGGCCGCAACGTTGAGGCGGGTGAGGGGAATGACTTACTTGAAACAACTCGGGACCGTCTTCGCTCTGCTGCTCGCCGTGTGTCTGGCGTGTGCGGCGCAGGCGGACGCGGTCAAGGTGCGCGCGAAGGGGCGGCGCGCGGTCGTCGTCACAGAGCGCGGCCGCGCGCACACGCTCGACCTGAAGGAGCAGATAGACGCGATGCGTATCGAGGAGGTCTCCGCGCCTCTCGTGTCGCGCGCGGGCGGGTTTACGTATCTTCTGCTCGACGTATGCGGGTTGTCGAAGGTGCCGCCGGACGACCGGCAGTGCGGCGCGGGAGTCGAATGCAACGTCGTGTGGCTCAAGCTCGACGCCGCGTGGCGCGTCCGCGGCGCGCAGAACCAGCGGTACGAATCCTGCTGGGCGCCCGTCTCCCTTCAAGACGAAAAAAAGGTCGAGGGTCGCCGCCTGACCTTTACGGTCGAAGACTTCCGCGACGAGGTGCGCCGCGAAGTCACATACGACGCCGACAACCCGGAGGCCGGCTTGGTGGTCAAACAGTCGCCCCTGCCGAAGACGAATCCTTAAGACTCTTTGCGCGAAGGTGAAAGCATGAGAATGTTTTTGAAGGGGGCGCTGGCCGTCTCCCTCTTACTGTCGTGCGCGGCGGCGTCGCTCGTCGCGCAGGTCGCGCAGAAGCAGCGCGGCATCACGGCCGAGGACTACTATGCGTTCGAGTCCCTCGGCGACCCGCGCCTGTCGCCCGACGGGCGCTGGGTGGCCTACGTCGTGACGACCGTAGACCAGAGGCAGAACCGGCGGCTCTCACAAATCTGGCTGGCGGCGACCGACGGCAGCCGCCCGCCGCGACAGTTCACGACGAGCCCGCAGTCTGCTTCCTCGCCTCGCTGGTCGCCCGACGGCCGCTCGCTCGCCTTCCTCTCCACAAGGCCCGCGCCTGAGAACGCGCAAGCCTCACAGCAGGGAAGCGCGACGCCCACGCCTACACCTTCTCCTTCGCCGTCAACGTCGCCGACGCCGATCAGCGCGTCGATGCCGCCGGGGCTGCCCTCCGCGCTCCAGACGGCGGCCCCCGATGCGACGCCGCGCGCTCAGGTCTGGCTCCTCTCGCTTGACGGCGGCGAGGCACGCCGCGTGACGAACCTGAAGAACGGTGTGGGCACCTTCGACTGGTCGCCCGACGGGACGCGCCTCGTCCTGACGAGCCGCACCGGCCCGAGCGGCATCAAAGCCCCTTCGAGCGACGTGCGCCACTACAAGCACCTCTCCTACAAGTTCAACGACACCGGCTGGTTCGACGACAAGCGCAGCCACGTCTGGGTCGCGGACGTGCAGACGGGCGCGGCCACGCAGATCACCTTCGGCGAGGACTGGAACGACTCAGACCCGCAGTGGTCGCCCGATGGCAACTTCATCGCCTTCGTCTCTGACCGCACGGGCAAGGCTTTCGACGAGAGCCGCAACACGGATGTCTTCGTCATCGACTCGGCCGGCGGCCCCATGCGAAAAATCTCTGACCACGACGAGGCGGACAACAGCCCGCGCTGGTCGCCCGACGGAAAGACAATCACCTTCCTCGGCCGCATACGCGAGCGCGACCACCCGAAAATCTACGTCGCGCCTTCCGGCGGAGGTCAGCCCTCGCGCAACGTCGCGCCCCAGCTCGACCTCATCCCCTCGAACCTGACGTGGGCCGAACAGGGACGCGCTCTGTACTTCGAGACGGGCGTGCGCGGCGAGGCACATCTCTTCCGCGTGGACGCGAAGGACGGAAAAATAAAGCAGGTGACGAAGGGCGCGCGCGCCGTCCGCCTCGTGGACATCGCCAATGATTCGCACCGGTTGGTCTACGCCGCGAACGACTTCAAACATCTCGACGACCTCTACGCTTCAGACCTCGACGGTTCCGGCGAGCGGCGGCTCACGAACCTCAACGCGCGGCTCTGGCCGCAGCTCCGTCTGGCCGATGTGGAGCGCTTGACCTACAAGGGCGCCGAAGGCTGGGAGATCGACGGCTTCCTCGTCAAGCCCGTCGGGTGGCAGGAGGGAAAGAAGTATCCTCTCATTCTCAACATCCACGGCGGCCCCGCCTCGATGTACGGCGTGGACTGGTTCCATGAGTTTCAGGTCTACGCCGCGCGCGGCTGGGCGGTCTTCTACACGAACCCGCGCGGCTCCACGGGCTACGGCCAGAAGTTCGAGCGCGGCATCGAGGGCGAGTGGGGACGCAACGACTACACAGACGTGATGAACGGCGTCGAAGAGGTTCTGCGCCGCAACCCCTGGATCGACCGCGAGCGTCTGGGTGTCACCGGCGGGAGCTACGGCGGCTACCTCACCAACTGGATCGTCGGTCACACGAACATCTTCAAAGCGGCGGTCACGCTCCGCAGCGTCACGAACTTCGTCAGCGACGAGGGCACGCGCGACGACGCCTACGGACACAAGGACGATTTCGGCGGCGACCTCTTCGAGAAGTTCGACCTCTACTGGGAGCGCTCGCCGCTCAAGTACGCCGCGAACGTCAAGACGCCCATCCTGATTCTCCATTCCGAGAACGACTTCCGCGTCCCGCTCGAACAGGGCGAACAATGGTTCCGCGCGCTCAAGCACTTCGGCGCCACCGCCGAGTTCGTCATCTTCCCCCGCGAGAACCACAACCTCACGCGCACGGGCGAGCCCAAACATCTGGTGGAGAGCCTCAACTGGCAACTCTACTGGTTCGACCGCTACCTCGACGGCAAGACCGACGCCGTCCCGCCCGACGCGCGATGAAGTTCGAGTTACCGAAGCTCTACCCGATTACCGACCGGCGTCTGTCGGGGCTGTCGCACGCGAAGCAGGTGGCGCGTCTGTGTGAGGGCGGGGCGCGTGTAGTGCAGTTGAGGGAGAAGCAGCTTTCGGCGCGTGAGTTCTACGCGGAGGTCTTGGAGGCTTTACGTGTGGCGCGGTCGTTCGGCGCGAAGTTGATTATTAATGACCGCGCCGATGTGGCGCTCGCGGTCGGCGCGGACGGCGTGCATGTGGGGCAGGACGACTTGCCGCCGGAGGCCGCACGCTCGCTGTTGGGTGCGCAAGCAATAATCGGGTTCTCGACGCACAGTGTCGAGCAAGCCATCGACGCGGCACGTCTGCCGGTCGATTACATAGCCATCGGGCCGGTCTTCGGAACCTCGTCGAAGGAGAACCCCGACCCGGTCGTCGGACTGGAAGCCGTGCGGCTCGTGCGTGCGGCCATCGGAGCGGTGCCGCTCGTCGCCATCGGCGGCATCACGGCGGAGACAGCGCCCTCCGTCCTCACGGCCGGCGCCGACTCGGTCGCCGTCATCGGCGCCCTCCTCAACACCTCAGACCCCTGCGAAATCACGCGCCGCACGCGCGATTTTCTCGCCCGCCTGTAAAGCCCTTCGGGAGCTAAGTGTTAAAATATTAAGCGTTAAAAGTTTTAACTTGCTTTTCCTGCGTTGGCCTGACATTATAAAAAAGGTTGCCGGGGGCAGTGCCCCGTTCCCGGCCTCCAGGCGTCCGAAGTCCAGCCCCGTGTTCTTTATCGCCCGCCATACGGAGTCGCCAATTCCCGCATGAAATATCTCGACCTGCCGCCCGTCATCGAGCAGATGCTCAAGGCCGCCGAAGCCATCAGTGACCTCAACTTCTCCGTCGGCCAGGCGCCGCAGGTGGAGGTTAACGGTCAACTGCGCCCCGTCCAGCCGTTGGGCTTGCAGAAGCTGACGCCCTACCAGACGGAGCTTATCGCGATGACGCTGATGCACGGCAACCCGGACGCGGCGCAGCGGCTCGCGCACACGGGCTCGGCCGACCTCAGCTACAGCCTGCCGTCGCGCACGCGCTTCCGCGTCAACGTCTTCCAGCAGCGCGGCACCTACTCCATCGTCATGCGCGTCATCCCGACCGAGATACCGACGCTCGAACTCCTGAGCCTGCCGAAGCAGCTCGCCGACATCGCGGAGCTGCGCAACGGCATCGTGCTCGTGACGGGGCCGACGGGCTCTGGGAAATCGACGACGCTGGCGGCCGTGATCGACCTCATCAACCAGCAGCAGCACTACCACATCGTCACCATCGAAGACCCGATAGAGTTCCTTCACGCGCACAAGAACTCGACCATCAACCAGCGCGAGGTCGGCTCGGACGCCAAAGACTTCCCGTCGGCGCTGCGCGCGGCGCTCAGGCAGGCGCCGAAGGTCATCCTCATCGGCGAGATGCGCGACTACGAGACGACCGAGATCGCCCTTGAAGCGGCGGAGACCGGACACCTCGTGCTCTCGACGCTGCACACCATCGACGCCTCGAAGACCGTAGACCGCATCATCGGCCTTTACCCGAAGAACGAGGAGCAGGTCATCCGCACGCGTTTGGCGCAGACCTTCCGCTACATCGTCTCGCAGCGTTTGATCCCGCGCGCCGACGGGCGCGGGCGCATCGCCGCGGTCGAGGTCTTGAAGTCCACGCCGCGCACACGCGAGTACGTGGCCGCCGGCGAGTCGGACGGCAAGTCTCTGCTCGACGCGATGCGCGACGGCCGTCTCGACGGTATGCAGGACTTCGACACCGTCATCAAGGGGATGATCGAGGCCGGCACGCTCACGCTCGAAGACGGGCTCTCGTTCGCCACGAACCCCAACAACCTCCAGCTCGCGCTCAAGGGCATGTCGGCCACCGACGACTTTCAACCGGCCGAAGCGGCGACCTTCACCGCGAAGCGCCCCGCCAGCACACGCGCCTTCCCCGCCGCCCCCGCGCGCCCCGTGGGCACCGGCTCCATGCTCGACATGATTGAGTAAAACCCGCCGAACACAGACCTATGATCGTCACCTGTCCCAACTGCTCCACGCGGCTCCAGCTCGACGGGGCCAAGGTTCCGGCGCGCCCGTTCAGCGTGCGCTGCCCGAAGTGCCAGCGGATCGTCAACGCACAGCCGCCCGCGCAGTCGGCGCCGCCGCAGCGCGACGCGCTGGCGGCCGTCGGCGATGTGCCGGCCTCCACGAAGCCGCAGCCGGATACGGCCGCGGCGACGCCCGCGCCCCTGGTCGGCGAGGTACAGGAATCGCCCGAAGGGCATGAGGACGTTCTGCGTCTGCTCGCGTCGATGCTGCGGCGCGAGGCGGCGGGCGACGGCGGCGTGCGTAGCACGTCGTCGGGCGGGCGCCGGCCGTGGGAGCGCAGGCGCGCGCTCGTCTGCGCGGGCTCGGCCTTCGGCGGCGACGCGGCGCGCGCACTGAGCCAGGCGGGCTACGACGTGTCGGTCGCGACCGACGCCGCGCAGGCCGTCGAGCGCATGCGCGAGGAGCAGCTAGACGTGCTCGTGCTCGACCCGGAGTTCGACCAGCGCGCGCAGGGCTCGTTGGCAGTCGGGCGCGAGGTGACCGCCATGCGCACCGCGGAGCGGCGCCGTCTGGTCTTCGTGCTCCTGACGAACACGGCGCGCACGGGCGACGCACACGCGGCCTTCCTCGCCGGCGCCAACCTCGTCGTCCAGATGAAGGAGGTCGGCGAACTCCCGCGCGCGCTGGAGAAGAACATCCGCGACCTCAACGAACTCTACCGCGACTTCAACCGCGCCCTCGGCCTCGCCGAGTTGTAAGAAGGCGGTAGGCAGTTAAGACAAAAGGGCAGTCTGAAAGAATCAGGAGGCGGCGAGCTTAACGACTCGCCGCCTCCTGATTCTTTGGGGTAGATAGGTCAGGAAGGACTTCTTGCCTTTCAACTGCCTACTGCCTACTGCCTACTGCCCACTGCCTTCGTAATCTGCTAAGCTTACCGCTCTGGCGGGGAGGGTGGCGGCAGAAAATATCTAAGGACTATGGCTGCGGAGAACGGACACCGGCACGCGCACGCGCACACTCACGACGCGCTCTCGGAGCGCGGACGGCGCGGGCTGCTCCTCGTCCTCTCGCTGACGGCCGCCTACATGCTGGCCGAGGCGGCGGGTGCGTGGTGGACGGGGAGCCTAGCGCTTTTGGCCGACGCCGGGCACATGCTCGCGGACGTGGCCGGCCTCGCGCTGGCGCTGTTGGCCGCGCGGTTCGGGTCGCGCCCGGCCAGCCGGACGAAGACATACGGCTATTACCGTCTTGAGATTCTCGCCGCGTTCACGAACGGGGTGGCGCTCGCAGCCGTCTCGCTCTTCATCCTGTACGACGCATACGGCCGCTGGCTCGCGCCGCCCGAGATCGAGCGCGGGGGTGCTCTGACGGCCATCGCGGCGGGCGGTCTCGCCGTCAACCTCGTCTGCGCGTGGGTGCTGCACGGCGACCACGCGCGTGACCTGAACGTGCGCGGCGCGTGGCTGCACGTGCTGGGCGACGCGCTCGGGTCAGTGGGCGCCATCGCGGCCGGCGTGCTGATCACTTGGAAGGGCTGGTACGCGGCCGACCCGTTGTTCAGCGCGCTCATTGCCGTGCTCATCATATGGAGTTCGTGGAGCCTCATCCGCGAGGCGACCAACGTGCTGCTCGAAGGGACGCCGGCGCACATCAACCTCGCGGCGGTCGAGGGCGCCATCCTTGAGACGGCCGGCGTCGAGGACGTACACGACCTGCACGTCTGGACGATCACCTCCGGGCGCGATGCGCTCTCGGCGCACGTCCGCCACGCGCGCGTCGCCGAGCCCGCCGAGCTGCTGCGAAGCTTGCGGGCCAAGCTCCACGAACAGTTCGGCGTCGATCACCTGACCATCCAGATGGAGACCGATGACTTCGAGGACGAGACGTTCCACTTCTGCACCTCCGGCACGGCCTGCTTCCGCTCGACAAAGGAATGAGTTGTCAGAGGTTAGAGGTTAGATGGTAGTGAAAGACATCTTGTCTTAACCAGCATCCAGCATCTAACATCTGACACCTGTTTTTATGGAGATCAGCCTTCTCATCGTCCTCGACATGCGCGAGCAGGCGGCCTTGCAGGCGGCGCTGATGACGCACGGTGCGCCGGACGCGCTGGTGACGCTGGCGCTGACGGGCGCGTGCCGCATCCAGTCGCTCGATGAGGCGCGCCAACTCCGTCGCTGGCTCGCCGAGACGCGCGCGTCGGGCAAGACCGACTTCGCCTCGCTCAACGTCATCGAGCGCGAACTCGTCCGCTTCGGCGTCTAGAGAGTATGGCGAACATCCAACTGGGTTACGGCCGCGGTCACGTCCCGTTCGAGTTCGAGGGCGGGCGCTTCGAGGTGCTCGAAGGGGAGACGCGCGCGGAGCGGGCGCTGACGGACGCGGAGGTTGGGGCGCTGATCGACGAGCCCTTCGATTCGCAGCCGCTCGAAGAGATCATCAGCCCGGGCGAGAGTGTTCTGGTCATCGTCTCGGACGCGACGCGGGCGTCGGGGAGCGCGCAGGTCGTCAACCTGCTCGTGCGGCGTCTCATCGCGCTCGGCGTCGCGCCGTACGACCTGCGCGTTATCTTCGCCACGGGCCTGCACCGTCCGGTGACGCGCGAGGAGAAGGCGGAGCTTCTGACGCCCTTCATCGTGCAGCGCGTCCGCACGCTCGCGCACGACGCAGACGACGCGTCGCAGCACGTCTCCTTCGGCGAGACCGAGCGCGGCACGCCCGTCGAGCTGAACCGCGCGCTCTTCGAACACTCGCACGTCATCATCACGGGCTCCATCGGCTTTCACTACTTCGCGGGCTTCACCGGCGGGCGCAAGAGCGTCTGCCCGGGGCTCGCCTCGCGGCGCACGATTGAGGCGACGCATCTGCAAGCCCTCGACTTCGAGCGCGGCGGGCGGCGCGCGGGCGTCGGCACCGGAAGGCTCGACGGCAACGCCGTCCACGAGGAGTGCGAGCGCATCGCGGCCGAGGCCGCGCCCTCCTTCCTCATCAACGCCGTGACCGACGCGCGCGGCCAGATCGTCCGGCTCTACGCCGGTGATTGGCGCGCCGCGCATCGCCTGGCCTGCGCCGAGTACGCGGACTCGCACACCGTCAGAATCGACGAGCGGCGCGCGTTCGTCGTCGCCTCCGCCGGCGGCGCGCCCTTCGACCTCAACCTCATACAGGCGCACAAGGCGCTGGAGATGGCCTCGTACGCCTGCGCCGAGGGCGGCCACATCGTCCTCGTCGCCGAGTGCCCGGACGGCCTCGGCCGCGCCGACTTCCTCAAGTGGTTCGACTCGCCGGACTCGCGCGCGCTTGAGTCGCGCCTGCGCGAAGGATACGAGGTCAACGGTCAGACCGCGTGGTCGCTCCTGGCGAAGGCCGAGCGGTTCCGCGTCCAACTCGTCTCGAACCTCCCCGACGAAGACGTGCGCCACATGCGCATGGAGCCGGCGCGCACAATCGAAGAGGCGCTCGCGCGAATTGATGCAGACGCGGAGGGCTACGTGCTGCCGCGCGGCGCGGCCTACATGCCGGTCGTCGCGGGCTGAAGAATTTGTCAAAGGGTCGGCGGGACGGTACTCTCTTGGCGCGCGGAACCGAGGAACGGAGGGGAGCAGGTGAGGACTAAACTTTTCACGACGGCGTCTCTGCTCGCGGTCGTCGCCGCCTGTGCGTGCGCGGTGCGTGCACAGACGGCGCAGGAGACGACGCCGCCGCAGACGGCGGCGACGACTTCGGACGTGCGGCCGAGCGAGCCGCACGTGCCTTTGGCGCAGGCGGCGGTGGCGTACGACGTGGCGGGGAACGAGGCGCTCGGCGGGCGTCTGCGCACGCAGGCGTTGGCGGGGACGCCGGAGGCTCCGGTGCGCAACACGCGGCTGGTGGTCGAGAACCGCAGCCCCGTCTTCTACAACTACGTGGCGGGGTGGGCGACCTTCTACGGCGAGGACGGCGTGCGTTGCGGCGAGGGGCTTTGGAAGCTCGAAGCCTTCGCACCGCGCGAGCTGGTCGAGGTGGACACGCCGGGGCTGCGCCTGACCTGCACGCCCGCGACATGGCGCATCGTGGCGACGACGCTTCTGACGCGCACGGGCGACGTGGCCAAGCCGCGCGAACAGACCGCACCGCCGCCCGCCGAGCCGGGCACGCCGGGGGCCGCGGGGGCTACCGAGTCTTCAAACGTCGCCACGCCCGCCGCGGTGCCGCCGCTCGAAATCAACGTCAACGGCAAGACCATCCCGCTCCAACTCGGCAACCCGCTCGAAATCATCGTCGGTAAAGAGCGCGTCCGCATCATCGTCCAGCAAGCCCCTTGACTTCGGCCGCGTCTCGGGACGAAACTTAGGCCAAAGTTACCCCGACCACGAACAGTCGAACAAGAGGAGGTTGAGATGGCGGACGAGAAGAAAAACAAGTGCGCTCGCGAGACCTGCGGCTGTCCCCCGGCGGAGGGCAGCAAGTACTGCTCGGAGGAGTGCGAGGATGCGTCCAAGGTGCACATGATGGAGATTGGCTGCACCTGCCATCACCCGGACTGCGGGTGAGAGCGACGACGAAACGATGAAGTAGGAACGCTGAACGATGAACTGAAGACAATAAGCGTTCAGTTCATCGTTCAGCGTTCCTACTTGTGCCTACCCAACGCCCTCCCTCACAGTCGGGCTTCAGACGCAAGCGCAATAGAACGGATTCGCAATCAAGCCCGGACTATCTCCGCGTAACCTTTCACATCTCAACGAGAGTGCGCCCCGGAGAAGGCGTAGGCCACTGCACGCGGAAGGCGTGGGGGCTGATCCGGCTCCGGGGCGTGCGCCGAACGGTCTTAACGTGTAGAGACAGAGACACGGCTTGAAGCCATGAGGCTCAAGCCGTGTCTCTGTCTCATAAGACTCTTTTACACCCGCGTTACTGTTTGAGGTGTGCGGCGTAGTCCTGTAGGAGTTTCTGTGCGCGCGCGCCGGGGCTGATGAGCGCGACCTTACGTGCGTAGTCGTAGCCGCTGAAGACGCCGACGAGCTGCCCCTTCTCGTTGTAGACGGGACTGCCGGAGAAGCCGTCGCGCCCTTCGATCTTGGCCGACCAGTACTCCTTACCGCGGTAGAGATAGGGGCCTTTGAAGCCGCCGCGCTTGACGGCCTTGTTGCCGTTCGGGCGGGCGATGACGAGCAACTCCTCGTCCTGAAGTGGCGCCTCCTGGAAGGCGACCGGGCCGGAGAGCTTCCGCGAGCCGCAGACGCCGAGCAGCGCGAGGTCAGAGTCCGGGTCGATCTTGAGCACCTTGGCGATGCAGCCCTTGACCGACGCTTCGACCACGAGCTGGTCGTCCACGGAGAAGCCGAGCTGCCGCCGCTTGTCGGCGCTGAGACCCCCACTGACGACGTGGTAGGCCGTCATCACCAGCCCGTCGCCGACCACGAATCCGGTCGCGTAGGCGTTGGGGCCGTTGTCGCCGAGGAAGTCGCTGATGACCCGCTCCAACGAGTCGCGCTTCTTCTTCCTCACCCTCAAATCCAGAGAGACCGTGTAGCCGCCCTGCTTCAGGACGGAGGCCAGCGGGTCTTCCGCCGCCGCGCCCGCGGGGGCAAGCGCCGGGACCGCCAAGACGAAGAGCACGAGGAGGCAGATACCCCTTTTCATTAATTCATCCCTTTGTGTCTGAGAACGTCAAACGATTGTGAGGCTGACTGCACGCGCCGCGGGGCCACGCCGGCCCGTCGGGTTGAGGGATGACGGCGGCGGGCTTTGGCTTGGGAGCGCCCGCGGCCGTCCCGTAATGGGCGTGCATTCTAAACACTTTCGGGCGGTCTGTATAGAGTAAAAAGTGGATAAAAAACTAAGGAGGCGGCCGCACGCAATTCGCGCGGCCGCCTCCTCGGTTTTAAGTCCGTCTCCCTAAGGGCCGGATTACTTGGCCCAGTCGCCGGTGAACTTCAGCGCGTCGAAGTTGGCGGGGAAGTAGGGCTCAAGCGCCGTCCCGTCCGGCTTGCGCACGAAGCCGAGCGTCGTGTCGAGCGGGATGCCGCCGTCGGTCGGGTCTTTAACGACGGGGCAGATACCGTACATCGGCCCCTCGGAGCCGTCCGGGTTGCGGAAGCGCTTCGCGGCGTAGCCCTTCGAGAAGAGGTTCTCCAACTCGCTCAGCGTCCTGATGATCGGCGTGCCGTCGAGCGCCGTGCCGTTACGCTTCTGAAGGTCGGCCAGCATCTTCTTGCCGTCCGAGGTGCTGAAGGCGCGGTCGGTGTAGCTGACCCAGATGTGTATCCAGAGGCCGAGCGGGTTGTTGCTGAAGTAGCCGTTGCGCATGTCCACGATGTCGGCCTGGCGGTTGTTGCCGAGCCCGATGGGGTTCCCCGTCCGCGTCGGGAAGACGTAAAGCGGCATGTTGTCGGCGATCTGGCGCGCACGCGCGCCGGCCGCGTCCTTCGTGAAGCCCGCGACGAAGAGGTCGCCCATCACCGTCCAGTAGGTGATGGCGCCGCTGTGGTTGTAGGCCGGGTTGAGCTGGAGCGTGCGGACGGCGCGCTGGTAGAAGAACATGGGCGAGTCAACGACGCCGCGCGGCGCGACCGGCTGGCGGCGGTTGACGATAGCCGCGGGGTCTACGCCGTTCTGGCGGTAGAACTCGTCGGTGAAGTCGAAGAGGCGATCCTGTATGTCGGCGCGCGCCTGCAAGGGGAAAACGGCCAGCGCGAAGAGCGCGGCCATGACGTAGACGAGGGATGCGGTCTTTCTCAAAATAAATCTCTCCTTCAAGGGGTGCCTAAAAATGCTTCCCGGGCGCGCGGTTTGATTTCGCCCGTCGCGTGACAGAGCGGCGGCGCCGCCGATAAATACACGCGACGCCGAAATATTTCCGCGCAGTCTGTTAAAAACAGAAGGGGCGGCGAACCACTCGTTCGCCGCCCCTTCTGTTTTTATGCGACCGCGTGAATGCCCGTTCAGGACGCGGGCTTGACGAAGGACTTGTCGTCGAGCGCCACGTCGTGCTTGACCTCTTCGACCCGCGTGACGACGGTGGCGGCCCCGAGGACGGCGCGCATCGAGTGCGCCACCTTCACGCCGTCAACTTCCCTGTAGTCGTCGTAGGTCGTCTCGGAGACGACGCGCCCCTGCGGACTATCGACGACGGCGTCCGAGCGCAGCAACAGACCGGTCTGCGCGTCGAAGTAGAGCTTGTCGGGCGTGTCGCCCGCGTGCGCGCCCTCGACGACGTAGACCTCGCGCTCGCCTACCTTAGAGCGGCCCGTGGTCTTCATCGAGTTGTAAGCCTTGCGCCAGCCGCCCGGGTTGAGGAGCGCCGCCCGCTGCACGGCCGACAACTCGCCGCCCTTCAGCTCGCGCAAGCCTGTGAACGGGTCCTTCGCCCAGCCAACCGTGCCGTCGTAGCCCTGCTGTATCACGCCGAGCCCCGTAAGGTTCATCGTCGTCACCGATTTCTGCGGCGCCTTCTGAGAGGACTCGAACGTGCCCTTCACGCCCATCGGTGCGATCTCGATGGTGCCGCGCATCACGCGGCTCTTGAACTTGTCGAGCGCCGCCTCGCCGCCGAGCGCCTTGAGGTACTTGTCGAAGAGCACTTCGGCGGTGGGCAGTTTCTCGTCCGGCTTCGCCGCGGGCTTGGCCTGCGCGGTGGCGGGCGTCGCGGCCGGAGTGGGTGTCTGAGGGGCCGTCTGCGCGCGCGCCGTGGCGCCGCAGAGGGCGGCGAGCGCGAGTGAGAGGCCGAACACTTTGGCTTTCATCTTCTCTTTCTCCTTGAGTTCATCGGTTCGGATGGTTGGCGGGCCGAGTCGTCTCTAAAGTCTCCCCGCGCGTTCGCGGGCCACGCGCAGCGCCGCGTCGAGCTGCGGGTCGCGGCCCGCGAGCAGAGAGCGGCGGTCGAGCGAGACCGGCACGTCGGGGACGGCGCCGCGCCCCTCGACGCGCACGCCCTTCGGGCTCTTGAAGTCGGCGAAGGCGAACTGAAAGGTCGCGCCCGTCGGCAGGCGCATGAAGATCGAAGGCAGCGCGGCCCCGGCCGTCGTCTCGCCGACGACTGCCGCGCGCCCTGCCTCCTGCATCCCGAGCGCGAAGACCTCGCTCGTCGAGGCGCTCAGGCCGTCGGCAAGCACGACTACGCGGCCGCGGTACGCGCCGGGCTGCGGGTTCGCCAGAAAGTTTATGTGGCCGCGTCGCTGCATCAGCGTGCCCAGCGAAAAACCCTCCTCGCTCAGGAACCCCGCCAGCCCGGTCGCCATGATTCCTAAGCCCCCCTGATTGCCGCGCAGGTCAAAGACGATGGCGCGCGTGTCGTTGAACTCGCGCACGGCTCGGCGCAGCTTCTCCATCTGCGGGACGACCCAGATGTTGAAGTGGACGTAGCCGATGTCTCCGAAGCGGCGCGTCTCGAAACGCGTGGGCACGCTGGGGAAGACGCCGACCGGCTCCGACATCTCCTCGTCCGAAGGGAGGAGCGTCAACGTCGCCTCGCGGCTCTGGTCGCGCTCGTCGAGGTAGGCGACCACGCGCCGCGCGCCCGCGGGGCCGTCGAGCGGGTTGAGCACGGCGGCGCGCATGTAGACGCGTTTGTAGCCCTCGCTCAGGTCGCTCGCGGTGAGGCGCGCGATTGTCTGCGTGATATCCTGCTTCTCGACCCTCAGGATGACGTAGCCCGTGCGTAGTCCGGCGCGCTCGGCGGCCGAGCCCTTATCGACGCGCGTAACAACGGCCCGGCCGCCGAGGATGCGCACGTCGAGTCCGGCCGACCCACGCTCGGCGCGCGCACCCACGCCTCCGGCCGGCGGCGCCGCTTCGTCGAAAGCGCCCGGCGGATAGATGGCGAAGTGCGAGAGCTTAAGCTCGCCCACCATGCGCCGGAGCAGGCCGTGGAACTCCGCGTCCGTCTTGGCTGCGGCGGCCAGGGGTCGGTAGCGCTCGCCGATAGCGGCCCAGTCGAGGCCGCCGAAAGTCGGGTCGAAGTGGTTCTCGTTGACCGTGCGCCAGACCACGTCGAAGGCTTCGCGCCTGCGCGCGGACGCGTCCGCCGGCGCGGTCTGCGCGGACTCGGGGCGGGCAGTAGTCGCGGCGGGCGTCTGCGCCGGAGCGGCCTGCGCCGCCACGCACAAGAGGACGGCGACGAGGATGAGTTTTAGCATTCAGGTTCGGGTTCCCTTCACGACTCGCCCCCACACTGCGGGGGAGTTATCTATACGCGCGGCCGCGCGTTTTGTTTTCCGGCCCGCGCCCGGCGTTGATGCGGGGCGCGTTGCGCGATAAAGTAAGGGCAGGGGAGAAAGCCGTACAGGATGAGCCGGACGATTCACTTCGCGGATAAAGGTGTGCGCGCACGCACGGCGGCGTCGGAGCCGGAGGTGTTGAACCGGCTGAAGGAGATTGTCGGCGAGGAGAACGTGCTGGTTGACGAGGCGCGGGTCGAGCCTTACGCAGGCGACGCTCTGAAGGAGAAGTTCCCGCCCGAGGCCGTCGTGCTGCCGCGGTCGGCCCGTGAGGTCTCGGGCGTCCTGCGGCTCGCCAACGAGCGGCGCTTTCCGGTGACGGCGCGCGGTGGCGGCGTCGGCTACACGGGCGGCGCGGTGCCGGTCGAGGGCGGCATCGTCATCGGCACCGACCGCATGAACCGCATCCGCGAGGTGAGCGTCGAGAACCTCTACGCGATAACGGAGCCGGGCGTGACGACCTACGCGCTGCAACAGGCCGTCGAAGAGGTCGGACTGTTCTATCCGCCCGACCCCGCCTCTTATAAGAACTCTTTCATCGGCGGCAACATCGCCGAGAACGCGGGCGGTATACGCTCAGCGAAGTACGGCGTGACGAAGCACTACGTGCTCGGGCTCGAAGTCGTGCTGCCCACGGGCGAGATCGTCCGCACGGGGGGCTTGACGAGCAAGAACGTCGTCGGCTTCGACCTGACGGGTCTCATCTGCGGAAGCGAGGGCATGCTCGGCATCATCACCGAAGCGACGCTCAAGCTGCTCCCTCTGCCCGAGACGACGCGCACCGTGCGCGCGACCTTCAAGACGATGACCGCAGCCTGCGCCTGCCCGCCCGCCTTTACCCGCCGCCGCGTCACACCCGTCGCCATCGAGGTCTTAGACCGCAACGCCATCCGCGCCGTCGAGTCGGAGTTCGCCTTCGGCATCGACCCGGAGGCCGGCGCGCTGCTGCTCGTCTCCGTGGACGGCCCCGCCGCCGAGGTCGAGCGCGAGATACGTCTGGTTGAAGAGGTGGTGAGGGAACTCGGCGGCTACGACATCCTGCGCTCGGAGTCGCGCGAGGACGAAGACCGCCTGTGGGACGTGCGGCGCGCTCTCTCGCCGGCCATCAAGAAGTTCGGCACGCTCAAGTTCAACGAGGACGTGGTCGTCCCGCGCTCGCGCGTGCCCGAATTGATCGAGCGCGTCGAAGCCATCGGGAAGAAGTACGACACCTTCGTCGTCAACTTCGGACACCTCGGCGACGGCAACATCCACGTCAACTTTATGTGCGAACGCTCCGACCCCGACGCGGTCGCGCGCGCACGCGCCGCCGTCGGCGAGACCTTCGCCGTCTCCGTGAACTTGGGCGGCACCATCAGCGGCGAGCACGGCATCGGCTACGTCAAAGCCCCGTACCTACAGATGGCGCTGGGCTCTGAGACCATCGACGCCATGCGCCGCATCAAGCGCGCCCTCGACCCCAAAGGCATCCTGAACCCCGGCAAGGTCTTCGTGTGAACGAATGCTCTCCGTCCTGCTCGAACTACAGCGCTTAAAGCGGCTCGACCGGACGGGGTGGGTCTTGCGGGGCCTGCCGCCGGGGGCGGAGTCGGTGGCGGCGCACAGTTACGGGGTGGCCCTGACGGCGATGCTTTTGGCGGACGAGTGCGCGGCGCGCGGCGTCCATGTGGACGTGGGGCGCGTGCTGCGCATCGCGCTGCTGCACGACTTGCAGGAGACGCGGACGGGCGACATGCCGCGCACCGTCGCCGACTATTACGGCCGAGAGGCGCGGCGTGCGGCCGAGCGCGCGGCCTTCGACGACATCATGCGCGGCGCAGGCGAAGGCCACGCCGCCGCTTACGCAGCGCTGCACGAAGATTACGAGTCGCGCGCGAGCGTGGAGGCGCGCATCGTCAAGGCGGCCGACGTGATAGACCTGCTCGCGCAGGCGCTCGCCTTCGAGCGCGCCGGCTCGCGCGGCCTCGGAGAGTTCTGGGACGGCGCCGCCGACCGCGACTTCCAACTCGAAGGCGCGGCCCGCGAGGTCGTGAGAGAGGCGATAGCGGCGCTCGTGCGCGCCCGGAGCGGGTAAACAGTTTTCAGTTTTCGGTTTTCAGCTAAACCAGGCTGCTGACTGAAAACTAAAAACTGAAAACTGAAAACTGCTTATGATTGACTGGCTGACGCGGACGATTAACGGGTGGGGGCTGTCGTGGGGGCAGGTGCTCTTCGGGGTGGCGATCTCGGTGGTGACGTTCGTGTTGAGCCTCGCCGTGGTGACGTTGGTGCTGGTGAAGTTGCCGGCGAACTACTTCCACTCGTCGCACGACCGCGAGTTCCTCGTCCAACGCCACCCCATCCTGCGCGCCATCGGCATCTTCGCGAAGAACCTGCTCGGGCTGGTGCTGGTCGGCGCTGGGATCGTGATGTCGCTGCCCGGGGTGCCGGGGCAGGGCGTGCTCACGATTCTGCTCGGCATCATGCTGCTCGACTTTCCCGGCAAGCGCACGCTCGAAACCCGCATCGTCAGCCGCCCACGCGTCTACAGCGCCGTCAACGCCCTCCGCGCGCGTTTCGACAAGCCGCCGCTCATGCTGGATGAAGCGCAGTAGGCAGTTGAAAGCATTGCTGTCGAAAACTGTGAATTGGTTTTTCAACGTCCGCGACGCGGAGCGACTGCCTACTGCCATCTGCCTACTGCGGTTCGTTGACAAGCCTGAAGCGCGTTTGTTAGCTTCCTTTGACTGAATTCGTTAATCTTTGCGGGGCTGGTGTGTGGCGCGGGTTCGACTTTTGCTTCCGATGCACAGGCTGAAAAACTGGGAGTGCGCGAGGGCCGCGTGTGCGGCGGCCGTGCTGGGGGCGGCGGTGCTGCTCTCGGGCTGCGGGGCCGTCACGAAGGTGGGCGGCTTCTTCGTGCGGACGAAGGATCAGGTCTCCGTGCCGCAGCCTTTGACGCCGCTCGTCGAGGCCGACATGCCCCAGATGTTCGAGGAGATCAACCGCCTCGGCGCGGTGAAGTCCCTGAACGGCCGGGTTGACATACAGTTCCTCGACACGAGCTACGCCGAGTGCGGGCTCGCCGAGAAGTACAAGACGGCCGACGGACGCCTCGTCGTGCAGCGCCCCGGTCAGGTCTACCTGACCGTGCTGCTGCCCCTCGTCGGCTCGAAGGTCGCCGAGATGAGTTCGACCGGCGAGCGCTTCTGGGCAGCCGTCTACCTGGGCGATGCGAAGTACCAGCGCTTCGTCACGGGGCGCAACGCCGCGCAGTACGAGAAGCTTGAGGCCGACGGCAGCGGCACCTCGCTCGACTGTAGGGCCGGCGGCAAGCGGCGCGAGGCGGCGATGCAGCGCGCGACCGTGAGCGCCCTCTCGTCCCTGCGCCCGCAGCACCTGACCGACGCCATGCTCGTCCCCCCCGTCTCCTTCGAAGACACGAAACACGTCTACGCGCAGGCCGAGACCTACGAGGAGGAGGCCGACCCGCGCCCCGGTGCGAAGAAGGGCGCGCGCGTCGTGCGCGGCTACTACGTTTTGACAGAGATGGAACTGTTGTCGCAGAACCGCGCGCGCGTCACGCGCCGCTTCTGGTTCGACCGCGTCGGCAACCTGCGGCTCGCGCGCGTACAGGTCTACGGCGACCGCGGGCAGCTCAACACCGACGTGGTCTACAGCAACCCGCAGCCGTTCGGCGAGGAGGGCCGCCTGCGCCTGCCCGCGCAGGTCGAGCTGACGCGGCCCCAGGATCACTACTCGATTCGCATCGCCTTCCAAGAGCCCCGCGCGGTCAAAGTAGACGAGTCGTACGACCCCGAAATCTTTGTCCTGAAGAACAGCTCGAACCTTCAGGAGGTCGATCTCGACGCGGTGAAGAAGCCTTGAGCATCAATGGATAGTCTCGTCACAGCCAATGTCCGACAGCGCCCGGTGCGCGCCCTCGTGAGCGCGGCGGGCGTGGCGCTGGGCGTGTGCCTGGTGATGCTGTTTACGGGGCTGGCGCGCGGGCTGTCGAATGATTTGGAGCGGCGCTCGCAGAACCTGAAGGCCGAGATCGTCTTCACGCGCGACGCCGGCTCGACGCAGTTGATGAGCACGACGACCAACCTGTCGGTGAAGTACGCCGAAGAGTTGATGAAGATTGAGGGCGTCGCGATGGCCGTGCCCGACATCCGCTACGTCTCGCAGGGCGGCAAGGGCTTCGGGTTCGAGCAGGTCGAGGGCGTGGACTGGGACGCGTTCGCCGCGATGAACGGGATGAGCCTCGTCTCGGGACGCGCGCCGCAGGGTCTCGACGAGGTCGTGATCGACGAAGCCAAGGCGCGCAACAACAAACTCTCGGTCGGAAGCCAACTGAAGCTCTTCGGCAACCAGACCTACAAGGTCACGGGCGTCTACACGCCGGAGGCCGGGCCGCGCGTCAAGATGTCTTTGGCCGCGATGCAGGACGCGCTCGAAGCGCCGGGCAAGTGCACCTGGATTTACGTCAAGCTCAAGGAGCCCGAGCGCGCGGTCGAGATGGCGCGCAAGATCGACGCCGAGCTGCCGGGCAACCGGATTCAGCTCACGCGCGACATCATCACCAACATCGAGAAGAGCATCCCGTACCTCGGCGTCTTCCTCCGCACGCTCGTCGGGCTCTCGGCGCTGGTGAGCGGGCTGGTGGTGATGCTGGCGATGTACACGACCATCACGGAGCGGACGCGCGAGATAGGGATATTGAAGGCGCTCGGCGCCTCGCGCGGCTTCATCGTCGGCGAGATCGTCAAGGAGGCCGTGCTCATCAGCGTCATCGGCGTCGTCGCCGGCTTCGTCATCTCGTTCCTGGTCGGCTACCTGATCCAGAGCGCCTACGCGTTGCCCTTCGAGTATAGTTGGGCCTGGGGCCTGACGGCTGCGCTCATCGGCCTGCTCGGCGGCGCGCTCGGCGCGCTCTATCCGGCTGTCCGCGCCGCGAATCTGGATGCTGTGAGCGCGCTCGCGTACGAGTAGAGGGTCAATGGTAAATAGTGAATGGTAAATGGAGACTGCCTTTTGTCTTCACACCATTTACCATTTACTATTCACCATTCACTATGAGAACGATTCTACAGGCGGAAAATCTGACGAAGGTCTACCGGGTGGGGAGCGTGGACGTGCACGCGCTGCGGGGCGTGTCGCTCGACGTGGAGGAGGGCGAGTACCTCGCCATCATGGGGCCTTCCGGGTGCGGCAAGTCCACGATGTTGCACCTGCTCGGCGGCTTGCTCACCCCGTCCACGGGCCGCATCATCATCGACGACGAAGACCTGACCGCCGCCACCGACGCCAAGCGCACAGACATCCGCCGCCGCAAGATCGGCTTCGTCTTCCAGCGTTTCAACCTCTTCCCGACGCTCACGGCCGACGGGAATTTGAAGCTCGCCGAGAGCATCCACGGCGGCTCGGACGGCAAAAAGGGGGGCGACCCCGAGCGCCGCCGCGAGGTGCTGCGCCTGCTCCAGCTCGAAGACAAGATGCTTCATAAGCCGCTCGAACTCTCGGGCGGCGAGCAGCAGCGCGTCGCGCTCGCGCGCGCCATCGTCAACCGCCCCGCCATCATCCTCGCCGACGAGCCCACCGGAAACCTGGACACGGAGAACTCCGCCATCGTCCTTAACATGTTCCAGGAGATGAATTACCGCTTCAACCAGACCATCATCATGATTACGCACAACCCGGAGGCGGCCGCCATGTGCCGCCGCATCATACAGATGCGCGACGGACTAATCGTTGCCCCCGGGCCGCGTGTACAGATATAATCCAGAAGGCGGGTCTCCGTCGTAGAGTGGTAAGAGGATTGCAATCTTTTCTTATCACTTGTGTCCACGGCGGTTGTCACCTGTCTTATTTTTTATGCTGCTGAACGTCTTTAAAAAGGTCATCTTCTGGTCCTACGGGCGGACGACGTGGCAGTACGATGTGCTGTGCGTCGCCATCCTTGCCTTCGTATTTCTTACACCTAAAGGGTGGTTCGAATGGGGCGAACTCGCGTGCGCGCCGGCGCATCAAAGTGGCCTCAGAGCGGCACAAAAGCTGCTTATCAGGACGACGGGTGCGGCGGCAACCGCCCAGCCCGACGCGCATGATATCGAGCGCTGCGCCCGCAATATTACCGGAGAGCCCGGCCTGCGGGTCAACGGCTGGAAGGAACTGAAGACGACGGACGGTCGTACGGTGGGTTTTGAGGTTGACATAGAGCCGTAATTCCCTATACTTACCCGGTTTTGTGACCGGCCGAAGGAGTCTCCCCGAATGTTTGAAGGAGTTTGCATGAAGAAGATGTTTGCGCCGGCCCTCGCCGGGTTGATGCTTTTGGCCTCGCTCTCTGTGGCCCCGCCCCGCGCTCAGGCGCAGGGGCCGGGTCTCGTCAGCTCCATTCTCAACAAGATGGACCGCAACCGTCGCACGCTCAGCTCGATGCGCGCCGCAATCGAGATGGAGAAGTACAACGCGCAGCTTCGTGACACCGATAAGTACAGGGGCGACGTAGCGTACGTCGCCGCCAAGGGGCGCGACGCCAACGTCCGCGTGGACTGGGTGAGGCCCACGCAGGAGATTCTCGCCGTCTCGGGCGGCCAGTACAAGCTCTACCGGCCGCGCCTGAAGCAGATGCTCGCGGGCTCGACGAAGACCGTCGGCAACAAGGGCGGCGGCAAGGCGAACAACGTCCTCGGCTTCGCGATGAACATGACGGGCGCGCAGGCCAAGAGCCAGTACAACGTCGAGCTGGTTGGCGAGGGCGAGCTTTACAAGGGCAGCCCGCACGTCTGGTGGCTGAAGCTCGTGCCGCGCGGCAACCAGGGTTTCCAGTTTGCGGAGGTCTGGGTGACCGACGACGGTATGCCCATCCAGACGCGTGTTACCGAGAAGAACGGCGACGCGACGACCGTGCGCCTGACCGGCATCCAGCGCAACCCGAACATCCCGATGGACACCTTTGACTTCACGCCGCCCGAGGGCACGAAGATCGTCAAGGGCTAAGTCCCCCCGGGTTTGAAAAGTCTGAAAGGCGAAGGGTTCTGCCCGCCGTGAGTGGCCAGAGCCCTTCGCCTTTTTTAGTCGGCTTGTAGACGGTGGCGCACGCCCTGCGATGGCCGCCCGCCGGCCCGCTTGATTTGGCGCCCCGCATTTCGTATTGTCTAGCGGTCATTTCCCCGAAGGAGAGTCCGCGCCAGTCGCGACGCCCACGGCGCGGGCTAGTAAGACGAAACAGCCTTGATGAAGCGAAGCACGTTTCTGAAGTTGAAGCTGCGCGAGGCGAGATTCATCACCCGCGCGCTGATGCGCACCGACCATCCCGTGTTGGCGCACATCATCCCCATGCGCCGCTGCAACCTCGCCTGCACCTACTGCAACGAGTTCGACAAGACCTCTGACCCGGTGCCTCTCGACGCGATGAAGAGCCGCCTCGACGCGCTCGCGCGCCTCGGCACTTCGGTCATCACCATCTCGGGCGGCGAGCCCATGATGCATCCGGAGTTGGAGGAGATCATCCGCCACATCCGGCGGCGCGGCATGATCGCCGGGCTCATCTCGAACGGCTACTACATGACGCCCGAGCGCATCCGCGGCCTCAACGCGGCCGGGCTCGAATACCTCCAAATCTCCATCGACAACGTCAATCCCGACGAGGTCTCGAAGAAGAGCCTGAAGAACCTCGACCGGAAGCTCCAGAACCTCGCCGAGCACTCCGATTTCCACGTCAACATCAACTCGGTCATCGGCGGCGGCATCAAGAACCCGGAGGATGCGCTCGTCATCGCGCGCCGCGCGCAGGAGTTGGGCTTCTCGACCACGGTCGGCGTCATCCACGATGGCCACGGCCTGCTGAAGCCTCTGGGCGAGCGCGAGCGCGAGGTCTACGACGAGCTGAAGCGCGTGTCGAAGTCCGAGTACGCGCGTCTGGGGTGGTTCCAGGACAATCTCGCCTCGGGCAAGGAGAACAAGTGGCGGTGCCGCTCGGGCGCGCGCTACCTCTACATTTGCGAGGACGGACTGGTGCATTACTGCTCGCAACAGCGCGGCACGCCCGGCACACCCGTCGAGCAGTACACGACGGCCGACGTGGTGCGCGAGTACAACACAGAGAAGTGGTGTGCGCCGCTCTGCACCGTCGCCTGCGCGCACAAGGTGGCCATCCTCGACAACTGGCGCGACCCGCAGAAGGGCGAGTCGGACGCCGAGGTCGCCCCCCAGCGCCTCCGCGACGCCATCGTTCGCACCCTCCGCGCGGGCTGAGACGAACGCGGGTACCCGAATGCGGGTTGAAGGAAGATGAGAAACACGCAGACTTTCATCTACCTTTAACCCGCATTCCGCATTTCACGGACGGAAACTCCCCCGCCGACGACACTCCCCGCGAAGGAACGAATATGTCTAAGCCTTATCGGGTTAAGGTTCGCGCTGTCGCGTGCGTCGCCGCCTCGGCGTTGGTAGTGTTCCTGCTCCTCCTTCTTCTGCCCGCGCGCGCCTCGGCCCAGGCCGCGCCGCCGCGCGCGCTGACGGTGACGGTCACGGACAAGCAGGGCGGGCTGGTCACGGGGCTGACGCGCGAGGCGTTCACCGTCCTCGACAGCGGCCGCCCGAGCGAGATTCTCTCGTTCGCGTCGGGCGACATGCCCGCGACCGTCGGCGTCGTGCTCGACGCCTCGGGCTCGATGGACACCACGCGGCGCGTCTTCGTCAGGGCGGCGCTCGCGCGCTTCCTCAAGGGCAGCCACCCGACGGACGAGTTCTTCCTCATCGCCTTCAACCGGAGTCCGCAACTGATTCAGGGGATGACGGACGACCCGGCGCAGGTGTTGGGCGTGCTCGACCGGTACGCCGCCGTGGAGCCGAGGGGCTTTACGGCCCTCTACGACGCGCTCTACCTCGCGCTGAACCACGCGGCGCGCGGTCGCCACGCGAAGCGCGCCGTCCTGCTCATCACGGACGGGCAGGACAACGTGTCACACTACAAGTTCACAGACGTGAGGCGGCAACTCAGGGAGTCGGACGTGACGGTCTACGCCGTCGGCATCATGAGCCCGAACGACGAGTCGTCGCTCGGCTACGGCGGCCGTGCCATCCTCGAAGAGCTGGCGGATATGTCGGGCGGGCGCGCCTTCTTCGCCGAGACGGAGCAGCAGTTGAACGCCGCATTTGATGACTTGGCGAGAGAGCTGCGCAACCAGTACATCATCGGTTTCGCCCCGGCCGAGACGGGGAAGCGCGACGGCTGGCACGAGGTGCGCGTGAAGCTCAGTGGCGAAGTCCGCGCCGGCGGCAAGAAGGTGAAGGCGGTCGCGCGCACGCGCGCAGGTTTCTACGACGTGCCGCCCGTGCGCCGCAAGTAGCTCGCCGACGAAGCGTGGAAAAACGTGCAGACGTAAGGCCGAACTTAAACCCGATGAGGACTCTTTTGCTCTTTGCCCTCGCGGCGCTCGCTGTGGTCGCGGCCCGGGCGTCGGGCGCGGGCGCGCAGAAGGCGCCGGCCGCCGACGCCGCGGCGCTCACGGCTTCGGAGCGGGCGCTGGTGGCGGGCTCGCGCGCGGCGATTATCGGGACGGGGTTGAGCCCCTCCTTCTTCGACTCGCACTTTCGTGTGGCGCGCGTCGTAGACCGCGCGGGAGACCGACGCGTCGTGTGGCGTCTCTCGGTCGGCGGTCACGAGGCGGCCGTCAACGACTCGGTCGGCTTCTACACCGAAGGCGGGCGCCGCGTGGACACGCACTCGGTAGCGGCCACGCTCTCCGAGACCTCCGACCTCACGCGCACCATTACGCGCCGCCGCGCCGAAACCCTCATGCGCCGCTGCATCGGCCGCTTCCGCAACCCGCAGGTCGAGTACCGCGCGCACGGCGCGGGCGGACGCGCGGCGCTCCTGCTCACGGCCAACTCGCTTGTCCCTCGCCGCCGAGAGGAGCGCGGGCGCGAAGGGCGCGAGCGCAGGGAGCGTGAGGAGCGCGAGCGGGAGGCGCGGGAGCGTCGAGAGCGCGCGCAGACGGGCGGCTCGCAGGAGCTGGACGAGATCGGGACGGAGGACGAGGGGGGCGAGGGGCCGGTCGTCGTGCTGGGTGCCATAGACCTCGTCACGGGCGAATGCACGGTCGGTTACGGGCAGGCCGGGCCGCTCCCGCCGGAGCCCGCGCGCCCCGTCAGGCGTCACAGGTGAAAAGGAGCAGTCGTGACATGAGTAGGAAAAGTTTTAAGGCCGAGCGCACGCGCACACGGCGCCACGCGCGCCCGAAGGCCGCGGGCCGGCTCGGCCTCCTCGCGCTTCTCCTGGCGCTGGCGGCGCCCACGCTCTTCTACGGCGTCTCACGCACGCGCGCGCAGCAGCGCGCCAACACTGTCATCAAGGCGAAGCCGCAAGCCCCCGTCAAGCCGCAGGCGCCCGAAGCCATCACCTCCGCGAGCATTCAGCCCGTCTCGGTGACGGAGGTCAACTTCAAACAACTCGCCGAGATGTCGAAGCGCGTGCGCGTGCTTCCGAGGACGGCGCCGGCCGGTCGCACGGCTCCCTTGCCGGGCACCATCGACGACACGCCGCAGGGCGCGGCGGTCGCGCCGCCGGACGCGGTCGGCGCTCCCGCGCCTGCGGCCGAGCCGGATGACACGAGCGGGCCGCTCGTCGCGTCGCCGTCGCCCTCGCAGAGCTTTCTGGCGCAGGAGGACGGGCCGAAGCTCGACGGCCCGCAGGCCGGCAGCCCCATCATCCCCCCCGACACGAACGGCGCGGTGGGTCTCGACCGCGTCTTCACCAACACCAACTCCAACTATCGCATCCACAACAAGACGACGGGCGCGGCGCTCTCGACCGTCTCCATCGACACGTTCTGGGCCTCTTCGGGCGGGAGCGGCTTCTTCGACCCGCAGATTCAGTTCGACCCATACAACCAGCGCTGGGTTCTGGCCGTCACGTCCAACGCCTCTTCGCCCAACTCCTCGATCAACGTCGCCGTCTCGCAGACCTCCGACCCTTCGGGCTCCTACAACGTCTACCGCTTCGTCGTCGGCTGCGCGGGCGGCACGACGAACTGCAACACGCAGGGCGAGTGGGCAGACTTCCCGATGCTCGGCTTCAACAAGAACTGGATCGCCGTCTCGGTGAACATGTTCGAGGTCGCGGGGACGGGTACGGGCGGCGCGCAGACCAACAACAACTTCAGGGCGCTGGTGCTCGACTACCCCACGGCGCGCGCGGGCACGGCCGTCGCCAACATCTTCAGGGGCACCCCCATCGGCTTCTGCAACCACCCCGTTACGACCTTCTCCGCGACTGAGGAGACGCTCTACCTCGTTCAGCACGGGTCGAGCGGCGGCGCGACCTATAAGGTCTCGACCATCACGGGCACGCCCGCCGTCCCGGCCTTCAACGTCCCGGGCGCGTTCAAGACGCGACCCGGCGGTGGCTGGTCGCAGCCGGTCGGCGACATGCTGCCGCAGCAATGCCTCGCGAACTGTCCGGGCGCACTTCGCAAGATAGACCAGGGCGACGCGCAGGTGCGCTCGAACCCCGTCTTCCGCAACGGCAGGATTTATTACGCGCAGACCGTCGCCCTGCCGGCCGGGGCGGGCGTCGGCACCGACCCCTTCAACAACCAGATTTCGCTCGCCACACATACGGCCGCGCAGTGGACAATTCTCGACGCGCCGACCGGCAACTACCTCGACGGCGGGCGCGTCGAGGACGCGACGGCCACGCCCACGAACGGCGGCAAGTGGTATGCCTACCCTTCGCTCTCCGTCAACAAGAACGGCGACATCCTGTTGGGCTTCTCCGAGTTCGAGTCGGACGACTTCGCCGACGCGGGCTACACGCTCCGGCTCGGGACCGACGCGGCCGGCACGATGCGCGACCCGGTCATCTACAAGGAGGGCGAGGACTACTACGAGAAGTTCTTCTCGGGGGCGAGGAACCGCTGGGGCGACTACAGCCACACGCTGATCGACCCCGTCAACGACCGCGACCTGTGGACGATTCAGGAGTACGCGGGGACGCGCGTCGGCGCCGACTCGCGCTGGGGGACCTGGTGGGCGAAGGTGTCGGCGCCGGCCGGCGCGGGCGACCTCTTCATCTCGGAGTTCCGCCTGTTCGGCCCCAACGGCCCCGCGGGCACGCCGGCCCCCGAGCCGAACGAGGACGAGTTCGTCGAGCTTTATAACAACAACGACTCGCCGCTCACCGTCGCCACTGCGGACGGCTCGGCCGGCTACTCGGTGGCGGCCTCGGACGGGGCGCTGCGCTGCACCATCCCCGCGGGGACGGTCATCCCCGCGCGCGGACACTTCCTCTGTGCCAACTCCGACGGCTACAGTCTGGGCGGCCACCCGGCCGGGACGGGGACGACCGCGACGCCCGACGCAACCTACACCGCCAACATCCTGAACAACTCGGGCATCGCCCTCTTCAACACGGCGAACACGGCCAACTACTCGACCGCGACGCGTCTCGACGCCGTCGGCCCGGCGGCGGAAGCGAACGCGCTCTACAAGGAGGGGACGGGCTACCCCGCGCTCACGCAGTTCCTCATCAACTACAGCTTCTATCGCGACAACTGCGGCAAGGGCGGGTCGATCACTGTGCTCGGTGCGTGCCCGACCGGGGGCTTGCCCAGGGACACGGGCGACAACGCGACCGACTTCGTCTTTGTGGACACGGGCGCCACTCCGGCCGGCGCGGGACAGCGGCTCGGGGCGCCGGGGCCTGAGAACCTTTCGAGCCCCGTCCAGCGCAACAGCCAGCTCGCGGCCGGCAACCTCGACCCCGCGGTCGGCAGTTCCAACGCGCCGAACCGCGTGCGCGACTTCACGGTAGACGCACCGAACAACTCGACGTTCGGGACGCTGCTGATTCGCAAGACGATTACGAACAACACGGGCGCGCCCGTCACGCGAATGCGCTTCCGCGTCATCGACCAGACGACGTTCCCCGTGCCGGGTGGCTTCGCCGATCTGCGCGCGCGCACGTCGAGCCCGACCCCGGCCGTCCCCGTTGTTGTGTCGATCACGGGGACGAACTCGGCCTGCCCGCTCCAACAGTGCACGGTGCAGCAGACGACGCTTGAGCAGCCGCCCTCGCAGCCGAACGGCGGCGCCTTCAACTCGACGCTCTCGGTCGGCTCGGTGACGCTCGCTGAATCCCGTCCCGGACGGCGGCTCGGTCAACGTCCAGTTCCTGCTCGGCATCCAGCAGACGGGCACGTTCAAGTTCTTCATCAACGTCGAGGTGCTCCCGTAGCACCGGATGTTAACCACAGAGACACAGAGACACGGCTTGAAGACTTATTGCTTCAAGCCGTGTCTCTGTGTCTCTGTGGTTAATTCTTCACCCGGTATTCACTCAGGCGAAAAACGCTTCAGGTTTCGGCGGCGACTCGGCTCGGCGCGCGGCGCTCGCCGCAGCACGACGAGCGCGACGCCGGCCATGATGACGGCGCCGCCCGCCAGAGTCCTCCAGGACACCTCCTCGCCGAGCGCGACGACGCCGAGCAGCACCGCCGCCAGCGGCGTGACGAGCGCGATCAGCATCGTCTTCGTCACGTCCACGTGGCGCACCAGCCAGTAGAAGAGCAGGAAGGCCGCCACCGACCCGACCAGCGTCAGGTAGAGGAGACACACGACGGCGAGCGGCGTCCAGCGTAAGTCCCGCGGGTCGCCTTCGAGCACGAGCGCCGCCGACGCGAGCGCCAGAAAGCCGCACGCCATCTGCCCCGCCGACAGCACCGGCGCGTCCAGCTTCAAGCCCTTCGCCTTGACCAGCACGTTCGCCCAGGCCACGAAGGCGGCGCCCGCCACCACGGCCGCGCTCCCCCACAGGGCCATCGAACCTTCCGCCCCCAACTGGTGCGAGAAGATGACGCCGACGCCCCCGACGCCGAGCAGTGCGCCCGCGAGCTTGCGCGCGTTCAGACGCTCGCCCGGCAGGTACGGGTGCGCCAGCAGCATCCCGAAGACGGGGATGGTCGCCTGAAGCAGCGCCGCCAGCCCCGAGGAGATGTGCTGCTCGCCCCAGAAGAGCAGACCGTAGTTGAGCCCGAAGGCCAGCACCCCCGTCTGCACGAGCAGCAACCACTCGCGCGGCCGCGCGGCAGGCGCGAACGCTTCGCGGCGACTACCGCCGAAAGGATGAGGGTGGCCAACAGGAATCGCGCGGCGGCGAAACTGAGCGGCGGGAGGTCGCGCAGGCCGAGCTTGATGAACATCCAGGTCGAGCCCCAGATGCAGCAGAGAAGCAGGAAGACGACGCGAACCTTCATCCGCGTTTCTATACGCGAATCGGCGGGGAAAGGCAAAAGGCAGTAGACAGTAGCCAGTAGTCAGTAGCCAGTAGAAAGACGAAACAGCGCGTCCGACCCGAAGGCTGAGACGCGCCGCTTCAGTCTTTCTACTGGCTACTGACTACTGGCTACTGCTTATTCTCCTCCGCGTCGCGGTAGAGGCCGACGACGTTGCCGGTGAGGTGGGGGCGGCGTGCGGCTGGATGCGGTAACGCTTGATCTTGGCGTTGAGCGTGGTGACCTTGAGGTTGAGCATGCGCGCGGCGCGGCGCTGGTGGCCGCCCGTGCGCATCAGCGCCCAGCGGATAAGGTCGGTCTCGAAGCGCCGCACCTCCTCCGAGAAGTCCACGCTCGGCTTCGCTTCGAGCGAGCCGCTGCCCTTGATCGAATCGACCTCCTGGAGGAGCGCGAGCGCAAGCTCACGCAGCGTCTTGAGTCGGACGGCCGCGCCCTGTTCGGGCGGGGCGGGGGCGGCGACGGCGGGCTCAGGCTGCTCGGCCGGCCGGTTGAAAGCGTAGTGTCTCTGTTCCAGCATGCTTTGGTAGAACTCCCTTCGGGTAAGGTCGGGCAAGTATCGGGACTTGTGCCCGTGCGAGGCGCGCCGTGCGCCACCGGAGCAGGCCGCCTCGTCGGCCGCCGTTTTCGAGGGGAGTTTAAAGAGTGTCTGCCGCGCGGCGAAGGCTTTTGTGATGAACTGGACGCGCCGTGTGATGAAGCGGCCTCGCGTCCGTTTCCGACCACATCACAGGCTGTTGCCGAGCGCCGCCTGAAGCTTCTCGCGGTAGCTGCGCGAGAGGGTCAACTGCGTCCCGTCGTTGAGGATGACGTGGTACTCGCCGTGCGACCAGGGTTGCAGTTCCTTGATGCGGTTGATGTTCGCGATGGCCGAGCGGTGGATGCGCACGAAGTCCTTCGGGTCGAGCTGCGCCTCTAAGGATGAGATGGTCTCGCGCAGCAGGTACGACTTCTTGCCCGTGTGGATGGAGACGTAGTTACCCTCGGCCTCGATCCAGTCGATCTCGTCGATGTTGAGGAAGAAGACGCGCCCGCCGGTCTTGACCACCAGCCGCTCGCTGTAACGCTGCTGCCCGCGCATCTGCTCAAGGAGCGCGATGATGCGCTCGTCGAGGGCGCCTCCCGTGTCGCGCCGAATCTGCCGCTTGGCCCGCTCCATCGCGGCGCGGAAGCGCTCGCGGTCGAAGGGTTTCAGGAGATAGTCGAGCGCGTGGAACTCGAAGGCGCGCACCGCGTAGTGGTCGTAGGCCGTGATGAAGATGACGGGCGGCAGCCCATCGTCCTTGAGGGCTTCGAGCACGGCGAAGCCGCCGACCTCGGGCATCTGCACGTCGAGCAGGAGCAGGTCGGGCTTGAGGGTCTGGACGGCTTCGATGGCCTCGGCGCCGTTCGTGCATTCGCCGACGACGCGCAGGTCTGGATCGTCTGCCGCCATGCCGCGAATCTTCTCTCGCGCGAGCGGCTCGTCGTCCACGACGAGCACGCGGATGGGCGCCTGTGCCGCTTCCGTCATAATTTAAGTAAATGGTGAATGGTAAATAGTAAATGGTGAGCCGGAGCCCGACGTTTTAGTCCGCCGGTGGTAAATGGTTCAGCCCGGAGGGCGGGCCGAACCATTTACCCTTTACTATTCACCATTTACTAAAGAAAAACACCGCGACGAAGGGGTTTGTGTCAAAAAACGCCTTCGAGTTTCAGAAAAGTGTACGCGGGGACGTAGGCAGGGTTCCAAAAATCAGGCGGGTACGCCTTTGGGGGCAGGTATCTCCAGCGTGACGAGAAGTCCGCCGCCGGGCGCATTCTCAAGCTCGAAGCGGTGCGCGGCGCCGTAGAGCTGTTCAAGTCGCGCGCGCGTGTTCGAGAGCCCGAGACCCTCCTTTAACCCGTCGTCCGGCCTTGTGATGGCCGCAAGGCCCGGCCCGTTGTCCCTGACCCGTATACGCAGAGCGTTGTTCTCGCGTTTCGCGGAAATCTCCACGCGGCCGGGCCCGCGCGTCTGGGCGATGCCGTGGCGCAGGGCGTTCTCGACGATGGGCTGAAGGATGAGGTTGGGGACGGGCACGTCGAGCGCGGCGGGCTCGACCTCGACGCTCGTGGTGAGCCGATCCTGAAAGCGCACACGCTCGATTTCGAGGTAGCAGGTCAGGAACTCAAGCTCCTTCTGAAGCTTGACCTCCTGCTCGCCGGAGTTCTCAAGCGTGAGGCGGAGGAAGTCGCCGAGGCGCGCGATCATGCGGTCGGCCGCATCCGGGTCTCGGTGCAGGAGGGCAGAGATGGAGTGGAGCGTGTTGAAGAGGAAATGCGGCTGGAGCTGCATCTTGAGGGCTTCAAGCTGCGCCTGCGTGAGCTGCGTCTGGAGGCGCGAGGAGCGCAACTCGCCCTCCCGGTAGCGCCGGTAGTAGCGGAAGACCTGATTGAGCAGGACGAGCAGGCCGTAGATGCCGTAGTTCTCAGACGAGTTGTAGATGATCCAGCGGAGCGTCTGCGCCGGGTCGTAGTGCCTGCCGGGGCTGCTCATGAGGTTGAAGTGGATGATCTGGAAGAAGCCGGAGATGACAATGACGAAGGCCGTGGCGAAGAGCAGGTGGAGGGGGACATTGCGCCGCCAGAGCTTTCCTTCGACGGGGAAGCGGTCGGCGAGCCACAGGACGAGGACGGTGCCGAAGGCCCACAGGTACGGGTAGATGAACTGCTGCGAGGCCGCCTCGCGCCAGGTCAGCGGTCGTTCACTCAGGAGGTTCGAGTAGTAGAGCTGCCCCGCGAAGAAGAGGGCGATCACCGTCCACGCGGCGAAGATGATGGCCCAGCGCTTCAGACGGCCGCGCCAGACGCGTCCATCGCCCGCGGCCCACTCGTCCGCGGCGAGCCTTATACCTTCGAGTGTCTCCGCTTCGGTCATCAACAGGAAATTCCTCGGCCTTCCTTCTTCAGCACACCCGCGCCCGCGTCGTCCCCTGCTGGGGGGGCGCTCTCGCGGGGCCGGGATGTCGGGTTAACGCTTTCGGCGCGAGGGCGCGCGGTCGGGCGCAGAGGGGGAGAATAAGGGCAGTCGCCCCGTTTGTGAAGCGTTGTGTGACAAACCGGACTCCGGCCGTGACGAACGGGCGCGGACGCGGGCGGTCTTCGGCGCCCACTCTGTGGCAAAATCTGGGCATGGTTCGGAGCTTGAGATTCGTGGTGCAGGAGCACCACGCGAGCCGTCTGCACTGGGATTTCCGTCTGGAGATTGCCGGGACGCTCAAGTCCTGGGCGGTGCCGAAGGGGCCTTCGCTCGACCCCGCGTCGAAGCGTCTGGCCGTACAGGTGCCCGACCACGCGCTCTCCTACATCAACTTCGAGGGCGTGCTGCCCGAGGGCACCTACGGCGCGGGGCGCGTCTATCGCTGGGACAAGGGGAAGTTTATCCCCGAGGGCGACCCCGCCGACGGCTGGCGCGCGGGCTCGCTCCGCTTCCGCCTCGAAGGCGCGCGTCTCGGCGGCGCGTGGCGGCTCTTCAAGATGAAGGGGCGCGAGGAGGCCGGCCGCCCGCTCTGGCTCCTCCAAAAACTCCACGACGACTTCGCCGTCCACGGCCACGAGGCCGAGACCATCGGCGAGCGCGAGCGGCCGAAGACGGCGGCGAAGAAGAGAAAGAAGTAGGCTGAAAGGGGAAGGGAAGTTGAGTCCCGACCGGCGGCGGCACAGGGGCGCGCACCCGGAGGACGCGCGGCTGTTCGAGGCGGCGCGGCTCGCGTCGCTGCGCGTCGCGGTGTCGGAGCTGTCGTGGCTTCTGAGCCGTGGCTATCAGACGAAGTCCGCGCTGAAGCTGGTGGGCGACCGGTACAACCTGAGGGAGCGGCAACGCCTCGCCGTCGCGCGCGCGGCGTGCCCGGAGGAGGGGCGCGCGCGGCGGCGTGCGAGCCGCGTGGACGGCGCGGAGGTCGCGGGCGAGGGGTTGATCGTTGACGGCTTCAACCTCGTCATCACTCTGGAGGCGGCGCTCGCGGGCGGCGTGCTCGTCCTCGGGCGCGACGGGTGCGTGCGCGACCTCTCAAGCGTGCACGGCTCTTACCGCGCAGTCGAAGAGACGGAGCGCGCCATCCTGCTTGCGGGGCGCGCGCTTGAGCCGCTGGCGCCGTCGTCGGTGCTGTGGCTCTTCGACCGCCCCGTCTCGAACAGCGGCCGTCTGGCGGCGCGTGTGCGCGACATCGCGTCGCAGTGCGGCTGGCCCTGGGAAGTGCGCGCCGAGTTCAACCCCGACCGCGATATCGTCAACTCAAGTCTCGTCGCCGTCACCTCCGACTCCAACGTCCTCGACGGCGTCGCGCGCTGGCTCAACCTCGGGCGGATGATTGTCGAGAGGGATGTCGAAGGGGCGTGGGTGATTGACCTTTCGGAGTAGAAGGTGTCGAGAGAAGAGCTTCGACGTTTGAGCATGCAAGTTGCAAGCCTCTTACAGCGAGCTTGGTTCCATTGGGGAGGGCGGGCGTAGAAGAGTTCAAAACTACGCGTGTTGAGGGTCACGCGCCGCGCAGGTGGCGAGACGGCACGCGCGTGTGCGTGAACGGGTCGCGTACACAGGTGTACCGACAGGCGGCAAAGGGGTTGGGTGCTGATGGGACTTGAGACCTACAGGAAGATGCGCGATTTCCGGCGGACGCCGGAGCCGAAGGGGAGCGTGTCGAAGTCGAACCGGCGCCGCTTCGTCGTGCAGGAGCACCACGCGTCGAAGCTGCACTTCGACTTTCGTCTTGAGGTCGGAGGTGTGCTCAAGTCCTGGTCGGTGCCGCGCGGGCCTTCGCTCGACCCCACGTCGAAGCGCCTAGCCGTCGAGACCGAAGACCACCCGGTCGAGTACCTCAAGTTCGAGGGGCTCATCCCCGAGGGCGAATACGGCGCGGGCGAGCACATGAAGTGGGACGGCGGCACGTACGAGGTTTTGGGCGAGGGCGACGCGGCCGAGCAGCTCGCGGCGGGGCGGCTCGATTTCGCTCTGAAGGGCGAGAAGCTCAAAGGCGGCTTCACGCTCTTGAAGATGAAGCGGCGCGAGGGCGAGTGGCTCCTCTTCAAGCGTTCGGACGAGTTCGCAGAGGCGGGCTGGGAGCTGCGCCTGCGCAAGCCCGTGGACGGGCAGGAGACGATTAAGGGGAAGGCAAAGGGCAGAGGGCAAACGTCAAAAAGCAGAGTCGTTGAAGGCGAGGGGCACGTCAGGAAGTTTGACACGTCGAAGGCGTCGGGGAAGGTCTCGGCCGTCGGCCGCGCGTTGAAGGCGAAGGTGCTCGCGGGCGACCTCAACGTGAAGGTGGGGCGCGAGGTCGTGCCGCTCACACACCTTGAGCGCGTGTACTGGCCGGACGAGGGTTATACGAAGGGCGACCTGGTGCGCTACTACTACGAGGTCGCCGAGTACATCCTGCCTTACCTGAAAGACCGGCCGCTCATCATGAAGCGGTATCCGGGCGGGATAGAGGGGCCGTCCTTCCACCAGCATGACGTACACGAGGCGCCGTCGTTCGTACGCACCGTGCCGCTCGAAGTCGAGGACGGCGGCGGGCACGAGGTTGACTACATCGTCGGCGACAACGTGGCGACCCTTCTGTACATGGCGAACCTCGGGGCGATTGAGCGACACCCGTGGCACTCGCGCGTGAAAGACCTCGAACACCCGGACTGGTTCGTCTTCGACCTCGACCCCAGCGAGGGCGTCGCGTTCGAGACCATCTGCGACGTGGCCGTCACCACGCGCGACGTGCTCGCGCGCGTCGGGCTCGACTCGTACCCGAAGACCTCCGGGTCGCGCGGCGTACACGTCTACGTCCCCGTCGAGCCGAAGTATGAGTATGAATCAATAGCGGAGCTGGCCGAGCAGTTGGCGACGGTCATCGCGCGCGAGCAGTCGGAGGTGGCGACCGTGGAGCGCTCGAAGCGCAAGCGCGGCGAAGGGATGATCTACGTGGATCACATGCAGAACGCGCGGGGTAAGTCGGTCGTCGCGCCCTACTCGGTGCGGCCGAAGCCGTGCGCGACCGTCTCGGCGCCGCTCGAATGGAAGGAGGTCGAGCGGAAGAAGCTCAAGACCTCCGACTTTCATATCAAGAACATGCTCCGCCGCTTGGAGCGCAAGGGCGATCTCTTTGAGCCCGTGTTGAAGAAGAAGCAGAGGCTCGAAGGCGTCTTCGAGCGCGCGCGCGAGCTGTTCGGGGAGGGCTCGCAAAAGGCGCTGCGCGCGCGGCGCTAACGAAACGCATTGATAAAAGTTCTCTTCCCGAGGCCCCGCGCCTCACGCCGGAAGGTCTTTGTACGACGGCAGATGAGTAGAAGGAGGTTGAAGATGTCATCACGTTACGGTGGACGCGGCCCCGGTCGTTACGGCGACTCGGAGGACGAACGCACGGAGGATAGGTTCTACGGGCGCGACGCGGAGAGAGGCTCCGGCCGCGGCTCCGAATACGGCGGTTTGCGTCGCGGCGGTTACGCCGGTGGGCGCGGCGGCTACGAGCGCGAGTACGGGCAGGAGCGCGACTCAGGCACGCGCGACTACGGCTCGCGCTACGGCACGCGCGAGTCAGGCGCGGGCGAGTACGGCCAGCGTTACGGGCGCGAGGTGTTGGAGCGCGGCGGCTACGCGGGCTCCGCGCGACGGCGCGAGGGCGAGGACTACGGGCGTGCGTATGGCGTGCGCGTCTATGGGCGCGACTACACGCGCGAGCGCGCTCTCAGGCACGACGACGCGGACGAGGTGCGCGACTATGACACCGACTACGGCCGCACGACGAGCCGCTTCTACGGCCGCAGCGGTTACGAGTACGGGCGCGACGATTACGACGACAACCGCGCCGAGCACGGACGGCGCGAGGCGCGCGGGCATGAAGACGAACGCGGGGGGGACGGCGGCAGTTGGCTCGACCGCGCCGCAGACCAGGTGCGCTCGTGGTTCGGCGGCGACGACGACGAACGCGAGGGCGGCCGTCACAGGGATGAGTCGCGCCGTGCCCACGGCCGCGGCGAAGGCAAGTTCCGTGGGCTCGGCCCGAAGAACTACCGGCGCTCCGACGAACGCCTGCGCGAGGAGGTCTGCGACCGCCTGACCGACAACGAGTGGCTCGACGCCTCGGACGTTGAGGTCAACGTTGTCGCTGGCGAGGCCATCTTGACGGGGATGGTGGACAGCCGCTACGCCAAGCGGCTCGCCGAGAACATCGCCGAGTCGGTCTCGGGCGTCGCGAACGTGCAGAACAACCTGCGCGTGCAGAGCTATCAGGCCGTCACGGGCACGGACGCGCCGCTCGCCGGCATGGACGCGCCGCTGCCCGCGGCGACCAACGCGACGCTCCCGCCGTCCGACATCAAGGCTACGACCGACACGACCGACGTGAACGACCCCGGCCGTCCGTCGTCGAGGGCCGCGGGGCAGAGCTGAGCAAGAAGTAGGCAGATGGCAGTAGGCAGTCACTTCGCGTTAAGGTAGTCGAGAGTTTAAATCGGAGTTCTCGACAGTAGAGTCTTCAACTGCCATCTGCCTACTGAAAAAAACAAGGGGGATACATGCCGGAGTTGAACATACGCGTCCGCGCCGGAAGCGACGAGACGAAGACGCAGCAGATTTTTAACCAGATTGCCAGCGCCATCCTCGCGGGGAAGTTCACGCGCGGCGACGCGATCACGTCCGAGCGCGCGCTGGCCGAACAGCTCGGCGTCAGCCGCAACATCGTGCGCAACGCCTACCGGCGGCTCGAAGAGCACGGCCTGATTGAGACCTTCAGCACCTCGGGCCGCCGCGTGCGCGGCGCGAAGAAGAGCCGCTCGGCCGCGGGGCAGGCCGGCGTCGCCAGCCGCGACCGCCGCACGTTGCAGACCCTGCCCGAACCCCCGGGCAACTCGTCGAAGAAAGGTTCGGGCAAACCGCGGCGCGGCTGAAACCGATTGGAGGAGAAGATGCCGGAGCGTAAAGACTTGGCGGGCAAAGACGACGAGCGGCAGGTGCGCGCCCGCAAAGGCCCCTCGACCCAGGCGCGCAGCGAGCGGAAGCGGCGCCCCGCCTCCAAGGGCGGCGCGAACCCCTCGCGCGCCGTCCCCAAATTAGGCAAGCGCGACCCGTCGCGCGGCGAGACCTCGGGCGACGGACTGCATTAAGGCCGTAAACCGTGAACCGTAAACCGTGACAAGAGGGAAAGCGGTTTTTATCTCGTCACGGTTTACGGTTCACGGTTTACGGCTCTTTAAGAGGCGGTAGACCGTGATTGCGCTGCCGGCGACGGCGACGAGGGTGAGCCCGTAGACGACGTAGTTGAAGGCGTCGGAGTTCATGAAGTCGAGGAAGCGGCGGCCGAAGTAAAGGATGAGCAGCGCCTCGGCGGCGAAGCGGATGGAGCGTCCGGCGAAGACCGCCGTGAACATCCGCGTGCGGTCGCACTGGAGCGCCGAGGCCGTCATCATCGTGAAGCGAAAGGGGAACGGCGGCGGCAGCGCCGAGGCGACGAAGACGACCCAGCCCGTGTTGCGCTCAACCTTTGACTTCAGTTTCTCGAAGCGCTTGCGGCCCATCAGGCGCTCGACGCCGCCCGCGCCCACGCGCCGCATGACGAGGTCGAGTAAGAAGACTCCCGCCACCGTCCCGGCCGCGCCCATCAGCGCGTAGACGATCCACATCCAACTCGAAGATTCGCCCCCGCCGTGGATGAGCGCGAAGAGGAGCAGCTCGTTCGCCAGCGGCATGTAGAAGAAGGAGGAGTCGAACGCTTCAAGCAGGAAAGGGCCGAACACGCCGAGCTTCAGAAAGAATCCGATGAGCGAGCGCGCCCACGAGGACGCGGCGAGCAGCAGCAGCAGTGTCGGCAATCTCTGCACGCGCGGGATGCTAAACGAACTCTTTCCGCTCTTTGCGGATTCTTTGTGTGCTTTGCGTTTCGGGAAGGATGATTTGAAATTTCAACTTTGAAGTTTCAACTTCTCAATGTCGTCCACGACCTCGACGCCTTCCGCATCGGCGATGACGGCCATGGGTGCCATCCCGACGAAGAGCCCGCTCTCGACGACGCCCGTGAGCGACTTCAGCCCGCGCTCCAACTGAGCCGGGTCGGGAATCGCGCCGCACGAGCAGTCGAGAATGAAGTTGCCGTTATCCGTGATGAAGGGTTCGCCGTCCGTGTTACGCCTCAACCCGGGTTCGACGTTCACGACGGCCGAGACCCTGCGCGCCGTCAGCTCCCAGCCGAACTGTACGACCTCGACGGGTAGTGGAAAGCGGCCGAGCAGACGGACGACCTTCGACCTGTCGGCGATGACGACGAAGCGGCGCGCGGCCGAGGCCACGAGCTTCTCGCGCAGGAGCGCGCCGCCGCCGCCCTTGATGAGCGCAAGGCCCGGCCCGATCTCGTCCGCGCCGTCGATGGCGATGTCCAGCTCTCCGACCTCGTCGAGCGTGGCGAGCGGAATGCCTAAGCGCCGTGCCTGCTCCTCCGTCCGCCGCGAGGTCGGGACGCAACGCACGCGCAAGCCCTCGACACGCACGCGCTCGCCCAGACGCGCGACCAGCCACTCAGCCGTGGTGCCCGTGCCCAGACCGACGCGCATCCCGTCCTCGACGAACTCGGCCGCCTTGAAACCCGCCCGCTGTTTTGCGTTCACCTGTTTTCGCCCTCCCAAGCCGATTCGCGCTATTATGTTGTCCTCTCCCGAGCCTCGCAACAGATTTGTTTGCTCGCGGACACAGTTGTCCAAAGGCGTGACGGCTAAGATGTACGTTTGATGACGACCGAGCTGTACCAGCCCGAGCAGTCTGAGCGCGAGCGTCGCGACTCCGGCGTAGACACGGCCGAGTTCCCGCCCGTGCGCCGCATCGTCGATAAGGCGTACGCGCGCGCGACGGGCTCGCCGCTCATCACCGGCAACGGCGTGCGGCTCCTCGTCGATGCGCAGGAGAACTATCCCGCCTGGCTCGAAGCCATCAAGGGCGCGCGCCGCACGATTCACTTCGAGAGCTTCATCATCCACGAGGACGACGTGGGGCGCCAGTTCGCCGAGGCGCTCTCCGCGAAAGCGCGCGAGGGCGTGAAGGTGCGCGTCGTCTACGACTGGCTCGGCTCCGTCGGCAAGACCTCGCGCCGCTTCTGGCGTTCCTTGCGCGACGCGGGTGTCGAGGTCAAGGGCTTCAACCCGCCGCGCTTCGACGAGCCCTTCGGCTGGCTCAACCGCGACCACCGCAAGATGATCTCGGTGGACGGGCAGCTCGGCTTCGTCATGGGGCTGTGTGTCGGGCAGGACTGGCTGGGGCGGCCTGAGAAGAACATCGAGCCGTGGCGCGACACCGGCGTCGAGATACGCGGCCCCGCCGTCGCCGATATGGAGGCGGCCTTCGCGCGCGTGTGGGAGACAGCGTGCGGCGAGAAGATTCCCGCCGAACATCTGCCCTCGCGCGAGGAGATCGAGCCGGGCGGCGACATAGCCGTGCGCGTCATCGCCACCGAGCCGAACACGGTCGGGCTCTACCGTCTCGAACAGCTCGTCGCGGCCGGGGCGCGCGAGTACCTCTGGCTGACGGACGCCTACTTCGTCGGCACCAACATGTACGTGCAGGCCCTGCGCGCAGCGGCGCAGGACGGCGTGGACGTGCGCCTGCTGGTGCCGAGCGCGACCGACATTCCTGTCGTCGCGGCGCTCTCGCGCGCCAGTTACCGCGCACTGCTCGAAGCGGGCGTGCGCGTCTTCGAGTGGAACGGCCCGATGATCCACGCGAAGACCTCGGTCGTAGACGGCAGATGGGCGCGCGTCGGCTCGACGAACCTGAACGTCGCGAGCTGGATGGGGAACTGGGAACTGGACGTGACGATTGAGGACGCGGGCTTCGCGAAGCAGATGCAGGAGATGTATTGCCGCGACCTCGAACACGCGACCGAGATCGTCATCAGCGACCGGAAGCGCGTGAAGCCCATCGGCCCGCCGCGCCCGCGTGTGGGACGACGCCAGCGCACGAGCCGGAAGGGGAGCACCAGCCGCGCGGCCGCGGGCGTCATCGGCGTGGGCAGCGCCGTCGGCGCGGCCATCACCAACCGGCGCGTGCTCGGCCCGGCCGAGGCGCGCCTGATGGCTCTGGCGGGCGGGGTTCTGCTCGGGCTCTCGATCATCGCGGTCAAGTGGCCGCGCGGCATCACGTACCCGCTGGCCTTCATCGGCACGTGGGTCGCAATCGCGCTCTTCATACGCGCCTACAAGCTCCGCAAGGGCGCGAGACTCCCGCACGAGGGTGAGATGTGCGAGCCACCCCCGGCCGCGGCGGCAAAAAGTTTAGAACCGGAGGAGAGCTTAAAGAGATGAGACTAGGTGGTGTACGCGAGAGCAGCAACGTTGAAGACGCGCGCGGCGGGATGGGCGGCGGCAAGATGGCAGTCGGGGGCGGGTGCGGGACGCTCATCATCATCATCCTTGCGCTCATCTTCGGCGTAGACCCGCGGCAGTTGCTCGACAGCGGCGTCGTGCCGCAGGAGGGGCCGCAGCAGCAGCAGCAGCAAACGGGGCCGCAGCAACAGCAACAAACGGACGCCGAGTCACAGTTCGTCGGCAAAGTGTTGACCACAACCGAAGATGTCTGGCGCGACATCTTCAAGCGCAACGGGAGCCAGTACCGCGAGCCGAAGCTCCGGCTCTTCACGGGACGGACCGACTCGGCCTGCGGGAGGGCGGGCGCCTCGGTCGGCCCCTTCTACTGTCCGGGCGACGAGCGCGTCTATATCGACCTCTCCTTCTTTCAGGAGCTGAGCCAGCGCTTCCGCGCGCCGGGTGACTTCGCGCGGGGCTACGTCATCGCGCACGAGGTCGGCCACCACGTCCAGAACCTTTTGGGCACGTCCGACAAGGTGACGCAGCTTCAGCAGCGCGCGCGGAGCGAGGCGCAGGCCAACGACCTCTCCGTCCGTCTTGAGCTACAGGCCGACTGCTACGCGGGCGTCTGGGGCTTCTACGCCAAGCAGCGCGACCTCCTCGACCCGGACGACCTTGAGGAGGCGCTCCGAGCCGCCTCGGCCATCGGCGACGACCGCCTCCAGAGCGAGGCCCAGGGGTACGCCGTCCCGGACTCCTTCACCCACGGCTCCTCCGACCAGCGCATGCGCTGGTTCCGCGCGGGCTTCGACGCCGGCGACATCCGCCGCTGCGACACCTTCAGCGCCCGCAGCCTGTAAAGAAATGATGAAGGATGAAGGCGGAATGATGAATGAAGAACTCTCTTCAATTCATCATTCCGCCTTCATCATTTAACGAAGAGTGAGACGCTCATCACTAGCCCGATGATGATGACGGCGATGCGGACGAAGCGTCGTCCGAGGCGGTAGGCGAGGCGCGCGCCGGAGTAGCCGCCCGCGATGGCGGCGAACGTCATCACGAGCACGTCCGCCCAGTAGACCCTCCCCGACGCGATGAAGTAGACGGCGGCCACGCCGTTGATGCAGATGGCGAGCAGGTTCTTCAGAGCGTTCATCCGGTGGATGTCCGTGAAGCCCAAAAGCCCCAGCGCCGCCAACATCAGGATGCCTATCCCGGCCCCGAAGTAGCCGCCGTAGACTCCGACCAGAAACTGGAAGACCAGCGCCCCGGCCCACCACGCACGCGTCGGTTCGTGAGTCTCTTCGCGGCCGGCGCGCAGACGGCGCGAGATCGGCTCCTGTGCCGCGAGCAGCAGCGTTGCGAACAGGATGAGGAAGGGGACGAGGCGCCCGAACGTCTCTGAAGGCGTGCGCAGCAGCAGCACTGCCCCGAGCACTCCGCCCAATAGCGACGGCGCCGCGAAGAGGACGAACGTGCGCGCGCTCCCCTTCAACTCGCGCCGGAAACCGTAGAGCCCCGCCAGAGAGGCCGGCCAGAGCGCCACCGTGCTCGTCGCGTTCGCGAGCACCGGGTCGCGCCCCACCCACAGCAGCGCCGGGAAAGAGACGAGCGTCCCCCCGCCCGCAATCGAGTTGATGAGCCCCGCAGCGAACGCCGCCGCCGCAATCACCACTTCTTGCCAGAGGTTCACGCGCCCGAGACTAACACAGCGGGCCGCGTCGTAAGCAAACGCGACGCCGATGCTTTATCATCGACGCGTGTCCTCAAAGTTATTCTTCGTCTGCTTCGTCCTTCTCATCCTCGCCTGCGCGGTGCGCGCGCAGGAGGTGGCGGGGCCGGGCGTGGTGCGCGGCGTGATCGTCGATCAGGACGGCGCGCCGGTGCCCGACGCACGGGTCGCGCTGGCCTTCCACAGGCCCTCTCTCAAGGGCAACGTCAGGACGGACTCGGAGGGGCGCTTCAAGTTCAAAGACCCTATCTCTTCTCACGACGGCTTCACGCTGTGGGTGACGGCCGAAGGGTTCGCGCGCTTCGAACGTGTGTGGAAGGAGGGCGAGTGGGACGGCGGTGAACTGCGCGTCGTGCTCGTGCCGCCCGGCTTCGCGGAGCGCGTGACGGTGACCGCCGCGCGTACCGAGACACGTTTGGCCGAGACGGCCGCGAGCGTCGTCGTGTTGGGCGAAGAGGAGCTTGAGAGTGCCGCCGCCTTAACGTCAGACGAAGTGCTGCGTCAGGTGCCGGGCTTCCAGCTCTTCCGGCGCACGTCGAGCCGCACGGCCAACCCGACGGCGCAGGGCGTCTCCCTACGCGGCGTCGGCGCGAGCGGGGCGAGCCGCGCCGTCGTGCTCTACGACGGCGTCCCTCTGAACGACCCTTTCGGCGGTTGGGTCTACTGGGCGCGCGTCCCGCGTGAGGGGCTCGCGCGTGTCGAGGTTCTGCGCGGTGCCTCCTCCGCGCTCTACGGCAGCGGCGCGCTGGGCGGCGTCGTGCAGTTCGTCTCGCGCCGTGCCGAAGCGACGCAGGTCAGGTTTGAGACTTCTTACGGTACGCAGCGCACGGCCGACGCGTCGCTCTACGCGAGCACGTTGAAGGAAGGGTGGGGGCTCTCTGTCTCGGCGCAGAGCTTCAGCACCGGCGGGTACGTTCTCGTTGACGAGCGCGAGCGGGGCGGCGTGGACACGCCCGCCGCGTCGCGCAACGCCTACGGCGAGCTGTACGTCGGCCGCAGTTTCAATAAAGGTCTGCACCTCTTCGCGCGCCCTTCGTACTACGGCGAGTCGCGCCGCAACGGCACGCCGCTTCAATTCAACCGCACGCACGTACGCCAGCTCGCCGCGGGGTTGACGTGGGACACGAGCCGCGCCGGCCTCTTCGACCTGCGCGCGCACGCCTCCACACAGGTCTTTGATCAGAGCTTCACGGCGGTCGCGGCCGACCGCGCGAGCGAGGCGCTGACGCGGCTCCAACGCGTGCCGGCGCAAGGGTCTGGACTCTCTGTGCAGTGGTCGCGCGCGGCGGGCGCGCGGCAGGCGCTCGTCGCGGGCGTCGAGTGGTCGCAGGCGCGCGGCGCGAGCGATGAGCTGGTCTACGTCGCGGGCCGCCCTTCTTCGTTGGTGGGTGCGGGCGGGCGTGCGCGCACGTTGGGCTTCTACGTGCGCGATGCGTTGAGGGTGACGGACAGGCTCGTCGTCACGCCCGGCGTGCGCTTCGACCGACGGCGCGACTACCGCGCGCAGCAGACGACGCGTGCCACGGGCGGCGTAGCCTCGACCAACAGTTTTGAGGAGCGCGCGGAGACGGCCTTCAGTCCACAGCTCTCGGCCGTCTTCAAAGTGTCGGAGGCGCTCTCCGTCAACGCGACCTTCGCGCGCGCCTTCCGCGCGCCGACCCTGAACGAGCTGTACCGTTCGTTCCGCGTCGGCAACGTCGTTACGCTGGCCGACGAGAACTTGCGCGCCGAGCGTCTGACGAGCGGCGAGGCCGGGCTCCTCTTCGCACGGAGGGGCACGGCGGCGCGCGCGAACTTCTTCTGGATGGACGTGACGCGACCCGTCGCCAACGTGACGCTCTCGGTCACGCCGGCTCTTATCACGCGTCGGCGTCGCAACCTCGGCCGCACGCGCACGCGCGGCTTCGAGGCGGAGTTCGAGCAGCGTCTGGGGCGCGGCTGGACGGCCTCGGCCGGTTATCTCTTTGTTGACCCGCGTGTCGAGAGTTTCCCCGTCGATGTCACTCTTGAGGGCCGTCGTCTGCCGCAGGTCGCGCGCCAGCAGCTTAGCCTTCAACTGCGCCACGCCGGCCGCACGACCTTCGCCGTGCAGGGCCGCGCCTCGTCCGCGCAGTTCGACGACGACCAGAACCTCCTGCGGCTCGGCGGCTACTTCGCGCTCGACGCCTTCCTCTCGCGCCGCCTCGGCCGCGGCGTCGAACTCTTCGGCGCCGCCGAGAACCTCACCGGCCGACGCTACGAAGTGGGCCGCACGCCCGTCCTCACCCTCGGCCCGCCCGCCTTCGCGCGCGTCGGCCTAAGGCTGCGACTAGGCAAAAATCGCTAAATACGCGGGGGTTTATGCTAATAGCGCGCATGACAACGCCATTGCGACGCCTCACAACGCCATTGTGAGGCGTGACAACGCCACTGTAAGGCGTCGCAACGCTATTGTTAGGCGTGACAATGTCATTGTGAAGCGTCGCAATGACGTTGTGAGGCGTCGCAATGACGTTGTCAGACGAAACATCGTCAATGTCACGCGTGACATTGACGATGTCACGCGCGTCAGGAACGTGTACACGGGAATAAGTGCGAGATTCGTCGGAGTGTGGGTCGCTTACTGCCTGCCGTGTTCAGAGTCTCCCGGTCGCGACGAGCAGTTCGGCGTTGAGGATGGCGGCGCCAGCGGCGCCGCGGACGGTGTTGTGGCTGAGAGCGACGAAGCGGTAGTCGAGTACCTTGTCGGGGAGGATGCGGCCGACGGTGACACTCATGCCGCGGCCGGCGTCGCGGTCGAGGCGCGGCTGCGGACGGTCGGGCTCGTCGCGCACGACGATGGGTCGCTCGGGCGCGGTGTGCAGGCGCAACTCCTGCGGGAGCGACGTGTACGAGGCGAAGGCTTCGCGCAGCTCTTCCAGCGAAGCCTGCCGCGCGAGCTTCACACGCACGGCGGCCATGTGGCCGTCGCTGACGTTGACGCGATGCACCTGCGCGCTGACCTTAAAGGGCGCGTGCTGAATCTGCCCGCCCTCGCAGCGGCCGAGAATCTTGAGCGTCTCGGTCTCGATCTTCTCCTCCTCGCCGCCGATGTAGGGGATGACGTTGTCAACGGCGTCGAGCGAGGGCACGCCGGGGTAGCCCGCGCCCGAGAGCGCCTGCAAGGTCGTCGCCACGCACGACTCGATGCCGAAGCGCGCGTGTAGGGGCGCGAGCGCGAGCACGAGCATGATGGTCGAGCAGTTCGGGTTCGTCACGATCATCCCGCGGTCGAGCCCGCGCGCCTCCCTTTGCGCGTCGAGCTGTGCGAGGTGCTCGTGGTTGACCTCGGGGATGAGCAAAGGCACGTCCTCGTCCATCCGCAGCGCCGAAGAGTTGCTGATGACGGCGTAGCCCGCGCGCGCGAAAGACTCTTCGGTCTCGCGCGCGATGTCGCCGGGCAGGCTGGAGAAGACGATGTCGCAGTCGAGCGGCGGCTCGGGCGCTTCGACACGCATCCCGCGTACGGCCTCGGGCATGTCGCCCGGCAGGCGCCACGCGCACGCCTCGCTGTATGCCTTCCCCTTCGAGCGGTCAGAGGCCGCAAGCGCCTTGACCTCGAACTGCGGGTGACCCTCCAACAACTGTATGAAGCGCTGCCCCACGGTGCCCGTCGCGCCCAGGATGCCGACCCGATACTTCCTGCTCATAAACCCTCCGAAAAAAAGTGACGAGTGACAGGGGACAAGTTAAAACACTTGCCGCCCCTTGTCACTCGTCACCCGTCAGTCGTTACTTCTTCAACGCTTCCTTCATCCGCTTCACGCCTTCGGCGAGCACGTCGAGGTCGGCGCAGAAGGAGACGCGCAGGTAGCCTTCGCCCTCCGAGCCGAAGGCCGCGCCGGGGACGGTGATGACGCCGTGTTCGAGGAGGCGTTCGGCGACCGACATCGAGTCGCCGTGCGCGCTCACGTCCACCATCGCGTAGAAGGCGCCCTCGGGCTCGACGGCGCGCAAGGATAGTTCATTTGCGAGGAGACGGAGCAGGTGGTCGCGCCTTTCGCGGAACGTGCGTCGGAACGCGCGGCGGGCTTCGGCGGCTTCGGCCGTCCACGCGGCCAGCCCCGCCTTCTGCGAGACGGTCGAGGCGCAGGTCGTCGTGTAGCCGTGCAGGACGAGCGCGCTCCTGACCACCTCCACGTCGCCGCAGAGCCAGCCCAGACGCCAGCCCGTCATGCTCATCGACTTCGACAGTCCGCCGATAAAGAGCACTCGCTCAGGCCGAAACTCGGAGATTGAAGCAGGCCGCTCCGCGGTGAAGTACAGCTCACGATAAATCTCGTCGCTCAAGACGTACGCGCCCGAGCCTTCGAGCGCCGCGCCCATCGACGCCAACTCTTCCCGCGACAGCACGCGCCCCGTCGGGTTCGACGGACTGATGCACACGACCACTTTCGTCCGCGGCGTGAGCGCGCGTTTGAACTCGTCGGCGTCGAAGGCGAAGCCGCCCGACGCGGGCATCCGGTAGAACCTCGGCGTGCCGCCGGCCATCTTCACAATGGTCGGGTAGGCGACGAAGCCGGGGTCGGGGATGAGCACCTCGTCGCCCTCGTCCACGAGCGTCAACAGCGCGAGGTAGAGCGCCTCCTGCGAGCCCGCGGTGATAATGACCTGCTCGGGGGTGAGGTTGAGATGTGAATAGTCTTTGGCGACGCGCTCGCGCAGACTGGGAAGCCCCGCGTGTGTCGTGTAGCCGTTCTGCTCCTCGACGACGACGCGCGCGGCCTCGCGCCTCACGACATCGGGCGTCGGCAGGTCAGGCTCGCCGAGGCCGAGGTTGATGCTCCCCGGCCGCGCGCGGTCGAAGACCTGCCGGATCATGCTCTTCTGTATGCCGCGCAGGCGCCGCGCCGGTTCGAACTCGCTCAACGCAGGTAGTCCTCCAACTGCACCGCGCGGTCGGTCTTCTCGTCGCGGTACTTGACGATGACGGGCGCGTAGAGCGACAGCCCCCACTCACGCCCACGCTCGGTCGTTACCGCGCGCGAGCCGGGGACGACGACCGCGCCCGCGGGAATCTCAAGCGGCGCGTCCTCGGTGCGTCTGTAGACTTCGCCGCGCACAAGGTCATAGACCGGCGTGGCGCCCGTCAGGATTGTTCCCGGCGCGAGCACCGCGCCCGCGCGGACGATTGTCCCTTCATAGACGCCGCAGTTGCCGCCCACGAGCACGTCGTCCTCGATAACCACCGGCACCGCGCCCACGGGCTCCAACACGCCGCCCACCTGCGCCGCGGCCGAGAGGTGCACGCGCTTCCCGACCTGCGCGCACGAGCCGACGAGCGCGTGGCTGTCGATCATCGTGCCCTCATCGACGTATGCGCCCGCGTTGACGTACATCGGCGGCATGCAGACGACGCCCGCGGCGAGGTACGCGCCGTCGCGCACGCTTGAGCCGCCGGGCACGATGCGCACGCCGTCCATGATGGTCGTGGGGCGCACAGGGTACGTGTCCTTGTCGAAGAAGCGGAGCGAGGGGTGCGCGCTCATGTCCGCGAGCGCGCCCATGCGGAAGCCGACGAGGATGCCGCTCTTGACCCACGAGTTGACGCGCCAGCGGCCATCTGCGCCGCGCTCGGCGGCGCGCACCTCGCCGCGGTTGAGCGCCTGCTTGAACGCCTCGAAGACCTCGCGGTCGGACGAAGTGAACCCGCCGCCCTTTGCGTACAACTGCTCGACCTGCTCACGCAGCGACATGCGTTGACTCTCCCAGAAGTCCCAACTCGGTCAGCACCTCGCGGACGCGCGCACGCGCCTGCTCCGTGACGGGCACGAGCGGCAGGCGCAGGTTCTCTTCGAGCAGGCCCATCAAAGCCAACGCGGCCTTGACGGGGCCGGGGCTCGACTCGACGAAGTTCACGTCCATCAGAGGGAGCCAGCGGTAATGCAGCTCGCGCGCCTCGTCCCAGCGCCCCGCGAGCGCCGCGTCCACCATCTTCGACAGAGGCCCCGGCGCCTCGTTCGACGCGACCGAGACGAGCCCGTCCGCCCCGAGCGCCATCAACGCGAACGTCATCGCGTCGTCGCCCGACAGCACGAGGAACCCTTCGGGCCTGCCGCGGATAATCTCCATGATCTGCGCGAGATTTCCCGACGCCTCTTTAACGGCGGAGACGTTCTCGACCTCTCTCGCCAGACGGAGCGTCGTCCCGGCCTCGATGTTTGAAGAGGTGCGGCCCGGCACGTTGTAGAGCACGACGGGCAGCCCTGCGACCGCCTCCGCCACCGTGCGGAAGTGCCGGTACAAACCCTCCTGCGTCGGCTTGTTGTAATACGGCGCGACGATGAGGACGGCGTCGGCGCCCGCGTCTCGCGCCGCACGCGCGTTCTCGACGGCGTGCGCGGTCGAGTTGCTGCCCGCGCCCGCGATGACCCGCGCGCCGCGCGCCTTCGCAACTTCGACAGTTGTACTAATGACCCGCCGGTTCTCATCCTCCGACATCGTCACGCTCTCGCCCGTCGTCCCGCACGGCACGAGTACGCGCACGCCGCCCTCACACTGTCGCTCGACGAGCGCGCGCATCCTCTCGACATCGACGCTCCCGTCAGACTTGAACGGCGTCACCAGCGCCGTCGCGCAACCGCGCATCCATTCGACGTTCATTAGCACCTCCGGGGCCGTGAATGTTGAATAGTAAATGGTGAATGGACAAGCCAACTTCCATTCTCCATTTACTATTCAACATTCACCCTTTAAGTATCTCTTCCAACGTCTCGGAGAACTCGTAGACGCCGGTCTTACCTTGAATCCAGCGGGCGGCGACGAGCGCCCCGGCGGCGAAGCCCTCGCGCGAGCGTGCCGTGTGTGTGAGCGTGACCGTGTCGGCGGCCAAGTCGAAGCCGACGCGGTGCGTGCCCGGAATATGCCCGGCGCGCGTCGAGGCGACCGGAATCTCCGACCCGTATGCTTCCGTCAAGAGTTCGCGCAGCCGCAGCGCCGTGCCCGAAGGCGCGTCACGCTTGCGCGAGTGATGCGCCTCCTCGATGAAGGCCGCGTAGTCGAACCTTTGAAAAAGCTCGGCCGCGCGCGCGACGACGCGGTAGAAGAGGTTGACGCCGACCGAGAAGTTCGCGCCGTAGATGAGCGCGCCGCCCTCGCGCTCGACTACCTGCCGAACGTCTTCGAGCCGCGCGTGCCAGCCGGTCGTGCCCTCGACGAGCGGGACGCGCGCGAGGGCGCAGGCTTCCACATGGCGCGGGACGGTCTCGGCGACGGTGAAGTCGATGGCCGCGTCGTGGCCGCCGAGAATCTCGGCCAGCTCCTCGGCCGAGAACGCCGCCTCGCGCGAGCCCAGCACGGTCGCCACCTCGTCGCCCGCCTCGCGCGCCAGACGCTCGACGAGCTGCCCCATCGCGCCGTGACCGAGTAAAGCCAGCCTCATTCGCCTGCCCCTTGTGCCCGCGCACCCTTGAGGAGTATGCGCACGAGTCGTGTGTAGAGTTCGACCGATTCTTCCAGCTCGCGTTTCGAGACGCGCTCGCCGTCCGTGTGCGCGTCGAGGATGGAGCCGGGGCCGAGCAGCAGCGGCCGGCCCCAGCTTGAAAGGTACGGGATGTCGGTCGTGAAGCGGACGACCTCGCGCTCGAAGCCCTCGACCGACAGCATCCGCACGGGCTCGGCCGCCGACATATATTCCACGCGCGCCCGACCGGCGACCGTCTCTTCAAGAATCTTCTTAATGGTTGCGGACGGTGTCACAAGTCTAATCTGCAACTCGGCCGCGGCCTCGGCCGGGATGACATTGGGGCGCGTGCCGCCGCGCAGCGTCCCGATGTTGCACGTCGTCTCGCCGAAGAACTCTTCGCGCGGCCACTCGCAGGCGCGCACGTCCGCGAGCACGTCCAACAGCTTCTCGATTGCCGACTCGCCCCGCTCCGGGTAGGCCGAGTGCGCCGCGCGCCCCTCGGTGATGAGCCTCAGGCGCAGTGAGCCCTTCGACCCGACGGCGAGTCGGTTCTCGGTCGGCTCGCCGTTAATCAGATACTCGCACTCGCGCCCCCACGCGTGCGACGCGGCGGCGCGCGCCCCGAGGCTGCCCATCTCCTCGTCCACCGTGAAGAGCAGTCCCAACTCTTCGACGCCCTCCGCGCGCAGACGCCCGGCGGCCGTCAACTGCGCGGCGATGATGCCCTTCGCGTCGCACGCGCCGCGCCCGTAGATGTGCGTCGCGTCCTCGCGCGAAGGGATGTGCGGCGGCACCGTGTCCATGTGCGTCGAGAGCACGACCCGCGGCCGCGCGAACGTCCGCGCCAGCACGTTCGCGCGCCCCGGCTCGACCTCCTGCAACTCGACCTGATAGCCGAGCCCCGTCAGGTGCGACGCGAGGAAGCGCCCGATCTCTTCCTCCTCGCCCGAGAGGGAAGGGATGTCCATCAGCGTCCTTGTCAGCTCGAACAGGTTCATACACTTGACCGAAGGAGCGCTCCTTTGTCAGTTCAACTCCCGCCGATCTGTGCCAGCAGATCCTCGGTGCCACACTCGAAGAAGGCCGCGTGGAGGCGGCGGACGGCCTCGGCGGCGTGCTGCTCCTCGACGACAAAGGTCAGGTTGACGCTGGACGCGCCCTGCGAGATGAGCAGGACGTTGATGTCCCTGATGGTCGAGAAGACGCGGCCGGCGATGCCCGGCGTCGAGCGCAGCCCCTCGCCGACGATGCAGACGATGGCGCGCTCGGGCTCGACCTTGACCGCGGCGATGTGCTTCAGGTCTTCCGTGATCCGGTCGAGCCGGGCGGGGTCTTCGAGCGAGAGCGAGACCGAGACCTCGGAAGTGGTCACGATGTCCACGGCCGTGCGGTGGCGCTCGAAGACCTCGAAGATGGCGCGCAGAAAACCGTACGCGCCGAGCATCCGCGCAGAGGTGATATGGACGATGAGGACGCCCTTCTTGTGCGCGATGGCCTTAACGGTGCGCGGCGTCATCTCGGCGTCGAAGTAGACGACGGTGTCAGGCGACTTCGGCGCCCTTGAGTTGCAGATGCGCACGGGAACGTTGCGGACGACCGCCGGCAGAATGGTCTTCGGGTGCAAAACCTTCGCGCCGAAGTAGGCCAGCTCGGCTGCCTCCGCGTAGGAGAGGCGCGGGATGGTGCGCGCCTCGGGGACGACGCGCGGGTCCGCGGTGAGCACGCCCGACACGTCCGTCCAGATTTGAATCTCCTTCGAGCGCAGGGCCGCGCCGACGAGCCCCGCCGTGTAGTCGGAGCCGCCGCGCCCGAGCGTCGTCGTCTCGCCCGTCGCGGCCGAAGAGGCGATGAAGCCGCCGAGGACGGGGACGACGCCCCCCTCGATCAAGAGCTCCAACTGCTCGCGCGTGTGGCGGTCGGTCTCCTCCTTGAGCGGTGTGGCGCAGCCGTGCTCATCGTCGGTGATGACGCAGCGGCGCGAGTCCACCTGCTTGGCTTTGAGGCCGCGCGCGTCGAGCACGCGCGCGAGCAGCCACGAAGAGAGCTGCTCGCCGAAAGAGACGACGAGGTCTTGCAGGACGGGCAGCGGCCTCGCCCTCTCGGCGGCTTCGGCGAACGCGCGGCCGATCTCCGCCCGCGCGTCGGCCAGAACGCTCTCAAGCTCGGAGAGGGCGGCGTCGGCCTCCTGCCTCTTCGGGAGGTCGCAGAGCAGCGCACGCAGCGCGGCGGCGTGCCGCCCGAAGTGCTCTTCGAGGTGTGCGAGCGCGCCCGCGCCCTGGCCTTCGGCCGCGCGCTCGAAGGCCGCGAGCAGCGCGTCGGTGAAGCGGCTCATGGCCGAGACGACGACGACGGGCCGCGAGTCGCGCGCGGCGGCGCGCACGAGCGCCACGACGCGCTCGAAGGCCGTCGCGTCCTCGACGGACGTGCCGCCGAACTTCATCACGGTGGTCTGAATCGTCGTCACCCTCGAACGATGTACGGCGGCGCGAACAGAGGCTCCAAGCCCCTCCCGCCGCCCCTTCTGACGAAGTGTTTGTGCAGCCGAAGAATACAAAGGCGCATGATAAAAGGCAAACAGTTCGGCCCGCGGCGCGCTGCGGCCCGGCCGCCCGGAAGTTCCGAAAACCACTTAGGCTGCGCCCGGTTTGTTACACGCCGGAACAAAAGAGTTGACAGAACGCGCGCCGTAGATAAAATAACGGACGTTCGTTTTTTGAGTCTATGCCGAAACTGAGCCAGGAGGCGTTGGAGGCGAGGCGCGGCCGCATCGAGGAGGCGGCGCGCGGGCTCTTCATCAAGCGCGGGTTCCACGCCACCTCAATGCGCGACATCGCGCAGGGCGCCGACACGTCGCTCGGCAACCTGTACAACTACTACCGGACGAAGGAAGACATCCTCGAATCCATCATCGGCCGCTACCAGAAGGTGATCGACGCGCGCCTGCGCTCGATCTTCGAGGAGGTCGAAGAGCCCTTCCACCCCGAGAGCCTCAAGCAGTTCGGGCGCATGGTCAAGGAACTGGTGAGCGCGCACTCGGACTTCTGGCTGCTGATGTACATCGACGTGCTGGAGTTCGAGAACCAGCACTTTCGCAAGATGTTCGAGGGGCTCGCCGCGAACCTACGGCGCCGGTTCGCGCCCTACTTCCGCCGCTTGAAGGAGGAGGGGGCGCTCTACGACGGGGTGGACCCGGCGGTGGGATTTACGGCGGCCTACATGCAGTTCTTCAACTACTTCCTGGTCGAGAAGCTCTTCGGCGGCAAGCGCCACCTCGGGCTCTCGGACGACCGCGTGGTCGAGCACCTGACCGACATTTTCTGCCGGGGCGTCCTGCGCCCCGAGAAGCTGCGCGAGATGACCGGGGTGCCGCCCCGCGCCAAATCTAAAGCCAACTGAGCGGGCGGACGGCGGGGGGAAGTCCATCGTCGTCCCCGCCGAGCCGGTAAACAAAAACGTACGTTCGTTTTTAATTAAATCGGGGGCCGATAAAGCCCGGCCAATAGTCAAATCTTCGCAGGAGGTCACTCAAAGATGTTTTCCCCTAAGCGGCTCATAGTCCTCTCACTCGTCCTTATCTCCCTGGCCGGTTACGCGCTGGGGCAGGGCGCGACGGGGCAGATCACGGGCACGGTCGAGGACGCCGCGGGGGCGGTCGTCCCCGGCGCCTCCGTCACGGTGACGAACATCGCCACCGCGCTGCGCCGCGAGGCCGAGACCGGCGGCGAGGGCGACTTCGCCGTCCCCTTACTCCCGCCCGGCCGTTACAAGGTCGAGGTCTCGGCCAAAGGCTTCAAGCGCGTCCTCGTCGAGGAGGTGGAGGTCAACGTCACGCAGACCGCGACGCTCAACCTCAAGCTTGAGCCTTCGAGCGTAGACGAGACGGTGACGGTGACGGCCGAGGGCACGCTCGTCCAGCAGGAGAGCTCGCAGGTCGGGCGCGTCATCGACAGCCGCGCCATCAGCCAGTTGCCCCTGCCGACGCGCAACTTCCAGCAACTCCTGACGCTCTCGCCGGGCACGTCGGCCAGCGTCTCGAACAACACGGAACTGGGGCGCGGCGACTCGATCATCTCGGTCAACGGGCAGCGCACGACCTCAAACAGCGTCCGCATCAACGGCATCGACGCCAACTCCGTCGGCACCAACTCGACGCCGAACATCGCCGTCCCGGCGACCGACAGCCTTCAGGAGTTCGTCGTCCAGACCTCGCTCTACGACGCCTCGCAGGGCCGGAACGCGGGCGGCAACGTCGAGGCCGTCACGAAGTCCGGCGGGCGCGAGTTCCACGGCAACATCTACGCTTTCATCCGCGACGACTCTTTGAACGCCAACGACTTCTTTCTCAACTCGGCGGGACGGCCGCGCCCGGTGCTCACGCGCAAGCAGTTCGGCGGCACGCTCGGCGGCCCCGTCGTGCAGGACAAGCTCTTCTTCTTCACTTCGTACCAGGGCACGCGCGAGCGCAACGGCGCGTCGCTCAACAACAGTCTGACGTTCCCGGTCATCCCCGTCCAACTCACCGACAGCAACCGCACGGCCGCGGGGCTGGCGGCAGCGTTCGGTCTGCCCGCGGCCAACATCAGTCCCATCGCGGTCAACATCCTGAACGCGCAGCTCCCCGGGGGCGGGTTCGCGATTCCTTCGGCGACGACCGCCTCGGGACTCTCGCCGCAGTCGGGCATCTCGACCTTCCGCGAGAACCAGTTCAACGGCAACCTGGACTGGACGATTTCGAGCAAGCACACCTTCTCGGCCAAGAACTTCTTTGCGAGCAACCCGACGTTCCAGTCCAACTACAACTTCGCCGGCCTCGGCAACGGGCCGCAGCAGTTGCCGGGCACGGGCGGCGACCTCGACATCATCCAGACGCTCTCGTCTCTGACGGACACGTACGTCTTCAGCCCCGCAGTCATCAATCAGGCGCGCTTCGGCTTCAGTCGTCTGCGCGTGACCTCCGTCCCCGAGGAGCCTTTCACGGCGCAGCAGCTCGGCATCACGAACCCGCTCGGCAACCTCTTCCCCGGCATGCCGACGCTGACGGTGACGGGTCTCTTCACGCTCGGCTCGTCGCCGCTCGCCGACCAGTCTTCGCGCATCAACACGTTCGACTTTCAGGACACGCTCTCGATTGTGAAGGGTCGTCACCGCCTGAAGGTGGGCGGCGAGTACAAGCGCTCGCAGGTCAACTTCTACTTCAACGCTTTCTCGCGCGGGCAGCTCATCTTCCCGACATTCGCCAACTTCCTGCTCGGCCAGTCGGTCTCCATCATCGGCTCGGGCGTCTACGACCGTGCGTTCCGTGTCAACGACGTTGCGGGCTTCGTGCAGGACGACGTGAAGCTGACAGACCGCCTGACGCTGAATCTGGGCCTGCGCTACGACTTCTTTGGGCTCCCCAAAGAGAAGTACGGGCGCCTCGTCAACTTCATCCCCGAGCAGTTCCGTTCGGGCACGCTCGCTTCACCGGCGGGAGCGCCGAACGGCTTCGTGCAGGCGGGCAACGCCGTGAATCCTCTGCCCGGCGTGCCGACGGTCGATGACACGCTCGTCCCGCAGGACAAGAACAACTTCGCGCCGCGCGTCGGCTTCGCGTATCGTCTGAACGAGAGCGGCACTCTCGCCGCGCGCGCCGGCTACGGCATCTACTACGACCGCGTCTCGACGCGCTTCGCCAACACGTCGCTCTTCAACTTCCCGTATCTGGGTCTGGGTGTCCGCGTCTTCCCGCCGCTCGCAACGCCGTTCGCGGCGGTGCCGCAGCCCGGCGTTTTCCCCATCAACGCGACGGTGCCGAGTCCGCTCGCGCCGCTCGGCATTCTCATCAGCGGCGTCTATCCCGACCAGAACATGCGGACGCCCTACATCCAGCAGTACAACGCGAACGTGCAGTGGGAGTTCGCGCGCGACTACCTGCTCGAAGTCGGCTACGTCGGGTCGAAGGGGACGAAGCTCCTGCAACTCCTGACCATCAACCAGCCGATCTACAATCCTGCGACGAACACGTTCGCCGCACCGTTCGGGCCGTTCGTCTCGGCGCAGAAGAACGCGACCGGCGGGTTGCAGCAGGTGCAGACCTCTTCCAACTCTCACTACGACTCGCTTCAGTTGAGCGTGACGAAGCGTTTCAGCCGCGGGTTGCAGTTCCTCTCGGCCTACACCTTTGGCAAGTCCGTCGATTACTATTCGGGCGGCACGGTCAACGAGCTGGTCTCGACGCCCGGCGACCAGCGTAACTGGAAGACGAACCGCGGCCCGTCGGACTTCGACCGCAGGCATCGCTTCGTGACGAGCTTCGTCTACGACCTGCCCGGTCTGGTCGGCAACGACTCGGCGGCGCGTTGGGTCTTGAACAACTGGGGCGTGAACGGCATCGTGACGTTGCAGACGGGCCTGCCCTTCTCGGTCATACAGGTGCCGGACAACAACACCATCCAGCGCGCGAACTTCCGTCCCGGTTTCACGGGCGGCATCGAGGGTTCGGGCCGCACGCAGGAGCGGCTGGCGCAGTACTTCAACACGACGGCCTTCGTCTCTTCGGCGCTCGCGGGTGGCTTCTTCGACCCGAGCGCGCCATTCGGCAACACCGGCCGCAACATCCTGACGGGGCCGGGGCAGAAGAACGTGGACTTCTCCGTCGTCAAGTACCTACCGTTCACGGAGTCCGTGCGCGGCGAGTTCCGCACAGAGTTCTTCAATCTCTTCAACTGGGCCAACTTCGCCAACCCGAACAGCAACATCTCTGTGCCCGCGACCTTCGGCCGCATCACGCAGACCAGCGCCGGCCCGCGCGTCATCCAGTTCGCCTTTAAGTTAAACTTCTAGGCGGACAGATGCCGAAAGTTAATGTCAGGGGCGTAGAGCTTTATTACGAGGAGCACGGGCGGGGTGAGCCGCTCGTGCTCGTGCCGGGCTTCGGCACGGGGTTGTGGATTTGGTATCGACAAGTCCCCGCGTTCGCTGAGCGGTTTCGCACCATCGTCTTCGACCCGCGCGGCGTGGCGCGCTCCGAGGCCCCAGACGGGCCGTTCACGATGCGCGACTTAGCCGACGACCTCGCCGCGCTGTTGGAAGCGTTGCAGGTCGAGCGCGCGCATGTGCTCGGCGCGAGCTTCGGCGGCTTCGTCGCGCAGGAGTTCGCGCTGGCGCACCCCGAGCGCACGCGCTCGCTCGTCCTGTGCTGCACGAGTTACGGCGGCGCGGGGCACGTCCCGCCCGCGCCCGAGACGCTCGCGGCCATCGCTTCGACGAAGAGGCTCAACACGGAGGAGCGCGTGCGGGAGAATCTGCTGCTCGCCTTCTCGCCGCGTTTCGTCGAGGAGGAGCCCGCAGAGGTCGAGCGCGTCATCAATCTGCGCGCGGAGAATGACGTACACGAGCACGCCTACCTGCGGCAGCTACAGGCGGCGGTCGCCTTCGACGCCGCGGCGCGCGTCGGCGCGATAAACGTCCCGACGCTCGTCATCACCGGCGACGCGGACGTGATCGTTCCGCACGAGAACTCTCTCAATCTCGCCGCCGCCATCCCCGGCGCCGCGCTCCGCATCGTCGAGGGCGGCAGCCACACTTTCTTCATCGAACGGCCACGGGAATTCAATCGCGCGGTCGTCGAATTCATCGAAGGTTTATAATCTTCTTTCATCCGAACGTCCTCCAAATGACCTACGCACGCATCATCGGAACGGGTTCGTATGTGCCCGAGAAAGTCCTGACTAACGCAGACCTCGGCCGTATGCTCGGCGAGGACGTGGACGAGTTCGTCTCGAACGTGCTCGGCATACGCGAGCGGCACGTCTGCGCCGAAGACGAGAGCACGGCCGACCTCGCCACGGAGGCCGCGCGCCGCGCGCTCGACGCGGCGGGCGTCGCGGCGGAAGAGTTAGACCTCGTCGTGCTCGCCACCGACACGCCCGAGTACATCTCTCCCGCCACGTCGGTCGTCGTGCAGCACCGTCTGGGTGCGAAGCGCGCCGGCACGTTCGATTTGAACTGCGCGTGCGCGGGCTTCGTCACGGCGCTCGACACGGCGTCGAAGTACATCATCGCCGACTCGGCGTACAGGCGCGTCCTCGTCGTCGGCGCCTACGCCATGTCGAAGTACCTCGACTGGGCGGACAAGAAGACGGCGACCATCTTTGCCGACGGCGCGGGGGCGGTCGTCCTGCGCGCAGACGAAGAGCGGCCCGGCTTCCTCGCGTCCAAACTCGTCGCGGAGGGGAGCTACCACGACCACATGGGAATCTACGCGGGCGGCACGCGGATGCCCGTTACCGAAGAGGTGCTGCGCGAGGGCGTCTGGCAGAAACTCCGCTTCGCCAAGAAGTACCCGGCCGAGGTCAACACCGAAGGGTGGCCCGCCATCGTCGGCGACGTACTGGCGAAGGCCGGACTGACGCAGGACGATGTGTCGCTCTTTCTCTTCACGCAGGTCAACCTGAGCACCATCAAGTTCGTGTTGGAGAAGATGAAGCTTCCCTGGGAGCGCACACACACGGTTATGGGCAAGTGGGGCTACACAGGCTCGGCCTGCATCCCGATGGTCTTGGACGACGCCGTGCGGGAAGGGAAGCTGAAGGACGGCGATGTCTTCGTCATGTGCGCCTCCGGCGGCGGCCTCAACATGGCCTGCGCGGCGTTCCGCTGGTAGGGAAGCAGGCGCTGCTGCGTCGTAACACGCGCTGCAATAAAGAAAACACGCGCTGTTCCGTCATTGCAGAGCCTGCAATGACGAATGCACGTCCTGCAATAAAGGAACACGGCCTGCAATGACGTATGCACGCTCTGCAACGACGTATGCACGCCCTGCAATGACGTATGCACGCGTTGCAGGAACGCAACACGCGCTGCAATAAGGGAAGCACAGCCTGCAATAAGGGAACACGCGCTGCAATAAGCCTCGCAAGCGTTGCAGGAACGTAACACAGCCTGCAATGAAGGAATTACGGCGCGCGGCGAAGTAACAGACCGGGAAATATGAAGTACCCCAACATTTACGCACTCTTCCGCGAGCGCGTCGCGGAGTACGCGGGGCGCGACGTGTTCTACATGCGCCGCGGGGCGGAGTGGCGCGGAACTTCGTGGGAGCAGTTCGGCGCAGACGCGCACGCGGTCGCTTCGGCGCTGCTGGCGTCGGGCCTGACGCGCGGGGCGACGGTGTGCGTGCTGATGGGGAACGTACCGGAGTGGCCCGTGTGCGACCTCGGTATCATCGCGGCGGGCGGGGTTTCGTGCGGGCTCTACCCGACGAGCAGCGCGGAGCAGTGCCGCTACATCATCGAGCACTCGGACGCGGAGTTCGTCTTCGCGGACACGGCGGCGCAGTTAGAGAAGCTGCTGAGCGTGCGGGAGGGCTTGACGAAGGTCAAGCGGTTCGTCGTGCTCGACGCGGAGGCCGCGCGGGGCCGCGCGGGCGTTGTGAGCTTCGCAGAGTTCCTGCGCCTCGGCGCGGAGAGAAGGGAAGAGACCGCGGCTTCCTTGCGCGAACGCGCGGAAGGCGCGCGCGCCGACGACACGGCCGTCATGGTCTACACTTCGGGGACGACGGGGCTGCCGAAGGGCGCGTGTCTGAGCCACCGCTACATCTTGGGCAGCGTCGAGTCTCTGCGCGGCGTCGTGCCGGTCTACGACACAGACGTTGCGTTCTCCTACCTGCCCTTCTGCCACGTCGCCGAGCGCATCTCGGGGCTCTACAACCGTCTCTACGCGGGCACGCCCGCATACTTCGTGGACGATTTGATGAAGCTCGGGCAGTACATGCTCGAAGTGCGCCCGACGGTCTTCGCCTCACTCCCGCGCTTCTTCGAGAAGATTCATGCGCGCGTCATGTCAGACCTCGAACGTGAGACGGAAGAGGTGCGGCGGCGCTTCCTCGAAGCGTTGGAGGTGGGGCGGCGCGTCGTGCGCCTGCGTCAATCGAAGCAGGAAATCCCGGTCGAGTTACTCGACGAATACGAGTCGAGCGCGCTCCCCGTCCTACAGCGCGTCAAGGACTACTTCGGCGGGCGCGTGCGGGTTGCGACCTCGGGCGGCGCGCCTCTGCCGCTGGAGGTGGCGGAGTTCTTCGCCGCCGCGGGGCTACCGATACTGCAAGCCTACGGCCTGACGGAGAACGTCTGCGTCGCTTTCAACCTTCCCGACAGATACAAGTTCGGCACCGTGGGGCCGCCGATGCCCGGCTGCGAAGTGCGGATAGAGGCCGACGGCGAAATACTCGTGCGGAGCGAGATGATGTTCTCGGGGTACTACAGGGAGCCCGACAAGACAGCCGAGGTGATGCGCGACGGCTGGCTCCTGACGGGCGACATCGGGGAGCAGGACGCCGACGGCTTTCTCAAGATCACGGGGAGGAAGAAAGAGTTGATAGTGCTCTCGACGGGGAAGAACGTCGCGCCCGCGCTCCTTGAGAACATGATTAAGGAGCATCACCTCGTCAGCCACGCCTACGTCCACGGCGACGGCCGCAGCTACCTCGTCGCGCTCGTCACGCTCAACCCGCAGGAGGCCGAGGAGCACGCGCGGGCGCGCGGGATTGCTTATGCAGGCTTCGAGGAACTGGCCGCGTCCGCGGAGATGCGCGACCTCGTCTCCAACATCATCGACTCCGCCAACCGCCGCGTCTCTTCGAGCGAGTCGGTCAGGCGTTTTGTCATACTCCCTCGCGACTTTCGACCCGACCTCGAAGAGGTCACGCCCACGCTCAAGCTCAAGCGCGATGTGGTGGCGCGCAACTTCCGCGAAGTGTTGCAGGGCCTCTACGCGTAAATGTTCTTACTTCGAGGAGTCACACAATGAAGCAATCCAGACGCGCGTTGTTCGCATTCCTGTTCACGCTCTGCCTCGCGGCGAGCGCCGCCGCTCAAACTCCTGCGCCGCAACAGCAGAAGGAGGCGGTCGTCTTCGGGCAGAAGATCAAGTACGTGGAGGCGGGCAGCGGCCCCGTCGTCGTCCTGCTGCACGGGCTGGGCGGGAACTCTACGAACTGGGTCTTCAACACGCCCGCGCTCGCGCAGAAGTTCCGCGTCATCGTCCCCGACCAGGTCGGCTTCGGCCAGTCAGATAAGCCCTTCATCAACTACCGCATCGGCACCTACGTTGACTTCCTCGACAAGTTCCTCGCCGAGCTGAAGGTCGAGCGCGCGACGCTCGTCGGGAACTCGATGGGCGGCTGGGTCGCCGCGCTCTATACGTTGAAGTATCCGTCTAAAGTTGAACGGCTGGTGCTGGTGGACGCAGCGGGGTTTGCGCCGCCGAAGGAGTTCGACCTCAACGCGCTGGCGGGCCTGAACCCCTCGACGCGCGACGAGATGAAGCGGCTCGCCAACCTCGTCTTCTTCAACCCGATGTTCAAGTCGGACGCGGCCGTGGACGTGCTGCTGGCGCAGCGTTTGTCGGCGGGCGACGGCTACACCATCCAGCGGCTCGTCGAGTCCATCTATCGCGGCGACGACATGCTCGACGGCAAGCTCTCCGCCGTCAAGCAACCCGTCCTGCTCGTCTGGGGGCGGGAGGACGGGCTGACGCCGCTCGCGCGCGAGGGCGAGCGGTTCAAGCGCGAACTGCCCTCGGCGCAGATGCTCGTCTTCGACAGTTGCGGCCACGTCCCGCAGGTCGAGAAGGCCGTGGAGTTCAACGCGGCCGTGCTGAAATTCCTTTCGCAGTGAGCAGGCGGGAGAACCGTATGAATCTGAAAGTCGGCGACTCCGCGGAGATGCGGAAGACCATCGCGGACGAGGACGTGCGCGCCTTTGCCGAGCTGACCGGCGACCGCAACCCCGTCCACCTCGACGAGGAGTACGCCGCGCAGACGCGCTTTGGCCGCCGCATCGCGCACGGGATGCTCGGCGCGTCGCTCATCTCGGCCGTGCTGGCGAACGAGCTGCCCGGCCGCGGCACGGTCTACCTGAGTCAGACGCTCAAGTTCACTGCGCCCGTCTTCCTCGGCGACATCGTCACCGCGCGCGTGACGGTCAAGAGCGTGCGCGAGGACAAGCCCGTCGTCACGTTGGAGACGGTCTGCACCAACGAGCGCGGCGAGCGCGTCGTCGAGGGCGAGGCCGTCGTCCTCTTGCCGAGAGTTCAGGCGAATGTCTGAAGCGACCGCGAAGCCGGCCGAGGTCGAGAGGATACCCGCGCACTCGTGGTACGCGCTGGGCGTGCTGACGCTGGTCTACGTGCTGAACTTCCTCGACCGCGTGCTGGTCTTCATCCTGTTGCCGCCAATCCGGCAGGAGATGAAGTTCACCGACTTCGAGCTGGGGCTGCTGGGCTCCGCCTCCTTCGCCGTCTTCTACACAGTGCTCGGCATCCCCTTCGGGCGGATGGCCGACCGCGTGAAGCGCAAGTGGCTCATTGCCGCGGGACTCGGGGTGTGGAGCCTCTTCTCGGGGTTGACCGGGTTCGCTGCGGGCTTCTGGTCGCTCTTCGTCTGCCGCGTGATGGTGGGCGTGGGCGAGGCGACGCTGGGGCCGGCGGCGCTCTCTCTGCTCTCCGATTACTTCCCGCCGCGGATGCGCGCGACGGTGCAGTCGGTCTACTCGTCCGGTATCGCAATCGGGGGCGGGCTGGCCTTCTTCCTCGGCGGGCAGGTCGGGGCAGCGTACGGCTGGCGCTGGGCGTTCTACCTGCTCGGCTTCCCGGGCCTCGTGATGTGCCTCTTCGTGCTTTCACTCAGGGAGGCGCGGCGCGGGCAGACCGAAGGCGCGACCGCGCCCTCGTATACGTCGCGTGACTGGAAGGTGCTGTTCAAGTCTTCGGCGCTGCGCTACCACTACGCGGGCTACGCGCTGTTCGGGCTCGCGGCGAACCAACTCTCGATCTGGGGGCCGCTCTTCTTCAACCGCGTCCACGGCCTCCCGCTGCAACTCATCGGGAACTGGGCGGGGGCGTTGTCGGTGTTGGCGGGCGTGCCGGGGACGATTCTGGGTGGCATACTCGCCGACCGCCTGCGCAGGCGCGGGCGCGGGGGGCGGATGCTCTTCAGCGCCGCGTGCGCGTTAATCACGGTGCCGTTGTGGCTGGCGCTGCTCTTTAGCGGCAACGTCTGGCTGCTCATCCTGTCGAACTTCGTGCTGCTCGGCGTGGCGCTGATGTGGGTCGGGCCGGCGGCGGCCGACGTGCATGACATCGCCGGGCCGCACCTGCGGGGCCTCGGCGTCGCCATCTACTTCTTCACCGTCACCATTGCGGCCTACGGCATCGGCGGGCCGCTCATCGGACGCGTCAACGACGCGCTCGGCGCAGGCACGAACCCACAGGTCATGCGCTACGGTATGCTGATCTGCCCCCTCGCCTCGGCGCTCGCCGCGCTGTTGCTCTGGCTCGGGAGCCGCAGGCTCGAACAAGAGAAGTAACCACCGCAAGACACAGAGACACGGCTCATTGAGTTGATAACTCAACGAGCCGTGTCTCTGTGTCTGCGGTGGTTAACTCTTTTAGAGGCGGACGTACTCGAACTCGAACGGTTTGCCCTTGATGCCGGTGGCGGGCGGGGCGATCCAGTTGGCGATCTTGCCCGGCTCGGTGACGGGGTGCATGAGGCTCTGGACGTACTCGCGGTCTGTGCGCGTGGGCAGCCATCCGTCCTTGCGCGCCTCGAACTCTTCGGCCGCGATCAGGTTTCCGTCGAGGTCGAAGTGGTGACCGGCGAACTCGCCGACGTGGCGGTGGAAGCGCGTCGAGGGCAGGCGCAGTTGATGGTCAACGCCCTCCTCGGCAATGTACTTGTTCCAGCGCTCAAGCGCCCGCTCGCAGTCGCGCACATACTCGCCGCGCAGCACCTCGTTTAAGGCGTTGCGCATCGGCACCTCGCGCTCGCTGATACGTCCGTCATCAACCACCGGCAGAGTGAACGAGCCTTCGGCCACGACGTGCTCGTCGTACTTCTTCTGCTCCTGATAGCGGCCCTTCAAACCGGCGGCGAAGAAGTCGGCCGCGTTCGAGCTGATCTCGCCCCCGAAGAGGTCGAGCGAGTAGGAGAACCAGTAGTTGATGTAACGCTGGATGATGTCGAACGGGATGCCGCCGAGCGCGCGCACGTCCTCGTTCGGGTTCTGCTTCATCAACTGCGCCGTGCGACGCACGACTCGGCCCACGCCGGTCTCGCCGACGAAGAGGTGGTGCGCCTCCTCCGTCAGCATGAACTGGCAGGTGCGCGCGAGCGGCTCGAAGCCCGACTCGGCGAGCGCCGAGAGCTGGTACTTGCCGTCGCGGTCGGTGAACATCGTGAAGCAGAAGAAGTTGAGCCAGTCGTCGCACGGCTGGTTGAAGGCTTCGAGTATTCTCGGCTTGTCGGGGTTACCCGAGCGGCGCTCCAACAGCGCGTCCGCCTCGTCGCGCCCGTCGCGGCCGAAGTAGCCGTGCAGCAGATAGACCATCGCCCAGAGATGCCGGCCCTCCTCGACGTTCACCTGAAACAGGTTCCGCAGGTCGTAGAGCGAAGGGCACGTCTGGCCGAGGCGCCTCTGCTGCTCGACCGAGGCGGGCTCCGTGTCGGCCTGCGTGACGACGATGCGGCGCAGCGCGTTGCGGAACTCGCCGGGCACCTCCTGATAAGCAGGCTGCCCCATGTTATCGCCGAAGTTGACGCGCGCGTCCGGCGCGGCGGGCTTGAGGAAGATGCCCCAGCGGTAGTCCGGCATCCGCACGTAGTCGAAATTTGCCCACCCGTCGGCCTCGACCGAGATGGCCGTGCGCAGCCACACGTCCTTATCCTGGAACCCTTCCGGCCCCATCTCGCGCCACCAGTCGAGGTAGTTCGGCAGCCACTTCTCCAGCGCGCGCTGGAGACGCTTGTCGCCCGACAGGTTCACGTTGTTAGGAATGCGCTCGTGTAACTCCATGAATTGCCCTCTTCCCGCTCTTAAGTTATCAGGACAGCAGCCGCGCCAGCCGATCCAGCTCCTCGCGCTCTGTCTCCTTTAGATGCCCGACGCCGAACTTTATCTGCCCGTCCTCCAGATAAGCCATGCGTCCTGAGATGATGTCGTCCGGCGCGTGCTGCGGCACGACGATGAGGTGCGCGTGCGGCACGCCGTAGCCGTGGACGACGAGCCCGACCCTCTGCGGCTTCAGACGCTCGCGCATGTTCCGCGAGAGCCGCTGCGCCTGCACGATGATGCGGCACGCCAGTTCGTCCGGCAGGTCGCAGAAGTGATCGACGTGCTCCTTCGGGATGACCATGAACTCGCCGGGATGGATCGGCCTGATGTTTCATCAGGGCCAGCACACTCTCGTCTTCATATAGCAGGCTCGCCGGCTCTTCGCCCGCGACGATCTTACAGAAGACGCAACCGGGGTCTGTGACAGTCATCACTAAAAGGAGGTGAATGGTAAATAGTAAATGGTGAATAGAAAAACCGCTTGTCTCCATTCACCATTTACTATTTACCATTCACCATTTCACGTCCTCTTGTAATCGAACTGCGGCTGCGTCGGCTTGCCGTAGTTCGTCAGAGCGCCCTGCGGGCCGACGGCGTTGGGGCGCTGGAAAATCCAGTTCTGCCAGGCCGTGAGCCGGCCGTAAATCTTGGTGTCGAGCGTCTCGGGGCCGGCGAAGCGCAGGGACGCTTCCATCCCCGTGAGCGCGTCGGGCGAGAGTGAGGTACGTTCCTCGATGGCGACGCGGATTTCGTCCTCCCAGTCGAGGTCGTCGGGCGCGAAAGTGACGAGGCCCGCCTCCTCGGCCCCCTCCGTGTCGAGGCGCCCACCGTGTCCGAGGACGGCGGCGGCGCGCTCCGGCTCCGCGAGGAAGCGCGACTGGAGGCGCGTCAGCCCGTTCGACATCGGGAGCGCGCCCGCGTTCAACTCGCTCGTCGCCAACTCAACCGGTCTGTCGGGGTCGTTCAGCATATAGCTGCGGTCGGAGGCGAGCAGGAGTTCGAGCAGGTTGCCGGCGAAGCAACTACCGGGCTCGGCCAATCCGGGCTCGGCCAGCGCGAAAAAGCTCTTGGCCGTCAGGTCGAGCCGGCGCAGCACGCGCGCCATGTGCAGAATAATCTCGCGGACGAGCCAGTGCTCGCGGTTCTCGACCAGAATCTTGTCAACCGCGAGCACGTCGTCTATTTCGCCCGCGGCGCGCAGAAGCACGAGCCCGACCAGCGGCTCGTTCATCCTCAAATGAAGCAGCGCGTCGTCCAGCTCGCGGTACGCGCGCAGCGGCCAGTACGCGTCGCCGAGCTTCCGAATCTCTTCTGCCGTCGCCGGTTGTTCTCCAACAGGCCCGCGCACGGTCAGCTCCGCGTGTCGCGCCTCGCGGTTCAGCTTCAAAGAGACATATTTGTACTCGCGCCCCGCCTCACTCACCTCGACATCGAGCGGGTCCAACTTGATGCCGGGGCCGGTCTCCTGTCCACCGGCCTCCTTCAAAATCTCCTCGACGCGCGCTTCGACGCCCTCCTGAAACTTGCTCGTCGGGAAGTGGCCGTCGATGAGCCCCCACTCCTCCGCGCGCTTCGCCTTCAGCCCTTCTGCCAGCGTCGAGAAGACATCGGCGCGGTCGCGGCGCACCTTGCGCTTGTCCACGAGCCGCGTCAGACCGCCCGTGCCCGGCAGCACGCCGAGCAGCGGCACCTCTGGGAGCGAGACCGCCGAGTTGCCGTCGTCAACCAGATAGATTTCGTCGCAGGCTATCGCCAACTCGTAGCCGCCGCCCGAGGCCGTGCCGTTCAGGGCCGCGACGTAGCGTTGCCCCGAGTGCTGCGAAGCGTCCTCGATGGAGCAGCGCGTCTCGTTCGTGTACTTGCAGAAGTTGACCTTGAAGCCGTGCGCAGAGGTGCCGAGCATGTAGATGTTCGCTCCGGCGCAGAAGATGCGGGGCTTCAAGCTCTTGACGACGACGACGCGCACCTCAGGGTGCTCGAAGCGCAGGCGTTGGACGGCGTCCGACAGCTCGATGTCTACGCCGAGGTCGTACGAGTTGAGCTTGAGCTTGTAGCCCTCGGCCAGCGTCTCGTCCTCCTGCACGTCCATTGAGAGTGCAGCGACCGGCCCCTCTATCTCAAGCTTCCAGTGCCGGTAACGCTCCGGCGAGGTCTCGAAGTTAATCATGCGGCTCAAATGAACTCCCACAGACATAAATTTTGCTCGGGCACGAAACCCGAATTATACCCGCTGGACGGCCGGAATGCATTTGGCGGGAGCCCCGACAAATTGCCGCTTCAGGTCGGCTCGCCGTCGGAGGCGCGGGAATAAAAGGAAGGGGGAGCGAGACGTTCGGTTAGAACGTCTCGCCCCCCTTCGCAGGCCGTTGCATGCCTTCCGGCGCCTAGTGGTTCGCGTTACGATTCGCGTTGCCGTTGGCGTTATGGTTGGCGTTGCGGTTGCCGTTCCCGTTGCCGTTGCCGTTGATCGGGCTGACGCCCGAAGTATTCTTGTTGCCGTTGTCGTTCGTCACCACGCCCACGTTGGACGGGGCGCTGTTGGCGTTCAAGTTCTTCGGGACGTTGGCGTTCGTGTCCACCACGCCGTTGCGCGTGGCGTTGGCATTGGCGTTACTGTTCGAGTCGCCGCCGCCGCACGCCGCGCCCAGCGCAGCGAACGCGAGCAGGCTGACTATAGTTAATGTGCGTCGCATCTATCCTCCCGACTGTTAAGGCCGTATCCGACGGCGCGGTTTAGCGGTAGACCTCTTCGCCGCGGTGGCCCTTCCACTCGCGCTCGAAGTACTCCGCATCCTCGTCCGAGCGGGGCGTGACGCCCATGACGATGCCGCCCTCTTTAAGCCCCTGCTCGTAGTGCTTGACGCGCTCTTCGGGGATGCCGGCGCCGATCAGCGCGCCGATGATGCCGCCGGTCGCGCCGCCCGCACCCGCGCCCGCGAGGCCCGCCGCGATGGGGCCGGCGACGAGCAGGCCGAGGCCCGGCAGAGCCAGCGTCGTCCCGATGGCCGCGATGGCGGCGAGGGTCGCGCCGACGGTGCCGCCGATGGCCGCGCCCGTGCCCGCGCCTTCCAGAGCCTTGTTGCCCAGCTCCGTCTCCTTGCCGTCAACAAAGTGCTTGTCGCGCGTCTCGTCCGACATTAACAAGTTGACATCGTCGTTGCTGTAGCCGCGGGTCGTGACCGACCCGTAAGCGCGCTCGGCGCTCTCCCTGTCCCTAAACAGTCCGGTAACCATCCTCGAACGTCCCACCGATGAACCTGTTGTTTCTGCCATGAATGTTTTCCCCTTTAAGGTGATTAAGTGAAATTTGCGCCATAAACCCTGTTTGAGACCCGCCGACGCGCCGCCCCGACCACAGAGTTCGAGCCTCGGACAGTATGCTTTTCGTATCCGAAAACCTGGCCCTCAACCACTACGTGCAAAAGAGAGGCCACCCGGCGGCGGGCAGCCTCTTCGCGTCGGAAAATGTTTAGGCGTGATGCGAAGTTAAGGCGTGATGCGAAGGTGTGTGAAGTAACCTTAACCCTTCAAGTCGGCCGCAGGCAGAAGCCGCGGGGGCTGGCGGTGTTTGGTCGCCTGTTCGAAGGCGTAGGCGAGGCGGATGAGTTTGGCTTCGGTGTAGGCGCGGCCGAAGAAGGAGATGCCGACAGGGAGGCCGTAGACGTAGCCGGCCGGCACCTGCACGTTCGGGTAGCCGGCGACGGCCGCGGGCGTGGAACTGCCGCCGGTGAAGTGGTCGCCGTTGACGAGGTCGGTCGTCCAAGCGGGGCCGCCCGTGGGCGCGATGAGGGCGTCGAGCCTGTGCTTAATCATGACCGCGTCAATGCCCTGCGCCTGCGACATCAGTTTGCTCATGCGCAGAGCCTTGAGGTAGGCCGGTTGGGTCAAAGGCCCCTTGGCCTCGGCGCGGACGAAAAGCTCCTGGCCGAAGTATGGCATCTCGCGGTCGCGGTGGCGCTCGTTGAATTCGATGAGTTCTTTGAGCGTGCGCGGGTGTTCGCCGGGGGCGAGCGAGGCGAGGTACTTGTTGAGGTCGGCCTTGAACTCGTAGAGCAGCACCTCGAACTCGGCGGCGTCGAACTTGCCGTGGGTGGGCAGGTCGGCGGGGTCTACGACGGTCGCGCCCTCGCGCTTCATCAAATCAATCGCGTCGGCCATCAACTTGTCTACCGCATCGTTGAAGCCGAAGAACTTTCGCGCGACGCCGATGCGCGCGCCGCGCAAGGAGGCCGGGTCGAGCGAGCCCGCGACGCCCCGCGCCCAGACGACGACGGTCGTGCCGTTGCCCGCCACGCGGTCGGCGGGGTCTTCGGCGGCGAGCGCCTGGAGCAGCGCGACGGCGTCCGCAACCGTGCGCGCCATCGGGCCGGCCGTGTCCTGACTGTGCGAGATGGGGATGATGCCGGTGCGGCTGACGAGCCCGAGCGTCGGCTTGATGCCGACGAGGCCGCACGCGCCCGAAGGGCAGACGATGGAGCCGTCCGTCTCGGTGCCCACGCCGACGAGCGCGAGGTTGGCCGAGACGGCCGCGCCCGTGCCGGAGCTTGAGCCGCAGGGGTTGCGGTCGAGCGCGTAAGGGTTACGCGTCTGCCCGCCGCGCCCGCTCCATCCGCTCGAAGAATGGGTCGAGCGGAAGTTGGCCCACTCGCTCAGGTTCGTCTTGCCGATGATGACGGCCCCGGCCGCGCGCAGACGCTCGACGATGAAGGCGTCGCGCCGCGGCTTCGCCCCGACGAGCGCCAGCGACCCGGCGGTTGTTGACATCCTGTCGGCCGTGTCGATGTTGTCTTTGATGAGGACGGGCACGCCGTGCAGAGGCCCGCGCACGCGCCCCGCCTTGCGCTCGCGGTCGAGCGCGTCGGCGATGTTGAGCGCGTCCGGGTTCGTCTCGATGACGGAGTTGAGCGCCGCGCCGCGCCGGTCGATGCGCTCGATGCGTTCGAGGTACATCTCCGTCAGGCGCCGCGCCGAGACGCGCCCCGACTGCATCGCCGCCTGCGCGTCGCGGACGGTCAGCTCCTCCCAGTCGAAGCGGCCGCCGCCCTGCGGCTCGCCTGCCAAGCGCGCGAGCGTGCGCGCCGCCGCGTCTTGGTTGAATCCCACGAGCGCGGCGCCTAAGCCTCCGGCCACGCCTGCGCGCACGAATTCACGCCGTCCGAACGCACGGCCCCCGCGCCGACCTTTACGCGCCATGTTGGTTCCAGCCTCTCTTTGCGTGTTAAAAGTTCGATGAGCGATGTGGCCCTCGAAGCATCGCGCAACGTCGGCGGAAAAGCAACATGAAAACTTTCAACCTTTGCTTTCTCGGCTACGGCAACGTCGCGCAGGCGCTAGTCCTTCTGCTGGTGCTGAAGGATGACGAGCTGCGCGAGCAGTTCCGCATAGACTGGCGAGTGACGGGCATCGCGACGCGGAGCTTGGGCTGGTTCGCCTCGCCAGAAGGTTTTCTGATGGAAGAGCTTCTGGCGGCGGCCTGGGGCATGGAGTACCTGATACAGCGCGCCGAGCCCGCGCCGAAGGACGTTGAGGAGTGGCTCGCCGCCGCACGCTGCGACGTGCTCTTCGAGTTGACCTCGCTCGAACCTCTGACGGGCGAGCCCGCCGTCTCGCACGTACGCGCGGGGCTCGAACACGGCGCGCACGTCGTCACGGCCAACAAGGGCACCATCGTTCACGCCTATCGCGAGCTGTCGGAACTCGCGCGCGCACGCGGCCGACGCTTCATGTACGAGGCGACTGTAGTTGACTGTCCCGTCTTCTCGCTCTTCCGCGGCTCGCTGCCCGCAACGCGCCTCCTCTCGTTCGAGGGCGTGCTCAACTCCACGACGAACGTCATCCTCGACGAGATCGCCGCCGGCCGCACCTTCGACGAGGGCGTCCGCCGCGCGCAGGAGTTGGGCATCACGGAGACCGACCCCACGCACGACGTTGACGGCTGGGACGCGGCCGTCAAGGCGTGCGCGCTGGCGAACGTGCTGATGGACGCGGAACTCAAACTCGAAGAGATTAAGAGAGAAGGTATTCGCGGCCTGAGCGACGCGGAGGTGCGCGCAGCGGACGCCGCGGGCCGCCCTTTCAGACTCGTCGCGCGCGGACGCCGCAACGAAGAGGGTCGGGTCGAAGCTTCAGTCCAACCGGAACAGATCGCGCCGCGCGGCCCTTTCGCCGCCGTCTCAGGGACGACGCTCGCCATCCATTACGAGCTTGACGTGCTGCCCGGACTCACCGTCGTCGCGCACAATCCAGACCTCAGGAGCACCGCCTACGGCCTGCTCGCCGACTTCATCAACGCCGTGCGCGGAGACGTTTAAGCTCCGCGCGCGACTTCGCCGACGCCCGCAATCAACCGCTCGACCTCTTCGCGCGAGGTGTAGCAGGCACAGCCGGCGCGGACGAGCCCTTCGGGGCGCAGGCCGAGCTGGTCGATGACGGTGGCGGCGTAGAAGTCGCCGTGCGAGAGGAAGAGGCCGCGCGCGGCGAGGCGACGCGCCACCTCCGTCGAGGTAACGCCCTCGACCGTGAAGGCCACGGTCGGCGTGCGCTGTCGCTCAGGCTTCGGGCCGTAGAGCTTCACGCCTTCAACGTCTGACAGACCCTCCCACAGCAGCTTCGTCAACTCCATCCCGCGCGTGTGGAGCGCCTCGAAGGCCACGCGCAGACGCTCGCGCCGTGCTGAGCCCTGGAGCGGCGCGGTCGGATTCCCGCGCGAGAGCGAGGCGAGGAAGTCCACGGCCGCCGCCGCGCCGACGATGCCTTCGTGGTTCTGCGTCCCGGTCTCGGCGACCTCGGGCGCGTAGTCGGGCGCCGGGATGAGCTTCGGGAAGGGGAGCGACTCCAGAAGCTCGCGCCGGCAGTACAGCGCGCCGATGTGCGGGCCGTAGAACTTGTAGGCTGAGCAGACGAGGAAGTCGCAGCGCAGTGCTCTCACGTCGAGGAGCCTGTGCGGCGCGTAGTGCACGGCGTCCACGAACATATAGGCGCACACCGACTCCGCGAGCTTGCCCGCGCGCACGAGGTCGGTCACGGTGCCGAGCGCATTCGAGGCGGCGCCGACCGCCAAGAGCTTCGTGCGGCTGTTCACCTTCGACTCGAAGTCGTCCCAGTCCAGCGCGCCCGTCTCCGTCTTCATCCGCACGACGCGCACCACGACGCCGCGCTCGCGCTCAAGCGCCTGCCACGGCGCGACGTTGGCGTGATGGTCCAACTCGGTGACGACGACTTCGTCGCCCGCCTCGAACGTGCGGCCGAGCGTGCGCGAGACGTGGAACGCCAGCGTCGTTGCGTTCGCGCCGAAGGCGACCTCGCCCGGCGAAGCGTTGAGGAAGTCTGCGAGCGATTCGCGTGAGCGCTCAAGCAACGCGTCCGTCTCGGCGCTCGTCGGGTAGGCCCAGTGCGTGTTGGCGTTGTGTTGGTAGAGGTAGTTCGACATCGCCTCGACCACGGCGCGCGGCACCTGCGTCCCGCCGGGGCCGTCGAAGTATGCGACGGGGAAACCTTCGTGGACGCGCCCGAGCGCGGGGAAGTGCGAGCGTATCTCCTGAACCAAAGCGGCGCCTTCGGCCGCCCTCGCTGTCTCAGTCATCCCAGACCTCGCCGGTGGTATGATTCCTGCCGCGCCAGCATCGACAATTACACCGCCCCAGGTCAAGTGAAGCTAGGTGAAGGAGACGAAGATGCCCTTCCGACAGGAGCCCCCGCGGCTCGGCAACCAGTACGAGACCGACCGCGCGCTGCGCTCTTACCTCAGGCGCGCGCTCCCGCCAGACGTGCTTGAAGAGATCGAGCCCGAGCTGCTCGAACTCGGCGAGTTGGCGGGCGGAGAGCTGTACCGTATGCAGCTCGCGGATCGTCTGAACGAGCCGCGCCTGACGCAGTGGGACGCGTGGGGCGAGAGGGTTGACCGCATCGAGGTCTCGCCGCTGTGGCGCGTGGCCGAGCGCCTGTCGGCGGAACGCGGCCTCGTCGCCATTCCTTACGAGCGCAGACACGGCGCGCACTCGCGCGTCCATCAGTTCGCGCTCGCGTATCTCTTCACGCCCTCGACCGACATCTACAGTTGCCCGCTCGCGATGACCGACGGCGCGGCGCGCGTGCTCAAGACTTCCGACAACGGCCCTCTCATCAAAAACGTCCTGCCCCACTTCACCTCGCGCGACCCCGAGCAGTTCTGGACGAGCGGGCAGTGGATGACGGAGTTGACGGGGGGCTCGGACGTGGGCGCGTCGGAGACAATCGCGCGGCTTGATGAGAAAGGAGTGTGGCGGCTCTCCGGGCGCAAGTGGTTCACGTCGGCCGCGGCCTCGCAGGCGGCGCTGACGCTGGCGCGGCCCGAGGGTAACCAGAGTGGAGGGCGCGGCCTCGCGCTCTTCTTTGTCGAGACGCGCGACGAAGAAGGTCGTCTGCGCAACATCCGCATCGACCGTCTGAAAGATAAGCTCGGCACGCGCAAGGTGCCGACCGCGGAGCTGACGCTCGAAGGCACGCCGGCCGTGTTGGTGAAGGGCACGACTGAGGGCGTGCGCGAGATCGCGCCGATGCTCAACGTGACGCGGCTCTGGAACGCCGTGAGCGCGACGGCGCTGATGCGGCGCGGCGTGGCGCTCGCGCGCGACTACGCGCGGCGGCGTTCGGCCTTCGGCTCCGCGCTCGCGTTGAAGCCTCTGCACGCGGACACGCTGGCGGGTTTGCAGGCGGAGGCAGAGGCGGCGCTCCACCTCGCCTTCTACGTCGCGGAGCTGACGGGGCGCGAAGAGGCGCGCGAGCTGGACGAGAGGGGCGCGCGCCTGCTCCGGCTCCTGACGCCGCTCGTGAAGCTGACCACGGGGCGCGCGGCCGTCCACGTCGCGAGCGAAGCAATCGAGGCGTTCGGCGGCGCGGGCTACGTCGAGGACACGGGCCTCCCCGTGCTGCTGCGCGACGCGCAGGTGCTTCCCATCTGGGAGGGCACGACCAACGTCCTCTCGCTCGACGCGCTGCGCACGGCCTCGAAGGACGAAGCCGCGCTCTACGCTCTTCGGGCCGAGATCGAAAGCTGCGCCGCAGCCGCACACGACGAGGGGCTCGCGCGCGCCGCACGCACCGCGCGCGAAGCCGCGTCACACGCCGCGGCGTGGCTCGCCGCGGCCGCGGGGGAAGGGCAGACGGCGCTCGAAGCCGGTGCGCGCCGCTTCTCCATGACGCTGGGCCGCGCGCTCGCCCTCGCGCTGCTCACGCGCCACGCGCAGTGGTCGCTCGACGCCGAACACGACGCGCGCGCCGCCGCCGCCGCGCGCCGCTTCGCGCACTCCGCCATCGACCTCATCTCCGAACACGACCCCGACGACGCGACCGCGCTGTTGTCAGACCTCTAATTGCGTACCGAAGAACCAATCACAGAGACACGGAGGCACATGAAGATTAAGCGTGGATTTGCGAGCGACAACAACGCGGGCGTGCACCCGCGCGTGTGGGACGCGCTGCGCTCGGCCGACCGTGGGCACGCGGTGGCCTACGGCGACGACGTGTATACAGAGACGGCCATCCGGCTCTTCCGCGAGCGCTTCGGCGAGCGGGCCGAGGTTTTCTTCGTCTTCGGCGGCACGGGCGCAAACGTCTCGGCGCTCGCGGCCGTCACGCGCCCCTTCGAGGCGGTCGTCTGCGCAGAGACGGCGCACATCAACGTAGACGAGTGCGGCGCGCCCGAGCGCTTCACGGGCTGCAAGCTCGTAGACCTTCCGACGCCCGACGGGAAGCTGAGAGTCGAGCAGATCGAGCCGCTGCTCGCGCGACTCGGCGACCAGCATCACGTGCAGCCGCACGTCATCTCCGTCTCACAGCCGACCGAGCTGGGGACTGTCTACACAATCGAGGAGCTGACCGTGCTTGCCGCGTTCGCGCACAAGCACGGGATGCTGCTCCATGTGGACGGCGCGCGGCTGGCGAACGCGGCGGCACACCTCAACGTCTCTTTGAGCGAGTTGACGGCCGGGGCGGGCGTGGACGTTTTGAGCTTCGGCGGGACGAAGAACGGGATGATGTACGGCGAGGCCGTCGTCTTCTTCGACCCGGCGCGGGCCGAGGCGTTCCGCTTCGTGCGCAAGCAGTGCGCGCAGCTCCCTTCAAAGATGCGCTTCGTCGCGGCGCAGTTCACGGCGCTGCTGGGCGCAGACCTCTGGCGCGAAACGGCCGCGCACGCGAACCGGATGGCGCAGACGCTCGCCGCGGAGCTGCGTTCCATCCCGCAGGTGCGCATCACGCAGCCCGTCGAGTCGAACGCGGTCTTCGCCGTCCTCCCGCGCGAGAGCATCGCGCGCGTGCAGGAACGCTTCTTCTTCTACGTCTGGAACGAGCAGACCTCCGAGGTGCGCCTCATGTGCTCCTTCGACACGACCGAAGAGGACGTGTCGGAACTGGCGGCAGTTATCAGGGCGGCGGTAGGATGATTGAGGGATTGGGTCATCGGGTCATTGATTCATTTCTTACTTGAACCAATGACCCGATGAGCAAATGAAGCAATCACTCAAATTTCATTACGGCGTCGTCTCGGCGAGGTTCGACTTGTACTTGGTGTTAGTGGCGCGGTCGTTCAGCTCGACGTAGACCCAGCTCGGCGGGACGACCGTCTCTTCGAGCGCGAACCAGATGCCGCTGAGGTCGCCGGGCTTCGAGAGCGCGCAGAAGCCGTAGAGGCGCTTGCCCGACTGGTCGTAGATGTCCACCCACGTGCGCGCAGACTTCGTGTTCTGACCGCAGGGCGGCAGGCTCGGCGCGGCGGCGAACATATCGGCCGGGTAGTCCGCCGAGTTCATCACGTCGAACTTGTAGCGCACGTAGTTCTTGCCGCCGCTCTGGAAGTATTCGAGGGTGGAGAGGTAGAGGACGGGGTTGGGCAGCACACGCGGCACCGACGCCGTCGAGGCCGTGTGACCCGCGAGTGACAAGAGAGTCAGACTTGCCAGGAGCGCCCTGGTCAACCTCAAGCCGTTGAGCCTCATCTTCAGTTCCTCCGGGGCATGGGGGCTGTTGGAACGGCGCGCATTGAATCACTTTCCGCCCCGCCGCACAAGCCTTTTTACGAGCCGTCGTCAGTCGGGGTACTCGTCCGAGCCCTGCACCCAGAGGAAGGATTGCACGTCGATCATGTCGCGCGGCCCGAGAGAGCGTTGGTCGCGCCGCACCGTCTCGGTCAGCTCCAGAAGGCTCGCGTAGGTCTCCCAGTTCGGACGCGAACTGTATTTGAAGTCGAAGCCGTACTTCGCGGCCGCGGCGCGCGTCACGGTCGGCTTGAGGAAGATGTGCGTGTCGGGCTGAGCGAGGAAGCCCCAGACCGTCACCATCGGCCACGTCAGCACGCGCGTCTGCCTGCGCGGGAGCGCGGCGACCGTCTCTATCCATCTGTTGAAGCGACGCTCGACGCTCCCCGCGCCGTGCAGTAGTTCGTAGAGTCCTTCGGCGAAGGCGCGCGCGCCCGCCTCGGACTTGACGGCGTCGCGCAGCGCCATCTTCTCGAACGAGAAGATCATGCTGTGGCGCGTGCGCTGCTCGACGCGCACGGCGCGCGCCGCCGCCTCTGCGAACTCGCCCGCGCGCAGCCGCCGCCGGAACTCCGCGCGCCCCAGCGCCTCCTCCCAACGCTCGTGCGCCTCCCACTTGTAGTCGCGCTCCCAGTCGAGGTAGGTCTCGTCCCGGAACCCGCCCGGGAAGTAACGCAGAAACTTTCGCCGGCACGCCTCCGCGCCCGCCGCCGCCGCTTCGCCCCTTCTGCCCATAAGCTCGAACCCCTTACCTCACCCCCCGAAGAAGCCCGGGTCCATCAGGTACCAGTTGTACAGACCGGCCGCCAGCCCTGCGCCGAAGACGAGCAGCGCCAAGACCTTGTCCCTCGTCGTCTCCGGCTTCCCGCCCTTGCCGGGGAAGAGCAGCAGGAACAGTCCGCCTACGACCCCGACCGGCCCGAACGCGGCCAGCTTCGTCGAATAAGTTCCCTCCGTCTTCAACTGATGCCAGTTGAAATAGATCAGCCCCACGGAGACCGCGATGATGGCCAGCGCCAGCAGGCGAGATTTCAGATGACCCATAGTCGTTTTCCGGTAAGAGCGACCGACGAAATGTCTGATAGATGGAAAGTCTTCCGCATGATACGCGGATTTGGATTTCGGGCGAAGATTTTCTGTGCGGCCTCGCCTCTAAACTTCTTCTCAAACATCTCGCGCGTTTTTCGATTTTGGGATTTTGGTTTGCGGAAACGGACACCGGCCGGGCGCGCGTGCGTGCGTTCCCGGGGAAAAGGCCCGAAAAACGGGCGGAGGCGGCCGTCTGCGGCAGTGGTACGAGGGTTGTTGAGGTGCGGCACGAGTGGAACTGTTTCTGCGGATGTAAAGCAACCCCTATGAGAGATGTCAAGCAACTCGCTATGGATGTAAAACGCCCATCTACGGACGCGCCGCGCACGGGAACGGACGTGCCGCGCACGGGAACGGACGTGCCGCGACCCGCCGCGGGAGTGAAGCGCGCCGCTTTTGACGCGCCGAGCGGCACCATGGACGTGAAGCGTCCACAGAGGAAGAACCGGCGCCGCGTGAAGATGATCGTGTACGCGACGCTGGGCGTGCTGACCATCGGGCTCATCACCTACGGGCTCTCGCGCCTGCCGCGCGCGGCCCCGAGCGTCTCGCGCTCGACCGTGCTTACCGACACCGTCAAGCGCGGACAGATGCTCCGCAACGTGCGGGGCCTCGGCACGCTCATCCCCGAGGAGATTCGGCAGATCGCCGCCCCCGTCGAGGGGCGCGTCGAGCAGAAGTTCGTCAAGCCCGGCGAGACGGTCAGCCCCGGCACCGTCCTCGTCACGCTCTCCAACCCCACCCTTCAGCAGGCATCCGTCGATGTCGCCTACCAGATCAAGTCGGCCGAGGCCGACATGAACAACCTCAAGTCGCGGCTGGAGAGCGACAAGCTGACGCAGCAGTCGAACGTCGCGCAGATTCAGTCCGAGTACCAGCAGGCCAAGATTCAACTCGACGCCGACGAGCAGTTGGCCCGCGAGGGGCTCGTGGCGGCGCTCACCCTGCGCGTCTCGCGCGTGCGGGTCGAGCAGTTGGCGAACCGCGTTGCGGTCGAGAAGAAGCGCACCGAGCAGAACAAGTCGCAGGTCTCCGCGCAGATCGCCGCGCAGCAGGCGCGCATCGAGCAGTTGCGCGCGCAGCTTCGCCTGAACGAGGAGCAGGTCGCTTCGCTTCAAGTGCGCGCCGGGACGGCGGGCGTGCTTCAGGAGGTGACGGTCGAGGTCGGCCAGCAGATCACGCCGGGCACCAACATCGCGCGCGTCGCCGACCCGTCCAGCCTCAAGGCCGCGCTCCAGATTCCCGAGACGCAGATCAAGGACATCACGCTCGGCCAGCCCGCTACCATCGACACGCGCGGCGGCGGCACGGTCGCAGGGCGCGTCCAGCGCATCGACCCGGCCGCGCGCAACGGCACCTTCACCGTGGACGTGCGGCTCGAAGGCCCGATGCCGCAGGGCGCGCGCGTGGATTTGAGCGTGGACGGAACCATCGAACTTGAGCGCCTCGACGACGTACTCTACGTCGGACGCCCGGCGACGGGCGGCGGCGGGCAGGCGACCGTCTCGCTCTTCAAGGTCGGCCCCGACGGGCGCGAGGCCACGCGCGTCCAGGTCAAGCTCGGTCGCACCTCGGTCAACAACGTCGAGGTCGTCGATGGCCTGAACGTCGGCGACACCGTCATCCTCTCCGACACCTCGCAGTGGGACGGCGTGGACAGACTCCGACTCGATTGATACTTCAGATTACCCCCGAAAGGAAAAGAGATGAGCGCTACAAGCGAACCGTTGGTGAAGCTGGACGGCGTGCGCAAGGTTTTCTACACGGACGAGGTCGAGACGCACGCGCTCTCCGGCATCCACCTCGACATCAAGAAGGGCGAGTACATCTCGATGGCGGGGCCGTCGGGCTGCGGCAAGTCAACCTTGCTGTCCATCCTCGGTCTGCTCGATTCGCCGACCGAGGGCGAGTACGTGCTGAACGGGACGCCGGTGGCGAACCTCTCGCTCTCGGATCGCGCGCGCATCCGCAACCGCGAGATCGGTTTCATCTTCCAGGCGTTCAATCTCATCGGCGACCTCAACGTCTACGAGAACGTCGAGTTGCCGCTGACCTATCGCGACATGGGCGCGAAGGAGCGGCGCGAGCGCGTCGAGGAGGCGCTCTTGAAGGTCGGCATGTCGCACCGCATGAAGCACTATCCCTCGCAGCTCTCAGGCGGTCAGCAGCAGCGCGTGGCCGTCGCCCGCGCCGTGGCCGGCAACCCCTCCATCCTGCTTGCCGACGAGCCGACGGGTAACCTCGACTCGACCAACGGCGAGGCCGTGATGAACCTCCTGCGTGAGCTGCACGCGGGCGGCGCCACCATCTGCATGGTCACGCACGACCCGCGCTACGCCAAGTACGCCGACCGCACCTTCCATCTCTTCGACGGCCAGGTCGTCGAGGAGACCCACGAGGCGAAGGCCGAAGAGGAGCTGGAAGAGAGCGGCTTCAAGCTCTAACGTCCTTCGTCGGTTCGACTCTACACCTCAAGCTCTCTGCGTGTGGCCGCGGCGCGTTCGCCGCGGGACACTCGATCTGTGCCGGTCGTCCTTAAGAAATTCCCGTCAGGGAGGGTATACGTATGGGCACGCTTTGGAAGGACTTGCAGTACGCCGCGCGCGTGCTGTGGAAGAGCCCGGGGTTCACGGCCGTCGCGGTCATCGCCGTCGCTTTGGGCGTGGGCGCGAACACGGCCATCTTCTCGGTCGTCAACGCGGTGCTCCTCAAGCCGCTCGACTATAGAGACCCGCACCAACTCGTCCTCATCAACCATAACTACCCGAAGATCGACCTTAAAGCTTCGGTCTCCGCGCCCGGCTTCAACTACTATCACGAGAACGCGAAGTCCTTCGCGGACATGGCGGCCGTGACGAGCTGGTCGGTCAACCTCACGGGCGAGGGCGAGCCCGAGCGCCTTCAGGGTGGCGCCGTGACCTTCAACCTCTTCTCGGTGCTCGGGGCGGAAGCCGCCGCGGGTCGCACCTTCACGCCCGAGGAGGCGCAGGCCGGTAATAACAAGGTCGTCGTCCTCTCCGACGCCTTCTGGCGCCGGCGCTTCCCAGACACAGAGGTCGTCGGCAAGACCCTCATGCTCAACGGCGAGCCCTATCTGGTCGTCGGCCGGATGCAGCCCAACATGCAGTTCGGGCGCGAATGGCTCGGGCAGACGCCCGACCTCTGGTCGCCCATCGCCTTCACCCCGCAACAGCTCGACCCGAACTCGGGTCTGACGAACGAGTACCTCAGCGTGGTGGCGCGGCTCAAGCCGGACGTGAAGGCTGAGCAGGCGCAGGCCGAGCTGGACACGATAGCCGCCGACCTCCGCCGCCAGTACATGCCCGGCGCGGACGCGGGCAACTGGGGCCTGCTCATCACGCGCTTCGACGAGTTCGTCGTCGGCAACATCCGCGCGCCGCTGCTCTTCCTCCTCGGCGTAGTCGCGCTCGTGCTGCTCATCGCGTGCGCCAACGTCGCCAACCTGATGCTGGCGCGCGCGGCCGTCCGCCAGAAGGAGATCGCCGTGCGTACCGCTCTCGGCGCTTCGCGTTGGCGCGTGGTGCGGCAGCTTTTGACCGAGAGCGTGCTGCTCTCGCTGGCGGGCGGGGCGGTCGGACTGCTGCTGGCGATGTGGGGCGTTGACCTCCTGCTCAAGCTCAACGAGAACAGGATACCGCGCGCGACCGAGATTAGATTGGACTCGCGCGTGCTCCTCTTCACGCTCGGCGTCTCGGTCGTGACGGGCATCGTGTTCGGGCTCGCGCCCGCGTTCCAGACCTCGACGGCCAACCTCCACGACACGCTCAAGGAGGGTGGCCGCAGCGGGCAGCTCGGCGTCCGGCGGGGCCTGCGCAACGTGCTGGTCGTCTTCGAGATGGCCGTGGCCGTCATCGTGCTCGTCAGCGCGGGGCTGCTCATCCGCAGCTTCATGCAGTTGCAGCAGGTCAATCCGGGCTTCCAGCCGGCCGGCGTGCTGTCGATGCTGGTCTCGCTGCCGATGAACAAGTACAAGGAGGGCGCCCAGCGCGTGGCCTTCGAGCGGCAGTTGCTCGAAGAGGTGCGGGGCCTTTCGGGCGTCAAGAGCGCGGCCACCATTACGTCCCTGCCGATGAGCGGGTGGAACCAGTCGGGCAGCTTCCGCATCGAGGGGCGTCAGGTCGCGCCCGGCGAGAGCGCGCCGCACGGCGACCGCTGGATGGCTTCGGACGACTACTTCCAGACGATGGGCATCCCGCTGGTCAAGGGCCGCTACTTCGACGCGCGCGACACGGCCGACTCGCCCGGCATCGCCATCGTCAGCGAGGGGCTGGCGCGCAAGTACTGGCCGGGCGAAGACCCGGTCGGCAAGCGCATCACGTTCGAGGGCGGGCAGCAGCAGCCGCGCTTCCGCGAGATCGTCGGCGTCGTCGGTCAGATTCGCAACGAGAGGCTGGAAGGCGAGTCGCGCGGCCAGTACTACGTGCCTTACGCGCAGCGGCCGAACGGCGGCGACCTCTTCCTCGTCGTGCGCGCCGACGGCGACCCGGCCGCGCTCGCGCCGTTGGTGAGGTCGCGCATCGCATCCGTCGATAAGGACTTGCCGGTCTACAAGGTCTCGACGATGGAGAAGCTCGTCTCCGACTCGCTCACGCAGCGCCGCTTCCTGATGCTCCTCTTCGCCGTCTTCGCGGCGCTGGCGCTGGCGCTGGCCGTCGTCGGGCTCTACGGCGTGATGAGTTACGGCGTGGCACAGCGCACGCACGAGATGGGCCTGCGGATGGCGCTGGGCGCGCAGGGGCGCGACGTGCTGCGGATGGTCGTGGGGCAGGGGATGGGGCTCGTCGCCATCGGGCTCGGGGTCGGGCTCGGGCTGGCGTTCGCGCTGACGCGCCTGATGTCGAGCCTGCTCTACGGCGTCTCGGCCGCAGACCCTCTGACCTACGCGGGCATCGCGCTGCTGCTCTCGCTCGTGGCGCTCGTCGCCTCCTACATCCCGGCGCGGCGCGCGACGAAGGTCGATCCGATGGTGGCTCTCAGGTACGAGTGATAAGTGATGAGTGACGGGCGATGAGCGGGAGGAAAGGGAACCCCCGGTTGGTTCTCATCACCCGTCACTCATCACTTATCACTCGTGAACGGAGTGAGCGATGAGGACTCTGATTCAGGACGTGCGTTACGCGTTGCGGACGCTGGCGAAGAGCCCGGGCTTCACGCTGGTGGCCGTCTTGGCGCTGGCGCTCGGCGTGGGCGCGAACACGGCTATCTTCTCGGTCGTCAAGGCGGTGCTCTTAAGCCCCCTGCCTTACCCCGAGCCGGAGCGGCTCGTCTGGGTGCGCGAGAACAATCCGGGCGCGAACATCTTTGACGAGGCGGCCTCCGCGCCCAACTACAACGACTGGCGCACGCAGGTGCGCAGCTTCGACGGCGTTGCCGCCTTCGCCAACACGGCCGCGACGCTGACCGACGGCGGCGGCGAGCCCGAGCGCGTCCCGGCCGTCTCCACCTCGGCCAACTTCTTCCAGGTCATCGGCGTCGCGCCCGCCCTCGGCCGCGGCTTCCTGCCCGAAGAGGAGACGACGGGGAAGAACCGCGTCGTCGTCCTGAGCCACGGCCTCTGGCAGCGCCGCTTCGGCGCGAACCCGCAGGCGTTAGGGCAGACGATAACCGTGAGCGGCAACCCGTTCACGGTCGTCGGCGTCGCGCCCGCCGACTTCAAGTCGCCGGTGCGCGGCCCGAAGCCGCCCGAGATGTGGTTCCCCATCGCCTTCAACTTCGACAATTCGAGACGCCGGGCTGACTTCCTCAACGTAGTCGGCCGTCTCCGCGCGGGCGCGACCATCGAGCAGGCGCAGGCCGAGCTGACGGCCCTCGCCGCGGGTTTGGAGACGGAGTACCCCTCGGCCAACGCCGGGTGGGTCGTGAAGGCGCAGCCGCTGCACGAGAGGATTGTCGGCAACGTCCGGCAGGCGCTGTGGGTCTTGATGGGAGTGGTCGGGTTCCTGCTCCTCATCGCGTGCGCGAACGTCGCCAACCTTTTGCTTGCACGTGCGATGGCGCGGCGGCAGGAGATCGCCGTACGCTCGGCGCTCGGTGCACGGCGCTGGCGCTTGGTACGACAACTCCTGACGGAGAGTCTGTTGCTCGGGCTCGCGGGCGGTGGGCTCGGCCTTGTGCTCGCCGCGTGGGGCGTCGAGCTGCTCGTGGCTTTGAGCCCCGGCCACATCCCTCGGCTCGAAGAGGTGGGGCTCGACGCGCGCGTGCTCGCCTTCACCCTCGGCGTGTCGGTCTTGACGGGAATCATCTTCGGACTGCTCCCGGCCCTGAGCGCGTCGAAGACCGACCTCGCCGAATCGCTCAAGGAGGGCGGCAGCCGCGGCCCGACTGCCGGGCAGAGCGCGCGCCGCCTGCGCAGCTCGCTCGTCGTCGCAGAGATAGCCATCACGGCCGTCCTGCTTGCCTGCGCGGGCCTGATGATTCGCAGCTTCCACGCGATACAGTCGGTTGACCCGGGCTTCCGCCCCGAGCGCATCGTGACCTTCGACTTCGCGCTGCCCGGGGCCAAGTACAAGGAGCCGCCGCAGATCGTCAACTTCGCCGAGCAGCTCACGGCGCGGGCGTCGGCGCTGCCCGGCGTCGAGCGCGCGGCGCTCGCGGACGCGCTCCCGCTGACCGGCGGCGCCGACGTGCTCTCGTTCGTCATCGAAGGCCGGCCGCAACTGCCGCCCGAGGTGGTGCAGGACTCGGAGGTCTTCGTCGTCACGCCCGGCTACTTTGACGTGATGGGCATCGGCCACGTCCGCGGCGAGCGGCTGACGGAGCGGCACGTCGAGGGGACGCCTGACGTGGTCGTCATCAACGAAGCGATGGCCCGCCGCTACTGGCCGAACGAAGACCCCATCGGCAAGCGCGTCAACCTCGGCAACCCCGAGAAGACGCCCTGGATGACGGTCATCGGCATCGTCAAGGACACGCGTAACGTCGGGCTTGAGACGGTGCCGTACCCGCAGATGTACGGCCCGGCCGCGCAGTTCCCGCGCCGCGCGATGTCGTTCGTGGCGCGCACGTCGGCCGACCCCGCGACCCTCGTCCCGGCGCTGCGGCGCGAGCTGGCGGCGTTGGACAAAGACCTGCCGCTCTACAACGTCCGCACGATGGAGCAGGTGATGTCCGAGTCGGTCTCGCGCCGCCGCTTCCAGATGGTGCTCATCGCGGCGTTCGCGGGCGTGGGGCTTTTGCTCGCGGCGGTCGGCATCTACGGCGTCATCTCCTATTCGGTCACGCAGCGCCGCCACGAGATAGGGGTGCGGATGGCGCTCGGCGCGCGCGCCGCAGACATCCTCAAGCTCGTCGTGGGTCAGGGGTTCGGGCTCACGCTCGTGGGCATCGTCATCGGGCTCGGCCTCGCGCTCCTGCTTACGTTCGCGCTGACGCGCGTTCTGTCGAGCCTGCTCTACGGCGTCAAGGCCACAGACCCTCTGACGTTCGCCTGCGTCGCGCTGGTGCTGCTCGGCGTGGCGCTCCTCGCCTGCCTCCTCCCGGCGCGCAGAGCGACGAAGGTCGATCCGATGGTGGCCTTGAGATACGAGTAAACAGGTCAGGACCACCTGCGGTAGCGGGTGGGCCTCTGCGATACGGCGCGCTCGGTTAACCAAGCCCCACCCGCTACCGCGGGTGGTCCTGACTCAGTAGCGTTGAGGGTAAGCCATGAGGACGTTCCTGCAAGATTTGCGCTTCGGGGTGCGGACGCTGCTGAAGAGTCCGGGGTTCGCGCTGGTGTCGGTCTTGACGCTGGCGCTGGGCATCGGCGCGAACAGCGCCATCTTCTCGGTCGTCAACGGCCTGCTGCTCCGGCCGCTGCCCTACGCGGAGTCTGAGCGGCTGGCCATCATCTGGACGCACTCGCCGGGCGCGAACGTCGCGCAGGACTGGCCTTCGCCGGGGCAGTTCGCCGCCGTCAAATCGCAGACGAGCGTCTTTGAAGACCTCGCGCTTGTGCATGGCTCAAGCTCCAACCTCTCGGTTGACGGCGGGGCCGAGCGCGTCGGCGTCGTGCGGGCTACGTCGAACCTGTTCCCGCTCCTCGGCGTGCGCCCCGCGCTCGGCCGCGTCTTCCTGCCGGAGGAGGACGCGCCGGGCCGTCCGTCGATTGTCGTCTTGAGTCATGGCCTCTGGCAGCGGCGCTTCGGCTCCGACCCGAACATAGCGGGGCGCGCGATCACGCTCAACGGGCAGAGCTACACCGTCGTCGGCGTCATGCCGGCCGACTTCGCGCTCGGCTATGAGGTGCTGCCGACCGTGGGGGCCATCCAGCAGCCGGACGTTCTGCTGCCGCTCGCGCTCACGGCCGAGCGGATGGAGAGTCAGGGCGACGAGAACTACAACATCCTCACGCGCCTACGCCCAGGCGCGACCGTCGGACAGGCGCAGTCCGAGCTTGACCTCATCCCGAGCCGCCTCGGGCAGCAGTTCCCCGACGACTACCCGCCGAGCCGCGCCTTCCGCCTGAGCGTCCGCCCGCTGCTCGAACAGGTGGTCGGCGACGTGCGCACGTCGCTGCTCATCCTGCTCGGCGCGGTCGGCTTCGTGCTCCTGATCGCGTGCGCGAACGTCGCCAACCTCCTGCTGGCGCGCGCGGCCGTGCGCGAGAAAGAGATGGCCGTGCGCACCGCCATCGGCGCGGGGCGCTGGCGCATCGTGCGGCAACTTTTGACCGAGAGCGTCGCGCTCTCCTTTGTCGGCGGCGCGCTCGGTCTGCTCGTCGCCTTCTGGGGCCTCGACGCGCTGCGCAGCCTCGCGCCCGCCAACATCCCGCGCCTGCAAAACGTCACGCTCGACGGGCGCGTGCTTCTCTTCACCTCGGCCGTGACGATGCTGACGGGCGTGCTGTTCGGACTCGCGCCGGCGCTGCGCGGGTCGCGCGTGAATCTGGGCGAGACGCTCAAGGAGGGCGCGCGGGGCTCGACGGGCGGCGGCGGGCAGCGCCTGCGCAACGCGCTCGTCGTCACGGAGGTCGCGCTCTCGCTTGTGCTCTTAGTCGGCGCGGGCCTGCTCATCCGCAGCTTCATGCGCGTGCAGCAGGTCGAGCCGGGGTTCGACGAGCGCGGCGTCCTCTCGCTGCGCCTGTCGGTCGGGGGCACCGGCTATCAGGGCGAGCGGACGACCGAGTACTTCGATCAACTGCTCAAGCGCGTGCGCGCGCTGCCCGGCGTGGAGTCGGCGGGCGCGGCCTCGATCATCCCGCTCAGCGGCGGCATCGGCTGGGGGAGCGTCACGATAGAGGGCTACGTGCCGACGACGGGGCAGGAGGCAATCCAGGCCGACTACCGCATTGCGGGCACGGGCTACTTTGAGACGATGCGGGTGCCGCTGCTCAGTGGCCGCCACTTCGACGAGCGCGACGCCGTGAAGGACGCGCCGAAGGTAGCCATCATCGACGAGAAGATGGCGCGCACCTACTGGCCGGGGCAGGAGGCCGTGGGCAAGCGGCTCAAGCCCGGCGGCCCCGACAGCGACTCGCCGTGGCGGACGGTCGTGGGCGTCGTCGGCGGCGTCAAGCAGTACGCGCTCGACACCGACTCGCGCGTCACCATCTACATGCCGTTCGGGCAGAGCCCTTCGGGGACGATGTACGTGGTGGCGCGCGCCGCGGGCGATGCCGAAACGCTCGCACCCGCCGTGGTCAGGGAGGCGCGCGCGATAGAGCCGAACGTGCCCGTCTTCGACATCAAGACGATGGAGCAGCGCCTCTCCGAGTCTCTGGCGCGGCGGCGCTTCGCGATGCTGGCGCTCGGGCTCTTCGCGCTGGTGGCGATGGCGCTGGCGGCCGTCGGCATCTACGGCGTGATGAGTTACTCGGTGGCGCAGCGGACGCGTGAGATAGGCGTCCGCGTGGCGCTGGGCGCGCGTGGGCGCGACGTGCTCGGCCTCGTCATCAAGCGCGGGATGCTTCTGGCGCTGGCGGGCATCGGCGCGGGGCTCGCGGGCGCGTTCGCATTGACGCGCGTGATGGGAAGCCTTTTGTTCGGCGTCTCGGCGACCGACCCGCTGACCTACGCGGCCATCTCGGCGCTGCTGGCAGCCGCGGCGTTCCTCGCCTGCTACCTGCCCGCGCGCCGCGCGACGAAGGTGGACCCGATGGTGGCACTGAGATACGAATGATGAATACGGAATGATGAATGATGAATTGAAGACGGTTCTTAATTCATCATTCATCATTGATTTGCGAACGGAGTAAGCAGGATGACTCTCTGGCGAGATTTGGGGTTCGCGGCGCGGATGCTGTGGAAGAACCCGGGGTTTACGGCTGTGGCGATACTGGCCGTGGCTTTGGGTGTGGGCGCGAACACGACCATCTTCTCGGTCGTCAACGCCCTTCTGCTGCGGCCGTTCGCGTACGAGACGACGCAGAGGGTCGTGATGGTCTGGGAGCGCGGCGTTGACCAGACCAACAACCGCAACTCGGTCGCGCCCGCCAACTACATCGACTGGCGTGAACAGACGCGCGCCTTCGAGGAGTGGGCCGCCTACAACCCGCAGCACTTCAGCCTCAACGAAGGCGAGCAGCCCGAGCGCGTCCCGGGCGCCCGCGTCACGCCCTCGCTCTTCCGCGTGCTCGCCGCGCGTGCCGAGCGCGGCCGTACCTTCAGCGAAGAGGAGGGCGCGCAGGGCGCCAACCCCGTCGTCCTCATCAAGCACAGCCTCTGGCGCGAACGCTTCGGCGCCGACCCAGACATCGTCGGCCGCACCGTCCGCATCGACAACGTCCCGCGCACGGTCGTCGGCGTCATGCCCGAAGAGTTCGACTTTCCCTTGAACGCCTGCGAGGTCTGGGCGCCGCTGGCCTTCGACGCGGAGGACGCGCAGAACCGCGGCAACCACTACCTGCAAGTCGTCGCCCTCGTGCGGCCCGGCGTCACGGTCGAGCAGGCCGACGCCGAGGTGCGCGCCGTGGCCGAGCGCCAGCGCCAACTCTATCCCGACACGAACAGCGGGCGCACGGCCTTCGCCGAGTCGCTCACCGACTCCTTCACGCGCGGCCCCAAGCCCTACCTCGTCGTGCTGCTCGGGGCGGTCGGCTTCGTGCTGCTCATCGCGTGCGCGAACGTCGCCAACCTCCTGCTCGTGCGCGCCTCGTCGCGCCAGCGCGAGCTGGCCGTGCGCACGGCGCTCGGCGCGTCGCGCTGGCGCCTCATCCGGCAACTGCTGACCGAGAGTCTGTTACTCGCGCTCCTCGGCGGCGCGGCGGGCCTGCTCCTCTCCGTGTGGGGCGTCGAGTTCATCGCGAAGGGGATGCCGCCGACCTTCACCAAGTTCATCCCCGGCTGGCGCCAGATGGGCATCGACACGACCGTGCTTCTCTTCACGCTCGGCGCGTCGATGTTGACGGGCGTCGTGTTCGGCATCGTCCCGGCGCTTCAGGCGACGCGCACGAACCTGAACGAGTCTCTGAAGGAGGGCGGGCAGAAGGGCGCGAGCGGCGGCGTGCGGCGCAACCTGATGCGGAGCGTGCTGGTCGTCTTCGAGGTGGCGATGTCGCTCGTGCTGCTCGCGGGCGCGGGGCTGATGGTGCGCAGCTTCTACGAGATGATGAAGGCCGACATCGGCGTCAAGCCCGACGGCGTGCTCGTCATGCAGATGTCTCTGCCGCGCGCGGCCTACCCCGAGAACGCGCAGCGCGCGAACTTCTACAAGCAACTCGTCGAGCGCGTCGGCGCCCTGCCCGGCGTGGCCTCGGCCGCGGCCATCAACTTCGTCCCGATGAGCCGCGAGGGCAACATGAGTTCCAACTTCCGCGTCGATGGCGAGCCGGCGCCGCCGCGCGACCGGCGGCCCTACGCCAACTACAATCTCGTCACGCCCGGCTACTTCGAAGCGGTCGGCACGCGGCTCGTCAGCGGGCGCGGCTTCACGGACGCCGACGACGAGCGAGCGCCGAAAATCTGCATCGTCAACGAGTCGCTCGCACGTCGCTACTTCCCTCAGGGCGATGCGGTCGGGCGGCGCCTTGTCATCTCGGAAGACGAAGGGCCGTGGGAGATCGTCGGGGTCGCGGCCGACGTGAAGAACGAGGACATGGACACGGAGGCGGAGTTGGCTCTCTACCGTCCGTACAGGCAAGACCCCTGGTACACGATGGCGCTCGTCGTGCGCGCGGGCGAGGGCGCGACCGCGGCGGGGCTGGTGCCGGCGGTGCGCGGTGAGGTGAAGGCTCTGGACGCGTTGCTGCCCGTCTACGACGTGCGGACGCTGCGCGACGTAGTGGACGAGGCGGTCTCGCCGAAGCGTCTGACGATGTTCCTGCTGGCCTTCTTCGCATTGAGCGCGCTCGTGCTCGCGGCCGTCGGGCTCTACGCCGTGATGTCGTACGCGGTGGCGCAGCGCCGCCACGAGATCGGCATCCGGCTCGCGCTCGGTGCGCAGGCGCGTGACATCCTGCGGCTCGTCCTCTCGCAGGGGCTCTTGCTTACGCTCATCGGGCTCGGGCTCGGGCTCGCGTGCGCGCTCCTGTTGACGCGCCTGATGGCGAGCATCCTTTACGGCGTCTCGGCGACCGACCCGCTGGTCTTCGGCGGCGTCGCGTTCGTGCTGGCCGTCGCCGCGCTCCTCGCCTGCTTCGTCCCCGCGCGCCGCGCGACGAAGGTCGATCCGATGGTGGCTCTCAGGCACGAGTAAGACCGTGAACCGTGAACCGTCAACCGTGACAAGTTAGAACAGCTCTCCTCTCGTCACGGTTCACGTTCCTGTCACGGTTGACGGTTCACGGTTTATGCGAAAGGGGGAGCGATGAGAACACTGTGGCAGGACGTGCGGTACGGGGTGCGGGCGATGCGCGCGAACCCGGGTTTCACGCTGGTTGCCGTCGTGGCGCTGGCGCTGGGTGTGGGCGCGAACACGGCCATCTTCTCGGTCGTCAACGCCGTGCTTCTGCGTCCGCTCCAGTATCCGAACGCGGAGCGCGTCGTCGCCATTCAGGAGTTGAGCCCCGAGGGGCGGCGCGTCCAGTCCACAGCGGCCAACTTCCTCGACTGGCGCGAGCAGGCCAACGTCTTCGAGCACATGGCGGCCATCCTCACGCGCACGTCGAACCTCGCCGTCGGCGACGAGGCCGAGCGCATCGACTTCGCCATGACCTCGGCCGCCTTCTTCGACGTGTTCGGCGCGCGGCCCCGCGCGGGCCGCTTCTTCCGGCCCGAAGAGGAGAAGGCCGGGCACGCGCCCGTCGTCGTCCTCAGTCACGCGCTCTGGCAACGCCGCTTCGGCACGGACGCTTCCGTCATCGGGAAGAGCGTCACGCTCGACGGCGTCGCCTACGAGGTCATCGGCGTCGCACCCGAAGGCTTCTCGTATCCCGACCGCACGGAGGTCTGGGTGCCGCCGTTCGCGCGCGTGCCCACCTTCAGCGCGCAGCAGGACGTGGAGCGCTCGCGCGGCTTCGGGTTCCTGACCGCGGTCGCGCTGCTCAAGCAAGGCGAGACGCTTGAGCACGCGCGCACCGAGATGGAGACCATCACCGGGCGCCTGCGCGAGCAATACCCCGAGTCGAACAGCAAGCGCTTCAACCGCGTCGTCACGTTGCACGAGCACCTCGTCGGCGAGAGCAGCCGTGCGCTTTTGCTGCTGCTCGGCGCGGTCGCGCTCGTGCTACTCATCGCGTGCGCGAACGTGGCGAACCTGCTGCTTGCACGCGCCGCGGGGCGCCAGAAGGAGATGGCGGTGCGCTCGGCGCTCGGCGCGACGCGGCTCAGGCTCGCGCGTCAGCTCCTCGTCGAGAGCGTGCTGCTCGCGCTCCTCGGCGGGGCCGCGGGGCTCCTGCTCGGTTGGTGGGGTGTTGACCTTTTGAAGGGCTTGCTGCCCGCGGAGTTCCCACGCGTCGCAGACATCGGCGTTGACCCGCGCGTGCTCGGGTTCACGCTCCTCGTCTCGTGCGCGACGGGGCTGGCCTTCGGGCTCGCGCCCGCCTTGCAGTTCACGCGGCCGGACGTGCAGGGCGCGCTGAAGGAGAGCGCGCGGGGCTCGACGGGCGGCGCGCGCGCGGGGCGCCTGCGTAACCTTTTAATCGTCTCCGAGGTGGCGCTGAGCTTAGTGCTGCTCGTCGGCGCCGGTCTCCTCTTCCGCAGCTTCCTCTCCTTGCGCGCCGTCGAGCTGGGCTTCCGCCCGCAGAGCGTGCTCACCTTCCGCCTGAGCCCTTCGGGCGAACGCTTCCGAGAGGACGCGCAGTATACGAACTTCTACCGCGACGTGGCCGAGCGCGTCGCCGTCCTCCCCGGCGTCGAGTCCGTCGGCTTCATCAACACGCTGCCGCTCGTGAAGGGGCCGACCGCCGGCATTCAGTTCGAGGGGCGGTCGCCGCTCAGGCGCGACCAGCGTCCCTCGGTCAACTATCGCAGCGTGAGCCCCGACTACTTCCGCGCCGCAGGCATTGCCGTCGTCAAAGGGCGCGTGCCCGACGCGCGCGACACGGATGCGGCGCCGCTCGTGCTCGCCGTCAACCAGGCGCTCGCACGCCGTGACTTCCCCAACGAAGACCCGGTCGGGCAGCGCATCAGCTACGGCATCGGGCCGGACGGCCAGCCCATCTGGAAGGAGATCGTCGGCGTTGTCGCGGACGTGCGCAGCGAGGAGCCGGGCCGCGAGGCCGTGCCCGAGATATACGCCTCGTACCTGCAAGACCCGTTCGGCGGCGTCTCCTACGTCGTGCGCTCGACCATCGAGCCGGAGGGCATTGTGCCCGGCGTGCGCGAGGCCGTGCGCGCGGTGGACAGGGCGCAGCCGGTCGCGGAGGTGCGGACGTTGGAGCAACTCGTTGGCGAGTCGGTCGCGCAGCCGCGCTTCAACTCGCTGGTACTGGCGCTCTTCGCCTGCATGGCGCTCGTGCTCGCGGCCGCAGGCATCTACGGCGTGATGTCTTACGCCGTCACGCAGCGCACGCACGAGATCGGCATCCGCATCGCGCTCGGCGCGCAGCAGGGGGATGTGCTGCGGATGGTCGTCGGGCGCGGGATGCTGCTGGCGCTCGCGGGCGTCGGGCTCGGGCTCCTCTGCGCGTTCGCGCTGACGCGCGTGATGGCGAGCCTGCTCTACGGCGTCACGGCCACAGACCCTCTGACGTTCGCAGGCGTCGCGCTCCTGCTCACACTCGTCGCACTCCTCGCGTCTTACCTCCCGGCGCGCAGGGCGACGAAGGTCGATCCGATGGTGGCACTGCGTTACGAATGAATAAGGGGTGAGCTATGACCCTCTGGCGGGACATGCGGTTCGCGGCGCGGATGCTTCGGAAGAGCCCTGCGTTCACGGTCGTGGCCGTGCTCTCGCTGGCGCTGGGGATAGGCGCGAACACGGCCATCTTCAGCGTGGCGGGCGCCGTCCTGTCCGGCTCGCCGAAGGTCAGAGAGCCCGGGCGCGTCTTCGACGTGCGCGGCGACTCCGACGAGGAGGAGCGTTTCGCGGCTTCGTATCCGTCTTACCAATTCTTCCGTGATAACAACAACGCGCTCGAAGGTCTGCTCTGCTGGGGCGAGCTGCCGCTGAGCCTCGGCACCGCGGCGGGGCAGTCCGAGCAGGCGTTCGGGATGATCGTCTCGGCGAACTACTTCGACGTGTTGGGCGTGGCGCCCGAGCGCGGTCGCTTCTTCTCTCCGGCAGAGGACGGCGAACCCGGCGCGCACGCGGTCGCGGTGCTGAGCCACGCCGCGTGGGAGCGGCGCTTCGGCGCAGACCCTTCGGTGATTGGTCAGAGCGTCCGCCTCAACGGCCAACAGTTCACCGTCGTCGGCGTCGCGCCGAAAGGTTTTACGAGCACCTTCTCCTTCTTCGCGCCCGACGTGTTTGTGCCCGTCTCAATGCAGCGGCAGGTTTTGCCCATCTCCGACATGCTCGGCTCGATTCACGCCGAGTGGTTGCAGTTGACGGGTAGACTGAAGGACGGCGTTACCGTCGAGCAGGCGACGGCCGAGCTGGGCGCTCTGCGCGCGAGGTTCGAGGACGCGCACCCCGAGCTGGGTCTTCCGGGGCGCGGCGAGCCCGAGCGTCACCGCGGGCGCACGGTTGAGCTGGTGTCCGTGGGCGCGTTCCCGCGAAAGTTAAGCGGCGCGCTTTATGGCTTCACGGCGCTGCTGCTCGTCATCGTCAACCTCGTGCTCTTCATCGCGTGCGCGAACCTGACGAGCCTTCTGCTGGCACGCGCCACGGCGCGCAGGCGCGAGGTGGCCGTGCGTCTCGCGCTCGGCGCGGGACGCTGGCGCGTCGTGCGACAACTCCTGACGGAGAGCGTACTGCTCTGTCTCGCGGGCGGCGCGGTGGGCGCGCTCTTCGCGCTGTGGATGACAGACCTTCTGTTCGCCTTCAAGCCGTCGGTGCGTATCCCCATTGAGCTGACTCCGCGGCTCGACTGGCGCGTGTTGAGTTGGACGCTCGCGGTCTCGCTCGCGACCGGCGTCCTCTTCGGGCTCGCGCCCGCGCTTCAGGCGACGCGCACAGACGTTTCGCGCGCGCTCAAGGGCGAGCCAGGGCTCGGCGCGCGACGCTCGCGCCTGCGCGATCTGTTCGTCGGCGCGCAGGTCGCGGTGACGGTGCTGCTGCTCGTCTCGGCCGGGCTCTTCCTGCGCGCGCTCACCTACGCGCGCGAGGTGCGGCCGGGCGCAGACCCCGAGCAGGTACAGACCGCCTCCTTCAACCCGCAGATGTTCGGCTACACAGACGAGCGTGCGCGCGACTTCTACCGACGACTGCTTGAACGAGTTCGCACGGCGCCCGGTGTCGAGGCCGCGTCGCTCGCGCTGATGGTGCCTGTTGGCGGGACGCAGGCGGCCGTCGGCATCGGCGTCGAGGGGCACGAGTCTTTCGACTGGGCCGACACGAACGACGAGCATTCCGAGTCGATGATTCGCGCCGACTACAACGTCGTCACGCCGGGCTACTTCGACACCGTCGGTATCAACGTCATGCGCGGGCGCGACTTCAGAGAGGGCGACGAGGCGCGCGACGTGGCCGTCGTGGACGAGGCTTTCGCACGTCGCTTCTTCCCCGACACTGACCCCTTAGGCAAGCGGCTCAAGACGGGCTCGACCGTCTTCGAGATCGTCGGCGTCGCGCGCGCGGGCGCCTTCAGAGTTAAGGGAGAGACGCCGCGCCCCTTCCTCTACCTGCCCTTCGGGCGCGAGGGCGAGGAGAGCTTCTTCGCGCAGCGGATGGTGCTGCACGCGCGCGGCGCACGCGGCGTCGCGGCGTCGCAGGTCTACGAAGCGATTCGGCGCGAGGCGGCGGCGGTCGATGTGAACGTGGCGCCGGAGTTCATGATGTCCGTGGCCGAGCACCAGTCGGTCGCGCTCCTGCCGCAGCGCGTGCTGTCGGGCGTGGCGGGAGTGTTCGGCCTGCTCGGGCTCGTGCTCGCCTCGGTCGGCGTCTTCGGGATGGTGAGCTACGCGGTCGCGCAGCGCACGCATGAACTCGGCGTGCGGATGGCGCTCGGCGCGCGGGGCCGTGACGTGCTGCTGCTCGTCCTGCGCGAAGGGATGAAGGTGACGCTGGCGGGAGTCCTCGCCGGCCTCCTCTGCGCGTTCGCGCTGACGCGACTGTTGGACGGGCTGCTCTACGGCGTCTCGGCCACCGACCCCGCGACCTTCGGCTCGGTGGCGCTGCTGCTCGCTGGCGTAGCACTCCTCGCCTGCTACCTGCCCGCGCGCCGCGCGACGAAAGTGGACCCGGTGGAAGCACTTAGATACGAGTAAAAGTTTGGAGTGAGCAAATGACTCTTCTACAAGACGTGCGGTACGGGTTGAGGATGCTGGCGCGGTCGCCGGGGTTCACGCTGGTGGCGGTGGTGAGCCTCGCGCTCGGCATCGGCGTCAACACGGCGGTCTTCAGCCTCTTCAACGCGGTGCTTATTCGTGCGTTGCCGGTCGTGAGGGGGCAGGAGCGTCTGGTGTGGCTGCGCGCGCCCTCGTCCTACCCGAACTATCTCGACTACCGCGAGCAGGCGCAGAGCTTCGAAGGCATGGCGGCCGCGGCGGGCACGCGCGAGTTCTCGCTCACGCGCGGCGGCGAGCCGGAGCTGGTTCGCGGCGAGTTCGTGACGGCGAACTACTTCGACGTGCTCGGCGTGGGCGCGCACGCGGGCCGCGTCTTTATCGAATCGGAAGGGCGCGAGCCTGCGCGCGTCGTCGTCCTCGGCCAACACTTATGGCGGACGCGCTTCGACTCCGATGAGGGAATCGTCGGGCGACAGATCACGCTCAACGGGCTCGGCTTCACGGTCGTCGGCGTCGCGCCCGAGGGCTTCGTCGGGACTGAGGTCGGACTGAGCCGCGAGCTGTGGGTGCCGCTCTCGACGCACGCGCTGCTCAACCCGCCCGACGCCGAGCGGATGCTCGACGGGGGCGGCGGCGAGGACGTGCTGCAACGCCGCAACAGCCACTGGCTCGCCGTCTTCGCGCGACTCAAGGCCGATGTCACGCGCGAGCAGGCCGGCGCGGAACTCGACGCCATCGCGCGGCGCGTGGCCGAGGCCAACTCGATGCGCGTTGACGCGGAGACTCTGCGGCGCGTGCAGCTCCTGCCCCTGAGCGGCGGCATGGACCCGGGCGACCGCGAGCAGGCTCTGCCGGTCGCGGGGATCGTGATGGGAGTGCTCGGGCTCGTGCTGCTTATCGCGTGCGCGAACATCGCGGGGTTGCTCCTGGCGCGCGCGGCCGTGCGGCGGCGCGAGACGGCCATCCGGCAGGCGCTCGGCGCGGGGCGCCGGCGGCTCGTGCGGCAGTGGTTGACGGAGAGCCTTCTACTCTCCTGCTTCGGCGGCGCGGCCGGTCTGCTGCTCGCGCTGTGGGTGAACGACCTTGTGGCTTCTTACGCGGCGGGAACGCCGGTCGCTTCGCTCGATTTGCGACTCGACTACCGCGTGCTCGCCTTTACGTTGCTGGTCTCGGTCGGCGCCGGGCTGGCCTTCGGGCTCGCGCCCGCGCTTCAGGCTTCGCGCCTCGACCTCGTGACGGCCTTAAAGACCGAGGACGCGCTCGCGCGCCGAGGCTCGCGCCGCTCGCGTCTGCGCGCGGCCTTCGTGACGGCGCAGGTAACGCTCTCGGTGGTGCTGCTCGTCTGCGCCGGCCTCTTCATACGCTCGCTGTGGAGCGCGCACACCATCGACCCAGGCTTCCGCGTCGAGCGTGCGCTGACGGTGCCCGTAGACCTCGGGCTGCTGCGTTACAAGTCGGAGGAGGGGCGCGTCTTCTACCGAGAGCTTCTGTCGCGCGTCGCCGCACAGCCCGGCGTCGAGTCGGCGAGCCTCGTGCGTTTCGCGCAGCTCGGCTCCTCCTTCGCGCAGGGTCAGGTCTTCGCCGAAGGCCGCGCGACGGAAGGGGAGTGGGGGACGAGTACGGGCTTCAACATCGTCGGCCCGGACTACTTCAAGACGATGGGCACGCAGCTCGTCCGCGGGCGCGACTTCACGGAAGCAGACCGCGAGGGCGCGCCGGGCGTCGCCGTCGTCAACGAGACGCTGGCCGCCATGCTCTGGCCGGGCGAAGACGCGCTGGGCAAGCGCGTCAGCTTCGAGGGCGCGGGCGGCCCCTTCCTCGAAGTTGTGGGCGTGGCGCGCGACGGCAAGTACCGCTCGCTCGGCGACCGCGCGCGGCCTTACGTCTACCGCCCGCTGATGCAGTCCTACGAGCCGCGCATGACGCTCGTCGTGCGTACTTCGGCCGCAGACCCGCGGGCGCTGGCCGGCGCGGTGCGCGAGCATTTGCGTGCGCTCGACCAGAACCTGCCCGTCGCGGACGTGCGGACGCTCGAAGAGCAGTTCGACCTCTCGCTCCTGCCGGCGCGCGTCGCGGCGTGGACGCTCGGCGGCTTCGGTCTGCTGGCGCTGGCGCTGGCGGCCATCGGCATCTACGGCGTCGTCAGCTACACGGCGGCGCAGCGGACGCGCGAGATCGGCGTGCGGATGGCTTTGGGCGCGGGGCGCGCGGATGTGCTGCGGCTGATTCTGGGTGAGGGACTGTCGGTCGTCGGACTGGGCCTGGGACTGGGCCTGCTGCTCTCGTTCGCACTGACGCGCCTCCTCGGCGGCTTCCTCTACGGCGTGGGTGCGACCGACCCGCTGACGTTCATCGGCGTGCCCGCGCTGCTCGGCTCAATCGCTCTCGCCGCCGGCTACCTGCCCGCGCGCCGCGCGGCAAAGATCGATCCGATGGTGGCATTACGGTACGAGTAACAGGTCAGTATCACCGCGGTAGCGGGTGGTACTGACCCGGTTTAGGAGGAGTGATGCGAACACTGTGGCAGGACGTGCGATACGGGGCGCGGGCGCTGTGGAAGTCGCCGGGGTTTACGCTGGTGGCGGCGCTGTCGATTGCGCTCGGCATCGGGGCGAACACGGCCATCTTCAGTCTGGTGAACGCGACGCTGCTGCGGCGTCTCCCCGTACACGAGCCGGAGCGGCTGGCGAACGTCTTCAGCGGCACGCCGGGCAGTCTCTACAGCACGGCCTCTTACCCGGACTACGTTGACTTCCGCGACCGCGGCGGCGAGGTCTTCCAGGGCTTGGCCGCGCGCGGCGGCATCAGCGCGAGCCTCGGCGTCGGGGATGAGACAGACCTTGTGGTTGGCTCCATCGTCACCGGCAACTACTTCGAGGTGCTCGGCGTCTCGGCCGCGCGCGGCCGGACGCTCACGCCGGAGGACGACCTTCGCCCTGGCGCGCACCCGGTCGTCGTCATCAGCCACGGCCTCTGGCAGCGTCGCTTCGGCGGCGCGGAGGTCGTCGGCCGCGAAGTCGGCCTCAACGGGCAACAGTTCAACATCATCGGCGTGCTGCCGGCCGAGTATACGGGCGTAGACCTCGGGCGCGCTGACGACATCTACGTGCCGATGTCGATGCAGGCCGTGATGCGCCCGCCGCGCGGCGGCTACTCGGGCGAGATGAACCCGGACCTGCTCAAGGCGCGCGGCAATCGCTGGCTCTGGATAACCGGCCGCCTCAAGCCCGGGGTCGAGCCGGAGCAGGCGCGGGCGGCGCTCGCCGTCGTCTCGAAGCAACTCGACCAGACATACACCGAGACGAACAGTGACCGCATCGTCACGCTCACGAACGCAGGCGAGGGCGACCCGCAGGCGCGCGGCTCGCTCGTGTCGGTCGCGGGACTTCTGCTGTCGGTCGTCGGCATCGTGCTGCTTATCGCGTGCGCGAACGTGGCGAACCTTCTGCTGGCGCGCGCCTCGGGGCGGCGCAAGGAGATGGCCCTGCGGCTCGCGCTCGGCGCCTCGCGCTGGCGCGTGGTGCGACAGCTTTTGACGGAGAGCGTGCTGCTCTCTCTCTTGGGCGGGGCGTCGGGGCTCGTGCTCGCTTTGTGGGCGATAGATTTGATGAAGGCGGCGCCGCCGCCCGCGGGTGCGCTGCCCGTCGCGCCGGCCTTCACGGTTGATGTGCGTGTGCTCGGCTTCACGCTCGCGCTCTCGGCTCTGACGGGCGTGCTCTTCGGACTCGCGCCAGCCCTGCAAGCGTCGCGGCCCGACCTCGTGCCCGCGCTCAAGGACGAGACGGTCTCGCTCGACCGCGGCCGTCGCTTCTCGCTGCGCAGCCTGCTCGTCGTCGCGCAGGTCGCGCTCTCGTTGGTGCTGCTGGTCGGGGCAGGTCTCTTCCTGCGGAGCGTCGGCCACGCGCGCGCCATCGACCCGGGCTTCGACGCCGAGCGGCTGCTCGTCGCGCAGCTCAACATCAACCTCCTGCGCTACACGCGCGTGCAGGGGCGCGAGTTCTACCGGCAGGTCGTCGAGCGCGTCGGGGCGCTGCCCGGCGTCGAGTCCGTTTCGCTCGCGCGCAACGTCGCGCTGACGGGCAGCGCCTCGACCCGCGGGCTCATGATCGAAGGACAGACGGGCGAGGGCAACGACCTGCGCAGTGAGAACTCGGGGCCGGCCGCGGGCGACCAGACCGTCGGCGTCAACGTCGTCGGCCTGAGCTACTTCCAGACGCTCGGTGTGCCGCTCGTCCGCGGGCGCGACTTCTCGACCTCAGACGCGGAGGAGTCGCCGAGCGTGGTCGTCGTCAACGAGGCTTTTGCCGCGCGCCACTTCGCGGGACAAGACCCTTTGGGCAAGCGTCTGAGCTTCAACGGCGCGCGCGGGCCGTGGCGCGAGATCGTGGGCATCGCGCGCGACAGTAAGTACTACACGCTCGGCGAGGCGCGGACGCCGTTCGTCTACCTGCCGCTCGCGCAGAACCACGAGACGGGGATGGCGCTCGTCGTCCGCGCGTCGGGCGAGCCGGCGGCGCTCAGCGGCGTAGTGCGGCGCGAGGTGCAGTCGTTGGAGAGGAACCTGCCCGTGACGGACGCGCGGCCGATGACGGAAGTAGTCGGCGCGGCGCTCTACGCGGCGCGGACGGGCGCGACGTTGCTGACGGGCTTCGGGCTGCTGGCGCTCGTGCTGGCGGCCGTCGGGCTCTACGGCGTGATGGCCTACTCGGTCGCGCGCCGCACGCGCGAGGTCGGGATACGGATGGCGCTCGGCGCACGTGGGCGTGACGTGCTGCGGCTCGTGCTGGGCGAGGCGCTCGTGCTTGTGGCCTGCGGCGTCGTGCTGGGACTCGCGGGGGCTTGGGCGGCCTCGCGCCTGCTGGCCGGCTTCCTCTACGGCGTCTCGACGACCGACCCCGTCGCGTTCCTCGGCACGACCGCTGTGCTCGTCGCCGCCGCGCTCCTCGCCTGCTTCATCCCGGCGCGGCGCGCGACGAAGGTCGATCCGATGGTGGCACTTAGGTACGAGTGATAAGCGATGAAGACTCTGCTCCAGGATTTGCGCTACGGCGTCCGCGTGCTTTTGAAGAGTCGTGGGTTCGCGCTGGTCGCGGTCGTGACGCTCGCGCTCGGCATCGGCGCGAGCACGGCCGCGTTCAGCGTCGTCCACGCCGTCCTGCTGCGCCCGCTGCCTTTCCCCGAGCAGGAGCGCCTGTTCGTCGCTTGGAAGAGCGACGCGACGAGCAACAATCCGTTCGTCGAACTCTCCGTCGCAGACTTCCGCGACTGGCAGGCGCAGAGTCAAAGCTTCGAGTCTTTAGCTGCGATGCCGACGACCGTCTACGGCTACGGCTACGTGCTGACGGGTCAGGGCGAGCCCGTGCAGTTGGAGAGTGCGAAGGTGACGGGCCGCTTCTTCAACGTCCTCGGCGCGAGCGCGGCCGTCGGGCGCGTCTTCGACGAGAGGGACGACCGGACGGGCGGCCCCGCGGTCGTCGTCCTGAGCGACCGCCTCTGGCGCGAGCGCTTCGGCGCGCGTCCCGAAGTCGTCGGGCAGACGGTCACGCTTAACCAGACCGCCTTTCAGGTCATCGGCGTGATGCCGCCCGCGTTCAACTTTCCCTCGGGCGTAGACCTCTGGATTCCTCTGCTGGCCGTGGCGAACCCGCGCGGGATAGAGAACCGCGGCGTCGTCTACCTACAGACCGTCGGGCGGCTGAAGGACGGCGTGACGCGTGAGCAGGCCGCGGCCGAGCTGGACACGATTATCGCGCGCCTCGCCGCGCAGTATCCGGAGACGCAGGCCGCGGGCCAGCGCGTGGTGCTGACGCCTCTGGCCGACCACCTCTTCGGAGACGCGAAGCCCGCGCTGTGGGCGCTCTTCGGCGCGACGGCGCTGCTGCTGCTGGTCGGCGCGGCCAACATCGCGAACCTGATGCTGGCGCGCGCCACGTCACGTCGCAGGGAGCTGGCCGTGCGCGTGGCGCTCGGCGCGTCGCGCCTGCGGCTCGCGGCGCAACTGTTGGTCGAGAGCCTCGTGCTCGCACTCGCAGGCGGCGCAGCCGGACTGCTGCTGGCGTCCTGGCTCATCGAGTTGCTCGCGGCGCTCGCGCCCGCCGACATTCCTCGACTCGAAGACGTTTCCTTAAGCGGCGCGGCCCTGCTCGCGAGCGTCGCCTTCACGCTCGTCACCACGGCTGTCTTCGGACTGCTGCCCGCGCTCTCGGCCTCGCGCTTCAACCTGAGCGAGACGCTCAGCGAGGCCGGCGGCAAACTGACGAACGCGCGCACGGGAAGCCGCCTGCGCGGCGCGCTGGTCGTGGGCGAGGTCGCGCTGACGCTCATGCTCGTGGCCGGCGCCTCGCTCATCCTGCGGAGCTTTCTGAACCTGAGCAGCGTCCCGCTCGGCTTCGACCCGCGCGGCGTGCTGACGATGCAGTTGCGACCGACGGGCGCGCGTTACGCCACGCCCGAGGCGCGGCGCGAGTTCAACCGGCAGCTCATCGAGCGGCTCGAAGCGCAGCCCGGCGTGGTCGCGGCCAGCGGCGTGCTGACGCGCCCGCTCGAAGGCACGGTCGGGTGGGACTACGACTTCGCTGCCGAGGGGCAGGCGTTGGACGAGGCGCGCCGCAACCCTGACGCCAACTTCGAGGTCATCAACCCGCACTACTTCCGCACGTTCGCCGTCCCCTTGAAGGCCGGGCGCGAGTTCGACGAGCGCGACCGCGCGGGCAGTGATCCGGCCGTCATCGTCAGCGAGTCGCTGGCCGAGCGCTTCTACGGCTCGGCCGCGGGCGCCGTGGGCAAGCGCATCAAACTCGCCCCCGACGAGGCCGACGAGCCCTGGCGCACGGTCGTCGGCGTCGCGGGCGACGTGCGCTATCGCGAGTTGCAGAACACGCGGCTCGACATCTACGTCCCGCACGCGCAGGCCACGCCCAATCTCAACCACTTCGCCGTGCGCTCGACGCTTCCGCCGTCGGACGCGCTCGCGCTGGTGCGGCGCGAGGTCGCGGCGCTCGACCCGGAGTTGGCCGTGAGCCGCGTCGCGACGATGGAGGAGCAGGTGGCCGTGCGACTGGCGCGCCCGCGCTTCACGGCGATGTTGCTGAACTGGCTGGCGTTGATGGCGCTGCTGCTCGCGGGCGTAGGGATTTTCGGCGTGACGGCCTACGCGGTGGCGCAACGCACGCGTGAGCTGGGCCTGCGCGTCGCGCTCGGCGCACGGCCGCGCGACATTCTGCTGCTGGTCGTGTGGCACGGCCTGAAACTGGCCGCACTCGGCATCCTGCCGGGCCTTGCGGGCGCGCTCGTCATGACGCGCTGGCTGTCGAGTCTCCTGTACGGCGTCTCGGCGTCCGACCCTCTGACCTACGCGGTCGTCGCGGCGCTGACGGCCTGCGTCGCGCTCCTCGCCTGCCTCATCCCGGCGCGGCGCGCGACGAAGGTCGATCCGATGGTGGCGCTTCGATACGAATGACGACGGACGATAGACGATAGACGATGGTCAGAGTTTTTATCGTCCATCGTCCACGAACGAACGGAGTGAGCAAATGACTCTCTGGCAGGACTTGCGCTTCGGGGTGCGGACGCTGGCGAAGAGGCCGGAGTTCACGCTGGTGGCGGTGTTGACGCTGGCCTTAGGCATCGGGGCGAACACAGCCATCTTCACGGTCGTCAATGCGGTGCTGCTCAGGCCGCTGCCGTTCCATGAAGCGGAGCGTCTGGTCGTCGTCTATGAGACGACGCAGACCGTGCCGCGCGACTACGTCTCCGTCCCGAACCTGGAAGACTATCGCGCGGGGAGCCAATCGTTCGAGGGCTTCGCGACCTTCGTCCCGCAGAGCGTCAACCTGACGGGCGTGGGGACGGAACCCGAGCGCGTCGTCGGCGCCTTCGTCACGTCGAGCTTCTTCCCCATCGTCGGCGTCGAACCGGCCCGTGGCCGCGCCTTCACTTCGGAAGACGACGCGCAGGGCGGCGGTCAGGTCGTGCTGCTCGCGCACGAACTCTGGCAGCGCCGCTTCGGCGCCGACCCCGAGATCATCGGCAAGTCGCTCACCTTCAACGGCGAGCCGTACACGGTCGTCGGCGTGATGCCCGCCGGCTTCCGCTACCCGACCATCGCGCCCGACGTGCTGCTGCCCGCGCAGAAGTGGCCCAACTACAAGGTCGCGCGTTCGTTTCACGGCTGCTGGGTCGTCGGGCGTTTGAAGCCCGGCGTCACGCGCGAGAAGGCCGAAGCGGAGTTGCGCGCCATCGCGCAACGTCTCGAAGAGGCGTACCCGGAAGATAACCGCGGGCGCGGCATCGAGGTCGTCGGCCTGCATGAACAGACGGTCGAGGACGTGCGGCCGGCGCTGCTCGTCCTGCTCTCGGCGGTCGGGCTCATCCTGGCCATCGCGTGCGCCAACATCGCGAACCTGCTGCTCGCGCGCGGCGCGGCGCGGCAGAGGGAGGTGGCGTTGCGCACGGCGCTCGGCGCGTCGCGCTGGCGCCTGCTCCGGCAGTTTTTGACGGAGACGATGCTGCTCGCGCTCGCGGGCGGCGCGGCCGGGATGCTTCTGGCGCAGTGGGGCGTGGACGCGCTGCTCGCGCTCAACCCCGGCGACCTGCCGACGGCCGAGGCCATCCGCATCGACGGGCGCGTGCTCGCCTTCTCGCTCGGGCTCTCGGCGTTGACGGGCCTCGTCTTCGGCATCGCGCCCGCGCTCCAACTATCGAAGACCGACGTGACGAGCGGGCTCAAGGAGGGCGGGCGCGGCGGCGGCGAGGGGCGGCAGCGCGCGCGCCTGCGCGGCGCGTTCGTCGTCTCGCAGGTGGCGCTCTCGCTCATGCTGCTGGTCGGTGCGGGGCTCTTAATCAACAGCTTCTACCGTCTGCTGCGCGTGAGCCCGGGCTTTAAACCGGAGAACCTGCTGACGATGGAGTACCGCTTGCCGCGGAACCGTTACACGAAGGGCGAGCAGCAGTGGGCGTTCCATCGCGAGGTGGTCGAGCGCGTCGGCCACCTCGCGGGCGTCGAGTCGGCGGCGGTCGTGCGGGGGCTGCCCTTCAGCGGCAACGGCGCGACGGTGACGTACGCCGTGCCCGGTCAGGCGCCGCCGCCGCCGGGTCAGGAGCCGAAGTCTCTGGAGAACGCCATCGACCCGAACTATCTCGCGGCGGTCGGACTGCCGCTCATCCGCGGCCGCAACTTCACGTATCAGGACGGCCCCGACACGCCGCCCGTGCTGCTCGTCAACCGGACGCTCTCTGAGAAGCTCTGGCCGGGCGAAGACCCTATCGGCAAACAGATAGAGATACCCGAGGCGAAGGTGACGGCCTCGGTCGTCGGCGTCGTCGGCGACGCGAAGCAGTTCGACATCGGCGAGCCGCAACGCCCGCAAATCTACACGGCCTACGCGCAGAACCCGCACATCTTCGGCACGCTCGTCGTGCGCGCGCGCGTCGAGCCTTTGAGCCTCGCCGAGTCGGTGAAGAAGACCGTGTGGAGCATAGACCCCGAGCAGCCGGTCTGGAAGGTGCGCACCGTCGAGCGGCTCATCGAGCAGAACTTCGCGGGGCGCCGCTTCGTGCTGACGCTGATGGCCTGCTTCGCGGGGCTGGCGGTGCTGCTCACGGCGCTCGGGCTCTACGGCGTCATCAGCTACACGGTGGCGCAGCGCACGCATGAGATCGGCGTGCGCGTCGCGCTCGGCGCGCAGGGGCGCGACGTGCTGCGGCTCGTGCTGAGTCAGGGAATGCGGCTCGTCGTCGTGGGACTCGCGCTCGGGCTCGCGGGGGCGTTTGCCGCGACGCGCCTGATGGCGGGCCTGCTCTACGGCGTCTCGGCCGCAGACCCTTTGACCTACGCGGGCGTCGCGCTGCTGCTGGCGCTCGTGGCGCTCGTCGCCTGCCTCGTCCCCGCGCGGCGCGCGACGAAGGTAGACCCGATGGTGGCCCTCAGGTACGAATGAAGGAGAAGCGATGAGAACCTTTTTAAAGGACGTACGGTTCGGGCTGCGCGTGCTGTGGAAGAGCAAGGGGTTCACGGCCGTGGCGGTGCTGACGCTGGGCCTGGGCATCGGTGTTAACGCGGCCATCTTCAGCGGCGTGAGCGCGTTCGTGCTGCGGCCGCTCTCCGGCGTGGGCGAGCCCGAGCGCGTCATGTCCGTCTTCGAGACCTCGGCCGTCGATGGCGGAAGCCACGGCTACAACGACTTCTCATACCCCGACCTGCTCGACTACGTCGCGCGCACGGAGGTGTTCGAGGGGCTGCTCGGCCACTCGATAACGCAGGCCGCGCTCGGCGAGAGCGAGCGGGCGGACGTGGTCTGGGGCGAGCTGGTCACGGGCAACTTCTTCGACGTGCTCAAGGTCAGGATGCAGCACGGCCGCGGCTTCCTCCCCGAAGAGGACGCCACGCCGGGCACGCACCCGGTCATCGTCCTGAGCGACGACCTCTGGCGCAAGCGCTTCGGCGCCGACCCCAACATCGTCGGCCGGCAGATACAGCTCAACGGGCGGCCCCTGACGGTCGTCGGCGTTGCGCCGCCGGACTTCACGGGCGCGAAGTGGGCGCTCGGGATGAAGTTCTGGGCGCCGCTCATGTCGAAGCAGATCGTCTCGGGCGGGACGAACAACAACTGGATGACGCAGCGCGGCAACCACTGGCTCGAAGTGCAGGGGCGTCTGAAGCCGGGCGTGACCGAGGAGCAGGCCGCGGCGGCGCTCACCTCCGTCGCCACGCAGTTGCAGGCCGAGTACCCGGCGGCGCGCAACAAGGACGTGCGCGTCCTGGTCGTCCCCGAACGAGAGGGGCGCTGGGACGACATGGCCGGCGTCGTGCGCCTGTCGAGCGGGCTGGCGCTCGCGCTGGTCGGACTGGTCCTGCTGGTCGCGTGCGCGAACGTGGCGAACATGATGCTGGCGCGCGCGGTCGTGCGACGCCGGGAGATCGGCATCCGGCTCGCGCTCGGCGCGGGGCGCTGGCGCGTGGTGCGGCAACTCCTCGTCGAGAGCCTGCTGCTCTCGCTGGCGGGCGGCGCGGTGGGCCTCGTCCTCTCCTTCTGGATGACGGACGCGCTGACGAGCTTCTTCCCGCAGATCGCCTACACCATCGCGCTCGACGTGTCGCCCGACCGGCGGGCGCTCCTCTTCACGCTCGGCATCTCGCTCCTGACCGGCCTCGTCTTCGGGCTCGCGCCGGCCTTCCAGGCGACGCGGCCCGACCTCATCCCCACGCTCAAGGGCGAGGCGCAGCGGGCGGGGCGCGCGCGCCGCGTCTCGCTCCGCAACGCGCTCGTCGTCGCGCAGGTCGCGCTCTCGCTGGTCGTGCTCGTCTGCGCCGGCCTCTTCGTGCAGAGCTTCCGCCACGCCAGGTCCATCGACCCGGGCTTTGCCACGAGCGGCTCCTACGTCGTCTCGGTCAACCCGGGGCTCTTCGGCTACGAGAAGGAGCAGGGGCGCGACTTCTACCGGCGGCTGGCCGAGCGCGTGCGCGCGACGCCGGGCGTGGAGGCCGCGGGGTTCGTGAGCTGGATGCCGCTCGGCGACAGCTCGTCGTCGTGGGGGCCGGTCTACCCGGCCGAGCAGCCGGTGCCCGCGCCGGGCGAGGGGATGGACTCGCACTCGCAGATCGTGAGCGCCGGCTACTTCAAGGCGATGCGCATTCCGCTCGTCGAGGGGCGCGACTTCGACGAGCGCGACCGCGAGGGGTTGAAGCCCGAGGCCGTCGTCATCAACGAGACGCTGGCGCGGCGCCTCTGGCCGGGCGAGGCTTCGGTCGTGGGCAAGCGGATGGCGCTGGGCCGCGACCAGGCCGACGCGCTCGAAGTGGTGGGCGTCGCGCGCGACTCGAAGATACGCACGCTCGGCGAGAAGCCGCGCAACCTGATGTACGTCTCCGTGGACCAGACGTACAGCGGCGGGCTCAACCTCGTCGTGCGTGCGCCGGGCGGCGGCGAGCCGGTCGTCGCCGGGGTCAGGCAGGCCGTCAAGGAGATTGACGGGCGCATGCCGCTCTACAACGTGCGCACCATCGAGCAACACCTGACGTGGGCCTTCTGGGCGCAGAGCATGGCGGCGTCTTTGGCGACAGCCTTCGGGCTGCTGGCGCTGGTGCTCGCGGCCGTCGGGCTCTACGGCGTGGTGGCCTACACGGTGGCGCGGCGCACGCACGAGATCGGCATCCGCGTTGCGCTCGGCGCGCAGGCGAGAGACATCCTGCGCATCGTGCTCGGCCACGGCATGGCGCTCACGCTCATCGGCCTCGGCGCGGGCCTCGTCGGCGCCTTCGCCCTCGCGCGCCTGCTCTCGACCCTGCTCTACGGCATCAGCCCCGGCGACCCGGCGACCTACATCCTCGTCGCGCTGCTGCTCGCCGTAGTCGCGCTCATCGCCTGCCTCATCCCCGCGCGGAGAGCGACGAAGGTAGACCCGATGATCGCGCTACGTTACGAATGATGAATGATGAAGGCGGAATGATGAATTAAGAACCCTCTTTCATTCATCATTCCGCCTTCCTCATTCATCACTTTTTAAGGGGTGAGTACATGAGGTCTCTCTGGCAAGACCTGCGCTACGGGGCGCGGATGTTGGCGAGGACGCCGGGCGTGACGGCCGTCGCGGTGCTGTCGCTGGCGCTCGGCATCGGGGCGAACACGGCGCTCTTCAGCGTCATGGACGAGGTGCTGCTGAAGAAGCTGCCCGTGAAGGAGCCCGACCGCCTCGTTCTCTTCAAGTCGCTCTCGGGGACGAACTTCAGCCCGGGCGGCTACAACGGCAACAGCGACCGCGACGCCGCGGGGCGCGTGGTCAGAACTTCCTTCCCGTATCAATCTTACGTGCGCATGCGCGAGCAGCCGGGCGCCGCGGTCTCGGACGTGTTCGCCTTCGGCGGCGTGAACCTGAATGTGAACGCGGGCGGCGAGGCCGAGGTCGCTTCGGGGCAGGCCGTGTCGGGGAACTACTACGCGGCGCTCGGCGTCCCGCCGCACGCGGGGCGTCTGCTCGACGACGAAGACGACCGCGTCTCGGCCGCGCCCGCCGCGGTGCTGAGCCACCGTTACTGGCAGAAGCGTTTCGGCTCAGACCCCTCGGCCGTCGGCCGCCAGATAAATCTCAACGGCGTGCCCTTCACGGTGGTCGGCGTCTCGCCGCCCGGCTTCAACGGGACGATGCAGGTCGGCTCTTCGCCCGACGTGACGATCCCCGTCACTTGGGAGCCGCAGGTCAACACCGAGCGTTCACGCATGGCGGGCGCGGGCAGTTGGTGGCTGCGCGTGATGGCGCGGCTCAAGCCCGGGGCGACGCCCGAGCGGGCGAGCGCCGAGCTGGACACGGTCTTTCAGCAGTCGGTCGTCGAGCATCGCGCGGCCCGGCTCGCGCTGGCGACGACGGACGCGCAGAGGGCCGCGCTCCGGCCGCTCGCTTCGGAAGAGGTTCCGCGCCTCGACGCGGGCACGGGCGCGCAGGGCGAGATGGATACGCGCGAGGATTACCAGCGCCCGCTCTACATGCTCCTCGCCGTGGTCTGTCTGGTGCTGCTCATCGCGTGCGCGAACGTCGCCAACATTCTTCTGTCGCGCGCGGCCGCGCGGCAGAGGGAGATCGCCGTGCGTCTGGCGCTCGGCGCGCGGCGGCGGCGCCTGATACGTCAGCTCCTGACGGAGAGCCTGCTGCTCTCGCTCGCGGGCGGGGCGCTCGGCGTGCTGCTCGCCTTCTGGATTAAGGACGGACTGATGTCGGTGGGCGACTGGGGCGGGCGCTTCATGGGCGCGCTCGACCCGCGGCTCGACCTGCGCGTGCTCGGGTTCACGCTCGGCGTCTCGCTCGCAACCGGCGTCCTCTTCGGGCTCGCGCCCGCGTGGCGCGCGACGAAGGTTGACCTGACGCCCGCGCTCAAGGACAGCGCGAGGGGTTCGAGCGCCGCCACGCGTTCGTGGCTCTCGAAGTCTCTGGTGGTAGCGCAGGTCGCGCTCTCACTGCTCCTGCTCGTCGGCGCGGGACTCTTCTTACGCACGCTCGTCAACCTCAAGCGTGTTGAGACGGGCTTCAACACGCGCAACCTCATGCTCTTCTTCGTCGAGCCGGGGCTCATCGGCTACAAGGACGAAAAACTCGTGAACCTCTACCGCGGGTTGAGCGAGCGGCTTGAGTCAGTGCCGGGCGTCCGCTCCGTCACCTTCTCGCGCACGACGCTGCTGTCGCACTCTTCGAGCAGCCGCGACTTCTACCTGCCGGAGGCCGCCAAGTCGCCGCCCGGCCCCGACGGGAGGCCCGCGCCGTCGGGCGAGGTCTACATCCATCAGGTGCGGGAGAACTTTCTCGAAGCGATGGAGATACCGCTGCTCGCCGGGCGCACGCTCTCCGAGCGCGACGACGCGCGCTCGCCGAAAGTGGCGGTGGTGAACCAGACCTTCGCGCGCAAGTTTTTCAACGGCGAGAATCCCGTCGGCCGCCGTATCACCTTCGACCCGCAGAAGCCCGACGAGGTCGAGGTCGTCGGGCTCGCGCGCGACGCGAAGTACACGAGCCAGCGCGCCGAGACGCCGCCGACCGCCTACCTGCCCTGGCTTCAGGAACTGCGCTCGGTCGGCGCCGTAGTCTTCGAGGTGCGCACCGCGGGCGACGCCGAAGCCACGGTCGCGGCGGCGCGCCGCGTCGTGCACGAGATGGATGGGCGGTTCCCGCTCAACAACGTCAAGACGCAGGTTGCGCAGGCCGACGAGACGCTCGCCATGGAGCGCCTCTTTGCGAAACTCCTCAGCCTCTTCGGGCTGCTCGCGCAGGCGCTCGCGGCCATCGGGCTCTACGGCGTGCTGGCGTGGTCGGTGTCGCAGCGCACGCACGAGATCGGCATCCGCATGGCGCTCGGCGCGAGCCGCCGCGACGTGCTGGGCATGGTGCTGCGGCAGGGGATGGCGCTGACGCTCGTCGGCGTCGCGGTCGGGGTGGCCGGCGCCTACGCGCTGGCGCGCTACGTGTTGAGCCTCGGCAAGATGCTCTACGGCGTCTCGGCCACCGACCCGCTGACCTTCGCCGTCATCGCCCTCTTCCTCATGCTCGTCGCGCTCCTCGCCTGCTACGTGCCCGCGCGGAGGGCGACGAAGGTCGATCCGATGGTGGCGTTGAGGTACGAGTGACGATAGACGATAGACCATCGACGATGGAAGAAGCGTTTATCGTCCATCGTCCACAAGCGAACGGAGTGAGCACAATGAGAACTCTCTGGCAGGACGTGCGGTACGGGGCGCGGGCTTTGTGGAAGAGCCCGGCGTTTACGGCGGTCGCGGTGTTGGCGGTCGCTTTGGGCGTGGGCGCGAACACGGCCATCTTCTCGGTCGTCAACACGGTCTTGCTGCGTGCGCTCCCTTACGAGAACGCGGAGCGGCTGGCGGCGCTCTACACGGGGCGCGGCCCGACGGTGATTGGCGGGCCACTCTCGTACCCTGACCTGCTCGACTACCGCGCGCAGGCGCAGTCGTTCGAGTACGTCGCGGGCTATCAGGGCGTCGGCACCGTGATGAGTTTGGGTCAGGGGGACGAGCCGGAGCGCGTGCGCGGGACGGAGGTGATGGCCGACCTCTTCCCGCTGCTCGGCGTGCGTGCCGCGCGCGGGCGCGTCTTCACGCGCGAGGAGGATGTGGAGGGCGGCCCCAGCGTCATCGTCATCAGCGACGGGCTGTGGCGGCGGCGCTTCGGCTCTGACCCGAACGTCGTCGGGCGCGAGGTGCGAATGGGCCTGTCGGGGCGCGCTGCGACGGTCATCGGCGTGATGCCGCACGGCTTCAAGTTCCCGCCCGACGAGTCGGACGCGCTCGACTACTACACGCCTTTCGTCGCGCAGAACGCGAAGTCGAACGCAGACTCGATGAACAACCGCGGCTCGGTCTTCATCCCCACGGTGGCGAAGCTCAGGGACGGCGTCCCTTTCGAGCGGGCCGCGGCCGAGGTCGAGACCATCGCGAACCGCATTGCCACACAGTACCCGGACACGAGCGCGAACCGGCGCGCGCGCGTTGTGCGGCTGCATGAAGATTTGGTCGGGCAGGTGCGACCGGCGCTGCTCGTGCTTCTGGGTGCGGTGGGGTTGGTGCTGCTCATCGCGTGCGCGAACGTCGCGAACCTGCTGCTTGCGCGCGCCGCTTCGCGCGGCAGGGAGATCGCCGTGCGCACCGCCCTCGGCGCGACGCGTGCGCGCGTGGCGCGGCAGCTTCTGACCGAGAGCCTTCTGCTGAGCTTGGCGGGCGGGGCGGCGGGACTGCTGCTCTCTGTGTGGGGCGTGGAGGCCATCATCAAGCTCAGCCCGGCGACCGTGCCGCGCCTCGCGGAGACCGCCATCGACGCGCGCGTCTTCCTCTTCGCGCTCGGCGTCTCGGTTCTGACAGGGCTCGTGTTCGGGCTCGCGCCCGCGCTCTCCGCGTCGAAGACAGACTTGGCGGAGTCGCTCAAGGAGGGCGGACGCGGCGGTTCGGCGGGCGCGCGGAACAACAGTCTGCGCGCGACGCTCGTCGTGGTGGAGGTCGCGCTCAGCCTGATGCTGCTCGTCGGCGCGGGCCTCCTTATCAAGAGCTTCCGTCAGCTCGTTACGACCGACCCGGGTTACTCGCCCGAGCGCGTGCTCGCCGTCACCGTGGCGCTCAACACGCAGAAGTTCGCCGACGAGGACAGCCGCGCCGGCTACTTCCGCGAGGCGGTCGCGCGCATCAACGAGTTGCCCGGCGTCGAGTCGGCGGGGCTCACGCGTCTGCTTCCGCTCGGGCGCAGCGACATCTTCAACAGCTTCCAGCTTGCCGGTCGCGCGCCGTTCGCGCCGGGCGAGCGCAACAGTGCGCGCAGCTACACCATCAGCCCCGAATACTTCCGCGTCCTCGGCATCCCTCTGCGGCGCGGCCGCGCCTTCAACGGGGCGGACGGGAAGAAGACGAACCCCGTCATCGTCGTCAACGAGGCGTTCGTGCGCATCTACTTTCAGGGGCAGGAGCCGCTCGGCCAGCACGTCATCATCGACGGGCCGGACGACAAGCCTCTGCCGCCGCGCGAGGTCGTCGGCGTCGTGGGCGACATACACTTCCAGCGGTTCGACGACGAGGAGCAGCCCGAGTACTACATCCCGTTCGAGCAGGCGCCCTCGGCCGTGACGCAGGTGGTCGTGCGCTCGAAGGGTTCGGACGCGGCGGCGCTCACCGCGCCGGTGCGCGCGGCGCTCAAAGGTGTGGACCCGAACCTGCTCATCTGGCGGACGGAGACGATGGACGAGCTTGCGGGGCAGTCGGTCGCGCCGCAGCGCTTCAACGTCGCGCTGCTCGGGTTCTTCGCGGCGCTGGCGATGCTTTTGGCGGCGGTCGGCATCTACGGCGTGATGAGCTACACGGTGACGCAGCGGCGCCACGAGATCGGCATCCGCATGGCGCTCGGCGCGCAGCGCCGCGACGTGCTGCGGCTCGTCGTGCGGCAGGGGATGCTGCTCACGCTCCTCGGGCTCGGGCTCGGGCTGGCGGGGGCGTTGGCGCTCACGCGCTTGATGTCGAGCCTGCTCTACGGCGTCTCGGCCACCGACCCGCTGGTCTTCGCCCTCGTCTCGCTCCTGCTGGCGGCGGTCGCCCTGCTCGCGTCATACGTCCCCGCGCGCCGCGCGACGAAGGTGGACCCGATGGTGGCTCTCAGATACGAGTGAGGAGTGAGCGATGAAGACACTACTTCAAGACGTGCGCTACGGGCTGCGCGTGCTGTGGCAGAAGCCGGGGTTCACGGCCGTGGCGGTGCTGACGCTGGCGCTCGGCATCGGCGCGAACACGGCCGTCTTCAGTCTGGTGAGCGCGGTGCTGGTGCGGCCTCTGAAGTACCGCGCGGCCGAGCGTTTGGTGACGGTGTGGGAGGACGGGACGGCCGCCGGCTTCCCGCGTGATGTGCTCGCCGTCGGTAACTACGCCGACTGGCGCGCGCAGAACAGGGTCTTCGAGGACGCGGCCGCCATCGACCAGCGCACCTTCGACCTCACCGGCGGGGGCGGCGAGCCGGAGAAGATTCTCGGCCTCGGCGTCACGTCGAACTTCTTCCCGCTGCTCGGCGCCGAGCCCGCGCTCGGGCGCACGCTGCTCGCAGAGGAGGACAGGCCCGGCACGTCGCGCGTCGCGGTCTTGAGCCACGGTCTCTGGCAGCGCCGATTCGGCGGCGAGCGCTCGGCCGTCGGGCGCGAAGTCCTGCTCAACGGCGAGCCCTACGCGGTCGTCGGCGTCATGCCCGCCGACTTCCAGTTCGCGTATCCGAACGTGGAGCTATGGGTTCCGGTCGCGTTCACCCCGGAGCAGCTCGCCGACCACGCCAACCACTACCTCGAAGTGGTCGCGCGCCTCAAGCCGGGCGTGACCGTCGAGCAGGCAAAGGCCGACCTCGACGCCGTCGCGCGCGGCATCTCGGAGGCACACCCGGACGACGCGGCGAACCTGAGCGCGGCCGTCGTCCCACTGCGCGAGCACCTCGCGGGCGACGCGCGGCGTCCGCTCCTGTTGCTGCTCGCGGCCGTCGCGCTGGTGCTGCTTATCGCGTGCGCGAACGTTGCGGGCGTGCTGCTGTCGCGCGCGGCGGCGCGGCGGCGCGAGATAGCCGTGCGCTCGGCGCTCGGCGCCTCAAGGCTGCGCATCGTGCGGCAGTTGATGACCGAGAGCGCGCTGCTCTCGGCTGCGGGCGGGTTGCTGGGGGCGCTGCTGGCGCTGTGGACTTTCGCCTTCCTCGGGCAGCTCGTCCCCGCAGGGATGCGTGCGTCGGCCGAGCCGCGGCTCGACTCGGGCGTCCTCGGCTTCACGCTGCTCGTGTCGCTTCTGGCGAGCGTGGCCTTCGGGCTCGCGCCCGCGCTTTCTGCGTCGAAGACGGATTTGAACGAGGCGCTCAAGCAGGCGGGCGGGCGCGGGGCGGCGGGCGCGGGGCGGCGTCTGCGCGGCGCGTTCGTCGTCGCCGAGGTGGCGCTGGCGCTGGTGCTCCTCGTCGGCGCGGGGCTCGTCGTCCGCACGCTCTATAACCTGCGCGGGCAGTACGCGGGCCTGAGGCCCGAGAGCGTTTTGACGGTGCGGACGCAGCTCGCCGACAACCGTTACCGCGCGCCCGCGCGCCGCGCGGCCTTCTACAACGGCGTGCTCGAACGCGTGAAGGGACTGCCGGGTGTGGTCGCCGCCGGCTACACGACCGCCGTCCCGCTCACGCGTAAGGGCGGCGCCAACGGCCTCTCCGTCGAGGGCAAGGATAACGGCCCCAACTCAAACTGGAACGCGAACCACCGACAGGTGAGCCCCGACTACTTCCGCGCGCTCGGGCTCGCGGTGCGCGAGGGCAGGGGACTGTCTGAACAGGACGACGAGGGCGCGCCGCCCGTCGTCGCCGTCAACGAGATGCTGGCGCGCTCCTTCTGGCCGGGCGAGAGCGCCGTCGGCAAACGCTTCAAGGTCGGCGCGCCCGACTCGCCGCAGCCGTGGCTCATGGTCGTGGGCGTGGTCGAGGACGTGCGCCAGATGGCCTCGGACGAGCCCGTCAAGGCCGAGATGTATGTGCCCTACCGGCAGGCCACCCCGTACTGGCAGTCGCCGCTCGCCTTCGCCTTCGCGCCGCGCGACCTCGTCGTGCGCACCTCCGTCGAGCCCAACTCCGTCGCGCCCGCCGTGCGCGAGGCGGTGCGGGACATTGACCCGTACCAGCCCATCTCCTCCGTCCGCACGCTCGAAGAGGTTCTGGGTCGCGACACGGCACAGCGGCGCGTGGGCGTGATTCTGCTGGCGGCCTTCGCGGGGCTCGCGCTGCTGCTGTCGGCGCTCGGCATCTACGGCGTGCTGGCCTTCTTCGTCGTGCAGCACACGCCCGAGATCGGCGTGCGCATGGCGCTGGGCGCGAGCCCCGGAGACATGCTGCGGATGGTCGTCGGGCGCGGGATGAGACTGGCGCTCGCGGGCGTCGGGCTCGGGCTCCTCTGCGCGCTCGCGCTGACGCGCCTCATCGAGAGCCAGCTCTTCGGCGTCTCGGCGACCGACCCGCTGACCTTCGTCGGCCTCGCGCTGCTGCTCGCCGCGGTGGCGTTCTTTGCCTGCCTCGTCCCGGCGCGGCGCGCGACGAAGGTGGACCCGATGGTCGCACTGCGTTACGAGTGAGGAGAAACGATGAGGACTCTCTTGAAGGACGTGCGGTATGCGGTGCGGACGCTGGCGAAACAGCCGGGGTTCGCGGCCGTGGCGGTGTTGACGCTCGCTTTAGGCATCGGCGCGAACACGGCCATCTTCTCGGTGATCGACGCGGCGCTGCTGCGGTCTCTGCCCTACCGAGAGCCCGGGCGGCTCGTACACCTCTGGGAGACGAAGCGCAGCCGCGACTTCGAGCGGCGCGAAGCCTCATACCCGGACTTCCTCGACTGGCGCGCGCAAGGGTCGGAGGTCTTCGAGGGACTGGCCGGCTATACGGGGCGGCCCGTCACGCTCGCCGACGCGGGCGAGGCCACGCGCGCGGGCGGCGCGGCCGTGACGGCGAACTTCTTCGACCTGCTCGGCGTCAACGCCGCGGTCGGCCGCACCTTCGTCGCGGGCGAGGACGGGCTTGAAGCAAAGCGCGTTGCGGTCATCAGTCACAACCTCTGGCGGCGCCGTTTCGGCGGCGAGCCGTCGGCCATCGGCCGCGAGGTCACGCTCGACGGGAGGGCTTTCACGATAGTCGGCGTGCTGCCCGCGGACTTCCATTTCGCGCTGCTCGGCAACGCGGAGGTCTGGACGCCGCTCGCGCCGCCGGCGGACGTGGCGGCGCGGCGCTACCAGCACTGGGTAAAAGTGGTCGGGCGTCTCAAGCAAGGCGTGACCTTTGAAGGTGCCGCGGCGCACCTTTCGACCATCGCCTCGCGCATCGAGAGCGACGACCCCGGAGCCCACGCGGGCGTCGGCCTGCGCGCCGTCGAGTTGCGGGATGAGTTCGTGGGGCCGGTGCGCCCGGTGCTTTTCGTGCTGCTCGGGGCGGTCGGGTTCGTGCTGCTCATCGCGTGTACGAACGTCGCGAACCTCCTGCTCGCGCGCTCGGCCGCGCGGCAGAAGGAGGTCGCCATCCGCGCGGCGCTCGGCGCGTCGCGCTGGCGCGTGGTGCGACAGCTTTTGACGGAGAGCGTGCTGCTCTCCATCGTCGGCGGGGCGGCGGGGCTCGTGCTCGCGCTGTGGGGCGTGGACGCGCTCGTCGCGTTGATACCGGCGGCGCAGCTCGCGCAGATGCCGTACCTGCAAAGCCTCTCGCTCAGCCGCGACGTGCTGCTCTTCGCCTGCGGGCTCTCGCTTCTGACGGGCGTGCTCTTCGGCCTGACGCCCGCGCTCGCGGCCTCGCGCACGGATTTGCAGAGCGCCCTCAAAGAGGGAGGCCGCGGCAGCACCGTCTCGCGCGGGAGCAGGCGGCTGCGCGACCTGCTCGTCGTGACCGAAGTTGCGCTCGCGCTCGTGCTGCTCGTCGGCGCGGGGCTTTTGATGAAGAGCCTCGTGACGATGCTCCGGGTTGACCCCGGCTTCGACACGCGCAATCTCCTGACGATGAGGGTCGCGCTCCCGCCCGCGCGCTACAGCGAGGATGGGACGGCCACGCGCTTCTATGAAGAGATGCTGCGTCGCATCTCGGCGGTACCGGGCGTGCGCGGCGTGGCCCTGACGAGCAACCTGCCGCTCGCGGGCGAGGGCGGGACGGGGACGCCGCAGATCGTCGGCCGTCAGACTCCCGCCTCCGAGCTGACCGAGGCGCACCTGCGCACCGTCAGCGCCAACTACTTCGAGGTGTTGGGCGTGCCCCTCGTCAAAGGCCGCGCCTTCGCCGAGCGCGACGACTCGGCGTCTCCGCCCGTACTCCTCGTCAACAAGACCTTCGCGGAACGGGTCTTCCCCGGCGAAGACCCGTTGGGCCGCCATGCCACATTCAAGTTCACCGGCGAGATGCAGTACGAGATTGTCGGCGTCGTCGGCGACGAGAAGGTGACGAGCCTCGACGCGCGCACGACGCCCGTCATCTACTTCCACTCGCGGCAGGACTCTTACTTTGACTCTGCCGCGCTCGTCCTGCGCACGGACGCGCCCGACCCTTTGGCGCTCGCCTCCACCGTGCGTGACGAGGTGCGCGGGCTCGACCCGGAGGTGCCGGTCTACGCCGTGCAGACCCTTGAGCAGATGGTGGCGGGCTCGCGCGCGGCCTTCATGCGCCGCTATCCGGCCTACCTGACCGGCGTCTTCGCGTGCGTCGCGTTGCTGCTCGCGCTCGTGGGCATCTACGGCGTCGTCTCCTACTCGGTCGCGCAGCGCACGCACGAGATAGCCGTCCGCGTCGCGCTCGGCGCGCGCACGCGCGATGTGCTCCGCCTCGTCCTCGGCCACGGCCTTCTGCTCGCGCTCGGCGGCATCGCGGTCGGGGCGGCCGGCGCGCTCGCGCTGACGCGCCTCATCTCGGGTCTGCTCTTCGGCGTCTCGGCCGCAGACCCTTTCGTCTACACCCTCGTCGCGCTGCTGCTCGCGCTCGTGGCGCTCGTCGCCTGCCTCGTCCCCGCGCGCCGCGCGACGAAGGTCGATCCGATGGTCGCGCTGCGCTACGAATGAAGTGGTAAGTAAGGAGAAGCCATGAGGACACTGTGGCAGGACGTGCGGTTCGGTCTGAGGTTGCTCTGGAAGCGTCCGGGGTTTACGGCCGTGGCGCTGGCGGTGCTGGCGCTGGGGGTGGGAGCGAACACGGCCATCTTCTCGGTCGTCAACGCCGTGCTCCTGCGCCCTCTGCCCTACCCGGGCGCGGAGCGCGTCGTCGCCTTCGACGGAGTCAACCCGTCGAAGGGCATCAAGGAGAGCAATATGTCGGCGCCGGACTTCGCCGACTGGCGCGAACAGGCGCGCTCGTTCGAGGCGCTCGCGCTCTACTCGGCGGGCAACGCGAACATGATGAGCGGCGACGAGCCGGAGCGCGTGGGCGCGGCTGCCGTCACGCCCGACCTCTTCCGCATCATCGACGTGAGCGCGGCGCGTGGACGCGCTCTACTGCCGGAGGACGGCGAGTTGGGGCGCGACCCGGTCGTCGTCATCAGCCACGCGCTGTGGGTCAGGCGCTTCGGCGCAGACCCCGCGGCGGTCGGGCGTACGATAGAGATGAGCGGGCGAAAGCTCCAAATCGTCGGCGTCATGCCCGCCGGCTTCGACTTCCCCGGGCGTACGGAGGTCTGGGCGCCGCTCCAACTCGACGTGGCGAAGGAGCCGCGCGACAACCGCAGCTACAACGTCGTCGGCCGCCTCCGCGAGGGCGTCACGCTCGAAGCGGCGCAGGCCGAGATGGACGCCATCTCTTCGCGTCTCGCCGCGAGTTACGTGGTGACGAACGCGGGCTGGGGCGTTGACCTCGACCCGCTGAAGGAGGAGCTGGTCGGGAAGCTGAAGGCGACGCTCTTCATGCTGCTCGCAGGCGTCGGGCTGCTGCTGTTGATCGCGTGCGCCAACGTGGCGAACCTCCTGCTGGCGCGCGCGTCGGGGCGGCGCAGGGAGGTGGCGCTCCGCCTCGCGCTCGGCGCGTCGCGCTCGCGCGTCGCGCGGCAGATGTTGACGGAGAGCGTCCTGTTGAGCTTAGCGGGCGGTGCGCTCGGCGCAGCCCTGAGCGTGTGGCTGACTGACCTGCTCGTGGCGCTCGCGCCGGCCGACACGCCGCGGCTCGCGGAGGCTTCGGCCGACTGGCGCGTGCTCCTCTTCGCCGCGGGTGCGAGCGTTCTGACGGGCGTCGTCTTCGGGCTCGCCCCGGCCTTGCAGGCGTCGCGCTATGACCTGAACGAGGCGTTGAAGGAGGGCGGGCGCGGCGTCCACGGCGGGCGCAGCCGCGCGCGCTCGGCGCTCGTCGTCGCGGAGGTGGCGCTCTCGCTCCTGCTGCTGGTGGGCGCAGGGCTCCTCGTCAAGAGCTTCGCCCGACTGCAAGCCGTGAACCCCGGCTTCGAGCCGGAGAACGTCATCACGATGCGCGTCTCTCTGCCGGGCGCGCGCTACAGGGAGCCGGCACGCAAGGCTGAGTTCTACGCGGCGTTGATGGAACGTGTGAAGGGGATACCCGGCGTCGAGTCGGCGGGCGCGACCATCTCGCTCCCGCTCGGCGGCAGCAGTTATTCGGTGGGGCGCAGCTTCCTACGCGAGGGCCGGCCCGAGACGCCCGAGGAGAGTGAGAACGCCTCCTACGCCGTCATCACGCCCGACTACTTCCGCGCGATGCGTATCCCCTTGCGCGGGGGGCGCGTCTTCGACGAGCGGGACAACGCGGAGTCGGCGAAGGTCGTCGTCATCAACGAGGCGTTCGCGCGCAAGGCTTTCGCGGGCGAAGACCCGCTCGGCAAGCGCATACGCATCTGGCGCGACGAGAAGTTTCTGCGCGAGGTCGTCGGCGTCGTCGGCGACACGAAGCCGGACTCGCTCGACGCGAAGGACGCGGCCCTCCAGATGTATGTGCCGCACCGGCAGGACGCGGGGTGGGGCGGGCTCTCGCTCGTCGTGAGGGCGGGGGACGCTCAGGCAGAGTCGCTCGTCGGCCGCGTGCGCGAGGAGGTGCGCGCGCTCGACCGCGAGCTGCCCGTCTACGACGTGAAGACGCTTGAGCAGGTCGTGGCGAACTCGGCCGCGTACCGGCGCGTGACGACGTTTCTGATGGCGGGCTTCGCGTGCGCGGCGCTGCTGCTGGCGGGCGTCGGGCTCTACGGCGTGGTCAGCTATTCGGTCGCGCAGCGCACGCGCGAGATAGGCGTGCGCCTCGCCCTCGGCGCAAGGGCCTCGGACATCCTCGGCCTCGTCGTCCGGCAGGGAATGCTGCTCACGCTCGCAGGGCTTGGGCTCGGGCTCGTCTGCGCCTTCGCGCTGACGCGCCTCATCGCGGGCCTGCTTTACGGCGTCTCGGCCGCAGACCCTTTCGTCTACGTCGTCGTCTCGTTGCTGCTTGCCGCCGTGGCCTTGCTCGCTTGTCTTATCCCTGCGCGCCGCGCGACGAAGGTCGATCCGATGGTCGCGCTACGTTACGAATGAGGAACGAATGATGGAGAGACTTCTACAGGACTTGCGTTACGGGATGAGGACTCTGTTGAAGCGGCCGGGGCTGACGCTGGTCGCGGTGCTGACGCTGGGGTTGAGCATCGGCATCAACACGGCGGTCTTCAGCGTCGTGTACGCGGCGCTCGTGCGGCCGCTGCCGTTCGCCGCGCCCGAGCGTGTGGTCGTCGTCGCGGCCGAGAACAAGCGCGGCGGCGCGGCCGAGGTGCGCGGCGTCGCGCCCGCGGACTTCGTGGACTGGCGCGCGCAGAGCCGCGCCTTCGACGGCCTCGCGGCCTACACGGGCGGCGGCCTGACGCTCGACGCGGGCGGCCTGCCCGAGATGGTCTCGGGCGTGCGCGTCTCGGAAGACTTCTTCCCGCTGCTCGGCGTCGCGCCTGCGCTCGGCCGTGCGCTCTCTACGGAAGAGTTCGGCGCGGGAGCCGCGCGCCCCGTCGTCTTGAGTCACAGGCTCTGGCAGCGTCGCTTCGGCGGAGACGCGGGTGTCGTCGGTCGTCAACTGACGCTCGTCGGCGGCGGGAGCGCGACCGTGGTCGGCGTCATGCCGGAGCAGTTCAGGTATCCGTCCTACGCGGAGGTCTGGACGCCTCTTCCGAGCCAGTCGGGCGAGCTGCGTCAGCGGACGAGCCGCTACTTCTCGGTCGTCGGCCGTATCAAGGATGTTATGACGCGCGCGCAGGCGCAGGAGGAGTTGAGCGGCGTCGCCGCGCGACTCGCCGAAGCCTACCCCGACTCGAACGCGGACTGGGGCGTGCGCCTCATCCCTCTGCGCGAGACACTGGTCGGGCCGCAGACGCGCACGGCGCTGCTCGTCCTCTTCGGCGCGGTCGGCTTCGTGCTGCTCATCGCGTGCGCGAACGTCACGAACCTTTTGCTCGCGCGCTCGACGGCGCGTTACAAGGAGATGGCGATCCGCGCGGCGCTCGGCGCGACGCGCTGGCGCGTGGTGCGGCAACTGCTCGCGGAGAGCGTGCTGCTGACGCTGGCGGGCGGCGCGCTCGGGGTCGTGCTGGCGCTGTGGGGCGTCGAAGCACTGCTCGCGCTCGTCCCCGAAGGGCTGCGGTTCGCGCGGCTCGACGAGGCGCGTGTAGACGTGTGGGTGCTGGCGTTTACGGCGTTCGTCTCTCTGTCGGCGGGGCTGCTGGTGGGGCTCCTCCCCGGCCTGAAGGTCTCGAAGCCCGACCTCAACCTTGCGCTCAAGGAGACGGGACGCGGCGCTTCCTCCGAGACGCGCGTCCGGCGCGCGCGCGGCCTTCTGGTCGTCGCAGAGATTGCCGTAACGCTCGTGCTGCTCGTCGGCGCGGGACTACTACTGCGCAGCTTCATACGCCTGCAACAGACCGACCTCGGCTTCGAGCCGCGCAACCTGCTGACGCTGACCGTGGGCGCGCCGCAGCAGTTGTACGGGCAGACTGCGCAGCGCGCCGCATACTTCGGGAAGATGCAGGAGCGCCTCAACGCGCTCCCCGGGGTACGTGCGACCGCGCTCACTTCGAGCCTCCCGCTCGACTGGGTGCTCAACTTCTCTTACGGGGTCGAGGGGCGGCCCGCGCGCCCGGGCGAAGAGCCGCAGGCCGACTACCTCTCGGTGAGCCCGAACTACTTCGAGGTCATGCGCATCCCCGTGTCGCGTGGCCGTGGCTTCACGGAGCGCGACGTGGAGGGTGCGCCCGCCGTCGCGCTCATCAACGAGACGATGGCGCGGCGCGTCTTCCCCGGCGAAGACCCTCTGGGTAAGCGCGTCGTCATCGACTACATGGAGCGGCGTGTGCCTCTGGAGATTGTCGGCGTCGTCGCGGACACGAAGCAGACAATCGGGGAGCCGACCAACATACAGATTTACGATTGCTACCTTCAGCGTCCGTGGCTCTCGTCCTCCTTCATCATGCGGACGGAGGGCGACCCTTCGGCGCTCGCGCCCGCCGCGCAGAGGGCTGTGCGCGAGGTGGACGCGGGGCGCGCAGCCGCGAACGTGAAGACGATGGAGCACCGGCTCTCCGAGTCGGTCGCGCAGCCGCGCTTCTACGCACAACTGCTGACGGCCTTCGCCGCGTTGGCGCTGCTGCTCGCGGCGGTCGGGGTCTACGGCGTGATGAGCTACACGGTGACGCAGCGGACGCACGAGATCGGCATCCGCATCGCGCTCGGGGCGCGCGGCGGCGACGTGGTGCGGATGGTCGTCCGTCAAGGGATGGCGCTCGCGCTCGGCGGAGTGCTGGCGGGGCTGGCCGCGTCCTTCGCGCTGACGCGTGTTATGTCGAGCCTGCTCTACGACGTGTCGGCGACCGACCCGGTCATATTCGCGTTCGTCTCGCTGCTACTCTCAGGCGTCGCCCTCCTCGCCTGCCTCATCCCGGCGCGGCGCGCGACGAAGGTCGATCCGATGGTGGCTCTTAGATACGAGTAATAACGCCGCTCCGCGGCGACGAAGGACTCATCGCTCCCTTTGCTTGCGTGGGGCGTGCGTGTCACACTCTTCTTAACCAGATGCCCGACTCTGTAGCACTTTTACATAATATGCCGCGTGTACTTATCGCAGATGACCAGCCGGCCGTGATTGAGGCGCTGCGCCTGCTTCTGAAGGGCGAAGGGTTCGAGACGCGCGCCGTCGCTTCGCCCACGGACGCGGCCGAGGCGCTCGCCCGCCAGTCGTTCGACGTGGCGCTCATCGACCTCAACTACACGCGCGACACGACCTCCGGCCAGGAGGGCCTGGACCTCCTCGCACGTTTGCGCGAGCTGGACCCGACGCTGCCCGTCGTCGTCATGACCGCTTGGGGCAGCGTCGAGGTAGCCGTCGAGGCGATGCAGCGCGGCGCGCGCGACTTTGTGCAGAAGCCGTGGGACAACGCGCGGCTGCTCACGATCCTGCGCACGCACACGGAGCTGTCGCGCGCGCTCCGCAAGGGTGAGCGGCTCGAAGCCGAGAACCAGATGCTACGCCAGGACGGCGGGAACGGGGAGAAACCGCTCCTCATCGCCGAGTCCGAGGCGATGCAGCCCATCCTCGACCTCCTGCGCCACGTCGGCCCGTCGGACGCGAACGTCCTCATCACCGGCGAGAACGGCACGGGCAAGGAGGTCGTCGCGCGCACGCTCCACGCGCTAAGCCCACGCGCCTCGAAGCCGATGGTTGCCGTCAACGCCGGCGCGCTCGCCGAAGGGACTTTCGAGTCGGAGCTGTTCGGCCACGTCCGCGGCGCTTACACCGACGCCAAGACCGACCGCGTCGGGCGCTTCGAGCTGGCCGACGGCGGCACGCTCTTCCTCGACGAGATCGCCAACGTGCCCGTCAACCTTCAGACCAAGCTCCTGCGCGTGCTTGAGACGGGCGAGTTCGAGCGCGTCGGCTCTTCGCAGACGCGGCGCGTGGACGTGCGCGTGCTCTCAGCGACGAACTCGAACCTCAAGGAGGAGGCCGCCACGGGCCGCTTCCGTCAAGACCTCTTCTTCCGCCTCAACACGGTCGAGATACACCTGCCGCCCCTGCGCGAGCGCCCCGAAGACATCGCGGCGCTGGCCGCGCACTTCCTCCTCCGCCACGCGCAACGCTACCGCAAGCCCCTGCGCGGCTTCGACCCGGCCGCGCTCGAAGCCATGCGCGCCTACGCGTGGCCCGGCAACGTGCGTGAGCTGGATCACGTCGTCCAGCGCGCCGTCCTCCTCGCGCGCTCCGACGAAGTGAAGCCGGCCGACCTCGGCCTCCAGACCGCCAGCGGCGGCGGCGAGCGCCGTCTCGAAGAGATGAGCCTCGAAGAGGTCGAGCGCCTCCTCATCCAGAAGGCGCTCCGCCGCTTCGGCGGCAACGTCAGCCAGGCGGCCGAAGCCCTCGGCCTGAGCCGCAGCGCCCTCTACCGCCGCATGCAGAAGTACGAGATTTAAACGACCCGGCCGCGTTTGTCCTTCTGGCCGCGCGCGACGATAATGCGCGGGATCAGGCGCGGGGCGCTCCACGCGTTCCCACGAATCCAGAACAGCCGACGGAGGACTGCTATGAACTTCCCCCTCGACCTTTCCTTTAAGAAGATTGCACTGAGCCCGCAGGTCAAGGTCAGCGACGCGTCGGGGCAGGTGGTGCTCTACACGAAGCAGAAGGCGTTTAAGCTGAAGGAGGCCGTGACCGTCTTCGCCGACGTGGAGCAGACCCGTCCGCTCTACACCATCAACGCCGACCGCGTGCTCGACTTCAACGCCAAGTACAACATCAACGACACGGCGGGCCGCCCGCTGGGAGCGATTGCGCGCAAGGGGCGGAAGTCGCTCTGGCGCGCGCAGTACGAGGTCTCGGACGGCGGCGGCCAGTTGATGACGATTCAGGAGGAGAACGGCTGGGTCAAGGTCGGCGACGCGGTGTTCGGCGAGATACCGATCCTCGGCATCTTCTCGGGCTACCTCTTCAACCCGACTTACCTGCTGACGAGCGCCTCGGGCGCGCCGCTGATGCGCCTCTCCAAACAGCCCGCCTTCATGGAAGGGAAGTTTCGCGTCGAGAAGCTGGCCGAGTTGAGCGAGCCGGACGAGACGCGCGCCGTCCTCAGTTTCCTGATGATGGTGCTGCTCGAACGCCGTCGCGGGTGAGTCAGTCAGTCGCGGAATGCGGATTCGTACGTGCGCACGGAGAGTAGACCTGGTCTACAATTCACGCACGGGTGTCGGCCTGCGTGGAGGGATGGCTGAAGGGATGAAATCCGAGGAGCAAGTGCGGGGCTTGATGCAGACGGAGGTAGCCGGCGCGGCCCCGCCGCCGCCACGCCCTGCGCCGCGCCCGACCCTCGAAGCCGAGCCCGCACAACCTACCTCCGAGCCCCCGACACGCGCAGACCTGACCCACGCCGCCACAACACGAAGAGCCGACGCCGCGCAGGTGCTTGAGGAGCCGGGCTCTGACGACCCGTCGCTGCGGGTCGGTCTCGCGACGCGCGAGCCGCGGCGCGAGCCGATGGCCCACGAGCAGCGCGTGCTCCTGATGGCGCTGGCCGCAGGGGCGCCGGCCGTCGTCGTATCGCTCGTGCTCCTGTGGGTCGGCGGGTATACGCCGAAGGTCGTGTGGACGCTGGGGGCTCTGGTCGTCTGCTTCTGGCTCGGCTTCTCGTTCGCGGTGCAGGGGAGGGTGGTGCGGCCCTTGCAGACGGTGTCGAACCTTCTGGCGGCGCTGCGCGAGGGCGACTACAGCTTCCGCGCGCGCGGCGGACGCGGGCAGGACTCTCTGAGCGAGGTCATACGCGAGATCAACGCGCTCGGCCAGACGATGCGCGAGCAGCGCATCGGTGCACTCGAAGCGACGGCGCTCCTGCGCACGGTCATGGCCGAGATCGACGTGGCCGTCTTCGCCTTCGACCCCGAGCACCGCCTGCGCCTCGTCAATCGCGCGGGCGAGCGACTGCTGGCGCGGCCCGAGGAGCGCGCCGCCGGGCGCACAGCCGAAGAGCTGGGACTGGCCGACGTGCTGCGCGTGCGTGAGACGGACGCGACACGCACGCTCACCAAAGCCTTCCCCGGCGACAGCGGGCAGATGCGCCGCTGGGGCGTGCGCCGCAGCAGCTTCCGCGAGCGCGGCGTCCCGCACCAACTGCTCGTCATCGGCGACCTGAGCCAGCCTCTGCGCGAGGAGGAGCTGAAAGCCTGGCAGCGCATCGTGCGCGTGCTCGGCCACGAGCTGAACAACTCGCTCGCGCCCATCAAGTCTATCGCCGGCAGCCTCTCCAGCCTGCTCGCGCGCGAGCCTCTGCCCGAGGACTGGCGCGAGGACGTGCGGAGCGGACTGGACGTGGTCTCGGCGCGCGCGGAGAGTTTGAGCCGCTTCATGGAGTCGTACGCGCGTCTGGCGCGCCTGCCGCCGCCGAAGCTCGCGCTCGTCGAGCTGGGTCAGGTCGTGCGGCGTGTGGCGGGGCTTGAAACTCGCGTGCGCGTCTCCATCATCCCGGGGCCGGAGCTGACCGTGCGCGCGGACGCAGACCAGCTCGAACAGCTTCTCATCAACCTCGTGCGCAACGCGGCCGATGCGTCGCTGGTGACGGGCGGCGGGGTGCGCGTCGGTTGGCGCGCTACGTCGAACGCGCACGTCGAAATCTGGGTCGAGGACGAGGGTCTGGGGCTCGCCAACACTGCGAACCTCTTCGTGCCGTTCTTTACGACGAAGCCGGGCGGGTCAGGGATAGGGCTCGTACTCTCGCGCCAGATTGCGGAGGCACACGGCGGGGCTCTGACGCTTGAGAACCGGCGGGACGGGACGGGCTGTAAGGCGCAACTGCGTCTGCCCGCCTGAATCCCGCTTTTGGGACAGGCCAGTCCCGCAAGTGGGCAGGTCGAGACCGGCAACTGTTCAAAATGTCCGTTTTCGGAAGTGGCACGCGGTTTCCTTCCCCGCAGGGCGTCGGAATGGGAGTTCCGTGCTACTCGGGAGTCCGGCGGGGTTTTGGATCGTCCCCCGCCGGGCTCCCGAGTGAAATTTATAAAACCCTCCGGTGCTTGGAAGAGGCCAACAGATGATTGAACTGAGAAACGTCGAGAAGTTTTACGAGACGGGCGCGGGGCGGACGTACGTCCTGCGGCGCGTCGATGTGGACGTGAAAGAGGGCGAGTTCGTCTCCATCATGGGGCCTTCGGGTTCGGGGAAGACGACGCTGCTCTCCATCATCGGCTTCCTCGACAGCGCGTGGGGCGGCGAATACCACTTCATGGGTCAGCCCGTCCACAAGATGAACCACAAGCAGCGCGCCGAGCTGCACAAGCGGCACGTCGGGTTCGTCTTCCAGAGCTATCACCTCATCGACGGCCTGACCGTCAGGGAGAACATCGAAGTCCCGCTCTCCTACCGCGACGTGAAGCGTTCAGAGGCGCAGGCCATCGTCGCCGACACGCTCGATCAATTCCAGATCGTCGGTAAGAAAGACCTCTTCCCCAACCAGCTCTCGGGCGGCCAGCAGCAGCTCGTCGCCGTCGCGCGCGCCGTCGTCCACGGCCCCAAGCTCATCCTCGCCGACGAGCCGACGGGGAACCTCCATTCGAGTCAGGGGCGCGAGATCATGGAGCTGTTCAAGCGGCTCAACGCCGCCGGCACAACCATCATCCAGGTCACGCACTCCGAAGTGAACGCCGGCTACGGCGACCGCGTCATCCAGCTCGCCGACGGCTGGGTCGTCAAGGAAGAGCAGGGGCAGACGGCCAGGTAAGAAGGCAGAAGGCACAAGCCGTAAAGCGTCAACCGTGAACCGTGGCGAGAGGAAGAGCCTGTCTTCTCTTGTCACGGTTCACGGTTGACGCTTTACGGCTTGCCGCACTCTTGTCACATTTCGTACACACACGCGTGAACCGCAGCGTCTATCACAAAGTGAGCCCCCGCCGGCCCTGACCGGCGGGGCGGAATTTTGATGAGGACACAGAAGGTTCTAGTAGTCGAAGACGACCCGGCGCTGCTGCGCGACCATTCGGCCATGCTCGCGGACGAGGGCTATCAGGTGATCGAGGCGTCCACGTGCGCCGACGGCCTGCGGCTCGCGCGCGCCGAGAGTCCAGACCTCATCCTGCTCGACGCGACGCTGCCGGACGGCGATGGCGTCGGCGTCTGCCAGAAGATCAAGGCGCACGAGGGCCTGCGTGACACCTTCGTCGTCATGCTCTCGGGGATGAACACGACGGCCGAGCATCAGGCCGAGGCGCTCAACGCAGGCGCCGACGGCTACCTCGCCAAGCCCATCGAGTCGGTCGCGCTCAAGGCGAACGTGCTCGCCTTTCTCCGCATCCGCCAGAACGAGGAGGACCTGCGCGCGAGCGAGCGGCGCTACCGCGGGCAGGCCGAGGAGCTGCGCGAGGCCAACCGGCGGCTGGAAGAGTACAACCGTCTCAAGGCCGAGTTCGTCGCCAACATGTCGCACGAGCTGCGCACGCCCCTGACGGCCATCATCGGCTTCGCGCAGCTCGTGCAGCTCACGGGTGGCCGCGACGGCGAGATACCGAAGCGTTACACCGACGCCTTCGAGCGAATACTTCGCAACGGCCAGCACCTGCTCGCGCTCATCAACGACGTGCTCGACGTGTCGAAGATCGAGGCGGGCCGCATGAAGATTCACCGCGAGCATATCGATTTAGTTGAAGTCGTGCAGAGCGCCTTCGCCGAGCTTCAGTCGCTCGCCGAACGCAAGGGTTTGGAGTACCGTCTGCGCGTGCCCGACCGTCTGCCGCTCGCCTACACCGACCCTCTGCGCGTCCGGCAGGTCGTCATCAACCTCCTGTCGAACGCGGCGAAGTTCACCGCGCGCGGCCGCGTCGAGGCGGAACTCGCTGCGCACGGCCGAGAGCACTTCCGCATCGTCATCAAAGACACCGGCATCGGTATCGAGGAGCGGTCGCTCCCCATCATCTTCGAGCGCTTCCGGCAGGTGGATGGCTCGATGACGCGCGCGGCGAGCGGCGTCGGGCTCGGGCTCTCCATCGTGCGGCAGATAGTTGACCTGCTCGGTGGCGAGATCGAGGTCACGTCGAAGGTGGGCGAGGGCTCGACCTTCACGGTCACGCTGCCGCTCACGGCGCCCGAGGAGAACGCGGCCGGCGCGCGCGACGGCGACGAGTCACCGCAGTTCGCCGCGGGCGGTCAGCAGTCGCAGGGTGCGCCGCGCGCTGCCGTGCAGGAGCGCGAGGGTGACGACGACGGCCGTCCGGTCGTGGTCGTCATCGAGGACGACGACGACGCGGCGGCGCTTCTCTCAGAGACTCTGGAGCGCGCGGGCTACCGCGTGTTGAGGGCGCCGGGCGGGGCCGAGGGCTTAAGGCTCGCGCGCGAGCACGACCCCGTGGCCGTCACGCTCGACGTGATGATGCCCGAGATGGACGGATGGCGCGTGCTCCAGGCGATGCGCGCCGACCGACGCCTCAGTAGCGTCCCCGTCATCGTCTGCTCCATCGTGGACAACCGGCCGCTCGGCTACAGCCTCGGCGCGTCCGACTACCTCCTCAAACCCGTGGACCCGCAGACGCTCACCGAGACGCTCGACCGCGTGAGCGTGCGGGGCGCGGCGGACGACGGCGACGACGGCTACTTGCTTGTGGTGGACGACGAGCACGGCGTACGCGAGCTGTTGACGACGGCGCTCAGGAACGCGGGCTTCAACGCGCGCAGCGCGCCGTCGGGCGAGACGGCCCTCAAGATGGTAGCGCAGCAACGGCCGCGCGCCGTGCTCTGCGACCTGATGATGCCGAACGGCATGAGCGGCTTTGAGTTCATCGCGCGCTTCCGCTCCGACCCGCAGACGGCGGACGTGCCCGTGCTCGTCGTGACGGGCAGGGACATCACGCCCGGCGACCGCAAACTCATCTCGGGCGAGATCGCCGAGGTCATACGCAAGGGCGAGCTTTTGCTCTCGGACGTGGCCTCGCGGCTGCGCGACACGCTGGAAGAACTAGGGGTGGAGCCTACGGATGGCGAAGATACTGTTCGTTGAGGACGAGCCGGACATCCGCGACCTCGTCCGCCTCGCGCTCGAAGACGCGCACGGCGTCACGTTGGCCGAGACGGCCGAAGAGGGTCTGCGCCGCGCGGCCGAAGAGGCGCCCGACCTCATCCTGATGGATATTTCTCTGGGCGGCGCCATCGACGGCCTCGAAGCGACGCGGCGCCTGCGCGCCGACCCGCACTTCGACGCCACGCCCATCATCGCACTCACGGCCCACGCCATGCCCGGCGACCGCGAGCGCGTCCTCTCCGCCGGCTGCGACGAGCACTGGCCCAAACCCATCACCGACCTCCTCGCCTTCCGCGACATGGTCGCCCGCGTCGCTCTGGAAGGCAGAAAATAGTTTTCAGTCCAGCCACTTCGCAGGGGTCTTCTTCTCTTCGGGGGGCGGGGGGCCGGGCTCCCAGAGTTTGACGGTGGAGTCGTAGCTGGCCGTGAGCAGCAGGAGGCCGCGGGGGGCGAACTTGACCTCGTTGATCTCTTCGCGGTGTGCCTCGAACTTGGAGAGGAGGCGGCCGGTGCGCGCGTCGTGGAGGCGGACGATGCCGCCGCCGCCGGCCTCGGCGATGACTTTGCCGTCGGGCGAGAACTCGATCTCGTAGACCATCTCGGGCTGGCGCAGCTCGCGCATCTTGCGCCCCGTGCCCGCGTCCCAGATGATGAGCTTGTGGTCGCGCCCGCCGCTCGCCAGCGTCGCGCCGCCGGGCGCGAACGCGACGGAGGTCACCCAGTCGCCGTGCGCCGCCAGCGTGTGCAGAGACGCGCCGGTGCGCACGTCCCAGAGACGGACGGTGCTGTCGTGCTCGGCGCTGGCGCTGGCGAGTATGCGGCCGTCGGGCGTGAAGGCGAGCGCCGTGACGGCGTCGTCGTGTCCCGCGAGCGAGCGCAGGAGCCGTCCCGTCCTCACGTTCCAGAGACGGACGACGTGGTCGCGCCCGCCGCTCGCGAGCAGGCGGCCGTCAGGCGAGAAGATGACCTCGAAGACGCCGTCCTCCTGCCCCTTGAAGGTGCGGAGCGGCTGGAGCGAGCGCGCGTCGAGGAGCTGCACGCGCGAGCCCTCGCCGCTGTCGGTGCAGGAGGCGAGCAGGCGGCCGTCGGGCGAGACGGCCACGTCGCTGACGGTGCCGCCCGGCCCCCGCGCGCTCCTCAAGAGCCGCCCCGTCCCCACGTCCCACACGCGTATCTGGCCGTCGTCGCCCGAGGTCGCCACGCGCCCGCCGCCGGGGTAGAACGCCGCCGAGTAGACGGCGCCCTTGTGCCCGCGCAGCGTGCGCTTGAGCTTCCAGCTCCCGGCCACCGGCACCGGCCCGTCCTTCCGCGTCGGGTCGGGCGGATTCTTGCGCGCGGGCGGGTCGGACAGGACGGGGGGCGGTTTGCCGGGGCCGCCCTGCGCGCGCGCGTCCGCGGGCACGTGGCCGAGTACGAGAGTGGCCGCGAGCGCGAGGGCGAGGCGACTTAAGGGGTTACGGGTCATCTTCTCCTCCCGCCGGGCACGTTAGCACCGCGCGTCCCGGCGAGACAAGAGAAGTGCGCCGGAGGCGGCCGCAAAAAAATTTTCGTCCGAGACGCAAAAAACGTTATCCCTCTGCGTTCGTTTTTTACGCGTTACTGGTCGGAGGCGGAAATTCTCAAACGCCGAGACCGGAGGTCGAAGACGATGGGACAGGCAAAACAGATACGAGTCATCAAGGGCGGGCGCACGGCGCGCGAGACGCAGGGCGCGCAGGAAGTCGTGAGCGTCAAGTCGGCCGCCGCGGCTGTCCGCGAGGTCAAAGACGTTGTCTCCGACTGGGTGCGCGACCACCGGCAGCGCTCCGACGAGTTCCGCCGGAACTACTCGACGCTCCTCGGCGAGATGGGCTTCAAGACGCCGAACTACGGCGGGCGCGCGGCCTAAAGGGCCGGGGCGGGTCGAAAGAGTTCTTAAGTTTAATGCGTGCGGCGGCCGTGCCGCGCGAGTGAGGGAAGAGAGATGTTGAGCGTAATTGAGATTGCCGCGGTCATCCTGTTGTTCGGCGTCGCGCTGACGTTCGCGTCCGAGGGCTTCGCCTTCGCCGTGTCGCGCGTGCTGGAAGCGACCTTCGACCGCGTCGAGTACCGTCTGGCCCTGCGCGCCCGCACGCGCGCCGAGAAGGTCAAGTCCCGCCGCCGCGAAGAGCGCCGCCGCGCCTCCCGCGCGCGCGCCGAGGGCTTCGCGACCGAGGCCGTCTACTCGAACTAGACGCGAGCGAAAGTTAAAAAGTGGAAGGGGGACGAAAGACCGCGTGTCTTTCGTCCCCCTTCCACTTTCGTCGTCGCAAAGCCCTCAGGCCGAGAAGCGGCGGAGGAGTTCGTTGAAGCGCGGGTCTGAGCGAATGTTTTCGAGGCGCGGGTCTACGCGCAGGTAGGTGAGGCCGACCGAGTGCTCCTCTTCGGCGCGCGCGAGCCAGCCGAAGGCCGCGTCCGCGTCGCCGAGGAGCGCGCTGATGACGGCGAACTCGTAGGCCGTCACCCACTGGCGCTCGCGGTTGGCGATGAGTTCGTTGAGGAGTTCGCGCGCCTCTTCGGCGTTGCCGCAGGAGGCGAGGACGTGCGCCTGCTTGGCGCGTGTCGTCGGCGTGTCGCCGGCAAACGCCCGCTCCTGCTCGAAGACGGCCATCGCGTCGTCGCACATGCCGCGCACCTCGTACGTCCAGCGCAGGATGATGTGGGCCGAGATGGAGCCGGGGTCGAGTTCGAGCGCGTCGCGGCAGGCGTCCTCGGCCTCGTCGAAGCGGCGTGCGTTGAGGAGGATGTTGGCGACGGCCGTCGCGATGACGGGCGAGCGCGGCGCGATCTCACGCGCCTTCCGAATCTCGGAGACGGCCTCGTCGTGGCGGCCCATCGCCGAAAGGTTGAAGGCGTGCCAGCGTCGCGCGACCGCGTTGTCGAGGTTAAGCTCCATCGCGCGGCGCAGCTCACGCTCGGCGGCGGCGAAGTCGCGCTCGTAGTTGAAGAGAACGAAGCCGAGCGAGGCGTGCGCCTCGGAACAGGTCTCGTCGGCCTCGACCGCGCGCAGCGCCGACTGCTTTGCGGCGTCCCACGCGCCCGCGGGCGGCGGCTCGACGTACCAGTTCAGAAGCGAGTAAGAGTCCGCCATCTCGGCCCACGCGAGCGCGTAGGTGGGGTCGAGCTGGACGGCGCGCTCGAAGCGTTCGATGGCCTGACGCAGTCCCTCGGCCGTGCGGCGCGTGACGAAGTAGCGGCCGGCCTTGTAGAGCTTGCGCGCCTCGTCTTCGTCGCCGCGCGAGGAGTGGAGCGCGCCGGACTCCACGGCCTGACGACCCGAGGGCGTCGAGTCGCGGCCCGGCCCGGCCGCGCCGCCGCCCGTGTTGACGGGGCGCGAGCCGATGGCCGCCGCAGGCCCCTGGAAGGAGGAGGCCGGGCGCAAGGCCGCGGGGTTCTTCGTTCGCACCAGCAGCTCGCGGAAGCGCGGGTGCGCGCGCAGCGAGTCGAGCTGCGGCTCGGTGCCGAGCCAGACGACCCAGGGGTCTTGCACCTCGACCGCCTCTTCGAGCAGGTCGAGCGCCGGCGCGGTCTCGCCGAGTTGCAGATGCACGAGCGCGCGGTGGTAGGGCGTGACGAAGTGCCCCTCCTCGTCGCGCGCCCGAAGCTGCGAGAGCAGTTCGCGCGCCTTCTCCACGCGCCCGGCCGCGGCGTAGGAGCAGGCGAGGTTGGCCGAGAGCATCGGCATCTCGCCGAGCAGCTCGACGGCGCGGCGCGCCTCCGCGACGGCCTGGTCGAAGGCGCCCGCGCGCCGGAGGTTCCAGCTCAGCACGAAGCGCGCCGAGCCGTAACGCGGCTCGCTCTGAAGGAGCCGGCGCGACTCGTCGGCCGAGTCCTCGAAGCGCCGCGCCTGATACAGGCACCACGCGAGAAAGTAGAAGTTGAAGGGGTTGAGCGGGTCCAACTGGCAGGCGCGCCGTGCTTCCGCAATCGACTCGTCGAAGCGCGCCTCCATCGCGAGCTGGCAGGCGTAGTGCGCGTGCGACTGCGTGTAGTTCGGGTTCAGCTCGATGGCGCGGCGGAAGTGCTCGCCCGCCATCTGCCACTGCGTGGCGTGCGTGATGAGGCAGAGCCCGAGCGAGGTGTGGGCCTCGGCCAGATTGTCGTCAAGCTCGATGGCGCGCTGCGCCGCCTCGCGCCCTTCGGCGAACTGCTCGGCCGGCGGGGCGAGGCCGTAGACGGCGAGCCAGCAGTGATACTCGGCGATGCCTGCGTGCGCGGCGGCAAACCGGGGGTCGAGCGTGACGGCGCGGCGGTAGCAGGCGTAAGCCTTGGCGAAGCCGTCGGCGCTCATCGTGTACCAGTGATAACGGCCGCGCATGTAAGCCTCGAACGCCTCGGCGTCGTCCGTGCCGCGCTTCTGAAGCTGTCGCCGCTCGTCGCCCGAGAGGTGCGGGAGCAGCGCCGCTGCGACTTGCTCCGAGACGATGTCTTCGAGCTGGAGCACGTCCGTGTACTCCTCGTCGAAGCGCCCGGCCCACTTGGTCGCGCCCTCCGCCACGTCGAGGAGCTGCGCCGTCACCCTGAGCGTCTGGCCCGCGCGGCGGATGGTTCCATCCACGACGAAGTCCACACCCAACTCACGCCCCGCGACCAACGGGTCTGAGTTCGCGCCTTGATAACGCAGCACGCTCGACGTGGGACGGATGATGAAGCGGTGGACGTTCGACAGTCGCGTCACAAGGGCGTCGGCCAGACCCACCCCGAGATACTCGTCGCCCGTCCCTTCGGCGCCCGGCGTGGCGATGACCTTGAGCGGGAGGACGGCGAGCGACTTCTGACCCGTCGGAGGCTCGGACGCGTGCACGTCCGAGGGGCGCGCGGCGACGGGGTTGTTCGTTCGGAGCAGCACCTCGCGGAAGCGCGGCAGGTCGCGCATGGGGGCGAACAGGGGGTCTACGCCGAGCCACGCGAGCCGCGCGTCAACTATCTCGACGGCCTTCCCCAACTCCTCCAACGCGCGCTCCGTGTCGCCGAGCTGACAATGTGCGAGCGCGAGCATGTAGGGCGAGACGTAGCGCGACTCTCCGAGCCGTTCGACCTCTTCGAGCAACGCTCGCGCCTCGCGTTCGCGCCCGGCGTGTGCGTTCAGGGCCGCGAGGAAACAGAGCGAGTACGGGCTCCGCCCGAGCAGGCTGCCGGCCTTCTCGCACGTCTCGATGGCCTCATCGTGGCGGCCCACCTGCGCGAGCGCGAGGCTCAGGAGCAGGTGGCCGAGGCCGTAGTCGGGCTCGGTCGAGATGAGCACACGGGCGGAGGCCGCGGCCTCGTCGAAGCGTCGCGCGTGGTAGAGGTTCCAGTTGAGCGTGTGGCGGACGAGCGGCGTCAGCGGCGCAATCTCCAGCGCGCGGTGCGCGATAGAGAGCGCCTCCTCGAAGCGCCCCTCCATGCCGAGAAAGAAGGAGAGCCACAGCCGCCCCGTCACGTAGTTCGGGTTTAGCTCCTGCGCTCGCCGGAGGTGTCGCTCGCCCTCCTCCCAATCGAGGTCGTGCGTCAGCGTGGCGAAGCCGAGCGCGGCCCAGCCCTCGGCCAGAGAGGGGTCTAAGCCAACGGCCTTGCGCGCAGCTTCGAGCGCGGCGGCGCTCGTCTCGGCGAAGGGGAGGATGGCGTAGACGCCGAGCACGTTGTAGTAGTCGCTGATGCCGGCGTAGGCGAGCGCGTAGTCGGGGTCGAGCGAGACGGCGCGGCTGTAGTGGACGAGCGCGCGCGCAAAGCCCTCCTCGTTGAAGGTGTTCCAGTGGTAGCGCCCGCGCATGTACTCTTCATACGCGCTGGCGTTCTCCGTCCCGCGCTTCTGCAAGCGCAGGCGTTCGCCGCCCGTGAGCTGCGGCACCAAAGCCTCGGCCACCTGCTCGGAGATGGAGTCTTCGAGCTGGAGCACGTCGGCCGTGTCCTCGTCGAACTGCCCGGCCCAGACGGCTGAGCCCTCGCGCACGTCGAGGAGTTGCAGCGTCACGCGCAGCGTCGCGCCCGAGCGGCGCACGCGCCCTTCGAGCACGTAGGAGACGCCCAGCTCGCGACCCGCCGCGAGCGGGTCCGCGTCCTGCCCGCGGTAGCGCAGCACGCTCGACGTGGGGCGGAGCGTGAAGCGTTGAAGGCTCCCGAGTCGCGTGATGAGCGCGTCGGCGAGTCCGACGCCGAGGTACTCGCCGCCCGCTTCGAGCCCGCCCGTCGATTCGTGAACCTTGAGGGGGAGGACGGCGAGCGAGGTCTCGTCGTGGAGCGTGCGCCGTTCGTCGCGCGCCGACTCCTTGCGCGCCGAGCCCGCGGGGAAGAAGGGCGGGGCGGAGACGGGGCGGCCCTCGACGAAGCGCGCGATGTCCTCGCGCAGTTCGTCGGCCGTGCGGTAGCGCCCGGAGGGCTCTTTCCTGAGCGCCTTCATGACGACGTTGTCGAGGTCGCCGGCCAGCTCGCGCCGAAGGGTCTCGACCGTCGCGCCGCGGCACCAGTAGAGATAGCCGAGCGTGTCCGACTCGTCCGTGCGCCGCTCGCCCGCGGGGTTCGCGGGCAGGAGGTCTTCGGGGCTCGTGATGCGCACGGAAGGGTGCGGCGGCTCCTCCTCGCAGATGACGCGCGCCATCTCGTGCGGCGAGCGGTTGCGGAGGCGATAGGGACGGTGTCCCGTCAGCAGCTCGTAGAGCAGCACGCCCAAACTGTAAACGTCGGTCGCGGGCGAGACGGGTTCGCCCCGCACCTGTTCGGGCGCGGCATACTCGGGCGTCATCAGGCGCATCGCGGTCGCCGTCGGGTCGAGCGTAATCTCGCCGGCGAACTCCGGGTTGAGGAGCTTGGCGATGCCGAAGTCTAAGAGTTTGGGCACGCCGCCCGGCGTGACCATGATGTTCGAGGGCTTGATGTCGCGGTGGATGACGAGCTTCTGGTGCGCGTAGTTGACCGCGTCGCAGACCATCGAGAAGAGGCGCAGGCGCTCCGCCACGGTCAACTGCCGCTCGTCGCAGTAGCGGTAGACGGGCAGCCCCTCGATGTACTCCATGACGAAGTAGGGCAGGCCGTCGTCGGTCGTCCCGCCGTCGAGGAGGCGCGCGATGTAAGGGTGGTCGAGCGTGGCGAGTATCTGGCGCTCGTTGCGGAAGCGCCGGAGGATGAAGTCGGTGTCCATCCCGCGCTTGATGAGTTTGACGGCGACCCTCTGGCGGAACTCGCCGTCGGCGCGGAACGCCTCGTAGACGGCGCCCATCCCGCCGCGGCCGACCTCGCGCGAAAGGATGTAGACGCCGATGCGGCGGCCGATGGACGGATCGACCATGTCCAGAGGCCCCGTGACGGCCGCGGTGGCGAAGGGGTCGGTGGGGTTGAGCTGTGAATGGTTGAGCGCGGGCTCCTCGATGAAGTCGCCGGCCGACTCGTACTGGTTGACGAGCGCGACGACCTGCTCGAAGAGCGTCTCGTCGCCGGCCGACGCCTGCTGGATGAAGCGCGGGCGCTCCGACGGCGGCATGTCCACGGCCGTCTGGAATAACTCCTCAATCTGCCGCCAGCGCTCGGGGGTCATCGGTTAGTGAATGGTGAATAGTAAATGGTGAATGGTAAATGACGAACTGAAAACCGGTCGATTGTATTCGCTAGATGGCAAACGGCGGCTGAAGAGTTGTACGCGCGTGAGGAGGGCCAGAGTTCCGGGGAGAAGTCAGAACTATTAACCATTCACCATTCACTATTCACCAGTAGCCATTCAATATTCACTCGCTCTTGACCTGCCCGTAGAGCCACGCCTTAGCCATGCGCCATTGCCGCTTGACCGTCGGCGCCGAGACGCCGAGCACCTCGGCCGTCTCCTCGACGGAGAGGCCGCCGAAGAAGCGCAGCTCGACGATCTTCGACTTCTGCGGGTCCATCTCGGCCAGACGGTTCAAGGCGTCGTCTAAGGCAACGAGGTTCACGTCGCGCGGGGCGCCCGCGGCGTCGAGGTTCTCGTCGAGCGAGAGCTTCTGAAACTCGCCGCCGCGCTTCTCGGCCTCGTGGGCGCGTGCGTGATCGACGAGGATGCGCCGCATCATCTGCGCGGCGACGCCGAAGAAGTGCGCGCGGTTCTGCCACTGCACCTGCGTCTGGTCAACCAAACGCATGTACGCCTCGTGGACGAGGGCGGTGGGCTGAAGCGTGTGGCCGACGCGCTCCTTGCGCAGGTAGCTCGCGGCGAGGCGACGCAGCTCGCCGTAGACGACGGGCAGCAGGTCGTCGAGCACCCCGCGGTCGCCGTCCGTCAGGCGGACGAGCAGTCTGGTCACCTCTTGCTGTGAGGCTATTGTCACAGGGGAACTCTCACGGGCAATACGATTCGCTCTTCAAAAGTCTAACGGGCACAAGTATAAACGACCGCGCGCCGGCTTATCAATTGACCCCCTGAAATTTTGTCCGCGGCCGCAGCCGACCTTTATCTCTACATAAAAATTTGTAACCGGATTGCGCCGTGCTGCGTCTTAGCTTTGGAATGGCCGGACAAGTGGGTTCAGTCTCCCCTGCGTCCCGTGCGGCCCGCCGTAATTCATCACAGCACGGAGAAAGAAGGAAAGATGAGACTCAAGGGTTCCAGGAAATTTGTGGGCGGCCTCGCTCTGGCCGCGGGTTTTGCGCTGTCGGGCGTGGTCGGCGTCGCGGCGCAGCAGGAGCAGGGTCAGGACGGCGGCGGCCAGAATCGCGCCGAGCGCCCGTGGGGTCAGAGGGAAGGGCGTGGCGGCGGACGCCGCGGCGGCTTCGGCCCGTTCGGACGCTTCGGCGCGGAGCTGAACCTGTCGGACGCGCAGGTCGAGCAGATGCGCCAGATCGAGGAGCGCTACCACGCGACCTTCAAGTCGCAGCGCCAGGCACGCGGCCAGCGCGAAGAGCGCGCCGGGTTCGACCCGCTCGTCGGCGGCACGTTCGACGAGTCGGCCGTCCGCGCCGCCGCGCAGGCGCGCGCCAACGCGCAGGTCGAGCGCGAAGTGGCGCAGGCGCGCATGATGTACGAGATGTACAACGTGCTCACCTCCGAGCAGAAGGCTCAGCTCGCCTCCGCCCGCCAGCAGCGCGAGCAGCTCCGCCAGGAGCGCCGCTCTCGCCGCGGCGCGCGGCAGGGGCAGGTTCAGCTTCAGTAGCCCTGTCGTGGCACACACACGATGAACCGGAGGGCGGCGGTCTCTGTTGAGTCAGGGCCGCCGCTTTCTTTCGCTTTCTTTTCCGCGCCGCCGGTGTGATATTTGTAAGCCCTTGAGTATGGACGAGACGGCGGACATCTCCGGCCACGCGCCGACCCGCGAGCCGGAGCGGGCGGACGCCGAACTCGCCGCGCTCGCACACGCGGGCGACGAGGCGGCCTTCGAAGAGCTGTTCCGGCGCCACCGCCGCAGGGTCGCGCTCATCGCCGCGCGCTTCTTCCGGCGGCGCGAGCAGGTCGAAGAGGTCGTCCAGGAGAGCTTCACGAAAGCCTTCTTCGCGCTGGGCGAGTTCGGGGGTGGCCGCGACGCCTCGTTCGCCGCATGGCTCGCGCGCATCACCTTCAACGTCAGCTACGACGAGCTGCGGCGGCAGAAGCGTCGCCCCGAGGGCGCGCTCGACGAGCTGAGCGAAGAGGAGGCCGCGGCCCTCGCCGTGCGGCTGCGCGGCGAAGGCCCGGACGCCGAAGGTCAGGCCGTCTCGCGCGACTTGGCCGCGAAGCTGCTCGCGCGCCTCAGTCCCGAGGACAGGCTCGTGCTCGTCATGCTCGACGTGGAGGGGCTGTCGGTCGCGGAGATCGCGAGTTTGATGAATTGGACGGGGTCGAAGGTCAAGGTGCGGGCGCACCGCGCGCGGGCGCACCTGCGCCGTGTGTTGGAGAGGTTTCTGTAACTGCAAAGCCCCGGCGGGCGTCCTTATGTTTGAGCCCGCGGGGATTTCGGGAGGCAGGTGAAAGAGATGGCAGGCGAAAAGATAGACGACGCCCGCAGAGAGAGGCTTGAGCGCTTCGCGCGCGAGGTCGTCCGCGCCTCGGCGGCGGGTGAGACGGAGGCCCACGCGGTCGCCGACTCGCCCTTCCTCTACGCGCGCGTCCGTGCGCGCATCGAAGAGGAGCGGCGTCGGCGCGAGGAGGGCGAGGGCTGGCTGGCGCTCTTCGGGGTGGCCTGGCGCGCGGTGCCGGCGATGGCGCTCGTGGCCGTGGCGGCGCTCGCGCTCTTCCTCTCGTCGGGCGTGAATGATTTGAACCCGGGCTTCGGCCTGGGCGCCGAGTCGCTGCTCGGCGAGCGCGACAGCGACTTCGAGCAGGTCGTCCTCGCCGACACGCGCACGCCCTCGAACGACGAAGTGCTCTCAACCATCATCGGCGAGGGGGAGGGCGCGAGATGAAAGACATTACACGGCTCAAGCTCTGGCTGGCGGTCGCGGCCGTCTTCGCTTTGGGGTGCGCGACGGGCGCGCTCCTCGACAGCGCCTATCGCCTGCGCGCGGGCGCCGCGCGCAACGAGTCGCGGGGCGGCAAGCGCAACCCCGAGCAGATGTTCGAGAAGATGCGGGACGACCTCAAACTCGACGAGCGGCAGTCGGCCGAGGTGCGCCGGATACTCGACGAAACGCGCAACGAGTATCGCTCGCTGCGCTCCGAGGCGCGCCCGCGCTTCGACGCCATCCGCCAGTCGGCGCGCACGCGCATCCGCGCCCTTCTCACCCCCGAACAGCAGCGGCGCTTCGACGCACGCGTCGCCGAGTTGGACGCCCGCCGCGAGTCTGATGAGAAGAGGGAAGACGGCGGTAGGCAGTAGGCAGATGGCTGACGCGGCGTCTACCTAACGGCCTACTGCTTACTTGCGGCCACCAGATGCGTGACGACGGGCGGCGTGTCGCCGATGTGGAAGGAGCGCGCGCGGGCCTGTGCGGCGCGGTCTTCGTTGGTGACGCGTGCGTGCTGGCGCATGTGCTCGGCCCAGGACTCGACGAGGAAGGTTTCGAGGTAGCGGCCGGGGCGTGCCGTGTCTGCGAAGAGCCCCCAGCGCGTTGCGCCGTCACGCCGCAGGATGCGCTTCACCTCCTGCATCGTGCGTGCGAACTCTTCGGCGCGCGGCGGGTCGATTAAATACTCGACCGTCACCAGCACGGGGCCCTGCTCCGGGTGCGGCTCCTGTACAAAGGTCGGGTCGGTCCAGTGCAGCGAAGGGTTGAGGTCCAGCTCCTCGCCTCCGCGCAAGGGGAAGAAGGGCGTCGCCACGAGCCCGACGAGGAGCGCCGCCGCCGCCGTGTAGAGCGTCACGTGCAGACCGACGCGCTCGGCCAAAGCGCCCCACGTGGCCGCCCCCAACGCGAGCGAGCCGAAGAAGACGAGCAGGTAGAGCGCCAGCGCGCGCGCACGCACCCACTCGGGCACGACCTTCTGCGCGCTGACGTTGAAGCTCGACATCGTCGTCATCCACGCCACCCCGCCCGCGAGCAGCGCGACGCAGAGCAGCGCGTAGTTCGTCAAATAGCCGAGCGCGGCGGTCGTCCCCGCGAAGACGATGGTCCCGAGCACGACCAGCAGATTCGTCGAGACGCTGCGCCGCGCCCACGCGATGACGAACACGCCCGCGACGGCCCCCGCGCCCAGACACCCGAGCAGCACGCCGTACTCGAACGCCCCGAGCTTCAGTTCCACCCGCGCCAGCAGCGGCATCATCGCCCACAGCGCACTCGCGCATAGCGCGAAGACGCCCGTCCGCATCATCACGCTCTTCAACTCCGGCGCGTGCCGCGCGTAGCGCAGGCCCGCACGCATCGCACCCACCACGCGCTCGGTCGGCGAGATGCTCTCCACCTTCTCGCGCCGCCAGCGGTAGAGCACGAAGATGACGCCGACAAACGAGAGCGAGTTGAGCAGGAAGACGGCCCACGGCCCCGCCGCCGCGACGATGATGCCGCCGAGCGCGGGGCCGAGGGCGCGCGCGATGTTGAAGGCGACGCTGTTGAGCGAGACGGCCGAGGTCAGCTCCTCGCGCGGAACCAGCTCGGGCACGATGGCCTGCCACGCGGGCGCGTTCATCGCCGCGCCAAGTCCGAGCCCGAAGGTGAGCAGGAGCAGCACGGACGGCGTGACGACGCCCAGCAGCGTAGAGAGCGCGAGGCCGACCGCCGCGACGAGCATCCACGCCTGCGAGAAGAGCAGCAGGCGCCTGCGGTCAACGATGTCGGCGAGCGCGCCCGCGGGAAGCGCGAGCAGGAAAGTGGGCGCCGTCTCGGCCGTCTGCATCAGCGCGACGACGAAGGGCGTCGGCGACAGCGTCGTCATCAGCCACTCGGCGCCGACGTTGTGCATCCACGTCCCCACGTTCGACGCCACGGCCGCCAGCCACAGCGCGCGGAAGAGCGGGAGCCGCAGCGGACTCCATGTCGAAGACTCTCTTTCTGCCATTACGTTTTGAAGGCAAGGGTCGCACCCGCTGCGCCGACGGTCAAGCGCGGGTTGGAACGGGCTTGCGACAGCACCCCTTTTGTTGTATCAAACAAGGCACACACCTCTTTGATTCTGCGAACAGTTCTCATCTCGCGCGGCGCTACGGGCCGCAGGAGGCATGATGGCAGACGAGCACGACGTGAAGTCTTCCACGACGCGGGAGTCGCCGCCCGACCCGAGCCGGCGGCGCTTCCTCAAAGGCGTCGGCATCGCGGGCGCGGGCGCGGCGCTCGCCGACCACCTCGCGCAGACGGCCGAGGCCGAGACCAGAGCCGCGCAGGCGCAGGCCGCGAAGCTCCCGACGGCGGCAACGCTCAACCTGACGCTCGACGTGAACGGCCGCCGGCGCCCCGTCTCGGTCGAGCCGCGCACGACGCTCCTGAGCGCGCTGCGCAGCCACCTCGACCCGCCGGTCACGGGCGCGAAGCTCGTCTGCGACCAGGGCACCTGCGGCGCTTGCACCGTCCTGCTCGACGGCAAGCCGGTCTACTCGTGTCTGGTGCTCGCGGCCGACGCCGCGGGGAAGAAGGTGACGACCGTCGAGGGCTTGGGCACGCCCGAGAACCCGAACGCCGTGCAGGCGGCCTTCGTCGAGCAGGACGCGCTGATGTGCGGCTTCTGCACGCCCGGCTTCGTCACAACCATCTCGGCCTATCTCAAGAAGAACCCCAACCCGACGCTCGCCGAGGTGCGCGAGGCGTGCAAGGGCAACTTCTGCCGCTGCGGCACCTACCCGCGCATCTTCGAGGCCGCGCTCGCCGCGGCGAAAGAGGTGAATGGTAAATCGTGAATAGTAAATAGAACCCGCTTTTCTCCATTTACCATTCACCATTCACCATTCACTCGGAGAGACACATGCAGCAACAGGCGCCGGCCAAGAAGAAGAAGATTAAAGTCCCGCGGGTCGTCAACGGCGTGGACACGCTCGTCGAGATAGAGGCTGACGACGACGGCGGCCCCGGCTGGGGGCCGAACGACAAGCACACTCTACTCAACCAGCGACAGACGCGCGTGGACGGCCACGTCAAGGTGTGTGGCGCGGCCGAGTACACGCACGACAAGCGCCTGCCCGGGATGCTCTATGGACGCGTGCTGCGCTCGCCGCACGCGCACGCGCGCGTGCTCAGCGTTGACGCCTCGGCCGCGCGGCGCATCCCCGGCGTCAGGGCCGTCGTCGGCGCGAATGACGAGGAGGTCGTCGAAGGCAGCAACCGCGCCTCCGCAGTGGCCGAGAAGCAGAACCGCACGGACGTGGGCGACGCGAAGCCCGCGAAGAAGGAGTTGGTCGTGCTCTTCGCCGGCCAGCCCGTCGCCGCGGTCGCGGCCACGACGCCCGAGATTGCAGAGGACGCGCTGCGCGCCATCCGCGTCGAGTACGAAGTCCTCCCGCACGTCGTCCGCGCAGAGGACTCGTTGAAGGAGGGCGCGCCGAAAGTCTTCGCCGACCCGAAGGAGGTGAACGTCGAACCACGCGACAAGCGCGGCGACGCCCCCAGGGTGGCCGAGGCGTTCAAGGAGTGCGACGCCGTCATCGAGGCCGAGTACCGCACGCCCCTCATCCACCATTCGAGCCTTGAGACGCACGGCAACGTCGTAGACTTCCGCGGAGGCACAGAGGCCACGGTCTACGCCTCGACGCAGGGGACGTTCACCATCCCGGGCGACGCTGCGAAGGAACTGGGCCTGAAGGAGAGCGCCGTTCGCGCAATCGTCGAACACATGGGCGGTGGCTTCGGCTCGAAGTTCGGCATCGGCGTCGAGGGGATGCTGGCGTGCCGGCTCTCGAAGCAGGCTAAGGCGCCCGTCCACCTGATGCTGACGCGTAAGGACGAGTTCCTGCTGGCGGGCAACCGCTCGGGGTCGTGGCAGAAGTTCAAGGCGGGTGCGAAGCGGGACGGAACGCTCGTCGCGCTGCACGCGACGCAGTACCGGCTCGGGGGCGTGGGCGACGGCTCGCAGGCCGGGCAGCCTTACATCTACACGGCTGCTAACTCGTACCGCGAGGGCTACAGCATCCACACGCACGAGGACGCCTCGCGCGCGATGCGTGCGCCCGGCCACCCGCAGGCGAGCTTCGCCATCGAGTCTCTGATGGACGAGCTGGCCTACAAGCTCGGGATGGACCCCGTCGAGTTCCGCAAGAAGAATTTGAAGGACGCCGTGTATCACCGTCAGCTCGACCGCGGCGCGCGCGAGATTGGTTGGGAGCGCCGGAACAAGACGCCGGGCGGGGGCATGGGGCCGCTTAAGCGCGGGATGGGCTGCGGCGTGGGCACGTGGGGCGGCGGCGGCAACGACGAGTGCAAGGTTGACGTGACGGTGGCGCGCGACGGGTCGGTCACGGTGGCCGTCGGCACGCAGGATTTGGGGACGGGGACGCGCACTTACACGCGCGCCATCGTCGCGGAGGAGTTCGGGCTCGGGATGAAGGACGTGGCCGAGCGCATCGGCGATTCGCGTCTGGGCGCGGCCAACTCCTCGGGCGGCTCGACCACCGCGGCCTCGCTCGCGCCATCGGTCAAGGACGCGGCCGTCAAAGCGCGGCTCGCCGTGGCCGAGAGGCTCTCGCCGCTGCTCGGCGGCGCGAAGCCGGAGGAGATCAGTTTCAAACAGGGCAGCGTCAGCGGCGGCGGGAAGACGCTTTCGTGGAGACAGGCGTGCGCGGCTCTGCCCTCGGCGGGCGTGACCGGGCACGGCGTCTGGGTGTCGGGACTGGCCGGGCGGGGCGTGCACGGCGTCTGCTTCGCAGAGGTCGAGGTGGACGTTGAGACGGGCAGGGTCAGACCCGTCAAGATGGTTCACGTACAGGACATCGGGCTGCCGCTCAACCGTCTGGCGGTCGAGAGCCAGATCAACGGCGGGATGATTCAATCTTTGGGGATGGCCCTGTGGGAGGGGCGCGTGATGGACGCGAAGCTCGGGCTTCAGCTCAACCCGGGTTTCGGCGACTACAAACTGCCCGGGTCGCTTGAGATGCCCGAGCTTGTCCCGCTCATCGACGACGAGGACAAGCGCGAGGCCGTCATCGGCGTCGGCGAGCCTGCCATCATCCCTTCGGTGGGCGCGGTCGCCAACGCCGTCTACAACGCTTGCGGCGTGCGTGTGCGGGAGTTGCCCATCACGCCGGACAAGATTCTGTCGGGGCTCATGCAGGAGAGGAGGGGCGCGTGAAAGCTTTCGAGTGGGTGAGTCCCGCGAGCGTCGAGGAGGCCGTCGGCCTCCTCAAGTCCGCGCCGGCCTCAAGAGACATGGACGAGGCGGCGCGCCCGCTCGCGGGCGGGCAGGACCTTCTGACAACGATGAAGGACTACCTGACGCGGCCCGTGCGCGTCGTCAACCTGAAGGGCATCCGCGGGCTGGATAAGATAGAAGGCGACGGGAAGAAGGGCCTGCGCATCGGCGCGCTCGCGACGCTCGCACAGGTTGAAGACCATGCTGTTATTCGTCGAGACTTCCCCGGTCTGGCCGAAGCCGCGCACTCGGTCGCCACGCAGCAGATACGCAACCTCGGCACCGTCGGCGGGAACCTCTGCCAGCGGCCGAGGTGTTGGTATTACCGTCTGGAAGAGGCGGTCTGCATCAAGAAGGGCGGGTCGGAGTGCTTCGCCGCGACGGGCGAGAACAAGTACAACGCCATCCTCGGCGGCGGCCCTTCTTACATCGTGCATCCGTCCGACCTCGCGCCCATGCTCGTCGCGCTCGGCGCGAGCGTGAACGTCGTGGGCGCGGACGGGCGCCGCACGATACTTTTAGAGAAGTTCTTCACGCTGCCCAACGAGGGAAGCATCCGCCGCGAGAACATCCTGAAGAATGACGACATCATCACGGAGATCGTCGTCCCGGCTTCCCCGTTCGCCGCGCGCTCGACCTACTTGAAGTTCAAGGAGCGCGAGTCGCTCGACTTCGCGCTCTCCTCGGCGGCGGCGGCCGTCGAGCTTGGAGCGGACAAGCGCGTCCGTCAGGCGCGCATCGTCCTCGGCGGCGTCGCGCCCGTGCCGTGGCGCGTGCCGAAGGCGGAGGAGTTCCTGAAGGGGAAGGCGCTCGACGCCGAAGTCCTGGCGGGCGCGGCGCGGGTCGCGCTCGAAGGCGCGGCGCCTCTTGCGCAGAACGCGTACAAGGTTCCTTTGACGCAGACGCTCGTCCGCCGCGCGCTGGCGAAGGCGGGCGGCGTGTCGGCTTAAGGTTCGGAAGGGGGAAGCGTCGATGTCGGAAGAGGCGAGGGAAGAGACTTTGGCGAACGCGGCCGAGAGCCCGTTCTGCGGCTCGCTGCGCTCGAAGAAATTCTTTATGCGCGACGGGCTGGCGACCGAGGCGGCGCACTACCTCGACGCCAGCAACCACTGCTGGTGCCGCCTGACGCACCTCGCCGTCGGCCCCGACGGCGGCCGCGCGACGCCCGCGCGCTGCGGCCCCGGCCGCTCCTGCTACGTCTCCGCGCTGGGCGATTGAAAGGGACGCGCGCGGGCGTTAAGCTGGCAGGCGTCACGGTTTCGAGGAGGTGTTGCGATGAGAAAGTTTCTGATTCCGTCGGTCGTCGGGTTGGCGCTCGTCCTGACGTGCGGGGCGGCGCTTGTGTCGTCGCGTGCGGAGGCGGACGGCGTGCGGGGCGTCTATGTGGAGGCGCGGACGGCGAGTGTGTTTGCGGGTGCGTGTCACTACAACGGCGAGCTGACGACCGCGGGGCGCGAGGCCGTGCTGGCGTGGAGCGTGAAGGAGGGGAGTTGGGGCGGCGTCTCACTCGCGGGCGTGCGCGCCGTGGCGGTCGTCGGGTCGGAAGCGAACCTGACGGACTCGGCGGCGGCGCGCCGTTCGGAGTTGATCGTGGACAGCAACGTGAGCGCGGCGCAGGCGAAGGCTTTCGCGCGAGCCGTCGAGAGTGCTTACGGCGCGGTGCTCGGCCGGGTCGTCGAGGTGCGACGCGCGCCGGTCGGCTTCAGCGCGGAGGGTAAGTCTTTCAAGGTCTCGGCGCCGGGCGCGGCTCTCCTCGATGTGGAGGCGATGCCGGACGACCTCTGCTGCCGCATGCCGCACATGGTCTGGTACGCACCGCTCGTCCCCGTCGAGGGGCGCAAGGTCGGTTACACGCGCGCGGCCTCCTACGCCGGCGGCGCGGCCGGCGAGGCATGGCAGCGTACGGGCGAGAACGGCGCCTTCTACGGCACCTTCTCCTTCTGAGTCCGCGCGCATCAGGATTCGGCGATTCAGTTTTGAAAGGGTCTCGTGCTACATTCCGGCCGATGCCGGAAAGAGAGGCTACATCGGGGCCGCGTGCGTTACTCGTCAAGCTCTTCCTGGGGTTCTGCCTCTGCACAGCCGTCGGCCTGTTCTTCTCTGTCAGGGGTGCGCAGGGCATCTCGGCGAGCAGCCTGCTTGCCTCCTTGCCGCGCTGGTACGTCTGGGGGGCGCTCGTGCCATTCATCATCTGGACGGATCGACGCTTCACCGCCTCGTCCCCCTCTCTGACGCGCCGCCTCGTGCTGCACCTTCCCGCCGGCCTCGTCTGGACTTGCGTCTTCGTCCTCGCGCTCTTCGTGATAAGCATCGCTCTCAACGGTCAGTCGCTCAACCCGGCGGGCTTCGCCGATAAGGTGCGCGCGGAGTTCTGGGGGACTTTCCAGTGGAACGTGCAGGTCTACTGGATGATCGTCGGCGGCTGGCTGGCGTGGAGTTACCATCAGGAGTCGCGGAACCGCGAGCTTAAGGCCTCACAGTTGGAGAAGCTGCTCGCAGAGGCGCGGCTTCAGACCTTGCGGACGCAGCTCCAGCCGCACTTTCTCTTCAACGCGCTGAACACCATCTCCGCCTTCGTCGAGCGCAACCCGAAAGGCGCGCGGCGCATGATCGAACACCTGGGCGACCTGCTGCGTTTCTCTCTGGACAGCTCGGCGCGGCAGGAGACGACGCTTCAGGAGGAGTTGGCGGCGCTCGAACACTACCTGTCGATTCAGCGCGTCCGCTTCGAAGACCATCTGAAGGTGTCCGTGTCCGCGGAGCCGGGGACGCTGCGCGCGGCGGTGCCGGGGCTGATCCTACAGCCGCTGGTCGAGAACGCCATCCGCCACGGGGCCGCGCAAGCGTCGAGCAGCATCGAGGTCTCCGCGTGGAGGGACAACGGCAGCCTGCATCTGCGCGTGACGGACGACGGGCCGGGGCTGCCCCCGAGCTGGCAGCTTTCCGAGTCGGCCGGCATCGGCCTCTCGAACACGCGGCAACGTCTGGCTGAGCTTTACCCCTCGGCCCACACGTTCGCGGTCGGCGAGGGGCGCGACGGCGGAGTCGTCGCGGATATCGTCATCCCTTACCGTGAAGAAACGTCCGAGCAGTCCGCCCAACAGCATGGAGCAGGTTAGCGCGCTCATCGTTGACGACGAAAAGCCGGCACGCCAGAGGCTCCGGGACTTGCTGGAGAAGCACCCCGGCGTGGCCGTCGCGGGCGAGTGTGCCAGCGGGGCCGAGGCGGTCGAGTTGATTCGTGACATCAAGCCGGAGTTGCTGTTTCTCGACATCCAGATGCCGCTCCTCAACGGCTTCGAAGTCATCAGGCAGGTGGGCGCGGCGCTCATGCCCGTGACCGTTTTCGTCACGGCCTACGACGCCTACGCGGTGCGCGCGTTCGAGGCGAGCGCCCTCGATTACCTCTTGAAGCCGTACAGCGACGAGCGGTTCGAGCAGTGTCTGGCGCGCGCGCTCGTCTACGTGCGCACGCAGCGGCGCGAGGAGCTGAGCCGCCGCCTCATCTCCTTCCTGTCCGAAGGGCAGCAGGGCGGGCAAACGGGGGGGACGGTCGCGCCTTACCTCGAACGGCTGCTCGTCAAGGTCGGCGGGCGCATCATCTTTCTCCCGACCGTGGACGTTGATTGGATTGAGGCGGCGGGCGTCTACGTGGAGTTACATGCGGGGGGCCGCAAGTTACTTCACCGCGCGTCGCTCGCCGAGCTGGAAGCCTCGCTCGACCCCGGCCGCTTCATACGCATTCACCGCTCCGCCATCGTCAACATCCAAAGCGTCAAGGAACTCTTCCCGCACTCGCACGGCGACTACACGGCCGTGCTCAAAGACGGGACCCGGCTCAAACTGAGCCGCAGCTACCGACCCAAGTTGGAGACCCGCCTGCGCCAGTCGCTCTAAACTCACGCTCCGTCTCGACGGCCGCTGCGTCCAACTCGCAACAGCCCGCCGCGCCTCGTAACGTAATCATTGCCACGCCACGCTTAAACGCATTAAATGCGGCCCGGCCGATCTTCGTTCTTAAACTGAAGGCATCTCGATGGAGGTAACGTGAGAGTGATAACCTTAAGTAGCAGCGTTTTAGCGAGGGGCTTCTGGGCGCTCCTGTTCGTCTTAACGTGCGCGGCCCCGTCGGTGGCCGACACCGTGAAAACGCGCGAGCGCAGCGTGACCGAAGTGGCACAGGGCGTCTACGTCATACGCCACCCGGACGACCCCACGGGCTTCCCGAACGGGAACACGACGGTCATCGTCGGCGAGCGGGAGGTGCTGGTCATCGACTCCTGCTACCTGCCGTCGGAGGCCCGCAAGGACATCGAGCAGATACGACGCTGGACAAGCAAGCCCGTCCGCTACGTCGTCAACACGCACTGGCACGGCGACCACCAGATGGGGAACTACGTCTACTCGGAGGCGTTCCCGCAGCTCGCCGTCGTCGCCCACGTCGAGACGCAGAAGCAGCTCGAAGGCTACACCTCCACGTTCATCGGTCGCTATCAGAAGACGACGGCAGATGTCAGGCAGAGGTTGGAGACGGGCAAGGCGGAGGACGGCAAGCCGCTCACCGAAGAGGCTCGGAAGGAGCTGCAAAAAAATCTGGCCGGGCGGGAGCAGGTGCTGGCGGAGTTCAAGGACTTCCGGATGCGCGTCCCTAATCTCACCTTCAACGAGGAACTGCATGTTGACCTCGGCAACCGCGAGGTGCAGATAAAATTCCTGGGCCGCGGCAACACCAAAGGCGATGCTGTCGTCTACTTGCCGAAAGAGAAAATCCTGATCGCGGGCGACCTGCTGGCTCACCCCGTGCCGTATCTGGGCGGTGGCTTCCCCTTCGAGCTGGTCAAGACGCTGCGCAGGATGAGCCAGCTCGACGCGCAGACAATCGTCCCGGGCCACGGCGAAGTCCTGCGCGGCGAATACAGCAGGAACTACCTGAGCTTGGTCACAGACTTCGTGCAGACCGTGGCCGAGCAGGTGAGCGTCGAGGTCTACCGGCGCGGGAACGGCCCCCGAAATCTTGAGGCCGTGCGCGAGGCCGTGTTGAAGGGCGTGGGCGTGGACACATGGAGACAGAAGTTTGCCGGCGACGACAAGGAGAACCGCGAGTTCTTCGACGGCTTCTCGATGCCCGGGCTGGTGACGGCCGCCTACCGCGAGGCGTGGGGAAACTAGAAAGGTATAAAGATGAATCGTGTCAGACCATCGGCGAAGCCCCTCGCGTTAACGGCGTGGGTTCTGTTGTGCGTGCTCGTCCCGGAGCTTCCCGTCCGGGCGGACACTGTGCCATTCGATGCCGGCCGCTGGGAGATCAAGGCCAGAGAGAGCCGTGTGGTAAATCACCTCGGGCGCAGCAGTCTCTATCTGAAGGGAGGCGTCGCCGCTGTCAGGGACTCCAAGTTCACGAACGGGGTCATCGAATTCGACATCGCGCTCCCACGTGAACGCGGGTTCATGGGCGCGGTGTGGAGGGTGCAGGATTTTGAGAACTACGAGGAGTTCTACATACGGCCGCATCAGTCCGGCAACCCGGACGCGAACCAGTACACGCCCATCTTCAACGGCGTGCCCGGCTGGCAGCTCTACTACGGCGAGGGCTACGGCGCGCCCGTCAGGTACGACTACGACCAGTGGACGCACGTCAGGATTGTCGTCAACGGAAGTCGGGCGGAAGTCTACGTCAAGGAGATGGAGTCGCCGGCGCTCGTCGTGCGCGAGTTGAAGCGCGAGACGAAGGAGGGGCGCGTCGGCCTGAGCGTGGGCAACTTCGCCCCGGGATATTTCTCCAACTTCGAGGTGACTGCGACGAACGACCCGCCGCTCAAAGGCAAGCCGCTCGCCGCGCCCGCCACCCCGCCCGGCACGGTCACGTCCTGGATGGTGTCCGACGCCTTCGACCGGAAATCTCTCGAAGGTAAATACCAGCTCGCGCCGGCCGATGGGGAGCGTCTGAAGTGGAGAAGGCTCGGCGCGGAGCAGGACGGGACAGCCAACCTGGCCCGTTTGCAGGGCGTGGCCGAGGGGCGCGACACGGTCTTCGCAAGGCTCGTCATCCAGTCAGACCGCGAGCAGGTCAAGAAAGTCCGCTTCGGCTTCAGCGACGAGGTGAAGGTCTACTTCAACGACCGCCTGCTCTACGGCGGGGGCGACATCTACCAGTCGAGGGACTACAGATTCCTCGGGACGATAGGGCTCTACGACGAGCTTTACCTTCCGCTCAGGCGCGGCGCGAACGAACTCCGGCTGGCCGTCACAGAGAACTTCGGCGGCTGGGGCGTGACGGCCCGGTTTGAAAACATGGAGGGAATCAAACTCGAAGAGTAGGCCCCCGCTGGCTCAATGACTCCGCGCCGAGCTACTCGTGCAAAGTGTGAGGACACGTTTCTCATCTGGCATGTCTACCTCTCCCTCTCGTGGGGCACTACTACGTCCGTGCCCGGCCCTTTTCGGCCCCTCGCTAGTTTGGCCGATCAGCTCCAACAGCCACAGACACCTCTCCAGGTTCGTTCTCGCCATACGCTGGTCTAACCATCTCTGCTATGAATTTGTCATAAACCCCCAAGCCTGATACTCCCAGTCGTCATCATTGCGTGCGGAGTCCCTTGCGTTCCTCAACGTCTCTTCAAATGAGTCCTTCATCATCGTCGGCACTCCCAACAATCAAGCTGCCACAACTGAAAGCGTTGAGCGGACGGAGACGGAAAATCTTGTCAGACATCGGAGGGCGGGGGTAAACTTTGCACCGCCGTCGTTGAGCCAGCATTCGCCGCGCGGCGGCTTCACACCGCCTCAGACCGCGGTGAACCGTGCACCCACGCTTCGTTGGTCGAACATCCCGTACGGTTTCCGCCGCGTCCCCAGCGCCCGCCCGCGGCGCAGACGCAGGAGTCGCAGATGCCCACGCCCACCGACTTTGAAGATGACCTCTTCATCAGCTACGCGCACATCGATAACCAGCCCATCGCCGAAGGGCTCAAGGGCTGGGTCGAGACTTTCCACGAGCGACTCAGGGTTCGCCTCGAACAGGTGACGGGCGAGAGCATACGCATCTGGCGCGACCCGAAGCTGGAAGGCAACGACATCTTCGCCCAGACCATCGTCACCCGCCTGTCGCAGGCGGCCGTGCTCGTCGTCGTGCTCACACCGCGCTACGTCAAGTCGGAGTGGTGCCTGAAGGAACTGGGCGAGTTCTGCCGGTGCGCGGACGGCGGGGCGGTGTTTGGCGACAAGCTGCGCGTCTTCAAGGTCGGCAAGTTCCACGTCCCCGTGCGCGAGCACCCGCTGCAGTTGCAGGGCGTGCTCGGCTTCGACTTCTACGAGTACGACCCGGAGCGCGACCAGGCGCGCGAGTTCAGTCCCGACCTGACCCCCGCGCGCGACCGGCGCTACTGGGACATGCTCGAAGACGTGGTCGGCAGCATCAAGAAGACGCTCCAGCGCCTCTCGTGCCTTGACGAGGCGCTCACCGCCTGCGCCGGGGAAACCGTCTATCTCGCCGAGACGACCTCCGACCTTGCCGACGAACGCGGGCTCATCAGGCGCGAGCTTGAGCTACAGGGGCACGTTGTCCTGCCGGACGCGCCGCTGCCGCTGCAAGGCCCTGCGCTGCGGGAGGCCGTGCGCGGCTACATGGAGCGCAGCACGCTCTCCATCCACCTGCTCGGCGCGGGCTACGGCCTCATCCCCGAGGAGGAGAGCCGCTCGCTCGTCGAGATTCAGGGCGAGGTGGCCGAGGGGGTCGGCGAAAAGCTGCGGCGCATCGTGTGGATGCCTCCGGGGCTTGAGCCGCGCGACGAGCGCCAGCGCCGCCTCGTCGAACAGTTCCGTCTCGGCGCGGACGGACGGACGGGGCTCGAAGTCTTGCAGACCGGCCTCGACGAGCTGAAGAAACAGGTCGAGGAGCGGCTCAACGAACAGCCGCAACCCGCGCCTGCGCCGGCCGGCGGCGGGGGCGCGCCGAGCGTCTATCTCATCTGCGACAGGGAAGACCTGCCGGAGACCGCGCCGCTCGAAGACTTCCTCTTCGAGAGCGGCTTCGACGTGCTGCTGCCCGCGTTGGAGGGTGACGAACAGTCCGTCCGCGATTGCCACAAGCAGATGCTGGCCGAGTGCGACGGCGTCGTCGTTTACTACGGCCGGGGCAGCGACGCTTGGCTGCGCATGAAGCAGCTCGACTTGCAGAAGGTCGCCGGCTACGGCCGCACGCGCCCGCTCCCGAAGGCCATCTACGTCACGGGGCCGCCGACGCCCGTCAAGGAGCGCCTCCGCTCCCGCGAGGCCCTCGTCGTCCAGAGCTTCGACGGACACTCGTTCGACGACCTCGCGCTCTTCGTCGAGCAGGTCAGGAAAGGGGTGAGCGGATGACGCCGGAAGGGCTGGACGCGCTCGCGGACGTTGAGAAGCCGTCGAACCCTTTCCCCGGCTTGCGCCCGTTTGAGTTCGGCGAGAGCCATCTCTACTTCGGGCGCGACGGGCAGGGCGACCATCTCATCCGCAAGCTCGCCGTGACGCGCTTCGTCGCCGTCGTCGGCACCTCGGGCAGCGGCAAGTCCTCGCTCGTCCGCGCGGGGCTCCTCCCAGACCTCTTCGGCGGCTTCATGCCGGGCGCCGGCTCGCACTGGCGCGTCTGTTTGATGCGGCCGAGCAATGACCCTCTCGGTAACCTCGCGCTCGCGCTCAACGCGACGGATGTCTTCGGCTCCGACGACGAGGAGAACAGGCAGATACAGACGGCCGTCACCGAGGCGACGCTCCGGCGCGGCTCGCTCGGGCTCGTCGAGGCCGTGCGGCAGAACCGCATGGCGTCGAACGAGAGCCTGCTCGTCGTGGTCGATCAGTTCGAGGAGCTGTTCCGCTTCGCGCGCGTGTCGGGGAGCGAGCAGTACCGCTACGAGGCCGCGGCCTTCGTCAAGCTCCTGCTCGAAGCCGCGCGCCAGCGCGAGCGGAACATCTACGTTGTGCTCACGATGCGCTCAGACTTCCTCGGCGACTGCTCGATCTTCTGGGGTCTGCCCGAGGCCATCAACGAAGGCCAGTACCTCATCCCGCGCATGACGCGCGACCAGCGCGCCGAGGCCGTCACGGGGCCGGTCGCGGTCTGCGGCGGTCACATCGCGCAAAGGCTCGTTAACCGCCTGCTCAACGACACGGGCGACAACCCGGACATGCTGCCCACCCTCCAGCACGCGCTGCTGCGCACGTGGGAGAACTGGGCGGCCGACCACGCCGAAGGCGAGCCCTTAGACCTGCGCCACTACGAGGCGGTCGGCACGTTGGCGGACGCGCTCTCTCGCCACGCCGACGAGGCGTGGGGCGAGCTGCCGGACGAGCGCAGCCGCCAGATCGCCGAGCGCGTCTTCAAGGCGCTCACGGAGAAGGGCGAGGACAACCGCGAAATCCGACGCCCGACGGTGCTCGGCGAGCTATGCGAGCAGGTCGGGGCGACGACGCCGGAAGTCGCCGCGGTCGTCGAGGTCTTCCGCCGCGAGGGGCGCTCGTTCCTGATGCCGCCCCCGCCCGTGCTGCTCGACGAAGAGACGCTCGTAGACATCTCGCACGAGAGCCTCATCCGCAACTGGCAGCGCCTCAAGGAGTGGGTGGACGAGGAGTCGCAGTCGGCGCAGACCTACACGCGCCTCGCCGAGACGGCCGTGTTGCACGAGCGCAAACAGGCCGGGCTCTGGCGCGACCCGGACTTGCAGGTCGCGCTCGATTGGCGCGAGCAGACGCGCCCCGCGCCCGCATGGGCCGCGCGCTACTACCCCACGTTCGAGACGGCGATGAAGTTCCTCGACGAGAGCGTCAAGGAGCGCGACGCCGCCGCGCTCGCGGAGGAGGAGCGCCGCCGCCGCGAAATCAGGCGCACGCGTACTGCCGCCGGAGTCTTCCTCGTCCTCCTGTTACTCGCGCTCGCCGCGCTGGGCTACGCCTACTATAAGAACAAAGAGGTGCAGGCCGCGGCCGAGCGGAACAGTCAACTGCTCTACGCCGCCGACCTCAACCTCACGCAGCAGGCTTACGACGATGGCAACCTCAAGCGCGCGCTCGACCTGCTCGGCGCGCACGCGCCCGGCGGCGATAACTCACCCGGCTTCGAGTGGTACTACCTCTGGCACCTCCTCCACGGCGAGACCGAGACGCTGCACGTCGAACTCCGCGGCAGGCACAAGCTCCAGTCCGCCGTCCTGACGGGCGACGGCAAGACGCTCTTCGTCGATAAGGGCGACGGCGTTGAACTCTGGGACGTGGCCTCGCGCCGCCGGCTGCGTTCGATAGACAAAGACCCTGCGCTGACCGCCACAGCCATCTCGCCCGACGGCCGCCTCATCGCGCTGGGCCGAAGCGATTGGCCGGCCGTGAGTTTGGTTGACGTGATCACGGGGCAGGAGCTTTTTAGGCTTGGCGATGTGGACGGGCCTGTGATCATAAACGGAGTGCCTGTAGAGGCAGTGTTAGTTGTCAGATTCTCACCCGACGGCAGCACACTCGCCGTCGGTACTCAGTTGATAGATGGGAGGTCCAGAGTCACGCTCTGGGACGTCGCCGCGCGCCGGAAAAAAAACGTCTTTCAGGCCATCTCCACGATCAACTCCATCGCGTTCTCTCCCGATAGTAAGAGGGTCGCCGCCTCGGAGTCGGACGGCCACATCCAGTTCCGCGACACGGCCTCGGGGAAGGTGCCGTGCCCGTTCGGCGAGGGTTACCGTAGGGTCGTCGACACCATCGCCTTCTCAGGGGACAGCGCGGCGCTGGCCGGGAGCGGACAAGGAAGCAAAGTTTACGTCTGGAACATCGTTGAGTGCGGCGCGCCGATGGAAGTTGAGGGCAGAGGCGCCCCCGTCAGCGCCTTTAACTTCTCGCCCGATGGCCGACTCCTCGCAGTCAGCTACGAGGGCAGCGCCGTCAAGGTTTTTGACAGGTACGGCGGCGGGCTCGCGGCGTTCAAGGGGCACGGGAGCTACATCAACAGCGTCGCCTTCTTCCCCGACAACCGGACGCTATTGACGGCCAGTGAGGACGGGGCGGTCAAGCTCTGGGACATTTCGGCGCTCGTCCACGAACACAAAACGCTCGAAGGGCACACCAGCGAGGTCGAGGCGGTCGTCTTCTCGCCGGACGGTAAAAGGCTCGCCACGGGCGGCCTCGACAAGTCACTGCGGCTGTGGGATGCCGCGACGCGGCAGATGCTGTATTTCAACGTGCCTGAAAATGTCGGGGCCATCAACGCCGTCGCCTACTCGCCCGACGGCCGACACCTCGTCACCGGCGCGGACGGCGGTGGGAAGCCCTCCCTCCGACTGTGGGACGCGAACACGCTTGAGGAGCTGCCGCCGTTCGGCATCGAGGGGGACGTGGTCAACGCGGTCGCCTTCTCGCCCGACGGCCGACATCTCGTCAGCGGCGCGAGCACGCTCAGATTGTGGGACGCCGGCTCGCGCGCGCTCTTGAAGGAGGTTCGACTTGACGAGCCCGTTCACGCCGTGGCCTTCTCGCCGGACGGCCGCGTTATCGCCGCGGCGGCGAAGCGCGCGGGCGGCATCGAGCTGTGGGACGGCGACCTGACGAACAGGCTGAAGGCTCTCCAGACTCTCGCGGCGGGGAGCGCGGCGTCGTTGGCCTTCTCGCCGGACGGGCGCGTCCTCGCCGCGTCGTTCTACGAAGGCGGAGTGAAGCTCTGGGAGACGGCGACGGGCGTGGAACTCGCCACGCTCAGTGGGCACAACGGGGCCGTCCACGCGGTCGCCTTCTCGCCTGACGGGCGGACGCTGGCGACCGGGGGCGGGGACATGTCGGTCAAGCTCTGGTCAACGGCCTCGTTCAAGGAGCTGGTCACGCTCGGCGGCCACACGGGCGCGGTCAAGGCCGTCGCCTTCTCGCCCGATGGGCGGACGCTCGCCTCGACCGGCTTCGACAAGACGGTGAGACTCTGGCGGGCGGCTACCGACGAGGAGGTCAAGTCTCACGGTTCGCGGTAGGCCGCGCGCTTCGTGCGGTCAGAAGTCTCTTCAGAACGAATACCTCAAATAGAACTGTATGCGGCGGGCGGGCGTGTTGGTGCGCGTCGCGCGGCCGAAGGCCGGTGCTTCGAGGAGGCGGACGGGCACCCCGAAGTTCGCGCGGTTGGTCAGGTTGAAGACCTCCGCGCGGACGAGGAACGACTGCGTCTCTGTGAAGCGGATGAGGCGGGCGAGCGCGAGGTTAAGCTCGAAGACACTGCCGGCGCGGTAGGTGTTGCGGCCGACGCGTCCGTCCTGGCCGACGGGCGCGAGCGGCGAAGCGAGGTTGCCGGTCGTCAGAACCAAAGGCTGTAGGCGGTCGCCGGTGCGGACGAGCCCCGTCTAGGAGAGGCGCAGTTGGTTGAAGACGGTGAGCGAGGAGTCGGCGCGCGCGGGGCGGCTGTTGAGGAAGAAGGAGAAGTTTTGCGTACGCACGCGCGGCCGGAGCGCCGAGAAGAGCGCGCCGCCCGTCGCAGGGATGTCACGCCGGTCGTCGGTGAAGTTATAACGTGCGGTGAGCGTGTGGAGCCGCGCGAAACGCAATTTCTGCAACACTACCTTCTTATGGCTTTCATAAAATCTTTTAGTTTTTATTATTGCGTCATCTCTCTATAGAATGTCGGCCGAAACGTGGCCATGAGTCGCGCGATCCCTTTCTTTCCTTTAAAGGTTTAAAAATCCAGGTGTAAGGTTCGAGCCAGGGTGGGTGCAGGATGCCGGTTTGTGTCGGGCTCTCTCAGGATGCATGGCGGGGGAGCGGCGACGTTTCGGAACCCCCGTAGACGCATTGAAGGAGAACCTATGATCAAACGCTTAGTCGCTCTTGCCGCCTGCGTTCTTTGCCTGAGCGCGGTGGCCTTCGCGCAGACCGTGACGGGCACGTTGCAGGGCACTGTCAAAGACCCTAACGGCGCGGTCCTGCCCGGCGCGACCGTGGCCATCCGCAACGTCGAGACCGGTCAGGAGCGGACGCTGACGACGAACGAAGATGGCTCCTACGTCGCCACCTTCCTGCCCATCGGCACATACCACGTCACCGCCACCGGCCAGGGTTTCGGCTCGGTCAGGCGCGAGGGGGTGATGGTACTGCTCAACCAGAACGTCCTCGCCGACTTTACGCTCAGCCCCACGGTCGGCGAGACCGTCACCGTTACGACCAACGAGGAGCCCATCAACACGACGAACGCCGAGATCAAGGGGCGGCTGACCGAACAGGAGATTCTCGATAAGCCGACCTTCAACCAGAGCAACTTCCTGACGCTCGCCGAGACCTTCACGGGCTTCCAGGAGAACCCGACCGCGGGGCAGAACAACCCGACCGCCTCCTCCGGCTCCTCGATCAACTTCAACGGGACGGGCACGCGCGGCGCGACCTTCCAGATCAACGGCGTCAACAACGACGACTCCAGCGAGAACCAGAACCGCCAGGGGGCGTCGCTCTCGACCATCAAAGAGTTCCAGGTCATCACCAACAACTTCACGGCCGAGTTCGGGCGCGGCTACGGCGCGGTCGTGCTCGTGCAGACGAAGTCGGGCACGAACAGCCTGCACGGCGATGTGTACTGGTATCACAACCGCAGCGCGCTCAACGCGACGAACAACGTCTTCAACCCCGGCGGCCTTAAGGCCAAGACGCGGCGCAACCAGTTCGGCTTCACCTCGGGCTTCCCCGTCTTCAAGAACCGCCTCTTCGGCTTCGTCAGCGCCGACCACACGGAGAACACCGGGGCCAACAACATCTCGCGCGACGTGTTCACCCTCGCCGAGCGCAACCCCGCCAACTGGTTCCTCCAGACGCCAGCCAACGACACGCCGGCCAACCGCACCTTCATCCAGTCGGTCATGGATCGCTTCGCGGACGTTGTGCCGAACGGGACTACTGCGGCTGACGGCCCGCGCATCTGGCGCGGCCAGCAGGACTTCGACTTCCCGGCGCGCGACTACTCGGGCCGCTTCGACTGGAACCCGCGCGAGAAGGACACCTTCTTCGGGCGCTGGCAGTACACGCGCCAGCGCTTCGTCGCCGAGGATGTCATCCCCGGCGAGCGCGCCGACCAGAATCACAAACAGCAGAACGTCGGCCTGACGTGGACGCACCTCTTCTCGGCTGCGACGGTGGGCGAGTTCCGCTACGGGCTGGGCCTGCGCACGACGCTCGTCAACATCGCCGACGGCAACGACACCCCCGTCATCCGCTTCACCAACCCCGCGCCCGTCGGCACGCAGACGGTCATCGGCAACGCCGGCAACTTCCCCATCCAGCGTTACCAGACCGACAACCAGTTCGTCTATAACGTCACGACCCTCACCGGCAAGCACTCCCTCAAGGCCGGCACCGACATCCGCCGCCAGCGCTTGGACGACCTCGCCGACAACTTCTCGCGCGGCTTCTACAGTTTCAACAGCACGACCTGCAACGGCTTCCTCTACCGCGACCCGCAGATCACGAACGCCTTGAACCCGACCGGCATCCCGTCGGCCTTCTACTCGTTCCTGAACGGCTGCGTCAACAACTACCAGAAGGGCTACGGCCCGTTCTTTCTGGAGAACCGCATCAACGAGGCGAACTTCTACGTCGAGGACAACTGGAAGGTGCGCGAGAACCTGACGCTCGACATCGGCTTCCGCTACGAGTACGTCTCGGCGCCGAAGGAGGCCGCGGGCCGCATCAGTTACGGTTTCGAGGACGACAAGGATAACTACGAACCGCGCGTCGGCTTCGCGTGGAGTCCCCGCTTTAAGGACGGCCTCCTCGGCGCGCTCTTCGGCGAGCCCGGCACCTCGTCTATCCGCGGCGGCTACGGCATCTACCACGGGCGCCTTTTCCAGTCGGTCTTCTCACAGGGCGGCGCGACCGTCCGCTTCAACCCGCCCAACGCCTTCTTCTACAACCAGACCGCACCCACGTCGGCGGTCTTCAACGCGACCAACTACGCCGACCCGACCAACGGCTTCGTCTTCGTGCCCGGCCCGCAGACCACGCGCCACACCGAGACGCTCATCGACCCCGGCCTGGAGATGCCTTACACGCAGCAGTGGAACTTCTCCTACGAGCGGGGGATGCCGCTCCGGTCTAAGGTGCGGGTCAGCTACACCGGCAACCGCGGCATCGGGCTGCTGCGCTACTCGCTCGACAACCTGCCCCTCGCCGACCCCGCGGGCGTGCTCGTCTCCAACCATCCGAACAACGCCCCCGCGGTGCTCTACACGGCGGCGCAGCGGACGGCGGGCGACCCGCGCGGCGTTGACGTGCGCGGGCAGACGCTCCGCCCGGCCGCCGACGTGGTCTGCGCCGGCACGGGGCTGCCCCAGATACCGACCACCCCGACGTGCCCGGTCGCCGTCCCGCTCGGCCCCCTCGAATACAGCCGGCTCGTCCCGCGCACGAACGAGCGCCGCCCGAACGGCCTGTTCACGACCAACACCGCGGTCAGCAACGCCGCCTGGAGCTACTACCACGGCCTCCAGCTCGAATGGATAAAGAACCTGAGCTACAACTTCAACTTCCAGGCGTCCTACACCTTCAGCAAGTCCATCGACACGACCTCCGAGGCGACCGCCGTCGGCGCGGGCGACACCAACCAGACGGGCAACAACGCGCGCGACGCACGCGCCCTCTCGCGCTTCCACACGCCCCACCGCTTCACCTTCTTCGGCACCTACCGCACGCCCTGGTTCAAGGGCGAGCGCGGCGTGCTGGGTCAAGCCCTCGGCGGCTGGCAATTCTCCACCGTCGTCAAACTCGCCAAGGGCACGCCCATCACCATCACCAGCCCGGCGCAGGATTTGGACTTCGACGGCTTCGCCGAGGCCCGGCCCGTGCTGCTCGACCCGTCCGTGCTCGGCAACAGCGTCAACCACCCGTCGAACTCGCAGCAACAGCTTCCCGCCTCGGCGTTCCGCGCGCTGGCCATCACCGACATCGGGCGCGACCTCTCGCTCGTCGGGCGCAACACGTTCTTCCTCGACGGCGTGAAGAACGTGGACTTCGCCATCACCAAGTCCTTCCCGATGCCGTGGGAGGGACACCAGTTCAACCTCCGGGCCGACTTCTTCAACGCCTTCAACCACGTGCAGTACGGCTTCCCCGTGAGCCTCGACGTGACGAACATCAACTTCGCGCGCATCACGGGGACGGCCACGCAGTACGCCCCGCGCAATGTGCAAATCTCGCTGCGCTATCAGTACTAAACCCGGCGCGCCCGTGCGGAGGGTGGAGGCTTAAAACTTTGGCCCCCGCCTTCCGCCCCGGCGCGCGCAACATTTTCAGGGCTCCGCATGAGACGACGCCTACTACGATCATTCAAGGTGAGGGCCGCGGCGCTCGCTGCGTTGATTCTTTTCACGAGCGCGCCCTCCGTCGCGCAGACCCCGCGCGAGCTGTTCGCCGAATGGAAGCGGCAGCGCGTCACAAGTCTCGACCCCGCCCTGGTCAAACACGCGGAACTCAAGAAGTACCTGTCAGAGCTAGGCGCCCTGGGCGTGCCCGTGAACGAGGTGGGGCGCTCGCTGGCCGGGCGCGAAATTTACCAGATGGAGTTCGGGCGGGGGCCGCTCAAGGTCTTCATGTGGTCGCAGATGCACGGCGACGAGCCGACGGCCACGAGCGCACTCGTTGACCTCTTCGCCTACCTCCGGCGCAACCGCGGGCTCGCGTGGGTCAAATCCGTGGAGGAGAAGGTCACGCTGCGCGCAGTCCCGATGCTCAACCCCGACGGGGCGGAGCTTTACCAGCGCCGCAACCTTCAGGCTATAGACATCAACCGCGACGCCCTCGCCCTCTCCACGCCCGAGGGGCGGCTGCTCAAGCGGCTGCGCGACGAGTGGCGTCCCGACATCGGCTTCAACCTCCACAACCAGAACCCGCGCACCGCGGTCGGCGACACCGGCCAACAGGCGACCGTCTCGCTGCTGGCCGTGGTGTCGGACGCGGCGGGGTCGAACACGCCGGGGCGGGTCCGCAACAAGAAGCTGTGCGCGGTGATGGTCGAGGCACTCGCGCCCTTCATCTATGGCCACGTCGGGCGCTACGACGACAGCTTCAACCCGCGCGCCTTCGGCGACAACATCAGCAAGTGGGGCACGCCCGTCATCCTCATCGAGACGGGCGCGCTCCAGGGCACGAGCGGTCACGACCTCGCGGGGCTTAACTTCGTGGCGCTCTCGGCCGCCCTCAAGGCGCTGGCCGACGGGAGCGCGGAGGAGGCGAACCCGGCCGTCTACGACGCGCTCCGCATGAACGAGGGCGGAATCATATATGACCTTCTTGTCCGCGGCGGGACGGTCGTCGGGCGTGCGGCGGATGGCAACATGCGCGTGGAGCCCTTCGCCGCCGATCTGGCCGTCAACGTCGAGCGCGGCCGTGGCGACTCGGCCCCGCCGCGCAGGGCCAGCGTACAGGACGTGGGTGACCTGTCTGTCTACAAGGGGCTTGAGGAGGTGGACGCACGCGGCTACTACGTCGTGATGGGTGGTGACTTGCGTGTAGGCGGGGAGGCCGCGCTTCTCTTCTATCGGAAGGAGAAGGCGGCGGGGATCAACTGGAATGCCCCGGACTTCGAAACCCGCTTCCCGCCGGAAGCCGTCTTCCGCGGCGGGAACTGGGTGCGGCGCGGCGACCTGCTCGTCAGGTGAGGCCACACAACTCGACCGTCGGGCGAGCCGGCAGAGGGGCTGCGGCCACCCTTGATGCGTGGCCGCATCCACAGGCCCGCCAGACGCCGCCAAGTTTGTGAGAAGCATGGAGGGACGGGCCGACACCCGCCCTCCTTTTTCATTAACTCAGCCGGCACCCAGCCCGGCGCAAGCCGGGAATCCGATGCACGTCTTAAGCCCTCGCCCCGGCCGTCCTCACGGGGGCCGGGGCGCGCTCCGCGGAGACCGCACTGCGGCCGAAGATGGCGCGCCAGCCGATGACGAGCGAGGGGACGAAGCAGGCCAGGGCGATGAGACTCCACACGACCGAGACGAAGGCGACCTCCCCCATTTCACTGACCGCCGGGACGGCCAGCACGACGCGGGCCAGAACGAAGACCATGGCGAACGGATAGCTGCGCGTCATCCACTCCTGGTGCTGCCGGATGTCGCCCCGCCGCACGGCGTAGAGGGCGATGGCCGTCGTCAGGAGCCATCCCGCAGACTGGATGGTCGCGGCCATCACTAGCGAGGGCGGGCCCAGGATGACGGCGACGGGGACGGCGAGCGGCGCGGAGATGAAGACCCCGGCGACGTAGAGCCTCCCCATGACGCGGTGTAGTCGCAGGTGGCGACGGCGCAGCCGCGCGGAGAACTGGAAGGGCGCGAGCAGGAGTGCGACGGCGCCCGCGAGCGCGTGCGGCAGCAGCAGCCACTTCACCGGCTCGACGTGCGCCCAGACGGGCGAGTCTGGGTCGAGGAACGGCGTCTCGTAGATGTAGAAGACGAAGAGCGTCAACAGCGCGAAGACGCCGAAGAAGACGTGCTTGGCTCGGACAGACATATACTCACCTCCTCGGCGGCTTCGGCTCGGCCCGCCCACACTTCCGAACGCGTAGAAACGGGGCGAGAGGGATCACCCCCGGCCGCGAAGACGGCGTACGCCTGAACGCCCGAGGCTATACCGCCATGAGAGAGGTCTTCACCCGGTTCGATAGAGAGGCGAGGGGAGAGAAGCAGTAGGCGCGTGGGGCGCCTGCCCGCATCGAAAGAAATGAGAGACAGACAGGCGACGTAAATCAAAGTCCAAATTTGGTCTTTGATCGGGGTGAGGTCTTCCGCCTTCGGCGGGGGCTTCACCCCTTTTCTTTTAGTCGGCCCGCTCTGGCACCGCCCGTACGTAATGTTGGACGCGCGCGGCGCAAGCGCCGACCAGTGCCCGCGCTCGTCCGCGTCGGCACATTCATAAAATATATGAAAACATAAATTAGGATTTGGGTTCGATGTCGGGCCACACGTTCCGCGCGGCGGCCCGCCCTCCCTACCTCACGGGACAATCATCCGGCAAGGCGCGCGTCTGGCGAGCGCGTCTCGCTCGCGCCTCCAGTTGGCATCAACGTTGCCTACTCGACATGAGTCACGCCACAGCACGCGTACACGCGCGGCACGGCTGCGCGGCCGACAACGGCCGTCCGTACAGAATTCTGAATTATCCGGGTAGTCGCGCGCGGCGTGAGGCGGCGCGGACGGCCGCGCCGCACGGCGCGGGTCAGGACGCGAGGATCCACCTGTTTTAACCTTGAGGAGAACCCCATGAAGAGGATGCTACTGGCGTGTCTCACGCTCTGCTTATTCGCGGCCGGAGCGGCCGCGCAGTCGAACACCGGCCGGCTCGTCGGCACGGTCGCCGGGCCGGACGGTGTCATTCCCGGCGCGAACGTCACCGTCACCGATATGCAGACGGGCAGGGAGCGCACCATCGTCTCGACCGAAGACGGCTCCTTCACCCTCCCCCAACTCGACGCCGGCACCTACACCGTGACGGTCACGGCGCCGGGCTTCAAGACTTTCAACGCCTCCGCCGTCAAGATTGATGTCGGGCGCGACTACTCGCTGACGGCGACGCTTGAGATCGGCAACATTAGCGAGACGGTCGAGGTCGTCGCCGGCGCCGATGTTCTCAACGCGTCCAACGCGGACCTGAGCACGACCGTCAGCCCGCGCCAGATTCAGGACTTGCCACTGAACGGGCGCAACCCGCTCGGGCTCATCACACTCCAGGCTGGCACCTCGAACAACGGCGCGCAGGCCACCTCGATCAACGGCCAGCGCCCGTCGGCCACCAACATCACGCTCGACGGCCTCAACATCCAGGACAACTTCATCCGGCAGAGCGCCTCGTCCTCGACGCAGGTCGCGCTCTCGACCGACGACGTGGCGGAGTTCACGCTCACGACGCAGAACGCCGGCGGCGAGCAGGGTCTCGGCGCCTCGCAGGTGCAGTTGGCGACGCCGCGCGGGCAGAACGAGTTCCACGGCGCAGTCTTCGAGTACAACCGCAACTCACGCTTCGCCGCCAATACCTTCTTCAACAACGCCGCCGGCAACTTCGGCCCGAACGACCCACTGGTGCTCGCCGGGCAGGCGACGGCTGGCGCGGCGCGCAGCCCGCGCACCTTCCGCAACTTCAACCAGTTCGGCGGGCGCCTGAGCGGCCGCATCATCAAGAACAAGCTCTTCTTCTTCGGCCACTACGAGGGCACGCGCGACCGCCTCTCGTCGCCGAGCCTGCGCACGGTGCTGACGCCTTCGGCGCGCCAGGGCCTCTTCACCTACGTCGATAACGGCGGTGTCACGCGGCAGGTTAACCTCTTCACGCTGCCGATCACGGCCAACAACCCGCCGACCGGAATCAACCCCCTCATCCAGAGCCGCTTCCTCGCCAACATCCCGGGCGGCAACTCCATCGAGGCGGGCGACCAGCGCAACACCACCGGCTTCCGCTTCAACCAGAAGTCGGACTCCGACGCCGACAACATGACCGTCCGGCTCGACTACGACCTCAACTCGTCGAACACGCTGAACGCCATCTACAAGCGGCAGACGGCGTCCGGCTTCGTCCCAGACTTCTCCGACCTCAACGGCTTCAACCCGACGCCGGCCGCCGGCTTCAGCACGCCGAACGACTCGTACGTCCTCGCCTACCGCTCGACGCTCTCGCCGGTCTTCACCAACGAGGTGCGCGCCGGCTACGTCCGCAGCGCGCAGCTCTTCCCGGAACTGTCCGACCGGCAGCCGAACCAGTTCAGCCAGACGAACATCGCCGCCGGGGCGCTGGCCGGCTTCCTCAGCAACCCCGAATCGACGTTCCTCTTCCAGGGGCGCCACACCAAGACCTACACGCTTCAGGACAACGCCGACTACCTTTTGGGCGACCACGGGCTGCGGTTCGGCGTGCAGGCCAACGCTTACCGTGCGCTGCGCTTAAACGACGGCGGCGTGCTCCCGACCTACGTCATCGGCGTCGGCACCAACACGCCGCAGATCACGGCGGCCATGTTCACCAACCCGGCGCTCTTCCCGGGCGGCATCAACACGACCGACCGCGGGACTGCCAACGCGCTCTACGCCCTGCTCGGCGGCATCGTCAGCCAGCAGTCGCAGACCTTCAACGTGCTGAGCGCCGACGAGGGGCTCGTCCCGCTCGCCGGCTTCCGCCAGGACTACGCCTACGAGAACTACAACATCTACTTCTCCGACCAGTGGCGAGTCCGGCCGAACCTGACCATCAACTACGGACTCCGGTACGAGCTGTGGCCGTCCGTGCGCGAGCGCAACGGCGTCCTCGCCGAGGTCATCGTCCCCGAAGGGAAGACCGTCACCGAGGCGCTGCTCGACCCGAACGGCGGACTCCAGACCGCCGGGGGGAACGTCGGCGGCGGCAGGCTCTTCAACACCGACAAGAACAACTTCGCGCCCTCGTTCAGCGTCGCCTACTCGCCGCAGTTTCAGAACAAGTTCCTCCGCCGGCTGATGCCCGGCGAAGGGCGAACCGTCATCCGCGGCGGCTATCGCCTGAGCTACTTCAACGACGAGTTCCTGAAGGGCTCTTCGGGCGAGGGCGACCAGAACTCCGGCAAGCGCGAGAACGCGAGCCGCAACAACCTCAACGAGCGGCTCGGCTCGCTCGGCAGCATCACCACGCCGTCGGTTCTGATCCCGCGCACCTTCGCGCAGAATAACGCGCGGGCCGGCGGGACCATCCAGTCGGTCGCCACCGTCGATCCGAACATCAAGCTGCCGATGAACCACGAGTATAACGTCGGCATCCAGCGCGAGCTTGGGTTCCAGACCGCACTCGAAATCCGCTACGTCGGGGCCTTCAGCAACAACGTCACGCGCTACACCGACGTTAACCCGCCGGAGCTGCTCACGAACGGCTTCCTCGACGACTTCTTCCGCGCCCGCTCGAACCAGGCGCTGACGGGGCAGCTCAACTGCACGACGGCGCAGAACTCCGGCTGCCAGCCGCTTCAGGTCTTCATCAATTTGGGGGCGCTCTCCGGCACGCCGGGCGGCATCGGCAACGCGACGACCGCGGCGAACGCGACGGTTGCGAATTTGGTCTCGACGGGCTTGCCCGGCCAGCTCGCGGCCACCTACGTCGGCAACGGGCTGTCGGGCACGGTGCCGCTGGTCCCGAACCCGAACATCGGTCTCGGCCTGCTGCTCTCGAACAGCGCGCGCTACAACTACAACTCGCTCCAGGTCGAGGTGCGCCGACGCTTCGCGCAGGGGCTCTACTTCCAGGGCAACTACACGTTCCAGAAGACGCTCTCGAACGCGCCGGGCGTTGACCAGCGCCGCTTCGAGTTCCAGGTCTACCCGAAGCGGGACGAGCTTGAGTATTCGCGCGCGCAGACCGACACGGCGCACGTCTTCAACTTCAACTCCATCTACGAGCTGCCCTTCGGCAAGGGGCGCCACTTCTTCGCCGACGCCGGCCCGTGGTTCGACCGTCTGGTCGGCGGCTGGCAGCTCAACACCATCATGAGCCTGACGACCGGGGCTCCGTTCAGCATCGTTGACCCGCGCGGAACCTTCGGCTCGACCGCCCGCTCGGGGCGCAACACGGCCAACTCCTCGCTGACGAAGGAACAGATTAAGGAGCACGTCGGCATCTTCCGCACGCCGTGCGGCGTCTTCCTGATCAACCCGGCCGTGACGACCATCAACCAGGAGGCGCTGGCGGCCGGCCGCTGCGCCGACATCGGCGCCAGCCGCGGCGCCAACGGCCTCGGGACGGCCGCGTTCCCCGGGCAGGTCTTCTTCAACGTCCAGCCGGGCGAGTTCGGTCAGTTGGAGAGGTTCTTCCTGAACGGGCCGATGTTCTTCAACGTCGATGCCTCGCTCTTCAAGAACATCCCCATCACCGAGCGCGTCCGCCTGCAACTGCGGGCCGAGGCGTTCAACCTCTTCAACCGGGCGCACTTCGCCATCTCGGCGGCGCAGCAGTTGCAGAGCATCAACGCCAACACTTTCGGCCGCGTCACGCAGACCGGCGACCCGCGCCTCGGCGACCCACAGGCGCGCGTCGTCCAGTTCGCCGCCCGCATCGAGTTCTAGGGAAGGCCCGAAGGCTCTTCAACAACAACACGGCCCGAGCGCCCCCTTTCTGCGGGGCGCTCGGGCCGTTCATTTATCCTTAAAAATTTATTTGTGACGATTTATGAATGGCGCGGATAGGATGTGATAATCCGATTGCCGAAGCGGGAGATGCTGGCCGATACGCCGGAACAAAATTGAATGCGCCCACGGGGTATCTTAAGCGGCACCTTATAGTACGGCCGTCTGCCGTTAGGCTTCTACATCTTTGGTTTCCGGGCGGGAGATATTCATGAACATTCGTAAGGTCGGGGAGAGCGTGTAGTCATGACGATGAAGTCCCTTGCACCTGTCCTGTTGCTGCTCGCCGCGTGTGTGTTGACGCAGGCGCAGGCCCCCTCCGCGCGGTCAGTTCGCCCCGGCATCGAGACCTTTCTCGCTGACGTGCCGCGCGCGCTCCGCGGCAAACGGGTCGGCCTCATCACCAACAACACCGGCATCGACCGTTCGAGAACCTCGGACATCGACCTGATTGCGAAGCACAAGGACTTGAGGTTGGTCGTCCTGCTGGCCCCGGAGCATGGCATCAGGGGCGCGGCGGAGGCGGGCGACGAGGTCGCGGACGAGACCGACCCCAGGACGGGCGTCCCCATCTACTCCCTGTACAAGTCCGAAGACCGCGGCCCCACGCCGGAGATGCTGAAGGACGTGGACGTGCTGGTCTACGACCTTCAGGAGGTCGGGGGCCGCACCTGGACCTACGTCTCGACCATGGCCCTCTCGATGCAGGCGGCGAAGAAGAAGGGAATCCCCTTCGTCGTCCTGGATCGCCCCAACCCCATCGGCGGGGAGATCGTCGAAGGCGCGCTGCTCGACCCGAGGTTCACGTCGTTCGTCGGGATGTACCCCATCCCGGCTCGCCACGGGATGACGGTCGGCGAGTTGGCCACCCTCTTCAACCGGAAGTACGGGATAGGCGCGAACCTCATTGTCGCGCGGGTCGGGAACTGGCGGCGGTCGCAGTGGTTCGACGAGACGGGGCTGCCGTGGGTGAACCCCTCGCCAAACCTCCGCTCGCCGGCCGCGCTGACGAGCTACCCCGGGTCGGTCTACTTCGAGGGCACCAACCTCACCGAGGGCCGCGGCACCGACCGCCCCTTCGAGCAGATCGGCGCCCCGTGGCTCGACGCACAGGAGGTCGCCCGGGTGATGAACGAGCGGCGGCTCCCGGGCATCACGTTCGAAGCCATCACGATGACGGTCTCGCCGACAGCCGCCAAGCACAAGGGGCAGACGATCCCTGCAATCCGCTTCGCCGTCACCGACCGGCGGGCGTACCGCCCAGTCCGCACGTCGCTCCTGCTCATCGACGAGATTCGCCGACGGCACCTGCGCGATTTCGCCTGGACGGCGACCATTGATCGCCTCACGGGATCGGACAAGGTGAAACTCGCTATCGAAAGTGGCCGGCTCGCCCACCTCCTGGAGGAGTGGGATCGAGAGGCCGCGGAGTTCCGAGAGAGCCGCAAACCATACCTGCTCTACCGTTGAGCCGACAACTTCCAGACGCATGAGGATGTCAGTCGTATCTGAGCGCGGTCAGCGGGTCAACGCGCGTCGCCCTCCGCGCCGGTACGTAGCGCGCACCACCAGCGTCATCTCGTCCTGCGCCGACTGCAAGTGTGACTGATAGGCTTCCGGCTTCACCTCGGCGCTCAGGCTGTCCTGCTTCTCGTCGCCGACCACGCCCATGATCGTCTCCCACGGGTCGTCCTCGTTCGGCTTGCCGATCCACTTTGAACTTATCCGTCACCCGGAGGCGGCGCGTGAGGCGCAGGTCGAACGAGGCGTAGTCGAAGCCGCAGCCCGTGTTGTGCCCGAGTCCGCGCGGGCATCTGTTTTCTAAGATCATCGGCGTGTCGAGGTCAACATCGCCGCCGTTAGGAACCGCCCGACACTTCGGGGTATTCTCCCCGTACGTCTCAACGGCAAAGATAAACAGAAGAAGAGCGAAAATGTCCGGCAACCTGATTAGCAGACAACTGTTCATGCTGTCCGTCCTCGCCGCTGTAGCGACGCTGCCCGCCTTCGGTCAGGGCAACGCGCGCGTCGAGCCGCTACCGAACCTGCCCAACGTGCGCGAGCAGTTAGCGACGCGCGAGCGCTGGCTCAAGACGAAGCTCGACACCCTCTTACTGCCGATGATGCGCCGGCATAAGGTGGACATGTGGATCGTCACGAACGAGGAGTTCCACCCCGACCCCGTGGTGCCTTACGTCGCCCCGCCCATCCCGTACCAGGGCCGTCGCGACTTCTTCATCTTCTCCGACCGCGGTGGCGAACAGTTAGAACGCATCGCCGTCGTACGCTATCCCGAGGAACGTCTAAAGAAATTTTTTGAGGTCGTGAATCCGCCCGGACGAGAGACGGCGGCGGCCCTGCGGAAGATCGTCGAGGAGCGAAAGCCGAAGACCATCGCCCTCAACATGGGCGGCGCGCGCGGCGCAACGGGCAGCCTCACCTACGACGCGCACAAGTTCCTCGCCGACGCACTCGGGCCGGAGTCCGCCGCCAGGTTCGTCCCGGCCGCGCCCCTCGTCGTCGAGTACATGGACACGCGGCTGCCCGGGGAGTTGGAGCACTACCGCACGGCCGTCCACATCACTGACATCCTGACCCGGCGCGCCTTCTCCAACGAGGTCATCAAGCCGGGCAGGACGACGGTCGGCGACGTGCGCTGGTGGTTCTTGCAGCAGGTCAGCCAACTCGGGCTCGACGTTTGGTTCCACCCAGACATACGCGTCCAGCGCCGCAGTCAGGAGACGGGCAAGACGCAGCAGTTCCTAGCCGTCGCGGACGAGTCGGTGGTCTTGGAGCGCGGCGACGTTATCCACATCGATTGCGGAATTAACTACATGGGCTTGAGCACCGACTGGCAGAAGATGGCCTACATCCTCCGGCCCGGCGAAAGGGACGCCCCCGACGGCCTCAAGCGCGCGCTGGCAAACACCAACCGCCTCCAAGACGCGCTCTTCACACACATCAGGGCGGGCGCCTACGGCCACGAGGTTTACGACGCGACGATGGCGGACATGAAGCGCGAGGGGATAGAGGCCATGATCTACTCGCACTCGGTCGGCAATCAGGGACACGCACTCGGCGCGAGCATCGACTTCCGCCGCCCCTCGGCCGGCGCGCCCGTCGAACCGCCCTTCCGCGAAGGCTCTTACACTTCGATAGAGTTGAACACGAGCACGCCGGTGGCGGAGTGGGGCGGGCAGAAGGTCACCATCATGATGGAGGACGACGCCTACCTGACGCGGGAGGGGATGCGTTGGTTCCGGCCCCGCCAGACAAGCTTCTACTTAATCAGGTAGCGCCATTGTTGGGTGCTACAACCTGACAGACCGAAGTTATTAAAGGAAAAGGGGGAATCTGAGATGTCAGGGAATAAATAGACTCGCAACGCTTAAATAGCAAGGGGACTTTCCATTTCTAGAGCTTCTGGTGACGATTATTCATTCCAGACATACGATATGCAAAGCTGCCACCACCCGCTAAATGTTCTAAGATTAGTTCATCAGGTGCGTTCGGGCGCTAATCTACAGAACCGGCGGTGTGCGAATGACGGTGTTGTGTCCGAGGTGTCAGGCGACGGTGCGGGCGGGCTTGCGGTTCTGCACCGGCTGCGGGCTGGCGACCGCAGAGATTTTCAAGGAGACCGAGCGTGACACACGGCGCGAGACGACAGACGTAGACCGCCGCGATGCGTCCGACCCGCGCGATTCGTCCGACCCTTTGGTGGGCCGGACGCTCGACTCGAAGTACGAACTCGTCGCGCCACTCGGCGAAGGCGGCATGGGCGCGGTCTATCGCGCACGCCGCCTGCACATCGGCGACGAGGTTGCGGTCAAAGTCCTCCATCGGAAATTCCTCCCCGACGCCGCGGCCGTCGAGCGCTTCCGCCGCGAGGCTCGCTCCGCCGCCCTGCTCACACACCCGAACGTCGTCACCATCCACGACTTTGCAGATGCGCGCCCGGACGGCTCGCCCGCCTACATCGTGATGGAGCTGGTCAAGGGAGTCTCCCTGCGCGGACTGCTCAAGCGCGAGGGACGACTTGACGAGCGGCGCGCGGTGGAGTTGATGGGCGACATCTGCGCGGGCGTCGGCGTCGGCCACAAGCAGGGCGTAGTGCATCGCGACCTCAAGCCCGATAACGTCATCATCGCGCCGCCCGCCGCCGAAGGGGAGCGCGAGGTGGCGAAGGTGGTTGACTTCGGTATCGCCAAGCTGCGCGACGCCACGGGGCCGCTCGACCTGACTCAGACGGGAGCGCTGCTGGGCACGCCTTTGTACATGGCACCCGAGCAGTGTCGCGGCGAGCGGGCGGGGCCGAGTGCGGATGTCTACAGCCTCGGGGCGATGCTCTACGAGATGTTGACGGGCGCGCCGCCGTTTCGCGCGAGCACGCTGCCCGCCATGATCTCGAAACATCTCAACGAAGCGCCGCCCCTGTTTCCGCCCGAACTGAATCTGAGTCCGGCGCTGGAAGGCGTCTACCTGCGCGCGCTCTCGAAGAACCCGACGGCGAGACAGACGGACGCCAATGTCTTTCACCGAGAGCTGCGTTCAGCGCTTTCCGAATCCGCGACCGCCGCCCCGCATGTTTCGCAGGTACGGTCACACGTGATGACCGCGCAGGCCGCGCATTTCGCAACGCCCTCGCCGCAGACGACGGCTGTGAGTTCCCGGCGTTGGATGTGGGCCGTCGGCGGCGTGCTCCTGTTGCTTGCGTGTGTGGCAGCGGCCGTGCCGCTTGCGTGGTACGTGCTGAGTCAGAGTCCAAACAGCAATCATGTCGTAACGGTCTCCAAATCGCCGACGCCCAATCCAGTCGCGAACAGAGTTCAGACATCGCGGACGCCGGGCGAATTGGTAAACCGAGAGGCAGAGACGGGGGCGGGCAATGACGGAACTGGCCTGAAGGGGCAGTGGGCGGGGACTTACGGCCCACTGAGCCAGTCGGCCTCACTCGAAATTAAGGAGGCCCGTGGGAGTAAGTTCAGCGGGGTGTTGGAGCAGAACGGTGTCCGCGTCGCGGTCGAGGGAGAGTTGAAGGGCTCGACGCGCGAAGTCACTTTGAAAGAGACGCGCGTGTTGAGCGGCAAAGGCTGGGTGCTGGGCGTGAACCAGGGAACTGTCTCCGCGGACGGGAGACGGATGTCCGGGACGGGCGGCGACCCCATCGGAGCGCAGTTGGGTATCTCGTACCGTTGGTCGTTCTCGAAACGTTGACGGGACGACACTGATGAGAGGACGTAGCCTCCCCCCCGCTACTGGCTGAGCGACAAGTGCATTTCTATTGCGAGGTCTGCTTCGTAAATTATGGATTCACATTGGAGACGCTGGTGGACACTGCCTAATCAGGTTGAAAGGGAGAAGGAAAGGTGAAATAAGGAAAGGCCACTATTGCTAGTGACCTTCTTCTTATTTACTGACTTGACTCCGCAGGTAGGACTCGAACCTACAACCCTTCGGTTAACAGCCGAATGCTCTGCCATTGAGCTACTGCGGATTGTAACGCCCGCGCGGATGAAGTATCCCGCGGCGGGCGTGAAATTTTATAGCAGAGGGTTCGCGGGGGTGTCAAACGGTCGTGCCGGCTTGCGCCGGGGGCGCGGTTTGGGTAATTATCTGGGTTCGCAAACCCGTAATATCAACTCGCGCCCGCCTTTCGTTGCGCAAACCTTTGCCGAGGAGGAGATAATCTGCATGGAGCGTCGAACTACTTCGTGGCACAGCCCGGCTCTGGGAATGGAGATGCCGCTCGTGGCCTACGGGCACGCGGGCTACCCGCTCCTGATGTTCCCGACGGCCGCTGCGGACTTTCTGGAGTACGAGCGCTTCTACCTCATCGACTCCATCAAGCACCACATCGAGGCGGGACGCCTGCGCGCCTACTCCATCAACAGCGTCAACCGCTACAGCCTGATGAACGAGCAGGCGCCGCCGCCGTGGAAGGCGGAACTGTTGAAGCGCTACGACCGTTACATCACCGATGAGGTGCTGCCCCTCATACGCAACGAGGCGGACGGACAAGCGCCGCTGACGACGGGCGCCTCCTTAGGCGCCTACCTCGCCGCCAACGCCTACTTCAAACACCCGGACGTGCTGCGCGGCACCATCCCGATGAGCGGCAGTTACGACATACGCTCCTGGTTCAACGGCTACCACGACGACAACCTCTACTTCAACAACCCCGTCGAGTACCTGTCGAACCTCAACGACGACTACCACCTCCCGCGCCTGCGCGCCGCCGACGCCATCGTCATCCTGACGGGGCAGGGCGCGTACGAGGCGCCCGAGCGCAGCCGCCAGCTCTCCGACATCCTTAACGCCAAGGGCATCCCGCACACGCTCGATGTCTGGGGCCCAGATGTCAACCACGACTGGCCCTGGTGGCGCAAGATGCTGCCGTACTGGCTGGATAGACTACTGTAAAGAAGTAGGCAGTAGGCAGATGGCAGTAGACAGTTGAAGGCAGATAGACTCTAACGAATCCTTCTCAAAGAAGCGGAGGCGGCGAGCTTCATAACTCGCCGCCTCCGCTTCTTGTTACTGCTCTCTTGCCTTAACTGCCTACTGCCTACTGATCGCCCTCGCCCTTCTTGCCCTTCTTCTTCGGGGGCTCGACCTCGCGGGGGCGGGTGGCGGGGGCGGCGGGCGGGGGCGGGGCGTCGTCGTTGTGCGTGTTGACGCGCTGGGCCGGCGGGTCCGCCTTCTTCGGCTCGCCTGAGTCGGCGGGCGTCGTCGCGGTCAGGCCCTCGCCGGGCGGGGGCGGGAGCGTGACCTGTTCGAGCTTGGTGTCGGCGCCCGCCGCAGGCGCCGCGCTCGCGCCGTCGCCCTTCAGGGCGGCGGTGATGAAGGACTTGCGCTCCTCCATCTGCTCACGCTGGCGCTGGAGGTGCAGCTCACGGATGTCCTCGGGCATCTTCGGCGCCTTGTCGAACTGCTCCTTCGGCTTGTCCTTGAGGAAGTCCTTCATGAAGTCGATCCAGATGGGCAGAGCGCCGTGGCCGCCCGTCATGTCGCCGCCGAGGTTCTTCTTCATCCCGGGGTAGCCCAGCCACACGCCCGTCACGTAGCTCGCCGTGTAGCCGATGAACCACACGTCCGTATGGTCGTTGACCGTGCCGGTCTTGCCCGCCACCGGGTGCCCCACGGACGAGGCGCCCGGGGCCGTGCCGCCGCCCGACGTGACGCCGCGCATCATGTCCACCATCGTCAGCGCGACGTACTCGCTCACCACCTTGAAGGTCGTCTGCTCCCACTCCTCAAGGGTGTTGCCCTCGCGGTCGAGCACGCGGCGGATGAGGTGCTTCTCGTGGCGCACACCCTTGCCGGGGAAGGCCGAGTACGCCGAGACCATCTCGGCTAAAGGGACTTCCGTGGCGCCGAGCGCCGACGGCAGATACGGCGCCATCGGCCGCGTGATGCCGAAGCGGCGCACCATCTGCGAGCCGGTCTGGATGCCGACCATGTCGAGCGCGTGGACGGCCGGGATGTTGAGCGACTTGGCGAGCGCGATCCGCATCGGCGTGTCGCCGCACGAGGTCGAGCCGTCGTAGTTGTGGGGCGTCCAACTGCCGCGCTTGAGGGGCGCACCCGACAGAACCGTGTCGGGCGTCATGCCCCACTCGACGGCCGCGGTGTAGATGAAGGGCTTGAAGCAGGAGCCGGTCTGGCGGTCGGCCTGCGTCGCGTTGTTGAACTTGTTGCGGTTGAAGTCGTACCCGCCGACCATCGAGACGATCTCGCCGTTCTTGGCGTTGACCGTCATGATGGCGCCCTCGATGGCGGGCGGCTGCGACATCTCGACGGTCAGGCGGCGTGTGCCCTCGTCCACCGTCTTGATCTTGAACTCGCCGAGGTAACCGACCTTGAACTCGTCCTTCGGCTGTCTCCCCGTCGCGCGACCCATGTCCTTCGCCGTCACGACCGCGTCGTAGGCGCCGAAGTGCGCCGTCGCTTCGTTGCGCGCGCGGTCAACCTTGGTGATGAGCCCCATGAGGTACTGCCCCTCTTTGAAGCGCTCCTCGTACCAGTCGGGGTGGTGATAGCTGGCGAGCTGTTGCGGCGTGACCAGAACGGAGTTGTCCGGGTTCAACTGCCCGATGGTCTGGAACTGTCCGCGCCAGCCGCTGTGGCCGCGGTCATAGACGCGCAGGCCCTCGCGCAGCGCGAAGTACGCCTCCTTCTGCGCCGCCGCGTTGATGGTCGAGTAGACGGTCAGGCCGCCCTGCGCGACGCGCGTCGTGTACTTGTCTTCGAGCTGCTGCCGAATCTCCTCGACGGGGTAGGCGAAGACGGGCGAGGCCGATTGGAGCGAGGGCGCGAAGGCCGATTCGTGCAGCTTGATGGGGCGCGTCTTGGCGGCGTCGGCCTCGCCCTGTGTGATGAAGCCGTTGTTGGCCATCAACTGGATGACGAGGTCGCGGCGGTCTTTCGCGCGCTCCATGCTGACGGTGGGCGACAGTTGGCTCGGCGCCTTGGGGATGCCGGCCAGGAGCGCCGCCTCTTCGACCGAGAGGTCTTTGGCCTGCTTGCCGAAGTAGGTCTCGGCCGCGGCCTCGAAGCCGTAGGAGCCGGCGCCGAGGAAGATGTTGTTGACGTACATCTCCATGATCTGCTGCTTGGTGTAGTAGCGTTCGATCTGGAGCGCGACGACCCACTCGTTCATCTTGCGCGTGTAGCTCTGCTCGGGCGTCAGGAAGAGCCGCTTGGCGAGCTGCTGCGTCAGCGTCGAGCCGCCCTCGCGGCTGCCCGTCGTGACGTTCTTCCAGACGGCGCCCGCGATCCGCACGGGGTCGATGCCCTGATGTTCGTAGAAGCGCACGTCCTCGACGGCGAGGATGGCGTTCTGGACGTTGGGCGGAATCTCCGCGAACTTGAGCGGGACGCGCTTCTCTAACGCGAAGGTGCCGATGACCGTCTCCTCGTCGTCGGCGTAGACGCGCGTCACCACGCTCGGGCGATAGGTGGCGAGCGCCTTGACCTCCTCGGCCGCACGCGAATAGTTGAGGCTGTAGGCGAGGACGATGCCGGTCAGGCCGCCCGCCGAGAGCGCAAGCAGGAGCACCGCGGGGAACCAGAAGCGGCGCCAGAGCCGCCTGCGTGGCGGGGGCGCGGGAAGCGCGCGCGCCCTCGGGCCGTCGTTTCGCGTCAGTTGGTTTGACATGGGAATTCTCGGAAACCTTTCACTTGCTGACCGGGGAGGCCGTCGTCGCGACACCGATTATAACTTAACCCCCGCGCGCCGCGCGAGGATGACAGAGCGACAACTGTAGTCAATTCTGAGCATTGATGGAATGAGGTTAACCACAGAGACCCAGAGACACAGCTCGAAGTTTTTAGCTGTGTCTCTGGGTCTCTGTGGTTGAACTGATGTTGCGTTACAGGCTCGAAGGATTCGACCGCGACTGGGCGGAGAGTTGTGCCACCTTCTCCACTCCCGTCGCGATCAAGGCCAGCTTATGCTGGTGATTCCTGCCTAGCTCATTTCGTTGTTGCAGGGCGAGTAAATCTTCTCTCGCCTTTTGCAGGTGCGTGCGGGCCGCCGAGAGCGCAGCGGGGTCGTGGCCTCCGGCGGCGATGGCCAGGTACGCCTCGCCGATCTTGCGGTCGGACTCGCTGCGCAGGAGGGCGACCTGCGGGCTGTCGTTGACGGCCGACATCCTCGCCGCGTAGGCCATCCCGTGCTGATAGTAGTCGAGGGCCTCGGCCAGCCTCCCCTGCCGCGCGAGGATGTCGCCCGTGTGATTGTAGGTCGCGTGCGTCTGCTTGAGGAACTCGACGTTCGAGTGGTCGTCGGCCGTGATCTCTTCGAGGATTTTGAGGGAGCGGCGGTCGGCCTCGACGGCCTCGTCCGGCTGCCCCATCGCCTCGCGCGCGAACGCCATGTACTGCCACAACTCGGCCACGTCGCGCTTGGCCTCGCGGTTCTTCGGGTCGCCCTCGGAGACGGCGCGCAGGGTGTCCAGCGAGCGCAGGATGAGGGGGATGCCCTCGTGCCCCTTCCCCGTCCGGGCGAGCGCCGTGCCGAGGTTGAGGCTTGAGGCCGCGACGAAGCGGACGTAGACCGCCTTCTGCGGGAAGTCGCGCCGCAGCCCCTCGCAGAGTTGGAGCGAGCGGCGGTGCAACTGCTCGGACTCGGCGTAGAGCGGTGCGTCCGCCGCGGTCGGCCCGCCCGCCTCGCGCAGCGTCTCGGCGTGTAATTCCAGACGCGTGCCCAGCCGTTGCAGGGCCGAGGCCAGCACGCGACGGGTCAACTCACCCGCCGGGTCGTCGGCCGCCACCCGCTCCGCCTCCTCCAGCGAGAGGCGGAACCAACGGATGCACTCCTCGTGACCGCCGGAGAACTCCACCGTCTCGCCCTTGACCTGATAGCTGCGGGCGAGGAGGTTGGGGTTCTCCCGCGCGCCCGGCTCCCCGGCGTCGAGCCGCCGCGCGAGTTGGAGCTGCATCTCGCCCGCCTCCTCGGCCTCGCGCCAGCGCTGGAGCCTGACGAGGTGGCTGGCGGTCGCCTGCGCGGCGGCGTGGAGGTCGCGAAGGTACTCGGGGCGGCCGGGCTGCTCGGCGGCGAGGCGTTCAAGTATGTCGAGGCTCTTGCGGTAGCTGACGAGCGCGCCGCCCGAGTCGCCGACGTTGGCATGGTAAGCCTCGCCCTGCACGTTCCCGATCTTGAGGTAGGCGAGGGCCAGCTCGCGCGCCAGTTCGGGGTTGTCCTGTGCGTCGCGCGAGAGGATGTCAAGGTACTCGGTGGCGTCTTTGACCAGCATCTCGCGGGTGGCGGTCGCTCCCGGCAGGCTGGCGATAGCGTCGTGGTATTTGAAGACGACGTTGTTGGCGAGCTTGCGCACCTGCTCGAATCTCTTCTCGGCGCGCTCGCGCTCGCGCTGTGCGACGCGGGCCTGATAAGCCGTCCCGAGGATGCCCGCGATCAGAGCGAGAAAGACGAGCGACGCCGCGACGACGGCGACCCGGTTGCGCCTGACGAACTTCGAGGCACGGTAGGCGAAGGTGTCGGGGCGGGCCGAGACCGGCAGTTCCGCGAGGTGGCGGCGGATGTCCTCGGCGAACTGTTCGACCGACTCGTACCTCCGCTCGGGCTCCTTCCTGAGCGCCTTGAGGACGATGTTGTCGAGGTCGCCCCTGAGCGCCTGCGGGTTGCGGACGGCGGGTTGCAACATTACTTCTTGGAGGGGTTGGGCACCGCCGTCCGTAGCGGCGGTCATCGGCCTCGTGTGCAAACCCGTGTCCCGCTGCTCTCGCCCCGCAGCCGCCTGGCTCGGGCGCGTCGGCTCGGTCTCGCAGACCACCTTCAACATCTGGTCGAGCCGCAGCCCCGCTAAGTCGTAAGGCAGCGCGTCGGTGAGCAGTTCGTAGAGGACGACGCCCAGACTGTAAACGTCTGTGGAGGTCGTCACGGGCTCGCCGCGGAACTGCTCGGGGCTGGCGTAGTCGGGCGTCATCAGCCCGAGCTGCGTCGCCGTGCCCTGCGTGTCGCCGTCGCCCTGCGAGAGGACTTTGGCGATGCCGAAGTCGAGGAGCTTCGCACGGCCTTCGCCCGTGACGAGGATGTTCGAGGGCTTGAGGTCGCGGTGGACGATGAGACGACGGTGGGCGTAGGAGACGGCGGTGCAGACCTGCCGGAAGAGTTCCAGCCTCTCCCTCAGGCCCAGGTGCCGGGCGCGACAGAACTCGTCAATCGGCTCCCCCTCGATGTACTCCATCACGTAGAAGGGGACGCCGTCGTCGCTCATCCCGCCGTCGAGCAGGCGGGCGATGTGCGGGTGTTCGAGCGAGGCGAGAATCTGTCGCTCGTGGCGGAAGCGGCGGACGATGGTCGCGGTGCTCAGGCCCGACTTGATGACCTTGAGGGCGACCTTCTGCTCGAACTCGCCGTCGTCGCGCACGGCCGCGAAGACCGCGCCCATGCCTCCTCGGCCCACCTCTTCGAGGATGCGGTAGTGCCCGATCCGACGGCCGCGGAAGGCCGCTCCCTCGGCGCGTTCGAAGAGAGAGAACGCCGACTCTTCGAGGTCGTCGGCGGGGTCGGCCGCGAGCATTCGCTCGACCTCGCGGCGGAGCGAAGTGTCGGAGCCGCACGCCGCATCGAGGAACACGCCCTGCTCCGAAGGGGCCAGCTCGACGGCCTCGTCGAAGATACGCTTGATCTGCTGCCAGCTTTCAGGGGTCATGATTGGAGTGACGAGTGACGAGTGATGAGAGTAAGAAAGGTCTTTTCTTATCACTTATCACTCATCACTTCTATTTCAGTTGCGCCGTGAGCCATGCCTTGGCGCTGCGCCATTCCCGCTTGACCTCGGAGTCCGACACGCCGAGGACGGCCGCCACCTCCTCGACTTTCAGCCCCGCGAAGAAACGCATCTCGACGATTCGCGCCTGCAAGGGGTCGAGTTCCGCCAGGCGTGTGAGAGCTTCGTCGAGCAGAATCAGGTCCACGTCCTGCCGGTTCGGAAAGCTGATGACCTCGTCGAGCGAGAGGAGCGTCTCGCCGGCGCCGCGCTTCTGCGCCCGGCGGCTGACGGCGTGGTTGACGAGGACGCGGCGCATCATCTCGGCCGCGATGCTGAAGAAGTGCGCGCGGTTGCGCCAGTCCACCGAGTGCTGATCGATGAGCCGGAGGTAGGCTTCGTGAACCAGCGCCGTCGCCTGCAAGGTGTGGCCGGGTCGCTCCTGCGCGAGGTGGTGCGCCGCGATCTGTCGCAGCTCCCGGTAGACGAGCGGCAGCAACTCGTCGAGCGCGGCCCGGTCGCCCGCCTGCGCCTCGCGCAAGAGCCTCGTCACACCCTGTGTGGATTGTTCCCCCATGTCGGCGGTCAGCTCGCAGATATTAATCAATCCGGCCCCTCCTGACAAAAACCTGACGAAAAAAATTGTCTACCTCTTGAACCCTGCGCCCCATTTTTCTTGCGATTAATTATTGAAGGGCGCGAATAGGCCCGCGCCGACCCCGAACACAACTTTGGAGGTGGAAGATGTCCCAACGCCCACAGCCCCCAGTCTCCGGTGAGGTCTCGAACAAAATCATGAACGCCCGCGAAGGGCTCGCCTATCTCGTCTGCGCGCTCCTCGTGGGGGCGCTGCTGGCGACGACGGCCGTCGGCGCGCCGCTCTGGACGCACAAGCCCGCGAGCGACATCAAGTGGTACAGGGTGACGGACGTGGGTAGCCTCCTCGTCGGCGCGAAGGGCGCTCTCTACGCGCTCGACGGCGAGTCGGGCCAGCAACTCTGGGCGCGCGCAGACCTGGCGGGCGCAGAGGAGTTTGAAGTCGATACCATCGCGGGCACGCCGCTCCTCTTCGTCTCCGACACGTCGGGAACGTTTAAGAAAGGCACGAAGCTCTACGCGCTCGACCTGCTCTCGGGCCAGAACATCTGGGAGACGGAGAAACTCAAAGGGGCGACCGTCGCCGTCGAGCCGGTCTACGAGAAAGACCTCGTGCTGCTCGTCACCGTCGAGAACAACTCCGCCAACAAGGCGAAGCCGCGCGTCACGGCGCTGCGGATGACGACGGGCGAGCTGGTGTGGGAGACGGAATACCCGGACAACGTTGACCTCTACGGCATCGAGCGCGGCAGTAAATACTTCCCCAAGTTCGACCTCTCCGGCGCGAACCCGCCGCTCTACGACTCGGACTCGGTCTACTTCACTTACGCCGGTCTTCATCGCTACTCGCTCGAAGACGGCAGGCTCATCTGGGGCACGAAGTACGACGTGACCGAGGGCTCCATCAAGCGCGGCAACGCGCAGGCCGTCATCGACGGCGACACCATCTACACGTCCGCGAAGGGGCAGTTGCGCGCCATCGACAAGCAGACCGGTGCGGTCAGATGGGTGGGCAAGGACTTCGGCGGCGCGGTCGCGGAGATGAAGTTGGGCGGCGACGTTATCTACGGGCGTCTGGGCGGCGCCTTCTACGACTTCTCGAAGCGCGAGTACGTCAACAAGAAGCCGTTCGGCGTCGCCGCCGTGGACAGGAAGACCGGCGCCACGCTCTGGTACTACGACAAGGCCGGCGACAGCATCACCAACATGGCCCTGCTGCCCGAGATGAACACGGTGCTCGTCGCCGACGCGAAGAACCTCATCGGGTTGGATTCGGCGAGCAGTGGCAAGGTCAGGGAGTCCTACAAGGTCAAGCTCGAATTCAAGAACAGCCTCGGCGCGGCCGGAACGGTGGCGAAGGTTGCGAAGTTCGGCTTCGGTGGCCTCTCGGCCATCGGCAAGGGCGGCGGCGACGACCGCGACGAGCCGGTGGCCTTATACCGGCGCGAGAACGGGACGGTCGTCGTCGCGGGCAAGCAGCACCTTCTGGCCTTCGACCCGCGCGCGCGCCAGATAGTCTGGTCGGTGAAGTACGAGGCGCCGGGCGTCCCCGGCTGGCAGAAGATCGCGATGGCGGGGCTGACCGCGCTCTCCTATTCGATGTCCACCGCGCAGGCCGCCAACTCTTACTACGGCACGGCCGAGAACCGCTGGGCCAATCGTCAGCGCATCAACTCGCTCGTCGCCTACGAGCAGTTCGTGAGCAAGCGCTACAGCGCGACGAAGCAGGCGGGCAACTACGTCTACGTGATGACGACCGTGCGCGAAGGGAAGGAGAAGGGCGCGGGCCTCGTCGGCGTGCAGATGGAGACGGGCAAGAGCGACCGGCAGATTCTCTTCAAGGACAAGGAGCCGGACTATCAGGTGGACGAGTTGGCCGGCCGCGTCTTCAACCTGCGCAACTCGAAAGAACTCTCCGCCTTCAACGTCGACCCGGCGCCCCCCGCCGAGGAGAAGAAGAACTGACTCGGTCGCAATTACACCCAAAGTTAGCTGCCACTAATCAGGAGTGAACGAATGAAGGGAATGGGTAAACGTATCTTCCTCGTCGCGGCCATCGTGTTGATGGCCGCGTCGATCCTGTTGTTAGCCGAGCGCGCGGGCGCGGCCGGCACTTTCGTCCAGCAGGGCAAGCTCGAAGCCGCGGACGGCGCGGCGCAGGACAACCTCGGCTACGTGGTCGCCGTCTCGGGCGACACGGCCGTGGTCGGCTCGCCGCGCGACCAGGTCGGGAGCAACCCGTCGCAGGGTTCGGCCTACGTCTACGTGCGCAACGGTAGTACGTGGGCCTTCCAGCAGAAACTGACGGCCGCGGAAGGCATCCCCAACGACGAGTTCGGCTACGCCGTGGCCATCGAGGGCGACACCATCTTCGTCGGCCGACACTTCACGCAGGTCGGCAACAACGCGCGCACGCGCGGCGCCGTCTACGTCTACACGCGCTCGGGGACGACGTGGACGCAAAGCCCGACACAGCTCACGTCCTCGGACGCCGCGGACGCCGACCTCTTCGGCTCAAGCCTCGCCGTCGATGCGGGCACGCTCGTCGTCGGTGCGTTCCAGAAGAACAACGGCACGACCTTCTTTCAGGGCGCGGCCTACGTCTTCACGGGCTCGGGCGCGACTTGGACGCAGCAGTCGAAGCTGACGGCCGACGACGGCGGCTTCGCGAACTTCTTCGGCGTGAGCGTCGCCGTCTCGGGCAACACGGCCGTGGTCGGCGCGCCCGGTCAGGCGCTTATCTCGGCCGACTCGGGGCGCGGCGCGGCCTACGTCTTTACGCGCAGCGGCGCGTCTTGGACGCAGCAGCAGAAGTTGTTGGCCTCGGACGGCGCGGCGGGCGACGCCTTCGGCTTCTCGGTCGGCGTGTCGAATGATACGGCGGTCGTCGGCGCGCGGCTCGACAGCGTGAACGGCGTCGGCGGGCAGGGCTCGGTCTACGTCTACGCGCGCACGGGCACGACATGGAGCGAGCAGCAGCACCTCTTCGGCGTCGAGGCCACGCAGCGCAACGACACCTTCGGCGGGAGCGTGGCGGTCGAGGGCGACACCATCGCCATCGGCGCGCCCGCGCACGACATCGTCCCCGGCATCGCCAACCACGGCGCCGTTTATATCTTTACGCGCGCGGGCGCAACGTGGACGCGACAGCAGAAGCTCATCCACTCTGACCCTGCGCCCGACGCGCTCGGCACGAGCGTCGCGCTCGACGGCTCGACCATCGTCGCGGGCGCGCCGTCGAAGAACAGCGCCCGTGGCGCGGCCTACGTCTTCGCCATCGACCCGAACGCGGGGCCGAAGCTCATCGCGGACGACGGCGCGACGCAGGACAGGTTCGGCTCCTCAGTCGCGGTCTACGGCGACACGGCCGTCGTCGGCGCGCCCGAGGACGACGCGAACCAATTTCAGAACCGCGGCTCGGCCTACGTCTACGTCCGCGCGAACGGCGTCTGGACGCAGCAGCAGAAGCTACTGGTTCCTGACCCGACAATCGGCGATAAGTTCGGCACGAGCGTCGCCATCCACGGCGACACCATCATCGTCGGCTCGCCGAACCACGACACGAACGGGGACGACGCGGGCGCGGCCTTTGTCTTCACGCGCAACGGCTCGACCTGGACGTTCCAACAGAAACTGACGGCGACGGGCGGCGCCAGCGGCGACTTCTTCGGCCAGAGCGTGTCGCTTGACGGCGACACGGCGGTCGTCGGCGCCATCTTCGACAGCAAGAACGGGACGGCCGCCAATCAGGGCGCGGCCTATGTCTTCACGCGCGCGGGCGCGGCGTGGACGCAGCGGGCCGTGCTGCGCGGCTCGGACAGCAACTTCAGCGACTGGTTCGGCGCGGCCGTCTCCATCTCGGGCAACACCATCGCCGTCGGCGCGCCCATCGCCGAGACGCCGGTGAAGGGCGCGGCCTACGTCTTCACGGGCTCCGGCTCGAACTGGACGGAGCAGCAGAAGCTGCCGCTGCCGTCTGACATCGGCGCTGCCGACGACTTCGGCGCGAGCATCTCCGTCTCCGGCGACACGGTCGTCGTCGGCGCGCGGCTGAACGACCACGGCCCGGGCGCGACCCCCGCCTCGAATCAGGGCGCGGCCTACGTCTACACGCGCGCGGGCACGACGTGGACGCAGCAGCAGAAGCTCACCGCGACCGACGCGGGCATCAGCGACGAGTTCGGTTACAGCGTCGCGGTCGAGGGCAGCACAGTCCTCATCGGCGCGCGCGACGACACTTTCGGGACGAGCCCCAACACGTTCTTGAATCAAGGCTCGGCCTATGTCTTCACGCGCACAGGCGCGACGTGGACGCAGGCGCAGAAGCTCTCGGCCTTCGACGGCGCGGCACACGATCAGTTCGGCTGGGCGGTCGCTCTCTCGGGCACGACGGCTGTTGTCGGCTCGTACCTCGACGACGTGGAGGGGCAACTGGATCAGGGCTCCGCTTACGTCTTCAACGTGACGGCGGGCACGACGCCGACACCCACGCCGACGACGACCCCGACACCCGCGTCCCTGGGCACGGTGCAGTTCACTTCGCCTACCGTGCAGGCGGACGAGGGCGCGGGCGGCGGCGCGAGTATCAAGTCCGGCGTGGTCGAGTGGTGGCAGGCCGTGAACGCGGCGGCGGCGGGCGCGGCCAGTCTGACCGTGACGCGCACCAACGCGACGCAGGCGGCGACGGTCGATTACGCAACCGTGGACGGCACGGCCAGCGCGCGCTCCGACTACACGGCCGTCTACGGCACGCTGCGGTTCGCCGCGGGCGAGACCTCGAAGTTCATCGTCGTGCAGGTCACCGACGACCGCTTTGAGGAGTCGGTCGAGAGCTTCTCGGTTGTCCTCTCGAACCCGGTTGGCGTCTCCTTGGGCTCGCCGTCGTCGGCGGCCGTGCAGGTGACGAGCGACGATACGGCGACGGGGCCGAACCCTGTGGCCGACGCCTCGTTCGACGTGGACTTCTTCGTGCGGCAGCACTACGCGGACTTCCTCGGGCGCGAGGCGGATGCCGCAGGACTCGCACACTGGAAGAACGAGATCACGCAGTGCGAGACGCGCCCCGAGGCGGAGCGGCAGGGCTGCCGCGAGGTCAAGCGCGTGAACGTCTCGGCGGCGTTCTTCCTGTCGATAGAGTTCCAGCAGACGGGATACTTCGTCTACCTTCTGCATCAAGCGGCCTTCAACACGGGCGAGCGGCTCGCGGCGGCGCGCTTCCTCGCCGACGAGGGCGAGGTCAGGAATGGGCTCATCGTCGGCGAGGACGGTTGGCAGGCGAAGCTCGCTGCCAACAAGCAGGCGTTCGCGCTCGCCTTCGTGCAGCGGCCGGAGTTCGTGGCCGCCTACCCTTCGACGCTGACGCCCGCGCAGTTCGTGGACGCCGTAAACGCGAACGCGGGCGGGTCGCTCTCGCAATCGGAGCGCGCCGCGCGCGTGGCGGAGTTGACGGCCGACAACACGGCCGCCGGCCGCGCCGCGGTACTGCTCAAGCTAACGGACGACGCAGACTTCCGGCAGCGAGAGTTCAACCGTGCGTTCGTGTTGATGGAGTACTTCGGCTACCTCCGCCGCGCACCGAACGAGTCGCCGGACTCGAACTTCGACGGCTACAACTCCTGGCTCTCGAAGTTGAATCAGTTCAACGGCAACTACGTCGAGGCGGAACTGGTCAAGGCGTTCATCACGTCTATCGAGTATGGCCAGCGCTTCGGGCCGTGAGGCTCGTTGCGCGGGGCGTGTGCGGCATCTATAATCGCGCTCGTGCATCTAAAGAGGTGCACGAGCAAGGGGGCGATAGGTCTCGACAGGGGCTTGGATCGTCGGACGGATGCATGCCGGGCGTTCTATGCGGCCCGTTAATAAGCGTAGAAAAACACAAATGCGAACTCTAACGAGTTAGCTCTCGCGGCCTAAGATATCTTAGCCACATAGCGAGCGTCCCACCGCGAGTTGCTCAAGCGAAGCGGAGCGGGGCGTCACTTAGTTGAGCTGGTCTGGCGCGCGTGCTCAGGCGCGCCGGGCGAGAAAAATCTGGGCTAGTTGGTCGCGGGGTCTTCGACGCTTCACTTACCCGCGGACGGCGAACGCGCCGGAGAGAGACCGGCAGAGGAGAAGCGGCTAAGCATGTAGATGCCACCGGCGTCAGTTTCTGGACCCGAGTTCGATTCTCGGCGCCTCCATCGCAGAAAGAGCGGCAGGGCTTCTCGGAAGGGAAGCCCTGCCGCTCTTCTTTTTCTGCCCCCGTCGAAAACGCGGGCGTGTGTAGCCTCAGAGGACTCCCGTGTCCGACAAGCGTGCGCGGCCGGATGCGCCGGATGTGGAAACCGGCACAGCGTCGGAGCACCTCAAACGGCTCTTATATACAGAATAAGCGGGGCGGAGCAACGTGCGCGGCGCGCTGGCACCGCGCTTGCAATTCAACCCGGGTGATGAAACCGAAAAGAAGTTTAGTCGGGAGCCTTTCGGCGGCGCTCGCCGTTGCGTTTTTGGTGTCGGCGGCGCCCGCGTCAATGCCTGCCGTAGCGCAGACGCCGGCTGCGCAGACCGTTGTGTCGCCGAAGCACAAGGAGGCGTTCGCCGCCTTCGAGGCGCGCGTCAAGGAGTACGTCGCCATGCGCGAGGGCATCGAGGGGAAGATGCCCAAGCTCTCGAAGGACGCGACGCCCGAAGAGATCGAGGCGCACAAGACGGCCTTCCAGAATGCCGTCCGCGACGCGCGCGCGTCGGCCAGACAGGGCGAGCTGTTCGTCCCCGTGCTGGCGGAGCACATCCGCGAAGTAATCAAGTCCGAGATGCCGACGAAGATCAAGCAGGAGGTGCGCGAGACCGTGACCGAGTCGGAGGTCAAGGCCGTCCCCGTGCGCGTCAACTATCCGTACCCGGAGTCAGAGGAGTTGCTGGAGATGTCGCCGACGCTCCTGCTCCGACTGCCACAGTTGCCGAAGCAGGTGAGGTACCGCTACGTCGGGCGCAACATGCTTTTGGTGGATAGGGAGAACGGGCTCATCATAGATTTCATGCCCGACGCTCTGCCGTAAACACATCTCTGAAACCGGTAATAGTGGAGAGAGCCATGAGACGCATTCTCGCTTCGTTGTTAATGGCCGGCGCGCTCTTTTGCCTCGCGCCGGCTCGCCCCGCGCTCGGCCAGGCGCCACAGCCGCAGGGGAGCCAGGTCGCCGCCGCCGGTGCCCCCGTCACGCTCACGCTGCCCTTGAAGGACGGCTCCACGCGCTTCATGGTCGTTGGCGATACGGGCACGGGCAGCCGCGAGCAGAACGAGCTGGCAGGGGTGATGCTGCGCTACTGGCAGGCGTACCCCTACGAGTTCGCTTTGATGGTGGGCGACAACATGTACGGGTCGGAGAAGGCCGCCGACTACAAGATAAAGTTCGAGGATGTGTACAAGCCGCTGCTCGACAACAAGGTGAAGTTCTACGCCGCGCTCGGCAACCACGACGAATCGAACCAGCGCTTCTACACGAACTTCAACATGAACGGCGAGGAGTATTACAACTTCAAGAAGGGCGACGTTTCGTTCTACGCCCTGAACAGCAACTACATGGACAAGAAGCAGATCACGTGGCTGGAGGAGAAGCTGAAGGCCGACACGTCCGACTGGAAGGTCGCCTTCTTCCACCACCCGCCCTACTCGTCGGGCGGTAAGCACGGATCGTCTTCGGGATTGCGCGATGTGGTCGAGCCGCTGTTTCTGAAGTACGGCGTCAACGTCGTGCTGGCCGGGCACGAGCACTTCTACGAGCGCATCAAGCCGCAGAAGGGCATCTACTACTTCATCTCGGGCGCGGGCGGGAAGCTCCGCGAGGGCGACGTGAAGTCGGGCTCGTCCCTGACGGAGAAGGCGTTCGACAAAGACCTCTCCTTCATGCTCTTCGAGGTCGTCAAGGACGAGATGCACTTCCAGGTCATCTCCCGCGCCGGCGAGACCGTCGATTCGGGCGTCGTCCCCAACCTCCGCAAGAAGGCCGCGGCGGCCGCCGCCTCGAACTGAGCGCGCGGCGGCCCACGCACCTTTTGAAACCGAACGGCCGGCGGCCGGTTCGACACGCGTTGTGATAACATCGCGGCTCGAACCGGCCGCTCTATTTTTTACCGACGCGGCCGTCAGGGAGGACTACCATGACCACGATCCTTCAACGCTCGAACGCCAGCGAGCTTTTCGAGATGCCGGACGACGGCTTTCGTTACGAGCTGGTGAAAGGAGAGCTGCGAAGGATGTCACCCTCAGGCGGTGAACACGGGGCAGTAGTCTTTAACCTATCCGGGTTGCTAGCTCCGCACATAAAAATTATCGGTCAGGGCTTCGGCGCGGAGACGGGGTTTAAGATCGCCTCCGACCCCGACACGGTGCGCGCCGCCGACATCGCCTTCGTCCGTCGCGAAAGAATCCCGGAGTCAGGCATCCCGAAGAACTTCTGGGAACTCGCCCCGGACTTAGTGGTAGAAGTTGTCAGCCCCGGCGACACTTATAACGAGGTTAATGAGAAGGTCAAGGACTGGCTCGACGCCGGCACCCGGGCCGTCTGGATCGTCAACCCAAGACAGCGCGTCGTGTCTGTCTACCGCTCAATGAAGGACGTGACCTTCCTGTCCGAAGAAGACGAGCTTGACGGCGGCGACGTGGTGCCCGGTTTTCGGTGCAAGGTGTCGGAGATTTTCGTCTGAGCCGCCCTCCGCTTAGCCTGCAAACAATTTGGATCGCAACCTTCCCATCGGAATCTTTGACAGCGGCGTCGGGGGCTTGACGGTCTACCGGGCGCTGCATGAGCGCCTGCCGACGGAGCGCTACGTCTACCTCGGCGACACGGCGCGCGTGCCGTACGGGACGAAGTCGCTCGCGACGGTCGAGCGTTACGCCATCGAGAACGCGCGCTTCCTCGTCTCGCACGGCATCAAGCTGCTGGTCGTCGCCTGCAACACGGCGTCGGCGCTGGCTGTGCCCGCGATACGCGCCGCGGTGAGCGTCCCTGTCGTCGGCATGATCGGGCAGGGCGCGCGCGCCGCTGTGCGCGAGGCCGCGGGCGGGGCCTCGGTCGGCGTCGTCGCCACCGAGTCAACCGTCAAGAGCGGCGCGTACAGTAAAGCCATCCGCGCGCTCGCGCCCGAAGTGGAAGTCTACGAGCGCGCGTGTCCGCTCTTCGTCTCGCTGGCCGAGGAGGGCTGGGCCGACTCGCAGGTGGCGCGCATGGTCGCCGAAGAGTACCTGGGCGAGATGCGCGGGCGCGGGGTCGCGGCGCTCGTCATGGGCTGCACGCACTACCCGATTCTGCGGCAAGTGATTCAGGAGGCCGTGGGCGAAGGCGTGCGATTAATAGACTCGGGCGAGGCGGCGGCCGGGGCCGTCGAAGCGTTGATTGATCAAGAGGACTTGCGGCGCACGGCGACGCAGGAATTGAGGGACTTGCGCGAGGCGGGCGCGCACGCGCGCTACCTGTGCGATGATCTCGACCACTTCTACGTGACGGACGCGGCCGAACGCTTCGCGCACGTCGCCGAGCGTTTCCTCGGCGTCGCGCCGAAGAGACTGGAGGCCGTAGAGGTCTGGGGACACGATGAGCTTCAACCCCGCTAACACTACTTTCGCGCGCACGGACGGGCGCGCCCCCGACGCGCTGCGCGAGCTGCGCATCACGCCCGGCTTCATGCCGTACGCCGAAGGCTCGGCGCTCATCGAGATGGGGCAGACGCGCGTCATCTGCACCGCCACGCTCGAAGACCGCGTCCCGCCCTTCCGGCGCAACTCGGGCCAGGGGTGGCTCACGGCCGAATACTCGATGCTGCCGCGCGCCACGCCGCAGCGCACGCAGCGCGAGACGGGACGCGGCGGCCCCTCGGGACGCACGCACGAGATACAGCGGCTCATCGGCCGCTCGTTGCGCGCCGTGACGAACCTCTCGAAACTCGGCGAGCGCACCATCACCATCGACTGCGACGTGCTACAGGCCGACGGCGGAACGCGGACGGCCGCCATCACGGGCGCCTACGTCGCGCTGGTGCTTGCCTGCCGGCGACTCGTCAGGGAGAATAGGCTCTCGGTTCTGCCGGTCACGGGCGAGGTGGCGGCCGTCAGCGTCGGCGTCGTCGCGGGCACGCCGCTCCTCGACCTCAAGTACGACGAGGACTCGCGCGCCGAAGTGGACATGAACGTCGTCTGCACGGGCGACGGCCGCTTCGTCGAGTTGCAGGGCACGGCCGAGGGCGAGCCGTTCAGCCGCGAGCAGATGGACGCGCTGCTCCTGCTCGCGCGCGGCGGCCTCCAGACGCTCTTCGCCGCACAGCGCGCCGCCGCCGAGCAGGCATAAGACTTCCAAGGAGATTTGAGAAAGTGTCTGTAAGAACTTTGCATCCCCTCTCCGCACTCCCGCGCTTACTCTTCGGCTTCGCGCTGCTCTGCACCCTTCAACTCGGTGCGTGGGCGCAGGGCATCGGCGCGCACCGCGGCGACGCGGGCGGCGGGACGGCCGGCGGCACGCGTTCGATCCAGGGTCATATCATCAGCCCGACAGGGCGCCTGCCCGAGTCGCGCGTGCGCATCTCGATCTCCAGCTCGAACGGCGGCGTGCGCTCGGCCACGGCTGGCGAGGACGGCGTCTTCATCGTCAACAACCTTGAGCCCGGCCCCTACGAGCTGACCATCGACGCCGGCGCCGAGTACGAGATGGTGCGCGAGTCGGTCTACCTCGGCGGCCTGACGGAGAAGGTCAACGTGCCCGTCTACCTCCGGCTTAAGCCCGAGTCGAACCCCGCGCTCGCGGGCGTGCCGAAGCCCACGGTCGAACTCTACGTCAAGGCGCAGGAGGCTGCGCGCAAGGGTGACAACGACAAGGCCGCTTCTTTGCTCGGACAGGCCATCACGCAGCACCCGCAGTTCGGGCTCGCGCGCAACGAGCTTGGGCTCGTCTACATGCGCACGGGCAAGCTCGACAAGGCGCTCGAAGAGTACAAGGCCGCGTCGAAGTCTTTGCCGGACGACCCCTTCGTGCAGCTCAACTACGGCACGGCGCTCACGCAGAAGAAGGATTTCCCCGAGGCTGAGAAGCAGTTGCGCGCTGCCCTCAAGCGTCTCGGCAAATCCGCGGCCGGCCACCTCTACCTCGGCATCGCCCTCATCGGGATGAGGCAGCACGAAGAGGCGGAGCTTGAGCTTCAGCAGGCGGTCAGGCTCGGCGGAGACCAGGTGGCTCTGGCGCACAGGTGGCTCGGCGGCATCTACTGGGGGAGGAAGGAATATAAGCGCGCCGCCGACGAGATCGAGACCTACCTCAAGCTCACGCCTAAGGCCGCGGACGCCGAGCAGTTGCGCGCCATGGTCAAAGACCTCCGGAGCAAGTCCTGAGCAGGAGCAGGTCGGGCAACACCTGCGCGCTCGCGCAACATCTGACCGGAATTAGAGACCCTCCGAAACCCCGTCCGCCGCGTGCGCGGCGCGAATAAGGAGTAGGACTAAAATATGCGACGCACCACGAAGCTTTTCACCTGCGCGCTCGCGCTCCTGGCCTTTGGCGCGGCCGTCGCCTCGGCGCAGGAGCAGCCTTACACGAGCGAGACGGACGAGTACGCCATCGAACTCCCCTCCGAAGTCTGGAAGCCCGTACCGCGCCCCGACAGCGAGCGCCGGCACTTGGAGTTCGTCAACGGCGTGCGCCCGGACGGCTACCTGCGCCTGCGGCGCGAGGTGGTCGAGGGCGGCACGAAGCTTCAGGAGTACGCGCGCGCCGAGGCCGACACCAAGCTGCGCTACCAGCCGGGCTTCGTCGCCGGCAAGGACGAGCGCTTCACGGGGCGGCTGAGCGGCGTCGTTCTCAACTACGAGTACACGCACGGCGGGAAGCCGATGGCCGGCCGCGTCTACTACCTTCAGGCCGACGGCCGCACGGTCTACGTGCTCCACTTCACCGGCCTGCGCGACAAGCTCCAGCGCATCCAGAACCAGACCGACGCCATCGCGCGCAGCTTCCGCTTAAAGCAGTAGGCAGTAGGCAGATGGCAGTAGGCTGTCGCCCCGCGTGATGAGCGTTGAAAGGTCAATTCACAGTTTTCGACAGCGGCTCTCTTAACTGCCTACTGCCATCTGCCTACTGTTCTATGAAACTCGCACAGGGTCTCGCCATCCAGAAGTCGCCCATCGACGGGCGGGGCTGCTTTGCCACCCAGTTCTTCCCGAAGGGCAGGAAGATCGCCGAGTATGCGGGCGAGCTCATCTCGGATCGCGAGGTCGAGCGCCGCATCAAGGCACGCCGCAAGCACCGCATCTGCGCCCTCGATCAGGGGCGCCACCTCGACGGCGCGCGCGGCGGCAACGGCACGCACTACATCAACCACTCCTGCAAGCCCAACTGCTACATGCGCCTCACGCGCGGTCACCTGCTCTTCATGGCGCTGCGCGACATCCGTCCCGGCGAAGAGATCACCTGCGACTACATCTCCACGCATCACCCAGACGACTACCGCTGTCACTGCAAGGCCGAGGGCTGCCGCGGGACGATCAACCGCAAGTAGACGCGCTCAGACGCCGACGCCCGCGCCCAAAGGCGCGTGGCACTTCTTACACTCCAGGACGTTCGGGAAGTTGATGAAGCCGCAGCCCTCGCAGACGGAGCGGTTGAGCTTCGGGGTCTGCGCGGGCGCCGCCTGACGGCGCGGCTCACGGCCGGTCTTGGGCTTGGGCTCGACGAGCACGAATACGCCGTAGCCGGGCACGTTGAACGCGAGACGCTCGTTGTCCATGTGCGCGACCTTCGGGGTGCCGCGCCCGCGCAAGACGCTGTGATAGACGCACGCCGCGACGATGTACACGGCCGGCGTGCCGAGGAGTATCGCGAGATTTACGGTGAGGAGACACACGAGCAAGAATGTCGGTAAGAAGAGTACGTACCCCAGAACCATCACCGTCTTCGCGCGTTTGAGGTGCGCCGAGCACGCGCCGCAGACGGGCAGTTCAAGGCGGTAGACCATCTCGCGCGTATACAGAATCCCCGCGCAGAGCGCGAGTATGGTCGCGAGGATGCTCAACTTCGACGTGTAGCGGAACTCAAACTTGGCGGGCGCGAGCGGCCCGCGGGCGCCGCACGAGAGGCAGACGCCGGGCATCTCCGGCAGATCGAACTCCTGCTTTTTGCCAAACATTTCAGACTCCTTTCGGGGTGGGGGTGAGCGTTCGCGCGGGAGTTGTTCGCACGCTTAGAGACGCGGCAGGGTGAAGCCGACCTTCGAGCCGAGGCCGGGTGCGGATTCGAGGAAGACCTGGCCGCCGTGCTGCTCGACGACCTGACGGACGAAGGAGAGGCCGAGCCCCGTGGACTCTTCCTCCTTAATCCTCCCGTCGCGCGCGACGCGGTAGAACTTCTCCCAGACGCGTTCCTGATCTTCGGGCGGGATGCCGTAGCCGCGGTCTTCGACCGTGAGGCGCACGGTGTCGGCTTCGAGCGCGGTCGAGAGTGTGACCGACGTGCGCTCGGGGCTGTACTTGATGGCGTTATCGACGAGGTTGGCGACGGCCTGCGTGATGAGGCCGCGGTCGGCCGCGACCGGCGGGAGCCGCTGCCCGTCGCGCTCGACCAGACGGATGCGCTTGCGCTTCGCCACGGGCTGGAAGCTCGTGATGGCCTCGCGCACCACGTCGTCCAGCGTGAGCGGCGCGATTAAGACCTCCTGCCTGTCCTTCTGCTCCAACTTCGCCACGGAGAGGAAGGTCGAGAGCATACGCGCGACGCGCTGCGACTCGGCGTGGATGATCGAGAGGAACTCGCGCGCGTCTTCGGGAATTTTGTCGTCGGCCATCAGCAGCTCCGCAAAGCCGTTGATGGAGGTGACGGGTGTGCGCAGCTCGTGCGACATGAGCGAGAGCATGTCGCTCTTGAGCCTGTCCAGCTCCTTCATCCGCGTCACGTCGCGCACGGTGACGGCGAGGCAGAGCGGGAGCGGCGCGCGCGCGGCGGCGTCGCCCTCGCGCTCGTCGGCCGCGGCGCTGGTGACGAGCGCGATGCGCAGCAGCAGCGTCTCGCCGCGGTCGAGGAAGGTCAGCTCGCGCTCGTAAACCTGTCCGGTCTGGAGCACGCGGCGGACGGCGATCTGCGGCTCGTCGAAGACGCCCGTGCGGAAGCGTTCGAGCAGCGCGAAGAGGTCGAGCTTGCGCCACTCGGCCGTGCCGAGCCGCGCACACGCGCGCATCGCGGGGTTGACGAAGGCGAGCGTGCCGTCGAGGTACGCGACCGCGTGCGCGTCCGACCCTTCGGAGAGAACGAGCCCGGCGAAGCCCTGCTCGGTCAGAAGCCCGCTCACCACGCCGAAGGCTTCGAGCCGCTGGCGCGCGGCGCGCGAGGAGTAGAAAGTCTCTCGCCCACTCGGCACGTCGAGCGCGCGCGCGTCGTCGCGTTGGAGGTTGCGCGCGAACTGCGCGCTCACGTTTTCGAGCAGCGGCCGGTCGTCTTCTTCGAACCGCCCGCGCAGGCGCAGCAGCAGCGCGCCGAAGGCCTGCCCGTCGTGGCAGAGCGGCACCGCGACTGTCGAGACCCCGCCGTCGCCCGCAGCTTCCGCCTTCACCAACAGTTCGCGCGAACGCATCACGCGCTCGCATGTCTCGACGCCCTCACGCCAGGCGGAGTTGCTGCCGCCGTCGTCGCGTGTGCCCGCGCGCGCCTGTGCGCGCATCCGCGCGGCCTGCATGGGCGCGCCCCACTCGTCGAGCCGGAAGATGACGGCCTCTTCGAGCGGCAGCACCGTGTTCAGCAGACGCAGCCCGCTCACCAGTCGCCCGTCCGCACCGCGCCCTTCGAGCGCCGAGCGGCGGACGGCCAGCCGCTCGACGTTCGCCGTCAGCATCGAGTCGATCTTCCAAAGACGCCGCGCCTGTGCCGCCACCAGCGAGCCCAGCGCCGCGAACATCATCGGCGCGAACACGATGTCGAGGTGCAGGAAGCGCGAGGCGAGCAGAGAGGCCGCACACAGAACCACCAGCGCGCACGCCGTCACCAGCAGCGCGCGGCGCGCGCCGAAGCGTTCGGCCGCGAACCCGCCGCTGAGCCCCGCCACCGCCACGAGCAGCAGTACCACCCAGACCTGCGGCGGCACGCTCGGCGTCGAAGCGCCGTCGAACATGAAGAGCGCCCCCGGCGACGCCAGAACGCCCACGCCCCACGCCCCCGCCACCAGCGCCGACACGCCCAGCGACAGCGCCGTCGAGAAGAGGAACGATTTGAAAGAGAAAGAGACCGGACTTTTCAAGGTTTTACCGGGAGGGCAAGTTTGAGGAAGGAATTCCGACCGAGAGTCGGGGGCTTACGACCCCCAAATCCAACTTACCACGCCGGCCGCGGGGTTAACAAGAGATGATTTTTCGACGCCGACGTGGCGCAATCTCAGGCTTGTGAGAGGCGTGCGAGCGCTTCGAGCAGTTCGTCCTCCTCTGACCCATCCACGGTGCGCAGGTCGAGGACGAGGCGGTCGTCGAGGATGCGCGCGACGACCGGGGGTGCTTGACGGCGAAGGCGCGCGTCGAGCGCGTCGGCGGAGAGCGTGGGGTGGTTGAGGGCGACGAGCGCGGTCGGCGGGTGCGTGGTCGGGGCGGAGCCGCCGCCGACGGCCGACTCGCCGTCGATGATGTCGAGGTTGAGAGTGTTCGGGTCGAGACGTGCGTACAGGCGTTCGGCGAAGGCGCGGGCGCGCCGCTCGATGTCGGCGCGCGTGGCGTTGAGCATCGACAGTGCGGGCACCTCGCGCACGGCCTCGCCGCGGCGGTACGCTTCGAGCGTCGCTTCAAGCGCCGCCAGCGCCAGTTTGTCCGCACGCAGCGCGCGATAGAGCGGGTGGCGGCGGAGACGTTCAATCGTCTCGCGCCGGCCGACGACGAGCCCCGCCTGCGCCGAGCCGAGCAGCTTGTCGCCGCTGAAGGTGACAACGTCGGCGCCCTGCGCGACCGAGTCGCGTATGACGGGCTCGCCAGAGAGGCCGTGCGGCGCGAGGTCGATGAGCGCGCCGGAGCCCGCGTCTTCATAGAGCAACAGGCCGTGCTCGTGCGCGAGCTGCGCCAGCTCTTCGAGCGCGGGCGCGGACGTGAAGCCGACGATCCGGTAGTTTGAAGGATGCACGCGCACGAGCAGGCGCGTGCGCTCGCCGACGGCGCGTTCGTAGTCGGAGAGGCGCGTGCGGTTCGTCGTCCCGACCTCGATCATGGTCGTGCCGGACTGCCGCATCACGTCGGGCACGCGGAAGTCGCCGCCGATCTCGACCAGCTCGCCGCGCGAGACTACGCTCTCGCCGTCGCGCGCCAGCGCCGACAAAACGAGCAGCGCGGCGGCGGCGCAGTTGTTGACGACGAGAGCCTCTTCGGCGCCGGTCAACTCCGCGAGCAGCGCCTCGGCGCGCGCCCCGCGGCGTCCGCGCGCGCCCGTCTCGGTGTCGTATTCGAGCGTGCAGTAGCCTGCGGCCTCCTCGGCGACGGCGCGGCGCGCGGCCTCCGAGAGCGGCGCGCGCCCGAGGTTCGTGTGTAGCACAACGCCCGTCGCGTTGATGACGCGTCGCAACCCACGCTCGCGCTCGCGCTCCGCCGAAAGCACGAGCCTGCGCGCGGCCTCCGCGAGCAGCGCTTCGCGCACACCGTCGGTCGAGCCGTGGTCTAAGTCAGAACGAAGCTCCGCACGCAGGTCATCGGTCACGACGCGCGCGAGCGCGGTCAGACGCTCGGCGCCGAGCGCGTCGCGCAACGCCAAAGCCTCACGCGTGCGCAGGAGCGCGTCGATGGAGGGGAGCGCGCGCAGTCTCTCTGTCAGGGTCGAATCTGGCATGTCGGCCGAGCTGGTAGTCAGGGACGAGACGTTAGTGGTAAGTTTAAATCGGCGCCGCCGTATTCTACGCCGCGCGCCGCCCCGTTGCGAAACCGAAAACCGTGAGCTTACAGACCACGACGAAGATGACGAACGCGCAGACTTTGTTCGGCGCGTCCGAGGCGGGCGACGCCGCGGAGGTGGCGCGGCTGCTGGCCTCCGGCGCGTCCGCGGACGAGCGCCGTGCGCCCGGCGGCGAGACGCCGCTCATGCGCGCCGCGGCGCGCGGCCACGAGATGGTCGTGCGCGTCCTGCTCGACGCGGGCGCCGACGTGCGCGCACGCCGTGCGGACGGCTTCACGCCCCTCATCCTCGCCGTCTTCTTCGGGCACGAAGGGGTCGTGCGTCTGCTCGTCGAGCGTGGGGCGGACGCCTCCGCGCGCACCAGTCTGGGGACGACGGCCGCGCGTTGGGCCGAGGCCCGCGGCTTCGCTTCGATGGCGGATGTCCTGCGCGAAGCGGAGGCTTCGAGGCCGCGCGAGGTCGTCGAGGGCGCGTTTGAGAAGGCCGGGGACGTTCGTACGAAGTCCGCGGCTGCGAAGTCGTCCGACGAGGTCGAAATCTTTTCGCGGCGCATCGGGCGCAGGGGCGCCGGCAGGGAAGAGGAGACGGGTAAGCGGCACGCTCCCGCGAGCGGCGCGGAGGAGGATGTCCATGCGTCGAACGTGACGGCGGCGGGCGTCTCTGTCAGGCGCGACGGACACGTCCCTGCACACCCTTCGGCTTCGACCTTCAGGCTCGGACACTTTCTGCGCTCCTGGCAGGGCTCTCTGGGCGTGCTGCTCCTGCTGACCGCCTTCGGGGTCGCGGTCTTCGCGCTCACGCAGAGGAACAACGCGCGGCGGGGTGAAGCGCAGCCCGCGCCTTCGCCCGTCGCGCAGCAGACGGCCGCGCAGCAGACGCCCGCGCCGTTGCTCCCGACGCCCGAGCCTTCGCCCGCCTTCCCCACACCGGACGCGCAGGGAATCATGCCCGTCCCCGACCAGACCTACATCGTCCCGAACGGGGGCGGCCAGCCTTACTACGTCCCGCAGGGCCCGGTCGCGCCCGTCGCGTCCGACGCGCCGCGTGAGTTGACGGTCGTCTCTGAGGGCGGCGCCACTTCCGCACAGGACGCGGGACAGTCCGGGCGCAGGGCCGGGGCGAACGACTCTTCGACGCCCGCGCGCGGCGACGCACGCAACGACAACGCCTCCGACGCGGCCCCGCGCGCCACGCGCACGCCCGAACCCGAACCGCAGCGCCCCGCAGTCGCGGCGCCTCCCCCCAGCCAAACGCCACCGCCCGCCCCGCAGTCCACGCCCCGCGCCAAAGTCATTCCCTGGCCCCCGCAGTAAAGTTGTTGACACTCTTCGGGGCAAAACCCTATGTTAGAAACAGGGTCGCACGGGCGGCCTCGTGAGGAGTAAAGAGAGTGCCGATTCGAGAGAATTCGTTCGCGCGCCGCGCACGGGAGCGGAAGCACGGGGAGACTACGAACACGAAGAAGCTCGTGTTTCGCGACCAGCAGCCGACGGTCGAGGAGCAGTTGGTGCGGCTCGAAGAGGACATCCGCCGCCTCAAGGTCGAGTTCGACATCTACTTCAACGGCGCCGCCAAGCGCCCGCCCTACGACACGAAGGGGCGCGTCGATACCCTCATCAAGCGCCTCGCCGACGAGCGCACGCTCAGCTTCGCGCAGCGCTACCACTACAACTCGCTGGCCGCACGCTACAACTCCTTCATGCAGCTCTGGCGCCGCACGATGCAGGAGCGCGAGGAGGGGCGCGGCCCTTCGCGCCGACAGGCGCCGACGCCCCGGCAGGAGCCCGAGTCCGCCCCCGCCACCTTCGTCTGCTCCGACCCGCGCAGCGACGTGCGCACCGTCCGCGGCCTCTACGAAGCGCTCGTCGAGGCCCGCCGCCGCTGCGGCGAGCCGACCGAAGACCTCTCCTTCGCGCGCTTCCACCGCATGGTCGCCGAGAAGTCCGAGGCGCTCAAGGAGCGCGCCGGCTGCGAGCGCGTACACTTCTCCGTCGCCGTCCACGACGGCCGCGTCCAGTTCAAGGCGAAGGCGGAGAAACAGTAGGCAGTTAAGTGAAGGCAGGGAATTAACAGACACAGCAGCCGTAGACGGAAAAGCAGAAGGCAGTCAAGACCTTGACGGTTTTGACTGCCTTCTGCGTACTGCCTTAATGCTTTCTTGAGTGCCTTGCTTCTGCGTAGCGCTTGCCGGCTCGTTGCTAAGTCCGGAAGCGGTCAGTGGCCTTCAACGAAAGCTGAAGTGTTCAGTTGGGGAGGGTTACATCTTCATCACTTTCTCGGCCTGCGGGCCTTTGGGACCCTGCGTGACTTCGAACTCGACCTCCTGCCCCTCTTCGAGGGTCTTGAAGCCGTCGCCCTGGATGGCGCTGTAGTGAACGAAGATGTCGGAAGAGCCGGGCTGCTCGATGAAGCCGTAGCCCTTCGCGTTGTTGAACCACTTGACCTTACCGGTAATTCTAGGCATAGCTGACGAATCCTCCTAACGATTCGGTGAAAAAGGGTCTGGCGGAAACCCACGGCCTTCCGCTTTCCCCACAAGGTTGATCCACGAGCCGAAGCGCGCCCGCAACAAGACGCGTCCAAACACTCAAAAAAAATGCCCGCGACCGATGGCCCCCGGCTTCGAAGCCTTTCGGACTCATCGTACGCGGACAGGGACGGAACCACTGCAACTTCATTGCTAACGCTTGCAAGTCTAACGGTTTGGGCGAGTTAAACCGCCCGTGGCGGGTTGACGACGGCGCATACTAAGCGAAACCGTAACTCTCTGTCAACACAAAAATTCGCCCCGCCCAAAGGTTTACGCCCGCCGGGGGCTCGGAACACTACCGCGCCGGCAGGTAATGGCGCGGGCTGACGGGCAGCTCCCCGAGCCTCACCTCGTAGTGGAGGTGAGGCCCCGTCGAGCGCCCCGTGGAGCCGACCAACCCCAGCTCTTCGCCTCGCTTAATCTCTTGCCCAGACTCGACTTCCAGCTTGGAGAGGTGGCCGTAGCGGGTCGTCAAACCGTTACCGTGGTCGATGACGACCGTCTGTCCGTAGCCGTTCTTCCAGCCGGCCTCGATGACCGTGCCATCGGCGGGTGCGAGGACGGGCGTGCCGTGCGGGGCGGCGATGTCCTGCCCAGGATGGAACTCGGAGCCGCCGCCGCCGAACGGGTTGCCGCGATAGCCGAAGCTGTCCGTGGATTCGCCTTCGACGGGCCAGATTGAGGGGACGCGCGCGCGCTCTTTGAGCGCCGTCTCGTAGACCTGCAAGTCCATTTCGAGCCGCGCGGCGCGCAACTCCAGAAGCTCGACCGACTCGGCGTCGAGCGCGGGGCCGCCCGCGCCGTGCGGGCTCGTGCCCTCCTGCTGCTGCTCTTGCGGCTGCCCCTCGGCCGGGACGCCGGACATCTCGGAGAGGCGGCGGGAGGCGTCTTCGATGGCGTCCACGCGGTTTTCGAGCTTCTGGAGCTGCTGCCGCTGCCGCTCGTTCTCGATGCGGAGACGGTTGTTCTCCTCCTCGATGCGCAGATGCAGGGCCTGCTGCGTCAGGCCGTAGACGCCGTAGGCGGCCGCGCAGAAGAGGCAGGCGACGACGACCGCCGAGGCTTGGACCCAGCGCTTGTGGATGTTGACGCGACGGACGTAGGAACGTGAACGCGAGGTGGTAGAAACGATGAAAGCGTAAAAACGCTCGTCTCTGTTCATCGGAGTGTGCTCCTTGGGCGCCCCGTCCGCGCGCCCGACATTGGGGGCGTGGGCACACGGATGAGCGCGAAAGGCACTGTCTGCCGAAAGAAGGCGACGAGTGCGAAAACTATTTAATTACCGGGTTGCTTGTTTGCGAGACCCTTCCTGAAGAGTGCTGCCGAGTCCCGCTTTTGAAGTTATAGCCAAGGCGGGAAACTGATTTGGGGCTGCACAAGGAGCTAGAACCTACCACAGGGGTCTTCTCGATTGCAAACCGACACAAGTCGGTCGTCCGGATTCCGAAAAAGAGAATGCCCGCCGCCTGAAGCCTCCTCGCGGAGTTCAGACGGCGGGCGCCGTGTCGAGTCGATTCACCTTACGGCCGGGCTTTAAAGCCCTTCGGCCTCGCGCCGGCGGCGGTTGCGCGCGCTCATGATGGTGATGACGATGAGCAGCATCACGGCGATGAAAGCGATGACGATGCCGACCTTGAGGACGATCATCAGGAAGCTGACCAGCGTGATGAGCTTCTTGACGAGGATGATGAGCAGCGCGATGAGCGCCGCGATGCTGCCTAAACGACCTGCCGCCATGAGAAAACCTGCCATCTCTTTAAATCTCCTTCCCCGTACCGAACGCTCGAACCCTGTGCGCCTTGCGCCGAAACATCTTAACAGAAATCCTGACGGAAGCCCGCTCCGCCTTAAAACCTCGGCTCGTTGGGCCATCCGCCGCCGACCGGCTCGCGCGAGCTGACCTGCGTCACCAACTCACCCGTCCCGAACCTCGTCACATCCGAAGGGAGCGAGCCCGTCGCCCCGCGGACGACCGAGGGCGGGCGCGAGAAGGTGTCGAAGCTCGGCAGCTCGCGACGGCTCCCACGCGCGCGCGCCCAGTCGAAGAGCATGTAGGCGCCGAGCAGCACGAGCACCACGGGCAGGAACTCCCTGACGGGCAGACGCACGTTAAAGATCGTGTGGAGCAGAAAGACCGTGCCGAGCGAGATCATCGTCACGGCCCACGCCAGCGGGTTCCCGTAGAGGCGGCGCGCGATGGCGTCCTGCTCGGCGTCCGGGGCGAGCCCCGAGCGGATGAGCTGCGCCGTGCGCACGGCGTCCACGGCCGCAAAGAGCCACGTGCCGAAGATGCCGAGGACGAAGAAGAGCGTCCCGTCGGTGACGGCCGCCATCTGGAAGAAGCTGGCGAAGATGGTGAAGTGGACGAGCGCCTTCGAGGTCTGCCCGTTGTAGGCCGCGCCCAAACCCGGGCAGATGACCGAGAGCAGAAGGGCCACGAACGCCGAGGTCTTACGCCGCACGACGCCGGCCGCGCCGGGGCGCGACTGCTGCTGTTGCAGCGTCTCAACCCCCGCGACGATGCAGTCCTGACAGTAAGGGAAGCCGCGGATGCGGTGGTCGCACGCGGGGCAGAGCGGCCGCCCGCAACGGCTGCATTGCACGACCGCGCGGTTCGTCAGGTGATACGCACAACTCATCAGACCTGCTGCCAAGAGTTTAGCCCCGCCTCCCGCTTGCTCAAGTTACTTCTGCTGCTGCTGACCGCCGCTCGGGCTCGGCTGTTGCTGCTGTTGCTGGCCGGAGTTGTTCGAGCCCCCCGACTGCGGCGAGGAGACGAGCCCCGTGGTCGCGCGCTTCAACTCGTCGGCGCGCACGGCGCCGTAGCTGTAGGTCTGCGAGGCGAGGCTCAGGCTCTTGTTGTACATGCCGGCGATAGAGCCATCGTCGGAGAGCGTGCTCGTGCCGACGAGCACGGCCAAAAGCACCATCGTCGCCACGGTCGCGAGCTGCGGCGTGACCATCACGTCGAGCCAGCCGCGCATCCACTCGGTAATCCTCGCGCCGAAGGGGGCGCGCACCTGCTCGGCCTCGGTCGTGCCGAGCGTCGCCTGGAGTATCCGCGCGTGGAGGCCGGCCGGCACCGCCAGCTCCTCGCCGATGTAGGAGGAGCAGGCGCCGATGGCGCGCACCACCTGTCCGGGTAGATCAGAACAGCGGTCGCAGAGCGCCGCGTGGCGTTCCCAGCGGTGGTAGAGGGTGGCAGGCAGGAAGCCGTCGAGGTAGTCCGTCAGGTGCTCCTCGAACTCTTCGCACCTCATCGCGGTCTCGGGCGCCGTCTTCAAAAGGATGCGCGCCTCCAGACCCGGCGTGGGCTGCGGCGGCATGTCCGAGCGGCACTCGACGATGGCGTTCTTGACTTCATTCAGAAGGTCGTGGCAGACGGGACAGCGCAGGGCGTGCTCGCCGAACGCGCGCTGGGTCTCGCCTTCGAGCGCGGCGTCGAGATAGTCCGTCAGACGATCTTCAAACTCTGTGCAAAGCATTCTAAATCCGCTCCATCCCTTCCACTCCTGGTTTTAAAACGACCGGCGCCCGCCGAGGTTCGTTCACCCTACGAACCGGGGGCGCCCCGACACGAACAATCTCATCAAACGTCGCTCATCGCGACGACGCGCATCCGGCGCAGAATCTTCGCCAGCTCGATGCGCCCGCGGTTAATTCTCGACTTAACCGTTCCCTCGGGAATCTTCAAGTGGTCAACGATCTCCTGATAGCTCAACTCCTCGATGTCGCGGAGGATGACGCAAGTCCGGAGGTCTGGGGGAAGTTTGTCAATCGCGGCCTGCACCTGCTCGCCCAACTCCTGCCGTTCCATCTCGCGCTGCGGCGTGTTGCCGGCGGCGCGGAGGTGGTAGGTGTGGCCCTCGATGTCCTCGGCCTGCGTGTCCTGTGGCGCGCGCTGGCGGCGACGGTAGTCGTCGATGACCAGGTTACGTGCGAGGCGCATCAACCAGTTTTGCAGGTCGCCCTGCTTCGGGTCGTACTGTTCGAGCGAGCGGTAGACGCGGACGAAAACTTCCTGAGTCAGGTCTTCTGCCGCGTCCGAGCGCGACGTGAAGCGGTAGGCGAGATTGTAGATGCGACGCGAGTACGTGGAGACAATCTCCTCCCACGCCGCGCCGTCCCCGGCTCGACACCTCCTGACCAGCTCAGCCCCTTCGCCGACATTCACCGCCGTAGCTACTCCCACCTCGCGCCCCTTCAAATCCCTCCGCGGCTTTGGTTTAAGCGCCCCGCGTGGGTGGTCAACCCATTGTCAAACGGGCATTACGACCGCCTGAAGGGGAAAGTTCCCGCCGCCCCCGCGCGCCCCGGGGCGGCCATTTTCGGCGCCTCGGTACGCGCCCGAAGTGAGCCTGCGACCCCCCGCGGCGTCCCGGCCCCCGCTGTGACTATTCTAGTCGAACGATGTTACACTATATCTTGTGTCCAACGACGCGCGAAGTCAAATCAGTACACAAGTAAGGGTCTGCCCGCGCGTCTCCGTGCGCGGCGCGGCGGGCGGGGGGCGAGCACTTCGGGACTGTTTCTCTTGAGTAAATACCTGAAATTCGTCGTCATGTGCCTGGTCGCCGGCCTCGCGCTGTGGTGGTTCGCGAGAGGGATGGACTGGGGCAGGGCGTGGGCGGCCATGAAGCAGGCCGACTGGCCGCTGGTGGCGCTGGCCGTGGCCGTCGTCTGCGCGACGTGTCTGATACGCGCGCTCCGCTGGAAGATTCTGCTGCGGCCGCTCGCGCCGGACGCTTCGCTGCACGAGGCTTTCGCGGCGACGTGCGTCGGCTTCAGCGCCATCTTCCTGCTGGGTCGTGCGGGTGAGGTCGTCCGACCGGCGTTCCTGCCCCTGCGCGACCGGGCGGTGAAGCCCGGCGCGGCCTTCGTCACCATCGCTCTGGAGCGCATCTGCGATACGGCGTGCGTCATTCTCCTCTTCGCCGGCAACCTGCTCTTCGTCAGGCTGCCCGGCATTGACGAGGCGACTTTCGCGCAGGTGCGCAACGCCGGCCTCCTCTTGTTCGCGGGGGCGGTCGTCGGCCTGGGCGCGCTCTACTGGTTCGGGCGCCGCGCGGAGAGCGTCACGGCGTGGCTCGAAGCGAGGCTGGGGCGTTTGCCGCGCTTCCTGCGCCGGGTGGGCGGGGTGTTCGTGGGGCTTTTGGGACAGCTCGGGCGGGCGCTCGCGGTGCTGGCGGGGGGGCGCGCTCTGCTGGCGACGGCCGGTCTGACGGCGGCGCTGTGGGGGTCGATAACCTTAGCGAACATGCTTGTGCTGCGGGCCTTCGGGCTCGGCGTGGGCGTGTTCGAGACGGTCTTTGTGCTGGGCTGGTCTTTGGTCGGGTCGGTCGTGCCGACGCCGGGCGCGGGCGCGGGGACGTATCACGCGGCGACCGCCTTCGGGCTGACGCGCTATCTAAGTTACCCAGCCGGGCAGGTGCAGCCGGCCGTCATCATCCTGCACCTCGTCGTCTTCGGCTCGCCGCTCATCTTCGGGCTCTACTACTTCCTGCGCAGCGGTTTCAGCGTCGCGCGGCTGCGCGAGCTGGTCGCGGCCGAAGAGGCAGAGGCGCAGGCCGAGGGGCAGGCGGTCGAAGGTAAGGCGGCGGGCGCCGCGCGCGCGGCGAACGCTTGAAACGCTTGAAAGGACGCGTGTCGGGGGAAGGCACTTCAAGCCCCCGTTCCGGCTTCAACCAGAGGACGCTCTTATGAGATGCCCCTTCTGCACTTACCTCGAAGACAAGGTCGTCGATTCGCGCGAGTCGCGTGAGGGCGACTCCATTCGCCGCCGCCGCGAGTGCCTGCGCTGCGAGCGGCGCTTTACGTCCTACGAGCGCATCGACGAAATTCCCTACATGGTCGTCAAGAAAGACGGCAGGCGCGAGCCCTTCGACCGCAACAAGGTCATGGCGGGCCTCTTGCGCGCCTGCGAGAAGCGCCCCATCCCCGCGACCAAGCTCGACAGCATCGTCAACGCCGTCGAGAAGTACGTCCAGGAGTCGCCCGAGCGTGAGCGGCCCACGACGAAGGTCGGCGAGATGATTATGCGCCGCCTCAAAGAGCTGGATAAGGTCGCCTACGTCCGCTTCGCCTCCGTCTATCTGGAGTTCGAGGACGTGACCGAGTTCATGAAGGAGCTGAAGACGCTCGTCCGCAAGCGCGACGGCGCGGCTGCGCGTAAATGAAGAGGACGATTCACGCGGCGATTTTCGACCGGGGCGAGCTGGAGCGCCTGCGCGCGCGTGTGGGCCGTCTGTTCGTGGCTTTGCAGGAGGCTTCAGAGATGGCTGCGGGCGAGTCGGGCGCCGCGTGGCTGCCCGCGGCGGACGTATGCGAGTCCGCGGAGTGCGTGACGGTGACGGTCGAGCTGCCGGGGGTGCGCGCCGAGCAGATCGAGGTGGCGCTCACCAACGGGGAGCTGCGCGTCCGCGGGCGCAAGCGCAAGGGCGCACCGCGCGGCGTCATCTCGCATCTATGCTCTGAGCGCAGCTTCGGGCAGTTCGCGCGCGCCATCCCGCTCCGCTGGCCCGTTCGCAAGGACGGCGCCACCGCCGAGCTGAAAGACGGCGTGCTCACCGTACGGCTCCCCAAGCTCGAAGACCGGCGCGGCGTCGAACACAGGATTGAAGTGAAGGAAAGTGAAGAGTAAGCTGTTAGCCGTTAGCCGTTAGCTTTTAGCTCTCGACTGCCGAACAGGCTTGAGCTGACAGCCAACCGCTAATAGCTGACAGCTAAAAATTTATGCCCCAGATTTCAAACATAGCCGATTCTATCGAGACGGTGGACGCGGGCGAGCAGCAGTTGCAGATACCCGAGTATCTGCCGGTCTTGCCGCTGCGCGACATCGTCATCTATCCGTTCATGATCGTGCCGCTCTTCGTCTCGCGCGAAAAGTCGATTCGCGCGGTGGACGAGGCGCTGGGCGAGAACCGGATGATCTTCCTCGTCTCGCAGCGCGACCTCGACAAGGAGGAGCCGGCGGGCGAAGACCTCTACACGACGGGCACGGTGGCCGTCATCATGCGCATGCTCAAGCTCCCCGACGGCCGCATCCGCATCCTCGTGCAAGGTCTGGCGCGCGCACGTGTCGAGGAGCTGACGGACACGGGCGAGTACCTGAAGGCGCGCCTGGCCGCGATGAGCGAGACGGCGACCGCCGAGCGCTCGCTCGAAGTCGAGGCCCTCGTCCGCAACGTCCGCGCGTCGATGGAGCGCGCGACGAACCTCGGCAAGAACGTCTCGCCCGAGGTGATGGCCATCGTCGCCGGCCTCGACGACGCGGGACGCCTGGCGGACCTCGCCGCCTCAAATCTTGAGCTGAAAGTCGAGGATGCGCAGTCCGTCCTCGATATCAGTGACACGACCTCGCGGCTCCGGCGCGTCAACGAGCTGCTGAACAAGGAGATCGAAGTCCTCACCGTCCAGCAGGAGATCAACACGCAGGCGCGCGCCGACATCGACCGCTCGCAGCGCGAGTTCTTCCTGCGTCAGCAGCTCAAAGCCATCCAGACCGAACTCGGAGAGGGGAACGAGCTGGCCGAAGAGATCGCGCAGTTCCGCGAGAAGATCGAAGCCTCCGACATGCCGAAGCACGCCGAGGAGGAGGCGCTCCGGCAGTTGAAGAAGCTGGAGCGGATGCACCCGGATGCGGCCGAGACGGCGACGCTGCGGAACTGGATGGAGATCATGACCGACCTGCCGTGGTCGAAGGCGTCGGTCGATAACCTTGATTTGATTAAGGCGCAGCAGATTCTCGACGAAGACCACTACGGCCTTGAGAAGGTCAAGGAGCGCATCGTCGAGGCGCTGGCCGTCCGCAAGCTGAAGGAGAAGCCGAAGGGCTCGATCCTCTGTCTGGTCGGCCCCCCGGGCGTCGGCAAGACTTCGCTCGGACGGTCGATTGCGCGGGCGCTCGACCGCAAGTTCGTGCGGCTTAGCTTAGGCGGTCTGCATGACGAGGCGGAGATTCGCGGACACCGGCGCACCTACGTCGGCGCGATGCCGGGCCGCATCATCTCAGCGTTGCAGCAGGCGGGGACGAACAACCCGCTTATCATGCTCGACGAGATTGATAAGGTCGGGGCGGACTTCCGCGGCGACCCTTCGTCGGCGCTGCTCGAAGTCTTAGACCCCGAGCAGAACAACTCTTTCCGGGATAACTACCTCGGTGTCACCTTCGATCTCTCGAACGTGATGTTCATGACGACGGCCAACATCCTCGACACCGTCCAGCCCGCCCTGCGCGACCGCATGGAGGTCATCCGCCTGGCCGGCTACACCGAGGAGGAGAAGTTGGAGATCGCGCGCCGCCACCTTCTCCCCAAACAGATCGAGGAGAACGGCATCACGGCGAAGAACGTGCAGATGTCGAAGAAGGCGCTCTCGGTCATCGTCCAGCAGTACACACAAGAAGCCGGCCTGCGTCAGCTTGAGCGCGAGATAGGGCGCGTCTGCCGCAAGGTCGCGCGGCGCATCGCCGAGGGCAAGTCCGAGGTCGTGCGCGTCACGCCGAAGAACATCCACGAGTACCTCGGCGCGCCGAAGACCTTCCCCGAAGAGGCGCTGCGCAAAGACCAGATCGGCGTCGCCACGGGGCTCGCGTGGACGGCCGTCGGCGGCGACGTGCTCTTCATCGAGGCGCTGCGGATGAAGGGGAAGGGGCAGCTCGTCCTGACTGGACAGCTTGGCGAGGTGATGCGCGAGTCGGCGCAGGCCGCATACTCCTACGCCAAGTCGCGCGCCAAGGAGCTCGAAATCCCCGAGGATGATTTTGAGAAGTACGACATGCACATACACATCCCCGAAGGCGCCATCCCGAAGGACGGCCCTTCGGCCGGAATCACTTTGGCGACGGCGATGGTCTCTTCGCTTTCGCAGCGCGCCGTCCGCAAGGACGTGGCGATGACGGGCGAGATCACACTGCGCGGGAACGTCCTGCCCGTCGGCGGCGTCAAGGAGAAGGTCTTAGCCGCGCGTCGCGCGCGTGTGACGAGGGTCATCCTCCCGCACCTCAATCGGCGCGACATGGACGAAATTCCGAAGGAGCTTTTCGGCGAGATGCAGTTCATCTTCGTCGAGAACGTCCGCGAGGTCTTCCGCGAGGCTTTGCAGGAGAAGGCTCCGGCCACGCCCGCCCCCGTCCAGCGCCCGCCGCGTCTCCCGCAGGCCGCCGCCCCACGTATCTGAGGCGGGTTTAGAGCCGGTTTAGCGGCCGGTTAATTTGACCGATTCCGGAGTGCCGCCTGCCCGGCCCGGTTTTAAGCTCCAGTAAAGCTTGAAATCGGGCCGGGCAGACTGCTTTTTAGCCTTCGTTTAGCCCGCTCGCGGCCGTCCGCCGGGCGCAACCCGAGGGGCGCCCTCGGCATCTTAAAAGTCCCCCGGGCGAAGCGAAAGAGTACAGGAAACGTGGGCCGTTTCGCCTTTTATTTACATATAGATGCGGGCATAAGGGTTGATTCTTTGATGAAGGCTATGGTAACCTCCGTGCGGTTTTGAGGGTTCTGCTCTCCACAACGGAGGCCCACAAAGCAGAGCCGTTTCCTTCATCGAAGGGTTATCTTTCAGGAACTTTTAGTGGATGCCGCTCGTGCGACCCCTCGCCACGGTCGCCATCGTGGATTCGCTTTTATCTCGCAAAGGAGATCAACGATTGAATAACACGAGCCTCCCCCGCCGTTTCGTCAACGCCGCGCTGCTCGCGACGCTGCTGCTCCCCTCCGTCTCGCTTCAGGCCCAAGTCCCCCAGCAATCATACCTCCGCAATACGCCCAGCGAGATCGAGAGCAACGACCCGCGCGTCAATAAGATCATCGAGGACGCCGAGAAGCACTTCAAGCTTGGCAAGATGAACCTCGATGACCGCAAGCGCCAGGCCGCCCGCGAGGAGTTCGACAAGGCCGTCGATACCGTGCTCGAATCGGGTATGGACGTGCGCTCGAACCCGCGCCTGAACCGCTTCTACCTTGAGTTGGTCGAGCGCGTCTACCGCGAGGAGGTGCCGCAGGCCGTCCCCGGCGCGCGTCCCGCGCAGTCGGCGGACGCCTCCTTCGTCACGGTCGCGCAGCAGACCGGCAACGTCCAGACGCCCGCGCCCGTCGAGGTCGGCTTCGTCGATCAGAAGTTCGAGCCGTCGCCGCTCGACGCGCTCCGCACGCTCGAACTCGACAAGAAGGAGACCGACGACATCTCGGCCGACGATGTGGCGAAGCTTGAGAACGAGATCAAGAACACGCTCGACTTCAGCTTCACGCCGCACCCGCTTGTCCAGGGCTTCATCAACTACTACCAGGGACGCGGCCGCGGGACGATGGAGACGGGCCTGCGCCGCTCCGGCCAGTACATGCAGATGGCGCGGAAAATATTCCGCGAGGAGGGCGTGCCCGAGGATATCGTCTGGCTCGGACAGGTCGAGAGCGCCTGGCGCCCGACCGCGCGTTCGTGGGCCGCGGCCTCGGGGCTCTGGCAGTTCATCCCCGGCACGGGCTCGCGCTTCGGACTGCGCCAGACGGCCTACGTGGACGAGCGCAACAGCTACGAGAAGGCGACGCGCGCCTCGGCCCGCTACCTGAAGTGGCTGCACAACCGCTTCGGCAACTGGGAACTGGCGATGGGCGCCTACAACACGGGCGAGGGCAACGTTGACCGCGCCATCTCGCGCGCCGGCCAGAGGGACTTCTGGGCCATCTACCCGTATATCGCGCAGGAGACGCGCAACTACGTCCCGAACATCCTCGCGGTCATCCTGATCGCGAAGAACCCCGAGAAGTACGGCTTCCGCAACGTGCAGCGCATGTCGCCGCTCGCCTACGACACGGTGAGCGTGCCCTCTGCGACGAGCCTCAATCTGGTGGCGGCGCTGACGGACACGAGCCTCGACAGCATCCGCAGTCTCAACCCCGAGCTTCGTCGCGACTCGACGCCGCCGGGCGAGCCCTACCTGCTGCGCGTCCCGCCGAAGCGCGGGCACCAGATGGTCGCGCTCTTAAAGCGCATCCCGCCTGACCGCCGCAGCCAGATGGCGCGCGTCGTCCAGGCCGCGCCGGGCGAGAACTGGGAGACGGTCGCCTCGCGCGCGGGCGTGAGCGCCGCTGCGCTCCAGCAGTGGAACGCGGGCGTTGACCTCGCCAAGGGCGGCACGCTCGTCGTCCCCGCGGGCGGCCGCGTGGTGCAGACCTTGAAGAACTATGAGCGGCCGAACAGCGCCGCCGCCCCCGCGGGCGCGAGCCTGAAGAACCACACGGCCAGGCGCGGCGAGACGGTCGCGCAGATCGCGGCGCGCTACGGCGCATCGGTGGCAGAGGTGGCGAAGCTCAATGGCGTGACGCCCGACGAGCCGCTCGCGGCTGGCAGGCAGATTCGGGTGCCGCAGGGCAACGCGGCCGTCCCGGCCGCCCCCGCGCGCCGCCGGTAGGAGTTAAACGACGCGTCCCCGACAGGGCGCCGACGGTTATAAAGGCGAGCGCGCTTTTGGTAACGACCAGAAGCGCGCTCGTTCTCATTTCCTAAAGATACGGCGTCCGCCAGCGCCTCACCGAGACGCTCACGCTGGCACGCACATGCTCTTTCGCACACAGTCCGCCGCCGTCTACGGCATTTATATTCACCTTTAAATTTTTGTATGCCGATGCGGGAAATTCTCAGTCGTCAAAACTTCTACGGCGATCGGCGGCAACTCTGATCTGCGAATGGCATTAGAAACCTCACCGTGCTGCTGCTCACGTAACTAGGTTCTGTTGACATTGTTAGCGCAGCCACACAAGCGCGCTGACGAAACTCAGAAATCCCAAATAGTTCTTTGATAGCTTCTCGAATCGTGAGAAGACCCGGCGATAGTGCTTGATCTTCCCGATGAAGCATTCGACCAAATGTCTCTCCCGATACAGGTGCCGGTCGTATTCACGCCGCACCAACCGATTCTTCTTCGGCGGAATCACCGCCTCGATGCCTCTGGCTATGACTGACTCGATCAACGCGTCTGAGTCGTAGCCTTTATCGGCAATCAAGGCTTGCGGCTCGTATCCTTCAATCAGCGCGCCGGCCTGCGGGCTATCGTGGCGCTGGCCCGCCGTCAGGAGCAAGCGTAGCGGATTGCCCAAGGCATCAACGGCGATGTGAATCTTGGTGGAGAATCCGCCGCGGCTTCTCCCTAACGCCTGTGCCTCTTGCCCGCCGCTTTTTTTGACGCCCCCGCCGCGCATGGGTGGGCGCGAATGATGGTTGAGTCAATCAGCAAATGTTCCAGATCGGCGTCACCGGCAAAAGACTGATGAAGTTGCTCGAAGACGCCGTGCCGGCTCCAACGCGAGAATCGTTTATAGACGGTGTTCCAGTCGCCGTACTCCGCGGGCAGGAGTCGCCATTGTGCGCCGCTCCGAGTAATCCACAGCACAGCTTCGAGGAACTGGCGGCAATCCTGCTCCTGCCCGACATAAGCGTTCGGGTGAGAGCGTAGAAAAGGCAGTATCTTCTGCCACTGCCCATCAGACAGTGTGACCGTCGGCATTCAAAGAGCTTAGCTCAAATGTCAACAGAGCCTAGAAAGTCATTCACAAAATACGTTGAAGATACGCCGCGGTTGTCTTACCTTATGAGCTGTGGGAGCGCGATCTTTCGCCCACCTTACCATGCCTGTGGAAGGGTCGCCGAGAATGAACCTCGAATCCTTGCTCGCCCAATACAACCTTCTGGAGCGCGAGGGTAATAGCGTCAATGAAAAGGCCCATCGGGGGTTAGCATTTGAAAAACTGCTAACGAGCCTCTTCCGTTCGCAGAACATTTATATGACCGCGCCATTCAGGATCACGGGAGAACAAATAGACGGCGCGTTTGAGTACAAGGGCTGGACCTACCTTGTGGAAGCGAAATGGCAAGGTGTAAAGAAATCAACCGACGCTCTCTATGCTTTCCAGGGAAAACCGGACCGTCGGATAGAAGGCACCCGTGGCCTTTTCATCTCAGTCTCCGGGTTCTATCAAACGTCAGTTGAACGGTTCGATAGGGGGCGGAAGCCGAATACTCTACTGTGGGATGGGGAACACATAAAGGCCCTGCTCAACGGACTCATTACGGTACCTGAACTTCTCGATCTCTCAATCCGCTTCGCCGCAGAGCGAGGTGAACTCCTCGTCCCAATTCAAAAATTGCTTGCGTCGCGAGATGAATCGCTTTTCCCGGATGCGCTCACGGCCTGCGCCGCACAAGTTGAAGCCGAAATCGCTTCCGCTGTAGGCAAAAAGTTTATCCCGCATCTATACGTCGAAAGGGACATACAAGGGCAGATAGATAATCTGCTTCACCCCGAGCAGCAGTTTGAAAAATTACTGGAGGAACTTCATAAGGTTAAACCGCAAAACATCAGGAGCAAGCGGAAATTAAAAAAGATGGTCGCCCAAGGACCTAACTCATCTTTATCCGGCATTCTGACTGAGGCTAGAGTTTTGAGCTTAGAAGCTCTACCAATAGGCAGCACTTTGCGGACATTTCTTACGATGCTCCCCGCAGAGTTGAACGGGAGGATGCATATCATCAACGCGCGCGCCGGCACTGGGAAGACAAATCTTTTATGCCACCTTGCTAAACATTATGCCAAACAGCAGCCCGTAATATTCTTAACTGGCCGTTCCGGCATCACTGAAAGAACGTCGATCACGGAATTGATTGAGGCGAAGTTGAGTAGGCACCTCGCTGGCATGTTGCCGAAAGAAGATCTCTTTGGGCGTCTCATTTCAGTGGTGGAAAAGCAGGGAACGAACTTGGTGCTCTTCATTGACGCTATCAACGAACATAACGACATCGAGTTGTTGAGCCAGTCCATCGCCCACTTCCTGCTGGAAATAAAGGGCCAACCCGTTACCATTATTGCCTCGTGTCGGGATGTGTATTGGCCGTTCTTTGATACTTCACTGTGGTCCGTGTCGCAGTGGTCCATTTTCACAGTAAAGCTCGACGTGTTCTCTTATCGTGAGGCTCTCAAAGCTATCAGTGCTTACTTCGACTTTTATAACATTGATGCCCGTCTCTCCGATGAGGCAAAGAAAAAACTATCTCACCCATTAATTTTAAGATTCTTTTGCGAGGCCTACGGCGACCCAGCCTCAGCCAATAAAATTCCCTTACCCGAAGTTTCAGACATACGTCTGAAAGATTTGTTCGGGGACTACCTGAACCGAAAGCTGGAGCTCATACGTCATACCGCTCCGAGGAAGAGACGTACGTCCCTTGAGGTAGAGAACTACCTTTTTACCCTCGCCGGGCAGATGCGTAGTGCCAAGTCCAGGGCCATAGGCCGTGCAGACATCCCGCAGATAACGAAACAGTCAGACATGGAATCACCCGCAAGCGTGTACGTAGCGATTCTTGCGGAAGACATAATTATTGAGGAAGAGCCAGGTAAGGATAACTCCTCCATAAACGTCGTCTTTACCTACGACGAGTTCATGGAATACATGATCGCCCGATCCATGCTCAGGTCTTGCGATCTGTTGGACGCGACAAGGGGCCAGTCACTGGTTGAAGAATGCCAGAATGAGGCTGACGAGTTTCCGACCTTTGTTGGTGTGTTCGAATACACCGCCATCTTGCTGCGTGAAGATTCCGGTATCCCGATTTGGGAGTACGTTGATGCGGGCGTTGAGAATTTTGGGATCGCGGCTACAAGAGCCATCAGGAAATTGAACCCGCAGTTCGTCGGCGACGCAGAGCTTGAGTATTTGGAGCGGGTGATTTCGTCGTCCGCGCGTAAGATACAGGAAGCCGCGGTGAAATGTATCGCTCAGGTCGTAGCTGGGGTGAAGTACAGAGCGCAGCAGCGCAAATATGCTGTCAATCTTTTGAGAGACTTGCTAACTCATTCGGATGACATCTTACTAAGAGTTGCGGCAATAGAGCCTTTTGAAGAGCGCGAAGTAGCATCTGTAAGTGACGCCTCTCGGACTATTGTCTGTTGGTGGGAAGAGAAGAAGGAAGAAGTGAAGAGTAAAAAGATCGTTTGGACGGATGATTTCCCGGACATCTTGGAACTCTGTAACATGCTATTCGAAGGTGCTGGATTTACGAACGTATATACCGAAGCTGATACCATCAAGGCCCTTGAATTAATAGAGCAGGTAAAGCCGGACTTGATCGTAACAGACGAGGGTAAGCCGCACATGTCGGGCACCGAACTTGCTAAGGTTATTAAGAGTAAGCCTGCACTAGCTCACACCCCGATAGTGCTTGCGAGCGCGTATCATGATCTAGGTAATGAGCCTGAGCTTTTTTGCCATTACCTTCAAAAACCTTGGGACCGAAGTGATTTATTGACTGTAGTGCGTACAGTTTTAGCAGGTAAGCTTAATTCTAAGTGAATGCCCACTAGGAGCCACCTAACGACTAAATTGGCTGGGCGCGCAAACAGCACTGATAGGAAGTAGGTGCAACTCGTCCAGAAGTACGTGTTCTCTTTCTCGGGGCAGTAGCCAATTGCATTAGACTCCGATATGATCGGAGTTGTCCCCTAGACAGACAGGGAGCCTCCGCAGTATTAACAGACGACGGCGTCCGCCAGCGCCTCACACGCACGCTGGTATGCCTATGCTCTTCCGCACGCAGTCTGCCGCCGTCCACGGCATCGAAGCACACCTTGTGGATATCGAGGTTGACCTGACGCCCGCGCGCGGCGAGGCCGACTCGAACCCTTCGGTGACTATCGTGGGCCTCCCCGACCTCGCCGTCCGCGAGTCGCGCGAGCGCATCCGCGCCGCCGTCAACAACAGCGCCTTCTTCTTCCCCTTCCACAAGACGACCATCAACCTTGCGCCCGCCGACGTGCGCAAGGAGGGCGCGAGCTTCGACCTCCCCATCGCGCTCGGCATCCTCGGCGCCAACGGCGACCTCGGCGCGGCCGAGAGGCTCATGGACTTGCTCGCGCTGGGCGAGCTATCGCTCGATGGCCGCGTGCGCCCCGTACGCGGCGCGCTCCCCGTGGCGTTGCGCGCCCGCGACGCGGGCATCCGGAGCCTCTTGCTGCCGGAGGAGAATGCGGCTGAAGCGGCCTTCGTCGTGGGCGTGGACGTGTATCCGGTGGCAACGCTGCGCACAGCGGTCGAACTGGTCGCAGCGCTGCGTGCAGGGAAAGCTCCCGCCCCGTTGCGCGCGGACGAGGCGAAGCTGCTATCGGAGTCGGGAACCTACGACGTAGACTTCCGGGAGGTGCGCGGCCAGCAGGCCGTCAAGCGCGCACTTGAAGTCGCCTCGGCCGGCTCGCACAACATCCTGCTCATCGGGCCACCCGGCTCGGGGAAGACGATGTTAGCGAAGCGGCTACCGACCATCTTGCCACCGCTGGAGTTTGAGGCGGCTTTGGAGTTAACGCGCATTCACTCGGTCGCGGGGCTGACGGGCCGCTCGGGCCTAGTCACACGCCTGCCATTCCGTGCGCCCCATCATACGATCAGCAATGCAGGACTCGTTGGCGGCGGATCTGTGCCGCGGCCCGGCGAGGTCTCTTTGGCGCACCACGGTGTGCTCTTCCTCGATGAACTGCCTGAGTTCGACCGCTCTGTCCTGGAAGTGCTGCGCCAGCCGCTCGAAGATCGCCGCGTGACGATTAGCCGCGCGGCGATGACTTTGACCTTCCCGGCCTCCTTTATGCTCGCCGCCGCGATGAACCCCTGCCCCTGCGGCCACTGGAACGACCCCGTGCGCGAATGCCGCTGTACGCCGCCGCAGATACAGCGTTACGTCGGTCGCGTCTCCGGCCCGCTCCTTGACCGCATTGACATCCATGTCGATGTGCCAGCCGTCCGTTTCAAGGAACTGTCCGATAGTAGCGCACCCGAGGGCGAGACTTCGGCCGAGGTGCGCGCGCGCGTTGTGGCGGCGCGGACGCGCCAAGTAGAGCGCTTCCGCGGCAGCCACGTTTTCTCCAACGCGCAGATGACCCCGAGCCTCATTCGCCGCCACTGCCGCCTCAACCCCGCGGGCGAGCGCCTGCTCGAACGAGCCATGACCCGCCAAGGACTCTCCGCACGCGCATACGACCGCATCCTCAAAGTCAGCCGTACCATCGCCGACCTCGACAAGTCCGACGAGATACACCCGCAGCATGTCGCCGAGGCAATTGGCTTCCGCTCGCTCGACCGCACCTACTGGGCTTGAGCCGTAGGAAGTGGCCGAACAACATACATTACATTCTCCACGGAGCCTGATTTCCTAGCAGCTATATTTGCGACAGAGAGCGCCCTTTCGTGCGCGTGCTTGCGAACGTACTCGCCCGCACCGTGATTCACCGTCTCGTGCTTTGCGAACTCAAGTCCACCCCGATATAAGACGTGAACTCAGGCTTCTTCATCATCGCTAAAGACAACCGTCGCTTTTTCCCATTGCCGGAAATCGCTGTAGCTGTACCCGTCCAGTAGCGATATGAGTAAATTATATGCTCCAACCCAAATATGGAACTTAGGATCTTCCTTGGCCCGCTCCATCAGTTGTTTCAACTTCTCAGGGCTAATGTCTACATACCGAAGCGGGTTTTCATCATTCAGCCTTTTTCCCGTCTCAAAGGGACTGAATGTTACTGTGAAAGCCTTTAACTCTTTCTCGGAATATTTGCCCACTATTTCTTTTAGATTAAATGAGCAATTCCGCACGTCGTGAACTAAGGTATTGCGAAGCTCCGATAGCGAACTGATGTACCTTCTATTGTTTTTCCCCATCCAGCCTATTGCTTTCATGAAAGCTATTTTGCCGGTTGTTTTGTTACTCAATTCCAGGCGGGCGAACAGATCTCCCAGAGCTTCCTCTTGAAAATGGTAAGTCAATAGATGAGTAATGACTGCTTCAAAGACGGCATGCAATTTTATAATGAATGACCAGTCATCTTCATCTAGCAGCCGCTCAAAGAAGCCATGCTTCACACCAATGTTCGACTCAAGCTCGGCAAGCCCTGGGAAATTTGTTTTGTCTTGTTCCATAGCTCAATTGTATGGTCTAACGCCGAACCTCCTTTCGATGCCCACATAAGTCTAGAAGCCTTTGCCGATCCACCTGCTCACGAATTTCGCTAGTTCCGGCCGCTGCCGTCCCGAATAAACCTGCTTCTTAGCATTCCTGACAAGGTGCCGATTAAGGAATTGAACCTTCCTGTCGGGCAGTTGTTGGTAGGCTCCGCCATAGGTTGAAATGCCCATGGCCTGGAGGAGCGTATGCTGCGAGAGGGGGAAGAAGAGCAGCCCGCCCTGATGGTGACTTAGACTAAGGTTGAAAACCACGGGGTCGTCGCACGTGACGAAAGGGGTCTCTTTCGTCGACTTGAAGAAGGCCCAGTCCATGCTCTCCAGCCGCACCTGGAAGACGGAGTCGCGCACGACTAATTTAGGGAACAGGAAGTTCGGCGGCCGGGTAGAGTAATTCGCCCGGATTTCGCGGAACTCCGCGTAACGCTGCTCCAGACGGTGCCGCTGCTCTGTCGTCAGACTATCGATGACCCGGAAGTTGGGCGTGAAGAGTTCTGCCTCAAGCCTTTCAAATGCCTCTGGCATCGTTTCGACGGCCATGTCTCCGACTGCCCGGCGGTGTTCGGGTGTTCGCCTGTACATCACTCCGATAAAGTCGCAGAGGGTCTTACGCTCCTCCAAGGTGATAGGCGTCTCGTTATCGATTTTGCGGATCACGGTGGCCGCATCCCGATCCAAGTCGGCCAGCTTCTTTTCAACCGACTCGACATCCACGCTACCGTCCGCGTGGGTGAAGGCGTAAAGGTTGTACTCGAAGCCTGCTCCCTTCTTGACGGATCGCTGGCGCGGTGCATGCCCCTTCTCGTAGACCCAGATAAGGCCGCTGCCGTCCTCAATAAAACCCCGCTGGTAGAACTCGGGTACGTAGTGATGTCTTTGCTGCGCCAGCGACATGTACGATCCCTCCGTGAAGGGGCAAGGACGTGTCTCCCAAGAACTCCTAACAGAGGCCCATCTTGACGTTAACTGCTTTTTTTTATGTCTGAAATAAATGTCTTCCTAAATAAATGTTTAGGTTTATCGGGCAGCTTCTTCGGTAGATCCAAGCTGTCATCAACGAGGACATCGATGCACACCCCAGCGGCTCGTGCATACTCAAGAAGTACCAGCAGAGGTGGCTCGCGTACCCCCCTCTCATATCCTGAAATACTGGTTTGTAACAACCTATCGGGTGAATTCAGCCGCCTGAGCATCCCGTTTTGTGAGAGGCCCAAGGCTAAGCGTATCTGAAGAAGTTTTTCCGGAAGACGCTTCGGCTTTGCAGGCGTCGCTCGTCCCATCAGGATATACCTCCCGAAGGGACAGAGTGACCGCCATGTGGCTTGCCGCTAAGACAAAATTGTCTTAGGATACCTGTCGGCTTTACTGCCGCCGGAAGCCCTCTCCAGAGTGGCTCCCCAGCGGCGCTCATCATCCGTGATTCCGCGCCGCCCTGATCATAGGCAGTTGCAGCAGCCGTCAGCGATCAAGTTAAAGCAAAAATACCAAAAGCGTGAGGAGCCGTCACCCCCTTTCGGCCACCCTCGGTAGCGGATTGAGACCACACCGGAGCGATTATGACAAGGAAAAGGCGTTGGCCATCCATCTACCTAGTCTTAGCACTAATGATCCAACTTGTGCCTACGACTGTGGCGCAGGCTGCTTGGTACAAACTCACGGGAGCAGACCGGGATTTCGCTGTCGAGTTCCCGGGCCGGCCTACTTACGAGGAAGTGCCTGCATCCGGCCCGGGAGGAAAGCTCCAGACCTACCGCTTCGCCTATGGCAATAATTACCTCTACTTCGACTACATTGATATACGCCTTCCTTCTGCCGCCGCTAAAGGTGGTATCGCCACTCGTTCGGATGAATACGCTCGTGATTACTCGAAGACGATAAGCGATGCGGGAGGGCAGGTGCTCATGCGGACACCGCTTCCGGACGGGGGTACGGAGTTCGTCAGCAAGTATCCGGCCGGCAAGTCGCGGGAAATGTCCTATGAGCAGTCTCGCGTCTACTTCCGGGGCGCGAGGCGCTACGTCCTCTCCTGCACCTCTCTCAGCACCAGCGGGATCGACCAGCCTTTAGCAAGGCGATTCTTCTCCTCTTTCTACCTTTATGGGATGCAAGGGCTAGGTCGAGGAGTTAAAGATGTAAGGAAGGTTGATTCAAACTCGCCCGCCAAGAATCCAGCCGACGGCTCTTGGTACAGATTCAAGAGCCTCGGGGGGGATTACGAGGTAGAGTTTCCGGACAAGCCAGACTACGAAACCAAAGCACACCCGGTCACGGGCACACAAATGCAGGTCGTATCCTTCGCCTACGGTGATTACGACTTCGGCGTCCAGACCTCGGAGCTGGTACCCTCACCGACAACGTCGGCAGAGCGGGGGCAATGGTTATCCAGTGCCGCGGAGAAATTCCTTAGGGGAAGTGCATCAAGCCTAATTCGGCAGACGTGGCTCGCTGACGGAGCGTTGCAGATTGAGTCACGGCGACAGCTCGACGGAAGGACGATGTTCATCAGGGCGCGCGTGTATGCCCGCGGCTTTCAGGGGTACGTGGTGTCCTGCTCCGTTTTCAGCCGGGATTTAGCCGCGCTAGATGACCCGTTACCGGCACGTTTCTTCGCCTCATTCAGGTTTAAGTAGGCGAGGCCGAATGGTACGCTCTAGCTGAAGCAACATGTCAGCTGGTCTTAAACGCGTGAGCTAACAGAGCAAGTACGTAGGGGATATGGGACACGCTACTCCAACAGCACCGGAGAGAGAGGGGCCGCAGTTCAGCCGCTCGCTGTGGATGATTGAGGAACTCGAAGTCTCCTTGGAGTCAATCCCAGACGATGCAGAGAGATACTATGGCATAGCGCTGATCAAGATCATGCGCGGCAAGTTCCATGAGGCCGTCAGGAGTCTGGAAAAGGCGGTGGAGGCGAAGCCGGAGCATATCGGCGCCCTCTGGCTGCTGGGAGAGATTCACATCAAGATGGGACAGTACGAGAAGGGGGCGGAAGCTTTGGAGGCGGTCGTCAGGCAGGAGCCTGGTAACTTGACGGCCATCACTTGGCTGACCCTCGCTTACCACTCCCTAAACAAGCGATCTCAAGCGACGAAGATTCAAAGCATCTTAGAAACCCTCGCCCCCGACCTCCTGGTCTCACGCGCTAATAAGTGAAATCCTTCAGACAAGGCGCGGCAAAATCTCCTTGACTCTTTGGATTCCACGGCCTAAGATGCGCGGCGACTTTCGTTCTTTTTATGCCCCCAAAAGGGGCGAGGCAGGCAAGAGTTCGCACCTCTCACCCGCCTCTAAGACCACCGGCACGTCGCAGCGCGCACGGGGCCTGACTGATTATACATCTGGGGGGTAAATACCCCCCAGATGTATTTACCCGGATGTGTTTAATTAGCACCTGGGTCGGGCAAGCTTATCTCACCCACCAGTCAAGCGTCTGTGCCTTCTCGAAGTAAGGAGATAACAGATGCTTCATACCTCCCAGTAAAACCACAAAATTTCTTGGTTCATCGCCTAGTACAAATTTGTACGTGGGCCGACCTCTGCACTCCGCTGTGCTTCCCAGAGGGGTAGCGCCGATAGCACTTGTTTGCGGTGAATTAAGCGGTCTGAGAGTAGTTGGCCTTTAATTACCTAACTGCTTAGGCGTCGTTGAAATAGCCTTTCAATCGGAACGACCGAAGACGAAAGCAGCAGAGTCTCAATTCTCTTTCCTACCGCCGCGGTGAATCGTCGAACCGCTTCGCAGAATTGTTAAAGAACTAAGTCTGGGAAGGACTCACCGCTATAAAGTCAAACAGTAGACTATGGCTAGGATTAGTGAAAGAAACATACATTTATACTTGACGGGTGCAGAGGCTAGGGTGACCCGTGTTCCTTTTCTGCTCGACGCGGACATGCGACCCATCACAGCCATTAATGTTTGGTTGCGAAGGGTCGCGCAAAATGGAGCGACTTCCAGCTTCTACACGAGAAGAGCCTACGCCTACCACTTATTCGACTTTTTTAGTTATCTGGCACAGCACGATATAGATTGGCACCAAATAACCAACGACACGATCATTCACTACCGTGACATTCAAGATCAGAACCCGAGCCCTCACACTAAAAAACGGGTCAGCCGGAGAACCATTAATGCACGGTTGGTTACCGTGGGCAGGTTCTATTCTTTTGCGGCCCAAAGTAAGTTTATAGATAAAGACCCAGTCGAGACAAAAAGTCTGAAGATTCGCCGGCCACCTGACACGGAGATGCTCTCTCATCTCGGACATGAGCAGACGCACGAAGTACCGTTCGCAGCCTATGAGAGGTTAGCGAAGCCTAAAATCAAGTGGCTCCCTCAGCATGTAGTGATGGAGTGGCTTAACTCCATCACGGATTGGAGGGATAAGCTTCTAGCAAAACTTCTATACCGCACGGGCATGCGTCGCTGGGAAATCGTCAACCTCAGGATCAGCCAGTTACCGGCACGCAACTCGGTTACTCCCTCAAGCATAGAAGTTTCATTCGAAATCATCGGAAAGGGCGGGAGGACGAGACCGGTATATCTGGCCATGCGTGATTTTATCGAGCTGCATGATTACATCAGAACGGAGCGGGCGCGGCACATCAAGACAGCAAAGGAGAAGCACGATTTTGTCTTTGTTGGCCGTGATGGAAGCTTCCTTACGCCGGAGCGAGTCAACCCCATCTTCAGACGCATCTCTCAGGACTGTGACATTGAAGTTACACCGCACATGCTGAGACATTCATTTGCCGTTTTAGCCCTCGCGCACTGGAAATCGATAGGAGCATCTCGCCCGGAAGAACGACTTAAACTTAGGTTGGGCCACGCTAACCTGGTGACGACTCAGATATATATGCACTTGGCCGATGAGGTGAGCGGCGATGAAGCGCACGCGAATGCGTCGCTCATCGAGCTGTTATTGAGTGGTGAAAAAAGTGGCTAAGAATAAGTATTCGAATTTACCGAAGGAGCCGGTCACTACGTTGATCCCGGGAACCCCAGCCCTGGTCATGTACTTCCCACTTTCAGACGGCCGCCATCAGAAAATAGATCTTACGTTTTTTGACGCGGGCCCATTCCCGCGCCCTCGAATCGCAAAAACATGTGCTGAAGTTTTCTGGCTGTGTCTACACGGCTATTCGAGTGCTATAAGGGCGCGCTACAGAAATGAACTGAAGCGCTTTAACAATTTCCTTGACTGGCGGGCAGAGCGCGACGCAAGTTGCCACATGGATGACACGACCCTAATAGATGCCTCTCTTTTTATAGAATTCCAAGCCCACTTATCCGCTACCAATAAGGAGAATAAAGAAAGCACATGCGCTCACAGCTACCACAGCGTAACGCGCTTTTTCGAACTAATGCGAAAGACTCGTCGTGAACATCTCTCACCGTCTTTCAGTATCCCAGCCAATCCGTTCAGTTTTAAAAGCTGGCAGCATGGCATTCGGGATGACATTCTTAGACCGGAACATTTAAAACTCATAGTTGATGCGGCCACTAAAGAAGTAAAGCAGATTAGGGAAAATCACAACCGCGCTCTAGAGCTCTTGAAAACGGCCGCCCCTAACGATGAACAGGCAAGAAAGAACCCGAAGCCGGAGGGATTCTGGCGATCCATCGCCAATGCGCTGTACTACATAGTCAACGTAGTAGGTATCACAACTCGCACTCCCAACATCGCGCAGGCACTCGGAAAAAATAATCACCCACGACTGCCAGAACTCATCGGCTGGTATGCTCCTACCGCTGATGAGTATTTCGTGCCATTCCTTGTACTTCTCTACGTACGTACTGCCATCAACGTTACATCTATCTACAAGTTGAAACGGGACTGCCTGACAGAACACCCTCTACCGCTGGGCTTAACAATCTGCAGGTTCACGAAACCACGTTCGGGGGCACAGTCGGAGAAGGAGCTGAGTTTCCCCACCAACGGTTCCGACGGAGTTGTCGACTTGATTCGCTTTTTGCTCGCCTACACTGAACCGTGGGTAGAGTATGCGAACGACGCCGAAAAAGAGGCGCTGTTTTTATACCGCTGCAGAATAGAGGGGGTCAGATCGGCCGGCGATCAATTCACAGGGAATTCTATCTCCCGCTTCATAGCCCGCCACAACCTGCCCCACTTCGCATTCAATCAACTGCGGCCGACGATTGCCACGCTAATTTATCTCCAGACGCGGGACATCTTTCGGGTGCAGCGTCTATTGAAGCACGCCAGCATCCGGACAACGCTCAAGTACATTCGCGGTGCAATGGTACATGCGGAGCATTCTAAGACAATGGGTGAAGGTATAGACGCGATGGTCGAGGCCGTGACGGGTATAAGCCTTCGCGAGAAAGGAGGCTCTGTCTTCGCCGAGTCGATGACTGACGTCATCGCCGCGAAGGTAAAAGAAGATGAGCTAACTCCTGAAGCGGCGGACAGGATACTTAAGGGCGGGTGTAATACGTTCATGGGGCGGTGCAAGGATCCCATGAACTCACCACAGCCGGGAGAGATTAAGGGGAGGGTCTGCCGCAGTCTTCATGCCTGCTTTTTTGCGAGAACTGTTGGATATTCGCCGAGGACCTTGTCAAGGTAGTCAGATACAGAAACGACCTCGAGGCGGAGAGAGTGGACATGACCAAGGAAACCTGGGAGATGGCCCACGGCGATGCCGTGCGGGAAATCAACGAATCGATATTACCCACCTTCCCGGCCAGGATAGTCGCTGAGGCGGAACTCGAGGCTAAGGCGCTGTCCGGAGGGGCGGCCCACATACGGTAGGAGATGAAGAATGGGAGCTGGAGAATCAGTTCATGCCGTGGAGGTCTATAAACCTCGACTTCTCGTGGAAGACAAGAGAGTGTCATCGTTATCCATCTTTTCCGACCGTAAGTGGGACTTCTCCGCCGAAATTGGGGATGCTTCATTGTCGGCTACGGAAATATGCATCGACTGGAAGTTCCAAATCACGGCCGAAATGGATTCTTTCGATCCCACATACGCAACGATACTCCTGTCACTTAAACAACTCGCTTACGCGATGCTCTTCCAACCGGTAGTGCATAAGTGTCTCACCGTGGTGCGTACTATCGGTCGGCTAAAACATTTCGTCATATTTTTAAGTGAACGGTCGCTGCCTATTTACCGATTCCAAGACGTCTTGGAATCCGACATGGAGAGCTATATAACTCGTCTCAGGGAAAGCCCGGGCCGCAACGGCAAGCGGTTAAATCCTCGCACACTGTCACGCTATCTCCAGGTGCTCAACAAGCTCTACGACTACAAGGACTGTTTGGGTGATCATCTTCGGTGCAGGCCGACAGGGCAGGTGAGCCCTACGGAAGTTGCAGGCTGTACCGATAAGGCGAGAGTTAGCACGCGAGCCATACCCGATGGCGAGTTAAAGTCCCTAATAAATACGGCACTCGACTACGCACAGAATCAGGCACCATGCATCCTCGAGTGTCTGGAGGCATATAACTGTTTCAGTATGGGCGTCGATTTCAGCAAGTTCAAAGGAAGTGACGTAAAATCCCGGTACGTTGAACAGCACTTCTTTTCAAAACGAGAAGACTTCTGCGCCGGCACGGAACTCAACTCAGCTCTAATCAGATTACGCACCGCCTGCTTCATTATCATCGCCTTCTGCACAGGGATGAGGTTATCTGAACTCCTCGCGATGAGGCGCGGGTGCGTTCGGCAGCAACCGGACCCAAATCACGGAACTTTCTACTGGATAGATTCATTACTGTTTAAGACTCAGAAGAAAAATTCCGGCTCCCCCCGGTCTTGGATGTGTGGAAGACTGGCGGCGAATGCTGTCTCAATGTTGGAGCGGATGGGGGAGTTACTGGATGTCGGCACCAAAGTTCACCATCTGTTCTTAGCGTTTCAGCACTTCGGCATAGTAGCGCGTGGGAAGTCTCGCACGACGATTAAATGCATCACGGGACAGAAGATGCGCAATGATGTAAAAGATTTCTGCGCCTACCATGGCTTGGACGATAGCATTCATCCGCATCAACTCCGCAGGAGCTTCGCCCGGAACATCATCCGGTATTCGACCACTCCCGTTCTCGCTCTAAAAGATCATCTCAAGCACTGGTCCCTCTACATGACGGACTGGTATATCGGCATGGATGCCAATTTGATCGAGGACTTGGAGGCCGAAAGACTTCTTTTATCCGTTGAGGCGATGGAGAAGATCTGTACCCAAACGGTTGGAGGGAGTGGGGGTAGGAGATGGACGTATGAGTTAAATCGCCGTATCACGGAGGGGCGACTGCCGCGAACCTTCCGCGGTAAAGCCGGTGCGGAATTTCGCAGAAGGATGATTGACAGCCTGCATGATGGCGGCTCCGTCGTTTTCCCTTGCGGAGAATTTACCTTCTGCGTTTTCCAAAAGGATCAGGCTCTCTGCACAAAGGGCGAGCACCCGATCGCTAATCGGTGTAACCCATTTGACTGCGCCAATAGTTATATTCTTCCTGAACACGCGCCGTATTATCGCGAGAAGTTAGCAACATTGACTCTCCTTTTCGAGAAGCTCAGCGAGGCGGAGAAAAACGGGCCCGTCGGAGCATTTTACTTACTCGAAATGGTGAAGGTTCGTCGGGTGCTAAAAACATTCGATGAATGAACAGAATGCCCAGAAAGACCCTCACTTCAAGGCGCTGCTTGAACAGAGGGCGGTGTCTGCCGATAACACGCGCCTGAAGCTGCTCGGCGCTTTGGATCGCTTCGAGAAAAATCAATTAACACAATTCCCCGCCGGCTCAGCGTTGACTGTGAGGAATCTGGCTGCGGAGGCCGAAGTTAGTAAAGACACCCCCCTGTCTCGGTTTAAGAAAGGAGATCCGCGTGCAGGGGAATACCGATTCCCTGATGTCGTGGAGAGATTCAGGTCACTGAAGGTCAAGCCAAAGAAAAGGCCACCACCTGAAAAATCTAAGGAAGAGCAGATAAGCGAACTGAAAGAACAGGTTTTGCTACTAGCTCGGAATATTAACCAACTGGACGCAGAAAATTACGAAAAAGATCGGCGCATACGTGAACTGCAGGAGGAGGTCAAGAGGTCAAGGCATATTTGAAAAGCGAAGGTACGCTTAATCTCGAGGAGGTGCATGTCTGCAAGTGAGCCAATCATTTAAGAATACGAGGGACTTGTCTGGGCCAGAGCGTGGCGAAGTAAATTTGGCCAAAGTTCGCACGTACTTGGAAGGCCTTAGGGAGTCAGATCAGAGTATCCCGATGGAGGGTGGGCGGGCGAACATCACAGCTATTTCCGAAGCCAGCGGGGTGCTCCGCAACGCCTTTTACACCAACAAGGGCATTAAACAGCTACTGCACGAATTCCTTGGCACACCTCCACCCGATATCACCGACGAAAATGGTCCTTTAACCCATTATCAAGGGCTACTCAATCTACGCGATCGCCGTATCCTTCAGCTAGAACAGCAACTCGCCGCTTCACAGGCGGAGACGCAAGAACTCCGGCAACGCTTGGCAGCTTCGGAACGGAAGTTAGAGTACTACCGAGTCTTAGAGGACGAAGTAGTTAAAGCCGGGCGAAGAATAATCCCGTGACCCTGCGGATGACTATTTGTGTCTCGAAAGTTTACCCCGGGCCGATAGGCGGGGCGATTTTTTCAGGCACGGACGCGGGCGGCAACAGGTACCGGTTCATAGCAGACTACAATAGAATTTTTCGGGCACCAGTCGAAGGGGAAGTATGGACTCTTGAAGGCTCGGTAAAACACCATCCGAAATACGGCAGACAAATACACGTTGAACAAAGCCTTCTCGAAAAACCTTCGGGGAGACTTATCATCGATTATCTAGTCCGACACCCCGGCTTTAAGGGAACAGGCATCGGGTTGAAGAAGGCGGAGCGGCTCTGGGATATATTCGGCGAAGAACTGTATACGATTCTTGCGGAGAAAGATGTGACCAGGCTTTCGCTGGTGCTAACTGATATCAGCGCGAGCAGATTAGCAGAGGCATGGGAGAAAGCTGCGGGGGAAGCCGAAATCATTGCTTTCCTAAGTCACTACGGTTTCGACGTGCGCTTGGCTAACAAGGTGCGCAGCATCTGGTTCGACAATACCATTCAGAAATTACAGGAGAACCCCTACCGCATGCTCGCATTCGCGAGTTGGGAGAAGGTGGATGCGGTGGCCCGAGCACTCGATGTCTCCGCATGCGACGGGCGGCGGACTGTGGCGGCAGTCGAGTCCTGCTTATATCGCAGGCTTGACGCTAAGCACACCGTAACACCGAAAGAGATACTCGCCGATGCTATCTCCGGTGTCCTTAAAATCGAGCGTGGAGCCGTAGTGGAAGAGGCTTTACGACGCGCAGTTGAAGAATATGCAGTAGTCCCTTGCCTGGATGGTTACCAACCTTTAGGAGCCGCCGCAATGGAAAAGGTCGTTGCGGACAGGTTTAGAAGCATGATATCCGGCGGGTTCAAGTTACAGCCCTCTCTCTTCTCGACGAGTATACAAACTATTATCGCCGGGGCTGTAGAGAAGTTCAGGAAGGATCACGGCATCGGGCTCACGCCGGAACAAAGAGCAGCAGTAGAGATGGCTCTTAAGGAGCCGTTAAGCATCATCACTGGGGGGGCCGGTGTTGGCAAGACTACGGTACTCAGGATCATCCACGAGGTTTGTGAGGTGATCGGTACGACTGTTGTTCAGATGGCCTTGAGCGGGCGGGCAGCACAGCGCATGCGCGAAGCTACCGGACGTGAGTCCTCTACCATCGCCAAGTTCCTGCACGCTGTGGACACCGGGAAGATAGACCCTCACAGTTCGCCTTATGTCATCATTGATGAGTCGTCGATGCTCGATCTGCCCTTAATGTACAGCATTGTCCGCGCGCTTCCGGAACAGTCTCGCCTTCTCCTCGTCGGTGACCCATTTCAGTTGCCGCCGATCGGGTTCGGTCTTGTGTTTCACATACTCGCAAAAAGCCACAAGGTTCCCCGGATAGAATTCGCCCAAGTTCATCGCCAAGCCCTGTCCAGCGGTATCCCTCAAATCGCCCACTACGTACGGCATGGCATCGTGCCAGAACTAGCTGGGTTCACGGGTATAAGGCGACCCAGTCATTCATTTAGTGAACGATTACGGGAAAGAATTGTGGAACGGCTCCCTCGGAAAAATTGAATCAATAAAAAGTGGCTGTGAAACCGGCACCGATCGCCCTTCATGTCATGTGATATGTGATTTCGAGGGAGCTAAGTATGAGATCCCGAAGGAAGACCTCAGCCATATTGACCTAGCTTACGCGATCACCGTACATAAGGCGCAGGGTAGCCAATTCCGGCGAGTAATAATCCCCCTAGTGAAAAGTCGCATTCTCGACCGAACTCTGATCTATACGGCGCTCACTCGTGGAATTGAACAGGTCGTCTTCGTTGGTGACCAGAATGCATTTGAGCATGCCGTTAGGGCACAACCGCACTCGCAGGAGCGAATGGTTGGATTCTCGGTGTAAGAGCTAGAAAATTTTCAGCCTTGATGGCACATTGAGGTCAGGTTCCTCACTCAACATTCTTATTTTGTCGCTTTCGGATTTGATCAGCCACGTCTTTACCTACTTCGTAAATCTCCTTAGCAGTATATTCTGGCTCACCTATGAACAGGCGTAATCCCGCTGAGAGCGGTTCCAGTGCGGCAGCACCCGCTGAATTTATAACTAATTCTAGGCACTCTTTTGCAAATCCAGCCGCGGCCAAGGAAATAGTCACATCAGTTGCATCAGCTATGGCGTTCTCTTCTGTAACGGTTGTGTCTAAGAGCGAAGGCAACTGCTTCAGTGCCTCTTGCCATTTACTTTGAGCGCCGAGAATAGTTATTAATGTGTGCGCGATCTCTGGCCTCACTATTGGTTCAATGTCTACCGCTGCTCGAGCCCACTCTTCTGCTTGTTGGAGGTACTCTCCTTTTCCAGATTCGTAAAAGAGCCATGCGAGAACATTGAGATTATAAGGCGAAGCCCCTGATTCCTTTATGAACTGCTCTGCATACTCAAAAGCAGCCCTAGGGTCATTTAGCCGGGTCAGGTGAAGCGTTATGAGATCAAGCCAACCTTGAGTTTCACCGAACTCGATGGCTTTACGTAAAGCTACTTCTGCCTCAGAGTCATTTTCTAATCGTTCAGATAGAAGCTGACCGAGGCACAGCCATGCCCGGCCAGCATCGGACTTGATTTCTATCGCCTTTCGGAAGGATTGCTCGGCTTCTTTATATCTCCCTGAGTGTTCGAGGAAGAGGCCATACTCAATCCTATTCCAGTGTACTTCTGCGTCTAACTCTATGGATTTTTTGAAAGCTTGCGCTGCTTCTACCGGTTGATCTAATCCTATGTATAAGAGCCGCCCAAGGTGCGACCATATCCAAGAAACATCAGGCTTGAGTTCTATTGCTTTCCGGTAGGCTGCTTCTGCCTCTCTATAACGTTCCAAAGTCATATCCAGAAAGTGTCCGAACCCCCCCCACGCCAGATAAGAACCCGGTTGCGCTTGAATCCATCGGCGGTACACCTGCTCCGCTTTATCGTGCTCACTCAAGCGCTCATACAGGTCTACGAGAATGCGCCATGCAGATTCTGAGCTCGGAGTAAGCTCAATAGCCTTAAGAAGAGCCTGCTCTGCCTCGTCAGGACGATATACGTCATACGTAAGAAAGGTGCCGAGAGTCTCCCACGCCGAATCTGACTCGGGTGCAACTTCAACAGCCTTACGCAGCACCAGTTCGGCCTCTTCGTACTGCTTTTCTCCTGCTAACAGTACGCCTAGGTTTTCCCACCCCAACTCTTCTTCGGGAGAAAGCTCGATTGCTTTACGCAGAGCTGCCTCTGCCCCCTGTCTCTGGTCAAGATGAGCAGCCAAGAGATGGCCAAGTTGGGCCCACGCCCATCCAGAATCCGGTGTAAGCTCTGTCAGCTTACGAAAAACTTGCTCGGCTTCCTCATAATTCCTGCGACTCATGTGGATGGCCATTCCAAGGGAGGCCCAAGCATCATCAATATTCGGATCTAATTCAATTGCTTTACGAGCCGCTCTCTCAACTTCTTCGAACTTATCGAGATCTAAGTAAAAGTCCGCGAGATGTGCCCACGCGTCAGCACGCTCTGGGTTAAGTTCAAGCGCTTTTTTGTAAACCTGTTCCGCCTCTTCATAGTTTTTCAAGCATTTACTTAAAAAATCTCCAAGCATTAGCAAAGGGAATTCGGATTTCGGATCTATCTTTACAGCTTTGCGTAGTGCATGCTCTGCGGATTCATAGTCATTTAGTTCTTTAGCATATAAGTTTCCGAGGGATGTCCACGGTAGACTCTCTTGGGGGTGCAGTTCTGTGAGATGAATATACGTATTCTTAGCGTCATCGATACGCTTCAATCTATACTGCAGCAGCAATCCGAGTCTTAAGTTCGCAAACGGAGAATCCGGATCAAGTTCTACAGCCTTACGAAGTGCTTGCTCAGCTTCCTCGAAACGATCGAGACTATCGTAAACGCTCCCTAGGCCGTACCATGCATCACGATTACGTTCATCAATTTCAAGCGCCTTACGATACGCATTCTCAGCTTCTTGAATTCTGCCAATATCCTTTCGTAACTCATCGCCACGGGATATCCAGAATTCAGCTCCTGTCATTTCTCGATCAGTGCCAGCCTCGCCGGTCTTAGCAAGATGCCGCACATTTTCTGGTATGTCTGGCGTGGAGAAGAATTCTTTTGGGGTGGCTCTGATTATTCGCGTGCGGTACCTCTTAGGAGCAGAATTGATTATATCTTCATAAGCCCAGTAGTGATCTTGTCGGCGCTCTGGTGCCAACTGGCATGCTTCCTCAGCCAACTTGGTAGTAGTACGTATTAATTGATCTCCTTCATAAAATTGAACCATAAAGGCGACCACAGCGTGGACGCGTTGTGACGGATGCCCCCGGCGACGCATCAAATAGTAAATGTTATATAAGCGTTCTGCGGCTTGATAATATTTTTTTCGTCCTTTTGGTAATACGGTCACTGCCCCCCGCTTGGCTAACCTACCGAGCAGTGAGCTTGTGGTATTCACGTCCATTCGAGCGGCTCTGGCGATTTTCTGGGCAGCTGATGGGTCCCACAGGTCTAATAGTGCGACGAACACCTTTCGTTCTATCGGGCTGAGCCCGTCAAGCTGGCTTTTAAAATATTCAGTGTGATCATCAATAAGTTGAATAAGGTTATCCATCAACTCTCTGAAAGAAGTATCCCTTGCGAAAGTGGCGAGGACACTTATAAGCCGCGGATTGCCGCCAGTTAGAATCTGGATGGGACGTATGCGTTCGTCCGGCTGTTCTTCGCCTGTAAAACTCTCCCACAGGGTCTTACACTCGGGCTCGCTAAGAGGAGGCAACTCATGAATTAGAAATATTTCATACAGCGCGTGTTCTACATTTTCAATTGCCTCAAAGCGCGTTGTCGCACTTCCGATTAACATCAGGCGCGGCTCATTTAAGAGCGTATGTCTCAAGTCCCAAGCGGCATCCTTATCAAGCTGGTCCCCGACAAGCATGTTCAAATTTTCTATTATTAGAAGAATGCGTTTGCCTTGCTCGTCAGCGAAATCTAATAACTGTGCTAGTGCTCGTTCACGCAACCGTGTCTCATCTAGTTCTTTTTTCAAATCTTCATAGGCACGGAGCCAACGGCCGCTTTGGGTTTGATTAGCTAAATGAAAGAGGGCTAGCAACCATAACTCGCCTGGACTGCTAACCTCATAGGATTCTTCAGCGAAAATCAGCGGGTACCATTGAGCCGCGAGTTCAGCCGAGGTTCGAATTTCGGCGGCTACCCGACGAACGAGTGTGGTTTTCCCAACGCCGCGTGGTCCAACTATAAGAATGTGGCGATTAGGCGGTTCAGAATTATCTTTTAATGCTTCTAGAATCACCTCAAGGTCATGAAGGCGCACTACGAAGGATTCTATTAACTCTTCGTCACTGCGAAAGCCAGGGTTATATCTGATACTTGTAGAAGTCACATCTCACCCCTTTCGATCGGCGGCTACCTGAAAACCAAACCCGAAATGGTGAGCCCACCAGTCCTTCAGCAATTTAGACTGAAACACGTAGTTATTGTCTGGCTCTTTACGAAAATAACCATCGTGCTCCAAGATGCTTAAGATCTCACGTAATGCTGATATCTTCTGTTTGCTATCAGTGATGTAATCTTGACCTATTATTGCGGCAGCATCGTATGTCAGGCAGCCACTCAATGAAGTTTCTGTGATGATTTCAAGCGCGAGTGGATGAAGTTCGGGGCCGAGCACCATCTTAAGACGCTCTTCCATATGACTGAGTTCAGCGTGCCCACGAACGCTTAGCATCCCTGTTGTGTAAACCTCTTCAACCAGTTCTTCGGATACTTCGTTGATGCCTCGCCGTCTGCACTCTTGATAGATCTTCTCGAAAAACATTTCGACGTGATGAGGGATGCAGTACCCAAGCATGTGGGCCATCCGTTCGGCAACAGGCTGTTGAATGACCAACTCGCTTTCATTGGCGAGCGCCTTTATGCAACCTGCGGCTATATCAAATGACCATGGGGAAAGGTCGAAAGGAATGAAGGTATTTAGGGTTGCGCTTAACCCAGCCTGACGTAGAACCGGCTCTAGCCCGATTGAGCCGGTGATTACCATCCGTATCTTTCCTTTATGGCGGATGCTATTGTCACGTAGCCATGACATAAAAGCATCTGCCTCTTGTCTGCGCTCGGGTGTGATCAGATAGTCATTACCTTTAAGGATACGGTTAACCAAGATAGGAACTTCGTCGAAGAATATTGCTACCGGTTTTTCGGCGCTGGCAAGAGTTTCAAAGAGACGATCGCCTTTAGCCTGCCAGTTGCCGGAATTAAGACCGCTCCGAAGTGCTACCGTCACTTCATCAACTTCGATAGATTCAACCCGGCTTGTAACTTGGTCGAGTATGTTGCTGAAAATACCTTTAGTTTTTTCCCAAAGCTGGGCATAAGGGCGCGTAGCTTTACTCAACTCAACTATGGCGTCAGCCGATGAGTGAGATTTCTGTAGATCGACCTGCAAACATAAGTACTGATTATCGATTCTTGTAGCAGCTTCCCGCATCAGACTAGTTTTACCAGTCCTTCTAGGAGCTACTAAAAGGATATTCGTACCATCATTTAGATATTCAATAAAAAGTTTAAGCTCTTTCTCACGGTCCCAAAATCTATCCCCAGTAACCCAATTTCCACCTTGTGCACGCTTTAATCTTGGCTGAAACATAGCTCCTCCAGATAGCCAACAATATTGTTGGCAGCAGATTTGTTGGCTATATATCACTGGGAGTCGGATATGTCAATACCTGCCAACAATATTGTTGGCAGGTATTGACATACACAACTTTTGTATGAAGTTGTAATATTGGCCTGAAATTGAACGATTTGTCTCATACACATACGAAATTTGTTAATATAAGGGCCTCGACGCAGACCTCGTCGATATTGAAGTTGACCTGACGCCCGCGCGAGGCGAGGCCGACGGAAATTCTTCGGTCATCATCGTCGGCCTGCCCGACCTCGCTGTCCGCGAGTCGCGCGAGCGCATCCGCGCCGCCGTCAACAACAGCGGGTTCTTCTTCCCCTTCCACAAGACGACCATCAATCTTGCACCGGCCGACGTGCGCAAGGAGGGCGCGAGCTTCGACCTCCCCATTGCGCTCGGCATCCTCGGTGCCAACGGCGACCTCGGCTCCGCGGAAGGGCTCGCGGACGTGCTCTCGGTCGGCGAGCTATCGCTCGACGGCCGCGTGCGCCCCGTGCGCGGCGCGCTCCCGATAGCGCTTCGCGCGCGCGAGGCGGGCCTCAAGAGCCTCCTCCTCCCCGAAGAGAACGCGACCGAGGCCGCGGTCGTCAAGGGCGTGGACGTGTACGCCGCTCCCACGCTGCGCGCGGCCGTCGAACTGGTCGCCGCCCTGCGCGCGGGGACGGCGCCGCCGCCTCTGCGCGCTGCTGAGCCGGGGCCGTTAACGAATGACAACTCTTACGACGTTGACTTCCGAGAGGTGCGCGGGCAACTAGCCGTCAAGCGCGCGCTCGAAGTCGCGTCTGCGGGTTCGCATAACATTTTGTTGATAGGGCCGCCGGGTTCTGGGAAGACGATGCTGGCGAAGCGCCTGCCGACCATCCTGCCGCCGCTTGAGTTCGAGGCGGCGCTTGAGCTGACAAAGATTCACTCGGTGGCAGGACTCACGAACCGCACGGGGCTTGTCAACGCCCGCCCGTTCCGCTCGCCGCACCACACCATCAGCGATGGCGGGCTCGTCGGAGGAGGCGCCGTGCCGCGCCCCGGTGAAGTCTCGCTCGCGCACCACGGCGTCCTCTTCCTCGACGAGTTGCCCGAGTTCGACCGCTCGGTGCTCGAAGTCCTGCGACAGCCTTTGGAAGACGGGCGCGTGACCATCAGCCGCGCCGCGATGACTTTGACCTTCCCGGCCTCCTTCATGCTCGCCGCGGCGATGAACCCTTGCCCCTGTGGTTTTTTTAATGACCCCGTGCGCGAGTGTCGCTGCACGCCCGCGCAGATACAGCGCTACGTCGGCCGCGTCTCGGGGCCTCTGCTCGACCGCATCGACATCCACGTGGACGTGCCCGCCGTGCGCTTCAAGGAGCTTGCGGACAGGGGCGCGCCTGATGGCGAGGGTTCCGCGGACATCCGCGCGCGGGTGCTGGGGGCGCGTGCGCGGCAGGCCGAGCGCTTCAAGGGTAGCCGCATCTTCGCGAACGCGCAGATGACCCCGCGGCTCATACGCCGCCACTGCCGCCTCGACGCAGGGGGCGAGCAACTGCTGGAACAGGCCATGACCCGTCAGGGTCTCTCCGCACGCGCCTATGACCGGATACTGAAAGTCAGCCGCACCATCGCCGACCTCGAAGCGTCCGAAGACATCCTCCCCAAACACGTCGGCGAGGCCGTCGGGTATCGTTCGCTGGATAGAACCTATTGGGCGTGAGGCGCGTCCGTTACTTGTTCGGCGAGTTGTGCGGGCGTTCCGACCCACGGTTCGTCAAGGGGAGATGTTCTCGGCCGGCCACCTGCCCCGGAAGCCTCGGTCGCGTGCGAAGACGATGGCCTGCGCGCGCGTCCACACGCCGAGCTTGTCGAAGAGATTGGAGACGTGATTGCGAACCGTCTTCTCGCTGATGGAGAGGCGCTCCGCGATCTGCGCGTTGCCGAGCCCTTCCGTCATCAGCGCCAGCACCTCCCGCTCGCGCGGCGAGAGCGAGACGAATGCGGGGTCTTCGTCGCCCGTCCGTACGTCGAACCCCGTGAACTCCAGCACCGCCTCGCGGAAGCGCCCCCACGCCGGCTCGTTCTCCAGCAGGACGTGGTTCTTCGAGTCCAACTCGACGAACTGCGCGCCCGGGATGCCGGCGGCGAGGATGCGACCTTCCAGCACCGGCGTGATCTGGTCGTCGCGCGAGTGCAGCACGAGCGTCGGAGTTCGCACCTCGCTCAGCAGTCCGGTCACATCTACCGCGCCCCTCGCCTCGAAGAGTCGAGCCGCGTTGTCGGGCGTCGCCGTCTTCCGGCAGAGCTGGTTGAACCAGCCCGTCTGCTCCTCGGAACCGCCCGGGATGAACCGCGAGGTGAAGACCTGTCGGAAGGCCGGGTTGTCGTTACCCCATTCGAGGCGAACGAGGTCGATGATGGCCCGGTAGACGCGCTCCCTTTCGGGGTCGCCGCGGCGAAACACACCCCGCGCGTAGCCGCCGTAGAGTATCAGGTGCGAGACGCGCTCCGGGTGCTTCACGGCGTAGGCCAGACAGATGGCCGCCCCCTGTGAGATGCCGAGCAGCGCGAACGGCTCGCGCGGGTCGGCCGCCGCGACCGCCGCCTCAAGGTCTCCGACCCAGCGCTCGAAGGAGAGGTCGCCGACCTCCCAGTCGGTCATCCCGCAGCCGCGCTCGTCGTAGCGCACGAACCGGAAGTGTTCGCTGAAGAAGCTGAGCCAGTGGCGCCAGACCGGACTCTCAAGGTCGTATTCGAGGTGGGTCAGCCAGTTCGCGGCCTTGAAGAGCGCCGGCCCCGCACCCGCTTCGGCCCATGCAAGCCGGACGCCGTCCGCGGTGCTCAGGTACCTGATTCGCTGCGTCGGTCTCTTCATCATCCGCTCATCATCCGTTGCCACTCCGTCGGCCCAAGCGGGACTTATGTCCCGGCCCCTGGCCCGCAGTATACGTAAACCGGGACAAAAGACCCATAGCCTGCCGCCGCCGCTTGCGCCAACATGCACCCGGACTTTTTTTGTTTGTCATAAGAGACCGATAGCGTTGGAGGCACCACGATGCTCAAGCGAATCCTGTTCTTCGCCTACGGAACTCTCAGCTACCTGATCTTCCTGGGAACCTTTCTATACGCCGTCTGCTTCATCGGCAACTTCGGCGTCCCGACGACGCTGGACGGCCCCGGCGTTGGCCCCTTAAGTGTCGGCCTCGCCATCGACGCGGGGCTGCTCACACTCTTCGCCGTGCAGCACAGCGTGATGGCGCGCAAGTGGTTCAAGGACTGGTGGACGCGCGCCGTGCCGAAGCCGCTCGAACGCTCCACCTACGTCCTCTTCTCAAGCCTCGCGCTCGTCCTCCTCTTCTGGCAATGGCGACCGCTGGGCGGCGTGGTCTGGTCGGTCGGAGACCCCGCGGGACGCGTCGTCCTGCGCGCGTTGTTCGCCTTCGGGTGGGGGTTGGTGCTCGTCTCCACCTTCCTCATCAACCACTTCGACCTGTTCGGCCTGCGCCAGGTCTGGCTCTACCTGCTGGGCCGGCCTTACACAGCCCTGCGGTTCGGGACTCCGGCGCTCTACCGCGTCGTACGCCACCCGCTCTACGTCGGCTGGTTCTTCGCCTTCTGGATGACGCCGACGATGACGCTCGCGCACCTGCTCTTCTCGGTCGCCACCACCGCATACATCCTCCTGGCGATCCAGTTTGAAGAGCGCGACCTCGCGCGCGAGCACGGCGAAGCCTACGAGGAGTACCGCCGCTCCGTGCCCATGCTCGTCCCCTTCGCGCGGCGCCGCGGTGCGAAGCAGGGGGCCGGCGCGGACGAGGTGAAGCTCGCCAAGCCCTCCCCGCGCGGCGTGGTATAGTTGGCTGGATGCGGCGGGAGATAAGGGAGTCGGCCGAGAGGCTCTGGGACTACCATCACATGAACCACCGGCTGGAGAGGGCGGAAGTAATTTTCGTCCTCTGTAGTCACGACACGGCGGTGGCCGAACGGGGCGCGGCGCTCTACCTGGAAGGGTGGGCGCCGCTGCTCGTCTTTTCGGGGGGCTTAGGCGTCATCACGAAGAACCTCTGGAGCGAGCCGGAGGCCGAGCTGTTCGCGCAGATAGCGCGCGGGATGGGAGTGCCCGACGAAAGTATCCTCGTCGAGACGCGTTCGACCAACACGGGCGAGAACGTCCGTTTCACGCGCGAACTCCTCGCCGCGCGCGGGCCGGAGCCGCAGAGCCTCATCCTCGTGCAGAAGCCTTACATGGAGCGCAGGGCCTACGCGACGTTCAAGCGTTACTGGCCCGAGCCGCGCGTCTTCGTCACCTCGCCGCAGGTCTCGTTCGCAGAGTATTTGCAGAACTACTCCAACAGTGCGCTCACCGAGGACGACGTGGTCGGCATCATGGTCGGCGACCTGCAACGTGTGCGCGTCTATCCCGAAAAAGGTTTTCAGATACCGCAGGAGATTCCCGCGGACGTGTGGGCCGCCTACGAAGAGCTTGTCCGCGCGGGCTACGACAAATACCTGATATAAAGTTCACATGTCGCGCCTCAGGCTGTCGCTTCTAACGCTGACGCTGTCTCTGTTCGTCCTGAACCTGACGCCGTACGGTCAGGGGCCGAAGAAAACCTGGCCGGTTCAGACGAAGGGGCAGGAGGGGCTGCGCGAGCCGCAGGAGCGTGCGACGCTGCCCGTGCCTACGTCGGGGCCGTCGAAGCCTTCGGCGAAGCCGTCTGGGGCGCCGGGGCCTTCGCTCGTGCGGCGCGGGGCGTGGGAGTGGGCGCTCGCGCGCGGCTGGCGGATGGCGGAAGCGCCGAAGGTTTCGGATGAAGGTGAAGCGGTCTCAAGTCCCGTCTATTCCGCGGACGGCTGGTTGGAGGCGACCGTGCCCGGCACTGTGCTTTCGACGTTCGTAGACCGCGGCGTCTACCCCGACCCCGACTACGGGCTGAACAACCTCGCCATCCCCGAGACGCTCAACCGGCAGGACTATTGGTTCAGGACGGAGTTCACGCCGCCCGCCTCCACCAAAGGCCGTCGCTTCCAACTTACACTGAACGGCGTCAACTACTCGGCCGCGGTCTGGCTCAACGGGCGTCGCCTGGGCGAGGTGCGCGGGGCGTTCATGCGCGGCGTGTTCGACGTGACGGACGTGCTCGTCCACGGCCGTCAGAACGCGCTCGCCGTGCGCGTCTCGCCGCCGCCGCACCCGGGCGTCCCGCACGAGGAGTCTGTGAAGGCGGGCCCCGGGCCGAACGGCGGCGCGATGTGTCTGGACGGCCCGACCTTCTTCTGCACCGAAGGGTGGGACTGGATTCCCGGTGTGCGCGACCGCGCGACGGGACTGTGGCAGGAGGTGACGCTGAAGGCGACGGGGCCGGTGCGCGTCGGCGACGTGCAGGTCACCACAAGGCTCCCGCTGCCCGACACGACGCGCGCCGCGGTCAACATCCACGTGCCGCTCGTCAATGAAACAAGCGAGGCGATTGTCGGTACGCTTGAAGCTTCGTTCGAGGGCGTCACGGTTCGCAAACGTCTGACGGTCGCGCCGGGTCGGACGGAGGTGACGCTCGCGCCCTCGGACTTTCCGCAGTTGAAGCTGACGAGGCCGCGCCTCTGGTGGCCGAACGGTTACGGGCGGCCGGAGTTGTATCACCTGCGCGTGAGCTTCCGCGTGGGTACGAGCAAGTCGGACGAAAAGCATCTGCGCTTCGGCGTGCGCGAGCTGAGTTACGAGTTGACGTTGATGGACGGCGCTGGTCGTCTGCGTCGGGTCGAGTACGACCCTGCGAAGAGTTTGGGCGAGCACGTCGTCAACGTCAGCCACGAGGGGATGGTCGAGTCGGCCGAGGGCTGGGTCGCTTCGTTCGTCGGTGGCCGGGAGAACTCTTCTACGATACGCGCGCTCGCCGACCGGCGCGCGTCGCCGCACCTCGTCGTGCGCGTCAACGGCGTGCGCATCGCCTGTCGCGGCGGCAACTGGGGCTTAGACGACACGCGCAAGCGCGTCTCGCGCGAGCGCATGGAGCCATACTTCCGCCTGCACCGCGAGGCTGGGTTGACGATGATACGCAACTGGTGCGGGCAGAACACGGAAGAGGTCTTCTACGATCTGGCCGACGAGTACGGGCTGCTCGTCTGGAACGACTTCTGGCTCTCGACGCAGGACTGGAATCTTGAGCCGTCAGACCCTGAACTCTTCCTCGCCAACGCGCGCGATGTCGTGTTGCGCTTCCGCAACCACCCGTCCATCGCCGTCTGGTGCGGGCGCAACGAGGGCGTCCCGCCGCCGCGCATCAACGAGGGGCTCGACCAGCTCCTGCGTGAGCTGGACGGCACGCGCTACTACTCGCCCAACTCGCGCGACGTGAACTTGCAGGGCAGCGGGCCGTGGCACTACGGCGACGCCTTCAAGTTCTTCACGACGCGCGGACGCGGCTTCTCGACCGAGCTGGGGCTGCCCTCGCCGCCCTCGGCCGACACCATCCGCGCGATGCTCGCCCGTTCCGACCACTGGCCGCCCCGTGACGCGTGGGCTTACCACGACTGGCATACGGGCGGCGGCGGCGACAACAAACACTTCATGACTGCTCTGGCCGAAGAGCTGGGCGAGCCCGCGAGCCTCGAAGACTTTGAGCGCAAGGCGCAGCTCCTCTCGTACGCGAGCCATCGCGCGATGTTCGAGGGCTTCAACGCGCATCTGTGGAACCCGAACACGGGGCGCCTGATGTGGATGACGCACCCGGCGTGGCCGAGCATGGAGTGGCAGATGTACAGCTCCGACTACTCGACGCACGGCGCGTACTTCGGCGTGAAGAAGGCGTGCGAGCCGGTTCACGTCCAACTCGACCAGCCTGACTTGCGAATCACGGTCGTCAACAACACGCAGACACCGCTCCGCGACCTGCTCCTCCTCACGCGCGTCATACACGTGACGGGCACCGGCCTCTCCACGAGCCAGCAGACGCTCTCGGCGCCGTCGAACTCGGCCGTCAGCGTCGGGCGGCTCGACGTGCCGCAGGCGGCGAAGGAGGGCGTCGTCTTCGTGAAGCTACAACTCCTCGACGGCGCGCGGCGCGTGCTGGCCGACAACTTCTACTGGCACGCGGCGCAGAAGTCGGACTACCGCAAGCTCAACGGTCTGCTCGAAACCCCTCTGGCCTGTCTCGCGGTGTTGAAGAAGGAGGCGGGAGCGTCGCGCATCGAAGTCGAGTTGACGAACCACGGGGACGGCGTGGCGCTCGCCGCGCAGGTCGTCGTGCGCGACGCTGCGACCGGCGCGCGCGTGCTCCCTGTTTACGCGAGCGACAACTACATCTCACTGGTGCCGGGCGAGTGGCGGCGCATCAGCATCGAAGTCCCCGGGCCGACGCGCGCCATGACGGTCGAGATAAAAGGTTGGAACGTGCGCCGCGCGCTCGTTCCCGTCGTTCCAGCCGCGCGTTGACATTGACGCCGGGCGCCGTTTCATTTAGAAGTTGTCCACTCTGCGGTGAAGCACAACCCGCTCTAATTTCAATTCAAAGTTACGAAGGCTGGCGGAGGACGGACGGATGCGGTCTGGACGTAAGCGGTTTCTCGCACTGCTGCTGCTGTCGTGCCTTGCCGGCCTGCACAGTGCTTCGGCGCAGACGCGTCCCGATTTGACGAAGGAGCCAACGCTCTACGTCGTCGGCTACGCGCACCTCGACACGCAATGGCGTTGGGAGTATCCGCAGGTCATCAACGAGTATCTGCCGAACACGATGCGCGACAACTTCGCGCTCTTCGAAAAGTATCCGAACTACCTCTTCAACTTCACCGGCGCCAACCGCTATCGGATGATGAAGGAGTACTGGCCCGAAGACTACGCGCGACTCAAGTCTTACGTCGCTGCCGGGCGCTGGTTCCCCGCGGGCTCTTCGATGGAGGAGGGCGACCCCAACTCCGCCTCGGCCGAAAGTATCGTCCGCCAGATTCTCTACGGCTCGCACTACTTCCGCCGCGAGTTCGGGCGGACGAGCGCCGAGTACATGCTGCCCGACAGCTTCGGCTTCCCCGCGTCGCTCCCCTCCATCCTCGCGCACATGGGGCTCAAAGGTTTCTCGACGCAGAAGCTCTACTGGAAGTCGGCGGCGCGGACGGGCGGCCCAGACTCAATCGAGCGGACGCCGGACGGCGTGCCCTTCAACGTCGGCGTCTGGGAGGGGCCGGACGGCCGCGGCATCGTCTCGGCCTTCAACCCGCGCCCCTACGACAGCAACGTGCGCGAGGACTTCAGCAAGAGCCCGCCTCCTTCGGCCGCGAACCCTTCGGTCAGATACTTCCCGCAGGACTGGCCGAAGCGCATCCAGCGTAACGGCGAGGTGAGCGGCCTCTTCACCGACTACGCATACTTCGGCCCCGTCGGCGACATCGGCGGCGCGCCCTACGAGTTCTCCGTCAAGATGCTGGACGCGGTGGTCGGCCGAAAGCGGACGGTCATCCCGCCGCCGCCCCCGGCCATCCCGTCCCCGGACGCGCCCGGCACGCCCGTGCAGGTCGGCGACGGCCCCGTCCGCGTGCTCTCGGCCACGGCCGAGCAGATGTTCCTCGACATCCCCTTTGAGAAGACCGCGCGCCTGCCGCGCTACAAAGGCGACCTGTTGCTGACCGACCACTCCGCCGGTTCGATAACTTCGCAGACGATGCAGAAGCGTTGGAACCGTCGCAACGAGCTTCTGGCCGACGCCGCCGAGCGCGCTTCGGTCGCCGCGGCGTGGGTGGGCGGGAGACAGTATCCACAACAGAGGCTCAACGACGCGTGGACGCTCGTGATGGGTGGTCAGTTCCACGACATTCTGCCGGGCACGGCCACGCCGCGCGCGTTCGAGTTCTCTTGGAACGACGACGTGATCGCCGCGAACCAGTTCGCGTCCGTGCTGACGAGCGCGACCGAGTCGATTGTCGGCGGGATGGACACGCGCACGAAGGGCACGCCGGTCGTCGTCTACAACCCTTTGAACGTCGAGCGCGACGACGTGGTAGAGGCGGACATTAGGTTTGAAGGCGGCTCGCCGAAAACCGTTCGCGTCGTCGGCCCGTGGGGCGGGGAAGTGCCCGCGCAGGTCGTCGGCGAAGAGGACGGTGCGACAAAAATCCTCTTCCTCGCCGACGTGCCTTCGGTCGGCTACGCCGTCTACGACGTTCGCGCCGCGGACGCGCTGGCGCGATTCAACGACCTCGACTTGAAGGTGAGCGAGTCGTCGCTTGAGAACGCGCGTTACCGCGTCACGCTCAACGCCGACGGCGACGTGTCGAGCATCTTCGACAAGACGGTCAACAAAGAGTTGCTGAGCGCGCCCGCGCGGCTCGCGTTCCAGACCGAGCGACCGAGGGACTGGCCCGCGTGGAACATGGACTGGGCCGACCAGCAGAAGCCGCCGCGCGGTTACGTCTCGGGGCCTGCGCGGATTCGCGTCGTCGAGCGCGGCCCCGTCCGCGTCGCCGTCGAGGTGGAGCGCGAGAACGAGGGCTCGAAGTTCATCCAGACCGTCAGGCTCTCGGCCGGCGGCGCGGGCCAGCGGGTCGAGTTCGCGAACCGTATCGACTGGCGGTCGGAGGCGGCGGCGCTCAAGGCGACCTTCCCTTTGACGGCCTCGAACCCTTTGGCGACCTACAACTGGGACGTGGGCACCATCGAGCGCGGCAACAACGACGAGCGCAAGTACGAGGTGCCTTCGCATCAGTGGTTCGACCTCACGGATAAGGGCGGCGCCTACGGCGTGACCGTGCTCTCCGACTGCAAGTACGGCTCGGACAAGCCCGACGACTCGACGCTGCGTCTGACACTGCTCTTCACGCCGGGTCTGGGCGCGGGCAACGGCTGGGAGTATCACGACCAGACGACGCAGGACTGGGGGCACCACGAGTTTACTTACGGCCTTGCGGGTCACGCGGGCGACTGGCGCGCGGCGCAGACCGACTGGCAGGCGCAACAGCTCAACCAGCCGCTCGTCGCCTTCGAGGCCACGCGCCACGCGGGCGCGCTCGGCAAGAGCTTTTCGCTGCTGAATGTGAGCAACAGCCGCGTGCGCGTGCTCGCCGTCAAGAAGGCAGAAGAGTCCGACGAGACGGTCGTCCGCCTCGTCGAACTAGACGGCCGGGAAGCGAAGAACGTTCGCATCCGTTTCGCCGGCGGGGTCGCGTCGGCGCGCGAGGTGACGGGGCAGGAGCAGCCGCTCGGCGCGGCGCGCGTTGAGAAGGGCGAGCTTGCGACGGACTTCGGCCCTTATCAACTTCGCACCTTCGCGCTCAAACTCACGCCGTCGCGTGTGAAGCTGAATGCGCCGCGCTCACAGCCCGTCGAGATGCCTTACGACCTTGTGGCGTCGAGCCTCCACGTAACGAAGACGGAGGCCGGCGTGAAGAGCGTCGGCGGCTTCGACGGCTCGGGGCGCAGCCTCCCTTCGGAGATGCTCCCCAACGAAATCTCCTTCGCGGGCGTCCGCTTCAAACTGTCGTCTCAAGCGTCGAACGCGCTCGTCGCGCGCGGTCAGACTTTGAACCTGCCCGCGGGCAACTTCAGAAGAATCTACGTTCTCGCGGCCTCGGCTGCGGGCGACCGGCGCGCGACCTTCCGCGTCGGGCGGCAAGCCTCCGAGGTGACGGTGCAGGAGTGGGGCGGCTTCGTCGGCCAGTGGGACGCGCGGCAGTGGCGCGCGGGCGAGCGGCAGGTGCCGTCCGGCGCCTCGCCCGAGACGGCCGCCCGCATCCGCTCGCCGCAGTACCGCAGAGACCCTTACGCCGAGATGACCGGCATCAGGCCCGGCTTCATCAAGCCCGCGCCGCTCGCGTGGTTCGCCTCGCACCAACACCGGCCCGACGGTCTGAGCGAGGCTTACGCCTACTCGTACCTCTTCGCCTACGCTCTCGACATCCCCGCGGGCGCGAAGACGCTGACGCTGCCCGACGACGTGTCGGTGCGCGTCCTCGCCGTCACGGTATCCGACGAGAGTGATGCGGTCAGACCCGCGCAGCCTTTGTTCGACTGGACGGAGCGCGCACACGGGAGATGAGTTCATCAATGCACCGACGCTTTCTTACGGCTCTCATTCTTACCTTAAGTTTCACCGTCTGCGCCGCCGCGCAGGCGCGACCCGTGTGGCAGATCGGTGAGTTCAACAACTCCTCGGACGAGTTCGGCGCGCAGGCTGCGGGGCCGTTCGACGCCGCGTCGGGCCGCGCGAAGGACTGGGGCGCGACGCAGCAGGCCGTCGTCGAGGCGAAGGCCGACCCGGCGGCGGCGCGCAGGATTCGCTTCGAGCTTGCGGACGCGCCGAGCGGCGTCTACACGCTGCGGCTCGGCCTCATCATGACCTCGCCGCGCCTGCCGGTCGTACAGGTGGAAGTGAACGGCCATAAGGGCTGGTACTACCAGCGGCCTGAGAGCGATTACAAAGAGGGCAACATCGAAGCGTACATCTTCCCGCAGTACGCGTTCGGCGTGTTGCCGGCGGCGATACCCGCGGAGTTTCTGAGGCAGGGCGCGAACGAGATCGCGCTCACGGCCGTGGCCGACCCCGCGTCGGCGGCGCTCCCCGGGGGCGAAGACACGACGGACGCCGTCCTGCGCTACGACGCGCTCGCGCTCGTGCGCGGAAAGGAGGGTCGCCGGGGGGCAGACGGCCAGAGTCGCCCGGACTTCTTCATAACGCCGACAGCCCTGTACAAGAGCGCAGGCGGGAAGCTCTACGAAGTTGTTCACGTCACCCGCGGCTGGGTGGGGAAGGCGCAGCCCGGCACGCTCAAACTCTCGGTCGGCAGTTGGAGTGACACACGGGACTTGGCCATGACGCGCGAGTTCGGCGAGCAGCGCTTCGAGTTTCTCGTCCCGGAGTTCGCCGCGGGCACAACCGCGGAGGCCGAGATCGGCAACGGTCGGCGCTGGAACGGCTTCGAGCAGAAGCTCACGCCGAAGCGGAAGTGGACGGTCTACATGGTGCCGCACGAGCACCTCGACATCGGCTACTCCGACTTCCAGACCAAGCTGGCCGAGATGCACAGCCGCATCATCGACGAGGCGCTGGAGATGACAACCGCGCGGCCCGAGTTCCGCTTCAGCCTCGACGGCTACTGGCAGGCGCAGCAGTTCCTCGAAGGGCGTTCGGAGGAAGAGAAGCGGAAGTTTTACGACGCCGTGCGCGCGCGGAAAATCTTCGTGCCCGCGCAGCACTCGGTGATGCTGACGGGCGCGGGCACGGCCGAGACGCTGCTCCGTTCCTTCTACGCCTCGCACAAGCTCAACCGGGAGCACGGCGGCCCGTGGAACTACGTCAACATCACGGACGTGCCCTCTTACACGTGGTCTTACGCGTCGATCCTCGCGGCCGCGGGGATAAAATATTTCTCGGCCGCGGCGAACGCCGACCGCGGGCCGACGCTCATGCTCGGCGACCTGCACCGGCGCTCGCCCTTCTGGTGGGAGGGGCCGGACGGCAGCCGCGTGCTGCTCTGGTACGCGCGCCACTACCACCAGATCGGGAGCCAGTTCGGCCTGCCGCCCCGCCTCGCCAACGGGTACGAGGGCTTGCAGACTTTCCTCAACGTCTACGAGCGGCCCGACTACGCGCCCCACGCGGTGCTCATGCACGGCAGCCAGTGGGAGAACACTTCGCTCCACCAGACGCAGGCCGACATCGCGCGCGAGTGGAACCAGACTTACGCTTACCCGCAGCTCGTCTTCGCGGGCTTCGGCGAGGCTCTGGAGAAGATTTCGGCGGGCGTCGAGGAGAAACTGCCCGTGGTGCGCGGCGACGGCGGGCCTTACTGGGAGGACGGCGTCGCGTCCGACGCACTGCACGCGGCGGTTGAGCGCGAGAACGAGCGGCGCGCCGTCTCGGCCGAGAAGCTCTCGACGGTCGCGATGCTCGTAGACCCGCGCTCGCGCCCTTCGCGCGCGGCGATAGATTCGATGTGGGACAGCATCTTCCTCATGAACGAGCACACGTGGGGCTGGGGCCGCAGCGTGACCGAGCCGCACAGCGAAGACTCGGAGCGGGAGCTGGCCTACAAGCGCCTGCGCGCCGTGATGGCGCGCGATCAGGTGGACTACGTGCTCGAACGCGCGATGACGGCCATCGCCGGAAGCATCGAGACTCCGCAGCGCGCGCTCGTCGTCTTCAACACGCTCAACTGGCGGCGCGACGGCTGGGTCGAGTTCGACCTCCAGACGACGCGCGAGATCGTAGACCTCGAAACTCAGAAGGTCGTCCCGGTCGAGACGCTCCAACACCACCCGGCCTACCGGCGCATACGCTTCCTGGCGCGCGGCGTCCCCGCCGTCGGCTACCGCACCTACCACGTCCGCGACATCGCCCCGCGCCCGGCGGCCGAGACGCCCTCCGGCACCTCGACCGCCGTGGCGCCGGGGACGGCCGAGTTTTTTTCTTCGTTACATCATTCTTCGACTCCGCCCGACACGATGGAGAACGACTTCTACCGCGTCCGCCTCGACGCGGAGAGCGGTTCGATCAGGAGCATCTACGACAAGCAACTCGGGCGCGAGCTGGTGGACGACAAGAGCCCGTACCGCTTCGGCCAGTACGTCTACGTGACGGGCGGGGGCGAGCCCTTCCCCAACCAGATGCTCACCTACCGCAAGACGACGCCCGTCGCGCGGCTCGACGTACACAAGGCCGCGGGCGGCCGCATCGTCACCGCCGAGTGGACGCCGACCGGCTCGCGCACCGTCCTTGAGAGCAGCGCGCCCAACACGCCGCGCGTCACGACCGAGGTCGTCCTCTTCAACGACGCGAAGAAGATCGAGGTCAACTTCCGCGTCAGCAAAGAGAAGGTCTACAAAAAAGAGGGCGTCTACTTCGCCTTCCCCGTTGCGGTCGGCTCGCCGCAGTTCAACTTCGACGTGCAGAGCGCGGTGGTCAACCCTTCGAAGGACATGATACCGGGGGCGGGACTCGAATGGTTCTCGTCGCAGAACTGGGCGTCGGTGGGCGACGAAGCGCTGACGGTCGCGATTGTGAACCGCGATTCGTTCCTCTGGACGTTCGGTGATATCGTACGCGGCACCTGGCCGAAGGAGTTCAAGCCGAACAGCTCGGCGCTCTTCTCATACGTGATGAACAACTACTGGAACACCAACTACGTCGCGGCGCAGGGCGGCGAGTTCACGTTCCGTTACGTGTTGACGAGCGCGCGCGTGTTAGACCGTGCGGCGCTGGCGCGCATGGGCTGGGAGGAGACGACGCCGCTCGAACGCACGCTCGTCAAGTCGCAGGACCAGACCTACCCGGCGCGCAAGACTTTGCCGGCGGCGCAGTCGAGTTTCGTTAACGTTGAGAACCCGTCGGTGCTCCTGAGCGCGTGGAAGCAGTCGGAGGACGGCGCGGGCACGGTGATGCGCTTCATCGAGTTGAGCGGGAAGCCCGGCGGCGTGGCCGTCCGCAGCGCGCTGCTCAACAACGCGGCTGCGGTGGTCTGCAACGCGGTCGAAGAGTGCGACCGTCCCGTGCGGGGCGACGCGCGCGGATTGGTATTCGAGCTTCGCCCGAGTCAGATTTACACGCTGTGGGTGAACGGCGCGCGCGAGCCGTGGCCGCAGAACCGCCCGCGGTAGAAGCAAGAGGAGGTACGGCAACCATGCAGGTCAGTGAGACACACACACGCGCCTTCGCATTGGAGACGGCGCGGCCGACGTACGCGCGCTACGGGGTGCTGGTGTTGCTCGTGGCGCTGGCGGCGCTGACCTATCTCGACCGTCTCTGCATCTCGGTGGCGGGGCCGACCATCATGCAGGAGTTCAACTTCACGCCGGTGCAGATGGGCTACATCTACAGCGCGTTCACCTTCGCCTACGCGCTCTTCGAGGTGCCGAGTGGCTGGTTCGGCGACCGCTTCGGCACGCGCAAGGCTTTGACGCGCATCGTGCTCTGGTGGTCGACCTTCACGATGCTGACGGCCGCGACCGCGGGCTTCGCCTCGCTCTTCGTCATCCGCATGCTTTTCGGCGCGGGCGAGGCCGGGGCGATTCCGAACAGCGCCTCGACCGTCTCGCGCTGGTTTCCGGCGGCGCAGCGCGGGCGCGCGATGGGCGCCGTCTGCATCGGCCACGCGCTGGGCGCGACGGCCACGCCCTTCCTCGTCTTCTACCTCATCGACCTGCAAGGGTGGCGGCTCCCGTTCGTCGAGTGCGGACTGCTCGGCGTCGTCTGGTGCGTGGTCTGGTATCGTTGGTTCCGCGACACGCCCGAGGAGCACCCCGCGGCTAACAAGGCCGAGGTCGAGCTGATACGCGCGGGCGCGGGCCCCGCCGAGAAGCACGGGCACGGCATCCCCTGGCGCGTCTTCCTCCGTAGCAAGAACATCTTCTTCCTGTGCGCGATGTACGTCTGTTACGGGTACGGGCTCTACTTCTACATCACCTGGCTGCCGACCTACCTCATTCAGGCGCGCGGGTTCGAGAAGGACTGGGCCAGCATCTTCTCGTCGCTGCCGTGGCTGTGCGGAGCGCTGGCCTTCGTCTGCGGCGGGTGGATTACGGACACGCTCGTCCGGCGCGGCCGGCATAAGCTGGCACGCAGCGGGCTCGGCGCTTTCGGCCTGTCGATGAGCGCGCTGATGCTCGTCTTCGTCGCGCGCGCCGAGGACAAGTTCGTCGCGGCTGTGCTCATCTCGGTGGCGCTCTTCTTTCAGTTTTTGACGACGCCCGCCGTGTGGGCCACGTGCCTCGACATCGGGCGGCGCCGGGCGGGCGTCGTCAGCGGAACGACAAACATGTTCGGCAACCTCGCGGGCACGGTCGCGCCTATCATCTTCGGCTACGTGGTGCAGACGTGGGGCTCCTGGACGATACCGTTCTATATCGCGGCCGCCATCATGGCCTGCGGCGTCGTGATGTGGCTCTTCATCGACCCGCGCCGGCCTCTGGAGGAGGCCGTTTAAGGGATGACAGACAAGGGGACTGGGATGGAGCGCGAGTACGACTTGCTGACGGTGGGGCGCAGCTCGATTGACCTCTACGCAAACGAGGTGGGCGTCCCCTTCACCGAGATTAAAAGTTTCGCCGCCTACGTCGGCGGGTGCCCGACCAACATCGCCGTCAGCGCGCGCCGTCTCGGGTTACGCACGGCGCTCCTGAACGCCGTGGGCGAAGACCTCGTCGGCGACTTCGTCAAGAGCTTCCTCGACCGCGAGGGCGTCGAGACGCGCTACGGCGTGCGCAAGCGCGGGCGGCGCACGAGCGCCTTCCTCCTCGGCATCGAGCCGCCCGACCGCTTTCCCATCGTGCCTTACAGAGAGGGCGGCCCCGACTTCGAGCTGAACATCAACGACGTGCTCGCCGCCCCCATCCCCGTGAGTCGCGCGCTGTTGCTGACGGGCTCGGGGCTCGCGCGACAGCCGAGCCGCGACTCCACGCTCTTCGCCGCCGAGCAGGCGCGCGCCTACCACACGATGGTCGTCCTCGACCTCGACTTCCGCCCGGAACTCTGGCCGGACGTGCGCGCCTACGGCGTGGCCGTCCGCTCGCTCCTGCCGCTCGTGGACGTGGTGCTCGGCACGGCCGAGGAGGTCTCCGTGGCCTTCCTGTCGGGCTGGACGGGTGAGGCCGTCGAGCGTGTGCTCGCCGCGGGGCCGGAGGCGCTCGTGTTGAAGCGCGGCGCCGAGAGTACGCTCGTGCATGTCCGTGGCGGGGAGGTCTTGGAGGTGCCGACCTTTCAGGTCGATGTTCTGAACGTGCTCGGGGCGGGCGACGCCTTCGCGGGCGGGTTCATGTATGGGTATCTCAAAGGCTGGGACTTCTACCGCGCGGCGCGGATGGGGAACGCGTGCGGCGCCATCGTCGTCACGCGCCACGGCTGCGCGAACTTCATGCCTTACGAAGAAGAGGCTCTGGCATTCGTCGAAGAAAGAGGAGGGTTCTGACTTTTGAGTTTTGACGCGAAAGCATTTCTGCCGGCATCGGTGTTGGCGAAGGTGACCGACGTGCGAGTCACAGACCCGGAGCGTTCCCTGCGCGCGGCGCGGAAGCGGAAGCGGCGGGAGAGTCTGACGAAGGACGGCCGGCTCAACATCCTCGCCGCCGACCACCCGGCGCGGCGCGTGACGCGCGTCGGCGACGAGCCGCTCAGGATGGCCGACCGGCGCGAGTACATGGCGCGCATCCTGCGCGTGTTGATGAGTGACGCGGTGGACGGGCTGCTCGCCACGATGGACATCCTTGAGGATTTACTCATCATTAATGACCTGTTGAAGGAGTCGGGCTCGGACGGCTTTCTCGACGAAAAGGTTCTGATCGCGAGCTTCAACCGCGCGGGACTGCTCGGGAGCATCTGGGAGATAGACGACCCGAACTCCGGCCCGACCGCGGCATCATGCAGGGAGTGGGGTCTGGACGGCGCGAAGATTCTCCTGCGCCTCTGCGACGACGAGAAGGACTCTCTGAAGACGCTGCTCGACACCGTCAAGGCCATCACGGAGCTGAATGCCGTCGGGCTGCCGATGTTTCTGGAGTCGCTGCCGGTCGTGAAGGAGGATAACGGCCGGCACGGCGTCTATCGTGTCGTCAAGACGGCCGAGGAGCTGGCGCGGACGGCGGGCGCGGCCGCGGCTCTGGGCGACAGCGCGCGTTACCTGTGGCTGAAGCTGCCCTACTGCGAGAACTACGAGATGGTGGCGAGCGCGACGACGCTCCCCATCCTTCTGCTCGGCGGCGAGCCGGTCGGCGACGCGACGCCGTTCTTAAGAGAACTCTACGCGGGCCTGAAGGCCGGCCCGAACGTGCGCGGCGCGCTCGTCGGCCGCAACATCCTCTACCCCGGCGAAGACGACCCGCTCGCCGTCATCGAGGCCGTCGGCGGCATCATCCACCGGGGCTGGACAATCGAACAGGCCCTCGACCAACAGGGCGCCCACCGCGGCCGCGACACGGACTGGCTCAAGGGCATCGCTTAGGAATCACATTCGACCATGACGGAATACGATTGCGGCGCGCGGGAATGCCATTCCCACGCGCCGCAATCGCGTTCCCACGCGACGGAATGGCGCACCCGTGCGGCGGAATGGCATTCCCACGCGCGGTAATGCCATTCCCGCGCGCCAGAATCGTATTCCCACGCGTGCGCACGTCATTCCCACGCGTGCGCACGTCATTCCCGCGTATGCGCACGTCATTCCCACGCGTGGGAATGACGTGCGCCCCGGCCGGAACTCTTAGCCGAACGTCCGCTTCAACTCTTCGACCTGTTCGGGCGTCAGGTGGCGGACGCGCTCGCCGCGGAGGAGGAAGTGGAGGCGGGCGGTCTGCTCAAGCTCCTCGGTGCGGTCTACGGCCTCGGAGAGCGTCGAGCCGGCGCAGACGACGCCGTGGTTGCGCAGGAGGATGCAGTTGTGTCGGGGCGCCGCCTCGCCGACCGCGTCGGCCAACTCGGTCGAGCCGGGGCGGAAGTAGGGGAGCACGGCCAGCGGCGCCACGCGCATGAAGTAGTAGGGCGTGAGCGGCGGCAGAGGGTCTTCGGCCTCGAACCCTTCGAGGCACGAGAGCGCCACCGAGTGGAGCGTGTGCAGGTGCACGACCGCGCGCACGTCCTCGCGGCGCGTGTAGACGGCGAGGTGGAAGGGGAACTCCTTCGACGGGCGGTTCTCGTTCAGGCTCTCGCCCGCCAGACTCACGCAGGCGAGCCGCCCGGGCTTCAACCCTTTCAGAGACTTTCCCGTCGGCGTGATCCAGACGCGCCCGCCCGCGCGCACGGAGATGTTGCCCGTCGAGCCGAAGGCGTAGCCCCTCTGGTAGAAGCTGTCGGCCGTCTCGCACAGGGTTTCCAACAAGGCGTCTTCCGTCATTCGCTCACCCTCTAAAAAATATACTCGTGGGGACGTGCCACGGCTTCGAGCGCGCGTGCGTAAAAATCTTCGCCGCCGAAGTTGCCGGACTTGAGCACGACCGGCAGACGGTAACGCCCGAGCGAGTAGCAGAGCGGCACACCCGGCTCGATGTTGCGCCCGACACGCAGCGCGCCTAAACGTAGGCGGCGGCAGAGCGCGCCCGAGGTCTCGCCGCCCGCGAAGACGAGCCCCGACACGGGCGCGGCTTCGAGAACCTCCGCGACGAGGTCGGCCAGCGCGTAAGCGAGGCGCTCTCCGAGAGTCTGTACGTCCAAGCCTTGCCCGGCGGCCCAACTCTGCACGCGCGCGACCTCCGCGGGCTCGTCCGTGGTGTAGAGCAGGCAGTCGCGCCCGGCGTTGAGGTGTCGGCGCACGCGCTCGACGAGGGGCCCGCGTTCTAACTCTTCAACGAGCAGGGCGCGCGGCTCGACGCGGAGGGCGGGCGCGCCTTCGGACTCAAACCAGCGGTTCTGTGCGCGCGTTGCGACCGAGCAACTGCCGGCGACGACGAGGCGCCCGCGCCCTTCCGTTTCCCCGGTTGAGAGTGATGCGGTCTGAACGTCGAACTCTTCGACCCAGCCGCGCTCGCGCCAGACGGCAGGGAACCCCTGACCGAAGGCGGAGCCGCCGGTGACGAGCCGCAGGTCTGCGGAGGCGCGACAGACTACACGGACGTGCGCGTCGCTCAGGCAGTCCACGATTGCGATTGAGACGCCGTCGGCGCGCAGGCTCTCGAAGCGGCGTCCAAGCTCTTCGGCGCCGGCCTCGACCGACTCGTAGGGCGCGAGGCCGACGCGGCGCGCGGTCTGACGTGAGAGATGCTTGACGAGGTTCGCTTCGGTCATCGGCGTCAGCGGGTGCTCGCGCATCGCAGAGTCGCTGAGCAGACGTTCGTACACGAAGTGATAGCCCTGATAGGTCGTTCGCCCGTTGACGGGCAGTGCGGGGAGCGCGACGGTGAACTCTTCGCCAAGCTCTTCGAGCGCGGCGTCGATGGTGGGGCCGATGTTGCCTTCGGGCGTCGAGTCGAACGTGCTGCAAAACTTGAGCTGGAAGACGCGCGGGTCTCTGGATTTGAGCAGCCGGATGGCAGAGCGCGTGCGGGCGCGAGCTTCATCCGCGCGGAGGTTGCGCGTGCCTTCGGCCATGACGACGGCGTGTTGGCCCGCGCTCCACTCTGCAAACTGACTCTGTTCGGGGAGGTCGATGACGAGCAGCGTGCGCAAGCCTTGTCCGGCCAGCATCCCCGCGAGGTCGCTGGCCCCCGTGTCGTCGTCGGCGACGGCGCCGAAGAGAAGTCTGCCGCTCATCTCAAATGGAAAGCTGAAGCGCCTCGCGTATCGCTTCGAGGCTCGTGTGGAGGCTGGTCAGGACGGGGACGCGCGCTGTGCGTTCGATGAGGGGGAGCGTGCGCGCCATCGAGACCTGCGCGAGGACGACCGCCGAGACATCCTTCTTCTGTAAGTCATCGACCGCGGCGGCGAGCAACTCGTCGTGCGTCTTCGTGTCGTTCGAGAGGAGCGCGGTGTAAGCCTCGGGTGCGACCGCTTCGACGATCTCTATCTCGACGCCGGCCTCGGCGGCAGCCGCGCGCAGGAGTCTGGACGTGGGGATGAGCGTTGGCGGGAAGGTCGCGGCGACGCCGATTCTGCGCCCGGCACTCACCGCGCGGCGTGCCATCGGGTAGTCGATCTTCAGGACTGGAAAGCGAAAGTCGCGCGCCAGAGATTCAATCAGCTCTTTGGAGACGGATGAGCAGGTGACCATCGCCAGTTCGGGCGCGTAGGTCTCGGCGGCGGCGCGGAGCATCTCCGAGAGCCGGCGGCGCACGTCTTCGGCGCGCCCGGCCGCGAGCAGGCGCAGCAGGCCGTCGTCGAGCAGGTTCGTAATCTCGAACTCCGGCGCGGCCTCCGCGTAGAACTGCATCAGCGGGCCGACGGCCGCGGGCGAGGTGTGGATGAAGGCCACGCTTCTCTTCATCTGACTCATCTGGTTCCGGGAGTTCGGAGTTTTAAATCGGAGATTTCAAATCTTCCCGGCGCTTGTCGGCCGGCGCGTCGAACTGTTAATGTTCGACGCACATCCGGAAGGTCTTACGTCCCGTTTGCTCTCTAGATTCTGAATCATAGCATAGACCCCCGCGAGGCGAGCGCACGTCATCCCCGGCGGCGCCGGTCATCGTGAGGCACGCTCTCCGAAGCTTCAATCGAAAGGTCAGACCCTACCGATGAGATTAAACGTCTACGCACTCTGCCTGGCCCTCCTGGTCGGGGCTTTGTTGGTGACGAGCGGCTGTCAGGCCGGCTCGGGCGGCGCCGGCGGCGTCGTAGGAGGAGGGAGCGCATCAGGCGGCAAGCGCATCGGCGTGACGCTCCTGACGCGCGAGCACGTCTTCTACAAAGACCTTGAGGCTGGCCTCAAGGAGGCGGCCGACAAGCAGGGCTACCAGTTGATCGTCACGTCCGGCGACATGGATTTGGCCAAGCAGCAGTCGCAGATCGAGAACTTCATCGTCCAGAAAGTGGACGCCATCATCCTCTGCCCGGCCGACTCGAAGGGCATCGGCCCGGCCATCGAACAGGCCAACCGCGCCGGCATCCCCGTCTTCACCGCCGACATCGCGGCGCAGGGCGGACAGGTCGTCTCGCACGTCGCCTCCGACAACCTCTCCGGCGGAAGGCTCGCGGCCGAGTTCATCGCGAAGGCCATCAACGGGCAGGGCGAGGTCGGCATCATCGGCCAGCCGGAGGTGCAGTCGGGGCTCGACCGCGAGCTGGGCTTTAAAGAGGAGATGAAGAAGCACCCCGGCATCAAGGTCGCCGCGTCGCTCAACGGAGGCGGCCTGCGCGACAAGGCGCTCAAGGCCGCCGAGGACATGCTTCAGGGGAACCCCAACCTCAAAGGCATCTTCGGCATCAACGACGACTCGGCGCTCGGCGCTCTGTCGGCGGCCGAGACGCGCGGCAAGGGCGACCTCGTCATCGTCGGCTACGACGCCACCCCCGAGGCGGTCAGGGCCATCCAGCGCGGCAGCGCCCTCAAGGCCGACGTGGCGCAGCAGCCGCGCGACCTCGGCGCCAAGACCATCGAGGCCATCAGCAACCACTTCGCCGGCGGCCCGGTCGAGAAGAGCATCTCCGTGCCGGTCAAGATCGTGGACGCCAACTCGCTGAAGTAAGTGCGCGCCGCTGCGGCGGCGGATTCTTATGAGTGAAACAGTCAGTGAGGTCAGGCCGCGCCCGCGCTACCTCCAGTGGCAGACGATGGCCGAGTACGTCATCGTCGTGGCCATCGTGTTGGAGTCGATCTTCTTCGCCTTCTACGCGCCGGCGTTCCTCTCGCTGCCCAACCTCATCAACATCGCGCTGAGCATCGCCATCACGGGCATCCTCGCGGTCGGCATGACGGCCGTCATCCTGACGGGCGGCATCGACCTCTCGGTCGGGTCGGTGGCGGCGCTCGCCGGCATCGTCGCGGCGATGGCCGCCGCCTCAGGCGCGCCGGGTGCGGTGGCGTTGGCGGCGCTGGCGGCGATTGGCGTGGGGCTCGCGGTCGGCGCCTTCAACGGCTTGATGGTCTCGCGGTTTCGCGTGCCGCCGTTCGTGGTGACGCTGGCGATGCTGACCATCTGCCGCGGCCTCGCGTTCGTCATCACCGAGGGGCGCTCGGTCAGCGACCTGCCGCCGGGCTTCGGCCTCTTCGGGCGGGAGCTGTTCCTGCGCGTGCCCGTGCCCGTCTGGCTGATGCTGCTGGTGTTCGCCGCCGGGTGGTTCGTGCTGAAGCGGATGACGTTCGGGCGCTACGTCTACGCCGTGGGCGGCAACCGCGAGGCGGCGTTTCTGGCGGGCGTGAACATCAAGGGCGTGACGATGCTCGTCTACGTCCTGAACGGGTTGATGGTGGGCTTGGCGGGGCTGGTGCTGGCGTCGCGTCTGGGCGCGGGCGTGCCGAACGCGGGAAACCAGTACGAGCTGGACGTGATTGCGGCGGTGGTCGTCGGCGGCACTTCGTTGAACGGCGGGCGCGGCAGCGTCATCGCGACGCTGTGGGGCGCGGTCTTCATCGGCGTGCTGAACAACGGCCTGAACCTCGCCAACGTCGATCCGTACGTGCAGAAGATCGCGCTGGGCATCGTGATCCTGCTCGCCGTACTCGCCGACCAGCTCAACAAGACGCGCGGTCAGGTCATCGCGTGAATCAGGAGGGAGTTAACCACAGAGACACGAGAGACACGGCTTTAGCTTTCGATAAGTCGTGTCTCTCGTGTCTCTGTGGTTAACTCCCTGCCTTTCCTCTGGAAGAGGTGGAGTGGCCGCGCCGCGCGTTGAGACTGACAGGCAAGACCTTCAAGACCTTTAGCCCCGGAGTTATCGCCATGAGAATTTACACCTCGCTCCTCGCAACCCTTCTGGCCTTCGGCATGTTGTTGCCGACCGTCGCGCAACAGCCACCGCCGCCCGATGACGACGAAGAGGTCGTGCGCATCACGACCAACCTCGTGCAGGTGGATGCCGTCGTCACCGACCGCGACGGTCGCCACGTGACCGACCTCCGCCCAGAGGATTTCGAGATTACCGAGGAGGGCAAGCGGCAGGAGGTCACGAGCTTCTCCTACGTGAGCGCCGCGCCCGCCGTGCGCCCCATCAACACTGCCGCGACCGCGGCGCCGCGCGCGGATAAGAACGCGCCGCCCGTCCCGCCCGCGCAGCCCGGCACCGCGCGCGGGCGGCGCACGGTCGCGCTCGTGGTGGACGACCTCTCGATGCGCGTCGATAACGTGCATATCGTCCGCCGCGCCCTGAAGAAATACGTGGACGAACAGCTTGAGGAGGGCGAGCTGAGCGCGGTGCTGCGCGTTAGCTCGGGCGTCGGCGTCCTCCAGCAGTTCACGTCGGACAAGCGTCTGCTCAACGCGGCCGTCGAGCGCGTGCGCTGGTCGCCGAGGAGCCGGGGCGAGGCCAACCCGATCAACAGCGTGTTGACGGCCGAGCCGGCCTCCGCGTTCGCCAGGGGCGCGGAGGCCGGCGCGGGCGGGAGCGTGGACGCACAGAAGTCGGCCACGCCGGGTGACTTCCAGTCTGAGTTTTCCATCGCCGACACCATCTCCGCGCTCAACTACATCGTCCGCGGCTTCCAGAGCATCCCCGGCCGAAAGGCGGTCGTCCTCTTCACGCAAGACCTGCCGATCCTGAATCGCTTCGGCGAGACCTCAAACCTCGAACGGCTGCGCCGGCTGATCGACCTGGCGAACCGCGCCTCGGTCGTTTTCTACGTCATAGACTCGCGCGGCATCGAGCCGGTCGGCGCGACGGGGGCCGACCCGGGCCGGATGCCCCACCTCGCCGGGCCGGGGCTGTCGGGGCTGTCCATCCACAAGTCTCAGGACGGCATGGACCTTCTGGCGAAGGAGACGGGCGGCTTCTTCATCAAGAACCAGAACAACTTCAACCGGGAGCTGGAGCGCGTGCTCGAAGACCAGCGCGGCTACTACCTCATCGGCTACCGCCCCGACGACTCGACCTTCGACCCGCGCACGGGGCGGCACAAGTTCCGCGACCTCAAGGTGCGGGTCAAACGTCCGGGGCTGACCGTGCGCTCGCGCGCAGGCTTCTACGGCGTCGCCGACGTGAAGAACGCGAAGCGGCCGCGCACGGAGAAGGAGGAGTTGCTCGACGCGCTCTCGTCCCCCTTCGGCGCGAACGGCGTTGACCTGCGGCTCGCGGCGCTCTTCCTCGACGACCCGTCGCGCGGCTCGGCCATCCGCTCCGTCGTTCACCTGAAGGCGAGCGATCTTGAATTCAAGGAGGAGGCCGCCGGGCAGCACAAGGCGACGCTCGACGTGATCGCGGCCGTCTTCGCGGGCGACGGCCACCCTTCGGTGCAGGGCAGCGAGCGGCGCGAGGTGACGTTGAGCGAGCAGGAGTACCGGCGGGCGTTGAAGGACGGGCTCACCTACCGGCTCAACATCCCCGTGAGCCGGCCGGGCGCCTACAACCTGCGCGTCGCCGTGCGCGACGCCTCGACGGGGCGGACGGGCTCGGCCCGTGAGTTCGTGGCCATCCCCGATCTGCGCAAAGGCCCGCTCTCGCTCTCCAGCATCATCCTCGCGGGCGTCGATCCTGAGCGGCAAGGCTCGGCGACGGCCGCACAACAGTTGACCGCCGCCGCGGGCGTCGCGGCCGAAGCAGCCGACCCGGGTCTGAGCCCCGCGGTGCGACGCTTGCGCCACGGCGTCTTCCTCGACTACGGCTACGCCATCTACAACGCGCGGCCCGACAAGGCGACGGGGCAGCCGCGGCTCATCACGCAGGTGCGACTCTTCAAGGACGGCAAGCTCGTCTTCGAGGGCGCCGCCGCGCCGCTGGACTTGACGGGGCAGAAGGACATGAAGCGGCTCGCCGCGGGCGGTCGCTTACAGGTGGGCTCAGAGCTGACGCCCGGCGACTACGTCCTACAGGTCGTCGTCACGGACGAAGTCGCGAGGGGCAAGAAGCAGGACGGCAGGGGCACGACGACGCAGTGGGTTGACTTCGAGGTCGTGGACGGCAGTCGTTGACGAATCGGGGAGAGAGTCTGTATGGCGGAAGGTTTCATAGCCGAACATTTCAAGGCGAACCGTGAGGTGGTCGCGCGCAGCGCAGAGGGCCTGCGCGAGCCGGCCGAGGCGGTGGCGCGCGCGCTGGTCGAGGCGCTGGGGGCGGGGCATAAGGTCATCGCGTTCGGCAACGGCGGGAGCGCGGCGCAGGCGAGTCACCTGGTGGGCGAACTGCTCGGCCGCTTCAAGATGACGCGCCAGCCCTTCCCGGCCATCGCGCTCGCCAGCGACGCGGGCACGGTGACGTGCATCACGAACGACTTCAGCTACGAAGTGCTCTTCGAGCGTCAGGTCGAGGCGCTCGCGCAGGCGGGTGACATCGCCTTCGGCTTCACGACCAGCGGGCGTTCGGCGAACGTGACGCGCGGCCTCTTAAAAGCTCAAGAGAAGGGTGCGGTGACGGTGGCCGTGACGGGCGCGGCCGGACTCGTCGGCGCCCACGCCGACCACGTCCTCGCCGTGCCGAGCGACGTGACGGCGCATGTGCAGGAGGTTCACCTGATGCTGCTCCACGTCTGGTGCATCTACGTGGACGAGAAGCTGGGCCGCGCTCAAGAGTAAGAGGGGAGAGGTGACACGGCGGATGTCGGACGACTCGTTCAATCGGGACGGTTATGACCGGAGGCGTTTCATCATCGACGGTGCGGCGGCGCTCGGGGGCGTGGCGGCGGTCGGGGCTTTGCCCGCGCTCGGCGCGCAGGCCAACGCAAAAAAGCGTGTGCTGCACATCATGGGTTACTCGCATATCGACGCGGCGTGGCTGTGGCCGTGGCGCGACGGGTCGAACCTCGCGCTGACGACCTTCCGTAGCGCGCTCGACCGCATGAAGGAGACGCCCGACTTTCGTTACACGCACTCTTCGTCACATCACTACGCGTGGGTCGAGCGCGCCGACCCGCGGATGTTCGAGGAGGTCAAAGAGCGCATCAGGGAAGGGCGCTGGGAGGTCGTCGGCGGCTGGCCCGTCGAGCCCGACTGCAACATCCCCTCGGCCGAGAGCTTCGTGCGCCAAAGCCTCTACGGCAAGGACTACTTCCGGCGCGCGTTCGGCGTAGACGTGAACATCGGCTTCAACCCGGACGCGTTCGGACACGCCGCCGGACTGCCCGGTCTGCTCAGACGCGCGGGCTTCAAATACTACGTCTTCATGCGACCGCAGGAGCATGAGATGAAGCTCCCGCTCCTCTTCTGGTGGGAGGGGCCGGACGGCTCGCGCCTGCTCACGCTCCGCATACGCCGCGGCTACAGCATGAACGCCGAGCGCGTTGCCGATGGCGCGCAGAACAACTTCGCCAACGGCTTCGACCACGCCGCGTACTTCCTCGGCGTCGGCAACCACGGCGGCGGCGCGACGAGGGAACAGATTAAACGCGTCATCGAGCAGCGCGCCGACGCGACCCTGCCGGAACTGCGCTTCTCGACCGTGGCCGCCTTCTTCGCGGCCGTCGAGAAGTCGTCCGCCTACGCAGACCTCCCCGTCGTGCGCGGCGAGCTACAGCACCACGCGCGCGGCTGCTACTCCGCCTACGGCGAGGGCAAGCAGCAGAACCGGCGTGCCGAGCGGCTGCTCGTGCAGGCCGAGACGCTCTCGGTCGCCGCCGCCGTGCAGCACGGCCACGCATACCCTTCGCAGGAGTACCGCGCGGCGTGGGAGAAAATTCTCTTCAACCAGTTCCACGATCTGCTCGCGGGCACGGCTTTACAGAAAGCCTACGAGGAGTCGCGCGACCAGATGGGCTACGCGGCCGACACGGCGCACACGAACCGCGTCGAGGCGCTCGAATCGCTGGCGCGCCGCGTGGACACGCGCACCGTCAAAGAGGGCGCGGTCTTCCTCTTCAACCCTCTGCCGTGGCCGCGCAAGGCGTACGTCGAATACCACACCGAGCGGAACCCTGCGACGAACCCGTGGGTGCCTTTGCCGACGGGCGTCGTCCCCGTCACGCACATGGAGACGGCGGGCGGAGAGAAGGTCGCCATCCAGTGGCGCCCCTCCGACAGCATGACGCAGGTCTACCCGCGCGTCTCGGCCGTGGTGGATTTGCCCGCGTGCGGCTACAAGGTGCTTGAGCTTGTCCACGGCACACCGCCCGACACGGCGGCGCCCTCTCCCGAAACGTTTGCTATCAACGACAGCGGCTTCGGCATCTCCTCTTTAAGAGCACAGGACGGGAAGGAGCTGCTGGCGGCGCCCGTCGGCCTCGTCGTCATCGGCGACCCGAGCGACACGTGGGGGCACGGCGTCACGAAGTACCGGCAGGAGATGGGGCGACCGCAGTTCATCTCGGCGCAGCAGATCGAGGACGGCCCCGTCACGCGTCTCACACGCCACCGCGCGCGCTGGAACAGGTCTGAGATAGTTCTGGACATCGCGCAGTACAAGGCGCTCGACATGATAGAGCTGCGCTTTGTCATCGACTGGCACGAGCGCGAGCAGATGTTGAAGCTCGAAGTGCCGACGGCGCTTGCGGCGCCGCGCGTCTACGCGAAGGTCGCGGGCGCGGTCGTCGAGCGCGAGGCGAACGGTGGCGAGGAGACTTATCAGGACTGGGTCGCCGTGCAGGGTCGCGTCGGCAATGATGAGTATACGGTCGGGCTCTTGAACAATCAGACATACTCGTACGACTGTCTGAACGGATTGTTGCGCACGGTGCTGATCCGCTCGGCGCCGTTTGCGCGCCACGACCCTTTCCAGGTGCCGCACAACGACGCGGGCGCGTGGCAGGATCAGGGGCGGCAGGAGCGGCGCTTCTGGCTCGTGCGTGGGCGGGGTCAGTTTGCCGCGCTCGAACTCGACCGTCTGGCCGAGGAGGCGCAGACGCCCGCCGAGTACGTGCTGGACTCGGCGCACGAAGGGGCGGAGCCGCGCGAACGCTCCTTCTTCCGCCTCGCGCCGGGCACCGTCACGCTGCTCGCTTTGAAGCGTGCCGAGCGTGGCGATGCGGTCGTCGTTCGTGTGCAGGAGCGGGCAGGGCGCGCCTCGGAGTTTACGCTTGAGAGTGCCGCGCTCGGCGTCAACCACCGCGCGCAGATAAGGCCGTGGGAGATTAAGACGCTGCTGATAGAGGGCGGCATGTCGGGGCGTCGCGCGCAGGTCAGAGAGGTTAACTTGCTTGAGGTGTAAGCCGTTCGCACGGTTCGTGCTCGTCCTGCTGCTCGCGGCGCCCGTCGTCGTTGTGGGCACGCTCTCGTCGGCTTCGTCGAGGCAGCGGGCCGTGCGGCGCCCCGAAGCCGTGGAGCTTCAGCCGCTCGCGGCGCAGGCGCGACGCGTGGCGGAGGCTCTGGCGTTGTTGGGCGAGCCCCTGAGCGCGGCCGACATGCGCGCGCTGGAACTTGCCGTAGAAGATACGGATGAGGCGCGCGGCACTCTCGCTATAGAAAGAGTGCTCGACCGGCGCGCGCTCGTCCACGTCGCTATCAGCCCCGAGAGCCGCGTCAGCGTCACGCGCGGCGCGGCGCCCGCCAGACTCGTCGAGCGCGGCTGGCGCTGCTTTCTCGTCAAGGTACGCAACGACGCGGGCGTCACCGCCCAACTGCGCGCCGCGAGCCCCAACGCGCTGCCCGTCTACGCGCGCGGCATCTCGGACATCCCCGGCGGCTTCAGCCTCGACCCGCGGCCGAAGCAGAAGATTACGCCCGGCGAGGTTGCCAACCGCTGGCTCGAACTCTCGACGTTCGACAAGCCGCCGCTCGAAGCGAAGCTCTCGGGGCTCGCCCTCGAATACAGAATCATCCAGCTCTACAGCCGCGACCGCGGCCGACGCGAGGCGCGGCTCGGCTTCGACGTGGGACATGGCTCGCAGGACATAGGCTTCCGCAACGACGTGCCCGTCCTCTTTGAATGTCTGCCGTCGAAGAACATCAACCTGCGCGTACAAGACGAGAGGGGAAGGCCGACCACCGCGTCTTTCGTCATACGCGACCGGCAGGGGCGGCAGTATCCCGCGAAGACCAAGCGGCTCGCGCCCGACTTCTCCTTCCACCCGCAGGTCTACCGTGAGGACGGCGAGGTGATTAGGCTGCCCGCCGGCACCTATACCGTCGAGTACACGCGCGGCCCCGAGTACGTCAAACAGAGCCAGACCTTAACGGTCAGCGCGGGGCAGAACCCCGAGCAGTGGAGTTTTCGTCTGAAGCGCTGGATCGACGCAGCGGGCATGGGCTGGTACTCGGGCGACCACCACATACACGCCGCCGGTTGCTCGCACTACGAGGCGCCGACGCAAGGCGTGCTCCCGAAGGACTTGATGCGCCACATCGTCGGCGAGGGCTTGAACGTCGGCGACGTGCTTACCTGGGGGCCTTGCTACTACTACCAGAAACAGTTCTTCGAGGGCGCGGTCAACAAGCTCTCCACGCCCGAGCACCTCATGCGTTACGACGTGGAGGTCTCGGGCTTCCCTTCGAGCCACGCGGGCCACCTGACGCTGCTCGGACTCAAAGACCAGGACTACCCCGGCGCCGAGACCATCGAGGAGTGGCCGACGTGGGACCTGCCCGTTCTTAAATGGGCGAAGGCGCAGGGCGCCGTCGTGGGCTTCGCGCACTCGGGCTGCGGGCTTGAGGTCAGGACACAGGAGCTGCCGAACTACGAGGTGCCGCGCTTCGACGGCATCGGCGCCAACGAGTACGTTGTGGACGTGACGCACGACGCCGTCGATTTCATCTCGGCCGTCGATACACCCGCCGTCTGGGAGCTGAACGTCTGGTATCACACGCTCAACAGCGGCTTCCGCACGCGCATCGGCGGCGAGACGGACTTCCCGTGCATCTACGGCGAGCGCGTCGGCATGGGTCGCTCCTACGTGCAGCTCGGCGGCGCGCTCGACTACGACGCGTGGGTGAAGGGCCTGCGCGACGGCCGTTCGTACGTCTCGGACGGCCGGAGCCACCTGCTCGACTTCAAGGTTGACGGCCTCGCCGTCGGGACGCGTGGGAGCGAGCTGCGTATCGCCGCGCCGCGGCGCGTGCGCGTCACGGCGCGTGTGGCGGCGCTGCTCGGCGAACAGCCGGACGAAACCTTACGCGAACGACCCCCCGACCAGATGCCTTACTGGGAGTTGGAGCGCGCGCGCATAGGTGACACGCGCGAGGTACCGCTCGAAGTCGTCGTCAACGGCCGCGTCGTCGCAGGCCGGAACGTTGTGGCCGACGGCGCGCTGCGGGAAGTAACTTTCGACATCAACGTCGAGCGCAGCGCGTGGGTCGCGCTCCGTATCCTGCCCTCCTCGCACACGAACCCCGTCTTCGTCGTCGTCGGCGGCCGGCCCGTCCGCGCCTCGCGCCGCAGCGCCGAATGGTGCCTGAAGGCCGTCGATCAGTGTTGGAGCCAGAAGGCGCCCCAGATTTCCGAGCGCGAGCGCCCCGACGCCCAGCGCGCCTACGACCACGCCCGCCGCGTCTACCGGAAGGTCGCGGAGGAGTGCGAGGTCGATTGAAGGAAAGTAGACAGTGGACGGCAGTCAGTAGTCAGTAGAAGACACTTTTAACCCTGCGATTTTCATGCTCGGCCTCGGCAAAGTGGAGCCTCCCGGCTACTGTCTGTCGCCGATTGTCTACTTTTTTGTATGGGAGAGGTCATAAGCAAAAGGTCGAATGTAAAGTTAAATTTTCTACTTGATATGTGCGTGCGCTGTATGTAGTATCGCGCTACTTTGATGGGTAGGCGAACAATCCCACGCCGACGACCGTTCCCGAGTTAAAGCGTCCCAAATTTAACATCCTAAGCATCGGTCACACCGGTTTCCCGTTCTATCTCAGGAGGTTCTATGAAACGTAGTCTTCGTTGGCGTGTGCCAATGTTAGTTTTCTGTGTGCTGGTGTCGGCGCTGACCTGCCTGGGGCAAGAGTCGCGCGCCACGCTCACCGGTCACGTCAGCGACCCCAACGGCGCAGTCGTCCCCGGCGCCGCCGTCGTCGTCAAGAACAACCAGACCAGCCTTGAGACACGCACCACAACCAACGAGGAGGGCGACTACACGGTGCCCTTCCTCCAGCCGGGCACCTACACCGTCTCGGTCGAGGCGCAGGGGTTCAAGCGTGCCGAGAGCACGGCGGTCGAGCTGCACACGGCCGACAAGGCGACGATGGACGTGACGCTTGAGATCGGCGCCGTCGGCGAGGTCGTCAACGTCACCGCCTCGGCCCCACTCTTAGAGCCCGACACGGCCGCGCGCGGCCAGACGATTGAGAACCTGCGCGTCGAAGAGCTGCCCCTGAACGGTCGCAACCCGCTGAACCTGGCGACGCTCGCCACGGGCGTGCAGTTCAACGGCAACCCCCAGTTCAATCGTCTCTTCGACAACGGCGACAACGTCAATTTCTCGATCAACGGCGGCCTGAACCGTCACAACGAGTTCCTCCTCGACGGCTCGCCCAACAACGCCGTGACGGACGTGGACGCCAGCCGCACGCGCAGCGTCAACAACATCGCTTTCGTCCCGCCCGCCGACGCGACCGAGGAGTTCAAGATACAGTCGAACGCCTACTCGGCCGAGTACGGCCGCACCTCGGGCGGCGTCGTCAACATCTCAATCAAGTCGGGCGGGCGCGACTTTCATGGCTCGCTCTACGACTTCTCGCGCCGCTTCGAGTGGGAGGCCAACGCGTTCGGCAACAACGCGCGCGGCCGCCTGACCACGGGGCCGTTCGCCGGCGAGGAGCGCTTCCCGCGCTTCGTCCGCGACCCCGTCACGGGCGCGAGCCTCGGCGGCCACGAGCAGGATCAGTACGGCTTCGTCCTCTCCGGCCCGCTGCTCGTCCCGCGCTTCGGCGAGGGCGGCCGCGTCTTTGCCAACGGCCGCGAACGGACGTTCTTCCTCCTCAACGTCGAGTTCTTCAAGGGCATCGACCCGGCCGGCAACCTCTCCGACGTGCCGACGCTTTTGGAGCGGCAGGGCAACTTCACGCAGTCGGGCGTGACCGTCTACGACCCTCTGACGACGCGCTGCGCCACCAACACGAACCCCTGCACCGGCGGCTTTATCCGCGACCCGTTCCCCGGAAACGTCATCCCCGAGAGCCGCATCAACCCGGTCGGGCGCAACATCGTCAACGGCTTCTCGCTGCCGAACGTCGGCCCGGCCACGCAACGCTTCAACAACTTCCTCGAACCGTTCCCCGGCACCGACGACTTCCACTCCGAGGTGCTGCGGATTGACCACCAGTTCAGCGAGAGCAACCGCCTCTTCGGTCGCTACGTCCACAACCGCCGCGACCAGATTCAGCAGGGCGGCAACGGGCGCGTCGGCCTCGGCATCGACCCGCAGGACCCGCTGGTGCGCGTCAACAACGGCATCGTCATCGACTGGGTCTCGACGCTCTCGCCGACCACGGTGCTGAACGCGCGCGTCGGTTTCTCGCGCTTCCTCCAGGCGGCCTTCCGGCAGAGTTCGTCGCCCTTCGACGCGACCTCTCTCGGCTTCCCGGCCTCCTTCTCGAACGCGCGCCCCGTCTCCATCGTGCCGCGCATCGAGTTCGCGGGCGACCCCTACCGCGAGTTCGGGCCGCGCAATCCCAACTCGAACATCACGAACACGTGGAGCCTCCCCGTCAGCGTGACGCACATCCGGGGCGCACACTCGTTCAAGATCGGCGGCGAGTACCGCGACCTTCAGGCGCATCAGGGGGGCGGCTCGTTCACGTGGGGCGGCGGCTTCTTCCGCTTCTCGAAGGACTTCACCGTCCGCGACCCGAACAACACGAACGTCTCCGATCAGGGGAGCGCCATCGCCGCGCTGCTGCTCGGCTATCCTTCGGGCGACACGCGCGTCGAGAACATCTCGCCGCTCAGCTTCCGCTGGGGCTACTGGACGGGCTACATCCAGGACGACTGGAAGGTCACGCCGAAGCTGACTTTCAACCTCGGCCTGCGCTACGACTACGAGTCGCCGCCCGTCGAGCGCTTCAACCGGCAGAACGTCGGGTTCGGCTTCGACCAGTCGAGCCCGTTGGCCGCGGCCGTCCGCAGCGCGGCCGGCGCGTCGAACTGCGCCGCCTGCTCGAACCTGACAGGCGGGCTGCTGTTTGCGGGCGTGGGCGGCCAAGCCGACGAGCCTTTCGTTAAGGACAGGAACAACTGGGGGCCGCGCTTCGGCGTCGCCTACCAGTGGAACGAGAAGACAGTGTTGCGCGGCGGCTACGGCGTCTTCTACTTCCCGCAGGCCGAGTTCGGCGCGGCGCAGGGGTTCAACGTCAACACGACCTTCTCGGCCACGACGGGCGGCGGCGCCAACGCGTTCATCCCCGTCGTCACGCTCTCGAACCCGTACCCGAACGGGCTCGCGCAGCCCGTCGGCGCGGCGGCGGGCCTGAACACCTTCCTCGGCGGCGCCGTGACGGTCGTCGAGCCGAACCACGTCATCCCGTGGGTGCACCAGTTCTCGGCCGGCATCCAGCGCGAGTTGCCGGGGCGGATGAAGCTCGACGTGTCCTACGTCGGGAGCCGCACGCGCGGCATCCTCTCGGGCAACGACCAGGCGGGCGGCGGGCGCGACATCAACGTGCCGACGGCCGCGCAGATCGCGCAGTTCCGCCAGAACGCGGGCTTCTTCAACGACTCGGTGGCGAACCCTTTCGCGGGGCTCATCCCCGGCAACGCGGGCCTGAACGGCGCGACCGTCTCGCGCCGCCAGCTCCTGCTCCCGTTCCCGCAGTTCACCTCCGTCAACCTCGTCGGCGAGAACGTCGGGAAGCTCTGGTACGACTCGGGGCAGGCGTCGCTTGAGAAGCGGATGAGCGGCGGGCTGACGATGTCTCTGGCCTACACGTTCTCGAAGCAGTTGGGGGCGCTTCAGTTCCTCAACCCGCAGGACGCGGCGCCGACGAAGGCCGTGACCGACATCGACAGCACGCACGTCTTCACGACGGGCGGCGTCTACCAGTTGCCGTTCGGCAAGGGCCGTCGCTACTTCGGCAGCGCCTCGCGCGCGGCCGACCTGATTCTCGGCGGCTGGGACTACAACTGGGTGGGCCAGTTCCGCTCGGGACGCCCGATCAATCTCCCGACCAACGCCTACCTGATTAAAGACCCGACCCTCGCGGATTCGAGCTTCGACCGCTTCTTCAACAACTGCGTCTTGCAGACCAACGGTACGAGTCAGCAGGGCGTCCGCGTCGCGGGCACGACCAACACGGTCTTCCAGCCCTGCACCGACCCGGCGTGGGTGCTCCGCAACACCGGGAACACGCTGGCCGACATTCCGCTCCGCCTCGCCAACCTGCGCGAGCCCTGGGCGCCGATCTTCGACATGTCGCTCAACAAGAACTTCAACATCACGGAGAGCGTTCGTTTCCAGCTCCGCTTCGAGACCTTCAACACCTTCAACACGCCGCTCTTCGGCGCGCCGAACACGAACGTCACGAGCAACGCGTTCGGCATCCTGATTCCGGAGAACAGCGTCCGCAACGGCAGCAACTACCGCCAGGTTCAGCTCGGGGGCAAGCTCAACTTCTAGAGCCCCCGCCCTGCGCTTCGACGCGAAAAGGCCCTCTCCATCACGGGGAGGGCCTTTCGCATTTCATCGCGGCGCGGGTGGTGCTGACCCTAGCGCCGTGCGAGGGTCAGCTTCACTTCGCGCTCGCCCGCGCGCGCGCCGAAGCGCGCGCGCGGGATGCGCAGCAGGCCGCCCGCGTAGCTGTAAGACGAAGGGGCCAGTGTTCGGCCGTCCACCTCGACCCGCGCCGGCCGGCTCGCGAGCCACGCGCCGAAGTCGCCGGCCTCACTGAGGCGCACGACCGCGCCGCGCGCGTCCCGCTTCACGGAGACGACCGCGGCCGGCGGGAGGTACTTGTCGAGCAGGCCGAAGACGGCCAGCCCGTTCTCGGCCGGGACGAGTGTGAAGAGTTCGGAGGCGCCGTCGTCGAGCCGGAAAACCTCCGAAGGATTCTGCGCGTCGAGCCGCGAGATGCGCCCGTCGCCGCGGTAGACAGCGACCGGCCCGCTCAGGAAGGCCGGCACCTCGGGGTCTTCCACCCTGAGCGTGCCCGCGACCGACCGCGCCGTCTTGTTGACGTGGAAGGCGGCGACGACGCCCGCGCTCAGGCCGGGTCGCGTCACGCGCGCGAAGAGCTTGAGCGGCGTGGCCTCAATCGAAGGGTCAGAGAGCAGCAGGTCGCGGGTCACCTGCGCCGGCTCGTCCGGCATCAGCAGTCGCCCGTCGGAGAGCGCGAGGCGGCGCAGGATTTCGGGCCGTTCCTTGCCCGCCTCGTCGGTGAAGTAGACGGGGCCGCCGCTCACTGCGCGCGCCGCGGCGTGGTACTCGGCCGCGGGGCCGTGCGACTGGAACATGTCCCAGTCGGGGTAGGCGAAGTTCGACAGCCAGTAGGCGTTGTATGCGTTCTGGAAGACGTGGTCTTGCGGGTTGTGCTTCAGCTCGGGCTGGTAGTCGTCGCTGCTGCGCGCCACGTTCGACGCGCGCCAGTTGTAGACGTTCTCCAGAGACATCTCCATGCAGTTGATGAGCCCGAGGCCCGCGCCGTTTTGAGAACTATCGCCGAAGAACTTTCCCGCCGCGCCTTGCAGGTTGCGGTGCGCGCCGCCGCCCGAGTCGAAGAGCGGCATCAGCCCGTCGGTGAACTTGACGTTGTTGCCCTGCCCGTCCACCTTCACGAAGTCGTAGCCCCAGCCCTTCAACTTCCGAAACCAGTCTTCGTAGAAGCCCTCGCCGCGCCCCTCGCGCGGGTCGGGCAGAAGCTTGCCTTCGAGCCCCTTGAACATCCTGTGTTCGCGCGCGACCTCCGAGTCCGGCGCGACGCCGTTCCAGTATCCCTGAAGCGTATGCCACACGCCGACGTGCGGCACCTTGTACTCTTCGCGCAGGCGGCGCGCGAGCGCGTCCATCCCGCCGGGGAACTTCGCGGCGTCGGCCTCGAAGCTCGTCAGCTTCTGGTCTTTGACGGAGAGCCAGCCGTCGTCCACGAGCACGAAGCCGAGCGGTATCTGCTTCTCGCGCATCGAGCGGACGCTCGCGACGACCTTATCGGCCGTCACCTCCTGCCCGTACGCGTTCCAGGAGCACCAGCCGAGCCGCTTGAAGACCTCCGGGTACGGCTTCTGCCAGCGCAAACGGCCGTACTGCTCGGTCGCGGCGAAGGCCGTCTCGTACGTCGCGCGCGGGAGCTTGTATGGGTCTCGGCCGGCGGCGTAGGCGAAGAGGGGCACGCGCCGCGGCGCGTGTTTGGGATCGTAGCTCGAAGCGGCGACGCGGAACTCGGGGCGCCACTCGATCTCCGAGACGCCGACCTCGCCCAACATCCCTCCGCCCGCGAGCGGGACGAGCAGGTGATAGTCCTCGCCCTCGGTCTGCTTCCAGAGCATGAGCTGGTTGGCGGGACCCAGGAAGCGATAGTCGGAGAAGAAGACGGGCGCCGTCCAGTAGATTTTGAAACGCTTGGTCGCCATCCCGCGCGCGAAGCGGTCGAGGCTCGCGACGAGCTGCACGCCCTCGCGCGGCGCCAGCGCCGGCCCGTCGTATTCGAGCCACGCGACGAGCGCGCCCGAGGTCTCGTAACGACGCACTTCGAGAGCCGCGGACTTCACCCCGCGCGCGTCCCCGTTCGGCTTCAGACGGAAACGCTGCCGCCTGAAAGCGCCCGCCGGGTCGGAGCCCGCATCCTGCCCGGCCGCCTCCAACTCGCCCGACACGGCCGCGCCATCCGCGAGCCGCAGGCGCATCCGCATCAACGTCATCACGAGCCCCGCGCCGCGCCGGAGCTGCAACTGCCCGCGGTTGAGCACGACGCTCGACTCTGACGTTTGAGCACATATCACTACGGGCGCGGCCAGCAGGAAGAGCGCGAGGAGCACGATTCGTCTACGCATGTTGTTATATCTTCTCAAGCTGTGCCTCTGTGTCTGCGGTGGTTACACTGCCGTCTAATTCACACTCAAGCGACAGGGATTGTCAGCGCGTGCTGCCCGCCTCCTTCTCCATGCCTTCGTTGAACGAGGGCGGGGCGGCGGACGGCGCGTTGGCCCAGCGCCTGTTCGGCTCGGGGCCGAGGGTGAAGTCCAACGCCCCGCCCCGCGCGATTGATTCGAAGGGTATCCAGGTGCTCTCGTAAGGCCGCCCGTTCAGGCGCAGTTCCTGCACGTACGGACTCTGCGCGGCGGCGCCGCGCCCCTTAATCGACAGCACCCCGCCGCCCTTCCGGCGAATGGCTATCTCGGGGAAGACGGGGCTGTTGATTGAGAACCCGCCGACGCCCGGAATGATCGGATATAAGCCGAGCGACGCGAAGACGACCCACGAGGAGGTCGCGCCGAGGTCGTCGTTGCCGGGGATGCCGCCGGGGTCGGCCGTGAACAGCTCGTTCAGCACACGGCGCGTGGTGGCCTGCGTCTTCCACGGCTCGCCCACGTAGTTATAAATCCACGGCACGGGAAAGACCGGCTCGTTGCCGATGAAGAAGTAGGGGCGGTCGGGGCCTGCGTTCAGCTCTGTGAAGAAGCTGTCGAGACGTTTGACCACCGCCTCGTTCCCGCCGATGCGTTCGATGACGGCGCGCAGGTTGTGCGGAATCATCCATGTGTACTGCGTGGCGTTCCCCTCGACGTAGGACTTGTGGCTCTCGGGGCGCCACGGCAGCTCCGGCTTGTAGAGCATCGCCTTGAAGTCGAAGCCCGGCAGCCACGAGCCGTCGGCCCAGCGGCCACGGATGTAGCGCGTCTGTGGGTCGAACAGTCGCGTCCAGAGCTGCGCACGTCGCATCATCTCGGCGTGCGTCTTCGCGTCGCCCTGCGCGCGCGCGAACTGTGCGAGCGCGAAGTCCGCGGTCTCGTATTCGAGCGCAACCGACGGCGACCCGCGCAGACCTTTCTGCTCCATCGGGATGTAACCGTACTTGAGGAAGTCTGCGAGCCCCGGCCTGACGAGGTAAGTTTTCGACCTGGCCTCGGGGTCGGTCGCGCCCTTCAGCATCACTTTCAAAGCGGCGCGCGTGTCGAAGTCGCGTGCGCCGAAGGCCCAAGTGCTGGCGATGATGGGCACCGCGGGGTCGCCGTACATCGCGCCGCTCTCGTCGTTGGCGACGGGCCATTTGGGGAGGCCGCCGCCGCCCTGTTCGGCCATGTTGACGAGCGACTGCGCCATGTCGCTCGCCTCTTCCGGAAAGAGCCACGCTATCAGAGGCGACTCCGAACGATAGATGTCCCAGCCGGAGAAGTTCGTGTACTGCGTGTGCCCCGGCGCCTTGTGGACGCGGTCGTCGAAGCCCATGTACTCGCCGTCGGCGTCGCTGAAAGTGGTCGGGTGGAGCAGCGTGTGGTAGAGCGCCGTGTAGAAGACTCTGGTCTCCGCCTCCGTGCCGCCCCCCACGTAGACGCGCCCGAGCGCCTCGTTCCAACGCGCACGCGCTCGATTGCGCACCGCTTCGAAGTCCCAGGCCCCGCTCTCCGCGCGCAGGTTCGCCCGCGCCTTCTCGACGCTGACGTAAGACACGCCGACCTTCATGCGGACGGCGCCGCCGGACGCGTTGTCGAACGTGACGAAGCCGCCGGTTCGGCTCCCCCCGCGCGCGGGGCTCACGCCGTGCAGCACGCGGTCGCCGTCCCAAGAGCCGTACGAGTTGAACGGTCGGTCGAACTCCGCGGCGAAGTAGAGCACGTAACGGTTGCGTGTGCCGCAGAAGGCGCCGCTCGACACCATGCCGCTCATCCGACGGTCGCCCTCGGCGCGCCACTCCGCCTCCTGCACGCCCGACGCGTTGCGCCCGACGCCCGCGAGCAGAGTCGCGGGTGAGCCTTTGGGAAAGTCGAAGACGGCGAAGCCCGTGCGCGTCGTGGCGGTCAGACGTACCTTCACGCCCGACTCCAACGCGACCTCGTAGGAGCCCGGCGAGGCGCTCTCCCTGTCGTGCGAAAACTTTGCGACGTAGTCGGCGGGCGCCGCGGCCGGAGACTTCTCGACTCGGCCCGCGAAGGGCATGAAGGGCACGTCGCCGAAGACGGGGCAGCCCGGCCCGCTCAGGTGCGTGAGGCTGAAAGCCCGTATGGCCGTGTCGCGGTGGACGTAGCTGCCGCGGTCTTCGGGGCCGAAACCCTTCTCGGTGTCGGGACTGAACTGCACCATCCCGAAGGGGAGCGTCGCGCCGGGAAAGGTGTTGCCGCTCGCGTTGCCGCCGAGGTAGTCGGGCACAGGCGAGTTGGCCGTCCCGACGAAAGGGTTGACGTGCCGCGCGGCGTCGAACGGTCGTGCCGCCGCTTGCTGCCCGCGCGTCTGCGCACCGGCCACGGGCGCGAGCGAGAAGAGGAGAGTTAAGAAGACGGAAAGTGCTCTCTTCATCATCAATTTCACTCAAACGCCGCTCCGCGGCGGATTTATGCACAGCCTTCATGGGTGTGGAAAATCGACAACGCCGTCGGTGACGACGAAGGCGCCCGTGACGACGCCGGTCGTGGCTGCGTCCGCCGAACCTTTGAAGCCCGGCTGCTCGCCCCCGACGGAGACGAGGAACGCGCCCGGCTCCAACCGGCGCTTGCCCTTCTCGTCAACTATTGTCATGTCCCACGATGTGATGTCGAAGGTGACGCTGCGCTTCTCGCCCGGTTTGAGGTGGATGCGCCGCACGCCCTTGAGCGCGCGCAGGGGCACGGGGGCCGACGCCGCGTCGTCCTTAAGGTAGAGCTGCACGACCTCGTCGCCCGCGCGGCGGCCGATGTTCCGCACGTCTACGCTCACCTTCACGGGGAAGCCCGCGCGCACGAGCTGTTGGCTCACCTTCAGGTTGGTGTACTCGAAGCGCGTGTAGCTCAGGCCGTAGCCGAACGGATAGAGCGGCTCGCCCCTGAAGTAGCGGTAGGTCTTCCCCTCCATGCGGTAGTCGTCGAAGGGCGGCAACTGTTCGGCCGACTTGTAGAACGTGACGGGCAAACGTCCCGCCGGGTTGTAGTCGCCGAAGAGCACGTCGGCCAGAGCCGTCCCGCCCTCCTCGCCGGGATACCATGCCTCGACAATCGCCCCGACGTTCGCCTGCGCCCAGTTGACGGCGAGCGCACCGCCGTTCATGAGGACGAGGACGACCGGCTTGCCCGTGGCGACGATTGCTTTGAGCAAGTCGTCCTGCGCGTCGGGCAGGTCGAGGCTCGTGCGGTCGCCGCCGCTGAAGCCCTTGACCTTCACGTCCATCTCCTCGCCTTCGAGCGAAGGCGCGAGCCCGAGGGTCATGACGACCACCTCCGACTCGCGCGCGGCCTTGAGCGCCTCTTCACGTAGAGCGTTGTTGAGTCCCGGCGGCCCCCAGACGAGCTTCGCCGTGGCCGCGGCGTAACGCTCGTAGTACTCGACGCGGAGCTTGTAGGCGCGGCCCGCCTCGAAGTCTATCGCCTGCGTCAGCGTCCGCGTGCTGCTGTCGCGCCAGCTATCGACGACGGGGCGTTCGTCGAGGAAGACGCGGATGCCGTCGTCGGCGCGGACGCCGAACTGGTAGGTGCCCGACGCGGGCGGGACGAAGTAGCCCGTCCAGCGCGCGGAGAAGTTGTCGGTGTTGAGCCCTCGGACGGGCGCGTCGGAGAACCAGTCGAAGTTGAGCTGCTCGTCGGTGCGCGTGGCGACGGGCGTCCCTTGCAACTCCTTGTTGTCGAAGTACTCGGCCCGGAGCCCGCGCGTGCTCTTGTCTTCGTTCAGGAAGAGTGAAGAGGCTGGGACGGGCAGGATGGCGTCGCCCGTGAGCGTCGTCCCGAGCGCGTACGTGACGCGCGTCTGCGGCGAGACCTTGCGGCGGATGCCTTCGAGCGGTGTGACCCAACGAGAAGGGATGCCGTGATAGTTCCCCAGCAACACTTCGAGCGAGTCGGCGTTTGGGCCGATGACGGCGATTGTTTTCAAGTCCTTCCTGAGCGGCAGCGTGTTCCGCTCGTTCTTGAGGAGGACGATGGATTCGCGCGCGGCGCGGGCGGCCAGCTCGCGGTGGATGGCCGAGTCGTTCACCTCAAGCGGGATGCGCGCGTAAGGGACAGACTCCGGCGGGTCGAACAGCCCCAGACGGAAGCGTGCCTCGAAGAGACGTTTGACCGCCGTGTCGATCTCGGCCTCCGTGATGAGCCCCTGTTTGAGCGCCGCCGGGAGCGCCTGATACTCGTAGCCGCAGGTCAGGTCTGTGCCCGACTTGACGGCGACGGCGACGCCCTCCTCCTGTGTCGGCTTGAAGTTGTGCTTCTTGTAGATGTCTGCGACGGCGTCGCAGTCGGAGACGACGTAGCCGCCGAAGCCCCAAGCGTCGCGCAAGACCTCCTGCAACATTCGCGGGCTCGCGCAGAGCGGCTCGCCGTTGAGACGGTTGTAGGCGCACATGACGGAGCCGGCTTTGCCTTCGACGACCGCGGCGCGGAAGGCGGGCAGGTACGTGTCTTCGAGGTCGCGCTCGGGCGGGCGCGCGTCGAAGGTGTGACGTTGCGACTCGGGGCCGCTGTGGACGGCGTAGTGCTTCGGCGTGGCGATGGTCTTGAGATAGCGCGGGTCTTCGCCCTGCATCCCACGCACGAAGGCGACGCCGAGGCGCGAGGTCAGATAAGGGTCTTCGCCGTAGGTCTCCTGCCCTCGCCCCCAGCGCGGGTCGCGGAAGATGTTGATGTTCGGCGACCAGAAGGTCAGACCGTAAAAACGCTTGCGGAAGTCACGCCGGACAGCGTCGTTATACTTGGCGCGCGCCTCGTCGGAGATGGCCGTTGCGACTGACTTGACCAACTCCTCGTTCCACGTCGCGCCGAGCCCGATGGCCTGCGGGAAGACCGTCGCGTGGCCGGCGTAGGCGACGCCGTGGAGCGCCTCGTTCCACCATTCATAGAAGGGGACGCCGAGCCGCTCGATGGCCGGGGCCTTGTTCATCATCTGCGCGACTTTCTCTTCAGGCGTCATCCGCGAGACGAGGTCGTCAACCCTCCGGTTGATGGGCAGACGCGGGTTGAGATAGTCCGGCGTCGTCGCATTCGTCTGCGCGACGGCGGGCAGAGCCGGCAGCAGGAAGGCAGAGAGGCAGAGCAAGAGACTCAGTTGACGCGCCGTTTGCTTCAAAGGGGAAATCTCCTACAGCCCGCGCGCATCAAGGATGACGGCCTCGAAAGGTGCGAGGGTCATCTCGCCCGAGATGCCGCGGGGCTCCGTGCGCGGCAGAGTGCTGAGCGCAAGCTGGTAGACGAACGGGCCGGTCCTCATCGGCGAAGGCAGTTTGAACGTGCGGCGCTCGCCCGACATGTTGAGCGCAACGACGACGTGGTGCTTGATCGTGCGGCGCTGGTAGGCGTAGACGTGCGGGTCGTCGCCGATGCTGGCATAGCTGCCGTCGAGGAGCGCGGGGCTGCGGCGGCGCAACGCGATGAGCCGCCGGTAGAAGTTGAGGAGCGAGTCGGGGTCGTCTTCCTGCGCGTCTACGTTGCGCTCCCTGTAGCTCGGCGGGGCGGGGAGCCAGGGGTTCCCGTTGGTGAAGCCTGCGTTAGCGGTCGCGTCCCACTGCATCGGCGTGCGCTCGCCGTCGCGCCCTTTGCGCAGCGGCCAGTAGCGTTTGCCCACTGGGTCGCGCACCTCCTCGACCGTCTTCGGCTCGGTCGTCACCATCCCGATCTCCTCGCCGTAGTAGAGGAACGGCGAGCCGCGCAGCGTCAGCAACATCGTCGCGGTCAGCTTCGCGATGAGGTCGTTGTGCTTGCCGTCGCCGAGGCGGTCGTAGTGGCGCGGGATGTCGTGGTTCGAGAGCACATAGGTCGTCCAGCGCCCGGCGAGCGCCCGCTCGCTCTGCCCGATCACGTCGCGGAAGATTTTGGCGTCGAGCTTCGAGCGCGCCGGCTCCATCACGAGGAAGAAGTTGAAGGGGAGGTGGACGCCGTTGTCCGAGGGGCCGTAGTAGCGCATCAACTCCTCCCACTTCGGCACGTACGCCTCGCCGACGAGCACGCTCTTCGGGTTGACCGAGTCGTTGAAGGCGCGCAGGCGCACCACGGCGTCCTGCACCTCGGGCAGGTCGCGGTTGTACTTCTTCTCCTGCTCGTGCTCGGTCGTGCTGCCGAAGCGAAGCTCCGGCAGCACCGGGTTGTCACGCAACTGCGAGTCTTCGTAGAGGTAGTTGACGGCATCGAGGCGGAAGCCGTCCGCGCCGCGCTTGAGCCAGAACCGGACGGTCTCGAACATGCGCCGCTCGACTTCCGGGTTGCGCCAGTTCAGCTCAGGCTGTTGCGGGTAGAAGTAATGGTAGTAGAACTGCCCCGTCTTCTCGTCCAAAGTCCACGCGACGGGGCCGAACGACGATGACCAGTTGTTGGGGCGCGAGCCGTCGGGCTTCGGGTCGCGCCAGATGTACCAGTCGCGTTTCCGCGAAGTCTTCGAGGAGCGCGCCTCCTTGAAGAAGGGGTGCTGGTCGGAGGTGTGGTTGAGCACGAAGTCGATGACGACGCGAATGTTGCGCCGGTGGGCCTCTTTGATGAGGCGGTCAAAGTCTGCGAGCGTGCCGAACTGCGGGTCTACGGCCTCGTAGTCGCTCACGTCGTAGCCGAAGTCCACCTGCGGCGAGGGGTAGAAGGGCGTGATCCAGACAGCGTCTACGCCGAGGCGCGCGAGATAGTCGAGCCTCGACGTGATGCCGTTCAGGTCGCCTACGCCGTCGCCGTTCGAGTCCTTAAAACTCCGCGGGTAGATTTCGTAAAAGACGGCGTGCTTCCACCACGGCGTTCCGCCGCGCGCACGCCCGTTAACCCGCCCCTGCGCTTTGACGTGCGGGACGAGAACGATGGAGAAGAGAAGTGCGACGGCTAACGCAACGACGTTCACGTAGCGCGACTGAAAAGTCATCCGTGTCTCGTCCTCTTAACTTGTCTGTTCGAGGCGCCGCTCGTGCGCGGCCTGGCCGAGAATGACGGCGCCGTGCAGGGCGCTGTCGCCGCCGAGCGAGGCTTGCAGGATGTTGATCTTCCCGGGCGGCAGCATCCGCATCCGCTCGCGCACGCGCTCGCGCAAAGGCCCGAAGAGCTGCTCGCCGGCCTCCGAGACGCCGCCGCCGATGACGACCGCCTCCGGCGCCAGCACGTTGAAGAGGTTGCCGACGCCGACCGCGAGATAGTGAATCATCTCGTCCCACACCGCGGCCCCGACGGCGTCCCCCGCGCGCGCGGCCTCCGCCACCGCGCGCGCCGTCACCTCCGAGGGGCTGAGCGAGGAGAGAGAACTCGCCTCGCCCGCCGCGAGCCTCTCCCGCGCACGCCGCGCGATGCCCGTCCCCGAGCAGAGCGCTTCGAGGCAGCCGCGCCCGCCGCAGCCACACTCCGGCCCGTCCGGCAGAACGGTCATGTGACCCACCTCGCCCGCGCCGTCGCAGACGCCGTGCACCAACTCGCCGCGCACGATGACGCCGCCGCCGATGCCCGTGGACTGCGTGATGTAGACGAGGTGCTTGTAGCCGCGCCCCGCCCCGTGACGGTGCTCGCCGAGAGCCGCGACGTTGGCGTCGTTGTCGAGCAGCGCGGGCACGCCGAGTCTTTCTTCGACGAGTCGGACGACGTGGAACTCGTCCCAGCCGGGCAGGTTCGGCGGCGAGAGGATAAGGCCGCGCTTACGGTCGAGCGGGCCGCCGCAGCCGATGCCTGCGGCCGCGAGCCGCGCGCCCGTCTTCCCGAGCATGCGCTCGATGCCTGCGAGCGCCTCTTCCATGATGGCGTGCGGCCCGCGCTCAGAGGTGCGCGCGGGGAAGCGCGTCTGCTCCAGGACGCGGCCGTCGAGGTCGGCGACGGCGAGCGCAATTTTAGTCCCGCCGATGTCGATACCGGCGACGCATTGGTCTGGCAATGTCGGCTTACCCTTCAACGAGGATGACAGGCGCTTACGGCCGTTAGTATTTCACGTCCGCGGAGTTTGTCAACGGGCGCGACCCGTTGAGTGTTTGAAAGGCATGGGAGATGAAATAGAGGGACGCGGAGGCCCGGCTGAACTACTTCAGGCCGGGCCTCCGCGTCCCTCTATTTTTCCCGCCGCCGTCCGAAAAGCCTTGTCAGAAGGCTCGGCGCAACTCGGCGCAACTCAGCTTAGCGCCTCTGCCGCTTGATGGACGCGACCCTCTCGTCGATGACCGCGCGCAGGTCGGGGTCGATTTCGAGCGCGCGGCGGAAGTCGCTCTCGGCCTCCGCATCCTTGCCCTGCACCGTGAGCGCGACGCCGCGATTGGCGTAGGCCAGTGCCAGCCCCTCGCTCAGGCTCAATGCCTTCGTGAAGTCGGCGGCCGCGCCCGCCGCATCGCCCGCCGCGAGCTTCACCATCCCGCGCCCGTAGTAGGCGTCGCCGTAACGCGAGTCGAGCCGCAGCGCCTCTTCGTAGTCCGCGAGCGCCCCCTTGTCATCTCCCATCGCCCGCCGCGCGTCGCCGCGGTTGTAGTAGATGCGCGCGTCGCGCGGCGCGAGCCGCAGCGCCTCCTCGAAGTCGGCGAGAGCCCCGGCCGCGTCTCCCTTTTCGAGCCGCGCGTTGCCGCGCCCCACATATCCGACGACAAAGCGCGGGTCGAGCCGCAAGCTCTTCTCGTAGTCCTCAAGCGCACGCCCGACCTCGCCCTTCAGGTACCACGCCGTCCCGCGGTCGTAGTAGGCCCAGACCATGCCGGGGCTGATGAAGAGTGCCTGGTCGAAGTCCTGAATGGCGCCGTCGGCATCGCCCTGCGCGAGCCGCGCCACTCCGCGGTTCAGGTAGGCCGAGGCCGCCTGCGGGTCGAGCACGCGCGCGCGCTCGAACGCCTCGGCTTCGGCGGCCGACCAGTTGCCGCGCTTCGCCCCGTTCTTCATGAGGCCCGTCGTCAACTCGATGGCGGCCGTGAAGTCGGAGATGGCCCCATCGAAGTCGCCGCGCGCATAGCGCTCGGTGCCGCGCTCGTGGAACTCTTTGACGGAGCCCGGAGACTGCGCGCGGGCGCCCGCGGCCAGCAGGAAGACGAAGAGAACGGCTGACAGCTTGGTTTTCATCTTACTCCTCCCCTCGAAGACACACGTCCCCGGTCGCGCCCCTGGGGAGGGCGGCGCGCGTGACGATGGATTTGGTTTGTGCGGGAGGACGCACCCCCGCGGGACTTCGTTAACGGCGTCGTTGTAGCGGCGCCGGGGGTGCGCTAAGATGTAAGGCGTCGAGACGATACATCTTGGGCGCGCCTTCGGGCGCCGCTCGAAGTGTTAGTCGCGTGGGGCTGTCGCTATCGCAAGTAGCGACAGCCCCTTCTTACTTGCGGCCGTCAGGTCAAAAAGTTCCCGGGCACTAATGGTATCGCCCCTTGAATTTAAAACACCGCCGACGGATGATTCAGGGCGTCTATCTCGCCCGCCGGATGAAGGAGTCGCTTATGAATTTGTAAGACGAAGAGGCGGGTTAAAAGTTCCCTCTTCGCCTCAACGTTCCGACGAATAGTCAGTGACGCGGCGCGAGAAAAGGTTTCAAACGATAAGGTCGTACGAGCGTTCGTATCAATCGAGCCCGAAGCGTACGGCGTGCGTGTTGACGCGCCGCGACCGCCGGGCATAACATTTCACACACCCTAAGGTTTCGACCTCGCACGCACGTCGCCCACGGCCTTTTCGTCAACCCACTCGGGAGGGGATATGTCAGACCACACGCGCCGTCTCAGGTTAGCGACCATCGCCGCCCTCGCCTTCTTCATCGCCCTATTGCCCGCGGCCGCCCGCGCGCAGTCCTCGCGCTCCGCACAGGCGGCGCGCGAAGCGCGGCGGATAGAGATGGAGATGCGCCAGCGGACGCTCCGCGACCTGGAGCAGATGGTTAACAAGAAGCCTTTGAAGGAGCCCGCCGCGCGGCCGGATTACAACGAAGTGGCGGAGGAGTTCAAGCAGTTGCAGCTCGTCAACTACTCGCTCGCGGGCGTGGCCGACCCGAAGGTTTCGCTCGACTACGCGCGCGTCAGGAAGGAGTCGGGCGAGGTCAGGAAGCGCGCCGCGCGCCTGAAGTCGTACCTCTCGCTTCCCGAAGTGGAGGCGAACGGGCAGCAGGAGAAGGCCGCCGAGATACAGACGCCGGAGGCTTTGAGGGCGGCCGTCGGCAGGCTCGACGCGCTGGTGAACAGCTTCGCCTGGAACCCCATCTTCCAGAAGCCCGGCGTGATTGACCTTGAGCAGTCCACGAAAGCCAGCCGCGACCTCGCCGGCATCCTCGGCCTCAGCGAGCGGATACGCAAGAGCGCCGAAGGGCTGGGCCGGAGCGTCGCGAAGAAGTAACAGACCGCAACGGCGGCATCGTGTACACTCGGGTCGAATGCAGGAGTCACAACTTAAAGGGTCGGGGGCGGCGACGAAGGTTCTGTCGGTGGCGGGGCTGCGCAAGGCTTACGGCGCGACCGTGGCGGTGGACGGCGTGTCGTTCGAGGTGGCGCGCGGCGAGATCGTGGGGCTGCTCGGGCCGAACGGGGCGGGGAAGACCACGACCATCAACATGATTCTCGGCGTCCTGGAGCCGACCGCCGGCACCATCCACGTCGAGGGCTTGGACGTGAGGCGCGAACGCTCGCGCGCCCTCTCGCGGACGAACTTCGCGGCCGTCTACGCGCCGCTGCCCGGCAACCTCACCGTCACGCAGAACCTGCGCGTCTTCGGCATGCTCTACGGCGTCGCGCGCCTGTCGCAGAGGATTGAGGAGCTGCTCGAAGAGTTCGACCTGCTGACTTTCCGCGATGCGAAGTGCGGCGTGCTCTCTTCGGGCGAGCAGACGCGTGTGGCGCTCGCGAAGGCGATGCTCAACCGGCCGCACCTGCTCCTACTGGACGAGCCGACCGCGTCGCTCGACCCGGCGTCGGCGCGCGAGACGCGCACGCGCATGCGACGCTTCGCCGCGAGCGGAGAGGTCGGCGTGCTCTGGACTTCGCACAACATGTACGAGGTTGAGGAGGTCTGCGACCGCGTGCTCTTCGTCTCGAAGGGGCGCGTGCTGCTCGAAGGCGACCCGAAGACTCTGCCCGCCGAGCAGGGACGCGAGTCGCTCGAAGAGCTTTTCATCGCGGTGGCGCGCGAGCCCCTGACGCTCGGGGCGGGCGGGGTCGTATGAAGGCGGGGCGCGCGGCGGCGATCTTCCTGCGGCAACTCTACCTCCTGCGCGGGAGCGTGGCGCGCTTTCTACCGCTGTTTGCGTGGATTACCGTTGACATCATCCTGTGGGGTTTCATCACGCGTTACCTCAACACGGTAGCCGTGCCCGGCTACAACTTCGTCCCGGCGCTTTTGGGCGCGGTGCTGCTCTGGGACTTTTTCGCGCGCGTGATGCACGGCGTAACGACCGCATTCCTTGAAGACGTGTGGGCGCGCAACTTCCTCAACTTCTTCGCCTCGCCGCTCAAAATCTCCGAGTACCTCGCCGGGCTCGTCCTCTCCAGCATCGCCACAAGCACCGTCGGCCTCCTCGTCATGCTCGTGCTGGCGTCGGCCGTCTTCGGGCTCTCGTTCGCCTCGTACGGGCTGCTGCTGGTGCCGTTTCTGCTCGTGCTCTTCCTGTTCGGGATTGCGCTGGGCGTGGTCGGCGCGGCCGTGGTGTTGAGGTTCGGGCCGGCGTCCGAGTGGTTCGTGTGGCCGCTGCCGGCGCTGGTCTCGCCGTTCGCGGGTGTCTTCTACCCGCTCTCGACGCTGCCCCTGTGGATGCGCGGCGCGGCATACGCGCTCCCGCCGTCCTACGTCTTTGAAGGGATGCGCGCGGTCGTCGCAGGCGGCGAGGCTTCTTGGGCGGCGCTCGCGTGGGGAAGCCTGCTCGCGGTCGTCTACGTGCTGCTCTCCTGCTGGCTCTTCGTGCGTGTACACAAACACGTCGTCCGTACGGGGCTGCTCGCGCGCTACAGCGCCGAGTCCGTCTAGCGTGCCGTGATTCGCGTCCCGGCGCGTGTGTTAGAATCTCGGGGCCGGACGCCCGCCCGGTCTAAAAACCTCGAAAACGGGGCGGGCGCGGGCGACGGAAAACGTTGATTTCAGGCGGGGTAGGGCAACGACGCGCCGCACGCCCCGCATCACAGTCGCGAATAGTCCCGGCGACAGGCCACAACCCTTCGGGGCCACTGGCCGCAACCCCTGCCGGGCGAGCTTTTCGAACTCGACAAAAGGCGGGCGCGTCAGCGTGACTTTCAAAGTGGAGAGTTGTGAGTTGAGGGCGAGCGACCTTCTACTGGGCCGGACGTTCGGAGACGTGACGAGACCCGAGTTCGAGATCGAAAGCGCCGAAGACTACCAGTTGACGCAGGCGGCGTCGTCTGGAGACATGGCGGCCTTCGAGGAGTTGTACTCGCGCCACTCGCGGCGCGTCTACTCGCTGTGCCTGCGGATGACGGCCAACACGGCCGAGGCCGAGGACCTGGCGCAGGAGGTCTTCATCCAGCTCTATCGGAAGGCCGGCAGTTTCCGTGGCGAGTCAGCGTTCACGACGTGGCTGCACCGCCTGACGGTCAATCAGGTGTTGATGCACTTCCGCCGTCGCGGGGTGCGGGTCGAGCAGGTGACGGAGGACGGCGAGTCGCCGCAGCAGGTGGTGCTGGGGACTGGCAACCCGGCGCAGATGCCCGTGGTCGATAGGATCGCGTTAGATAAGGCGGTGAGCCAACTTCCGCCGGGGTACCGTGCGGTGTTCGTCTTACACGACGTGGAGGGGCACGAGCACGAGGAGGTGGCGCGGCTGCTGGGCTGCTCGGTGGGCACGAGCAAGTCGCAGCTCCACAAGGCCAGGATGAAGTTACGACAGCTTCTCAGGCAACAGAACGAGCCGCAATGAGCTTCCAAAGGTCTTCGCGCGGGCTTCCCCCGAATCCCTCAGTCCCTCGCCCGCGCGAAACAAAAGTTTAAAAGTCTTCCCCGAGACTGACCCGTTAGCCAGATGTACTGCGAGAGGTTTAGAGAGATGAACTGCGAGAAGTGCCAGGAGTTGCTCAGCGAATTCCTCGACGGCACGCTCGGCCATTCGGAGCACGCCGCGGTCAGGGCGCACATCGCGGACTGCGTGATGTGCGACGCCGCGCGTGAAGACTTCCACGCCATCATCGCCGTCGCGCGCGAGGCCCGCGGGCAGCTCTTTGCCCCCACGGACGAGCGCGCCCTCTGGCTGCGCGTGCAAGCAGAGGTCGAGGCCGAGAGCCGCCCCGCCTTAGCCGCGCGCGCCGCGGCCGGCACGGGCTTCTGGTCAGGCCTCTTCGGCCGGCGCTTCGAGTTTTCGCTGCCGCAGTTGGCGGCCGGCGCCGCGGCGCTCGTCGTGGCCGCCGCGAGTATGACCGCGCTCGGCGTCCGCTACGGCGCGACAGGCGCGCGCCCCGAGCGCGCCGCCACGGTGCGCCGCGTCGTCTCGGACGATCTCTACCCGCGCACCTACCTCGATTCGCACGAGGCTTCCCTGCGCTACTGGGAGCAGCGCGTCGAGGCGCGAAGGGCGAGCTGGAACCCGCGCATGCGCGCCTCCTTCGACCGCAGCGTCTACGTGCTCGACCAGTCGGTCAGCGACTCGCTCAACGACCTGCGCCAGAACCCGCACGACGAGTTGGCCGAGGAGACTTTGAACGCCGCGCTGCGCGACAAGATCGAGCTGCTGCGCGAGTTCGGCGAGCAGTAGAAGCCGAGAGGCCGCCCCGGCCGCCAGTCGGGTGAAGGCGTTGACCCCTTCGAACGCGCCCGCGCCTCCGCCCACCGCTGGAGCGCGGGCGCTTCGAGCGCGAGCCGCCCAGAGTTCTGAAGTCCGGAGTTAGATGAAGCAAGCGACCGTCAACCACCCCCACCCCGGCCGCGCCGCGGCGATGCGCCCCGCGCACCTGCTGCTTGCGGCGCTCGCCCTCGTCTGCCTGCTCGCGCCGCAGGCCGCCGCGCAGAAGAAGTTCTCGCGCGACTACCCCGCGCAGCCCAACATCCGCCTCCACCTCCTCAATCGCTCCGGCCGCATCGAGGTCGTCGCCTGGGAGAAGAACACGGTCCGCGTGACCGCGACGATGGAGTCGCGCTCGGCGAAGATGGAGCCCGAGGCCACGGCCGACGGCGTCCGCATCGACGTGCGGCGCGACAACCGCGAGGACGTGGGCGACATCAACTTCACCATCCGCGTCCCATACAACTCGACCGTGGACATCAGCACGATGAGCGGCGGCATCGTCATCCGCAACGTCCGCGGCGAGATGGTGCGCGCACACGTCACCAGCGAAGGCGACATCGAGCTGACCGGCATCCGCGCACGCACCGTCATGGCCGAGAATACGGTCGGCAACATCCTCTTCGACGCGGAGCTTTTGCGCGGCGGGACGTACGTCCTGAACTCGACGCAGGGCGACATCCAGCTCCGCATCACGGCCGAGTCGGGCTTCCGCCTGATGGCCGTTGCCCCGCGGACGCGCAACATCGACCTCAATGGCTTCGCGCAGATGGGCGAGTTCGAGTTCTTCAACGAGAAGCGCAAGGTCGTCGGCAAGGTCGGTGACGGCGGCGCCTCCTTGAGCACCACCAACGGCCGTGGCTCCATCGTCTTCATGCCGCGCTAGCAGACAGAAGTTAAAAGACGAAGAACGAAAGGATGAGGATGAGAAGCAGCGTGTTTCTCATCCTCATCTTTTCGCTTTTTACTTTGCCCGCGATGTTGTAGCCTGCGAATGATGAGAATCACGTTGTCAAAAATCTACGCGCCCGTTCTTCTCACTCTCCTCACGCTGGCTGTCATCGCTCAGCACTCCGCCTCTGCGCAGAGCGGGAGGCAGCCGAAGGAGGAGAAGAAGTCGGAGAAGCCTGTGCAGGTTCAGCCGGCGCCGCTGCTGAAGCGGACGACGACGCGGCGCGAGTTGAAGCGTCTGGGCTACGGCGGGTCTGTGACCATCGACGGCGCACCGGAGGGCTCCGTCACCGTCGAGGCTTGGCAGAGGAGCGAGGTCGAGGTCACGGCCGAGGTCGAGCAGAGCGCCGACACGGAGGAGAACCTCACGCGCCTCGCTGCGCTCAACACCTTCGCCGTAGACGAGGATGTCAACCACGTGCGTGTGACGACCGTCGGCCTGCACGACCGCAAGTACGCGAAGCGCGCCGCGAAGGGGCTGCCGAAGAACTTGCCGACGATGCCCTGGCGCATCGACTACCGCGTGAAGGTGCCGGCCATGTGCGACGTGGAGATCAACGCGGGGCGCGGCACGTTGGTCGTGAAGGGCGTCGAAGGAGCCCTGCGCATCAACGCGGGCGGCGGCCCCGACTCGCTCTTTGCGCTCGCGGGTGGCGACGTGGAGGCGACGGTGGCCTCCGGCCCCGTCACGGTGCGCCCGTCCGCGCGGAGCTGGCGTGGCCGCGGCCTGAGCCTGCGCGTGGCCTCCGGCGATCTCACGGTCGAGCTGCCCGCTGGCTTCAACGGCGACGTGGACGCAGAGGTCTTACGCGCCGGCCGCATCGACAACACCTACCCGGGGCTTGCCCCGCGCGAACGTACCACCCCCACCGAGCGCTCTCTGCAAGGCCGCGCCGGCAACGGCGGCGCCACCCTCTCTTTCACCGTCGGCGACGGCACCTTGCGAATTAAACAAGTAGACAGTAGACAGTAGACAGTAGGCTCCGCTTTGAGGAAGTTGAGGACGACAGCCGCAGGGTTCGAGCGACGAAGATTCTTCTACTGACTACTGTCCACTCTCCTCTGGACTTACCGTCCGCCGCCCGCTATGCTGCGCTGCGGCCGCGCGAGTCGTGCGGCCGCCGCTCTTAAAACTCTTACCGGACACGGAAACGATGTCAGTCAAATCAGACCGTTGGATTCGGCGCATGGCCGAGGAGCACCAACTCATCCAGCCCTTCGACGCCACCCTCGTGCGCGATTCCGCGGGGCGGCGCATCATCTCGGCGGGCGCCTCCTCCTACGGCTACGACATGCGGCTCGCCGACGACGGCTTCCGCGTCTTCTCGCCCATCCACTCCCGCGAGATCGACCCGAAGAACTTCGACGAAAGCTCCCTCGTCGAGGCGCCCCTGCACGAGGCCCAAGACGGCTCGCGCTACTACCTCATGCCGCCCCACTCCTACGCCCTCGGCGTCACGGTCGAGACCTTCCGCATGCCCCGCAACGTCACCGGCATCTGCATGTGCAAATCGACCTACGCCCGCGCTGGTCTCATGCTCAACACCACGCCGCTCGAAGCCGGCTGGACTGGCCGCCTCGTCATCGAGCTCGGCAACCTCGCCGACCTCCCCCTCCGCGTCTACGTCGGCGAAGGCATCGGCCAGGTCATCTTCCTCGAATCCGACGAGGACTGCGACGTCTCCTACGAAGACCGCGGCGGCAAATACCAGGGCCAAACCGGCCTCACCTACTCTCGCTTGTAGTGTTTGTTGTGAGTTCCCCCATAAGATGAAATTCTTACCTCATAAAGTGAAACTGATTACCTCATAGGATGAGAACCACCAGGTGACCTCTTCGGTCACCTGGTGGTTCCAGTTGATGTTGTAACTTGAGCTATTAGTTTGCCGCAGTGGCAAGCCATGCTTCCAATGGCTCGAGCATCTCTATTACTTCCACTTATCCAAATGAATTTTTTGACAATAGGAACGAACTTTGTCAACATCCCATCCGTGAACAAGTGTTTCACTTGTAGGGCGGCCGTGTCTAGGCCACCATCGTGTAGAATTTTAGACGGTTGGGGAAGACAAAAGTGACCGAAGAGCCACTGAATCTGCTGCACCTATCTGACATCCACTTTCACCGCGGGCTAAGTGGAGACGTTTATGACTTAGATAATGACCTTCGGAATGAACTTGAGCGCGATGTTGAACGAATGCGCCGAAGGCTCGGGGTTATACATGGTGTCTTGGTCACTGGTGACATTGCGTTCGCGGGCAGAAAGGAAGAGTACGAGACTGCGCGCTCGTGGCTAGAGAGGCTTTGCGACCTTCTTGGTTGCCCACGTGAGAACGTCTGGACTGTGCCGGGCAATCACGACGTTGATCGTAGTGTGATTGACCAGAGTGAAACGTTGCGCACCTACCATGAGAAACTCCGCAAGACTAATGATATCGACGGTCAAATACGGGCATACATGAGAGATCGTATCGCTCAACGAGTGCTCTTTGAGCCGGTAGCTCAATACAACATTTTCGCCGCGCGTTTCCAGTGTACATTTGACGCCGAAAATCCCTACTGGCAGCAAGATTTACCTCTAAACGATGGATCCGTGCTCCGTTTACGCGGGCTGAATTCAACTCTCATTTCGTGGTGGAATGATGATATTGGGGAGAATAGACTGATACTCGGCTCAATCCAAGCTAGGCCAGGAACTGAAGAGGGCGTTACTTACCTGACTCTTTGTCATCATCCGCCTCAATGGCTGAGGGATGAGGATCAAGTCAACCAAAGTTTAGAAACCCGCGTGCATGTTCAGCTATTCGGGCATAAGCACAAGCAGAAGGTAGACTTTATAAACAACACAATACGTATTACGGCAGGTGCGGTTCACCCAAGCCGGGGTGAGCAGGAGTGGCAGCCGAGGTATAACTTTCTGTCTCTCAGCGTTAGTGGGAGGGGCAACGGGCGTCAACTCAGCGTCGTTGTCTATCCGCGCGTTTGGAGTGATGAGGAGGGGGAATTCAGGGGTGATTTTGATTCGAGCGGTTCTGACATCCGGACTCGCGCGCTGAATCTACGCGCATGGTATCCTCAAGAGCAAGAAAAATTGCCTGCTATACTGGCGGACCAGACTCGCACCTCGGCTCCCGCAACTTCTGTTGGGGACGATTCCACTACGGTAAGTGACCGGGGAACACAAGAGGGTCGTCTGATGAATAGAGCGAGGAGGCTGGCATATAGATTTTACAGTCTTCCCTACGACGCCAGAATTGACGTGGCGCAGGGGCTTCATCTCTTCCGGGAGGACGACGAAGGGTTGCAGGATAGTGAACTATTCAACCGTCTACTCCTTCGCGCGAAACAGGAAAATCTATTAGGTGATTTGTGGGATGAGGTGCAGAAAGCCCACGGAGATAATCTGTATTCCGACAACCCGTTTCGTGATGAGCAGACCAAGTAAGAAAAGAGGCGTCTATGCACAAATATTTCGCCGAGTGGTATAGGGCCGCGGGACTTCAGCCGAAGGCGGAAGACTTAGAAAAGCGTTGGCAGGGACTCGAAAGCTTCGCGAAAAAGATTAAAGTACAAAACGCTCTAGAGCTTGTTCGGCTGTATTACGCGAGGCCATCACAAGACTCAAACTTTGTAGATAAGTACAGTGCGTCATTTCAGGCGGTAGATCCTACTTTTCCCATGCGCGAAAACGGACTTGAATTACGAGTCCTCGCGGCTGCCACAATCGCCCACATCGTCGAGAAAACTCGGACCAATGTCACCGATGCGGTAGCCCTCGCAATGCTCTGTGGTTACTGTCAAGGTTTACGGCAGAATGTTTTGAACGGCGAGATCATCGCGTACGCCCGAACCTATCTAGCCGAAGAGGCTGTTAGGATGCGTGAGTCTGATGGCAACTTCACAGTGCCTGAACCAGATGTAGATTTGGAAGAATTGCTGGACACCCTGACAACTGCGGCCACGGGGAATAATCTCACAAATCTTAAGGAACCCATAAGACCGCCATTTGAACAACTAGCAGGCGCGATTTCTAAGCTGGCTGCTTCCGTCAATAAAATGGGGGAGAAGTTAACCCAGGAGATCAGATCCCGCCGTGAGGAGTCTAACATCCTCTGGTGGGCCTTCGGTGAATATAGCCGTGACCTTGATATGAGAATGGTAGAGCTACAACTGCCGTTTGCCACGCTGGTAGTCGGTAAGGAGCTTGCCGATCTGGTGAACGTCGTTCCGGGGCCTATTGCCGCACCGGCCTTTTTGGACAAAATGTTGCGTTTCGTTGACCCCGTACTTTCCAAGTCAACTTCAATTAGGGATGCGGTTAACGCGGCACCACGTGAGTGGCGTGGCCGGTTAATTGAGGAAGCTGCGGCGCGGGGCGTCGAAGATATATGCTCTGTCCATTTGGCGGTGCAGAAATCACTGGAGTTCGAGAAGTCAACTGAGTGGATTGCTCCGTTCGATAGAGTCAGCGACTTGAAAAGTAAAGGGGCTATTGCGGCGCTGGATCTCGCGACGCAGGTGTATCACGAAAGGATGCTGATGCGGGCGGTTAATATCGCAGGCGCCAGCTAAAGCAATCTCCGATGTCTCAGGTATTAGTACATCGTTGTAAGTTGGCAGAATGTACCGTAGCGACAACGGACAAGTGTATCGAAGGTCTCGATCTTAGCGCCTGCCCAAATTACATTGGTGCAGAGCCAGCAGCCCCCGCGCCTTTGAATCCCGCAGAAGAGAAAGCAGTCGAATTAAAGGGCGCGGCGGAGCTACAGGAAGAGGACGAGATGATCGAGTTGCCTGACGGGCTAGACTTTAGCCCCGCTACGGCAACTCGCATTACCGGCGCACGCCTCACTCGCGTAATCGTCGTCGCCGGAGATGAGGACAGCGGTAAAACCACATTCGTCACATCGCTTTACGACAAATTTCAGGAGGGGCCATTCGCGGGCTACATTTTTGCAGGCTGTCGCACCCTACCGGGAATGGAGAGACGCTGCTTCCCCTCGCGCATTGAGTCTGAGCGCGAGCATCCCGAAACTACGCGCACGCCTCGTAGTGACGGACAGTCTCTACTCCATTTGCGGCTCCGGGTTGAAGACTTAAGTGGACCTCCTCAAGACCTTTTATTAACTGACATTTCAGGAGAGTATTTCAGGGCCGCCTGCGACTCGACGGAGGAGTGTCAGCAGCTTGAGGTGCTACGTCGCGCTGATCACCTAGCCCTGTGCCTTGACGGCGAGAGGCTGGCAGACACCGGACTCAAGCATGAAGCCTTCAACACGGGGAAAGTTCTTCTGCAAAGCGCGCTTGACGCAGACATGATAGGGCAGCGCACGTTCGTAGACGTGCTCATAACAAAACGTGATCTGCTCGGGCCAGTTAAAGGATCAGCAGCACAGGCTTACCTCGACAATATACGCCGAAGGCTCAGCGACGAGTTCGGGCATCGGTTTGGTCGCTTGCGCTTCTTTGATGTGGCTGCACGGCCTACCGTCGCAGGCTTTCCGCTGGCATACGGCTTGGATCAGGTGCTCCCGTCGTGGGTTGAGGATACGCCTTTCTACTTGCAGCCGAAGCTACGGGATATTCGAGCCATCGCCGATGGGCTAGTAAAGACGGAGTTCGACCGCTACTTAACAAGGCGACCAGTAGGCAACCATACTCCTAAACGAAGGTGACTCCCCTCGTGCCATCAGCTAGTTATAAACAACTTATCATTGGACTCCCGGGTTCGGGCAAGACAACTTTCCTCGCCGCGCTTTGGCACGTAGTCACGACAAGGGAGGTCCCCGACTCCTTGCAATTGATTAGATTCGAGGGGGATCGGAAACATCTGAATAAGATCCATAAGGCGTGGCTTCAGTTCCGTGAGGTCGGCAGGACGGTGCAAAACACCGAGCAGATTGTCTCCATGAGGCTAGGTCTTCCGGGAAGTGATGATTCTGCTGAGCTCGTCTTTCCCGATATGTCAGGGGAATCCTTCAGGCAGCAGTGGGTAGATCGGAAATGGACAAAGGAGTATGACGCGCTGGCGCGTGAGTCCTGCGGCGTACTTCTGTTCGTTCACCCCACGAAAGTCATAGCCCCTAACAGGATCCATTCTGGTGTCGAAGACGCGGTGTCATTATTGGATAATGGGCAACACGCTAATGGCGTGGCTGCTGCGGCGGACGATGACACCTTTCTGCCGGACTGGGATCCGAACAAATCTCCGACTCAAGTGCAGCTCGTTGAGCTGCTGCAATTTATCGAACAACAGCCGCACCTGGAAAACATAAGGCGGGTAGCTGTAATAGTGTCGGCTTGGGATCTTGTTCGGGCGAGATACAACTCGCCACAAGATTGGTTTTCTAAACGCCTTCCACTGCTATATCAGTATCTCAGAGCTAATTATGAACGCTTTCCCTCGCGAGTATACGGCTTAAGCGCGCAGGGGGGAGTCCTGGACGGAGACATCTCGCGCCTACAGCAGTACGAGCGCCAGTCGGAACGTATAGAAATAGTCGGGGAAGGATGTGCCCCGAATGACATTACAGCCCCGGTAAAGTGGGTAATGGGGGGCGCGTGAGTCGATGCAAACAGTCGATGAGAGGGTAACGCTACAGCAATGTTTGCATGGCTACGCGGACGGGCATCAGCTACTCCAGTCCTCCACGAAATTCCCGCCGAAAGCAGACCGCCTACTGCTGACACTAAGCGACATGTCGGGGCCGAGTATGGTCAGCGGCTTTCAAGCTTATCTCACAGGCTACCCCGTTACGGACACCAGTTGGTACGCCTTCGCAAAGACTTGGTATGCCAATGAGATGCCTCGTCCGGGTTGCGTGTGGACTCATACTCTTCTGATTGAAACGGCAGATTTAGCTCGGATACGAGACTTCAGAGTCTTATTGGAATTATTCATCCGTCCCTCGAAGGACCTTAAACAGTATAGCTATATCACTGCGGTTAAACTCGACCTTTTACCAGTACATACTAATGCAAGGAAGTCAGACCCGATTGATGAAGGCGTAGCCGTATCGGTGCTAGAAGGGCTGTATGGGCACCCGACTAGCCCCGTTTATCTGCCGAGCGAGACGGCGGGCGCGTACACCGATTTAGTGCTCGAAATCTGGAACCAGCAACACCCAAAGCTGCGTCGCTCCTTCCTGTTTTGTACCGGGGCACTTTCCAATAGGAAACTCGCAGGCAGGAATTTCGACTTGCAAGTTATTCCTACTGCGGCGGCTAGGCATATCCGGCGAGAGATATCCAACGGGGTATTCATAGAGCCCAATGGCGCAATGACTTCTACTAAGGCACCTCCATGGATAAGCACTGCGGTCAGTGACATCATTTCGCCGACAGAAGATACTCTTCGCTCATTCCTTTTGTTATTCGGTGCCGATGCACCAAGCGGTAGGGAGGCGGTTCCTCATCTGCTCGACCTGTATACCCGTATTTACCAGACAGATACAGATAAGTCTTCACTTGGTGAGCTTATCCACCTCATTTGCACGTATTACCCCGAACCACAACAAGGGGCCAGACTGAAGCAGTCGCTGCTGGGAGGTGCATCATCCGGTAAGCCGCCGTTGCCGAAATACCCTGAGTCTGAATTACTCCAAGGACTTGCCACTACGGACCAGTATGATGCCTTAGATGCCGGTGCTCTTCGGGTTCGAGAGAGGGCTAAACATTTGATAACCCGAGTACCTTCGGAGGCAAAAGCTCTAATCAACAAACTGCTGGATTACAAGCTTAACCCTTTGGGGGAAGAGATGATTTTGGGCATGTCAGAGGCCATAACGGTGAACGATGCCCTCGATTTAGCTGCGCAGAAATATGATTTGCTATTTGTTTTCGCTAAATACAATCCAGCTTTATTCGCGGCACCTCAAGTTTGGCAGGAGCAATACGACCGGCAGCGTGAGTTATACGATCTTGTCAGTCCTAGAATTAAAAGCGGAGAGTTGGCTGTTGCTGACATAATACGGGCAATGCTGGAGGCCAAGTCGGACGTGCTCGCTGAGGAGATAAGTCGTCAGTATAGGGCCGAAGCCATAGACGCTGTGCTGAACTGGTTGAATGTTTCCGACGCCTCTACGCTACCGGATAGATGGGAGCGAGTGCTGAGTCAACAAACCGATGCAGTCCTACACTGGTTGAATAATACGGAGACACCTCACGCCACAACGATGGCTTTATTAACCCGTTTGCTAGATCCTCATTCACCACGCGTCATAAAATTAGGCACGCAAATCTGGTTACCGCTGGTGCGCTCTAGCAGTCAGCTTGATGAGCAAGCACTCATTAAAGTCATGGCGTTCCTCCTCGCCCTAAGTTTTAATAACCCTGACACCCATGCCCCGGAACTCACCGCTGAGACGTTTAAGCCCGTTCATGATGCTGCTGCGCACGAAAGGCTGCCGTATCAATCTTGGCGGTTACTGATGTATCAAGCTCCCTCACATTCGTGGTGGGGAGAGTGGGACAAGTGCGAGCGTCTACGCCGTGCTTTAGTAGACAAATTTAGTAAGTACGGGTGGGATAGCAGGCATTTTCTCCGCGCGTTGAAGCAGCCTGAATTATTCAGGAAAGTTTTGGCAAGTTCTTCCAGTAAAGGCCGCACGGGGAGGTTCATCTACAACTTGGCGCTTGACGTTACAGAAGGGAGAATCCAAGCAACCAAAGAACAGTACGACGTTCTTTCCCACTATTTGTGATAGTTTGTTCAGGCACCTTCTCGTCTTGCGACTCATCACGCTATGAATGCCGCCCACAATTTCCCCCTCGAAATCGTGGCAATTTTGTTAGTGTTCATCACTCCATTGCTAACTCCCGCAGGCGGTCAGTGAGCGAATCAAGGGGATCACGCGTGCGGTGATCCCGCCGCAGGTGCGAACGCGAGTTAAAAGCGGGCCGAAGTTCCAAGACCGCAACGCGGCAGTGTTGCGCGGGCGGGAGGTCGGCCGCGATGAGTGGAAGAGGGAGGCCGGTTATCACCGCGCTCACTCGTCGAGACGGGAGGGTGCGCCTGAAGACAATCTTCTCCGATAGGTTGAAGTCGCGGGAGTGGGAGAGGGAGGAGACGGAGTTGCGGGTTAGATGTGCCGCGATGAACAAGATGACGGACCTTGGGATGCCACAGAGTTATGTCGTCTGAGACAGCAACGTAGCGGGTGAAACCTACTCATCCTGATTTATACAATAACGCCCAGTCTGGGGAGATTCCGAAATCTGTGTGGGGACGACCGGGTTGAATTTAACGAAGCGCTGGGATGAGGTGACTGCAAGCTTTATGTTTCCAGCTTTGCCCTTCAGCGTATTTGCCGGCCTACAGGCAGAGAGCCAGTACGGGGAGGGAAAGGATTACCACGCAAAGCCTCAAAGCACTCGAGCGTCTGTGCAAAGGCTATCTCCGCCAGCTTGTTGAGCGTCAGCCCCGGAGTCCAGTAGACAGCGTCACGAGCACGCTCAATTAACTCCGTTGGTAACTGCACCCCCACCCTTTCTTTCTTAGGACGCTGAGACATCTTCTGAATAGGTTCCCTAGTGCGAATATAGAAAGGATTTAGAGAAAACGGAACGAAGCGAAGAACTTGGGTGTGTCATCAGATTCGGAAAGGTTCCACGCGGTGCTGGAAACTATATAGACGCGCCGCCTGCGTATGTAGAACCGCGTCTGCATGTAAGCGAATTCACCTACCATCTCTCCCCGTAGCCCCACTTCGTAACCGCCGTCGGGTAGCTGCGAATGACGTGCTAACCGCAAACTTGGGTAAGCCTCCAGAAGCGCTTTTACTGACTGCCAAGCGATCTGCTCGACCCCGCCCTCCCCCTCAACCATTTCTCTGTAAGAGACGGCGAAATGATTCTGCCCGAATAAGCAGAGATACTGGTGAAGTGAGCGCCCAGTCTCTTGGCCAGGGGATAACTTGTACTCAGGCTTCGCTGGGAACTCAGCAGAAAAATCTCCGTCCAGCCCTCTCAGCACGTACCACTTGGAATGACGTGTGCTTCCGCCCCCTTGGCTTATGACGCGCCTCGGCGTAGTCGCAGGTCGCGGCGGTAAATCCTCTAGAAACTTGAAGGAGGAGAAGAACTTCTCCTCTATCTGCTCGTCAATGCCGGGGGACGCGTCGGTAGTGCAGGAGAGCGTGTAGAGGTTTCCGTGCCGCACATAAAGGCGAGTGAGTGCCTGAAACAGCCTGCCCTCCCGAGAGTATACGTTCTCGTACTGCCTTCCGCCGTCCGGCAGTTTTTCCTGCTTTACTAATTTACCGAAGCCGGTGGTATATGAGGCCGAGCTGTCGTTCAGCGCCTTGAGGGCCTCCGCTGTGGTTCTGGGCAGCGGGTCGAGAGGAACGAAGGATACCCGCAGATCGTGATTCCGGTAGTAGAAGGAGTAGCTCTCTGAAGTGAAACCATAAGTCCTGTTAGGTACCTGCTGATACTTAGGGGAACCGGGAAAGCTGATGGTGAAGCCGCCTTCCCGCTCTGTGATTTCATGCCACGCAGTTTGTACGGCAGCCGCTGCGGTAACACTTGTAATAGCGAGCGCTACGAGGAAGCGGGTGAGACGTCGCATTTTGAGTTCCTTTAGCCTGGCGGCAGATATGATGAATAGACAGGGGATTTGCGTCCCGGTAGAAAGAAAAGCGCGCGGACTCCTTCTACCCTCCGGTTGCAATAATGTCTCGACAGATAGTGACGAGTAGTGCCTCGTTTGCTATCTTTCACGACTGAGCGTCTTTGACAATTTTGTAAGCAACTGCCATGGAAAAGCAGCTGAGGACATTTGCTGGTGATGCGCTACGCTGATAGGCCCAGAAAGTTTGGGCTTACGGCGGCATCAAAGGGCAATCACATACTAAAGACAAATGTCCTTAATTGCAAGCAAAAGTTAACTACATCGTCCCCATCAGGCCAGGGAGGTCGTTCCTGATGGGGAGTGCTTCAAGGCCGAAGCCCGCTAGGCTCGCGGACAAGTTACTCGAGATTCGCCAGAGGCTGGAACTCAGCCAGAATGGAATGGCCCGCCGCTTAGGCTTATCTCAGGAACTCGAGCAGGAACGTATATCTAAATACGAGCGGGGGATTCTTGAACCGCCGCTGCACGTGCTTTGCGCCTACGCTGAAGTAGCTAACGTGTATTTAGAAGTTTTAGCGAAGGATGATTTAGACCTGCCGGAAGATTTACCAGCCACAAAGAAAAGTGAGGGGCTAAAGCGGGATAAATCGGCTAAGAGCAAAAAACGATGAGGGGTTGCCAAGATTGTTGTCGGAACCCATGACGTCTCTTTACTTGTTCAGCTCTTCGCCCCTGCCAACTTGGGAATGTCACGTCGCGGCCAGCCCCCTCCCGACCCTCAGCTCGACGGACTTGTGCTCGCCGTTGAGCAACAGCCCCGTGAATAGATAATTATTTTGTGATTCCTATACTTAAGGCTAGGTTGTAGGACCATTCTGTAGTACTTGCACGAAAGCCTGCCATGCAGCAACAACTTGTTTCCGATCAGCTGGCATCCTATAAGCGTATGCCGGAACCCGCTTCGTTATGTAATATAAAAATTCGGGTTCAATCTCAAGCGCATGAGCAAACTGTTCGATCATGTGGTCAGAGGAAGGGCTTCGACGGTCATGCTCAATATCATTGAGGTAAGGAGTCGAGATGTGTTGCCCATCCTCCTTCTTGATTAAAGAGGCAAGCTGCCTCTGGCTTAACCCTTTATCTTTTCGTGCCTGAGCTATAATCTCGCCTAAAGTCATTACATTCCTCCAAGCATAAATCCGTTAATACTCTGTCTATTAAGCAGCTAACAATTTCACTCCCTCATTACCCCTCTAATTCTATACCATAAACTCTGTCAAAAGAATTTCCAATAAGCATGTGGGTGATATGGGCGATGTGGGTGGTCTGGCTGATCTACATTCTCTTGATAAAAACTTTAATAGCTTGAACATCATGCGCCAGCATGAAAATTTAATCACATCCCAGTAATACAGCCAAAGATTTAAATAGATCGCCTCAAACCGTGCGTAATAACCTGCGCCAGTATTTCTTGGATTCAAGTTTGAAGTGCAACTTTGAGGTTGGCGGTTAGCGGGCAAGCTGCGGTAGTCTCGGCGTGCTTTCTTAACCGCCAAGTCAAAGAAGCACACTGATGAGCTACACGCAGCTGACCCGCGAGCAAAGATACCAGATTTACGCCTTGAAGAAAGCCGGGCACACCCAGACGGAGACGGCCGCCATCATTGGCGTCCACAAGTCGAGCATCTCGCGTGAACTGCGCCGCAACCGCGGGCAGCGCGGCTACCGCCCGGGTCGGGCGCAGGAGTTGGCCGCGGCGCGGCAGCACGCCGCCCACCGCCCACGCATCAGCGCGCAGACGTGGGTCACCGTCGAGTCGCTGTTGCGGATGGAGTGGAGCCCCGAGCAGATCGCGGGGCGGCTCAAGCTGGAGCGGCGCGCGGCGGTGAGCCACGAGCGCATCTACCAGTACGTCTACGCCGACAAGCGGGCGGGTGGCACGTTGCACCTCCATCTGCGGTGCCAAAGAGAGCGCCGGAAGCGCTACGGGAAGCAGTCGCGGCGAGGGCAGATCGCCGGCCGGGTCGGCATTGAGCAGCGACCGGCTGTCGTCGCCGCCAGGCGGAGAGTCGGCGACTGGGAGGCCGACACCATCGTCGGCCGAAGAGGCCGGGGCGCTCTCCTGAGCCTAGTCGAGCGCAAGTCGAAGTTGCTGCGGCTGAGCCTAGTCGAGCGCAAGGGGGCGGAAGAGGTGGCGCGGGCGAGCCTTGAGGCGCTCTCGCCGCTCTCCGAGCGGGTGCTGACGATCACGTCGGACAACGGCGGGGAGTTCGCCCACCATGCTCGCATTGCGCAGGGGCTCCGGGCAGACTTCTACTTCGCGCGCCCGCACGCGAGTTGGGAGCGGGGTGTGAACGAGAATACCAACGGGCTGCTGCGGCAGTACTTCCCGAAGCGGGCAGACTTCTCGACGATCACGGAGGCGGAGGTCGAACGCGTAACGGAGCGGCTTAATGAGCGGCCGCGCAAGACGCTCGGCTACCGGACGCCGAACGAGGTCTTTTACAAACGACGACCTGTTGCACTTCAAACTTGAATCCAAGTTTCACAGTAGGCAACAAAAATAATTAGCTACTGAATTATTTTGCTTGCTATTTTTCGGGAAAATGTATATCTTAATGTCTGTTAGCTATATAGCTAACAGACATTAAGGCTTTGCTGGTATTAAATACGCGTTCTTTCATCCCTCCTCATGTCTGGCTCCGAAAGGGTAAGCGCTACTTAACCACCCCAGAACCTAGCAAGCAGAATAAGTAAATCCGAGTCATGAGTTGAAAAAGGAAGGCCGTCGCCCTTGGGACGGTGTGTAGAATGAAGTTGCGACACCCATTCCACCACCAAAGGACGACGACCTATGGCCGAGAGCATAGAGCATCAGATGACGGAAATCTACTGCTTCGTCGATGACTACTTGGCCGCGCGCCCGGCGCTCTCCGGCTGGCGACGCTCCCCGCACTCGACCCCGCGGTTCACCGACGCGGAAGTCATCACCCTCGCGCTCTTGCAAGGCCCGCTCGGCGTCGCCTCGCTGAAGAAGGCGTACCGGATGGTGGCGAAGAACTGGCGCGCGGCTTTCCCGCGCCTGCCGACTTACACCCAATGGGTCAACCGCCTGCACCGGCTCACCCGGCAAGTCGGGGCGCTGCTTGAGGCGACCTGCGGCCACGACGCGGCACAGACCCGTCTCTACCTGATGGACTCCAAGCCGATTCCGCTCTGCCATGCCCTGCGTCATGGGCGAGTGCGGCTGCTCAGGGAAGATGGCGCGCGCTTCGGGAAGAGTTCTAAGGGCTGGTTCTTCGGCTTCAAACTCCACGCCGTGCGCCACATCGCGGGTCGAGTCATGAACATCATCCTGACGCCGGCGAACTGGGACGACCGGGAGCCTGCGCTGGCGCTCCAAGAAGGCATGGACGGCGGCATCACCGTCGGCGACCTGGGCTATCGCGGCCCCGACTGTGCCGAGAGCCTCGCCGAGGCCGAGATGCTGTTGATTACACGCGCCGACGCGCCCGACCACAAGTTCCTGCTCTCGCAGGTCAGGCAGGGCGTGGAGACGATGTTCAGCCAGTGGTGGCATCAGTTCATCGACCGGGTGTTTAGCCGCTCGTGGAACGGGCTGTGGAACACCATCAAGCTCAAGGTACTGCATTACAATCTGGTTCATGCTGGCGTCGTGTCAGCCTGAGTCCAACTCATGACTCGGATTAAGTAAAAGACTATGCGGCGGGCATAGCTCATGTAATAAGTCTGTCTTGTCTCACGCTATTCAGCAGTGGTAGGGAGAACTCGATTCTCCTTAATCCCCAGTGGAAATTTTGCTAGGAGGTGTTTTGACATGCGAGTCAGAGCGTTCACTAATCGTGGTAGCACCACTAAAGTAATCGGCAAGTTCCCCAGCCTCAAGACCGGCAAGAGTGTGTGGTGGGAATCGCAGATCGAGCGCGACATGATTTACCTCCTTGAGTTTGATAGCGACGTGCTTACATACCGTGAGCAGCCGCTACGGATTCAATATGAGACGAGCGGAAAACCACACCATTACACTCCTGACTTTCTAGTCCAGCGAAAAGACAAACAGCAACTCATTGAGGTTAAACCTGAAGATGAGGCAAATGACCCCGATAACCAATCACGCTTTCGTGCCATTAGCCTCAGGTGCGACGAAGAGGGGTACCAGTTCGTTCTTGCCACAAGTGATAAAATCAGGATGCAACCGCGCCTCAACAACATCAAGCTGCTCTGGCGTTACAGTCGCGCACCGATCTATCCACAGCACGTCATTTATTGTCGTGAGTTACTTGCTGAGAACGATTGCGTGCGGCTACTCGACGCATTCAAATTTTTCGAATCAAAGGGGACAACACGCGCGACGGTTTATGCGTTGCTCTGGAGGGGCGTATTAAGCGTCGATCTGATGAAGCCGCTCTGCGCTGATATGCTTCTCTATCCGTCGAACATACTGCCTATCGTTACAGGAGAGATGTCATAAACATGCCATCAATATTTAGGCTACGTCGAGGGTTACATATCTGCCTGCGCGGTCAAGGCGAGTGCGTAATCGAAAAGCGCCTGCCCGGCGGGGCATTGCAACTCAGGAATATTGCGACTAACGAATTCTCGTCCATCACGGAATGGCAATTGGTTAAGGCTTGGTCTGAAGAAGCACTCGAGTTACTCGGCGACGAGCGAGACGTCGCCCTGGCTGAGCACCATAGTAAGCCACGCTTGGTCAGTGAACTCAGTCTCTTTACTGAGGATGTTCGGGCCGAGGTCAGACGCCGGTTCGCGTACGTCAACGCGGTTAGAACACTTGGCCGGGTGCAACGGACCCGTGACACATTTTCGTCCGCCATCAACGAAATCAAGACTGAGCTTAAAGATGCGCAGCCTCCATCAGTCACTACGCTCTACCGTTGGTGCCGCATGTTCGAAGCTTCAAGTGGAAACCTGATGTCACTTGCACCCGCACTCAAGAGACGAGGGAATACTAAGCGAAAGCTAGTAACAGGCGACGAGCGTAAGTCGAGTGAGCTAGCGCGGATAATAGATACTGTCATTGAAGAAAAGTATCTATCTAGAGAACGTCCGACGGTGGCAGATACTTACGGAACTGTCGTAATCCGCATCAATGCAACGAATGAGCACCGAGAGGCAGAAGATAGACTGCCTATACCACATAGGAATGTCGTCTACAGAACTGTTAAAAAGCTTGACCCATTCTTAACGATGAAGGCGCGTTATGGCGAACATATCGCCAAGCAAAAATATGATCCGGTGAAACATGGTCCGCGCCCAACACGCCCGCTCGAACGCATCGAAATAGATCATACGAAGATTGATTTAATGGTTGTTGATCCAGACACACGCCTGCCCGTAGGCAGGCCATGGTTGACAAGTGCACTCGACAAATTCTCACGCATAGTCTTAGGCAAGTACATCAGTTTTAACCCGCCAAGCTACTTGTCAGTAATGCACTGCCTGCGACACGCAATCGCTCCGAAAATATATGTAAAGGAGAATTACCCGGACATCATTAATACTTGGGACGCTTACGGCATTCCGGAGTTAATCGTGGTCGACAACGGGCCAGAGTTTCACAGTGTCCACTTCGAGGATGCCTGCCTCCAGTTAGGTATATCCATTCACTACGCTCCACCACGGAGCGGTAACTATAAAGGCTCAAAGGAGCGTTGGTTCAGAACGCAAAACAAGCAACTTCTACATAATCAGCCGGGGACGACCTTCTCCGACATCCTTGATCGCGCCGACTATGACCCGCAGGCGAACGCCGTTATCACACTTAATGCCCTTGAAGAGATGTACCACAGCTACATCGTTGATATTTACCACCAGCAAGAGCATCGCGGCATACGCGACATTCCAGCACGACTCTGGCGGGAGGCAATAGCCGAATACCCACCAGCTCTGCCCGGGCAACGATCGGCTCTCGACGTGCTGCTCGGGTGTGTTGCCGAGAGAGTCATCTCAGCAAAGGGCCTCGAATTGCACGGTGGGCTCTTCTATAACGATGATGCTTTGGCGCTCTTAAGGCGCAAACTAGGGCCGGGCCAACGGGTCACGGTTAAGTATGATCCGAGTGACCTATCCCTCGTCCACGTTGCTGATAGGAATGAGGGAATCTATATCCCCGTACCGGCAGTTAATCAAGACTATGCCCAGGGGCTGAGTCTCTGGCAGCACGAGATGATCAAGCGATTCGCTCGGCAGCGGATTCGCGAGACTGTAGATATTGTTGCTTTGAGCCGTGCCAAGCAGAAGATTCAGGAGATAGTTGAGCGAGAGTGGCTGGCGGCGAGAAGGACACGTACACGCCAGCGACTGGCCCGTGCATTGAATCATGGAGAGTCGAAGGGAACTAAAGCACGCGACCAAAGTACGAGCCAAGACCAGTTGACATTAATGGGCGGCAATGTCGCCCCGGCCGTGCCGCTCTTAGAAGCGCGGAGCGCAACGGCAGGTATTTCGGACTTTGCCGTTACCCCACCTGCATCACCTGAGGGACGGAGCGAGAGCGCTGAAGCTTCAGCCATAACTAAGAGGCGATCACAGCCCGGTAAAGAATCTGGACCTGAGCAGCCACAAACTGCTCGTCCTAAGCAGCGCCGCCAAGGCAAAAGTCGGCGAGTCGACAACTCTGGTAGAGATGTGGTGCCGCCTTCTCCCGTTATCGAGGAGGAACTGGATTTGACTGGTTGGGGGGCTGACTACGAACTGCCCAGTTAGCAGGAGGGAACATGCCAAAGGGGAACCCAAATTTTGATCGAATGACCATTGAAGCGCGCCTCAATATGGTCGAGCGGATTTACGTATCCTACCCACGCAGCCAAGAGATTCTCAGTAAGATTATGCATTGTCACTTTTATTCGATGAATTCGGCTGAACCAGAGTGCATGCTGATCAAAGGTGATACCGGTGCCGGAAAGACAACCTTATACCGCCGGTACGAGCAACAACATCCGCGTGTCGAGGCTAAAGAACGCACCATTATTCCAGTGCTATCAGCAACCATTCCTGTGCCAGCGACGCCCAAGAGTCTAGCCACCAAGCTCTTGGCTAATATGGGAGATCCTTTTGCCCCACGCGGGACACTCGTCAGTCAAACGCTGAGGCTCTACGAGTTGTTGAAAAGGTGCGAAGTCCGGCTGATCATTTTGGATGAGTTTCAGCACTTCATCGACCGCGACTCTAATAAAGTTCTTCAGACCATCTCGGATTGGTTGAAAGAGTTGATTAATGAAACGAAAGTTCCGATAGTGCTGATCGGCATGCCAAACTGCGAAAAAATATTAGAAGCTAACAGACAGTTGAAACGCAGGTTCGCTATTCACGAAACACTAGAGCCGTTCGGATGGGAGCATGATAAGCCGGAGATTCAAAAATCTCTGCGCGCTGACTTCCGCCGGTTCCTTGCTGTGCTCGACAAGCAACTCCCGTTGAAAGATCGCTCTCACTTAGCCGACCCGGATACTGCTTATCGTATTTACTGTGCCACGCAGGGTAAGGTGGCCAGCATCGTTAACCTGATTCGGCGTGCGGTCATGATTGCCCTCTACAATGGTGAGGAACTGATTAGTTTAGAAACATTGGCCCGTGCCTATAAGGAGCGGTTCCAACATGATCAACCCAATATTGAGAATCCGTTCTTGCCATAAGCATTCAGCCTACTTCAATAGACTGATAACAACGTTCTTCGAGAGACTCCGACAAGAGCGAGTCAAAGCCTGGGTTGCTCTCCTATATCCGACAGCAGAAAAACAGTCACGACACCGCGCATTGAGGGTCGTTCGGTAGATGTCAATGGCTGGTGGACTGCCTCCAGCTATTACAGGCATGTCAGGCAATGAAGAGGAGTCAAAACTCTTGCTTGAGAATTCTTAATCGTAGGTGATAGTTCATCTTGACAATAACAGAGTCCAAAAGATTACTGCTCAGGCCTAAACCCAAAATAGACGAAAGCTTCTTGGGATTTCTATTGCGTTTGGCAGAACTCAACGTTTGTGATACCCCAACTTGGATAACACAGAAAGCAGGACTTGGGAAAATTGTTTATGGGTACGGCTTGGCTATCAATGAGGTGGCTGATTGGTCTGCTCTTGTCGGACTAACCGGACTCGACGTAAAGCACTTGGAATATCTTAGATATCCTATTACTAAGAATCAAAACACTACTTCCAGAGCCTTTTTATACGGGTGGCCAGTCCCAGAGTATATATTTCGCTTAAGACAGCCAAAGATTTGCCCGCAATGCATTCGTGAAGCAGTTTACTGTCGCAAGATTTGGGAGTTAGCTCTCGTTACGGCGTGTCCAACTCACCGACGGATGCTTTTAGATAAATGTCCAAAATGCGGAGAGACAATTTCTTGGAACCGCAAGGAACTAAGTTGCTGCCCTTGCAAATATGACTGGCGTGATGTAGCAGAGGAAAGCCCTATCCAAGAGAGTGAACTTCAAGTTTCCAAGCAGGCACATTTACTCTGTGGCTTATCAAGGCGCAAGTGTGGCTCGAGGTCGTTAATCGAGCGTACACCTCTTTCACCATTAAGTTTCGAGGATTTGATATGCGCCGTCTACTTTATTGCTCGTAGATTGCTAAGAAGTGATGGTTTGCTCGGCTCCTTGTCGCTTAAAACAAATGCAGAACTTCATTCACTTGTTCATAAAGCATTTTTGGTTTTTGAAGATTGGCCTAATAAATATTTTTCATTTTTGGACTGGGTTAGAGAGCAAAGAAACAAAGATGGTGTTGGAAAAGGTCTAAAAGTTGATTTCGGTCCGTACAGACAGAGTCTTTATAAGGGACTCCCTTCCGATGGATTAAGCTTTTTGCGAGAAGCGTTCGAGGAATATCTCCTCACAAGATGGAAAGGTGGCTATGTTTCATCTATTCGCACAATTAGTAAGGCTGCTCGGCGCAATAAGAATTATGCCTCTCCTGCAGAGGCGGTAGCGGCGCTAAGGATTTCTTATGACAGGTTTGAGTACCTTGTTGAAAAGGGGGCGTTAGAGGTTGAAGTATCCAGCAGAAAGAATTGCAGCATAAAGCTTGTCAAAGTATCTAGCCTTAGAAGATTTAAACGTCTGTACGACAAGGCCAAAAGTTTAAAAGACGTGGCATTGCTACTCGGCATTTCGCAAAATTACGCCTCAGACTTGGTCGATAAGAAGTTGCTATCTCCTATATTTGATCCCAGGGTTGACCCATGTAACAAATGGAAATTTAGTCATAAAGAGGTCCGCAGTTTAACGAACAAGATCCAGAATAAAATAAAACGGATAGATGCCTCCTCTAATGTAAAGTTTGTTAGTTACAAATGGGTAGCAGTCAAGTTCGGGTATTTCAATCTCGGCATCGGCCAGCTCGTGAGAGCAATCTCGACAGGGGAAATTTCCGGATACCGTAGTAGGGACGAGATAAAGCTTCCCTCTCTTCTTTATTCCAAAGAGGAAATTACGAACTACCTGCGCGCCCAGCGGCAGAAGTATACCGGTGAAACTTTTGATGCTCGTGAGTTATCCAGATATTGGGGGGTGGCAAAGGATACTGTTTACTTTCTCATTCATAAAGAGCTTCTATACAAGCAGGAAGCGCTGCATGAAGGTTTTATCGACTTGTTGATTACGAGGTCCGAGATTGAGCGGTTTGACGCCACGTACATATTCGGCTCAAAACTTGCTAAAGAACTGAACGTCAGCTGTGGATTTTTGATTGACTCACTTCGAGATAAAGATATTCACCCTGTTACAGGACGGAAAGTGGATGGCGGGAGAATATATATTTTTAAGCAGGCTGATCTCACAAAGGTAGATGTAGAAACCTTAATTTCGACCGCACGAGTTCAAAGTGCTAACAGGTATTATCCACCAAAACTCCTAAGTATAGACCAAACAGCTATCACCTTGGATATAAGCGAAAAAGAATTACATGACTTGGTTAATAGGGGTATTCTCAAGCCATACGTTAGTCGCAAACACCAGCCCATTAAAAGTGGCAGATTATGCTTTAACAGTCACTTGGTTGAAAAAGTTAAAAGGCGTGCCATTGACTACAGGGGGCTAATTTCAAAGCAAGTTGCGGCGAAAATGTTAGGAGAGACGGTCAGGGATTTTTATTACAGGTATGTATATACAGGCCGGCTGAGGAGGGTAAGAGCTGAAGGGGAACGTAATACCTACTACCTTCACATTGAAGAGGTAGAAGCCCTCATCAAGCTAAATGAGAAATTGGCCAACCTTAAAAACGAAGTTCTGAACTCGTCAGAGGTAGCAGTGGCCTTCGGCGTTGGCGCCTCTTGTGTTAACGATTGGACTGTTTCTGGCAAGCTTAGGGCCGTCTGCGGGCCGCAAATCGATGGATCTCGACACTACCTATATTTGAAAAGAGATGTGGCAAATCTACTCTATAAAAGCCGTGATTAGGGCTCTCATCACAAAATAAATCAGGAATATATAGAAGGGGTATTTAATGTTTGAACCTGGCAGATTACTGGTTAGACCTACCCCTTTATTAGATGAAAGTTTCATTGGGTTTATTCTACGGCTCACCGAAGCAAACTTACTCGACTCACCTTCGTGGATTCTACAGGCGGCGAAAATAAGAAGTTATCTGCGGCCAACCCCATCATTCCCTTTACAAGATTCTTTACGGCTTTCTTCGCTTGCACAACTTACTGGCGTAAGGGCGAACATATTAAGAGCGCTTTTGTATTCACCCGTATCTACTACAGCGGTGTTCATGCGGATGCGACCTTGTAACCACAATGCTTGAACCAGCCGCGAATGTTCGATCTCGTGACTTGGCCGATGGCACGTGCCAGCGCCCGCTCCAGCTCTTCGCGCGTACGCGCCTTCGCCGCCCGCAAGCTAGTCTTGAGCTTTGACCAGCACTGCTCGATGGGCGAGAAGTCGGGCGAGTAGGGCGGCAACCAGATCACTCGTGCGCCACGCTGTGCGGCGACCGTCTCCACTTGGCTCGACTTGTGGACGTTGAGGTTGTCGAGCACGAGGACGTCGCCCTTGCGCAGCCGCGGCCTGAGCATCCGCACGAGGTAAGCATCGAAGGCGAGGGTGTCCACGGCCCCGGTCAGCGTCATCGTCGCCACCAGTCCGCGCCCGTAAGAGAGCGCCCCGAGGATGGAAGTCTGCTCGCCGTAGTTGCGCGGCGCCGAGTCCACGACCCGCTCGCCCACGGGGGCGCGCCCGTGCGTCGGAGTCATCGCCGTATGTACCGCCGACTCGTCAAGGAAGATGAAGCGGCGGTGGTGCATCCCGCGCACCCTGCGCCAGTACCAGCCGCGCTTATAGGGGTTGCGCTCACTCGCCGCCAGCGTTTTTTTTACGCGACAGCCCGAGCCGTGACAGCGCGCGGGTGACGGTCGGGCGACTCACAGAGACCCCGCCCCGCTCCGCGAGGTGGTCGCGCAGCGCCGCGGCCGTCTTGTCGGGGCTGCGCTCGACCTCCCGGCGCAGCAGCTTGAGGTGCTTGTCGGAGAGGCGGCGGGTCTGCCCGCCGCCGTGCGGGCGGGGACGGAGGTCGCCCGTCTCCCTGTGCTGGCGCAGCATCTTCTTGACGAAGGTCCGGCCGACGCCGAACGAGGCGGCGACTTCTTCGATAGTCGAGTCGCCGCGCTCGACCGCTGCGACCACTTTCTCCCGGAGGTCTACAGAGTAGGCACGCATGGCTGTCAGCTTACTCTTGCGCGCCGGTCGCATTCAACTGAACTGCGCTGTAAACAGAGAGGTGCAGGCGAATACCTTATATCGGGTGCGCCGATACCTCGATACCTAATACGTTTGCGGTATCCAAAGGTCTGCCCATCATGTTTACAAGAGGCTCAATATGTCCGTAGGGTTTGGGATCTGTCTCCGGTAACAGCCTGTCCAATCCACAGATGCTCATTATTAGATGAATGCCCATCTTGTGGAAAACGTTTATCTTGGAATCGACGTAAGATCAGCTGTTGTCAGTGTAAATTTGATTGGCGTGAATATACTCCGTTGCCAGTCGAAGGCTTAGAGCTGAGAGTAGCTGAGCGGGTTCATCTACTCTGTAAACAGCCCATCAAATATGCCTGTAGAAAATACTCCAAGGTAACAAATCCGCTGTTAAAGCTTGACTTAAAGCATTACTTATCCGCGTTATTCTTCATTGCTGGTCAATTTAAGGGACGCATAGATACGAAGGGTAAGCATTTAGCCCCTTCACTAAGAAATGCTGAACTTCATGCGCTGCTTTGTAAAGCATGGTCTGTCTTTGAAGATTGGCCGCATAAATATTTCTCCTTCTTAGAATGGCGGCGGGGCCAGGTGGCGGGGATTCAAGCTGTGTATGGTCTGCGGAAAGATTTCGCGGAATACAAATCAGCTCTTTACAGGCAACTCGGAGGGGCACCCCTCGACTTCATGCGGAGGGCTTTCGAGGAGTACCTCACTACCCAGTGGAATGGTGGATACGCGGCACATCTAAAGCGAATTAATGAAACCGTACGGCGGAGCGGGCGTTACGCATCACGGCGGGAAGCGAAGGAACTATTAAAGATGGGTGTGGTCAGTGTTGATAAGCTTGTATCCGCCGGTCAATTCAGGGCGATCGTGCGCTGTCAAGGGCGCTCACGATTGATTCTAATTGAACGACAGAGCCTCTTAGCATTTAAGCGAGAACTTGATCACTCTTTGTACTTGAAACAGGTAGAAGGCCTATTAGGACTTTCACATAAGCGGGTCTTAGAGTTAATAAACTGTCAACTACTCAAGCCTCTTCGCGGTCCCACAATGGATGGGTGCAGTGATTGGAGATTTAGAGAGGAGGATGTAAGCGGTCTCCTTCGTTCAGTTAGGGAAACGGTGGCACCCTCACAAGACGTTATAGCACCCAAAGACTTAATAGGCCTTCTAATGGCTCTAAGGAGACTCGGCCGTGTGAACGTTAGCTTGGGACAATTTATAAGAGATATTCTTGACAGAAGAATCACCCCATGTAGAGAAAGTGCAAAGCCCGGTCTTGCATCCTTGCTCTTCTCAAAGATGCAAGTAGTGAACTATGCGGGTACGCAGCGCCAGTCACAACTCGGGACAGTATTTACCGCTACGGAAGCCGCTAAGCACTTAGAAGTCACAAGAGATGTTATCTACTTCCTGTCGAAGTGCGGAATTCTTACTAGCCGTGACCGGACAGAAGATCACTATCAAGACTTGCTGATCAGTAAAGACGACTTGGAGCGCTTTCAGACGATGTATTTCCTTCCAGCGAAAGCTGCCGCACGGATGGGTATAACCTCCAGCCACCTCATCAAGTTACTCATCACGGGAGGAGTTCGGCCGATTTCCGGTCCGAAGACTGATGGGGGACGTCAGTACGTATTTAGGAAGGCCGACCTGAATAGAATACATATTGCAGGTTTAACGACTCTAACCGTTTAAATAAAGAGTCTGAGAATTGGCATTCTGTCTTCACTCTTGAAAAATTTAATTGAAATATAGCTGCAAAGTTGGTAGATTCCGGCGCGTACTGAATTCGGCCTGTCCGGAGTATCTTCTTCGGGCTCAACTTCACTATGAGCCATCCCCGCATAAATGGTTCCTTCCCAGTAAGTCTTTATATTTGAGTGACATGCTCTTTTCGTTATCTGTTAGAAGGAACATTAGCCTTTATGTAGATGCTTTATGAATCTAAAGGAAATTCAGCCACCTCACGTTAGGATACGGCCATCTGGGCCTGGCTCGCTCATCAGTCGAATAACTCTATCTGCCTCTAACTGCCTCCGTCGCCAAATGGGACTTCGGGAAGGTGAGATGCTGGCAGGTCCCGTGCCGAAGTTTGTGACGCGTAAGAATCCCAGCCTCGACAATTATTTCGCGGGTCTTCTGCTCCGCTCTTGCTACGAGCCAGTAGATTATTTACCGCCTTACGATGAGCATGTTATCCATGGGTCGCCGGACGAGTTGCCTAGCCAATTAAACCCTGGACTAATCGGTTCAATACTCATCGGCATTGGAGGGCGCAGCAGTAACCCCGCTTTTATCAAGGTATATGACGAGCACTCATTTCATGGAACCCGCACAGTCCCGTCAGCCTCTCAGCTCGTTTTCGAGCAACATCTGAGCCGCTATAGCGACCGCTCCGGTGTGAGATCGGTTGCCCAACTATTGCGCGAGATTAACTCCATTGATTCAGAAGGTGGGGCTAGCTTCGACCACCTGTACAACATCCTGAAGAGCCTCAACGCCGCGGAGTTCATCCATCCTGGATTTGTGTTCGAGCCTTTGCACCCTCAGTGGAAACGTGCGGTGGTGGAAGCTTGTCTGGTATCGGCGTGCGTCGGCTGGGGTGAATGCCAAAGCTATGAGGTCGAACAGGCGACGAGCGACCTTGAAAAAGAATGGGACACTTACCTCACAAAGATTGAAAGGCGAATTAAGTACGGCTTCCCGGATAAAATAATTCCGGAAGCGACGCAGATGATCAAGCAATCCATACTTCAGGCTAAAGAACCCGTGATTACGGGGCATCCTAGCTATCTGACGCTGAAGAGAATCTTATTCGCTTTTAGACATCTGTGGCACCCGGCGGTTTCGACATACCTTATCGAGTTTCTTTTCGAGTCGATGAGGCAAGTGCAACAGTCATTCGAAGATATAAGGAATATGGATGTGCCGATGCGGAGCCTGCCCGGCAATTATACTTTCGTTTATTACCGCATGGAACCCAAAGATCGACTTCCCCACCGCGGGCTCTTAGCGCGCATTAACAGCCGATCGATTAAATGCTTGATCCTGATCTTCGATTCTGCCCACGAGACTACGGCGGCTTTCGGCAGCAGGCACTTACCTAAGAAAATATGGAAGCGTTTCGTTGATGCGCTCCTCCGGAGAGAGGGAGCCAATGTCTGGTACGTGCCGACGGCCGCCGACGGTAGCTATGCCTATTTTGCGCTCAACGGTACCGAGTATTACCGAGGGATTCCACGGACAGCACTGAGTGAGGATGACTTTTTCAACATGTTTTCAGAAGTCTTGACGTAAGACCGCTCTCTCTCGCAGGATGAACGTCGCCGTAATGGGTAGAGCACGAAGGTGCTGCGGGCACCGTTAGGCCTTCTGCCTGACAATCCTAAGAACCTTTAACTGTTGACATTATGAGGTCGGAAGGCATATTTTCACGGTGTTCCGACAGATGCGTAATGCTATCGAATTACCTGTCTTCTTAGTCTCACACCCATAGGGTATCTCGCAAGTCTTCAAATCGGGCCTAACGGGCGACCACATTCATCTTCTTAGAACTGACGTGTGGCCCGGTTTAATTCTTTAGGGTTAGCATAGCCACATCTGTTTGGAGGCGGTGACATGTCGTTCAGACCCGAGCGCGGAGGCCCCACCACTCAGGAGGGGATTTACTTCCAGAATTGTGTGACGGTGTTGAAACTCGCCCACATGCTCACGGGGGAGAGTACGGAGCCGCCGTCTTGGGGCAGGATCGTGTCCGTGCGCCCGGAGGCACCCGAGGAAGTGGACGACACCGTCGTCACTTACGAAAGCGGGCGGAAAGAATACATCCAGTCGAAGACCGCAGTCGCCCCGAACTCAGACGCCTGGAGGGCCCTGTGGACACACTTCTACAGGCAGTACAAGGGCGACGGCTTTGACCGCGCCGAGGGCGGGGGCAGGCTCACCCTAGCCGTGAGGAGCACCACGAGGCTGGATGACCTGAGCAAGTTACTCATCGCCGCGGAGACGGCGCCCTCACACAAAGAGTTTCTGTCGCGGCTGACAAAAGGCTCGCGGGAGTTGCTCGATTCCCTCGAAACCACCCTGAACGCGGATAGCGAGGATCTGCTCAAATTTCTACGGCACGTCGTTCTCTGGCAGCTACACTTTGAAAGCGATCCGTCGGGGGCGGACTCATTTGAAAAGGAAGTCCGGAGGATCCTTTATAACACCGTGGAGCCGCTCCACGCCGTCTTCTCTATGCTGCTCGATTTAACGGCAAAGTCCGCCCGTAAGAGGGCCATTTTAGCCTACGCTGACGTAAAGGCGCGGCTGAAGCAGCACGGTGTCCGTTTTACCGCGGAGACGCCCCGGATAACCAGCAGTAGCGGCGAACATGCCCGACTCTTGGCGGAGATAGAGGAACGAAAGGCTGCAGTTTCCGTCTTCAACGAGAGAATCAAGCGTCTCCGGTTGCAGTGGGCTATCAGGACTGACACGGATCACCAGTTCGAAGACGAGCAGAGAATAAGCGAACTGTCCGCCAAGCGCGCCGAACTGACTCGAGAGATTGACGGCCTGTTAGAAAAACTGGAGGGCCAAGATGGACGCCCTTAGACGCCCCGCCGCCTCTGGGGGAGGTGGCGGGGCCTCCTCCTCCTGACGCCGGGCTAAAGCCCGCGCCACCGGGATCTACTCCAGCCCTCCTGCTGACCGGATCGAGCCCTTCAAGGACGAAGTCTTTTGACCTAGGTGCAGCTTGGGGCCTCAACCGGGGCACCTTCACCGGCATCCTCGTTGGTTCCGCCGGCGACAAAGTGTACGAAAATCTAATCAGGTCAGAGCGCCAACTCTTTGACGTGACGAGCGGGGAAGGGCAGCCGCGCCGCTTGAAGACACGCTGGTGGGTTCGGGTGGACTTTATTGCCCTCCCAGGCGGCCCTCGGTCGCCGAGGGATGTGTGGCAATCTGCCGCAGACTTAGACGACCAGAGAGTGAGGTATGCCCTAGATCAAGGGCTGCCGGAGGGGGTTATTCTAGGTGTCTATTTCAGCGCGGAGTTGCGGGCCATTGCTCCCGAAACCGTCGAGGTGATTCGTAACTGGTTCCGCGGCTTGACAGAGTGCATCGCGCCCGCCCGCCAACTCGCAATCATTTTGCACTTAGACGCGGCCCCGACCGAATGGGCTCGAAAGGTCGCCGCGCGCCTGCGAGACAGCCTCCCAGAGGGATACTGCGCCCCTGCGATGCCGGTCGAGATCATGTGCCTCGACCCGTGGCCCCAGGCGGACGCTCCGGCTGCTCGGCTTGATGGCACGTGGGCGAACATACGCGGAGACGACGCCGACGACCGGGCTGGCCTCCACCTGTATTCCTGGTTCAAGGAGGCGGCCGACAACGCGGACTCGCGGGGGGACGACATCAGCGGGCGCGAGGAGTACCGCGACGTTTTCACGACGATTCGCTCACTCGACAAGGATTTCAAAGGCCGCTGCAAAGCGGACAGTACCGCCGGGCAAGTGGTCAGAGACCTCGAACGTCTTGCTGAGACGGGCACGGAGATTTACCGCCCGTTTCTCCACCTCATACAGGAATACCTGCCTGGTCGTATCGTCGCCTCAATTGAATCGCTCGCACGAAGTGATAGGGAGAGCGTACGACGTGAAGGTCTGATCTTCGCCGCGCGGTCGGACGCCTTCGTCGACGCCTGGCTTAATGGGCTGACCCGGAAGTGGGAGCACATGCCGGACGTGCTTGAACTGTCCGGTGACTCGGAGGCGGGAGGCATCGCCAACCAGCTCGTGCTGGCGCTCCTGCGCAGGTACAACCGCGGCGATGACCGGGAGCAGATTAAGGCTATCATCGAGGGCCTCCACGGTGAGCTCTCTTCTGACTACTGCGCGCTCTGCCTTTTGGCGCTTAATAATCTGCCGGTCGAAGACTACCTCAGCGTCAACGCGGGCGATAGGTTTCTGCTCGCGGCTAGAGCCGGTGCGGGGGATAAGCTACTGCGCAACGTCAGCCGGTTGCCGGAGCGTATGAGGGGCTTGGACGTGCCCCAGGTATGGCTGGCGTTGTCCTCGCTCGTGCCTTCGGCTCAACGCCTTACGGACATCCTCGCTCTCGACGCCCCATGCCGGGCCGTCTTCGGACTTTGTAGTGCCGAGGAGTGGTCGGCCATCCGGCTTGACGCTGAACTCGAACGGAAGGTTATTGACTGTCGCGGAAGACGCCTCTTAAGTTTCACCCCTTCTCCCTGAAGAGGACACTCATGCTCCCAGATTGGTATTTTTGCTGCTGCATCGGCGCGGAACCGGAATCCACCTCCGCCTTCCTCTCCATCCTAGAAACGCTTGAGAATCCCGAAAGCGATAACCTCCTTCTGTACACCGCCTACGACGAATTGATGCGGACAGACACGTGGATGCAAATTTACGCGCTGCCGCAGGTGCTCGGCTCGCTACCCTGGAGGGGGAGTTTCGGCGATCGTGACGGGGCGCTTTCAGAGTACTTCGCGGGGCTGCTTGGCATGATACCTGAGAAGGTTCAACCCGCGTTTAGTGCGCTCGTAAATAGTCTGCTCCTGAAGGACGCTCCGGCGAGCGCCATCATTGACCTCGTCGAGGTCTGCGCAGGGAAAAAAATGCCGCCGCGCGAGCCTTCGCAGAAGCCGTACCTCGACCTGCAAGAGTTCCTGCCTGAAATTTTCCTCCTATCCGTCTTAGCGGATAGGTACGCCGTCGATGAATCCTTTGCCCCCGAAATCTTAAACAAGCTCGAGGCCGAAGCCTCCCCCCTCAGGCAGCTACTTCACGGCGCGGTGGAGTATGCGTACGGGCGACTGGCCTTTCGGCTGGCGGCGGGGCTGGGGCGCTTAATTTCTAGCGCCTACACGTCGGAGAGAATCCTGACAAAGATCTGGACTCTCGAACACTCAGCGGCGATCTTTGAGCCCGACCTGTTACACATGTCCGCGCGAGTTCTATTTCTTTATGACATCGTCAACCCTAGCCAAGAGCAGGCGGCACTGATTTGCACGAAGGAGATACTGCCGGAGATATGGCGACTGACACACCTTCGCGAGTACTCGGCATTGATCCCCGAGGACAAAAGGAAAAGCGACGCAGTGCCGTTGCAGACCGTGAACCTCGGAGCGATCGGCGGGCGCGAGATCTTACTCCCCGTCATCTACTGGCAAGCCATCCTGTGGGACTTAAGCTCGCGGGTCAGCCCTTCAGCGACCGCGGAAGAGATAGAACAAACGTGGCACCCGCCCCAACTGAGAGTGAAGAAAGTTGACCCCATTGAGGTCACGTCTAACGACTGGCGCGAGGTTAGTCATTGGCAGGAGCAACTGGCGGCTCTGCTTCAATTACTGGATTCCGAGAAGGCCAAGTTCACAAATCAGTTCAGCCTTACGGTAAGAGCGAAATCTAGGGTTTTCTTCCCGGTATGGTTCAAGTGGGTGTTTTTGACGCCTTGGGTTTGGCGAGGGCCCATTGGCATACGCTACCCGGCTGTGCAGAGGTTCGAGGCCCTAATCCGACTGGCCGCATGCGTCCCGGTGGTGGCCCGGTTGTTACAGAAGTTACCTGCTGACAGCCCGCAGGTGGCCCAAGCCGCATCCACCTTGGTGCATGCAGCGGATGTGCTCACCACCGCGATGAGATATCACGACCGTTCGAACAGGCCGGGCGACACAAGGTACGCGGAGTACAAGTTCTCCCCTAGGCAAAAGGGCTTGATCGAGTTCGGGATCCGCCAAGCAAAATTGATCGGCACCGGCCGCCTTGAATCCGTTCCCCCTCGGACTTTCACCAGTCTCCTGCAGGTCGCACAGGAGCCTGACCGCAAGACATCCATCGGCTTCAACCAACGGGAAGTCTTCGAGAACCTGGTGCTCCCGAAAATGATATTGGAGTGGGTCGCGGACGCCTACGCAGCCTCGCCCGTGCAGAGCGGTCCGCGAAGGTGGCTCCACCCTGATTTGATCGCCGAGGTCTACGTTCTGTATAGGGACCACAGTGAGAAAGAGGAACTACCCGAGAAGGTGCGGGGGGCATTGCTTGCGCGCTTCTTCTGTGAATCCTCCCAAGTAGTTACTGACCCCAGCCTCGATTGGAAGACCGCCTTTCATAAACGTGGCAAAGAAACCATTCCCCTAAAGTGGGAGGTCAAAGGTAGGCACTTTCTGCTCACCGAACCCGGGTTACCCCCCTCAGAATGGGTAGGAAACAGGGCAGGGTGGGAAGAGCCCGAAGACTGGAGCGACGATAAGTATGACCCATCTGCTCCCCTCATCAGGTCGCTGGAGCGGCTGGCGTCTCTACAAAATGGCGACGACGTCCCGCAGGAGACGCGGGAGAAATGGGAGCGGGAGTGGGTCGAATACCTTAATGCGGTCAACGACCCAGATAAGTCAGATCGGTACGTTCGCCTCCGGCTTCTGGAACTGCTCTACAGCGAAGTCCTTAAGGGGTCGCAGGCCGGACAGGAGTTGATCTCCCTCTTCATCCTCGAATATGGCAGCGCCTACGACCTGAAGCTCCTTTTCGACCTGATCTTCGACTTAGGGCGAGAGCCCGTTTCCTCCGAGGTGCGCAGGAAGTTACAGGAAACTTTGTTGGGGGCCATGCACAGGGGACTCAAGCGTGACACTGCGGATATCGATTACCGCCGCCGCCGCTTCGCGGCCCAAGACCCACGCTACACCATCGACGGTTTCATGAAAGCGAAACTCGTCGGGGAAACTCTCGGGAGAATCGCCGCGCTCTACTACTTCGACCGCGATAATAAGCGATATCGCCAATGGGGCCAGACGCTGTCCGATCTGCGCCAGCACTCTTTGAAAGATGATGCTAGCAATACCTGGCGCCGGGTCAAGGCCAATGTTGAAATCAGCGACGGGCAGAAGAGGCTCGTGTTGCCTGAAGGCCATGCGGAGGTCGCTGAGTGGGCTATCCGGGGGGCGGTCTACGACCCCAACCTCATGACGATGAGTCTCCTCTACGAGGATTACGACCTGAGCGCCACGCAGTATGACCTGTTCAAAGAGCCGGCACTCTTTGAGACGAAATTCCGCGAGCACGAGACGAACCGCGTGCTGGCTGTGTTCGTCACGGCGGAGCCCTCGAAGAGGGAGGGCAACGTCACGTATGTTTTTAACTGCGGTCTCACCCGGTACGCTAAGGTTGACCGCCACAACGGTTGGCCATGCGAATTCGCACCTGGGGAGTTCGTCTCGCTCCCAGTTCAGCGGAGGCGAGTCGGAGATTCGGAACATTTCTACCCATACATCTCTCCCGACTCATCAATCGACCGGTTGCTCCCCCGTATCAGGCCCGGGGACGCCAGGGCCGTTATGGTCACCGAGTCGTGGCAGGAAAAAAGGTATCCGCCCCGGAAACTCACCATCAGGATGGGAGGTTGGGACATCACCCAAGAGGCCCACCTGCATTCATTCGACCCAGACGCCTCCCGCTGTTTCGATGAGCGAGCGGCCACCGACGGCGGGCCGATTTTCGCCAAGTTCGGGAGTGACGAGAAGTGGCACCCCGTCGACTTTACCCTCTTTGATCTGATCATCAGTTCCTTCGTTGACGGCGCCGAATCGGCTACCGTTCTGACGCTGGTCGATGAGCTGACGACGGTCAACGGCGAGAGGGCGTGGCGCTTCTCAAGGCGGCCAGGGGAGAACTATCTACTGACGAGCGGGCAATTCGTAAGTGAAGATGCTCTGCAGTTAGAGCAGGAAATAGACGGCATGGACGACCCTTACGGGCTATTGGTCTCCGTCACCTTAGAGTCGCGTGACGACAGGGTCTTCCTGAAACTCTGTCGCGAGACGCGCGCTGGAGAGGGGCCAATAGTAGCCAGCCGCAGGGGGATAAAGGTTCCATTCGACCACCGCAACGCTGAGTGGCGCGACCTCTTCCGCAAGGAGACCAACCGCATCGCGATGAAGGTCGGCGAGAGGAAGTGGGAGGTTGAGTTAGAAGAAGGGGAGGCGCTCGGCTACCCGAGGCATGTGCGCGTATTCTGGAATAGCCGCTATCAACCCGACCCGGATGACAAGCGGATGGAGTTAAGCCCTTGGGAGTGGAAGGCGCGATACCCGTTCGCGGGCTACAGTGAAAAATATCCCTTCCCGGTCGTGTGGGGCGACGCGCTGAAGCCTCACGAGCTTCTGATTGAGGGCAGAAGGTGGCCCGACCTCCTTGATGAGTGGCTCTCGCTGAGAGTGGAAAGGGTGAGCCTCGTTAGCATCCTCGGGACGGTCCGCCCCGGGTACGAAGGTTACATAGACTGCCTGACGAGTGAAAACTTCAGAGTCTGGGTGGAGATCGAATCTCTGACCATGCGGCGCATCCCTGTCGGAGGAAAGCCGTTCATGCCGGAGTTTCGCGAGGCCGAGGTGATCTGGGCCAACTGGATTTCTTTGAAAGGGACCTAAACCCGAGATCGATCCCAGTGATCTCCCTCGCAACGCCGTCATAAGCAGCGGCTGCCGGGGGTTAGTGATCGGTGTTCCCCGCAAGAGGGGGGGAGCTTGTGCGAGGTGCTATGGGAGACGGCGGGCGAGCCGCTTAAGAAGGAGATTCAGGTTAGTAATCTCGACGTGTTGAAGGTCCATCAAGGATACAAGATTGAGGGGAGCAGCAACCCCGCAGGGTGGGAATTCTCGTTCTCGGCACCGGACGTCAAGGTGCGCGCCCTCTGGTCGTTCGACGACTCGCAACCCGATCCGTCTGAAATGCTTTACCTCGGGCCAGTCCCCGACAGAAATGGAACAGAATGGGCGCTCGCTGAGACGAGGCCTGGCTGGTTGGTGGAGCTGCCTAGCATCCCGGCCGGGATACGCCACCTCGCCCACATCGACGGGCGGGATTTTGAGAACAAGCTTCCCCCAGATCAGGTGCTGGAAGATACCAGCACTTCATACAAACGCAGGACGGAGTCCTCCCGGCGTTCGGTTCTGTTATTAGGTAGGCAGTTGATGACAGGACACACCATCTCCGACCTGCGTGGGGACGGCCTCCTGCTCCGCGACGTACGAATGAAACTCTTCCCGAAAGGGAACGATCTGTACGGCCTCCGACGTGAGTTCCTTCTAAGCATTGCCCCATCCTCCATCTCGAAGAGGGCGAATCGTGCGTTGCAGGACACCGGGCGGAACTGGGAGGAGGTTCTTGAGAAATACCTGCAAACCCCGGCGAACGATCCGAAAGCGATTCTGCCCGCTATTAAGATCGGGGCGGACGAAGTCTTGTTGGAGCGTGGCGCGCAGGAAGTGAGGGTGCTGAGCGATGATGAGCCGCGGCGCTGGACGTTGAGGGCACACCTAGCCCAGGATCACGGGCAGTACGTCCTAGACACCAACTACTCAGAGAGCGCATCGGTGAGGCTGTTTAGGAGCGCCGGCGGTGTCAAGGCTTCTTTCCGTAAAGTTCCCTCGCTGACCGCGGAAGAGTACAAGCGACATCTCTCGGTCGAACACAACCGGCCGGTAGACATCGGCGATGAGAGGCTCTATTACGTCAAAGGCGTCAAGGTCAACGAGTCCACGGGCGAAACATACCCGGAGACGCACCATCTCTTCGAGATGGGCTACGGCAAGACCTTACTGGTGCCTGAGAGCCAGCTCGAATATAACGGCGGGCCCTTCGATCAGGTGGAAATGCTCCTCGCCTTCGGCGACGCCATCGGGTGGATAACCTTCAAGGAAAAGAAGGATGAGAAATCGGGGGCCGACCTCGTCATCATCAACATCAACGAGACGGACCTACAGTACTCCCACGCGCACCACCTGTACGAGCAGGGGACTAAGTACCAGATGGTTCACCCACTCCACCTCAGTTACGATGGTGGGACAGTTAAGATCAAATACGTCGAGGGTTTAGATAAGCGGCAGGTGGTGAAAGAACAGCCGGCCTTTTACGGTAAGGTTGAGGCGCACCTGACCGACGTGAGCAAAGCCCGCTTGGGCACCCGCATTCAGGACTGGGAGGGCCGAACGGGCCGCGAGCCCGTAGTATTAGGGAGGCTCGATGCAGCGCGGTTCAAGTCGACCTTCGGACGGGAAGTTTACTTCGAACACGTTCGGCTATCCTTTGAGGCGTCCGCGCAGGGCGAGCCGCTCAAGCCCGGTGACAGGCTCTTCCTCAAAGCGAGAAACATTAGGAGGAGTGAGAGTGGCAATGAATACTTCCTGGGCCTCGCTCCCCCCAACTATGTGTCGCCTGAAGACGTAGGTCGTGACTTCCGCGAGGCAAGGCTTGAGTTGCAGCGCCGCGCCTTCTCGGTCAGGGAGAACCTGCTCAAGCGAATTCTGAACAGCGTGGAGGGGGCCGGTGGGCTCAGCAACCGGCTGCTTCTGGTCCGCCTGTATATGGATAAGAAAGGTAGGATTATGCCCGGCCTGCGGAGCGGTGCCCCGTCCCGTAAGGTGTCGGCGCTCGCCGGGGTGATTAACCAGGAGAAGCTGTTATACGCGGCCGTATCAGAAGTCGAGGCCAGCGGCGCTGTGCAGGTTGAACTGAACCCCGGCATCTTCGTCAGGCTAACCAGAAATCAGATATCCGACCGCCCGGCCGACCTTAGAGAAGGCGCGATTGTCCGCATTGAGAATGCTCAGGCCGGACAGAGGGGCAAGGACTACTACTTCCGCATCACCTACGCGGCTTTCAGCGACGCCCATTATGTACCGGCAAAGACCCGCTTGGCCGTCGCCCTGCCTAAAAACAACCTGCTCGACTCACGTGAGCGGGAGAGTGCCGATGCGAGTAAGCCCTATTTCTGGCAACAAAAGGGCTTCACCGTCGGAGGGCTGCCAAACATCAGCGCGTCGTTGGCCAAATTCGACGTGGGGCAGGGCCGCTGGTATCCCCCAATGGTGGAGGATTTCGTTGAGTTGATGAAGACCGAGCATCCGAAGGTTGTGAGGCTCGGCGAGGACTCGCCGGACGAATTCCACATCGACACCGTAGACGGTGTAGCCGACGTTGTGGGCTCCATCCACGTAGCGGCAGACAGCTTCAACGTTAAGTTCGTCCCCCTGCACGCGTGGCCGGATGACCCGCGCTGCTTGCCCTTGTCGTGGCGCAACCTAACCTTTGCGGATGAACCCGTGCGGGCGATTATTGAGCGGGCTGAGCTGGAGAGCTGGCGCTTCCATGATGCCGAAACCGGCACGTGGCTCGATGACGGCAGCATTCCCCGTCAGCCACTCGACGACCATAACGCTTGGACGGGGCCGCTCTTTTTCGAGCGGTACGGGAAGTCAATGCGACTCAGATACGGGGCTGGCAACTTCCTAGCGTTCGGCTGCCCCGTGGAGGAGTTGATCGGCTCGCTGAGGGCCCGGCACCCGGGAGGCTACACTTTTAACGTGGCAGGCGTGTCTAGATCGGGCGACGGCGGCCTGTGGATTGAGATCGGGCCAGGGCGCATCGCCGAGCTACCCGCTCATGTAGTGGTCTGGAAATCTTGGGCCAAGGTCAAGTCGCTCGCAGAGCTGAATTGGGAAGATTTCGCCCCCGGCGACCGGGTCGAATTGGAGCTGGTTTCCGACAACCCATTCATGATCGACCGGATCGCTCTAAAGAAGTGGGTGCCAGGGCCGCGTAAAGCGTTCGGGCCGAAGCGCGCCTTCCTCCCAGTGAAGTGGGCGGATAAGTGCGACGGGGCCTTGATTATCGGCTGGGGGGGGTACCAACTTACGTACCCGATAGCGCGGCCGAACCCTAAGTGGCTAGAGGTAATCCTTTACGCCGACAATGAACTCGAAGCGTTGAGCACTCCGGAGCGAAAACACGACAGCGGCGAGCGCCACGACGCCAAGCCGAGGCTGCCCGAGGCTGGGGACGTGATATTGCTGAGCGAGGCGTCCCTGCTCAACCCTAGAAACCCTAAATTGCTGATCGTTCTCGGGCTGCCGGACTATAAGCCAGAGCCCGCACCGAGCGCCGCTGCGGACTTCGAGACCGACCCGATCCTCAACAACATCATCACGTCAAAGGGGGAAGCTCTAAGCATAAATTTCGGCAGACTGCGAGAGTTAATCAGTGCCGCGGGGGGCTCGCTGCCAATCACGGTCGAAGGGGTCGATAGCGAAGCGCGTACGCTGTTCTTCTCCAGACGCCACCAGCGCGCGAAGGGTACGCTCCCGACGGGCAGAGTCAGTCCGGCCCACGTCACGGGCAAGTTAAACTACCGCACAGCGCTTCTACGTTACGGTGGTAAGCTGATCAAGCTGGATATAGACGAGGTGATCTCAGGTCTGCGCGAGCCGTTATTTAATATCGCGGTTGAGGCTTTGCGAGAGTCCGGAACCGTAGTCTGGTTGCGTGGAACCGAAGATGGGCATGTCACTGTCGGATTGCCCGCCGAGCAGGGCGATGAACTGATAGTTGAAGCCGAGGCGTCCCTGTCACGGGACATGGGTGGCGGAAAGGAGGAGACAGGCCTGATTTGCCGGGATACCGAGTCGATGAAACTTTACTGGCTTCCCGGGAAAGAGGCGGCGTGGGCGCCGCTCTCGCAGGATCAGTTGCAAGATATTTTCAAGGACAAGGGCGCTTTCAAAGTGCAACTCATGACCGAGCACAAGCGGAGTCCTGAGGTGTCCGTGATAGCTTTGCCAGAGGCTCGGAAAGAGTTCTCAGACCTGACCGTCGGGAAAGGCATCACCGTCAAGGTCCTCAAGCGACGCCTGCCTGCTGACGGCAACCGATCCCCAGTTTTCGTCGAGTCTTACCACACCAAGGTTGTGCTGACCTGCGACCCCTACGGCGAAAGCCTTACCGAGAACGCTGACGTGCTGATGGAGGTGATCCAGCGTAATGTCGAGCCCCAACGGCTGATCATCGTCGCCCCGCGTGGAAGGAAGCCGCTGGAACTTGATCTGCCGCAGTGGATGACCGGCTGCGTCCCCGAAGCGGGGCAGCGTCGTGACGAGTTGAGCAAGTACCTGCGCTGGAGCAGCGAGCGACCGGAGATCAAGCAGTTCGATAAGATCAAACTGGGCGAAGCTGACGACGAAATCATCAACAAGCTGCTTTGCTATGCATACAGTGACGGGCACCCACCGACCCCCGAGGCATTGATGTTCAAAATCAGCGTAGCTGAGCAGTGGGCGACGCGTAACAGACGCGCGCGCGAGGTATTCGTCCCATACGCTATCATGGCGATCCTGCTCCTCGACAAATTCGGCTCAGAAGTTATGGCAGCGCCAATGCGGCTGCTCCCGCAAAACAATCCCGTCAACCTGAAGAGCTGGGCCTCGGACTGGCGGAGCCAAGCAAGCACGTTAACGCAGCAACTGGGCGCGCGCGCTCTAAGAAGCTCACACGTCGAGGTGCTCTCTCGGAAGTGGTTGCTTAATGAAAGCAGTAGAGAGCTGGCAGCAGATTTGTGGGGGCGGCTGCGGGTAATTGAAAGCTACTTGGGTAAAGGTATCAATACCCAAAGCATTCGCGAAATACGGCAATTCTGCAAAGCGGTGGAGCTAAGGAACCAAGAGGGCTTACTTCCCATCTCACAAGGTCTTTTCGCAAGCTTGGGTGAAGTGTCTGACATGACCTCTCTCTTGGCCTTCGCTGAACAAATGCGTGAATTGGTCGAAATCTTCCGCACCCTTCCTACCTCCAAGACGCGCATTTGGCTTAAACAGGCGCACAAAGAACGGTTGAGAAAAGTTCTCCGGTCAATCAACCGTGACGCTTTAGATCTTACCGTCCTTGACCCAATTCCAACCACAGAAAAGCTGGATGTGGACGGTAAAGCGCGGTAATCCAATCGCTCCTATAAGCGAGGAGTCTGATTATTGGCATTCTGTTCTTTAGGAGCCTTGTTTTTATTGACAGCAATTGATCGTGGGAATATTGTGCCGACGAAGGTTTCGACTTATGATTAGAGGGGTAGTCAGGCTAGGCACTTGGCACTTTATCAACCCTAAGCCAGTTGAGCGCAGAACTTGTTGGACGCAGCTATGGTGGGGGCGTTCTAAAGCTCGAGCCTAAAGAGTTATCCCGGTTAGCAGTACCTCTACTACTACTTACAATCGTTTCACTCTTGTCTGAAAAAGTAGATGCTCTTATCCGCCGGGGAAACCTAATGGAAGCAGTAGATGCTGTAGATTCGGCGCTTATTAATGCTGACGGTAGATTGCTCACACATGTCCAGATGGCAAGGCTAAGAGACGCCCGCAAAAAGTTATTCATGAGACGCCGTCAACATCGCCGTGATGCCGACAAACACATTCATCGCTGACCTTGAAAGAACGCTGCGCGGTCAACAGGTTCAACTCGTTGTAACAACTTGATAGGGTTTGTTCATACCTTTCCTAACTTGTTTGGACCACCAAGATTTGCAATTCGCAGTGCGGCCGCACGCGCGATAGGTGTAAAGTTTATCGAAAGACAGAAGGAGTAACCACCATGCGGACGTTGGAAGAGAAGGCGGCGTTGCTTCGAGCCTTCAACGACAACCTGCTCGACGACGACCCGGAACTGGCGGACGCGGAAGCGGCTACGAACGAGCGGCTTGAGGTTAATCGTCCACCACAGCTCCAAATCGACCAAGAATCGATAGTCATGCGCCGCCGCCGGCCGGTTCTGGCAATCAAGAACGGGGCGACGGTGCTTGAATTCGCGGATCAGGGTGACATCCCCCTCTGGAAATCGCGGCTCGAGACCGCCGCCGGTGTGCTCGGGCCCGCTATCGCGTCGGTGGGCCGAATCGAGCTGACCGGGAATCCAGACTTTTCGTGGGTCGGGACGGGATGGCTGGTCCATCCACGGTATCTGGTCACCAACCGCCACGTCGCCGAGGAGTTCGCGCGCGCAGACGGCGACAAGTTCGTCTTCCAGTCGGGTCCCGGCGGCGATATGGCGGCGTCAATCGACATGCTTCAAGAGATTGGGCGAGACGACAAGCAGGTCTTCGACGTGAAGGGCGTCCGCTACATTGAGGCGCGCCCCGGCCTCGACCTCGCGTTCCTCGAAGTCGAACAGATCGACGGGCAGGTCGCGAAGCCCATCACCTTGTCCACGCGTCCGCCCGCGACCGGACCCTTCGTCGCGACGATCGGATATCCCGCGTTCGACAGCCGCATTCCCGAGCCCGATCTGATGAAGCAGATCTACGGAGAGATCTACGACAAGAAGCGCTTGGCACCGGGCGCGATCACGGACGCAGACGACGATCGCGTGCTGCACAACTGCACGACACTCGGCGGGAATTCGGGATCGATCGTTCTCGATCTGACTACCGGCGAGGCGCTCGGCCTGCACTTCAGCGGCAGCTTCTTGCGCACCAACTTTGCCGTGCGTGCGGATCGCGTCAAGGAACGGCTCGACGCGCTGCTTGCGGGAACACTTCGCGGGAGACGCGAAGTGCCCGCCCGCCCGCATCCTTCGCGCCGTCCGGCGTCGAGGGCGAGTGCCGCGAGCGCCACACCCGCGATTGCGAATAGAACGTCGTCTGGCAATGCGACCAGCATCACGATCCCGCTGATCGTGACGGTGTCACTCGGCGCAGCCGCGCAGCCGGTGTCGAGCGGTGGGGCTCGACGTCAAAATCTTTCCGCGTCCACGCAGGAGGACCGCGACGAGACTGGCGATCCCATCGAGACCGAGGCAAAAGCCAAACCGGAGGACTACAAGGATCGCAAAGGCTACGACCCTGGGTTCCTCGGCGATGAATTCACCGTCCAGTTGCCGACGATCTTGAAGGGGAAGTCCGACATCTTGACGTGGGGCGACGACAACACCGTGCTGCCCTACGAGCACTTCTCGGTGGTGATGAACGCCGAGCGCCGCCAGTGCTTCTACAGCGCCTGTAACATCGACGGGGCGCGGTCGAAGTCGAGCAAGCGGACGGCGTGGCGCTTCGATCCGCGCATCCCGCAGGAAATGCAGATCATGAAAGAGTGCTACGGAAGCACGCCGAAGTTCAGCCGCGGGCACATGACGCGGCGCGAGGACCCGGCGTGGGGCAAGTCTGCGGCTGTGATTCAACGCGGAGCCGACGACTCCATGCATGTGACCAACGTCACGCCGCAGATGCAGTCGTTCAACGCGCCGATCTGGCTCGCGCTCGAGGACTACGCGCTCCAACACGCGCGTGAAGACGATCAGAAGATCTCGGTGTTCACCGGGCCGTACTTCTCGAAGAACGATCCGACGATGTTCGGCGTGCGCATCCCGGTGAAGTTCTGGAAGGTGATCGCGTTCGTCCACGACGAGACCGGCGAGCTGTGCGCGACAGGCTACGAAATGTCGCAGGAAGACAATCTCGAACCGCCTGAATTCGTGTTCGGCGACTTCGTCTCGCCGCAGCTCAATGTCTCGACGCAGGTCGCGATCTCGACAATCGAGTCGCGCGCCGGGATCTCGTTCGATGGCCTTGCCGACGTCGATCCGCTCTCGAACGAGGGGGTCGGCGAGCCGACGAGGCCGCTGCTGTTCCCAGAGCAGATCAGGTTCATCTGATGGTCGCGTTCCTGCAGAACCATCCGTTTCCGTTCAACACGCCCGCAGGGCAGGAACTGTGGCGGACGCTTGCGGGGATCGTGCCGGTGCCGCTCGACGCGATCGCGCTGGCGGAGAAGTTCGACGTGGATCCGCTCGACATTCCGGTCAGCCTGACGCCGCGTCAGCTGTGGCACGTGATTCTGGAGAAGACGGCGGCGAAGGGCACGACGACGGATTTGGTGAAGGACGTGCTCGCGCAGAATCCGCGCAACCGGAAAGCGCCGTTCCTCAAGGACCTGATCTACGACAAGGCGGTCGTGGTCAGTCCCGAACCGATGCAGGGCTTCGATCCGAAGATCACTGCGCCCGAGGCGCTGCTCTTCACGGACGACCTCACCATGGCGGCCGGACGCGTCCCGAACCTGATCGCCACCCTCCAGCGGTTGCTCGGGCTCGCACCGGCTATCTGTCTCCTGCGCGTCGAGAATGCGCTCGGTGGCTTCACCGGGACGGGATTCCGTATCGGATCGGATCACGTCCTGACGAATCATCACGTGCTGTTTCCGGAGGGCATCAAGGCGGTCACGGTGCAGGTCGACTTCGGGTTCGACGTCGACGTCAACGGGACCAGCCTGCCGGTCGTCTCGTTGCCCGCGGATCCGAACACGATCGTCGCCGATCAGGCCGACGACTGGGGGATCATCCGCGTTGCTAACATGAAGGCCGACATTCCGGTGATCGATCTTTCGAATGTCGCGGTGCCGGCCGACGGCGATCGCGCGTTCATCGTCCAGCATCCGGACGGGCAGCAGAAGCGGCTCGGATTCGTTCGCAACATGATTACGTCGGTGACGACCGATCGCGTTCAGTATCTGACCGACACGCAGCCCGGATCCTCTGGCGCGCCGGTGTTCGACGCGAGCGGCAAGCTGATCGCGCTTCACCATCGCGGCGGCACGCCGACGCAGATGACCGGTAAGGCGCCGCTAACGAAGAACCAGGGAGTCCGCATCAGCCGTGTCGTCGCGGGACTCGCTGCTCAGAACGTCGAGTTGTGATATGGAACTGCGCGACCTGCTGATCAAGAACGTCTCGAAGATGTTCCCGGCAGCCACGTTCTTTCTGGACTTCCAGAATCTGGTGGAGGGGATCAGGCCCGGGACGTTCGCTGCGATCGTGCCGGTGTCTCCGGGCGTGACGATCGACAACATCGTCAATATCGTCGTTGACCGCGCCCTGCTCGAGGGGTGGATCGCGCCGATCGTCGATGAACTGCCGCGCAATCCGACAACGGCAGCAGAGCTCGACGTCATTCTGGCGTTCCTCAAGGATCAGCCACAACCGACGATCGCCGATCCGTTCAAGGAGGTGCTGCTCGACGGAAACCGGCCGTTTGCGAATCGGGAGGATCTCCGGCTGTCACTGCAGGCTCTGTGCGTGCCGGCGGGCTCGCCGGTGCTCGTGGTAACGGGTGAACCAGTGACAGGGAAGTCCTTCTCGTTCTACCTCGCACAACACATCGCGCGGCAGCACGGCTTCATAACCAGCCAGTTCGACGTCTCCGCGGCGGTCGAGGCCGAGACGCTGGCAAACGACATTCTGCGGCGCATCGGTGTTGCGCTCAAGAAAGACACCACCGGTCTGGAATCGGGTCAGCGCTCCGGGAAGGATCTCGCGGACCAGGTCAAGGACGCACTGGAAGAGCGCAAGCAGAAACGGGTCTTCGTCTTCGACGGATTCCCGCTGCCCACCGAGCCGGCCCTGCCGCCGGAGACGGTCAGCTTCATCGTCCGCCTGGCAAAGTACGCGGACGAAGAGTTACGCCCGCTTCTTCGGGTCTTGCTGATCCGGTTCTCTGACACATTGCCGGATGCGATCGACGAAGTTGCCGAACGCGATCAGGCTCAGCCCTTCACCGACGGAGACATGTTCGCCGTCCTCAGGCAGGTCGCGACGGCGCGCGCCTGGGACGTGAGCGACCAGGTGTTGCGGGACGAGATCGCCCAAGTGTCAGGCAAAAGCCTGCGCGAGCGATTCCAGTTGATGCGCAAGACGATTCGCAGACTGTCGCAAGCGCCTCCGCCCGCGCCACCACCGGTGGTTCCCGGAGGTCCGCCATGATCGCATTGTCGACGGCGCGCGAGCAGGAGCTGATCGACGCGCTCGCCGAAGCGTTCACGCCGGAGGACCTGGATTACAAGGTCGCCGAGCCGCTGAAGATTCCGGCGAGCGAGCGTAGCGGCGCGCGCGACGTGCGAGAGCGGGCGCTAGCGCTCGTGAAGTGGGCGACCGTAAACGGCGTCGACACGCTGGTGTCTGCCGCGCTGCGTGGCAACCCGACCAGTCCGCGATTACGTCAGTTCGCCGCCTCGATCGGACTCGTGGCGTCACCCGACGAACTGCTGGAGGCGATCCGTCCGTCGCTCAAGGTTCTCAATCTCACGGAATGGAAGGGCGGACTCGGCCTGGTTCAACGACAGGTGTGCGGCATCAGGATGAAAGTGCCCGGCGAGACTCAGTGTACGGGATTCCTCGTCGGCGACGATCAGGTCATGACCATCGGGTCTCCGCTGGTCCCGCCGCCCGGGCCTGACGTCACCTTCTTGTTCGAGGGGGCCACGCTCGGAATTCACGAGAAAGATCCGGTCGTGGTTGACGCAGACCACGTGCGCGTGCTGCGGCTCGAGCGGCCGATCGCACGAGCGTTGGAGAATCCCGCGGCCGAAGTCGCGGTGCGAACGCGCGGCTGGATTTCGCCGGCGCATGGCAACCGTCCAGCCGGCGACGACAGAGTCGTCATCGTTCAATACGTCTCGAATTCCTTGCGGATCACGATCGGTGCCCACGATCCGTCAACGGGGGATCCCGACGAGCTGACTTATCAGAGCGCGTCCTACCTCGGCTCGCTCGGCGCCCCCTGCTTCGACGCCGACTGGCGCCTTGCCGGCATACATGTCGGCGGCGAGGGCGGCATCAATCGAGGGCGGACCATCGAGGCGATGGTCGGCGCGCTCGCCACAGCGGGTTACGGATGGGATGCGTCGCGCGGCATCTACCGCGCGCCCACGGCCCAACCCGAGGCTGCCTCCAGCCATGTCGGCCAGCACGACTCGATCGTCCGAGGCATCGCGAGCTCGATCGATGGTGATGACGTCTGGAGTGACGACGTCGAGGATCTCGACTTGGACAAGCACGAGTGCTGGTCGTGGGTCGAGGCCGCCGCAGCGCACGCCACGTTCGATCCCGAGCAGATCCGCCCGTTCGGCAAGACGTCGCAGAGCGCTCGGGTCGCCTTGCTGCTCGAGAGCCGCCAGGTCGGCGCGCGCTGGATGCTCAACGAACGCCTGCGCAAGGCGGCGCTCGCGCGGCTCGCGGCGCGCGGCGCGTTGAAGGACGCTCGCGACTGCAATCCCGAGAATAAGAACGAACTGCTGGACGTGACGTTCGGTAGGCTGATCCGGCGAGATGCGCTCGCGGCCGACGATTTCCGCGATCCTGACACACTGCGCGCGCTGCTGACGGCCACCGCATGGCTGGACGGTCTGGTGACGCCATTGCCTAACGCGGGGCGGTTGCGGGCGTCGCTCGAACGCGCGACGCTGCTCGCGCCCTTCTATCACCTGACGAAAGGATTCTTCGCCGGACGCGAGAAGGAGCTGGCGGACCTCACCGAGTATTGCGACAGCCACCCGGCATCGCCGCTGTTCATTCACGCGCCGGGCGGGATGGGAAAGTCGGCCCTGCTCGCGCGGTTCGTACTGCAGATGGCGGAGCGCGATCCGGCGAACCCAGCCGAGTGGCGGCCGTTCGTCTACATCGACTTCGACCGTCCCGAGCTCGACGCCTCGAATCTCGCCGGCGTGCTGCTCGCGATCGTCCGGCAGCTCGGACCACAGATTCCAGAGATCGCTGAAGCGGCGCAGGCCTTGGTCGAAGGACAGCAGCGGCAGCAGAAGCGCGCGCCGTCGCGGGCCAAGCGAGGACCGAGCCGCAAACGCGGGAACATCGCCGCTCAGGTTGCATCAGGCCAGGTCGCGGATCTGTTGGGCGATGTCGCGCACTTGCTAGAGAAGCTGCCCGCCGACAAGCCAATCGTGATGATCTTCGACACGCTCGAGGAAGTGCAGTTCTCGAACCCCGACGCGCTGGAACCGCTGGTCTCTCTCGTCAGCCAGCTGCAGGCGATCGCGCCACAGCTGCGGCCGATTCTCGCCGGCCGCGTGATGGTCGAAGAGGTAGAGGTCACACCGATGGAGCTGGGTGGACTGCGGCTTCCGGCGTGCGTCGCGCTGCTTCAGAACGAGCTACCGGTAGAGCTGTCAACGAACACGCAGCTCGTCGCCCGGCTCGCCGACATCGTCGCGGTGCGCGACAAGAACGACAAGCTCCGCGGCAATCCGTTGTCGTTGCGTCTCGCGGCGGAGGTCGTGCGGCGCGAGGCCAACGCCGCCGAGCGCGTCATCGACGAGCTCGACGAGGAACTGCAGAAACAGGTCGGCGATGCCATCGTGCAGGGCAGGTTGTACGAGCGGATTCTCGGCCACATTCACGACAAGCGCGTCGCCGCGCTGGCGCATCCCGGACTCGCCCTAAGAGTGATCACGTGGGAGTTGATCCGCGACGTGCTCGCGATTCCATGCGGCCTCGGCACGATCGACGAAACGACGGCGCGTCAGCTGTTCGACGAACTTGCCAAGGAAGTCGCGCTCGTCAAGCTGGGAGACAACGCCAATCATCTCGAGCTTCGTCCCGAGCTACGGCGGATCGTGCGCGAAGATCTGGCCAGGGACACGAAGTTAGCCGATCAGCGCATGCAGATCCACGCAGCCGCGGTGAAGTACTATGCGCCGCGTCCGCTGCCATCGGATCGGGCGGAAGAGATCTATCACCGGCTTGCGCTCGATGAGGATCCCGAGGAAGTCGACAAGCGCTGGATTACTGGCATCGAGCCTTACCTTCGCGATGCCGTCGGCGAGCTTCCGCCGCGAAGCAACGCCTATCTCGCGAACCGCGTCGGAGGCGTTGCCGACGAGAAGCAGCTGGCAACGGCGTCGCCTCTCGACTGGGAGGAGTACGCGCAGAAACGCGGCACCGATCTGCTGAAGTTCGGGCAACCGCAGAGGGCGCTGGATCTGCTCGCGATGCGGAGCGAGCGGCTGCCGGGAAGCAAGCTTCACTACGTGGAGAGCATCGCGCGGCGCATGTTGCCTGTCCCCGATCTCGCCGCTGCCGAGCGCGCCGCCGAAGCCGCGGTCGAAGCGGCGCGGCACACCTCTAACGCCGACGATCTTCGCGACGCGCTGGAAGAACTGGTCCATGTACGACGGTTGCGGGATGACACTGCAGGCGTCTTGCGCGGACTGGCCGAACTCGCAAACCTCGGCGACGCATTGGGCGACGATCTCGTGCTGCTGGAAGCTAACGTCCAAGGGCTCGAGGCGATCGTCGGCCCTGGCGAGCGCGAGCAATTCACCGAAAGCGCAGTACGGGTTTTCAGCCGACTCCCTGACGAACTAGTCGCGAAGGCACCCGAACTCTCCCGCCGCGTCGCGGCGCAGGTCGGCGGGTCGGAGCCTGCCATGCTGCAGCGCGTGATTCGTGTTGTCGGCACCGGATCGCTAGATCGGGTGGCGGCCAGTGGGCTCCACGAAGTCCTTGAGGAGTGGCAACATACCGACCCGCGGATTGGCGCGTATATTCCCGACGCGACCAAGTCGCCGCGCGAGATTGCGAGCGCTGCGCGCTATCTTGCAAGTACACACGAAATGGATGCCCTTACTGCCGGTCGCTTCGCCAACTGGCTCGGCTCAGTGGTGACGCCCAAGTCCTTTCTAGCCTGAGAGGAACGCTGTGAACTTTCACCGCTGGGTGATCCCCGGGCACCTGCTGCCAGGGCCCGCAGGCAGGTGCGGTTCGATCCAAGCCGACGCGCAGCCGGGAGAACCGGCGCTGTCGATCCTGCTTGTAGTTTCATTACGCGCAACGAGAAGCCGTACGAACGGACAATTAACTCCCTTCCTTCCCTTAAGATATAGCTGCACTCGAAAATATAAGCGCAGAGAAATCGGGTACGCCAGTAGCAGCTTGGTAGAAAGTGATACCAATGAAAATCGAGTATGAGATCATCCAACGCACTGAAATTGCTGAGTCGGTTCGCACCAGCTTCGCGGCGATGCTGCGTAAACAAGGCAAAGTTAAAGGCGATTTACTTAGAAAAGCAGACAGATGCAAGTTGCTATGCGTTGTAAAAGTAGATAGCGAAGTGATAGCAATAGGCGGAATCAAACAAAAAACGGCGTCCCGCCGTGGCACTTAACGCAGCAGGGTCTTTCTCCGAGCGGGACGTGCTTGTAACCTTTCGTGCGGCGGGCGGATGCCCCTTTGTGTGTGCCGGCTGGCTTGCCGGCATGGCAGAGTCCGCAACGCCAGAGCTGCTGTCCGCTCTTTGACCTGCCATTCTTCCGCTTCTCGCATCCGTGAATTTTGCAGACAGCATTGATTCTGCCGTTCGGATCGGCATGCTGCCCGCCTTTGCGCTTCTTCCTCGACGTACGCTGCTCGGCCTTCTTATCCGGCTCGGGCTTCGGCGGCTCAGGGAAAAGGCGCTTGGCTTGAGGCACGGACTTGAAGCCATCACCGTAGTGCCATTGCGGTTCGCCGAACGCAGCCTCGATCAGTTGACCGGGTGTCGTCTCGTAAACGGGCGCATACAAGTCCGTGAGTGGGACCGCACATCGTGGTTGAGCTCAAAGGTGAAAAGCGCCGCGGCGATCAGACGCGAGACACCACAGTTCATATCTCAGAAGAATACGCATCGCTCTACAGGAAGACCAGCAAACCGCCGTTTGCTCATCCTTATTATTGGTCACCGTTTGTTCTGTTTGGAAATTGGCGCTAAGGAAACCCGTATGCACTAATTCTCATCGTGAACTTTGACATTGGCTCAAAGCCACTATGAAAATATTCATGTCTTCAGAAAATTTCATGATATGCGCGAAAAACGCTGGATATTTCCACTTTATGCGCGAAAACTTTTTCACTTTATGAGCGAATACAGCTCGTAAGTTGTTGATTTCCGTGAAGGGAATTTTCAGCTTATGCGCGAACCTACATTTGTGTCGGCTTGCGACTGGAAGCATAACTTTGCCGGAGCGGCAAAGTTATGCTTCCAATAACGCGCGGCAAACTTATGTTTCCACTAAAAAATGGCGGGTTTGTACAAAAGTGTGTCCGGAAAGATGACGGCTGACTACGCCAGCCCAACCTCCGCCTTCACTTCCCGCAGCGCTTGTTTGAAGTGGATATCCCGACCGGGGTTAGGCAGGTCTCGTTTAACGAGATTCTTTACTCTCGCTTCCGAAGCATATAAGCCTGAAGCTGAGAGTTGCTTTATCGCTTCTCTGATTGCGTGACGAAGCTTCTCTGCTTTCTCCTTACGCAGAACTTTCGTGTAACGCAGGTAACGGGAGGCTACTGCTTTCGACAACTCAGGAAACTTCTTTCGCACAAAATCTCTCTTATGGTCGAGTCGCCTAGCTACCTCGGAAAAGGAGGGAGGCGGCTCTTCATTGCAGACAGCAGCCGCTTTTCGTCCTGATCTCTATTATAGGGCTTATTACGATACTCTTTGAATCTGTTGGTGATTGTGCGGGCCTCGTAGAAGTAATGATTATTACGGTTTGCACTTGCATTGGCACTAATAGCCGCAATGCGTGAACCAAGCTTCAATATCGTCAGCCGTCACCGCCCCGATGGCTTCGCGTAGCGCCGTGTCCAGCTTCTGGGGCGTGCGCGGCTGTCGCCCGCGCACCAGCGTCTTGACCTTCAGCCAGCAGTTCTCCATCGGCGAGAAGTCCGGCGAATAGGTCGGCAGCCACATTACCTCCGCCCTGACCGCGGCCACGGCCGCCTCGATCTGGCTGGCATGGTGTACCCGCAGGTTATCGAGCAGGACGATGTCACCCCGCCGCAGTCGCGGCGCCAGCCAACTCGACACGAAGGCGTCGAAGCAGAGCGTGTCGACCGCCCCGCTCAGCGCCAGCGTCGAGACCATCCCGTGCAGCCCCAGGCTCCCGATCAGCGAGACGCTGGTGCCGCGCCGGCACGGCACGCGCTGCACGACGCGCTGGCCCCGGGGGGCGCGCCCGTGAGCCCGCGTCATCGCCAAGTGAAAGCCCGTCTCGTCGGTGAAGACGAATCGCTCGCGCTCCAGGTGCGCCACCCGCTCCCGGAAGGCTTCCCGCTCCGACTCGACCCGCTCCAGCGCCGCCAGACTTTTTTTTACGAGGCAGCCCCAGCCGCTGCAACGCCCGGCAGACGGTCGCCGGGTGAACTTCGACTCTGGCTCTGCGCTTGAGGTAGTGCGCCAACTCGGCCAGCGTGGCGTCGGGGGCTGCGAGCACCCGCGCGCGTCACAGAGTCAGGTGCCTGTCGCGCAGAGCGGCCGGGTAGCCGCCGCCATGCGGCCGGGGCGAGAGACCTTCCCCGGCGCGATACTTCCGGAGGAGGCGGGTCACCGTCCGGCGGCCGACCTCGAAGATGTCCGCCACTTCATCGAGCGTCCCTTCGCCGCGCTCGTAGGCGAGGACGATCCGCTCGCGGAGGTCAGTCGTGTAGGCTCTCATGGCCTATGAGTGTCGCAACTCACAGTGCCAATGCAAGTGCAAACCGTAATAGGGACGCCGACCGAGGCTTACACGATTCCAGTAGATGAAGTGAGGGAGATGGTGAAGACCTGTACAGACATCCGGCAGGTAGGAGACCACCCAGAGAATACCGGCTACTTATTTCCTAAATACCAACTCATTGAGAAAGCTAAAAGGTTCATCTAAACCAAAAGCAGTCAGCATCACAGAACTTAAACGATTAAGAGCGAGAGCCTGTTTTTTGAGAGACGGTCAGTGGACTGCACCCCTAAAGTGAGACAACCAGTTAGGGTGATACCTGACCGCTTATCACTTTTGGGGAGCCATCAGCCACTTGAACATTCTCAGGTGCGGCGGCGGCAGGTGCTCACGTACGAACTGAGCCGTCAGTCTCAGTCGTTTGTTCATCTGCTGCCAGTAGTAAGAGCCGATGCGCGCCAGCGAGAGTCGCGCGCCCTTCGTCCGACTCAGTAAGCCTCACCTTCGGCTCTGACTCTTCGACCGCCCTCCCGACGCTCGTCCATAACAGCAGCGCGATGCCAACGAGCAGGTACATGCGTTCGACGTACTCGGGCCTCGTGAACTGCGTCCACCTCAGCTTGACCCCGAAGCGATGGCCCTTCGTGTCACGGAACTGCTCCTCGATGCCCATCCGCCGGTCGTAATAAGCGACCACCTTCGAGACACGGTTCTCAAGGTTCGTCGCCAGCCACCAGACTTCTTTGGCTCCCTGTGCCCACACGCCGATGAGCCGGACTCTGACCCACCGGTCCGAGCGCACCCAGACCCAGCCGTAGTCGCGCCGCTCGCCCTCCTCAAGGGCTAAACTCTTGAGCAGGCAGGCCCCTTTGGGCAGATGCACCGTTACGTCACGCGTGAGGCGGACGACGAACTGCTGCTCGAACTCCGTGAGCCGCCCGAGCCAGGCGACGCGATGGAAGCCGCGGTCGCAGAGCCAGATGGCGGAGACGCCTGCCGCTCGCAAGCGATCAACTGTGAGGCGGAGGAAGGTCTCCTCCCAGAGGTTCTGCGAGCGGGCAAGTTGGCTCTTCACGCAGGCCGAGACGGCGACGGGGATAGAGCGCGTGCCCGTGCAAACCGCAGCCGTCAAGACCGAGAAGCGGTCTTGCCAACTCGTCCAGTCTAGCGCCAGCAGGACGGGCTGCGGCCGCGTGCCGAGCAGGCGCAACATCTGCTCGGTGAGGAGCCAGTTGTCGAAGCGGTCGTTTCGGAGGAAGCGGTAGAGCCGCGTCAGGGCACTGCCGAGTTGCACGTCGGTGAGGCAAGAGAGTTGGCCGGCAATGGCGAAGCTGGAGGCTTGGGCGGCCTGGCACAGCGCAGCGACTACAGCGGCGCAGGTCTTCTGTTGCGAGCGGCGGAAAGGTCTTAACAAAGAAGAGAGGACGGGGTATCTTCGCAGCGGGTTCATGGCTCTGTCTCCGGTAAAAGTGCTGGCTTCGACACCCAAACTTCTACCACAGGCTATGAACCCTTCTTTATTCCTCTCTTAAAAGTGATAAGCGGTCAGGGGTGATACGGGTTGAATGTTTCGCTGCTCGAACTCTGCCGGCGGGATGTAGCCGAGAGCTGAATGCAGCCGCTTCTGATTATAGACCGCTTCGAGAAAATGGCTGATCGAAGCTCGTGCCCCCGCCATCGTCTCGTACTCACGCAGGTAGACTTCTTCGTACTTGAGCGTCTTCATGAAGCTCTCCGCCTGCGCGTTATCATAGGCATTACCCCGGCGCGACATGCTGATGCGAATGCCGCGCTCTTTGAGCAACGCCGTGTACGAGAGCGAGGCGTACTGCACGCCCCGGTCTGAATGATGGACTAACTCTTCGGTGACGGCGCGCATCGAAAGCGCCATCCGCAACGCCGAGAGCGCCAACTCCGTTTCAAGGGAGCGTTCCAGTGCCCAGCCGATCACACGGCGGCTGAAAGCGTCGAGGATAACGGCCAGGTAGATGAGCTCCCGCAGCAGCCGGATGTAGGTGATGTCGGAGACCCACAGCCGGTCGCATCGTGTGACAGCCAGCCCCGGTACGAGGTTCGGATAGACGGGCAGCCGGTGATCGGAGTTCGTCGTGTGGACGAAGCGCCGCTTGCGCAAGCAGAGCAGGTTATCCTCGCGCATCAGGCGCAGGACGCGCTTGCGGTTCACACTCTGGCCGCGCCGCCGGAGTTCAGCCGTGATGCGGCGGTAGCCGTAAGCGGGCCACTCCAAAGCGACCTGCTGCACGAGCGGGCGCAACTCGGTGTCGGCTTCGGCGGTCGCGGCGCTTGCGGCCGCCCGATAGCAGCTAGCGCGCGGCCACTCCAGCACGCGACAGCGGGCGGCGACTGACAAGGCGGAGACTTCCGGGGTGAGGGCGGCGTTCACTTCTTGCCTCCAGCGGCGGGCTGAGGCGGCTGGTGGGCTTCGAGCCGTGACAAGGCTTTTTTTAGCAGCGCGTTTTCCATCGTCAACTGCCCGACCATGCGTTCGAGTTCGGCGATGCGCGCTTCATCTTTATAGGTCTGGCCGTGACCCGAGAAGGCGCGCTCGGCGTATTGCTGATGAAGCTTGCGCCACTTGAGGATGGTGTTGGGATGGAGTTGATGCTCACGGGCGGCTTGAGCCACGCTCTTCCCGGCTTCGATCTCGCGGATGACCTGGAGCTTAAGCTCTTTGGTGAACTGACGCCGCTTGAGGGTCATGGATGGTATCCTTTGGCAAGGATACCACCCTGTTATGAAAATAGTGGGTAAGGGGAGCTATGCGGCTTGCGGTAACTCCTCGACCGTGACCTTTAGACCCAGCGTTTCCAGCTTACGGATGAGCCGCGCTCGCTGCACCTCGACGTGCTGGCGGTCGAAGTAGTCGCCGCCAAGCTCCTGATAGCTCGCCCGGTTCTTCAGCACATGATAGACGATCACCAACAGGCTGTGCCCCACCGCCACCAGCGCCTTCTTCTTGCTCATCCGCTTGACGAGCCGCCGATACTGCGCCGCCAAATAGGTCTGCTTGGTGTGCGAGGCCGCCCACGCCGCCTGCACCAGCGCCGCGCGTAAGTAGACACTCCCCTTCGTCGTCTTGCCGCTCTTGCGCTTGCCGGCCGACTCGTTATTGCCCGGACACATCCCGGCCCAACTCGCCAAGTGGGCGTCCGTGGCAAAGCGACCCATCTCGACCCCGATCTCGGCGATGATCGTCTCGGCCAGGCGCTCACCTACCCCCGGTATCGTCTGGAGCAACTTCAGCGCCTCCGGCACAAAAGGGTCATTGCTCTCGGCCACCTCCCGTGTGATCTGCGCGCTGGCGCGCATGATGGCAGCCTCCAACTCGTCGTAGCGTCCAAGCAACTCCCCGAGGACGAAGCGCTGCGCCGCGGTGAGTCGCCCCTCCAAGGCGCGCCGCAACTCCGCCTCCCGCGCCCGCAGCCGCCCGCGTGCCATCCCAGCTAACTTCGCCGCGTCCGTCTCGCCTGCGGCCAGCGCCCGCAGCATCGCACGCCCGGAGAGGCCGAGCGCGTCGGAAGCGACCTGCGCCAACTTGATGTTGCCCGACTCGACCAACTTCTGCACCCGGTTCGCGACCGCGACCTGCTCTTTGATCAGCGTCTGGCGATACCGCACCAACTCCCTCAGTTCACGAATCTCCGGCGGCGGAATGAAACTGGCCCGCAGCAGCCCGTGGCGCAGCAAGTCGGCCAGCCACTCACAGTCACGGACATCGGTCTTCCTGCCCGGCACGGCCTTCACATGGTGGGCGTTGACGAGTACCACCTCTAAGACCCCCTCCAGGATGTTGAAGACCGGCTTCCAGTAGACGCCCGTGCTCTCTATCGCCACATGCGTGCAGCCCTCGCCCGCCAGCCAGTCCGAGAGCCGCAGCAAGTCATCCGTCATCGTCGAGAAGGTGCGGGTCTGCTTCCGCCCCTGCTTAATGAGGCAGGCGACCACGGTCTTGGCATGCACGTCGAGGCCGCAGCAGCACGGGTAGATGATCTCCATCACGTCCTCCGCCACGGCCATCGGCGGGAGAGCCTTCTGCTCTGAAGAGTCTGTTATGCGTGCTCACCCGCGCGGGGCGGCAACAGTGGGTGGTGCCTGTCAAGGCTCTCCGGTCAGGCTAACTAACGGGCTCGCGGCACCAGGATGCTTCGACCTTCTGTCCGCCGATGGCCGCGCCTAGCTTACGCGCACTCAAGCTCATTTTCATCCGTGGTGGCGAACCACGTTCATGATGGCTAACTACCTGTCTCATTTATGGGGTGCAGTCCACAGAGATGTTTGAAATGCGGCACTACAGGAGGGCTATCGCCCTCGCATATCTACCCACAGGGGCGATATAGGAACATGGCCTGGGAGATAGATAACGTGAAAACTCTTTGCTGGGGATGTTATAAGTATTGGTGGCACCTTAACCCGCTAGAAGCGGAGGAGTGGTACAAAAAGACCATCCCCAAAGCTCGCAGAGACAAGCTAAAGAAGATGGCGCAGGGGTATTGCCCTAAACCCGACTTGCTAAAAGTAAAGGCGGAATACGAAAGGCTGATTCAGAAGTATGAGCGAACGATACTATGACCTTGAGGAACAGTTATCAGAGCTTCCACCCAAAGCAAAGAGGGTGTCAGATGAATTGTGTAAGCGAGTTTCCGTCAAGCGTAGGCACGCGCCCTTCAAAGATAATTGAAAAAGCCTGCATCGCCTGACTCCAGTGCTTGATCGGCATCGTCCACTTTTTCGCCGCGTTGCGCAAGGCCAGATACAGCAGCTTGAACGCCGCCTCGTCGTTCGGGAACGAAGCTCTTGTCTTGATGACTTTGCGCAGGCTCATGTTCAAAGACTCGATGGCGTTGGTCGTGTAGACGGCGCGCCGGATGTCATCAGGCAAGCCGAACATCGGGATGACTCGCGCCCAGTTCGACCGCCACGACTTCGCTATCGAAGGGTAGCGCCCGTCCCACTGCTCGGCGAAGGCGGCAAGAAGGTGTTCGGCTTCTTCGGCGGTCGCGGCGCGGTAGACGGCTTTGAGGTCTGCGGCCACGCCCTTCCGATCTTTGAATGAGACGTAACAGAGCGAGAAGCGCAGCAGGTGGACGAGGCAGAGTTGCACCTGAGTCTTGGGGAAGATCGCCTCGATGGCTTCGGGGAAGCCCTTCAGGCCGTCCACGCAGGCGATGAAAATATCCCTGACGCCGCGCGCCTTCAACTCCGTGATAATCGAGAGCCAGAACTTCGCGCCCTCGTTCTCCGAGGCCCACATGCCGAGGACTTCCTTCAAGCCGAACATGTTGACGCCGACGGCGAGGTAGAGGGCCTTGTTCGAGACCCGCCCCTGGTCTTTGACTTTCACCTGAAGCGCATCAAGGTAGAGGATCGGGTAGAGCGCATCGAGCGGGCGCGACTGCCACTGACGCACCTCGTCGATGACTCCATCAGTGACGGTGGAGGTGAGATCGGGCGAGACCTCGACGCCGTAGACCTCCTGCAAGTGAGCTTTAATCTCCCGGCAGGTCATCCCGCGCGCATACATCGAGATGATCTTGTCGTCGAGGCCGTCGAAGCGGGTCTGCCCCTTCTTGACGAGTTGCGGCTCGAAGGAACTATCGCGGTCGCGCGGCATGTCGATCCGCACCTGGCCGCGCTTGCCCTTGATCGTCTTGGTGGACTTGCCGTTGCGGGAGTTGCCGGTGTTCCTGCTGGCGGGGTCGTGCTTCTCGTACCGGAGGTGGTGTGTCAACTCGCCCTGGAGGGCGCGCTCGACCACGGCTTTCGTGAGTTGTTGGAGGAGGCCGTCGTCGCCGAACATATCTTCGGGCGACTTGTAATCCTTGAGCAGTTCGTCCAGCAGTTCTGGCGTAATCGGCATAATCAATGCTCCTTTCGGGAGACGGTAAGTGATTATTGCCGCTTACACAATCAGCCTGACACCCTCAAAGCAAAAACCTACTACTGCACTGATATGGGTTGCGACAACTACCACAAGGTTTTCTACCTCACGGAATCAGGTTCGCTCTTACCAAACAAGTACCTCACTTCAGACGGTTAAGTAAGCTAGTTCGATGCTGCTCTCCCTGTAGGTCATCAGTAACGAGCTTCACATACGCAGAAGTTTGAGTAAGGGTAGAGTGTCCAAGTAGCCTTTGCAGCACTAGAGGATTCCCACCTTGCCTTATGAAGTTAGTGGCGAACGTCCTCCGCAGACTGTGAAACGCGCCATCAGTTTTAATCCATAAGTCTTTCTCCATAGCGTAGAAATCCCTAAGAACATTAGCGTAGAGAACCTTAGTCCCTTGTTGAGTGCAGAACACCAGTTCTTGCCGGTGAGAACCCAAGTACTTAAACAGCACTTTTCTAACTTCATAGCTGAAAGGAACAATCCTATCCTTGTTTCCTTTGCCCCTGATAGACATTAAGAGGTTATCGAAATCAATCTTACTTCGCTCCAAAGTAAGACCTTCATTAACCCTCATTCCGGTGTCTATGAGGATGAGACAAAGCGCGTGGATTCGCTTCTGGCAGAAAGTTTTCAGCTTATACGAGATGATAGCCCGTAGCTCTTTGTCAATTAGAGATTTAAAGATTCTCTGTTCTACTCTTAGCTTTTTGAGGGACAGGTTAGGGTGTCCGTGTTCTGTCGAAAGCCACCGGAGGAAAACGTTGACCCCTCGAATGTAGGTATTAATAGCTCCTACAGACGTACCACGTTCTCTCATTTTTATTACCGCAGCCTGTAATGAGCTTTTCGTGCCGTCAAACCCCGCTGCCTTGAAAAACTCGTATACTTCTCGGTAGTAGTGAAGCGTCCCCTCACTCAAGTTAAATAGATATCGTTTCTCTTTGAGAAACTGTGCAAACAGGTCTTCCATAACTCTCCAATCTTCATGTAATTTTAGAAGCGGAGAAGTTGCAGGTTGTTGATTTTAAAGGGGTTGTGTAGGTGGGTTGAGGTCTAGCAATCCAGAGTCTAGAGTCCTACCATTGGACGACCTCCCAACGTCTGACGGGATTAAATTTACAAACGGGCCGGGCGGTTGTCAAATGCCGAGCGCGTTGTCTGTATGTGTTGCGGTGCGGGGATGTTTTCTCCTTCAAACGAGGCAGTCTCGGCGCCGCTGCCTCTTGCCTCGGGGCGGGGGCGGGGGGCACAATGCGGGGTCGGCAGACCCGCGCCGTTCGGTGCGAGGCCCCGAGTCCTCAAAGCGTTCATGCGAGCCCGTGGGGGCGCCTCAGTGGAAAGCTGTAAGATGATGAGTGAAAACGAAGCGCGGCCGCCCGTACCGACCGAGGAGCATCTGAGCCGCGTCGTCGGCGAATGCGAGGCGCGGCTCACCGAGTACGCAGAGCTGGCCGCGCACGTGCGGCACGAGATCAACAACCCCCTGACCGGACTTATCGGCCAGGCTCAGCTCCTCCTGCGCGAGGAACTGAGCGACACGGCACGGCGGCGCGTCCAGACCATCGAGCAGCTCGCCAACCGCATCCGCGACACCGTCGCGAGCTTGCGCGAGATACAGACCCCGCAGCCCACTCGGCGCTCCGGCAGCGGCGACCTCAACCCGGACGCCGCTGGCAACCCGCCGCGCCATTAAGCAGTGGTTCTAAAACTATATCGGCGCCTTCGGCGTGGGGTTCGACGGAACCCCACGCCGAGGCGCGACGGTCGCTGCGCTCTCCCCAGCGCGCGGCGGCCGAGCCCGTAAACTCTCGCACTCACTGCCGCGAAGTGATGTTGGCCGTCGATGCGCTGGAGACGGACGCATCGAAGCGCTTGCCCTCGGTCACGATGGCGTTGGCGCCGCGCCCTTTTTAACTCGTGCGTACGCTCTCGGCGCGCGCGCGTGTGACACTTTCTAGTGTGTCATATGGTGGGACAAACTCAGCGCGAAGCCATCGCCGACTTCTTCTCATCGTCCTCGATCTTCTTCATCAGGTACTTCGCCAGTTTCTCCGCGGAGGAGCGCATTCTTAACCGCACAGGTGCATGATAAAAATATCGCCGCGCCTGAGACTTGAATCTCAGGCGCGGCGACGGTCTCGCTATGGACTCGGAGGTCAGCCGGGGTTTAGGAGACTATCGCCTCCTCTTCCTCTTCGACGAGGTAGGGCGTGACAGAGGGGACGGGCTCGTCGGCGTCCCTGTCGAGGATGGCCTGGACGATGGGCAGGCTCAAAGAGCGCGTCTTCTGGATGCCGGGGACGGGCTTGCCCTTGGCGTAGACGGGGTGGCGACCATGCTCCTTGTACCACTCGGCGAGCCCGGCCGTCTTGTGCATGTTCTCGATGATCTGCCGCCAGCCGACGCCGGTGTTGTAGGCGCAGAAGGAAATCTCGCCCTCCTGCGTGCCGTAGGGAATGACGCACATCTCTGTGCGGCGGAAGTCGTAGTTGAAGAGGTCTTGGAACCACATGCCCTCGACGCAGAGCACACGCCACACGTCGGCCGCGTCGTCCGACTTCTGCTGCATGCGGTCGTTGCGGTCACTGTTCGAGCTGGTCGAAGAGGGCTTGAAGAGGTTGATGATCTGCGAGACGGGGAAGCCCTCGGGCGCGCGCTCCGGCTGGAAGTTGCGCATGATGGCCATCGCGAGCTGCGCCATCGTGAGCTTCTTGCCGCGCGCCGTGTCGGTGATGATCGACACGTCCTTCATGAACTGCTCGTAGTCGAAGAAGTCGAAGAGCGACTTGAACTCGCCGGTGTGGCGGTTGACGACCGCGAGCGTGAAGATGCCGCAGTTCGGGTGGCAGTTACACGAAGACCAGCCCCACGGCGCGTCCGCGCCTTGCAGCATGTCCATGACGGACGTGAAGGCCGAATACGACGAGAGCGGAAACCAGTCGCGCAGCGCCTTCATACGACCGTCGAGCTGCTGTTCGAGGTCGGTGGCCATCCCTGCGAGCGTGTAGCGCTGCTGCTCGCGGATGTGGTCGGGTACGTCCTCGTCGCGACCCGTGAAGGAGACGGGCTGGAAGGCGATGGTCTGCACCTTGTCGATGTTCTGGGCGGCGAACTCGACGATGCGTCCGATGTCGTCGTTGTTGATGGTGTTGACGATGGTCGTGACCAGAGTCACTTTGATGCCGACCGACGCGAGATTCTCGATGGCGCGCAGCTTCACGTCGAAGAGGTTGCCAACGCCGCGGTGCTTGTTCTTCTCTTCAGACACGCCGTCGAACTGGAGGTAGACGCCGTGCTGGCCCGCCTCCTTCGCCTGCTTACAGAACTCGATGTCCTCGGCGTAGCGGATGCCGTTCGTCGCGGCGAGGATGCGGTAGAAGCCGACCTTCTTCGCGTAGGCGACGGCGTCGAGGAAGTAGGGCGACAGAGTAGGCTCGCCGCCGGAGAAGAGGATGATGATCTGGCGGCGCGGCTTGAAGGAGACGGCGTTGTCGAGGATGGTCTTCGTGTCCTCGAACGTGGGCTCGTGGACGTAGCCGACCTGATTGGCGTCCATGAAGCACGGGTTGCACATCATGTTGCAGCGGTTCGTCAGGTCAACGGTGAGCACCGCGCCGCGGCCGAACTGGATGTTCGAGGTGCCGTGCTTGTGGACGTGCGTGTCCTCGGCCGAGCGGAAGTCGCGGCCGTAGAAGAGCGACTCGATGCGTTCGAGGAAGCGCGCGTCGGTCGCCATGAGGTCTTTGAACTCGCCGTGCTTCGGGCAGGTCTTGGTCATGAAGACCTGGCCGTTCTCCTCAAAAATCTGCGCCTTGATCTCGCCGGGGTGCGTGTGCATCAGCGTTTCGAGCGGCGTCGCGCCGGAAATGACGCCCTCGCGCACCTCCTTGACGCAGCGCGGGCACAGGCTGTCGGTCTCGCGCGGGAAGCCGAGCGGCGGCGCCGTGCGCTCGTAGGACTTGAGGAGTGGCCCCGGCGCCCACTTGGGCCGGACGGCCTCGCCCTCAGGCAGACGCTGGTTAACGGACTGGAACGCCTTCCACGCCATGTCCGACAGGCTTGAAACCAGCTTCGACTTCTTCACACCGCTGAAGCGGCTCTTCTCCAACTCGCCGCGGCGGAAATTATCGCTGAACAAAGCTCTCTCTCCTTAATCGAGGAAACGCGCGGGCTTGAGGCGCGCGGGTCAATGTATAAGTGCTCGGATAAGGACGACCCGCCGCTGGATACACAACGACGAGGCTACGTCCAAAACCGTGACATGATAACCGCATCTGCGTGTAAATACAAGACGTTAGAGGAAAGCAATAGGGAGATGGCAGTAGGCAGTGGGCAGTTGAAAGAGCTGCTGTCGAGACGTTTACTTTAATCTTTCGACTTCAGTCACGCGGGCCGCACTGCCTACTGCCATCTCCCTACTGCCTACTGCTTTTACTTTTGCCCTCTTCCGTCGTACCATCGCGGGCAAGTCGTTACTTCATCCCGCACTTTAAAACTTATGGAAATACATCCCACGGCAGTTGTCAGCCCGCGCGCGGAACTCGCGCGCGACGTGCGCGTCGGCCCGTACGCGGTCATTGAGGAGCACGTGCAGATCGGCGCGGGCTGCGAGGTCGGCGCCCACGCCGTCATCAAACGCTTCACGACCCTCGGCGCGCGCAACCGCGTCTACGAGCACGCGACCCTCGGCGGCGAGCCGCAGGACGTGAAGTTCAAGGGCGAGCGGAGCGCTCTCGTCATCGGCGACGACAACCTGATACGCGAGTACGTGACCATCCACCGCGCGAGCGGCGAGGGTGAGGCGACGCGGCTGGGAAGTCGCAACTTCCTGATGGTCGGCGTCCACGTCGCGCACAATTGCGAGGTGGGCGACGACAACACGTTTGCGAACGGCGTGGCGCTGGCCGGGCACATCGTCGTCGAAGATCACGTCTTCTTCTCGTCGAACGTCGGCGCACACCAGTTCGTGCGCTTCGGGCGCTACGCGATGGTAGGCGGGAAGTCGAAGATCGTGCAGGACGTGCTGCCGTTCTTCACGACCGACGGCAACCCGCCGGGGGTGCGCGGCTTGAACACGATAGGCTTGCGCCGCGGCGGCTTCACGCCCGAGTCGCGCGCGGCCTTGAAGCGTGCCTACCAGGTTCTCTTCCGCGCGCGTCTGCCGCTTGCGCAGGCCATCGCGGCGCTCGAAGAGTCGGACGACGAGCACGTACGGCACCTCGCCGCCTTCATACGCGACTCGCAACGCGGCTTCACGCGCGAGGAGCGCGAGGCGACCGTCTCGACCGAGCGCGAACTCCTCTTCAAAGTCTCTCGCTGAGTTATGAGCATAAGTGTCGAAGGCATAACGGCCGCGGAGGTCGCGTCACGTGTGGGCGGGCGCGTCGTGGGCGATGCGGAAGCGCGCGTCATGCGCGTGGCTTCGCTCGCGTCGGCGCGCGGGGGCGACCTCGTGTTTGTGGAGGACGAGAAGTTATTCGACGCCGCCCGTGCGTCGGAGGCTTCCGTGGTCATCGCCCCGGAGGGCGCGGGGGTAAAGCTTGACGGGTTAAGAAGTGTCGTCGAGGCGGCGCGTCCGAAGCTCGCCTTCGCGCTCGCCGCGGAAGTCCTGTATCCGAGGGGCGGGCGAAGGGGCGCGACCGTCATCAGCCCTGCGGCGAGCGTTTCCACCGGTTCGGGGATAGGCGAGGGCGTCTACGTCGCCGAGCACGCCTCGGTAGGAGACGGCACGCTCATCGGTGACGGCACAGTGATATATGAGGGCGCGAGGGTGGGCAATCTCGTGACGGTCGGACGCGACTGCGTGCTGCACCGGAACGTCGTGCTCTACGACGGCGTCACGCTCGGCGACCGGGTGGTGCTGCACGCGGGCGTCGTCGTCGGCGCCGACGGGTTCGGGTATGTGCGCGATGCCGAGGGCGTTTACCATAAGTTCCCGCAGGTGGGGACGGTCGTCATTGAAGACGACGTGGAGGTGGGCGCGCACACGTGCATCGACCGGGGGGCGCTGGGGATGACGCGCATCGGGAAGGGCTCGAAGCTCGACAACCTCGTGCAGGTCGGGCACAACGTGGAGATCGGCGAGCGCGTCGTCATCGCATCGCAGACGGGCATCTCGGGCAGCACCATCATCGAGTCGGACGCGGTCATCGGCGGGCAGGTCGGCTTCGGCGACCACGCGCGCGTGCAGTCGGGCGCCGTCATCGGTTCGCAGGCCGGCGTGCTGCCGGGCAAGATCGTCCGGCCGGGCGTCTGGTGGGGCACGCCCATCCAGCCGCTCGAAGAGTACAAGCGGCTCAACGCGCTCTGGGGTCGGCTCCCTCGGATGCGCGAGGAGATTCAGGAGTTGAAACGTCAGTTGAAGGAGTTGACCGAACGGCTCGGCGAGAAGCCTTAGCGCGGGCCGTCCCTTCGCGTTCTATCGAGAGGGCGCGTTGGCGGCGGACGAATCTAAAAGGGGCGAGGGGCGCGGCTTGAACGAAATCAAGCCGCGCCCCTCGCGTCTATGTTGATGTGTCAGCCGAGCCGTGTCCGGAGGCTCACTGCACGGTGGCGCAGATGGCGAAGGCCGTCAGCTCCAGCGGGCCGTTGCTCTTGTTGGTGCCCCTGACGCGCCAGTCGTCGTGCGCGGCCGAGAAGAAGGAGTTGAAGATCACCATGCCCGCGGGGTCGCCGCCGCCCGGGGGCGATGTCGTCCTGAACCCGCCCGAGATGACCTGTTTCCCGGCCGGGCAAGCGGCGGTCGCCGTCTCCGTCGCATTCTTGGCGACCGTGACGGGGCTCCCGGTGATGTACTGCACGCCCGACAGGCCCGGAGGCCCCTGCGGCCCGGCCGGCCCTTGCGGACCCTGAGGGCCTTGCGGACCCGGAGGGCCTTGCGGGCCCGGAGGCCCCTGCGGCCCCGGCTCGCCAGTGCAGCCGCACGGAGTCGGCGTCGGGGTCGGGGTCGGCGTGGGCGTCGGAGTCGGGGTCGGATCGACGACGGTGCAGCCCGCGTCGCTGTCAGTGCCGCCGGCCACCAGGAAGAGCGTGCTGCCCCCGGTCGGAAGCGCCTCGGCGTAGACGCCGAAGCGGAAGCAGCCGGTCTGCTGGATGCCGAGCAGGAAGCGGACGGGAATGCTCGCCCCGGGCGCGAGCGGCGTGGCGAGCGTGACCGTGTTCGCCGACAGAGAGGAGTTGAAGCCGCCGCCGTTCGGCTGGCTCGGCGGCTGCTCCAGCGTCGTGCCGCGAACAAGGACCGCGCCGCTGCTCGTCGAGACCACCACGTCGTTGGAGGTGCGCGGGCGGAGGTCGGCCGTGCCGGAAGGCGCCGGGAAGGTCTCGATGTCCGCCACGCGGAAGCGCAGGCGCGTGATGTTCGCGCCCGTGTTGTTCGTGTAGGTGCGGCGGATGTCGAGCGTGCCGAAGGTGGAGTTGTTCGCCGGGTCAGACGTGAAGTCGCGCACGCGGTTCGGCGGGGCGTTGTTGGGCGCGGCCGGGTCGAGCGCCGAGTGGCCGATGGTCGGGCTGGCGTTGACCGGGCTCGAAAGGTTCTCAGGCCCCGGCGCGCCGAGCCGCTGGCCCGCGCCCGAACTCGTGCCGTTGGTGTCTACGAAGACGAAGTCGGCGTCGTTGTCGTTCGTGTCAATCGGGTGGCCGGGGTCGGTGGGGCTACATACGGGGTCTACCGAGGACGACGCGCGCGGGCAGGTCGTGCGGTAGAACGAAGAGTCGATGGAGAAGGGAATCAGCGCCGGGTAACCCGCCCCCTCCTTGTAGAGCGTGTTGGCCTCGCTCGTCGAACCGACCGCGTCGAGCCGGTTGGCCAGTGTAAAGTTGGCCGCTACCGACGTGTTGAAGATGGCGATGCCGGCGTTGTCGGGAATGTCGGTCGTATAGGTCGCGTCGCCCGTGGCGGTCGTGCCGTTGCCGGCCGGGTAGCTGGCTAAGGAGTAGCTGACGGAGTTGACGCAGAGGTAGTGGCCGCGGTTCGGGATGACCGTTCCGTTCGGGATGACGCAGCGGGCCACGCCGTTCGAGGCCGCCACCGCATAGCCGGTGCCGCCGCCCGCGACCGTGTGGTCGGCGCCCGAGTTGTTATAAATCTCGATGAACTCGTCGTTGGCGCCGAACGGCCCGCGCAGGCGGAACTCGCTTATGACGAGTTGGCCGGCGGTCGCCGTCTGCGCCGAAGCGGCGACCGGCAGAAGCCCCGTCAGCGCGAACGCGAAGAGCAGGGCGAGCAGGCGCGCGGTGCCGGGCTTGAGCGCGCGAAGGTGCGAGGGGTTGCCATTGTTCGTGGCGCCGCCGGCCGCGAGGCGGGCTCGTGGTAGAGAACTCATGATGTACCTCCCATCTGTTACCTGTTGGTCAAGTGTGGAACGTAAAGAGCGGATTGGGTTGGCATGCAGGCAGCTTGGGGAAAGGCTGTGTAAGAGGATGACGGGACAAGTGTCTGTGCGAAGGCGTACGGCCCCGGGAAAAGGATTTTCGGGCGCGTAACGATGTGACGCGGGGGTGCGGCATCGAATGCCTTTCGTTGATGCGAAGTGGATTTAACCCCCGGCCCTTTGGGGAGAGCACGACCGGGGTCAGGTTGAGTTCGGGAGCGGGCCGCATCATCTACCTGCTCAGGACGAATGTCAACGAAAATTTTTATGACACGGATGGTGCCGGTGGGCTCAGGCCGAAGAAGCTCCGCCGCGCCAACGCCTTAGGGCGCCGAGCACTACTTCGGCCGCGCGACGTGAGGCGCCGCCTTCGCCGAGCCGGGCCGTCGCGTCGCGCAGTTGCGCGCGGACTTCCGCGTTGTGCGCGGGGTCGAGCAACGTTAAAAGCTCGCGCGCGAGCGTGTCGCCCGTGAAGTCGTCCTGCATCAGTTCGGGCGCGAGGCGGCGGCCCGCGACGAGGTTGACGAGGCCGTAGTGCTCGACCTCGATGAGACGGCCGAGCGTGTGCCAGTTGAGCGCCGACTCCTTGTAGACGACGACGAGCGGCGTCGCGAGCATCGCCGCTTCGAGTGTTGCCGTGCCGCTGCACACGGCCGCCGCGTCGGAGGCCGCGAGCGCCTCGCGCGCCTCGTCGTACGCGATGCGTGTGCGCGTCACGAGCGTCGCGGCTTCGGGATGCACGTTGATGATATGCGCGGCCTCGTCGGGCGAGCGCCGTGCGGCGAGCGCGAGGACGAACTGCGCGCCGGGCATCTCTTTTAAGAGTCGCGCGGCAGCGTCGAGCATGACGGGCGCGATGCGCTCGAACTCTTTGCGGCGGCTGCCGGGCAGGAGCGCGATGATTGGCTGAAAGGAGTTTAAGTTATGCTGCGCGCAGAACTCTTCGCGCGTCATCCGCGGAGTGACCGCGCCGGCAAGCGGGTGGCCGACGAACTCGACGTGCGTGACGCCGCGCGCGGCGTACCATTCCTGCTCGAAGGGGAGGATGGTGAGCAGGAGGTCTACGTCGCGCCGCACCTGCCGGACGCGATGTGAGCGCCAGGCCCAGAGCTGCGGGCTGATGTAGTAGATGACTCTGATGCCGCGGCGATGCAGAGCGCGCGCGAGTGCGAGGTTGAAGTCGGGCCAGTCCACGAGCACGACGGCGTCGGGGCGGCGCTCGACCGCGGCCTTCTTTAACGCTTGATACGCGGCCCAGAAGCGCGGCAGCGCGCGCGCGATCTCGACGAGCCCCGTGATGGCGAGGTCCTCTTCGCGCACGACCGGCTCGACGCCCTCGCGGGCCGTCGCCGCGCCAATCGAGCCGAACAGCTCGAAGCGCGCGCCGGGTTCCGCCTCCCGCAACGCGCGCACCAGCGCCGCCGCGTGCGCGTCGCCTGACTCTTCGCCCGCCACCAACATCAGGCGGAAGCTCTCCGCTGCCTGCTCCGACATCCGCGCGATGATAACAAAAGCAGATGGCAGTAGGCAGATGGCGGTAGGTAGTTAAGAACAAGATGAAGCAGTCAAAAGCATCGGGGCAGGCGAGTTGCAAATCTCACCTGCCCTGATGCTTTCAGACCGGTTACTCTTTCTTTCAACTGCCTGCTGCCTACTGCTCATCGCCGGTCTGGTGGTCTTCGATCTGGAAGCGCAGGAACTCGTGGACGGCGGCGAGGGCCTCGGCACTCTTCGCGTTGATGCGGACGCGGCCGCCCCTCTCCGTCTCTTCAAAGCTGTAGACGATCTCGGCCTTCAGCCGCGACATCGCGGGCGTGCCGGGCACGGCGCGCGCGTGGACGAGCATCGGCGTGTCGAAATTCCCTTCGGCGAACATCTGCGCGATGTGCGTGAGGTGTTGCCTGATGCGGTCGCGGTTCGCGGCATCGGCCGGGTCTTTGGCTTCGACCTGTATGAGGCCGCCGTCGCGCGTGAGGATGAAATGATGCGCCGTCTCGGTCTGCGAGAAGCCCATCGCCGCCTCGCCGCGCGCGTTGACCCCCGCGAGATGCGCGTCGTGGTCGCCTCCCGTCTGTGCGCCTGATTCGCCGCCACGCATCAACGGACAGTCGGCGTGGGGCTTCGCCTCTTTGGGCTTCGCGCCCTGTTTGGTCTTCGCGCCGTCGGGGGCGTCCGCGCCCTTCTGTGCTCGGACGTGGGCCGCGAGCGCGCCGGCCGCGACGAGCGCCGCGGCGCAGAGTGTCAGACTAATCTTCTTCATCATTGCTTCCTCGTCCTTCTAATCTCTCTCGCCCCCGCCGCAGAGGCGCACGCGGGGTCTGACGTTGTGTCGGCCGCGCGCGTCGCTCGGCCAGCGATTCGAGCAGTCCCGCGCGACCGCCGTCGGCTGCACCCGACAGTCGCTCGTCCCACTCGCCGAGTATCGCGCGCAGCTCGCCGCGCAGCGCACGAAGCTCGCGGAGCCGCGACTCGACCTCTTCGAGCTTCCCCGCGGCCAGCGTGCGCACCTCTCGGCAGGGCACGCCGCCGCGTTCGCGTGTGCGCAGGACGCGCGCCAACTCGTCGAGCGTGAAGCCGAAGGCCAGCGCGCGCCTGACGAGCAGCACGCGTTCGAGCGCCTCAGGCGGGTACTCTCGATAGCCGTTCGACGAGCGGCGCGGCGCGCCGAGCACCCGCTTGCGCTCGTAGTGGCGCAGCGTGTCCGTGCTCACGCCCGCCGCGCGGGCCAGCTCGCCCGCCCGCACGTAAGCCTTCTTTGAAGGGCTCGTCATCACGCGGCCATTATAAAGTTCCGAACCGGTTCCAGGGTCAAGGGATAATTTCCCGACGCCCGCGGTCAGCGCTAGAGGCGTATCTGGGCCAACACGTGCGGGCCGAAGACGAGGAGCCCGATGGCGACCGAGCCGACGGCCGTGATGAGGACGGCGCCGGCCGCCACGTCCTTAGCTTTGGCTGCGAGCGGATGGAAGGCCGGCGACGCCACGTCGGTCAGAAACTCGAAGGCGGTGTTGAGCGCCTCCGCCGTCCAGACGGAGACGACGGCCAGGATGACCCAGCACCACTCTGCCCTGTCCAGGCCGAAGTAGAGCCCCGCGGTCGCCACCGCGACCGTCGAAGCGGCGTGGAGCCATGCGTTGTGCTGCGACGCGACCATCACGCGGACGCCCTTGAGCGCGCACCGGATGCTGCGTATCCGCCCCGTGAAAGTTAAGCCGGAGTCGTTGTTCATAGAGTCCTCGGCGAGTCGAAGTCCGAAGGGTCGAGTGGCGATGATACTCCCGCGCGGTACGGTCGCAAGCGCGGCGGCGCGGGTGGCGAATCGCTGGGCACGGTGTTAGACTTTCGGCACGGCGTCGGGCGGCGTTTGATGGAGATTCAAACTCTTCGGCCGGCCGCGCCGTCCGGGAAATGCCGGCCCCAGGGAAAGTCCCGCGCTCGTAACATTAAATCCCGCAGACAATCCGACTTCGGCCGCCGGGCCGAGTTTCGATAACCGAGGTCAGACCGGAAAACTATGAGCAGACTCTTTTACGCAATTCTCTTGACCCTCATGCTCGCGTGCACGGTCGTTGCGCAGACGCGCCGCGGTACGCCGGCCACGACCCCTGCCAAGCCGAAGCCGGCCGCGACGAAGCCCGCGCAGACCGCGGCGCCGAAGCCCACGCAGACGCCCGCTGCCCAACCGACGCCCGCGCCGCCGACGCAGCAGGCGGCCGCGCCCGCCGAAGACTGCGGGTGCGAGGCGGGGCCATTGCCCGACGTGCTCGGCACGGTCAACGGCGTGAAGATCACGCGCGCCGACCTCAACCCGCAGGTGCAGCAGCAGGTCGCGCAACTTCAGCAGGAGGTCGTCGAGGCGCGCAAGCGCGAGCTTGACCTACAGATCAACAGCATCCTTCTCGAAGCCGAGGCGAAGAAGCGCAACCTATCGACGGGCAAGCTCATCGAGGCCGAAGTCATCGCCAAGACGGTCGTCCCCACCGCAGCCGAGGCCGAAGCCTACTTCAACAAGAACAAGGCCAACATCGAGCAGCAGGCCGGGCGCGCGGTCGCCTTCGCCGAGGTGAAGGACAGGGTCATCGGCTTCCTGCGCGACCAGCGGCAGCAGGAGCGCGCCGGGCAGTTCGCGCAGGCGCTGCGCGCCGCTAATCAGGTCAAGAAGAACGTCGAGTTCGCGACGCCGCCGGCTACCCCGGCCGACCGCGCACGCGTCTTCGCCACCGTCAACGGCCGCAACATCACCTCCGCCGATATCGAGGACAGCCTGCTGCCGTTCGTCGCCACCGTGCAGGAGCAGGTCTACCTGCTGCGCAAGGGCGACGTGGACATGAAGATCAACGACATCCTCCTCAACGGCGAGGCGCAGAAGCGCGGCGTCACCGCCCGCGCCGTCCTCGACGCCGAGGTCAGCACCAAGACGCCTGTCGTCAACGAGGCGCAGGCGCAGGAGTTCTACAACAAGAACAAGGAGCGCATCAACGGCGACTTCGCGCAGATCAAGTACCAGATCATCGAGTACCTACAGGGGCAGGAGCAGCAGAAGCTTGAGAGCGCATTCGTCGGGCGCCTGCGCAACGGGGCGAGCGTGCAGACCTTCATCACGCCGCCCGCGCCGCCCGTCTTCCAGATCGCGACCGAGGACCAGCCGTCGAAGGGTAAGGCCGACGCAGCCGTCACCGTCATCGAGTTCACAGACTACCAGTGTGCGTCGTGCGCGGCTGCACAGCCCGTGCTGGAGAAGCTGATCACGGAGTACGGCGACCGTGTCCGCTTCGTCATCCGCGACTTCCCGCTCGACATGCATCCGGAGGCGCGCAAGGCCGCCGAGGCCGCCGAGGCCGCGCGCGAGCAGGACAAGTACTGGGACTTCACCGCCATTCTCTTCCGCAACCAGTCGGCCTTGAAGCCCGAGCAGCTCAAGCAGTACGCGCAGGTGCTCGGGCTCAACCGCGCGAAGTTCGACGCGGCGCTCGAAGACGGCCGCTTCGCCGAGAAGGTCGAGCGCGACCTCATCGACGGCCAGAAGTTCGGCGTCAGCGGCACGCCCACCTTCTTCGTCAACGGCCGCCGCACCAAAGACGCTACCTACGACGTGCTCAAGGCCGCCATCGAGGACGCCCTCAAGGCCCCGGCCACTCGTTAGAGAGCAGTAGACAGTAGGCAGCAGGCAGATGGCAGTTAAGGCGGGAAGCCTTCAACGGAAATAGTCTTAACGAAACGGCGGCAGCGAGATTCGTTACTCGCTGCCGCCGTTTGCTCCGACCGCTTTCTCTTTCTTCAACTGCCTACTGCCTGCTCTCCGCCCGTCCGAGAAAATGGACTTAAATCTGAAGTGTGATACCAACCTCAAACGCCCCTCACGCGTCTAAGACCGGACGGCCATCCACGCCCGATCAGCAAACCTGGAACTTTAACCCCCCCCGAAGGGAATAAAGAAGTTACGCGGCCGCCCGCGCCGGTTTCCCGCGATAGTTAGGGAACAATCGGCTCGGCCGGGGCGTAGAAACACTGTCACCACGGCAGGCCCGCCGGGTCTCCTTTACCACGACAGTCCGAAAATTTTTTTGTAACGCGCTCCGCGCAAATCCGTCTTACAGACTTATGAGGAATCGAATGATGAGGAAGCCCCTCCTGACCCTGCTGGCGCTCGCGCTGGCCCTCTCGACCGGCGCGTTCGGCGTCGGCGCACAGTCCCCGGCCAACAACGTCCTCGGCGACGTGGTGGCGGTGGACGCCGCCGCCAAGCAGATTTTCGTCAAGACGGACGCGGGCGCTGTCGTCGTCGTCTCGGTGGCCGACACGACCAAGATCGTGAAGAACCCTCCGGGCGAGGCGAAGCTCGACAAGTCGGCGCCCTACACGCTTGCCGAGATCGCCGCGGGCGACCGTCTCCTCGCGCTGGGTAAACTCTCAGATGATGGAAAGACGCTGGCCTCGCCGCGCGCCGTCGTCATCAACACTAAAGCCGACATCGACAAGAAGCGCGAGACGGAGCGCGGCGAGTGGCAGGCGCGCGGCGTCGTCGGCACCGTCTCGGCCGTCAACGCCGAGACGAAAGAGATCACCATCCAGACGCGCACGCCCGAGGGTCCCAAGCCCGTCGTCATCGCGGCGTCCGGCCCCGCCGTCAAGCTCCGGCGCTACGCCCCCGACTCCATCAAGTTCGCTGACGCCAAGCCCTCGGCCTTCGAGGAGGTCAAGGCCGGAGACCAACTCCGCGCCAAGGGCGAGAAGAGCGCGGACGGCGCCAAGTTCACGGCCGAGGAGGTCGTGACCGGCACGTTTCGCACGACGCTCGGCACCGTCAAGGCCGTTGACGCCGCGAAGAACGAGATCACCATCGAGCAGCAGGACAAGAAGCTCCTGACCGTCGTCGTCCGCCCCGACACCATGCTCAAGCAGGTTCCGGCCGAGATGGGCATGATGATGGGTGGTGGCGCGGGCGCCCCCGGCGCAGCGCCGGGCGGCGGAGCCGCCCCCGCGGGCGGCGGCCAGCGCGTCGTCGTGCAGGCCGGCCCCGGCGGTGGCGCAGCACCCCCGGCGGGCGGTGCGCCCGGTCAGGGCGGCCCTACGCGTCGCATGATGGACCCGCAGCAGATGCTTGAACGTCTGCCCGCGGTCACGCTCGCCGAGATGAAGCCCGGCCAGATGATCGTCGTCTCAAGCACCGTGGGCGCCGACCCGACCCGCGTCACAGCCATCCAGCTCGTCTCCAACGTCGAGCCGCTGATGGCGATGATGTCGCGCCGGCCCGGCGGCGCGGGCGGCGGCGGCATGGGCGGAGGCATGGGCGCCGCGGGTGGTGGCGGTGGCATGAACTTCGGCTTTGGCATCGGCACGCCGTAATAGATAGCAGGGACGGGAGCGCCGAACGACGAACTGAAAGAGAGAAGGTTCTGAGTTCGTCGTTGGTCGTTCAGAGTTCACCGTTAGGTAATTTCCCCTAAGTTAAAGGTATCGATCATGAAAGCATCTTTTAAGGCGGTCGGGCGCGGGCTCGGTCTCTTCCTCATGTTCGCGCTGTGCGCGGCCGGGGCTCTGGCGCAGCAGGCGGGTTCCAGCCTGCGCGGCGAGGTCTCGGACGAGTTCGGCGGCGTCATCGTCGGCGCGACCGTCACCTTGACGGACGCGTCGGGCAAGGCCAAGGCGACCGTCACCGACAGCGACGGCGCCTTCAACGTCCCCGGCCTTCAGCCCGGGCGCTACACCGTCAGCATCGTCTCGACCGGCTTCTCGCCCTTCGTGAACCCCGAGGTGGACGTGGCCGCCGGCCGCAACGAATTGCCCAAGGTCACGCTCGGCGTCTCGCTGGAGAAGGAGGAGGTGACGGTCGCCTCCGAAGGCCCCCTGAGCGTGGACACCGCGAGCGCGGGCGCCATCGTCCTCAAGGGCAAAGACCTTGAGGCGCTGCCCGAAGACCCGGACGAGTTGGCTGCGGCGCTTCAGGCCCTCGCCGGCCCGGCCGCCGGCCCCAACGGCGGGCAGATCACCATCGACGGCTTCGAGGGCGGGCGCATCCCCTCGCGCGACTCGATCCGCGAGGTTCGTATCAACGACAACCCGCTCTCGGCCGAGAACGACCGCCCCGGCTTTGGCGGCGTCCAAATCTTTACCAAGCCCGGCACCGAGAAGCTGCGCGGCAGCTTCGGCATGACCTTCAACGACGAGAGTCTCAACTCGCGCAACCCGTTCCTGCAAAGCGAGAAGCGCCCGGCCTTCCAGTGGCGTCAGTACTCTGGGAACCTCTCGGGCAGCATCGTCCCGAAGAAGGCTTCGTTCTTCCTCGACTTCTTCCGCAGCGAGACCGACGACAACGACCTTGTCAACGGCTTCCAGCTCAACCCGGCCGACATCAACGCGACGCCGCTCCGCGTCAACTTCGCCACCCTGACCCCGCTCCGCAACTGGAGCATCAACCCGCGGGTGGACTACGCCATCAACGACAAGCACACGCTCGTCGCGCGCTACAGCTTCTTCCACAACGACAATCTCAACCAGGGCGTCTCGCAGTATGCGCTGGCCGAGCGCGCCTTCGACTCGACTTTCAGCAACCACACGGTGCAGTTGACCGAGACGGCCGTCGTCAACAAGTCCACCGTCAACGAGACGCGCTTCCAGTTCATCCGCACGCGCTTTGCCAACGATCCGCTGAACACGGGCGTCCCCGTCGTCAGTGTCTTCGACGCTTTCTCCAGCGGCTCTGCCCCCGTCGGCAACTCGTTCAACGAGAACACGCGCTGGGAGGTGACGAACACGACGACGCAGGCGCACGGTGCGCACTCCGTCAAGTTCGGCGCGCGCGTGCGCGGCGTCCGCCTCTCGGACTTCTCGGAGAACAACTTTAACGGCACCTACACCTTCAGCTCGCTCGACCAGTACCGGCGGGCGGTCGCCGGCGAGACGGTGGGCGGCGTGCGGGTCGGCCCCACGCAGTTCACGCTCACCGCGGGTGAGCCGCTGTCCGAGATTAGCCAGGTGGACTTCGGCGGGTTCGTCCAGGACGACTGGAAGCTGCGGCCGAACCTGACCCTCGGCGGCGGCATCCGCTACGAGCGGCAGACGAACCTCAACAGCGCCTTTAACTTCGCTCCGCGCGTCTACCTCGCGTGGTCGCCCGACGGCGGCGGCGGCAAGACGGCGAAGACCGTTATCCGCGTCGGCGGTGGTATCTTCTACGACCGCATCAACGAGAACATCGCGCTCACGAACGAGCGGCTCGGCGGCGCGGGGCTGCAACAGCAGTTTGTCGTCCGCGACCCCTCGATTCTGGCGCAGACGGTCTTCGGCGCCGATGGGCACGTGGTGAGCGGCGAGATTACCGCCGAGAAGCTCGCGGGCTTCAACACGTCGCAGGCGACGCGCCAGCTCGCCCCGGACGCGACCGCGCCCTACAGCTACATCACCGGTCTCATCGTGACGCGCCAGCTTACGAAGACGGTCCAGCTCAACGTCTTCTTCTCGACCTACGACACGCGTCACCTGCTGCGCTCGCGCAACATCAACGCGCCGACGCTCATCGACGGCGCGTTCCGGCGCCCGCAGATCGCGGTCGGCGACATCTACCAGTACGAGACCTCGGGCACGCAGAGCATGAAGCAGCTCAACATCGGCGTGACCAAGCAGTTCCGGCCCGGCTTCATGCTGTCGGCCAACTACACCCTCGGCAAGGCGCAGTCGAACGCAGACTTCGGCGCCTTCCCGATGAACCAGTACGACCTGACGGGCGAGTACGGGCGCACCAGCTTCGACGCGCGCCACCGCTTCTTCCTCATCGGCTCGGCGGTCATCCCCAAGCTGAATCTCTCGCTCAACCCGATGATCATCGCGAACACGGGGCGCCCCTTCAACGTCATCACCGGCCTCGATGACAACGGCGACGGCATCATCAACGACCGCCCGGCCTTCGCCGACGCGCAGACGACGGCCGCCGACCTCGTGCAGACGCGCTTCGGCAACTTCGACATCAGGCCCAAGGCGGGGCAGACCATCGTCCCGCGCAACTACGCCGAAGGCCCCGGCTTCTTCACCGTCAACCTGCGCGTCGGGCGCTCGTTCTCCTTCGGCGACCTGCCGGGAGCGGCCGAGCGCCGTCGGGTAGCAAAGGAGCAGGAGGAGCAGCAGCGGCAGAACCGCGGCAACAACCGCGGCGGCGCTGATCGCTCGGCGAGCCGCAGCGGCAACACCTCGGGCGGCGCGCCCCGCGGCGGCGGCGCCCCGCAGGTGACGAGCGGTCTGGGCGGCGGCATGATGGTTATGATGGGCGGGCCGGGCGGCGCGGAAGGGAAGCGCTACACGATGAACTTCTCGCTCAACTTCATCAACCTGCTTAACCGGACTAACTTCGGGAATCCCGTGGGCAACCTCCGCTCGGTCAATTTCGGCGAGTCCCTCTTCCCGGCGAGCAGCTTTGGCTTCGGCGGCGGCAACGCGAACGCCGGCAACCGCCGCGTCCAGGCGTCCGTCCGTTTCAGCTTCTAAGACAGGCGCAAGCCCGACCGTGAGGGAGGGCGTGTTGTCTGACACAAAAAGGCGGGAGGATGAAGGCACGTTGCCTTCATCCTCCCGCCTTAAGCTTTGGCTCGCTGACACCCTTCCTCACGGTCGGGCTTGCGGCCCCGCCTAGACGCTGAGGAGTTCCTGCTCCTTGGTTCTGGCCAGCTCGTCTACCTTGCCGATGTAGGAGTCGGTGAGCTTCTGGACTTCGGCGAGGGCGTCGCGCTCGGCGTCCTCGGAGATCTGCTTCTCCTTGAGCATCCGCTTGAGGCGGTCGTTGGCGTCGCGGCGGACGTTGCGGATGGCGGTGCGGTGATCCTCGGCCGCCTCGTGTACCTGCTTGGCGAGCTGCTTGCGGCGCTCCTCGGTCAGAGGCGGGACGGGCACGCGCACGAGCTTGCCGTCGTTCGAGGGGTTGAGTCCGAGGTCGGCCGAGCGGATGGCCTTCTCGATGACGCCGAGCTGCGTCTGATCCCACGGCTGCACCGTCAGCATGTTCGGCTCCGGCGCGTGCACCGAGGCCATCTGGTTCAGCGGCGTCGGCGTGCCGTAATAATCGACCGTCACGCTGTCGAGCAGGCTCACGGCCGCGCGCCCCGTCCGGATCGTCGCCAGCTTCCTCTTAAAGTCCTCGACCGCGCCGTCCATGCGCGGCCGCGTCTCCTTGATGACATCCTTCTCAGACATAGCTTCTCTCCGGGTAAATAGTGAATGGTCAATAGTAAGTGGTGGCAAGACAGGCGGCCTTCCATTCACCACTTACTATTGACCATTCACTGGTTTTTCGTTACAGACCCTCGTGCCGACCGTCTCGCCCGAGACGACGCGGACGATGTTGCCGGAGGTGCGCATGTTGAAGACGACGATGGGGAGGTCGTTGTCCATGCACAGGCTGATGGCGGAGGCGTCCATCACCCTGAGCTGCTTCTCCAGCACCTCCTGATAGGTGATGCAGTCGTAGCGCGTCGCGGTCGCGTCCTTCATCGGGTCGGCCGTGTAGATGCCCTCGACCTTCGTCGCCTTCATGATGACATCGGCCTTGATCTCCAGCGCGCGCAGCGCCGCCGCCGAGTCGGTCGTGAAGTAAGGGTTCCCCGTCCCCGCGGCGAAGATGACGACGCGCCCCTTCTCCAGATGCCTGATAGCGCGGCGGCGGATGAAAGGCTCGCCGATCTGCGGGATGTGGATGGCCGAGAGGACGCGCGTGTGGACGCCGACCTTCTCCAACGCGTCCTGAAGGACGACGGCGTTCATCACGGTGGCGAGCATCCCGATGTAGTCGGCCGACGAGCGATCCATGTCGCCCGCGCTCTCCGAGACGCCGCGGAAGATGTTGCCGCCGCCGACGACGACCGCGACTTCGACGCCGAGGTCGTGGACGGCCTTGATCTCTTCGGCGATGGCGCGTGCCACGCGCACGTCCACGCCGTAAGGCTGCGCGCCCATCAGCGCCTCGCCCGACGCCTTCAACAGAATCCGCTTGTAGGCCGGCCCGCCCGCTGCTTGTGTGTTGGCTGATGACATGCGTGTGTACGGATTGAGGGATTGATTCATCGGCTCATTGATTCATTTCTTAAATGAACCGATGAATCAATGAACCAATCCCTCAATTAACTTACTGGTTGCCGCCGCTCATCGAAGCGACTTCGCTGGCGAAGTCGTCCTCGCGCTTGGCGAGTCCCTCGCCCATCTTGTAGCGGGTGAAGCGGCGGACGGTGATACGCTCGCCCGTTTTCGCGATCTTCTCGGTCAAAAGCTCGTTGATGGTCTTCTCAGGTGCCTTGACGAAGGGCTGGTCGAGGAGCACCGCCTCCTCGTAGAACTTGTTGAGGCGCCCCTCGACGATCTTCTCGATGACCTGCTCGGGCTTGCTCGCGTTCTTCGGGTCGTTGGCGATCTGGGCGCGCGTGATCTCGCGCTCTTTGGCGAGGAGGTCTGAGGGCACCTCCTCACGCGTGACGTAGCGCGGCTCGGCCGCGGCGACGTGCATCGCGATGTCCTTGACGAGCGCCTGAAACTCCTCGGTGCGCGCGACGAAGTCGGTCTCGCAGTTGACCTCGACGAGCACGCCGACCTTGCCGCCCATGTGGATGTAGGAGCCGACCGCGCCCTCGGCCGCGACGCGGCCCGCCTTCTTGCCGGCCGACGCCATGCCGCGCTTGCGCAGGATTTCGACCGCCTGCTCCTCGTTGCCCTCGGCCTCGGTGAGCGCCTTCTTGCACTCCATCATGCCCGCGCCCGTCTTCTCCCTGAGCGCCTTTACCGCCGCGCCTGTGATTTCCGCCATGATAACTCTCCTGAAAGTAGTCGGTAGACAGTAGTCAGTAAGAGAACTTTGACTACTCAAAAAGAAGCGCAGCCCGGCGGGTTCATCCGCACTGGAGGGCTGCGCTCGCCGTAGTTTGAAAGTTGAAAGCTGCTTGGTGCCGCGCCCTTACTTGGCCGCGCCGACCGTCTCGGCGCCCTTCTCGGCCTCGGGCGACTGCGGGGGCTGCGTGCCCTCCGCTTCGGCCGCGCCGGTCGCGCCGCGCACGGGGGCGTGCGTGCCGACCTGTTCGTGGTCGCCGACGCTGTCGGGCTGCTGGCCCGTGCGTCCGAAGCCCTGGTTGCCGGGAACGGAAGTCTGCACATCGGCCGAGACGCTCGACACATCCTGGCCCGCGACCTGAGTCGATTGCGCGCCGGGCTCGATTTCGCGCGTGCTGTCAACCGTTGAGGTGACGACGCGCGACGTGGGCGCGGCCGCGGCGGCCTCCGCCTGCTCGTCGTCCTCGGCGCTCTTGCCGCTTAACTGCTGACCCTCGACGACCGCGTCCGCGATGCGCGAGGCGAAGAGGCGAACGGCGCGCAGCGCGTCGTCGTTACCCGGAATGACGTAGTCGATGCCCTCGGGCGAGCAATTCGTATCGACAACCGCGATGATGGGGATGCCGAGGCGGTTCGCCTCCTTGACCGCGATGTCCTCCTTGCGCACGTCGATGATGAAGAGCGCGTCGGGGATGCGGGTCATGTTCTTGATGCCCGAGAGGTTCTTGTCGAGGATTTCGCGCTCGCGGTCGAGCTTGATGCGCTCCTTCTTCGTCATCTTCTCGTAGCGGCCGTCGGTCTGCATCGCTTCGAGGTCGCGCAGGCGCTTGATCGACTTCTGCACGGTCTGGAAGTTCGTGAGCAGACCGCCGAGCCAGCGCTGATTGATGTAGTACTGACCCGCGCGCTCGGCCTCCTCGCGGATGGCGTCCTGCGCCTGCCGCTTGGTGCCGACGAAGAGGATGTTGCGGCCGCGCTCTTCGCCCATCATCGCGGTGACGAACGAGATGGCGTCGCGGAACATCTTCTGGGTCTTCTGGAGATCAATGATGTTAATGCCGTTGCGCTCGCCGAAGATGTACTCCTTCATCTTCGGGTTCCAGCGCCTGACCTGGTGGCCGAAGTGGACGCCGGCCTCCAGTAATTCCTTCATCGTGACGGTGACTGCCAAACTGCTCCTCCTTAGGGTGATTGGTTTAATGTACTCGCCGCGCCCCAAGCGCCCTCGCCGAGGGCAACCAACCGGGCCGCGACAATGGAATGTGCGAACGGTAAATAGTTAATGGTAAATGGTGAATGGAAAAATCCATTTACTATTTACCATTGACCATTCACAAACGCGTTAGCGTTTCGAGAACTGGAAGCGCTTGCGCGCGCCCTTCTGGCCGTACTTCTTGCGCTCTTTAGCGCGGGGGTCACGCGTGACGAGGCCCGCGTCCTTGAGCGCGGGGCGCAGGTCGGCGTTGAACTCCATCAGTGCGCGCGTGATACCGTGGCGCACGGCGCCGGCCTGACCGGCGGGGCCACCGCCCGCGACGTTGACTAGGATGTCGAACTTGCTCGCGGTGTCGGTGAGCGTCAGGGGCTGGCGGATGACCATGCGGAGCGCCTGGTTGGGGAAGTACTCGTCGAAGGTCTTGCGGTTGACCTTGATCTCGCCCGTGCCCGGCCGAAGGTAGACGCGCGCGGTCGAAGTCTTGCGCCGCCCGGTGCCGTAATACTGGATGTCTGCCACAGTTCCTCTTCCTTACTTAAAACTACCGTTTAAGCCTTCTGCGCTCTGGCGCGCGGGCTCAGGGCGAGCAGCTCGGGCTTCTGCGCGGAGTGACGGGTCAAGCCCTCGTCGTCGGCATAAACCTTGAGCTTTTTCGCCATCGCCTTGCCGAGCTTTGACTTCGGGAGCATACCCTTAACGGCCAGCTCGATGACGCGCTCGGGGTGGCGCTCGAACTGGTCCTTGACCGAGATCGAACGCAGGCCGCCCGGGTAGAGCGTGTGGTGGTGGTACATCTTCTGGTCGTTCTTCGACCCCTTGAAGACCGCCTGTTTGGCGTTGATGACAATGACGTGGTCGCCCGTGTCGAGGAAGGGCGTGTACTGCGGCTTGTTCTTGCCGGTCAGCACGCGCGCGACCTCGGTCGCGAGCCGTCCGACGGTCTGACCCGCCGCGTCCACCACGTACCACTTGCGATTCTCAGCGAGTCCGTCCCCGCTCGGGAAGTATGTTGACATAGGATAACTCTCTCAATTTTAAGCGTCTAAAACGCGAACGGGTAGAATACTTAACGGCATTTTCGTTGTCAAGCCGCCGCGCGAGCCCTTCCGTCCGCCCCAGCTCACTCGCCCTCCTTCAGGGTCTTCATCCGGAAGATGAGGACGCTCCAGACGAGCCCCATCAGCACGAGCATGAGTTCCAGCCAGAGGATGTCGAGCCTGTAGACCGAATAGAGGAGCGGCAGCCAGAGGAGGGCGACCGTCATGATCTTGGCGCGGACGGTGATGCCGCGGCGCTCCTTAAAGTTCCTGATATAGCCGCCGAGCAGGCGGTTCCCCATCAGCCAGCCGTGCAGCCGCTCGGAACTGCGGACGTAGCAGGCAGACGCGAGCAGCAGAAAGGGCGTGGTCGGCAAAAGCGGCAGAAATACCCCAAGCACCGCGAGCACGATGCAGAGGCTCCCGGCCGTGACGAGCAGCGCTTTTTTGGCCGAATTCAACCCTCTCCCTCAAGCCGAAGGCTCCCAGGTCTTATCGAACCTGAGAGCCTTCTCTGGCCTTATCGAACCTGGCCGCCGCCTCTTCGGTCTTACTCGGGCGGGGTCTGCTGCTGTTCGTCGGTGCGCTTCTTGAGTTGCGGCGCGTCCGATTTCTTCTCGGCGGGCGTCGTCCCCTCGGCCGGCGTGCCGGTCTCGTCCGCAGAGGGCGAGCGGCGCTTCAGGGTCGGGCGGCCCGGGGCGCCGTCATCGCCGGGCGAGATGTCGCCGGCGGAAGATGCGCGCGCGTTCGAGAGCCGGAGCAAGCGGTTCTTCACGCGCTGGAATTCCGAGGTCGAGAGCACGTACTCCTCCTTGTCGGGGAAGCGCGCGACGAGCTGGCGCGTGGCCTCCAGGCGGTCAATTGACTGCGGGTGCGACTCGAAGAGCTTCGAGAAGGTGCCGGGCTTCTTCTTGTTCTTGGCCGCCAGCTTCTCGAACATCGTGGACATCGCGTTCGGGTCGTATCCGGCTGCCCACATATACTGGACGCCGAGCATGTCGGCCTCGGACTCGGCGCCGCGGTTGAACTTCATGAAGCCGAGCAGCGCGCCGAACTGCGCGCCCTGATTGATGAGCATGCCGCCCAGGCCGCCGAGGAAGATTGAGCCGGCGAGCAGGCCGATCTCGGCCAGCATACCCTTGGCCTGATTCTCCATCGCGTGGCGCGCGGCGACGTGCGCGATCTCGTGCGCCATGACGCCGGCCACCTCGGCCTCGTTGTCGGCCGCGAGGATGAGCCCCTTGTTGACGAAGAAGTAGCCGCCCGGCAGGGCAAAGGCGTTGACCTCGTCGGAGTCGATGACCTTAATGGTGAAGGGAATCCGCGAGTCGGAGTGGAGCACGACGTTCTGCCCGACGCGGTTGATGTACTCGGTGATGACCGGGTCGTCGATGAACTTGGCCTGGCGCTCGACCTCTGCGGCGAGCTGGCGGCCGAGCGAGACCTCCTTGTCGAGCCCGCCCGCGATCTTCGGGATGAGGATGCCCTTGTTGATGTTGCGCTTGCCGATGAGGCGCGGGTCTTCCTTCTCGGAGAGAGGTCGGCCGGCGCCCGACGAGGCAGGTTGCGCCGAAGCGACCTGCTCGTTTTTCGCCGCGTCGTCGCCCTTCTTGTCCTTCTTATCCTTAGCGGCCGAGTCCTGCCTGGCGGCCGAGGGCTTCTGGGCTTCCTGCCGGCGCAGCGGCGCGGCCACGGCCCCAATCGAGCCCGCCCAGAGGCTGGAGATGAGCCCGAGCGCGACGAGCGAGCGGGAGAATCTGTAGTGCATCACGTGTGCCTCCAAAAAATTCTTGTCTGCGGTCTGCGGCCGGAAGGAAGTCGAACCTCTTCGGCGAAGCCCTCGCGCGCCAGTCTAGTTCTCGCGTCCGACTCACGGCCGCCCGCTCGGGCGACTTCTGAGGGTTGAACCGGACGACCGTCGATAAGGGAACTCGGAAAGGCGCGAATCTTTGATGCAGCGGGGCGCGGGCAAGGTTGTGTCCGCGCCGGCTGCGGCTCGGGGGCAAAGGGGCGGCCCGGGCCGGCCTTTCTGTGGAGGAGACTCGGGCCGGATTATAGCAGCAGGCGGCCCCCGCGCGGGAGCGAAAACTTATTGATTGCAACGGCGCTTGGCAGCGTGCTAGATTCGATGGTGCCCTTCCTTCCTCATTCAATGAGGAGCCGACCCTGGCCTTTGCCGCCTTTTCCCGCCGGGAGCGCATGAAACGAATACAGGATAAGATCAAGGACTTGGTCGAGCCGCAGTCGTTCGAGCAGGTCGGGAATTACGCCGAAGACCCCGCGCAGGCGCTGGCCGCCTACCGCTTTACGGACGTTACCTCCGACCTGCTCTCGCGCTGGCTCGACGCGCTGGCCGAGCTGCCGGCGGGGACGGGCGCGGCGCGCGCGCTCGCGGGCGCCCGCGGCGTCGGCAAGAGTCACACGCTGGCCGTCTTCGGCGCGCTGGCCGGGTCGGAGCGTCTGCGGCAGGGGGTGGAGGACGCGCACGTCCTCGCGAGCGCGCAGCGTCTGGCCGGGCGCCGTTACCTCGTCGTGAGGGTCGAGCGCGGGACGCGGCCGACGCTGGCCGACGAGCTGGCGGCGAGCTTCGCGGCCTTCTTCGGCGGGAGCGAGGCGCAGTGGGGCAACCGCGTGCCGGCCGAGGTTCTGGCCGTCGCCGCCTCGCGCGCGATGGGTGAGACGCTGGTCGTCGTCATCGACACGGCCTTTAACCGGCCGGCGCGCGTCTCTCGCGACGACGGCCCGTACCTCGGCTCGCTGGCCGGGGCGGCACGCGACCTGAACGTCTTTCTGGCGCTGGCGCTCGACGATGACATCGCGGACGCCGACGGCGCCAACGTCGCCGTCGCCGGCACCTACCGCATCGACTACCTCGACCCGGAGAACCTCTACCGCGTGGCCGACCAGTTCGTGCTGCGCAAGAAGCCGCAGGTCGGTGACACCCTGCGCGAGATTTACCAGGCGCTGCGCGCCACCGTCCACGAGTTCAACTGGAGCCAGGCGCGCTTCTCGTCCGTCTACCCCGTCCACCCGCTCGTGGCGGAGGTCGCGTCGGGCGTCCGCCTCTTCCTGCCAAAGTTCGCGTTCCTGCCGTTCGCCGCCTCGGCAGCCGCGCGTGCCACGTCGCGGCCGGCGCTCGCCCTCGTGCTGCTCGACGAGGTCTTCGACGCTTGCGAGGAGGACCTGCGCCACAACCCGGAACTCATACAGGCGTTCGCCACCTACGACCAACTGACGGAGTGCTCCATCGGCCAACTGCCGATCATGCAGCGCTACCAGGCGCGGCTTATTTTAAAGAGCCTCTTCGTGCTCTCGCTCGACGGGCGCGACGCGACGCCGGGCGAGATGTGCGCCGCGCTGCTTCTCACAGACGAGGATGCGGGTGGCGACGCCCCGCGCAGGGTCGCCGAGACGCTGGCGCGCTTCGCCTCGGAGGCGCCCGAAGGCAGCTTCGTCCTCGCCGACGGCCCCGGCGGCGAGAATCGCTACCGCTTCCGCATCCCCTTGCACGAGGCAGCCGCGAAGCTCACTCAGACGGCCGCGTCCGCCCCGAAGTCCGACGCCCCGGCCCCGAAAGAAGAGGCTCCGTCGCCGCAGGCCGTGGCGAAGTCGGAAGCAAAGTTAGAAGAGAAGACGGAAGCAAAGACGGAGGTACGGTCGGAGCCCTCAACGGTCGGTGCGGAGCCTCCGCGGCCGAAGTCGGAACCGCCCGCGCCGTCCGCGCAGGCGGCCGGGCCGGAGCCGCCGAAGCCCGAACCGTCCGAACCCTCTCCCCAAGTCGTCGAGAGCCCGCACCCGACCCCCGTCGCAGAAGTCCGCGCGAAGGCCGAAGCCCCGCCGCCGCCCGCGGAGGATGCCGAACCGTTCTCGGCCGAACCGCTCTCGGCCGAGTTGCTCGACTGGGCGCGGCTGTTGACGGGGCGCCCGTCACTCGGCGAGGCACAGGGACGCGAGGCGCGCGTCGAGGTAAAGGCCGCGCTCGGGCTCTGGCTCAAGGAGTGGCACCTGCTCGGCCTGACCCAGAAGTTCGACGCACTGCCCGACGCCTGTCTGACGACGCGCGTGTGGAAGGCGGAGGCCGAGGTGCGCAGGAGTTTCGGGCGCGCAGCCGCGGCGCTCGTCGCGGAGGCTGCGGGGAAGATCAAGTTGGAGGAGGCTCTCTTGCGCGTGGCCGAAGGCTTCCGCCGCTCGCCAGGCGCGCTCGCGCGGCTCACGCGCACGCTCGAAGACCTCTGCGGGTTCGTCGAGACCGTGGGCGCGCGCGAGCGTGTGCGCGCGTACCTCGTCGCGGCCGAGCCGACGGGCGTGGAGGCGCTTGAGACGGTGCGGCGCGAGCTGCTCGACCTCGCGCACGAGTCGAACAACTTTCTCGACGCCGCGCGGCGCGAACGCTTCGAGCGCCTGTGGCGCGAGTGGCGCACGCTCTACGGCGAGCATTACGCGGCGCTCCATGATAAAACTGTCGGCTCGGGTGGGGCGCGCGACTCGCTGCGCGACCTGTGCCGCTCCGAGCGCTGGCGCGAGTTCGAATCGCTCGCGCGGCTGCCCGTCGTCAGCACGCAGGTCTGGCGCCAGGCCGAGGGGATTCTGCGCGTGGCCGATGGGGCGCGCTGCGGGCTCGACGTGCGGCGCCTGCTCGCGGGTCAGCCCGTGTGCGTGTGCCAGTTCCGTCTGTCGCGCGCCGAGGAGTTTTCGGAGCTGCCGCAGGAGCTTGAGGCGTTGATGGGGCACGGCCTCGCCGTCTACCGGCGGACGCTGCGTCTGTTGGGGACGCCGCTCGCCATCTCGCTCGACGCGCTGGCGCGGCGCGACGCGGACGCGGACACGGCGAAGCGCGCGCGCAACCTCTCGACGGCCTTCGGGCAGGATCATCTGCCGGAGAAGTTCACGCGCCAGGACGTGCGGCTCATCGAGCGCGCGCTCAAGCGCATGCCCGCGCCGCCGCCCGTCAAGGTCGTCGCGCCGAACGGCGAGTCCGGCCTGCTCACGCGCGACGAGCTGCGCGCACGCTTCGAGCAGTGGTTGGACGAGCTGCCCGAACAGCCCGTGCTCATCGAGATCGTCTCTAAAGCGGAGATCAACGCGCCGTAAGTGAAGGCACAAGGCACAAGGCAAGAGGCAAAGGGCAAAAGGGGAGGGGAGCGCGAGAGTCGTTCCGCCTCCCCTTCGTCGCGTGCGTTGGTCATCGTCGGCGCGGGGCGTTTGGGGACGGCGCTGGCACGCGCGCTCGACGTCTGTGGCTACGAGGTGCGCGCGCTCGTCTCGCGCACGGCGGCACACGCGCGCCGGGCCGCGAAGCGCGCGGGCGTCGAAGCACTCGCGCTCGGGGCCGGAGAGCTTGAGCGGCTGCCCGCGGCGGGGCTGCTCTTCATCACGACGCCGGACGACGTTATCGAAGAGACGGCCGTGCGTCTGGCCGCACAGCCCGCTCTAGAGTCTCGCGTCGTGCTGCACGCGAGCGGCGCGCTCTCTTCCGAAGTGCTCGCGCCTCTGCGCGCGCGCGGCTTTGCGGTCGGCTCGATGCACCCGCTCGCGTCCGTGAGCCAGCCGGCGGCCGGGGCCGAGAGTCTGCGCCGAGCCTTCTACTGCGTCGAGGGCGACGCCCCGGCCGTGCGCGCCGCGCGCCGCGTCGTGCGCGACCTCGGCGGCGAGACTTTTACGATTAAGCCCGACGACAAGGCCCTCTATCACGCGGCGGCGGTGCTCACGGCCGGGCACGTCGTCGCGCTCTTCGACGTGGCGGCGGACACGCTGAAGCGTTGCGGCTTGCCGGAGTCTCGCGCGCATAAAATCCTGCTCCCGCTCCTCGGCAGCGTGGTCGACAACCTCGCGCGCCACACGCCCGCACGGGCTCTCACCGGCAGCTTCTCGCGCGCCGACTTGGAGACCGTCCGCAAGCACCTGCGCGCCCTCGGCGAACTCGAAGACTCAGACGCCCTCGCCGTCTACAGGTTGCTCGGAGAGCACTCGCTCAAACTCGCGGAGAGCGCGGGCGCAGACGCGGTCGCCGTCGAGAAGGTTCGGCGCGCGCTGGGCGCATGACACGCCGCTTGCGCGTGCGTCCGTGTTGGCGCTAGAGTAAAAAACACGTTCCCATAGAGAGAGTTTTTAAAGAACGAGACGCGAAAGGAAACTCCGCCTTGCCCCTGACGCCGAACACTCCCAGCCCGAGTTACAGTCTGACTTTGCGCGTGAAGCTCTCTGCGCGCGCGGGGACGCTCGGGGAATTGACGACCGCCATCGGGCACGCGGGCGGCGACATCGGCGCCATCGACATCGTCAGCGTCGGCCGCGACACCATCATCCGCGACCTCACCGTCAACGCCGCCTCGGCCGACCACGGCAAGGCCATCGTGGACGCCGCGCGCGCCGTGGACGGCGTCGAGGTCATCAACGTCTCCGACCGCGTCTTCCTCATGCACCTCGGCGGCAAGATCGAGGTCGTCTCGAAGGCACCCTTGAAGACCCGCGCAGACCTCTCGATGGCCTACACGCCCGGTGTGGCGCGCGTCTGCGAGGCCATCGCGCGCGACCCCGAGAAGGCTTTCACGCTGACCATCAAGCGCAACACCGTCGCCGTCGTCACCGACGGCACGGCCGTCCTCGGCTTAGGCGACATCGGCCCGGCTGCTGCGCTCCCCGTGATGGAAGGCAAGGCGATGCTCTTTAAAGAGTTCGCGGGCGTGGATGCCTTCCCCATCTGCCTCTCGACGAAAGACCCGAGCGAGATCGTCAGCACCGTCAAGAATATCTCGGTCGCCTTCGGCGGCATCAACCTCGAAGACATTTCCGCCCCGCGCTGCTTCGAGATTGAAGAGAGGTTAAAAGAGGAGCTGGACATCCCCGTCTTCCACGACGACCAGCACGGCACGGCGGTCGTCGTGCTCGCGGCGCTCATCAACGCGGTGAAGCTGACGGGGAAGCGGATGGAGGACTTGAAGGTCGTCGTCAACGGTGTGGGCGCGGCGGGCGTGGCCTGCTCGAAGATCGTGATGAGCGCGGGCGTCCGTAACCTCATCGGCTGCGACCAGCACAGCGCCATCTACGAGGGACGCACCGAGCACATGAACTGGGTCAAGGATCACTTCTCGCGCATCTCGAACCCCGCGCGCGAGCGCGGCTCCATACACGATGTGATTAAGGGCGCGGATGTCTTCTTCGGACTCTCCGTGCCCGGCGTCATCGACGTGGAGGACGTGAAGCGGATGGCGAAAGACCCCATCATCTTCGCGATGGCGAACCCGACGCCCGAGATCATGCCGGAGGAGGTAGCAGGGCTCGCGGCGGTGATGGCGACCGGTAGGAGCGACTACCCGAATCAGATCAACAACGTGCTCTGCTTCCCCGGCATCTTCCGCGGCGCGCTCGCCTGCCGCGCCTCGCGCATCAACGAGGAGATGAAGCTGGCCGCGGCCGAAGCCATCGCCTCCATCATCAGCCCCGAAGAGCTACACCCCGAATACATCGTCCCCTCCGTCTTCGACAAGCGCGTCGCCGAGGCCGTCGCCCGCGAGGTCGAAGAGGCCGCCTACCGCACCGGCGTCGCCCGCCGCGAACGCTCCCGCCCCGACTCGCTGATGTAAGCGCGGCCCCGCCCCCTACTTGAATAGTGCAGTATTTGAACTGTCATAGTCTGGCCGTTCACCTCCAGCCTCGAACCGCTACGCTCTGAGTTGAGAGATTCTCAGCGGAGGAGCTTCAGCCATGCGGCGATTCCCTAAACGTGCCGGCCTGTCCCTGCTCGGCGGGCTACTGATTCAAGGCGTCTCCATTCTCGTGGCGACAGTGTTAAGTGAGCCGATACTCGGGCTCGCCTTCATATTGCCGGGTTGGGTGGTGGTCTATGCCGGCCGGAGTTCTGATCCGCCGTGGGGCTTGCCGCTTATGCTGTCGATAAACGCGCTGGTTTACGCGCCTCTGGTCTATCTGCTGTTGTATTGGCGGCCGTTCAGGGAGAGAGAGATTCTCAGTATCCGTGCCGAGTAATCTCATCCCTCTCGCTTCAACAGACAATTCGACTGTCAGCTTCTAAACAAAGAGGGGCCGCGTGCGTGCCCATCGCGCGCGACCCCTCGCCCCGTCTGTTGAGGTCGGGGCTGCGGCACCGTCTGCTGTCCTTAGACGTGCCCGCATTAATCGCGAACTAAAATGCCCATGTGGTATCCTCCCTCGCGTTCTAGTCTTTGAAAATAAGGCAACGGTCGGATGCGTAGCGTAGCTCACCCTCAACCGCCAGAGAGATGAGCATCGCCGTTGAGCATGAGAGGTCTCTACTCACGGCGAATCAACTACGCAAGCACATTCTATACTGTCATCAGTATAGAAGCAAGCTCTTTTATCCCGCCGCGGCCCTATCGGGAGGTAACTCCTGATGGGGACAGCGCGTCAGCGGGCGGAACGTCTTGCAGATAAGCTGTTACAGATACGGCTTGAACTCGGGCTTTCGCAGAGTGAGATGCTCAGGCGTTTAGAGGCCGAGGAGATGGTCGCGTACACCAGAATCTCCGAGTACGAGCGAGGAATACGCGAGCCTCCGCTGCCAATCCTTCTGAACTACGCTCGCGTGGCCCGTGTGCCGACCGAAGTCCTGATTGACGACGAGCTAGACCTCCCCGCCAAACTCCCCGGCCCGACCGACCACGAAGCGATCAAACGCAAGTTCTCTCCACGCAGCAAGCGAACTTAACCCGCGTTACTTCAGCCCTGGCCCTTAGATAAAGGGGCTAGGGCTTCGGCTTTTTGGTGCGTTGGTATTTGGCGTATTTGACGCGTTGGTCGAGGTTGTCTTTGGCGGCGGGGTTGAGTTGGAGGTAGCGGTCGAAGTCCTTCTGGGCGTCGGCGTCGAGGTTGCGTGCGAGGAGGATGAGGCCGCGGCTGGCGTAGGCTTCGGCGTACTGCGGGTCAAGCTCAATCGCCTTTGAGAAGTCGGCGAGGGCGGCGTCCATGTCGCCTGTGGTTTCGAGGACGCGGGCGCGGCTGTAGAAGGCGTCGGCGCTCTGCGGGTTGAGCCCGATGAATTTGGTGAAGTCTTCGACGGCGCCGGCCGTGTCCCCGGCGGCGGCGCGGACGGCGGCGCGGTTGTAGAAAGCCTCGGAGAGCTGCGGGTTGAGCGCGAGGGCCATCGTGTAGTCGGCGATGGCGCGGCCCGTCTCCTGTTTGGCCGCGAGGAGGTCGGCGCGGCTGTGGTACGCCTCGGCCAGTTTGGGGTTGCTCTCGACGGCCTTCGTGTAGTCGTTGATGGCGCCCTCGGCGTCGCCCTTCGCCTTCTTCGCGTCGCCGCGGTTGTTGAAGACGATAGCGAGGTTAGGCTGTAGCTCCAGCGCCTTGTCGAAGTCCTGAATGGCGCCGTCGTAGTCCTTCTTCTCCATCCGCGTGAAGCCGCGCGTGTAGAGGGCGATGACGTTCTTCGGGTTCAGCTCGACGGCCTTGCTGAAGTCGGCAACCGCGCCTTCGAGGTCGCCCTTCGACTTCCTGATCTGGCCGCGACTGCTGTAGGCGGCGTCGTACTTGGGGAAAAGCTGGATGGCCTTGTCGAGGTCGGCGAGAGCGCCGTCGGCGTCACCCTGCTTGAAGCGAGCCATCGCGCGCTTGTAGTAGTCGTCGGCCCCCTGCGCCCGTACGGTCGGGGCCGCGGCGCACAGCGCGAGGGCGAAGAGGAGTAAGGTTAAAAGTCTTTTCATAAATCTCCACGGAGCACGGTCGGGAGTAAGCTGCTTTTGATGTGCGGCGGGCGCTGCCGGATGCACGGGCTGCCGAGGGCTTTGAGCCGTGGCCCGGGGCGTTGATAATAACCGAACTTCACCCCGGGGCGGGGCGTGAAACGGATTTGGCCCCGCACTCTCAAGTAAAGAGGACTTCCCGATATGACAACCCGCGCCAGACTCCTGACGGCCGCGCTCTGCGTCTTGACCCTGCTCTCGGCCGGCGCGCGCGCGCAGACCCAAGCCCCTTCGAGCACGATCCCTCTCCCGAAAGATACGGCGGGCGCCGCCCCGGCCGACCCCGTGGCGAACGAGATCGCGCTCCTGCGCAAGTCGCTCCAGACGTTGAACGCGCGTCTGCGCGAGATTACTGAGAAGGTCTTTTCGCCCGAGGCCGTGAAGGCGGGGGACGCGCCCGCGGGCAAGCAGAACCCGCTGGCGCAGAACCTCGACATCCTGAACCGCGCCGAGCAGCGCGCCGAGGGGATGCGTCGCCAACTGCTGGAGATGACCGAGAAGGAGACCGCCTACCGGACGCGCATCATGCAGCTCGACGACGACATGCGCTCCGACAGCATCGACCGCAGCTTGAGCGGCATCGGTACGACCCGCACGCCCGAGCTGCGCGAGCTGCGGCGGCGCCAGCTCGACAACGAGCGGCGCGGAGTCGAGCTTCTGCTGGGCGCGGCCACCTCCAGCCGCGTCCGGCTCGAAGACGACCTGAAGCAGGCCGACCTGCTCGTCGCGCGCATACGCCAGCGCCTCCTGCCCATCATCGAGAGAGAGATCGACAAGCTCCAACCCTGACCCCTGAATATTCGTACGCCGCTTCAGCGGCGGTTAGCGCTCGCTCGTTTGATCTTGAGGGACGGGTCTCTCAGTCTGCCTCTCCAGAATCGCGTAGAGCCCGTGGGTGTAGAAGATGTCTCTGACGCGGAAGCCGTCGGCGAGCAGGCGCTGAAGCTCGGAGACGACATTGGCGGGGAGCAGGCCGTTTAACTTAGCAAGCTTCCGGTCGGTGAGCTTCAGCATCCTGTACTCGCGCGCGGGGCCGCCGGCCGCGTCGCGCGCGAAGACGAGCTTCTGTAGAAAGAGCCTTGAGTCGGAGTCGCAGGTCAGGTCGCCCACCAGCAGACCCGCGTAGCTGTTGCCCGCCGCCACCTCTCTATCGACCCTTTTCTGGTCACCGGAGTCGTCGATGAAGGTGTATGTGTTAGCGCCCCCGGCCTGCCTTTCCAGCAGAGCAATCTTGACGAACTGGATGCGCCCTCCATCGACGTAGCGCGCGCCCGCGGCGGCGAGCCGGTTGACCTCATCCTCGAAGCCGAAGACCTCCTTGACCAGACGATACTCGACCTTCTGCGGGGCGGCCTCGTCGAGGTCACGCTCGGCCACGACCGTGGCGTAGAAGGTATCCTTCCCCGTTCCCGAGAAGAGGAGGCGGACGGGGCGGAAGCCCGGCGGCGCGGCGTCGAGCGCGGCCTGAAGCTCATCTTTCTGCCCACCCTCCATCGCGAAGAGTCCCTTGAAGACCCTGTACTCCTTCGTCTGCCTTGCGGTCGCGTCGCGCCGCATGAAGAGGAGGTCGTTGCCCCTCTGCACTGGCTGAAGCTCCTGCCTCGGGGACGTACTGTCCGGGTAGTTGCTGGGATAGGGATCAACATCCACCGTCCGGCACTGCGTCCGTGGGTACGCGTGCGCGAGGCCGTAGCCGCGCCTTGCGTTGTAGTTGAGCGGGTCGCCGTACCGCCCCAACTCCTCCGGCATCGAGTCGGAGACGTATTCGTAACTGTGGCCCGGGTCGAGGTGCAGAAGGCCCGCGTACTTCCGTCGGTTGTTCGGGTCGCCGTAACTGACCGTCTTCTCCAGACGGTAGCCGAGCCGCCCCTGCTCGTTCAGGGCCTTGACGAAGTTGTACATGCCCTCCGACACGACGACCCTGACCTTGTCGTAGCGCGTGGAATCGGCGGGCGTCGGCGCGGGCGCGGGCTGCATCCCGGGGAGCGTTTTCGGCCGCGAGGTGTTGCGCCCGGACTGCGCTTGGGCGTGCGACTGTAAGAAGAGAAGGGAGGCGAAGAGTAAGAGGAGCGCCTTGAAGTTTCTCGACGTGAACATGCGTGCCTGACCTTTCAACGCGGCTTCCAAAGCCGCAGGGACTTTCAATCGACACCGCTTGCTGCGCGCCCGAAGGCGCCCCTCCGCAGCAGTATCAGCAAGAGGAGTGGCGGCACAAAGAGCACGAATTCAAGGGAGAGACACTTCAGGATTTCCGCGGCGACGAGAAGGGAAGGTAGCTCGGAGAGTCCCCACCAGCGCAGCCCGAGTCTATCCGTAGAGAAGGGCCAGAACAACTCCACGCCCCCGCCCCTGAAGGTCGTGGCGAAGTCGAGGAGCGAGTGCGAGGCGTAGGCCAGCCCGAAAGCCGCGGCCTCGCGCGCCCGGCGTCGGCCGAGCGCGACGAGCAAGCAGAGGAAGACCACGAGCGCGAACACGAGCGAATGCGTGAACCCGCGATGCCACCCGCGCGAGCCGAGGGCGAAAGAGAGAATGAAGTCCAGGTCAGCCGCGTTGGCAAACACCGCGCCCGCGGCGAGCCACACCCAGTACCGCCCCCGCCCCGCCCGCGGCAGCACCGCGGCCACGAGGCCGGCCCCGACCAGACTGTGCGCAACGGGCATGGGCATGGCTTTCGTCTAAGACACTGGGGAACGCATCAAGGGATGCCCGCTTAGATGGGCAGGTGATGAGGAGGGATGCTAAGAATTTAAGTCACTAAGCGGCCCGTACTTCGATGTACTCCACGCTCGAAGAGGGCTCCGGCACGGGCTGACCGTCTTCACGCAACCCCTCGATGTGAAAATCAATCGCCTCTTGAATTAGTTTCATCAACTCTTCTTTAGTCTCGGCGACGGCGGCACATCCGGGCAGGTCGGGCACGTAAGCGCCGAAGCTGTTCTCACCCTCTTCGATAATGACCGCATATTTCATAATCTTGGACTCCCGGTCACTTTAACCCGGCCTGTTTCAGGATGCTGTTGAGAGTGCCGGGCGGCACGTCTACGTTAGACTTACCCGAGACGGTTACTGTCCCGGCTTTAGTGGGGTGTTTGTATTGGCGGTGGCTGCCTCTCGTTCTCGCCAGATACCAGCCGTCCGCTTCGAGTAACCTGACGACCTCCCGCACCTTCATCCTCAAATGATAAAACGAACATCGACGCTAATGGAAGGGGAAGCTCAGACCGTCGCGCGCAGGGATTGAGCTATCAAGGGGACGACGCGGCGTGGGACGGCGATGGCCTCTTTGATGTGGCGCGAGTTGGTGAAGTGGCCGGCGACGTAGAGGCCGGGGACGTTGGTCTCGAAGGTGTCGGGGTCGTAGGAAGGGATTTCCGTCAGCCCCGCGCGCTCGGTGCGGACGCCCGCGTCGCGCAGGAGTGTGAGGTCGGCGTCGCTGCCGATGAGGACGAAGACGGCGTCATTGGGAAGCGCGTGCGTCCCGCCGCCGGCATCCTTGATGAGCACCTCGCTCTCCTTAATCTCCGAGACCTCGGAGAAGAGGAAGAGGCGCAGGCGTCCCTCTTCGATCTCACGTTCGAGCGGCCCGCGCACCCAGTGCTTGATGCAGCCACGCTTCGGGTCGCGGTTCTCCCAGTCTGAGGGCCAGATGGCGAAGGTCGCGAGCGCGCCGCCCTGCGCGAGGAAGAGCGCAGCCTCGGCCGCACTGTTTCCGCCGCCGACGACGAGCGCCTCCTTGCGCACGTAGGGGAAGGGCTCGACGAAGCGGTGATGTACCTTCGGCAACTCTTCGCCGGGGACGCCGAGGCGGCGCGGGCGCGCCATCCCGCCGATGCAGACGAGCACGCGCGCGGCCTCGTAGGTGTCGCGCGAAGTGCTGACGCGGAAGCCGTCGGGCCGCAGCGGCTCGATCTTCGTTACGGCCTCCTCGGTGTTGATGCGCAGGTCGTGTTCGAGGGCGAAGCGGACGTAGTGTGAGAGCAACTCCTCGCGCGTCGGCTTCTCGCGGCAGGGGCGCAAGCTCCCCTCTTCCAACTCCAACTCGTTGATGGTCGAGAAGACCGTCAGGCCCACGGGGTAGTGATAGACCGTGTCGGCGATGAGCCCCTTCTCGACGCAGAGATAGGAGAGCCCCTCGCGCGCGGCCATGTCGGCCGCCGAGAGCCCGGCCGGCCCCGCGCCGATGATTAGCAGATCGAGTCGTCCTTCGCGCATGGTGTTCTTTGACGACTCAATCCTCGCACGCCGCCCGCCCGCGTTGCAACCGGTAAGCAGTTTTCAGTTTTTAAGTAAGACGGCCTGTTCCTAACTGAAAACTGAAAACTAAAAATTGAACTTAAGCCTCGCCTTCGTCCGGCGGGCCCGACTCGGCGGCGGCTCCGCTCCGCGCGGACGCCCCGGGCCGCAGTGCGTCGGCGCGCTTGTCCAGCCATTCGATGAACGGCCGCAGGTTGGGGCTCGGGCCGGGCGCCTCCTCGAACAGCTTCTCGACGACGTAGGCGCCGAGCATGCGGTGGCTCTCGAACTGCGGCTCGTCGAAGAACTGGTCGGCGGTGGACTCGTGCGGGAAGGTGGGGTCGCCCTGCGCGTAGTTGTAGATGTCGCGCGGCTCGCCGCCGTAGATGGTCGGCTTGATGTAGACGAGGCGGCCGGTCAGTCTGTGCCTCTCGGGGTCGTGGTCGGGCGGCACCCATGCGGGGTCTTCGGGTGTCAGCGCGCCGTCAACGTCTTCGTAATGGATGAGGCCGACGGCGCAGTAGCCGCCGGTGCCCTCAGGCAACTCCGGTTCCTCGCTCCGCGGGCGCGGGACGATGGGGAACGGCCCCTCGAACTCGATGCGGATGCCGAGGTCGATGCGAATCTTGCGCACCGCGTCGCCCAAGCCTTCGAGCGAGCCCTCGGGGTCGGCCGAGCCGTCCACGACGACGATGTCGCGGCAGCGGCGGAGCACCATCTCGTAGAGGCCGAGGTTCTCGAAGTGGCCGCCGTCCGAGAGCAGCACGTAAGGGTTCTCGTCGTTGGTGAGGCCGAACGCCTCCTCGATGACCGGGCTCAAAGCCTGCTTCGGGTGCGAGCGGTAGAAGGTGTCGGCGCCGGCCGCGCCCGGGTTGCCGAGCCACCATCCCAGACGCGCGTTGAAGAGCGTCAGGACGAAAGTGACGACCGGCGAAGGCGAGAAGTAGCCCATGTTGGAGCTGGCGGCCGCGCCCGAGATGGCCATCACCGTCCCGAGCGAGATGCCCTGCTTGCCGCCGTAGTCGCGCGCGCGCCGGTAGCCGACGAAGAAGCTGCCGGCGTGGAGCGGGCTCGCCGTGAAGGTCTCGGCCTTGCGGTGCTGCCACGCCAGCTTATCGCCGCCCACGAGGTTGAGCGCCATGCAGACGACGTGCAGGAGCTTGTAGGGCGGCGGCGGGTAGGACGAGCGCGACAGCTCCTCCGGGTACGCCGCTTCGAGCATGAAGCGGTTGAGGACGACGCGGTACTCGCCGCGCCGCTCCTTGTCCAGCTCCTCGCGCGCGCGCCTCGCGTTGGCCGGGGCGCCGACGGCGAAGGGCGCGCAGGTGTCGAGGTCGTCGGTCTGGAGGATGCGGTTGAGGTCGGCGAAGAACGCCGACTTGAACGAGGGCTCAAGAGCGGCGGCCCGTCCCTCGGCAAAGTAACGGTCGGAGGCGCCGCCGATCTCCTTGATGCGCCGGCGCAGGTACTCGTCGGCGGTCTCGGGCTCCTTGCCGTCGTCGGCGGCCTTGTTCAGGCGGGCGACAAGCGCGGCCAAGCCCACAGGCGCCTGCGAGTCCGCCTGATCGGCCGCCCTGAAGTCCGACTCGCTCAGGAGCCCCGGACGCAACTCGTGCATGTAGAGGTTGTCGCGTGGGTCGAAGCCCGTGAAGGGGTTGGCGCGGCGCTCGTCGCGCAGACGCGAGGCGCCGAGGAAGGCGCGGATGAGGCGGTCGCGGTAGCTGGCGTGGAGCGAGAACTTGTTGAGGTTGACGCTGCGCGCCATGACCTGCCCGAGCAGTTGGAGCGCGAGGGCGAGCGTGAGCGTGAACTCGACGGTCGGGTAGTGTACGGCGCGGTAGACCAGCTCGCGCCACGTCGTGAACCCGCTCGTCAGCGGGACGTACTTCTCTGCCGGGAATTCGAGCAGCGGCCTTAAGCGTTCAATCGCGCCCCCGAGCGAGTTGAACTGCGGCAGCTTCGTCGGGAGCCACCAGACGATGAGGCTCGTCAGCAGCGAGAGCAGCGCGATGAAGAAGGCGACGAAGACGAACGAGGCGAGGAAGATGGCGTGCTTCGCCACAAGGCCCTTCCAGCCCTGCTTCGCCTCTTGTTTGGCGTTGGCGGGCGTCTTCGCGCTGCCGCCGCCGAGCACCGTCAACAGCCCCGACAGACCGCCCGCGGCCGCCGACCACTGGCCCAGCTCGAAGAGGGCGAGCGGGCCAAAGATGACGAGCGCGCTCAGGAGCGCCCAGCCGACGGTGCCGATGAAGAGCCACGCGCTGAAGCGCGCCATCCACTCGCGGTCTTCGTCCTCGACATAGAGCATGCTCTCCTTCCGCCCGGCCGTGCGCCGCTCCTTCGGGTTCAACTCCTTCCGCCGGCTCGTGAAGCCGACGAAGAGCGTCGTCCCGACGAAGAAGACCAGCAGGTAGGTGGGCACCGCGAGGCACGTGTACCACTCCGCGTACCAATCGGTGAAAGACCTGACGCGTGTGCCCTCGAAGTTGGTGACGAGCGCCTCGGTGCCCAGCTCGGAGAAGGCCGCGACCCGGGTCGCGGCGAGGTAGAGCAGGAGGGCCGCGAAGACGCCGGTGAGGGTCGCGATGCTGACCTCCTTGGCCGCGGCCAAGATGAAGCGCCACTTCTTCACACGCGCCTCGCGCTCCTTCTCCTCGTCGCCCCACCACGAGAAGGCCACGACCGCGAGGTAGAGGACGCCGCCGAGCAGCCCCACTGCCACCCCGAAGATGACGAAGGCGTTGAAGTCGCCGAAGGCAGGCAGAGGCCCCAGCCTCGGCTTGATGCCGCTCTTTAGCCACGCCCAGTAGATCGTCAACAGGAGCGCCGAGGCCAGCAGCGGCAGGAAGCAGTATTTGAGGAAGCTCCGCTGGTTACGGTGCCTGTCCCAGAAGCTCCCCGGCTTGACCGCGCCCGCGTTGCTCGGACGGTTGAGCCGCGTGAAGGCGACGACGTAGCCGCTCAGCAGCGCGCCGATGAAGAGGAAGGCGGTCGCCACGTAAAGCTCGGGCCGCGCGCCTGCGCCCCTGAACTTGAGCGGGTTCGAGAGCATGATGGCGTTGACGACGCGCGGCGCCATCAACACGCTCAGCAGCAGCGGAATCATCGCCGACCAGTTGAGCAGGAGGTTCCGGACGTAGATGGTAACGAACGTCCATGTGTCGGCCGAGAGCAGCCCCGTGCGCGGCGTGAGGAAGCTGCTGTAGTCGCGCAGGTAGCGCAGCGGCGCCGGCTCGGGTTGCAGGCGCGTGTCGCGCGCCTCGCCCTTCAGCTCTTTGATGACGCCCCCGAGCCCATCGGGGTGGCGGTGTATCCAGGCCGTCAGCCAGCCGCCGATGTAGCCGCCGCCTGAGACGGTCGAGAGGTAGTCGAACTTGTCGAGCAGCCCGTGGCGCGCGAGCCCCTGAATGACGCCGAGCGCGAACGTCCCCGAGCGGATGCCGCCCCCGGAGAAGCAGAGCGCCGACTGCCCACCGTCGAGCGCATGGACGCGGCCGAGCACTCGGTTGAGCCGAAGATCGTAGGCGCGCTTGATGACGCCGGGGAAGGCGTCTTCGAGCAGCAGCCGGCGGTAGCGCGCGCGGTCGCTCGACGCGAACCCGCCGTTCTCCCCGCCGAAAGAGAGACCCTTGCCCTGAACGTCGAGTTCCATTAGGGCGCGCGTCTCGTCCTTCAACTCAAGCTGCTCGATGAGCGGCGCGGCGCAGACCGTGTCGTCGGCCAGCACACGGTTGAGCGCCGCGGCATAGGGCGGGTCGGCGGCGGGGTCGGCCGGCGCCGACTTGTCGCGCAGCGCGGCCAGCAGTCCGGGGTAGGCGGCGAGGTTTGCGGCGAAGGCGCGCGCGCGGCGCGTCGCCGGGTCGCAAGGCTTCGTCGCGGTCTCCAACTCCGCGGCCAGCGCCTCGGGGTCGAAGTGGCCCGCGTGGAAGGCCCAGTCCTTCTTCACCCACGCCCCGCCGACCTCGGCGTCCTGAAGCGTCTCGTGCAGGTTCTCAAACTCCTCCTCCAGCACCTGGCAGAGGTGAAGCGGGATTTCGATCTGTTCGGGCATGGCTCTCTCCGGATCGGTGAAGCGGTGCGAGCGTGGCGGCCGTCGGGCGTGGGCGACTTTATCCCAAACCGGCGCCGTTGGAAAGAGTGCGGCCGGCCGCACGTCTGCGGACATGCAACCGGCCGTTCTCTGTGTTAAGTCGGCGTGGCCGACCCTTTCAGTTGTTAGGTGGCGGCGTCTCGCCTCCGGCGTTGGCACCGTTGTTCGCCGGCTGCCGCGCCGCCTGCTCCTCGAATAACGCCTGGAGCTTCAGCCGGTGGATGAGCTTCGCCACGTCGAACCTCATGCCGAAGCCGAAGCGGAGGTCGTCGGGCCCCTGGCCGAAGTTGCCGTCGAAGCCGACCATGAAGGGCGTCTCCGGTATCTTGAGTCGCCCCTCGGCCTGATAGCGCCAGCGCCGCTGCCGCGTCGTGATGGGGTTCCCGTCGCCGTCGAGCTGCCCCGTCGGAATCGTCAGCTCGAAGTTCTCCCAGCGCCCCATCGTGATGTCGAGCCAGCTTATCAACTCGGGCGCGTAGTCGGCGAAGCTGTCGCAGTTCTCATCCTTCGGGAAGGCCGTGCACGGGTGGCGCAGCCGCGGGTACCTGAAGTGGCCGAGGCGGACGCCGAACGAGTAGAAGTTGAAGACATCATCGTCGCCGAAGGTCTCGGCCTCGGCCGTCCTGCGGTCGCCCGTGATGGTCATCACGCCGCCCTTCGCGAGCGGGGCGATGAAGAGCGTGTTCAACTCCCTCTGGTTCTTCCAGGCCGTGACGTTGATGGGGAGGTAGACGCCGGCCTGCGCGAAGCCCGCCTTCTTCGAGGTGATGAAGGTGTCGAGCTGGTTCGCCTCCTCGCCGTCCTCGCCGCCTTCGCCCGCCTCGTCCGTCGCCGTGGCCGTGACGGGGATGGAGGTCAGGCGCGCCTCGAAGAACGTGTTCAGGTTCCACTTGAGACTCTTGTAGTAGTTCTTGTCGAGCACGAACGAGAGCGCGAGGTCCGACTTCGAGAACTCCTCGCGCTCCTTCGAGAAGATCATCCCGGCGGTGAAGTAAGAGCGTATGCGGCCCCAGTCGTATTCGATGGGCGCGCTCTGCTGCTCGATGTTGTTGGCGCCCGCCTGCGGGGCGGCGGGGGCTGCGGCGGCGGGTGTCACGAAGGCGGCCGTGGCGGCGTTGAGGGCGGGCGTCTCGGGCGGCTGGAAGGTGATGTTGCGCTCGGCCTTGACCGTGCTGCGCTTGAGGTCGCTCACCTCGACGCGGTTCTCGCCCTTCGAGAGTGCGACGACGATTGACTTCGAGCCGCGGTCGCTGCGCCTCACGTTGAGCACGCGCGCCGTCTTTGGCTTCTCGACGCCGGGGGTGTAGACGGCGACCATGAGGTCGTCGATCTCTTCGTCCCTGACGCTGACCTCCAGCTCGACCTCGGCTGTGCGGACGACGCGGTCGCGCGCGGGCGAGACGATCACGATGGGTGCGGCGCTCCCGGACGCGATCTGGTCGGGGGGCTCCGACGCTCTCAGCTCGTCGCGTACGCTCTCCGCGTGCGCTGGCGCGGCGGCCGTCGGCACGGCCTCGGGCAGCAGCACCCGAAGCTCCGCGGAGAGCCGTGCGACCGAGTCGTCGATGACGCGCCGCTCAGTGTCGCTGAGCGTGGAGGCGACGGCGGCGCGGTACTTGTCGAGCGACCCGATGCGGGTGCGGATGGCCGCGGCGAGCTGCGCGCGGCGTTCTTCGAGGAAAGTGTGGTTCAGCTCGCGAACCTCGGGCGGGGTGGCGGCGTTGCGCTCGACGGCGAGCATCTGCTCGTACTGGCGGCGGAGCGTTTCGAGGCTGCCGGCCGCGGCGACCTCCTGCGCGCGTGCGGGCGCGGCCGAGAGCGCGAGGAGCCCGGGGAGGCAGACTGCGAACGAGAGTGTCAGACGGAGGAGCCTTCTCATGTTGCATCTCCTTAACATAAGGAAGTCGGAGGACGGCCCCCGCCGGTCAGGGCAGAACCCGCGGGGGGAGGGGAATATCCCTCGTTCAATAACGCACCGTCCGGCGTGGATTCCCGTCACGTAAACCTTCGGGTTTGCACGCGCTCTGAGCCGGTCGGTATAATGCCCCGGCCGCAAGTCGAGTCCGACCGAGAAGAGAGCCCGGCGCGAGGAGCCTTAGAAGCGTGTGACCACGACCGAACCCGCATGTCACGGCACGCCCGAGGGCGCGGCCCTCCGCGTCGAGCGCCTGCCGTTTCGCCGCATCCCCGGTCAGTCGCGCCTCTTCCTTGAATACCTCGAAGACCCCACGTCGCTCCGGTGCTTCTATCCAGAGGCCGTGCGCTTCCACCCCGAGCTGTCCGCGCGACGGGCGCGTGTGCTCGAATCCCAACAGACCGACCGCGACGCTCTGGCCGACGCGCTCCGAGAGGCGAACGCGCGCTGGGGCGCCTCCGAGCAGACGTTCGCGAACATCGAGCGGCTGCGCTCGCATGAGACGGTGGCGGTCGTCACGGGTCAGCAGACGGGGCTCTTCACGGGGCCGCTCTACACGCTCTACAAGGCGCTCTCGGCCGTGAAACTCGCGGCGTGTCTGACGGCGCGCGGCACGGAGGCCGTCCCCGTCTTCTGGATGGCGACCGAGGACCACGACTGGGAGGAGGTGCAGACGGCCGAGGTCATCGCGTGCGACGGGCGGCTCGCCTCCGTCGGCGTCTCGGACGCGCTGCACAAAGAGGGCGAACAGGTCGGCGGCGTTCTTCTGGACGAGAGTGTCGAGGAGGCTGCGAAGCGGCTCTTCGAGTTGATGCCTTCGAGCGAGTTTTTGCCCGACCTCGAAGGGCTCGTGCGCGACGCCTACGCGCCGGGGCGCGGCTTCGGCGCGGCGTTCGCGCGGATGCTCGCGGCGCTGACCGGCAAATACGGACTCGTGCTGCTCGACCCGACCGACGCGTCCATCAAACGTCTGGCCGCGCCGCTCTACTCGGAGGCCGCGCGGCTCGGCTCGGAGATCGCCGCCGCGACCGACGCGCGCACGCGCGAGCTGGTCGCCGCAGGGTATCACGCGCAGGTTCACACCTCGCCCGACTCGTTCCCGCTCTTCCTCATCGACGGCGGCGCGCGCCGCGCACTCACACGAACTACAGAGGGTCTCTATCGAGCGAAGGGCACGGCGCACGAGTGGACGGCCGAAGAGCTTTCCGCGCTCGCGCTCGCGGAGCCCGAGCGCTTCAGCCCCAACGTCACGCTGCGCGCGGTCGTGCAGGACTATCTGCTGCCGACCATCGCCTACTTCGGCGGCGCGGCCGAGGTCGCCTACTTCGCGCAGACGGCCGAGAGCTACCGTGTGCTGAATCGCCCCGCCACGCCCATCCTCCACCGCGCGAGCCTGACCGTCGTCGAGCGCCGCACGTCGCGCACGCTCGAACGCTACGGTCTGAAGCTCGAAGACTTCTTCGGCGGCATAGACCCGGTCATCGCGCGCGTCGTCGAAGGGCACCTCGGTGTGGGGGTGGCCGGCGCGTTCGACGAGACGGACGCCGCGGTCGCGCGCGCGCTCGACGCGTTAAGGGTCAAGCTGCGCGACTTCGACCCGACGCTCGCCGACGCGCTCGACGGCGGGCGCCGCAAGGTCTCTCACCAGCTCGAAGGTCTGCGCGCGCGCTTCCACCGCGCGCAGATGCAGCGCGACCGCGCAGTCCTCCGGCAACTGGAGCGCGCCGCGACCGCGCTCTACCCCGAGAAGAGCTTGCAGGAGCGGCACGTCAACGTCACCTCCATGCTCGCGCGCCACGGCCGGTATCTCATCGAGTGGATTCACGACGCCATCGACCTCTCGACCAACGACCACCAGATCATCTACCTCTGAAGCGAACCGCGCCCCCGCGCCCCCCGTATAGATTCTCGACAACGCGCGAGAGGAGAGACGCCTTTATGCTCTGCCCAAACTGCGGGACGAAGACGACGACCGAGCACAAGTTCTGTCGCAACTGCGGCATGAACCTTGAGCCCGTCTCGCGCGCACTGGCCGCGCATCTCTCGGTCGGCGGCGCGGCGGCGGCGCGCGCGTCGCGTGAGGCCGACCGGAGCCGCGCGCGGCGGATGACGAACGGCCTCTTCGCGGGTCTCTTCGTCGTCCTGTTCGGCATGCTGTTGGTCGCTTTCCTGCCGGGCAAGGGCTTCAAGTTCATCGGCGTCGCGGCGGCGCTCATGGGCATCGTGGCCGCGCTCGTCTCCGTCCTCTCGCCGCTGCGCTCGATGGGCGCCGCCGACGCCCAGGTCGAAGTCCCGCCCCCCGCGTTCGACCCTGCGACGCCGAACACGGGGCGCCTGCTCCACGAGCAGACCTTCGACCGCGTCCCCACCAGCGTCACCGACCACACGACCGAACTCCTCAACGTCGAAGTCAAAGACCGGAAGCCACGGGACTGAAGACGCCGCCCGCCGCTTTTGCCTGAACCACCGCCCCGCCGTTACACTGCACCCCGCATGTCCAAGATTCGCGTCCTCTCAGACCACGTCGCCAACCAGATCGCCGCGGGCGAGGTCGTCGAGCGCCCCGCCTCGGTCGCTAAGGAACTCGTCGAGAACTCCATCGACGCGGGCGCGCGTCGCGTCGAGCTGGACGTGGAGGCCGGCGGCCGTCGTCTACTTCGCGTCTCGGACGACGGCGAGGGCATGACGCGCGACGATGCCGTGCTCGCCTTCGAGCGCCACGCCACCTCGAAGATCAATTCTATGGAAGACCTCGAACGCGTCTCGACGCTCGGCTTCCGCGGCGAGGCGCTCGCCTCCATCGCCGCGGTCGCGCGCGTCGAGCTGTTGACGCAACAGGAAGGGGAGACCGAAGGCACGCGCGTGCTCATCGAGGGCGGGCGCATGCGCGACGTGGCGCCCGCGGCGAGGCCGCGCGGGACGACGATTGCCGTCCGCGACCTCTTCTTCAACATCCCCGCGCGCCGCAAGTTCCTCCGCTCCGAGGCGACCGAGAGCTTTCACCTGACGAACCTCGTCACGCACTACGCGCTCGCGCACCCCGAGATCAGCTTCGCGCTCACGAACAACGGGCGTGAGGTCTTGCGCGCCGCACCGGCCGCCGATTTGCGCGAGCGCGCGTACCAGATTTTTGGCGACGACTTTATCGAGAGCCTGCTCGCGGTCGCGGGCGGAGACGTGCGTGTCGCGCGCGTCAAAGGCTTCGTCTCGGCCCCGCGCGCGCGGCGCACGACGCGCGACGCGCAGTACCTCTTCGTCAACGGCCGCTACGTGCGCGACCGCCTCGTCGCGCGCGCGCTTGCCGAAGGCTACCGCACGGTGCTCCCGCACGGCGTCTACCCCTCGGCGCTGCTCTTCCTCGAAGTGCCGCCCGAAGAGGTTGACGTAAACGTTCACCCGGCGAAGACCGAGGTGCGCTTCCGACGCTCGTCCGCAGTCGCCGACGCCGTGCGCGAGTCTGTACGCGCCGCGCTCTACGCCGGTGGCTACCTGCGCGACGACGCGAGCTTCGCAACGGACGCGAGCGGGAACGAGTTCGTCGCGGACGGCTTTAGAGAAGTTGAAGGCTCAAGCCAGAGCGTCGGCGACTTCGGCCCGAGCGGCGGCGAGTCCGCGCCGGTCACTTCCTTCTTGAGCGACACGGCGTCGGGCGTGCGCCTCGGCGCGAGCGAAGCGCCCGCCGCGCTTGACGCGCCCGAGGCCAGGCAGGAGTCGATTGAGTTCGGCTGGACGCCCGCGCCCGAAGAGTCGCCCTTGAAGCGCGACGCGGCGGACGAACGGCAGCCGCGTCCTGCGCCGTCTGCGCCGTCCGCGCGGCCGACGGTTGAGGATGAGAGTGCCGCTGTCCTTCGTCGGGATGAAGGCAGACCGCATCATTCTCATCAAGAGGAGAGGGAGGCGGCGCGGCCCGCAGTCACGCTGCCGCCGCTCAACTCCGCGGCAGGCATCGTGCGCGGCGTCGCGCCCGAACAGCTCACACCGGACATCCGCCCGCTCGGCCAGCTCGAAGAGAGCTACATCCTCGCGACCGACTCGGAGGGGCTTCTGCTCATCGACCAGCACGCCGCGCATGAGCGCGTCCTCTTCGACAAGTACCGTCGCCTCGAAGAGTCGCGCCGCCCCGAGTCGCAGACGCTCCTCGTCCCAGAGACCTTCGACCTCACCCCTGCGCAGGCCGCCGCCTTCGACGAAGTCTCGAACGAGCTTGAGGGCATCGGCTTCTCTCTAACCAGACTGTCGGGACGCACGGTGGCGGTGCGCGCCGTGCCCGCCGACCTCGCGCCTGCGGAGGCGCGCAACCTGCTCGCCGAAATCCTCGACACGGTCGAGGCGGAGAAGCGCGGGCGCGCGCGCGCGACCCTGCGCGACGAGATCGCGGCCTCGCTCGCCTGCCACGCCGCCATCAAGGTCAACATGCCGCTCACGCACGAGAAGATGCGCTGGCTCATCGACCGCCTGCTCCTGACCTCCTCGCCCACCACCTGCCCCCACGGCCGCCCCGCCATCCTCCGCCTCAACAAGCGCGACATCGAGCGCGGCTTCCACCGTCCCTGAAACTGTTAATCACAGAGCTTCCTCTACCGCTTGAAAGAGTGAAGGCCGGGGGGCGTCTTATTTGAAGAAGTTTCCGAGCAGCCGCCCGACATCGTCCGTGACGCTGCCGTCGTTGTTCGAGTCCAGCATGGAGTTGAGCGCGCCCGCGAGGCCCGGGGCCGCCGCCTCTGTCTGCTGCTGTTGAGTGCCCAGAAAGTCTGAGAGCCCGCCCGGGTCGAGGTCGTTCTGCCGCTGGGTCTGCCCGACGGCGCCCATCACGAGCGGTGCAACCATCTCCAAAATACTCCCGGCGGCGTTCGGGTCGAGCCCCGTCGCCTGCGCCACGCTGTTCTGAATCGTGCCCTGCTGCTCCCCGAAGACGTGCCCCAGAATCCCCGCCCCGTTCGCGGCCTGCGGGTTGCCGAGGTAGCCCGACAGGTTGTCGAAGATGCTCCCATCGTGATCGTTGGTGACCGCCTGATGAAGTTGCTCCGCGCCCTCGGGCCGGGCGACGTTACGCGCCAGCGCCGCCACGATGAGCGGGACGGCTACCTGCACGGCCCTCTGCGCCGTCGTCTCGCTGATGCCGAGCCGCTGCGCGATGGCGCGCGCCGCGTAGCCCGCGATCTGTTGCGTAATCATCTGTGTGATGAAGTTCATCTAGCTGCCCTCCTTTGTTGGGCGCACACGTTATGACGCGGGCGCCGGCACAACGTCGTGCGCGGCGCCCGGTGCTCGCGAGTCATTCTCCCTTACGCGACATCCGTCTGGTCGTCGTCTTCGAGGACGAAAGTAATCATCAGGTTAACCTGGTACTCGACGATTTTGCCGTCTTCAATCTTGATCTGCTGCTCCTTGACCCACGCGCCGCGCACGTTGCGCAGGGTCTTGGTCGCGCGGGCGACGGCGCTTTGGATCGCGTCCTCGAAACTCTTCGTCGAAGTTGAACTGATCTCCGTAATGCGTGCGATTGACATGATGTGCATCCTCCCTTGAATGGCCGTGCCGTTTGCCGGCGCGGGGCGAAAGTCGAAGTGGTCGCTCTCGTTGGCGGAGCGGCCTTGTTGGTTCCGCGAAGGTAACCAGAAGTATGTCTGTGGGGGTTAACTTTGGCGTTGTATCCCACGTGACCGGGAAAGTCAAAGGAGACCTATCCCGCCCGGCTCAGAGTGCGTCGAGGGTTCGGAGCAGGAGTTTTGTGTCGGCGAGGTCGGGGAGGACGGCGTCGGGGTCGTAACGGAGGAGTTCGACGGCCGAGTGGCTGCGCCCCGTCGCGACGGCGACAGCGCGCGCGCCGAAGTGGCGTGCGCAGGCGATGTCGTTCGGGGTGTCGCCGATGACGATGAGTTGTTCCGGGTTGAGGTCTTGACCGAGGTGTCGGCTGATGCGCTCGCGCGCGACCGCCGGGAGGTCGCGCCGGTCGTGCGAGAGTTCGCCGAAGGCGCCGGGGAGCCGGAAGAAGCCTTCGAGTCCCACCAGCCGCAGTTTGAGGCGCGCGGCGGGCTCGACGTTCCCCGTCAGCAGCGAGTTGAGGTAGCGCGGCTCGCGCTCAAGGGCTTCGAGCGCCGCGCGCACGCCCGGCAGCGCCTCAAACAACTCACCCTCGGCAGCCATCCGCTCCATGCCTTCGAGGAAGAGCGAGGTCAGCTCGGGCAGACGGCCACGCACCTGCTCCGCCGTGACTCCCTCGGCTTGCAGCGACTCGGCGAAAATCTGGAGGTCGGTCATCCCCGACACGACCATCTCGTCCAGACGCCCTACGGTGCCGAAGACGCGCAACATCGCCGGCGCCATGTAATCCCTGAACGCCCCGTGCCGCCGCGAGCGCAATAACGTCCCGTCGATGTCCCAGAGGATGACGCGGAGGTCGGTCATCTTATTCAACAACGACGAGCACGTCGCCGGCGTTGACGGTCGAGCCGGACTCGACGCGCAGCTCGGCGACGTTGCCGGACTTGGGCGACTTCAGCTCGTTCTGCATCTTCATCGCTTCGACGACGACGAGGCCCTGACCCGCCTCGACCGCCTGACCCGCCTCGACGAGCACGCGCACGACCTTCCCGGGCATCGGCGCTTTGACCTGCGCCCGCCCGCCCTGCTCGCCCGCGCCCCCGACCGCCCCGCGCAAATGCTTCGGGTCGGTGAGCCGCACGCCGTACTCACGCACGCCCACCGACACGCGCCGCGCCCCGCGCCACTCCGCCCCCGGCTCCGTCCCCACGCGGCACTCATACACGCGCCCGCCATGAATCAGGAGGTACTCGCCCGCGCCCAACTCCCGCGCCTCCAACTCGTAACGGCGCCCCCCCACCTCCCCCACGACGCGCCCACCCTCGCGCTTAACTTCCAGCGCGACCTTCTCGTCATCTATCTCCGCATTGAGTTTCATCTGTTTAAGTGTTGACGAAATGTCTCTGACACACGACCTCTAAATCCTCGAACGGTGGAGCGAGTCGCGGCCCGAGAGTTTCCAGCGGCTCGGGGGCGCGGCGGGCGCTTGTGTTTGAGAGTTGTTGCGGGCGGGCTCGGAGTAGTGGAGCGCGGCGGCGATTGTCGCGATGTCGCGGCGGGCGGTCTCTTCATCTGACGGAGCGTCGCCGGTTGACGCTGCTGCGGCGGCGGCGCGGCGCTCGTTGAAGCGGGAGATGAAGGCGGTGTCGAGGCGGCCGGCGACGAACTCTGCGTCGCGCATGACTTCGCGGAAGAAGGGGAGCGTAGTCTTGATGCCGCCGACCGTGTACTCGTCGAGCGCGCGGCGCATACGTTCAATCGCTTCGTCGCGCGTGCGCCCCCAGGTGGCGAGCTTCGAGATCATCGGGTCGTAATAGATGGAGACCTCGGCGCCCTCGTAGACGCCGCTGTCGTCGCGCACGCCGGGGCCGGCAGGGACGCGCAGGGAGTTGATGCGCCCGGGGCTAGGCATGAAGTTCTGTTCGGGGTCTTCGGCGTAGACGCGGCACTCGACGGCGTGGCCCACGAGGCGCACCTCGTCCTGCGTGAAGGAGAGCGGCAACCCTGCGGCGACGCGTATCTGCTCGCGCACGAGGTCGAGCCCGGTCACGAGTTCCGTCACGGGATGCTCGACCTGCAAGCGCGTGTTCATCTCAAGGAAGTAGAAGTCGCGCGTCACGTCGGAGACGAGGAACTCGACCGTGCCTGCGCCGACGTAAGCAGCGGCGCGCGCGATCTGTACGGCCGCCGCGCCCATCGCCGCGCGTAAGTCCGGGTCGTTAATCGGCGAGGGGCATTCCTCGATGACCTTCTGGTGACGGCGTTGAATCGAGCACTCGCGCTCGCCGAGGTGGACGGTGTGGCCGTGTGTGTCGGCGAAGACCTGAATCTCGATGTGGCGCGGGCGCTCGACCGCCTTCTCGATGTAGACCGAGGGGTCGCCGAAGGCCGAGGCCGCCTCGGAGCGCGCCGTGTCGAAGGCCGAAGGCATCTCCGACTCGTTGGCGACTAAACGCATTCCCTTGCCGCCGCCGCCGGCCGCGGCCTTGAGCATCACGGGGTAGCCGACGCGCGCGGCCGTCTCGTGCGCCTCTTCAAGTGATTCGAGCGAGTTGTTCGTGCCGGGGACGACGGGCGCGCCCGCGGCTTCGGCCGCGCGCCGCGCGCTCGTCTTCGAGCCCATCAACTCCATCGCCTCGGGCGAAGGCCCGATGAAGACCAGTCCCGCCTCGTTCACCGCGCGCGCGAACGACGCGTTCTCCGCGAGGAAGCCGTAGCCGGGGTGAATCGCCTCCGCCCCGCTCGCGCGTGCGGCTTCGACGACGCGGTCGATTCGCAGATAGCTCTCGGCCGAGGGCGCAGGCCCCAGCAGGTAAGCCTCGTCGGCGAGCCGCACGTGCAGCGCCGCCGCGTCCGCCTCCGAATAGACCGCGACCGGCGAGATGTCCAACTCCCTGCACGCGCGCAGCACGCGCACGGCAATCTCGCCCCGGTTGGCAATGAGAATCTTTTTGAACATAAAAAAAGCCGTGAACGGTGAACCGTAAACCGTGACGAGTAAGAGCGTATCTTATCTCGTCACGGTTTACGGTTCACGGTTTACGACTCTTATACCACAACCGAGTTACCGGGCTGGCGCGGGTTGAAGCGGACGGTGACGCGTGCACCGGGGAAGTAGTCGCCGGAGTGCTGGCGCTGGCCGGCGTCGAGCAGTTGGGACGACTCGTACTCGACGCCGTTAAGCTCGTAGTTGTAGAAGACGTGCGTGATGGCTCCGGCCTCGTCGGTGATAACGTCGAAGATGGAGCCCTCGGTGATGCGGCCGGCGCGAATCAGGTTGGTGCGGCGCTCGGCCTCGTCGTCCGTCTTCCGGCGCCTGAAGATATCAAGGATGCCCATAAGCCTTGTCGGGGAGAGGCGCCGCGCTCAGTTCGAGCGCGCGCGCACAGGGGTCGGCGTGGCGGCCACGGCCTTGACGAAAGTCGCGCCCGGCGCCTCTTCGTGGATGCGGCCGTCGCGTATGTGCAGGTCGTCAGCCGTGCCGAGCAGGCGGTCGCGGCCGGGCAGCGTCAGCCCGTAGTTGGTAAGCGCGATGCCGGCGTCGGTCGTGTCGGCGGCGCCCGCGGCACGCGTGGACAGAGCGCTCACGCGGCGGTTGCGGCGCGACTTCGAGGCGCGCCCCGTGTTGAGCGAGGCGACATCGGTCTCGGGCTTGTACTCGCCGGGCGCGATGACCGCGAGCAGGCGCGCGATGGAGCCGTCGGGGTCTTCGAGCCTGCGCAGGTCTGTGAGCGCGGCCGGGTACGTGCCGAAGTGCTTGCGGTAGCGCGCCAGCGCGAGGTCGGTCTCGTAGAGCAAGGCGTTCTCGGCCGCGCGCTTCCCCAACTCTCTCATGCGCAGGCGCTCGGGGACGGTCACGCCGATAAGCACGAAGAGCGCGAGCGTGACCGTGGCGACGGTCGCCAATCCGGCGCGCGCGTAGACGTGCCCGACGAAGCGAGCCGGCGCGCGCCGCATCCGCGCATAGAGCCATTCGCACAGCACGATGAACAGGACGCCGGCCGGCAGTGCCGTCCACTTCAAACGCCACGCGGCGGTCTCGGCCGCGCGGAGCAGGGTCTTCGCGTCGAGCGCGAACTCCTCAAACTGTAAGAGCGACCCGACCGTGGCGCCCAGCGTCGCGGCCAGCAGCAAGAGGCCCGCCGCGCAGACCGCCAGTGCGTGCCCGTAAGCGGGCAGCACGCGCTCGGGCTTCGCCAGCGGCGGGCCCACGCGCCGCGCGCCGCACGACGCGCAAGGCCCGTCGGGCTCGCCCTCAAAACCCTCGCCGCAGCATGGACACATGTTCAAGGCGTTCACTCCTTGGGAAGTACTGAGTGCTGAAGACTGAGGACTGAGTGATAAAAATAAGAAGCATCTCGCTTTCCACTCAGTCCTCAGTCTTCAGCACTCATCACTCCGAAGTTCATTCCCCCTTGGTCAGCGCGGGTCGCGGGTCGTGGCGCCGCGCGCGCACGGGTCGCCCCGCGTCGGTGTTGGATGCACCCGCGGCCTTCGAGGGTGCGCCGCCGGGTGCGTCGTCGAGTTCGGTGACGGGCGTCGCCTGCGTCGCGGCGTCCGTCGCGCTCGGTTCCTCGGCCGTGCGGTTCAACTCCTTCCAGGTGTGATAGACCCTGTAGGCGAAAGTCCAGAACGAGCCGACGCACAGAATCCAGAGCACGGCCGGCATACGGTTGGCGAAGAGACTCTCGGAACCGGGGTGCGTCGAGAGCGCGCCGATGATGAGCAGCACCACGCGCTCGGGCCGGCGCAGGAAGCCCACGTCGCACTTCGGGATGAGGCTCTCGGCGCGCGCCGAGGCATAAGAGACGAGGACGGAGCCGACCAGCGCGAGGCCCGCGAGCAGGACGTTGAGGGTCGAGTGCAGATCGGTGTCGCGCGCGTAGAAGGTCATCAGGCCGACGAAGGCGGCCATGTCCGAGACGCGGTCGAGCGTCGAGTCGAGGAAGCCGCCGAAGCGCGTGACCTGCCCCGTCCGGCGCGCCACCTGCCCGTCGAGCATGTCGAAAAGGTTGGCGACGATGAGGATGACGCCGGCCCAGAAGAAGTGGCCGAACCCGAAGAGGATGCCCGAGAGGACGTTGATCGAGACGCCGATCACCGTCAACACGTTCGGGTTGATGCGGCGGCGCGCCAAGCCCCGCACCATCGCCCCGATGATCCGGCTCGCGCCGCGTCCGATGCTCGCCCCGAACAACTTTCTACAGACCCCTCTTCCCGCGCCCTAAACTTAAAGAAGACGTACAGCCGCGCACGCCCCGAATGAATGACGATTCATCATAGGAACGCGCCGGAACGCTTGTCAAGGAAGTGGTCGGACGGATGCGGGCGCCTCAGCCTTCGGCGCCCGCCCCGGCTTCGTCGTGGAGCGTGGTGAGTTTTTTGATCTCGAAGTTGCGGGCGCCGGCGGGGGTGCGCACCGTGACCTCGTCGCCCTCCTCGCGCCCCATGAGGCTGCGGCCGACGGGCGAGGTGGTGGAGATGAGGCCCGCGTTGGGGTCTGATTCCTCGGGCGTCACCAGACGGTAGGTGACCTCCTCCTCGCGCTCGGCGTCGTAGAGGACGAGGGTCGAGCCGTAGGCGGCCTTGCCGTGCGGCACCTTCGAGAGGTCGATGGAGGAGACTTCGCGCAGGCGCTGGCGCAACTGCTGGATGCGCGCCTGCACGAACTGCTGGCGCGCGAGCGCGGCGTGATACTCGGCGTTCTCGCGCAGGTCGCCCCACTCCTTCGCCGTCTTGATCTGCTTCGGCAGCTCGACCCGCAACTCCTGGTCTAACTCGTCCAACTCATGCTGCAACTTCTGCTTTACGGCCTCCGTCACTACGTTTTCCTCCAGTCTGTGTCCGCCGCCGGATTATAGACAAATCGACTCACTGGTCGCACCCTTCGGCGTGATGAAAGCTGTCCTCGTCGGGCGCGCCGAAAGAGATGCCGACATCGCGCGCCGTGCGGACGAGCTGGCTCTCGGGCGGGACGGTCTTGAGGTTGGCGACCGCCTCTTCGAGCGGGACGGTGCGGATGTTGGCAGCCTGTAACGCAACCATCACACCGCGCTTGCCGCGCGCGAGCGCGCGCACCGCCGACGAGCCGAAGTTGGTGGCGAGCATGCGGTCGAAGGCGTTCGGGCTCCCGCCGCGCTGTAGGTGGCCGAGGACGACGCAGCGCGCCTCCTTGCCCGTCCGCTCCGAAAGCTCCGCCGCGAGGTGATGCCCCAGGCCACCGAGCCGAGCCGCGCTCAGACGGTCGCCCTTGTCGATGTACATCTCGTGCCCCTCGATCTCCTTCGCGCCCTCGGAGGCGACGATGATGGTGAACTCCGAGCCGCATTCGTCGCGCTGCCGAATCTTCGCGGCCACCTTCTCGGTCGAGAAGGGAATCTCGGGGATGAGGATGACATCAGCGCCGCCCGAGACGCCCGAGTGGAGCGCGATCCAACCGGCGTGGCGCCCCATCACTTCGAGAATCATTACGCGGTCGTGCGACTCGGCCGTCGTGTGCAGGCGGTCGAGCGCCTCGGTGGCAGTGTCGAGCGCGGTCATGAAGCCGAAGGTCAACTCGGTGGCGGCGAGGTCGTTGTCGATAGTCTTGGGGACGCCGACGACAGGGAAGCCGCGCCGGTCGAACTCGTGCGCGATAGCGAGCGTGCCCTCGCCGCCGACGGCGACAAGCGCGTCGATGCCGAGCCGCACGAGGTTGTCGATGGCCTCCCCGTAAACCTCCTCGGGTTTGGTCGAAGAGCCGTCCTCCCCTCGCACGACGAAACGGCCGCGGTTGCGCGTCCCCAGAATCGTCCCGCCGCGCGGCAGCAGTCCCCGCACGTCCGCCGCGGTCAACTCGCGCACGCGCGTCTCGCCGAGCAGCCCCTCGAAGCTGTCCTCGATGCCGATGACGCGCATCCCGTACTCGCCGACGGCCGTCTTCACCGCCGCGCGGATGACCGCGTTCAACCCCGGCGCGTCGCCCCCGCCGGTCACGATTCCGATTGTCTTCATAACGAAGTACTGAGGACTGAGGACTGAGGACTGAGTGAGAAGAAGCACCTTGTCTTCCACTCAGTCCTCAACACTCAGTCCTCATCACTGTCCTTTACTTTTCACCCTCGTCGGCTCGTACTGTTCGCCGTATTCGGGGTATTCGCGCGTGACGAACTGGCCGGGGCGCGTGTCCTGTGTGAGCAGCAGCAGGGCGTCGCGCAGCACCGCGCGTTGCAGGTCGCGCATGCCGGGGCGGCCGAGGCTGTTGCCGATCTTAAAGCCTTTCGGGTAGAGCGCGCGCGGCGGGCGCATCTGCGCCGAGACCTCGGGGCTGACGGTGATGAGCACCGTCGGGATGCCGCGCATCTCGATCTCGCGCTGCACGGCGACGACCGTGCGGTGGCACACGTTAGGACAGCCGCCCGTGAGGATGACAACGTCTGCGCGCGAGCCGCGGTCAATCTCGTTGGCGATCTCGGGCGCGGTGCCCTCGTACATCGCCTTGAGCTGCATCGTGTAGCCCATGTAGCCGACGTGCTTTTTGGCGACATCCTTGATGAACCCTTCGTCCTTCAGCTCGCGCAGCACGTCGAGCGGGAAGACGACGTTGATGTCGGAGTCGGCATCCGCGTGGTCGTAATGGTGGTGGCTCACCATGAGATTCTGCGGGTCTGCGTCTTCGGGGATGATACGGAACGAGAGGTCGCCCAGCTCGTCCGCCGTGTTAAAAGGCTCCTGGTCTTTAAGGTGCACGCCGCCCGCGGTGATGATAGCGACCGTCGCCTTCGACAGCTCGCCGTCGTACGGCGTGAACGGCACACACTTGCGCGATAACGTTGTCATAAAACTCCCCCAGCCTTGTACGAATTAGTTGCCCGCCCTCAGCCAAGCGATGAGCGACGCGGCGAGCAGTCCCAGCACACCGAGCGCCAGAATCAGGTAGTGGGCCAGCACCGTCCACTCGGCCTCAGACTTGAACCACGATCTGTTTCTCATACCGCAAGTATGTTGCTAAAGCTTCACGGGCCGCAACCCTTCGGGAAGGGTCGCGGCCCGCTGGTCAGTGGTTAAAAGCCTCGCACCCGCCGCCTAGAGCTTGCGGAGCACCTCGAAAAGGTCTTCGTTGTCGGGTTGGTCGCCGATGTCGTGGATGTCTTTGTAGGCGAGTTTGCCTTCCTTGTCCACGATGAAGAGCGCGCGCTCGGAGATGCCGTCCCCCGTGCGGTATGCGTCGTAGAGGCGGGCGACTTCGCCCTTCGGCTCGAAGTCACTCAGCAGGTCGTAGGTGAGACCGCCGAGCGACTTGGCCCAGGCGGTGTTGCAGGGGACGCTATCGACGCTTATGCCCAGAACCTGGGCATCGTACTGCCCGAAGCGATCTAAATCGGCTTCGTAAGCAGGCATCTGCGCCGTTCAGACAGGCGTCCACGCCAGCGGATAGAATGCGATGACGACGTTCTTTTGACCGCGGAAGTCCGAGAGCTTCACCTTCTTACCCGGCGTAAGATGGCTCGACAGCTCGAAGTCCGGGGCCACGTCTCCGACTTCTGGCATCAGAGTATCCCTCCATGACTCATGGTTTAGTTTGTGGGGGTCGCACCTTCAAGGCTACAACTCTGCCGACGTGAATTCAAGGCGCGCGGCCCGCCCCGCGTTGAACCCGTGTACGCTCCCGTGCTTCAATGAATCATTAAAAGGGAAAAGCAATGACTCAAGCGCAAGTCACCATCACGAGGCGGGGGGCGGAGCGCGCGCGCGGCGGGCACCTCTGGATTTACCGCAGCGACGTGCGCGACGCCGAAGGTGCCGAGGGCGGCTCGGTCGTCCGCGTGCGCGACGAGCGCGGGCGGGCCGTGGGGCAGGCGCTCTATTCGTCGCGCTCGGAGATCGCGCTGCGCCTGCTGACGACGCGGGACGAGACGATTGACCGCGAATGGTGGCGTGCGCGTCTGCGCGCGGCGGCGACGCGGCGCGCGGGTGTGGAGCAAGAGGCCGACGCCTATCGCCTCGTCTACTCTGAAGGCGACCTGCTGCCCTCGCTCATCGTGGACAGATACGGTGACGTGCTCGTCGTGCAGACGCTCTCGCAGGGGACGGACGCGCTCAAAAGTCTCTTCACGGAACTGTTGATCGAAGAGTTCGCGCCGCGCTCAATCGTCGAGCGCAACGACGTGCGCGTGCGCGGGCTGGAAGGGCTGCCGTCGCAGACGGGCGTGCTTTACGGCGAGGAGCCGGGCGAACTGGAAGTCGCGCAGCACGGCGTCCGCTTCCGCGTCGCGCCGCTCGGCGGGCAGAAGACCGGGGCGTTCCTCGACCAGCGCGAGAATCACCTCGCCGCACGCCAATACGCGCGGGGGCGCGCGCTCGACTGCTTCACTTTCAACGGCGGCTTCGCGCTGAGCATCGCGGGGGTGTGTGAGAGCGTGCTGGGCCTCGACATCTCGGCGGAGGCGGTCGCGGCCTCGCGCCGCAACGCGGAGCTGAACAATGCTTCGAACGTCGAGTTCCGTGAGGCGAACGTCTTCGACGCGCTGCATGAGATGGAGTCGGCGGGCGAGCGCTTCGACACCGTCGTCCTCGACCCGCCGGCCTTCGCCAAGAACCGCGCGAGCGTCGAGGCGGCCGCGCGCGGCTACAAGGAGATCAACCTGCGCGCGCTCAAGATGCTGGCGCCGGGCGGCCACCTCATCACCTGCACCTGCTCCTACCACATGACCGAGCCGCTCTTCCTCGAAGTCATCGCCGAGGCCGCCCGCGACGCGCGGCGCCGCGTGCAACTGGTCGAGCGCCGCACGCAGGCCCGAGACCATCCAGTCCTCCTCGGCGTCCCCGAGACGCTCTACCTCAAGTGCGTCGTCGCCCGCGTTCTCGACTGACCGAGCGCCCTTCACTCGCCCTTCTTCGCGCCCTGCATGAGCTGCGTGAGGCGGAAGGTGTCGATGTCCACGTTGATCTGAATCCAGACTGGCAGGTGGTCGGACATCTGGAAGCTGAACTTGTCGCGCGTGTAGTTCTTGCCGGGGAACAGCTCTTCGATGTGCGCGTCGTCGATGAAGAAGTCGAGGACGCCGCCGTTGTTGCAGAAGTTTTCGGGCACCGTGGGGCGGTGGAGAATCTGGTCGTAGCGCGCGTCCTTGCCGAGGTTCGAGCCGCCGACGACAACGTCGCCCGCCTTGAGCTGTTTGAGCTGCTTCGGAATGCGCAGGCCGCTGCTGGTGATCGCCTTGAAGAGCGAGTCGTCGATCTTCGGGATGTTGAAGTCGCCGAGCACGAGCAGGTCTGTGTCCTCGACGTACTTCGACTTGAAGCGCGTGTCGAGCCAGTCGGCCAGCATCTGCAACTCGGTCCGGCGCCCCTCAATGCTGTCACCCCAGCGCGCGTGCATGGCGACGGCGAGAAAGTCGAAGTTGCCCGAGCGGAACGAGCACATGTAGGGCGCGCGCCAGAACGAATGCGTCGCGAGCCATTCGGTGCCGTCCTTCAGGCGCGGGGCGTCTATCTCGGCGGCGAGCCCGTTGAAGATGATCGAGCGGCGGTCGAAGAGGAAGGCCGTGCGCTCCTTGTTCCCGCCGGAGTCGTCGATCCAGTCGGAGTAGATGAGCTGCCAGGAGGAGCCGAGGAACCTCATCACCTTGGCCATGTCCGAGAGGTCGTCGCGCAGCTCGACCAGCGCGATGAGGTCGAACTGGTTGAGTATCTCGGCGATGTAATGGATGGCGGCCAGCGTGCGCGACTTCTTACCGAACTCGCGGATGTTCCAGACGGCGATGTTGACGGTCTCGTCCAGCTTCGACGACGGAATCTTCGCCGCCTCGATGCGTTCCTTGAGGACGAGGAGCCCTTTCGCGATCTCAGGACTGACGGGGCCGTGGTGCATGGTTCACCTCACGGGGTTTTGAGCGTCGGGAGTGAAGCGCCTCCGCCCAAAAGCGAAGGCGGCAGACTCTATATCACAGTTCTGCCGCCTCCCCGAAAATTTCTTTGGCCCTGCGTCACTCGACCGTGACGGACTTGGCGAGGTTGCGGGGCTGGTCTACGTCGCAGCCGCGGCGCACCGCGATGTGGTAGGCGAGGAGCTGGAGCGGGATGATGGCCAATATCGGCGAGAGGAGGTCGGAGGACTCCGGGATTTCGATGACGTGGTCGGAGACCTTCGAGGACATCTCGTCGCCCTCGGTCAGCACACTGATGACGACGCCTTCGCGCGCCTTGACCTCGACGATGTTGGAGTGCGTCTTCTCGTAACGAAGCTCCGAGGCGTGGTCGCCCGACTCGCGCGGGTTGACGACGACGACCGGGAGGCGCTCGTCGATGAGCGCGTTCGGGCCGTGCTTCATCTCGCCCGCCGGGTAGCCCTCGGCGTGGATGTAGGAAATCTCCTTCAGCTTCAGCGCGCCTTCGAGCGCGACCGTGAAGTTGATGCCGCGGCCGAGGTAGAGGAAGTCGGTCGCGCGGTGGAACTCGCGCGCCAGCTCTTCCAATTCATCAGACTCCGAGAGCAGGTGCTCGATCTTGACGGGCAGCTCGGCCAACTGCTGCGCGTGGCGCTTCGACTCGTCGTCCGAGAGCGTGCCGCGCAACTGCCCCATGTACATTGCGAAGAGATAGAGCGCGATCATCTGCGACGTGAAAGCCTTCGTCGAGGCGACGCCGATCTCGGGCCCGGCGTGCGTCAAAATCGTGCCGTCCGACTCGCGCGTAATCATCGAGCCCTGCACGTTGCAGATGGCCAGAACCTTCGAGCCGAGCAGCTTCGCTTCGCGTAGCGCCGCGATGGTGTCGGCCGTCTCGCCCGACTGCGAGATGACGACGAGCAGCGTCCGCTCCGTCATCACGGGGTCGCGGTAACGGAACTCGGAGGCGTAGTCCACCTCGACGGGCACGCGCGCTAACTGCTCGATCATGTACTTGCCAGCGAGCCCCGCGTGCCACGAGGTGCCGCAGGCGGCGATGAGCACGCGGTCGAACGACTTGAACTCGTCGGGCGTGATGTCCATCTCGTCCATGTAGACGCGACCGGTATCCAAAGAGACGCGCCCCTGCACGGTGTCGCGCACGGCGCGGGGCTGCTCGTAAATCTCCTTGAGCATGAAGTGCTTGAACCCGCCCTTCTCGGCCATGATCGGGTCCCAGGTGATGCGTTGGACGTGCGGCTCGACCGCGTCGCCGTCGAAGTTCGTAACGCGCACCGAGTCCTTCGTCAGCACGGCCAACTCGCCGTCGCCTAAGAAGAACACGTCGCGCGTGTGTTGCAGGATCGGCGGCACGTCGGAGGCGACGAAGTACTCGCCGTCGCCGAGGCCGATGACGACCGGCGGCCCCTGGCGGACGGCGATGATGGTGTCCGGCTCTTCGGTCGAGATAATAGAGAGCGCGAAGATGCCGCGCAGGTCGCGCACCGCGCGCCCGACGGCCTTCTCGAACGAGTCGTCTTCTTTCAGGTACTCCTCGACGAGATGCGCGACGACCTCGGTGTCGGTCTCGGTGACGAAGACGTGGTCGCTCTTGCGCAGACGGTCTTTGAGCTGGATGTAGTTCTCAATGATGCCGTTGTGGACGACGACGACCTGGCCGGTGCAGTCGCGGTGCGGGTGCGCGTTCTCCTCCGTGGGGCGCCCGTGCGTGGCCCAACGCGTGTGGCCGATGCCATAGGTGCCGTCGAGCGGCTTGAGGCGGATGGCCTCTTCGAGGTTGCGGAGCTTGCCCTCGGCGCGGCGAATGTCGAGATGGTGCCCTTCGTCTACAACCGCGATGCCAGCCGAATCGTAGCCGCGGTATTCGAGCTTACGTAAACCGTCGAGGATGACGGGGACGACCTGCTTGTTTCCGACGTATCCGACAATGCCACACATATGATTGCTCTTTCCCTTCGAGAAACGTAAACCGTGAACTGTACACCGTGACGAGCGAAAGACAATGCTAAAAGGTCGGTCTTTCTTGTCGCGATTTACGGTTCACGGTTCACGGCAGTGAATGCTTCTTCCGTAGCTTGAGTTTCGGGCGTTTCTTCTTCGCGGGGCAGCTTCTTCTTTACTTTGGCGGGGACGCCCGCGACGAGCGTGTCGGGCGGCACGTCTTCGGTGACGACCGAGCCCGCGCCCGTGACCGCGCGCGCGCCGACGCGGACGGGCGCGACGAGCATCGTGTCCGAGCCGATCTTCACGTCGTGCTCGATGACGGTCGGGTGCTTGTGCTTCCCGTCGTAGTTGCAGGTGATGGTGCCGGCGCCGATGTTGGTGCGCTCGCCGATGTCCGCGTCGCCGAGGTAGGTGAGGTGGTTCGCCTTCGACTTCGCGCCGAGCCGCGACTTCTTCATCTCGACGAAGTTGCCGACGTGGGCGCTCTCCTCCATTCGCGCGTTCATCCGCAGGTGCGCGAAGGGGCCGACGACGCAGTGGTCTGCGACCTCGGAATCGACGATGACGCAGTGGTCTTTGACCGTCACGCCGTTGCCGACGCGCGAGTCCGCGATGCGCGAGCCCTGGCCTATCTCGCAGCCCTCACCGATGACCGTGCGCCCCTCGACGTGGACGTTCGGGTGGAGCGTGGTGTCGCGGCCGATCTGTGCGTCGGGGCTGACGTAGGTGTGCTGCGGGTCGATGACGGTGACGCCCGAGTTGAGCATCAGACTCCGCAGCGTACGTAAGCGAAGGATGCGCTCGAACTCTGAAAGCTCGACGCGCGTGTTGATGCCCGAGACCTCGCGCGCGTCGGTGTGGGCGTAGACGGACACGTCCTCGCCGTCGGCGCGCAGGATGGCGGGCACGTCCGTGAGGTAGAACTCGCCCTGCGCGTTCTCCGGCTTGACGCGTTCGAGGGCGGGGAAGAGCAGGCGCGTCTCGAAGCAGTAGATGCCGGCGTTGATCTCGCCTATCTGTCTCTCTTCGGGCGTGGCGTCCTTCTGCTCGACGATCTTCTGGAAGCGCCCCTCTTCGTCGCGTATGACGCGGCCGTAGCCGGTTGGGTCTTCGAGCCGGACGGCCATCAAAGTGCAGGCCGCGCCGCGCCCGCGGTGCGTCCGGTGCTGGTGGACGAGCGAGCCCAAAGTCTCGGCGCGCACGAGCGGCACGTCACCCGAGAGGACGAGGAGCGTGGAGTTCGCGTCGCCCAACGCGCCGCGCGCGGCAAAGACCGCGTCGCCCGTGCCGCGCTGCTCGGTCTGCGTGACGAAGACGGCTCCGCCCTCGCCCAACTCGGCGCGCACGGCCTCTTTGACCTCCTCCGCCTGATGGCCGACGACGACGTAGACTGGCCGCTCGCCCTTCACCAGCGCCGACGCCGTGCGGCAGACGTGCGCGATGAGCGGGCGACCGCCGAGCTTGTGCAGCACCTTCGCCGTCGAAGAGCGCATGCGCGTGCCTAAGCCCGCCGCGAGGATCAGTATGTCGAGCGGCGCGGACGGGGCTTGCGAGGGTTGTGGCGTCTGTCTCTCCATAGGTTCGATTCAGCGCGCGGCTGTGGTGACGGCGGAGCGCGCGCACGCCTTCTCATAGCAGGCGAGGATGACGCGCGCGAGCTTGGCGGGACTGTGCCGCACTTTCTCGCCTTCGTCGAGCAGGTCGGCGCGGACGATCTCGGCGAAGCGTCCGAACTCTTCTTCGAGCCTGTGGTCGGTCAGACCTATCTGGTGCGCGCCCTCGGCGGCGTACGCTTCAGCCTGCACGGGGGTGACGCGCCGTTCGTTGACGACCACGAAGTCGAACTCGATCTCGGGCGCGTAAGCCTTGACCACCTCCAGGTGGCGGCGCGCCGTGTAGCCGTCGGTCTCGCCCGGCTGCGTCATCAGGTTGCAGATGAAAATCTTGACGGCCGGCGACGCGCCTATCGACTCCGCCACGCGCGCCACGAGCAGGTTCGGGAGGATCGAAGTGTAGAGCGAGCCCGGGCCGACCGTGATGATGTCGGCCACGCGGACGGCCGCGAGCGCCTCGGGGAGCGGAAGACACTGCTCGGGTTCGAGCGACAGTCGGCGGATGGGCGAGCGCGCGGCCGTGATGTTCGTCTCGCCCCGCACCTGGCGTCCGTCTTCGAGCTGCGCGACGAGCCGCACGTCGTTCAGCGTCGCAGGATAGATGCGCCCTTTGCTCGCCAGGACCTCGGAGGAGAGGCGCACGGCCTCGACGAAGTCGCCCGTCACCTCGGTCAGCGCCGCGAGGAAGAGGTTGCCGAAGCTGTGTCCGCCCAAGCCCCCCTCGCCGCGGAAACGGTATTGGAAGAGACGCGAGAGCAGCGTCGAGTCCTCCGAGAGCGCCACCATGCAGTTGCGTATGTCTCCGGGCGGGAGCATCTGTAACTCGTCGCGCAGGCGGCCGGAACTGCCGCCGTCGTCCGAGACGGTGACGATGGCCGAGAGCGATTCGAGCCACAGGTCGCCGCGCGCGTGGTCGCCCACCAGCTCCTTCAGCCCCGAAAGCACTGTAGACAGACCCGTCCCACCGCCGATGGCGACGAGTTTCAAACCGCTCTCCATGCTCGAATGCAAATCCTTCGGGGCTCCTGGGTGAAACTGGGGCCGGCCCGCGCCGGTGTGGGAAATCATACTTGAAAGACGTAGGCTTTCAAAGGAGTTGGAAGGTAGGGAGTGGTCTGGGGGCGGCGCACGGAGGCCCTTTACGGGCGCGAGTTGGGGAAGACGATCCGCTCGAATTCGGGGTCGTTGCGCAGTAAGGACAGGTCGGCGTCGGCCTGCGCACGCACGCGCAGCACGGGCCTCAGCTCGACCGCGCGTTCGAGCGCGTGGAGCGAAGACTCGACCGCGCCGAGGCGCGCGCGCGCAGCCGCCAGTGCGTAGTGCGTGTCGGCGGCGTCCGGGTCGCGCTTGAGCGCGCGCTCGAACAACTCCTGCGCCGCGACGAAGTCGCCGCGGTTAAGCTCGATGACGCCGCGGTCGTAGAGCGAGTCCGGGTCACGCGGGAGCGCCGCCTCCGAGCGCAGGCGCCTCTCGGCGATGTTGAGGTAGGTACGTGCGCGCGCGGCCACCTCCGAGACGCCCGAGTGCTGCTCGATGAGTGTGCGAAAGTGCTCGCGCGCGGCCACGAAGTTGCCACGTGTGAAATCTTTGTGGGCGCGCTCGAACGCCTTGAGCGCCGCCGCCTCATCGCGCGAGGGCTGGCGGGGCTGCGCGGGCGCGGGCCTCGGCGCGGCCGTCCTGACCGGCGCTGCCTTCGCGGGCGAGCCCTTGAGGGGCTGAGACTTAACCGGGGCTGCCGCTTTCTTCGCGGGCGCGGCCTTCGGAGGGGCCGCGTGCGCCTTCCCGACAGCTTTGGCGGCCGGGGCGGACTTGGACGCTTGGGCTGATTTGGACGGCGGAGCGGATTTCTTCGACGATTTCGCCGCCACCGCGGACGGTTTGGCCGCCGGGCGCACCGGTTTGGTCGATTTCGTGTTGGAGCTGGAAGATTTGGCGGGGGCGGCTTTTCGCACAGGGGGCTTCGCGGCCGCCGCGCGCTTCGGCTTGGGCTTCGCGGCCTCTGCGGTCAACTTGCGACCCTTGGCCGGTGCCTTGTGAGCAGCGCTGTGCGGTGCAGGGCGGGAGGAGCTTCTCTTTGCACCCTTGATGACTGGATCGCTCATGCGAAGCACTCGCTTTTCAGAGAACGCTTCCTCTGGGAAGAAGGAAGCCGCCGACCTCCGGCACTTTAACACACGAGATGGTCTAAATCAACTGGGAAGTAGGATTTAAGGGAATTAGACGGGCTCCCTGAAGAGTTAAACATGGGCCGGCAAAGAAAAACTATTGAAGTCATCTTTGGCCGTATGCTAGAGTTCTTGTGGTGTCGCCGGGGCTTCTCGCGGACAGCGCCCCGGAACACGCCCGCAGCCGCCGGAGCCTAAAGCCAAGCCCCCTGATATCTTAATTTAAGCTCTACGGCCGTCAATCAGGACTCCCGCCCCCGGCGCTCACCTAACGTTCGCATCCTGCTTAGCTAGAGAGTCAGTGTACGAATGACAGACACGCCTATCATAATGCACGAGCAGCAGTTCCAACAGCTCAGGCTCATCCTGGGCAAGCTGCGTCTCGAATCTTTCTCCCGCGTCGTCTTTCTCGTGGACAAGAACGGCCAGCAGATCGCCACGCACGGCGAGGTGGGCGACTTGGACACGACGAGCCTGGCGTCTCTGGCGGCGGGCAACGTCGCCGCCACGGGCGGGATGGCGCGCCTGATCGGCGAGAAGGAGTTCCCGACCCTCTCGCACGAGGGCGAGCGCGAGAGCATCCACATCTGCATCATCGGCCGCGTCCTGCTCGTCGTGGTCTTCGACGAGCGTTCCAGCCTCGGCCTCGTCAAACTGCGCGTCAAGCAGGCCTCGCGCGACCTCTCCTCCCTCTTCGACGAACTCGAACGGCTCAACGCCGAGCGCCGCGAACGCGAGGAAGCGCTCTTCGCCGAGATCACCGACGACGACATCGACAGCCTCTTCAGTTAGTTCAGTGAGCTTTTAGCTGCCAGCTCTGAGCTGTTAGCCAAGCCATTTGTTCGGGAAGCAGTTAGCTAACAGCCAAAAGCTAAAAGCTAAAAGCTCACTCGTCACCGGAGTGCCATGACTTTCATCAACTACGCTTCGCGAGAGATCAACTGCAAGATCGTCTACTACGGCCCGGGGCTGTGCGGGAAGACGACCAACCTGCAATACATCTACGACACGACCGCGCCGACGGCCAAGGGCAAGCTCATCTCGCTCGCGACCGAGACCGACCGGACGCTCTTCTTCGACTTCATGCCGCTGGAACTCGGCACCGTCCGCGGCTTCAAGACGCGCTTCCACCTCTACACGGTGCCGGGGCAGGTCTTCTACGACGCCTCGCGTAAGCTTATCCTGAAGGGCGTGGACGGCGTCGTCTTCGTCGCCGACAGCCAGGACGAGCGCATGGACGCTAACATCGAATCGCTCTACAACCTTGAGGAGAATCTACAGGCCAACGGCTACGACCTGTCGAAGATTCCCTACGTGCTGCAACTCAACAAGCGCGATCTGCCGAACGTCATCCCGACCGACGAGATGGTGGCCGAGCTTCGGCGCAAGGACGAGCCCGTCCACGAGGCCATCGCCGCCAAAGGCAACGGCGTCTTCGATACGCTCAAGTCGGTCGCCAAGCAGGTGCTCACCGAGCTGCGTAAGAGCTAAAGGCGCGTCAACGGTAAACCGTGAACCGTGACAAGAAGGTCTCCCCTCTTGTCACGGTTCACGGTTTACCGTTGACGCGCCTTTTCAGACGAGCGATTTAATCATGAGAAGGCCGTCGCCGCCGTTGGAGTAGTAGCGCGGGAGGCGTTGCGTGACGGCGAAGCCGAGCTTCTGGTAGAGGTCCTGCGCGCCGGCGTTGACCGAGCGGACTTCGAGGCGCGTGATGCGGACGCCGCGGCGGCGGAAGCCCTCCTCGACCTTGAGCAGCATCCGCTGGGCGATGCCGCGTCGGCGGTGCTCGGGGGCGACGCCGAGCGTGGTGATGTGGCCCGTGCGGTCGGGCTCGACGATGCCGACGATAAAGCCGACCATCGTGCCGTCGGGCGTCACCGCCCGGTACGAGACCGACTCGGGCGAGGTCAGGAGGTACTCGAAGGTCTCGCGGCTGTACGCCTCGCCGTCCACGAAGCAGCGCAGGTCGAGGCGCCAGCACTCGTCGAGCTGCGCGACGGTGAGCGGCCGCACGTCGTAGCGCGACTGCGCGCGCACGATGCCCGCCGCGCCGTCGGCGCCGGCCTCCTCACCTTCACCCGCGCCCGACGAGAAGAGCCGCGAGCGGATTTTCTTCAGCACAGCCATGACATGTAAATAGTAAATGGTAAATGGTGAATGGTAAATAGGGACGACGTACGAAGCTAAGGCCGAGCCGCCGAACACTCAATCACCATTCACCATTTACCATTCACTAAACGATGAGCATGCAGTCGCCGTAGCTGTAGAAGCGGTAGCCGGCGCCGACGGCGTGGCGGTATGCGTCGAGCACGAGCCCGCGGCCGGCGAAGGCGCTGACGAGGACGAGCAGCGACGAGCGCGGCAGGTGGAAGTTCGTCAGCAACGCGTCTGCGGCGCGGAAGCGGTAGCCGGGCGTGATGGTGAGCCCCGTCTCGCCCCGGCCCGCTCTGACCCGACCACTTTCATCAACCGCCGATTCGAGCGCGCGCACCGTGGTCGTCCCGACGGCTACAACACGACCGCCCGACTCCTTAGTCCTGTTAATCTCTTCAGCCGCTCCTTCGCTTATCTCGAAGCGCTCGGCGGCGACGCGGTGCTCGCTCAGATCGTCCGCGCGCACGGGCGCGAACGTGCCGTAGCCGACGTGGAGCGTCACCTCGGCCCTGCGCACGCCGCGCGCGCGCAACTCCTCGAAGACCTGCGGGGTGAAGTGGAGCCCGGCCGTCGGCGCGGCGATGGCGCCGGGCGCCGCGGCATAGACGGTCTGGTAGCGCTCGCGGTCTTCCTCCGCCGCAGCGAGGTCTTCGGAGTCGCGCTTGATGTAAGGCGGCAGCGGCATCCGCCCGAACTCTTCGAGCCGCGCGTTGAAATCACCCTCCGCTTGAAAGCGCACGACGCGCCCCGCGCCGTCCACGGTCGCCGCGAGCGTCTCGGCGCTCAAACGCCCGTCGCCGAACGTCACGCGCGCCCCTGCTTCGAGCCTGCGCGCGGGCTTTGCTAAAACTTCCCACGTCTCACCTTCGAACTCCACGCGACGACGTACGAGGAGCAACTCGACGCGCCCGCCCGTCGGCTCGCGCCGGCCGACGAGACGCGCCGGGAAGACGCGCGTGTTATTGACGACGACCGCGTCGCCCTCCCTCAACTCCGTCGGAAACTCCGCGAACGACCCGTCGCGCCAACGCCGCTCTGCCCGACTGACGACCAGCATCCGCGACGCGTCGCGCCGCTCAAGCGGATGCTGCGCGATCAGCTCCTCGGGCAGCTCGAAATCGAAATCAGAGATGCGCATTAAAACTTAGGAGGGTGATGCTGGCGTCTCGGCCGCGATCTCTTCGGAGGCGTGCTCCTGGTGGAGGACGACGGAGAGCTGCGCGCCGAACATGAGGATGAGGCTGGAGACGTAGCTCCACGTGAGCACGGCGACGACCGCGCCGACCGAGCCGTAGATTTCGTCGTAGTGAAAGTATTGCAGGCTCGACGCGAAGACGTACTTGGCCGCCTCCCACAGAAGCCCCGCGACGATGGCGCTCGGCAGCGTGTCGCGCAGCGTCACACGGCCGCTCGGCACCAGCCGGTAGACGACCGCGAAGAGCGCGATGGTGACGAGCGCGCCGGCCGCGGCGAAGATCGCCTGCCAGAACGCGTTCCCGAAGAAGGTCATCCACGCCGAACGGCGCACGATGCGGACGGGGAGCTGGTCGATGAGTTGCTGTAACCCGACGAGGATCGAGGTCAGGAAGACAGAGGCGATGAGCAGGAGCCCGACCGCGCCGATCATGCCGAGCGTGAGCGCGCGGCCGTGCATGAAGCCGCGCGCCCGCGTCCCCCAGATGCGGTTGAGCGCGCGCTCGATGACGGCGAAGACCCACGACCCGGCCCATAGCGTAACGACGAAGGCGCTGATGAGTCCGCCCCAGCCGACCTCGGCCAGCGACTTGATCGTGCTGCGGAGGAACTCGCCCGAGCCGGGATAGATTTCGACGATGCGCGTCAGCGCCTCGCTCCCCGCGGCGAAGCGGTTGCCGATGACGAGCATGACGAGCAGCGCCGGGAAGAGCGTCAGCAGCCCGAAGTAACTCATCGCCGCAGCCGGCGTGAAGAGGTCGTTTTCGTGGAACTGGTGGAAGGTATGATGGAAGATGTTCGACCACGGCCCGAGGTTCTTTACGCCCCAGCGCCGTCGCGAGAAGAAGGGGATATGTCTCCGCACGTTCTCCATCGTTCACCCCTTGCAGGGAATTTGAAATTTGAAAATAGAGATTTGAAATTTCAAATCCTTAGACTCTGTGACCCCACGGCCCGTTCACTCTCGGACACCCGACGCGCCCGATTGTCCGTCATTTCGCGCCGCGCCGCAAAAGCTCAGCGCACCGCGGCGCTGGCCGCGCGGGCATTCTTCTCCAACGCCGCGCGCCCGGCGGCGAGCAACGCGGCGGCGCGTAACTCCTCATCTTTGAACCCGCCCGCCTCCTTAAAAGTCTTTAACGCGTCGAGCCGCGCCGCCGCGGCGTAGACCTCGGGCAGGCCGACCGGCGTGCCCAGTGCGAAGAAGGAGAATCGCCCGCTATCTTTGCCGACGTTGAATTCGAGGTTCATGGCGCCGAAGGGCAGGTCGTCCGTCTCGTCCGCCGCGGAGGTAAGCGCGGGCAGCAGTTCCCACACGCGCGCGTCTCCGGCGCGTGCCGCCGAGAGGGTGACGAGCGCCAGCGCGGTCGCACGTCGTTCACCGCGCTCCGCCTGACCAGCGTAGCCCACGGCCTCCGTGAACAGTTGCCCGGCGCGTGCCTTGTTCACGAGCCGCGCAACGAGTTCGGCTGCCTGCGCGAGCCCGACGGCGCGCACCTCGTTCGGCACGTCGGCGGCGCGCACGATGTCGGCCGCGCGTGCAATGTCTTCGGCGTCGCCGTCGTCAAAGGCGCTCGCGGTGCTCGTGACCTGTCGGACGGCGATGACGAGCCGTGCGTCGCGACGCGTCTCAGCGTCCTCGATCTGGTCGGCGATGCCATGCGCGCGCTCCCAGAGGGCGTGCCGCGCCGCGGTCGCCACCGCCCGCAGGCGCGCGGCGTCACGCGCCGACGTGTTGCCCGCGCCAGCAATGTCGGCCAGCACGTATTCAAGTGGGTCTGCCGGATTCACCATCGAGAGGCTGCGCACGCGCGCCGTGGCCTCGACATTCTCGCGCCGCCCCGCCGCCATCTCTGAGGCGAGCGCGGTGCGGCGCGCTTGCAGTGCGGGCGCGTGCTGCGGCGCCTCGCTCTCGAAGAAGGGGAGCAGTCGGTTGATGGCGAAGTAGAGCGCCGCGGCCGCCTCGGGCCGGCCGCCGCCGGGCGCGCCGGGGCGCAGGAGCACTCCGGCCGCGATGGCGTAAAAGGCAGCGCGCAACTCGTCGGGTAGCGGCGCGCGCCGCTCCTCTTCGCTCACGTAGCGTCCGTCGAAGCCGGGCGAGCCGTCCTCGCCGACGAACACATAGACGCCGGGCGTGACGACTGCCGTCGAGAGGGTCAGCACATCGTTAACATCCGCGCTCGCGTCGGCACGCGTCGCACTGAGCAGCCGCAGATAGAGCCCGTCGGCGGCCTGCGCGTCGCGCGTGCGGAGGAGAAATATGAAGTCTATGAGTTGCGGCGTCGGTCCCGCAACGGCGAGCGGCGCGGCGGCCGCCGCTGCGGGACCGAAGTCGCCCTCATCGAAGAGTTGGCGCGCGACGGAGAGCCGCTGCCAGCCGGCGGGACTCAGCGTGCGCCTGCGCCGGACGGGCGATGCGTCGGCGGGGGCCGGGGAGGTGGGGCTTGTGTCCTCCCGGCCTCGCTCGCCCGCGGCCGGCGTGTGTTCGGCGAGGAAGCTCTCGAACTCAGTCATGAAGGCGTCGGCCATGCGCGCGTCGTGCTTGAGGGCGGCCTTGATGACGAGGCGGCGTGCGGCCTCCAACGCATTCTGCGCGTCCTCACGTGGGTTTTCCGAAGTGTCGAAGCCCTGCACGCGGTCTTCGGCGCCGGCTGCGTTCGTCGCGTCCCAGGCGCGGCGCAGGACGGAGCGCGCCCACTGCTCTTCGAAGGGCCAGACGGCGTCGGCCGCCTCCGCCTGCGTGCGGACGCTTTCGTAAACGTCTTCGAACGAGCGGGCCAACTCGGCCGCCTCCTTCAGCGCCGCCACCGCCGCGCGCGTCTCGCGGCGGGCGCGTGCGGCCTGCGCCGCGACCTTCCCGTCCGCCTTCTTCGGCGCGGACTGTTTCGCGTCGCCTCGCGCGCTCTGCGCGGGGCCGACTTCTGCGCTTCGGATTGCGGGTGTGTTGAAGAAGGCGCAGGTGAGCAGTGGGGCGAGGAGCGTCAGGCGTGCGTGCGGCGAGGGTTTCAAGGCGGCACTCCGAGGAAGGCTATTCGGCGTCGAAGAGCCCGGGGCGTGTGGGCTGTGGGCGCGGCGGCTCGATGCCGAAGTGCTCGTAGGCGAGGCGCGTGGCGGCGCGGCCGCGGGGGGTGCGGTTGAGGAAGCCGATCTGGATGAGGTAGGGCTCGATGATCTCCTCGATGGAGTCCTTCTCCTCTTGCAGCGCGGCCGACATGTGGTTGAGACCGACGGGGCCGCCCTGATGCTGTTGAATAATCATCAGCAGGAGCTTCCGGTCCATCTCGTCGAGCCCGAACGTGTCCACCTCCATGCGGTTGAGCGCATCGTCGGCGATCTCCTTCGTGATGCTTCCCGCGTGCTCGACCTCGGCGTAGTCGCGCACGCGCCGGAGCAACCTGTTCGCGATGCGCGGCGTGCCCCGCGCGCGTCGCGCAAGCTCGCGCGAGCCCGCTTCGTCAATCTCCGTGCCGAGTATCTCGGCGGAGCGGCGGACGATGGTCGCCAGCTCTTCATGCGTGTAGAAGTTGAGGTGGAAGACGATGCCGAAGCGTCCGCGCAAGGGCGCCGTAATCAAACCCGGCCGCGTCGTCGCGCCGACGAGCGTGAACTTCGGCAGGTCTAACTTAATCGAGCGCGCGGCCGTGCCCTGCCCGATCATGATGTCGAGCTGATAGTCCTCCATCGCGGGGTACAAGACCTCCTCGATGGCGGGCGACATGCGGTGTATCTCGTCGATGAAGAGAACGTCGCCCTCTTGCAGGTTGGTGAGGAGCGCGGCGAGGTCGCCCGGCTTCTCGATGACGGGGCCGGCGGTCGAGCGCAACTCGGCCCCCATCTCGTTGGCGATGATGTTGGAGAGCGTCGTCTTGCCGAGACCTGGCGGCCCCGTGAGCAGGACGTGGTCTAAAGCCTCGCGGCGCTGGCGCGCGGCGCGGATGTAGATGCCGAGGTTCTCGGTCGCGCGCTTCTGCCCGATGTACTCGCCGAGCCGCGCCGGACGCAGGCTCAGCTCGAACTGCCGTTCGTCTTCTACCGGCCCCCGCTCGCGCACGTTACCCGGTTGGAGTTCTTCAGACATAAAGCATGAGGACTAGGGACTGAGGACTGAGGACTGAGTGAATACGAAAGCCTCCGGTTCTTCACTCAGTCCTCAGTCCTCAGTCCTCAGTCCTTCTCCTCATCCTTTCGACAACTGCCGCAGAGAGCGGCGCAGGAGCATCTCGACCGAGAGGTCGCCGCCCTCCTGTATGCCGCTCGTGATGGCCTTCTCGGCGGCGGGTTTGGGGAAGCCGAGCTGGAGGAGCGCGGCGAGCGTGTCCTCGCGCAGCGCGTCCTCCGACTGCGCGGCCGTCGGCCCGCCGGCTGCGATCTGCTCTTCGAGCGCGGGGCTGGAGAGCGCGGCCATCTTGTCGCGCAGCTCGATGACGAGTCGCTCGGCCGTCTTCCGGCCCACGCCCGGAATCGAAGTGATGCGCGCGTAGTTGCTCTGGCGGATGGCCGTGACGATCTCGTCGGCGCTCATGCCTGAGAGCATAGCGACGGCGGATTTGGGGCCGATGCCGCTCACCGAGATGAGCAGCGTGAACAGCTCGCGCTCGCGCAGCGTGCGGAAGCCGAAGAGCTGGAGCGCCTCCTCGCGGACGTGCGTGTAGATTTGCAGGCGGACGGCTTCCCCCAGTTCGCCGAGGTCGTAGAAGGTCGTGACGGGGATGGTCACCTCGTAGCCGACGCCCCCCACGTCCACGATCACGCTGGTCGCGTGCTTGGCCAGCAGAATCCCGGAAAGGTGTGCGATCATTCTTTACTTGCTTTGACGAGAGAAGGAATTTCGGGAGCGTCTCACGTTACCGGTTGATTTTAGATGAACCGCCGACGGTCGGCAATGACAGGAACGATGAAGTATAAACGATGAACGATGAGCCGTCTGTTCAAGGTCGAGGCGGCGCGTGTCTTTTCGCGGCGGGGGCGGGCGCGGTATACTTGGGGCCGTTGCTCTCCCAGGAAAAGGTTGTAGGATGAAGTCGGAGAAAATCTCGGAGTTGACGACGAGTCGTCTGAGCGTCTACCTGCGCTGCCTGAACCTTTTGGCCGCCGCGGGGATTAAGACCATCTCGTCGCAGGCGCTGGCCGACCAGTTTCGTCTGAACTCGGCGCAGATACGAAAAGACCTCGCGCACTTCGGCGAGTTCGGGACGCGCGGCGTCGGCTACTCGGTGGGCGAGCTGCGCCGCCACCTGACGCAGATACTCGGGCTCGACCGCGCGCACCGCGTCGGCATCGTGGGCGCGGGCAACCTCGGCACCGCGCTCGCCAACTACAACGGCTTCCGCGAGTCGAACTTCGAGGTCGTCGCGCTCTTCGACAACGACCGCGCGAAGATCGGACGCCGAGTCGGGGCGGGCGAAACAGTCGTTCATGACGTGCGGCGGGTCGCGCGCATCGTGCGCGAATGCGGCATCGACGTGGCGGTCATCGCCGTGCCGGCGCGGGTCGCGCAGCGCGTGCTGAACCAGATCATGTCGGCCGGGGTGAAGGCCGTGCTCAACTTCGCGCCCGTCCGCCTGCACGCGCGCCTCGGCGTGAAGGTGAAGACGGTTGACTTGACGATTTCGCTCGAATCGCTATCGTACTTCTTAGCGCGCCCACAGATCACTTGCGTCACGAACCCGCGCAGCCTGCTCCCCTACGAGGAGATCGCGCAGCGCGAGGAGCAGGAGTTGCAGCAGAGCTGATAAGGAGTTTCGTCATGTATTGGTTTCTACTCAAGAAGGCACTGCCGTTCACGCTCACTTTCATCTTCGGCGCCGCGCTGAGCGGCTTAATGGGACTGTTCGGCACTTCGGAGAAGAAGGCCGAGTCGTTCATCGGCACGCGCACCTACGAGTTCAACAGCCGCTGCCGTATGCGCCGCCAACACCTCGTCGCCGAGACGAAGCCGCTCAACATTCTCTTCAAGCCCGATGCGCGTTACCCAAGCGCCGCCGGTATCCAGTCCGTGCGCGTCAACGTGACCTTCGGCTCCGACGGTAAGGTGAGCAGGGTTGAGCACCTCCGGCCTTCGTTGCCGGCGGCGATGCTGGAAGCGGTTGAGCGCGCGGCGCGCGGCATCGAGTTCACGCCCGCGACGGTCAACAGCCTGCCCGTCTCGGTGGAGAAAGAGGTCGAGATCTATCTCTTCGGCGACTGAGGCGGCCGGCCCGAAAATTCTGATGGACGAGCAGATAGCCCGGCGCGAGATCGTGCGCGTCGGCAAGTTGTTGTACGAGCGCTCCTACGTCGTCTCCTCGGACGGCAACGTGAGCGTGCGCCTCGACGACGGCCGCGTCCTCGCCACGCCGACGCAGACCAACAAGGGGCGCATGACCGAGGACTCGCTCGCCCTCACCGATCTGGAAGGCAAGCCGCTCAACGACCGCCGCGCGTCGTCGGAACTGGCGATGCACCTGCTCATCTACCGCGAGCGCGCCGACGTGCGCTCGGTCTGTCACGCGCACCCGCCGCACGGCTCGGCCTTCGCCGTCGCGGGGCTCGCCATCGACGAGCCGATTCTGTCGGAAGTAATTTTAACTTTGGGCTGCGTTCCGCTCGCCGAGTACGGCACGCCCTCGACCGACGAACTGACCGAGGCGATGCTCCCGCTCGTCAAGAACCACAACGCGCTCTTGATGGCTAACCACGGGGCGGTTGCGTACGGCGCCGACGTGTGGCAGGCTTTCGACAGACTCGAAACACTGGAGCACACGGCGAAGATCGCGATACTCGCGCGCGCGTTGGGCGGCGCGCGCGACCTTTCGCCCGACGCCATCGAGAAGCTGATCGAAGTGCGCGAGCGCGCCGGATATTTAGACGAGAGGGCGCGTTGTCAGGCTTGCGGCTATCTGCACGAGACGCGCATCGTCTGCCCGACGGGCGAGCGCGACGCCGCGACGCCGCGACGCGCGGAGACGAACGGCGCCGCCTCAAACGGTAAGGTCAGCCTGACGCGCGAGGAGCTGATCGAGCTGCTCAGCCAGGCGGCGCGGCTCGGCACGAGAGTTTAAGGGCGACGATTTACGAACCACGAAAGAGACAGGAGCAGAACGGAATGGCTCAGGAAGCACTCGGCATGGTTGAGACGAAGGGGCTGGTGGCGATGATCGAGGCGGCCGACGCGATGGTCAAGGCCGCCAACGTCACGCTGGTCGGCTATGAGAAGATCGGCGCGGGCTTCGTCACGGCCATCGTCCGCGGCGATGTCGCCGCCGTCAAGGCCGCCACGGACGCCGGCGCCGCCGCCGCGCGCCGCGTCGGCGAACTCGTCAGCGTCCACGTCATCCCGCGCCCGCACGGTAGCGTCGATGAGGCGCTGCCCATCGGAGCGGACAGGTGAAGAGGTTAATGGTTAATAGTAAATCGTGAATAGTGGTTGGGTATTTCGGGTCGGCCGATGACTCTGCAACTCAGCCACCGCTCAACGACTATTTACCATTCACCATTCATCATTCACCAAACGAATGATAATCGCGCGCATCCTCGGCACGGTCGTCTCGACGCAGAAGGACGAGCGGCTGAAGGGCAGCAAGCTCCTGATCGTCCGCCCGCTGAACCTCGACGGCTCGGACGGCTCCGGCTACGTCGTCGCCGTGGACACGGTCGGGGCGGGCTTCCACGAGCGCGTCCTCGTCGTCGCCGGCTCCTCCGCGCGGCTCGCCGAGGGGCAGAAGGAGAAGCCCATCGACGCCGCCATCGTCGGCGTCATCGACACCGTCGATTTCGTGAACGACTGATGCAGCTCGCGCGTGTCATCGGGTGTGTGGTGGCGACGGTGAAGAACGATTCGCTGGAGGGGCGCAAGCTCCTCGTCGTGCAGTCGCTCAACGCCGACTTGCAGCCGCAGGGGCAGCCGCTCGTGGCGCTCGACGCCATCGGCGCGGGAGTGGGCGAGCTGGTCTTCTGGTGTCGCGGCAAGGAGGCGAGCTTCCCCTTCCGACGCGAGGACACGCCAACCGACTGCACCATCATCGGCATCGTCGATTCGGACGCGCACGTGTGGAAGGGGAGGGCGAGGCGTTGATTCTGGCGCGCGTGCTCGGCAACGTCGTCGCGACGCAGAAGAACGAGCGCTACGCGAACGCGCGCGTGATGCTCTGCCAGCCCGTCACGCCTTCGGGCGAGGAGTACGGCGCGACCCTGCTCGCGCTCGACTCGGTGGACGCGGGCGAGGGCGACACCGTCCTCATCGTGCAGGAGGGCTGGGGCGCCTCGACCGCCGCCACAGGCGAGCAGGGCGCGGCGATAGACTCGGCCATCGTCGGCGTCGTGGACTACATCGACCTCCTCAAAGATGAGGCTTAAGGTTCAGGGATGAGCAGCAGCGAGCAGGACAGGGTGCGTGAATTGGCCGAGCGCGTCGCGCGTCGTTTGGACGACGCACCGCGCGAGCAGTCGGGCGCCGAGGGAGGGGAACTGGCCGCGGTGCGCGCCAGCCTCGCCGAGATACAGCGGCGGCTCACGCACATCGAGTCGCACATCACGCACGGCGAAGACTGCGGCCACGGCGCGCGCCAGTCGAACGAAGCCCGTTCAGCGTCAACTTCATCTTCAACTTCATCAACACAGAACCCTTCAACACAGGCGCGCCCGACGTGGCTGAGCGGCACCTACGTCCCCGTCATTTCGCACCCGAGCCAGGAGCAGTTCGAGGGCCTGGGCGAGGCCGTCTCCGAACTCGTCGAGTTCTTCGAGCGTGAGAAGACCTGCACGCTCGAACCCGGCGCCAAGCCCTGCGACCACTGCGGCCAGTGCAGCGCCCGCGGGTTTTAAGCCTCAGGCCGCAAGCCCGACCTTGAGGGAGGGCGCACGGATAACAAAAGAGGGATGATGAAAGACACGCGGTCTTTCATCATCCCTCTTCTGCGTTCGGCCGACGCCCTCCCGGACGGTCGGGCTTGCGGCCTTACTTGTTCTGGTTGCGACGCATGACGTTGGGGTCGATTTGGGGCGCCTGTCGCGCGCCCTCCTCGGCCTTGAAGTAGGGCTCCTCCTTGAAGCCGTACATCTTCGCGCCGATGACCGTCGGGAAGCTGTTACGCGTCGTGTTGTAGTCGCTCACCGCCGCGTTGTAGTCCTCGCGCGCGACGTTGATGCGGTTCTCAGTCCCCGACAACTCGTCCTGCACCTTCATGAACAGCTCGCTCGAACGCAGTTGCGGATAAGTCTCCTGCAAGGAGAGCAGGCGCCCGACGGTGCCGCCGAAGCTGTTGGCCGCGTCGATGACGGCCTGCCTCTGCTCGGGCGTTTTGTCGCCGCCTTCGCCCTGTGGCGCGGCCCCCGTCGCGTTGATGAGCTTGGAGCGCGCCTCGGCGATCTGGCCGAAGACCTCCTGCTCCTGTATGCCCGCCGACTGCGCGGCCGCCACGAGGTTCGGGACGAGGTCGGCGCGGCGCTGGAGCCGGCTCTCCACGTCGGCCCAACTCCGCCTCACATTCTGCTGCTTCGCCGTCAGCGTGTTGTAGCCGCAGCCGCTCGACGCGAACGCGACGAAGGCGACGAGCGTGAGCAGCAGCACCCTTCTTGTTTTCATCATACTCCTCCTCAAATCTGACGATACCCGCGAGGATAGAACCCGCGTTCTAAAACTACCTCTCCGTAGATATATCTAAGCGGTCAACGGCTTCGATGACCCGTTCGATCTGCGACATGTAGGACGCGAACAGTTCGTCCGCCTCGCGCTCGCCCGGCGCCGCCGCGCCGCCGCGCAGCGCGAAGACGCGCTCGAAGACCGCGCCGTCGAGCCCCAACAGTGTGACGGTCGCGCGCACGATATCCAACTTCATCACCGGCGCCTCCCGCCCGTGCAGAAGCAGGACGGGCGCGAAGAGCGTCGCGAAGCTCGAAAGACTGTCGACCATCAAATCGCGCAGACGCCCGGCCGAGCCCGACGCGGGGATGTAGAGCCGGCGCAGTTGGATGAGCTTGCTGCGCAGCTCGTACTCGGTCTGGTGGCGCAAATTCTCGTCCGAGATTTGGAAGCTTTCGAAGGGGTCGCGGCCGTAGAGCACGACCCGCGCGCGCTCCATCCGGTGGAACTCGATGGGGAACACATCGGCCGCGTCGCGCAGTTCCGAGAAGGTGAAGTAGACGGGCAGTGGATGGCCGAGCCTCTGCCACTCGCGCATCGGCGACTGCGCCATGCGCAAATCCTCCGGCGCGATGCGGTGCAGCGCAATGAGCAGGTTGTAGTCCGACTCCGTCTGCACGAAGTCGCCCGACGCCGCCGACCCGTAGAGGACGACCGACGCGAGGTTATCGCCGTGCGTCGCCTTCAGATCGCCGATCAGGTGATTGAAAGCCTCCTGCGCCACTCTATTCGCCATCACAATCTCCGAACGATGAACTGAAAAGATTGATTCATTGCGTCATCGCTTCATTTGTTCATTGAATCATTGAACCGATGATGCAATGAATCAATTCTTAACTTCACCAGTCGCCGCCCGCGCCGCCGCCGCCGAAGTCTCCGCCGCCGCCGAAGCCGCCGAAGCCGCCGCCACCACCGCCGCCACCGCCGCCCCAGCCGGAACCACCGCCGCCGCCCCAGCCGCTCGAACTGCTCCGCCCGCCGCCAATCGCGCTGCCAATCGCGTTGGCGACGAGGACTGAAGTGAGCCAGCCGCCGCCGCCCCCTCCACCCCAGCCGCCGCGACCGCCACGCCCGCCGCGCCCCTTATTGGCCAGCGAGAGCAGGATGATGACGACGACGATAATCAAACAGCAGGCGCCGAAGCCGAGGGTGCCCCCCTCCCTCGCACGCGTCGGGCTCGTGCGCCGCACGGGCGCGCGGTATGCGTAACTCTGGTCGATGCCTTCGAGCTGAAAGCCGCGCTTCTCGGCCAGCGTCGCTATCGCGGCCTGTACGAAGTCGCTGATGCCCTGGCTGTAGTTGTTCTGCCGGAACTGCGGCACGAGCCGCTGCCGCGCGATCTCGCCCGCCAGTCCGTCGGTGATGTCACCTTCGAGGTGACGGCTGACCTGCACGCGCCACTTGCGGTCGTTGACGGCCACGACCAGCAGCAGCCCGTTCTTCTCACCCTCCTTCGACCCGATGCCCCACCCGCGCCCGAGCTTCAGCGAATATTCGAAGATGTCTTCATTGCCGGTCGTCGGGACGGTGACGACGGCGAACTCGATGTCCGCGCGCTCCTTGAGGCGGTTGAGAATCGTCGCTAGCCGCTCCTTCGTCGCGGGGTCGAGGACGCCCGCGGTGTCCACGACGTACTTGTAGAATCCGTTGGGCTGCGACAGAGGCGCGTCCGTGTATGCGCGCGCGTTCTGCGCCCGCGCTACCCCCGCGAAGGCGAGCACCGACGCCAGCGCCAGACACGCCGCGAGCGGAGTCAAAAACCTGTTTCCCGACAATTTCACTTTTTTATTTACGTCGAACGGTATTACGAAAATCTCATCCCTATGTTTTTTAACTGTACGCCGTCCGCTCACCCTTCGATCAGGACGTGCAGCAGGTAGAAGAGCGCGACGCCGCCGAAGACAACGAGCGAAACGAGTGGGTTGCGCTTCTCCATGTGGTTGACCTCCGGGATGAGGTCGCTCGCCGCTACGTACAACGTCACGCCGGCCGAGAAGGGGAGCGCGTAGGAGACTGCCTCCGCCACGCGCGCCTGCAAGACCGCCACGGTCAGAACCCCGGCCAACGTCGCCCCGCCGATAATCAACGTCGCCATCAGAGCCCTTTTTGCCGAACGTCCCGACGCCAGAATAATCGACGCGGCCGTAAACCCTTCAGGCACTTTATGTAACAGTACGGCCACGAAAACCAGCAGCCCGACCTTCCGATCCACCACGAACGCCGACGCGACCGAAGCCCCGTCGAAAAACGTGTGTATCGAGAGCCCCCCGATGGCCGCATAGGCCGCCGAAGTGCGCACGACCGCCTCCGGGTGCGTCTCTTCGCCGAAATGAAAGTGCGGGGCAATCGTGTGTTCGAAAAAATGGATGAGCAGGTATCCGGCCAGAAGGAGCGTCATCGCTCCCAACACGCCGTGTCCCGCTTCTTTGCCTTCGGCCCCGCTTTTCGTCCACAAAACGACCACTTCCGGGACGATTTCGATGAAAATCGCCGCCAGCATGAAGCCCGCGCCGAGCGCCACGAGGTAGCTCAGGAAATGTCGGCTGCGCTGAAAAGTGCCGGGGCGGGCCAGCAGAAGCCCGCCCCCAACGTTGGCCAGTGCCACGAGGCTGCCGAAAAAGAGAAGTTCGCCGAAGCCCATCCGAAGATTCGAGACCGCCGAGAGCGCCTGTCCTTAATAATTATATCGTTGCGGGTCAATATACAGGATACCGGACGGGTTGGCTACGGGAAGCTTAAACCCTACTACACCAAATCGTGCTTAAAAATTTTGTTTTGACCGTGTTTTAGCTCTTGACAGGGGCTTAAGCACAGGCGTACTATTCGCCGCGGGTGGTCAAAAGTGGCTGAAAGTGGGCTACAGTGAGCAGCTTGCCGCCAATGCTTAGAGTTTAACTTTAAGGTTTAAGCAGTGCCGCCCCGCGCCGACGCCGGAAACCCTTATGTTGCGAGGAAATTACACGGCGCGGGTTGATGAAAAGGGCCGACTCAAAATTCCGACGGCCTTCAGGCGCTATATTGAAGAGAAATATACCAGCCCGGAAGTATATGTCACAAGCCTAAATGGCGACTGCGTAAGGATTTACCCTTTACCCGAATGGGAGTCCATTGAGCAGCGTCTGGCGCTCCTACCGTCGATGGACCCGGCGAGAAGAAAGTTCCTTGACAGGACGAATTATTACGGCCAGCAGGCGACCGTTGACGGGCAGGGGCGCGTTCTAGTCCACCCGCTGCTCAGGAAGGCTTCGGGGGTCGTCGGCGACGTGGCCGTGCTGGGATATTTGACATATCTGGAAGTTTGGGAACTGGAGCGCTTCGAGCAGAGGCTTCTCTCCGACCCCTACACGGAGGAGGACGAGGCCGCGATAGCGCGATTGGGAATCTGATCTGGAAGGCCGCGGAAGAGTGGAAAGTGTTGAGCGATAAGGCAAAAGCAAGGGTTATAGAGCCGGCGCTCGTCAGCCCTTCGCCCAACATCCAAAGCTTTTTGCGACTTTTCAAGACCACGGGGCGGTGGTAATGGCTGCGTCAGGAGGGGGGCCTGAAGCGCCCCATCGCCCCGTGTTGCTCTTTGAAGCGGTGGAACTGCTCGCCCCGGAGCGTGGGGGGCTGTTCGTAGACGCTACGCTCGGTCTCGGAGGGCACAGCGAAGCGATCCTCGAAGGCTCGCCCGACACGCGCGTCCTCGGAATTGACCGAGACCGCGAGGCAATCCGACTCGCGTCCGAGCGTCTGGCGCGTTTCGGCACGCGATTCCGTGCCGTCCACGCTAATTTTCGGGAAATATCCCGGATTTTGGATGAAGCGGATGAAAAGGAGCCGAGCGGCATCCTCGCAGACCTCGGCGTCTCTTCGCTCCAGTTCGACACGCCGGAGCGCGGCTTCGGTTTCCGTCACGACGCGCCGCTCGACATGCGCATGGACGCGACGGGCGACGAGGAGACGGCCGCCGAACTGCTCGAACGTCTCCCAGAAGAGGAGATCGCGCGCGTCATCTACGAGTACGGCGAAGAGCGCAAGTCGCGACGCATCGCGCGCTGGATTGTCGAGCGGCGCGAGCGTGGCGAGCCCTTGAAGACGACGGGCGAGCTGGCGGCGTTGGTCGCGCGGGCGGTCGGCTACAAGCGCGGCGACCGCGTACACCCGGCGACGCGGACGTTCCAGGCGCTACGCATCGCCGTCAACGGCGAGTTGGAGGGCCTGGACGGGTTTGTCGAGACGGCGGTCGATCTTTTACAGGCGCGGGGGCGGTTGGCCGTCATCAGCTTCCATTCTCTGGAAGACCGCGTCGTGAAGCGCGCTCTCCGCAGGCTCTCCGGGCATTGCGAGTGCGGACGGCGCCTGCCCGTCTGCGCGTGCGGCGCGCGGCACACGGTTGAAGTCCTGACCCGGCGCCCCATCGTTGCGTCCGAGCAGGAGTTGGAAGAGAACCCCCGCGCGCGGAGTGCCAAGCTGCGCGCCTGCTCGAAGCTGTAGAGGGCGCCGGGGAAGAGCCGACGTAAGGCCGCGAACCCCCCCCTCACCCCCTGCCCGACGATTCACGAAGTAACTGATCCGAGCCAGAGGCCCGATAACCGATGAGAAGATTGCCCCAGCAGCACCCCAACCCCCACGTGCGTCGTCAGCGGGACCCGCGCGCCGCGAGGCGTCAGGCGATCCTGCTCGTGGGATGTCTGGTGCTGGCGTGCGGCTTCATCTACGCCGTGCGCCAGCAGATTCTGGCCGTCGATTACGGCTACAAGACCGAGGCGCTCCGGCGCGAGCGCGAAGAGCTGCTCGACGAGCAGCGCAAGTTGAAGCTGGCGCTTGAAGTGAGTTCGTCGCCCGCCAAACTCGAAGAGGCCGGGCGCGAACTGGGGATGCAGCCGGCGCGCGCCGCGCAGATCGAGGCCGCGCCGCGCGAGCAGCGTGCCGAGTCGGGAGTGTTCGTGGGGACGGCGAGCGCGGGCGCGGCGGCGCTGCGCCGTTAGACGAAGGAGGTTTGAGAGGGATTCGTAGTCCGGCGCCGCGCGGCCTCTTCCCTGTCAGCCGCGCGGGGGAAATTAGACGGGCGAGCACACGCCGCGGCGCGTGACCCGATATCGCTTCGGAAGTCTGATGAGAAGGCCGCTGCCTGACATGCTAGACCGCTACGGCTCCGAGCAAGCTCTGCGTCCCGACGTTTCACGGCGACGTGCTTTAGTAGTCGCCGTTTTTCTTTGTCTGTGGATGGTGCTTGTCGGGGCGCGGCTCGCCTACCTCCAAACCTCACAGCACGAGTGGCTGAGCAGACGCGCGCGCATACAGCAGTCCGACGAGGAGCCTTTACAGGCGCCGCGCGGCCTCATCCTCGACCGGCAGGGCCGGGAGCTGGCGCGCAGCATCGACGTGGACTCTTTCTACGCCGACCCGCGCGAGGTCGAGGACGTGGAGGAGGCGTCGGCCGCACTCGCGCGTGTCCTTAATATAGATTCCGTCGGGCTGGCCGTGCGTCTGAGGGAGGCGAAGTCGGCGCGGCGCGGTTTCCTGTGGCTGGCGCGCAGGGTCGGGGACGAGCAGGCGCACGCGGTCAAGGCGCTGAAGCTCAAGGGCGTCTACTCGGCGGAGGAGCAGCGGCGGCGTTACCCGAACGGGCAACTCGCGGCGCACGTGCTCGGCTTCGTCGGTCTGGACGCGAAGGGGTTGGCGGGCGTCGAGCAGGTCTACAACGCGGCCCTGACGGGAGAGGAAGGCAAGCGCCTTCTCAACGCCGACGCGAAGCGCAGGCCGTTCGAGAGCGAGGGGCTCGACCCGCGCGACGGGCAGTCGCTCGTGCTCACCATCGACCAGACGGTGCAGTACATCGTCGAGCGCGAGCTGGCCGCGGCTTTAGAGAGGACACAGGCGAAGTCTGCGGCCGCCATCGTGTTGGAGCCGCACACGGGCGAGGTGCTCGCGCTCGCCAACGCGCCCTCGTTCGACCCGAACGACGCGGGCGGGGCGACGCTTGAGCAGCGGCGCAACGACGCGCTCCAGAATATTTACGAGCCGGGCTCGACCTTCAAGATCGTGCCCTTCACCGGCGCGCTCGAAGAGAAGCTCATCACGCCCGAGACGCGCATCGAGTGTCCCGGCTCAATCTCCCTTCCGGGGCGCGTCGTCCACGACCACGCGCGCGGGTCGTTGACGGCAACCGAGGCGCTGGCGAAGTCCTCGAACGTCGCCGCCATCAAGCTCGGCCAGAAGCTCGGCAACGACCGGCTCTACGAGTACATCCGCCGGCTCGGCTTCGGCACGAAGACGGGCGTCGAGCTGCCGGGCGAGACGGCCGGGCTCGTCCGCCCGGTCTCGAAGTGGCAGCCGGGCTCCATCGGCTCCATCCCCATCGGGCACGAGGTCGGCGTCACTCCTCTACAGATGGCCGCGGCCTATGCCGCCGTCGCCAACGACGGCGTGCGCGTCGCGCCGCACCTCGTCCGTGAAGTGAGGGACGCGGAAGGGAAGACAATCGCGCGCGCAGAGCCCGAGTCGCACCGCGTGGTGAGCGCGGAGACGGCACGCGTGCTGCGGAGGATGATGGAGGAGGTGACGCTGAAGGGGACGGCGCGCGCGGCGCAGCTCGAAGGCTACACGGCGGCGGGCAAGACCGGCACGGCGCAGAAGATCGACCCGCGGACGCGCGCCTACTCACAGTCGAAGTACGTGGCCTCGTTCGTCGGGTTCGCGCCGCTGGAGAACCCTGCGGTCGTCATCATCGTCGTCATCGACGAGGCCGTCGGCCTGCACCAGGGCGGGCAGGTGGCCGCGCCCGTCTTCAGAGAAATCGCCAATCAGGTGCTTCCTTATCTTGACGTGATGCCCGACCAGGCGCCCGACGCGAAGGCGGCCCCTGGTCAACTGGCGGCCGTCCCGCCCGCGGCGACCGTGCTGCCCACGGCGACTGCGAAGGGCGGCGCGGCAGAGCATGAGAGTGCCGGTGTCGGGGCTTCGAACCTGCCCGTGGTCGCGGAGGGCGGGGCGGGCGAGGTCGGCGAGGTCGTCTACGCGGCGGCGCGCGAGCGGGAGCTTCTGATGCCCGACTTGCGCGGACGGAGCGTGCGCGACGTGGCGCTTATCTGCGCGCGGCTCGGGCTCGAACTTGAAGCGCGCGGCGAGGGCCGTGCGTTCCGGCAGAGCCCGGAGGTCGGCGCCGCGCTCGCACCGGGCCAGACCGTCCGCATCGAGTTCGGGCGGAGCGACTAAGTAGATTTCTGATTTGCGAGCGGCCGACTCCCCCAAGCAAAGTCGGACGCTTTACTTGACCCAAAAGGCCCGGTGTTACCCCGGAAGGTGCGATGAGAAATCAGAGGATGCTGGCGGGTTCTTCGCCGTGCGAGGGTTATCACGTGGCGGAGTTGAGGCGCGGAATTGATGGCTGCCGCGAGCGTTTGCGCCGCAACCGCGCCGCGCGCAGAATAGCCGAACGCGCCACCCCAGACACGTTCGAGTCGTCCGAAGAGTTGCCGCCGCTGGCACTCGCTTCGGCCGGTGCGGAGGTGTCGGGGGAGGAGACTTAGAAGGCGGCCCGGCTCTTTCAAAGGCGCGGCGGGCTGATGCTAGTAACGCCAGCGTTCGGAGGAAGAGAACCGAGTGAAAGTCGTCGATGCGGCAAGGTTGATGCGCGCCTCTGCGGAGGCCGCGCGCGGGCTCTTTGACAAGGAAATAGATGGTTTTTCCATCGACTCGCGCGCCGTCCGCGCGGGCGAGCTCTTCTTCGCGCTCTCGCCCGAAGACTACCGGCGCCACTGCTTCACGGCCACGTCGTTCGCCGACGCGCACCGCTTCATCCCCGAAGCGTTGGGGCAGGGCGCCGTCGCGGCCGTCGCGCGCGCGGCGAGCGTCGAGGGCGACGAAGAGCTTCGCCCGTTCTTAGATCGGCTGCTGTTGGTTGACGATGTTATCGACGCCTTGCAGTCGGTCGCGCGCGGGACGATAGAGGCGTGGGGGCGCCCCGTGGTCGCCGTCACGGGGAGTGCCGGCAAGACGACGACGAAGGACTTGACGGCGCACGTCCTCGGCTCGACGGGCCGGAGGGTCTTGCGCAGCCGCAAGAACTACAACAACGAGTTGGGCGTCGCCCTCTCCGTCCTTCAGTTGGAGTCGGACGGCGCGCGGCCCGAGGAGTTCGACGTGGCGGTGCTTGAGATGGGGATGTCGATGCCGGGCGAGATCGCTCGCCATTGCCTCGTGGCCCCGCCCGACGTGGCGGTGCTGACCCTGGTCGCGCCCGTGCACCTTGAGTTCATGGGCTCGGTCGAGGCCATCGCCGAGGGCAAGGCGCAACTCGTCGAGGGGATGAAGGCCGGCGGGACGGCGGTGCTGAACGCCGACGACGAACGCGTCCTCGCGATGCGCGCGAAGGTTTCACAGGCCGGGCGCGTCATCACGTACGGCGTGTCGGAGTCGGCGGACGTTCGGGCGCTCGACATTCAGACGGTCGGAGTCGGCGCGAGCCGTTTCGTCTTATGGACGCGCGAGGGCGAGGCCGAGGTCACACTCCCGATGCACGGCCGTCACAACGTCTCAAACGCACTCGCCGCCGCCGCCGCCGCCTTGAGCTTCGGCGTCGGCGTGAATGAGATAGCGGAGGCCCTGACCACGGCCGCGCCTTCGGAGAAGCGCGGCGAGGTCTTGCGGTTCCGTAGTGGGTTCGTCGTGGTGGACGACTCTTACAACTCGAACCCGCGCTCGCTCCTCAGCATGGCCGAGGCGGTGGCGCAGGGTGGCGAGGGAGTCACGCGGCGCGTCGTCGTCGCGGGCGAGATGCTCGAACTCGGGGAGGAGGGCGCGGCGCTCCACCGAGAGGCGGGGCGCGACATCGCCGGGTTCGGCGTCGAAGTGCTCTGGGGAGTGCGGGGCCTTGCACGCGAGTTGGTCGAGGGCGGGCGCGCGGCGGGCATGAGCGATTCCGCGACGCGCTTCTTCGATAGTTCGGAGGAGGCGGCCGAGGCCCTCGTCGGGTTCGTAAGGCCGGGCGACCTCGTTCTCGTCAAGGGCTCGCGCGGCGTACACACGGAGAAAGTGGTCGAAGCCTTGAAGGAGCGGTTTGAATTGAAGGACTGAGGACTGAGTGAAGGCGAGTTTTAACTCAGTCCTCAACACTCAGTCCTCTGACTAAGATGATCTACCACATCTTCTACGAATGGCTCTTCAGGACGCTCTCGGCCGGTGGGAGCGGCGAGTCGTATTTCGTCAAGGCGCTGAACGTCTTCCAGTACGTGACGTTCCGGACGGCGTACGCGGCGGTGACGGCGCTCCTGATCTCGCTCGTCTTCGGCGGGCGCGTCATCGAGGCGCTGCGGCGTCTGAAGGTCGGGCAGGAGATACGCGAAGAGGGGCCGCAGGCGCATCAGGCCAAGCGCGGCACACCGACGATGGGCGGCATGCTCATCATCGGCTCGGTGCTCATCTCGACGCTTTTGTGGGCGCGGCTCTCAAGCCTCTACGTCTGGATCATCCTGATTGCGACCGCGGGCTTTGCTGCCATCGGCTTTCTGGACGACTACCTGAAGGTCGCGAAGCGGCAGAACCTCGGGTTGCAGGGGCGCTGGAAGTTGCTCGGCCAGTTGGCCATCACGCTGTTCGTGTGGGGGGCGCTCTTCTTCTTTACGTACCAGGGCTGGGCCGACTACTCGTGGAACCTGAGCCTGCCGTTCTTCAAGCAGACGGCGCTCTCGGCCATCACGAACATCGGGCCGGTGCTCTACCTGCCGTTCATCGCCATCGTGCTGCTCGGCTTCTCGAACGCGGTGAACCTGACGGACGGGTTGGACGGCCTCGCCATCAGCGTGACGGTCATCGCGATGGCGACGCTGACGGCTTTCACGTACGTGAGCGGCGACGCGCGCTGGGCCAACTACCTCGGGCTTGAACACCAGAAGGAGATCGGCGAGCTGACGGTCTTCTGCGGGGCGATGGTCGGGGCGAGCCTCGGGTTCCTCTGGTACAACGCGCCGCCGGCCGAGGTCTTCATGGGCGACGTGGGGAGCCTCGCCATCGGCGGCGCCATCGGCACCATCGGCGTGCTGACGAAGCAGGAGCTGATTCTCGTCCTCATCGGCGGCGTCTATGTCGTCGAGGCGCTGTCGGTGACGCTTCAGGTCAGCTTCTTCAAGCTGACGAAGCGGCGGCTGGGGACGGGCAAGCGGCTGTTCAAGATGACGCCGCTGCACCATCACTTCGAGATGTCGGGCTGGAAGGAGCCGAAGATCGTCTTTCGCTTTCTCATCATCGCGATCCTGTTCGCGCTGCTGAGTCTTTCGACGTTGAAGTTGCGCTAGAGCGTGATGGAACTCGACGGCAAAAAGGTTCTGGTCATCGGCGCGGGCCGCAGCGGCGTGGCGTCGGCGCGGTTCCTCGCGGCGCGCGGGGCGCTCGTCGTCTTAAACGACCGGAAGGAGTTCATCGACTGGCCGAACGCCGCGCTCGCTTTGAAGGGCGAGGGGGTCGTCAAGCTGCTCGCGGGCGACGTGCCGTCTTGGCTCTTAGACCAGATCGAGCTGGTCGTCGTGAGCCCGGGCGTGCCATCGAAGAGCATCCCCATCCGCTACGCCGAGCGCGCGGGCGCCGAGGTCATCGGCGAGATAGAGCTGGCGTGGCGCTTCCTGCGCGGGCGCGTCGTCGGCATCACGGGGACGAACGGGAAGACGACGACGACGACCCTCGTCGGGGAGCTTTTGAAGGACGCCGGTATTCCGACGCAGGTCGGCGGCAACATCGGGACGCCGCTCGTGTCGCTCGTCGATTCGTCGCGCGAGGACGGGTGGACGGTGGTCGAGCTTTCGAGCTACCAGCTCGAAACCATCAGAGAGTTCCGGCCGACGGTGGCGGTCGTCCTGAACCTGATGCCCGACCACATGGACAGGTACGAGACGCTCTCCGACTACGGCGCGGCCAAGCACCGCATCTTCCGCAACCAGACCTCGGCGGACGTGGCCGTGCTCAACGCCGACGACCCCGTCGTCTCGACGTGGGCCTCGGGGCTTGAGGCGCACGTCACGATGTTCAGCACCGGGCGCGAGCTGGACGAGGGGCTTTTCCTGCGCGGGCGCGAGCTGGTCGCGCGCACCTGGTCGGGCGAGCGGGTGTTGATGACGCGCGACGAGATGCAGTTGAAGGGCGTGCACAACGTGCAGAACGTTTTGGCGGCGCTGGCGGCGGGGCTCGCGTGCGGCGCGGGGCCCGACTCGATGCGCGAGACCGTCAGGCGGTTCGCGCCGGTCGAGCACAGGCTCGAACGCGTGGCGGAGGTCGGCAGCGTCACCTTCTACAACGACTCGAAGGCGACGAACGTGGACGCCGCGGTCAAGGCCGTCGAGGCGCTCGCGGAGGAGCCGGGCCGGATAGTGCTCATCCTCGGCGGCCGTGGCAAGAACGCGCCCTACGCGCCGCTCGCGCCGCTGATTGAGAGGAAGGCGCGTGCCCTCGTCACCCTCGGCGAGGACGCCGAGCGCATCGAGGCGGAGTTGAAAGAGTTTGCGCCCACGTCCCGCGCTGCGGACATGGCCGACGCTGTCTGCCGCGCCTACCGCGTGGCCGAGCCCGGCGACACAGTCCTGCTCGCCCCGGCGTGTGCGAGCTTCGACATGTTCACGAGCTACGAGCACCGCGGACGTGTCTTCAAGGAAGAGGTGGAGAGGTTGAAGAAGTCAGGAGTCAGCAGTCAGGAGTCAGAAGAGAAGCACGCGCTTCCTTCTTCATTCTGACTCCTGGCTGCTGACTCCTGACTCCCTGTTGTTATGGCCCGGAAGCTCCAAGCAGACGAGTGGCTCTTCGCCGGCACGGTGGCGCTGGCGCTCTTCGGCGTCATCATGGTCTACAGCGCGTCGGCCGTGGTGGCGACCGCCGAGAATCACAACCAGTACCACTACGTCATCCGTCAGGGCATGTGGACGGTGGTCGGGCTCTTTGCGATGTGGGCCGGGATGCGGTTCGACTACGGACGCCTGCGCAACGGGAAGATTGCTTACGGGCTGCTGATCTTGACGCTGGTGCTGCTGGTTGCCGTCTTCGCGTTCCCGCCGATTAACGGCGCGCGGCGTTGGATAAGGATGTCGGGCATCTTCTCGCTCCAGCCGTCGGAGATTTCGAAGCTCGCGCTGGCGATCTTCCTCGCGCGGTTCCTTGAAAGGCGCGCGGGCCGAGAGGGCGACTTCTGGGCGACGTTCGTCCCGGCCGTTGTGGTGACGGGCGTGCTCGCGCTGCTCATCGTGGCCGAGCCCGACCTCGGGACTTCGATGATGCTGGCGGTCGTCTGCACGTCGATGCTCTTCACGGCGGGCGCGCGGCTCAAGCACATGGCTTTGGCCGCGGCGCCGGCGCTCGCGGGCGTGGCGGGGTTGCTGCTCTTCGTGCCGTGGCGACTGAAGCGCGTGCTGGTCTTCCTCGATCCGTGGGCAGACCCGCAGGGCTCGGGCTATCAGGTCGTGCAGTCGCTCCTCGCCGTGGGCTCGGGCGGCGTGCATGGGCTGGGGTTCACCGAAGGGCGGCAGAAGATGTTCTTCCTGCCGTTCGCACACTCGGACTTCATCTTCGCCGTGGTAAGCGAGGAGTTGGGGTTGTTCGGTGGCCTCGCGGTGATCGCGCTCTTCGGGCTCTTCCTGTGGCGCGGGATGCGCGCGGCGCTGCGTGCGCCGGACAGGTTCGGGATGCTGCTCGGCGTCGGCATCGTGACCGGCATCGTCGCGCAGGCGCTCTTCAACATGAGCGTCGTGCTCTCGATGCTGCCGACGAAGGGCATCCCGCTGCCGTTCATCTCGTACGGCGGGTCGTCGCTGGTGCCGACGCTGTTTGCGGTCGGCGTGCTCTTGAACATCTCGCAGCAGTCGAGCCCGGGCTACGGAGCCGCGCTCTTTGAAGGCGACGCCGCGACCGCGCGCCGCGCGCATACGCCGAGGCCGCGCACGTCAGTCGTCTCCACGATGCGCGCGCTCATAGGCAGCGGGGCGCGGGGATAAAAAGGATGCGCGTGCTCATCGCCGCGGGCGGGACGGGCGGGCACATCTACCCGGGCATCGCGGTCGCGAAAGAGTTGATGCGGCGCGACCCTTCCTCGGCCGTGCGCTTCGTCGGCACGGCGAAGGGTTTGGAGAATCGACTCGTGCCGCAGGCGGGGTTCGAGCTGTCGCTCATTGAATCGGCGGGGCTGGTGAACATGGGACTGGCGGCGCGGCTGCGCGGGCTCATGGTTCTGCCGAAGAGTTTCGTCGGGGCGCGGAGACTTATAAAGGAGTTTCGCCCTGACATCGTCGTCGGCGCGGGCGGCTACGTCTCGGGGCCGGTGTTGATGACGGCGGCGCTGATGCGCATCCCGACGCTCGTCATGGAGTCGAACGCCGTGCCGGGTTTTTCGAACCGGCGCCTCGCCCGCTTCGTGGACGCGGCGGCGGTCTCGTTCGAGGCGGCGCTGCCTTACTTCGGCGGCAAGGGCGTCGTCACAGGCAACCCCGTCCGCCGCGAGTTCTTTGAAGTCCCGGCGAAGAGGCGCGACCCGGCGCGCTTCTCTCTGCTCGTCTTCGGCGGCTCGCAGGGCGCGCGCGCCGTCAACGAGGCAGTCGTTGCCGCGCTCCCGCATCTCGGAGCGCGGCGCGACGTGCTCCGCGTCACGCACCAGACGGGCAAGCTCGACTTTGAGAAGGTGCGCGACGCTTACGCCGCCGCCGGTTGGCAAGAGGCCGCGGACGTGCGCGAGTACATCGACGACATGATGTCGGCCTTCGCCGCGGCCGACCTCATCATCTCTCGCGCCGGGGCGACGACGAGCTTCGAGCTGATGGCGGCGGGCAAGGCGGCGCTGATGGTGCCGCTGCCCGGCCAACTCGAACAGCGGCGCAACGCCGAGGTGATGCAGGAGGCCGGCGCCGCCCGCATGATCTTGCAGTCGGAGCTTTCGGGCGAACGCCTCGCCCGCGAGATGATTGAGCTGGTCGATAACCCCGACCGCGTCACGCTAATGGAAGAGGCCGCGCGCAAACTCGCACGCGGCGACGCCGCGCAGGCGGCAGTCGATTTGATGGAGAAGCTGGTCGGCAAGAGGAAGTAGTCGGTTTGAGCTTATGTTCAGAAGAATTCAACACGTTCACTTCGTCGGCGTCGGCGGCATAGGCATGTCCGGCATCGCGGAGGTGCTTTTGAACATGGGCTTCCGCGTGTCGGGGTCGGATTTGCGGCGTTCGGACGTGACGGCGCGGCTCGAACATCTGGGCGCGAAGATTTACGAGGGGCACGCGGCGGAGCATGTGAGCGGCGCGCACGTCGTCGTCCGTTCGACCGCGGTGCGCGGCGACAACCCCGAAGTGTTGGAGGCGCGGCGGCGCTCGATTCCCGTCATCCCGCGCGCGGAGATGCTGGGCGAGCTGATGCGACTCAAGCCGCACACAGTCGCCGTCGCGGGCTCGCACGGGAAGACGACGACGACCTCGATGGTCGCCACCGTCCTCGCGCACGCGGGTCTCGACCCGACGGTCGTCGTCGGCGGCGTCGTCGGCGCGATGGGCTCGAACGCGCGCCTCGGCAAGAGCGACCTGATGGTGGTCGAGGCCGACGAGAGCGACCGCTCGTTCCTGATGCTCTCGCCCACGTTCGCCGTCGTCACCAACATCGACCGCGAGCACATGGACTCGTACGCCGACATGGACGACGTGCGAAAGTCCTTCGCAGACTTCGTCAACAAGGTGCCGTTTTATGGCGCCTCCGTCCTCTGTCTGGACGACCCGCACGTGCAGGCCGTCATCCCCGAGGTCGTCCGCCGCCGCATCACCTACGGGCTGTCGGCGCAGGCCGACATCGCCGCGCGCGAGGTGCGTTACGACAAGCAGTTCGGCTCGGTCTACCAGGCGCGACTGATGGGCGAGCCCGTCGGCGAAGTCTCTCTGCGCGTGCCGGGGCTGCACAACATCTACAACTCTCTGGCGGCCATCGCCATCGGGCTGGAACTCGAAGTGCCGTTTGCGACCATCGCGAAGGCGCTCGGCGAGTTCGCGGGCGTTGACCGGCGCTTCCAGTTCAAGGGCGATACGGCGGGCGTCATCGTCGTGGACGACTACGGCCACCACCCGACGGAGATTCGCGCGACGCTCGTCGCGGCGAAGCTCGGCGGGGCTGGGCGCCGCATGGTCGTCCTCTTCCAGCCGCACCGCTACTCGCGCACGCAGGACTTGATGGACGAGTTCGCGCGCTCCTTCAACAACGCCGACGTGCTGATGGTGACCGACGTGTACGCGGCGAGCGAGCAGCCCATCGAGGGCGTGAGCGGCGAGGCGCTGGTTGAGGCCGTGAGCCGCTTCGGCCACAAGGACGCGCGCTACGTCGGCTCGGTCGAGGACGCGACGCAGGCTCTGCTCGAAGAGGCGCATGAGAACGACATGGTCATCACGCTCGGCGCCGGCAACGTCTACCGCGCGGGCGAGCAGTTGGTAGAGCTTCTGAAGGAGCGCGAAGGAAAGTCGGAGGCGACGGCGTAATGACACGTTCGGCCGCCGCGCAGATGGAAGTGATGAGCGAAGAGCGAGACACGCCTGACGTGCAGACGCGAGACGCGCAGCTCGAAGAGATCGCGCGCCGGGCGGGCGTGCGCGCCGAGCGCGGTCGTCGCTTCGCGGAGCTGACCTCTCTGCGCGTCGGCGGAGAGATTGACTGGCTTCTTATCCCCGAGACCGAGAGCCAGGCCGCGTTGGTCGTCGGCGCGCTGGAAGAGGCGGGCATCGCGTGGCGCGCGCTCGGCGCGGGCAGCAACGTTCTGGCCGACGACCGCGAGCACCGCTACGTCGTCGTCTCGACGCGTGAGGTCAAAGGTAAAGCAGAGTTCGACGGCGAGCACGTCTCGGTGAGCGCGGGCTTCTCGCTCCCGCGCCTGTGCGTCGAGGCCGCGCGGCAAGGGCTGTCGGGCATTGAAGGCTTGGGCGGCATCCCCGGCACCGTCGGCGGCGCGCTCTGGATGAACGCGGGCGCGTACGAACACGAGATCGGGCAGGTCGTCGAGACGGTGCGCGTCGCGCGCGGCGGTGAAGTAGTCGAAGTGCCCGGGAGCGAAGTGAAATGGGACTACCGTCACACTTCATTCAAAGAGGGCGAGCTGTTGTTGGGCTGCACGCTCAAACTAAAGACCGATGAGCCCGAGAAGATTAAGGAGCGGATGGAAGAGGCGAAACAGAAACGCTTCGCCACGCAGCCGCACGGTGCGCGCTCGGCCGGCTGCTTCTTCAAGAACCCGCCGGGCTCGGGGCTGAGCACGGGGAAGATGATCGACGAGATGGGGATGAAGGGCGAACGCCGCGGCGGCGCCGTCGTCTCGCCCGTCCACGCCAACTTCATCGTCACCGAGGGCGAGGGCGCGCAGGCGCGCGACGCTTACGCGCTGGCCGAAGAGATACGCGAGCGCTTTCGCCGCGAGCACGGGATAGAGCTGGAGTACGAAGTCGAGTTGTGGGGCGCAGAGCCGAACCCGGAACCAACTGAGGGGGACGCGGAGGCGTTCGTCGGGACGAAGGGCGCGGGCAGCGAGCGCGCGGGGGAGAAGCATTGAGAGAGCAGGTCATCACACCGCGCGGGGGCCGCGTCGGCGCGAAGGGGCGCGGCGCCGTCTCCGTGCAGCGCCCGAACACACGCCGCGCGCCACGCACGGCGTCGAAGGACTCGGGGCAGACGGGCTTCGAGTGGAAGTCGGCGCTGCCTTACGTCCCCTCGGTGCTCAAGGCCGTGCTCGCCGTCGCGCTCGGCCTGCTCGCATACCTCGGCTACCGCACGGCCGTCTCGGCCTCCTTCTTCAAAGTGCGTGCGGTGGACGTGGCCGGAACTTCGAAGGCATCACGCGAAGAGATACGCGCGGCTGTGCTGCGCCTGTCGAACGCGGGCGTGTGGCAGGCCGACCTCGAAGTCATCGCGAAGGAGTTGGAGGAGCTGCCCTGGGTGCGCAAGGCCGTCGTCACGCGCGTGCTGCCCGATGGCCTGCGCGTGCGCGTCAACGAGCGCGAGCCGCGCATCATCTCGCTCAACGGTGACGGGCGTCTCGTCTGGGTTGACGACGATGCGGTTCAACTCGGCGCGGCCACGCCGGGCGACGAAGACTTCTTCGTCCGCGGACTCGAAGAGGGCGGCGAGCAGGCGCGGCGCGACAACCGCGCGCGCGTCGAGGCGGCGCTGGCGCTCAAGGCCGACTGGGACAAGTCGGGGCTCTCGAAGCGCGTGAGCGAGATAGAGCTTGGCAACCTCGAAGACGTGCGCGTCCATCTCGCGGGCGACGACGCGGGCGTGCAGGTCGTGCTCGGCGGTCACGACTACGTCAAGCGCTTCCGCAACGCGGTCGCGACGCTGGACGAGAAGGGGCGCGTGCAGAACGGCCGCTGCGTCTCCTACATCAACATGACCACCGGCCGCAGTGCCATCTTCGGTTTCAGACAATGCGCCGCTGCCGACGCGGCTTTAGAGGATGCGAACGCGCCGCAAGACGAACCGCGCCCGGACGTACACGCACGCCCCGAGCGGACGACCGCGCGCCCGGCTGTCGCCGCCAAAGTTTCCCCGGCGGCGCGTGTGCAGTCGCCGAAGGCGGGCGCGAACGCGAAACGACAGGAGACGGCCCGCCCTCCTGCGGCGGCCGTCCGCCCGCGCCGCGCCGCGGCGGGACGTGAGCCTTGACGAGTGACTTGTGAGCGACGAGAGGGAAGACTTAGATTTCGCGCCGGACGAAATGAAACCCCCAGGTCTTGCGAAGGAGCGAAAACCCGGATGGCTAAAAACCTGACCCACACGGTCGGACTCGACGTAGGCACCAGCCGCGTGACCTGCATCATCGGCGAGCCCGGCGACGGCGGCCTCATCGACATCGTCGGCATCGGCGAGTCGGAGGCGCGTGGCCTGCGCAAAGGTGTCGTCGTCGACCCCGAGGCCGCCGTCGAGTCGATCACGCGCGCCGTCGAAGAGGCCGAGCGCATGAGCGGGCTCGAAGCCGAAGAGGTCGCCATCAACCTCTCGGGCTCGCACATCATGAGCTTCAACGGGCAGGCCATCGTCGCCGTCTCGGGCCGCGAGCGCGACCCCGTCTACGAGTCGGGCCACGGCCGGCGCAACAGTCACGCCCCCGTCATCGTCGCGGGACGCGACCGCGAGATTACGCAGGACGATGTGCGCCGCGCCATCGAATCGGCCTCGGCCATTCAACTCCCGGCGGGCCGAGAGATTGTTGACCGTCTACCGCAGGAGTTCATCGTCGACGACCAGGACGGCATCAACGACCCCGTCGGTATGATCGGCGCGCGGCTCGCCGTGAAAGTACACATCGTGACGAGCCCCGTGACCGCGCGCCAGAACGTCATCAACTCGGTTAACCGTGCGGGCCTCGTCGTCGGCGAGATGGTCCTGGAGCAGTTGGCGGCGGCCGAATCGACGCTCACCGACGACGACAAGGAGTTCGGCGCGGCGCTCGTAGACATCGGCGCCGAGACGACCGGCCTCATCATCTACCAGCGCGGCGCCGTGCAGCACACGGCGGTCTTCGCCCTCGGCGGCTCGCACTTCACGAACGACATCGCCTTCGGCCTGCGCACGCCCATCCCCGAGGCCGAGAAGATCAAGCGCAACGTCGGCTGCGCCTCGGCGTTCAGTCTGTCGGAGTCGGAGCGCGGCGAGTTAGTTGACGTGCCTTCGGTCGGCGGGCGCCCGCCGCGTCAGTTGTCCCGACAGATTCTCTGCGACATTCTCCAGCCACGCGCCGAAGAGGTTCTGTCGCATGTCGCCGACGAGATACGCGAGGCGGGTTGGGAGGGACAACTTTCGAGCGGCGTCGTCCTGACCGGCGGCGGCGCGCTCTTGAACGGCATGGTCGAGATCGCCGAGCAGGTCTTCGACGCGCCCGTCCGTTTGGGATACCCCGAGCGCGACCGCTTCGGCGGGCTCGTCGAAGACGTGCAGAGCCCCGCGTGGGCGGCCGCGGCGGGCCTCTGTTTGATACGTCAGCGGGCGAAATCTGCGGAAATGCGGGCGTCACTCGCACGCGCTCATGCGTCGGGCGGACTTGGCGCTCTCGTCTCAAAATTTCGTAACCGTTTTGGTGGTATTTTCTGAGTAGATGTTGTATGCTGCCGCGCCAGCCGGCACAAGATGTAGCCCTCAATATATTGGTACCGGTGGCGCGCACAGCCCAAGATAACCGTACGACACCTTCGGGGCAGGAGCTTCGGGAGGAGAGAGGAAATTGCAGAATATGACACCGGAAGGCCGTCCGGCGAGCGGGATCAACATTTTCATCGATGACGACCCTCCCATCACGGGCGCGCGCATCAAGGTCATCGGCGTCGGCGGCGGCGGCGGCAACGCCGTCAACCGCATGATCGAGGCCGGCATCGAGGGCATCGAGTTCCTCGTCGCCAACACAGACCTCCAGGCACTCAAGCGCTCCCGCGCGCCGATCAAGATTCAACTGGGCGGCAAGCTCACGAAGGGACTCGGCGCAGGCGCCAACCCCGACATCGGCCGCAACGCCGCGTTAGAAGACACCGAGAAGATCATCGAAGCCCTCGAAGGCGCCGACATGGTCTTCGTCACGACGGGCCTCGGCGGCGGCACGGGCACGGGCGCCGCGCCCATCATCGCGTCGCTCGCCACGGAACTGAACGCCTTGACTGTCGCCGTCGTCACCAAGCCCTTCCACTTCGAGGGCAAGCGCCGCATGGCGCAGGGCGACCAGGGGTTGAGGGAACTGCGCGAGTGCGTGGACACGGTCATCACCATCCCCAACGAGCGACTGCTCCACACCGCCGACCCGACGATGTCTTTGCAGGACGCCTTCAAAATGGCCGACGACGTGCTGCGACAGGCCGTGCAGGGCATCAGCGATCTCATCACCGTCCCCGGTCTCATCAACCTCGACTTCGCCGACGTGAAGGCGATCATGGCGGGGATGGGTTTGGCGCTCATGGGCGCGGGGCGTGCCAGCGGCCCGAACCGCGCGGTTGAGGCGACGCAGCAGGCCATCTCTTCGCCGCTTCTCGAAGAGGCGACGATTCAGGGCGCGAAGGGCGTGCTCATCAACATCACGGGCGGCATGGACCTGACGCTCTACGAGGTCAACGAGGCCAGTTCCATCATCCGCGAGTCGGCCGATGACGACGCCAACATCATCTTCGGCGCGGTCATCGACGAGTCGCTGCATGACGAGATGAAGATCACCGTCATCGCCACCGGCTTCGACAAGGACATGTCCGAGGTCGGCACCACGACGCACGCGACCACCGCCGCGCCGCCGTCGCGCTACGCGCAGGCTTCGCCCGATCTCTCCACGCGTGCCGTCGCCCCCACGCGCTCCGACGACCTCGACGTGCCAACCTTCATCCGCAAGAAGGCGGACTGAAGCGTAGTTCAAAGTTTCGGGTTCAAGGTTCGAAGTCCCGCGCGAGACTTCGAACCTTGAACTTTTTTTATCTGCGGTTTGAAGTTTGGGCTTGCAACCTTGAACTTTGAACTCCTCTCATGTAGAGTGTCGCGCAAACCCTGACAGGATTGAAATCAACCACGGGTAAAGACCGTTTCTCGTCTGTTTACTTCAGACCGCAAATGTGTGTGGCGCCGACCGGGCAGGCCGAGTCCGCCGTGTCTCGTCTTCTGTTCGATCCTGTCGCCGTGGGGCGGCAAGGGCGGCCCCGTTTCATGCAAGTTTTTTGGCACTGTTGGAGGTGAGGAGATAAAGTGAACCGTAAACTGATTCGTACGACACTGGCCGAGGTCAAGGGCCGCGAGACGACGCCTCAAGCACGTGAGACTTCAGAGAGGGCCGCGCCTCCGCCGCGCGCCGCGCAGCACCGCCCGTCGGGCGGCGGGTCAGCCCCGCGCGAGTCGCGCGAGTCGTCGTCGTCATCCGGCGCCGCCGCTGCCGCCGCCCTCGGGCGCAAGAAGATTCCGCCCTCGGAGACGAGCGCCGAAATCTTCTACTACAAGAAGCAGATGGATCAGCACACGCCGATGATCATCGTGCTGACCGACGGCGAGGAGGTTGAGGGCACCATCGAGTGGTACGACCGCAGCGCGCTCAAGATCAACCGTAAGGGCGCCCCCAACATCATGCTGCTCAAGCACAACATCAAGTACATGTTCAAGGCCGAAGACCGGGACGGCGGCGGCGACGACTCCGGCGACTGACCTTCGAGTGACGACGCGCGCCGAGGGCGCCTTGAGCGAGGCGCTCCCGGTGCCCGTTCGTGTTTCCCACGACACCCTCACGCGCGGTTCCGGTTCCTAAAGATGAACGACTCTTCACTCAAGCCCGTCGCGGCGGGGCGCGGCGGCGCGCGCGCCCCGCGCATCGGCATCACGATGGGCGACCCGGCCGGCATCGGCCCCGAGGTCGTCCTGAAGGCCGTGGCCGAGCCCGAGGTGCTCGCGGCCTGTGTGCCTGTCATCGTCGGCGACGCGCAGCACCTCGCGCACACGGCGCGCACGCTCGACCTCCGTTGCGGCTACGAGATCGTGCGCCGCGGCGAGCCCTTCCCAGAGGACGCGGCCGGCCCCGTCATCTATCACCTCGACAACATCACAGGCACCGTCGCGCCGGGCGTCGAGTCGGGCGCCGCGGGCCGCGCTGCGGCCGAGTACATTGAGGCCGCGGTCGAGCTTTGCGGCGCGGGCGCGGTGGACGCCATCTCCACGGCGCCCATCAACAAGCGCGCGCTCTTCCTGGGCGGCTACAGCTTCCCCGGCCATACCGAATTCCTCGCGCACCTGACAGGCAGCACCGAGTCTGCGATGGCCTTCGTCGCGTCGAACCTCCGCATCGTCCTCATCTCCACGCACGTCCCTCTGTCCGAGGCCATCCGCCTCGTCGAGAAGGAGCGCATCACGCGTGTCACGCGTCTGGCCGACCGCGAGCTGCGGCGCTGGGGCATCGCGCGGCCGCGCATCGCGGTGGCGGCCCTGAACCCGCACGGCGCGGAGGGCGGCCTGTTCGGCGTCGAGGAGGCGGCCGAGATCATGCCGGCGGTCGAGGCGTGTCGCGCCGAGGGGATGGAGGTGTCGGGGCCGTTCTCGGCCGACACGGTCTTCCTGCGCGCCTCGCGCGGCGAGTTTGACGCGGTGATTTCGTGTTACCATGACCAAGCGATGATTCCCGTGAAGTGCCTCTCGTTCGGCGAGGCGGTCAACGTCACGCTGGGTCTGCCGTTCATCCGCACTTCGGTAGACCACGGCACGGCCTTCGACATCGCGGGCCGCGGCGTCGCGGAGCATTCGAGCATGGTCGCCGCCATCACTCTGGCCGCGCGCCTCGCGCGCTCTGACGAGAGCGGCAGGGCGGTTGAAGTATGAAAAGGGAAGGACTGAGTGCTGAAGACTGAGGACTGAGTGCAAGACAACTCTTAACTCAGTCCTCAGTTCTCAGCACTCAGTCCTTCTGAAAACCGGAGGGTTTCAGATAGTGTCTGCGCAGAGTGAAGCCTCACGCCGCATCCTGGTGGCCGACGACGACCCGGCGATCCTGCGTCTGGTGACGGCCATCGTCGAGAAGGAGGGGTACGAGGTTGTGCCGGCGCGCGACGGGCGCGAGGCGTACAAGCTCCTCCAGACGAGCAGCGACTTTGCCGCGTGCGTCTTCGACGTGGTGATGCCGCACATCCAGGGGCCGGAACTCGTCCGTTACATGAAGACCGAGAAGAAGCTGATGAAGATTCCGGTGATGATGATGACGGCCGAGCAGAACCCGAAGCTCTCCTCCGACAGCTTCGCCGCCGGCGCCGTCGTCTTTCTCCCGAAGCCCTTCACCACCTCCCAGCTCCAGGTCATGCTGCGCATGCTCATCAGCAAGTCGCGCGGCGAGCAAAGTTAGCCCCCCGCCCCGGCATCAGCATCACAGGGAAGGACGAGGAGAATTTTGATGAACAGACCGAATCCTTCAAAGCATCCGCGCGCGGTCGTCTTCGGCGCCGCGGCGCTCATCCTAGCAACGGCCTTCGGCGCCGCGTCCGCGCTCGCGCAGTCGGGGCGCAAGGCGCAGAAGCCTCTCGGGCTTCCGACCGAGAAGGCGAAGCCGGCCGACCCGGCCGACAAGCCGGCCGAGGCGAAGAAGCAGGAGGCGCTCGTCACCTTCCACGTCATGAAGGACGACACGCTTTCGGTCGGCTACGACTCGATGGCGCGTGACGGCGTGGCTGCGGCCTTCGTCGAGCGGCTGCGTCAGGTCGGCCGCGACGTGGAGGTCAAGGACAGCGGGAAGGGGCGGCGGCAGGAGGCGCGCGAGCAGGCCAAGAAGGAGGAGACGGCCTACGTCGTCTTCTTCCAGATGGACGAGACGGGCTACAGCGGGTCCACGGACACGCGCGGGTTGGTGCTCAGGACTTACGTCTACACGCCGAAGACGGCCGACCTCAAGTACTCCGACACGATGTTCCAACGCCCGTACCGGGACACGGCGACCATCGGCGGCGTGCGCGTGCCTACCCCTACGCGCCGCATGGAGCGCTACCCCTCGCAGTTCCAGCTCGAACAGGCCGCGCGCGACGCCGCCGACCGCCTGCTCTCGCGCTTCCAGATCACCCCGCCGCCGGAACAGTGATGAAGACAGTAGTCAGACGGCAGATGGCAGTAGGCAGAAAAGAGGATGAGAGTCACGCCGGCTCTCATCCTCTTTTATTGCCGACGACGAGAGGCAGCGTGTCTCTCGTCTTCATTCTTGCCTTTTGCCTCTTCGCCGCCGACGCCGCCGCGCAGAAGAGACCGAAGCCCGCTTTGAAGGAGAGTGACGCGCGGCGTGCGGTCGCGGAGGCGCCGGGGTTCTTGCTGCGGACGAGCGCGGTCAAAGTTAAAGAGATCAGCCCCGCGGGCTCGACGCCCGTCAACGTCTCGGCCGGCGTGACCGTCGCCTTCCGCCTCGTGCGCGTCGAGGACGAGCGCGTGCCGCAGACGGGCGGCGCCTTCAAGGTCAAGCGCTGGCGCGCCGTAGAGTTCCGCACAGGCGACCGCTCGTGGGAAGAGTTCGACCTCGTCGCCGACGCCGTCAGCCCCGAACGGCTCGAAGCCGCGCGCCGCGCGCTCGAAGAACTGGTCACCGAGTTCGAGGCGCAACAGTTGGCGGCCGCGCGCGCCTCGACGGCTGTCGTCGTGCCGTCCGTCCCGGTCGAAGGCGACGGTCAAGATAAGAAGAAAGATAAGAAGCAGGACGAAGCGGAGCAGAAGGCCGCCGAGCCTTTGACGCGCGGGCCGCTCACCATCAAGCAGCTCTCTCTGATGGGCTCGTCCGCCGTGGCGGAGGTCGAGGTCGCGGCCGTCTTCGACGTGTCGAAGGACGCGCGCGGCAAGTGGCGCGCGACGAGTATCGGAGTGGGAGGCGAGACGGTGCGCGACCTCGCAACGCTCTGGCTCACGGTCAACGCGCGCAAGGCCGCGCGCGCGCGCGAAGACCTCGCGGAGATGAGGGAGGCGCTCGAAGCCTTCCGCCGCGAGCGTGGCCTCTACGTCGTCGGCGAAGACGCGGTCGTCCTCTACGACCATCTCAGCCCGCGTTACGCCAAACGCATCATCCGCCTCGATCCCTGGCACAACCCCTACCGCTACGCCGGCACGCAAGCCTCCTACACCCTCGCCTCCGACGGCCCCGATGGCAAGCGCCACACCGCCGACGACGTGACCCTGAGCCGCTGACGCTATCAACAGACATTTTAACCGCGCGGAACGCGCCCCTGTTTAACCCCGCGCGGGGCCGAAAAGCCCTCTGGAAAATCAGCTTGACGGGCCGTCAGCGCGGGTGTTACGTTTGATTTGCGGCCTTCGTGCGTGGTTTTAAACGAGGGGTCGCTGAACATGTCCTGCCGCCGCTCCACGCGCGAAAGCGTTCCTTTACTTGCCCCCCGGTGCGTCGGCCCCCTTGCACAAGGAGACTCTTTTGAGTTCGGGACGCCGGAAACTTCTGCTCGCTGACGACTCGCCGACCATCCAGAAGGTCATCAGTCTCACCTTCGAGGACGAGGACTTCGAAGTCGTCGCGGTCGGAGACGGCGCGCAGGCGCTCCGGGCGCTCGCCGACGAGCCGCCGCCCGATGTCGTGCTCGCCGACGTGGTGATGCCCGGCCCCGACGGCTACGAGCTGTGCGAGCGAATCAAGCGGGACGCACGTCTTAAGCACATTCCCGTCGTCCTCCTCGTCGGCACATTCGAACCATTCAACGAAGCGGAGGCGCGCAGAGTTGGCGCGGATACAGTCTTGACGAAACCCTTCCAATCCATACGCAATCTGGTCGGCAAGGTGGGCTCACTCCTCGGCGGCGAGTCGAAGGCGGACGAGCCCGCGACGGCGAGCGCGCCGCACGACGAGCGCCACACCGAAGAGGCGACCGCGCGCGCCGACGCCGCCGCCCGACTCGACGCGCTCGCGCGCGACGCCGAAGCACACGAAGAGCCGGTCGGGCAACACGACGAAGACCCGACCTCTTCCTTCGCAGACCTCGGCGCCGATGACGAGTTGATCGAGGCGCGGCCGGCCGAAGCCTTCGGCGCGCTCCCGACCTACGCACGCAGGCGCGGCGACGCGCTCGAAACCGATGCGCCCGAAACTGCGGAGCCGCCCGACCCGGACTTCCATGCCGCGCCGGTCTTCGAGACGAACGGAGCCGCGGCCCACGCGCCCGCCGCCTCCTCCGTCGCCGCGTCCGAGGAAGAGACCGACAACTTCGTTGCAGTCTTCGAGGAGGCCGACGACAAGGAGCCCGTCTTTGCCGCAGCCCAGCCGCGAGAAAGTGTGATGAACGAACCGACCACCCGCCAGACCTCATTCGAAGCGCGCGCCGCGTCCGCCGCCGTCGCTGACGACTCACTGCTCGACCTCGGGCAGGCGCACACGTCCGCCGCCGTCACGACGGCGACCGCCGAGGACGACGACTTCATCCTCGACCTCGACTTTGACGACGCGCCCGCCGCACAGACGGCCGGCGACGTGTTCGACTCGCCCCTCGAAATGGTGCCCGCGCCGAGTTGGGCCGACGCCCCGAGCGCCTTCGCGGAGGCCGCGCACGGCGAACGCGCGCGCGCATTCGAGTCGGCCTCCCCCTTCGAGCCGTCCGCATCCTTCGAGCCGTCACATTCCTTCGATGCTTCCGATACCTTCGCGCAGCCCGAAGCCTCTGCCGCACATGACGAGTCGCCCTGGCGCGATGTCGTAGTGCAGGACGGGCCGCAGGGCTTCGCCTTCGGCAGCGTGGAGGCACAGGGCGCGATGCCCGCCCCCCGCGGCTTCGTCGAGCCCGAGGTCGTACCCGCCGACGATCCCATCCCGGCCGTCGTCGAGAGCCAGTTCACCGACGGCAGCGTCGAAGGCGACCTGCCCAAATCGCCCGCTGCGCAGGCGTCCTCTGTTGAAGCCGCAGCCGCGCCGTCGCAGGAACCCTCGACCGAGGGCTTTGCTATCAGCGAGCCTCTGCGCGCAGACCAGCTCTCGCCCGAGGCTATCGACGCTATCGCCCGCCGCGTCGTCGAGCTGATGTCCGACAAGGTCGTCCGCGAGATCGCCTGGGAAGTTGTCCCCGAACTGTCCGAGCTGCTCATCAAGCAGAAGCTCGAAGAGGAAAAGAGTAGGCAGTAGGCGGATGGCAGTAGGCAGTTAAGACAAGGAAAGACTTGAAAGAATCGGGGCGGCGGGATTAACAACCTGCCGCCCCGATTCTTTTTAACTGCTTTGTCTTAATCCGAACTGCCTACTGCCTGTTGCCTACTCTTTTCCCTTTTCCACCTCGCCTCCGTATAATCGAACGGTCATGGACATCCCGAAAACTTACGACCCGAAGCAGGCCGAGGAGAGCCATTATTCGCGCTGGGAGCGCGAGGGGTGCTTTGCGCCCGAGGTAAACAACGACCCGGCCGCGCCCGTCTACTCCATCGTCATCCCGCCCCCGAACGTGACGGGCTCGCTCCACATGGGGCACGCGCTCCAGCACACGATCATGGACGTGCTCACGCGTTACCATCGCATGCGCGGCCACCGCACGCTCTGGCTCCCCGGCACAGACCACGCCGGCATCTCGACGCAGATCATGGTCGAGCGCAAGTTGAAGAAGGAGGAGGGCAAGTCGCGCCACGACATCGGGCGCGAGGAGTTCATCCGCCGCGTGTGGGAATGGAAGGAGCAGTACGGCGGCGAGATTCAGCGACAGATGCGGCGCGAGGGCGCGAGCGTCGATTGGTCGCGCGAACAGTTCACGATGGACGAACACCTCTCGCGTGCCGTGCGCGAATTCTTCGTCCGCAGCTACGACGAGGGGCTCATCTACCGCGGCCCCGGCCTGATTAACTGGTGCCCGAAAGACCAGACGGCTTTGTCGGACTTAGAGGTTGATAAAGAGTCGCAGGCCGGCAAGCTCTACTACCTGCAATACCCCGTCAAGGGCTCCGACCGCCGCGTGACGGTTGCGACGACGCGCCCCGAGACGATGCTCGGCGACACGGCCGTCGCCGTCAGCCCGAAGGATGAGCGTTACGCAGAACTCGTCGGCCAGACGTTGATACTCCCCATCGTCGGCCGCGAGATTCCCGTCGTCGCCGACGATTTCGTAGACCCGGAGTTCGGCACGGGCGCGGTGAAGGTGACGCCCGCGCACGACCCGAACGACTACGCGCTGGGCAAGCGTCACGACCTGCCTCAGGTGACGGTCATCGACCAGCACGCACGGATGACGGCCGAGGCCGGCGCCGAGTTCGAGGGGCTCGACCGCTACGAGGCGCGCGAGCGTGTCGTCCAGAAGTTTGAAGAGTTGGGGCTGTTGGAGAAGGTCGTCGATTACGAGTTCTCCATCACGAAGTGTGGCCGCTGCCGCACGGTCATCGAGCCGTTGATTTCGACCCAGTGGTTTATGAAGCAATCCGAGTTGGGGCGCGAGCCGCTCCGACTGCTTCGTGAGAAGCACGAGCCGCGCTTCATCCCCGAGAACCCTTACGAGAAGGTCTACGAGAACTGGCTCGCCGGTCTCTACGACTGGACGCTCTCGCGCCAACTCTGGTGGGGGCACCGCATCCCCGCGTGGTACGACGCCGCGGGCAACATCTACGTCGCGCGCACGGAAGAGGCGGCGCGGGCCGCGGCCGGGACGGACGAGCTTGAGCAGGACCCGGACGTGCTCGACACCTGGTTCTCTTCGGCGCTGTGGCCCATCTCGACTCTGGGCTGGCCGGACGAGAACGCGGCAGACCTCAAGACTTTCTACCCGACCTCCGTGCTCGTCACGGCGCGCGACATCATCTTCCTGTGGGTCTCGCGCATGATGATGACGGGCGTGAAGTTCGTGGGCGAGAAGGCGTTCGACGACGTTTACATCACCGGCACCATCTTCGACAAGCACGGTCAGCGGATGTCGAAGACAAAGCAGAACGGCACCGACCCGCTCGACGTGTTCGACAAGTTCGGCGTGGACGCGACGCGCCTCGTGCTGGCGTCAATCGGCTCGACCGACACGCGCTGGAACGACAATCAGGTCGAGTCTTACCGCAACTTCGCCAACAAGATTTGGAACGCCGCGCGCTTCTGCCTGTTGAACTCTGAAGGCGCGCAGGTGGGTCGTGGTTTTGAGGGCGAGCCCGACGCTTGGGCGCTGCACGACCGCTGGATCGTCTCGCGTCTGAACAAGACCGCGCGCGCGGTCTCGGCGGCCGTCGAGACGTACCAGTTTCACGAGGCCGTCTACGCGCTCTACCACTTCTTCTGGGACGACTTCTGCGACTGGTACATCGAGCTGTCGAAGTCGGACGTGACCGCAGCCGACCCTACACCTGAGCGCGACGCGGCGCGCAGCCGCGTCCTGACCGTGCTCGAACAGGCGCTGCGTCTACTTCATCCGTTCATGCCCTTCATCACGGAGGAGCTTTGGCAACGTCTGCCCGGCGTGGGTAAGGAGTCTTTGCACGCGGCCTACCGTGCCGCTTCCGTCACGCCGACTGTCATGCTCGCCGAGTTCCCCGTAACGAACGAGGCCCTGATCGACGAGCGCGCCGAAGAAGAGATGCGCTCGGTCATCGAACTCGTCTCGCGCGTGCGCAACATCCGCACGGAGCTGAGCGTGAAGCCCGGCGAGTACCTGCCGCGTCTCTTCGTCGGCACGCCCGACCGCGAGATGCGCCACGTCTTCGCCAACAGCGCCGAGCAGATCACGCGGCTCACCCGCGCCTCGCAAATCTTCGTCGCCGACCGTCTCGACAAATCGACCAACGGCGGAGGTGGCGGGATACCGCGCGCGTCGGCGCGGGCGGTGCTCGCGGGCGGGGCCGAGGTGGCTGTGCCGTTAGAAGGTCTCATTGATTTCGAGCAGGAGCGTGCGCGCATCGCACGCGAGCGTGAGAAGCAGGAGAAAGAACTTCAGAAGGCAGAGGCGCAGCTCTCGAACCCGCAGTTCGTCGAGCGTGCGCCGGCCGAGAAGGTCGAAGAGCTGCGCAAGCGCGCGGCCGAGGTCGGGCAGAGAATCAAGGCGCTGGGCGAGATGCTGGAGGCTTTAGGCGAATGAGCTGGCTTGACGAGGGGGCGCTGTTCTCGCAGGTCGGCGCGTTCCTGAACGAAGACATCGGCCGCGGCGACATCACGACGCAGTCCACCGTGATGCGCAGCCAGAGTGCTAAGGGGCGCTTCATCGCGAAGGAGGCGATGGTCGTCTGCGGCCTCGAAGCGGCCGAGGCCGTCTTCTCCACGCTTGACTCGCAGCAGCAGATCGAAGCCTTCGTCTCCGATGGCGACGAGGTCGAGGCAGGCAAGGTCATCGCGCGCACGACCGGCTTCGCGGACGTGCTGCTCGCGGGCGAGCGTCTGGCCCTCAACCTCATGCAAAGGCTCTCCGGCATCGCCACGCTCACGCGCCGTTACGTGCAGGCGGTCGAGGGCACGAGCGCGCAGATCGTTGACACGCGCAAGACGACACCGGGCCTGAGGATGCTTGAGAAGTACGCGGTGACGACCGGCGGCGGGCGCAATCATCGCTTCGGCCTCGACGACGGCGTGCTCATCAAGGACAACCACGTCGCGCTCGCGGGCGGCGTGGCGACGGCCGTCGAGCGCGCGCGCAAGGCCGTCGGACACCTGCACAAGATAGAGGTCGAGGTCTCGCGCGAGCGCGACCTGCGCGACGCCATCGAGGCCGGCGCGGACATCCTCCTCATCGACAACCAGACGCCCGAGGAGACAAGCCGCTTCGTCGAGATCGCGCGGGGCTTAAAGCCCGACATCCTGCTCGAATCTTCGGGCGGCATCACGCTTGAGAACGTGCGCGCCTACGCCGAGGCGGGCGTCGATCTCGTCAGCATCGGCGCGCTCACGCACTCGGCACGCGCCGTGGACATCAGCTTCAAGATTGTGTCGACTTGAAGGAGAAGGGGAACCGTGCGCGGCCGTCGGCGTGTAAACCTTCGGCCCGCGGCGGGCATCGGAAGTCTATCCCCGACGTTTTTCAAGGAGGATCGTGATGAAGAAAGTTTTGGCCCGCGCGGCGCTGGCGTTGCTTATCGCGGGATTCGCGTTCGTGCCCGACGCGCAGTCGCAGCGCCGGCGCTCGCGCCGGACGACGAACCCTGCGCGCCCGCAGCCCGTGCAGGCGCCGACGCTCCCCGACGAGCCCGCCGTCGTCAGCACCGCGGACGACGGCCAACCCGCCACGACGCCGCGCCGCACGACGCGCGCCGCGCGCCAACAACAGCAGCAGCAGCAGCAGAGCACGCAGGCCGAGAACGAACAGTTGCACGGCACCGTGCGCGAACTCTCCGGCCAGGTCGAACAGCTCTCGGGCCAACTCAACCAGATGAAGGTTGACCAGAAGGCCATGTTCGACCTCGAACGCCTGACCCGCGCCGAGCAGCGCGCCGAACAGCTCCGCACGCAGCTCCGTGAGGTGACCGACAAGGAGTTCATGTTGCAGGAGCGACTGGCCGAGATCGAATACGAGTCAACGCCCGAGTCCATCCAGCGCCGCGCCGCGCTCGTCGGCACGCTCAACCCCTCGGCCGTGCGCACAGCCATCGAGCAGCAGTTGGGGCGCGAGCGCGTGCGCATCAACAAGCAGTTGGAGCTGCTCGGCGCCAGCCGCACGCGCCTCGAAGCCTCGGTCGCCACGGCCGATGTTGAGGTCGAGCGCCTGCGCCAGCGCGTCGAGGCCGCCGACCAGGCACAACAGTCGCCGCCCACGCCCGGCACCGAAAGCCCCAACATGATGGTGGCCCCGACCGCTCAACCCACCCCGAGCCCGACGCCCGCGGCGCAACCGCCGCTGTAGGAAATGATGAATGCGGAAGGATGAATGATGAATTGAAGAGAGTCCTTAATTCATCATTCCGCGTTATTCCGCGTTCATCAGTCATCATTTCTCCAATGTCTTTCGTCACCAAACTCGAACTCTACCGGCTGGTCGGCGAGGCGTCGGCGCGCGGCGAGCGCGTGGTCGTGGCGACCGTGGCGCACACGCGCGGCTCCACCCCGCAGCGGCGCGGGGCCAAGATGCTCTTCTTCGAGGGCGGCGGGACGGCCGGCACCGTGGGCGGCGGCTGCGTCGAGGCGGAGGTCTGGGCCGAGGCGCGCGAGGCGCTGCGCACGGGCCGCCCGGCGCTGCACCGCTTCACCCTCACCGCCGACGAGGCCAGCGAAGAGGGCATGGTCTGCGGCGGCACGATGGAGATTTTCCTCGACGTGTGGGGCAGGGAAGGGGTAAAGAATGATGAATGATGAATGATGAGTTGAAGAGGGTTCTTAATTCATCATTCCGCATTCATCATTGCTTTGCGAACGGAGTGAGCGTCATGAGTTCTTTCGTTGAAGACTACAAGGCGAAGCACCAGCACCCTTTGAACAAGCTGACGCATTCCATCGGCATCCCGATGATCGTCGTGAGCCTGCCGCTCTTCTTCTGGGACTGGCGCTTGGCGCTGGCGCTGTTCGTGGTCGGGTGGGTCTTCCAGTTTGTCGGGCACGCCATCGAGGGCAACAGCCCGGCCTTCTTCCGCAACCCCGTCTATCTCCTCGTCGGCCCGCTCTGGCTCCTGCGCCGCGCGCTCGCCGCCGTCGGCCTCGTCCGGATGGGCGAGAAGTAGACGGGCGCCGCAGCTGCCCTCAAGTTAAGCGTAACCCCGCCGATGGACATTCCACACACGCACAACTCCTCCGCCGAACTCACACGCGCACTCGCGCGCGTGGTCGAGGCGGGCGGCGTGGCCGTGCTCGCGACGTTGGTGGAGGCGGAGCGGGGCGTCGGCGCGAAGGTTCTCTGTGAGGCCGGGGGCGTGCGGACGGGGACGACCGAAGACGCGGCGTTGGACGGCGCGTTGGAGGAGTATGCGCGGGCCTTTCTCGACTCGCGCGCGGAGGCGCGGACGCTGCGCGCGGAGGAGTTCGCGCCCATGCTCGAAGCGTGGCGCGGGGCGCGCGTGCTCTTCGAGCGCGTTGAGCCGGAGCCGCGCCTCGTCGTCTGCGGCGCGGGTCACGTCGGGGCCGCGCTCGCACGGCTTGCGCACGCGGTCGGTTACCGCGTCACGCTCGTGGACGACCGCCCGGAGTTCGTCGCGCGCGCGCGCTTCCCCGAGGAAGAGATAGAACTGATCGCGGCGCAGGGATGGACGCAAACGTTGAAGGAGGTCGTCGGGACGGGGCGCGGCGTCTACGTCGCGGTCGTCACGCGCGGCCACAACGAGGACGAGGAGTGCATGTGCGCCGTTCTCGACGCGCGCCCCGACTACGTCGGCATGATCGGCAGCCGCCGCCGCACCAACATCGTGCTCGGGCGTCTGCGCGAGTCGGGCGTTAGCGAAGAAGTACTCAGAGAGGTGCGCGCGCCCGTCGGCCTCGACATCGGCGCGGTCTCGCCCGAGGAGGTCGCGCTCGCCATCCTCGCCGAGGTCGTCGCGCACCGCCGCGGCGGCAACGGCGCACCGCTGTCGGCATGGAGGCGACAGTGAACCGACACTCGCCCGTCATGCACAGACCACCCGCCGCGTAAATGCCCCGCCTCTTCAAAACGAGATTGAGAGTCGTACTCGCCGTCGCCGCGCTCGTCTTGCTGTCGTGTCTGGCGGTGTGGACGTTCTGGCTGGAGCCGGCCTCGACGGTCGTCCGCCGTGTGAGCCTCGGCGTGCCCGGGTGGCGCGAGGAGCACCGGGGGCTGAAGGTCGCGCTGCTCACAGACCTGCACGTCGGCGCGCCGTACATGAGTCTCGCGCGCCTGCGCAACGTCGTCGGGCGCGTGAATGAGGAGTCGCCCGACCTCGTCATCATCACCGGCGACTTCGTCATCGGCGGGGAGAATCACAAGGGCGGCGTGGCCGGCGGCACGTTCGTCGAGCCCGAGCCGATAGCCGAAGAGTTGAAGTTATTGAGTGCGCCGCTCGGCGTCTACGCCGTGCTCGGGAACCACGACCATTGGTACGACGGCGAGCGCGTCGCGCGCGCATTGCGCGGGGCGGGCTTGAAGGTGCTTGAGAATGAGGCGGTCAGAATCGAGAGCGTCGGCCACGCCTTCTGGCTGGCAGGCATCGCAGACCTCTGGACGCGCAAGCCCGACATCGAAGGTGCGCTGCGACAGGTCAACATGGATGACCCGGTCATCCTCTTCACACACAACCCGGACATCTTCCCGACAGTCCCGGCGCGCGTCAGCCTCACACTCGCGGGGCACACGCACGGCGGTCAGGTCAATCTGCCCCTTGTAGGCCGCGCGGTCGTCCCTTCGAAGTTCGGACAGCGTTACGCATTCGGGCACGTCGTCGAGGGCGGGCGCCACCTCTACGTCAGCGGCGGCGTCGGCACAAGCATCATTCCCGCGCGCTTCCGCGTCCCGCCCGAGGTCGTCGTCCTCAAACTTGAGCCCGGGTCTTAGCCACTCAATCTGATTGTTTAAGTGTCCGGCGCCACGCGAAGTGGGGACGCCCCGTCGTGTGCGAGGTTCTGTGCGAGCCGCTTGCGGCGGCGGCCGCGCGTGTAGCCGTGGATGTACATGATGGGGCCGATGAGCCAGTAGGACATGCCCGCCACCCCCATGTAGCGCGGGTTCCGCGTGAGCGCAAGAGCGAGTGAGACCAACCCGACGAGCGCCATGAGCGCGTTCTCCTGAAACGACGAGACGGTGTCGTGGCTCTCAAGCTCGTTCAGTTCAAGCGTCGCGCGCTTGCGGTAGGCGTGCAGGTAGAGCAGCGCGAAGATGGCGAAGACGGCGGCGAAGCCCGCGCCGTAGACGATGAGCATCGTCGGCACCTGCTCGGTGCGCACGACCGGCTCGAAGTTTCCCGCAGAGGTCTCGACCTTCGAGCCGAGGCCGAGCATGAGGTTGACGATGAACGTCCAGACGAACTTGAGCGGGTAGACGTAGAAGAGGACGACGAAGAGCAGCAGCGCCGTCATCCAGACCGTGAAGTTGTCGCTCAGGCCGTAGCGCCGGAAGAAGCGGTACTGGGTGTGCCAGACGTGGAAGAGCATGGCGAAGGTGATGGCGAAGGCGAGGAAGCCGCGCATCGTCACCAGCAGTTCGTCGAACGTGCGCGGGACTTCGAGCGAGACGACGAGCAGCGTGATGGCGAAGGCGAAGACGCCGTCGGAGAGCGCCTCGACGCGCGACACGTCATTCAGGCCGCGTTGGCGGAAGCCGTGCTGCACCTCCGCCTCCCTCTTCGCTAAGCTCTCTCGTATCACATGCGCTCCTTGCGGTTTCGCCACCGCGTAGGCATCTTAGACCCGCCGCTCTTCTTCGTCCCGGCGGCGAGCATTATTCACTTTCGGCCCGCTTCCCGCAAGACTCATGTCCACTCCCCCGGCTCACGCACGAACATCACAAACGTCACGCGGGGGCGGGATGTTCCGCGCGCTCGGCCATCGCAACTTCCGTCTCTTCTTCGCAGGCGCGTTCCTCTCGAACGCGGGGACGTGGATGCAGACGGTCGCGCAGAGCTGGCTCGTGTTGCAGTTGACCGACTCGGGGACGTGGCTCGGCGTGGACATGTTCGTAGCGACGGCGCCGGGGCTGGTCTTGACCTTAGTCGGCGGTGTCATCGCCGACAAGGTTGATCGCAAGCGGCTGCTCATCTATACGCAGGCGGGGGCGGGGCTGTCGGCGCTGGTGCTCGGGGCGCTCGTGTGGTCGGGCGCGATTCAGTGGGAGGGCGCGGGGCGGCGCCCCTCAGACGTGTGGATGGTGCTGCTGCTCTCGTTCGTGACGGGCTGCTGCTGGGCGATTTCGGGGCCGGCGTACCAGGCGATTACGGTTGACCTCGTCAAGCGCGAAGATTTAGCGAACGCCATCGCGCTTAACTCTTCGCAGTTCCAGTTGGCGCGCGTGGCGGGGCCGACGCTGGCGGCCTTGACGATGAAGGCGCTTGGGATGGCGGGCTGCTTCTTCGCCAACGGCCTCTCCTACGTCGCCATCGTGGCCGCGCTCGCGCGCGTGAGGTTCGAGAAGAGGGGCGCCGTCGCGCCGCTTGAGCAGGTCGGGCCGGTCGGGGTCGGGGTTGAGAAGGTCGGAGCCGCGCGGCGCTCGATGTGGAATGATCTGGCTGACGGGTTCAGGTACGTGCGCGGGCGGCCCGGTGTGCGTGCGGTGCTCGTGTGCTCGACGGTGGTCTGCCTGTTCGGCACGCCGTACCTCGTGCTGCTGCCGCTCTTCGCGCGCAACGTGTACGGTTGGGACGAGGCGGGGCTGTCGCTGTTGATGGGGACGGCCGGGGCGGGCGCGCTCGTCGGGGCGCTGGCGCTCGCCTACCTCGGGGACTTGCGGCGCAAGGGGCTCGTTCTGCTCGCGGCGATGCTTTCGGGCGGGACGTGCATCGTGTGCTTCGCCGCGGCGCCGTCCCCGTGGGTGGGCGTCCCGTTCATCTTCGGGACGGGGGTGTCGATGGTCACTTTCTTCGCGCTCGGCAACACGCTCTTGCAGCAGCTCGTAACGGACGAGATGCGCGGGCGCGTGATGAGCATGTGGCTCCTGACTTTCATCGGCACCACGCCTTTCGCGAGCCTGCTGTCGGGTGCGGCGTCCGACCGCTTCGGCCCGCGGCCGACGCTGGCTGCCTGCGGCCTCGTCGTTCTCCTCTTCGGCCTGACGGCGCACCTCTTCAACCAGCGGCTGCGCGAGATGTGAGACCGAACGCTCGCGGAAGACTCAGTCATCCTCGTCCCGCAGAATCCGTTCGAGCGGCGTCCGGCCGTGGTCGTTGAACTGCGGGACGGGCGGGCGCGCTGAGTCGAGCGCAGGGAGCGGCGCCGCCGAGTTCAGCCCCAGAGGGGAGCCCGAGACAACGCTCGGGCCGGTCGGGAGATTCTGAGTGTTTAGGCGACGGCCCTTCTCCCAACGCTTCAGGGCGGGGAAGAGATGGAACCACTGCGCGTAGCCGAGCCCCATCGCCGCCGCCCAGAAGGCGAAGCGGCCGAAGAGGCCGAAGTCCGACGAGTGGAAGACGAAGGCGACGGCCGTCCCCAGCGGGAACGAGAGCAGTGCCATCGCCGCCTCAAGGGCGGAACTGGGCGCCGCGTCAAAAAAGAGCGTCCGGTGTGCGCCCGGCATGATGGAGTAGACGAGGAGCAGCGTGGTGCAGAGCAGCAGCCACGGCTTCCGCAGGTTGGGTTGGAAAGGGTTCTGCATCGCTCCCTCCGAAGAAAAGCAGGCAGTTGTTGAGCTAAGTTTTGATGCGATGTTTACACGGCCTTGAAAGGCCGGGCTAAATTCATGCGCCGCTGACACGGCGTCTGCCCCTATTTTTCTTGTAGGACTTTTAGACACCGCGGCCCTCAACCGTGTTCCCGCGCAAGAAATTCGGGGGGAGGCGTTCTAGGGACGGAGCGGCCGTTCTTGAGACCCGAGAGCCGCCCGGCTCGTGTGAATTTACGAAAGCGTTTTGAGGAGATAAGGGAATGCGAACGTTCAGAGACCTGCTGTGCCTCTTCTTCGGACTCGTGCTGATGGCGCTCGTCACCGCTACCGCCAACGCGCAGGGCGTCATCGTCCCCGGCCCCTGCCATCGCTGCCCCGTCCCGCCGCGGCGGCCCGTGCCGATGCCGCGCGCTCTGCCCGTCAAGTCCATCAAGATCGACTCCAAGATCGCCGCGCAGGTCGCCACCACGCACGTCGAGCAGGTCTTCCGCAACGACTCGGACGCGACGCTCGAAGGCACGTATTTCTTCCCTATCCCTGAGTCGGCCTCCATCGTCGAGTTCGCCATCTGGGAAGGCGACAAGCGGCTCGTCGGCGAGGTGCGCTCGCGCGAGGAGGCGCGCCGCATCTACGACGAGATCGTCCGGCGCCAGCGCGACCCGGGCCTTTTGGAGTACGCCGGCCGTGACCTCTTCCAGGCCAGCATCTTCCCCATCCCGCCGCACTCCGACAAGAAGCTTGAGCTGACCTACACGCAGGTCTTGAAGGCGGAGGGCGGCACCGTCAACTACCGCTATCCTCTGGGCACGGGGCGCAACGTCTCGCAGGTGACGGGCACCGTCTCGGGGCGCGTCGAGGTCGAGGGGCGCGAGCCCGTCCGCAACATCTACTCGCCGAGCCACGAGATCGACGTGGCGCGCAAGGGCGAGCGCAGCGCGCGCGTCTCGTTCGAGTCGGCCGCGGGGCGCGAGCCGCAGGACTTCCAGCTCTTCTACACGCTCTCGGATGCAGACTTCGGCATGACGCTCCTCACACACCGCGAGCCGGGCAAGCAGGGCTTCTTCCTTTTGACCATCTCGCCGAAGGATGCCGTGTCCGAGCAGGAGTACGTGGCGAAGGATGTCGTCTTCGTGCTCGACACGTCGGGCTCGATGGCCGAGGCGGGGAAGATGGAGAAGGCGCGCGCCGCGCTCCTCTTCGGCGTGCGGAGCCTCAGACCGGCCGACCGCTTCAACGTCATCAACTTCGCGGGCGAGGAGCATTTGATGACGACGGGGCTCTTGCAGGCCGACGCAGCGGGGCGCGCGATGGGCGAGCAGTTCATCTCGAATCTGCGGCCGGTCGGCGGCACGAACATCAACGGCGCGCTGCTCGCAGCCATGCAGCAGTTCGACCGCGCGGAGCGCCCGCGCCTGCTCGTCTTCATGACCGACGGCCTGCCCACGGTGGGCGAGACGAAGGTCGAGCGCATCCTCGATAACACGCGCGGGGCGCGCGTCCCCGGCGTGCGTCTGTTCACCTTCGGCGTCGGCTACGATGTGAACACGGCGCTCTTGGACAAGCTCGCGGCCGACAACGGCGGCGCGGCCGAGTACGTCGAGCCGAAGGAAGACCTCGAAATCAAAGTCTCGAACTTCTTCACGAAGATCAACCACCCGGTTCTGACGAACCTCGCGCTCGACATGGGCGGGGTGGAGTCCGACCTTGTCTACCCGCGCGAGATGCCCGACATCTTCCGCGGCACGCAGCTTACGCTCATCGGCCGCTACCGCAATGCGCGCGACCTCGACAACATCGTGCTCCGTCTGACGGGGCGCGCGGGCGAGGCCACGCGCTCGTTCGCGTACAACAACGTGAGCTTCCCGCTCCGCACCGAGCGCAACGAGTTTCTGCCGCGGCTGTGGGCGACGCGACGCGTCGGCTGGCTGATGGAGCAGATACGCTCGAACGGCGAGCAGAAGGAGTTGACCGACGAGATCGTAGACCTCGGCACGCGCTACGGCATCGTTACGCCCTACACCTCGTACCTCGCGCTCGAAGAGGGCGAGGCCCGCCGCCTGAGTTCCGTGACCGGGCGCGACACCGAGGAGACCATCCGTGTGATGCCCGGCGGCTCGGGCGTCCGCCGCGAGCGCCCGGCAAACCGTCCTGAGTCCAGAGCCGCAGGGACGGGCGGCAGCACCGCGCCCTCGACCGTCTACAACTCGGCGGACGCGCCGCCCCCGCCGCCGAGGGAGGCCGCGAAGGCGAAGACGGGCGAGCTGGCCGTCCGCCAGAGCAAGCGCGACCGCGCGCAGCAGGAGGCGTTGCGCGATGAGGACGATGCGGTCTCTTCGGCCGTACGCAAGATCGGCGACAAGACCTTCTACCTGCGCGATGGCGTGTGGACCGACTCCGAGTTCAAGGCGGACGCGAAGCTGCCCGAGACGGCAATCGAGTTCGGCGGCGACGAATACTTCGCGCTCATCAAGCGCGAGCCGCAGCTCGCACGCTTCTTCTCGCTCGGCGAGCGCGTCGTGGTCGTCTACAACGGGCGCGTCTACCGGGTGAGCAGCAAGTAGTAGGCGGAAAGCAGTAAAGGCAAAAACCTCCGGCGGCGTGTGGAAATCAACGAGCCACACGCCGCCGGTCTTTTACTGCCTGCTGCTATCTGCCTACTGCCTAGTCCCCTTGTATCCCGAGTATCCATTCATGTACAAAAGGGGAAGATTCAAGGGGAAGTCGTTCTTATCGAACTCCGTCGGGGAGAGAGTTGATCCGCAGATGAGTTTAAAAAGTATGAGTCGTTGGGCCGCGCTCGCGTCGTGCGCGGCCGTTCTTTTGGCGGCGTGCGCGGTGCCGGAGGCTTTGGCGCAGGAGCGGGGCTGGTCGGGCGGGCGGCAGGGTTTGCCGGGGAAGGACTTGAACGCCATCTACTTCCTCGACTCTCGACGCGGGTGGGTGGCCGGCGACGGCGGCGTCATCCTGCGCACGCGCGACGGCGGGCGCACCTGGACGCGCCAGACGGTCGAGACCAAAGAGTCCTTCAACGATGTCTACTTCCGCAACGAGGAGGACGGCTACCTGCTCGCCGCTACGCAAATCTTCACGACCGAGGACGGCGGCGAGACGTGGACGCCGTCGGCGCGCTTCCACGCGCAGACCTTCGGCGCCGAGCCCGAACTCTACAGCGTGCGCTTCACGAGCAAGAAGCGCGGTTGGATCGTCGGCTCTTTGAGCCGCGGCGAGAACGTCATCGACAGCCTCGTGCTCTCGACCGAGAACGGCGGCGCGTCCTGGCAGCGCCAGCGCGTGCCCGTGCGCGACGAGTTGATCCACCTCGACTTCGACGGCGACCGTCGCGGCTGGATCGTCGGCAGCGGCGGTCGCGTGCTGCACACACGCAACGGCGGCGAGACGTGGGACGTGCAGGACGCGGGCACGACGGCCGCGCTCTACCACGTGGACTTCGAGGGCGACGAGCGCGGCTGGGCCGTCGGCGAGCGCGGCACCATCCTGCGCACAGAGGACGGCGGCCTCACGTGGCGCGCGGTGCCGCCGCGCGTGCGCACGACGCTCTTGAGTGTGAAGTTCGTCAATAAGGAGGAGGGCTGGGTCATCGGCCGCTCCGGCGTCATCCTCCGCACAGACAACGGAGGCTCGACCTGGGTGCAGCAGGAGACCAACACGCGCCAGCACCTCTACGCCCTCTTCTTCGACAAGAAGGTCGGCTTCGCGGTCGGCGGCGACGGCCTCGTCCTGCGCTACGAACGCTGAGGCCGCGGCCCGTTCAGACTCCGGAACTGTCTGATGATGGCTGCGGCGGGCCTCGAACTCAAACACTTTATTGGACGAAAGTTTTGTGCAACGCGGGGGCGTGGGAAGGGCATCCGAACGAGTAGCATAGCAATTACCCGCTAAGGCCGCGGGGGGAACGCGGCCGGAGGTAATTTGGACGGTTCTCCTGTGGTTTTATGCCCGGCGTCGGACGAAACGCCGGGCCTTTTTTTGTCCCGTCGTTACCCGAGCCGGCGCAGCTCTGAGATGGCGGCGAGATGGTGGTCGTCGTGCTCGGCGGTGAAGTAGGCCATGTCGATGACGCGCATCTGCTTTTGCAGGCGCGGGTGGAGCGCGGAGGCCGCGACCTCGGCTGTGGTCAACGCTTCGAGCCGCTGGACGAAGCCGAGACGCGCGGCGCGGAAGGCGGAGAGTATCTCTTCGAGGCGCGCTTCGTTGTGGCCGGCCTCCTCGGTCTTGCGATTCCGCATGTCGGCCGCGCGCAGCACTTCGAGGCCGCGCGCGTAGTCTTCGAGACGGCCCTCGTGTAGCTCGTCCAAATCCCAGAGGTGTCCCGCCTGCTCCTGTATCGACCAGAGCCCGTCCGGCTTCGCCGTCGTCTCCTCACGCGTGAGGCCGCGCGTCAACTCTTCGAGCCGCGCGGGTGTGCCGCGCAGACGCTCGACGACGCAGGGGAAGACGCCTACCAGCAGGTTGAACTCAAACTCCCTCTCGACCCAACGCATCCTCTTAAACACGGCGCACCTCCTCATGAAGCAGTAGGCGGATGGCAGTAGGCAGTTTAAGACAAAAATCTCCGGCGGCGTGTGGTAAGCAACGGGCCACACGCCGCCGGTCTTTTACTGCCTACTGCCTACTGCCTACTGCTTTTACCCGACCTTCTTGATGCTCTTGACCAGCTTACTGAAATCGGCCGCGTGCTTTTGGAGATTCTCCAACGAGCCGAGGGTGAGGACGATAAGCGGCTTCTTCGCCTCAAGGATGTCGGCGCTGAAGACGATCTCCTTGCCGTCGACCTGCCCCGAGCCGGTGACGGAGGCGTGACCCATGCCGTTGTGTGTGTCGGCCTTCGGCTCGCCGTCCAGCTTCAGGTTCTGAATCTGCTTGGCCAACTCCGTGCCGAGCGCCTTCGCCGCGGCGTCGAAGTCTTCCGCCTCGGTCACCCAGAAGACGATGGCGAAGCTCTCGTCGGCCGGCGCGACGGTCAACTGTTCGCCGTCGGGCTCGGCCGTCCACCCGGCCGGGAGGGTGAAGGTGACGCCCGCGCCCTCGTGCGTGAAGGTCTTGCCTTCGGACTGTGCGGCGGCGGGGATGACGGCGGCGGCCAGCGCGAAGGCCACGGCTGTAATGAGTAAGAGGTTTCTCAGGTGCAAAGGTCTTAATCCTCCGGGGTTCTTTAAAGGTGGAATGGTCGGGTCAGAGAAAGAGGAGCCGCAACCGTCTGCGGCTCCTCGAAGGCTAATCCATCTTAAAACAGCGCGGGGGAAAAGGCTAGAGGCCGCCTCTGCGCGCTTCAGTTAGCGGCGCGCTCCGGCTTCTTCTCGGCCTTGTTGTCGAGCACGAAGCGCGCGACGGCCAGCGTGGCGAAGGAGCGCGGCGCCTCGCCCTCGAAGGTGCGCGCGAGGTCGGCCGCGCGTTGCAACTCCTCGCGCGCGAGCTTCGTGAAGATATCCGTGAGGTCGAACGACTGCACCGTACTGCTCGACGACATCGTCATGCCCTTCGACTCGAAACGCATGCCGATGCGGCCGTCCTCGCCCGTGTACTCCTTGGCGGCGTTGGCGGCCTTGACGACCTCGTGCATCACCTCCCATGTCCGCGGGCGGTCAAGGTCGTAGAGCTGCGTGGCGACGGCGACGAGCGCGCTGGCGCGCTCGCGCGACGCGGGGTCGATGCGCTCCTTCGCCTCGGTCAGGGCCTCGTCGAGGATTTCGACGGCGCGGCCCGGCTCCTCCTTCGAGACGAGGCGCGCGGCCTCCGTCAAGACCCACGCGCGCTGGATGCTCGTCAGGCTGTTGCCGCGCGCGATGCGGAGCGCCTCGGTCGCGTTCTTCTCGTTGACCGCCTCGCGCGCCGCGTCCATGTCGATGAAGGCGCGGAGCTTCTGGCGCGCGTCCGTGTCCTCGATCTTCGAGAGGAACTCTTCGACGCGCGGGTCCTTCTGGCGCATCGCGTCGAAGACGGCGTCGATGTAGACGGAGTCGCGCTCTTGGGCCGTCTTGGCGCGGTCGAGGCGGCTGAGCGTCTCGCCGACGCGGTCGCGGTTCGGGTCTTCAGGGACGAGCCCGCGCGTGAGCGCGTTGTTGGCGCCGGGCTGGCGCAGTCCGTCAGGCGTGTCGGGCGCAAGCGAAGCCTGCTTGCCGCGCAGCGCCGCCGAGCGGTCGGGCGCGTACTGGTCGAAGAGCGGCAGCAGCCGCGCGATGACCATGTACCAGCCGGCGCGGCCCGCCGACGTGCGATCCTGGTCGGGCGTCGGCGTCGGGCGCAGGAGGATGGCGGTCGCGGCGCGGAAGTAGGCCGCGCGGATTTGCGGCGGCACGTCGGTCGGCGGCGCGGGCCGATCCGGTCCGCCGTTCCCCCAGGAGTTGGCGTTCGACCCGGCGTCGGCCGAGAAGGTCATGTAGAGCGTCGGCGAGAAGAGGTAGGACGCGAGCAGCGAGACGGTGTTGGCGTCCGACGCGGGGTTCAGGGCCGCGCGCGTGACTGTCATCGCGAAGCGTTCGTCTGCCGCCTGCGCGTTCTTCGCGCGCAGGCGCGTGAGGAACTCAAGCGCGGTCGGGTAGGCCGCGCCGAGCGCGGGGTCTGCGAACTGCGTCGCGCGCTCCACGTCGCCGTCCTGTAAGAGCTGTATGGCGAGGCGCAGGCGCTTGGCGATGGCGGGCGGCGTCTCCATCGGGTCGGGGCGCTGCTGCTCGGACGGCTGGCCGTTGCCTTTCGTGGGCGCCGAGTCGGTCGGACGCTCGTTGGAGATGGCGGGTGACTCCAACTCTTTCTTACGCGCCTCATCGAGCTTCGTCAGGAACTCTTCGCCGAGCGCGCGGTCGCGCTTCGCGGCGAGGCGGAGGACTTCGGAGCGCAGGCTCGGCCCGAGTTGAATGGAGGAGTGGCCGCGCTCGCGTTGCTGCCGCACGCGTTCTTCGGCAACGCGTCGGTCGGACTCGGCGTCGGCCGCCTCGGCCTCGTCCCACGCGCGGCGGAAGAGCGTGAAAGACCTCTCGCGCTCGGTCTCCCAAAGGGCGTCGGCCGAACGCGCCTGCACGCGCGCGCGCAGAGCGGGGTCGCGGAACGTGCGCGCGTCGTCGGCGAGCGAAGAGACGAGCGAGATAGCCGTCGTGCGCCTCAACTCGGCCATCGGGTCGGCCGGCTCGGCGCCCGGCTTCTTCGCGGAAGCCTTTGAAGGCTTCGGCTTGGCGGCCGGCGGCTCCTGCGCGCTGACACGGATGGGCGAGACGACTGTGCAGAGGGCGAGCGCCAGCAGCGAGACTCTTTGCGACATGGATTACCTCCGGGGGCGATTAAATACGGGCGAGCGCGGGACGCGGGTGGACAGGCGCGACTGACGACTCTTGAGAGTGATGCGGTCGGAACGTCGGACGTTGAATCGGAGGAAGCCCTTCCCCGAGTTCAACGTCCGGCGTTCCGACCTTAACGCTCAGACCGTCGCCTCTGATTCGTCCGGCGCGGGCCGAAAGTTCCAGAATCAGTTCGCGGCGGCGGCGACCGCGGGCTCCCGTTGCTTGATGAGAACGGAGCGCACGACGGCGAGCGTCGCCACCGAGCGCGGCCCCTCTGACTTGAGCGTGCGCGCGAGCGCGGCGGCGCGGTCGAAGTCTTCGCGGGCCAGCGCCGCGAAGACGCCCGTCAGGTCGAACGACTCGACGTTGTTGTTCTGCGTCATCGCGCCGCCGCCCTTGAACTCGACGCGGACGGTGATGTCGCCGCCCTCGCCGCTGAAGTCCTTGAGCGCGTTGGCGGCCTTAACGACCTCGTGCATCGTCTCCCACGCACGCGGCCGGTCGAGCGCGGCGAGCTGCGTGGCGACGGCGAGGAGCGCGCGCACGCGCTCAGGGCTCCCGTCGTCGAGCTTGCGCGCCTCGGTCGTCGCTTCGTCGAGCGCCTCGGCCGCGCGGCCGGGCTGCTCCTTAGCGAGCAGGCGCGCGGCCTCGGTCAGACCCCACACACGCTGCACGCGCGTCAGCTCGTCGCTGCGCGAGTGGGTCAGCACGTCGTCCGCCTTCTTCGCGCGCAGGGCGTCCTGCACGAGCCGGAAGGCGATGAAGGAGAAGAGCTGCTTGCGCGTGTCGGGGTCTTCGATCTTGTTCGCCAGCTCGCGCGCGCGCGGGAGGTCTGAGTCGAACGCTGCCATCGCGGCGCGGAAGTAGACCAGGTCGCGCTCGTTGGCATCCTTGGCGCGTTCGAGCCGGTCGAGCGCATCCTGCACGCGGTCGCGGCTCGGGTCTTCGGGCACGATGCCGTTGGTGAGCAGCTCGTTGTCGGGCCGGCGCGTGCGCTCGGGCGTGTCCTGCGCGAGCAGGGCCTGACGCGCGCGCAACGCCGCGGCGCGGTCGGGCGCGTGGCGCTCGAAGAGCGGGAGCATGCGCGTGGTGACGACGTAAGCGCCGGTGCGCCCCGAAGAGGTGCGGTCCTCCTCGACGGGCGGCACGGGCCGCAGGAGTATCTGCGAGGCCGCGGCGATGAACGCTTCGCGCAGCCGCGGGTCGAGGTCGTCGAACGGCGTGCCGGGGCCGTACTGCCGCGTGTGGCTCTGGCCGTCGGGGCGGACGGTGATATAGAGCATCGGCGTGAAGACGTAGGACGAGAGCAGCGAGACGGTGTTGGCGTCGGAGAGCGGGTCGCCCGCAGCGCGCGTGACGAGCGCCATGTAGCGCTGGTCGGCCGCCTCCCTGTTCTTCTTGTGCAGCGTGTTGAGGAAGTGCATCCCGAAGGTGTTGACCGGGTAGAGCGCCGAGTCCGCGAACTGCATCGCGCGCTCGATGTCGCCGCCGTCGAGAATCTGCTGCGCCAGATTGAGTCGCTGCATCATCGGCCCCGGCGGGTTGTCGGGGTTGATGCGTTGCTCGTTGGTCTGGACGGGCGTCTGCGGGGCCGTCGTCGCGGACGCCTCGTCCTTGCGCGAATCGTCCAACTTGGCGAGGAACTCTTCGCCGAGGTCGCGGTCGCGGCGCGAGGCGAGGACAACGACCTCGCGGCGCAGGTTGAGCAGGCCGCGCGCGCCGGCCGCGCCCTGCGCGATGGAGCGGCGGCGCAGCTCGGCCTCCGAGAGATTCGCTGTGTCGCGGTCGGCCGCCTCGGCCGCCTCCCACGCGCGACGGAAGAGCTGTCGCGCCCTCTCCTTGTCCGTCTCCCAGAGCGCGTCGGCCGCGCGCGCCTGCACGCGCGCGCGCAGGCCCGGCTCCGAGAAGGTGCGCGCCTCGTCGGCCAGCGTCGAGACGAGCGAGACGGCCGAAGCGCGGCGCACCTCGACCATCGGGTCGGCCGTCTCGCCTTTGGGCTTCCTGGCGGCGGGTTTCTTCTGTGTGGCGGCGGCCGGGGTCGGCGTCTGTGCGGGGACTGCGGCCGGGGCCAGCGCCGAGACGCAGAGCGCGAAGGCCAGCAGGCGCGGGTGTCTGTCCATTGTTTCGTCCTTAGTCCGGGAACGTGAACCCTCGGTCGGGTGCGCGGGTCACGCCGGACGTTCGCTGAAAGGTCTGGGACGCGCACAGGCCCCCGGATAGACGGAGACCAGCACTCGGGTTGAGTTGGAGGGGTAAACGCCCGCCACAGAGGGCGAGTTCCAAAAAAAGCCGTGAACCGTAAACCGTGAACCGTGACAAGTGAACTGCTCTTCACTTGTCACGGTTCACGGCTTTAGACGGCGACGACTTCGATGTCGGGGTCGATCTCCTGGCGGATGAGTCCCTCGATGCCCATGAGCGTCCCGGAGAGCGAGCTGGGGCAACTACCGCAGGCGCCCTGATAGCGGATGGTGAGCTTCTTGTCTTCGAGCGAGAGCACTTCGAGCCAGCCGCCGTCCGAGGCGAGGTAGGGGCGCACCTTCTCGTCCAGAATCTCGTTGATGCGGACGAGCTGCGGGTCGTCGCTCATGAGTGCGCCGAGCGCGCCGCCGACGCCCTGCGCGGCCGGCTGCGGCTGCGCGGCACCGCCGTTCGTCGCTACGCCCTCGGCCGCGCGGATGGGCACGGCGAGGCGCGGGAGGAGGTCGTCCCAGTCGGCCTCTTCCGACTTCTCGACCGTAATCATCTTGTCCATGTAGAAGACCGACGACACGTCGCCCACGGCGAAGAGCGGGCCGGCCAGAGGGTCTGCGGCGGCCTCCTCGGCGCTGTGGAACGAGCGGGTCGTCCCATTCGTCACCGGCTCCTTCAGGATGAACTTGACGGCGTTCGGGTTCGGCGTCTCTTCGATGTTATCAATCTTCGGCATACGTTAACTTTCTCCATCAGTGTAAAAAATTCACTCAAATCAAAACGTGGCGCGTCGCGAGCGAACGCTTGTTGTCTGATTTTCGTCTGCGCACATTATAACGCGATTCGCCGCGGGGCGCAGTCGCGGGCGGCGGCGCCCGCGCGCCCGGGCTAAATCGCGTGCGGGCAAGACTTCCGGAGGCACGGCCGGTGGTACCAATCCGTGTCTGCTTCCGGACAAAAATTCATTTGTCAAAAGGGCAAAGTAGGCGTATAGTTCTGGCTCTCGCTTGTCCCCCCTTCGCAGGTGAGACAAGTTGAGAACGAGAGGCAGACGGTAGCGAGGGCCGGCTGCCTCTCGGTATTTTCGGATGTCAGATGTCGGATGTTAGATGCTGGTTTGAGCCTTTGACCTCGCCAGCATCTAGCGTCTAACATCTGACATCTTTTCATTTTTATGAACATCGGAATCACTGTCTATCCGACCTACGGCGGGAGCGGCATCGTCGGCTCGGAGCTGGGGAAGGAGCTGGCCGAGCGCGGGCACACGGTCCACTTCATCTCCTCGGCCCTGCCGACGCGGCTCACTCAACTGGGCGAGCGCGTGCGCTTCCACGAAGTCGAGATGATGTCGTACCCGCTCTTCGAGCACCAGCCCTACACGCTCGCGCTCGCGACGAAGATGGCCGACGTGGCCGAGACGGAAGACCTCGACCTGCTCCACGTCCACTACGCCATCCCGCACTCGATCAGCGCCATCCTCGCGCGCGAGTCTTTGAAGCCGCGCCGGACGCTGCCCGTCGTCACGACGCTGCACGGGACGGACATCACGCTCGTCGGGGCCGACCGTTCTTACCTGCCCATCACGCGTTACGGCATCGCGCAGTCGGACGGAGTCACCGCCGTCTCGCACTATCTCAAGCAGGCGACGGCCGAGACGTTCCAGTTCGAGCACATCGCCGTCATCCCGAACTTCATCTGCGCGAGCGACTACAGCCGCAAGCCGAAGGAAGAGCTGCGGCGCGAGCTTTCCCCGAACGGCGAGCCGTTGCTCTGCCACGTCTCGAACTTCCGGCCCGTAAAGCGGCCCGTGGACTGCGTGGAGATTCTGGCGCGCGTGCGGGAGAAGGGCGTGAACGCGCGGCTCGTGATGGTGGGCGACGGGAGCGAACGCTCAAGTGCCGAGCACCGCGCGCGTTGTTTGAGAGTGGAGCGTTACTGCTCGTTCGTCGGCAAGCAGCCGCGCATCACCGACTACCTCTCGGTCGCGGACGTGCTCCTCCTGCCGTCCGAGCAGGAGTCGTTCGGGCTCGCCGCGCTCGAAGCCTTAGCGTGCGAAGTGCCCGTCATCGCCTCGCGCGTCGGCGGCATCCCCGAGGTCGTGGACGACGGCTCGACGGGTTGCCTTGCGGAGGTCGGCGACGTGGAGAAGATGAGCGAGGACGCGGCGCGTCTGCTCGCGGACGAAGAGTTGCGCCGCGAGATGGGGAGGCGCGCGCGCGCGTCGGCCGTCGGCCGCTATAGCACGGACCTGGTCATCCCGCAGTACATAGACTTCTATGAGCGCGTCATCGCCGCGTCGAAAGAGAACCCCACGAAGTAGCGCCGCGCGTCCTCCGTCCGCCGCCGGGGCGTGGGCCGCCTCGGTCGTCGAGGAGAAGCCGGTCGGGTACATCGTCCAGAACCTTGAGCGCGCCTACGGCGAGCCCGAGAACCGTTGGACGGACTGGGACGTGCTCGACATGCTCGTCGCCGTCATCCTCTCGCAGGCGACGAGCGACGCCAACAGCGACCGCACCTACGACGCCTTAAAGAAGAGGTTCCCGACGTGGGACGCGTTGCTGCGCGCGCGCGAGCAGACGCTCGTCGAGACGATACGTCTGGGCGGGCTCGCCAACCAGAAGGCCGCGGTCATCCGCGGGCTGCTGCGCGAGGTCAAGGAGCGGCACGGCTCGTTCGACCTCTCGTTCCTGCGCGGGCTGCCGGCCGCGGAAGCGGTCGCGTACCTCGCCTCGTTCCGCGGCGTCGGCCCGAAGACGGCAGCCTGCACGCTGCTCTTCGCGTGCGCTACGGAGGTCTTCCCGCTCGACACGCACATCTTCCGCGTCCTGCGCCGCGTCGGCCTCATCCCCCCGAAGTGCTCCGACCAGTTCGCGCACGAGGTGATGAACCGCCTCGTGCCCGCGGGCAAGTTCTACTCCTTCCACGTCAACCTTATCCGCCACGGCCGCAAACTCTGCCGCCCGCGCGACCCCCTCTGCGAGCGCTGCCCCATCGTCGAATACTGCGACTACGGGCGAGAAATTATTTGATTGAAGGCTGCGCCCGACCCCTGTACAATCCCCGCCCGCCGCGAGCGTCACACTTCCCGCCGGCGGCGACCACGCACCTCTGACAGTTTTAGAATTCATTTAGAGCGTTAACCAGCAAGAGCGAATCAGGGCGGCAACGATTAAGGGCGGGGCTGTCTCCTTCGGGAGCGCCCCGCGTCCGCGTCTCATACGGCCCGCGCCGCAATGCAAAAGGAGGAGCGAAGATGCACGCCAGAAGGATTGCTTACCTGGTCTCGGGTGAGGGGGTCATCTACGAGTCGCCGTTTCTGTCCGCCGGACGCAACGGGTGTCCGATGGCGGGGGCGAGGGCGGAAGCGGAGGCCGCGCACGCGGAGGCCGCGCAGGCGGAGCCCGTGTGCGCGCCCATCAGGTTCGGGCGGATATTCGAGGCGAGGGCCGGGTTCCCGCCGAATCTGAAGAACAAGGAGGTTGTCGCCGAGTTGACGAAGGTCGAGCGGTCTCTCATCGACCTCGGCCGGTGCATGAACGACCCGAAGGGGTGCCACGGCGCGGGGGCCGGCGAGCAGGAGGAGTCCGACATCCCTGCGGGCTACACCTACCTCGGCCAGTTCATCACGCACGAGATCACCTTCGACAAGACCGAAGACCTGCCGCTCTCCGAGCTGAGTCCCGCGAACGCGCGCTCGCCGAGCCTCGACCTCGACAGCCTCTACCGGCTGTGGCCGGGCGACTTGCAGTCGAAGGAGGTGGACGAGAAGACGAAAAAGCTGTACGAGAAGTCGCGGGATTTGTACGAGCCGGGGGAGTATCCGGCGCGGTTGAGGGTCGGCACGACCGAGGCCGCGCCCGGCCTGTTCAGGGCGACGTTCGACAACGACCTGCCGCGCGTGGCCGAGGGCAAGGGGAAGGGCGACGCCATCATCGGCGACGAGCGCAACGACGAGAACCTGCCGCTGGCGCAGACCCACGTCGCCTTCATCAAGTTCCACAACCGGGTCGTCGAAGACCTCGCCGGCGGGCGCTATAAAGACCGGCCGCGCCCGACCTCCGAAGAGTTGTTCAAGCAGGCGCGCGAGGAGGTCGTCAAGCACTTTCAGTGGATAGTCCTGCACGACTACCTCCCGCGGCTCGCGGGCGACGAGATAGTCGCGTCCCTGACCCGCAGGCCCAACACGAGGTTTGCGCCGATGAGCCGCGACGGCCTCTTCATCCCGCTCGAATTTTCCGCCGCCGCCTTCCGCATCGGGCACAGCATGGTGCGCCGGAGGTACAAGTGGAACCGCGCCCACGCGGACGTGGCGCTGTCGCAGCTCTTCACGCACACGAAGCGGAGCGGCAACCTCAACGGCCTCGGCCGTCTGGACAGCACGTGGGTCATCGACTGGAAACGCTTCTACGACTTCACGCCGTTCGCCGCCGACTACCCGCGTCCGTACGACCCACAGCCGTACAACCCGCAGCAGTTCGTGAACAAGTCCGGGCGCCTCGACACAGTCTTCGACCTCCACCTCGACCTGATAGACGGCTTCAACCACAACGACCTGCCGTTAGAGAAGCGCTCCATCACCGTCCGCAACCTCCTGCGCGGCCTCGCGCTCGGCCTGCCGTCGGGCGAGGAGGTGGCGGCGGCGCTGGGTGAGAGGGTGCTGGAGCGCGACGAGCTGCGCGGCTGGGCACACACGGCCCTGCTCGACGCCGTGCCGTTCGAGGGGAAGACGCCGCTCTGGTTCTACGTTCTGAGGGAGGCCCGCGTGAAGGAGTCCGGCGGCCGGCTCGGGCGCGTCGGGGCGCGCATCGTCGCCGAGACGCTCATCGGGCTCATCCGCCACAGCGACTACACCATCCTCAGGCCAGTCAAGGGGCAGGAGTCCGAGTCGGAGCTGTCCGACTGGCGCCCGGCGTACGGCCGCCCGGCGGCGGGGCCGGAGGGCGTGAAGTTCCAGATGACCGACCTGCTCCGCGCCGCCGACGTGGTCGATCCGCTGGGCGCGCGCCTCTACAAAATCTACAAAGGCGAACACCCGCAAGCCTGATACGTCACGCCGCGGAACCCGTGGCTAACCCGGCCGCGCCGCCGCCGCCCCAACGGGGGCGTCACGGCCCCTTTCTTCAGACGCTCCGCGCGAGCACGCAGAGGAGGCATAACCGATGACCATCAAAAGGAACCTTGAGAGAACTCACGTGGCCGTGACCGTGGACACTTACAACGGGGGTGACCTGGCGGACCGCATCGGCCAGGCGGCTATCGCCGCCATCACGAAGGGCATGGGCTCGCCGGAGTGGAGGCGCTACATGGCGCTCTTCTGCGACGACGCGAACGAGCTGGCACAACTCACGGTCGTGAGAGACACCGACCTCGACTACATGCCGCACATGAGGGCCTACATCGTCTCCAACGCCGTGTGCGTCGCCGACACGGGCACCCAGACCGCCAACGGGGTCAACCAGGCCGTTGAGCCTGCCCCGGCCGCCCTCGTGCCGGAGGGGACGCCCAACCCGGCGAACCTCAGGGAGGAACTGGGCTTCGAGATTCCGTAAGTTTGCACGCCCCGTCGGGACGCGGCCCCGGCCGCCGCGTCCCGACGCCACCCGAACCCCGCGATGAAGAGCATGGAGCAGGAACGCCTCTCGAAAAATCGGCCGCCGCCGTCCCGGTCGCCGCACGCCCGCTGGGAGCGGCTCTGCCGCCGCTTCCTGCCGGTGACGGCCGCGGGCTCGATCTGGAGGTACAGCCGCGCAATATCGCCGGCCGACCCGGAGCAGGGGTGGAAGCTGCACCTCACCGCGACCGTGCTCACAGCCGGCGAAGTCCTGCGGAGGGTGGCGCCACTGCTGCGCGGCGACGGCGTTCTGTTCAAGGCGCCCGCCTCGCTGGGCGAGTTGCAGAAGCTCAACTGCGGCCTCCACTACGGCTACAGCCAGATCGGCAAGTTCATCACGGTCTACCCGCGGACGAGCGAGGAGGCCGTCCAGCTCGCCGCTCGCCTCCACGGGCTGACGCTCGGGATGAGGGCGCCGGCCATCCCCTTCGACCGGAGGTACAGTCCGGGCGGCTGCGTCTATTACCGCTACGGCGCCTTCAAGTCGCTGGAGGTGGAGGGGCTGGACGGCGAGGCGGTCTACGCCATCCGCGACCCCGAAGGCCGACTTGTCCCCGACGTACGCGACTCCGCGGCAACCCCCGCGTGGGTCGCCGACCCGTTCCTCGACCCGGCAGGGCGGGCGGCAACGACGCCCTCGACTCCGACCCCTTTACAGACGACCTTCAAGGCTTTCCGCGCGCTGGCGCAGAGGGGACGTGGCGGCGTCTACCAGGCGCTCGACCTGGGCTCCGCGCCGCCGCGCCTCTGCATCCTGAAAGAGGGGCGGCGCGACGGCGAAGTGGACTGGGACGGGCGCGACGGCGCGTGGCGGGTCAGGCATGAGGGACGCGTGTTGACGGCGCTCGCCGGGGCCGGCGTCAACGTGCCGCGACTCTACGCGTCGTTCAGGGCGGAGGAGAACCACTATATCGCCGTGGAGTTCATCGAGGGCGAGAGTCTGAACGGCTGGCTGGCCCGGAGGCAGAGGCGGCTCCCCGTCGCCGCAGCCCTGCGGTGCGGTGCGGAGCTGGCGCGGCTCGTCGCAAGCGTCCACGCGGCGGGCTGGGTCTGGCGCGACTGCAAGCCCGCCAACGTCATCCTCACGAAGTCGGGTGAGCTGCGCCCGCTCGACTTCGAGGGCGCGTGCCCGACCGACCGGCCCGACCCTCTGCCGTGGGGCACGCGCGCCTTCATGCCGCCCGAGGGCGGCGAGGTCTCCCGAGGGCGTTCGCGCCTGCCGGAAGACCTCTACTCGCTGGGCTCGGTCGTCTACTTCCTGCTGGCGGGCTGCCCGCCCGACGCCGCGTCTCCGCCGCTCTCGAAGGTGCGGAGGCGAGTCCCGGCAGACGCGTCCCGGGTCATCGCGGAGCTGCTCGGCACAGACCCGTCCCTGCGCCCCGCGGCCGTCGAGGTCGCGCGAAGGTTGGAGCGAGCACTTGATGTCTAGGGCTTGAGGTTGACGCGGCGCGTGAGGTCTGCGAACCGCGGGTCGTCGCGCAGGCTGTCGTACATGGGGTCGGACTTGAGATAGGCGAGGTGTGAGAACCTGCCCTTGTAAACCTCTTCCAGCTTCTCGAAGGCACGGCCCCGGTCGCCCATCCCGATGTGGACGAGCGCCCACTCCATCGGCGGCATGGGGTCTTCCGGCGTCGAGAGCCGCTCGATGTCGCGGAGCATCTCGGCCGCGTCGTCGGGCCGTCCCGTCCGGCCGTAGGCGAAGCCGAGCGCGGCGTCAGCATAGCGCGAGTACTTCGGCCGCATGGCTTCGAGCCTCGCGATGGCCTCGTCATAGCGACCCTGCTGCATCAGGACGAGCGCCAGCATGTGCGGGAACTGTGGATAGCTCGGGTAGCGACCGGCCGCCGCGGTCAGGTAGTCGGCTGCCTCTTCGTAGCGGCGCGCGTAGTAGAGCGCGCGGCCGTAGTTCATGTGCGAGGCGGGCGAGTACGGGTCGAGTCCCCTCGCCATCTCAGCCTCGCGGACGGACTCGTCGAAGCGCCCCAGCGCCGCCAGCAGGTTCGAGTACCAGTAGTGCGCCGGAGCGTAGTCCGGGTTCAGCTCAATGGCCCGCTTCAGCTCACGCTCGGCGCCGTCCCACTCCCACAGGTAGCGCAGCCTGACCATCCCCACAGAGGTGTGCGACTCCGGCAGCGAGTCGCCGGCCTCGACGGCCTTACGCGCGTGGTAACCCGCCTTCTCCATCGCCTCCCTGACCCCGGCCGCGCCGTAGGCGACGTTATTTCTCAGCGAGTAACAGTCGGCCAGCCCTGCGTACGCCTTGGCGAAGGAGGGGTCTCTGTCAACCGCCTGCTCGAAGTAGTCGATGGCCTTCTGCACGTCGGCCGGGCTCTTCCTCATGCTCCACTGGTACCTCCCGTACATGTAGAGGCGGAGTGCTTCTTCGTTGTCGGTCTGCCGCCGGGCCAGCGCGTTGCCGAGCAGCCACAGCCCCATCTCCGAAGCCACCTCGCGCGCGGTCTCTTCCTGGATGGGCAGGAGGTTGGCCGGGTCGAGGTTGAACATGCGCTCCCACATCTGCGCGCCGTCCTGCGTGTCGAGCAGGACGACCCGGAGCCGCAGCGCACCATCCTGCTTGATGATTGTCCCTGTCAGCACCGCGTCGGCCTTCAGCTCGCGCCCTGCACGCCACAGACCCTCGTGCGGGGCGACGCCCGTCGCGGCGAGCTGCGGCGTCACGCTCGGGAGCTTGAGCTTGAGCCGCGGCAGGTAGGAGAACTTGTCGTAGAGGTTACGCGTGAGCACCTCGGTCAGGTAGTCGGCATCGCGGTCTTCGCTCGCGTTGGCGATGGGCAGCACGGCCAGCGTGTGCTCCTGCGACAGCTTAAAGTAGGCGTAGCCGGCGAACGACGAGAACAGCAGCAGCAGCGCGAGCGCGGAGGCGGCCAGTGTCCGGGCGTGGCGGCGCAGGGCAGGGAAGCGAGCAGGCGCGGAGAGCGTGCCGGCCCTGCTTGCGCGTAGGCCGTGGAGCCGTCGCAGGAGCGCGTCGGCCGACTCGGGGCGACGCGCTCGCTCCTTCGAGAGGCATTGAAGGGCAAGCTCCCCGAGCGCGCCGGCCGGGGGGGCGGAGAGTGGCGGCGGAGCCTCGGAGCGGACGGCCGCGACGGTCTCTTCAACCGTGTCGCGGAGGAAGGGGTTGCGCCCCGCGAGCATCTCGTAGAGGACGACGCCGAAGCTGAAGATGTCGCTGCGGAAGTCCAGCTCCTCGCCGCGCGCCTGCTCGGGTGACATGTAGGCCGGCGTGCCGACCACGCCCCCGAGGTTGAGAGTCTGTTCGGGGTCTTCGCCCTCACGCCCCTCTTCGCGGTTCGGCCGGACGAACTGGGCGAGGCCGAAGTCGAGCACTTTGGCCTGCCCGTCCGGCGTCACCATGATGTTCTGCGGCTTTACGTCGCGGTGGATGACGCCGCTCGCGTGCGCGAAGGCGAGCGCGCCCGCAATCTGCTCGGCCAACTCGGTGACGCGGTCCAGGTCCTGGCCCATCCATTCGCGGCGCATGAGCGAGGCAAGCGTCTCGCCCGCGACGTACTGCATGACGATGAAGTGGTGGCCGTCGATCTCCTCGACATCGTAGACCTGACAGATGTGCGGGTGGTCGAGACGCGCGACCGCCCGCGCCTCATTCATCATCTGCTCGCGCGCCCACTCGTCCCCGGCGTAGTGGTTCGAGATGAACTTGAGCGCGACGTGGCGCCCGAGCCGGCAGTCCTCCGCGAGGTAGACCTCGCCGCCCATGCCGCCGCCGTCGAGCATCCGCGAGACTTTGTAATGGCCGAGCGAGCAGCCCGCCAGCGACCCGGTCGGCCCGCCGTAGAGCGTGCGCAGGGCGGTGCTCAGCAGCGGCTCTTCCATGAAGCTGTGATTAGACTCGAAGGCCGTAACGAGCGACTCGACCTCGCGGCGCAGTCCCTCATCGCCCGCGCACTCGCGCGCGAGGTACGCTTCGCGCTCGGCGCCGCCGAGCTGCGAGGCGTTGTGGAACAGTTCCTCGACGCGCGGCCAGTCTTCAGCCGTCACTCCTGACCTCCCTCGCCAGCCATGCCTTCGCCGCGCGCCAGTCGCGCTCGACCGTGACGACTGAGACGCCCAGCACCTCGGCCGCCTCGGCGGCCGTGAGCCCGCCGAAGTGGCGCAGCTCGACGACGCGCGCCTTGCGCGGGTCGAACTCCGCCAGCCGCACGAGCGCTTCGTCCAGCGCAATCAGCGCGGCCGAACGCTCCTCGCCGATGACGGCCACCTCCGAGAGCGACACCTGCACGGCCCGGCCGCCGCGCTTGGCGCGGTGACGGTCGCGTGCATGGTTGAGCAGGATGCGTCGCATGATCTGCGCGGCGATGGCGAAGAAGTGCGCGCGGTTCTGCCAGTGCACGCTCTTCTGGTCAACGAGCCGGAAATAAGCCTCGTTGACGAGCGCCGTCGTCTGGAGCGTGTGCCCCGGGTTCTCGCGTCGCATGTAGTGGCGCGCGATGCGGTGCAGCTCTCGCTCGATGAGCGGGAGCAGTCGTTCGAGCGCCGCCTGGTCGCCGTCGCTCCAGGCGATCAGCAATCCCGTGATCTCTGAGGGTGCGGGCAAGTGTTGTCCTCAAGCGCCGGCCGCCCAACTGTTAACGGGCCGGCGCGAAGCTAAAGCTGTCACGCCGGCGAAAAAAAACCGGCGATAGTTTTCAGATTGATTCGGTGCGTTAACCGTTGAAAGTGAATGGCGGCCCCGAGGGTCGCGGTGATGCCGTCGCGGGGCTTGGGCAGTTTCTGGCCCCGGCGTGCAGGGAGTTTATATAGCGACACGCGCCGGATTTGCAATGATTTCGCCGACACACGAAGGAGATTCCCCAGATGCCAGACAACAACGGTAACGGCAACGGCAACGGTTTCGCGCTCGTCAACGTCCCCGGCAGCGAACGCGTGAGCGCAACCTTCAAGGAGCGGGTCGTCCAGATCGCCGGTGACCTCGGCACCAACCCCAACTTCCTCATGGCCGTTATGAGCTTCGAGACCGGCGAGTCGTTCGACCCCGCCAAGCGCAACCCCGTCAGCGGCGCGGTCGGCCTCATCCAGTTCATGCGCCCGACCGCGGTCGGCCTCGGCACCACGCAGGAGGCGCTTGCGCAGATGACGGCCGAGGAGCAGCTCGACTTCGTCGCCAAGCACTTCAAGCCGTTCAAGAACAGACTGAGGACACTCGAAGACGCTTACATGGCCGTCCTCTTCCCGGCGGCGGTCGGCAAGGGCGCCAACCACGTCCTCTTCAAGAGGCCGACGACGAGGTACAACCAGAACATCGGGCTCGACATCAACCGCGACGGCGAGATCACGGTCGGCGAGGCGGCCGACCGCGTGCGCGCCAAGCTCGGCGCGGCCGGCGCCGGCGTCGGCCAGACGCTCCGCCGCGGCTCGCGTGGGCCGGAGGTGCAGCGCATGCAGGAGGAGCTGGCCGACATCGGCTATCTGACGCGCGCGCAGTTGCTGACCGGCCCCGGCATCTTCGGGCCGCAGACCGAGTCCGCGCTCAAAAACTTCCAGCGCGACAACCACATCGAGGCGAGCGGCGAGCTTGACGCGGAGACGCAGACGGCCTTCGACGAACTGAACGCGGGCGTCCGTGCGGGCAGCCGCGGCCATGTCGTCGAGGGCTTACAGGATCGCCTCGTCGCGGTCGGCGCGATGACCGTCGCGCAGGTGTCGAGCGGGCGCGGCATCTTCGGGCCGCAGACCGACGGCGCGCTCAAGACGTTCCAGCGCAACCACGGCATCGACCCGACGGGCGTGCTGACCGACCAGACCTACCAGGCGCTTCTGCTGGCCGCGCACGCGGCCATGCCGAGGGCCGACCTCCAGAGCAGCACGAGCATCGAGACGGTGCTTCCCGAGAGCGGCATCGGCTACGTCACCTTCAACCGCGAGCCCGGCGGCCGCGACCAGTTCGGGCGCGCCTCGACGGTGCGCGCCGTCCAGCACCTCGGCGAGCTATGGCACGACCGCCGTCCGACCGTCCCCATCGCCATCGGCGACATGAGCCGCAGGGGCGGCGGCCCCTTCCCGCCGCACGCCTCGCACCGCGACGGCTGCGACGCGGACATCCGCCCCCTCACCAACAACGGCCGCAACGAGCCGACCAACGTCGCCGCCGCCAACTACTCGCACGCACTGACGCGCGAGCTGATCCTCCTCATCCGCCAGGAGCTGAACCCGGAGGTCATCTTCTTCAACGACCCGCTCACCATCAGTGAGGGTTTGACGAGGCGCGCCGCAGGACACGAAAACCACCTGCACGTGCGCTTCCGCTGAGCCGGGCACGCCCCCCGCCTACACGGCGACGCCCGAACCCGAAGCCCCGTGCCGCCGGGAGCCCCCTTGCCCCAAGCCGCACGGGCGCACCCTACACGCCCCACCCCAGCCGCCGCGCGCGCGCCCACACCGGCCCGCGCGCGGCACACCTTTCAAGCCCGACCGCCCGCTCCTTTCCCTTTTTCGTCCCGACAAATGTTTGCAGCAGTACGCTTCGCCGCCCCTCACCTTTTACGCGGGCGTCCGCCGCGGCGCGCTCCATGGTTTATACTCCGCGCGAGTGTGTAAGGGAGGGTACGTGAGACATAGGTTAAAGATGACGCTTGCACTCGCTGCGCTCCAACTCTTCGTGGCGCTCCCGGCGACCGCCCACGCGGTAACGCATAACTCAAAGGCCCGTGTGCGGAGGCCGACAATGACTCAGCGCGGGAAGAAGGCCGTCCGCAGGCGCGCGCCCGACACGCTCATGCCGGGCGTGTGGGGCGGCGAGCACATACGCTTTGAGGTGACGGAGACGGGCGCGAACGTCGAGTACGATTGCGCGCACGGGACGGTCGAGGGGAGAATCGTTGTGGACGCACAGGGGCGCTTCAACGTCTACGGCCTCCACTACGAGGAGCGCGGCGGCCCCGTGCGGCCCGGCGACGGCGGCGGCGGCGGTTACCGCGTCCGTCTGAGCGGGCGGGTCGGCGGGAGCCTTCTGAAGCTCACCGTCACACGCGCCGGCACGCGCAAAGTCGTCGGCACCTTCAACCTCGCGCGCGACCGCGAGCCCCTCCTCGTCAAGTGCCGTTGACAACATCAGTCCTACGGCGAAGAGTAGTCAGCGGAGGACTCAGGTGTCGAAATTCACCTTCGACGTTTTCATCAGCTACAGCCACGCCGACGCCGGCTGGGTCAAGACCTGGCTGCTGCCGCGGCTCGAAGCGGCCGGCCTGCGCGTCTGCATCGACTACCGCGACTTCAAGCTCGGCATCCCGAGCCTAGACAACATGACGGACGCGGCCGTGCGGAGCCATAAGACGCTCTTCGTCATGACGCCGAACTGGACGGTGAGCGAGTTCGGCCAGTTCGAGGCGCTGGTGACGCAGACGATAGACCCCGTCGGGAGAGGCGGGCGGCTCCTCCCGCTGATGCTGAAAGACTGTGACTTGCCCGCGCGCCTGCGGCTCCTGACCCATGCTGATTTCAGAGACCCCTCTAACCGCGAGGCGGAACTCGCCCGCATCGTCGCAGATATCTGCGAAGCCCCCGGCCCTGCGCTGGCCGCCGCGTCCTGTCTCGCAGCGAGCCTCGTCCACCCTTACCCCCTGCAAGCCAACTTCACAGGCCGCGACGAGGAGCGTGGGGAACTGGCCGCGTGGCTGGCGGACGAGGAGCATCCGGTCTGCGCCCTCGTCGCGATGGGCGGCATGGGCAAGTCCGCGCTCGCCTGGTACTGGCTGAAGCATGACGTGCTGCCGGATGCCTCCCCCCGCACAGACGGAGTGATGTGGTGGTCTTTCTACGAAGGTGAGTCCTCCTTCGCCCGCTTCATAGACGAGGCACTCAGGTACGTCAGCAACCAGCCCGTTAACCCGCAACTCTACCCGACGACCTACGACCGCGCGCAGGAGTTGCGCCGTCTCTTACAGACGCGCCGTGTCCTCTTCGTCCTCGACGGTTTCGAGCGCCAGCTCCGCGCCTACGCACGGCTCGACGCGGTATACCAGCAGGACGACGACGCCGACCCTTCGAGCGAGGCACGCGCCTGCGTCGATCCGGTCGCAGCGCGGTGGCTCTCCGCCATCGCCGCGGGCGCGACCCGCGCCAAGGTGCTCCTCACCACGCGGCTGATGCCAAGCGATCTCGAAGATCGCGCCGGCTGCGCACTGGCGGGCGCGCTCAAGCGCGAGCTGAAAGAGTTGCCGCGCGACGACGCGGTGGCTTTCATCCGCGCCCAGGGCGTGACGAAAGGGACGGCCGCCGAGATCGCCGCCGTATGCGGCGAGTACGGGAACCACCCGCTGAGCCTACGCCTGCTCTCGGGCCTCATCGCCCGCGACGCGCGCACCCCCGGCGACATCGCCGCCGCCCCCCGCCACGACGTACACGCCGACCTCGTCCAACGTCAGCACCACGTGCTGGAACGATCCTACAACGCGCTGCCCGAAAAAGGGCGCACGCTCCTCTCGCGCATCGCCGCCTTCCGCAGTCCAATGGTCTACGACGCGCTCGCGGTCTTCAACGAGTTCGCCGACGAGGCGAAGTTCGACGCCGCGCTCGACGACTTGCAGGCGCGCGGTCTGGTGCAGCGCGACATGTCGCGCAATCGCTACGACCTTCACCCTATCGTGCGCCACTACGCCTACGACCGGCTGGCCGACAAGACGGGCGTCCACACCAACCTGCGCGACTACTTTGCGAAGATACCCGCGCCCGACGTGGGCAAGGCGCAAACCATCGAAGACCTCGCGTCGGTCATCGAGCTTTACCACCACACCGTCCGCGCAGAGCGATACGACCAGGCGTGCGACCTCTATTACGAGCGCATTTGGGAGACGCTTTATTACCGCTTCGGCGCCTACCAAACCCAGATCGAGCTTCTCCGCGGGCTCTTCCCCGGCGGCGAAAACAGCCAGCCGCTGCTGTCGCAGGAGAGCGACCAGGCGTGGACGCTCAATGAGTTGGCGAATGCCTACAGTCTCTCCGGCCGGTCGCGCCGTGCCGCGCCGCTGTTCGAGCAGCACAACGCCATTTACGAGAAGGTAAGCTACAGGGAGAACCTTATCACGGGGCTGCGGAACCTCGCGTCAATGGCACAACTCTCCCTCGGCGAGCTGGCGGCGGCGGAGGGGAATCTGGAGCGCGCCATCGGCCTGTCGCGCGAGATCAAAGACGAGGCCGCCGAGGCCACCAGCCGCCAGGAATTGGGTCGATTGCTCGCTTACTGCGGCGCCTGCGCCCGGGCGAAGGCGGAGCTGCAAACCGCGCAGGACATTTTCGACAAGCACGGCCCGGGTAAAGCGAACTACACCTCGATGGTGAACGCCTACCTTGCTTTAAACGCCCTGCTGACGGGCGACCCGCCTGCCGCGCTGACGTATGCCTTGCACGCACGAATCCTGGCCGACGAGGTCGCGAGAATGCGCTACCCGCACGAGCGCGATTTCATCCAGGCCGAATGGCTGCTGGGTGCGGCGCTGATGCTGGCGGGGAAGGAGGCGCACGCCGCCCCCCATCTCGCCGAGGCGCTGACGCGCTGCCGCCGCATCAACCTCGTGGAGCTGGAGCCGGACATCCTGCTGGTGCTGGCGCGCTGGCATGGCGCGCGGGGGGAGGCGCGGGAGGCGTGGGCGCACGCGGAAGAGGCGCTCGACATTGCCGACCGCTGTGAATTTCGCCTGAAGCAGGCGGAGGCGCACAACTTTCTAGCGCGACTCGCGTTGGGTGCGGGTCAGAGGGCGGAGGCGCAGCGGCGGGCGGAAAGCGCCGCGGAGCGCGCATACTGTGACGGCCCGCCTCACTGCTATCGTCCCGCGCTGGAAGAGGCCGAGAGAGTTTTGACGGAGGTGCGCGCAAAGGAGTAAGGGAGTGGACGAAGGGCGGGCCGTCTTCGCCCTTCGCCTTCGCCCCGGCCACGATATGTCTTACCTGATCGACGGCAACAACGTGATGGGGCAGCGCGTCGGGTGGCACAGGGACAAGGCTGGCGCGCGGCGGCGTCTGCTGGGTGAACTGGCGCGGTTCGCGCGGGAGGCGGGTGTGACGGTGGAGGTCGTCTTCGACGGGGCGCCGGACAACTTCTTCCCCGACGGGTCGTACTTCATGGGCGTGCGGGTCTTCTACGCCGAGCGCGGCGCGGACGCCGACGCGCGCATCAAGCGGCTGGTCGAGGCGTCGCGCGAGCGACGGACGCTGAAGGTCGTCACCTCCGACCGCGCGTTGGCCGACTACGTCCGCCGCTGCGGCGCGGGGGTCGTGCGCTCGGGCGACTTCCGCCGGCAGTTAGACGCCGCGGCCGCAGCCCCGGAAGAGACAAAAAGCGAGGGCGTGAAGGAGTCCGAGCTGGGCGAGTGGATGTACTACTTCGGCGCCGACCCCGAAGACGACGAGTGAAGGAAAAAGCAGTAGGCGGTCGCTCCGCGTTTCGGACGTAGAAAGGTTAATCGGGACTTCTCGTCACTAAGGTTCTCAACTGCCCACGGTCATCCGTCTACTGCCTGCTGCTTTTCCACCAGCACAACGTCGAAGATGAGTTTCTGGCCGGCGAGGGGGTGGTTGCCGTCGATGGTGACGTGAGTCTCGGTGATCTCGGTGACGATGACTTCAATCTGGCTGCCGTCCTGGAGCGGCAGTCCAAAGCGCATCCCGACCTGCGGCTCGACGGGGAACTGCGCCGTCTCGCGCGAGACCTGTGCGATGAGGCCGTCGCGGCGCATCCCGTAGGCATCCTCGGGCTCAATCTCGACAGTTCTTGACTCACCCACGCGCATACCATGCACGGCGGCGTCGATGACAGGGTAGTTGAGGTGAAAGCCGGAGCCGGAGCGCTTCGCGATGCTCAGGCCGCGCACGGCCTCGTCGAAGCCCCGGATGACCTCGCCCGCGCCTATCGTGAACTCCAGAGGGTCGCCGTCCTTCGAAGAATCGAAGACCTGTCCGTCTTCGAGCCGCCCCGTGTAGTGCACGCGCACCCGGTCGCCGTTTTTCACCGGCTCTGTCATAATCGCCCTCCGTCAGCGTTGTAATATTTGCCCGGAAGCATCGCACAAACCTCCCCCGAAGGCCAGCCGCCCGCCCCGGCGGCACTCACCCACGAAGGAACCTCGGACATGAGAAGAGACCTCGCGCTGACACTCGCACTCCTTCTGGCCTGTACGTCCGCGCAGACGCCCGCGCAGCAGTCGCCCGCGCCGCCCGCGCAGCAGCCCCAATCCGCACAGACGCCCGCTCCCGAAGAAGACTCGGACGACGACGATGTGGTGCGCATCACGTCGAACCTCGTGCAGTTCGACGCCGTGGTGACGGACAAGCAGGGGCGCCACGTCGCAGACCTCCGCCCGGAGGATTTCGAGGTCTACGTTGAAGGCAAGCGGCAGGAGATCACTAACTTCGCCTTCGTCGCGGACGAGTCAGAGGCGAGCCGCGGCGCCGCGCCTCCCGTGCGCGACGGTAAAGTGACGCCGCCGCCGCCGCTCCCGCCCGCGCCCATGCGCGCGGGGCAGGTGCGCCGCACCATCGCGCTCGTCGCCGACGACCTCGGCACCTCCTTTCAGGACATCGCGGGCGTCCGCCGCGCCCTGAAGAAGTTTGTGGACGAGCAGATGCAGCCCGGCGACCTCATCGCCATCATGCGGACGAGCGCGGGCGTCGGCGCGCTCCAGCAGTTCACGAACGACAAGCAGTTGCTCTACCGCGCCATTGAGCGCGTGCGCTGGACGCCGCAGGGGCGCGCCGGCATCGGCACCTTCGCGCCGATTGAGCCCACGCCGAGCGCCAACCTCGGCTCGATGACCGGGGGGACGCCGGGCGGCGACCGCAAGGGCGTCGGCGCGGAGGTGGATAACGACGACCCGCGGGACGCGGTCGAAGAGTTCCGCGAGGGCGTCTTCACCGTCGGCACGCTCGGCGCCATCAGCTTCATCGTGCGCGGCATGAGGGAACTGCCCGGCCGCAAGTCGGTCGTCGTCTTCTCGGGCGGCTTCCAGATTTACAGAGACGACATCAACCAGCCGCATGACCGTCGCGGCAGCGACCGCATCCTCGACAACCTGCGGCGTCTGACCGACCAGGCCAACCGTGCCTCGGTCGTCATCTACACGATGGACGCGCGGGGCTTAGTCACGTCCAACCTGTCGGCGGCCGACAACTACTACCCCGCGCCGGGGTCGGACCCGGCGAACTCCCCCTTCGTCGAACGCGGGCGGGACATCCTCAGGGGGCAGGAGGGGCTCGCCTATCTCGCCGAGCAGACGGGCGGCATCTTCATCAAGAACACAAACGACCTCTCCGGCGGCATGGAGCGCATTCTCGACGACCAGAGGGGCTTCTACCTCATCGGCTTCCGCCCGTCCGAAGCCGCCTTCGAGCCCTTGAAGGGCAAGACGCGCTTCAACAAGTTCGAGGTGAAGCTCAAGCGCTCGGGCCTGAACATCCGCACGCGCTCGGGCTTCCTGGGCTTCATCGAGACGAAGAAGCAGACGGGGCCGCGCACGCGCAACGAGCAACTGTTGGCGGCGCTCACTTCACCGCTCACCTCGGGCGAGCTGTCGCTGCGCCTGACCTCTCTGTTCAGCAGTCCCACGGAGAAGTCCACGGTCGTCGATTCCCTCATGCACATCGACGCGAGCCAGCTCAAACTGACGGACGAGGCCGGCGGCTGGAAGAAGGCCGTCATCGACGTGGCCGCCGTCATCTTCGGCGAGAACGGAGAGGTCGTGGATCAGTTCGACCGCACCGAGACCATCCGCGCGCGCGACGAGGCGCTCCGCGTGATGCTCTCCGACGGGCTGGTCTATATGATGAAGGTGCCCGTCAAGAAGGCGGGCGCCTACCAACTCCGCGTCGCCGTGCGCGACTCGCAGACGGACAAGGTCGGCTCGGCCAGCCAGTTCATCGAGGTGCCCGACCTGAAGAAGGAGCGCCTCGCGCTCTCGGGCATCGTCCTCACCTCGGCCGCCGACGAGCCCGCGCCCGGCGCCGCCGACAAGCAGGCCGCGGCCGCGCGCGACCCGCTGCGCGAGGCGACCGTGCGCCGCTTCCGGCGCGGCTCGCAGATCGACTTCTTCTACCACGTCTACAACGCGAAGCTTGACCGCGCGACGGGGCGCCCGCGCCTCTTGACGCAGGCGCGCCTCTTCCGCGACGGCCAACCGGTCTTCAACGGCCCGCCTATCCCCTTCGACCCCGGCCCGCAGACCGACATGACGCGACTGAAGAACGGCAGCCGCCTCCAGCTCGGCATGAACCTCGCGCCCGGCGACTACGTTCTCCAACTCGTCGTCACCGACGAGCTGTCCAAAGGCAGTCGCGCCATCGCCACGCAATGGCTCGACTTCGAGGTCGTCAAATGAAGCGTAAACCGTAAACCGTCAAGCGTGACCGGAACGTGAACCGTAAACCGTGACGAGTGGCTTGTGTCCCGTCACGGTTTACGGTTTACTGTTTATGCCCCCTCACGTGTCACGTTTGACGGTTCACGGTTCACATCTCTTATGGCTCTCGTCTTCGCCGCCGCGCTCTTCGTCAGCGCGTTCCTGCTCTTCTGGGTTCAGCCGCTCGCGGGCAAGATGCTCCTGCCCCTGCTCGGCGGGACGCCGGCCGTGTGGAACACCTGCATGCTCTTCTTTCAGGCGTTGCTGCTGGGGGGCTACGCCTACGCGCTGGCGCTGACGCGTTGGCTGTCGGCGCGTGCGCAGGGGGCGGTGCATCTGGCGCTGCTGGCGCTGGCCGCGCTGGCGCTGCCCGTCGCGCTGAACGCGGCGGCGGCGGGCGGCGTGCCCGAGGGCGCGAGCCCTGAGTGGTGGCTCTTGAAGACGCTGCTCGTGACGGTCGGGCCACCCTTCTTCGTCCTCTCAGCCAGCGCGCCGCTCCTGCAAGGCTGGTTCTCGCGCACGCGCGCCGAGTCGGCCTCAGACCCCTACTACCTTTACGCGGCGAGCAACGCCGGGAGCCTCTTCGCGCTCCTCGGCTTCCCCGTGCTGCTTGAGCCCGCGCTCACGCTCGGGCAGCAGAGTCGCGCGTGGGCCTTCGCCTACGGCGCACTCTTTCTCATCTTTGCGGGGTGCGCCGTCCTCGTCTTCCGTTACGCGCGCGAGCCCGTCGGGACGTTTGAAGGGAAGGAGTCTTCGTCCGTCGCCGCGGAGCCTTTGAGCGTGAGGCGGCGTCTGCGCTGGGTGCTGCTGGCGTTCGTGCCTTCGAGCCTCGTGCTGGGTGTGACGACGCACGTCACGACCGACCTCGTGGCCGTGCCGCTGCTGTGGGTCATCCCGCTCGCGCTCTACCTGCTGAGCTTCGTCATCGTCTTCGCGCGGGGCTTCAAGCTCCCGCGCGGGTTCACAGCGCGCGTGGTGCCGGCAACGGCGGTGCTGGTGGCGATGGTCTATCTGTCGGGGGCGTCGCGGCCGGCGTGGTTCCTTATCCTCTTCCACCTCGCCTTCCTCTTCGCGGCGGCGCTCGTCTGTCACGGCCAGCTCGCCGAAGACCGGCCCGCCGCGTCGCACCTCGCGGAGTTCTACCTGTGCCTCGCCGCGGGCGGCGTGCTCGGCGGACTCTTCAACGCGGTCGTCGCGCCGCTCGTCTTCGACACGGTGGCCGAATACCCGCTCGTCATCCTGCTCGCGAGCTACCTGCGCCCCGCCTACCGCTACACCGGCGGGACGCTGCTGGGCCTCCGGCTGGGAGCAAAGAAGAAGGATGAGAGTGCTGCTGTCGGAACGTCCATCTTCGCGGCGGCGGATGAGCGCGCGGGCGAGGTCGCCGGAGTCGAGCCGACGGTCGAAAGGGTCGAAGAGGACGAAGAGGTCAGGCGTTGGGACTGGCTGGATGTGCTGCTCCCTCTGTCGATAGGGTTGGCGGCGGGCGTGCTGATGCTCGTCACGCGAGAGTTCGAGATGACGGGGGTCGAGCGCGCGGCCATCACGCTCGGCGTGCCGCTCTTCATGCTCAATCACTTCTTCGCGCCGCGCCCCGTTCGGTTCACGCTCGGCCTCGCGGCGGTCGTGCTGGCCGCGATGCTCTTCGCGGAGACGGGGAACCGGACGCTGCACGCCTCGCGTAACTTCTACGGCACGCACCGCGTCGAGGCCGACGTGAACGACACTGTCCACTGGCTCAATCACGGCAGCACGCTCCACGGCAAGCAGTACATGGACGCGGCGAAGGTCTGCGAGCCCGTCTCTTACTATCACCGCGAGGGGCCGCTCGGCTCGGTCTTCAAGTCGATGCACGCGAGAGTGAACCCGCGTTCGTTGCAAAGCGTCGCCGTCGTCGGGCTCGGCGCCGGGACGACGGCCGCGTATGCGCGCGCGGGCGAGGCGTGGACGTTCTACGAGATCGACCCGATGGTCGTTGACATCGCGCGCAACCCGAGACTCTTCACGTATCTCTCGGCGTGCGCGGGCGCGCGGCCGAACATCGTCCTCGGCGACGCGCGGCTGCGCCTGCGCGAGGCGGCCGACGGCGCTTACGACCTCATCGTCCTCGACGCCTTCAGCTCGGACGCCGTACCCGCGCACCTCATGACGCGCGAGGCGCTCGCGCTCTACATCTCGAAGCTCGCGCCCGGGGGCGTCATCGCCTTCCACGTCTCGAACCGCAGCCTTCAGCTCGAACGCGTCACAGGCGGCATCGCGCGCGAAGCCGGGCTCGCCTCGCGCATCTTCGACGACGGCCGGCAGGGCTCGGACGTAGGACTTGACCCCTCGACCTGGGTCGCCGTCGCGCGCACGACGGAAGACCTCGGGTCGCTCGCCTCCGACCCGAACTGGCCCGAGTTCGACCCCGCGGTCTACGAACTCGAAGTCTGGCGCGACGACTTCTCAGACATCCTGAGCGTCTTTAGATGGTGAATAGTGAATGGTAAATGGTGAATAGAAAGTCGGGCTTCACCATTTACCATTCACCATTTACCATTCACCAATATGCGATCCGTCATCGTCGGCACGGCCGGCCACATCGACCACGGGAAGACGACGCTCGTGCGCGCGCTCACGGGCGTGGACGCCGACCGTCTGCCGGAGGAGAAGCGGCGCGGCATCACCATCGACCTCGGATTCGCCGAGCTTGACTTAGGCGATGTGCGCGTCGGCTTCGTGGACGTGCCCGGGCACGAGCGTTTCGTCAAGAACATGCTTGCCGGCGCACACGGACTCGACCTTGTCGCGCTCGTCATCGCCGCCGACGAGGGCGTGATGCCGCAGACGCGCGAGCACTTCGACATCTGCCGCCTGCTCGGCGTCCGCGCCGGCCTCGTCGTCCTGACGAAGTCGGACGCGGTGGACGAGGAACTGCTCGAACTCGTCCGGCTCGAAGCGTCGGAACTGGTCGCGGGCTCCTTCCTCGAAGGCGCGCCGGTCGTGGCCGCGAGCGCACGCAACGGTGAGGGGATGGAGGAGTTGAAGGCGGCGTTACGCGACTCGGCGCTTGCGGCGCCCGAGCGTTCGGGCGAGACGGTGGCGCGCCTGCCCGTTGACCGTTCGTTCACGATGCGCGGCTTCGGCGCGGTGGCGACGGGCACGCTCGTCGCGGGCGAGATAAGGGAGGGCGAGGAGCTTGAGCTGCTGCCCGCAGGGGCGCGCGTGCGCGTGCGCGGCTTGCAGGTTCACGGCGCAAGCGTGCGCGAGGCGTGTGCGGGGCAGAGGACTGCCGTCAACCTCGGCGGCGTCGAGACGGCGGGCGTCGAGCGCGGGATGGTGCTCGCGCCGGTCGGGCGCCTGCGGCCGACGCAGATTCTCGACGCGCGCGTCCAGTTGCTCGCCGACGCGCCTCGACCTTTACGCACGCGGCAGAGAGTCCGCGTACACCACGGCACGGTTGAGGCGCTCGCGCGCGTCGCCGTGCTCGAAGAGTCGGGCGAGATCGCACAGGGCTCCGCGGGGCTGGTGCAGTTGCGGCTCGAATCGCCGGTCGTCGCGCTCCCCGGCGACCGCTTCATCCTCCGCACGTACTCGCCGCAGCAGACGTTCGCGGGCGGCGTCGTCCTCGACGCGCACGCGCCGAAGCACCGCGGGCGCGAGCGTGCGGCGGCGCGCGACGCGCTCGTCGCGTTTGAAGAGGCCGACCACGCGGCGCGCCTCGCCTTCTTCGTCGGGTCGGCGGGCGAGCGCGGGCTTCGTCGAGAAGAGACGGCGGCGCGCACGGGTTGGCGCGACGACGTGATGGACTCCGCGTTAGCAGAGGCCGTGGGGCGCGGCTCCGTGTTCGAGGCCGAAGGGGTTCTGGTCTCAAGCGAAGTTCTGCGGCGACTGCAAGACGCGGCCGTCTCAGAGACGGAGGCGCACCACCGGCGCGAGCCCCTTTCGCGCGGACTCGCGCGCGAGACTCTGCGCGAACGTGTCTTCACACGCGCCGCGCCCGAGATTTTCCGCGCGGCGCTCAAACGCGCCGAAGAGGCGGTCGCGCTCGTCGCCGAGCGCGACCTCGTCCGCGCGGCCGGCCACAGCCTCGACCTCTCGCCCGCGGACGCGGCGCTGCGTGAACGGCTCGAAGCGGTCTATCGCGACGCGGCGCTCGAAGCTCCCACGCTCGAAGATGCCTTCGCGCGGGCGGGCGGGAGCGGCGCGCGGCGCGAGCACCTGCGCAAGCTCCTCCAACTCCTTCTCGACTCGGGCGCGCTCGTGCGGGTTAAGGAAGACCTGCTCTTTCACCGCGACGCGCTCGGACGCCTCGCGGCGGCGCTCCGCGACTACGCGGCGCGCACCCCCGAACGTCTCATCGACGTGGCGGCCTTCAAAGAACTCTCCGGCGTCTCGCGCAAGTATGCCATCCCGCTGCTCGAATACTTCGACCGCGAGCGCGTCACTCGCCGCGCCGGCGACAAGAGGCTGATTCTGTAGACAGCAGTAGGCAGTAGGCAGATGGCAGTAGACAGTTGAAAGAGACGCTGTCCAAACTTTGGGTTTACTTTTCAACGTACGATACGCGGAGCGTACTGCCTACTGCCTACTTCTTTCCGCCGACAGCACTACAAACCCCTTGCGTCCGGCGGGGCGCGGCGCTAACATAGCGGCGAATCCAGAGCAATACCGTTTGGAGCAAAACCCGGCAAATTCTCCAGAACTTTTCCGGCTTAACCTTTTCAAGCCGACGGGAGTTAGACTAACCGAACTCAGGAGGTTCAACATGAAGAGCCTGATTGACGTTCTGCTTGGGATCGTGGGGCTCGCCTCACTGGTCTTCGCCATCTGGCAGTTCTACCTGTTCGCCGCGACGACCGACCCGCAGGGGAACACGCCGCACCTCTGGAAGGCCATCGGGGGCTTCGTGGTGCTGTGTGTCTGCGCGCTCGCCATCTTCATACGCCACTCCGGGGCGGAAGAGGAGATACACATCACGCAGTGATGGTCGGCGGCTGCTCTCCCTCCTTGAGTCGGAGGCCGCGCCCCGCGCGGCCCCGCCTCGGCGCACGGGAGTCTGTCCCTGCTGACCGCGTCACTCCAGAGGGCGCCGCGGGCGTCGTCGCGACCGACTGCCGACGGCGCCCGCGGCGCCTATCCTTTGCAAAACGCCGTCCGGTAGACCCGAAAGGACTAGCTCGATGTTCTCCTCCTCCTTCGCGGCCTTCGCGCAGATGCGTTTGCCGTCTTACTTTCCATGGGTCGTGATGGGGCTGCTCTGCGTGGGCGGCCTGGGGTGGCTGATCGCGGCGGCCCTGGGGTTCGCGCGCGCGCGCGCCTTCGGCGAGTCGCCGCGCTGGTTCGCCATCTCGGCCGTCTGCCTGCTGCTCTATCACGTCCAGTGGTTCGTCTTCGCCGTCTACGGCATCAACGAGACGAACTCGGAGAACGTCGTCGGCATGGCCGCCTTCTTCAACCTCTTCGTCGCGCTCGGCGCCGTCTGCGCGATCATCGGCTTCATGCGCATGAACGACCCGCGCACGAAGGCCCCGAGCGGAGAGGAATTAGACTGACCCGCCGGTTCGGGTAGGAAAAAGAGGAGCCCCTTCGACTCGCGGTCGAAGGTGCTCCTCTTTTATCGTGCGGCCGACTTCAGCGCCTCGCCAGCTCGCGCGCGGCCTCGACGGCGTAGTAGGTGAGGATCACGTCAGCGCCCGCGCGCTTGATGCCCGTGAGCGTCTCAAGCATTGCGCGCTTCTCGTCGATCCACCCGCGCTGCGCCGCAGCCTTGAGCATCGCGTACTCGCCCGAGACGTGGTAGGCGGCGAGCGGCAAATCAAACCGGTCGCGCACCTGCCGCAGGACATCGAGGTAGGGGCCGGCCGGCTTGACCATCAGGAAGTCCGCGCCCTCCATCACGTCCAACTCGGCCTCGCGCAACGCCTCGCGCGCGTTGGCGGCGTCCATCTGGTATGCGCGCCGGTCGCCGAACGCGGGCGCGCTGTCGGCCGCCTCGCGGAACGGCCCGTAGAAGGCCGACGCGTACTTCACCGCGTACGACATGACGGCGACGTGCTCGAAGCCGGCCTCGTCAAGGCTCCCTCGAATCGCCCCGACCTGCCCGTCCATCATCGCCGACGGCGCGACGATGTCGGCGCCGGCCTCGGCCTGGCTGACGGCCGTGCGCGCGAGCAGCTCAAGCGACTCGTCGTTCAAGACCTCGCCCCCGCGCACCACCCCGCAGTGGCCGTGCGAGGTGTACTCGCACAGACATGTGTCTGCGATGACGACCATCTCGGGGACGGCGCGGCGGACGGCGCGGATGGCCTCCTGCACGATGCCGCGCTCGGCGTACGCGCCCGTGGCCGTCTCGTCCTTCGACTCGGGCAGCCCGAAGAGGATGACGGCCGGGACGCCGACCTCGAAGGCGGCCGCAGCCTCGCGCGCGATCTGGTCGGTCGAGAGGTTGAAGACGCCCGGCATCGACGAGACCTCTTTCCGCACGCCCTCGCCCGGACACGCGAAGAGCGGCAGGATCAGATTCTCCGGCGCCAGCCGCGCCTCGCGCACCAGCGCCCGCACGCCCTCGCGCCGCCTCAAACGCCTCGGCCGGTGGACAAGCTCACTCATGAACTGCCTCTCTCTTTCGCACAGAATGGGAACGACCGCAGGCTGCAACACCCCGCGCGCGCCCCGCAAATGATACGTTCCCTGACACCGGCGCGCAAACCTGCCCGCGCTTGACCTTTCCGCAACGGCTCTTATAATTAACCCTTCCAACGTGGCGGGGTAGCTCAGCCGGTTAGAGCGTGGGATTCATAACGCCCATCGGTCTCTTAGAAACCGGCTGAAATCAAACGTTTCCTCACAAAAAAACACCTTCAGCAACACGTTCCCTTCGAGTATTTTTCAACGTGTAGGTTGTTCGCTTGAGCCGCCTCCGCTTAATTGCATCGGCGGCTCGCCTGCGCGTCATTCTACGTCAGTATTCACTTGGCAGCAGAATCGTCGTTGCGCTCCGGTCTGCTTCCGTAATCAGCCAGACCTTGACACCGTTCGCGGTCTTGAACGCGCTAAAGATTCTGAGCGGTCGGCTAACGCTGAAAAGGTTCTCGCGGTGGTCTTCGTCGCAGAGTTCGCCTTGCTCTAGCCGCGCGTGTCTGTTGATGAATTCCTGCGCCGATTGTCCGGCATCTTCCAGTGCCTCAGACGCGCCGGGCGTTAAGAATAAGCTGCCTAGCGGGAAGCGAGACGTGCCCGCCGTTGTTTCGTTCCCGGCTGTAGGTTTAAGATGGGCTGACATTCGATTAGTTCTCCTCGGAATGGGGTTGAAGATTGAATGTTGCGGGCTAGGGAGTGTTCCAGCACTTTCCTAGCCCTTCTCACTATGCGGCGAGTCTTGTAGCCGCGACGTGAAGGTGAAGCGTGACAGCCGCGATGCCGTGCTTACAGGCTACGCCATCGCGGGTCTTGCAGTTGCAGTCAACGACCTTTTCACCGAAGAAGCGATAGCACTTCACGGTATAGCTGTTCCCACGGCTTCCGGTCACGGCATACTCTCCGAAGCGAATCATGCGGACTTTGGGGCGTAGGACTTTGGCGTTCTGTATTGCCCGGCTGAGGTCTGTAGTTTCGAGTGTGAACATCTTGCTTGTCTCCGGTTTCAAGTTTGTCGGCATGTCCGATGTGCAAGCAGTTTACATGATTATGTAAATTCCTGCAAGTGAAATTTTACGTCATTGTGTAAATTCTTTCCGTGTGATATTGTGCGGCACATGATAACGAGGCACGTCCGAGAGGTCGCAGAGAAGCGCGGCATAAAGAACGCCCACGGCTTACAGCTTGCTCTGGAAGTCTCTCCAACTGCGGCTGCGAAGTTGTGGAAGGGTGAGTTTGAAATGATTGGGCTGGTTACTCTGGATAGACTGTGCCGTGTGCTACGTTGTAAGCCCGGCGACCTTCTAAAATACGAGCAGGATTAGCCTTTAGTGTGAATCTTTTCAGATTCCGCCGGATGGGTTATTCTGGACTCTCCCGACGGTAGCCGAAAGGCGGCGCTCACGCTCTATCTTCCACCTTCTGCTTTAACATCCGAAATTTCACGATGCTCAATGCGCCTTCCGAATGGCTGACTATTGAACGATGGCAACTAATCTGAACGAAATCGAAAAGCGCCTGTGGGCTGCGGCAGACCAGATGTGGACTAACACGGGCTTGCGTCCTAACGAATACGCAGCGCCCGTGCTTGGCCTACTATTCCTGCGTTATGCCGAGAAGCGATTCGTTGACGCACAGGCTCAACTTCAATCGGGTGGGAGCGGGCGGAGGAGTGTCACGCCGCAGTCATATCAACGCTTGGGCGTGGTCTATTTGCCGGATGCTGCGCGATTCTCGCACCTGTTGAATTTGCCGGAAGGTGAGAACATCGGCAGAGCCGTTAATGACGCGATGGCAGCTATTGAGGAGGCGAACGAAGAACTCAAGGGCGTGTTGCCGCGAACCTACCAGCGCATCCCGAATCCCGTTTTAGTCGAGATGTTGAAGTTGCTCTCGCCGCTCGAAATCGAGGGCGATGCGTTCGGGCGAATTTACGAATACTTCATGGGGAACTTCGCAATCAAGACGATGCAGAAGGGCGGGGAGTTTTATACGCCTTCGAGCATTGTTCGTTTGATTGTCGAAATCATAGAGCCTTTCCACGGGCGCATCTTTGACCCTGCCTGTGGTTCGGGCGGGATGTTCGTGCATAGCGCCAACTTCGTCCGCAATCATCGGAAGAATCCAAGCCAAGAGATAACGATTTTCGGGACTGAGAAGGTTAACGAGACTTTGCGAATGGCAAAGCTCAATCTGGCAATGCATGGGCTTTCGGGGGACATACGCGAAGCGAACACCTATTACGAAGACCCGCACGAGTCGTTGGGGCGTTTTGATTTCGTGATGGCTAACCCGCCATTCAATCAGAGCGGCGTTGATAAAGAACGTATCGAAGACGACCCGCGTTTTGCGTTTGGTGTGCCTTCAAACGACAACGCGAATTATCTCTGGATTCAGCTTTTCCATTCCACGCTGGCCGAACGGGGTAGGTCGGGGTTCGTGATGGCGAACTCGGCGAGCGATGCGCGGGGTTCTGAGCTTGAGATAAGAAAGAAGCTGATTCAAGAAGGTGTGGTTGATGTGATGGTGGCGACAAGCTCAAATATGTTCTACACCGTCACGCTGCCCTGTACTCTTTGGTTCTATGACAGGGGCAAGGCCGACACAGAGCGGCGGGATAAGGTCTTGTTCATTGATGCGCGGCACGTTTTCAGACAGATAGACCGCGCACATAGAGACTTCACGGATGAGCAGATAGAGTTTCTGGCGAATATCGTTCGGCTGTATCGTGGCGAAGAGGTAGAGACGAGCGCGGGCAGCGCGGGTATGATGAATGATATGTTTTCTGATGGGCGCTACAAGGACGTGGCGGGGTTGTGCAAGGTTGCGACGGTTGCGGAGATTGAGGCGCAGGGATGGAGTCTGAATCCGGGCAGATATGTTGGAGTGTCCGAACGCGCCGCCGAAGATTTCGATTTCTTGGAAAGGTTTGAAGAACTCAACGAGGAGCTTGAGGTTCTGAACGCAGAAGGGCGAGAGTTGGAGCAACGAATAGCCGCGAACATAGCTAGGATTTTTGAGAGTGTTTAATGCAAAACGGTTGGACTACATCGAAGTTAGGTGAGCTTATCCAAACCTTGAAAGGTTATGCTTTCAAGAGTCAATGGTATTCAGACGTTGGTGTGCCTTTAGTGAAGGTGAGCAACTTCACGAACGATTCAATTGACATTGAGGGGCTATCCCGAATTCCTGACGAAATTTCTGCAAACTATCTTAGATACATACTAGAAACGAATGACGTAATAATCCAGACGGTTGGTTCGTGGCCTACCAATCCTCAATCCGTTGTCGGCAAAGTTATCAGAGTACCAAGCAAAGCTCATGGCGCTTTGTTAAATCAGAATGCAGTAAAAATCATCCCGAATAAATCGGTTGATAGTGTATTCCTATTCTACGCTCTCAAATTACCCACATTTAAGAATTACATTGTCGGTTGTGCTCAAGGGGCAGCAAGCCAAGCAAGCATAACTTTAGACGCTATTAAAAACTACAATTTCACGTATCCAAAGTTAGAGCAGCAACGGAAAATTGCCGCGATACTCTCAGCCTATGACGACCTCATCGAAAACAACACGCGGCGGATTCAGATTTTGGAAGAGATGGCGCGGCGGATTTATGAAGAGTGGTTTGTACGGTTTCGGTTTCCAGGATATGAAAACGTCAGGATGGTTGAAAGTGAGCTTGGATTAATTCCTGATGAATGGGAAGTAAAAAAATTGGTTGATGTTTGCGAAATCACAATGGGACAGTCGCCGCCTTCCGATTATTACAACGAAGCAGGCGAGGGCTTACCATTCCATCAAGGCGTTTCAGATTTTGGCGATAGATTTCCAGTTGATAGAAAGTTTTGCACTTTGAAGAATCGCCTCGCTGATACTGACAACATTTTGTTTAGTGTTCGTGCCCCTGTTGGACGTATTAACATTTCGACAAAGCAAATTGTCATAGGACGTGGTTTAAGTGCAATCAGAAGTAAAAATGGGAATCAAGAGTTCATCTTTCAGCAGCTTAAGGATAAATTTCAGGAAGAAGACATAATGGGAAATGGCGCAATTTTTAAGTCAGTGACAAAGGAAGACGTTCAAAACATCAAGCTATTGATGCCAACGGCTGACCTTCTGAAAAAATTTGAGTCTGCTATTGTGCCCATCTTTCGACAAATAAGAATTTTAACAGACAAAAATTTCAATCTCCGCTACACACGCAATTTGCTTCTACCAAAACTGATTTCGGGCGAAATGGATGTTTCCAACTTCCCCGAACTTGTGGGTAATTGACCATGACTCCTCCACGCTTGCCCGCTCACGACTACACCGAAGACGCACTCATCGAACAGCCCGCGATTGAGTTGTTTCATGAACTAGGCTGGACTACCGCGAACCTGTTCAAAGAAACCTTTGGCGCAAACGGTTCACAAGGACGCAAGAACAACCGCGAAGTCTTGCTCACCCGCCGCCTGCTGGCGAAGCTCAAAGAGTTCAACCCCAACCTGCCGGAAGACGCTTACGCCCAAGCCGTCGAAGAGCTAACCCGCGACCGCTCGGCAATGATTCCCGTCAATGCCAATCAGGAGTTTTACCGCCTGATAAAAAACGGGGTGAAAGTCACTGTCAAAAACGAGGACGGCAGTACAACGTTTGAGACGCTGAAAGTCATTGACTGGACAACTCCTGCTAATAACGATTTCTTCCTCGCCTCTCAATTCTGGATTCGGGGCGAACTGTATCTGCGCCGCTCCGACCTGCTCGGCTTTGTCAATGGCTTGCCTTTGCTCTTCATCGAACTGAAAGCCGCGCACCGAAACATTGAGAACGCATACAAAGACAACCTCCGCGATTACAAAACGGCTATCCCGCAACTCTTCATCCCCAACGCCCTCATTATCCTCTCCAACGGCAGCGAAACGCGCATCGGCACGTTAACGGCTGAGTGGGAGCATTTCTTTGACTGGAAGAAGATTTCGGACGAAGAAGAGCAGGGCGTTATCTCTCTCGAAACAGTCCTGCGCGGTGTATGTGAGCCCTCACGCTTCTTGGACATAGTTGAGAACTTCACGGTCTTTGAGGAAGTGCGGGGCGGTCTGGCCAAGAAGGTCGCAAAGAACCATCAATACTTGGGCGTTAACCGTGCCATCAAGGCAGTCCGTGAACTTGAAAACAATGAAGGGCGTCTCGGCGTCTTCTGGCACACGCAAGGCTCCGGCAAAAGCCTTTCAATGGTCTTCTTCACACAGAAGATTCTCCGCAAGATGCCGGGCAACTGGACGTTCGCCGTCGTGACAGACAGAGACGAACTGGACGAGCAAATCTACAAAACATTTGTTACTACGGGGGCAATCAGCGAAGCGGAAGCACAAGCCGCGAGCGGCCTACATCTCAAACAGCTTTTGCAAGAAGACCACCGCTACGTTTTCACACTGATTCAGAAGTTCCGAACGACTGACGGCAACCCCTATCCCAAACTCTCAGACCGCAAAGACATTATCGTTATCACAGACGAAGCGCACCGCAGCCAGTACGACACACTCGCACTGAACATGCGAAATGCTTTGCCGAACGCCGCCTTTATCGGCTTCACGGGTACGCCCTTAATCAAGGGCGAGGAGGAGCGCACGCGCGAAGTCTTTGGCGATTACGTCTCCGTTTACAACTTCCGCCAGTCAATCCAAGACGGCGCGACCGTCCCCCTCTATTACGAGAACCGCATCCCCGAACTGCAACTAACGAACGCGCAGTTAAACGAGGAAATGGAGCAATTGCTTGAAGAGGCGGAGCTTAACGAAGAACAAGAGAGGAAACTTGAGCGCCAGTTCTCTCAACAGTACCAACTCATCACCCGCGAGGGCCGCTTAGAGACAATCGCCGCTGACGTGGTAGAGCATTTCTTAGGGCGAGGGCATAAGGGCAAGGCGATGATGATTTGTATTGACAAGGCAACAGCCGTGAAGATGTACGACAAGGTACAGGCTCACTGGCAAGCCAAACTCGCCAGCCTCAAAGCTCAACTGCCAAACGCATCTGAAGGCGCACGCACGCGCCTTGAGTCCCTTATCGAAGAAATAGAGACGGCTGACATGGCGGTCGTCGTCTCCCAATCTCAGAACGAAATAGAAGACCTTAAGAAAAAGGGTGCTGACATCATGCCGCACCGCCGCCGGATGGTCAGCGAAAACCTTGACGAGCTTTTCAAAGACCCCGACAGCAAGCTACGGTTCGTCTTCGTCTGTGCGATGTGGATTACGGGCTTCGACGTTCCAAGCTGCTCGACCATCTACCTCGACAAGCCGATGCGTAACCACACGCTCATGCAGACCATCGCAAGGGCTAACCGTGTTGCCCCGGGCAAAGTCTCGGGGTTGATTGTGGATTACGTCGGCGTCTTTCGTGACTTACAGAAAGCCCTCGCCATCTACGCCGCCCCAACAGCCGAAACGACGGGCAGGGCAACTGACAACCCTATTGAAGACAAGCAAACCCTCGTCGAAGAGCTAAAGACCTTCATCGCGGACGCCAGACGCTACTGTGAGGGCAAGGGCGTTGACGTTGGCGCGATTCAGCGGGCGACGAAGTTTGAGCGGGTGAAACTGCTTGATGATGCAGTCGAAGCCTTAATCGCAACCAAAGAAGAAAAGAAACTATTCCTACTCAAAGCCAATCAAGTAGTCCGCACGTACAAAGCCATTCTGCCCGACAAGGCCGCGAACGAAGTCGCGCATGATGCCGTCGTCTTCGGCGTGCTGATGCAAAAGATTCGCTCGCTCTCAGAGCCAGCCGACATCTCAAAAACAATGCGGGAAGTCGAAGTGCTTCTTGACGAATCAATCGCAACCGAAGGCTACATCATAAAAGCACCCGTCGGGCAAGACCTCGAATCGGCGGGATTGGTGAATTTGAGCGAGATTGATTTCGAGAAGTTAAGCGAGCGGTTCAACTCGTCAACGCGCAAACGAACCGAGGCCGAGAGGCTTCGCGGAATCGTTGAGCAATGGCTACATCAACTCGTCAGGCTTAACCACTCACGCGTTGATTATCTGCATAAGTTTCAGCAGATGATTGATGAATACAATGCTGGCAGCCAAAACATTGAAACCTTTTTTGAAGAATTGAAGAACTTCACGCAAAGTCTCTCAGAGGAAGAGCAGCGGCACATCAAGGAAGGGTTAACCGAAGAGGAGCTTGCCCTGTTCGACATTCTCACGAAACCAGAGCCGAAGCTGACCCAAAAAGAGGAAGCGGAGGTGAAGAAGGTCGCAAGGGATTTACTGAACACACTGAAGCGTGAAAAGCTTGTTTTAGACTGGCAACTGAAGCAGCAAGCCCGCGCTGAAGTGAAAGAAACAATCGCTGAAATCTTCGACAAGAGCCTCCCGACGACCTACACCAAAGAGCTTTTTGATGAGAAGTGCGAGCTAGCCTACAAACATATTTATTCTGCCTATTTCGGAGCCGGACATAGCATCTTTAATCAAGCCGCTTGAGGAAAGGGGACACCTCCTGAAATTAGCTAATGCTGTAACCGCCTTATAAACATCCCCCAATAAGCCTCGGCTGCTCCCTCGAATGTTAGCTGTTCATTGTCTGGCCGCGACAGGTTCATGCCTAATGCTTTCAGGAATAGGGTATAACCATCGTCATCTACGGTTAGAGCTTCATTCATCCCACCGCCTCCAAACGAACGTCCGAATGAGTAAGTGATGCCTCCCAAGTACCCTCCGCCACCGCCGAATTTGATTGAACAGCGGCTTGCCTCAGTACCGTTAACATAAATAGCCGCCGTAAAGTGGTTGGCATCAATCTTTCTGAATTCAGTCTCTACATTTGCATTTCGAGCTTCCAACTCCGCCAACGAGTTCTGGAAATACTTTTCCATGTACTCGTATGCGTCGCGCTCGAATTTATCTCTTTCTCGCTGGGTGAAGGTCTTTTTCACCCTTAGATTACTCGACCGAATGTTGGCAACAGGTAGGGCAGTAGATGTATTTGCGACGCTAGGGACATCGCTCCTCTTCTGCGTGTCAGAAGGGGTGTCGAAATCCTTAGCGGCTTCGCGGACAGCCAAAGTGATTTCGAGAAAAGCGTCGTGATGATTAGGGTATTTCGAGACCGCCTTGCCATCCTTCGGGATGGCGGTCAGCTTTCCGAAAGGGAGACTGTGCCAGTCACAAGGGTGTAGGATTACAGGTATCACACGGGTTTCGCCCGCTTTGTGCCGCTCCAAAGCTCTCGCCATCTCGATGTCGTAACAATAGTCAGATGCGATGAAATACGGGCTGATTAGGAGAAGAATGATTTGCGCCGTTTCCAGATGCTCACTAATTTCGGAGTCAAATTCTTTGCCTGCGCCTATCCTTCTGTCATGCCATGTTTCAATGACGCCCTGCCGCTTCAAAGCAGACAGGTGAATTTCTAACTCGTCCCGTAAGGACTCGTCCCGATGAGAATACGAGAAGAATAACTTAACCATACACGTCCATTATAACAGTCTGGGAACTGGCCTTACTCATACACTTTCAAAGCCGCTGCAAAAACTGTTGCATTCTGAGACGTGCGGGTTTATTCTCCCGGTTGCGGGCTTCACATCCGCATTCCGCCGCCCGCGAGACACACTAATTCCAGAGCCGCCGCGAGGCAGCTTGTCCCGGTCGGATTGGCGTTCGACCTAAAGCAGTGACGGCAGAACCGCGAGCAGTTCCAGCGCGATTCCCGTTAGGCTGTCGGTCAAGTCATTAGGTATCTCGCCGCCCGTCGTCGGCTCTTGAACGGCGTCAATCGGCTCTTGAGTTGCGTTCGCCGTTGTCGGCAGCGGCGGTGTAGGCGAGCCGGGTGTGTGCATTTCGCCCGCGAACGCGGGGCAGCTAAAGGCCAGCAGTAAGGCTGCCGTCGTCAGGGTTTTTCGCATCGCTCTTTCTCTCTTCCGATAATGAAGTGGTCGAAGGGTTCAGCCGTCCATCCCGCGTGGGTGTGACGGTTTTTTCGTTAGCGCCGAAGGTTCGGCAACTACAGGAAGGACTAGCCTCACATGACTTTAGCAGCAGACGAACGCTTGAAGGAACTGGATAACCCCGGCCTTACTGCGAATGAACGCGCCCTGCTTCGCTCTGAGGTAGCGGCAGACCTCGCCCACAAAGGCCAGTACGAGGCCGCGCGTGAGGCTTTGGGCGAACTCTGGCGGGGCACGGGCGAGCGCCCAAATGTGGAAAGGCTGGCGGAGAGGACGACCGCCGAGGTGCTGTTACAGGCGGGCGTGTTGTCAGGCTGGCTTGGCAAGATTAAGGGAACGCAGGAAGCTGCGAAAGACTTAATCAGTGAAAGCGCGGCGCTCTTTGAAAAATTAGGGGAGTCCAACAGGGCGGCTGCCGCTCGCGCTGAAATCGCGCTTTGCTACTGGCGGGAGGGCGCGTATTCGGAGGCGCGTGTGATGTTGGAGGAAGCCGCCGCGCTCATCAAAGATGACGCATCGTTAAAGGCCAAGACGGTTTTGCGCTTCGCTGTCGTAGAGACCTCGGCCGGGCGGTATAGTGATGCGTTTCACTTGCTCACGGACTCCGCCCCGCTCTTTAACGAGGGTGTGAGTCACACCTTGCGGGGTAGCTTCCACAACGAACTCGCCCTTGTGCTGAGGCGTCTCGGCGCGGCGGAACGTCGCCAAGATTACTTTGACCGGGCAATCATCGAATACACCGCCGCCGTCCATCACGCCGAGCAAGCGCAGCACGAAAGGTACGTCGCACGAATCGAAAACAATCTTGCGTTTCTGCTCTACAAACTCGGCAGATACGCGGACGCGCACCGACACCTTGACCGGGCACAAGCTATCTTTACGCGGCTAAGGGATGCGGGGAGTCTCGCGCAAGTGGACGAGACACGGGCGCGGGTGCTGGTTGCCGAGCGCAGGTATAGGGACGCAGACCGCACGCTGGCAGAAGCCGTTAAGACCTTAGAGCAAGGCGACGAGTCGGCCTTACTTGCGGAAGCCCTGACTGTGCAGGGCGTCGTCTGGGCGCGTCTCTGGGTCTACGACGCCTCCATCAACGTCCTGCGCCGTGCGGCGGAGTTGGCTGAGTCGGCCGGGGCGCTGACGAGCGCAGGGCTGGCCGTCGTCACGCTCATTGAAGAACACGGGGCGACGTGGCGGCTCGCCCCCGATGATGTATATGAGGCTTATATGCGGGCTGAGAGACTTTTGAAAGATTCGCAAGAGGCCGAGGACGCAGCGCGGTTGAAAGCGTGCGCCCGCATAGTAATGAAGAGGCTGACGACGGTGCAGTTCGGGGATAAGAACTTCACGCTGCCCGGCGCGGTTCACGAGTTCGAGGCCAAACTAATCGAACGGGCGCTAGAGGAGGCGGGCGGTAGTCCCACGAAGGCGGCGCGTCTCTTAGGCATCACTCACCAAACGCTAGGCTCGATACTCAATACCCGTCACAAGAAACTCTCAGCTAAACGGAAGCCGCCGCAGAAACGCTTGAAGAGCATCATAAAAAAAGACGCCTGATAAATTCATGCAAGGTGCTTGTATAAGAAAAATGGTGCTCCCGAACTTTTGCGGGAAGAGACAGAGTAATGCCCTCATAACCATGAATTACTCGTCGTAACTCCGAAAAGAGCAATCGAACTGCCCGGCTTGGAAATCCATGAGTTTAGCCTGACGGCACGAATGCTTAAGCTGAATTTTGGAGCGCCGGAAGAGCGTTCGGAGTATCCCCGTTTTTGTAAACTCTACTGTGCGAAATTCTACCTCACGCTTTTTTTGTATACATGCAGCATAAAAGCTGCACGTTTGTTCTGTTGTTGGGCTACAAACGATTTGTACAAGGCTCAAGTGCTCCGGCGACATGCTCCCGCACGCTTTTTGATTGCGTTCCACTTAGGGATGCCATCGGGGCACTAAAGTTTGAAAAATCGTATCACCAGTTCAATCCTGTAACGATGTAACGCAGGACGACCGCCCGCCGGGAGATTTCTCTCTCCACCTATTCTCTTTTCTTCCAGAAGCAAAGAAGAGTCAGAGAAAACTTCCGGGAGCGGGGTGTTTTCCGTTACATCGTTACAGAACCGCCGTCGCTAAAACGGCAACGATTGACCGTCTGAGTGCGACCCGATAGCCACATGGTCTAAAGTCGTCTTGATGATGGTAATGATGCGAGCCACCTTCCCGTCCGTACCGCGCCTTGACCCTTCCGGCAGTACGACTTCAATGCCGACTTCCTTGAGACTCGGAACGAGGCGGCGCAGAGCCCCGGACATGCCACGCGCCGAGGACGGGAAGTTTTTCCTAGTCGCCGCCCTCGGCAAACGCTTGTCCAGTTCCTCAAGCAAATCTGTCGCAGTTCCTACCCAACGAGGCACATCCGACATGAGGGACAAGATAGCCGTGCCGATGTGTGACGCCTCAAGCGCGTTGATTTTAGTCGTGCGCCGGTACTCATCATAAGCCGTGAGGAATGTCCCTTCCGGCCAGCCCAAGCCTTCCTCGGCGGCAGCAACGAAACGCGCGAGGTCTGCCATGCGGGGCAACTTCTCCAATCGGGTCGAAGGAAAATTCCGAACAGCTACGGAGAGCAAGTCAAAGATAGCGCCGAGGATTCGCGGCATGGCATCGTTGAAGTCTGCGTAGAGGTCTTTCTCATCCTTCCGCTGGTCGTCACGAAGGGAAGGGAGAAACACGTTAATGGTGCGGTCGGCAAGGTCAGGCCGGGTCGCCAACTCTTCGATGCCGTTCATTACAACGGGGCGCATCACATCGAATAGGTACTCGTCGCCGTTGGTGTAGTTCTCACGGTTAGCCTGCCCGCCACCAGTAGAGACGCGGCATAAGGCGTCTGACAGCCATTCGTTGACGTGCGAGAGGTTGTCGAAGGCGAGCAGCCAGTTATTCTTCGCGCCGACCATCAAATCCCGCTCCTCTTTAGGCTGTGCGCGGACTAAGGCGGTGCTAGGGTCAATGAGGAGCCGTACCATCTTCGTGGTCGTTGACTTAGCCGCGTCCTGCGTCCCCGCGAGGCTTAAGATGGCATAAGGCCCAGTTGCCCTGTACGAGCTAATCAGCCACCCGACGAAAAGCGTCCAATCGTCTTCGGAACTCACGTTGATGAAGCGGCGCAGTTCATCAAGGCTGCCGCCGCGCACGGGCGTCACCTGTGCCTTGTAGCCCGACGGTCGGACGAATTTAACCGGGGACTTTGAAAGCACCCGCCAGCCATGGGCGTCTATCTCCACGACGCTCCAAGTCTCGTCGCCCAAGTCGTAATAGAGTTTGCCGTTCGATTCACCGATACGGATGAAGACCTTATGCCTCTCGCCACTGAAGTGCGCTTTAGCGGCCAGCGTGTTTATCGCATCCTGCATGGGCTGACTCGACACCGCCTCGCCGTAAGCCGAGTAAAATTCATTAGTCAGCCACCGACGGAACTCATTCGAGTTGATGCGATACGTCTCGAACTGTGCCTTCACGGGGACGGTGGCGTAAGCCTTCTCGCCGTTCCCGTCAGTATCACAGAACAGGGAGACTTCATCGGCCAATCGAACCAACTCGTCCTTCTTAATGAACCGCTGTTGCAGCGGAACCCCTTCGTCGGTGGAAGGTGAAGACTCACCGCCGTGGCTAAGTTGCAACAGTTTCTTTTCGTTCCCGTTCTCAGTCATAAAAGTGTTAGCCGGAACGTCCGTGAATAAGTCCGAATTCATTCCCTACTGCCCCCCCGCGTGATACAACACGTCATCAAGTCCTTTACCCAAAGCCGGGTTCCATTTGCGCACGCTAACAGGCAAGCCGGTGGTTTTAAGCGCAGCTACCAGCCGGTTCAATGCCCACTTCACTTGCGGCTTCTCCCGCCAGTCAATGTCGAAAGCGACGACTACGCTTTGCATCTCCGGCAGCGCCCGTTTCAAGTAATCAGTAAAGGTCTCGGCGCGAGTTCCGGCGACACCCGCTAAGGCAACGACGGGAACTTGCAGGAATTCATTGATGCGGTCTGCCTTCAACGCGCCCTCGGTAATGAGCACTTCGTTATTACTGGCAAGGTCAGGTCTAACGAAGTGGACACAGGTGGTTGCCGATGTGCCTTCCGGCATACCTGTCGAAGAGAGCCAAACGTATTTCGGGTCTGCATTTCCGTCACGGCGAATCTGTACACCGACGATGCGACCGCACTCGTCCCTGTACGGCACGTAGAAGCCCTTAGACCACGTATTAAGCTGCCAGCGTCCCTCTTGGCGGAAGAAGCCGGGGACGCCCCGCAAGTTGAAGCGGCAGGCGAGGGAAGCGGCAATCTCGTTTCCTTTAGACGTGTCCGGCACTGAGGCGTAAAGGTTACGGGCGATGGTCGTGTCAGACAGGCCGCGCCCGATTAAGAGTTCATCGCCGTGGGCGGCTGTGAGCACCATTTCAGAAAGGAGGTTGAAGTAAACGTCATTCAGGCGGTCTGCCTCCGCACGTTCGGGTACACTCGGCTTCACAGGCTGTTGAGTTGCATTGGCTGAGGCTCCAAAATCGAGGGGGCGCAGGATGTGAATGTATCTGCCGTCCTGAGTCTGGGTATCACTCCACTTGTATTTGCAGATGGCAAGCCCTCCGTCCAACGTGATGGAACAATGGTAATGATGCGTTTTACCGCAGACCGGGCAAGTCCTCCTGCCCTTTCTAAATGCGGATGGCGGAATGGTATAATTCTGGTGTCGTTTCAAAAGCATAATTGTTCCCCATCAGCGCGACGTTCACCCACGCCGCGCTTTCCTTTTACGCTGCCTCGCTGGTAGCTTTGACTGTCGGCTGAAAGGTCGCCTTAATGAATTCTTTGAGGCCGTCCTCATCGAACAACGTCCGCTGCCCGATGCGGTAGTGGGCGATACGGTTATCCCGCACTAACCGGCTCAACGTCGCCCGACTGATGCCAAGCCTCTTCGCCGTCTCTTCGGCTGTAAACATTTTCTGAATTTCCATCGCTGTTTCCTCTTTTCGGCTTTCCCGAAAACGCAAAAGGGCGCAACCAAACCAGACTCGGTTCGGTCGCGCCCCTTAAAAGCCAAAAGCACCGAAACACAGAGCCATCCAGTCAGGTTCACCAAACCTGAAATGTTGTTGCTGGATTGCCCCACGCTAAGTGCGCGGAGCGGCGGCTCGTGAATTGGTGCGAGCAAAGAGTCAGCTATTTAATTGTTGAAACGTAGTATAACACATGCAACGCATGGCTGTCAAGTCCCCCCAACCGCTTGTCATAGATAAAGTGCTGTTAAGGTGCAGTAGAGTCGCTTATAAGTGCCTAATGAGACCTGCTGATGCTTATGGAGTGACATTGGCTCACAATGGCTTGACAAAAACTATATGGGAGGCTATAGTCTGCCGACACTGAGCCATTATGGTTCTCTAGGCAAGAAGGAGGCTGACATGACTATCGTTGACAATTCTGATTTAGTTGAAATTTTGGTTCCGCGTAATCTTGTAATGGACGTTTATCGTTTCATTTCTGAGAAGGCAGGTTCCGCGCCACCTAAAGCTCAACGCTCTAATGAGAGCGTTACGGTAGAGGCGGTAATAAGCGAGTGGGATGCGCCGCTAATAAAGCGCATGTACCACGAATCCGACAAGAACATGCGTGCCATTCTCGACCACTTAATTGCACGCCCCGGTGAGACGGTCACTGCCGAGGACTTGGTTAAAGTCCTTGCACAGTCGAGAGACGATAAGAAGGCAACGAGCATAACTTTGGGAGGAACGCTTGGCGCATTCGGTCGCCGCGTTAAAAGCAGGTACAAGCGGGCTAACTGGCCTTTTGAAAAAATCTGGTCGCACGAAGAGGGACAGGTTCATTACTGGATGTCCGAAGATGTGGCTTCAGTGCTCCGAGGCTAAGCATTACTTCCAACACGACTCCCGCAGTAGTCCAAGATGAAAGCCGCCCGCGAATGTGCGAGCGGCTTTCACGTTTTTTAGCTCTCTTTCTCGTCAGTTCACCGCTTCTGAAGCTTCGACAGGGTTGCTGTTTTGAGTCTGGAAAGCTTCAAAGATTGCCGCTGCCTGCGCGGTCGTTTCCGCGTCGGCTGAAAGGTAGCGGTAGGTTGTTTGTGGTTGCGAGTGCCCTAGAATTCGACCGACTATTTGTAAGGGGAGTTGACCTTTGACTAAACGGGTTGCCGCTGTGTGCCTCATTGAGTGCAAGTTAAGCCCGTCAATACCACCTTGATTGATTCCTGCCGTCTTGCACGCAGACGAGAAAGACTTGCGGACATTGTTTCTTATGCCAAAGACACGCGCATCGAAGTTGCCGCGCGATGCTTCCCAGAGCGACCGAAGTTCTTGATACATTCGCTCAGTCATAGCAACTTGCCTTGTCTTCAACGTTTTTGTCGTCATCCCTTCAATCGTGATGATGCGCGTAGCGAAGCAAACAGACTGCCAACGCAGTTTTAGCATTTCGGACAGCCGTGCGCCTGTATCAAGCAGGCAAATCAAAAGCGGGCGAAGGTGTCGCCTCTGCGGATGCTCGCACGCTTCGAGTAGTCGCGTCTCTTCGCTCAGAGTAAGGATGCGCTCCCGCTTCCGTTCATCTGCTGCCGAGATGAGAGTGTCGCCGCCGTTGAAAGGATTTTTGATGAGCCATGATTCGCGGACGGCAATGTTGAAGATGCGTCGAAGGCAGGCTAGTTCTCGGTTGACGGTTGTAATGGAACGCTGCCGTCCGTACTGAGTTGGGGTTTGCAACCGCTCGGCGCGGAACGTGCGAACGTCGGAATAGGTGATTTCGCGCAAGAGCCGCCTTCCGAAGTGTGCCCGAAAGATTTTGAGAAAAGCGCGGACGTGTTTCCAGTCCCTTAACCCCGCTACCTTTCTTCCGCCAACGAATTGTGCAGGCATGAGGTAGTGCTGTTCGTAGAAGTCTGCGAGGTCATTGAAGCTAAGGCGGGCAACATCAATCGCCCGGCTTCCTTCGTCGTCAAGCTGCCGCAGGATGGCTTTGAGTATCAGCCGAGCCTCTGTCTTATCTTTCGCCAGCCGTATTATGTTGCGCCTTTTGCCCTTCTCGTCTGTGATGGTCGTGCGGGCGAAATATCGGCCTTTTTTATCCTGTCCGATGTATCCTCTCCGGTTGTTTGACATCGCCGTGTCTCCCTCTTAGAAAGACACGTTCAAAAACACTTTCGAGTAAATGCCGCCGCTTTTGGTAGTGAGTTCGCTTGAATGGTTCCCGCTTAATCCCTATAATTCAGTAACTTTTCGTGGCGGGGTAGCTCAGCCGGTTAGAGCGTGGGATTCATAACCCCAAGGTCGGGAGTTCGAGTCTCCCCCCCGCTACCAACATCTTCAACGCTTTACGGCCGCCAGCTTCGGCGGCCATTCCTCTTGTGTGGGGACTTCCGCGTCGGTCTCCCTTTTCTTCGCCAGAGACTCCATCGCCCGCCTCAACCCCAAGTCCGTCGCTACCGTGTAAATCTGGCTGGTATTCACGTCCTCATGTCCCAGAATCGCCGCGATGTGGAACGCATTCGCCCCCGCGTCACCCAACCGAGTCGCCCCCGTCCGCCTCAAATCGTGAAACACAAAATCCTCAATCCCTGCGTCCTCACAAGCATTGTTGAAGGCCGTCTTCACGTCCTTAATGTGCCCGCCCGTCTCTATGTTCGGGAAGACGTACTCGCTGCCCGACGCCCTACACAATTCAAGCAACAGCTGGCGAGCCCGAGAGTTCATCGGCACGAAGCGCGCCCTCTTCGACTTATTCCGCTGCCGCCGGTTGTTCTCCACCCGGATGATGTTGCGGTCAAAGTCAAGGTTCGCCTTCCGTAAACCGAGTAGCTCAGCCTTCCTGAGCGTTGTCTGAATTGCCAACTCGACGATAGGCCGCAGGTGCGCCCGCCTCCCAACGAGTTGATCCATCAGCCGCGCCTCCTCCTCATACGAGAGGACGCGCGTCCTCTCATTATCCTCATCCAGCCTCTCCACGTCGCGACAAGGGTTCGGCCCCGGAATGAGCTTTAACTTGATCGCGTGCGTAAGAATCGCCGACAGCAATTCGAGTTCACGATTCACAGAAGCCGGCGAGTATTCTGTGCCCCGCCTCGATATCGCAATGCTGCGGTCGCGCTTATACTTCTCGATCTGGATCTGCGAAATCTCATCCAGCCGGAAGCGCCCAAGCGCGATCACCAACGGGCGCGAGCGGAACTCGTCGTGTTGTGCCGACCTCTTGTGCATCCTAGAGTGCGGCAGGTAAGTCTTCTCGATGAACTCAGCTAGAGTCGGTGCTTCGACTCTCTTCCCGTACCTACCCTCATAAACCGAATCGCGGATCTTGATCTCGGCGCGCTCTGCCTGCGCCTTCGTGCGCGCTTCCTTGATAACTCCCCGGTAGCGCCTCCCGTCTACCCAGAAGTCGTAGCTGAAATACTTGGACAGGGAGCCGTCCCCGCCCTTTCTCCTGAAAACGGACATTTCAAGAACTTCCTTTCTGCGAACCGTAGCCGTGGCCTCAGAAAGTGGCCCGATACTACGCTGACGGCCTCGTCCACTCAAGAATCTCGTCGCGGTCGAAGAGCGTGCGGTCGCCCGCCTTGCGGAAGGGAATCCTCCTTTGGCTAACCATGTCATAGACAGTGCGCTCCGAGAGGCGGAGGAGCGCCGCGACTTCAGGCACGGTCAGGAACTTAGGTAGGGGCTCCGATAATTTCACAGATTGAATCTCTGCCATACTTCTTTCCTTGCACTTATTGAGAGTTGTACCCGCGCGTGGCGGCTTAGAAGGGAACGGCCCTTACAGGCTGGACTGCGACCACCTGTTAGGTCGCGCGCGGGGTAAGGGCACGTTCCGTGCCAGAATTTTTCGACAATGTTACCTCCTATTTTCCTGGCTTTTTCGACTCCTTTGCGAGGGGGTGGGCCCTTTGACCTTTTTGAGGGACTAAATGACCGGCCCAAAGTGTCCCCTGCTGCTTGTTTCGCGCGTGATTTACCGAAACTTCCGCGACCGGAGTTTGTGTTGACTTGCATGTCAGTCGGTCATTCACATCTCCGAAGGTCGAGCGACGAAGATTGCTTTTATGCGCCACAGGCGATTAGTCGGAACCCGGCTACCTCATAGAAAAAGCTGTGGTGAGCGTTACGAGAACGCTCACCACGGCTTCGTCATCTTCAGTAGGGGCTTTGGAGTTTATGCGGCGTTCGACGCCTGTTCGGCAAGCCAGGCGTCTATCTCGTCATCCTGCTCCCCGGACAGATGCAGGTGACGGGACAGCCCCATCACGCTCCAGATGTGGTCGTGGTGAAGGACTTCCTTCTGGTACGTGACGAACCGCAGGCAGACCTCGAACGCGTGCTTCGACTGCGGCTGCCTGCGGCCACGCCCGCGCCTCTTCCCACGACTGCTAGCACGGCTATCCAAACTGGCGGCGGAATGCGCCGACAGAAGGGAAGTCTGCGCGGGTGACGTGGCTTCTGAGAGCAATCGAGGCGGGGCCGCTGTGACTGTCGCCGCAGTCTGGAGTGCGCCGCTCTGGGGCGGCTGTTCGAGCCCTGCCATCCATTCGTGACGCGGGAAGAAGACCCGGATGTCCTCCTGATGGACGTTGCCGCGCGAGACCTGAATCAGCCCGACCTCCTCCAACTCAGTCAAGTGCCTCGCTAACTGCCCCTCGTCCTCTCCAAGAGCCGTCGCCTGCACCTGGAAATGGAGTTGGGTGACGCCGCGGGAGTTGGCCTGCTGCGCCAGCATCGCGTAAGTCAGCTTCGCGCCCGCCCCTATCTCCTGCCGTGACAGGAGCCAGAACGGCACGAACGCGCCCGCGAAGAAGTGGTAAACGTTAAAGTTCGCTTTCACTCGCTACCTCTCTCTACAAAGGTTGATACTGCACAGCACTACCTCCCATTGACCTTGTCTACCAGCGGGTTATTTCTCTACGGCGTGGCCCCATAAAAGCGTCCCAAAATTGGGTAAGAGGGAAAAACGCCCATGCTAACTTCTTCTCAGAAAGGGACAAATGACCTGCAAAATCTCTGACGCCACTTTCTGACGCAAAGTGCCCAAATACCCTCGCAAAACATGACTTAAGTTAATCGTTTTCAACTAGATGAGTTGAGCGTTCCGTCGCGTCAGAGAACCGGGAAATTTGTTTCCGCTGGTAAACGAAGATTACAGAGAGTTTATCCGCTTGAAAGCGCTGGGGGAATTCACTCCCTATTTTAGTCGTAAAATTGAAAATTGTCTGACGCGAAGCTGTAGTTTGAACAGGTAGGGGCAAAAAGGGCCAGTAGAGAGTGAATTATCGAAAAGCAAAAAAGTGAGGCAACAGCAGCAGAATGAAAGATGGATTGCAAATGGTAAACGGAGAAAGTGGCCGAAGGGGAAGATCGAGGAAATCGGTGTCCGAGCGCTATCAAAGTTAAATTAGCGAGCAATGATGTGAGGGCGTGTGAAGCGGTAAGCATTTGAATTGAGCAGTAGGTGTGAAGTCGGGGGATAGTAGCAAAGGGAATGCGGTTCAGTTGAAGAGAAGCGCGGAGTTGTTGAGGGGCAGAGTGTCGTCAACGGGAACTGCCCACCGCCTGTTAGCCCTAAGCATAGCTTTGAGCATCGAGAATCAGAGAACAAGTAGAGAGGGAATCTTCCCGGTCAAGCCGTCCGTCGCGGGCTATTGAACTGTAATGTGATCTGCCCCGAGTTCCATAAACATGAACAGACTTGTGCATTGCGGGGCCAGATTTGGCCGCTGTTGCAATTCCTGACGAAGGGTAAACTCAAACGGTGGAATTGATGCTGTAGGCTTGTCGCAGCGCGCCCGCATCAGCTACTGATAGCTACAGCTCGTGGGCAGCGACAGTGAAAAAGTGCGATCAGCTTGATGGTAAAAGGGGTAGCAAGTATTCAGTAGTGCCCCAAAATAGGGACATGTTATTCATCCATTGAAAGGCGGTACCCAAATCTGGGACATAGAAGTGTCCCAGATTTGGGTACCGCCTTAGAAGAACTGTCCCAAAATTGGGACAGTTATCTGCGACGGCACTCATCGTAAGAATGAATAGGCGCAGCCGGTAAATGAGTGAACATTAGCTACCACACGCCGGAAAATTCCGGTGTGTGGTCTATGGCCGAGCAGACCCTCAATAAAAATTGCTCAGGAGGAGGGCAGTGTGTTTGTTATACTGCCGCCTCGTCTGCCGCCTCGTCCCGACCTTCAGGCGGACTCACGAGTTCTCTTCGAGCCCTTCGCAGGGCGGCTCTCATCCCGAGGCGGTGCAACTGAAACTAATCACGGGCGAACGTGTCGGCAGACGTGGGCAGAACGAGCCCTGGCCGCCGCACACACTTCGCGGGAAGATGAGTCTCGTGCGGGTCAACCGTCCCCCCCAATAGAGATTCACACCGGAGCAATCTGATGAAGCCCTCCTCACAGCCGGAACAGAGATACAGGCTGACGGCCTCGAACGTCGCCGCCTACTTCAAGCACCGCTGCGACCGAAACTTCCGCTGGAACACCGTCGAGGCCGTGCTGCGCATGAAGCCCGGCATCGGGTGGAACGTCCCGCGCAGGCACCACGAACACAGCCGCCCCGGCATCAGGCTCCTCATGGAGGAGGGCGACAGGTTCGAGGTCGGTAACGTTGAATCTTACCTCGAAGCGCACGGCGAGGCGGCCGTCCTGAGCGAGGGAATCGAAGAGGAGGGCGGCCGACGCAAGGTCAAAGACCTGAAGTTCGAGAGATTCGTGGAGGCGTTCGCCGCCGCCCCTTTCCCGCAGTTCGTAGCACAGCTTGAAGTCATCCTACAGCCGGAGCAGGAGGCGCGGCTGCTGGGACAGTTCGGCCTCGACCCGCGGCGCGTGAAGGTCGGGCCGGCGCGCCCCGACCTGCTTGAAGTGCTCCCGCCGGCAGCCGAAGGCGGCAGGACGCGGCTTCGCATCTGGGATTTCAAGGCGAGCCAGAAGGCGCGCCACGACCATTACATACAGGTCGCCTACTACTCCTTCCTCCTCGACCACGCTGTCAGAGAGACCGGGCTGACTTCCGTCGAAGTCGATCTGGACTTCGCGGTCATCTGCTCGCGCGAAGGTACGCCGCCGTTCGAGCTGCGCCCTTACCGCCTGGCCGTAGACGACTTCCTGCGGAACCGCGCGCCGGCACTCTTCGACACACCCTCGGCCGACGCGCACTTCCATGTCGAAGACCACTGCTCGATGTGCGAGTACATGGATCAATGCCGGCAGGAGGCGGACGCGCACTACGACCTCTCGCGCGTCGCCTACATAAGTTCGGAGTCGAAGCGTCGGCTCCGCGCCGAGGGCGTCAGGACGCACCGCGAGTTGGCCGCGCTCGCCGACGAGGCGCGAGTGGAACGGCTTCAGGCGTCGAGCCACGACCTCTCGGTTAACCTCACGCGCTACGTCTCGGCGGCGCTGGCGCTCGAAGACGGCCTACCGCGGGGTTTGGGCGCGACGACTCTGCTCATGCCGCGCTACGAGGACGTGAGAGTCGTGCTGTGCGCCGAGCACGACGCCGTCACACAGACATGCTTCGCCCTCGGCCTTAAAGTTTACGAGGGCTGGGACGCGGAGAACGGAAAGCCTTTAGGGATTGAGCAGGTGTTCGTCGCGCGCGAGAAGGGCGGGGAGGCGCAAATTCTCCTCGAATTCCTCCGCTCGCTCAACGAACTGCTGAGGCGTGTGGACGCCGAGAACCGCGAGATCGCCGCACGCCCTGTAAATGATCATCCGTCCGTCGCAACCGCGAAGGCGGAGTGCGACGGCGCGGAGGCGGCGGCGGGCGATTTTAAGGCGAGGTGCCCGAGGCTCCTGAAAACAAACCCCGCCTACGAATCCCTGCTGGCCGAGCGTGCCGCACTTCAGGAGCGCGCGAAGCAGGCGAAGGTGGCGCTCAAGCAGGCGCAGCGCGAAGCGAGCTGGGAACTCAGAAAGCAACAGCGGCGGCTGCACTTCTATGTCTACGACACCTTAGACCTTCACGTGCTGCGGAGTATTATAGAGCGGCACGTCTTCGACGAAGAGCCGGCGGAGATGATCGAGCAGGTCTCGCACCTCGTGCGCCTCTTCCCGTCCTCCTCCATCCTTCAGGACGCGGAGACGTTCCGCAGTGTGCCGGGCACGGTCGTCACGCAAGTCCTGCGCTCGATAGTCGCGCTCCCCGCGCCGTACACGTATGACCTTGCGACGGTTTCGAAGGCGTACCAGCCGACGGATGCCGAAGGCGAAGAGAAGGGCTACACGTTCCGCCCGCGCTACGGCTTCGGCTGGGAGTTCACGAATCAGGTCGCGTTCGAGAGAATCCACGACGCCTGGAGCGGCAAAGGTTACAACCCCGATCCGAGAAACCCAGAGCGGCAACTGAGCGCCGAAGGCGTCTACGAGCGCATAGAGGAAACGGTCAGGGATAAGCTGCGCGCCACCGACTCGGTCATACGGCGGCTGAAGCAGGAGTTCGGCGACTCACTCCTGCTAAGGAAGGAGCCGTTCCTGCTCTACGGCGAGTTCGACCCGCTTGACTTCCGCCTGCTCGAAGCACTCAGGACTTTCTCGCTGCTCGAAACCTCGCTCGAAGAGCTGGAGGTCAAGCACGTCCACACGCTCCCCGTCGAAGACCGCGTCGGCAAGTTCGTCTGCGTGAGCGGCCTCCGTTTCGTAGAAGGCAGCGAGCAGCCTGACGGCTCCATGTGGTTCACTTTCGATGCGGCATCGCGCGACGTGAAGTTCGACGCGGGCGAGTACAACCTCGTCGTCACGCCGGAGCGGCAGCCGGAAGTCCTGCTCGGCGACGCCGATGGCAAGCTCTTCGAGAGGAGCTTCCGCGCAGGGGATTTTAAGGTGACGCTCGTCGAGTACGACCTGCGCGGCAACCCACCGTGCCTGCGCCTCCTGCCTGACAACCCAGACAAATTCAAGGAGAGGCTTGACCTCACGCAGCCTTGCGTGCTCGACCAGCTTTACGTCGATTACAACTCCGGTCGCGTCATGCGTGTGCTCCGCGGTCTCCACGAGAACCCGCAGGCCGCGGCACATCTCCATGAACTGCTGAAGGGCGGGGCAATCGGAGGCTGGCAACCTCCGGTCGCTGCGTACGCTGCGGCGGAACGCCGGCTCCGTGAACTTATCGAGGCGAGCGGCAATAATCCGGACGGGCTGCTCAACGAGGGACAGTGGGCTGCTTGGCGCGGCATCTTCGGCGAGCCACTGACGCTGATCTGGGGACCGCCGGGTACTGGAAAGACGCACACGGTCGCGCACATCCTCGTCGGCTACGCCCTTGCCGCGCTAGACGCGGGCCGGCCCTTGCGCATACTCGTCACCGCCGCGACGCACCATGCCATCGTCAACGTGCTCAGAAAGACTGCGGAGTTGGCCGGCGCGTACGGCCCCGGGGCGGCGGGCCTAACCGTCGCTAAGCTGCAAGGGAGTGGCAACCCGGCGGACGAAGAACTGCCGACTTCCGTCGGGCGCGTAGCCGACGCCGGCTTGGCGGCGCTCCTGCAAAGTGAGTCGCCGTGCGTGGTCGTGGGCGGAACAGTCTGGAGCGTCTACAAGGGTATGAAAGAGGCGGGTGCCCTCATCCAGCAGTGGTTCGACGTGGTGTTGGTGGACGAGGCCTCGCAGATGAAGCTGCCCGACGCCCTCATCGCCTTCAGCTCAAGCAAGGCGAACTCGAACATCATCCTCGCCGGCGACGACCAGCAACTCCCACCAATCATTCACGGCAGCTACCCCGAAGAGTACGGACACATGCTCAACTCTGTCTTCGCCTTCGTGCGCCACCGGATAAACGACGCCGCGGCGGAAGACCCGGCCATCAAGGGGCGCACGCTCTTCCAACTCGAAGAGAACTTCCGCATGAACGAGCCGCTGACGGCCTATCCGCGTGATGTGCTCTACGAAGGGCGCTTCCGCTCGACCAAACCGGAGATACGCATCGCCACCACGCAGCCGATAGCCTTCGACTCCGCCGACATCATTGATCTCTTGCTCCACCCGGAGCGCCCCGTAGTCATCTGCCACTACGCCGCCCCGCGCAGTTTCACCGCGCGCAATCCCGTCGAGGCGGAACTCGTCGCCGCGCTGGCGGAGAAGCTCAGCCGCGTCCTGATTGACGAGAAAACAGAGGAAGTATTCACGCCGAGAGAGTTTGCCCGACGCGCTCTGGCCGTGCTCTCGCCGCACCGAGCGCAGAACAGCGCGATCCGGCAGGCCCTGCGCGAGCGTGGCTTTGACACCGCATCCAAGCCGCTCCCGCTCATCGACACGGTCGAGAAGCTTCAGGGCAAGGAGCGCCAGGTCATACTCGTCTCCTACGGCGTGGCCGACGAGGAGTATGCCGAGGCCGAGGCCGAGTTCCTCCTGAGCCGCAACCGCTTCAACGTTGCCGCCACGCGCGCCGAGCGCAAACTAGTCGTCTTCTGCTCCGACACAGTCCTCGACGTGGTGCCGACAGACCGCTGCGTGCTCCTGGAGTCGATGATGTTTAAAGAGTTCCGCCATTACTGTTGCGATGGCAGCGCCCAGATTCCATGGAATTCCGCCGAGGACGGCGAAATCCTACTAAACGTCCAGTGGAAAGGCTTTTAGGCCAGCCGAAGGCACATAGGAGACTTGCCGGCGGAAGATGGCGACGAGGGTAAAGAGGTGTAGATTAACATCAGTTCGAGATAAGGAACGGTTCTTTGAGATGGATGTTTAGCGACGGCTTCTTCTCGCGCCAGGTGTAGGCGATCAGCCCGGCCGCCACGTTGCCTAAGAAGTTCCACAGGGAGCGGTGGCGGGTGTGCTCGACCTGCGAGATGTTCTTCAACTGGTCGTTGACCGTCTCGATCAGCGCCCGCTTGCGCAACAGCAGTTTGTCGCAGGGCGGCAGGAAGCGGTTCTTCATGTTCTTCTTCAGTCTCGTCACGAGCCGGAGCCCCTGCGCGTGCAGCAACGCACTGAGAGGTTGGCTGATGTAGCCCTTGTCGCCGAAGAGCTTGCCCCATAAGGCTCTGACCATGTGCGGGACGGGGCGGCGGTCGTCCACGTTACCGGGCGTCAGGTAGCAGCCCAATAGCTCGCCGCGGTCGTTGATGGCGAGGTGCAGCTTGAAGCCGTAGAACCAGCCCATGCTGCTCCGGCCGCGCCGTGCCGCGTCCCGAAAGACCTTGTGCTGCGGGATGCGCAGGGTGTGGCAGACCGCCAAGGTCGTGGCGTCCACGAAGGCGATACCCGTACACGCGCCGAAGCGGGTGTGGAGGTAGCACCAGAGCGGGGCCAGCGCCTCGCGCTGTAACTCGACGAAGCGTTGGTAGCTGACGAGGCGGGGGAACTCCCCGCCCAACCGCTCCGAGACGTGCCGCGTGTAGAAGGTCTTGAGGTCGCGGTAGCCCGAGGCGTGGAAGAGGACGAGGATCGTCATGACCTCACTCAAGGAGAGTGAGCCGGGCTTGTGGCGGCGCCTCGCGCCGCTCGCCAGTAGCCGCCTCCTCAACGCTGGTTCAAAGACCGAGCAGAAGTCGTCTATGTCACAGAACCGGGGTAGAATGTCCATCGGGAGAACCCCTTGCGCGGGAAGCCTGTGGTCTTGGTCGACGACATCTTACCGCGCTTTGGAGTTCTCTTTCCTTATGTCGAACTGACGTTAGATTAGTATAGAGGTTACGCAGTTGGGATGAGCGAGTAGAGCGGATTAGCGACGTAAGCGCGCACTGCTCCTCTGATAATCGAAGTCTTCGCTTCGTACCAACTGACGCCTCGGTGATAACAATGACTCTCCAGCCGCAGGAACGCTCGAAGACAAAGTCCGATGTGGTTGCGCCACGCACGCCGCGAGCGCACCTGCGCTCTTTCAATCAGGCAGAACTGCTTGATCCCGCGGTGATAGTTTTCGATGGCCCACGAGAAGCCGGCCCACTTGACCCGCTCCAACTGATCCATCTCGACCTTGTTCGTCGCCCACACTTCAACGTCGCCGTCTGTGGCGACTACCTTGAAGATGCGGATCAGCCCGAAGCCTTCGAGCCAGACGACGCGCCCGCCCTCCCCGACCTCGACCTCGCTGACGGCGCGCAAGCCCTCGCGGTCAGGGTTCACCCGGCGATTACTCTTCAGGCGTGTCAGCCACGTCCAGCCGAAAGAGCGAATCAATTTCAGGTTTTCGAGGCCCGAGTACCAGCTATCGAAGGCCACGCAGGCAGGCTCAAAACCACGCCCGCTCGCCGCTTTGACCATCGCCTGGAAGTGGTCGTTCTTCGTCAGGGCGTCCTTCTTCTTGTCGAAGACGCGGTAATCGACAGGCACATGCCGGTCGCCGTCCGTCCACAAGAGCGTCATCAGGTTGATGCCGCTCACCACCGCGTGGTGCTTGCCCGACCAGTGGCGCACAACCAACTCCATCTTCTTCGCGTAGGGCTTGTCCAAGGTCGAGTCGTCTATGACAAGGATGCCTCGGGTCAAGCCGACCTGGCTCTCGGCTTCACGCCACAGCGTCGCGGCGTCAGGCTCCAGGCGATGCAGCAGGCGGGTGAAGGCATCGTGGGCCGGAGCCTGCTCCTCGTCGCCCTGGACTTTCGCAGCTGCGGTGGCGCTCACGGCGCGCGGCGAGGCAATCACGAAGTTAATGTAGTCATCGTCAGAACATTTAGGCGGGTTCACGCCCTTTTTCTACTACATTTTCTTCAACTGCGTAATCTCTATAGTAATTTAGTCTGGTTTGAGTGCAAAAAAAAAATAGAAATGCATTTTACTTAAGTTCAGTGAAATTGTAGGAGGAGGTTAGGAGGGGGAGAAATTTTCTGCTTGACAGTATAACTCATTAGGAGTAGTTTTTGTCCCGTAGCTACGTGGCACCCTTGAAGCAGTGACATTTCCGGAGGTGGGGTACTCCCACATTTAATTTCCACGTAGCTACTTCCTCTTTCAGTCAAAAGCAGTTGCGACAGTTGCGTTTGAAATAATCATCTCCTTAACTTCCTTCGTTAATTACTGAATGAGGAGATATGTCCAAAGAGAACCGTAAACTGAGCCTTAGCGACATTGAGATATACGTTTTGCGAATCGCAAGCCTCATTCTACTTCTCCTTACGGTTCTTAAAATACTTAAGCTTGAAATCAAATCTTGGTAAGACTGTAAGCGCAGCGACCTCGCTTGAATCTTCTTCACCGGCTTTAGTGATCCCTCAGCCAATCAGGTTGAAATATCATTCGCCGTTTGTCTCCCGAGACGATGCATGTCTCCTAGACGGTCTTACTCTTACCCCATGGCCAAGACGGGATCTCACAAGTCTCCACCGCGGCGCGTTCACCTCTACGCCTACGAACAGTTGAGCCGCGTCTGCGCGGAGATTCAACGTGGGCGCTACCCGACGAAAACCGACTTGGGCCGAGTGGTGGAACGCCACCCGCGCACAGTTCAGCGCATCATCGCCGCGCTGGTCAACGACTTCGACGCGCCCCTTGAATTCGACCAGCAAAGGAAAGGGTTCTATTTCACAGACCCCACGTGGCGGCTCCCGGCCGTTGCCCTCACGGAGGGCGAGTTAATTAACTTCTTCGCCGCCGAGCGAGTCCTGCGGCGCTTGGGCGCGACCTCCGAAGTGCGACTCGCGCGCAGCGCCCTGCGTCGGTTGTCTGCGCTCCTGCCCGCCGAAGTGGTGGTCGACATCGGCGCGCTCGAAGAAGCCATTACCTTCGCCCCCGAGCCCGTCCTCGACGCCTCGCCTACCGTCCTTCACCAACTGGCTTCGGCTGCCACACACCGCCAGACGCTTCACGTCCACTACTACTCACAGCACCGTGGCGCGCACACCGAGCGGGACGTTGACGTGCTCCTTCTGCATAATCATCTGGGTGAATGGTACGCCGTCGGTTACGATCACGAGACCGGCGAAGTCCGCGACTTCCACGCCGGTCGCATCACTGACATTACGAACACGCGCCGCTCTTTCACTCAGCCGGAGGGCTTTGACGCCGAAGAGTACCTTCGCCGCGGCTTCGGTATGTTTCGCGGAGGCAGTGACGTTCTGGTCGAGGTGGAGTTCGACCGAAACCAAGCGCGCTACGCCCGCGAACGCGTCTTCCATCCAACGCAGCGCCGCCGGGAGATGAATGACGGTCGTCTTCGCGTCACCTTCGAGACGACCGAAGCGGCCCTCAAACAGGTCGCCCGCTGGCTCCTTCAATACGGCGAACAAGCACGCGCTTTGCGTCCCCCGGCGCTCCGCGAGTTGATGCGTGAGCACCTGAGGCGCGCCGCCTCTCTTTATGACGAAACTATAGACGAGACTAACGATGAGTGAACTAACGCGAGACTACGCCGAGTTTTTTCGCAGAGCCTTTGCCGGCAATCCGTTTGATAAGAATTACGAGCCGTTCTCTTATCAACGTCAGCTTGCCGAGCCCGCCGAGCCGCTGCCGTCGCTCCTCGAAGTCCCCACGGGCGCGGGGAAGACGGCGGCCATCATCGGCGCTTGGCTGTGGCGCAGGCTTCATAACCCGTCGGGTGTCGGACGGCGTTTGGTCTACTGCCTTCCGATGCGAACCCTGGTCGAACAGACGCGCGGGGTCGCGGAGCAGGCGATAAAAGCCCTCGGCTTGGAAGATCGCTTCACCGTTCATACGCTGATGGGCGGCGACTTAAGCGACGGGTGGGACATGCAGCCTGAACGCGAGTGCATCCTGATAGGCACGCAGGACATGCTGCTTTCGCGCGCGCTCAACCGCGGCTACGCGATGAGCCGCTTCCGTTGGCCGGTGCACTTCGGCCTGCTGAATAACGACTGCCTTTGGGTTTTCGACGAGATTCAGTTGATGGGCGACGGGCTCGCGACAACGACGCAACTCGCCGCCTTTCGCGAAATCTTCGAGACATTCGGGAGGTGTCATTCACTCTGGATGTCGGCGACACTTGACCGCGAATGGCTGCGGACAATCGACTTCGATCCGCAGGTGAGGGGCCTGAAATCACTTGAACTAGGGGAAAGTGACCGCACCGCGCCCGCGTTGTCGGCCCGGCTCACCGCCGTGAAACGCCTCGCGCCGGCCCCGGTGGGCTGTCGCACGCCGCGTGGGTTGGCGGCTTTCGTCAAAGAGCGGCACGAGCCGGGCACGCAAACTCTCGTCATCGTCAACCGTGTTGCGCGCGCGCGCGAAATCTTCGCCGCGCTCGAAGACTGCTACGATCTATCGCCTCAGAAGGCGAAGAAGAATGTGCCGACCCCGACGCCTGACGCGCACGCGCCGGAGCTGCTTCTGATTCACTCGCGGTTCCGCCCGCGCGAGCGCAAGCAGCGGGTTGCGCGGCTCAACGAAAAGCCGGAGGCGGCCGGCAACGGCAGGGTCATCGTCGCCACGCAGGTCGTCGAAGCCGGCGTGGACATCTCGTCAAAGCTGCTCGTCACGGATGGCGCGCCCTACGCGAGCCTCGTGCAGCGTTTCGGGCGCTGCAACCGCGCTGGCGAGTTCGTGGAGGCGCAAATCTTCTGGGTTGACCGCCCGCTCACAGAGAAGGATGCAGCGCTGGCAGAGAAGGATCGGCTGGACGAGAAAGAGCTTGAGAAGGTTTCGAAGCCTTACGAGTGGGCTGACGTGGATGCCGCGCTCGAACTGCTCGCGACGATAAGTTCGGCCGCGCCCGCGGATTTGCCGCGACACAGCGACTCGTACGCCCCGGCGCAAGTTATACGCCGCCGCGATCTAGTTGACCTGTTCGACACCACACCTGACCTGTCCGGCTACGACCTCGACATCTCGCGCTTCGTGCGAGGCGGCGATGAACGCGACGTCTCGGTCGCTTGGCGTGAGTTGAAGGGAAAAACGCCGGGCGAGGATGAGCCTCGCGCCTCGCGGGACGAGCTTTGCGCCGTGCCGGTTCACGAGATGAAAAGCTTCCTCAGTGAAAACATCAAGGCGTGGTCTTGGGACGCACTTAGCGGGGAGTGGGCGGAGGTTAAGGCCCACAACTTACGCCCGGGCATGACCGTCTTGGTTAACGCGAAATCAGGTGGATATGACGTGAAACTCGGCTGGAGCGGTAAGGAGGTGAAGAACCATGTCCCGGTAGTCGTAGATGAAGAACGGATTTCGGAACCTGAAGAGCCATATACGGGCGACCACCGGAGTTTCCCAGGCTACACACAGACTCTTTCCGCGCACTCGCTCGAAACGCGCCGCGCGTTGGAAGAAATTCTGAGCGTGCTTGGTCTACCAGACCTGGAGGGAGTCAAAGTCGAACTGTCGGACGCCGCGCAGCATCACGACTGGGGCAAGGCTCATAAAATCTTCCAGCAGACTTTGCACGGCACAGAAACAGCTGAGCAGGACTTCTCGCCGATACTGGCAAAGTCGCAATCCAACCGCAGGCACCGGCGCAGAATGTTTCGCCACGAATTAGCCAGCGCGCTGGCCCTGCTACGAACGGGCGCGAGCGATTTAACCGTCTACTTGGCGGCGTGTCATCACGGCAAAGTCCGGTTGAGCATCCGCGCCCTGCCCGGCGAGAAGAACCCGGACGAGCCGGGGCGGAGGTTCGCGCGCGGCATCTGGGACGGCGAGACGCTGCCGGCCGTCGAGTTGGGCGAAGGCGTAACTAAAGAAGAGGTCGAACTGAATCTTGACCCGATGCTGTTGGGCGCGGGCGAAGACGGGGCGCGCTCCTGGCTCGAACGCATGATTGCGTTGCGCGACCGGCTGGGCGTCTTCCGCCTCGCCTTCCTCGAAAGTCTAATCCGCGCCGCCGACGTGCGCGCGAGCGCCGAAGCGCCGACCCGTGGGACTATCTGCGCGTGGGGGGCCGGTGATGCCTAATCGAATCACGTTGCGTGGCTGCGCGCCCGAGCCGCTAATTCACTACCTCAAAGCCCTCGGCGTGCTACGTCTCGTCGCCGAACAACTAGACCCCGAAGCGCGCGGCGCATGGAGCGGCGACGCGTTCGTCCTCGATACAGGCAAGACGGAGGATGAGCTGCTCGACTTCTTCCTGACACGTTACCGCCCGACGCCGGTCGTTGCGCCCTGGAACGGCGGCAGTGGTTTCTACCCGCAGGACAAGAACCAGCGCGCTCTGATTGAAGTCTTGGAGAGGGCGGAGGCTACCCGCCTCGACGACTACCGGACGACGATTGCGGCCGCGCGTCGCGTCGTCGCTGGCCGGAAGGAGCAGCCGAAAGACGAGGAGAAGGCTGCTCTGTTGAGGCGCGCCAGATGTGAATTTCCCGACAGCGCGCTGGCTTGGCTGGATGCGGCGTTCGTCCTAGGCGAGGAGAAGGCCGATTATCCACCACTGCTCGGCTCCGGCGGGAATGACGGGCGGCTTGATTTCACGATCAACTTCATCGCGCGTCTACTGTCGGCGCTGCCGGAGACAATCGAGCTACAGACCTTTGCGCCGCTGCGTGAAGGTGGTGGGCTCGATGCCGCGAAGCAGGATAAGCTCAGAAAGAAGCTGGAACAGCAGCGCGATGGGCAGGTGGCGCAGAGCCGCGATCAGCTACGCGCCGCCCTCTTCCAAGATGGCGTGGCGCGGTTGGATCGGGCTGCGGTCGGCCAGTTCTACCCGGCGGGAGCGGGCGGGGCGAACGCGACACAGGGCTTGACCGGCGACTCGTACGTCAACCCCTGGGACTTCATTCTCGCCATCGAAGGAACGCTTGTGTTCGCGAGCGCCACCGTCCGGCAACTGGCGGCCGGGGCGAGGTCGAAGGCTTCGTTCCCATTCACGGTGCGCAACTCGACCGTGGGGTACGGCACGGCCTCGCCGGGCGAAAAGATGCGCGCGGAAATCTGGCTGCCGCTTTGGTCGCGCTTCACTGGGTATACCGAGGTATCACACGTCTTCCGCGAAGGGCGCGTTCAATTCAGCCGTAGGCGCGACCGTGCCGTCCGCACGGGATTCGACTTCGCGCGCGCAGTGGCCGAATTGGGTGTCGACCGCGGCATAGATGCCTTCCAACGATATGGCTTTATCGAGCGCAACGGCCAGGCCAACCTCGCCGCCCCGCTCGGACGTTTTGAGGTTCCGCAGTACGAACGACCTCTCGCCACGCTGCTCCACGGCCCCGTCGAGCAGTGGCTGGATAAATTGCGTGGCGCTACGGGTGACGCGAAGCGCACGCCGCCGCGCCTCATTCGCGTTCGCGAGCAGATTGAAGAAGCAATCTTCGACTTGTGTGCGAGCGGCGAAGCCGAGCACCTGCGCGCCACGCTGCTCGCGCTCGGCGAAGCGGAGGCGGAGGTCGCACGCCGCCCGCGTTTCTGTGAGGAGCACGGGCTGAAGCCGCTCTCCGGCCTTTCGGAGGATTGGGCGTGTAAGTGCCATGAAGAGACGCCGGAGTTTGATGAGGAGTTCAAGGTGGCCGCCGCGCTCGCCTCGATTGGCGGGGAGAGGGGGCGCTGGGCCTTCCGCACGAGTCTTGAGCCGGTCGAAGTCAGTGGGCCTATCGTCAATTGGACGACAGACGATGCAGGCGCGGTGTGGGGCGCGGGCACGCTCGCTGAGAACGTGGCGGCGGTGTTGCATCGCCGCTCAGTAGACGCGAGAAGGGCTGGACTGTCGCACCCCGTAATGGATAGCAGGCGGGTCGCGTCGTTACATGTCGTCGGGCGTTTCCTGAGCAACACCTCCCTGAGCGGTGGGTTCGACGACGAGCGGACGGAGGCTTTGCTGCGCGGTCTGGCGCTGATTGACTGGCACAACGCCGCTCCGCGCACTGCGGGAACCGGCGCCGCACTCTCACCCGAATTGCCGCGCGCTTACGCTCTCCTAAAGCTACTCTTCCTGCCGCGCGGTGAGTTGGTGCGCGAACCGCGAGGCGAGCCAGTGCTGATTAAACATGACCCGTCAATTGTGCCCCTGCTACGCGCCGGGCACGTGCCTGAGGCTCTGGAGGTCGCTACCCGTCGGCTGCGCTCGTCTGGACTGACCCCTTTCACGAGCGAGTTCCTTTACCCGGACGACGAAGGCGCCCGTCTAGCCGCGGCACTATTGATACCTATCAGCGAGCGAGACGTAAGGGAACTAGCGAACATGGTCTTGCGCCCGTCCGCTAGTGCTGAATGACTGACCGCGCTACTCAGGCCGAGTCTTTTCTTGAACCTGAATCTGGAGAAAAAAGATGGCAGATAAACTCACACCAATCTTCGAGGCGCTCGCCGGCCAGCCGCGCCTGTTAATCGAGGCCGAGCTGAAGCCCGTGCAGGGAGACCGCTTTCAACCAACAGGCTTCCCGGACCTCGGCGCGGCGACCTACAAGCGCCCTGACGGGACGCCGATGCTCCTCGTCGAATCGGCTCAGTCGATGGCGAACCGGATGGAGGCCGTCTGTTGGGATGAGGCCGAAGACAGGATAGCCGCGCCGCTGGCGAACCTGCCGCACATCGTCGTAGACCTCGGCGGCGGCATGACGACAAGCTCCGTCCAAGAGGCTCACCGGCTCAACTCGCCTTACATCATCAATAACGAGGGGCTGGGCGGGGCCATCAAAGCCGAGGTGGGCGATGCCGAGAGCGGCGTGCTCGATATACGCAAGCTGGCGCGGGCCGTCTTCAGTCGCGACGCGGGCGCGGTGCTACACGGGGTCTTTCTGGAGAAGGTCGCGGGCCGTCTGCGCCTGCAAAGGCTGCTCTCAAGCTTTGTGGAAGCGGAGGGCGTCTCCACCGTCACCTCCGGCGGGGTGAAGCTCGACCGCGTCGATCCCACTGGGAACGCTGCCGAAGGGTACGGCAACGTGCCCTTCAGCCGCACAGAGTTCACCGCCCGCAGGATCGTCGCCTACTTCAACCTCGATCTGGCGACGATGCGTGGTTACGGACTCGGCGAGGAGGCGAATCGGCTGCTCGTCGCGCTCGCTCTCTACAAGCTGCTCAAGGTTCTCCATAGTGGCTTGCGCCTGCGGACGGCCTGTGACCTGGAGGCTGAGGCGATTAACGTCACGCGGCCCGCCGGCCTGACGCTCGAAGGGCTGTCGCTGGTGGACGCGGAGGCGGCACTGCCGGGACTGATCGCCGCGTGCGGCTTCGACGCCTCGTCGGTGACGCGCATCAGCGGCCGGATGCCGGCTAAGAAGAAGGGCAAGCCTACGAAGGATGGCAAGGGCGCAGAAGCACCGGCGGAAGCGGAGGCGGACGCATGATCGCGGTCAAGCTGCGCTTCCTCGCTGGGCGTTTTCACGCGACTCCCTGGGGCCACCACGTCAACGAGGGCGTGGTGGAATGGCCACCGTCACCGTGGCGCCTCCTTCGTTCGCTGACGGCGACGTTCTACCGGGCGCGCCCGTCCGGGGTGACGCAAGACCATCTGCGGCGCATCGTTGCGGCGCTCGCCGCGCCGCCGTCATTTCATCTGCCGCCCGCGCTCACCTCGCACACACGTCACTATGACCAAGCCAACGGCGGCATCAAGTTCTTCGACACGTTCGTCGCGCTCGACCCGCAGGACGAGGTCTGGTGCCTGTGGCCGGAAGTTGAGCTTGGGAACGAAGACAGGAAAGCCCTCGCGGCCCTGCTGCGCGACCTCGGCACGTTCGGACGTGCGGAGTCGTGGTGCGAGGCGGAATTGTCAGGAGGGGATGATATGCCGCAGCCGAACAGCGTGCCGTTCGAGGAGGGACAGTCGCTTTCCAAAATTGAGCCGGTGCGTGTGTTACTGCCGGGGGGGGAAGGTGAGGCGGTGCTGGACAGTCTGCTGATCGAGACAGCAACGATGCGAAAGGGCAGGCAACTAGACCCGGAGGGGTCGCGCTGGGTCACATACACGCGCCCGGCCGATGCGCTCCGCGCGCGTAAGGCCACGCCGCTGCGACCCGCTGCCCCTGCCGTAAAGCCGACTGTCGCGCGGTTCGCCCTTGACTCGACGGTGCTGCCGCTCGTGCAGGACGCGCTGCCGTTCGCCGAGCAGGTAAGACGCGCTCTGATTAGAAATCGCGTGGGGACGGGGCATTCCGAAGTCATCACGGGAAAGAGCGTTGACGGCGTTCCGCTTGAGGGGCATAGGCACGCGCATTACCTGCCGACCGACGAGGATGGAGACGGGCGTTTGGATCACGTGACAGTCTACGCGCGGAGCGGGTTGGGGCCTGAAGACGTGGCGGCGCTCGGCGCGTTAAGGACGATCTACCGGAGGGGTAACAGCCCGGAGGCGCGTTTGGTCTTAACAGGGATAGGGGTAGTAGAGGAGTTCGCGGGAGTGGGGGTGCTGTTCAGACCGTCGAGGCGTTGGCGTTCGGTGACGCCATTTTCGCTGCCGCGGTTTGCGACTCGCGGGGCGGGGAAACCCGCTCGGCCGCGCGACAGGTCGGAGGAGCAGCTCAAGCGCGAGCTGCGTCTGCGCGGGCTGCCTGAGCCGGTCTCGCTCACGTCCGTTAACGAATACGTTTCGGGTGAACGCCCGCCCGTGCGCTGGCTGGAGTTTCAGACGCGGCGCTTCAAGGGTGAGACGGGGTACGGGTTGACAGGATTTGAGATAGAGTTCGCGAAAGAAGAGCAAGGGCCGATTGCGCTGGGGTTCGCATGCCACTTTGGGCTAGGGTTGTTTGTGCCCATGGAATAATTTTCTGCCCCCGTCGATTCAGACGTGCCCCCACTAAAGTACCAAAAGGAGAAACGTTATGTCTGACCTGGCTCTGGACGTTCCTGACCAACTTCCGGCGCGGATGCTTAACGAGTTCACGTACTGCCCGCGTCTGTTCTACCTGGAATACGTGCAGCAGGAATGGGCGCACAGCGCCGACACGCTCGACGGGCGCTTTGTCCACAGGCGTGTAGACCGCGAGGAGGGGCGCGTGCCCGCGGCGGAGGACTTGAGCGGGCAGGTGCGCTTGCACTCGCGCTCGGTGCTGGTCGGTTCGGACGCTCTGGGCGCGACGGCGCGGATCGACCTGATCGAGACGGACGAGGGGCGCGTCATCCCCGTGGACTACAAGCGCGGGAAGCTGCCGGACGTGCGCGAGGGAGCTTGGGAGCCGGAGCGCGTGCAGCTCTGTTTGCAGGGGCTGCTGCTGCGCGAGAACGGCTACGAGTGCGACGAGGGCGCTCTCTACTTCGCGGAGGCGCAGGAGCGCGTGCGTGTGCCATTCGACGAAGAGCTGGTCGGCCGAACGCTCGCGCTGCTGACTGAGGCGAAGCGTGTGGCGCAGTCGGGCGAGATCCCGCCGCCGCTCGTCAACTCGCCGAAGTGCCCGCGCTGCTCCCTCGTCGGCATCTGCCTGCCGGACGAGACGAACATCCTGCGCGCGTCGGCCGAGACGCCCGGCGTCGCAGGGCAGCCCGCGCACGTTGAGTCGGGCGAACGAGCCGCGGTCGCGGCCAGACGTCTGATTCCTGCGCGGGATGACCAGTTGGCGGTCTACGTGCAGGGTCAGGGCTTCAGCGTCGGGCTCAAGGGCGAGACACTGGAGATACGCGACCGCGGCAAGGCGGTCAACGAGGCGCGACTGCTCGACACTTCGCAACTGAACTTCTTTGGCAACGTACAGTTGAGCGCGCAAGCCCTGCGCGAGCTGGCCGCGCGCGAGATACCCGTCCTGCATCTCTCTTACGGCGGCTGGCTGACGGCGGTCACCACGCCGCCGCCGCACAAGAACATAGAGCTGCGCCGCCGGCAGTTCGCGGCCGCCGCTGACCCGGCAGTGTGCCTGTGGCTCGCGCGCTCGTTCGTCTCCGGCAAGATACGCAACTCGCGCACGCTGCTCCGACGCAACGCACGCCGGCTCCCCGACGGGCTACTCTACCGTCTTGCTTTCTGGCGCAAGCGCGCCGAACGGGAGAACTCTCTGGAGAGCCTGCTCGGTGTCGAGGGGACGGCGGCGCGGGACTACTTCTCTAACTTCGCGCTGATGTTCAAGAACGGCGAAGGCGCTCGCCCCACCGCGTTCGACTTCAGCACCCGCAACCGGCGGCCCCCGCGCGATCCGGTCAACGCGCTGCTCTCGCTCCTCTACTCGATGCTGGCGAAGGAGATGCTGGTCGCACTCATCGGCGTCGGATTCGACCCGTACCAGGGCTTCTACCACCAGCCGCGCTACGGGCGTCCCGCTCTCGCACTCGACCTGATGGAGGAGTTCCGCCCGCTCGTCGCCGACTCGGTCGTGATTGGGCTGGTCAATAACGGCGAGGTGCGCCAGTCTGACTTCATCGAGCGCGCTGGCTCTGTGGCTCTGACAGACGGAGGGAGGCGCCGCGTGCTCGAAGCCTTCGAGCGCAGGCTCGACACGCTGGTGACGCACCCACGCTTCGGCTATCAGATTAGCTACCGCCGCATCTTCGAGGTCCAGGCACGGCTGCTGGCTCGTTTCCTGTCGGGCGAAATCTCCGACTACCCGGCCTTCTGCACGAGATGAGGTCGAGATGCGCAACCGTTACATCGTCAGCTACGACATCTCCGACGCCAAGCGCCTCCGCCGTGTCCACCGCACGATGCGCGGATTCGGCGACGCCCTACAATATTCCGTCTTCCGCTGCGACCTCTCACCCGCCGAGCGCGTTCTACTGGTCGAAGCCCTGACGAAGGTCATCAACCACCGCGAGGATCAGGTCATACTCATAAACCTCGGCCCGCGCGACGGGCACGTGCAAGAGAGCATCGAGACGCTCGGGCGCGCGCTCGACAGAGACGACGAGCGCGTCGCCGTCATAGTCTGAAGCACATGCGAGCGCTCCACCGATGCCTTCCACCCCGCACCCCACTCGCACCCGGTAACCCCTTTGTTAAGGAAAGATAGCTCGTGCATCGAAAGCGCCCGGTGAAATCTAGCCAACAACAAATGCGACCACTCGCATATCGCTTGCTAAGTAACCTGTCCGCTGCTATTTACAATGCGAGCGTTTCCACGTTCGTGAGGACGTGGCTCCATTGAAGCCGATGCGGTCGCCGCTCGTCCCGCCCGTGGCGCTCTGCGTTTCCACGTTCGTGAGGACGTGGCTCCATTGAAGCCTGTACCGCGGGGGGCCGGCCCGCGCGGCCCCCCGTTGTTTCCACGTTCGTGAGGACGTGGCTCCATTGAAGCGCCTCGGCTCTTCGCGCGGCCGCCCTGGAGTTCGAGTAGTTTCCACGTTCGTGAGGACGTGGCTCCATTGAAGCCGACGACGCGCGGGCGCAGTTACGCGCGGCGCGCACCGTGGTTTCCACGTTCGTGAGGACGTGGCTCCATTGAAGCACCCTCATCCGTCGCGCGTTTGTGCGCCTGAACCAACGTTTCCACGTTCGTGAGGACGTGGCTCCATTGAAGCCCCAGCTCCTCAGCGGCACGCCGATAACCGCGCACTCGTTTCCACGTTCGTGAGGACGTGGCTCCATTGAAGCCGGCTCCTCTACGGTGACTACGCCGCGAAAGAGGAGAGTTTCCACGTTCGTGAGGACGTGGCTCCATTGAAGCATGCTCGCCCCGGCTCCGCAACATCCGACGTTCGGCGGGGTTTCCACGTTCGTGAGGACGTGGCTCCATTGAAGCACAGAGGCAGCGCGCGCACTGGTAACGGATGCGTAGGTTTCCACGTTCGTGAGGACGTGGCTCCATTGAAGCGCGGCTGTCGCCATGCCGCCAGCGTGAGCGCGGGCCTTGTTTCCACGTTCGTGAGGACGTGGCTCCATTGAAGCGTTTTTGTGTTGCCCCCCGACGCCCTTACGCTGTAAGGGTTTCCACGTTCGTGAGGACGTGGCTCCATTGAAGCACCGTCGTCGGTGTCCCGACCGACGCGGCCATCTACGCGTTTCCACGTTCGTGAGGACGTGGCTCCATTGAAGCCCCGTGTACTTCACCGAGCCCGTCGCGCTGCCCTCGGGGGTTTCCACGTTCGTGAGGACGTGGCTCCATTGAAGCTTCGCGATGCCGCGCGTCGTCGCCGTCTCCTGCTGCGGTTTCCACGTTCGTGAGGACGTGGCTCCATTGAAGCATCCCGTCAGGGGTGAGGCTCGCGGGGCGGTGGTAAGGGTTTCCACGTTCGTGAGGACGTGGCTCCATTGAAGCATACAGAGGCTCAGGGAGTGCGGCGTCTCCTCCTCAATCGTCATGTGAAGATTCCAATGATGCCGAAAGGCGTTGAGCACTGGTCGGGGACGCAATGGTATCGAACACGGCCGTTACCTGTGGCAGGTAAGTGAATGGTCGGTATAATGTTGTGGAATAGACGAGTTCGAAAGACGAAACTGCCTCCTCGTCTACAAGTCACTAGCCTGTAAAAATTCTTCTCCTGTGAAAGAGGGTAGTATGCTAGGTTGATGATACGCATTGCGCTGCCTACAACGTCGCCTCAGATGCTCGGCCATTGCGGGGCAGGCGGCGCCGATGAGTTGGACCACGAGGGTTGAGTTAATCAGGATGCGAGGCACTGTCGCTGTAACGGACTATGGCTGGTACGAATTCCTCAGAGGCAGGGGTCTGCCCGAGGTGAATTTCTGGACGCCGTCTGACCGGCACGTTTCCCGAGCCCCGCAGTTCTCCCCCTTTTTCTTCAAGCTCAAGGTACCGCACAACGCCGTCTGCGGCTTTGGCTACTTCGCTCGATGGGCGAGTCTCCCGGACTGGCTCGCTTGGGACTGTTTCCGGGAAGGGAACGGGTGCGGAAGCTTGGCGGAGATGCGCCGCCGGATCGGAGACATCCGACAACGCATCAGGTACTCCGAGGCGGGCAAGGTCAACAACATTGGGTGCATCGTGATAGTTCAGCCGACATTCTTCCGCCCGGGCGAGTGGGTAGCGCAGCCGGATGACTGGCACCCGCGGGTTGTCTCCTCGAAGGCTTACGACCTGACGCGGGGAGAGGGGCGCCGGCTCTGGGATGCCTGCCGCGAGAGAGCCGCCATCCCGCCGGAGTTGCCCGCGCATCAGGTGCCCGGCCCGGCGCCGTCGAGTGAGCGTTACGGGACGCCGCAACTTGTAGCCCCGCGGCTGGGGCAGGGCGCCTTCAGGGTGGCGGTGATTGACGCGTACGGGCGTGCGTGCGCGGTGACGGGCGAGCACTCACTGCCGGCGCTCGACGCCGCGCACATCCGCTCTTACGCCCAGGAAGGGCCGCACGAAGTGCGGAACGGAATCCTGCTGCGCGCCGATCTTCACCGCCTGTTCGACAATGGCTACCTTACCGTCACCCCCAGACAACGACTGGAAGTGAGCAGGCGTTTGCGCGAAGACTACAGCAACGGCCGCAGCTACTATCCCCTCAACGGCTCGGCGGTACGGGTGCCAGATGCGAAAAGCGAGCAGCCGGACAGCGAATATCTCCGCTGGCACAACGAGCACGTTTACCTCGGCTGACCCGGTTACACATTGGCCCCGCGTCACGGCTCATGGTAAGTCATACCCCCACCGGAGATGGACATAGACTCCTAGCTTAAGATTTCGTGTACCAGCTTGCCGATGTAGGTGTTTCTATCCGGCTGCGTAAATAGAACGTGGCGAGATTCAAAGTCGGCTAAGGTCATACCGCCGTCCCACCAGCTTACCTGCTCGTAAGGGGTATGCGAGAGTATGAAGGAGTGCAAGGTCACAGTCGTGTCGCCGAGCCGCGCCTCAAGGTCTTTAATTGTGCGGTAAAAGCTGATCTTAGGATCATCCGGCCCTTTCAGATGAATAATGCCCTTCGGGTCGACGAAGGCGATGTGCTGGTGCCGCCCGTCGATGAGCCAGAGAATGAAATCCGGATAGAAGTTGCCCGCTTCGAAAAATCCCACGCCCCGCCCACGGCTCTGGTTACGCAGTAGGTACAGCTCCTTCTCGCGGAAGGCCGCTCGATTCTCCTGGTAGAAGGAGCGCAGGTCGATAATAAAATCCCTCTCGCCTTTATTCAGATGGACGGGGCGCACCTCGACCAAGTCGCTCTTCAGGTGAACTAAAGGCTCATATAAGTGTTGACCGAAGGAGATGGCCTGAAAGTTTGCCAGGTCAATTTCACGCAACTCCCCGCGCTCAATCGAGCGCTTGAGTTCCCGGAGTGTCTCAATTACGTCCTCGCGCGATTCGTCAATAAGGAAGCGGTAATCCTTGAAGAAGTTCGGGTCGTCCGCGCTCAGATCGTATAGCTCAAGGTGCGGCATTTCGTACTCGTTCTTGCGGTGCTTGTAGTACCGGTCGCAATACTTCTTGAGCAGAACCGTGGCGATCTCCTGCCACAGGCGCACCTTGTCAAAATTCGTGAAGGCCATCTCCTCTTTAGGAATCAGCAGGTGATACCAGTCGGGTGAAGACAAAAGCTCGCGGATGCTCTCGCGCGGCAGATTCAAGTTGTACCAGGAGCGCTCGTTCTTGAAGCGCTCCAACTCAAAGAAGATTGCCTCCACATCCAGAAACGCCAGATGATAACTCTCAAGCTTGCAGGAGTCCTTCACCACGACATCTGTTGCCGAGCTTAGGCCCTTGCTGCGCCGGGTCTGTATCTTCGGGTACCAGTCCACCGTGATCGACTGTCTGGTCAGTTGCCCGCCGAGGTGCGCGAGCGTGGGCTTCGGGCCGTTGCGCTTAAAGTCAACACCTTCCTTCAGGCGGAGCATACGCAGCCTCTTTATGCCCAGATTGGTGATGACCGGCAACTCGAACTCTGTGCGTTGCTCATTGGCGGGAAGGCCCTCGTCCGCGAGGTATTCCTTGAACTGGGCCATGTAGTCGGATCGGATGCCGAAGATGTTGAGCGTCTCCAACATCTCGATGTGCCCGGGCGGGCGAACATCCTCCAGGCGGCGGCTGCGCTTGAGGCCGAACTCATAACCCTTTAGTCGCACCCCGCGCCCGAAGAGCTGAATAATCTCGGAGCCTTCCGAGCGCCCTATATTCATCAGGCCCATGGTCGAAACGCGCCAGCTATTCCAACCCTCGGTGAACTTCTTCGAGCCGATTAGAATGTTGACGGTCGTGTCGCCGTCGTTGATACCGCGGAACAGTGAGCCGGAGAACTCGCGCTCGGTGAGGACCAGTTCGTCGTGCTCTTCGCAGAGCTTGCAGAGTGAGGCGGCGTCGCCGACGTTAATGACGCCGAACGGTGGGCCGTCGCCGAGGCGCAACGCAATCTCTCCGTCAGTACCTCTCAAATTCTCGACGTGAAGCGCGGCTTGGACGGGGGCATTAAGGGCAGTCCGCAACATGTCGTCGTAGAGTTCCTCGGACGAACGGGATTGCCCGGCTAGGTAATTGAACGCGCCCGCGAATATCTCCCGGTTGTGCGAGTCGAGCAGCCCTGCGTGGCCCGTGCGCAGTCGTTCTATGCGCCTGACGGTCTCCGCACGGTTCTTCACGAATCGCGCGAGGAAGAGCAAGATGCTGAGCACGTCTGAGACCCTGCGCCCGTTTTGCGTCCGCACCGCGTTGACGCTGCCGCCGACAAAGACCCAGAGGGGGTGTTCGATCAGGTAAAGGCGGAAGGCGTCGCGCTGGTCTAGGAAGAGACGCAGTTGTTGATAGAAGGCGAGGAAACAGGCGGTCAGGTAAAGCTCTTGAATCTCTTCGTGCGAGGTATCCTGTAGGTTGAGAATTTGATAGTCCTTGCCATACCCGTCGCGGTAAAAGTACTTGTAGGAATAATCGAAGAGTATGCACTTGGCGTATGCTTGCGCCAACTTTGCATTCCGCGCGGCCTTGATGGCCTGACCGAACGTGGCCGAGTATTCAAAGGAGAATCCGTTTTCACAGAGGCGGTTGCGCTTATCCATCCACTCGACGCCGCCGGCCCCTCGGTGGCCCTCGTCAACGAGGACGAGGTTGTTGCCCTCGAAGGCGTCTACGGCGACCGTCCTGTCGCCCATCTCGTCCTTGAGCTTGTGGATGTCTATGATCTCTACAGAGTGACCAGCGAAGAGGCCGCGCCCCTCCTTGACGAATAGTTCAGCCGCGACGCCCGATTCCGCAAACTCCCCGAGATGCTGGCGTGAAAGTCCTTCGTTGGGCGTGAGCAGGATGACGCGGTTCAGCTCGCGCCCTCGGCTGTGCAGACGGAGATAGTGCTGGTACTGCCGGACATTGACGTGCATGAGGAGCGTTTTGCCCGACCCCGTCGCGTTCCAGAAGGCGAGTTTGTTGAGTTCGCCCGCTTCGTAAGCTTCGACGTGGTTGGCCGCAGGCTTGCCGGCGTTGAACTCTCGGACATGCGCGTTGAGGTCTGCGAGCAGCCGCGCCGGATCGCGAAAATAGCGGTCGAGGTAAAGCTCCGTAAAGAGCAGAGAAAGGTATTGAAAGTATTTTGGATAGAGCCGATGCACTGTCGAGTTGCGCTTCTCCGTGATGGCCAGCCAGTGGCGTACGATTGATTGGTCGTACTCAAGTAGCTGCTGCGCCGACAACTCATGGCGCTCGAAGCGTCGCGCTGCGAGCCGGTGGTGGAAGAGTGAGACATTGTCGGCATCGAATCCTTCCGCGTCGGGGCCTTTGAGTGTCTCGGCCAGCTGCTCGAAGGTATCTACCTCAAAGAGCGACAGCATCCAACGGTTAAGGACGAGGCGCTGGTCGAACCGGAGCGGCGTGGTCTGCGTGCGCGCTTTCCTTGTTCTGCGTGCGGCTGCAACTGTCATATGATCTTTACGGTAAAGTAATCCCGAGAAAACCTCCGGGCCAGATAACCTGCGCTACACGTCCTGCACATCAAACATCAGGCGCTGGAACGATTCTTCGACGAGGCGCACCTTCCACGTCTCATCCGGATGCCGCAGATTCTCCAGATTGTTGTCGCCGTTCGTGTAGATGATGTCGAACTCTCTATCCCGCGTGTTGTAGCCCTGCCCGCTAAAGAACTGGTCTAAGTCGCCGTTAGACTTCTCGCGCGTGTTGCGCCAGATGACGAGCACCTTTTCGCCTTCGGGATTCGTGCCCTTGACAACGCGGAAGCCGCAAACAGTCTCGACGCGCTGGACGCGCAGCCCGAGCAGGTAGTTGAAGGTCTCTATCAAGTCAACGGCGACGGGCCGCGTCTCTCCCACGCTCGCGCCGGTAGTGACGTAGAGTTGATAGTTGAACGGGTCCGCGAAACCTTCGACGTTGAGGAGGCTGGCAGAGCCGCGTGCCTCAACGTCGAGCATGTAGCGGAGCATGTAGTCTTCGCGGAACTCCTCGTGTGCTTCGAGCAGGGAAGCCTGTTCCATGTTGCGCCTTATTACGATATTGTTCAGCGCGTCCTCATAGGATTCGAGGCGTATGTACTTGAACAGGTGGCTTGAGCCTTCGCGCGAAACCGGTTTGCCGTCGCGCCAGTCTTTTGAGTAGACGACTTTCTGAACGCGCGACTTGAGAACGGTGTCGAAGTATTCGCCCGACTCGACAAGCAGATATTTACGAGTGCCGCCGGTCTCGCGGTTTAGATTGATGACGGCGTGTGCGGTTGTACCGGAGCCGGCGAAATAATCGAGAGCCAGCCCCGACTGGTCGTTACGCAGCCCGCTAACTTTAAGACAGTCGGCGACCGCGTAAATAGACTTCGGAAACATGAACGCGTGCGTGACGCCGAAAAGCCTGGTTAGAAGATTGGTGCCGTACTCGGCTGCCGAATACGCTGACTTGTCCCACAGCGTTTGCGGTAACAGCCCTTCGTCGTTGATGCGCCATTTTCGGTATACGGCTGTCTCGCCGTTCGCATCTTTCCTGACAATCAAGTGGTCTAAGTTCTTCCGCGCAGTATCAACGACGAAGTCCCATATCCTCTCCTTCCCCTTATTGTCGACTGGTAACAGCACCTCCTCGCCCGCCTCAGGGTGTTCGTGTACGACCCACCGACGCCCGGCATTATCCCAGGTCATGTCAGGGATTCTGATTTTCTGACCTCGAACGTAAATGGGATAAAACTGTCTGGGGCGCGCCGCCCGATACGTATTCAACCCGCCATGCTTTCGGAAATTAGTCCACTCAAAGAAACCGAGTTCGTCCTGCTCTTTGTATCTCGCCTTTTGTGCGTCACTGTGTTCCAGGCGGTTCACTTCCGCGAAATCCGGGTGCCCGTAGAAGAAGGCGTACTCGTGACACACCGAGAAGCCGACTGTGACAGTCCGACCTGCCGGATTGTTCTTGATGGCTATAATTCCTAAGGTGTCGAGGTCGGGGAATGTCCTTTCGCACAGAAGACGCAGGCGATGCGCCTCGTAATCGTCAATGGTGACGCACAGGATGCCCGCCTCGTTAAGAAGGCGTTTCCCTAACAGCAGCCTGCTCTCCAGGAGGGCTAGCCAGGAGGAGTGTTGGTATCCGTTCTTATATGAGATGGGCCCGGCGTCGCTGTTATACGGCGGGTCGATGTAAATGGACTGCACCTGCTCGCGGTACCGTTCCTGAAGCAAGTTGAGCGCCTGGAAATTCTCGCTGTGAATCAGCAGCCCGTCCGTTTGCTCGTCCAGATCCTCGAAGCTTGCCAGCAGCCTGTCCTTGAACTCCTGCCCGAAGAACTTCGTGTCAAGAACCAGAAACGGATTGGCCTTTAGGAACTCGGTTGTGAGTGGCACCAAAGTTGCGATTGATTGATTGATTGATTGATTGATTGATTGATTGATTGATTGATTGATTGATTGATTGATTGATTGATTGATTGATTGACCTTTATAGTATCATCAATCGCGAATAGCCGAACCCACTCTTTATATTGCGCTTCGTTGGCGGCGATCTCTGCGTACAAGTCTTCGGGCACACGGTCGAGAGTCACGCAGTAGTTAGTCTCTACGACGAACTTCTTCTTGAGCCACAGCTTCTTCTCGAAATTCTCCAACTGCTCTAAGAAGGCGATGATCTTGTGCGCGAGGCGTCGGATCGCTCTGATCTTACCTAGATACTGCTCGACACGAGGGGCGGTCTCCGACTCGATGTCGTCGAGATGCATGACCTCGTTCTTGATGTAGAAATCAAGCTCGCGCCGCAGAAAGCCGCCCAGGTTCTTGTGGATAAAATAGTCGAACGTATTACGACTGGTGTAATCGGTGAGATGCTTTTCCAGCAGCGTACGATTCGGACTCTTCTCTGTCGGGGCCTTCGTGACGAGCGCCTCGGTCCAGAGGGCAAAGGCTTCTGCATTCAGCAGCCGACGCACCGCTTCACCGTTCAACTCCGCCTGCTTGCGCTTCTCTGCGTCGGGACGGTACTCGAAGCGTATGAACAATTCGCCGCCCTCCTCGGCAAGCGGCTCCGTCTCGCTCAGTATGAAACGTCGCTCCTCTCCTTCGGCGGCCTTGTTATTGTTCTGCTCGGTGTCGGCGCTGACCAGCTTGAAGTGTACGCGCCTCGCACTTTCGTCAAAGGGAGAAAGCTTGAAGGTATAGTCGCGGAAATTTTCGCTCGTCTTGACGTAATACTGATCCGCGTTGGCCCAGTAAAGTTTGACCTCTTCGCCCTCATAGGGAATCGCGTACACGCCCTCCTTGTAGCGGCGTAGCGAGAGGAAATCACCCTCGCTGTAATAGCGCCGGAAGAAGCTGAAGAGATGCGAGAAGACTTCCGACTCGGCCGTCGCCACGTCAACGGATGTCTCCAGCTTCGTACGAGCTTCGATGACGGGCGGCGCATTCTCGGGGTCTAGGGCACCGTACCGCTTCGCCTCTTTCAAAGCCTCCTGATAATCCTGCTCAAGTTGTGCCCGGTCACCCGCGCCTAGCTTGCCTAGCTCATCCCTAACTTGCGGTAACAGGTCCTTATCGAGAAAGCGCGTAATTTCCTCGCGCCTAGAGTTCATGATGCGGTAAATGCCGAAATCCAGGTCGGCCCGGTCAAGCATGAACAACTCGGACAGCAGCTTTTTGAATTTGGCTAGATTCGTTTCAGGCATGCGAGAGATTTTCCTGATGACTTTGAACGGCTAAAAAAGTCTCTCACAAATTTCTTGATCTGGCGAGCGGCCTCTAAAGGCGTGCGAGGAAGAGTAGGCAGGGGTCCTGTTTCGACGGATCACACGACCAGCTTTAATCCCATTGAAAGGACTGCTCATTCCACGCTTGAGTGAACGTGGCTCTACTGAAGTAGCGACGGTGCGATCCTATGCCTTTGCCTTCCGCCTTCATCCACGGTCGCGTGAACGTGCCGCGTTGGAAGGGTGAGGCCGGCTTATGCTTACAAGCTCTTTAATTGAGCCATGAGCGCGGGGCGGCGCTTGTATTGGTCCTTTAGTCGTTGGAGGTATTGTTGCCATTCGTCAGTCCGCCCTGAGTGCGCGTAGGCGGCCTTGGCGCGGCGGAGCCAGTCGGCGGCTGCCGGGTAGAGACTGCTCTTCGTGGGCACGATCAGCGCCTCGGCGTGTTTAACGCTCGCGCGGATGACCCACTCAGGGCGGCGCGTGATGAGCGCGTCGGCCACTATCGCGGCGACCTCATGCTCCTGAGCGTGCCTGTCTGCGAGGCGGATAGCCGCGTCCCACTCCTGCTCCTCAACGAGCACTTCGGCCAGAGGCCGCTTGTCGTAGAACTTCTCCAAGGATGACATGGCCTTGGGCTTCAGCTTGGGCCAGCCCCGTCCGGCCAGCCGCTTGAGCATCCGCCACAGGTCGAGAGACGGAGTTTCACGGAAGGCCGCGAGCCAGGCTGCAAGCGCCTGTTTGGTGCGCCCCTGCGCCTCTTCGATGGCCCCGAGCCAACGGCCGAGGCTCGCCTTGTGTCCCTTGAGCCGTAGACCGCGTTCGCCGACGCGCATCGCTTCGTCTAGGTGCCCAGAGTCACGCAGGCGTTGCGCGAGTGTCAGGGCCTCGTCTGCATCTGTAAGGCGTTTGAGGGTGTGGGAGACGGCCTCAGGCGCGCGGTCGAGGCTTAACAGCTTGAGCGCATAGCGCAGATGCTCATCCGCACTTAGGCAGAGCACAAGATAGTCATCCGTCCGCCCCTGCCGCTCCAGGACGTTAAGTTTCGCGCGCGTCAAGATCTGAACCGGGGCTTCCGGTGCCCACTCAGACGCATACCATTCGTCTTCGTCTGCCTCGGCGTCGTCATCTTCATCTTTGTACCCACTGCGCGTTTCACGGCGGGCCGAGGCCGGCAGTTCTTCCCACCCGTGGCGGGCGGCCAGGATGGCGACGCCCAAGCCTTCGACGCCGTAATCACTGAGTTGGTCGTGCAGGTCGTCGAGATCGCTCAGGAGGTCTTCGCGCTCGTCTTCGTCTAGGTCGAGGCTCAGAATGACTTCGGCCAGTGTCGCGCTGAGGTTGTTAAGGAAGTCGCCCAGTTCTCCGTCCGAGTCGTCAATGTACTCGAAGCCGTCGCTGCTCTCCTCCACCAGTGTGAGTAGAATCCTCAGGGCGGGCTCCGCTTCGCCCGCGTCGAGGAACTCCCGCGCGCTCCTCTCGACGCCGCGCAACTCGTCCGTAAGACCGCCGACGTGCCAGTAAGCCTCTGACGCGCGCACGTGGTCGAGGCCGTGCATGATGCCGCTCACGCGCCGCCTGTAGACCTCAACGTCCACCTCTCCGCGCCTGGGCGGTGTGGTCTTGCCGCCGCCGGAAACAGACGGCGCGGCGAGCGCCGCCTCGATCAGTTCGTACAGGTCGGGTTGCTCGTCGAGCAGCCTCGTCAACACCGCGAGCAATTGCTCGCGGCTGAGTTCTGACAGTAACTCCGCCGGCTCTTTGCGGGCGGCGAAACTCCCGGGTTCGTGCGCGTAGGAGAGCAGCAGGGCGATGACGTGCTTGCAGTAGCCGCCGAAGTCGTAGGGGCAGGTGCAGGAGGCGGAGCGGACGCCGCCTTCGTCCAACTCGGCGCACACCCTGTAGAAAGGTGCCTCGGAGCCTTCGCACACACCGCTGAGCGCATGGCCCTGAATCGCGGCGCGCGAGACGGCGCCGCGGCGGAAGAGTTCACGCCCGCGTGCGAAGCTCTTCTCATTCGCGCCCGCTCGGATAGCCGCCTCCGACAGTGTTAGAGAGGACATAGCGCCCTCCTCCCGCGTGCGAATTTCGGCAACTCTGGGAGCATCATACTCAGTGCGGCTCCCTTGATGCTATTCTCTATGCCCTCCGGTAAGCGCTCTAAGACTCGCGGGCGGGTTCCGTCGGTTAAGCCATACAACTTTCAGGATGAACACGTTCAGACAATTCGAGCAGCAGGTCGAGCATGTCCCCTTGACGACGAGCTGGTATCTCGCCGACTTGGGCGAGGCGCGCGGGAGGCAGGAACTCTTCACCAGTCAGTCACCGCAGAAGCTGAAGGTTCTGCGGGAGCACGCGATCATTGAAAGCGCGGTCTCTTCTAACAGGATCGAGGGCGTCCAGGTAGACCAGGCGAGAATCGGGACAGTGCTCTTCGGGAAGTCGCACCTGCGCGACCGCGACGAGGAGGAGGTACGGGGCTATCGTGACGCATTAAAGCTGATTCACGAGCAGGGCCCGAAGCTGCGAATCACCGAAGAGTTGATTGGAGACCTGCACCGGCTCTGCCGGGCCGGGCTCGGCGACGCGGGGCAATATAAGGGGCGCGACAGCGACATCATCGAGAAGTACCCAGACGGCCGGCAGAGAGTCCGATTCTCGACCGTAAGGGCCGCCGATACTCCGCGCTACATTCTGGGGTTAGTTGAGAGTTGGGACAGGTGCCTTCAGGAACGTTGGGTTCATCCTTTACTCGCGCTCGCCGCCTTCAATCTCGACTTCCTATGTATACACCCTTTCCGCGACGGCAACGGGCGCGTGTCCCGGCTGCTGATGCTCGCCGGGTGCTATCAGCTCGGCTATGAGGTGGGGCGCTACATCAGCCTAGAGCGGTTGATTGAGGAGAATAAGGAGCGGTATTACGAGACGCTGGAGGCCAGCTCTCAACGGTGGCACGAGGCGAAGCACGACCCGTGGCCGCTGATAAACTTCCTGCTCTACGTTTTGAAGCTTGCCTACGGAGAGTTCGAGAGGAGGGTGGGACAGACGGCCTCCCCGAAGGGCGCGAAGACCGAGATGGTTGAAGCCGCCGTCGAATCTATGACGGGCTCTTTTACGGTTAACGATCTGGAGAGAGCTTGCCCTGGGGTAAGCCGTGATATGGTGCGACGGGTGTTGCGCGGGCTTAAAGAGGCGGGGCGGGTTGAAGTCTTGGGGCGGGGGCCGGGGGCGCTCTGGCGGAAAAAGGGTAGTACCCTTAAAAAGGGGTAATAGAGAGGGTAATGTGCAGGCGCTAAAGAATCAGAAAGTTCTTTTATACTTGGCCTGACTCAATCCTATCTACTTGAAGCGGAGGTGCTTAAGGGAGTCGCGCCCCCTTCGGGCAGTCGGTTCGATCATCTCGCAGCAATCATTGCCTACCAGTTGGGTCTTTGCTCAGTAGGCGCGTAACCGTTTCGGAAAGGCGTCCCACTTCGTCCGGCTTTCGTAGAACAGCACTAGCGCCGGCGCGCCAAGCGTCCTGTTCGATGTTGCTGGCCGAGAACATGATGATGGGAGTTCGTCGGCGGTGGGGGAGTGCGCGGGCGCGGCGCGTCAACTCGACCCCGTTGTGGCCGGGCAAATCGTAGTCGAAGATGAGAACGTTGTAAGGCTCGTCGCCGGCAAGAATCTTCATCGCCTCGCCGCCGTCGGCGCAGGTCTCGACCTTCCAGCCCAGGGCCTCTAAGGTGTCTCTCACGGCTTGGGCAACCAGCTTGTAATCTTCGACATGGAGGATTTTGATGACACGCCGCTTGCCCCGGCGTCGCTTGGCGCGGCTGACGCCGATGATACTCTTCTTTCTCTTCTCAAGCGGGGTGCGCAGGTGCGCGAGGTCGTGATGACGGCCGCCTTCGTCAAGCATTGACTGGAGCGTGCCGTGGTAGTCCCAGCCTAATAAGCGCGCGGCGTGCGTGATGCTCCCTTTAGCGTCTATTAAGGCCCGGCGGACGTATCGGGCCTCGTAGGCGTGTACCTTCTCGGGGAGATTGAAGCCGGCCCAGAAGTCTGCGACGCTCCGGCGACGCTGAGGCGGCGAGGTGGCGAGGCGCGCGGCCACGATCCCGCTCGCGCATGCGCGCAGACGCGCTATCGTCTCGGCGTCCTGAGTGTGCTTGAGCAAATTATCCGCGCGCCGGTAAACCTCTAATAGCTCGCGCTCGCTGATGCGCTCGCCGTGCTCCTCGATGAGAGTAAGCAGTGCCCGCCCCGCGTCCTCGACGGCTCCGGATGCCTCGGCGACGTTGGCGGCCCTCCGCAGTGTGTTGCGGGATTCGGGGAAGTTACCCAGCTTCGTTAGCACACGCCCCTGCGTCGTGAGTGCCTCAGCGTACGGACCCTGCTCGCCGCCTCTGGCTAGCACTCGTACGACCTCTCGTATAGCGCGTTCTGCCTCTTTCGTTCGCCCCTGTGCTAGCAGGAGGCGGGCGCGCGTCTCATCCACTTGGGCGACACTGCCTTTATCCCTGACCGCGAGGAACAGCACGCGCGCATTGTTGAGGTGATCATGGGCATCATCATACCGGCGGACGATATAAAGCAAGAATCCGAGATTGTTTTCGGCGCGTGCCCGGTAGCTGGTATGTCCAGCTTGCTCGAAGTAATACGACGCGGCTGTGTATTCGATGATCGCGCGGTCTATGTAATCACGTCTGCGCTCGGCCGTTCCTAACTTCCTCAACACTAAGCCAAACTCGTTATGAAATTTACCCTTCAATGCATCGGTTACATTCTCTTCAAATAGCTTGGTCGAATCTGTCAGAATGCGAAGTGATTCGTTGTACCGGCCACTGCATGATTCCACCAGCACACAGCGAATTAAAATTTTCCCCTGTAACTCTGGCGAAACTTTGTCGGTGAGTTTCTTGAGCGCATCAGCGTATATCACACGCGCCTCATCGAACGCGCCCTCTCTCCAATAGATGAAGCCCAAATCACTCTGCGCGGCAGATGCTCTAGCCGATTCCCTCAGAGATTCAAAGCGTGTGATACTCTCGCTGATCAGGTCTTTGGCCACCTGCTGGCCCTCTTTATCCTGCGCAGCACTGGCGAGCCAGCCTGACAACGCCCCGACGCGCAAGAGCACCTCCGCTGCCGTGCACTCAGACAACCCTTCGAGGGTTGGACGCAGGCCGATGCCACGCCACAGCTCGCCGAGCGCGTTACTTGCCGCCGCATACTGACCTCTGTGTTCAAAATCCGCGGCTATCTCGCACCGGAGCCGCACCCGCTCGTCATGGGTTAAACTCGGGTCTTCTAATTGCCTCAACAATGATTCAGCTAAAGCCATGTGAGGACTACCTTTCTCCCGAATGTGGAAAAACAGTCAGACAAGCTCAAACCGTGCCTCATCAAGAAGATAAGGCACTTGCTAGAACCAGGGTGATCTGGTTTCACTTACGCACCGAAAGGAAGGAACTGTGATGAAGAGCTGTCGAAATTACATCACTGCGCTAGCTCTAGCGCTCGTGCTCACCACGTCTGCTTTCGCTGGTGAAATGCATACCGGAGTCGCCGGCCCTGACCCGCAGCCGACACCTGCGGCTAACGGTGAAATACAAACCGGCGCGACCAACGGTGTAATGCAGACTGGCGAGGCTGCATCAACACCTGAGGCACTGGACACGGTGACGGCGGCCGCGCTGAACCTGCTGCAAGGCGTGTTAGCCCTGCTCTAAAGGGGCAAGCAGTTCAACTCATTGTCTGGCTGCCGTGAGGGTCACGGGCGGCATAGTCGTCGTGTGCGTCCGCGCGAGACTATACAATAAATCTTGCAAGGCGGTTAAGAAATTTCGCACCGTCGTTGCGGTAAGTGTTGCGCGCCTTTGGGTAAGGGATAATTGACAATTCTCCGCAACACGAGGCGAGGCAGTCGAAGAGGCACCACTCATGCAGCCTTTACTTCGCACGCTGCGGCTAACTTCGATGGTGCGTCTGATTTAGGACTTCGAGAAGAGTGCATATCCGATTCCAACACGGTGGTGCCCAAGCGTGGATAAAACATTGAGTGGTATAACCTCTCAACTGCGCGGTATAAACGCTCAACGTGAATCGACTGGCAGAGTTGCTTTCGTCGTGCGGCAAAGAAGAAAGCCACGCGCGCGCACCAGCGCCATGACTAACAAGGGTGCCACTTATTAAATAGACCGGGTGCCCTGCACGAGGAGCCGTCCTACGACCGTGACCAACACCTGCCGCAGGCGCATAGTGGGGCCAAGCCCGATGAGAGTGATGAGTTGATGTGAAAATGAAAGCTCCTCTTGGCGGGCAAGCGGAGAGAATAGTCGCATGAAGATCAAAGACTTGAAGCAATATTTGGAAACCCGCTCAAGGGAGCAGTTGATCGCCGACATAGGTGAGATGTTCACGAAGATAGATGCGGTGAAGGACTACTACCAGAGTAAACTCAATCTCGGCTATAGCGCGGAGGTGGGTGAGAAATACAAGTCCGTCATCAAACATGAATTCTTCCCCGAGCGTGGCTTCGGCCGGGCACGGATCTCCGTGGCGAGAAAGGCTGTCAGCGATTACCAGAAGGTCTCTGCTTCAAAATTCGGGGTGGCGGACGTGATGCTTTATTACGTTGAAGTGGGCGTGCAGTTCACTAACACCTATGGGGATATTGACGAGGCTTTTTACAACAGCATGGAGAGCATGTATGGAAGGGCGGTGAAATGTATCGCGCGGCATGGACTACAGGGGCAGTTCGGAGAGAGGTGCCGCCGCATCGTTGCCGACACCTCGGATATTGGGTGGGGATTACATGATAGGTTGAGCTATACCTTTGAAGAACATTTTAAGGAAGGCACTCTCCCGGAGAGCGAAGCCTGACGACAGGTGCACCCGACCGGGGCTTGGATACTTAACCAATGAACGTGGAAGAGATTATCGAACGACTGGAATTTTATGACGGCACTTTCCCCCGCCGGGCGTTGGAGGAGGCGGTGGCGAGGCGAGAGCAGGTCACCCCTGTGCTTCTACAGATTCTTGAGGAAGCCGCTCACAACGTCGAAGACGTTTACGAGCAGGAAGATTACATGGCTCACATCTATGCCATGTTCCTGCTGGCCCAGTTCCGTGAAAAGCGCGCCTATCCGTTGGTCGTCGATTTCTTCTCCGCGCCGGGCGACATCTCGCTGGAAGCTACCGGGGATGTCGTCACCGAATACCTCGCTCGAATATTGGCTTCGGTCTGCTGTGGTGACGTGGGACTCATTAAGCAGTTGGCGGAGAACGAGGCGGCTGATGAATACGTCCGTAACGCGGCGTTAGAATCTCTGGTCTGTTTGGTTGCCGCCGGGCAGACGCCGCGAGAGGACGTGCTAGCGTATTACAAGAGTCTGTTTGAAGGCGACCTCTCAAAAGAGCCTTCACACTTCTGGGACGGGCTGGTCTCCTGTTGCGCGGACTTATACCCGGAAGAGGTCTACCCGCAGATAAAGCAAGCCTTCGAGGAAGACCTGATAGATGAATGGGTCATTGATCTGGACTTTGTCGATAAACAACTGGCGCTCGGCAGGGAAGAGATTCTGTCCGGGCTTCAGGATGACAGGTACAAGCTGGTTGAAGATACGATTGGGGAGCTTGAGTCGTGGGCCTGCTTCCAACCTCCGATTCAGCAGCAGCCAACTGTCAAAAAGAAGAAGATAGGTCGCAGCGAGCCGTGCCCGTGCGGGAGCGGGAAGAAATACAAGAAGTGTTGTGGCACGTGAGGCGCGGCTCACAGGCGTTTTAATCAGGCATTGCACAACCTGGGTTATTGCCTGTCCAAAGTGTGAGGGTGTTAAGCGGCGCACTACCGGAGAACGCTTTGACCGGTGGGCGCACATTCGACATAATTCTTCTCTCGCGTCGCATGATTGTTGCTGGCGGAGGTTCTGAGTAAATGAGCTTACCCCGGGCGCACACACGACATTCCGTGGAAGAGTATCTCGCCTTAGAGCGAGAGGCCGAAGAGCGGCATGAATACGTAGACGGGCAGATTTACGCGATGGCGGGTGAGAGTCCGGAGCACGGTGCCATCTGCACGAATATCGGGGGGCAGCTTTACGCTCAACTGAGGGGGAAGCCCTGTCAGGTATTCTCCAAGGATATGAAAGTTCGCAGCGGGCCAGCCCCGAAGCTTGGGCAGACGACAAAGGGCCTTTATTCTTATCCCGATCTGATGGTAGTCTGCGGCGAGCTTAAGTTTCACGACGAGCACCGCGACGTGCTCCTGAACCCGGCGGTCATCATCGAAGTTTTATCACCGGCCACGGAAGCTTTCGACCGCGGCGAGAAGTGGGCGCGGTATCAGACTTGGCTGCCTGAACTCACCGATTACCTCTTGGTTTCACAGACGAAACCCCGGATCGACCACTTCCATCGCCGGGCCGGGGGCGAGTGGGTTTACTCTTTAGTGAATAGTCTCGAAGAGAGCCTCCGCCTCAATTCCATTGGCTGCGTCCTACAACTCGCGGACGTATACGATCGGATAGTTTTTCCGGTTGAGGAGCCTGAGAACCCGAGCGAAGAGTAAGCCGACGCTACCGATTGCCGCAGCCTTCCGTTTGTGGCTGGAAACGGTTTTGCGCCCCTGTTCGCCGCAGGTCGTGGAATACGAAGTCCAAGCGTGGGACCGGCTTGGGAAGTTGTCGCAGGCCATTCTCGCCAAAGCCTTCCGGGGCGAGCCAGCATCGCATGACCCGAACGTCGAGCCGGCCTCCGCTGTGCTCGAACGCGTCAGGCTGGAGCGGCTGAAAAAGGTAAGCCGGAGAAGAAGGGCAGGCGCGCGGCAGCCAAATCCAAGACGGCGGCTGGGCGGGGTACGCTCTTTTAGTAACGCAATCAAATCACCCGCTACCCATCGGGGCGGTGCAAATAAGTAACACCTCGCATGAGCATTCCACGCCCACCTGACAGGCCGTGTCAGTCTGGTCCCCGGCGGCCTGTCATCACCCGCACGCACCAGAACGTCAATCCTTACCGAGAGACATCATTTTATGACTGAAAAGATGGGGACGCGTACCCCCAGCAGAATAGATCGCGGTAGCGCGGAGGCGGCGAAGCGTGTGGTCGAAGAAGTGCTGCCCCAGCCGGAGGTCCGGCAGGCCGTCCTAGACCTGTTAGTCGAATCAATCCGCCACGCCCACGCGACGAAGCCCGGTTCCTGGGGGCTGACATTGCACCCGAACGGCGTGCGCCTGAACGTCGGCTCGATGGAGGCGTTCTACTTCACGCGACAGAAGGAGAGGGCTGGATTCTATCTCGCCGTGGATGACAAGAAGCTTGCGCCAGCAGACAAGGAGTCGCTTATCCACGCGGGCGTTGAGTTCCTGAGTGAATACAAGGTAATTCCGTCTTCAAGTAGAGCCTTCGTCCCGGCCGAGGGTCTGGCGTGGGCAGTACCGCTCCTGCGCGAGCCTCACCTGAGCCTAGTGCAGACGGCCGCGCGCACCATAACGACGAGGAGCCCTTGGCACGAGACACACTCGCCGGGCGCGACCAGCTATCTTAAGAGCCTGGGGTACGAAGTCCCGGAGCCCGAGTACACGAAGTCGGAGGCGAGGGGGCAGGACAGGGCCGAACAGTTCGCGGAACTGTTCGATGAATTTTCCGACACTTTCCTTAATACGGAAAAGGGTAAGAAACACATCTCCGTCTACGAGCGGCAGAGGGCGGAAGCGCGCCGCAACTTCGCCGACATCACGGCGCGCGCGGACGGTGGGGAAGACGTTACAGACCAGGTCTTGCAGAAACTGCTACCGCATGGCGACACGAGAGGAAACCGTGAGCGTGGCTCATGGGTTCACGTCGCGCCCGCGATCACGAAGGACGTGAAAATGCTTTTCGAGGGTGCCGGCTGGGCAAAGGCCGAAGACTGGCCGCGGATCGCGGCGGCGGTGCTTCACTTCGTCCGGCGTGCGGTCGCCGACCCGTCTCAACTGGCAGAAGCGTGCGACGAATTCTCGTCCCTCCCTCACTCTAAAGGCTTACAGATGGGCTTCCTGACGCCCATCCTCAACGCGCTCCGCCCGGAAGATTTCCTCATCGTCAACGGCAAATCTCGTGCGGTCATTAACTACTTCGCCGGTACTTCATACCCCAACCGTCTTACCTCCTACCCGACACTGAACGAGGTGGGGCACAACCTGATTGGGGAACTGCTCGTCGGAACCCTTAAAGACCGAGCGCCGGGCGGAGTGCGCGATTCAGACCTCTTCGACATGTTCTCCCATTGGCTGGTCGCGATTGAAAAATTCGACTTCAAGGCGGCGAAGAGGGAGAAGACGAGCGCACCTCGCTACTGGAAGATCGCACCGGGCGAGGACGCGTGGCAGTGGGATGAGTGCCGCGCGCAGGGGTTCATCGCCATCGGTTGGAGCGAACTGGGAGACCTGTCGGAGTTGACACGCGAGGAGTTTGAGGCGAAGCGCAACGAGTTGCTGGCGGAGCACGACGACTGGACAAAGGAGGGCGTCGAGCAGGCTTGGAAATTCGCGCAGGTGCGCGAGGGCGACCGCATCGTCGCGAACCGCGGGACGATGAAAGTCCTGGGTGTCGGCACGGTCACGGGGCCATATTATTTCGTCGAAGGTGACGAGCACGGCCATCGCTTCCCCGTCCGCTGGGACGACCTGACGCCGCGCCGCGTGAAGGAGGAGGGCTGGCGCAGGACGCTCATCGAATTGGACGGGGATAAGTTTGCTGCCGTCGCCGTTGCGCCTGCGCTCGACGGCGAGACCCAGCCGGTCAAAAGGACATTCGACACACATCCGCCCTTCAGCCTCGAAGAATGCGCCACGGAAACAGGGCTCAAGGAAGAGACGCTGGCCCGCTGGGTGAGGGCCGTCGAGCGCAAAGGGCAGGCGATCTTTTACGGCCCCCCCGGGACGGGCAAGACCTTCGTGGCGGAGAGGCTGGCTAAACACCTGGTGGCCGGCGGCGACGGCGTCCTCTCGCTCGTACAGTTCCACCCCGCCTACGCCTACGAGGATTTTATTCAGGGCATCCGCCCACAGTCGCGCGTGGACGGTGGCCTTGATTACCCGCTCGTCCCTGGTCGCTTCCTGGACTTCTGCGAGAAGGCGGCTGCACGCTCGGGCGTCTCCGTGCTCATTATCGACGAGATTAACCGCGCCAACCTGTCGCGTGTCTTCGGCGAGCTGATGTACCTGCTGGAATACCGCGACCGGGAGGCGCCGCTCGCGGGCGGCGGGACGTTGCGGATACCCCGCAACGTCCGCCTCGTCGGCACGATGAATACGGCCGACCGTTCCATCGCGCTCGTCGATCACGCCCTGCGCCGCCGCTTCGCTTTTATCGCTCTCGACCCAAACTTCGACTTGCTTCGGAGTTGTCACTCGCGCACCGGGACACCCGTCGAGGGACTGATCGAGACGCTACAGCGCCTGAATCAGGAAATCAATAATCCTAACTACGCCGTCGGCACGAGTTTCTTTCTCCGGCCCGACCTGGACTCGCAACTCGAAGACATCTGGCGGATGGAGATTGAGCCGTACGTCGAGGAATACTTCTTCGACAATCCCGGCAAGGCGGAAGCCTTCCGCTGGGAGAAGGTCAGGCAGCGAGTCACCGGATGAGGAGCGACGGCGTAAATATTATTGACTTGGTCGAGTACGCGCCCACGCCTGTCCCGCGCGCACAACTCCCCGATGACGTGGGCGAGGCGGCGTGGCGCGAGTACCGGACTCAGGTTGAAGTTGACTTCCCGTCGCCCGCGACCGATGGGCAATGGAGATTTACCTCGAAGGGTTGGGTCGGCCACTTGCCGCTGCCGCAGGGCTACGCCTTAAGGCTCTTGCCTCGCGTCGAGCTCGGCAACCTGTTTCGGATGCTTGAGTACGCCTACCGCCTCGGGAGCTTCAGGTTCCTTGAGGGCGCTTACGCCGCCGACAGCATCGAGGACTTCTACTCACGCATAGCGGGAGAACTCGCTGGACGCATGCTCGCCCGCGGGCGCAAGGGACTCTACCACGCCTACGTGGGGCGCTCAGGTATGCTGCCTTACGTTGCAGGGCGGGTGGACACGGCGGCGCTCGCCAGACGGCCATGGGACGTGGCGCTCGAATGTCATTACCAGGAGCACACGGCGGACGTTGAAGATAATCAGATCCCGGCGTGGACGCTTAACACGATTCTGCGCGGCGGCCTCTGCCGAGAGCCCGCCCTGACCGCCGTGAGGCGAGCGCACCAGACACTTCAGGGCACTGTGTCGCTCGACCATTTCAAGGCTTCGGCGTGCGCGGGGCGACACTACGACCGGCTGAACGAGGACTATCGGCCAATCCATGCACTGTGCAGGTTCTTCCTCGAAAACACCGGTCCGGCCTACGCGGAGGGGGATAGAGAAATGCTCCCATTCATAGTCAACATGGCACGGCTGTATGAACTGTTCGCCGCCGAGTGGCTGCGCGAATACCTCCCGGTAGGGCTGTCAATTAAATCGCAGGAGGAGTTCAGCGTTGGTCAGAGCGGTGCCCTCTCCTTCAACATCGACCTTGTGCTCTACGACCGTGAATCGGGGCGGCCCCTGTGCGTGCTGGACACCAAGTACAAGACCGCCTCGCAGCCGAAGAATGACGATGTCTTCCAGGTCATGGGTTACGCAGAGGCGAAGGGGTGTAAGGACGCCGTCCTCATCTACCCCGTGCCGCTAGCTAGGCCGTTGGATGAGCAGATCGGTGGGATTCGCGTGCGAAGCATGACCTTCTCACTCTCGGGCGACTTAAATCAATCGGGCGCGGCGTTCCTGAGCGCGCTGCTCGGCTCGACCCCCGTCTCATGAACCGAACTACTTTCAAGTCCGTCCCCGTCGGCCGTCTCTACAACTACCTCGACGGCGGAAAGTTCGCCGTGCCGAAGTTACAGAGAGCCTTCGTGTGGAACGGTAACAAGGCGGCGAAACTGCTCGACAGCATTTACAGGGGCATGCCGATAGGCTGAGTCACCATCTGGGACACGGGTCAGAAGAACAAGCACATGCTCCGCCACTCACTCCACATCCTGCCCCCGTTCAACGACTACAACAAGCGCGTCTGGTTTGTGCTCGACGGGCAGCAGCGCCTCTCCGTCTTGCACCAGATTAGGAAGGGCGGCGAGCGGGAGAACGGCTCGCGCCAGGCGGTGGATTTCGACCGGGTGGTCTTTCGCGTCACGGGCGGGAGCGAGGGGCCGCTGTTCCAGTATCGGAAGGCAGTCCCCGGCGAGTGGGTGTCGCTGCCAGACCTGCTCTCTCGGAACTGGCGCGCCTTACTGCGCGGCCTGAGCGCCGCCCAACTCAACAAGGTGAGGCAGTGCAGGGAAGCTCTCCGCCGCTACCGGGTGCCAGTCGTCACCGTCGAATCGGAGAGTCTGGAGGAAGCGCGCGAGTTGTTCATCCGTATCAACTCGCTGGGCACGCCGCTGGGCGCGGCCGACCGCGCCTTTGCGAGGGCGTCCGAGTTCGACCTGCGCGAGTTGGCGGAAGATACTTGGCGGAGGCTCCCGCACAAGTTCCGCCGGGTGCGTCACGAGATTCTGCTACAGGCACTGGCGCTCGTGGAGAAGATCGAGGACGTAGGCGAACGGGCTTTCGAATCGGTTATTAAACAATGGAACGACCGGATTGAGAGGCGTGAAGGCGCGCGGGCGGAGTTTAATAAAGATTGGGACAGGCTGAGCAACGCAATCTGCCTTGCCCTGGAATATCTGAACAGCAGGTTCTACGTACTCGACGACGGCCTCCTACCGTCGGAGTACATGATCGCCACCCTCGCGGTGTTCTTTTACCATCACAGCGCGCAACCGACGTCCGCGCAGCGGCAGGAACTCAATAAGTGGTTTTGGGCGACAGCCGTCGGCCAGCGGTATTCGGGCCGAGGCTTCCGCGACAACATCCTTAGGGACGCATCGTTCTTCACCAGACTCGCCCGGAAAGGGAGGGCGCGCTTCACGTTCGAGGACTTGCCCGACCGCTCTGACGTGGCCCGCGCCGTCTACGGACAGCGGTCATCCGTCGCCGACGCCTTCTACTGTCTTCTCATATCAAGGTCGCCCCTCTTCCTCGCGGACGGTGAAAAGATGCCCGTCGACTTTTACGCGAGCCAGGGGAGCCGTAAGCACAAGCACCACATCTTCCCAAGGGACTTACTCAGAAAGCATGGCGTGTCGGCGAAGAAGGCGAACAGTATCGCTAATATCTGTTTCGTCCCCGCCCGCGACAACAGCATCTTCGGCGCCCGCCGCCCGAACGCCTATCTGGACGAGTTCAGGGGCCGGCGCCATTTCAAGCGCGTGCTCAGGAGCCACCTGATACCGGATGGAGACGGAAGCGGCCTCTGGAATGGGAACATCTCCAGGGGTTATAAAACCTTTCTCACCGAGAGGACCAAAGACATATGTCGGGCATTCGAAACCGCTGCCGGGTGTAAACTCTTCCGGGTTGACTGAGTGATAGTCTGAGAATTTGATAGTACTATCAAATCTGTCTTGCTCACCCTGTGAGATCCCATCCAAGTGTGAGAGTTAAACTTCTTACTTCTAAGCCAAGCCGCCCTATCCCGATTTGTGACTTCGAGCGCGAGAGTTTTGGCGTGCGCCGCTCAATGATGAGTCCTTTACAGTCAGCAAGTTGGAGAGATCTTGCCCCGCGGTGAGCAAAGATGTGGTGCCGAGTGTGCTGCCCCGACTTAAAGAGATGGGTGTTCCCAAGCGTAGATGAGGTGCCCCCGGCAGAAGAGAGATGGTATCAGTAAATGCGGTATAAAGAGGGCAGTGTTTTATGGCCTATCTTCCATATAAGTTTGTAGACTGGCGTAACGTAATTTACGGCTCACAGGAAAATAGACTTCCCGCTCGCACATGTCGGACATAGGCGTCACAAAATATATTCTTGAAAAACCTTGACAAAAAAAATCATAGAAGCGCATATTGCGCTGTGTCAGGGGCACAACCGTTCATCAACACCGCCTTTTTGCCCTTGTCAGCTATAATTTCTGTCGTCAGATTATCCGCGAGACTGCCCATTTACCTTTAAGCGGATGATTCTGGTTTTCATCTTTACTCACATAAGTACATAAATGTACGAGTGCTGACGTGTTCCCGTCACGCTTGGGTTAAGCAGTACTGCGAGCTGAAAGTTCTTCAGTGTCGGTTGAGAACATGTTGAGGGGTGTTTCGTAATTCAACGTGCTCAGCTTTCGCGCATGCAGCCAACGGCCTGAATGTGAAAAGCCTGTCAGGACTATTTTAACTGTGGCGGTGGCTTTACCTTCGAAAAGAAATGCCCGATAAAACAGTCTCCCGTCAAATATTCTTTTGCGACATGTCACGGCTCCTCGCCCTCTGGTGCGTGAGCGTGTGCCTGGCGATATGTTTTACCGCCTGTGGCAAGAAGCGCAGCCCGCCGCCGGAGGAGCCGCAGGATAATCTGGGGCCAATTTCAGACGCGCTGAAGGTTGATCTTTTTTTTGACGCGACGCTTTCGATGAAGGGGTTCGTCTCGACGCAGGCTACCAGCTCTTACCAGCAGGTAGTGCCCCTGCTGGAGCGGGGCGTTATTGAAGGATGGAATGGTGGGCAGGCTACGTTCTATAAGTTTGGTGACGACATCGCGCCGCTGCCCGGCCGCACCTATCTGGAGGCAGCCAAGCCAGCGTTTTACGCCGACAGCAAGTACAACACAAAGACTCTCATCGAGCGGGTCATTGACCGAGCCGAGCCGACTCACTTGACGGTCATTGTCAGCGATCTGTTTCAAGATAACGCCGACGTGAATCAACTGAGCGACAGGCTCAAGCAGAAGTTCATCGCTAACAATTTGGCCGTCGGCGTCTACGCCATACGCAGCCAGTTCGCCGGGGCGATTTATGACGTGGGCGCCGACAATTACACGTTTAGCTATAGGAGCGGCGATAAGAACGATACGTACAGACCTTTTTACCTTCTGGCGTTCGGGTCGCACGCTGACATCGCGCACTATTTTGAAGTGCTCGGCAGCAGGGGGGTGAACAGTTTTCCTGAAAGCCACGTGCTTATTTTTTCGCGCCACCTGACGGCGCTGCCCGCGTCATTCGCCGGCGCGAAGCGCAAGTCGACAGACAAGATCAGCGAAATTAGCAGCAGCAATCTACTCTCAGGCACTTATAAAGGCGACCGGGTTAAAGCCTTCAAGATAAGCAGCGGCAAGACGGCCGCCAGCTTTAGTCTGGAACTTCCGTACAACGCCGCGCTCGCGAACGTAATGGCGCACGGTAACGAGTTGACGCCAGAAATAACGGCTTGGAAAGGCGAGGACACCGGGGCAGCGGATCTGACTATGGTCGAAAGCCAGCAGGCGCAAAAAGCCCTTCAGGTGGCAGCGAGTTTGCAGCCCGAGCAGGGGCCTTTTAACACGCTCGACCTCCGGGCGGACCTGAAAGCAGCGGAACTGCCGGCCGGAGGGATCTACCGTTACCGCGTCCAGTTACGGCCGAGCAGGTACGTGTTGCCGGACTGGGTCATCACGTGGAACATGAGCGACGACGATGTCAAGGCGTGGCGCCAGCGCCCGCAGGACTTCAACGGCGCGAAGACGTACAACCTAGGGAACTTCCTCGGCACCCTCCAGGGCACCGTACTCAGCACCACGCCCCCGAAGGTGTGCGATGTCTACTTTTACATCCGCGTAGACAGGTGAGTCTGGAAAGGAGCGGTCATGTTCAGACCCAAACACGTCGTCCTCATTCTGGGCATAGGGATCATCACCTGGCTCTACTTCTCCTTCGTCATCCAAGGGCAGGACGAGTTGCTGGACTCGCTCGTCACCACGGGGACGGACATGGTGCTCGACGACTGGCGCGCGGTGTTCCGCTGGTGGGCCGAGGTCGGCGTCATCGTGGCGGGCGTCGCCGCGCTGACCTGGTTCGTCGTGGGGCAGTGGGGTTTCAGCCTCAACCGCTGGGCGAACGCGGACAAGCGCTACACGTGGTGGCTGGGGCTGTTTTTCCTCGCGGTGGTGGGGGCCCTGCCGGGCATCGTCCTGATCCCGACGGCGCAGGAGTGGGGCATCTTGGCGAAGGTGTTCTTCGTGGTGAACAACATCTCGGTCTACTACCTCGCGACCCTGCTCTGCTCGGCGCCTTCTTACAAGTACATCCCTTGGGGCGCGGCCGTCGTGCGCCGCTGGTAGGCGGCCGGAAGAGAGGAGAACGTTATGAGCTACTACGTGATCGGGATCGGCGGGACGGGGGCCAAGTGCGTCGAGTCCTTGATACACCTCTGCGCGGCCGGACTCATGCCAGACGACAAGTCGCTGTTCGCGCTCTTCGTTGACCCGGACGGCTCCAACGGGAGCTTGAAGCGCGCCGAGACGCTGCTGCAGAACTACTACGACTGTAAGCAGCTCAAGCTCGGCGCCACCGAGCTGTTCAAGACGGTGCTGCGCATCGCCAACCCGGACGTCTGGTCGCCGCTCCAAGACAAGCCGCAACGCCTCGATCAGTTCTTCCACTACAACACGCTCGGGCAGAAGGAGGCGCATCTCTTCGACGTACTCTACAGCCGCCGTGAGAAGGAGACCTCTCTGGAGTTCGGCTTCCGCGGACACCCGTCCATCGGGGCGGCGGTGATGGCCGCCGCCGTCAGGCTCGGGGAGGAGGAGCCGTGGGCCGGCATGCGCGACCAGATCAGCCTCGACGTGAAGGGGGGGCAGGGCGCGAAGGTCATGCTCTTCGGCTCGATCTTCGGCGGCACGGGCGCGGCGGGCGTGCCCACCATCAGCCGCCTCGTCAACAACGAGTTCTCATCGCAGTTCAAGAGCGGCAGCTTCCGGCTCGGGAGCGTGCTGATGCTGCCCTACTTCTCCTTCGACCCAGTCAAGGCCGAGCGGCTGCGCGTGGACGCCGAGAACTTCCTGCTGAGTACGCAGACCGCCCTGACCTACTACTACCACCAGGACGACCTGAAGGTCTGCAACGCCGTCTACCTGCTGGGCAACGAGACGATGAAGCCGATGCGCGCGTCGAGCATCGGCGGGCAGCAGCAGGAGAACGAGCCGCACCTGCTAGAGATGTACGCCGCGCTGGCCGCCGTTCACTTCTTCGGGCAGGGCGAGGTCAACGGTTACCCGCACGTCGCGCGCGCGGAGGAGGGCAGAACCGACTGGCAGGATCTGCCCTACGAAGAGGGGTTCGCGCACCTCAAGCGGAAGATCGACCGGATGGCGCGCTTCGCCTTCGCCTACCTCTCGTCCTACCACCCGATGCTGGCCGACATCAACCAGCGGGGCGGGGAGTATCGCGCGCCCTGGTACGTCAACCTCTTCCGGCGGGGGAGTCACAAGGTAGACCTGAGGGCGGCCATGGAGCAGGAGCTGAAGCAGCTCAAGGCCTACTGCGAGAGCTTCCTGCTGTGGCTGGCGAACGTCGAGCAGTCGCAGTCGGGCGAGGGCGGCGCCTCCGCCCACGGGCAGCTCGTCAACTTCAACGCCTTCGCCGAGACCGCCCTCGACGAGAACGACAAGCCGGGGGTTAGGCTGAAGGACCCGAGCCAGTTCGACCGCGAGGCGTTCGCGAACCTCCTGCTGCCCGTGGCGAAAGAGCACCCGCAGGCGCTCGGCGAGCTGTGGGAGATAATGAGCGACTGGAAGGTTAAGGACACGAAGGCCGAGGGCGTCGGCCGCTTCGTCCGCGCCCTCTACGACGCCTGCGGCGAGACGCAAGCGGAGTGAGCCGCCCGCCGGGGTAGCCTCGGCCATCCGGCCCCACGTCAGTCCGCGGAGGTAAGACACAGATGACTCACCCCATCCTGCCCAAGCTGAAGACCGGGCACAACGTCAAGAATATCCCCGAGGTCGGGAAGTGGGACGTGCGCACGCGCGACTCACTGGAGAAGCTGAGCACTGGCCTGAAGGTCGACAAGATCGAGACGGAGATCAGCTCGATTCCCGACATGTGGGCGCGCCCGATGCTGTTCGAGATGGCGCTCTTTAACCAGCAGCATGTGCTGCACGAGCGCGTGCTCGGCGAGTGGCGCGGGATGCTGGCAATGCTGGCGCTCAAGGAGGTGGTCGGGCTGAGCCGCCTGACGGCGTCGCTGGTGACGCTGCCCGCCGCGCCGCCGCCGGCCAACGGCGACCAGCCGCAGGAGACCGAGGTCGAGCAGCGGGACTTCCTCCGCACTCTCTCGAAGCTCCTGCCGAACTCCTCGCTGTCGGCCGACACGTCGTGGCGCACGCTCTACGTCTTCCTCTTCAACGGCCAGCCCGTCGGGATGACCTCGCCGACGACGCTCGTGGCGACGGCGGCCGACTACGTTAACCGCGTCAGCGGTCAGGAGGTCGGCTGGTACAACGGCACACATTTCAAAGACCCGGTCGGGACGCTGCCGCCGCGCCAGCGCCAAATCCTCTCCGGCTGGCTTGACACGCTCATCGACCGCATTGGCCAACATCCGGGGCTTGACCGGAGCCGCTGGGACAAGCTGGCCGGGTTGCTCAGGCAGTTCGCCGGCGACGCCGGCTCAGGGGCGTGTACGCTCAGCCAGTCCGGCTTCGGGATCGTGGGCCAGGAGGCGGGGGTCTTCAAATACCTGGACAAGCCGGCCGACGGTAACATCAGCGACGCCTCGCACGTTCGGCTCATTCCGTCCGAAGGGAGGAGCCCGGCCCGGCCGCTGCTCGTCTTCGAGCGGGGCATCGCCGATCAGTGGAACGTGCCCCCGCAGGACGTGACAGTCGAGGGAGCGCAGACGCTGGCTGCGGCGCGCCTGCCGGCCTCGAAGACCGCCGACGTCTGGCGCGAGGCTGACTTCTTCACCAAGAAGCTGTTCGTCATCGATCAAGCGAGCGCCTTCCCGGCGACGCTCGGCGCGGGCCACCAGTCGCTGACGATGCCCGGCGGGACCAACGTCGTCACGCCCGTCCTGCCGCTCAGGCCGGAGCTGATGCAGCACCTCACCGCCGAAGACCTCGCAGAGCGCGTCCGCTGGGATCAGACGCCGGAGGGGTTCAAGCTCCGCCTCTTCCTGCGACTGTCGGGCCCGGACACGGGCAGCGACGCCAGCCGCACGGTCGAGCTCTCGCACCTCTACCGTCGCGAAGACATCCAGACGCTGGCCCGGGTGCCGACGCTGGAGATCTGGCCCAACTTCAGGGCCGCCGGCTGGAGGGCGTACTACACCTGCTACTCGGCCGACAACGTCACGGAAACCTTCACCGCGAAGCCTTCGGCTCCGGGGGCGGTGGACAGCAGCGAGGTGTCGCCGGGCGGCCGCGCCGTGCGCCGCTACTGGCGCACTGAGACATTCCCCGACGCCATCATCTGTCGCGCTGCCGTCCCGAACACGCAGTCGAACCAGATGGAAGAGCAAGACGCCGGGCTGCTACTGCTCGCGCCGCCGTCGGGGGCACAGCCGCGCGGCATGGCCTACAGGGTCGGCGTGGATTTCGGCGCGACGAGCACGACCATCTGCGCGCGCACCGGCGCGCAGAGCTTCCTCGTCAACTTCGAGAACCGCAAGGTAAGCGTGACGGCCTCTGGCGACAGGGCGCAGGCGCAACTCTTCGACTTCTTCCTGCCGCGGCGCGAGAGCGAAATGCCCGTACTCAGTTTCTTCGATGACTTCCACAACGCCCCGGGCAAAGACTTGAGGCCGTTCCTCGACGGGCACGCCTACCTGCTGGAGACGGCGGAGCTGTTCGACCCCATCAACAAGGACCTGGACTACGACCTGAAGTGGTCGTCGAAGACGGACGACAGGAGGAAGGTGAGGTCCTTCCTGACGCAGCTCTGCCTTCAGGCGGCCGCCGAGCTAACGGCCAAGGGGGCGACCGAGGTGGGCTGGGCCTTCTCCTATCCGACCGCCTTCAACGAGGAGCAGATTGAGGGCTTCCCCGGCATCTGGTCGCAGGTGACGGCCGAGTGCGCGGTGCAGTCGGGGCTGCGGCTGGCGGGCGATAACGAGCGCCAGACCGAGAGCGTGGCCGCCGCTCTCTACTTCGTCAACCACCACCACGCGGCGACCGAGTCCGGTACGATCTTCATCGATATCGGGGGCAGCACCTCGGATATCTCGGTCTGGCAGGGCAAGAGTCCAGTCTGGCAGACTTCGCTGCTACTGGCCGGGAGGGGGATGTTCTCCAACTACCTCTGGCACAGGCCCGACTTCCTGGAACTGTTCGACGTGGACGTCTCGCTGCTCTCCGAGGTCAAGCGGAGGTTCCCGACCGACAGGAGGCGTCACTACGCCTCCACCGACACGCTGCTGCGCTACAACAGTGAGAGAATCTTCAAGCAACTCCCGATTCACGCGGGCACCGATCAGGTCAAGTCCCTGCGGCAGCACCTGGCGCTGGGCGTCTCTGGGCTGTTCTACTACGTCGGGTCACTGCTGCGGCACCTGACGGAGGCCGGCGTCTACCGCCGGGCGGTACCGAACGTCTACGTCTGCGGCAATGGGTCGCGCATCTTCCGCTGGCTGGACATCGACGGAGAGGAGCGCATCAATGCCCTCTACAAGACGATCTTTTCGCAGGCCGCGGGCTGGGCCGAGGACCAGTCCTTCCGTGTGATCCTCAGCCCCGAGCCCAAGACGGAGGCCGCCTACGGGCTCGTCTACGAGTCGGACGTGGAGGGCGGAAACCCCGAGCGTAAGGTTCTGGCCGGGGAGAGCTTCGTAGCCGAGGAGGTCTCCGCGGAGTGGCCCGCTGTCGAGGCGGGGCGCAGTGCCGGCCCACGCTCCCTCCCTTGGAACACGGTCTTGACGCCAGAGGCGCTCACGCTCAAGCTCTCCCCGCCCGGAAAGCTCGACCGGTTGACCGACCTCGTGGAGACCTTCAACAAGTTCGCCAAGAACAGGGGGCTGCTCCCGCCGGTCAACTTGAGTGGTGAGGACTCGGAAGAGGTGAGGCGGCGGCTGGGGCAGAGTCTGAGCCGCTACCGCGGGGCGGAGGAGACGGCCAATGTTCTCGTCGAGCCAGTCTTCATCATGGCCCTGCGTCACTGGCTCGAGGTCAGGCTCGGTGGCTGACGCCGTGCACGCGGCGCGGTCCCCTGCGTAACCCCGCGGGCGCTGAACGCAGCGCCGCCCGTGGCTTCGCGAAGTTCTCGTTTCACATTACCCGCGCGGTGGCCGAGGCGCGGACGCGAAGGGGGCATGTTGGACATCCTGCAAGAATTCCTGACTTGGCTGGTGGGCGTCATCATCTACGTGCTCCAAGTCGGCGCCCTCTTCATCCTCGGATTCGCGGCCGGCTGCGTGTGCGCCGTCCTCTTACGGCGGGGCAAGCACGGAACCCTCGGGTTGGGAGAACTGGTGGGCGTCGTCGGCCGCCTCCATGAGGAGACTCACAAAGTGGAGTACGAGGTCGATAATTTATGTGCCGTCGCGAACGGCACGCCGCAACCCGGACGCGGGCGCCCGCCCTCTCCGGAGCAGAGGTACTGGCAGTCTAAACAACGAGGCGGGCTCAGAGCACGACTCGCCGCATTTTTCCGCGGCGAGGACGGCGAGCTTGGGGCCGACCCGGGGGCGGACGTGGCTGCGCTGACGCAGCGCGTGCGGGACATCAAAAGGCAGGTGGCGGACGTGAAGACAAAGCTCAGACAGGCGGCCCCAAAACTCACCCCCACACAGATGCCGAGGAGTACTCGGTCTGAGTCAACGCACTCCTCCGCGCACAAGCCTGCGGACGCGGGTGGGGACATAGGTGATATGGAATTCTTCCGCAGTAACCCCACGACGCGGGAGTCGTCGGCCGAGACGCCGACGATTGGCAGCCCATATTATCAAGAGTCCAAGCAGGCGCGACCCATCGGCCACGGCGAGAAGGCCGCGAGCAGACACAGTATCCCGGAGGTAGGCGAGGAGATCGTCGAGATATACAACCGGGCCGTGAACGACCCCTTCGAGCGTGAGCGTTTGAGGGAGCGTTACACGGCGGTGAGGGTGGGCACGGTGAACGCGGTCGAGCGTAGGCAGAACCCGACCATCAAGGCAGAGTACAGGGAAGCGAGTGACGGCGACTTCTTCGCCTACCCCATCGGCCGGGGCGTGTACGTCGTCGTGCCGAGCCTGGGCCTGACCATCGAGGCCGTCGGCTACACCGCGGGCGCGCTGGGCGTGGTCTTCGGGCGCACGCAGGGCTACGACCCGCAGCGCTTCTACTCAAGTTACCGCGTGCTCCAGCCCGCGCTTTTCAAGTGCGAAGGCGACCGGTGGGAGTTGATTTCACCGGGCGAATTGGAGCTGGGACCGGGTGATTGAGGCGCTCCTGAAGCCGCGCGGGCGCGGTCGGCGCGTACCCGCATCCTTTTAGCTTTATCAACCCTACAGGCTCACCGCCATGAGACTGACTGATTACATCTGGCCTGACAATGCAATCGCGCAGTGGATCGCCGCCGGGCTGTTGATACTCTTCGCCCTGTGGCTCCTCCTGCTGCTCTGGAACCTTGCCCAGAGCCTCTACTACCGCGGCCAGATCAGGCGCTGCGAGGACTTGGGCGAACTGGGCGCGGCGTCCGCGGGCGGAGAGGCGGTCGCGGAGCCCCTCTATCCGAGCCTCTCGCGAGAGGGCGAGCAGAGGTTCGACGCTTTCAGGGCGGCGAATGGCCTGAGGGAGGGGAGCCCGCTCGAAAGACACCTCTACGCCATCTTCTCCGCGGGCTGGAACGAGAGCCAACTCGACGTGCGCGCCCTCATCAAGAACACCGCCGACCGGCTCTTCCGCGCACACGGCCTCCACCGCGCCCTGCTCTCAGTCTTCATCATCCTCGGGCTGCTCGGCACGCTCTTTGGGCTGGCCGATGCCCTGGCCCTGCTGGCCGAGGCGTTGCGCGGCGGCGCGCAGGTGGATAACGAGAAGCTTAACCAAGGGCTCCAGCACTTGCTCGGCTCGCTGAAGGGTGCGTTCGGTCCCAGCATCCTGGGCGTGCTGCTGACCGTGTTAGGAGTGTTGCTGTTTGCCCTCTATCTGCGCTTCTTCGCCTCCTCGCTCGGGAGCGCGCTCGAACGCGTCACCCTGACGGTGTGGGTGCCGCAGCTCATGCCGACCGCCTCACAAAAGCTGCTCGACAAGCTGCAACTCAGCGAGAGGCAGATGCAACGCAGCTTCGACGCGGCGCAGAAGGTCGCTAAATTCGCGGAGGACATCCAGCACAAGACGGGCTCGTTCGGCGAGACGCTGGGGCACGCCACTGAGACGCTCGGGCAGATGGAGCAGGTCTCCGGGCGGCTGGCCACCTTCTCTGAGAACTTCGTCGAGGCCGTAAAGGGCCTGACGCCCTTCCAGCAGGAGCTGCACTCCCTCTACCAGCAGATGGTGCAGGAGTCGAGGGCCTTTCAGGAGAGCGTGCGGCGCAACATCGCCGGGTCGGAAGACTTCCAGCGCCACATCCAGCAGCAGCTCGACAGCCAACACCGGCAACTGACTGAAGTCCTCGGCGCCCTGCGCAGCTACGAGACCGCCTACGTCTCCAGCCGCGGGGATATCGACACGAAGCTCGGGACGGTGCTAACGCAGGCCGAGCAGGCTTTCAAGAATTTAAGCCAGCGCAACGAAGAGATCGGCCGCGCTCTCGACGACGCTCTGGGCAAGCCGCTGCGCGAGACCATGACGAAGCAACTGTCCGCGGTCGAGGCCACGCTGGGCTTGCGGCTTAGCGGGGTCGAGAATACCTTGCAGGTGCAGCTCGGCGCACTGAGTGAAAAACTGACTAAGCTCGACGCACCGCTGAACACCGCCGCCGATAAATTCACCGAGACCTTCTTCAACTTCAACGAACACACGGACGAGTGGCGGACGACGCTCCAGCGTGAATTCGCGCAGCAGAACGAGACCAACCAGCAGCAGCTACGCCGGCTCGACACGCTCAGTACGCAGGTCCCGGAACTGCTCCAACAGCTCTCCGCGAGCAGCAACAGCTTCACCGCGGGCGGGCAGCAACTGGGGCAGGACATCAGCGCGCTCTCGCAGAACGTCGCAGCCCTGGCCCGCAACGTGGACGCGCTCGGCCAGCAGGTCGGCAAGGACGGGGGCGGCGACGAACGCACGGCCGGGCTCCTCGCGCAGCAGATAACCGTCCTCCAAGACCTCTCCCGGAGGCTCGAGCGCCTAGCCGCTCCGCGTCCGGCCGCCGCCGACGTCCGGGAGGGGATGATCTTCGCCGACCATCAGCCGCGCAAGCCCCGCTGGCGCGAGCGCGTTCGCGGCTGGATCCCATTCATCCGGAGGCGCTGATGGACGACGATAATCCGATCAGCTTCAACTTCTGGCCCTCGTTCGCCGACATGATGCTGGCGCTGGTGCTCGTCCTGTGCCTGGCGCTGTTCCTAGTAGCGGCGGTCCTCACTATGGGGACAGTCAACCTGAAAGAGGTCGAGAGCAATCAGATGAGCATGATCGGCTCCATCGCGGCGGATTACCGCGTGCAGCCGAGGAAGTTGGCCGAGAACGTCTACGGGATTTACTTCAACAACGCCGACAACGCCGACAACCCCGACATCGAAATCCACAACGACCTCAACTCCCAGCGCATCACCTTCAGCGACAAGATCCTCTTCGAGCCGGATCACACCGAACTCAAGCCAGCGGGCGAGCAGGTGCTGATGGTCGTGGGCGGGAAGCTGCAGGCGCAGCTTGCGCTCGTCAGGGAGATTCAGATTCAGGGGCACGCCGACACCCGCCCCAGCCAGCGCTATGCGTCGAACGTGGTGCTGGCCGCCAACCGCGCCATCGCCGTCTTCAATTTTTTGCAGGACCCAAAGAGGGTCGGCATCAACCCGGCGGAGCACCTTATGTCCGTGACTTCGTTCGGTGAATATAACTCCGTCCGGCGCAGCCTGGGCGACGCCGACTACGACCTCGACAAACTTCAGGCGGACAACGAGACCGAAGACCTCCGCCGCCGCAACCGCCGCATTGAGCTCGTACTGATCTACCGCCGCTGACTTCTAGCGGCCGGCGACACCCAAGCCGACGGTTGAGAGCAATCCCTCCGACGTGACGGGCTGCCCGCCCACGCTCGTCGCGTTCTTCACTCGACACAGGGAGCCACGAGATAAAATGTCTAACGCCGCACCGGTTAGAACTTGGAGTGCCCCCCCGGGGCGTCCACTTCTCGCCACAATACTGTTCACCTTTCTCGCCTTCCTCCCGGCCGCAGTCGGTTGTGCCTTGCATAGCGAGCCGGAATCACACGTGTGGATCAGCGCGTTTTTTGTCGTCCCGTTAGTCTTACAAGCATTCGGTTTGGTAAAACTTAGGGAAGACACGACGTCCGCCTTTTGGTGGCTTAACTACTGGGCGACGTTGTTCTGCCAGGGAGTTTATTGTGTTCTATGGGCTATGTACTCATCGCGGTGGAAGACGAGCGAGGCGTTGTCATACGTCGCATTGGTCTCGACTATCGGGGTGTTGGTGTTCGTCACAATCATGACTTTTGCAGTCATGAGGGTGCCGCCCAGGAAAAGGTCGAAAGGTCGGAAAGCGGATAGCCCAAGGGCCGTGGGAACGCAGGGCCAGCAGGCGACACAGCCTCAGCCCAGCGGGGCTGACCCGGATGGTGAAGAGCAGCCGTTAGGCAGGTGGGAAGAGTTTTCGAGGCATCTCAGCGACGGCGTCGGGCGACACCCTTTCTGGGCCATCACGTTCTTCATGTCCCTCTTCCTCGGCGTCTCATACCTCTTCGGTTTCGCCCTTGCCTTCCACGACAAGCACACTCTCGCCACGCCGGGTAACGACGCCAGCCCGGCGTTGTACATGGCTAACTTACCGAGCGCCGATGAACGCGGCGGCGGCACGGCGGCGGGCGGGCAGGGTCAACCGGGTGGAGGGGGCAAGACAGACGGCGGGCAGGGTTCGGGGAGCGCGGCCACGCAGGCGGATGAGAGCCCCTCCGCCTCGCAGGAGCGGGAAGAGTACTGCTTCTATTTCGATCCGGCGAAGGCAAAAATGGGACTCAGCGAGCCGGCTTGTCGGCCGGACGCCCCGAACCCGCAGAGGGCGGAAATGCGCAGTCAGCTAAAGTCCTTCAACAGTTGCAGCCTCAATGCAATCGTGCGGAAGTTGAAGGAGGAGTTGGACAAAAGCCATCGGGTTAAAGTGACGCTTCTCGGCCACGCCGATAACGAAACGTTTAAAGGCCCTGACTTGTCCAAGGCCCCTGACTTGTCCCCGGTGCGGTACCTTTCTAATTACGAACTGTCCGAGGCGAGGGCGCAGTACGTTCAATACGAGATATTGTGGCGGCTGCGGGGTAGCCTCGATAAGCTCAGCAGCCTCGAAAAAATCCAGTGGGCGGTCTTCCCGGCCGCCGACGAGCCCATGTCGCAGATTAACCACAACGCGATTCAGTTCGCCGCGTCCAACGACGCCGAATTGCAGAACTTTACGCAGAACGAAAAGAGAGAGGACTACGTCAGCATCATCGACCGCAAGCTACCACCACAGGATAAGAGGGTCGTTCTCGCCACGATTGACTCCATCAAGGAGACCCCCGCGCCCGTACCGAATGCGGAAGTGGAGAAAGACATCGCCGAGCGCCAAGGCCAGGCGCTCGGCGAGATAAGCAGCTTCAGAAAAGAATACGATAGACAGAATAAGCCCAAGCCCCTGAAGCTGATGGACTACATGTACTTCTCCATCTACACGATTACGACAACGGGCTACGGCGACATCGTCCCGACCACCGCCTACGCCAAGTTTGTCACCTCCGTGGCTAACATCTTTGAAGTGATCTTCCTGGTGGTCTTTTTCAATGCCATCCTCTCGCTGAAGGGAAGCCCGGACAGTGACTCAGAGGGAGGGGAAGACGTCAAAAGGGGGACGCTTGGAGAAAAAGAGACGCCGGACGAACGCGGACAGGGAAACTCACGCGCTGAGAGTCCCGTACGAGCAGTCCCCAGGGCATCATAAGATTTGTCCTCAGTCCCCGCCGGAGTGACGGGCAGTAAGCTCAACCACCTTCTGGAGTGAGAAACACACTTGTGTGTGGGGACTAGCGCGTCGTTCTTGTCACGAATCACTCCGTAATGGGCGTGTAGAGATGCGAGACCAGTCGGCTACGGTTCGCGGTAAATGTTAGGAAGAGTGGGTATGCCGCGTTAGGCGCACACGTTGAGAAGAGGATTCATAACCCCAAGGTCGGGAGTTCGAGTCTCCCCCCCGCTACCAACATTTTCAACGCTTTACGGCCGCCAGCTTCGGCGGCTGTTCTGCGTTCGGGGCATAGTTGGGGTGGGGATTCACGGCGCGCGGCGCCGCGGCCTCGACGGCCTCCCGCTTCGCCCGGTCGGTGCCGTGTGTGTAGCGCCCCGTCGTCTTCCTATCAGCGTGCCCCATCAGCTCAGCTATCGTCGCCTCAGAGTAGCCCGCCTCGGCTAACCTCGTGCCGAACGTGTGGCGCAGGTCGTGCCAGTGAAGGTCTGTAATGCCGGCTCTACTACACGCCTCCGCGAAACCCTTTTTCAGATCGAGGTAAGGCTTCCCCGTGGCCGGGTTAGGAAAGACGTATTCGCTGGCCGGGTTCTCCCTCACGAGCCCGAGCATGATCTCCCATCTCTGGTCGTCTTCGCGCCAACTCTTGTTGGAACTCGGGCCCGGTCATGCCCGGCATGGCTACGTCCAGAACCAGACGCCCGATCCGGGCAATGAGGTCGGACGCGAGGACCCGCCGACATTCGGCCCGGCCGAATGTCGGGATGAGCCTGGAAGGGCAACTCGACGACGCGCAGCCCGTGCCGTATGAGGATTGCGTTTCGGTGCTGCCCGACGTAGCAGAAAGGACAAAGGAAGTCATACCAGGTCAGCACCGTTCCCGCATCATCCGTCTGTTGCTGCCGCATGGTGGCGCCGCCTCACTTTCGCGACGAACTTGGTCTCAATCAACTGCTTCGTTCACCGCCAGAGCACGTACTTACCTCCGTCGGTACAGGCGATGACGGCGTTCATCAAAATCAGCATCAGATCGTAATGCCATCCGGAGGCACGTTCCCCCCAGAAGCCGATGTGCCAAACGAAGACCTTCTTATAAATCGCCCCCAGCATGAGCAACACCAGACCAAACGCTGCCGGCTGTGTGAGGACGCCAAGTGCGATTCCCAGACTGCCCATGATCTCCGCGGCCCCGAGAAACATTGTGAAGGCCGGGGTCATGCCAATGCTTTTCGCCCGTTCCTTCGGGTGCCTGAAGTGGTCCAGGCCGCTGGTCACAAACACTGCTGCCACCATCAGTCTCATCAGCAGCAGGCTGAGGTCTGTGAACTGACCTAATTGTGGAAACATCAACGACCCTCCTCCATCCACTCTCCTTTCACACTACCCGTCCAGGTGGCAGCTTTCTTTCGGAATACTGCTCGGTATTACTTTCATTTGCTTCGCAGCACACCGGCGTGAGAGTTCGCGCGGGTCGAGCCCTGATACGGACGGCGCAACCTTTAATCGGTATTAGCAAAATCTTGAAAGAATACTTCACGCGCCAACGATTAAGCTCCCGGATGTCAGAGAGACCTAGCTTGACACTTCAGGAGTTCGGCGGGCTGCCGGGACACAGACGACTCCGCCGCTGGCGGAACACGGGAGCGCCACTCAACGGTAAATCGATTCCGAAAGGACATGAGTAATGCCTAACATCACGACCAAAGACGGGACTGAGCTTTACTACAAGGACTGGGGCGCGGGCCAACCAGTCGTCTTCAGCCACGGCTGGCCGCTCTCCTCGGACGCCTTCGAGGACCAGATGTACTTCCTCGCCCGCCGCGGCTACCGCTGCGTCGCGCCCGACCGCCGTGGCCACGGGCGTTCCGCGCAGCCCCTGGACGGCAACGACCTCGACACCTACGCCGACGACCTGGCGGCTCTCGTCGAGGCGCTCGACCTGAAGGGCGCAATCCACGTCGGCCACTCGACGGGCGGCGGCGAGGTCACGCGCTACATCGGCCGCCACGGCACCGGCCGCGTCTCGAAGGCCGTGCTCATCAGCGCCATCCCCCCGTTGATGCTGAAGACCGAGGCCAACCCCGCCGGCACGCCCGTCGAAGTCTTCGACCAGATTCGCGCGGGCGTACTCGCCGACCGGTCGAGCTTCTGGAAGGAGTTGTCGCTGCCCTTCTACAGCTTCAACCGCCCCGGGGCGAAGGTCTCCGAGGGCTTACGGGAATCCTTCTGGCTTCAGGGGATGATGTGCGGGCTGCCCGGCGCGTACGAGTGCGTCAAGGCGTTCTCGGAGACCGACCTCACCGAAGACCTCAAGAAGATAGACGTGCCGACGCTCATCCTCCACGGCGACGACGACCAGATCGTGCCGATTGGAGCTTCGGCCCTGCTCTCTTCCAAGCTCGTCAAAGGCGCGACTCTAAAGATTTATCCGGGCGCACCGCACGGCATGTGCTCGACGCATAAGGATGAGGTCAACGCGGATTTGCTCGCGTTCATCAAGGGTGAGAAATCTGCGGCGGCGGCGTAACGGCAGGTTGCCCAGGTTAAGCTAATGACATTTCCGGCGGCGAGGGTGGTCAGAGCCAGACGGATTCCCCAATTCGGCGGCGAGACCGTCGTGCTAAAGAACTTCGGGATCGGCCACACGGACGGGGACTTGTCGGTTTACTTCGCGAAGGCCGACGTGCTGGCGCTCGGCGACAACTTTTGGAATGGCTACTATCCGTTTATCGACAACGGGGTGGGCGGCGGCATCAACGGCATGATTCGCTGGGTAAATATTTCTCTCGAACGTGCGACGGACAAGACCATCATCATCCCCGGCCACGGGTCGGTCGGGAATCGTGCGCAACTCGTTGAGTTCCGCGACATGCTGTTAGCGATCCGCGACAATGTGGCGCGACTCAAGAAGGATGGCAAAACGCTCGACGAAGTCATCGCGGCCAAACCGACTGCCGCCTATGACGCCAAGTGGGGCGGCTTTGTCATTGACCCCGCATTCTTCACCCGTCTCGTTTACGCGGGCGTTTGATTTGGCCGCCCATGCAGGAGCCGACTTTGATTCGCCAGGGACAAATCTTCGTGAATAACTGTCGCTCTGTTGTTTGATGTGTTGCGCTTCCAAACGTAGCTCCAACCGGGGCTGCTTCCAACGGCGGCAACGGCCGGCGAGTGGCCTACAACGGAGCGGTCACTCGCCGGAATTTTTAAGGATGGAAAGGGACCAATGGGACAGAAGCTTGACGGTAAAAGAGGCGGCGTCGCCCGCGTGGAAACCAACACGCAGGGCGGGGCGAATGGAAGCGATAAGCGGGACGGACGTTTCACGCACGGGCAGCCCCGGTTGGGGCAGCGTGCGCCGGAGTTGCAGCCTTTCGGCGAAGTGAGCCGGCGCTTACCCGTCGCGCTCGAAGTGGGCGTGCGGCGGGCGAGCACTGAAGCGTTGAACCAGACGCTGGCGGACACGACCGCCCTCAGAGACCTGTACAAGAAGCATCACTGGCAGGTCTCGGGCCCCACGTTTTACAGCCTGCACGTGCTCTTTGATAAGCACTACAAAGAGCAGGCCGAACTCATGGACATCATCGCCGAGCGCGTCCAATCCCTCGGGGGCGTCAGTATCGCGATGCCGCAGGACGTGGCGGAGATGACGATAATCCCGCGCCCGCCCCGCGGGCGAGAGGAAGTACCCGTGCAGATTTCGCGCTTACTCGAAGCGCACCGGACGATTCTGGAAGAGGCTCATAAGTACGCGGCCGAAGCCGCCGAGCGTGGCGACGACGGCACGAACGACCTGCTGGTCTCGGATGTGATTCGCACGAACGAGGCGCAGGCGTGGTTCATCTCCGAGCACCTGGTTGACGCCCCGCTCACCCACGTCGAATAGCTACACGAAAAGCCGACGAATGAATTCGGGGCGCGGAACATGAAGGGGGAACTGAAGTCATGAATGAAAGCGGTATGAGCGAAGCTGAAGTTGACGAGACTTTGGAGGAGTCGTTCCCGGCGAGCGATCCTCCTTCCTGGACGCTCGGGGTAGGCTCACACACTCCGCGAGAGCGCGGAACTATAGTAAGAATCGTCAAGCGCGGGCAGTATGAGACTTCGAACGAGCCGAAGACTTCCGGGGCGGAGAAGACAGTCGCGCAAAGCACGCGCGAAATGGCGAATACAGTTAAGAGTTGGGTGGCCGAGTTCCGACAAAGGGAGCGTGTCCAAAGCCACCATCTCATACGCCTGAACGCCGCCTTCACGACCATAAGCCGGAATACTTAGGCGGGCGCGCGGGCAGAGAGCAAGGCCCGGAATGGCTAACCTCACTTTACACGGCCTCCCTAAAGCAACCGCGTAACTGAAAAGTCAGCCAACTGCTCCCTCCTATTTTCCATCGTGACCTAAGGCATGACTAAGGCTCTCCGGCTCAGGAGATTGCTGATTCGCGAATCGGGGTTGCTCACATCCTCCGGGGCCGTTTTCTTCAGAGCCGCGCCTGCATATATCTGGTAAGAATAAGCGGTGGCGAGGCCCGGCGACTCCTCCGCCGTGACGAATTCGACCGACTTGACCTCGCCCGGTGTCTTCGCCCCGAACCAGTGCGGGTCCTCCTCCTGAGCCCACGTGACGAGAGAGAGAACTGCGCCCGCAGGATAGGGTCGTCGCGGGTCGGTGCGGGCGTGGCGCACGGCGATGTCGTTGCCGTACAGAACAGACATGGTGGACTCGCGCGTGTTGACGGATGATGAGATGACCCCCCACTGAAGAGGGTTGAAAGGGAGTCCGCCGGGGAGCGAGGCTTTGTGGTTGACGAGTTCGGCCGCGCCCGTCCGCCTGCTCGTACAGCCGTGCGAACTCAGGCATAGAATAGCCACCAACAGACAGGTCGTTCTCACGTCGGCCTCACTTTCCCGCCTTGACGGGCATGGTGAATACAAAGTCGTTAGCGCGCATCGGCATGTGACAGCCGACGCAAGCCTGCACGAAGTCGGCATCCTTCCCGAACGGCTCTAAGTCCGCACCCCTCCACCTGGCAAACCCCCACCCGAGCGTGGACGCGTATTTCCTGCTGTCTTTGCTCATGAATTCAACCTGCCAGAACTTCCCCGTGCGCACCGCGCCGTCCTCACCCGTCAGTCTCTCCCAGGCAACTTTGGCGAAGATCGTTCCGTCAGGCCAGGGGTTGATTCGGTCGGACTCGACCGCTCTGATGGCGACATCGTTGCCCAGCACCAGCCTGATATTCTGGCTGTCGAAACGTTCCGTGGCGCTGAGCATTTTCCAGTCCTTGTATTCGGGAATAAACCCGATGCCGTTCGGGGCGGGTCGAACTCCGGCCGGTGCGTTTCCCGACCAGACCCATTCCTCGTATTCCGCATCGGCCGCCGCGAACTGCGCGGCGTCGGCCGCCGGGCGCTGCCGGTACGGGTCGAGATAGCTCTTTAACGTCGCCAGCTCCTCGGGGGTGATTTTTGACTCGCTGTGAAGGAGTCGATAGCTCCTGGGCGGCATGTCGCCGGACTGCATCTGGTTGAACACCTCGGAGAGTGTTTCCTGTTGCTGCCTCGCGGGCAGGCCGCCCATCTCGGAAAAATTCAGGTGCGCCCGCGCTTCTTTGACATCGCCGGCAACCAGCCAGTAGGCGGGCACAATTCGGTCGAACCACGAAAGCCGTGTCTCGTTGGAGTGGCAGTTGTAACAGGCCGTGCGGAAGATTTGCTTTACGTGCGCGGGCGCGTCGAAATCCGCCGTGACCGGAGGATTTGTCAGCGGAGGCCGGATCAATTGCAGCCCCAGGAAAACGGCGGCGAACGTGGCAACTGCCGTCGCAAAACTCTTAGAGCGGAATCGTGATGCGCTGCCCATCTACTTCCCTCCTGTAAACGAACCCGGCCGGCCTTCGCCGCCGGACATACCTGAAGCTTCCGGACTTAATACCTTGAGCAAGGCGTACTCATACGGCGTGTCAATATCAACGGCGGCTTCGGGGAGGCTGACGGTGGTGATGTCGTGCGGATGGTTTCCGATGACCCGTCTGGCGCCTTCGGCCGCATCAAGGCCGGCGAGTTCTGCGAACAACTCCCTACCGAAAAGGACGGGGACGCCGCGTGTCCCACAGTACTCGGAGGCTATGATGTTCTTCCCAGTCTCACGACGCGCATCGGCCAGCCTGTTGATGGCTCCGGCGTCGACGAAGGGTTGGTCGCAGAGCATAATCACGACCCCTTCCAACTCCGGGTCGGCGGCGACGAGCGCCCCGAGCCCACTCCGGATTGAAGAACTCATCCCCTCGCCCCACTGGCGATTGTCCGCCGTCAACACCGGCAGCCCTTCCAGCTCTTCCTTCACCGGCCCGGCGTGCGCCCCTATGACCACCACGACCGGGTGGCACGCGGAGGCGAGGGCCGCCTCCGCGGCCCGCCGGATTAGAGTCTTCCCCCTATAAAGCAAGAGCTGTTTCGGTCTCCCCATGCGAACAGACGCGCCCGCCGCAAGGATCACGGCGCCTATTTTCGGTCGTGCATCAAGAGGCTCGGCAATGCAAAGTTTCATCGCTTATCACGCACGATTAACGAATATCTGGTCGGCCTGACCCACGGTGAATTTTGATAGGCCGGTCGAGCCGGTGACGCCGCCGCCGGCGGGCCATCCGACACTCGTGCTCCGTTCGTACGGCTTCGTGTGAATCGCCCCCTTTCGGTTGCGTAGCGGCCCGCCCTCGCGAGCCGCCAGCACGGCCCTGATCTCGGCAACTATGGAGAGCGCTATCTCGGCGGGCGTCTCGGCCCCGATGTCGAGACCGGCGGGCGCGTACAATTGGCCGAGATACCGAACGGGCGGCGCGGCATCCCCGCCCGCCAACTCCGACAGGAGCCTTTCGGCACGCCGCTTAGGGCCTATGCATCCGACGTAACCCACGCGTTTGTTTAAGAGTGCCCTCAGCAGCTCAAGGTCGTGCAGGTAGTTGTGTGTCATCAGGACGGCCGCCGTTCTCTCGGTGAAGAGGACACGCTCACACGCCTCTTCGGGTGGGCATAGCACCACCGCGTCGGCCCCTGCGAAGCGACGGGCGCTGTCGGCGCGCGCGCGCGTGTCAACGACCGTCGTGTGCCAGCCGAGATTTCGCGCTAAGGCCACGACCGGGAGCGCGTCGTCGCCGTCGCCGAAAATCACCAACGGCACTGGCGGCTCGACCACCTCGATAAACACTTCGACACTACCGCCGCCCGATTCGTAGCGGTTGATGGCGGAGACGCCGCTTCGCATGGCGTGGTCGAGGTCGCGTAGAACGCAAGCGGTCGGGAAGACGGCGACCCCACCAGATAACGGCCCCGGCGCTCCGGCATCGTCCGGGTAGCGCAACGCCCGAGCCCCGATTGAAACTTCTGTCTCACCCTCCCTGTGAATCACGGTCGCCAGCGCCACACGTCGCCGCCCCTCCGCGCACACGTTGAGCAGTTGCATGAGGTCGTCAAGGCGGGCGTCGTTCGCCGACTCGATAAGAACGCTCACGACGCCGCCGCAGCCCAAGCCTAAGCCCCACACGATGTCGTCGTCCGACGTGGTGTCGTACGTGACGACGACGGGCCTGCCCGTTTCGATGACCTTCACCACGCGCTCGCACACGTCCCGCTCCAGACACCCGCCGCTGAGGACGCCCGTCGTCCGTCCCTCTTCGGTGACGAGCATTCGCGCGCCGGGCCGGCGGTAGGCGGAGCCCTCCACGCGCACCACCGTCGCCAGAGCCGCACCCACGTTCTCGGCGGCGGCGCGCCTGTACGCGTCTATGATCGCCTGCGTTTCCGTCATGCTGCTCCCCGTGTCCGGCTCACCTCACAGCAACTTGTCGAGGGTGATCGGCAACTTGCGTATCCGTCTGCCCGTGGCGTGGTAGACCGCGTTTGCGACCGCCACCGCGACGCCGACGTTACCCACCTCGGCGATACCCTTCGCGCCCAGCGGGTTCACCTTGTCGTCAAACTCTTCGACGAAGAACGCTTCGACCTGGGGGATGTCGGCGTTAACGGGGACGTGATATTCCGCCAAACTCGCGTTGACGATACGGCCCGTGCGGTGGTCGATCACCGTCTCCTCCGTCAGCGCCATGCCCAAGCCCCCGACGACGGCGCCCGTCAACTGGGTGAGGGCCGTCTTCTCGTTCATGATCCGGCCCCCGCCGCACCCCGTGACGAAGCGGCTGACGCGCAGTACCCCCAACTCCGGGTCAACCCGCACTTCGGCGAAGTGTGCGATGAAGGCGTGCATGGAAAATTTCTGACCTTCGTCGCCGGGAATGGACGTGACCGTTGCCTCGATTGACTCCAGACGATTTCGGCGCAGGATGTCCGCGTAGGTTTCGCCGCGCGACGGGTCGCGCTTGAGCGAGATGCGCCCGTCCGCGAACGTGACCACTCCTTCGGCCGCCCCTCTGAGCGGGGAGCGCGGGTCGCCGCTCGCCAGGGCCAGCAGTTTCGCGCGCGCCGCGAGTGCGGCCTCGTGCACGGCCGAGCCGACGCTCGCGGTCGTTATCGAGTTGCCGTGAACCGGCGCCTTCGGCAGCGTCGAATCGCCCAACTCGGAGCGCACGCGGTCTAGGCCCAGCGCCAGCGCCTCCGCGCCGATGATCTTCATGGTCGTCCACGTCCCCGGCCCCATGTCGCTGGCGGAGGACTGGACGACCGCCGTGCCGTCGGCGAAGATTCGCGCGCGCGCACTCGCGGGCATGCGCATCATCGGGTAGGCGCCCGACGCCACTCCCATGCCGACGAGATACCGCCCGTCGCGCATCGAGCCCGGCTCCATCTTGCGGCGAGACCAGCCGAACCGCTCGGCGCCCTGCCGGTAGCATTCGAGCAGAGATTTACTCGACCACGGCAGCCCGTCGGACGGGTCGGAATCGGCGTGGTTAAGAACGCGCAACTCAAGGGGGTCGATGTTCAACTTATAGGCCAGCTCGTCCACCGCGCTGTCGAGCGCGAACACTCCCGAAGTTTCGCCGGGCCCGCGCATGTAGATCGGCGTCTGAACGTTGCCGCGCACGAGTCTGTACCTGGTAATGCAGTTCGGGCTGGCGTAGAGCATCCGGGTGGCGCTGAGCAGGTTCTCGGTGTTCTCTTCATAGAGGGAGGTCTGCGCATACCCTTCATGGACTATCGCCGTCAGCCGCCCGTCTAAATTGGCCCCGAGCGCCACGCGCTGCACCGTGTACGGGCGGTGACCGTGCGAGCTGAACATCTGCCTGCGTGTCACCACCAGCTTTACAGGACGCCCAACCGCGCGGGCCGCCAGCGCCGCCACGACGGGGTGCGACCAGGGGCGTAGAGCCGAGCCGAACGCCCCGCCGACGAAAGGATTGACGACGTGCACGTCGTCTTCCGGAATGCCGAAGACGACTGCAAGGTGTCCCTGCACGTTAGAAACCCACTGCGTCTTGTCGTGCACCGACAACTTTCCCCCCCTCCACTCGGCGACGGTGGAGGGCAGCTCCATCGGGTTGTGGTGCTCTATCGGAATCGTGTAAGTCTCGTCAACCACGACCTCCGCCTTACTCAGGGCCTGCGGGTCTCCGCGCACGACATCCGCGAACCTTCCCAGCGGCGGTCTATCCCCCAAACCTTCCTGCGGCGGGAACGCCCGCGCCAGCTCCGCCTCTACGCTGGTGACGGACTTCGCCTCTTCATAAGTGACCCGCACCAGCGTCGCGGCGTATTGCGCCTGCTCAAGGGTCTCGGCGACGACGACGCCGACCGGCTGCCCGTTGAAATAGATCGTGTCCCCTTGCAGCACGGGCAGCGAACGTCCGACCATCGGCGCGGCCTGGTCGTCAACGAGGCGCGGGTCGCCGCCCAGCTTGCGCTCGGGGAAGTGCAGGCGCGGTGCGTTCAAGTGCGTGATGACGGCGAGCACCCCCGGCGCACTCTCCGCCTCCTTCGAGTCGATCTCCTTGATGCGACCACTGGCGATGGTGCTCATCACGAGCACGCCGTGCGTCACGTCGGCGTGCTTAAATTCCGCCGCGTAACGCGCCCTTCCCGTGACCTTCAAACGGCCGTCAACGCGTTCGACCGGCCTGCCGATGAGGGGCGGCTTATCAAGTGTCCGACTCATGCCGCCCTCCCTCCGCCCGCGGCCACCGTCAGAGCCCGCACGATGGCGCGTTTGCCGAGTTCGATCTTGAAGCGGTTATGTTCGTAGCCGCGCGCGCCCCGCATCGCGGCCTCCGCCGCGCGCCGGAAGCTCTGTTCGTCAACCCGCGCCCCCGTCAGGGCGAGTTCCGCCTCGCGTGCGCGCCAGGGCTTGTGCGCCACGCCGCCCATCCCGACCCGCGCCCGCTTGATTACTCCGTCCTGAACCTCAAGGGCCGCCGCCACCGAGACGAGCGCGAAGGCGTATGAGGCGCGGTCTCTAACCTTCAGGTAGTGGGAGTGCTCGGCGAACGCTGACGAGTCGGCGGGCAGGTCGATGGCCGTTATCAACTCGTCGCGCCCGAGGTTCGTGTCTACCTGCGGCGTGTCGCCCGGCAGGCGGTGAAAGTCGGCGAAGGGAATGGCCCGCGCGCCCCGCGGCCCTTCGACCTGCACGACCGCGTCGAGCGCCGCCAGCGCGACGCACATGTCCGAAGGGTGCGTCGCGATACATTGAGGGCTCGCGCCGAAGATGGCGTGGATGCGGTTGAAGCCTTCGAGCGCGCCGCAGCCCGAACCCGGCTCGCGTTTGTTACAGGGCGCGGCCACGTCGTAGAAGTAATAGCAGCGCGTCCGCTGCATCAGGTTGCCCCCGTTGGTCGCCGCGTTCCTCAGTTGCGCGCTCGCGCCGGCGAGTATCGCCTGCGCGACGAGCGGGTATCGCTCGCGCACGAGCGGGTGGTTCGCCGTGTCGCTATTCTTCGCCAACGCCCCTAAACGCAGGCCGCCGTCGCGCTCCTCAACGCGCGTAAGGTCGAGGCGGTTTATGTCCACAAGTCGGTCGGGCCGCTCGACGCCCTCCTTCATCAGGTCGATGAGGTTCGTGCCTCCCGCGATGAACTTAGCGCCCTGCTCAAGCGCCGCGGCTTGAACGGCTGCCCGTCTGTCTGTCGCGCGCGTGTAGGCGAACTGTCTCATTTCTGCTCCACGCTCCTTTGGCTTTCTCCGCTCGCTTCGCGCACCGCGGCCACGATGCCGGGGTATGCGCCGCAACGGCAGATGTTGCCCGACATCCGCTCTCGTATCTCCTCGTCCGTGAGTTCGACGCGGCCCCGGCGTCGAACGTCCGGGGTGGCGTGGCTCGCCGCGCCCTGCTCGACTTCTTTCAACATGGCGAAGGCCGAGCAGAGCTGGCCCGACGTGCAGTAGCCGCACTGAAAGCCTTCGTGTCGGATGAAGGCGGCCTGCAACGGGTGCAGTTCGTCGCCGTGGGCCAAGCCCTCGACGGTCGTGATTTCGCTGCCGTCGTAAATCACCGCGAGGGCTAGGCAGGAGTTGATGCGCCTGCCGTTTACGAGCACGGTGCACGCGCCGCACTGGCCGTGGTTGCAGCCCTTCTTTGTCCCCGTCAACTCCAGTTGCTCACGCAGCAGGTCGAGCAGCGACACGCGCGGGTCCAGACGCAACCCGTAGTTGGAGCCGTTCACGCACAAGCGCACGGCAACCTTCTCGCCGCCTGCTACTCCCTCGGCCGGGGGGCAACTTTCCTCTCCGATACATGACGTGCCCCGGGAGTGCGAAGCCGCCTCCCCCTCGTCCGTCTTTGAATAAGGGCTGGTTGTGTCCTCCATCGCCGGGGTCTCCTCTAGTGTCTGCCATCTGCACGCTCTGCCCACGCGAGATGCTAAAGGCGGCGGCCCATCTCTTTCTTTCAGCTTTTTGCTCAACTCGACGCTGATTTGCGAAACGGATGTCGTGATGAATGCCGCAAGTTTCAAACGGTATCGGCAAAATCTTGAAAGAACGCGTCGCGCCCCGGTGTTTAAGCTAAAAGGCGAGGGTAAAGATGCTCAGAGACACTCTCCGACGGCCGATTAAAGACTTAAGGATTTCCGTGACGGACAGGTGTAACTTTCGTTGCACCTACTGTATGCCCCTCGACGAGTACCGTTGGATGGAGAGGGATGAGGTACTCACCTTCACGGAGATAAACAGGCTGGCAACCCTGTTCGTTCGCCGGGGCGCAACGAAAATTCGGCTCACCGGGGGCGAGCCCCTCGTCCGCAGGAATCTCGACTCGCTGATCGAGAAACTTTCGGCGATAGACGGGCTGGAAGATTTGTGTCTGACCACCAACGGCTCGCTGCTCGCAGGGCAGGTCGAGGCTCTCGCGCGGGCGGGACTGAAGCGGGTCAACGTCAGCCTCGATACGCTCGACCCCGATAAGTTCAGGCGGATGACCGGGAGGGGGAATCTGGGGAACGTTCTGGCCGGGCTCTTCGCGGCAAAAGCTCAGGGCTTGCACCCGATCAAGCTTAACGCGGTCGTGGAGCGGGGCGTCAACGACGACGACATCATCCCGCTCGCGGAGTTCGCGCGAGAGCACGGCTTCCGCCTGCGCTTCATCGAGTACATGGATGTCGGCAACGCGAACCAATGGGCGTCGGCGAAGGTGGTCACAAAAGGCGAGATCGTTCAGATACTCCGCGCGCACTTTCCACTGGAAGAGATCGTGAGTCGGGGCGGCGGAAACGCGCCCTCGGTGGATTACCGCTACGCGGACGGTAAAGGGGAAGTCGGGGTTATCGCGTCGATGACCGAGCCGTTCTGCTCGGGCTGCACACGGGCGCGCTTAACAGCCGACGGGAAACTGGTCACCTGCCTTTTCTCCCCGCACGGCCATGACCTTAAAACGCTCTTGAGGCGCGGGGCGACCGACGAGGAGATTGGCGGCGTGATCGCCAAAGTTTGGGGCGGGAGGACGGACAGGTATTCCGAGCGAAGGCTGGAGGCCCTCGACTCCGGCTCCGGCTACCGTCCCCAGCAGCACCGGAAACTGGAGATGATTAGCCTGGGAGGGTGAAAGAGGATAAGTATATGTCACGCTCAGACACGCTTCGGCATTTAGACCCGATGACACGTCGCTTCGTGGAAGAGGTTACGGCCCCGAACGTCAAGCCGATTTATGAGCAGACCATCTCCGACGCACGCGCGGGTTTCGCAAATGCCCAGGCGAGGCGCGCGACGACGCCCTCAGCGGATGTCGAAGAGCACTTGATCGAAGTCGGCCCGAAGGGCAGTGTGGCGATCCGCATCGTCCGCCAGCAGGGCTGCTACAAAACAGTCCCCGTCGTTATGTTCTTTCACGGCGGCGGGTGGGTCCTGGGCGACAGGCAGACGCACGACCGGCTCGTGCGCGAAATCGCGGACGGCGCCCACGCGGCCGTCGTCTTCGTCGAGTTCGACCGCGCGCCCGAGTCCCGGTACCCGGTCGCGGTCGAGGATGCGTACGCGGCCACGAAGTACATCGCGGAGCACGGCCGCGCCTATAACCTCGACCCGTCGCGGATGGCGGTGGCGGGCGACAGCGCGGGCGGGAACCTGGCCGCGGCCGTCTGCCTTCTCGCTAAGGAGCGGGGCGGGCCGAAGATTGACTACCAGATGCTCTTCTACCCCGTCACTGATGCGGGCTTCGACACTCCCTCCTATCAGGAGTTCTCGACGGGTTACCTCCTGACGGCGGAAGTGAGCAAATGGTTCTGGCAGCAATACCTCCCGGATGAGGCCGCGCGCCGACAGCCCACGGCCTCGCCCTTGCGCAGCTCACTAGGGCAGCTCAGCGGCCAGCCTCCCGCGCTCGTCATCACGGCCGAGTTCGACATCCTGCGCGACGAGGGCGAAGCCTACGCGCACAAACTAACCGAGGCCGGCGTGCCCGTGACCGCGATCCGCGTACTCGGGACGATCCACGACTTCGTGACGCTCAACGCGGTGTCGGACGCGCCGCCGGCGCGCGCGGCCTTGCTTGTCGCCAACCAGTGCCTCAGAAACGCCTTTAAGGGTTAACTCCTGCCGGCGCACGAGTCTTCGCGGCATTCCGGAGGGCGCGGGAACTGGATTGTTCCCGCGCCCTCCGACTTAGACATTAAACACCAGTCATGCAGCTTCGGCGCGAGCATAGAGGGCAGTGTTCTGTAACCGATTCGGCTTGTTTGAGGGTGAAGTTAGTGATATAGGACTCCGCACATCAAACGGGCGGCGAATTGAGCTGAAGCCCCCGCCCAGTCTCCGACAGTCATAACAATCGTCGAAAGGGGCAACTGCGATGGTTGCGTCCGAACCTATCCGCATCCTGAGCGTCGAGGACCACCCAGTCTTTCGTGAAGGGCTGGCGACGATTATCAACTCCCAACCAGACCTGATACTCGTCGCGCAGGCGGCCAACGCGGTCGAGGCGGTGGCGGAATTTCGCCGCCACCGGCCGGACATCACGCTGATGGACCTCCTGCTTCCCGGCACTAACGGCACCGACGCCCTGATCGCACTCCGAGGTGAGTTTCCCCAAGCTCGCGTGATTATGCTGACTACCTCGGACAGCGACGGCGAGATTCGGCGGGCGCTGCAAGCCGGAGCTGCCGCTTACATGCTGAAGAGCATGCCGAAAAATGAGTTGCTGGCCGTGATCAGGTCGGTCCATACCGGCAAACGGCACGTCCCCCCGGAAGTGGCGGCGCGCCTCGCCGAGCACATGGGCGAGGAGGACTTGACGGCCCGCGAGCTGGAGGTGCTCCGGCTCATCCGGGACGGCCACCGCAACAAACAGATCGCCGACCAATTGGCAATTGCCGAGACGACCGTCAATTTCCACGTCAAGAACCTGATGGGCAAACTCGGCGCCAACGACCGGACGCACGCGGTAACCATCGCGCTCCGACGCGGGTTGCTTCAAATCTGAGACCGTGTCGGGAGACCTGTAGATATTTACAGGTTCGCGGCTGGAGATTTTGATGTTCCCGCCGAGCAATAAACCAAGTATTGTTCGGCGGGTCGAAATTTAACTGCTGCGTGCCCATTTTGGTCTCACTCCAGGCGTGACGTTCTTGCGGTAGTCGCCGTTCGCCCCTCCTTCGGTGAGAGACAGCCCGGGAACGGACGTGAAACTAAATAGAAAAGTGAATGCACGTCCCGCTTCGAGCGCGGTCGGTTTAAGCATACGATCATTTTCGATCTGCTTTCTATTACTCCTCGCCGCCGCCAGTCCCGCCGAGGCGCTCGACCCTAACAGGCTCATCACTCAGTATGGACACACCGCCTGGCGGGTGCAGGACGGCGACCTGTTCGCCCCCGCCGGAATCACCCAAACCACTGACGGGTACATCTGGATCGGAACGGCGGAAGGCCTGATGCGCTTTGACGGCGTGAAGTTCACGCTCTGGACGCCCCCCGAAGGCCAATCACTGCCGGGCAGAGGGTTCGCGGCACTCCTCGGCTCCCGCGACGGCAGTCTCTGGATCGGGACCGCGAACGGCCTGGCTCAATTAAAAGAGGGTCAGTTATTCAGTTACGCTTCACCGCAGGGCGGCGGCGGGGTCGGCGCGATCATCGAGGACGAGGCGGGGGCCATCTGGTTCACGCGGTATCGCATCAACGACGGGAAGGGGCCGCTCTGCCGTGTGAAGGAGAGGGAACTGCGGTGCTTCGGGAAGGAGGACGGTGTCCCCGTCACATACGGCCTGGGGCTGGCGAAAGACGACGCAGGAAACATCTGGCTCGGCTCCTCGATTCTTTGCCGCTGGGCGCCGGGCTCTTCCGAAGTTTATTTTGAAGAAGCATTGGGGCGCGCGGGGGGAGACGGGGCGATTGATGTCGCCGCAGGGCCTTCCGGGCAGGTCTGGGCGGCCCTCGACGGGATCGGCCCCGGGCTGGGGGTGCGTCACTACTCCGGCGGGAAGTGGGCCGGCTACACGGTGCCGGGGTTCAACGGCGAAGCGGTTCGGTCCCACACCCTGTACATGGATCGTCGCGGTTCGTTGTGGGTCGGCACGACGACCGAGGGGCTTTACCACATTCATGACGGCGTCGCGGACCGCTACGCGATGGAGAACGGGCTTTCGGGGAAGTCCGTCAGTCACATGTACGAGGACAGGGAAGGCAACCTGTGGGTCGTGACGGAGAGCGGGGTGGACATGTTCCGGGACACCCCGGTCGTGAGTTTCACGACGAGCGAAGGGTTATCCGCGCCGAGCGTGTACTCCATTCAGGCGTTGCGCGACGGCTCCGTGTGGGTCGGCAACCAGGTGGCGGTTGACGTGATTCAGCCCGCCGGCAGGTCGGCCATCACCCCCCTCAAAGGGCTACCCGGACAGGACGTGGGGGCGATGTTCGAGGACGGCGCCGGGCGCGTCTGGCTGGGGGTCGGCAGCAGGCTGCTGATCTACGAACAGGGACGATTCGTCGAAGCCGAAAACCCGGACGGCAGCCCTCTGGGGCGCATCGGGACCGTTTGGGCTCTCACCGGCGACGGCGAGGCCAATATCTGGGCCGGGGTCGCTAATGACGGTAAGCGTCATCTTTTGCGACTCAGGGGCCGGACTCGACAGGAAGAAGTGCCTCTGGACGAGGCCGTCCGGCGCGCCGAGTCTCTTGCCGCGGATCGACAGGGGGGAGTCTGGATAGGTTCTTCCAGAGACAAACTCATCCGCTACCGCGACGGGCGGAGGGAAACCATCTCGCTGGGCGACGAGAGTGCCGTCATCATCTATAGCCTTTTCGTTGATGTTGAGGACGCCCTGTGGGCGGCGACCTCCAAGGGGTTGTACCGTTGGAAGGACGGTGCACTGAGCCTTTTGGATTCACGGAACGGTCTGCCGTGTTCTTCCGTCTTCTCGGCGGTCAATGACGATGACGGCAACCTCTGGCTGTACGCCGGATGCGGTCTGTTAAAAGTCCCGGCGTCGGACATGGCTAACTGGCGGAGCCGACCCGAAGGCAGAGTATCCGTCCAGACCTTCGACGTGCTCGACGGCGCTTTGCCGGGATCCGGCGAAGTCCATCAACGGCGGGCGTTAAAGTCGCCGGACGGACGGCTCTGGTTCACGAACAGCAAAGTCGTCCAGGTGATTGATCCCCGCCGTATCAACAACGATGCGATGCCGCCGCCCGTACACATCGAAGGATTAATTGCGGATCATCGAAGTTACCGAACCGAGGGACGGCTCAACCTTCCGCCCTTGAGAGGCGAGTTGGAAATCAATTATACGGCTCTGAGCTACACGGTTCCGCGGAAGGTCAAGTTCCGTTACAAACTTGATGGTGATGATGCGGATTGGCACGACGCGGGGACGCGGCGCCAGGCGTTCTACAACAATCTCGGTCCGGGGCAGTACCGGTTTCGCGTCATCGCCAGCAACGAGGGCGGCGTCTGGAATGAGGTGGGCGCGGTGCTGGACTTCAGTATCGCGCCGACGTGGTATCAGACGACCTCATTCCGCATCCTGTGTCTTCTCGCGGTCGGGCTCATCGCGTGGGTTTTATACCGACTCCGCATCAGGCAGGTCGCGAGAGCGATGAGCGCCCGCTTCGATGCAAGATTGGACGAACGCACCCGCCTGGCGCGAGAACTTCATGACACCTTCCTCCAGACCGTCCAGGGCAGCAAGCTGGTCGCCGACGACGCGCTGGAGCAATCCGGCGATCCCGTTCGCACGCGGCGAGCCCTGGAGAAGTTATCCGCCTGGCTGGGGCAGGCGACGGAAGAGGGGAGGGCGGCGCTGGATTCCCTGCGCACCTCAACCACGGAGACGAACGATCTTGCCGAAGCCTTCCGGCGGGCGACGGAGAACTGCCAGAGCCAAGGCTCGACGGAGGTTGCGTTCTCTGTGGTCGGCGATGCCAGAGACATGCACCCCATCGTCCGCGACGAGGTCTACCGCATCGGGTATGAGGCGATCCGAAACGCCTGCGCGCATTCGGGGGCGTGTCAACTTTCGGTGGAACTCAGGTACGAGCGCGACCTCGTGGTTCGGGTGAAAGATGACGGTAGAGGTATCCCTCCGACCGTCGTCGCCGAGGGTAAGGACGGACATTTCGGGCTACAGGGAATGCGCGAGCGCGCCGGCCGAATCGAGGCTAAACTCACCCTCGAAAGTTCCGCCACTTCCGGGACCGAGGTGACTCTCGTGGTTCCCGGAGGCATCGTCTTCCGCGATGAGGGCGTGACCCGGTTCGCGCCGCTCGGGGCCGTCCTCAGGCGGATCAGCCGAACGTCCGACCCGGATTGACTCCCGCCACACCGCACTAATCGGACACGCCGGAAATTCCCTTTCTGGTTACTTCAAACCTACAGAAAAATCTAGGGGGAATTCTGTTGTTCCTGGGGTGTCGCCGGGTTCGGGATATCTCTATCTTTACCGGCAGTGAGCGAAACCCGCCGCGGCTATATGAGCTTCCGCGGGCCGCGTTTCTCAGGGCCGTTCGGCCATGTCGCCAGGAACGTCCCGACGCTCGTGTGGCGGAAAGGGAGTGCCCGATGTTACAGACTGTCAAATCTCTCGGCCCGGCAAATCGGCTGTATTCAATCGCCAATGAGGTCGTCAACTTTCAACCGCGTGGGCGAACTGCTTCTCAACTACACGCCGCGCCGCGGGTGAGTTCTACCGACGACCTGACCCGGCTCCACCCGGAATCAATCCTCGCGACAAGTGACCCCTTGTCGTGGCGGGACGTGCGCGTAGTCCGCCTGCGCCACGATTCGGAAGAGATGTTCGCCCCTCCCTCGGACAATCACTGCCTCGTCCTGAACACCGGCGCTCAACTCCGACTCGACGCCGCACACAACCAGCGCCGCTTCGAGGGCGTGGTCAGGGCGGGTGAGGTGGCCGTCATCCCCGCCGGGTCTGACTGGTCATGCCGTGCCCAGGGCGGCCACTCCTGCAACCTCCTGCTCCTGTATCTGCGCCCCCACTTCGTGGGTCAGGTCGTCCGCGAGTCCGACCTCGGCGACGAGACGGAGCTGCTTCCGCAGATCGGCTTCCGCAGCCGACACATACGCCACCTCGCGCTCTCCCTGCTGGGCGAGTTGCAGGAGTCGAGCGTGTCGGGGAGGCCCTACGCCGACGCGCTCGCCGTGGGGCTGGCGATGCAACTGGTGCGGCGCTTCAGCCCCCTGCGCGAGGCGCGGGTCGGCTGCGGCGGAATGGCGCCCCGCCGGCTGCGCAGTGCCGTCGCCCTCATCGACCGGCTGGTGGCCGAGGAGGAGGGGCGCATCTCGTTGAGGCGCGTGGCCGCGGAGCTGGGGATGAGCTATTGCCACTTCTCGCGGGCCTTCAAGCAGTCGTTGGGGATAACGCCGTCCGGTTACATCGTCGGGCGGCGCGTCGAGATGGCGGGGCGACTCCTGCTCGAAACAGAACTGCCCGTCGTCGAGGTGGCGCTGCGGAGCGGGTTTTCGAGCCAGAGCCACTTCACCACCTCCTTCCGCAGACTCGCCGGCGTCACGCCGAGAGCATTCAGAAAAGGGATATAGAAAGGTTCTGCGCCGGTCACGCGCGCTAACCCGCGCGGGCGGCTCAGCCTTCGGGCTCATTCTTATGACCCACGCTTTACGACATCAGTGGCGCCCGACCGTGCTGGTCGCCGAGAACCACGAAGACTCCCGATACCTGTTCAGTTACTTCCTGGAATCGAGGGGCTACCGCGTGGTGGAGGCCGGCGACGGCCTCGGGGCGCTTGCGGCGGCCGAGCGCGAGCGGCCGGACCTGGTAGTGTTGGACGCGAGCCTGCCGCTACTCGACGGGTTCGAGACGACGCGCCGCCTGCGCGCGCAGGAACCGTTGTGCGACCTGCCCATCGTGATGGTCTCGGCGTACGCGACGCCGGCCGACTGCGAGCACGCGCTGGTCGCCGGGTGCAGCGATTACCTGATGAAGCCGCTGGAGCTGGAACAACTGGCGAGCGTGTTGGAGCGCCACTTGGGGACGCGCGCCGCACGGAGGCAGGCGGCCTTCTTCCGATGAAGGCACTCTTACCTGACCTTCGCGACGACCAACGTGATGTCGTCGTGTTGGGCCGCTTCGCCCTGCCACTCCAACACGGCGGCGATGACTTTCTCGACCAACCCCCGCGCCGGCAGGTGCGTCGATTGAACGACGAGTGACCGCAGCCTCTCTTCGCCGAACTCTGACCCCTCCGGGCTCAGCGCTTCCGTCACGCCGTCGGTGTATGCGACGAGCACGTCGCCGCTCTCCACCCGAACAGACTCCTGCTCGTAAGGGCCGTCGAGGAACGTGCCGATGATAGGGCCGCCGCTGGTTAACAGGGCGACCGGCGGCTCCTCCTTAACGACCCCCACCGCCAAAGTCATCTCTCCGAGGTGCGTGCCCGCGTGAGGGCGCGAAGGCACTTGCCCTTGAAGGCTCGTTCCGTCTCTGCCTCGCGGGGTCATCCGGCGGCGGACGAGCATCGGAGGGTTGTGCCCGGCGTTGACGTAAGTCAGGCGGCTCATCTCCTCGTCGAACCACCTCCCAAGCCGTCTCAAGTTCACGCCTGATGACCTCCTCGTCGGCCGTGCCGTCGATGGCGACCAGCACGCGCCGGTTCACGGCCTTCAGCAGCGCAATCGTCAGGGCGGTCACGGCAATTGCGGCCACGATGTCGGAACGGTTGCCGAGGCGGTCGATGGCCGCGATGCGGCTGCCGGTCAGCACGAAGCCCAGCGCGACGAGCACGACCGCGGCCTCGACGACGCGGAACCCGCGCGAGACGAGCAGGTAGCGCGCCGACCGGCGGAGCAACAGCCCGGCGGACATCATACTGCGTCTAATCTTCATCATTCCGCCCCACGGCCCGAGCCTACGGCAGGCGGCCCTCCGGCGTCTTCCCCGTCTTTGTTCAAAACTACATTCTGTTGCGGGCGTCGCCGGGGCTGTTTAAGGGGTGGCGGTGAGCTAGGAGTGCCTGACCCTTCGGCCTTAAGCCTTCTGCGCAAAGGATAGTAAGTAAGAGCAACAACAGGGAAAACTTCGGCGGGGATGGCGCTTATGCTAATGACGTTCGGACTGACCCGGCGGGGTCGGCAGAGGACTCCTTGAGCGGCCTCGGCCGCGTGGCATCCCGGCGCGGCGCAGGTGTTAAATGGCTGTATGAGAAGACTCGGTACAACTGGTCTGGCCGTCTCGCGCGTCGGCCTCGGATTGGCCGCGCTGGGGCGCCCCGACTACATCAACCTGGGGCACGCGGGTGACCTCGGGCGGGAAACGGACCCGGCCGCGATGGAGGCGCACGCGCACGAAGTGCTGGACGCCGCCTGGGGGGGCGGGGTGCGCTATTTCGACGCGGCGCGCTCCTACGGGCGCGCCGAAGAGTTCCTCGGCTCGTGGCTGATGTCGCGCCGGATTGAGCCGGGCGAGGTCACCGTCGCCTCCAAGTGGGGCTACACCTACACCGCCGGCTGGAAGGTCGAGGCCGAGACGCACGAGAGAAAGGAGCACACGCTGCCGGTACTGTCGAGGCAGTGGCGTGAGACGCGGTCGCTATTAGGCGACCAACTCGACATTTATTACGTGCACTCGGCCACTTTGGAGAGCGGCGTCCTCGACGACCGTGACGTGCTCGCAGAACTGTGGGACATCTCGAAAGGCGGGACAGTCGTCGGGCTGACGCTCAGCGGGCTGGGCCAGTCCGCGACACTGCGGAAGGCGCTTGAGGTTATGTTTGAAGGCCGGCGCCTCTTCGGCTGCGTGCAGGCGACCTGGAACCTGCTCGAACGGTCAGCGGGCGACGCGCTCGAAGAGGCCGCCGCGCGGGGCTTGGGCGTCGTGGTCAAGGAGGCCCTCGCTAACGGGCGTCTGACCTCGCGCAACACCGACCTTTCCTTCGCGGCGGGGCTGAAGCTTCTCGGGAGCGAGGCCGCGCGCCTGGGCACGACCGTAGACGCCCTCGCCCTTGCCGCCGTACTGGCGCAACCTTGGGCGGACGTTGTGCTCAGCGGGGCCGCGACCGCCGGGCAACTCGGCTCGAACCTGGCGGCGCTGGAAGTCAGGTGGGACGCGGAGGCTTCCGACCGCCTCTCCGCGCTGGCCGAGACGCCGGACGATTACTGGCAGGCGCGGGGCAAGTTAGCCTGGAACTGAACAGGAGGCAGAAGGATGGAAGGACACCCTTCGGACGGCTACCACGGGGAGATAGAAAAATTGGCCTACCGGCTCTGGCAGGAGAGGGGGTGCCCTTTCGGCTCACCCGAGGAGGACTGGTTCGAAGCCGAGCGCGAGTTCGACGGCGAGTTGACGGGGTCGCCGGAGCGGCTGCCGTTCTCTTCGCTAAGCATGGGGCACGTTACGAGTTGAAGCAGGCGGCTGCTTAACAAGGCAGGCCATTCACAGAGGTTGAGATTAATCGGGAGATTGTCATGAGCAACACACAAACCAAGCAGGAGGAGGCCGCGGCGGCGCGTCCGCCGTTGCCTCCGTTCACTCGCGAGACCGCCATCCAGAAGGTTCGCCTCGCGGAAGACGGATGGAACTCCCGCGACCCGGAGAAAGTGGCTTTGGCCTACACGCCGGACTCGCGCTGGAGGAACCGGGCGGAGGTCGTGAACGGCAGGCGCGAGATCGTGGCCTTCCTCACGCGCAAGTGGGCGAGGGAACTGGACTACCGACTCGTCAAAGAGCTTTGGGCCTTCGACGGCAACCGCATCGCCGTGCGCTTCGCCTACGAGTGGCGCGACGACTCTCAGAATTGGTTCCACTCGTACGGCAACGAGAATTGGGAGTTCGACGAAGACGGACTGATGCGTCTGCGCATGGCCTGTATCAACGACCAGCCCATCAAGGAGTCGGAGCGCAAGTTTCACTGGCCGCTCGGGCGCCGCCCCGACGACCATCCGGGTCTCAGCGACCTCGGGCTCTAATTTCGGACTTGAGCTTCGATGAACGAAGGGGCGACGCGCGAGGGCTTAAAACTCTCGCGCGTCGCCCCTTCCTTTGTCTTGCCCGACCTCGGCGGAGGGCACGCCGGCCGACCCGACGGACAGACCGGGAGCAAAAAGGAGTCATTCCGAGCAAAGCCGGAAAAGATTTGAAAGAGTGCCTTGCCGTAGATTTCGGCTTCGACGTTGGAAGCGTCGGGACGGTTCTTCTTCTCGGCGGACAAGATTTTGGGCTCTGCCCCTCAGGGGCATTCGGACGGAGGTGCGCAAGGATGATCGGTATAACAGTTGACGGTCTCCTCCAGAATGCGGAGCCCGGCGAGCGCCTCATCGAAGTCATCAACCGCGGCGGCAGCACACTGCCGCAAGTGTGCTACCACCCGCAGCTCGGCCCCGTCCAGACGTGCGACACCTGCATGGTCGAAGTCGGCGGCCAACTCGTCAGGGCGTGCGCCGCGACGGTCGCAGAGGGGATGGTCGTCAGCACGAACTCCGCGGCGGCGAGTGAGGCGCAGCGGGAAGCCTTCGACCGCATCCTCGGCAACCACCTCCTCTACTGCACCGTCTGCGACAACAGCAACGGCGACTGCACGGTTCACAACACCACGAAGCTCTTAGCCGTCGAGCATCAGAACATCCCCTTCCGCACAAAGCCCTACGAGGTTGACGACACGAACCCCTTCTACCGCTACGACCCCGACCAGTGCATCCTCTGTGGCCGCTGCGTCGAAGCGTGTCAGAACCTGGAGGTCAACGAGACGCTCTCGATCAACTGGGAAGACCCGCACCCCCGCGTGCTGTGGGACGGCGGCTCCACGATAGGGGAGTCGAGCTGCGTCTCGTGCGGCCACTGCGTGACGGTCTGCCCCTGCAACGCGCTGATGGAGAAGTCGATGCTCGGCCACGCAGGCTTTCTCACCGCGCTGCCGCAGCCGGCCCTCGACGGCATGATTGACGTCGTCAAGGGGGTCGAGCCCGAAACCGGCTACGGCGTCATCATGCGCGTGTCGGAGGCCGAAGAGGCGATGCGCGAGTCGCGCATCCGGCGCACCAAGACGGTCTGCACCTACTGCGGCGTCGGTTGCAGCTTCGACGTGTGGTCAAAGGACAGGCACATCCTCAAGATCGAGCCCCTCGAAGGGCCTGTGAACGGCATCTCGACGTGCATTAAAGGAAAGTTCGCCTGGGACTACGTCAACAGCGGCGACCGCTTGACGAAGCCGCTCGTACGCGAGGGCGACCGCTTCCGCGAGGCCACGTGGGAGGAGGCGCTGAGCCTCGTGGCCCGCCGGCTCGGCGAGATTAAAGCGCAGCACGGCCCGGACTCCATCGGCTTCATCTCCTCCTCGAAGTGCACCAACGAAGAGAGCTTCCTGATGCAGAAACTGGCCCGGGCGGTCGTCGGCACGAACAACATCGACAACTGTTCGCGCTACTGCCAGTCGCCCGCGACGACCGGCCTCTTCCGCACGGTCGGTTACGGGGGAGACTCGGGCTCGTTCACAGACATCGCACAGGCCGACCTCGTCGTCATCGTCGGCAGCAACACGGCGGAGAGTCATCCCGTGCTCGCGACGCGCATCAAGCGCGCGCAGAAACTACACGGCCAGAAACTGATCGTCTCCGACCTGCGCGAGCACGAGATGGCGCGGCGTGCCGACCTCTTCCTCCACCCGCGGCCGGGAACCGACCTCATCTGGCTCTCGGCGGTCACACGCTACCTGATCGACAACGACTACGCGAAGGAGGACTTCGTTGACCGCTGGGTGAACGGGTTCGACGCCTACCTCGAAAGCCTCGCGCCGTTCACGCTGGAGTTCGCCTCGGAGCGGTGCGGGCTGCCCGTCGAGACACTGAAGCAGGTGGCCCGCATGATCGCCGAAGCGAAGGGCGTCTGCATCTGCTGGGCCATGGGCGTGACGCAACACAGTCAGGGCTCGGACACTTCGACCGCCATCTCGAACCTGCTGCTCGTGACGGGCAACTACATGCGTCCGGGCACCGGCGCTTACCCCTTGCGCGGCCACAACAACGTGCAGGGCGCCAGCGACTACGGGTCGATGCCGAACTTTTTTCCGGGCTACCAGTCGGTCGAAGACCCGGAAATCCGTGCGCGCTTTGAAGCCTACTGGAAGGTCAAGCTGCCGCCGAAGATAGGGCTGGACAACCACCAGATGGTGGACGCCATTCAGCAGGGCAAGCTCAAGGCGATGTACCTCATCGGGGAGGAGATGAGCATCGTCGATTCCAACGCGAACTACGTTGACGACGCCTTCTCCAAACTGGAGTTCATGGTCGTGCAGGAGATTTTTTTCGGCGACGTTTGCCGGTACGCCGATGTCGTTCTGCCCGCGGCCCCGAGTCTGGAAAAGGAGGGCACCTTCACCAGCAGCGAGCGCAGGATTCAGAGGCTCTACCAGGTCTTCGAGCCGCTGGACGGGTGCCGCCCCGACTGGCAGATCATACGGGACGTGGCCAACCACATGGGTGCCGACTGGCGCTACCGGCACCCTTCGGAAGTCATGGACGAGATCGCCGCGCTGAGCCACATGTTCGCGGGGGTCACTTACGAGCGCCTCGAAGGGTACAAGTCGCTGCAATGGCCCGTCGCGCTCGACGGCACCGGTCAGCCCCTGCTCTACACCGAGGGCTTCCCCTTCCCCGACGGCAAGGCCCGGCTGTTCCCCGTAGGCTGGAAGGAGCCGCCGGAACAGCCCGACGCCGAGTTCGACCTGCACGTGAATAACGGGCGGCTGTTGGAACACTTCCACGAGGGCAACCTCACCTACCGCACCAAAGGCATCGCGGAGAAGACGCCGGACACGTTCGTCGAAGTCTCGCCGGCGCTGGCCGCAGAGCGTGGGGTCGAGACCGGCCGGTGGGTGCGCCTCACTTCGCGCTACGGGCACGTCCGAGTGCGCGCCGTGGTCACCGATCGGGTTCACGGCAAAGAACTCTACATGCCTATGAACTCGGTCGAGAACGCCGTCAACCGGCTGACCAGCAGCCACACGGACCCCGCGACCCACACGCCGGCCTTCAAGGAGGTGGCGGTGAAGATGACCGTGTTGCCGGAGAAGGGTGAGAGCCCGCTGCCCCGAACCAACTCGCGCTGGGGGCACCCGACGCCGCAGCGCGGGGTCGAGGTCGAGCGCAAGTGGCGGCGCGCGGACTACCGGATGCCGGGGCCACAACTGGTGCAGATTCAGTCGAGGGCGAAGAGCTAACGGAGGAGAGAAACATGGCACGGCCGATTCCTTTACAGGTGGCGCCGCGCGACCCGCAGCGCGAACTGAATGTGCGACTTCAGGAAGCCCCGTCGCAGCACGCCGAGGCGTTACTGGCCGCGTACGAGGTGTTGCAGGCGATGCACGACAAGGGCGTGCTGGAGCTGGCGCGCGGAACGCTCGGCGGGGGCGAAAAGATTCTCGGGGAGTTCGTCGCGGTGGCGAGCGGCCCCGACGCAATCCGCGCGTTCCGCAACCTCCTTCTGCTCGTCAAGGCGCTCGGGGAGATTGACCCGGTCTTACTCAGCGACCTGACGCGCGCGGCCCCCAAAGCGCTCGTCCAGGCCAACACCGAAGAGAGACGCCCGCCCGGACTCTTCAAGCTGGTCAGCACATTCTGGAAACCGGATTTTCGGCGCGGCCTCGCGGCCGTCAACGATTTTCTCGTGGTCTTCGGGAGACACTTGACGGAGAAAGGTCGGTAGTCATGCGCACTAATAACAGGTGGGTCATCGCCGTCGCCGGGGTCTTCATTCAGGTCGCGTTGGGCGCCGTGTACGCCTGGAGCGTGTTCCGCGAGCCGCTCGCGCACGAGTTCGGCTGGAGCATCCCGGAGGTGACGCTGACGTTTACAATCAGCATCTTCGTGCTCGGCCTCGCGGCCTTCTTCGGCGGCCTCTGGCTCAACCGTGTGGGGCCGCGCGTCGTCGCAGTCGTCGGGGGGGCGCTCTACGGGCTCGGGGTATTCTTAGCGAGCTTCTCCGCGCACAAACTCTGGTGGCTGTACCTGAGTTACGGGTTGATCGGCGGGGTCGGCCTCGGGTTCGCTTACATCGTCCCGGTGGCGGTACTCGTGAAATGGTTTCCGGATCGCAGGGGGCTCATCACCGGCATAGCGGTCGGCGGCTTCGGGGCAGGCGCACTGGTCACGGCCCCCGTCGCCACCGGACTCATTCAGAGCGTGGGGGTGCTGCCGACGTTCGCGTATCTGGGCGTCGCTTTCCTTATCGTGACGGTCGTCGGCGGCCTGTTCATGCGGAACCCGCCCGCGGGTTGGAGTCCCGAGGGTTGGGCGCCGACCGCGGCCGAAGTCAAGCGAGGCGGCCGAGGCGAGTACACGCTCGGCGAGGCGCTCAGGACGTGGCAGTGGTACGCGCTCTGGCTGCTCCTGTTCCTGAACACGTTCGCAGGCATTTCAATCATCTCGCAGGAGGCGCCGATATTTCAGGAGATCGTCGGCGTGAGCGCCGCCGCGGCGGCGGGCATGGTGGGATTGGCGAGCACCGGCAACGCACTCGGGCGGGTCTTCTGGGCGTGGGTCTCCGACTTCTTAACCCGGCGGATGACATTCTTAACGATGTTCGTTATTCAAGTCCTACTCTTCTGGCTCCTGCCCGGCGCCGCGGGCGTCTCCGTGATGACGATTGTCACCTTCGTCGTGCTGATGTGTTACGGCGGGGGTTTTGGCACCATGCCGGCGTTCGCCGCCGACTACTTCGGCCCGAAGAACGTCGGCCCCGTCTACGGCCTGATGCTGACGGCTTGGGGCACCGCGAGCGCGGTCGGGCCGCTGCTGATCGCCTACATGCGGGAGGCGACGGGCTCTTATCGCGGCGCGCTGCATCTGATCGCGGGGGTGATGGCGGTCTCTGCCATCCTGCCGATCCTGGTGTCGTCGCCATCGCTCCGAAGGCGCTCGACGCTTCGCGCGGTCGAGCCGGATGCGCGTGCGGCGCTCGGCCCGAGGGCGTAAAGGTATAAGAGTTGTTTTCACCCTGAGTCGGCGTCGGAAGGGCTATCATTAGCGCAAACGCCCGACTCGCGCAGGTCGCCGCCTGCTTCACGCGCCTTCGTCGAAGTCGTCCGCGGCGACCGATTCCGAGGCGAAGTAAATCCGCGTTACGTCCGGGCATTCCGCCCGCACGCTCTTGTGCAGCCGGGCGACCGCCGCGCGAACTCCCGCCGCGGAGAGCACGTCGCGGAATTTAACTTCAATCGTGAGCATCACCTCGTGCGGCCCGAAGTACATGGTAAGCAGGCGGCTGACGTGCTCGACGCCCGGGTCCGCCTCGATGAGCGTGCGGATGCGGCCGAGCGTCTCGTTATCAACCCCCTCGCCGATGAGCAATCCCTTACTCTCATACGCCAGAAAGAACGACATCAGGGCGAGCACCAGCCCGATGATGACGGAGGCCACGCCGTCCAGCGAAGGGATGTTGAGTTGGTGCGCGAAGAAGAGGCCGCAGAAGGCGATGACCAATCCGATCAGGGCGCCCGAATCTTCAAAGACCACGATGAAGCTCGAAGGGTCTTTGCTGTTATGTATCGCGCTGAGCACGCCGCGGCGCCGGCCCCCCGCCGTGCGGAAGGCCCTCCAGCCGAATAACCATGAAGTCCCGTCGAAGATGAAGGCGAAGCCCAGGACGAGGTAATTCCAGAAAGGGTCGCCCAGGGGTTGGGGGCGGGCGAGGTGCGTAATGCCTTCGTAGAGTGACATCCCGCCGCCGAGGCCGAAGATGATGATCGAGACAATCAGCGACCAGAAATAAAGCTCCTTGCCGTGACCGAAGGGGTGCGCGAGGTCAGGCCGTTTTCTGCTCCGGCGCAGTCCGAAGAGGAGCAATCCTCCGTTGCCCGTGTCCACGAGTGAGTGGATGCCTTCGGAGAGCATCGCGGAGCTGCCGGAAAAGGCGGCGGCGACGAACTTCGTCACCGCAACGGCGACGTTCCCGCAGATGGCCGCGACGATGGCCGTCTTCGATGCTGATATTACGTTCGTTGACACAAAGATTTGCGGTCACACTCATCTGGACTTTAATAGAACTCATGAAAGTTAAATCTCTTTACGCAGACCGACGCTTCGGAAAAATAAGTGGGCGTGGGCTTTGATAATAAGACCCGAAAACGCAGGGCCGGCAAAGCGTGCCTCCGTCGATGGTGTTGACCTCGCGGCCGTCATTCACTCCCTCGCCGCATAGGCCACAGGTCGCGCGGGAGCGGGGGCGTCCCGGCAGGTCCATCTCACTCAGGCTGAGCTCGACGGCTTCGGCTGAGAACAGTTCTTCGTCGGTCGCCTCCCGGTAGGTGAGCATCTGGCGGGCCTTCTTATGTTGAACCTCCGGATGCCTTTCATCCGCCAGACCCCGCGACGACTCACGCGCCGCCACCCTCACGGCCGCGCCCGTCTCGACGTTGAAGAACGTGGCGGCAACCTTCCCGTAATCCAGGAATTTGAGACTTCGTTTACCCAACCTGGTTCCGGTTACCGCGCCCACGGCGTCGGCCATGCAGCGATCAATCTCGACCCAGACGATCAGCCTCTTCCGGTCGGAGCCGAGCGGGTCTCTAATCCCGACGGCGTCACAGCCGAGGAGCGCCATCCGCACGCCCAGCAATTGACCCGGGCACACATGACCGTGGGCCAGTTCACATCTGTCCAGCAGCTCGTCGATTGAATTCATCTCAGGCTCCGTATAACACGGCGACTTTCTTTTGCGCGCGTGCGGCGCTAAATCCCTTCCTCACCCGCCGCCCGGCTGTTCCAAAGGGGGCCTACCCGCTGCCTTAGTATCTTCTTCCATCACCGGCGAGGGTTCTTTCGGAATTTTGCCGGAAACGGTTGGGCCTTGCGGTCCAGTCTTCAATCTCCGGTCAACGTTCTGACGTATCGCGATAGAGGTACAAGCAGTAGCAAGGCGCCGCAAAGGGGTGAAAGACCGAAGCCGACAGGGCGACTAAGATGGTCGTCAGCCTCGGCCGCCACGACGAGTTGTCGCTGCCGTCAGGGGGGAAATTGGTTTTTCTAAAGGAGAATTGAGATGAAAGTCTTTCGAGCAACGCTGACCGGCGCTCTGCTGCTCGCGGCGGTCACCGCCGCCTTCGGATTGTCGGTCAAGTCGGACTACGAGAAGGATTATGACTTCAGCCGACTACGTGCTTTCGCCTTCAAGAGCGACCGGGCCGATGACGACCCGCTCAGGACGAACACGATTGAGGCGGGAAGAATCCAGAACGCGCTGGCCGCACAACTCCAGGCGAACGGTTTCAACCAGTCTTCGGAGAGTCCGGACTTTGTCGTGGCCTTCTACTCGCGCACGAAGGAGAAGACGCGCGTTCAGAGCACCGGCTTCGGCCCGGGCTTCGGCTTCGGCCCCGGCTTCGGATGGGGGTACGGCATTCCCTACCGCTCGCGCTGGCGCCGGGGCTTCGGGCCCGACATCTGGACTACCACTTACATCCAGGGGTGCGTCATGGCCGACATCATCGACCCGCGAACCAACGAGCTGGTGTGGCGCGGCACGGTCAGGGACACGGTCAACGGCATCGGCCAGTCCGAGAAGCAGGCCAACCAGGCGGCCAAGGATTTGGTCAAGCGATTTTTGAAGGACGTAAAAAAGGCGGAAGGGAAGAAGGGGTGAGATCGGACGCGAACTGAAGCCGGGAGCGCGGGCACCCTACAGCCCGCCATGAGCGCGAGAGCGCGAAGGCAGTGAAGCGCCATCCATCAACATTGATGGATGGCGCTTCTCCGTTAAGCGTGCGTCGGCACGCTTTGGCGCGGGCAGGGATGCCCGCGCGACCGTCTTCATTAGAACGTGAAGACGGTCGCGAACTCTGTACGCACGTTGTGGGTCGTGTAGCTGGGAATCCCGCGGAACAGCGGCAGCCCTCCGAAGTCTGACGCGGAACGGTTGGCGGCGCGCGTGCGGTAATACCCCTGTTCGAGGGCGAACGTCACCAGCGAGTTTAATTTGTATTGGACGTTGCCGGAGAAGAGGTCGCTTCTGCCGCGCACCGGAGAGAAGCGCCGCGCGTCCCTCTGCGTGGCCCCGTCAAAACCGTAATAGAGATAGGCCGTCCACCCCGCGTTACGGCCTTCGGGGTCGGCGTTGACGAGCCGCGAGAGCGGGAAGCCCAGTTGCACAAATCCGCCCTGCCCGCGGACGGGGCGCTGCGGCGCGACCGCGGGCGCGCCGTTCGAGAGTCCGAAGACCACCATGGACGCGCCGTCGATAGAGACGGCGTTCGCCGTCGAGGTGAGCCCGGCGGTGTCGTTGTAATTCGAGAGGAGCTGGCCGCCCAGAAAGAAGCGCAGGTCTGAGCCCGAGTAATACTTCCCCGCGAGCGTGACGAAGCGGGTCGGCAGTTGGAACTCGGCGCTGTAGGCGTCGCTGTCGCTGCTCACCTCGGCGCCGGACGGGAACGCGGAGCGGAACTGGGCGGGGACACTCGACGCGGTCACGATGGCGGTGCGACGCGCGTGTTCGAAGCTGACGACGAGCTGCGCTGGCGAGACGCCTTCCGCCCTGTCCATCTGCCATTGCAGTACGACCCGGCCTTGCAGCCCCGGGCGGTCTGAGTCCGCGCCCTGCCGTTCGCCGTACCCTACTTGGTCGGCTACGTTCGTCGGTAGGTCGCCGAACGCCGGTAAGACGACCGCGAACTCGGGCTGAATTTTCCACGCGCGGGCGCCGCCCAGGTCGTAGTTGAATCCGGCGCGCACCTGCGGCACGCGCTGGTAGATGGCGCCGTACCCGATGCCGCCGAAGTTCGTGTTCTCGATCATGTTCGGCAGGGTCGAAGAGGCGAACGGCGACCAGTCCTGACCGAACAACGCGAAGCCGTTGACCTTCTCGCCGAAGCGCCGGTCGATGCGTACCCACGCGAGGCGCAGCGACGGCTGGCTCGAACGTATCGACGAAACATTCCGGTTGTTAACCCTCGTGAAGTCGCCTTCGAAATCCACCTCCAGGCGGCCCGTGATGACTGTCTGCGGGGCCGGGTCGAGCCACTCGAAGTTGACGCCGAGCCTCAACGCACGCGCCTTCAGATGAAACTCCGGCGAGCCGCTCGGCCCCGTGTCGGCTGCCAACAGCGGGAGCGGAAAATCGTTGCCTTGCGGCGAAGAGGAGTCCCGTATCACGCTGGTCTTGAAATAGCCGTAAGGCTTGAGCCTCACGCCCGACCCGAGTTTCAGGTCGGGGAGCAGCCCTTCTCGTTGGGGAACGTCTATCGACAGCAGGCGAATCGGCGCCACGGCCGCTATCACCGACGGACTCGCTAGTTTCCGGCTCGGGGCGACGGTTGCGGGACTCGCGGGCGCACTCAGTTGCCCCTGCGAAGCCACGCCGCCGGCCGGTTCACCGTCGGCAACCGGCGCGCGCAAGCCATCAAGCTCCGCCGCCGAAATCAACCCTTTCTCCTTTAACAGAGCGGCGAGCCGGTCGCGCAGGTTCGCACGGTCTCTCGAAAGGAGGGCCCGGGATTCGTCTGACGTGATGAGACCCTTACTGATGAGGAGACTCAGGAGCGGGTCGGGTCGGCCTGCCTTTTCGTCTTGCCGGCCTTGCTCTCGCGGAGCGGGCAGCCCGCCCGCTGGCAGTTGGGCGCGCGCGGGTGTGGCCTGCGTCAGGAGCGAGCTAATCAGAAAGAGACTTCGAATCAATTTAGCGTTCATGACCGCCTCAACTTCAACTTCCTCAATTACCGCCCGAGCGAGTCCGAGCCGTATGAATGCGTGCGACCTCGGCGACGAGTTCTGACAAATCGTCGGGTAAGTAGGCCCGAACGTTGCGTTCGCGGCCCGGAGGGGCGAACCGTTTGTTGAGTCGGTCGAGCATCTCTTCAGGGCGGGCGGGGAGGCCGCCCCCGCCGAAGACGTACAGCGCCGAGGCTTGTTGAAACGCCCACCGTGTGGAGGCTTTTATCTTCGCGCCACTCTCTGCGGGAACGTTGCCGGCCACGAGCACGGCGAAATCTACGTCGGCGAAGCGAAGAAAACTGTTCCCCTCAATCAAAACGCCCGGCGCCTTGACGCGTTCGAGCGCCAGACCGAAACCCCGTCCGACCTGCTCGTCGGTGACGACCACCCAGTGGACGTTCGCGGCCCCCGCGTCCCAGTACCGGCCCGTGTCCTTGTCGGAAGCGTAGGTCTGTCGGAAGCCCGAGCGGACGAGCGGCTCTGCGCCGAGCAGGTGACTGACGCAGCAGGCGTGCGGGTCTTTACCGCACGAGCGGTAATGGCCGCGCGTTATCTTGATGGCCTCCCAGCCGGGAAGCCGCCGGAGCAGTTCACACAACAGGGTCGTCTTGCCCACCTCGGACGAGACTCCTGCGACGGCGACCCTGGTGCAATTCATCTTTCGCCTCGACCTTCGGGAGCGGGCACGCGCTACGCCCGACTCGTAACTCGCCTTACCTTCACTCCTGCCAACCGCCGCCGAGCGCCCTGTAGAGTTGAGTCAGTGAAACCAGCTCGTCGCGTCTGGTTTGCGCGAGGCTCAACTCGGCGGCGAAGAGCGAGCTGTCGGCGACCAACGCGTTGAGCAGCGTGTCCACCCCGCCCTCGTACCTCAAGTGCGCCAGCCGCGACTGGTCCCGCAAAGAAGCGACCAGCAATAGCTGCTGCGCGCGAATCTCTCTGACCCTCCGGTACTGAGCCAGCGCGTCGGAGACCTCTCCGAACGCCGTCCGGATCGTCTGCCGGTACCGGGCGAGCGCGTACTCGCGTTGCGCCTTCTCAAAATTCACGTTCGACTTGAGTCGGCCGGCGGTAAAGATCGGCTGAGTGATTTGGGGCACGAACGTCCAGGCCGCGCTCGGGCCGCTAAACAGGTTCGAGAGTTGGTCGCTCTGGAACCCGAGAACGCCCGTCAGACTAATCCGCGGGAAGTACGCGGCCCGGGCCGCTTTGACCAGTGCGTTCTGCGCGACGAGGAGCTGTTCCGCCGACCTGATGTCCGGTCGCCTCACCAGCAGTGAAGAGGGCAGCCCGGCCGGCACGGACGGCAGTTCTTTTTGCGACGACAGCGTGCCGCGCTCGACGGGGCCGGGGTTGTCGCCCAGCAGGATGCTGATACGGTTCTCGGTCTGTTCGATCAGGAGTTCTGTTTGCGGGACGGCCTGCGAAGCCTGATAGACCAACTCCTCCGCCTGTCGAACGTCCAGCATGGTGGCGAGGCCGCCCTGCTGGCGCGCGGAGATTAGACGCAGCGATTCCTGCCTTGCGGCCAGTGTGCGCTCCGCGATTTCCAACTCCGCGTCCAGCTCGATCAGGTCGAAGTAGCCGGTCGCGACCTCTCCGACGACAATCGTCATGACCGTCTCCCGTTCCGCCTCGGTGGCCTTCAATTGAGCGCGCGCGGCTTTGGTCTGTTGGCGCAGCCGCCCCCAAACGTCCAACTCGAAACTGAGGAGGCCGAGGAAGATTTCGCCGAACGAACGTTTCCGCCCCGCCAGGCCGGGGAGGCTCGCCGGGCCGTTGCCTGACGTGCGGGTGGTGGTCAGGTCGGCGCTGGCGTCGAGCTGCGGAAATTGGTTTGAGCGCGCAAGCCCGAGGCCCGCGCGCGCCGCGTCGATGCGCGCGACCGCCAGACGCAGGTCGTAATTCTCTGCCCGGGCCGTGCGGATCAACCTCCGTAGCGGTTCGTCATCGAATACCTCGAACCACTTCAAGTCGCCGACGGAGTCCGCGTCGGGCGGGGAAGTCGCGTCGCCCCCGCGGAATGCGTCCGGCGTTTTAAACGGGGGCCGCTCATACTTCTGCCGCCCCGCGGCGCCCGTGCTCAGAATGCTACAGAGCAGCGTCGCGGCCACTAAACTTTTTCCGGTGGCACTCCTGCCTCTCATCTTCTAATCTCCCGCCGACGCCGCAGGCCCCGTCGGCCCGAGTTGCGCGGCGCGCGCTTTGCCGAACCTCGTCGAAAACTTCTCCACCAGATAAAAGACCAGCGGGGTCAGGAAGGTGGCGACGCCCGTCGCAGCGAGCATGCCGGTAATCACGACGGTGCCCAGAATGCGCCGCCCCTCGGCGCCCGACCCCGTTGCGACCCACAGTGGTACACACCCCAGGATGAAGGCGAAGGAGGTCATCAGGATGGGCCGCAGACGAAGTCGCGCCCCTTCGAGCGCCGCGTCCACAAGGTCACGCCCTCTCTCGAATTCGGCCTTCGCGAACTCGACGATGAGGATCGCGTTCTTCGCCGAGAGCCCGATGAGCACGATCATCCCGATTTGGGCGTACACGTCGAGGTCGAGTCCGCGCAGCATGAGCCCGAGCAACCCGCCGCAGACCGCGACCGGCACCGTCAGCAGCACGGAGAAGGGGAGGGACCAGCTCTCGTAGAGCGCCGCCAGAATCAGGAAGACGAGGACGACCGAGAGCGCCAGCACGACGAGCGTCGTCCCCGAAGCCTTCTGTTCCTGGTAGGAGAGGTCGGCCCAGTCGTAGCCCATCTCCGGCGGCAAAACCTCCTTCGCCACCTCTTCGAGCGCGGCCGTCGCCTGCCCGGAGCTGTAGCCGGGCGCGGCGGAGCCGATGACCTGCGCCGCGCGGGAAAGGTTGAAGCGGTTGGTGTACTGCGGGCCGTTGATGCTCTCGGTCGTCACCAGCGCCGAGAGCGGCACCATCTGGCCGTCGTTGTTCCGCACGAAGTAGCGTTCGATGTCTCGCTCGTTGCGGCGGTCTTCGCCTTCGGCCTGTAGGAAGACCCGCCACTGCCGGCCGAAGCTGTTGAATTGGTTCAGAAAAAGGCCGCCCAGATAAGCCTGCAACGTCTGATACACGTCGCCCACCGCCACGCCCTGCTTCAGAACCTTGTCGCGGTCAACGCGGGCGTAGATTTGCGGCACGCCCGCGGAGTAGAGCGAGTTGACGCCCGTGAGTTCGGGGCGGCGGCGCGCGGCGTCGAGAAATCTTTGCAGATTCTGGTCGAGGAACTCGGGCGTCCCGCCGCTCCGATCCTGGAGCCAGAGGGAGAAGCCGCCCGCGCTGCCGAGCCCCGGAATGGCGGGCGGCGGGAAGGCGAAAGCCGACGCCTCGGTCACCTCTGAGGCCAGCGCGGCGTTGATGTTATTCAAGACCTCGTCCGCGCTCAGGCTGCGCTCGCCCCGCGGCTTCAGGGAGACGAAGAAGAAGCAGTTGTTGCTCGCCGAGACCCGGCTCAGGAGACTGAACCCGCCGATGGTCGTGCGGTGGTCGAGCCCCTCCGTCCGGGCGAGGACGGACTCAATCTTGCGGGCCACCTCATCCGTCCTCTGGAGCGAGGCCGCGTCGGGCAGTTGCACGTTAAGGAGCAGGTAGCCGTAATCCTCTTCCGGCAGAAAGCTCGTCGGGATGCGCCGGCCGATGACGCCGTCGAGGAGGAAAATTCCGGCGAGTATGAGCACGCCGACGAGGGCCTTGCGGATTAAGGCGTGGCTCGCGCCGACGTAGACGCCGGTGGCCCGCGCGAACCCGCGGTTGAAGGCGTCGAAGAAACGCCTGAGCGGCCCTCGCGTCGCGCCGCGCGGGCGAAGCAGCATCGCCGCGAGGGCGGGCGACAGCGTCAGGGCGTTGAAGGCCGAGATGAGGACTGAGATGGCGATGGTGACGGCGAACTGCTTATTCAGGAGACCCTGAATCCCGCCGACGAAGGCGACGGGGATGAAGACCGAGGCGAGGATGAGTGCGATGCTGACGACGGGCCCAGACACCTCCCGCATCGCCTTCAGCGTCGCGTCGCGCGGCGACATGCCCTCCTCGATGTGGTGCTCGACCGCCTCGACCACGACGATGGCGTCGTCCACGACGAGCCCGATGGCGAGCACGAGGCCGAAGAGCGAGAGCGTGTTGATGGAGAAGCCGAGCACGGGGAAGACGGCGAACGTGCCGATGAGAGAGACAGGGACGGCTATCATCGGGATGAGCGTCGCCCGCCAGTTCTGTAGGAAGATGAAGACGACAAGGATGACCAGCGCCATCGCTTCGAGGAGCGTCTTGACGATGTCGTTGATGCCCTCGGTGACCGGGCGCGTCGTGTCGAGCGCGATGGCGTAATCGAGGTCGGCCGGGAATCGCGTCTTCAGTTCGGCCATCGTCTGCTTGACGCCCGCGGCCACGGACAGGGCGTTTGCTCCCGGCGACTGGAAGACCACGATGATGCCCGCGGGTTGGCCGTCGAACCGGGAGACCTGTTGGTAGTTGAGCGCGCCCAGTTCGATGCGGGCCACGTCCTTCAGCCGCACCACCGAGCCGTCCGGGTTCGAGCGCACGACGATCTCGCCGAACTCCTCCGGACTCTGCAAACGCCCCTGCGCCCGGACGGTGTACGTCATCTCCTGCCCCGGCGGCGCGGGCGCGGCGCCCAACTGCCCGGCGGGGTTGACCGCGCTCTGCTGCTGCACCGCGCTCGCGAGGTCGGGCACCGTGAGGCCGAGTTTGGCGAGCAGGTCGGGCTTGACCCAGACGCGCATCGAGTAGTCGCTGGCGCCGAAAAGCCTGACCTGTCCGACGCCGGGCACCCGGTAGAGCGCGTCGTTGATGTTGATGTTGGCGTAGTTGGCAAGGAAGAGCGAGTCGTGCGTCCGGTTGGGCGAAAAGACGGGGATGACGAGGGTGGGCAGCCCCGTCGATTTGAGCAGCGTCAGGCCGAACTGGCTCACGTCCGTCGGCAGGTTCGGCTGCGCCTGCGCCACGCGGTTCTGCACGTTGACCTGGTCGAGGTTGGGGTCGCTGCCGACGGCGAAGGTGACGGTCAGCGCCATCGTGCCGTCGTTCGCGTTGGTGGACTGCATGTAGAGCATGTCGTCCACGCCGCTCATCTGCTGCTCGATAGGCGTGGCGACCGACTGCTCGATGGTCACCGCGTCCGCGCCCGTGAAGGTCGTCGAGACGACGATCTGCGGGGGGATGATTTCGGGGAACTGCGCGACCGGCAGCCCGTACATCGCCACGAGCCCGCCGAGGACTGTGACGATGGCGATAACCATCGCGACGATGGGCCGGTTGATGAAGAACTCGGAGATCACTTCGCCGACCCTCCCGCCGGGTTGGCGGAATCTGAGAAGGGCTTCGGGGCGACCGACGCGCCCTGCGTCACCTTCTGCGTGCCCTCGGCCACGACGGTCTCGCCCGGTTTCAACCCGTCCTCGATAAGCCATTGCGTCCCGACACGGTCGCCGACCTTGACGGTTCGAATAGACACCCTGTTATCGCCGCCCACGACGGCCACCTGATAGTTGCCCTGCAACTGTGTGACGGAGCGTTGCGGGACGAGGAGCGCGCCTTGCTGCACGCTGGTCGCGGCGCACACTCGCGCGTACTGTCCGGGCCGCAGCGTGTTACCGGGGTTCGCGAAGAGTCCGGCCATGCGAATCGCCCCGGTCTTCGGGTCTACTTCGCGGTCGGCGATGTAGAAGCGCCCTTTGTGTGGGTACGTCGCCCCGTCGGCCAGGAAAAGCTCCAGTTCGAGCCGACGGTTCGCGGCGTCGCGCTCGGCCTGCGTCGGGAACCGCCCCGCGAAGGCGAGGTACTCCTGCTCGCTCACGGTGAAGTAGACCTTGACGGGGTCTACGGTCGAGACCGTGGTGAGAACGCCGCTGGTGGCGTTGACGAGGTCTCCCACCTGCGCCTGTGCGATCCCCGCGATGCCGTCGATGGGAGAGGCGATGCTGGTGAAGCCGAGGTTCAGCTCGGCCGTCCTCAACGCCGCCCGCGACGATTGCACCTGGGCTTCGGCCGCCACGACTGTGGCCTTCGCCGTGCCCACGGCGGCGTCGGCCGCCTTGATCTGTGCGCGCGCCGTCTCCACCCCGGCCTTCGCCGCTTCGACCCGTGCGAGGGCGGCGACGTTGGCCTGGACGGCGTTATCCAAGTCCTGCCGTGTGACCGCCTTCTGCGCGAAGAGCGGCGCGTACTTGTCCTCGTCGAGTTGGGCCTTACGCTGGTCGGCCTCGGCCTGTGCTACTTGCGCCCGCGCCTGCGACAGAAGGCTGTTCGCCTGTGCGAGGTTGGCCTGTGCCTGGTCGAGTTCTGAGACGGCCTGTCCCAGTTGGGCCTCAGACCTCGCAAGGTCACCTTTCGCCTGACTCAGTTCCGCTTCCAGAGGGCGCGGGTCGATCTCGAACAACAACTGGCCCCGTCTGACGAAAGAGCCCTCCGTGTAATTCTGCCTGAGCAGGTAGCCCGAGACTTGCGCACGGATGTCGGCGTTCACCATCCCGTCGGTCGTGCCGATCCACTCACTGTAGTGGGGAACGTCCTCCTGCCTGACCGTGACAACTTCGACCGCGACCGCCGGGGCCTCCGCCCGGACAGGTTTCTTCTCGCCGCCCGCGACGACGAAGAGAACTATGACGAACAGGAGGAGCCCCGACGCCGCCGCGGACGCCGCAACCTTGTGCCGCCGCGCGCGCTCGGCTAATGACGCCGGCCTCACGCCCGCGGTTCCGCGCGCGCCCGCGCCCTCCCCCGCATCCGTTGGTGTTTTCATATCGCGGCCCCCGTCCGGCGCGGCGCGGCGAGGTGTTCAGGCACCACGCCCCGCTTCGCTTACGCCGAGTCAAAATCCGTCAGGATTCTCGTGGCCGGGGCGAGGCGGTTTCTTGCTCAGCTTTGCTCAAATCTGCGCTTTCATATCGCGAACTGCCCGGAATCTTCCGCCGCCCGTGGTTGAGCATGATGGGCGCCGACGTTTCAGGGGGCGCCGCAATGAAGTGAAAGTTGGAGCAGACTCTTAAAAGATTATTCTCCCGCCGCCCGCTAGTCTGACGTTCCGCTGGCAGCAGTAATCAAGGCGTGAGGGTCAGCCGCAATGACCTTCGGAAAGGGGAAGCCATAATGGCAGCTACGATGCAGTTGAGGAGTGACGAAGACATTCGCAGTTCGGTGACGCAGGAGTTGAAGTGGGATCCGAAAATCAGCTCGAAAGACATCGGCGTGGCGGTGAAGGAGGCCGTGGTGTCGCTGACCGGGTTCGTCCCGAGCTACTGGGAGAAGGAGGAGGCCGAGAAGGCCGCCAAGCGCATCTACGGCGTCAGGGGCGTGGCCGACGACCTGGAAGTCAAATTGTTCTCGCAGCGCACCGACCCGGAGATCGCGAGGGACGCGGTGCAGGCGCTCGGGAGCCACACGAGCATCCCCGACGACAGGATCAAGGTGACGGTCGTGAAAGGGGTGTTGACTCTCGAAGGCAGGGTCGACTGGCAGTACCAGAAGCTCTCGGCCAAGTCGGCGGTGGCGGGCCTGAAGGGGGTGTTGGCCGTCATCAACGACATTGAGGTCAGGCCGCAGGTCTCGCCGAAAGACATCAAGAGCAAGATCGAAGATTCGCTGCGCCGCAACGCCGAACTCGACGCCCGCCGGATCACCGTCGATGCCGATGGCGGGACGGTGAGGCTCTACGGCAGCGTGCGGTCGTGGGTCGAGAGGGAGGAGGCCGAGAACGCGGCGTGGTTCGCGCCCGGGGTGACGAAGGTCGACTCCCACATCACCATCACCCCTTAGCCGTGCGGGGCGACGTTTAAAGAAACCGGTGGGCTGTTCAGACGCCGCCCGTCGAGTGTTCGTGCGCGGAGGGTGAGACCTTCTTCTGGAGAAGGTCTCACCCTCCCCCGAGATTTATGGTGTGGCGCACGGGTGGAAGCTGCTATCGAGACAAAGGGGTCGTCATGCGTAAATTAATCGTGCCGCTGATAATCGCCGCGCCGCTCTTGAGTGTCCTGGCCGTGGGTCAAGGGGCCCTTCGTACGGCGTCACAGGACGGCGGGCCGCAGGCCACGGAAGGACAAGTCGGCGCGGTCAAAGTCACGATCACGATGGGGGGCGGCCTGTTCGGGCCCGCGAAAGACCGCTACCGCGTCGGCGAGCGCGTCCCCGTAGTCATCTCGATGACGAACCAGGGCCGCGACCCCGTCTACGTCTGCGACTCAAGCACGCTGTACCAGGACCGCCCGGGCCTGACGAGGGACAGCCGACCTGTCCCTTACCTCGGATTGCAGAAGCTGATGATGAACGCGTCAGAAAAGGACAAGACGTGTGAGAAACTCGACGAGCCGCTCAGCGTCGTGGAGCAGAGGCTTCTCAAGCCGGGTGAAAAGGCGGTGGTGGACTGGTTCATCCTGACCGAGGGTGAGACGCCGATGGGCGACCTGGCGTGGTACGAGACACTCCAGCCCGGCAAGTACGAGTTAACGACCCGCAGGCTCCTCGGCTGTTGCGAGGGGTCTTTTGTCGAGTCCGACAAGATCAGTTTCGAAGTCGAGCCGTGAGACCAGATGACACGCGTAGCCGACAGGGCCGTGAATGCCGAACGCGACGACGACCTTCTCCTCGCGATAATCTCGCACGAGCTGCGCACCCCCACGAGCGCGATCATCGGCTGGGCCGACATGATCTACCGGAAGGGCGCGGACGGCGAAATCCTGGCGCGCGGCGTCGAAGCCATCGCACGCAACGCGCGCCTGCTGGCGCGGCTCATCGAGCAACTCACGGACTACTCGCGCGTGAGAGCCGGCCATGCGGAATTGGATTTTCAGAAGGTCGCGCTCGCGCCGGCGCTCCTCGCCACGGTCGAGACGTTGACGGGCACGGTGCCCGAGGCAAAGTAGTTGAAGGCGGGGCCGAGAGAGCTGATCTGGCTGCCGGGCGGCGACGACTGCGCGAAGAAGTGTTGTCGGCTGTGCTGCCCTGCACGCACGCGCTGCCCTGATTGGCGAGCGTCGCCGTGGGGATGTACATAGACCTGACCGACAGCAGGGTGAAGGTCATTAACGAGGACGCGCGCACCTATCTGGCGCAGGGACTTCGTCGCCGACGCCCCGGCGCTCGCGCTCATAGGTCATACAGACCCGAACGGGATTGACACGCAGGCCGTCGAACAGATGGGCCAACAACGCAAACCCCGGTGCGCACAGAGCACCCCGATACTGTGCGCACGCGGCGGGCTGTCAAGCCCTGTTGGCATTACTCAAATAACATGAGGCTAAGATATCTTAATAGAGGCAGCCCAAAACAAGCCGGGCGTGAGGCTTTAACACGTCGGATGGAGACTGTGAATGGGGAAGGGTCGGTTGGAGGCGTTCAGCGACGGCGTGCTCGCCATCATCATCACCATCATGGTGCTGGAACTGAAGGTGCCGCATGGGGACGACCTGGCCGCGCTCAGGCCGCTGATCCCCGTCTTCCTGAGCTACGTGCTCAGTTTCATCTACGTCGGCATCTACTGGAGCAACCACCATCATCTGCTTCAGGCGGTCAAGCACGTCAACGGCCCCACCCTGTGGGCCAACCTCCATCTGCTGTTCTGGCTCTCGCTGATACCCTTCGTCACCGGCTGGATGGGCGAGAACCATTTCGCCGCATGGCCCGTCGCCTTCTACGGCGTGGTGCTGCTCTGCGCCGCGGTGGCTTACTACATCCTCGCACGCGTCCTCGTTTCAACCCACGGCAGGGATTCGGCCATCGCGAAGGCGCTGGGTAAAGACTTCAAGGGCAAGGTGTCGGTGGTGTTTTACGCCGCGGCCATCCCGCTCTCCTTCTTGAGTTCGTGGCTGGCCTGCGCGCTGTACGTGGTGGTGGCGGTCATGTGGCTCATCCCCGACCGCCGCATCGAGCACACGCTCGCGGAACGAACGCCTTGAAGAGCGGCACACCGAGACAGCGGCGTGCGCCCGGCCGCACCCATCGCCGTTGACACCCCGTCTCTCCGCTAATATCCTCTCCGCGCATTTTTGCCGTTCTCACGTTAGATAGATAATGTTGGCTCGGGACGACGGTAATGCTGTGCTTGGGCCGGGAGGACTCATATGAAGAAGGCTTTCGTAATCGTCGTCGGATTGATCTGCGTCGCGCTGTTCGGTTTCTCCACCAGGGCCGGTCGCCTCGGCGACGGCAGACACACTTCGAACCCGCCGAGGGCGGTCGTCGCCCGTGAATGGAAAGGGCGGGTCGCGCCGGCCCGCGCCGACGAGTATCACCGTTATCTCCTCGGGGGCGTGGCAAAGCTCCGTTCCGTCCCCGGGAGTCTCGGAGTCCAGGTGATGCGCCGGGACGAGGCGGGCGCGGTCGAGTTCACCGTGATCTCGTACTGGGAGTCTCGGGAGGCCATCAAGGCGTACGCCGGGCAGGACATCGAAAAACCTCACCACCTCCCCAAAGACCGGGAGATGCTGCTCGAACTCCCGACGCGCGTGCTCCACTACGACGTTACCCATACAGACCTGTTGCAGGTTCGAGTCGGGCCGTAACTGAATGGTGCGAGACCTACTCCGGGCGGGCGTACACTAACGTTGATTATTTACGGCGGCGGGCGCGAGACTCAGACGTTCGGCCAGCCACTCAGCCCGGTCGCGCCGGATGGCCTCGGCGTCCATCGGGTGGTCGGAGGCGTAGGTCGCCAGACGCTTCGGGGCCGGAGCGGCGAGGTAGAGTTCGACGAAGTTTTCGCGCGGCGTGAAGCGGTCGTCCTCGCCGTACTGGAAGAAGAAGGCGGCCTTCGACGAACGGACGGCGCTCACGGGGTCGAGCGGTGCGAACCTCTTGCGGAAGCCCTCCAACTCTTCGCCCCTGGGGACGCCGCTCGCCGTGCCGAACAGATACCAGTCGGGGAAGCGCGCCGCGCCGGCAATGAGCGCGTAAGCCTTCGGCCGCGCGTCCGCGCCCGCGACGAGCGCCCCGAACATCGCGCCGTAGTCGTGCCCGACGTAGGCGACGCGCGCGGCGTCCACGCCCGGGCGCGAGAGCAGCACGTCGAGCGCCCGCCGCAGGTCGAGGGCCTGGTTGAGCGTGTTCTGGTAGTCGTCCTGCCAGCGGCGCGCGCGGTAACGTGCCGGGTCGGGACCAGAAGGTCGAGACGAGCAGCGAGACCGTGCCGCGGCGCGCGAGCGCCCGCGCCTCTTCAAGATATTGCGTGCGGTTAGAGTTGGGGTGGGGCGGCGCGAACCAGTGGACGAAGAGCACGGCGGCGAAGGGCCCTGGCCCCTCCGACGGACTCACCACGTAAGCCTCGACGGGCGCGCCGCCCGGCCCTTTGAACGTAACGTCCTCGACCTTCACGCCGTCGCGCGCCTCAGTTCCGACGACTTTGACTTCCGGTGGAGTCCGGCCGTCGTAGGCCAGCAGGGAGGAGAGCGTGTCGGCCGGAGTGCCCTGCGCCTGAGTTGTCCGCGACGCCTGCGGCTTCCCGCCATACACGGGCGTACAGACGAGCGCCGCCAGTAGCAAGAGAGCGGCCGGCGCAATCCTGTCCCGCGCCATGCTGGATTTTTTCCAGTTGTCTGACTTAACACGCATTTCTGTCACGTCCATCCATCCTTATGTCCCGACGATGATCTCCGGGTTCAATACTTCGGGTCGCGTATACTAGTTTCATCCTACGGCGTCAGATGCTAAAAAGTCCTCAAGCGACGTGAAAAGTTCTGAAGCGGGTTGATATTGTTCACTCTCGATGGAGGAGACGAACGTGCCGGAAATCTTCAAGCTCGCCGGAATAGTCATCGTGGTTGTCGGACTCGCGCTCCGGCTGCGTACGACGCTGGTGGTCGCGGTGGCGGGGCTGGTCACAGGGCTCATCGCGGGGCTGCCGCTGCTGTCGGGCGAGGGCGTCTTCGAGGGCGTCCCCATCCTGACCAGTCCTGGCAAGGAGGGCATCATCAATATCCTCGGGCGCGCCTTCGCCGACAACCGTTTGATGACGCTCTTCATCATCACGCTGCCGGCCATCGGGCTGGCCGAGCGCTACGGTTTGCAGGAGCAGTCGGCGCGCTTCATCCGCCGCGTCAGCGCCGCGACGGTGGGACGCCTCCTCATCACCTATCAACTCTTCCGCGTGCTGATGGGCATCCTCGGCATACGCCTGCTCGGGCACCCGGCCTTCGTCCGCCCGCTCGTCTTCCCGATGGCGCTCGGGGCCGCCGAGGCCGAGGCGGGTGCGCGCCGCGTCGAGTCGCTGCCCGAAAGAGAGATCGAGAGAATCAAGGCCGCGTCGGCCGCGAGTGAGAACTACGGCAACTTCTACGGTCAGAACCTCTCGCCGGTTCAGGCCGGAGTCCTGCTCGTCTACGGCACGCTGAACTCGTCCGCCCTCGGCTACAGTGTGAGCCTCTGGAGCATTGTGCTCTACGCCATCCCCATCGCCGCGCTTTCGGTCGTGGTCGCGGCCGCGCAGTTCTTCCTGCTCGACCGGCTCCTGCGGAGGCGCCTGTCAAAGGTCGTTTGAAGGGAAGCGGGTCAATGCCTTCACTGTCGAACATCGCGGCCGTGCTCTTCAGTCTCGACGCGGTCTACGTGCTGACGGGGCTCGTGCTCTGGGTCTTCGCGGCGCTGAACTTCCGCGACCGCGACAACGCCAAACGGATGGGGAGCGCGCTCTTCTGGCTCATCCTCGGGGCCATCTTCGTTCTCGGGAGCGTGATGCCGCACTGGCTGACGGGACTGCTCGTGCTCTCGATGGTTGCCCTCGACGGCGCGGGCCGCGTCGGGCACAAGGCCCGCGTCGAAGGGACGACGAAGTCGGGGCAGGTCGCGCCGAAGGAGACGGCGCTCGGGAACAGGATATTTCTGCCGGTGCTGCTCATCCCGCTCCTCGCCTTCGGCTTTGCGCTCGTCTTCCGCTTCGCGGGCGGCGACACGAGTCGGGGGGCGCTCGTCGGCCTCGGCTTCGGCGGCGCGGCCGCGCTCTTCGCCGGCCTGCGGCTGACGAAGGGTAGCGCGCGCGAGGCGTTCGAGGAGGGACGGCGGCTCAACGACTCGATGGGCTCGGTCATCATCCTGCCGCAGCTCCTCGCGTCCCTCGGCGTCATCTTCACGGCGAGCAAGGTGGGCGAACTCATCGCCGAAGGCATCAAGGGGGTCATCCCGGGCGAGAGCCTCTTCCTGCTCGTCGCGGCGAACTGTCTGGGCATGACGCTCTTCACGCTGGTGATGGGCAACTCGTTCGCGGCCTTCCCCGTCATCACGACGGGCGTGCTGGTGCCGCTCATCGTCAGGCCGTTCGGCGTGGACCCGGCGATGGCCGCCATCATCACTCTGACCGCGGGCTCGACGGGGACGCTGATGACGCCGATGGCCGCGAACTTCAACATCGTGCCCGCGGCGCTCATGAACATGCGCGACCAGTACGGGGTCATCAAGTTTCAGATACCGTTCGCGCTGACGATGTGGGTGCTGCACGTCCTGGTGCTGTGGCTCATGATTCGGCTGCTTTAGGAGGAGATGATGTCGCTGACGGATGAGGCACCGGGGACGTTGGCGAGCCCCGGCTCTTACCTCCCGCGGTTCACCGCGCTCGCGCTCAAGTGTATCCGCAGGGAGTACCCGAATAAGCTCGACCACGTCTTGAACGACGCCTCGCAGGTCGGGTCGCCGAGGGAGCTGCACCCGGCCTTCTACGGCTGCTACGACTGGCACTCGGCGGTGCACGGCCACTGGCTGCTCGTCCGCCTGATGTGCACGGGCGCGGGCACGCTCCCCGAGGCCGACATCCGCGCGGCGCTCGGCGAGAACCTGACGGCTGAGAACGTCAGGTTTGAAGACGAGTATTTCAGAGACCCGGGCCGCCCATCCTACGAGCGCCCGTACGGTTGGGCGTGGCTGCTGAAGCTGCACGAGGAGCTATACCACTGGAACGACCCCGACGCCGGCCGCTGGTTCGACGCGCTCCGCCCGCTCGCCGCGACCGTCGTGGAAAAGTACCTCTCCTACTTCCCGAAGCAGAAGTACCCCATCCGCGTCGGCACGCACTTCAACACCGCCTTCGGCCTCGGCTTCGCGTGGGACTACGCCGAGGCGCTGTGGGGTGGGTTTAGGAAGAAGGCGCTCGACATCGCGTCGATGCAACAGGCGGCTCTCCTGAAGCAGCTCGTCTCGGAGCGCGCGCGCACGTACTTCGCGGACGACCGCGATGCGCCGGCCAACTGGGAGCCTTCGGGTGACGACTTCCTCTCGCCGAGCCTCGTCGAAGCCGACCTGATGCGGCGCGTCCTCGGCGTGGAAGAGTTCCCGCGTTGGTTCGACGCATTCCTGCCCGGGTTGGATGAAGTGAGATATGCGAACCTGCTCGCGCCCGCCGGCGTGTCCGACCGCTCAGACCCAAAGATAGTCCACCTCGACGGCCTGAACCTGAGCCGCGCGTGGTGCATGCGAAGCGTCGCCGGCGCGCTGCCGGAGGACTCACCCCGGCGCGGCCTGCTTGAGCGCGCAGCCGCGCGCCATGCCGAGGACACTTTGCCGCACGTCGCAAGCAGCGACTATGCGGGGGAACACTGGCTGGCCTCCTTCGCCGTCTACATGCTCTCCACGCCGCCGTCACACCGCGCCTCATAGAGCTGCGCTCCAATATCAGGTCGTCTAGCTCTTTAAGTCATTCCTTGCGATACTGCCCGAATGTCGGAAGCGGCAGGTACAGATTACGGCGACGACCGCTACTTCACGCGGCTCGCCGCCGCTTACGTGCGCGGCAAGTTGGAGCGCGTTGCGTCGCGGCTCTCTCAGGATGAGTTGATCGCGGCGGGGCTCGCGGGCGGCCTGCGCCTGCACAAGTTCAAGCGCAGCACGGAGCTGCCCCGCGTACGCAAGGTGCTGGGCATCCTCCGCGGCCTCTCGCCCGCGAGCCTGCTGGACGTGGGCAGCGGACGCGGCACCTTCCTCTGGCCGCTCCTCGACGCGTTCCCGTGGCTGGAGGTGACGGCGGTAGACTTGAACCCCGTGCGGGTCGCAGACATCGCGGCCGTCGGCAGTGGCGGCGTTGCGAACCTGCGGGCGCTGCGGATGGACGCCGAGGCGTTGGAGCTGGAAGACGGTTACGCCGAAGTTGTGACCACGCTCGAAGTGCTCGAACACCTTCAGTCGCCGCGGCGGGCGGCGGCCGAGGCCGTCCGCGTGGCGAGTAAGTACGTCGTGGCGTCCGTGCCCTCGAAGGAGGACAACAACCCGGAACACATCAATCTCTTCGACGCGCGCGGCTTCGAGTCCCTGTTCCTCGACGCGGGCGCGCGGGGCGTCAAGGTCGAGTACGTCCTCAATCACATGCTCGCCGTGGTCAGGGTGTGACGCGCGATGTACAGGCTTCACAAATACCCGCGCACGCCGCACCTGACGGGGTCGCACCTTCAGCCCGGGGATGAAGACCTGAGCGTCGTCTCGCTCGAACACCTGAAGGGCTTGCGCCTCGTGGTTGAGGAGAAGCTCGACGGCGCGAACTCTGCGATCAGCTTCGGCGTAGACGGGCGTCTGCTGCTCCAGAGCCGCGGACACTTCCTCGACGGCGGCCCGCGCGAGCGGCACTTCGGGATGTTGAAGGCGTGGGCCGGCTCGGTGCAGCGCGAGCTGCGCGAGGCGCTCGGCGGACGCTATGTCATGTACGGCGAGTGGCTCTACGCCAAGCACACAATCTTCTACGACGCGCTGCCGCACTACTTCTTCGAGTTCGACGTGCTCGACCGGGAGACCGGACATTTCTTATCGACGGCCGCGCGCTGCGAGCTGTTGAAAGACGCGCCGGTCGTCTCCGTGCCGGTACTCTACACGGGCCACGCGCCCAACGCCGCCCGGCTCGCCGCGCTCGTCAAACCCTCGGCCTTTCAGTCCGCGCACTGGCGCGAGTCGCTGACACGGGTCTGTGAGGCGCGCGGGCTTGACGCGGCGCGCGCGCTACGCGAGACGGACTCCGCAGGCTTGATGGAAGGGCTCTACATCAAGGCCGAAGATGAAGGGCGTGTGACCGAGCGCTTCAAGTTCGTGCGCCCGAGCTTCACGCAGGCCGTGGACGACTCGGGCGAGCACTGGCTCAACCGGCCCGTCATCCCGAACCAACTACGCGAGGGCGTCAGCCTCTTCGCACCACACGTATGAGCGAGCAATTAACATGGTGCCCGACCGCGCCCGTCTACGCCGTCAACTGGGAGCGTATCGAGCAGGAGTTTCCCGAGGTCAGGCGGTTGGAAGGCTGCCCGCAGGACGCCGTCCATCACGCAGAGGGCGACGTACACATCCACACGCGGATGGTGGTCGAGGCGTTGACCGCGCTGCCCGCGTGGCGCGCTCTGCCCCGGCCCGAGCGCGAGATAGTTTTCACGGCGGCGCTGCTGCACGACATAGCGAAGCCGGATTGCACGAGGGTTGAGGACGGGCGCATCACCAGCCGCGGCCACTCGAAGCGCGGCGCCATCAAGGCGCGCACGCTCCTCTGGGGCATGGACTTTCCCTTCGAGGCGCGCGAGCAGGTCGCCGCCCTCATCCGTTTTCACCAGATACCGTTCTTCCTCATCGACAAGCCGGACGGCCGTCGCGTGCTCTATGAGGTCAGCCAGTCGGCGCGCTGCGACCTGCTGGCGCTCGTCGCCGAAGCGGACGCGCGCGGCCGCGTCTGCGCCGACTCGCAGCGGTTGCTCGACAACATCGCGCTCTTCACACAGTACGCATTGGAGCACGAATGCCTGACGGGGCCGCGGCAATTCCCGAACGACCACAGCCGCTTCCTCTACTTCCGCAAAGAGGGGCGCGACCCGGACTATCCGGCGTTTGACGACACGGTCTGCGAGGTCGTCATGATGTCGGGGCTGCCGGGGGCGGGTAAAGATTTCTGGGTCGCGGAGAATTTGCCGGACTGGCCTGTCATCTCGCTCGACGCGCTGCGCCGTGAGATGAAGGTCGCGCCGACGGAGAACCAGGGGCCGGTCGTGTCGAGGGCGCGGGAGGCGGCGCGCGAGCACCTGCGGAAGCGGCGGCCCTTCGTGTGGAACGCCACCAACGTCAGCCGCCAGATGCGCGAACTCTCCATCAACCTCTTCGCCGCCTACAACGCGCGCGTGCGCGTCGTCTACGTTGAGGCACCGGAGGCGCGACTCTTCGCACAGAATCGCGAGCGCGCCGACTCGGTGCCGGCGGAGGTCATACGCAAGCTCACGGCGCGCTGGGAAGTCCCCGACCTGACCGAAGCGCACCGTGTAGAGTGGGTGACGGAGACTCCGGGCTCGGCCTCGCTCATCACATTCTGAGCTGAAATCGTGAAGACGGCACCTTTACTGATCTTGTTGCTCTGCGCATTGCCAGCGTGGAACGGGTGTTCGCGTGAGAACAGGAGCACGCCGACACAGCCGCGCTTCACGACAATCCGGGTCGATCTCCGAACTGAGCGCGTCGAACTTTTCCTGCGAGACGATGAGGGACGCACGTTCAATCGCTTCGAGCGGTTGAGGTTCTGGCTCGCGGGCCGCAACGAGCGGCTGCGCTTCGCCATGAACGCCGGAATGTTTCAGCCCGACCTTTCGCCCGTCGGCCTGTTAGTGCAGGACGGCCGACAGGTCTCGCCGCTCAACCTCTCTGACGGCGCCGGCAACTTCTTCATGAAGCCGAACGGCGTCTTCTTCATCAACGAGTCCGGGCCGCGCATCGTCGAATCGACAGAGTATCCGGCTCTCGCCCGAGGAGTACGCCTTGCAACCCAGTCGGGGCCTCTGCTTGTTCGGCATGGCGTCCTTCATCCGGCGTTCAGCGCAGCGTCAACTTCAAGACTGCTGCGCAACGGCGTCGGCATCTCGGGCGATACGGTCATCTTCGTCATCAGCGAGCAGCCGGTCAGTTTCTACGAGATGGCTATGTACTTTCGCGACGAGTTGCATTGTCCGGACGCTCTGTATCTGGACGGAGTTGTCTCCGGCCTGTACTCGGACGACCTGCAACGGAACGACTCCACGGTCGATCTGGGGCCGATCATCGCGGTCGTTCAATGACGGCGTTGCTTGACGCGGGTTTGCAACAGACGCCCCTTGAGAAGGATTCTTTTCAACCTTGCTCACTCTTCGGAGGAAGGCGACGCTTCAACCACGCGAGCAACACCTCAAGTGTTTCGTCCCGCTCCGTGTCATTCAATAACTCGTGATACCCACCCTCGACGAGATGCAGGGTCTTGTCCTCCGCGGCGACGGCCTCGAACAGTCTTTGACTTCCCCTCGGGTCAGTCCACGTGTCCGCCGTGCCGTGCATCAACAGCACGGGCACCCTCCAGTCGGGATAGAGGTTCCAGTTGTCGTGGGCGATGTTCCCGCCGGAGCCTGCGACCAGCATCGGCACCCTCCCACGGTAGAACAAAGGGTCTCCGGCGAGCCGTGCGTCCTGCTCGGCGCCGCGGTAGAGGAGGCTCAAGCCCGCCGCCTTCAAAGGTGCCCGGACAGTCGGCGCGAAGAAGCCAGCCACCCTTGCGAACGTGAGCAGCGCAGGCGACGCTTCGTGTTGGAGTGCGGCGCTCGTCAGCACTACGCCGCTCACGCCGCCCTCGTCGCGCGCCACGCTGCTGGCCGTCACAAGACCCCCCAGCGAGTGCCCAAGCAGGAAGACCGGCAGCGGTTGCTCGCGTAGCTTGCGCCGTGCGGTGCGATGATCCTCAACCGCCTCACCGACATCTGTCAGACCTCGCCTGCCCGGCGAATGCCCGCTGCCCCACATGTCGAAGGCGTAGACGCTGACGCCCACCGTCAGCAGGTGCGGAATCAGTTGGTTGTACTGACTGACGAAACGCTGTGCGTACTCTCCGTAGCCGTGTTGAAGCAGCAAGACCGCCCTCGGCTCCGGGGAGTGCCAGACGTATCCCTTGACGCCCGTCCCGATGTCCCAGGGCTGGCAACGTATCGGCGGGGCATCAGGAGTGAAACGGCTCATGTCGGCCGCGGCGCAGAGGTCGGTCCCGCAACCGTCGTCAGCGGTCAACAGGGCGTGTGCCCTCCGTGTGTTGGACACTTTGTAGACCGTCCAGGCCAGTAAGCCCGCGGACGCGAGACCCTTGACCCACGGACTACGCCGACCCTTCCCTGTTCCGACCTGTCGCATGTTGGCTTTCCTTATTGCTGGCGCAGGGCGACGAACGTCCCGCGGAAGCGCACGGCCGTGAGGCCCGCGTCGTCGATGGTGGCTGACAGGACGATGCGCGCCAGACCCTTCTGTTGAAATTGACGCTTGAAGGCGTCCAGCATCTTCTCTTCGGGGCGGACGCAGGCGGCGCGCAGGTCGCCGCGGACGGGGCGGTCGTAGTAGATGGAGCTGTCGCGGATGACGATGTCGGACTCGGTGTCGCGCAGCTCCAGCCAGAGCAGGCCGTAGCCGCTTAAGACGGCGAGGGCGTGCAGGCTCCCGCCGAAGGCTGTGCCGAGGTGGTTGGCGTTCTCGCGAAGCGGCGCCGTCAGCACGAGCCGTTGGCCTTCGTATTCCTCGACCCTCACGCCCATCGCGCGCGTGATCGGCATCTTGTCGTAGAACAACTCCTCCATCTCACGACCGGGACTCATGCGGACATGTTACGAAAGTTGAGGCCAAAGCTGTAGCCCGACAGCCGGGTCGAAATTAAGAGTGGACATACTCTTCAACACTGTGTTTGTATGCAGCGCTCAGGAGGGTTGCAGATGAAAAGAGCGGGCCGCAAAAGTCTCAGCCTCGCGTTGGCTCTGACCGCGGGAGTTTTGTTCGCGCCGAACGCCGTAGTCGCCGGCCTTCAGGCGGGCGGGCGAATCCCTTCCACGCCGTTGAAGTTCGGGGTCTTCACCGCGCGGTTCGACCCCGCGGGTACGTTCAAGCTTGAGGGCGACCGCTGGCCGACGCTCTCCGGCGGCTGGAAGGTCGAAGGCGATGAGGTCGAACTCCTTCTGACTTCCGAAGCGCCGAAGGGCTGCGAGGGGCCGGGGCGTTATCGGGTGCGTGCGGAAGGCAGCCGCGTCAGCTTCGACCTCGTCACTGACGGATGCACGCCGCGACGAATGATACTCGACCGCAGCACATGGGTTCCCACGAACGAGATGAAGTCCAGACCGATCCGGCGCGTCGTGCGGACGGCCTTCGCACGTGCGCCCGCGCCGCGCAAAGGGCCGGACGCCTCCGCCGGCAACTGGCCTTCGTTCCGAGGGCGGCAGGCGGCGGGCGTGGCCGACGGGCAGAACCTTCCCGACCGCTGGGATGGGGCGAAGGGTGAGAACATCCTCTGGCGCACGCCGCTCCCCGGCCTCGCGCATTCGAGCCCCGTCGTCTGGGGGGACAAAATCTTCGTCACGAGTTCCGTCAGCGGCGACCCCAACGCCTCCTTCCGCCCCGGCCTCTACGGCGATGGCGACGCGTCGAAAGACCTCTCCGAGCAGCGCTGGGTCATCTACGCGCTCGACAAGCGAACCGGCAGAGTCCTCTGGGAGCGCACGGCGCGACAGGGCACGCCTCTGGAGAAGCGCCACATCAAGTCCACCTACGCCAACTCGACGCCCGCGACGGACGGACGCGTCGTCGTCGCGTGGTTCGGGTCGCAGGGCGTCTACGCGTATGACATGGCGGGGCGTCCGCTCTGGAAGGTGGACTTAGGGAGGCTCAACCTCGGCGCTTACGACATCCCGACGTACGAGTGGGGGCCGGCCAGCTCGCCCGTCATCTGGGACGGCCTCGTCATCCTCCAGTGCGACACGCAGGACGACTCTTTCCTGCTCGCGCTCGACTCCGCGACGGGCAAGACCGTCTGGAAGACCGAGCGCGACGAGATTCCCTCGTGGGGCACGCCGACCGTGGCGCTGACCCCGAAGGGGCCGGAGCTGGTGGCGAACGCTTCGAACTTCGTCAGGGGTTACGACCCGCGGACGGGGAGGGAGCTGTGGCGGCTCGGGCGCAGCTCGAAGATCACCGCGCCGACGCCCGTCTACGCCGACGACCTGTTCGTCGTCGTCAGCGGACGCGCGCCCGAGCGGCCCATCTTCGTGGTGCGCCCGGGCGCACGCGGAGACATCACGCCGCCCGAGGGGAAGGATAAGAGCGAGTCGGTCGTGTGGAGTCGCACGGGGCGTGGGTCGTACATGCCGACGCCGCTCGTCTATCAGGGCTTGCTCTACGTGCTCGCAAACAACGGGCTGCTCGACGCCTACGACCTGCGGACGGGCGAAGAGGTCTACCGCCAGCGCCTGCCGACCGTGGGGAGCGGCTTCAGCGCGTCGCCCGTGGCCGCCGACGGTAAGCTCTACCTCTCGAACGAGGACGGCGAAGTGCTCGTCGTCGCGGCCGGGCGGAAGTTCGAGCATCTCGCGACGAACCCGTTGGGCGAGCTGCTGATGGCCACGCCCGCGCTGTCCGACGGAGTGATGTACGTCCGCTCGTCGAAGAGCCTCTTCGCCGTCGGACGGAAGAAGTGAGCGACGTTAGCTGAAAGAAGGGACGGCCGCTTTGAGGTGAATCAAAGCGGCCGTTGTTTTATCCCTCGACTCTTCTGACCGGGTCACTTCTTCTGTCGCACGTCGTAGGCGTAGATGGTGTCCTGGTCGCGGATAAGCAGGTGGCCGCCGGCGACGATGGGGTGCGCCCACGTCGGCAGAGAGTCCTGCGGGATGCGAAAGCGGCCGTGCTCGCGGTAGCCCTCGGGCGTCGCCTCGGCGAGGCCAACCACACCGTCCTCGCTCAAAAGATAGATGAGTCCGTCGGCGTAGACGAGCGAGCCCTTGCCGACGCTGCGATCCTTCCACGCGACCTTGCCCGTGTCGAAGCCCATCGCCGTCAGGATGCCGCCCGAGAAGCCGTAGAGGTGTTCGCCGACGAGCACCGAGCTACTGTGGTGGTTGCGCATCTCGCGCGTGAAGTAGACCTCGGAGGCCGTCATGCCCTTCGCGTCCGCCTTGATCTCGACGAGCCCGCCGCCGTTGCCGTAGTCGGAAGTGATGAAGACGCGGTTGCCGCGCGCCACCGGCGTCGCCGCGTTGGCCGTGCCGTTCGCCGCCTTCGCGTAGTCCCACAAGAGCGCCCCCGTCTCAAGGTCGAGCCCGAGGCCGCGCGAGTGTGTGAAGAAGACGACCTGCGTCTTTCCGTTGATCGTGACGGGGATGCCCGAAGAGTAGCCGGCCTGATCGCTCTGACTCTTCCAGATGACCGAGCCGTCACGCTTGTTGAGCGCGACGACGCTTGCGCCGGGGCCGCCCGGGTTGACGAGCAGCTTCTCGCCGACGACGAGCGGCGACTCGCTGATGCCCCACGTGATATTCCGGCCGCCGAACTTCTGGAGCACGTTCATCGTCCAGACGACTTTGCCGCTCGCGGCGTCGAACGCCGAGAGGTCGCCGTTGCCGCCGAGGGCGTAGACGCGGTCGCCGTCCACCGTGGGCGTACCGCGCGGGCCGTCGCCGCGGTCGTTGCGGAACGCGGCCCCGTGCGGCGTCGCCCAGACCTCCTTGCCCGTCTTGAAGTCGAAGGCGACGACGAACTCGCGTTCGCCGCGCAGGCCCATCGTGTAGATGCGCCCCTTCGAGGTCGCGAGCGACGAGTAGCCGCGCCCGGCCCCCGCCGTCTTCCACACGAGCGGCGGCCCCGACTCCGGCCACTGCTTGAGCAGTCCCGTCTCCTTCGAGACGCCGTCGCGGTTAGGCCCGCGCCACTGCGGCCACTCGGCCGGCGTCTGCGCCGTCGCCGACGCCGCGCACCACGCGGACAGGAAGAGCGCCGTCAACACTGACGGCAGTACACGAGTGCTTCTCATCCTCGGTCGTCTCCTTGCTGAAGTCCGAAAGTCTCTCGGGTCTGACCGCTCGCGGACGGCGAGCGGAGCCGCTCTGGGGTGTGAGGTATAATGCCGCCCGCGCCGCGGTCTGTAAATCGTTTTGTGACGGGCGGCGCGTCCGCGTCCAATCTGACTGAGCTTTGTCCAAAACTCTTACGGCCTTCCTTCGTAGAGGGTTGTGCAACCGCGGCCCGTGCGGTTAATCTCCGAAAACAACATGACAGCACCGGCGGAAACAATCGAGACGAAAATCAGAGACGCGCGCACCGCGCTCGACGCGTGGGTGCGCGAGGTGGTCGCCTGGCACTTCGACCCGGCGACGGGCTCACCCTTCTGGCTGGAGCGCGCGCAGACCTTAGGGTTCGACCCGCGCGAAGCGGTTCAGACCTACGATGACTTAGATAAGCTCGCGCCCTTCGAGGACGAGTGGCTGCGCGGCGGCCCCGTGCGCCGCTGGGTGCCGAAGGGACTCGCCGACCGGCCCGTCTACGTCTTCGAGACGGGCGGCTCCACCGGCGTGCCGAAGTCGCGCATCAACGTCGAGGACTTCCGCACCGACTACGAGATGTTCAGCCTGACGCTCCCCGACGAATATTTTCCGAAGGGTTCGGACTGGCTCTCTTTAGGCCCGACGGGGCCGCGCCGCCTGCGCCTCGCCGTCGAGCACCTCGCGCAGCACCGCGGCGGCATCTGCTTCGCCGTAGACTTAGACCCGCGCTGGGTCATCAAGCTCCTCAAGGCCGGCAAGCCGCGCGAGGCCGAAGCCTATAAGCAGCACGTCGTCGAGCAGGGTTTGACGCTCCTGCGCGCGCACGAAGGCATCCGCTGCCTCTTCACGACGCCGAAGCTTCTGGAGGCGCTCTGCGAGAAGGTGTCGCTCAAGAAGCTCGGCATCACCGGCGTCTTCTGCGGCGGGACGGAGATGACGCCGCAGTTCCACCGCTTCGCCGTCGAAGAGCTGACCGAGGGCGCCTACTTCGCGCCGACCTACGGCAACACACTGATGGGGCTCGCCGTCCACAAGCCGCGCGCGGAAGACGACCCGTTCGACATCATCTACTATCCGCCCGCGCCGCGCGCGTTGGTCGAGGTCGTAGACCCCAACGACCCCACGCGCGTCGTCGGCTACGGCGAGACGGGGCGCGTGCGTCTGACGACGCTGACCAAAGAGTTCTTCATGCCGCGCTTCCTCGAACGCGACGAGGCTGAGCGCGAGCCGCCCTGCGACGCCTACCCCTGGGACGGCGTCCGCAACGTCCGCCCCTTCTCGAAACTGCAAACGAACGTTGTCGAAGGTGTCTACTGACTACCGCTTATGCTTCATATTCCAATCCTTCGTCGGGGCGAGCCGTACCGGAGTCTTGAAGTGACGCGGGCGGTTCACTACCGGACGCGCGAGCCGTTCGTCGAAGTGAGTCAGGCGAACGTCGGGCTCATCCGGCGCGACCTGCGCGCGCAGGGCGAGGCGCGGGCGGCGCTCGCGAAGTTCACGGTCGAAGAACTGCTCGCGATGTGCGCGCGGGCGGCGCGACACTTCGCAGAGGACGAGCTGCCGTTGGGCGAGACGGCGCAGACGCCGGAGGACTACGTGCGGCAGGTAACGGCGACGACGGGGATGCCGCACGTGCTCGTGCGCCGCAACATGGAGAAGATTCGCGGCGTGCTCGACACGTTGGGCGACGTGCTGCGGGGACTGACGCGCGGCCTCGACTTGAAAGTCTTGGACGAGGGTTTCGGCGAGCAGGGCGGGCAGGTCTTGAGCTTCTATCCCATCACGCAGTCGCTCGGCGTCGTGCTGCCGAGCAACTCGCCGGCCGTCCACGCGCTCTGGACGCCCGCCGTCGCTTTGAAGACGCCGCTCGTATTGAAGCCCGGAGCGGCGGAGCCGTGGACGCCTTACCGTCTAATTGAAGCGTTCGCGCGCGCAGGGGTGCCGCGCGAGGCGTTCGGCTACTACCCGACCGACCACGCGGGCGCCGGCGTTGTCCTCGAACAGACGGGACGCTCGATGATGTTCGGCGACGCCTCCTCGGTCGGCGCGTGGAAGGACGACCCGCGCGTGGAACTGCACGGCCCCGGCTACAGCAAAATCGTCATCGGCGAGGACTGCGCCGACGAGTGGGAGCAACACATCGACGTGATTGCGCGCTCGGTGGCCGAGAACGGCGGGCGCTCCTGCGTCAACGCCTCGGGCGTGTGGGTCACGCGCCACGCCGAAGAGATCGCCGCGGCGCTGGCCGAAAGGCTCGCGCAGATTGTCCCGCGCGCCGAGGACGACCCCGACGCGCTGCTCGCGCCCTTCGCAGACCCAACGGTTGCCGAGCGCATCAACAACATGGTCGAGGGCTCTCTGCGCGAGCCGGGAGCGCGCGACGTGACGGCCGAACACCGCGGCGCCGAACGCCTCGCACGCCGCGAGGGCTGCGCGTACCTTCTGCCCACGGTCGTCCGCTGCGACAGTCACGAGCACCCGCTCGCCAACCGCGAGTTCCTGTTCCCCTTCACGAGCGTCGTCGAGGTCGGACAGGACAAGCTGCCCGAGGTGCTCGGCCCGAGCCTCGTCGTCACGGCCATCACAGAGGACGAGGGGCTTATCCGTCGCCTCGCGCAGTCGCCGCTCGTCGGCCGCCTCAATGTCGGGCCGGTGCCGACCAGCGTCGTCCGCTGGGATCAGCCGCACGAGGGCAACCTCTTCGAACACCTCTACGCGCGCCGTGCGTTCTATAAAGCAGTAGCCGGTTAAACGACATGCGCATCCTCTACATCACCGCGGGTGCGGCGCAGATGTACTGCGGGAGCTGTCTGCGCGACAACGCGCTGGCGACGGAGCTGCTGGCGCGCGGGCACGACGTGTTGCTCGTGCCGCTCTACACGCCGACGCTGACCGACGAGAAGAACGTGAGCCGCGAGCGCGTCTTCTTCGGCGGCATCAGCGTCTACCTCGAACAGCATTCGGCGCTGTTCCGTCGTACGCCGCGCCTGCTCGACCGTCTATGGGACTCGAAGCTCGCGCTCAGGCTCGCCGCGCGCAGCTCCATCCAGACGAGCCCGCGGATGCTCGGCGAGCTGACCGTCTCGATGCTGAAGGGCGAGGAGGGGAACCAGCGCAAGGAGTTCGAGAAGCTGCTCGACTGGCTCAAGACCGAGCCGCCGTTCGACATCATCAGTCTCCCCTACACGCTCCTCATCGGGCTCGCGAAGCCGCTCGGCGAGGCGCTCGGCCGGCCCGTCTGCTGCACGCTTCAGGGCGAAGACCTCTTCCTTGAAGGGCTGCCCGAGCCCTACCGCGCGGAGTCTTTGAAGCTCATCAGGGAGCATGTCCAACACGTCTCGCGCTTCCTCGCCGTCAGCCGCTACTACGAAGAGTTCATGCCCGGCTATCTCGGCATCCCCTCGGAGAAGATGAGGCTCGTGCCGCTCGGCATCAGCCTGCAAGGCTTCGAGCCGCGCCCGCCGCGCGTCGAAGGGGCGCCCTTCAAGGTCGGCTACTTCGCGCGCGTCGCGCCGGAGAAGGGGCTGCACCTGCTGGCCGAGGCTTACATGAAGATGCGCGAGTCTTTGCAGGCGGGCGAGGCGCGGCTCGAAGCCGCGGGCTATCTCGGCGAAGAGCACAAGGGTTACCTCGAAGGCGTCGAGCGGCGACTGCGCGAGGCGGGGCTCGGCTTCTGAGTTCGACTACCGCGGCGTGCTCGACCGCGAGGGGAAGATAGAGTTCCTGCGCGGCCTCGACGTGCTCTCCGTGCCCGCGACCTACGACGAGCCGAAGGGGCTCTTCCTGCTCGAAGCGATGGCGTGCGGCGTGCCCGTCGTCCAGCCGCGCCGGGGCGCGTTCACGGAGGTCGTCGAGCAGACCGGCGGCGGCCTGCTCGTCAAGCCGGACGACGCCGGAGCCGTTGGCCGAAGGGCTGCTCCGCGTCAGGGGGGACGCGGCGCTCGCCGCCGAGTTGAGCGCGAACGCCTCGGGCGAACGTGCGCCGGCACTACACGGTCGCGCAGATGGCCGACCGCGCCCTCGAAGTCTACGAGGAGTTGTTGTCAGGAAAAGTTACCCGCGGAGACACAGAGACACAGCTCAAAGCAGAAGCTTGTGTCTTAAGCTGTGTCTCTGTAGTTCACATCTCTCTCTTTGTCGAAGGCCGAACCGAGTGCTTGTAGTCGAGAACCTGTCGAAGGAGTACAGGACGCCGAGGGGGCCGCTGCCGATTCTGTCGGACGTGTCGCTGCGCTGAAGCGGGGCGACGCCGTCGCCGTCATGGGGCCTTCGGGGAGCGGGAAGAGCACTCTGCTCTACGTCCTCGGCGCGCTTGAGCCGCCGACCTCGGGCGCGGTCACGCTCGACGGCCAGAACCCCTTCGCGCTCGGCGAGAGGGAACTCGCCACGTTCCGCAACAGGGAGGTCGGGTTCCTCTTTCAGGATCACTGCCTGCTGCCGCAATGTTCAGTCCTTGAGAACGTGCTGACACCGACGCTCGTCGCGCGCGGCGGCGATAATTATAACGAGAGGGCGCGTGCGCTGCTCGAACAGGTCGGACTGGCGGAGCGCCTGCATCATCGGCCGGCCGAGCTTTCGGGCGGCGAGAAGCAACGGGCGGCCTTAGCGCGCGCACTGATGATGCGGCCGACCCTCCTGCTCTGCGACGAGCCGACGGGGAACCTCGACCAGAAGGCCGCCGACAACGTGGCCTCGCTCCTCCTCGAACTCCACCGAGAGCAGCAGACCGTCCTCATCGTGGTCACGCACAGTCCCGAACTCGCCGCCCGCTTTCCCCTGCGCTACAGACTGACGGAGCAGAGACTTAAAGAGGAGTGAGGAAGGCGGAATGATGAATTGAAGACAGTTCTTAATTCATCATTCCGCCTTCATCATTCCGCCTTCATCACTTCATGCTTAATCTCGTCCTGCGTAACCTGGCTTACTACCGGCGCACGAACGCGGCCGTCGTCTTCGGCGTCGGCGTGGCGGTCGCGGTGCTGGCGGGCGCGCTGCTGGTCGGCGAGTCGGTGAGGACGAGCCTGCGGGGGCTGTTCCTGCAAAGGCTCGGGCGCGCGACGCACGTGGCGAGCGCGCCGAACTTCTTCCGCGAGGCGCTCGCCGCAGACTTGAGCGCGGGCGCAGGGTTCAGAGAGGCGGGGTTCGACTCGGCCTGCCCGCTCGTCATCGCCGAAGGGGTCGTGACGCACGAGGCGAGCGGTCGTCGCGCCGTCGCGGCGCAGGTCTACGGCGTGGACGCGCGCTTCTGGGAGTTCCACGGCCGACCCGAAGCGGCGGCGCGCGCGCCGCAGGCCGGCGAGGCGTTGTTGAGCCCGGCGCTCGCCGCGGAACTCGGCGCGTCGGCGGGCGACGCCGTCATCCTGAGGGTCGAGCAGCCTTCCGACATCCCCGTCGAGTCTCTGCACGGGCGCAAGGAAGACGTGGGCAGCAGCGCGCGTCTGAACGTGCGCGAGACTCTGCCCGCGTCGGAGCTGGGCGAGTTCTCCGCGCGCCCGAGCCAGACGGAGGTGCGCGCCGTCTTCGTCCCGCTCTCGTCGCTGCAACGCAGTCTCGACCGCGCGGGGCGCGTCAACACGATTCTCTTCAACGCGCGCGAAGAGGGGTCGGAGGTCGCGCGCGCACAGACCTCGAAGCTCAACGACAGCTTGCGTGCGTCGGCGACGCTCGAAGATTTGGGCGTGAAGCTGCGCGCGCTCGACGATGTGCGAGGGCTCGCGTTCGAGAGCGAGAGCGGGCTGATCGGCGAGGGGCTGGAAGGGTCGGCGCGCGAGGCCGCACGCAGAACGGGGATGAGCGCCGAGCCGGTCTTCTCCTACCTCGCCAACTCCATCCGCGCGGGCGAGCGCGAGGTGCCTTACTCCATCGTCACCGCGTTCGGCGAAGAAGCCTTCGGCCGACTGCTCGGCGCGGCGGCGATTGATGTGAGTGTTGCTGTCGGGACTCGCGCGCCTTCTGCGAATGGGGGTGAGAAGGGTCTTCCGGACATCGTGCTGAACGAGTGGGCGGCGCGCGAGCTGGGGGCGCGTAAGGGCGACCCGGTGACGCTTGAGTATTACGTGTGGGAGGAGTCGGGTCGGCTCTCGACGCGTTCGGCGGAGTTTCGCCTCGCGGGCGTCGTGCCGATTGAGGGTGAGGCGGCCGACCGTGACCTCGTCCCCGAGTACCCCGGCATCACCGGCTCGAACAGTCTCGCCGACTGGGACCCGCCGTTCCCCATCGACCTCTCTCGCGTGCGCCCGCGGGACGAAGACTATTGGGACGAGCACCGCACGACGCCGAAGGCTTTCATCACACACGCGCGCGCGCAGGAACTCTGGCGCACGCGCTTCGGGGGACTGACCTCTCTGCGTCTGCGCGGGCGCGAAGCGGCGACGGCTGCATCTTCGTTGGAGACGTTCTCGGCCGCGCTGCGGGGGACGTTGGAGCCTTCGACGGCGGGGCTGAACGTCTTCGCGGTGAGGGCCGAGGGTCTTGAGGCTTCGCGCGGGGCGACCGACTTCGGCGAATACTTTCTCTACTTCAGCTTCTTCATCGTGGTCTCGGCGCTGCTGCTGACGGCGCTCTTCTTTCGCCTCGGCGTCGAGCAGCGTCTGCGCGAGGTGGGACTGCTCGGCGCCGTCGGCTACACGCGTGGGCGTGTGCGCGCCATCTTCCTTGCCGAAGCGTTGGTGCTCGCGTCGCTCGGGTGTCTGGTCGGAGTGCCGGGCGCGTACGCGTACGCGTGGCTTCTGATGAAGGGCCTGCGGACGTGGTGGGTCGGGGCCGTGGGCACGACCGCGCTCGAACTGCACGCGGGGCCTTTGCCGTTCGTGTTCGGCGTGGTCGGGGGCCTGGCCGCCGCGCTTGTCTGCATCGTCCTGACGTTGAGGGGGCTGCGGCACGCGTCGGCGCGCAGCCTGCTCGCGGGCGGGCGGTCGTGGGAGGCGGACTCAGACTTAACTTCAAAACGTCGGTTCGTCTTTTCGTCGGCGCGTCTGCGTCTACTCGTTCCTTCGTTGGCGTTCGTCGCAGGCGTCGCGTTCCTTCTGGCCGCGTCTTTGGGCACGGTGGGACAGGCGGCGGGGTTCTTCGGGGGCGGGGCTCTGCTGCTCGTCGCGCTGCTCGGGTTTCAGTCGGCGTGGCTCAAGTCGCGCGGGCGCGGAACGCTCGGGGGCGGCGGGTGGTGGTCTGTCTCGCGTTTGGGGATGAGGAACGCGACGTACAGGCCGGGGCGGAGTGTTTTGTGCATCACGCTCATCGCGGCGGCCGCCTTCATCATCGTCGCGGTAGACGCGTTCCGGCGCGACGACTCGGCCGCGGCGGCGCGCGAGCGCGACTCGGGCGGCGGCGGCTATGAGCTGCTCGCGGAGTCTCTGCTGCCCGTCGTCCATGACCCGAACACGCCCGAGGGGCGCGACGCGTTGAACCTCAAAGGCGCGGGGGACGCGTCCGCGCTCGAAGGCGTCGAGCTGGCCCGGTTCCGACTGCGCCCGGGCGACGACGCGAGCTGCCTCAACCTCTATCGCCCGAGCCAGCCGCGCATCCTCGCGCCGACCGACGCGTTCAGGCGCGAAGGGCGCTTCGCCTTCGGGGGCACGCTCGACGCCGAAGGGGAGAGTAAGACGAACCCGTGGCTGCTGCTCGACAGGGAGTTCGCGGACGGCGCGGTGCCCTTCGTCGCGGATGCGAACTCGGCCGCGTACGTGCTGCACGTCGGGCTCGGTGAAGATTTTCTGTTAGAGCGTGGCGGCGGGCAGGAGCCCCTGCGGCTGCGACTGGTGGCGACGCTCGCCGACAGCATCTTTCAAGGCGAACTGATCGTGTCGGAGCGCAACTTCCTCCGATACTTTCCGGAGCAGGAGGGCTACCGCGTCTTCCTCATCGACCTGCCCGAGGGGCGCGCGGGCGCCGACGTGGCGGCCGCATTGGAAGCGCGCCTGTCGGACTTCGGCTTCGACGCCGCCTCGACCTCCGAGCGTCTGGCCGGCTTCCACCGCGTCGAGAACACGTACCTCTCGACGTTCCAGATGCTCGGCGGGCTCGGGCTCGCGCTCGGCACGCTGGGGCTGGCGGCGGTGCTTCTGAGGAACGTGCTTGAACGGCGCAGGGAGCTGGCGCTGCTCCGCGCAGTGGGTTACGACCGGCGACACTTCGGCCTGATGATTCTGGCCGAGAACGCGCTGCTGCTCGCGTGCGGGCTTCTGACGGGGACGCTCTGCGCGCTGCTGGCGATTGCGCCCGTCGTCTCGGCACGTGGCGGGCGTCTGCCCTTCACGTCGCTGGGGCTTTTGCTGGCGGCGGTCGTCGTCGCGGGGCTCGCGGCCTCGCTCGTGGCGACCGCGGCCGCGCTGCGCGCCCCGCTCCTCGCCGCGCTCCGCGAGGAGTAAAATTCCCGCCCGCCCGCGCCCGCTTCGGGTTAGAATCTGACCAACCCGCCCGTTGAAGGAGTTAAAGATGCGTAGACTGTTACTGGCCGCGTGTCTCGTCGTGTTGGTTGCCGCGAACGCGTCGGCGAACTGGCCGCAGTGGCGCGGCCCGAACCTGAACGGTGTGAGCGACGAGCGCGACCTGCCGCTCAAGTGGACTGCCGGAGAGAACGTCGCGTGGAAGCTCGCGATGCCCGACCGCAGCGGCTCGACGCCCATCGTGTGGGGCGAGCGCGTCTTCCTCAACGTCGCCGAGGGCGACGCACTGAGCCTCTGGTGCGTGGACAGGTCGAAGGGCGCGATGCTGTGGAAGCGCGCGCTCGGCGGCAGCAACCAGAGGATGCGCAAGCACAACATGTCTTCGCCCTCGCCCGTGACCGACGGCCGGAGCGTCTGGGTGATGACGGGCACGGGCGTGCTCAAGGGCTTCGACTTCGAGGGGCGCGAGCTGTGGTCGCGCGACATTCAGAAGGACTACGGCGCGTTCGGTCTCAACTGGGGCTACGCCTCCTCGCCGCTCCTGCACGAGGACTCGCTCTACGTGCAGGTGCTGCACGGGATGCACACGGACGACCCTTCGTACGTGCTGCGCATCGACAAGAAGACGGGGAAGACCCTCTGGCGCGTCGAGCGGCCGACCGACGCCGAGCGCGAGTCGCCCGACGCCTACACGACGCCCGCGCTGCTGCGCGTGGGGAAGGCGACCGAGATCGTGGTGAGCGGCGCCGACTACGTGACGGGGCACGACCCGGCGACGGGCAAAGAGCTGTGGAGGGCGGGAGGATTGAACCCGGAGCGTGACCCGTTCTATCGCGTCGTCGCCTCGCCCATCGTCTCGGACGGCCTCGTCTACGTGCCGACGCGCGTCAAGCCGCTGCTCGTGCTGCGCGCGGGCGGGCGCGGCGACGTGTCGAAGTCGCACCTCGCCTGGTCAACCGAGAACGGGCCGGACGTGCCGACGCCCGTCACCGACGGGAAATACTTCTACGTCGTCAACGACCGCGGCATCGTGTGGTGTCTGGATGCGAAGACGGGCAGGGAGGTCTACGGTCAACAGCGTCTGAAGCCCGGCACCTACAGCGCGTCGCCCGTGCTCGCCGACGGGAAGGTCTACGTGACGAGCGAGGACGGCGTGACCTCGGTCATCAAGGCGGGCCCGCAGTTCGAGCTGCTCGCCGAGAACGACCTCGGCGAATACTGTCTCAGTTCCCCGGCCATCTCCGAAGGGCAGCTCTTCATCCGCACCTCGAACCACCTCTACAGCATCGGCCGCCGGAAGAAGTAACGATGGACGACGGACGATAGACGATAAAGGCTTGGACATCGTCTATCGTCCGTCGTCCATCGTCTGCCCTCACGACTGAGGTTTGAAGTACAAGACCATGCCGGCGCCGGCGGCGGCGAGGACGAAGCCGACGTAGAGCAGCGGGTTGGGCGCCTGCTTCGGCGGGTGGAGCACCATCGAGAAGAGGACGTTGACGAGCGGCGCGCCCGCGAAGACGAGCGGCATGACGTAGGTCGGCAGTCCGCCCGCGCGGAAGGCGTAGATGATGCAGACGGCGCCGATGGCGCCGAGCGCCCCGCCGGCCGTCGCCGCCAGCGCGCCCTTCGTCGTGAACCCCGCAGTTACACCCCCCTGCGACGACAGACCCAGCACCGGCACGATCACCCCGATGAGAAAGTAAGCCGCCCCCACGCACAACAGCGCGCGCAGAGGACTGCCCAACTGCACCTGCCCCTGATGGAGCACCGGCCCGTACAGCCCCCACGCGAGCGCCGCGCCGAGGGCGAAGATTATCCAGAGCATTCGAGAGACCTCGTGAATGGTGAATGGTGAATTAGTAAATGGTGAATAGTGCTTGAGCGCCCGCGCCGCGGTTGTTGAAAACCGACGCGAGTGAAGTCAAATTCTATTTACTATTCACCATTCACCATTCACTGTTTTTAGAACGTGAGCCGCACGCCCAACTGCACCTGCCGCGAAGAGGTGGTGGTCGAGCGGATGCGGCCGAAGGTCGAGAGCGGCTGCTCGTTGTCGGCCGCGCCGGTGAAGACGATGAGGGACGGCGGCGCGAAGTTGGCCCGGTTGAAGAGGTTGAAAGCCTCAAGGCGCAACTGCAACGCACCGTCTTCGCCGAGCCAATCCCAGCGCGTGTTCTTCACGAGCGAGAGGTCGAAGACGCGCAGGTTCGGGCCGATGAGCGCGCCGCGCCCGACGTTACCGAGCGTCCCCGCGGCCGGCAGGCGGAAGGCCGCCGGATCGAAATATTGGTCGGGGCCGCCGAGCACAGCCGACTCGGCGTCGAAGCCCGGCGCGAAGTCCGGGCGGTCGAAGCCGATGCCGGGCGCGAGCGAAGGCGACCACTGCGAACGCGAACGGTTGCGCGCGACGAAGACCGTCAGAGGGTTCCCGCTCCGCGCCTGCCCGATGCCCGACAACTGCCAGCCGCTCGTCAGGAGTCCCGTCAGCCCCTCGCGCCCCTCGCCGAACGGGAGCTGCCAGGTGAAGTTGAAGACGAGGTTATGCTTCGCGTGGTAGTCCGAGAGACCCTTGTTGTAGTTGAGCCCGGGGAACTCCGGGAAGGCCGTCGTCGTCCCGTTCGTCGCGTCGGAGAAGAAGGTCGAAGCCTGCGTCGTGTCGATGTTGCGCGCGAACGTGTAGGAGAGCTGCGCGTTCAAGCCCCGCGTCAGACGCTTGCGCGCCTCGAAGACCAGAGCGTTGTACCACGAGTTGCCGTCCGAGGACTTAAGCTCGATGGTCGTGAACGCGGGGTTCGGCCGCACCTGACCGACGGGCCAGAAGGGCGTGCCGTCGGCGCGGATGATGGGCGCGGGGATGTTCACGTCGTTGCTGCGCAGAAGGTGTACGCCGCGCGTGCCCGCGTAGCCGATGGTGACGAGCGTGTCGAACCAGAGTTCTCTTTGAACGTTCAGGTTCCAGACCTGTAGGTACGGGTTGTCGAGGTCGAACTGGACGGGCCGGATCGAGAGCGAGCCGGCGAAGTTCGGGACGGGGAACGCGGGGTTGTTGACGACGGGGCGCGGCGTGGCCGGCGGGTTCGTCACCGTCACAATCAGGTTCTGCTGGTTGTTCGTGTTGAAGTAGATGCCGTAGCCGCCACGCACCGACGTGCGGCCGTCGCCCAGAACGTCCCACGCGAACCCGACGCGCGGCGCGAGGTTCTTTAAGGTCGGGTTCTCGTAGAGCTGTCCCGGCGTCGGCGTCCGGTCAGACAGGTTTGGGAGCGACACGTCGCGCCGGTCTTGCGGCATCGTCGAAGCCTCGTAGCGCAGACCACCGTTGAGCGAAAGGCGCGGGTGTACGCGCCACGTGTCCTGCACGTAGAGACCCATGAGCGTGAAGCGCCAGTAGCGGTCGAACTGCGCCGCGGGCGTCAGGCCGATGAAGCGCTGCGCGCGGTTCTGTAGGAAGTCCTGCACGGAGGCGAACGTGTAGATGCCGTTGCTAAAGGTCGGGTTGACCATGTTGTCCTGGTAGCGCTCGGCCAGCGCGCCCGCCTTAATCAAGTGACGGCCGCGGCTGTGAACGAGGCTGTACTCGCCGCCGAAGACGTTCTGGACGAGGCGCAGGTTCCCCGACGACTGCGGGCCGAAGCGCGGGATGCCGCCGATGTCGATGTCGCCCGTGATGCCGCGGCCGGGCACGAACTCGGGGAGCGGCGAGTCCAAGTTCGCCTCGACGTTCTGCCCGACGCGCGTGCGGCTGAAGTTGAGCCGGAAGGTGTTCAGGGTCGCGGCTGAGAGCGTCTGCCGGTACTCACCCGTAAAGAACTGGTTGCGCGAGAAGAAGGTGCGCGGGAACTGCGGGAAGTCGGTCGGCAACAACTGGTCGGCATCGTCGAAGGTGTAGCGCCCGAAGAACTGGTCGCGCGCGCTGCGGTTGTAGTCCACGCGCCCTTGCAGGAAGTGCTGGCGCAGCGTCTGGTCGAAGCCGAACGTGTAGGCGGCGAGGTTGCCAGCGACGCGCGACGCGCCGACGTTCGGCAGCGGGAACGCGTCGAGGAACGGCCGGACGGCCGAGTTGACGCCGACCGTCGTGCGGACGATGTTGGCCTCGGGGCAGGCTTGGCCCGCGGCCGGGGTGATGGTGCAGCGCGTCACAATCCCTGCACGCGCGTCGAGGTCGGGCGTGACGGTGCGGACGGTGCGGCCGAGGTTCTCGCGCAGAGACTCGTAGCCGCCGAAGAAGAAGAGGCGGTCTTTACTGATGGGGCCGCCCAGGCTCCCGCCGAACTGGTTGCGCCGGAACTCGGGTTTGCGCTCGGGGTCGAAGAAGTTGCGCGCGTCGAGGTTGTCGTTGCGGTGGAACTCGTAGAGCGAGCCGTGGAACTCGTTCGTCCCAGACTTCGAGACGGCGTTGACCTGACCACCGAAGTTGCGGCCGTACTCGGCGCTGTAGGCGTTGGTCTCGACGCGGAACTCGCGGATGGACTCGATGCCTAAACTCGTGCCGGCGGCGCTACCCGCGGGGCCGTTGGTGAAGTCGTTCTGCACGGTGCCGTCGAGCAGGTAGACGTTCGAGCGAGGGTCCTGGCCGTTGATGCTCGCGCCGACGCCGTGCGCGACGACCGAGCCTGTGTCGCGGTGCGGGTAGGCGACGACGCCGGGCTGGAGGAAGGCGAGGTCGGTGTAGTTGCGGCCGTTCAAGGGCAGCTCGCGGATGGCGCGCTCACCGACGAGGAAGCTCAGCTCGGCCGTGCGCGTGTTGACCATCTCGGCCTCGTCCCTGACCGTCACCTGCTCATCGACGCCCGCGGGCTCCATACGGATGTCGAGGGTCGCCGTCTCGTTGACGGTGAGGGTGACACGCTCGAAGACGTTGAGCTTGAAGCCCGGCTTGTCGGCGCGCACCTCGTAGAGGCCGACCGGGAGCCCTGCGAAGGTGTAGCGCCCCTCCTCGTCGGAGGTGGCCGTGCTCGCGCGCCCCGTCTCCAGACTCTTCGCCGTCACCGACGCGCCGGGGATGGCCGCGCCGTTCGAGTCGCGCACGTCGCCGGCGAGCGTGCTGGTCGTCTGGGCGACGGCCGTCGCGGCGCAGAAGAGAAGGGCGACGGCGAGGCAGGCGAGCCTCACCGAAAGGGGTCGAAGAAGAGAAACGTTTTTTGGCATGTGGACGTATAACTCCGGTTCGATAGCTACTGTCCGGGGCGAACCTTTATACTCTGCATTCTAGCAGGCGGTTTCAGACTTGTAAGGGAAAATCCTTCCCCGCCGCCGCTGAAATGTCCGGCGCACGCACTTTTTACGTCGTCTTTTGCCGCAAAAACCTGTTCCGCCGTTGACGAAAAAAAAGCGCGTCCAAATGCTCGTACCGAGCGCGTGCCGCGCGAACACTTCCGAGGAGAGACCAGTCTTGAAGTCAAAGCTCCAAGCGCTCGTACTTTTGTCCATCTCGCTGGCCGCCGTCTTCACCTGTGCGACGAGCGCGGCAGCGCAGACGCATCGCGCCTCCGTGTTGGGCACAGTCTACGACCCGAACCGCGCCGTCGTCCCCGGGGCGGAAATCAGGCTTGTCAACAGAGAGACGGGCGAGGCGCGTGCGACAACCAGCGGCGGCGAGGGCGAGTATGCGCTCTCTTCGTTGCCGCCCGGTTCGTACCTCCTCACCATTTCAGCCCAGGGCTTCAGAAGGATTGAGCAGGATGTCCCGCTGAAGGTGAACCAGGAGTTGAGGGCCGATGCCTTTCTGGAAGTCGGGGGGGCGCACGGCTCGGAGCCGCAGGTCGTCATCGCGGCGCCCGACGAGTTGAAGAAGGACTCAGCCTCGCTCGGGACGGTCATCGAGAACCGGCAGGTCGAGGGTCTGCCGCTCGACGGACGCAACTTCTACGAGTTGAGTCTGCTCGTCCCCGGCGCCGCGCCGCCCGCGCAAGGGTCGGCGGGTTCGGTGCGCGGCGACTTCGCCTTCTCCGTCAACGGCGCGCGCGAGGACGCGAACAACTTCCTGCTCGACGGCGTCTACAACGTGGACCCGAAGCTCAACACCTTCGGCGTGCGCCCGCCGGTGGACGCCGTCCGCGAGTTCGAGACGCTGACCTCGACCTACGACGCCTCGTTCGGCCGCAGCGCGGGCGCGCAGGTCAACGTGGTGTTGAAGTCCGGGACGAACGATTTTCACGGCTCGCTCTACGAGTTCCACCGCAACGGCCGTCTGGACGCGCGCAACTTCTTCGCGCCCGCGGGCGAGGCGGCGCCCAAGTACATCCGCAACCAGTTCGGCTTCTCCGTCGGCGGGCCGGTCAGAAAGAACCGCACCTTCTTCTTCGCCGACTACGAGGGGACGCGCTCGCGCGAGGGGCTGACGCGCGTCACCAACGTCCCGACGCTCGCCGAACGCGCGGGCGACTTCTCGCGCTCGTTCGACTTCTTCGGCCAGCCCGTCTTCGTCCGCGACCCGCAACGCGTAGACCCTTCGACGTTCCAGCCGCTCCCCTGCAACGCGCAGAACCAGTCGGGCTGCTTCCCCGGCAACGTCGTGCCGCTCGACAGGCAGAGCGCCATCGGCCGCCGCATCGCCGCGCTCTACCCCGCGCCGAACCGCGCGACGCCGTTCGCCAACTTCGTCTCGTCGCCCACGCAGCGCGACCGCAACGACCACTTCGACGCGCGCGTCGATCACATCCTCGGCGACAGCTCGACGCTCGCCTTCCGCTACAGCTTCGGCGACCGCTCGCTCTACGAGCCGTTCGCGGGGCCGACGTTCGCGGCCGTCCCCAGCTACGGTAACGACGTGGCGCGCCGCGGGCAGAACGCGATGGCGGGCTGGACTAAGAGTTTTGGGCCGACCTTCGTCAACGACGCGCGCATCGCCTACAACCGCGTCGCGGCGAGCGTCCTACAGGAGAACCGCGCCGCATCGGTCAACCAGCGCGTCGGCCTCCCGGAGCTTTCGCCGAACCCGCGCGACGCGGGCTTGAGCTTCATCACCGTGACGGGCTTCTCGCCGCTCGGCGAGGAGTTCAACAACCCGCAGAACAGCGTCACAAACACCTACCAGTTCCTCGACACGGCGACCTACACGCGCGGCCGACATCTCCTCAAGTTTGGCGCCGACCTGCGCGCCGTCCAACAGAACGCCTTCCGCGACGTGCAGGCGCGCGGACTCCTCCAGTTCACGCCGTTCGCCTTCACGGGCAACTCGCTCGCAGACCTTCTGCTGGGGTCGCCCACGGTGACGGGCGGCGCGCGTGTCGATAACGCGCAGCACCTCCGCACGGAGAGTTATCACTTCTTCGTCAACGACCAGATTCGTCTGACGCCGCGCCTCACGCTTTCGGCGGGCCTGCGCTACGAGTACAACTCGCCGTCGGTCGATGTCTTTGACCGCGCGAACGTCTACGACACGGCGACGGGAACGCTCTTACGCGTAGGGACGAGCGGCGTCCCTCGCTCGGGCTTCCGTTCCGACCGGAACAACTTCGCCCCGCGCGTCGGGCTGGCGTACACGTTGGGCGAAGAGGGCGAGACCGTTCTGCGCGCGGGCTACGGCATCTACTATGACCAGTCGCCGCTCGCGCCGGGCGAGGCGCTCTACTTCAACCGACCCTTCTTCGACTTCAACCTCTTCGTCCCGCTGCCGCAGTTCGGGTTCCCGCTCACGCTCGACAACCCGTTCCCGTCGAACCTCCCCTTCGCGGTGCCCGACTCGGCGCTGGCGATTCAGCGCGACCTGCGCACGCCCTACATGCAGCACTGGAACGCGAACGTGCAGCGACAACTGGGCCGCAACCGCGTGCTCGAAGTCGCCTACGTCGGGTCGAAGGGGACGAAGCTTCTCTCGGCGCGCGACATCAACCAGCCGCAGCCGAGCGTGCTTCCGTCGGGGCTGCCCTTTGTTCCGCGGCCCAACCCGTTCTTCGACGACATCAACCTCATCGAGTCGCGCGCCTCTTCGACCTACCACAGTCTGCAAGCGCGCTTCCAGCAGCGCCTCTCGATGGGGCTCGCGCTCCTGGGCTCTTACACGTGGTCGAAGTCCATCGACGACGCGTCGAACTTCTTTTCGAGCGCGGGCGACCCGAACTTCCCGCAGAACTCCTACGACCTGCGCGCCGAGCGCGGGCTCTCGAACTTCGACGTGCGCCAGCGTCTCTCGGTCAGCTACTCCTACGACCTACCGTTCGGCCGTGGACGCGCGCACGCTAATGACAGAGGCTTCCTGACGACGCTGCTCACGGGCTGGCAGACCTACGGCATCGTCACGGCGCAGACCGGAAGGCCGTTCACGGTGGCGCTCATTCAGGAGTTCGACAACAGTGGCACGGGGCGTTCGTCGCTTGGCTTCGGCGCGAACGACCGGCCGAACCTCGTCGGCGACCCGAACTCGGGGCCGCGCACGCCCGAGCGTTGGTTCGACACCTCGGCCTTTGCGTTCCCCGCACCGGGCACGTTCGGCAACGCGGGCCGGAACATCCTGACCGGCCCCGGCTACCAGAACGTTAACGCCTCACTCGTCAAGAACACGGCGCTCGGCGAGAAGGTGAGCCTGCAACTGCGCGCAGAGGTCTTCAACCTCTTCAACCATCCGAACCTGAACCTGCCCGACAACTTCCTGGGCTCGCCCACTTTCGGACAGGTCACGTCGGCGCGCGACCCGCGCCACATACAGTTCGGCGCGAAGCTGCTCTTCTAGATTAAGTGAGGGTGACCCGGGGATGAGAACGAAGTACGTCCGACGCCTGACCCTGTTGACGACCGCGCTCTTCGCCTTCGCGCTCGCGGCCTGCGGCGCGGACGTAGCCGAACGGCCCGCCACGCTCGTCGCCGACGGAAGCGCCGCCGCTACGCCGACGCCGGAGGCACAGCCTGCGGTTCCCACGACGCCGACGCCCGCCATCGCCGAGAACGCAAGCGCGCCGGCCGTTGACGCAGGCGGGAAGGCGGGCACGCCCGCGGCCGCCGTGGCGGAGTGGCCGCAGTGGCGCGGGCCGAACCGCGACGGGCTGGCGGCCGGTGTCAACGCGCCGTCCGTCTGGCCGAAGGAGTTGAAGCCGCTCTGGAAGGCGACGGTCGGCATCGGCCACGCGTCGCCGGTGGTGAGCGGCGGCCGTATCTACCAGCACGCGCGGCAGGGCGAGGAGGAGGTGCTCCTCGCGCTCGACGCCTCGACGGGCAAGGAGCTTTGGCGTGCGGGCGCCGTGGCTGCGCCCTACGAGATGAACTCCGCGGCGACCGGCCACGGCAAGGGGCCGAAGTCCACGCCCGTCGTCGCTGCGGGGCGCGTCTACACGCTCGGCATCGCGGGCCTGCTCTCGGCGCACGACGCGAAGACGGGCCGTCTCCTCTGGCGAAAAGATTTCTCGAAACAGTATCCCGTGACCTCGCCGCTCTACGGGACTTCGATGTCGCCGGTCGTCGTCGGCGACCTGCTGATCGCGCACGTCGGCGGGCACGACAAGGGCGCGCTCGTGGCCTTCGACGCCGCGAGCGGCGCGGTCAAGTGGTCTTACGACGCGGACGGCCCCGCCTACTCCTCGCCCGTCGTGCTGACGGCCGGCGGCGAGCGACAGGTCGTCACCTTCACGCAGAAGGAGCTGGTCGCGGTCTCGGCCGCGAACGGTCAACTCCTTTGGAAACTCCCCGCGAAAACTTCCTACGACACGAACTGCAACACGCCGGTCGTCTTCAAAGACACGGTCGTCGTCTCGTTCGAGGGTGGCGGCATTGTCGCGCTGCGTCCTGCGCGCGAGGGCGGGAAGTGGACGGCGAAAGAGGTCTGGCGCAACGAGGAGAACGAGCTGTACATGAACACGCCGGTGCTCGCGGGTTCGACGCTCTATGGGCTCTCGGCGAAGAAGAAGGGGCAGTTCTTCGCCGTGGATGCGGCGACGGGGAAGACGCTCTGGCAGGGGCCGGGGCGGATGGGCGAGAACGCCGCCATCGTGAACCTCGGCGGGACGCTCCTCGCGCTCACGAACGACGCGGTGCTCTACGTCCTGCCCGCGTCCGCGACCGCCTTCGCCCCCGCGGCGCAGTACACCGTCGCCGCCTCGCCGACCTGGGCGCACCCGGTCGTGCTGGGTGAAACAATTCTAGTTAAAGATGAGACGACGCTCGCGTCGTTGTCGCTCAAGTAATTAAACGAAGGCCGTACGTGACCCGCCGCTATGCGGCGTCTGACGAGCACGCATCGGTAAACACTCGGTCAGTCCGAGAGCTTGTAGCAGGCCATCTGCGTCGCGTTGCGGACGAGGAGGCGGCCGTCGGCGATGGCCGGGACGTTCCAGGTGCGCCCTTCGAGGGCGGGGAAGCGCGCCAGCTCTGTGTGGCCGGCGGGGGTGGCACGCACGAGCGCGATCTCGCCCTCCTCGGTCGTCACGATGAGGTGGCCGCTGGCGATGACGACCTGCCCGTAGCCGTAGCCGCGCGCCTTCCACTTCTGCTCGCCCGTCGCCAGGTCTACGCACGTCAGCATCCCCTCGTCCAGCCCGTAGATGTGCCCCTCATGCAGAACGGAGCTGTTGAACTTGTTCTTCATCGACGCGCGCTCCCAGACCGAGGAGGCCGAGAGCTTGCCGCCCGCGTTACTCAACTGCACCAGCGCCGCGCCCTTCCCGTACCCGGAAGAGATGAAGAAGCGGTCGGCCCCGACGACGATGGGCTGCGCGACGTTGATGCCGATGGAGTTCGCCCACGGGAATGACCACAGCACCGTCCCGTCCTCGGGGGCGATGCCGGCCACGTTGCGCGCCGTGACGGCGAGCACCTGCCGGCGCCCCGCGAGCGTGACCAGCATCGGCGAAGTGTAGGAGGCCGTGTCGCCCAGAGCGCCCCAAGCTAGCGCGCCCGTCCGCGCGTTGTAAGCGACGACCGATTTTCCGTTCGAGCCGCCCGGAATCACGATCACCTTGTCGTCAACGACGAGCGGCGACCCCGCCATGCCCCACTGGAGGTTCGACGCGCCCGCCTCCTTCAGGATGTTCTTCGACCAGATGAGCTTGCCCGTGCGCGCGTCGAGGCAGCGCAACTCGCCCAGCGCGCCGAGCGCGTAGAGACGGCCCTCGTGCCACGTCGGCGTCGAGCGCGGCCCGTCGCCGGTCGAGTCGGTGTACTGTGCGTCCGACGCGTTCGTCCAAAGCTCGCGCCCGGTCTCGACGTTGTAGGCGGCGACCACCTCCTGCTGGCGCCGCTGCTCGATGGTGTAGGCGATGCCGTCGGCCACGGAGAAGGAGGAGTAGCCGCCGCCCGAAGGCTGCTTCCAGAGCAGAGGCAGCCCGCCCTCCCAGTTCGTGCGCACCGGCCGCTCGTCGTAACGTCCGTCGCGCGCGGGGCCGCGGAAGTTCGTCCAGTAGTTCCTGCGTGCGGGCGCGGCCGTCGCCGTCTGGCCCGCTGCGGACGCTGGCGCCGCGGCCTGAGCCGCATCGGTTCCTGCGGCCACCGGCGCTCCCGCCGGGGCAGTTTGCGCGGCGGCGTCCGCGGCGGGGCTCGCCTGTGGGTCTGCGGCGTCCGCCGCGGCGGCGGGGTCGGCGGGGGGCGCGGGCTGGCCCTGCTGCTGCGCGGCGCGGTGGCGTTCGAGCGCGGCGTAGTGCTCATCCGTGCCCGCGTTGCCGGCGCCGGGCGGGGCGAAGAGGAGGTATGCGCCGACGATGCCGAGGAGGACGACGACAATCGGGCCCGCCATCAATACCAGCCGGGTGCGATACCAGGGAGTCTTCTGTTGCGTCTGGTTCTCGTCGAAGATCATGCTCGTCGCTCCCGTGTTAGAGACGTTAGAAAGAAGAAGGGGAGGCGCGCGGACGCGTCGCCTCCCCCTTTAGACGGCCGAAGTGCGCCGCTTGTTCCTTTTATCCTGCGCTCATTTCTTCGCCTGCTCGATGGCGTAGAGGTTACGCTCGCCGCGGATGAAGAGCTTGCCGTCGGCGACCGCGGGCGAGGCGTAGACGGGCTCGCCCACCGAGTTCGTGCGCAGCACCTCGTGCTTCGGCCCCGCCTTGACGACGAAAGTGTCGCCGTCCTCGCTCGTCAGCAGAATCTTGCCGTCGAAGGCGACGGGCGAGGCCGTGAAGGTGGCGGGGACGGGCGGGCGCCCGCCCTCGTACTTGACCTCGCCGGTGCGCGCGTCGAGGCACGTCATGATGCCCTTGTCGGTCAGCAGGTAGATGTAGTCACCGTAGAGGATGGGCGAGGGCACGTAGGCCGTCCCCTTGGCGTACTTCCACACGATGTCCGAGTCCTTCAGCTCGCCCGACGCGCCGAGCTTGACGGCGTAGGCAATCTTCGCCGGGTAGCCCGACGAGACAATGACCATGTCGTGACCCGTCGTCGCGACCGGCGAGGGAATGGCGTTGCTCTCAAGTCCCTTCGAGCGCCAAAGCTCCTTACCCGTCGCCGGGTCGTAAGAGATGACCGCCTCGGTGCCGCTTGCGATCAGCTCCGTGCGCTTGCCGGTGTTGACGAGAAGCGGCGTCGCCCAGCTCACCTGAATCTTGCGCGGCACGCGCCAGACCTCTTTGCCCGTCTTCTTGTCGAGCCCGACGATGAAGGAGTCTTTGCCCTCCTCCTCGTCGGCCTGCACGATGACGACGTTCTCGAAGAGCACAGGCGAGGTGGCTGCGCCCATGCCGAGCGTCCCCAGTTTGCCGGGCATGAACTTCCACGCGAGTTTGCCGTTCACGTCGTAGGCGTAGAGCCCTTCGGAGCCGAACCACGCGTAGACCATCTTGCCGTCGGTCGCGGGCGTCGCGGCGGCGTAAGAGCTTTTGCGGTGGCGGTCGTCGTAGGGCGTGCCCTCCCAGGCGGTCTGCTCCCACAGCAGCTTGCCGGTGTCGCGGTCGAGCGCGATGACCTTGAAGATGTGCTTGCGGTCGGCGCCGAGGCTGTCGGGGTGCTTCCACTCCTGCCCTTCGATCTTGTGAACGGCTGACTTCGCGCCGGGAACGACCGGCCCTTCAACGGCCGTCGTCACGAAGACGCGCTTGCCCCAGACGACCGGGCTCGAATGGCCCTTGCCCGGCAGCGGCGTCTTCCAGCGGACGTTCTTCGCCTCGCCCCACTCCTCGGGCAGACCCTTCTCGGCCGAGACGCCCGAGCCGTCGGGGCCGCGCCACTGCGGCCAGTTCGTGTCGCCCGCCGCCGACGTGGCGGACGACGAGAGTGCGAGGGCGGTCAGAAGAAGTGCGGGCAGGGCGAAAAGAGTTTTGGCTGACGGTTTCACTGTGTAGGTTTCCTTCAAGAGATAGTTTGCAAAGTTACTTCGCGGCCTTCGTGGGCGGCGCGGCCGGCGTCGAGTCGGCGACGGCGAAGACGTGGTTGATGCCGCGGACGATGAGCATACCGTCGCTGATGGCAGGCGTCGCCATCAGGACTTCGCCCATCGGGTTGACCGAGAGCAGCTCGTGCTTCGGCCCCGCTTTGAAGACGAAGATTTCGCCGTCCTCACTCGAAAGGTATATCTTGCCGTCCGAGCCGACGGGCGAGGCCGTGAACGCGCCGCCGCGGTCGGCGATGCGCTGCTGATAGACGCGCTCGCCGCTGGTCGCGTTGTAGGCGGCGACGACTCCCTGGTTCGAGAGCGTGTAGAGCAGGTCGCCGTAGATGATGGGCGTCGTCATGTACGGGCCGCCGCGCGCCTTGCTCCACGCGATGAACTCGCTCGACTCCTTGCCCTCCTTCAGCGTGATGTCGCCCGTGGCGCCCGGCCGGATGGCGTAGATGGGCTGGATGGGGCGGTAGCCGCTGGTGACGTAGATGAGGTCGTGCGCGAAGAGGGGCGTCGGCGTCGTGATCTCGGAGTTGGGCGTGAGCCGCCACAGCTCTTTGCCAGTCTGTGGGTCGTAGCCGCGGATGGCCTTCGTGCCGTTGGTGACGAGTTCGGCCCGCGTCTTCCCCTCGTAGACGGCGGGCGTTGACCAGCCGGGTAGCTCGTCGCCGCGCAAAGTCTTCCAGACCTGCTTGCCGGTCTTGAGGTCGTAGGCGGCGATGAACGAGCCTTTCTGGATGTCGGCCTGCACGATGATGAGGTTCTTCCAGATGACGGGCGAGCTGGCGTACTCCCACTGATAGTCCGGGTCGTAGAACCAGCCGGAGTCGAGCACTCCGAGGTCTGCTTTCCAGAGGAGCTTGCCGTTGAGGTCGTAGTTGTAGAGCCCCTCCGAGCCGAAGAGCACGACGAGGTGCTTGCCGTCGGTCGCGGGAGTCGAGGCGGCGTGCGAGGACTTCGGGTGGCGCTTGACCTTCGGGATGCCCTCGTAGGCGGCGCGCTCCCAGACGACCTTGCCCGTCTTCTTGTCGAGCGCGTAGACCTTCCACGCGTGCTTCGGGTCGTTCTTCACCGGCTCCACGTCGCCGTAGAGGCCGAAGCGCGCCTCGGGCTTCGCCTCGGAACTCACGGCCGTGACGACGAAGACCTTGTCGCCCCAGACGACGGGGCTCGCGTGCGAGAGGCCGGGGATCGGCGTCTTCCAGCGCACGTTCTCGGCCTTGACGGCGTCCCACTTGACGGGCGCGGGCCGGCCCTCGGCCACGCCCGACGCGTTCGCGCCGCGGAACTGCGGCCAGTTCTGCGCCCGCGCGGCGGAGGCGGCGAGACACAGGCAGAAGATGGAGAGCGCGAGTCGTTTCATGTTTGAACCTCGGAAGTTAGTAGGCAGTAGACAGTTGAAAGAGCCGCTGTCAGAAACTCAGATTTAATCTTTTAATGTCCGTCACGCGAAGCGGCTGCCATCTGCCTACTGCTGTGTGTCTACTCTCTTCAGCAGTCTGGTGTTCGGCCCCTGTTTGAAGTCGATGCCGGTGACTTTGCCGGCCTCGACTTTGAAGGTCAAGGTGAGGCCGTCGAACTCTGCGGGGCGGAAGGTGGTCTGGTCGATGGGGAAGAGCGTGAGCGGGGGGCCGCCGCCGCCCGCGCCGACGAGCTTGCCGTCCTTCAGCTCAATGCTGATCTCCGGGCCGGGGTCGCCCTTGTACTTGCCGACGTAAGACTGGAGCACGCCCGCGTCCACCGTGGGCGGGGGCTGCGCGCCTGCCTTCTTGAGCGACTCGGCGATGGCCGCGTTCTTGGCGTCGGCGCTCGCCGCGACGAGCGCAGCCGTGAGCGTCTCGGCCGGAACCTTGCCGGTCTCCAGCGCGGCCGAGACCATCTCGGCGTTGCCCGAGCGCGCGCCCGTAAGCAGCACGTCGCCCGCGTCCTCGGCGCTCTTGGCGAGGATGGCGCGCACGACGCCGGTGTGTCCCTTATCCATCGCCCAGTAGAGCGCGTTCGCGCCGTAGAAGGTGTCCTTGACGGTCACGTCGGCGCCGCGCTCGATGAGGAGTTTGACGACCTCCGTGTAGCCGCGCTCGGCGGCCTTGAAGAGCGCCGTTGCGCCGTAGCGGAACTTGGCGTTCACGTCGGCGCCTTTGTCGAGCAACGCCTTAACCTCGGCGGCGTCGCCCTTGCGCGCGGCCTCGTAGAGCTGTTCGTTGAGCGCCTGCTTCGGGTCCTGCGCCGCCGCCGCCGCGGCGAGCGCGACGAGCAGCAGCGCCGCCAGAATGTTCCGCTTGAGCGTCATGGTCTTCACTCCGTCTTTTCGTGGCGGCCGCCGTGGTGTTAACTTTGTCGGGCGCGCGTGGGGCGCCGGCCGTCCAATATATTGGTCGCGCGTACGTGGTTTCGGAATGCGTCGGGGCAACCGCGGCCGGCGGAAAAACAAACGGCGGCGCGTCGGCGTATTTACATCCCGCGGGCTCTTAAAAGCAAGGAAAATTTTTCAAGCCGCGCGGCGGCGAGAACTCATCTCACGACGTGTGATAAAACGTGTGAGACCCGCACAAGGTTTCTTCCGGGGACATCTTTCAGCGACTGCGAGGCGAAACAATTTTGAGGACGAACGTACACGGCCGGCGGCATAAGGTCTGCGCACTCTTCATACTCCTGCTTTTGACTGCGCCCGCGGCGCACGCGGCCGACTGGGCCGAGTGGCGCGGGCCGGAGCGCGACGGCATCTCGCACGAGAAGGGCTTGCCCTCGAAGTGGTCGCCCGCGGGCGAGAATCTCGCGTGGAAGGCCCCCTATGGTGGGCGCTCGACGCCCGTGGTGATGGCGAACCGCGTCTACCTCTGGAACGGTTACGACAAAGGCGAGCACTTGCAGGAGCGCCTGATGTGCCTCGACGCCGACACGGGGCGCGTGCTCTGGGAGAAGCACTTCAACGTCTACCTCTCGGACATCCCGCCGCACCGCGTGGGTTGGGCCTCGCCCGTGGGTGACCCGGCGACGGGGAACGTCTACGCCTTCGGCGGCGGCGGCCACCTCGTCGGCCTCTCGGGCAAGGACGGGAAGGTCTTGTGGGAACGCTCGCTCGGCGAGGAGTACGGGTTGTTGACGACGCACGGCGGGCGCACCGTCTCGCCGCTGGTTGACGGTGACCTCGTCATCGTCAGCGGCGTCACGTTCAGTTGGGGCACGCACTCGCGCGGCCTGCACCGCTGGATGGCCTTCGACAAGCGGACGGGTGAGACGGTCTGGACGAGCGCGCCCGGCGCGCGGCCTTACGACACGACCTACGCCGCGCCGATCATCGCCAACGTCAACGGTACGCGTCTGCTCATTCAGGGCGCGAGCGACGGCTGGGTACACGCCGTCAAGCCGCAGACGGGCGAGCCGGTCTGGAAGATCGAGGTCTCGAAGCGGGGCTTGAACACCGGCGTCGTCGTGCGCGGCGCCGACGCCATCATCACGCACAGCGAGGAGAATCTCGACTCGAACGAGATGGGGATGATGGCCGCGCTCGACGCCTCGTTGAAGGGCGAGCTGAAGATGTCGCAGCTCAAGTGGAAGGTCTACGGCTGGCAGGGCGGCTTCTCTTCGCCGGTGCTCGACGGCGACAGGATGTATCAGGTGGACAACGGCGCGAACCTCGGCGCCTTCGACGTGACGACGGGCAAGCAGCTCTGGCTCCAGAACCTCGGGACGATCCAGAAGGCTTCGCCCGTGCTGGCCGACGGCAAGCTCTACGTCGGCACCGAGAACGGCAAGTTCTTCATCATCGAGCCGACGGCGACGGGTGCGAAGATTCTCGACGAAGACCAACTCGGCACCGAGCAGCAGCCCGAGACCATCATCGCCTCGGTCGCCGTCTCGGACGGCCGCGTCTTCCTCGCCACCGACTCGAACCTCTACTGCATCGGCAGGAAGAAGGCGTCGCCGGTGCGCGCCGACGCGACCACCGCTCCGCCGAAGGGCGAGGCCACGTATGTGCAGGTCGTCCCCGCGGAGGTCTTGCTGAAGCCCGGCGAGAGCGCACGCTTCCGCGTCCGCCTCTTCGATGAGCGGGGCAACTTCGTGCGCGAGGAGACGGGCGCGACGTGGTCGCTCGACAAGTTGAACGGTAAGGCCGACGCCGGACAGTTCACGGCCGCGACGGACGCGGTCGTGCAGACGGGCGAAGTGCGGGCCACCGTGGGCGGGCTCGTGGGCGCGGCGCGCGTGCGCGTCATCCCGCCGCTGCCGTGGGCGGAGAACTTCGACGCGTCGGAGCTGAACACCTTCCCGCAGCACTGGACGAACACGGGCATGAAGTTCATCACGCGCGACGTGGAAGGGAAGCGGGTGCTGGTGAAGACCACCGAGGGCTCTTCGCTCCTCTCCCGCGCGCGCGCCTACATGGGGCCGAGCGACCTGCACGACTACACGGTCGAAGCCGACATCCTCGCGACGACGAAGCGCCGGCAGGTGGGCGATGCCGGAATCCTCGCACAACGTTACTCGCTCACGCTCTTCGGCAACGCGCAGAAGCTGGAGCTGACGCCGTGGCAGCCGGAGACGGGGCGCCGCGTAGACGTTCCGTTCGAGTGGAAGGTGGACACCTGGTATCGCGTCAAGCTGCGCGTCGATAACCTGCCGAACGGTCAGGTGCGCGCGCGCGGTAAGGCTTGGCCCGCGAGCGCCCCCGAGCCCGATGCCTGGACCATCGAGCGCACCGACCCCATCGGCAACCGGCAGGGCAGCCCCGGCATCTTCGGCAGCGCGCTCGCCGAAATCTACTTCGACAACCTGAAGGTGTACGCGAACAAATAGGCAGTAGGCAGTTAAGAGGAAGTGAAAGTTGAGGAGGGAACGAATGTTGAGAAGTAACAAAACGCTGGAGGGTAAGCAGGTGTTATCGAGTCACAATCGGAGGAGGAACGTCGCGCTTCTGTTCGTAGCAATGCTCTTAACTGCCTACTGCCTACTGCCTACTGCCTACTCCGTCTCCGCCTCCGACCCCGGCACCGGCGAGTGGCCGATGTGGGGCGGGACGCCCGACCGCAACATGGTCTCGAAGGCGAAGGGGATGCCCACGAGTTGGGACGTGAAGTCGAAGAAGAACGTGAAGTGGGTGGCCGAGCTGGGCTCGCAGACCTACGGCAACATCACAATCGGGGGCGGCGTCGTCTTAGTCGGCACCAATAACGAGTCCAAGCGCGACCCCAAGATCGTGGGCGACAAGGGCGTGCTGATGGCCTTTGACGAGAAGACCGGCGCGTTCCTCTGGCAGGCCGTGCACGACAAGGTCGCCGCGGGGCGCGTCAACGACTGGCCGTTCCAGGGCATCGCCTCCTCGCCGCTCATCGAGGGCGACCGCGTCTACTACGTCTCGAACCGCGCGGAGCTGATGTGCGTTGACCTGAAGGGCTTCGCCGACAAGGAGAACGACGGCCCCACGACCGACGAGAAGGCGCAGGGCGAGGGGCAGGCCGACGTGGTCTGGCGGCTCGACATGATGGAGGAGGTCGGCACCTTCCCGCACAACCTCGCCAACTCTTCGCCCGTCTCCTACGGCGACCTCGTCATCGTCTCGACCTCGAACGGGCAGGACGAGAGCCACGTCAACATCCCTTCGCCGAAGGCGCCGGCCATCATCGCCGTCAACAAGAAGACGGGCAAGGTCGTCTGGGAGGACGCCTCGCCCGGCGACAAGATTCTGCACGGGCAGTGGTCTACGCCCGCGGTCGGGAAGATCGGCGGCGTGGACATGGTCGTGTCGGGGCAGGGCGACGGCTGGGTGCGCGGCTACGAGGCCGCGACGGGGAAGAAGCTCTGGGAGTTCGACCTGAACCCGAAGGACTCGACGTGGCCCAAGACGCGCAACGAGATCATCTCGACGCCCGTCATCTACGAGGACAAGGTGTATCTGGCGAACGGGCAAGACCCCGAGCACGGCGAGGGCGTCGGTCACATGTACTGCATCGACGCCACCAAGCGCGGCGACATCACGAAGACCGGCATGGTCTGGCACTACGACAAGATTCGGCGCTCGATCTCGACGCCGGCCATCGCCGACGGCATCGTCTACCAGCCAGACTTCAGCGGCTTCTTCCACGCCATCGACGCGAAGACGGGCGCGCAGCTCTGGGTGCACGACATGTTCGCGGCCGTGTGGGGCTCGCCGATGCTGACGGCCGACGGCCGCCTCTACCTCGGCGACGAGGACGGCGACGTGGTCATCATGCAGGCGGGCCGTGAGAAGAAGGTGCTGGCCGAGATCAACATGGGCAGCTCCGTCTACTCGACGCCCATCCCCGCGAACGGCGCGCTCTTCATCACAAACCGCAACCAGCTCTTCGCGCTCGCCGAAGGCGCCGGCCCCGCCGCACCGCCCGCGAAACCGGCGACCGCGACGCAGTGAGGTAGGATTTAGTGATTGGTTCATCGGGTCATTGATTCATTGAAACTAAGGCGTGCTCTTTCAATGAATCAATGACCCGATGAACTGATGGATCAATCCCGTAAGAGGCGGGTCGAGCGATGAAACGATTACTCTCCTTCGGTCTTCTTCTTTGCTTCACTTCGACGGCGGGTGCGCAGGACTGGCCGCAGTTCCGCGGCGCGAACGCGTCGGGCGTGGCCGAGAATCAGAAGACGCCGACGAACTGGGACGCGACGAAGTCGCAGAACGTCGTCTGGAAGACGCCGATCCCCGGCCTCTCGCACGCGAGCCCTGTCGTCTGGGGCGATAAGGTCTTCGTCGTCACGGCCGAAGGCTCCGACCCGAACCCGACCTACGTCCCCAAAGATCGCGGTATCTCTCTGGCGCGCGACGAGGTCAAACACGCGTGGCGCATCTACGCGCTCGACAAGCGTTCGGGGCGCGTCCTCTGGCAGCAGACGGCGCACGAGGGCGTCCCGCGCGCGCGCCGCCACATCAAGGCGACGCAGGCCAACTCCACCCCCGTCACCGACGGCCGCACGGTCGTCGCGCTGATGGGCTCCGAGGGGCTTTACGCTTACGACTTCTCTGGGAAGCTGCTCTGGAAGCAGGACCTCGGCGTGCTCAACCCGGGGCTGTGGGACGACCCGAACTCTTCGTGGGGTCACGGCAGCTCGCCCGTCATCCATCGCGGCCTCGTCATCGTCCAAGCCGACGGCCACAAGCAGTCCTTCATCGCCGCCTACAATCTCAAAGACGGTAAGCAGGCGTGGCGCGTCGAGCGCGGCGAGATCACCTCCTGGAGCACGCCGACGCTCGTCGAGACGGGCGGGCGCGCGGAGCTGGTCGCCAACGGTGGCCGCTTCATACGCGGCTACGACCCGCAGACAGGCCGTGAGCTTTGGCGCTTCAACGACAACAACACCGAGGTCAAGCAGCAGGCGCCGCTCTTCGCGCACGGGCTCGTCTACGTCACGGGCGGCTACCCGCCGGGGCGCGGCATGTACGCCTTCCGGCCCGGCGCGACGGGCGACATCACCTTGAAGGAGGGCGAGCAATCAAGCGCGCACCTCGCTTGGAGGAGCGACAAGGGCAGCCCCTACACGACGACGCCCATCGTCTACGGCGACCTGCTCTACACGGTCTCGGACGGCGGGGTGCTGTCGGCCTTCGAGGCGCGCACCGGCAAGCCCGTCTATCAGGAGCGCCTGCCCAGCTCGTTCAGCGCCTCGCCCGTCGCGGCCGACGGCAAGCTCTATCTTTCGAGCGAGGACGGCGATGTCTTCGTCGTCCGCGCGGGGCCGAAGTTCGAGCTGCTGGCGACAAACCCTGTGGGCGAGCCCCTGATGGCGACGCCCGCCATCAGCGACGGCATGCTTATCCTGCGCGCGCACAAACACGTCTACGCCGTCGCCGAGCGCGCGCCGCAGCAGAAGGCCGCGAGGTGAGGGAAGACGCGATGAGGACGGCGTTCAACCTCAAACGTCGGGCTTTGTGTTTGAGACAGTGCGCGCTCGCGCTCTGTCTTACCTTTTTAGTCTGCCCCGCCGCCGCACGCGCGCAGGTTGACGAAGACGCGCGTCGGAAGATAGACGCGGCGCTCGAAGTCTTCGGCGGCGCGGCGCGTCTGCGCTCGCTTGTCTCGGTCGTCATCCACGCCGAGGGGCGCGAGCACCGCTCGGCCGAAGCGCAGGGCTACGACCCCGAGCGCGCGACCGACGCTCCGCACGCAGAGACAGTCGTCGCCTACTTTGCGGAAGAGAAACTCCTCTACGAGCACAAGACCGGCCGGCATGACGGCACCACGCGCCGACGGCGCTGGTCTTACGTCGGCGACGAGCGCACGGTCGTGGACTTCGTCGAGCACTTCGCCGCCGCCCGCCGCTACGACGCGGCGCGGGCCGAGCGCCTGCGCCGCGCGCGCCGCGTCCCGCACCTGCTGCTGCTCGAAGCCGCGGCCAACCCCTCGGGGCTCTCCACGGCCGGCGCGGCCGACTACAAGGGCCGGCGCCACGACCTCGTGGACTTCAAGCTGCCGAACGAGAAGGCGACGCTGCGCCTCTTCCTCGACTCGGGAACGCGCCTGCTCTCGAAGTACGAGTACGCGATGGAGTTCGCGGGGCTCGGAGACAAGACCGTCGAACACACTTACGACGCGTACCGGCCACACGAGAAGCTCGGCTGGTTCCCCTCGGGCGACAGTATCAAAGTCGGCGGCGATGTGTGGCGCGAGGCGCGTTACACGTCGGTCGAAGTTGACTCGCCGCGCGCGGCCGCGCTCTTCGAGCTGCCCGAGTCCCTGAATGCGCACCTGCTTGTGCCGGGCACTGTGTCGCAACTCGCGCCGGGCGTCTTTATGGTCAACTCGCTCGGCGGCTTCAACCCGCTCTTCGTCGAGTTCAGGGACTTCATCCTCGCGGCCGAGGCGCCGGCCCCCGGCTGGACGCTCGAAGCCGTCCCGGCCGACGCGCAGACGGGCGCGTCCACGCTCTCCGAAGAGCTTATCCGTAAGATCAAGGAGACAGTCCCCAACAAGCCCATCCGGTATCTGGTCGTCACGCACGCGCACTCCGACCACGCCGGCGGCGCGCGCGCCTTCATCGCCGAGGGCGCGACGGTGCTGACCACGACGGGCAACGTCAAGTTCTTTGAGCGCATGGCCGCCGCCACGCACGCGCTCGTGCCCGACCGGCTCGCGCGTGAGCCGCGCCCCTTACGCGTCGAGGCGTTCAAGGATAAGCGCGTCATCACCGACGGCGAGCGCACGGTCGAGCTGATCGACGTGGGGCCGAACCCGCACACGAGCGAGAACATCGTCGTCCACCTGCCGCGCGAGAAGATAATCTTTCAGGGCGACCTCTTCTACTTCGACGGCGAGGCGACGTTCCCGCCGCGTAACCGCCGCACCATCATGCCGTTCTTCGCGCGCTGGCTCACCGAGCGCGGCCTCGCGCCCGAGCGCATCTACGGCTATCACGACCGCGGCTTCGCGACGATGGAGCACGTCCGTCGCGTGCTCGCGGGCGAGGGCTCGACGGCGGAAGCCCTGACGACGCGGCGCCGCGGCGGCGCACGGCGCCCACGCACCTGAGGCGCGCGTAAGGATGGAGGGCTTCGACTTTAAACCGCGGACGCGGGTCATCTTCGGTGCCGGCTCGCTCGCGCGGCTGGGCGAGGAGGCGCGGGGCTTAGGCTTTACTCGTTCGCTGCTCGTCGCAGACCGTGGGCTCGTCGAGGCGGGGCACGTCGAGCGCGCGTCTAAGCTGCTCGAAGGGGTGGGCGTCGCGGTCGTGCCTTTTCAGGACTTCGGCAGCAACCCCGACGCGGCGTCGGTCGAGCGCGGGCGCGTGTTCGCCGCGCCGCTCGGCATTGACTCGATCATCGGCCTCGGGGGCGGCAGTTCGCTCGACTGTGCGAAGGGCGTCAACTTCCTTTTGACGAACGGCGGGAGGATGCAGGACTACGTCGGCTACGGGAAGGTGAGTCGCCCGCTGCTCCCCATGTTAGGCGTCCCGACGACGGCCGGGACGGGCAGCGAGGCGCAGAGTTACGCACTCATCTCGGACGAGCGCACGCACGCGAAGATGGCCTGCGGCGATGCGTCGGCGGCCTTCCGCGTCGCGCTGCTGGACCCGGAGTTGACGGCCTCCGCGCCGCGCGAGGTGACGGCCTCCGCGGGTTTCGACGCGCTCGCGCACGCCGTCGAGACGTACGTCTCCACGCATCGCAACCCGCTCTCGGAGATGTTCTCGCGCGAGGCTTGGCGCCTGCTCGAAGGCTCTTACGAGCGCGTGCTCGCCGAGGCCCGGGACGTGGAGGCGCGTGGCCGGATGCTGCTCGGCGCGCACTTCGCCGGGGCGGCCATCGAGAACTCGATGCTCGGCGCGGCGCACGCCTGCGCCAATCCTTTGACGGCGCGCTACGGCACGGAGCACGGCGCGGCGCTCGCGATGCTTTTGCCCTCGGTCGTGCGTTGGAACGGTTCGACGGTCGGCGCTCGCTACGCGGAGTTGTCTGGAAGAAACTTTGCGGACGGCGGCGAGGCGCTGGCGCGCCGCATTGAGGAGTTGGCCGGGGCGGGGGGCTTACGCCGCCGCCTCTCCGAGTCGGGTATTATTCGTGAAGACTTGCCCGCGTTGGCCGAGGAGGCCGCGGGACAGTGGACGGGGCGCTTCAACCCGCGTGCGTTCGACGCCGCGGGGGCGCTGGAGGTTTACGGGTGGGCGTATTGAAAGAGAAGCAAGAGGCCACAGGCACAAGGCACAAGGTAGAAGGGGAAGAGATGGGCACGTTCGGCAGAAGGGACTTCTTACTTTTACCTTTTGCGCTTTGCCTTTTGCCTTCCTCCGCTCGCGGAAGTTGGGGCAGCGGTGAGGCGCCGGCCGACGCGTGGCCGCAGTTTCGTGGCAACCCTCAACTGACGGGTTACTCGCCCTCGCGGGTCGCGGGGAACCTGCGGCTCCTCTGGTCGATGGAGGCGGGCGAGTCGGTCGAGTCTTCGGCGGCCATCGTGGGCGGCGCCGTCTACGTCGGCACACAGAAGGGCGAGCTGGTCTCTGTGAACCTCGGCGACGGCCGCGAGCGCTGGCGCTACAACGCGGGGAATCCGATAGGCGAATCGTCGCCTGCGGTCGCGGGCGGCGTCGTCTACGTCGGAGACCTCGGGGGCGTGCTGCACGCCGTGCGCGCAGACAACGGGCAGGGCCTCTGGACGTTCAAGACGGGCGGCGAGATCAAGTCGTCGCCGGTCGTCACGGGCACGCGCGTCATCGTCGGCTCGTACGACAGGAACCTCTACTGCGTCTCGGCGACGAACGGCAAGCTGCTCTGGAAGTTGCAGACGCGTGGGCAGGTACACGCGACGGCGGGCGTGGCCGAAGGGCTGGCCTACATCGCGGGCTGCGACGAAATCCTGCGCGCCGTCCGCATCGCGACGGGGCGCGAGGCGTTCCAGATACTCTCGGGCGCGTACACGGGCGCGAGCCCTGCGCTTCACGAGGGCAACGCCTTCTACGGCACCTTCGACAACGAGGTGCTCGGCGTCAACCTCGTCAAGCGGCAGATCGGTTGGCGCTACCGGAACCCGGAACGGCAGTTCCCCTTCTACTCCTCGGCGGGGTTCGCAGGGGGGCGCGTCGTGGTCGGTGGGCGCGACAAGATGGTGCACAGCCTCGACGCCTGGTCGGGACGCGAGTTCTGGTCGTTCGGGACGCAGGCGCGCGTCGAGTCTTCGCCGGCCTTAGCCGACGGGCGCGTCTTCGTCGGCTCGAACGACGGCCGCTTCTACGTGCTCAGTTTCGACGACGGCCGCCGCCTCGCCGACTTCAACCTCGGTGCGCCCGTCTCCGCCTCGCCCGCCATCGCTTCGGGGCGCATCGTCGTCGGCGCGCAGGACGGGAAGCTCCACTGTTTCGGATAAAAAGCGCGTCAACCGTAAACCGTGAACCGTGACAAGAGGAAGAACCTGTCCTCTTGTCATGGTTCACGGTTTACGGTTGACGGTTTACGGCTCTTTACTGTTTCTTCACGAAGACCCGCTTGTTGTTGAAGGCGTTGCCGCCGCGCTCGGTGATGGTCTCGACGGAGATGGTGCCGTCGGGCCAGTGCATCCACTTGCGCGCGATGAGAACGGTCTCGGGGCCCTGCGGCGTCTGGTTGACGACCTCATCCTCGATCATGAAGCCCCGGTCGTTCGCCATCCAGCGGGCGGTGCGCTTGCCCTTCGGCGCGGGGGCGTCCTTCGGGGCGTTCGGCGGGACGGGCGGCGCGAACTCCGTCTCCTTGCCGTCGAGCGTGTAGGCTTCCTTGATGACGCGCTCGCCCTGCGGCGTGACGACCTTCAGCTCCACCGCGATCCGGTCGCCGTCCTGGACGACCGTAAACGTCTGCTTCATGTCGGGCGGGATGCTGTGGCTGCGGCTCTGGTCAAGCTCCCACGTACCGCTGAAATTGGGGTGCGCCGGACTAGCGGCCAGAACCACGGTTGCTGCGAGCAGCAGGAGGGTGGAGCCGGCGGTCGCCGTCTTTATTCTCATCGGGGGTTCTCCTTCATACCTGAAAAATACTTCTCGATGGTCGCCGCGCTCGGCTTCGCGGTGAGCTTCGAGACGACGAACATCAGCAGGGCCGAGATGAGCACCATCGGGACGACCGGCATGAAGCCGTAGACGCTCGTCCCCGAAGGCGTGCGCGCGAGCAGCTCAATGCCGCCGATTGACCAGACGACCGCGGGCGGCCCCGGCGGCGGCGCGGCGTGCGTCTGCTGGAAGACGGCGACGAAGATGACGGCGACGGCGACCCAGAGGGTCGAGGCCAGCGCGCCCCACTTCGTGCTCCCGCGCCAGAAGAGCGCCGCGATCATCAGCGGCGACATCGCCGCAAACCCGGAGAAGGCGTACTGGATGGCTATCTCAAAAATCGTCTCGGGCGCGCGCAGGGCGACGGCGTAGGCGAGCACCGTCACAATGATGATGAAGATGCGGCCGGTCTGCACCTGCGCCCCTTCGCCGAAGCGTCGTCGGCCGCCGTAGAAGGCGAACACGTCCTCCGTGAACATCGTCGAGAGCGCGAGTATCTGCGAGTCCGAGGCCATCACGGCCGCCATGATGCCGGCGCCCAAAATCCCTGCGAGCCAGAGCGGTGCGTAGTGTTGCAGGAGGTGCAGGATTACATCGTCGCCCGACGCCTGCTCGCGCAGCTCGTCGCGCTGCTCGGGCGCGAGCGCCTTGCCCTGCGTGGCGAGCACGCGCCGCGCCTCCTGCTTGGCGCGGATGGCGGGAATCTCGGTAGCCGTGCGGTTCGCCATCACGCCGAGGAAGACGCACGGCGACCAGATGAGCAGGATGCAGAGCGGATAGAAGATGACCGTCTTCTTGAACTGCACCATCCGCTTCGCCGTCAGGCAGAAGATGAGGATGTGCGGGAAGGCGATGGCCGAGAGCGGGATGAAGGTGTAGCTGAAGAAGTAGTAGGGCGAGATGCGCTCGCGCGTCAAAAGCCAGGAGGTCGCGGGGCTTGAGCCCAGCGCCTCGACCGCGCCGCTAAAGCCGCCCATGCCGGAGCCGATGACGCTGATGGCGATGACGCCGAAGACGAGGAAGAGGAGCGTCTGAAACGTGTTGACCCACGCCGTGCCGCGCATCCCGCCGAAGAAGACGTAGGTCATCACCACCATCGCGACAATCGCGCCGCCGAACCAGTAAGGCACGAACCCGCCCGAGACGGCTGACAAGGTCGTTCCCCCGCCCATGATGCCGATGATGATGTACGGGACGAGCAGCACCGCCTGCACGGCGAAGATGACGGTGCCGATGTGGCTGCACTCCCAGCGGTCGCGGAAAATCTGGACGGGCGTGATGAAGCCGTACTTCTTCCCCAGCGCCCAGACGCGCGTGCCGATGAGGAAGATCGTCAAAGGGATGACGAGCCCTGAGGACGACGCCATCAATCCGTACGTGACGATGCCGTTCGTAAAGGCGTTGCCCGACGAGCCGAGGATGGCGACCGCCGTCATGTTCGTCCCGAAGAGCGAGAGCAGGAAGACGAACGTGCCGAGCGAGCGGCCGGCGAGAAAGAAGTCTTCGGCCCCTTGCCCCTTCGAGCGGCGGAAGGCGAAGACGCCGATGTAGACGACGATGGCGAGGTAGATGAAGACGAAGATGGCCGGTATCAATGCTCTTCACCCCCTTCCGCGTCCTCGCCCTCGACCTCTTGCTCAAGGTGGTGCGGCCACGCGTGGCGGACGAGCAGCCACATCAGGAGCGACGCGGCTACCGAGAAGCAGGCGTGGTAGAAGAGCCCGATTGGGATGATGCCGAAGACCGGGTAGGGCGTGCGCCAGAACCAGAAGTCCTGGTGGAGCACGTAGAGCGCGGCGACGGCCAGAACAAGCAATGCTCGTTTCATCGGGGGTCGTGTCCTCGAATCCGCTGGCGAAGGCTGTTGGGTGTTTAGTCGAACGGGCCGCCGACAGGGAAGACTAAAAGCGGCGGCGGGCTCGGATGTTATACGCGCACAGAGCGCGCGGGTTCAACCCGCCGGGGCGTTTTTAAGCACAGCCTGCGCCCATTTCGTCCGCCGGAATGGAAGAACGTCCCGTCCGCGGGACGCGGGCGTGAATAAACGTAAAAGTTTATGAAAGTTGCGCGCCGGGCGAACCCGCGCGGCCCCGCGTCGCGTATTATGCCTCATCTAACCTCGGAGCCTGCGCCCGTTCTCGTCGAGGACAGGCACGACCGCTACACACTCTTAGGAGGCCGCCCATGAAACTGAAAACTATCCACGCCGCTCTGCTCTTCTGCTTAGCCCTGCTGCCCGCGACGGTCGCACGCGCGCAGGCCCCGCCGCTCTACGAGGCGCCGGAGCGCATCGTTATCAAGTCGGAGGTGCTCGGCGAAGAGCGCGTCATCCTCGTGCGCACGCCCGCCGGTTACGCGCGCGGCGCGGAGCGCTTCCCCGTCCTCTACATGACCGACGGCGACGCGCACATCCAGCACACCAGCGGCACGGTCTCGTTCCTCGCGCGCAACGCGCGCATGCCCGAGATGATCGTCGTCGGCATCACGAACACCGACCGCACACGCGACCTGACGCCGACGCGCGTCGAACGTATGCCCGGCAACCCGAACGCGCGCTTCCCGACCAGCGGCGGCGGCGACAAGTTCCTCAAGTTCATCGAGACGGAACTCATCCCGCAGATCGAGTCGAAGTACCGCACGCAGCCCTACCGCGCGCTCGCCGGCCACTCGCTCGGCGGGCTCTTCGCCGTCCACGCGATGCTCGCACGGCCCGAGCTGTTCAACTCCTACATCGCCGTCAGCCCCTCGCTTCAGTGGGACAACTTCGTGATGATCGACCGCGCCAAGGAGTTCTTCAAGACGCGGAAGGAGTACGACCGGACGCTCTTCGCCTCGCTCGGCAACGAGCCGGGCGACATCGGCGACGCCTTCGGGATGTTCCGCGACGAGTTGCAGCGGCAGCAGTTGAAGGGCTTCGTCTGGGAGGCCGTCCGTTACGAAGACGAGGATCACGGCTCGGTCGTCCTGCGCAGCCACTACGCGGGCCTGCGGAAGATGTACGACGGCTGGCAATTCCCGCGCGACCCCATGACGGGCGCCGTGGCCGGGGGACTGAAGGGCGTCGAGGATCACTACCGCAAACTGTCGGAGCGTTTGAGGTATACGTTGCTGCCGCCCGAGGCGCTGATGAATCAGGTCGGCTACCAGTTGATGGGTCAGGGGAACATGGAGGAGGCCGTCGCCGCCTTCAAGCTCAACGTCGAGCGCTACCCCGGCTCGGCCAACGTCTACGACAGTCTGGCCGAAGCCTACGAGCGCGGCGGCAAACTCGACCTCGCGCTCCCCAACTATGAGAAGGCCCACGCGCTCGGCGTGAAGACCGGCGACCCGAACACGAACGTCTTCAAGACGAACTTCGACCGCGTCTCCGCGCTGGCCAAACAGGCCAAGCAGCCCGCCGGCACCGACGCCAAGAAGTGAACGCCTGAGTGAGACCCTGAAAGGGCTTTCCCACTTCCGTCGAAGTGGGAAAGCCCTTTCGTCAACACGGTCGCGCGCTCGCGCACGTCTCAGGCAGGTTCGCCGCGCCCGGTCAGCCGTGCGAGCGCGGCCGTCAACTCCGTCGGATCGACGGGCTTGGCGAGGTGCATCTGATACCCGGCCGCCGTCGCCAGCCCCCTGTCCTTGTCCGAGGCGTACCCGGTCAGGGCCAACGCCGGTATCCGCCCGTTCTGCGCTTCCGGCAGCGCACGCACCTCACGCAGCAACTCGTAGCCGTCAGCCCCGGGCATCCCCACGTCGCTCACGAGCACGTCCTGCCGCGAACGCTTCAACTCACTCAGCGCCTCGGCGGCCGAGCTGACGGGCGTGACCGTGGCGCCGCGCTGCGTGAGCATCATTCTCAGCAGCTCGCGGAAGTCGTCGTCGTCATCGACCAGCAGCAGCCTCACGCCGTCGAGCGGGGCCGTGTGCGCCCCGGCCTGCTCGCTCCCATTAAGGCCGAGACTTCCCTCCGACTCTTCGTGTTCGGCCGCGAGCGGCAACTCCACCGTGAAGGTCGAGCCGAAGCCCTCACCCTCGCTCTCCGCGCGGACGGCCCCGCCGTGAAGCTCCGTCAGGTTGCGCACGAGCGCCAGCCCGAGGCCGAGACCTCCGTGCCGACGCGAGGTCGAGCCGTCGCCCTGTCGGAAGCGGTCGAAGACGTAAGGCAGGAAGTCCGCGCTGATGCCCTGTCCCGTGTCGCGCACCTTGATCTCGGCCGAAGGCCCCGCGTAACCGAGCTTGACCTCGATGCGTCCGCCCTCGTGTGTGAACTTGATGGCGTTCGAGAGCAGGTTCGAGACGACCTGTTGCAGTCGTTCCGGGTCGCCCGTCACTGCGCCCGGCTCGGGGGCCAAGTCGGTCTGGAGACGTATGTGTTTAGCCTGCGCCGCGGGCCGCGCGGACGCGACCGCGGCCTCGACCAGCGCGGCCAGCTCGACCCGCTGTGAGTTGAGACGGAGCTTGCCCGTCATGATGCTGGAGAGGTCGAGCAGGTCGCTGACCAGACGCGCCTCGGCCCGTGCGTTACGCTCGATGACCTCCAGCGCGCCTGCGACCTCGGGGCCGACCGAGTGGCTTTCGCGCAGCATGATGGCGTAACCGATGATCGAAGTCAGCGGCGTGCGCAGCTCGTGCGAGACGATGGCGATGAACTCGTCCTTGAGGCGGTTGGCCGCCTCCGCCTCGCGGCGTGACTCCTGCTCGCGCGCGAGCAGGCGGGCGCTCTCCTCCTGGGCCAACTCGCGCGCGGTCACGTCGAGGACGAGCGAGAGCACAGACACCAGTCCCCCGACTCGTCATGCAGGACGGAGTTGTACCACTCGCAGTGGAGGAGCGCGCCGTCCTTCGTGTAGTTGCGGTTGCGGAGCACGCCGAGCCCTTCGACGCCGCGGCGCTGCCGGTCGGTGACCCGCGCCACCGCCTCCGCGTCCTCCGTGAAGACGAACCGCCAGTCGTTGACCTGTTTCCCCAAGACCTCGTCGGCCCGCCAGCCGAAGAGCCTCTCGGCCCCGTGCGTCCAGCGTGCGACGCGGAAGTCGCTGTCCCACTCGATGACGGCCAGCGGCGTGTTCTCGACGTGGAACCGCAACCTCTGAAGACTCAACGACAGGTCTTTATCGTCCCACTCTGTGGCTCTCATGATGGTGCTCGGTGTCGGTGCAGTTACCGGCCCTCAACGTCTGTTTCGCCGCCCGATTTCGCGGGCGCAGTCTCCGGCGCCGCCCGCACGCGTTCCTCGCTCGACGCGTTCCTCAGGTGTTGCTTGATGAGCCTGACCAGCCTCCCGAGACTTACGTGCTCGAATTCACCGGCGGGCGCGTACGAACGTTCGCTGCCCGGCGGCGGGGGTGACTCCAGACTCAGGAAGTAGTAGCCCTCCGGCTTATCGAAGGCGCTGACGTAAGCGAGCAGCCCCTCATGCTTCGGGCTGGCGACGCCGACCGAATAGGCCGACGCCTCCAGATGCTCAACGACCCGAAACGCACCTTCGCCCAGCTCTTTCTTCAGCCGGGCCAGAGCCTTGACGATGGTGTGGTCTTTACCTGACTCAGGGTCGATCATCGGTTCACCCTTCACTCATGCGCTTCGAGTTGCCGCGCGCCGCGCGCGACCTGCTACTGCGGTTTTGTTCCGACGGACGAGATTTTGTTGATGGCCTCCGCCACGGCGAGTTTCACGACCGTCGCCGAATCATTCTGTATGTCGTTCAGCGCGGGCAGGGCGGCCCGCGCGTCGCCGCCCATCTCGCCCAGGGCCGCGGCGGCGGCGGCCCGCACCAGCGGCTCTTCGTCCTTCAACAACTCGACCAGCGGAGCGACTGCCGCACGGGCCTCGCCCCCGATGTTCCCCAACCCCTTCGCGGCGCTCAGGCGTACGAACCTGTCCCGGTCTTTCAACGACTCGACCAACGCCGGCACCGCCGCTTTCGCTTCGGGGCCGAGCAAGGCCAGCGCGTCGGCGCCGTACCTGCGTACGTGCTCGCTGGCGTCCTTCAATGTCGCAGTCCACACGGGAACGGCCTCGGCCGGCTCCAACCCGATGCGCCCGAGCGCCTGCGCCGCGTTCATCCGCACGCTGAACTCCGAATCCTTCAGAGACTCTTTCAGGGCGGGCACGGCGGCCCTCGCCTCCGGCCCGATTCTTCCGAGCGCCTCGGCCGCGGCTTTGCGCGCGGGCGCGCTCCCGTCCTTCAACAACAGAATCAACGCGGGGGCCGACGCCCGAGCCTCGACGCCGAAGAGCCCGAGCGCCTCGGCCGCGTCTCTGCGCACGCCTTCGCTCGGGTCTTTCAACAACTCGGTCAGAGCCGGGGCTGAAGCCTTCGCCTGACCGCCGATTCTCCCGAGCGCGCGCGCCGCGCCGGCCCGCGCCCAGGGGCTCTCATCCTTCAGCAGTCCGGCGAGCGCCGGGACGGCCCGTTCTGCCTCCGCGCCGACCTGACCCAACGCGAAGGCCGCGTTGCTCCGCACCGAGCCGTTGCCATCACTCAGGGCCGCGGTGAGGGCGGGCACGGCGCTCCTGGCTACCGGCCCCATCCGTCCGAGGGCTTCGGCCGCGGCCTTACGCAAGTCGTCGTCCGGGTCTTTGAGCGCCGCCGCCAGCGCGGGCACCGCGGCTTTGGCCGACGCCCCACGCCCCTTTATCTCCTCGGCGGCGGCGAGGCGGTCACGCCGGTCACTGCCTTGCAGGCGCCGGACGAGGGCCTGCGTCTGCGCGTCGGCCCCCTCCTGCGCGTACACGACCTGTGTGAGACAGAATGCGGCAAGGAGACTCAGGCCGAACAGTCTTAGTAACGGACGTTTAAGCATAGGTCACAAATCCTTTCGCGGGCGCGAAGAGCCTGACGCCTCGCGCGCTCATTCACGCAAACTCCGCCAGTTCCGTCCAGCGTTCGAGGTCGCGTGATAACTGCTCCGTCAACTTCTCTCGCTCCTCATAGAGCCGGTGGACGAGGTGTGCGTCGCTCGCGTTGGCGGCCAACTCCGTCTCCAACTCCGTCAGACGGCTCTCGGCGTCCTGAATGCGGGCCTCCGTCTCCTCCAACTCTTTCCGCTCTTTGAACGAGAGCTTGCGTTTGACGGGCGGCGTAGCGTTGCTCTGCCGCGCCGCCGGCCGTGCCGCGGCCTCGGCGGGAGCGGCCTCTTTCACTTCATCCCGGCGCGCTTCAAGAAACGCGGAGTAGTTCCCCGGATACTCGCGCACGCGGCCTCCGCCCTCGAAGCGGAAGATGTGCTCCACCGTGCGGTCGAGGAAGTAACGGTCGTGACTGACGACGATGAGGTTGCCGGGGAAGCCGTCCAGATAGTCTTCGAGCACGATGAGAGTCTGTATGTCGAGGTCGTTCGTCGGCTCGTCGAGGAGCAGGACGTTCGGCGCGCCCATCAAGACGCGCAGGAGGTAGAGCCGCCTGCGCTCGCCGCCCGAGAGTTTCGCTATCGGCGCGTACTGCATCGCCCCCGTGAACAGGAATCGTTCGAGCATCTGTCCCGCCGTGATGAACGAGCCGTCCGCGGTCTCGACCCGCTCGGCGACCGCGCGGATGTAATCTATCACCCGCTCCCCTTCGTCGAGCGCGCGGTTCTCCTGATCGTAGTAACCGAAGCGGACGGTCTGTCCCACTTCGAGCGAGCCCGCGTCCGGCGCGACTCTGCCCGAGATGATTTCCAGGAGCGTCGTCTTGCCTGCGCCGTTCGGGCCGATGACGCCCACGCGCTCGCCCGGCGTGAGGATGCGGCTGAAGCCTTCGACCAGCACACGGCCGCCGTACGACTTCTTGATGTGGCGCAGCTCCAAAACCTTCTTACCCAGACGGGTCGAGCCGACTGACACGTCGAGCGCGGCCCGCGCCGCCTCTTTGGGCTGCGCGATGAGACTCTCGGCGCGCTCTACGCGCGACTTCGACTTGCGCGTGCGGGCCTTCGCGCCGCGCCGCAGCCACGCCAGTTCGCGTCGAATCAGCATCTCACGCTTCTGCCCCTCGACGGCGCGCCCGCGTTCCTGCTCATCCTTCTTTTCGAGGTAGTACGCGTAGTTTCCGTCGAACGCCTGCACCACGCCTCTATCGACTTCGAGGATGCGCGTCGTCACGCGGTCGAGGAAGTAACGGTCGTGCGTGACGAGCAGGAGCGCGCCGCTGTAACGTGCGAGGTAGTCTTCGAGCCACGAGATAGTCTCGGCGTCGAGGTGGTTGGTCGGCTCGTCGAGGATGAGCAGGCCCGGGCGTTCAATCAACGCGCGCGCGAGCGCGACGCGCTTTCGCTGCCCGCCGGAGAGCGTGCCCATCCGTGCGTTCGTGTCGTTGATGCCCAGACGGCCGAGAACCGTCCGGACGTTCGTCTCCAACTCCCACGCGCCTGAGGCTTCCAACTGGCGGCCGAGTTCAGACACGCGCTCCAACGCGCGCCGGTCGTCGCCGCCCGCGGTCGCCAGCTCGCCGCAGGCGCGCTCGTAATCCAGCAGCAGCCGCGTCCTTTCGTCGCTTGCGGCGAAGACGGCTTCGAGGACGGTCGCTTCCGCCGCGTAGGGCGGGTTCTGCGGCAGATAGCCGACGGTGACGCCGTCGGCCAGAATGATGCGCCCGGCGTCCGGCCGCTCGTCGCCCGCGATGAGGCGGAGGAAGGTGGACTTGCCCGAACCGTTGACCCCGACCACGCCGACGCGGTCGTCGCTGTCGAACCCGAGGCTCACGTCCGCGAGCACGGGCCGCAGGCCGTAATCTTTATTAACTGCTTCGACGGATAGAATGTGCATGAAAATGGAGGCGTCGGGCTGTCAATCATCCTGTTGTGCATACGCCGCTGTCGCGCCATCAGGCTCGAACACATAGCCTGTTAAAGGAACGGCTGTTATTATATAAGCCTCAGACGCTAAATAAGAGTGAAGCCCATCGAATGTTGCAAGGCCGGCCCTCCGCATGAGCAATATTTTAATCGTTGACGATTCACCCACCATGCGCCGGATGGTCGCGGCCTCGCTCCGTTCACTGCCGTCGGCACGCTTCGGCGAGGCGGCCAGCGGCCTCGAAGCCATCGAGCGCGTGGCGCTTGGCCCCGTGGACTTAATCATCCTCGACCTGAACATGCCGGATATGCACGGCCTTGAGGTGCTGGACTTTCTGCGGCGACACCAGGCGTATCGGGAAGTGCCCGTCATCGTGCTGACGACCCGCGGCGACGACGCGAGCCGCGCGGACGCGCTCGCCGCCGGGGCCAACCTCTACCTGACCAAACCGTTCGCGCCTCAAACTCTGGCCGCAGAGGCGCGCGCCCTGTTGGGCTCTCAAGGGGAAGGGGCCTAGTGTCAGACTCCAATCCCGACGGCGGCGAGTTCTTCGCGCAGTTCCTCGACGACTACTTCGCCGAGTGCGACGAGCACCTGACGCTCGTGCGCCGGCACCTGCTCGCCCTCGAAGAGCAGTCCGGCCGTGCGGGCTTAGACCAGCCTTTGCTCGACGAGCTGTTCCGCAGCTTCCACACGCTCAAGGGCATCTCGGGCATGGTTGGCTTGGGCGAAGCGGAGCAACTCGCACACCATCTGGAGAGCTACCTGCGTGCGCTGCGTCAGGGCGAGACGCGGCTCGGGGACGAGGGCGTCGAGGCGCTGATGGCGGGCGTTCTGACGCTCGAACAGGTCATCGCCGCCCGCCGCAAAGAGAGTCCCGCGCCCGGCATCGACGCCGCGGTCGCGCGTCTGCAAGCGGTCTTGAGCGAGTCAGACCCCGACAAATCTCCTGCACGACCCACGCCCACGGCCGACGATCTTAAAGGTGATACGCCCTACACGGGCCGTCCCGCAAAGGCCCGCACCTTGCGATTCGAGTTTGCGCCGACGCCCGCACTCTCCGAGCGCGGCGTCAACGTCAATAGCGTGCGCGCACGCCTGCAAGAGGTCGGGGAGATACTGCAAGCCACGCCGCACGTCAGGGGGCAGGGCGGCATCGTTTTCGAGTTCGTCGTCACGACCGACGCGGACGAGTCGGTCTTCGAGGGGTGGCGCGAAGACAGTCTGACGTACACGCCGGTCGAAGAGTTAACCCGGGACGAGACTGAAACGCAACGGCGCGCGGGCGCGGCCCACGAACGGGAAGAGGCGAGCGCCGACGCGCCTTTCTCTGCCTCGGCGGGCGGGTCGATGCTCGCGCCGTCGAACGTCGTGCGCGTCGATCTGGCTCGTCTGGACGATTTGATGCGGCTCATCGGCGAGCTGGTCACGAGCCGCGCGCGCATGGAGGACGGGCTGAAGCAGTTGCGGCGGAGCGTGGCGCCTGCCGAGTGGCGCGCGCTGCAAGAGACGAACATGGCGATGGCGCGGCAACTGCGCGACCTGCGCGAAGGCGTCATGCGCGTGCGGATGGTGCAGGTCGGCGAAATCTTCGAGCGCATGAAGTTCGTCGTCCGCGACCTGACGCGCGAGAGCGGCAAAGAGATCAGGCTCGAACTTCAGGGGCAGGAGACCGAGATCGACAAGTTCCTCGTCGAGCGCATGATGGACCCGCTGCTTCATCTTGTGCGTAACGCCGTCAGTCACGGGTTAGAGCCGGTGGCCGAGCGCGTCGCTGCGGGCAAGTCGCCCCAGGGCCGGCTCACGCTGCGCGCTGCGACTGTCGGAGACAACGTGCTGGTCGAGATTGCAGACGACGGGCGCGGCGTCGATGCGGAGAGAGTCTTGGCGCGCGCGCGCGAACGCGGACTCGTCGCGGGGAACGTGCGGCTCGACGACGAGCTATTGTTACAACTCATCTGCACGCCGGGGTTCTCGACGCGCGACGAGGCCGACCGCGCCAGCGGGCGCGGCGTGGGGATGGACGTGGTCGGCGGCGCCGTCGCGGAACTCGGCGGCACGCTCACGCTCTCGACGGAGAAGGGGCGCGGGACGTGTTTCACTGTCGAGTTGCCGCTGACGCTTGCGGTGGCCGACGCGCTCATCGCCAGCGTCGGCGGACAGCGGTTCGCCTTCCCGCAGTCGGCGGTGCGCGAAATTATCGAAGTCGAGCCGCGGGCGGTGAAGGTTCTGGAGAATAATGAGCTTGTCTCCTACCGCGGCGGCGTGCTGCCGCTCTTGCGCCTCGCGCGCCTCTTCGACCTCGGCGAGCAACCCGAGAAGCCCTTCCACGTCTTCGTCATCGGCAGCGGCGCGCACGCCGTGGGTCTGGCCGTCGAGCGCGTCATCGGGCAGAGGGAGATCGTGGTGCGCGGGTTGAACGACCCGCTGGTGAAGGTCGCAGGCGTCGCGGGTGCGACCGACCTCGGCGACGGGCGCGTCGTACTCATCCTCGACGTGGCCGCGCTCAAGGTCGCGGCCGTGGGCGGCGTGCGGCCCGGAAGCGATGTGCGCGCGCGAACCGCGCTTGAACAAACATGACGAATACGCAGGACGGCGCCGAGCCCTTCATCCTCTTCGAGCTGGCCGGGACGACCTACGGCGTCCGCAGCCGCTTCGTGCAACAGATCGAGATGATCGAGCACGTGACGCCCGTGCCGAACGCGCCCCCGGCGGTCGAGGGCGTCGTCATGGCGCGCGGCCAGGTCATCCCCGCGCTCAACCTGCGGGCGCGCTTCGGCTTCGAGCGCATCGCGCTCGACCTGCGCTCGCGCCTCGTAGTCGTCAGCACCGGCGGGCGCACGCTCGGCCTCATCGTGGACTCGGCGCGCGAGTTCCTGCGCATCCCCCTGACGGATGTCGAGCCGCCGCCCGAAGCCATCACGGGCCTGACGGGGAAGTACCTTGAGGGCGTCGCAACCGTCAGGGAGCGGATAATTTTAGTCCTCGACCTCGACGAAGTGATTAACCTCGGCGGGCAGGAGCTAACGGCCGAGGCGCCCCCGGCGTCGGCGTGAAGGTGCGGGACTTTGTTGAAGATAAAGCAATCATCACGACACTTTCGACGAATAGTCTGAAGGCGTCGGCCAACGGGAGACGGACATGGCAACACAGTTGAGTAACGCGGGCGCCGGCGAGTACGACGGGCGGGTGCGGGAGCGTGCGGGGCAGGTGGCGGAGGCGGCCCGCGAGATCGCGCGCGTCGCGGACGAGGTGTCGGCGGGGGCCGAGGCGCAGACGCGCTCGCTCGATTCGGCCGTCAGCCTCGCCAACGAGATGGCGGCCTCGCTCGGCGAGACGACCACGCAGGCCGAGTCCATCGCGACCTCGACGGAAGAGCTTGTCTCCTCGGTCAACGAGACGGCCGCCTCCGTCGAGCAGGTCAGCGCGAACTCTGCGAGCCTCGCCGCCTCGGTCAACGAGACGGCCGCGGCCATCGAAGAGTCGGCCCGCTCCATCGAGAGCGTCACCGCCAGCGCGCAGGAGATGGCGACCTCCGCCGAAGAGGTGACCACCGCGATGAACGAGATCGCGGCCTCCATCAAGAGCGTGAGCGACGACACCGACGCGCTCTCCTCGTCCGTCAACCAGACGGCCGTCAGCATGGAGCAGGTGTCGCGCTCGGTGGACAGCCTCGCCGCGAACGCCGACGACCTGACGGTCTCGGCCGAAGAGACGGCCTCGTCCATCAACGAGATGGCCGCCTCCGTCGAAGAGGTGTCGGCCATGACGGAGAACCTTGCCTCGACCGTCGAAGAGGTCTCGACCTCGATGGAGGAGATGGCGCGCTCCATCCAGGGCGTGGCGCAGAACACCGAGAAGATCACCGAGGCGGCGACGGGCGCGGCGACGAGCGCGGCCGAGATGGATCGCTCGCTGCGCTCCGTGGCCGCGATGACCAAGCACGCCGAGGAGATCGCGGGCCGCGTCTCGCGCGAGGCGGAGCAGGGCGGCGCGGCGGCGCAGAAGTCGATTCAAGGGCTCGGGCGCGTTCGCACGTCGATGGAGCAGTCGGCGGCGGTCATCCGCGAGATGGGCAAGCGCTCGAACGAGATCGGCGGCATCGTCAACACCATCAACGTCATCGCCGAGCGCACGAACATGCTCTCCTTGAACGCCTCCATCGAGGCGGCGCGCGCGGGCGACGCGGGCCGCGGCTTCGCCGTCGTCGCCGAGGAGATACGCAACCTCGCCGACCGCTCGGCGCAGGCGACGGCGGACATCGCCGCCATCATCAAGGCGTTGCAGGACGTGGTGCAGGAGGCCGTCGCAGCGTCGAGTGAGGGGGTGCGCGTAGCGGAAGAGAGCGGCCGTCTCGCCGAGGAAGGGTCGGAAGGGCTGCAAAGGATTCTGAAGGGCATCGAAGAGACCTCGCAGATCGTCGGCCAGATCGCGCGCGCCACCGAAGAGCAGTTGGGCGCGGGCGCGCACGTCGTGACGGCCGTCGATACGACCGCGGCGCAGGCCAAGCTCTCGGCGGTCGCTTCGGCCGAACAGTCCACGGCCGCGCAGGAGATCGTCAGGGCGACGGCGCACATGCGCAAGACGGCGAAGGAGGTCAGTCAGGCGATGAGCGAGCAGGGGCGCGCCGCCCGCGAAATCATCAAGGCCGCGCAGAGCACGACGGCCGTCGCGGTGCAGGTGCGCAAGGCTTCGGCTGAGCAGGCGGCGGCGGTCAAGCAGGTCGCGCAGGCGGTCGAGTCGATGCGCCGCGGCGCGGCCAGCACGTCGAGGGCGCTCGAAGAGCAGGCCACCGCGGGCCAACAGGTCTCGCAAGAGTCGGAACGCCTCGCGCGCATGGTCGCGAAGGTCAGCCGGGCCATGGGCGAGCAGGCCACGGCCGCCGCCCAGATCACGACCGCCGCAAACGACATGCGCCAGCAGTCCGAGCAGGTCGCCAAGGCGATGGGCGAGCAGGCGCGCGCCGCACGCGACATGACGATTGCCGCTCAGAGCATCTCCAAAGAGGTCGGACTCATCACGCGCTCGAACCGCCAACACCTGACCTCGGCCGAGCAGGTGCTGGGCACGCTGACCGACATCCGGCAGATCACCGAGCGCAACGCGCGTGGAGTCGAAACCACCTTGAGCGGCACGACGGACCTCATCGCGCGGGCGCAACAACTCGCCGAGCTTGTGGGCGGCAACGGGCCGAGCGAGAACGGGAAGCCACGCCGCCAGAAGAAGAGTCGAGTCCCCGACGAAGCGGCTGCGGAGGGCGCGTCGGAACCGCCCGACGAGACGGAGCAATAAGAGGCATCGTTGTCTCCCGACGGATTCAAACTGGCGCGGGCTTTTATGTGACCGGAGAGTAGTAACCTGACTTCCTCGACCAACCCAATCGGAGTTTTCACCACCGACGCGAGCCTCGTGATCCAGATATGGGACGCGGCCCTCGAACGTCTGACGGGCATCCGCGCGGACGCGGCCCGTGGAAAGACGGTCGTCGAGCTGATTCCGGATTTGGAGGAGCGCCGCCTGCTCGCACGCTTCAGGCGTGTGATAGACGAGGGCGTCGTGGAACTTCTCTCGCCGGCCTTCCATCATTACCTGATTCCGTGTCTCCCTTCGGCGCCCTCGAAACTCTTCGAACGCATGCGGCAGCGCGTGACCATCGCGCCGCTGCTTGAGGAGGGCGGCATCGTCGGCGCGCTCGTCACCATCGAAGACGTGACCGCGCGCATCGAGCGCGAGCGCACCCTCTCCGAACAGCTTGCCCACGCGCCCGAAGACGAGCGATTGAGCGCCGCCCTCGCCTTCGCGGAAGACGAGTCGTTAGAGCCTGCGCGCCCGCTTCTCGCCGCGCTCGGGGACGAGAGCTGGCGCGTGCGGCGCGCGGCCGTCGAAGGTCTGGCCCGCCGCGCGGCGCCCGACGCCATCACGGCGCTCCTCGCCTCCGTGCGCGAGAACCATCACAACCTCGCCGTTCTCAACAGCGCGCTTCAGGTGCTCGCGATGAGCGACGTGGACACACTCTCGCCGCTCGTCCAATTTTTGGAGGGCGAAGACGCAGACCTGCGCATACAGGCGGCGCTCGCCCTCGGCGAACAGCGTGACGCGCGCGCCGTGCCCGCGCTCGTCGGTGCGCTCGAAGACGAGGACTTGAACGTGCGTTACCACGCCGTGGAGGCTCTGGGTAAGTTGCGCGCGGCAGAAGCCGCGGACGCGCTCGCGGGCGTGGCTGAGACGCGCGATTTCTTTTTAGCCTTCCCGGCGCTCGACGCCCTGAAGCAGATAGGCGACGCGCGTGTCGTCCCGCGCGTCCTGCCTCTGCTCGAAGATGAGCTGCTGCGCGAGGCCGCCGCCGAACTGCTCGGCGTGCTCGGCGACGAGGAGGCCGTGGCGCCGCTGGCCGCGTTGCTGAACACGCCGGATGCACCGACGCTCGCATCCGCGCGCGCTCTCGCCGCGCTGCACGACCGCTACGCCGAACTCTACGGCGAGGGTTCTTACATCGCCGACCTGAGCCGCGCGGCCATCAACCCGACGGGGGCGCAGAACCTTCTCGAAGCTCTGGGGGAGACGAAGGGCGGCGACCTGCGCCCGCTCGCGCTGGTGGTCGGGTGGCTGGAGGGCGCGGCCGTCGAGCGCGCCCTGACGCGCCTGCTCGGGCAGACGGACGCGCGCGGTGAAGTGCTCGAAGCGCTCGTGCGTCACGGCGCGGGCGTCACAGACCTGTTGATCGAACAGCTCGGGTCGGAAGACCTCGAAATACGAAAGGCGGCGACCGTTGCACTGGGTCGCATCGGTGACGCGCGCGCCGCCCCCGCGCTGGTCGAAGTTCTTGAAGAAGAGGACGCGGAGATGGTCATCGCGGCGGCCGACGCGTTGGCGAAGATCGGCGACCCGCGCGCCTTCGAGCCGCTGCTCGCGCGCGTCGGCGACCCACATGCGGCGGTGAGGCAGGCGGTCGTCGGCGCGCTCAACTCGCTCGGCTTGCCCGAGATGCCGGCGCGTGTGTTGCCGCTCCTCTCGGATGCGGAGCCGAACGTGCGCGAGTCGGCGGTCAGAATCGCGGGCTACTTCGGCTACGCGCAGTGCGCAGACCTTCTGCTTGAGCGTTGCCTCGACGAGGACGAGCGCGTACGCCGCGCGGCCGTCGAGCACCTCCCGTATCTCGAAGACGAGCGCGCCACGCCCGCGCTCGTCAACGCCCTGCGGCACGAGACGCCGAGGGTGCGCGCCGCCGCCGCCGCTGCGATGGCGCAGTCGGAAGGAGAAGAGGTCTCCACGCATTTGATAGAGGCGCTCGCCGACGAGGATTCTTGGGTGCGTTACTTCGCCGCACGCTCGCTGGGCCGGCAGGAGGTGGCCGAGAGCGCGGAGGCGTTGGCGGGGCTCGCGCAGACTGATGGAGCGAATCACGTGCGCATCGCGGCCGTCGAGGCGCTGGGCCGCATCGGCGGCGAGACGGCGTTGCGCGCGGTCTCGCCGTTGGCCGACTCGGGCGAGCCCGACCTCGCACGCGCGGCCGTGGTCGCGCTCGGGATGTTGAAGGGCGGGCGGAAGGTTTGAGCCGGCGACTGAGGCGCACGCGGCGCAGGGGCGCGGGCTAAAGAACAATGGGTTTTCAAACGGGTAGTCTAGGGTTGACCGGCGGCGCGGACAGGCTCCTGCGCGACCTGATACACGAGCGCACGGGGCTCTACTTCGACAACGGGAGGGGCGACCTCCTGACGGACAAGCTCGCGCCGCTCGTCGTCGAGCGCGGGTTCACGTCGCTGCTCGACTATTACTACCTTTTGAAGTACGACGAGGCGGCGCGGGACGAGTGGCTGAACGTGATGGACGCGCTCTCCGTGCCCGAGACCTACTTCTGGCGCGAGATGGATCAGGTGCGGGCGTTGGTCGAGTCGGTCGTCCCGCGCTGGTTCGCGACGCCCGGCGCGGGGACTCTGAAGATTTGGAGCGCGGCGTGCGCGACGGGTGAGGAGCCTTTGACCATCGCGATGGCGCTCAAAGAGGCGGGTTGGCTCGGGCGGGTGCCCATCGAGATTCGCGCCAGCGACGCCAGCACGGCGGCCGTCGCGAAGGCGCGGCGCGGCATCTACCGCGAGCGCTCGTTCCGCAATCTGCCCGCACACCTGCGCGCCAAATATTTTACGCAAGAGGGCGAGACAAAAACGTGGCGTGTGAACGCTAACCTGCACGATGCGGTCGAGTGGCGGGTCGCCAACCTGATGAACGAGGCGGAGGTCACGCCGCTGGCGTCGGCGCACGTGATCTTTTGCCGCAACGTATTCATCTACTTCTCCGACCAGACCATCAGCCGGACGGTGCGCTCTTTCGCCGCGAACATCAGGCCGCCGGGCTACCTGTTCGTCGCCGCCGCCGAGTCCCTGCTGAAGCTGACCACGGAGTTCGAGCTGCAAGAGGTCGGCAGCGCGTTCGTCTACGTGAGGCGGCCGGGTGCGGCCTGAAGCGTCGGGCCGCGCTCCGAGGGTTATACATGGATAGAGTTTTAAAAGTGCTGGTGGTGGACGATTCCGCCTACGTGCGGAAGGTCGTCAAGCAGATGCTCTCGCGCAGCCCCTTCCTCGAAGTGGTGGGGACGGCGCGCGACGGCCGCGAGGCGCTTGAGCTGGTCGAGCGGCTCGACCCGGATGTCGTCACCTGCGACCTCATCATGCCGGAGCTGGACGGTGTAGGGTTCGTGCGCGAGCAGATGCGGCGGCGGCCCCTGCCCATCATCATCATGAGCATCGCCAGCGAGACGGGCGAGGCCGCGCTGACCGCGCTCGACGCGGGCGCCGTGGACTTCGTGCAGAAGCCGACGGCACTGGCGACCGAGAAGATTTTCGAGGTGAGCGACGAGCTGATTCAGAAGGTGAAGGCCGCCGCCGAGATACCCATGGCCCGCGTCAAGGTCGCACAGCCTTCGCCCGCGACTTCCGTCAAGACTGGCGCCGAGGAGCCGCCGGAGCCCGGCGCGCCGGTCGTGCGTAAAGAGCTGGCGGACATCGTGGTCATCGGCATCTCCACGGGCGGGCCGCAGGGTTTGAAGCAGCTCATCCCGCTCCTGCCCGCGGACTTTTCGGCTCCCGTCGCTATGGTCATGCACATGCCGGTGGGTTACACTGAAATGTACGCACGCAAGCTCGACGAACTTTCACAGCTCGAAGTCCGTGAGGCGCACGAGGGAGACTTGTTGCGCGCGGGCTCGGCGCTGCTGGCCCCGGCCGGCCGTCACCTGACCTTCCGCCGTACAGGCGGGGCGGTCGTCGCCCACTTAGACTCGAAGCCCTTCGAGACGCCGCACCGCCCTTCGGTGGATGTGCTCTTCCAATCGGCCGCGGAGGTCTACGGGCAGAGGGTTCTGGGCGTGGTGATGACGGGGATGGGGTCGGACGGGCGCGCGGGCGCGGCGTGGATCAAGGCCCGCGGCGGGCTGGTCTACACCGAGAGCGAGGAGACGTGCGTCGTCTACGGCATGCCCTCCTCCGTGGTCGAGGCGGGCCTGAGCGACCGGAGCGTGCCGCTCGACCGGATGGCGCTCGCGATACGGGAGGCCGTGTGAGTAAAAAGATCATGGTCGTTGACGACTCGGCGCTCTCGCGCAGGACGCTGCGGCGCATCCTTGAGGGCGGCGGCTACAGCGTCGTCGAGGCCGACGAGGGGATGGCGGCGCTCGAACTCTATTTCATCGAGAAGCCCGATTTGGTGTTGCTCGATCTGGTGATGAAGGGCATGTACGGGCTCGACGTGCTGTCGAAGCTGCGCGAGATGGACCCGGGCGCGCGCGTGATAGTCGCCAGCGCCGACATCCAGACCTCGACGCGTACGCTGGTCGAGGAGGCGGGCGCGACCGACTTCATCAACAAGCCTTTCTCGACGGAGAACGTGCTCGGCGCGGTCAACACAGTGCTCGGGGAGGGGACGGCCTGATGGAATTGAACGAACGACAGCGCGACGCGGTGTCTGAGTTAATCAACATCGCCTTCTCGCGGACGGGGGCCGCCCTCTCGGAGCTGACCGGGCAGCGCGTCATGCTCAACGCGCCGGAGGTCTCCATCCAACCGACGACGGAGCTGGCGGGCGCGCTCGCGAAGTTCATGCCCGGCGAGGTCGCCTCCATCCATCAAGTCTTCGGTGGGCCGGTCGCGGGCGACGCGCTCCTCCTGCTCAACCACGAGGGCGCGGTGCAGTTGGCCGACCTGCTGACGGACGCTCACGCCGCGTCGAACCGTCTGGACGAGTCGGCGCGCGAGGTGTTGACCGAGGTGGGGAACATCCTGCTCAACGCCTGCCTGGGGATGTTCGGCAACCTGCTCGACGTTCACGTCTCGTTCTCGGTGCCGCGCCTGCACATGGAGACGCTCGACGAGCTGCTCGCCTCGATCAGCGCGGCCGGGGAGCCGCGGTACGCGCTCGTGGTCTACACGGCCTTTCAGATGCGCGACAGCGCCGTCCGCGGGTTCCTCGTGATGGTCTTGAGCGTCACCTCCCTCGACCGTCTGATTCATGAAGTTGACGCCTGGGAAGAGCGCCAGGGTCACTCTTAAACTTCCACCGCCGACTTGCGCCTCGCAGTCATGACGAACACGGCTACACACGAAGAACCACTGCTGAGCGCGGCCATGCTGCGCTGGATGCACGACCTCGCCGGGCAGGGCATCCTCGTCACGGACGCCGACCTCAACATCCGCGCATGGAACCGCTGGCTGGAAGATCATAGCGAGATGCGCGCAGACGAAGTGCTGGGCCGCAACCTCCTCGAAGTCTACACGGAGCTGGAGAAGCGGCGGCTCGACCGCCATTACAAGTGGGTGCTGGAGGGGCAGACGAGAGTCCTGTCGCAACGTTTGCACGGTCACCTGCTGCCGCTGCCGACCAACTACAACCTGAGCGGATTTTCGGAGATGCAGCAGACGGCGCGCATCTCGCCGCTGCTCGACGCCGACGGGCAGGTCATCGGCACCGTGACCGTCATCGAGGACGTGACCGAGCGCGTCGCGCGCGAGACCGAGTTGCAGTCCGAGGCCGACGCGCGCACGCACGCGCTCGCGTCCGAGAAGGCCGCGCGCGCCGAGGCCGAGCAGGCCAACCACCTCAAGGACGAGTTCCTCGCCACGGTCTCACATGAACTGCGAACGCCGCTCACGGCCATCCTCGGCTGGTCGAACATGCTGCTCGCCGGCAAGCTCGAAGGCGAAGCCCGCGACCGCGCGCTCGAAATCATCCACCGGAACGCGCAGTCGCAGAACCAGCTCATCAGCGACCTGCTCGACGTGTCGCGCATCATCAGCGGCAAGCTCCGTCTCGACCTGCGCACGGTAGACCTGCCGAGGGTCATCGAGGCCGCCGTCGAGGCCACACGCCCCGCGGCGGAGGGGAAGGGCATCTGCCTCTCCACGTCGCTCGACCCGCACGCCGGGCCTGTCAACGGCGACGCCGACCGCTTGCAGCAGGTGGTCTGGAACCTCCTGACGAACTCCATCAAGTTCACCCCCGAGGACGGCCAGATTCTGGTCGAGTCGAAGCTCGCCGGGACGCGCGTTGAAATCACGGTGCGGGACACGGGGATGGGCATCAGCCCTGAGTTTCTGCCGCACATCTTCGACCGCTTCCGTCAGGCCAACCCCGGCACCAATCGCATCCACGGCGGGATGGGGCTGGGGCTCTCCATCGTCCGCCAACTGGTCGAGCTGCACGGCGGCACCATCAGGGCCGAGAGTGAGGGCGACGGGAAGGGGGCGACTTTCATCGTCAGCCTGCCCTTCGTCGAGCGCGACGAAGGAGCACGTCTGGCGGAGCGCAGAGCCGCCGGCTCGCGTCTTGAGCTTGATTGTCCGCCCGCGCTTCAAGGGCTCCGCGTGCTGGTCGTTGACGACGAGGCCGACACGCGCGACATGCTGCGGGCGGTGCTGGAGCATTGCGGGGCCGAAGTCATCACCGCCGGGTCGGCGGCCGAGGCGCTGGAGGCCATCGCCCATCTCCGCCCCGACGTTCTGATTAGCGATTTGGGGATGCCCGAGGATGACGGCTTCTCGCTCATCGAGAAGGTGAGGGAACTGCCCGCGGAGAGCGGCGGGCGCATCGCTGCGGCGGCCCTGACTGCTTACGTCAGGGCGGAAGACCGCGTGAAGGTGCTCCGCTCCGGCTTCCAGTTGCACATTCCGAAGCCCGTCGAGCCCGCGGAGCTGGTGACGGTGGTGGCGCACCTCGCTGGCCGTTCGGGGACGAATGAGGCGTGACACAGGTTACAAGGGGGAACATGTTGGTAGAAACAGAAGAGGACGACGGGAGGAAGCCGCAGGCGGCTTCCAGGGCGAGGGACGCGGCGCAGAAGGCGCGGGAGCTGGCGGATTTCCTTGACGAGTACGCCGACCATCTCGACGCCCCCGACCACGTCGAACTCGTGGCGGAGCTGGCCGAGGCCGTGACGACGAGGACGCACGCGTTGCGGACGGCCGTCAGGCAGGCGCGAGAGTCTCAGAACTGAAAGGCGCGAGTGGATGAGTGACGCGCGGCGCGTCTATAAGTATTACGACCTGGTGATGGTCGCCTTCGTGGCCGTCCTCCTCTGCTCCAGCCTGATCGGCGTCGGGAAGATCAGCCAAATCGGCGGCTACACGTTCGGGGCCGCCATCTTCTTCTTCCCCATCAGCTACATCTTCGGCGACATCCTGACGGAGGTCTACGGCTACGCCCGCGCGCGCCGCGTCATCTGGGCGGGGTTCGCGGCGCTCGGCTTCGCCTCGGTAATGAGCTGGGCCGTCATCGCGCTGCCGCCCGCGCCCGACTGGCCGCATCAGGCCGCATACGTCGTAGTCTACGGCCAGACGCCGCGCATCGTCGCGGCGTCGCTGGTGGCGTTCTGGGCCGGCGACTTCGTCAACTCCTACATCCTCGCCCGGCTCAAGGTGAAGACGGCGGGGCGTTACCTCTGGCTGCGAACCATCGGCTCGACCGTCGTCGGGCAGGGCGTAGACTCGCTCATCTTCTACCCGCTGGCCTTCCTCGGCGAGTGGAGCGGCGCGCTGTTGCTCGCCGTGATGACCTCCAACTTTTTACTCAAGGTCGGGGTCGAAGCCGTCATGACGCCTTTGACTTACTGGGTCGTCGCGTTCCTCAAGCGGGCCGAGGGCGAGGACTACTACGACACGGGGACGGACTTCAACCCTTTCAAGATCGAGACCTGAGCGGGCCAGCTCAAGTTACTTTCTGCCCCCGCGCCTCGAAGGTTTTTTGTAGTTCTCGGGGTCGAAGTCGGTGAGGTCAATCTTGCCGTAGTCCCGCGGGGGCGTGAAGACACGGGTCTTCATCTTGTCCGGGTCGGAGGTGTGGTAGCTGATCTCTTCGGCGCGCACGAGCTGCCATGTCTTGTCGATGCGCGAGTAGTTGAACTTGTAGGAGTACTTCCAGCGCCAGTTGCTCCCGCCGTAGAAGTCGATGGTGAAGGTGTTGCGCCCGGCCGACACGCCCTCGAACGGGTCGCCGAAGACGCCGCCGCACTTCGAGCACATGACCAGCCGCTCGTTGCGCTTCGCCGCGGAGAGTTTGCCATCGGCGCCGCGCAGAAGGATTAAGAGCGGGCGCTGGTTGACAGGGAAGTCGTCCTTATCCAGCGCCGGGTTCTCCCTCTCCAGCACGAGGACGAAGTCGCCGCGACCGTCGCCGTTCAAGTCCGCCGCCTCCACCGCAATGGCCTTCGTGCCCGCCTCGACGAACGGCCGAACCTCGGCCGGAATCTGCAACTCTTCGCTTTGGGCCACCGCGGCCGTCGCTGCGGCGCACACCAGCGCGAGGGTCAAAAGGATGTTTCGCATTCGGCTTTCCTCTTAGTGGCCGGGGGTTGCTGCCCCGGCCGGGTGTATGTCGGGGAGGAAGTAGAAGAGCACTGCGAGCACGGCGTAGACCGAGAGCAGTTGGAGCCCCTCGATCCAGTTGCTCTCGCCGTCGCTGCTGATCTGCTCGACGATGATGACCGAGGCCACGACCGCGACCACCTCCGGCACCGTGAACTCCAAGTCCATCGGCGTGCCGAAGAGGTACGAAGCGAAGACGAGCAGTGGCGCGACGAAGAGCGCGATCTGGAGGCTGGAGCCGACGGCGATGCCGATGCTGATGTCCATCTTGTTGCGCATCGCCATCAGGATGGCCGACGAGTGCTCGGCGGCGTTGCCGATGATGGCGACGACGATGACGCCGACGAAGACCTCCGTCAGTCCCAGAGACTCGCGCGCGCTCTCGATGGCGCCCACCAGGAACTCCGAGATGAGCGCGACGAAGGCCGTCGCACCCAAAAGGACGCCGACCGACTTGCCGATTGACCAGGGCGCGTGCCCCAACTCCTCAACCTCCATCTTCGTCAGCTCCGCGCCCGCCTCGCACGCCACGTCCTTCGACTCGTCGGCGCCGAACAGCTCCCTGTGCGTGATGAGCGAGAAGACGAGCGTCAGCGCGTAGGTCAGGAAGAGCACGATGGCGATGGCAAGCGAGAGCCCCTGCTCCTTCGCGGGCGTCCAGCCGCCCTGCGCGACGGGGACGGCCGCCGCCGCCTGGTGGAAGACCGTCGGGATAATCAGCGCGATGGCCCCGAGCGTCAGCGCCGTGGCCGAGACGCCCGCGGCCACACGGTTGAACTCCTGCTTCCTGAACTTGATGCCGCCCGAGAGGAACGAGAGCCCGAGGACGAGCAGGATGTTGCCGATGATCGAACCCGTGATCGACGCCTTGACGACGCCCGTCAGACCCTTCGAGAGCGCGAAGAGTGCGATGATAAGCTCGGCAGCGTTGCCGAACGTGGCGTTCAGGAGTCCGCCGACGCCCTGCCCGAGGTGCTCTGCGAGATGCTCGGTGGCGCGTCCCATCCAGCCGGCCAGCGGGATGATCGCGAGGCACGAGACGATGAAGAGCGCCGTCGGGTTCTCAAACGCCGGCACGAAGCGGAGCGCGATGGCGACGGGCACGAAGACGAGGAGCCAGTCGAGGCGCGGGCGCAGCCACGAGCGGCGGCGCGGGGCGTGGGCAGACGGGTGGCCCGAATCGTTCGGTGCTGAAGAAGATGTCATGGACTCTATTTACCACACCCGCGGCACGGTCTTAAACCCGCTGCGGGCGTAGTCGGAAGGAAGAGGTTGGTAAGGAGGACTGTAGCAATGATGGAAGACGAAGGTCGAGAAGATAGTGACGGCCCGGCGCCGGGCACGGGGAAGATGAGCGAGGCCGAGATCGACCGCAATCTGGCGGAGACTTTCCCCGCCAGCGACCCGCCGTCGTGGACGCTCGGCACCGACCACCGCGACGAGGAACAGGCTAGGCCCGCGTCACAACCCATCCCGGACGGTGATGGCGAATAGCGTGCCGTCCCGACGCGGCCCGCTGCCTTAGAGAGAAGGGTAGAGGGGCTTTGAGGCGGCGCCTAGAGGGCGGCCTCGCCGCGCTCGCCGGTGCGGATGCGGATGACATCGCTTAAGGGGGTGACGAAGATTTTCCCGTCGCCGAACTTGCCCGTGCGCGCCGTCCGTGTGATGGCCTGCACGACGAACTCTTCGATGTCGTCCGGGATGATAACTTCGATCTTGGCCTTCGGGACGAACTCGATCTGGTACTCCGCGCCGCGGTAGGTCTCTGTGTGGCCGCGCTGTCGCCCGTAGCCCTGCACCTCGCTGACGGTCATCCCCAGGACGTTGACCTCCTGAAGTGCATTCTTCACCGCGTCGAGCAGGTGCGGCCTGATGATGGCTTCGACTTTTCTCATCCTGAATCTCCTCAAGGGTTATGATGCGGCCGGGACGACCTGGCGCCCCGCCGTAGGTAAGAGCCGTGCGGAGAGCGCGGCCTCGGCGGTGCGCATCGCCGGTGCGGCGAGCTTCGCACCCGAGGCGTCCGTCACATAGAAAACGTCGAGCGCGTCGCTCTTCTCGGTGGCGATCTTGGCGCACACGATGTTGAGGCCGAGGCCGACGAGCGTGCTCGCGATCTTGTAGGCGAGCCCGGGCTCGTCCGGCGCGCGGACTTCGATCATGGTCGCGGAGGGCGACGCCTCGTTGTCGCAGACGGCGTCGGGCGGCCTGCGGCGGCGCACCTGCACGAGCGCCGTCCTCCTGCGCGGGGCGTTGTGCGTGCGCCAGCGCTCGACCGCCGTCCCCACGTCCGACTCGCCGCGGACGGCGTCGCGCAGGTGCCGCTCGATGGCGGCGATGCGGTACTCCTCGACGGCCTGCCCCGTCGCCGCCGCGCGCAGCGCGAACACGTCGATGGCGATGCCGTCGTCGCGCGTGTTGACCTCGGCGGCGAGAATCTCTATGCCCTGCGCGGCGAGCGTGCCGGCGATGTCGGCGAAGAGCCCGTGGCGGTCGCGCGCGCAGACCGTGAGGCGCGTACACGCGCCGTCGAGCCGCTGCCACTCACGCCCGAACGCATCCTCGCCCAGTCTACTCGTCAGCCGAAGGTGCGCCGCCGCCTCCGCGGGCCGCGTGGTGCGCCGGTAACGTTCGGGCAGGAGCGCGAGGTGGCGCTCGACCTCGCTCGGCGGCAACTCGCCCGCGAGCGCGGCGTTGACCTGCTCCTTGTAGTGGGCCAGCTCTCGGGCCTCATCGGCGGGCGGTTCGGCTGCCGTCAGGTGCGCCCGCGCCTTCTGGTAAAGCTCACGCAGCAGCGCGCCCTTCCACTCACTCCAGACGCCGGGGCCGACCCCGCTCAGGTCGGCGTAGGTCAGGAGCAGAAGCATGTTGAGCGTCGGGAGCGACCCGACCTCGGCGGCGAACTCCTGCGCCACGCGCAGCTCGGTCAGGTCGCGCCGGAACGCCGCCTGCGCCATCGCGACGTGTTGCCTGACCAGCAGCACGACCCGCGCGGCCGGCGCGTCTGAATGTAGCCCGGCCTTTCAAGGCCGGGAGAGCCGACGTTAAGAATGTGCCGCGACGCGTCAGCGACGCCTGAACGTAGCTGCCCGTCGCCCGCGCCTCACATACTCTCCTTAAACTCTTACCGAACTCAGAGCGAAAGAGCCTCGCGGACGTTTTTGTCTACACCTCCCGCGGGTGCGGACAAAAGTGTCGTTGAGGCAAGTCGTCACGCGCGCCCCGCGTGTGTCCGTGCGCGGAGTGAATTGGTACCAAGTGCCTCTCTCTCACTTAACCACAAGGCGCGGGACGCGGGCGCACGGGTGGCACGCGAGTTGTCAATGCTGCGCGCAAAGAAGAACTGGGCGCGCGGAGCCGGCACAGTCAATGGCCGGCCTGACGGCCTCACACTCTCTAAAGCCGGACATGATAAAGGAGAATCAGTAGATGAAGCCCCTGCACAAGAGATTTGTAGCTTTCGCCGCGCCTTTGTGCGTCGCGCTCTCGGCCACAGGCGCTCTGGCCCAGGCGACGCCGGCCGCGGGCGCCGACGAGAGGTTGGCGAAACTGGAGGCGGCGACCGCGAGCGCGCAGTCCGCCGGCGATAACGCCTGGATGCTGACCTGCGCCGCGCTCGTCCTGATGATGACGGGGCCGGGGCTCGCGCTCCGCTCGCGCACATGGTCTGGGGTAAGGGCGGCTACTTTAACGCCGTCCTCGGCGGCCAGATTCCGGCGCTCGACTTCGCGGGCGGCACGGTCGTCCACATCTCCTCGGGCTTCTCGGCGCTCGTCTGCGCCTTATACCTGGGTAAACGTTTGGGGTTCCCGAAGGCCCCGATGATGCCGCACAACCTCGTGCTCAGCGTGATCGGCGCGTGCATGTTGTGGGTCGGCTGGTTCGGCTTCAACGCGGGGAGCGCTTTGTCGGCCGGGAACCTTGCGACGAGCGCGTTCGTGGCGACCTTCGTGGCCGACTGGCTGAGCGGCAAGAACCGCTTCGGCTACGTCACGCCGGGCTTCTCTGTCGCGCTTCCGCGCGGGAGCGCGCTCTACGCGGGCTACAGCATCGGCAACGTCGGACGCAAGAACAACGCGCTCTTTGTCTACTACGGCATCACGTTCTGATGCGGGTGCGGAAAGGAGTTAAATAATGAGTTCACCACAGAGACACAGAGACACAGCTTTAATGCTTTAGCTGTGTTCTAAGCTGTGCCCCTGTGTCTCTGTGGTTAATTGTCTTCATACACACGCAAGTGAAAACTGCTTCAGTGAGCGCGGGCCGAGACCGCGCGCTTGAAACCGTCACCAATCTTTAATCGAGGAACATTGATATGAGCGTGAAGAGCATTCTTAAGTTCGCGGATGATGAAGGCGCGGCCTACGTCAACGTCCGCTTCACAGACCTCGTCGGCGCGTGGCACCACCTGACCTTCCCCATTGAGGAGCTTTCGGAGCGGTCGTTCGAGGAGGGGTTCGGCTTCGACGGCTCGTCCTTGCGCGGCTGGGCGTCGATTCACGAGTCCGACATGCTGCTCGTGCCCGACCCGTACCGTTACTGGCTCGACCCCTTCATGGCCGACAAGACTCTGTGCCTCGTCGCCGATGTGGTTGACCCCATCACGAAGGAGGGCTACTGGCTCGACCCGCGCGGCGTGGCCCGTCGCGCCGAGAGCTACCTCAAGTTCACGGGCATCGCCGACACGGCCAACTTCGGCCCCGAGGCCGAGTTCTTCGTCTTCGACGACGTGCGCTTTCACAACGACCCGAACACCGCAGGCTTCTCGCTCGACCACCCCGAGGCCACCTGGAACAGCAAGGGGAAGGACGGCGCCCCGAGCCTCGGCTACCACATCCGCAACAAGGAGGGCTACGTCCCTCTGCCCCCGCTCGACACCTTGCAGGACTTCCGCGCCGAGGTTGCGAACGAGCTGAAGAAGGCCGGCATACAGGTCGAGTGTCACCATCACGAGGTCGCCACCGCCGGCCAGTGCGAGATCGACTTCCGTTACTCGACCATGTTGGGCACGGCCGACAACCTGCAAATCTTCAAGTACACCGTCCGCAACGTCGCGCGCCGCAACGGGAAGAGCGCGACCTTCATGCCCAAGCCGCTCTACGGCGACAACGGTTCAGGGATGCACTGTCACCAGAGTTTGTGGAAGGATGAAAAACCTCTGTTCGCAGGCGACGGCTACGCGGGGCTGTCGGACATGGCCCGCTGGTACATCGGTGGTCTGCTGAAACACGCGGCGGCAATCGTCGCCTTCGCCGCTCCGACGACGAACAGCTACAAGCGGCTTGTCCCGGGCTTCGAGGCTCCCGTCAACCTCGCCTACTCGGCGCGGAACCGCTCGGCGGCCATCCGCATCCCGATGTTCTCGACCAACCCGAAGCTCAAGCGTCTGGAGTTCCGCCCGCCCGACCCTTCCTGTAACCCGTACCTTGCCTTCTCGGCGATGCTGATGGCGGGGCTCGACGGCGTGCAGAACCGCATCGACCCGGGCGAGCCGCTCGACAAGGACATCTACGATCTCGCGCCCGAGCAGTTGAAGAAGGTGCCCTCCTTGCCCGGCTCGCTCGACGAGTCGCTCAAGGCTTTGGAGAACGACCACGAGTTCCTGCTCAAGGGCGAGGTCTTCACGCCGCAGCTCATCGACCGCTGGATCACCTATAAGCGCGAGAAGGAGATTCAGCCGCTCCGCATGCGCCCGCATCCGTTCGAGTTCGGGATGTATTTCGACATCTAAACGCGTGATGTACTTCGACAGCTAAAAAGATGTACTTCGACAGCTAAAAAGAGGCCGGGCGGACAGCGCCCGGCCTCTCTGCCATAGAACCCGACACACAAAGGTGACATCTCGCAGCGGCGAGATACTTCCCCTGCGGTTGCAACAGGGGGGGCATGTAGTGCATCTTAGTTGCGTCCTTCCTTCTCTCGCGCATCGGCGGTGATGCGCCCCATCGCCTCGTTCGGCGGCGGCGTTCTGGATAGTTCGAGAGCGGGTTCACTTTCAACTTCAAGAAGCCGCTCATAACTGAGCATCCGAACGCAGGTCCTTCGCTGCCACCGTTCCGACGAAGCCACTTCGATTCGCAGCTTCTCCTGACGCCCCGCTCCGAGCGGGGGAGGTATACACACACATGTCCATGAAACTTTACGTCGGCAACCTCTCGTTCCAGACTTCGAGCAGCGACTTGCAGGACCTTTTCTCGCAGGCCGGCACGGTCGAGTCGGCTTCGGTCGTCGAGGACCGTGACACGGGCCAGTCGCGTGGCTTCGGCTTCGTCGAGATGTCCTCGCGCGAAGAGGGCGAGGCGGCCATCCAGCAGTTCAACGGCAAGGAAGTCGGCGGGCGCGCGCTGAACGTCAACGAGGCTAAGCCCCGCGAAGATCGCGGCGGTAGCCGCGGCGGCGGCGGCGGCGGGCGCGGCGGCTTCGGCGGCGGCGGTAACCGCGGCGGTGGTGGCGGCGGCGGTCGTGGCGGCGGCGGCGGTTCGCGCTGGTAGCACTCTCCGGCCAGCCGGAGACTCTTAAAACGAGAAGCCCCGGGCTGAGTCGAAAACTCTGGCCCGGGGCTTTTTACGTCGGCGCCGTCACTTGCGGCGGGCGTGGACTATTAAAATTCAGTTGTCGATGAGTTAAGGGAGATTCCTGTGAGCGAACAGATTCAACAGATTCATCAGAGCGGTGAGCGCGTGGAGAAGTTCTGCACCGTGTGCAGCGAGGATCGTGGGCACGTCGTGGCGTCGGTCACGAAGGCCGGGCGCATCACGCGCGTGAGCTGCCCGAAATGTGGCACGCGCAGCGCCTTCAAGGCCAGCGGCGAGGTGACTTCGCGCGCGACGGCGAGACCGGGCGCCCCCTACGACAGCACGCACACGTACCGCGCGGGGCAGTCCATGACGCACCCCGTCTTCGGTGTGGGCGAGGTAACGGCGGTGATCGAGCCCCAGAAGATCGACGTGCTCTTCCCAGACCGGATGCGCCGCCTCATCCACTCGAAGGCTCGAATGTAGCCGCGCGCGGCGCGGGCGCGACTTCGGGGGAAGCTCTTTCAAGAGAACCGGGGTGGGTTAACGTTTAGTCGCCCGCCGCGGGCGCGTGTGTCGGTTCGCCCGCGCCCTCCCGCGTCGTCCTGCGTCGCGCACTGCGCCAGGTGGCGAAGCCTTCTTTAATGAGCGACGAGATGATGCGGCGGTTCTCGAAGAGCACCTTCGCCCACGCCCGCCGCGTCATCTGCGGGAAGTAGATGCCGCGGAAGAAGAGCCGCGCCACCAGCACGCTGATCCGGTACTGGATCGGGTGCTCTCCTATCGACTCCACCGCCTCCCGGTTCCGCTCCGGGCTATAAGACGCTTCCCACGCCCTGCGGGTCTCGACCCGCGCCTCTTCAATCGTCATCTTCAGCGGCGCGTGCGCCATCACGAACGGCGCGAACTCCAGCCAGTGCTTCGGCCGCGCCAGCCTCCCGGCCTTCTCCAATCGCTCATAGAGCGGCGTCGCCGGGAACGGCGTCAACTGCCCGAACACCGGCAGTCCCGGCGGCCACGACTCGATCTCTTGTAGCGTCCGCTCCGCCACCCCCACCGTGTCGTTGTCCATCCCGAAGATAAAGGAGGTGATCGCGTAGACGTTCCGCCGCGCCAGCCGCTCCAAGACCGCCCCGTACTCCCCCGGCTTCGAGAAGTTCTTGTTCACATCCGCCATGTTCTGAGGGTCTATCGACTCCATCCCGATAAAGACCCACTTGCCGCCTGACTCCGCAATCAAGTCCACCAACTCCTCATCCCGCAGCAGGTTCGCGCTGATCTGCGCCACCCACGGCAACTGTGCCCCCGCCGCGATGATGTCCCGGAGCAGTGATTTGACCCGCTTGAGGTTGATGGCCAGGTTGTCGTCGATGAAGAAGACCGCCACCTGCCCTCGCTCCCGCTGGGCGCGTTCTTTCAGCCGCAGTAACTCCTCGACCACGGACTCGTTGGAGCGGAAGCGGATGGAGTCGCCGAAAAAGCCCGTCACCGTGCAGAACTCACAGCCGTAGGGACAGCCCCTGCCCGTCTCGATGGGGACGACGTGGAACTGCCCCCAGCCGCCACCCAGCTTCCCGAGCAGCGGCCGGAGAAACGACGGGACGAGGCTGAACTGGTCGAGGTCTAACGTCTCCCACGGAATGTGCGGGTAGGGTTGGAGCGAAGGCTTGAGGTCGTTGCCCTTCGCATCGACGGCGGGCTGGTAGACCTCCTTCAACTCGCCGCGGGCGGCGTCCTCGACCAGCAGGGGCCAGGTCTCGTCGGCTTCGCCCAGCGCAACGGCGTCGGCGTGGCGGGGGCCACCCGAGCGGCCCAAAGCCTCGTCGGGGCACTCGGTGACGTGGGGGCCGCCCATCACGACGGGGATGCCTGAGGCGCGCAGGGCGTCGGCGACGCGGTAGGCTTTGGCGACCATGCGGGTCATGGCACCGATGCCGACGAGGCCGACGCCGTGGGCACGGGCGAAGGCGACGATCTCGTCGTCGGACATGGCTTTGGCGTTACCGTCAACGAGGATGACCTCATGGCCGGGTGGGGTGAGCGACTGGAGCAGGAACATCCAGAGGTGCGGCATGAAGTTGCGCGTCACGCCGTTGTCGGGGTTGTACAGTAGTATCTTCATCATTCTTACCTGAGAGTTTAAAGGCCGCACACACGGGACCCGCCTGCGGGTCTCGGTGGGGACAAACAATAATTGCACAAGGAGAGAGTCGGGTGCTCGTTCCCGATGTCGGAAGAGATTGTCAGAGGGAGTATATCGAAAGCATATCAGCTACGCACGGTACCGAACTCCGAGTGCGGGAGCAGGCGCAGGTACGCGCCGCGTGGGAGCGCCGCGAGCAGTTCGTTCTTGACGGCGAGGGGCTCTCTAGTCACCGGCTGCCTCGCCCTCCTCCGCCTTTTCGAGCGCGCTGGCGTCGAGGTAGTCGGCGCCGCCCGCAGGGAAGCTCACGAGGACGCTGCGCGAGGTTCGTCCCTCGTCGCTGCTCGTCACGACGCGTAGCGCCGTCCCGACCTTTCCCTTGTAGGCGCCGGCGCGGGCGCGGACGCGGTCGCCGGCCTTGATTCCGGGGCCCGGCACCGAAGTGTCACTTCTCATGAGCTGCTACTCTCCCGTCGCATCCTTCTCGCCCCGGGCGTCCCCCTTCCACCCGTCGCCTTCTCAAGCGACCTCGGCCTCGGCCTCGCGCCTATCCGCCTCGGCCAGTATCTCGGCCCGCCCCTCTCTCGTGAGCCCTTCGAGATATTCGAGAAACTCTTCGCGCCCCTCGGCGTCTGAGAGGGCAGCCTCAAGGCGTTCGATGAAGTCGTCGTAGCCGTTCACGCGGCGCCGCCTTTCGCGCGGCGCATGATGTCGAGGGCGGTCGAGAGGTGCCGCACGGCGGCGGCGCGCAAAGAGTCGGCCGCGTTGTTCTGCTCGGGCGTCAAGGGTTCGCCCGAAAGGTCGATGACGGCGGCGATGGCCGCGAAGGCCGCCAGCGCCTCGGACTTCGCCTCTTCCAGCATGCGCGGTTCTTCGCCCACGTCTCTCACCTCCAAAGGCTAAGCGGTGTGTTCGGTCACCTGCGTCCTGCTGTCGGCGTACATGTCCCGGTACTCCGTGCCGTCGTCGGTGACGATTCCGCGGAAGAGCATCGACTCGTCCGCGTCGGTGCCTTTCTCAAGCAGCTCGGCCTGCACTTCGTTCCAGCTCCGCCGCTTCGCGATGATCTCGTTCGGGCGTTTGACGAGGTAGTGTTTCGCGTCACGGCTGACGGGTTTCTGTCCGCTCAACTCTTTATCACCTTTCAACTGCCGGCCTCTCCGGCCGACTCTATTCGAGGTAGTGCTCGCCCAGACGGCTGCGCAGCGCGGCCGGCACGGCGTCCCAGGGGGCCACGCAGAGCATCCGCAGCGTCAGCCTGTCCAGATTGACGCGGGAGTAGCGCCAGCGGCCGGAGCCTTCGGCGTCGAGCCAGCGGTAGAAGGGGCCATCGGCGCGGCGTGTGTAGAAGGCCGCGCGCTGGCCGCGCTCGTCGGCGCCCGCGTGCTCGACATAAACGTGCAGGTCTCTCATGTGCAACAAACGCCGTCTTCAGAGGAGTCTCAGCAGGTAGACGAGGCCGGCTGCGTCGAGCGCGGCGACGAGCGCGACATGCAGCCAGCCGATGGTCGAGCGTTGGCAGTCGGGACAACGCATGCGGAGCCCGCGCAGCTTCCCCACACAGAAGTGGCAATACCTCTGCATCTTTCGCCGACACCCTTCAGAGCCATCTTGACGCACCGAGGCAGGCAACACGTCGCCGTGCCCGTGCTGGCCGGGAACCCGCATGACCTGATCTGCCTGAGCTTGGATGTGCCGTGGGGCCATGCATCAGGTTACTCCTCGTCGTCGTCGCGTTGAACAAACAGACGGCACGAGGAGAAGGGCGCAGGGCGCAAATCCTGATGTCGAGAGTGTGTTGTCGAAAGAACTGCGGGTGACTGACGGGCCGACTATAGCACACACGCCCCGGAATAGCTTCCTCCGGGGCCCGCGATGGCCTGCGAGAGCACGTTCGAGAAGTCATCGCCGAGAGGCCGCGAGATGCTGATAGCTTGAAGTCGGGATTAACTAGTTAAGCTCCGCACGGGCAGTATTCAGATGTCGCTTGCGTGTCACCTGTTACCTCTGTCGTCACCGCCGCGGCCACGGCCGCCGCCGGAATCCTGCCGCTCCTTGCGCGCGCGGTTACAGTCCTTGCAGCGCTTGGGTTGCTGGAACCCCTTCTCGCGGTAGAAATCCTGCTCGCGCGCGCTCCAGACGAAGTCGTGGCCGCAGTCCGCGCACGTCAGGTGTTGGTCATAGTTGCCGCTCATCTCTTCTTTCTGCCTTTCTCGGCCTCGCCTTTCGCGGGGGCCTCTTCGTGGTTGAGGTTGGATATCGCGAGCGGCATGAGGTCCAAAAAGTGCTGGGAAGCCTTGCCCCCGGCGGACGCCTCGGACTTGGTGGCGGGACGGATCGACACCACCTCCTCGACCCCTTCCTCGAAGCCGATGCGGAGCCTGACGGCGAGCCCCATCGCCTCGTCAAGATTGTGTGCGAAGTAACGGTTGTAATGCACCTCGCCGACCTCCGACGCCGTCCAGTTGATCGCCTCGACGATGTGCGGCAACTCGGCCGCGCGCGCCCTCTCTTCGGCCTGCGCGAGCGCCATCTGCTCGAAGCTGTAGGTGGCGCCCGCGTGCGGGTCGAAGGTGAAGCCGCTCTGTAGTTTTTTCAACGTGTACCGCCTTTCCTGACCTCTCTGTCCATCTCTCTTCAGTCTGCGCTCTGATGACTCGCATTCCCCAAGTGTAACAGAAGACGCGCCCGCGGGGCTGCGGCGGGGGCCGTGCGGATGCTACGCTGTAGAGCGCGGCGCGTACGGCCGGGGCAGTGTAACCATTTTGATGGGGGAGGGTTTGGGACGCATGTACATCTACACGATACAGGCTATGCCGGGACAGAAGGCCAAATTCGAGGGCGATACCTCGATCAAGTACCGGGTCAGAAGGGTCAACGATGCTATCGCCGTCACGAAGAAGGGGCGCTCCGAGATCATCAGGGAGAATCTGGAATACGAAGAGGCCGTGGCGCTCGTCAACGGCTTCAACAACGTGGAGGGCAAGTCGCAGGTCATCAGGGAAGAGACGGCCCGGCAGAAAAACGAGTCGTGACGGCCGCCCGCGGCGTCACATATGTTACCGTGTCAACGAACCGCCCCTTTTGAGCCGAGGGAGACATCGTCAGTAAGCGCCGTATGCTGAACAAGACACACATACCGCCGTCGGACGCCGCGCAGCTCCGCGTCCTGGACGCGCTCCGGGGCGGGGAGCGCACGTGGCAGGAGATTCAGGCGCTGACCGACTTTAACAACGACTACCTCGGCATCCTGCTCGGCGAGTTGCTGGGCCGGCGCATGGTGAAGACCGGGCACCGCGGCGAGGTCAGAGTCTACTGGCTGCCGCGCGCGTAGGCCGAGCGGCGTTGAAGCGTTAAGTGAAGAAGAAGAGTATCAAGCCCGTTTGAGCGTCCCGTCGCCGACCGCCTCCCTCCCGGGGGGCCTCTTCAGGTCGCGTACGACTCCCAACAGAGAGAGTGCCCGCAGCGTGTAGTGCGAGACATCTATCTCCCACCAGTAGAAGCCCTGTCGCTCGGACGAAGGGTAGTGGTGGTGGTTGTTGTGCCAGCCCTCGCCGAGCGTGATGAGCGCGACCAGAAGGTTGTTACGGCTGTTGTCGGCCGTCTCGAAACGGCGGCTCCCGAAGAGGTGCGCCGCGGAGTTGACGGTGAACGTGCCGTGGTAGAGCAGCACCGTGCTGATGAAGAATCCCCAGACCAACATCTGCCCGCCCGATGTGCCCGAGCCGGGGAAGTAACGGCCGAGCAGCACACCTAACACGATGGTCGAGGCCGCCAGCATCAGCGGCGGCAGCACATAGAACTTATCCAGCCAGCGCAGCTCCGGGTATTTGAGCAGGTTGGAGATTAGTCTCATGTCCGTCGCCTGACTGTCGCGCTCAAGGAACCAGCCGACGTGCGACTGCCAGACGGAACGCATGACGGGCGAGTGCAAATCCTCTTCGGTGTCCACGTGCAGGTGGTGGCGCCGGTGGTGCGCCGACCACCAGAGCGGCCCTCTCTGGTAACTGGCCGTCCCCACGAACGCCAAAAGGAACTGGAAGAGTCGGCCCGTCCTGTACGAGCGGTGCGAGAAGAGGCGGTGGAACCCGGCGGTGATGGCGAACATGCGCACGACGTAGAGCGCCACACAGACGGCGACCGCCGCCACGCTCACGCCCGTCCAGAACGCGAGCAGGCAGGCCAGGTGGATGAGGAGGAACTGTGTGCAGACGACGTAGCTCAAGCCCCCCGGTTCGGTGCGGGCGATGTCCGCCCGTAAGGTTTCGTTCATCAATAGAGCACTGTCTTTCGCAAATCGCCGCCCGCCGCATTGCGCCCTTTCGACACTCCGGGCGAGCGTTCGAAGTCACATCGAAACGCTGCCGTCGCCGGGGCACAAGGCGACGCGGCCTCGCCGCCCTGTCCCCTCTCGCCGGGGTGGGATGTCCTGACGGTACTACGTCCCGTCGTGTAAAGCCACCCCGCCAGTGGACGGCAAGAGATAATCAGTGTATGGTGTTTCTCAACCGGGCGGTCGGTGAACCCTTCCGCCCAGTGGTTTGCAGGGGTGAGGACTGTGAGCCACATAGAACAGGCGCGAGGCCCCCAAGGCCGACGCGCCTGTTCGCTTTTCGGGGAGACCTCAGTCCCCACTCTTCTACAACGCTTCTATAACTCCCGACGCCGACGGCCTCAACGCTCCTCTGCCGCGAGGTATTGCCCGATGATCTTCGCGGCCTCGCGCGAGAGGGGCTCGGGCAGTTGCCCCAACTCAAACCAACCCTCCTCGTAGACCTCCGCACGCCGCGGCTTCAGCGTCGCGCTCTCGGCCCGCGCGAAATAACTGAAGACCGTATCTCTCTCGTAGACCTCCGTCCCCGTGTAGCGCCCGAGCGGGCGTACATGCGTAAGCGAGATGCCGACCTCTTCGCGCACCTCGCGCCGCGCAGCCTCCTCGGGCCGCTCGCCGCGCCGGACGCCCCCGCCGGGCAGGTTCCACTTCATCGACCCGTAAGGGTTGCGGATGAGCAGCACACGGCCCTCGTACTCGACCAGACAGCGCACGCCGAGCACGTCGGGCCGGAAGACGAGCCAGTAGAGCCGCAGGAGCGGGTAGAGCAGCAGTTTGTAGAGTAACCCGGCAGGTGTGTAGGGCACGCGCATAGTATATACGCGCGGCCCGCTCACAGAAGGTCTTTGAGTCGCTTGCAGGAGGAGAGGAGTTCCTGACGCCCTTCTTCCGCACGCCCCGTCTCGCCGCCCTTAATGTAGGAGAGCAGGGCCGCCGCCTCCTGCTCGACCTGGTCGGCGGCCCCCTGGTGCGGCGTGCCCGCGAACTCGCCCTTGAGCTTGCCGGCGTGGTGCGCGAGGTCGCACTTCTTCACGTCCGTCAGTTCCTCAAGCCGGCTCCCCTTCAGCTCGGAGATGAGCAGGGTAAGTCGTGTGAAAGGACTGAGGTCGCGCGCCATATTCTGTACTCCTCCTGGAAGGCTGTGGGATGTCAGGCGCTCCGGCTGATTCCGGAGGGCTGAGAAGGGAGTGAGCCACGCTCGGTTCGCGAGCACTATACACCGGGGTCTGACGCGGCGCACGCTAGAACATCTTTTGCAGTTGGTTGAGCGTGTGCGCGGGCGGGGCCTTGTCGTTCGTGCCTTGACGGAGGAAGGAGTTCATGGCGTCGGCTCGCGCGATAGCGAGGTCGGTGCGCGGGTCGGTGCCCTTCTTGTAAGCGCCGATGAGGATAAGGTCTTTCTGCGCCTCGTAGGCCGCGAGCACCTCGCGGAAGCGGCGGGCCGCCTCGACGTGGGGCGGGCGCGCGACCGCGGGCATTACGCGCGAGACCGATTGACCCACGTCGATGGCCGGGTAGTGACCCGCGTTGGCGAGCGCGCGCGTGAGCACGACGTGGCCGTCGAGGATGGAGCGCGTCTCGTCGGCGATGGGCTCGGTCAGGTCGTCGCCCTCGACAAGCACGGTGTAGAAAGCCGTGATGGAGCCGCGCTCCGAGTTGCCGGTGCGTTCGAGCAGGCGCGGCAGCTCGCTGAAGACCGACGGCGGGAAGCCCGCGCGCGCCGGCGGCTCGCCCGCCGCCAGCCCCACCTCGCGCAGAGCGCGCGCGTACCTCGTCACCGAGTCCATCAACAGCAGCACGCGCTTACCTTGATCGCGGAAGTGTTCGGCCACGGTCGTCGCGACGTAGGCCGACTTGAGCCGGACGAGCGACGGCTCGTTCGACGTGGCGACGACGACGACCGAGCGGCGCAAACCTTCTTCACCCAGATCATGCTCGATGAAGTCGCGCACCTCGCGCCCGCGCTCGCCGACGAGCGCGATGACGTTGACATCGGCCTCCGTGTTGCGCGCGAGCATGCCGAGCAGCGTTGACTTGCCGACGCCGGCCGCGGCGTAGATGCCGACGCGCTGCCCCTCACCGACCGTGAGCAGCCCGTCGATGGCGCGCACGCCGGTCGAGAGCGGCTTCAGCACACGGCGGCGGCGCAGAGGGTCAGGCGGGCGCGCGGTGACGGCGCGCTCCTGCGCCTCTTCGACCGCGCCGCGGCCGTCGGCCGTCTCGCCCAGTCCGTCGAGCACGCGGCCGAGCAGAGAGTCGCCGACCCTCACCGTGAGCGGCGCGCCCGTCGAGACGACCTCGGCCCCCATCGCCACGTCGTGGATGTCGCCGAGCGGCATCAGGATGACTTCGCTGCCGCGGAAGCCGACGACCTCTGCGCGCAGCTCGCGCGCGCTGTGCGGCGAGCGAATCAAACATACTTCACCGACGCGCGCACCCGGCACCGCCGCGCGAATCAGGAGCCCGACCAACTCCGTCACACGCCCCCGCACCTCGACCGACGAGAGCCAGTCCAGAGCCTCTATGTGTTCGCCCAGTTCGAGTGTCATCTTCGTTTAAGTGCTTCCGTTGACGCGTGCGAGCAGGGCTCGTTCGAGGACGCGGAGCTGCGTGTCGAGCCGCGCGTCCACGGTGCCGGATTCGCCCTCGATGACGCAGCCGCCGTGGCCGACGCGCGGGTCGGCCACGAGGTCGATGAAGCGTGCGCGACCCGAGGGGTCGAGCCTCTCGCGGTGCGCCTGCACGCGGGGCAGGTCGGCGGGGTTGACGCGCACGGTGAGCGCCTCCTGCTGGCGCGCGTGGCGGAGCGCGGCCGAGACGAGGTCGGCGAGCGCCGCGTCGTCGCGCTCAATCTCGCGGCCGATGATCTTCTCGGCGAGCTTGACGGCGAGGCGGAGCACGTCGCGCTCGGCGCCGTTGAGAGCCGCGTCCCTGCGCTCGTGCGCTTCGAGCAGGATGTGGTTCAGCTCGGCGAGGGCCGACTCAAGCCCTTCCTGATAAGCGGCCTCACGCATCTCTTCGGCCTCGCGCGTGGCCCGCTCGCGCATCTCTTCGGCCTCGCGCGCGGCGTCGGCGAGGATGCGCCGCGCCTCGGCGCGCGCGTCCACGACGGCGCGCTTGACGACCGCGCCGCGCCGCGTGGCGTGCGGCGCCGCGGCCTCGCGCCCCTTCGAGGCCGTCTGCTTGATGATGTTGTCGCTCTTCTGCGTGCTCATGAGTCTGTCCCGTTGGCGTCGGCTGTGGTGACGGGTGCGAGCGGGCCGGAGCGACGCCCCTGGCGCGTGCCCTGTGTGCGCGGCGGGCGGCGCCTCAAGCCCGCGGCGGCCTCTTCGACTTCGCGCGCGATGAGACGGCGAGACTCTGCCGCGTCGTCCGAAGCGTCGGCGCTCGTCTTCGGCGTCGAGCCCGTGGCCGCCATCAGGCGGAGCCAGCGCGCGGCCTCCACGGGCAGCTTCTGCGCGGCGTAGCGTAGCCCGGCGCGGCGCGCGCGTCCCGAGAGCGCGGTCGCGAGCATCCGCAGCCCCGTGCGGTCGAGCATCGCGGCCGGCTCGGGCTCTGCGCGCAGCGCCTCCTGCACATGCTGGCCGGCGAGGGCGACGCGCCACGGCTCGACGTTCGTCATGCTCTTCAGGTGCAGCGCGAGCGCGCTCGCGTCCTCGGGCGCGAAACGGTTGAGGAAGGCGGCCACGGCCTCGACGGCCGGGATGCCGCGGCACGCGAGCGCCGTCTCGCGCACGCCGAGCAGGCGGACGAGTCGTGCCAGTTCCGCACCCGAGAAGAAGTCCAGAGGCGCCGGCCGCTCCACGTCCGCGAGCGTGATGAAGTGCGAGAGGAAGACGCGGCGGACGACCGCGACGACCTCCGTCGAAGGCCCCGCCGCGTTCTCCCTTTCAAACTCTTCCGCAGACATCCCGAGGGCGTGCGCACAGGCCGCGGCGTGCGCGGGCGGGAGGTGCGCGACGACGAGGCGGCGGACACGCTCGGGCTCGCCGCGCAGGGCTTCTGTGAGGTGCGAGTGGTGCAGGTGCTCGTCGAGCGGCGGCGCGCCGCGCGTCGTGGGCCGTGCGCGCGCGAGCGTGTGGCGCAGCCAGTCGCGGCGCTTGTCCGGCGTGAGCCGGTCGAGCCACTCGCCGCGCCTGCGGGCGGCGTGCCGCGTCTCTTCGTCGAGCGTCGAGAGCATCTCTTCGCGCGCCGCCGACTCGCCCGCGAAGGCGTCGGCGAGTGCGAGCAAGACTTCGATGCGCTCGGTCTCTGCGTTCAAGTGTCTCCTGCCTTTACGAGGTCAGCTCGCGGCTACGCGCAGCCGCGGCGTCCGTCCCCAGCTCGCCGTTCGGTGTGGCGGCAGTCGCATCCGGCTCGGCGGTGCTCGTCCCCGCCTCTACGTCCTCAGGGACGGCGTTCAGCTCTGCGAGGCGCGCACGCTGTCGGCGCGTCTGCACGAACAGTGCGGCGACCAGCACGCCGAGCCCCGCGATGACGACGGCGCAGGCGAAGAGCAGAAGGTTGTTGAGCCTCCGCGCGTTCATCTCGCGGCGCGGGATGGGGCGCGGCTGTTGCTGCGAGATGGTAACGCTTACGTCCTCGGGCTTGAGCTTCGGGACGCCCTTCGAGACGAGGTTCTGTATCTGCTGCTCGTTGAAGGGCGCGCTCTGCTCCTTGTGGACGACGACGACCGAGGCCGAGGCCGGGTAGGGATTGAGTTCGAGCGTCGGGTCCTGCGGCATGACGACGGTAACGAGCGCGACCGTCACGCCGGGCAGCGCACGCAGTTGCCGCTCGATGTCGGAGCGGATGCGGCGCCGCTCCTGCGCCTTCTGCACCGCCTCGGAGGTGACGAACCCGCCCTCGGGGATGGGCGCCTCCTCCTGCCGCGGCAGCCCGTAGTCGCGCAGGCGTTGGAGCGCGTGCCCTCCGTCGCCGCCGCCGAACAGGCCCTCGTCCAGCTCGACGGCCCAGCGCCGCTGCTCGCCCTCGCCGACCTCGTGCTTCTCCAAATCCTCGAAGCCGCTTTCGCGGAGCACGTCGATGATCTCGATGGCCTCGGACTCGGTCGAGACGGTGGCGATGGGCGTCTGGCCGCAGGCCGCCGAAAGGAGACAGGCGCCGACGAGCGCGCAGAGAGCCGCGGCACGCCGCGTCGTCTTCGAGGAGGTCTGGATAGTCGGAATCATATTGATGCGGGCTGTGGGGGCGGCTCGGTTTTCAGTCCAGAAAGTTTGTGTGACGAAAGTTTACAGCAACGCTCTGTGAAAAGTCATGATAATTCGGGTCGTTAAGTTATAATCCGTACGAAGCCCCCGTAGTCCCTCAAGTAACCCGACGGCCCGACGAATGATGCAGGAGCCGACATCTCTGCCCGCGGCGGCCTTCGACCGCGACGCGCTCATCGAGCAGCACCGCTCGTACGCGCGCGCTTTGGCCATCAAGGTCATGCGCACGCTTCCCCCTTCAATCGACCTTTCCGACCTTGTGGCCTACGGCGAAGTCGGACTGGTCGAGGCGGCCGAGCGCTACGACCCGCGTCGCGGCGTGGCCTTCTCCACTTTCGCGCACTACCGCATCAAGGGCGCCATCTACGACGGCCTGCGCGAGATGGGCTACTTCACGCGGCAGGGCGGCGTGCGCGTCCGCTGGGTCGCCAACGCCTCGGACGTGGTGCAGTCGGCCTTAGACGACGCGGTGAACGATTCGCCGGCCGGGGCCGCGGCGAGCGTGGACGACGAGATCGCCGACGCGCAGTCTCTGATCGACGCCCTCATCCCCGTCTACCTGCTCTCTTTGGGGAGCGACGCCGTGCCCGAGGTCGTAGACCAGCACGCGCTCTCGATGGAGCAGATCGAGCAGCGCGAATTGGTTCGCCTCGTCATGGACGCGCTCCGCGACCTCTCCGCCGACGAGCAGGAACTCATCAACGCGCTTTACTTCAAACACGTCTCGATGACGGAGTTGGCCGCCCGGCAGGGCATCACCAAGTCCTGGATATCCCGCCTCCACACCCGCGCCATCAAACACCTCCGCGACCTGTTACGCGAACGCGGCATCCTCGAATCGTGAATGGTGAATAGTAAATCGTAAATGGTTAAAACCGATTCTTACTATTCACGATTTACTATTCACCATTCACGGCTCTTCAGGAAACTTTTTCCGGCGTCCGCCGACAATTTATGCAGAAGTAGTGGAGGAGGCGGGCCATGTCGCAGGAGACTTTCGTCGTCGTCAACCAGTTCAACGTCATCGACCTCGGGCTCGACCCGTCGGTGGACGGCGCGCTCGACGCGGGGCTGCTCGCCGTGATTGAAGAGGCGGGCGGCGTCTATACAACGGACTATACGGACGGCTACGCGGCGCTCGCGCGGCTCGACACGCCTTACGTGCCGGACCTGACGCGCTACGCCCTCGGGCAGTGTGCGCCGGTCTCGGCGCCCGACTTCAACGACTGCTGCCATCCCGTCGGGAGCCTCTACACGCACGGCGACACCATCTACACGCCCGGCGGCTATCGCATCGAGATGCTCGGCCGGTACGAGTGGAAGATTACGGGGCCGGATGGGAAGTGGATTCGCGTCCACGGCGACCCGCACGTCGATGAAGGTGACGGGGACGGAACGTGCGACTGGGACTTTAAACGCAACACGACCTTCGTTCTCGGCGACGGCACGCGCATCAACGTGACGACCGTGCCGGGCGGGGCCGAAGGGATGACCGTGACGGGCAGGCTCGAAGTCGTCAGCGGCTTCCAGAGCATCAACGTCGAAGGCATCGACGAGGGGAAGGGAAGAATCGGCGAGGTCGGCTTCCACTTCGCCGACACCTTCACGGGCGACGTGGTGACGATGGGTGCCGAGACCGACGACTGGACGTTCCGCGGGCGCGAGATTACGGGCAGCCGCGACGGCGGCGCCTCCTTCGTCCTCGGCGACGTGATGCGCTCGACGGACGGCCGCTTCTACGTCGAGGTCTTCGCCTTCGTCACATGGGTCTTCGAGAGTTTCTTTGGCGAGTGGCGTTTGAACGACTGGGGGCCAAACGGGCTCGGCTGCAATCCCTACTCGCTTCAACGTCGGTTCGTCTGGAACGCCCACCACTGCGACCGCGCCGACGAAGAGAGCGCGCGTCGCAACGATGAGCGCCGCCTCTACATGGAGTCGCTGGCGGAAGCCTTCCGCGCCCTCGCGCAGATGTTCGACGCGCTCGCCAGACTCGAACGCGCGCGCGAAGAGCTTTCCGGCTGGCGCGGGCACCGCTGCCACCTTAGCGCCTGAAGGAAGAGGATGAAGGCCCACACACTCGACAGGGAAGCGGCCGAGCGTCTGGCGACGGGACAGACGACGCTCTCGGAGTTTCTCGGGTTCGGCCGCGAGCAGTTGTACGAGATTGCGGGGCGCGCCTACGGGCTTCTGAACTCGGGCAAGCTCGAAGAGGCGCGCGTTATCTACCGCGGGCTCGTCGCCGCAGACCCCACGGACAGCGTCTTCCGCTGCCACCTCGGGGCCGCCGAGCTTCGTCTCGGCCGCGCCGCCGAGGCCGAAGTCGAGTTCGACGCCGCGCTCCGCTTCAACCGCGCCAACGTGGACGCGCTCTCGGGCCGCGGCGAGGCGCGCCTGCGACTCGGCCGCATCGTCGAAGCCGTCGAAGACCTCCGCGCCGCCGTCGAACTAGACCCAACGGCGCGTCGCCCATCGACCATCCGCGCCCGCGCCCTCCTCGTCTCCTTACGACAAGCCGCACGAAGAAAGTCGGGCCAGAACCACCCGCGGTAATCTCAATGTCCCTCCCTGAGCCGGAACCTTTTTCCGCGCCGCCCCGAAATCTGTATAAGGCACGCAACTGTGGGGAGGGCGCGATGGGCGACGGCATCAGGATTTTTCAGCTCACAGAACTGGAAGTCTTCGGCACGCACTACGTCGGGCCGGGGCAGGTCTGGACTTACACCAACGGCCGCCTGCGCAGGGCGGGCGGCCGTCGCTGAGTTCAAATTTCAAATTCTTCTCAGGGCTCGTCCGTCTCGTCCTCAAGAAAGATTTTGTAGGCGTCGGACGGGATACGGCCGCGCCCGGTTCTCTCGACCAACATCTCCTTGAAGGACGTGTCGTGCCAGAGGACGAGCACGCCGAGGCTCTGCGGGCGGTCGGGCTCGAAGGTGACGACGAAGGCCGCGATGGGCTTCGGGCTCCGGTTGACGAGCGGGTAGACGACGCCGTCCATAATCTCCCTCTCGTCGGACATCTCCGCCAGTCCGCCCCGCACGAAATTCACCACGGGGAAGGGGAACGTCCTGACCTTCGACGCGGGCGCGTAGACGACCCTCGGGTTCCTCACCCGTCGCGCCTGCAAAACCTTCTGCCCACGCGCCACGCACGGCAGCAGCGCGAGGAGGCAGACCAGCCACAGAGTTGTTCTCTTCATATTGTTTGCAGCGCAGCGTCAGCCCTGCGAGAAGGTGCCCATCTGGCTGACGGCATAGTCCTGCATGGCGAGCATCTCGTCGAGCAGGTCGAGCATACGCGCCGCGCTCCCCAGCTCCGCGCGAGCGCGCGCGCCCGGCGCCTCGTCGGTCTGGGCTAAGACGCCGGCCGCTTCGAGTTGAGGAGTTTGACGTTCGTCTTCGGGCGACTCCTCTTCGTCGTCGCCGCCGCCGCGGCCGTCGCGCTCGCGACGCATGAGGTGCGCGAGTCGTCGCATCTGCGTGCGCTGCTTGTCGAGGAGGTTGCGCATCAGCGTGCGCCGCATGGTCGGCGTCATGTGGCGCAGCGCCTCGGCGTTGCCGGGCGGGGGCGCGAGCGCGCCCACCATCGTCGGCTGCCGGTTGAGGCCGAGCAGTTCTTCCGTGGCGCTCGCGCCCCCGCGCGCGCGCATCTGCTCGGCCGCGACGAGCTGCGAAGGGTCTTTCCCTGCGAGCGCGTCGGGCATGAGCGGCGCCGTCGTCGGGGGGAGCGGCAGGCCCACGGGCTGGCCCTGCGGGCCGGGCTGCCCGACCGGCGTCGCCAAGCCCTCGGGCTGCACGCCGGGCTGTGCGGCCGGCCTGATGGCCTCGGCGCTTGCGTCGCCCTGCCCCTGCGCGGGCGTCACGCGCCCGGCCGCGTTGTTCACACCGGAGACATCAGCCACCCGCCTTCACCTCCCCGCGCTCCTCGGCCAGCTTGTAGACCCACCGCAGCACCACCGCCACCGACTCGTACAACTCCTCCGGCACCTCCTGTTCAATCTCCAACTCGTAGAGGGCGCGCGCGAGCGGCACGTCGCGCATGATGGGCACTTCCGACTCCTCTGCGATCTTGCGAATCTGCGCGGCCATCAGGTCGGCGCCCTTCGCCACGATGGTGGGTGCGCCCATCGCCTCGCGCTCGTATTGGAGGGCGACGGCGACATGCGTCGGGTTGACGACGACGACGTTGGCGCGGCGGACGGCGTCCATCATTGCCTGCATCAGAATCTCGCGGTGGCGCGCGCGCCGCAGGCTCTTGTGGATGGGGTTGCCTTCGGTCTCCTTGTACTCCTCCTTCACCTCGTGCTTGGTCATCATCAACTCGCGGCGGTGGAAGTAGCGTTGGAGGAAGTAGTCGGCCGCGCCGAGGACGAGGAAGGCGATGCCGACCCGGAGCCCGATGGTGAAGATGAGCGAGACGGCGTACGAGGCTGCGATCTGCGAGGGCTGGCGCGTCAGCTCGACGATATCTCGGCGCGCGCTCCACAACGCCGCGCCGACGACGACCGACGCGATGACGAGCTTGAGCGCCGTCTTGCCCAGCTCGACGTAGGGGCGCGCCTTCAGGAACTTGTTCTTGAAACCCTCGGCCGGGTTGAGCTTGTTGGGGGTTGGCTTGATCGGCTCGAAGCTGAAGACGGAGCCGACCTGGAAGTAGTTGGCGAGGAGCGCGACGACTAAGAGCGCGCCGAAGAGCGGGGCGAGCACGAAGGCCATCGCCTTGATGCCCGTGAAGAGCGCGCCGAGCGCCGCGGCCTGGTCGAGCGGCCCGCGGTAGGTGGCGGCGTGCTCCAACTGCTCGCGCATCGCGCCGCCCGCCCAGCCGGCGACGTGGCCGCCCGCGAGGTAGAGCACCGCGACCGAAACGACAAGCAGGACGGCCGAAGAGAGGTCGTGGCTGCGCACGACCTGACCCTTGCGCCGCGCGTCGCGCAGGCGTTTGGCGGTCGGTTGTTCGGTCTTTTCGCCGGCTTGAGACATGGACGGACGGCGCCTCCCGCGTCTCTAAACGGTCTTCACCTTGTGGAGGATGCCGAGGAGCTTGGAGTGAAGCAGGGGGTCTGCGGCGACGAACTCGCTGAGTCGCTCGACGAGCGTCGAGCCCTGTTCGGTCTCGCGGAACTTCTCGTTGAGGCGCGTGCGCACCATGAACCGCGCCGACTCGCGCACGGCCGTCGCCGCGCCCTCGCTGCTCGAAAGGTTTGAGGCGTCGGCGATCTGCGCCAGCGCCGCGCGCATGGGGCCCGACTTGCCGCCGCTCTCGCCCGCGGCCTGCGCTTCGAGCTGCGCGAGCGCGGCGTTGAAGCGCTCAGTCTTAAGGGCGTTCTGTAGCTCCTGCGCTTCCGAAGGTTCGACGGACTCGGCGCCGGAGCTTAGGGGCGAACCGGGGCGGTTAACTTTCATCTCGCGTCCTCGGAACTACTCGGGACTATTTGGCGGCGGCCGCGTCGGGTTGCGCGGCCGCCGCGCAGATCAGGTCGGCGGCTTCGAGCAGCGCGCGTGCGGTGCGCGCGTGCGGCGAGTCTGGCTCCTGCGCGACTATCTCGCGCAGCTCCTCTTCGGCCTCGTCGCGCCGTTGCTGAAAGAGCAGGCTCTCGGCCCGGTGGACGCGCGCGTAGAGGCTCGCGGGCCGCAAGGCCAGCGCCTCTTCGCAGAGCGCCTGCGCCTCCGAGAAGCGGCCGCGCTGCAACTCGACCGTGCCGAGCGCGACGCGCGGCACGTCCGAGTCCGGCAGGAGTTCGAGCGCGCCGCGGAAGACGGCGTCGGCGTCGTCGAGCCGACCCGCCTCGCGGAGCACGAAGCCCGACTCCAGGATGACCCGCAACTCCTCGTCGGAGGGCTTGACGTGGCTGAGCTTCATACGCCCGCGTGCCTTACGACTTGAAGTTGTGGACGGCCGACATCTCGCCGTCGTGGCGCGCCTTCAGGAGGTTCGACACGGTCGTGAACTCCTGCGTCTGCGTCTGCACGCGGTTCTGGACGGCGAGCATCTGGAACGACATCAACTGCTGCTGCCGCAGCATCTCGTTCATGTTGGTCGTGTCCACCCCGCCGCGGTTGATGAAGCCGCCGACGATACTGCCCATGCCGGGAGCGACGATGTTGAGCGCGCCCGCGGCGATGCCGCCGAAAATTTTCGAGAAACGGCCCGGCTGTTTGGGCTGCTCCGGCGGAAGCGCCGAGGGTAGCGTGGCCGACTGGTCGACCGGAACCTGATTGATTAACGCGTCGTTAGGCATCTCTTTACCTCCTGGCTCAAATCACGCCGAAAATAGACAATTCAAAGAATATTTCCCCGGTTCGGCCGGCGTCCGCCTCCCCGAGATTTCCACACGGTGGTGCTGCTTCCACAGAGATTATCGGCGGTTCGTGGGAAAAGTTTCCTCCGAACCGTGATTTTTTTGGCGGGGGGCCGGGGCCGGGTTTTCCTTACTTCTAGCGCGGAGCGCCTTCGCGGCGCATCCCGTCGAGACTGTCTAAGAGCGCGAGCGTCAGCGTGACGGCGCGCGCGGCGCGCGTGGCGCGGTCGGCGTCCTCGCGCGTGCCCTGCCGGACAACGCGCTCCAACTCCTGATTGGTGCGCGCCAGTCGCCCGCGCATCTCTTCGAGCGCGCGCGGGTCGCCGCCTTCGAGCAGGCGGCCGAGTGAGGGGTAGTTGAACAGTCCGGCGAGGTCGGCCGTCTCGGCGCCCGCGCCTTCGCGCAACGTGGTCATCGAAGCCTCCTCCGACTCGCGGTCGGCAGTTTCTTAACACCTGCGTAATTCAGACTGTGGGCGACGCTGTGATAGTATTGAGGCAAGCGGGCGATTGTCAAACAAAGAGGTGCGGCGTCGGGCCACGCCCGACCGGGGCGTCCGGTAGACCCTTTTTCTCCCGGGCGCGCTTTAACGGCCGGAGGCCGCTTCCGGCCTCCCCGACGGCATGGCGATAAGACTTAACATCAGGCGGCGCGACGCGGGCGAGGGGACTGCACCCGTCGCGCAGACTTTCGACGGGCCGATTGTCACCATCGGCAGCGACGCCGGGGCCACACTCCACCTCGACGACCGGGACGTAGCCGCCGAGCAGGCCATCATCATCGGCGGCGACGACGAGCCGCCGCTCTTCATCAACCGCGCAGAGGGCACGCTCCTCAACGGCGAACAGCTCGCGCGCGAGGCGCGCCGCCCGCTCTCCGACGGCGACACCATCTCCATCGGCCCATACGTCATCGGCTTCGAGTCGGGCAACGGCTTCCGCCCCGGCGTCGGCGCGGCGGGACTCGCCCCGGCCGCGGGTGGCTCTACCGACGGGACAAACGACGACGGACACCCCGCCCCCGACACGCGCGAGACGCCTGCGCTCCCCGCCGACGAACCCGCGCCCGCAACGACCCAGCCGACGAGCTTCGCCGCCATCCTCGACAGCCTCCGCACAGAGGAGGATACCTTCTACTTTCAGGTCGAGACGGCGACCAACGGGCGGCGGCGCGTTCCCATCGAGGGCGCACGACTCGTGCTCGGCTGGGACGCGACGGGGCAGAACATCGCGTGCGGTGAAGAGGGCGCAGTCACCATCCCGCGAGCCGTCGTCCACAAGGACTGGAGCGGGGTCATGCTTCAGCCCGAGGCGGCGGGCGCGGCCCTCGTCAACGGCGAGCCGGTCGAGACGGCGCGCCGCCTGCGCAACGGCGACCGCTTGACGCTGCGCCCCGCGCAGGGCTCAGCCGACCAGGACCCGGCCCGCAACTTCTTCATCTTCTACGAGCCGGCCTCGCTCGTCGTGCTCGACTCGCTGCTCCCAGCGCAACAACTCCCGCCCCCAGTGGCCGCGCCCCCCTCAACGTCGGAGGGCACAGGCACGGGCGCGCTCGTGGCTGCGCCCCCATCCTTGCCGGCCGTGCGGCCGACGCCGCAAGCATCCTTGATGTCGCGCCCCTTTCTGCGCTACTACACGGTGGGCGAGGCCCTTTTGATGGCGTGTGCGACCCTGTTGGGCGCTTTCGTCATCTTTCTGATTCTCGAATACTCTTGAAGGCGCATTAGCCGAACTCCCCCTGACCCAAGACTTGAAGACTTGAAGAGTCCGACACGCCGTCGGTCTGAGAGGGAATGGGAAAGATACTCGCACAACTCAGTTCGCTCTGGGCCGAGTTGCGACGCGGGAACGTCTCGGGCGTGCTCGCGCGCTACAGCGACCTGCTGCTGCCCGTCTGTCTGATGTTCGCCATCGGGATGCTCTTTATCCCGATGCCGCCCGCAGTCATCTCGATCCTTATCGTCATCAACCTCGCGGCCTCGGTCATCGTGCTCTCGACCTCGCTCTACATCACGACGCCGACGCAGCTCACCTCGTACCCGACCATCCTGCTCTTAACGACCGTCTTCCGCCTGACCCTGAGCGTTTCGGCGACGCGCAGCATTTTGACGCAGGGGACGGCCGGCGGCGTCATCGAGGCGCTCGGCAATATCACGGCGCAGGGCAGCATCATCGTCGGCGCGGTGATGTTCGTTACCATCCTCGTCGTGCAGTTCATCGTCGTCGCCAAAGGCTCGGAGCGCGTGGCCGAGGTCGCCGCGCGCTTCACGCTCGACGCGATGCCGGGCAAGCAGATGTCGATTGACGCCGACATGCGCTCGGGGCTGATTACGCAGGACGCGGCGCGGCGCGCGCGCACGGCCTTGCAGAAGGAGTCGCAGCTCTACGGCGCGATGGACGGCGCGATGAAGTTCGTCAAGGGCGACTCCATCGCCACCATCGTCATCGCGATGGTGAACATCGCGGGCGGACTCGCGACGGGCGTGCTCGTGCGCAACATGACGTTCGCGGCGGCCGGGCACAAATACACCATCATGACCATCGGCGACGGGCTGGCCGCGATCATCTCGTCGATGCTCATTACGGTCTCGGCCGGCATCGTCGTCACGCGCGTCTCGACCGACGAGGAGACCTCGAACGTCGGCTCAGACATCAGCCGTCAACTGTTGCGCAACCCGCGGCCGATTATGATCGGGGCGGGGCTGCTGCTCCTGATGGGCTTGCTGCCGAACATGCCGCACGTGCCGCTGCTGCTGGTCGGGGCGGCGCTCGGCGGGGTCGCTTACGCCCTGTACCGTTCGCAGGCCGCGGCGGCGAAGGAGGAGGCCGAGCGGCAGGCGAAGGCCGGGTCGGTCGGCGGGCAGGACGAGTTGCAGCCGACGTTTGCCGTTCCTCTGGCGGTTGTCGTCAGCAAAGAACTGTCGAAGCTTGTGGACAAGAACACGCCGGCCGGCGCGCGCTTCCGTGCGGAGTTGCCAAAGCTGCGCTCGGCGCTCTACTACGACCTCGGCGTCCTGCTGCCGAGCTGCTACGTGAGCGGCGACGCCCCGCTCGAACCCTTCAAATATTTCATCGCTATCAAGGAGGTTCCCGTCGTCTACGGGTTGATTCGAACCGACTGCGTCTACGTGAATGATTCGGCCGACAACATACGCGTCTTCGGCATCGAGGGCGAGGACGTGCGCAACCCGGCCGACCTCAAGCCCGGCGCGTGGATTCCCGCGGCGCAGCGCCCCATCGCCGAAATGGCGGGGTTGAAAGTGTGGGAGCCGGCCGAGGTCATCACGCTCCACCTCTCGATGGTGATGCGCAAGTACGCGCACGAATTTATAGGGATACAGGAGTCGCAGGCGCTCCTCGACTTCTCCGCGCGCGGCGCGCCGAAGCTCGTCGAAGAGGTCGTGCCGAAGGTCGTCACCATCCACCAGATGACCGACGTGCTGCAAAGGCTCGTGCAGGAGGGCATCTCCATCCGCGACGTGAAGTCGGTGCTCGACGCTTTGAGCGAGTGGGGGCGCATCGAGAAAGACCCGGTGATGTTGACCGAGTATGTGCGCTCTTCGATGAAGCGCTACATCTCTTTCCGCTACACGGGCGGGCGCGACACGCTCTTCGTCTACCTGCTCGACCCCGAGATCGAAGACGTGATTCGCGGCGCCATCCGGCGCACCTCGACGGGCTCGTTCCTCTCGCTCGACCCGCACATCTCGCACGACATCCTCGACGCCATTCGGCGCGAGATTGCCAACCTGCCCGCGACCGCGCAGAAGCCCGTCGTCATCACCGACATGGAGCTGCGCCGCTTCGTCCGCCGCATGGTCGAGCTGGAATTCCCGACCCTCTCCGTCCTCTCATATCAGGAGCTGGCGCCCGAGCTGAACGTCCAGCCCGTCGGCCGCATCACCATGCGCCCGGCCGCGCCGCCCGCCGCCAACTTCTTCCCCGACGCGGCCAACACGCCGACCGCGATGGTCAAGAACTTCTGAAGAATTAACCACCGCAGACACAGAGGCACAGCTTTGAAGCAATATGACTTCAAAGCTGTGCCTCTGTGTCTGCGGTGGTTAATTCTTACGCCGCTTTAAGGCGTGCGGCGGAGGAGTTCGGGTGGCAGTCGCTCGTAGCCTTCCGTGTCGGACTCGTGCCGCTCGGCGAGCCATTGCATCGGGAAGGCGGCGCTGGCGGCGAGCGCGCAGAGCGAGAGGCCGGGCAGCCATGCGTAGAGCTTCGGGTGATGGTCTGGGTCGTGCGCGAGGAAGTGTTCGAGCCGCGCGAGCGTCTCGTCAACCGTGCGCGCGAACTCTTCGGCCGCCGTCTCGTCAGCCTCCTCGCGCGGCTCGTCCTTCGCTTCGTCGGCGACGCGGCGCGCGACGGCCGAGAGCAGCGCGCAGACCGCCTCGTGCTCGCTCACACGCCACGCGGCGTCGAGCGGGTCGGGGAACTGTCGTTCCCACCAGCCGCGGTCGGACTCGGCGCGCGCCGCTTCGAGCGACGCGACCGCCGCACGCGCGGGGTTCGGTTTCTGCTCGACGAGCGCGCGGGCGACGAGCGCGTAGCCTTCGGCAAGGTGGAAGTGCGCGCGCGATGAGCGGTAGGCGCGCGCCTCGCGCAGCGCGCCGTCGCGCAGGTTCGGGGCCGACATGGCGAGCGTGGAGAAGGCTTCGCGCTCGCGCGCGGCGATGGCGAAGTGGAGCGCGAGGACGAGTTGGTCGGGACTCGGGTCAAACCCGGGCTGCCGGCGCGCGAAGCCACGCGCGAGCGCCGCGGCCGCCTCGCCCCACAGGCGCCGCACGGTCTCGGCGTCGCGGTAGAGCGCCCACTCGAAACAGGCCGCGCGCCAGCACGCGTTCGCAAGAGGCTGGATCGCTCCCGCGTCGTGCGCCGACTGCCGACGGTACACGGCCAGCATCCGCCGCTCGTGATTCAGCGAGCGCAGGTCGTAATCGCCCGTCGGTGTGTCGGAGGAGGGCATGGAACAGTAGGCAGATGGCAGTAGGCAGTTGAAAGCGCCGCTGTCGAGAACTTCGACTTAACACTTCAACATCCGAAACGCGGGGCGTCTGCCTACTGCCGTCTGCCGTCTGCCTACTGCTTTATGCCATCGCAGGCAGGAGGCGTGTGACGGCGAAGGTGTCGGGCTGCGCCTCGCCTTCGGAGACGTTGCCGCCGACGAGCGCGGCGTGGAAGCGGCCGTCGGCCAGCGCCTCTTCGAGCATCTCGCCGAGCAGGTTGTGGTCGGCCTGCGCCGAGTCCTTGAGCCGCTCGATGAGCGCGCGCATCCAGCCCTCGGAGAGCGGCGGCTGGCCGTAGACCCACTCCATCTCAGAGCCGTTGGCCTGCGCCTGCACGGCCGCGAAGTGCGGCGGGTTGAGCGTCCTTCCGTCGAAGCCGATGAGCGAGTAGACGGCGTCGAAGCCGTAGATGAGCAGCGGCGAAAGGCGCACGGGCGAGGAGTCCGCGCCCGTCCCCGCCAGGGACTTCAGCACGCCGCCCAGACTGCCCATCCACATCAACTGGTCGAGCTTGAGAGACACGCCGTCCTTCGACACGAAGGCGTGCCCCTCGGTGTCCACCAGCACGCCGCCGAGCGCCGCGACCAGCCGCGGAATCTCCAGACGCGCCGCACGGCCGGGCAGCGTGGGCGTCAGCAACGCCAGCAACTCGTCGAGCACGTCAGTCCCGCCCGGCGTGCCGGACAGGACACGCAGCAGCGCGAGCAGCGGCGCCTCTTCGCCCTCCCCGAGCACGGGCGATGGCACTGTCGCCGCGCTGCCGCGCGCGGCCGCCAGCAACTCGCGCGTCACCAGATCGACGGCGTCGAGCGTGCGCATCATCTCCATCATCTCGGTCGCGACGAGCGCACGCCCCGAGAGAGGGAACGGGCTGCGGCTGACCTCGACGGGGCGGAAGGCGCCCGCCTGTAGGTCACGCAGGACTTCGAGCGGGTGCGGCGCGGGCAACTCCGGCCCCGGCCGCCGTGCCGTTTCGTAACCCGCGGGGCGTGGGCCGATGCCGTTGCCTTCGCCGCGCCCTTCGCCGTAGAGCAGGCGTGCGAGCGCCGCCTCGGCCTGCGCGACCACACGGCCGCCGTTGGCCTCCGCCTTGCGGAAATATTTGTCGAGCGTCGTCGCCGCCAGCAGTTCGCCCACCGCCTCGCCGAAGACGCGCGGCGTGACGTTGGACGCGGCCGTGCCACCCGCCTCGGCCACACGCTCAAGCGTGCGCGCGACGCGCGCGAGCGCGTGTTCGAGAATCTTGACCGCGTGTTGGCCGTCGCCCGAGGCGCCCCGCCGTTCGAGCGCGGCGAGGAGGTCTGTGCCGAGCAGGCGCGAGGTGCCGTCGAGCACCTGCCGCAGCTCGCGCGGCAGATGCGCGCCGCCCGCCTCGCCGCGCAGGTATGCGATGACCGACGAGAGATTCAGGTTACCGCGCGCGTCGTGCCCGAGGCCGAGGCCATCGTTCAAGAGGTTGAGCCCGCCGCGCCCATTTCCGTGCGAGTCGAGCGGGCCGCGCCCGTGCGAGTTGTCGTGGCCGTTCGCGTTGCCGTTCGGGTGGTTTGAGTCCGAGCGGAAGTGACTGCGTCCGTGCTCTTCGTCGCCGCGGCCGGAGCCACGGACATGTTCGCCGCGGTCGTTGTGGCCGTGGCCGCGAGACTCGTGTGAGCGGCCGTGTTCGTCATTGTGGTGGCCGCGCGTTTCATGAGAGCGGCCGTGTTCGCCGTCCCCGGAGGTGGGCACGCGCGACTCCCGCAGGTCGCGCACCTCCGTCCGTCCCGTGTCGCGCAAGTCCGGCCCGACGCCGTCCCGTTGCTTCTTCGCCTGACCGGGCGGGAGGTGCTCTTCGCCGCGCCCGTGACGCACGCGATTGCTGTGCGCGTCGCCGGTTCGTTCGAGGAGTTGTTGAACCTTCTGCTTGCCTTCGTGAAGAACGTCCTGCACGCGCGCGTGCTTATCCTGACCGTTGCCGCGGCCGCGCAGTCCGCGCGCGGGATTGCCGCCGCCCTCACGCCCCGCGCCCTCTTCGAGGCCGGAGGTCTCGGGCACGTCGCCGGCCGAGTGCGTGTCGGCCGGGCCGATGCCTGAGCCGAGGTGCAGGTTGAGCTTGACCTTGTCCAGACCCATCGCCGAAGGCTCCGCGCGAGGTGTGTTGCGGACGGAAAATTTTAGAGGCGCCGAGCCGCTGCGCCCTTCAGCCCTTCTTGATCGACACGCGCCCGACGATGGCGGTCGGGTAGTTACCGATCTCGTGGTACTTCATCTCGGCCAGCGCGGGGAAGTAGCGCGCCGCCGCGAGCCCGAGCGGCGAGCCCATCCCGCCGGTCTTCAGGTTCTCCCACTTCGAAGCGTATGCGCGCGCGAAGGAGACGGCCTCCGTCCCGACGAGCCCGCGGCCACGTGCGCGCGCCATCCCCTCGCGGTAGGCGTGGCCCATCGCTAAGGTCACAGTGCCTTCGCCACCGTTGTAGGCCGCCAGCACGAACTTCCAGAACTCGACGCCGTCGGGCTGTCCGTAGCGCGAGAAGGCGGAGGCGCCCAAGCGTTGCGCCTTCAGATGAAGCAGACGCGCCGCGCCCGGTATCGCCTTGCTCGGGTCGAGCCGTTCGTCAGCCGCAGTTCCCGCCACTCCGACGCGCAGGCCGACCTCGCGCGCCGCCTCGCGGCCGAACTGCGCGATGCCTGCGTAGCCCCAGCGGTTGATAACATCTGTGTCGAAGCCCGACTCCTGCGCGAGCAGGCTCTTGAGTATCGACGGCGAGAGCCCCGGGCACCACTGCACGGCGCTCGCAATCACGTTGTCGAAGCGATGGACACCGCCGCCCGACAGACGGGCCGCGCCGGCGCTCGTATGCGTGGCGCGCTCGAAGGCCGTGGCGAACTGCCCCGGGCCAGAGACCGCGCCGCCGAGCACGTCGGCGCCGAGGAAGTCGCTCACCTCGTTGAGCGTTGGGTGGACGAGGAGCGCGCTGATCTGGTTCCACTCGTCGAGCAGCGCCTCGTGGTCGCGCGTGAGCGGCACGCCCTTCATCTCGGGGTGTCGCGCGTAGAAGATGAGGTCGGTCAACTGCCAGGGGTCGGTCACGCCCTCCTGAATCGCCTGAACGAGCGTCTTCAGCTCCTCGAACGTGCGCTCGCGCAGGTAAGCCTCGTCGGAGACGGGCGCCGTCGCTGTCTGCTGCCCGCGCCGGACGAGCGCCGAGTCATCCTTCGACAGACGCTCGCCGAACCCTGCGCCGCCGCTACGCCGCCGCGCCGCCTCTTCGGCCCGCGGCGCCTCGACGGGCGCTACAGGCTGGTTGCCGACTCTCTCTGCCCCGGCCATCGCTTACGCCTCCCGACCTTGCTTCAGACGTTCGTGTTGAGGATGGTCTTCACCCCGCCCGTGACCTGATCGACGACCTTGCTCAAGACCTCGACGTGCTGCGTCACCTGATAGAGCCGCGCCTGGAGGCCGAGCAGCTCCGTCGTCGAGAGGTCTTTGTTCGAGCGCATGACGGCCTCGACCTGATTCCACTCCGTCTCGATCTGCCCGAAGCGGCCGCGCAGGTCGGGACTCTGGGCGCCGTTCGCGCCCGGCTTCGACATCACCTCGCGCAGCATCCCGAGACGCGTGCGCGAGTCGAGCAACTCGGGCAGCAGTGCGTTGACGTTCGGCGAGCCCGGCGGCAGGCGCTCCACTCGCTGCATTAGGTCGAGCCGCATCTGCTCGATCTTCGCGCCGGAGACGGGCGCGGGCGCCTGTGCCTCCTGCGGCGCCCCGAGCGCGTTCGCATCGCCCTCCTGCTGGCGCAGGACGCTCTCGAACGAGCGCCCGGCCGTACCCTGCTGCTGTTGGGAACGTTGCCCCTCCAACTGCTGCGATAGATTGCCCTGCACGATTCCTGAGACCGGGTCTGCCATTACACGCCCTCCTTGGCGGAAATATCCGTTCATCCCGGTTATCGCCGTTTCGCGGAAAAAGTTTCCGACCCCACGGCGATTTTTTTACGGGGGAGTGTGGAGAAATTTTTTGAGGGGGAGAAGCGTCGCGGTTCTTCAGGGGGTGAGCTGCGCCAGCAGCGCGCGCGCACGGACGAGCGCCGGGGCCAAAGCCTCGGGTCTCGTGCGTGGCTCTTGTTCGAGCGCAGCGAGCAGGTGGCGCCGGGCCGCGTCGCGGTCGCCGAGCTGCATCGCAGCCTCGCCGCGGTTGACGCGGGCCGTCACGTCCGTGGGGTCGGCGGCGAGCGCAGCCTCAAGGTGTTCAAGCGCGCGCTCGGGCTCGCCCTTGCGCAGCCACAGAGCGCCTAAAGCCGACTGAAAATAGGCGGTTGCGGGCGCGAGCACCGTCAGGCCCTCGAAGATCGTGACCGCCTCGTCGTGCCGCCCCTGCTCGGCCAGAGCGTAGCCGATGTCTGCGACGAGGCGCATCTCCTCGGCCGTCCAACCGCCCGCCGCGCCCAGAGACGCGCGCCCCTCCAGCCAGTCCTCGAATAAACGGTTCGGGGTCATATGTTAGTCGTGCCTACAATCTTACCAAAAAAAATCTGCCGCAACGCCGTGCGAGCAGGAAACATTCTCGGACGGCCGCCGATAATTTAAGCGAAACCGGTCAGAAAGGCGGCTGAAGTCGCCCAACGCGAAGGAGAGCGGGCCATGTTCGGACTAGGAAAAATCTTCGACAGCGTCTTCGGCAAGTTCTTCGACTCCATCGGGATGGGGTGGCTGGGGCAGGCGATTGCGCTGACGGCCGACATCATGTCGGGCAACTGGGTCGGCGCTGCCCAGGACGTTTTAAACCTCGTCGCGGAGTTCACCGACAACGCGTGGATGGATCGCGTCGCGTCGCTCCAGCCGCTCGGCGCCTTTGACGGCGGCGGCTGCTTCGGCGAAATCCTCTCGGAGAACACAATCGGCCGCTGGCTCAATCTGGCGGGCGGCAACGAGGGGCGCGGCTTCGGCCAGGTTCTCTCGGCGTTTAACGTCGCGCACGAAACGTTGCATAATAGTGCCCTGGTCTCGGCCAACCGGCGCTATGCGTCGTTCAACGAGGGCGTCTAATCCGAAGGCAGAGAATGGACGGAAAGGCGACGAAACAAGGTTCTTTGAGTACCGAAGGCGGGCAAGACCCTCTGCGCGGCAGGCTCGGCGTCTCCGAGCAGGAGTTCCGCGCGATGGGCCAAATGGGCGCGATGTACTACCAGCAGGGCATCCTTGATAAGGCGCAGGCCATCTTCGAGGGGCTGGTCGAGATCGACCCGTCGAGCGCGGCCGCGCACTCGGCGCTCGGTGCGCTCTTGACGCGCACCGAGCGCTTTGGCGAAGCGATGCGCCACCTCGACCGTGCGGTCGAGCTTGACCCCGGGCAGATCGCGCCCTACGTCAACCGCGCCGAGATTTTCATCAAGCAAGGGCGGGCCGAAGAGGCTGTGGCCGACCTGAAGCAGGCCATTGCACTCGACCCACGGGAGAAGGACCCGGCCGCCAACCGCGCGCGTGCTATGGCGCTCGGCATCGCCGAAGCGCTCAAGGCTTCCGGGATTAAATAGACGGCCATTAGTTCCGTATCAACGAAAGGAGCGTGTCATGAGCGGCATCAGCATTCCATCGAAACCCGGTGACCTCCGCGAGGGCGCGAGCGAGACCGAAATCATCAACCACAACGACGCGATGCAGAAGTACTGGTTCGCGGTCCAGCAGGCGGCCAATGAGCAGAGCATGGAGGCCGACGCGATGTCGAACATCGCCAAGGCCGGCCACGACGCGATGATGGCCATCGCCAACAACATGAAGTAAACGCGCCAGGAGACACACTCCCGGGACAGGCGGACGCGCCCCGGCCCTCGAAGGCCGGGCGCGTCCGTCTGTCCACATCCATATCGAGGGGGTTTTCGGCATGACGAGCAGTTTGAGTAAGAGAGTCGGGGCGCTCGCCTTTGCTTGCCTGCTGCTGCTGGGCGGCGCGGCGGAGGTGTTGGCGCAGTACCGCGTGAGGGTCTACAACCCCGGGCGTTACCACCGCACGCGCCAGTCGATGAGCAACCGCGCGGCCGCGCGCGCCGCGCTGAAGCGGAAGAAACAGCGGCAGAAGGCGCGCCGCAAAGCCTTGCGGCGAACCGTTAACTAGGCGAACCGCGTCTCAGCTTCGGGGCGCACGGGACAAGGCCGGGACCGCGCGCAGCAGTGGCGCGGCTTCCGGCTTTTTTTGTTGATGGGGGCAAAGGTTATGACACGTGCGAATTGGTTGAGGGCTCGCGGGCGCGTGCTGTCGGCGGCGTGTCTGCTCGCGCTCGCAGGGCCTTTGCCGGCGGCGGCGCAGCGCCGCTACCCGACGCCGAAAGTCTACAACCCTAACGTCTACAGTCGCACGCGCCAGATGATGAGCGACCGGGCGGCCGCGCGCGCCGCGCTGGAGAAGAAGAGACAATCGTCGGCCGGGAACGGCGCGATGGGGTCGCGCCCCACGACGCTTCCGCCTTTGACGCGCACGCCGGTCGCCGGGAGCGTGACCTTCCGCCCCGTCGCCGACCAGATCGCGCCGCGGCAGATGGCGCTCTCGTTCGCCCCCGACGACCCCGTGGAGCAGAAGCGGCTGGAGTCTCTGTTCTCCGAAGCGCTGGAGTCCTACCGCAGCCGGCTCAAAGACGCCGGCCTCCCCGCCAACGACGTGGCGCGGGCCGCCTCTTACCTGGCGACGGCCAGCTACTACGTTGCGAACGAGGGGCGCGCGCCGCTCGACGAAGCGCAGCGCGAGACCGTGCGCAGGCACATGCGCGAGCTCTTCTCCACGGACGAGACCTTCCAGCGGATGAACGACCGCGAGCGGCAGGAGTTGTTCGAGGACTACGGCATCACCGCGACGTGGATCGACGGCGGCTACAGCATCGTCAGGGAGGCCGGTGACAAAGAGGGCATGAAGCAGTGGCGCGAGATGGCGCGGAAGAACTTCACGGCCCTCCTCGGCGCGCCGCCCGAGTCGGTCGTCTTCACGGCGGACGGCGTCAAGTACAAATAACCACCGCAGAGACTAAAGACACAGCTTGAAGAGATAGTGCTTCAAGCTGTGTCTTTAGTCTCTGCGGTGGTTAAATCACGCGCGTCGCTTCGCGCCCTGCTCGTGCCGAGAGGCGACGCGTTCCATCAGTTCCGAGCCCCAACCGAGACTCGCCGCGGCGAGTCTCTTCATGTCTCCGGCGAAGACTTCGGCGGGCGCCGCCACAAAGTACGTGCGGCTGAGGAGCAGCGCGCGCGTCTCCGCGCGGTAGACGAGCGTGCCGCCGCCTGCGCCGTGGTTCTCCTCAAGGAAGTCTTCGAGCACGCCCGGCCGCGGCCCGTTACGGAAGCGGTAGACGAGAGCCCCGCACGTGAGCGCGCTGCGCTCGTCGTCGTACTCGAAATAGAGCGCCGCCGGCCCGAGCATCAGGCCCGTCACGTCGCCCTCGCCGAAGCGCGGCTCGCCGCCGTCCGTGCCGGCGAGCGCGTGCAGCATCGACTCGGCCTCTTCCCTCGTCATTCCTTCTCCGCGCCCGCACGCATCGACACCGCGCGCGAGCACGCTCGCTGCGTAGACGTAGACGGCGAAAGGTATTCTCGATTCACGCGTGTACAAGTCATCAGCCTCCGTCCGCAAGGGAGTAGGGAGTGCGAGGTGATGGGTCATCGTCTTGTCAGTCGAAGTCGCCGCGCCTCGCCTGCTCGAAGGGTACGCGGCGCGGCAGGTACGTCGCCTCGAAGCCGTGCGCGTTGCGCCCCTCGGAAAAGCGTCGGACGACGGCGCCGCGGCCGGGGTGGACGAGCGGGTTGGCGAAGGGGCCGAGCCCGAAGAGCCCGGGCACGGCGTCGCGCCGGTTGACGTAGTGGACGTATTGCGGGCCATCCGGGTAGGAGCCGGCCGCGCCGCCAAACGTCTCGACCTCGACGCGGGAGAGCATGCGCTGGGCTTCGCTCCGCGAGAGCCCGTCCTCGACGCGGAGCCTCTGATAAACGTCCGTCAGCGCGCGGCTCGTAATCAGCGCGCCCTGGCTATGCGCCATCAGGTGAACCGTGCGACCCGCGTTGATCTCTGCGTAGACGGTATCGGCCAGCGTGTCCACGGCCGGGTTGTGCCCGATGTCGAGCGTATCGCCCGCGCTCTGGATGACATCGACGAAGCCGCCCTGCGTGGCGTTGTGAATGCCGACGACGCGTGCCCCCGTGCGGTCGGCGATCTGTTGGAGACTGCCGAACTGCCCGTCCTTCGTGGTGCTGATGCCGTTGACGTAGACGATGGTTTCAGTCGGCACACGGCCGTCGCTCGGGACGACGGCGGGCACTTCAGCGAGCGGCGTCGAGGGCGCGTAGGTGCGCCCGCCCGCGCCGACGAAGAGGCCGTCGAAGTCCCTGTCCGAGCCGCGCGACGCCAGCACGTCCAGCAGAGCGAAGGCCGGTCGGGTCATCATGATCCCTGTGCGCGAGGCGTAGCCTTCGGCGAGTCCGACCGCGTCCTCGAAGAGTTCGGCGACGACGCCCCCGCCCGCCGACCCGGCGCCTTCGAGTACGTTGCCCGCGAAGCGGCTCAGGTCTTCAACAGGGTCTAGAAGGTTCTCCGCGATGTTGCCGATGGGTCCGAGCATCACACACCTCTCAAACTCTTACAGAAGGCCGCTGCCTTCGAGCGCGTCGAAGGCCGTCCCCAGCCCGTTGTTGTAGGACTGGAGCCCGTCGTTCTCGGGCGTCGAGGGGTTTGTGTCGCGCAGGTTCGGCACGTCGAAGGCGGCGCGCAAAATTTCGTCAACGTCGTTGCGGCTCTTGAGCTTCGAGCCGTTGCCCCAGCCGAACAGGCCGGTCTCCTCCGTCAACTGGCCGACGAGGTAGTCCGAAATCGCCTCCTGCGCGGCCTCCACACCCTTCTCCGCGATGAGGTCGCCGATGTGGTCGCCGACGGCCGAGCCGAGCGCGTTGCCGAAGATGTCCTTGAGCTTGCCGCCGACCGGCACCAGCTCGAAGATGAAGCCGACGAAGTTCTCGACCGCTTCTTTGCGCTCGTCCTCGGCCTTAACGGCGAGCTGGAAGCCGTTGGCGACCGTGCCGGCGAACAGTCCCAGCTCGTTCGGGCGGTTCTCGGCGCGATACTGGCGCGCGAGACTCGTCGCCGTCGTGATGAGCGAATCCTTGAGCGTGCAGTCGGCGTTGAAGAGCGTGCGCTGGTAGAACTGCGAGAGCGTGACGACGCCGTCGAGGCTCGCGGACGTGTCGATGAGACTGTCGGTCAGGAAGCGCGAGTCGCTCTGGTAGAGCCGCACGAGTGCGTCGGCGACGCCGCGCCCGTCGAAAAAGCCCTCGTTCGAGGCGACGGTCGAGAAGAGCTTCAGCTCCAGCTCGCCGCGCGGCATCCGGGCGGCGCCGTTTAAGAGCGCGGCCAGAGGGCTCTCGCCGTTCACGGCGCGGTTCGGGTCTTCGCCGATCAGGTCGCGCGGCGTGTTGATGGTGCCGAGGAAGCGTTCGAGGTCGATCTGGCCGTCGGCATACTGCCCTGCGTCGAGCCGACCGAGGACGGCCGTCAGCACCGAGGGATCGCCCGCGATGGCGCGCGCCGCGCCGTTGAGGACGTAGAGGTCGTTCGGCGTCTGCGCGTTGGCGGCGTGCTCGATGCAGGCGTCAGCGTAGTCGCGCATCAGGCTTGACGAACCGCTCTGCGCGATGAGATTGCCGGTGTATTCGTTATAGGGCCAGTCGCCGAAGCTGCCCGGGCGATTGACGTAGTCGGCCTCGGCCTGCACCCACTGTTCGGCGAAGTCCGCGCCGAGCAGGCCACGGTCGTAAGCCTCGCCGAGGGCGCGCGCGATTGTGCCTCCGTCGGCGGCGGAGACGCGCTCGGTGCCGCCGTAGGGGACAGGCTCGCTCCCGGCCGCGCGGAGGATGCGGACGGCCGCCTCGGAGTTACCCTCGGTCAGACGCCTCATGAGTTCGGCCTGGAAGGCCGCGTCGCCCGTGCGCAACTGCCGCGCAAGCTCCTCCGCCCCGCCCTGCGCGTAGCCGAGGCCGTAAGCCTCCCAGACGGCGTCGAGGCTCCGCTGCACGCTGGGCGTCTGGCGCCGCGCCGCGGGGTCAACCGCCCCGAAGAGCGCGAAACGCACTGCGTTGGCGGCAAACTCCTGCTCGCCCGTCAGGCTCGACGCGCCCGGCCCCGTCTCGTTCCCCGCGTCGTTCGTGTTCACCACGTCCACGCGCTCGTCCGACACGTCGTTCAAGTTGAGTCCGCCACCGCCCGCGTCCCTGACGTACATGCTCTCTCCCCCCGACTGACTAATATCGTTCGTCTAGGTTATCGGCGGGGGGCGGAAAAGGTTTCCCGCAATAGAGGTCAGAACCGCTCGCTACCACAGGCGGTTCTGACTTGTCGTCTCAGGAGAGGCCGGCGAGCGTGCGAATCATGAACTCGAAAGACTTGTAGGCTTCTTTGAAGTAGAAGACGTAGCGTTCTTTGAAGAGCGGGAGCGAGACGAGGACGACCGCGAGGCCGACGGCCATCTTGACGGGGAGGCTCAGGAAGAAGACGTTGATCTGCGGCGCGACGCGGTTGACGAGGCCGAAGAAGATGTCTGTCAAAAGCAGCGCCACCATCGCCGGCGCGGCCAGTTGCACGCCGATGCCGATGACGCCGCCCGTCAAGCGCGTGATGAACTCGGCGGCCGGCGTCCACCCGGCCTGTAGGTGAGGGAAGCCCGTGGCCGGGATCAGCTCGAAGCTTCTGAGCAGCGCGCCGATGAAGAAGTGGTGCGCGCCGATGGCGAGGAAGATGACGATGGCGAGCTGAAGCTTGAACTGCCCCAGCTCGGAGACGCGCGCCTGGAGCTGCGGCGCGAACAGCTCGGCGAGCGTCGAGCCGCGCTGGAAGTCGATGACGCGGCCCGCGACCTGCACGGCCTCGAAGACGAGCGACGCAACGAAGCCGAGCGTGAAGCCGACGAACGCCTCCTTCGCCAGCAGCCCGATGAAGCCGACGGGGCCGAACCCCAGCGCCTGGCCCTTCAACCCCGCGGCGAGCGAAGGGTAGACGATGACGACGAAGGCCGTCGCCGTCGCCACCTTCACGCGCGCCGGCACCGCCGCCCCGCCGAAGAAGGGCACGACGACGAGGAACGCGAGCAGCCGCGCGAACGCCAGCCCGACGAGCACGAGGAAAGCCTGCGGGCTCTGCCCGAACTCGAAGGACTCGAAGACGGTCTCCAGTAGCTTGAGGAATTCGTCCATACAGGAGAGTAGTCAACGCCTCTTACTCATCCTCTATTTTCTGCCATGCATTCAGGCAATATCCGCAATAACCGTGTAGGAAAAAACCTTCCTTCTCAGAGTAGAGTGGTGGTTCGCCGCAGCGGTCACATTTGAACCCCTTTTGCTCGCAAACATACTCCCACCTCTGTTCGAGATCGGCATACTCCTGCTGAAGTTTTTCCAAGTCTCTTGTCATAGGCTTACTCACACTTTGAGCATCGTGTCGAAGACGCGGCCGGCGAATTCGCGGAGCGTGTCGAGCATCCAGCCGGCCGTGATAATGAGGACGAGGATGGTGGCGATGATCTTGGGCACGAAGGTCAGCGTCTGCTCCTGCACCTGCGTGAGTGCTTGCAGCAGGCTGATGACGAGCCCGACGACGAGGCTCGCCAGCAGCGGCGGCATCGACAGCAGAAGTATGAGCCAGAGGGCTTCGCCCGCCAGTGAGACGTATGTGTTCACGTTTTCCTCCTTCAGGTGTAGCCGAGGACGAGGTTGCGGATGAGGATGACCCAGCCGTCAATCAGCACGAAGAGCAGCAGCTTGAAGGGGAGCGAGATCATCGCCGGCGAGAGCATGAACATGCCCATCGCCTGGAGGATGTTCGACACCACCATGTCGATGACGAGGAAGGGGATGAAGAGGAGGAAGCCGATCTGGAACGCCTCGGTCAACTGGCTCGTCACAAACGAGGGGATGACGACGCGGAACTCGGTCGGGAGGATTTCTGCGGGGTCGTTGCCGTTGCGCACGGCCATGCGCTGCGCGAGGTTGTAGAACATCTTGCGGTCGGACTCGTGCGCGTGCCGCTCTAAGAACTGCCGCAAAGGCTCGCGCCCCTTGCGCGCCGCCTCGAAAATCTGCTTGACCGAGACCTCGGAGAAGATGGCCTCGGAGTCTCCGACGTTGCCGGCCTCGGCGTACATCTTCTCGACGACGGGGGCCATGATGAAGATGGTCAGGATGAGCGAGATGCCCGTGATGACCTGATTGGGCGGCACCTGCTGCGTCCCCAGAGCGTTGCGGAGGATGGAGAGGACGACCGAGATTTTAACGAACGACGTGAGCATGATGAGCGCGAACGGCGCGAGCGCCAGCGCACCCAGCACGATGACGAGCACCACCGGGTTCGCCGTCCCGCCGCCTCCCCCGGCCGCCGCGCGCATCGGCACGTCCTGCGCCAGCGCGTCCGGCACGCAAGAGAGCACGCCCAGTGCGACGAGCGCGACGAGCAGCACGCCCCAGCGCCACCGCGGCGTCCGCCAAAGCGAGCGGAGTCTCATCTCAATCCCCCTTCCTGTTCATGAGCCGCGCCAGCCGGTCGGCGAAAGCGCGGCGCGCCGCCTCGACCGTCGGGCTCGGCGCCGTGCGCCGCCGCTCCAACTCTTCCGAAGCCTCCTCGGCCGTCTTCGCGTCCAACTCGCTGACGAGGTGGACGCCCGCCTCCGACGCGCCGATGAGAAGCCAACGCCCCGCGACCTCGACCACGTAGAGACTCTTCCGCGGGTCGAGCCCGACGCGGTCTACGACCCGCACCATGCTGTTAGCCGAACGCACTGTGTTCAGGCGCGGGAGCACCAAACGGAAGACGAAGTAGGCGAGCCCGCAGACGAGGCCGAGCGCCAGCATCGTCTCCAAAAGCATCGTGAAGAAGTTCATCCCGGTCTCCCGCCCGTGCCCTTCAGCCCGCCAGCCGCGTCACGCGCACGCCGAGTCGGCCCTCGATGTCCACCAGTTCGCCCGTCGCGACGCGGCGGCCGTCGGCCACCAGCTCGACGGGGTCGGTCGCGCGGCAGTCCAGTTCCAGGATTTGACCGGCGCGCAGGCGCGTCAACTCCTCCAGACTGATGCGGCGCGCGGGCAGCTCCACGCGCACCGTCAGCAGGAGGTTGTCCAGCAGCCCCGCCTCCTCGTCCGACCCTTCCGCCAACTCGCTCTCGTCTTCCATCCGCAGCCTCCCCGCGCCTTCCGACCCGCGCGCCTCCCGTCCCGAAACCTCTTCGACGAGCAGACGCAGCGCGCCGTCTTTCGATTCTTCGGCGCCGTCCGTTCCGACAACCGCTCCGCCGACAAACACGTTGTCGCCCACGCCCACTCGCGCGCGCAGCGTCCCGCGCGCGACGCCCGGCCCCCACTCGCCGTAGACGCTCTCGAACAGAACCACGTCGCCGGGTTCGATCCCGGCCAGAGACGCCGGGTCAACCAACGTCTCGCCGACCAGCAGTGAAACGTCTGCGCCCGCGCAGAACGCTTGGTAGCGCGCGAGCTTCTCGGTACCCGCGCGCGCCAGCAGCGGCGAGCGCAGCTCGTCGAGGGCGGCGAGAACCTCCCGGCCATAGATGAGCCGCACGACCCCCGCCGTCCGGCCGAAGCGAGCGCGCACCTTCGTCACGACGGCGCGCGCGCCGTAGCCCGCGCCCGCGTCGTCGGTCAACGCTTCCAGACGGAAGAGGGGCTCGCCGGCCTCCTCGTTCAAGGCGGCGAGGATTTGCGCGCAGAGGAACTCGAAGACGGCGCACTCGGCCGTCGAGAGCGAGCGCGGGGTGTCGGCCGGACTCGCGCCTTCGCCGCCGAGCATCAGATCGACGACGGCCGAGGCGAACGATGCCTCGACGACCAGCACGGCGCGTGCCTCCCACGGCTCGACGGCCACGCGCACGTACGCGCGCGGCGAATCGGCCGGAGGCGTCTCTTCCTCGCGCGTCTCAAGCACTTCAAAGGAGACCTGCTCGGCGACGGTTCGCGTGAACCGCCCGGCGACGCGCGCGAGCGCCTCGCGCGCAGCCGCGGAGAGCGAGGCGGGCACGGCCGCGAGCATCGCCGACAGACGCGCCTCGTCGCGCGAGACCTTCGGCAGCGCCGCGTCCCACGAGACGGCGCGCGCCGTCTCCGCGGGGAGGGCACGCATGTCTGCGCCCGCGGCGCTCGTGGCCGAGCCGCCCGCGAAGAGGTCTACGGCGAAAGGGTCTACGGCCGGCGCCGGCTCGACCTCTTCCTCCCTCAGTGTGTTGGCGTCTGTCTTCATCGGGCGCCGCCGACGTTCAAGCGCGGTAGGTGTTCGACGCGCCGCCGCCCGTCTCTTCCGACGGCTCGGCGGCCTGCGGGGCGTTTGCCGCATCGGTCGAAGTTGCCAGAGCACGGCCGACGGACTGTGAAAGTTCTTCGTTTTGACTATCGCCGCCCGCCGCGCCCGCGCCCGTCTCGACGCCCGTGCGCAGGGCCGCGAGGTTGACGCCGCGGCCCCGGAGCAGTTCGGCCAGTTCGCCCGCGCGCGCGTCGAGCTGCGAGCGAACGCGCTCGCTGGATGCGATGAACTCGGCCGACACGCGCCCGCCGCCTTCGGCGGTGAGCTTGACCTTTAACCCTTCGAGCACGGAGCGGCGCAGCTCAATCGTCACCACATGACGGCCGCCTTCGACCAACTGTGCGCGGACGGCCGAGACGATTCTTTCGAGGTCGGCGACGTGCAGGATGGCGCGCGCCGACGTGTTCTCGCCGACGGCCGACACCTCGCGCAGTCCCGCGCGCTGCTCGAAGCCGCCCCCACGGCCGTCGCCGCCGGTCTGGTTCGAGCCGCCCTCGCGCTCTTCGCGACGCCGCGCCGAGCCGTCTTGCTCGGCCCGCTCCGACTCGCGCGAGACGCGGCGGTCTCCTTCCGGAGACTCTTCGTCGCGTCGCTCGGGGCGCGAGACGACTTCGTCGAAGACGCTCGCGAAGTCGCGCTCGGAGGCGCCGCCACTCTCGACCGGCTCGTCCGCGTCGTCGAAGCGGGTCGCGTCCGTCGAGACCTGTCCGCGCCTCGTGACGGCGCGGTTCGGCTCCGCGTTGGGCCTCGTCGTCAGAGGGTTCACGGGTGGAATCTTCATCGCCTTGCGTTCCTTTCGCGGTCCCGTCTTACTTCATCTTCTTGAGCTTGTCGGCCACATCGTCGGCCATGTCGCGCGCGCGCTTGCGGTTGATGATCGTGCCCTGTGGGTCGAGGGCGATGGCGCGCTCAAGCGCCTCCATCGCGGCCGGATACTCGCGCAGCTTCTGCATCACCTCGCCGAACTTGTAGTGCGCGAGCGCCGACTTCGGGTCAAGCTCGGTCGCCTTGCGGTAGGACTGCGAGGCGCTCAAGGGCTGTTCGAGCCCGACGTAGCAGTCGCCGATCTCGACGTAGACCTCGGACGAAGGTTTCGTCGCGGCCACGTCCTGAAACTCCTTGAGCGCCTGCGCCCAGCGCTTCCGCTTCTTCAGCTCGCGCGCCGAGGCGAGCCCCGTGTCAACCGGGAGCTGTTGGCCGAAGCTCTTCGCGCGGTTGTAGAAGACCGCGGCCTCCTTCGTCTTATTCTGCTTGGTGAGCGCGTCGCCCATGCCGCGATAGGCGAGCGCCAGCTCCGAATTGAGGTTGACGGCCTGAGTGTAAGCCTTGAACGCCTCGGCCGGCTGGTTGGTGGCGAGGTAGGCGTTGCCGAGGCCGTAGTGCGCCAGCGCGAAGTCGGGCTGGGCGAGCGCCGCCTGCTTGAAGGCGACGAGCGCGTTGGCGAAGTCGCCGGCGAGGTAGGCGAGCTGCCCGTCGGAGGCGAGCACGCGCGCCTTGAGCTGCGTGTTAGCCGGGTCTTTTTCGAGGGCGGCGTTTGTGCGCTCGCGCATCGCCCGCCAGTCCTCGGCCTTCACCGACTCGGTCTCCTTCACGTCGAGGAATCGCTTGATGAGCGCGTCGGCCTCGGCCAGAGGGTCTGTGGGCGCCGGCTCCGGCGTCTCGGCGGGCGCGGGCGTCGGCTCCGGCGCGGCCTCCGCCGCCTCCTTCTTCGTGACGGCGGGCATGGCGAGGTTGAAGTTCACGTCGTTGGGGCCGCCCGAGCGGACTTCGACGCGCTGGCGCTGGATGCGGTAGCCGGGGCGGCTGGCAAGGAGGTTGTACGTCCCGCGCGGGAGCCGCTTCGTGAGCCTGCCGTCGGCGTCCGTCTTGCCGAGACTCTGCGCGGATGATGACGAGTTGCCCGCGACGATAAAGATTTCGGCCTCGGGGATGTCGGTCTTGAAGGTCACTTCGTAGGACGGCGCGGGGGGCCTGGGCGGCTTGGGCTGCACCTTACGCCCGGGCGTCGCGGGCAATTTGGGGTCGGCCTCGGTCGGGAGCGGCTTCTTGCCCTCGACCTCGTCGGCGATGTTCGGCTTAGACCCCTGCTGCGGGGCTGCGTGCGCCGAGACCCCTGCGAAGAGCGCGAGCGCGGCACAGGCGAGCGACGCGGCGCGCGCGTGCGGGCGTAACGACTGTTCTTTGTTTGCCCTTTTCATAAAACGACTCCGGGCGACGCTCGGCCGCCTCCGCCGCGCGTCGGGGCCGCCGCCCGCTCCTTTATCAAGTTTACCGTTGTCAGTCCTACTTCACGGCCCGCACCTTCGAAGCAGCCTTACCCGCCAGCTCGCGCGCGCGCTTGCGGTCGATGAGCGCGCCGGCCGGGTCGAGCGCCAGCGCGCGTTCAAGAGACTCGGCCGCCGCCGCGTACTCGCGCTGCGCGTAGGCGAGCTCGCCGAACTTGTAGTGCGCTGTCGCCGACTTCGGGTCGAGTTCGAGCGCGCGCCGGTAGGCCGGGGCCGCGCTCAGGGGTTGTTCGAGCCCGACGTAGGCGTCGCCGATGCCGACGAACACCTCGGCCGTGGGCGCGGTCTTCGACACTTCGAGCAGTTCCCTCAAAGCCTCCGCCCAGCGGCGCTCTTTGAGGAGGATGCGCGCGGCGACCTGTCTCGTAGCAGTCGAAGTATAGCCCAGGACGCGCGCCCGCTCGTAGCTGCGCAGCGCCTCCTTGTTCTTGTTCTGGCGCGCGAGCACGTCGCCCGAGCCCTTATACGCTATCGCGAGTTGCGGGCTGATGGCCGCCGCCTGCTGGTAGGCACGCGCGGCCTCGTTGAGCCGCCCCAGCCCGAGGTAGGCGTTGCCGAGCCCGTAGAAGGCGAGCGCCGACGAGGGCAGTTTGAGCGCCGCCGTGTTGAAGTCGATGATGGCGCGCGCGAAGTCTCGGCGCAGGAAGGCCAGTTGCCCGCGCGCGTAGAGCGCCTGCGCCTCAAGCTGCGGGTCGAGCGGGTTGGCGGCGAAGGCCGCGGCCGTCTCGGCCTGCGCCAACTGCCATTCGGCGACGGTCACCGCGTCGGTCTGCTTCGGGTCGAGGTAGCGCCGGAACACGTCGCTGGCCGTCAAGGGCGCCGCGACGTTAGAGCCGACGGGGGCGTTCGACGAGTCGGAGAGGTTGAGGATGAAAGTGGTGCTGCCCGGCTTTACGTCTATCTGCCGGCGCTCGACGCGAGAGCCGGGGCGGCTGGCCGTGACCGTGTGGAGCCCACGCGGCAGGCGCACCACGAGCCGGCCGTCGGCGCCCGAGCGCCCGAGCTTCTGCATGTTGGTCGGGCTCTGGTTGAGATACACGTCCGCGTCGGCCAGCCCCGTGTAGAAGGTGACTTCGAGCGGCGGCGCCGTTGCGGACGTTGCGGCCGGCGGCGCGGCGCGCGGCGCGGGCGTGCGCTTACGACGCGAGGCGGGACGCGGCTCGTTCGTCGGCTTCGGCGTCGCGCGCTCCTTCTTGCTGCCCTCGACATCGCCCGCGATGTTGGGCTTAGTCTGTGCGTGCGCCGCGTGGAAGGCGACGAGGGTGAACAGAAGGAGCGTGACGAAAAGTGCGGGCAGTTTCAGAGGGCTCGGCCGCGTGCGTCCGTGCGGCGTCCGTGTGGGGGGGAGAATGCGATACTCACAACTCTTGTCTTTCATCTTCAATAACTCGATTGTGTCAGGATGACTTTACAATAGAGTTATCCTCGCGCGGGGCCGGAAGGTTTCTTCGCGCCGCCGCGCTTCATCTTGGCGCCGCCGCGTTTCAGGGCGCATCGGGTCTGGCCGCGCCGTCCCCGCGGACGACGACGTAGCGGAAACCCAGACGGGCCGAGCCTTTGTCCTCTCGCACCTCGTAGCGCGACGAGGCCGACACGAACGCGCGCGGCTCGGTCGCCGCCCCGCCGCGGATGACGCGCAGTTTGGCGTCGCCCTCGGTCTTCGGCCGCCCCTCTTCGTCCGTCGCCTCGTCCTCGACCCACTCCCAGAGGTTGCCGGCCATGTCGTAGGCGCCGAAGGGCGAGCGCCCCGCGGGGTAGCTCTTGACGGCGCGCACGCGCCCGCCCGACTCGGTCGAGGCGGCGGCGCGCTCGTTCCACTCGTTGCCCCACGGGTACTTCAAATTCTGCGGGCCACGCGCCGCCAGCTCCCACTCGGCCTCTACGGGCAGGCGAACGGTCACGCCGAGCTTGCCCGAGAGCCACTTGCAATAGTCGCCCGCCTCCTTCCACGTCACGCCGGCCACGGGTTCGAGCGCCGCGCCGGGCGGGAACTCGCCGTTCTTCCAGTGGGAGGGGGCGGGGCTTCCGGTCGCCTTCAGGTACTCGCGATACTGCTCGTTGGTCGTCTCGGTCTCGGCGACGAGGAAGGGCTTGACGACGACGCGGCGCAGAGGGAGCCCCGTGCCCTCACCGCCGAGCGTGACCTCGCCGCCGGGGACGGGCAGCTCACCCGCAGGGGCCGTCGCCGCGGGCTCGCCCTTAGACCCGCCGGCCGGTGTCGCCGGTGTGGGCTCGGGCGTCGCGGGCGCGGGCTGACTCTGACGCAACTCGGCCGCGCGCTCTGTCTCCTCGCGCGCGTGCGTGCCGAAGAGCAGCCAGCCGCCGTAGCCGAGCGCGACCGCCGCGACGAAGCAGACGAGCCCCGCGAGCGTGAGCGGCACCAGACGAGATTCGTCCGTGCCGCCTTTAAGGTTGGAATTTGGGCGAGGACGTTCAGGCATGGGAAACGCTCTGACCACCCGGGAAAGCTGCGCGGGGAAGAGTCGCCCCACTGCGGACTGTTACTCGGCCGCGTCGCCTTCCGAAAAACAAAAAACAGATGTTCTGAAGTGTACTGAGGAGATTATAGACGCGCGGGGCGGGGTGGGCAACAGCGGGCCTTCGGCGCGCGGGGCAAACGGTCATTCCGACGAGCGGCGTTCGTGCAGAATGGCTCCGATCTCGTCGTTAATCTTCTGCTCGCGGCGGATGGATTCGCGCCGTTCGCGCTCGCGCCAGTTCTCTTTGTGCTTCTCGATGACGCGCACTTCGCGCGCGGCCTCGACGAGCGCGGCGCGCGACTTCTCGACTTCCGCCTCGCAGCGCACGACCGCGCCCCTCTGCTCCTCGGCCGCGGCGCGCAGCGTATCTTCCTGCGCGCGCAGGTCTGCGAGGTGCGTGCGGTGCGCGAGCGCCTGCGCGGCGGCCGCCCCGCCCTTCATCGTCTCCAACATCTCTGCGCGCGCCGCGGCCTGACGTTCGCGGCACTCCTCGACGGCACCGAGGCGTCGCGTCAGCTCCTCCTCGGCCTCCGCGAGCTGCGCCATGCGCGCGGCGAGCAGACGCTCGGCCTCGCGCTTCGCCTGCTCGCGTGCGCCCAGCACCGGCTGGAGTCTGTACTTCTTCGTCGCCATCGCTCGGCATTATACTCTGCCGAACTCTGAAAGGGGATTGAAGGCGTGTTCGAGATCATCGACCTGAGTCAGGAAATATTCACGGGCATGGCGGTCTTCCCCGGCCTCCCCGAAGTGAAGGTCACCGTCCATCTGTCGCACGAAGAACTGGAAGGCGTCACAGACACCGACGTGGTCTCGCCGGCCGTCAACCTGCTGGAACTGGGCGAGCACACGGGCACGCACGTTGACGCCATCAGCCACATGGGCCGCCAACACCGCGCGCAGTCCATCGAGACGATGCCCCTGACGAACTTCTACACCGAGGGCATCTGCCTCGACCTCTCGCACAAGGGGTTGATGGAGTTGATAGAGGTCGAAGATTTGGAGCGCGCTCTCGCCGACGCCGGTCTTGAGATAAGGCGCGGCGACACCGTCCTGCTCTACACAGACCACTACCGGCGCGCGTACGGGACGGACGACTGGCACCGCGGGCCGGGCGTCAGCGTCGCGGCGACGCGCTGGCTGGGCGGGCAAGGCATTGCGGCCTTCGGCGTGGAGCCGGCTGCGCCGGGCGTGCGCGGCGTCTCGAACAAGGAGGTGCACCACGTCTGCGGCGAGCTGAACTTCACACACTACGAGAACATGTGCAACCTGCACCTGCTGGTCGGCCGGGGCCGCTTCCGCTTCATCGGCCTTCCTTTAAAGATACGCGGCGGGACGGGTTCGCCCGTGCGCGCCGTCGCCGTCTTCGAGGGGTGAGGTTCACAGGCGTCCGGACGCCGACCCGGACGTGATATCATGCGCGGCGCTTACCCCGGCCTCCGTTGAGGAGAATCTTGAACGAGATACATTTAAGCGCCGAACTGGACTGGACGGTCGTCCCCGCCGCGAGCGCGGTCGTTAACTGCGTGGCCTACTCCGAGGGCCGCCGCGTCGCCGCCTTCGAGATGTGCGACATCGGCCGCGCCCTCGAAGAGCCCGGCCGGTTCGCCTGGATCGGACTCCACGCCCCGAGCGCAGAGCTGCTGCGGCAGGTGCAACAGGAGTTCCGGCTGCACGACCTCGCCGTCGAAGATGCTCTTCACGCGCACCAGCGCCCCAAGCTTGAGACGTACGGCGACTCGCTCTTTGTCGTGCTGCGCACCGCCCGTGTGAACGCCGAGCTGCGGCGAATCGAGTTCGGCGAGACGCACTTCTTCGTCGGCCAGAACTTCATCGTCTCGGTGCGCCACGGGCCTTCGCTCCCTTACGCGGGCGTGCGCGCGCGCTGCGAGACGACGCCGCAACTGCTGCGCAAGGGGCCGGGGTTCGCGCTCTACGCCCTGATGGACTCGATTGTGGATCAGTACTTCCCCGTCGTGGACGCGCTGGCCGAAGGACTCGAAGGGCTCGAAGAACAAATCTTCGGCGAGAAGTCCACGCGCGAGACGACGGCGCAAATCTACCAGCTCAAGCGCCAACTGCTCGAAGTCAAGCGCGCCATCTCGCCGCTCATCGACATCTGCAACCGCCTGACGCGCTTCGACCTCGAACTGATTCCGGAGGACACGCGTCCCTACTTCCGCGACGTGTACGACCACGTCATCCGCATCAACGAGATGGTCGATAACGCGAGCCAACTCCTGACGACCGCCCTCGAAGCCAACTTCTCGCTCATCTCCATCGCGCAGAACGAAGTGTCGAAGCGCTTCGCCGGGTGGGCCGCGATCATCGCCGTCCCGACGATGATCGCGGGGATTTACGGGATGAACTTCAAGGCGATGCCGGAGTTGGAGTGGCAGTACGGCTACCCGGTCGTACTCGGCGTGACCTTCGGTCTGGCGGGCCTCCTCTATCTGGTCTTCAAGCGCACCGGCTGGCTCTGAGCCGCGCGGGCGTGGATAAAGTTACACGTATCTGAACTCCGGCCGAACGCCGCGCGCATTTACGTTGACAGGCACGACGCCGCCTCATTAACATCGGCCGTCCTGTTCCGGTTTACCTAGCCTCGCACCGTAGACTCTTGAAGTCTTCGCCCCGTACCTCTCTACCCGCCGTCGTCGGGCGGCCGAGCTTAACGTCTCTTCAAACGCAGACTGGAGAAACTATGCGTCCCCCTATCAACTTCAAACCTGCCGGGCGAATCTTCGGTTTCACATGCGGGCTGCTGCTCGTGCTGGCGCTGGCGTCGGCCGCCGCGGCGCAGACGCAGATCACGACGGGCGTCATCCAGGGGACGGTCGAGGACGAGGCGGGCGCGACCGTGCCCGGCGCTTCGGTCGAGGTGCGAAACGTCGAGACCAACCTGACCAAGACACTGACGACCGACGACGGCGGCCGCTTCGTCTTCCTGCAACTCCCGCCGGGCCGCTACACGCTCACCGCCTCGAAGCAGGGCTTCGCCACGCTCAAGCAGGAGGAGTTCACGCTCACCGTCGGGCAGGCCGCGAACCTCGACCTGAAGATGAAAGTCTCGGGCGTCAACGAGACGATCACGGTCTCGGCCGTGCAGCTCATCGACACCGCGAGCACGCAGACCACGACGACGCTCGACGAGCGCGCGGTCGGCAACCTGCCCGTGCTCGGGCGCAAGTTTGAAGACCTTCTGACGCTCACGCCCAACGTCTCCATCACGCAGGGGCCGGACGGCGACGAGATCAACTTCGCCGGCCAGCGCGGCGTCTTCAACAACATCAGCCTCGACGGCGGCGACTACATGAACGGCTTCTTCGGCGAGCAGGCGGGCGGCCAGCGCGCCGCCATCGACATCCCCTTAGACGCCGTCAAGGAGTTTCAGGTCGTCGCCACCGGCGCGACCGCCGAGTTCGGCCGCACGGCGGGCGGCGTCGTCAACGTCGTCACCAAGTCCGGCACCAACGAGTTTCACGGCTCGCTCTTCCACTTCCAAAGGCTCGAAGCCCTGACGGCGAACACGTCCGACGGAAGGTCTTTGACCGACTTCCACCGCGAGCAGTTCGGCGGCAACGTCGGCGGGCCGATCAAGAAGGACAAGGCGTTCTTCTTCGTCGCCTACGAGCAGATTTTCGAGAACCTGACGCGCGCGAATCTTTCAGAGCAGGTCGGTGCCACGCCCTGCCCCGTCAGCGCGCCGACCATCGTCGCCAACGAGGCGGCCATCAACGCGAACACAGACTGCCAGCGGCTCGCGCTGCTCGGCTTCTTCCGCGCGTCGCGCAGTCAGGAGGAGGGCCTGCCTATCGAGCGCCCCATCCGCAACTCGGCCATCCTCGGCAAGTTCGACTTCGAGCTGACCAAGAACAACCACCTCACGCTCTCGCACAACTTCGACCACTCGAAGAACGAGAACCAGACCTTCGACGTGCCGACCTACGGCAACTCGGCCAACGGCACCGAAGGCCCCTCGAAGATTCACGCCTTCAATCTCAACTTACTCACGACCGTCTCGCCGACGAAGGTCAACGAGTTCCACTTCACCTACGGGCGCGAGGAGCGGCCGCGCGCGGCGACGCCGTCGAGCATCCCCGCCGACACGGCGATGGGCGGTTTCTTCTCGACGACCGAGCCGACGTTCCGCTTCGGCAGCCCCTTCTTCCTCGGCCCCAACGTGGACGAGACCTTCTGGCGCGCGCAGTTCAAGGACAACTTCTCCATCGTCGCCGGCAACCACACGACGAAGTTCGGCGGCGAGTGGCTGCACAGCCGCAACGCGCAGGTCTTCCGAGGCTTCTTTCAGGGGCGCTACATCTTCGACAGCGTGACAGGCTTCCTTCGCTACGCCTCGCCCGCGAGCCTCGGCGCCGGCTTCGGCCCTGACGCCGGGCGTTGCCCCGACGGCACGTTCACCACCCTCGCGGCACCCTCGTGCGCGGGCGCGGGCACGCCGCTCCTGCTCTTCCTACAGGGCGCAGGCCCCAACGGCCCCGCGACCGACGCCGCCGGCGCCTCCGACATCAAGAACGAAGACCTCGCGCTCTTCGCGCAGGACAAGTGGCAGGTGCGGCCCAACCTGACCCTCAACTTCGGGCTGCGCTGGGAGGCGCAAATCTTCCCCGAGCCGGAGGTTGACCCGGCGCAGACGGCCTACGGGCTCTTCCTGAACGATCCGCGCTTCCCCTCCGACGGCACGCTGCACAGCCCGAAGAAGCAGTTCCAGCCGCGCGTCGGCTTCGCTTGGGACGTGCGCAGCAACGGCAAGTCGGTGCTGCGCGCGAGCTACGGCATCTACTACGCGCGGCAGAACATGCTGTCGCAGGTCGGCTCGATCACGACAAACGGCGTCCAGCAGCAGACGATTGCGGGCGGCGCCTTCGCCAACCCGACCATCCGCCCCGTGTGGCCGGGGCTGGTGACGCCGACCGCGAGTTCCTGCACCAACGGCAGCGTCACGAGCCCCTTCCCGTGCTTCTCGGGCGTGCGCGTCTTCAGCCGCGACTACGCCAACCCGCGCATCTACACCACCAACGTCGCCTACGAGCAGGAGTTGGCCCGCACCCTCTCGCTCTACTTCGACTTCACGCACGCGAAGGGCGTCCACCTGACGCGATTCCTCGACTACGCACGGACGAACTTCTTCGCCCCGTTCCTCGGCGAGACGCTGGTCACCAGCGCCAACGGCAAGTCGCTCTACCGCGCCTTCACAGCCGGGATGCGGAAGCGCTTCAGCCGCGGCTACCAGTTCGAGTGGAACTACACGTTCGCCAAAGACATGGATGACGACTCGAACGAGCGCGACCCGTTCACCGACCGCGCCGCGGACTTCTTTGACTTGAGCAAGGACTACGCGCTCTCCGACCGCGACATCCGCCACCGCTTCAACTTCTACTCGAACATAGACGTGCCGGGCGGCTTCGAGCTGAACGCGCGCGTGCAGGCGCACACGGCGCAGCCCAAGTCCTCCGCTGGCTGCGCCACGCGCTGCTTCCCGCGCAACACCTTACGTAAGAACAACGAGTTCTTCTCCTTCGACTGGCGCTTGCAGCGGCCGATTAAATTCGGCGAGCGCTACTCGCTCATCCCCATCATCGAGATGTTCAATACCTTCAACGCCGACAACAACATCGACCCGACCATCGGGTCGCCGCTCTTCAACTTCGACGGCTTCCTGCGTCAGGGCGTCGGCGACCCGCGCCAGCTCCAACTCGCCCTCAAGTTCGTCTTCTGAACAGGAAGGCTTAACCACCGCAGACACAGAGGCACAGCTTAATGCTTAGAGCTGTGCCTCTGTGTCTGCGGTGGTTAAAACCCCTTCTCACAATAGCGGAGGTTCGGTGTGAGCGAAGTCGAAGCGGAGATAAGAGAGATCGTCAACCGGGAGACGCGCGCGTGGGACACGCAGGACGTGAGGCTCTTGCTGAGCGTCTTCCACCCGGACATGGTCTGGCCGTGGCCGCCGACCGCACAGCATCACGACCCTGCCGCTTGGGTCTTCTGGGCCGGCAGGTACGACGAAGAACGCTGGGCGGGGAACTGGCAGCAGCTCTTCGACACGCACGAGCTGGTGCACAACCGGCGCGAGATACGGAAGGTCGTCGTGACAGCAGAGCAGGACGGCGCCTTCGCCGTCGTGGACGTGGACACGCTCTGGCGCGACGCGTCGGGCCGCGAGCAGCATTGGAAGGGGAGAGCCTGCAAGGTCTACTCGAAGGTCGGCGGCGAGTGGAAGATGACGATGCACACGGGGCTGCTCGACTACTCCGGCTCATAGCCCGAGCGCGGCGCGCGGCTCTTTGAAGTGACTCTCAAGCCGCTCGAAGAACCGGCCGATGTGCAGGCCGTCCATCAGCGCGTGATGCACCTCGACGGAGACGGGCATCAGCACGCGCCCGCCCACCTCGCGATATTTGCCGAAAGTAATCTTGGGGATGCCGCTCTGCCGCCGCGAGTCGCGCGCGTGCGAGATGCTTGTGAACGAGACCCACGGGATGACCGAGTGATAGATAAGGTCGTCGCGGTCGGCGCGCGCATCGAGGGGCGGAGGCTCCGCCCGCGCCTGCTCGACCTTCGCCCGTGCGCGCGCGTGGAAGCTCTCGAAGTCCTCTTCGTAGTCGAAGTAGACGAAGGTGAAGCTGTCGTCGGCGAGCAGGACGATGGCCCCCGCGTCCACGCGCTCGTGGACGACGACGCGCTCGCCGCGCAGACGATAGCGGAAGGGCTCAAGCTCGTTGGCCGTCTTCGTCGAAAGGAAGTGGTACGTGACGAAGAGTGACAGGCCGCGCTCGCGCGCGAAGGCGAGCAGGGGCGTCACATCCACGTCCGCGCAGATGTTGACGAAGGGGTCGTCGTAATCCTTGAAGAGTCGGAAGAGGTGGCGGCGGCTCCAAGCCTCTGTATCAAGGTACTCGGGCATGGGGCCATTATACTTCCTCGGGGCGCCTCCGTCTGTCGCGGCCGGCGGGCGAGTGAGCTATGCTTGTTCTCAAAACAGATGGAGGAAAGGAAACGGATGTACCGGAAGACTTACTACGCCACGCACCCCGCCTCGGTCGAGGGCGCGGCGAACGAGGAACTGCGAGACCGCTACCACATCCCCGAGCTGTTCGCCGAGGGCGAGCTGCGCCTGAACTACCTGCACTACGAGCGCTTCGTCATCGGCGGCGCCGCGCCCGCGGGCGAGCCCCTTTCGTTGCCCGTACAGCAGGAGCCCGCGTCGGCGCAGGGCAAGCCGTTCCTTGAGCGCAGGGAGTTGGGCGCGGTCAACGTCGGCGCAGGGAAGGGAATCTTGACGGTGGACGGCGAGCGGTACGAGCTTCAGCCGAAGGACTGTCTGTACGTGCCGATGGGAAGTTCCGAAGTGACGTTCGAGTCGTTGGACGCCGCGAGCCCCGCGCGCTTCTACCTCGCTTCGACGCCCGCGCACGCGCGCTACGAAGTGGTTCACATCTCCGTCGAGCAGGCCGTGCCGCTCAACCTCGGCGCGCAGGAGACCTCGAACGAGCGCACCATCTATCAGTACGTCGTGCCCGCCATCTGCAAGTCCTCGCAGCTACTCCTCGGCGTCACGCTCCTCAAGCCGGGGAGCGTCTGGAACACCTGCCCGCCGCACCTGCACGACAGGCGTAGTGAGGTCTACTTCTACTTCGATTTAAAAGAAGGTCAGCGCGTGATGCACTTCATGGGCGAGCCGGAGCGGACGCGCCATCTCGTGCTCGGCGACTCGGAGGCGGTCGTCTCGCCGCCGTGGTCGATCCACATGGGGTGCGGCACGTCGAGCTACTCGTTCATCTGGGCGATGGGCGGCGAGAACCTCGACTACACGGACATGAACGTCCTCGACATCTGCCAGTTGAAGTGATGACCGTTGAGAGCCGCTGGGTTCGAGCGTCGGACACGCGCGGGCGCGGGTAGCTTCATGACCAAAGAACAGGAACGGCCGCTCGCGGTGGGCCTGCGCGCAGCGCGCGCGAACCTCGTCCCGGCGCTGGTCATCCAGACGGCCGTGGTGTCGGTCGTCCTCGCGTACTACTTCTGGAAGCCTGCGCGCGCGTGGCTGGCGCGACTGGCGGAGTTCAAGGGCGAGGGCGGTTATCTGTTCTCGCTCGTCTCGGGGGCGCTGGCGGGCGGGTTGCTGCCGGAGCTTCTGACGGTCGCCGTCTTCCAGCGTTGGCGTGTGAGGCGCGAGAATTTGAGCAGCCTCGCGTTCGGCGCCTGCTTCTGGGGACTGATGGCGCTGGTCGTGGACTTGTTCTATCGCGCACAGGCGCTGTTGTTCGGCTCGGGCGTCGATCTCGCTACGGTGCTGAAGAAGGCCGCGGTTGACCAGTTCGTCTTCACGCCGTTCATCACTATCCCGCTGACCGTCGTCGTGTTCGAGTGGAGATACGCGGGCTTTCGCTTCTCAGGGGTACCGCGCGTGCTGAGCCTCGACTTCTACATGGGGAAGGTTCTGCCCGCGGCCGGCAGCGGCCTGGGGTTCTGGCTCCCCGTCGTCCTCCTCGTCTACTGCCTGCCGCTGCCGTTGCAGTTCCCGCTCTTCACGCTCGCGCTCACGCTCTGGGTCATGATCTTCACCTGGATCAGCCACGCGCACAAAGCGGCGCCGTCCTAGTCGGGCTCCTCTTCGTCGCACCTCTTGCAGTCGAGTTCAAGGCCGAGGCGGGAGGCGCGGCCCTCTTCGGTGAGCACCCATTCGCGCGTGACGAGCGGTGGGTCGTGGCGCACGTGCTGCGGATGGCCGCAGTCGAGCAGGGCGCGCCAATGGCCCTCGTCGTCGCAATCGTAGGCAGTGATGAGCCGCCTCATCTCGCGTCGATCTCGATCTCCACGCGCAGCAACTCTGCGCCTCGACGCGCGAGGATGCTGAGCGTGGTGTTGCCCTCGACGTTGAGTGTTCCCTCGCGCTCGTGGTCGCGGGCGGGGAGGAAGGCGTCGTACGCGCGACTCTCGACGCCGTCCACGACGACCAGAGACTTAGCCGCGCGCCGCGCCGTGTAGACGACGTGGCGGCCGTCGGGCGTGAAGGCGAGGTTGGCGATTGAATCGTAGCGCGTGCCCGACGCTGAACCGTCTAAGACGACGAAATCCTTCCCGCCCTTGCGCCCGACGTAGGCCATGCGCCCGCCATCTTTGCTGAAGGCGAGACGGCCGTCGCGGCTCCAAACCAGTTCACCCCGCTCGCCGTCGGGCTCATAAACTTCCGACTCCACGCCGTCCACGACCATCACCCAGCCACGCCCGCGCTGCCCCTTCAGGACGAAGCGACGACCGTCGGGGCTGAACTCAACGTCCAGAATGTTGTCGTAGCTGAACGCGCGGCCGTCAACTACCACAGCCTCCTGACCCTTTTCTTCTCCTAGCGGGCGCAGGCGGAAGTACATGCGCTTGCCGTCGGGGCCGAAGCGTATGTCGCCGTCGGACAGTTGTTCGTAGGAGGCGACCTCCTCGCCGTCGCGCACGAGGAAAGTCCGCCAGCGCAACCTGTCGAAAGCGAGGTAGAGGAGGTGTGCGCCGTCGGGCGTGTAGGTGACGCCCGTGACGAAGTCGTAGAGCTTTCCCTCTTTGCCGTCGGTGACGACGAGGAACTTTAAGTCGGGAGGGTCTTCGCGTGAGGCCGCGTAGGCATAGTGCAGGCCGTCAGGGCTGAAGGGCGACGCGCCGTAAGCGATGTTGACGTTGGAGAACTTCGGCCCCTCCTTGCCGTCGAGGACGACGAACGACTCTTTACCCGACCGCACAGGGTAGAGTGTGTGCTCGCCGCCGGGGCTCACGTAGATCGGGCCGACGTAGTCGTAGGGTTTACCCTCGACACCGTCCACGACCGCAAACTGTTTGCCGTCGCGCTTGCCCTCGAAGACCACGAGCCGGCCGCCCGCGCGCGGCTCGGATCGAAGCGACGTGCCTATCTGTTCGTTGAACGGCCCGACCTCCTTGCCCTGCCACACGACGAAGTGCTTGCCCTCGCGCACGACCTCCCGAGCCCAGGCGGCGTCCTCGCCGAAGAACCGCTCGCGCCCCCTGGGGTCGTCGGCGGGGAACTCCTGACCGTTGACGACAAGCAGTTGCCGCCCGTCGCGCGTCGCGTCGAAGGCGACGGCGACACTGCCGTCCTTGTGGCTCCTGAACGCGGGCGAGCCCACGCGTTCGTACGGGCCGTGCTCGACGCCGTCCACGACGGCGAAGCGTTTCCCGCCGCGCTCGCCCGTGTAGGCGAAGTGCTTCCCGTCATCGCTGAAGTGCAGGCCGCCCGACCAGACGTAGTCGAAGGACGGCCCCTCCATGCCGTCCACGACGACGCGGCGCGGCCCGCGCGCACGAGACTCGTTTGAGAGGACGACGTAGGCCGCGCGCCGCCCGTCGCGGCTGAAGGTGAAGGGACTGCCCAGTCCCGCCTCGCTCAGGGGGTCGCTGGCGACGGCCGGATACGTCTTACCCGCGACGCCGTCCACGTACGCGGCCTCCCCATTCGCGACCTTCGCCACGAAGGCGATGTGTCTGCGGTCGCGCGAGACCGTCCGCGTCCCCTTCAACTCGCCCGCCTGCGCGCGCCCGAGCGCGACCTCGCGCGTGTCGAGCCGCACACCCGCGCGCTTTGCTTCAACCTTCGGCACGCACACGACGTAGAAAGCCGCCGACGAGGCGGCGGCCAGAACGACGAGGACAAAGGTCAGCCTCTTCATGTTGCTTACGATGCCTGATTCACCAACGAAGTTTGGCCGGGAAGAATTCGGCGACGAGTTGTTCGTAGAAGGGCTTGAGGGCAGCCACGTCCGGGCGCTCGGCCGCTTTGGAGTAGAGGTCGTACGGGTTGAACGCGCGCACCCAGCGGAACATCTCGCGGTCGTGGTCATTCATGAGGTGCCCGTACGCGCCCTCGCGGTGGACGGCGTAGAACGAGTGGTAGCGGATCATGTAGAGCGCTTCTTCGGGCAGGTATTCCTTGACGACGTGATAGAGGTATTCGTCGTGCCCCCAGGAGAAGTGGACGCTGTCGAGCCCGCAGCCCTCCTCGTAGATGCCGCAAGGGCTCTGGTAGAGAGGATTCTGACTGTCGGGGTTGTCGGCGAAGAACTCGGGGTAGACGACGCGCTCGTCGAAGCGGCAGCCGACGGGGAAGGTGTCGCCGACGACGGCCCACTGCGGCTCGCCGAAGAGGCAGAGCACCTTGCCGAGGTCGTGAATGAGGCCGGTGAGGATGAACCAGCGCGGGTGGCCCGCGGCGCGGATCGACTCGGCCGTCTGGAGGTTGTGCTCGATCTGCGGCAGGTCGATGTCGGGGTCGCTGTCATCGACGAGCGTGTTCAACTGCTCCATCGCCTCCCACACGCCCATCTCGCGCCGGTCTAAGCTCAGGTACTGCCGCTTCTTCTCCAGCACCGTGTCCAGCGTCTGGAGCGTGTGGTTGAGCCGGTAGAAATCCTTCACGCACGCGCGCGCCTCCGCCGCGTAATCCCGGAACTGCTCCGGCCGCTTGCCCCCGCCCGTCTGTGTAGAGACTGTCATACGAAACTCCTCTAATGGGAAGGGTGAAGGATGAAGGTTAAGCAGTAGCCCCTTCATCCTTCACCCTTCACCCTTCCAAGTTCAGTAGTTGAACTTGAGCGCGAACTGCATCACGCGCGGGTCGCCGGCGAGCGAGGAGATGCGGCCGGCCGCCGAGCCCGAGAGGTTCCGGTCGGGTAGGCCGAACTGCGGCGTGTTGAAGACGTTGAAGACCTCCCAGCGGAACTCCAGACTGCGGTCTTCGCCGAAGTAGTCAAACGTGCGCACAAGCGACGCGTCGAAGTTCGAGAGGTTCGGCCCGCGCAGCGTGTTGCGCCCGCAGGTGCCGAGGCGCACCGGGTTCGGCACGGCGAAGGCCGTCGTGTCGAACCAGCGGTCGATGTTGCGCTCGTCCGAAGAGAGCGAGCCGTCGCGCAGGCAGTCGGCGAAGGCGCCGACGAGCCCGCCGCCGCGCAGGCCGCCGAGCGCCGTGCTGTTGCCGTTGGCCCCGACGGTGAACGGCCGCCCCGAGCGCACGTTCGCGAGCCCGCTCAGACGCCACCCGCCGAGGACGTGCGCGAGCGCGCCGTCGTGTAGGTAGCTGCGTCCCTTGCCGAAGGGCAGTTCCCAGATGTAGCTGCCGACGAAGCGGTGGCGCACGTCGAAGTCGCTCGGGCCGCGCCGCTCGCGCAGGTCGCGCGCGTTCTGCGTGAAGCTGCCCGTGCCGCCCGCCGCCAGATGCTCCTGCGCGTAGTCGATGGACTTCGAGTAGGTGTAGGCCGTGCGGAACGTGAAGCCGCCGCTGAAGCGCTTCTCGACCGTCAGCTCGCCGCCGTGGTAGTTCGAGTTGCCGCCGTTGTCGCGGTACTCGATGGGGCCCAAGGCAGGGTAGGGGATGACGCCCGTCCCGACGCCCGCCGCGTTGAAGAGCTGCTGGTTCAGGTTGCGCAGCACGGAGAGGTGCGTGCCCTTCGTCCCGACGTAGTCGGCCGTCACGACGAGGTTGCCGTACACACGGCGCTGGATGCCGATGTTCCACTGGTCGATGCTCGGCATGACCGCCTCGGGATTGATGGCGCGCAGGCGGACGAGCCGCGGGTCTACCGCCGCGGGATTGAGCGAGAGGTTGAAGCCCGTGCGCAGGCGGATGTTATTGGCCGTCGCGTTGTTGCTGGCGGCCGTCACGTTGTTCTGGACGAGGTTGGGCAGGTTCAGGGCGAGCTGGTCTTCGCTACCCGCGCGCTCGAAGAGCATGTAGAAGCGGCCGTAGCCGGCGCGCAGCACCGTCCCTTCGTTCCACTGGTAGGCGAGCCCGACGCGCGGCGCTAAGTTGTTCTTATCGGGCTGAATCAAACTCCGCCCGTAAGGCGAGTTCGCGGGCGTGAAGAGCTGACCCGTCACGGGGTCGAGGTTCGTCAGGCGGTCGCGCCCCTCGTACGGCCACGTCGCATAGTCGTAGCGCAGGCCGAGGTTGAGCGTCAGCTTCGGCGTCACCTTCCAATCGTCCTGTAGGAAGCCGGAGAACATCTTCAGGCGCGAATCGACAATCGCCGGGTTAGCGAGCTGAGCGCCCGAGGGGTAGCCGAGCAGGAAGTCCGCGAGGCCGATGTTCGTCCGGTTGCCGTCGAAGGTGAGCGTGCCGCGCAAAGAAGGCACGTCGAGGTAGATGTTGCGCATCGGCCCGCGCACGTCGCCACCGAACTTCAACTGGTGCGGGCCATAGGTGAGGCTGACGTTGTCAGTCCACTGAAATTGATTCGTGCGTTGCGACTTCGGCAGGAAGTCGGGCGAGCCCAGACGGTCGAAGCCCGACTGCCCGCCCGGCAACTGCGTCCCGCCGCGCGCGGAGATGGAGAGGCCCGGCAGTCCGCCGCTGTAGAGCGGCGAGTCGGGCACGCCGAGGAAGCCCAGCTCTGCCAAAGTGTTCAACCCGAACGGGTCCTGCACGGCGAGCGAGTTGTTGCGGCCCCACCCCAAACGGAACTCGTTGATGAGCCGCGAGCTGATGACGCGCGTCCAGCCGACGGCCGCCGACTGCCCCTTCATGTTTAGACGCCCGTTGGCCGAAGAGCCCGTCCCGTCCACGACGCCGCCGAAGATGCCGGGCACGTAGCGGAAGCGGTCGGACAGCGTGTAGCGGACGAAGAAGCTGTTCTGCGCGCTCGGCTGCCAGTCGAAGCGGCCGGTGTAGCTGTCGGTGTCGTCCTGGATGCCGGGGTTGCGGATGAAGTTGTTGAGGTTGAGCGGCCCCGTGCCGGGGACGGTGTTCGGCGCGGGGAGCAGTGCGAGGACGCGCTGCGCGACGGGGTCGAGACACTGCGCGGGAATCTGGTTGTTGATGAAAGAGCCGTTCGCGTTGAAGGCCGAAGGCACGAGCGCGCGGCAGTCGCCGACGCGGTCGAAGAGCGTCGCGTAGGCGCCGCCCGGGATGCGGTTGGCGATGGCCGCCGCCGTCGAGAAGTCGCCGCGAATCTCGTTCGCCAGCGGCACGTTCCCCAAACGCGTCGTGCCCTTGCGAATGCGCGTGCCCTCATAGTTGAAGAAGAAGAAGGCTTTGTCCTTGACGACGGGGCCGCCGATGTTGCCGCCAAACTGGTTCTGGATGTTCTGCGGCTTCTGCGCGCCGGCGCGGTTGTTGAAGAAGTTGTTGGCGTCGAAGACGCGGTTGCGGTGGAACTCGTAGAGCGTGCCGTGGAAGGCGTTCGAGCCCGACTTGGTGACGACGCTGACGAGCGCGCCGGGGCTGCGCCCGTTCTCGGCCGAGTAGGGGTTGGTCGAGACCTTGAACTCCTGAATCGAATCGACCGAGGGGCGCGCGATCTGCGTGGTCAGCTCCTGCACGTTCTCCGAGATGGAGTTGTTGTCCACGCCGTCGAGCACGAAGTTGTTCTGGAGCGAGCGGACGCCGTGGACGTTCGCCCCGCCCGTGCGCCCGCCGGCGGTGCCGCCGCCCTCCTCCGTGTAGCGGTCAACCTGCACGCCGGGGACGAGCGAGATGAGGTCGTCCCAGTTGCGCCCCGAGAGCGGGAGCTGCTCGACCAGATGGTTGTCGATGACGCCGCCGGTCGTCGCCTCCTGCGTCGTGAGGAGCGTCGCAGAGGTGACCGTCACCGTCTCGGTCACCGCGCCGACTTCGAACGAGGCGTCCACACGCGCCTTCTGCCCCACGTCGAGCTTGACCTCTTCGAGCACGACTCGCTTGAAACCCTGCCGCTCGAACGTCACGGCGTACTCGCCGACGGGGACGCTGGCGAAAGTATAGTAACCGGAGCTGTCGGTCGTGGCCGTGGTCTCGACGTTGGTCGCCTTGTTCTTCAAGGTCACAGAGGCGTTGGGGACGACGGCGCCCGCCGTGTCCGTGACCAGACCCGTCACGCTGGCGCTGTTGACTTGCGCGAAAGCGTTGAAGGTCAGGCAGACGGAGAGGAGCAGCAGACAGGCGGTGACGCGGGGGGCTCTTCGCAACATATGTTCTCCTGGTCGGGCCGGAAGGCCGCAAGGGGTAGAAGGTCGTGTTCGTCTGATTCGTCTTAACGGATATGTCTCAGGAGGGGCGGCCACGCGAGTTCGCTTGCGAACCCGAACGCGGTGCCGGCCCCTTCAAGCGTGCGGCGGATTATAGCTCATGTGCTGTTAAGCCGAAGAGAAATTTCTGTGAAGCGGAAGAGAAAAATTAAGCTTGAAAAGGGAGCCGGATTAACGTAGCTTGGCGGCCGAGACTTCCGCGCTCTATCGAACAAAATCTTTCGGCGTCCCTCTGGGGCCGAGCCCTTCTTACATGAGAACAATACGGGGCCGTCTGCGGCTCAGCTTAGCCATACTGCTCACCACCCTCTGCGCGCCTGCGGCCGTGTGGGCGCAGAACCCCTGCGCGCCGGTCGCGCCTAAGGTTTCGACGACGCTCGCGTCCGAGACCATCGAGCTTAAAGAAGCGACGGAGGTCGCGCTTGAGATTGAGGCGCGCTCGCCGGGCGCTTCGTGGGCGCGCAAGGGCGCGGAGGCGGCCGCGCTCGTCGTCCTCGTGGACGGCGCGTACAACCAGGACGTGCTGCTCTGGGCCGGCGAACAGTTCTACGGCTATCAGGTTCTGCTCGGCCGTCTGCCGAAGGGGAGGCACACGGTCTCCGTCGCGCTCAACGAGGCGCGCTCGGCCGCGGGCGCGCGCCGCGCCGAGGTGAGGGCGCTGCGCCGCGTCGTCCCGCTCGCCGCGTCGGACTCCGAGTGGCAGTCCGGGTGGGAGAGCTTCGCTCTCGCGCACGCGCCCGTCCTCTACGCGCGCGCGAACACCTTCGACCACTTCACGGACATCCCCCTGCTGATGTACTACGAGATTCTGCGCCAGCACGCCGTGACGGTCGTGCGCTACACCGTCGTCTTCACGAACGAGGACGGCGGGACACAGACCGCGGCGCTGTTTGCGCGCTGGGGGCGCGGGACGGACATCGAGTGGGTCTACGAGATAAGGATGCTAAGGGAGCAGGACTTGAACGAGACTTTTCAGGGTGTGCGGCACGAGACGAAGAACTTCAACGGCCAGCGTACGAACGGCCAACACCCTCTGCTCGCGGTCGCTTCGGACAACAACAACTTCTCCGACCTCGCCTGCTCGGCCGTGCGCTTCGCCCCGCTGCCCGTCCGCGCGCGGCTCGAAGCGGCGACGCGCGAGAGTGTGATGGACGCCTACCCCGCCACCTACCGCGCGATGACCGAGGAGCTACAGCGCGAGGGGCGCATCAGCGACACGCCGTCCGACATCAACACCGTCGCCGACCCGCGCGAGTACCTCTACGTCGAGGCTGCCTCAGATCAGTTAGACGCGGCCATCGCCTTCGACGTGAAGCTGAAGGGGCGCGACGACGTGTTCAAGTCCGACATGGGCGAGCCGCGCCTGCGCATCGAGCGCAGCGGCTACTACCGCACGGGCATCCGACTGCCGAAAGGCTTTACGGCCGACTCGGTGGAGTCCGTCAACGCACGCTGTCATTCGCATCCTTCGACCGCCACGGGCGGGACGTGCAGGCGACTCCAACTCGTGCGCGTGCTCATCCTCCGTCCAGACTTCACGACGCAGGCGCTCCCGTTCGAGAAGCAGCCCGAAGCGACACTCGCCGCGGGCGAAACGAAACTCTTCCGCCTCACGCAGGCCGGCCCCTGAGCCTACCGGCGCACCCCGACTTTGACGTAGACGGGGTTGGTCAGCGCGAACATCTTCCCATCTCTGTCGCGCACCTCAAGGCGATAATATCCGTCCCGCTCGCACTCGACCTCGAACACTTCCGTGAACCCTTCCGGCTGCCCGGTCTTGAACGTGTAAACCACACGGCCGCCGGAGACGAGCGAGACGGTCGCGAAGGGCGCGCCGACGACCTTGACGAAGAAGACGACGGCGCCCGGCGCACGCAGCCGAATCTCTTCGCCGGCCCCTCTGCGCGTGCCAGCCGCGGCGGCCGAGCCGATCTCGCCCGCCGTCGCCTCGAAATCGACCGAGAGCCCGCGCGCCTCACGCGTCAGGTAGACACGGCCGCCGCGGATGGAGTTCAGCAGCGCAGCCTGTGACAAACGCTCGGCCGCGACGTGCGTCGTCGGGCGCCCGATGGGATTCTGCGCGCGGTGCGAGTCGCTCGCAGCAACAGCCGTCGGGCGCAGGCCGCGTTGCAGCAGTCCGTCCCACTTCTTGAGCGCCGACTCGTCCGTTCCGTCCCACTCGCCGTTCCAGACCTCGACCGCGTCGAACTCCTTCAAAGCGTCCCCGTAACTCCAGTCACAACCGCCGCACAGCGCGTATGGGTGGTTGACGGAGATGAGCGCGCCGAGGCGATGCGCGCTCGCGGCAACCTGAGATATCCCCGCGGCGTCGCCGGGCCGCACGCGGAAATCTATGACTGCCCCCGCGGGCAGCCCCCACGCGTTGGCGTGCCCGCCGTAGGTCGTCACCTCCTCGCCGCGCATGACGAGCGGTTGTTGAGAGCCGGCGTTGGCTTCCTCAACTTCCGCATGATGGCTCGCGGTGTTGTGGTCTGTGACAAAGATAAAGTCGAGCCCCGCCTCGCGCGCGGATGCGGCGAGCCCCCCCACGGTCCAGTCGCCGTCGCTGTGGACGGTGTGCATGTGTAGGTCGCCCGTGTACCAACGCGGGCCGCGCACGGCGCCGCCCACGACCGGACGTGTCGAGCGGCGCGGCGTGTTCGTCGCGCGACGCGGCCCGTGGACGCGAACGCCCGCACCTCTCTCTTCAGTCTCGACCGCGCCCTTAATCTTCACGTCCACGCCCGCGGGCGCGACCTTGTAGAGGCCGAGGACGATGCGCCAACGTCCCGCGGGCAGCTCGCCCGCGAGGTAACCGGGCGTCGCCTCTTCACGCGTGATGAAGAACTCCGAGCGCCGGCCCCCGCTCCAACCGCGGAAGCCGCGCGCGCTCACCGAAGGGCCGGGGCCGTCCGAGCGCGAGTCGTAGACGCCGAGGTCAAGCGTGTTGGCCCCGCCCTCGCGCGCGTACTCGTAGCTGACGTGAACGCGCACCGCGCCGCGCGGCACCTCGAAGGGAACGTAGACATAACGCGCGCCGTCCGCGCCGAAGGGCGCGATGTGGACGACCCGCTCAAACGTCCGCACGTTCTTCGGTGCCCGCGCGGACGCCGCGCCGGCCGCGAGCGCGCAGCAGAGCAAGGCGACAAGGAGTAGAGTTGCCGACCGCATCAATCTCATCTATCTCGCCTTCTCCATTAGAGACATCGAGGGTGGTCGCTCTTCGCGTCCCCAGGCGGTGGGCTGCGGCCCCATCCGGAGGACAAGACGGCCGCCGGCCGCGACCTCCTCATGCCTGAGCCACGCGCGCGAGAGCGTGCGGCCGTTGAACGTGGCCGTTTGAATGTAGATGTTCGTTGCCGACGTGCCCTGCGCTTCGACGACAAACGCGCGGCCGTTCCCGAGGTCGATGGTCGAGCGCTCGAAGAGCGGGCTCGCGATGTAGTAGAACGGCTGCCCGGCGTTCGGGTAGAGCCCCGTGGCGCCCCACACGTACCACGAAGACATCGCGCCGCTGTCGTCGTTGCCCGGCAGACCGCCGCGCCCGGTTCTGTACTCCGTATCGAGTATGCGCCGGACGCGCTCCTGCGTGCGGTCGGGACGGCCGGCGTGCGTGTAGAGGAAGGGCGCGAGGAAGTTCGGCTCGTTGTTGTGGTTGTAGAGCCCCGGGTTGAACCCTTCGGCGCGCGTCGGCGGGTTGTCGAAGAAGGCGTTCTCGCCCCGCTCCGGCTGCACGACGGAACTGGCCTCGACAACCAGGTGCGAGAGCTTCGACGCCGGGAACGTGTAGCGATGAAAAGCGACGAGCCGCGTCGCCGTCAGCTCCGCACGCACGTCCGGGCGCGTGAGCCGCACCGTGTAGTACCCCGGCGACGCCGACTCTTCAGCCTTCGGCGAGCCGAGGTTGTTCGTGCGCAGCTTACCGACGTGCGGGACGGTCAGGAAGTTGCCGTACTTGCTCGCGCCGCCCGTCCCCGACACGTGCGTCTGACTGAAGCCCCGTATGTTCTCGTAAGGGTTGTAGCCGGCGGTCGTCGGCCGCTCGGTGTCAGGACTCGCGTGGACAAAGCCGAACGGCACCTGCGCGCCGGGGACGATGTTGCCGCCGTTCTCCGTCCCGACGAAAGGGTCTGCGTACTCAACCAGCCGCCGTCCCGTCTGCGAGCAAACCTGCGCGGCCTGACACAACACGAGCGCGGCCCCGACGAGCGCCCGCGCCAGAAGGTTCGGACGTTGCGGGGGCCGTCTCTGCATGTTCGTCTGCGTCCTCCGTCGGGCTGACTACTGCGCCGCGTTCTCTTTGTTGATGAGCTTGATGGGGACGACGAACTCGGGGTTGACCTGTTCGCCCCTGAGGAGTTTGAGGGCGTTCTCGACGGCGAGCGCGCCCATCTGCGCGGGCGACTGCGCGACGCTGGCGTCCATCGTGCCTTTGGTGATGGCGTCGCGCGCCTCCGACGTGGCGTCGAAGCCGACGACCGCGATCTGCCCGGTCTTCTTCGCGGCGGCGATGGCCTCGACCGCGCCCAGAGCCATCAGGTCGCTGCACGCGAAGACCGCCTGCACGTCCGGATGCGACTGGAGTATGTTCTGGAAGACGTTGAAGCCCTGATCGCGCTCCCAGTTCGCCGTCTGCGAGGCGACGATCTCGATGCCCGGCGTCGCCTTCAGCGCGTCGCGGAAACCACGCAGCCGCGAGTCGCCCGTCTCGTGGCCCGGGATGCCTTCGAGCACCGCGACCTTGCCCTTGCCGCCTAAGCGTTTCGCCAGAAACTCGCCCGCGATCTTGCCGCCCTCGTAGTTGTCCGAGCCGATGAAGGTCGCGACCTTGCCGCCCGACTCCGAGAGCGCCTTTGCGTCCACGCGCGTGTCCACGATGACGACAGGGATATTGGCGCGGTTGGCCTTGTCGATGGCGGGGACGATCTCGCGCGAGCCGGAGGGCGTGACACAGAGCGCGGCGACGCGCGTCTGGATGAGGTTCTCGACAATCTGCATCTGCTTCTCGACATCGACCTCGCGCTCGGCCGCCTGCACGACCAACTCGACGTTCAGGCGCTTGGCGGCCTCCTCGGCGCCCTTCTGCATCTCGATGAAGAAGGGGTTGTTCGCGGTCTTCATCACGAGGGCGATGCGCTGGCGACCACCGCCCGTCTGTTCGGCGCCGCGCTGACAGGCCCCGAGCAACAGAGCGACCAGCAGAACCAAAACCAAACCCTTCTTCATAAACGTGTCTCCTTCAATCTCAAATTAAGCTTCACCCCGCGCGCCGCTTCAGCCACATGTCGATGAGCACGGCCGCGATGATGACCGAGCCGATGACGACCTGCTGGATGAAGGAGGAGACGCCGAGGAGGTTGAGGCCGTTGCGCAGCACGGCCATGATGAGCGCGCCGATGAGCGTGCCGACGACGGTGCCCTCGCCGCCGAGAAGGCTTGTCCCGCCGATGACCGTCGCCGCGATGGCGTCCAGCTCGTACATCATCCCCGCGATGGGCTGCGCCGAGTTGAGCCGCGCCGTCAGGAGCACGGCCGCCAGACCCGACAGCATCCCCGCGATGCCGTAGACCGCCGCCTTATAAAGTCGGACGTTGACGCCCGAGAGCAGCGCCGCCTCTTCGTTGCCGCCGATGGCGTACGTGTAGCGCCCGAGCTTCGTGCGCGTCAGGACGAAGTGCGCGACCGCATAGACGCCGATCATGATGATGACCGACACGGGGATGCCCATAAGCTCCCCCGTCGCCAGCGACCGGAACCCGCCCGAGAAGCCCGAGACGGGCCGCCCCTCCGTGAACATCAACGCCGTCCCGCGCGCCACGCTCATCATCCCGAGCGTCGCGATGAAGGGCGGCAGTCTCCCCAAAGTGATGAGCGCCCCGTTCAACAATCCACAGAAGAGCCCCGTCCCCAGCGCCACCGCGAGCGCCACGGGCACGGGCACGCCCGCGTGCAGCGCGCTCGCCATCACGACGCCCGCGAAGGCGAGCACCGAGCCGACCGAGAGGTCGATGCCGCCCGTGATGATGACGAAGGTCATCCCCACCGCGACGATGGCGATGATGGCGGCCTGCTCGGCGATGTTGAGCAGGTTCGAGACCGTCAGGAAGTGCGGCGTCAGGGCCCACAGCACTAGCACCAGGCCCACCAGCCCCGACAGCGTGCCGAGCTGGCGCGCGTAGTGCGAGAAGAAGTTGGACGGCAGTTCTATTCCCCCAACGCGCATTCCAGTATCTTTTCCTGTGTCGCCTCTTCCGAGCTGAACTCACACGCGACGCTCCCCGCGCGCATGACGAGGATGCGGTCGCTCATCCCGAGAATCTCGGGCAGCTCCGAAGAGATCATGATGATGGCGACGCCCGCGGCGGCGAGCCGATTCATCAGTTGATAAATCTCTGCCTTCGCGCCCACGTCCACGCCGCGCGTCGGCTCGTCGAAGATGAAGACCTCGGCCTCCGAGCAGAGCCACTTGCTCAAGACGACCTTCTGCTGGTTGCCGCCGCTCAGATAGACGACCTTCTGGTCGAGCCCCGGCGTGCGTATGCGCAACTCCTTCACGTAACGCCCGGCCTCGCGCCGCTCGCGCTTCGCATCGACGAGACCGAACGAAGTGAACTTGTCCACGCTCGGCAAACAGAGATTGTCCTTGACCGAGAGCGGCAGGACGAGCCCCTGCGCCTTCCGGTCTTCGGTGAGGAAGCCGAGCCCGGCGTTGATGGCCGCGCGCGGCGAGCCGATGCGACGCGCCACGCCTTTAATCCAGACCGTCCCGCGCTCAATCTTATCGAGCCCGAAGATGGCGCGCGCCAGCTCCGTCCGCCCGGCGCCGAGCAGGCCCGCGATGCCGAGCACTTCTCCTTTATGAAGTGAGAGGCTCACGCCACGGAGTCCGTCGCGCGTCGAAAGGTTCTCGACCCGCAAGACCTCCTCGCCGCGCTCGGCGCGCTCCTTCGGGAAGAGTTCGGTCAGGTCGCGGTTGACCATCAAACGTATCAGCTCGAACTTGTCGGTCTCGCGCACGTCGAACGTCCCGACCGAGCGGCCGTCGCGCAGCACCGTGACGCGGTCGCCGATCTCGAACAGCTCCTCCATCCGGTGCGAGATGTAGACGACCGAGACGCCCTTCGCCTTGAGCCCGCGGATGGCGGCGAATAGTTCTCGAATCTCGTGCTCGGCGAGCGCGGCCGTCGGCTCGTCCATGATGAGGACGCGCGCGTCTAAGGAGAGCGCCTTGGCGACTTCGACCATCTGCTGCTCGGCCACGCGCAGGCCCTTGACGGGACGGCGCGGGTCGAGCCGGAGGCCGAGCCCGCTCAAGACCTCGGCGGCCCGTCGGTTGACGGCGCGGCGGTCGATGAGGCCGAGACGCATGGGCTCGCGCCCGAGGAAGATGTTCTCGCCGATGGAGAGGTGCGGGACGAGGTTGAACTCCTGATAGATGGTCGAGATGCCGAGGGCTTGCGCGTGCGCCGGGTTCCGAATCTCAACCTCCGCGCCGTCGAGCGTGATGCGGCCGGCCGACTTCTGGTAGGCGCCGCTCAGGATTTTCATCAGCGTGGACTTGCCCGCGCCGTTCTCGCCGAGCAGGATGTGCACCTCGCCCCTTCGCAACGCGAAGTCCACCCCGTCCAGCGCCACGACGCCGGGGAAGGTCTTCCTGATCTCGTGCATCTCCAGGACGGGCGCGTCCGTCATCCTTAGCTCTACGCTCAAGGTTGGGATAAACCGCTGACAGATGAGAGGGCTGAAATTATTCAGAACGCGACGGAAGAAACCGCTCGACAAGCGGAAGGATAGTGCAGTTAAATGGCTGCCCTGTCAACACCTATTTCCGCCGCAGGAACCCTTTGAACATGACAACCAAGCCCACTCGCAAGCGGAGCGCCTGCACGGCCGCTGCCGTCGTCTTCTGCCTTCTTCTTAATTTGTTCGGTTCCCCAAACGTCTCGGCCGCGGAGCCCATCGACGAGGTCAACGTGATGATCGGGACGACCGGCCCGAGCGTCTACGACTACGGCGGGATGATACCCGGCGTCACCGTCCCCTTCGGCATGACCCACTGGACGGCGCGGACGCGCGAGAACAAGATCAGCGTCTACTCCTACAACTACAAAGACACGACCATCCGCGGCTTCATCGGCACGCACCAGCCAGCCATCTGGATGGGCGACTACGGTCAGGTCAGCCTCATGCCCTACAGCGGCGAGCTGAAGACGCCCGAGCCCTTGCTACCCTTCCGCCACGAGGACGAGACTTCCGCGCCCAACTACTACTCCGTCAAGATGGGCGAGCCCGGCAGTCAGATAGCCGCGGAACTGACGGCGACCTCGCGCGCCGGATTTCTGCGCTTCAAGTTCAACGCCTCGGACGCGTCGCACGTCGTCGTCACCGCGTGCAAGTCCGAGTCGGAGAAGGTCAAAGGGTTCGTGCGGGTCAACCCTTCGGCGCGCGAGATAGTCGGCTATAACCCTGACCGCATGTCGGCGCACCTCGGCCCACCGCTCCCGAACTTCAAGGGCTACTTCGTCGTCCAGTTCGACAAGCCCTTCGCCTCTTCGGGCACGTGGGAACGCGGCGAGATTCACGAAGGGCGCGCCGAGCAGTCCGGCAACCACATCGGCGCCTACGCGAGATTCCCGACCGCGGAGAGCGAGGTCGTCAACGTCAAGGTCGGCACCTCGTTCATCAGCCTCGAACAGGCCCGGGATAATTTAAGCAGAGAGATTCCCGCGTGGGACTTCGAGCGCGTGAAGGCGGACGGGCGCCGCGTGTGGAACGAGTCGCTGGGGAAGATTGTGATTGAGGGCGGGTCGCGCGACGAGCGCGTCAACTTCTACACGGCGATGTACCATTCGCTGCTCTTCCCGCGCATCACTTCCGAGTACGGGCGCTACTACTCCGCGTTCGACGACCGCGTCCACAACGGCATCTCCTACAACGACTACTCGCTCTGGGACACGTTCCGCGCCGAGCACCCGCTGCTCCTGCTCACCGAGCCCGAGCGCGTGCCGGGCATGATTACCTCGCTCTTGCAGATGTACGACGAGGGCGGATGGATGCCGATGTGGCCCAACCCGACCTACTCGGGCATCATGATCGGCACGCACGCCGACAGCGTCATCGCCGACGCCTACGTCAAGGGCATCCGCGGCTTCGATTTGAAGAAGGCTTACGAGGCGACGCGCAAGAACGCGTTCGTCCCGCCCGACGGCGACACGAGGACGCGCTGGCTCGACCGCGCGCCGTGGACGGCCTTCGAGGCGCGCGGCGGCTTAACGTACTACATGCAGCTCGGCTACGTTCCGCAGGACAAGACGGACGAGTCGGTCTCGCGCACTCTGGAGTTCGCCTATGACGACTTCTGCGTCGCGCAGCTCGCAAAGGCCGTCGGCCGCATGGACGACTATGCAGTCCTGATGAAGCGGAGTAAGAATTATAAGAACCTCTACGACCCCGCGAAGGGCTTCATGCGGCCACGTCTGGCGGACGGCCGCTGGGACGATGAGAGCTGGAACTCGAAGGAGGAGCGGATGCCGGGATTCACCGAAGGGGGGCCGTGGACGTATCTCTTCTGCGAGATGCAGGACGTGCCCGGCATGGTCGAGCTGGTGGGCGGGCGCGAGGCGTTCGCGGCCAAGCTCGAAGAGAATTTTACCGGCGGTCATTACCGTCACGACAACGAGCCGGGACACCACTACACGTACCTCTTCGACTACGTCGGCCGCGCGTGGCGCACGCAGGAGCTTGTCCGCGAGACGATGCGGACGAAGTATCAGAACTCGCCCGACGGCTTGAGCGGCAACGACGACTGCGGCCAGATGTCTGCGTGGTACATCTTCAGCTCGATGGGTTTCTATCCCGTCACGCCCGGCAGCACGGTCTACGCGCTGGGGAGCCCGCTCTTCGACAAGGCGACCATCAAGCTCCGAGGGCCGTATAAGAAAGGCCACTTCACCGTCATCGCAAAGAACCAGTCACCCGAGAACGTGTATGTCCAGTCGGCCACGCTCAACGGGCGCTCCTTGCGCGAGCCCTTCATCCGACACGCCGACATCGCCAACGGCTCGACGCTGATATTTGTCATGGGGCCGCGTCCGAACAAAGCCTGGGGCGCCGGGGGCGCAGCAGCCCGGGCGCGCTAAACGCCTCGACGAAAAAATCGGGCGTGAGAGCCGCATGGCCTCACGCCCGATTTTTTATGTGCGGACGGTCGGAGGTTTAGTAACCGTTCCAGCCGTCGCGGTAGCCGTTCTCGAAACCCTGGCGGAAGAACCGCTGGTAGAGAGCCTTGTTGCCGAGGCGCGAGCTGTAGTCTTCGGTCGCCTTGCGGTAGTCGCTCTCGTCGGTGAAGTTGAAGCGCTCGTTGCGCTGGCGGTCGCGGCGGCCCTCTTCGGCGCCGTTGTTGTAGCCGGCGTTCAGGGCCGTCTGGCGGAGCTGCTGCGAGCCGCCCCAGCCGCCGTAGTTACCCCACTCACGGCCGCGGCGCTCCTCGCGCCTCTCCTCACGTCGCTCCTGTCTATCCTCGCGGCGCTCTTCACGCCGCTCCTGACGGCGCCTCTGCTCCCAGGTCTGTGCGTTGGCGGGCATCGCCGGAACCAACGTCAACATGCCAAGCGCCAGCAGCGACGCACCCTTCAACAAGCCTTTACGATTGCTTCTCATCTTGAATTTAACCCCCTCACGGTTTCCTTTGACTTGGCGCGACGCCGTCTTGGCGAAGCGTCTCTTGTCGCCATGAGTATTAACAACCTCCGTGCCACGCGGTGCTAGGCCGAATAATGCAGTAAAAGCGCGGCCCATCTTTTGAATATGTACCCGCTCTGCACGATAAGGTGTCTCGTCTCACCGCAAAGGTGACTTGTGGGAGTACGTTCGGATTGACGTATACAAAACTTGACACCTTTGCCTCTTCACTCCGCGGGGCTCGGCTCGACGCGCGCAGAAGCCAACGCGCGCCGACGCGCGAGCCACGCGAACATGCGTCGCAGCGCCAGCGATAACCCCGTGTAGACGAGCAACGCGCCGCCAGCCGAGGCGAGCGCCGCGACGGTCTGACCTATCACGACTATGCTGGGCCTGAAAAATCCCCCGGCACCTTAAACGTATGAACCTGGTTGTTGGTGCATCGACGTGAGGAGAGGGTTGCCGGAGTCGGCGCCCGCGGCACAGACGCGGATTCTTAACGGACGAAAGAAAGTCTCGTCAACAAGAGCCGCGTGAGGCAGAGCGCGAACCCGACGAGCGCGATGTAGGGGAGCGAGTGCGCGAGTGCGAGCAGCGCGAAGAAGAGCATGATGGCGGCGCCGATGAAGGCCGCCCACGAATTCTCGCGCGCGCCCGTGATGCGGCAGGCGACGAGCGCGGTCAGGAACCAGCCGGCGAAGTTGACGAGAGGGATGCCGTAGTAACTGCCCGCCTCTGCCCAACGCCAGTAGCCGAGCCGGTTCGCGGCGAGCGGGTCGATGACGAGGTCGGTCGCCGTCGTCAGCAGCGCCGCGAACAGAACCTCCTTCCAGCCGCCGAGCCGCAAACGCCCCGCCGCGTCCGACGCGAACGCGACCAGAACCATCCACGCCGGCCCCATCACGACGGGCACGCCGAGCATCTGCGGTTGTAAAGCCTCGGTATAGACGTAACGGCCGAAGGGAACTCCGAAGCGCACGCCGACCGCCTCGAACGCGAACCCCAGCAGCGCGACCGACGCGAGGAGGAGCACGCCGCGCCCCGTCCTCTCGCCGAGCAGCACGACGAGTCCGGCCGTCAACAGGAAGAGCGAGGCGAGCGTCCCTGCGTCTGCGCGCTCGACGCCGAGCCACGCGCTCGCGACGCCGCCGCACCAGAGCACGGCGAAGACCGCGAGCGTCGTCCACAGCGCCGCGCGCCGCCAACGCGGCAACACACGGGGCCTGAAGGCCGCGCTCGTCGTCGTCGTGCTCAACGTTCGTGCCTCTCGATCAAGTCCGTCGTTATCTGCGCCGAGAGCAGGACGGTGGGCGTGCCGCCGCCGGGGTGGCTACTGCCGCCGACGTGGTAGAGCCCGCCCACGCGCGTGTGCCTGTTCGGCGGGCGCAGGAACGCGCGCCGCCAACCGTGCGAGTGCGTGCCGTAGATGGCGCCGCCCGGGCTCAGGTAGTCGCGCGCGAAGCGCCCGGGCGTCCACACGTCTGAGACGAGCGTCGCACTTGTGATGTCCGGGAAGCCGCCCTTCGACAGACGCTCGAAGACGCGCGCGCGCGCCTCTTCGGTCTGCCTCTCGTCCCACGGCTTATCGACGGCCGGAGCGTTCGCCATCACGAAAAGCGTCTCGCCTCCCTCGGGTGCTGTTGTAGGGTCTGTGCGGCTCGGGGCGCAGACGTAGACGGTCGGGTCTTCGGGGAAGCGGCCTTCGTCAAAGAGCTGCGAGAACTCCGCGCGGTAGTCTTTGGAGAAGTAGACGGTGTGGTGCCTGAGCCCTTCGAGCTTCCGCTTCAGTCCGACGAGCAGCACGAAGCCGGAGAGCGAACGCTCCGTCTGAGGCTGCGTCCCGTTCTGCTCTCCCAGCAACTCATTCGTCAGGGCCGCGTCGCCGTTCATCACGACCACGTCGGCCGCGAGCCCCGTCCCGTCCGCGAGCCGCACGCCGCGCACGCGCCGCCCGTCGTGCTCAATCTTACTAACGCGCGCCCCGGTGTGCAGGCTCACGCCGAGGTCGCGCGCCAGCCCGACCAGACTCTCGACGATGCGGTAGAGCCCACCTTCGACGTGCCAGCCGCCGTACGCGTACTCGATGTAAGGGATGACGGCGAGCGTGGCCGGCGAGCGATAGGGCGACGAGCCGACGTACGTGGGATAGCGCTCGAACATCTGGCGCAGGTGCGGGCTGCGGAAGTGCGCGGCGACGGTCGAATGGTAGCTGCCCCACGCGCGGCGCACGGGGAAGCGTCCGAGCGCCTTGAGCGAGCGCAGGTCGGGCGGGGCCAGAGGCGTACGCCGCAGGAACGTCTCGCGCGAGAGCGCGAACAGACGCGCGCCGAGCCGCATGAACTTCATGAAGCCTTCGCAGTCGCGCGGCTCAAGCTGCCGCACCGTGGAGAGCCATTCGGGGAGCGAGGTCGTGTAGGTGAAGCGCGTGCCGTCGTCGTAGACGTAGTCGGCGAGCGGGCGGACGTTTGTGAGCGTGACGTGCCGGGCGAGGGAACTGCCGGCGGCCTCGAACAGTTCCTCGAAGACCCACGGCATCGTGATGAGCGAGGGGCCTGTGTCGAAGCGGAAGCCTTCGCGCTCGAACGTGTTCATCTTCCCGCCGAGGCGCGGCCCCTGCTCGCAGACCTCGACGCGCCAGCCCACGGCGGCGAGCCGCACGGCCGTCGCTAAACCCCCGAGCCCGCCGCCGATGACGACCGCCGTCCGCCTCCTCGCGCTCAACGCTTCCAACTATACCGATTCCTCTCGAAGAACTCCGGGGCGCCCTCGGGCCTGACCTCCTTCTTGACGGAGAAGGCCGCGCCGTCGAGCGTGTAGGTGAAGCGGAACATGGCATCTTTATCATTATCCCTGCCCCGCTTCACCGTCACGAGCCGGAACCCGCCACCGTCCAGGCCCGTTCTTTCGACGACCGTCTCGCCGTCGAAGACCGTTCCACCGTCGCTCACCTTCAAGGTCTGCTTGCCGTTCGCCTTCGGCTCGTCGGGGTACTCGTACTCGAAGACCCACGCGTTCTCGTCGCCGTCGGCCTGCGTCACGCTCAGGTTCGAGGGGATAGAGACCAGCTTGTTCGAGCGATAGTCGAGATACGTCAGCATCCCCGTCCAGCGCGCGCCCGAAAGCTTTCGCAAGTCTTCCGCCGACACCCTCGGCGATTGTTGCGGGACGAAACCGACGAACGCGGCCAGCAGTGCGAACACGAACACTTTCATTCTTTCGCTCCTTCGGTCTGTAAGACTGTTCCGGCTTCGGCGCCCGCGCGGTAGCGGCGCCCCTTCCACTCGACGCCGCGCCCCGACTTACACCGCAGCCACGACGCGAGCCCAAGCGCGATGAGCACGACCTCGCCCAAAGGGTGCATCGCCGCCGACCACCACGGATGTCCGAACCTCAACGCGAGCGCCACACGCGCCGCGAGCACGCACGCGGCGGCGGCCACGAAGCCCCACGCCCAAGCCCAACGCAGCACGAGCGGCGCGAGCACGAACGGCAGAAGGAAGACGCAGAGGTGGAGCGCAACGAACGCCCAGAACGCACGCGCCGTGCGGAAGGCCGGGAAGAAGTTCTTGCGGAAGCCGCCCCAAATCTCCGCGAGCGTTCGGTACATGCGCACCGCGACGACCCTGCGCCCGTCGAGACACAACCCGCGCTGCCCGCGCTCGCGCCAAGCCTGCGCGAGCCTCACGTCCTCGAACAACTCGCCGCGCACGACGCCGTGCCCGCCGAACGCCTCGTACGCGTCGCGCCGCGCGAGCAGGCACGAGCCGTGCGCGAGCCCGAGCGAAGAATCGTTGCGTCTGAGCGCGAGCGGCGCCGGGTAGAGCGTGAAGACGACGAAGTTCAGCAGAGGCATCAGCGCGCCCTCCCAGAAGCCGCGCGTCAAGAGCCGCGGCCAGCATGAGAGCAGCGTCACGCCGCGCGCCAGAGCCTCGCCGACGATGAGCGCCACGGCGTTCCGACGCAGCCGCGCATCCGCGTCGAGGAAGAGCAGCCAACGCCCCTCGGCCTCCGCGGCGAGCCGCGCGCAGGCGAACGTCTTCCCGCACCAGCCTTCGGGCAGGTCGGTCGGCTCGACGAGTCGCACGCGCCGGTCGCCGCGCGCGTACGCCGCGACGATCTGCGGCGTGCGGTCGCGTGAATGGTCGTCATAGACGAGCACCTCAAGCACCGAACTCCCTTGCGCGAGTGCCGCGTCGAGACAGCGTGCGATGTTCGACTCCTCGTCCCGCGCCGGAATCAGTACCGACACCGAAGCTGCGTCCGGCCGCGACACGACCCCCGCGTCGCCGACCCTCGGCCACGCGAGCGTGTTCCACACCGCCACGCAGAGAAGCGCGAGCGCGGCGATGAAGATGAGTAAGGAGAAGAGCGTCACGCCACGGCCTCTTCTTGAACTGAATGCGCCGACTCTTGCGCGCACTCTTGCGCGCAGGCGGCGCCCGCCGAGTCGAGTACGTAATGCGCGGCGTCGGAGAGGAGCGTCACCTCTTCCCTCGGGCCGAACTGCTCGCGCAGGCGCGCAACGCCGCGCGCGACCAGGCTCCGCGCGAAGCGGCGTGCGCCCTCCGCGCCGAAGCCCGTGACGGCGTTCGCGCGCAGGTGTCGCGCGTCCTGCCGCGCGGGCTTGCCCGTCAACTCGCCCGCGCCGGTCTCGTCCCACACGTCGTCGCAGACCTGATAAGCGCGGCCGAAGCACTCGCCGAACCGTGCGAGCGTGAGCGTCTCCACGGCGCCCGCGCCGCAGGCGAGCGCGCCCGCCGTCATCATCAGACGCATGAGCGCGACCGTCTTCATGTCGCGGCTGGCGAGCGCCTCTTCGTCGGCCGCGCCCGCGCGCGTCTCAAGGTCTACGACCTGCCCGCCGACCATCCCGTCGGGGCCGACGCAATGCGCTGCCTCGCACAGGAGCCGCGCGCCGCCTCCGGCGCAGGACGCGTCGGAGAGGAGCGCGTACGACTGGTTGAGCAGCGCGACCGCGGCGAGCACCGCCACGCCCTCGCCGTAGACGAGGTGGAGCGAGGGCCGCGCGCGCCGCATGTCCGCGTCGTCCATCGACGGCAGGTCGTCGAGGATGAGCGAGCTTGTATGCAGGAACTCGACGGCGCACGCCACCCCGAGCGCCTGCGCGCGCGAGGCGCCCGCCAGCCGCGAGGCGAGCAGCGCGAGCGCGGGCCGCAGTCGCTTGCCGCCGGGGAAGACCGCGTACTCCAGCGCCTCGTTGAGCCGCGACGCGCGCGCGAGCCTGCTCACAGGCAGGCTCCGCCGCAGCGCCGCCTCTACGGGGCCACGCTCCGACACGACGAACTTCATAAACAACTCGCTCAAGCCACTCCCCGCCTTATCCCTTCGGCGTCGTCGCCGAAGATGACTTCCGAAACTTGCGCGGGCGCCTCCGCGAACGGCTGGTGCCCGGCCCCTTTCAACTCGCGCACGCGCGCCCCGGGCAGCACGTCGCGCCAGAGCGCGAGCGAACGTTTGACCGCGCCGAACGTCCGCTCGCCGTACGTGATCTCGACGGGTACCCGGAGGCCGCGAAAGATTTCAACGCCGCCAATCTCTTCGTAGAGCGCGAGGTAACGACGCGCGGCCTCGTGGTCAACTTCCGCGAACGAGGCCGTCAGGTCGCTCGCTCCCGCGCGGCGCCCGCGCAGAGACTGGTTCGTCAGCCAGCGGCCGAACGGGTTGGCGAACGTCGCGTCGTAAGCGCGGCGTCCGAACTCGCCCGCGTTGAAGAGCTTGAAGTAGCGCGGCAGGTACGCGAACGGGTCGATCATCGACACGCGCCCGGCCCGCTCTCCCAACTCGCGCGCGGCCAGCAGCGCGAAGACGGCGCCGCCGCAGTTGCCGACGAGCGTCACGCTCTTCTCGTCAAGCTCGCATACCGCTTCGACTATCTCTTCGACCACGGCGCTGACCGTCCAAGCCTTCGGCCGCGGCGAGTCGCCGCAGCCCGGCAGGTCTGCGGCGTAGAGGCTCGCGTCTTCGGGCACGAACGGCGCGAGCGGCGCGAACGTGCGCCGGTCGCCGCCCCAGCCGTGGAGCGCGAAGTAGACTTCCGGCCCGTGTCCGTGGCGCTCAACGAACACGTTCGGCAACCCTCTCTGCGACGAGCCGTCCCGAGAGGACAACCATCGGCATCCCCGTCCCCGGCGTCGTGCTCGCGCCGACGTAGTAGAGCCCCTCCAACTCCTCCGAAAAATTCTTCTGACGGAACGGCCCGACCTGCGAGAGCGTGTGCGACGCGCCGAAGGCCGACCCGTCGTAGAGCCCGAACCGCCGTTGCCAGTCCTCGGGCGTATAGACCTCCTCGCACACGACGCGCGCCGGGTCGATGTTGATTCCATGAAGCGCCAGCGTCTCCGTCACGCGCCCCTTTATCTTCAAAGCCTCTGCTTGCCAGTCGGCGCCGGGCATGCGGCTGAGCGTCGGCGTCGGCGCGAGCACAAAGACGGCCGAGCACCCAACGGGGGCGAGCCCCGGGTCGGTCATCGAAGGGACGCTCACATAGAAGGGCAGAGCGCGCGGGATGCGTCCGTGCTTCAACAGATCGTCGAAGGCCGCGCGGTAATCTGCGGGGAGAAAGATGGTGTGGTGGCCCAGACCCTCGACGCGCCCGCGCACGCCCCAGTAGAAGGTGACGACGCCGGGCGTCATCTTCGTCTTCGCGGCTCTGGCGCGCGCGGTGAAGACCCTGTCGGACTCGACGAGTTCCGTGTCGGTCGTCGGCACGTCCACGTTGGAGACGACTACGCCGGAGCGTTCGACCGTTCCGTCAGCGAGTTGCACGCCGTGGACGCGCCCGCCGCGCGCGATGATCTTCGACACGCGGCAGCGCGTGCGGACATCGACGCCGACTTCGCGCGCGAGTTTTTCGATGCCTTCCACTAAACCGTAGACGCCGCCCACGGGGAGCCAGAGCCCGTGGGCCATCTCGCCGTAAGGGAGAATCGTGAACATGCCCGGCAGTTGATAGGGCGAGCCGCCGAGGTACATCGCGTAGGAGCCGAGCGCCTCGCGCACATGGCGGCTCTTGAAGTGGCGCCGTAGCTCTCCGTCGAAGGAGCGCCAGAGCCCCGTCCCCAGAAGCTCGCGCGGCGTGAGCGCACCGAGCCACTTCGCGGGGTTGTCTACGTTGCGGCTGACGAGCTTGTCGAAGGCGACGCGGAACTTCTCGCCCGCGTCGCGCATGAAGCCGAAGACCGAGGGGGCAGAGCCCGGCTCCAGGCGCTCGCACTCGGCGAGGAAGTTTTGCAGGTCGGAGGAGAGCGTGAAGCGCGTGCCGTCGGCCCAGCGGAAGGTGATGGAAGGGTCTACGGGCAGCAGCCGCACGTAGTTTTCAAGACGACAGCCTGCCGCGGCGAACAGCTCCTCGAAGACCCAGGGATAGTTGAGGAGCGAAGGGCCTGTGTCGAAGCGGAAGCCGTCGCGCTCGATGAGGTTGGCGCGACCGCCGACGCGCTCGCCGCCTTCGAGCAGCGTGACGCGGAAGCCCTTGACGCGCAGGTGTATCGCGGCGCTCAAGGCCCCGAGGCCGCCGCCGACGATGAGTACGCGCGTGTCGTCCGTCGTCTTCATTTCAAGAGGTACGCGAGCGGGATGCGCCAGTACTTTGAAGGCGGAAGCACGCCGAACTTCTCGCGCAGCGGCACGCTCTCGCGGTGCGCGGCGCCGCGGCTGCTCGCGGCGATGCGCTCGTTCAGGCGGCCGTAAACTTTTATGCAGGCTTGAATCGCCAGACGGCAGTCGGGCGCGAAGGCGTCGAGGTTCTGCTCGGCGCTCGCGTAGTGTGCGGCGGCGACGGCGGCGAGATGTCGGAGCACAAGCGCGAGTCGCCTCTGTTGTCTCGGGTCGTTGGCATCCAGCTCTTCGATGCCCTCGGCGCGCAGCATGTCCGTCGGGAGATAGACTCGGCCGCGGCGCTGGTCTTCGGCCACGTCGCGGAGGAAGTTGGTCAGTTGCAGCGCGACGCCGAGGTCGCGCGCCGAGTCGAGCGCCCGCACGAAGCTGTGCGCATCGCGCGCGCCGTAGACGTGCGTTAGGAAGTAGCCGACGACGACGGCGCTGCCGTAGACGTAAGAGCCGATGAGGTCGTTGAGCGTTTTGAACGGGCGCGGCCGGATGTCCAGACGCATCGCGCCGAGGAAGGCCCGGTAATGTCCTTCGGGGATGTCGCGTTCGCGCACGACGCGCGTGAAGCCCGCGAGGTGCGCGGGCACGCCGCGTCTCAACGCTTCATGAAGAGACGCGCATTCGATGCCGGTTTCGTAGTGCGCGCCCCATTCGTCGAGCAGGCGCAGGCGCTCGGCGGCGTCGAGAGGGAAGGTGTCTACCACCTCGTCGGGGTAGCGGACGGCGGCGTAGACGGCCTCAACCTCTTCGCGCTTGGCGCGCGGGAGGAAACGGCTGACGATGAAGAAACTCGTCGTGTAGGCGCGCATCACGCGCCGCGCCTCGCGGTTGAGCACATCCCACGCCGCCCGTTCGGAACGAGCGCGGAGCGCGTCCTTGCGGGCTTGAAGCTCGCGGCGCCCCCACTCGTCCATGCTCCAAACGTCCTGCGAAGGCAGGTTGGTCGGCACCGCCCGCGGTCGCATTTGAGGCTGTGCGACACGGGGCTCCCGCATCACGGAGACCCACCCGCGACCGCGTCCGGTACCGACCTGCTTGCTCTCACTCGTGCTCATGCGCGGTCAACCCTGCTTCGTGCGTATCAGCTTACTCACGTCGAAGCCCTGCGAGCGGGCCGTTTCGGTCAGGCGAAGATACGTGGCCTCGTCCATCTGCGGATTGCGCGAGAGAAGCCAGAGGTACTTGCGGCTCGGGTCTCCGACGACCGCGTAAGAGTAGTCGGGCGCAAGCTCGATGATCTGGTAGTCGCCCCAGACGAAGGGCAGGAAGGAGAGGAAGCCCGGGGCAAACCTGACCTTCAGGCGCGAGTTCGGCCCCTTCCTGTCCGCGAGCTTCGCGTCGCCCACAGCCTCGGTCATCTTCCCGTCGCGCTTGCGGCAGCGGTTGACGACCTTGAGGCGGTCTGCGCCGTTGAGCGTGTACTCGGCCGTCACGTCGCCCGCGCACTTCTCCTCGAAGCGGTTCGGCAGGCGCGCCACCTCGTACCAGAGCCCCATGTAGCGCGGCAGGTCAACCGTAGGGACGACCCGCAAAGGCTCCTTCTCCTTCCGCTCGGCCTTCACTATCAACGCCGCGAAGAGCAATAGCAGTCCCGCGGCTGCGACCCTCTTATTCATAACTTCACCCGCCCTGCCCGTGCGCCTTGCCCGTCAACTGCCGGCCGAGGGCGCCTGCGTCGAAGTAGGCACAGAAGCGCTTGATCTGCTCGCCGTCGGTTTCGAGGATGCTGACGCCGTCATACTTCAAAGGCGTCCCGTTGTTCGCCGTCCCCTCGGTCGTCCATTCGAGCGCGGCGCGGTCACCCGCGGCGAAGACGTTGCGGAAGGTGGAGCGCACCTCGCCGAACGTGTCGCGGTACTTCGCGCCCCAGAACTCGCGCGCGCCCTCCTGCCCGCGGAACTTCTCGGGCGAGACGACGTTCCCGACCTCCGCGTCCGGCGCGAAGAGTCGGACGATCTCCTCCACATCCCGCCCGGCTTCGAGTTTCCCGAGCGCTTCGATGAACCTTTTCGCGATCTGCTCAGACATGACTTTCAAACCCCCTTTGTACGTTCAAGATTCGACGGCGGCCAGCGTGCCCGCGAACTCCTCCAGTTGGCGGAAGCTCTCTGCGTGGAGGTCGGCCGGAAGGCGCCTGCGCACTCCCTCCTCGCGGAAGCCCGCGCCGCCCAGCACGACCGCCGCCCCCGCGCGCCGCGCGACCTGGCTGAAGCCCGCGTACTCGTACACCGCGCGGTCGAGCCGCAGGAGTACGGTCGAGGAGACGCAGACCAGCTCGGGCCGGAACCTGTGTACCGCCTCGGCCAGCGCGGAGAAGGGCGTGCTCGGCCCCAGGTTGAAGACAGCCAACCCCGCGCCCTCCAGCGTCACCGCGGCGAGCCGCAGCGGCAACTCGTGGAAGTCGTCTTCAACGCTGCAACAGAGCGCGCGCAGCCTCTCGTCGCCGCCCGCCGCGCCCTGTAAAGACGCCTGAAGCGCTTGCAGCGCGACGACGGCCGTGCGCGTCGCCACGTGCTCCTGCGCGACCGAAATCTCGCCCGCGTGCCAGAGGTCGCCGACCCTCCGCATCCCCACGCAGAGGAAGCCGTCGGCGACCTGCCCGACGCTGTGGCCGTCGAGGTACAGGTTGACAAGCAGCGCCGAAAGCTCCTCGTCGCGCCCGTCCAAAAGAGCCAGGAAAGTCTCTTCGGCCAGCGCATCCTCGCGTCCGGGGGCAAGCTCCGGCGTGTGCGCCGCGCGCGCGGAGGGCGCACGTCGTTTCCAGGGAAGCGGCGCCTCCCCCGCGGTCGGCCCCGTGCGACGGACGGCGGCCACGTCCTCCGGGCGGAAGCGTCGGTGACCGCCCGCGGTCTTCTCCATCGGGAGCAGCCCGCTGTCGGCCCAGCGCTTGACCGACGCCTCGCTCACGCCGAGCACGCGCGCCGCCTCCTTGCTCGTCAATCGCCTGCCTCTGGTCGCCTTAAACATTTTCCCCCGAACCGTCAGGCAGGCACCTTAACAGAACAAACCGCTCATGTAAAGAATAAAAACGCTCAAGTCGTTCACAAGAGAGTCAAATTCGACACGAAAATGTAACTTGACAGATATGCTCACATGGTCTAAAACGCTCAAAACGTCCACAGGCAAAAGAGCTTGAGTAATTCAACGTTCTGACGGGCGAGCGGGTAGAATGGCAGGATATGGCGGCTGAGCAACTGATACTGGTGGACGCGTCCGACCGCGAGCTGGGCGTCGGGGAGAAGATGGATGTCCACCGCGCGGGCGCGCTGCACCGCGCCTTCTCGGTCTTCGTTTTCGACGGCCGCGGGCGCCTGCTCTTGCAGAAGCGCGCGGCCGGCAAGTACCACTCGGCGGGCCTTTGGTCGAACACGGCCTGCGGCCATCCGCGCCCGGGCGAGTTGACGCGGGCGGCCGCGCGCCGGCGCCTGCGCGAAGAGATGGGCTTCGACTGTGAGCTGCGCGAGGCGTTCGAGTTCCTCTACCGTGCGGAGCTGGACGGCGCGCTCGTCGAGCACGAGTACGACCACGTCTTCGTCGGCACGCACGACGCAGACCCCGCGCCCGACCCTTCGGAGGTCGCGGAGTGGCGTTGGGTCACGATGGGCGAGCTGCTGCGCGGTTTGAGCGATGAGCCGCAGCTCTACAGCCGCTGGCTGAAGCTTGCCGTCGAAGGAGAACACTGGCGCGGGTTCGCCGCGCAGGGCGTCGTCGGTGCGACGGCCGACGTTCAACGCGGGGCCGAGGGCTCCGCACCAACTAACAGGTAGAGTTGAAAAGGGGGAAGACAGAGATGGCAGAGAACAAGGAGCAGGAAGGACAGTTCCCGCAGAACAGTTCCGAGGGGCAGGGCACTCATTCGACCACTGGCGACGGCCACCCGCCGCGCCCGGGCGAGCCCGGCTACGAAGAGGGCGGCGAAGGGGCGGGCGGCGGCTCGGACAAGGAGTAAGGCTCAGGGCGCGTCGCCACGCCGCGGGAAGTTTTATAAAGAGCCAGGGGGCGATTCATCTCAACTCCGCGGGGGGCGGCGCGCCCTTTTCAAATTCAGGGGGAGGTTCGAGGAATGAGTAAGGCAGTGACTCAGGACGACAAGCTCGCGAAGCTGCGCGAGATAGTCAAGGCGGTGGACATCTGTATGTTGACGACCGTGGACGAGCGCGGCGCTCTGCACAGCCGGCCGATGTCGAACAACCGCGACGTGGAGTTCGACGGCGACCTCTGGTTCTTCACCTACGGCTCGTCGCACAAGGTTGACGAGGTGAACCGCGTCTCGAATGTAAACGCGAGCTTCGCCGACATTGACAACCAGCTCTACGCTTCGCTGAGCGGTAACGCCGAGGTCGTGCGCGACCGCGCCAAGATCGAGGAGCTGTGGAAGCCGCAACTCAGGGCCTGGTTCCCGGAAGGGGTGGACACGCCGGACATCGCGCTCCTGAAGATGACGGCCGAGCGCGCCGAGTACTGGGACGGCTCGCAGTCGCTCGTGGCGCACGCCGTCAGTTTCGTCTCGTCGCTCGTGACGGGCGAGCCGGCGCAGTTGGGCGAGAACGAGAAGCTTGAGCTGAAGTGACGGCCGCGCCTTCAAAGAGTCAAGCGGAGGAGCCGGGGCCGGGCACGCGCATTGACGAGTTCATCGTCGCCTACCGCATCTCGCGTGGAATGAGCGCCGACGTGCTCGCCGTCTGGCACCACGGGCTGCTGACGCCGCTAGTCTGCAAGCGCCTGCGCCCGGCCGACGCCGAAAGCCTCAAGCACCGCGGCCTCCTGCGTGCCGAGTGCGACGCGCTCAAGCGTCTGTGCCACCCGGGCGTCGTGCGTCTGGTCGGCGAGAACATGCGTGCGCCGCTGCCTTACCTCCTGCTCGAACACGCAGGCGGGCGCACGCTGCGCGACGAGCTGCGTGAGTCGGGGGCGTTTGACGTGGCGCGCGCCGTCCGGCTCGTCCAACACGTCGGCGCAGCCGTGGCGCACGCGCACGCGCGCGGACTGCTTCACCGCGACCTGAAGCCTTCGAACGTCGCACTGCGCGAAGGGCGCCCCGTGCTGCTCGACTTCGGCGTCGTGTGGGAGTTGGGCGAAGGGCGCCGCTGCCCGCCCGACCGCAGCGGCACGCCGCAGTATCTCGCGCCCGAGCAGGTCATGCGCTCGCCGCTCTCGACGGCGACGGACGTGTACGGCCTCGGCGCGATGCTGTTTGAGTTGCTCGCAGGCGAGCGCCCCTTCCGCGCGGGCGAGACGGAGCGGAGCGCGCCGCTCTCCGCGCGTTACCCGCAGCTCGCGGAGGAGCCGAACGTCGCGGCGCTCTCGGCGCGCGGCGTGCCGGAGGCGTTGACCTACGTCATCAGCAAATGCCTCGCGCGCAATCCGCGCGCAAGGTTTCAGACCGCGGCCGAACTCCTCCACGCGCTCGACGAGTTCACGCCGGTCAAGGTCTACCCGGAACATCTAACGCCCGAGGCCGCGCTGCTCCCGTCGGCGCCGGGCGCGGCGGCGGCCAGTTGAAATTCGACTACACGCTCGACTTCAAACATACAGACTTCCGCGCGCACCCGGAGTTGTACAGGGTCGGGCGCGGCGAGCAGGGCGTGCTCCTCGTCGAGCCTTACAAGAGCGAGCTGCTGCCGCATTGGCGCTTCCGGACGCCGGAGGTGGCGCGCGCGTCGGCGGCGAAACTGCAAGAGCTTTATGAGGCTTACAAGCGCGCGGGCGACTTCGTCGGGATGGACATGGCGCGCAAGTACATCCAGATGGGGTGGACGCGCTCGATGCGCTACGCCAACCACCGCACGGGTCAGAAGTACGTCGGCCCCGTCCCCAACGCCAAGAAGGGGCGGAGCGGCGCACACGGCCGCAGGGTCGCTCCGCCCGAGCCCGACGCCTTGAAGCTTGAGAGCGCGCGGATTTTTAAGGAGCTGCTCGACGCCGTACTCTCTGACCCGGACTACCTCTCGATGCGCGAAGAGCATCGCCGCCGCTACGAATCGGCGCCCGCCCGCGCCGCCCGCTGACGCCTCTCTTTACAAAAGCCGCGGAGTAAAAGTATCTTTCATCGTCCGCCCGGCCCGGCGCCGTCGGGAAGAGGGGCGGGAGCCAGCCGTAACACTCCCGAAGAATAGGAAGGTAACTGTGGGAAGAGTGCGGTTACTCGTGGGCACGCGCAAGGGCGCATTCGTCCTGACTTCGGATGCGACGCGGGAGAATTGGAAGGTGAGCGGGCCGCACTTCGCGGGCTGGGAGGTCTATCATCTGAAGGGCTCGCCGGCAGACCCCGAACGGATTTACGCCTCGCAGACGAGCGCGTGGTTCGGCCAGGTCATCCAGCGCTCGGACGATGGCGGCGAGTCCTGGTTCCAACCCGGCACGCCCGAAGGCGAGCCGACCACCACGCCCGAGGGAATGCCGAAGGGCGAGAGCAACAAGTTCGTCTACGACACTTCAGAGGAGACCGGCGCGCCGCTCACGACACACCAGTGGTACGACGGCACACCGAAGCCCTGGGAGTTCAAGCGCGTCTGGCACCTTGAGCCTTCGCGCGAAGACCCCGACACCGTCTACGCGGGAGTGGAGGACGCGGCGCTCTTCCGCACGACGGACGGCGGGCGTTCGTGGCACGAGCTGGCGGGCCTGCGCGGCCACGGCACCGGCTCGCAGTGGCAACCCGGCGCGGGCGGCATGTGCCTGCACACGGTCATCCTCGACCCCTCTAATCGGGAGCGCATCTACGTCGCCATCTCGGCGGCGGGCGCCTTCCGCACCGACGACGGCGGGAAGACGTGGAAGCCGATCAACAAGGGGCTGCACTCGCTCTACATCCCCGACCCGACGGCGGAGATCGGCCACTGCGTCCACCACGTGGCGCAGCACCCGACGCGCCCCGAGGTGCTCTTCATGCAGAAGCACTGGGACGTGCTGCGCAGTGACGACGGCGGCGACAACTGGCGCGAGGTGAGCGGCGACCTTCCCTCGGACTTCGGCTACGCCATCGACGTGCACGCGCACGAGCCCGAGACGATCTACGTCGTCCCCATCAAGAGCGACGCCGAGCACTATCCGCCGGACGGCCGTCTGCGCGTCTACCGCAGCCGCACGGGCGGAGACGCGTGGGAGGCGCTGACTTCGGGGCTCCCGCAGGAGAACTGTTACGTCAACGTGCTGCGAGACGCGATGTCGGTGGACACGCACGACCCGTGCGGCGTCTACTTCGGCACGACGGGCGGGCAGGTCTACGCGTCGCGCGACGGAGGCGACAACTGGGAGGCCATCGTGCGCGACCTGCCGGCGGTGCTCTCCGTCGAGGCGCAGGCGCTGCCATGATACGCGTCCTGCTTCCACAGCCCTTGCGGACGCTCGCGCGCGTCGAAGGCGAGGTCGAGTTGGAGGTTTCGGGCGCCGTCACGCAGCGCTCCGTACTTGACGCGCTCGAAGCGGCCTACCCGGCGCTGCGCGGCACGATTCGCGACCACGCGACGCAGGCGCGCAGGCCGTACGTGCGTTTCTTCGCGTGCGAACAAGACCTGTCTCACGCGCCGGCGGACGCCCCTCTGCCGGAAGCAGTGGCCACAGGACAAGAACCGTTCCTCGTCGTCGGCGCCATCGCCGGCGGCTAGGGGCGCAGATTCTTAGCAAGGGGAGGTCGGCTGCCTCACAGCCCACCAACACAGATGCCTACAGACTCTCCCACCAACGGGGCCGAGCGCCTGACGCCCGAGAAGCAGCAGGGCTTCGTCGATGCGCTCCTCGAAAACATCGAGGACGCCATCGTCGCCTGCGACGCCGCGGGCGCCCTTACCGTCTTCAATCACGCCGCGCGCAAGCTGCACGGACTCGCCGAGCTGCCCATCACGGCCGACAGTTGGGCCGACTATTACGACCTCTACCAGCCCGACGGCCGCACGCGGATGCGCAGGGAGGAGACACCGCTCTGCCGCGCCTTGCAGGGCGAGCGCGTCCGCGACGCGGAGATGGTCGTCGTGCCGAAGAACGGCGGCGCGCCGCGCACCGTGCTCGCGAGCGGCGGCGCCGTCTACGGCCCCGGCGGCGAGAAGCTGGGCGCGGTCGTCGTCATGCACGACTTCACCGAGCACAAGGCGGCGCAGGAGGCGCTGACGCGCGAGAGCACGCTGCTCCACGCCCTGATGGACAACATCCCCGACGCCATCTACTTCAAGGACACTGAGAGCCGCTTCACGCGCGTCAATCGCCACGCGCCCTACCGCGGCGGCAACGCGCCCGAGGAGGTGGTCGGTAAGACCGACTTCGACTTCTTCGTCGAAGAGCACGCGCGCGCCGCCTACGAAGACGAGCAGCGCATCATGCGCACGGGCGTCCCGCTCGTCGATAAGGAGGAGTGCGAGACTTACACGGACGGCTCGCAGACGTGGCTTTCGACGACGAAGGTGCCGGTCTTCGACGAGCGCGGGCAGGTCACGGGGCTGGTCGGCATCTCGCGCGACATCACCGAGCGCAAGCGGGCCGAAGAGGCGCGGCTGGAGCTGGCACGCGAGCAGGCCGCGCGCGCCGAGGCCGAGGCCGCCAACCGCCTCAAGGACGAGTTCCTCGCCACGCTCTCACATGAACTGAGGACGCCTTTAACCGCCATCCTCGGCTGGTCCAAGCTGCTCGCCGACGGGCAGGTCTCGGAGGGCAAGGCGGCCGACGCGTTCGCGGCCATCTACCGCAACGCGCGCTCGCAGGCGCAGCTCGTCGATGACCTGCTCGACGTGTCGCGCGTCATCACGGGGAAGCTCCGCATCGAGGTCGTCCCCGTCAACCTCGGCGCGGTCGTCGAAGCGGCGGCCTCGGTCGTGCGCCCCGTGGCCGCGGCCAAGGGCGTCGCGCTCGAAGTGAAGTTCGACGCCGAAGACGCGACGGTTAACGGCGACCCGGCGCGGCTCCAACAGGTCATCTGGAACCTCCTGTCGAACGCGGTCAAGTTCACGCCCGTGGGGGGCTCGGTCGAGGCGCGCGTCCGCCGCGCGGGCTCGCAGTTAGAGGTCGCGGTCAGCGACACGGGGCAGGGCATCCCCACGGAGTTCCTGCCGCACGTCTTCGAGCGCTTCCGGCAGGCCGACATGGGCACGACGCGCCGCCACAGCGGGCTGGGACTGGGACTGGCCATCGTCCGGAACCTGATAGAGCTTCACGGCGGCAGCGTCGCGGTCGAGAGCGAGGGCGAGGGGCGCGGCTCGACCTTCACCGTGCGGCTCCCGGTTCGTGCCGTCCGCGACGAGGGACAGCCCGTGGCCTGCGTGGAACTGCCCCCGCGCCCAGACGCTTTCGGCCCGCCGGTCACGACGCCCTCGCTTGAAGGCGTGAAGGTCTTAGTCGTGGACGACGAGCCGGACGCGCGGCGTCTGCTGACAGAACTGCTGTCGCGCCGCGGGGCCGAGGTGTTAACGGCCGCGTCGGCGGCTCAGGCTTTGGAGATGCTACAGGCGTGGCGGCCGCACGTTCTGCTCTCTGACATAGGGATGCCGGACGGCGACGGTTACGAGTTGATTCGGAGGGTGCGCGAGCTTCCGGAAGAGCGCGGGGGACGGACGCCCGCGGCGGCGCTGACGGCCTACGCCGGCCCCGCCGACCGCGCGCGTGCGCTCGCCGAAGGCTACCACCTACACGTCGCCAAGCCGGTCGAGCCCGCCGAACTGGCGGCGGTCGTCGCCGGCCTCGCGGGCGCGGGCTTTTAAGTTTGAGACATGTCTGACGAAGTACCCTTCATCTTCTCCGACCTGAACCTGTCGCGGCGGCTGGAGCGTGCCGAGGCACGCGGCAACGCAGAGTTCGTGGAGGCGCGCGCCGCCGTGGAGCCCGCGAGCGGCGCGTGCTGGACGGCGGTCGCAGGTTGTTACGCGATGTTCGACGGCGTCGAGTCGCCGCTGACGCAGACGTTCGGCCTCGGCCTCTTCGAGGCGGCGTCGGACGCAGACTTTAAGAGGCTTGAAGAGTTCTTCAAGGAGCGCGCCGCGCCGGTCTATCACGAGGTCAGCCCACTCGCCGACCCGACCACTTTCATGCTGCTCAACGAGCGCGGTTACGAGCCTTTCGAGTTCACGAGCGTCATGTTCCGTCCTCTCAGCATGAGCACGGCCGCGCGGCCTGACTCGGGCGTGAGCGTGCGCGTCGTTGCCCCCGGGGAGCACGAACTTTGGGCGCAGACGGCGGCGCGCGGGTGGAGCGAGTTCGAGGGTTTGGGCGACTTCATACTCGGCCTCTCGCGCGTGAGCGCGGCGAGGGCCGACGGGCTCTCGTTTCTGGCCGAGTTGGACGGGCGCGCGGTTGCTACAGGCGCCTTGAGCATCTGGGAGGGCGTGGCGCTGCTGGCCGGCGCGAGCACCGTCCCCGAAGCGCGCAGGCGCGGCGCGCAACTGGCGCTGCTCGACGCGCGACTCGCCTACGCCGCAGAGCACGGCTGCGACCTCGCCATGATGTGCGCACTGCCCGGCTCTGCCTCGCAACGCAACGCCGAGCGGCAGGGCTTCCGCATCGCCTACACGCGCATCAAGTGGAGACTCAGTAGGCAGTAGGCAGATGGCAGTAGGCAGTTCGCTCCGCGTTAGGTTTGTTGAAGGGTTAACTCAGAAGTTTCGACAGCGGCGCTCTTAACTGCCTACTGCCTACTGCCTACTGTTCTTGTAGACGTAGTAGACGACGCCGGCGTGGTCGTCTGTTAAGAGGAACGCGCCGGGGCCGTAGCCGTAGATGTCTGCGGGACGGCCGTAGACTCTGCCCGCCTGCTGGAAGCCCGTGATGAAATCGGAGGGCGCGCCGCCGCGCTCGGGCACGCGCACGACGCGGTAGCCGCGGCCGAGGCGCTTGTTCGTCGAGCCGTGCAGCGCGACGAGGAATGAACTCTCCAACTCTTCCGGCTCGCCCGCGCCGAAGTGTTCGAGCCCGAGCGGCGCACTGTGCGCGTCGAAGGCGGCGAGCGCGGTCGGCACGTCGCGGCAGCGCATCTTTCGTCCACGCGGGTTGAACTCGGCGTCGGCGAAGAGGCGCGCGCCCGACTGGTAGCAGTAGGGCCAGCCGTAGTTCGCGCCCTCGCGCAGCGCGTACATCGTGTCGGCCGGTTTGTCTTTACCCATATGGTCGGCGGCCATGTTGGTCGCAAAGAGTTTATCGTTGACCCAGCGCAGGCCGACCGCGTTGCGCAGACCGCGCGCGTAGAAGCGGCGGCCCGAGCCGTCCGGGTTCATCTCGATGACGGTTGCGCGCACGTCCTCCTTCTCCACGCAGGCGTTGCAACTGCTGCCGACCGAGACGTAGAGCTTGCCGTTCGAGCCGAAGGCGAGCGTGCGCGTCAGGTGCCAGCCGCCGTACTTGTAGTCGAGCCCGTAGTCTGGAAAGGTCGCGAGCACCTCTGGCTCACCCGACGGCGCGTCGGCGCCGCTCACGTAGCGGTAGCGCACGAGCCGGTCGGTCAGCGCGAGGTAGAACCATTCGCGGCCCCGCTCGTCCGTGTGGAAGGCGACGCTGTTCGGGTTGCGCAAGCGTGTGAGATAGGGCGTGACCTTCAGGAATCTTTTGTGCGCGCGGTCGAACTGGTCGAGGACGTAGACGGCGCCTTTGCGGTTGTCGGTCAGGTCGTGCATGTCCGTCACGAAGACGCGCCCGTCGGGGGCGAGCGACATGAAGCGCACGCGCTTTAAGCCCTCGGCCGCGACCGAGAGGCCGAAGCCTTCGGGGAGATTCAGGTTGTAACTCCTGCCGTTGACGAGCGAGACGCGTTGGGCCTTGAGCGCCGCGGTGCGTTCGGCACGCGGCGCGACTCGCGCGCGTGGTCGCTGCGCCTGCGCGTAAGTGGTTGGAATAAGCAGGAGCGCGACGCAGGCGAGCGACGCGCTGACCGTACGTGGCATGATGTGGGCCTCTCGCAGAGGAGAATCGGAGAACCGCGGGATGATACTACGCCCGAGCGTCGGGAGGGTGATGAAGGGCACTCGACTGTTAACGTTCTTCTGCGCGCTCGTCGTCGGGGCGAGTCCGGCGGCGGCGGCGAAGTCTCGTGCGCGCCTCGTGCGCGTGGGCGAGGGATGGGCGCGGAATCAGGTCAACGCCGTCATCTTCCGCCGCAACTCGGTCGTCAGCCACTGGGGCTGGCAGTACGTCGCCTTCTACGACGCGGAAGCGCATGTTGTGCTCGCGAAGCGCAGGCTCGGCACGAGTCAATGGGAGTTGCGCCGGACGCAGTACAAGGGCGACGTGTCGGACGCGCACAGGTCGATCAGCATCGCGCTTGACGGGGAAGGCTTTCTGCACGTCGTCTGGAACCAGCACGACTCGCCGCTGCAATACTGCCGAGGCTTGCGCCCCGGCTCGCTCGAACTCTCCGCAGCGATGCCGATGCTCGGCGAGCAGGAGCGGCGCGTCACCTACCCGGAGTTCTACAAACTGCCCGGCGGCCGGCTGCTCTTCCTCTACCGCGACGGAGCCTCGGGCGGCGGCAACCTCGTGCTCAATCAATACGAACCTCGGCTCAAACTCTGGGGACGGCTTCAGAACAATCTCATCGACGGCGAGGGCGAGCGTAACGCCTACTGGCAGGCGTTCGTTGACGAGCGCGGCACGATTCATCTCTCGTGGGTCTGGCGCGAGACGCCCGACGTGGCGACCAATCACGACCTCTGCTACGCGAAGTCCTCGGACGGCGCCCGCACGTGGCGGAAGTCTACGGGCGAGCCGTATCGCCTGCCCATCACAGCGGAGACGGCCGAGTACGTTCGGCGCATCCCGCAGGGGAGCGAGCTGATTAACCAGACCTCGATGACCGCCGACGCGCGCGGTCGTCCTTACATCGTCACCTACTGGCGGCCGGAGGGGACGCGTGTGCCGCAGTATCACCTCGTCTACCACGACGGCCGCGGCTGGCGCACGGTTCAGGTCACGCGCCGCACGACCGCCTTCAGCCTCTCGGGTCGCGGCACGCGCCGCATCCCCGTCTCGCGCCCGCAGGTCGTCGTCGATGAGAGAGGCGGGAGGCCGCGGGTCTTCATGATCTTCCGAGACGAAGAGCGCGGCGGGCGCGTCTCGGTCGCCGCGTGCTCGCGCCTCCCGCGCGGCGACTGTGCCGTCAGCGATTTAAACGAAGAGCCGTTCGGCATGTGGGAGCCGACCTACGACCCGGAGGTCTGGCGTCTGAGAAGGGAACTGCACCTCTTCGTCCAGAGGGTCGGGCAGGGGCAGGGCGAGACGACGGAGGACATCCCCGCGCAGCCCGTCTCTATCCTTGAGTGGAAGCCACGGCGTTAGCCCTTGATAATTTCAACTTTGAAATTTCAAATTCTTAATCTTCGGAGGGCACTCAACTTGAAGATAAAAGTCGCGGCGCTCTGCGCGGCCTTCCTTTTTTGTACCGTCTATGCGCAGGCGCAGGCGCCGCTGATGACGAACGTCGGCGGCCGTCATACTTTAAGCCTCGACGGACGTTGGCAGACGATCATCGACCCGTACGAGAACGGCTTCTACGACTATCGCTCCAAAGAGAGCCCCAACGGTTATTTCAAGAACGCGAAGCCCAAAACCCCGGGCGACCTCGTCGAATACGATTTCGACGACTCGCCGCAGATGTACGTCCCCGGCGACTGGAACTCGCAGGACGAGCGCCTGCTCTTCTACGAAGGCACGGTCTGGTACAAGAAGTCTTTCGACTATACAAAGAAGTCGCGCACGCGCCTCTTCATGCACTTCGGCGGGGCCAACTACGAAGCAATCGTCTACCTCAACGGCGAGAAGCTCGGCCGTCACGAGGGCGGCTTCACGCCCTTCGAGTTTGAAGTCACCGAACCTCGTCCGCGAGCGCGAAAACTTCCTCATCGTCAAGGTGGACAACAAGCGGCGGCGCGACGCCGTGCCGACGCTCAATACCGACTGGTACAACTACGGCGGGCTCACGCGCCCGGTCGCGCTCGTCGACGTGCCGCGACACTTTCGTCCACGACTACTTCGTTCAACTCGAGGAAGGGCTCGCGCGAAGAGGTCGCCGGCTGGGTCAAGCTCGACGGCGCCGAGGCCGCGAACCAGACCGTCACCGTCGGATCCCGGAGCCAAACGTCAAGCTGACCTTCAAGACCGACGCCGACGGCCTCGCACAACTCAGCTTCAAGGCGCGGCTCGACCTCTGGTCGCCGGAGAGCCCGAAGCTCTACCGCGTCGTCGTCAACGCGGGCGCGATGCGGTCGAAGAACGCGATCGGCTTCCGCAGCATCGAGACGCGCGGCGACGGACATCCTGCTGAACGGCCGCCCGTTTTCCTGCGCGGCATCTCCATCCACGAAGAGTCGCCGCTGCGCGGCGGGCGGCGCCACGAGCGACGCAGACGCGCGGATGCTCCTGACGTGGGCGAAGGAGCTGGGCTGCAACTTCGTGCGGCTCGCGCACTACCCGCACAACGCGCACATGATGCGGGTCGCCGACGAGCTGGGTCTGCTGGTCTGGTCGGAGGTGCCCGTCTACTGGACGATCCGTGGGACGACCCCGGGACTACGCGAACGCGAAGAACCAGCTCGGCGAGATGGTCGCGCGCGACCGCAACCGCGCCTCGTCGTCCTCTGGTCGGTGGCGAACGAGACGCCTGTGAGCGAGCCGCGCAATACGTTCCTGCAAGTCTGATCGAACACGCGCGCGCGCTCGACCCGACGCGGCTGTTGACGGCGGCCAACGAGCGGCACTACTGGACCCGAACACGCAGGTCGTGGACGATCCTCTGGGTGAGGATCTGGACGTGCTCGGCTGCAACGAGTACGTCGGCTGGTACGACGGCCCGCCCGAGAAGGCCGACCGCCTGACCTGGAAGGTGACTCTGAACAAGCCGCTCGTCATCAGCGAGTTTGGCGGCGACGCGCTCTACGGCCACCACGGCCACAACGGGCAGCGCTGGACGGAGGAGTTTCAGCGCGACATCTACGAGCACCAGATTGCGATGCTGCGGCGGATACCATCCTTGCGCGGGATGTCGCCGTGGATTCTGACGGACTTCCGTTCGCCGCGCCGGCCGCTGCCGCGCATACAGGACTTCTACAACCGCAAGGGGCTCATCTCGAACCGCGGCGAGCGCAAGCAGGCTTTCTATGTCTTGCAGGGCTTCTACCGCGAGCTTATGAAGGAAGGGAAGTGAGCGGTTATGATGAGGCCGGGATTCCTACTTAAAGATTGCCGCGAGGAAAATTGATGACGAGCAGCGTGACTGAGACTAAGCGCCTTCGAGACAGTGAAGAGCTGCGGAGGCAGGTGTCGGAGGTCGTTGGGGCCGTGCCGGTCTTCGACATGCACACGCACCTCTTCGCGCCGGAATTCGGCGAACTGAACCTGTCGGGCATCGACGAGCTTCTGACTTATCACTACCTCGTCGCCGAGACCTTCCGCTCCGCGCGCGTGAGTTACGAAGAGTTCTGGCGGATGAGTAAGCCCGAGCAGGCCGACCTCGTCTGGCGAACTCTGTTCGTCGAGAACACGCCCGTCTCGGAGGCGGCGCGCGGCGTCGTCACCGTGCTCGACGCGTTCGGCCTCGACACGGCGGCGGAGGACTTGCGTGAGGCGCGCGAGTTCTTCCGTGAGCAGGACCCGGCGACGCATCTCGGGCGCGTGCTGGAACTGGCGGGCGTGAGCGACGTGGCGATGACCAACGACCCTTTCGACGAGCGGGAGGCGCGCATCTGGGAGGGCGGCGCTAATGTTGACGGGCGCTTCCACGCGGCGCTGCGGATGGACGGGCTGCTCAACGACTGGGGGAACTCCGCGGAAGCACTCGCGGCGCGCAGGTACGAGGTTGACCGGGGGATGTTCGGCGCGACCGTGAGGGAGGTGCGGCGCTTCCTCGACGAGCGGATAGAGCGCATGTGCCCGCTCTACATGGCTGTGTCGTTGCCCGACGACTTTGAATATCCGGCCGCCGACGCGCGTGACCGTGTCATACGTGAGGTCGTGCTGCCGACGGCACGCGCGCACGACCTCCCATTCGCGCTGATGGTCGGCGTGCGGCGCGGCGTGAACCCTGCGCTGCGCGCGGCGGGCGACGGTCTGGGTCGCGCGGACGTGTCGGCCGTCGAGCGTCTGTGCGCCGAGAACCCGGAGGTGCGCTTCCTTTCGACGTTCCTCTCGCGCGAGAACCAGCACGAGCTGTGCGTCTCGGCGCGGAAGTTTCAGAACCTTCTGCCGTTCGGCTGCTGGTGGTTCCTCAACAACCCTTCGATCATTAAGGAGATCACGCGCGAGCGTCTTGAGCTGCTCGGCACCTCCTTCGTAGTTCAGCATTCGGACGCGCGCGTGCTCGAACAGTTGATATACAAGTGGAAGCACTCGCGCCGCTGTATCGCCGACGCGCTGACGCAGTCCTACGAGCGCCTGCTTGAGAGCGGGCGCGGCGTGACGCGCGCCGAGATCGAGCGCGACGCCGCGCGCCTCTTCGACCGAAACTTCCGCGAGTGGGTCGGGCACGCCGCTTAAGCCGGAGAGCAAACGATGAGAAGGTTCTTCTTCGCCGTCATTCTTCTACTCGCCTGTTCGTCCCTTCCGTCGCCGGCGCGGCAGGCCGACATCCCTGACTGGGAGAACCCGCGCGTCTTCAACATCAACAAGGAGCCCGCGCACGCCACGTTCGTCCCTTACCCCGACGAAGCGACGGCGCGGCGCGGCGTCATGGCGTTCGCCCCGGGCGCGGCGCCCGCCCCCGGCTCGCCGTTCGTGATGTCTCTGAACGGCCGTTGGAAGTTCAACTGGGTGAAGGAGCCTTCGCTCAGGCCGGTCGATTTCTACCGGCCGGAGTTCGACGTGTCCAAGTGGAAGGAGATCAAGGTTCCGGCGAACTGGGAGTTCGAGGGCTACGGCACGCCCATCTTTCTCAACATCATCTATCCGTTCAAGCGCGACGCGCCGAAGGTGATGGGCGAGCCGCCGAAGGACTGGACGACGTACGATGAGCGCAACGCGGTCGGCTCCTACCGGCGCACCTTCAACGTCCCCGAAGGCTGGTCGGGCCGAGAGACGTTCCTCGTGCTGCGCGGGGTGAACTCGGCCTGCTACGTGTGGGTCAACGGGCAGAAGGTCGGCTACAGCGAGGACAGCCGTCTGCCCGCGGAGTTCAACGTCACGAAGTATCTCCGGTCGGGCGAGAACACCGTGGCCGTCGAGGTCTATCGTTTCTCGGATGGGAGCTATCTGGAAGACCAGGACTTCTGGCGCCTCTCCGGCATCTTCCGCGACGTGGAACTGGTGTCGCGCGCGTCCCTGCACGTCCGCGACTTCTACGCCCGCACGCTTTACTTAGACGAGGGTGTCCGCTCCGCGTATCTCAGTGTCGAAGTGAAGGTGCGCAACACAAGCTCCCGCAGGCAGACTTTCGAGATTGAGAGGAAACTGCTCGACGCGCGCGGCGTCGCAGTGCCTGGAACGGTTGTCTCCTTATCGGCGGCGCCCGCGGGCGGCGAGGACTCACTCGACATGTCGATGTCCGTGCCGAAACCTTTGAGGTGGTCGGCCGAGGAGCCGAACCTCTACACGCTCGTCCTCACGCTCAAAGACTCACGCGACCGCGTGCTCGAAGTCATCCCGTGGCGGGTCGGCTTCCGCACGAGTGAGATCAGGAACGGGCAGATTCTCGTCAACGAACGGCCCGTCGTCATCAAGGGCGTCAACCGCCACGAGCACGACCCCGACCTCGGGCAGGTCACGACGCGCGAGATGATGTTGAAGGACGTGCTTCTCATGAAGCGTTACAACATCAACGCCGTGCGGACGAGCCACTACCCGAACGACGAGCGTTGGTACGCGCTCTGCGACGAGTACGGGCTCTACGTGCAGGACGAGGCCAACATCGAGTCGCACGGCTACGGTGCGAACGACAAGCAGCGTGTCTCCGACGGCGAGGACTTCACCGACGCGCACGTCGAGCGCGTCCGCCGCATGATCGAGCGCGACAAGAACCACGTGAGCATCTTTCTCTTCTCGCTCGGGAACGAGGCCGGCTGGGGGCGCAACCTCGCGGCGGCGTACGCGTGGGTGAAGCAGAATCACCCGGAGCTGGTCATCGTCTACGAGGGCGGCGCGAGCGTCCACAGCGACGCCTTCAACCCGATGTACACGAAGCCGCAGAACCTCTTGAAGTACTGGGAGCAGAAGGGCGAGGGCAAACCCTTCTACCTCGTCGAGTACGCGCACGCGCTCGGCAACAGCGTCGGGAACTTGCAGGAGTACTGGACGGTGCTTGAGTCGCGCGAGAACTTCCACGGCGGCTTTATCTGGGACTGGGTCGATCAGACTTTCAGGAAGAAGACCGCGGAGGGCCGCGACCTCTGGGCCTACGGCGGCGATTACGGCGACCGGCCGAACGACGGCAACGGCGGCGACGGGCTCGTCTTCGCCGACCGGCGGGTGCAGCCCGAACTGGAAGAGGTGAAGAAGGTCTACCAGTTCATCAAGGTCGAGCGCGCCGGGCGCGAGCCGAACCGCATCCGCGTGCGCAACAAGCACCTCTTCAGCGACCTCTCGTACGCGGAAGGCACGTGGGAGTTGACGGAGGACGGGAAGGTTATCCAGCGCGGGAGCCTGCCGCGCCTGCGCACGCCGGCCGGTCAGTCGGAGGAGCTGACGCTGCCCCTGCGGTTGCTGGCGCCAAAGCCCGGCGTCGAGTATCACCTCAAGGTGACGTTCGCGCTCGCGGCCGACACGCCGTGGGCAAAGAAGGGTCACGTCGTCGCATGGGATCAGTACCTCGTCCAGCACGAACTCGCGCAGGGGCCGCCCGACCGTGCGGCGTCGCACGCGCAGGAGTTAAACGTCTCCGAGACGGACGACGCGGTAACGCTGCGCGGTCGGCGCTTCCTCGCGCGCGTCGGCAAGAAGAGCGGCGCGCTCGAAGCCTACGAGTACGACGGCCGCCCGCTCATCGCGGGGCCGCTCACGCACAACTTCTGGCGTGCGCCCCTCGACAACGACCGCGGCAACCAGATGTTGAAGCGGCTTGGCGTCTGGCGCACGGGCGGCGCGGTGCGCGAGGTCTTGCGCTCTCACGTCCTGCGCAAGGGGCCGGGCGAGGTCGAAGTCATCACGGAGGTGGCGCTCGCGGCCGGGGCCTCAAGGGTTCTGACCACCTTCTCGTTCTACGGCGACGGGAGCATCGACCTCGCGGTCGCGTTCAGACCGAGCGTCGAGGTGAACGAGGTTCCGCGTCTCGGGATGCAGGTGCTCGTGCCCGGCGAGTTCCGCCACGTCGAGTGGTACGGGAACGGGCCGCACGAGACGTACGTGGATAGAAGGTCGGGCGCGGCCGTGGGGCTGTACCGCTCGAACGTGGACGAGATGTGGACGCCGTACGTCGAGCCGCAGGAGAACGGCAACCGTACGGACGTGCGCTGGGTGACCTTCACGAACGCCGCGGGCGCGGGGCTGCGCGCGGTCGGACTCCCTACTCAAACGATCAACTTCAGCGCGTGGCCGTTCCCGATGTCGGAGCTTGAGCGCGCGAAGCACTCGGCCGAGATTCAGATGTCGAAGGAGATCACAGTCAATCTCGACTACATGCAGCGGGGCGTCGGCGGCGACGACAGTTGGGGCGCGCTCCCGCACGAGCAGTACCGCATCCCCGCCATCCAACATGACTACTACTTCCGGCTTGAGCCCGTCGGCCTGCCTTGAAGGGCTCTGTTTAATTTTTCTGACGAAGATAGCCCGGCGCATGAATCAATGCGCCGGGCTTCTTCGTCCCCCGCCCGCCTTGCGGCGGCGAGACAGTTTTCTAACGGCCCTCAGTGCTCGATGCAGAACGTCAGTTGCGTCCCGTTGCTGAGCGCATCGGCCTCGCCGTCGGTCAGCGACCTGAGGGTCGAGAGCGAGACGAGGTATGAGCAGTTAGGCCACGTCGAGGTGTTGTGGTGGCTGGTGCCGAAGCCGCCGCGCGGGTCCGGGGCCGGAGGTGGTGGAGGTGGCGGAGGTGGCGGAAGTGGCGGCAGCGCCGGCGCCGACCAGCTCAGCCCGCTCGCGCAGCTCGAAATGCCGACGCTCCAGCTCTTCATCAGCTCGTGGTCGGCCGTGTAGAGAATGTCGAGGTTGTCGTCAATCGGCGAGCAGCAGTTCGCCCCGGGCACCATGAACTGTTGCAGGTTAAGTTCGATGACCTCCGACCAGTTGTTGATGTGAATCCTCGTCAGCTCGTTGGCGAACGCCGGCGCCCCGGCGGACGGGCCGGCGACCGGCTCGGCCTCGAAGCGGATGAGTAGCGGCGTGCCGTTCTTCTGGTCGCTGACGGCGTGGCCTGCGCCGTCGCCGGGCGCGCCGCCGCCGGCCACGACCGACGCCGTGCGGAAGTAGAGCAGCGGCCCCGAGTAGCCGTGCAGGTTCGACGCCGGGTCCACCTGCACCCAGCCGTCGGTGTCCGGCTTCATGAGCGCCGGAGGCGGGCCGCCCCTGTCCACGCCCGGCGGCAGCGCGGGCGGTACAGGCGTCGGGGGCGGCGTCGTTGAGCCGGTCGGGCCGACCCAGATGGTCTGCGGCGTCGCGACCGCGCCGGTGCCGAAGCGATCCCACATGATGACGCGCACGCCCACGTCCACCGCCGAGAGCATCGTCGCGGTGATGTTGTGGAAGTTGCCGGGGTCGTTCAACAGGTCTTTGTAGCGGAAGCGGTAGCGCATGGGCTGGCCGCCGCCGTAAGGATGCGCGTACGGGCAGTCACCCTTGAGCTTGATCCCGTCGCCGTCGCGGCCGTCGTAGAAGCCGAAGCCGGGTCCGCCGTGCGCGTTCGGCATGCTCGCGGGCTGCGCGGCCGTGGTCAGACCCGTGGTCGGGCTGATGTCCGAGTTGATGTCGAAGTCGCCAACGTGCGTGAACCACGGCTCCGTGACGGGCGGCACCTCGTCCACACAGAGCTTGACGCAGAAGCAGTGGCCGACGTTCTCGCGGTCGGGCTGGCGCGCGCGCGCAGGGTCTTCGGCCAGCAGCGTGCCGCCGCCGAGCGACTCGACGCGGAAGTAGAGGTCGGGGCCGCTCACCCACTCCCAGCTAATCCACGAGACGGGCGTGCGCTGGAAGTCGGCCGCCGTGTAGTCGATGCGGAAGTGGCCGCCGGGGCCCGTGATGTCGGAGCCCAGCTCATCCTCCTGCACGATGTCGGCGTCGAAAGCGCGGACGCGGACGCCGGGGACGGGGGAGGGCGGCTGCTGTTTGCAGAGCACGACCTTGCCGCAGATCGTCCACGCGCGGAAGCGGCCGCGCACGAGGCACCAGTAGCGCGCGGGGAGACAGTAGTCCCAGTAGGCGACGAGCCCGGGCTCGCCGTCGCGCCACTGCGGCTGGAGGGTCGTGATGGTGAACTGAACGGGATCGCTCTCCTTGCGCTGCGGCTTGGCGCGCGGCACGGTCTCGCAGTAGACATCCACCTCGACGGGGCCGCCGTCGTACTGCTCGTCCTTGTCGAACTGGAAGACGAAGCCGCCGTCGTCGTCGGTCTCGGCCTCGGCGATGAGGCGCGACCTCCGCTCGTCCACCTGTTCCTCGTTCAGGATGGCGAACGTGTCCTTCGGGTTGGCGACGGCGCGGGCGACGACCTCCCGTGCGTCACCGGCGCGATAGAGCCGCACCTTGACCTTCGACAGCGGCTCCCGGCAATCCGGACAGATGTAGCCGCAGAGCTTACCTCTGAAGATATAAGGCATAACTTTTCTCCTCTGCTGAACTGCGATTCGACGACATCGGTGGGCGGCGATGTCATGCGGCGAGCGTGTTGGGTGTGCGCGGGCGATGGCGCCCGCGTTCAAAACGGAAAGCGAGTTGGTAGTCAGTGAGCCTGAGCGGGCGTTTGAAGTGCAACTCTCATACCGCCGGGGCGGCCCGGCAAAGAGGCCCAAACGGCGTACGTGCGTTCCGCCGCTGTCCACTCCGGTTCACACTTGTCCTCAAACGTGCGCACACACCTGTCTTCACAGGCGTGTTGGATTCCGGCGGTTCGGGATAGAATTCGGGACGGAGAGAACAGGGAACATGGCTTCCAACCGACAGGAGCTGCTGCGGACGTTCACGCTCGCCAACGAGTTCAAGGAGGGCGACCTCGGCGTGGGCGGGACGCGTGAAGGGGCCGTGCGCGCGTCGGCGCGTGCGGCGCTCGGCGCGTTCACGCTCGGGGAGCTTTCGGCGAACGCGTTCGTCGAAGACGGCGTGAGCGAGGCGCTCGACGCTTCACTCGACCGCGGGCTCGCGTCGGAGATCGCGCATCTGACGGTCGGGGGATTGAAGAGCCTTCTGCTTGGCGGCGGCGGCGCCGGGTGGGTGCGCCGCTACCGCGACGGCCTGAGCAGCGAAGCCATCGCCGCGGTCGTCAGGCTGATGACGAACGACGAGCTGTCAACGGTCGCGCGCTTGCACTTCAACCCTTTGCCGGGCGAGGGCGTCGCGGTCGGCTCGCCCGGCCACTTCGGGTCGCGCTTGCAGCCGAACAGCCCCGGCGACGATGAGGAGGAGATTCTCTTCTCCATTCTCGAAGGTCTGGGCTACGGCTGCGGCGACGTTATCCTCGGTCTTAACCCCGCGGGCGACGACGTGGAGTCAATCGTCCGCCTCGAAGAGCTGCTCCGCTCCGTCGTCGAACGTCTGAAACTTCCCACGCGCTACTGTGTCCTCTCCGACATCGTGAAGCAGTCGAGCGCGCGAGCGCGCGTCAAGGTTGACGTGGGCTTCCAGAGCCTCGCCGGTACTTCGAAGGCGCTCGGTGGGATGGTGGGTCTGGACGTGGAGGGGTTGGTCGAACTGGCGCGCGGCTTCCCCGGCCTCTACTTCGAGACGGGGCAGGGCTCGGAGGTGACGAACGGCGCGGCCGAGGGCGTGGACATGTTGACGCTCGAAGCGCGCAGCTACGGCGTGGCGCGTCACATTGGGAAGAGAACCGGCGCGTGGATGATCGTCAACGACGTGGCCGGCTTCATCGGGCCGGAGGTCTTCCGGACGGGCGAACAACTGCTGCGCGCGTGCCTCGAAGACACGCTGATGGCGAAGCTGCACGGCCTGACGATGGGGCTCGACGTGTGCTCGACCTTCCACATGGGCATCGAGCCGGCGGAGCTGAAGCGGCTGACCGCCGAGATTGTAGAGCGCGCCGCGCCCGCGTACCTGATGGCCGTCGCCGGGAACGCCGACCCGATGCTCGGCTACCTGACGACCTCGTTCCGCGAGCACCCGCAGTTGCGCAGGCAGACGGGGAGACGCATCTCCACGCCGATGCAGAGGCGTCTGAACGAGCTTGGCGTGATGGACAAGCAGGGGCTCCCGCGCGCCTCGCCCGCGAGCGCGGCCGCGCTCTACGCCGCGTACGTGAAGGCCGGCGGCGACCAGCGCACGGACGAGACGCTGCGCGACGAGGCGTCGAAGAAAATCCAATCCCTCGCCGGGCGCGGCTACGACCTCGGTTTCGGACACGAGGGTGAGTACGCGGCGCCGCCCGCGGTCGAGGCGCGGCTGGAGAAGATTTACAGTCACGCGCGGCGCGCTCTCTACTCGACGCTTGATGACGGAGTGTTACGCGAAGTCAGTCCGCATCAACTGCGTGTGCGGACACTCGCACGCGACAGGGAGCAGTATCTTTCGGAGCCTGCGGCGGGCGAGCTTCTGCGGCCGGAGGATGCGTCGAACGTTGCGGGCCTCTACGGCGGGCGCAGGCCGCGCGTGCAGTTCGTGCTCTCGGACGGACTGAACGCGGACGCGCTCAACGAGAATTTGCGCGGCGTCCTGCCGCGGCTGCGGCGCGGGTTGACGGAGGCGGGCCTGCACGTCGGCGAGACGGACTTGGTCGTCACGAATGGTCGCGTGCGCGCGGGCTATCACGCGGGCGAGCTGCTCGGCGTGGACGCGGTCGTGCACCTCATCGGCGAGCGGCCGGGGACGGGTCTGAACATGCTCTCGGCCTACATCACCTACGGGCGCGACGCGGCGGGGGGACTGCGCTGGGCCCCGACGCTCGACCACGCGTGTACGACGGCCGTCTGCGGCATCAACGAAAAAGGGAAGCGGCCGGAAGCGGCCGTCGAGGAGATAACGGGTTGCGTCGTGCGCGCGTTCGAGGAGCGGCGGTCGGGCGTCGCGCTCGGGGCGGGGTTCAGAAAACGGTAGGAAGTTAAGTCGGTGTGGACGGCGCGCGGCCGGCCATCGCCGAGGGGTGCGGGAAGCATCCGAGAGGGTGTTGACTTTCGGTTTCGCAGATTGGATATTGTCGTCATCGCCAACGCTTCGGAGGGTCGCCGGTCGGTTTAAGAGTTGTCCGGGGCCGCCGGGGCGTTTGAATTTTCTCTTCGACTCGAATCCCCTAACCAATCTCCCGGCGGGGGGCTGTAGATGGTTTCCGCTTCATGGAACGACTCGTGCAGTTTTTGTCGGGTCATGAGCGTGCCGTTTTCACGAACGGGCGTTTCGGCTTCGACGTGCGCCCGCCCGCGCTCGTCATCGTCGTCTGTGCGCTCGCGCTGCTTGCCTTCGTCTACTTCGCGTACGTGCGTCCGCGGATGCGCGTCGGCGGACAGACCCGTGTCGGACTCATCGCTCTGCGCTCCGCGCTCTTCCTGCTCATCCTCTTCCTGCTCTTGAAGCCGGTGGTCGTCGTTCCCTCGGTCATCCCGCGCAGCAGCACCGTGGCACTCGTCGCCGACGACTCGCGCAGTATGCAGATGGCCGACGCAGGGAACGGACTCACGCGGCTCGACGCCGTGCGCGGCGCGCTCTTCGACGCGGACAAGCCCTTCCAGCGGCGCCTGCAAGAGAGGTTCAAGACGCAGTCGTACGGCTTCTCGAACCAACTCAACAACATCGGCGACGGCGGCGAGGAGCTGACCGGCGAGGGCCTTTCGAGCGACGTGGGCGGCGCTCTGGCGGAGGCGGCGAGGCGTTCGACGGGGGCGCCGCTGTCGGCCGTCGTGCTTGTCTCGGACGGCGCGGCGAACGCGGGCGCAGACCTCGCCGCGGAGCTGCGTAACCTGCGCGCGCGCGGCCTGCCTGTCTACACCGTCGGTGTGGGGAGCGCGCGCCGTCCCGCGGATGCGGAACTCTCGCGCGTCAACCTGCCGCGCCGCGTGCTGGTCGGGTCGAGCGTCGAGGTCGAGGCGTTCGTGCGTGCGAGCGGCTACGGCGCGACCAAAGTCAGAATCGCCGCGAGCGAGGACGGCCGCGCCGTCAAGACCGAGGAGTTTAACTTACGCGGCGGCGAGACCGAGGTCGTGCGGATGGAGTTGATACCGGCGACGGCGGGCGTGCATCGCTACACGTTCGACGTGCAGCCGCTCGCGGACGAGCTGACGCTGGAGAACAACCGGCGCGAGGCTCTGATCGAAGTCGTCGAGGGGCCTCTGCGCGTCCTCTACGTCGAGGGCGAGCCGCGCTGGGAGCTGGGCAAGCTGCGCGACGCGTTGGGGCGCGGCGAGAAGCACGTCGAGCTGATCTCTCTGCTGCGCACGGGCGAGAACAAGCTCTACCGGCAGGGCGTCTCGGGCGAGGCGGAGCTGGCCGAAGGCTTCCCGAAGACGGAGGAGGAGCTGTTCACGTACGACGGCTTAATGCTCGGGAGCGTCGAGGCGAGCTTCTTCTCAATCGAACAGTTACGCGCCATCGAAGCCTTCGTCTCGCGACGCGGCGGCGGGCTGCTCGCTTTAGGCGGAAGCTACGCGTTCGGCGCGGGCGGCTACGCCGGGACGCCTGTGGCCGACGCGCTCCCGGTCACGATTGCACAGCGCGCCGCGGGCACTTCGCCCGCGCCGAACCCGAACGCGACCGCGCCCGCCTTCAAGCCGCAACTCACCGCGCGCGGCGCCTCGCACCCGATCACACGACTGAGCGACGACCGGGGCTTGAGCCAGAAGACCTGGAACGAGTTGTCGCCGCTCTCGGTGCCGGAGGCGCCGACGGGCGTGAAGCCGGGCGCGACCGTGTTGCTGGAAGCGCGGCGCCCGGCGGCCGAAGGGCGCGGGGCTTCGGGGCCGGTCACGCTGCTCGCGCAACAGCGCTACGGGCGCGGGCAGGCGCTGGCCTTCACCGCGTCCGACACGTGGCGCTGGCGGATGCGTTCGGACTCGAAGAGCAACGCTCACGAGAACTTCTGGCGTCAGATGTTACGTTACCTTGTGCAAGGGACGCCGCGGCAGTTCGAGGTTTCGGCCGGGCAGGACGTTTACGCCCCCGGCGATTTGGTGCGCATCGTCGCGGACGTTCGGGATAAGAAGTTCAACGCGGTCGCGGACGCGCGCGCCGTCGCGCGGGTCGTCAAGCCCTCGGGCGCGACCGTCGAGGTGCCGCTTCGCTTCACCGCGCGCGACGAGGCGAACGTCTACGTCGGCGAGTTTCGGGTCGAAGAACTGGGCCGTCACCGAATCGAGCTGAGCGCGTCCGGCGCCTCCATCGGCGAGGCCGCGGCGCAGTCAGAGTTCTTAGTTGCCGAGCTGAACCGCGAGTTCTACGACGCCTCGCTCAACGAGGAACTGCTCCGTCGCATCGCCGCCGAGACGGGCGGCAAATACTACACGCTGGAAGAGGCCGGCGCGCTCGTCGATGACCTGACCTACAGGCAGACCGACAACTCGCGCCCCGTGACGAAAGACCTCTGGGACATGCCCGTCAACTTCCTTCTGCTCGTCGGCCTGCTCAGCGGCGAGTGGTTCCTGCGCAAGCGGCACGGGCTCGCCTGAAGTTCTCATGAAGAGCGTTTGCAGTCGCATCATCATCGCGTTCGTCTGTTGCTGCTTCGCAGCCGCGGGCGTGTGCGCGCAAGGCGCGGCGCCGCGGCCGGCGGCAGACCCGAACAAGTTCGCCGTCATCCTGAGCGGGGCGAGCGGCGACGAGGAGTTCGCGAAGCGCTTCAAGGGGTGGACTTCGGAGCTTCGGCGCGCGCTCGTCGAGCGCTTCGGGTTCGACGAGGCGCGGGTCACAGTCCTGACGGAGTCGCCCGAGGGCGGCGGCGCCCTGCGCGCGACGGCCGAGGAGGTGCGGCGCGCCTTTCAGACTCTGCGCGCATCGGCCGGGCCGGAGAGTACGGTCTTCGTCTTTCTCATCGGCCACGGCACGTTCGACGGTCGTCAGGCGAAGTTCAGCCTCGTCGGGCCGGACATGGCGGCGGGCGAGTACGCTGAACTTTTAAGTAACCTACAGTCGCGGCGCGTCGTCGTCTTCAACATGGCGAGCGCGAGCGGCGAGTTTATCAAGCCGCTCACGGGTCGCGGCCGCGTCGTCGTCACCGCGACGCGCAACGGGCAGGAGCAGAACGCGACGCGCTTCCCCGAGCACCTCATCGCCGCGCTCTCCGCCCGCGACGCGGACGCCGACCAGAACGGCCGCGTCTCCGTGCTCGAAGCCTTCGACTACGCATCGCGCCTGACGGCCGAGCAGTACAAGCGCGCCGGGCGCCTTGCGACCGAGCACGCGCTTTTGGACGACAGCGGCGACGGCGTCGGCCACGCGGCGGCCGAGGGCGGCGACGGCGCGTTGGCGCGCAACGTCTATCTCGACTCGCTCTCGACGGAGCAGGCCGCGGCCAACGCCGAGACCGGCCGCCTGCTGCGCGAGCGCGAGCGGCTCGAAGAAGAGGTCGAGCAGCTCAAGTCGCGCAAGGCGATCCTGCCGGAGCCGGAGTACGAGGCCGAGCTTGAGAGAATCTTCGTGACGCTGGCGAAGGTCAACCGCAGCATCAAGAGGGGCGTGCAGTGAGGGAAGCTCTTAAGTTGAGAATGGCGCGGTCGGCCGTCCTGATTCGGCAAGGGTCGGGCCGACGGTTCTTGCTCGCGTTCGCCTGCGTCTCACTGCTTGCCTGCGCGCTCGCGGTCACACGCCCGCCCGCCGTGTCCGCACAGATCACGATTGACAACATGCCTCTGACCCCTTCGCTGCCGGGCGAGGCCGAGTTGAAGCGGGGCGAGTACGCGCGTGCGATAGAGTTGTCGGGCGCGCGTTTGAAGTCGAACCCGGCGGACGCTTCGGCGCAGAGGCTTCTGCTGCGCGCGCACCTGGAGACCGGACGTTACGCGGAGGCCGAGGCGTCGGCGCGCGCGTTCCTGGGCGCGCACCCGGAGGCGGGCGGTGTGCGCCACGAGCTGGCCGAGGCGCTCGCGGCAACCGGGCGTTACAGTGAAGCGATTAAGGAGTTCGAGCGCGCGGCCACGGGGCTCGCGAGCGACCTGCGCCGCGCGGAGCTGCTCGAAGCGACGGGGCAGGAGCAGCGTGCGCGCGAACTCTTCACGTCGATAGTCAGGTTTTATGAAGAGAGCGAGCCCGCGGACGCGCCGACGCTCACGACGGTCGCGCGCGCGCTCGTCCGGCTCGAAAAGTTTCAGGACGCGCGGAACCTCTACGCCGAGGCCATCGACGCCGACCCTTCGTACATCGAGGCCCAGCTCGGCGGCGGCGAGCTGTTCACGGAGAAGTACAACTATGCGGAGGCGGCGGTCTTCTTTGCGGACGCGCTGAAGGTCAACCCGAACAGCGCGCGCGCACACCTCGGCGTCGCCCTGAACAAGAAGATCGAGCGCGACGAGGCGGTGCTGGCCGCGCTAGCGCGCGTCTTCACCATCAACCCCAACATGGTCGAGGCGCGCGCGCTCGCGACCGCGCTCGAACTCGAAGCGGGCGATTACGAGGACGCCTCCGCCGAGATCGACAAGGGCTTGCGCGTCAACCCGCACTCGGCCGACCTGCACGCCCTGCGCGCGTCGCTCCTCTATCTACAGGACAGAGACTTCGCCCCTGCGGCGGCGCAGGCGCTCGCCGTCAACCCGCGCTACGGCCGTCTCTACGAGACGCTGGCGCACTACGCGACCATCACGCGCCGCGTCGAGCAGGCGGCCGAGTTCTCGCGCCGCGCCATCGAACTCTCGCCGCGTCTGTGGAGCGCGCACCTGAGCTTAGGCATGGCGCTCCTGCGTGCGGGCCGAATGGAGGAGGGGCGCGCCGAGGTCGAGAAGTCTTTCGAGGGCGACCCGTTCAACGCGTGGGCCAAGAACACGCTCGACCTGCTCGACTCGATGCGCGATTTCCGCGAGACGCGCCGCGGCGCGTTCGTCATCAAGGCGAGCGCGAACGAAACGGAAGTCCTCGCGCCGCTCGCCGCCGGCCTGCTCGAAGAGGCGGCCGCGAAGCTCACCGCGAAGTACAAGTTCACGCCTAAAGGCCCTGTCATCGTCGAGCTTTTCCCGAACCACGAGGACTTTGCCGTGCGCGCGCTGGGGCTGCCGGGCTTAGGCGCGCTGGGCGTCTGCTTCGGGCAGGTCATCGCGCAGGACTCGCCCTCGGCGCGGGCGGCGGGCGAGTTCAACTGGGGCGGCACGCTCTGGCACGAGTACACGCACGTCATCACGCTCCAGATGACCGACTACCGCATCCCGCGCTGGTTCTCCGAGGGGCTCTCGGTCTACGAGGAACGGCTCGCGCGTCCCGGTTGGGGCGGCGGTTGGAACCCCTCGGCGCTGCGCGCACACGCCGACGGGCGCTGGTTCAAGATCGCGGAGCTTGACGCCGGTTTCGTGCGACCGCGCCAACCCGACGACGTGCAGCTCGCATACTTCCAGGCGTCGCAGGTCGTCGAGTTCGTCGTCGAGCGTTACGGCTTCGACGCCGTCCTCAGGATGCTCGCGCTCTACCGCGACAAGGCGCGCACGCCCGACGTGCTGCGACAGGCTTTGAAGTTGAGCGAGGCCGAGTTCGACCGCGCGTTTATGGAATACGTCGGGGCGAAGGCGCGGCCGTTGCAGGAGGGTTTAGGCGGCGCGGCGGCGTTTGACGCGTCGCGTCTGTCGAAGGAGGCGGTGCTCAGCGTACTCTCGGCGCGCGAGACCTTCTCGCTGCGCCTGCGCGCGGGCCAACTACTACGCGAGGAGGGCGACCTCGACGGCGCCATCACGCACCTGCGGCGCGCGGCCGAGCTGTTCCCGCCGTACGCGAGCGAGGGGAACCCTTACGAGGCGCTGGCCGACATCTACGAGAAGAAGGGCGACGAGGCCGCTGCCGCCGGGGCTTTGGAGTCTCTGTTGAAGCACGACGAGACGAACCTGAAGGCGTTGGGTCGGCTCGCCGACCTGCGGCTCAAACAGGGCGACCGCCCGCGCGCGCTCGAAGCGCTGCGCCTCGGCTTCTACGTCGCGCCCTTCGAGCCGACGGCGCACGCGCGCGCGGGCGAACTGTACCTCGAAACGAAGGACGCGGCCGCGGCGCTCACCGAGTTCCAGTCGGCGCTCGCGCTCCGGCCGCCCAACGCGGCCGAGGCCAACTACAACGTCGCCCGCGCCTACCACGCGCTCGGCCGGACAATGGAGGCCAAGCGTTCGGTGCTGCGCGCGCTCGAAGCCGCGCCGAGTTACGAGAAGGCTCAGGAGTTGTTGCTGACAATCACCGGACAGTAAGGAGAACGAATGGCGGTCGAGACGAACGTGCTGCGCGACGAGGAGCTGTTGGATCGGCTCTCGACGGCGCGCGAGGGTTTGATTCGGGAGATACGGAAGGCCATCAAGGGGCAGGATGAGGTGGTCGAGCTGGTGCTGCTCTCGCTCTTTGTGGGCGGGCACTCGATCATCACGGGCGTGCCGGGCCTCGCGAAGACCTTGCTCGTGCGCACCATCGCCTCCGTGCTCGACCTCTCCTTCAAGCGCATCCAGTTCACGCCCGACCTGATGCCCGCCGACATCACCGGCACCGAAATCATCGAAGAAGACCGCGCGACGGGGCGGCGCGCGATGGAGTTTATCCGCGGCCCCGTCTTCGCCAACATCGTGCTGGCCGACGAGATCAACCGCACGCCGCCGAAGACGCAGGCCGCGCTGCTGGAAGCGATGCAGGAGGGGCGCGTCACCGTGCAGGGCGTGAGCTACGACCTGCCGCGACCCTTCCACGTCCTCGCCACGCAGAACCCCATCGAGATGGAGGGCACGTACCCTCTGCCCGAGGCGCAGCTCGACCGCTTCATGTTCCAGATCAAGATCGGCTACCTGCCCGAGGAGGACGAGGTGGCCGTCGTCAAGCAGACGACCGCGCCGCAGGATTACGAGTTCGAGCGGATGATGACGGCCGAAGAGATCATCGCCTTCCAGCGCCTCGTCCGACAGGTGCCCGTCTCCGACACCGTCGCGCGCTACGCCGTCCGGCTCGTCGGCGCGAGCCGGCCCGGCTCCGAGGGCGCACCCGACTTCGTCAACCGCTGGGTGACGTGGGGCGCGAGCTTAAGGGCGTCGCAGTTCCTCGTCCTCGGCGGCAAGGCGCGCGCGGTGCTGCGCGGTCGCTACAACGTCTCATGCGAGGACGTGCGCGCCGTCGCGCCCGCCGTCCTGCGCCACCGCGTGCTCCTGAACTTCCAGGCCGAGGCCGAGCGCGTCGATTCCGACCAGATCATCAGGCAGTTGATCGGGGCCGTGCCGGAGCCGAAGTCGGGGTTGTAGATGGAGTACCGCATCAGGCGTGCGACCCTCGAAGACCGCGCGGCGCTCGAACGGCTCATCGCCGAATCCGCGCGGGGCCTGAGCCGGGGCGACTACTCCGACGAGCAGGTCGAGGCGGCCGTCGCTTCCGTCTACGGCGTTGACACAGACCTCATCCGCGACGGCACGTACTACGTCGCCGAGGCCGAAGGCTCCGCGGTCGGGTGCGGCGGTTGGAGCAAGCGTCGGACGCTCTTCGGCGGCGACCGTTTCGCCGCGCGCGATTCGGGCTATCTTGACCCAGCGAAGGAGCCCGCGAAGATACGCGCCTTCTTCGTCCATCCTGACTGGGCGCGGCGCGGTGTCGCCGGCCGTATCCTTGAGACGTGCGAGCGCGAGGCGCAGGCCGAAGGCTTCCGCTCCCTCGAACTGATGGCGACGCTCCCCGGCGTCCCGTTCTACGCCGCGCGCGGCTACGAAGCAGGCGAACGAGTCGAGTATGAGACCGCCGACGGCGTCACGATAGAGTTCGTGCTGATGAAGAAAGAGCTGAAAGGAGACGATAGACGATAGACCATTGACGATGGCAAGAGTTTTTATCGCCCATCGTCCGTCGTCCATCGTCTCTCCACTTTATGTGGTGGAGGCGCGACAAGAAAGTTAAGGCCGCGGACGCCGGGGCGGCGCCGGGGTCGGCCGTGCGCGGGGCGCCACGGTTCTTAGACCCGGAGGTGTTGGCGCGCATCGGGTCTCTGGAACTGCTGGCGCGCGCGGTGGTCGAGGGGTTCATCGCGGGGCTGCACCGCTCGCCGTTCACGGGCTTCTCCACCGAGTTCACAGAGTATCGACAGTACAACCCGGGCGACGACCTGCGCTATCTCGACTGGCGCCTGCTCGGGCGCACCGACCGCTTCTTTATCAAGAAGTACCGTGCCGACACGAACGCGCAGGTCACGCTGCTCGTGGACACGAGCGGGTCGATGCGCTACGCGGGGGCCGAGGGCAGCGTGACGAAACTTCAGTACGCGCAGTTCCTCGCCGCGTCGCTTGCGCACCTCGCCGCGCGGCAGCAGGACGCGGTGGGGTTGACGGCCTTCGGCACGGACGTACATACGCACGTGCCGGCGCTCAACCGGACGGGGCACATGCGGACGATCTACGGGCGCCTCTCGACGCTCGAAGCGGGCGGCGAGACGCGTCTGGCCGAGGCGCTCCACCTGACGGCCGACCGCCTGACGCGGCGCGGGGTCGTCGTCCTCGTCTCGGACTTCTACGAGAGCCCGGAGCGTCTGGCGGGCGCGTTCCAGCACCTGCGCTTCCGCGGCCACGACGTGATTGCGTTCCACGTGCTCGACCGCAAGGAGCTTGAGTTCGAGTTTGAGGACAACCTGCTCCTGCTCGAAGACTCGGAGACGGCCGAGCAACTGCCCGTGCTGCCGGACGTGGTCGCGGGCGGCTACCGCGAGCGCGTCAAGGCGCACGTCGAGGCGCTGCGCCAGACGTGCGCCGCCAACCACGTCGATTACGAGCTGGTCACGACCGACCGTCCGCTCGACTTCGCGCTCTTCTCCTTCCTCTCGCGCCGCGCGGGGAAAGGAAAATGAAGTATTGAGGACTGAGTGAGGACTGAGTTAAAGACTCGTCCTCACTCAGTCTTCAGCACTCAGTCCTCAGTACTATGTGGTTTCTAAATCCATTCTTCCTGCTCGGGCTGGCGGCGCTGGCGGCGCCGGTGCTGGTGCATCTGGTGCGGCGCACGCGGGCGCGGCGCGTGGAGTTTCCTGCGCTCTACTTCGTGCGGCAGGTGCCGCAGCGTACCATCCGACGGAGGACTCTGCGCGACCTGCTGCTGCTGGCGCTGCGTTGCCTCGCGCTGCTGCTCGTCGTCTTCGCCTTCACGCGGCCGTACTTCACCACCGCGGGGAAGGCCGCGGCGTCCGAGGGCACGCGCGCGACCGTCATCCTGATAGATGCTTCGCTGAGCATGAGGCGCGGGGGGCTCTTCGAGGAGGCGAAGCGGCGCGCTGATGCGCTCGTCGGCGAGACGGCTGCGGACGAGCGCGTGGCGCTTGTGAGCTTTGGCGAAGGATACGAGGTCGTCAGCTCCTTCACCTCTGACAAGAACGCTCTGCGCGCAGCCCTCGGCGTTTTGAAGGTAGGCTTTGAGGCAACCGACTACGAGCAGGCGCTGCGCGGAGCCGAAGCCCTCTTCAGGGAGTCAAAGGGCGGCGGCGCGCGGCGCGTGATCGTGCTCTCAGACTTCCAGGCCACGGGCTGGAACGCGGGGCGCGCGACCTTCCGGCTCTCTCCGGAAGTGCGACTCGCGCTCAACGACGTGGCCGGCGCTTCGGAGGCGAACGCGGCCGTCACGAACGTCGAGGCGCGCGGCGCCGTCTACGGCCAGAAGTACACGGACAAGCTCGCCGTCCACATCGCCAACTTCAGTGATGAAGAGCGCGGCCCCTTCACGCTCGACTTTCAGATTAACGAGCAGACGGTCGAGAAGCGTGAGCTGACGCTCGCGCCGCGCGAGGAGCGCGTGGTCGAGTTCACGGACTTCAACCTCGGTGAAGGGACGAACCGCTGCGCCGTGCGTCTGCGCGCGGAAGACTTCGCGCCCGACAACGACTTCTACTTCACGCTCAGGCGCGAGGCGCAGGCGAAGGCGCTCATCGTGGACGGCTCGGCGCGCGGCGGCGACAGCTTCTACTTGCAGAGCGCGCTGGCGGCGGGCGGCGACCTGCCCTTCACGTTCGACGTGCGCGGCGCGGGCGCCGTAGACCCCAACGCCATCGGCGCACACGCGCTCGTCATCCTCAACGATGCGGGTCTCGCGCCCGGCGCGCTCTCCGAGAGCGTCGAGCGCTTCGTCGAGTCGGGCGGACGCCTCGTCATCGCCGCGGGGCCGCACACCAAGCCCGAGAGTTTCAACCGCGCCTTCAGCCGCGTCGCGCCCGTGACCCTGACCGAGGCCGTCCAACTCCAACGCGGCGAGAGCGTCCGGATGACGGCGGTGAAGAGTTCGCACCCGGTCTTCGAGGTCTTCAACGAGAGCGGGCGCGTGCCTTCGGCGCGCGTCTACGGTTACCAGCGCGCGGAGCCGCGCGCGGGCGCGTCGGTGCTCGCAAGCTTCGAGGATGGGAGCCCTGCGCTCGTCGAGTCGGGCGCGGGCGCCGGGCGCGTGCTGATGTACAACTCGACGCTCGGGATGGCGTGGAGCGACCTGCCGCTCTCGCCCGCCTACCTGCCGCTCGTGCAGCAGATGGTGCGTTACCTCGGCGAGCGCGAGGTGAGCGCGTGGCACCGTCTGGGGCAGGCGTTCGTCGTGGCGAAGGGCGCGGAGGGTGTGACGCCCGCGGTGGACGCGCCGTCGGGCGAGAGGCTGAAGCCGGGGGGCGCGTCGAAGGATGGCGAGCTGCTCCTGACGGGGCGCGAGCCGGGTTTTTATCGTCTGCGCTACGGCGCGGGACACGACTTCGCGGCGGTCAACGTGGACGGGCGCGAGGGCGATTTTGCGAAGCTGAATCAGGACGAGTTCCTCGCCGCCTTCACCGGCGGCGACCCGGCCGCGACACGCGCGGCCGACGCCACAGGGCGCGAGAGCGGCGAAGAGATAGAGGCACGACAGCACGCGTGGTGGCCGCTCCTCCTCGTCGCACTTCTCCTCCTCGCCGCCGAGTCGGTGCTCGCGCGCCGGACGAAAGTCGTGAAGATGATCGGGTGAAGCAGGATGAACTACGAAGTCGGACGACTGCATAAGCTTCTCTTGAGTGCGCGGCGGCGGCGGCGTCTCTTGCTCGCGCTGCGCGGGGCGGCGGTGTGTCTGGGCGTCGGGGCGTTGGTGCTGCTCGCGACGGGGTGGGGCGCGTACCGTTACAAGGGGAGCGAGGGCGCGCTGCTGGCGTTGCGCGTGGGGGCGCTCGTCGCGCTCGTCGGGGCAGCGTACCTGGCGCTGTTGAGGCCGCTCGCGCGGCGCATAGGGGACGTACGGCTGGCGCGTTTCATCGAGGAGCGCGCGCGTGGAACGGAGGAGCGGTTAGTCACCGCTGTTGAATTTGAAGAAGGAGCAGAGTCGAGACGCGTCTCGCGCGCACTGTTGGAGCGTCTGAGGTCGGACGCGGACGGCGCGGCGGCGAGCGTTGACTTAGACCGCGTGTTCAGCCGGCGGGCGCTCGCGGCTTACGGCGCAGCGGCCTTAGCGAGCCTTCTGCTCTTCGCGGGCGTGTTGAAGTGGGGGCCGCGCGGCGTGTCGGAGGGCGTGGCGCAGTTGGTCGCGCCTACGGGGCTGGCGGCCGAGGCCGACGCGCGAGCCATCAAGGTTAAGCCGGGAACGATGCGCGTGCCGAAGGGTTCGGATCAGGAGATCAAGGCGTCGCTCGCGGGCTTCGAGTCGGGGGCGGCGGCGCTCTTCTCGCGCCCGGCCGGCGCGGGCGACGACGCGTGGCAGGGGCAGGCGATGGAGGAGGCGAAGGCGCGCGGCGAGTTCCAGCTCTCACTGCTTAACATGCAGGAGTCGGCCGAGTACTTCGTCGAGTCCGAAGGCGTTCGCTCCGAGGTCTTCAAGCTCGAAGTCGTAGACCTGCCGTTCGTCAAGCAACTCGACCTCGTGCTCAACTTCCCGGCCTTCTCGCGCCTGCCGGCGAAGACCGTCGAGGACGGCGGCGACGTGGCGGCGCTCAAAGGTACGGTCGTGGCCGTGACGGCGCGTCTGTCGGGCAAGGCGCGCTCGGCGCGCATCGTCTTTGCCGATGGGCGTAAGGTTGAGATGAAGGCCGCCGGGTCGGACTTCGTCGGCGCGCTGACGGTCGCGGGCGACACGAGTTACTTCGTCGAGCTGACGAGCGTGGACAGCGAAGTCTACCGCGGCTCGAACGAGTACGACGTGACGGCGCTCGAAGACACGCCGCCGACCGTCTCGTTCGAGCGACCCGGAAGGGACACGAAGGCGACGAACCTCGAAGAGGTCTTCACACAGGCGCGCGCCGAGGACGACTTTGGCGTGGCGGGCATCGAGCTTTTCTTCTCGGTCAACGGCGGCGACGAGCAGCGGGTCAACTTGCAGGAGTTGAGCCGCGACGCGGCGCAGAGTCTGACGGGCACGCACACCTTCTTCATGGAGGAGTACAAGCTCAAGCCCGGCGACTTTATCTCCTACTACGCGAAGGCGCGCGACGCGTCGAACGAGACGACGAGCGACATCTACTTCATCGAAGTGAAGCCCTTCGAGATGCAGTACAAGCAGTCGCAGCAGCAGGGCGGCGGCGGGCAGGGCGAGGGCGGCGACCAGGATCAGAACGCCCTGACGCGGCGGCAGAAGGAGCTGATCGCCGCGACACACAGGCTCATGCGCGAGGGGCAGCGTTACACGCCGCAGGAGCGCGCCGACGGCTACGAGACGGTCGCCGCCGGACAGGAGAAACTGAAGGCCGACACGCTGGAGTTCGTCGAGCGTCTCAAGCGCCGCATGGGCGAGCAACTCGAAGGGCGCGAGGAGCTGTCGCGCATGGCCGACGACCTGCGCGCGGCGGCGCGCGAGATGGACGGTGCGCCGCCGCCCCTTCGCAAGCAGACGGGCCGCGACGCATTGCCGCCCGAACAGCGCGCGCTCCAACGCCTGCTCGCGGCCGACGCCATCTTCCGCGAGATGCAGGTCGCCTTCGGCCAGCAGCAGAGCGGCGGCGGAGGCGGCGAGCGCGAGTCGAAGGAGCTGACCGATCTGATGGAGCTCGAACTCGACAAGATGAAGAATCAGTACGAGACGCTCAACCGCGAGCAGCGGCAGCGCGCCGAGCAGGCCAAGTCCGATGCAGAGCGGCGTCTCGAAGAGCTTGGGCGGAGGCAGGAGCGTGCGCTCGAAGAGCAGCGTCGTCGTCAGCAGGGCCAAGCCCGCAACAGCAGCGGCGGCGGGGGGAGCGAGCGCCAGCAGCAGGAGATGGTCGAGGAGGCGCGCAAAGCGGCGCGCGAGCTTGAGCGCCTTTCGCGCGAGCGGCGCGACGCGCGTATGCAGGAGCTGAGCCGGCAGCTCGACCAGGCGGCCGACGACATGCAACGCGCGCAGTCGTCTTCAAAGAGCAACCCGACCGACGCCATCGCGCAGGGCGAGCGCGCGCTCGAACGGATGCAGCAGGCGCAGCGGCGTATGCAACAGATGCGCGGCGGCGGGGCCGCGGGTCGTCAGGGCAGAGAGCAGGAGATAGGCGAGCTGCGCCGACGAGCTGCGGAGGCCGCCGCACGTCAGCGTGAGTTGACGCGCGAGGCGGAGCAGCTTGCGCGACGCGGTTCCCAACAGGGACAACAGGGGCAGCAGCAGGGACAACAAGGGCAGCAGCAGGGAGAGCAGGGTGACGCCTCTACGCGCGCGGCGCGCGAGCGTCTGGCCGAGCGCGCGGAGGCGCTGGCCGACTCCGTCAACAATCTCGAAGAGGACGCGCGTCAGAAGGCGCGCTCGCTCGGCGAGGGCAAACAGCAGGGAGCGGCGCGGCGTCTGAACGAGGCGGCCGACGCGCTCCGGCGCAACCGCGTGGCCGAGCGTATGCGCGAGGGTGCGCGCGGCGCTGAACAGGGAAGGCCCGAGTCTGCACGCGAGGCGGGCCGCGCGGCCGAGCGTGGCTTGGGCGAGATGTCCGAGCGCTTGCAGGAGGCGGAGGCCGCGGCCGGGCGCCCCTCTTCGGGCGGCGCCGAGGAGGCGCTCGACCGCACGCGCCAGCTCGCCGACGACCTCGACTCTCTGCGCCGCAGGCTCGAAGAGCGCGCCGCGCGCCGCGAGGGCCGCGGCCGGCAGTCGCAGCAGTCACAGCAGAAGGGCCAACAGCAGTCGCAGTCCGGCCGTCAACAGGGCGGTCAGCAGGGTCAGGAGGGGCGGCAGCAGTCGGCGCAACAGGGCCAGTCTGGGCAGCAGGGGCAGTCCGGACGACAGGGACAGGATGGTCAGCAGGGACAGGGCGGTCAGCAGTCGCAATCGGGGCAACAGCCGGGCGGGCGGGCGCAGTCCGGGCAGCAATCTGGGCAGCAGTCCGGGGGCCGCGGAGGTGGTCGTGGCGGCGACATGATTTCGGGCGACGGCAGCGACGACTCGCGGCAGATCGCCTCCGAGCTGCGCGAGCGTTTGCGTGATGCGGAGAACCTGCGCCGTGAGCTGGGCGGCACTTCGGCGGGGAGGGAACTCGGCGGGGCCATCGAAGGGTTGCGCGGCATGGCCGACGGGCGCATGGAGGGCGAGGCGCAGACGGCCGCTTCGCTCCGGGCGCAGGTCATCGACCCGCTGCGCCAGTTGGAGCTTGAGCTGAGCAAGCGCCTGCGCGAACAGCTTGGCCGCACCAACCTGCGGCTCGGCGATGAGGGCGCGGCGCCGGGTCGTTACCGCAAGTCGGTCGAAGAGTATTACCGCCGCCTCTCGCAGGGCGGTCGCAGGTGAAGCGAGGTGAAGGGATGCTGAAGCGAGTGTTGAAGTCCAACTCGCGCGCACGCACGAGCGCGTTACGAGCGGCGCTTCCGCTGCTGCTCATCGCGCTCGCGCTCCTGCCCGTCAGAGGGCAGAGGCCCGAGCCCTTCGGGCCGCAGACGACTCCCGGCTCGCCCTTCGGCGGACTCCCGCCGTTCGGCGGCGGTGGGGCGCGGCGCCGCGCGCCAGAGCCGCAGGAGCCACGCGCGTTGGGCCGCGCCGGTGCATCGGAATCGGCGGGCGAGTTCACCTTCACGCGCATGATCTATCGCTCGCCCTACTCCTACGGCCGGCGCTGGGGCGGCGCGTGGGCGACGGACTTCCCGGAGGCCGACGACCATTTCAGCGTCGGCATACGCGAGTGGGCGGGGACGAACCTCAACGTCTCGGGCCAGCCACGCCAGTTCGAGGTCATGGACGAGGGGCTCTTCGACTACCCGCTCGTCTACATCGTCGAGCCGGGCTACATGGAGCTGTCCGACGAGGAGGCCGCGCGCCTGCGTGAGTACGTGGCGCGCGGCGGCTTCATGTTCTTCGACGACTTCTGGGGCGAGGCCGAGTGGCAGAACGTCAGGGAGCAGATGAAGAAGGTCTTCCCCGACCTGGAGCCGAAGGAGCTGCCGCTCACGCACCCGGTCTTCCACTCCTACCTCGACATCGAGGAGGTCGTGCAGGTGCCGAACATCTACAACGCGCAACGCGGCGTGACCTCCGAGAAGGGCGGCGTCACGCCCTACTACATGGGCATCGAGGACAAGCAGGGTCGCCTCGTCGCCTTCTTCGCACGCAACTCCGACCTCGGCGACGCCTGGGAGTGGATCAACGACGGTCGCTACCCCGTCAAGTACGGCCTCGCCGCCTACAAGGTCGGCATCAACGTCGTCATCTACGCGATGAGTCACTGAAGGGATTTGGAGATTGATTCATCGGGTCATTGGTTCAATGAATAAATGACCCGATGAATCAATCTCCAAATCCTTTATCATTCACCCATGAATCTCATCCAGATACTCGGCCTCGCGGCCGGCTCGGCGTGGACTTCGGGCATCAACCTGTACGCGACCGTGGCGGTCTTGGGGTTGCTGGAACACTACAAGCTCGTCAGGCTGCCGGGCGAGCTGCACCACCTCGACAACTGGCTCATCATCGGGGTGGCGGCCGGGCTCTATTGCGTCGAGTTCTTCGCCGACAAGATACCGTACGTGGATACGGTGTGGGACGCCATCCACACGTTCATCCGCGTGCCGGCGGGGGCGGTGTTGGCCTTCGCCGCGACGACCGACCTGAGCCCGACCGTCCACGTGCTGGCGCTGCTGCTCGGCGGCACCGTCGCGCTCTCTTCGCACGGGACGAAGGCGACGGTGCGCGCCGCGGCCAACGTGAGCCCGGAGCCGGTGTCGAACTGGATTCTCTCGATCATCGAAGACATCCTGGCGATAGGCGGCGTCGTGCTGTCAATCGTCGCGCCGTTGGTCGTGCTCTTCCTGGTGGCTGCGTTCCTCGTCCTTTTCTTCTGGCTGTTGCCGAAGGTGCTGCGTCGCGTCCGCAAGATGCTTAGGGCCGCGCGCGACTTCTTTACGGGGCGCGGCCGTGCAGGCATCAAGGCGGCGCTCGTGTTGACACTCCTGCCCGCGTCCATCTCGACGTTCGCCGCCGAGGCGTCGGCCAAATCGTCGTTCGTGACGGTCAAGGGTCACCAACTCTACCTCGACGACAGGCCCTACTACTTCGTCGGCACGAACTACTGGTACGGGAGCCTGCTCGGGCTATTGAAGGATGAGAAGCGCGGCGTCGAGCGTCTGCGTAAAGAGCTGGACTTCCTGAAGGCGCACGGCGTCAACAACCTGCGTCTGCTGGCCGGCGCCGAAGGCGCGGGAATGATTAACGGCGTCGTGCGCGTCGGCCCGCCGCTGCAACCGAGACAGGGTGAGTTCAGCGAGGAGGTGCTGGGTGCGCTCGACCTCGTCCTGCACGAGATGGGCAAGCGCGACCTCAAGGCCGTCGTCTTCTTCAGCAACAACTGGGAGTGGAGCGGCGGCTTTCAGCAGTACCTCATCTGGAACGGCCGTGTGCCCGAGGAGCTGAAGACGAGGAAGCTGAACTGGGACGAGCAGCGCGACGTGGTCTCGCAGTTCTACGGCTGCGCGCCGTGCACCGAGGCTTATGCGAAGCAGGTCAACCTTCTGCTCGGTCGTGTCAACAGGTACAGCAGGAAGAGGTACATCGAAGACCCCGCCATCATGGCTTGGGAGCTGGCGAACGAGCCGCGCCCGATGCGGCCCGCCGCGGTCGAAAGTTACAAGCGTTGGGTTGGCGACGTGGCCGCGCTCATCAAGGCGAAGGACAAAAATCACCTCGTCATCGTCGGCCACGAGGGGCGCATGGGCACCGAAGACCTCAAGCTCTTTGAGGAGATACACGCCGACCGCAACATCGACTACCTGACCATCCACATCTGGCCGAAGAACTGGTCGTGGTTCAAAGGGCACGAGATCGAGGCGGACTTTCCCGGCGTCGTCGAGAAGACGCTCGCCTACGTCGAAGAGCACCTCGGCGTCGCCGAGCGTCTGAAGAAGCCGCTCGTGCTCGAAGAGTTCGGACTGCCGCGCGACGGACACTCGTTCGACCCCGCCTCGCCGACGACGCTGCGCGACCAACTCTACAAGCAGGTCTTCGCCGTCCTCACGCGCCACGCCGCCGCGGGCGGCCACGTCGCCGGCGCCAACTTCTGGGCCTTCGGCGGCAGGGCGCGCCCCTTCAAGGGGCAGACCTTCTGGAAGGAGGGCGACGACTACACCGGCGACCCTCCGATGGAGGAGCAGGGGCTCAACAGCGTCTTCGACGGCGACGCCAACACCTGGCGCCTCATCAAATCCACTACCGAGGAATTAAAGAAGAGTCGGAAGACGACCAAGCAACGTTAACCACCGCAGACACGAGAGGCACAGCTTTAAAGACATAAGTCTACAAGCTGTGCCTCTCGTGTCTGCGGTGGTTAACTTCCCCGTCCTCAGACGCCCCCGGGGAAGGGCCACGCTCAGTGGGTCGCGCGGTAGAAGAAGTACTCGGCGGTGTAGGGCACACGCGCCTCCTCGCCGACGAACGTGCCGGGTGCGGCGGGGGCGATGCCGCCTCTAGTGTTGACGCGCTGGATGAAGGTCACGCGGCTGAAGGGGCCGGGGCCTTCGGTGTCCACCGCTTCGAGCTTCAGCCACGGGATGGCGTTCGCGTTCGGCGTGCAGCCCGTGTTTGGCACGCGCGTGGCGACCACCTTGCTCCCGCTGTTGCTCTCCCACGTGGGGCCGGCGTAGTGCGTGCCGACCTGCCCGTGGAAGCCGCGGTCGGCATAGAGGTTCGCCACCGGCTCGATGAACGCCCAGGCGGTGCCGTTCCACCTGTAGACCTGCACGCCGAGTGCGTAGGTGTGGAAGGAGACCTTGTTGCCCTCCTCCACCTGAATACTCTCGCAGAGGGGGAGCGGTAAGTCCGGTGTGCGGCCGCCCTCTTTGGCGTGCGCGGACTGCGCCGCAAAGGTCGCGACGGCGAGCAGGACGAAAAGTCTGGTGATGAGTTTTGATTTCAGGTAGCGCATGATCTTTCTCTCCTTAAGTATCTGAGCCTCTGGTTTCCTGTTTCGGTAAGGGGCGAGACGGCGGCCGATGAAAGAATGATGGTGCCGCCCGTCTCAACCCACACGCCTTGTCGAACCGGCAGTCAGCTTTGAGTGCCGAAAAAAGAAGTTGCCGAACTCCCCGCCGTATTACCGGCCGCGGGAATATTTCGGAGTTACTGCTGCGGCGTGAGCTTGTCAGCTCAGCCGCGCGTCGCGACGACCTCCAGGTACTCGGACTCGACGTGCGTCGTGCCGTCAGTTGCGAGGTTGTGCTCAGACCACAGCCGCACGAGGTCGCGCCGCAGCGCGGCCTGTCCGTCCGCGTCGAGCGAGGCGAAGGCGCGTAGCGTCGGCCCGTACCATTCGCGGAAGAAGTCCACCGTCTGCTCCGGCGTCAGCGGCAAGCGGAAGGCGACCGTGCGGCGGTTGAAATGCAACTCGTCAACGCCGTCGCGCAGACGTTCGCGGACGGTCGCCTCGTCGCCCCACACGAGGGGCGAAGGGATTGCGGGCGGCGGGACGTGCGCGGCGGTGGCTTTGAACATCCGGCCGATGAAGCCCGACGGCGTCCAGTTGGCCAACGCGATGCGGCCGCCCGGGCGGCAGACGCGCAGCAGCTCACCGGCCGTCGTCTCGGGCCGCGGCGCGAACATCGCGCCGAACATCGACATGACCACGTCGAACGAAGAGTCCCCGTAAGGCATCTGTTCGGCGTCGCCCTCGTCGAAGTAGACGGGCAGCCCCTCGCGGCGCGCGCGATCCCGGGCCGTCTGGACGAGGTTCGTGGCGATGTCGAGCCCCGACACGTACGCCCCGGCGCGCGCGGCCGGGAACGAAAGGTTGCCCGAGCCGCAGGCCACGTCGAGCACGCGCTCGCCCGGCTTCAGCGCCAGCCGCTCGACGAACGCCGCCGCGTCCGGCGCGTAGACCTGTGCGACGCGGTCGAAGTCGCCCGACATCCACGTCGCCTTCATCTTCGATTTCAAGCTCTCCAATTCCGTGACAGCCTGACTCATAACTTTCTTACTCCTCTCTTCTCCTTCTAATCTCCAAACACGAAGGGGGAAGTTGCCGAACGACGGGCCGTATTACTGCCGGTTCTGAATTTTTTTGGCCGGATTTTTTTTAACTTTCGGTGATCCCCTTCGCCTACGATTTACGCGTTAGTGTGCGGAGGGCTTTGAACGTCAGCGCCCCTCCCAACGCCCCTCGACCTCGCCGAACCGACTCGCCGTAAGGGAGTTTCGTCGTATGACGCACATGTCCCGCGCCGCCCTGTGTCTGTTCTCCCTGAGCCTCTTCAGCCCCGCCCTCGCACAGTCACAAGCAGTCTCCGACGCGTCCTCTCCTTTGCGAGTGAGTGAGCTGGCCGCGGCCCCTGCGCGCGCCGGGTCGGAGGAGGAGCGCCTGCTCGGGGGGAAGAAGGGGCTGACGAACGGCGAGTCTCCGGCCGCGTTGAATGCGCGGGCGGCTCCCCTCATGCAGAAGGGCGATTACGCAGAGGCGCTGCGACTCTCTCAACTCGCGGCGCGGCTCGCGGAGCAGAGCGGTGACCGTGCGGCGCTGGGAAACGCGCTGCATAACATGGGGCTGCTCTCCAACCGCCAGAACCGCGCGGCCGAGGCCCTTGAGTTCTTGCAGAAGAGTCTCGCGGTGTTTGAAGAGGCCGGTGACAAGAGGTCAACCGCGCGGGAGCTGTACCACATCGCTCTCATCCATAGGGCACAGGGCCGTCCGGATCAATCTCTGGCCTACGCCAGACGGAGCCTCGCGCTCGGCGAAGAATGCGGTGATAAGCGCCTGATTGCCGTCGCCCTCAACAACATCGGCATCGTTCACAAAATGCAGGGCCGTTACGACCTCGCCCTCGACTTCCAGCGGAGGAGCCTGGCGCTCGCCGAAGGAATCAACGACCGGGTGACTTTGCGGGATGTCTCCAACAGCATCGGCAACATCTATCAGGCGCAGGGGCTCTACGAGCAGGCGCTTGCCTACTACCAGAGGAGCCGTGCGCTCGGCGAAGAGATGGGCGACCGGGCGGGCGTGGCGAGGGCCGTCTACAACATCGGCGCCGTCTATAACTTTCAGGGTCGTTATGCGGAGGCGCTGGCGTGCTTTCAGGAGAGCATCAGGATCGGCGAAGAGTTGGGCGCCGCCGCCGACAAGCGTGATTTGGCCTACAACTTCCACAGTCTGGGTAGGCTCTACAACAGTCAGGGTCGTTACGAGCAGGCGCTGGAGTACTACCACAAGAGCCTGAAGATTCGGGAAGAGGTCAACGACCGGTTCGGGGTCGGCCAGACGTTGAACAACATCGGCATCGTCTACAAATCGCAGGGGCGTTATGAGCAGGCGTTGGAGTGGTTTCAGAAGCGGCTGAAGCTGGCCGAGGAGATGGGCGTCAAGGAGGGCGTGGCCACGAGCTTCAGTAACATGGGCGAGGTCTACCGTCGTCAGGGGCGGCGCGACCTCGCGCTGGAATATCAACAGAAGAGCCTGCGGCTGCGCGAGGAGATGGGCGACCGGCGGGGCCTCTGCGTGGTGCTGGAGAAGCTGGCCCAGTTGTATCAGGACGAGGGCAACTATCCCGAGATGCTCAAGGCCGGCCTGCGCGCCGCCGACCTCGCGGAGGAGATCAACGCGCCCGAAGAGCTTTGGAAGGGGCAGGAGCAGGTCGGCCGCGCCCTGCGCGCTCTGGGCCAGACGGCCGAAGCCCGCCGGAGTTTCCTCGCCGCCATCGACACGGTTGAGCGCGTGCGCCGCGAGGTCGCGGGCGGCGAACAGCAGCAGCAGAGCTTTCTTGAGAACCGGCTCTCGCCGTGGCTCGGCATGGTCGAGCTGCTCGTCTCGCAAGAGGCGTACGCCGAGGCGCTGACGTTTGCCGAAGCCTCGAAGGCGCGCGTGCTGCTCGACGCGTTACAGACGGGGCGCGGCAACGGCCTCCGCCAGTCACTCTCGCAGGCGGAGCGGCAGGCCGAGGAGGAGCGGCGGCTCAAACTCGTCACGCTCAATTCGCAGCTCGCGGGCGAGGCGAGGCGCGACAAGTCTGACCCGGCGCGCGTGGCTGCTCTGCGGGCCGAAGTCGAGAAGGCGCGTCTTGATTACGAAGACTTCGAGACGAGGCTCTACGCGGCGCACCCCGAGCTGAGAGTCCAACGCGGCGAAGCGCCCGTCATCACGGCGGGAGAGTTGACGGCGTTGCTGCCCGACGAAGCGAGCGCGCTGCTCGAATACGTCGTGGCCGACGACGTGACTTACCTCTTCGTCGTCACGAAGTCTTCGGGGAGGTCGGAGGCCGAGGTAAGGGTCTACACGCTGCCTCTCAAGCGTGAAGAGCTGGCGAAGCGCACGGAAGCGTTTCGTCAACAACTGGCGGGGCGCGACCTCGGCTTCCGCGCCTCCGCGCTCAAGCTCTACGACGCTCTGCTCAAACCGGCCGAGGCGCAACTGCGCGGCAAGACCAACCTCGTCATCGCCCCGGACAACACGCTTTGGGACTTGCCGTTTCAGGCGTTGCTGAACGGCTCGAACCGCTTCCTGCTCGAAGAGGCCGCGGTCGCCTACGCGCCGTCGCTGACAGTTCTGCGCGAGATGTCGAGGCGCCGGAAGTTGAACGGCTCGGCGGACGGGCCGGCCACGCTGCTGGCGCTCGGGAACCCCCTGACGGGTAAGGGGGCGGGCGGCGCGGCGGCGCCGGCGTTGCGCGGCGGGAGGCTCGAAGCGCTGCCGGAGGCGGAGCAGGAGGTCAAGGCGCTCGGGCGTCTGTACGGCGCTGCGAGGAGCAGAATCTACACCGGCGCGGAGGCGCGCGAAGACCGTTTCAAGAGCGAGGCCGGCCGGGCGCGAATCCTCCACTTCGCCGCGCACGGGCTGGTCGATAACGCCTCGCCCATGTACTCGCACCTCGCGCTCTCGGCGGGCGACACGAACGAGGACGGGCTGCTCGAAGCGTGGGAGCTGACGCGGCTCGACCTGAAGGCCGACCTCGCGGTGCTCTCCGCCTGCGAGACGGCCCGCGGCCGCACGGCGGCGGGCGAAGGCATGATTGGCCTCTCCTGGGCGACGTTCATCGCCGGTGTGCCCTCGCTCGTCGTCAGCCAGTGGAAGGTCGAATCGGCCGGCACGCGCGAGCTGATGGTCAACTTCCACCGCGGCCTCATCTCCCCCACGCCGAAGCTCACGAAGAGCGAAGCCCTGCGCCAGGCGGCCCTCAAGTTAATGAAGAACCCCGAGACCAACCACCCCTTCTACTGGGCCGGCTTCGTGCTGGTGGGCGAAGGGAATTGAGAAATGGGTTGGAGGATTACTTTGACGAGTTCGAGTGCAGGTTCAACAACCGGAACAACCCTTACCTGTTCCACGATACGCTGCTCCGCCTTATCAAATCAGAGAAGCTTGAGTACAAGGAACTTATTAAAGAAGAGGCGGTCTAACGCTTCCGACGATTGCGGCTAGGCTTTGCGCTTGGCTTTTCTGTCTTGGGTTGGATTACCTTTCCTGCTCCCGGCACATACATCAATGGACTTGGGGTTGCCGTGAACTCGTCGCTGGCCTCATAAATCTTCCCGTATACGTCTCTGAAGGAAATAGTGAATTTTGTTCCGGGCACATCAGCGCTGCCAACTTTAGCACCTTCAATTACAAATACTAGCCAGCCACTAACAATGCCATTATGGGGTATAGGTTGCTGCGTCTTTTCATAGAGAGTGTCTTCAACTCTAAGTACGCCTTGAACTGATTCCCCTGATAGATGCTTTCTTTCTCCGAGGTAAGCGGCGGGCACAGTTTTATCCATGCCATTCCCCTTGAGCGTTAACGACCAAGCACCGGCGATACTTTGAGCGCCAGTATTTCGTATAGACATGAGTACAAACATTATCGGGCAGTCCAACTGTAAGTAACGTCCGGTGGCTACTTGCTCAATGCTTGGGATAAAGTTAGGTCTGTTCTGCTGCCGTTCTTCTTCTAAAGCCTTCTCGGCTTGTAACAAGGCCAAATGTTTATCACGCCACGCTAAATAGAAGGCGAGAAAAATCATAAGAACGACGATGCCCCAAAAAAACCAAGAAGGAACATTTCGACTAGAATGACGCTCCCAGAGCGTGAGCATCACTAGGATAATGCCCCCGCTCATAAGAGCCACCCAATGGTTGAGAACTGTCAGTAAGAATGACCGGATATTGCCCATGATGGGAAGTCTATCCGCCGAATCTTCTTTGCGTCCAGCAGATAATCTTTGAAATTTCTAATTGAAGCTTATTCAGTCCGGCGGAGCGCCTGAATCTGGCGGAGGAGGCTGCGGGCGAGGTCGGAGTTAGGGTTGGCTCTTTGGAGCAGACGCAGCTCGCGTTCGGACTCATTCAAGAGCCCCGCTTCGGCGTAGAGCAGTGCGAGTGTCAGGTGGGAAGAGGGGTAAGCTCTTTTCGCCCGCGCAAGCTCGTCGGCCTTCGCGCGGTCGAGGACGCGGAACTTAGCCTGCGGCGCGGGCGGGCGCGGCGATTTTATCTCCTGACCGTCTTTGAGTGCTTTGACCTGCCACGAATAGACCTTGCCGCGCGGGAGCGTCTGCGGCGCGGCCCAGGAGCGTGCGTTGAGTTGCGGGCTGTTGGCCACGAGGTTGAAGGCGTCGTCGTAGACTTCGACGACGTAGGCGGTCGCCCCGTCCAACGCCGACCAGCGGAAGGTCGGACGGTCATTGAGCAGAACGTTGCCGACCGGGTCGAGCACGGAGAACTCGCCGCCCTGCGTCTCCGAACCCATCAACGAACTCCCGGGCCGCGCGAGCCCCTTGAGCTGCGGAGACCTTTCGAGCCGCCGTCCGCCGAGCGCGTCCTTCAGCAGCTCCCTGTAAGCGGGCGGCAGGGCTTCGGCGCCCGTCAGCCTGCCTTCGCGGTCGAGGCTCAAACGGCCTCCACCGTCGTTAAGCTGTGCGACCTCGGCCGTCGTCGGGGGCTCCTGTGTCGGCGCGGGCTCTGGCGGCGTGGGCGTGGGGGCGACGACCACGGGCGCGGGTTGTGAGTTGTTGGAGGGGTTAACGACGACCTCCTGTCTCGGCTCTCCCGGCCGCGTCGTCCGCCACATCAGCCAGCCGAACACCGCCAGCAGGATGACCGCCAACGCCGCGCCGAAGGCGGGCACAGGGGAGACTCGGAAGAGCGCGGGCAGGGAAGAAAACGCCCGCCGCCAGAGGCTTTCAGACGGAGAGGGAACCGTGGGCGAAGAAGGCACAGCCGCCGGTCTGTATTCGTGTTCGAGTGAGGGCGCGACCTCGTCCCTGAACGCGCGCAGGTCTTCGACCGAGAGGGCGCAGTGCTCGCAACTGGTCAGATGGTCAGAGGCCGTTTGCAGCGGCTCGCCGGAGAGAGTGCCTTCAACAAACGCGGCCGTCTCTTCCGCCGACAGGTGCGCGCCCGCCGCGCGCGCGTCGAATCCTTCCGCCGCCTCGTCGAAGAGTTCGGAGCGCAGGGCGAAGAACGCGGCGTCGCCTTCGCCCGAACCCTCGGCCCGGCGGCGGCACGCCTCACATTCGTCCAGGTGTTCACACACCGACAGCAGCTCCGCGACCTCCAACTGTTGCCGGAGGTAACCCTCGAACTGTCTTTGTGTTAAATGCTCGACCAAGTCTCTTCCAAACCCACGGCCGGTCTCCCGGCCGCCCTTCTTACAAGGATAAGTTGACGAAGTCCGCCGTTTATTACCAGCGGCTTTTCAGATGAATCCTTTCAAACGGCGCGCCAGCCGTTCGCGCCCCGATTTGCGCGCGTTGATGACCTGCTGACGCGTCAGTCCCAGCAATTCGGCAATCCTCGCGTCCTCCAGAGGCAGCTCGTTCCACAGGCGCGCGAAGTCGTCCGCGCTCATCTCCACCGCGGCGGCCAGTTGGCGCAGGGTCGCCACGCCCGTCGCGGGGAAGAGTGTAATACAGCCCGTGCCGCCCGCGTCTTTCAGGTTCAGCAGCAGCGCCGCGCGCTGGTTCGGCGGGAGCAGTTGCAGCTCTTCCCAGAGCCTTTGCAGAAAAATCCTCTTCTCGATATGCCATGCCGGGTTCGACTCCGCGGCGGCGGCGGGCGCGGACGCTCCCGCGTCTTCATGGTCGGGGAGCGATTCCAACGGCTGATCCCTGATGCCGAGCAGCGCCGCCACGGCGCTCACCAACTCGTCGAACTCGACGGGGCCGTCGAGGTGTTTGAAGATCGCGGCCAGCGCGTCGGCCAGCGCCTGCTGCCTGCCGCCCTTGAGCGTTCGGACGTGGGCCGACAACTCTTCAACGTCCGACAGTTCCGCGAGCCGCGCCGCGTGCGCAGACTTCTCTCGCCCCTGCCACGCCGCGAAGCCGGCCAGCAGTTTCCCGCCCTCGCCCTGCCAGAGCGCAAAGCCCCTTTGGCGCGTCAGAAGGTAATGGAGTCGATTCTTGAGCGCGTGCCGTTCCGGAAACTGGCGCCGCATCCAGCCCGAGCACGTCCGGTGCGCGATGACAGCCGCCATGCCGCGCAGGTCGGCGATGGGGTGCTGGCCGGGCTCTCTGCGGAACTGCCGCAGCCGAGAGAGCAGTTGCAGCAGCGCCTCCTGATAAAGGTCTTCGGCCTCGTCTCTTTGGGTGGCGCGGTGCGGGTTGAGGTGGAGTTTGTAGCGGATGACGCCCTTGATGACCGGCCCGGCGTGCTCGTCGATGAGGCGCGTGAGGAGTCCGTCGGCGCGCTCGTCGCCGGACTCCAGCAAGAGTGGTTCGAGCAGCGGGTCGATTCTGGCCGGCGCCTCTTCCATCGTTCATCCGTTGCCGCCTCGGGACGGTCATGACGCACGAATCTAAACCGGCGGCCCGAGCTTCGGCAATGTCTATCTCAATCGCAGGGTTTCGCGTACGGGTTCAACGGCGTGCCGCGGCGGGTGTGTGCATGAAGGCGGCGAGCCTCTGGAAGACGCTGCCGAGCACGGCCTCGTCGGGGAGGTAGACGAGGCGGAAGTGGCACGACGCGGGGGCGGCGCCGAAGCCCGAGCCGTGGACGACGAGCACGCCGGTCTCTTTCAGCAGGTCGAGCACGAAGCGCTCGTCCGTGCGTTGCTCGGGGTCGTCCACACACACCATCGCATAGAAGGCCGCGGCCGGCTCGACGCACGAAAGACCTTCGATCTCAGAGACGGAACGCATGACGAAGTCGCGCCGCTCTCTTATCTCGCGCATGAACTCTGCGAGGAACGCGCGGTCGCCTTCGAGCGCGGGGCGCACGGCGTACTGCGCGGGCGTCGGCGAGCAGAGGCGGCCGCTCGCCAGACGGTGGACGGCGCGCATCAGTTCCGGCATCAGGCGCGCGTTCGTGAACCGCATCCAGCCGACGCGCCACCCCGGCACCATGTGCGTCTTCGACAGGCTCTCTAAGGTGACGACCGCCACCTCTCGTCCCGCCGCGAGCAGCGAGGCCGGCGCGGGCGGTTCGTTGAAGCAAAGCTCGCGGTAGACCTCGTCGCTGATGACGAGCAGTCCACGCCGCTCCGCGATGTCTAAGAGTTGCCGCGTCGTCTCGTCGTTTGTGATGGAGCCGGTCGGGTTATTCGGGTTGATGAGGACGAGCGCGCGCGTGCGTTCGTTGACGAGCGACTCGACCTCTTCGGGCGAGGGGAGCCAGCCCGCGCGCGGGTCGAGCGTGTAGTAGCGTGCGTGTGCGCCGAGCCGGTTGAGGATGGCCGGGTAGAGCGGGTAGCCGGGCGCGGGAACGAGCACCTCGTCGCCCTCTTCGACCAGCGCCGACAGCAGGAGGTCTGCGGCCTCGGACGCGCCCGCCGTCATCAGCACGTCGTCGGGCGCCGTCTGCGCGCCGAGCGCCGTGGCGTACGCGGCGACCGCCTCCCTCGCCTCGCGCAGGCCCGAGGAGTGCTCGTAGCCCGTGAAGCGCTCGCGCACGGCGCGCGCCGCGGCCTCGACGACGTGCGCGGGCGGGCGGAAGCCGTAAGCCTGCGGGTCTCCGATGTTGAGGTAGGTGACGGCGAGCCCTCGGCGCTCGCGCTCCTCTGCGGCCCCGACGATGTTGCGGATGGCGTAATGAAACTGCGCGGTTCTACTCGAAGGCCGAATCATGCTAACTCTTTGAACACTCCACGTGGATTTCGTCCTTAATTGATAACACAACCAGCGCCGGGCGCGCGACCGGCTCCCACAATCATTTTTATGACCCTAGAAAAAATTTAAATTATGCGCCCTGCGACGTTGGTTGTAGAGTGGTGTCTCCGCGGACGGCCGCGGCCAACTCCCCGAGTCTTTCCGTTAACCGCCATGACATTCGCGCCCAACACGTCCGCGCTCCCGACTTCGCTCCGCGTTGCGGTGTACACGCCTGCCGTCAGCGTGCTCGTCCCGTCGGGCTTTATTACGCTTCAGCTCAAGACGTGATGGCTTGTCAAAGCAACCCCGACCCGCCCGACAGGCCATCAACACGAGACAGGTTGATGGCCTTTTGCGTTAGCAGGAACATTTCATGGAGGCCGAAGACTTACAGGTCGAGAGGCGACGCCGGTTCCGCGGCGCGCGGCGCGCGGTCGTCAAGCTGGGGACGAGCGTGGTCTCAGGCGCGGGCGGCGAGGTCTCGGCCGAGCGCGTCGCGCCGGTCGTGCGCGCTCTGGCCGAACTGCACGCCGAGGGGCGCGGGCTCGTGCTGGTCTCTTCGGGCGCGGTGGGTCTGGGCGCGGGGCGTCTGGGCTTAGCGCGCGCGCGGCTCGGCGACGTGGTCGTGCGGCAGGCGTGCGCGGCCGTCGGCCAGGGCCTTCTGATGCACGCATACGAGGCGATGTTCGGCGCGCACGGGGTGAAGATCGCGCAGGTGCTTCTGACCGAAGACGACTTCACCGACCGCCGTCGTTATTCAAATTTACAGAGGACGATGGAGCGTCTGTTGAAGCTCGGCGTCGTGCCCGTCGTCAACGAGAACGACACGGTCTCGACGGCCGAGCTTGAGTACGTGCGGAGCGGCGCGCGCGTCTTCGGCGACAACGACCGTCTGGCCGCGCTCGTCGCCGGTAAGCTCGCGTCGGACGCGCTCGTGCTGCTCTCGGACGTGGACGGGCTGCTCGTGGCGCGCCCGCCCGCAGAGCCCTGCGCGGTCGAGCGCGACGAGGAGTTGATGGTGCTGTCTTACGTCGCAGAGGTGACGCCGGAGTTGAAGTCTCTGGCGTCGGGGCCTTCGGCGACGGGGCGCGGGGGGATGGTGACGAAGCTCGAAGCGGCCGAGATTGCGATGCGCGCGGGCTGCATCGCCGTCATCGCGAACGGCCAGCGCCCTGACACGCTCGCGCGCATCTTCGCGGGCGAAGAGGTGGGCACGGCCTTCGTCCCCACGTCGCGCATGGCGGGCAAGCGGCGCTGGATAGCATACGCGGCGGGCGTGCGCGGGCGCGTCGTCGTCAACGAAGGCGCGCGCGAGGCCATCCTGCGCGGCAAGGCTTCGTTGCTGGTGGCGGGCGTCGTGCGCGTCGAGCGCGAGTTCGAGCCGCAGGACGTGGTGAGCATCGCCGACCCTTCGGGGTGCGAGTTTGCGCGCGGTATCGCCAACTGCGCGAGCAGCGATGAAGGTGTGAGGGAAGGGAACTCGCGCGGTCGGAAAACGAAGGTGCTGGTGACGCGCGACAACATCGTCATCACGGAGCGCGCCGCGGAGAAGGGCGCCGGACAGGACGGTCGTTTATGAGCAGCACCGCTTCGGAGACGGAGCTACAGACAAGCGTCGAAGAGCTTGCGCGTCGCGCGAAGGCCGCGTCGCGGCGTCTGGCAATGCTTCCGCGCGAGCGGCGCGACGAGGCGCTCCGCGCGGCGGCCGAGGCTCTCTCTGAACGGGCGTTGGAGATAGTCGAGGCCAACGAGCGCGACTGTCTTGAAGCGGCGCGCGCCGTGGGCGAAGGGCGCATGACGGCCTCGACCTTCAAGCGGCTTCAGACGAGTGAGCGCGGGGTGGCCGAGATAGCCGAGCGCGTGCGCGACGTGGCGGCGCTCGAAGACCCTCTGGGGCGCAGGCTCGCCGTCACGGAGCTGGACGACGGACTGACGCTCACCAAAGTCTCGTGCCCGCTCGGCGTCGTCGGCGTCGTCTTCGAGGCGCGGCCCGAGGTCGTGCCGCAGGTCGCGTCGCTCGCGCTCAAGTCGGGCAACGCATGTCTCTTGAAGGGCGGCGCCGAAGCCGCGCAGACGAACGAAGCTCTCTACACAATCTGGCGCGACGCGCTCGCGCGGTTTGAAGACGTGCCCGCGGACGCGGCGCTGCTGCTGCGCACGCGCGAGGAGGCCTCACAGATGCTCGCGCTCGACGAAGAGATAGACCTCGTCATCCCGCGCGGGTCGAAGGAGTTCGTCCGCCACGTCGCCGCCCACAGCCGCATCCCCGTGCTCGGGCATGGCGAAGGCGTGTGCCACGTCTACGTGGACGCGGCGGCCGATCTGCGGAAGGCGCTCGCGGTCGTCATCGACTCGAAGACGCAGTACCCGGCCGCGTGCAACGCCGCCGAGACGTTGCTGGTTCATGAAGATGTAGCGGCGCGTTTACTGCCGAGCCTCGTCGCCGCGCTCGTTTCGGCCGGGGTCGAGGTGCGTGCCTGCGCGCGCACGGCCGCGCTCGCACCATCGTCGCACGGGCTCGTCCCGGCGACCGAAGAGGACTGGGCGACGGAGTATTCCGACATGGTCGTCTCGGTCAAGACCGTCGGCGGACTCGACGAGGCGCTCCGGCATATCGAGCGCCACGGCTCGCGCCACACGGAGGCCATCGTGACCGAAGACGGCGGGGCGGCTTCGCGCTTCCTCGCGGAGGTGGACGCGGCGGGCGTCTATCACAACGCCTCGACGCGCTTCGCCGACGGCTTCCGCTACGGCCTCGGCGCGGAGCTGGGTATCAGCACGGGCAAGCTCCACGCCCGCGGCCCTGTCGGTCTCGAAGGGCTCACGACTTATAAATATCTCCTCACCGGCGACGGCCACACCGTCGCCTCCTACGGCAGCGGCGAGCGGACGTTCAAGCACCGGAGATTAAAGTGATAAGTGATGAGTAATCTCGTCGAAATCTACGACACGACTTTGCGCGACGGGGCGCAGGGTGAGGGGGTGAACTTCTCGGTCGGGGACAAGTGCCGTATCGCGGAGCATCTGGACGCGCTCGGCGTTGACTTCGTGGAAGGCGGCTGGCCGGGGTCGAACCCACGCGACGTGGAGTTCTTCGAGCGCGCACGCACTCTGCGGCTCTCGCACGCGCGGCTCGCGGCCTTCGGCGCGACGCGGCGGCGCGGCACCTCTTGCGAGACCGACCCGAGCATACAGGCGTTGCTGCACGCGGAGACGCCGGTCGTCACCGTCTTCGGCAAGTCGTGGGGCCTGCACGTCTCGGAGGCCCTGCGCCTGAGTCGAGAAGAGAATTTAGAGATCATCGCCGATACGGTCGAGTACCTTGCCGCGCGTGTGCCCTTTGTCATCTACGACGCCGAACACTTCTTCGACGGATATGCGGACGACCCCGAGTACGCTCTGGCGACTTTGCGCGCAGCCGTCGCGGGCGGGCCGGCGCGCGTCGTCCTCTGCGACACGAACGGCGGGAGCCTGCCGGGCGCGGTCGCGCTCGCGACGTGGGAGGTCGCCAAGAGTATCGAAGTCCCTCTCGGCGTCCACTGTCATAACGATGGCGAGCTGGCGGTGGCGAACACGCTGGCGGCGGTCGCGGCCGGCGCGACGCACGTGCAGGGAACGGTCAACGGCTACGGCGAGCGTTGCGGCAACGCGAACCTTTGTTCGCTGATACCGAACCTTGAGTTGAAGCTCGGCCGCGTGACGAACGTGGGGCGCGCGCGTCTGTCGCGTCTGCGCGAGACGGCGCGCTTCGTCTCGGAGATCGCCAACCTCGCGCTGGCGCCTTCGGCGCCCTTCGTCGGCGATTCTGCTTTCGCGCACAAGGGCGGCGTCCACGTCTCGGCCGTCGAGCGCGAGCCGCGCACGTACGAGCACGTCCCGCCCGAGTCGGTCGGCAACCGCCGCCGCGTCCTCGTCTCAGACCTCTCGGGTCGCGCGAATCTGCACGTTAAGGCGCGCGAGCTGGGGCTCGACTTACCCGGGGAGCAGCGCGTGCTCGAAGAGTTGAAGCGGCTCGAACACGGCGGCTACGAGTTCGAGGCGGCCGAGGCGAGTTTCGAGCTGCTGGTTCGCAGGTTGGACGGCACACATCAACCCTTCTTCGAGCTGCTCGGCTTCCGCGTTATCGACGAGCACAGGGGGTCGGAGATGCCTCTGAGCGAGGCGACCGTGCGCGTGCGGGTCGGCGGCCACGTCGAGCACACGGCGGCGAGCGGGACGGGGCCGGTCAACGCGCTCGACCATGCCCTGCGGCGCGCGCTCGAAAAATTCTACCCCGCACTCGCAGAGGTGCGGCTGGTCGATTACAAGGTGAGGGTCAGGCGGGGGAGTCTGTCGGGGACGGCGAGCCTCGTGCGCGTGCTCATCACGTCGGGCGACGGCCGCTCGGAGTGGGGCACCGTCGGCGTCTCTTCGAACATCGTCGAGGCGAGCTGGCGCGCGCTCGTGGACGCGGTCGAGTACAAGCTTTTGAAGGACGGCGCCGAACCGTTGCTGGCCGAAACTTCCGTGCTTGAAATCGAAGAGCGCATAACGGAAGGGGAGTTCACCACAGAGACACAGAGACACAGCTTGAAGCAATAGGTCTTCAAGCTGTGTCTCCTGTGTCTCTGTGGTTCAATCCTTCATGCTTCAGGACAGAACCGCTTAACTTTTGCGTATGCCTGGGCCAAAGTAGTGGTATATTCGCGTTCCTAAAGTATTAGACGGGAAGCAGGGGCCTGAATTGTCACCGTTTTCAGCCATATTGTTGCCCCCTCGAACTTTACTTTTGTCTGACTTGTCTTAAACCAAAATCGGCATTCCGCAGACGGCACGCCTGCTCCCGTGGGTGTTCCGAAGGCTCTTCTCAAACTGTCCGGAGGGAGAATGATTCTGATGAGAAGCTCGGCGCCTATCGCCCGGCGTCGCGTCGCGGTCTTGCTCTGCGCGGCGCTCTGTATCGCGTCGTCGGTCGTCTTCGTGCCCCGCACGCGCTCGCAAGGGTCGCCGCCCGATTATAAGAACCCGCGCCTCTCCATCGAGCGGCGCGTCGCAGACCTGCTCGGGCGCATGACGCTTGAGGAGAAGGTGGCGCAACTCGTCTGCCTCTGGGCCGAGCGCCCTGAAGCGGGGCCGAACGCGGGCTTCTCTACTAACCGCGGCGACTTCTCGCCCGAACGCGCAGCCGTCTCGATGAAGAACGGCATCGGGCAGATCGCGCGCCAGCGTGAGCGCAAAGACCCGCGCGAGGCGGCGCGCTTCGCCAACGCCGTCCAGAAGTGGCTCGTCGAGCGGACGCGCCTCGGCATCCCGGCCATCTTCCACGACGAGATTCTGCACGGGCTGATGGCGCAGAAGGCGACGCACTTCCCCACGCCCATCGCGCTCGCTTCGAGTTGGGACACAGACCTCGTCACGCGCGTCTTCACCGCCGCCGCGCTTGAGACGCGCGCGCGCGGGAGCCACTTCGTCCTCGGGCCCAACCTCGACCTCGCGCGCGAGCCGCGCTGGGGGCGCACAGAGGAGACGTACGGCGAAGACCCTTATCTCGTCTCGCGGATGGGCGTGGCCGTCATCAAGGCCATACAGGGGCCGGGGCCGAACATCGACAACGCGCACGTCATCGCCACCGCCAAGCACTTCGCCGCGCACGGCCAGCCCGAGGGCGGGACGAACATCGGGCCCGTCAACGTCTCGGAGCGCGTGCTGCGCGAGTACTTCCTGCCGAGCTTCGAGGCGGCGGTGAAGGAGGCCGGCGTGTTGAGCGTGATGGCCTCGTACAACGAGATCGACGGCGTGCCCTCGCACGCCAACAAGTGGCTTTTGGGTAAGGTGCTCCGCGAGGAGTGGGGCTTCGACGGCCTCGTCGTCTCAGACTACTACGGCATCCCGCAGCTTGAGAGTTTGCACAAGGTCGCGGGTAACAAGTCGGAGGCGGCGCGGCTCTCCATCGAGGCGGGCGTGGACGCGGAGGTGCCCGACCCCGACTGCTTCCAGACGCTCGTGCAGCTCGTCCGCGATGGCAAGGTCTCGGAGGCGGCCGTAGACAAAGCGGTCGCGCGCAACCTCAAGGCCAAGTTCCTGCTCGGACTCTTTGAGAACCCTTACGTGGACGTAGAGCGCGCCGCGCGCGTGACGGATTCGCGCGAGCACCGCGCGCTCGCGGCGGAGGCCGCGCGCCGCTCCATCACGCTTCTGAAGAACGAAGGGAATCTTTTGCCGCTCGACCGCTCGCGCCTGCGCAATGTCGCCGTCATCGGGCCGAACGCAGACCGCGCGCACCTCGGCGGCTACAGCGACCCCGTTCCCGCGCCCGGCGTGAGCGTGCTGGAAGGCTTAACGAAGAAACTCGGGAACGCCGTCAAAGTCACACACGCGCGCGGCGTGAACATCACGAAGGAGGGCGGCGACTGGTGGGCCGACACCTCGACGCCGCCCGACCCCGCGGAGGACACGCGGCTGATTGCCGAGGCGGTGAATGTGGCTCGTGCTGCGGACGCGGTCGTCCTCGTCATCGGCGGCAACGAGGACACGCACAAAGAGGCTTGGGCCGACAATCACCTCGGCGACCGCGACACGCTTGACCTGCCGGGCAGGCAGGACGAGTTAGTCCGCGCCGTACTCGGGGCGGGGAAGCCCACGGTCGCGGTGCTCATCAACTCCGGCCCGCTCTCGATCAACTACGTGGCGCAGAATGTCCCGGCCATCCTCGAAGGCTTCTACCTCGGCGAGGAGACGGGGACGGGCGTGGCCGACGTGCTCTTCGGCGACTACAACCCTTCGGGCAAGCTGCCTGTCAGCTTCCCGCGCTCGGTCGGGCAACTTCCCATCTACTACAATCACAAGCCGACGGCGCGGCGGGGCTATCTCTACACGAGCAAGGAGCCGCTCTACCCGTTCGGCCACGGACTCTCTTACACGACGTTCAGTTACTCTGACCTCAAGGTCGCGCCGCAGCAGATCGGGCCGGCCGGCCGAGCCGAAGTGAGCGTGACGGTCACGAACACCGGACGGCGCGCGGGCGAAGAGGTCGTGCAGCTCTACATCACAGACCTCGTCAGCTCCGTCACGCGCCCCGTCATTGAGCTGAAAGACTTCAAGCGCGTGTCGCTCGCGCCGGGCGAGAGCAGGACGTTGACGTTCAGCATCACGCCCGACAAGCTCTCGTTCCTCGACCTCGACATGCGGCGCACGGTCGAGCCCGGCTGGTTCGACATCTCGGTCGGCACCAGCTCCGTCAAACACCAAAAGGTTAAGCTCGAAGTCATCGCGCGCTGAAGCGCCGCTCTACGAAAGGGAAGGGAAGATGAAACGCCTTCGCCGCGCAGTCTCCTGCGCGCTCGTTTTCAACCTCTGTCTGCTGCTCGTCGCGCGGGCGGTCGGGCAGACACCCGCGCAGACGCTCGTGCAGACGAAGAGGCCGCCAGTCTACATGGACCCGAGGCTCCCTTTAGATAGGCGCGTCGATGACCTCGTCTCGCGGATGACGCTCGAAGAGAAGATTTCGCAGATGATGAACAAGGCGGCGGCCATCGAGCGGCTCGGCGTCCCCGAACACGATTGGTGGAACGAGGCGCTGCACGGCGTCGCGCGCGCAGGGATAGCGACCGTCTTCCCGCAGGCCATCGGGCTCGCGGCGACCTGGAACCCTGAGTTGATCCGCGAGATCGGCGACGTGGTCTCGACCGAGGCGCGCGCCAAGCACCACGAGTCCGTGCGCAACGGCGACCGCGCCCGTTACAAGGGGCTCACCTTCTGGTCACCGAACATCAACATCTTCCGCGACCCGCGCTGGGGGCGAGGGCAGGAGACGTTCGGCGAAGACCCTTACCTTACTTCGCGCATCGGCGTCGCCTACGTGAAGGGCTTGCAGGGCGACGACCCGAAATATTTGAAGGTCGTCTCAAGCGTCAAGCACTACGCCGTCCACAGCGGGCCGGAGCCCGAGCGCCACACCTTCGACGCGAAGGCCGACGAGCGCGACATGCGCGAGACGTACCTGCCGGCCTTCCGCGCGACCATCATCGAAGGGCGCGCCGAAGGCTTGATGTGCGCCTACAACAGCCTGAACGGCGAGCCCGCGTGTGCGAACAAAAAACTGTTCGACATCCTGCGGCGCGAGTGGGCCTTCGGCGGCCATGTCGTCTCGGACTGCGCAGCGATTGAGGACATCTGGAAGGGGCACAAGTTCAAGCCGACCGAGGCCGAGGCTTCGGCTGTCGCCGTCAAGTCGGGGACTGATTTGACGTGCGGTCGCGAGTACCGCGCGCTCACGCAGGCGGTTAAGGACGGTTACATCACCGAGGCCGAGATCGACGTGGCGGTCAAGCGCCTGATGCGGACGCGCTTCCGGCTCGGCGTGTTCGATCCGCCCGCTCTCGTCAAGTACGCGCAGATACCTTTTTCGGAGAACGACTCGCCCGCGCACCGCGCGCTCTCGCTGCGGGCGGCGCGCGAGTCGCTCGTCCTCTTGAAGAACGCGAACGACACGCTGCCGCTCAGGAAGGACTTGAGAACAATCGCCGTCATCGGCCCGAACGCGGACGCGCCCGACGTGCTTCTGGGGAACTATAACGGCACGCCCTCGAAGTCGGTCACGCCGCTTCAGGGCATCCGCGAGAAGGTCTCGGCCGGGACGCGTGTGCTCTACTCGCAGGGCATGTACCCGACGGGGACACGCGTCGTGCCGGCGCCGGCCGCGGCCTTCGAAGGGTTGAAGGGCGAGTATTTCGCCAACAAGGAGTGGCAGGGCGAGCCGGCGCTCGTGCGCGATGACGCGCGGGTCGATTTCAACTGGATGGCGCTCGCACCCGCACAGCAGTTGCCCACCGACAACTTCTCCGTCCGCTGGACGGGCAAACTCGCCGCGCCCGAGTCGGGCAAGTACCTCCTCGGCTTTGCGGGTAACGGCGGCGTGCGCCTGACGCTCGACGGCAAAGCGTTCATCGAGGAGTTCTCCAACACACGGACGCGCACCGTGACGAAGGAGCTTGAGCTTGAGGGCGGGCGCTCTTACGATTTGCGCATCGAGTACCGCGAGAACGCGAACCACTACGCTTCGGCGCGGCTGATGTGGGCGCCGCCGGGCGGCGAGCGCGTGCTGCGTGAGGACGCGTTGGCTAAGGCGCGCGAGGCCGACGCGGTCGTGTTGGTCATGGGCATCAACCCCTCGGTCGAGGGCGAGGAGATGGACGTGAAGCTGGAAGGCTTCCGCGGCGGCGACCGGACGGACATCTCTCTGCCGAAGCCGCAGGAGGAGTTAATCAGACAGGTTCACGCACTCGGAAAACCCGTCGTGCTCGTGCTGCTCAGCGGGAGCGCGCTCGCGGTCAACTGGGCGGACGAGAACGTCGGGGCGATTGTCGAGGCGTGGTATCCGGGGCAGGAGGGCGGGACGGCTCTGGCCGACGCACTCTTCGGCGACTACAACCCGGCGGGACGTTTGCCCGTCACGTTCTACAGGTCGGCCGAACAGTTGCCGCCCTTCGACGACTACCGGATGCAGGGGCGCACTTATCGTTACTTCAAGGGCGACCCGCTCTACCCGTTCGGACACGGGCTCTCTTACACGACCTTCAAGTACGACAACCTCCGCTTGAGCGCGAAGAGCGTGCGCGCGGGGCGCGGCCTGAACGTCACGGCCGACGTGCGCAACGTGGGGGCGCGCGCGGGCGAGGAGGTCGTGCAACTCTACGTCACGGACGCGGCCTCGGCCTATCCCGTTCCCGTCCGTTCGCTCGCGGGGGTAAGCCGCGTCAGGCTCAACCCCGGCGAGACCCGCCGGGTCTCATTCCGGATAGACGCGAGGCAACTCTCCGCCATCGACGAACGCGGCCGACGCGTCGTCGAGCCGGGCGAGTTCATGTTGAGCGTCGGCGGCAAGCAGCCCGGCTTCAAGGGTTCGGCCGACGCGCGCACGACCGGCGTCGTCACCGGCAAATTTATCGTGACGGGCGGCGTGACGGAGATACCCGAAAGATGATGCGGAGGGTTAGACGGGTGACCTCAAAGAAAACCTTGCACGCCGTCGCCGCGCTGTTCCTCTTGATGACGGCCGGCGGCGCGTGCCTCGGGCAGACGTTGCGCGAGTACGCCGACCGCGCGGGCGTCTTGGTCGGGGCGGCCGTGGAGCCGCGGCTGTTGGACGAGCCGGAGTATGCGGCGACGCTCGCGCGCGAGTTCAACATGCTGACGGCGGAGAACGCCTTGAAGTGGGGCGCCATCCGCCCCACGCGCGAGCGTTTCAACTTCGCGCCGGGCGACCGCCTCGTCGCCTTCGCGCAGAAGCATCGGATGAAGGTGCGCGGGCACACGCTCCTCTGGAGCGAGTACAACCCGCGTTGGTTGGAGCAGGGGAACTTCACGCCCGCACAGATGTCGGAACTGCTTCGCGAGCACATCACGAAGGTGATGCAGCATTACAAGGGGCAGGTCTTCGCGTGGGACGTGGTCAACGAAATCTTTCTGGCCGACGGCAGCGTGGAGCCTTCCGTCTGGTACGACCGGCCGGGCATCGGGATGAAGGGGAAGGGGACGGCCTACGTCGAGCAGGCTTTCCGCTGGGCGCGCGCGGCCGACCCCGACGCGCTGCTCTTCTACAACGACTACGACACGGAGGGGCTCAACCCGAAGTCGGACGCCGTCTACGAGATGGTCAAAGACTTCCGTGCCCGCGGCGTCCCCCTCGACGGCGTCGGCATACAGGCGCACATCGTTGACCTTGAGGCCAAAGAACTGGCCGGCATCGAAGAGAACATCGCGCGCCTCGTGGCGCTGGGGCTTGAGGTGCACATCACGGAGATGGACGTGCGGCTGCCCGCCGGTCGGCCCGACGAGGCGGCGCTTAAAGGTCAGGCGGAAATCTACCGGCGGGTCGCGGGCGCCTGCCTGCGGCAGCCGCGCTGCACGGCCTTCCAGACGTGGGGCTTCACAGACAAGTACACTTGGATTCCGAACTACACAAAGGGCGCGAAGGGTTCGCCGCTGCCCTTCGACGCGGGTTACGGGAAGAAGCCTGCCTACGACGCGCTGCTCGAAGCCTTCCGCGTGCGCGCGCTCGGCCGCGCGGCACGTTGAGAGGCAGTCTACTTAAGCTTGAGCATCTCGCTGCCGGCGAGCAGCAGAGCGCCGGAGCCGTACTCCTGATTGTCTTCGGCGGTGACTTTGGCGGGCGCTGCGCCGATCTGTTGCACCCAGCCGAGCTTGCCGTCTGCGCCGACGGACGCGACCAGTCCCCCCCAGGCTTTGCGGATGACGGGCAGGTAGGTCTTGCGTTCGAGGTGGCCGTTGTTGACGCCCCATGCGAGCGCGTAGCAGAAGAAGCCTGTGCTGCTCGTCTCGGGCATGGGCGCCTCTAAGGGGTCGAGCAAGGAAGGGTGCCAGCGCCCGTCCTCGCCCTGCACGCGCGCGACGGAGGCCGCCATCGTCTTTAAGAGTTGGACGTAACGCGCGCGCGTCGGGTGGTTCTTCGGCAGGTGTTGGAGGACCCGGACGGTGCCGCCCATGACCCAGCCGTTGCCGCGCGCCCAGAAGACCTTCTTGCCGTTCGCGTTCGGCCTGCCGATGTAGTTCTTGTCGCGATAGTAGAGCCCCTCCGCGGGGTCGAAGAGGAAATCGGTCGTGTCCCACCACATCTTGTCGAGGAAGTCGAGATACTTCCGTTCGCCCGTGATGTTGTGCAGACGCGTCAGGACGGGCGGCGCCATGAAGAGTGCGTCGCACCACCACCAGTCCTCGCGTCCGGGCCGCGGGCTCGCGATCATCGCGTCGATGACAGAGCGCGTGTGCTCGATTCGCGCCGGGTCTTTCTTCAACATGTAAAGGTCAAGGTAGGTCTGACCCGGCGTGTGGTCGTCGGCGTGGCGCGGGCGGTCGCCGAGCTTCCAGTTGCGCGATTCGGCCCAACGCATCGCCTGCTCTGAATATTTCCTGTCGCCCGTCGTCTTGCCGGCGTCCATGATCCCTGCGTAGAAGACCGCGCGCGCCCAGAGGTTGTTGTTGAGCGCGTCGATCTCGACGGGGTGCGCCACCTGCCACTCGAAGACCTTCTGCATGACGGCGCGGACGGACTGTTTCGAGTAGATGTCGCTGTCGGGCTTCTTTGAGTTGGTCTGTGCCGACGCGTGCGCGCACGGCAGGAGGGCGAGTAGGAGAAGGAAGAAGAACGAGAACCTTTGACCGAGAAGCTTCATCGCGCGCATGACTCCATTCGGCCCCGCGGGGCTTCAGTTCGTGGTTTAAGTTAGACGAAGAGCGCGGGCATTATACATGTCACACGGCTCAGGAAAAGATTGACCCGGCGGCTTTAGAATTCGAGCCGTCGCAGGTAGTCGAAGCTGACGCGGAGGCTCTCGAAGGGCGAGCCGGCCGGCTCGTCGTTCTCGACGAAGTAGTGGCGGACGCCCGCCGCGCGTGACCGTGCGAAGATCGACTTGAAGTCGATGACGCCCTTGCCGACATCGGCGAAGAAGCGGCGCGGCGTCGAGTCCATGTCCTTGACGTGGAGGAGGTGGAAGCGACCCGGGTAACGCTCGAAATATTCGACGGGGCGCGCGCCGCCCTTGACCGTCCAGTACAAGTCCATTTCGAGTCTGACGACGCTCGGGTCTGTGCGTTCGAGCAGGAGGTCGTAAGGAATCTTTCCCTCCAAAGGCGCGAACTCGAAGTCGTGATTGTGATAGGCGAACTGGATGCCCTCGCGCTGCATTCGCGCGCCGGCCTCCTGGAAGAGGTCTGCGAGGCGTCGGTAGTTGTCGAGCGTCCGGCGCTCCTCGTGCGGGAGCCACGCGACGAGCAGGTACTTGTGGCCGATGGTGTGCGCCGCATCGACCAGAGGGCGCAGGTCGCCGCGCAACTCCGAGAGCTGCACATGCGCGGCCGGCGCGTCGAGCCTGAGACGCTTAAGAATTGACCTTACTTCCACGGGCTTGTGCCCGAAGTAGCCCGCGAACTCGACCTCCCTGTACCCGAGCGCAGCGACCTGCGCGAGCGTCCCTTCAAAGTCCTTCTCCAACTCGCGGCGGACGGTGTAGAGCTGCATGCCGATGCTCGACAGTCTTCTTTTGTCGGCGGCGAGGGCGAAGGCGTTCGAGTGGTAGAGAGTCAGCCCGCCCGCGGCGGCGAGCGCAAGACGGTTGATGAAGAGGCGACGGTTCATCTCTTGTGACTCCGACGGGGTAGTGGCCCCGTTACATTGGGGATTGGTCACGGGGCAGCGCTGCGATAGCCCAAGACCTCGGCCACCGTCCAGACGTGATCGGTGATTCCGTGCCGCATCGCCGGCGTCTCACCCCGCAGCCCGCGGTGCCTGCGGCAGAAGTTATAGAAGGTCTTATCCACCTCGCACTGGTCATCCATGTACTCGACCAACTTGGCGAAGGCGTAGGTCTTTCTCACCAGGTAGCGATTGCGTGAGCGGGCCGTCCCGTTCTGCCGCTCCAAGAGTGAAGTCGAGACGAAGGCGAGGTCCGTCGCGGGCGACCCCAGCACCAGCTTCTTCTCGACCTTCGTTACGCGCTTGCCTTCTCTCGTCTTCTCGACCTGCCCGTAGACGAGCGTCGGGTCGGGGATGACTTGAGGCTTCGGCGGCCGCCCCGGCTTGCCCTTCTTGACCAGCCCCCACCGCAGCGGGTAGGCCGTCAAGGCTCTCACCTGCTCGCGCAAGGGCTTGGTGTAAGCGTCATAGCCGTCGCTGCTGATGCGCGGCAGGCATCCCGGGGCGAGGCGGTCGAAGCTCCGATTTACCAGCAGTTCGGCCGCCTCGGGCGTGCGCGCAGCAACGAACTGCTCGACTAAGAGCCGGCTCTCCCGCGCCATCGCCTTGTGCCACCACGCCTCGCCGCGTCGCGAGTTGTCGGCGAAGGGGGCTTTCTTCGACCCGGCGAACGACCACTGCTCGTCCAACTCCAGGTCGGTGACTCTCAGGTCGGTGACGAACTCTGCATCCACGGCGCGGGCGCGAGGGGCGGCGCGTCGGCGCCAGCGGCGCAACGTCTCCCGGCGGTGGCGGCGCGTCTGGGCGGTCGAGGTCTGCGTGTCGCCTCGCAGCATGGCGTCAAGGGAGCGGGCAACCTCCGCCTCGGGAGTCTTGAGGTTGAAGAAGGCCGTGCCTCGTCGCTCCGACAGGCCCTTGCCGCACCTACGGCAGCGCCACAGTGTGCGCGGCCCGTCGCGCGTACGATAGCTGCTGTGATAGAAGAGGTCGCGCGACAGCCCTCCGCAATGGGGGCAGCGCAGGGAAGGCGGAGGATGACGGGTCTTGTGTCGAGCCATGACAGCCGACACTTTCCGCACTTTGCCTTCCTTTTTTCAATCCCCAATGTAAGAGGGCCACTACCCTCCGACGGCAGGCTGAAAAATATCTTGACAAGGGAGCGAGCCGAGTAATAGAAACCTTTTGTCTGGTCTTACAACAAAACGCACGCCTGAAATTATCAACACGGAGGTCGGGTTGTCGAGCGTCGTGAAAAACGGCGCGGCTGCGCGGTAGTCTGGCGCCGGGCCACGCGCGGCTCTGAACGTACCGGCGGCCTCCGAACGCGTCCTGCCGGCGGAATAAGACGAGGAAGGAACCCTTAACTTGCTCAAACTCCGACATGCGCGCCGCGGCGCACACATCCTGACGGCGGCCGTTCTCGTCCTGCTCGCGTGTGTGGGCACGGGCGCGCAGGTGCTCAACGACCCCGTGGATGTGGGGCAGGAGTTCCAAAGGATGGAGCAGGTCTACTTCGTCGGCTCGAAGGTCGCGGGCTTCGACGCGGCGACGGGGCGCGGCACGCTTCAGTGGGACAGGTACCAGCGCTCGACCACGCTCTCCTTCAACAAGATCGACGTGACGTTAGGCCGCGGGCGCGGCACAGAGTTCCCGGGCACCGAGTATGACCAGGACCCCGTCCTGCCCTTCTCGATCACCTTCGTCAGCCCGCGCGCCGTGCGCCTGCGCTTCTCGACGCGGGCGGAACTGCCGCGCGACGGGGACTCGATGATGCTCGCGGGGCCGGTTCCCTCAGACCGTTCGTGGAAGGTCGAACAGACGGCCGACGCCGTCACGTGGACGAGCGCGCACGGGCGTGTGAAGTTGATTAAGAACCCGTGGCACGTCGAGTTCTACGACGCGGCGGGGCGTCTGCTGACGCGCACGCAGAACTCGGGCGACCCGGCGACCTACTTCACGCCGATCCCGTTCTCGTTCGTGCGGCGCGCGTCCGACCTCGCGCGCATGACGGCCGCGACGTTTGAACTCGCGCACGACGAGAAGATTTTCGGCTGCGGCGAGTCGTTCACGCGGCTCGACAAGCGCGGGCAGCGGGTCAACGCGTGGACGCGCGACGGGATGGGCGTGCAGAACGAGTTCATGTACAAGCCGATCCCGTTCTTTCTCTCAAACCGCGGTTACGGCATGTTCGTCCACACCTCCGCGCCCGTCACCTTCGACTTCGGCAAGACCTTCGACAGCCACAACGCCATCTACATCGGCGACGAGAACCTCGACATCTTCGTCTTCCTCGGGGAGCCCAAAGACATCCTCTCCGAGTACACCGCGCTTACGGGCCGCAGCCCCGTCCCGCCGCTCTGGTCGTTCGGCTTCTGGATGAGCCGCATTACATACAAGTCCGAGGAGGAGGTGCGCGACGTGGCTGCCAAGCTCCGGCAGCACCGCGTGCCCGCCGACGTGATACACCTCGACACCGGCTGGTTCGAGACCGACTGGCGCAGCAACTACGAGTTCTCGAAGACGCGCTTCAAAGACCCCGCGAAGATGATCGCCGACTTGAAGAAGCAGGGTTTCAGAGTGAGCCTCTGGCAGTACACCTACTTCACGCCGAAGAACGAGCTGTACCCGGAGATAGTCTCAAAAGGTTATGCAGTTAAAAATCAGTCGGGCACGCTCCCGTTCGAGGATGCCGTGCTCGACATGTCGAACCCGGCGGGCGTGAAGTGGTATCAGTCGAAGCTTGCGGCGCTCCTCAAGATGGGCGTCGGCGCCATTAAGGTTGACTTCGGCGAGGGCGCGCCGGTGAACGGCCAGTACGCGTCGGGGCGTTCGGGGTGGTACGAGCACAACCTGTATCCGCTGCGTTACAACAAGGTCGTCTCGGACATCACGCGCGAGACGACGGGTGAGAACATCATCTGGGCGCGTAGCGCGTGGGCGGGGAGCCAGCGTTACCCTCTGCACTGGGGCGGCGACGCCGAGAACACAGACTCGGCGATGGCGGCCGAGCTGCGCGGCGGCCTCTCATTCGGGCTCTCGGGCTTCACCTACTGGAGCCACGACGTGGGCGGCTTCGTCAACAAGGCGCCGCGCGACCTCTACCGGCGCTGGCTGGCGTGGGGCGTGCTCACCTCGCACACGCGCGCACACGGCGCGCCGCCGCGCGAGCCGTGGGAGTACGACGAGGCTTTGACCGAAGACTTCCGCCGCGCGCTCGGGTTGAAGTACGCGCTGATGCCGTACATCCTCGCGCAGTCGAAGGACTCTTCGGCGCGGGGCTGGCCCCTCCTGCGCGCGCTCTTCTTCGAGTACCCAAACGACCCAACGTCGTGGACGATTGACGACGAGTACATGTTCGGCTCAGACCTTCTGGTCGCGCCGCTGTTCGAGAGCGCGGCGGCGCGGAACGTCTACCTGCCGCCGGGCGAGTGGATTGATTACCAGACGGGCTTGAGTTACTCGGGTGGGCGCTGGCATCGTGTCGCGGCCGGCCAGATTCCCGTCGTGCTGCTGGTCAGGAATCACTCGGTCGTCCCGCACGTAAAGGTGGCGCAGAGCACGGACAACATCGACTGGAAGAATGTCGAGTTGAGAGTCTTCAGCATAGACAACGCCGACGCCTCGGGGCTCTTCGCCACGCCGGAGGGCGGCGTGCACACGCTCCGTCTGACGGCCCCTTCGGGGACATTCGCTCTGCGGGCCGACCCGCTGCGCGGGCAGGTCAGGTGGGAGGTTACGCGCTTCCTGCCGAAGGGTTTCTAGCGTATGAGAAAGCTCCTTCGCTCGTTCTGCGTCCTGCTCGTCATTCTCTCTTCGCACGTCCCGTCGCTGCCGCAGGCGCCCGCGTCGCGCTACTTTCCCGTCAAAGACCTGATGCGGGTCGGCACATACTATTACCCGGAGCACTGGCCGGAGTCGCAGTGGGACAGGGACTTCGCGAACATGGAGCGGCTCGGGTTCGAGTTCGTTCACATGGGCGAGTTCGCGTGGGCGTTCATGGAGCCCGAAGAAGGGAAGTTCGACTTCGCGTGGCTCGACCGCGTCGTCGCGCTCGCCGCGAAGCACAACCTCAAGGTCATCCTCTGCACGCCGACGCCGACGCCGCCCGCGTGGCTCGCAGAGAAGTACCCGAACTCCTTCCTCGTCGGCGAGGACGGCAGACGGCGGGAGCACGGCTCGCGCGGCAACAACGCGCTCGCCGACCCGGACTACCTGCGTCTGACCGAGCGCGTCGTGAACGAACTCGGTAAGCGTTACGGCAAGAACCCCGCGGTCTGGGGATGGCAGCTCGACAACGAGCCGAACTCGCCGCCCGACTACGGCCCTTCGGCGCAAGCGGCCTTCCGCGACTGGCTGCGCGCGAAGTACAAGACCGTGGAGGTGCTGAACAGCGAGTGGGGCTCGGCCTTCTGGAGTCTGAAGTACAACGACTTCGGTCAAGTGCGTCCGCCGAACCCTTCGTTCCTCTACGGCGTGAGCCCGCACGCGATGCTCGACTTCCGCCGCTTCACGGCCGACCAGACGGCGAAGTTTCTCAACTGGCAGGCGTCCGTCCTTCGTCGCAACACCTCGCCCGCGCAGTTCATCACGACCAACTTCATCTCGACCATCGGCAGCTCCGACCCGCGCCGCTCGAACGAGCTGGACTTCATCTCCTACACGATGTACCCGGTCGGCGGCGGGCCGGGCGTGGGCGAAGACGGCTTCCGCCAGGGTTGGCAGCACGGCATCGCGTGGGCGAATGCGTTCTATAAACCGATCAAGAGCGTGACGGGCGTGATGGAGTTGCAGCCCGGCCAGGTCAACTGGGCGCGCATCAACCCACAGCCGATGCCGGGCGTGATACGCATGTGGCTCTGGCACGCCTTCGCGGGCGGTCTCTCGTTCGCGTGCACGTATCGTTACCGCCAGCCGCTCTACGGCAGCGAGCTGTACCACTACGGCATCGTCAACACCGACGGCGTCACGCCCTCGCCCGGCGGGCTTCAATACTCGCAGGTGGCGCGCGAGATGAGAGAGCTGCGCGCGAAGTTCGACCCGAACGCTAAGCCACCGTCAGACTACACGGCGCGGCGGACGGCGATACTGTGGAACCACGAGAACCTCTGGAACATCGACTACCAGAAGCAGACGGCTTTGTGGGACACCTTCGGGCACACGTTCCGCTACCTCGAAGCGGCCAAGTCGGCGGGCGCGCCGCTCGAAGTGATTGACGAGGCGGCCGACTTCGGCCGTTACAAAGTCCTCGTCGCACCGGCGTACCAGCTCATAGACGAAGAGCTTGTGCGCAAGTGGACGCGTTACGTCGAAGCGGGCGGCCACCTCGTCCTGACCGCGCGTACGGGGCAGAAGCGTCGGAACGGCTGGCTCTGGGAAGGCCCGTGGGCCGCGCCCGTCCGCCCGCTCATCGGCGCCGAGGTCTCCTTCTTCGACCTGCTGATGGACAACGGCAACGGCGAGGTCTCGATGAACGGCGCGAGCCATTCGTGGAACGCGTGGGGCGACGTGCTGAAGCCCTTCGAGGGGACGGAGACGTTGGCGCGTTACTCGAACCAGTTCTACGCAGGCTCGGCCGCGGTCACGCACAGGCGTCTGGGCAGAGGGAGCGTTACGTACGTCGGCGTCCACACGAAGGACGGCCGTCTGGAGAAGGAAGTGATGCGCGAGGTCTATAAGCGCGCGGGCGTGCCCGTGGCCGACTATCCTGCGGGCGTCTACGTGGACTGGCGCGACGGCTTCTGGGTCGCGGTCAACTACTCCTCTCGTCCGGCCGACATCGACGTGCCTGCGGGCGCGGAGATTCTCTACGGCGCGCGGCAGCTCAAGCCCGCCGACGTGCTCGTGTGGAGGCAACGTTGATGACCAGAGTCAATCGGAGAGAGTTCGTCGGCGGCGCTCTGGCCGGAGGGCTCGCGTGCCTCGCGGCGCGGGGCGCACAGGGGCCGGGCGCGAAGATCGAGGTGCTGTTGGACGAGAAGCTCGGCACCATCTCGCCGGACGTGTACGGACACTTCGTCGAGCATCTGGGCGGTGTTGTGTACGACGGCATCTGGGTCGGCGAGAACTCGCGTGTGCCGAACGTCGGCGGCATCCGCCGCGCCATCATCGACCACCTTAAGCGCATCAAGCCCTCCGTCATGCGCTACCCCGGCGGCTGCTTCGCCGACAGTTACGACTGGCGCGACGGCACGGGGCCGCGTGCGCGACGGCCGCGGCGCCCGAACTTCTGGGGCGGGACGGAGTCGAACCACTTCGGCACGAACGAGTTCATGCGCCTCTGCCAGTTGACGGGCGCGAAGCCCTACATGGCCGCGAACCTGCGGAGCCTGCCGGCGCAGACCTTCTACGAGTGGGTCGATTACTGCAACGCGCCCGCGGGCAGCACGACGCTCGCAGACCTGCGTGCGACGGGCGAGGCCGCAAGCCGCGAGCCCTTCGGCGTGCGCTTCTGGGGCGTCGGCAACGAGTCGTGGGGCTGCGGCGGCAACTTCACGCCCGACGAGTACGCGATGGAGTTCCGGCGCTTCACGGCCTCCGTGCCCGGCCACGGCATCAATCCGCTCTTCATCGCGGCGGGGCCCGGCAGCGGCGACGCCAACTGGACGCGCGGCTTCTTCTCGAAGATGGCCGAGAAGAGGCATTTCAGTTTCTACGGCTGGGGCCTGCATCACTACTCGTGGAACCTGAGCCGCGGCGCGACCGACGACTGGGACAAGGGGAAGGGCGACGCTTTAAGGTTCGACACGGAAGAGTGGTACGAGATGCTGCGGCAGGCCGACCAGATGGATCGGCACGTGAAAGAGACGTGGGCCTTGATGGGCGAGTACGACCGCGAGCACCGCGTCAAGCTCGTCGTGGACGAATGGGGCGCGTGGTACAAGCCGGGGACGGAGTTGGGCAAGCGTTACATCCTCACGCAGGCGCAGACGTTGCGTGACGCGCTCGTTTCAGGGATCACGCTCGACACCTTCAACCGGCACCCCGACAAGGTCGTGATGGGCAACGTCGCGCAGCTCGTCAACTGTCTGCACTCGCCCTTCCTCGCCGCCGAGGAGAAGTTCGTCGCGACGCCCAACTTCCACGTCTTCGAGATGTACGCGCCGCACCAGGGCGCGCAGAGCTTACGCACCATCTTCGAGGCGCCCGAGTTTACACACCCGCGCGCGGGGAAGACCGCGACGCTCTGGGCCTTGAACGGCTCCGCGTCGCTCGACGGGAGGACGGTGACGCTGACAGTCGTCAACCCGCACGCCGTCGAGCCACGCGAGGCCGCAGTCTCCGTGCGCGGCGCGTCTTTGAAAACTGCGCGCGCGAGAGTTTTGACGGCCACGGACATCCACGCGCAGAACACCTTCGAGAACCCGCGCGGCGTCGAGCCGCGGGACGAGGTGGAAGTCGCCCCGCGCGGCGGCTCGCTCCTCTTCCGCTTCCCGCCCGCGTCGGTCACGCGCTTGCAGTTGAGCGTCTGACGTTACGTTTCATCCAGGCCCTTAAAGAAGGAGCATTCGACATGACGAAAAAGTTCGACCGTCGCGACTTCATCAAGTCCGCGGCGGCGGCAGGCGCGGCGGCGCTCGTCGCACCCGAGTTGGTCGAGGCCGCGCAGCGTCGCGGTCAGCGTCGCGGCGGCGGTCGGCGTGCGGGGGGCGGCGGTGTGCGCCCGCTCACGTCTTACAACGCGCAGGCGCGCGAGCTGCTCAACCAGATGACGCTCGAAGAGAAGGTCGGGCAGATGACGCAGGCCGAGCAGGATGCCTTGAAGGAGCCGACCGACGTGCAGAACTACTTCCTCGGCTCGCTCCTCTCGGGCGGCAGCTCCGACCCGAAGGCCGGGAATAGTCTCAACGCGTGGACTGATCTTTATGACCGCGTGCAGACGCTTTCGCTCAAGTCGCGGCTCGGCATCCCCATCCTCTACGGCATCGACGCCGTCCACGGCCACAGCAACGTGCTCGGCGCGACCGTCTTCCCGCACAACATCGGCCTGGGCTGCACGCGCAACGCAGCGCTCGTCGAGCGCCACGCGCGCGTGACGGCCGAGGAGGTGCGCGCCACCGGCATCCAGTGGACGTTCGCGCCCTGCGTCACCGTCCCGCGCGACGAGCGCTGGGGTCGCACCTACGAGGGCTTCGGCGAGACGCCCGACCTCGCGCGCGATCTCGGCGAGGCCGCCGTGCGCGGCTTTCAGGGAGACGACCTCGGCGACCCCTTGAGCGTCCTCGCCTGCGCCAAGCACTACGTCGGCGACGGCGGCACGTCGGTGAAGACCGGCAGCATCGACCAGAACAACGGGGGGGAGCGACGCCTGCTCGACCAGGGCGACACGCGCATGAACGAGGCGGAGCTGCGCCGCATACACATGCAGGGTTACGTCTCGACCATCCGCGCGGGCGTCGGCACCATCATGCCCTCGTACAGCAGTTGGAACGGGACGAAGCTCTCGGCGCACAAGTACCTGATGACCGATGTGCTCAAGCAGGAGCTGAAGTTCGACGGCTTCCTCATCTCCGACTACAACGCCATCGACCAGATCACGAAGGACTACAAGCAGGCCATCGAAATCTCCATCAACGCCGGGATGGACATGGTGATGGTGCCGACGAAGTACCGCGAGTTCCACACGCTGCTCGTCCAGCTCGTGCGCGAGGGGCGCGTCCCGCAGTCGCGCATCGACGACGCGGTGATGCGTATCCTGCGTGTGAAGGTGGCGATGGGCCTGACCGAGCGCGGGCGCTCGGTGCTCGCCGACCGCCGCCTGCACCGAACCTTCGGCTCGGCCGAGCACCGTGCGGTCGCGCGCGAGTGCGTGCGCCAGTCGCTCGTGCTTCTGAAGAACGAGCGGCGCACCCTGCCTCTACGCAAGACGACAGCGCGCATCCACGTCGCGGGCCGTTGCGCCGACGATATCGGCAACCAGTGCGGCGGGTGGACCATCGACTGGCAGGGTAAGAGCGGCGCGGTCACGACGGGCGGGACGACGATTCTGCAAGCCTTGAAGAACACCGTCTCGCGCCGGACGCGCGTGACGTTCTCGAAGGACGGTTCGGGCGCGCGCGGCGCGGACGTAGGCGTCGTCGTCGTCGGCGAGACGCCCTACGCCGAGGGTGTCGGCGACCGCGAAGACCTCTCGCTCGACGCGGAGGACGCGGCGACGATTGAACGGATGAAGGAGACGGGCATCCCCGTCGTCGTGGTGCTGATTTCCGGAAGGCCGCTCATCGTCAACGACGCGCTGGCGCGGGCCGACGCATTCGTCGCGGCGTGGCTGCCGGGGACGGAGGGGCAGGGCGTAACGGACGTGCTCTTCGGCGACTATCGCCCGACGGGCAAGCTCTCCTTTACCTGGCCGCGCACGAACGCACAGATTCCCATCAACGTCGGCGACCGTGACTACAACCCGCTCTTCCCTTACGGGTTCGGGCTGACGTTCTAGGGAGGCGTCGGCGCCTTCAAGGAAGGAAGCCCGCGAGCGCGTAGACGAGCGGGGCGTTCCAGTTGATGGCGATCTCGTTGACGCGGTAGTTGTCCGAGTCGTCAACCCAGTCGGTCGCGCGCGGCCAGCCACCGCCGACGAGGTAGCCGGGCCACGCGCCTGCCGAGCCTTTCGCCATCGAGCGGCGGTCGTGGGGCGCGCGCGGAGGGTCGAAGCCCATCCCGGTCACGAACGAGCGTCCGTAGAAGTTTCGACCCAGAAGATGCGAGAGGGCGTCGAGCGCCGTCTCAAGATAGACAGGCTTCGGAGCGAGGCGGTGGGCCGCGCGCAGGAGCACGGTCGTGTTCGCCACGCCGCCGTTGGCGCCCCAGTAGTAGCGCGCGAGCGGGCGCGCGTGAAGGCTTCGGTCGCGCACGAGGACGACGGCGTCCGCCGTCTCGATTAAAGCATCGCGCACCTGACGCACCAGACGTGCGTTGCGCCCGGCGCGCTCGGAGAAGAGGTAGGTGAGCATCCCCAGATTCTTCACATCGCCCCAGCCCCAGTCCTGACTGAACTTGTTCTCGAAACGGCGTGCGCGCTCCTCGAAGTCGGCGAGGGGCGCACGCTCGCCGGTCGTGTGCCATAGCTCGGCCGCGGCCCAGAGGCGGTCGTCCGCGTCGTCGGTCTGGTAGCCGCCGGTCGTGAAGCCTTTGAGGTCTGCGCGTCGGCTCTCGGGGTGCGCGCGGAGGAAGGCGTAGGACTTGCGCGCGGCGTCGAGGAGTCGGCGCGAGTAGGCGGCGTCGAAGGACTTGAAGACGCGCGCGGCCGACGCGGTCATGGCGACGAAGTCGGCGGTGGCGGCGCTGCTCCACGGCGTAAGGAAGCGTTCGGTCTTCTCCTCCTCGGGCACGATGGCCGGGCCGAAGTCGCGCGTCGAGACCTTGTGGTGGACGGAGCCGTCGGCGGCCTGCATCTTGAGCAGCCAGTCCAGCTCCCACTTCAACTCGGCGAGATATGCAGGGAGCTTGGTCTGACTTTCAGGAAGGTTAAGGTCAACGCGGCGGACGCGCGGGCCGAACTCATCCCAGGCGCGGAGCAGGAGGCCGACGGTGACACCGGCGTTGACGACGTACTTGTTGTAGTCGCCCGCGTCGTGCCAGCCGCCCGCGGCGTCGCGGCGCGCGCCCTCGGGGCCGCCGACGAAGTCGAGGCGCGCATCTTCCAGATGACATGCAGCGTGTACGTACGTGATGCCTTCGTGCTCAAGCCGCACGGTCGCGCCGCAGCGCCAGAGGTGCATCGCGCGCACGACCGTCTTGAATGCCTCCTCGTACACGTCGGCACGGACGCGGAACGGTGCGGAGCGCGCCGTGCCCGCTTCGAGACGGTAAAGCCCCGGCTCGCGCAGCGCGGAGAAGTCCGCGACGCAGAGGTCTTCGCCCGTGTCGGCCTCGCGGAAGGGGCCGGCGGAGTTGCCGCGCAGGACGGTCGAAGTGTCTGAGATGCGCACGACTCGAAACTCGCCGCAGGGCGCGGGCAGCGTCGCGCGCTTCTCGTGCCGTGGGAGGTAGCCGACGGTGTTGAGGCGCACGGCGGCGCCCACCGCGGCGTGTGCGTTGTGCGTTGCGGCCACGAGGAGGGCGCAGGCGAGCGCCACGTGTCCCAGAGAGCGTCGTGTGCGGGTCGGTGTCTTCACTTTGAAAAGAGACGTGAGTATGCTGGTTCGCGCGGAGTTTGACAACAGTCTGTTCGGAAGGGGAGGGAGCTTTGAGCGAGAAGGTGCGTTGGGGCGTTTTGGGCGCGGCGAGAATCGCCGTCGAGAAGGTCATCCCGGCGATGCAGAAGGGCGAGTGGTCGGAGGTCTCCGGGCTCGCTTCGCGCGACGCCGGCACGGCCGCGCGGGTCGCGCGCGAGTTGGGGATACCGAAGTCTTACGGGTCGTACGAGGAGCTTCTGGCCGACCCGGACATCGAGGCCGTCTATAACCCTCTGCCGAATCACCTGCACGTGCCGTGGACGCTGAAGGCTGCGGAGGCGGGCAAGCACGTCCTCTGCGAGAAGCCGATTGCGTTGAGCGCCGCCGAGGCGCGGCTCCTCATCGAAGCGCGGGACAGGACGGGCGTGAAGATTCAGGAGGCGTTCATGGTGCGCACGCACCCGCAGTGGACGGCCGCGCGCGAGCTTGCGCGCTCAGGTCGCGTCGGCGAGCTGCGTTCGATAGAGGCCGTCTTCAGCTACTTCAACCGCGACCCCTCGAACATACGCAACATTCCCGCGGCGGGCGGCGGCGCGTTGATGGACATTGGCTGTTATCCCGTTCACATCTCGCGCTTCGTCTACGGCGCCGAGCCGCGCCGCGTCCTCGGGCTCGTCGAGCGCGACCCCGAGATGAAGACCGACCGCCTGACCTCCGCGATACTCGAATTCGAAACGGGCCGCGCGGCCTTCACCTGCTCGACGCAGCTCGTCGCGCACCAGCGTGTGGAGTTGATCGGCACCCGGGGCCGCGTCGAAATCGAAGTCCCCTTCAACGCGCCGCCCGACCGCCGCACGCGCATCTTCGTCGATGACGGCTCCGCGCTCGGCGGCGCGAACGCCGAAACGTTTGAGTTCGGGCCTTGCAACCAGTACACGCTTCAGGGCGACCTCTTCTCACGCGCCGTGCGCGAAGGCACAGGGCAGCCGATACCTTTGGAGGACGCCGTGGGCAACATGGCCGTCATCGACGCCCTCTTTCGCTCGGCTGAGTCGGGGCGCTGGGAGACGCCCTAGCGCGCGGCGAAGGCGTCGGAGAGGGTGCGGACGCGGAGGCGGCGGCGCAGCTCGTCGGGCGAGACGCGGCGACGCGTGCGGAACGCGACCGACAGTTTTCGACCGGGCAGCAGGTCGAAGAAGTTGTCGGCGAACCGGCCTTCGAGCCCCTCGGCGGAGAGATAGACGCCGCGCGCCAGCGTGTCGGTCGAGAGGGTGACGACCGTCCCGCCGTCCGCGCGCACGACCTGTGTGGAGACGTTCGGCGCGGGCAGCCGCAGTTCTTTGAAGGGCTTGAAGAAGACCGTGTTGGAAGAGACGGGCAGGCCGCCTTCGAGCAGCTCGCAGTGTAGAAAGACCTTCGACGCGTCCTGCCCACGGAGCAGCGTGTGGACGGAGAGGGTCTGGTACGTCCTGCTCGTCAGCGGCGCGACCTCGAAGGGGTTCGTCGTCTCGGAGAGGGCGCGGCCGTCGAAGTCGAGCAGGCGCACGCGCAGCTCTGCGCGGAGCGGTTCAATGTGGTCTGAGACGACGTAGAGCTTGACCTGCCCGTCCTCGACGTGCGGGCTCAGCAGGACGGGCGCGTAGAAGCGGCGCGCGTAGTATTGCAGCGCCTTCCAGCGGCCGTAGTAGTCCACGCTCGACCACGACGCGACCGGCCAGCAGTCGTCGAGTTGCCAGTAGAGCGAGCCCATGTTGTGCGGCATGATGCGGCGCAGGTGTTCGGCCCCGACCTTGATGCCTTCGGCCTGCAAGACCTGGCTCGCATAGAGGAACGACTCGAAGTCCTTCGGCTCGGGGAAGTCGCGCAGCATGTATTCGCGTATGAGCTGGTTGCCGCGCGGGTGCTTCTGGTGCGCGAGCATGACGGGCGACTGTATGTCGTGGTCTGAGGGGAGAGTGTAAGCGTTGACGGTCTCCAACAGCGGAAAGGACTGGAAGCCGTACTCGCTCATGAAGCGCGGGCGCTGCCGCTCGTAGTAGTCGAAGGGCTTCGACGCGTGCCAGACCTCCCAGTAGTGTATGTCGCCCGTGCGCTGCGAGTCGGAGTCCTCTTCCAGATTGGAGCTGGGCGAGCTGGGCCAGTAGGGGCGAGCGGGGTCTTCTCTGGCGACGACCTCGGGCAGCACGTCGTGGAAGATTTTTTTGTAGTCGTCCCAGAGCTTCGCCGGGAGGTTCTGCTTCCAGCCCCAGTGATGCCACGCGGTCTCGACCTCGTTGTTGCCGCACCACAGGACGACGCTCGGGTGGTTGCGCAGCCGCCGGACGTTGTCGGTCGCCTCGGCCCGCACGCTCTCAAGAAACTTCTCGTCGCCCGGGTACATGCTGCACGCGAACATGAAGTCCTGCCAGACCATCAGCCCCAGCTCGTCGCACAGCTCATAGAACTCGTCCGACTCGTAGTAGCCGCCGCCCCACACGCGCAGCATGTTCATGTTCGCGTCGCGCGCCGACTCCAACAGTTGCCGGTAGCGTTCGCGCGTCACGCGCTCCGGAAAGCTGTCGGCCGGAATCCAGTTCGCGCCCTTGGCGAAGACGGGGACGCCGTTGACGACGAACATAAAACTCTTGCCCGCCGAGTCCGGCTGCTGCCGCAGCTCAAGCGTGCGGAGGCCGATGCGCGTCGAGAGTTCGTCGGAGACTTTGTCGCCGGACGTGACCCGCGCGCGCAGCGTGTAGAGCTTCTGTGAGCCCAGACCCGCCGGCCACCAGAGCTGCGGGTTCGGGATGGAGAGCTTGAGCGCGAAGCGGTTCAAGCCCTTCGAGAGCCTGACTGGCCGGCGCGCGTTGACGCGCTTGTCCGTCGGGTCTTCGACGACGACGACGGCGTCGGACGAGCCCGCGGATTCGACCTCAACCGCCGCGGTCAGTTGCGCCGCCTCCTTACCCAGTTGATTCTGTGTAACGTGAAGGTCAACGAGCCGTGCGTCGTCCCACGCTTCGAGCCGTGCGGGCTTCCAGACGCCGCAGGTGACGAAGCGCGGCCCCCAGTCCCAGCCATATTGATACGGAGCCTTGCGCGTGTGCGGCGAGGTCTTCTCGCCCTGGTCGTTGGACGCGGGCAGCTCGTACCCGAGCCCCTTCATCCGCGGCAGTATCTCGTTGATCGGCGAGCGGAAGACGACGCGCAGCGTGTTCGAACCTGCCTTGAGCGCGCCCTTCGCGTCCACGCGCCACGTGCGGAACATGTTGTCGGCTGCGAGCACCTGCCGGTCGTTGAGGAAGACGGTGGCGTAGGTGTCCAATCCCTCGAACACAATCTCGACGTTGCGCCGTCGTCGAAGCGCGGCCGGCGCGTCGAAGGTCGTGCGGTACTCCCAGTCGGTCTTGCCGATCCACTGAAGCTTCGGCTCGTTGTCGCGGTAGAAGGGGTCTTCGATGAGCTTGTTGGCGAGCAGGTCTGTGTGGACGGAGCCGGGCACGTTGGCCTTGCGCCACACGTCTTTGCCGACCTGCCGGAACGTCCAGCCGGAGTTGAGCGTGACGGTCGTCTTACTCATGATCTGCGCCTGCGCTTGAACAGACTGCGCCGAGAACAGGAGGAGGAGGGGCAGGACTGCAAGGGTCAGTCTTCTCGTCTTCACACTTGTACCTCGCACTGGTAAAGCTCGGTTCTAGCGTTCAGTCTTACGGAAGGTCTTGACGTAGGCAGCGAGCGCCTTGATCTCGGGGCGAGTGAGCTTCTTCCCAAACGCTGGCATCCCGTCTTTGCCTTCGGTGATGGAGCGGACGAAGCGGCGCTCGTCCTTCTCCTCGTCCCACCAGTGCTCGTCTGTGAAGTCGGGCGCGTCAACCATCCGGCCGATGACGGTCTGCCCGCGGCCGTCATCGCCGTGGCAGCGCGCGCACCTCTCCTTAAAGAGCGAAGGGGTCTGCGTCGTCTCCGCGTCATCAACGGCCGCCTTCTCCTGCGGCGCAGGGAGAGCCTGCCAGGCGCAGACGAGCATGGTGAGTATCAGGAGCGAGGTCTTGACGAACGTTTTCATCGCTGTAAAAGGCACGAGATAGTTATCAAAGGAGAGTGGTGAATTTACCAAAAACGGCGCGCGCGCGAAACCGCCGCGGCTGAAAAAGCATCCGTTTGTTGGGCGGGAAACGCGGGTGCTATACTCCGGCGCGCCGGGTTCGAAAGGTTCTGCCGTCTCCCGCGAACGCCTGCGCCCGTCAGGGTTTTCGTCAAGAACAACGCCGCACATCCGATGCAATCAACCGGCAGAAAGATTCAGGCCGCCGTCCTCTTCGCCTTTGTCTGCGCCGCGTTGGTGTGGACGGGTGCCGCGCACGTCTCGCGCGGGCAGGGGCCTTCGATGAGCGCGGGCGCGCCGGCCGCACCACACTCTTGGCAGGGCGGGAAGAACGCGAAGTACGTCGGCCCCGAGGCGTGCGCCAAGTGCCATCAGGACGAGGCGCGGACGCAGCACTCGACGGCGATGGGGCGCGCGCTCGAACCCGTGGCGACGAGCGACATCCTGCGCGCCAACCCCGACCTTACTTTCAAGAGCGGCCCCTACACCTACAACATCACGCGGCGCGGCGACCAGAGCATCTACACGGTCACCGACGGCAGGCAGACCATCTCGGCCCCCATCCTCTACGCCTTCGGGCAGGGCAAGGCCGGGCAGACCTACCTCTTCCAACGCAACGGCTCGTTTCAGGAGACCCGCGTCAGCTTCTACAGGAAGATTAAAGGTTTGGACTGGACTATCGGTTATGAGCGGGCCGCGCCGCCGACGCTCGAAGAGGCCGTCGGGCGCACCGTCAGCACGGACGAGGCGCGTAACTGCTTCGGCTGCCACACGACGGCCGGCGTCTCGGGCACGCAGTTACAGTTGGACAAGATGATGGCGGGCGTCTCCTGCGAGGCGTGCCACGGCCCAGGCGCCGACCACATCCTCGCGATGGAGGCGAAGGACTTCAAGAACAAGCGCATCTTCAACCCGGGCCGGATGAGCCCCGACGAGTTGTCGCAGGAGTTCTGCGGCTCGTGCCACCGCAGCGCCGAGGCGGTCTCTTCCAACAGCAAGCTCGGCGGCATGAACAGCGTCCGCTTCCAGCCCTATCGCCTCTTCACCAGCCGCGGCCACGACCCCTTCGACGAGCGGCTCAGTTGCACGGCCTGCCACAACGTCCACGAGGACCCGAAGCACGAAGAGGCTTTCTACGACTCGAAGTGTTTCGCCTGCCACCGCTCGGGCGCGAGCCTGAAGTCGGCGGAGCTGGCCAAGACGGAGGCCGACGACAACCGCGACGCCAAACCCTGCCCCGTCGCCACCAAGTCCTGCGCCTCCTGCCACATGCCTAAGGTTGAGCTGCCCGGCTCCCACACACAGTTCACAGACCACCGCATCCGCATCGCCCGCGACGGCGAGCCATTCCCGAATTAAAGCCGTGAACCGTAAACCGTGAACCGTGACAAGAGAAGACAGGTTCTTTCTCTTCTCACGGTTCACGGTTTACGGTTCACGCTTATGGAGCGATTGTGAAGTTCTCTGAGCGGGAGACGGTGTCGCGTGCGTCGGAGACGGTGACCCTGAGTTCGTAGTCGCCGGGGGCGTACTTGTCGATGGGGAGGGCGCTGGCGTACTGGACGCGGCCGTCGGCGTCGGGCGCGGGCAGGTCGTTCGAGGACTGGCCGAGCGTGCGCCCCTTCTGCCGAATCTCGATCAACAGCTTCGTCGCCGCGGCCGAAGCCCCACGCGGCGGGTAGGCCGTGACGAAGAAGGCAAGCTTGTTGCCCGCAGACTTGCGCACGGGCTCGCCCATGTTCGGATAGAGGAGCACCTCGCCGAAGTTGAAAGGGGTCGTCGTGTAGTTGCCGGGGGGCGTCTGCTCGGCGCTCTTGATGAGGACGATGCTGCTGAGCCTCAGGCGCGACTCGTCCGTGGCGGGGACTTCCAACACGCCCTCTCTGGCGCTCGCGCGATTGTTGGTCGCGTCGTAGACGATGGAGGAGACGGTGTAGCGCCCCGGGTCGAGCTGCGTCTCGCGGTAGAAGAGAATCTGCCCGCGCCGCGCCTCTTCGAGCTTGTCGAGCGGGCCGCCGAGGATGTACTGGTTGCTGAGCTTTCGCACCACGCGCCGCGACTCGTCGCGGACGAGCACGACGACGGAGAAGTTCGTCGCGTACTGCTTCTTCTCCTTGTTGACGACGAAGTTGATCGAGCCCGAAGGCACCTCGACCATCAAGGGGACGAGCCCCGCCTTGCCCGGCGCGCTGAAGCTGTAGGCCGCGACGCGCGAGTTGAAGGCACTCGGCGGCGGCGCCGACTTCGACCCGAGGAGCGCCAGCGCCGGCGCCTCGTAGTGAAGCACGGGCGTGTCGTATGAAGTGTCGAGCGCGTAGTAACCTTTGCGCGCCTGCACCTCGACGTTCGACCGGTTGACCTTCACGTTGATCTGCCGGAACTGGCCGTTGAAGTCCTGATTCTTCGGGCTGTAACTCAGCAGGTAATAGGTGTGCAGGTCTTCGTCCACCTGCCGCAGGCGCACGCCGGGGTTGTTCGTGCTGCTGATGAAGAGGCCGCCCGTCCCGTTGGCCAGCTCGCCCAGTCCCCCCTCGGGGTTGAGGTTCATCAGGTCTTCGTTGCGCTCCATGTCCCTCGTCATCGGGCCGTTGCCGTCGAAAGGGCTGCCCGCGGTGGCGAGGCGGCGGGCGCCGAGCGCAGCCAACTGGCGCGCGGCTTCAGCGTTCGCGCTCTGCGCGCGCAGGCCCGCCGCGTCCACCGTATAGATGCTGACGTTGGCGCGGTTGGCGGCGCTGATGACGCTGCGGAACTGCACACGGACGGCGGTCGGGATGGCCACACCCTCGGAGAAGAAGATGAGCGCCTTGCGGCGCGGCAGCCGCCCCATCGCGTTGATGACGGCGAGCAGCCCGTCGGTCGTAGCGTATCCCTGCTGGCCGCGCTCAAGGACTTCGAAGCCCTCGACGGCGCGCCGCGTCATCTCGGCGAACTGCTGGTCGGCCGCAGCCGCGCCCACGTCGCCCGTGTTGCCGCCCGTCGCCTGCCCCATGCTCGCCAGAGCCGCGCCGCCCGCCCCCGCCGGGTTGGGGTTCGAGGCCAACTGCTGCGCGGTGCTGCCCAACTGCTCGGCCGTCTGCCCGTGCGTCGCGGAGCCGCCCGAGGCGAGGCGCTCGATGGCCTGACGGACGAGCTGCCCGTCGCTCGTGAAGGGCTGGACGGCGCGGAGCGAGAGGTCGATGCTGAAGACGCCGACGAAGTCGTCGGGGCGCGTCTCGGCGCCGATGTAGCTGAGCGCCGCGTCGCGCGCACGCACGCGCGCCTCCGGCGACAGGCGGTCGAAGACGAGCGCGACGGCGCCTAAGGGTCGCACCGACGCAGGCGTCGCGGGCCTGCGCGTCACCGTGGGTTGTGCCGGGGCCGCTTCGGCGCCGCTGCTGCTGCCGACGGCCGCGGCCCTCTCCTTCTCCTCGGCGCTACGGTCGCGCGTGACGAGGCGGAACGACCTTATCTCCTGCCTGACGCCGTCCTCCGTGACCTCGAAGTCGGACGCCTTCAGGTCTTTCACGACGGCGCCCTTCTTGTCCTTGACGACGGCATCCATCAACACCTCCGTCGTCCCGACGACCACCGTCTCCTCGTCCTTCCCCGGCCCCTGCGGCTCCTGCCACGCACGCGGGAACGCCGAAGCCGCCGTCACGGCCACGATTAAAACGGAGGCGAGTATTCTCATCACATTCCTCTCTCAATGACTAACGTTTGGCCGGCGCGGTCTCTTCCTCGCGGACGACGAGGTAGCGGATCGACGGTACGTCTTTTAGCTTCGTCACGATTCCGGAAGGCCAGCGGACTTCGACCTCGTCAACCTTCGTCGCGTTGCCGAGCCCGTAGAGCAGGCGCGTGTCCGAGGCCGAAAGGTAACTGGCGCCGCCGAGCGCCTGCTTCAAGCGGCGCGCGGCCCCGACCCTGATCGTCACACGCGCGCCCACGCCGTCGCGGTTGCTCTTCGAGCCGACGAGGTCGAGCCCGAGCCAGTTGTTCCGGTTCCCGCCGTCGTTCCGCAGAAGTACGGGCGGCTCGCCCGCGTTCATCAAGAGCAGGTCAGAGTCGCCGTCGTTGTCGATGTCACCGACGGCCAAACCGCGCCCGAGGTAGTGCCGCTTCAAAGCCGCGCCGCGCTCGGCCGCCACGTCGCGCATCGCGCGCCCCGTGTTCTCAAAGAGGAACGGCTGCTCGGCGTAGGTCGTCTCGGGGAAGACCTTCTGGATCGGCTCGAACGGGTGGCCGTTGTGGACGAAGATATCGACGAGCCCGTCGTTGTTGTAGTCGAAGAAGCGCGTGCCGAAGCCGCTCATCGGCAGACTGACCTTGCCGAGCCCCATCTCGTACGTCGTCTCCGTAAACGTCCCGTCGCCGTTATTGTGCCAGAAGGCGTTGGTCTGCTGCGAGAAGTTCGTAACGAACACGTCGAGGTGGCCGTCGCCGTCCACGTCCTCTGCATCAACGCCCATCCCGCCGCGCGCCGCTCCGTTCGGGTCGAGCGCGCACTCGGCTTCGAGCGCGACCTCCTTGAACGTCCCGTCGCCGTTGTTGCGGAAGAGAAAGTTCGGGTCGGAATCGTTTGCCTGAAAGATATCCGCGCGGCCGTCGCCGTCGTAGTCGAACGTCACCACGCCGAGCCCCTTCGCCCTGTGCGCGGCGATGCCCGACTTCACGCTCACATCCGTGAAAGTCCCGTCCCGGTTGTTGCGATAGAGCACCGGCGGCTGCCCCTTGAACTTCGAGATGTAGCAGTAGGGCCTTCCTTCAAAGAAGTCGCAGGGGACTTTGCCCGCCGGGTCGAAGTCGAGGTAGTTGCAGACGAAGAGGTCGAGGTGGCCGTCGCCGTCGGCGTCGAAGAAGGCCGCGCCCGCGCCCCACATTCTGTTGTTGCTGACGCCGGCCTTCTCCGTCACGTCCGTGAAAGTCCCGTCGCGGTTATTGCGGTAGAGCCGGCTCGCGCCGTAGCCCGTGACGTAGATGTCCGCGTAGCCGTCGTTGTTGTAGTCGGCGGAGGCGAGCCCCATCCCCGACAGGCGATTGTCGATGCCGGCGGCCTCCGTCACGTCCGCGAAGGTGCCGTCGCCGTTGTTGCGGTAGAGCACGTCCCTCGGACTCGTCCTCGCGTCGGGCGCGGCCGGCTGCGTGTAGCTGACGAAGTAGATGTCGAGGAGCCCGTCGTTGTTGTAGTCGAGGAATCCGCCGCCGCCGCCCATCGTCTCGATCAGGTACCTGAGCCCCGGGGCTAATTGTTTGGCTCCCCACTTAATTCCCGATTGATTCGTGATGTCAACAAATTCGATGGGCCTCGCCTCCTTCGGCGGCGCCTGCGGCCGGACTCCGCGCGCCGCCAGCGCCGTACACGCGGCCGCAAAGAGCACGAAGGTCAGGGCGAGCCTCATGGCCGTAAGTTAAACCATCCGCGTTGAAAGTGACAATGAAGTCGTCTGGCGAGCGCCGCATGGCTAAGTCGTAAAGAGATTTCGGTTTCTGAATTGTCGGGTGCAGGGGGTAGTGGCCCCGTTACATTGGGTAGTGGCCCCGTTACATTGGGGATTGGTCACGGGGCAGCGCTGCGATAGCCCAAGACCTCGGCCACCGTCCAGACGTGATCGGTGATTCCGTGCCGCATCGCCGGCGTCTCACCCCGCAGCCCGCGGTGCCTGCGGCAGAAGTTATAGAAGGTCTTATCCACCTCGCACTGGTCATCCATGTACTCGACCAACTTGGCGAAGGCGTAGGTCTTTCTCACCAGGTAGCGATTGCGTGAGCGGGCCGTCCCGTTCTGCCGCTCCAAGAGTGAAGTCGAGACGAAGGCGAGGTCCGTCGCGGGCGACCCCAGCACCAGCTTCTTCTCGACCTTCGTTACGCGCTTGCCTTCTCTCGTCTTCTCGACCTGCCCGTAGACGAGCGTCGGGTCGGGGATGACTTGAGGCTTCGGCGGCCGCCCCGGCTTGCCCTTCTTGACCAGCCCCCACCGCAGCGGGTAGGCCGTCAAGGCTCTCACCTGCTCGCGCAAGGGCTTGGTGTAAGCGTCATAGCCGTCGCTGCTGATGCGCGGCAGGCATCCCGGGGCGAGGCGGTCGAAGCTCCGATTTACCAGCAGTTCGGCCGCCTCGGGCGTGCGCGCAGCAACGAACTGCTCGACTAAGAGCCGGCTCTCCCGCGCCATCGCCTTGTGCCACCACGCCTCGCCGCGTCGCGAGTTGTCGGCGAAGGGGGCTTTCTTCGACCCGGCGAACGACCACTGCTCGTCCAACTCCAGGTCGGTGACTCTCAGGTCGGTGACGAACTCTGCATCCACGGCGCGGGCGCGAGGGGCGGCGCGTCGGCGCCAGCGGCGCAACGTCTCCCGGCGGTGGCGGCGCGTCTGGGCGGTCGAGGTCTGCGTGTCGCCTCGCAGCATGGCGTCAAGGGAGCGGGCAACCTCCGCCTCGGGAGTCTTGAGGTTGAAGAAGGCCGTGCCTCGTCGCTCCGACAGGCCCTTGCCGCACCTACGGCAGCGCCACAGTGTGCGCGGCCCGTCGCGCGTACGATAGCTGCTGTGATAGAAGAGGTCGCGCGACAGCCCTCCGCAATGGGGGCAGCGCAGGGAAGGCGGAGGATGACGGGTCTTGTGTCGAGCCATGACAGCCGACACTTTCCGCACTTTGCCTTCCTTTTTTCAATCCCCAATGTAAGAGGGCCACTACCGTGCAGGGCCTCCGAAAAAAAATCTTGACAAAGACAACACTTAGTATTAGCTTTTGTTTGGTCGTGCAACAAAGCGCAACGCTTTCAGGTCAAAAAGTCCGCTGCAATTAAATCGTTTGAGCCGGAATCGACGAGGCTTCTCTGTCGGTCGCCGTTCGCTATTGCGAGCGTAGGCCACGGGGGCAATCTCACGGCGTTGGAGAGGTCGAGACTTTGATGTCCTTCTCTCTTGCTCTTGAGCTTTTCGTTGCGGCCTACGCGTGTGCCCAATTTAATTTGCAGACTGACTTAAGCTGTTAGCAGCTTCAAGTTCCGTCCAGTTCCTCTGGAGGCCCACTCATGTCAGCGACAGTCCAGGCGCGGCAGTCAACGTCAACCAACTTTGGGCAGGCACCCGGCAGAAGGGGGAGGGCGAGACTCTTTCTCTCCTGCCTGTTGCTCGCGGCGCTCTCCATGTTTGCGGCCGCGCCCGTCACTTTCGCGCAGGGCTCGGCCGGCACGGTGCGCGGCGACGTTAAGGACCCGAACGGGGCGGTTGTGCCTAACGCCACGGTGACGCTCATCGACGCGCGCGGCGGCGAACGCAAGGCGACGACGACGAACAGCGGCTCCTACACCTTCACCTCCGTAGACCCGGGCCAGTACACCGTCCGGGTGGAGGGGCCGGGCTTCAAGACCTCGGAGCAGCAGTTCTCGCTGGCCCCGAACGAGACGCGCGGCCTTGACGTGGCGTTGGAGATCGGCACGGCCAACGAGACCGTCACGGTCACCGACCAGGGCTCGGCCATCAAGACCGAGACGGGCGAGCGCTCGGACACCATCACCGCGGCGCAGATCGAGAACCTCTCGATCATCAGCCGCAGCAGTCTTGAGTTGTTGCGCGTGCTGCCCGGCGTCGTGGCGCCCGACCCGAGCGACCCGAACTCGGGCGTCGACCGCGTCTCGTTCGGCGGCGGCGCCAACGCCACCGCTAACTACACTGTCAACGGCATCCGCGGCGTCAACAACAACGTCAGCATCGACGGCTCGCGCGTCATCGACATCGGCTCGAACAACGGCACCATCATCACGCCCAACGTGGACATGGTGCAGGAAGTGACGGTCAAGACGAGCAACTACGCCGCTGAGTACGGCTCGGGCGGTGTCCAGATTTCGGCGACGACGAAGGGCGGCGGCAAGGACTTCCACGGCACGCTCTACTACTACTTCCGCCCCGAGAAGTTGCAGGCCAACGACCGCTCGAACTCTAACCTCGGCAACGCGCGCCCGGAGACGGACTTCAAATACCCGGGCGGTAACCTGAGCGGCCCGCTCCTGCTGCCCTTCACCAACTTCAATCGCAACCGCGACCGACTCTTCTTCTTCGTCGGCTTCGAGGTGCAGAAGCAGCAGCCCGACCGCGGCTCGCGCGTCGGCACCGTCCCGACCCAGGCCGAGCGCAACGGCGACTTCAGTAACTCCCCGTCCATCTACGCGGTGAGGATCAACGGGCAGGACGTGACCGGGCTCACGCCCAACCAGGGCGGGCGCATCTGCCCGCCGGACACCATTGGCTTTGCGAACTGCAACGGCGACACCTCCGGCATCGGCAACGCGGTGCGGTTCCCTGTGCCGAACGGGAACCTGACGGCGTTCAGGAACCCGCTCGGTTCGGCGCTGCTGAACCTGTACCCGCTGCCCAACTTCACCCCCGCGCCGGGGACGGGGCTGGCGAACGCGCGGCGCAACTACGCGTCGAACGTCATCGCGCCGAGCGACCGCACCGACCTCAAGATGAGGTTCGACTACAAGGTCTCGAACAACACCAACATGTACCTGCGCCTCGCGCGCGAGTCCGAGAAGGACAAAGCGCCGTACGGCATCTGGTGGGGGCCGTCGGCGTTCGAGCTGCCGAGCCACGTGGTGGGGGAAAACCTCGGCCGCTCGGCCGCGATCAACATGACGAGCGTCATCAACCCGACGATGACGAACGAGGTGGTCTTAAGCGCCAGCAAGCTCCAACTCTACTACGACTACGAAGACCCGTCGAAGGTCAGCAAGGCGGCGCTCGGCGTGGCGAACCTCCAGACGCCCTTCGGCAACCGGGCCTCGACGCCCTACGCCCCGCTCCAGTTGATTAGCTGGGAGGCGAACAACGCGAACCTGTGGCAGCCGGGCGGCCTCCCGCTCTTCGCTTACAACGACAGCCTTTCGGCCTCGGACACGCTGTCGAAGGTCTACAACAATCACACGTTCAAGTTCGGCGGGATGGTCGAGCGCGCCAGCAAGATTCAGAACGTGCAGGGCAGCCCCGAGGGGCAGGTCGAGTTCGAGGCCAGCCAGGGCCGCTCAACCGGCAACGCCTTCGCGAACCTCTACACGGGCCGCATCAACGGCTTCGACCAGAGCACAAACATTCCCGTCGGCAAGTACCGTTTCTGGAACGTCGAGGGCTACGCGCAGGACAGCTACAAGCTGCGCCCGAACCTGACGGTCGAGTTCGGCGCCCGCATCTCCTACTTCGGCACCAACCGGGAGCGGACGGGCCTCGGCGCGGTCTTCGACCCGGCCTCCTACCAGCGCAACCAGGGCCCGTACCTGCTCGGCACCAACGGCCAGCCCGACCTGAGCCGGCCGAACGGCTTCCTGCTTGAGAGCCGCGGCGAGATACCCTCGGGCGTCTACGACGAGGGGCCGGGGCTGAAGGTCGCCCCACGCCTGAACGTCGCTTGGGACATGTTCGGCAACGGCAGCACGGTGCTGCGCGGCGGCGCGGGCGTCTTCTACAACCGCGTCCAGGGCAACTTCCAGTACGTGGTGCAGACCCTACCGCCGAACGTCCTGAACGTACACGCCGACAGTTGGGGCGCGCCGAACAACGACATCACGCTCGACAACCTGGCGAACTTCAACCCGGTGACGCTCGCGCCGGGCGTCAACTGCCGCGTCCAGGGCAACTGCCCCGGCGGCTTCACCACCCAGAACCGCTTCGAGAACGGCACGCCGCGCATCATGACGGCCAGCATGTCGCTCGCGCGCCGCCTGCCGATGCAGAACGTGCTTGAGGTCGCCTGGGTCGGCAGCTTCGGCCGCCACCTGCCGCAGAAGCGCGGCATCAACTTCATCCTGAACTCGCTGACCTCGGGCCGCTTCGGCAACGACTGCGCGACGAACGGCCCCAACTGCGCTGACCTGTCGAACCCGCAACACCGCGCGGCGGTCGGCAACAACCCGGCGGCGCTGGCGATGCTCCTACCCTTCCCGGCCTACGCCGGTAACGGCGGCGGCATCCAGGTGCAGTCGTTCGACGGCACGTCGAACTACCACTCGATGCAGGCGACGCTCAATCGTCAGTTGGGCCGCTCGCTCCAGTACTTCGTGACCTACACCTTCTCGAAGGCGCTCGGCACGACGGCCGTGGCCGAGTCGGACGGCGACCAGATCGTTGACCCGCTCGACACGCGCGGCCGCAACTACGGCCTCCTGCCCTACGACAGGACGCACATCTTCAACCTGTCGTACAACTACAATTTCCCGGACATCGCGCGCGGCGGGTTCCGGAACCGGTTCACGAAGGGCGTCTTCAACGGCTGGCAGATGTCCGGCATCACGACCTTCCAGAGCGGCCGGCCCATCCGCGTCAGGTTCACTGGGTCAATTACGGGCAACAGCGTGCTCTTCGCCAACTTCGGCAACAACGCCGTGGCCGGCGGGAACTCGCCTTCGGCCTCCGGCATCGCGCCGATTGTCCTGCGCAACGCCGCGACGGGTAACACCGACCTGAACGGCAGTTACCTCGATGTCTCGGCCTTTGCCGTGCCGGCCTTCGGCACCTCGGGGCCGTACCAGTCGCCGTTCTACCTGCGTGCGCCGACGACGAGCAACTTCGACGTGACGTTCTTCAAGAACTTCACGTTCACCGAGTCGAAGAAGTTGCAGCTCAGGCTCGGGCTCTTCAACGTCTTCAACCAGGCATTCGCCAACTCAGACCTCGGCGACATCTCGGGCCTGAACGGCCAGAGCCTCGCTCTCAACACGCGCAACGTCATCAACCCGGCGACCGGCGGTTGCTTCAGAATTGCGGAAGGCACTCCCACGGGGACGGGCCAGATCGCCGCGGACAGCACGCTGTGCGACCCGACGAGGGGCTTCGAGATCGACCCGAACACGATCAGCAGCTTCGGCCAGATCGTCAACAAGCACGGCCACCGAAGAATAGAGATCGCGTTCAAGTTCTACTTCTAAACCCGGCTCGTCAGCTCCCGTCCATACAACTGGTGCGGCGGAGGTCTTCGAAGACCTTCGCCGCACCAGAACTCTTTTCCGGAGGAGGCGCAGATGTCCACACGCCCTCGGTTCGCAGACGTTAAGTCCCTCGCGCGCCGCCTCCGTCGGCCGGCGGGCCGGCTCGTCGCGGCGCTCCTCCTGTGGGGTGCGTCTGCGTCCGCCGCGGGGCGGCAGAGGGAAGCGCCGAGGCTGCCCAAGCCCGTCAGGGTCTACACCATCCAGGGCCAGGTCTCGCTGCCCGAAGGGATGGCGGCGGGCCAGACCGTCGTCACGCTCGTCAGCCGTGGCGGCGTGCCCCGTCACGTCTATACCACCGAGCAGGGCCGGTTCGAGTTTCAGGACATACCCGAGGGCGGCTACGTCATCTCGGCGAAGAGTATGACCGACTCCAAACTCTCCGCGGATGGGGTCGATGTGGACACGACCCGCACGGCCACCGGCGACCTGACCGTCAACCTCGTGCTGCGCAGAGACATCTTGGCGCACGGCGCCCCGAAGAAGGCAGAGGCCGTCTCGGTCGCCGAGGTCGAGCAGAAGGTGCCGAAGCAGGCGCGGCAGGCTTACAAAGAGGCGCTCAAGCTCAGGGAGGAGGGACAGAACGACAAGGCGCTCCGGAGTCTCGTGCGCGCCGTCGATCTCTTTCCCGAATACTTTCAGGCGCTCGCCGAGCGCGGCGACCTGCTCATCGTGTCGGGCAAGCTCCCGGAGGCGGCGGACGATTTCGCGCGCGCGCTCAAGGCCAACGCGCGCTACGGCCCGGCGCTGCGCGGCGCCGGCTACTGCAAACTTGAGAAGCGCGAGTTCGAGGAGGCAGCCAGGTATCTCGAACAGGCCACGGCCGCGCGCCCCGACGATGCCAACGCCTACCTCCTGCTCGGCATCGCCTATCTTGAACTCGACCGGCGCGAGCAGGCCGAAGGCGCGCTCCTCAAGGCGCTCGGCTTCAACACGCGTCGCGAGCTGCGCGCGCACATCTATCTCGGCAACCTCTACGCGCGCGCGGAGCGTTACAACGACGCGGCCGAACAACTGCGCAAGTACCTCGAAGCGAACCCCACAGACCCCTCGGCCGCGAACCTCAAGGAGGTCGAGGCCAGGTGGCGCGCACGCGCCGCGGCGCCTTGAGTTCAGGTCGAAACGGGCACGGAGTGCGAACGGCGCAGCCTCTTGGTGACCCCCAAACGCATCCGTTATAATCTGCGCCGACTCGTGCGTTGGATGTCTCCCCGGGCAGCGTCCAGAAAAGATTCCCAAGGCATCACGGTTCACCCAAAATTCTTATGCTCACCGGTCTGTCTTTAGCTCTGTTGCTGATCTTGAGCCCGGTGCAGGACGGGGCGGCCGTGCGCCAGTCCGAGGCGGACTTCGCGCGCGGGGTCGAGTTGCAGCAGCGGGGCGACCTCGCGGGCGCACGCGCCGCCTACGAGGCCGCGCTGCGCACTGTGCCGAACCGTGCCGACGCGCTCTCGAACCTCGGCGTCGTCTACGCGCGGCTGGGCCAGTACGGCGAGGCGTTGAAGAGCTACAAGGCGGCGCTCGCCGCGGCCCCCGACATGCACGAGACGAGGTTGAACCTGGGGCTGGCCTACTTCAAGACCGAGGAGTTTGAGCCGGCCGCCGCCGAGCTGTCGAAGGTCGCGGCCGCGCAACCCTCGAACTATCAGGCGCGGCTGCTGCTCGGCCTCTCCTACTTCCAACTGAACAGACTGACGGAGGCGGTCGCGGAGCTTGAGGCGGTGCACAGAGCGCAGCCCGAGAACGTCGCCGCCAGTTACGCGCTCGGCACCGCCTACATCAGCCTCGAACAGCCGGGGAAGGCCGAGCCTTTGGTGCGCGAGGTCTTCTCGCGGGTCGAGACGGCCGAGGCGCACCTCATCGTCGGCTCCTTCTACCTCGCGATCAAGAACTTCCCGAAGGCCATCGAGGAGCTGCTCGCGGCCGGGCAGCTCAACGCGAAGCTGCCGTCCGTCCACTCGCAGTTGGGGAACGCCTATCTCTTCTCCGGCGACCGCGTGAAAGCGGCGGACGAGTTCGCCGCGGAGTTTGCGCACAACCCGCGCGACTTCAACGCCAACGTTCGTCTGGGATGGCTCTACCGCGAGGACGGTAGACTCGATGAGGCCGAGGCTCTACTCAAAAGGGCTTTGGAGTTGAGGCCGGACGACGCCGCGCCGCTCTACCAGTTGGCGCAGCTTGAGCAGGCGCGCGGGCGAACGGGAGAGGCGGCGACGCTTCTGGAGTCGGTCGTCAAAAAGAGCCCGAAGTTCACGGCGGCGCACGTTCTTTTAGCGCGCGTCTACCACCGTCTGAACCGCCCCGCAGAGGCCGAGCGCGAGCGCGTCATCATCCAACAGCTCAACCAGGAGCAGCAGGAGAAGGAGCCTACGGCCGAGACGCAACGCGCGCAGGCGTCGAAGGAGAAGACCGCCGCGGTCGTACCCGCGGAAACGGCCGTGCCGCTCGACGGCGACGCGCTCCTTAAGAAGGGCGACTTGCAGGGCGCGCGCGCGGCCTTCGAGAAGGTCTTGAGCGCGCAGCCGACAAACGCCGCCGCGCTCGCGGGGCTCGGCGCCGTCTTCACGCGCCTCGGCCAGTATGAGGAGGCCGCGTGGCGCTACCGCGAGGCGCTCGCCATCGACCCGATGTTGAAGGGCGTCAGGCTGAATCTCGCGCTCGCGCACTACCGCGCGGGCGAGTTCGACGCGGCGCGAAAAGAGCTGACGCGCGTGGTCGCCGAGGAGCCTTCGAACAATCAGGCGCGGCTGTTGCTCGGCCTCAGTTACTACCAGCTCGAAAGTCTGGCCGAGGCCATCACACAGCTCGAAGTCGTGCGGGGCGCCGAGCCCGGCAACGTCCCGGCCGCCTCCGCGCTCGCCCTCTCATACATCGGCCTCAGACAGCTCGACAAGGCGCAGCCTTTAATCGACAAAGTCTTCCGCGGGCAGAACAACGCCGAGGCGCATCTCGTCGTCGGCTCCTTCCACCTCGCGGCGAAGGAGTACCCGAAGGCCATCGAGGAGCTGAAGAAGGCGGCGCAGCTCAACCCGCGTGTGCCGACCGTCCACTCCGCCCTCGGGAACGCATACCTCTCGGCGCACGACCGCCCGCAGGCGCTCAAGGAGTTCCAGGCCGAGCTGGAACTGAACCCGCTCGACTTCATCGCCAACGCCAACCTGGGCTGGCTCTACCGCGAGGAGGGACGGCTCGACGAGGCCGAGGTTCTACTTAAAAGGGCTTTGGAGCTGCGGCCCAATCACCCGACTCCGCTCTACCAGTTGGCCCGGGTGCGGAACGACAAAGGCTCGACCGAGGAGGCCGCGCGGATGCTTGAGACGGTCATCCGGCAGGCCCCCGATTTCATCGAGGCCCGCGTCCTGCTGGCGCGGCTCTACGGGAAGCTGAACCGCACGGCCGACTTCGAGCGCGAGCGGGCCGAGATCGAAAGGCTACAGGCGCAGGAGCGGAAGCTCTCTCAGGAGCAGCGGAAGAACCAACCCGCCCCGCCGCCGCAGACCCCGGCGGCGACGACGCCTCCGGAGCGTTAGGGCACGGATGAGAGTCGCTGGGTCGAAACGTCTGTCGGGAAGAGAGTCCAGAGTGGCACGCAGAATACTTTTTCTCTCGCTCTTAATTCTGTCGGTGTGCGCGCGGACGGCCGCGCCGCAGGCTAACCCCGCCGCCGTGCGCCCCGCGCTGGCCGCCGCACAGTCGCGCGTCACCTTCATCGAAGTGCCGTCGAAGGAGAGCGGCATCAGTTGGGTACACAACAACGCGATGTCGCCGCAGCGCTATCTGCCGGAGACAGTGGGCGCAGGCTGCGCCTTCTTCGACTTCGATAACGACGGCTGGCTGGATGTCTATCTCGTCAACAGCGGCCCGTCGGACTTCTACGCGCCAAAGCCTTCGCCACGCAACGCGCTCTATCGCAACAACCGCAACGGCACCTTCAACGACGTGACGGACAAGGCGGGCGTGGCCGGCGAGACCTTCGGGATGGGCGCGGCGGCCGGCGACTACGACGGCGACGGCTGGCAGGACTTGTACGTCACGAGCTACGGGCGCAACGTTCTCTATCGCAACAACGGCAACGGCACCTTCACGGACGTGACCGCGAAGGCCGGCGTTGCCGCGCCCGGTTGGTCTACGTGTGCGACGTGGTTCGACTTTGACAAGGACGGCCGCCTCGACCTCTTCGTCTCAAGCTTCGTCCTTTATAACAAGGAGATGAGCTGCGGCAACAACCGTCTGGGGCGAAACTTCTACTGCATCCCGCGCATCTTCAAGCCGCGCCCGTCCTACCTCTTCCGCAACAACGGCGACGGCACCTTCGCCGACGTGAGCGTCGCCTCCGGCATCGCCGGCTCGCCGGGGAAGTCCTTCGGCGCGGTCGCGACCGACGTGAACAACGACGGCCTCTCAGACCTCTTCGTCGCCAACGACACGATGCCCAACTTTCTCTTCGTCAACAAGGGGGGCGGAAAGTTCGAGGAGATTGGACTCGCGGCGGGCGTCGCCTACGGCGAGGCGGGGAACCCGCGTTCGGGGATGGGCGTGGACGCGGCCGACTACAACAACGACGGCTGGCAAGACCTCTTCGTCGCCAACATCGACCAGGAGTTGTTCAGCCTCTACAACAACCAGAAGGACCTGACCTTCACGGACGAGCCGGGCGAGATTGCGCCCGCGACGCGTCTACTTTCCGGCTGGGGGTTGAAGTTCTTCGACTATGACAACGATGGCGACAGCGACCTCTTCCTCGCCAACGGCCACCCGGACGACATGGTCGAGACCTTAACGACGCGCGTCAAGTACAAGGAGCCCATCCTCATGTTCGAGAACACGGGGCGCGGCTTTGACGACGTGAGCGCCGAGTCGGGCGCCGTCTTCTCGAAGACGTTCCCGGCGCGCGGGATGGCCGTGGGCGACTACGACAACGACGGTGACCTCGACCTGCTCATCTCCAACAACGGCGAGGCGCCCGCGTTACTGCGGAACGAGGGAGGGAACCGCAACAACTGGGTCGGGCTCGACCTCATCGCTGCAAAGGGCAGCAATCCGGGCGCGGTCGGCGCCGTCATCACGTGGCAGGCCGGCGCGCTCAAACAGACGCGCTTGAAGACAAGCGGCGGCAGCTATCTCGCCTCGCACGACCCGCGCGAGATTCTCGGCCTCGGGCGCAACCCGAAGGCGGACGCTGTGGAGATTCGCTGGCCGAGCGGCAAGGTCGATAAGCTCTCGAACCTGCCCGTCAACACCTACGTCCGCGTCGTCGAGGGCGAGGGCGTCAAGCCGGCGACGGGCGGCGCGAAGTAGAAGGGCTGTACCTGAAGTTATGAACGCGACTCAACTGTTTGGCCGGCCGTCGCGCCGGCGCACACTCCGCGGCCTCTGCCTGCTCGGCCTGCTGCTGGCGTGCTCTTCGCAGGCCGCGCTCGGCCAGAGGCGCCGCGCGCCGCGCACAGTTGCTCCGTCCGCGCCGCCCGCCGCGACCGCGCCGGTGCTGGCGCCGAAAGACCCGCCGCAAGCCTTCGATCAGTTGGTCGCCGAGGCGAACGCGGCGCGCGAGGGCAACCGGCTCGAAGAGGCCGTGGACAGGTACCGGCGTGCGCTCGCGCTCCGCCCGCAATGGGCCGAAGGGTGGTGGTATCTCGCGACCATCCTCTATGAACACGACAACTACGCAGAGGCGGCGCGCGGCTTCGCGCAGGCGGCGCGGCTTCAGCCGAAGGCCGGGGCGACGTGGGCCATGCTCGGCATCTGCGAGTTCCAACTCGCGCGCTACGACGACGCGCTCATACACATCCAGCAGGGGCGGCAGGTCGGCGTCAACGACAACGTCGAGCTGACGCGCGTGATGCGTTACCACGAGGGCGTGCTCTCCATCCTCAAGGGCGACTTCGAGCGCGGGCAGCAGACGTTGGGCACGCTCAGCTACGAGGGCCTGAAGAGCGAAGACCTCATCATCGCCCTCGGGCTCGCCGCCCTGCGCATCGGGATGACGCCGAAGGAGGTGGACATCAACTACCGCGACCGCGCCCTCATCCGCCGCGCGGGCCTCGCCGAACACTTCGCCGCGCAGAAGAACATGTCCGACGCGCAGCGCGAGTACGACATGCTCGCGCGTGACTTCGCACGGGTGCCGAACGTCCAGTACGCCTACGGCCGGTATCTTCTGGCGAACCGCGACGAGGACGGGGCGCTCGCGGCCTTCATGAAGGAGTTGGAGAACTGGCCGAAGCACGTTCTCGCACGCTGCCAGATCGCCAACATCAAGCTTCAGCGCAAAGAGATTCAGGAAGGGTTGAAGTACGCCGAGGAGGCCGCGCAGCAGGCGCCGCGTCTCCCGCTCGCGCACTACCTGCACGGGCGTCTGCTCCTCGAAGCGGGGCAGAACGAGCGCGCCGTGGAGGCTTTGGAGCTGGCGGCGAAGATGGTGCCTAACGAGGCGAAGACCTACTTTGCCCTCGCCCGCGCCTACACGCGCGTCAAGCGCAAGGCCGACGCCGAACGCGCCCGCGAGACCTTCACACGCTTGAGCAAGGCCGCGAGTCAGGGCGACGAACAGGGCGTCGGCGCCGTGCCCGACGAGAGCGCCACGCCGGAGAAGCTGCCCGAGCGCTGACGGAAGTAGGAAGGCAGAAGCGGAGACGCGGCTTGAAGTCTTAAGACTTCAAGCTGCGTCTCCGCTTCTGGTTAGAAGATGAATGACAGCCCGCGTGACCAGCCGTCCGGCTCTACTTCTCGAAGACGACGTTGTCCAGCACCACCGTCCCCTTCGTCGGCGAGCAGCTCTCGCAGAAGGCGGTGACGCTGATGCCGGTCAGCTTCTTGAGCACATCTTTGGGACTGACCTTCGTGTCAGCCCAAGAGGGTTGCGCCAGCGAGTTGAGCGGTATCTTGTAGGTGTTCAGCCCCGGCTTGACCTTGATGGCCGACGAAGGGAAGCCGCTCGACATGTTGATGCCCTGACCCCGGCTCGTGATCTCCACCCTCAGGCGTGGGACGCCCGTGGCGTAGATGTCCATCGACAGATACTTGTAGGCGCTCATGTCGTCGGCCACGGGCTTGCCGTCCCTGTCGGGCAGCCCCCCGATCTGCACGCCGACGCCCGCGTACTGGTTCGGGTACAGCTCGTAGTCGAAGGCGGCGGCCCGGTTCGGGTCGTCCTGCTTGAGCCGGACCAGCTCGGGCGCCGGGGGGTTAACATTCGCCAGCCCCTTCATCTTGCTTGGGGTCGATTCCTGGTAGGAGATGAGCTGCACGAAGCCGCCGCGGCTGCTGACGGGGCGGTTCTCCTGCACGCTCTCGAAGTCCGCGTAGACGAATTTATCGCCGCCGGGCTGCGCGGGCTGCGGCGACTGCGCGAGTTGTTTCGAGCCGGTCGCGGACATGGCCGCGAGGAGCAGCGCACAGACGTAGGCGAAGAAGGTTGCCGGACGTTTCATCAGAAGCTCTCCGTCGGTGGGATTGGGCGCCGAACGGCGCCGGGGGCGATTATAACCCCGACCCTCCCCGGCGCGGGCGCGTTTGCGGAAGAGCCCTCCGTTTTTTTTCTTGACTCAGTTTCGCTCCGGCCTTAATCTCGGCCTCGGTTTTGATGGCTTTCCGAACAAAGTTCAAACGGCGCAATTCGGCGGTTAACGGCGGGCGATGTCCGCCGGCCGGACGCACGCGAGACCGGAAGCCAAATCCCACATCGCACACCTCGCCGTTCGTTAAAGACTGTTCATGTCAGTAGAGCCAGTTCGCGTTGATGAGCCCCCTCTATGCGACGCATAAATCTTAAGAAGGCCAGTGTCGCCCGCTCGGACACCATCCGCAATATCAACCGCCAGATCGTGCTCAACTACGTGCGCGAGCGCTCGCCCATCTCGCGCGCCGAAATCTCGCACGAGACCGAGCTTCAACGCTCGACCGTCTCGCTCATCGTCGAAGAGCTGAAGGAGCAGGGGCTCGTCGAAGAGATCGAGGGCGAGTCTACCGGCGGGCGCCCGCCCAACCTTTTGCGTCTGCGCGCCGCCGGCCCCATCGCGCTCGGCGTGGACATCGGCACCAAGCATACGATGCTCGCGACCAGCGACCTCGCCGGCCGCGTCATCGACCGCGAGAGCTTCCAGACCGACACGGACGCGGACACGACGCTCGAAAAGCTTCTGGAGTGCGCCGGCCGCCTCATCAAGAAGGGGCCGGGCGTCGAGGCCATCGGCGTCAGCGTGCCCGGACTGGTCGAGCCCGAGCGCGGCAACGTCATCTTCATCCCGCATTTCAGGTGGCGCGACTGGGACGTGGCGAAGCGTCTGGAGCAGGCGACGGGCCTGCCCGTCAAGATCGACAACGACGCGAACGCCGCCGCGCTGGCCGAGCTCTGGTTCGGGCGCCCCGAGATTCGCGAGGTGCGCGACTTCGTCATGGTTCTGGTCGAGGAGGGGTTGGGCACGGGGCTCGTCTTCGACGGGCAGGTCTACCACGGCGACGCGGGCGCGGCCGGCGAGTTCGGCCACATGACCATCGGGGCGGGCGCGCCCGTCGCCTGCGCCGCGGGCAATCAGGAATGCTGGGAGGCTTTCGCCTCGGAGCGCGCGGCGCTGGCGCGTTATGCGAGCCGCTCGCCCCGGGGCGACGCGGGCATGACCTTCTCGCGGCTGGTGGACTCGGCGCTGCGCGGCGAGGGGGCGGCGCGCGCGGCGCTCGTCGAGACGGGGCGCTACCTCGGTGTCGGCATCTCGAACATCATTAAGGGGCTCAGCCCGAGGTCGGTTATCGTCGGCGGCGAGATCGCGCGCGCGTGGCCGCTCATCTCCGAAGAACTGATTAAGGCCGTCGAGGAGTACAGCATCTGCCGCGGCATGAAGAGCGCGCGCATCATCCCCTCGACGCTCGGCGAGACCCCGCGTCTGATGGGCGCGCTGAGCCTCGTGCTGTCGAGTAAGTTTGCCGCCGTGACGACCGCCTGAGCGCGGGAAGGTTAATCACCGCAGACACAGAGGCACGGCTTGAAGCCTTATGACTTCAAGCCGTGCCTCTGTGTCTGCGGTGGTTAATATGCCGTCAGCGCCGGACTCAAATACAGCCTTGAATGTCGCTCAGTTGCGCCCGGCCGTCACTCCCGGCCAGTCGTCGGTGCGGAAGGGCACGGCGGGCAGGCTCTCGGAGTTGTAGAGATTGGCGGCCGGGTTATCGGCCCACGCGTAGCGGACGGCGGAGGGCGCCGGCACGTCCTTGCTCCACACGACGACCGAGCCCTTCTCGATGCGCGCCTCGGCCAGCACGAACTTGCGGTCGGCGCTCGCGACGTAGAAGCCCGCGGGCGCCGCGCCGTCGCGCGTCTTCAAGCCGCCAGCGTGTGTGAACGAGACGCGCACCCTGTCGCCTTCAACTTTATAAGAGTCGTAGAGCGGCCCCGACTGTTCGACCCGTTGCCCGTAGGTGTCGGCCAGAGCCCAGCGCGCGAGCCGCAGCCCCACGTCGAGCTTGTTACGCGGGTGTATGTCGTCGGGGTTGCCGATGTCGATGGCGACGGCCATCCCCGTGTTCGGCGCGGCGCGCATCGTAAGGGTCTGCGCCTCGCGCAGTTCGGCCCACTCGCTGTCGTTGGAGTCCTCGGGCCTGGCCTTCCAGTTGGCGAGCTGGACGAAGTAGAAGGGAAAGTCGCCCTGCTTCCAAGCCGCGCGCCAGTCGCGAATCATGGCGGGGAAGAGCGTGCGGTACTGATAGGCGCGGCCCGCGTTCGACTCACCCTGATACCAGATGGCGCCGCGGATGGCGTAAGGAAAGAGCGGCGCGAGCATCGCGTTATAAAGGACTACGGGGCTGTTCTGGTTGGCCGGCCCCGGGGCCTGCGGCTGGCTCGACCAGTCTATGCGCCGAGAGGCTACGGTCGCCTCTTCTTTGTAGAACCACTCGCCGTCCAGCGCGACGCCGGTCGCGGAAGCGTTGTCGGCCGGCGCGAGCATCATCGCGCCGCCGCCGAAGCCGCCGCCGCCCATGCGGTCGTAGACGCGCACAGCCACGGTGTTCCGCCCCGCGCGCACGAGCGAGCCGGGGACGCGGTACTCGCGCCGGGCCATCCACGCGTTCGGCGTGTCGGGCCCGACGGAGCCGACGCGCTCGCCGTTGAAGTAGGTCGTGTCGAAGTCGTCAATGGCGCCGAGCTTCAGAATTAAATCCTTTCCCGCCCACGCCGAAGGAACCTTGACCTCCCTGCGGAACCAGACGACGCCGTCCACGTCGAGTCCCGCCGACTCCCAGAGCTGCGGCAGCCTCATCCTCTTCCACGAGGTCGCGTCGTATGCGGGCCTCGCGTAGCCCTCGGGCTCGCCCCTGTTGCCGGAATCTGCCGTCATGTACTTGCTCGCCCACTCGGCCTGCGCGCGCTCGTACTCGCGTTGAAGACGCGGGAGGTCAGATAACTGCTTGTCGTACCTTTCGAGTATCGGCTTGAGCGTCGGGTCGGCGGAGAGTGTGCCGCGGCTCGTCCAAGCCTCGGCGGGCGTGCCGCCCCATGAAGTGTGTATGAGCCCGACGGGGATGTTGAGTTGTCTGTGCAATTCGCGGCCGAAGAAGAAGCCGACCGCGGAGAACTGCGCGGCCTCCTTCGGCGTCGTGACGACCCAGCGCCCTTCGACGTTATCGAGCGGTTCGGCCGAAGTCTTCTTCGTGACGGTGAAGAGATGTATGAAGGGGTAGTCGGCTGCGGCCGCCTCCTGCACGCCGTCCTGCGCGTTGGCGAGCGACCACTCCATGTTCGACTGGCCCGAGCAGACCCAGACCTCGCCGACGAGGACGTTCTTGAAAGCGAGCGTGTTGCGACCCGCCACGTTCAGCTCGAACGGCCCGCCCGCCTTGTGCGGCCCCACGAAGACCTCCCAACGGCCGCGCGCGTCGGCCGTCGCGCCCGCCTTCTCCCCTCGAAACGAGACCATCACGCGCTCGCCCGGCTCGGCCCATCCCCAGACGCGCGCCTTGCGCCCCTGCTGCAAGACCATGTTGTCGCCGATGACCGACGGCACGCGCACGTCTGCGCGCGCCGCGGAGACAAGGATGAGAAGCAGCAGAGACGCAGACAGCGCGAGAGAATTTTTGCTGTTCTTCATAGGCCGGTTTTAGTGTTGAAGATTACGTCGCGGTCTTCTGCGAACACGCACGCGCGGTATGTTATATTCGAGTTTCGTTGAGTAGTCCAACAAAGTCCCTATCCCGCGGGCGTCTGAGTCAGGACACAAAGTTAAGAGGAGCGAACCTTGAGGAAGACCTCTCGAAGGGAGTGCGGCGCGCGCCGGCTCGCGCTCGCGTTCGTAATCTTATTCGCGGCTCTTGTCTGTCCCTTCGTCAAGAGTGAGGCGCAGCCGTTTTCGACCGTCCCCGCAGCGAGGCTGGCGCGCGTGCGGCGCGGCATCAACCTGAGCCACTGGTTCGCGCAGTCGCGCGACTACTCCGAGAAGCACCTGCGCGAGCACACGACGGCGCGCGACGTGGAGCTTATCAAGAGTCTCGGTTTCGACCACGTGCGCTTCACGGTCGAGCCCGCGCCGCTCTTCAATGAAGCGCGCCCGGCCGAACTCAAACGTGACTATCTGAAACACCTCGATGCCGCGCTCGACATGCTGTTGGACTCGGGGCTTGCCGTCGTCTTCGACCTGCACCCTTCGGACGAGTTCAAACTGAGGATGCGTGCGGACGACCGCTTCGTCGTGTCGCTCGGGGAGTTCTGGCGCGCGCTCGCGCGACACCTCTCGGCGCGCGACCCCGAGCGGCTCCTGCTCGAAGTCGTCAACGAGCCGATGGTCGAAGACCCTTATCGCTGGATGGGTATCCAGGCGCGACTGGTCGCCGCCATCCGCGAGGGTGCGCCGCGCCACACCATCGTCGCCACCGGCCCGCGCTGGTCTTCCGTAGACCAACTGCTGCTCATCGAGCCGCTCGCGGACAGAAATGTTATCTACAACTTTCACTTCTACGAGCCGCACAACTTCACGCATCAGGGCGCGACGTGGGGCGCGGACTTCTGGCCGTACCTGAAGGGCGTGCCGTATCCGGGGAGCCCCGAGGCTCTGGCGCCGCTCGTCGCCGCGGCCGAGCGCGAGCAGGTGCGCGCGGTGCTGAAGGACTACGGCGAGCAGCGCTGGGACGCGGCGCGTGTCGAACACGAGATCGCGCAGGCCGCCGAGTGGGCGCGCAGGCGCGGCGTGCCTTTGACGTGTAATGAGTTCGGCGTCTATCGCGCGTACACGCCCGCGCCCGACCGCCTGCGCTGGCTCGCGGACGTGCGCGCGGCGCTTGAGAGGCACCGGATAGGCTGGGCGATGTGGGACTACGCGGGCGGCTTCGGCGTCGCCGTGCGCGAGAAGGGCGGCGGCGCCAGACTCGACCCCGAAACGGCCGCCGCGCTCGGCCTTCGCGCGCCGAAGCAGTAAGGGTAATGCGCCGCTTCAGCGGCGATGGACATGCGCTCTTCAATAAAACAACGGGAGGGACTGACCCTTGAGCAAGAAAGTTTCGAGACGAACATTCGCGAAGGTCGCGGGCGCCGCGGCGCTCGCCTCCGCGGCCGTGCCGCTCGGTGCGGGGGCCGCGAACCCCGAGCCCTGCAAGATCGTCGAGCCGCAGGGTAACTCGGCCGCGGCGCAGGGCGACGCTCTGCGTGCGTTCCCGCCCGGCTTCATCTGGGGCACGGCGACCGCGTCGTATCAGGTGGAAGGCGCCGTCAAAGAGGACGGCCGCGGCCCTTCCATCTGGGACACCTTCTCGCACACGCCCGGCAAGGTCGTTGAGAACGCGACCGGCGACGTGGCGAACGACCACTATCACCTCTACAAGGGCGACGTGCAGTTGATGAAGGCGCTCGGGGTCAAGGCGTACCGCTTCTCCATCGCTTGGCCGCGCGTCTTCCCCAACGGCGACGGGCAGGCTAACCCGAAAGGGCTCGACTTCTATAATCGTCTCGTGGATGAGCTGCTTGCGAACGACATCCAGCCCTTCGCCACGCTCTACCACTGGGACTTGCCGCAGTCTTTACAAGACCGCTTCGGTGGCTGGGAGGGGCGCGAGACTTCGAAGGCTTTCGCAGACTACGCGGGCTACGTCGCGGCGCGCCTGACCGACCGCGTCAAGCACATCTTCACCATCAACGAGTTCGGCGCCTTCCTCGAAGTCGGCTACCGCATGGGCATCCACGCGCCGGGCCTCAAGTTGACGGGCTCGCGCCTGAACCAGACGCGCCACCACGCCGTGCTCGGGCACGGCCTCGCGGTGCAGGCCATCCGCGCCGCGGCGAAGCAGGGGACGAGGGTGGGCATCGCGGAGAACATCACCATCGCCGCCCCCGTCTTCGAGACGCCCGCGCACATCGCCGCGGCCGAGCGCGCCACGCGTGAGATGAACGCGCAGTACCTGACGGTGATTCAGGAGGGGAAGTACACGGACTGGTACTTGAAGCAGGCCGGGGCGGACGCGCCGAAGTTCACGCCGGATGACTTGAAGGCGATCTCGTCGCCGATGGACTTCGTCGGCATCAACGTCTACACGCCGCAGTACGTGCGCGCCTCCGACACGGAGCCGGGCTTCGTACACGTGCCGCACCCGAAGTCTTTCCCGCACGCGCCCTCGCCGTGGCTCTTCATCGGCCCCGAAGCGCTCTACTGGGGGCCGCGCCACGTCTCGAAGCTCTGGGGCGCGAAGGAGATTTACATTACGGAGAACGGCTGCTCCTCCTCGGACGAGCCGTCAACGGACGGCAAGGTCTATGACACCGACCGCGTCACGTACCTGCGTAGCTACCTCACGCAACTGCGCCGCGCGACGGCCGAGGGCGTCCCCGTGCGCGGTTACTTTCTCTGGAGCCTGATGGACAACTTCGAGTGGGCCGACGGTTACACCAACCGCTTCGGCCTCCACTACGTTGACTACAAGTCGCAGAAGCGCACGCCCAAACTCAGCGCAGACTTCTACCGCGAAGTCATCGCACGCAACGCCGTCGTGTGACGCGGGGCCTACACGGCGCGCGGTTGTTTTAACCACGGAGACACGGAGGCACAGCTTAAGGACATAAGTCATCAAGCTGTGCCTCCGTCTCTCTGTGGTTAATCCCTCCTTCTTCCTCTCTTAAAGGCTCGGCGCGAACAGCCGCGGGCCTGCCGACGTATTAGCGGCAGGAGGCTCCCTGTATGATCTATCTGCTCGTCGCCGTCCTGCTTCCGACCGCGCTGCTGTTCATCATCAGGGCGCGCCGGGACGGCCCGCTCCGGGTCTTGAAGGTCATAGCCGTGGCGGCCGTCTCCGGTCTGCTCGCGGGGGTCTTCATCGGCGTGGGAGGGCGTGCGGGGATGGCCGCCATTCCCTTTGCCAACGGCGGCGCGCCGAGCTTTACGCCGGCCGGCACGTTCGCCGTCGTCGCCACCTTCGCAAGCTACGGCATACTGCTGGGTGTCGTGTACGAAGGACTGTTCCGGCGCCTGCTGTGTTCGAACGGTCTGGCCTACGGGGGGCTTATCATGTTGGCCTCCTGGTATCCGCTCGCACAGGCGGGTGCGCAACAACTCGCGGGACGGCCGTCCCCGATCTCTTTCATCGTCGGTTCCGGCCTCATTGTCGCCTTGATGTGGCTGCCGTTCGGGCTGACCCTGGAAGCCCTGCTCAGACGTTGGCACCGCCGTAGCGCCGCGCGTGCGGCCGCCGACGCAGACCCTTGAAGTAAGACGTGCCGACGGTCAGAGTTATTGGTCTGTGACTTTTCCGTAGCCTCACGACGAGAAGAAGAATTTGGCTATATACGAGGGTAAATGGCGTTGCACCTTCTGCCAGACGGTCTGCCGTGGGCGCGATATGAATTTGTTTCCGTTCTCGAAGGCGGAGGATATGTCGAACTTCCGACCGGAAACGTCAACACCCCGGCTGGAATTACCGTCGTAATCCCGAAAAACATGTGCCACGCTTACTACAACACCGCGGAGTCTGACTCGGTGCTTCTCGCCACATTTTCTCCGCCTATCCCGGACAAGGGCGTATGCGCTGAGTCCTAACGCGCCCCCATCACAACACACTCGTCTAAAAGCAAGACCGGATGCGTACCCACACGGTCAACAGCGCACCGAACAACCGCCTGCACCCGACCGCCGACACGACGGCTCTCATCTAAAGCAAACTTGTGGGGCGGCGGGTGAGATAGCCGGGCGTTAGGAGTGCCTCGGCTTAGCTGGCAGCTTGGCGGGCAGGTCTAGCCCATCATCAATCAGAACGTCCGTGCTAACGCCGGCAACGCGCGCATACTGTAAGAGGATGATAAGCGACGGCTCGCCCTTCCCTGACTCAAACTCAGAAATCCTGTGATAAGCCATCCTCTCTTCCGCCCCTAGACGCCTAAGCATCTCAGTCTGAGACAGCCCAAGCGCCTCCCGAATCGTGCGGAGTTTTTCCGCTAAACGCTCCGGCTTCTCGCCCGGCCCCCTTGCCATCAGGAGTTACCTCCTGACCGGGACTGCACAAGGCACTTACTGCTATTGGAAGAGTCCAATGGAATGTCTTTGCGTAACCTTCTCGCCGTGAGTAGAGACCTCTCATGCTCAACGGCGATGCTCAACACTCCGAGATTGAGGGTGAGCAGACTTCCGCATCCGACCCGTTGCCTTACGTTTTCAAAGACTAGATCGAAAGGGAAGACACCACATGGGTATTCTGGTAGGCGACAAGTAACAGGGGCGCGTAAGGGCACGCGCCTCTGGGTACGCCCCCTCTCATCGGGGCTGTGTTGCCGGGCCGCACGCGTGGTGAAGTCGCGTGCGGCCCCTCCATTTTTGAGACAGGAGGGGTTTATGAGGCAAAGCCCCAGAAAGACACTATAACGGTCTTCACTTGAGTGCCTATCAGGTGAGAATTGACCACCGCATACACAGAGACACGGCTTGAAGGCCATACCTCAACAAGCCGTGTCTCTGTGTCTACGGTGGTTAATGACTCCGGTGGCTACTGGAAGTCGGCGCCGTAGGTCTCGCGGTAGGTGCGGACGGCTTCGTCTTCGGAGGGGAGGCGGCGGCCGTCGGTGAAGCGGTTCATGAAGCTGAAGGCGGCACTCTGGAGGAGGACTTCCGTCGCGCCCTGCTCGCCGAACTCGGACTTGAGGGCAGCGGTACTTCCACGCCGGCACAGTGCATTTGACCGCCTGTGCAGACGACTATAAGTCGGCTTTGGCCGTCTTTCGATGGCGCGCGGCCTCCGTCTAAAGTAAAGATTTGTCTGGTTATATGCCCTCGGCGGGGTTTTCAATTGGGCCGGGGAAGAGGATAGGACAAAATGTCGAGGAGAGTTTGGTTAAGGTTAGGTGTTCAGCAGCCGCTCTTGATATGAACGTAAGAGGTCGGGGGTTACTTCATCCGGCGAGACAAGCCTGTAATGTTCTTCGACCGACCACCTCACGCCCTCAGGTGTGCTCTCAAACTCGAAGAGCGCAATTAGATTTTTCCCCATGAACTGCGCGCCGATAGGCCGGCATATCAAGTCGGGAAACTTGCTCGCGCAGAGCGCGAAATCCTGCTCAATCTGAACGATGTTGAGCTTGTCCGAGTGACCTTTCGCTTGAACTGGGAAGACGTAGTGACGACCCTTCTTGTCAACGCCGACGTAAATCTCGTCCGTCTCGACCTGGCCGATGCCGGCGAGGAAAGTGCGAAGATGATTCTGAAGTGAGTAACAGGTAATGCCCGTGAAGATGTCGATAAGCCTGTTATATCTGAGCTTCGCCAAAAGTGCCTGCTCGTCGTCAAGCGAGTACATTGCAACTAAGCCCGGCGTTGCGTCGGGAACTTTCGTCTCTGCCTTCATCGCAGTCGGCGTGATGTTCTGTTCATTGACGAGTACGAAGCAGTAGCGCGAGCGGCCCGCGGGCCGAATAATCCACTGCCTGCCCTCAGACTCTTTTGCTCTGATTGCTTCGGGGAGCGCCACGCGATAGCGGAAGCTGTAAACGATGTCCCCGAGATTCTTTGGCAGATTGATGTGAAGCTCTTGCGCAACACGCTCGATCTCTTTCCGCTCGAAGCAGACTTCAGCGGCCCCCTCGGTATAGTGATTGAAGAAAATGCGCTCGATAATCTGCGCGTAGCGATTCGCCGCCTTCACGTCTTCGCGGTTCGACATTGTGGCTCTCGCTTCACCGAAATGTTTGACGGGCGCGAGCACCCTCTTCGTGCGGTCAGGCAGATGCAACACGACGACCTCTTCGCGGAGCTGCTCTTTCGTAGCCGTCGAGAGGCGCGCCCGGAACAAGTCAATATCAACTACCTGATAGCCGAGCGACTTTGCGATATCGGCGAGAAGCTGACCCGTGCGAATCATCACGCGAAAGTAAGACGCCTGGTCGCCGACGACATAGGCCAGATACGCTCCCGGCCGAAGTTTTTCGCGTAGCCCCGCGAGATGGCACGCCATGCCGCCGAAATAAAGCCTCGTTACCTTCGCGTACAGTCTTTCAAAGCCGCTCGTCTTGCCGAGCTCGACTCGTCTCGCTTCGATTGTCTCTGCGATGCGCTGAATCTCCCCGTGCTCTGCAACCCACTTGTCGTCTTCGTCGCCCTTGTAAACAGTGCGGGTGTTCGAGCGCATCAGCCCGCGCTTCAGGGCCTGAAGCTCCGCCCTATTGTTGATGAGACCGAGCAGGACTGATTCGAGGCGGGTCGTGCGCGTGTAATCCTTCTCGTTCGGGTACGGCGGCGAAGTAATGACGGCGTCAATCGAGCGAGCTTCGATGATGTCTCCGAGCCGTCGAGAGTCGGCGTAATGCACTGTCGCGGGCGTCTCTCGATGTGTCTGAAGCTCGCGCAAGTCGTTCGCCACCGCGTGCACGTTACTGAGCCACGTCGAAATGACCGCGGCGTCGAGTTTCTTCGTCTTGCTGACGCCGACTTCAGGACCGAAGTGAAGATTGCTGATAGAGAAGACGAGCGCCTTTGCGAGCGCGAGCAGTTCATGTCTCAGGAAGCGCTCCTCACGATGCTCTCTTATAACTTCGAGCAAGACGAGCGCTTTGTGTAAAGGGAGCGGGCTGATTGAGTCAGTCAGTAAGAGCTTCATGCTCTCTTCCGGGAGCGTGCGATAGCTCTTCGCGCGCGCGCCAACAATGAAGGGCTGCGCGCCGTCGGGAACCCCTTCAGCTTCGAGTTTCTGTTGCGCTGTCCTCGCTACCGCTTCGGCGTGCTCAATCAGAGCGTCGGGCGTGGGACTCCAATCAACCTTGACCTGACTTGCGAAGTGCGACATCGAGTGAGCTTCGATGCCTACGCTTTCGATGCCGAGCTTCTTGCACTCAACCAGAGTCGTGCCCGTGCCGCAGAAAGGGTCCAACACGCGGTGCCCGCTGCTCAGGTCGAATCGCTGGACGTAGTCGCGCACAAGATGAGGCGGGTACGACAGTACGAAGCGATACCAGTCGTGAGCGGCAGCGTCTTCGACATAGACCCGATTGTTTAAGCCGTTGAGGATGACTCGCGCACGAGACATTCAGTTCAACCCTTCGCCCACAATTATTTCATTGCTGTGCACCATCGTAAATACCACAGATTGCGAGGCGTATGCCAGAAAGCCCTTATGATTGTACGTCAAGCGGGGACTGCGATAGTCATTCCCGAAGTGGTGGAGGGTAATGAGGAGGGTTTTTAATCTGCTGATCTGAAGCAGATCGAAAGCCGAAGCCCGCGTGAATCTCGGAAGGTTCGTGCGGGCTTCGTTGCGTTCGCCCTGACACTTTATTGGAAGTCGGCGCTGTAGGTCTCGCGGTAGGTGCGGACGGCTTCGTCTTCGGAGGGGAGGCGGCAGCCGTCGGTGAAGCGGTTCATGAAGCTGAAGGCGCGAGTTAGAAGGCGACGCGCGCGCCGAGTTGGACTTCGCGGCCGGGGGTGGCCGCCTCGGTGATGGTGCCGAACTGCGGCGTGTTGACGAAGCGGTTCGGGGTGCCGAGGTTCGTGTGGTTCAGGGCGTTGCGCCCGGCCGTGAAGCCCTTGAAGTGTTCCAAATTGCGGTAAGGAAGCTGCCACGGGTGGTTAGGTTTTACATGGGGGCTTAGTTTGACGGCCATATCAACCTTTAGTTGGACGCGCCGCTGGGTGCCTGTACAATGTGCACCTCCGCAGTAAACACCATTCTTATCCGAAGAAGAGAGGGCCTCGGATGAACAAGACGAGAGCTTGCCGCCTGTTGTCGGACGCCTCGCGGGGAGGCGTGTGGCTCGTCTGTAACGCGTCGAAGGCGGCATTCGTGGTGCTGTTCATCCTGCTCGTCCTGACGTGCGCGCGGGCACAGAGCGGCGCGGGCGTCGTCGTGCTCTTCGACGACGACTGGCGCTTCCGACGCGGCGGCGCGCAGGGCGCCGAAGGCAAGGAGTTCGACGACTCGGGGTGGCGCCGCCTCGACCTGCCGCACGACTGGAGCATCGAAGACCTGCCGGGGAAGGGCACGCCCTTCGACCCCGCGGCCATCAGCCAGGTGCAGGGCGGCTACACCGTTGGCGGCACCGGCTGGTATCGCAAGACCTTCGACGTGCCCGGCGCGCAGATAGGCAAGCGCATCATTATACAGTTCGACGGCGTCTATATGAACGCGGAGGTCTGGCTCAACGGCCGGCGCGTGGGCGAGCACCCGTACGGCTACACGAGCTTCTGGTTCGACCTGACCAACAAGGTCAACTTCGGCGGCGCGAACGTGCTCGCCGTCAAGGTGCGGAACGAGGGCGAGAACAGCCGTTGGTACTCCGGCTCGGGCATCTACCGACATGTCTGGCTCAAGACGCTCGACCCCGTCCACGTCGCGCAGTGGGGAACGTACGTCACCACGCCCGAGGTAAGCACCTCGTCTGCAAAGGTGAACATAAGGACGCGTGTGTTGAGCGAGGGCGCGTCGGTGGCGCGGGTCAGATTGCTGACGAGGATTATCGACGCGGGCGGGGCGGAGGTGGCGCGCGCCGAGTCCGACATGTCGCTGGGAACGTCCAAGCCTTACCAGAGCATCACACTGCCGGACGACCACGAGTTCGATCAGGACTTCGTCATCAAGACGCCCGCGCTCTGGTCGCCCGACAGCCCCGCGCTCTACACGGCCGTCACGGAGGTCTACCGCGAGCGGCAATTGACCGACCGTGTCGAGACGAAGTTCGGCATCCGCTCCATCTCCTTCGACGTGGCGCACGGCTTCCGCCTGAACGGACAGACCGTCAAGCTCAAGGGTGGTTGTCTGCATCACGACAACGGCCCGCTCGGCGCGCGCGCCTACAACCGCGCCGAGGAGCGGCGCGTCGAGCTTCTGAAGGCCGCCGGCTACAACGCGCTGCGCATGTCGCACAACCCGCCGTCGCCCGCCTTCCTCGAAGCCTGCGACCGCCTCGGCATCATGGTCATCGACGAAGCCTTCGACATGTGGCGCGAGGGGAAGAACCCGCACGACTATCATCTTTATTTCGAAGAGTGGTGGAAGCGCGACATCGAGAGCATGATCGCGCGCGACCGCAACCATCCGTCCATCATCATGTGGAGCACGGGCAACGAGATTCCCAACCGACACCGCCCCGAGGTCGCGCGCCTGTCGAAGACTCTGGCCGAGTACGTGAGGATGCTTGAGCCGACGCGCCCCGTCACGTCGGCCGTCAACGAGTTGCGCGAGGACAAAGACCCTTACTTCGCCACGCTCGACATCGCCGGCTACAACTACGCGGCCGGCGGCGACCATTTGAAGAAGAGTCTGTACGAGACAGACCACGCGCGCGTCCCCGAACGCATCATGTTCGGCGCGGAGTCGTACCCGCTCGAAGCGTTCGACGCGTGGATGAACGTCGTGGATCACAGCTACGTCGTCGGCGACTTCGTCTGGACGGCCTTCGACTACATCGGCGAGGCGAGCATCGGCTGGCGCGGCTACTGGCAGGAGTCGAACTTCTACCCGTGGACGCTCGCCTACTGCGGCGACATAGACATCTGCGGCTGGAAGCGCCCGCAGAGTTTCTACCGCGACGCGCTCTGGAAGAAGCAGCAGCTCTCGCTCTTCGTCCGCGCGCCGCGCCCCTCGTTCGAGCTGAACCCGAAGCGGCAGTCCTGGTCGAAGTGGCACTGGCACGACGTGCTGGCCGACTGGAACTGGAAGGGATTGGAAGGGAAGCCGCTCGACGTTGACGTGTATTCGTCGTGCGAGTACGTCGAGCTGTATCTGAACGGCAAGACTTTAGGGCGTAAGGAGACGAACCGCGCCAACCAGTTTACGGCGACGTGGCGCGTGCCTTATCAGCCCGGAACGCTGAAGGCCATCGGCTTCAACAACCCGCCGCGGACGGCCGCCGCCACGGCAGAGCTGCGCACGGCCGCCGAGCCCGCGCGCATCAAGCTCACGGCCGACCGCACACGCGTCCGCGCGGACGGTCAGGACTTGAGCTACGTCACGGTGGAGCTTGTGGACGCGCGCGGCGTGCGCCACCCGAAGACCGCGAACCTTGTCAGGTTCGCGGTCGAAGGCCCGGGCTCAATCGTCGGCGTCGGGAACGCGAACCCCGTCAGCACCGAGAGCTTCCAGCAGCCGCAGCGGAAGGTCTGGCAGGGAAGGGCACTGGTCGTCGTCAAATCGGGCAGACAGCCCGGCCGAATAACCCTCCGCGCGACGACGCAGGGCCTACCCCCGGCGTCGATAGTCATCGAGACGGGTGGACAGTAGTTATACTAAAAATTGCTTTTTGAAAACGAACGTTCGTGCTATATTGCGCGCGATGGCGGTTTCCACTAAAGCTGAGACGGGCGCGCGGGCGGAGAAGGCGGCGGCGCGCGCGCGCAGGGCGCACGGCGAGCGCACGCGGCAGGCGATCCTTGAGGCCGCCGTAGACATCGCGTCGGAGGAGGGGCTCGAAGGATTGACCATCGGGCGGCTCGCGGCGGAGCTGTCGATGAGCAAGAGCGGGCTCTTCGCGCACTTCGGGTCGAAGGAGGAGTTGCAGCTCGCCACCGTAGAGGCCGCGCGCGAGGTGTTCGTCCGTGAGGTCATCCGCCCGGCCTTCGAGACGCCAAAGGGTCTCGGGCGTCTCTGGCGACTGTGCGACGTATGGCTCGAACATGTCCGGCGCGAGGTCTTCCGCGGCGGCTGCTTCTTCGCGGCGGCCGCGGCCGAGTTCGACGGCCGCCCCGGCGCTGTGCGCGACCGCGTCGCCGCGATCATGAAGGAGTGGCTGGCCGTCCTCGGCCGCTCGGTCGCGGAGGCGCAGGGCGAGGGCCAACTCGACACTTCGGCCGACCCGGCGCAGCTCGCCTTCGAGCTGAACGCGCTGGAGATGGGCGCGAACTGGGCTTACCAGCTCCACGGTGACCGTCAGGCGTTCGCGCGCGCGCGCGCGGCGGTGTTGGAGCGCCTGCGACGGCTGGCGACGGCGGAAGGTCTGTCGCACTTACCCTCGCTCGAACAGAAGCCGGCGCGACGGCGAGCGCGCGCCGCGCGGGGCAAGGCAAAATCATGAGCACCACAACGAACGTACATCTCCCGCCGGTCTTCGTCGAGAAGCGCGGGGCCGCGTGGGGGCCTGTGCGCGTCGAGCACTACCGACTGCGCGCGGGCGAGCTGCCGGAGCACGAACACAGGGAGCACCTCCTGCTGCTCTCGATGAGCGGGTGCAACGGCGAGATGCGCACGGCCGGCGGCCTGCGTGCGTCGGCGCAGGGAAGGGGCGGCGTCTGTGTCATCCCCTCGGGCGAGCCCTTCTCATCTCGGGTCGGCGGCGACACGGAGTGCCTCGGTATCTATCTAGACCCCACGCTCGTCGAGCGCGTGGCGCAGGACGCAGACCCGTCGGGGCGCTTCCAGGTCGTCGCGCGCAGCAACGCGCGCGACCCTCTGGTGAACCGCGTCGGGATGGCTTTGCTGGCCGAGATGGACTCGGAGGCGCCGGGCGGGCGGCTCTACGCGGAGTCTTTGGCGAACGTCCTCGCCGTGCACGTCTTGCGGAACTACACGGCCGCGGGTGCCGAGCCCGGCATAGTCAGGGGCGGGCTCTCGGGCCGCACGCTCCGGCGCGTGCTCTCTTACATCGCAGAGAATCACGGGCATGAACTGAAGCTCGAAGACTTAGCGTCCGAGGCTGCGATGAGCACCTTCCACTTCGCGCGCGAGTTCAAACGCGCGACGGGCACGACGCCGCACCAGCACTTGATTAAGTTCAGGGTCGAGCGTGCCAAAGCCCTGCTCGCCGAGAGCCAGTTGCCGCTCGCAGAGGTCGGACTGCGGACTGGCTTCAGCCACCAGAGCCACTTCACGCGGCTCTTTCGGCGCCTGACGGGCACGACGCCGCAGTCGTACCGGATGATGTCTCGCGCCTGAAGCAGCGAGTAGCAAGATTGGGCTAGGTTCAGCAATAACGGGAAAGACCCGCGGCCTCTTCAACCTTTAAGCTCACCCCGTCAGTTAATCCGATGGGAGGAGACGAGAATGTTGAAGAGGATGTTGAAGAGACTTTTCCCGGCGCTGCTGCTTTTGACTTTGTCGAGTGTGAACGCCGCGGCGCAGGATGGAGCGCGCCCCCAGCAGATCATCGCGCGCGGCAACGAGCGCTACGCGCGCGGCGAGTACAAGTCGGCCGTCGAGGAGTACGAACGCGTGACGCGCACCGACGGCGAGGCTTACGCGCAGGCGCTCTACAACATCGGCGTGTGCCGCTTCGAGCTGTGGCAGACCGAGGAGGCCGCGCGTGCGTACAGACAGGCGGTTGACGCGCGCGGCGGGAGCTACCCGAAGGCGTCTTACGCGCTCGGCGTCGCGCTCGAAGAGTTGAATAGGGAGTCGGAAGCGAAGGGGGCGTACGAGCAGGCCGCGTCGAAGGATTACGCGCCGGCGCACTACAAGCTCGGGATGCTCGCGGCGCGCGCGGGCGACGAAGAGCGGGCGGCCGGTCACTTCAGGGAGGCCATCCGGCGCTCGAAGGATAAGTTCCCCGCGAGCCACAACAACCTCGGGGTGATGCTGGCGCGCGCGGGGCGTCTTGCGGAGGCCGAGCGTGAGTTCGAGGCCGCCGTGCGGCAGTCGGACGTGCCGTTCGAGGAGGCCGCGGGCAACCTCAAGCTCTGCCGCAGGCTGCTGGCGGGACGGTCGAAGGAGGGCGCCGCGGCCTTGAAGGTGGCGACGGCGGCGGACGGGTTCAACAGATAAAGAAGGGGAGGACTTGCAGCCCGTGGAGACGAAGCCTTTGGACGTGCTGGCGATTCTGAAGCTGTACGAGTTGAGGGGCGACGCGTTGATGCGCGAGGCGCGCGCGTGGTTCTTCACGCAGTTCGCGCCGCGCTCGGGCAAGGAGATCGTGCGACTGATGCTGAGCGGGCAGAAGCAGAGCGCCTTCTACCGCATGGTCGCGTCGCATTGGGAGACGGCGGCCTCGTTCGTCAACAACGGCGGCATCGACGAGCGCCTCTTTCTCGAAGGCAACTCGGAGCACGTCGTCGTCTACGCCAAGCTCCAACCCTTCCTCGCCGAGGTGCGCGAGATCATGGGCGAGCCGGACTACCTCGCAAACCTCGAACAGCTCGTCTTAAAAGTTCCTGACATCGACAAGAAGCTTGAGAACCGCCGCCGTCTGCTCGAAAGCTGGTCGCAGGCGGGCGAGTAGAACAGGACCACTCGCGGTTCTGTTCTAGCGGCGCGTCCGCAACTCCGGCGTGTGCAGGTGCGGGACGGCGTTGAAGGTGAGGAGCAGCGTCCCCTCCTCGCGCAGTTGGAGGACGGTGTAGGCGGTGTTAAGCAGGGCGGCCGCGAGGCGTTGGATGTGGATGTCCGATGCTTCGAGCGCGCGCGCCGTCCAGATGGCCGACGGCACGGCCGAGGTGAAGACGGCCACGTTCTCGCGCGGCTGTGTGTCCGTTCTTCTTAAGCGGCAGGCCGCGACGCGCGCGATGAACCCTTCCCACGACTCGCCCGCGTACGGGTAGCGCCCGGCGACCCACGCGTCCATGACCTTCGTGTCCGAGGCGCGCCAAACCCTGTGCACGTCGGCCCCGTGGTCGTCGGCGCTCGCGCTCAGCTCCGCGACGACCTCTTCGTGCGCGCGACGGAACTCATCGTCCTCCTCGCACATCAGCGGGGCCAGCTCTTTGTAGACATGGTGGAAGTCGAACTCGTCCCAGCCCGCGTCGATTGAGAGTTCGGGGAAGGCGAGCCCGGCATCGTTGTAGGCTGACGCGACCCCCGCGGCCGTCTGCTGCTGGCGCGCGAGCCCGCCCGCGTGGGCGGCGGTGAACTCGACCCCCTGCGCGACCAGATACTCGCCGAGCAGACGCGCCTGCCGCTGGCCCAGTTCGGAGAGAGAGTCGTACGCGCCGCGCGTGCCCGCCTGACCGTGTCGTATGAAATAGACGTTGCTCAAACCTGCCCCTCGACCTCCAAGCTGAAACTGACCTCACGACGTTCGGCCGTCATACGCACGCCGCGGCGCGGACGGAGTGTGACGCCCGGCTGCGGCTCGACGCGCTGGTCGGGCGCGAGTCGCAGTCTCCACCTCTGCGCGAGCGTCGCGATGACGAGGACGCCTTCCATCCAAGCGAAGCCTTCGCCGATGCAGCGGCGCGGCCCGCCGCCGAAGGGGAAGTAGGAGAACTGTGGGCGCGCGGCTTTTGCTTCCGAAGTCCAGCGCGCGGGATCGAACCGTTCGGGTTCGGGGAAGAAGCGCGGGTCGCGGTGCATGACGTAAGGGCTCAGGATGACGAGCGAGTTGCGCGGGATGAGGTAGCCGCCGACCTCGTAGTCTTCGAGCGCACGCCGCCCGAGAATCCACGCGGGCGGGTAGAGCCGCATCGACTCCGCGAACAACATCTCTGTGTAGCGCAGACGCGGCAGGTCTTCGACCGTGGGCGGACGACCCGACAAGACCTCGTCAAGCTCCGTATGCAGTCGCGCCTCGACCTCTCGATTTTGGGAGAGCAGGTACCACGTCCATGCGAGCGCGTTGGCGGTTGTCTCGTGGCCGGCGAGGAAGATGGTCATTGCCTCGTCGCGCAACTGCTCGTCGGTCATCCCCTGACGGTCGCCCTCCTCGTCCTGCGCCTTGAGGAGCATGGAGAGGAGATCGCCGCGGTCTTCGCCGCTCGTGCGCCGCTCCTCGATGATGCGATAGATGATGCGGTCGAGGCGCGCGCGCGACTGCTCGAAGCGTCGGTTGGCGGGCAGCGGCAGACGGCCGAGGAACTCCGCGAACGGCATCATGAAGCGCGCGAACGAGGCCATCGAGCCCGAGAGCGCCTCGCGCACCTCCTCGGCCTCGGCCTCCGTCTCCGTGCCGAAGAGCGTGCGGCCGACGATGGCCAGCGTCAGGTGCATCATCTCCTGCGCCGCGTCGAGCGTGCGGCCGTCCTCCCAACGTTCCCGCTCAAGTCGTACAGCGTAATCGACCATCAAAGAGGCGTATGCGTTGATGCGCTGCTTATGAAAGGCGGGCTGCGCCAGACGCCTCTGGCGCCGGTGGAGCGGCGGCTCGCTCGTCAGGAGCCCTTCGCCCAGCAGGCGCTTGGCACGTTGTAACCCGCGCCCCTTCATGAAGCTCGTGTTCTGCGTGACGAGTACGTCGCGAATGTAATCAGGATGGTTGAGCAGGTAGAACTCATCCGACATCCCGCCGAAGTAGACCACGTCGCCGTACTCGCGCGCCACACCCGACAGGAACCCGAGCGGGTCGCGCGCGAACGAAAGGAACGGCAGTCCGGGCAAAGCCCCTTTCGGCCCCGGCGGATGATTTCGGGAAGGCATCTGAAGTCTACTCAGAGTTGATAACGACCCGCGCGGACGACCGAATCGGCGATGCGTCGGCGCGCGGCGACGGTGTTGGGCGGCGCGTGCCGCGTGAGCCTGCGCACGCCTTCGAGGAGTTGCGCGGAGTCGCCGCCGTCCGAGAGCGCCGCCGCGACCTGTCTGGCCGAGTGCTCCATGCGGTCGGCCGCGTCCGACGCGTAGACACGCGTGATGTCGAGTTGGACGGAGGCCGCCGCCTCGCCGCGCGCGGCGAAGAGTTTCTCCGTGCGCAGCAGCGCGCTCTCCAGCGCGTAGACTTCCGAGGTGATGTCCGCGACGTGGCCGAGCACCTCCTGCTCCTCGGTTAAACGCTCGCCGTAAGTCTCTTTCGCCGACCCGAGCGTGAAGAGAACCAGACGCCTCGCGCGCGCGAGCAGGTCGCGTTCGGCCGGAAGCGGCTTGGATGAAGGTGACGCGGTTTGAGCGTCAGACTCTTCAAGCGCGCGGCGGGCCGTGTCGCCGTCGAAGAGGTGGCGTGTGGCCTCGTGCTTCAAAAGGCGCGTGGGGATGATGAGGCGGTTGATCTCGTTCGTGCCCTCGTAGATGCGCGTGATGCGCGCGTCGCGGTAGGCGCGCTCGGCCGGGTACTCCTTCGAGTAGCCGTAGCCGCCGTAGGTCTGCAAAGCCTCGTCCACCACGTAGGCCAGCGCCTCGCTCGTCCAGACCTTGTTGATGGAGCACTCGACGGCGAAGCTCTCGATGACTTTGAGCACGCGTTCCGAGTCCTCGGCCGGCACGGCTTCGAGCGCGCGGTCGATGTCGCCGAGCGTGCGGTAGACGATGGCGTCGCCGACGTAGCAGCGCACGGCCATCTCGCCGAGCTTCTGCTTTATCATCCCGAACTCACAGATGGCGCGTCCGAACTGACGGCGCTCGACGGCGTAGTTCGCGGCGCGGGTCAAAGCCTGCTTCGCCCCGCCGATGTTGCGCGTGCCGAGCTTGAGCCGGCCGAGGTTCAGGATGTTGAAGGCGACGCGGTGCCCCTCTCCTACTTTACCCAACACGTTCTCGACGGGCACGCGGACGTTCTCAAGGATGAGCGCCGTCGTGGACGAGCCGTCAAGCCCGAGCTTCGGCTCCTCGCGCCCGCTTAACACCCCCATCCCGCGCTCGACGATGAAGGCCGTGAACTTGTCGCCGTCCACTTGCGCGAAGATGGTGAAGAGGTCTGCGAAGCCTCCGTTCGTGATCCACATCTTCTGCCCGTTGAGGAGGTAGTGAGTTCCATCCTCGCCGAGCGTGGCCTTCGTCCGCGCGGCGCGCGCATCCGACCCGGAGCCCGGCTCGGTCAAAGCGTAGGCCGCGACCCACTCGCCGCTCGCGAGTCGCGGCAGGTAACGTGCCTTCTGCTCCTCTGTGCCGAAGTAGACGAGCGGCAGCGTCCCGATGCCTGTGTGCGCGCCGAGCGAGCCCGCGAACGACGGCACGACGCCGATCTTCTCGCCGACGTAGGCCGAGCTGACCTTGTCGAGCCCGAGGCCGCCGTACGCTTCGGGAATGTCCACGCGCAGGAGGTCTAACTCGGCGGCCTTCAGCAGTAGCTCACGCGTCAGCGCCCAGTCCTTCGCGTGAATCGACGCGTCGCGCGGGAAGACCTCGGCGCGCATGAAATCCTCGGCGATGCGGCCGAACATCTGCTGCGCGGGGGAGAGGTCTTCGCGCGTGAAGACCTCTGCGGGCGCGGGCGAAGTCTGGAGGAAAGCGGCGCCCGCGCCCGGCGCGCGCACGTCCGTCTGTAGCGACATGGAGCTTCCTTTCGGCGGAGTCACGGCGCCGGCGACGTACTTGTTGACGCTCCGGCGGGGTTCGGGGTATAACTACCGACCGTCCGGTCGGTAACATAACACCCAAGCCTTTGGCGCACAAGCCCGACAGGTTCAGCCCCGCGCGCACCCACGATGAGAGCACAGAATAAGTCCGCCCCGAACAACGAGCGACTGGCGGAAATCTACCGCACCGCCGCGCAGATCATCCTCCGCAAGGGCTACGACGCGACCTCGGTCAACGATATCGCCAACGCTTTGGGGATGACGAAGGCCGGGCTCTATCACTACATCAACGGCAAGAAGGAACTGCTCTTCGACATCATGAACTTCGGGCTCTGGGAGCTGGACGTAGAGGTCGCCGCGCCCGCCCGAGGCATCAGCGACCCGGCCAAGCGGCTGCGCTTTATCGTGGACGCGCACGCGCGGCTCGTCACGCGCGGCCAGGGCGCCATCACCATCCTCGTGGACGAGGTGACGGCGCTCACGCCCCCACAGCAGCGCAAGATTACGCAGAGCAAGCGGAAGTACTTCGACTTCCTCCGCGACACTCTGAACGAGCTGAAGGCCGCGGGGAAGATGCAGGACGTGGACACGACGGCCGCCGCCTTCAGCCTCCTCGGGATGATTAACTGGCTCTCGCGCTGGTTCCAGCCGGGCGGCGCGCTCAACGAAGAGCAGGCGGCCGAGCAGATCGTCAAGATCGCCCTCCACGGACTATTGAGAGAGCAGAGAGTCAGGAGTCAGAAGTCAGTAGTCAGAATGGCTCCGCCCCGCCCGCGCTGACACTGACACCCTGACGACTCGCTACCGGATGTCTTTCTTCTGACTTCTGACTCCTGACCATTTCTTTATGAACATCCTCGTCTGTCTCAAGCAGATTCTCGACCCGGAGGTGCCGGCGCGCGACTTCCGCGTAGACGCGGCGCGGCGCGAGGCCGAGCAGGGGTCTGCGAATCTCGTCACGAACATCTTCTGCGAGAACGCGCTGGAGACGGCGCTGCAACTGCGCGAGCGCGCGGGCAGCGCGAAGATCACGGTGCTCTCGTACGGGCGGCCGACCGCCGAGGACTCTCTGCGGAAGGCTCTGGCAATGAAGGCGGATGCGGCCGCGCTCGTCCTCGACGAAAGCGAGGGGGCGCCCGACCCGCTCGCGGTGGCGCGCGTGCTGGCGGCGGCCGTGCGCAGGCTCGGGGAGTTCGACCTCATCATGACCGGGCGCGAGGCCGGCGACTGGGGCGCGGGCCAGACGGGCGGGCTGCTCGCGGAGGAGCTGCGGCTGCCCTGCGTCTCCTTCGTGGACACGGTCGAGCCGGCGGGCGCGGGACTGCGTCTGAAGCGGCAGACGGATTCGGGCTGGGAGGTCTTTGAGGCTGCGCCGCCCGTCGTCGTCACCGTCACGAACGACGAGCACAACGTCCCGCGCATCCCGAAAGTGCGCGACGTGATGATGTCCTACCGCCAGCCGCTCACGAAGTTCACGCTCGCAGACCTCGACCTCGCGGCCGACGGTCATGACTACTACGACGTGGCCGACCTTTTCATCCCGCAGAAGGAGACCCGCTGCGACTTCGTCAGCGGCGACACGCTCGACGAAAAGGTCGAAGCCTTCGCGCGCCACATCGTCGAAGTGACCCGGAGCATGTAAGCCATCTTATGAATGACGTTTTAATTATTCTCTTCGTCGCGAACGGGTTCGATAAGGGCGCGCAGGGGCTGGCGGGCGCGGGGCGGCGTCTGGCGGACGAGTTGGGCGGGGGCCTGCGCGCGGTCGTGTTGGGGGAAGGCGCGGAGGCGGTCGCTGCGGAGGTGGCGCGCGTCGCGGACGCGGTCTTAGTCGCCGACCAGGCGGAGCTGCTTGAGTACCAGCCGGAGACCTACCTGGCGGCGCTCGCGCAGGTCTGCGGCGAGTCGCGGCCGCGCGCAGTGCTGCTGGCAAACGACACGTATAGTCAGGAGCTTGCGCCGCGGCTGGCGCATCGTCTGGGCGGGAGCGCCGCGGGCGACTGCGTCGAGGTGCGTGTCGAGGGGGACGCGCTGCGCGTCGGCCGGCAGGTCTACGGCGGCAAGGCGCAGGCGATTCTCGAATTGAAGAGGAGCCCGGCGGTCGTGTGGCTGCGCGCGCGCTCGTTTGCGCCCGCCGCAGCGCGCGCAGCCGCGGGCGATGTGTCGCGCGCAGCCCTCAACATTCAAAGGGACGCACGCACGCGCGTCGTCGAGCGCAGGCGCGAGGGCGGCGGCGAGTCGCGGCTCGAAGAGGCGCGCGTCATCGTCTCGGGCGGGCGCGGCATCGGCGGGCCGGAGCCTTTCGAGACGGAGTTGAGGCCGCTCGCGGAACTGCTCGGCGCGCAGCTCGCGGCCTCGCGCGCGGCGTGCGACGCGGGCTGGGTGCCGCCCACCTGGCAGGTCGGCCAGACGGGCAAGAAGGTGACACCGGAACTCTACCTCGCCGTCGCCATCACCGGCGCCAGCCAGCATATGGCCGGCATCTCCGAGGCCAAAAATATCGCCGCCATCAACACAGACCCCGATGCCCCGATCTTCAAACACTGCCGCTTCGGCATCGTCGAAGACTACCGCAAGGTCGTGCCGCTGCTGCGGGAGAAACTTAAAAAAGTACTGAGTGCTGAAGACTGAGGACTGAGTGAAGGCAAGACGCTTCTTATCACTCAGTCCTCAGTCCTCAGTACTTCTTTCCTATGGAAGCCACGCGCCAGATTTACTGGAACGTCTCGCACGTGTGGGCGATGTACGCGCTGCTGGTGCCGACGGCGCTGGTGGCGGGCTACGGCGTCTACAGACATTGGAGCCGCTGGCGGCGCGGGCGGCCCGTCGAGCGTTTCGACCGGCCGTGGGAGCGCGGGCGGCTCGTGCTCAGGCACGCGGTGGCGCAGCGGCGGACGGCGCGCGACGCTGTCGCGGGGCTGTTCCACCGGTTCATCAGCTACGGCTTCGTCGTGCTGACGATTGCGACGACCGTCGTCGCGTTCGACGCAGACTTCGGCACCGCCATCATGCGCGGGCGCTTCTATCTATACTTCCAGTCGTTCGTCGTAGACCTGTTCGGCGCGCTCGTCATGGTCGGCGTCTTGATGGCCGCGGCGCGACGGTACTTGAAGCGCCCGCGGAAGCTGGTTCACACGGACGAGGCGGCGCTGATACTGGCGGCCGTCTTCCTGATGTGCCTGCAAGGCTTCCTCGTCGAGGGCTGGCGCATCGCGGCGACGAACGACCCGTGGGGCGCGTGGTCGCCGTTCGGCAACCTCTTCGCGCGCGCGTCACTTAATTTGATGAGCGTCGAGGCGATGCGGAGCGCGCACGCCTTCACGTGGTGGTTCCATCTGGCGACGAGCTTCGCCTTCATCGCGTGGCTGCCGTACACGAAGATGGCGCACGTCGTGACGGCGCCGCTCAACATCTATGCGGCCAACCTCGCGCCCATCGGCGCGGCGCTGAAGAGGATCGACTTCGAGCAGACCGAGTCATTCGGCGTCAACTCGCTCGCGGGCTTCACCTGGAAAGACCTGCTCGACCTCGACGCCTGTACCGAGTGCGGGCGCTGCACGGCCGTCTGCCCCGCGCACACGGTCGGCAAGGAGCTTTCGCCGCGCGACATCATCCTGCAACTACGCGACCTGATGCACGAGCGCCCGCGTGAAGCCTTCGGCCTCGTCTCGAAGAACGGCGGCGGCGTCACCCCCGCGGACAAAGAGCCGACGGTTGACGCCGAAGCTCTAAAACCTCTGCCCATCATCGGCACGGTTCCCGCGACCTCGCCGGTCTCCCTTTGGCAGTGTACGACCTGCGCGGCCTGCGTGGAGGCGTGCCCGGTCTTCATCGAGCAGATGCCGAAGATCGTGGACATGCGCCGCTTCCTCGTCATGGAGGAGGCCGAGTTCCCGGACTCGATGCAGGAGGCCGTGATGTCGCTCGAACGCCGGGGCCATCCCTTCAGCGGCACGCAGGCGACGCGGATGGACTGGGCTGAGGGTTTGAATGTACGCACGGGCTCGGACGTGTCCGACGCGGAAGTCCTGCTCTGGGTCGGCTGCGGCGGCGCGCTCATCGAGCGCAACCAGAAGGTCACGCGCGCGACAGCGCAACTGTTGGAGCAGGCGGGTGTGAAGTTCGCCGTCATGGGTCGCGAGGAGAAGTGCTCGGGCGACCCCGCGCGGCGCATCGGCAACGAGTTCCTGTTCGAGCAGTTGGCGCAGGAGAACGTCGCGAATTTGAACCGCAACAACGTCAGGAAGGTCGTCACGGCCTGCCCGCACTGCTTCAACACTTTCAGGAACGAGTACCCTGCTTACGGCGGCGCGTTCGAGGTCTTTCATCACAGCGAGTTCCTCGCGCGTCTGGTCGAGGAAGGAAAGTTGAAACCGCTCTCGGATTCGGGGCAGAAGATAACTTTTCACGACCCCTGTTACCTCGGCCGGCAGAACGGCGTCTACGACGCGCCGCGCGCGCTCGTACAGATCGCTTCGCGCGGGAACGCGGTCGAGATGTCGCGCAGCCGCGGGCAAAGCTTCTGCTGCGGCGGCGGTGGCGGGATGAGCTTCGTAGACGAGCCGCCCGACCAGCGTGTCAACCAGGAGCGCGCGCGCGAGGCTTTGGAGACCGGCGCCGACGTGCTCGCCGTCGGCTGTCCCTTCTGCATGACGATGATGGAGGACGGCGTGAACGCACGCAAAGGCGACCGCGAGATGAAGGTCATGGACGTGGCCGAACTGCTGTGGGAGGCGTCGAAACCGAGGACGGATTGAGGTTGATATGGATTTAAATTTAACGCCGGGCGAGAGAGAGTTCCGCGATGAGTTCCGCGCGTGGCTGGCGGCGAACGTGCCGGAGGAGTGGGCGGGCGGCGGCACCGGCTCCGAAGATCGCGCGGAGTACATCGAGTATTTGCGCGTGTGGCAGCGCAGGCTCTATGACGGCGGTTGGGCGGGCATCTCGTGGCCGAAGGAGTTCGGCGGGCGTGGCGCGACGTTGATCGAGCAGGCCATCTTTCAGGAGGAGCTGGCGCGCGCGGGCGCCCCGCAGTTGATAGGAACCATCGGCCTCTCGCTCGTCGGCCCGACCATCATCGCGCTCGGCACAGAGGAGCAGAAGGCGCGCTACCTTCCGAAGATTCTCTCGGGCGCGGAGATTTGGTGTCAGGGTTTTTCAGAGCCGAACGCCGGGAGCGACCTCGCCGCGTTGGGTACGAAGTCCGCGCGCGACGGCGAAGAGTTCGTCGTCAACGGCCAGAAGATTTGGACGAGCTTTGCACAGATGGCCGACTGGTGTCTGCTGCTCGTGCGCACCGATTCGGAAGCGCCGAAGCATAAAGGCATCACGTGCCTGCTCGCGGACATGCGCGCGGAGGGCGTGACGGTGCGCCCGCTCCGTCAGATGTCGGGCGACTCGGGCTTCAACGAAGTCTTCTTCTCGAACGTGCGCATCGGCCCCGAACAGGTTCTCGGCGAGGTCAACAAGGGCTGGACGACGGCCATCACCGCGCTCATGAACGAGCGCGCCAACCTCGGCTCGGGGATACAGGTCGTCTTCAAGCGCCAGCTCGAAGCGCTCATCGCGCGGTCTAAAACGATAGAGCGTGACGGACGGCCCGCGAGCGAAGACCCGCTCGTCCGCCAGAAGCTCGCGCAGGCTTATCTTGAGTTGGAAATCCTGCGCCTCAACACCAACCGCGCCTTAACGTCTCTGAGCAAGTCGGCCGTTCCCGGCGCCGAGGGCTCGATTCAGAAGCTCTACTGGAGCGAGATGAACCAGCGCACACAGCAGTACGCGCAGGAGATACTCGGCCCCTACGGACAGCTCAAGGAGTTCGACCAAGGCACCTGGGAGTACGCATACCTTCGCACGCGCGGCAACACCATCGAGGCGGGCACGAGCGAAATCCAACGCAACATCATCGCCGAGCGCGTGCTCGGATTGCCGAAGAGCTACTGACCACTTCTCATCATGGACTTTGACTTAAGTAAGCCGCAGAAGTTGTTGAAGGAGTCGGCGCGGGCGCTGCTCGTGCGGGAGTGCGGGCCGGGGCGCGTGCGCGAGTTGATGGAGACGGAGACAGCGCACGACGACGGTCTGTGGCAGTCTCTGGCCGACCAGGGTTGGACGGGGCTCTCGGTGCCGGAGGCGCAGGGTGGGCTCGGGCTGGGGCTGGTCGAGATGGCGGCCGTGGCCGAGGAGATGGGGCGTGCGTGTCTGCCGGGCGCGTTCCTCTCGACCCTGTTCGCGGCGGCGCTCGTCGAGCGCGCGGGGAGTGACGAGCAGCGCGCGAAGTATCTCGAACCGATTGCGGCCGGAGAGTTGAAGGCGACGGTTGCGCTGCTCGAAGAGGGTGCGAGCTGGAACGTTGATGCGGTGAAACTAGGTGCGTCGCGCGAGGGCGGCGGCTTTACCTTGAACGGTCGAAAACTGTTCGTGCCGGACGCGGGCGTCGCGGACGTGATCGTCTGCGTGGCGCGCGATGGCGACTCGCTCGTGCTGCTGCCCGTCGAGCGCGAGGCGGAAGGGTTGAGCATTCGACCGATGCCTTCGATGGACGCGACGCGGAAGCTCTACGAGGTCGTGTTCGATAAGGCGAAGGTGGCCGAAGGCGATGCGCTCGGCGCGGACGGCGACGCGCGCGGGGCGGTGCAAGGCGCGTTGGAAGTTGCTACCGCCATTCTATGTGCGGAGATGGTCGGCGGGATGCAGTGGGTGCTGGACACGACGGTCGAGTACGCGAAGACGCGGCAGCAATTCGGCCGTCCCATCGGCTCGTTCCAGGCCGTGCAGCACATGTGCGCCGACATGCTGCTGTTGACGGAGAGCGCGCGCTCGGCCGCCTACTACGCCGCGTGGACTCTGACCGAGAGAGACCCGGCGGCGCGCGCGGCGGTCTCGGTTGCGAAGGCTTACTGCTCGGACGCCTACCGCGAGGTCGCCAACCGCGGCGTGCAGGTGCACGGCGGCATCGGGTTTACGTGGGAGCACGACCTACAGCTCTACTACAAGCGCAGCAAGTCGTCTGAGACGCTCTTCGGCGACGCGACTTTCCACCGCGAGCGCATCGCGCGTCTCGTCGTGGACAAAGGTTAAGATGAACAGACACGTTAAAGAACTGTTCGACCTCTCGGGGCGCGTCGCGATAGTGACGGGCGGCTCGCGCGGTCTGGGGAAGGAGATGGCCGAGGGCTTGGCGGAGGCGGGCGCGTCCCTGATGCTCTGCGCGCGGCGCGAGGAGTGGCTCACGCCGACCGTCGAAGAGTTCCGCGGGCGTGGTTTTAAGGTCGAAGGGATGCTCTGCGACGTGGTTAATGAAGAGCAGGTCGAGGCGGTCGTCGCCCGCACCGTCGAGGCGTTCGGACAGCTCGACATCCTCGTCAACAACGCGGGCGTCTCGTGGGGCGCGCGCCCCGAGGAGATGCCGCTCGACAAGTGGGAGCGTGTCATCGGCGTCAACCTGACGGGCGCATTCCTCTTCGCGCGGGCCGCCGGGCGCGAGATGCTGAAGCGCAGCTATGGTCGTATCATCAACGTCTCTTCGGTGTCGGGCTTGCAATCGTCGGCCGACGGCCCGCACTACGTCGGCTACGCGGCGTCGAAGGCGGGACTGTTCGGCCTGACGCGCGAGCTGGCCGCGACGTGGGGCCGCGAAGGCATCCGCGTCAATGCCATCGCCCCCGGCTTCTTTCACTCGCGCCTTGCCGACGCCGTCATCGGGCAGGCCGAGGCATCAATCAAGGCGCGCTCGCCCATCCCGCGCGTAGGCTTGTCGGGCGAGTTGAAGGGCGTTGCCCTCTTCCTCGCCTCCGACGCCTCGAACTACATCACGGGCCAGACCATCGTCGTTGACGGCGGCCGTACCATCGTTTAAGGAGAGAGCATGAGCGAAGCGGAGACGGGCAGGGAATCGGCGTCGCCTTACGCGGCGCGGCCGTGGCTGGAGCGTTACGACTACTGGGTGCGGCCGCACATGAACTACCCGCGGCGCCCTCTGCACGAGATTCTGCGGCTGGCCGCCGTAGAGGTGCCCGACCGTCCCGCGACGGCATTCCTCGGCGCGCACATGACGTTCGGCCAGCTCAGGGAGCAGTCGGACAAGTTCGCCTCCGCGCTGCACGCGCTCGGCATAAGCCAGCACGCCCGCGTCGGCATTATGCTGCCGAACTGCCCGCAGTACGTCATCGCGGCCTTCGCCGTGCTGCGACTCGGCGCGGTGGTCGTCAACGTCAATCCGCTCTACACGCCGCGCGAGGTCGCCGTCGTCGCCAAAGACTCGGGGCTCCGCGTGCTGCTCACGCTTGACGTGCTCGCGCCGGTCACGCTCGCCGTCAAAGAGCAGACGGGCATCGAGCACGTTATCATCACATCGGTCATGGAATACTCCGCCGCCGCCGCACCGTGCCCGGAGGTCGAGGGCACGCGGAGACTCGCAGACCTGCTCGCCTCAGTCGAAGAGCCCGAACTGCCTGCCGTCGAGATTGAGCCCGAAGACGTGGCCGTCCTACAGTACACAGGTGGGACGACGGGCGTGCCGAAGGGCGCGATGCTGACGCACTACAACATCTTCTCGAACGTCATCCAGACCGGCTGCTGGGGTCACACAGAGCTGCGGCGCGGCGAGGACAGCTACCTCCTCGTCATCCCATACTTCCACATTTACGGCTTCACGGTCGGCATGATGGAGGGCGTCTGGCGCGGCGCGCAGCAGATATTGATTCCAAAGTACGACGTTGAGATGTTGCTGAACGCGATACGCGATTATCGGCCGACGTTCTTCCCGGCCGTCCCGACCATCTACATCTCGCTGCTCAACCATCCGAAGGCGAAGGAGTACGGGCTGGACAGGATACGCAACTTCAACAGCGGCTCGGCCCCTCTGCCCGTCGAGGTCATCGAGCAGTTCGAGCGCCTGACGGGCGGCACGCTGAAGGAGGGCTACGGGCTCTCCGAGGCTTCGCCCGTCACGCACACGACGCCCGCGCTCGACCGGCGCAAGCTCGGCAGCATCGGGCTGCCGCTGCCCGACACAGACATCAAGATCGTTGACCTTGAGACCGGCGAGCGCGAGGTGCCGGTCGGCCAGGAGGGCGAGCTGTGCATCGCCGGCCCGCAGGTGATGAAGGGCTACTGGAATCGGCCCGACGAGACGGCCATCGCGCTCCGCGAGGACGCGGCCGGGCGGATGTGGCTCTACACGGGCGACGTGGCGCGCATGGACGAGGAGGGCTACACCTACATCGTCCAGCGTAAGAAGGACATGATTATTGTGAGCGGCTTCAACGTCTATCCGTCGGAGGTCGAGGGCGTGCTCTACGAGCACCCGGCCGTGATGGAGGCCGCCGTCGTCGGCATCCCCGACGCCTACCGCGGCGAGGCCGTCAAAGCCTGCGTCGTCCTCAAACAGAATGCTTCGGCCACGCCCGAGGAGCTGACCGAACACTGCCAGCGCGGCCTCGCCGAGTTCAAAGTCCCCTCGAAGGTCGAGATACGCGAGAGCCTGCCGAAGACGGCCGTCGGCAAAATCCTCCACCGCGTCCTGCGTGAAGAGGAGCAGGCGAAGGGATAGTCATGCAACTGTTGGAAGGCAAGGTCGCCGTCATCACCGGCGCGGCGCGCGGCATCGGGCGGGCGTGCGCGGAGCTGTTCGCGGCGCACGGGGCGCGCGTGGTGCTCTCAGACATCGACGAGGAACCGGCGCGGGCGGCGGCCGAGGCGTTAAAGGCCGCGGGCGCAGACGCGCTCGCCGTCGCGGGCGACGTGACGGCCGCGGAGTTCGGGCCGCGCATCGTCGGGGCGGCGCTCGACGTGTACGGGCGGCTCGACGTGATAGTCAACAACGCCGGCTACACGTGGGACGGCACGGCGCACAAGATGTCGGACGAGCAGTGGCAGGCGATGCTGGACGTACACCTGACCGCGCCCTTCCGCATCATCCGCGCCGCGTCTAACTACCTGCGCGAGACCGCCAAGCGCGAGCGCGAAGAAACGGGCCGCGCCAGTGCGCGCAAGATAGTCAACGTCTCTTCGACGACGGGCACGCGCGGCAACGCGGGCCAGGCCAACTACGCGGCGGGCAAGGCGGGCGTCGTCGGGCTCACGAAGACGCTCGCGAAGGAGTGGGGTCAGTTCAACATACAGGTCAACGCTGTCGCCTTCGGATTCATCGAAACGCGCCTGACGCAGGCGAAGGAGGCGGGCGAGCGGCTCGCGCGCGAGTCGGCCGACATCAGTCTCGGCATCCCGCAGGCCAACCGCGACATCGCCTTCAAGCTCATCCCCGCGGGGCGCGGCGGCACGCCCGAGGAGGCGGCCGGCGCCGTCCTCTTCTTCGCCTCTCCTTTGAGCGACTACGTCTCTGGTCAGGTGCTCGAAGTGACCGGCGGACTGTGAAGCGTGTAGAGTAAATAAAAATGACAGACCACGAATCCATCAAGTTCGACATCTGCTGCGCGGCGCGTCTGCTCCACCGTCAGGGTTTGAGCGTCGCCAACGCCGGCCACCTGAGCGTCGCCGTCGGCCCCGACGAGATGCTCGTCAACCACTACGGCCCCTCGTTCGCCACGCTCCGCCCCGAGAACGTCGTGCGCGTCAGCTTCGCGGGCAAGGTCTTAGACGGCGACGCCTACGTCAACGACACCATACGCCTGCACGGCATCATCCACCGCGAGAACCCGCGCGCCGTCGCCGTCGCGCACACGCACCCGCCGGCAGTCGTCACCCTGAGCGCGCTGCGCGTCGTGCCCGAAATCTACGACCAGGAGAGTTGCCTGCTCGCCGACGATGTCGGGATGGTCGAGGACGACTACGAGGGCATCGCCGCCGAAGAGGAGCGCGTGATGCCCGTCGCCGATGCGCTGCGCGAGCGGCCGGTCGTCATCCTCCCAAACCACGGCGCCATCACCACCGGCGAGAACATACAGCTCGCGTTCGTGCGCATGGTCTTGCTCGAAGGCATGGCGCGGCGCAACCTCTCGGTGGCGCAGGCGGCGCGCGACCTCGGGCGCGAGCCCGTCGCGATTGCATCGTCGGCCGCGCGCCGCGCGAAGGCCGAGATCGGGCGCATCCCCGTCCTGCCGCTTCTCTGGCAGGACTTCCTCAAGCAACTGCGCAAGTCCGACCCCGACCTGTTTGAAGGACGTGACAACTAGATGAGCTACGCAATCAAGCGAGTCATGGTCATCGGCTCGGGGACGATGGGTGGAGGCATCGCCGCGCACGCGGCCAACGCGGGACTGCGCGTCTACCTGCTCGACGTGGCGCCGAAGGAGCTGACGCCTGACGAGGAGAAGAAGGGGCTCAAACTCGACAGTCCCGCCGTGCGCAACCGCATCGTCAATGCCTCGCTCGAACGCCTGAAGAAGTCAAAGCCTGCCGCCTTCTTTACGCCCGAGGCCGCGGAGCTTGTGACCGTGGGCAACCTCGAAGACAACTTCGAGTGGGTCGGCCAGGCCGACTGGATCGTCGAGGCCATCGTCGAACAGCTTGAGCCGAAGCGCGAGTTGTTCGCGCGCGTCGAGCGCGTGAGGAGGCCGGGCAGCATCGTCACAAGCAACACGTCGGGCCTCCCCATCGCTTCTATCGCTGCCGAGACCTCCGCAGACTTCAAGGCTCATTTCCTCGGCACGCACTTCTTCAACCCGCCGCGTTACATGAAGCTGCTCGAAGTTATCCCGACGGCGGAGACGAGTCCCGCGGTCGTCGAGTTCATGAACGACTTCGCCGAGCGGCGTCTGGGCAAGGGCGTCGTCGTCTGCAAGGACACGCCGAACTTCATTGCCAACCGCCTCGGCTCCGTCCTCGGCGCCTCGACGCTCGGGTTCGTTTTAGAGAACGGGTACACGGTCGAAGAGGCCGACGCCATCCTGAGCCCGCTCATCGGTCGGCCGAAGACGGGACTCTTCCGCCTGCAAGACCTCGTCGGCCTCGACGTGTCCAGTTCGGTCGGCGATAACCTCTACGGGCTCATCCCCGACGACGAGACGCGCGAGGTCTTGCGCGACCAGAACCTCGGGAGCTTGCGCACGACGCAGATGGAGCGCGGACGCCTCGGCGACAAGACCGGGCAGGGCTTCTACAAGAAGCCGCCGAAGGGCGGGAAGGCCGACATCCTCTCGCTCGACCTTGAGACGTTGGAGTACCGCGAGCGGCGCGAGCCCGACATCCCTTCCATCAAAGAGGCCCTCAAGCTCAAGTCGCTGCCCGAGCGCATCAAGTTCGTGCTCAAGCAGGACGACAAAGCCGGCGCCCTCGCGCGACACGCCATCTACAACACGCTCGGTTACGCGTCACGCCGCGTGCCCGAGATTACAGACCGCATCATCGACATCGACCGCGCGATGCGCTGGGGCTACTCGCACGAGCTGGGGCCGTTCGAGCTGTGGGACGCGCTCGGCGTACGCGCGACCGCAGATGCGTTGGAGAAGGAGGGCGTCGCCGTCGCGGGTTGGGTGAGGGAGATGCTCGACGCCGGTCACGAGACTTTTTATCGCGAGACTGAAGGCGCGCTCTCTTACTACGACCCGGCGCGCAAGGGTTACGTCTCCGAGGCGCCGGACGAATTGAAGATAGAACTCGCGCGGCTCAAATCTACGGGGCGCGGGTTGAAGGAGAACCGCGGCGCGAGCCTCGTAGACTTCGGGGACGGCGTGGCCTGTCTTGAGTTCCACACCAAGCTGAACACGCTCGACGGCGACATCAGAGAGATGCTGTTCGCGTCCGTCGAGGAGGTTGAGGCGGGAGACTGGCGGGGCCTGGTCATCGGCAACGAGGCCGCGGACTTCTCTGTCGGCGCGAACCTCGCGGGCGGCGTGATGGACTTCGACGCGATTGAGAAGGCCGTGCGCGGGATGCAGGACGCGCTCGCGGCCGTGCGCTTCTGCTCGAAGCCGTTGGTGACGGCGCCGGCGGGGCGGACGCTCGGCGGCGGCTGCGAAGTCTCGATGGCGGGCGCGCGCGCGGCGGCCGCGGCCGAGACGTACATGGGGCTGGTCGAGGTCGGCGTCGGGCTCATCCCGGGCGCAGGCGGGTGCAAGGAGTTTGTGCGTCGCGTCATCTCGCCGCCGATGCGCGCGGCGGGTAACGCCGACCCGGTGCCTTTCCTGCAACAAGCCCTTCAGACTATCGCCACGGCGAAGGTTTCGACGAGCGCCGCAGAGGCGCGCGCGTTTGGATACCTGACCGACGCAGACCTGATCGTGATGAACCGCGACCATCAGTTGGCCGAGGCAAAGCGGCTCGTGCTCGAACTCTCGGACGCGGGCTATGCGCCGCCCGTGCGCGGCGCGAAGAACTGTTACGCGGCCGGGCGCGATGCGCTCGCGGCCCTGCGCGCGGGGCTCTACATCATGCAGCAGGGCGGTTACATGAGCGAGTACGACCTGCACGTGAGCGGGAAGGTCGCGTGGGTTCTGTGCGGCGGCAACCTCTCTTCAGCGCAGTGGACGGACGAGCAGTACTTCCTCGACCTCGAACGCGAGGCGTTCGTCTCGCTCTGCGGCGAGCCGAAAACGCAGGAGCGCATCGCGCACATGCTTTCGACGGGGAAGCCTCTGCGGAATTAGTCTAAGGGGGAGATTTAATGACGCGCACGGCCGAAGACGAAGGGCATGAAGGCGGCAGGGAAGAACGTCGCGCCGTGAGCGGGCTCGAATACATGCGCCAGCTTATGACGGGCGAGCGCGAGCCTTCGGGGATGGCGCGTCTGATGAACATGCGGCTCGTCGAGGTCGAAGAGGGGCGCGCCGTCTTCGCCGTCGAGCCGGACGAGCGACACTACAATGGCCTCGGCATCGCGCACGGTGGCTTAGCGGCGACGCTGCTCGACTCGGCGCTCGGGTGCGCCATCAACACGGTGATGCCGGCAGGGCGCGTCTTCACAACGCTTGAGATGAAGCTCAATTACGTCCGGCCGATGCGGCGCGAGACGGGCGAGGTGCGCTGCGAGGCCGAGGTGCTTCACGCCGGAGGCCGCGTCGCCACCGCCGAGGGGCGCATCACGGACGCCTCCGGAAAACTCTACGCGCATGGCACGGCGACGTGCATGTTGTTCAGGACGCGTTGAATAGAGAGGGAGGGCAGATGAAGGTCGGCGACGTAGTGAGTTGGGAGCGCACGTTTACCGAAGAGGATGTGCGGCGGTTCGCGGAGCACTCGGGCGATGAGGGCGAGCACCATCTGCGACCGGACGAGCGGGGTCGGCTGATGGTACACGGGCTTTTGACGGCGACGCTGCCGACGAAGATTGGCGGCGACATCAACTTCATCGCGCGCCAGTTGACGTTCCGCTTCCAGCGCCCCGTCTATAGCGGCGACACTGTGCGCTGCGAGGTGACGATTGAAGAGTTGACGGACGCGGGGCCATACACGCATTTGAAGTCCTCCTGGGTCTGCCGCAACCAGCACGGCAAAGAGGTGATGAACGGCGAGGCAGAGGGCGTCATCAGAATTTGAGATTTGAGATTTCAAATTTGAAAATAAGAGCGTTTAGTAAGGAAGGGTTTTTATGAGGGAAGCAGTAATCGTGGCGGGCGTGAGGACGGCGGTCGGGAAGGCGCCGCGGGGGAGTTTGCGCACGGTGAGGCCGGACGACATGGCCGCAGCCGTCATCGAAGACCTCTTGCGGCGCGTGCCGGGGTTGCCGCCGGAGGCGATTGACGACGTAATAATGGGCTGTGCGACGCCGGAGGGCGAGTCGGGGACGAACGTCGCGCGCATCGCCGCGTTGCGCGCGGGGCTGCCGAACGAGGTGCCGGCCGTGACCGTCAACCGCTTCTGCTCGTCGGGGTCACAGACCATCGCGATGGCGGCCTCTTCGATCATGTCGGGCATGGCCGAGTGCGTCATCGCGGGCGGCACGGAGTCGATGTCGATGCTGCGCGGCAACACGAAGTTTCGGCCGAACCCGTATCTGGTCGAGCACCGGCCGGGCGTCTATCTCTCGATGGGGCTGACGGCCGAGAACGTCGCGCGCCAGTACAACGTCACGCGCGAGGAGGCGGACGCCTTCTCCTATCGCAGCCATCAACGCGCACTCGCGGCGATTGGAGAGGGGAAGTTGAAGGACGACGGCATCGTCCCGCTCGAAGTCGAGGTCAGAGAAGTGGGCGGCGACGGTCGTGTGAAGGAGCGGTGCGTCACGTTCGACACCGACGAGGGGCCGCGCCCCGACACGACGCCCGAAGGATTGGCCCGCTTACGCCCCGTCTTCCATGTGAAGGGAAGTGTGACTGCCGGCAACTCAAGTCAGACCTCGGACGGCGCGGCCGGCGTCGTCATCATGTCGCGCGAGCGCGCGGAGGAGCAGGGCCTGAGGCCGCTCATGCGCTTCGTCTCGTACGCGGTGGGCGGCGTGCCGCCGGAGATTATGGGCATGGGGCCGGTCGCGGCCGTGCCGAAGGCTTTGAAGCTCGCGGGGCTGAAGCTGGACGACATCGACTTGATCGAGCTGAACGAAGCCTTCGCGTGTCAGGCCATCGCGGTCATGCGCGAGTTGGGGATGAACGACGAGCGTACGAACGTCAACGGCGGCGCGGTCGCGCTCGGCCACCCACTCGGCGCGTCGGGCGCGAAGCTGACCGTACAACTCATGGGCGAGATGCGGCGGCGTCGTTTGCGCTACGGCCTCGTGACGATGTGCGTCGGCGGCGGACAGGGCGCGGCGACCGTCTTCGAGAACCTGCAAACGTGATAGACGGTGGACGGTGGACGATGGGCGGAACTTTTATCGTCTATGGTCTATCGTCCATCGTCCGCAAAGGTGATTCGATGAGTGTTGACGACCCTTACATCGGCTTTCAGGTCTCGCCGCGCGCGCAGGAGATTTACCGGCAGCTGCACGCCTTCATGGAGGCGCACGTCTACCCGAACGAGAGGAAGTTCCACGAGCAGATAGAGACGGGCGAGCGTTGGCAGCCTGCGCCTTTGATGGAGGAGTTGAAGGCGCGTGCGCGCGCCGAAGGGTTATGGAACCTGTTCCTGCCGGAGAGCGAGTACGGCGCGGGGCTCTCGAACCTTGAGTACGCGCCGATGGCGGAGCTGATGGGGCGCTCCGTCCACTTCGCGCCGGAGATTTTTAATTGCAGCGCGCCGGACACGGGCAACATGGAGGTGCTCGTCCGCTACGGCTCCGAAGGGCAGAAGGAGCGCTGGCTGCGGCCTTTGCTCGCGGGCGAGATGCGCTCGTGCTTCGCGATGACCGAGCCGGAGGTCGCGTCCTCCGACGCGACGAACATTCAGTCCAGCATCAGACGCGACGGGGACGACTATGTCATCAACGGTCGCAAGTGGTGGACGAGCGGCGCGGGCGACCCGCGTTGCAAGGTCGCCATCTTCATGGGCAAGACCGACGCGGGCGCGCCGAAGCACAGGCAGCAGTCGATGATACTCGTCCCGTTGGACGCGGATGGCGTGCGCGTCCGTCGGATGCTCACGGTCTACGGCTACGACCACGCGCCGCACGGGCACGCCGAGGTGACGTTTGAGAATGTGCGTGTCCCGGCGTCGAACATCCTGCTGGGCGAGGGGCGCGGCTTCGAGATCGCACAGGGGCGTCTGGGGCCGGGGCGCATACACCACTGCATGAGGTTGATAGGGATGGCCGAGCGCGCTCTTGAACTGATGTGCCGCCGGGTCTCAGCGCGCGTGGCCTTCGGGAAACCTATTGCGGCGCAGGGCACCGTCCGGGCCGACATCGCCAAATCAAGAATGGAGATCGAGCAGGCGCGGCTTTTAACTTTGAAGGCCGCGTTGATGATGGACACGGTCGGCAACAAGGCCGCGCGCCGCGAGATTGCGATGATTAAGGTCGTGGCGCCGAACGTCGCGCTCGCCGTCCTCGACCGCGCCGTGCAGGCCCACGGCGGCGCGGGCGTCTCCGAAGACTTCCCGCTCGCGGCGATGTGGGCCAACGCGCGCACGCTGCGCCTCGCCGACGGCCCCGACGAAGTCCACACGGAGGCCGTCGCGCGGATGGAGTTGAAGAAGTACGAAGAGACAGACCATGACTGAGATCGAGAGCGTCAGGAAGCTCGGCGAGTTGGTCGGGCGCGAGGTCGCGTTGAGCGAGTGGATCGAGGTCTCGCAGGAGCGCATCGACCGGTTCGCGGAGGCGACCGAAGATCGGCAGTGGATTCACGTGGATGCGGAACGCGCGGCGCGCGAGTCGCCGTTCGAGGGAACCATCGCGCACGGCTTCCTGACGCTGTCGCTGCTGAGCGAGCTGATGAAGCTGGCGGTGTCGGTGGGCGGCGTGCGCATGGGCATCAACTACGGTCTCAACCGCGTGCGCTTCGTCTCGCCCGTGCCCGCGGGCTCGCGCATCCGCGGGCGGTTCACGCTCGCGGCGCTCGAAGAGATCAAGGTCGGCGTCGAGGCCACATGGAAAGTGACGGTCGAGCGCGAGGGCGGCGAGAAGCCCTGCTGCGTTGCGGAGTGGCTGGTGCGTTACTACGTCTGAACTTTGAAGGAGACTATGGGCGAAGGAAACGATAACGCGCGGACGCGCACGTTCACATGGGAAGACCCGAAGGCTCTGGCCGAGGCAGCGCAGGGGCTGACGGGGCTTGAGTTCTTAAAGAAGGTGGTCTCGGGCGAGCTGCCGCGCCCGCCCATCAGCGCGTTGATGAACTTCGGGCTGGCGGAGCTGGAAGAGGGGCGCGCGGTCTTCACGGTCGAGCCGGCCGAGTATCATTACAACCCCATCGGCGTCGTACACGGCGGATTGGCGGCGACGCTGCTCGACTCGGCGATGGGGTGCGCGGTGCATTCGGTGCTGCCGGCCGGGGCGGGCTACACGACTTTGGAGATCAAGGTCAACTACATCCGCGCGCTGACGGCCGGGACGGGCGAGGTGCGTTGCGAGGCGCGCGTCATACACGTCGGCGGTCGCACCGCGACGGCCGAGGGCAAAGTGCTCGACGCCGCGGGGAAGCTCTACGCACACGCCACCACGACCTGCATCATCTTCCGTTAGTGAACAGGGATGGCGGAAGCACCCGACACGAGGCCGGTGCGCGAGAGCGAGCGACTCGACTGGGAGTCGCTCGCGGGATACCTGCGCGCGCGCCTGCCCGAAGCTGTCGGAGAGAGTTTCGACGCGGCTGCGCCTTTGTCGGTCGAGCAGTTCCCGGGCGGCCACTCGAACCTGACGTACCTTTTGCGGTTCGGCGGGCGCGAGTTCGTGTTGCGGCGGCCGCCGTTCGGCCCCGTCGCGCCGAAGGCGCACGACATGGCGCGCGAGTTCCGCATCCTCGAAGCGCTGCACCCGGTCTTCCCGCTCGCGCCGCGGCCGTACCTTTTGTGTGAAGACACGGAGGTCGTCGGCTCGGTCTTCTACTTGATGGAGCGTCGGCGCGGGCTCGTGGTGCGCAACGAAGAGCCGCCGGAGCTTGAGGGCAGACCCGTGGAACGTCGGCGCGCGAGCGCGGCGCTGGTGGACGCGCTCGCCGGACTGCACGCGGTGGACATATGCGCGCACGGGCTCGACTCGCTGGGGAAGCCCGCGGGGTTCGTCGAGCGTCAGGTGCGTGGGTGGGCCGAGCGCTGGCACCGCTCGCAGACCGACGAGCTGTCGGAGATGGACGCGCTGGCGGCGTGGCTCGCGGGGCGTCTGCCGGCAGACCCTTTGCGCCCGACGCTCGTCCACGGCGACTACAAGCTCGACAACGTGATGCTCGACTCGGGGGACGTGGGGCGCGTCGTCGGCGTCTTCGACTGGGAGATGAGCGCGGTCGGCGACCCGCTGGTTGACCTCGGGATTCTGCTCGGCTACTGGGTGCACACCGCGGCGGCGGGCGAACGCCGCGACACGGTCTCGGCGGTGACGAACCGCGAGGGCTGGTTCACGCGCGGAGAGATTCTGGAACGCTACGGCGAGCGCGCGGGGCGAGACCTGTCGGGCGTCGGCTTCTACGAAGTCTTCGCCATCTTCAAGCTCGCCGTCGTCCTGCAACAAATCTTCTTCCGCTACCGGCGCGGCCAGACCGACGACCCGCGCTTCGCCGGCTTAGGCGAGCGCGTCGAGTGGCTGGCGCGCATCGCCACGCAACTCGCCGGGAGGACTTAGGGCTCGTTATTGATGAACATCAACGCGGCAATATTGTGGGAGCAGGGCGCGCCGCTGTCGGTCGAGGCGGCGGAGTTGGGCGGGCCGCGCGCGGGCGAGGTCTTGGTGGAGTTGAAGGCCGCGGGCGTGTGCCACAGCGATCTGCACCCGGCGCGCGGCGAGTGGCCGGTGCGGACGCCGCTCGTGCTCGGGCACGAGGGCGCGGGGGTCGTGCGCGAGGTCGGCGAGGGCGTGCGGAATGTGAAGCCGGGCGACCGCGTCGTCTTCTGCTGGGCGCCGCCGTGCGGCGTGTGTCCGCCGTGCGTGGACGGGCGCCCCGTCCTGTGCGACCGGTTGGAGCGGACGACGTACAGGAACCGTCTGCCGGCGGGCGATACGCTGCTGAACGCGCGCGGGCAAAGGCTTGCGCACTACAACGGCACGGCCTGCTTCGCAGACTTCGCGGTGGTGGCCGAAGAGGGCGTGATCGCTGTGCAGGAGGACGTGCCGTTCGAGGCTTTGGCGACGCTCGGGTGCGCGGTCGTGACGGGCGTCGGCGCTGTGCTGAACGCGGCGCGTCCCGAGGCGGGCTCGAAGGTCGTCGTCATCGGCGTGGGCGGCGTCGGCCTCAACGTCGTGCAGGGCGCGCGGCTCGCGGGATGCGAGCGCATCGTCGCGCTCGACACGCGAAGCGAGCCGCTCCGCCTCGCGCGCGAGTTCGGCGCGACCGACGCGTTGGATGCGTCGGGAGAGAAGGTGGCTGAGCAGTTGAGGGAGTTGACCGGAGGGCGCGGCGCCGACTACGTCTTTGACACGGTGGGCGCGCCTGCCACGCTCGCGCAGGCGCTGACACTGGCGCGCAAGGGCGGCACTGTCGTCGTCACGGGCCTGGCGCGCCTCGACGCACTCGCCTCGTTCCCGCTCTTCCCCTTCGTCATGCAGGAGAAGCGGCTCGTCGGCTCGCTCTACGGCTCCGGCCAGCCTTCGAGAGATGTCCCGCGCCTCGTCGAACTCTACCGCGAAGGCAAGCTCAAACTCGCCGAACTCGCCACACGAACCTACGCCCTTACAGACATCAACGACGCGCTCGACGCGCTCGCCGAGGGTGAAGGCGCCCGCGGGATTATACGTTGGTAACAGAACCGCGAGCGTTCTGTCTGTTACTTGCTCACCAACAGAACTTTGCCGCTGCGGCCGGGGCGCTCGGAGTGCTCGACGGCGGCGAGGATTTCGTCGAGCGGGTATTCGGCCTCGACGGGCGGGACGATCTCCTGCGTTGCCATCGAGCGGAGCATCTCGGCGGTGGCGGCGTGCTGGCGTTCGGGCGGGGCCGAGCGCATCCAGTCGCCGAGCCAGAAACCGCGCACCGTTGCGGAGGTGAAGATCATCCGGCCACCGTCAATCGGCATCGGCTCGCCTGAGAGCCGGCCGTAGACGAGCATCACGCCGCCGCGCCCGAGCGCGCTCACGACGGCCGCGCCGGTCTCGCCGCCCACCGCGTCGATGGCCTTCTTCAAACCTTCCTTACCGGTTATTTCCCTAACACGTTCGGGGATGTCCTCCTCGTCCGAGCAGATGACTTCGTCCGCGCCGAGCGCCTTCAACTCCTCGGCCTGCTCGCGGCGGCGCACGACGTTGATGGTCTTGAAGCCGTGCTGCTTCGCGAGTTGCAGGACGACACGCCCGAGCGTCGAACCGGCGGCGGTCTGGAGGAGCCATTCGTCGGGCTGTAAGTCCAACTCTTCGACGGTCATGATCCAGGCCGTCAGAGGGTTCACGACGAACTGCGCGGCCGTCTGGTCGTTGACCGAATCGGGCACGGGGATGAGCTGCGCGGCCGGCGCCACGATGAACTCAGCCCACGTGCCCGCCACGCCGAGCGGTATCACGCGCTGACCCGCGCGCAGGTGCGTGACGCCCTCGCCGACCTCCGCCACCTCGCCCATGCCTTCGAGCCCCGGCGTCGCGGGCGGCACGGGCAGAGCGCCGTAGAGGCCGCGCACCGTGAGCAGATCGGAGGGGTTGATGGGGCGCGCGCGCATGCGGACGAGGGCGTGGCCGGCCCCAAGCTCGGGCGTTGGCACATCCTCGACGCGCAGCACCTCGGTCGGGTTGCCGAACTCGTGAAACCTGACGCTTTGCATGGACACTCTCTCCTATCGGAAGAATTAAGAATTTAGACGGCCTCGCCCGCGAGCGCGGCGCGCAGGGCCGTGGGTATCTCGACGGGGGCACCGTTCTGCATGACGACGACCGTCATTGTGCCCTCAATCGCCAACTGCTCGGAGGCGTCGAAGACCGTGTAGTCGTAGCGGATGGAGGTGCGACCGAGCCGGCCGACGGTGAAGAGCAGACGGAACGGCGCGTCTAGTTCGAGGATGCGCTTGAACTGGCATTCGACGTGGACGCGCGGGAAGTCGTAGGTACGCTCGCGCAGGTTCAGAGGGCGGCCTAAGGAGCGCAGCAACTCGCCCTCGGCCTCCTCGACAATCTCGAAGATGCGCGGGAAGTGCAGGCGCCCGGCCGCGTCCGCGTCGGCCCAGCGGAGGCGGCGTTTGAACTCTACGGTCGGTGGCGGCATGTGTGTTGAGTGTAGCAGAGAATGAATTAACCACAGAGATACAGAGACACAGCTTTGAAGACCGTAAGTCAAAAAGCTGTGTCTCTGTGTCTCTGTGGTTAACTCTTAGTGGTTAACGCTTAAAAGTTGAATCGCACGCCGAACTGCAACTGACGCGGGTTGGCGGCCGAGGTGAAGCCGAGCGGCTCGGTCGGCGCGGCGGTGCGCCGCCCGCGCGCGCGCGTCGAGGCGAGCGCCCGTAACTGGTCGAGGGGCAGACTCCCGACCACGTTGTTGACGCCCGCGAGGTTCGTCCGGTTGAAGAGGTTGAAGCCCTCGAACGTCAGCTCAAGGAACTTGTCTTCGTCAAAGTGGAAGCGGCGCGCGAGCCGCGCGTCGAAGCTGTAGAAGGGCTCGCCCAGTCCCGTATTGCGGCCGAGAGCGAACGGACGGTCGGACTGCGAGCGGCCGTCGTTGTTGGCGTCGATGCCGAGCAGCAGGTTGAACGGGCGTCCCGAGCCCGCGATGAAGATGGGCGAGAAGACCCAGTCGCCGAAGATTTTGTCCACGGCCGAGTCGCCGCGCAGAGGGCTCCCGAAGACGCCGCTGAAGACCGCGCGATGGCGCTGGTCGAAGGCCGAGACCGCGCGGTCGAGCCGCAGGTTCAAGGGGTCTTGCGCCGACCAGTCGCTGTTGAAGTCCGTCACCTCGTCGATGGACTTCGAGAAGGTGTAGTGCGCGTTGAGGCTGAAGCGGTTGGCGAAGCGGCGCTGCACCGAGATGGTGGCCGCGTGGTAGAACGAGTTGGCCGACGACTCGTAGATGTTGTCCTGAAAGCGGAGCGGGTTGCGGAAGTCGGTGCCCGTGCCGAGGCAGGAGGTGGGCGAGGTCGCCAGTGCCGTCGCGAAGCGGACGAAGCAGGGGATGCCGAAGGTCGGGTTGACGCCAGTCTTCTTGAACTGGTTGATGTCGCGGTTGCGCGTCAGGTGGAGCCCACGCGTGAAGAGGTAACTGGCCTCCAGAGAGATGCCGCTCCCCACGTCCTGCTGGACGCCCGCGCTCGCCTGATAGGTCGTCGGCGTCTCGTAGTTGGGCTCGGCACGAAAGCGCACTTCGAGCGGCGCGCCCGGCCGCGGCGTGATGCCGAACTGCGTAAGGTCGGAGGCGCGGATGGTGCGGTTGCCGATGACGCCCTGCGCGAGCAGCGTCCCGTAGATGGTCGTTGAAGCCGGGACGCCGAGCGGCGCCGAGGTGGCCGTCGAGAGCACGATGTTGATGGGGTCGTCGGGGAAACCGCTCAGAGTCTTCGTGACGTTGGCGACCGAGTAGATGGTGTAACCGGTGAAGAGGCCCGCGCCGCCGCGGATGACCGTCTTGCCGTTGGCGAACGGCGCCCACGAGAAGCCCACGCGCGGCTGGAAGTCGTTCTTGTCGAGCGGCATGTAGAACGGCTCGTCGCTGATCGAGTAGCGCAGGCCATAGTTGAGCGTCAGGTTCGGCCGCACCTTCCACGTGTCCTGCCCGTAGAACGCGTAGCGGTAGGTGTACGAGTTGACCTCCGGTGTGCCGAAGCCCTGCTGGTAGACGATAGGCAGGTTCAGGTTGAAAGCCTGGAGGGCGTTGATGGGCACTTCGAGGATGTCGGCGAGGTCGGGCCGGCCGCTCACGTTCGCGGAGAAGGGGCCGCCGGGCGTCAGCAGGAAGCCGTTGAGGGAGGGCAGCGTCGCGGCCGGGACAAGGTTAGCGAGCGGGATAGCCGCGCCGAAGTTGAAGCGGCCGCCGAAGAAGGTCTCGTTGCCCGAGGAGACATCCGAAGCCTGGAACGAGCCGCCGAACTTCAGCGTGTGGCTCCCCCAGACGTGCGAGACGTTGTCGATGATGTCGTAGTCGCGCTGGAGCGTGTGCGACGGGAGGAAGATGTCGCGCCCGAAGAAGCCGAAGCCCTCGATGTTGAACTCGGGGCCGACCGCATCGTTCGGGATCACGTCGAAGTCGAGGTAGCGCCACTGGAGCTTCAACTCGTTGAAGGTCGTGGGGCCGAACTGATGATTCTCGGAGAAGAGCACGCCGCCGTTCAGAGAGTCGAGCGTGCGGCCGCGCGAGACGGCCGTCAAAGCGCCCGCCGCCTGGTTCTCGAACTTGGAGTCGTTGAGGCTGAAGCGGATGTAGGCCGTGTCGCGCTGGCTGAAGTTGTGGTCGAGCCGCGCGCCGAAAGTGGTCTGGCTCGACTCGAAGGGGAACTGCCCCGAGGCGTTCGTGAAGAGGTTGACGGTGCGCGGGAAGTTGGCGGACGTGGTGGTGAGCGTGCCGCGCAGGCCGGTGGCGAGCGGCGCAAAGGGTGTTCCGGCCAGGAAGTTGAAGAGCGAGGTCTGCGACGCCGTGGGCTGGAAGATGTTCGTCGTGTTGAGGAGGTTGACGAAGGTCGTCTCGTCCTGCGTGAAGCGTTCGACCGAGGTGAAGAAGAAGGTCTTGTCAGTCTTGACGGGGCCGCCCAGACTTCCGCCGTACTGCTGCCGGCTGAAGGGCGATTTGCTCTGCGGGTTGAAGTCGAAGGCGTAGCGCGCGTCGAAGCGCTCGTCGCGGAAGAGACCGAAGAGGCTGCCGTGGTAGCGGTTCGAGCCCGACTTCGAGACGATGTTGACGATGCCGCCGGAGGAGCCGCCGAACTCCGCGTTGTAGCTGTTGCGCAGAACCTGGAACTCCTGCACGCCCTCCTGCGCGATGGTCGCCTCGACGCCGCCCGAGACGGTGTTGGTGCTGCCGCCGTCCACGGCGACGAGGTTGCCGCGGCCGTTGTTGCCGCCGAAGGAGAGACCCGAGTTGGGCGTCTGCGCGACGCGGAAGTCGGAGGCGTCGGCGATGTTGTCGGCGTCGCTCACGCCGGGCGTGAGCAGCGCGTAGTCGAGATAGTTGCGGCGGCTGATGGGGAGGTTCGTGATCTGGTTGACGCCGATGACGGTCGATTGCTGCGTGCGGTCGGTGTCCACCACCTCGCCGCCGGCCACGACCTCGATGGTCTCGGTGATGCCCTTCGCGCCGAGCTGGAAGGGGATGTTGGCCTGCTGGCCGACCGTCAGCTCGACGCGCGTCGAGCCGGGCGCGAAGCCGCCCGACGCGGCCGCGACCTTCAGCTCGTAGGCGCTGGGGAGCAGGTTCAGGAAGACGTAGTTGCCCTCTGCGTCGGTGGTGGTCGTGCGGCTGGTGCCTTTGTTGAGGTCGGTGACGGTGACCGAGGCGTTGGGGACGGCCGCGCCCGCCGAGTCGGTGACCTGTCCGCGCAGCTCTGCGGTCGAGCTCGACGCCTGCGAGAAAGCTGTGGAGACTCCAACGGCGAGCAGGAGGGCGGCCGTCAAGAAGAACTGAGTCAGGCTTCTCATAGCAGTTAATCTCCTTGAAGCGAAGTGTTGACGGTCGGGCAGCCAAGACCCCGAACGCGGGGTTGTACGAGGGCGGGCGACGGCGTCGAGCCGGAAAGAGACCTAAAGGGAATTGACCTGTGCCCGAGAGTTGGGCGATTGGCTACCGAACGGTCGGTAAAGTAACACCGGGTCTGGTAAACGTCAATGTTTTTGTTGCTAACTGGCAGGTGTGTTTGTTGGCGGGGCGAACAATCGAAGCGGTCTTTCGGGGAAAGGGTTAACCACAGAGACACAGAGGCACAGCTTGAAGAGATAGCCTCAAAAAGCTGTGCCTCTGTGTCTCTGTGGTTAAATCACCGCGTGCTCATCTGACTGTTAACTGCTCTTCAGGCGCGCGGGGCGATGAGCGCTTTGACGGCGCGCGCCGCGGCGACGGCCGCGAGCGCTTCGCCCGCGCGCGCGAGTGGATACGTTTCGAGTTCGAGCCGCGCCCACGGGGCGGAGCGCGCCGCGTCGGCCATGAGCCGCGCGCCGCGGTAGAAGTGTGAGAAGTCCGAGCCCCAGCAGCCGCGCACGTCGAGGTGTTTGCGGTTGAGGTCAAGGTGCGGGTTGAAGGCGACCTCGCCGTGATTCGTGTACTGCCCGACGACGATCACCGTGCCTGCGTCGCGCGCGTAGCGCATCGCCTCGACGACCGCGCCGGGCTCGCCCGTCGCCTCGATGCACACGTCCGCGCCGCGCCCTTCGGTCTCGCCCGAGACCCACGCGGCGCGCTCCTCGGGTGTGTGCAGGGTCACGTCGAGCGTGGCCGCGGCGCCCATGTCGCGCGCGGCCGAGAGTCGCAGCGTCGGGGCGCCCGTGCAGAGGACGCGCGAGGCGCCGCGCATCACCGAGAGCGCGACGGCCGAGAGCCCGACGGGGCCGGAGCCGAGGACGAGCACCGTGGAGCCGAAGGGAATGTCTGCGCGCTCGACGGCGTGGAGCGCGGTCGGGAGCGCGCAGCCGCCGGCCATGAAGCGCACGGCGTCCACGCCCTCCAGCGGGATGCAGCGCGTCCCGGGCTTCAGGTATATCTTCTCGGCCCAGCCACCGGCCAGAGTGTCCGCGAGCCCGTACGTGATGCCGTAGACCTTGCGCGAGGGGCAGCGCGTCGTCACCTTTGCGACCAGACAGTGCCAGCAGGCGTGGCAGGTGCGGTGCACGTCGAGGAAGGTGATGCGGTCGCCTTCGCGGAACGCACGCCCCTCAACGTCGAGGAGCGTGCCGCGAATCTTTTCGAGCCGCCCGACCGAGACGTGGCCGGGGATGAGCGGGTACGGCACACCCGCGAGGCGCCCCTGTTGCAAATGCACATCCGTCCCGCAGACCTCGCTCAGCTCGACGGCGAGCATCGCCGAGTCCGGCTCCAACTCCGGCTCCGCGACCTCGCGCAACTCGACCGGCTCGCCCGGCCCCGGCATCAACGCCACACGCACTACGCTCATGCGCACATTATTAACATGGGCGGCGACCTTCTTTGAACTTTCGTCCCGCGGGCACTAGAATTTTCCGGCAGACAATCCTCTTAAAATTTAACCCCGCGCTTGAGGTGTGCAAGTGAAGGAGTCGCAAGAGACGGCGCCGGCGCTGGTCTTCGTCTACAACGCCGACAGCGGTGTCTTCAACACGCTGGCCGACGCGGCGCATAAAATCTTTTCGCCGCGGACGTACGCGTGCAACCTCTGCGCGCTCACGCACACGGCCGTCCGCATGCGCGGCGAGTGGAAGCAGTTCCTTGAGGGGCTCGGGCGTCCGCTCGAATTCCTGCACGCCGACGAGTTGGCGGCGCGCTACGGGTTGAAGGGCGTTGGGCTTCCCGCGATCTTCACGAGGGACGGCGCGGGGTTGAAGTTGCTGGCCGGCGCCGACTCAATCAACGCGTGCCGGACGCTGGACGATTTAGAGCGGCTGGTGCTGGAAGGGCTCGCGGGCGCAGGCTCTTAATTAGGCAGGTCGGGGGCCAACTCGGCGTCGAGGGTTCTGGATATCTTGTCGAGGTTCAGGCTCCGGGCGGAGGCGTCGAAGATTTCGCGGTAGGTGCCTTCGCGTTCGTAGAGCGCTTCGTGCGTGCCGTGCTCGACGACGCGCCCCTCCTTGAGCACGAAGATGATGTCCGCGTCGATGATCTGCGAGATGCTGTGCGAGATGACGACCGTGGTGCGCTCCTCCTTGATGGCGTCGAGGCTGTTCTTGATCTGCTCGGTGGCTATCGCGTCGAGGCTCGCCGTCGGCTCGTCGAGGAAGATGATGGGCGGGTCTTTCAGGAACAGACGCGCGATGGCGATGCGCTGCTGCTGACCGCCGGAGAGCAGGTGCGCCTCAGACTCATACCCGTTGGGTAAGTTCTCGATCTGCTCGTGCAGGTACGCCTTGCGCGCAGCCTCCACGACCTCTTCGAACGGAGCGTTGATCTTGCCGTAGCGGATGTTCTCCTCAATCGTGCCCTTGAAGATGTGGTTCTTCTGTAGCACCAGCCCGATCTTGCGGCGGAGCAGGTCGGTCTTGTACTGGGAAAGCTCTTTGCCGTCGAGCAGAATCCGGCCGCTCGTGGGAGCGTAGAAGCGGGTCAGGAGGTTGAGGAGCGTGGATTTGCCCGCGCCGGAGAGGCCGACGAAGGCGACCGTCCTGCCGTGCGGGATTTTCATGTTGACGTGATGGAGGGCCTGCGTGCCGTTCGGGTAGGTGAAGCTCACGTCCTGTAGCTCGAAGGTGCCTTCGAGGTGCGACACGTCCAACTCGCCGCCGGCCTCGACCTGGTCTTCGGCGTCGAGAATCTGGAAGTAGCCTTCGGCGTACGTCAGCGCGTCGTTCATCTCGTCGTAGATGCGGTGCAACTGGCGGATGGGGGCCGAGACGTTGCCGAAGAGCATGATGTGAAACATGATCGCGCCGATGGTCATCCACCCGCCGAGGACGAGGTAGGCTGTCAGGATGATGATGAGCACGACGCCGATCTGCTCGACGAAGGTCTTCAGGCCGTCGAAGACGAAGTTGGTCTGCCGCTGTTTCAACTGAGCGGTGATGAGATTCTGCTGAAGGCGGAGCTGCTTCTCCTTCTCATACTCCTCGCGCACGAAGGACTTGATGACGACGATGGACTCGATGATGTTGTGCAGCCCGTTGTTCTTCTCCTCGCGCAGTGCGCGCAGGGCGCGGCGCGCGCCCTTGAGCATCGAAGCCTGTCTCTGGCTCAGCAGAAAATAGATCGGCATGACGGCCGCGGCGACGAGGCCGACGTAGACGTTGGCCGCGAACATGATGACGAGCGCGAGGATGGAGCTGGCGAACAGCGGCAGGATGTCGATGAAGGCGCTCTGCACGAGCTTGGTCAGGCTCTCGGCGCCGCGCTCGACGCGCGTCTGGAGGATGCCGGTCTGGTTGTCCGAGTCGGTGTAGAAGGCGAGCCGGTAAGTGAGTATGCGTTCGACGGCGGCCTGCGTCAGGCGGCTCGACACGTTGACCCGAATCCTCTCGCCGAACAAATTCTGCCCGTACCTCAAGCCCGTGTTGATGATCTCTTTGCCGAGCAGGGCGGCGCTGATGAGCAGCAGCAGCGAAGCCCCCTGCGACGCAGTCCGCCCCTCCCGCAGAAGCCTTTCGATGGTGTCCACCGTGTACCGCAGCACGAGCGGGTTGACCTGCGCCGCGCAGGCCGAGAGCAGCGTCAGCATCAGCGAGAGCGCGACCCAGCGGCCGTGCGGCCGGATGAAGGGGACTAACCGACGGATGATCTGCCAGATGCTCATTCGTTAGTGCCGACGTTGGTGCGAAGAATATTGTTACTCGCCGCCCCCGAGAATGGAAGTGACGGTGCAAGCATGAAAGTCCTGTTTTTTGTATCGGCGGGCGTTCGCTATCGAGAATCGCACGCGCGTTAAAGGGACTCACGAAGCGCGCCGCAACGTCGCCGCGTTCCTCACACCAACACCGGGCCGCGTCGTCACAAACACCGAACGCGACCCGCCCCGCGCCTCGTATGTGCCTGCCGAGACGGTGCAAAACTCCCCGGAAGCGCCGTGTACGAACCCTCGGATTGAAGGAAGGAATTTCGCACCCATGAGAAGAATCACGACCAGCATCATCGTCGCCCTGCTGCTCTGCGCCGCAGCCTCGACGGCCTCGGCCAAAGTCACGAGCCGGCTCATCACGGTCGGGCAGGACTTCCGTCTCGCCGGCCAGACAATCAAGGCCGGCACCTATCGCTTCGGCTTCGACGACGTGAAGAACGAGCTGACGGTCTCCGACCGCAAGACCCGCGAAGTTATCGCCCGCGCGGAGGCGCGCAGAGAGAAGTCGAAGAAGGGCACGTTCCCGACCCTTCTGCTGGAGGGCGAATCCGCCCCGCTCTCTTTCGCCGGGCTCTCCTTCGACGGCAAGCAGGTCATACGGGCTTCCGCTGCGACGGCGCAGGGGCAGTAGCCGCGGCCGATGTCTTTCGTTCGGACGGACAAGAATAGATAAGTGAGCCGCCGCGGTCGCTCGGTTGCGGAGACGGCCGCGGCCGTCTCCGACTGTGTGGCAGATTAACGGCGGGCGGAGCCGCGCAGGAACGACGCCTGAATGAGTGACTTGAGCCAGCGATGCGGGTCTCCGCTCAGACGCGCGCGCGCGTAGGCCGACTCCGCCCAGAGGATTCTGCCCCAGAGCCAGAGGGGGCGGCCGAGCAACGTCGGCCCGCCGTACTTTTCACAGTTGCCGAAAGACTTGCCCTGTAGGGCGTAGTAGCTCCGCAGGTATCCGACCGTCTGCCGCTCCTTCGTAATCCAGTGCTCGACCGCGGCGTCGGGCACCCACCAGCCCTTCCTGCCCGCCGCGAGGATGGCGCGGATGACGGCCGTCTCCTCGCCGAGCGTTCCGCCTTCAAACATCCTGCCGAGTGTCGGGTCGTATGGGAAGAGTCGCTGCTCGCGCGCGCGCACGACGAAGTTCGCGCCGTAAGGCAACTCGCCGTCGGCGTCCAACTCGAACGGCTCGCCGCCCAAGTCGCGCGCGGCGAAGACCGCGCCGATGTCACGCCACGCGGCAGCGAGCCACGCGGGCGGCGTGCCCTCGAAGTGAGGCCGAATGGGGCCGCCGAAGACCGCGGCCTCGGGGTGGCGCTCGATTGCCCGCGCGTAGGCCGCGAGCCAGTCCGTTTCGACCAGTACGTCGTCGTCAGTCCAGACTACGTATTCACCTCGGGCCTGCCGGGCGGCGTTGTTACGCGCGTGCGAGAGACCCTGCTGCGGCTCGAAGACGCGGCGCAGCGGCACCCGCCCGTCGAACTCTTTAAGGACATGCTCCGTGTCGTCGGTGCAGTTGTTGTTGACGACCAGAACCTCCCAGTCGCCCGGCGCGTGGCTCACGCGCGCGAGACGCCCGAGGAGTTGTCGGAGCAGCGCGGCCCTGTTCCAGGTGCAGACGGCGACGGTGAATCTCATGACAGAAGGCTGTCCCCGCTTAAGCCCTCCGGCGGCGGCTCGCCGAGCAACTCGCAGAGCGTCGGCACCACGTCGAACGCGCTGCGCACCCCGTGGTCGCCGGGCTCCACGCCGTCGCCCGTCAGGTAGGCCATTCCGAAGGGGCCGGTGTGACCGCCCGTCCGACGGAAGGGGATGGGCCCGAGGCGGCCGAGCGTCGGGTGTTCGAGCGCGCAGAACGTCCCTCTCCACACGACGACCATATCCGCCTCGGTCGGCCCGAGCGTGAGAGGGTCGCGCCCTTCGACTCTCTCAATCTGTTCGACGACCTCACGGCCGGTCGCGGCGTCTCTGCATTCGCGTAGGAGGGCTTCCAACTCGTCGCAGTGCGCCGCGTACTCGGAGACGTGGACGCCGCCGCCCGCCTCCCTCCCTTCGAGGTTGATGCGGATGCGGCCGTCGTAGAAGGAGGGCAGGGCGAAGGCGTGCATCGAGCGCCAGTGCGGCCGGTAACGCATCGCCGGAATCCATTCGACCGAGCGCCGCAGATGTGAGTCCGCCGCTTCATCCTCGCCCACGAGACGCCTTCGGGCGGCCCTCCCGATGCGACTGAGAAGCGGGGCGGACTCGTCCGCCGGGAGGTGCGCGCGGACGGCCGCAGACCATTCCTCACGCTCGCCGAGCAGAGGCGACGCGGCCGTGTCCGTCCAACCATCCGGCTGCCGCAGCAGCGGGCGGCCGAAGGCGCGCCGGTACATCAGCTCCGGCAGCAGCGCCATGCTCCCCGTGTCCGAATAGTTCGGCCCCATCCCGCCCATCGAGAAGACAACCAGCGCCGCATCGGGGAAGGCGTCCGCGAGTTCCGCGACGAGCCGGTCAACGCCGCGATAGACGTTGAGCACACCTTCGCGCGCGGCCTCGGCGGAAGGCATTCGGTGGAGCGGGTGTGATTCGTCAACGCCGTGCCAGAGTCCCTCGATGACGGAGTGAGGCTCGCTCACGACGACGACGGCGAGGTCCCAATCGGGTAAGCGTTCGCCGAGCAGCCAGCGCGCCGCACGCGCGCGCAGAGGGACGGCCGCAGCCAACGCCTCGCCCATCTCCCGCGTGCGCTCCGGCGAAGCCCACACCACTCCGTAAATAAAACGCTCGGCCGGATACTTCCCGAAGCGCTCCTTAAACTCCGGCAGCAGACTGTCGGGGCGCGCGGCGAGCGGCACGCCCGGGTCGTGCACGCCCCAGCCGGACACCCCGCGCACCTGCGGCGCCCGCGCGAGGTCGAAGTAGGGCGCGTCGAAGACGACGGTGCGCGAGTTGAGCCGCGCCGGGAAGGGCACGAGTCGCGTCCCCTCCTGCCACACGTCGTACGTCTCGGGGTCGAAATGCAGGGCCGTCCAGCGGCCGGCGCGCTCCGGCGAGAGCCCCGTGCTGAAGTGCTCCCACGCAAGGCCCGAGCGCTGCGCAGGGCCGTGGTCGAGAAGGTATCTCGCGCTCCGCTCGCGCAGGCGCGCCAGCGCCGGCAACTCGCCCGCTGCCATGAAGCGCCGTTCGAGCGACTCCTCATAACCGTCCAGTCCGATGGCCAGGATTCGCTGCTTGCTCAACGTCCCTCCCTGCTCCTCAAGGGCGTCCCGCCTGCCTCGCACGCTCGGCCCGACCCCGCGTCGCGCAGAGCCAGAGTGCTTCCTTGAAGAGGAAGGCCGGGTTTCGAGCGAGAAGCTCTTTGTAGTAAAGCCTCAGGATCACTTTCCGGCTGACCCACTTGGCGTAGCGATCTTTCGAGATGCCCTCGGTGTCATGGTACCTCACGAGCGGCTCCCGCAGGCGCTCGAAGGCGCAGAGCCTTGAGAGCCGTATGAACATCTCAAGGTCTTCGAGGGCCGGCAACTCTTCGTTGAAGTGGCCGGCCGCGTCCAGCCACTCGCGCCTGATGAGGGTCGATTGAATGCCGAGGTCGCACACTTGATAGAACCACGCGGAGGCGCCGACCAGCCGGCCCGGGTGCACGTCGGGCGCCGCCAGGTAAGTCTCCGTCCCGTCGCCCCAAACCCTCTGCATGTCCGAGTAGACGACCCCCAGCCCCGCAGGCCCGCGCTCGAACGCCGACATCTGCCTGGCGAGTTTCGACGGCACCCACTCGTCGTCCGAATCCTGAAAGGCCAGAAACTTCCCCCTCGACATCCATATGCCGACGTTGCGGGCCGCGCCGGCGCCCGTGTTGTGCGCAAGCTGAACGTACCTGATGCGCGGGTCAACGAAAGACGCCACGACCCGCGCCGTCTCGTCCGTCGAGCCGTCGTCGATCACGAGCACCTCGAAGTCCCCGTAGCTCTGCCCCAACACGCTCCGCAGGGAGCGGCCGAGCAGTGGGGCGCGGTTGTATGTCGGGAGCACGACGCTGACGGCGGGCACGGTTCCTGAATCTGAGGTGGCGGTGGTCATTCTCCCCTTATTCGTCAGCGCGACCTTTCGGGTAAGGCTGGTGTACGCATTCATATTGCCCTCTCCGCGGGCGAGAAAACAAGGCACCCGGGCCGGAGGCGGTCGTGTGAAAACACCCGTACGCTTTTCTCAGAACTTTATCGGCGCCGACTCGTAACTATACCTTGTGCTTCTACATGTGCCGGTGTTATATGTAGAAGCCGGAGGTAACGTTGATGACCCCGACCAAATCTGATCTTCCGCAGGGCACGCTGGACTTGTTGATTCTGAAGGTGGTCGCGCTCGGGCCGGTTCACGGGTACGCGATTGCGCAGCGTCTCGACCAGGCGTCTCGCGGCGTGGTGCAGGTGCCGCAGGGTTCGCTCTACCCGGCGCTGCACCGTCTGGAGAACCGTGGGCTGCTGGCCGCCGACTGGAAGGCGACCGAGACCGGGCGCGAGGCCAAGTTCTACAAGCTGACGCGCAAGGGTAAGTCGCAGCTCGAAACCGAGGCTGCGGGCTGGGCGCGGCTGGCCGAGGCCGTGACTCTCATTCTCAACCTGTCCGAAGCCTGATTCCTCAAACCCGCTGAAGGAGAATCCCCCATGAACTGGTGGCATCGCCTGTTTCGCCGAAGGAAGCTCGACGAGGAACTCGAAAAGGAGCTGAGCTTTCACCTTGAGCAGCACACGAGCGATCTGATCGAGCAGGGCTACAGCCCCCGTGAGGCGCGGCGACGGGCGCACATCGCGCTCGGCGGCCCGGAGCAGGTGAAGGAGTTATGCCGCGACGCGCGCGGGACGCGCTGGTTGAACGACCTCGTGCGCGACCTGCGTTACGGCGTGCGTATCCTGTCGAAGCGGCCCGGCTTCACGTTGGTCGCCGTGCTGACGCTGGGGCTCGGCATCGGCGTGAACACGGCCATCCTGAGCGCGGTCAACGGCTTCATCCTGCGGCCGCTGTCGGTAGAGAGACCGGAGGAGTTACTGGCGCCGTACTGGGGGAGGAAGACGGACGCGCAGGTCTGGGATCGTTTCTCCTATGCGAACTACCTCGACCTGCGCGAGCAGAACAAGAGCTTCACGGACCTCTGCGCGTTCACGTGGGCCGCGGGGGGCATGAGCGCGGGCGAGAGCCACAACGTCGTCGGCGGCGAGCGCGCCGAGGTCGTCTGGGGTGAGCTGGTCAGCGGCAACTACTTCGACGTGATGGGCGTCAAGCCGATACTCGGGCGCGGCTTCCTGCCGGAAGAGAACCTCACGCCGAACACGCACCCTGTCGTCGTGCTGAGCCATTACTCGTGGCAGCGGCGCTTTAACGGCGACCCGACCATCGTGGGCAAGTCGGTCTTTCTCAACGGCTCGGCGTTCACCGTCGTCGGCGTGATGCCGGAGTCGTTCCTCGGCTCGGTCTTCTACTTCCGGCAGGGGTACTGGGTGCCCCTGATGATGGCGCAGAAGTTCAGCCGCCGCCCGGAGTGGAGGACAGATCGCACGTACCAGACCGTCAACCTCTACGGCCGCCTGAAGCCCGGCGTGACGATGGGGCAGGCCGAGGCGGACTTGAACATGGTGACGGAGAACCTCGCGCAGCTCTACCCGAAGGAGAACGGCGACACGAAAGTTCAACTCAGGACGGAGCTGGACGGACGGTACGAGGGCGCGACGAGGGTGATGAGGTACGGCGGCATGATGGCCATTTGCGTCTCGGCCCTCGTGCTGCTTTTGGCCTGCGCGAACGTGGCGAACCTGATGCTGGCGCGGGCGGCCACGCGCGCGCGGGAGATAGGGATTCGTTTGGCGATAGGCGCGAGCCGCGGGCGCATCGTGCGGCAACTGTTGACGGAGAGTCTGCTGCTGTCGTTGCTGGGCGGCCTGCTGGGTTGGGCGTTCGCGTACGCGGGGGCGGGGTGGGCGCAAGCCTCCTTTCCGCCGGTTCCGTACCCGGCCAACTTCGACCTCGCGCCGGACGGCTACGTTCTGAAGTGGATGCTGGCGGTCTCGATGTTGACGGGCGTGTTGTTCGGGCTGGCCCCGGCGCTGCTCGCCTCGCGGACAGACCTCGTCAACGTCATCAAGGGAGGCATGGCGAGCCCTTCGCACGGCCGCCGACGCTGGAACGTGCGGGGCGTGCTGGTGGTGGCGCAGGTCACCATCTCGCTCGTCGTGCTCATCTGCGCGGGGCTCTTCATCCGCAGCCTCGGCATGGTGCGACAGACCGACCCGGGCTTCCGGAGCGAGAACCTCGTCACGATGATGATTAACCTCGACCTGCTGGCCTACGACCAGCAGTCTTCCTTGCGCTTCTTCCCCGAACTTCAGCGTCGCGTCGAGGCGCTGCCCGGCGTGCGTGCAGCCGCGCTCGCGAGCGAGATGCCGCTGATGGACAGCCGCCAGTCGCGCGGCCCCGTCGTGAAGGAGGGCGAGATCGACCCGCCGCCTAATCAGGGCGTCATCTCGGAGTGCAGTCTCGTGACGCCGAAGTATTTCGAGGCGCTGCGGATGCCGCTCGCGCGCGGGCGCGACTTTACTGACCGCGACCATCTGGACGCGCCCCGCGTCATCATCGTCAATCAGGCGTTCGCGCGCCGCTTCTATGGCGACGAAGAGGAGGCGTTGGGCAAACGCTTCCGCTTCGCGCAGGGCACGCCGTTGATGGAGATCGTCGGCATCGCGCAGGACGCGCACTACGAGTCGCTCTACAGCGATCATCAACTCTACATGTTCCTGCCCGTCTACCAGCATCCGCGCGCGCGGATGACGCTGCTGGTCGGAGCGCAGTCGGCCGGCGACCTGCAAGGCTTGGTGGAGCGTGCGCGTGGTGAGATCGCGCAGATGGACGCGCGGCTGCCCGTGTTCGGAGTGATGATGGCGGAGGAGAATCTGTCGCTGGCCTTCTGGGCGCCGCGCGTGGCGGCGGGGATGGCCTCGACGTTCGGGGTGCTGGCGCTGGTGCTGGCGACGATGGGGCTCTACAGCGTGATGACCTACACCGTCAGCCAGCGCACGCACGAGATCGGCATTCGGATGGCGCTCGGCGCGGCGCTGCGGGACGTGGTGCGGCTGGTCGTGGGTCAGGGGATGCGGATGGCGCTCGTCGGCGTGGCGCTGGGGCTGGCGGGCGCGTTTGCGATGACGCGCGCGCTGGCGAGCCTGCTGCTGGGCGTGGGCGCGACCGACCCCGTCACCTTCATCGGCGTGCCGTTACTACTGGTCGCCGTCGCCCTGCTGGCCTGCTACATCCCCGCGCGCCGCGCGGCCCGCGTCAACCCGCTGGTGGCGCTGCGCCACGACTGAGTCGGTGTTCATAGCCGGAAGGAGAAGACGATGAGGTCACGATTGCTAATCACCGCGGCGTCACTCTGTTTGTGCTTCCTGTCGGTGTCAGTGGAGGGGCCCGCCGGCACGGCCGCCCGCGCCGCCGACTGGCCCCAGTGGCGCGGCCCCGGGCGCGACGGCACTTCGCGTGAGGGCGGCCTCCTCAAGCAGTGGCCGGCGGGGGGGCCGAAACTGCTCTGGCAGTTGGATGACATCGGGGACGGCTATTCGACCCCCGTGGTCGCGGGGTCGCGCATCTACCTGATGAGCAACCGCGGCATGGAGAACGAGTTCGTTCAGGCGCTCTCGGCCGCGGACGGGAAAGTCGTCTGGACGACGCGCGTCGGCAACGTCGGCAACCCAGACCAGAACCCGCCCTACGCGAAGGCGCGCTCCACCCCGACCGTGGACGGTGACCTCCTCTACGCGCTGGGCTCGGACGGCGACCTCGCCTGCCTCGAAGCGAAGAGCGGCAAGATGCGCTGGCAGAAGAACGTCCGTCGGGAGTTCGGCGGCCAGCCGGGTGAGTGGGCCTACGCGGAGTCGCCGCTGGTTGATGGCGACCTCGTCGTCGTCACCCCGGGCGGCGTGGAGGCCACGATGGTGGCGCTCAACAAGAAGACGGGCGCGCTGGTCTGGAAGTCGGCCATCCCGGGCGGCGACCCGGCGGGTTACGCGTCCGCGATTGTCGTCGAGGGCGGGGGCCGCAAGCAGTACGTGCAGCTTTTGAGTAAGGGCCTCGTCGGCGTTGACGCGAAGACCGGCCAGTTCCTCTGGCGCTACAAGGAGGCGGCCAAGGGCCCGGCGCAGTATTTCACGCCCGTCGGGCGCGAGGGGTTCGTCTACTGCGGGGCGCTCGGGGTCGGGGGCGCGCTCATCAGGCTCAAGCCGGAAGGGGGCGGGGTCGCCGCCGAGCAGGTCTACTTCGCGCGCGGCCTTCCGAACGGCATCGGCGGGGCGGTGCTGGTCGGCGATTACCTCTACGGCACGGAGCCGATGCAGCAGTTGCTCGCCGTCGAGTTCAAGACGGGGAAGGTGATGTGGAAGTCAGACAACTTCGGCTGGGCCTCGGTCGCCTCCGCCGACGGGCTTCTGTACCTCCACCTCGTCAACGGCGATTTCGTGCTGGCGGAGGCGACCTCCGCGGGCTACCGCGAGCGCGGCCGCTTCACCCCGCCGAACCAGCCGAAGCACAAAAAGGCGGGGCAGTTCGCCGAGATGGCGTTCGCTTACCCGGTCATCGCCAACGGCAGGCTCTACGTCCGCGACCTCGGGACGCTGTGGGCCTACGACATCAAGGCGGGACGTTAAAGGCAGATGGCAGTACGCAGTTAGTAAGAAGACACAGCAGTCGAAAGAAGCGGAGGAGGCGAGTCTATCAGCTCGCTGCCTCCGCTTCTTTCGTATCTCTTTATTATCTTCACTGCCTACTGCCATCCGCCTACTGCTAGAATCGGCGTTCGCACGATGCCCGGAGCGAGCATCATCATCACAACGACCTGTTCCAGGCCGCGCCTGCTCGCGCGCGCTGTCGAGAGCGCACTGGCCGCGGGCCGCGACGTGGAGGTCATCGTCATCGACGACGCGTCGCCCACGAACGAGACCGAAGAGGTCTGCCGACGCTACGAGGGCGTTCGTTACTTCCGCGCGGCACGGAACCAGAGGCTCGGCGGCGCGCGCAACGTCGGCATCCTTCTCAGCCGCGGCGCCTTCATCACCTTCCTCGACGACGACACGCGACTGCCCGGCTCGATAGACGCGCAGCGCGAAGTGCTGCTCGCAGACCTCGCCGCCGGAATGGTCTACGGTCAGGCCGCTCTGGAAGTGGGCGCCCGGCGACTCGGGGCCGGCGAAGTTCCCCGAGGTGTGTCCCGAGGGTGATGTCTTCTGGGAGTTGTTGGAGAGGAACTTCGTCCCGTGCCCGGCGGTTCTATTCCGCCGCGAGATGCTCTTGCGCACGGGGCTGCCGCAGGACACGACGCCGGGCGAGGACTGGGACTGCTGGCTGCGCATCAGTGAGGTCGGCCGCGTACGCGCGACGCCGCACCCCGTCGCCACCTACCGCAAGGGCCACCCGCGCTCGGGGCAGGTGACCTCCGGCGCGGCCCGAATGGTCAGGGAACTGACGGGGCTTCACAGGAACAGTTGGCAGAGGTTCGAGCGCGTTCGCGCCGACGACGCGCGCAGGCGGAGCGCGTGGCGTGCCTTCTCGTACAACATGGCGACGCACCTCGTCTGGGAGACGGGGCGCGCACTCAAACACGGTCGCTTCGGGGCGGCGGCGCGGAACTTCTGGACGGCGCTCAGGCTGCACCCACGCGCGACGCTCCGGCGCGCCGTCACGCCCTCCAACGCGCGCTTCTTGAAGAAGGCTTTTGCAAGGCTCTGGAGTTGAAAGAGAGCGGAGTCAGGCGGTCGCCGTCTGCGGGAGCGGCGCGACGGCGCTTACGCGTGCGAGCATACGTTCGTAGGTCTCAAGCAGCGTGGGGAGGACGGCCTCCGGCGTGAAGTTCGCTTCGTAGCGCGCGCGCCCCGCGCGACCCAACGCGGCACGCAGGGCGGGGTCGCCAGCGAGGCGGAGCATCGCGTCGGCCAGCGCGCGCGCGTCGCCCACGGGGACGAGCAGCCCTGCGTTGCGGCCGAGCATGTCGGGGATGCCGCCCACGTCCGTCGCGACGACGGGGATGCCCTGCGACATCGCCTCGACGATGCTGTTCGGCGTGCCCTCCGTGTGGCTCGGCAGGACGAGCACGTCTATCTTGCTCAGGAAGTCTGCGCGCCCCTCGGGGCCTTCGTAGACGCCGAGGTGTTTGAAGTGTGAGCCGGCGCCGAACGCCTCTGCGCGCTCAAGCATCTCGCCCACCTTCGAGCCGCCGCAGGCCGTGTAGAGGCGGACGCCTTCGTCCTTCTGCCGCGCCAGCCCGAACGCCTCCATCAACTCCGACACGCCCTTCAGCGCCTCCGCGCGCGCCGCGAACCCGAAGACGACCCCGCCCTCCTCCCTCGAAGGCGGCGCCGACACGTCGTCGGCCATCACGGGCAGGACGGAGACCGGCTTGCCCATTGGTACCACCGCCCGGCACATCTCGGCCAGCGCGGGCGAGAGCGCCGCGACCTCCGCGCAGAACGGCAGCGCCGTGGTGAAGTGTTCGTAGTATGACTCGTACCCGGGCGGATGGAAGGGGATGCCGACCTCCTGATAGAGCACGGGGATGCCCAGCTCGTGCCCGGCCTTGATGAAGACCACGGACGAGGGGTCGGGCGTGATGACCTGTATCACGTCGGGGTTGTGCCGCGCGATCTGCTCGCGGCAACGCGCGTGGTAGCGCTCGGCCAGACCGCCCGAGACGCGGCGGCTCCCGCGCCGGATGAGCTGCTGCGTGCTGGGGATGGCCGAAAGGAGTCTCGACGCCAGCCGCCGCCCGGCCTGCAAAGCCGAGACGGCCGTGACCGGCGCGAGCCCTTCGACGGGGACGCCCGCGCGCCTGAGCCTTTCGAGATAACTGTCGCCGTCGTGCGGGAACATCAGCAGCACCGAGACATCGACGCCCGCCCTCCGCAGGTGCGTCGCGTAGGTGACGAGAATCTCATCCGCCCCGCTGATCGGCCCCATCGTCTGGCCTTTGCAGAAAAGTACCTTCATGTGTCGAGCGTCGGCCGACCTCTCCTCTTAACTTACTTGTCGAAGCGACGGGGCCGCCCGTCGGCAGGGCTCGGCCGCGTCCGTCGAATCACGCGCGCGTTCGGCGTAGAACTTCAGTGCCTCAGTTACTCGCGTTGGATTGGGCGATTCTTGCACGCGCCCGCCGAATGTCACAAGTTCGGTGCCCGTGCTCACTCGGCGGCGGCGAGGAGTTCCGAGACGGTGACGAAACTGTAGCCGTCACGCTTCAGCCCTTCGATTCAGACCTCGGCCGCAGCTCGTCCGTGGTCGGCGGCTCGAAGAGATTGAACCATGCGTCGAGCTGCGTCTCCGTGACGCGGAAGGTACCGGGGGGCGGCTCGGCGCCCGCGCGCTCGGCGATGCGCGCCGACAACTCCGCGCGCGGCACGTCGAGAAAATATATTTCGGAGCCCGCGCCGAGCGCGGCGGCGCGCGTGCGGAACTCTTCGCGCTCCACGCGCGACCAGAAGCCGAAGTCGAGCACGACGTTGACGCCGAGACGCAGGGCGCGCTCGGCCACCTCCCACTGAATGGCCTCGACGGGGTCGCGGCACCAGTCGAGCGCGGGCAGCGTCAACTCCGTTCCGTAGAGCCGCGCAATCCACTCGTCGGGCGTCAGGCGCAGCGCGTCGCGCTCGCGCTCTATCCTCCGGGCAAGCGTCGTCTTGCCCGAGCCCGGCAGGCCGCACATCATAATGAGCGTCGCCATCCCACCTCCGCTGCTCGAAGTACCTTCGGCGCGTGAAAGCTTATCACGAGGCGGAAGAAAACCGCTTTACTTGGGTGCGGCGGGTAGCTGTACAATGTCCGCACAATGAAAATCGGGAAGGGGCTTCTGATCGGGTTTCTGCTCGTGGCGGCAGCGTTCGTCTGGCCGGCCGGGGCGCGTGCGCGCGCGGGCGCGTCCGTGCCGCTCGCGGGCGTGTGGCGCTTCGCGCTCGACCGCGGCGACGCAGGGGTGCGCGAGCGTTGGTTCGAGCGCGACCTGTCGCAGACGATTCGGCTCCCCGGTGTCTTACAGTCTCAAGGCTACGGCGACGAGGTCAGCACGCGGACGCCGTGGGTGCTCTCGCTCTACGACCGCTTCTGGCATCTGCGCGAGGACTACAAGGCGTACACGCGGCCGGGCGAAGTCCGCGTCCCTTTCCTCTCGCAGCCGCCGCGCCATTACGTCGGCGTCGCGTGGTATCAACGCGACATAGACATCCCAGAGGCTTGGCGCGGCCGGCGCATCGTGCTCTTCATGGAGCGTCCGCGCTGGGAGTCGAGCGTGTGGGTTGACGGGAACCGTGTCGGCTCGAACAACAGTCTCGTCGCACCGCACGAGCACGACCTCGGCGCGCTCGCGCCGGGCCGGCATCGTCTCAGCGTCCGCGTTGACTCTTCGATGCTCATGCCGTATCGCCCCGACGCGCACAGCGTCTCGGACTCGCTCGCGGGGAGCTGGAACGGCATCGTCGGGAGGATCGAGCTGAACTCGACGGGTGCGGTCTGGATTGAAGACGCGCGCGTCTACCCGAACGTGTCGAAGAAGACGGCGCTAGTCAAAGTCCGCGTCGGAAACGCCAGTGGGCGCGCAGGGGCGGGGCGGCTCTCAGTGGGCGGCGCGCAGGCGCCCGTCGAGTGGGACGAGCGTGGCGGCGAGGCGCAGCTCGAAGTACCGCTGGGCCGCGAAGCGAAGAGCTGGGACGAGTTCAGCCCGGCCGTACAGAAGTTGACGCTCAGGCTTCGGGGCGAAGGGACGGACGAAAGTAAAGAACTCTCCTTCGGCCTCGTCGAGTTCAAGACCGAGGGCAGCGACTTCATCGTCAACGGCCGGAAGACCTACCTGCGCGGCACGCACCACGGCGGAGACTTTCCCGTAACGGGCTACCCTCCGACGGATGTCGAATACTGGCGCCGCATCCTCCGCATCAACCGGGAGTGGGGCATCAACCACGTTCGCTTCCACTCGTTCTGCCCACCCGAGGCCGCCTTCGTCGCGGCCGACGAACTCGGCATCTACCTCCAGCCCGAGCCGGGCATGTGGAACGAGATCAGCCCCGGCACCGACATGGAAAAGATGCTCTACGCGGAGACCGAGCGGATGATAAAGGCTTACGGGAACCACCCGTCTTTCGTCATGCTCTCGGCGAGCAACGAGCCCAAGGGTCGCTGGAAGCAGTCGCTCCCACGTTGGGCCGAGCACTTCCGCCGCGAAGACCCGCGCATCCTCTACACGACCGGCACGGGCCACACCGACCGAGAGATTCCAGAGCCCGAGGAGGGCGCCGACTTCCTCGTCGTCCAGCGGCTCGGCGAGAAGATGCTGCGCGGGCAGTCCGCGTGGTTCGGGCGCGACTATCGCGCTTCGCTCGCTGGCGTAAAGATTCCCGTCCTCTCGCACGAGCTGGGGCAGTGGGTCGCCTACCCAGACTACTGCGTCATCGACAAGTTTAAGGGCTACGCGCGGCCCGGCAACTACGAAATCTTCCGCGACTCGATGCGCGCGCACGGGCTCCTTGAGAAGAACAGGGAGTTCGCTTGGGCGTCGGGGCGCTATCAACTCGCCTGCTACAAGGAGGAGATCGAGGCCAACCTGCGCACGCCCGGACTCGCGGGCTTTCAACTGTTAGACCTGCACGACTACACGGGGCAGGGCACGGCGCTCGTCGGTCTGCTCGACCCCTTCTGGGAGTCGAAGGGCTACGCCACCCCGAACGAGTTCCGGCGCTTCAACTCCGAGACCGTCCCGCTCGCGCGTCTGACCCGACGCGTCTTCAACAGCGACGAGACTCTTGAGGCCGAGGTCGAGGTGGCGCACTACGGCGCGGCGGCTTTAACTAACGCGGCCCCTTCATGGAAGGTCATCGACGCGCGCGGGAGGGTCTTGACCTCTGGGCGCTGGCCCGCACGGACGATACCCGTCGGGAAGAACACACCGCTCGGCCGCGTCTCCATCGACCTCTCGAAGCTCGCCGCGCCGCGGCAGTACAAGCTCGTGGTGGGATTCGGAGGGACGGCGGTCGAGAACGATTGGGACTTCTGGCTCTACCCTCCGGACGCCGGGCTCGACGCGCCGCCGGGTGTCTTCATCACAAGGTCTTGGGACGAGGCCGAGTTGAGATTGAAGGAGGGCGGGCGCGTGCTCTACGTCCCGCGCCGCGCCGACCTCGACTGGACGAGCCCGCCGCTCGACGACGTGCCCGTCTTCTGGAACCGTTTGATGGGGCCGGCGTGGGGCCGAATGCTCGGCCTTCTGAGCGAGACGCGCCACCCCGCGCTCGCGGCCTTCCCGACCGAAGCCAACTTCGACTGGCAGTGGTCGGAGGTCGTGCGCGGCGCGCGCGCGGTCAACCTCGACCGTCTGCCGCGGGCGCTCGCGCCCATCGTCTGGGCCATCGACGACTGGAACCGCAACTACAAGCTCGGCCTCCTCTTCGAGTGTCGCGTCGGCCGCGGGCGTCTGCTGGTGAGCGGCGCCGACCTCTCGACGGGACTCGACACGCGCCCCGCCGTGCGGCAGTTGCGCAGCTCGCTCCTTGCATATATGGCCTCGCCACGCTTCCGCCCGAACGTCGCCGTCCGACCCGAAGAGCTGCGCGGACTGCTCTTCGACACGCGCGTCATGAAGAGGCTCGGGACGGAAGCGAAGGGCGAGTCGCTGCCCACGAACCCCGCATCGAACGCCATCGACGGCGACCCGAACACCTTCTGGCTCGCAGGCGACGCGCGGAAGAATGTGAAGCACCCGCACCAACTCTCGTTCAGCTTCGACAGGGCCGTGCCCGTTAACGGCCTCGTGCTCATGCCGCGCCAGAACCAACGCGAGCACGAGGGCGACATCCGCGGCTACGTCGTCGAGGCGAGCGACGACGGCGAGCACTGGCGCGAGGTCGCGCGCGGCGAGCTGGTCTCGACCTTCGAGCCACAGCGCGTGACCTTCCCGCAGACAATCGTCGTGCGACACCTGAGGCTCACGGCGCTCAGCGGCTTCGGCACGGACGTGACGGCCGCGCTCGCTGAGCTGGCCGTCGTCTACGCAGGCCCGAAGCTTCTCCCAGAGCCCGAAGACGCGCCCGAGTACAAGCGCAGCCGCACCGCCAGCCCCGACATCGACGAAGGCACACCCGTCGCGCGGCCGACCCCGACACCCAGACCGAGTCCGCCACGCGGGAGGCGCAGGCCGTAACAGTTCAGTTCTGACTTGAGAGTATAGGGAATGAAAATTAACCACGGAGACACGGAGACACAGCTCAGACAAAAACCTGCTTCGAGCCGCGTCTCTGTGTCTCTGTGGTTAACTCTTCTGCTGTTCGCGCTCGGCTGCGCGCAAACGGCCGCGGCGCAGGAGTCCGTCTGGGTGAGAGAGGCCGGGCGTGCGGGCGACTTCGAGCTGGTGCGCGGTGGGCGCGCGGCCGACGTGTACGTCTCGGATGGAGACTTCAAGGTCGTGCGCATCGCGGCCGGAGACCTGGCGGCGGATGTCGAGCGCTTGACGGGCGTGCGGCCGTCGGTGCGCGCCGAAGCCTCCGGGCTCTCAAGCTACTCGGTGCTCGTCGGGACGCTCGGCCAGAGTCCCTTCATCGACCGGCTCGCGCGCGAAGGGAAGATCGACGCGAAGAGTTTAAACGGCACGTGGGAGAGTTTCCTGATCGCCACGGTCAAAAATCCTCTGCCCGGCGTGCGTGTGGGGTTGGTCGTGGCGGGCAGCGACCGGCGCGGGACGGCGTACGGCGTCTACGAGTTGTCGCAGGCGGCGGGCGTCTCGCCGTGGTACTGGTGGGCGGACGTGGTGCCCGAACGCCGTCAACAACTCTTCGTCGCGGCGGGCACGCGCAGGATGGGGCCGCCCTCGGTGAAGTATCGCGGCGTCTTCCTCAACGACGAGGACTGGGGACTGCAACCGTGGGCGGCGAAGACGTTCGAGCCCGAGACGGGTGACGTAGGGCCGAAGACCTACGCGCGTCTCTTCGAGCTGATGCTGCGGCTCAAGGCCAACACGGTCTGGCCCGCGATGCACGAGGTGACGCGCGCCTTCAACGCCGACCCGCGCAACGCCGCGGTCGCGGACGACTACGCCATCGTGATGGGCTCGTCGCACGCCGAGCCGATGCTGCGCAACAACGTCGGCGAGTGGAAGGACGACCCGAAGCGTTACAACTATCTCACGAACCCCGAGGGCGTGCGCCGCTACTGGGATGAGCGCGTGCGCGAGAACGGACGCTTCGAGAACCTCTACACGCTCGGGATGCGCGGCATCCACGACAGCGGGATGCAGGGGCCGAAGACGCAGCCCGAGCGGATTAAGACGCTTGAGCAAATCTTCGCCGACCAGCGCGCGATGCTGGCGCGGCACGTCAACCCGAACGTCTCGGAAGTGGCGCAGATTTTCTGCCCGTACAAGGAGGTGCTGGCCGACTACCGCGCGGGGCTGAAAGTTCCCGACGACGTGACCATCGTCTATCCGGACGACAACTTCGGCTACATCCGCACCTTCCCCAACGACTTGGAGCGGAAGCGACGTGGCGGCACCGGCGTCTACTATCACATCTCCTACCTCGGCCGGCCGCTCTCTTACCTGTGGCTCAACACCACGCCGCCCGCGCTCATCTGGGAGGAGATGTCGAAGGCTTACCGTAACGGCGCGCGCCGCTTCTGGGTGCTCAACGTCGGCGACATCAAGCCGGGAGAGATAGGCACGGAGTTCTTCATGCAGACGGCGTGGGACGCCTCGCGCTGGCGCCGCGACAACCTGCAAGACTTCTTAGGGCAGTGGGCGGCGCGCGAGTTCGGCGCGTCGAACGCGGAAGAGGTCGCGTCCATCATGGACGAATACTACCGGCTCGGCTTCGCGCGCAAGCCCGAGCACTTGCAGTGGTACTTGCCCGGCGAACCTTATCGGCCGAGCGACTTCGCGCACTTCGACTACGGCGACGAGGCGGCGCAGCGAATCCTGGCCTACGAAAGTCTCATCACGCGCGTCGAGCGCGTGCAGGCTTCGATTCCCGCGCGGCTGCGGGATGCGTTCTACCAGCTCGTCACTTACCCGGTTCTCGGCGCGAGGCTCGCCAACGAGCGCGTCCTCTACGCGGAGAAGGCCGTCCTCTACGCCGCCCAGGGGCGCGCGAGCGCCGCCAAGTATGCAGAGATGGCGCGACTCATAGAGACGCGCATGGGCAAGGAGACACGCTTCTATAACGAGAAGCTCTCTGCGGGGAAGTGGCGGCACATCATGTCGCGTGAGATGGGGCCGGGCCAGTGGCCGAGCATGAGGAGCACGCCCCCGCCCGTCCCGGCGCCCGGAGAGTTGAAGGTGCCGGAGGCGGGCGGCCTCGGCGTCGCGATAGAAGGCCGCGCCGAGCCCGTGCGTGAAGGCGAGACGAACGCGGCCCTGCCCGCGCTCGACCCCTACACGCGCGGCACGCGCTTCATCGACATCTTCAACACCGGGCGCGAATCGGTCGCGTGGGCCGCGCGGGCGAAGGAGGACTGGGTCAAGTTGAGCCATGCGGACGGATACCTGACACCGGAAGCGCACGTGCTCGTCTCGGTCGATTGGGCGAAAGCGCCGAAGGGGCAGTCAGTTTCGGGCACGGTCGAGATAGAGGCCGCGGGCGCGAGTCGCGTGGTGAAAGTCCCCGTCTTCAACCCCGCGTCGCCGCGTCCTGAGAGCCTCAAGGGCTTCGTCGAATCGAACGGCGTCGTCTCCATCGAGGCCGAGCACTTCACTTTGAAGACCGACCGCGCGGGCGCCGCGTGGGAGGTCATCCGGGGCCTCGGCCGCACGGGCGACTCCGTGGCCGTCTTCCCCGCAGACGCCCCGAGCGTCGAGCTTGAGCGCGCCGCGCGCGAGGCGCCCTCGCTCGAATACCCGCTCTACCTCTTCCGCGCGGGTGAGTTCGAGCTGACCTTCTACCTCATCCCGACGCACCCCGTGCGCGGCACGTCGGGGCTACGCTTCGCTTACGCTTTGGACGGAGCGGCGCCGCGCGAGCTGGCGGCGAGCGCCGGTGTCGAGGTCACCTCGAAGGGTTGGGCGGAGAATGTCCTGAGCGCGACGACGAAGGTCACGGCGACCGTCAAGCTCGAAGCTCCCGGCGCGCACGTCCTCAGAATCTACATGCTCGACCCCGGCGTCGTGCTCGACAAGATAGTCCTGAACACCGGCGGCCTGCGTCCGAGCTACTTCGGCCCGCCCGAGACCAGAGTCGTGTCGAAATAAAAGCCCCGGCCAACCTTAATGCGGAACGAGGAATGATGAATGATGAAAGTCATGCTGTCCCGACTCGCGCTCGTCGCGTGCGCCGCCTTCACGTTCGCAGGAGTGAGCGCGGCGCAGGGTTTGCCACGCAGCCGCGAGTCGTTCAACGACGGGTGGCGTTTTCAGAAGGACGACCCGCCGGGGGCGGAGGGTCGCTTGAGCTACGAGAAGATTAAGGGACGTGTGATTGAAACGGGCGGCGAGTTCGTTACGGGCGCTTCTGCGGCGAAGTCCGCCGGCGCGGACGAAGGGCTCGGCGCGGATGTCGCTTACACGCGGCGCGAGTTTGACGACTCCGCGTGGCGCCGACTCAACCTCCCGCACGACTGGGGCATTGAGGGGCCTTTCAGGCAGGAGTATCCGGGCGAGACGGGCAAGCTCCCCTGGTGGGGCGTCGGGTGGTATCGCAAGCACTTCGACGTTTCGGCCCGTGACAGAGGTAAGCAGCTCTACCTCGACATCGACGGCGCGATGTCATACGCGACCGTGTGGCTCAACGGCCGCTTCGTCGGCGGCTGGCCTTACGGCTACGCCTCTTTCCGTTTAGACCTCACGCCCTTCGTCGAGTACGGCGCCCAGAACGTCGTCGCCGTTCGGCTCGACAACCCGCCCGACTCCTCGCGCTGGTATCCGGGCGGCGGCATCTATCGCAACGTGTGGCTCGTGAAGACCGCGCCCGTCCACGTCGCGCACTGGGGCACGTACATCAGGACGCCCGAAGTTACGTCGCAGTCCGCGACCGTATGGGTCAACTTTACGCTCGAAAACCATTCGAGCGCGGAGGCGGACGTGACGGTCAGGGCGCGCCTGTACGAACTCACGCCCGGCGCGGCGAAGTCCGCGCAGCCGGTCGCCGTGGCCGACGCTCCGGACCTCAACCTGCCCGCGGGCGCGCGGGACGACATCAACGCGAGCACGCGCGTCGCCAACCCGAAGCTGTGGAGCCCCGCGCGGCCGAACCTCTACGTGGCTGTGACGACGGTCGAGCAGGGCGGGAAGACCGTCGATAGCTACGAGACGGTCTTCGGCTTCCGCACCGTCAAGTTCGACGCGGCGCGCGGCCTCCTCGTCAACGGCGAGCCGGTCGAGATCAAGGGCGTCTGCAACCACCACGACCTCGGCGCGCTCGGCGCGGCGGTCAACCGGCGCGCGTTGGAGCGCCAGCTCGAAATCCTGAAGGAGATGGGCGTCAACGCCATCCGCACGAGCCATAACCCGCCCGCGCCCGAACTGCTCGAACTGGCCGACCGCATGGGGTTTCTCGTGATGGATGAGGCGTTCGACGCCTGGCGCCGCTCGAAGAAGAAGAACGACTACCACCTGCTCTTCGATGACTGGCACGAGAAGGACTTGCGCGCGCTCGTGCGACGCGACCGCAATCACCCTTCGGTCATCGTCTGGAGCACGGGCAACGAGATCGGCGAGCAGGGCACGCCCGAGGGGCACAAGCTCTCGCAGCGTTTGACCGACATCGTGCGCAACGAAGACCCGACGCGCCCCGTCACCGCGGGCGCGAACAACCTCAACGCGGGCTACAACGGCTTCCAGAAGACGTTGGACGTGTTCGGCTACAACTACAAGCCGCAGGAGTACGGCAAGTTCCGCGAGAAGAACCCGGCCATCCCGCTCTTCGGCAGCGAGACCTCTTCCACGGTCAGCTCGCGCGGCGAATACTTCTTCCCCGTCGAGGAGGAGAAGGACAAGGGTAAGGCGGACTTTCAGGTCAGCTCCTACGACCTCTACGCGCCGCGTTGGGCGACGACGCCCGACGCGGAGTTCAAGGGTCAGGACGAGCACCCTTCGGTCGGCGGCGAGTTCGTCTGGACGGGCTTCGACTACCTCGGCGAGCCGACGCCCTTCAACGCCGACGCGACGAACCTGCTCAACTTCTCCGACCCGGCCGCGCAGGCGCGCATGAGTGAGGAGCTGAAGGCGATAGGCCGTATCCGCGTGCCCTCGCGCAGCTCCTACTTCGGCATCGTAGACCTCGCAGGCTTCAAGAAGGATCGCTTCTACATCTACCAGGCGCGATGGCGGCCGGAGCTTCCCGTAGCGCACCTCCTGCCGCACTGGAACTGGCCGGGGCGCGAGGGGCAGACGACGCCCGTCCACGTCTACACCTCGGGCGACGAAGCGGAGCTGTTCCTCAACGGCCGCTCGCTCGGCCGGAAGCGGCGCGGCGCTTTGGAGTATCGTCTGCGCTGGGACGAGGTGAAGTACGAGCCGGGCGAGGTGCGCGTCGTCGCTTATAAGAACGGGAGGCGCTGGGCCGAGGATGTGGTGCGGACGACGGGGCCGGCCGCGCGTCTGTCGTTGAAGGCCGACCGCGCGAGTATCGACGCCGACGGCTCCGACCTCTCGTTCGTCACGTTGAGTGTGGTCGATAAGGCGGGCTCGATTGTCCCGCGCTCGAAGAACCGCGTTCACTTCGAGGTCTTCGGCCCCGGCGAGATCGTCGCCGTGGACAACGGCGACGCGACGAGCCACGAGTCGTTCCAGTCGAAGGAGCGCGCCGTTTACAACGGCCTCTGCCTCGTCATCGTCCGCTCGAAGGCCGGCGCGGGCGGCCAGATCAAGCTCCGGGCCTACTCGGAAACTCTGAAGTCGGCCGACGTGAACATCCGGAGCCGGCGCGCACGTTGAAGAATGATGAAGAAGATCAAGCAGAAGCCGGCAAGAGTTTTAGTCGCCATCGTCGTACTCGCCGCGTTAACGGGCCTCTCCTTCTCACGGCACAAACCGGCGTCGGCCGCGGTTGAAGATGATGCGGTCCGCATCGACTTCTCGCACGCGGGCTACGGCGGGGGCGGCATGCGCATGCCGTTCGTGCCCGGCGCGTTGCGCGTGCGGCCGACGGGCGGCGACGACACGGCGCTGATACAGGCCGCGCTCGACCGCGTCGCTTCCATGAACGTTAACGCGCAGGGCTTGCGCGGCGCCGTGCTGCTCGAACCCGGCAGGTTCCGCGTCGCGGGTCGGCTCCGGCTCCGGGCGTCCGGCGTCGTGCTGCGCGGTCGCGGCGTCGGGGTGACGACCGTCGTCGCGACCGGGCGGAGCCGGCGCACGCTCGTCGAGGTCGGCGGGGACGAGCCGCCCACGACGGGCGCGAGCGTGCGCGTGACGGACGAGAAGGTGCCCGCGGGCGGGCAAGTGCTAACGCTTGAGACGGTCGAAGGGCTCGCGGCCGGCGACCGCGTCGTCGTCCGCCGGCCGAGCACGAAGGAGTGGATAGAGGCGCTCGGGATGAACAGGGCCGAGGGCGCCTTTGCCGACCAGCGTCTTCACTGGACACCCGGCTCGCGCGACCTCGTCTGGGACAGGGTTGTCGCGTCCGTCGATAAAGATGCGAAGCGCGTCACGCTCGACGCGCCCGTCACGACGGCGCTCGAACGTCGCTACGGCGGCGGGACGCTGGCGAAGGTCACGGCGCACGAACCCGTGCGGAACGTCGGCATCGAAGGCTTGAAGTTGGAGAGTGAGTTCGAGCGCCCGAACCTGCGGGACGAGGAGCACGCGTGGATAGGCGTGGCGCTCGACAACGTCGAGGACGCGTGGGTGCGTAACGTGACGGCGCGACACTTCGCCGGCTCGGCCGTGCGCGCCGGGCAGCGCGCGCGACGCGTGACCGTCGAGGGTTGCCGTTACGAGGCGCCCGTGTCGGAGGCCGGTGGTTACCGGCGGCAGAGTTTTCTGGTCGAGGGGCAGCAGGTCTTAGTCCGCGACTGCCGCAGCGAGGCGGGCATGAACGACTTCGCCGTGGGCTTCACGGCCGCGGGCCCGAACGTCTTCCTCGACTGCGAATCGAAGGGTTCGCGCGGCGCGAGCGGGCCGTTCGAGAGTTGGGCGTCCGGCGTCCTCTACGAGCGCGTCCGCGTTGGCGGCGCGGCGCTGCGGCTCACGAAAGATATGGCGCGCTCGCAGGGCGACGGGTGGATGGCGGCCAACTCGGTCGCCTGGAACTGTGAAGCACAGCAGATCGAAACGTTCGGCCCCGACGACGCGCGCAACGTCGTGCAGAGGTCAACGCAGCCGCTCTACGAGACACAGCTCAGGAGTCGCGTTGGCAAGCAGTCGGAGTACGAGCGGACGGCGCGCGAGGGTGAAGTCATCGAACGTCACTTTTCGGGGAGGCGCGAAGGAGAGCGTCCCGACTCGCGCCGCGTGCCCTTCTTAAGAGACGCACGCCCTCTCTCACGGTCGGGCCTGCGCCGTGCGCGCCATCCGCTCGGCATTGTGAACGGGAGGTTTGTGATTGACGGGCGCGCGGTGTGGGGCGGGATGCTGAACGGCGCTTGGTGGAAGGGGCAGGTCTCGCCCGCAGTCGCGCGTCAGATGGGCGGCACGAGCGTCACGCGCTTCGTGCCGGGGCGCGTGGGGCCGGGGCTCACCGAAGACTTGCCGAAGCTCGCCGCGCGGATGGTCGAGGAGGGCACGCCCTTCTTCAACGGCGGCCCCGGCCTCTGGTACGAGCGCCGCCGCGACGCGCACCTCATAAACGCGCAGCCGGACGCGAACGTGTGGGCGCCCTTCTACGAGATGCCGTGGGCGCGCTCGGGGAAGGGGAGGGCCTGGGATGGCCTGAGCAAGTACGACCTGACGCGCTTCAACCCGTGGTACTTCGCGCGCACGCGCGAGTTCGCCGAGGCATGTGAGGAGCGCGGGCTCGTCTACTATCACAACCTCTACAACACGCATAACCTTCTGGAGACGGCGGCGCACTGGGTTGACTTCCCGTGGCGCCCCTCGAACAACGTCAACGATACGGGGCTGCCCGAGCCGCCGCCGCTCGAAGCGCGCAACTCGATTCATGTCGCCAACCAGTTCTACGACGCGGCCGACCCGCGGCGGCGCGCGCTCCACCGCGCCTTCATCCTGCACACGCTCGACACGCTCGGCGAACGGCCGAACGTCGTCCTCACGCTTGGCTTCCAGTTCGCCGGCCCGCTCGCCTTCCAGCGGTTCTTCCTCGATACCGTCGCCGAGTGGCAGCGCGTTAAGAGAAGGCGCGTGCGCATCGCGCTCATCACGAGCAAGGACATTACGGACGCGATACTCGCAGACCCCGTCCGTTCCAAACTGATCTCCGTCATCGACACGCGTTACTGGCAGTATCGCCCCGAAGGCAAGCTCTGGGCGCCGGAGGGGGGCCGGAACCTCGCCTTTCGCGAGATGATTACGGCGGAGTTCAATCGCTCGGGCGACGCGCCGCCCGACACGACCTCGGCGCAGGTCTACCGGCAGGTGCGCGAGTACCGCGACCGCTTCCCCGACAAGGCTGTCGTCGCGTGGCACTCCGGCGCGGGGCCGATTCCGGTTCTGTTGGCGGGCGGCGCGCAGGCGCTCATGCGCAACCCCGCCGCCGGCCAGTCGCAAGGCGAACAGTCCGACCGCACGAAGCTCGACCCGTTCGTGCGCGAGCATCTCTCGACAATCTTAATGAAGATGTCGCCGCTCGACGGCCTGCTCGAAGACGCGGCGAACAACTGGTGTCTCGCCGACGCGCGGAGTGAGGCCGTACTCATCTATTCGCTCAAGGGTTCATCTTTTAAGCTCGCACGCGCTCTGCCGCGCACTGCTTACGCGGGCCTCTGGTTCGACCCGCGCACAGGCGAGACGCGAACGCTCGAAGCGCCGCCGTCCTGGGCCGAGGGGACTACAATCCGTAAGCCTTCGGGTGAAGACTGGCTTCTACTACTGACGACAAACTAGGGGAGGGAATCATGTTCGGAAGAGTTGGCTGGTCACTCATGCTGGCGGGGTTCGTCGTCGTCGCCCTCGGCTCGTTCAACCGCGCGCGGGCGGGCGAGCCGTTCCCTTTGTGGCCGCAGGGGGCGCCGGGGGCTTTAGGCAAAGAGGCGGCGGACGTGCCGACGCTGACGCCTTACCTCGCGCCGAAGGAGCGTGCGACAGGAGCGGCCATCATCATCTGCCCCGGCGGCGGCTACGGCCGTCTCGCCGACCATGAGGGGCGGCCCGTGGCCGAGTGGCTCAACTCGGTCGGCGTGACGGCCTTCGTCCTCAAGTACCGGCTCGGGCCGCGCTACAAACACCCTTCGATGTTGCAGGACGCAGCGCGCGCCATCAGGACGGTGAGAGCGCGCGCCGCCGAGTGGGGCTTAGACCCCGCGCGCGTCGGCATCCTCGGCTTCTCGGCCGGCGGCCATCTCGCCTCGACCGCGGGCACGCACTTCGACGCGGGGCGTGCGGACGCGACGGATTCGGTCGAACGCTTCAGCTCAAGGCCGTCCGTCATGCTCCTCATCTACCCCGTCATTACGTTGAGGGAGAAGACGCACGCCGGCTCGAAGAAGAATCTACTCGGCGAGAGCCCGAGCCCTGAGCTGGTCGCACTGCTCTCGAACGAAGAGCAGGTGACGAAGGAGACGCCGCCCACCTTCCTCGTCCACACGATGACGGACACGGCCGTCCCCGTCGAGAACACGCTCATGTTCGTCAACGCCCTGCGCAAGGCCGGCGTCCCCTTCGAGCTGCACCTCTACGAACGCGGCCCGCACGGCTTCGGCCTCGGCACGGCGAGGGGCGACAAACCGGCCGACCCCGTTCTCTCAACCTGGCCCGCCCACGCCGCCGACTGGCTCCGCCTCCACGGCTTCGCCGCAAAATAAGAGAAAGTGAAGCGACTTAAGCCATCAACCAGGCACGCTAAGTTATAAGACAGGCAGGTTACGTCGTAAGTCGGACAGCGTACGACGTAACCTCCCGGTCTTATAACTTACGCCTCAATGCGTCGATGCCTTCTCGGCCCCGAGGCCGGTGTTGGCGCGGACGACCAACTCGGTGTACTTGGCTTCGGCCGAGGGCTCGCGCCCGGTGAGCGTGCCGAGGAAGGCGCCGAGGAAGCCGAGGGGGATGCTGAGAATGCCCGGGTTCTCTAATGGAAAGATCGGCGGCAACTGGATCAGGTGGCGTGCAGCGCCCGTCACGGTCGGCGGGTCTACGGTCATGATGCTCGGGCTGATGAGGATGAGCACGATTGAGGCAAGCAGGCCCGTCGCTAAGCCCGCCACCGCCCCGCGCGTGTTGAAGCGCTTCCAGAAGAGCGAGAAGACGATGACCGGCAGGTTGGCCGAAGCCGCCACCGCGAAGGCCAGCGCGACGAGGAACGCGACGTTCGCCGTCGGCCCCAGCACGATGGCGAGCAGAATCGAGGCGCCGCCGACGACGAAGGCCGTGATGCGCGCAACCTTCACCTCTTCCCCGGGCGCGCGCTCGGTGCCGCGATGGATGACGTTCGTCCAGAAGTCGTGCGCGAAGGAGGTCGAAGCCGAGATGGTCAGGCCCGCTACGACCGCGAGGATGGTCGCGAACGCGATAGCCGCGATGAAGCCGAAGAAGATGTCGCCGCCCATCGTCTGCGCGAGCAGCGGCGCGCTCATGTTCGTCCCGCCGTTCTTCGAGATGGCGTCGCGGCCGACGATGGTCGCCGCGCCGAAGCCGAGGAAGGTTGTCAGGATATAGAAGACGCCGATAATCGCCATCGCCCACACGACGCTCGCGCGCGCAGTCCGGGCGTCGGGCACGGTGTAGAAGCGCACGAGGATGTGCGGCAGCCCCGCCGTCCCGAAGACCAGCGCCGCCCCCAGAGACAAAAGGTCGAGCGCGCCGTAGGGCGGCTTGTAGCGCAGGCCCGGTTGCAGGAAGTCCTGCGTGACGGGACGGCCGTCCGCGCCCGTGTAGGTGACGTGACGGACGGCGTCGAAGAAGGCCGAGAAGCTGAAGTCGAAATGGGCGAGCACGAGCGTGCTCAACAGAATCGTCCCCCCCATCAGCAGCACGGCCTTGACGATCTGTACCCACGTCGTCGCCAGCATCCCGCCGAAGACGACGTAGACGATCATCAGCACGCCGACGCCGATGACCGCCGACTGGTACGTCACGCCCGAGTCCTTCAACAGCAGCGAGACGAGCGCGCCCGCGCCGACCATCTGCGCGATCATGTAGAAGGTCGAGACGGTGAGCGTGCTCAAAGATGCCATCGCACGCACCGGCCGCGGCTTCAGACGATAAGCGAGCACGTCGGCCATCGTGTACTTGCCGGCGTTGCGCAGAGGCTCGGCGACGACGAGCAGCACCGTGAGGTATGCGACGAGGAAGCCGACCGAGTACATGAAGCCGTCGTAGCCCTGGAAGGCGATGATGCCGGCGATGCCGAGGAAGGAGGCCGCGCTCATGTAGTCGCCCGCGACGGCCACGCCGTTCTGCCAGCCCTTGATGGAGCGGCCGGCGGCGAAGTAGGCGGAGGAGCCCGACGATTTCCGCGCCGCCCAGTAAGTGATGACGAGCGTGATACCGACGAAGACGAGGAACATTACGAGCGAAGTCGTCAAGGCTCTTACCCTTCCTTCCTGCCGGAGTTCAAACGCTCGATGACGCGCCGCGCCGTCTGGTCCCACCCGCTCGCCGCGCGCACGTAGAGCGCGGCCACGATCCATGCCATGAAGAACTGCGAGAGCGCGAACAGGTAAGCGACGTTAAGGCCGAGCACGCGCGTCTCCATCAAACGCGGCGCGTAGCCGACGAGGACGGGGAGCGCGAAGTAGTAGAGCACGAAGAAGACCGTGGCCGGCACGATGAAGCGGCGCTTGGAGGCGAGCAGTTCCTTGAACTCCTCCTGCGCGGCGACGCTGTCCCAGTCGGCCACGTCCGCGTCCTCGTCGGCCGTCAACTCGTGCGCGGGCTTCGCGCTACCGCGCCCCAGCGGCGACACGTCGGTCGCCGACCCGACCTCGGGCGTCGGGTCGCCCGGCTCCGGCTCCATGTGCATCTTTGGCGGCATCTGTCTCCCCTCACGGAATCTGCTTCAAGAGCTTCTTCATCTCCCGCACGGTCTTCGCGTGGGCGGGGTCTTCGGCGAGGTTCTTCAGCTCGTGCGGGTCTTTCGTTTCGTCGAAGAGCATCGCGCCCGCGCGGCCCTCGTCCCATTCGGCGTAGCGGAAGCGCTCGGTGCGGACGGCGCGGCCGAGCCTGTTCTGAAACATCGTCACGGTGTGGGCCGTGTTGTCGTCCCAACGCGCGCGCGGGTTCTTAAGCAGCGGCGCGACGCTGCGACCACGGGCGCCGGCCGGCGGGCGCGGCAGTCCGCAAACTTCGGCGAGCGTCGGGTAGAGGTCGAGCAGTTCGACGTTGCGCGACGTGGCCTGCGCGCGGCCGCCGGGGACGGCGATGATGAGTGGAACGCGCGTGCCGACCTCGAACAGTGAATAAGCCTTCGACCACTTGCCCTTCTCGCCGAGGTGGTAGCCGTGGTCGCCCCAGAAGACGACGACGGTGTTGTCTTGCAGCCCGAGGCGTTCGAGCGCGTCGAGCACGCGGCCGACCTGCGCGTCCATGAAGCTGGTCGAGGCCCAGTAAGCGCGCGTCATCTCGCGCGCTTGCTCAGGGCTCGCGTCGCGGCCGATGAAGAGGTCGGCGTTGCGGCGCGGCACCGAAGATTCGGGGAAGCCCGGCGGCGGCGCGGGGCGCGTTGCGAAGTCTACGGGAAGCGGGACGCGCGCCGGGTCATAGAGGTCGAAGAGCTTGCGCGGCGCGGTCGGGGGGCTGTGCGGCTTGACGAAGCCGACGGCGAGGAAGAAGGGTTGATCTTTGTAGCGTTCCAGATAGTTGATGGCGCGCGTGGCCGTGCGGTAGTCGCCGTGCGTCTCGCCGTCGCCTTCGAGCACGACGATGCGGTCGGAGTTAGCGCGGCGCCTTTCACCTTCGTTGGCGGCCTGCACGGACGGCTCGCCCTCCGACTCGTCGGGGTCGCGCGGACGCTGTGGGGCTTGGGCGGGTCGCGCGCTGTTCGTGCCGCGGTTGACGATGTTGGGGTCTACGGGCTCGCCGCCCTCAGTCCAGGAGGGTTGGTCGTCGATGCCGCCATGGAAGATTTTGCCGGTGCGCAGCGTCAAGTAGCCGTTCTGCTTGAAGTGCTGCGGCAGCGTGACCCAGTCGGGGTGCTCGGCGCGGAAGTACTTGTTGTTGTCCAACACGCCCGTCTCGGTCGGGTAGCGCCCCGTGAGCAGGGACGTGCGCGAAGGGTTGCAGAGCGGGTACTGCGCGTAGGCACGGTCGAAGCGCGTGCCGCGCGCGGCGAGGCGGTCGATGTTCGGCGTCTTGACGAAGGGATGACCGTACGCGCCCAACTCGGGCCGCAGGTCGTCGGCGATGAGGAAGAGCACGTTGAGCCTCTTCGGCGGCGCTTTGCGCTGCGCGCGCGTCCGGGCGCCGGCGGGCGCGGACAGTTGCAGCAGCAGTGCGAGTGCGCAGAGCGCGGCGCGTAGTCTCAACGTGTGCCTCTGGAACCTCCCACGCTGGCCGTGGGGGCGAAACGAAGACTCAGGGACGAAGACTCGGGGGCGCTTTCGCCGAACTCGGATTACGCTGAAAGATTTGTTCTGCATTAAACTACACGGGCATGGAGGGGGACAAGCGGCGGATGAGATTCGGCGGGAATGGGCGTCGGCGGTTCTGTGCGGTCGTCGTGTGTGCGCTGCTTGTAGCGTGTGCGGCACTCGCGCTCGCGCGCGGGGCGGGGGCGCAGACGGCTCGGCTCGGGAAGGGCGGGCGCAGTCCCAACCTCATCTTCGTCGTGGCCGACGACCTCGGCCGCGGCGACCTCGGCGCCTACGGGCAGCGTTTCATACGCACGCCGAACCTCGACCGCATGGCGCGCGAAGGCGTGCGCTTCACAGACGCCTACGCGCCGAGCCCGGTCTGCGCGCCCTCGCGCGCGAGCTTTATCACGGGGCTGCATCAGGGGCACGCGCGCATCCGCGGCAACATGAATCGCAGCAACGAGCGCGTGCCGCTCAAGGAAGAGGACGTGACCGTCGCGGAGGTTCTGAAGGGCGCAGGCTACCGTACGGGCGTCGTCGGCAAGTGGGGACTCGGCGAGCCCGGGACGACGGGCACACCCGGGCGTCAGGGCTTCGAATACTTCTTCGGCTACCTCAACCAGAATCACGCGCACGACTACTATCCGGAATACCTCTGGCGCAACGACGAGCGCGTCAAATCCGCGGGCACATACTCGCATGACCTCTTGACGAGCGAGGCGCTTGGGTTCATACGACGTGAGGACGAACGCCCCTTCTTTCTCTATCTCGCCTACACTCTGCCGCACGCTAACAACGAGTTGACGCGCAAGACCGGGAACGGAATGCAGGTGCCGTCGGATGCGCCCTATTCGCGCGAGCCCTGGACGCCGCAGCAGCGCAACTACGCCGCGATGGTCACGCGGCTCGACGCGGACGTGGGCGAGTTGTTCCGGCTCCTGAAGGAGTTGGACATCGACCGCGAGACGGTCGTCGTCTTCACGAGCGACAATGGGCCGCAGGGGCGCGACGAGGGCAATTACGACCAGAGTCTCTTCGACAGCAACGGCCCGTTCCGGGGCCTGAAGCGCGAACTCTACGAGGGCGGCATACGCGTCCCGCTCATCGTGCGCTGGCCGGGACGCGTGCGCGCGGGCTCGACGAGTGCGGTGCCCGTGACGCTCTGCGACCTCCTGCCGACGGCCGCGGCGCTCGCGGGCGCGCGCGCTCCGGAAGCGACCGACGGCGTCTCGCTGCAAAGCCTCCTGCTCGGCGGGCGCGCGCCGCGGCGCGGGCCGCTCTACTGGGAGTTCCACGAAGGCGGCTTCGTGCAGGCCGTGCGCATGGGGGCTTGGAAGGCCGTACGGAAGGGCGCGGACGGCAAGGTCGAGCTTTACGATTTGAAGACCGACATCGGCGAGACGCGCGACGTTTCAACGCGACACCCCGCGCTCGTCCGCCGCGCCGAAGAGGTCATGCGGCGCGAGCACGTCGAGTCCGAAGACTGGCCCTTAAGCACGACGAAGGCGTCGAAGTGAAGCGTCGATGTTTTCGCGGATGTTGAAGAACGTAGTTAACAGACTCTTCCTCTTACTCGCGTGCACGCTCGCGTTGGGCGCTGCGCAGGGTTGCCGAAGTGAAGCGGAGGGCGTTGCGCCGTCGCGCATGGGCCGGAGCGTGCGGGACGTGCGCGACGGGATGGTACACGTCGAGGGCGGGACGTTCCGCATGGGCGCGGGCGACGAGATGCCGGACGAGTCGCCTGCGCACGAGGTCGAGGTCAAAAGCTTCTGGATGGACGCGCGCGAGGTGACGGTCGGGGAGTTCGCTCGCTTTGTCGAGGCCACCGGCTACAGGACGGACGCGGAGCAGTTCGGTTGGTCAGGCGTCTTCGACCGCGAGTCGGGCGACTGGGTGAGGGTTGACGGAGCCGACTGGCGTCACCCCGAGGGCCCGACATCGAACGCGGCGGCCGACGAGCCTGTCTGCCAGGTCTCGTGGCGCGACGCGTCGGAGTACGCGCGCTGGACGGGTAAGCGCCTGCCGACCGAGGCCGAGTGGGAGTACGCGGCGCGCGGCGGGCTGGCGGGCAGGCGCTACGCGTGGGGCGATGAGCTGCGGCCGCAGGGGCGGCCCGTGGCGAACTGGTGGCAGGGCGAGTTCCCCGCGCGCGACACGGGTGAGGACGGCTTTCGCGGGCGCGCGCCCGTGGGGAGTTTCGCGGCGAACGGCTACGGACTCTATGACGTGGCGGGGAACGTTTGGGAGTGGTGCGGAGACTGGTACGCGGATGACTACTACGCCGCGTCGCCGCGCGCGAACCCTTCGGGGCCGTCCGCGGGCGAGGAGCGGGTTATCCGCGGCGGCTCCTGGATGTGCGCCGAGAACTTTTGCAGCAACTACCGCGTCGCCGCGCGCAGCCACGCCACGCCCGACACCGGCCTCGACAACCTCGGCTTCCGCTGCGCACGCGACGCGACGCGCTGAGTTGAAGTAGTCAGAACCATTCGCTACCGCGGGCGGTTCTGACCCGGGTTCCTGTGTCGGTCGCGTTCGGGATATACTTCGCGGTCGTGATGCGCCCCGCTCCTGATTCGGTTCGCACTCCTTCTGAGGTGTCGAGATGAAGAGAACGCTCACACGCCTGCTCACGCTTCTGCTGACATCCCTGCTCGTGCAAGCGCCGGTCGCCGTCGGTCAGCAGCCGCAGCAGACGCCCGCGCAGCCCGCGCAGACCCCGACGCCCACGACGACTACGACGCAGACGCCGCCGGCGCAGGGCGTGCCGGACTGGTTAAAGAACCTGCCTTCGTCGCCGTCGCAGGGGGCGATTCAGATCGTGCCGCCGGGCATCCCTCAGACCGTCGAGCACGACGAGGACGACGTGGTGCGCATCACTTCGAACCTTGTGCAGATCGACGCCGTGGTGACGGACAAGAAGGGGCGGCAAGTCACAGACCTCAAGCCTGAGGAGTTCGAAATCCTCGCCGACGGGAAGCCGCAGAAGATCACGAACTTCTCCTACGTCCAGAACGTCCCCGACCCCGAGCCGACGCCCGCGGCGCTGGCCGAGAATAAGTCGGGCGTGGTGGCGCCCCCGCCCGCCCGCCTGCGCCCCGAGCAGGTCAGGCGCACCGTCGCCTTCGTCTTCAACGACCTGGAGATGTCCTGGGAGAGCGTCTACTACGCGCGCAGGGCCATCAAGAAGTACGTGGACGAGCAGATGCAGCCGGGCGATTTCGTCGCCATCCTCCCCGCCTCGGGCGGCAGCGGCGCGCTCCAGCAGTTCACCAACGACAAGCGTCTACTGGGCGCCGCCGTCAAGAACCTGCGCTGGCAGCCGCAGTTCGGCCGTAACAACATCCGTCCCTTCGAGGCGCCGAGCTTCGGTGACTCGTCCTTCGAGGAGTCGGAGGGCGAGCGCAACTTCTTCACGCAGCGCCGCGAGCGGTTCAGCGTCGGGACTTTGAATGCGCTGGACGCCGTCGTCGGCGCGCTGCGCGACCTGCCCGGGCGCAAGTCGCTCGTGCTGCTCTCGGACGGCATCCCGCTGCCCCCGCGCGAAGAGGACTCGGGGCGCGTGCTGGCCGGCATCAACCGCGTCATCGAGAGCGCCAACCGCGCCTCCGTCATCATCTACGCCGTGGACTCGCGCGGCCTCCAGACGCTCAGCCCCTTCGACGCCAGCACCTCCGGCGTGCCGAGCATCGAGCAGATGTCCACGTTCATGATGTCGCGCAGCCGCGACCTCAACGACTCGCAGCTTGGCCTGCGCAAGCTGGCCGAGGAGACGGGCGGCGTCGCCTACGTCAACTCGAACGACATCGGCGGCGGCGTCCGCCGCGCGCTCGAAGACCAGCGCGGCTACTACCTCATCGGCTACCGCCCCGACGAGGGCACGTTCGACCCCGCAACGGGGCGTATGCGCTACCACAAACTGGCGCTCAACGTCACGCGGCCCGGTTTGAAGGTGCGGACGCGGCGCGGCTTCTTCGCCTTCGAGGGCAAGAGCCTGACGCCGGCCACCGTGCCGCGTACGCGCGCGCAGCAGTTGCGGGCCGCGCTCGTCTCGCCCTTCCCGGCGGGCGGCGTCTCTCTACGTCTCACCTCCTTCTTCGGCACCGACCGGAAGGAGGGCTCGTTCATCCGCTCGCTCGTCCACGTCGAGGGGCGCGACCTCACCTTCCGGCGGCAGCCCGACGGCACCTACAAGTCGGTTCTCGACGTGGTCGCGCTGACCTTCGGAGACAAGGGGCTCGTCATTAACGAGGCCAACGTGACGCACACGGTGACGGCGACCGAGAGCATGTACAAGCAGATTCTGTCGGCCGGGCTCCTCTACAACATGGTCGTCCCGACGAAGAAGCCGGGCGGTTACCAGTTGCGCATCGCCGTGCGCGACTCGGCGAGCGAGCGGACGGGCTCGGCCAGCCAGTACGTCGAGGTGCCCGACGTGAAGAAGGGGCGGCTCGCGCTCTCAGGCATCGTCATCAAGTCGGATGAGGCCAAGCTCGCGGGCCAGCCCGCGGCCTCCCTGCCCGCGCCGAAGAGGCCGGCGCCACCGCCCGAGCCCGTGACCGCGGCCGCGGCCGAGAACGTGCCGCCGCCCTCGAACGTCTCGGCGCCCGAAGCGACGCCGGCCAACGGCCCCGCGCCGCCGCCGTCCGACCCGCAGGGGAGTCCGGCCGTGCGCCGCTTCCGGCGCGGCTCGACCGTGGACTACGGCTTCTTCATCTACAACTCGAAGGCCGACCGCGCCGACGGCAAGCCGCGGATTCAGACGCAGTTGCGCCTCTACCGCGACGGCAAGCTGGTCTACGAGGGCAAGGTGCTCCCCTTCGACGCGCAGCCGGTGAACACACAGGGCGATGTGGGCGTGGGCGGCAAGCTCTACCTCGGGCGCGACCTCGTCCCCGGCGAGTATGCCCTCCAGATGGTCATCACCGACCTCCTCGCCAAAGAGAAGCACCGCGTTGTTGCGCAGTGGATCGACTTCGAGATCGTGGAGTGAGGGTTTGAGTTAAGCAAAGTCGATTAACCACCACAGACACAGAGACACGGCTTTGAAGAGATAACTCGACAAGCCGTGTCTCTGTGTCTGTAGTGGTTAAATTGCCCCGGCACAGGCAGGTGAAGGGAATCTTACTTCCTGACGACCTCCGGGCTCTCCACGTTGACCGTGTTCGTCAGCTTCACGGGCTCGCCCTTCGCCGTCCTGACCTTAACGTTACGCATCTGCCAGTCGCGCGCGTGCTCGATGAAGCCCGCCTCCTCGCCCTCGGCTGTAACGTTGACGAAGGTCACGCCGACGAGGGGTTTCTCCGGCAGCCCCGAGGCCGTGAAGACCCGTTTGGCCCCGGAGACCTCCACGTTCTCGACGCGGATGTTGCGGAACTCGCAGTAGCCGCGCTCGACGGGCAGCACGGGCGTGTTCATCACGACCCAGTGCGGCGGCGGGTTCGTGATCTCCTTCGGAATGGTCGCGTATGAGTAGCTCGGGTTCCAGTTCAGTGTGAAGGTGAAGGGCAGCGGCACGTTCTCCATCTTTACATCCCGCACCAGCACGTCCGAGACGTACCCGCCGCGCGTCTTCGCCGACTTGAAGCGGAGCCCCTCGCTCGTCCCCATGCCGCGGTTGCGGTATGCGACGACGTATCGGATGCCGCCCGAGGTCTCGCTGCCGAACGAGAGGACGCCGCCGCCGCGCCGCGTCAGGTTGTCGCGCACGACGACATACTCGGTCGGCCGCGCGACGCGCAGCCCGTCGTAGTCGCGCCCGGCCTTCAGACAGATGTCGTCATCGTTGTTGTCGATGTCGCAGTGCTGTACGAGGACGTGCGACGAAGAGTCTATGTCCACGCCGTCCGTGCTGGGGCCCCCGTTATCGCTGATCTTGATGCCGTCAACGGTGACGTGGTCGGAGTAGACGACCTGCACCGTCCAGAAGCCCGAGCGCTTCAGGCTCAGGTTCTCGACCGACACGTCCGAAGACTTCCAGACGACCATCAAACGCACGCGCTCGGCGTCGTAGTCCGAGGCCCAGCGCAGGCCGCGCAGCTCGTAGTCGTTGCGCCGCAGGTTCCAGTACTTGTCCCACCACTTCTTCCCGCGCCCGTCGATGGTGCCGCCGCCCGAGAGCCTGACGTTCCGCTGTTCGTTGACGTTGATGAGCGCCGCCGGCCACTTCATCTCGATGCCGGCGACGCGCGTGAAGATGGAGGGGTAGTCCGAGTCCTCCTGACTCCCGAGCAGCGTCACGCCCTCGCCCACAACAAAGTTAACGCCCGACTTGATAAAGAGCGCGCCCGTCACATACTGGCCCGGCTTGAAGCTGACGATGCCGCCGCCCGCCTTCGCACACGCGTCGATGGCAATCTGTATCGCCTTCGTCGAGTTCGCCTCGCCGTCCCCGACTGCGCCGTACGTGTTCGCCTCGAAAATTTTCTTCTTCGTCGGCTTCCGCCGCGCGCCCACCGTCTTCACCCACGCGGGCAGACCCGCCTCGGAGTCTTTGGAGTCTTTAGCCCTTGTTTGCGCGGAAACTTCGCCGTCCATCGCGCAAAACACGACACAGAAGCCGAAGAACAGCACCGCAACCTTCTTTAACATCATGCTACCCCTCGTCCCGGCCTTGTTTATGTGAAATTTCACGTTGTGATAACTCGAAAACATTCTGTTCAAGCTCGAAATCAACATGTAAAAGCTCGAAGTAGCTATGGAAAAACTCGAAATCACCGTACCGAAGCTCGAAGTAACGATGTCGAAGCTCGAAATCATCCTGCCATAGCTCAAAGTGACACAATAAAAGTAAAAAATAACTTCGTGAAAACTCGAAATCGCTTTGGATAAGTAGGAATTCAACCTGCCGAAGTAGAAAATCAGTCTGTAAAAGTTAAATCTCACGGCGTCAATGTTCGAAGTGACATCGTAGACGGTCGAGATTAAAGCGCAGAGGCATTCTGCCGCGGAGCGGCGTCTGAATGTAGCCCGGCCTTTCAAGGCCGAGTTTTTGCGTTGGCAACAATCGCGGCGTCGCATAGTGACGCGTGAACGCGGAGGCCGGGATGCGAAATACTTCAGGCGTCGTTACGCGACGCGACGAAATCTCGAACATCTCAACTCGGCCTTGAAAGGCCGGGCTACATTCAAACGTCACTGACGCGACGGAATTACGCGTACGCTTCCGATAAATTCTCAGAATCTCTTCGACTCCGTCCGCTCGACGCGCGTGTCGGGGACGGGGCGAGAGTTGCGGACGTTGAAGTCTTCGACGTTCTTGAGGACGAAGGTCGGCACGTCCGCGGCCTTCTGCGCGGCGACGCCGAGGAAGGTCGCGTTGCGCACGTCTTCGAGGTGGAAGGCGGGGCGCAGGTCTTCTGTCATGAAGCCCACCTCGACGTTGGAGAGTTCGACGCCGCGCGCGTGGCGGATGAAGAAGCCGTAGGCCGGAATCTCGCCGAACATCGAGGGCTCGGGGTAGTTCGTCTCGCGCTCGGGCGGTTCGAGCGCCGCCTGCGCGCGCGTGCCGCCGCCCTTGTAGATGATGCGTATGTCGCTCAGACGCACGTCCTCAATCGGGTGTCCGGGCAGCCCCGCGATGATGGAGGCGAAGCGCGGGTCTGCGTCCGAGACGACCACATCGCTGATCTGCACACGGCGGATGGCCCCGACGGGCGTTCCTTCGGGGCCGCGCATCCGGCGGCCGAGTCGCAGGAAGATGGGCGCGGTCGTCACGTCGCGCATCGTAAGGTTCGTGATGACGATATCTTCGATGTGACCGCCGTCTACGGTCTCTAAGGCGAGGCCGCGGCAGTGGTCGAAGACGACGTTCGAGATGGAGATGTTCTTGAAGCCGCCGTTCGACTCCGTCCCGAACTTCAGACGCCCGGTCGGGCGGTCGCGGTCGGGCGCGAACTCCTGCGTCTTCTTGAAGGTGCCGTCGAGCAGCGTTCCCTCGTCGTAACCCGAGACCTGACAGTTCGTGATGGTCACGTTCTCCGTCGCGCGCGCGAAGCCCAATCCGTAAGAACTCTTCAAGACGATGGCGTCGTCGTTCGGCGAGTTGACCGTGCAGTTCGAGATGCGCACGTTGCGGCACGAGTCGATGTCGAAGCCGTCGCGGTTGGTGTCAACCTTGAGGTTGTCGATGGTTAAGTTATCTACGCCCGTGGCGAGGACGGCGAAGTGTCCGCCGCGTTGGATGGTGATGTCGCGCAGCAGAATGTTGCGCGAGAGCTTGAGCGAAATGGCCTTGTTGCCGAGTCCGTTCATCGTACTCACGTCCGCGTCCTCGCCGAGCGGGGCGAGCGGCTTCGCGCCGCCCGCGCCCGCGCCGCCCATGCTGACGGGTGTGTCGCCGGGCACGCGTGGCCGGCGCGGGCCGGGGCTGCGCTTCGTCAACCCCTTGCCGTCAATCTTGCCGGGGCCGGTGATGGAGACGTTCTCAACATTAATGCCCCAGATGAGACTGTTCTGCCAGTGCGAGTGGCCGAAGTCCTGATACATGTCCCACTCGTTCGGCTCGGGCTGGTCGTAGCTGCCCTTGTCCTGCGCGGGGTCGGCGGCGAGGATGGTCGCGCCTGCGTCGAGGTGGAGCGCGATGTTGCTCTTCAGCCTGATCGAGAAGCAGAGGTACGTGCCCGCGGGGAAGTGGACGGTGCCGCCACCCATCGCCGCCGCGGCCTCGATGGCACGGTTGACGGCCGGTGTATCCACCGTCCGCCCATCACCGCGCGCCCCGTAAGCGCGCACGCTGTAGACGGACGCGTCGTTGGGCTGAGCCCTCGTCGTTCTTCGTTGCGCGGAGGCGTTATCCTGCGCGGCGACCAGCGTAAGTAAGCACGCGAGGCCGAAGAATAGCGCGGCGTAAGCGCGAACCTGTCTTCTAAGCTTCATCACTATTTCTCCGTTCGCGGTTAACGCAGAAGCGCCGTCGCCGCCCAGAGGACGGCGGACTGGCCGTGGAGGTCACCGGCCCTGCGCGGGCGGTCGAGGTAGAACTTGAGCTGCGTGTCGAGGTCGGGGCCGACCTCCTGGAAAGCCTTGTTCGTGCCGATGCAGACCTCGCGCACGTTGGCCTCGGCGTCGAGGTGTTTGACTAGTCCGAGCCAAGCCTTGCGCGCCGCGGGGCCGTAGGTCTTCGCGTCGAGCCAGCCCTCCCTGACGCCCGTCACCAGCGCGAAGGCGAACATGCCCGTGCCGGAAGTCTCGGCCCACACGTCGGGCCTATCGACGAGCTGGCGCCAGAGCCCATCCTCCGCCTGATACTTCAGCAGCGACGCCATCATCGTCTTGAAGCCCTGCATGATGCGCGCACGCCGCGGGTGTCTCTTCGGCAGAGAGCGCAGAAGCTCCGCCATGCCGGCCGCGTACCAGCCGTTGCCGCGTCCCCAATAGAAGGGCGAGTCCGGCGCGTGGTGGAAGAGGCCGTTCGGCTCTTGCAGCTTGTCGAGATAAGCGGCCGTCGCCAGCGCCGCGCGGTCGAGATACTTCACGTCGCCCGTGGCGCGGAAGGCTTGCGCCTGCACGACGTTAATCATGTACATGTCATCGACCCAGTAGCGCGCCTCGGCCGTGATGCCGTCCGGCGTCGTCTTGTCCCACTGGCGGTCGGCGAAGCCGCGGCCGAAGTCCAGGTAGCGCCTGTCCTTCGTCTGCGTGTAAATCTCCAGCGGCACCGTGCCGAAGACGCTGTAATCGACGTGCGCCTGCCTTGAGACGTGCTTGTCGCCTTCGGGCGTGAGGAAGCGGTCGAACTCGCGGACGAGCCTCGTCGTCAGGTCTTTATCTTTCGTCAGGCGCGCGACCGTGAGCGAGCCGTACCACGCGCAGATTTCCGGGTAGATGACGTACTGCCTGCGCGGCCTCTGGTTGCCGTCCGCCGCTGTAACCATCTGCTCGTACTCGAACGAGCGCGCGACCCAGTTCTCGGCGACGCGTTTGCCGACCTCTTTTGGAGAAGTGCCGGCGGGCCAGTTCTTAAAGTGATCGGCGGCGCGCGCCGCGGGGGTCAGGCTCAGGAGTACAAGCGCCGCGAGCGAGAGCGCGATTGCCTTAGGTTGTCTGCGCATCTTTAGAGTTTCTCCTCAACAATATGAAATCAACGCTGTAATCGGGTCAGGCCCATCCGCTACCGCAGGCGGTTCTGACCTGTTCTGCTCGCGACCGTCTCAACCGTAACCGTACCGCTGGCGAGTCCCGGTGCGGAGGCCGTAACCGTGATGCGTCCACGGGTCTTGTCTGCCTTGAGCAAGGCGAAGCAACGCCCCTGGTATGCGCGCCGCTCGGACGCTTGAAAGGGCTCGTGGCTCGCGTTGTCGCCGCTGTCCACGGCGACGACGCGGCCCGAACCCTTTGCCTTGAAAGTGATGAGGTCGGAAGCGCCGGGGACGACGACGCCGTTTGCATCAACGACCAGAGCCTCGACGTGCGCCACGTCATCCCAAGCGTGCGCGAGTCTCGATTTATCGACCGAGAGCAAGACGCGCGCGGGTTTGCCCGCGGTCTTCAGCTCGTGCGTGGCGACGACGCGTCCGCCGTTCGAGCCGACGGCGCGGAGCGTGCCCGGCTGGAACGGCACCTGCCAGTTGCGCGGCGCGTCGTCGGAAGGGCGCGCCTTCGAGCCGAGCGAGCGGCCGTTGAGGAACAGCTCGACCTGCTCGGCGTTGCTGTAGACCTCGACGTTCTCTTCGTGCGGCGCGAGGTCGCGCGGCGTCCAGTCAGGGAAGACGACCTGTGGGTGCCGGTCTAAACCGTAGCCGGGGTCGGTGGGCGGGGCCGGCGTGTGCGCGACGCGGCGCGCGGCGAAGACGGTCGGGCGTGTGCCCCACCAGCTCAAACGCTGGAAGGCGCGCGGGCGCGGCGTGGCGGTGCGGTCGAGGATGCCGAAGTTCTCAGAGACCATCGGCCAGCCGGGCGACTCGCCGAGGTAGTCGATGCCCGTCCAGAGGAACTGGCCCGCGTAGGGCGGGTTGTCGCGGAGCGCCAGCCATTGCTCACGGACGTGCGTGTTCTCCGTCCCCAGAATCTTGCGCGTGGGCTTTTGCTGATACGCGGCCAGAATCTCTTTCTCGCGGTAGTTCTGCCCGACCACGTCGAGCATGTCTGCGAGGCCGTTGTCGTAGTCCTTGCTCACGTTCGGACGGAAGAGCGCCTGTGTGACGGGGCGCGTCGGGTCTTCGCGGTGGAAGACTTCGATGAGGCCGGCGAGAACGCGTTTGGCGAGGTCGGGCTTCGGCGTGTCGTGAATCTCGTTGCCCGTGCTGTAGATGACAATGCTCGGGTGATTGCGGTCGCGGCGTACCATGTCGCGCGTGTCCGTCTTCGACCACTCGTCGAAGTAGAGATGATAGTCGAAGGGGCGCTTGGCGATTGTCCACGCGTCGAAGTTCTCGTCCATGACGATGAAGCCCATGCGGTCGGCGAGGTCGAGGAACTCGGGCGCGGGCGGGTTGTGCGCGGTGCGGATGGCGTTGGCGCCGAACTGTCTGAGTATCTCCAGCCGACGCTCCCACACGCGCAAAGGCACGGCCGCGCCGAAGGCGCTCCCGTCGTGGTGGAGACAGACGCCGTAGAGTTTGAAGTTGCGGCCGTTGAGCCAGAAGCCGGTCGCCGGCTCGAACTTGAACTCGCGGATGCCGAACGTGACGACCTCGTCATCCAACTGCGTGCCGCCGGAGCGAACGTAGACCAGCGCCTTGTAGAGCGCGGGGTCTTTGATGTCCCAGCGGCGCGGGCTCTTGACCGTCAACTCCTGCGTGAAGTCGGCCGTCCCTCCGGCCTCGATTCTCTGCGGCGCGGTCTCGGCCGTCGCGACGACCTGACCATCGGGGGCCGCGAGCGAGACGCGCAGCAAGACGGCGGAGCGCGCCGCGTTGGACTGGTTGACGACCGTGCTGCGCACGCGGACGGTCGCGCCGGCATCGGTGACCTGCGGCGTCGTGACGAACGTGCCCCAGTGTTCGAAGTGGACGGGGCTGGTCGTGACGAGGCGGACGTGTCGGTAGATGCCGGCGCCGGTGTACCAGCGCGAGGCGGGCTGGCCCGTGTTGTCCGCGCGGACGGCGATGACGTTCGACTTGCCGAAGTTGAGGTGAGAGGTCAACTCGTAACGGAAGCCGATGTAGCCGTAAGGACGTTTGCCGAGATGATGTCCGTTGACCCACACGTCGCTGTTCGCCATCACGCCGTCGAACTCGACGAAGACGCGTCGCTTCGAGTGTTCGACGGAGACGTTGAAGTGCTTGCGGTACCAGCCAACGCCCGCGGGCAGGTAGCCGCCGTCCTTGCCGGTCGGATTCTTCGCGTCGAAAGGCCCCTCGATGCTCCAATCGTGTGGCACGTCGAGCCTGCGCCACGCCGCGTCGTCGAACTCGGGCCGCTCGGCGCCCGAAGCGTCGCCCTTGAAGAAGCGCCAGTCCGAGTCGAAAGACGTTGTGACGCGCGCCGACGCGCGCGTTTGACCTTGCGCTAACGCGAGCGCCGATAAGAGCAACACGAAAGCGGTCGTGATTCTCAGTCGTCCCTGCATCTTTAAAACCTCACCGGCTCAACCGGCGTCAGCGTCACGGGGCCGAGCAGGCCGGAGTCGCGCGGCGCGAGCTTCGTCGCGTCGAAGAGGCCGTCGGCGCCGCGGTTCTCGGGGCGGCGCGCGGGGAAGTTCGTGTTGTAGAACTTCTTGTAACGGACGCCGCGCCGCTCCATGTCGATGATGCGGTTGATGGCGAGGTTCGAGACCTCGACTTCAAGCGTGTTCGTCTCTTTCCAAAGCGCTTCCGGAACTCTCACACGGAAGGGCGACGTGAAGAGCGTGCCCAGTTCCTGCCCGTTCAGTCTCACGCGCGCCGTCTCGGCCACGCGCCCGAGGTCGAGCAGCCAGTACACGTTCGTCCCCTGCGGCCTGTTAAAGCTCAGCGTGTAACGGGCCGTGCCGGAGAAGTTTTTGTATGCGTCGCCGTCCAGCTTCAACCACGAACTCAACTCGTTCAGACGCAGCGCGGGCGGGAGCGCCGGCCCGCCTTCGACGAAGTTCACAGACCACTCGCCGCCGAGCGTCTGCGGCTGGCCCGTGACATGCATGTTCTCGTACCGCGCTCCGGGCCGAGGCGTCACGTCGAAGGTCTTGACGATGCACGACTCGCCCGGCTCAAGCTGCAAGTAGACGCGATCCCGCGCGTCCCCCCACACGATGTCGGATGAGAAGCCGGACTCGCCGGTCAAAGGGTTAAAGACGGCCGTCGCGCGCGCTCGCGTTGCGAGCGTCACCGGGCCGTCGAAGCGCTCGGAGCCGCGGTTGAGGATGAAGTAGTAAGCGCCGCCCGCGTACCTGCGGCGCGTGAAGCGCAGTCCCTTCTCGACCATCGCCTCGCGCCGCGTGCCTGCGTGCGTGAGTAATTTGGTTAAGTCGTCGCCAAGCAGGAAACGCCCCGCGCCGACGCGCGCACTGCGGACGCCGTCCGCCTCGCTCTCCGTGAAATTGATCTGCGAGAGGAGGCGTTTGAAGGCTCCGCTCGTCACTTCGTAGCTCGCGAGGCCGGGCACATCCGTCGGCATGCTCTTGCGTACGACGACGGTCGCGCCCGCGCGCGCGAGCCCGACGAGGCGCGCGAGAGTCTGGGCCGGGACGTAGCGCGTCTCGGGCAGCACGATGACTTTATAGTTAAGCCCGCCCGCCTGAAGCGCGCCGCGTGCGAACGTCGTGTTCGCCAGTTGTCTATCCGAGATGAGGTCGAAGGCGTAGCCCGCGTCGAGCAGCGCCTGCGCGTCCGTTTGCGTGATGCCTACGTCGTGGCCGCCGCCGACGTGAGTCAAACGCCCCTCCTTGCCCTGCTCCATCCACATGTCGTGTACGGGGTAGTAGAGCAGCACGTCGTTGTCGGCGCGGCCCTGCTGCATGAACGACTGCACGCGCGCGATGTAGCGGTTGAGCGCGGGGAAGTCCTTCCAGTCGGGCGACTGTGGGCCGAAGTGGACGGCGGCGTAGAAGAGCCAGCCCGGCCAAGTGTCTGCGGGCGGCGAGTAGGCGAGGCCGTGGTAGACGACGTGGTTGATGCCGCCGAGGAAGTTGAGGTCTACGGCGCGCTTCACGTCGCCGAGCGAGGAGACGAAGTGCTCGTCGAGCCACGTCACGGTCTCGGCCGCGGCCAGAGTCTTCCCCGTCACGTTCGCCGCTGACGAAGCGAACTTCATGCGGACGATGTCGGTGCCCTCGGTCTCGGGGATGTCACTCGCGGCGTAGAGGTCGAGGATGTTGGCGGGCGAGCCGTGCGACTGGTTGCGCACGATGGCGCCTCTCTTATGCGCCCACTCGCGCCACGGCGTGGTGAAGCGGTCGAGGAGCAGGTCGGAGACCGTCTCGCGGAAGTCATGGAGGACGCGCGCGCGCGCGTCTTCAACGCCCTCGCCGAGCAGGGCGGGGAGGTGCTGACGCAAATCGTAGCCGCGTCGCGCGCGGAACTCCTCGAAGAATTTCGGCGTCCAGTCCGATTGACCCTCTGCGTCGTCAACCTCGTACGAGTCGTTGAAGAAGGCGCGCAATCCCCGCACGTTGCGGCCCGCGAAAGCCTGATCGAACTTCTTGAGATAGTTGCCCATCGCCTCGGCCGAGAAGTGGTCGATGACGTTGCCTTCGCCGCCGGGTGCGGCGCGCTCGACCATCTTGCCGTGCCAGCCCTGAAAGACCCCGTAGAGCTTCCAACGCCCCTGCGGCGCGACCCAGTCGAGCGTGCCGTCCGAACGAACGCGCGACGTGAGGTCGAGCGTCTCGCCCTTGTCCGAATAGGCCACGAGGGCTTGCAGCGGCAAAGGCTTCTCGAAGCGCACCTGATCGAGCGCAAGCTCTTGCAGGTTCGGGTTCAAACTGATGGGCTCGCGCAAGGTTGAGATGTCCGGCCGGCGCCCGACCGCGCGCACGAAGGGCTTCTGCATCACCCGCACGGGCTCGCCCAGACGCGCGCCGCCGCGCAACTCCCACGTCTTCGAGATCAAATCCTTACAAGCGTCCTCCGCGTTAATCCATGGCCCGCCGAAGGGCCACCCCGTTCCCGTCGCCATGTCCACGCCCAAGCCCAGACGGTTCGCCTCCCCCAGCGTGTGTTCGAGCATCCCGACCCACTCGGGCGAGAGGAAGTCTATGAACTGTGACTCCGCGCCGCGCACGCCGTAGATGGGCGTTAGCTCAAGGCCGCCCAGTCCCGCGCGCTCGTACTGCGCCAGCGCCGTCGAGAGGTCGCGCCGGTTGACGGCGTTACCGAGCCACCACCAGCGTGTCCAGGGCTTCGCCTGACTCGTCACGCGCGGCCACGCGAGCGCCGCAGAGGCTTGCGCGCCGCGCGCGGCCCTTCCGCGCCGCGCGCTCTGCCCCAACACGCCCACGGGCGCGAGCATCTGTACGACGAGCAGCAGCGAGGCGAAGGCGCGCGCCCTCATGTGCGGTTTCGGCTTCGTCAAGGTCTCTCTCCTTCTCGCTCGTTACTTCCTGAATCTCACTTCGACGATGTTCGGGCGCGGCGGCCGTTTCATGCCGTGGCCGACGAAGAAACTCGTGTGCGGCGGCTGGTTGTAGGCGACGTTCTGCCACGCGATGCTCAGACGGTACTGCGGGTCGTGCATGAAGGTGTAGAAGCGTTCCGCGGTCGGGATGGTCGTCGTGTAGACGCGCAGCTCCCTGTTGTCCGTCGTGCGCCAGACGACCTCCTCGCGCCAGTCGCCGAAGAGGTCTGCGCTCAAGGCGGGCGTCGCCTTCGAACCATTGTTCGACGTGCAGCCTTCGGCCGTCAGCAGCACGGTCTCGGTCGAGTCCGTCCAGTTCCACTTCGCCACGTAGTTGCGGTCGAGCAGCTCGCTCAGAGTGTCGCCGTCCCAGTAGACACCGAAGTTGCAGGAGCGCGGCGTCGTCTTAGAGATAAGCTCGCCGCGCACGTCGAAGAGCCCCGTGATCTCGGCGCCGCGCACCCAGCACTCGAAGCCGCCGCGGCGCGGGTCGATGTCGAGACAGAGTCCGCGTCCCGGCCCCTCGCCGTCCTCGCCCGCCTTGACCGAAGGCTTCTTCCAAAGAATCTTCCCTGTACGCGCGTCGCGGAAGTGCGCACCCGCGTCGTCGAAGCGCTCCTGTATGTCGAAGACTTCGAGCCCGGGCCGCGCCGGGTCGAGGTCTGAAAGGTGCAGCGCGTCGCCGTGGCCGAGGCCCGTGGAATAAAGACCCTTCCCGGTATCGTCAACGACCATCGCGCCGTAGACGATCTCGTCGCGTCCATCCGAATCCACGTCGCCGACGGAAAGGTTGTGGTTACCCTGACCGCTGAAAGCCTTGTTACCGGCCGTGCCGTCCTCGCTGTCGAACGTCCAGACCCGCGTGAGTTTGCCGCCGCGCCAGTTCCAGGCGGTCAGCACCGTGCGCGTGTAGTAGCCGCGCGCCATGACGAGGCTCGGCCGCTTTCCATCGAGATAAGCGACGCAGGCGAGGAAGCGGTCAACGCGGTTGCCGTAGCCGTCGCCCCAGACGGCGGCCAGCTCTTCGGTCGTCGGCGCAGGGTTCGTCGGATGCCTCGGCGGGATGAAGCTCGTCGTGGCGAGCGCCGCGCCCGTCAGGCCGTCGAAGACCGTGAGATACTCCGGCCCCTTCAAGATGTAGCCGTCGAGCTTGTGCCGGCCCGAACCGAACGAGGCGAAGGTGCCTTCGGGGCTGCGCCAGTCGGCTTGAGGGTCTCCGATAACTTTGCCGCGTCCGTCCGTGGTGCCGTCGGCGGTCTTACACGCGACCTCGGCGCGTCCGTCGCCGTCGAGGTCGTAGACCATGAACTGCGTGTAGTGCGCGCCATCGCGGATGTTCCGGCCGAGGTTGATCGTCCACAGGAGCGTGCCGTCGAGCCTGTAAGCCTGAAGCACGGGCTCGGTCGTGAAGCCCGCGCTGCCGTTGTCGCGCCCGCGGCCCGTCATGTGTACGACCAGCTCGTACTCGCCGTCGCCGTCGAGGTCGCCGGCCGAGGCGTCGCCCGGCGCGTAGCCCTGCGGCGTCTGCAAAGGTATCGAAAGGTACGGCCGCGCGTTCGCGTTGGCCTGTAGGGTGAACGCGGCGCTCGGCTCGCCTTCTTTACCCTTCAGGACGGGACGCACAAAGTAGGAGTGCGACTTCGACGTGTCGGCCTTCTGGTCGATGAAGTTGGTCGGGCCTGAAAGCGGCTTGTCGTTGAGCCTGACCGCGCTTCCTTTGTCCGTCGAGCGGTAGAGGTTGAAGGCGAGCGCATCGGGGTCGGTCCCGAGCAGTCGCCAGCCGACCCACACGCGGCCGTCCGCCTGTCGGACTGCGACCACCCCGCGCCCCAACGCCTCCATCTGCCTCTGCGCGCGCGCGGGGAAGAGCGGCGCGGACAGGATGACGAGTGCGACAACGAACGTCGTCATGCTCGCCCGGAATCTGGACGTTGCGGCCTCGGTCATCTCACTTCAACTGCGCGGGCTGGTAGGCGCCGACCTCGTTTGCCCGCGGCGAGAAATACTTCTTGAATGGGTTGCCCTTGAGACTCTTCAGGCCGGCGACGACCGAGGCGGCGTTGAACTCGGCGCCGGCCGGGCTCGTGTGCGTGTGGTCGGGGCCGAAGAGCGCTTTGACCTTCTCCTCGCCGAGCGCCTCATATCTGTCGGCGACGATGGTCGTGACATCGACGAAGCGGACGCCCTCGGCGCGCGCAAGCTCTTCGGCCCACTGGCGGAACTTGCCGGAGCCGCGCTCGACGCGTCCGTCCTTCCAGATGTTGCGCACCGTGAGCGAGAGGATGATGGGCGTCGCACCTTTCGCCTTCACGTCCGCGATGAATTTGCGGTTGTACCAGCCGAAGGTATGGACGACCTCCTTCGTGCCGTCGGGCTTCGAGACCTCTTTCGTCTCCTCGCCCAGGCCCGGCAAAGAGCCGCGCGCGCGGCCGGTGTCGAGCGGGCCGCCGTCGTTGTGGCCGAACTGTATGAGCACGTAGTCGCCCGCCTTCAAGTCCTGCAAGACTTTGTCCCACAGCCCCTCGGTCAGGAACGTCCGGCTGCTCCGGCCGGCGCGCGCGCGGTTGAGGACGTTGATTTTCGACGTGTCGAAGAATGCGACGAACGGGTCGCCCCAGCCCTTGCCACCGTTCGCGTTGTTGTTTGCCGTCGAGTCGCCGACGACGAACAGGGTCGGGAGTTTTGGATTCGCGGGTCGCTGGATGGGCGGCGTCGGCAGCGGCGCCAACTCGCCCGTCGTCTGCGCCGCCGCAACGAAGGGCGACAGGCAGACGACGAGTAAGGCGAAGATGAAAGCGGCCGTGTTGTTCCTGAGTCGGTGCATGTGCTTTTTCTCAACGCTTGCCGGCGGTCGGGTCGGGCCAGTCGTCCGTGCGGAAGGGCGCGGCGGGCAGTCCCGTGTCGTTCGTCAGGTTCGGCTGGCGCGGGTTGTTGTTGAAGGCGTAGCGCGCGGCGACGGGCCGCGCCACCTCCTTTGACCAGACTTCGACCTTGTCGCGGCCGACAATGCGCGCCTCCGCCCAGTGCCACTTGCGGTCTTCGCCCGCGACGGCGAACTCTTGCAGTGTGTCTCCGTCGCGGATTCTTAATCCTGTCCCCACGTCTGCGAACATGAGGACGATTTTTGACCCGCCGACTTTCATCCGGCCGAACATCGGCCCCGCGGCCGTCAACTTCCGTCCGTACACGTCGGCGAGCGCCCAGCGTGCCATGCGGCGCCCCACGTCGAGCTTGTTCTTCGGGTGTATGTCGCGCGCCTCGCCCACGTCGATGGTGACGATGAGCCCGGCGTTCTTCGTCGAGACGGCGGTGCGGCGCTGTGCCTCGCGGATGTGGCTCCACGCCTCGTCCGCGGGCTCAGGTCTAGGGTCGCGGTAGTTGGGCAGTTGGACGATGCCGAAGGGGAAGTCGCCCTGCCCCCAGCGCTCGCGCCACGCGCGAATCATCGTCGGCAGAAGTCTCCCATACTGCTCGGCGCGCGCCTCGTTCGACTCGCCCTGATACCAGAAGGCGCCGCGGACGGGGAAGGGGATGAGCGGCTCGACCATGCCGTCGTAGATGGAGGAGGCGACGCGGTACTCGCGCAGGGCGTCGGGCACGGACGGCGAGGGCGAGGGGCGCGCGCCCGCGGCTTTCGCCTTGTCGGCCTGCTCGCGCCAGCGCTTGATCTGCTCCTCGTACTCGACCTTCACACGCGAACGCTCCTCGTCCCAAATCTTCGTGCGCTCGACGGTCGGTTTTAGTTCCGGGTCGGCGAGCAGGTACTCAACCGGCGTCCAGGCTTCGGCCTGCGAGCCACCGTAGGAGGAGTTGAGGATGCCGACGGGGACGCCAAGCTCTTTCTGTATCTCGACGGCGAAGTAGTAGCCGGCGGCGGAGAAGTCTCTGACCGACTCGGGCGTGGTGGCGCGCCACACGGCGAGCGGCGGCGGTTTGTGCTTGAAGGCGACCTGCCGGCTGACGTTGAAGAGTCGGATGTTCGGGTGGTTCGCGGCGGCTATTGCCTCCTTTGCCTCCTTCGTCTCGGCCAGCGTGAACTGCATGTTCGACTGCCCCGACACGAGCCACACCTCGCCGACGAGCACGTCCTTCAACTCGACCCGGTTGTTGCCGCTCACGGTCAACACGGCCGGAGTCGCGTTGGCGCGCAGAGGGTCGAGCCACACCCGCCAGCGTCCGTCGGCGCCGGCCGTCGTCCTCTTCGTCTGCCCCGCGAAGCTGACCGTGACGGCCTCGCCCGGCTCGGCCCGCCCCCAGACGGGCACGCGCACGCCGCGCTGCAAGACCATCGAGTCGGAGAGCACGTCGGGCAGCAAGACCTCCGCGCGCACGTCCGCGGCCGAGGCGAGCGCGAGCAGCAACGCGAAGAGGGAAGCGGTTACGTAGGTGCTTCTCTTGACGACTAAGGCTAAGGAGAGCATACGGTTCTCCCGAAGATTTTCACAGGTAAAGCGGTTTACCGGGCGCCCACACCACGGAAGCCGAAGGGCTCGTGCTCGCCCGACAGTTCTCTCACAGGCTATTGCTCTGGGGATTCCGATTCTAAACCGAGTTGGGCCTTAAATGCCAAGCGTGCGCGGGCGCGCGGTCAATTGCCGAGTGGCTTCGTCTCCGTGACGAGCGGGCTCGGGGGGACTTTGAAGGAGGCGAGCGGGTCGGGGCGCGCGGGGTCGAAGGGGCTCTGATCTTCGTTCAGATACTTGACGAGGGCGAGGCGGTTCGACCTGACGCCTTCGACGACGGCGCGTGCGAGCTGGTAGCTGCCGTAGTTGTTGTGGTGCGTGCCGTCGTTGGGTGCGAAAGCCTTCTTCGACTCCTCGGGGCCGAGCGCTTCGTAGAAGGGCTTGCTCATCGCGTGGAGGTCGATGAGCGGAGCGTTCAACTCCTGCGCCGCCTGACGAACGGCGTCGTCGTAGTCGCCGTGCGAGTCCGTGATCTTGCCCGCGGCGTCGAAGGTGCGGCGCTGCATCGGCGTGATGAGGACGACCGTCGCGCCGCGCTTGCGGGCCTCCTCGACGTAGCGCCTGAGCGAAGCCTTGTAGGTCGTAAACGCGCCGACGCCTTCACCCTTCTCTTTCTCGTCGTTGTGGCCAAACTGTATGAAGAGATAGTCGCCGGGCTTCATCAAACTCAAGACTTTGTCGAGGCGGCGCGCGCCCGTAGAGCTGCGCAGGGACTCGCCTGACTCGGCGTGGTTGGCGACGGCGAGGCCCGTACGGAAGAAGCGCGTGAGCATCTGTCCCCAACTGTTGTAGGGCTCGCGCGGCTGGTCGCAGACCGTCGAGTCGCCGAGGAGGAAGAGCGTCGGGGCCTTGTCGTTTCTTTTAATCTCAATCGCGGCGACGGCGGGGCGCGTGTTGTTGAATTCGAGCGTGAGCTTCTCGTCCCAGGCCCAAGCCTCCATCGTCTTCTCGCGGTCTTTGAGCTTGACCGTGCCGCCGCTCGGAATCTGCGGCGTGCGGATGTTGACGGTGAACGTTCGCGTCTCGAAGCGTCCGCGGGCGGTGCGCACCTCTTCGAGCATGAGGCGGCGCAACTCGGCCTTGACCGTCGTGACCGACTCGCCCGAGCGTTCGCCGAAGGTGACGGTCACGTCGTAGTTGCCCTCGGGCAGCGCGACGGAGAAGTAGAAGGGCGCTGACGAAGTGCAGAAGTCTCCCCGCAGTGCGTCGCCGCCGCGGTCTTCGCACGACACCTGCGCGCCGGGCTCGAAGCCGTACCCGAGTTCCTTCGTATAGACGGTCATCGGGACGACCTGCTGATAGCCGTTCTTCACCTTGCCGGGACCGAAGTCGAACTTGAGAGAAGGCGTGTCGGAACGTCCCGCCGCTCCCTGCGCGCGTACGTCCGCGACGCTGGTCGAGAGCGCGCATATTAGTGCGAGAGACGCGGTCACGCGACTTAAAAAATCAGTCGTCATGGTTCAACTCCTACGGTTGGAATTCGTCGGCAAGGTTAAGGCTTCGTTAAATCTTCCGTCCGGAAGTGTCGCACGGACGAAAGCGTGGAGGCAAACGGTTAAATCCATGCTAGAATCTGTAAGTAATTGTGTTAGTTAAATTTATGGGCGCATAAAAAGAGCTTATCGCCTCTTGTTAGGTAGTTAGGACGAACCAGGAAGGGTGGGAGATACGTGCCGACTTTAAGAGACGTGGCGGTGCTGGCGGGGGTTTCGACGGCGACCGTCTCGCATGTCATTAACCAGACGCGACGCACCACGCGGGAGACGCGCGAGCGCGTCGAGCTTGCGATCAGACAACTGGGTTTCGTGCCGAACGCGGCCGGGCGCGAGCTTGCGATGCGCAAGAGCGGCGTCGGCCTGGCGACGGCGTACAGGGGCGGGAACGGCAACGGCAGCAGGGCGTCGGGCAATGGCGTGGCCGTCGCGGAGGAGGAAGAGTCGTTGGCGCCGGCTCAGGCGCAGACGGCGACGAGCGCGGTCGGCGCTTCGCGCATGATTCTGCGGCTCGTGCTCGCGGCGCAGCCCATCCCGCGCGTCGAGATCGCGCGGCGGCTCGGCGTCAACCGCAGCACCGTGACGGAGGTCGTCAAGCCGCTCCTTGCGGAGGGCGTGCTGCGCGAAGAGCAGGAAGTCTTGCCCGCGGGCGTCACGCGCACGTCGGGGCGACCGCCGGTCACGCTCTCGTTCGGTGACCTCAAAGAGTTCTTCGTCGGCGTGAGCGTCGGCGTGCGCCACACGACGGTGGGCCTCGCGACGCTTGCGGGCGAGAGGTTCGGCGAGGAGGAGTTCGAGACGCCTCCCGACCCGCAGGAGGCGCTCGCGTGCATCCGCGCGTCCGTCAAACGCCTGTGCGCGAAGGTGCCGGGACGGCAGTTGAAAGTCATCGGTGTGAGCGTGCCGGGGCCGACCGATGCGGAGCGGCGGCGGATGGTCTACGCGCCGCACCTCGGCTGGCGCGGCGTGGACGTGGCGCAGGCTTTGAGCGTCAAGCCGTGCGGCGCGGAGGCGGAGGGCGGTGCGGCGGCGGTGCCCGTCGTCGTCGAGAACGACGCGACCGCGGCGGCCATGTACGAGGCGCGTCTGCGGCTGCGCGACGTTTCGGAGGCGCCGCCGTCGAACTTCGCTCTGGTGCGTTCGGGCACGGGGATAGGGGTCGGGCTGGTGCTGGGCGGCGAGGTCTACCGAGGGACGGGCGGGGGCGAGGGGCTGGCGGGCGAGTTCGGGCACATGACGATTGTCGCGGGAGGGAAGCAATGCCGTTGCGGGAACCGCGGGTGCTGGGAGATGTATGCGTCGGCGGCGGCCGCCTCGTCTCTGTATGCGGGCGACCGCGTGCAGTTGGGCGGGCAGACGCCGCCGCGGTTCGTCGAGATTGTGGCGCGGGCCGAGGGCGGCGAGCTGCGCGCGCGTCGGACGCTGGAGCGTCTGGGCGAGTACCTCGGCATCGGCATCGCGAACGTCATCACGGGGCTCGGCGTGTCGCGCGTCATCGTGAGCGGGCGGCTCGTCTACGGCTGGAAGTTCATCAGCGGGCCATTACAGGAGGCGGTGGGGCAGAGCATGGCCGGGCGGATTTCCGGTTGGTCGGTCGAACCGGGCGAGCCGACGGGCGCGGGCTTAGGCGGCGCGGTCGAGGTCGCGGCCGACGAGTTCCTCGCGCGCGTCGTCGGGCGTTAAAGGAAGTAGGCAGTAGGCAGATGGCAGTAGGCAGTCGCTCTGCGCGACGGCGGTTGAAAGGTTAGTCCAGGGTTTTGGACTTCAAAGCTTTTAACTGCCTGCTGCCATCTGCTTACTGCCTACTTCCTTCAGTGCCTATCTTCGATTCTTCCTCACAACGTTCCGGCCTCGCTTGCAAAATGGGCGCAGTTAAAGTAGAAGGCACGTATCAAGAGTTACAGTTTTTCTGTTTGACAGTCCCCCGCGGCGGACTTCGCATGCCTCGACTGAGGGCGTTCGTCCGCGCGTGCCTGTTAACCGCTTCCCTCCGAGAGAAAAGTCGATGAAGAAAGAACTCGGCACCTTCCTGCTGCTCGTGCTGCTGTGCGTGGTCGTGGCGATTCTGAACCCGCGCTTCCTCGCGCCGGCCAACTTGCAGAACATGGCGCGGCTCATCGGCGCTTACGGCATCTTCAGCATCGGGCTCGGCATCGTCATCATCACGGGCGGCATCGACCTCTCGGTCGGCTCGGTCTTCGCGCTCCTCGGCGTACTGCTCTCGATGATGCTGACGGAGTGGGGTTGGCCCTCGGCGCTGGCGGTGCTCGCCACCATCGGCATCGGGACGGGTTTGGGCGCGCTCCACGGGCTGCTCATCACGAAGGTGCGGGTGCAGCCGTTCATCGTCACGCTATGCGGACTCCTCTTCTACCGGGGCCTGGCGCGCTTCATCTCGAACGACGAGACGAAGGGCTTCGGGGCGGCGGCGGGGTTCGAGACGCTGCGCAACGTCGCGACCGGGAGCGTCTTCGGCATCCCGACGCCGTTCGTAATACTCGTGCTGGTCAGCATCGTGATGTGGGTCGTGCTGCACCGCTCGGTCTATGGGCGCTACCTGTTCGCGGTCGGCCGCAACGAGACGGCGGCGCGGTATTCGGGCATCAGCTCGCAGAAGATTGTGGCAAGTGCCTACATCATCCTCGGCGCGCTGGTGGGCATCGCCGGCATCGTCTTCGCCTTCTACACGAACTCGATCTCGCCGTCGTCGCACGGGAACTCTTTCGAGCTGTATGGCATCGCCGCGGCCGTGTTGGGCGGCTGCTCTTTGCGCGGCGGCGAGGGGTCGATCATCGGCATCCTCATCGGGACGGCGCTCTTGCAGGTCTTGCAGAACCTGGTCAACCTGCTGGGCATCCCCAGCTCTTTGAACTTCGCCGTGTTGGGCGCGGTGATTCTTTTGGGCGTCATCGCCGACCAGATATTCCAGAACCGCCCGGCGCGTGTGAAACCCGCTTGAGGATAAGTTGGCTTTTGAAACAATTCATCCGGGGAGTTTGAATATGCTCTTGAAGAAGACGGCGGCGCTGCTCCTGCTCTGTCTGTTCATCGCGCCCGCGGCGTGGGGGCAGGGCGTGCCGAAGAGAGAGAGCTTCGGACAGACGAGGGACGGGCAGGCCGTGGACATCTACACGCTGAAGAACAGGCGGGGCGCCGAGGCCCGGATCACGACCTACGGCGGCACAGTGGTCTCGCTCACGATGCCCGACCGCGCCGGCAAGTTCGACGACGTGGTGCTCGGCTTCGATGACATCGCGGGCTTTGAGAAGACGACCACCTACATGGGCGCGCTCATCGGCCGCTACGGCAACCGCATCGCGAAGGGGCGGTTCACTCTGAACGGCAAGGAGTACCCGCTCGCCACGAACAACGGCGAGAACCACCTGCACGGCGGCGTGCGCGGCTTCGACAAGGTGGTCTGGAAGGCGCGACCGCTGGCTGCGCGCGGCGGTCAGGCGCTCGAACTGACCTACGTCAGTAAGGACGGCGAGGAGGGCTATCCGGGCAATCTCACGGTGCGGGCCGTCTACACGCTCACCGACGCGAACGAGCTGAAGATCGAATACTACGCGACGACGGACATGGACACCGTCGTCAACCTGACGAACCACAACTACTACAACCTCGCGGGTCAGGGGAACGGCGACATCCTCGGACACCTTTTGATGGTCAACGCCGACCGCTTCACGCCGACTGACGCGGGCGCCATCCCCACGGGCGAGCTGCGCCCCGTGCGCGGCACGCCCTTCGACTTCACGCGCCCGACCGCCATCGGAGCGCGCATCAACCAGGACGAAGAGCAACTGAAGCTCGGCAAAGGTTACGACCACAACTTCGTCATCAACGGCCGGGCCGGCACGCTCCGACTCGCGGCGCGCGTCACGGAGCCGACGACGGGGCGCGTGATGGAGACGTGGACGACCGAGCCGGGCATGCAGCTCTACACGGGGAACTACCTGGACGGGAGCGACACGGGGAAGGGCGGCAAGCCCTATCGCCATCGCTACGGCTTCTGTCTTGAGACGCAGCACTACCCCGATTCGCCCAACCGCCCCGAGTTCCCCTCGACCGTACTGCGCAAGGGAGCGCGGTTCCGCTCGACGACCGTTTATAAGTTCAGCGCGCGTTAGGCGCGGCCCAGCGGACGCAGTCATAAAATTCGGATGATGAGGAGAAGCGAGATGAAACTGAAGAAGATGTTGCTTCTGTGCGCGGCCTTGCTGTTGGCCGGCTGCACGCAGCAGGGCGGCACAGGCGGCGCCAACACCGCCAACGGCGGCAGCGCGAACACCGCCAACAGCGGCGGCAGTAACACCTCCGGCGGCGCGGGCGGCGCCAAGCGGCTCGCCTTCGTCACCAACAACCCTTCGGACTTCTGGACCATCGCGCGCAAGGGCGTCGAGAAGGCCGACGGGGAACTGGCCGACGTGACGGCCGAGTTCAAGATGCCGCCCAACGGCACGGCAGCCGAGCAGCGCCAGATCATCGACGACCTGCTCGCTAAGGGCATCGACGGCATCGCCATCAGCCCCGTTGACCCCGACAACCAGACCGGGCTCATCAACGACACGGCGCAGAAGACGCTCGTCTTCACGCAGGATTCGGACGCGCCGAACAGCCAGCGCTCCTGCTACGTCGGGACCGACAACGTCGCTGCCGGCCGTCAGGCGGGTGAACTCATCAAGGAGGCGCTCCCGCAGGGGGGCAAGATCATGGTCTTCGTCGGCATGCTCGACGCGCGCAACGCCGCCGAGCGCTTGCAGGGCATCAAGGAGGTGTTGCAAGGCTCGAACGTGACCATCATTGACACGCGCACCGACGACACCGACCGCGTCCGCGCCAAGTCGAACGTCGCCGACACGCTCGTCAAGTACAACGACGTGGCGGCGCTCGTCGGGCTGTGGAGCTACAACGGCCCGGCCATCCTCAACGCCGTGCGCGACGCGGGCAAGACCGGTCAGGTCAAGATCATCGCCTTCGACGAAGAGGACGAGACGCTGGCGGGCGTCAAGGACGGCTCCATCTACGGCACAGTCGTCCAGCAGCCCTTCGAGTTCGGCTACCAGGCCATCAAGCTGATGGCCGCCGTGCTCAAGGGAGACCGCGCGGGCATCCCCGCCAACAAGCAGATGTTCGTCCCGACCAAAGTCATCAAGAAGGACACGGTCGAAGAGTTCACCAAGCAGATCAACCAGCTTCGCGGACGGTGAGGAGCAGATGGCAGTAGGCAGGCGGCAGACGGTTGAGGGTCATGTGTCTTGACCGTCATCTCGCAACTGTTTTAACTGCCCACTGCCATCTGCCTACTGCATATTATTCATATGCCTCCCATCCTACAGATGCGTTCGATAGAGAAGCGTTTCCCCGGCGTGCACGCGCTGAAGGGCGTGAGCCTTGAGGTGTCAAAGGGCGAGGTCGTGGCGCTGCTGGGAGAGAACGGGGCGGGGAAGTCCACGCTGATGAAGTCGCTCGGGGGCGTGCATCAGCCGGACTCGGGCGAGGTCTTGATTGACGGCGCGCCCGCGGTCATCCGCGGCGTCTCCGACGCGACGAAGTACGGCGTCGCCTTCATCCATCAGGAGCTGAACGTCCTCGACAACCTCGACGTGGCGGCCAACGTCTACCTCGGGCGCGAGCCAACGTACGGCGGCCCCTTGCGACTCATCGACCGCGGTCGGATGGAGGAGGAGACGAAGAAGCACCTCGCGCGCCTCGGGCTCGACATCGCTCCCGACACGCCCCTCTCGCGCCTCTCCATCGCGCAGCAGCAGATGGTCGAGATCGCGAAGGCGCTCTCGCTGGACGCGCGCATCCTCATCATGGACGAGCCCACCTCCTCGCTCACGCTCTCGGAGACAGCGCGCCTTCTGGAGGTCGTCAAAGACCTGCGCGAGCACGGCGTCGCCGTCATCTACATCTCGCACCGGCTCGGCGAGGTTAAGGAGATTGCCGACCGCGCCATCGTGCTGCGCGACGGCGCCAACGCGGGCGAGCTTGCGCGCGAGGAGATTACGCACGACCACATGGTGCGGCTTATGGTCGGCCGCGACATCGAGAGCTTCTACCAGCAGCCCGTCGGCGAGCGGAGGCCGCGCTACTTCGAGGTCGAGTCACTGCGCACGACGCGCTACCCGAACCAGCAGGTTCGCTTCGACGTGGGGCGCGGCGAGATTCTGGGCCTCGCCGGGTTGGTGGGCGCCGGCCGCAGCGAGGCGGCGCAGGCCATCTTCGGTGTAGACCCGCACGTCGAGTCGCGCCTGATGCTCGACTCAAAACCCCTGCGCATACGCTCGCCGCAGGACGCCATCCGCCACGGCGTCTACCTCGTCCCCGAAGACCGGCGCACGGCCGGCCTCATCGTGGACATGCCTATCCGCGAGAACGTGACGCTGCCCGCGCTGGAACGCTACGCGCCGGCCGGGCTCATCTCGTTTGAGAAGGAGAGGGAAGGGGCGAAGGAGGTCTGCCGGCGTCTGAACGTTAAGGCGCCGTCGGTCGAAGTGCGCGCGGCTAACCTCTCGGGCGGCAACCAGCAGAAGGTGGTGCTGGCGAAGTGGCTGGCGCTGGAGCCGAAGGTCTTGATCTTCGACGAGCCGACGCGCGGCATCGACGTGGGCGCGAAGGCCGAGATTTACGAGTTGATGAGGAAGCTCGCCGAGTCGGGCGTTGCCATCATCATGATCTCTTCGGACATGGAGGAGGTCATCAATGTCAGCGACCGCGTCGCCGTCATGCACGAGGGGCGCGTCACGGGCGTGCTGGAGCGCGCCGAATGCACCGAGGAGAACATCATGCGCCTCGCCGTCGGCGGCCACGGCTGACGGCCCCGCCCGGAGCCTCCGCACACTCTCTGAAAGTCCGGCCGCGTCCAGACGTACGCGGCCGGACTTTTAAAAACAACCCGACCGAAGTATCATTCAGGCTGGCTCGCTTCGTCCCCCGCGCCGTGGAACGCCTCCCAATCCCGGGAGGCCGCGCACGTGGCGAGAACCGCCGGGCAAGAATCAGATGAGAGAAGACCACCGAAGCCAGGTAATCGAACACCCGCCGCTTCCTCCCTACAAGACCTCAAGGATTAAGGACGTGGCCCGCGAGGCCGGTGTCTCGACCGCCACCGTCTCGCACGTCATCAACGGCACCAAGTACGTCACCGACGACACGCGCAAACGCGTGCAGGACGCCATCGACCGCTGCGAGTACCACCCCAACGCGCACGCTCGCTCGCTCGCCTCGGGGCGCAGCAACATGCTGGGCCTGCTCATCTCCGACATCTCGAACCCCTTCTTCCCGGAGGTGGTCAAGTCCATCGAGTCGGCGGCCTTCGAGCGCGGCTATAACGTCATCCTGCTCAACACCAACTACGACCCGGAGCGCGCCGCCGACTACGTGCGCCGCCTCTCAGAGCTGAAGATGGCGGGCGTGGCCCTGATGACCTCGGAGCTGGACTCGGAGTTGTTCTACGAGATCACGCGGCGGCAGGTCTCGGTCGTCTTCGACAGCCACGATGTCGCGGGCGAGCGCATGAGCAACATCTGCGTAGACTACGCCGCTGGGATAGAGGAGGCCGTCCGCCACCTCGTCAGCTTAGGCCACCGGCGCATCGCGCACATCGCCGGCGCCTCCCGCATCCCCTCGGGCGTCATCCGGCGCGAAGCCTTCGTCGATTTCATGAGGCGCTACCTGCCCGAAGAGCCCGAACCGGCGGTCTACGAGGGCGACTTCCGTCTCGACGGCGGCCGCCGCGCCGCGAGCGAGATACTCGCCGCGAAGGAGCTGCCGACGGCCGTCATCGTCGCCAACGACATGATGGCGCTCGGGGCGATGCGCGAGTTCCGCAAGGCCGGGCTCTCGATACCTCAGGACATCTCGGTCGTCGGCTTCGACGACATCGCGTTCGCCGCTCTGGCGGAGCCGCCGCTGACCACGGTCTGCTCGCCGCGCGCCGAGATCGGCCGCCGCGTCGTCGAGGCGCTCGTCGCGTTAATCGAGCACCCCGAGCAGCAGGCGGTAGAGCTGCGCATCCCGACGCACCTCATCACGCGCGACTCGACGGCGCCGCCGCGCAAGTAGGAGCACGGCGCGCGTGGGCGCGCGATAGTGTTTGGCAAACCGGCCCCGAGCGAGTAGAATTCCGCCTACCCCGTTAGAAGCAAGACCTGAAAACCGGAGCGAATCTTTATTGAGCCCGGGCGCGCCCCCGCGACGCGGGCGACTTCGGCACTTGTTCGGCCCCACAGAGTTAACCGCTTGACCGCGCCCGCCCGACGCTCAACAGACGCACGGGCCGGAGTCCGGAAACGCACGGAGGATGTATGAGCAGCCAACGCGAAAAGAAATCTTTCGAATACGTGAAGTATCTCTGGCAGGACGAGGTCGCGGACCAACTCTCGGGGCTCGACCGTCTCGTCTATCGCTCGAACAAACTGGGCGAAGACCTGACGCTCACGAACACGGGCGGCGGCAACACCTCCTCGAAGCTCCCCGAGCGCGACCCTCTGACGGGGCAGGAGGTCGAAGTCCTCTGGGTCAAGGGCTCGGGCGGCGACCTGCGCACGGCCAAGCGCGACGGCTTCGCCTCGTTCTACCTCGACAAGATTCGCGCGATGAGGCCGCTCTATCTGAACGACCCCGAGCGCGGGGCGAAGTCAGAGATCGAGGACGCGATGTACCCGATGTACAGCCACTGCGTCTACAACCTCAACCCGCGCGCCGGCTCCATCGACACGCCGCTCCACACGCTCGTCCCCTACGCGCACGTCGATCACCTCCACCCGAACGCCGTCATCGCCGTCGCCGCCTCCGTCAACCAGGAGCGTCTGACGAAAGAGATTTACGGCGACGAGGTCATCTACATCCCCTGGCAGCGCCCGGGCTTCGACATCGGTCTGAAGATCGAGCAGTTGATTCAGGAGAACCCGCAGGCTAAGGGCATCCTGCTCGGCCACCACGGCATGAGCAGTTGGAGCAACGACGACAAGACCTGCTACGAGACGGCGCTTGAGATCATCGACCGCGCGGCGCGCTACATCGAGTCGAAGGACAGGGGCGAAGAGACCTTCGGCGGCCAGAAGCACGCGCCGCTCGCCGAAGGAGACCGCCGCCGCATCATCGCGGAGATCATCCCGTTCGTCCGCGGACAGGTCTCGTCCGGCAAGCGCTTCGTCGGCACGGTGCAGGGCGACGAGCGGATGCTCCGCTTCGTCAACAGCCACGACGCGCCGCGACTGGCCGCGCTCGGCACTTCCTGTCCCGACCACTTCCTGCGCACGAAGATCAAACCGTTCTTCGTCGAGTGGAACCCCGCGACGGGTGACACCGAGTCGCTCAGGAAGGCGATTGCCGATGGCATCGTCGAGTATCGCAAGGACTACGCGGCCTACTACGAGCGCTGCAAGCACCCGGACTCGCCCGCGATGCGCGACCCGAACCCGACGGTCGTCCTCATCCCAGGTCTGGGGATGCTCGCTTGGGGCAAGAACAAGAGCGAGTCGCGCGTGACGGCCGAGTTCTACAACTGCGCCATCGAGGTCATGCGCGGCGCCGAGGCCATCGACGAGTACGAGGCGATGGATCAGCAGGAGGCTTTCGACATCGAGTACTGGCTGCTCGAAGAGGCCAAGCTCCGCCGCATGCCGCCCGAGAAGGAACTCGACCGGCAGGTCATCGTCGTCATCGGCGCGGGCGCCGGCATCGGCAAGGAGACCGCACATCGTTTAGTTAAAGAGGGCGCGCACATCGTCTGCGTTGACCTGAACGAAGAGTCTGCGAAGGAGACCGCGCAGGAGATCATCGCGCAGTACGGCCCCGGCATCGGCGTCGCCGGAACGGGCATCAGCAACAGCGGCCCGGCCATCGGTCTCGCGTGCGACATCACGAACCGCGAGAGCGTCCGACAGATGTTCGAGGACACGATGCTGGCCTACGGCGGCATCGACGCGGTCGTCGTCACGGCCGGCGTCTTCGTCCCGCCCGACAAGACGGGGCGCGTCGAAGACCGCCACTGGGCTTTGACCTTCGGCATCAACGTCACCGGCGCCTACGTCGTCGCCGACGAGGCTTACCAAATCTTCAAGAAGCAGGGCTTGACCGGCAACATCGTCCTGACGACGAGCGCCAACGCTGTCGTCGCCAAGAAGGGAAGCCTCGCCTACGACACGAGCAAGGCCGCGGCCAATCACCTGACGCGTGAGCTGGCCGTCGAGTTCGCCCCGCTCGTCCGCGTCAACGCCGTCGCCCCCGCGACCGTGGTCAAGGGCAGCACGATGTTCCCGCGCGACCGCGTCATCGCTTCGCTCACCAAGTACAAAATAGACTTCGACGAGTCGGAGGAGACCGAGGCGCTGCGCGACAAGCTGGCGCAGTTCTACGCCAAGCGCTCGCTCACGCAGACGCCCATCGAGCCCTACGATCAGGCGGAAGGCATCTTCCTGCTCGTCTCGAAACGGCTGGCGAAGACGACGGGGCACGTCATCCCCGTTGACGGCGGCTTGCAGGACGGCTTCCTCAGGTAGGAGACAGATACATGGCTACTCACTTCGAGATTGACGACGACTTCATCGCCGAGCAGAACAAGGCAGCTCAGACTTGGGTCGAGGAGGACTACGAGCACCTCGGCAAACAGCTCCGCCGCCGCGGCCGTGACATCGAAGACCTGACAGCCCGGGCGCAAGCCTTCCGCGTGGCGGTGCCTTCGTGGGGCGTGGGGACGGGCGGGACGCGCTTCGCGCGCTTCCCCGGCGTGGGCGAGCCGCGCGGCATCTTCGAGAAGCTGGAAGACTGCGCGACCATCAACAAGCTCGTCCGCTCGACGCCCGGCGTCTCGCTCCACATTCCGTGGGACAAGCCCGAAGACCCGGACGCCCTCGTCGAGTTCGCACGCGCGCGCGGCCTCCACTTCGACGCGATGAACTCGAACACGTTTCAGGATCAGGTGGGGCAGCCGCATTCGTACAAGTACGGCAGCCTCACGCACCCGGACGCGGCCGTGCGTCGGCAGGCCGTCGAGCACAACATCGAGTGCATCGAGCTTGGTCAAAAAATCGGCTCGAAGGCGCACACGGTCTGGATCGGCGACGGTGGAAACTTCGCCGGTCAGCATCACTTCCGCCGCGTGTTGGAGCTGTACCTCGACAGCATGCGCGACATCTACAAGGCGCTCCCCGCGGACTGGCGGCTCTTCATCGAGCACAAGTTCTACGAGCCCGCCTTCTACTCGACGGTCATCAACGACTGGGGCGTGAGCTACCACTGCGCGCGCGAGTTGGGGCCGCAGGCGTTCTGCCTCGTAGACCTCGGTCATCACGCGCCGAACGTCAACATCGAGATGATCGTCGCGCGCCTCATCCAGTTCGGTAAACTCGCCGGCTTCCACTTCAACGACTCGAAGTACGGCGACGACGACCTCGACGCGGGCTCGATCAAGCCCTTCCAGCTCTTCCTCATCTTCAACGAGCTGGTGGACGCCGAGCTTTCAAAAGTCGAGAAGTTCAACCCGGCCTACATGCTCGACCAGTCGCACAACGTCACCGACCCGGTCGAGTCGCTGATGTCGAGCGCCGTTGAGCTGTCGCGCGCCTACGTCCAGGCGCACCTCGTAGACCGCGACGCGCTGACCGAAGCTCAGACGAACTGCGACCCGCTGATGGCGCTCGCCACGCTCAAGCAGGCGTTCACGACGGACGTGTCCCCGATTCTCGCCCGCGCCCGCGAGCGCGAGGGCGGCGCCATCGACCCCGTCGCCGCCTACCGCGCCAGCGGCTACCGCCAGCGCAAGGCCGACGAGCGCCCCGCGCAGAAGGGCGTGGCCGCTTCAGGAATTGTCTAAGAAGGGTAGGCCGTCGGCGGTCGCCGCTGAAGTGGCGACCGCCTGTCGCTTTCTGATGGACGATTCGCTCTACATCGCGGTTGACCTCGGCGCGGGCAGCGGTCGCGTCTTCCTGTGCGGTGTGGCCGGAGGTGAGTTGCTGCTCGAAGAGGTGCGGCGGTTCAAGTACCCGCCGCGCGAAGAGGGCGGGCGCCTGCGTTGGCCGTTCGCGGAGATACTCGGAGAGATCAAGGCGGGGCTGCGCGAGGCCGGCGAGCGAGCGCGGCAGTTGGGGCGGACGGTGCGGAGCGTCGGCGTTGACAGTTGGGCGGTCGATTACGGTCTGGTCGATGCCGGGGGAAGTTTGATTGAGAACCCTGTCTGCTACCGCGACGCGCGGACGCGGGGCGTGTTGGACGAGGTCTTCCGCGTCGTCCCGCGCGAGGAGTTGTTTGCGCGCACGGGGATACAGTTCCTCGAACTGAACACGCTCTACCAGTTGTTCGCACACGCGCGCGCAGGCTTTCCCGAAGAGGCGGCGCGGCTGCTGCTGATGCCCGACCTCATCAACTTCATGCTCACGGGCCGCGCCGCGTGCGAGTACACGAACGCGACCACGACGCAGTTGGTCGGCGCGCAGACGGGCGAGTGGGACGTGGAGTTGATAGAGCGTCTGGGGCTGCCGGGACACCTCTTGCCGGAGATAGTTCCCGCGGGGACAGACCTCGGCCCGCTCGCGCCGGCAGTCGCCGAAGAGTTAAGGCTCGAAGGCGTGAGGGTCGTCGCGCCTTCGACGCATGACACGGGGAGCGCGGTGGCAGGCGCGCCGCTCGAAGCGGGTTGGGCTTACATCTCTTCGGGCACCTGGTCGCTCGTCGGCGTCGAGCGCGCCGGGCCGCTCGTCTCTCCGGAGGTCGCGCGCCACAACTTCACGAACGAGGGCGGGGCCTTCGGCACCGTCCGCTTCCTGAAGAACGTGATGGGGCTCTGGGTCTTCGAGTCCTGCCGCGCCGAGTGGGCCGCGCGCGGCGTCGGCGTTGATTACGTCGAGTTGCTTGAGCGTGTGAAGTACGTCGAGGGCTACCCCAGCCTCATCTTCCCTGATGACCCGCGCCTCTTCAACCCGCCTTCGATGCTCGAAGCCGTGGCGGCGCAGTTGAAAGAGACGGGGCAGCAAGTCCCGGCCGGAGACCCTGCGGCGTTGACGAAGGTGATTCTCGACTCGCTCGCCTTCCGCTACGCGTCGGTGCTGAACAGGATTGAGGAGTTGACGGGGGAGCGCGTCGAAGGCGTGCAGATCGTCGGCGGCGGGAGTCGCAACGACTACCTGAACCAGGCGACTGCGGACGCGACCCGTAGGCCCGTGCTCGCCGGCCCGGTCGAGGCGACCGTGACGGGCAACGTGCTCGTGCAGGCCGTCAGCGCGGGCCGCTTTGCGTCGCTCGCCGAAGGCAGGCGTCACGTCGCGGAGAACGTCTCCCTGCGCCGGTTCGAGCCGCGCGTTAACGAGAAGGTTGAAGATTCCGCGCGGCGCTACGTCGAGGTCGAGTCGCACTACTTGAAAGCCGCCGCGTCGGCCTGAAGGATGTAAAGAGACAGTTCGATGAGCAGACTCTCAAAGTACCTGCACCCGCGCGACGAGATCATGCAGACGATGGAGCGCATCTATCGTTACCGCATGACGACGACCTCGGGCGGCAACCTCTCCATCCGCGAGCCGGACGGGACGGTCTGGGTCACGCCCGCGCGCGTGGACAAGGGCGGCCTGCGGCGCGAGGACATCGTTCGCGTCAATCTCGACGGTTCGACCGAAGGGCTGCACCCGCCTTCATCCGAGCTGCCCTTCCACCAGATGATCTACGGCGCGCGCCCGGACATCGGCGGCGTCGTCCACGCGCACGCGGTCGCGCTCGTCGCCTTCAGCATCACGGGGCAGGCGCCCGACACGCGCCTCTTCCACCAGTCGCGCCACGTCTGCGGCCCCGTCGGCTTCGCGCCCTACGCGCTGCCCGGAAGCAGCGATTTGGGCAAGAGCATCGCCGAGACTTTCGCCAAAGGCTTCGACAGCGTCGTGCTGGAGAACCACGGCGTCGCCGTCGGCGGGCAGAGTTTGCAGAACGCGTTCCAGAAGTTCGAGACGCTTGAGTTCACCGCGAAGACTCTCGTCAAGGCGAGGCTGCTCGGCGAAGTGCGTTATCTGAGTGAAGAGGAGCTGGAGCTGCGAAACCAGGTGCCGCCGCTCGAAGAGTTCGAGCCGGACGCGCCTTCGAGCGTCGAGTGCGAGGTGCGCCTTCAACTCGTAGACTTCACACGCCGCGGCTACCAGCAGCGCCTCTTCATCAGCACCGGTGGCAGTTTTTCCGCGCGCGTAGACGAAGACTCTTTTCTGATAACTCCTTCTCAAGTAGACCGACATACGATTGGCGTCGAAGACCTCGTGCTCGTGCGCGGTGGGCGCTCCGAGGCGGGCAAGCGTGCGAGCCGCGCCGCGCGCAACCATCAGGCCATCTACGAGCGCCACCCGCAGGTCGGCGCCGTCCTGAACGCCTCGCCGGTGAACGTGACGGCCTTCAGCGTGACGCGCGCCCCTTTGGATTCGCGCACCATCCCCGAGAGCTATCTGCTTTTGCGCGACGTGTCGCGCGTCCCCTACGGCGTGCAGTTCCGCGACCCGGAGGCACTCGCGCGACAGGTCTCTCTGCGCGCGCCCATCGCGCTGCTTGAGAATGACGGCGTGCTCGTCTTAGGCGCGAACGTGCTCGAAGCGTTCGACCGGCTCGAAGTGCTTGAGTCAACCTCCGAGGCGCTCGTCAACAGCCGTCTCATCGGCGAGGTCGCGCCGATGTCGGACGAGGTAATCGACGACCTCAAGCGCGCCTTCGCGTCGATGCTCGCGTAAGCCGAAGGATACGGATGAGAGTCTCGCTCTTCGTCACGTGTTTGGTTGACCAGCTCTGGCCCGCGGTCGGGGCGAGCGCGGTCGAAGTCCTGCGGCGCGCGGGCTGCGAGGTCGTCTTCGACGAGCGACAGACGTGCTGCGGGCAACCGGCCTTCAACACGGGCTATCGCGCGGACGCACGCCGCCTCGCGCGCCGCTTCATCGAGGTCTTCGAGGACGGCGGGGCCGACTACGTCGTCTGCCCCTCGGGGTCGTGTACGGCGATGGCGCACCACTTCCACGAGCTGTTCGCAGACGACGAGCCGTGGCGCCGCCGCGCCGAGGCGCTCGCCGCGCGCACGCACGAGTTCGGCGGCTTCCTCGTCAACGTGCTCAAGGTCGAGGACGTGGGTGCGAGTTTCAAAGGGCGGCTCACGTGGCACGACGCCTGCCACGGGCTGCGCGACCTCGGGCTGCGCGAGGAGCCGCGCAAACTCATCCGCGGCGTGCGCGGGGCAGAGTTCGTCGAGCTGGCAAACGCCGATTCTTGCTGCGGCTTCGGCGGAACTTTCTCGGTGAAGTACCCGGAGATTTCCGTCGCCATCCTCGACAACAAGATCGACGCGATTGAGAAGGCCGGCGTCCGCGCCGTCGTCTCCGGCGACGCGAGTTGCCTGATGCAGATCGGCGGCAGACTGACGCGCAACAGCTCCACGGTGCAGACGATGCACCTCGCGGAGCTGCTCGCGTCGAGAGAGTGATGCACCAACAGACTTCAGAGACCTTCGACCGGAACGCGCGCGAGGCGCTTCAGGACGTGCAGTTGCGCGGGGCTCTGCGCAACCTTGCGACCACGTTCGGCGGGCGGCGCAAGGAGGCGATGGCGACGGTCGAAGACTGGGAAGGTTTGCGCGAGCGTGCGCGGGCGGCGAAGGACGAGACGCTCGCGCACCTCGACAGGTATCTCGAAGAGTTTGTCGGTAACGCGGAGCAGGCCGGCGCGCAGATTCATTGGGCGAAGGATGGAGCGGAGGCTTGCCGGATAGTCCTCGGGTTGATACGCGCGAAGGGCGCTTCGCGCGTGGTGAAGTCGAAGAGCATGGCGACCGAGGAGATACACCTCAACGCCGCGCTCGAAGCCGAAGGGCTCGCGCCCGTCGAGACCGACCTCGGCGAGTGGATCATCCAGCTCGCGCACGAGACGCCGTCGCACATCGTCGTGCCCGCCATCCACAAGTCGAAGCGGCAGATCGCTGAGCTGATGGCGGAGAAGGTCGGCATTCCTCCGACCGACGACGTGGCCGTGCTGACGGGCGCGGCGCGACGCATCCTGCGCCGCAGCTTCGCCGAAGCGGAGGTCGGCATCAGCGGCGTCAACTTCGGCGTGGCCGAGACGGGCACCATTCTCATTCTTGAGAACGAGGGCAACGCGCGCCTGACGACGAGCCTGCCGCGGACGCACATCGCCGTGATGGGCATCGAGAAGGTCATCCCGAAGTTCACCGACCTCGACGTTTTTCTCAAACTCCTGCCGCGCTCGGGCACGGGGCAACGTCTGACGGCCTATCAGTCTTTGATAACGGGGACGAAGCGGAGCGCGGGGGACGAGGGGCCAGAGGAGCTGCATATAGTCCTGATGGACAACGGGCGTTCGCGGATGCTGGCGCATCCCGTGACGCGGCAGTCGCTCGCGTGCATACGCTGCGGCGCGTGCCTGAACGCGTGCCCGGTCTACCAGCAGGTCGGCGGCCACGCCTATGGCTCGGTCTACCCCGGCCCCATCGGCGCGGTGATTACGCCGCAGCTCTCGGGGCTCAAAGCTGCGGCGCAACTGCCTTACGCTTCGAGCCTGTGCGGCGCGTGCCGCGAGGTCTGCCCCGTCAAGATAGACATCCCCGAGCTGCTCCTACACCTGCGCGCGGAGGTGACCGAGGGGACAGCCGCGGGCACGGCCGCACAGCACGGGCCGGTGAAGAGTCGCCCTTTGGAGCGTCTCGCCTTCGGGCTCTACGCGCGCGTGTGGTCGAGCCCGGCGCTCTACCTGTGGGGTGCGCGCGTGGCGCGCGTGCTGCAACGCGCGGTCGTGCGCAACGGTCGCATCGGCAAGGTCGGCGGCCTCATAGCGAAGCTCGCGCCGCCGCTCGCCGCGTGGACTGAGTGGCGCGACGCGCCGCCGCTCGCCCCGCGCACGTTCAGGGAACAGTGGCGCGAAGAGCATAAGGGGTAGACTTGTCGGAGCAGAGACGAAACGAAGAGGCGAAGCGCGAGATGTTCGCCGCCATCCGCGGGCACCTGGCGGAGAGCGCGCCGCATGACGCCGTGCGAGCCGCTCATCACGCCGCGTCGGCGCACGGCGAAGACGTGTCTCCGGCGCGCGCCGCGTTCGTGTTCGAGGGGACTGCGGTCGAGCGTTTTCGTCAGGCGCTCGAAGCGGTGACGGGCCGTTGCCTCGTCGTGAAGGATGAGGCGGGGGCGGCCGAGGCGTTGCGGCAGATAGCGGAACAGCGGAACTCGCAGCGGGTCGCCGTGTCGGACTCGCCGCTGGCGGGTCGTGTGATTAACCTCGCGGCGTTGCCGGCGGAGGTGCTTGAGAATGCTTCCGCCGAAGAGTTGTTTGACTGCGACCTCGGCGTGACGGGCGCCCAGTGGGGCGTGGCGGAGACGGGGACGCTCGTGCTTGAGTCGGACGCCGAGCGGCACCGGCTCGCCTCGCTCGTCCCGTCGGCGCACGTGGCGATTATCGAGTCGCGAAACGTTCGGCAGACTTTGGGCGAAGTGCTGCAAGCCATCAACGAGAGAGGTGAAGGCCGCTTGAGCCGCGCGGTGACTTTCATCACCGGCCCCTCGCGCACCTCCGACATCGAGCTGACGCTGGCCATCGGCGTCCACGGCCCGGCCGAACTCTACGTCGTCGTCATCGAGAGGGAAGGCAATGGCTGAAGCCCCGCTCCTGCGAGCGACCGACATCACCAAGTCTTACGCGGGCGTGCAGGCCCTCAAGAGCGCTTCGCTTGAGCTGCGCGCGGGCGAGGTGCACGCGCTTATCGGCGAGAACGGCGCGGGCAAGTCCACGCTGATTAAGATTATCACCGGCGCGGTCTCGGCGGACGGCGGCGAGCTTCAGATCGAAGGGAAGACCGTCGCCAACAACTCGCCGCGCGTGGCGAAGGCTCTGGGCGTCGCGGCCATCTACCAGCAGCCCGCGCTCTTTCCGGAGCTGACCGTCGCGGAGAACATCGCGCTCGGCGTCGAGCAGTCCGGCATGGGCGGTCGCGTGGACTGGCGCGCGCGCCGTCGCCGCGCGGCCGAGCTGCTCGCACAGGTGGGGGCGCGCATCGACCCCGACACGGACGCGGGCGACCTCACGATGCCGCAACAGCAACTCGTCGAGATCGCTCGCTCGCTCGGCTCCGACGCGAAGATTTTGATACTCGACGAGCCGACCGCCTCGCTCTCCGAGGAGGACACGCAGAACCTCTTCAACGTCATCCGTCGTTTGCGCGAGCGCGGCGTCGGCATGGTCTACATCTCGCATCGTCTGGAAGAGCTGCCCGTCATCGCCGACCGCGTGACGGTTTTGCGCGACGGGCGCACCATCGACACGCGCCCGATGGCGGAGGTCAACCGGCAGCAGCTCATCCAGTTGATGGTCGGGCGCGAACTGTCGGCCGTCTTCCCTAAAAGAGAAGTCCCTTTGGGAGACGTGGTGCTTGAGCTGCGCGACCTCGGCTGTGCCGAGTCGGGGATAAAGGGAGTCAACCTCTCTGTGCGCGCGGGCGAGATTGTGGGTTTGGCGGGGCTCGTCGGCGCGGGGCGGACGGAGCTTGCGCGCGCGGTCTTCGGCCTCACGCCCGTAGACTCCGGAGAGATACTCCTGCGCGGAGAGCGCGTGCGCATCGGCAGCCCCGCCGGGGCCATCCGGCGCGGCATCGCCTACCTGCCCGAAGACCGGCGCCGGCACGGCGTCATCCTCGACATGCAGATCGGCGCCAACATCACGCTCGCCTCGCTCGACCAGATATCGCGGCACGGCGCGCTCGACTTCAAGCGTGAGCGGGAACTCGCGGGCGACTACTCGCGCCGGCTCGGCGTGAAGACGCCGGCCATCTACGTCCCCGTCGCGACGCTCTCGGGCGGCAACCAGCAGAAGGTCGCGCTCTCCCGCTGGCTCTTAACCAAACCCTCGGTGCTCATCCTCGACGAGCCGACGCAGGGCATCGACGTGGGCGCCAAGTCGGAGATACACGCCCTGATGACCGACCTCGCGGCCGAGGGCGTCGCGGTGCTGATGATCTCCTCCGAGCTGCCCGAAATCTTAGGGATGAGCGACCGCGTCGCCGTCATGTACGGCGGCCGCCTCGTCGAAATCCTCGACCGTGCCGACGCCACGCAGGAGAAAGTCCTCGCGCTCGCGCTCGGCCACAGCCCCGAAGAGGTCGCGCCCGCCGCCTGAGCGACGAGGCCCGCGCGGCTGAGAAGCAGATGAACTTCAGTCGATACAAGCGTGAACTCTCGGCGGCGCTGGCATACGTGGCGCTGCTGTTGGCGGTGGGCATCGCCGCGCCTTCGTTCTTCGGGGCGGGGAACCTGCGCGACCTGGCGTTGAATAACGCGCCGGTGCTGCTCGTCGCGGTGGGGATGACACTGGTGATTCTGGTCGGGGAGATAGACATCTCGGTCGGGTCGCAGTTCGCGGTGTGCAGCGTGGCGGCGGGGTGGCTGGCGAAGGAGGGCGTGCCCGTCGCGCTGCTGCTGCCGTCGGTCATCTTACTCGGCGCGCTGATGGGCGCGTTGAACGGGGCGCTGGTGGGTTACCTGCGTCTGCCTTCGATCATCGTGACGCTGGCGATGCTCGTGGCGTGGCGCGACGCCCTGCGCTGGGTGACGCAGGGCGAGTGGGTGCAGAACCTCCCGCCGAACTTCCAGTGGTTCGGGCTGGGGCAGACCTTAGCGCAGTGGCTCATCGTCGGGGTCGCGTTGGGGGTTCTGGCCGCGTTCAGTTGGATGTTGAGGAATCTGGGCGCGGGGCGCGCGGTCTACGCTACGGGGTCGGACGCGGAGGCGGCGCGGCTCGCGGGGATTGAGCCGCGGCGCGTGGTCTTCGGCGTCTTCATGTTGATGGGGGCGCTGACGGGTTTGGCGGCGCTCTTGAACGCGGTGAGGTTCTCGGCCGTGCCGAGCAACGCTGGCATCGGGCTTGAGTTGAAGGCCGTGGCCGCGGTCGTCGTCGGCGGGGCGGCGATTACGGGTGGGCGCGGGACTCTGGTGGGGACGCTCATCGGCGCGGCGCTGCTGGGGACGATAGGGACGGCTTTGACGTTCGTCGGCATCAACCCTTTCTGGGAGAAGGCGATTCAGGGCGCGATCATTCTGGCGGCGCTCGTCTCCGACGTGGCGCTCGGACACTTCGAGCGGATGCGCGTGGGCGGTCTGACGTTGAAGACTGCGAGGGCCAAATGAGCGAAGCCGTGCCACAGGCGGAAGCACGTACGCTGAAGCTTACGGCGCCGTGGCGCGAGCGCGTCTTCCCGAATAACGAGTGGGTGCTGCTCGTCGTCATCCTCGCCGAGTGCGCCGTCTTCACGTTGACGGGCAGCAACTTTCTGGGGAGCGGGAACGCGTTCGAGATCACGCGCCTCGCCGTCGAGATAGGTCTGCTGGCGTTGGCCTTGACGCCCATCATTATCACGGGCGGCATCGACCTTTCGGTCGGGTCGATGATGGGGCTGGCGGCGGTCGTGCTCGGGGCGCTGTGGAGGGACGCGGGGCTCCCGATGCCCGTGGCTATCGGGCTCACGCTCTGCGTGGGTGCTCTGGGTGGACTGCTGAACGCGCTCATCATCACGCGTCTGAACTTCCCGCCGCTCATCGTCACGCTCGGCACTTTCTCGCTCTTCCGCGGCGTGGCCGAAGGCTTGACGCGCGGCGTCGAGAACTACTCGGGCTTCTCGCAGGGGTTTCTATTCTTAGGTCAGGGTTACGTCGGCGGGCTCGTGCCGACGCAGCTCTTCATCCTTGCGGCGGCGGCCGCGGGCGTCTGGTGGTGGCTGCAACGCACGGCGTACGGGCGCAGCCTCTACGCCATCGGCTACTCGGCCGAGGGCGCGCGTTATGCGGGCATCCCAGTGCGTTCGCGCCTGACGCTTATTTATGTTCTTTCGGGTTTAGCGTCGAGCCTCGCGGCGGTCGTCTATGTCGCGCATCTGGGTCAGGCGAAGTCGGACGCGGGGACGGGTTATGAGCTGATGGCGATTACGGCCGTGGTGCTCGGCGGAGCGTCCATCTTCGGCGGGCGTGGGACAGTTCTGGGGACGCTGTTGGGGTTGTTCGGCATCGTCATCCTTCAGAACGGGCTGCGGCTCTCGGCGCAGCCGGCCGAGCTGGCGGGCATCCTGACGGGCGCGCTGCTCGTCGCGACGATTCTGCTTGACCGACTTTCGACGCGCGCGCGCACACGGCCCGCGCGCACCGTAAACATCGCGGAGGACGAAGAGGTGAGAAACTCGCAAGTCGCAGTCCTGAGCGCCGTCATCCTGCTCGGCGCGCTCATCGTAGCCGGCAGCAACTGGATGCTCGTGCGCTCCGTGAAGGAGCACGCGGCGTCGGGCGCCGCCGTCACCACGGGCGCGGGCGCGCAAGGAGCAAACGCCGCGAAGCCCGCGGGCGGTAAAAGGGCCGTCGTCGCGCTGATGCCGAAGGCGAAGGGCGACCCGTACTTCGTCAGTTGCAAGGCCGGGGCGGACGAGGCGGCGAAGGAGTTGGGCGTCGAGCTGCTCTGGGACGGGCCGACCGACCTCGACCCTGCGAAGCAGAACGAGGTGGTCGAGGCGTGGATCACGCGCGGCGTGGACGCCATCGCCGTCAGCGTCGAGAACAAGGTCGGCATCTCGACCGTCCTGCGCAAGGCCCGGGAGAAGGGCATCAAGGTCATCACGTGGGACGCCGATGCCGAGCGCGACGCGCGCGACTTCTTCATCAATCAGGCGACGCCGCAGGGCATCGGCTACACCCTGACCGACGAGGCCGCGCGCATCACGAATGGGAAGGGCGACTTCGCCATCATCACCGCTTCCTTGAGCGCCGCCAACCAGAACGAGTGGATCAAGTACATCAAGGAGCGTCTGGCCGAGAAGTATCCCGACCTCAAGCTCGTCGCCATCCAGCCCTCGGAGGGCGACCGCGACCGCGCGTTTGCGGAAACGCAGACCGTCCTCAAGGTCTATCCCAACGTCAAGCTCATCATGGCCATTGCCGCGCCCGCCGTGCCCGGCGCCGCCGAGGCCGTCAAGCAGTCGGGGCGCACCGACGTGAAGGTCACGGGTCTCTCGCTCCCGAACATGTGCCGGCCGTACATCAAGGAGGGCGTCATCGAATCCATCGTGCTCTGGAACACGGTTGACCTCGGGTATCTGACGGTCTACGCCTCGAACGCGCTCGCCAACGGACAGTTGAAGGCCAGCGACACGGGCATCAACGCAGGGCGGCTCGGCAAGGTTGAAGTCGCGGGCGACGAGGTGCGGCTCGGCGCGCCCTTCATCTTCAACAAAGAGAACATCGACCGCTTCAACTTCTAGCGCGCCCTTGCAACGGTCGCGCGTTAAGCAGGCTCGGAGCAATCTTCGCGGGCGGAGGGGGAGAAGGATGGCAGTCGGCAGACGTGAATTCGTGGGCGGCGCGCTGGCCGCGGGGGCTCTGGCGCTGGTCGCTCCGCGCGGCGCGCAGGGGGCGGAGGCGAAGGTCGAGGTGCTCCTGAACGAGCCGGTCGGCACCATCTCGCCCAACATCTACAGCCACTTCATCGAGCATCTGGGCGGCGTCGTCTACGACGGCATCTGGGTCGGCGAGAACTCAAAGGTGCCGAACGTCGGCGGCATCCGACGCGCGCTCGTCGAGCACGTCAAAAGGATCAAGCCGGGCGTCATGCGCTGGCCCGGCGGCTGCTTCGCCGACCAGTACGACTGGCGCGACGGCCTCGGCCCGCGCGACAAGCGCCCGCGGCGCGTCAACTTCTGGGCCGACACCAACTACAAGGCGACCGACGCCTACAAGAACCTGAAGTCGGGGCCGCAGAAGTACGAGCCGAACTGGTTCGGCACCGGCGAGTTCATGCAGTTCTGTCGGCTTACCGGCTCGCAGCCCTACTTCGCTGCCAACCTGCGCAGCCTCGACGTGCGCAAGTTCCTCGAATGGGTCGAGTACTGCAACGCGCCCGCGGGGCTCACCACCCTCTCGGACGCGCGCGCCGCGGCCGGCGACCGCGACCCTTACAACGTCGCCTACTGGGGTATCGGCAACGAGTCGTGGGGCTGCGGCGGCGACCTCACGCCCGAGGAGTACGCGACCGAGTTCCGTAAGTACACGGCGTGGGTGCCGACCTACCAGACGACGAAGCTCAACTTCATTGCCACGGGGCCGAACGGCGCCGACACGGGCTGGACGCGCCGCTTCTTCACCAAGCTCATGGAGAAGGGGCCGCGCATGGCCGAGCGCGTCTACGGCTTCGGCCTGCACTACTACTCGGGCACGACGGGGAAGGGCAACCCGACCGTCTACACCGACGACGAGTGGTATGAACTCATCCACCGCTCCGACCGCATGGAGTCGCTTATCACCTCGCACTGGGCCGTGTTGGGTGAGACCGACCCGCAGCGGCGCGTCAAACTCGCCGTGGACGAGTGGGGCGCGTGGCACAACACACAGGAGCCTTCGATGCCCGCGGGCTACCTCTATGCGTACTACTCGACGCTGCGCGACGCGCTCATCTCGGCCGTCAACCTCGACACCTTCCAGCGCCACGCCGACAAGGTGGCGATGGCGAACCCGGCGCAGCTCATCAACACCATCCACTCGCTCTTCCTCGCCTACGAGGACAAGTTCATCGTCACGCCGAACTTTCACGTCTTCGAGATGTACGCGCCGCACCAGGGCGCGCAGGCCCTGCGCACGGAGTTCATCGCGCCGCACGTCTCGTACATGCGCGGCGGGAGCAGCCCCGGCCGGCAGGAGTTCTGGGGCCTGTCCGGCTCCGCGTCTCTGAACGGCAAGACGCTGACGCTCACGGCCGTCAACCCGGATGCGAAGGGCGCGCGCGAGACCGAGATCAACGTCGTCGGCGGGCGCGTCGCCTCCGCGCAGGCGCGCGTGCTCAGCTCGACGGACATCCACGCGCACAACAGCTTCCAGAACCCGCGCGGGCTCGAACCTCGCGACGAGCAGGTCAACGTGGGCGCGGGCGGGCGCCTCGTCTATCGCTTCGCGCCCGCCTCCGTCACGCGCCTGACACTGACGCTCACATGATTCGGAAAGCCTTCCTGATGAAGTTGAAGCCGGGCCGGCGCGACGAGTACGAGCGTCGGCACAATCCCGTGTGGCCGGAGTTGGAGGAGGTTCTACGCGCGCACGGCGTACGCAACTACTCCATCTTCCACAAGCCTGGGACGGAGAGGCTGTTCGCGTACGCCGAGGTCGAGTCGGAGGAGCTTTGGCGGCAGATCGCCGAGACAGAGGTCTGCCGACGCTGGTGGGCCTACATGAAGGATTTGATGCTGACGAACCCGGACGACAGCCCCCTCTCCGAAAGTCTGGAGGAGGTCTTTCACCTCGACTGAATAACACGGTTCCGTGCGGCCTGCTTTTGTTGGAGTAGTGAAAAATCGAACCTAAATGTTGCTTGCCAAAGGGGAGAATGGTGTTACAATGCGCGCAAAACAAAAACAGTTAAGCGGTCTCCCCGAATTGATTATTTTGGATTTCTTCTGGATTTCGGATGAGAAAAGCCTTTAACTTCCCCTCGTCACGGTCTAAACCCTGACAATTTCATCGAATCCCCCTCAACTCGGTCTGGGAATACGATTTGCCTGAGTTAAACGCTCTACTGCTGGGTCTTGCTTCGGCTCGGCCGCAGGCGATTACATCATAAACGCCCTAAAAGTTTCATTCTCGCTCGGTTAATTGGTCAAGTTCCCCCGGCCGGTTACAGTACTCTCAGGTAACCGCTTTACCAAGAAGTTTTCGACGCTTCAGAACCCTGTCCCGGGCGCTTTCGGTTTGAAAAACGGTTTTTTGGAAGGTGCGCCGCACGGGGCGCGTCGCGGACGAATCTCTTTGCGACTCTTCCCGGCGTGAGTCGGCCGCGGGCGATGCGCCTGCGGGATTCTTCAGTCCTTTCCCGAGCGAGACAGCAGTTTACAGAGCGTGCGGGCGATGAAGACCTCAAGCGGTGTCGGCCGCGCCCCTTCGCATGGCGGCGCGTCCCCGGCCTCAGGCGTTCGGTGTGAGGTGGGCTTCAGACCGTCAACAAGCAACCAGGTAACGGCACCCGCCCTTACCAAATGAGTTACAGAGAGGAAGCTAACTTATGCGACCGATCCAGATTATCGCGGTTGTCCTGCTGTTGGCCGTCGCCGCGGCCGGCCAGACCAACAGGGGCGCTATCGCCGGCACCGTTATTGACCAGAACGGCGCAGCCATCCCCGGCGCCAGCGTGACCATCACCAACGTCGGCACGGGTCAGAAGCAGACGGTGACGACCTCAGAGGACGGCGCCTTCCAGGTCTCCTCGCTCGACCCTGTCACCTACAGCATCACGGTCGAGGCGGCGGGCTTCAAGACCGCGACGATCCAGAATCTGAAGGTGGACACGGCGACGACCGCCAACGCCAACGTGATCGTCGAGCCGGGCGCGGTCGGCGAGCAGGTGACGGTCGTGGCCGACTCGCCGCTCCTCAACACCGAGTCGGGGACGACGACTTCGACTGTGACCGAGCGCCAGATTCAGGAGGTCCCGCTCAGCAACCGGAGCGTGCTCGACCTGGCTGTGACGGCCCCGAACGTCTCGGGCGATGCAGGCAGCGAAGACCCGGAGGTGACCTCGGGCCAGCCGGTGCCCGGCTTCAACCTGAGTCTGAATGGCGGGCGACCGGGCAGCACCTCCATCCTGGCCGACGGCGTCAACAACACGGGCGTCGGCATCGCGCGTTCGGTTGTCAGCTTCACGCCCGAGACGGTGCAGGAGTTCACCGTCCAGACCTCGGCCTACTCGGCCGAGTTCGGCAACACGGGCGGCGGCGTCATCAACGCCACCACCAAGTCCGGCACGAACAACTTCAACGGCGTGGCGCTCTGGTATAACCGCAACCCGAAGTTCGCGGCCGCGCCGTACCGCATCGGCACCGGCCCGCGCCCGCCCGCCAACCTGCGCTACAACCAGGTCTCGATTACGGCGGGCGGCCCCATCTACCTGCCGCGGTTCGGCGAGGGCGGCAAGGCTCTCTACGACGGTCACGACAAGAGTTTCTTCTTCTTCGCCTACGAGCCGCGCTGGCGCAGGGACTTCCTGACCGTGAGCACGATAGTGCCGACCGCGGCCCAGCGCGCGGGCGATTTCCGCAACCTCGTGCGGACGGCCAGCGGCTTTGTCCCGGCGGATGTTGCCGCGCGGTTTCCTATCCCGGGAGCCTCCCTCGGCCCCGCGGACATCTACCGTCAGTTCAACCTCGTGAACGGCCGCTTGGTGCCGATTGTGCTGGGCACGGGGCAGAACTTCCCGCAGTTCTCAAGCAACGGGCAGCTTAACGTCATTCCGTCAGAGTTTCTGGACCCGAACGCCCGGAGGTTGCTGGAGTTTCTGCCGGTGGGCGGCGACTACTTCATTGACGACGCCGGCCTGATCCGGAACGCCACGATTCAACGCTTCGTGCAGCAGGACGAGACGCGCTACACGCTGCGGCTTGACCACAGCATCACGCAGAACCAGAAGGTCAACTTTCGCTACACGAAGACGCCGGCCGTCGGCGTCCGCGGCTTCGGCAGCGACGTGAATGGCAACAGCGCCGCCTACAGCGACGCCAAGCAGATGCTGCTCGCGTTCAACTCGATTCTCTCGCCGTCCATCGTCAACGACCTGCGGCTCAACTACACGCGCGGGGTCTTCAGCGAGGACTTCTCACCCGAGTTCTCCATCAACGGCGGGCGCAATCTTGCCACCGAACTGGGGCTGCCTTCCCTGACTTCGGGCGGGCTGGCGCTCTTCCAGTACAACGCCGACCAGGGCGGCAACGCCTTCTCTGACATCGGCTCGTCGGGCTCGACCAACAACTTCAACCTCGAAGAGCGTTTCAACATCAACGACATCGTCTACTGGACGCGCGGGAACATGACCTGGAAGTTCGGCGTTGACCTCAGTCACGCGCGTCTGAACGTCGTCCCCTTCTTCGCGGCTTCCGGCGGGAGGTGGACGTTCCGTTCGTTCCAGACCAACATCAACCGCTCGACCGGCAACCAGAACGCCGTCGGCGGGAACCCCTTCGCCAGCTTCCTCATCGGCGTGCCCAACGTGGTGGACGTGCGCCCGCTCCTGCTCGACTACAACTACCGCTGGAACTCGGGCGCAGCCTTCGTGCAGAACGACTGGAAGGTGCGTCCCAACCTGACCTTGAACCTCGGCCTACGGTACTCGCTTCAGTACCCGCGTTACGAGAAGAACAACCTTCAGGGCGTCTTCCGCCCCGACCTGGGGACAGTGACGACGCTGACCGCCGATCAGCGCCGCGCGACGGCGACGGGCCTCGGCGTGGCGACGACCGCTCCGATTCCCGATTACGTGCCGACGACGGTGAACATCCCGCCCTTCGCCTTCTCCGGGATGGGCGGGCGCTCGAAGTACATCACGCCGGTCGATTACATGGGCTTTGAGCCGCGCTTCGGCTTCGCGTGGCAGCCGAAGATGAAACTCCTCGGTATCGACTGGGAGAAGAGATCGGCTGTCGTCCGCGGCGGCTACGGTCTCTCGCACGCACCGCTCACGGGCAACAACCGCTCGCCGAACCCGGACTTCGGTCAGTTCATTTCGATCACCAACACCGCCACCGGCTCTCCCGCCGGCAATTCGCAGGACCCGACACAGCCCCTCCGCCTGTCGGGCAACAATCCGGTGATTGCGGGTCGTCCCCTGTTTGAACAGCTCGGCGTCACTGCGGACGGGCTGGTCACGACGAACAGCATCGCCATCCCGGCCGTCGCCGACACCGGGTTTGCCTCCGGCAGCGGAAAAGTTCCGTATAGCCAGAACTGGAACCTGTCACTCTCGTTCGAGCCGTTCGGCAACACCGTCATCGAGGTTGCGTATGTCGCCAACAAGGGGACGCACCTCTACATGCCGCTCGTCAACATCAACCCGCGCAACAACGATTTCGTCGAGTTCCTTGAAGCGCAGAACCTGAACGCGGAGACGGCCTTTAACGATCCGCTGGGGCGCAGGAATCTGGCCGGCGGCCTGATTACCATCCAGCGCAACAGCGTGGTGACCCCGTTCTTCGGCTTCAACAACCTCAACCGCTTCTTCGACCCTTCGGCCAACAGCATCCGGCACGCGGGCTATATCGACGTGCGCCGCCGCGTGGCCCGAGGCTTTACTTTCACTGCGAACTACACCTACGGCAAGTCGATTGACGACGCGTCGGACGCCAACCCCGACACGCGTGTCATCACGGAGGTCGGCCAGACGCAGGGGCACGTCTCTTACGGCACGCCGCGCAGCGTTGACCGCTCCGTCTCGACCTTCGACATCAAGCACAACTTCAGTTCCACGTTCGTCCTCGATTTCCCGGTCGGGCGTGGACGACAACTGTTGAGAGATGCGCCGGGTGTGGTCGATGCGGTGCTCGGCGGCTGGACGATGTCGGGCGTCTTCCGCTTGCAGGGCGGAACCCCGTTCCTGCCGTTCCTGACCGACACGAACAGGCTCGGCGGCACGAACCGCACCGTCCGGCCCAACATCGTCGAGGGCGTGCCGCTCGTCAACCCGCTCTGGTCTGAGGACTGCATGTTGGGAGCGACGTGCGAACCTTACGTCAACCCGTCGGCGTTCATCCGCCCGCCCAAAGGTAGTCTGGGCAACGCCCCGCGCACCATCGACAGTCTGCGCGCGCCCATCCAGGAGTACTTCGACCTGTCGTTCCAGAAGAACTTCCGCTGGCCCTTCGCGGACAACGAAGGGAAGCGTCGCATCAACTTCCGCGTTGACCTAATCAACGCCTTGAACCATCCGGTCTTCCGCCTCGGCGCGTCCGGTTCGGCAGGCTTTACGACGGCGGTGCCGAGCGAGGCTCTGCTCACTGCGGCAGAGTTGGCCACCTGGCAGGCGGCCAACCCGGGACGGACGATCACGCTGGCGCAGGTGAATAACCTCCTCACCAGCAGCCGTCTGCCCAGTGGGGCCTTGCCGCTGGACTTCTTCAGCATTCAGGTGCCGCAGGGCTTCGCCACCCGCACCCCGCAGTCGTTCGACATCTCCACGCTGGAAGGGCTAAAGCTCTTCCGCCTGCGGCAGTCTTACGACGGGAACTTCGGTTCGCTGCGGGCGGTTCCGAATGCGCGCTACGTCCAGTTCGGCATCCGCATCTTCTTCTAAAGGAGAGCGGTCTCAACTGGCCCGCGCACCCCCCGCGCGGCCATGCGGAAGGGCGGTCGGATTCATCTCCGCCGCCCTTCCGCGTTCGCACTTCTTTCAACCTCTTCGAGGAGCAACGAGAGTGCCTTCCGACAGGCGTCCGAGGTCTGCGAGCATCCCGGCCGTATTGCTCTTAATAATGTTCGTTTGTCGCGCGACAGCTGCGCCCGCCGCCGTCGCGCCCGACCTGCTCGTCTGGTTCGACGCGCCCGCGCGCGAGTTCACACAGTCGCTCCCACTGGGCAACGGCCGCCTCGGCGCGATGGTCTTCGGCGGCATCGCCGCGGAGCGCGTCGTGCTCAACGAGAGTTCGCTCTGGTCGGGCTCGCCGCAGGACGCCGACCGGCCCGACGCGGCAAAGTACCTGCCCGAGATTCGGCGCCTCCTGCTCGAAGGCAGGAACGTCGAGGCCGAACGGCTAACCTACGCGCACTTCACCAGCCGCGGCCCCGGGTCAGGTCGCGGGAGGGGGAAGGACGCGCAGTACGGCTCTTATCAGGAACTCGGCAAACTGCAACTCTCCTTCGAGGGAGGCGAAGCAAACGTCGCGGACTACCGGCGCGAGCTGAACCTCTCGAACGCCGTCGCGCGTGTCACCTACACGCAGAATGGCACGCGCTTCACGCGCGAGTACTTCACAAGCGCGCCCGACGAAGTCTTCGTCATCCGCCTGACGGCCGACCGTCCGGGCACGATCACCTTCGACGCCGCGCTCGAACGCCCCGAACGCTCCGAGGTTCGGGCCGACGGCGCGCGCGGGCTGCTGTTGACGGGACAGCTCAACAACGGCACCGACGGCAAAGGGATGAAGTACGCAGCGCGCCTGCGCGTCGTCAACCGCGGCGGCACGGCCGCGACGGAAGAGAAGACGGTTCGCGTTAAAGGCGCCGACGAGGTCTTGCTCCTCGTGACGGCCGCGACCGACTACATGGGGTTCGCCGGGCAACGCACGACCGATCCGCTTGCCGCGTCCGCGCTCGACATGGGGCGCGCCGCGTCAAAGTCTTACCGGAGTCTTCTCGCCGCGCACGTCGCGGACTATCGACGTTACTTCGGCCGCGTCAGCCTGACGCTCGGCCCCGCGAACGCGGCGTCGGCCGCGCTGCCCACGCCCGCGCGCCTGAAGGCGGCGGCCGGGGGCGCGAGCGATCTCAGCCTCGCCGCGCTCTACTTCCAGTTCGGCCGCTACCTGCTCATCTCAAGCTCGCGCCCCGCGGGGCTGCCCGCGAACCTTCAGGGCATCTGGGCCGAGGGCGTGCAGGCGCCGTGGAATGCCGACTGGCACCTCAACGTCAACGTGCAGATGAACTACTGGCCCGCGGAGGTCGCGAACCTCTCGGAGCTGCACGCGCCGCTCTTCGCGCTCATTGGCTCTCTGCAAGCGCCGGGCGAGCGCACGGCGCGTGCCTACTACGGCGCGCGCGGCTGGGTCGCGCACGTCATCACGAATCCCTGGGGCTACACTTCACCGGGCGAGGGCGCGTCGTGGGGCTCAACGACGACGGGGTCGGCCTGGCTCTGTCAGCACCTCTGGGAGCACTATCTCTTCACGCGCGACCGCGAGTTCCTGCGCCGTGTCTATCCCCTTTTGAAGGGCTCGGCGCGCTTCTACGCAGACTTCCTCGTCGAGGAGCCGACGCACAAGTGGCTCGTCACCGCGCCGGCCAACTCGCCCGAGAACGCATACCTTCTGCCCGACGGCAGCAAGGCGAACGTCTGCATGGGGCCGACCTACGACATGCAACTGCTGCGCTATCTCTTCAACGCGACGGCCGAGGCGGCGCGCACGCTCGGCGTTGACGCGGAGTTCCAGAGGGAGCTTCTCGATAAGCGCGCGCGGCTGGCGCCGACACGGGTCGCGCGTGACGGCCGCATCATGGAGTGGCTCGAAGAGTACGGCGAGCCGGAGCCGACGCACCGCCACGTCTCGCACCTCTGGGGTCTCTATCCGGGCGACGAGATTACGCCGGGTCAGACCCCGCAGTTGGCCGAAGCGGCGCGCAGGACTTTGGAGGCGCGCGGCGATGTCTCGACGGGCTGGTCGCTCGCGCACAAGATGAACCTCTGGGCGCGGCTCGGCGACGGCGCGCGCGCGCACAGGCTGCTGCGGCTGCTGCTCACGCCCGTCGGCTTCGACGGCGAGGTCGCGGGCGTGCGCTTCAACGGCGGGACATACGAGAACCTCTTCGACGCGCACCCGCCCTTCCAGATCGACGGCAACTTCGGCGCGACCGCTGGCATTGCCGAGATGCTTCTGCAAAGCCACGACGGCACCGTGCGCCTGCTGCCCGCGCTTCCGCCCGAGTGGCGCGACGGTGAAGTCAGGGGTCTGCGCGCGCGCGGCGGCTTCGAGCTGGACATCAGTTGGAGTGAAGGGAAGTTGACCACGGCCGTGCTCCGCTCGAAGCTCGGCGGGACGTGCAGGCTCGCATACGGTTCGAGGGTCTTTGAGTTGAAGACGCGCGCCGACGGAAGCTACAACCTTGACGGGCGGCTTGCGCCCGCAAAGGCGCCGAGGGTGAACACACGGAGGTCAGGCCGAGCATGATTACACGTCGCAAGTTCCTCGCCGCGCTGGCCGCGTCCGGCGCCGCCGTCCCCGTCACGCGGGGCGCCGGGCTCGAACCACAACGCGCCATCGACCGCGCGGCGCTCGTGCGCCGGCACAACCCCTTGATGAGAAAGCTCGACCCGCTCTCGCCGCTCTCGGTCGGCAACGGCGAGTTCGCCTTCACGGCCGACGTGACGGGGCTGCAAACCTTCCCCGAAGAGTACGAGTCGCTGGCGCCGCTCTGCACGATGGCGCAGTGGGGCTGGCACACGACGCCGCGGCCCGCGGGGCTCGAAGGGAAGGAACTACGCCTGACGGCTTACGACACGTACGGCCGAGACGTGCTCTATCACACGCGCTCCGAGGGGCAGAAGGAACTCTTCGACTGGCTGCGCGAGAACCCGCACCGTCTGCATCTCGGCCGCGTCGGCCTGCAACTTAAGAGGCCGAGCGACGGCGTCGAGGCGAAGCTCGCAGACATCACGGACATCGAGCAACGACTCGACCTGTGGTCGGGAACGCTGACGAGCCGCTTCCGTGTCTGGGGCGAGCCCGTCACGGTCAAGACGGCCGTCCACCCCGACGCAGACCTCCTCGCCGTCTCAATCGAATCGAGTTTAATCTCGCGCGGTATGCTCGCCGTCCGCTTCGCCTTTCCCTACGGCTCGCCCACGATGCAGGCCGCCGACTGGCACAGCCCGAAAAGACACCGGACGGAAGTCGTCAGACACGGTCGGGGCGTCCTGCTGCGACGCAGACTCGACGACGACGAATACTTTGCCCTCATCGACTGGGCGGGCGTGGCCTCTCTGGACGACGAAGAGGAGGGAGGGCACGAGTTCCTCCTGCGGGCAATCGGCAGCCCGCGCCTCGACTTCGTCGTCGCGTTCTCTCCTCAATCTATTGGCACCACGCTGCCCGGCGCACAGGCCACGTTCGACGCGAGCCGCAAGCACTGGGCGCGCTTCTGGGGCACGGGCGGCGCAATCGAGCTGGCCGACAGTCGAGACAAGAGGGCGCCCGAGCTTGAGCGGCGCGTTGTGCTCTCGCAGTACCTCACGGCGATTCAGTGTTCGGGGAAGCTCCCGCCGCAGGAGACGGGGCTGATGGTCAACAGTTGGTACGGCAAGTTCCACCTTGAGATGCACTGGTGGCACGCCGCGCACTTCGCCCTGTGGGACAGGTTGCCTCTGTTGGAGAACAGCCTCGGCTGGTACGAGAAGATTCTCCCTTCGGCGCGCGTGCGCGCGGTCTCGCAAGGCTACGCGGGCGCGCGCTGGCCGAAGATGACCGCGCCGGACGGGCGCGACAGTCCTTCACCCATCGGCCCTCTGCTTATCTGGCAACAGCCGCACCCGATCTTCTACGCGGAGCTTTGCTACCGCGCGCGCCCGAACCGTAAGACGCTCGAACGCTACCGCAGCGTCGTCTTCGAGACGGCCGAGTTCATGGCCTCCTACGCCTTCTACGACCGGAAGACGCGTCGCCACGTGCTCGGGCCGCCGGTCATCCCCGCGCAAGAGAATCACCCGGCGCGCGAGACGTGGAACCCGACGTACGAACTCTCCTACTGGCGCTTCGGCCTCGGCGTCGCGCAGGCGTGGCGCGAGCGTCTGGGGATGAAGCGGAGGCCCGACTGGGACGACTGCATCGTCACCCTCTCGAAACTTCCCGTACGCGAGGGCGTCTACCTCGCACACGAGAACTGCCCGCAGACATACACCGAGCGGAACCGCGACCACCCGTCGATGCTCGCCGCCTACGGCGTGCTGCCCGGCGATGGCGTCGAGCGCGAGACGATGCGCCGCACGCTCGCGAAGGTGATGAAGGAGTGGCAGTGGGACGAGACGTGGGGCTGGGACTATCCCGTGACGGCGATGACGGCGGCGCGTCTGGGCGAGAGCGGGACGGCCGTCCGCGCGCTGCTGTTGGAGACGGCGAAGAACCGCTACCTGCCGAACGGGCACAACTACCAGCGGCCGAACCTGCCCTGCTATCTGCCGGGCAACGGCGGCCTGCTCTACGCCGTGGCCCTCATGGCCGGCGGCTGGAAGGGAGCGCCGCGCACGCACGCACCCGGCTTCCCCGCAGACAGCAGTTGGACGGTTCGACACGAAGGTCTGAGTTACAACCTCGTCCGCACGCTCTGAGACGTGAGCCACAGGGAATTAAACCCAGGGAGACGACCATGAAGATTTTGAAGTCAATACTGCTGATGCACCTGGCGGCGTTCGTCGCCGTGGCGCAGCAGCCGCAGGCGCAAGTGCCGCGCGAGTGGATCGACCCGGACACGGGGCACCGCGTCGTGCGTTTGTCGGAGGAGGCGGGCAGCCAGAGCCTCTACTTTCACCAGAACGCGTACACGCCCGACGGGTCGAAGATGATTATGACGACGCCGACGGGGCTCGTGGCCGTCAACCTGCGGACGCGGGCCGTCGAGCGTGTCGTCGAGGGTCGCGTCTCGATCATCATCGTCGGCAAGAAGACGGGACAGGTCTACTACACGAAGTTCGTGCGCGAGCCCGGCCGCTTCTCGGCGACCGTCTACGCCACCGACCTCGACACGAAGGCCACGCGCGAGGTGGTGAAGCTCGCGCCCGGCGTCTCGGTCACGACCGTCAACGCTGACGAGACGCTGCTCGCCGGCACGCTCGACGAGAAGACTGCTAAGGACATCGCCGAAGGTCGCTTCCCGCGCGGCCCCGGCGGCGGCGGCGGCGGCGCTCCGCCGCAGCAACAACCGCTCGCCGGCAGCAGCGGGCAGCCGCCGCAACAGCCGCCGCAGACCGAGCGGCGCGGCGACGAGTATCCGGGGAAGGGGCAGATGATGGAGAACCGTCTGGCCGAGCGGCGCCCCTTGCAACTCGTCACCGTCAGCACGAAGAACGGCGAGGTCAAGACGTTGCTCCGCGGCACGGACTGGTACAACCACATACAGTTCTCGCCGACCGACCCGACGCTCCTCATGTACTGCCACGAGGGGCCCTGGCACAAGGTTGACCGTACGTGGCTCATCCGCACGGACGCCACGCCGCCCGTCAAGGTTCACCCGCGCACGATGCTTATGGAGATCGGCGGGCACGAGTGGTTCGGCGCCGACGGCCGCACGGTCTGGTACGACTTGCAGACGCCGCGCAGCCAGGTCTTCTGGGTCGCGGGCTACAACGCCTCGACGGGCGAGAGGACTTGGTACAATCTGCAACGGCAGGAGTGGAGCGTGCACTACAACTCTTCGCCGGACGGGAAGCTCTTCGCGGGCGATGGCGGCGGCCCGACCAGCGTGGCCGCGCCCGGCAACGGCCAATGGATCTATCTCTTCCGCCCCGAGATGGTCAACGACCGCACAGACGGCCAGCTCCCGAACGCGAAGGAACTCGTCAAGCCCGGCGTCTTCCGCGCCGAGCGTCTGGTCAACCTCGCGAAGCACGACTACTCTTTGGAGCCGAACGTCACCTTCACGCCCGACATGAAGTGGCTCGTCTTCCGCTCCAACATGTTCGGCCCCACGCACGTCTTCGCCGTCGAGATTGAGAAGGCCACGCAGTCGCGCAAGTGAAGTTATAGCGGTTAAGAGTTAACCACCGCAGATACGGAGGCACGGCTTGTAGACTCGTTGCTACAAGCCGTGTCTCTGTGATTAACCTCTTCCCGGCTTGACCTTGTAGACGTGTACAGAGTCTATACTGTTCGCAGGCACGCGGGAGGCCGACAGGTTAATATTCAAGGGGTACGAATGAACGGGTCAGATACTTTCGACGGCGGCGCGCGCGGCGTCCTCTTCGCGTTTGCGCTAACGCTTCTACTCGTTCCTGCCATCGCGCGGGCGCAGCACGAGGGGCACGACGCGCACGGCACGCCGACGCCGACGCCGATGGCTAAGCCGACTCCTTCAACGACGCCGACGCCGACGCCGGGTGAGCCGCACGCGGGGCATACGACGGCCGGCGCGACGGGGTCAGAGTCGGCGGAAGATGTTGGGCTAATGGTGATGTCCGAGGAGGGCATGAGCATCCGCGTCGGTTCGAGCGCGCACAATCTGATGTCGATGGGGTCGATGGGGTCGGGCACTTCGTGGCAGCCGGCGTCGGGGCCGTCGAGCATGTATCACAAGGTGGCCGGCGAGTGGCTCGTCATGTTCCACTTCAACCTGTCGGCGGGCGTCAACCGGCAGGGCGGGCCGCGCGGCGTGACGAAGGCCGAGTCGGCGAACTGGTTCATGCCGATGGCCTACCGACGCGTGGGGCGCGGCACGCTTCAGTTGCGCGGCATGTTCAGCGCCGAGCCCTTCACGTTCCCGCCGGGCGGCTCGCCGCTCCTCTTCCAGACGGGCGAGACTTATAAGGGCGAGCCGATTGTTGACGCGCAGCACCCGCACGACCTCTTGATGGAGTTGTCGGCGCAGTACACGCACCCCTTAGGCGAGCGCGCGACGTGGTTCACATACTTCGGCTACCCGGGCGAGCCGGCCCTCGGCCCGGTCGCCTTCATGCACCGCCTGTCGGCCGCGGAGAATCCCTCGGCCACGCTCGGCCATCACTTGCAGGACTCGACGCACATCGCCTTCGGGGTGCTGACGACGGGCTTCACCTACCGCCGGTTCAAGTTTGAAGGATCACTCTTCAACGGGCGCGAGCCAGACGAGAACCGCTACGACTTCGACGCGCACCGTTGGAACTCGCGCTCGGTGCGGCTGTCGTTTATGCCGAACAAGAACTGGGCGATGCAGCTCTCGCACGGCTTCCTGCGCAGCCCCGAGGCGCACGCGCCCGACGAGGACATACGCCGCACGACCGCCTCGGTGCAGTACAACCGCGTGTACGCGCGCGGCTACTGGGCGAGCGCCTTCGTCTGGGGGCGCAACCACGTCTCGGGGCACGGCGCCGCGCGCAACCTGAACGCCTACACGTTCGAGTCAACGCTCAACTTCCTCGAACGGAACTACGTCTACACGCGGTTGGAGCTTGTGGACAGGGACGAGCTGTTGAGCGAGGACGAGCTGAATGGTTTAGGCATCGAGGGGCATCACGCCTCCTTCCGCGTCGGCGCCTACACGTTCGGCGGCGCGCGCGAGCTTTGGAACACAGAGCAGCTCTCGCTGGCGTTGGGGAGCGATCTGACCTTCTACTCGAAGCCCTCGGCGCTCGACTCGCTCTACGGCCGGAGCCCCGTCTCCTGGAAGCTCTTCTTCCGACTCCGGCCGGGCCGGATGAAGGCCGACGCACATGCGACGCACGGCACGACGCAGGCCCCTGCGCATCAGCACTGAAGATAACTCCTCACACGAGCTTGAAGCGTAGACCGCGGAGTCGATTTAAGATTTCAACGTTGAACGTTCAAATCTTTAAGCGCCCGAGCTGCACGGCTCGCTCTTCGGCTACTTCGGCGACGAGGCGCTCGACGCCAACGACTGGTTCGCCAACAGCCTCGGCCGCGGGCGCTCGCCCCGACGGCTGGCCGACTACGGCGGCACGCTCGGCGGCCCGTTCAAGCGCGACGTGCTCTTCTTCTTCGGCTCTTACGAAGGGCAGCGGCAGCGCCAGCCCGCGTTCGCCTTCTCGGAGGTACCCACGCTCGCGGCAAGGCTCGCGGCGCCCGCGGCCGTGCGTCCCTTCCTCGAAGCCTTCCCCGTGCCGACGGGCGCGGCGCGCGCCGACGGCTTCGCGGAGTTCGCCGAAGGGTTCTCGACCCCCGCGGGGCTCGACTCCTTCACCTTCCGGCTCGACCGCATGAGCACGCGTCTGTCGCTCAACGCGCGGTACGCCCTCGCCGGCTCCGAGGCCGACGGGCGCGGCGCGGGCGGCTCTTCGCTCAACACGCTGAGCCGCACGCGGACGCTCGCGCAGACGTTGACGGGCGGCCTCTCTTACGTCGCCACGCCGACTACGGTCTGGGGCGCGCGCGCGAACTACAGCCGCGTCTCCGCGCGCGGCTCGCGCCTGCTCGACGCGTTCGGCGGGGCGATTGTGCCCGGCGCGGACACGCAGACGGGCGCGCTGTTGACGACGCCGGGCGGCTCCTTCGTCTTCGACCTCGGCAGCCGCGGCGCGTCGCTCGGCTCGGCCGCGGAGGTCACGAATCTACAGCGTCAGGTCAACCTCGTCGGCTCGCTCGACTTCATCTCCGGCACGCACACGTTGAAGTTCGGCGTGGACTACCGGAGGCTCTCACCCGTCGTCGGCGCGTTTGCGACGCAGCGCGAAGTCTACTTCGACGGCGTCAACGGTGCGCTCTCGGGCACGGCCGCGCGCGACGGGCTCTTCACACGCGCGGAGGCGGGGCGTCCCGTCTTCAACAACCTCTCGGCCTACGCGCAGGACGAGTGGAAGAGGACGCCGCGTCTGACGATGACCTACGGTCTGCGTTGGGAGCTGAACCGCGCGCCGCGCGCGGGCGGCGGGACGAAGCCGTTCGCGTTCACGCAGGTCGAAGAGACGGCGGGCCTCTCGCTCGCCGCACCGGACGCGCCGCTCTGGGAGACGACCTACTTCAACTTCGAGCCGCGCGCGGGGCTCGCGTATCAACTGGCGGGCAGCTCAAGCGGGAACTACACGGTGGCGCGCGCCAGTGTGGCGCTCCTCTACAACACGGGCGTCGAGGAGGCGGGTCACGCCTTCAACGACTCACACCCGTTCCTCGCGGGCGGTGCCGCCTTCGGCGTCCCGTTCACGCCGGGCGTCGCGCCGTTCGTCGATGATGGCGCGCGGCTCGGCGTGCCCGTCTCGGCGTTCGACCCGCACCTGAGACTACCGTACACGCTGCGCTGGCAAGGCTCCATCGAGCGCGCGCTCGGGACTGAGCACAGCATCTCGGTCTCCTATATGGGCGCGGCCGGGCGGAGGCTTCTGCTCACGCGCACGCTGCTCGACCCCACGCCGGACTTCTCGCTCGTGCGCGTGACGACGAACGGCGGGCGTTCCGACTATCACTCGGCGCGCTTCCAGTTCAACCGCCGTCTGTCGCGCGGCCTCCAGGCGATGGCCTCGTACACCATTGCCAAGTCGCTCGACGACTTCTCGGAGGACGTGCCCGCGCGGGCGCTTCTGAGGGGCGAGTCGGAGCGTGGGCCGTCCGACTTCGACGCGCGCCACGTGGTATCGGGCTACGCCTCTTATCAACTGCCGACGCCGTTCGAGGGTCGTGTGTGGAATGCGCTCGCGCGCGAGTGGGCTCTGGACGCGCTCTTCAACGCGCGCTCGGCGAAGCCGGTCAACGTCGTCTACGGCCTCCCCGTCGCGTACGGGTTCGCGTTTCTGCGCCCCGACCTTCCGGGCGGAGTGCCGCTTTACGTCCTTGAGCCGACAATCGCGGGCGGCAGACGTTTGAACCCCGCGGCCTTCGTCCTACCCGGCGCGGAGCGGCAGGGGACGCTCGGGCACAACGCGCTTCGCGGGTTCCCGTTCTATCAGCTCGACTTGGCGCTGCGCCGTCAGTTCAACTTCAACGAGCGCGTCAACCTGCAAGTGAGGGCCGAGGCGTTCAACCTGCTCAACCATCCGAACTTCGACGACCCCGCGCCGACCTTAGCGACTTTAGCCGTGGCGCCCGGCGACGCTTTGACGCTCAGGCTCGACCCGTACTTCGGCCGCTCGCTCTCGGCGCGCGGCGGCGGCGAGTGGGTGGGGCAGGCCGGCGGCTTCGGGCCGCTCTACACGGCGGGCGGCGCGCGCACGGTTCAGCTCTCGCTCAAGCTAACCTTCTAAGCCCGCCCCCGCACGAATCACCTCCGCATGGCCCCGACCTCACCGCGGGGCCTCTCACGCCCCGAGCCTCCGCATGTTACAACGCGCGCCTTGTAATGGTATGTTGGCGCGCGGTCTTAACATCTCTCATGCGACGAAGGGTCTCGATTTGCGGGCACAGGACTACGCCGACTTGTACGCGCTGGAGGAGAGCCTCTGGTGGTTCGTGGGGATGCGCGAGGTGACGCGCGTCGTGCTCGACCCTTTGTGTCCGCCGGGGCGGGGCAGAGACATCCTCGACGCGGGTTGCGGGACGGGCGGGATGCTGACGTGGCTCGAACGCTACGCGGGCGGCGGGCGCGTGGCGGGCATCGACTTCTCGGCCGACGCGCTCGACTTCTGCCGCAGCCGTGGACTGCGCGACGTGGCGCAGGCTTCGGTGACCGCGCTGCCGTTCGCCGACCAGACCTTCGACCTCGTGACGAGCTTCGACGTGCTGGTGCAACTGCCCGGCGAAGGGTCAGACGAGCTGGCGATGCGCGAGATGTGCCGCGTGCTGCGCCCCGGCGGCATCGCCTTCGTCCGCGCCGCCGCCTACGAGTGGATGCGCAGCGGCCACGACGAGGCCCTCGACACGCAGCGGCGCTACACGCTGACGCGGCTCGTCGAGAGGATGACGCGCGCGGGCTTCCAAGTGCGGCGCGCGACCTATGCCAACAGCCTGCTCCTCCCGGCGGCGGTCGTCAGGCGGCTCGTCCTCAAGCGGCTTGGCCTCGCCGACCGAGGGTCAGACGTGAAGCCGCCCGGCTCCGACCGGCTCAACCGCTTGCTCGCCTCCGCGCTCAGGGCCGAAGCGAACGTCCTCAAACGACCCGGCGCGAAACTCCCGGCTGGCCTCTCCACCATTTGCGTGGCGGAGAAGGTCTAAAGCTGAAACGAAGTAGCCACCAGCCGCGAAGTCTCTGCGCGGCCGTGCGAAGTCTCTGCGCACGACTGTGCATGGCGTGCGCAGTCGTGCGCAGAGACTTCGCAGTCGTCAACAGGTCAGAACCGCCTGCGGTAGCGGGCGGCCCTGTGCAGACCGGATGCTCCGAGTGGCAAAGGGCCGCCCGCTACCGCAGGCGGTTCTGACCGCTATTGCTGCGCCTCGAATTCAAGGATGGCGTCGGCGACGGCGTGCAGCTCTTCGTCGCGGAGCTGGGGGTAGAGGGGGAGCGAGAGGATTTCGCCGGTCAGACGTTCGGCTGCGGGGAGTGTGTGTTGGCCGCGGCGGCGGAAGAGCGTCTGTATGTGGAGCGGCGCGGGGTAGTGAATCAGGGTCTCGACGCCGCGCGCGTTGAGGTGCGCGCGCAGGCGCTCGCGCTCAGGGTGGCGCACGACGTAGAGATGGAAGACGTGCGAGCCTGCCCCGGCGCGCGTCGAAGGGAGGACGAGTCCTCTGACGCGGCGCGAGAGCAGCCTGTGGTACATGCCCGCCAGTTGCCGGCGCCTGCGGTTCCAAGCGTCGAGGCGCCGGAGCTTGACGCGCAGCGTCGCCGCCTGCAACTCGTCGAGGCGCGAGTTGCGTCCTTCGACTCGGCCAGCCATCGCCGAAGGGTGGCCGCCCTGCCGCAACTCTTTGACCCTCTCAATCAACCCCGCGTCGTTCGACGTGACGGCGCCGCCGTCGCCGTAGGCGCCGAGGTTCTTCGTCGGGTAGAAGCTGAAGGCCGCCGCGTGACCCCAGGCGCCCGCGCGACGGCCTTCGAGACGCGCGCCGTGCGCCTGCGCCGCGTCCTCGACGACGACGAGCCCGCGCCGCGCCGCGAAGTCACACACGCCCTCCATCTCCGCCATCCGCCCATAGAGGTGCACGGGGACGACGGCGCGCGTGCGCGGCGTGAGCGCGCGTTCGAGCGCGCGCGGGTCGAGCGTGTATGTCTCGGGGTCTATGTCTGAGAAGACCGGGACGCCGCCCGCGTTGCGGATGCCGAGCGCGGTGTAGCCGGCAGTGAGCGGCGTAGTGATGACCTCGTCGCGCCTTCCGGGGCGCACGGCGCCCGTGGCGACGAGCGCGAGAGCGAGCGCGTCGGTGCCGTTGGCGATGCCCGCCGAGGCGTGCGCGCCGCAGAAGCGCGCCCACTCCCGCTCGAAGGCTTCGACCTCGCGGCCGAGGATGTAGGTACCGCCCGTTAGAACCTGCTCGACGGCGGCGCGCACCTCGTCCGCGACCTCTTCATGCTGTCTTCTGAGATCGAGAAAACTGACCGGCATCGGGTTTCAGATAGTGTGCGCGGTGCCGCTCGTAGAACTCGACCGTGCGGCGCAAGCCTTCGCGTAGCGGCGTCGTAGGCCGCCAGCCGAGCGCCGACTCTATCTTGGCGAAGCTCGAATGCGTGTTGCCCACGTCGATCAACTGCCGCTCGGGCGGGAAGGGAACCGTGCGCACAGAGCCGCGCCCCGTGAGCGAGATCAGCTCCTCGGCCAGCTCGGCCAGCGAGACCGGCTCGTCGCCGCCGAGGTTGTAGACCTCGCCCTCGGCCTCCTCGCTCGCGCCGGCGAGGATCAGCGCCTCGACCACGTCGTCCACGTAGTTCATGTCGCGCCGCTGCCGGCCCTCGCCGTAAAGCTCGATGACATCGCCCTCGATGGCCTGCCGGATGAACCACCCGATGAAGCCCTGCCGATTGTGGTGGATGAGCTGGCGCGGGCCGTACGTGTTCGTCAGCCGCAGGCAGACGGCGCGCGTCCCGTAGAGGCGCTGGTAGAGCAGGTGGTAGTGCTCGGCGGCGAGCTTGTTGATGCCGTTCACGTCGAGCGGCGAGACGCGGTGCTGCTCGTCTAAAGGTAGGTAGACCGGCTTACCGTAGACCTGACGCGTGCTCGTGAAGACGATCTTGACGTGCGGGTTGAAGTTGCGGCACGCCTCCAGCAGCGTGACGTGCGCGGCGCAGTTCAACTCCAGGTCGCGCAACGGCTGCTGCATCGATTCGAGGTGGCTGACGCTGCCCGCGAGATTGAAGACGTAGTCCACGCCGCCGACGAGGTGGTTGACGACCCTTTGGTCGCGCATGTCTGCGGTGTGAATCTCGACGCGGCCGAGCAGGTCGCGGAGGTTGTGCGGGTTCCCGCCCTGCTCGGGCAGGAGCGCGTCGAGCACCGAGACCTCGACGCCGATCTCGACGAGCCGCCGCGCGAGGTTGCTCCCGATGAAGCCGAGGCCGCCGGTGATGAGCGCCGAGCGTCCCTTATACTCTCCGAAAGCTGTCGGTTCGTTCATGTCTCTCCTGGTAGGCCGTCTGGGGAGTAATTGCCTGACCGTTCATGCGGTCGTGCGCGCTCCACGCCGACGCCCGGGCGCCGCCACGCGCAGCCACAACGACACAAGGTCGAGCGCCGTGCGCGACACACGCCGGAGCGTAAAAAACTGCGAGCGCCCGTGGACGCGCGGGCGATGCTGGACGGGAACCTCTGCGAAGACGCAGCCCCGTAGGTGCAGTTTGTGCACCAGCTCGACGCAGATGCTGCCGCTCGAAGAGACGAGTTCGACCTGCTCGACCGCACGGCGCCTGATGAGCCGGAAGTCGCAGTCCACGTCTCGGATTGGAATGCTGAAGAGAAGATGCGCGAGCCGGTTGTACGCGGCTCCGACGGCTTTGCGTTGCCAACCGTCCGCGCGTTGTACCTTATAGCCGTTGACGATGTCAACCCCCGCTACGAGCAGCGGCCGTAGCAGAAGGAGTTCGCGCACGTCGTACTGCCCGTCGCCGTCGGTGTAGAAGACGAGGTCTTTGGTTGCGCTCGCAAAGCCCGTGCGCAGCGCGGCGCCGTACCCGCGGTTCACTTCGTGGTGAACTACCCGCAACCGCGGGTCTTCGCGCGCCAGCTCGTCGAGCACAGCGGCCGTCCCGTCCGCGCTGCCGTCGTCCACGACGATCACCTCGAAGTCGTCGGTCAGACTCGGGAGCAGCGCGAGCGCCGCGCCGACCAGCCCGGCGATGCTCGCCTCGTCATTGTACGCGGGGAAGAAGACGCTGATGCCCTCGGACATAAGTTTGGAATTTGAAATCTCAGATTTGAGATTTCAAATTAAATACCTCCACCTTGAAACGCTCAACGCGGCCTTACTTCCGCCTGAGTCTCGCAGAGCCTGTATGCCTTGCCCTCTTCCGCATCGAACGCCCAGGCCGTGACCGCAATTCCCGGCGCGGCCGGCAGAGCGTCCGACGAAAAAGTCCTGCGCCACCTCGGGTCGTCGCGCGCTCCTCCGGCGCCGACTTCGGCCAGCGCGAAGGCCGTCTGCTCTTCGTCCGTCGCCCCGCGGGCCAGCACGACGGCGTCGGCCGGCTCGCCCCCGCGGCGCGGCAGTCGCGCCGTGCCCTCCGCGATTAACACACCGCCCTCCGCCGTGGAGAGTTTGAGATTGCCGTCCGCGCACGTCACTGTGGCGGCCAGCGCGCTCACCCTTCCGTCCCTGACGAGCGGTGGGCGCAGATAACCCATGCGGTCGAGCGACTCAGCGCGCTCGCGCAGCACGCGCATGTCCAGATAGAACCTGGACTCGGTCAGGCATCGCTCATCCGGCGCGACCTTGATAAAGAGCAGACATGCCTTCTCGCGCAGCAGCTTGCGACGCCAGTTGGACGCGCTGTGCCTGACGACGAGCACGAAGATGACGACATGCGCGAGCACAAGCAGCGCCGCCGCCGCCGCCCCGACCCTCTTCAACAGTGCGAGACGACCCGTCGTCAAATACCTTCTCTGCGCCGCATCCTCGACGACGCACGGCAGAAGGTAGACGAGCGCCACGAGCAGGTAGAGCGAGAAGGCCGCGTACCTCGTCGTCGTCGCGTGGGCGACGCCGAAGCTGACCCTCCCGACCGCGATGAGCCCGCCGGTCACGAGCGAGTACACGCCGAGCATCAACCACGGCATCGCACGCCGGATGAGCGCCCCATCTCCTCTGTGCCTGAACAGGTACGCGCACGTCGCAACGTAGAGCGTCAGCGCGCACGCGCCGACCGCCAGCGCGACGACGAGCGGGTGGCGACCCGCGGCCAGCGGCCCGCCGAGGTACGCCACGAAGTAGGCCAGCACATCGAGCGGCTGCCCGAGCGCCCCGGAAGTCCCGGGATGCCAGTCCACGCGTTGGTAGTCTTTAAAGTAGACGGCCGCGCACAACGCCAGACCCGCGCCCCACAAAGTCAGCCAGCGCCGCGCGGACGCACGCGCCCCGGCTCGCGCGGCGAGAAGCGCCGGCGGCAGCACGAGCCACGCCACGAGCCCGTTCGCCGAAGAGAACGTGCTGACCAACGACAGGCACGCGCAGGCGACGACGGCAAGCGTCGTCCCCGTCCTCTCCGAGTATGCAAAGAGCAGCCCCGCGACGATGCAGGCGATAGGCGCGAAGTAGACGACCTGCACGCCGAACAGCCAGTTGTCGTACTGAATCGCCGAGAAGTTCAAAAGGCTCGCGAGCAGGAAGAGCACGCCCCGCCGCATGGGGTCGTCGAACGTCCGCGCGCCGAGGCGCCACACACCGTATGCGACGAAGCACGCGAGCAGGAGGCTCGCGAACATCTCGTACCTCACGTCCCAGTTCGTCAGCCTCCCCAGCGCGACGAAGAGGAGGTGCGGGAAGAACTGCCTGTACTCGTTCTGCTGCGCGTAGAGGTCGGAGAGCGTCAGCGTGCCGCGCGCATACTTCTCGAAGAAGTGCGCGATGCTCCACTGGTCTGAGTACGGCACGTCCACACCGTAGCGCAGGATGAGCCACGCGGGCGCGCAGGCGGAGGCGAGCGCCGCACAGACGGCAGCGAGCCCCCAAGCCTTCGCACCCCCTCTCTTCACGATGAAGCCCGCCCGAACCTTGTGCTAGGATGACCGCCCGACGATGAAGAGTCCCAAGCGAATCGCCGCCATACTGCTCGCAGGCTTCTTCGCCTTCGCCCCGCCGGGGACGTTGATCTTCCTGTTCGCTCTTTTAGTAGGTGTGGTCGGGCGACGCTGGGCCGTGCCCCTCGCCGCCTTCTGCCTCGGCGCGGGCGTGGTCTTCCTGCTTCTCCGGCGCCGCCGCCGTCGCGCGCGTCCGCGTGCCGACGATTCTGTAAAGCTTGACACGCATTAACGACGATTCCCGCGCCCGCGTCAAGCGCGCCCGGGGAGGGGTGGGTCAGACGACGTGGAGCACGTCCTTGTCAGTGGTCTTGTATCGAGTGGAGAACGCGTCCCCAGACCTCGAAGTCCATCTCTTCGGTGATCTCGACGGGGGCGTAAGTCTCGTTGTCGGAGAGGAGGAAGACGCGCCCCGCCTCGTCGAAGTGGAGGCGCTTGACGAGGAAGGCCGAGCCGATGCGTGCGAGGACGATGTGCCCCTCGCGCGTCTCGGCCATGCGGTCTACGACGAGCAGCGCGCCGGGCTGGATGGCGGGCACCATCGAGTCGCCGTCCACGCGCACGTAGAAGGTGTAGAAGGGATGCTTGACGAGGTCGCGGTTTAAGTCGATGCTGCCCTCGACGTAGTCCTCGGCCGGCGAGGGGAAGCCCGCCGGCACGCGCCACATCAGGAGCGGACGCGCGAGCCTCGTCCCGATGCGCACGGCGTAGATGCCCGAGACGGAGTCGTCCAACATGATGAGTCCCACCTATTAGATTAAGATTCTTCTTGTCCCGAACGTGCAACGATGTATAACATACAACACGCTTGGAAGGCCAGACTTTTCTGAACGGAGATTGATTCGATGACGACGCGCGTAAAGAAAGAGGCGGAGGAGTTCGGAGACGGGCTCTGTTACGACGCGGGCGCGGCGGTGAAGCATCTGGGGAAAGCAGACCCGGTTCTGTCTAAGCTGATGAAGCGCGCCGGGCCGTTCGCGTTGCAGACGCGCCACCTGCACAACCCTTTCGAGGCGCTGGCGCGCAACATCGTCTTCCAGCAGTTGCATGGCAGCGCGGCCGAGGCGATTCACGGAAGACTCATCGGGCTCTTCGGCGGCGGGCGTCTCCGACCAAACGATGTACTCGAAGCGTCTGAGGAGTCTCTGCGCGGCGTCGGGTTGTCGGGGGCGAAGACGGCGGCGCTCAAAGACCTCGCGGCGAAGACGCTCGACGGCACGGTGCCGACGCTCGCACGTTTGAAGCGCATGGATGATGAAGAGATCGTCGAGCGTCTGACGCGTGTGCGTGGCATCGGCCGCTGGACGGTGGAGATGCTCCTGATGTTCCGCCTCGGGCGGCCCGACGTTTTGCCCGTGGGCGACTTCGCCGTGCGCAAGGGCTTCATGGTCGCGTACGGTCTGGACGAGATGCCGAAGCCGAAGGCTTTGGAGCTGCACGCAGAGGCCTGGCGGCCATACAGGTCTGTGGCGAGTTGGTACATGTGGCGCGCGCTCGAACACCCGGGGCAGGGTTAACGGCGCGCGGTAGGCGCGACGGGCGCGGACGCGGTAAACTCGCAGGGACTCGGAAAGCGACACAGAGGCGGGGCCGAGATGCGCTGGGTAGACTTCGACGACTACGAGCACGAGGCGGGCGAGTGTCTGCGCGGCCCTTACGCGCACTACACCGAGCCGCGCTGGTGCGGCCACCCGCTCTGCATGTTCGAGTCGCGCGGCGGCGACCTCGGCGCGATTGAAGAGGGGCTGGCCGAACTGGGCTACGACCGCCATCAGGTGTCGCGGATGATTGAGAGCTACTACGTGCCTCTGTCGGAGCAGAGTGACGAGGAGCGCCTGCGGGGCGCGCAGACTTCGAGAGGAGACTGAAGATGACTGACACCGACGCGCTCTTTCACCTCGCGTTTCCCGTCCACGACCTCGCGGCGGCGCGCGACTTCTACGGCGGCGTGCTGGGCTGCCCCGAGGGGCGCAGCTCTGAACACTGGATTGACTTCGACCTCTTCGGCCACCAGATCGTCGCGCACCTGCAACCGGGGCGCGCGGGCGTCGAGGGCTCGAACCCGGTCGATAACCACGACGTGCCCGTGCCGCACTTCGGCGCCATCATCTCGCCCGCGCAGTTCGAGGAGCTGGCCGGGCGCGTCAAGGGCGCCGGCGTCAACTTCATCATCGAGCCCTACGTGCGCTTCAAGGGCGAGCCGGGCGAGCAGTCAACGATGTTCTTCCTCGACCCGAGCGGGAACGCTTTGGAGTTCAAAGCCTTCGTTGACCGCTCGCGCCTCTTCGAGAAGTAGGAGTAAAGGACTACAGATGATAACTGTCGCCAACCGCATCTACGTCAAGCCCGAATACGGCGAAGCCTTCGAGGCGCGCTTCCGCGACCGCGCGGGGCTGGTGGACAAGATGCCCGGTTTTGTCTCGAACCTCGTGCTGCGCCCCGTCAACGAGGGCGACCCCTACGTCGTCTTCACCGTCTGGCAGAGCCGGCAGGACTTCCTCAACTGGGTGCGCTCCGACGAGTTCGTCCGTGGCCACGCGCAGTCGGGCACGCTCCCGCGCGACGCGTTCTCGGGGCCGAACTCCCTTGAGATGCACGAGGTCGTACAGGACTCCGCGCGCCCCGAGCTTGAGCCCGAGCCGCCCGGCGGCCCGTTCAAGATGCACTAGGCGCGCTCTTCAACGTTGAAGGAAGGACAGAGGAAGATGGCGACACTCGTGACGGGCGGGGCCGGGTACATCGGCAGCGTGATGGTGGAGCAGTTGGTGGAGGCGGGCGGAGATGTCGTCGTGCTCGACGACCAGTCGCGCGGCCACGCCGAGGCGCTGGACGAGTCGGTGCCTTACTACGACGGGAAGATCGGCGACCGCGCTCTGGTCGAGCGCATCTGCCGCGAACATGACGTTGACGCGTGCGTCCACTTCGCCGCGCTCGCTTACGTCGGCGAGTCTGTGACCGAGCCGAAGCTCTACTTCGAGAACAACGTCGCGCAAGGGTTGGGCCTGCTCGACGGTCTGTTGGCGGCGGGCGTGAAGTGCTTCGTCTTCTCCTCGACCTGCGCGACGTACGGCGAGCCGGTGCGCGTGCCCATCGACGAGTCGCACCCGCAGGCGCCGGTCAACCCCTACGGCTGGTCGAAGCTCTTCATGGAGAAGATTCTCTCTTCGTACGACCACGCCTACGGTCTGCGCTTCGTCGCGCTGCGCTACTTCAACGCCGCGGGCGCGACTAAACGTAAAGGCGAGCACCACGAGCCGGAGACGCACCTCATCCCGAACGTGCTCGCGGCCGCGGCGGGTCGGCGCCCCTTCGTCTCGGTCTTCGGCGACAGCTACCCGACGCCGGACGGGACGTGCATCCGCGACTACATACACATCACAGACCTCTGCACGGCGCACACGCTCGCGCTCGAACACCTGCGGCGCGGCGGCGACTCCGAGTTCATCAATCTGGGGAACGGCCACGGCTACTCGGTGATGGAAGTGATCGAGACGGCGCGGCGCGTGACCGGGCGCGAGATCGAGGTGAGGGTCGAGCCGATACGCCCCGGCGACCCCGCGCGGCTCGTGGCCGACGCGACGAAGGCGCGCGAGGTGCTGGGCTGGAAGACGCAGTACCCGGAGTTAGAAGCAATCGTCCGCACCGCATGGGAGTGGCACGAGGCGCACCCCGAAGGCTACGGCGCGCACGGGCAGGCGACCGCGGGCTGATATCTCTTAGGGACAAGTAGTCGGGTATTATTAACCACAGAGAGACAGAGGCACGGCTTGTTGATTACAAGCCGTGCCTCTGTCTCTCTGTGGTTACTTTTTCTCTCTCTTCACGCCGAATCCCGTGCTGTGTGAGCCGAAGGAGCGGCCGAGGGCGCGGACTTCCCGTTCGACCTGCGGGAGCGTCGTGCGGGTCTGGCGGCCCATGAGAAAGTCCGCGAGCGGGCTGGCCAAAAGTTGCCGGAGGGCCGCGGCTGCGGCGAGCGTGCGCGGGACGTAGACCTTGCGCCGGCGCCGCTCGATGGCATCGACGAAGGCGGCCGCGCAGTCGCCGAGCGGCGTGACGCGGCCGAAGGGGCCGGGCAGTCGTCCCATCATCGCCCTGAATCCGGCGAGGTCGTTCTGCGCGTCGCGCACCATGTCGGTGTCCACCCACGAAGGGTGCGCGACGCCGACCGCGACCTCTTTGTGCGCGAGTTCGAGCCGGAGGACGTTGCCGAACTGCTCGACGCCGCTCTTCGCCGCCGCGTAGGTCGAGATGCCCGGGAAGGGCGCGAGCGCCGCGGCCGACGAGACGAGCAGGTAGTAACCGCGCCGCTCCGTCACGTGCGGGAGCGTGGCGCTCACGGTGCGTACGACGCCCGTCAGGTTCACCTCGATGATGCGGACGAGCGCTTCGACGGGGCCGACCGCGACCGTGCCGTTGCACGCAATCCCCGCGTTGGCGATGACCACGTCGATACCTCCCAACGCCTCGACTGTACCCGCGACGGCGCGCTCTAAAGCCGTCTGATCGGTCACGTCGCACTCGAACCAGACGTGACCTGCGCCCAGCTCCGCGGCGAGCGCGGTCAGAAGCTCCGGCTCCAACCCGACCAGAGACAGGCGCGCACCGCGCGCGGCGAGCATTCGGGCCGTCTCTGCGCCGATGCCGCGCGCGGGACCGGTGATGAGTACGACCTTGCCGTCGATTGCGTAACGCATGGGTCAGGTTCCTCCTGAAGCGTCGGATTATAGCGGAGGCCGCGCCGCGCGTAGAATCGCGCGGCCTTCAAAAAATCTTGATGGATGCCGCGGGCGCGGGCTACACTGTGCTCCCCCTCGTGTCGGAGTCATGCGGGCGGCGTGCCCTTAAAAGCCGCTCTCGTTTCAACAGCCTTAACTTCTTCTTGCCTCGTTTCTGACGGCGCGGCAGTCGGCGCGTCACATCTCACATCTTCGCCGGCCGGGTGCGCGCGTGTCCTCGCGCTCGCCGGGGCCGCCTTTCGCCCGAACCCCAACTGAAGGAGAATCCTTGATGAGAAGAGTTTACAGGCGTGCCGCGCTCGTCTGCGCGGCGGCGCTCGTTCTGCTCGCCGCGCTGTTGCCCCTCGCGCCCGCCTCGCGCGCCCGCCGCCAGACTTCAACCGAAGGCTTCGAGAGCGGCACCAAGACCTCATACGCCGCCGCCGCGGTCTTCCACACCACCGGCTGGTGGTACTTCGACGAGGCGCTCGTCGGCAACCTCTCGACTGACCGCAAGACCGGCGCGCAGTCGGCGCGCATCCGCAACACGGGTGCCGTCAGCACGCAGTTCGACTTCGCCTCGGCCTCGACCGTCACCGTCCAGCACGCCGTCTTCGGCACCGACGGCGCCTCGACGTGGGAACTCTGGGTCTCGACCAACGGCGGCTCGACCTACTCGAAGGTCGGCTCGACCGTCAACACCTCTTCGACCTCACTCTCGACCGCCTCCTTCAACGTCAACTCGGCGGGCGCGGTGCGCCTCTCGATTCGCAAGACGAGCGGCGGCGCCAACCGCATCAACATCGACAACGTCACCGTCAGCCCTTACTCGGCGCCGCCGCCCGTGAGCGTACACCTGACGATGGGCAACCCTTCGAACGCCGTGACCGACGTGAGCCAGCCGACCAACTATCTACTCAACAAGCCGCAGTTCGCCGTCTCGTACCATCGCGACAAGGGGCGGCCGAACTGGGTGAGCTGGCACCTCGCCTCTTCGTGGCTGGGGAGCACGCCGCGGCAGGACGACTTCCGCAACGACACCAGCTTGCCCGCCGGTTGGTATCAGGTGCAGGGGACTGACTACTCGGGCTCGGGCTTCGACCGCGGACACAACTGCCCTTCGGCTGACCGCACGCTGACGGTGGCCGACAACTCCTCGACCTTCCTGATGACGAACATGCTGCCGCAGTCGCCCGACAACAATCAGGGGCCGTGGGCCAATATGGAGAACTACCTGCGCACTCTGGTCAGTTCGGGTAACGAGCTGTACGTCATCATGGGCGGGTCGGGGTCGGGCGGGACGGGCTCGAACGGCGGGACGACGACGACCATCGCGGGCGGCAAGGTCGCGGTGCCTTCGCAGGTGTGGAAGGTCGTCATCGTGATTCCGTCGGGGACGAACGACGTAACGCGTGTGACGACTGCGACGCGCACCATCGCGGTCATCATGCCCAACACGCAGGGCATCCGCACGGCCGACTGGAAGACCTACCGCGTGAGCGTCGATCAGGTGGAGACGCTGACCGGCTACAACTTCTTCTCGAACGTCCCGGCCACGGTGCAGAACATCATCGAGTCGGTGGTGGACAATCAGTGAGCAGTGGGCAGTAAGCAGTTAAGACAAGAAGCGCCTTCACGAATCGGGGCCGCCGAGACTTGACAAGCTCGGCGGCCCCGATCTCTTCGGCTGCTTTCCTTGCCTTCAACTGCCTTCTGCTCAATAGCTCTCGCTCAAACGGTGCGCGACGAGGCGGTCGCCCTTCGAGACGTAGAGCAGGCCGGCGGCCTCGTCGCTGATGAAGCGCTCGTCCGGGTCTGAGAGACGCACCTCGCGCGAGGCCCGCCCCGTCTCCACGTCCACGCCGACGAGCCCGCGCCCGCCGCCGCGCAGAGGCGCATAGAAGTACATCCAACGCCCACGCAACGCCGCGAGCCTGCGCGTCCGCATCAGGAAGCGCGAGAGGCGCGTGAGCTGGCTCGCGGGGTCGAGCCGGTCGAGCAGGCGCTCCGACACGTCGCCGGCCGAAGGCGTCGAGACCCGCGGGCGGATGTTCACGTTCGCCGGAGCCGAAACTCCGCGCCGCACGCGCGAGAGCACGCCGTAGGTCGAGAGCCTTTCGGCCGCGTACTGGCGCGCGTAGTTACGCGTGTAGTCGGAGGCGAGGCTCGTCAAATCCGCGAGCGTCACGTGCGCGGCCAGTCCCGACGAGCGCAGTCCCGCCAGCGCGCCCGCGATGCGCGCGCCGCGGAAGACCGTCGAGGCCGCGCCGCCATACCTGAAATACAGAGACGCCGCGCGCGCCGCCACCGCCGCCACCGTGCGCAGCAAGCCCCTTCCCGGCGGCTCGTGACGTTCGCGCCAGAGCGGCGTCGCCCCGTTGCCGTCGAACGCAGCCAGCCCGTTCTTACCTCCCAACACCAACTCGCCGCGCTCGTTCAGGAGCAGGAAGGCCACGGCCTCCACCCCGTGCGAGACCTTCAGACGCCGCTTGCCCGTCGCCGAGTCGAGCAGGATAAGGTCGTCGCGGTCGGCGACGGCCACCGTGCCCGCGTTCGGCACGGCGAAGTTCGTCAAGCCCTTGTCCGCGCCCTTATAGCGCCACAGTGTCTTGCCGTTCGTCGGGTCGATGGCACTCACGCCGTAAGGGCCGCGCGCGACCGTCTCTCCGTCTTCGAGTCGCGTGAACTGCCCGCCCGTCCTCGCGTAGAGCGTCCCGCCCGCAAGCACAAGCTCCGGCGTCGAACCCAAATCCTTCGACTCCCACTTGACCTCTCCGTCCGCACGCGAGATGGCGCGCACGCGCCCGCGTCCAGAGACGTAGACGTAGCCCTCGTCAGCCACCGGGTCCGACTCGGTGAGCGCGAGCCCGTCCTCGTTGACCTTGAACTTCTCGCGCCGTCGCTCCTTGCCCGTCCGCGCGTCGAGCGAGGTCAAGCCTTCATAAAAGAGATACAGACGGCCGTCGAGGAACGCGGGCGGGCGGTAGTTGTCGAGCGTGTAGGGAACGTCTTTATCTTTATCGTCGCCCCACGCGACGGGCATCATCTCGACCTCGCCCTCAAGCTCACGCTTCCAAAGCTCCTCGCCCGTGGCGAGGTCAAAGACGTGCAGCTCGGGCTTACGCCGGAAGCCTTCGCGCGGCTTCGACTTCGCGTCGCGCACGAAGACGGCCGCGAGTAAGCCCGCCGACGGCTCGAAGGCCGTCTGCATCACCGCGCCGCGCACCTTGTCGCTGCGCCACAGCGCGTTGCCCGACACGATGTCGAGCGCTTCGAGCCGCGACTTGCTTCCGCTCTCAAGCGTGACAAGCAGCACGTCCGTCCCCGGCACCGCGGACACGTCCGTCTCGTCCAGACGCACGTCCTTGCGCCGCCACAGCACGTCGCCCGACTCCGCCTCCAAGCCGTAGAGCGACTTCTCTGTGCCGACGACGAGCACGCCCACGTCGGTCGTCTGGTAGAAGCGCACGCCCGCGTCGAGCTTCGTTGACCACGGCTCGGCCGCGCCCGCCAGCACGGGGCAGAGCGCCAGAAGTAAAAGGCCCATCAAGACTCGCTTGGTATTGCTCATATTATGAACCCGACGACTTGCAAACCTCAGTCTATCAACGAGAGGAACTCGGTCAGAATCCTCTCGGTGATGCCCCAGATGAGGCCGTGCTGTAAGGGATAGGCCGGCCACTCGCGCTCGACGCCCGCGAAGACCATGCGGAAGACTGCCGAGCGCCCGCCCTTCTTCAACTCGTCAATCGGAACCCAGAGGGCAACGGCGACCTCTCCGCTCAACAGAAGCTCCTTCGACCCTCTCGCCGCGTGATACTCCTCCGGGGCGACGAAGACGAACGGCGTGACCCAGATGCGCGGGGCATACGGGCTCTGCGGCTTGACGGTGCCGAGCCGCGCAATCGCCTCACCGCCCGCGTTGAGGTCGAGCCCGACCTCCTCGAACGTCTCGCGCACGGCCGTCGCCAGAAGGCTCTCGTCCTCAGGCTCGACGCGCCCGCCCGGTAGGGCCATGTGCCCCGACCAGTGGTCGTGCTCCGCCTCCGAGCGCTTGATGACGAGCAGTTCCGGCCCCTCCAACCCATCCCGCAGCACGAGCGCCACCGCCGCCTGCCGCAGCGACTCGTCCGCCGCCGCGCCGTCTTCAACCGACTCGAACACACCGAGGCCGCCCGCGCCGACGCGCGACCGCAACGCTGTCACGAAACTTGAGAACTCAGTCATCTGTCCGGTCATCTGCTCAGTCATTTGGTAAGCACGGCCGAGCGCTGTTGTCATCGACCACGCCAGAAGCGTCCGAGCTTCGAAGGCTCGTGGAGACGCGCGACGCGGCCGTTCTCGCCGACCGCCCAGCCCGCGTTGCCCTGCGGCGCGATGCTTAAGGCGTGGAACCCTCCGGCGCCGAGCGGTCGCCATGTGCGGCCGCCGTCCAGAGAGTAGTCCGACCCCGAAGGCCCGACGGCTACGAGTTTGCGCCCCATCGTCCCCGGCACGTACGCGACGCAAGACCTGTAGCCGCCGGGGCGTGCGTCCGCGCCGAGCGCGCGCCACGTCCGGCCGCCGTCGTCGGTCACGGCGGCGCTCCCTTGCGAGTCCTGCTCCTTCGTGTAGTCGCCGCCCACGGCCACCCCCGCGCGCCCGTTCCAGAAGGCGAGCGAGAAGACGCCCGCCGACTTGCCGCTCGCGAGGGGCGCGGGCGCAACTCGCCAAGTCCGGCCGCCGTCGTCCGTACGGAACACGCGCGGCCCCGCAGGGCCACCCGTCCCAAACCAGGCGTGCGCGCGTCCCTTGACCGCGACGCACGTTCCACTGGCCGCGAAACCGCCTTCGCCCTCAAGCGCACGCGGCATCCCCGCCGGGTCAACCTCGTTCCATGTCCGCCCGCCGTCCTCGGCCTTGATGATGAGGAAGCGGCCATCCACGGGGTCGCTCATGGCGAGACCGCGGCTTGCGTCCCAGAAGGCCATGCAGTCGTAGAAGGCACCGGCCCGCCGGTTCTGAAACTGTAGCGACCAGTTGCGGCCGCCGTCGGTCGTCTTATAAATCCTTGAGCGCTCGCCGGGGCCTATGGCGAGGAGGTAGGCCGTGTCGGCGTCGAGGGCGTCCACGTCGCGGAAGTCGAGTTCGGCCGCGCCCGGCACCTGCTCCGTCTGCCACGTCCGCCCGCCGTCCAACGTCCGCGCATAGGTGCCGCCGGCGCCGCTCGCCCACGCGACCCTGCCGTTGACGGCGCTCACGCCGCGCAGGCGCACGTTCGTACCCGAGTTTTGCTCGATCCACTGCGCGCGCGCGTCAGCGGCGCAGAGGATGAAAAGCAGCGTGATGAGAGTCGTCGTCTTGAGCATCGGTCAATTTGGCGGCGGCGGACGGTTGTAAGATGTCTCGGAACCGCGCCCGCGCTGCTACCTTACAACAGAAAAGGGGAGAAACGAACGGGGCGGGAAAGCCTCCACGCGGGCAACTCAAAGGGGAGGGGAAACATCTTAAGCTGCAACGATTTAGCCCCCCCGCTTGAGATTGGCAGAGAAAGACCTGAACCAAAAAGGGACGAGCCGCGTACAGAGTCCCGGCGGCATTATTCGGCACCGCGAGTGCCTTTTTATTTGGATTTATTGACTCGGTTGAAGTTGATGACAAATTACGTTCCCCGAATCCTCCTTGCGTCCCTCTTTGTCTTCGCCTCGGTCACGGCCGCGAGCGCTCAGGCCAAGTCGAAGACCGCGAAGGCGTCGAAAACGGCCGCACAGACCGCGCAGGCCGACCCCGTCAGCGACCTTCAGAAGTTCCGGCAGGAGTTCATCAAGGCGGCCGAGGAGTACCGCGCCAGCCTCGTCGAACTCTCCGCCTCCTACGAGTCGAACCTCAAGAAGGCGACCGAGAAGCAGGAGGCGCTCAAGGGTCTCTACACGGACGGCCTCATCTCGCGCAAGGAGTACGAGGCGAGCGGGACCGATATCGCCGACGCCCGCGCCCGTGTCGAGGAGATGCGCGCCGAGATCGCGAAGGCCGACGAGACGCTCGCCGCGGCGCGCAAGCCCATCGAGACTTTCACGGCGGCGCCCTCTGTCAACGTGCGCACGGACGTGGCTTGGACGACCGGCAACAGGAGCATCGACAACCTGATTCGTCAGAACGGTCAGCGCTACGGGGTTGACCCTTACCTCATCTATTGCGTCATCCGGCAGGAGTCGGGCTTCCGCACGGGCGCCACGAGCCCGGTCGGCGCGATGGGGCTGATGCAGTTGATGCCGGGGACGGCCGCGCGTTACGGCGTGACGAATCCTTACGACCCCGCGCAGTCGATCATGGGCGGCACGCGCTATCTCGCGAACCTGCTGCGCCTGTTCGGAGGCCGCGTCGATCTCGCGCTCGCGGGCTATAACGCGGGCGAGGGCGCCGTGATGAAGTACGGCCGCCGCGTCCCGCCCTACGCCGAGACGCAGAACTACGTCCGCACCATCGGCGCGCGCTACGCGCAGAGCGGTGGCAACGGCGTCACGCTCACCACCAAGACCGAAGCGCGCGAGGCGAAGGGCAACCGTAAGTAGTACGAGTTACTGGAAGAACGTGTACGGGATTGGGCGGGGCTTCGGCTCCGCCCTTTTCTTTGCCCGACGGCGGGCGATAGCGACTTGCGCGAGCCTTCCGTTGGCGTATGATAGAGGCATCCGGCATGATTCAAAACGTAGACACGTATCGAGAGAGGAAGCACTTAGGATGAGAGTGACGCTGAAGGTTTGCGCGCTGTTGACGGCGTTGTGTGTGCTGCTGCCGACGCTGGCCGCGGGGCAGAAGAAGGACGGGGCGGGGGCGGGCGAGCCGGCGGAGCTGAACGCGAAGATACGGCGCTTCGCGCCGACGGTCGTCACGGCCGACACGTCGCAACTATCGGCGGGCGACCGCCGCGCGCTCGCCAAAATCGTCGAGGCCGCGCGCCTCCTCGACCCGCTCTTCCTGCGCCAGGTCTGGAGCGGCAACGTCGCGCTGAAGAGCAAGCTCGAAGCCGACAAGACTCCGCTCGGCCGCTCGCGTCTGCACTACTTCAACATCAACGACGGCCCCTGGTCGCAGCTCGACGAGAACATCGCCTTCCTGCCGGGCGTGCCGCACGAGAAGCCGGCGACGGCCGCGCACTACCCCGACGACATGACGAAGCAGGAGTTCGAGTCGTGGGTCGCCACGCTCTCCGAGTCGGAGAAGCAGAAGGCCACGGGCTTCTTCTGGGCCGTCCGGCGCGACGCGGCGGGCAAGCTCAAGCTCGTGCCCTACAGTCAGGAGTACCGCGAGTTCCTCGTCCCGGCCGCGACGCTTCTGCGCGAGGCCGCGGGGCTGACGACGAACCCGACGCTCAAGAACTTCCTCTCGAAGCGTGCCGATGCGTTTCTCAGCGACGACTACTACGAGTCGGACGTGGCGTGGATGGATTTGGACGCGCCGATTGACGTGACCATCGGGCCGTACGAGACATACTCCGACGGCCTCTTCGGCTACAAGGCGGCCTTCGAGGCGTACGTGACGCTACGCGACAAGGTCGAGTCGGAGAAGCTGGTGAAGTTCGGTGGCCTGTTGCAGGAGCTTGAGAACAACCTGCCCATCGACCCGCGCTACCGCAACCCGAAGCTCGGCGCGGCTGCGCCTATCCGCGTCGTCAACGTCGTCTACTCGTCGGGCGAGGGCAACTCGGGCGTGCAGACAGCGGCCTTCAACCTGCCGAACGACGAGCGCGTCGTGCACGAGAAGGGCTCGAAGCGCGTCATGCTCAAGAACGTGCAGCAGGCGAAGTTCGACAAGACGCTCGTGCCCATCTCGCGCGTCGTGCTCTCGGCCGCCGACCAGCGCAACGTCTCGTTCGAGGCGTTCTTCACACACGTCCTCGCGCACGAGCTGATGCACGGGCTCGGGCCGCACACCATCACGGTCGGAGGCCGCGAGACGAGCGTGCGCAAGGAGTTGAAGGACAACTACTCGGCCATCGAGGAGGCGAAGGCGGACATCACGGGGCTGTGGGCGATGCAGTACCTGATTGACAAGGGCGTGCTCGATAAGTCGTTCGAGCGGACGCTCTACACGACGTTTCTGGCGAGCGCCTTCCGCTCGGTGCGCTTCGGCATCAAGGAGGCGCACGGCAAGGGCATCGCCTTGCAGTTCAACTACCTGACGGACGAGGGCGCGTTCAAGTACAACCCCGGGACGAAGACGTTCTCGGTCGATCACACGCGCATCAAGGAGGCCGTGCGCAAGCTGACACACGACCTCCTGACGCTCGAAGCCGAGGGCTCGTACGACAGTGCGAAGGCGATGCTCGACAAGTACGGCGTCGTCCGCCCCGAGATGCAGGGCGCGCTCGAACGCCTGAAGGACGTGCCCGTAGACATCGAGCCGAGCTACCCGTCGGCCGCGACGCGCGCGGGCAGGTGAAGACTCAACGTGCGGACGCGCACGGACTCCCGCCCGCCCGTTGTCGTATAATTCGCTAAATCAGCGAATCAAGGGAGGGAAGTATGAGAAAGAGAAGAACAGTCATTCTGTTGGGCGTGCTCTGCCTCGTCGCGGCGTCCGCGGCGCCCGTATGGGCGCAGTCGAGGCTGCACGTGCAGGGTCAGGTCATCGGCATCGGCGGGCGCCGGGCGGGGCTCAACCGTCCGTTCACGCTCACCGTTAATAACTACACCTCGCCGGACGATGTGCAGCAGTTGAACCAGGCTCTGCGCTCGGGCGGGCAGGACGAGTTGATGCGTGTGCTCTCGAAGCTCAAAGCGGGGCGCGTCGCGGTCGGTAACAACGTGGGTGTGACGGCGAACGCAGTCATCGCGACGCCGACCGCGGAGGGCGGGACGAAGCTGACCGTGCTCTACGAGCGTAACGTGGCCATCTTCGAGCTACGTTACGGGGCACGCTCGGCGGACTACCGCTTCGGCTACGCGGAAATCTACCTCGACGCGAGGGGCCGCGGGGAGGGGACTTTCATCCCCTCGGCGAAGGTCAAACTGGAAGGCGACAACAACTGGGTCGTCGAGGACTTCGGCGAGTTCCCCGCGCGCCTGATGGGTCTCCGCTCCAGCGGCCGCGTCGGCACGGCGCGCTGAGTCGGGTTTCGGAACACAGTGCAAACGAAGAGGGGCGGGCCACACAGGCCCGCCCCTCTTCGTTTAAGGACTAACTCAAGCGGAGAACCGCTTTAGAAAATCTTGCGCCAGGTGCGCTTGACCCAGTTGCCGCTCTTCTTCGCGCCCTTCTTGGTCTCGCGCGCGGCGACCTTCGCGCCCTTAGCCGTCTGGTCGCCAACGTCTTCGGCCTTGTCCGCGGCCTCAGCGCCGACGGCCTTGCCGGTGTGGACGGTCTTGTCGCCCACGTCTTCAGCCTTGTTGCCTACCTTTTTGGCGGCGTGGCCGGCCTTGTCGCCCACGTCTTCGGCCTTGTCGCCGACTTCCTCCGCGCCCTTCTTGGTCTCGTGGCCGGCCTTCTTCGCGCCCTTGACGGTGGCGTCCTTCACGTCGCCGGCCGTATCAGCGGCCTTGCCGCCGACATCCTCGGCCTTATCGCCTACTTCGTTGACGCCCTTCTTAGTCTCATTGCCGGCCTTTTTGGCGCCTTTAACCGTCGCGTCCTTAACGTCCCCGGCCTTGTCGCCTACTTCTTGTCCGGCCGCCTTCGTTGTATCGACGGCCTTGTCCACGTTGCTCTCCTGCGCCGCGACGCCTCCGACGAGCGCCAGCGAGAACAGGAATGATGTCAAAACTTTACGCATTGCCACATGCCTCCCGTGTAGTGAACACTGTAGTGAAACCAGTCGCTTTCCACCTCGTGCAGAGTATGTTCGCAAGCAACATGCCACGGCGCGTGCGCCGAAATCTCGGCGGCGTCCGGCTGACAGCCGAAGGAGTGGCTGGTATCTTTCTGTGCGGAATGGAAACCCCCAAAGGGCCGACGCACGCGGAGGACGAGGGCGGGCGCGCGTACCTCTTCATGCTCCTCAGCTCGCTCGCGTTCGCGTCGATGGGCGCGTTCAGCCACCTCGCGGGCGAGCGCTGCGACTGGCATCTCGTCGCCGTCGCGCGCAGCTCGCTCGCGTTCGTCTTCACGTTGACGCTCTCGCTTCTGTCCGGCGTCCGGCTCGTACTCTTCCGCCCGGCCGTGCTCTGGATGCGCAGCGTCTCCGGGAGCATCGGCGTGCTCTTCGCCTTCTACGCGCTGACGCACCTGCCGGTCTCGACCTCTCTGACGCTCTCGAACACGGTGCCGCTGTGGGTGACGCTGCTGGCGTGGCCGGTGCTCGGGCACAGGCCGCGGGCGTCTGTGTGGGTGGCGGTGGGGACGGGGCTCGTGGGGATTGTTTTGATTCAGAGGCCGGAGGCGGCGGGCGACCGTCTGGCTGCGGGGCTCGCGCTCGCCAACGCCCTCTCGACCTCGGTCTCGATGATCGGGCTCAACCGTCTGGGCGGTGTGGATGCGCGCGCCGTCGTCACACACTTCTCGGGCGTGGCGACGGTCTTGACGCTCGCATTCCTGCTGGCGTCGAGCGGCCGCGTTGACTATTCGGTCTTGAAGGACGGGGAGACGCTCGGGCTGCTCTTCGGCGTCGGGCTCTCGGCGACCGTGGGGCAGTTGGCGATGACGAAGGCGTTCGCGTTGGGCAGCCCCTCGCGCGTCTCGGTCGTCGGGCTGATGCAGATCGTCTTCGCGCTCGTCTTCGACCTGCTGCTGTGGAAGAGGCAGTTCGGCCCGCTCGTCGTCTTAGGCATCGCCCTCGTCGTCGGCCCCTCCGCCTGGCTCATGCTGCGCTCACCCCTGAGAAGACAATCCGCAGCGGTTCACACGACGGGATGAAGGATTGAGTCATCGGTTCATCGGCTCATTGAGTCATTTCTTCAATGAGCCGATGAACCGATGAACCAATCGTCAATCTATTTCACGACCACGTTGACCAAACGGCCGGGGACGACGACCGTCTTGACGATCTGTTTGCCTTCAGTCCAGGCGCGCACGCGTTCGTCGGAGAGCGCAGCGGCGCGGGTCTCCTCCTCGGTGGCGGAGGCGGGGATGTTGACGCGGCCGCGCAGCTTGCCGTTGACCTGCACGGCTATCTCGACCTCATCCTTACGCGCCAGCGCCTGCTCGAACTCGGGCCAGCGCGCGCCGCTGCGCAGGATGCCGCCCTCATGGCCGAGCGCCTCCCACAACTCCTCCGCGACGTGCGGCGCGAAGGGCGCCAGCATCAAGACCATAGCTTCGACCGCCTCGCGCACCGCGAACAGGTCTGACGGCGACGCCGAGCCGGGCTGAGCCTTGAAGTCGTACAGCTCGTTCAGCAACTCCATCAGGGCCGCGACCGCCGTGTTGTAGCGCAGGCCCTCGAAGTCGTTCGTGACGCGCTCAATCGTCCGGTGCGTCTCGTGGCGCAGCGACTTCGCCTCCGCCGAGAACTCGCCCGCCGCCTCTTTCGGCGCGCCGCTCAAAGCCTCGCGCCAGCGGTGGACGAAGTAGTAGACGCGGCGCAGGAAGCGCAGAGTGCCTTCGATGCCCGTCTCCTGCCAGCGCAGGTCGTTCTCGACCGGCGCGGCGAACAGGATGAAGAGGCGCGTGGCGTCCGCGCCGTAGGCCGTAATCATCTCGTTCGGGTCCACACCGTTGTTCGAGGACTTCGACATCTTCTCGAACGGGCCGACGGTCACAGGCTGTCCGTCCTTGACCAGCGTCGCCTGACTGATGCGCCCCTTCTCGTCGCGCACCACGTCAACCTCGGCCGGGTTGATGTAGACCTTCGAGCCCGCGTCCTCGCCCTCCCGGAAGAAGGTCTCGGCGACGACCATGCCCTGTGTCATCAGGCGCTTGACGGGCTCGTTGAACGTGACCAGCCCGATGTCGCGCATGAACTTCGTCCAGAAACGCGTGTAGAGCAGATGCATCACCGCGTGCTCGACGCCGCCGACGTACTGATCGACGGGAGTCCAGTAGGCAGCCGCCTCGTTGGCGAAGGGTGCGTCCGGATTTTTCGGGTCGAGGTAGCGGAAGAAGTACCAGGACGAGTCGATGAACGTGTCCATCGTGTCGGTCTCGCGCCGCGCGGGCTCGTCGCACTTCGGACAGTTTGTGTTGACGAACTCGGGGACGCCGGCCAGCGGCGACTGGCCCGAGCCGGTGAACTCGGCGCGCTCGGGCAGCACGACCGGCAGGTCGCTCTCGGGGACGGGCACGACGCCGCACTTGTCGCAGTAGATGATGGGAATCGGCGCGCCCCAGAAGCGCTGGCGCGAGATGCCCCAGTCGCGCAGGCGATAGGTCGTGGCGCGCTCGCCGAAGCCTTGCTGCTCCGCGAACTCGGCCATCTCGCGGACGGCGTCCTCGGAGAGCTTGCCGCTCCAGTCGCCGGAGCTGACCAGAATGCCGTACTCGGTGAACGCCTCCTTCATCGCGACCGACTGGTCTTCGACCTCCGGGTCGCGCTCGGCCGGCGGCTGTTCGTGCGAGATGCGCTCGATGACGCGACGGATGGGCAAGGAGTACTTCTGCGCGAACTCGTAGTCGCGCTCGTCGTGCGCGGGCACGGACATCACGGCGCCCGTGCCGTACTCGGTCAGGACGTAGTTGCCGGCCCAGACGGGAATCAACTCGCCGCTGAACGGGTTGACGGCCAGCAGCCCCGTATTGACGCCCTCCTTCTCCTCCTGCGCGCCGGGGTCGCGCGCCACCGCTCGCTCGGTGCGGACGCGCTCGGCGAAGCGGCGCACGTCCTCCTTCACGGGCGAGTGCTCGACCAAAGGGTGGTCGGGCGCGACGACGACGGCGTTCGCGCCGTAGATGGTGTCGATGCGCGTGGTGAAGACGCGGACGCGCTCGTCCGTGTCCTTAACCTGAAAGTCGATGTAGGCGCCTTCGCTTCGCCCAATCCAGTTGCGCTGCATCGTCAGGACGCGCTCGGGCCAGCCCGCCTCAATCTCGCGCATGTCCTCCAGCAGTTGCTCGGCGTAGTCGGTGATGCGCAGGAACCATTGCTCGATGTCGCGCTTCTCGACGGCCGCGCCGCAGCGCCAGCAGACGCCGCCCGAAGACTGCTCGTTCGACAGCACGGTCGATTCGGCCGGACACCAGTTGACCGGCGAGACCTTCTTGTAGGCCAGTCCGCGCTCCAGCATCTTCAGGAAGAACCACTGATCCCACTTGTAATATTCGGGCGTGTGCGCGGCGACCTCGCGCCGCCAGTCGAAGCTGAAGCCCATGCGCTTGAACTGCTTGCGCATGTGTTCGATGTTCTGCTCCGTCCAGTCGCGTGGCATCACGCCGCGCTTGATGGCGGCCTGCTCGGCGGGCTGGCCGAAGCTGTCCCAGCCCATCGGGTGCAAGACGTTGTAGCCCTGCAAACGTCGGAACCACGACAGCGCGTCGCCGATGGAGTAGTTGCGCACGTGCCCCATGTGCAGGAAGCCGGAGGGGTAGGGGAGCATCTCCAGACAGTAGAAACGCTTCTCGCGTTCAGGGTCGCGCTCGACCTCGAAGGCGCCCGACTCCTCCCAGAACTTCTGCCATCTCTCCTCGATCTGCTCGGGGAAATACTTTTCGTTCATGATAGTCTTCTGGCCTTTCCTTTACCCCTTACGGTAAACGACCGTCCCCGGCTTTCTCAAGCACGCGCGGGGCTCGACTCGATTTTTAACTTGATTGTCGTCAGGGAGTGTCGCCGCACCACCCGCCGCGCGCGCAAAACCTCGCGCACGGCGCCGGCCGTGCGGCTACGTAAGGAGGAGCTTAACTGGATGGCCGAAACGTTTCATCTCAACTATTCCCACCCCGAAAGGTGAAGTTATGTTAGCGCACGCCGCGCCGGGTTGTCGAACGGAAATTTACGCCCGCCGCCCGCCGCCGGTTTCAATTAACCGTGTAGGTGGTCTTCTCTTTGCCGAGGAAGTCTTTGGCGGTCTTCTTCGTCACCAGGCCGGCGTGTTCGAGTTCGAAGTAGGCGCGCTGGACTTCGCCTTTGTCGATGGAGAGCTTGCCCGCGAGCGAGGCGGGGGAGGGGAGCGTGTCGCCGGGGGCGAGTTGTTTGTCGCGGATGAGCGTTTCGATCTGCTGGCGAATCTGGAGGTAGTGGGGGCCGCCCTCGGCGCGTTCTTTGAGTCGGATGTCCATCTTAGGCGGTCTCCTGCGTGTCGGGGCTGCGGACGAAAGAGCGGAGGGCTTCGAGGTTGCAGGCGTCGTCGCAGGTCTCGTCCACGGGCGTCTCTAAAAGAAACGCGGCGTGTGCGAGGCGCGGGTGCGAGGCGACGCGGCGCAGGGCTTCGGCGCCGATGTGGCCTTGCCCGAGGTGCCAGTGGCGGTCTACGCGCGAGTTGTAGGCCGCCTTCGAGTCGTTGAAGTGGACGGCGCGGACGTTCCCGAGCCCCACGTTCGCGTCGAGCGAGTCGAGCGCGGCCGAAAGGCCGTCTTCGTCGCGGATGTCGTAGCCCGCCGTGAAGGCGTGCGCGGTGTCGAGGCAGACGCCGAGGTTCAAGTCCGGGCATTGCTCCGTAATCTCGCGCAGGTGCTCGAAGCGGTGGCCGATGCACTCGCCCTGCCCGGCCGTATTCTCAAGGAGGATGCGGAAGGATTTGAGTTCGAGCCCGTCACACGCGGCCTTCAAACTCTCCGCGCAGGTGCGGATGGCGTCCTCCTCGCACGCGCCGCGGGCGCTGCCGGGGTGGAGGACGAGGTAGTCCGCGCCGAGTGTGAGCCCGCGCTCGACCTCTTCGCGGAACGAGGCAATCGACTTCTCGCGGATGCCTTCGTCCGCGGCGGCGAGGTTGATAAGGTAGTTGGCGTGGATGACGACCGGCGTGACGCCCGTCTCTTCACGCACGCGCTTGAACTGCTCGACCTCTTCAGGGACAAGCGGCTTGGCCTGCCACCCGCGCGGGTTGCGCGAGAATATCTGCACCGTGTCCGCGCCGAGCGACTGCGCCTTCAGCAGCGCGTTGTGCAGCCCGCCCGCGATACCCGTATGCAGCCCGATGCGCGGCCGACTCGTTTTCTGTCTTGGTTTCCTCATTCGCTCTCTTCGTAATGCCATTGTGATGCGTCGCAACGCCATTGCGACGTGACGCAATACTATTGCGTCGCATCGCAATGGCATTACCACGCGTCGCAACGCCATTCTCATCCATGCACATGCCATGCGCGTGCGTGCGCATACGATTCCCACGGGTGCGCGTGCCATGCGCGTGCGTGCGCATGCCATTCTCATGCGTGCGCATACGATTCCCACGCGTGAGAGTCGTATGCGCGCGGGGCGGCTTAACGTTCCGCGCGGCGCTCGCTCTCTTCCATGACGCGCAGGACGTTGCCGCCGAGAATCTTCGACACGTCTTCGGCGGTGTAGCCGCGCCTCAGGAGTTCGGCCGTCAGGTTCGGCAGTTCGGCGACCGTTGAGAGTCCGTCGGGCGTGGCCGTGATGCCGTCGAAGTCGGAGCCGCAGCCGACGTGCTCGACGCTTGTCAGACGGACGATGTGGTCGATGTGGTCGGCGACGCGCGTGAAGGGGACGGGCGCGAGGCGCACGGCGAACTCGCGCGCGCGGACGCGGTCGGCGGCGATGCGTTTGAGCGAGCCGCCCTCCGCGCCGCGCGCGGCCTCTTCGATTAAGGGTTGAATCTCCGCCTCGACCGCGTCCCTCCGAGCCCTCCAACCGGGTTCGAGGAAGCCCGGGTAGAAGACGGCGCAGACGACGCCGCTTGTCTCCGCTATCGCGCGAATCATGTCGTCGGTCAGGTTGCGCGGTGCGTCGGCGAGTGCGCGGCAGTTCGAGTGTGTGGCGACGATTGGCGAGGTCGAGGTCTCAATCATGTCCCAGAAGGTCTTGTCCGAGACGTGCGACACGTCCACCAGCATTCCGAGCCGGTTCATCTCGCGGATGACGGCGCGGCCGAAGTCGTCGAGCCCGCGCTCCGCGCCCTCGGCGTCGCCCGAGGAGCCGGCCCAACTCAGGCTGTGCGTCCACGCAGGCGTCATGTAGCGGACGCCGCGCCGGAAGTAGTGCTCGACGCGTTCGAGCCGCTCGTCAATCGCGTAGCCGCCTTCGAGGCCGAGGAGCGCGGCGAGCTTACCCTCGTCGTGCGCGCGGCGGATGTCGGCGGCCGTGGTGGCGAAAGTCCAGACCTCCGGGTGTCGTTCGGCCAGCGCGCGGATGGCTTCAATCTGTTTGTCGGCGCGGGCTATCGCGCTCTCGCCGCCCGTGCCATAGAACTCCGGCTCGACCCAGACGGAGAAGAACTGTGCGTCGAGCCCGCCCTCGCGCATCCGCACGGCGTCAAGGTGCGTCGTCTCGATGCGCGTGCTGATGTCGGCGCCCTCGTCGATGACGAACTGCACCGTATCGGCGTGCATGTCCACGGCGACGGCGCGGCGATGAATCGAGAGCGCTTCGTCGTTCGGAGTCGTGTGCGCGGTCATTGAACCCCTTGATGAAATAAGCCCTTGATAAATTCTCTCAGAGTATAGCTCTCACTTCGCGTACGGGGCGAGCAGCGCGTCCCACGCCTTGTCTACGCGCGCGAACTCGTCGCTGCAACGCTCGGCGCGCGACTCGGGGAGGGTGCCGTCCTTCACCAGCGAGGCGAACTTCTCTTCGTCCTGGCCGTAGAGCAGGCAGACGATGTTGTAGTAACGCTGCTGGTCGAGCGAGTGCTCGTCGGCGAAGGCCAGCTCGTCCAGCTCGGCATTCGCCTGTTTGGAGAAGGAGACCGCGGCGTCCAGAACCATCCGCTCGCCCTCCTCCGTGCCGTCGGCGAGCAGGAGCACGGAGAGCTGATCGACGGCGTCCTCCTCGCGGCCCGTGATGGGCAGGTCGTAGGCGTCCACGAGCGCGTGCCCCAGCTCGTGGTAGAAGACGAAGGTGGTGGCGTTGGTGACGGCCTCCTCGACCTGCGCGTCCGTCTTGTAGTCCTTCTTGAAAGTCTCGTAGAGGTCTTCGGCCAACTCGTAACAGACCGTGACCGTCTTCTGCGCGGGGTCGTAGAAGGCGTTCGCCTCCTCGCAGCTATCGAAGCCGATGAAGATGTCGTGCGGCAGAGAGAAAGCCTTGTTCAGCGCGTCGGCCGTCTCCCGGAGCGACTGCAACTCTTCCTCATAATCCTTCCTCTCGTCCGCGGTCATGTCGGCGTCGGGCTCGCGCGGCGCGACTTTGAAGTCGCCCTTGTCGGGCGCCTTGATAGTTTCCATGAGCGTGGGCAGCGGCGTGGGCGTCGCGCCCGAGACGGCGGCGCCGCCCGGCGTCGCGGCGGCGCCGCTCGTCTCGACTCTTGAGTTATCGGCGAGCGAGCAGGCGAGCAGCGGGAGGGCGAGCAGCGTCAGCGTGAGCGCGCGAGCCGCGGGGCGCGTCGGCCGTGCGCGCGGCGCGCGCTTGGGCTCGGGGGCGGTCTGCAAAGGCGTCTCTCCTGTGCGGAAACGGTCGCTTGAAAGTGTCTTTGAAAGTGTCAGCGGGCGGCGCCGTGCGGCGCGCGGCGCGGCCGTATTCTGCACGAGTTTCGCGGCCGTGCCAAGCGTCTCGGGTTTCTTGCCAAGCGCATCCCGTTTAAGGTATCGTGCCGTCTTGAACACCCGTGAACACCAGCACCGACGCGACTCGATATTTTACGCGCACCGTCGTAATCTCAGCCCCTCGCCGTCTAAGTCCGAGCCCATCATGTCATATCACGTTTGTCCCCGTGTGCGGCCGGGGACAGTCTAAGGAGCCATAAAGCGATGTCGAAAGAGCCTCTTGGTAAGAAGGAATTTAAGAAGCCGGAGATCGCGCCCGAGGTCTGGCACGATGGCGAGTTTGTCCGTTGGGACGACGCGCGCGTCCACGTCATGTCGCACGTCCTGCACTACGGGTCGAGCGTCTTCGAGGGCATCCGCTGTTACAAGACGCGGCGCGGCCCGGCCGTCTTCCGCCTGCGCGAGCACATGCAGCGCCTGCTCAACTCGGCGAAGATTTACCGCATGTCGCACCCGTGGAACCTGGGCGACCTGTGCGACGCGACGGTCGAGCTGGTCAAGCGCAGCAAGCTTCAGCAGTGCTACGTCCGCCCCATCATGTTCCGCGCGCTCGACGAGGAGCGGCCCGCCTTCGGCGTCAATCCCTTCCCGAACCCGATGGCCTGCTACATCGGCGCGTGGGACTGGGGCAAGTACCTCGGCGAGGAGGCCATCGAACAGGGCGTTGACGTGTGCGTCTCTTCGTGGAACCGCCTAACGCCGAACTCGATGCCCGCGATGGCGAAGGCCGGCGCCAACTACATGAACTCGCAGCTCATCAAGATGGAGGCGCTGACGAACGGCTACGCCGAGGGCATCGCGCTCGACGACCGCGGGTACGTCTCCGAAGGGAGCGGCGAGAACATCTTCCTCGTCCACGACGGCAAGGTGATTACGCCGCCGCTCTCCTCGGCCATCCTGCCGGGCATCACGCGCGACAGCGTCATCGAAATCTGCCGCACGCTGGAGATTCCCATCGTCGAGTCGGGGTTGCAGCGCGCCTCGCTCTACGTCGCTGACGAGTTGTTCTTCTCGGGCACGGCCGCCGAGATCACGCCCATCAAGAGCGTTGACCGCATCCAGGTCGGCGAGGGGCGCCGCGGTCCCATCACCGAGCGCATCCAGAAACTCTTCTTCGAGATTACCTCGGGCGAGCGCGAGGCGCCGGGCGACTGGCTCACCTTCGTCGGCGAGCACAAGCCCGCCACAGAGGCCCAGCGCAACGGCCACCGCGCCGCCCAGACCGAAGAGGTGCGCAAGGTCGCCACGCAGTCCACCGCCGGCGACACGCGCGACGCCATCCACGTCACGCTCACCGAGTAGTCGGCCTCTAACTGCATCCGTTCAAAAGAGGGCGCGCGGCCACTTCGACCGCGCGCCCTCTTTTGACGGCAGGGACGGCCGCCCTCACGCGCCCGCCTCACCAGCAGCCCGACTCCATCTCCTGATCGAGACAAGAGAAACAGCTTCCGAACTCACGGTCGCCGCCGGGGTCGTTCCCGTTGGGAGGCAGAGTGTTGACGCTGCAATTTCCTCCGCCGGTGCAGCTCCCACAAGGGCTCGCGACGATCTTCCCGCGACACATCGGTGTGTCCTTCAGCGGGGGGGCGTCGCAATTAAATTTGTACAACTCGCTGCGGCGGAAAGCGTCGGGATTCGCCAGCACGAACTGCGACGTTGTTGCCCTGAATGTCATGTAATGGTAGGCGAAGCGCGGGTACTTCTTTTTGATCTCGTTCCATTCGCGGTCGTAAGCGGCCTTCTGCGCCTTGGGGTCGGCCTTCTGCGCGACCGGTGCGGGTGGCGGGTCGGGCGTGTTCGCCTCGGCGCGCAGGACGGCCGAGCCCGAGTAGGTCAGAGTGAGCGTGAAGAGAAGCGCGCACAGGAGCGCGGCGGCGGCGGCGAGCTTTTTCATGAGTGTCCTCCTCCCCTGCGCGGGCAGGGGCGTCTGCGGGGCGTTCAGGTGTGAAACTCCGGCGAGGTCGTCCTGGTGATAACGCCCCGTTTCGTCTCCTTTCCCTGCACGAGAAGGTTGTTGACGCCCGTTCGGGCGGCCGTTAGAATGTTTGTACGCGCCGGCCGCACTCGCAGCCGCCCGTGCGCCGCCCCTGCCGCAAACCACCCGGCGAAACAACCCGAGACACTTTCCAGACCGAGCGAAGCGCCGCGAGACGTGCGTCTACGCTCCGCTCGCCCTTCATCCCGCAGTTTTTGAGAGAACGTATGCCAGTCAAAATCGACGAACTCCTGCGCGTCGCCTCCGCCTTCGGCGCGTCCGACCTGCACTGCAAAGCCGGCTCGCAGCCCTTCATGCGCATCGGCGGCGAGCTGCGCCCCATCTCGACCGCGCCGCGCCTCACGCAGGAGGACACGCTCGACATGGCCTTCTCCATGATGAGCAACCGGCAGAAGCAGAGGTTCAAGGAGGTCTCCGAGGCCGACATCGCCTACGGCGTCTCGGGGCTCGGCCGCTTCCGCGCCAACGTCTTCCAGCAGCGCGGCTCGGTCGGCATGGTTCTGCGCGTCATCCCCGACAAGGTGCGCACTATCGCCGAGCTGGGGCTGCCGCCAGTCATCGAGCGCATCGCGGAAGAGCAGCGCGGCCTCATCCTTGTCACCGGCACGACGGGGTCGGGCAAGTCCACGACGCTTGCGGCGATCATCGACCACATCAACGCGCAGCGCGGGGGCCACATCATCACCATCGAAGACCCGATTGAGTTTCTGCACCGCGACCAGAAGTCCTTCATCACGCAGCGCGAGGTGGACGTTGACACGCGCTCGTTTGCAGAAGCCCTGCGCGGCGCGCTCCGGCAAGACCCGGATGTCATCCTCGTCGGCGAGATGCGCGACCATGAGACCATCGAGACCGCGCTCACCGCCGCCGAGACCGGCCACCTTGTCCTCTCCACCCTCCACACGCTCGACGCGACCGAGACCATCCGCCGCATCGTCTCGTCCTTCCCGCCGCACTTGCAGAAGTCCGTCCGCATCCAGCTCGCGGGCATCCTGCGCGCGGTCGTCTCGATGCGGCTCGTGCGCGCGGTCGATGGGCCGGGGCGCGTCCCTTCGGCCGAAATCATGATCTCGACGGGACTCATCCGCGACTACATTATCAACGAGGAGAAGACCTCGCTCATCCGCGACGCCATCGCCGCCGGCACCAGTCAGTACGGGATGCAGACCTTCGACCAGTCGCTCTTCTCGCTCCACCAGTCGGGACTCATCTCGATGGAGGAGGCGCTGCGCGGCGCGTCGAACCCGGACGAGTTCCGCCTTCGCGTCGCGGGCATCCGCTCCGCCTCCGATCAGGCCAAGGAGGATATGGAGCGCGTCACCACCGTCACCAACGGCGCGCAGTCGCGCTCGCTCGGCTCGTAAGTCTCGCCGGAATCCTCGCCGTCATGAACAAACTGAAATGCGCCGGCTGCGGGCTGGTCAACTTCGCCGCCGCCTCGGAGTGTAAGCGGTGCGGCGCGCCGCTCAATGCGGCCTTCGCCTACGCCGCTTTCGGCGCGGCCCCGGCCCGCGTCTACGAGTCGGAGGGCGCGGACGCGCCCGCGGAAGGGAAGGGAGGCCGCGGCCTCCTGCGCCGGGCGCTGGCGGTCGTGGCCGTGACCCTCACGCTGCTGGTCGGGTGTTACGCCTCTCTGCTCTTCACCTCGACGGCGGCCACCTACGAAGAACGCGCGCAGGTCGAACGCGCCGTCAAGCTCATCGAGCAGGCCGGCTTCACGCGCGATGCTTTTCTGTTGAGGCGCCTGACCAGCTTCCGCACGACGGACAACTGGTGGAACTCGTACGCCGGCCACGCCCAAGCCTACGCCGCGACCAACTTCCCGTTTGAGGTCGTGACTCTCTACCCGGACTTCTTCCGCTACCCCGCGGACGACGTGGAGCGCGCCGTCATCCTCCTGCACGAGGCGCGCCACCTCGCGGGCGCGGACGAGGGAGAGGCGTGCGCCTCGGTCTGGCGCGACAAGGAGCGGCTCGGCTGGACACGCGAGCAGTACGGCGAGACGCGCGTCTGGCAGAACGTCGGCGAACTCTCGCGCCGCTACGCTCCGAAGCTCTTCGAGTGTGGGTCGGACGGCACGCAGGACTGTTACGAATAGCGTTTCACTTTTGCCATACCCCGAATGTGTTGTTAGAATTTTTCGCGCGACGACACCGACGGCCGAAGTTCTCTTCGTCTTGTCCGTCTACTTTTCCGAATCGTCCCGAGGTCTTATGAGCGTGTGTCGCGCGAGCCCCTGAATGAAAGAGTGTCCGGCCTGCCATCGCTGCTTCGCAGACCAAGTCAATCACTGTCCGAGCGACGGTGACCGCCTGAAGTTTCTCATCAACCTCGACACGACGCTCGACGAGCGCTACCTGCTCGAACGCAAGCTCGGGCAGGGCGGCATGGGGCTCGTCTTCAAGGCGCATCACAAGTTCATCAAGACGCAGCACGCCATCAAGGTCATCCTCCCCGACCTGGTGGGGAACGACCCTTCGCTCGCCGCGCGCTTCCGGCAGGAGGCAATGGCCGCGGCCGCCATCCGCCACCCCAACACCGTCAGCGTCACGGACTACGGCGTCCTACAAGGGACGACGCCCTACCTCGTCATGGAGTTCGTCGAGGGGCGCTCGCTCCACGACATTCTCGCCGAGCAGCGCAGGCTCTCGCCCGTCGCGGCCGTCGAGATCATGCTCGCCGTCTGCGCGGGCGTGGCCGCCGCGCACCGGCAGGGCATCGTCCACCGCGACCTTAAGCCTCTCAACATCATGTTCCGCCCGGGCGAGCCCCCGGGCGAGACTCTGAAGGTTCTGGACTTCGGGCTGGCGAAGATCAAGTCGGGCGAGCTGCTCGGCTCGTTCGTCGCCGCGCAGACGCAGGGGATGATGGGCTCGCCCTTCTACATGGCGCCCGAGCAGTGGAGCGATGAGGAGATCGACGTTCGCGCCGACATCTACTCACTCGGCATCATCCTCTACCAGATGATCGCGGGCGACGTGCCGTTCAAGGGCAAGTCCGTCCCTTCTATCATGAGCCAGCACCTCAACGCCGCGCCCGTCTCTCTGGCCGAGCGCGGCGTCGAAGTGCCGCCGCTTCTTGAAAGCGCCATCCGGCACGCGTTGGAGAAAGGCCCGGAGAAGCGCCCGCAGTCGGTCGAAGAGTTCGTCGAGGAGCTGCGCGAGGCCGTGCCGCAACTCGGCGGCGGCGACCTGCGTGAGCCCGGCGCGACGACCGTCCAGATCGGCGGCCTGTCCGAAACCACGGGTCTCAAGAGCCAGCAGGGTATGCAGACGAGCTTGCAGACCGAGAATGCGGGCAGCCTACAGACCATCGCGGGCGGCGGGGACATGCTCTCGGCGAGCGTGCTCGGGGAAGTCTCCGAGCCTGCCGCGGTCGAGCTTCCAAGCGTCGGCGAGGAACGCGCCGCGGCCGACACGGACGCGGGGCGTCAGGGTCAAGCCCAGACCGCAGGCCCGTTCGGCGCCGGCCAGCCCACCTCCGCGCAGCCCCCGCCACACGCCGCCCTGACCGAGCCGCTCACTTCCGACACCTTCGCCGCCGCCGAAGAGGAGCGCCACCGCGCAGAGTCCCTGCGCCGCCAGCAGGAGGAAGATGAGCAGCGGCGCGAGGCCGAGGAACGGCAGAGGCTTGAGGCAGAAGAGCGCACGCGGCGCGAGTTGGAAGAGCAACAGCGCCGGGAGTTTGAAGAACGTCAGCGTCGGGAGTCCGAGGAGCGTCAGCGGCGCGAGGCGGATGAGCGCGCGGCTGCGGGTATGGGCGGCGGGGCGGCGCCCACGCGGCCACACGTAATCCCGCCGGGCATCGCACCAGCGAGCGTCCAACCGCCGGACGGTACGACGAAGAAAAGTTCGACCACGCCGCTCGTCATCATCGGCGTGGTCGTCCTGCTCGGGTTGCTCGCGGGCGTCGTCGGCCTCGGCTACCTCGCGTACCAAAAGTTCCGCGCTGAGAACGCGAACGGCGTCGTCAACACGAACACGGGAGTCAACACCAACACGCAGGAGAACACCAACACCGTCCCTCCGACCCCGACCCCTTTGGAGCCGGGCGAGACCGGGGCGCGCGCAGACCTCCTCTGGATTCCCGGCGGCACCATCCAGTTGGGGCGCGCGGACGTGCCGCCCATCACCGACGAGTTGAAGGCGCGGCGCGCGGTGCACCTGCTCTGGATGTACAGCCAGTGGCCCGCGCACGAGGTGACCGTCAGCCCCTTCGCCATCGACCGCACAGAGGTGACCAATGCCGAGTACGCGGATTTCGTTAAAGAGACTGGACACGCGCCGCCGCGCGGCGTCTGGGACGGCACGAGCCCAAAGCCGGGTGAGGAGCGCCTGCCGGTCTCGAACGTCTCGTACGAGGACGCGAACGCCTTCGCCAAGTGGCGCTCGAAGCGCGACGGTGTGACCTATCGTCTGCCGACCGAGGATGAGTGGGAGTTCGCCGCCCGCGGCGGAGACTCAACACGCATGTACCCTTGGGGCCCCGGGTGGGTGCAGGGCTATGCGAACCTCGGCGGCGCGGGGACGGCGCCCGTCGGCTCGTACCCTCTGGGGCGCACGCCGCAGGGGCTCGAAGACATGATCGGGAACGTGTGGGAGTGGACGAGTTCTGAGGCTTCGATGTACAAAGGTAACGACCGAACGGCGCTGGCTCCCGAAGACCGTCGTAAGATGGTCGCGCGCGGCGGCTCCTACGAGAGCCGTCCCGACGGCGACGAGCCCGTCACCGTTACCGCGCGCCGCTGGGTGCCGCGCAACTTCCGCCACCCGGTTCTCGGCTTTCGCCTCGTGCGCGAGGAGCGGTGAAGGCAGCTCAGACGTTCATCAGGCAGTAAGTTGGTAAGGCACTTATCGAAATGAAGAAGCAGGCTGGTAAAGAGAGACGTTTCTGGACGGGCGCGCGTGTCGCGCTCGCGTGCGCGGCGTTCGGCGGCGTGGCGCTCGTCGCCTCCAACTGCAAGTCGAACGACACGGCAAACCTGTCGGCGAACAGCAGCGCGCCGCAGCCCAAGCGCTCGCCGCAGGTCACCATCACCTCGAAGCCCGGCGCGCCAGCGCAACCGCCGCAGCTCGAAACCGTCCCGGCGGCTGCCTGGAACACGGAGATTCAGGCGGTGGACGGCGCGAAGTTCCGTCTGTCGGACTTCAAGGACAAGGTGATCGTCGTAGACCTCTGGGCCACCTGGTGCGGCCCGTGCCGTCTGGAGGTGCCGCACCTCGTCGATCTACAGAAGGAGTACGGCGCGAAGGGCGTCGAGGTCATCGGCCTCACGACCGAAGACCCTCTGGATGACGCGGAGAAGGTGCGCGACTTCGCCAGGGAGTTCAAGATCAACTACAAGCTCGGCTGGTCGCCCCGCGAGGTCTCTCTGGCGCTGATGAACGGCAACAGCAGCATCCCGCAGACCTTCGTCATCGCCCCCGGCGGCCGCATCGTCACCAAGTTCCGCGGCTTCAGCAGCCAAGTCCCCGACATGATCCGCGCCGCCATCGACAAGGCCAACGAGAAGACGGGGGACTGAGGGGAACAGTAGGCAGTAGGCAGTTGAAGGCAAGAGGAAGCGTTCGGACAGACGGGGGCGGCGAGTCGTTAAGCTCGCCGCCCCCGTCTCTTTCAGGCCGTCCTTATTTCTTAACTGCCTACTGCCATCTGCCTACTGCTTACTGTCTGCTTCATTAATCTCCTCGATCTCGCGCTCGGCCGCTTCGCGCTGCTCGCGCCCTTCGCGTTCGCGCTCGGGGTTCTGCGTGCCCTGCGCGACCGCCTCGCGCGCGGCGCCCTCGATGCGCTTCATCTCGGCCTCGACGCGCCCCTCGACCTCGTCCACCGGCGCCGGCTCGCCCGTCTCCTCTTGCGTTACGTATTTGTCCTTCGAATCTTCCATAAAGGTTCTCACCTCGCGAATCATTCAGTGCGTCCAGGGGGTTTCGGGGAGGCTGCATCCTCTCATCCCCGGCGCCCGCCGGTCAAATCGTTTGCCCGCCGCGCGCCGCTTGACTTATACTCGCGCGCGCACCGCGCGGTCACTGGCCCATCTCCCGAACCGGCCGCCGCGCGAGCGCGACTCTCTACATGACCCGGAGGGTTTCCCCCGAAATGACCGATGAAATCTGCCGCCTGCTCAAGAACGGGCAGGAGACCATCGTCCGCACCTGGACGGAGAAGGTGACGGCCGACCGCCGCATAACATCCGACGAGGGCCTTTCCTACCTGCAACTCGTCGATCACATCCCGCAGATCGTGGAGGAACTGCACGACGCGCTCGGCGAAGCGTCCGTCCGGGCGCTCGCGCTCACGCAGGGGCGCGAGCACGGCCGCCAGCGCTGGCGTCAGGGCTATGAGCTGAAGGAGGTCGTGCGCGAGCTGACGCTGCTGCGCGTGACGCTCGTCGAGTTCATCGAACTCTATCGCGGCGCGCTCCCTCCACGACCGCCCGAGGAGCTGACGCGCTCCTTCCACCGCATCAACGTCTTCATGGACGACGAAATCTACCGCACGGTCGAAGCCTACCTCGACGCCTCCAAAAACCCGGAGTCGAACTGACACACGTCTCCGCGCCCGGCCAACCCCCCGACCGCCGCGGGCAATCAAAAGGCACAGTCGCAGGATTCGTTCCCCGCGCAGTCAACGGCTCTCTCTCTCACTGCCGCGGCGGGTGTCGATAGCCGGGCGCGGCCGGCCGGTGTAGAATGGCCGCGATAATCTCCCTGAAAACAGTTTTCGTGCTGGCTGATGACTCCCCGAAGGACAAGGAGGTGACCGTGTTCAGACTCTCTTTCCGCGCGTTGACGCTCGCCCTCGCGGCGTCGGCCGCCCTTTGCGTGGCGCACGCTTCGGCGTCGGCGCAGAGGCGCGCCGCGCCTGCGCCGAAGCGTGCGGCCGACGCCGCGCGCCACTCGCAGCAGGCGGCCGAAGTCCTGCGTAAGATCATGTCGGTGCCCGAGAAGGAGATTCCGCGCGACCTGCTGGAGAGCGCCGAGGCCGTCGCCGTCTGCCCCGGCGTGCTCAAGGCGGCCTTCATCGTCGGCGGACGCAAAGGCGACTGCGTCATCAGCCGCCGCACGTTGAAGCGGCAGTGGAGCACGCCCGTCTTCTACAATCTGGCGGGCGGGAGCGTCGGCGCGCAGATCGGTGGCTCAAAGACCGACTACGTGCTGCTCTTCATGAACGAGGAGGCGTTGAAGGGCCTGATGGGAGATAAGTTCGAGCTGGGCGGCGAGGCCGAGGCCACCGCCGGCCCCGTGGGGCGCGCGGCCAGCGCGAGTACCAACGCGGGGCTGAGCGCGGGTATCCTGACCTACGCGCGGAGCAAGGGCGCCTTCCTCGGCGTCGCGCTCAAGGGCGTCGCCATCACGCCCGACAACGACCTCAACGAAGCCTTCTACGGCCGGAAGGCTTCCGAACTGGTCAAGGGGCGGGAGGACATGCCCGTCCCCACGCAGGTGCGCGCGCTCCCCCTCGCGCTCGCACGCTACTCCGTCCGGCTCCCCAACTGAAGAAGGAGATTGATTCATTACCACATCGGTTCATTGATTCACTTGCTTGTCGGCCAATGAGTCAATGAACCGCTGGAGCAATGAACAGATTACTCGGAGGAGATTTGAATGAAGCTTTCGACCCGTTTGACCTTGTTGGCGGTTCTGGGCGCGTTGGCGCTCTCGGCCGCGACGTTCCCCACACGTGCGCGCGCGCGGCAGGAGGAGCGGCAGCGCGTGGCCACGCGCCCGACGCCGAACGCCAGCCCGAAGCAGCAGAAGGAGGCCACGAAGAAGGCAGAGTCGGCCTCGCACGTCTTCGAGCAGGTGATGGGCGCTCCCGACCGCTCTATCCCGCGTGAGCTGCTCGACCGCGCCGAAGCCGTCGCCGTCTTCCCCGGAATGATCAAGGCCGGCTTCGTCGTCGGCGGGCGCGGCGGCAGCGGCGTCATCAGCCGCCGCGTCACCGGCGGTTGGAGCGCGCCCGCCTTCTTCAAGATGGGCGGCGCCAGCCTCGGCCTACAGATCGGCGCGGCCAAGACCGACCTCATCCTCCTCTTCATGAACGAGGACGCCCTGCGGGGGCTGCTCGAAGACAAGCTTGAGATGGGCGGCGAGGCGAGCGCCGCGGCCGGCCCCGTCGGGCGCACGGCCAGCGCCACCACCAACCTCACGTTCGACGCCGGCATCCTCTCCTACTCGCGCAGCAAAGGGCTCTTCGCCGGGCTGGAGATCAAGGGCGCGGTCATCAACCCCGACAACAACCTCAACGAAGCTCTCTACGGTCTAAAGGCCAGAGAGGTGCTCACCGGCGCGAACAAGGTCAACATGGCCGACGTTCTCTCCGGCGTCATCTCCTTCCCCAACACACTGGGGCGCTACTCGATTAAATAATCCGGCCCGCGACAGACAGAGAAGGCCGCCGTCGAGTGTTAGGGACTCGACGGCGGCCTTCAACGTCGGGGCGCGTGCGGTCTCACGCGTCCGACAAACGGAACTGCACGCTTCACACGTGCGATAGTGGGAGGGCCGGCGCGCGGGTGAGAGCGCGCCGGCCAGGCGGCACAGTCCGCCGTGCCCTTTCAGCAGACGTGCCGTACAGGGGCGGTGCGGCTGCCCGTCGCACCGCGCCCTTTCTCAATCTTTCAACCCGACGGTGGGCCGCTAAGAACCCTTTTCTCGCACGCGCGTGAGCAGCCCGGCGGCGGTGCGCGCGAGACTGTAGACACCGCGCGGCTTTCTTAAATAGGCGTCCACGCCCGCGCGCCGCGCGTCACCTTCGACCTCGCTGTCGGTGAACATGATGATCGGAGTCCGCACGGCGCAGGGCAGCGCGCGCGCGTGCCGCGCCAGTTCCAGCCCGTCGAGTCCGGGCAGGCAGAAGTCTAGAATCAGAAGGTCGAAGCGCCCGCCATTCTGTAGACGCATGAGCGCCTCGTCCCCGCGCGCGCAGACCTCGACGCGCCAGCCTTCTGCCTCCAGAGTCTCCCGCACGGCGTCCGCCACCAGAGGCGCCTGCTCTGCGTAGAGAATCGAGAAACGGCGCGCGCCGCGCCCCTCCGCGGAGGCGTGTTCCGTGCGGCTGTTGCCCGCGCAAACTTTCGGCGTGGGGGGAGAGAGAGTCATTTTGCGGCTCGCCTCTGTAGACCCTCACACGAGGGTTTTCAAGGTCGGCAAAACATTCGTCCGCCGGCATGCCTGCGGGAGGCGGCGGGGCGGATGAACGCAGTCCCGGCCTCCGGACAGGGGTCTCGGCCTTTCGCTTCAACCGTTCGGAAAATTGAGTTGGCTCGTGTCTGCTGCGGGGCTCTCGTACGGTGAGGCGGCACCGCACGCATCTCTCTTCGGCTCCGGCCGAGGTTTGTACGCAGCGTGGCGAGAGTAGCCTCTGAACGTGTTCAAATCAATAAAATAATCGGGAATGGCCGGGTCGCCCCCTGCCGATTTATTGGAGTTAGGAGGTGCTGCAACTTTTAAGGCAGTCGGGGGGGGACTGGCGGGGCGTTCAAAGAGTCTGCGTTTGCCGAGAGGTGCGCCGTGAGGCTTAATGTTGAGGCTTGGCGACGGCCTTACTGAAGATGCTGCGCAGGCGCCTGCGGATGGGCGTACGTTTGCCCGCGAGGCTCTTGTGCCGCGTGTTGAGAATCGTGCCGAGCGTCTGGTGCGTGAGCCCGAGGAGGCGCGCGGCCTTCGTGACGCTCCCGCGCGCCTCCACCAGCGCCTGCTCGATGAGCCGCGCCTCGAAGTCGTGGACGGCCTCGTACATGTTAAAGCCTTCGCGCCCGATCCCGGGCTCCGCGAGCCTGCTCATGACGACGCGCGCGCAGACCCTCAGACGCGCCAGCGTCTCCGTGTCCTGCGTCTCTTTCAGAAGTCCGTCGGCGCGCTCGTAAAGCTCGTAGACCTCAGAACTGTGCAGGCTGTCGGTCGCTCCCTGCTCCTCGATCATCTTGAGCAGGGCGAGCGCGGACTGTTCGTCGGCGGGGGCCGAAAAGGCGTCGGGCTCCTTCAGGCGTTCGTCGGCTAAAGTCATCTCGGGTTTTTCCTTAGGCGGGATTGCAGGTTTTCTGGCGAGCAGAAAAAAACCGTCCCCCCTGTACGGGGTGGACGGTTTGGCTCCCTCGAACACTTCATGTGTGTGGCGGGAGAGAAGCTTCGGGGCTGTCTCGTTCGGGCGCTAAACTCTAACGGACGCGGGACGCAGATTAACGCCGCGCGGCGCGGAATGCAACAGTTATAAGTTGCGGCTCGCTACACACAAGGGTTCGAGACGACGCTTTCAATCTTATTCCTTGACGCCCCGGACGCGCGCCCATACAATCGCGCCAGCCCCGTAAGAGCGAGCAAGAAACCCCATCCAAAGAGACCGGACGCTCACACGGCAAGGAGTCTGTGAACTGATGCAACCCCGTACGCAGCGGCAGAGGGAAATCCTCGAATACATCACGCGCTTCATCGAGCGCCACGGTTACGAGCCCTCCTACGCGCAGATCGCGCGCCACTTCGGCGTCTCTTCGAAGGCGACCATCGCCAAGCACATCGAGGCGCTGGAGCGGCGCGGGCTCATCTCGCGCCACCGCAACGACGGCGCCTTCGGCCTCACGGTGCAGCCCGAGGAGATAGACGTTGATGCAATCTGCGAAGTACCTCTGCTCGGGCGCATCGCGGCGGGCGCGCCGCTCGACGTGAGCGAGGATCGCGAGACCATCACCGTCCCGCGCTTCCTGCTGGGGCGCGTTCGGCCGGGGCGCGTCTACGCCCTGAGGGTGACGGGCGACTCGATGATCGACGAGCACATCTGCGACGGCGACATCGCTTTGATAGAGAACCGGACGGAGGCGCGCGACGGCGAGATCGTCGTCGCGCTCGTCGAGGGCGTGCGCGCGACGCTCAAACGCATCCACCGCTTCGGCACCGAGGTCGAGCTACGCCCCGCCAACGCGCAGCACGCGCCCATCCGCCTGCACGCCTCGAAGGTCACGGTTCAGGGCATCTTCCGAGGGCTTCTGCGGCCGGCCGTTTAAGAACGCGAACAGTCGGCGGGTTTATATGAGAGAAGGAGGACGACAGACTCACTGTCGTCCTCCTTCTCTTTTTCTACAAGTGTTGTTCAGGCTGCTTGCAGCTCGCTTGTGCACTGCGGGCAGCGCGTGGCCTTGATGGGGATGGCCGAGACGCAGAAGGGGCAGTTCTTGGTCGTCGGCTCCTCCTTCTCGGCGGGCTCGCCGCTCCAGAGGCGGTTGACGCGCTTGACGATGAGGAAGATGACGAAGGCGACGATGAGGAAGCTGATGATGTCGTTGATGAACTGGCCGTAGGCGACGACGGAGATGGCCTTCTCCTTCGCCTCGGCGAGCGAGACGGGGATGCCCTTCGACTTGTCGAGGACGTAGAACATGCTCGCGAAGTCGATGCGCCCCGTGAAGAGCCCGACGAACGGCATCAGAATTCCCTCGACGAGCGAGGTGACGATCCTGGTGAAGGCGGCGCCGATGATGACGCCGACCGCGAGGTCGATGACGTTGCCGCGCGCGATGAACTCGCGGAACTCCTTGACGAAGCCTTTACTCTTGGTCATGTTCGGCGTCACTCCGTGGCTGTGATGGAAGTTGTTAGAGCGTCTGCGTCCCGCGGTTGTATTTCAAAACGGTGCGGCCGTCAATAGGCATTTCAGGGAAAGCGTTTGGCGATGGCGTCGAGCTGCCCTGTCACGCGCGCCTTCTTCGCGGCGGGGACGAGCGTGAGTTGCGCGCGGAGCGCGGCCACGCTCTTGCGGAAGTTGGCACGATCTTCGCGCGGGACTTCGTAGGGCGAGTTGGCCTCGCGAAAACTTTCGACGATGTGCCCGAGTGATTCCGTGAGCGCCGCGAGCGCCGCGTCGGCGTGCGCGCCGCGCGGGTAGAGCTTGAGGTAACGGCCGCTGGTCTCGGTCTCCTTGTAGATGTAGCAGGGCAGGTAGCCCTCACACTCGCCGGGCAGAGGCGTCTGCGACGCCTCCCATGCGATGCGCTCCGCGACGGGCAGGTCTTTGAACTTGCCTTGCAGGTCCCACAGGGCGTTCGAGTTCACGTACCACTGCCCGGCGGGCTCGCTGTAGACGACCTCCTTCTCGCGCTCGTCCGTCCAGGACTTGAAAGGCTGATTGTTCAACTGCTCGAACGGCATGGCGGCGAGCGAGCGCGCGAGGGCGACGAGGCGCGCCAGCTCAAGCTCGGCAAGCGCGTCGCGAGTCTTGACCTCAAGCGTGGCCCGGTCGAGGAAGCACACAAGCTCCGAGAGGTCTGCGAAGGTCGCTGACGTGTTGGCGAGGCGGTCGTTCGTGAGCTTGAGGTAGACGGCGTCGCGGCGTGCCGGGTCGTACGGCGCGACGAGGCCGCCGAAGACCCAGCCGCGCGCGCCGCCCGGCGCTGTGACGAGGTGCCAGAACTCTTCCGACGAGCCGACCTTCGACTTTTCGGCCGAGCGTTCCAGCTCGTCCACGACCGCGCCGAGCTGAAGCCGGCCGGCCTCGGCCGCGGCCGTCTCGGGGCGCTCGCGCAGACGCGCGCCCGCAGCCGTCACGATGAGCTTGCGCGCGGGCGTTTGACCGAAAGAGGGAGAGGCCGCCGCCTGTGCGGCGAGGAGGAGGAGGAGCGCGGCGGAGAACAGTGTAAGCCTCCGAAGTCTGTTCCCGTTCGCGCGGCCGTCGTCGAGTTTTCCTGATGACAAATTGTTCGATCCTTACAAAGGGTCTCAGAGCGTGCCGCCGCCCCGAAGCCTTCAGACGGCGCGGCGCGGGAGCCACATCTGTTTAGCGCATCATCAACGCGACTTGCAAACTGCCGGCCGAAGATTGAGGCATAAATGAAATTGCCGTATAACTGGTTCACAGCTATACGGCAACTACAATTTGTGGAGCCACCTTGCGGACTCGAACCGCAGACCTGCCGATTACGAATCGGCTGCTCTACCAACTGAGCTAAGGTGGCTCATTGGAAGAAAGAATATACGGAGCGGCCTCGCGCGATGTCAAGCGGGGTGCCCAGCGTGAAACCAGCAAGGAGGAGAGATGCCGAAAGACCCAGCCGAGAACCAGGACCAATATAAAATTCAGGGCGGCTTCCTGAACGAGTATGAGTTCAACCAGGGCAAGGGCGAGATGGAGGAGCAGGCGCATCAGGTGCCGGACGACGCGCCGGTCGAGGGCCTGCGCGGGGCGGCCGAGCCGGGCCTGCCCGAGAACGTGGCCGAGCGCATCCGGCAGGTCGAGGAGCGCGCCCACGAGATAGTCGAGCGGCGCCGTGCGAAGCAGGGCGGCGGCGGGCAGAAGGGCTCGGCGAAGGCTGCAAAGAAGTCCGCGCCGGCCGCAAAGAAGTCCGCGAAGGGCGCCAAGAAGGCTGCGGCCTCGAAGAAGGGGGCGGCGAAGTCCGGCGGCGCGACGAAGGGCGGCGCGGCGAAGCAGGGCGGCGGTAAAGGAGCAGCCAAAAAGGGCGTGGCGGCTAAGAAGGGCGCTGCTAAGGGTGGCGTGAAGGGTGCCGCGAAGAAGTCTGCTGCGAAGAAGGGCTCTGCCGGTAAGGGCGGCGCGAAGAAGGGTGCGGCTAAAAAAGGCGCGGCGAAGAAGGGCGGCTCCCGGCGTTGAGGTCGGGGTCGTGACTCGAATTTTTCGAAAGGGTGAATGAGGATGGAAGAGACGGACGAGAAGCCGGAGGGCGGCGCGGGGGGCGCGTCGCACGGGTCGGATGCGGTGGGCATGGAGGAGGCCGAGCTGCAAGCCGAGGAGGAGTCGGCGAAGGCGATGGAGGCGGAGGTGCCGCACCCACCCGATGATCCGGACTCCGGACAGGAGCCCTCATAAGAAGAGTGAAGCGGCAGACCTTCTTTGAGTAAAGGTCTGCCGCCTCTGAAACAAACCGCGGCCGCTGGCCGTAGAAAGCCCGGAAGGACGGACGAGAGCATTGCAACGCGTCAACCCTTCCGGGCTTTTTTCATTCTCCTCAAACGTTCAACTCTTTAAGTCAACGGTCTCACCGCTCCCCGCGTCTTAGAACCCATGATGACGACAAAGCCCCTGACGCGTACGCACGCGCCGTCCCCACGCTTGAAGATGAGAGTGTTGCTGACGAGAACGCTCCTGCTCCTGCTCCTGCTCAACGGCTTCGACGCCGCGGCTCGCGCGCAGGGCGCGAAGCTGCCGGCGCCGGACAAGATCATTGGCGAGTACCTCAAGGCCGTGGGCGGGAAGGGGCGCGTGGCCTCTCTGCGCGACGTGACCTACGACTGGGCCGTGTTGCGCGAAGGCAGAGAGGCGGGCACGGCGCGCACGCACTTGAAGGCGTCGGGCGCGCTCCGCACAGACTTTCTCCTCGCCGACGGCGAGTGGGACGCGGCGGCCAACCCGCGCACCGCTTGGCTGCGCGCGCGCGACGGGCGTCTGAGCACGCTCACAGACCGCGAGGCTTTCGCCGCGAGGCTCCAGGCGATGTTGGAGTCGGGGCACTTCGCCGACTACAGGAAGCAGAAGGTGCTGGCGCGCACCGTCGGGCGCGAGGAGTTGGCGGGCGGGCTCGCTTACACGGTCGAGTTCGCGACGCGTGCGGGCGCGCGTCTGCGCTACTGGTTCGACGCGCAGAGCAAGCTCCTCGTGCAGTCGTCTGACGAGGCCCGCAAAACGCGCGTGCGCTATACGGACTGGCGCGCGCGCGCGGGGAGCCCTCTGAAGGTCGAGCCGCACCACATCGAGATCGAGCGCGCGGGCGAGCCCGTCCTCACGCTCACGCTCAAGTCCGCGAGCTACAACACGGGGCTCGCCGAGTCTTTCTTCGAGCCACCCGCCGACGCGACGCTCGACATCCCTGCGCTGCTGCGCGACCTCTCGAAGAATCAGGAAGAGACCGACAAGCGCATCAACGACTACACCTTTACGCGCAAGGTCACGGAGCGCGAGCTGGACGACAAAGGGGTTCTGAAGAAGGAGAAGGTGACGGTCTTCGAGGTCTACCCCTTCGCGGGCTACGGCTGGGTACAAAAGCTCGTCAGCGAGAACGGAGTGCCGCTCACGCCGGAGCGCGAGGCCAAAGAGTTGAAGCGCGTCGCGGAGGAGTTGGAGAAGGCCGAGCGCGAGGCGCCCAGGCGCACCGAGAAGCGCGAGCGTGAGCGCGCCAGGCAGCGCGAGAAGCGGCGCGCGAAGGCCGCCAAGTCGGGCGCGAAGGAGGAAGGAGAGGACGAAGACGACGTGGAGATTTCGACCTTCCTGCGCGCGTGCGAGTTCTTCAGCCCGCGCCGCGAGCGCTTCCGCGAACGCGACGTGATCGTCTTCGACTTCCGTCCGCGCGCGGGCTTCAAGCCCTCGAACGGCGGCGAGTCGCTCGTCTCGAAGCTGAGCGGCGTCATCTGGGTTGACCCGACGGAGCGACAGGTGATGCGTTTGGAGGCGCGGCTGGTCGAGTCGTTCAAGATGGGCGGCGGGCTGCTCGCTTCGGTCAAGCCGGGCTCGGCCTTCCTCTTCGAGCAGACGCGGCTCGAAGAGGGCATCTGGCTCCCGCGCTACTCGCAGGTCAACGCTTCGGCCCGCATCATGCTCTTCAAGGGTTTGAGCATCAACGAGACGAACGAGTTCTCAGACTTCAAACGCTTCAGCACCAAGACCGGCGAGGACAAGCTCAACGCGCCCAAAAAGGAGGGCGAGAATCCGCCGTCGCCCTGAGGCTTGAGGTTAGACAAAGAAAATTTAACCACAGAGACACAGAGGCACGGCTTTGAAGTACATAACTTCAAAGCCGTGCCTCTGTGTCTCTGTGGTTAAAAATTCCTTCAGCCGTTACAATCGGCGCATGAAGGAAGTGGTGGTCATCGGCGGGGGGTTCGCGGGGGTGGAGGCCGCCTGGCAAGCGGCACAGGAGGGCGCGCGGGTGCGGCTCTACGAGATGCGGCCGGTGAGGCAGACGCCCGCGCACCGGACGGACAGGCTGGCGGAGATCGTCTGCTCCAACTCTCTGAAGTCCGACGAGCCGGGGACAGCACCGTATCTTTTGAAGGAGGAGTTGCGCCGCGGGGCTTCGGTCGTGCTCGACGTGGCGATGCGGACGCGAGTGCCGGCGGGCGCGGCGCTCGCCGTGGACAGGCAACAGTTCGCGCAACTCATCACGGAGCGCATCGAGGCGCACCCGAACATCGAGGTCGTGAGGGAAGAGTTGACCGCGGTTGATGAAGAGGCCGTCACCATCATCGCCGCGGGGCCGCTCTGCTCCGACGCTTTGGCCGAGGAGATCGCGCGGCTCACCGCAGGGACGGGGCTCTACTTCTACGACGCCATCGCGCCCATCGTCGCGGCCGATTCGGTCGATACGGGCGTCGCCTTCCGCGCGGCGCGTTACGGGAAGGGCGGCGACGACTATCTTAACTGCCCGATGAACGAGGAGGAGTACGCGCGCTTCTACGAGGCGCTCGTCGGCGCGCAGAGCGTCCCGCTCCAACGCTTCGAGGAGACGCGCTGGTTCGAGGCGTGTCTGCCCATAGAAGAACTGGCGCGGCGTGGGGTCGATACGCTGCGCTACGGGCCGATGAAGCCGGTGGGTTTGAGAGACCCTCGCAACGGAAGGGAGCCTTACGCGTGCGTGCAGCTCAGGCAGGAGAATTTGATGGCCGACGCCTACAACCTCGTCGGCTTCCAGAATCATCTACGTTACGGCGAACAGGCGCGCGTGCTTCGTCTCATACCCGGCCTCGAACGTGCCGAGTTTTTGCAGTACGGCCAGATTCACCGCAACACGTACATCAACGCGCCCCGGGTGCTCGCGCCGACGTTGCAGATGCGCGAGCGGCCCGAGGTCTTCTTCGCGGGGCAGATCAGCGGCGTCGAGGGCTACGTCGAGTCGGTCGCGACGGGCTGGCTCGCGGGAAAGAACGCGGCGCGCGTGGCGCGTGGCGAGGCGCCGCTCGAAGCCCCACCGCGGGCCGCCGTGGGCGCGCTGGCGCGCTACGTCTCGGGCGCCGATACGAAGAACTACCAGCCGGTGAACATCACGTTCGCGCTGCTCGTACCGCTCATTGAAGAGGAGCGACGCAGGTTTAAGAAGAAGCGCGACCGCCATGTGAGGCAGGTCGAGCTGGCACTCGAAGAATGGGACAGGTGGCTAGAACAGATTCAGGGCGGCGAGCGGGAGCCGCTGCGGGCCGCGGCGCTCTGAGCGCGGCTCCGAGCCTTCTCGCGTCGGCGTGCACGAAGCGCGTGCTCGCGGCGTGCCTCTGCGCGCTGGCGCTGCTCGCCGCTTCGTCGCCCGCGCTCCGCGCGCAGTCCGGCCGCCGCAGCGGCGCGCCCGAGCCGCAGGGGAAGAAGGGTGCGCCCACGGCCTCCGCGACGCCCGCGCCGACTCCCGTCCGTCCCCTCGAAGGCCCCATCGCGGAGCCGCCCGCGCCCATCGACGCCAAAGCCAAAGGCCGCAAGCAGGGAACCGGCATCCGCCCGCCCCTGGCCAGGTCGCAGCCGCCGAAGGGGGGCGCCACTTCAGACGAAGACGAGGGCGAAGAGGTCGTCCGTATCAGCTCGAACCTCGTCCCGCTCCCGGCCTCGGTCGTGGACGCGAACGGGCGCGCCGTCGCCGATCTGAAGGTCGAAGACTTCGAGTTACTGGTTGACGGCCGGGCGCAACCCATCGGCGACCTGAGCCGGGCCGAGACGCCGGTCAGCATCGCGCTCCTCTTCGACAACAGCTCCAGTCAGGTCGCCTCGCGCGACTTCGAGCGGCAGGCCGGCATACGCTTCCTGAGGTCGGTCATGCGCAACGTAGACCGCGCCGCCGTCTTCTCCATCTCGACCGAGCCGGAGCTTTCGCAACCCCTGACGAGCGACGTGCGCGCGCTCGTTCGCACCATCGAAAACTTCAAGACGCCTGAGGCCGCGGCTACCGCACTCTTCGACACGGTGACGATGGCCGCCGACTACCTCAAGCCGCAGCGGACGCGCAAGGTCATCGTCATCATCTCCGACGGCACCGACACCGTCAGCGACCTCGGCTTCGACGAGACGATGGCGCAGATCATCGCCGACGACGTGCAGGTCTACGCCGTCCGGACAGGCAACAGCGACAGCGCCAACCTCCACGACCTCGCCGGTGCGCGCCGCCTCGAAGAGTTCGCCGCGCAGACCGGCGGCGCCGTCTACGTCCCGCGCACGCACGACGAGCTGAGCGCGGCCTTCAAGCAGATCGCCACCGACCTCTCGCAGCAGTACGTCCTCAGTTACTACCCCTCGGGCGAGGTTCGCGACGGCCGCTTCCGCCTCTTCAACCTCAACGTCAAGACACGCCCCGGCCTCCGCGTCCGCACGCGCAAGGGCTACTACGCCCCGAAGGGCTGAGCAACTTTTCAGAGCAGTCGTGCTCAGCGGGAAGTCGCGTTCGGGGTTGACGCAGGCGGGCGTGAGTTCGTGCGGCGGCGCGCGGGCGGCGGCGGTGCGGGCGTCTCTCCCGCGCTCTTCCTGTAGACTTGGAGCCGCGCGGCGGCGAGGGCGTTCGGGATGGCGCGCGCGGCGCGGCGGTTCGACTCCTTGACCTTCGGGGGCAGCCCATCCCACGGGACGAAGTTCGGGCTCAGCCGCCGCCGCGTGTCCTTCGGCCCGTCGTGGTGGCGCCAGCCCTCCCGCCGACGCATCTCGTACCAGTGCTCGTGCCCGAAGCGGGCCATCGTCTCGATCTCATGCTCCTCGAACTCCCTGACCCCGCCGTCCGTCAAAGGCTCGTAGCCGCACCCGATCAGGTCGAGCTTGTCCTTGATGATTTCGGCCTGCTGCCGGTTCTTGACGCGCAGAGCCTCCGGCAACTCGTCCCAGGGGGCGATGGAGGGGTTGGCCTCGGCTGACTCGCCGGACTCCTTGAGCCAGCAGACGTAGTCGGCGTGGACGGCCGCCGCGAGCGTCTCCTCCAGAATGCAGGAGACGAGGCGCTCGTTGCAGGTCTGGTCGAGCAGGTTGAAGGCGTGGAGCGACGAGTATCTGCCGCCGGTCGCCTGCGGGCCGCTGTCGAGCAGCGTCGAGAGCCCCGCGCCGTACATCATGCGGACGACCACCGAGATGGGCTTCGACCCGAGCCGCCGCAGCAGCGCGAGACCCGCGTAGAGGCCGCCCCCGTCGTCGTCGAGGCAGATGTAGGCGGTCGTCACACGGCAACGCCCTTCGGCGTCAAAGAGCACGTCAGCGCGCCGGAACTCGGCCGAGTAGACATCTACCGGCCAGGGCTCGAAGCGGCAGAGCCGTGCGACCTGCGGGTGGCGAGAGCAGAGCGCGTCGATCTTCACGTCGGGGTCGCGGTCAACGACGATGACGGGCAGCGGGCCGGCCGTGTGGAAGGCCGCCTCGTGCCACTCGCCCGCCAGTTGCGCGACCAGCCCCTGCCCCATGCGCCCGAGGCCGACGACGAGAAGGTGCGTCCGCTCCGGCGGCGTGGCGTCGAAGGGCGGATACTTATGCAGCAGGGCGCGCGCGCCGTCCTGATAGACGTTGAAGAACTCCATGCGGAACTCGTCGTCGCGTCCCGTCAGGAACTCGCGCTCGCTCAGGAGGTCGCGCAGTTGCACCTCGTCGATATGCACCATGCAGGTCAGCGACCCGCCCAACTCCCTGACGAGGCGGCGCGCCTGACCGGCGGCCTCGGCGTTGGCGCCGTCGTCGGCTACGACCGAGAAGAGCAGGCTCGCACGGTGTACGCGCGCCTTGCGCAGCGTCATGCGGTCGGCGGCGTCGCCCAGAAGCACGACGGCGCCCGCCTGCCGGCAGCCGTCGATGTGGTCGTTGCCTTCGTCGCTCTCGATAACCACCACGCGGTCGCCGCGCGCACGGTACGCGAGGCAGAGCAGGTAGCCCTTCTGCCCCAGTCCGCAGACGACGACGTGACGGCGGTAGAAGAGGAGGCGCATCGAGGTGAGCTGGTCGTGGAAGATGGCGAGGAGCGCCTTCGTCGCAGTGTAGACGGTGACCGCGGGGGCCAGCCAGCGCGCGACCTCCAACGTCCAGTGATGTGGCGTTCCCGGCGCGACGCCCGATTCAAGGACGAAGAGCTGGAAGCTCATGTAGAGTTTGTCGAGGTGTGACCAGGAGTGTTCGGCCGGAGGCGTGGGCGGATTGGTCTCGAAACCTATAAAGCCGAGCACGAGCGCGGCCAACGCCAACGCCCAGACGAGCGGCCACTGCGCGCTGCGCCAGACCGGGCGCACCCTCGTCCACCAGAGTTGGCGCGCGCGTGCGCCACGGGCGGGTGGCAGACTCTCTCGGGCGGGGCTCGGCGTCATAAGCGGTGTGGTCGGCAAGCCCGCGAGGAGCGGGCGGCGGTATGCTACTCTGTCGCGCGGGGCGCGTAAATAGTCTTCGACGAAAAAATCCTGTTTACGATTCGCGGTTTAGGATTTACGATTCACAGACATGGAGCAACTCCTGACACAGTTCCTCGAACACCTGCGCTACGAGCGCAACGTGAGCGAGCACACGCTCAGAAACTACGCCATCGACCTCAACCAGTTTCTCGAACACCTCGCGCCGGCCGACCCGCGCACGGGCGAGCGGCGCGAGTTCGACGTGAAAGTAATCGACCACATCACCATCCGCGAATGGCTCTCGGAACTGCACGACGCGCAGAAGAAGAAGTCGTCCATCGCGCGCAAGCTCGCGGCCCTGCGCACCTTCTTCCAGTTTCTCATCCGCGAGGGCGCGGTCGAGGTCAACCCGGCCAAGCTCGTCTCGACGCCGCGCCTGGAGAAGAAGCTGCCGAACCACCTCTCGGTCGAGGACGCCGTCCGCTTCATCGAGACGCCGGACGAGACGACCGACCTCGGCAAGCGCGACCGCGCGATTCTCGAAATGCTCTACGGGACGGGCGTGCGCGTCTCCGAGCTGGTCAAGCTCGACATGCGCGACATCGACTTCCGGGGCCGGACGATTCGGGTCAAGGGCAAGCGGCGCAAGGAGCGCGTCGTGCCTTTCGGCGAGCCGGCGCTCCACTCCCTGATGAGGTATCTGACCGAGGTGCGCCCCGTCTTCTTAAATAACGCGCCGTTGGCGGAGCGCGACGAGGCGGCCGTCATCCTCAACTATCAGGGGACGCGCATCACCACGCGCTCGGTCGGCCGCATGGTGGACAAGTACATCAAAATCTGCGCGGGCATCCACGACATCAGCCCGCACAGCCTGCGCCACTCCTTCGCCACGCACCTCCTCGACAGCGGCGCCGACCTCCGCGACATACAGGAGCTGCTCGGCCACGCGCGTCTCTCCACCACGCAGATATACACGCACGTCTCCATGGAGAAGCTCATCGAGGTCTACGACAAGGCACACCCGAAGGCTTGAAGCGCGTCAACCGTAAACCGTGAACCGTGACAGGAAGAGTGCTCCTCTTTCCTGTCACGGTTCACGGTTTACGGTTGACGCGCTTTAAGGCTCTTACGCCGCGACGGACTGCGACTGGGTCAACTCGGAACTGACCTGACGCAGTTGATGGACTTCGCCCGCGGTCAGCAGCAGACCGCGGAAGACATCCTTGGATGTGACGGTGCGCTTCCCTTTGCCGTCTATCTGTAGCTTCTCCCGCATCACACTCAAAGTGTTGGTCCTGCCGCAGCCCGTGCAGCGGTGCAGGTCGAGCCGGCACCACTCGGCGTCGTCCTCGTACTTCGGCCCGACCATCTTCAGGTACTGGAAGTCTTTGGCCTCGAAGCGCCGCCTCAGTTCGTCCGAACCAGCCGCCTGTATCGAGACCACGTCCTTCTCCTCTTCGCACCACGTCTGGCATGGCTCGCAGAACGGGTCGGAGGTCATCCCGCCCCATGCCGTCAGGGCCGACCCGATCATGACGGTCAGCGCCTCCGCCGCCCAGAACACCCACAGCAGCACGCCCGAGACGGCGTTATTGCTCTTCGAGGAGCCGTAGTTGCGGCCGATGCTCCACGCGCCCTTCTCGTTGACGAGTTCGAGCACCCCCCACAGGCCGACCGGGTTCTGTGCCAGCGTCCACGAAGAGATGCTGAATTCGTCGCCCGAGACGGTGATCGAGAGCCAGACGGCCCAACTGACGTAGTAGGAGACGAGCGTGACGAACATCGCGATGAACATCCCGACCGCGGGGTTGCGCATCTTCCCCCAGCGCACGAGGGCGGCAGAGACGGCCCCGAGCACGAGCGCGTAGCCGATGACGCAGAGGATGTTGAGATAGACGAGCGGAATGTACGAGATGAGGTATGCGTAGGCGAACCCCAGCGCGACGGCGGCGACCAGCCCGCCGCCGACGCCCGCCGCCAGCCCCGCCACCGTGACCTCGCCGGAAGGCTTGTAGTAAGGGCCCGCGGCCGACTGCCGTGCGCCGCCCGGCGCGGACTGGTCGGCGCCGAACGTCTGCGTGAAATTGTTCGTACCCGCCGGGGCATGCTGGGTGCCGCAGCGCTTACAACTCGCGGAGGTCGCGAAGGCGACGAGGCCGCATTTCGTGCATGTGATACTGTTCATGGGGGGTCTGCTCTGTGAGTAAAGGCGCGGCCGCGGGTCGGGCGGGTGCGGGCCGGCGGGGGAAGGGGAACGGCCGAGCGGATAGGGCCAGCCGGCGCGGGACGGGCCGCCGCGAGTTGACGACCATCTCAATATATAGCAACCGGGCCGGGCCCGAGGCAAGAGTTATTTTCGCCGCTCGCGTAAAAGCCTGACGGCCGTAAATAGTAAATGGTGAATGGAAAGATTCGCGTCCTTCCATTCACCATTCACCATTTACTATTTACTGATTTTAAAGCGTGGCGTGCTCGTCCTCGCCGGTCGCCTGTTCGATGAGGGTCTGGCATTCGGCGTCGTAGCGTGCGGTGGGGACGGCATCGAGGCGGCGCTCGGGAATCTCTTTGCCGCAGCGGGCGCAGACGCCGTAGCTGCCCTCGTCGATGCGCAGAAGGGCCTGGTCGATGTCGGCGACGGCCTGCGAGGCGCGCTCGCTCAGGCGGTACTCGATCTCCTGGCTCACGTCCTTAACCGACTGGTCGGCCACGTCCTTGACGCCATCGTCGTTGGACGCGAACTCAAGGCCGTCCGCTTGGTTCACGCGTGCCGCCTCGCTCTGCTGCCGCAACTGTTCGAGCAGCACCGTGCGGTAGTGGTCAACTCTTTTCTCGTCCATCGCCTCTCCTTAATGCCTCGGATGAAAATTAATTTTTCGGGAGCGGCGGATTATAACCTAACTCGCGGGAAAGCCATAAAGCGTGAACCGTCAACCGTGACAGGAAGGAGTTGCAGTTACTTCTCTGAACCACCGCAGAGGAGTTCGGCGGCGAGGAGGGGGATGGTCAGCTCGTGGTGTCCGGTGACGGAGAAGCCGCGGCCGGCGCCGCCGCTCGTGGGGCGGCGCACGACGTTGGTGAGCGGGCGGTAGGACTGTATGAAGTCGAAGTTGGCCGTCGTGAAGTCTTCGAGCGCGTGGCCGAGGTTGCGCACGAGCGTAACGCACTTGAGGAAGACCTCAGGCAGGATGACGGCCGAGCCGACGTTGAGGTAGACGCCGCCGCCGCTCATGCGACGCACGAGTTCGGAGAGCAGTCGAAAGTCCGTGTGCGTCGCGGCGCCCAGTGCCGCGCCGTCCGCACGCGGGTGGAAGTGCGCGATGTCGGTCCCGATGGCGACGTGCGCCGTGAAGGGGATTCGAGAGCTGTAGGCTGCGCAGAGCAGAGAGAGGTCGGCGTGCTTCGGCCTCGACTCGACGAGCATCCGCCCAAGCGCTTCGCCTAATCCGACGCCCTCCTCCGCGGCAAGCCTCGCGGCGTCGTTCAATAACTTTCCCGTCTCATCGGCCGCGCCGAAGGCGCCCGCGCCGAGCGTCGCGTCCACGTCCTCCGAGGTCGAGCCGACCAACGCAACCTCCGCGTCGTGGACGAGCACGGAGCCGTTGGCCGCAACGCCGGTGACGAACCCGCGCCGCAGGAGGTCGATGATGAGCGGCGCGAGGCCCGTCTTGACGACATGCCCGCCGATGCCCCAGACGATGGGCTTGCCCAGATCGCGCGCGCGACGCATACGCGCGGCGATCTCGCGGATGGACTGCACGGCCAGGATGTTCGGGAGCGACGAGAGGAAGTCACGCAAGGAAGCCTCTTCGCCGAACGGCCGCGCGAAGTCCTCGACCGCGACCTTGCTCGGCCGCGACGCCAGAGGGTACGTGCTCACGCCTTCGAGCCCGAGCGGCTGTATGTCTTCGTAGATTGACATGGCGGTGAAAGTGATGAGTGATAAGGAAAGCGAAGGCGCTTTCTTATCACTCATCACTCATCACAATTAAGCGGAGTATATCACGCCGCGTCTTTGCGTTTACCGCGGGCGTTGGACTTGGGTTTGGAGCCGTTGCCTTCGGTCGCTTTGGCGGGCGCGTGTCCGTTATCGTGGCCGTTGGAGGCGTGGGCGCCGAGGGTGGGACGGAGGGCGTGGCCGGTGTGGGACTTGCGGACGCGCGCGACCTCTTCGGGGGTGCCGCAGGCGACGACGCGGCCGCCGCCCGTCCCGCCCTCGGGGCCGAGGTCTACGATGTGGTCGGCGGACTTGATGACATCGAGGTTGTGCTCGATGACGATGACGGTGTTGCCCAGAGAGACGAGGCGCTGGAGCACGTCGAGCAGCTTGTGTACGTCGGCGAAGTGGAGGCCCGTGGTCGGCTCGTCGAGGATGTAGATGGTTCTTCCGGTCGCACGTTTCGACAACTCGCGGGCGAGCTTGATGCGCTGCGCTTCGCCGCCCGAGAGCGTCGTCGCCGACTGTCCGAGCTTGATGTAGCCGAGGCCGACATCGAGCAGGGTCTGGAGCTTCTGCTTGATCTGCGGGATGTTCTCAAGCAGCGGCATCGACTCTTCGATGGTCGTGTCGAGGAGGTCGGCGATGGACTTGCCCTTGTACTTGACCGACATCGTCTCGCGGTTGTAACGCGCGCCGCGGCACACGTCACAGAGCACATAAACGTCGGGCAGGAAGTTCATCTCGATGCGCTTCATGCCGTCGCCCTCGCACGCCTCGCAACGGCCGCCCTTGACGTTGAAGCTGAAACGGCCGGGCTTGTAGCCGCGCTCGCGCGACTCGGGCAGCATCGCGTACAGCTCGCGGATGGGCGTGAAGAGCCCTGTGTAGGTCGCGGGGTTCGAGCGCGGCGTGCGGCCGATGGGCGACTGGTCGATCTCGATGCACTTGTCTACGTGTTCGAGCCCCTCGATGGAGTCGTACTCGCCCGGCTCTTCCAGAGAGCCGTAGAGGTGGCGCGCCAGCGCCCGGTAGAGAATGTCATCGACGAGCGTCGATTTGCCCGAGCCCGAGACGCCGGTGACGACCGTCAGCAGGCCGAGCGGGAACATGGCGTCGATAGACTTGAGGTTGTTGGCGCGCGCGCCGCGGACGGTGACGACCTTGCCGTTGGGCGGACGACGCTGGCTCGGGACTTCGATGGCGAGCTTGCCGCAGATGTACTGGCCCGTAACCGAGGCCGGGTTGCAGGCGACCTCTTCGGGCGTGCCGGCGGCGACGACCTCGCCGCCGTGCGCGCCGGCCGCGGGGCCGAGGTCTACGACGTAGTCGGCGCGGCGGATGGTCTCCTCGTCGTGCTCGACGACGAGGACGGTGTTGCCGAGGTCGCGCAGCGCCGAGAGCGTTTCCAGCAGCTTCTGGTTGTCGCGCGGGTGAAGTCCAATCGAAGGCTCGTCTAAAACGTAGAGCACGCCGCGGAGCTGCGAGCCGATCTGCGTGGCGAGGCGGATGCGCTGACCCTCGCCGCCCGAGAGCGTGGCCGAGGCGCGGTCGAGCGTCAGGTAACCGAGGCCGACCTTGTCGAGAAAACGCATGCGGTTGCGTATCTCGCGCAGGACGAGTCCGGCGATCTGCGCCTCGCGCTCGTTGAGCTTGAGCGTGTCGAAGGCGGCGACGGCCTCCTCAATCGGGAGGGCGGTGTACTCCGCGATGCCGCGGTTGCCGACGCGCACGGCGAGCGACTCGGGCTGGAGGCGCTGACCCCGACAGTCGGGACACTCGACCGGCGAGACGAGTTCCTCTAATGCCTCGCGCACGCGGTCGCTCGGCGCGTTGTGCATGCGTTCGGAGAGCCAGCGCACCGCGCCCTTCCAGTCGCTCTCATACTTGTAGAGACCCTGCCGGAAGGTTAGCTGCCCTTCGATGCCGTAGAAGAAGGCGTCGCGCACCTGGCGCGGCAGTTCGGCGAAGGGCAAGTCCTCGTCGGCCTTGAAGTGCTCGATGACGGCGTTGAGCGCGGCCTTCAGGTACGCGGCGCCCTGCTTGTCCGCGGCGGCGAGTCCGAGGAAGAGTTTGACGGCGCGCTCCATCGCGTCGGTGACGATCTTCGCCGGGTCTATCTCCAAAATCGTCCCGAGGCCGTGGCAGCGTTTGCAGGCGCCGTAGACCGAGTTGAAGGAGAAGGAGCGCGGCTCTAAGGGCGGGACGTTGATGCCGCAGTTGACGCAGGCCATGCGCTCCGAGTAGAGCTTCTCCTCGCCGTCCACGACAGAGATGAGGACGGCGCCGCCCGTCAGTTTCAAGGCCGTGCGGACGGACTCGGTGAGGCGCTCGCCGATGCCTTGCTTGATGAGGAGGCGGTCAACGACGGCCTCGATGGTGTGGTTGCGCCGCTTGTCGAGTTTTATCTCTTCGTCCAGCGAGACGAGTTCTCCGTCAACGCGTGCACGGAGAAAGCCGTCCTTCTGAAGCTTCTCAAGCTCCTTCTTGAACTCGCCCTTGCGTCCGCGCACGACGGGCGCGAGCACCATGACGCGCTCGCCCTCGGGTAAGCTAAGGACGCTGTGGACGATCTGCTCGACCGACTGGCGCGTGATGGGCGCGCCGCAGATGTGGCAGTGCGGCTGGCCGATGGAGGAGAAGAGGAGGCGGAGGTAGTCGTAGACCTCGGTCACCGTGCCGACCGTCGAGCGCGGGCTGCGCGAGACGGTCTTCTGCTCGATGGAGATGGCGGGCGAGAGGCCGTCAACCGAGTCCACGTCGGGGCGTTCGAGCTGGTCGAGGAACTGCCGTGCGTAGGCCGAAAGGGACTCGACGTAGCGGCGCTGACCCTCGGCGTAGATAGTGTCGAAGGCGAGCGAAGACTTGCCCGAACCCGAAAGGCCGGTGATGACCGTCAGGCTGTCGCGCGGGATCACGACGCTGATGTCCTTCAGGTTGTGCTGGCGCGCGCCGCGCACCGTGATACGGTCAATTGCCATTGCCTGAAATCATCCGCGCGCACTACAGAGGAGAATCCGGCGCTACGCGGAAACGATGATTGTAAACGACCCCGCGGATGCGGGCAAGCGACCCGCCCCTAAGCGGTCTGAAAAACAGCTTGACGCGTGAATTGAACGGGTATAGAGTACGCCCCGCTTGGACAAGGTACCGCCATACCTTTTGGCAAATAGTAGCAGGCGCAAAAGGTATAGAGGCGGTTGAAACCCCCGCCGGCGTTCTCCCGGTCGCTGAGTAATTTCACACATTACGCAGACAACCGACCGGGCCGGTGTTTAAAGCCTCTCCGCCACCTTTCGTGTAAATCCGTCAACGCTTTTACTCGCCGCCCCCTCGCGCGGCGATGAGAACCTCAACCCTTCTTTACGACGGAGGAATCCCCATGACCAACAGAATACTGTCGCGCGCAGTGGTGCTGTTTTTACTCGCGGTGCTCACGGTGACGACGGCCAACGTCGCCGCCGTCGAGGGAGCCCGGGGGCAGTCGAAGGCTCAGGCGGCGCGTACATCCGAGGGGGCACAGAAGGGCGCAACTTACGACGAGGCGGGGCGCGTGATTAAGACGACCGTCGCGACCTCCGAGAGCGAAAGGGTGACCGTCAGCATCAAGTACGACGGGCGGAACAGGATTCACTCCGTTGCCCTCGACGACGGCACGCAGGTCGGGCTGCTCTACGACGCTTCGGGGCTGTGGCAGGGCTGCTCGTTCGCGGACGGCGGGAAGATGCTGTTCGAGCGCGACGCGGCAGGGAAGATCAGCGGCCTCAGACGAGTCGCCGGGAAAGCACGTCAACAGTCCCGTGATACACGCGGCGGTGCCTTACAGCGTGTCGTGCTCGGGGCGCCGTGGGTGTTGGATAACTGCGGCGAAGCGACGGTGGCCGCGGCCGCGGCGACCGCCAGCGCCGTCGCCGTCTGCGCCCTCGGGGCTCTAGAAAACTGTGTGGCGGCGACGGCCGCCGCTGCTGTCGCCGTGGTGAAAGCATACAACGCTTGCAAGAACGGGTCCGCCGCGTTGGAAGAGTCGGCAGCGTAGTCGAACCCGTTAAACGTCAGCACTGACGAACGTGCCGCGCCGGCGGAGTTTGTAAAAGACACGGCTCCGCCAGCGCGGCCCGAGATGCTTCGGGGAGTGAGTGTATGTGCCAACTGAATATTGCATACGCGGTTTTACTGGGCGCAACGCTGTGCGTGGCGGCGGCGGCGCAAGGGGGCTCGGGGTCGAAGCGGAAAGGGGGAGGCGCGAAACCGCGAAGCGGTAGCACGCGCGAGACGCTGACCCTTGAGCAGCAGTACGCGCTGGCTGTGCTCGAACAACTCTTATCGTCGTCGAAAGGGTTCGAGGACGACCGGCTCAGAATCAAGACGCAGGTGCAAGCGGCGGACATTCTATGGCCGTATGACGAACCGCGTGCTCGCGGAATCTTTAAAGACGCTTTCGACGCCACAGCCTCGACCAAACTGGAGAAGAGCAAGGAGGCTACCGCGCCGACGCCTCCGCTCGGGGACGCGGCTCCGCTGACCGCTCTGCGAGGCGAAGTCTTGAGCGTCGTCGCGCGGCGCGACCCAGACCTCGCGGAGAGTCTGATCGGCTCCCTTAAGGACGCGCGGGGCGAAGGCGATGCAACCAACCCGGATGAAGCGGGACGGGGAGTCGGCTCCGGACTCTACCTCGAATCGGCTTTGAGCATCGCCGAGACGAACCCGCGTCGCGCCGTGCGATTGGCCGAAGCCGGTCTCGCAGGAGGTCTCGACCCCTCGGTCGTGCGCGTACTTCAATCGTTGCGCCGGACGAGCCCCGCGCAGGCGGATGCGCTCTATAAATCGGTGCTGGCGACGGCCCGGCGCCGGGAAGGGCTCACAGCCGTCAACCTCACGATTCTGGCCACGTACGCGCTGCCCGAGTTTTCGACGGGCAACGCCTACGGCGGCGACGCTTTGCCCGGCGCCGATGCGGGGGCACAGGCCGCCGGGCCTTTGGCCGTCGAGTTCCTCAACTTCGCCTTTGACACGTACATGTTACTGGCTTTCCCCTCGCCGGCTGCGGCTACGGGCGCGGCGGCTCGCCCGGCCAGCCTGCCCAACCCGATTGACTACATGACGGGGCAGCGGTTACTGCCCTTCTTCACCCGTTACCTGCCGGAGAAGGCGGTCTTGTTCCGCGGAGCGCTGGAGGCGATTGCCGTCCGCCTGAAGCAGAACTCCCTGATGGAGTCGGTGCAGAAGCTTTCGCAGTCGGGCAGCGCGGACGAGTTGGAGAAGCAGGCCGAGTCGGTGAATGACTCGTTCCAGCGAGACCTACTCTACTTCAGGGCAGCGCTGACGGCGAGCGGGGCCGGCGAATTTCAGCGGGGGCTGGCGCTGGCGGAGAAAATTTCGGCCGAGGATTTGCGGGACGAACTTGAATCGAACGTGCGCTTCAGTGCCTCCACGGACTTACTGGGGAAGGGCGAGATCGACGCGTCTCTCGCCCACGCAAAAGAAATCTCGGACGTGCGGCGTCGCGCCCTCCTTCTTGCAAAGATCGCCCGCGCTCTACTCGACAGGCAGGATATCCCGCGGGCCTCGGAAGTCCTGTCGGAAGCCGAAAAGACAATCGGCAGGGGCAAAGACGGGATGGAGAAGGCGCAGGCGCTCCTCCTCATCACCGAGGTCAAAATTCGACTAGACCCTACACAGGGGTTCGAGTCGATGGAAGCGACTGTTAAGGCATTCAACGAGGCGGATGCCGCTCCCGCCCCCAAGCCGGACGGGGTGCCCGGCATCGGCTCGATGATGAAGACGATGCTCGCCAGCATGTTTCGGTTGGGGACGCCGGACTTCGTGCCGAGCTTCTCCCAACTCGCGGCCACCGACTTCAACCGTGCGGTTCAGTTGGCGCAAAAGCTGACGAGGAAGGACGGTGCCGTCCTCGCACAGTTGGCGGCCTGCCGGGGCGTTCTCATCAAGCGCCCCGACAGGAGAGGGGGAGTCGGCAGCCGTTAATTCACGCCCTAACACTCTTCTCGCACGACCCGTCAATCGTCTCGGCCCGCCGAAATTATGAAACGCGCGGGGGACGCCGGCGTGTAAAATTCGGCCGGGATTCGGCCGGGCCGGAACCACAAAGCCTGAAGAACTCAGAAAGGCGGAACTCGGAGAATGTCCTCGCATCCCGCGCGCAGGCGCACGCTCTTCTTAATCGCGCTCGCTCTTCTTCCCGCTTACGCGGGGGCGCAGGCGAGGAGGGAGGCGGAGGGGCCGAAGGTCTTCTGCGAGCCTTCGCGTGCCCTCGCGCTCGTCGGCGAGCAGTTGTCGGAGGCGAAGGCTTTCGACAGCCCTGCGCGGCGCATAAGCCTCATGACGCGCGCGGCCGAACTGCTCTGGCCCTTCGAGCGGCAGACGGCGCGCGACATCTTCACGGAAGCCTACGACCTCGCCGCCAAAGATTTTCGGCAGCAGAAGGATGACGTGCCGACGCCGAGCGGCGGCGTCGTGATTGGGAAGGTTGACCGCAGGTTCGAGGTGATGTCGGCCATCGCGCGGCTCGACGCCGCGTGGGCGCGCACTCTGGCCGAAGGGGTCGCCGAGGAGAAGCGGCGCGCGGCGGAACAGTCGTCGGGCGCGGGCGAGGGAGCGAGCGAGCACGGGCGCTCGACGGTGGCGGAGAACACGCTCGGCCTCGCGCAGTCTCTGCTGCCGGTTGATCGTGGGGCGGCGCTCGCGCTCGCGCGCGGCAGCTTCCGGCAGCCGGCCACCTTCGCGCTCATACTCTTTCTCTTCAAACTGGCCGAGACCGACCAGCCGGCGGCGGACGCGCTCTATCGCGAGGCGGTCGCGGCCTACGCCGGACGGGCGGCGGCGGATTTGGCCTACCTCGCGGTCTACGCGTTCGCGCTGAATCGCGAGCCGGCGTCCGTGCCGCTCGCTATCTATTACAAAACGCCGAAGGGCTTCGCACCGAACCCGCAGCTCCGAGAGCTGTTCTTAGAGGCGCTGTTTCAGCAGGCCGAGCGTAAGTTCAAGATGCCGGAGGCCGCGCCGCCCGAAGAGAAGTATGCGACCTCCGAGCAGGGTCAGTTGCTCACGATGCTGACGATGCTGGAGCCGCAGATCGCCCGGCTCTCCCCCGCAATGCTTGAGCGCGCGCTCGCGCTCAAGGGAATGGCCGCGGCCGCGGCCAACGAGCAGTCGCGCGGTCGCGCGGAGAACTTCGCGAAGTTCGCGCGCGAGTACGAAGAGGAGGGGATGTTCGACCGAACCGCCGAGCAGGTCGAGCGCGAGAGCGACCCTGCGAAGCGCGACTTCACCATCGCCAAGCTGGTTATGTCGGCGTCCGGTGCGGCGGAGTTCGCTCGCGCCGAAGGCTACCTCGACAAGGTTGGCGACACGGAGTTGCGCGAAAAACTGTCGAGCTATCTCTACTTCCGTTGGACGCAGCAGTCCGCAGCCGAAGGGCAGTTGGACGACGCGACGCGCCTCTCGAAAAAAGTGGTTGAGCTGGACTACCGCGCGCTCCTCTCCTTCGAGATAGCGGGAGTGGCGCTCAAGAAGCTGAACGACCGCGCGCGCGCCGTGGAGTTGCTCGAAGCGGTGACGGCGGACGCGCTCAAGGCCCCGGACACGCCGGAGAAGGCGCGCGCGCTTCTGGGCGTGGCCCACCTCTACTCGGACTTCGACGCGACGCGCGCGTCGCAGGTCTTGAGGGCCGCGGTCAAAGTCATCAACACCTTGCCGACCCCCGACTTCAGCGGTGACACGGTTGGCCGCCAGATCGGGAACAAATTCTTCACGATGTACGCCATGTACAAAGTGCCCGGCGTGCGGCTTGAGAACGTCTTCCGCGAGCTGGGCGCGCGCGATTTCGAGTCCGCGCTCTCCGCCGCGGGCGAGTTGGGCGACAAGCCTTTGCGCGCCGCAGCCGTCCTCGGTCTCGCGTCGAAGTGTCTTGAGGACTCGCGCAAACCGGACAAGCCGGTCAAGGCCGCGCCGCCCGCGAAAAAGAGGCCGTGACGTGCGCGGCAGACGAAACGGTGCCGCTCGCGCTGGCGGCGCTGCATCGAGCCGCTCAAGGGTCTGTCTTGACAGCCCCACGCGCCGCTCCTACACTTCGCGACGTTAGGGCCTGCGAATCGAGCCATCCGAGACGAGGGAAAGCAGGGAGGGACGTGCTGAATCTTCCGAACGCACTGACTTTGTCGCGCATCTTCGTCGTGCCGCTGCTGGTCGTGGTGCTGCTCACGCCCTTCTCGGAGAACTGGTTTGGCGTCCAGCGCCACCTGCTCGGCGTCGCGCTCTTTCTCGCCGCTTCCTTCACGGACTTTCTCGACGGGCGCATCGCGCGCAGCCGCCAGCAGATTTCGCGCTTCGGCATCCTGCTCGACCCCATCGCCGATAAATTGCTCATCAGCGCCGCGCTCATCTCGCTCGTCGAGAACCGCCTGGCACCGGCGTGGGCCGTCTGCATCATCGTCGGGCGCGAGTTTGCCGTGTCGGGCCTGAGGAGTGTGGCCGCGGCCGACGGCGTCGTCATCTCCGCCTCGCGAATGGGAAAGTTCAAGATGGTCGCGCAGGTTTTAGCCGTCGCGCTGCTCATCGCTTCGAGCGCGTCGGGCGAGCCGCCCGTAGCGAACTTCGGCCACGCCTTCCCCGCGATACAGTTCTGGACGGTGCCCGAACTGCGCGAGGCGCTCGGGCATCTCTTCGGCGAAGGCTCCGTGACGGGAACGGACTGGCAGGTGCTCCTCTACACGCTCGGGCGCGCGACGCTCTGGGCGGTGGTGCTGTTGGCCTGCTACTCGATGTACGAATACTTCCGCGGCTTCTACCGCTTCGCCGTCGAGCGCTCCGCCGCCGAACGCGAGCCTGCCCGCGCCCCACTCCCACAGGCCGCGCGCACGACGACTCCCAATCGTTAAAGAAAACAACTACAGAGACGCAGAGACACGGCTTGAAGACTTACTGTCTTCAAGCCGTGTCTCTGTGTCTGCGGTGGTTGATTCTATCGTCAGCCAGAGGCTATTGGACTTCGACCGCGTCGCCGGTGTGTACCTCCTGCGCGATGCGAGTGACGACGGCGGTCGCCGTGCGCCCCTCGACGCGGAGGACGACCAGCTCGCCGACGACCTTGCGCGGGACGGCCGGGCGGGCGCGTCTGACGGCCGGGGTCTTCACGGTCTCGCCAAACTCCGACCCGTCCACGTCCTTGACGCGCTGCGACTGATTGGAGTAGCGGCCGCCACGGAACTCCTCGCTCTCGAAGCCGCGGCGCGCATTGGCCGCCTGCTCGTCGCGGAGTTTGACGGGCTCACCCTGCTCGTCGGGGCGGAAGACCGTCAAGTAGTCGCCGACCTTCACCCCGTCCTCCGCGCCCAGATCGACGAAGACCACATCGTCGCGCGAGACCATCTCGCGGCCGTCGCGCGCGAGCACGAGGCGGCCGGTCTGCTTGCCCGTCGGCTCGGCGAAGCGGTCGAGCGCGGTCTCTGCGCGCGCCTGCGGGGCAGAGCGCTCCTGCGCCGGGCGGAGCAGGTCTCCGACCAGCAGGTCGCTGCAAGCCGTCCATACCTCGGCCACCGAGATGCGGTCGCGTACGCGCACGACGCGCAGCCGCCCGACCTCCTGCGTGTAGACGCCGAGCGAACCCGCCTTGCGCGAGAACTTCGAGCGGAACTGCCCGCGCGGCCGGACGACCATGAACTCCTGCCCGACGCGCACGCCGGACTGCGCGCCCGCGTCGATGAAGACGAGCTCGCCTACGGCGAAGTTGTGGCGCTCCCGCTCCTGCTCGGCGCCGACGATCTGGCCGGCGGCGGCCTGCGGGGTCTGCTCGATGAAGCCGCCGCACGTGAACTCGCTGGCGCGCGCGGCCGGCGCGGGCCGCCGCGCCTCCGGGGCGACGAGCGTCGGTTTTTCGGCGGGGCTTTGCGGCGGAGTGCGCCGACCGCCCGTCTGGGCGCTTGCGGGGACGTGGGCGATGGCGCAAAATAGGAGCAACAGCAGAAGAATTTTGCAGGCGGGAAGCGTGTCGCAGCTACGCACGGGTAATCTCCTTGTGTGTTTGTGGCATCAAAGATGTCCGAAATCCGCAGGCCGTGACTCGCTCGGAGTTCTTCGGGACAGCGGGCGGGGCGTTTTGAAGAGGCGCGAGGGGCGGCGTCAAGGGCCCCGAGGGGTGCCGCCTTTGCGGGCACTTTCCATCCTAGCGGCTGGCGCGCGGGAGCGTCAACAAGTTTGTTCCGGCTGAGGTCGGCGCCCGCGCGCGGCAGTCGGCTGCGGCGGCTTGCCTTTTCCCGAAGGCGTTGCTAGTATTCACGTTTTGCCGGAAGGCGCGGATTCTCTACCGTGGTACGCCGGTGTAGCTCAGGGGTAGAGCGGCAGTTTTGTAAACTGCGGGTCGGGGGTTCAAATCCCTCCACCGGCTCTGACGAGTTTTGACATCCGCAGGGGTGGTCGAGTGGTTAATGGCACCGGGCTGTAAACCCGGCCGGCGAAAGCCGTACGTAGGTTCGAATCCTACCCCCTGCACCACTAAACGCAGAGGTCAGATGCCAGATGCTAGATGTCAGTTGAGAAATTGCTGACATCTAGCATCTGACATCTAACCTCTTGCTATTCGGGCGGGAGTAGCTCAGTTGGTAGAGCATCAGCCTTCCAAGCTGAGGGTCGCGAGTTCGAGCCTCGTCTCCCGCTCCAACATTTAACGAACCGTTCGGGCTTTGGTCGCGCCCGAGTAGCTCAGGGGTAGAGCGCCTCCTTGGTAAGGAGGAGGTCATGGGTTCAAATCCCATCTCGGGCTTAAAGCTAAACCGCAGAACTCAACCTAAGGAAGAGGCAAGAGGGACATGGCGAAGGAGAAGTTTGACCGGTCGAAGCCGCACGTCAACATCGGCACCATCGGGCACGTCGATCACGGGAAGACGACCCTCACGGCGGCGATCACGAAGGTGTTGGCCAAGCACAACCCGAAGATCACCGTGCGGGCGTTCGACTCCATCGACAACGCGCCGGAGGAGAAGGCCCGTGGCATCACCATCGCGACGGCGCACGTCGAGTACGAGACGCCGAACCGCCACTACGCGCACGTCGATTGTCCGGGTCACGCCGACTACGTCAAGAACATGATTACGGGTGCCGCGCAGATGGACGGCGCGATCCTCGTCGTAGCGGCCACTGACGGCCCGATGCCGCAGACCCGTGAGCACATCCTGTTGGCTCGTCAGGTGGGTGTGCCCGCGATGGTCGTGTTCATGAACAAGGTGGACGCCGTCGATGACGCCGAACTCTTAGACCTCGTCGAGTTGGAAGTCCGCGAGTTGCTCTCGGCCTACGAGTTTCCCGGCGACGACATTCCCGTCATCCGCGGGTCGGCCTTGAAGGCTCTGGAAGGCGACGCGGAGTGGGAGAAGACGGTCGACGAGTTGATGGCGGCGGTCGATTCCTACATCCCGACGCCGGAGCGCGACGTGGAGAAGCCGTTTTTGATGCCGGTCGAGGACATCTTCACGATTCAGGGGCGCGGCACGGTGGCGACCGGAAGGATTGAGCGCGGGACGGTGAAGGTCAACGAGCAGGTGGAGATCATCGGGATTCGTGACACGCGGACGACGACGGTGACGGGCGTCGAGATGTTCAAGAAGTTGTTGGACTCGGGTGTGGCGGGCGACAACGTCGGGCTGCTGCTGCGTGGGGTGGAGCGCAAGGATGTGGAGCGCGGGCAGGTGATTGCGAAGCCGGGGTCGATTACGCCGCACACGAAGTTCAAGGCGGAGGCGTACGTATTGACGAAGGAAGAGGGGGGGCGGCACACGCCGTTCTTCACGGGATACCGGCCGCAGTTCTACTTCCGGACGACGGACGTAACGGGGGTGGCGCATCTGCCGGAAGGGGTGGAGATGGTGATGCCTGGTGACAACGTGGCGATGGAGATCGAGTTGATCACGCCGATTGCGTTGGAGAAGGGGTTGCGGTTCGCGATCCGCGAGGGTGGGCGCACAGTGGGTGCCGGCACCGTCTCCGACATCATCGAGTAGCCGCCTGACTGAGGCTGAATTAGTAAGAGATAGAGGGTTAACTTATGCCGCGCGACAACATTGTGTTGCAGTGCACCGAGTGCAAGAGCCGTAACTACGTGACGACGAAGAACAAGAAGACGACGCCCGAACGCCTGGAGTTCAGGAAGTTCTGCCGCCGCTGCCGCTTGCACCGCGCGCACAAGGAAACGAAGTAAGGCCGTAGACGGTGAAGCGTAAACCGTGACAAGAAAGCCTGTATCTCACTTGTCACGGTTTACGCTTCACGGTTCACGAAGGGGTATAGTGTCAGTGGTTAGCACGTCGGTCTCCAAAACCGAAAGGCCGGGTTCAAGTCCTGGTACCCCTGTTTGCTCTGATGAGGAGCCCGGAAGGAAAGTAAAGGTTAGGTGTCGGAGAAAGAGGAAGAACAGATGACTGCGAGCCATGACGAGCCCGGTGATCTGCCGGGGACGCCGTCGGGCGGTGCCCCGCGCATGGCGCGGTTCGGCGAGGGGCCGGAGGGGCGCCCGGCGCGGCGCGAGCGCGCCGAGGCCGAGCACGAGCGTGAGGGCTTCTTCGAGCGCATGGGCAAGTTCGTGCGCGACGTGCGCGCGGAACTCGGGAGGACGAGTTGGCCGTCGGCCACACAGGTCAGGAACACGACCATCATCACCATCGCGGCCGTCGCCTTCTTCGCCGCGTACCTCTTCGTCATCGACCGGCTCTTCACGTACCTGCTCGACCAGATGGCGAGGCTCTTCGGCGCCGCCTAAGGAAGCTTGAAGTCATGCAGCAGTGGTTCATCCTACATACGTACTCGGGGCACGAGAAAAAGGTGCGCGACTCTTTGAAAGCGCGCGTGCGCGACACCGACCTCCAGAGTGAGATCACCGAGGTGCTCGTCCCGACCGAGACGGTGGTCGAGATGCGCGGCAACAAGCGCGTCGAGTCGTCGCGGATGTTCTACCCCGGCTACGTGCTCGTCCAGATCGAGTGCGACGACCGCGGGCACATCCCCGACAACGTCTTCCACCTGATTAAGTCCACGCCGAAGGTGACGGGCTTCGTCGGCGGGCAGACGCCGACGCCGCTCACCCCCGACGAGGTGAACCAGATCGTCCACAACGTGACCGAGGCGGCCGAGAAGCCGAAGCCGAAGTTCACGTATACGTCGGGCGAGACGGTGCGCATCAAGTCCGGCCCCTTCGCCTCGTTCACGGGCAAGGTCGAGGAGGTCAACTCCGACAAGTCCACGCTCAAGGTGGTCGTCACCATCTTCGGGCGCTCGACGCCGGTCGAACTCAACTTCCTGGATGTCGAGAAGGTCACGTTTACTGAAGACGAATGAAAGGCAGTAAATAGTAGATGGTGAATGGTACATAGAAACTACCTTCAACCATTCACTATTTACTATTCACCATTTACTAAGTCATGGCTAAGAAAATCACGGGCTACATCAAGTTGCAGGTGCCGGCGGGGAAGGCGAACCCCGCGCCGCCCATCGGGCCGGCGCTCGGCCAGCACGGCGTTAACATCATGGAGTTCTGCAAGGCCTTCAACGCGAAGACCGCGCAGATGGACCCCGACCTCAAGGTGCCGGTCGTCATCACGGTCTTCGCCGACCGCTCGTTCACGTTCGAGACGAAGACGCCGCCCGCGGCCGACCTTTTGAAGAAGGCCGCCGGTGTCCCGAAGGGCTCGGGCAAGCCGAACAAGGAGAAGGTCGGCTCCATCTCCCGCGACAAGATCGAGGAGATCGCCAAGCTCAAGCTCCAGGACCTGAACACGACGAACCTCGAATCGGCCATCAAGACCATCGAGGGCACGGCGCGCAACATGGGTCTTACCATCGAATAATGATGAATGATGAACTGGGAATGATGAATTAAGAACCCTCTTCAATTCATCATTCCGCGTTCATCATTTCTTGAGAGGGAGAAGCCTCAAAAGCTTCGTTCGTACCTCAGAGGATTTCGGAATGGCCAAGCACGGCAAGAAGTACCGCGCCGCCCTCGAAAAGATCGAGGAAGGGCGCAAGTACAGCCTCGACGAGGGGCTGACGAAGGTGAAGGAAGTCTCCGCGGTCACGGCGCGCAAGTTCGACGAGACGGTCGAGTTGACGATGTGGCTGGGCGTCGATCCCCGCAAGGCCGATCAGTTGGTGCGCGGCACGGTCGTGCTGCCAAACGGCGTCGGCAAAACGGTGCGCGTGCTCGTCATCGCGCAGGGCGAGAAGGTCAAGGAGGCCGAGGAGGCCGGCGCCGACATGACCGGCGGCGAGGACGTGGTCAATCGCATCAAGGGCGGCTGGCTCGACTTCGACGCGGTCATCGCCACGCCCGACATGATGCGCCTCGTCGGACAACTCGGTAAGGTGCTCGGCCCCCGCGGCCTGATGCCCAACCCGAAGACCGGCACCGTCACCTTCGACGTGGCGACGGCCGTCCGCGAGACGAAGGCCGGTAAGGTCGAGTACCGCGTCGATAAGACCGGCGTCATCCACGTCGGCATCGGCAAGGTCTCGTTCCCGGACGACTCCTTGCGCGAGAACGCGCAGACGCTGCTCGACGCGGTGGTCAAGGCCAAGCCCTCGACCGCGAAGGGCAAGTACGTCAAGAAGGTGAACCTCGCCTCGACCATGAGTCCGGGCGTTCTGCTGGACGAGACCGTCTACGCGAGCAGGTAGAGGGGAGGCGAGAGAAGAGTTATGAAGACCAGAGAGCAGAAGCAGAAGAACCTCGAAGCCCTCGCGCAGCAGTTCCAGGCGGCATCCGCCGGGATGCTGGTCGGCTTCACGAAGTTGACCGTTGCTAAGGATCAGGAGTTGCGCCGCCGCCTCGCGGAAGCGGGCGCGAGCTACTCAGTCGTCAAGAACACTTTGGCGCGCAAGGCCGCCGAGGGCACGCCCTTCGAGGGAGCGACCGAGCACTTTAAGGGCGTCACCGCGCTGGCGCTCGCCGAGGGCGACCCGGTGCAGTTGTCGAAGGCGATCTCGAAGTTCGTCAAGGACAACCCGGACATCTTCACCTTTAAGGCGGGCGTCGTCGAGGGGCGCGTCGTGGCGCTCAAGGATGTCGAAGCCTTTGCCACACTGCCGTCGAAGGAGGTCATGATCTCCAAGATCATGTTCCTCATCAACGCACAGGCGCAGCGCCTCGCGACGGTCATCTCGGCCGTCCCGCGCAACCTCGCCATCGTCGTCAAGCAGGCGGCCGACCAGAAGGGCGGCGGGGAAGCCTAAGAGAGTTTGCGGGGCGGCCGTGCGGCGGCCCCGGTCGGATTCGAGATTTCAGATTTGAAGTCTCTTTGGAGTCAGCCGGACGCGGAAAACGAGCGGGGCGATTTGTCAGGTCGCCTTTGACGGCTCGGACGGGCGAGGGGGTCTGGATGCAACAGACGGCCGAGCGCGTCCCGTGGGTTCTCCTGCTGCGAACTGCAACCGGACAGCAACACTAGAACCCTTTGAGGAGGAGTTGAAGTAATCATGGCACTTTCGAATCAGGAAATCGTTGACGCTCTGAAAGAGAAGAGCCTGCTTGAGGCGGCCGAGCTGGTTAAGTTGATCGAGGAGACGTTCGGCGTCTCGGCGGCGGCGGCAGCCGTCTCGGCGGCGCCCGCGGCGGCGGCGGCGGAAGCGGCGCCCGCGGCCGAGGAACAGACCGAGTTCGACGTGGTCTTACAGGCCGCCGGCGGCAACAAGATCAACGTCATCAAGGTCGTCCGCGAAATCACCGCGCTCGGCCTGAAGGAGGCCAAGGACCTCGTCGAGGCCGCGCCCAAGGCCGTCAAGGAGGGCGTCTCGAAGGAAGAGGCCGAGACCATCCGCGCCAAGCTCGCCGATGCCGGTGCGACTGTCGAAGTGAAGTAGTTGAAACCGTAAATCGTGAACCGTAAATCGTGACAGGTTGAGAACAGCTTTTCTCTCGTCACGGTTTACGGTTCACGGTTCACGACCTCTGTGTTCTTGACATTGGCCGTATGGGCGGCTAAGGTGTGGGAGTAGTGAGGGGCTGTCGATACTCCCTAAAATATTGACGAAGCGAAACCGCTTTCTCGAAAGAAGCGGCCGGAGACTTTTGCGCTCTGGCCGCGCTTTGGCGTCTCTAAAAGAAGCTTTCAGCGCTCAGCCTTCAGCTTTCAGCAGGTCGGAGGCCGGGCGCTTAGATTAGTCCTCTTATTTAATACTCTCTAGCTGAAGGCTGGCTGCTGAAAGCCGACGGCTGCGAAGGAACTCCTGATGTCTGCAAATCCGGTTCAGAACCCGCTCCAGAAGAGCGCCGTCGGCTCGGGCCGCCGCGTCAGTCAGCCGCCCACGCGCCACGACTTCTCGAAGATCAAGACGGCGGTACGCATCCCGAACCTGATCGAGATTCAGCGCGACTCCTACAACCGCTTTCTCCAGATGGACCTCCTGCCGGAGGAGCGCGAGCCCGCCGGCCTCCAGGCCGTCTTCCGCTCGGTCTTCCCCATCTCGGACTTCCGCCAGACGGCCGAACTCGACTTCGTCGAGTACCACATCGGCAACTGGCAGTGTAAGTGCGGAAGGCTCGAAGGTCTGCGCTACCTGCGCGCGAACTGCAAGTCCTGCGGCTCGCTCGTCAAGGTTGACCCGCTCACGCCCGGCGAGACGCTCTGCCACCACTGCGGCACGTTCAACGCCGTGCGGCCGACGCTCTGCGATAATTGCGGCGAGCCCGTCGGCCTCAAGCACAAGCACGACCAGCAGGAGTGCCAGGAACGCGGGATGACCTACAGCGTGCCGCTCAAGGTCAAGATTCGCCTGACGGTCTTCGACAAAGACCCGGAGACGGAGACGAAGTCGATCCGCGACATCAAGGAGGAGGAGGTCTTCTTCGGCGAAATTCCGTTGATGACCGACAACGGCACCTTCATCATCAACGGCACGGAGCGCGTCATCGTCTCGCAGCTCCACCGCTCGCCCGGCGTCTTCTTCGAGAAGTCGCCCGTCTACCTCGCGAAGGTCATCCCGTACCGCGGCTCTTGGGTCGAGTTCGAGTACGACCAGAAGAACCTGCTCTACGTCCGCATCGACCGCAAGCGCAAGTTCCTGGCCTCGATCTTCCTGCGCGCCCTCGGCATCTGGCTTAACCCGCAGTTCGACCCGAAGTCATACGTCGGCAGAGATTCGGTGCTCGAAGATGCGGTCAAGAACTCGGGCTTCGCTGACGAAGACATCCTGCGCGCCTTCTATATCGGCGACGAGGTGCGCGTCAACGAGGGCCGGCTCTTCGTTCAGGTGCGCCCCGAGGGGACGACGAACCTCGTCGGCATGAAGGCCGAGCAGGACATCAAGCCGAAGGGTGCGGCCGAGCCCGTCGTCAAGGCCGGCAAGAAGGTGACCAACTCCGCGCTCAAGGACATCCGCAAGGGGCACGTCGCGGAGGTCGAGGTTGACTCGCAGCAGTTCGACGGCGCCTACGCGCTCTCCGACGTGGTCAACACGGAGACCGGCGAGGTCATCGTCGAGGCGAACACCGAGATTACGCCCGCGAAGCTTCAGGAGGTCATCGAGTCCGGCGTCCAGACCTTCACCGTCTTCTTCCCCGAGCGCGACGACCTCGGCGGCGTGCTCTCGCAGACGCTGAAGAAGGACGTGATTACGAAGCCGGTGGACGCGTTGCTTGAGATTTACCGCAAGATGCGCCCCGGCGACCCGCCGACGGTGCAGACGGCTTACAGGCTCTTCGAGGGCATGTTCTTCGACGAGCGCAAGTTCGACCTCTCAAGGGTCGGCCGTCTCAAGTTCAACATCAAGATGGGGCGCCCCGAGCGCGAGCGCATCGAAGACCCGTTGCTCTCCTCGCACGACTTCGTGCAGGTCATCTCGTACCTCTTGAAGATGCGCCGCAACCCGGTCGAGTACCTCGCCGACGACATCGACCACCTCGGCAACCGCCGCGTGCGTGCCGTGGGCGAGCTGCTTGAGAACCAGTTCCGCATCGGCCTCGTCCGCATGGAGCGCGCCATCAAGGAGAAGATGTCGATTCAGCAGGAGATGCAGACGACGATGCCGCGCGACCTCATCAACGCCAAGCCGGTGACGGCCGCGGTGCGTGAGTTCTTCGGCTCCTCGCAGCTCTCGCAGTTCATGGATCAGACGAACCCGCTCTCGGAGATTACGCACAAGCGGCGCCTCTCCGCGCTTGGGCCGGGCGGCCTCTCCCGCGAGCGCGCGGGCTTCGAGGTGCGCGACGTGCACCCGACGCACTACGGCCGTATCTGCCCCATCGAGACGCCTGAAGGCCCGAACATCGGACTGATCTCGTCGCTGTCGTGCTTCGCGCGTATCAACGAGTTCGGCTTCATCGAGTCGCCGTACCGCAAGGTCGTGGACGGCCGCGTCATCGAGTACGTGAAGATCATCAACGGCGGCGACACCAAGCTCAAGCCAGGCGAGCACGTCACCGAGGAGGAGATCGACAAGGCCAACCGCAAGGTCGCCGCCGACGGCCGCCGCGCGGAGTTCGAGCCCTACCCGTTCTACCTGACGGCGTGGGAAGAGGATAAGTGGGTCATCGGTCAGGCCAACATCGAGCTGGGCGAGGACGGCTCGATCATCAACGAGCGCAACGCCTCGCGTAAGGCGGGCGAGTTCATCAACGCCCACCGCGACGACATCGAGTACGTCGATGTCTCGCCGAAGCAGCTCGTCTCGGTCGCGGCCTCGCTCATCCCGTTCCTTGAGAACGACGACGCGAACCGCGCGCTGATGGGCTCGAACATGCAGCGCCAGTCGGTGCCGCTCCTGCGCGCCGAGGCGCCCTACATCGGCACCGGCATGGAGCAGGTGACGGCGCGCGACTCCGGCGCGGTCGTGGCTGCGCGCCGCGACGGCATCGTGGACTACGTGGACTCGGAGCGCATCATCGTGCGCGCCGACCACAACGTGGACGGCACCATCTCGCGCGAGGTGACGGCCGACATCTACACGCTGACGAAGTTCAAGCGCTCGAACCAGAACACCTGCATCAACCAGCGCCCGATTGTTCAAATCGGCGAGCGCGTCGCGAAGGCCCAGGTCATCGCGGACGGCCCCTGCACCGACCGGGGCGAACTCGCTCTGGGCCGCAACGTGCTCGTGGCCTTCATGCCGTGGCGCGGCTACAACTTCGAGGACGCTATCCTCGTCTCCGAGCGGCTCGTGAAGGACGACTACTACACGTCGATCCACATCGAGGAGCTGGAGATTGAAGCTCGCGACACGAAGCTCGGCCCGGAGGAGATCACGCGCGACATCCCGAACGTCGGCGAGAACATGCTCCGCGACCTCGACGAGTCGGGCATCATCCGCATCGGCGCGCAGGTCAAGCCGGGCTCCATCCTCGTCGGCAAAGTCACGCCGAAGGGCGAGACGCAGTTGACCGCGGAAGAGAAGCTGCTCCGCGCCATCTTCGGCGAGAAGGCCGGCGACGTGAAGGACGCGTCTCTGGTCTGCCCGCCGGGCATCGACGGCACGGTCGTCGAGGTGCAGGTCTTCACGCGCAAGGGGCAGGAGCGCGACCAGCGCTCGCTCAACATCGAGCAGGAGGAGGAGAACCGCCTCCGCCGCGACCTCGAAGACGAGACCCGCATCCTGCGCGAGCAGCGTGACGCGCGCATCTTCGAGCTGTTCGAGGGGCGCAAGCTCTCCGCCGACCTGACGGTCGAGCGCGAGGTGCGCATCCCCAAGAACGAGACTATCACGCGCGAGATGCTCGCCGGCCTTGAGCCGAAGCAGTTGGGCAAGGCGCAACTTGCGGGCGCGCGCGCGGCGGACATCGTCGCCGAGGTCAAGGACTTCGAGGATCGCACCAAGCGCCAGATCAGCATCCTGACCGACATCTACGAAGAGAAGATCGCCAAGCTGCGTCAGGGCGACGAACTCGCTCCCGGCGTCATCAAGATGGTCAAGGTCTTCATCGCGATGAAGCGCAAGCTGTCGGTCGGCGACAAGATGGCCGGCCGCCACGGCAACAAGGGCGTCATCGCGCGCATCCTCCCCGAGGAGGATATGCCCTACCTGCCCGACGGGACGCCCGTGGACATCGTGCTCAACCCGCTCGGCGTGCCCTCGCGCATGAACGTCGGCCAGATTCTGGAGACGCACCTGGGCTGGGCCGCGCGCGTGCTCGGGATGCACTTCGCCACGCCGGTCTTCGACGGCGCGACCGAGCCCGAGATCAAGGGCATGATTAAGCGCGCCGGCGACACGCTGCGCGAGCAGGGCATTCCGGACATCGTCGGCGATTCGGGCAAGACCGTCCTCTACGACGGGCTGTCGGGCGACCCGTTCGAGCAGAAGGTGACTATCGGCTATATCTACATGCTCAAGCTCTCGCACCTCGTGGACGACAAGATTCACGCGCGGAGCATCGGGCCGTACTCGCTCATCACGCAGCAGCCGCTCGGCGGTAAGGCGCAGTTCGGCGGCCAGCGTTTCGGCGAGATGGAGGTCTGGGCGCTCGAAGCCTACGGCGCGGCGCACATCCTCCAGGAGTTGCTGACGGCGAAGTCGGACGACGTGGCCGGCCGCTCGAAGATTTACGAGGCCATCGTCAAGGGCGAGGCCGACTTCAACCCGGGCGTGCCCGAGTCGTTCAACGTGCTGGTCAGAGAGTTACAGTCGCTCTGCCTCGACGTGGAACTCATCGACCGCAACGCGGCGATTGAGGACGCGAACGGCGACGGCCTCGGCCGCCCCGTCGTGCCCACGGCCGGCCCGGTGGAGTGAGAGTGAATTAAGGATTGTGTCATCGGTTCATCGGTTCATTTATTCAAGCAATGAACCGATGAACCGATGACCAAATGACTCAGTCCTGTTATCGGTTAGCGGCTTTTTCCTTACGGAGATAAAAACGGTGTTCAGATTCCAGCAAGAGAAGACGCAACTCGCGCCCGACTTCGAGGCAATCCGCATCTCTTTGGCGTCGCCGGAGAAGATTCGCCAGTGGTCGCACGGCGAGGTGACGAAGCCGGAGACGATCAACTATCGCACGTTCAAGCCCGAGCGCGACGGCCTCTTCTGCGCGCGCATCTTCGGCCCCGTCACCGACTGGGAGTGCCTCTGCGGCAAGTACAAGCGGATGAAGCACCGCGGCGTCATCTGCGACAAGTGCGGCGTCGAGGTCACGCAGGCCAAAGTGCGCCGCGAGCGCCTCGGCCACATCGAGCTGGCCTCGCCCTGCTCGCACGTCTGGTTCTTCAAGGGGCTTCCCAGCCGCATCGGCCACCTGCTCGACATCCCTCTGCGCGAGCTTGAGAAGGTGCTCTACTTCGAGAGCTACATCGTTATCGACCCGGGCGACGCGCCCGTCAAGGAGCGCGAGCTTCTGACCGACGAGCGCTTCCGCGAGCTGACGCGCGACTACCCCGGCCAGTTCGTCGCGCGCATGGGCGCCGAGGCGATCAAGGAGCTGCTCGCGGCCGTCAACATCGAGGAGCTGTCGGTCGAGCTGCGCGCGCGGATGAAGGAAGAGAACTCGCAGCAGAAGAAGCTGAAGTACTCCAAGCGGCTCAAGGTCGTTACCTCGTTCCTCAAGTCGGGCAACCGGCCCGACTGGATGATTCTCGACGTGATTCCGGTCATCCCACCCGAGCTGCGGCCTTTGGTGCCGCTCGACGGCGGGCGCTTCGCCACGTCGGATTTGAACGACCTCTACCGGCGCGTCATCAACCGCAACAACCGCCTGAAGAAGCTGATGGAGCTGCGCGCGCCCGAGGTCATCGTGCGCAACGAGAAACGCATGCTTCAGGAGGCCGTGGACGCGCTCTTCGACAACGGCCGTCGCGGTCGCGTGCTGCGCGGCGTCAACAACCGCCCGCTCAAGTCGCTGTCCGACACGCTCAAGGGTAAGCAGGGGCGCTTCCGCCAGAATCTTCTGGGCAAGCGCGTCGATTACTCGGGCCGCTCGGTCATCGTCGTCGGGCCGGAGCTGAAGCTGCACCAGTGCGGTCTGCCGAAGAAGATGGCGCTTGAGCTGTTCAAGCCGTTCATCTACAACCAGCTCGAAAAGCAGGGTTACGCCGCCACCATCAAGCAGGCGCGCGAGATGGTTGACCGGCAGGAGCCGGTGGTCTGGGATATTCTCGAAGAGGTCATCCGCGAGCATCCCGTCCTGCTGAACCGCGCGCCGACGCTCCACCGCCTCGGCATCCAGGCGTTCGAGCCGGTGCTCGTCGAAGGCAAGGCCATCAAGATTCACCCGCTCGTCTGCACGGCCTTCAACGCCGACTTCGACGGCGACCAGATGGCCGTCCACATCCCGCTCTCGCCGGAGGCGCAGATCGAGGCGGCCGTGCTGATGCTCGCCTCGAACAACATCCTCTCGCCCGCTTCGGGTCAGCCCATCGCGGTGCCCTCGCAGGACATCGTGCTCGGCTGCTACTACCTGACGAAGGACAAGCCGGGCGCGAAGGGCGAGGGGCGCGTCTTCGCCTCCATCAACGAGGTTCTGCTGGCGCTCGACGCCAAAGAGGTCACGACGCAGACGCCCATCAAGCTCCGCATCGTCGGCAACCTCATCGACCTGACGCAGGAGCACGACACGCAGGACGTGATGCGGGCCGCTCTACAGGAGGATGTCCGCCGCGTCATCAACACGACCGTCGGCCGCGTCATCTTCAACGACCAGATTCCGAAGGGCCTTTCGTACATCAACGGCACCTTGAAGAAGAAGGGGCTCCAGTCGCTCGTCAACTACTGCCACCTCCGTCTCGGCCACGAGATGACGGTGAAGATGTTGGACGACCTGAAGTCGCTCGGCTTCCTCTACGCGACGAAGGCCGGCATCTCCATCGGCATCGACGACCTCGTCACGCCTGATGCCAAGAAGCAGTTGGTGGGTCAGGCTGACAAGGACGTGATCGAGGTCGAGCGGCAGTACCGCGACGGCGTCATCACCAACGGCGAGCGCTACAACAAGGTCATCGCCATCTGGTCGGAGGTCACCGACAAGGTCGCCAAGGAGATGTTCCTGGCGATGGACGAGAAGGAGAAGACGGCGAAGGAGTCGAACCCGATTCTCATCATGTCGGACTCCGGCGCGCGCGGTACCGCGCAGCAGATTCGACAGCTCGCGGGTATGCGCGGCCTGATGGCCAAGCCCTCGGGCGAGATCATCGAGACGCCCATCCGCTCGAACTTCCGCGAAGGCTTGAACGTGTTGCAGTACTTCATCTCGACGCACGGCGCGCGTAAAGGTCTGGCGGATACGGCCCTCAAGACGGCCGACTCCGGCTACCTCACGCGCCGTCTGGTTGACGTGGCGCAGGACGTGATCGTCTCCGAGCCCGACTGCGGCACGCTGAAGGGCATCTCGGCCTCGGCCATCGTCGAGGGCGGCGAGGAGATCGAGTCATTGCGCGACCGCATCATCGGCCGCACGGCGCTCGAAGACGTGATCGACCCCGTCGAGGGCACGGCTATCGTCGCCTCCAACGACGAGATCAACGAAGACCTCGCGCAGGAGATTCAGCGCTCGGGCGTCCAGCGCGTCCGCATCCGCTCGGTGCTGACGTGCGAGTCGCGCCGCGGCGTCTGCATCAAGTGCTACGGCCGCAACCTCGCCACGGGCAAGGCCGTGGACATCGGCGAGGCCGTCGGCGTCATCGCGGCACAGTCCATCGGCGAGCCCGGCACGCAGCTCACGATGCGCACGTTCCACATCGGCGGCACCGCGCGCTTGGAAGAATCCTCCAAGCACGAGGCGCGCATGGACGGCACGATCAAGTACGTCGAGCTGAACGTCGTCAAGAACCGCCGCGGCGAGATCACGGCCATGAACCGCAACGGCGCGCTCATCATCATCGACGAGCGCGGCCGCGAGGTCGCACGCCACCAGATCGTCTACGGCGCGCACATCCACGTCGAGAACGGCGCGCGCGTCAAGGAAGATCAGGTCCTTGCGACATGGGACCCGTTCACCTTTGCCATCCTGACCGAGGTCGCGGGCGCCGTGAAGTACCAGGACCTCAAGGAGGGCGTCACCGTCGAGGAGGAGGTTGACGAGGTCACGGGCCAGTCGCGCGTCGTCGTCAAGGACTCGCCTGACGAGAAGCGCCAGCCGCGTCTGGAAATCCGCTCGGGCAACAAGGCCCTCAAGACCTACCAGATGCCCGTGCGCGCCAACCTGATGGTGCACGACGGCGACGAGGTCGCGCCCGGCGACGTGATCGCGAAGATTCCGCGCGAGACGACGAAGACGAAGGACATCACGGGTGGTCTGCCGCGCGTCGTGGAACTCTTCGAGGCGCGCAAGCCGCGCGAGACGGCGGTCATGTCCGAGATTGACGGCACCGTCAAGCTGGGCGCCATCTCGAAGGGCAAGCGGCGGCTCATCGTCGTCGGCGACGACGGCGAGGAGCGCGAGTACGACATCCCGCGCGGCACGCACATCAACGTGCAGGAGGGCGACCGCGTCCGCGCCGGCGAGGCTTTGATGGACGGCCCGCTCAACCCGCACGACATCCTGCGCGTGCTCGGCATGAACCGTTTGCAGGAGTACCTCGTCAACGAAATCCAGGAGGTCTATCGACTTCAGGGCGTCAACATCAACGACAAGCACATCGAGGTCATCGTCCGCCAGATGCTCCGCTGGGTGCGCATCAGTGACGTGGGCGACACGGACTTCCTGCTCGACGAGCAGGTGGATCGCTTCCGCTTCAGCGACGAGAACGAGCGCATCGCAGCCGCAGAGGGCGAGCCGTCGAAGGCCGAGCCGCTGCTCTTAGGCATCACGAAGGCTTCGCTCTCGACCGACTCGTTCATCTCGGCGGCCTCCTTCCAGGAGACGACGAGGGTGTTGACCGAGGCGGCCATCTCGGGGCGCATCGACTACCTGCGCGGCCTCAAGGAGAACGTCATCATGGGCCGCCTCATCCCCGCGGGGACGGGCATGGACTTCTACCGCAACGTCAAGGTCGAGCGCGACACGACGGCCGAAGCCGCACGCGAAGAGGAGCGGATGGAGAGCCTCTCCGACCTCCTCGGCGGCGTCGAGCCGCCCGCGGTCGTCCCCGCCCGCGAGAAGCTTGTCCCGGCCGCCGTCGCCGACGATGACGGCGACGCCGAACCCGCCGCCGCCGCAGACGAGGGCGACGACGTGTAGGCATCAACCCAACCCGAACAAACAGGCCGGCGCGGACTCAAGTCCGCGCCGGCCTTTTCTTTCGTCATTTATGACAGCATTGCGCCGAGGTGCGCTTATGACTTTCACGCGATGCTCAACACTCCGTGTTTGAGGGTGAGCAGGCTTCCGCATCCGACCCGTTGCCTCGTTTTCAAAGACTGAACGCGGAGGAGAATAGCACATGGGCATTTTAGTTTGCGATTAATGCGGGCACGTCTACGGACAGCAGGCGGTGCCGCAGCCCCGGCCTTACAGACGGGGCAGGGGGTCGCGTGTCGAAGGGCAGGCACGCGGCCCCTTTAACTTTTTTGGGCGGGCGCTTTGTCAGGCGGAGACCCGCGGCGTCGATTCTCAGAGACGAGTTACAAAATCCGTCAGCCGTGCGTACACAATCGAGCGGTGCGCGCATTTTTCCGGGCGGTGCGCGTCAAAGGCGCGGCGGTGCGTGCCAGATTCGGGAGCCGCAGTGTCAGAGGCGGTCAGTGCGGAGAAATTTCGGGGCGGTGCGGAGTGGAATTGCCGTCGGTGCGGGTCAGAGCGTGCCGGTGCGTGGTTTTTTCCAGTCAGGGCGTGTCAGAACGCGGGCGGTGCGGGGAAAACCGCAGCGGTGCGGGCGAAAATCGGCGCTCGTAGTGCTTAAGTTCGGACGGGGATGTGTGAGACGCACGGAGGGTTGGGATGTTCTCCGAGCCGTCGGAAAAATTTGTGTGGACGTGGGGCGAGATGTGCATATAATGCGGGCTCCGACGAGCAGGGGCGTTTAAAGTACGAGCAAGGACAGCGTGGACTCACAGCCCCAAACCTCTCTTCCTGTAACCTCATTACAAGGAGAAGACATGTATGAACAGCGTCATTAACCGCACGTACGAGATGTTCGTGCGCGTGCAGAGCTTTGCGGCGGAGCGTGCGGCGGCGTTCCCCGAGGGCTCGCTCGGAGCCGAGACAATCGCGGTACTCAGGAAGGTCGTCGAGGAGTTGACGGAGGCCGGTACGACGCAGACCTCCGGGCTCAGCTCCGTCCAGCGCGCGACCGCAGAGCGCATGGCCGCGCGCGAGGCTCTGCGCGAGAGTATGCAGGCCATCGCGCGCACCGCGCGCGTCATGGCGTTAGAGATGCCGGGCTTAGAGAACAAGTTCCGTCTCCCGCGCAGCGGCAGCGACCCGGCGCTCCTCCAGACCGCGCGTGCCTTCGTCGGCGACGCCCTCCCGCTCAAGGCGGATTTCCTACGCCACGAGATGCACGAGTCGTTCGTCGAGGACTTTAAAGAGGACATCGCCGACCTCGAACGCGCGATGGGGCAGCAGAACACGGGGCGCGACGCGCACATCTCGGCCACGGCCTCGGTCGAAACGGCCGCCGAGCGCGGGATGAACGCCGTGCGCAAGCTCGACGCCATCGTCCGCAACAAGTTCCGCGATGACCCTGCCACAATCGCCGCGTGGGAGAGCGCACGCCACGTCGAGAGCGCCACACGCACGCGCAGGCGCTCGAACGGGGACACGGGTGGTAACAAGCCGGAGGGTGGAGAGGATAACTGAGTTGCAGTTGAATGTGACCGAAAGGAATTAACCACAGAGACACAGAGGCACGGCTAAAACACTGAAGCTGTGTTCAAGCTGTGTCTCTGTGTCTCTGTGGTTAATTCAAAAATGCTTTAACGACCTGCGCGGGGCTGTGTGGGACGAGCCTGCTCGGTGAAGATTTTCAGCACCTCGCGCTTGTCGTGGGGCGTGAGGCTGCCGAGGCCGCCGGTAACCTCGTACTTCTGGTTGACCCACTTGCGCACCTTCGCCGCGTCGTAGCCTAGCTCTTCGGCCGCCTGCAAAATCAGGGAATCGAGGTCGGCCCCTGCGTCGGCGGGTGCCGCGGGCGGGGCCGGAGCCCTCTCGGGCTCCGGGGCGGGTCCCTCCGACGCCGGAGCGGGGCGCTCGGGGCGTGCGGGCGCCGCCGCAGCCGCAGCCGCCTGCTGCTTCTTCGCCCCGCGGATGACCTCCTCACGGCTCGCCACGCCGCGCCTCACCTCGAAGCCGAGCAGGGCGAGGGCGCGGCCGACGCTGGAAGTCTCGCAGACCTCTACGTAGCTCCCCGCCTGCACGTGGCCGGCGCTGCGCAGCTCGTAGGCGTGGCCCGTGGCCGCCGGGAGCGCGTCGTCGGGCTCGCGATAGACCTCTGCGCGCATGAGGATGAAACCGGTCTCGGCGCTATGCTCGATGATGGTCGTGATGATCCGCCCCTGCGGGAATTTGGCGTAAAATTTTTCGATTCTTTCGCTGACTGTAATGTACTCGTCCGGGTTGAAGCGCATCAAAGATGTTCGCCTTTCGATTGATGGTTTACGGGCGCAGACTTTAGCAGAAAAGAGGCGCGTCCGGGGCACGATTTTTCGGGTGGAAGTCGGCCCCGCCCCGCGCGCGCTTGACAGGGCGGGGAAGCGCCCGTATAGTCTCACGTTTGGACTTGCGGTCCATTTCCCAACAGTGCGGCGCTCAGGTAGTTCTGCCGGTGTGGAGGCGTCGCCCGGTCTGTGGCCCCTTAAAAGGCAACAGGTCGTTGACAAATATTGTGGCGTAAACTCCGGGCCTCCTTACCCCAAAGGGTCAGGCCGGTTCCGGGGAGCGAAACGTCGGGGCAAAAGCTTTAAAAAAGCCCCGCAACCTTTACAGAAGGCGACGCCACAGAAAAGTTCGGCCCGAGGGAGGCCAGAATCCACACCCGCTGGAAGTCAGAACATCCCTGATTAATTAGACAAACAAGGGCATGCCGCTCTTGCGCTGACTGCCGGACAAGGTTCCGGTAAGAGGCAGGAAAGGGCAGCCTCTTGCGCCTTGAGAAGGGTCGCAGGAGTGCCCAGCAGTCAACAGAACCTTTAAGAAGGACTGAGAAGCAGTGCCGACTATCAACCAACTCGTACGCAAGGGTCGCCAGGCGGTCAAGTACAAGACGGCGAGCCCGGCCTTGCAGCAGTCGCCGCAGAAGCGCGGCGTCTGCACGCGCGTCTACACACAGACCCCGAAGAAGCCGAACTCGGCGCTGCGGAAGGTCGCGCGCGTGCGCCTGACCAACGGGATCGAGGTCACGACCTACATCCCCGGCGTCGGCCACAACCTTCAGGAGCACTCCATCGTGCTCATCCGCGGCGGGCGTGTGAAAGACCTGCCGGGCGTGCGCTATCACATCATCCGCGGCACGCTCGACTCGGTCGGCGTCAACGACCGCAAGCAGGGACGCTCGAAGTACGGCGCCAAGCGCCCGAAGGGCGGCGCAGCGGCCGGCGCGGCTAAGGGCGGCGCCAAGGGCGGTAAGAGATAAGATCAGACTAGAAGAACGACTATGCCTAGAAGAAGAGTTGTTGACAGACGCGATGTGCTGGCCGACCCGGTGTACAACAGCCCGCTGGTGACCAAGTTCATTAACGGCCTGATGTGGGGCGGCAAGAAGTCCACGGCCGAGGGCATCTTCTACAGGGCGCTGGCGCAGGTCGGCGAGAAGACCGGCGAAGACCCCTTGAAGATGTTCAAGCGCGCCATCGAGAACGTGCGCCCGACCGTCGAGGTCAAGTCGCGCCGCGTCGGCGGCTCGACCTACCAGGTGCCCATCGAGGTCGCGCAGGAGCGCCGCGGTTCGCTCGCCATCCGCTGGATCGTGGGCGCCGCCCGCGCCCGCGGCGAGAAGACGATGATCGACCGCCTCGCCGGCGAGATGCTCGACGCCGCCAACAACCGCGGCAACGCCGTCAAGAAGAAGGACGACACGCACCGCATGGCCGAGGCGAATAAGGCATTCGCGCACTACAAGTGGTAAGGGTTGGTAAATAGTAAATGGTCAATGGTGAATAGAGGCGGCTCTTAACCACTCACCATTTCCATTCACTATTCACGGGGTTGGTTATGGCTAAGCAAGACCTGAACAAGTTCCGGAACATCGGCATCATGGCGCACATTGATGCCGGGAAGACCACCACCACCGAGCGCGTGCTCTTCTACACGGGCGTCTCGCACAAGATCGGCGAGGTGCACGAAGGCACCGCCACGATGGACTGGATGGAGCAGGAGCAGGAGCGCGGCATTACGATCACCTCGGCCGCGACGACCTGCTTCTGGAAGCGTTCTGGCACCGAGTACCGCATCAACATCATCGACACGCCCGGCCACGTGGACTTCACGATGGAGGTCGAGCGCAGCCTTCGCGTGCTCGATGGCGCGGTCGCCGTCTTCGACGGCGTCGCGGGCGTGGAGCCGCAGTCCGAGACCGTCTGGCGTCAGGCCGACAAGTACGGCGTCCCGCGCATCTGCTTCATCAACAAGCTCGACCGCGCCGGCGCCTCGTTCGACCGCTCGTTCCAGTCGATCATCGACCGGCTCGGCGCGAACCCCGTCGCTTTGCAGATTCCCATCGGCCTCGAAGACCAGTTCAAGGGCGTCGTCGATCTCATCACGATGAAGGCGCTCATCTGGAACGACGAGTCGAAGGGCGCGCAGTACGAGACCACGGACATCCCCGAAGACCTCAAAGAGCGCGCGCAGGAGATGCGCCACAAGCTGCTCGAAGCGGCCGCCGAGGCCGACGAGGAGCTGATGGAGAAGTACCTCGAAGACGAGGGCGCGTCGTTCACCGACGCGCAGATTCGCGCGGCGCTCCGCAAGGGCACGATTGCGATTAAGCTCGTCCCCGTCGTCACCGGCTCCGCCTTCAAGAACAAGGGCGTGCAGACGCTGCTCGACGCCGTCGTGGACTACCTGCCGAGCCCGCTCGACATCCCGGCCATCGAGGGCATGAACCCGAGGACGGGCGAGACCGAGGCCCGGCCGGCTGAAGCCGCCGTGCCGTTCTCCGGGCTCGTCTTCAAGATCATGGCCGACAAGCATCTCGGCCAGCTCTCGTTCGTCCGCATCTACTCAGGCACGGTCAAGAAGGGCTCCTACGCCTACAACTCCGTCAAGGGGTCGAAGGAGCGCGTCGGCCGCCTGTTGCAGATGCACGCCAACAACCGCGAAGACATTGACGAGGCGAGCGCCGGCGAGATCATCGCCATCGGTGGCATGAAGCAGGTCACCACCGGCGACACCGTGTGCGACGAGAACAACCCCATCATCCTTGAGGCGATGGAGTTCCCCGCGCCCGTCATTCGCGTGGCGGTCGAGCCCAAGACCCGCGCCGATCAGGACAAGCTCGGCACGGCCCTCTCGCGCCTCGCGCAGGAGGACCCGAGTTTCAACGTCTCGACCGATCAGGAGACCGGCCAGACCATCATCGCCGGCATGGGCGAGCTGCACCTCGAAATTATCGTTGACCGCATGAAGCGCGAGTTCGGCGTCGAGGCCAACGTCGGCAAGCCGCAGGTCGCCTACCGCGAGACCATCACGATGCCTGCCAAGGGCGTCGAGCGCTACAAGCGGCAGACCGGCGGCCGCGGCCAGTACGGCCACGCCGAGCTGGAGATCGCGCCCGCGCCCGGCGAGGGCTTCGTCTTCGAGAACAAGATTACGGGCGGCGCCATCCCGCGCGAGTTCATCAAGCCCATCGAGGAGGGCGTCCGCGACGCGATGGAGCGCGGCTTCCTCGCCGGCTACGAGCTGGTGGACATCAAGGTCGATCTCGTCTTCGGCTCGTACCACGAGGTCGATTCCGACGAGCGCTCGTTCCACATCGCAGGCTCGCTCGCGTTTCAGGACGCGGTGAAGAAGGCCAAGCCGGTGCTGCTCGAACCCATCATGCGCGTCGAGGTCGTCACGCCCGAGGAGTACATGGGCTCGGTCAACGGCGACCTGAACCGCCGCCGCGGCCAGATCGAGAAGATGGAGCCGCGCCCGGGCGGCGCGCAGGTCGTCACGGCCTACGTCCCGCTCTCCGAGATGTTCGGCTACACCACCGACCTGCGTTCGATGACGCAGGGCCGCGCTACCTCGACGATGCACTTCGAGCGCTACGAAGCGGCGCCCAGGAACATCGCCGAAGAGGTGATTGCGAAGGTGCAGGGCGTTACGAAGTAATTGAACGATTGATTCAATGAGTCATTGAATCAATGAACAGATGATTCAATTCGTTTAAGGAGTGAGAGAGACATGGCGAAGGAGAAGTTTGACCGGTCGAAGCCGCACGTCAACATCGGCACCATCGGGCACGTCGATCACGGGAAGACGACCCTCACGGCGGCGATCACGAAGGTGTTGGCCAAGCACAACCCGAAGATCACCGTGCGGGCGTTCGACTCCATCGACAACGCGCCGGAGGAGAAGGCCCGCGGCATCACCATCGCGACGGCGCACGTCGAGTACGAGACGCCGAACCGCCACTACGCGCACGTCGATTGTCCGGGTCACGCCGACTACGTCAAGAACATGATTACGGGTGCCGCGCAGATGGACGGCGCGATCCTCGTCGTAGCGGCCACTGACGGCCCGATGCCGCAGACCCGTGAGCACATCCTGTTGGCTCGTCAGGTGGGTGTGCCCGCGATGGTCGTGTTCATGAACAAGGTGGACGCCGTCGATGACGCCGAACTCTTAGACCTCGTCGAGTTGGAAGTCCGCGAGTTGCTCTCGGCCTACGAGTTTCCCGGCGACGACATTCCCGTCATCCGCGGGTCGGCCTTGAAGGCTTTGGAAGGCGACGCGGAGTGGGAGAAGACGGTCGACGAGTTGATGGCGGCGGTCGATTCCTACATCCCGACGCCGGAGCGCGACGTGGAGAAGCCGTTTTTGATGCCGGTCGAGGACATCTTCACGATTCAGGGGCGCGGCACGGTGGCGACCGGAAGGATTGAGCGCGGGACGGTGAAGGTCAACGAGCAGGTGGAGATCATCGGGATTCGTGACACGCGGACGACGACGGTGACGGGCGTCGAGATGTTCAAGAAGTTGTTGGACTCGGGTGTGGCGGGCGACAACGTCGGGCTGCTGCTGCGTGGGGTGGAGCGCAAGGATGTGGAGCGCGGGCAGGTGATTGCGAAGCCGGGGTCGATTACGCCGCACACGAAGTTCAAGGCGGAGGCCTACGTATTGACGAAGGAAGAGGGGGGGCGGCACACGCCGTTCTTCACGGGATACCGGCCGCAGTTCTACTTCCGGACGACGGACGTAACGGGGGTGGCGCATCTGCCGGAAGGGGTGGAGATGGTGATGCCTGGTGACAACGTGGCGATGGAGATCGAGTTGATCACGCCGATTGCGTTGGAGAAGGGGTTGCGGTTCGCGATCCGCGAGGGCGGGCGCACAGTGGGTGCCGGCACCGTCTCCGACATCATCGAGTAGTCGAAGTCAGACGGCCCCCGGCCGAAGACAAAAGCCGGGGGCCTTAGTTTGAATGCTGAAGGCTGAAAGAAAGACATGCTGAACGAGAAGATCAGAATCAGGCTCAAGGCGTACGACCACCGCGTGCTCGACCAGTCCACGTCGGAGATCGTCGAGACGGCCAAGCGCACGGGTGCGCGCGTAGCGGGGCCGATCCCGCTCCCCACCTCCAAGAACAAGTGGACGGTGCTGCGCTCGCCCCACGTCGATAAGAAGTCGCGCGAGCAGTTCGAGATTCGCACGCACAAGCGTCTGATGGACATCCTCGACCCGACGCCGCAGACCGTGGACGCGCTCATGAAGCTCGACCTCCCCGCGGGCGTCGATGTCGAGATCAAGGCTTTCGGCCGTAGCTAAAGACCGTAAACGGTAAACGGTAAACCGTGACAAGTAAGAACAGGTTCTCTCCTGTCACGGCGCACGGCTTACGGTTAACGAGAGGTTGTTGTGATGATTAACGGAATCATCGGTAAGAAGGTCGGGATGACGCAGCTCTTCGCCGCGGACGGGACGGTCACGCCCGTCACCGTGATTAAGGCGGGCCCCTGCGTCGTCGTGCAGAAGAAGTCGGCGGGCGGCAAGGACGGCTACGACGCCGTGCAGATCGGGCTGGTCGAAGACCGCCCCGTCAAGCTCAAGAACGTCACCAAGCCGATGCAGGGCCACTTCGAGAAGACCGGCGGCGGCACTCCCCCGACGCGCGTCCTCAAGGAGATCAGGCTCAAGGACGCGGGCGACGCCGAGGTCAACGTCGGCGACAAGGTGCTCGTCGATCAGTTCAGTGAGGGCGACTCCATCGAGCTGATCGGCAAGTCCAAGGGGCGCGGCTTCCAGGGCACGATCAAGCGCCACCACTTCAACCGCGGCCCCGAGAGCCACGGCTCGATGAACGTGCGCCGCCCCGGCTCCATCGGCCAGTCGGCCTACCCCTCGCGCGTCATCAAGGGCACGCGGTCGTCGGGCCACATGGGCGACGCCCGGGTCACGCTTAAGGGGCTCACGGTCGCGCGCGTGGACGTGGAGAACAACCTGCTGATGGTGCGCGGGTCTGTCCCGGGCGCGAACGGCAGCGTGGTCGTCGTCCGCAAGTCGGCGAAGTAAACGGAGTAAACGAAATGCCTACCGTCAAGGTGCGCAACCTGAAGAACGAAGAGGTCGGCGACCTCGAACTCTCGGACGCCGTCTTCGGCGCCGAGCTGAACGAGGCGCTCATCCACTCGGCCGTCAAGGCCCACCTCGCGGGCGCTCGTCAGGGCACCGTGGGGACGAAGACCCGCGGCGACGTTTCCGGCTCGGGCAAGAAGCTCTGGAAGCAGAAGGGCACGGGGCGCGCGCGCATCGCGAGCATCCGCTCGCCGCTCTGGAAGGGCGGCGGCAACGTCCACGGGCCGCAGGCGCGCGACTGGTCGCAGCCCCTGCCGAAGAAGATGCGCCGCGGCGCTCTGCGCTCGGCTCTGTCGGAGCGGCTGCGTGAGGGCAACCTCGTCGTCGTCGAGGAGTTGGTCTTCGGCCAGCCGAAGACGAAGGATTTCATCAGTGCTCTCGCGGCGCTCGGGCTCGAAGGGAAGACGTTGATCGTTGACACCATCGACAACGACAATCTCATCCTGGCCTCGCGCAACGTGAAGTCGGCGAAGGTCGTCGGCGCCTACGGCGTCAACATCTACGACGTGCTCTATCACGAGAAGCTGGTGCTGACGCGCGCGGCTGCCGAGACCTTGCAGACGCAGCTCGACCCGGCGACGAAGGCTTCGGCCTCCGCGACGAGCGAGAGCGCCGGGGAAGAGAACACGCAGGAAGAGGAGGCGGCGTAGGAAGATGAGAACGATCTGGGACATCATCAAGGCGCCGGTCATCACCGAGAAGGCGCTCGTCGCCAAAGAGGAGTCGCAGGACGGCCGCCAACTCCTGACCTTCCGCGTGGACGTGAAGGCGACGAAGCCGGAGATCAAGTCGGCCGTCGAGCGCATCTTCAACGTCCAGGTGGACACGGTGCGCACCATCAACTACATGGGCAAGAAGGCGCGGCGTGGCCGCTTCGAGGGGCGCAAGCCCTCCTGGAAGAAGGCCTACGTCACGCTCAAGACGGGCCAGGCGCCGTTCGACTATGGCGAGAATATCTAGGATTGATTCATTGATAGATTTGCTCATTGATTCAATGAACAAATCGAACAATGGGTAAATAAGATTATGGGCATCAAGAAACTGACACCGACATCGCCGTCGCGCCGGTACCAGACGTACCTGACGCGCGATGAGCTGACGCCGGGCGCCGAGCCCGAGAAGTCGCTGCTTGAGAAGAAGACGCGCATCAGTGGTCGCAACAATGACGGCCACATCACGGTGCGCCGGCGTGGCGGCGGCCACAAGCGCCACTACCGCATCATCGACTTCAAGCGCGACAAGGCGGGCATTCCCGGCCGCGTGACGCAGATCGAGTACGACCCGAACCGCTCGGCGCACATCGCGCTCATCACCTACCTTGACGGCGAGAAGCGCTACATCATCTCGCCGGCGGGGCTGGAAGTGGGTAAGACCGTGATGAGCGGCCCCGAGGCCGACATCCTGCCGGGGAACGCGCTCCCCATCAGGAACATCCCGCTCGGCACGCAGATTCACAACATCGAGCTGCGCCCCGGTAAGGGCGGCCAGCTCGTCCGCTCGGCGGGCGGGTTCGCACAGTTGGTTGCGAAGGAAGGCGACCACGCGCAAGTTCGTATGCCCTCGGGCGAAGTGCGGCGCGTGCCGGTTGTCTGTTACGCGACCGTGGGGCAGGTTGGCAACGTCGAGCACGAGAACGTCTCGTACGGCAAGGCCGGGCGCACGCGCTGGCACGGCATCCGTCCGTCGGTGCGCGGCGTCGCGATGAACCCGGTCGATCACCCGCACGGCGGCGGCGAGGGCAAGACCTCGGGCGGCCGTCACCCGGTGACGCCGTGGGGCCAGCCGACGCGCGGCTACAAGACGCGCAAGACCAAGCGCACCTCGAACATGATCGTGCGCGACCGCCGCGTGAAGTAGGACTTTTAAGGATAGAGGGAAGAGATGGCACGTTCAGTCAAAAAAGGGCCGTTCATCGACAGGCACCTGGAGAAGAAGGTCGAAGAGGTGCGCTCGGGCGCCGCGCGTCCGCCGGCCATTAAGACGTGGTCGCGCCGCTCGACCATCACGCCCGACTTCGTCGGCCTGACCTTCGGCGTCCACAACGGCAAGCGCCACATCCCCGTCTACGTGACGGAGAACATGGTCGGTCACAAGCTCGGCGAGTTCGCCCCGACGCGCACCTTCAAGGGGCACGCGGGCACGAAGGCGGAGAAGTCTTCGAAGCCGGCGGGTAGATAAGTACTTAACATTAAGTACTGAGGTTGAGAGATGGAAGCGATAGCGAGTGCAAAATACCTCCGCGGGTCGGCGCAGAAGGCGCGGCTCGTGGTTGACATGATTCGCGGCAAGCGCGTGGGCGAGGCGCTGGCGATCCTTCAGTTCACCAACAAGCGCGCCGCCGGCCACATCGAGAAGTGCCTGCGCTCGGCCATCGCCAACGCGACCGAGAAGGCCGAGCGGCAGAACGTCGCGGTGGACCCGGACGACCTCTTCGTCAAGACGGCCTTCGTGGACATGGGGCCGACCAAGCACCGCCGCCGCGTCCGCCCCGCCCCGCAGGGGCGCGCCTACCGCGAGCAGCGCCACTTCTGCCACGTAACCGTGTCGGTCTCGACCGGGCAGGAGGAAGCCCCCGCCGCGAAGGGCAAGGGCAAGAGCGCGAAGGCGGTCGCCGAGGCTTCGCCGAAGTCGGCGGGCAAGAGCGGCGCGAAGAAGGCCGCCGCTGGCGGCGACGCGGAGAAGAAGACCGCGTCGAAGCGCGCCTCGAAGAAGTCGGAAGCGGCTCCGGCCGAAACGTCACAGGCTGAAGAGTCCGCGACTCAGGAATAGAAGCTTAGGAGAAGATTGTGGGTCAGAAAGTTCATCCGTACGGCTTTCGCCTCGGCTACAACAAGGATTGGCACTCGCACTGGTTCGCGAAGAAGCAGTACGGCGACTATCTCCTTGAAGACCTCAAGCTCAAGGCGCAGATGAAGGGTCGCTTCGCCGGCGCGGGCGTCTCGCACGTGGACGTGGAGCGCGCGGCCAACCGGCTCAAGCTCATCATCTACACCTCGCGCCCGGGCATCATCATCGGCCGCAAGGGCGCCGAGATCGACAAGCTCAAGGCCGACATCTCGTCGCGCACGGGCAAGGAAGTGCTCGTCTCCATCCAGGAGATTCACAAGCCCGAGCTGAACGCACAGCTTCAGGCCGAGAAGATCGCCGCGCAGCTTGAGAAGCGCATCGCCTTCCGTCGCGCCATGCGCAAGACGGTGGAGGAGACGCTCCGCTTCGGCGGTCAGGGCATCAAGGTCAAGGTGGCGGGCCGGCTCAACGGCGCCGAGATCGCGCGCACCGAGTGGCACTTGCAGGGGCGTCTGCCCTTGCACACGCTCCGCGCCGACATCGACTACGGCTTCGCCGAGGCGCACACGACGTTCGGCGTCATCGGCGTCAAGTGCTGGATTTATCGGGGTGAGATTCTCGACCCGAAGGCGGCGATGGCGCGCGGCACACAGCCCGACCCCATCAACGAGCCGCGCCCCGAGCGCGGCGACGGCCGGCGCCCTCGTCGCGACCGCGAGGACGGCGGCGGTGACCGCCCGCGCGGTGACCGCGGTCGTGGGCCGGGCGGCCCCGGTGGCGGACGCGGACGCGGCCCCGGCGGCGGTGGCGGTAGAAGATAAGAGGGTGAATAGTAGATGGTAAATGGTGAATAGAGTTTTCTGTCTTAGTCACCATTTACTATTCACCATTTACTATTTACGAGGGTATTCATCATGTTGATGCCGAAGAAGGTAAAGCACCGGAAGCAGATGAAGGGGCGCATGACGGGCACGGCCCAGCGCGGCTCCCTGATCAGCTTCGGTGAGTACGGCCTGAAGACGTTGGAGCCGGGCTGGATCACGGACCGGCAGATCGAGGCCGCGCGTATCGCGATGACGCGCCACATCAAGCGCGGCGGCAAAGTCTGGATTCGGATGTTCCCCGACAAGCCGATCACGAAGAAGCCCGCCGAGACGCGCATGGGCAAGGGCAAGGGCGCGCCCGACCACTGGGTTGCAGTCGTCAAGCCCGGCCGCATCCTCTACGAGATCGAGGGGGTGTCGGAGGAGATGGCGCGCGAGGCGCTGCGTCTGGCGGCGCAGAAGCTACCGCTCAAGTGCAAGTTCGTCATGCGCACTGAGCAGGAAGGGGGCGCGGTTTAAGTCATGAAGAGACGTGAAGATTTGGAGCGCCTGAACAACATGTCGGACGCCGACCTGAAGGAAGAAGCTGCGCGGCTCAAGGAGTCGCTCTTTCGCCTTAACTTCAAGCTCGCGCTCGGCGAGGTGGACGCCGTCAAGACCGTCCGCCGCGAGAAGAAGACGCTCGCCCGCGTCCAGACCCTGATGCGCGCGCGGCAGGAGCAGGCGGCGAAGTAAGGGTAAATAGTAAATAGTCAATGGTAGATAGAAACTGCTCTTAACCATTCACCATTTACCATTAACTATTCACCAGAGGTTGTGATGGCAGAAGAGACTAAAGAAGAAGTGACGACGAGCGGCGCTGGCGAAGCGGCCGAGGCGACCGAGTCGGGTCAGACTCTGGCACAGGCCGTCGATGCGAGCGTCGATGCGCAGGCCGGGAACGCGACGGGCAACGAAGCCCCGAACCGCGGCCGTCGCGCGGAGAAGATCGGCGTCGTGGCGTCGGACAAGATGGAGAAGACGTGCGTCGTGCGCGTTGACCGTCTGATTAAGCACCCGAAGTACCGCCGCTACGTCCGCCGCACGTCGAAGTTCATGGCGCACAACGAGCAGGGCGCAACCATCGGCGACAAGGTGCGCATCGTCGAGACCCGCCCCCTCTCCGCGCGCAAGCGCTGGCGCGTCGTCGAGATCATTCAGAAGGCAGAGAAGTAGTAAATAGTTAATAGTAAATGGTGAATAGATAAAGCCGCCATTTACCATTCACCATTTACCATTTACTGAGGTGTGACATGGCAATCCAGATGCAAACGTCGCTGGACGTGGCGGACAACTCGGGCGCGAGGCGCGTCGAGATGATCCAGACCATCGGCGGCTCGACGAAAGCGACGCGGGCTTCCCTCGGCGACAAGATTAAGGTGACAGTCAAGGAGGCGAGCCCCGACGGGGCGGTGAAGAAGGGGACGGTGCATAACGCCGTCGTCGTCCGCACGCGCAAAGAGGTGCGCCGCAAGGACGGCACCTACATCCGCTTCGACCAGAACGCGTGCGTGCTCATCAAGCCGGACGACACTCCCATCGGGACGCGCGTCTTCGGCCCCGTGGCGCGCGAGCTGCGCGACCGGAACTTCATGAAGATCGTCTCGCTCGCGCCGGAGGTGATATAGAAGATGGCACAGACGGGAACCAAGCGGTCGAAGGTGAAGAAGGGCGACCAGGTCGTCGTCATGGCCGGCCGCGACCGCGGCAAGCGCGGGCGCGTGCTGGAAGTGAAGCCCGCCGAGGGCAAGATCAAGGTCGAGGGCGTCGGCGTCATCAAGCGCCACCAGCGCCCCAACCCCGGCGCGAACAAGCCCGGCGGCATCATCGAGCGGGAAGCTTACGTTGACATCTCGAACGTCCAGCTCATCGACCCGGCCGACGGGAGCCCGACGCGCGTCCGCTACGACGTGAGCGCGGACGGCTCGAAGACGCGGGTCGCCTCGGGCAGCGGGCAGACGCTCGACAAGGAATAAGATAAGGCAAGGCCGCACCCCCGGAAGCGCCGGACAGGCGAGACCCGGGACACGAGATGCGGGGAGGTTTTTAAGACAATGGCAGCCAGACTGAAAGAGCGTTACCAGAAGGAGATCTCTCCGGCCATCGCCAAGGAGTTCGGCATCGAGAACCCGATGGCCATACCGCGGCTGGAGAAGATCGTTATCAACATGGGGCTCGGCGAGGCCATCGCCAACGCCAAGATCGTGGACACGGGCGCGGACGAGATTCGCGCCATCACGGGGCAGAAGCCCGTCACGACGCGCGCCAAGAAGTCGATTGCGTCGTTCAAGCTGCGTCAGGGCATGCCCATCGGCACGATGGTCACGCTGCGCGGCGACCGGATGTACGAGTTCCTTGACCGTCTGGTCTCGGTGGCTCTGCCGCGCGTGCGCGATTTCCGCGGCGTCTCGCCGAAGGCGTTCGACGGGCGTGGCAACTACACGCTCGGCATCCGCGACCAGCTCATCTTCCCCGAGATCGATTTCAACAAGGTGGACAAGACGCGCGGGATGAACATCTCTATCGTCACCACCGCGCGCGACGACGAGCAGGCGCGTGCGCTCCTCAAGGCGCTCGGTATGCCGTTCCGCCAGTAGGGCTGCTTTAAACCGGAGAGAGAAGAAAAACAGATGGCGAAGAAATCCATGATCGCGAAGGCGAAGCGGACGCCGAAATTTTCGTCGCGCGCCTACACGCGTTGCGAGCGCTGCGGCCGTCCCCGCGCCTACCTGCGCAAGTTCAAGCTGTGCCGCATCTGCTTCCGCGAGCTGGCGCTCCAGGGGCAAATCCCCGGCGTCGTCAAGTCGAGCTGGTAGTCTCAAAGAGGTTCATCGACAGTAGTCGGCCGAGCGCGTGGGGCGCGCGTCCGAAACCTGCCGAGTTGAAGTGGAGTTCAAAGAGTAATGACTGATCCTATTGCCGACATGTTGACGAGGATGCGCAACGCGATTGCCGCGAAGCACTCGCGCGTTGACATCCCGGCGTCGAAGCTGAAGCTGGAGATCGCCCGCATCCTGAAGGAAGAGGGCTACATCAACAATTTCGTCGTGAAGGGCGAGGGCGTCAAGCGCACCATCCGCATCTTCCTGCGCTACGACGCGCGCGGCACCTCGTCGATCACGCACCTCTCGCGCGTCTCGACGCCCGGCCGGCGCGTCTACATGGGCGCGACCGAAATCCCGAAGGTCTTGGGCGGCTACGGCGTCAACATCGTCTCGACCTCGCGCGGCCTCATGTCGGGCAAGCGCGCCCGCCGCGAGAACATCGGCGGAGAGGTCCTGGCCGCAATTTATTAAGTAAGCGGTGGGCAGTTGAAAACTCTGCTCACGCATCACTTATCACGAGGTAGTTATGTCTCGCATTGGTAAGAAAGTTATCGCGGTCCCGAAGGCTGTCACGGTGACGATCAACGAAGGCGCGCGCGAGCTTGAGGTGAAGGGGCCGAAGGGGACGCTGCGGACGCCGATCCCCGAGGGCGTCTCGTTCAAGCTCGAAGACGGGCAGTTGCAGGCCGAGCGCGCGTCGGACGACTTCCGCGCCAACCACGGATTGGCCCGCGCGCTCGCCAACAACGCCGTCGTCGGCGTGACCGAGGGCTTCACGAAGCAGATGGACGTGGTCGGCGTCGGCTACAAGGCCGACGTGCAGGGGCGCAAGATCGTCTTCTCCCTGGGCTACTCGCACCCCATCGAGTTCCCTCTGCCCGAGGGCATCGAGGTGAAGGGCGAGCGCGTCGCGGCCAAAGCGTCCATCCAGCAGTACCAGTTGACGCTGACGCTTTCGGGCATCGACAAGCAGAAGCTCGGGCAGGTCGCCGCCGAGATGCACGGCCTGCGCAGGCCCGACCCCTACAAGGGTAAAGGCGTGCGCTACGCCGACGTGCAGCTCAAGCTCAAGCCCGGAAAGACCGGCAAGTAGTTTTCAGGTTTAGCCCCGCGGTTCTCCTTACGAGAGAATCACCCCTTGCGGACAGGCTGCATCGGCATACGCGGCGGCTAAAGGAGCGAAAAGGAAATGGCAAAGAAAGACAAAGCAGCGGTCAGGAGGGCGGTGCACACGCGCATCCGCCGCCGCGTGCGCGGCAACGCCGAGCGCCCGCGCCTGGCGATCTTCCGCAGCCTCAACCACATCTACGCGCAGGTCATCGACGACGAGCGCGCCGTCACTATCGCCTCGGCCTCGACGGTCGAGAAGGACTTGCGCGGCGCGTCGGGCGGCAACATCGAGGCGGCGCAGCGCGTCGGCCGGGCGATTGCCGAGCGCGCGATTGCCGCGGGCGTCGAGCAGGTCGTCTTCGACCGCGGCGGCTTCCGTTTCCACGGGCGCATCAAGGCGCTGACGGACGCGGCGCGCGAGGCGGGCCTCAACAAGAACGAGCGGAGTGAGGAAGAGGGCGGCGAGGCTGAAGAAGGCTCCGAGGCCGCGGCCTAAGGGCAGTTTCCGAAAGGTGAGCAATGCGACAACCGAGACAGAGAATACAATCGCAGGGGCTTGACTTGACCGACCAGGTCATTCAGATCAACCGCGTGACGAAGGTCGTCAAGGGCGGCAAGAACCTCTCGTTCGCCGCGCTCGTCGTCGTCGGCGACGGGCAGGGCCACGTCGGCTTCGGAACAGGGAAGGCGCGCGAAGTGCCCGTCGCCATCAAGAAGGCCATCGAGGCGGCCAAGAAGAACCTGATCCGCGTGCCGCTCATCAAGAACACGCTGCCGCACCCCATCGTCGGCGAGTTCGGCGCCGGCCGCGTCCTGATGAAGCCGGCCTCGGAGGGCACGGGCGTCATCGCAGGCGGCGCCGTCCGCGCGGTCATGCAGGCTGCGGGCGTCCACGACGTGCGGACGAAGGTGCTCGGCTCCGGTAACCCGCACAACGTCGTGCGCGCGACCTTCGACGGGCTGCTCAACATGAAGGACCCGTTCGAGGTGGCGCGCCTACGCGGCAAGCAGGTCGAAGAACTGTAAAAGGGTAAATAGTAAATGGTGAATGGTGAATAGAAACCGCTTTCAACCATTCACTATTGACCATTGACCATTTACCGAGGTTTTGAAATGGCGGAAGAGAACAAGCAGCAGGAAGGCGGCGGGAAGATTCGCATCCAGTACTACCGGAGCGCCATCGGCTTCCCGAAGACGCAGAAAGAGGTCGTGCGCAGCGTCGGGTTCACGAAGCTCAACCAGATTCTTGAGCGCCCCGACACCGGCTCGATGCGCGGGGTCGTCCAGAAGGTCCCGCATCTCCTGCGGATAATCGAATAGGTAAATAGTAAACGGTGAATGGTAGATAGTAACTGCTCTTAACCATTCACCATTTACCATTGACTATTTACTGAGGTTTGATAATGGCTATCGGTCTGAACAATTTGAAGCCCGCCGCGGGCTCGACGCACAAGAAGAAGCGTGTCGGGCGCGGCCCGGGCTCGGGGCTCGGCAAGACGGCCGGGCGCGGTAACAAGGGTCAGAAGTCGCGCTCGGGCTACTCGATGAAGATCGGCTTCGAGGGCGGCCAGATGCCCTTGCAGCGCCGGCTCCCGAAGCGCGGCTTTACGAACATCTTCAAGAAGCAGTGGATCGAGGTCACGCTCGCCACGCTCGAACAGTCGTTCGCGGCCGGCGACGAGATCACGCCCGAGACGATGCACAGCCGCGGCGTCATCGCCAAGGGCAAGCGCGACATCGTCGTGCTCGGCACCGGCGAACTGACGAAGGCGCTCACCGTCTCGGCGCACCGCTTCACGAAGGGCGCGCGCCAGAAGATCGAGGCCGCGGGCGGCAGCGTCAACGTCATCACGCCGCACCAGAAGCCCGACGCCCTCGTGCCCGTCTCCGAGTAGGTCGGCCCCGCGAGCCGCCTGACGCAGGCCGACGGACAGCAGACGCTGAGGACGCCGCAGAGGGTCACCGAACCCTCCCCAAGCGTCTTCAGCGTTGTTTTGCTAGAGAGGCCGTCAGCATTCAGCATTCGGCGTCAGCTTTGCTATCATCGCGAAGCCCGAACGTCTAAACTGGAGACATTTCGCCGAGAGGGGAAAAGCTGAAAGCTGACCGCTGAAAGCTGAAAACTACAAAGCCATGGACAAGTTCTTCGCCGCCGTCCGCAACATGTTCACCGTGCCCGACCTGCGTAAGCGCATCATGTTTACGCTCGGGCTGCTGGCCGTCTACCGCCTGGGCGCGCACATCACGGCGCCCGGCATCGACCGCGACCAGCTCGCCCGCGTCTGGCAGGAGGTGGGCTCAACGCTCCTCGGCGTGCTCGACCTCTTCTCGGGCGGGAACTTCCAGACTATCTCGATCTTCGCCCTCGGCGTCACGCCCTACATCACCGCGACCATCATCACGCAGTTGATGACGACCGTCTTCCCGCAGCTCAAGCGCTTGCAGGAGGAAGGCGAGGCCGGGCGCCAGAAGCTCAACCAGTACAACCGCTATCTGACGGTCGTCCTCTGCATGTTCCAGACCTTCATCGTCTCGCGCTGGCTTCAGGCCAACGCCGTCGGCGCCGAGGGCTGGGGCTTCATCGTCACGACGATGATTACGCTCACGACGGGCACCATCTTCGTGATGTGGCTCGGCGAGCAGATTACCGAGCGCGGCATCGGGAACGGCGTAAGCTTGCTCATCTTCGCCGGCATCATCATCGGCCTGCCCCGCGGCTTGATGCAGGTCATCGAGCGGCTGCGGAGCGGCGACACGTTCTCCGTCATCGCCGTCTTCGTCATGGCCGCGGTGCTGGTCGGCCTCATCGCCTTCGTGGTCTTCGTCGAGACCGCACGGCGCAAGGTGCCTATCTCCTACGCCAAGCGGCACGTCGGCCGTCAGCTCGTCGGCGGGCAGCAGACGCACATGCCCATCAAGCTCAACATGGGCGGCGTCATCCCCGTCATCTTCGCCTCGTCGGTGCTGGCCATCCCGCAGACGGTGTTGCAGTTCCTCCAGTTCGACCCGAACGTGCAGGACTGGCGCTTCCAGGTTCACAGCTTCTTCCAGGGCTTCCACGGCGGCGACCCTTACTACGAGCTGATCTTCCTGTCGCTCATCGTCCTGTTCACCTTCTTCTACATCACGATCATCTTCAACGTGGAAGAGGTGTCGGACAATCTGCGCAAGCACGGCGGTTTCATCCCGGGCATCCGCCCCGGTAGGAACACGGCCGAGTTCCTGAACACGATTTTGACGAGGCTGACGACGGTCGGCGCCATCTACCTCGCGCTCGTCGCCTTCATCCCGCAGTTGATGCTCTCGGGCTTCAACGTCGGGCGGCTGCCGTTCTTTGGTGGACGGCTCGAAGAGTTCGTGACGGGCACGCCCGGTCTGGGCTGGATTCCGCACGGCATGGGCTACCAGTTCTACTTCGGCGGCACGTCGCTCCTGATTCTGGTCGGCGTCGCCATGGACACCGTCGCGCAGATCGAGTCGCAACTCGTCATGCGCAACTACGAAGGCTTCTTCGGCCCGGGCAGCCGTCTGCGCGGGCGCAGAGGATAAGAGCGAATGTCAGATGCCGGATGCTAGAAGTCAGTTAAAACTAGCATCCGGCATCTGACATCTCACATCTCCCCTATGTCGAAAATCATCGTCCTCATGGGTGCGCCGGGCGCGGGGAAGGGGACGCAGGCGCGCCTGCTGCAAGAGCGCAAGGGGCTGCCGCAGATTTCGACGGGCGACATGTTCCGCGCGCTGCTCAAGACCGAGACGCCGCTCGCCGAAGAACTGCGCCCCATCCTGAGCGCGGGCGCGCTCGTCCCCGACGAGTTGACGATACGCGTCGTCCGCGAGCGCACCGCGCAGCCGGACTGCCGCTCGGGCTACGTCCTCGACGGCTTCCCCCGCACGACCGCGCAGGCCGAGATGCTCGAAGCCCTCGCGGCCGAGCAGGGGCACACGCTCGGCGCCGTGATGGTGGACGTGCCCTTTGACATTCTGGAGCGACGCGTGACGGGCCGGCGTAACTGTCCCGTCTGCGGCGAGATTTACAACGTCTATTTCAAGCCGCCCAAGTCGGACGAGGTCTGCGACCTGCACCCCGACGTGCGACTCAACCATCGCGCCGACGACAACGCCGAGACGATCAAGACGCGGCTCGTCAACTACGACCGCAACACGCGGCCGCTCCTCGACTACTACGAGAAGACCGGCCGCCTCGTCCGCGTTGACGGCACACGCGACGTTGAGGTCATCTACGCGGACGTTGAAAAGGCAGTAAATGGTGAATAGTAAATGGTGAATGGAAAGCTGCCTTAATCCATTTACCATTTACTATTCACATTCATCATCGAATGATTATCGGGAAGTCCAAGAGGGAACTTGAGAAGATGCGGGCCGCCGGCCGGCTCGTGGCTGAAGTGCGCGAGGCGGTGCGGCGGATGGTGCAGCCGGGCGTGTCCACGCTCGAACTCGACATGGCGGCCGAGAAGATGATCCGCGACGCCGGCGCCATCCCCACCTTCAAGGGCTACCACGGCTTCCCCTTCTCGATCTGCGCGTCGGTCAACGAGCAGGTCGTCCACGGCTTCCCCTCGGCCTACGAGTTGAAAGAGGGCGACATCTTCTCGCTCGACTGCGGGGTCACGCTCGGCGGCTTCGTCGGCGACACGGCGACGACCGTCCCCGTCGGGAAAGTGGACGATGACCGCCTCAAGCTCATCCGCGTCGCCGAGGAGTGCCTTGAGCGCGCCATCCAGCAGTGCTGGCCGGGGAAATATCTGGGCGACATTGGCTGGGCCGTGCAGGAGTTGGCCGAGGCGCAAGGCTACGGCATCGTGCGCGACTACGTCGGCCACGGCATCGGGAGAAAAATGCACGAAGACCCGCAGATTCCGAACTACGGAAAGCCGGGGACGGGCATCAAAATACGTTCCGGCTACGTCTTCGCCATCGAGCCCATGCTCAACATGGGCACGCACAAGACCAAGACGCTCAAGGACGGTTGGACGGTCGTCACGCTCGACGGCCGCCCGTCGGCGCACGTCGAACACACGGTCGCCGTCACGGAGGAGGGGCCGGAGGTGCTCACCCGACTGGCCGCGGCCGTGCCGCCCCAGCCGCAGGTCGGGACGGCAAGCGCTTGAAAGAGGCCGACGGGGCCCGCGCCGTTTGGAGGCGGGCGGTAACTATGTTATTATTCGCAGTTTGCCAGCCTAGGCAGGTTTTGAACTAGAGACACTCGCAGGGCTATGGCGAAAGAAGAAGCGATAGAGGTGATGGCGAAAGTCGTCGAGACCTTGCCAAACGCCATGTTTCGCGTCGAGTTGGAGGACAGTAAGCACCAGGTACTCGCGCACGTCTCGGGCAAGATGCGCAAGAACTTCATACGCATTCTGCCGGGCGACCGGGTGCTGGTCGAGCTTTCGCCGTACGACCTGAACCGAGGGCGCATCACGTACCGCTACAAGTGAGGGGCGCCGGAAGGGGTTTAAGTGAGATGAAGGTAAGGGCTTCGGTCAAGAAGATGTGCGACAACTGCAAGGTCATCCACCGCAAGGGCGTGGTGCGCGTGATCTGCACCAACCCCAAGCACAAGCAGCGCCAGGGGTAAAATAGGGAGTTTTCAGTTTTTAAGTTCTCAGTTTTCAGCCGGCGGCCGAGAAGTGAGAACTTAAAAACTGAAAACTAAAAACTGAAAACTGTTTTTCGGAGATTGAACTGAAATGGCTCGTGTAGTTGGCGTTGACCTACCCGTAAACAAGCGTATCGAGATCGGACTGACGTACATCTACGGCATCGGCCGCTCGCGCGCGACCTCCATCCTGCAAGAGGCGCAGGTGAGCGCCGACCTCCGCGTGCGCGACCTCGACGAGGCGCAGCTCGGGCGCATCCGCCAGGTCATAGAGACGCAGGGCGAGGTCGAGGGCGACCTCCGCAAGCGCGTCCAGATGGACATCAAGCGGCTGATGGACATCGGCTGCTACCGCGGCCTGCGCCACCGGCGGGGGCTGCCCGTGCGGGGCCAGCGCACCCACACCAACGCGCGCACCCGCAAGGGGCCGCGCCGCGCCACCGTCGCCAAGAAGAAGGCGCCGGGCAAGAAGTAGCAAGGCTGTTAGCCGTTAGCTGTTAGCCATTAGCTTTGGCGTTATAGCGGGCGGCGCGATTTTCACGTTCGAGACGATTGGCCGCGCCACGTTTGGCTAAGGGCTAATCGCTAAAAGCTAAAAGCTCCATCATGGCAAAAGCGACAACCGGCAAGAAGAAGACCTTCCGCAAGAAGGAGAAGAAGAACATCCCCGTGGGGATCGTGCATATCGCAGCGTCGTTCAACAACACGCTGATCTCGATCACGGACACGGAGGGGAACCTGGTCGCGCAGTCTTCGTCAGGCGCGCGCGGTTTCCGCGGCTCGCGCAAGGGCACGCCCTTCGCCGCGCAGCAGGCTGCCTACGAGGCCGCGAACAAGGCCAAAGAGGTCGGGATGCAGCAGGCCGAGGTGCACGTCAAGGGGCCGGGCGGCGGCCGCGAGTCGGCCATCCGCGCCATCAACTCCGCGGGCATCCGCGTCACGACCATCCGCGACACGACGCCCATCCCCCACAACGGCTGCCGCCCACCGAAGCGGCGACGCGTATAGTTTCCAGTTCTCAGTCTTTAGTTTTCAGCAAAGCGCATCTGCCTTCGCTGAAAACTAAGAACTGAAAACTTAAAACTGTTCATTAACCTAAAGGACGAAGGGGCGCGCGCCGTGTCGGCGTGCGGTCTGTAAACTTTTCCGTCTGACATTTAGACCGGAGGCAAAAAAGAAGTGGCTAGGTATCGAAGTGCGGTGTGCCGTCTGTGCCGCCGCGAAGGCGCGAAGTTGTTTCTGAAGGGCGACCGCTGTTTCAAGCCGTCGTGCCCGATTGAGAAGCGCGGCACGCAGCCGCCGGGGCAGCATGGCAACTCAATGCGCCGCGGCAAGGCGCTCCAGGGGTACGGGCTCCAACTCCGCGAGAAGCAGAAGGTCAAGCGCATCTACTTTGTGCTCGAAGGCCAGTTCCGCAACTACTTCGAGCGCGCAGCGCGCATGAAGGGCATCACGGGCGAGAACCTCTTGAGCCTGTTGGAGCGCCGGCTCGACAACGCGGTCTACCGCGCAGGCTTCGCCACCTCGCGGCGCCAGGCGCGCCAGCTCGTCAACCACGGGCATGTCGAGGTCAACGGGCGCAAGGTCGATATTCCGTCGTTCCAGGTCAAGGCCGGTGACACGGTCGGCATCAAGGAGTCGAGCCGTGGTAATGCCCACGTCGAGGGCGCGTGGCAGACCGCCGGTGGGCGTGGACGCCCGAACTGGATCGTGCCGGCCGACGGCGCCGAAATGAGCGCGCGCGTCGTGACGCTGCCCGTCCGCGATGACGTGGATCGCTCCATCAACGAGCAGCTCATCGTCGAGCTTTACAGCAAGTAACGCGAAGCGTCCCCGGCGGCGCGCGCAATCGTGGTTTTCTCTGGAAGGCCGCGGGCGCGTGTCGCCTACACGCATTTGGTTGCCACTTTTCATACGAAGGTTTACGACTATGGCAATGGATCAACACAGCCTCTGGACGGGTTTTCAGATGCCGCGCCGCCTCGCCGTCGAGGGCGAGACGCTGACCGAGCGCTACGGGCGCTTCTCCGCTCAGCCGTTCGAGCGCGGCTTCGGTACGACCATCGGTAACTCACTGCGCCGCGCACTGCTCTCGTCAATCGAGGGCGCGGCCATCACCGCCGTCAAGATCGAGGGCGTCGAGCACGAGTTCTCCTCCATCCGCGGCGTGGTCGAGGACGCGACTGATGTCATCCTCAACCTGAAGCAGATTCCCTTCAAGCTCCACGGCACGGAGGCCAAGACCTTAACCATCCACCGCGACGGCGCGGGCGAGGTGACCTCCGCCGATATCGAGGCGGACGGCGACGTGGAGATACTCGACCCCTCGGTCTACATCGCGACCGTCAGCGAGGGCGGCTCGCTCACCATCGAGATGCGCCTCAAGCGCGGGCGCGGCTACGTCACCGCCGAGCGCAATTTCGACGAGGACTTGAGCCTCGGGTACATCCCGATTGACTCGGTGCACACGCCGGTCAAGAAGGTCAACTACACGGTTGAGGCCGCGCGTCTGGGCCAGAACACCGAGTTCGACAAGCTGACCATCGAGGTCTGGACGGACGGCAGCGTCAAGCCGGACGACGCCATCGGGCTCGCCGCGAAGCTGATTAAGGATCACATGCAGATCTTCATCAACTTCGAGGAGGACACCGACGAGTTCGCCTACCAGAACATCGAGCGTCCGCCGCTGCCGCGCAACGACGTGCTCGACCGCTCGGTGGACGAGTTGGAGTTGTCGGTCAGGTCTTACAACTGCCTGAAGAACGCTAACATCCGTTCCATCCGCGACCTCGTCCAGCGCTCGGAGCGCGAGATGCTCGCCACGAAGAACTTCGGCAAGAAGTCGCTCAACGAGATCAAGGAAATCCTGCACGGCATGGGGCTCGACTTCGGCATGGCCTTCGACGAGCAGGGCAACCCGATCCCCGGCTCCGGCGGCTCCGACCTCGGCCCGGACGATTACCCGGACGACGACGAAGAAGACGAGAAGGATTAGGTGGAATGATGAATGATGAATGCGGAGTGATGCTTCTCAATCAGTCCGCCCTCGTTATCTTCATCATTCATCAGTCACGATTCATCATTTAGGTACTTTGTCATGCGACACTTGAATGCACACCGGAAACTCGGGAGGACGAGCGAGCACCGCATGTCGATGCTCAGGAACCTCGCGACCTCGTTGATTAACGCGCGCGACGAGCGCATCATCACGACCGTGCCGAAGGCGAAGGAGCTGCGCCCCTTCGTCGAGCGCGTCATCACTTTGGCGAAGCGCGCGGGCACGCTCACGGGCGACGACGCAGGCGTGCAGGCGCTGCACCTGCGCCGCCAGGCGGCCGGCTTCTTCCACGCGGGCAACACACGCCGCTCCGAAGAAGCGACCCGCGGGCGCAAGCAGGCGGAGATACCGCGCACGGCCGGCGTCGCCGCGCTGAAGCGCCTCTTCAGCGAGCTGGGCCAGCGCTACGCCGAGCGACCGGGCGGCTACACGCGCATCATTCGTCTGGGCCGTCGCGACGGCGACAACGCCGAGCTGGCCATCATCGAGCTGGTCGATAACCCGCGCGAGCGCGAGGCGCTTGAGTCGAAGAAGGCCAAGCCGGCCGCCAAGAAGAAGTCCGCGAAGGGCGAGACCTCTTCGGCCGAGTCCACCAAGAAAGCGTCCGGCGGCGGGCGCCGCTCGCAGAAAACCGAATCGACCGCGGCCGAGCAGGAGACGGAGTAGTCAAAGCGGAAGGGCCGGCGCGCGCCGCGACCAGGACGCCAGAAGCTTTACCGGCGCGCGCTCGACGAGAGCAAGCCCGAAGGCCCTTAGTTCGGAAAAGCCCCACACGCCCGCCTCGCTCGGCAAGCGTCGGAGGGGCTTTTCTCTTGCGCCGGTCCGTACATCGGCGCGCTGACTCCGGAGGCAGAAGATGAGCACGAGCGATCAGAACCAGTCGCGGCCGGGCGCGGATGACGCGGGTACGGGCACGGCTACTGCACCCCAGCAGCAGTCCGAGACCTCGGGCGCCGAACGCGGCGCGCGCCACGGTGGGCGCGGCCGGCGCGGGCGCACCGGCGGCGGCGGTGGCCGCCACGAGCAGGGCCGCCCGCAGCAGCAGGGACAGCCGCAGCGCCGCGGCGACTCCACGCTCAACATGGACGAACTGCGTGAACTGACCGAGCTCTTCACGGCGCACGGCCTGACCGACTTCGAGTTCGAGAACGCGGACATACGCATCCGACTCAGCCGCAACCCCGCGCCGACGGGGGCTGCCGCGCAAGCGCCCGTCCCGACCCAGGCGCCCGCCCCGCTCGCGGCTTTGCATTCGGCCGCGGCCCTCGGCGCTCCGCCGGCCGGCGCACCGTCTGCCGCGGCCGAGAGCGCGGCGACGCCCGCTCCGACGGAGGCGCCCGAAGAGGAGCTTCACATCATCACGTCGCCCATCGTCGGCACCTTCTACCGCGCGCCGTCGCCGAACGACGAGTCTTTCGTCAAGGTCGGCTCGCAGGTCGAGCCCGACTCGGTCGTCTGCATCATCGAGGCGATGAAGCTGATGAACGAAATCCAGGCCGAGACCACGGGCACCATCGCCAAAATCTACGTCGAGAACGGCCAGCCGGTCGAGTACGGCCAGCCGCTCTTCGGGGTTAAGAAGTAGTGATGAAGACTGAGTGTTGAGGACTGAGTGATAGGAACTATCTTAGCTTCACTCAATCCTTAGCACTCAGTCCTCAGTACTTATTCATGAGAAGATTCCGCAAAATCCTGATCGCGAACCGCGGCGAGATCGCGTGCCGCATCATCTGGACGTGCAAGGAGATGGGCATCCAGACGGTCGCCGTCCACTCGACGGCCGACCGCGATTCTTTGCACGTCCGCTTCGCCGACGAAGCCGTCTGCATCGGCGGCCCGACTTCTTCGCAGAGTTACCTGAACATTCCCTCGGTCATCGCCGCCGCCGAGATCACGAACGTGGACGCCATCCACCCCGGCTATGGCTTCCTCGCCGAGTCGGCGCAGTTCGCCGAAATCTGCGAGGCGTGCAACATCAAGTTCATCGGCCCGCGCGCGGACGTTATCCGCATGATGGGCGACAAGGTCGAGGCGCGCCGCGCGATGAAGGAGGCCGGTCTCCCCATCCTGCCGGGCAGCCCCGACCCCTTGAAGAGTGAGGAGGAGGCGACGGCGCTCGCGCGCGAGATCGGCTACCCCGTCATCATCAAGGCGGCGGCCGGCGGCGGCGGGCGCGGCATGCGCATCGTCCGCAGCGAAGAGGAACTGGCCCCCGCCATGCGCACGGCCGCGACCGAGGCGGCGGCGGCCTTCAAGAACGGCGACATCTACGTCGAGAAGTACGTCGAGAACCCGCGCCACATCGAGATTCAAGTTCTCGCCGACGAGCACGGCCACTGTATCCACCTCGGCGAGCGCGACTGCTCGATCCAACGTCGCCACCAGAAGTTGATTGAAGAGGCGCCGTCTCCCGTCCTCACGCCCGAGCTGCGCGAGCGGATGGGCACGGCCGCGGTCGAGGCTTGCAGGCGCGTGGGCTATTCGAGCGCGGGCACCATCGAGTTCCTCTTAGACGAGGACGGCCAGTTCTACTTCATGGAGATGAACACGCGCATACAGGTCGAGCACCCCGTGACCGAGATGATCACGCTCGCCGACATCGTGCGCAACCAGATTTTCGTCGCGCAGGGCGACCCGCTCTGGTACCGGCAGGAGGATGTGATCTTCAACGGCCACTCCATCGAGTGCCGCATCAACGCCGAAGACCCGGAGACGTTCGCGCCGAGCCCGGGGCGCATCACGGCCTACAACGCGCCGGGCGGGCCGGGCGTCAGGCTCGACACCGCGGCCTACAACGGCTACTTCGTGCCGCCCTATTACGACTCGCTCATCGCCAAGCTCATCGTCCACGCGCGCACCCGCGAGGTGGCGATTGCGCGCATGCGCCGGGCGCTGGAAGTGATGGTCGTCGAGGGCATCAAGACGACGATTCCGCTCCACCGCGCCATCATGGAAGACCCCTACTTCCGCGCCGGCGAGTACTCGACGCGCTTCATGGAGCAGTTCTTCGAGCGGCGCAAAAATCAGGGCGTTTCGGCCGCTTCCGGGGGCAGTTGAGGCCGCCCGCCGAAGGGGACGAAAAAGGCGCCGCCGCGGTTTGACGAGGGCGGGTATCGTCTTTATAATGAAGGACTTTTCTGGGGCGGCTTGAGCCGTCTGTGTGTGGGAGGAGTGAGAGAAATGGCTTACGCAATCATACGTTCCGGCGGCAAGCAGTTCCGCGTCGAAGAGGGCGGCACTGTGCGTGTGCCGACGCTCGCCGCGCAGGCCGGCGAGACGGTCGAGCTGGAAGCGCTCGTCATCGGCGGCGGCGAGGCCGGCGTGCTCGTCGGCGCCCCGGCGGTCGAGGGGGCGAAGGTCTCCGGCACGGTGGTCGATCACGGCCGCGGCACCAAGATCATCGTCTTCAAGAAGAAGCGGCGCAAGCAGTACAAGCGCACCCAGGGCCACCGGCAGAACTACACCACGGTCAAGATTGATTCGATTGGTTAATTTGTTCATCGGTTCATTGATTCATCTCTTCATTGACTCAATGAAGAGATGAATCAATGAACCAAGCTTGGAGTTAAGACAATGGCACATAAGAAGGGCGTCGGCTCATCCCGCAACGGCCGCGACTCAAACTCGCAGCGATTGGGCCTGAAGAAATTCGGCGGCGAGGCCGTCCTCGGCGGCAACATTCTCGCGCGGCAGCGCGGGACGAAGTGGAAGCCGGGCAAGAACGTCGGCCGCGGCAAGGACGACACACTGTTCGCGCTCATCGACGGCGTGGTCAAGTTCGAGGACAAGGGCCGGCAGGGCAAGTTCATCAGCGTCTACCCGGCGCAGGCCGCGGCCGCGGCCGTAGGGGAGGCGCCGGCGGTAACCGCCTAAGGCAGTCTGAACAACCGCCGGGTTGCTTCTGATGCGACGCCCGCGCCGAGTCCGACACTCGCGGCGCCGGGCGTCGTTTTCATTTTTGGTTTAAATCATAAGTGTTCATAGATCGGGCAAAGATCAAGGTTCGGGGCGGGCACGGCGGGAACGGCGTGACGGCCTTCCGTCGCGAGAAGTTCGTGCCGCGCGGTGGCCCTTCGGGCGGCGACGGCGGTCGCGGCGGAGACGTGTGGCTCGTCGGGGACTCGTCCCTGAACACGCTGCTCCACCTGCGCTACAACCCGGAGCACACGGCCGACCGCGGCCGGCACGGCGAGGGCTCGGACCGTTCGGGGCGCGAGGGCGGCGACGTGACGGTGCGCGTGCCCGTCGGGACGCAGGTCGTGGACACGGAGACGGGCGATGTGCTCGTGGACATCGCGGAGGAAGGGCAGCGTTGGATGGCGGCGAAGGGCGGGCGCGGCGGCTTCGGCAACGCGCACTTCGCGTCTTCGACTAATCGCGCACCGCGCTATCACCAGGAGGGCAGCCCCGGCGAAGAGCGAGAGCTTCAGTTGGAGTTAAAGCTCCTGGCCGATGTCGGTTTGGTCGGCTTCCCGAACGCGGGGAAGTCCACTCTGATTTCGACCATCTCCGCCGCGAAGCCGAAGGTGGCCGATTACCCGTTCACGACTTTGGAGCCGCACCTCGGCGTGGTGGACCTCGGCGAGTTCCGGACGTTCGTCGTCGCCGACATCCCGGGGCTTATCGAGGGGGCGCATGGCGGGGCGGGTCTGGGCGACCGCTTCCTGCGACACGTCGAGCGGACGCGTCTGCTGCTGCACCTCGTGGACGTGTCGTCGCTCTCGGGGCGCGAGCCGGTTTCAGACTACGAGGTCATCAACCGCGAGCTGGCGGCGTACGACCCGCAGTTGGCAGAGCGCCCGCAGTTCGTGGTGGCGACGAAGCTCGACGCGCTCGACGAGCCGGAGCGGCTCGAAAGTCTGAGGGAGAGGGCGCTCGCGGATGGGCGCGAGTTTTTTGAAATCTCTTCGGTGACGAACCGCGGCGTGAAGGAGCTTGTGCGCGCGGCCGCCGCGAAGCTTGACGAGATCGGCAAGGCGCCCGTCATCGAAACGTACGAGACCCTGATGGGCGACTTTGAATGACTGCGGGGCGCAGGCGCATCGCCGTCTACGGCGGGACGTTCGACCCCGTGCACGTCGGCCACGCGGCGGTGGCGCGGAACCTGCTCGAACTCTTCGGGCTCGACGAAGTCATCTTCGTCCCCGCCTTTGTCGCGCCGCACAAGCGCGGCCGGAAGGTGAGTCCGGCGTTCGACCGCCACGCGATGCTCGCGCTCGCGACGCAGGGCGAAGAGAGCCTCCGCATCTCGACCGTCGAGCTATCGGCGCCCGAGCGGCCCTACACGGTCGAGACGTTGGAGAGGTTCGGTGAGACTCTGGGCGAGACGGCGCGCCTCTTCTTCGTGATGGGCGCCGACTCCTGGGAGGAGATCACGACGTGGCGCGAGTGGGAGCGCGTGCTCGCGCTGACCGACCAACTGGTCGTGACACGCCCCGGCTACGAGCTGCCGACCGACCACGTGACCGAGGCCGTGCGGGAGCGAATCGTTGACGTGCGCGGCGCCGAGCGCGGGCGCGTCGAAGACGAACTTGAGCAGAACGAAGGGCCGCGCATTTATCTGACCGACGCGGTCAACGTGAAGATGGCGGCGACGGACGTGAGGGCGGCGGTCGCGCGCGGCGACTGGGACGCGCTCGACGAGTTGGTAGTGCCGGCGGTGGCCGAGTACATCAGGAAGTACGGACTTTACAGGGAGACGGATGGGACAGAATTCTCCGATGCCGGAATCAAGGGAACGCATTGACGAAGGGCGCGCCGACGCCGCGGAGGCTTCGACGCCTTCGCCCGCGGAACTCGACGAGCGCGTGCGGCTCGCGCTGCACGCGGCGGGCGAGAAGAAGGCGCACGACCTCGTCGTCCTCGATCTGCGCGAGGTGGCGAGCTTCACCGACTACTTCGTCATTGCCAGCGGCACCAACGTGCGGCAGGTGCAGGCCATCGCCGACGCGGTGCAGGAGCAGTTGCGCAAGCAGTTGGGCGTGAAGCCCGCGCGCGTCGAGGGCTACAGCTCGGCCGAGTGGGTTCTGCTCGACTACGGCGACTTCATCTTCCACGTCTTCGAGGAGAAGTCGCGCCGCTTCTACGACCTCGAACGGCTCTGGCGCGACGCGGCGCGTGTGCCGCTCCCGCCCGAGGCGGCGGCGGGCAGAGACGCGGGCGGAGGCTCTTTGAGAGACGAGAGATGACCGAGCTGGTCGCGCGTTCCGAGGCGATGCGCGAGGCCGTCCGCCTCGCCGGGCGCGTGGCCGCGACGGACGCGAACGTGCTCGTCACCGGCGAGTCGGGCGCGGGGAAAGACGCCTTGGCGCTCCACCTCCACGCGTCGAGCCCACGTGCGGGCGGCCCCTTTGTCAGGATCGACTGCGCGGCGCTACCGGCCGAGCTTTTGGAGGCCGAGCTGTTCGGCTACGAGCGCGGCGCTTTCACCGGCGCGACCGCGGCGAAGCCCGGGCGGTTGGAGGCGGCGCACAAGGGCACGCTCGTTCTGGACGAGATCGCGCACCTGTCGCGCGACGCGCAGGCGAAGCTCCTGCGCGTCATCGAGCGGCGCGAGTTCGAACGCTTGGGTGGGCGCCGGATGGTGCGCGTGGACGCGCGGCTCGTCGCCCTGACGAACGTAGACCTGGACGACGCCGTTCGCCGCCGCGCGTTCCGCGAAGACCTCTTCTACCGCCTGAACGTCGTGCGCATACACGTCCCGCCGCTGCGCGAGCGGCGCGAGGACGTGGCGCCGCTCGCGGAGGAGTTCCTCTCAGCTTACGCCGCCAAGCACGGCCGCCCCGCGCGTGGATTCGACCAGGGGGCGCTCGCGGCGCTCGGGCTCTACGACTTCCCCGGCAACGTCCGGGAGCTTGCGAACGTGGTCGAGCGCGCGGTCATCGTCTCGGACGGGCGCGAGGTCGGGGCAAAGGACTTGCCGGAGGCGGTGCTGGCGGCCGTGGCCCTCGGGGCGCGGCGCGAGCGCCGTCCGACGCTCGCCGAACTTGAAGCCGATTACATTTGTGAGGTGCTCGCCGCCGCGCGCGGTAACAAGTCTGAGGCGGCGCGGGTGCTCGGCATCAGCCGGAAGAACCTCTACGAGAGGCTGGCGAGGCAGCAGGCGGGCGACGGAGGTCGGGCATCGGACGTTGGTGAAAAGCCTGTAACTGACGGCTAACATCTTACGTCTGCACATATGAAGCTCAGGCTCATCTGGGTGGGGAAGACGCGGGACGCTCACCTGCGCGCGCTCGCGGGGGAGTATCTGAAGCGTCTCTCGCGTTTTGTACGCTGCGAGGTGACGGAGCTGCGCGAGTCGGGGGCGGAAGACCCGCGCGCTTGCCTGGAGGAGGAGGGCAAACGCATCACGGGTGCTTTGGCATCAGATGCTCTGACGATTCTCCTTGATGTGTCGGGCGCGACCCTTTGGAGTTCGGAGGAGCTGGCGGCGCGGGTCGAAGAGTGGGAGGGGCGCTCGGTCAAGGAGGTGTCCTTCGTCGTGGGCGGCCACCTGGGCGTCTCCGAGGAGGTGCGGCGGCGGGCGCAGGTGCGCTGGTCGCTCTCAAGACTGACGCTGACGCACGAGATGACGCGCGTCGTTTTAGCGGAGCAGCTCTACCGCGCCTACACCATCGCGCGCGGGCTGCCCTATCAGAAGTGAAAGTTCGGCGGGGCGTTTTTGAAACCGCGGCCCGCGAAAAGCGTATACACACGGTTTAAGGACAAGCAGGGTTCAAGAAGGAGCACACAACGGAATGGATAAGAGGAAGACGAAATCGTACCGCGACCGCCTGCTCGCGCGCCGCGAGTCACTCTTCAGCCAGGTGACCGAGGCCGAGATGTCGAGCCGCGAGCGCGACCTCGAAGCCACGCAGGACCCGGCCGACATGGCGGCCAACGCCTACACGAAGGAGCTTCTGATCTCGATGTCGGCCAACGACCGCAAGCTCCTCCTGCTCATCGACGAGGCGCTGGTGCGGGTCGAGGGCGGCGAGTATGGCGAGTGCGTCAACTGCGGCGAGCCCGTGGCCGAGAAGCGTCTGGACGCGGTGCCCTGGACGCGCTACTGCCTTAAGTGCCAGGACATGCAGGAGCGCGGCCTGCTCAACGAGGACGAGGACTAAGAGCGTACCTTATTCGAGCGAAGCCCCCGGCGTCGGATATTTTCGACGCCGGGGGCTTCGCTTTTGTGTTAGATTTCCGGGGCAACGCAGATACTCTCCACTCCGCCCCGCCAGGCCGAGCATCACGTTCGTTGTATGGCGAGGCTCACGAACACCTTCGAAGGACTCTTCGACGCGGCGCTCGCGCTCGTCTACCCGCAGGCGTGCGCCGCGTGCGGCGTCCGGGGCGTCGAGCGCCGCGCGGACTGGCCCGCGTGCGCCGCGTGCTGGGCCTCGACGCGACTCTTCGACGGCGACGACACGCTCTGCTGGAAGTGCGGCGCGCCCGCGGGAGGTGAAGTGCCGTTGGAGGTTCGTCCGACCATCCGCTGCCGGCGCTGCGACTCGGAAGAGTTCACGGCGGCGCGCGCCTGCGGGCTCTACGAGGGCGCGTTGCGCTCGGCCGTGCTCGGTCTGAAGCGAGAGCCGTTCGTGCCCCCGCGGCTCGCGCGCATGTTGAGTGAGGCCGCCCGGCGGGCTCCGCTCGACACGGCGACTCTCATCCTTCCCGTCCCGCTCCACCCCGCGCGTGAACGCGAGCGCGGCTTCAATCAGGCGGCCCTGCTCGCGTCCGCGGTCGCCAAAGGCGCGGGCGTGCCCCTCGACGCGTGGAGCCTCTCGCGCGTCGCGCACAGTGAGCGCCGACGCGCCGGCATGGACGCGCGCGCCCGCCGCGAGAGCGTCGAAGGCGCCTTCGCCGTCACGCGCCCACGGCTCGTCCGCGGCCGTTGCGTCCTGCTCGTAGACGACGTGTTCACCACCGGCGCCACCGCCTCGTCCTGCGCGCGCGCCCTGCTCGACGCAGATGCGCGAGCCGTCTTTGTCCTCACCGCCGCGCGCGCAGTATGATTACATGCATGAGAGAACTCTATCCCTCTATCGAACCCTACGACACAGGGCGGCTTCAGGTCTCGCCCATTCACAACATTTATTACGAGCAGGCCGGCAACCCAGAGGGGCAGCCCGTCGTCTTCCTGCACGGCGGCCCGGGCGGCGGCATCGTCTCCGACTACCGGCGCTACTTCGACCCGGCGGCCTATCGCATCGTCCTCTTCGACCAGCGCGGCTCGGGGCAGAGCACGCCGCACGCGGAGCTGGAAGGGAACACGACCTGGGACCTGGTCGAGGACATCGAGAAGATACGCGAGCAGCTCAGCATTGACACGTGGCACGTCTTTGGCGGCTCCTGGGGGAGCACACTCGCGCTCGCCTACGCCGAGACGCACCCCGGGCGCGCGCGCTCTCTGACCTTGCGCGGCATCTTCCTGTGCCGACCACAGGAGATTAGCTGGTTCTATCAGGAGGAGCAGGGTGCGAGCTGGATTTTCCCGGACGTGTGGGAGGAGTATCGGAACGTTATCCCCGAGGAGGAGCGCGGCGATTTCGTCAGCGCATACTACCGGCGGCTGACGAGCGAGGATGAGGCGGTGCGTCTGGAAGCGGCGCGCGCGTGGAGCGTGTGGGAGGGGAGTACTTCAAAGCTCCTGTTCGACTATGCCTCCATTGAGAAGTTTGCCGACCCGGAGTTCGCACTCGCCTTCGCGCGCATCGAGTGTCACTACTTCATGAACAACGCCTTCTTCCCGACCGACAACTACCTCATCGAGAACGTCGAAAAGATTCGCCACATCCCGGCCGTCATCGTCCAGGGGCGCTACGACGTGGTCTGCCCCATGCGGAGCGCCTGGGACTTACACCGCGCCTGGCCCGAGGCTGACTTCCGCGTCGTCCCCGACGCCGGCCACTCCGTCACCGAGCCCGGCATCATCCACGAGCTGGTCAGCGCGACGGACAGATTTAAAGCCGGTAAATAATGAATGGTAAATGGTGAATGGAAGTGAGGCGGCACCTTCCATTCACCATTTACCAGTTACCATTCACCAATTCGCCCCTTGTCACCGCTTCTCCCCGTCACGTAATATCTCGATTCAAGATGACTGGACGTGTTTTAGTCCTGAACGCCTCCTTCGAGCCGGTGAACGTCTGCACCGAGCGCCGCGCCGTCGTGATGATCTTCAAGGGCATTGCCCGGATGGAGGAGCACAACGGCCACATGCTCCACTCGGCGCGCATCACGATGCGCGCCCCCTCGGTCATCCGCCTCGTCGAATACATCCACATCCCTTACAAGAGCCGCTCGCTCTCGCGCAAGAACATCCTGCTGCGCGACCACTCGACCTGCCAGTACTGCGGCCGGCAGTTCTCGCCATCGGAACTCACGCTCGACCACGTCTTCCCGCGCTCGCGCGGGGGCGAGTCCACGTGGGATAATCTGGTCGCGTGCTGCAAGCGCTGCAACCACCAGAAGGGGAGCCGGACGCCCGAGGAGGCCCGCATGCACCTCATCCGGCGGCCGCGCGCCTTCTCGCTGCACGTCAACCGCCAGATCATGCGCTTCATCGGGCGCGCGGACGAGACCTGGCGCAAGTACCTCTTCTACGAGTCGGGCGGCGGCGAGGGTTAAGGCCGGGCCACTCCACAGGTTTAATAAACGCGGCCGAAGGGTCGGCAGTCTTCAAGGAGCTTTCAAGATGAACTTCAGCGGCTGGGAAATACTCGTCGTCCTCTTCGTCGTCCTCCTGCTCTTCGGCAGCACGCGCCTGCCGCAGCTCGCGCGCGGCATGGGCAAGAGCATCAACGAATTCAAGAAGGGCATCTCCGACGGCGGCAAGGAGGACGAGCACGAGGTGGCCGAGAAGCGCCGCGAACAGCTCCGCGACTCCGACCGCCTGCGCGACGAAGACCTCGCCTCCGCCGACAAATACACCAAGTCGAGCTAAGAGTTACCCACAGAGAGAGAGGCACAGCTAATTCGCTTTAGCTGTGCCTCTCTCTCTCTGTGGGTAACTCTTCCTTAACCCGCCTTCTTCCCCACGACGATGGTCGCCTTGACGGTGAGCGAGAAGTCGATCTCGTGCCGGTCTTCGTCGATGATGCGGGCGACCTCGTCCAGCACGCTCGCGTGCGCCTCGTCGTCGGGCAGCAGTTCGAGCCAGTGTTCGAGCAGGAAGTTCTCGACCAGCGGCGAGTCGAGGAATTCGCGCCCCGAGGCGAAGTCGAACTCTTCAATCGTTGTCCACGACTCGACCCCTTCGAGCGCCTCGTTCCGCGCCAGCGCCTCCAAGTCCGAGACGGTCGGCAGTTCGTGGATGAGCGAGGCGACCCCCTCGGCCTGCTCGGCGTAACCCGCGCTCGTCAAAGCCTCCCAGTAGACCGAGAAGAACTCACCGAAGCTCGAAGCCGACGTGACGCTCAGAGAGACGGTCGCGCCCGGCGCAGCCACACGCACCATCTCGGCCAGTACCTCGGGCAGCCGCTCCGGCGCGACGAGCGAGGCGTCGCCGACGACGAGGTCGAACTGCTCGTCCTCGAACCCGAGCGCTTCGAGCTGCGCGTGGCGGAAATCGACGCCCACGCCCTCGGCCAGCGCGGTCTTCGCGCGCGCCAGCTCCACCTGCTCCTCGCTCTCCTCGACGCCGATCAGCTCCAGCGCCGCGCCGCCCTTCGCCGCCAGCTCCAGCGCGTGCCCGCCCGTCCCCGACCCGACGTAGAGCGCGCGACCCTCCTTCGGCAACACGACGTGCTCGTCAAACAGACCCGCGAAACGCTCGCGCCAATCGGGCGCCACGTACAGGTCGTGCAGAAACGCCAGCTCTTTGTCCGACTTCCTCGTTGTCATAAGACCGAGTACTGAGGACTGAGCACTGAGGACTGAGTCAAGACAAGGGTCTTCTTAACGCTCAGTCCTCAGTACTCAGTCCTCATCACTTTCTTTCTCCTCCCAATACTTTCTCCCCTGCAAGCCCTCGGGCAGGCAGGCCATCTCGCGGCTGGCCGCGGGGTCGTCGTGCGCGTAGCGGTAACCCTTGCCGTAGCCCTGCCGCTTCATCAGGGGCGTGATGGCGTTGCGCAGATGCAGCGGGACGGGCTCGCGCGCCGTCTCGGAGGCGTCCTCGGCGGCGGCCTTATAAGCGCGCTTGACGGCGTTCGACTTGGGCGCACGCGCGAGATAGACGGTCGCCTGAGAGAGCGGGTAGAGCGCCTCGGGCAGCCCTATGAGCTGCGTGATCTGCGCAGCCGCGGCGGCCTGCACCATCGCCTGCGGGTCAGCTAAACCGATGTCCTCGGAGGCGAGGATGCAGAGGCGGCGCGCGATGAAGACCGGGTCGGCGCCGCCCTCGATGAGCCGCGCGAGCCAGTAGAGGCCGGCATCCGCGTCCGAGTTGCGCAGAGACTTGATGAGCGCGGAGGCGAGATTGTAATGCTCTTCGCCGCCCTTGTCGTACGCATAGCGCGCACGCCCGAGTGCCTCCACCACGGTCTCTTCGCTGACGCGCCGCAAGCCCTTCTTGTCCGGCTCGGTCGCCTCGACCGCGGACTCTAAGGCGGTGAGCGCGACCCGCGCGTCGCCGCCCGCAGCCTTCGCGATGCGCGAGAGCAGCTCGTCCGAGACGCCGGGCTTGAGGCCGGCCAGCCCGCGCTCCTCGTCTTCGAGCGCGCGTCTGAGGAGCGCGACCACATCCTCCTCGCCCAAAGCTTCGAGCGTGAGCACGCGGCTGCGCGAGAGCAGCGCGCCGATGACCTCGAACGAAGGGTTCTCGGTCGTCGCGCCGATGAGCGTGACCGTGCCGTCCTCGACCGCAGGCAGCAAAGCGTCCTGCTGCGCCTTGTTGAAGCGGTGTATTTCGTCGATGAAGAGCGTGGTGCGATGGCCGCGGCGCTTCTCCTCGCGCGCCTCGGCGATGGCCGCGCGCACCTCCTTGACGCCCGAGAAGACGGCCGAGAGCGCCACGAAGCGCGCGCCCGAGCGGCTCGCGAGCAGTCGCGCCAGCGTCGTCTTGCCCGTGCCCGGCCCGCCCCACAGAATCAGGGAGGGCAGAAGCCCACCGCCCTCGATCACGCGCCGCAGCACACGCCCCTCGCCGACGAGATGCCGCTGCCCGACGAACTCTTCGAGCGCACGCGGCCGCATGCGCTCGGCCAAAGGGGCGGAGGAGTCCGGCGGCGGCGGCTCCGCCTCCGGCTCGTCTGCGAAGAGGCTCTCACCCGCGCGGCTCGGCATGGCTCACACACTCCGTCTCGACTGGCGAATATTGTTCGGGAGACCCGGGATAACTGCGGAAAGCTTAGCACAAACGGGCTTGACGTTGGCGCGGGCGCGGTGACAAAAATGTGAGACACGGATTTGACGAAAGGTGTAAAATCTTGGACGGAACGCGCCCCCGCCCATGCTCGTATAGGGAGGCGGAGAAGAAGCCGCCGGCCGCTCGTCAACGCAATCAATTAAACCGCGGCTGGTGTTAGAGGTGAAATTATGAAAGACGCGAAAGATATACTCCGCATCGTCGGAATCATCCTCCTGGGCATGTTCGTCGTTGCCGTCGTCGTCCCGCTCGTCTTCGCCGCGGCGGGGATTGCGGTTGTGGCCGTCGTCAAGCTGGCTATCCTGCTCATCAAGGTGGCCGTCACGCTGGCCGTCATCTATCTCGTGCTCGCGGGCGTCCGCGCGCTCATCAAGTAGCAACGGCAAGAACACACAGAGGCCGGCGCCGCGAACACATCTTCGCGGCGCCGGCCTCTCAATTTGGTCCCCTTCGCGCGCCGGATAAGATTCTCACCCGGCCTCCGTCAAATCAAAACTCGCGGCGCATTCGGTCGCGCGAACTCGCTTTGGGAGTCGTTGCCCGGGCGGGAGTCGCCGCGGTCGGCTGCGTCCTGGCGGGGCTCGACTGTGAAGGCATCGCCTGAACTCCCTTGCGCGGACGCACCGACGGCCTCGGCGTTTCGGGGTCTGGGTCGGGGTCTGGGTCGGGGTCTGGGTCGTTGGGCGCGCGGGTCAGCGCCTCGACGTTGATGAAGAATCTGAAGTTGCCGGTCTGCGCGATGCCGAGCAGGAAGCGCACGTTGATGCTCTCGCCGTCGGCGAGCGGCGTCTGAAGCGTGATCGTCCCCGAAGAGAGCGAGGAGTTGAAGCCGCCGCCGTTCGTCTGCACGGGCGGCGTCTCAAGCGTCGTCCCCTCCACGAGGACTTCGCTCGTCTCCGAGCCGCACGGCGCGCGGTCAACCGTGACGACGACTGGCGTCGAGCTTCGCGCGCGCAGGTCGGCGATGCCGGAGGGCACGGGGAAGGTTGTGATGTCGATGATGCGCCAGCGCAGCCGCGTGACGTTCTCGCCCGTCATGTTCGTCACCGTGCGGCGGATGTCGAGCGTGCCGAAGGTGGAGTTGTTCGCCTGGTCGCCCGTGAAGGTGCGCACACGGTTCGGCGCGCTGGAAGAGCCGACGCACGGGTCGAGCAGCGCGACGCCGAACGAGGCGTTGAGCTGAAGAGGCCCCGCGAAGTTCTCCGGGCCCGGCGCGCCGAGCCGAGCCCCCGCGCCGGACGAGTTGCCGTCGGGCGATACGAAGACGAAGTCCACGGCGTTGTTGTCAGTATCCTTGGCCTCCCCACCCGTCGGACAGGTGCCCGAGGCCGTGACCGAGCCCGCCTTGCCGCAGTTGTCGCGGTAGAGTGCGTAGTCGAGGCCGAGCGGCGAAAGCGCCGGGTAGCCCGTTCCCTCCTTGTAGAGCGTGTTCCTCTCACTCGTCGAACCGGCCGCGTCGAGCCGGTTGGTGAGGTTGAAGTTCTCCGGGTTGGACGTTCTGAAGATGGCGATGCCCGCGTTATCCGGGATGTCCGTCTCGTAGGCCGCGTCGCCGGTCGCGGTCGGGGCTTCGCCCTCGCCGGCCGGGTAGAGGCCGAGCGAGTAGCCGACCGAGTTGACGCAGAGGTAGTGGCCGCGGCGGGGGATGACCGTCCCGTTCGGGATGGTGCAGCGGACAACGCCGTCCGAGGCCGCGACGGCGTAGCCGCCAGAGTCGTCCGTGGCCTGGACACGTTGCGGCGTGTCGGCGTTGTTGTAGATTTCGATGTACTCGTCGGTCGCGCCGGCGGGGCCGCGCAGGCGGAACTCAGAGATGAGGATGTCGCCCGCGAACGGCCCCGTGATGACGGTGTCCGCGGTCGCGGTGTTGTCGAATAACTGCGGGTCGGACGCGCTGGACCTGCCGGTCACGGTGTTGCTGATGGTGGTGCCGCGCGGCGTATCGGCGTTGACCGACACGACGAGCGATGCGCTGCCGCTCTCGAAGGCCGCGATGGAAGGGAAGGTGACGGTCAGGGTCGTGCCGTCGAACGACACTTCGCCTTCGCCCGAGGTCACGTTGGCGTTGACGAATGTGGTGTGCTCGGGGATGGGGTCGGTCAGCACCACGTTGAACGCCGTGTCCGGGCCGCCGTTGGTGACGACGAGGTTGTACGTGATCGTGCCGCCGACTGGGGCCGCCTCGTCGCCGGACTTGCTGACGGTAAGGTCAGCCAACGCCGCCTGCTCCTGCGCGCGCCCCCCGACGACCGAAGCCAGAGACAGAACGAGGCTGGCGAGACAGCAGAGCGCCAGAGAGAGAAGTCGGCCGCGGCGCGACTGACGCGGCGGCTGGACGGAGCAAGTAGACATCAACCAGATTCCCCCTTCGATTCGATTAGCGAGCCCGTACACGCGCCCCCACGTTCAAGCGCAGCGACGTAACTAACACGGCGAATTTTTGAATGCTTTGGAATGCTTGGACGGCAGTTTAACACGGCGGCCGACTTTTCCCTCGCGCGGCACACACGCCTTCACACACGACGACGCACAAAAAACAGCAGGCCCGTCGCGAACCTCACCCTCGGGAAAGGTTCGCGACGGGCCTGCGCATGTCGGGAGTCACCTAGCCTTTTGAGAAATGTGTCGGTCGCTGTTACCGGCACAGCCGAGAACGAAGGCAAGCCACATTGAGAGCACAAGGATTAAGTTAGAGACTGATGACGTTCTCCTCATGTGAGGCCACCTCCGGTGCGATATTTGACGCGCGGGGAAAGATATTACCGGAGGTACGGAGTGCCAACGTGCATGGATGCGGGTTAGACGTTGAAGCGGAAGTTGACGATGTCGCCCTCTTGCATAACATACTCTTTGCCTTCGAGGCGGAGGAGTCCTTGTTCGCGGGCGGCGGCGTAGGAGCCGGTGCGGGTGAGGTCGTCGTAGGAGACGATCTCGGCGCGGATGAAGCCGCGTTCGATGTCGGAGTGGATGGTGCCGGCCGCCTGCGGGGCGCGCGTGCCGCGCGGGACAGTCCAGGCGCGCACCTCCTTCTCGCCCGCCGTGAGGAAGGACATCAGGCCGAGCAGGCGGTAGGCGCTCTGGATGAGTCTATCGACGCCGCTCGATACGACGCCCACCTCGGCGAGGTAGCCTTTGCGGTCTTCGGGCGCGAGCGCGACCAGCTCCGCCTCCAACTGCGCGCAGATGGGAACGTACTCGGCGGCTTCGGCCGTGGCGATCTCATGCACGGCGCGGACGTGCGGGTTCGACTCGGGGTCGGCGAGCGTCGCCTCGTCCACATTGGCGGCGTAGATGGTCGGCTTCGAGGTGAGGAGGAAGAAGCCGCGCGCGACGGCGCGCTCCGAGTCATCGAGGTCGGCCGTGCGCGCGGGCTTGCCGTCGGAGAGCACGGCGAGCAGCTTGTCGGCGACTTCGATCTCAACCTTCGCCGTCTTGTCGCCGCCCTTGGCCGTCTTCTGCGCCTTCTCGCGGCGGCGCTCGACCGTCGAGAGGTCTGCCAGGGCCAGCTCGACCTGAATGGTGTCGATGTCGCGGCGCGGGTCAACGGTGCCTTCGACGTGGTGTATGTTCTCGTCCTCGAAGCAGCGCACGACGTGGATGACGGCGTCGGTCTCGCGGATGTTGGCGAGGAACTGGTTGCCAAGCCCCTCGCCCTTCGACGCGCCGCGCACGAGGCCGGCGATGTCCACAAACTCGACCGTGGCGGGGACGATTGTGCTCGTCTTGACTATCTTCGCGAGCGGTTCGAGCCGCTCGTCGGGGACGGGGACGACGCCGACGTTGGGCTCGATGGTGGCGAAGGGGTAGTTGGCGGCGAGCGCCGACGCCTGCGCGGTCAGCGCGTTGAAGAGTGTGGACTTGCCGACGTTCGGCAGTCCGACGATACCTGCTCGGAGCATAATTTCGGATTCCTGTGTTGTTCTTTAAGTCGAACATCTAAACATCCGCGCCTCCGAGTTGTCCAGCAGTGGCAGGCAAAGTCGGCGCGCGGCTCTTCGGCGGGGCGGACGGTGTTCGCGTATAATCGCGGCGTCTTTTTAGTTCAATTAAGCCCTGCGCACCTTATGCCTTTCGCACTCCTGCTGGCGCTCGCGGCAATCGCGGGCGCGACCGTGTTGACCTACGCTTACGAACGCGACGCGAGCCTCTGGTCGCGCCTGTGCGCGGGCGTGTGCCTGGGCTTCGCGGCGCTCGGGCTCTTGGGCTTCGTGCTGGCGTCGGCGTTGGGGATGGGGCCGGCGGCGCTCACGCTCGCGGGCGTGGTCTGCGGCTCGCCGCTCCTGCTGTTGTTACGTAGAGACTGGCGCGTGCGTCTGGCCGCCGATACGAAGGAAGGTCTGAGCGTCTTGAGTCGCGCGCTGGCGGGGAAGGGCGGGGCGGGCGTGGTCGTCTTCTACCTGTGCGCGGCGGTGCTGTTCTGGCTCGTGTACGCGCGCGCGATGTACCAGACGCCGGAGGGCATCTTCACGGGTGTGGACACGAACCTCGGCGACCTGCCCTTCCATCTCGCCGTCGTGACGGGCTTCGCCTACGGCGAGAACTTCCCGCCGCAGCACCCGGAGTTCGCGGGCGTCCGTCTGACCTACCCGTTCGTCGTAGACTTCGTGGCGGCGATGTTCGTGCGTGCAGGCGCTACGCTCGAAGGCTCGCTCTTCTGGCAGAACTTCGCGTTGATGATGTCGCTGGTGGGGCTGCTGCACCGCTGGGCGCTGAAGCAGACGCGTGACCGTCTGGCCGCGCTCGTGGTGCCGGCGCTGGTGCTTCTGAGCGGCGGCCTCGGCTGGGTGGTCTTTCTGCGCGAGGCGGCGTCGAGCGGGCAGGGCCTCTTCACCATGCTCGGCAGTTTGGAGCACGACTACACGCGGGCCTACCCGGGCTTCGAGTGGGGCAACGCCGTCACCGCGCTCTTCGTCACGCAGCGCAGCATCCTGCTCGGCCTCTCCGTCGCGCTCGTCGTGTGGACGTTGTGGTGGGACGCTTCGGAGAAGTCAGTAGGCAGTAGGCAGACGGCAGTAGGCAGTGTGGAAGAGGGAGTGTCGGAGGTTGAGAGTCGTCGGGTCGGGAAGAAAAAGGCGAAGGGTAAGTCTGCGCGCGGGGTGTCGGTGAAGGGCGCGGTTGAAGATGAAGGAGCCGCTGCCGATAACAGTTTCGCCTTTTGCCTTCGGCCTTTTGCCTTGCGGCAGATGATCGCCGCGGGCGTCGTGGCGGGGCTGATGCCGCTGGTACACGCGCACAGCTTCGTGGTGATGATGTTGATGGGCGCGTGCATGGCGCTCGCGCAGGGCGCGGCGGTGTTGGTGTCGAAGAGTGAAGGAACTCGGGACGAGGCTCCCGTCCGGGCGAGGGTGTGGGCGGTGTGGCGGCCGTGGGTTCTGTTCGCGGCTGCGGCCTCCGTGCTGGCGCTGCCGCAGATGTTCTTCGCCACGCGCGAGTCGGCGGTCAACGCCGGGCAGTTCTTCGGCTGGGAGTTCGGGTGGGCGCACGGGCAGACGAACGTCGTCTGGTTCTGGATCAAGAACACGGCGGTCTTCATCCCTCTGCTCGTCGTGGCGCTCGCGTGGCGCGGGGCGGGCGTGAGTAAGAGGCTGCTCTTCTTCTACCTGCCGTTCGTGCTCTGCTTCGTGGTGCCGAACGTCTACAGGCTCTCGCCGTGGGTGTGGGACAACATCAAGGTGCTGCTCTACTGGTGGGTCGCGTCGGCGCCGCTGGTGGCGCTCGTGCTCGTGCGCGTGTGGCGGCGCGGCGGGGCGTGGCGCGCGGCGGCTTTAGTCTTACTCTTCATGCAGACGGCGGCGGGCGGGCTCGACGTGTGGCGCGCGGCGTCGAGCGCGGTCGAGCGGCGCTCGTTCGAGCCGGCGGGTCTGGAGTTCGCGGAGGTCATCAAGCGGGAGACAGCCCCGCGCTCTTTGATTCTCCACGCGCCGACTTATAATGACCCGGTCTACCTGACGGGCCGCAGAACTTTTCTCGGCTACCCCGGCCACGTCTGGTCGCACGGCATCGACTACGGGCCGCGCGAGGCTGAGTTGAAGCGCATCTACGCGGGCGCGGCCGACGCTCCCGCGCTCGTCGAACGCGCCGGCATCGAGTACATCGTCGTCGGCCCCCTTGAGCGCGAGGAGATGCGCGAGCGGGGCCTCATGCTCAACGAGTCCTTCTTTGCGAGATACAGGAAGGTTGGGGAAGCAGGTGCCTACCGCCTCTACAAAACGAAACCGTAAGAAGGCGCGCGCCGGCTGGGACGCCGCGTCGTTGTCCAGGAGACGGGAAGCAGAGGAGCAGCGCGAGCGCGTGGTTCCTCCAACGCCCGCACCCGCCTTCGACATTCCCGAGCGCGCGTGGATTTACGCGAGCGCCGTGATACTGCTTCTGGCGTTCGTGCTCAGGGTCTACGCGCTTGAGATGAAGCCCCTGCATCATGACGAGGGCGTCAACGGCTTCTTTCTGACGAACCTCCTGCGGCATGGGCGCTACGCATACGACCCCGAGAACTACCACGGCCCGACGCTCTACTACCTGACGCTCCCGCTCGTCGCGCTCGGGGGGCTGCACACCTTTCTCATCCGGCTCGTCACTTCGCTCTTCGGCGTCGGGGTGGTGTGGCTCGTGCTCTGTCTGCGCCGCTACGTCGGGACGGCGGCGGCGCTCGTCGCGGGGCTGCTCATCGCGGTCTCGCCCGCGTGCGTCTTCTACTCGCGCTACTTCATCCACGAGATGCCCTTCGTCTTCTTCACGCTGGGGCTCGTCGTTTACGCCTTGCGCTTCCGCGAGACGGGCGCGCCGTCCGACCTGCTGACGGCCACGGCCTCGACCGCGTTGATGTTCGCGACGAAGGAGACGGCCTTCATCTCGGTGGGTACGCTCGGGCTGGCGTGGCTGACGGCCGTGACGTGGGAGCGCGTGCGCGGCGGGGGAGGCGGCCGAGCCGCGCGCGCGTCGGAGTCCGAAGGCGGGGGCTTCGCGAAGCTGTCGCGGGGGCAGCAGGGCGGCGTCGCCCTGCTCGGCGCGGTCGCGCTCTTCGTGTTCATCTGGGTGGCCTTCTACTCCTCCTTCTTCATGCACTGGAAGGGCGCCTTCTGGGACTCGTTCAAAGCCTTCACCCTCTGGAAGAAGACGGGCATGAGCGAGTTCCACGGCAAGCCCTGGTACACGTACGTCTGGTGGCTCTTGCAGGAGGACGCGGCCATCATCGTCCTCGGCACGTTCGGCGCGCTGGTGGCGCTCTTCGAGCGGAGGCTTAACCGCTTCGCCATCTTCTTCGCGGCGTGGGGCTTCGGGCTGCTCGTCGCGTATTCGCTCATCAGCTACAAGACGCCGTGGCTCGTCCTGAACTTCCTTGTGCCGCTGGCCCTCGCCGCGGGATACTTCGTGCAGGCGTTCGGCGCGTCGGTATCGCGCGTGCCCGCGAAGAGTTGGCGTGCGGTGGCGGCGGTGGCGCTCACCGCCGCCTCCTTCGGTCTCTACCACACTTACATCATCAACTTCGTTGAGTACGACAAGGACAAGCACCCTTACGTCTACTCGCAGACGCAGCGCGGGTTCCACGACCTCGTCCGCGAGATCGAGCGCGTGGGCGAGCGCGCCGGCACGAAGGAGCCCGGCTTCGCCACGGCCTCGCCCGAGTACTGGCCGTCGCCCTGGTACTTCCGCCACAACCCGAACGCCGGTTACGAGGGGCAGCTCGCCTCCTCCTACGACCCGCGGAAGACGCTCGCCATCGTCGGCCGTCAGGACCAACTGCCGCAGCTTGAACGCGTGGCCGGCGACGCCTACACACGCGTCGGCGACCTCTACCCGCTGCGCCCCGGCGTCAACCTCGTCCTCTTCGTCCGCCGCGACCTCGCGCCGAAGTGAGTGGGCAGTAGGCAGTTCAGAGAAGAAGAGGACTCGAATGAATCGGGGCGGCGAGATTGAACTACTCGCTGCCCCGATTCATTCAGGCTGCTTTGTTAAGAAGCTTCAACTGCCTACTGCCATCTGCCTACTTTTTAAGGTGCGCCGCGCCCCGCCGCTGTGGTATAAAACTCCCCGCATCCCCTGAAAACTCGACAGTTAGGAAACGGACGATACCCCCGTCGCGCCAATGCCCGGGGCGCAGCCCATCTTGCCCGGCTGCCCCTCAGGCCCGCGCCCGGCCACACTTGCCTACGGCCGTGGTGCGCTCCCGTCTGCATCGAAACTAAGGAGCGTCATTGCCATGAGACTAAGAGGCGAAGAGTCCTCCGGGACTCTGAAAGGCAGGCCCCACCGCTTGCTCGGCGGAGGGACGTGGATCGTATCCAGCTTGAAGGGCCGCGTCTCCGCGCGCGTGCTTCTACTAGCGGCACTCGTAGCCGCCGCGGGGGCGGCGCTCCTCTTCATCTCTGCGGGGCCGCGCTCCGTGCGTGTGGTGCGGGCCGCCAATCCGCCCGCGGGGACGTTGGGGCCGACCGGCCCCGTCCTGCCGCTCGACGGGAAGTGGACGGGCACTGCGGCGGGCGGCGTGTCCACTGACCCGCTCGACGGCGAGAACGGCTGCACCGAGGGGACAACCTGCGACACCTTCACACTGACGGTGCTGCCCGGCGTCTACACAGGCAAGGTCATCCGCGTAGACCTGACCTGGACGCTCCCCACCAACGACTACGACCTCGTCATCTACAAGGGCGGCACGTGCCCTGCGTCGGGGAAGTGTAACGGGCAACTGGTCTCAAGTTCCGGCAACGGCCCGACCAACGCGATTCTCACCGAAGAGCACGCGTCCATCGACCCCAACACGAGTGGCGTGGGCGACTACAAGGTTCGCGTCGTCTATTACAACGCGCCCCCGGGGGCCGCGCAGACCGACCCGCCGAAGGGACAGTTCAGCCTCGCCGGGGTCGCCTCGGCGCGCACCGCTACTTACATCTCGGGCGGCATGACCTTCAGCCCGAACGTCACGGTCAAGGCGCCGGTTGCCGCGCGCGACGGCGAGCCTTCGTGCCGCACCGACAAGTTCGGCAACTTCTACGTCGGCGCCATCCGCGGCGTCCCCGCGGGCAACGACCTCTGGTACGTTGACCTGCGCCCGACCGTCAACAACGCCTCGAACCCGAACTACGACCCCTTCATGCGCAACTGGGCCTACCGCGGCCAGCCCGACTCCGTGACGGGCTCGCCTGTCGCCTCGGCCGGCGCGCAGGGCGGCGGCGACATCGACCTCGCGGTCGGGATGCCCGACGTGACGACGGGCGCGCTGACCGAGCCTTCGACGCTCGCCGCGAGCAGCCTCCTGCTCGCCAACATCACCACGCAGAGGTCAACCGACCGCGGCGTGACCATCCTGCGCAATCCTCTGGGCAACGTGACGGGCGGCATCCCCGGCGACGACCGGCAGTGGCACGAGTTCCACGGGCCGAACAACGTCTATCTGCTCTACCGCACGGTCGCGCCGACCGTGACGCAGATACAGCGCTCGACCGACGGCGGCCTGACTTACTGCCTGGCCATCACCGCCGGCCTCATCGGCCAGGTCGGGAGCATCGACGTACATCAGAAGTCCGGGCGCGTCTACGTGAGCGGCTCGACGGGACAGGTCTGCCACAACCGGCAGTTTCTGCCCGACGGCACGCCCCTCGACTACGTCTGCCCGCAGGCGGCATCCGACCCGGGCGGCGTCGCCCACATCTTCTTCTCGGTCAAGGTGGCCGACGACGGCACGCCCTTCGGGACGGCCTACGTCGCCTACTCCAACGACAAGGACATCCTCCTCGTGCATTCGACCGACGGCGGCGATGACCTGGAGCGCGCCCGTGCGCGTCTCGAACGGCGCGGAGACGAAGACCTCCGTCCTCCCGTGGATGGAGACCGGCCCGACGCAAGGCTCGGTCGGCGTTGTCTGGTACGGGACGGATCAGGCGACGAACAACGACAACGCCAACTGGAAGGTCTTCTACGCGCAGTCCTTCAACGCGACCTCCGACGCGCCGACCTTCCGGCAGACGACCGTCAGCGACCACTTCATCCACGGCAGCAACATCTCGGAGAATGGCCTCGACCCGACGGCGCCCGCCAACCGCAACCTGATCGACTACTTCCAAATCTCTTTCGACCCGACGGGCGCGGCCGTCGTCGCCTACACGGACGACCACAACGACTTCGACGGCCACACCTACGTCGCGCGCCAGATTTCAGGGCCGGCCATCAACAGCAAGGCGAACGTGCCCAATCCGGGCTCGCCGCCCGCGACGCAGTCCGGCCCCTTCCCGCTCGCGGCCAGCGTCGCCGGCCTCGACGGCTCGCAGGTCACAGACTTCCGCGGCGACGTGCAGACGGGGCTTGTCGGAAGCATCCAGGCGGACGACCCGCTCGACATCACTTCCATCCGTTACTCGTGCGAGACGGGGCCGGGAGGCGTGCCCGTCGTCGTGGCGACGATGAAGGTCTCGACGCTGCCCGTCGTCCCCCCGGCCTCGAACTGGCGGATGCACTTCGCCGCCAACGCGCCGTTCGCGGGCCTCTCGCCCACAGGCGACTACAGCTTCGCGCTCTCCGACCGCGGCGACCAGTTCTACGTGCTGGCGAACACCGACTCGAACCCGTCGGGCACCTTCACGTGGGGCACCGCCGCCAGGAACCCGGACGGCTCGATCACCTACACGCCGCGCGGCGACGCCGACTGCGGCGTCTTCGACACCACGAACGGCACCATCACCATCAAGGTCGCCGTAAGCAAGCTCAACCAGTTCGCGTCGAAGGGGGCCATCTCTGCCGGCACGGTGCTGGCGGGTCTGCGCGGCACGACCTTCACGAGCCAGGCTAACGGCAAGCGCGACATCACGCGCGGCGGCACGGAGTACACCGTCGGCAATTGCACGGCCGCGCCCTCGACGGGCTGCGGCGCCACAGCCACGCCGACCCCGACCCCGACTCCGACTCCGACGCCTACAGCCACTCCGACACCTGACGCGACGCCGACACCCAGCGCGACGCCGACGCCCAGCGCGACGCCGACGCCCGACGTGACTCCGACGCCCGACGCGACTCCGACCCCGATGGTGTCACCGACGCCGACGCCGCAGCCAACGCCGACGCCGCAGCCGACCCCGACGCCGCAGCCCACCTTCTCCTTTGACGCGGCGGCCTACCCCGTGCAGGAGGACTGCGCGCCGATCACTGTGCGCGTCCTGCGGACGGGTGTGACGACCGGCCGCTCGACCGTGGACATCGGCAGCAACAACGGCTCGGCCACGCAGAGGGGCGACTACACCTATGTCGTCGGACGCCTCGTCTTCGAGCCGAACGAGACGCAGAAGACCTTCCAGGTGCTCGTCAACGAGGACGCGTACAGCGAGGGGCTTGAGAACGCGACGCTCGTCCTACAGAACCCGCAGAACGGTGTGCTCGGCGCGCCGAACAACGCGCAGCTTCAGATCGTGGACGACACGCCGGAGTCTACGGGGAACCCGATTGACAACTCGCGCACGTTCGTCTGCACGCACTATCACGACTTCCTCTACCGGCAGAGCGACCAGACGGGCGAGGACTTCTGGACGCAGGGCATCGAGTCTTGTGGCAACAACGCGCAGTGCAGGCAGGCGAAGCGCGTGGACGTTTCGACCGCGTTCTTCCTGTCCATCGAGTTCCAACAGACCGGCTACTTCGTCATGCGCGCCCACAAGTCTGCGTTCGGCAGCGCGAAGAGCAACCCGCGTTACGTTCTCTTCCTGCGCGACCAGCGCCAGATCAGCAACGGCGTTATCGTCGGCCAGCCCGGTTTCCAACAGCAGCTCGACGCGAACAAGCAGGCGTACGTCGAGGAGTTCGTCACGCGCACTGAGTTCGTCGGGCAGTTCCAGCAGGGCATGGCGGCCTCGGATTACGTCGATAAACTCTTCACGAACGCGGGCGCGACGCCGACCGCGGCCGAGCGTAACGCGGCCATCAACGCCTACGGCTCGGGGAACACGGCCGGGCGCGCGGCGGCGCTGAAGTCTGTGGTCGATAGCGACTCGGTCTTCATCGCTCAGTACAACCCGTCGTTCGTGCTGATGCAGTACTTCGGGTACTTGAGGCGCAACCCGGACGACGCGCCGGACAACAACTTCTCGGGCTATGACTTCTGGCTCAACAAGATGAATAGTTTCAGCCGGCCGGGCGAGAACGTCCGCGACGAGACGGTGGCGTTGGCGCGCGTCCGCCGGGCCGAGATGGTCAGGGCCTTCATCGAGTCCATCGAGTACCGCGCGGCGCTTCGCGGGCTCAAGCGACCGAGGGCAACCAGCAGGGGCCGCCACCGCCACCGCAGACGCGCTTCGGCGGCTACTGGGCGCGGGCCAGTTGGCGCGCGCCGCGCCCGTTCGCTACGACCCGTTGCTGTTGAGAGTGATGCTCTCCGACTAGGCCGACTCTTTTGTCTCTTCCCGGCGCGGCGCGGGCGGTGCTCGACCGCCCGCGCCGCGCCGGCCTTTTGCGCCTGCGGCTAACCCGCTTTGACGACAACGACTAACCCTCGCCGCCTTAATGTTTCGGTTTGACAACCGCTCTCAGGCCAACATATAGTGTGCGTCTCCCGCACAGGCTCTAGGGACTGTGTTTCCCAGGGCATCCCGTTAAGGCCGAAAACGCTCAGCATGTTCAAACTCCAACGCCTCGAAATCACCGGCTTCAAGTCCTTCGCTGACTACACCGACCTCGTCTTCACCGGCAACGGCATCACCGCCATCGTAGGCCCCAACGGCTGCGGCAAGTCGAACGTCGCCGATGCCATCTCATGGGTGCTCGGCGAGCAGAAGGTGAAGAACCTGCGCGGCGGCGAGATGAAGGACGTTATCTTCCAGGGCGCGAAGAGCCGCCAGCCGTCGGGGATGGCCGAGGTCGTGCTCCACATGGTGCGCGACGAGACGGTCGAGGAAGAGCAGGACATCGAGGACATCGACGCGACGCTCGAAGAGTTGGACGACCAGGCCGGCGCCGTCGAAGAGCGTCTCTCGCCCGAGCTTGGAAGCGCTCGCGCCGCAGCCCGAAGCCGCTGCCGCGCCGCCGTCGCGGCAGACGGAACGTCCGCCGCCAGCAACGCTGAGGTCGGCGCGAGCGACTCCACGCAGATTGCATATCCGCAGCCGCCGGAGGGCGGGGCGACTCAGGCGCTCGCGTCGTGACGCCGGAGGATGCCGCGGCCGTCGTGCCCGCGCCGAAAGGCGCGCGCGCACAAGCGCCACTGGCGGCCTCGCCGTCTCGGGCTCGACTTCGCGCCGGGCGAGAGCGTCTCGGTCACGCGCCGGCTCTACCGCGACGGCGAGAGCGAGTACCTCCTCAACGGCCGCGTCTGCCGTCTGCGCGACATTCAAGACCTCTTCTCGGGCACGGGCCTCTCCGGCGCGCACTACGCCATCATCGAGCAGGGGCGCATCGGCCAGATACTCTCGGCCAAGCCGATGGATCGCCGCACGCTCATCGAGGAGGCCGCCGGCATCACCAAGTTCCGCGTGCGCCAGCGCGCGGCCGAGGCGCGGCTCGAAGCCGCTCGCGGGAACCTCAGCCGCGTCTCCGACATCATCTCCGAGATCGAGCGGCAGGTCGGCTCGCTCGAGGCAGGCCGCAAAGGCGCGACGCTACCACCAGATTCGCGAGGAGCTGCGCGAGCTTCTGCGCAAGGTCTACGCCGCCGACGAGCGTGACTTGAACGCGCGGCTCGAACGTCTGCGCGGGGCTCGGCATCGGCCAACGAGGAGGTCGAGCGGCTCGCCACAGAGTTGAGGAGCGCGAGGAGGAGGCGCGGCGCGCGACGACCGAAGCGCGTGCGCGCGAGGAGGAGTTGTCGGAGGCGCGCGCGGCCGTCTCCGAGTCGGCGCTCAAGTTCGACCGCCGCGAGCGCGAGCGCGCGTATCAGGGCGAGCAGATCGCGTCGCTGGAAAAGCGTCTGGCCGAGGTGCGGCACGAGGCCGAGGCCGTGCGCGCGCGGCTCACCGCGGTCACGGCCGAGAGCGAGTCGCTCGTACTTCGTGACGTGCAGATGCGCGAGGCGAGCGAGCAGAGCGCACGCCAGCTCGAAGAGGCCGAGTCGGCCTACGCGCGGCGCACCGCCGAGGTGCGTCGAGGCCGAGACGCACCATCGAGTCCGCGCGCGCAGAGCTTCTGACGCACACGGCCGCCGCCGAGCGTCTGGCAGAGATCGGACGCCAGTTGGAGACCGTGCTCGACAAACTCGCGGCGCAGGCCGAGGGGCTCGCGCGCGAGGGCGAGCGCGCGTTCGGCCGCGCACGAGCAGGCGAAGGCCGAGGCCGAGAAGCTACAGGGCGAGATCACCTCCGCGCGCGCGCACCTCGACGCGCTCTACGCCGAGCGCGAGGCGCGCACGCGCGCTCTCTCCGACGCGCGCGCCGAGGTGGCTGCCGCCGAGGCCGAGCGCGCGCGCGCCCGCGACGAGTCGGCGCGCGTCCGCCATCGTCTGGACACGCTGAGCGAGATCGACACGCAACACTCGCTCTACTCACAGTCAGTCCAGCGCATCTTTGCGCCGGCCGAGGGGGACGCGCCGCGCGACTTCCACGTCGTCGCCACGGTCGCCGACGTGCTCCGCGTCGAGCCGCGTTGGGAGCGCGCCGTCGAGAGCGTGCTCGGGCCGTACCTGCAATCGGTCATCGTGCCGACGCCGGATGATGCCGTGCGCGCCGCCGCTTGGCTTCAGCGCGACGACGCCGGCCGCGCGACCTTCCTCGTCGCGGGGCTGCACGGCGGCGCGGCCGAGCTGGACGAGACGGACGAGTCGAAGGGCGCAACGCTCACCGATGAAGATGACGCTATCCGTCGTCTCGGTTCAAACGATGCGGTCGCTTCCGACATCGATGAAGAGACGCGGGTCGCTAATCTGCTCGGCGCGCCGCGCGAGATAGGCGCCGTTTTGTCGCGCACGCTCGCGCGCGAGATGAACGCGCGCGTGGCTGCAGACCTGGAGCGCGCGATGCTCCTCACGCTGCCCGACGGGCGAGATGTGCGTGACGGCCGCGGGCGAGTGGGTCGTCGCCGGCCAGCTCATCGCGGCGGGCGGGCACCCGGTCTCGGAGGAGGGCGCGGGGCTGCTCGCCTTCAAGCGCGAGATGCGCGAGCTTGAGCTGCGCATGGTGGGCCTGGAGGCAGACCTCGTCTTCGCCGACGAGGCGGCGCAGGCGGCGCGCGGGCGTCTGGGTGAGTTGGAGGACGCCTTCATCCACCTCAACGACGAGATCGGGCGCGAGGAGCGCGAGCACGTCGCGCGCGAAGTGAGCGCCTCGCAGCTCAAGCAGGAGATCGAACGCGCCGAGCGCCACATGCGCGTTGTCGCGGATGATGCCGCGCGGCTCGCCGAAGAGCGGCGCGAGGTTGAGGAACGACGCGCGCGCCAGATTGCCGAGCTTGAGATAGCGCAGGAGTCTCGCGCCGCCGCGCAACGCGCGGTCGCCGAAGCTGCCGAGGCTCTTACCGAGGCGCGCCGCGCGGCGGCGGCCGAGGGCGAGAACCTCGGTGCGCAGCGCGCGCAGGCCGCGGCCGCGGCGGAGAGACGCCGTGCGGCGGCGGCCGAGCTGCGCCGCATGGAGTCGGAGTCCGCGGAGCTGCGGACGCGGGTCGAACGTCACGAGCAGGAGGCAGCGGAGGCCGGCGACCGGCTCGAAGCGCTGCGCCGCTCGCTCACGGAACTCGAACAGTCTTCGGCCGGCTCCGAGGACGAGCGCGCCGCCCTTGAGCGCAGGGTGGGTGAGGCCGCGGCCCGCCTCGCGGAGTCGCGCGAACGCGCCGACGCCCTGACGTTCGAAGTGACGGAACTACACCAGCAGGCTTCGGCCGCGCGCGACTCTCGCGCCGCGCTCGAAGTTCAGAGGGCCGAGGCCGCCGCGCGCCTCAACTACGTGCGCGAGGCGTGCGTGAGCGAGCTGAACCAGCCGCTCGAAGAGGTCGCCGCCGCGCACCCGGCCGAGGAGGGTTTCGACCTCGAAGCCTCGCGCGCGCGCCTCGAAGAGCTGCGCGCCCGCGTCGAGTCGTTCGGCGCCGTCAACATGATGGCGCTCGAAGAGCTGGCCGAGAACGAGGAGCGCCTGACGTTCCTCACCGCCCAGCGGCAGGACATCATCGACGGCATCCACTCGACCGACGAGGCGCTGCGCGAGATCAAGAAGCGCTCGCGCGAACGCTTCCGCCACGCCTTCGAGGAGATCAACCGCAACTTCGGACAGTTCTTCGTCGAGCTTTTCGGCGGCGGTCGCGGCGAGATGAGCATGCTCGATTCGGACGACGTGTTGGAGTCGGGCATCGACCTCGTGGCGCAGCCGCCGGGCAAGCGTTTGCAGAACGTGCTGCTGCTCTCGGGCGGCGAGAAGGCGATGGCGGCGCTCGCGCTCGTGCTCGCCGTCTTCCGCTACCGGCCGTCGCCCTTCTGTCTGCTTGACGAGGTGGACGCGCCGCTCGATGAGGCGAACGTCAGCCGCTTCACGACGAAGATCAAGGAGATGTCGCAGGAGACGCAGTTCCTCGTCATCACGCACAACAAGCGGACGATGGAGATGGCGCGCGCGCTCTACGGCGTGACGATGGAGGAGGCAGGCATCTCGCGCCTCGTCTCCGTGAGGTTCGAGTGAGCATGTGGGGTCGGGTTTTAACTTTCGCATTCGCGGCCGCGCTCGTCTCGACGGGCGCGGCCTTCAGCACACAGGCCCAGCGCAAGGCGACGCCCCGGCCGCCGCCGACCGCTTCAGTCCAGCAGACTCAGCCGAAGAAGGTCACGCAGCGGCCAGAGGAGGGGCAGGGGACTGAGGAGGTGCCCGCGTCTGTGCGCGCGGGCGTCCCCGCGAAGCCGAAGGAAGACCCGAACGTCGCGCACTACGTCTATGAGTTCAAGCAGCCCGACTTCTTCGTCTACTTTATACGCATCGAGCACGACGACAAAGGGCGCGGCCAGATACGCTTCGAGCGCCGCTCCGACACCGAGCAGCTCACCGAGCCCTTCGAGCTTTCCCCGACGGCCCTCGCGCGCGTGCGCGCGCACTGGGAGGCGCTCGGCTTCCTCGACTCGCAAGCCAACTACCAGGGCGAGCGCACCTACCCGAGCCAGGGGCAGACGAAGTTGACGATGCGCCGCGGCGGGCGCGAGCGCACGGCCGAGTTCAACTACAGTCAGGACGAGCACGCGCAGGGGCTCTCACAGGAGTACCGCAAGGCGGCCGAGCAGTCCGTCCTCGTCTTCGAGCTTGAAGTCGCCCGTGAGAGCCAGCCGCTCGAAACCCCCAAGCTCATCAACAAGCTCGACACCCTCATCAACCGCGACTATCTCTCCGACCGCCAGCAGCTCGTCCCCCTCATCCGCGAACTCACCGAAGACGAGCGCGTCCCCCTCGTCGGCCGCAACCACGCCGCACGCATCCTCAAAAAATTAGAGAAGCAAGAGAAGTGAAGACTCAGGCAGGTTAACGGCCTCACCCGCCGCTCGGGTCGATTGCCGAAGATGGGAGCCGGCGTGTCGGGGGTCGGGTGCATACCGTTGACAGGTTGCGCTATGATATAGCCATTCAAGCCGGCCATCCCATTTCAACCCTGCGCTCTTGCTCTTCGGCAACACATTGCGCACACCACGCATAACCTAATGTCTCGTAATCATCGAACGCCGCCATCACCGTCTCGGCATTCGCATGCTTGCACCAATATGCCTCATTGTAAATGCGCAGCAATAGAAGCCCGCCCCAGGGCACCCGGCTGTATATGGACTCTGCCGATTGTTCCAAGCAGACGTTACATAGAAAGAGACCTTTGCGGTCAGGGAACTCCCGTTGCCGACAGACGGAACACCTGAAAGCGCGGCGCACGCCGTCGGCTTCTCTGACATAGGGGACGACTTCGGGGTAGGCCAGACATTCTCGCAGGAGCGGCTCGATCTGCCATTTGGTCTCTTCCGTGAGCCGCGCGAGACGGGAGCGATAATCTACGCCACGCTTTTCCAATTCGGCATGAATCCGCTGGACGCTCTTGATAGAAGCGACACCCCGTTCATCGTCAGGCAAGCCATAGTCGCGCACGCCAACATCGCGCAGCGCCAGGCATAAATCTTCGATTAGCTCAGGAGTCTCCCGCTGCTCAACAGCCGGTTCCGGTAAGGTATTTCTCATTGCCGTTTGTATGAAGCAACCTAACTCCGTAATAGGATAGCAAAAGCCGAACGATGCGGCCTTGCCGCTTCAGAGGGCTACCCGCGGGTTCTATAGCGGCTGGCAGTTGGGTGCGACCGAGAAGCAATTAACCACCGAGGCACAGAGGCACAGCTTGTCGAGCTATCTCTTCAAAGCTGTGTCTCTGTGCCTCGGTGGTTAATACCTTTGATGCTCACTCAAGTGAAGACTGCTTTAATCGCAACACTGGACGAAGACCACGCAGTACCAGCGCCCGTCGCGGAACTCGAAGATTGCTCCTCGAACCGTCGGAACTCGTCGGCCGTGACCGAGCTGGGCTTGTCTTTGGGTGCGTTCGGCGAGAGCTGAACGTCCTGCGCGGGTGGACGCGCGAAGGCGCCGGCCGAACAGAGCAGCGCCAGCGCGACGCAGGCGAGGGTTGATTTCGTTCTCATCAGGTAGGTGCCCTTCGGGGTGGCTTCTACGGGTTCGCGCCCCGGCCGCGCATCTTGATGCGGAAGTGTTCGAGCAGCGCGGCGTCACACTCGGCCTCGTCGGCCAGTTCGCGCTCCATCCTTTCGCCGCCCCGCGTCGTGATGAGCCGCGACCCGCTCAGCGTCACACGCCCCTCCGGCGTCAGGCGCGAGCAGACGCGCCCCCTTGTGAAGTGCGACTCGGGCGAGGTCTGATGGAAGCGGCACATCTCCGCGTAGTCTTCGTACGCGTGCGGCTCAAGGCTGAAGCGATACTGCGGCTCCCACGCGCCCTCGGCGTCCCTCCGTAGCAGGATGAGGCGACCGCCCTCCTCCTCTTCGATACGGAAGGAGCCCGCCGCTTGCGTCTGTTCCGCGCGCTCGTCAACCAGCAGCGGCTCGACGAAAGAGTCGCCGAAACCCACGTCGGCCAGCCAACGCTCTTCGAGCGTGACCAACAGCGCCATGTGGTCGAACTCCGGCCCGAACCCCCCTTCGCGCCGCGCGACCGCCGCCGAGAGCATCTCGACACGAAAGCCAAGCTCGCGCAGCAGCGCGGCGAAGAGCCCGTTCAGCTCGTAGCAGAAGCCGCCGCGCATGTGCGCGACGACCTTGTCGAAGAGAGAACGGTCTTGAAGCACGACGGGCTCGCCCGCGTGAATGCTCAGGTTCTCGAAGGGGACTGCGAGCAGGTGCGCGACGTGCAGGCGGCGTAGCGTCTCGGCCGTCGGCGCGAGCGGGCTGCTGTAGTCGATGCGTTCGAGGTATGCGTCAACGTCCATCCGGACACCTCCAACCGGCGCGTTCAGAGCAGAGGAGCAATCATACGGCTACTCGAAGAAGCTGCGGTCGCGCCCCTTGTTCTCGCGGCGCCAGACGCGGAAGAAGATGACGACGGCAACGACGCAGACGACGAGCAGCCCCGCCATGATGAGCAGCGTGAAGGTCAATTCCGCGATGTCGTTCTGGTCGCCCAAATCTTATCCCTTTCAAGTGTGCGTGAGCAGACTGCTCAAGCGGCCTCCTGCTCGCCCGGCACCTCGGCCGGCGGCGGAGGCGTGTAGCGTATGCGGCGGATGCGGCGCCCCTCGACCTGCTCGACGAGGAAGCGGCCGCCTTCGTGCTCGACCTCCTCGCCGGGGCCGAGGATGCGTCCGGCGCTCGCCAGCAGGAAGCCGGCCATCGTCGTGTAACCCGCCTCCTCGGGGAGCTTCAGCTTGAAGCGGCGGTTGGCGTCGCGCACGGCCAGCATCCCGTCGAGCAGGTAGGTGCCGTTCGGTTCGGCGATGATCTGCTCGCGCACCTCCTCGTCGTACTCGTCGTTGATCTCGCCGACGATCTCTTCAAGTAAATCTTCCAGCGTGACGATGCCTTCCAGTCCGCCGTGCTCGTCCACGATGCAGGCGATGTGCGTCTTCTGCGCCTGCATCTGCGCGAGCACGGAGCCGAGCCGCGCGGTGGCCGGGACGAAGAGCGCCGGGTGGAGCATCGACTCCATGTTAAAGGTTCTGGGCTCGACCGTGTGCAGGCAGGGCATGAGGTCTTTCATGAAGAGGACGCCGGCCACGTCGTCGAGGCGCTCGCGGTAGACGGGCAGGCGCGAGAAGCCGAACTCACAGAAGGCGTGCTCGCACTCTTCGAGCGTGGCCGTGATGGGGAGCGCCTGCACCTCCGTGCGCGGAATCATCGCCTCGCGTACCTCGGCCTCGGAGAAGTCGAAGACGCGGTTGATGAGGCGGCGCTCCTCCTCTTCGAGGTGGCCGCTCTTGTGCGAGATGTTGACGAGCTGCTTGATCTCCTCCTCGGTGTAGATCGAGGCGTGCTCGCTCGAACCGTGCATCCCTAAGGCGCGCGTGGCGGCAGAACTCGCCACGTCGAGCAGTCGGATGGGGATGCGGAAGACGCGCGAGAACCAGTACATCGGCCCCACGGTCAACATCGCAACGCGCTCCGAGCGCTCGATGCCGAACATCTTCGGCACCTGCTCGCCGAGGACGATGTGGAGGAAGGTGATGACGATGAAGGCGATGGCCGAGGCGACGAAGTGGCGCACGTAGTCGGAGAAGTAGTCGCCGTAGAGCGGCGGGAGGCTGGCGCCGAGCCGCTCGAACGGCGTGACGAGCAGGTCGGCCAGCGTCGCCTCGCCGATCCACCCGAGCGCGAGGGACGAGAGCGTGACGCCGAGCTGCGTGGCCGAGATGTATGAGCCGAGGTTGTCCTTGAAGGCGAGCAGGCGTTGCGCGCGCTTGTTGCCGCCCTCGGCCAGCGTGGCGATTCTCATTCGCCGCACGCTGACGATGGCGAACTCCGAGGTGACGAAGAAGCCGTTGGCGGCGACCAGCACGAAGACCGCGAGTATCCTGAAGAATATTTCCATCGTCGATTGGAAAAACAGGCCACAAGCTTAGTGAAGGCAAAAGGCAAAAGGCAAGGGGAGAGGGACAAAGGACGATAAAGGCTTGGTCATCGTCCATCGTCTATCGTCCGTCGTCACTGCAAAGCAGCGTAAAGAACTCGACGAGGCGGTTCTCGGCCCAGTGGCGGTCTTCGCCCTCGGCGCGGTCGGAGAGGAAGCCGACGTGGCCGCCGCGGCGCGTGAGGACGAGCAGCACGTCGGGGTTGTCGGCGATGGTAGCGTCGAGGAACGGCCCTGCGGGGATGAGCGGGTCGTCGGCCGAGTGGATGATGAGGGTCGGGACTCTGATGCGGCCTAGAACAGGGCGCGAGCTGGTGCGCGCGTAGTAGTCCGAGGCGTCGCGGTAGCCGCCGTGGGGCGCGGTGATGCGCTCGTCGAACTCGCGGATGGTGCGCACGCGGCGCAAGTGCCGCGTGTCGAAAGTCCCGGGGCTCATCCTCACTTTACGTCGGACGCGTTCGCGCAGGTGCTTGACGAAGTTCCAGCGGTAGAGGGCGTTGCCGCGCCGTTCGAGCGCAGAGGCGCAGGAGTCGAGGTCGATGGAGGGCGAGATGGCGGCCACGCCCTTGAGCGCGGGCGGCGCCTCTGTCCCGTAGTCGCCCGCGAGACGCAGAACCATGTTGCCGCTCATCGAGAACCCGGTGAGGAAGATTTCCGGCAGCCCCTCGCGCCCGGCCAGCTCTTCGAGGATGACGCGGCGGATGTCCTCCGTCATCCCGCTGTGATAGAGCGTGGCGGCGAGGTGCTCGGTGCCGCCGCAGTTGCGCATGTTCATGCCGACGACGTTGAAGCCGCCGCGGTATGCCTTCTGCGCCGTGCCGAGCACATAGAGCGAGTCGGTCGAGCCTTCGAGCCCGTGCAAAAGGAGCAGGGTCGGGGCGGCCCGCCGCTCCGACTGCCAGCGGCATTTGAGGAGGACGCGCGAGCCGGGCTCGACCTCGAACAGACGCGATTCGTAGAGCGCACGCTCCTCGCGGAACGCGCGCTGGCGCGGGGGGTGTTTGGACGAGACGATGGTCTGCGCGTGCGGGCCGGGAAAGAGCGGGTGCGGCACGAACGGCTTCGACGCGAAGGCGCGCGCGATTTTACCGAGCCGCGTGCTCAGAGCCTGCGGAGGGATGTGTTCGGCTGCTTCGATCTTCGGGTTAGTCAGCCGTCCGTGTTCGCTGACCGTTTCCATCTTCGTCGCGTGTCGGGTTGAAAGTTACACCAGCCGCGTCGGCTCGTTGACGGGTGGGTCGCCGGCGGGCTTCGGGGTGCCGGGCTCTTCGATGGGCGCTGTGGGCGTGGGCGCGTCGGGCGGGAGCGGCAGCGGCTCCGGCTGCGCCGGGTCGTCCGGGTGTGTGGGCGGAAGCTCCGGTTGCTGCTCGGGCTGCGGCGGCTCGACGTTAGGGTTGCGGCTCAAGGTAACTCTCCCTCCTCGTTTGCGGAATGCAAAGACTCTAGCACGAATCGGCATTGCGCCACACACGCCGGGTCTGTGCGAAAGGAAATTCGAGGCCGACGCCGCGGCACGCGGGTTGAAGTCAAGTGCGGGCAAGAGGCGCACGCTGGAACGGACGCGCGGACGCGGACGTAGCGCAAGGCGCCCCCGACACCACAGGAGGCGAGTCATGAACACCATCGTCGTCACATACCTCTCCTACGTCTGCCTGAGCGTCGCGCTCACGGTCTGGGTCGCGCAGACGCTCCACAGGAACGGACGCATCTTCCTCGTCGATGTCTTCCACGGCAACGAGGCGCTGGCCGACTCGGTCAACCACCTGCTCGTCGTCGGCTTCTACCTCATCAACTTCGGCTACGTGACGCTGGCCCTGAAGCTCGGCTATCAGGTCGAGACCGCGCAGGAGGGCATCGAGGCGCTCTCCTGGAAGATCGGGCTGGTGCTGCTCGTCCTCGGCACGATGCACTTCTTCAACCTCTACGTCTTCACGCGCATCCGCCGCGGCACGCCCCACGGCCCCACGGTCGCCTACGCCGGCCCCGAAGGCTTCCGCGGCTTCACCGACACGGCCGGGGAAGGAGAGTAGGCAGATGGCAGTAAAAACAAGTAGACAGTAGACACTAGCTAGTAGCCAGTAGAAAGACAGGCGGCGCGGCTTTCATCGTTAGATGATGAGATTCGCGCCGTCTGTATCTTCTCTTACTGGCTACTGACTACTGTCTACTCTTCTTCTTCGGACGTGCCGAGGCCGGCGGCGCGTTGGAGGTCGGCGACGACGAAGCGAATCATGCGGTAGGTGATGTGTCGTGGGAGCACTTCGCGCAGAGGTTTGAGGCGCTCGGTGCCGAGGGTGGCGGCGGCGTGTTCGATGTGCGCGCGGTCTTCCGCCGAGACGAACTTTGACACGTCGAAGGGACGGCCGCGGAGGATGCAGTCGGCGAGGTGGCCTTCGACCGTAATCTCGGTCAGGCTGCGCTGCGCGCAAATCTCTTCGACCGTGAGGCCCTGTTCGTATAAAGCATAAGTCTCTTCAACGGTGCTCGTCTTCGGCGCGGCCGGCGCCGCGGCGCGTTGGGACGTGCGCGCAGAGGTCGGCGCGTAGGCGGGGCCGGTGTAGAGCGGCGGCAGGCGCAGTTGCACCGCGGCGCGCTCGCGCATCACTTCGCCGCCGAGCTGTGTGAGCGAGACCGTCGGATAGGCGCCGCCCATGACATGCATGCAGCCGGCGGCGACGAGCGCGTCAACGTAGAGCAGTATCTCGTCCTGCGTCATGCCCGAAAGTATTCCGTAGGTCGAGAGCTGGTCGAGTCCGGCCTGCGAGAGCTTGGCCGAGCGCGAGCCGCGCAGCGCCGACGCCAGCATCCCCTTGCCGAACCGCCCGCCCATGCGCGCCGCGCACGCGAGAATCTTGCGCACCGTCAGCCGCTCGTCTTCTGACAGCTCGCGCGGCTCCGTGACGGCGAAGGAGTCTGCGCCGTCCTCTTCAAATGCGGGAGCCTCTGCGGCCTCGCGCCTTTTGCGTGTGCGCGACTGCGTGGCCAGCTCCTCTTCGAGGTCGAGCCCGGCAGGCACATGCTTCATGATGAAGCGGTCGAGGTCGCGCGGCGCGTCGAGCGGCGGCGCTCCGCCGGAGCCGCGCGCGGCGCCACCATGGAGCAGACAGTTGCCGCACTTGCCGCAGGTGCCGTCGTGCGAGCGGTCGCCGAAGTAGTCGAGGATGAAGGAGCGGTAGCAGTTCTCCGTGTAGCAGAACGAGATCATCTCGCGCAGCTTCCGCTGTTCGAGCGCGGCGCGGCGCGCGAGGTCTTCCGGCCGGATGCGCAGGCGCGTCGCAGGCTCCTCGTCCTTCATCACGACGCCGCGCGTGCGCCGCGCCGGCTGGTAGCGGAGGACGCCCGCCTCGGCGAGCGTGGAGAGCGCACGTCTCGCCTGCGCCAGCTCCATCCCGAGCGTGTCGGCGAAGTCGGCCACGTCGATCTCTGCGTCGGCGCGTTCGCTCAAACCGTAGCCGCCGAGCAGCGAGAAGAGAACCTGCTTGAGCTGCGCGCTGCGTCGCGCGCTCACGTTCTCGCGCGCGAGGTGCGGCGGCATGAGCAGCCTCAAGGAAGCGCGGTTCTCAGCGCCGGTGCCGCGCTCGACGTGGCCGGCCTTCTCAAGCGTGATGAGCGCCGACTGCACGGCCATCTCGTTGCGCAGCCCGGCGCGCGCGGCAATCTCGCGCGTAGACAACTCGATGCGGCGCTGATTGGTCGAGACTAAAGCCTCGTAGACCTTCGCGATTAATTCGGGCGGAGGGTACGAGCCCTCGATGAAGTAGTCCTGTGTGCGCTTGTCGGCGTAGTTGAAGAGGAGGAGGCAGACCGACTGCTGGCCGTCGCGGCCCGCGCGGCCTATCTCCTGATAGTAAGCTTCGATGGAGCCGGGCAGGTGGAAGTGTACGACGAAGCGTATGTCGGGCTTATCTATCCCCATGCCGAAGGCGTTCGTGGCGACGATGACCTGCGCACGCCCCGTCATGAAATCCTCCTGCGCGCGCACGCGCTCCTCGTCGGTCATGCCGGCGTGGTAGCCGACGACCGAGAGTTTAAAGTCTAAGAGCTTGCGCGTGATCTGCTCAACCGACTTGCGCGTCGAGGTGTAGACGATGCCGGACTGTCCCGGATACTCCTGCGCCAGTTGTTTGATGCGCGCGTACTTCTCGCGCTCCTTCTCGGTGTGGACGACACCGAGCGAAAGGTTGGGGCGGTCGAAGCCGCTGACGAAGGCGCGCGGGTCGTCGAGCTTGAGCTGCTCGATGATGTCGGCGCGGACGTAAGGGGTGGCCGTGGCCGTGAGCGCGACCGTCTGCGGCCGGCCGATGCGCTCGCGGAACGTTTGTAGACGAAGGTAGTCGGGACGAAAATCGTGACCCCAAGAGGAGATGCAGTGCGCCTCGTCCACGGCGAAGAGCGAGATGTTGACGCTCTTTAAAGTCTCGACGAAGTGGTTGCTGCGGAAGCGTTCGGGCGCGACGTAGAGAAGCTTGAAGTCGCCGCGGCGCACCCCCGCAATACGCTCCTTCTGCTCCTCGAAGTCGAGCGAGCTGTTGATGAAGGTCGCGGGCAGTCCGCGCGCGTGGAGCGCGTCCACCTGATCCTTCATCAGCGCGATGAGGGGCGAGACTACGACCGTCACGCCCTCGCGCATGAGCGCCGGGAGCTGGAAGCAGAGCGACTTGCCGCCGCCCGTCGGCATCACGACGACCGTGTCGAGCCCGGCCAAAACGGACTCGATGACCTCGCCCTGCCCCTCGCGGAAGCCCTCGAAGCCGAAGAACTTGCGGAGCGCGGCGTGTGCGTCCTCCATGTGTATTGCGTGAGTCATCGGCGTGCGAAAGAAAGAGAAATTGTACCGCAAACGGAGGGCGAACGCAGCCAGCCGTTCCCCGAAATTTGCCCTCGGCGGGCGGGCGTCGTAAGCTCACACGTCATGGCTCAGAAGGAGTGGCAGGCGCGGACGAAGCGCGAGCTGATGATCGAGGTGTGGGAGCATCTCGACTGCGAGTCGGTGGGCGCGGAGGAGCTTGAGGCCGTGCGCGCGGCCGTGCGCGAGCGCTTCGGCGAGGGCGCGGTCGAGAGCCCTGCGCGCGTGGCGCGTGTGCTCGCGGACGAGGGCGCGGAACTGCGCCACGCAGAGGTCTTGGATATGGACGCGCGCTGGCGCACGCAGGACCCGTACGAGGCGGCGTTCCGCAACGTCCTCAAGTTCTCGACCTTCGAGGAGGCCGCGCAGAGCATCCGCCGGCTCGACAACCTGCGGAAGCAGTTCCGGCGCAAGGGCGACAAGGCGGGCTCGCGGCGCGTGCAGGAGACCGTGCTCAAGGGTAAGCAGCGCGCGCAGATGATCGCGCGCAACCCGAACGTCAACGAGCGTAAGCGCGCCGAGAAGGCAGAGATGGCCGAGTGGTTCACCGTCTGGCTCAACCAGCCCGAAATCTTCGAGGACTGGCTCGCGCTCCGCCTCACGTCGAAGGACTTCCGCGCGCGGTTTACGGAAGATGACGGAGACGAAAGTTAGAGCCGCTTGCGCCCCGAGTTCTTCGTTATCCCTGCCTCACTTATCCTTACGTGTCCCATCTCTTTGACCCGAATGGGTCGGTCAATCTAAGCGCAACACAATCAGTCTGACCGTCGGCCTCAATCTTACGGCTGGTCGAATCCGCGCATCTTCCCAGATTTTCAGTCGTTTCCGATTTTTCCGTCGGTGGAACGGGGGCTGCATAAGGGCCGGCAGGGCGAGACGTGTATTCCGGCGCCACGTCGAAACCTCTTGAGGAGAAGAGATTCAAAATGAGTCCCTGAAGATTAGAAGAGAACTCAACTTCCCGCTCGCCTATCTGGCCGCGGTCGCAGCGGTCGCCGCTGCGCTCACGTGGACGTGTGCCCCGCGCGCAGTCGCGCAGTCGCCCCCCCGGCGGCTGACCAAGCTTGCGGCCAACTCCAGGTCTTACGCCGGCACGTCGCTGACCGGCGGGAAGAAGTACTACTACCGAGTTAAGGGCCTACGACCCCAACGGAAACTCGGCCTACACGGCGGTCGCCAACGCGACGACGCCCACGAAATAAGTCTCTCCCCACGTAGACGGGCCTTCGGAGCCCGTCTGCGCGGGCGTACAAAACAAGCGGGAACGGGAAGGAACTCAGCCACGAAAAGATAGAACCGAACCTCTCTCTGTCAGCCCCAACTTGAAACCACTCATCCGGCCGACTCTTCCCGGGGCGGGTGAGTGTTTTCTTGTCATCTTGACATGCCCGCGTCAATCTGACTGACCGAACCTCTCCCGGTCACGTCAAATCAAACTTAAAAAGCCGTATTTTCGGCGGATTTTCTACGTCTTCGAGCCTCTCGGCCACTGGAATACCACTTGCACTTATATCGAGCGCCCGCGGGTCACTGCCCGCCCCAAACGTAAGGCCCCGGGCGCGTTCGTAACATTTCCCCCGTCCCGTCCAAAGACGCAACCGATGTTCAGCTCGACCATCAGACAGCGTATCTCGCAGCCGTACATGTGGGCGGTCATCTCGCTCGGTACGGCCGCATGCGTGTTCACCGTTACGCGTCTCCAACCGGCCACGCTCGGCCTGCGCTTCATACTCATCAGCCTGGTGACGCTGGCCTTCGGCTCGCGCGTGTCCGTCAAGATTCCGCGCGTGCGCGGACAAATTTCCATCTCCGACACCTTCATCTTCTTCGCCCTGCTGTTCTTCGGCGGCGAGGCGGCCATCCTGTTGGCCGCGGCCGACGCCTTATGCACTTCGCTGCGCATCACTAAGAAGAAGATGGTGATGTTCTTCAACGCGGGCGTCTACGTCTGCTCGACCTTCCTGACGGTCTGGGTGTTGCGCTTCGTCTTCGACGGCGATCTCAAGTTACTCCCGATTGGCGACCCGTCGGCTTACATCTCGGCCGTCTGCGTCATGGCGCTCGTCCAGTACGCCACCAACTCCGGGATGGTGGCGGCGGGCGTCGCGCTGCGCTCGGGGCTGCCGGTCTGGCAGATGTGGCGGCAGAACTTCCTCTGGACCTCCATCACCTACTTCGCGGGTGCCTCGTCCGCGGGCATCATCGTCAAGCTCGTAGAGACGTTCGGCATCTACGCCTTCCTCGCCACCGCGCCCATCGTCATCGTCGTCTACTTCACCTACTGCACCTACCTCAAGAACGTCGAAGCCTCGACGAAGCAGGCCGAGCTGGCCCGCCAGCACGCCGTGGAAGTCCAGCAGCACATGCAGGCGTTGCGCGAGTCGGAGGAGCGTTTCCGCTCGGCCTTCGACAACGCGACCATCGGCATGGCCGTCGTCGCGCTCGACGGCCGCTGGCTTCAGGTCAACCGCTCCCTGTGCGACATCGTCGGCTACGACGAGGACGCGCTGCTCGCGTCGGAAGTCAGGGCGGTGACGCACCGCGAAGACCTCGTCACGCTCGAAGAGCAGATGCAGAGGTTCACGGCCGGCACCATCTCCTCGCATCAGGGGGAGCTGCGCTACTGTCACAAGTCGGGCAAGGAGGTCTGGGCGCACCTCGGCATGTCGCTCGTGCGCGACGGCGAGGCCCGCCCGCTCCACTTGATCTTCCAGATTCAGGACATCACCGACCGCAAGCGCGCCGAGGAACAACTGCTGCACGACGCCTTCCACGACGCGCTGACGGGACTGCCCAACCGCGCGCTCTTCATGGATCACGTGAAGATGGCTATCCAGCGCTCGCGCCGCTCGGGCGACCGCCTCTTCGCCGCGCTCTTCCTCGACCTCGACCGCTTCAAGATCATCAACGACTCTCTCGGCCACATGGTCGGCGATCAACTCCTCGTCGGCATCGCGCACCGCCTGGAGGCTTGCCTGCGGCCCGGCGATACGGTCGCCCGCCTCGGCGGCGACGAGTTCACCATCCTGCTCGAAGACCTCGCCTCGACCGAGGACGCGATAGACGTTGCGCGCCGCGTGCAGGAGGCCGTCACGCAGCCCTTCAACATCGGCGGGCACGAGGTCTTCACCACCGCCTCCATCGGCATCGCGCTCTCGAACACGGGCTACGAGCGCGCCGAAGACCTGCTGCGCGACGCCGACACTGCGATGTACCGCGCCAAGCTGGAAGGCAAGAAGCGCCACGTCGTCTTCGACAAGGCGATGCACGACCGTGCGATGCAGCTCCTACAGACCGAGACCGACCTGCGCCGCGCCCTCACGCGCCAGGAGTTCTTCCTCAACTATCAGCCCATTGTGGATTTGGAGACCGGACGCGTTGCGAGCTTCGAGGCGCTGGTGCGCTGGCGCCACCCCGAGCGCGGATCGTCGGCCCCTGCGACTTCATCCCCGTGGCCGAGGAGACCGGCCTCATCGTCCCGCTCGGGCTGTGGGTTCTGAACGAGGCGTGCTTGCAGATGCGCGAGTGGCAGCGGCTCGGCCTCGCCGACGAGACGGTGACGATGAGCGTCAACCTTTCATCCCGCCAGTTCTCGCAGGCCGACCTCATCGACCAGATCGCATCGGCGCTGCGCGAGTCGGGGCTGAAGGCCGCGAACCTCAAACTTGAGATCACGGAGAGCATGGTCATGGAGAACATCGACACGGCCATCGACATGCTGATGCAGCTCCGCGGCCTCGGCGTCGGCCTCTCCATCGACGACTCCGGGACGGGCTACTCGTCGCTCTCATACCTGCACCGTTTCCCCATCGACACGCTGAAGATCGACCGCTCGTTCGTCACACAGATGACGGACAACTCCGAGAATGCCGAGATTGTCAGAACCATCGTCACGCTGGCGCGCAGCCTCGACATGGCGGTCGTGGCGGAGGGCGTCGAGACGGCCGACCAGCTCCGGCAGCTCGGCCAGCTCGGATGCGACTACGGACAGGGATATCTCTTCTCGCGCCCCGTCGGCGCGGGGCCGGCGGCCGAGCTGCTCGACGACGAGCAGTTCTCGACACTCACATCCTGTCGCGGTGAGGCGCACAGCCTCGTCGCGGCCTAGAGGTTAAGAAAGTGGTGGCAGTAACCCTTTACACGGACGCACCCGAAGTCGGCGCACCCGCCATCGACGAGATTGAGACCGCGCGACTGCGGCTGCGCCTCTTCACGCCGGCCGACCTCGACCGGATGAGCGAGATCACGCGCGACCCCGAAGTGATGCGCTTCATCGGCTACGGCCACCCGCTCATGCGCGAGGAGACGCTGACGAATCTCAACATGATTATGAACGGCTTCCGCCGCCGCCCCTACGGCCGCTGGGCGTGGAGCGGCGCGACACGGGCGCGCTCGTCGGCTACTGCGGGCTCTCGTCGGGGAACCCGGAGGTGGGGATCGAGCTGGCCTACATGCTGGCGCGCGAAGAGTGGGGCAAGGGTCTCGCGTTCGAAGCCGGGCGCGCGTCGCTCCGCTACGGCTTCGAGACGCTCGGCGTGGACTCCGTCGCCGGGCTCACGTTCCACGGCAACAGACGCTCGCGCACGGTGCTCGAACGGCTCGGGATGAAGTTCATCCGCGACGGGCACTACTACGACTTCGCCTGCGTCCAATACGCCATTTCCCGCGAAGACTGGCGCAACCAGGACTCGTACTACCGCGTCCTGTAAAGGCGTCGGGCGGGCGGCAGATAGCGGCGGGCGTCTAAGCCGGAAGAGCATTGAAAAGAATCGGAGGCGGCGAGCAATGAAGCTCGCCGCCTCCGATTCTTTAGGGCGGATGGAGGGGTGAAGGCCCCCGGCCTTCAACTGCTTACAGTCATCTGCTTACGGCCCACTGCTTTT
>CAWATU010000006.1:0-432198 GCA_963785125.1 uncultured Acidobacteriota bacterium | reverse complement strand
TGGGCATGGTCGTCGGCCAGCCGTTCGACGTGGTGGTCGAGGGCGTGAAGGCCGGCGGCGGCGAGGATGCCGACCTGGCGCATCCCGCCGCCCAGCCGCTTGCGCCGCACCCGGGCCGCCGCCACGACGTCGGCGGAGCCGACGAGGAGCGAGCCGACCGGGGCGCCGAGCCCCTTGGACAGGCACACGGCCGCCACGTCGGCGACCGCGCCGTACTCGGCCAGAGGGGTGCCGGTGGCGACATGTGCGTTCCAGATCCGCGCACCGTCGAGGTGGACGCGTGCTCCGGCCCCGGTCGCCAGCTCGCGCAGGTCCCGGAGGTCGGCCAGCGGGAGGACCGCTCCCCCGGCGAAGTTGTGGGTGTTCTCGACCGAGATGGCCGCGGTGCGGACGAAGAACGGGCCCATGTCGGGCGCGAACATCGTGCGGATCGCGTCGAGGTCGACCTGCCCACGCGGGTGCGTCCACGTGCGCATGGTCAGCCCGCCGACCGCGGCGTGCGCGCCGAGCTCGGCCCGGGCGATGTGCGCGGACGACTCGCAGAGCACCTCCTGGCCGGGCTCGACGAGCGAGCCGACCGCGAGCACGTTGGCCATCGAGCCCGTGGGTGTGAAGAGCGCGGCCTCGTGCCCGAACAGCCCGGCGACCCGCTCCTCGAGCGCGCGGACCGTCGGGTCCTCGCCGTAGACGTCGTCGCCGACCTCGGCCCGCGCCATCGCCGCGCGCATGGACTCGGTGGGCGGGTGAGGGTGTCCGAGCGGAGGTCGATCACTCCGCCAACCTAGTGACCCAACCCAGTGACTAGACGAACGTGACCTTCACCGGCTTCGACCAGCCGGAGTCGGCGCACGGCCGGACGCTAGGAGACCTTGCGGAGCATCTCGGCCACGAGGAACGCCAGCTCGAGCGACTGCACCCGGTTGAGGCGCGGGTCGCAGACCGACTCGTAGCGGTTCCCGAGGTCGACCTCGAGGAGCTCCTCGCCACCGCCGACGCACTCGGTGACGTCGTCGCCGGTGAGCTCGACGTGGACGCCGCCGGGCCACGTGCCGAGCGCGCGGTGCACCTCGAAGAAGCCCTTGATCTCGTCGATGACGTCGTCGAACGCGCGGGTCTTGTAGCCGGAGGACGCCTCGAACGTGTTGCCGTGCATCGGGTCGCAGACCCACGCCACCTCGACGCCCGCAGCGGTCACCTTGTCGACGACGACCGGCAGGCCGTCGCGGATCTTGCCGGCGCCGAACCGGGTGATGAACGTCAGCCGGCCCGGCTCGTTGTCCGGGTTGAGCCTCGCCGCGAGGGCGATCGCGTCGTCGGCCGAGGTCGACGGGCCGAGCTTCACGCCGATCGGGTTCTTGATGTGCCGCAGCAGCTCGACGTGCGCGCCGTCGAGCTGACGGGTGCGCTCGCCGATCCAGACGAAGTGGCCCGAGACGTCGTACGGCGTCTGGGTGCGCGAGTCGATGCGGGTCATCGCGTGCTCGTACTCGAGCAGCAGCGCCTCGTGACAGGTGTGGAAGTCGACCCGGTGGAACTCGTCCGGGTCCGCGCCGATGGCCTGCATGAAGGTCAGCGCCCGCTCGATCTCGTCGGCCACCATCTCGTAGCGCTGGCCGACCGAGGACTCGCGCACGAAGTCGGTGTTCCAGGTGTGCACCTGGCGCAGGTCGGCGTAGCCGCCGGTGACGAAGGCGCGCACGAGGTTCAGCGTCGCCGCGGACGAGTGGTAGACGTCGACCAGCCGCTGCGGGTCGGGCACCCTGGCCTCGGCGGTGAACTCGAAGCCGTTGACCGCGTCCCCGCGGTAGGCCGGCAGGGTGACGCCCTCGCGGGTCTCGAGGTCCGACGAGCGCGGCTTGGCGTACTGGCCCGCGATCCGGCCGACCTTCACGACCGGGACCGAGGCGGCGTACGTCAGCACGACGGCCATCTGGAGCAGCACCCGGAGCTTGTTGCGGACGTTGTCGGCGGTCACGCCGGCGAACGTCTCGGCGCAGTCGCCGCCCATGAGCATGAACGACTCGCCGCGGGACACCGCGGCGATCTTCGTCTTCAGCTCGTCGCACTCACCCGCGAAGACCAGCGGCGGCATCGTGCGCAGGCGGGCGACGGCGCTGTCGACGGCCGCCTGGTCGGCGTACGTCGGCTGCTGCGCCGGGCCGAGCGCGCGGAGCGCATCGAGGTCGGGGATCGTCACCCGCCAAGGGTACGGGGAACCCGGGGTCAGTCCTCCATGTGCTCGATATCGCGGAATCCGGTCTTCTGGGCGCGGACGCCACGGTTGGTGGCCCACGTGATCGCCCACAGCACGATGCCGATGCCCAGGAGCACGGCGGCGATCTGGTAGACGATGCCCGGCCGGTCCACCCAGGGGCCGATCAGGAACGCGGTCGCCGCCGCCGCGATCCACGGAGTGACGCCAGGCGAGCGGAACCGCGACTGCCGCCCGTCGCGCCGCAGCACCAGGCAGGCGATGTTGACGACGGTGAAGACGCCGAGGAGCAGCAGCGAGGTGACGCTGGCCAGGTTGATCACCACGTCGTCCTCGGCCCGGTTCGCGACGTACACGATCAGGCCGAGCGCGAGCAGCGTGGAGAACAGGATGCCGGCGTACGGCGCGCGGGTGTTCGGCGAGACCTTGCCGAGGACCCGCGGCAGGACGTCCTGGTGGGCCAGGCCGTAGAGCAGCCGGCTCGCCATCAGCATGTTGATGAGCGCCGTGTTGGCCACCGCGAAGACGGCCAGGAACGGGAAGACCTTGTCGATCGGGAAGTCCGGCGCACCGATCCGGACCACCTCGAGCAGGGCCCGGCCGTCGGCCGCGTCGGCGATCTGCTCCGAGGTGAGCACCGTGACGACCGAGACCGCCACCAGCATGTAGATGATCACCGCGATGCCGAGGCCGGTCAGCAGAGCGCGCGGGAAGATCCGTTCGGGCTCCTTCGTCTCCTCGACCATGTTGACGGAGTCCTCGAACCCGACCATCGCGAAGAAGGCGATCGACGTCGCCGCCGTGACGGCCAGGAACAGGCCCTTGTCGTCCGGGTTCTCGAAGGTCGTGATGCGGTCGAAGCTGCCGTCGCCCTGGGCGATGACGTAGAAGCCGACCCCGATGACGATCGTCAGCGCGGTGACCTCGACCATCGTCAGCAGGACGTTGAACTTCACCGACTCACCGACGCCCCGCAGGTTGATCAGCGCCAGCAGCACCATGAACCCGAGGGCGATCAGCGTGATCGTGCGGGTCCCGGGCGTCGAGTCGATCCACCCGTTGGCCTCGAGACCGCCGGTCAGGTTCTGCGCCAGCACGTTGGACGACGTCGAGGCGCTCGTGACACCGGAGCAGATGACGGCGAACGCGACGAGGAACGTCACGAAGTGCACGCCGAACGCCTTGTGGGTGTAGAGCGCGGCACCGGCCGCCTGCGGGTACTTCGTCACCAGCTCCAGGTAGGAGAGCGCGGTCAACGAGGCGACCGCGAACGCCACAAGGAACGGCAGCCAGACGACGCCGCCGACCACGCCGGCCATCTGCCCGGTCACGGCGTAGACGCCGGCTCCCAGGATGTCGCCGACCACGAACAGGAGCAGGAGCTTCGGCCCCATCACCCGCTTGAGGTCGGGTGTCGGTCCGTTCACGTCTTCGTCGACGGCCTGCGTTGTCATGGGGCACCCCTCTCATCAGCGGCGCCTGCATCGAGACACCCAAAGGGGTGAGTACCCCGAGAGGGCCCGTTCTAGTCCGACCCCTCGATGATCCCTAGTTGTGCGAGCAGGTCAAGTGTCACGGCCGCGAAGGGGTTCTCGGCGGTCTCCCGGCCGGACCCGCGACCAGTCGACCTGCTCGCGGACCGCTCGCGCAGCCGGATGACCTTGCTCAGGTCGCAGGAGCGCTCGTCGAGCGCGCCGAGCTTCGCCTGGAGCAGCGCGGTCGCCCCCAGCCAGCACGTCGTCGACGTAGGTCTTGAACAACCAGTCCTCGGGCGGCTGGACGATCCGCAGGTCCAGGCCGGCGAGCACCTCCTCCGCCCGGTCGCTGTCCGACCACCGCGCCCTGGTCGTCGACGTCTAGCCGAAGAACACCGACGCCTCGGCGTACTCCTCCGGGCTCACGAGCTTCAGCTCGGCGGTCCCCTCGCTCAGCGGCACGCGGACGATGTCGGTGCCGCGCAGCGCGACCATGTGCCCGAAGTCGCCAGCGGCGACCGCGTCGATGGCGTCGAGGCCGAACCGGGTGGCGAGCCAGCGGTCGAACGCCGTGGGCGTGCCGCCGCGCTGGATGTGGCCGAGCACGACGGCGCGGGCCTCCTTGCCGGTGCGGGTCTCGATCTCGTTGGCGAGGCGGTCGCCGATGCCGCCGAGGCGCACGTGCCCGAAGGCGTCGAGCTCGCCGGAGACCAGGGTCATGTCGCCGCCCTCGGCGGGGACCGCGCCCTCGGAGACCACGATGATCGGCGCGTACTGGGTCTCGAACCGGGTCAGCACCCGGTCGCAGATCGACTGGATGTCGAACGGCTGCTCGGGGATCAGGACCTCGGAGGCGCCGCCGGCGATGCCGGCGTGCAGCGCGATCCAGCCGGCGTGCCGGCCCATCACCTCGACGACGAGGACCCGGTGGTGCGACTCCGCCGTGGTGTGCAGCCGGTCGATGGCCTCGGTCGCGATGTTGACCGCGGTGTCGAACCCGAAGGTGAAGTCGGTGCCCGACAGGTCGTTGTCGATGGTCTTGGGCACGCCGACGACGTCCACGTCCAGGTCGGCGAGCTTCGTGGCGACGCCGAGCGTGTCCTCGCCGCCGATGGCGACCAGGGCGTCCACGCCGGCCGCGGCGAGGTTCTCCTTGATCCGGTCGACACCGCCGTCGATCTTGAACGGGTTGGTCCGGGAGGACCCGAGGATCGTGCCGCCGCGCGGCAGGATGCCGCGGCACTCCTTGATGCCGAGCTCCATGGTCAGGCCCTCGAGCGGCCCCTTCCAGCCGTCGCGGAACCCGACGAACTCGAAGCCGTGGGTCTTGACGCCCTGCCGGACGACCGCCCGGATGACCGCATTGAGACCGGGGCAGTCGCCACCGCCCGTGAGTACGCCGACGCGCATGTGTGCTCCTGGATTGGATCGATCAAAGCCGACGACGACCCTAGCCCCCGGAGCCACGCCGCGGCTAGGGCTCCCCGGCGCTGGCTAAGGTCGCGCGCATGACGTTCTCGATCGTGGCCCGGTCAGCCGACGGGGAGTCCTGGGGGGTGGCCGTCGCCTCGAAGTTCCTGGCGGTGGGCTCCGCCGTGCCGGCCGCCGTGGCCGGCGTCGGCGCGATCGCCACCCAGGCCGACGCCAATGTCGCCTACAAGGGCCTCGCGCTCGCCCACCTCGACGACGGCGCCACCGCGTCGGTCGCCCTCGTGCGCCTCCTCGAGGAGGACGAGGGACGCGACCACCGGCAGGTGGGCATCGTCGACGTCGAGGGCGGCGCCGCGACCCACACCGGCCACGCGTGCATCGACTGGGCCGGCGGCGAGACCGGCGAGGGCTACTGCGTGCAGGGCAACTGCCTGGCCGGCGAGGACGTCGTGCTGGCCATGGTGGCGGCGTGGGAGGCCTCCTCCCCCGACCTCCCGCTGGCACACCGGCTGCTCGCAGCGCTGACCGCCGGCGACGAGGCCGGTGGCGACAAGCGCGGCCGCCAGTCCGCGGCGCTGCTCGTCGTCCGCGAGGGCGCGGGGTACGGCGGCGGCGACGACATCGCGGTGGACCTGCGCGTCGACGACGCACGCCGCGCCGATCCCCGAGCTGGCCCGCCTGCTCGACCTCAACGACCTCTACCTCACGGCGTCCACCGACGACGAGAAGGTGCCGGTCACCGACCAGCTCCGCGACGAGCTCGAGGCGTTCGCCCGCGCGCAGGGTCACCCGGACTTCACCGAGTGGGTCGGCACCGAGAACTACGAGATGCGGGTCGACCCGGGCCTCGAGTGGATCGACCAGAAGGTGCTCGACATCGTGCGACGCACTGCCGACGGTGGGGACGCATGAGCATCCTGGCGATCGACGCCGGCACGACCGGCGTCACCGCCGTCGTCGTCACGCCGGAGGGCGGGATCGCGGCCAAGGGCTACCAGGAGTTCCCGCAGCACTTCCCACAGCCCGGCTGGGTCGAGCACGGCCCGGAGGAGATCTGGCAGGCGACGCTCGAGGCGACCCGTCGGCCGCGTCGCGCAGGTCGACGCCTCGGAGCTCAGCGGCATCGGCATCACCAACCAGCGCGAGACGATCGTGCTCTGGGACCGCGAGACCCTCGGCTCGCCGCGCCGCGCGATCGTGTGGCAGGACCGGCGCACCGCCGACATCTGCTCGCGGCTGCGCGACGAGGGCCACGAGGAGCGGGTCGCCGAGCTGACCGGGCTCCGGCTCGACCCGTACTTCTCCGGCACCAAGCTCGTCTGGCTCGCCGAGAACGAGCCGAACACCTGGGCGCTCGTCGAGTCCGGCCGCTACGCCGTCGGCACCGTCGACTCCTACCTCATCGCCCGGATGACCCGCGGCACCTGGCACGTCACCGACGTCTCCAACGCGTCGCGGACGCTGCTCTTCGACCTCGCCGCGGGCGACTGGTCCGACGAGCTGTGCTCGCTGTTCGGCGTCCCCCGCGACGCGCTCCCCGACCTGGTCCCCAACTGGGGCGAGATCGCGACCACCGACCCGGCGTCGTTCCTCGGCCTGGAGCTGCCGATCGCCGGGGTCGCCGGCGACCAGCAGTCGGCGCTGTTCGGGCAGACCTGCTTCGACGAGGGCGACTCGAAGTGCACCTACGGCACCGGCTCCTTCATCCTCACCAACACCGGCACGACGCTCCAGCGCTCGGACGCCGGACTGCTGTCGACGGCGGCCTGGCGCTCGCCCGACGGCGAGCTGACCTACGCGCTCGAGGGCGCGATCTTCGTGACCGGCGCCGCCGTGCAGTGGCTGCGCGACGGCCTGCAGATCGTCGGCTCCGCGGCCGAGACCGCGGCGATCGCGGCCACGGTCGACTCGACCGACGGGGTCGTGTTCGTCCCCGCGCTCACCGGCCTCGGCGCCCCGCACTGGGACCCGCACGCCCGCGGCCTGATCATCGGCATCACCCGCGGCACGACCCGCGCGCACATCGTCCGGGCGACCCTGGAGGCGATCGCGTTCGAGGTCCGCGACGTCCTCGAGACGATGCCCGGGCTCGCGACGCTGCGGGTGGACGGCGGGGCGTCGGCCAACGACCTGCTCTGCCAGCTCCAGGCCGACCAGGTCGGCGTCCCGGTGGAGCGCCCGAAGCTCGTCGAGACCACCGCCCTCGGCGCGGCGTTCCTCGCCGGCCTCGGCACCGGCGTCTGGTCCTCGACCGACGACCTGCGCGAGACCTGGCAGCTCGACACGTCCTTCTCCCCGGCCGCCGACCGGTCGCCGCCGGACGCGGCGCACGCGACGCTGGAAGGACGCCGTCGAGCGCTCGAAGGGCTGGGCTGCCTCCTAGCCCTCGAGCCTGGCCAGCTTCGCGGCGATCGCGTCGCGCTCCTGGGTGGCCTCGGTGACCGCCTCCTGCGCCTCGTCGCGGGCGTCCTCGGCCTCGCCGATGGCGTCGTCGACCTCGTCGGCGGTCTCGTCGAGCTCCGCGATCCTGCGCTTCAGCTCGTCGATCTCGGCCTGGACCTGCATCGACCGCGCCTCGAGCTCGGCCAGCTCGGCGGCGGCGGTCTCGAGGCCCTCGGCGGCCTCGGCCAGCGTCTCCTCGGCGGAGTCGAGCGCCTCGCGGGCGGCGGCGATCGCCTTCTTGTCCTTGTCCGGGTCGGGGACGACGTGGAGGTCGGGCTTGCCGACCGGCGCCTCCTCGCGCGCCGACGGCGATGAAGCCGAGCGCCTCCGGGAGCGCGACGGACCTGTCCAGCTCGACGGCGTCCACGCCGGTCGCCGACAGCGCGGCGACCAGCAGCCCGCTCCGGACGGCGGCCCCGCAGCCCTCGTCGACCATCGACGCGGTCAGCGTTGCCTCGACCTGGTCGGCGACCGACTCGGTCACCTTCTGGCCGTGCTCCCGCGCCAGCCCCCGGGCGCGGGTCGTGACCGCCGCGGTCAGCTGGCGCCGCTGCCTGGTCAGGGCGCGCAGCTCGTCACCCGACATCGACGCCTGGGCCTCGCGCAGCGCCGCGCCCACGGTGAGCACCTGCTCGACCTGCTCGGTCTCGTGCCGGACGAGCAGGTTGACCACCCACGCGGCGAGCGACGGCTTCTTGAACGCCTTGACCCGGGCCGCCAGGTCGGTGCCCTTGAGCTCCTTCACCTTGGCGTCGCGCGCGGGCGTGAAGTCGCCGGGCGCGAGCGAGTACAGCTCGTCGGCGATCTCCAACAGGTCGTGCCATCCCCGAATTCTCAGTAGGGACGGCCGGCGGCGTCCCACCGCTCGTGCGACGCGTGGACGCTCGACCACAGGGCGCGGAGGGTGTCGTCGGGGACGTCGTCGACCGGCACGCGGACCACCTCGACGAGGGCCGAGCGCCAGTCGTCGTACGACGTGACGTCCCGCTCCTCCCGGCTGTCGGCCCCGATCCGCCCGAGGACGCACCCGCGCAGCGAGTCGTAGTGCGAGTCCTGGCGGCGCTGGACGACGAGGATCCGGGCGAAGTGCCCGTCGGGCGGCGTGGACAGCTCGCGGTGGGCGGCCTCGACGTCGGGAGGGCCGACCGGACGGGTCGTCACCTCGATACCGGTCAACGAGCCGCCCGGCGCGTTCGTGAAGGACCAGCCGTCCACGCTCGCGTCGGACACGGCGTACCCGAAGCCCCCGTCGGAGAACGACCCGTCGACCAGGGCGACCGGGTCGCGGAACCCCTCGCCGAGACCGGCGTCCGGCCACCAGAGTCCGTGCGGGTTGTCGTCGCCCGGCAGCCCCGAGACGACGAGGACCAGGTGGTTGAGCTCGGCCCCGTCGCGGTGCTCGGGCAGCGTCCAGACGTGTCCGTGTCGGCGGGTGACGTCGAAGCCGAGCGCGGCGAGCCCCGCCCCGAGGGCGGCGTTCTGGTGGAAGCAGTAGCCGGCCCGGCCGACCTCGGCCACGCGGGCGACGCAGGCGTCCGTGTCGGTCGACGGCGGCCGCCCACCGGTCAGGTTGGCGAGCATGATCCCGAGGTTCTCGTACGGCACCGCGTCCAGGTGGGCCCGGTGGACGAGCCTCAGGGTGTCGACCGTCGGCGGCAGCCCCGGTCGACGCCGATCCGGCGGAGGTAGGCCTCCGCCGTCACTGGATGTCGTGCTCGGGTCGTCGGGTTCGTCGGGCTCGTCGAGACCCTGCTCGATGGCGTAGCGGGTCAGCTCGACGCGGTTGTGCATCTGGAGCTTGCGCAGGGTGTTCTGCACGTGGTTCTGCACGGTCCGGTGCGAGAGCACCAGCCGCTCGGCGATCTGCTTGTACGACATGCCCTTGGCGACCATCCGCAGGACCTCGGTCTCGCGCTCGGTCAGGGCGGGCTGCGAGGGGTCGGCCTCCGGGCCGCCCTCGTTGAGCCTCCGGAACTCGCCCAGCACGAGCCCGGCCAGTCCGGGGGTGAACACCGTGTCGCCCTGCGACGACCCGCAGTACCGCCTCCAGCAGCTCGGAGCGCGACGCCGACTTCACGAGGTAGCCCGTCGCACCGGCCTTCACCGCGTCGAGCACGTCCTGCTGCTCGCCCGGACGCCGAGAGGATGCAGCACCCGGGCGCCGGGATCCTGCTGGAGCACCTCGGCGGTCACCTCGACGCCGTTCGGTCCCGGGATCTGGAGGTCCAGCACGACGACCTGGGGCCGGCAGGCCGGGAACCTGGCGAGGGCCTCGTCGCCGTTGGCGGCGACGCCCACCACCTCGAAGCCCGCGGCCTGGAGATCTCGCTCCACCGCGTCGCGCCACATGGGGTGGTCGTCGACCACCATCACCCGGATGCCCGAACCGTCCACGGTCACGACGGTGACTCTAGGCGGAAGAATCGCCCGCGGCGGTGACCCAGGGCCGGTCCGTCCTCGCGGCCGACCACGACGTTCTCGAGGACGCAGGTGACGAGCACCGACCAGCCGACCTCGGCCTCCGACTCGACCGAGACCTCGGCGTACGTCGCGGCGCCCGCGAGCCGCGGGCCGTGCTCGCTCTCCACGAACTCCGCCATCCGGAAGGCGCCACCGGGCGCCGGCGCCGTCCCGGCGAAGGCCTCGGCCAGCCCCCGGTCGTCCCAGGTCAGGGTCGAGACGACGGCCCGGCCGGTGTCCCGCAGGGCGTCGAGGAGGTCCGAGTCCGGGTCGAGGAGCGCGATCAGCCGGGGCGGGTCGCCGTTGGCGACCATCAGCGAGGTGACGGTCAGGCCCGCGGAGCCCGCGGTCCAGAGCGTGACGGCACCGCCCAGGCGGCCCGCGGAACCGGCGCACCGGGTCCGGCTCGGCGTCGGCGAACGGATGGGTGGTGTGGATCGTCACTCCGCCGACCTCCGGGGCACCGACAGCTCCCACTCCGTGCCGCCCGGACCGGTGTGCAGGGCCGCGGTCCCGCCGAGCTCGGCCAGCCGGCCGCGGATCGACTCGGAGACGCCCAGCCGGCCCTCGGCCTTCGCCGTCCCCAGGCGGCCCTCGGGGATGCCCGGTCCCTCGTCGCGGACGGACACCTCGACACGCTCGGGGAACGCCTCGAGCAGCACCCAGGCCGGGGCTCCCGTCCCGACGTGGACGGCGACGTTGTCCAGGCACGCGCCGACCGCGGCGACCAGCTCGGCACCTACCGCCCCGGGGAGCTCGACCGGCGTCCCCGGACCGGCGACCTGCACGCCCGGCCGGCTGCCGAGCGCGGCGAGGGCGGCGGCGACGTCGAGCGTGCCGGCACCGCCGTCCGCGGCGACCGCGTCCTGCGAGCGGATCAGCGTGCGCAGCGCCGTCTCCTGCTCCCCCGCGAGCCGGCCGAGCTCGGCCGCGTCGCCGCCGAGCTCGGAGCCGCGGCGCTGGACGAGCGCGAGCACCTGCAGCACACCGTCGTGCACGGCGCGGGCGAGGCGGGCCCGCTCGGCGGCGGCGACCGCCTCGCGCTGCGCCTGGTCGCGCTGGCCGGCCATCAGCTGGAGGGACTCCACGAGGAACCCGACGATCGTGCCGCCCAGCACCAGGAGGAAGGCGTTGCCGTAGTTGGTCTGCGCGACGTCCTGGCGGACCGACAGGTCGACGACCGCGAGCGCCGCGCCCGCGACGAGCCCGCCGACCCAGCGCCACTGGAGAGCCCAGGCGAACAGCGCGCCCATCACCCAGAAGCCCGGGATCGTCGCGCTGAAGCCGGCGCCCTTCACGACGGGTGAGACGGCGACCAGGGAGACCGCGATCGCCAGGTCCGCGACCAGCAGCGGCCAGTGCCGCCGCCGCGGCTCGAGGTAGGCCCACGTCGTGTACGCCGTCCAGGCGACCATCAGCACCGTCGCCGCGACCGCCAGGCCCTGCCGCTGCACGTTGTCGAAGCGGAAGACGATGAGGACGACGGCGTTCACCAGCACCACGAACCGCAGGACCGCCAGCCAGCGGAACATCCGGTCCTCGACGGTCATCGCCGGCGCGAACCAGTTGGTCAGCGCGCGGCGGACGCCCGCGGGCACCGCCCGGCGCCCGGGCGACGGCTTGATCGGCGCCTCGGTCACCCGGTCAGGACGCCTTCGCCTGTCCTCGGAGCTCGTCCTCGATCTCGCGGGCCTCCGCCGCCGCCTTCTCCTCGGCCTCGAGGCGCTTGCCCTCCTCCTTGGCCTTGCTGGCGTACTGGTCGACGTACTCCTGGCCGGAGAGGCGCATGATCTCGTACATGATCTCGTCGGTGATCGAGCGCAGGATGTAGCGGTCGTTCTCCATGCCCTCGTAGCGCGAGAAGTCGAGGGGCTTGCCGAAGCGGACGATAGGGCGGGTGAGCTTGCCGAAGGTCTGGCCCGGCGGCGCCACGACGTCGGTGCCGACGACCGCGGTCGGGATGACCGGCACCTTGCACTCGAGCGCCAGCCGGGCGACGCCGGTCTTGCCGCGGTAGAGCTTGCCGTCGTGGGAGCGGGTGCCTTCGGGGTAGATGCCGAACAGGTCGCCCTCGTTGAGGATCTTCCGCGCGCTGCTGAGCGCGCCCTCGGCCGCCGAGGCGCCCGAGCGGTCGATGGGCACCTGTCCGGCGCCCGAGAAGAACTTCTTCTGGAACCAGCCCTTGATGCCCGGGGTGTTGAAGTACTCCGCCTTGGCGACGAAGGTGACCCGGCGCGAGAGCGTCAGCGGCATGAACAGCCAGTCGGCGTACGACAGGTGGTTGCTCGCCAGGATCGCCGGGCCGGTCGCGGGGACGTTCTCCTGACCGCTGACCTGCGGACGGAACACCAGCTTGAGGACGGGCCCGATCGCGATCCACTTCAGGAAGTAGTAGAACACCCGCGCACCTCTCGTGAAGCCCTCGTCGGCCGGTTCCTAGGCCGGTCCGATCGCAGCCTAGTCCCTCCTAGAATGGACTCGTGCCGCACGAGGACGAGGCCTGGCGCGCGATCGTCGAGAACTACGGCGACCGCGTCGAGCTCGACCCTGCGGAGGTGCCCGAGCCCGACCCCGAGCCCCGGCCCGCGCCCGAGCCCGATCGGTTCGGGCTCCCCCTCGAGCTCGACCCGGCGCTCGACGAGGACCGGTTCGTCCCGCCGGCCCCGCCGCCGCTGCCGCAGGTCCCGCGCGACCGGATGCTCGCGTGGATCGGCCTCTTCGGCAGCCCGACGATCCTGCTGGTCGCGCTGGTGGCCGGGATCCACATCCCGTCGCTGATCGCCTACCTGCTCATCGGAGCGTTCGTCGGCGGCTTCCTCTACCTCGTGCTGCAGATGCCGAGCGGGCCCGCCGACCCCTGGGACGACGGGGCTCGGATCTGACACCCCCCGCGAGCTTCGGCCGGCACCCACGACGACGCTCGCTCCGCTACGCGGGCTTCGCCGTCCATCGTGGCCGCCGGACCGATCGCGGGGCGCGCGCCCTCCGGGCGCAACGCTCGCTTCGCTCGCCCGCTCCCATTCCGCCCGCTCTCTCGCGCTTCGCGCTCGGCTCGCTTCGCTCGCTTCGAGTTTGGTCGCTCGTCAGCGGAGGGTCGAGCGGGCGAGGTCGGCGGCACCGACGGCGCCTGCCTCCGGGCCGAACCTCGCAAGGAGCATCGGCGGCACGTCGCGGTGCCCCGCGCCCACGACCGACCTGGCCAGCGCCGCGCGGGCGGGCTCGAGCAGCCGGTCCCCGGCGGCCGAGACGCCGCCGCCGACGACAACGACCTCCGGGTCGAACGCCGCCACGAGGTTCGCGACGCCCACGCCCAGCCAGTCGCCGACCGCCCCGAACGCGCGCCGGGCGAGCAGGTCACCCTGCTCGGCCGCCTGCGAGACCATCGGGCCGGTGAGGCGCGCGGGCTCGCCGCCGCAGAGCTCGTCGAGGATGGTCGGCATCCGACCGAGCTCGGCCCGCGCGATCCGCACCAGCTCGTTGCCGCTGCAGTACTGCTCCCAGCAGCCCCGCCGGCCGCACTCGCACGGCTGCCCGTCGGGGACGACCTGCATGTGGCCGAACTCCCCGGCCATCCCGTTCCAGCCACGGACGACGGCGCCGTCGAGCAGCACCGCACCGCCGATGCCGGTGCCCAGGGTGATGACGAGCGCCGAGGCCGCACCCCGAGCGGCACCGTGCGCCGCCTCGGCGCGCGCCACGCAGTTGGCGTCGTTGTCGAGCGCGACGAGGGTCCCCCACCGCTCGGCGTCCTGGAAATTCTGCTCATCGGTGTGAGAGAGATTGTTGTGTCAAAGGTGTCTGCAATAGTGACTTCAACATTCTCTGAACTGGATGACCCAAAGGTGGCTGAATTTGATGTCTTAAAGGTATCTGAGACACTAGTCTGTCTAGTGTCGAAGTCCATCCCTACATATAGATCCCCAGACTGAATCTTAGAGGTGTTTGAGATTGTTGTGCCGAAGATGTTCCCACTATCAGTCAGTCTTTGCCGCTTTGATATATAGCCCATGTTATCCGCTTTCCGCTTTGATGGAGTGGCAGACAGTGGCAACCGATCAAGATTCCCGCCTTCCAGGGATACAGGAACCTGTATATAGGGACTGGTCGGACCGTCACTTGTTAGACTTGTCGGTAGTAGTGTCCCATCACCCAGAACCTGCGGCAGTTGATGATGGGCCTGGTCTGCGCTTGAATGAGTGCTTAAACTGGTGTACTGTCCAAACAGCTGGCTGGTTGACCAGAGTGGCAGCTGCGGCAGAGTCAACTTATTCGCTTTGCTATTCTCTCGAGTCCAGCAGAGATCGCATTGCTCATCATCACCGTGGCAGACCCCATATGGCTTGTCGTCCAGGTAAGAGATGATCGTCGAGCGGCGACAGGTCGTTGTTTCCAGCATCTCCTGTAAGATCACCCTTCCCACCCCGTCCTGTGGGCTTTGTGCCGCCCTCGCAATCTGCTTTCGATCGTGCCTCGAGACCAGCAGTGTACACCGTCCCTTCCCACCTGGGGTCCGCACCAGCCGGCCCGCTTGTTGCGCCAATGTGATGGCGTCAAACCCGGCACCCACCGACAGGATCCAGTCCACCCCAATGTCTTCTCCATGGGATAACGCGGTGGTCGCAATAATCATCTTTGTGGTTTTTTGACGGAAGTGTTGTAGGATTGTCGTTCCGGAGGCCTCATCCACCTCGCCGCTGTAGAATGGCGCCTTGGTCGCTTGGGCGAGATCATACCCTTGACCCTTAGATTTGACATAGACAATGATTTGGCCCGGACCCAAGTTTGCCGTCATGATCACACTGTGCAGTTCCGGGGGGCTGTAGTCCTGCACTTCCCATTTGATCCCGGGCACATTGCTGCTTTGGCGGATCGTCTTTAAGCTTGCGTCTTCAATCCTGGCCATCTCCATCAACTTCTGGCGCACTTCACCTGGCATGGTCGCCGACAGGAAGATTCGTTGCGCCTGGGACGGTGCCGCCTCCAGCACTACCTGCCATGGGCGGAAACCCCCCTGTGACTCTGTGACGGCTAGGTGAGCCTCATCGTAGATGATCCGCGCCAGGCACTTCCTTGTCACCAGATGATCCACAAATGCTTTGAAGCTGGTGTCTTGATGCCAGCTCTCTAGCACGACAACCACCACCTGGACCGCGCGCCAGTCCCCGTCCTGATAGTCCCCAACATCGACGCCCTTTTCCCGTAAGGTCCGCACCAACGCGTTCCGAATATTACGGTACGGCACCACCACCACAGTGGTCTGACCTTCATCCAGGCAGGCGGCCGCCTCAATCACGATCGTCTTCCCGGCCCCAGTCGGTAGTTGGACCATGAGATTCACCTCCCGTGGGTCATACACCAGTCGGTCCACGGCTTCCAGTTGATAGATGGAGCGCCACTGGAAATTTGGGTATGATCGCTGTAGGTGGTGCCGCACTTTAGCCCATCGGTCTGGGACCACTTGTCGTCCCCCGGTCGCCTCGGTCGACTCATCCTTCGGGAGACTTGGTGGCAGCTTTTCCCCGCTGTCCAGTCGGCCGTAGATCTTGCCCATTAGATCCTGGAGCTTATGTATATCAGTCGAGAGGTCCTGAAGTGTCTGGGCTCCTAGGTGACGTTCCTTTTGAGAGGGGACCCTCTCTACCTCTTGCCGCTCCCCAATACCTAGGTAATGATGCCATTTCATGGAAGACTCGAGGAACTGTCGCATCACCTTATCCTCCAGCCCATGAAGGAGATCCACACTAATTGCATAGTGCTTCCTCTCCACCTCAGGGACGTGACCGGTTTGGAAGGTGAATGTTTCATCTTGATCTCCGTTCCCATTGTCCTTTTCATCCGTCCCCACGGCCTCACCTTGCATCGCCACGTGAACTTGCCGCCACGCTCGGACCCTCAATCCCACCCCCAGAGCGCACTGGGTTGATGTCTCCAGCGCGGGGGAGATGGTCTCTGCCGTCCAGGGTCGGCCCTCAGTATGAAAGGCCAGGTCACTGTAGTGGTGCTCTTGGACATTGACGCAAAGCTCGCAGAGAAGCTTATGAAAGGGTCGCACTTCCGTCAGGATCGCGATCATGATCTGCCCGATTGCCTCTGGGTAGAACCGAGCAATCACCCTGGGGGTATGTGTTCGACTCTCGGCCTTACCATAGTCGGCCACCCACATAAAATGGTTGAGACTCACGTAAAAAGAACGCATGGAGCCCTGGGTGTTGCACCACAACGCGGCGCCCAACTCTGTTGCTCGAGGACAGCCCCCTCCGCACGTCATCATCAACAGAGCACAGTTCTCCCGCACGGTCGCCATACTCTGTTCATAGCGTGTCCGGATGGAATTTTGGACTGATCGCGGCTTCAGCCAGACCTGGTGCCACGGTAGCGCGATGTCTCCTCGCGCCCTTTCCACCATGTCCTCCGTGCCTTGCCCCAGCTTGTGGGCGTTGAGAGTGGTTAGCGATGCCCCATTTGCTTCCCAGGTGAGATGGTCGATCAGTCCCTTTGGGCTATACCGCCCCAGGTCTGCCACCTTGAGACCCAGCAGATTTGTACAGAGCATCTCTTGCGTGGTCGCGATCAATCCCTTCAGCCAGCTCCGCACTCGAGGAATCTCGACTTTCTGTCCGTTGTGCCAGACGGTCTGCCGATCTTGCTCCCAATGAATGGATGGACGCGCGTAGAACTTACTGGCGACCTCCATCGCGTAGACCCGTTGGTTGAAGATCTCATCAAAGACCCTCGACGACCCGCTGTGCAGATGCACCAAACAGTACTCCGCCAGTCGCTCGTACATGGGCTCCGCCGAATCTTGTTGAAAGACATACTCTAAGGCCAGGATCCGAATCAGATAGTTCGGGCGGTGCGTCATGCGGTCGCCCAGCTCGACCGAGCGGAGCGCGTTCTGGGCGCGCTCGTGGCGGTCGGCAGAGGAGATGCCGGCGTAGATGAGCGGCAGCTCGACGTTGTGCAGGGCGGTGGCGCGCGCCAGGAGGTTGAACGTCTGGAAGACGAAGCCGATCTCCTGATTACGGATGCGCGCCAGCTCGTCGTCCTCCATCTCGGAGACGAGCTTGCTGTTGATCCAGTAGCGCCCCTGGGACGGCGTGTCGAGGCAGCCGATGAGGTTCATCAGCGTCGATTTGCCGGAGCCCGAAGGGCCGATGATGGCGAGGTACTCGCCGCGCTGCACGTCGAACGAGACGCCGCGCAGCGCGTGAAGCTGCTCGGTGCCCATCTGGTGGGTCCGCCAGATGTTGCGCATCGAGATGAGCGCGGCCGGCACGCCGTCGTGCGCCAGCAGGTCGCCGCGCTCAAGCGCTTCAGCGTTGACGGCGCCGATGCCGTTCGCCTCTTCGGTGGTGGTGGGGCTCTCCATCTCTAAAAGTGCCTCGCTCATTTCTTCTCACCCGCCTTGTCGCCGGGCTTGTTCTGCTGACGCTGCACGGTATCCCCCTCCTTCAGCGTCCGCAGCACGCGGCTCGGGCCGGTGATGACCTCCTGGTCTTTCTGAAGGCCGCTCACGATCTCGATGTCCGACTCGCCCGTGATGCCGGTCTCGACGGGGACGAACTTGACCTTCTTGCCGTCGAGGACGAAGACGCCCTTGATGTCCTTCGGCTTCTCGGTCGGGGCGGCCGGGGCCGGGGCCGCGCCCTGCCCGCCGGGCGGGGTCGGCGTCGGGGTCGGCGGATTTTCTCGACGATCGCCTGGGGCGGGTGGCGATGACGTTCGGCTTGGCGTTCGTCGTGATGGTGGCCGTCGCGGTCATGCCGGGCCGGAGCGAGCTGCGCACGTCGTCGGGCATACCGCTCAGGTCGAGCTGGACGATGACCTTGAACTCCTTCGCCTCCTGGACGTTGATGCGGTTGCCGAGGCCCGCGCCCGTAGTGTCGGAGCGTGAGACGGCGAGCGGGTTCTTCTGGACGACCTTGCCCATGATCTCGCGCTCGCCCGTGGCGTCCACCTTGACCTTCGTCGGCTGCCCCTCGGAAATCTGCGCGATCTCGGTCTCGTCCACGTTGACCTCGACGTTGATCGTGGTCATGTCGGCAATGGTCATCAGCGAGGTGGTCTAAAGTCCCGCGACGGCGAACTGCCCGACGCGCGCCGGGATGTCCACGACGACGCCCGTCAGCGGCAAGACCCGTAACGGCCTTGCTGCGCTGCGACGACTGGCCGCGCAGGAGGGCCTGCTGCGAGTTGGCGCGCGCCTCGCTCGTCTGGACGCTCTCTCTCGCGCGCTTGACGCCGTTCTGCGCGTCTGCGACGGCCACGCGCTGCTGGTTGACGCGCGCCTTCGATTCCTCGACCGCGATCTTAGCCGATTCGAGCTGCGCCTGCGAGGTCTTCAGGGCGACCTGCGCGGTCTTGAGCCTGTCCTGCGCCGTGTCGAACTCTAAGCGCGAGGCGACGCCCGCCTCGATGAGTTCGGTGGTGCGCTTCAGCTCGCGAGCGCGCGGTTTCGAGGGCGACCTGCTCGCGGTCAACGCTCGTCTGCGCGGTGTTGACGGCCTGGCGCGCCTGCGCGAGAGCGAAGCCTCGGCGGCGAGGAGCGACTGCTGCTGCTGCGACCGAGCGTTCTCGGCGGACGAGATGGCCGTGCGCGCGTTCTGCACGTCGGAGATGGCGGCCTGCACGCTGGCGGCCTGCGCCTCGGCGGAGGATTCGAGCTGCGTCGGGTCTACGCGCACGAGCGGTTGGCCCGTGGTGACGTGGTCGCCGGGGTTGACGCTGATCTCGGTGATGCGCCCCTGAACCTCGCTCGTCAGGTTGACGAAGCGGATGGGGCGCACTTCGCCGGAGGCCGTGACCGTAGACTTCAACTCGGGTCGCACGTCAACCTTGACGACCGTGACCTCGGCCTCGTCCTTGCCGCGCGCGAAGATGCTGATGACGACGACGAGCCCGAGGAGGGCGACCGCCGAGACCGCGATAATGATTTTCTTCTTCCGGCTCAGAGCCATTGGAGTTTAATTCCTCTTCTCGAAAAGACTGGGGTTAAGATTTCGGTCGGGACACGGGCTGGCTCCGCACAAAAACGCACACGGACGGCGCTAAACCAAACTGTCTATATAGATTCTCCGCCGCCGGCAACTCTTCTACGTGCAAAAAGGTGGAACAGTTTCAGGAAATCAGTGATACGTGAATGGTAAATAGTGAATGGAGACCGGATGCCGTAGGTGTTCGGTGAAAGCGCATCGGGAGGCGGGTTGTGAACTACTATTCACTATTCACCATTTACCATTCACGGACCATTTGATGCTGTTGGCGCGTCTCGCGTTTCGCGGTACAATGGACGGCCGGCGCACGGGCCGCCTCTCGGGCGGGCGTCGAGCAGGAATTCGGGGGCATCTCGCGGGGCGTGCCAGGTTCCGAGCACCGCCATCCAAAAATTCGTGAAGGACGCGGCCATGATCACCTGCGCAAGGTGCCAGACGGAGAATATCGAGGGCTCGCCGTATTGCGACGAGTGCGGGGCGGCGCTGAAGCCAGCCGTCGCCGGCAGCCCCGTCGGCCGCGCGCATACGAGCGAGCACGCCGGCCCCGGGACAGAGGCCGTCGCCTCCGACACGGGCGCCGCGCCCCGCGCCTCCGCATCGGAGCTGCGCGCCGTGCCGAAGCCCTAACCCTTCGCGCCGGCGGGCACTTCAATCGCCGGTCGCGCCCGTCTGCACGAAGACTCGCATCCGCGCCGCGACTCAGGGCGCCGCGCCGCACGCCAGCTTCGTCATCCACCGCGGGCGCTCGGTAGGCCAGGGTTTCCCCATGTGCGAGGACGAGTCGCACATAGGACGGTGGGACGCCGACGGCGGCATCTTCCCGGACGTTGACCTGGATTCCGACGACCCCGAGGCCAAAGTCTCGCGCCGCCACGCGCGGATCACGCGGCGCGCGGGTCAGTACTACATCGAAGATTTGGGCTCGACCAATGGCACGTTCGTCAACCGCGGGCGGCGGCTGCTACCGGGCGACCGCCAGCCCTTGCGCGACGGCGACGAGGTCATCGTCGGGAAGACGTTCTTGAAGTTCCACGTGCTCGGTGAGGCGGCGGTTAGAGAGAAGTAATGTCGTCCTGTTTCGATTGCGGCTCCCCTGTGACCCCTGAAGACCGCTTCTGCGGCAACTGTGGTCTGGCCTTGCAGCCGGCCGCGGGCGCGGAGGGCAGAGCCGCGTCTTCATCTTCGTCCGCGTTGCTCGCGCAGGAGGGCGGCGCGGGTGAGCCGGCCGAGACGCGCGAGCCGGAGTCGTCCGGTTACGGCGACGAACAATTTCAGCCGACCATCATCGAGCCTTCGCGCGGCGGACAGGCCGCCGCCGCCGCGCGCGCCTCCGCCCCGGTCGAGCCGTCCGAAGCCCCCGAGTCGTCGAATCCCTCGGAGTCAAAAGGTCTCTCGACTGCGGGCTCGGCCGAACTCACCCTCGCCGCCGCCGATGACGTAGAGATTACGGCCGACACGTCGGACGAGCCGCCGACGGGCACCGTGAACGGCGGTCAGCCCCCCGCCGACGAGTCCGCGCCCGAGTGGGAGCCCAAGCCGCAGAACACGGGCGGCGCTTCGTCGGCACCGGCCGTAGGTCGGAGCACGGGCGACCTGCCCTCGCGCCCGATGGCCTTCACGGGGCGGACGGGCGGCGGCTCCTCCTCCTCTTCGGGCCGCCGCGCGGCGAGCCAGTTGGAGCCGGGCATCATCCTTTACAGCCGCTACGAGATCGTCAAGCGCATCGGCGGCGGCGGCATGGGCGCCGTCTACTACGCGAAGGACAGGACCCGGCGACGCCCCGCGCGCCGTCAAGGAGATGATTCAGACGCACCTCGACGAGTCGCAGCAGGAGAAGGCCGTCGCCGACTTCCGCCGCGAGTCGATGCTCTTGGCCTCGCTCGAACACCCTTCGATCCCGACCGACTACGACTACTTCTACGACGACGCGGCCTCGCGCTTCTACCTCGTCATGAAGTACATCTCGGGTGGCGACTGCCTCGCGCGCCTGCGTAACGCGCCCGGCGGGAAGCTCGACGAGCTGACCGTGGCCGAGTGGGGCGCGCAGGCGGCCGACGTGCTCGAATACCTGCACAACCAGCGCCCGCCCATCATCTACCGCGACCTCAAGCCCGCGAACCTGATGATCGACGGCAACTCGGGGCGCGTCATGCTTATCGACTTCGGCATCGCGCGCTGGGTCGCGCCGCAGGAGAAGGGCGTGACGGCCGTCGGGACGATGGGTTACGCCCCGCCGGAGCTGTTCAGCGGGAAGGCCGAGTCGCGGACAGACATCTACGGGCTCGGGGCGACGATGTTCCACCTGCTGACGGGCGCGGACCGCAGGACAACCCGCTGCTCATCTTCGACTTCGCGAAAACCCGACGCCGCGGCAGATCAACCCGGCCATCTCGAACGAGATGGAGTGGATTCTGATGCGCGCCGTCGAGTACCAGCCCGAGCGCCGCTTCAGCTCGGCCGGCGAGATGCGCGACACGCTCCACCAGCACGTCGAGCGTCTGCGCGCGGGCGCCGTCACCTACGGCGTCGTGCGCGGCGCGAGCGCGCAGGAGCAGACGGCGCGGACGATGGCCGTCGAGCGCGTCTTCTGCGGCTTCTGCGGCAAGTCCATCTCTTCCGAAGATGTCTTCTGCCCGCACTGCGGCGCGCGCCAGCCCATCGCGGCGGCGAGCGCGGCGCTGCGCACGGCGCGCGCCACGGCCCGTCTGGTCGTGACGGGGACGACCGAGCTGGACGCGACGTTCCTCCTCAACAAGGAGACGAACCTCGTCGGGCGCACCGACCCGCAGTCGAACATCTTCCCCGACATCGACCTCTCGCGCTTCGACCCGGAGACGAAGATTTCGCGTCGCCACGCGCGCGTCTGGCGCGAGGGCGACACGTTCCTGGTCGAAGACCTCGGCTCGGTCAACGGGACGGTCGTCAACGAGGCCGTCCGTCTCGGCCCCCGCCAGCCGCGACCGCTCGCCAACGGCGACCGCCTGCGCCTCGGCGAGACGACGCTCCACTTTTTGCTCGGATGAAGTCAGGAGTCAGAAGTCAGAAGTCAGAATGAAGAAGGCTTCCGCCTTACATTCTGACTCCTGACTTCTGACTCCTGATTCCCTGACTTGATATGTCTGTACAACTGGAACGAGAGGGAAGGGCCGCCGCCGCGGCTCGGGTACGTGAGGGGGCGCGGGTGCAGCGCGGGGCTTTGAACTTCGAGCGGCTGCGCGCGCCCTTCTCGCTGCGGTGCGGTGCGCTGCTCATCGACTACATCATCGTCATCGGCGTGCTCGCGCTGACGACGTTGCTGGCGCGCGTCCTCGGCGGCGACGTGCGGCGCGGCGGCAACTTCATCCTGTTCGTGGGCTACCTGACGACCGCGGGCGTCGCCTTCGTCAACTTCGTGCTGCTCGCCAACCTGAGCGGGCGCACGCTGGGGAAATGGATCGCGGGCCTGCGCATCGAGCGCAAGGACGGCGAGCCGCTGAGCGTGGGCCGAGCGTTGCTGCGCCACCTCGTCGGTTACCCTCTGACGCTCCTGACGCTCGGCCTCGGCTTCCTCTTCGCGGCCTTCGACCCGCAGGGGCGGGCGCTGCACGACTGGCTGGCCGGCACGGTCGTCGTGCGCAGCCGCGCGTCACGCGCCGCGAATCTGCGCTGAACATCCGGCGCGTCTCTCCGTAAAGAGTCTTTGACGAAGGATGCAGACCTCCTGCCCGAGCTGTAGTGCGGACATCTTCCCCGGCGCGCGCTTCTGCCGGCGTTGCGGCGCGCCCCTGAGCCTTCAGGGTTCAGAGACGGGGGACGTTTCGCCCAACGCCGCCACCGTCCCGCTCGTCCCCGAAGAGCCGCGCACGACCGACGGGCTCGTGCCCGGTGAAGAGCATGTCGCGCCGCAGACCTCGCGCGTCAGCCTCGCCGAGATGGAGCGCCTGCTCCGCGGTCAGGAGGACGGCCGTCCGCAGCACTCTCAACCAATCGACCCCGAGGCCACCATCGTCCCACGCGACCCGGCCGTTACGCGCCCGACCTCCCCGGCTACGAAGACGAAGAGCTGACCATCCACGTCCCGCGCACCGCGCAGACGCACAAGCCCGACGACTTTGAAGCGACCATCGACTTCGACTCCACGCAGGTCGTAGACCCGGAGGCCACGATGCCGGCCGGCATCGGCTCCTGGCCCTACACACGCAAGCCCGAGCCCGAGACGCACGAACCGCGCGAACCGGAGGCCGCTGCCGAAGACGTTCAAGGGGACGCGCCCGCCGTCGCAGCAACGCCGCCCGCGCCTCCGCGCCCGCGCGTCAGTCCCGCGCCGGCCGGGCGCGCGTGGCCGTGGGTCGTCGCCATCTGCGTTCTGGTCGCGGCCCTCCTGGGGGGCGGCGCGTGGCTCGGTTACAAGCTGCTGTATCGCCCTGCCCTGACGAACTTGCCGAGCGAGGGGGCGACCGCGCCCGTCACGGGCGACGCCAAAGAGCAGTTCGAGCTGAAGCTTCAGGAGGCCGAGGCGCGGCTTGCGGCCGGCGACATGGAGGGCGCGCTCGCGCGTCTGCGCGAGGCTAACGAACTCGACCCCGGCAACACGCGCGCGCACCGAAGGCTCGGCGAGCTTCTGCTCTCGTCCGGCGCGCGCCGTGAGGCCATCGAAGAGTTCCGCGCCGCCGCGCGTAACGCGCCCTACGACTTCAACGCTTGGCGCGTGCTGGCCTCCGCGCAGTTCGCCGAGGGGCTCTACGACGACGCGGTGGAGAGCTACCGGCGCGTCCTCAACCTCAACGCACCCGGCGCGAACCCCGAACCGAACGACCTGCTCGGGCTGGCCGACGCGCTCCGTCTGGCCGGTCGTACGGAAGAGGCGCGCGCGGCCTACGAGCGACTGCTGACGTTCGCGCCCGCCGACCTCGCCGACATCGCGCGTCAGAACCTCGGCGCGCTCGCGCCCGCGCAGACGGCCCCGACGCCCGCGCACACGCCGCGCCCCGGCGAGCCGACGCCCACGCCGCAGTCCGCAGAGACCGTGTCCGTCAACGTGCCTCCCGCGCCGACGCCGACGCCGCAGCCGACGCCGCAATCCACCCCGACGCCCGCGCCGCAGGCCCCGGCCTCGCCCGCCGAGCGTTACGGCCGCGGCGTTCAGCTCTGGTCAGCGAACCGCGGCGCCGCGCTCGAAGAGTTCCGCGCCGCGGCTGCGGGCGGCAACCCGGACGCGCACTACTACCTCGGCCTTGCCTACGTCGAAGGGCGCAACGCGGGCTCGCTCAAGCGCGCCGAGGTCGTCGCCGCGCTCCAACACTTCCAACTCGCGCAGCGCGGCCAGCACGCCGCACAGGCGCGCGGCTACGCGCAGCAGTTGGAGAAAGAGTTTGACCGGCTGCGAAGGCAGTAAAGCGGTGACAGATGACTGGAGGCATTTTTATTAGACCTCTGCATCATCGGTAAGTCATAATATTTTTTCTATGAACCGTGCAGATTTGCAGAACCTCACTAGGATAAGGTTGCGCGAAGCAAAAGTATTATTTGACAACCGGCGATATGAGGGAGCCTATTACCTATTAGGGTACGCGGTTGAATGTGCTTTTAAGGCATGTATCGCTAAACAAACCAAACGTTATGACTTTCCGGATAGAAAATTTGTTCACGACGTTTACACACATGATTTGAACAAGCTCCTTAACATATCCGGACTTGAGCCGGAGTATCGTAAGGAAAGCAGGAGGAACCCTACCTTCGAGTTAAATTGGACAATTGTGAAAGATTGGTCGGAGCAGTCACGTTATATTACGGGCATAAGTAGGGCAAAGTCTAAAGATTTTCGCTCAGCAGTGGTTAGCAGAAGGAGTGGGATTTTGCCATGGTTACAGAAGTGGTGGTAAAGGAAGCTTTATCGAGCGAGATGATTTCTGCGGGGGCGGAATTAACACGTCGCCTAGATAAAGCGACGTTTATCATTTCTGCATCTTTATGGCTTTACATTTCTGATGCTAACGCTTGGAGACTTATCATCGGTAGTCCGGAGGTGAGAATCAACGGTCCAAAAAAAGCTTACAGGCAGATACAACTTGTAATCTCAAAAATGCCTGAGGATCAGCCTAAAGTTCAGCTTAAAGATGTATCAGTTATCGACTCGAATGACCCTCTGATCGCATTGCTGCGCCTCGCCGTAGTAACCGGAGAGGGAATATCAAATATAAGGCTCAAACAGAATGTTATCAATGGTGTTTTGATTGAAGAGGCGTACATTTACCGTCTTAGTTAGTGACAGCTTACTGTTAGGCAGGAAATCATCTTCCTTCTACTCTCTTGTTTGCACTCATCGGACTTACTCCGCGTGGTGAGATTGTTGAGCGAGTGTATTAGTTATGTCTGAGTTACTAGTTAATTATCCAGACCGTGCGCCGGAGCGCCTGCCGCTGGGTCGCCTGCGCATCACCATCGGGCGTTCGGCGCGCAACGACGTGTGCGTGCCCGACCCGTTCGCCTCGCGCGTCCACGCGGAGGTGCGGCGCGAGGGCGACCTCTACGTGCTGCAAGACCTCGGCTCGGCCAACGGCACCTACTACAACGGCTCGCGCCTCGACCAGCCGGTCGCGCTCACGCACGGCAGTCGCATCCAGATCGGCGAGACCGAGATCGTCTTCAAGGATCAGTCCACCGCGCCGCAACTGCCCGCGACGACCATCGAAGAGGACTCGCCGCTCCCCGAGGCGACTATCGCCTTCGACTCGGCGCAGCACACCACGAACGGCCTGCTCGAATCCATCGAGGCCGCGCGCACGCAGTCGTCGGGTCGCTTCGACGTGGCGACCATCATGCCGCAACGCTCGGGCTCGACGGCGAAGTCGGTGGCGGTCGCGGCCGACCACGGCGACCTGCTCGCGCTCATCTCGAAGGTCGGCGTGACGCTCCTCGCCTCGGCCACGCTCGACGAGACGCTCAGTCAGGTGGCGCTCCTCGTCTTCGACGCCGTCCCGGCCGAGCGCTGCCTCATCATGCTGCGCGAGCCGCCCGCGGACGGCGAGCTGAAGATTCGCGCCGCCGAAATGCGCGACCGGCGGCCCGAGGTCGGCGAAGTCAGAGTCAGCCGCACCATCGTCGAGGAGGTCGTCAATCAGGGGCGCTCGGTCTTAACGTCGGACGCGCAGCACGACCCGCGCTTCAAGTCATCGACCGTCACCTTCCAGGGCATCCGCTCCGTTCTGGCCGTGCCGCTCGGCGTCGGCGAACGCATCTTCGGGATGATCTACGCCGACTCGCCGCTCGCCACCTCGCGCTTTACCGAAGACCACTTGAAGGTGCTGACGACGCTCGGCTCGGTCGCCGCCATCCGCGTCGAGAACACGCGTCTGCTCGAAGAACATCTGGAGCAGGAGCGCTTCGAGCGTGAGCTGCAACTGGCGCGCGAGATACAGCAGCGCTTCCAGCCCTCGGCGCCGCCCGCCGTGCCGGGCTACGAGCTACAGGGCATCAGCTTCCCCTCGTACCAGATCGGCGGCGACTACTACGACTTCATCAAGTGCGCCGACAACCGGCTCGTCGTCGCGCTCGGCGATGTGTCGGGGAAGGGGACTTCGGCCGCGCTGCTGATGTCGTCGCTGCACGCGGCCGTGCACGCGCAGGTCGCGTCGTGCCGTCCCATCACGGAGACCATCGGCGCGGTCAACCGTTACCTCGCCGACAACACGCCGGGCAACCGCTTCGTCACGCTCTTCTACGCGGAACTCGACCCTCTGACGGGCTCGCTCTCCTTCATCAACGCCGGCCACAACCCGCCCATCATCGCGCACGAGGGCGGCACGCTCGAACATCTCGCCGCGGGCGGTCTGCCGCTCGGGATAGTCCCCGACTTCGACTACCGCGAGGGGCGCACGCTGCTCCGACCGGGCGACGTGCTCGTCGCCTACTCGGACGGCGTCACCGAGTCGCAGAACCCTGCGGGCGAGGAGTTCGGCACCGTCCGCCTGCAAGAGGTGGTCGCGCGCAACCTGAGCCGCTCGGCCGCCGGCATCCGCGATAAGATCGAGGCCGCGCTCTCCTCCTTCGCGCAGGGCACGCCCGCCGGCGACGACATCACCCTCCTCATCGTCAAGCGCGACTCCGAGCTGAAATAAGGCGTGAACCGTAAACCGTAAACCGTGATAGGAAGAGGAACCGTCTTCTTCCTGTCACGGTTTACGGTTTACGGTTCACGCCTTACGTCAGGCCGCGGACGCTGCGCGCGATGCGCTCGGCCGTCTTCTCGCCGACGCCGTCCACGAGGTCGAGCCCGCCGCCCTCGACGAACTTCGCGAGGTCTTCGAGCGAAGAGATTTTGAACTGCTGGTAGAGCGTCGCGGCGGTCTTCACCCCGACGCCTTCGACTTCGAGCAGGTCGAGCACCGTCTCGGGCGTCTCCTCCTTCAGGCGCTCCCACGCGTCGAAGGTGCCGCGCCCGAGCAGCTCGACGATCTTGCCGCTGATGGCCTTCCCCACCCCGGGCAGCGTCTGCAAGCCCTTCTGCCCTTCCTCGCGCGCGATCTCGGCGACGGAACTCGGCCACGTCTCCAGCGTCTCGGCCGCGTTCCGGTACGAGCGCACGCGGAACTTGTCGTCGCCGCGAATCTCCATCAGCAGCGCCAGCCGCTCGAACCTGCGCGCCATCTCCTCGTTCGTCATCAAGCCTTCGCCCCGCTCGGGCGCATCTTACCACCAATGCCTCAACGCGTTTTAGAGAGCACGGCGTCGCGGCGGCGGCGGGCGAAGTCGAAGAGCGCGGGCTGCTGCGTGCGCGCGGGCTGGCCGGAGACTTTGACCTTGAGGCTGCGTCCGCCTTCGGGGAAGACGACGACGCGCGCCCCCTCGTCGCCGTCGAGCCGGGCGGCGCCGGCCGCAGCCTTCATCTCGGCGAGCTTCCGCTCGACCTCTGCGTGGAGCGCCGGCACGCGCTCGACGCCGTAAGCGAGCCACTCGGCGACGGTGATGCGCGCGTCCTGCGGCCTGAAGTCGGCGCGCCCCGCTTCGAGCGCGTCGTGCGTGAGCGCGTAGGTCAGAAGCCCCTGCTCGATGAGGCCGCTCTCCAGCGCCACGTCGTCGGCCTGCGTCGAAGTCAGTATCCGCATGCCCTTGTCGTACGAGAGTTGTCCCAACCCGCGACTCCCCATCGGCCCCGGCTTGAAGCCCTCGCCCTGCACGCTCGCCGCCGAGTGGCAGGCGTCCACGACCAGAATCAGCTCGCCCGCGTCAACGTCCCGCAGCCACGCGCCCAGCTCGTCCGACGAGATGGCGCGTCCGAGGGCTTCGCGCAGCTCGCCCGCGGCGCCGGTGTCCGACGCGAAGAGGAAGAAGCGTCCGCGCTCGTCCGCATAGCCGTGGCTTGAGAAGGAGACGATGACGAGGTCTTCGGGCGTCGCGCGCCTGAGTTGTGAGGCGTTGGGGACACCCTTCAAGTCCTCTTCAGAGACCTTCCGGCCCGCGAGCAGGTCGAGCACGACCTTGAAATTCTTCTTCGTCGCCGCCGTCTCTTTCAGGACGCGCGGGCTCGCTTTGCGCCCGCCGTCGGAGGCGTAGTCGGAGATGAGCGGGACGCTTACGACCTCCTCGTACTCTCCGCCATCGCGCACACGCGCGGCGACGACCTCCTGCAAGCGGCGCGCGTCGTTGGCGGCGAAGCGCAAGTCCCAAGCCTCGTTCTCGTAAGCGTTGACGCCGACCGAGATGACGTACGCGCGCCCCTTCGCCGCGGGCAGAGACTCCGTGGGCTCGAAGCTCACGCGCGCGGTCGGGCTCTTAACTTTATCTTCGTTGAAGGCGTAGGCCGTGAACTCGACGCGCCGCGCTTCACCTTCGGAACCGGCGCGCGGGCGCGGCAGGCGCACGTCGTCGAAGGTGAACGTGGCCTTGCCCGTCGCGGGGTCGGTCTTCAGCTCGCCGCCGTCCGAAGGCGCATACGCGACGAGCTGCCCGCCGCGGAAGAGTCGCAGGTCGTAGACGCCCGCACCTTCGACCGCACCCGCGGGCTTCGACACTTCGACCGTCACGCGCGCGAACTCCGGCCGCGACTTCTGCTGTTCGACGGAAGTGATGTTGACGAACGGCTGCGCGCGGTCAACCTCCGCGAGCGCACGGACGGGCGCGAGTTTCTCGCCCGCAAGTATCCGCGCGAGCAGGCGCGGCTCGTAGTAGTCGCGCATGAAGATTTCGAGCGGCAGAGGCTTCAGAGGGTCTTCGGGCGCGAGCCAGTGGACGCCCTGTATCTCGTCGAGGTCGGACGCATCGAAGCGACCCTCCGGGTCTACGACGACCCAGCTCCCGTCGGCGCGCGTGATGAAGCGGCACAGCTCTTTGCCCGTCGTCACTTCGTAGACGCGCTCGAAGCCGTCCTCGCCGTAGGCGAGCAGGAAGCGGCCGTCGGCCGAAAACTCTTCGACGTAGTCCTGCGGGCCGTCGAGCTTGCGGATGGCCTCGCCGGTCGGCACGTCCCAGATGGTCGCGCGCTCGCCGGCTCCGCCCCCCGCGCCCGTGGCGATCAGCGCGCCGTCCGGCGACCACGCGAACGAGCCGACGCGGAAGCCCGGCCGCTTGAGCGTATCGAGCGGCGAGCCCGCGTTCACGTCGTAGACCTTGACCAACATCTGCTTGAGGCCCCCGCCGTTGTTCGACGTGGCGACGAGGACGCGCGCGCCGTCGGGCGAGAGCAGCAGTTGCGAGGCGTCCGTGTACGCCTCGTCCGTGTCCACCTTGAACGAGCGGACGCGATTGGACTGGCTCGCGCGCCAGACGTTCACCTTCTGGACGGTCGCGCCGCCCTCCTCCTCGACCGTCTCCCACGCGGCGGCGCGTCCGTCGCGCGACATCACGAACCGCCGGTCTGCGTCCCCGAGCGGCAGCGCGAAGGGGAGCTTTGTCTCCTTCCAATCGCGCGTGCTGAGCGTGACCGTCTGCGGCTCAGCATAGGCCGAGTCGCGGTAGAAGGTGACGGTGTCGAGCGGCGTGAAGCGCACCACGTCCCAACCGACGGCGTCGGCCTTCTCGCCGGATTCGAGCCGCGACTCGACGCGCGCGAGCCGCACGCCGGTCTGCGCGTCCCAGACCTCGCCGACGAGCCCCGCGCCCGTCGCGACAAAGCGACCGTCGGGCGAGACATCCTGTCTCGCGGTCGTGTCTCCCGCCGCGCGCCACGCGGCCGTCTTGCCGGACAACATGTCGCGCGCTTCGTACGCGCCGCCGTTCTGCGTGATGCCCAGCAGGCCGCCCGCCGCCGCGAAGCGGAAGGTGGCGTTCGACCCCACGCCCTTCGTGCCGGCCAGTGGGCGCAGCAGCCGACCCGTCTTCACGTCCCAGAGACGTATGAGGTGATCCATGTCGTCGTCGTCGCCCTCGTCGGCGGTGGCGAGCACGCGGCCGTCGGGCGAGACGGCGAGCGCCAACAACTCGTCGTGCCAGACCTGTCCGGGATAGGAAGAGGTGCGGCCCTCGCGCAGCACGAGGAAACGCGCGCCACCGACCTCCCTGCCCGTGGCCTTCTCGGTGACGTTGACGAGCCCGTCCTTTGCATTCGCGACGAAGCGGCCGCCGGGCGAGACGGCGGAGCGCGGCGGCCGCAGCTCGAAGGACTCCATCTCCTTGCTCGGCTTCCCGAGCGAGACGCGCGAGAGCAGGCGCCCCGTCCGCGCGTCCCAGGTCAGTCTGTACTGCGTCCCCGTGACGACGATTTGACGACCGGCGGCGGCGAACGCGACGGGCGGCCGGCCGCCTTCGTCGGGCGCGAAGAAGGCGTTGTCGCCGTTCGCACCGAGCCACAGACGCTTGCCCGTCCACAAGTCCCAGAGCCGCAGGTTCGGCCCGACGCTCGTCGCGAGCAGGCGAGCGTCGGGCGAGAAGGCGCCCCACAGCCAGCCGTCCACATCCTGCGCGCCGGGGTCGCCCGTGTTCTCCGTCAAACGCCTGACCTCGCGCCCGCTCTCGACATCCCACACGACCACGTCGCCGCCCGAGTCGCCCGTCGCCACCAAACGTCCGTCCGGCGAGAAGATGATGAAGCCGTTTGCCACGCGGCTCTGTCCCTGCTGCACCACGAGCCGCAGCGTCGGCTTCAACGCTGTCGGCTTCGGCGGTGCGGCCTTCGCCTGCCCGCGCTTCTGCGCGTGCGTCGAGGGAACTTGAGTTGTTAATAGTGCGAGCAGGAATAAGGAGAGAAGGGCAAGGGGCCTGGGCATCTTTGACTCCGGGTTAAAGGATGAAGGGTGAAGGCCGCGGGGTGAAGGATGAAGGGACGGTCGTTCGGCGTCACATTCATCCTTCACCCTTTCACTTAAGCTTTCTCAAGACCGGCGTACTTTTCGACGAGCTTTTTCTGGCCGAAGCCGGGGAAGCTGACGAGGAGCTTGGCGGCGTCGCCGACGCCCTCGCGGCGCAGCACGAGGCCGCGGCCGTACTTCGGGTGTCTGACGTGCGTGCCGGGGGTGAAGCCTGCGGCCGCAGACGTTGATGATGAAGATGACGCAGACGAACGTCCGCCGCCTGTGGGTCGCGGCGGCGGCGGTTGAGCGGGCGGCGCCTGCCGGCGTGTGTCCGCGGAGGCGTTGCGGCGTATCTGGTCGCCGCGCTGTCGGAAGAACTCGGCGATGGAGTCGGCGCTGTCGTAGGTCTTGCCCGTGTAGCGGCGCTCGGGCGGCGTCGAAGTCTCGCCACGCAGGACGCGCGCCGCGTGGCGCGACTCAAGGGCCGAAGAGCTGCGCGCGAACGAGAGCCAGGAGGCGCCGCGCGAGAGGTCTTCGATGGCTTCGAGCGGCAGCTCGTTCAGGAACTGCGAGGGCTCCGACGCCAGCTCCTCGCCGTAGACCCTGCGCCGCATCGCGTGCGAGACGTAGAGGAAGCGCTCGGCGCGCGTGATGGCGACGTAGCAGAGGCGCCGCTCCTCCTCCATCTCCGCCTGTTCGGCCATCGCGCGCGAGTGCGGGAAGAGCCCGTCCTCCATGCCGACGATGAAGACGACGGGGAACTCAAGCCCTTTGGCCGAGTGCATCGTCATCAGCGTGACGGGCGCGTCGCCCTTATATTGATCCGTGTCGGAGACGAGCGCGGCCGCGTCGATGAAGTCGCGCAGACCGCCGTCCTCTTCCTTGTCGTAATCGACGGCCGCGTTGACCAACTCCTGCAAGTTCTCAAGCCGGCTCTCGGCCTCCTCGCTGTTCTCGGCCTTGAGCGAGTCGGCGTAGCCCGTGTCGAGGATGGCCGCTTTGACGACTTCGGAGGCCGGCTCCTTCTGCGCGCGCGCGACGAGCCCTTCGATGATCGCCTGAAACTTCCTGAGCGCCGCGACGGCGCGCGGGCTGAAGCCCTCGGGCTGCTCGCCGATGATGCCGATGGCCTCCCACAGAGAGACGCCGTAGTCCTTCGCACGCCGATCCAACTCGTCGAGCGTCTGCTTGCCGAGCCCCCGCGTCGGCGTGTTGATGACGCGCAGCAGCGCGACCGAGTCGTGCGGGTTCAGTGCGAGCTTGAGGTAGGAGACGATGTCGCGCACCTCCGCGCGCTCGTAGAAGGAGAAGCCGCCGACGATGTTGTAGCCGAGCCCCGCGCGCCTCAAAGCCTCTTCAAAGACGCGCGACTGCGCGTTCGTGCGGTAGAGGATGGCGGCGCGCGACTCGCGGTCGAGCCGTCGATGCTCCTCGATCTTGGCCGCAACGAAGCGCGCCTCCGACTCGGCATCCATCGCCTGGTAATAACGAATCGGCGCGCCCGCCGGGTTGGCCGTCCAGAGCGTCTTCTCCTTGCGCTCGGTGTTGTGCTTGATGACGGCGTCGGCCGCGTCGAGGATGGTCTGCGTCGAGCGATAGTTCTGCTCCAACTTAATCGTCCGCGCCTCCGGGTAATGCTGCTCGAAGTTCAAAATGTTCGAGATGTCTGCCCCGCGCCAGCGGTAGATACTCTGGCTCTCGTCACCGACGACGCAGATGTTGTGCTGCTTTTGGGTAAGGTAGTTGATGAGGGCGAACTGGAGGGCGTTGGTGTCCTGGTATTCGTCGACGAGGATGTAGCGGAAGCGGTCGTTATAGTAGGCGCGCACGTCCTCGCGCTTGCGTAGGAGGCGAACGGCCAGAATCATCAGGTCGTCGAAGTCTACGGCGTTGTTGTTGACGAGCCTTTCCTCATACAGCTTGAAGACGCGGGCGATGGCGATGCGTTTCTCGTCGTGCGACTCGGCGCGGGCGGCGTACATCTCGGCGTCGAGGCCGGAGTTCTTGGCGTGGCTGATGGCCGACTGCGTCTGGCGCGGGGCGAGCCGCTGGTCGTCATAGCCGAGGTCTTTGATGCACGCTTTGACGACGCGCTGCGAGTCGTCCTGGTCGTAGATGGTGAAGGAGCGCGTGTAGCCCTCCTCCAGCTTCTCGATGTCGCGCCGGAGCATCCGCACGCACAAGGAGTGGAAGGTCGAGACGAGCGGCGCACTCTCAAGCCTCTGCCCTCCGAGCAGGCGTGTGACGCGCTCGCGCATCTCCTGCGCGGCCTTGTTCGTGAAGGTGACGGCGAGGATGCTGTGCGGCGGGACGTGCTTTTCCGAGATGAGGTAGGCGATCCTCACCGTGATGACGCGCGTCTTGCCGGAGCCCGCGCCCGCGAGAATCAGCAGCGGCCCTTCGGCCGCCTCGACGGCCTCGCGCTGCCGCTCGTTGAGTGTTGAGAGTAAGTCCATAGAAGAAGTAGCCGGTAGACAGTAGTCAGTAGAAAACAGTCGTCGTCCGAACCGTGCGGTTGTCATCGACAACGTTAGCAGGGCGGAGCCTCTACTGGCTACTGACTACCGGCTACCGTCTACTTTATCAGTTTTTGAATCGCCTTGAACTGCTCGTGGCGCGCGTCGCGCATCAGCTCGAAGAGCGCCAGCTCAACCGAGGAGGGGAGCGCGCCGGAGCGTTGCATCTTGTCGAGCCCCGCCTGACGGTTCTCGGCCGTGCGCGACGAGATGCAGTCGAAGAGGAGGTGCACCTGGTAGCCGCGCGCGAGCAGGTCGTGCGCCGTCTGGTTGACGCAGACGTGCGCCTCGATGCCGCAGAGCATGACCTGGCGCGCGCCCGCCGCTTCGAGCCGCGCGACGAACTCCTGCGCGCCGCACGAGCTGAAGGCGGTCTTCTCGACGGGCTCGAAGCCTTCGGGGAGGACGGCGGCGACCTCCGCGGCCGTGCGGCCCAAGCCCTTCGGGTACTGCTCCGTGACGACGACGGGCACGCCCAGCAGATGCGCGGCGTGCGCGACCAGCGCGCAGCGCGCGGCCACCTCCGCGAAGTCCGGGATGTGCTGGCGGAACGCCTCCTGCACGTCGATGACGGCCAGCGCCGTCCGCCTCAAGTCGAGCGTGTTCTCGTGTGGCATTTGATAACCCCTTAGTCCTTATGAGCATTTAAGCACGATGAGGACATACGGACAAAACGGCGGTTTGCTCAGGACGAATTAACCACCGCAGACACAGAGACACAGCTTGGAGTGTATGACTCAACAAGCTGTGTCTCTGTGTCTCTGTGGTGAAAATCCTCTAGAGTTTGCCCGCGGCGCGCTTGGCCTCCTCGACGAGGCGCTTGAGGCGCGCAATCTTCTGCTCCTGCGTCTCGCCGGGCTGCGGGCCGAACTCCGGCCCGGACTTGAAGCCGCCGGCGCCCTTCTTCTTCGGCTTAGTATCGGCGGGCGCGGCAGCAGGCGCAGCGGCCGGTGCGGCGGCGGCGGCTTTCGGCCGCTCGTCTTTGGGCGCGCCGGGCGTCAGCTCGGTCGAGGCTTCCGGCGCGAGGTCTGAGACGGTCTCGGCCCCTGCGGCGGGCGAGGCGGTCGCAGCCGTCGGGCTCAAAGGCGCAGCCGAAGCCTGACCCGTGGCGGCCTGTGCCTCCGCGGCCGGCCTGTGCGCGTCGGCCGCAGCGGAAGAGTCGGCGGCCGGCTTCGCGGCAGACTTCGCGGGCGTCGCCGGAGTCGCAGCCGGTTTCGCCGCGACGATTCGTTTCGGCTTCGGTTCGCCGCGCCAGGCAGGCGTCGGGTATTCGTAGGCGGGCAGCGTGCCGCCGGCCGCGCGCAGTATCGCGGCGAGGTCGCGCTCGACATAGCGCGTCTGCTTCGAGGGGTCGCGCACGTGCCCCATCGGCGGCCCCATGTAGAGCGCGCCGCACGCCTGACAGCGGTGGAGCGAGTCGTCGCCGCGCAGGAAGACGCGCGAAGGGTGCTGCGTGTTGACCTCCTTGAGGTGACCGTTGCAGAGCTTGCCCTTCTCGTTCTTCTCGTTGCACACGGTCTGACCCGGCACGAAGCGCTTGGGCACGCCGGGCTTCGTCTCCTGCTGCTCGGTCGGCGCCTGCTTGGCGACCGCCTCGGGGCTCGTCGTCTGTTTGGCTTCGCTCGACATAAGGTTTAAGGGGTCGGCTTCCTTCTCTGTGTCAGTGTTCGAAAGGCGTGTGACTTCGGCGCATCCGCGCCCCGGCATGAACCGAATCTTACGCGCGCCGCGTGGGGAAAGCAACGGAAGAGAATGATGAATGATGAATGCGGAATGATGAACGTAAAACAGTTCTTAATTCATCATTCCGCATTCATCATTCATCATTTATCCTTGAGTGTATGCTGAAGAGTCTGCTGGGGCGTGTGTGGCGCGGGTCGCCGCGGTTCGTGAGGCGGGCGGGGGTGTGGCTGACGCAGCCGCGGTTCACGGTGACGGCCGGGGCCGTCGTGTCGGATGAGAGCGGGCGTATCCTCCTCCTCCGGCACGTGCTGCGGAAGGGGAGCGGGTGGGGAGTCCCCGGCGGCTTCCTCACCACTGGCGAGCAGCCCGAGGAGGCCATCCGGCGCGAGTTGCGCGAAGAGACCGGGCTCGAACTCGACAGCGTCGAGTTGGCCTTCGTCCGCTCGCTCGCACACGCGCATCAGGTAGAGATTATCTTCCGCTGCCGGATGCGCGCCGCCGCGCTCGAAGGTCTGGAGAAGGGCTTCGAGATCGACCGCGCCGAGTGGTTCACGCGCGACGCACTGCCCGATGGCCTCAGCCCCGACCAGCGCCGTCTCATCGACCGCGCGCTGGCTGTAAACGCGCGCGAGTAGTGGTATGCTTGGGCAAAAGTAGGCAGTAGGCAGATGGCAGTAGGCAGTCAGCCGGTGGCGTTCGTGCGTGACCTTCTGACTGTCGCGCAACCAGAGTTTCAACTTACTATGATGAGACCCCGCGCCTGACTGCCTACTGCCATCTGCCTATTGCTTACTGACTTCTTTTCAGGAGAACGATGACGATGACGATGCCGCGACTGATACCGGAGCCGAACGAGGTGCTGGAGATGTTGAAGAGGACGGGGGCGTACCGCGAGGGGCATTTCGTCTACCCTTCGGGGCAGCACACGCCGCACTACTTCCAGATGCCGCTTGCCTTCCGCTACTACGACACGGCGCGCGTGCTGGCCGTCGCGCTCTCGCGCAAGCTGAGGCTGGAGAAGGACGTGTCGAGCGCGCTCCCGAAGGTCTCCATCATCTCCCCGAGCCCGGGCGGTATCCCCGTCGCCTTCGCCGTGCGCGAGGCCCTGACCGCCGAGCAGATTTACTGGGCCGAGCGCGAGGAGGGCAAGCGCATGTTCCGCCAGTACGTCAACGCCGGAGAGGTGCATCCCTGCGTCATCGTGGACGACATCTCGCGCTCGGGCACGGCGCTCAACGAGACGGTCGAGCTCGTCCAGCAACTCGGCGGGCGCGTCATCGGCGCGGCCGTCATCGTCCGCTTCCGCAACTCGCCCGAACGCCTCGAAGTCCCCGGCGACGACCCCGTCCCCGTCCTCTCGCTCGTAGACTTCGACGCCAAGTGGTACGACAACAGCGACGCCTGCACCGAGTGCAAACAGGGCGCGCCCGAAGAGCACGTCCGCTTCTAAAAAAAAGGGTGTTGGGTTTTAGGTGCTGGGTTAAGAGCAAGCTGTCTTAACCCAGCACCTAAAACCCAACACCCAACACCTTTCTTACATCTCGTGCCGGTTGGTGAGCGCTTTGTCCATCGTGACCTCGTCCACGTATTCGAGGTCGGAGCCGACGGGCATGCCCATGGCGATGCGCGTCACGCGGACGCCGAGGGGCTTGAGCAGGCGGCTGATGTAGCTGGCTGTGGCCTCGCCCTCGGTGTTGGGGTTGGTGGCGAGGATGACCTCGCGCACTTCGACACCGTCGTTGTTCTCGGGGCGCAGGCGCGGCAGAAGGTTCTGGAGCCGCAGGTCTTCGGGGCCTAAGCCGCGGATGGGGGAAAGGCTCCCATGCAGCACGTGATAGAGGCCGTTGTAGCTGCGCGTCTTCTCGACGGCGACGAGGTTGTAGGGCTCTTCGATGACGCAGATCATGGAGCGGTCGCGCGAGGCCGTGGAGCAGAAGCGGCAGGGATCAACGTCCGTCAGGTTGTTGCAGACCGTGCAGGAGACGATCTTGCGCTTGACCTCTTCGAGCGCCGCGACGAAGCGCTCCACGTCGGCCTGCGTCATCCGCAGGACGTGGAAGGCGAGCCGCTGCGCCGACTTGTGCCCGATGCCGGGCAGGCGCTTAAACTCGTCGATCAGCTTTGTGACGGGCTCGGAGTATTCGAGCATAGAAGTATTGAGGACTGAGTGAAGAAGCGAGTCTTACACTTAGTCCTTAGTCCTCAGTCCTCATCACTTTTACATGAGCCCCGGCGGGAGCATGCCGCCGAGCTTGGACTTCATGGCCTCGTCGATCTTGCGGCCGGCCTCGTTGACGGCGGCGACGATGAGGTCTTGCAGCATCTCGACATCGCCCTCCTTGACCGCTTCGGGGTCGATCTTGATGGACTCGACCTCCTTGGTGCCGCGCATCTGGACGGTGACGACGCCGCCGCCGGCCGTGGCGTCCACCACCATCTCCTCCATCTCCTTCTGCATCTTCTCCTGCATCTGCTGCGCCTGCTTCATCATCTGTTGCAGGTTCATGCCGCCCGGAAATTTCATCGCGCTTGACCTCGCTCGTTGTAGTTCAGAGTTTGTGCCAGCATCCTACCCGCCGCCCGCCGCAAATGCAAAGGTGTAAATCAGGCGGAGTTATACATAAAGACAGAGAGACACGGCTTGAAGACCATAAGTCAACAAGCCGTGTCTCTCTGTCTGCGTTGGTTAATGTCGGTCGCTACGGCAGCGCCTCGACGTTGATGAAGAACTTGAACGTGCCGGTCTGCTGGATGCCCAGCAGGAAGCGCACGTTGATCGAAGCCCCGTTTGCCAACGGCGTCCCGAGCGTCACCGTCCCGGCCGACAACGTCGAGTTGAAGCCTCCGCCGTTAAGCTGATTGGGCGGCTGCTCAAGCGTCGTCCCCTGGACGTTGACCGTGCACGGAGTCGTCGCCACGCCGTTCGAGGCCAGACACGTCCCCGCATCGTTGATGCCGGAGACGACTACCAGCGTCGAAGTCCTCGGGCGGAGGTCTGCGAAGCCCGAAGGCGCAGGGAAGGTCGTCAAGTCCACGATGCGGAACCGGAGCCGTGTGACAGGCGCGCCCGTGTTGTTTATGATTCGCTTCCGGATGTCGAGCGTACCGAAGGTCGAGTTGTTCGCAGGGTCGCTCGTGAAGTCCCTGATGCGATTCGGCGGCGTCGCGGAGCTGAGCGTCGTGTCGAGATTTGGGCCGGGGAAGTTGCTGTTGCGTTGGATGGGCGACGAGAGATTCTCAGGCCCCGGCGCTCCGAGCCGCTGGCCCGCGCCCGCGCTCGTGCCGTTGGTGTCCATGAAGATGAAGTCCGCGGCGTTGTTGTCTGTGTCCTTCGGCAAGCCTCCGGTCGGGCAGGGGCCAAGCACCGTGATCGACCCACCCTTGCCACACAGGTCGCGTTGGAAGACGTAGTCAATCGAGAACGGGGTCAACGCGGGATAGCCCGTCCCCTCCTTGTAGAGCGTGTTCGCCTCCGCAGTCGAGCCGACCGCGTCGAGCCGGTTCGCCAGAGTGAAGGTCGTCGTACTGCTGAAGAGCGCGATGCCTGCGTTGTCGGGGATGTCGGTCGTATAGGACGCGTCGCCCGTCGCGTTCGGCACGCTCGGCGGGCCGATGTCGTCGCCCTCGGGTTGTGCGTCGTCGGTCAGCACGTCGATTGGCGCGCCTTTAGACGTGTCCATCTTCAGACGGCGTTTCGGCTTGTGGGTGCCGGTCGAATCGAACACCAAGTTGCCCGAAGGGTAGTTGCCGAGCGAGTAGCCGACCGAGTTGACGCAGAGGTAGTGTCCGTGCGCGGGGATGACCGTCCCGTTCGGGATGGTGCAGCGCAGCACGCCGTCGGAGGCCGCCACGCCGTAGCCGGCCGAGGCGTCCGTCGCGCCGACCGTATGCGGCGAACTCGTGCTGTTGTAAATCTCGATGAACTCGTTCTCCGCGCCGTTCGGGTTAGGCCCGCGCACACGGAACTCGCTGATGATGACCTGGCCGGCGCTGACGGATCCGTCGTCGTTCGTGATGGTCAGCACCGCCGAGTTGGGCGTGCCGAGGATGGGGCCGCCCTGCGGGTTATTGAGCTGGAAGTTGACGGTCTCGTCCGGCTCGAACGAGGTGTCGCCCTTGACGGTGATGGTGACGTTTCTGCTGGTCGCGTCGCCGTCGTTCCAGGTCAGCGTGCCCGTCGGGGAAGCGATGGTGTAGTCGTTGTCCGCGACCGTCGCCGTGCCGTCCGTCACCTGGAAGTCAACGGTGACGTTGCCGTCCGAGCCGCCCACGCGATTGACGACCGCGTTGAAGGTGTGGTCGGCGTTCGTCTCGCTGTCGGTGTAGGTGGCCGAAGAGAACTGGAAGTTGCCGGACTGAACTGCGTTCGGCTCGGCGAGCGTCCAGTCGGAGAAGGCCGAGACGCCGTTGATGGTGGCCTGCGTTGTGGTCGGCGCCGCGGCGGGTGGGATGTTGTTGATTAACGTGCCGCCGTTGTTCTTGACGAAGACGTAGCTGGCCGCCGTCCCGACCACATCGGTCGCAAGGTAGTTGAAGGTCAGGTTGGCGACGTTGCCGGTGATGTTGTTCGAGAGCGTCCAGTATCTTTGCAGCGCGTTCGAGCCGGAGATTTGCGGCATCTGGCCCTGGATGGCGGAGACGGTAAAGTCGCCGGGGAACGTCCCCGCCGTGGAGTTGACGACGACGGACGAGAAGCCGTTAGCCGTGCCGACCTCAAAGGTCTTGCTCGCCGCAGCCGTGTAGACCTTCCGCAAGTTGCCGATGACGTGGCCGCTCGTGCGTGCGACCGTGCCCGCGCCGCCGATAATGACGGTGTTGGCGTTCGTCGTCAGGTTGCCCACCGTGAAGGTGAGCGTGCCGGTGAAGGTCAGGTCGCCGCCTGCGAGGACGACGCCGTTGGTGTTGTTGACGGTGCCGTTGTTGATGGTTCTCGACGCAGGAATCTCGACGCTGGTGGTGCGCGGCGTCGGCTCCTGCGCCCAGAGGATGGTCTGGCCGCCGGTGCCGACGTTGAAGGTGGGCGCCACGTCGAAGTTGCCCGCAGTGTTCGTGCCACCGGTCAGCCCGTACTGAAGCACGCCGACGGTCGCGCCGCCGTTGCCGAGCGTCAGCTTGTTGCTGTTGGTGATGCCGCCGCGGAAGAAGTTGACGCGCTGCGTGACGATGCCGTTCGACGCCGGGTCAATCGTCAGGCCGAGCGGGTTGTCCATCGTCAGGTCTACGGAGCCGGCGGCGGTGATGATGGTACAGGTGCCGTTGCCGGTGTAGGTCTGCGCGTTGGTGCCGGTGCCGAGGAAGTAGAAGCGCCCGCCGGAGGTCGGCACGGTGATCGTCCCGTTGTTGGTGATCTGGTCGCCGACGACGAGCCAGATGAACGACTGTACGTTGAGGGTCGAGCCCGCAGGGATCGTCGTGTTGCCGAAGGTGTTCGTCTGTGCCGCGAACAGGACGTTCTTGGCGTTGGTCGTGTTGTTGATGACGAGGGCGGGTACCTGCCCGCGGATGCGGAGGTCGAAGTTGCCGGCGTTGCCGGTCGTGGCGGCGGTGCCGACGTTCAAAGTGCCGCCCGTGATGTTAGCCGTGCTCGACACCTGATAGTCGAGCCGGTTGGCGGCCGTCGCGTTGGAGTTGATCTGGACGAGGTTGATAGTGCCGCCGCTCATGTTGAAGGACGACGTAGTGGAGGTCAGGCCGAAGGACGCGGTCAGCGAGGAGGCGTTGCCGACCGTGGAGACGTTGACCGTGCCGGCCGTCTGCGTGTAGGTGACGGCGGCGGTCGTGTTCAGACGCCCGGAGAAGTTCGACGTGCCGCCCTCGATGGTGAAGACTGCGCCCGCGGCCGCGCCCATCGCGTTGCCGGAGGCGGTGCCGACATTGAACGTGCCGTTGGAGATTCTCAACAGGCCGTTGTTGGTCGGCGAGCCGTTCTGACCGGCGACGGTGTAGTTCGGATTGTTGAGCCAGAAGCCGGTGGTCGCGCCGATGGTGTAAGCGGCGGCGGTGAACGTCCTGAAGCTGGCCGTAAACGTCCCCGAAACTTTGAACGTGCCGTTGGTCAGGGTCAGGAAGGCCGCGGCTGCGCCGTCCGTATTCACGCCCTGCACGGTGAAGTTAGTCGTTGTAACTTCAAGGATGTTCGCGTTGGACGTGCCCTTGTTGATGGTGAGCGTGCGCAGGTCGGTCAGCGCGCCCGTGCCGCCGAAGGTGTTGTTGGTCGCGCCGGTGAAAGTTACACCAGCGCCCGCGGTGTTGGCGTTGGTGCTGAAATCGAGCACGTTGTTATTGGTCAGGTTGCCGCCGATGGAAAGGACGTGCCCCGTCTGCGTGCCGGACGTAGAGGATTGGAAGGTGCCGTTGATGGCGTTAGTCACATCGGTGCCGACCGTGAGCGTGCGCGCGGTCGTTGACTCGAATTGCAGGATGGCGGGCAGTCCGCCTCCGGTGCCGACGGTGACGGTGAAGGCAACAGCCGCCGTGTCGATGGTGACGGTCGCGCCGTCAACGATGGTTACGTTGTCGGTCGCCGCCGGCACGACGCCGCCGACCCAGGTCGCCGTGTCGCTCCAGTTGCCGCCCGCCGCGGTCGAAGAGATGTTGCCGGCCGCGCTGGTCGTCACGCTGTTCTGCGTCGGGCCGCTCAAGGCGCCTTCGGTGACGGCGTAGACGCGATAGAAGTAGGTCGTACTGGGGGAGACCGTGTTGTCGGTGAAAGAGGTCGCGTTGGCGGCGGCCTGCGTCAGGAAGCTGTAGTTGACGCCGCCGTCGGTTGAGCGGTAGACGGCGAAGCCGACTTCGTTGGATGAAGCGTCAGTCCAGTTGAGCGTGGTCGAGAGGGCGGTCGTGCCCGTGAAGTTCAAGCCGCTCGGCGCGGTCGCCGTCTGCGGCGTGAAGATGTAAGCCTTGCCGGAAGCGATGGCGTTGGTCTGCGTGTTGTTCGCCGCCGCGTAAGAGACCGTGTCGGTCGAGGAGGTGACGCTGGCGAAGTTCGTCGCCGCGCCGGATTGCAGGCCGATGGAGTAGCCGCCGTTGGTGCTGTTCGTCACGATGCCCGAGCCGTAGACGAACTCGATGACGCCGCTCGTCTCGAACAGCCACATCTGGAAGGTGCCCGCGCCCGTCAGTCCGGTTGCGACGCGCGGAATCTGCTCGTTCAACCACTCGACGATGAGCTTGCGATTGGGGGCGCTCCCCGTCACTTTGAAATGCACCTTGCCGTTGGTGCCGGTCCAGAGGTCGTCGAAGTAGGGCGCGATCTTCGGCGCGTTCGTCGTCGTGTTGAACCCGAAGGTGGCGCTCCCGTTGTCGAACTCAGTCGTGACCGCGGTGCCGCCCATGCGACACAGGCCGTTGGCGTTGCACGAGAACTGTGTGAAGCGCACCCCGTCGTACCAGAAGTCGAAGCCGAGGTTCGTCACCAACGAGGCCCCATCGTCCGAGTTGGCGGCGACGAGTTGCGTCGTGCCACTCGACATGTCTTCGAGCGGGACGCCGGCCGCCGCGCTGAACGGGTAGCTCGTCACCGTGACGACGTTCGGGCCGGGCACTTCGTCCAGCTCCGCCACCGCTTGAGCCGCGACCTCTTCGCGGGGCGTCCTCTCCGAGACGCGCTCCATCAACTCTGCCGGCGCGGGGGCCGAAGGTGGCTGCTGCCTCGGCTTGGGGACTACTCTCTGTTGCACGTGGGCCGTCGTGGCGCAGATGCAGGCGACGATGGCGAGAAGGGTGAGCGTAGAGATGAGTTTGACGTAAGCGAAGCGGGGAATCATGTTCTTCATGGGGTACTCCGGGGAAAAGTATCCAAGTTGAGAGAGTAATCTGGGGCGGACGTTGGCGGCGTGCGACGCGAGCCGCCACCGCAGCATACGTGGTTATGGGCTGAACCCAATCGCAACGCTTGTGCGAACGCTCTTTAATCACACCCCGGACGCAGACCGGGATGGTAAGAAGTGCTCGCGAGAAGACGCAAGACTTGAACGATAACGGTGCGGAGTACTTATTCGGTTGTGGTAAAGCAAGCCTTCAGCGAGGTGAAACCCTTTGCTCGTACGGCCCTTGATCGAGGTAGAACCCCTTAGGTTGGTAATCGTCCGCAAGCTACATGAAGACGGTTTGCCTTGTCAACTTCAACGCGCGACGGAGGCATACGCCGTTCAGCCGAGGACTTCTGAGACTGAGATGCGCAGGGATGCGAGCGTGTGCGACAGCACCTCGTCGCTGCGCGCGTAAGAGTTGGCCGTTTGGTAAGTGCCGCCCGTGGGGTCTGCGTAGGCTTCGACGCGCTCTTCCGGAAGGTTGACGACCCACGTCTCCGAAATCCCGGCGCGCGCGTAGAGCGGCACCTTGACCTTCCGGTCGTACTCAAGCGTAGAGTCCGACACCTCGATGACGAGCAGCACGTCGTCGGGCCGCGGGTGCGCGTCCCTGTAGAAGTCGTCGCGGTGCTTGAGGACGGCGATGTCCGGCTGCGGCTCCGAGTAATCGTCGAGTCGGATGGGGTTCTGGACGCGGACGATGGCGCCGCGCCGAAGTCGCAGCGTGATGAGCTGCGTCAGAAAGTCAACGCAGGCCGCGTGGCGTTCTCCGATAGGCGACATCTGGATAACCTCCCCGCAGACAAGCTCCAGACGTTCGTCCTCCGAGAAGATGCCGACTTGGCCCATCCGCTCATAGTCCGCGACGGTGAAGCGATGCCTGGTTACTTGAACTAACGTGGCTTCTTGAACAGACATGGCTTTGTCTCCCGTGCGTGAGTTGGCGGCCTCCGCTGGCGTTGTGCGCATGATAGCACGGCGGCCCGTTTACGCCGCGCGTGCGCGCGTGCTATAAGCCGGTAAAGTATGAAGCGTTACGTTATCAAGCGGCCGGTGGGCGCGCAGATGCCCGACCGGCTGGCGCGTTACCGAGAGGAGTTGAACGAGGAGCAGTTGGCGGTGGCGACCGCGCCCGCGGGCTCGGCGCTGGTCATCGCGGGCGCCGGCTCGGGGAAGACGCGCGCGATCACCTACCGCGTCGCCTACCTCGTCGAGCACGGCGTGGCGCCGGCGCGCGTGATGCTGGCGACCTTCACCAATCGCGCCGCGCGCGAGATGCTCAGAAGGGTCGAGCAGTTGACCGGCGGTCAGGGGGACGCGGCGCGGCGCGTCTGGGGCGGCACCTTCCACCGCATCGCCAACCTCGTCCTGCGTCGCCACGCCGAAAGCATCGGCTACACGTCGAGCTTCTCCATCCTCGATGTCGAGGACGCCAAAGATTTCATCTCGGTCTGCGTGGACGAGGCCGGTGTGGACACGAAGGCGCGCCGCTTCCCGAAGGCGGAAGTCCTGCAAGACATCATCAGCTTCGCCACCAACACCGACACGCCCATCACGGATGTCGTCCCGCGCCGCTACCCATACTTCGAGCCTTTGACACAGCAGATCACGCGCGTTGACCGCCTCTACATGGAGCGCAAGCGCGAGCGCAACGTGATGGACTACGACGACCTGCTTCTGAACTGGAAGCGTCTGCTCGAAGAGCGCGAGGAGGTCGCGCGCATCTACCAGGAGCAGTTCGAGCACATACTGGTGGACGAGTACCAGGACACGAACAAGTTGCAGGCCGAGATCGTTGACCTGCTCGCGGTCAAGCATCGCAACGTGATGGTCGTCGGCGACGACGCGCAGAGCATCTTCGCCTTCCGCGGCGCGTCGGTCGAGGGCATCTACGAATTCCCGAAGCGTTACCCGGAGGCGCGCGTCTACCGCCTTGAGACCAACTACCGCTCGACGCCGGAGATACTCGCCGTCGCCAACGTCTCCATCGCCTCGAACCGCCGGCAGTTCACGAAGACGCTGCGCGCCGCGCGTCCGTCGCAAGGGTTACAGCCCGCGCTCATCCCCTGCCGCGACGCAGACCAGCAGGCGGCCTTCGTCGCCTCGCGCCTGTTGGAACTGCGCGACGAGGGGATAGCTTTAAGCGAGCTGGCCGTGCTCTACCGCTCGCACTATCACTCGCTCGAACTACAGCTTGAGCTGACGCGGCGCGGCATCCCTTACCGCGTGCGCAGTGGGATGCGCTTCTTCGAGCAGGCGCACATCAAGGACGTGGTCGCCTACCTGCGACTGGTCGCCAACCCGCGCGACGAGCTGGCGTGGAAGCGTGTTCTGCGACTCATCCCCAACGTCGGCGCCGCCACCACCAACCGCATCTGGGAGCACATCCAGCTCGCCCCAGACCCTTTGGCTCTCGTCATCCGAGGCGACGCGGACGCGACCGCTGCGAAGCGCGGCGCGGGCTGGGCAGAGTTCCGCTCGCTGCTGGAAGAGCTTGTGCGCGACGAGGTGCGCACTTCACCTGCGCGCCAGATCGAGACCGTGCTCGCGCGCGGCTACGAAGACCACCTTGAGAACACCTTCGAGAACGCAGAGGCGCGGCTCGAAGACCTACGCCAGCTCGCGCACTACGCCTCGCGCTACACGTCGGCCGACGAATTCCTCGCAGAGCTTTCGCTGCTCTCGACCGAGCGCTACGGCGCGCCGCAGGGGCTCACCAGTGAGGACGTGGTCGAAGGCGGCGACGAGGATGAACTCCTCACGCTCTCCTCCGTCCATCAGGCCAAAGGTCTCGAATGGCGCGTCGTCTTCATCCTCTGGGCCGCCGACGGCAAGTTCCCCTCGCCCCGCTCGCTCCGTGACACCGAAGGCGAAGAGGAAGAACGCCGCCTCTGGTACGTCGCCCTCACACGCGCACGCGACCAGCTCTACATCACATATCCCTTAATGGTCACCGACTATTCCTCGCGCCAGACCGTTCTTCAGAGACCCTCCCGCTTCGTCACCGAAGTCCCCCCCGACCTGTACGAGATTTGGAGCCTTGAAGAAGAGAGTGTCACGACGCCCGCGCTCGAAGCGCCCGCACCGGACAGGGAAGAGGGCGGGGGAGGCGAGCCGGACGGCTACGTCAATTAAGTTTATCCGCCACGCGACGACGGCCGGCGTCGGCCGCGGTCACGTTGGCGTCTAGCTGTTGCCGTGCTTCTTCTTCGTGGTGCGTTTGTAGTCGTCGGGGCGTGTGCCGCCGACGCCCTCATACTCGCTGCTGTTGTCGCCGTATAGCGCGCCGGTCGCGGCGAGCATCCGTTTATTCTTCTCTTTGACTCGCGCCTCTTTCTCTTCCAACTCGATCTGCTGGCGGTCGAGCAGAGCGAGCGTCTCGTTGTACTCATCGAGGCTGGTACTGAGGTCGTTGATCTCCTCCTCGTACTGGTCCACGTCGAGCGCGGGGCCGAAGTTGGGTTTGGGTGTGATTGATTTGAGGCCGGAGAGTCTCTGCCGTGCGGTTTCGAGGACGGCGGAGCCGCGTTTGGTTCTTGCCATGATTCTTACCTCCGTTCGTGAAGTCCGGATGAGCCGAAATGAGGTTCAGGGCAACAGAAGGCGCAGTATATGCTTTTCGCGAAAGAATTCAAGCCCCTTCTCCGTCCCCCCCAACAACCCGCGCCCCCTCCCCTGCACCTCAACCCCGAACACCAACCGCTCAAGTCCCCTCCCCACCCGCTCGACCTCGAACTTTACTCGCTCGACCCGGAACTTTAGTAGCTCGACACAGAGGTCAAGTCGCTCAACCTCGAACTCCAACGACCAAACCTCAAACTTCAGTCGCTCAACTTCCAACTCAAACTGCTCAAGACGCAACTCAAGTCGCTCGACTCAGAACTTAAACGACTAAACCTTGAACTTCAGTCGCTCGACTTAAGACTCCAACGACTAAAATCCTCTCCCCAGCCGCTCAAATGCAAACTCCAACGACCCATCTCCGACCGCGTGCAACCAAACCGACCCGCAAAGCCATTCTTCCCCGCGCAACATCTCTAAAAGACCGAACCCACCTCGTTGACACACGCCCCCCCCTCGCCTATATTCCCCGCGCAACACCTACACTCCTCACCGGAGCTAACCGCGATGGCTAATCCCGAACATCTTGAGATTCTGAAACAAGGGGTGGAGGCGTGGAACAAATGGAGACGTGGGCACCGAGACCTTCAGCCGGACCTCGTCAACGCAGACCTCGTCAACGCAGACCTCAGCGGCGCAGACCTCCGCGGCACAGACCTCATCAACGCAAAACTCATCAACGCAAAACTCATCAGCGCAAAACTCCGCAACACAGACCTCGTCAACGCAGACCTCAGTGACGCCAAACTCTACGGCGCAGACCTCATCAACGCAGACCTCAGCGACGCAAACCTCCACGCCGCCAACCTCATCAACGCAGACCTCGGCGACGTAAACTTCAGCCGCGCAAACCTCGGCGGCGCAGACTTCACAGGTGCCATATTGGGCCGCACTACGTTCGTGGACAATGACCTCAGTGAGGTTAAAGGGCTAGAGACGGTGCTACACGTCGGCCCCTCAAGCATCGGCGTTGATACACTCTATAAGTCAGCCGGGAAGATACCCGAAGTATTCCTGCGCGGGTGCGGCATCCCCGACGATTTCATAACTTTCATCCCCTCTCACTTCGGCATACAGCAGGCGATACAGTTCTACTCCTGCTTCATCAGTTACAGCACGCGAGACGAAGAGTTTGCGAGGCGTCTTTATTCGCGTATGCGCGACGAGAAGCTGCGCGTGTGGTTCGCCCCCGAAGACATGAAGGGCGGGCAGAAGCTCCAGGAGCAGATAGAGCGCGCCATTCAACTGCACGACAGGCTGCTGCTCGTCCTCTCGGAGGAGAGCATGAAAAGCAAGTGGGTGATGGCTGAGATTCGCAGAGCACGCAAAGTCGAGGTGAAAGAGAACCGCCGCAAGCTCTTTCCTATTCGTTTAGTTGACTTTGAAACACTGCAAGCGTGGGAGCGTTTCGACGCCGACACGGGAGAAGATTTAGCGGCAGAGGTGCGCGAGTACTTCATCCCGGACTTCTCCGACTGGAAAGACCACGACGCTTTCGAGAAGGCGTTCGGGAGACTGCTCCACGATTTGAGGGCCGAAGAGGCAAGACCCTGAGCCTGTAGCCTCTGCGAACGGACGCACGGACGGTGTGTTAAGCTGCTGCGCCATCTGCCTACTGTCTCGGAGGAGCGAATGATTCAAGAGGGCGAGCCGTTGGAGACTGACCTGTCGCTCGGGGCGGAGGTGAGGCTCTATTACGACGTGTGGGCGCCGCGAGATGAGCCTGCGCCGCTGCTGTTAGCACTGCACGGGTATGGGAGTAACAAGGGTTGGATGATACGCGAGGCGCGGCAGCATGTGCCGGAGGGGTTCGCCGTGGCCGCGTTGCAGGGGCTGCACCAGCACATGAAGGAACCGCATGAGAAGGGCGGGCCGCTGCGCTACGGCTTCGGCTGGCTGACGAACTTCCGGCCCGAGGAGTCGGTTGCGCTCCATCACAAGGCCGTGCTCGACCTTATCGAAACGTTGGTGACGCGCGGCGTCGCGTTGCGCGAGCGGGTCTTCCTCATGGGCTTCTCGCAGTCTTGCGCGCTCAACTATCGCTTCGCCTTCACGCACCGAGAGGCTTTGCGCGGCGTCGTCGGCATCTGCGGCGGCGTGCCCGGCGACTGGGAGACGAGCCCCGTTTACGGCGAGACGCGCGCCTCCGTCCTGCACCTCTCTGGCACGCGCGACGAGTTCTACACGCCCGAGCGCGTCGCCCCCTACGCCGAACAACTGCGCCGGCGCGCGCGCGACGTGGAGACGCACGCCTACGACGCCGCGCACGAGTTCGTCCCCGAGATGCGCGGCGACGTGCGCGCGTGGCTCGCGCAGAGAGTTTGAGATTTCAGATTTGAAGTCTCAAACTTCATGTATCCTCTCGGCCGGAAAGGAGCGTTAAGGAAGACGATGGTCAAGAAGAACCTCTTCACCCTCGGCTCGCTGCTGGCGTTGGCGGCGGTCGTCGTCGTCGGCTACCAGAAGGACGCGCCGAAGTCGCAGAAGGAGGACGCGAACGTCGCGGCCGTGCGCGCCGTCATCGAGGCGCAGGCGGCGGCCTGGAACCGCGGCGAGGTGTCCGGCTACATGGAGGGCTACGCGAAGGAGGAGGCGACGACCTTCGTCTCCGGCGATACCATCACGCGCGGCTGGCAGACCGTCCACGACCGCTACAAGTCGCGCTACGACACGCGCGAGAAGATGGGCACGCTCGCCTTCTCGGAGCTTGAGTTCAAGCCGCTCAGCGAGTTCTACATGATGGCGACGGGGCGCTGGCAACTGACGCGCGCGTCGGACACGCCGCACGGCCGCTTTACACTCATCTTCCGCCGCACCAACGCCGGCTGGCGCATCGTCCACGACCACACCTCGTCTGAGTGAGAAGGGCGTGCGCGCATGAGTGAAGAGAGAACCGCTGGCGCCTCGGAGGAGTTGAGGCGCGAGGAGGAGCGGGTCGAGGAGCGGAGCGCCGTCTTCAGGAAGGAGCTGGGGCTCCGGGACCTTGTGCTGACGCAGATCGTCTTCGTGGTCGGCACCATCTGGGTCGGGACGGCGGCGAAGCTCGGCGACGAGCAACTTTTCTTCTGGCTCCTCGCCATCGCGACCTTCTACCTGCCGCTGGCCGCGGTCGTCATCCATCTCAATCGTTTGATGCCGCTCGAAGGCGGGCTCTACCAGTGGGCGAAACTCTCTCTGGGCGAGTTCGTCGGCTTCATGGTGGCGTGGAACCTCTGGGTCTTCGCCATCCTGGTGATGTCCGGCATCGGGCTGACGGTGGTGACGAACCTTTCGTACGCGTTCGAGGGCGGGCGCTGGATGGCTGACAGCAAGTGGTTCATCACGCTCTTCAGTTGCGCGCTCGTCGGCGTGATGGTCTACGTCTCGACGCGGGGCCTGAGCTTGGGGAAGTGGGTGCACAACGCGGGCGGCGTGCTGCTGCTGACGACCTTCCTCGCGCTCATCATTCTGCCCTTCGTCTGCCTCGCGCTGGGGAAGATAGACTCGTATCATCCGTTCACCTTCGCCGTGCCCGCCCTCTCTCTGTCGAACCCTGACCTCGTCAAGAAGAGTCTCAACATCTACAGCAAGCTCGCGCTCGGCGCGCTCACAGGCTTCGAGTACGTGGCCATCCTCGCCGGCGAGTGCAAGACGCCCGCGCGCAACATCGGCCGCTCGGTGCTCATCGCCGCGCCCATCATCGCGCTGATGTTCATTTTGGGTACGAGTTCCGTGCTCGCCTTCTTCAAGCCCGAAGAGGTTGACCTCATCGGCCCCATCGCGCAGGTTCTGACGCGCGGCTTCGGGCTGCTGGGCGCGGGCGTGGCGAGCGTGGTCTCGCTCGTCATCCTCGCGGTCGTCGGCCGGCAGGTCGCGCTGATGAGCATCTACCTGACGGCGAACGCGCGGCTGCCGCTGGTGGCGGGCTGGGACGACCTTCTGCCCGCCTGGTTCACGCGCCTGCACGCGCGACACAGAACGCCGGTCAACTCAATCGTTTTGGTCGGCGCGCTCGCGCTCGGGCTGGGCTTGCTGGGGCTCGTCGGCGTCGGGATGCAGGAGGCGTATCAACTGCTTGAGAACGCGGCCACCATCTTCTACGCGTCCTCGTACGTGGTGCTCTTCGCCATCCCGCTCTTCGCCGCGGCGCGGATAGGGTTGCGCGTGCCGCTGTGGCTGCGCATCGCGTCCGGTTCGGGCCTGCTCGTCTCGCTGCTCGGCATCGCGCTGACGCTCGTGCCCATCGTGGATGTCGAGAGCCCCTTCGCCTTCGCCGCCAAGCTCGTCGCCGTCACGCTCGCCTTCAACCTCGCGGGTGCGCTCCTCTATCGCTGGGGGCGGCGCAGGCAGCGGAGGGTCGCGGGAGGGGGAGAGGGATGAGAGAAACGCTGGCCGTCGTCAACTGCTCACAGCTCGTCACGCTCAAGGGACCGCGACGGCCGCGTGTGGGCGCGGAGATGCGCGAGCTTGCCATCGTTGAGGGCGGCGCGATGCTCGTGCGCGATGGGTTGATTGAAAGGGTCGGCGGGCGCGAAGAGATAGAGCCGCTGTTGGGCGCCGACTGCGAGGTCTTCGACGCGGGCGGGCGCGTTCTGACGCCGGGCTTTGTGGACGCGCACGCGCACCCCGTCTTCGCGGGTGACCGCGCCGACGAGTTCGAGAAGCGCGCCGCGGGCGTCAGCTATCAGGAGATCGCCGCGGCGGGCGGGGGCATCCGCTCGACCGTGCGGCGGACGCGCGCTGCCGACGAGGATGAGCTGTTCGAGGTCGCGCTCCGGCGCGAGCGTTGGTTCCTGCGCACGGGCACGACCACCGTCGAGGCGAAGTCCGGCTACGGCCTCTCGACGGAGGACGAGCTGAAGATGCTGCGCGTCGTGCGCCGCCTCAACACGGAAGGAAGTCTCAACTACGTCCCAACCTTCCTCGGCGCGCACGAGGTGCCGGACGAGTACCGAGGGCGGCGCGAGGAGTACGTCACGTTGGTCACGGAAGAGATGCTGCCGCGCGTCGCCGAAGAGGGCCTGGCGGAGTTCTGCGATGTGTTCTGCGAGGAGCGAGTCTTCACGGTCGAAGACTCGCGGCGCGTTCTGGGGGCGGCGCGCGCACGCGGCCTCTCCTTACGCGTCCACGCCGACCAGCTCACGCGCGGCGGCGGCGCGCTGCTCGCGGCGGAGTTGCGTGCAAAGACCGCCGACCATCTCGAACACACTAACGCCGAAGGCATTGCGGCGCTCAAGGCGGCGGGTGTGCAGCCGGTGCTTTTGCCGGGCTCGGTCTACGCGCTCGGCTCTGCGCGCTACCCGGCGGCGCGCGCGATGATCGACGAAGGGCTCGCGGTCGTCCTCGCCACGGACTTCAACCCCGGCTCTTCGCCCACGCCCTCGATGACGATGATTCTCTCGCTCGCCTCCACGCACATGAGGATGACGCCCGCCGAGGGGCTCACGGCCGCGACCGTCAACGCCGCCTACAGCCTGAACCGCGGCGACGAACTGGGCACTCTGGAGGCAGGCAAGCGCGCAGACTTCGTCGTCCACGACTGCGCTGACTACCGCGAGCTGGCCTACTTCTTCGGCGTCGAGCACGCGCACGCCACCTACGTCGGCGGGCGTTCGGCCTTCGCGCGCCGCTCTTAAAACGGTCTCCGAAAATAATCGTTGACGCTCGGCCGCAGCCTCGTCTATCATCGCCTCAACACTGGAAAGGAGGTGATCCGAAAATATATGAATTCAAATCACAGTGAGGTGGCTGGAGTCTCCTGAACAGGGATTAGCACCACACCGCAGTAGCGAGCCTATGGCTGTCAATCCCTGAAGCGTAGTTTACGGAGCAAGACTCCGCAGGCAGACGAAGTTCAGAGAGGCTAATCCACACAGTCCACCGAGCCGTAGGCAGAAAGAGGTCAGCGAAAGCTGGCCTCTTTCGTTTAAGCGGCACACCAGCGGCACACCACAGAAACCCGGCAGCGGGGTTGTATGTGACACGCTTTCTACTAAAACCCCGTTGGCTTGATTACTGAACCGCTCAAATGGCCTCCGATTTCTGCCATGATAAAAGGCTTGACCCCATCGCGGCCTGTCAAACTTAACCAGAGCGAGCCGACTTCCGGTTCAGCCTCAAGAGTAAATCCGAAAAACGGGCAACAAAGCCTTTCGAGTGCGATGAACTTCGCCGCGTTGATTAGCACGTCTGACTCGTTAGGTAGTCGGAAGGCATAACCATTCGACAGTTCTCTAATCTCTTCGACTGCTCTGAACAACTCGTCAATCGTGGCTATGTGCTGCCCCCTCTGACTCGCTTCGATGGCCGTCATATCGCAGGCGAAGGGTGACTCTGTTCTACCATCCGCGCTGGTGCTCATGGTGTTAAAGCTCCGTTCTGGCTTCGAGGCCAGTACATAATGACGAGGACGCCGACTAAGGCAATAGCCCCACCGATAATATCGAACCTATCCGGCGTGACTTTATCAACGCGCCAGCCCCACAGAATCGAAAGCACGACAAAGACGCCGCCGTAAGCCGCATAGACTCTGCCGAAGTTTGCGGGTTGCAAGGTCGGGATTATTCCGTAAAGGACTAATACGACAGCCCCAGCGACCGCGAGCCAGATGCTTCTGTTCTCACGCAGCCACAGCCAAATGAGATAGCCCCCGCCGATTTCACAGATTCCGGCAAGGATGAAGTAGAGGACAGATTTGGCAATCATAATCGAACTAGAACTCCTTCGAGTCTGTGACGAAGTTACGCAGGCGTTCGCGTATTACCGATTCGACCAAAAGACGATAGCGTTCTAATTTGAAGTTGGCGTTTTAGAATGCCCTCTCCACAGTTTTGTGGCAGAGGCGAGCAGGATTATGCCAAGTAGTATCTGCAAAACAGAGCCGCGTACATAGGAGAGCAGATAACTACCTAGAAGCGCACCCCCGATAGAGCCTAGAGACATCCACAGGATAAATGCTATGGGCAGACCGCCGAACCTTCCCTGTCTCTGATACTTCACCATGCCCATGATGATTGTCGGGATGCTGATGGCAAGGCTTAGACTCCCCGCCAGCTTAATGTCTACGGCAAAGAGCAGGATTATTGTCGGGATGATTAACTCTCCGCCCGCTACGCCGAGCATACTGCTAAAAACACCTATCATCACCCCGGCCATCGCGCCTATTACGAACTTAAGCGGCGGAGGAATAGGCAATGTTTGAGCGTGAAAGATTAAATCATGCCCAATCAGCACCAAACTCAAGGCGACGAGAAAAACCGCCACGATTCGAGTCAGCGTGTGTTCGTTGATTCGCGTGGCGAACCTGACACCGATGTACGACCCGACCAGCGAACCGATGAGAATGTTAAAGATGATAGGGGCGTGGGAGGCGATAAGGTCTAAGTTGACTAAACCAGCCCGAAAGATGAAGGAGAAAATAACCGTCACGAGGCTGACTGTGAGGTTGATTACGATGGCTTGTAGAGTGCGAAACTTGTAGAGTCCGACCAACACGGGCAAGCGGAACTCAGCCCCGCCGAGTCCTATCAGACCGCCGAGCGTGCCTATCAGAACGCCCCAACTAAACGCCCCCGCTTTTCGCATGAAAGCATTTCTTCACTACAAATCTGACCACTCACAGTTTATCGTCTAGCCTCCGATGATGAAACTCCGCAGCTTATCCCGTATTTCATCACGCACGCGACGGAACACAGCGAGCTTTGCGTCATTATCGCCTTGAGCAGCGGCGGGGTCGTCAAAACTCCAATGGATACGCTCGGTCTTACCGGGAAAGATAGGGCAGCGTTCGTTCGCGTTGTCGCAGACCGTTATCACATAATCGAACTCCTGCCCTGCGAACTCATCAACCGATTTGGAACGATGCCCTGAAATATCTATGCCGACTTCCCGCATTGCTTCGATTGCCTGCGGGCGGACGAAACTCGGCTCGACACCAGCACTAAAGACTTCAAACCTGTCTTCTGCGTCGTGCCGTAACAATCCTTCCGCCATTTGGCTACGTGCGGAGTTTCCAGTGCAGAGAATTAGAACTCGCTTCTTGTCACTCATCGACTTCTCCCCTGTCTGCTTCTGGTGGACGACTTCGACTGAACAAGGCGCATGGTCTTTGACCGCCTGAGCAACGCTGCCTAGCAATAATCTCTTAAAGCCTGTGTAGCCGTGTGAGCCGATTACAATCAAGTCTGCTCCCCACTCCTTAGCTTCATCCACGATTACCTTACTAGGGTCGCCGTCGCGCACTGCCGTCTCAACTGTAAGCCCCTGCTCGCGCAACCACTCGGCTACGCGGTCAATCATTTCTTTGCTCTGGTCTGTTACTTCTGCCCTCGCACCTTCGAGGCTGCCGCCCGCGTCGTGCCATAACTCTGCGGCTGGCGGCACGAACTTCTCAACAACGTGCAGGACGCGCACGGTCGTATCCGGCGACCAAGCCCGCTCCCCAACTTCGTTAACGGCCTCCTCCGAGTACGGCGACTCATCTACGGCTAACAGCACCTTCATGGCTTTGCCTCCCTTCTTCTTGGTGCGGGACTATGACCGCTTCCGCGTCTTCCGGTAATGATGGAATGAGCCAGCGGAACAGGATGGTTGCCGCCGCTGCGCCGAGCAGTTGCGCGATGATGAAGGCGGGGGCATCAACGGGGCGGATTCCGGCGAACGTGTCGCTTGCCGAGCGTGCGAGCGTTACGGCTGGATTGGCGAAGGACGTTGACGCCGTAAACCAATAAGCGGCGGTGATGTACGCAGCCACAGCGAAAGGTACGGCAGCCGAACGGAAACGCACACAGCCCCAAATAACCGCGAGCAAGCCAAAGGTGGCGACGAACTCACTAAAGAGTTGTGAGCCGCCGTGCCGCTCATGCCGAGAGGCGAAGAATACCGGCAAGTCAAACATCACGTTAGCGGCAGCAACCCCACCAAACGCCCCGACGATTTGCGCGATGATGTATGCAGGAACTTCGCGCCACGCAAGACCCCCTTGCGAAGCGTCAGCTAGGGTTACAGCGGGGTTGAAGTGTGCTCCGGAAATCTGCCCGAAGGTCAGAATCAGTGCGACGAGTGCCGCGCCTGTAGCGATGGTGTTTGCGAGCAGAGCTACCGCGACGTTCCCGCCCGACAGCCTTTCCCCCATGATGCCAGAGCCGACTACGGTAGCCAGTAGCATCGCCGTGCCGACCGCTTCGGCTGTTACACGCCGCGCCAAGTCCATCACAGATTCCTCAAGCGTCAGGTGTGCCGAGATATTCGTTTAAGCGAATGTAGTCAAGCATAGCCTCGCCGAGTACATGCGTCAAGGCAAATCTAGGGTTGTGTTAAAATGGAAACTGCTATGAGCAGGAGAGAATCTACTTTCAACAAGGAACTTTTCTTTAGGGCTTTGGCAGACCGCACACGCCTGCGCCTGCTAAATTTAATGGGTGATAATGAAGTATGCGTATGTTTCTTCGTCGAAATCTTGCAGACTACACAGCCGAAAGTATCCCGTCATCTGGCTTACTTGCGTCGGGCTGGCGTCGTGAAGGCAAGGCGTCAGGGGACGTGGATTCACTATCGCATTGTCGAACCATCTGACCCTGATGCTGCGCGTATTTTGACAGACGTGCGGGCTTGGTTGGCTAAGGATGCGGAAATGCAGCGTGAACGCAAACGGCTGGTAAAGGTGTGCTGTGCTCCGGAGCTTCCCGCTCAGCTAAGGGACGCGCCACGCCCTATGTGCCTGACGCAGTAGGATTGCTGCCGTCTCCACGTTTATTTCCGTCCTTCACGTCAAGACGCATATGAAAAATTTTGTTCAGCGGCGGATTAGCTTAAAAGAGGTCGGTCTAAAACGGTGTGGCGGGTCGTAGGAGGAACAGGGATGTTATCAAGGGGGCAGTTTCAAAGAACCGTTGATTTCTAAGTCGCCTCCTCCTTTTCTTTCAGCCGCTTTCGGTAGGCTCGCATAGCATCACGGTTCGCTGCCTCCCGTCCGCACGAGAAGCAGTAATTTCGCTCTCCCGCTCTTGGCCTTCTGTCCATAGACAACAGTTCGTAAATTTCGCCGCAGCCGGAGCACAGCAACGGGCCGTTGGTTCTGGCTACGTGTTGCGCGACCTGTACGGCGAGCACGCCGAAAAAGCTGCTTTTCGCCGGGTGGCTAATGTTGATTTTGGCCGGATTCATTTGAATGCGCGGACGCACGTCGGCAAGGTCGAGCAGACTGTTGACAATGTTCTGTACGAGGCTTTCGGCGGTGCTACTTTCTTCCGGCTGATTGTCGGCCTGCACGCCCAAAACTAGCCAATCCTCTCTCCGGCCTGTCTCTCCTAGCTGAATTTTGGCGGCGATATTCATCAACGCCCTGACTCCCCGCGCATACTCTTGCCACTGTTCCACAGTTTCCCTTCCGGTCGGCTGGCACTCGCGGATTGTTATTCCATCGGCGGATACGACCCGTTCAATGTTGTGCGTGGCGGGCATTGCGTGTTCGCATAAGCCGAGAACGCCCCAATTACGCGCAAACTCAAGAACTGACTCCGCACCGAAGAGAACCAAATTGGCGAAGTCTAAAAGAAGTTCCTTCCTTACCTCCTTTATGACAACCTCGGCGTCCTGCGAATTCCAGACAATCTCATTGCCTTCTAAACGAACCTCCTGCGGTACGCTCACCGCGCTCGTCAGGTAGGTTGACCCCTCTCTATTCAGTAAGCACCAATCCATGTGTTTAAACTTGTTTGCCTCTTCTATGTGAGACTCGCGTTATATTACCGAATACTGGCGAGATTAGAAACGGCATCAGTCAGATTGATATAATTGAAGGCGAACACAGAGAGAAACAGCGGATTTCTCAGGAGAAAATGTATGGAAAAACTGTTTATCAAGCCCAAAGAGGCGGCGGAAGTCCTGTGCTTAGGGCGTTCCAAAATTTACGAACTCATCGCCGACGGCACTATCCCCTCGGTGAGAATTGGCAAATCCATCCGAGTCCCGGTCAAGGAACTTTTGGAATGGGTTAAGAGGCAATCTAACGGCTCTACGGATGATGTTTTTGTCGAGCCGTCTATCAGACAAGGAAATTAACAATGAGCGGAATACAATTCAGGCTGCCGATAGTTGGAGCTACCGACAGCCCTTCTAACACGAACAATAATGAAAGCGCGTTCCGAATTAACAACGCATTCACTACGTCTATTTTACAAACTTCGTCGGGCGGCGACAAGTCTCAAGGCTCGGCAAAGACCCTTACGGTTTACGCTGATGGACTCTGCGAACCGAACCCTAACGGCAAGGGCTGTTGGGGATGGGCGGCCTTCGACTCTGAAGGTAAGAGAGTCGCCTGCGGTTGGGGCTTCGCCGGTAGCGGCGCGGGCATGACCAATAATGTCGCCGAGTTTACCGCAATCATTGAGGCGCTGCGCTGGATAGTTACAACCGAGGCGGGTACTCAAGTTGAGTTGCTTTCGGATTCTCAGATTGCCGTGCGTCAGATTCTCGGTGAGTACGCTTGTCACAAGGCGCACTTGCAAGAGCTAAGAGACGAGGCGCTAAGTCTCATCGCACGCGCCGACGTTAAGCTGCGCTGGATACCTCGTGAGCAGAACACCGAGGCCGACGCCCTAAGTCAAAGAGCTTACCGCGAGGCGAGCAGGAGGGCGACGGTATGAACGGCACTTCAACCCTACGCGATACTGCCGGGCGATACATCAACGCATCCCTGTCGGTAATACCTATCCGACCCGACGGAAGCAAAGCCCCGGCGCTAAGAGGCTGGAAAGAGTATCAGACGAGGCTCGCCAGCGAAGCCGAACTAAACGAGTGGTTCAGGAACGGGAACGGCATTGCCGTTATCTGCGGCAGTGTGTCCGGCAACCTTGAGTTGCTGGACTTCGACGCGCCAGAGCTTTACGAGCCGTTCTGTGAGTTAGTCTCGGGTCTTGCGCCCGGCCTCATCGGGCGTCTGCCTCTAAGCAAGTCGCCGAGCGGCGGATTCCACCTCTTCTACCGCTGCGAATCGGTCGAAGGTAATCAGAAGTTGGCCGTCAGGCAAGAGGCTAACGAAGACGGCAAGCAGCGCGACAAGACTCTGATTGAAACGAGAGGGGAGGGCGGTTACATCGTTGCACCGCCTTCTCCGGCCTCTTGTCATCCCGCTGGCAAGCCTTACGAGTTGTTACGCGGGGAGCTAACGGCCATTCCCGAAATCACGCCGGAAGAGCGTGACGCTTTGCTTAACTGTGCCCGCTCGTTCAACGAGAAGGTTATCCAGAAGGCCGAGGCAGAGGAACAGAAGCCGGGGAATGCTTCCGGCACTCGCCCCGGCGATGATTTCAACGCCAAGTTCAACGTGCAAGATTGGAGCGAGCTTCTTTCGCGCCACGGCTGGAAGAGAAAGACTCATCACGGACAGACCGAGTATTGGCAGAGGGCGGGGAAGTCAGGGCACGGAATCAGCGCGACGGTGAACTATCGCGGGAGCAATCTGCTCTACGTGTTCAGTTCCAACGCCTCTCCTTTCGAGCCGGAGTCAGCCTACACGCCGTTCGCTGCATATACGTTCCTCGAACACGGCGGCGATTTCAAGGCAGCGGCTAAGGCTCTCGCCGATGATGGCTACGGCGAGAAGTCTTACGCCTTAGTATCGGTCGGCGGGAAACTGAGGACTCAATTTGGCGTGCCCCCTGAGTTGCGTGAGGCGGAAGGGCAGCTACCCGAACCTGTTGTAACCGCTCTCCAACAGTCAGCTTTGTCTGACGCCGGAAATGCGGAGTGCATGGTTGCACTCTACGGGGACGTTATCCGCTACGACCAGACGAGAGAGAAGTGGTTAGTGTGGGATGGCGTTCGTTGGAGCATTGACGACGAGGGCATTGTTCTGAGGGCGGCGGTAGCCATGACGAGGCTTAGACAGCGTTTGGCGACCGAGCTTGAGGACTTCGAGACTCACAAGCGTCTCATCATGTGGGGACTCAACAGCGAGAGCCTGCAAAGGGTCAACGCGGCGCTTAAGATGGCTCAATTCCACGAGCCTTTCAGCACGACCATTAACCGCTACGACAACGACCCGTTCTTAGCCACTACTACGAACGGTACGCTTGAGCTTCGTGGTGGCAATTTCAGGAAGTCGAACGCATACGACTACCTCACCATGCAACTCGGCTGTGAGTTCTCGCCGGATGCGAAAGCGCCGCGTTGGGAGCAGTTCCTCAACGAAGTCTTCGGCGGCGACAAGGAACTCATTGAGTACATCCAGCGTGCCGTGGGTTACTCTCTGACCGGAGACACGAGCGAACAAGTGGTCTTCCTCTGCTACGGCAGCGGCGCTAACGGCAAGAGCGTCTTCCTCGAAGTCGTCAGGCAGCTATTGGGAGACTACGCAGGCGCGGCGAGCTTCGATACTTTCGACGCGGGCAACCGCAACAACGCGAGCAACGACTTGGCCGCGTTGAAGGGGAAGAGACTCGTCACCGTGATTGAAACGGAAGAAGACCGACGCTTGGCCGAGGCGAAGGTGAAGATGGTAACGGGACAGGACGAAATAACCTGTCGCTTCCTCTTCAAAGAATTCTTCACGTACCGCCCTCAATTCAAGCTTTGGATGGCGATGAACCACAAGCCTGTCATTCGAGGCACTGACAGGGGAATCTGGCGTCGTATCCGACTCATCCCCTTCACGCAATCCTTCGAGGGACGCGAGGACAGGGGCTTAATCGGGAAGCTTACGGACGAGCTTCCGGGCATCCTGAATTGGGCACTCGAAGGGCTGCGAAAGTGGCAGGATAGCAGGTTAACCGTGCCGAAGGCTGTCAAAGAGGCGACGGAAGAGTACCGCCGCGAGAGCGATTCTATCGGGCAGTGGGTGGACGAACGCACCGTCCCCTACAAGGTCGGAAAACTGAGGGCGTTGGAAGCCTACCGCGATTACTCTGAGTGGGCGGTGGAGCGTGGGGAACGTGCGTTCAACCAGAAGAATTGGGGACAGACCTTGATTGAGAAAGGTTTCAGTAGAGACAGGGACAGGGACGGCATGTTCTACATGGGCTTAGCTCTAGCCCCCTGAGTGTGAAGGCTGTGTATGGTGTGAATGGTTTTTCGGAAAGTCCCTATAAGGCTTACGAATATCGGGAGGACTCCGAAAATCTATTCACAACCTACACCCCCTACACAAGAGTATCTTCTACAACGGCAAAACCCTGCAAATAACCCCTAAAGCCTTTTGTTGTTAAGGTTTAGTCTCCAAAGTGAGGCGGGAAGGGAGTTTTGCACATAGGAGTTTGCATGGTTCTACGTTCCCGCAGCAGATTTTCAAAATTTACTCAGGCCACCCCCTTTCGCTTTATAAGGCAGGGTGTCACATATCTAGGGCAAAATCTGGAGAAAATTCAGGTCTTGTAGAAAATTGTAGAAGCCTTTTTGAGCAGTTTTTTTAGGTAGCGAGAAATCCTGTTGCAATAATTTCGGCAGGGCGTTAATCTGCGGCGCGTGGGGTCGCCTCTACGTTCGTTTCAGACTCTCACGAAAGCACAGGCACACTAATCCTAAGCCGCCACTAGGCAGCTTTGCCCCGTCTGGAATGGCGTGTGACTTAGAGCAGCGACGGGAGAACCGCGAGCAGGTCTAATACGGTCTGCGTCAGGGTATCCGTCACGCCGTTCGGAATCTCGCCGCCCGTCGTGTCTTGGGCGGCGTCCGTCGGCTCTTGCACGGCGTTAGTCGCCTGAGACGGCGGTGGTGCGGGCGAGCCGTTCGGTATTTCGCCCGCGAAGGCCGAGCCTGTCAGGAGCAGAACGAGCAGGAATACTCCTAGAGTTTTACGCATCACTTTTACCTTTCGTGGTAATGGGAGCTAACCATAGTTGCCGCCGTATCCTGTTGAGGACGGCGGCTTTGCTGCGCTTGCCCGAAAATGGGCAGACGCGAAGAGAGGTGGCCTCACATGAATTTAGCAGACGAACGCCTGAAGGAACTAGATAACCCTTCCCTGACTGAGAGTGAGCGCGTCCTCATACGCTGCCGCGTGGCGGCAGACCTCATCCACAGAGGGCAGTATGAAGGAGCACGCGAGGCGCTAGGTGAGTTGTGGCTAGGCATCGGGCAGAGGCCGCCGGTTAGCAAACTGCCGCCCGCGATAGAGGCCGAAGTGCTGCTCCAATGCGGGACGCTCACGGGCTGGCTCGGCAGCGCCCGCAACGTCTCAGGGGCGCAGGAACAGGCGAAAGATATGCTCTCCGAAGCGGGGCGTATATTTCGCTCTCAAGGGATGCTTTCTAAGGCGTCGGAAGCACAGTATGAACTCGGCATGTGCTACTGGCGGCTCGGCGCTTACGATGAGTCCCGCCTAGTCATGCAAGAGGCGTTAAAGCCCCTGACGGAAGCCAGCGTAGAGCTAAAGGCTAAAATCCTGATTAGGCGCACGCTGGTGGAGATATGGGAGCACAAGTATTACGACGCGCTGAACATCTTGAGAGAAGCAGAGCCGGTTTTCGAGTCGGCCAACGACGCGCTGAAAGGCAGATGGCACGGACAAAAAGGTCTAGTCCTCAGAAGGCTCGGCACAGCAGAGGGACAGGCCGATTACTACGACCGGGCTATCATCGAATACACCGCCGCCATTTATCACTACGAACTGGCGAGGCATGAAAGATATTGCGGAATCAACCTCAACAACATCGCCTTCCTGCTCTACAAGCTAGGCAGATACGGCGAGGCACACGACTACCTAGACCGGGCGCAGTTGATATTTACGAAGCTGAAAGACCCCGGCATTTTGGCGCAAGTGGATGAGACGCGGGCGCGATTGTTAGTCGCGGAAAAGAGATACCGTGACGCCGACCGCATCATCGGCGGCGTGATTAAGGTTTTCGAGCAGGGCGGCGAGGCGGCCTTACTCGCGGACGCGCTATCTGTTCAAGGCGTCGTGTGGGCGCGGTGCGGAGCGCGTGAGGCATCGCTTAACATTCTGCGTGAGGCGGTAAAAGTAGCGGAGGCATCCGGCGCGTTGACTCAGGCGGGGCACGCAGCCTTAACGCTGATAGAGGAACACGGGGCGAGTTGGCGTCTGCCGCAAGAGGACTTATTAGCGGTATTCAACCGTGCCACTAACCTCCTGAAAGGTTCGCAGGACGTAGAAGATAAAGAGAGGCTTCTGGCGTGTTCTCAGGTAGTGATAAAGCGCCTTTCGGGGATGCAGATACACGACAGGAACTTTACCTTTTACGGCGCGGTTGAGGAGCTAGAGGCGAAGCTAATAAAGCAGGCTTTAGAGTTGGAAGGGGGCAACGTCTCACGCGCCGCCGAGAGACTAGGGCTGAAACGTCAGACGCTCGCTAACATGCTCAGAGATAGGCACAGTAAACTTTACGAGAAGCGGACGCCGCCCGTGCCGCGCCTCAAGAGCATCATCAAAGAGCCGAAAGAGTAGCGGGGCAGCGCGGAGATTCCCGATAGAACTTTTGCAGAACCTTTACAAGACGGCCTGTGAAGGTAGGCGCGGGTGCAGCCTCGTTCGATTCGCCTTGAGTTTGCTTGAGCCGCCGTGCCCTCCGTGCCCTCAAGCTGTTTTAGTTGCGTGCTCATTTTTTCTGCTTGTCTTTCGGCGGCCTACCTACGTTCCCGAGTTCAACTCGCTTCAAGTCGCTTCTCTTAATCATGTGAGAACGTCCGAACCGTTGTGCAGGCAGTTTGCCATCAATAATCAACTGTCGCACGCGGGAATCCGTCACACCTAATTCTGCCGCCGCTTGTTGAGTCGTCAGTAAGTCGTCACTCATAGCGCCTCTTTTACCACGAAAGAAAAATTAACGCAATCGTGAAGATTTCTCTTGCCTAATCCTAACGACTGCGTTAATATATGCTGCAAGTCGGACAGCCGACAATCTCAAGGCCGGAGATAAGAGAAGATGTTCGCACTCGAAACCACAGACCTCAGCCGGGCGATACAGAACGCCAAAGCCTTACGCCCTAAAGTTCGCATGATTCGCTTCGGTGAGTACGCCGTGACCGGAAGCCGTGGGAACAGCTACACCGTGAAGTGCTACCGCTTCTTCGGTGAGAAAGTTGTGGACTGCAACTGCAAGACCCGCGATGGCGTGGCCTGTAAGCATGGAGTCAGCGCCTTGCCTCTGCACTTACACGTTGCGGCGCAGAGAGCAGCCGCCTAAAGGACGGGCTTAGGAAAGCGTCTGATACACGCTCCCTAAGCCCTCATTCAATCTTCAACCCGTAGCACAGGAGAACAATCGAATGTCAGCTAACCTTAGCATCCCGGCCAATGCTGGAACAACGGCGGGCGCTGCTCGCTTCTCGCTTGGCCGTCTCTTCCTTACGCCCGGAGCTATCGAAGCTTTAGAGGAATCGTCACAGTCGCCACAGGACTTCATCAGCCGTCACTCTCGGCTTGAGCAGGGAGAGCTTTGCGACGAAGACCACCGCGAAAACCTGTTCAGCGCGGACAAGGCTTTGCGGATATTCAGCGCGTTCAAGACCGTGCGAGGCGAGAAGCTTTGGGTGATTACTGAGGCCGACCGCTCGGTAACTACCATCCTGCTGCCGGAAGAATACTGAAACACAAAGGCGGGACGGGTGAGTGCTGGTAACACTCCCCGTCCCTTTACATCCACCCCTCCCAAGCTGAAAGGAGAACAGATGCAACCCGATGGTAACAAGCCCGGCGGCAGACCGCCAAAGGGCGGGCGAAGGGGACAGGTAATCAAGAAGGGGAAAGGTAAGTACCTTATCCGCGTCTATCTCGGCAGGACGAAAGATGAGGACGGCAAGGAGCATCGGCGCTATTACAGCGAGACGGTCGAGGGGACGGCCTCAGACGCGGAGCGTGCGTTGATACAGCACCTTGAAATGCGCCGGACGGGGAAGCTCTCTAAGAACCCTTCCCGGCAGCTTCTCGGCGAGTTCCTTCGGGAGTATTACTTCGAGATTAGCACCGCCAGAAGACGCTCGAACGAAATTGATTGGCGGAAGATAGCAACCCACGTCCTGCCGGAAATGGGGCATATAAAGCTCAGAGACTTGAGCATGATTCATTTTCAGTCCCTCTACAAGCGACTCCGTAACAAGGTATCGGCCAAGACCGGCGAGAGGCTGTCGCCGACTACGCAGAACCACGTTCACCGCGTCCTCGTTAGGGCGATGAACTACGCACACAAGACCAAACTCATCCTTCAACACCCGATGGAGGCGCTAGAAGCCCCAAAGCCGAAGCCCAAAGAGTTCAACGTCTTTTCGCAGGAGGACGCAAAGCTGTTCCTGCAAGCCTGCGACGGCAACAGAGACTCGCGGCTGAACCGGACTCACTTTCTGAAAAACATCGTCGGCCCAATTTTCCATCTGGCTTTGGAAACCGGACTCAGGCCGGAGGAATACATGGCGTTGAAGCGTCAGGACATTACGTTTGACGTTGGCGAGCGGAAGGCCGCACTGTTGCGTGTTCGGCGGGTGCTGGTCAGATTCTCGAACACGAGCGAATGGGAGTTTGACGACCCCAAAACGGAGTCGAGCAAGAGGACTATCCCCCTTTCGCCTACTCTCGCGGCTAGATTGAAGCGTCACCTTGAAGACGTTGAAGGCCGTAAGGCGCGGGCGAAAGAATGGCGCGAATACGACTTGATATTTCCCAACAACATCGGCGACCCTATCCATGAAGACACGCTAAGGAGGCTGTTCAAACAGAACGTCAAACTCGCCGGGCTAGACCCGAGAAAGTATCGGCTCTATGACCAACGGCACACATGCGCGACCCTGCTGTTGCTGAAAAGGGAGCACCCGAAAGTAGTTCAAGAGCGGCTTGGGCATTCCAGCGTTGCAATCACGATTGACCTATATTCCCACTTCATCCCGTCAATGCAGGAGGACGCCACAAACAGCCTGTCCGAACTGCTTTACGGCGATAGTGGCACACCACCGGCACACCAACAGGCGGCAAATGTTTCGCAGGAAGGATAAAACCGCTGTGATTGCTCGGGTTTTTGAAAATATGAATTCAAATCACAGTGAGGTGGCTGGAGTCTCCTGAACAGGGATTAGCACCACACCGCAGTAGCGAGCCTATGGCTGTCAATCCCTGAAGCGAAAGTTTACGGAGCAAGACTCCGCAGGCAGACGAAGTTCAGAGAGGCTAATCCACACAGTCCACCGAGCCATAGGCAAAATTGAGGGGCCGCCGACAAGGCGGCCTCTCTTCCGTTTAGCGCGTCTAAAATTTAACCTTCACCCCGCCGTTGAAGACGCGCCCCTCGGTGTGCGTGTAGATTTCGGCGAAGGCGGGTTGCTGGTGCGGCGGGAAGACGACCGTCCCGAAGCGGCTCTGCCTTGTGTCGGTGAAGTTCTCGGCGTTGATGAAGAGGCTGTACTTGCCGAAAGTCTTCTCGCCGAATGCGCCGAACACCCAGTAAGGTCTCGTCCGGAAACGGTCGGTCAGGAATTGGCTGCTCGTGTAATACGCCTCGACACCCGCCTTGAAGTTCGCCTCCTTCTCAAACAGTAAGGCCGAGTTGAGCTTGCTCTTCGGCGTGAGCGGCAGAATCTGGTCGCCGTTCAAATACTTCGCCCTCGCGTCCGTGAACGTGTAGCCCGCGAACAGCTTCACGAAGTCGTAGGCGGCCCGCACGTTCGTCTCGAAGCCCGCGCTCCTGACCGGGCGGGCGGCGTTCGCAAAGCCGAAAAGACCGCCGGGGATAGAGAGCAGCACGAGCGGGTCCACGATCTCCGTGTAGAAGAACATCTGGTTGAACGAATAAGAGAACTTCTCGCCGAACGTGTTCCTGTAATTAACGTCGAACGTGCCGCCACGGCTGCGCTCCGCCTTCAAAGTGTTCCCGATTGGCAGGACGTTGCGGAAGAGAAGGGTCTCGGCCTCCTCCGTGAATACGCTCGGCGTTTTGTAGCCGAGGCCGATGCTGAGACGGCTGCTCAACCTGTCCGTGAACCTGTAGAGCGCCGAGACGCGAGGCAGCGGGAACGTGCCGTAATGCTTCACATGGTCGAGGCGGAACCCCGCTTCGAGCGACAGCTTCTCCGTGACGGGGAGACTGTCCTGCACGTAGCCGCCGAACGTCCTGCGGCGCTCGTCGCGCGGGAGCAGGCTGACGCTCTCCGCACGCTCCCTGAAACGGTCGTAGGCGGCGTTGAAGCCGAAGACGAGCGCGTGCCGTCCGGCCGGGTGGAAGTATGAAACGTCCGTGTAGGAGTTGAACTGCCTGCCTGCAAAAAGATAATCCGGGATTTCGATTTCGCGTTTGAAGAAGGCGAGGCTCTGCCGGGCGACGAGGCTCCGGCCGCCGGAGAGGCCGCGCTCGAACTGCAAGGTCGTGATGTTGCGGAACGACTCGTTATTCTCGAAATACTGATGCAAGCCGTCGGCGCGTTCACGGATGACGAACACGTCCCCGCCTTCGCGATTCTGGTAGGCGGTCGAGTTGCCGATGGTCAGGCGCGTGTCGTCTGCGAGGTCGAAGAAGAGGCGCGGGCTCAACTGGAACGAGTTCGTCCGCGGAAGTTCCGTGAAGTCGTCTTCGTCAACGTCGTACTCCCTCTGGTAGTTGACCGAGCCGAGGAGCGTATAGCCGAACCGGCTGAACTTACGCGAAGTGAAGACCGAGAAGTCGGTCCCGCCCGCCGAAGTCTGGTTGAAGATGAGGGACGTGAACGGCTCGTCCTCCGGCTCCTTGCTAACGAAGTTGACGACGCCCGCAATCGCCCCGCCCCCGTAGAAGGTGGCCGACGGCCCCTTGATGATCTCGACCTGCTTCAAGTCGAGCGGCAGTATGTCCAGAAGGCTCAGACTGCCCGAGAAGCCGCCGAAGGCCGGGAAAGCGTCTTTGAGTATCTGCGTGTAGCGGCCGTCCAGACCCTGTATGCGGACGCTCTGCGTGTTCGAGGTCGCAGAGGTCTGCTGCACCTTGATGCCGGTGCTCTCGTTCAGAACCATCGAGACGTTAGAGGGGCGCATGTTGCTCTTCTCGTCAACCTCCTCCTCGTCGATGGCCTCGACCCGCGTCGGCACGTCGTCAATCTCGCGCCCCGTCCGCGTCGTCGTCACCGTGACCTCGCCGAACTCGTGTGTGACCTTGATGAAGACGAGGTGTTCGCCCCGCACGGCGAGGGGGAAGGTGAGCTTCAACTCCTGCGTCTCGTAGCCGGCGAAGAAGATTTCGACGGTCTGCTCGCCGTCGGGGACGTTTGCGAGCTGTGCCGTGCCGTCCGCGCCGGTGACCGCCGAAATCTCCGTGTCCTTGACCGAAACCTTCGCGCCGACGACCGGCTCCTTCGTCGCCGCGTCTTTGACCGTCACGTCGAAACTGTTCTGCGCGAACGAAACCCGCGCCGTCAGCAGCACGGCGAACAACACGATGACCCGCCCCATTTTTGTCCGTGACATCTGTCGATTATTCTGGCCGAGCGTCCGAGATAATCCAAGCGGCCCCGGTCGCTTGAGAGTCGGAGCGACGCGCAGCGGCACTCAGTGTGCTGACCCTTTATCTTCGCGCGGTTGAGTTTTTATCACGGAGCGGTTGCGCGCGTGGCCGCGGCACTCCCTTTGCAAACCCGGCGTGGCACAAGGGGGTAAAGCCGATGATGTCGTTTCGGAAACATGCAGCGGAGAGTACACGACGCCCTGATTCATTCCTCTGGCGCCGAGCGTTGGAGGGCGTCGCGCTACTGACGCTCTTACTCGCCGCGCATACGGCCGCAGGTGCCGTGCCCCAACAGCAGAAGGGGCAGCAGGACGCGCCGGCCGCCGCCGTCGAGCCGGCCGTCGAGGCGAAAATCCCGATTCGCGTCAAGCGCGTCGAGACGCCGGACGGCCCGGGCGTCGTCGCCACCATTGGCGAATTCCCAGAGGATTTGAATACGGCGGGACAGGAGTTCCTCAAGCGCGAGTTCTTCGAGCACTTCGCGTCGGACGTGCTGGGCTTTGGCGAGTCAATGCCGGGCACGACGCTGAAGGTCGCAATGCTGCCGCAGGAGAAGGAGAACCAGCGCGAGTGCGACTTTATGGCGGGCAAGGTCGCCGGCCACATCGTCGTGTTGGTCGAGAAGCGGCGCGTTCTGATCGCCTGCACCTTCTCGGAAGCGGGGCAGAAGCCGCAGCTACTGGCCGGCGCTTGGGCGCTCGGCGCCTTCGCCCGCGCAGGGGCGTGAGGACGGCGCGAGCTGGCAACAAAAAAGTGATAGTTCGGGAAAACGCGCGCCAACGTTTCCTCTTACTATCCTCCACATCAAGGGGTTGCGCGGCGGGTTTCGGGGGAACGCCCACCGCGCATCGATAAGCTAAGAGCCTTGTCCTACGCGTTTGGGGGAGCGCCGGGACAGGGCTTCTGGCTTTTTGGGGGACTTTTCTTTTTGGGTGACTTTTGAGGACGCCCCGCGAGGTTGAACGCACGAAAGCCCCGCCGCCGGTTCGAGTCCGGGGGCGGGGCTTTCGTCGCTTTATGCCTGCAAAAGCTGAAGGCGCGCTGTCGCGACAACGCGCCTTCGAACTTTTTTGACACGAACTGGCGAAAACCTAGTTACGGTTGTTCGTGTTGCCGCCCTTCATGTTCGAGTTCGTGTTCCCGCCGCTGTTCATGTTGCCGTTGCGGTTCGTCATGTTCATGTTCGAACCGTTCGAGTTCGACATGTTCGAGTTCGAGTTCGACATGTTCGAGTTCGAGTTCGACATGTTCGAGTTCGAGTTCGACATGTTCGAGTTCGAGTTCGACATGTTCGAGTTCGACATGTTCGTGGTCGACGTGTTGGCGTTGTTGGCGTTTGTGGCATTGGTGTTGTTGGTGTTATCACCACCGCCACAAGCCGAGAGGCTCGCAACGCCGGCCAACGCCAGAAGTGCTAAAGTCTTGCGCATGGATCGTTCTCCTGAATTACTTTGAAATTGAGGTACCTCAAGCGGGGAAACTATACTTAAAACAGCCTTTGCTGTCTAGCCGCCACATAAATTTTTTAACCTTTTCGCGCCGGCTAATGTATAATACCGAACGTTGTTGTGGCGCTGAAGCTGGCCGCATCTCAGTGTTGACTGACTCTCCTGTGCAGGTCACCGGAGGCCCACGGACACACTGCCGGAAGTGCTAAAAGGGAGAAGGCGTGACCCGTTATGGCGAAACGGGTTACGCCTTCTCTGTGTTTCCGGGTTCTTTCCGGCGCGCCGCGATATCAGGGCTTGGCCGGGGTCGGTTTGGATGGCGCGTCCGACGGCGTCGTGCGCTCCGAAGGGAGGAGGCGCGAGGGGTCGGGCCGGTCGGGCGACGTGTGTGTGTGGACGATCTTCCACTCGGCGCCGACCTTCTGATAGACGATGGTCAGGCGCCCCGTGGCATGCTCGGGCTGTCCATCGGCCGTCTGCGACTGCTCCCAGAGGCATGTGACGACCGCGCCCGAGGCGCCGAGGGGCTTAACGCGCACGTCGCGCACGTCGAGCTTCACGTCCGAGACCTTCGCGTAGAGGCTCTCGCGGTTGCTGCGCGCCTGCTCCCAGGATTTCGTCACCGTCCCGTTGTTGTTGAAGACCGAGAGCTGCGGCGAGTTCCAGTAGAGCTTCGCGACGGCCGCGGCGTCGGCGCGGCGGATGCCGTCCACGAGCGAGTCGAAGGCCGCGCGCACGGCACGCGCCTGCGTGGCTTCGGCCGGCGTCGGCGCGGCGGTGCGGCGCGCGCGCGGGGGCGTCGGCTGCAACGGCTGCGTCGGCTGCTCCGGCGTGACTCCTTGCGCGAAGGCCGTGGCCGAGAGCGCGACGACGAGCGACGCGATGAAGAATGATTTTTTCAGCATGACAGAAATGCCTTTCTAAGAATAACGCCTCAGACGAGTTCGGCGGCGGCGCGCAGGCGGCGCGCAGCAGCGTCGCGGCCGATCACGTCGAAGACCTCGAACATCGAGGGGCCGACCGACTGCCCCGTCAGCGCCGTGCGCGAGGCGTTGATGAGGAGGCCGGCCTTCACCCCCTTCTCGTCCGCGAAGTCGCGGAGCGCCTTCTCCGTCGCCTCCAGCGTCCAGGGCTCGACCGCCTCGATGCGCTCGGCCAGCCCCGGGAGAAGCTCTCGGAGCGCCGCGTCCTTCTTCAGATTCTTCGCGACGGCGGCCGGGTCGTAATCGAACTCTTGGGCGAAGTATGCGCGCCCCTGGCCCGAGAAATCCTTGAGCGTGATGAATCGCTGCCGAATGAGTTCGACCGTGCGCCCGAGCCATGCGGCCTGCTCGCCTTCGTACTCCGCGCGCCAGAGCCCGGCCGACTCAAGCTCCGTCTTAACCATCGGCAATAATTCTTCCACGGGCATCGTGCGGACGTACTCGGCGTTCATCCAGAGCGCCTTCTGGTCAGTCCACTGGCGCGGGTCTGTGTCGCTGAAGTTGAAGACGGCGTTCGAGCGGTGTACGCCTTCGAGCGAGAAGAGCTTGACCAGCTCTTCGAGCGACATGATCTCCTTATTCTCCTCGCCGGGCGACCACCCCAGGAGCGCGAGGTAGTTGCGGAAGGCCGCGGGGATGAAGCCACGGTCGCGGTAGGTCGTCAAGGATACGACCTCGCCGTGCTTGCGCTTCGAGAGCTTCGCCTTGTTCGGCGCGAGGATGAGAGGCAGGTGCGCGAACGTCGGGACAGACGCGCCGAGCGCCTCATAGATGAGCACCTGCTTGTGCGTGTTCGTCAGGTGATCCTGACCGCGTATGACGTGCGTGATGCCCATCTCGATGTCGTCCACGACGACCGAGAGGTTGTAGAGCGGCGAGAGGTCGCCCGAGCGCAGAAGCACGAGGTCTTCGATCTCGGAGTGCGCGCGCTCCTGCTCGCCGTAGACGGCGTCCGCGAAACGCGTCTGCCCCTCGGCCGAGACCTTCAGGCGGACGGCGAAGGGCTCTCCGTCCGCGGCCCTTCGCTCGGACTCTGCCAGCGGCAGTTCCCGAAAAGGGTTCGCGCGGTGGTCTGTGCCGGGGCCTTCAGCCTGCGCGCGTGCGCGCTCGGCGATCTCCTGCTTGACGTTCGCATCCGTTCGCTCGCCCTTCGGCGTGAAGTCGCGGTAAGCCTTGCCCTCTCGAATGAGACGCAGAGCGGCTGCGCGGTGCTTATCGGCGTTGCGCGACTGGAAGACGATCTCCTCGTCGTAGTCGCTGATGCCGAGCCACTTCAAGCCTTCGAGGATGGAGCGCGTAGACTCATCGGTCGAGCGCTGGAGGTCTGTGTCCTCCACGCGCAGGAGGAACCGGCCGCCGCGCGCCCGCGCGTAGAGCCAGTTGAACAGCGCGGTGCGCGCCGAGCCGATGTGCAGGTAGCCGGTCGGGGAAGGTGCGAAACGGACGCGGACAGTCATGTTCATAAAGTACGAACGCGGAACGCTGGGCGATGAACTGAAGAGCGCCTGCCTTTCAGTCCGTCGTTCAGCGTTCCGCGTTCATCATTCAAATTCTGGCGGAGATGACAGGATTCGAACCTGCGATAGGCTTTTGACCTATAACGGTTTAGCAAACCGCCGCCTTCAGCCACTCGGCCACATCTCCGCAACGGCGAAAACCTATTCTAGCCCGCGTCCCCCTTTTGTCAAGCCGCGGCTCAGGCATTCACCAGCGCGAAAAACTCCCGCGCACCCGCCACTCCGCGATGATAAAATTCGCCCGCACGCCCGGACTTTTCGTCGAGAGGAGACGGCCTCACATGACCGAACAGGCAAACAAACGCCCCGTCGTAGTGGTCAGCAGCACCGCGCGCGACCTGCCCGAGCATCGCAAAGAGACGATGGACGCGTGTCTGCGGATGGATATGTTCCCCAAGATGATGGAACACCTGCCCGCCGACGACTCCGAAGCCATCTCAGCGTCCCTCAAACTCGTGGACGAGGCGGAGATTTATGTCGGCGTGTTCGCACACCGTTACGGCTACGTGCCTAAGAAGAACAACCCGCGGCAGATTTCCATCACCGAGATGGAGTACGAGCGCGCAGTCGAGCGCAACATCCCGCGCAAGATTTTTGTCATCGACAAGAACCACCCGCTCGGCGACTTCACGATTAAAGACATAGATACCGGCGAGAGCGCGGCCAAGCTGGAGCAATTCAAGCAACGGGTCGAGGCCGAGAACATCGTCGGTCACTTTAAGTCCCCCGCCGACCTGCGCGCCCATGTCATCCACAGCCTTTCGCAACACCGTGAGCCCGACCTCACGAAGTTCCACTACGTCAGCGACATCCCCGAGCCGCCCGAGCCCTTCATCGCCCACCCCTACACGCTGCTCCAAGCCCACCGCCTCGTCGGCCGCCAGCCCGAACTCAACCTCCTCACCGACTGGGTCGCCAAACCCGGCTCCGATGTTTATAAGGCGCGCATCCTCAACGTCGTCGCCGTCGGCGGCATGGGCAAGAGCGCGCTCACGTGGAAGTGGTTCAACGACATCGCCCCGCAAGAGATGAACCCGCTCGCCGGCCGCCTCTGGTGGAGCTTCTACGAATCCGACGCCACCTTCGAGAACTTCGTCACCCGCGCCCTCGCCTACGTCACCCGCCGCCCCCTCTCAGAAGTCCAGCAAATCACCGCCCCCGACCGCGAGACACAACTCCTCCACGCCCTCGACCACGAGCCCTTCCTCCTCGTCCTCGACGGCCTCGAACGTATCCTCATCGCCTACGCCCGCATGGACGCCGCGCACCTCAGCGACGACGATTACGATAAGCAGACGGCGAACGTCGTCGCCAACGCCTACGGCCTGCCCGCGAGCGCCGCGCAATCCTTTACGGGCGAGCATCGCCTGCGCAAGACCGCCGACCCACGCGCTGGCTCATTCCTCCGCAAACTGTCGAACGTCCGCGCCTCCCGCATCCTCGTCAGCACGCGCCTCTACCCCGCCGACTTGCAGATGATGACGGGCGAGCCGCTCGGCAGTTGCTTCGCGGTCTTCCTGTCGGGGCTAACAGACGACGACGCGCTCGAACTATGGCGGGCGTACGGGGTAAAGGGCGCACGCGATTCTCTGTTGCCGCTTTTCAACCGCGTCGGAAATCACCCGTTACTAATTCAGGCTTTAGCCAGCGAGGTAGCGCGCTACCGGCCCGCGCCCGGCGACTTCGACGCATGGCGGCGCGCCCATCCCGATTTCGACCCCTTCGGCCTCCCGCTCGTGCAGGTGAAATCACACGTGCTGGCATTCGCCCTGCGCGGGCTGGACGATAAAGCGCGGCAAGTGTTGCATCCCATCGCCGCCTTCAGAATGCCCGCGAGCTACGACACGCTGGCCTCATTGTTGATTGGCGAAGGAAAGCCGTGCGCCGACGAGCGTGAGTTGGACGGGGTGCTGACCGAGTTGGAAGACCGGGGGCTGGTCGGCTGGGACAAGCGTGCCAACCGCTACGACCTGCACCCGCTCGTCCGCGGCGTGGTGTGGAGCGGCCTTGATAACGACGCACGGCGCGGCGTCTATATGAGTCTGTACGCGCACTTTAAAGCCGTGCCGATGATTGACGATCCCCTCAAAATCAATAGCCTCGAAGACCTCACGCCCGCTGTTGAATTGTACAACACGCTGATTGGACTGGGACGTTATGATGATGCCTGTGATCTCTTTTACGAACGATTGAATAAAGCCACACTCTACCGTCTGAGCGCCAGCCGGCAGCGGGCCGACCTTTTGGAGTTCCTCTTTCCTGATGGACTGGAGCAGTTGCCATGCTTGAGCAAGCATAGCGATCAAGCTTTCACAGTTAATGCGCTGGCGCAGGGGTATAACTTGTGCGGACAGCCGGGGCGCGCGGTCGCGCTATTTCGTCGCCATAACGCACTTCGTTCAGAGAAGGAAGATGATGCCAACCTTACGGTTGGTTTATATAACTTGTCATATGCATTGCGATTGTCGGGCCTACTCCGCGAGACCGAGGCTACCGTGCGTCGCTCATTGGTTCTAGCACGTCAACAGGACGCTAAATTTCAGGAGGCTGTTAGTCTGAATGAACTTGGATTAACACTAACATTACGAGGAATTCTTGAAGAATCCAAATTAGCCCTAGAAAGAGGACTGAGACTATTTGCCGCTCAGTTTGAATATCAGGCGGAGGGTAAAACTAATGTTGAGATTGCATATAGAGCACTATGTCTGGGTGAATTCACGGCTGCGCGCTCCCTCTCAGATCGCGCTTGGGAACTAGCTCAATATCAAAATCTTGAGGGTGATTTCATTCGCGCGGCGCGCGTCCAGGGTGAGGTAGCATTGGGCTTGAATGATCTCGCAACCGCTGACGAACGACTGCACCATGCACTCACCCGCGCGCGAATGGTGAACTTAGTTCAAGAAGAACTGCCTGCGCTCGTGGCGCTGGCGGAGTTGCGGCGTCGGCAGGGGGAGTTGGAGGCGGCGCGGGAGTTGTTGGGGGATGTGTGGGAGGCGGCGGAGAGGGGGCCGTATCCGTTGGTCCATGCGGATGCGTGTTGTGTGTTGGCGGAGGTGGAGCGGGATGAGGGTAATAGTGAAGCAGCGGTGGAAGCGGCGGAGCGGGCGTATAGGTTGGCGTGGTGTGATGGGCCGCCGTTTGCGTATCATTGGGGGTTGGAGAGGGCGCGGGGGCTGTTGAGGGAGTTGGGGACGAGGGAGCCGGAGATGCCGGCGTTTGAGGCGTCGAGGTTTGAGGCGATGCCGGAGGTGGAGATCGACCCGGCGGATGAGTTCGGGGCGCAGGGTGTGGAAGAGTCGGAGGATTGAGTTTGGGAGTGACGCGGAGGGAGTTTTTGAGGTGGGCGGGGGCGGCGGCGGCCGTAGGGGTGGGGGTGCCGTCCGTGTACGGTCATTTGGTGGAGGCTTGGGCGTATGAGGTGACGGAGACGGTCATACGCATAAAGGATTTGCCGGAGAGGTTCGAGGGGTTTCGGATCGCGCAGGTATCGGACGTGCATCACAGCCGTTTGGTGTCGATTGAAGAGGTGCGGCGGGTCGTACAGCTTGCGAATGAGACGCGCGCGGATATGGTCGCGCTGACGGGGGATTACACGACCGACTATCGAGAGTACGTGGAGCCTTGCGCGGAGGTCTTGAGTGAGTTGAAGGCGCCGGAGGGCGTGTGGGCGGTGTTGGGGAACCATGACCACAGGACGGACGGGCCTCTGACGCGGGAGGCTCTGCGGCGGCGCGGGATCGAGGTGTTGACGAATCAGAACACGGAGCTGCGGCGCGGGGCGGACGTGTTGCAGTTGGCGGGCGTGGACGATTGGGGTTGGGGCAAGGCCGACTTCGCGCGGGCGATGCGCGGCGTGGACACGTCGCGGCCGTCGCTGATGCTCTCGCACGAGCCGATGGCGCTCGACGTGCCGGAGACGCGCGGCGTCTCGCTCATCCTGAGCGGGCACACGCACGGCGGTCAGGTCAATCTTCCCTTTGTCGGCGCACCCGCGGCGTGGGTGTGGGAGCATCTGAAGTACCTGCGCGGGACGTTCGAGAGCGAGGGGACGCAGCTCTACGTCTCGCGCGGGACGGGCGTCATCGGCGTGCCCATCCGCCTCGGCGCGCGCCCCGAAGTTGCCGTGATACGTCTGCAAAGAGCTTAGTTGATTTGAGTCAGGTCGAGAGCGCGGTGGGGCGTGGGGCCCCTTGCAGTCTGACGGGGAGGCGCGGGGCGCAGCAGATGTTCTCCATGCGCGCGCGGTCTTTCTGCATCCCGCCCTCCTCAGAGAGCCAGGTTAAGACCTCTGCGAGGACGCGCGCGGCGTGCGGGTCGGCGGGCGTCTCGATGCGATAGTGCATCCACTTGCCGTCGCGGCGCGCGGCCACGACGCCCGCGCGTCGCAGGTATGCGAGGTGGCGCGAAATCTTCGGCTGGCTCGCCCCCAGCACCTCGACGAAGAAGCAGACGCAGACCTCGCCTGCCGTCATCAAATTCAAGAGCCTCAGACGCGTGCGGTCAGCCAGCGCCTTAAAGAGCAGCTCGACCTGTGCCTCGTTCTTCTTCATCTTCAATCAACTCCCACCGTTCGACTTCGACGCTCAAGCAGAACCGTGTCGCGCCAGCGTCCTTTAAGTTTGCCGACGCGCTCGCGCCGCCCGACCTCTCGGAAGCCGCAGGACTTGTGCAGCTCGACGCTCGCGACGTTCTCGGGGAAGATGGACGCCTGTAGCGTCCAGATACCCTCCGCCTCCGACGCTTGCACGAGCGCCGAGAGGAGCGTGCGGCCGATGCCCCGGCCCCTGAACGCGGCCCCGACGTAGACGCTCACCTCGGCCACGCCCGCGTAGACCTTCCGCGCAGAGACTCGGCTGAGCGCCGCCCAGCCCGCGACGCGCCCGCCGCCGTCGAGCGCGACCAGACGGCACGCGCGCAGGTGCGAAGCATCCCAGCGCTCCCATTCTGGCGCCTCCGTCTCGAACGTCGCGTCGCCGGACGCTACCCCTTCAACGTAGACGGCGCGCACCTCCGGCCAGTGTCCGGGGAGCATCTGTATGACGGAGGGCACCATGCGGAAAATATTTTCACATACGTCTTGACGAATGTGAAGTCGGGGTGTAGGATGCTCCTCACATTCGCTTTGGCGAATATGTTGTGCGGCGCAGCGGGTGCCGGAGAGTTAAAGAACCAGACCGGGAGTCATCCCGAAGGAGAGTTCTTATGTCGAGTTCAATCGAGCAGTTGGTGCGTGAGCGTTACGGCTCGGTCGCGAAGAGCGGGCTGTCGAGCGAGCAGGGGGGCGTGCGTGCGGTGGCCGAGGCGTTCGGCTACACGGCCGAGGAGCTTTCGTCCATCCCGGCCGAGGCCAACATGGGCCTCTCGTGCGGGAACCCGACAGCGACGGCCTCTTTGCGCGAGGGCGAGGTGGTCGTTGACCTCGGGTCGGGCGGCGGGCTCGACGTGTTCCTCGCCGCGGAGAAGGTCGGACCGGAAGGGCGCGCCGTCGGCATCGACATGACGCCCGAGATGGTCGAGCTTGCGCGGCGCAACGCCTCGAAGCGGCCGAAGGCGGGGCGCACGACAACGTCGAGTTCCACCTGGCGACCATCGACCGCCTGCCGCTGCCGGACGCTTCCGTCGATGTCGTCATCAGCAACTGCGTCATCAACCTCGCCCCGGACAAGCCGGCCGTCTTCCGCGAGATCGCCCGCGTGCTCAAGCCCGGCGGGCGCCTCGCCGTGAGCGACATCGCGCTGAAGCAGCCGCTCCCCTCAGAGCTGAGTCAGGACCTGTTGGCCTACGTCGGCTGTATCGCGGGTGCGATCCCGATCGAGGACTATAAGCGGGGTCTGGTCGAGGCAGGCTTCTCGGAGGTCGCCGTCATCGACTCGGGCACAGACCTGAACGCCTACGCGCAGGTCGAAGGCCAGTCCGGCTGCTGCTCGCCTTCGATGAAGGAGGAGGCGCCGAAGAGTCTGCCCGTGGCGAGTTCATGCTGCGCCCCAGCGGTCGAGACGGCCGGAGCCGCGCAGGCATCGGCCTCCTGCTGCGGCCCCGTCGCCACCGCGGGTGAAGGGGAGTTACACGGCGACCTGCGCGACATGCTCGCGCGCTACGACGTGAACGACTACGCCGCGAGCGTGAAGGTCTTCGCCGTCAAGCCGCGATAACGTCGAGCGTGTGAGCACGCCTAGTTCTCTTCCGGCTTATCTTCTTCGGGTTCGTCCGTGGACTGGCCGGGCGGCGGGAGGTTGTCGGGCGGCGGGTCGCCCTTCTCTTCGCGCAGGCGGAGGATGGAGCAGTCGCCGTCGGTGTAGACCTCGTCGAACCATCCGCTGTCGAGGGCATCGTTGAAGAAGGCTTCGTGCTCGTGGTCGGTGAAGACGTAGCGCGCGCAGCGCTTCTGTTCCCCTTCGCCGACGCAGAAGTTGTCGCGGATGAGCGGGCCGAGGTTGGCGACCTCCTCGTCCGAGAGGTCGCGGGCGATGGTGATCTTACCGTGCAGCTCGGCGAGCTTGCGGTCACGGTCTAAGAGGTAGGTCGGGTCGAGCCCCGAGACCCAGGCCAGTCGCGGGTTGTAGTAGAAGAGCTTGGGGAAGTCGTCCCAGTCGGTGTTGACGATCAGCTCGCCGGGCTCCGCGTTCTTCGAGAGCCACTCCATGCCGCCCTTATACAGCTCCGGCCCGGCCATCCCCCTGATGTCCTGCGCGGTAACTTTCGCGTACCAGACCATCGGCGCCGTGAGCAGCACGAAGGCCGCCGAGACGAGAATCATCTCCCACGCACGCGCGTTCTCGACCCGCGCCGGGTCGTGCGCGCGGGTGCCGCCCGCGGCCTCGGAACTCTCCGCAGCGGGCTCGCGCGAGGTGTAGAGGTCGCGGGCGCGTCGGATGAGCGGCTCGGCGGCGAAGGCCGCGAAGAGGACGGCGAAGGGCGGGAAGTACTCTGCGAAGCGGCGCCAGCGCATGTTGGCGAGCATCAACACCGTCGCAAGGAGCATGAGGAGAAAGGCGCGCTGCCTCCCCTCGCTCGCAGAGTCCTTGAACGAGACGTAGCCGACGACCATCGCCGCCAGCGCCACGCCGCAGTTCCCCAGGAACTCCCAGGTGCTATACGGGTACCACTCCGACCCGACCGTCGTCGTGAAGTCGCCGGCCGTGACCTTGATGACGAGGTGCTCGTAGAGCAGTTGGAAGTTGTGCGGGAAGTACGGGTTGATGATGAAGCCGAGGAGCGAGCCACAGATGACGAACGCGAGCGGCCTCCACTCCAGACGGCGCTCGCTCCAGAGGAGGACGAACGTCCACAGCCCGGCAGCCGCGACGAGCAGCACGAACATGTCGTAGGCGAGCGCAAAGATGAATGCGAGCGGGAGGAGCCAGCGGTACCTGCGCTCGAACAGCAGATGGATGCCGACGACGAGCAGCACGATGGAGAGGCTCATCGCCTTGCCCATGTTCATGCGGTAGAGGAAGGGGGCCGAGCTGCCGACGATGGCGACGAGCCAGACGAGCGGATAGCTCACGCGGTTGCGCACCAGAAGCCAGTAGCAAGAGAAGACCGCGAGGCACGAGAAGAGCCACGTCCCGATCTTCGCGCCCGTCTGGAAGTCCGAGAAGAAGGTGAACGGAATCTGTAGGACGTGGAAGAGGAAGTGGTGATCGACGTAGTCCTTCGGGTTCAGCGTCGTCAACGGCAGCGCGTCGAACGAGGGCGGGAAGTGTCCCGTGCGCATCCCCTCCCAGAGCATACGGCTCCAGCGGAAGTGGTAGTAGGCGTCGTAGTCGCCGCAGCAGATCGAGCCCGTCGAGAACTGCAAGTACCAGAAGACCGCGCCGATCAGCACCGCGCCGACGACGAGCAGCGCCGCGCGGCTGTTCATGAAATCGACCCGGCCCGTGCGCCGCGCCGGGGCTTCAGGCGTCTCGGAGGCTTCCGCGACCTCGGTCTGTTCCGCGGGCTCCGCGGCCTCCGCGGTCTCAGCGGGGAGAGTTCCGCCCTCTATGTTCTCCATCTTTTCTTCGTTCACCTGCACAGACATGCCCCGTCAGATTTCCCGACCCGAATCGAGTCAACGAAAATAACACGAACGCGCGCGGGCATGAAGTGAGGGCAGGAGGCAAAAGTTAAGAGATAAAGAGAGCGCGGCTTTCATCAGCAATTGATGAGAGCCGCGCCGGTTCTTGTCCCGTTACTTTCATCTTACCCGCAGAGCTTTCTGACAACATCGAGGAGGTCGGAGGGGTTGATGGGTTTGTGGAGGAAGTCGTCGAAGCCTGCGCGGCGGGCGCGCTCGCGGTCTTCGAAGAGGGTGAAGCCGGTGACGGCGATGAGCGGCGTGCTCTGGTAAGCGGGCAGCGCGCGCAGCGCCTCGGCCAGTTGGTAGCCGTTCATCCCGGGCATACCGATGTCGGAGATAACGGCGTCGAAGTGGCCGGCGCGGGCGGCGTCGAAGGCTTCCGTGGCTGAGAAGGCCATCGCCACCTCGTAACCCGCGTGGCTCATCAGGATGGCGAGCAGCTCGGTCACGTCGGGCGCGTCGTCCACGACGAGCACGCGCCGGCATCCGGGCGCGCGCGTGAACTCGTCGGGCGAGGCGTCGGGCTCGCCACCGGGGTAAGCTCCGGCTGACTTGGGTACGTCGGGTGGCATCGTTTCCGCTGCGTTGCGTTTGGGACGGGCGTCGGGCTTGTACATCTTCTTCAACTCGGCGCGCGCCCCCGCGAACGCGGCCGAACTCCCCTTGTTGTTTAAGTAGGAAGGATGAACGCTGAACGTTGAACTGAAGACGAAAGCCTTACAGTTCAACGTTCAGCGTTCATCCTTCATTGTTCCTTCTCCGGCCCGCGCCGCGTGAGCTGGTCCATGCGCTCGACCAACTCGGACGGATCGACGGGCTTGGGGAGGTGCGCGTCGAAGCCGGCGGCGAGCGCGGCCTCGGCGTCCCTCTGCCCGGCATAGCCCGTGAGCGCCAGCGCCGGCACCCCTCGCAGGTGTGACAGCTCGCGCAGACGCGCAATCAACTCGTATCCGTCTATTCGTGGGAGGCCGATGTCGGAGATGATTATATCAAACCGCCCCGACTCGGCAACGCGCAGCGCCTCCTCGGGCGTCGCGCAGGCCGTCGCGGTGTAGCCGCGCGACGCGAAGACGACCTTCAACATCTCCAGAGTATCGGGCGCATCTTCGACGAGCAGGACGTGGCAGGAGTCCTCCGCGCACGGCTCGCCCGCGCCTAAATCGCCGGGGCCGCGGCGCGCGTCTTCGTCCCCGACCGAGGGCAGCACGACCGTGAAGCGGCTGCCGCGACCCGGCCCCGCGCTCTCGGCCCGGACGCTCCCGCCGTGCGCCTCGACGAAGCTCTTGACGAGCGCGAGCCCGAGCCCGAGGCCGCCGTGCGTGCGCGTCGTCGCCATGTCGGCCTGCCGGAAACGCTCGAAGACGTGCGGCAGGAACTCCGTGGGGATGCCGGCGCCCTCGTCCTCGACCTCGACGCGCGCGGTGCCGTCGCTGCCGCCGACGCGCACGCGGACGCGCCCGCCCTCGCGCGAGAACTTGACGGCGTTGTGCAGGAGGTTCCAGAAGATTTGCACGAGGCGCGTGCGGTCGCCGCTGACGAAGGCGGGGTCGAGTCCGTCGGTCTGGAACTCGACCGCGACGGAGCGCGCGTCGGCCTGCGGCCGGACGGTCTCGGCCGCCTCGCGCACGACGACGCCCAACTCGACGGGCGCAAGCTCGATGCGCATCTTGCCCGAGAGGATCGAGGACATGTCGAGCAGGTCGTTGATGAGGCGCGAGAGCGACTGCGAATTCTTCTCGATGACGCGGACGCCCTGCTCCGTCTCTGCGGGGCCGAGCCGGCCCGAACGAATCATGTGCGTCCAGCCGAGGACAGGCGTGAGCGGCGTTCTCAGTTCATGTGAGAGCGTGGCGAGGAACTCGTCTTTGGCGCGGTTGACCTCCTCGGCCTGCGCACGCAGGGCGCGCTCGCGCTCGATGACCTGCTCGCGCTCGCGCTTGGCGCGCTGCTCCTCGCGGATGTCGCGCAGCTCGACGATAGTGCCGACGGGCCTGCCGCCTTCGCGCATGGGGCTGGCGGTGAAGGCGACGGGGTAGAAGTGGCCGTCCCTGTGGACGAAGACCTCCTCGCCCCGCTCGCGCAGGTTCTGCGGGAGCGCCTGGTCGATGGGGCACTCTTCGAGCGGGTAGGGCGTTCCGTCCGGCCGCGTGTGGTGGATGTAGTCGTGGAGCGGTCGCCCGCGCAACTCCGCGAACGTGTAGCCGGTCAGCTCTTCGGCCGCGGGGTTCATGAAGACGCACTGCTGGCGCTCGTCCATGATGAAGAGGGCGAGCGTGGCGTTGTCGGCGACCGTCTCCAACAGCCGCCGGTTCTCTTCGAGCGCCTCCTCGGCGCGCCTGCGCTCGATGCTCGTCCAGATGCGCGATGTCAGCTCGCGCAGCAGTCGCACCTCGTCCTCGCGCCACTCGTAAGGCCCCTCGCGGTAGACGCCGAGCGCGAACTTCAGCTCGCCGCCCCTGACGTGGGGCGTGTTGACGAATGAGCCGATACGCATCCGCCGGTAGTTCTCCGCGGCGTGCGCGGTGCGCGCGTCGGCGGCCACGTCCTCGATGACGACGGGCGAGCCGGCGGTGAGAGTGCGCCGCAGCCCCTCCGTCGTGAAGTCCTCCATCGCGTAGGTGCCTGCGTAGTCGGGCGCGGCCGGGTCTCTGCGCCAGTCGTAGCGGATGATGGCCGTCTCGGCCTCGGGGTCGAACTCGACGAAGCCGCAGTGCGCGACGCCGAAGAACTCGCCGACGGCGACGGCCGTCGCGCTCATCACGTCCTCGGCCGTCGTGGCCCGTCCGAGCGCCTCGTTGATTTCGAGCAGGAACTGCGTGACGGCCTCGCCGCGTTTGCGCTCGGTGATGTCCATCGTCACGCCGCGCATACCGGCGGGGCGCCCGCGCTCGTCGAGGATGACGCGCGACTGCGACTCGACGTGGACGACGCGGCCGTCGCTCGCGACCCAGCGGAACTGGCTCGTGCCGCCCTCGCGGCTCTCGAAGATGGCGCGCGCCTCCGCGCCGGCGCGGTCGCGGTCTTCGGGGTGGACGATAGAGAGCCAGAAGTTCGGAGTCTGAAGCCACTCCTCGACCGTGTAACCGAGCATCTGCGCGACGTGCTCGCTGACGAAGTCGATGCGCTGCGAGCCTTCGTCGGGCTCGCCCCACGCCTCCCAGACCACGCCGGGGACGTTGGCGACGAGGTTCTTCAGCCGGCCGCGCTCGTGCTCGACGAGGAGCGAAAGACGCGCGCTCTCCTCGTCGGCGCGCTTCTGCGCCGTGATGTCGCGCGCGACGGTCGAAGCGCCGACCAGTCGGCCCGACTCGTCGCGGATGGGCGAGATGATGAGCGACGCGTCGAGCCGCGAGCCGTCCTTGCGCACGCGCGCGGTCTCGGCACGCTCGACGCGCTCGCCGCGACCCAAACGCACGAGGATGTCTTCGAGGTCTGCGCGCAGCTCCTCGGGAACGATGAAGGAGATGTGTCGGCCGACGGCCTCCTCGGCCGCGTAGCCGTACATGCGCTCGGCCGCGGCGTTCCAACTCGTGACCGTGCCGTCGAGCGTCTTGCCGATGACGGCCTCGCTCGAAGACTCGACGATGGCGGCCTGGAGCGCGCGCACGCGCTCGACCTTGCGCTGCTCGGTCACGTCGTGGAAGACGAGGACGACGCCCGAGGTCTGCCCGCGCGCGTTGCGGATGGGGGCGCCGCTGTCTTCGATGGGCACCTCCGTCCCGTCGCGCGCGAGCAGCACCGTGTGATTCGCCAGCCCGACGATTCCGCCCTCGCGCAGAACCTTTTCGACCGGGCTCTCCACGGTCTGGCGCGTGACCTCGTTGACTATCTTGAAGACCTCGGCGAGCGGGCGCCCCTCGGCCTCGGTGAGCGGCCAGCCCGTCAGGCGCTCGGCCACGGGGTTCATGAAGTTGACGAGGCCGCGGGCGTCGGTCGCGATGACGGCGTCGCCGATGCTGCGGAGCGTCGTCTGCAAAGACTCGCGGGCGGCGCGCTCCCCGGACTCGGCGCGTGCGCTGCGGTCGGCCAGCGCCGAGACGAAGAGCGAGACGGCGACGAAGACGCCGGTCTGGAGCACGTCGTCGAAGTCGAGCGCGAGCGCGTAGCGCGGGCCGAGGAAGAAGAAGTTGGCGGCGAACGCCGAGAGGGCGATGTAGAGCAGCGACGGCCCGCGCCCGCCGTAGAGCGCGACGACGATGACGCCGACGAAGTAGAAGATGAAGGGGACGCTGCCGTGCTCCAGCCCCGTGGCGGCGTAGAGCGCGAACATCAGCAGCGTGGCCGCGGCCGCCGCCGCGACGGCCAGCGCGTAGCGGGCGGGCGCCGACTCGCTCCAATGCCGTCTCGGACTCTGCGCGCCGTGGGGGCGGGGGTCAGGCATCTCTCTCCCTTAGCTCGTTCCCGGGCGGGGCCAGGCGCCCGGACTGCCAAAGATATTTTTGTCGTTGCGGGGGTTCTGTTGCTTGCGCCGACAACCTACTGTTTTCGCCGCGGCAAGTCAAGAATAAGAGTCGGGAGGTGAGAGGCCGTTGGCCGCTCGAAGCGGCGCGGTCGCGGGTGGAGATTTGGCCGCGCGCCGTTTGCCTTTACCGGCCCCGAGCCTCTAACCTCTAACCCCTATGTACCCGGCCGGCAACCTGCACATCCCTGCGCCGCACGGGCGGCTGGAAGCGATCCTGAAAGAGCCGCGCGGAGAGGCGCCGCGCGCCGCCGCGCTCGTCCTCCATCCGCACCCTCTGCACGGCGGGACGATGCACAACAAGGTCGTCTTCCGCACGGCGCGCGGGCTCGAAGACGCGGGCGCCGTCACCTTGCGCTTCAACTTCCGCGGTGTCGGCCACTCCACCGGCGAGCACACGGGCGCGCGCGGCGGCGAGCAGGAGGACACGCGCATCGCTCTGGATTACCTGTTTGAGAAGTATCCGAATCTTCCGGTCTTCCTCGCCGGCTTCTCCTTCGGCGCGCGCGTCGGGTTGGAGGTGGGCACCCGTGATGCGCGCGTTAAATATCTCATCGGCGTCGGCACGCCCGTCAGCATCCCCGAGCGCGAATACGACTTCTCCTTTCTCGAAGACTGCCGCAAGCCGCTCCTCCTCGTCCACGGCGACCGCGACGAGTTCGGCTCCGTCTCTGACCTCCGGGCGCAGGCCGCGCGCCTCCCCCCGGAAGCCCGCGTCCAACTCAAAATCATCCCCGGCGCCGGCCACTTCTTCGACCAACAGCTCGAAGAGTTGCGCCGCGCCGTCGCCGACTGGGCCGCAGAGATGCTTGGTGAGTAGGTAAGGCGGGGACTGAAGCAAAAAGGAGGACGAGAAGCAGCGTGGCTCTCGTCCTCCTTTTTGTTCTGGCTGCTCGCCTCTACTCGGCGCGGGGTGTGGCCTCGGCCTCTGCGTAGATGCGGTCGATGATGTCTCTGTATTTTTCGTCGATGACGCGGCGTTTGACCTTGAGGGTGGGAGTGAGTTCGCCGCCGTCGATGGTCAATTCTTTTTCGAGCAGGGCGACGCGTTTGACGCGCTCGTAGCGGGCGAGGTCGGCGGTCAGCGAGTCCACCTGGCGCTGGAGGAGGTCGATGATGCGCGGGTGGTGGCAGAAGTCGGCCGGGGTCTTGCAGTCGAGACCCTTGTGCTGAGCGTAGGAGCGGAGCTGCTCCCAGTCGGGGACGATGAGCGCGGCGGGGAACTTGCGCCCGTTGCCGACGAGCACGACCTGACTGACGAAGCGCGACTGCTTGATGAGCTGCTCGACGGGCTGCGGCGCGACGTACTTGCCGCCCGAGGTCTTGAACAACTCTTTCTTGCGGTCGGTGATGCGCAGGTAGCCTTCCGCGTCGAGCGCGCCGATGTCGCCGGTCTTGAACCAGCCGTCCTCGGTGAAGACCTCGCGCGTCGCCTCGGGCTTGTTGTAGTAGCCGCGCATGATGTTGGGGCCGCGCGACTCGATCTCGCCGTCCGGGGCGATGCGCACCTCGACGTGGCGGATAGGTTGCCCGACGGTGCCGATGCGGTTGTCGTCGGGGCCGTTGACGCAGATGACGGGCGAGGTCTCCGTCAGGCCGTACCCCTGCACGATGGGCAGACCCGCGCCGTAGAAGATGAGTCCCAGCTCTTCGGGGAGCGCCGCGCCGCCCGAGCAGAAGAGGCGGATGCGCCCGCCCGTCGCCTCGCGCCACTTCGAGAAGACGAGGCGCGTCGCGACCGCGTACTGCAACTTGAGCAGGGGGCTGACCGGCTTCTTCCAAACGGTTGCGTGCGCCCAGCGCTTGCCGACGCCGACCGCCCACATGAGCAGCGTCGTCTTGACGCGCCCGCCCTCGGCCGCCTTGTCCTTGATGCGCTCGTAGATTTTTTCAAACAGGCGGGGGACGGCGATGAGGAGCGTGGGCTTCACTTCGCGCATGTTGTTGCCGATGCGCTCGATGGACTCGGCGAAGAAGACCTTCGCGCCGTGGTGCAGGTACATGTACATCGCGCCGCGCTCGAAGACGTGCGAGAGCGGCAGCACCGAGAGCGCGATGTCGTTCGGCGTGAAGGCCAGGCGCTCCGACGTGCCCGTCAGGTTCGAGACGACGTTCGAGTGCGTCAGCATCACGCCCTTCGGCTCGCCGGTCGTCCCCGACGTATAGATGATCGTCGCGAGGTCTCCGGCGCCGACCGCGCCGGAGAGTTCTTCGAGCAGGCGCGGCTGCTCCGCTTCGAGCCGCGCGCCGCGCACCTCAAGCTCTGCGAGCGTGTGTACGCCCTCGACCGACTCGTCCGACAGCAGCACAACGTTTGAGAGCGCGGCACACGTCGAGAGCGCCCCGCGCACGCGCTCGTAGGCCGCACGGTTCTGCACGAAGAGGAGGCGCGCACCCGAGTCCTCCACGATGTAACAGACCTGCGGCGGCGCGAGCGTCGGGTAGAGCGGGACGTTGACGACGCCTGCGAACTGGCAGCCCAGGTCGGCGATGACCCACTCGGGCGAACTCTCCGAGAGGATGCCCGCGCGTTCGCCGCGCCTGAGGCCCAGCGCGTGGAGGCCGAGCGCGACGCGGCGCACGCGGCGCAGAAGCTCCTCCGAAGAGATGGGCCGCCACTCGCCCCCGCGCTTGTGGTTGAGCGCGTCGGGGCGCGCCTTCAGCGTGAGCGCGCGCAGCACGATGTCGATGATCGTCTCGGGCTCGCTCACACGCATCCGCTCGCCCGGAGACGTGCTTGTCGTCAACGTCCCTGTGGTCTGTGTCGTCAAGCGCTCACACCCCCGAGGAAGATGTCCAGCACCTCGTCGGCCATCGGCGCGAGCTTGTAGCGGCGCTTCGACAGAATCCAGTTGGTCGCCATCTCGTCGAGGGCGCCGAAGAGGACTTTCGCGACGAGCTTCGCCTTGAGCCCCTTGCGGAAGAAGCCCGCGGCCTGTCCCTCCTCGAAGACCTCGCGGATGAGGCCGAGGTATTCGGCGAGCCCCGCGGCCGAGAACTCCTCCATGAACTTGGTCGTGCCCCGCAGCTCGACCTGGAAGACGACCGCGAGGTCGCGGTCGGCGCCGAGCCGTTCGAGGTGATGGCGCGCGATGCGGCGCAGCTTCTCGCGCGGGTCTTCGATCTTCGCCAGCTCCGCGCGCCCGGCGCGGACGGCATCAGAGGTGTTGCGCTCGAAGATGGAGCGCAGAATCTCTTCCTTGCTCTTGAAGTAGAGGTAGACGGTGCCGTCGGCGACGCCGGCCTCGCGCGCCACGTCGGCGACCTTCGAGTTGAAGTAGCCCGAGCGCGCGAAGACCTTCGTCGCGGCGCGCATGATGGCCTCGCGCTTATCGCCCACGGGAATGGCGGACAGGGAACGTGCGGTACGCATCTGGCTCAAGAATCTCCCGGCCGGTCTCGCAGCAGAGTTGCTGAATGGCTATTCATTCAGTCACGACACCCCTAGCCTAACGTCCGCGCGCGTTTTCTGCAACAGGGGCTTCAGTCTCTTCGGCGTCGTCCGCGGGGCGGGGCGGGGCATTCTTGAGCGTGACCTCACGCTGTGGGAAGGGGATTTCGATGCCCGCCTCTTTGAAGAGGCGGTGGATGTTGTAGCGGATGGCGCTCTTGACGGCGATGTGGCGGCGCGGTTTGTCCGACCAGACGAGCAGGCGGAAGTTGAGCGTGGAGTCGGCGAAGTCCATGAACTGCACGGTCGGCTTGGGCTCTTCGAGGACGAACTGGACGCCCACAGCGGCGCGCAAAAGCGCCGCGGTGACGTGCTCGGGGTCGGCGTCGTAAGAGACGCCGATGGGGACGGAGATGCGCACGCGGCGCTCGCGGTTATACGTCCAGTTGAGGAAGTTCTGGTTGACGATCTTCGAGTTGGGCACGACCGAGGCGACGTTGTCGTTGGTCATCACTATCGTCGTGCGCAGGTTGATGCTGCGCACCATCCCCTCAGTCAGCTTGCCGTCGGGGCCGGGGATGGTGATGTAGTCGCCGACGCGGACGGGGCGCTCGAAGAGGATGATGAAGCCGGAGGCGATGTCGCCCGCGATGAACTGAAGGCCGAAGCCGATGCCGATGGAGAGCGCGGTGAAGGCCACCGCCAGCGAAGTGAAGTCTGCCTCGACGCCGATGCGGAGCGCGATGATGAGGCCGACGGCGATGACGACGTAGTGAACGAGCCGCAGGATGGTGAACTGGACGCCGGGGTCGAGGTGCTTGTGGTGCGCCATCCGCCGCTCGATGAAGCCGCGCAGGTAGCGCGAGACGACCACCGCCGCCAGCAGCACGAGCAGGCCCAGCGTCAACGTGGCGATGGAGAAGGGGAAGTTGCCCACCTTCCACGTATAGTTGATGTAATAACGCACGGGCTCGCTCAGACGCCAGAGCCTCTCCAGGACGTTCTCACCCTGCCACAGCGCCCACATCCACACACCGGCCGCGAACATCAACACTCGAACCCTCCCCCCTTCAAACTACGCCTGAAAGACGAAGCCGCCCGCACCTCGTTGCAGGGGGCGGGCGGCTTCGTCTTCAGGAAAAAATGTCTTGGCGGAGGGTGAGGGACTCGAACCCCCAAGCCCTTTCGGGCGACGGTTTTCAAGACCGTTGCAATAGCCGTTCTGCCAACCCTCCGCGTGATTGTCCACAAAATATAACCCGCGTTGGGGTGGAAGGCAAAACGCGCGGCCGCGCGCGCCCTGAGCCCGCACATGCCCCGGTGGGTCTACAAGAACATGACGGACGAAGACCTCAAATCCATCTGCCTGCTGTCTTATGGCGGCGGGGGCGCGGATGGGTAGACGTTGTTGCCGGTGCCGCGGCGGCGTTGCTCTTCGCGCCTGCGCTGCCGTTCCTCCTGGAGGATTCGGTCGCGTTCAAGCAGCGCCCTTCTTCTCGCCTGGGCGGCGCGGCGGAGGACTGCGCGCAACTCTTCGCGTGTGAGCGGTTGGGCATCGAGGTCGCGGCCGCGGAGGGCGGGGTCGGCGGCGGCCTCGGGCGGCAGAGGGGGCGCGCCGGGGGCGGGCACGCGGGGCTCGGGCGCGGCGGGCTGTGGCGGCTCGGGCTGTGCGGTGCGGGGCGTGGGGGCGGCGTTGGCCGCGCGCTTCTGCGCCGCGGCAGGCGTGGGGGCGGGGGTCGGTGTGGCTTCGGCCGCCTGCTGAGTGGACGGCGCCGCATACTCGGGCGGGGTTGACTGTGCGGTCGGCCGCGGCGTGGGCAGCGCGGCCGGCTCGCTTGGCGGCGCGCTCTGCACGAAAGAGTAGATGCCCGCGCACGCGAGCGCGAGACAGACCACGCCGAGCACGGCGTAGAGAGCGCGGCGTGAACTTCGAGGGGGCGGCGCGTCCGCGAGTCTGACGCGCGTGACGACCGACCGGGCGCCCGCGTCTTCGACCGTGGTCGGTTCGGCGCCGCGCGCAGAGGTGCGTGCGGCCGACGGCCCTTCGTTGAGCAACGTCGCCGCCTCCTGCGCGGCGGGTCGCGTCTCGGCCGCGCGCGGCTCCTCCGCAGACGTGCGCGCCGGGCCTGAGTCCATGAGGCGCGTCTTCTGCTCGGACGCGGCGACGCCCACGAGCGTCGCCGCGACGCCCGCGTCCAAAGCCCCCGCGGCCGTGTGCGCGGCTTCGCGCAGGGCGGCGCGCATCTCTTCGGCCGAACTGAAGCGGCGCGCGGCGCTCAGGGACATCGCGCGCGCAAGAACGTCGGAGACTTCGGCGGGGACGTGCGCAGCCGTCTCGCTCGCGGCGCGCAGCGGGTCGGGGTCGCCGTTAAGGACTGCGGTCGCGCGCGTCAAAGCGTCGGGCGGAGTCGCGCCGGTGAGCAGGTGATAGAGGGTCGCGCCCAGAGAGTAGAGGTCGCTACGCGGGTCGGTGCCCGTGCCCTGCATCTGCTCGATGGGGGCGTAGTTGAAGGAGTAGCCGAAGAGGCTGCCCGTCTGTGTGACGCGCGTCTGGAGCGGAGCCCCTTTGGCGAGCCCGAAGTCGAGCAGCACGACCTGATCGCGCGCGGTCAGTTTCAGATTCTGCGGCTTGATGTCGCGGTGGACGACCTGAGGCTCCTGCGTGTGCAGGTAGTCGAGCGCGTCGAGCAGTTGGTCGGCCCACCCCAGAACCTGCCGCGCGGGGAAGCCCGCGCCCGCCCGCGCCTTCAACATCTGCGAGAGGTCTTCGCCGGGGATATACTCCATGACGAGGAACTGCCCCTCTGACTCCTCGAAGTGGTCGCTGACGCGCGGCAGCGCGTGGTGGCGCAGGCGGTTGAGGAGTCGCGCCTCGCGCTCGAAGGCTTTGCGCAGGGAGGGGTCGTCGAAGAAGGTCTCCTTGAGCGCGACCGTTGAGCCGAAACGCCGGTCGGTGGCGACGTAGACGGCGCCCATGCCGCCCGCGCCGATCTGCCGCTCGACGGCGTAACGGTTCTGCAAGACTGTGCCGGGCTCTATCATCCGCGCAATCGTAAACCGGAAGAGCGCAAACCGTAAATGGTTTACGGCTGAAGAATGGCGAGCATCGCGTCGTGAACGAGGCCGTTGCTGGCGGCGATGGGCGGCTTGTAGATGTGGAAGGGCGAGCCGTCGTAATGTGTGACGCGGCCGCCGGCCTCTTCGACGAGGAGGACTCCGGCGGCTACGTCCCAGGGACGCAAGCCCTCTTCATAAAAACCGTCGAAGCGGCCCGCGGCGACGTAGGCGAGGTCGAGCGCGGCCGCGCCGTCGCGGCGCACCGACTGCGCCTTCATGATGAAGTCGCGGAAGTGGCGCTCGAAGTTTGTGCGCTCGCGCACGTCGTACGGGAAGCCTGTGCAGATGAGCGCGCGGTTCAGTTCGTCTGTCTCGGAGGCGCGCACACGGCGGCCGTTCAGCGTGGCACCCTCGCCGCGCTCGGCCGCGAACAGTTCATCGCGCGAGGGGTCGTAGACGACGCCTAAGACGATGCGCCCCTCGTGTTCGAGCGCGATGGAGACGCAGAAGACCGGATAGCCGTGCGCGTAGTTCGTCGTGCCGTCGAGCGGGTCGATGATCCATTTGTGCTCGGAGTCCGCGCCGCCGGCCTCGGCCACGTCGCCCGACTCTTCGGTGAGGATGCGGTGGCGCGGGTGGTAGCTGCGTATGCGCTCGACGATGAGCCGCTCGGCCGCGAGGTCGGACTCGGTCACGAGGTCGATGTCGCCCTTGTTCGACACCTGCAAGGCGCGGCCGAACTTGTCGGCCAGAATCTTCCCGGCCTCTCTCGCCGTTTGAATCGCGAAGTTGAGCATCGGTCATCAAGTAAGCAGCCGCGCGCGGGCGTCTGTCAACCCCTGCGGCGGCGGCGCGCGCGCCTGTAGAGCAGGGCCGCCGCGAACGGCGGTGCGAAGAGCGCGAACTCGTAGGCGCATATCTGCGCCACGTCGAGCGCGGTGGCGCGCAGGGAGGCGTGGCGCCAACTGTAGTCGATGGGATTTGGAATCATCAGACGGAACCTGCGCGCGGAGAAGGGCCAGAACAGCTCGACGCCGCGCGACTCGGTGAGGGCAAAGTCGAGCAGCGTGTGCGAGAGGACGGCGAGCGCGCAGGCCACGACCCATGCGCGACTGAGGTCGCGCGTGAGGGCGGCGCCCGTGAGGCCGGCGACGAGCGCGAAGGCGAAGGAGTGCGTGAAGCTGTGATGCCAGCCCCCGCCGAGCCCCGGGACGATGTTGAGCAGGTAGTCGAAGTCAGGGCAGATGCCGAGCACCGCGCCCGCGATGAGCACGCGCCAGAGTCCCGGCGTAGTCCGTCGCCCCGTCGCGACGACCGCGACCGTCGCGCCGAGCAGTCCATGAGCCAAAGGCATCGGCATCGAATCGTCTCCGGCGTGCGCGGGGTGAACCCCTGACTATCTCTTGATTACTTCTCTTTCAGGATGGGGATGATCTCGTTCTGGATGGGCTGGCCCGTCACCTCGATGTCTCTGTCCGAGACGTAGACGTTAATCTCGGAGCGGACGCCGAAGCGGCCTTCGAGGTAGATGCCGGGCTCGATGGAGAAGACGGTGCGCGGGATGATGCGGCGCGCGTCGCGCGTCTCGAAGTTGTCGATGTTGGCGCCGTTGCCGTGCCCCTCTTCGCCGATGGAGTGACCCGTGCGGTGCGTGAACTGCGCGCCGTAGCCGGCGCGCTTGATGACCCCGCGCGATACGTCGTCCACCTCGGCGGCGCGTATGTCCTTCCCTTCGCGGACGGCCGAGCGGACGAACGCTGTCGCGGAGTCGCGGGCCTCTTTGACGATGTTAAAGACCTTAACGTACTCGTCGGGCACCGACTCGCCGACGTAGCCGACCCAGGTCTGGTCGGCGACGATGGCGCCGGGCTTCTTCAACTTCTCCGAGATGTCGAAGAGGACGAAGTCGCCGCGGCGGATGGGCGAGTTGCGCTCGGCGGTCGGGAAGTAGTGCGGGTTGGCTGTGTTCGCGCCGACCGAGATGTCGCCGCCGCCGGCCGTCATTCCTTCTTCGGCCAGGCGGCGGGCGATGAACTGCTGGATGTCGTACTCGGTCGGCGTCTCGTTCGCACGGATGCGGCGGGCGATCTCGGCGAAACCCTCCATGATGACCTTGTGGAGCTTGTCGGCGGCCTCGCGGTGCGTTTCGAGCTGCTCGGAGGTGAGCGTGGCCTCGAACTGCTGGACGAGGTCGGCGCTGGTGACGACGGTGACGGCGGGCATCGAACGCACCAGCTCGACCGTGCCTGCGTCCACACGCGCGACGTAGGGGATGTCGTTGTTGGGCGAGTACTGCATCGCGATCTTGCGGAGCAGCACGCGCTTGTTCTTGAGGCCGCCGGAGGCGAGCGCGTCACGGACGCCCGCGTGGAGCTGCTCCCAACTCGCGTAGATTATTTTTCTGCCGGGAAGCTGATCGAGGCGGTAGCGCTCGATGGAGTGGACGACGCGGACGGGCTCGCCGACGACGGGCACGTAGTAGAACCAGCGGCGCGTGGTGACGCCCTGCGTCGGCAGGCGAAGTATCCGGTAGGCGAGCGGGTCGCTGCGGCGAAAGTCGTAGAAGAGCCAGCCGTCGAGGTTCGCCTCGCGCAGCGCGGCCTGTATCTCGGCGACGCGCTTCGTCTGCTCGTCGCCGGGCCGTGCCTCCTGCGCGCGCGCGGCCGTCGTGATTAAGAGTGCGAGCGCGAGCGCCGCGAGTATGTATGTTCTTCTTCTCATTGAAATCTCTTCTCACTCATAAAGCTTGCGCAGCGACGCGCGCCACCCGGCGTGCGAGACGAGGTCGGTGCTGTCGCTGAAGAGGTCTATGCCGCCGATGGGGCGACGCGCGGCGATACGTTGCACGCGCTCGTCCTCGATGCGTTCAAGAATCCGCCGTGCGAAGCCGTGCAGCTCGATGACGCGGAAGGGGCGTCCGAAGAAGTCGCGCGGCTCGGTCGGGAGAGGGTCTGTGATTCCCAACTTGTTGTGCATCTCCGCGACGATGCGGTAGGCGTCACAGAGGTGTAGCTCTCGCTCCTGCCACGTCGCGGCGGCGAGCGCCGCGCGAAGATGCGGCGAGAGCACTTCGGCGCCTGACAACTGTTTGAAGGCCGTGCCGAACCACTTCGGGTAGGGCGCGTACGTTCTCTCCATCAGAAAGCAGAGGCGGATCAGGTCGCGCACGAGGCGCGCGCCGATGATGGCCGAGCCCAACTCGTCGCCGACGAACCCGGCGCGGCCCAACAGATGCTCCTCCTCCCCGACGCGTGTCCACGCGGAGGCGAGCAGGTAGAGCCACACGTCGCGCGGATAGTAGGCGAACCGCCGTCTTAACTCTTCAAGCCCTATCTCGTCCTGAAAGATGCCGCCCGCGTTGACGGTGCGGAGCTTCTGCTCGGGGAAGGTGAGCCAGTCGGCCGGCTCTATCTTCTGCTCGATGTCGAAGGCGAGGTAGTTGAGGAAGAAGCCGCGCGGCGTCATCAACTCGACCTTGTGTTTGACCGGCCCCGCGTCGTGCGCTTCGAGGTGCTGTGTGCCGTTGTCGTTCGGGTCGGGCTCCGTAAAACTCGTCGGGTAGCCGCGGAAGGTGTGCGGAAGTCTGTGGCGCAACGCTTCGCGGATTGAGTCGCGCGCGGCGTCGAAGTCTTCCTCCCTCAGGAAGAGATCGACGCGCGGCCCCCAGCCGTGGTCGGCGCTCATCTCCGTGTCGAAGCCGAGCACCTCGGAGCCCGTGCCGATGAGCGCCGCCGCGTAGCGCAGGGAGGGGAACTCCGCCAAGAGGGCGGGCCTGACCGCCTCCTCGAAGAAGAGCCTGCTCAGCTCAAGACCTTTGACGAACTCGGGCATGGGACTTTCAGTAGCGCGTGCCGGGCCGGCGCTCGCCGAGTATACGATAGTCGCGCGCGTCCAAAGCCCTCTGCGCCGCGCCCCGGTCTACGTAGAGCGAGACGCGCGGGAGGTTGTGCAGGGCCAGCCCCGCGTGGAAGACGACGCCGCAGATGAGGACGGCCGCCGCTACCTTGCGCCAGCGCGGGCGCGCGAGGAGCCTGTCCCAACAGTAGAAGGCGTAGAGCACGGGCACGGGCAGCGTCACGTAGAGGTGGTTCGACTGCGGCGGCTTCAGCGAGAAGAGGAAGCAGAGGTAGAGCAGCAAGACGTTGAAGAGCGCGAGGTATTTGATCGCGCGCCAGTCTGTCTGCGTGTGCCTGCGCAGGAACCAGGAGCCGAGCAGCGCCGCCACCTGTGCGACGCCGACCGCGAAGAGGAAGAGCGCGAGGGGCGCGAGCCAAAGCTCCTCGCGCAGAAACTCGACGCGGTCGCGCGTGTGGCCGCCGACGAAGCGCGCCACCTCGAAGCTCGCGAAAGAGAGCGTGCGGTTGACGATGCCCCACAGCGCCGTCGCGTTCTCCGCGTTGAGCCTCACAGCATTCGCCGTCCCACCCGAGCCGGCGGACAGACCGTACTTCAAATAGGTCGGGACGAGCAGCGCCGCCACGGGCGCCGCGCCCGCCGCGAAGTAGAGGAGCGCGGACAGGCCCCGCCTGACTCCCTCCTTAAACTGAAACGCCAACGCCCCGAGCGCGTAAGGGACGAGCACGACCCAAGACATGTGCAACTGCATCACCCAGAAGAGGCCTAAGCCCCCCAGGGCGTTGGCGAGCCGCGCGTCGATGAGCCCGCGCCGTGTCTGCGGGTAGAGTTCGAGCGCGCCGACGAAGAAGAGGATGCTGCCCGCGAGCACGTACGAAGGGTTGTAGATGACGGTCGAGAGGTTGAGCGTCCACGGCGAGGTCAGCAGCCAACCCCACACGAACCAGCGCGGAAGATTGGGGAGCCGTCGGCAACAGTACCAGGCGAACAGGCAGAGGCTCGCGAAGGAGATGAGGTTGAGTAAGAGGTAAGGGGCCTCTGCGAGCGGCAGCAGGTAAAAGGGCAGTCCGACGAGCAGCGCCTGCAACGCGCCGGGTATCTGTATCTCGCCCCACACCACGTCCGGCCCGAAGTAAGGCCACGCCCCCGTCGCGTAGAACTTGAGCCCGAGCAGATAGACCTGCTTCGTGTCCGAGTCCTGAAACTGCCCGCACAGCCCGAACCCCAAACGGAACAGGAACGCCCCGACGAGCAGCGCCGCGAACACCCGACGCCGCTTCTTCGGCATCGCGCGCTCCGTGTCCCGTGCCGGGGCGTCTGACGGACTCACTCGCCTTTCACCTTCAACGATTGCCCGCGGCCTTCGCGTCGGCGGGGGCGGCGAGGCGCTCGGCGGCGAGGCGGAGTATCTCCTGCACCTGCTTGTCCCAGTAGGGCCAGGTGTGGCCGCCGGGCAGTTGGCGGAACTCGTGTGCCACCTTCTTCTCGATGAGGAGGGCGGAGAAGTTGCGGTTGTCCTGGATGAGAAAGTCTTCGGTGCCGCAGTCGAGATAGAGGAAGGGGAGCGCCTTCGTCTGTTCGGGCGTCAATTCGCGCACGAGGCGGAAGATGTCGTTGGCCTTGCGCGTCTCGTTGTCGGGCTCGCCCGCCGGGCCGTAGACGCGCGCGATGGAGGGGCGCACGAACGCGGGCAGCTTCTCGTCCGGCAGCCACGAGGCCGCGCCGAGCGCGCCGCTCAACGAGCCCGCGAAGGCGAACATCGTCGGGTACTTGAGCCCGAACTTCAGAGAGCCATAGCCGCCCATCGAGAGCCCGGCCACCGCGCGCCCCTCGCGCGCAGCGATGGTGCGGAAGCGCGTGTCAACGTCGGGTATCAACTCCTTGACGATGTAGCTCTCGAACTTCTCAGCCGGCACGGTTGCGCTGTCGGTGTACCAACTGTTGCGCCCCTCCGGGACGACGACGATGAAGGGATAGCGCGCGGCGTGTTCGGCGAGGTGCGCGCGGTCAGAGACCCAATTGTCCGCGCTCCCCGACAGGCCGTGCAGGAGGTAGATGACGGGGTAACGTCTGTTCTTCGACGCGTCGTTTTTGTAGTCGGCCGGCAGGATGACGTTGTAGGGGAGCGGCGCGCCGATAAGCTTGCTCTCAAACTGCACCGTCTCGTAACGCCGCGGCGCGTCCTTCTTCTCCGCGTTGACCGGGGGCGTGCCCTGCGCCGGTGCCTGCGCGTAAGCGCCGGGCGTTAACAGGAGCAGGAGGGTCAGCAGGAGCAGTATGCGTGTCGTCTTATTCATCATGATTCCTTTGCCGTCGGAGTGCGCGCGTCTTCCTCTGCGCGCTTGCGCGCGAGGCCGGCGCGCGCGTCGTAGCGTATGAGTTGCGGGAGCAGGAGCGAGAGCAGCGCCGTCCCCGCGACGCAGAGCAGGCCGCCCGAGACGACCGAGGCGCGGACGCCGAACAGGCGTGCGACCAGCCCCGACTCCGCGTTGCCGAGCAGCGGCCCCGTAGTGTAGCTAATCATCTCGACGCCCGCGAGGCGACCGCGCAGGTGGTCGGGGATGGAGTGATTCCAAATCATCATCCGGAAGAGACCCGAGACCATGTCGGCCGCCCCGGCGAGCGCGAGGCAGAGGAGCGCCGCCCACAGCGTCGGCGCCAGCCCGAAGCCGACGATGGCTAAGCCCCACGCGCCGGCCGCCAGCGCCACGCACAGCCCGTGCCGGTTGACGCGCTTCGCCCAGCCCGAGGTGAGCGTCACGCACGTCGCGCCGAAGGCGGGCGCGGCGTAGAGCAGCCCGAGTCCCGCGCCGCCGAACGAGTCGGCCACGGCCGGGAAGAGCGCCATCGGCATCCCGAAGAACATCGCGTTGAGGTCGATGAGGTACGTCCCCAGAAGCTCCGGGCGGCTCCGCGCGTAGCGCAGCCCCTCGGCAATCGAGCGCCAACTCGGGCTCTCGGCGCCCTCGGGCGGGGGCGTCGCGCGCATCGCCCACAGCGCCGCGAGCGAGGCGGCGAAAGTCACGAAGTCGATGGAGTAGGCCGTCGCGGGCCCCAGGCTGACGACGAGCAGCCCGCCGAGCGCAGGGCCGCCGATCATCGAGACAGTCGTCCCCAGACTCCTTAAGGCGAGCGCCGCCGACAGATGCTCCGGCGGGACGAGGCGCGGGACGAGCGCGTCGAGCGAAGGCCGCTGCAACCCGTTCAGCGCCGCGAACAGCACCGCGCACAGGAAGAGCACCCACACGCGCGGCTCCGCGAGCAGAGAGTTTGCGACGAGCACGAGCGTCCCCAACGCGAGCAGCGCCTCCGTGACGCGAATCAAGAGGCGGCGGTCGAACGCATCGGCCAGCGCGCCGCCGACGAACGCCGTCAAAAGGATGGGCACGACCTCCGCCGCGCTCAGGAGCCCCACCATCAGCGTCGAGCCGCCGGTCAGCCTGTAGACCTGCCACGGCAGCGCCACGAACGTCATCATCGAGCCGAAGAACGACACGAGTTGCCCCGCGAACAGCAGGCGGAACTCGCGCGACTCGCGCAAAGGCGTCACGTCGAGCGCCAGAGCGCGCGCGGCCCTCCTTGCGCGTCCCACCCGCGCCGCCTCCGAAGGGTCGGGCGTGAGGTGCGTCGAGGGGCGTGTCGAATCTTCTTCCAAACGTGTTTGGGGTCGGGCGGGCGGGGTCGTTTGAAGGCGTTCGGGTTGGGAGTCTATGGCCTCGCCGTGCGTTAGATGATGACCTTCATGATGACGACGGCCAGCGGCGGGCCGACGATGGCCGTCGCCGCCGTCACCCCGAGCGCGACCAGCGCGGGCGCCCAACCCGCCCCGCGCGTGCCCGCGTAACGCTTGCGCGCGATGAGCCAGTTGAAAAGCGCCGCGACCGCGAAGTTGCCCGCGAGCACCAGCAGCGCGTAGATGACGATGATAACGCCGCCCGTCGATTCGCTCACGCCGTTCAAGCCGACGAGCAGCATCAACCCGCCCAACGCTCCGAAGACGACGAGCGTCACCAACGTCACCGCGCACGTCGCCAGAAGCATCCACAGCCACGGCGTCGGTTTATTAACGGTCGCGTAGTTATATGGTGCGCTCATTCACCCTCCTCGCCGAGCAGTGGAATCTTCAACCCCTTCGTGCGCGCCGTCTCTTCCGCCTCGTCGTAGCCCGCGTCCACGTGGCGGGCGACGCCGAGGCCGGGGTCGTTGGTGAGCACGCGGTTGAGTCGCTTCGCCGCTTCGGGTGTGCCGTCGGCGACGGAGACCTGCCCGGCGTGGAGCGAGTAGCCGATGCCGACACCGCCGCCGTGATGGAACGAGACCCAGGAGGCGCCGCTCGCCGTGTTGAGGAGCGCGTTGAGTATCGGCCAGTCGGCGACGGCGTCCGTGCCGTCGCGCATGCCCTCGGTCTCGCGGAAGGGCGAGGCGACCGAGCCGGTGTCGAGGTGGTCGCGGCCGATGGCGATGGGGGCTTGCAACTCACCGCGGCGGACGAGGTCGTTGATGGCCTCGCCCATCTCGGCGCGCTCGCCTAAGCCCAGCCAGCAGATGCGCGCGGGCAGTCCCTGAAACTGCACGCGCTCGCGCGCGAGCCGCATCCAGCGTTCGAGCGTCGCATCGTGGGGGAAGAGTTCGAGCGCGAGGTCGTCTGTGCGGCGTATGTCTTCGGGAGAGCCCGAGAGCGCGACCCAGCGGAAGGGGCCTTTGCCCTCGCAGAAGAGCGGGCGGATGTACTCGGGGACGAAGCCGGGTATCTCGAAGGCGTCGCGGCATCCTGCGTCGTAAGCGAACTTGCGTATGTTGTTGCCGTAGTCGAAGGCGACGGCGCCCGCACGTTGCAGCGCGAGCATCGCTTCGACGTGCCGCGCCATCGACTGCGTGGAACGCTCGACATACCCCTTCGTGTCCGTGCGCCGCAACTCCTCCGCCTCTTCGAGTGTGAGCCCCGCGGGCACATAGCCGTTCAAGGGGTCGTGCGCGCTCGTCTGGTCTGTGACGGCGTCGATCTTCACGCCGCGTCGGACGATCTCCGGCAGGACTTCCGCGCAGTTGCCGACGAGGCCGACCGAGACGGCGCGCTTCTGCTCGACGGCGTCCTCACAGATGCGCAGCGCCTCGTCCAAATCGAGCGCGAGGCGGTCGCAGTAGCCCGTGCGGATTCGCTTTTCGATGCGCTCGCGCTCGACCTCGACGCCGAGGAAGACCGCGCCGTTCAGGGTCGCCGCTAAGGGCTGCGCGCCGCCCATGCCGCCCATGCCGCCCGACAGGATTAACTTGCCCGACAGGTCGCCGCCGAAGTGACGGTCGGCCATCGCGGCGAAGGTCTCGAACGTGCCCTGCACGATGCCCTGCGAGCCGATGTAAATCCAGGAGCCCGCGGTCATCTGTCCGTACATCATCAGGCCCTTGCGTTCGAGTTCGTGGAAGTGCTCCCAGTTGGCCCACGCGCCGACGAGGTTCGAGTTGGCGATGAGCACACGCGGCGCGTGCTCGTGCGTGCGGAAGACCGCGACGGGTTTGCCCGACTGGACGAGCAGCGTCTCGTCGTTCTCTAAGGCTGTCAACTCGCGCACGATCCCGTCGAACGAGCGCCAGTCGCGTGCGGCCTTACCCGTCCCGCCGTAGACGACCAACTCCTCGGGGCGCTCGGCCACCTCGGGGTCGAGGTTGTTCATCAGGCAACGCAACGCCGCCTCCTGATGCCACCCCTTACAATTCAACTGCGCGCCGCGCGGCGCGCGGACGATTCTCGGTTGAGACATAACCCTCTAGTTGTTTCGCTTCTCCTGAATCCCGCGGACGACTTTGGTGACGAGGTTGCGCGGGAAGAAGCCGATGGAGCGCGCGAGGAGGTTGTTGCGAAAGCCCGGGATGACGACGGTCTTGCCGTTGAGGAGGCCGCGATAGCCTTCGACGGCGACCGTGCGCGCATCCATGACCGCGCGGTCGAAGAGCTTGGAGTCGCCCATCCCCGCGGCGGCGACGAAGCCCGTCTCGGTGGGGCCGGGGCAGAGCGCGGAGACGACGACCCCCGTCCCCGCACATTCATTCGCGAGGGCTTCCGAGAGCGAGAGCACGTAAGCCTTCGATGCGTAGTAGACGGCCATCAGCGGCCCGGGCTGGAACGCCGCGGTCGAAGCGACGTTCAACAGGTAGCCGCGCCGCCGCGCGAGCATCCCCGGCAGGAAGAGCTTCGACAGATGCGTGAGCGCGACGACGTTGACTTGCAGGAGTTCCAGCTCCGACTTCAAATCCGTCTCGGCGAAGAGGCCGTAGCTGCCGAAGCCTGCGTTGTTGACGAGCGCGTCCACCGTGACCCCCGCGCCCTTCAACTCCTCGAAAATCTCCTGCGGCGCCTCGGGGCGCGCGAGGTCGGACGCCAACACACGCGCCGCAACGCCGTGCTTCGCCTCTAGTTCTTCTGCAAGCCGCGCGAGCTTGTCGAGGCTGCGCGCGACGAGGACGAGGTCGTGCCCGTCGGCCGCGAACAGTCGCGCCAACTCCTCGCCGATGCCGCCCGACGCGCCCGTCACGAGCGCCGTCATCTTCTGCTGACTCATAACTGGAATGATGAATGCGGAAGGCGGAATGATGAATGGAAGACAGTTCTTAATTCATCATTCCGCCTTCATCACTCATCATTTTCTTATTCGTTCGTCCGGCCGGGCCAGAGGGCGTGGAACCAGCGGCCGGAGCTGTTCTCGGTGCTGACGATCTGTTCAAGCTCGCCGGCGTCGAGCCAGATGCCGCCGCAGGTGTCGCAACGGTCGATGTTGACCTCGTCGTAGACCTCCGCGTGGAGCTTGCCCGTGCAGCGCGGGCAGGGCATGGTGACGGGCTCGGCGCTGGTCTGCTTCGCCTCCTCTTTAATCGCCTCGCGCAAGCGTTCGAGCGACTCCTTGTCCTTGCGTCGGAAGTACTCCTCTTCCAGGCCCCTTCGGCGTTCGTCGAAAATGTCTGACACTGACTTTATTCCTCCTGCGCCCGCCCGGCCGCGGCGCCTCCCCGGCGCGCTCGCGCTGCCTCGACGCGGCTTGCTCATGTGGATTGACTGACTGCGTAATTGCAGAGATGTAATAGCAGAAAACCGCGCCCGCGCGCCAGCCCTTGCGCCGCGGCGCTTGCGCGCAGGGCCGGCTCTTCAATAAGCTTCGGGCGCAAGCAGAACTCCGCACAGGATGGAAGGCACACGATGACACTCGGCCCGCGCACGCGCGTGCTCCTGATGGCGGTCGCGCTCTTCGGGGCGTTGGCGGCGCTCGTCTGGTATCTGAGCTACCATTACTGGTCGCAGCCCGTGACGCCCCTGCCCCCGCCGTCGCAGGAAGTGGAGCGGCAGCCTCCACCCGCGCCGAGCCCGACCGCGACCGCAACTCCGACTCTGACTCCGACGCCTGAAGTCTCGCCGACGCCCGTTGCTTCGCCACAGGCACAAGTGCCCGCGGGCGACGCTTCGTCGGCGCTCGCGTCGATGCGGCTGTTGATACCGGTCGAGGGCATCAGGCCCGAGCAGTTGCAGGACACCTTCAAGGACTCGCGCAGCGAGGGGCGCGTCCACGACGCCATCGACATCATCGCGCCGCGCGGCACGCCCGTGCTGGCCGCGACCGACGGGCGAGTCGTCAAGCTCTTTAACAGCGTGAAGGGCGGCGTCACGTTCTACCAGCTCGCCGCGGCCGACGAGCGCTACGTGCTCTACTACGCGCACCTCGAACGCTACGCCGACGGCCTCGCCGAGGGGCACGTCGCGCGTCGCGGCGAGACCCTTGCCTACGTCGGCGACACGGGCAACGCCACGCCCGGCAACACGCACCTTCACTTCCAAATCTACCGCGTCGAAGACCCCAAAAAATTCTGGACGGGCGAGAACCTCAACCCCTACCCGCTGCTGCGCGGCGCTCAGTAAGACAAGGTAGGCCGAGAGCCGGTCTGTATGCTTCTCGTCCGTCAACGGTGTGCGTCCGTTCCGGCGCGCGCGGTTTTTCTGGGGAAAGTGTGGGAAATCGCGTGCGGGAACGGGAGTTGCCACGATGTTGCGGAAGTGTCTGCGCCTGTACTCTCCCTTGCAAAGGCGCACGGGAAGTTTCGTCTTAGAGGAGTCTTAAAAGTAGATGGGTATCGAAGTGTTGAAGACGACATGGAAGTCGCCGCTGGCGCTCGTCGCGGCGGCGTTGTTGCTGGCGGCCTCGGGCTGTATGACGACCGCGCCGACGAACACAGCCGCGCCCTCGGCGCCGACGACCTCGGCCTCGCCCGCGGCCAACGCAGCCCCCGCGGCCCCTTCTGCTAATGCCACGCCCGCAGGCGGGGCTTCGACCGCAGCGAACCTGCCGGTGACGCTGCCCGTGCTCGATGCGATGTTCGCAGACGAGGCGTTCGCGGGCGAGCTGAAGTCGAAGCTGCAACTGACGGACGAGCAGGTCGAAGCCTTGCGCAAGGTAGCAAGCGAGGAGCGCGCCAACCTCGACGAGGGGGAGCGTCGTCCGGCACCACGAGTGCCGCGACGCGTCGCGCCTCGGAGAAGATTCAGACGGTCGTCGGGGCCGAGAAGGCTGCTGCCTTCAACTCTTTCGTCAGCGAGCGCTGGGCGGGGGGCGCCACGGCGCTCGACGCCAAGCCGAACTCGGTGCCTTCGGATACGCGCATCGTCGTCAACGCGCCCGCCTACCGCATGGACGTGTTCCAGAACGGCAAGCTCTTGAAGACCTACAAGGTCGGCATCGGCTACCCGGAGTTTCCTCTGCCGCAGGGGATGCGCAAGGCCGACACGATCATCTTCAACCCGACCTGGACGCCGCCCGACGAGCCCTGGGTCAAGGGCAAGTTCGAGCCCGGCAAGAAGGTCGAGGCGGGCAGTAAGGACAACCCGCTCGGCCCCGTCAAGATTCCCATCGGCCTGCCCTCGCTCATCCACGGCGGCAAGGCGGCGGCCAAGCTCGGCGGCTTCGCCTCGCACGGCTGCGTCGGTTTGACGAACCCGCAGGTGCAGGACTTCTCGGTCGTGCTCGCGGGGCTCGGCGGCGCGCAACTGACACCCGAGGATGTGGCCGCGCACGCCAAGACGCGCGAAGAGACGAAGCAGGTCAAGCTCTCCACGCCCGTCCCTGTCGAGCTGCGCTACGAGACCATCGTGGTCGAGGACGGCAAGCTCCACATCTACCGCGACGTGTACGACAAGGGCACGAACACCGAGGAGAACCTGCGGCGCGTGCTCGAAGCCTTCGGCGTGAAGCTGGAGGACTTGAGCGAGCCGGAGCGCGCGCAGGTCACACAGGCGCTCCGGGCGATGGCGCGCGACGCGCAGGGCAACCCGACCGACGGCCAGCCCGCCGCCTCGCCCACCCCGACGCCCGGCAAGAGCACGAACAAGAACGCCGATGTCCGCGAGACGAAGACCATCAAGGGGCAGAAAGAGGTCGTCATCGACATCGCCGCCCTGCGCGGCAAAGGCTACCCCGCCCCAGTCAACCTCGACACCGGCGGCGCCCCGCAGCCGAAGGCGCAGCCGAAGAAGAAGGCTTGAAGAAGTAGCCAGTAGCCAGTAGAACAAAACAGAGGCGGCGCGTTTCAGTCTTTAGACCGAGCGCGCCGCCTTGTCTTTCTACTGACTGCTGTCTACTTCCCCCTCACATGTCGAACTCGCCGCGACGGAGGGCGTGCGCGATGCGCTCGATGTCGTCGGAGAGTGAGCGGTCGCGTGTGAGGCGTGAGGCGTGGGTGCGGACGCGCTCGTAGGCAGAGCGCGCGCCGCGGCCGGGCTTGAGCGGCGCGCGGTGTTCGAGACCTTCGGCCGAGGCGAGCAACTCGATGGAGACGACGCGCTCGACCGCTTCGACGATGCGGCGGAGTTTGAGGGCGGCCGTCATGCCCATCGAGACGTGATCCTCCTTGCCGCCGTCGGTCGGCAGGTTGTCGGTCGAAGCGGGGTGGGCCAGCACCTTGCACTCGTTGAGGAGCGCGACCGCCACGATCTGCGGCACCATGTAGCCGGACTCGACGCCCGCGCGCGGCGTCAGGAAGGGCGGGAGCCCCTCGTTCTTGTCCGGGTTGACGAGCCGGTCGATGCGGCGCTCGACGATGTTGCCGAGGTGGACGAGCGCGATGGCGCAGTAGTCGAAGGCGATGGCGAGCGGCGCCCCGTGAAAGTTGCCGCCCGAGATGACCTCGCCCGTTTCGGCGAAGACGAGCGGGTTGTCGGTGGCGCCGCCGGTCTCGACCTCGACCGCGCCCCGCGCGTGCGCGAACGCGTCGCGCGCCGCGCCGTGTACCTGCGGCATGCAACGCAAGCTGTATGCGTCCTGCACGCGCGGGTCGCCTTCGAGGTGCGAGGCGCGTATCTCACTCTCGGCGAGGAGCGCGCGCAGGTGCGCGGCCGACTCGACCTGACCCCTGTGCGGGCGCGCGAGGTGTATGCGCTCGTCGAAGGCGGCGGGCGTGCCCTTCAGGGCTTCGAGCGACATCGCGCCCGACACGTCGGCCGTGCGTGCGAGGCGCTCCGCGCGTGCGAGCGCGAGGGCGCCCACGGCCGTCAAAGCCTGCGTGCCGTTGAGAAGGGCCAACCCTTCTTTGGCTTCGAGCGTTAAAGGTTCGATGCCGGCCCGCTTGAGCGCCTCGCCGCCCGGCATCCGCTCGCCCTGATAGACGGCCTCGCCCTCGCCCGCGCAGCAGAGCGCGAGGTGCGCGAGCGGCGCAAGGTCTCCGCTCGCGCCGACCGAGCCCAGCTCCGGCACGACCGGGTGGACGCCGCGCCCGAGCATCGAGAGCAGCGTCTCGGCGACGACGGGTCGCGCCCCGCTGAAGCCTTTGGCCAGAACATTCGCGCGCAGGAGCAACATCGCCCGCGTCTCTTCCGCGGAGAGCGGCGGGCCGAGGCCGCACGCGTGGCTGCGCACGAGGTTGAGCTGCAACTCGCGCAACTCGTCGGCCGGCACCGTCACGTCCGAGAGCTTCCCGAAACCGGTGTTGACGCCGTAGACGACCCTTGACTCCGCCACGATGCGCTCGACCGTCGCGCGCGCCGACTCCATCCGCGCGCGCGATGCCGCCGCGAGCCCCACAGCCTCCTCGCCCCGCGCCACACGCGCGACCTCTTCGAGCGTCAAACTCTGTCCGTCTAGTTCAAGCATGAGAAACAGTAGGCAGAAGGCAGATGGCAGTAGGCAGTCGCTCCGCGTACAAAGTTGAAGAATTAAACCCGAACGTCCGACGGCGCTCTTAACTGCTTACTGCCATCTGCCTTCTGCCTACTCACTTTATCACCGTGTCCCGGTTCGGGAGCTGCGTGCGGTGGATGTCTTCGGGCGGTTGGGAGCGGTGGATGTCGGAGCGACGCCACTCGCCTGTGGTCGAGCCGGCGGCGCGGGGCGCGGTCGAGCGCGTTCGCTCGCGCGCGCGCTTGGCGCGGCGGACGGTGGCGGTGCGGCGCTTGTTAGCAGCGGCGCGCGTCCACTCGCCCACGCGCTGGAACGGATGGAAGTCGCCCTCGGTCAGAACCTCGCCCGTGGCCTCGCGCAGACGCATCGTGAAGTAGGCGAAGAGGAGGAGCCCGACGTTGAAGAAGATGCCGAACATGAAGACGACCTCGCCCGGCACCATGCCGATGTCGGCCTTGCGGAGGAAGTCCACGAAGTCGGGCGAAGGGTACGGGTGCATGTAGACCTTCAGGTTCCACGAGGCCGCCAGCAGCATGAACATCCAGAGGTAGTTGCGGCGCAGTCGCCGACCCAACGCCTCGGCCTCGCTGACGTTGAAACGCGGCTCCTGCAAATCGGAGACGAGCATCTGCGCCCAGGTGTCGTCGCCGGCCGTGTCGGGCGAGAGAATCTGCATGAAGAAGCCGGTCTCCAGCACCCGCACGCGCCCCGACCAGATTTCGTAGTAGCGGTAGCGCCGCGCCTCCATGAAGAGGAAGAAGCCCACGAGCACCGTGTTGATGAGGATGACGAAGTGCGGGTTGGTCGGGAGCGAGAAGGCGAACGAGAGCGTCGCGCCGGTGGTGACGACGGCCCAGTTGGTCGTCGTGTCGAGCCGGTTGCGCCAGGTGTTGGCGCGCGTCACCTCGCCGCGGTAGAAGTGCACCATCGCCATGTTGAACTCGGCGGGCGTGGGCCGGCGCGACGGCGCGGTGGCGGCGGCGGCGCGCTGTGTGGCGTGCAGCGCCTGCTCGGGCGTGATGGTCTGGTGGATGGGGGCCGTCTCGGGCGCGTCGGTGGAGGGCGCGCGCGGGGACTGGTGGACTGGCTTACTCTGTGGTGCGGGTTGCTCGCTTGTTCTGGGGCGCAGGTCTGTCTTCATCTTCCTATCTGCTTCCGCCTGGAAAGGGCTACCGGGGCGGCGGGAGGAGGGCGCCGCGTTTACCCGACTGCCTAAGATGATAGCACGCGCCGCCGCGCCTTGAACAAAAAAGGCCGAACAGAACCGCGAGCGGGAGCCAACAGGTCGGCCTTTCCGGGCGTCATCCTTACGTCGCAGTCAGCACCCGCTCGCTATCGCTCGCGGTTCCGGCAGGTCTGCTTGACAGCTCGCGGGGGGCGCCCCTATATTCAGTTTTTGTTCGCCGCTTCTTGAAAGCGTCTTTGTTTGACTATGCAGGCGCGAGGGGATTTGGAGCCGGCCGCACGTCCCGCGGATGACGCGGACGAGCGCTGGATGCACGAGGCGCTCGGTGCGGCGCGCGAGGCCGCACGGGCCGGCGAGGTGCCGGTGGGCGCCTGCGTCGTGGGCTCGGACGGCGTGACGCTGCTCGCGGTCGCGGGCAACCGGACGCGCACCGACTGCGACCCGACGGCGCACGCCGAGGTGCTGGCGCTGCGCGAGGCCGCGAGGCGGGTCGGTAATTATCGTTTGACAGGGGCGGTCGTCTACTCGACCATTGAGCCGTGCGCGATGTGCGCCGGCGCGCTCGTGCAGGCGAGGGTCGCGCGGCTCGTCTACGGCGCGCGCGACGAGAAGGCGGGCGCGGTCGAGTCGGTCTTCCGCGTCTGCGACGCAAGCTCTTTGAATCACCGGATGGAACTCTCTAGCGGCGTCCTCGAAGCGGACTGCCGCGCGCTGATGCAGGAGTTCTTCCGGTCGAAAAGAAAAGTACTGAGTACTGAGGTCTGAGTGGAAGGCGGCGGGTTCTTCACTCAGTACTCAGTCCTCAGGTTTTTGCGGAGAGGTCGCATAGTGGTTTAGTGCACCGGTCTCGAAAACCGGAGTGGTCGAAAGGCCACCGTGGGTTCGAATCCCACCCTCTCCGCCATACTTCTTTCAGGGTCAGCCACTTAGAAGGCTGACCCTTTTTCCGTCCCTCACGCCCCCCGCGCCACTTGGCGTAAAGTTGGCGTAGCCGAAATCAGGCGCTTCCCCTCTTCCAAGCTGTCCACCGCATCCCTCAGTCTTTGCGGGACGCCGTGCGCGTAGCCGCGCGTGACCTTAGTGCTTCTGGTCTCGCCCGGCGTCGTCGAGTGGCCCAGAAGGTCGGCGATGTCATACTCGTGTACCTGAAGTCTAGACACATTCAGAAACCAGCCTCCAGATTGAGTCGCTGTTGATGATTGAGCAATCGCCACAAGCTTTCATCCTGTGCCAGCAACTCGACAAGGCTGCGCACCAGGCTCAACTCCGAGCGGGCTTGTCGCCGCGACCGCACCCGGCGCAGCAACTCTTCACGCGCGTCCTCTTCCAGCAAGGCACAACCCATCTGCGTCAGCACAGCGAGCGCAACTGCGACCAGCAGGAACATCCGCGCCCATGCCTCGATGCACTTGATGCGCGCCGCGGCGAAGCCCAACAGCCGCTTCCCGTCACGGAAGCCTTCTTCGCAGGTGAAGCGGCGCGCGTATTCCCGACTCATCCCGAGGGCCGACCGCGGCCGGTTCGACAACAGGTGCCAGACGCCCCATTGACCTTGCTTGTCCCGCGCGCGGGACTGCGCCAGATAGAGGCGGCGCGGGTCGGTCTCCGTGTACCAGACCCGCCCCCAGGCTCTCCGCCTTTGGTTGCCGCGCCACCTCAGGGAGTCGAGCCTGCGCCAGCGGTTGTCAACGCGCACTTTGTAGTTCGACTTGGTGCGAATCACGTAAGAGACGCCCAACTCTTCCAAAACATCGAGCAAATCCACGTCCGCAAACCAGCGATCCGCCGTCAGGACGAAGCGGCGGCGCTCGACGCCCCGGAGCAGTCCGTGAAAGAGGGTGCGCACGAACTCGCGCTCATAAAAGCTCATCCGCTCTTTCAACTCCGTCTCCTGATACGGGCGCCAGTAGAGTGGCAGCGCCCGCCCGCCGACGCGGAGGCTGGCGACCAGCAGATGTTGTGTCTCTTCTGTCGTCCAGTCGAGCGCGAGGCGCACCGCTCCTCGCGCCGGCAGTCGCGCGATCAGCGCGCGGGCATGAGCGCGCGCCAACGCATCTGGCGAAAGACGGGAGTTGTGGAGCAGCCTCGTCAGGCGACGGCTGGCCGCTTCGAAGTTGTTAAAGCAGCGGGCGAGTGTCGCCTGACAGCAGCTTTGCGCCGAGATGAGCGCGCACACGAAATCAGAGACGGCTTTCCGTTGATGCCCGTGTGCTTCGGGCAAAACGAGGCTGATATACTCGCCGAGGCGGGTGGTCAGAGAGCTTTGGTTCATGGCAGAAACAATGCTCTCACGAGCTTCTAGCTCATGACCACTCGCTTAGTTTTTCAAATGTGTCCAGACTTCAGCTCGTGTACGTTCGCTGCTCTCAGCCTCGTGGCGAAGGTGTGCCGGAGGTCGTGGAAGTGGAAGTCTCCGAGTCCCGAATCCTTGACGGCCTGCTCGAAGCAGACCATCAACTGGCGGCGCTTCCTGCCCGTGCGGGTCGAGTCAAAAATCAGCTCGTCGTCGGACGCATCCTGCCGCAGGCGCTTGAGTATTTCGAGTGCCTTCTTGGTTAAGGGAATCAGCCGCGGCTTGTCGTTCTTGGTCTTGACGATGGAGATGAGCCGGGTAGCCTTATCGACATCCGCCCACCTTGCGTTGAGCAACTCGCCCAGCCGCATCCCCACCTCCAAGTCCAACTCCGCAAGCGCGACCACATGCTCGCCGTACCCCGTTAGAGCCTTCATCAGCCGCTCCTCTTCATCGTCCGAAAACTGATTCAAGTGGCGCTGCCTCGGCTCAGGCTCTCTGAGGCGTTTGACTCTCGACATCGGGTTGCTATCGACGATGCCGTTCTCATAAGCCATTGAGAGAATGCGTGAGAGCACCTGTAGATAGCGATTGACTGTGCTCGGAGAGAACAGACGCTTGAACTTGCTGTCCGACTTGCGCAACTCGCTCTTGAACTTCTCGATGAGCATCGGTGTGATGTCCCTTATCGCCCGATGCCCAAAGAACTCCCTGAGCCTGACCGCCCTCTGCTCGTCGTCTTTGTAGCTCCGCTTGTTCTCGCGCGCCCACGGTACGAACACGCCGTCTACGAAATCTGAGAAGCGCGTCACGGATGACGCGCGATTGTACTTTCTGTCAAAGATCGCCTGCCGGATCTGCGTCTCGACCTGCTCGGCCTGCTTTTTAGTGCTGGCCTCCGGGATGGCCCCCTTAACGCGGTGGCCGCGCAGGTTGAACTCGACCACCCATGTGCCTTTGTCCCAGTTCGGGTCGGACGGCTTGATTCGTTTACCGTTGAAGCGTTTGTAGACTGCCATGTTCTTCCTCCCGGTGATGGCAGCCGTCAAAGCGTGACGGAGCATAGCACAAGGATTTAAGAGCAGGAAAATTTAGCCCGCCCGCCTTCCTGCGGTCTTCATATCAGGCTGCCTCTTATTCTTTTGCCGCGCGGATTCTTCCTTGGCCCATCGATCTACTTCTTCACGGTGATAGCGACGCATCTCGCCCATTGAAGCGCAAGGCAACGGATGCTCGTTATCCGGCCGCGCGGTCCACTTTCGAATCGAGTGTACGGTGACTTCTCCGTTAGGCGTCCTTAGCTGCCAGTACTCGGCTAGCTGTTTCTCAGTCATCCAGACCGGCAGCGGCGTCACCAACTTCAAATGTTCTGACACCACTCGGGGCAGTTTCTCCCGAAGCTGGTTATGGATGTGTTGATTAATCAGCGATTCGATAGTGATGGGTTCGCTCATTACATTTACGCCTCAACTCAGGCCGGACTGATGGTAACGCGGCGTGTCCGAGCAGCTCTCGCCCTCCGCGGCCGTTCCGCGACGCTTCATAGAACGCAGCCGCTGCGTCCCAAGTGACACTCGCAAAATTTGAATGTGTGAGATGGGCCGATTATTCAGCGCCCGAAGTCGTCCGTGTCCTTATCTTCAAACCCACTGTCCGGGGCCGGAGACTCACCTGTTAGCCCATGTTCATGCTCGGAGCAGAGAGAGGACTCATCGGCCGGCGCATCCGTCCTTCGGTCGCCGTCAACGTGGTGGATCAGGTCTGGCGTCGGCCCTGGCGGGAGGAACTTGCTCGGCTCATTTAGGCTCTCTATGCTGAGGTCACTGGCATCTGTTTGCGCGCGCCATGTCGCGCCCATGGCGTCGTGATTCGAGGTTCGTATGTCCCCTTCGAATTGATTAACCGCTTGGTAATGCCCAAAGTCATTCTGACGAGGGTTCATCTGTCCTTCTCCGCCGTCTCGTGCGTCGGGGGAGAAAATCTGTTGCTCAGCCGTCCCGAAGTCCATTCGCTGATGACCATCCCCATCACGATGCCGCTCAGCAATGCGATTGCCATCGTCCACGCCGGTCGGCGGCACGCCCACGTCAAAGAGCGGTAGCTCGCTAAAAATCTCTGTCGGGCCTCTTCCATTGCTTTCGTTGAAGCGGTAGCCGATGCCTTTACCTGCCCGGCGGCGGTTTCCGCCGCGCTGGTTATCGTCTCGCCCGCGTTCTGATAATTGCTCCCGAACTGCCCGGCCATTTTCAGACATTGCAGGACCAGCTTGTTGCACTGGTTCACCATCAAATGGCACGTTTCCATTGCCTCGCTCACTTTCTTCATGTCCGCGTTCATCTGTAGTCGATATTTCCTGAACTCGGTGATCGTCGCGTCTCGCTCCACTTTGAAGATGTTCGTCGTCTCCTGCTGTAGTCGGCGCACTGTCCTGCCGATCACCACCGCCCCGTCCACCCAGAGCTTCTTTAACTCCTCGGATGGATTCAGTGTCTCGGATTGGTGCTGTTCCGCCCGGGAATGCGTGACATTGACTCTGTTCGTCGGGTGGTGCGCTGTGGCCGGCCTCGTCGGCCCGTTCTGCTGCGCGCTCACGATGTCCTCCAGCTCGGCGAGCCTCTCCAGAATGACGCGAATGTCTTCCGCGGTCGCTGGCTTCAACATTGCCGTCGGTTCGTATCCCGAGTGAGGCAATGGCTGTTGACCTTCGCGCGGCGTACCGGCTTGCTCGCTCGCTAAACGCCGCATAGTCTCTCTCGTTGACATATTCGACTATCCCCTTTCTGTCTTGTTGATCCGGCCACTCCCTTTGCAGGCCAGAGAATGTGTAGCCGCGGCCCAACCTCCTCCCGCGGTACCTGTTGCCCTCAAACTCATAGATCGCCCCGACGTGCTTCTCGCCCGCGAACAAGGTCAGGCTTATCCTGGTTTGCGCCAGCCGCTCGGCGAACTCAGTGAAAGACAATTTCTTGTCCAGTAACGTATCAATCTTGGCTTGCAGTCTCATGACAGGGCCAAGTTCTCCTGTCCGCTCAAACCGCTTTAGCTCACCCCGGGTCGGGCAGCGTCGCATCGCCTCGCGGCTACCCCTGTTACGTGAAAGACCGAATTCCTCTTCTAGCTGGCGCGCGACACGCTCGGCCTTGTCATAAATGAACGAATCGGAAGGGAGCGTGCCGCGAATGTCGCTGTTCGTGGTAACGATATGAATCTCGTCGTGGGCGTGGTCTTTATGTCTGAATGCCGCCCACATTCGCCTGTCAAGTTTCATCAGAGATGCAAACCGCTCGGCGATTAGAGCCTGCGTATCTCTGGTCACCTGATCTTTCTCCGGCGTGCTGAGGATGAAGTGCCTGGTGTTAACCTGAACGTCCGGTCGCAGCGAGGTCAGGGCGCGGAACTCTTCTAACAATTCTCGTGTGGAGCGGCCCGTCATGTTGCTCGCGATGAGTTCAGCGCGTCCCTCCCTCCAGCGGCCGAGGGGAAGGGGCCTCCGCAGGTCGTCATTCACTTCTTCGTCAAGATTCGGCCCGCCGGCCGCGCGCGGTTGCCTTTCGTCCGATTTGATCTCTCCTCCGATAACCCACCAAAGTTCCGGCGAATCATCCGACCTGAGAGCTCCGGTGGAATCGGATCCGGGCGGCAGTCTCGCGTTCGTTGGACTGACGATGTAATTTAAGAGACCGCTTATGTCACTGCCTGTCGTCGTTACAACGTTCATCACCCTCTCCCGTGACCAAAAGCCTCCGGACCGACCGCAACTCGTCGAGTACCTGTTGAGCGAGCGCGCTGGTAAGGGAGGGCCGAACCTCCCGGTTCGTACATAAGATTCGGTTGATGCTGGTGCCCATGCGCCCCAGGCGTCGGTACGCGCGAAAGTTGATGGCGGGAACGGGACGAGGTAGCTTACGACCGAGACCGACGTGGCGCAGGAATACCGCGTTCTTCATGCGATGTTTGGCGGCGCGTTCTGTGATAACGGTTAATTCTTCATCATTAACTGGCACTCCGATCCAGTGCCCGCGCTTGTCAGCGTCTTCGAGCCGGGGCCGCCCTCCACGGCTTTGTCCCTGCTTCACTCGGGTTCTTTTGTTTTTGCTCTTCATACTTGCCGTATTGAAATAGCCAGTACCGCCCGGAGCTGTCCGCGGTTTTTGTTTCACCGCAACACTGCTGGCTGCAACTGGTCTGTCTGTCTATGAGCACGTAACAGCAACCGCAGGCGCGCCGATACGAATCGGATAATGGTGGCGCCGGGCGCTGAAGATTTAAGGACGGCGTGGATAGGTGTTACTGCTGTTTCACGCTCGTTCTCAGATTCGCATATAACACCCAGCACTAACCGGCGCTGGTCGGTTGGGCAAAGTGCCCGGCCATGAAGGACGGTTAGCAACTATTGCGCTTCGACAGCCAGGCCAGGGATGAAGCGCGTGAGCAGTGTTCAGAACAGTAATTGCTCCTGAACTGGTGGTGCATTGCTAGACGCCGCGATTGTTTTTGTCCGCACTTGGCCTGTGCCTGGTTTCTGTTTCAGGTACGATTGATGTAGCAGTCTTACGGCTTCAGCTATCACCTGAGCGCTGGAGTTGGCGGTCCAAGCTTCTAGTTCCGACAGGGCATTTACTACTTCCGGCGGGAGCCTGACTTTAACAGCCGCAAAATCCGCACGGCGACCTACGCTCTGCTGTGGGAGGCACGCTTGCCTCAGCTCTCGGACGTGAGCCCGGAACTCTTTTCGACCGTAGGAGTGATCGGCAGAGCACTGGACGGCCTCTCTGATCGCCGCCTGCGGGTCAGGCGCGGCGAGAGCAATGACGTACAGCTCTCTTGATAAAGGGGTGGCGCGCGCACCGCCTCTTTGAGAGGCACTACCAGCGGCAAAGAACGTTTTGTATATCCGCGCATCAATCTCAAGAGTTCTTCTATGTGTGCCGGTGCGCTTGGCAAGGTCTTCCATCTGGGCGCGCCTCCCCTTCCGAGCCCGGTCACGCTTACCGCGGCCCCCCACGAGGCGCGCATCTCTACTCTCGACGATGTGAGAGACGCACGCGCCTCTGATGATGAAAGCTTGTCTTCCTAATTTCTCCGCATAAACGGCGGTGTCGATCAACTGTGCCTCAGACATCACCGGAATACGCTCGAACAAGCCCCCCACGGCCACATCAACCTCTCGAATGTCACCAAGCTCATTAGTTGCCAACGAATGCCCAACCTCCTTCCACGGAAGGGGCTCTATGCACCGGCTGTGCCAGAAGTTTTTCGCAGCGCCTCGGGCGTAACAAAAAGACGCTAAGTACTGGATTACAGCCTGTTTAAGGTCGGCTAGAGATGCAGAGCACCGAGGGAGTGCTCAGAGCATGGACAGTAACTGCCCAGAATACCGGCAGCAACGCCCGGATAACTGCCTGTATTAGCGGCAATGCCCGGGTGACTGCCTGTATTAGCGGCAGTTACTCTTAATCTGAGCAGTCGTCAATCACGTTGAGAAGGGAAGGTCGGAGCGCAGGCGTGATGATGTCGCAGGTTAGAGCTAAGACCGGGTGCTGCTATATCCAGAATGTCATAGGTCAGCAGTTGGCAGTCAAAGATTGTTCGTAGAGAAGCTGCGATCAGTTGAGGAGCGCGTAGTTTATTAAAAGGGAGACCGCCGAGCCCCTTCCGTCCGCCCTTCAAGTCTGTGCCCCCGCGCGAAGTCGCTCCTCAATTCTGCCGCGCCTTGCGGGCCAGCAGTCGGGCGACCGTCTCGGCGACCAGGGGCACGTCATGCAGGCTTCCTGAGGAACGCGTTAGCGCCTGCCCGGCGCGCCTCCGGCTCTACGTCGTCCCCGGACAGCATGATGATCGGCGTCTGCTGCCGGTGCGCCAGCGCTCGCGTCTGCTTTATCAGTTCGATTCCGCTGGTGTCCGGCAGGTTGTTATCAAAGATGAGAACGTCGAACCGGTCGCCGCCCCTGAGCTTCTCCAGCGCCACCGCCCCGTTGAGGCAAGTTTCGACCGACCAGCCTTCGTCGTGCAGCGTGATGTTCACCGCGTCGGCGACGAGGCGGTCATCCTCCGTGTGAAGGACGCAGACGGCGCGCAGCTCAGGGCAGTTTAATTCTTCACGGAACCTCAGACTGCTCCGGCGGTGCTCTACCGGCACCCTCAGTTGTCGGACTGAGTCGTAGAAGTTGAAGCCCTTCCACATCGGCGGTGTGGGGAGCAGCCTGGAGAGGAATAGCACGCGGCGGGAGGCAGTGAGCGGCCGGGCCTTATCCCCAGATCGTTCTCGACGCAAGCTTGATAACGCGTGTGCCTGGCTTGCTCGACATAGACACTCGCCGCTGCGAACTCCACGAGCGCGCGGTCTATGTAACCTTCACGCTTCTCCGCCGCGCCGAGATTCTTCAGCACATTGGCGAAGCTGTTATTAAACTTCCCTTTACAGCGTCGTTCACACGAGTGCGCCCCTTCAGCCGGGAGCGCGGGCATCCTGCCCTCCATGAGCGCGGGAGCGCGAATGCGAAGAAGCGCCACCTCTCAACGTCGAGAGTTGGCGCTTCTCTGCTAAGCGTGCCGGCAGCACGCTTTGGCGGGCAAGGATGCCCGCGCTCCCGGCGTAAGGTCGCGTCCGAATGAACGCCGCTGTAGCTCAGGGGGCGGCTTTGTTCAAGCTCTCTTGCAAGCGGAGCATGCTGTTCTGGCTGACGAGGATCAGCCCCCGGCGGGGCCGGTCGAGGTCGATGATGAGGGTGACGACCATGACGATGAGGAGAAACATCATCGTCGTTGACCAGAAGTGGCGGCAGCCGCCCAGCCCGCACCCGTAGCCGAGGGCGGCCGCCGCCACGAGCGAGATGATGATGAGCAGGAACAGCACCCACTCGGGCACGTGGTTCTCTATCGCGGCGCGACGCGCCGAATAGAGGTCAATGACTTCATTCAGGGACGTGATGAAGTAGCCGGTGGTCGTCTCGCGGTCGTCCTTCGCCAACGCGGCGGCGACCTGCGACCAGAGCTGAGCCTGCAACTGCTCGGTCTTGTCGTAAGCCTCCTTCAGCCGATCCTGGTTTATCCCGGCTCGGACTAATTCGAGTCGAACGTCAACGTAACTCCGCAGGAGGCCGTCCACCTCCGTCCTGACCGGTTCGGGGAGCAGGCGCGAACGCAGGTGCGCCGTCCCGATGGCGTTCGCCTCTTCCAACACCAACTGCTTCCTGTGGTCGAAGCGGGCGAGCGCCATCGAGAAGGTGAACCCCAGCAGGAGCGCGAGGAGGCCGAGGATCGTCCCCGAGATGGTGCTGACGTGCGATTTGGAATCTTCGTGCGGCCCCACCCCTCCCTTGCGGCCGACCCGAAAGCCGCCCTCGGTCGCCAGAAGGAGCAGGGCCAACATCACGAGGGGGATGATCCATTCGTCCACCTCGTAGAGAAATTCACCCGACATCTTTCACGCTCCCACGCCCGGACGACAGACCCGCGCCCGTCCTATTCACTTCGACCTAATTGGTGATGCCGGCGATGCCCTTGTTGACTAGCAGCCTGATCTCAACGCGTCGGTTCAACGCACGGCCCTCGTCCGTACTGTTGTCCGCCACGGGGCTCGATTCGCCGTAGCCGAAGGGCTGGACGAGACGCTGCAACGGGAGGTTGTGCTTAGTCACCAGGTAGCCGATGACGGCGTTGGCCCGGCGCTCGCTCAAAGCGCGGTTCGCAGCGGTGTTGCCGGTCGTGTCGGCGAACCCGACCACCGCGACGACCCATCCCTTCGTGTTCTGGGTCTTCACCCACGCGGCCGCCTCCTCGATCACGCCGCGGCCCTGCGGCCCGAGGGCGCTCTTGCCGGTGGCGAAAGGCACGGTGATGGTCTTGACCGGCTCGAACTCGTCGAGCCCGTTGATGCGGTTGTTGGCGAGGGTGGCCGACGCCTTCGCCTCGTCGGCGGTGGCCTGCGCCTGTTGGGCGAGGGCGGTGTTCTCGTCGATCTGCCCGGACATCCGCTTCGCGTTCTCCTCCGCCGCGCTGATCCTGGCTTCATCCGCGGCCATCCTGGCGTTGGCCTGCTCTTCGACTGTGTCCAGAGTCGCCTGGAGCGCCTGCGCGCTTCTCAAGTCCTGCTCGTCGAAGCGAATCTTGTCGGCCACCAGTTGGCCTTCGGCGTTGCCCGTGCCGTCCACCTCCAGCCGGAGGCCGCGCAGGAGGTAGCTGACGCCGTAGTCTTTCGAGCCGCGGAAGACGCCCTTCTTGTGGCTCTTGGCCTCGGTCTGCGGGGTCAGCGCCACGACGGTCAGGACGCCGGTGTCGTCACGCATCACGAACGAGTCGGCGCTGCGTTTGGTGACGATGCCCCTGTACTTCTTGAACTGCTGCCCGGCGGTGACGGCGCGCGTGCTCGCCTCCTGCGGTTGAACGGGCGAACCGGCATTGTTCCCCGAGGCGTAAGAGACGCTCGTGGCGGCGAGGATAAATGTTAGCGCGAACAGGCTGGCGCGTGACGGGTGGTTGTTTCTCATGGTGGTGCTCCTTATCAAATCTCCTGGCGGACGTTGGCCCGCCCGCGTTCCTCTCAAGTGATTTCCGACAGAACTCGCGCGGGAGTGTAGCGACCGCGACACGCGCTTAATACTGTTAATTGTGACAGTTCCTCTTCGCCGAGGGCGGCCGTAGCATCGCGGCTATGTAGGCATGTGGAAGGGCGGCGCGTCGGAGGGGAACGAAGATGAAGGGAAAAGTTCTCAAGGGGTACGACTATTTCGAGCAGGGTATCGTCCTCGTCCTGCTCGGCCTGATGATGCTGGTCGTGCTGTACGCGACCGTGGGCTTTCTGATACTGGTTGGGAAGTTGATGATCGAGAGATTGAGCGCGCCGGACGTGCACCTCACCATGCCTTTGCTGCACGAAGTGTTCGCAGGGTTCCTGCTGCTCCTCATCGGGTTGGAGCTGATGAAGACCATCGCGATGTACCTGGACGAGCACGTCATCCACGTCGAGGTGGTGCTCTCGGTCGCGCTGATCGCCATCGCCCGGCACGCGATAGACGTGGACTATAAGACCATCCCGGCCATGTCGATGGTCGGGACGGGCGCGATCATCATCGCCCTGGCGCTCGGGTACTACTACTTCAAAAAGGCCAGCCTGCTGCCGGGGCGAAGAGTCGATTCGGCCGAACCGGCGGGCGCGGAACGAGCCGACGCAGCCGGTGCTTGAACGCGGTAAGCATCCTCACGCGCGTTTCCATCGACGCCCACGTAACGCCTTCGACTCCCGCCACCGTGCTCCTTTTTCCTGCTCAGACTGTCAATTGTGACAGTACAAATTCTCCGGGGGCGACAGTAGCATCGTCCCCGGCCAGCAGCTCTTTGTGCCGGCCGGCAACACAAGGAGGAAAAGGGGGCCGGGGAGGCCGTGGCGCGACTTCCCCGGCATTTGCCAGACCGCACGAGCGGCCACAACCGTCAAGGCTCTTTGAAGAAGAAAGAGAGGCCAGAGATGCGGGAGGATGATCAGGGCGACACGGCCGCGTTGCCGCCGCCCGCGCCCGCGAAGTCCAGGCCGGAGAACGTCTCGTCGCGCACCGAAGTTGACCTGGGGGCTTGCTCGCAGCAGGGCGGGCGGAGCCTCGTGAACGAGGATCACTTTTTCGTCGCCTGCCTCGAACGCTCGCTGCACACGTTGTTGACGAACCTGCCCGCGGGGCGGGTGCCCGAATGGTGCGCCGAGGTCGGCTACGGGATGCTCGTCGCGGACGGGATGGGCGAGGCCGGCGCGGGAGAGGTCGCGAGCCGCGAGGCTATCAGCGCGCTCATAGACCTCGTGCTGCGCACGCCCGACTGGTTCATGTCCCTCGACGAACAGGGGGCTAACCTGGTGCTCGGGCGCCTCGACCAGCGCTTCGGCCAAATCAGGGAAGCCCTGATCGAGCACGCACACCTCGACCCGACGCTCGCCGGCATGGGCACGACGTTGACCCTCGCGGTCAGCCTCGGCGCAGACCTCGTCATCGCGCACGTCGGCAACTCGCGCGCGTACCTCTTTCGCCGCGGCCACCTGTGTCTGCTGACGAGCGACCAGACGCTCGCGCGCGCGCTTGCCGCGGCCGGGGTGATTCGCCCCGAAGAGGTCGCGACACACTACTCGCGGCACGTGTTGACCGGCGCCCTCGCCGCGCGGGGTGAAGACGCTCATACGGAACTCTGTCAGGTCTGGCTGGCGGATGGCGACCAGATTTTGCTCTGTACCGACGGACTGACCGCCGTGGTCGGCGAAGCGGCCATCGAGCAGGTGTTGGAGCATTCGGAGACGGCGTCCGTCGCCTCTCGCGCTCTGGTTGAACTGGCATTGGAGAGCGGCGGCACAGACGACGTGACCGTAGTCCTCGCTCGCTACCGCATTCCGAAAGAGAAGGCCGAGACACGTAAAGGATAAAAAGATGCAAAGTCGCCTCTACATTCGCCGGCGGGGCCGGAGAGAACGCTTCCCCGTAGTTAGTCTGTTAGCCGCGCTTGCCCTGCTCGCGCTCGGCGGGTGCGGGCGCGCCGTGGAACAGCCCGCGACGGGCGCGACGCCCATCAGCGCCGAGCTGGTGTTGCGTGAGATGTCGCAGACGCTGGCGAAGTCGCGGGGACTCGCCTTCAAGGCGACGCGGCATCTGGACGCCGCGCTGGTCGAGGGGCGCGAAGTTCCCGAGAGCGCGCAGATCGAAGTCGCCGTCTCGCGCCCGAACAAGCTCACGGCGAAGTCCACCAGCGGCGAGGAGGTGCGCAGGTTCTACGCCGACGGCCAGAACGTCTCGCTCTTCGACGAAGGCATGAAGCTCTACGCGACCGTGCCGTTTTCGGGAACCATCGACGAGATGGCCGCCCGCCTGGACGACAGGTACGGGTTCACGCCCCCGCTCGTCGAGTTCGCGCTCAACGACCCGTTCACTAAGCTCAGCCGGCAGACACAGAGCAGCACGTACCACGGGATGGAGGCGCTGGACGGCGTCAACTGTCATCGCGTCACGCTGACGGGTGAGCACGCCGACGCCGACCTCTGGGTCGGCGCGAACGACCACCTCCCGCGCAGGCTGGTCGCCACGTTCAAGAACCGCGAAGGGAGCCCACAGTTGCGTGCGGACTTCTCCGAGTGGAACCTCGCGGCGAAGCTCGACGACAGGAGCTTCGCTTTCACCCCTCCTGCGGACGCGGAAAAGATCGAGATGCTGACCGCCGAGCAGATAGGCGAGGCGGAGCAGCAGGGCGGGAAGAAGCCCGAGCAAAAGAAGTGATACGGACGAAGGCGTCGGCCGAGAGAAGGGAGACTGAGACGATGAAGAAGAGTCTGTGTCGAGCGTGGCAAATCAAACGGGTCGGCGCGTTCGCCCTCGCGTGCGCGGCGCTGGTGAGTGTCGCGGCGGTCACGGCCGGCGCGCAGGTCTACGGCGTCGCCAGGCGCACCACGGTCGTCCACGGCAGCTCGGGCACGGCCGTGCGCTCGACGACCGTGGTGGCCGGCCGGCCGGCGCTGCCCTCCGGTTACATCGCGGTGCTGCCGGGCGGGTACCGGGCGGTCGTCGTCCGCGGCGCGCGCTACTACACCGTCGGCGGGATCTACTACCGCGCGACGTTCTATCAGGGTCGGACGGTCTACGTCCGGACGCACATCTAACGCACCGCCGCCTCGCGCGAAGCAGACGACGGGAAGACTGTCGGGAAGGACAACTATTGTGGAATGGCAATCGTGCCGCGAAATATTGTCAGTGCGTTTGAGCTTGAGATTGCTGATGCTCGCGTGTCTCTTCGTGCTTCCGGCCGCCAGCGGGTTCGTTAACGCACAGGAGCGGGATAAGGAGAAGCCCCCTGCGGCAGAGACCACGGCGACTAAGGAAACACCTTCGCCTGATAAGAATGGGGGAGGCGAAACCGCGGCAGTCGAGGAGCAGGAGGGGCTTGCGGCTTCGACTTCCGCCTCGGGCTTCAGGGGGGCGTTGTTCGTTGAGCCGAAGCGGTCGAGCTTCGGAGACGGGGCGCAACAACCCGCCGCCGGCAACGGCGCGGGGCAGGGCGCGGGCGGCGCGGACGAGCAGGCGGCGCTCGCCAAGAAGCTCGCCAACCCGGTCGCCTCGCTCATCAGCCTGCCCTTCCAGAGCAACTTCGACTTCGGGATGGGGCCGAACGACGAGGGCTTCCGGTACACGCTGAACTTCCAGCCGGTGATTCCCTTCAAGCTCAACGAGAACTGGAACCTCATCTCGCGCACCATCGTGCCCTTCATCAGCCAACACGACGTGGTGCCCGGCACGAGCCAGACGGGCTTGGGCGACATCGTGCAGAGTTTCTTCTTCTCGCCGAACAAGGCGGAGCCGTTCGTCTGGGGAGTCGGCCCCGTGCTCCTCATCCCGACGGCCACCGACGGCCGCCTCGGCTCGGAGAAGTTCGGGACGGGCGCGACGGTCGTCGTCCTGAAGCAGCGGAAGGGGTACACGGTTGGCGCGCTCTCCAACCACATCTGGTCGGTGGCGGGCGACGACGACCGCGCGGACGTGAACTCCACCTTATTGCAGCCGTTCATCTCCTACACGACAAAAAAGGCGTGGACTTTCACCCTCAACACCGAATCCACATACGACTGGAACGGGCACCAGTGGACGGTGCCGGTCACCTTCACCGTGGCGAAGCTGGTCAGGTTCGGCACGCAGCCGGTGAGCGTCGGGGCGACGTTGAAGTGCTGGGCGACGACGCCCTCCGGCGGGCCGCAGGGCTGCGGCGCACGCTTCACCTTCACCCCGCTCTTCCCCGCGGCGAGGTGACAAAGCAATTCAAACGTGAACACGAGGACGGGCAGGGTCAAGAGTTGTTCTCTGACCCTGCCCGTCCGTATCTATGACTGAATTGTCAGGCGCCCCGAGAATGCGTGGTCACCGGCTCAGCGGGCATCCGGGGGCGGCGGGAACTGCTTGAACATTTTGGTAACCACCTTCTGTATCTTCTCTCTATTCTTCGCCGACTCTTCCGAGATGTCCGTGACCGCCGTCCCGCGCCAGACCAACTCTCTCTTCACACCTTCCAGGATGTCTACAACCAACTGCGCCTCCAGAGAGATTCTCTGAGCCGACGGGATGGAAGTATCGCCGAACGGGTCGATCTCATACCTGAAGGGGTCGGAGGGCGACGCGACCTGTCTCACCCCGACCTTGTAGACGAGATACAGGTCAGGCGTCGCACCCGCGGACGGCCGCAAGCCTTTGGCCGCGAGCTGCTGCTCGATGGCCCGTTTGATGCGCTTGTCGGCGAACCCTTCGGCCGGGCGCTTGCTCTCGACCCACGCGAACGTCTTGTACCGGGAGAAATCGACATCGTGATCGTAGTCGGTGTGAACATCCTGCGCGGACGCGCTGCCTGCCGCTAGCAGCACCCACAGGCAGAGCGCCCACGCGACGCCCCGAGTCGGCGCAGCTAACCTTAATCCCCTCTTCATGACCGCATGCCCTCACCTTCTCAACAGCGTTCTCTCTGAAACTTGCCGCCGATGGTAGGCGCGGCATGGTTCAGTTGATAACTGTCAAATCTGACAGTTATCGGCTCCACCCGCCAAGGCTAAACTCCGACGCGGTTGAGAGACGGTGCAACGAGCACACGATTCGACAGGCTCCGGCCGGAAGCGCCGCGCAGCTCATAGGGTGCAATTACGCTGGGCTGTCAGCAGGCCGCGGTGCCGGACGGGGAAGGGGGCTGGCGACGACGCGGGAGCCGGCCCCCCTCCTCGGTTAAAAGATGCGAGAACACTCTCAGATGACCAGGCTGACTGCTTCAAAGGGATTTCTCGGAATCGTTCTCGGCACACTCTCTCTCATCCCCTGTGTCCCGCCCGTAGCAGGCGGCGAGCCGGCTCGCCGCCTGCTCCTTCATGCTGAGCGGACATTCCCGAAGAGGTTCAACACACATCCTCCAGGTCAATCTCAGTCTGTTGAGGGCGGGAAGCTCAGTCCCGAGCAATTGCAGCGTCTGAGTAGAGCGCGCAGGCTCGACTTCCACACGCGCTTTCTTCGCGACGTAGCCAGGTCGAGCCCCGTGATCGAAGTCGTGTGGGAGATGGAAGCCGTGCGCAGGTCGCTCCGCTTCATCGCGGAGAACGGGGCGGGGGCCGGAGGCCGAACCGCGCGGGTCGTGGCGGAGGTCTTCTCTCGCACTGAGGACGCGGAGGCGAAGCAGCTCTGCCTCCTTGGACTGAACGTGATTGGCACCAAGACCGCCAGGGAGAAGCTGCTCGGCATCTATCACGGCGAAGGTGTGGACGAACGTTGGCGGGCGCTCATCGCGGAGTATCTGAAGCTTCCTGTGCCCACGGCAGACGGGGCTGCCGATGGCTCTCCCGCCGGAACTCGTCAACCCACTCGGTAACGGTTGCGATCAGGCCGCGCCTGACTTCCTGAGGGGATTGATTCATGTCGGCGCACTTCGCGGCCTCCTGCTCCAGCCTCTCGCGCTCGACGCGTTTGACAACCTTCACCCGGCGTTCGCTGTCCATGACGACCTTCTTTCCTGATTCGCTTGTTAAGTTGAACGAACGGCACTATAGCCCGAGACACGCGGCGCACAATCCTGTCAGTTTTACCCACACGGCCTGTCAGAATTGACAGTTTCCGGCCGCCCGCCACGCCGATACACTCCGCCCGACTGGCAGGACTCTCGTGTGGGAGGTTTCGATGAACAGGAAGAAAATGCGGACGGCTTTGGGTGCCGCCGTGTTGGCGTGGGGCTTGATCCTCTTCTGCTCGGCGGGGGCGGCGGCGCAGGATGTCCGTTACAACTACGTCGCGGGCACGGACTTCTCGAAGTACAAGACCTACAAGTGGGTTCGTGTCTCCGACGCCAAATACCCCGACCAGATCACCGACGGGCAGATCAAACAGGCCATCGACGCGCAGTTGTCCCTGAAAGGGTTGTCCAAGACCGAAGACGACAACGCAGACCTCTACGTGGCCTACCAGCTCGCCATCAATCAGGAGACGGAATGGTACGCCTACGGGACGGGCGGCGTGGGCTGGCGGCGGGGCATGGGGATGGGGACGGTGCAGGCGAGCAGCTCGACCATCAACATCGGCACGCTCGTCCTCGACCTCTACGACGTGGCGGAGAAACATCAGGTCTGGCGCGGCGACGCGACCAAGACCCTGAACCCGAGCAAAGACCCGCTCAAGAACCAGAAGAAGCTCCAGAAGGCCATGGCAAAGCTGCTGAAGAACTATCCGCCGCCGCCGCCCAAGAAGTAACCGCAGGGGGCGTCCGGGCCGACATGTTTTGACAAATCTAGTGGAAGGAGTGAATGAGATGTGGAAGGTAGACAAACAGCGAAGGACGTTCGCGGCGGCCGCGGTCGCCGTTCTCGGTCTCGCCCTGCTGCCCGTTGCGGGCGGCTCCGCTCAGGATAAGCCGCAGCGTGAAGTGTTTCAGGCCGTGGCGATGGGAACGTCAACCCAACTGGGACAGATTCACAACGTCAACATCACCATCGAGGAGTATTCGCCGCCGGAGGATCAGAAAATCCTGTTGGATGCATTCAACAACAAGGGCATGCAGGGTCTCTCCAACGCCCTGAGCAAGATGAAGTCGAAGGGGCGGCTCGCGATCACCGGCACGCTCGGCTACGACGTTTCGTACATCCGCTCCTTCCCGACCGCGACCGGCCGCAAGATTCGCCTCGTCACCAACCGCGCGATCAGGTTCGGCGAAGCCTGGCACGACGGCCGCACGATGGACTACGACCTCTCCGCCATCGAGCTGGAGATCAGCAACGAGAAGGGCAAGAGCGCGGGCGTCCTGCTGCCGGCCTGCCGGTTCAAGCTCGACAAGGAGAAGCATATCGAAATCGAGGCATACAGGAACCCCTGGAAGCTCCAGAACATCCTCGACCGCTGAAGCCGCGGCCGACGGCGGCGAGAAGAGGGAACTCGAATGGAAGAGACGCTCATGCGCGTGTGGAACGACCTCGTCGGAAGGGTGGGCGGGCCGCTGACGCTGCGGCTCGTCATCCAGCCGACGGTGGCGACGCTCCTCGCGCTCCGCGCGGGGTTGAAGGATAGCCGACAGGGAAGGCCGCCTTATTTCTGGAACATCCTTCTCAACCTCGACGAACGCAAAGACATGTTGCGGGAGGGGTGGAAGGATGTCGGCAAGCTGTTCGTCATGGCCGTCGTCCTCGACATCGTCTACCAACTCATCGTCGCCCGCTGGGTTTACCCTTTGGAGACGCTGTTGGTCGCCGTCACCCTCGCCATTCTTCCGTACGTCCTGTTCCGCGGACTCGTGAGCCGTCTCGCGCGGCGTCGGACGGGCAATCTTACTCGGCCGGGCGCGGACGCCCGAGAGTTGAGGTGAGTGATGGCTTTAAGGAAACAAATGAGCGCCGAGTTCATCGGCACCTTCTGGCTGGTCTTCGGCGGCTGCGGGAGCGCCGTCATTGCGGGGGCCTTCCCCGAATTCGGCATCGGGCTGCTCGGCGTCTCTCTGGCCTTCGGCCTGACGGTGCTGACGATGGCCTACGCCATCGGACACATCTCGGGCTGTCACCTCAACCCGGCGGTGACGGTGGGCCTGTGCGTGGCGAAGCGATTCCCGGCCCGCGGGGTGATCCCTTACGTCTTCGCGCAGGTGCTCGGTGCCGTCGCGGGGGCGGGCGTGCTCTATCTCATCGCCAGCGGCAAACCCGGCTTCAGCCTCGCGGGCGGGTTCGCCGCCAACGGCTACGGCGAGCACTCGCTCGGGGGCTACACGCTCGCCGCCGGCCTCGCCGCCGAAGTGACGCTGACCTTCATGTTCCTCTTCATCATCCTCGGCGCGACCGACGAGCGCGTGCCGAAGGGGTTCGCCCCCATCGCCGTCGGACTGGCGCTGACGCTCATCCACCTGATCAGCATCCCGGTCACGCAGACCTCCGTGAACCCTGCGCGCTCGACGGGGCCTGCCGTCTTCGTCGGCGGGTGGGCGCTCTCTCAGTTGTGGCTCTTCTGGCTGGCACCTTTATTGGGGGCGGCGTTGGCCGGCATGGTCTACACGTGGCTGACCGCGGAGGAGACGGAGGAGACAATCGCTAACGTGAAGGAGACTGTGCCGGCCTGAGGGCGGTTCAAACCACAAAGACACAGCTTGGAGCGGAAATCTCTTCAAGCTGTGTCTCCGTGTCTCTGTGGTAACTCCCATGCAGTCACACCCGACTGCAAGTCCCTATAGCTCTCGGCCCGGCTCATGCAAATGCTGCCGCCGGATTTTCCCCGTCGCGCCTGTCAATAGTGACAGTTACTACCCAACCCGCGCGCCGATAAACTTCAAGCCAACGGACGGAGAATCCTTAAAGGAGAAGTCGAATGATAAAGCGCGCCGCACTAATTTGTGTTCTGTTGCTGGGGGTCATAACGCTTCCGGCGACGGCGCAGGAGCGTGGGCAGTACATCCCGGGATTCGGCGGGCTCAACGCGGGCACGCAGCCGCCCGAAGGGTTCACCTACGCCAACTTTTTCATCTGGTATCCGACCTCGAAGTTCAAGAATCAGAACGGCGACACCGCGCCCATCGATTTCGACCTCGACCTGTTGGCTGACATCAACGTGTTCGCCTACACGACCAAGGCGAAGTTTCTCGGCGCCTCTTACGGCATGCTCGCCGCCCTGCCGATTGTGAACACGCCGGTCTCGCTCCCACGTTTAAATCTGAACGCCAGCCCGACGGGCCTCGGCGACCTTTACGTCGAGCCGATTAACCTCGGCTGGAAGCTGAAGAAGGCGGATGTCAAAGTGGCGTACGGCTTCTCCGCGCCCACGGGAAGATTCGACGAGATCGGGACGGAGACGACCACCACGGATTACTGGGGCCATCAGCTCACGTTCGCCAGCAACATCTATCTGACTCCGGACAAGCTCACGCACGTCTCCCTCAACACCAACTGGGAGTTCCACCACAAGAAGCGCCACGAAGACCTGAAGGTCGGCAACAACATGACGCTCGAAGGCGGCATCGGCAAGGCTTTCGTGAAGAACCAGGGGAAGCAACTGATTCAGGTCGGCATGGTCGGCTACGCCGAGTTCCAGTTGACCAACGATTCGGGCTCTGCCGTCCCCGCCCTCACCGCCGACAACAAGGATCGCGTGTTCGCCCTCGGCGGTGAATTCGGAGTCATCCTCCCGGCCAAGAAGTTCAACTTCATGGTGCGCGTTCTGCCGGAGTTCGGCGCACGCAACCGCACGCAGGGTGTCACGACGGTCTTCTCGATAGGCAAGACCTTTTAGTAACGCATGCGGAGAACGGTTTTGCGAAGAAGCATGTCTGCGGAATACGGAAGGAGAGGTTTGAAGATGAGAAAGACCATCGCGGTTTGTCTGCTCTCGTGTCTGATCGCCAACGTGACGCCGGCCGCGGCGGCTGCGCCGCGAGGCGCAAGTCCTAAGCAGGACGCGGCCGCACCGCAGGGCAGCGCGCTCACGGCCGAACAGATGGACAACCTGCTCGCGCCGATTGCGCTCTACCCCGACCCGCTGCTGGCGCAGGTCTTTCCCGCCTCGACCTTCGTCGAGCAAGTTGAACAGGCCGCGCGTTGGTTGCGTGGGAACAATAACAGTAGCACCGGTGTTGATAACCAGGAGTGGGATGTCTCCGTCAAGTCCGTCGCGCACTACCCGCAGGTCATCTACATGATGAGCGACAAGCTGGATTGGACGACGGCGCTGGGACAGGCTTACGTCAACCAATCGACGGAGGTGCTGACCTCCGTCCAACGCTTGCGGGCGCGCGCCAAGAAGGCGGGTTATCTCATCTCCACGCCGCAGCAGACCATCATCGTGGAGCAGGAAGTGATCAAGGTCGTGCCGGCCCAGCCGCAGGTCATCTACGTCCCCACCTACAACCCGCAGGTCGTCTACGTCCAGCCGGCGTCCACAGGCCCTTCCACGGGGGCAGTGGTCGCCACCGCGGCCATCTCTTTCGGGGTGGGTCTGGCCATCGGCGCGTGGCTCAACAACGACTGCAACTGGCACTCGCACACCGTCTACTACCACGGCTGGCACGGGACCGGCTGGGTGAGCACCAGCTCCCGCTACGTCCACGTCAACCACAACGTCTACGTCAACCACAGGTATTCGACCGTCCACGTCAACCACGGCGTTGTTCATCACAACGTGAACTACGGCAACATCAACCACTACAACAACGTGCACCACAGCGTGAACTATAACAACGTGCACCGGACGAACGTCAACCGGAACAACGTGAACGTCAACAATGTGAATGTGAACAACGTCAACCGGAATAACGTGAACGTGAATAACGTCAACCGCAACAACGTCAACACGAACAACGTCAACCGGAATAACGTCAACCACAACAACGTCAACCGGAACATAAATAATCAACAAAATCTCGACCAATACCGTGGGCATGGCAACGGCGGGAACGCGGCCAGACCGACCACACGTCCGACACAGCAGCCGACCCAGCGAAACTCGGCGTTCGGCGGGTACGGCAACGCCGGTGCCGCCAGGGCGAGTAGCCAACGCGGTCAGGCCAGTCGCAGCAGCGCGGCTCAGTCGGGCGGTGGTCGCTTCGGCGGGGGCAATCGCAGCAGCGGAAGCACTCGCAGCAGCGGGGGGCGCGGCGGCGGGGGGCGCAGGCACTAACGACGGGTTGGAAAGCCTTTGAAGCGCCTCTCCCCAAGCGGGAGAGAGAATCACGCACTGACGCTCTGATACGAAAGGAACGAAATCATGGCTTGGCAATCGTTGCGGCTGACCTTCGCTTCACTGTTTCTCGTCATTGCGACCGCCGCCGCGGTCGTGGCGCAGACGCCGAACTCAAAGGTCTTTCAGACGCCGCAGGCGGCAGTGCAGGCGATGGCCGCCGCGACCGCCGCCAAAGACCGGGCGGCCTTGCGCGACATCTTCGGGCCGGACGTGAAGAACCTGCTCTCCGGCGACGACGTGGAGGACAACAACATGTTCACAGAGTTCGCCCAACTCGTCGCCGAGGCCACGAAGATCGAGAAGGAGACGGATGCCCGGATGACCCTGCTCGTCGGCGGCGAGGAGTGGCCGTTTCCGATTCCCCTCATCAGGAACGGTGCCGGATGGTCGTTCGATACGAAGGCGGGCACCGAAGAGATTCTCAACCGGCGCATCGGCGGGAACGAAATCGACGCGGTCTTCGTCTGCCAAAGCTACACGCTTGCCCAGTGGGAATACTTCGACGGGGACGACCGCGATTACGACCAGGTCTCGGAGTACGCGCAGAGGTTGCTCAGCTCACCCGGCAAGCAGGACGGGCTCTACTGGGAGACCGTCGCCGACGACGAGCCGAGCCCGCTCGGCCCGCTGATGGCCTACGCCCGGCAGGAGGGCTACACGAGGAAGAATCAGGCCGCGACGACGCAGACGGCCGCGCCCTTCCACGGCTACTTCTTCAAGATACTCACGCGGCAGGGGGCGAGCGCGCCCGGCGGCGCCTACAACTACCTCATCAACGACAACATGATTGCGGGCTTCGCCCTGGTCGCCTACCCGGCGAAGTGGGGCAGCTCCGGCGTGATGACCTTTGTCGTCAACCAGGAGGGGCGCGTGTATGAGAAGAACTTAGGCGCGCGCACCGCGGAGGTTGCCGGCGCGATGTCTGAATACAACCCGGACCCGACCTGGAGGTTAGTCCGCGACCAGTGAGGATGAACACTAACGGGCGGCGCCCTCGACAAAACTTCAATGTGGCGTTTGTGAAGCGGAGCTAAGGCGAACACATTTGGGCGGCAGCGCACTCCATCCCTATGTTAGAGAAATTGCCAGGCCGGCGACGCTGCGCGAACCCCAAACGGCTGGTTTCGATTCCATTGCTGTTTCTCTTCCTGTTGGTGCTCGGCCCGCGGGTGAGCCGGGCGCAAGAGCAGACGCCGCGCAGAGAGTTTTGGCCCGAGGTCGATGTTTACGTCCATGTAAAGCCGAAGGTCAGGCTCTACTTTATCGGCACCGTGAGCAAGTCGGTCGAGGACGGAGAGCTGCTGAACGCCCAGAGCTACGAGGCCCAGTTCGGGGCGCACGTCGATTACATCCCGAACGAGCACGCCATCCTGCGCGCGGGCTATCGCTACGGGACGGCGGTGGGCGGCAACGACGACCCTTTCAAGGAGCACCGGTTCCTGACCGAGCAGACGCTGCGCAAGAAGCTTCCGGGTGACGTGCTGTTGAGCGACCGCAACCGGGAAGATTTCCGCTTCGTCAACGGGGACTTCTCGTTTCGTTACCGCAACCGCGTGACGCTTGAGCGGGAGATGCATCTGTTCAAAGGGCGCACTACAACTCCGTATGTTTCGGGGGAGCTGTTCTACGACACGCGCCACAACGCCTGGAACCGGAACCGTGTGGCGGTCGGGGTGCAACAGTCTTTGAAGCGCGGCCCGCTGGAGAAAATGCTTCTGCCCAAGCATCAGGTCGTTTTCGATCTCTACTTCATGCGGCAGAACGACAGCCGCTCCGACTCACCGCACGTGAACGCCCTCGGCGCGTCGCTGGCGCTCTACTTCTGACGCCGTCCGGTCACGAGCGAGAATTTAGTCAACAAATGTTGAGAACGACGGATGCTTACGGCCAACACTTATTTGAGAGCGTGGATATTGCTTCTCCTCTTCGGCGTGGCCGCCGCCGCGCAGGGGGGCTCGCCCACCGTTGCACCGCCGCCGCCGGCCGGTGACGACTCCGACCCCACCCGGCCCGTCGTCTGGAGCCTGCGCGAAGAGTTCTACAATCTGCCCGGACAGCCCTGGAACAACGCCTTCGTGCTTCGCGTTGACCGTGCCGTCTTGAAAGAGCGACCCCGACCCTTGGGGAGGCACGGAATCCTCACCCGCGTCGATGTCCCTTTCGTCGTCGCCAAACGGGCGGACGGCACGAGTGCAGGACTGGGGGACATCTACGCGCAGGCGCTGCTGTTGCCCTATTTCAAGGGGAAGAACGTCCTTGCCGCGGGCTCGGGCGTCTTCCTGCCGACGGCCACGCACCGGCGGCTGGGGACGGGGAAACTGACCATCGCCCCGGCGGTCGCCCCCGTCCGCTTCATCCCCAAGCGAGGCTTTTTTCTAGTCAAGGTGCAGGACTACTTCTCGGTGGCGGGCTCGGGCTCACGGCCTGACCTCCATTACATGACCATCACGCCGCTGCTGGTGTGGCGTCTGAAGGGCAAGCCGTACTGGGTGCAGCTCGACGCGGAGTCGCAGACCAACTGGAAGGCCGACGCCCACACCGGCTACAAGGCCGGCTTCCTGTTCGGTCGCATGACCAACAGGCGCGGGATGTGGGCCAAAGTCGAAGTCGGCATGGGACCTTACCGCGTGCAGACCTTATCCATCAAGACCAGCATCTTCAAGGTGCGTTGAGCGAATGGCAAGACTCGAAATTTTAGACAAACCTCCGGACTTCTCGCTGGTACTCGGCGGGCCGCTGTTTCAACTGTACCGGCGGGCACGTCTGTCCGGGGATGCGTTGGAGCTGTCGCGGCGGCGGGTGGTGGTGATTGCGTCCGTCGCGTGGCTGCCACTGTTAGTCCTGTCGTTGGTCGGCGGTCAGGCGCTTGGCGACGCCATCAAGATTCCATTCCTCTACGACGTAGAGGTGCACGTCCGCTTCCTGATCGCGCTGCCTGTGTTGGTCGCGGCCGAATTAATCATCCATTCACGCATCGGGCCGGCGGTGCGGAGGTTCGTGGAGCGGCGCATTGTCGTCGCCGAAGACGTGCCCAAATTCCACGCGGCCATCGACTCGGCGATGCGCGTGCGCAACTCTTTGGCGGTGGAGGTCGGGCTTCTGATTCTGGTCTACACGCTCGGCCTCTGGGTCTGGCGCAGCCAGGTCGTCACCGAGGCGGCGAGCTGGTACGCGTTCAACGACGGGTCGCAGTGGCATCTCACACTCGCCGGGTACTGGTATGCCTTCGTCAGTATCCCCGTCTTTCAATTCATTCTGTTGCGCTGGTACCTGCGGTTCGTCATCTGGTTCCAGTTCCTCTGGCGGGTCTCAAAGCTGAACCTGCGCCTCGTCGCCACGCATCCCGACCGCGCCGCTGGTCTCGGTTTCCTCGGCGCCAGCACCTACGCCTTCGGGCCGATCCTGTTCGCGCAGGGCGCACTGCTCGCGGGACTCATCGCCAGCCGGGTCTTGTACGACGGACAGGACCTGATGTCCTTCAAGCTGGAGGCCGCCGGCTTCGTGGCCTTCTTCGTCTTCGTCGTACTCAGCCCGCTCGTCACGTTCTCGCCTCACCTCAACCGGACGAAGCGTCAGGGCCTGCGGGATTACGGGGGGCTCGCCAACCGCTATGTTCAGGAGTTCGAGGGGAAGTGGGTACACGGGGGAGCGTCTGGCGGGGAAGAACTGCTGGGCAGCGGCGACATGCAGTCGTTGGCCGACCTCGGAAACAGTTATGGGGTCGTACAGGAGATGAACATGGTGCCGTTCGGATATAAGAACGTGGTCAGGCTCGCCGTCACTACCGCCGCGCCGCTCCTGCCGTTGTCGTTAATGGTCATTCCGTTGGAAGAGTTACTTCGTCGGCTGCTCAAAATACTTGTCTGAAGTTGAGAAGCAACGGGGGACATATGAAACGCATCTGGATGCTCCTTCTCTTGATCGCCGCCGCGGGCTCGGCGCATGCCCAGGACAGACCGAACGTCGTCATCATGCTGGGCGATAACGTCGGCTACGGCGACATCGGCGCTTACGGCGCGGGCGAGGTGCGGGGCATGCCGACCCCGCGCATCGACTCGATAGCCGCGTCGGGGCTGCGTCTGACGCAATATCTTGTCGAACCGGCTTGCACGCCTTCGCGGGCAGCGTTGATGAGCGGTCGGTATTCGCAGCGGCTTGGATTGAGTTCCGTAATCATCGGAGGCACGCCGAACACGCTCCAGGCAAGTGAGGTAACGCTTGGCGAACTGTTCAAAGCCGCGGGCTACGCGACGGGAATCACGGGCGAGTGGCACCTCGGGGCGGCTGAACAGAGCTGGGCGACGCGGCAGGGTTTTGACGAATACAAGGTCGGCGTTTTCGAATCGACCGACGGCACTTTGTATCGTGACGAAATGCAGCGCACGGGGATGCCGGCCGCAGCCATCGACGCGACCGAGCCGTGGATCTGGGATTCCGACGCGAACGGCGTGATGAAAAAGACGCGGCCGTACACGGTCGATTACCGCGCGCAGGTCGAGGGCGACATCGCGAATGCGGCGGTCAGTTTCATCCAGCGCAAGGCAAAGGGCGATCAGCCTTTCTTCCTCTACGTCGGCTTTACTAACACTCACTACCCGATTCGCACGGCGCCGCAGTTCGCAGGCAAGTCGCGCATCGGGCCGTATGGCGATGCGATCATGGAGCTCGACTTTCGCACCGGACAGGTGCTCGATGCGCTTAAGGCGGCAGGCGTCGAAGACAACACCATCGTCATTTGGATTTCGGACAATGCTGCCGCGCCGACGGGCGGGCCGACCGACACACGCCCGGGCTTTAACGGGCCGTTTCGCGGCGAACTCGGCGACTGTCTTGAAGGCTCGATCCGCACCGTCGGCATGATCAAGTGGCCGGGCCGGATCGTGCCGCGCGCGAGCAACGAGATGGTCTCGGTTCACGATTGGTTCCCGACGCTCGCCGGCATCATCGGCGCGAAGGTTCCGACGGATCGGCCCATTGACGGCGTGGATCAGGGCGCGTTTCTCACCGGCAAGCAGCCGAAGTCAAACCGCGAGAGCCTGATCAGCTTCATCGGCGATGAGGTCGCGGCGGTGCGCTGGCGAAACTTCCGCATCTACCCGAAGCCGTTCGCCGGCTCCGCCGGAAACCCTGCGATGTACGGTCTTGCCGGCGCGCGTCAGGAGGGGAACGGCTTTCCCGCGATCTTCAACATCGAAGCAGACCCGCGCGAGGAGAACAACATCCTCGCCTTCGCCGCGTGGGTGATCGGCCCGTATCTGAAGCTGGTCGGCGAGTACCAGAAGACGCTGGAGAAGCACCCCAACCCCAAAGCGGTGAACCTGACGCAGTTCGGCAAGTGACTTACGTCATCCACGCGCAGTTCAGTTCTCTCAGGAACGCACAGGAGCAAGTCACGCGGCTGTAACTTTTGACAGTTACAGCCGCGCCGTTTCCACCTCACAATCAGAAAAGTCATCAGTTTGAGTAAGGAGAAATCTGAATGAAAGTCTTGATGGCCCTGTTTCTTTGTGTCGCCGCTCTGGCAGCGTCTCCCGCCGTGGCGCAGGAGAAGTCCGCTGACACCAACATGCAAATCCTGCTCGACAAGGTGAAGGCCGACAAGAGGCTCGTGGTGGCGGCGAACATGGGTCTGAGCGAAGCGGAGGGGAGAGCGTTCTGGCCGATCTACGACGCCTATCAAAAAGAGCTTCAGGCCCTCAACGACCGTCTGGGGCGAACGATTCTGGCCTACGCCGAAGCCTACAACAAGAACGCGCTGATCGACGCGCAGGCCAAGCAGTTGGCCGACGAGGCTCTCGCCATCGACCAGGACGAGATCACTTTGCGGAAGACCTACGCGGCCCGGCTCACGCGCGTGATGCCGGCGAAGAAGGTGGCGCGCTATCTCCAGATCGAGAACAAGATTCGCGCGGCGATTCGGTATGAACTGGCGGCCGGCATCCCGCTGGTTCCATGAGTGAAGCGTCCACCGATTGTTTGCAGACCGGGCGCAACCGATGCGTGAACAAGGACGATTGCAGCCAACAAGAAAGGCAGGAGCAAAGAAAGTCATGAATAGAATCAAGGTAGTCGTAGCTCACTTGCTCGCGCTCGTGCTGCTGGCGATGCCGCTGACGGTCGTGCCCGTCGCGGCGCGGCAGACGGATGCGTTGGATCGCACTAACCTGCCGATCCGCGAACCGAAGTCGCCGGCCATCACGGAACTCGACGCCCGCAACGCCAAGGCGCCGCCGCGGTTCGAGGTGAAGCCGCCGCAGGGCGCGCCGAACGTCATCGTCTTCCTGATCGACGACATGGGCTTCGGTCACCCGAGCGCTTTCGGCGGCGGCGTGCCGATGCCGGCGATGGAGAAGGTTGCGAACAACGGCCTCAGGTACAACCGCTTTCACACGACGGCGCTTTGCTCGCCGACGCGCATGGCGCTGATGACGGGCCGCAACCACCACTCGGCCAACACCGGCTCGATCATGGAGGTTGCGACCGCGTTCCCCGGCAACACCGGCATCCGGCCACAGAACATGACGCCCCTCGCCGAGATTCTGCGTCAGAACGGATACAGCACGGCGGCGTTCGGCAAGTATCACGAAACGCCCTTGTGGGAGGTGAGCGTGTCGGGGCCGTTCGACCGCTGGCCGACGCGTTCGGGCTTCGACAAGTTGTACGGCTTCATCGGCGGCGAGACCAATCAGTGGGCGCCGCTCGTCTATGACGGCATGGTCAAGGTCGAGGTCGAAAAAACACCCAACTATCACTTCACGACCGACATGACCGACCAGGCGATCAAGTGGATGAGGAGCCAGAATTCGCTGACGCCGGACAAGCCTTTCTTCACCTACTTCGCCACCGGCGGCACGCACGCTCCGCACCACGTGCCGAAGGAATGGATCGCCAAGTACAAGGGCAAGTTCGACGGCGGCTGGGACAAGTACCGCGAGGAGACCTTCGCCCGGCAGAAGCGTTTGGGCATCATCCCCGCGAACGCGAAGCTGGCGCCGAAGCCCGAAGCCATCAAGGATTGGGACAAGCTGACCGCCGACGAGAAGAAGCTCTTCGCGCGCCAGATGGAAGTGTTTGCGGGCTACGGGGCGTACACCGACCACGAGATCGGCCGCGTCATCGAGACCATCGAGCAGACCGGCGAGCTCGACAACACGCTCATCGTCTACATCGCGGGCGACAACGGCGCGAGCGCCGAAGGGACGATGAACGGCATGTTCAACGAGCTGACCTACTTGAACGGCGTCCCGGAAACGGTGCCCGACATGCTCAGGAACATCGACAAATGGGGCGGCCCCGAGACGTTCCCGCACATGGCGGCGGGCTGGGCGACCGCCGGCAACACGCCCTTCAAATGGACGAAGCAGGTGGCCTCTAACTTCGGCGGGACGCGCAACGGGCTCGCCGTGCGCTGGCCGCAAAGATCAAAGCGAAGGGCGAGATTCGCGATCAGTTCACCACGTCATCGACATCGCGCCGACGGTCCTGGAAGCGGCAGGCGTGCCGCAGCCGAAGACCGTCAACGGCCTTGAGCAATGGCCGATTGAAGGCGTGAGCTTTGAGTATGCGTTCAACGATGCGAAGGCCGCTGGCCGCCACGAGACGCAGTACTTCGAGATCTTCGGCAACCGGGGCATCTACCACGACGGCTGGTTCGCGGGGACGGTTCATAAGGCGCCGTGGGAAGGAGCGCCGAGGCGCCCGCTGCTTGAGGACGTGTGGGAGCTTTACAACGTCGACGAGGATTTCAGCCAGACCAACGACCTCGCGTCCAGCAACCCCGCCAAGCTCAAGGAGCTGCAGGACCTGTTTATGAAGGAGGCCGCGAAGTACAACGTGCTGCCGATTGACGACCGCGTGATCGAGCGCTTCGACGCGGCCACGGCGGGCCGGCCCGACCTGATGGGCGGCCGCATGTCGCTGACGGTGTATGAAGGCATGACGGGGATCTCGGAGAACGCGTTCATCAACGTGAAGAACCGCGCGGTGACCATCACGGCTGATGTCGAGATTCCGGCGGGCGGCGCCAACGGCGTCATCCTCTGCCAGGGCGGGCGCTTCGGCGGATGGAGCCTGTACATGAAGGACGGCAAGCCCGTGTACACGTATAACTTCGTGGGATTGAACGAAACCACGATTGCCGGTTCGGAACAGCTCGCCCCGGGCAAGGCGACGATTGTGATGACCTTTGCCTACGAAGGCGGGCGCGGCAAGGGCGGGGCGGTCACGCTCTCCGTCAACGGCAAACAGGTCGGCGCGGGGCGGCTCGACCGGACTGAGCCGAACGCCTTCTCCGCCGACGACCTCGCCGACGTGGGCGTGGACGAAGGCACTCCCGTGAGCAAAGCTTACGGGGAGCACGGGAACAAGTTCACGGGCCGGATCGAGAAGGTGCGCGTGGACATTAAGTGAGCAACGGATGGCGACCCCAATTTTATAAGGGGGCGCCAGCCGCTCTCGCCTTCCAGGCTTCAGCCCAGAACAACAGAAGCGGCTGTAACTTTTGGCAGTTACAGCCGCTTCACTCTTCACACCAAAATTACATGGCGAACGCCGGAGCCGAGCCTGTCAGAAGTGACAGTTATCGCCCGCCGTGTGCGCCGGTACACTCCGTCGAGATTGATTTTAGGATGAGCGGTTAGTCTTCCGCCTGCGCGTCGAGGAGGGCAGGCTCCACAATTGAAGGAGAAAGGTCATGAAGCGAATCTCGAGCGTTATCGCCATGATGGTCACGCTGGTGCTGATGCTGACCCCGATGGCAACCATCCGCGTCGCCGCGCAGAGTCAGGTCGTCGGGCCGACCGACCGCACGGTGCTGCCGATTCAACCACCAAGCATACCAACCATCACCGAGATGGATGCGCGGAACGTGAAGACACCGGGGCGATTCGAGGTGACGGCACCAAAGGGTGCGCCGAATGTGCTCATCATTATGATCGATGATATGGGCTTTGGCATGTCTGATTCGTTCGGCGGCCCAATACACATGCCGACGGCAACGCGGCTGGCAAACAACGGCTTGCGCTTTAACCAGTTTCACACTACTGCGCTTTGCTCGCCGACTCGTTCGGCGCTGATGTCAGGCCGTAACCACCACAGGAACAACTTCGGCTCGATTGCCGAATCCTCGACTGCGTTCCCGGGAAATACGGGCAGTCGTCCGAATAATGTGGCCTATGGGGGCGAAATAGTGCGGCTTAACGGTTACAGCACCGCATGGTTCGGTAAAAACCACGAGACCGCGGCGTGGGAAGTCAGTCCTTCCGGCCCGACCGACCGCTGGCCGACCCGCTCGGGCTTTGACAAGTTTTACGGTTTCATCGGCGGAGAGACCAACCAGTGGGCCCCTTTGGTTTACGACGGAATGACGCCGGTCGAGATACCCGAGGACCCGAATTACCACTTCACCACGGACATGACAAACAAGTCCATTCAGTGGGTTCAGGCACAGAAATCACTGACGCCTGACAAACCGTTCTACCTCTATTTCGCTCCCGGGGCGACACACGCCCCGCATCATGTGCCGAAGGAGTGGATCGAAAAGTATAAGGGCAAATTTGACGGCGGCTGGGACAAAATGCGTGAAGAAACCCTCGCTCGTCAGATCAAGCTTGGTGTCGTTCCGCCGGGAACAAAGCTCGCACCCAAGCCGGAAGACATTAAGGACTGGGATAAGCTGACAGCCGATGAAAGAAAGCTGTTCGCCCGGCAGATGGAAGTTTATGCCGCCTTCGGAGAGCACACCGATCACGAGATTGGTCGCCTCATCGACGGCGTCGAGGCCACCGGGCAGCTCGACAACACGCTGATCTTCTACATCATCGGCGACAACGGAACGAGCGCCGAGGGCGGAATGCTCGGCATGTATAACGAGATGACCTATTTCAACGGCGTCCCCGAAACCGTCGCGGATATGCTGAAGAACTATGACAACTGGGGCGACCACACAACCTATCCGCACATGGCGGCCGGCTGGGCGGTCGCAGGCAACACGCCGTTCTCGTGGACGAAGCAGGTTGCTTCGAACTATGGCGGGACGCGAAATCCGGTTATCGTCCACTGGCCGAAAGGCATTAAGGGGAAAGGCGAGGTCCGATCACAGTGGCATCATGTCATTGACGTTGTGCCGACGGTGCTCGAAGCAGCAGGCTTGCCGGAGCCTAAGAGCGTTAACGGAACGGTGCAGGTGCCGTTTGATGGCGTGAGCATGTTGTACTCATTCAACAACGCTAAGGCCCCGGATACTCACAAGACTCAGTATTTCGAGATCTTCGGCAACCGTGGGGTCTATCACGACGGCTGGTTCGCCGGGACGATCCATCGGCCTGCGTGGAAGCAAGTACCCACCCGTCCGCTCAAGGACGACATTTGGGAGTTGTACGACACTCGCAGCGATTTCAGCCTAGCCAACAACCTCGCGGCGCAAAACCCGGCAAAGCTGAAGGAGATGCAGGAGCTGTTTATGACCGAGGCGGCAAAGAACCACGCACTTCCCCTCGATGACCGGGTGCTGGAGCGAATGAATGCGGCCACCGCCGGACGACCCGACCTGATGGGCGGGCGGACAAGCCTGACGGTTTACGAAGGTATGCACGGAATGTCGGAGAACGTCTTCATCAACATCAAGAACCGGTCGCACACGATCACCGCCGAGGTTGAGACGGCTGGCGGTAACGCGAACGGTGTCTTGTTGGCACAGGCCGGACGCTTTGGCGGCTGGAGTCTGTACTTAAAGGACGGTAAGCCGACCTATACGTATAACTGGCTCGGCCTCAAGGAGTATAGCATCGCAGGGACACAGGCGTTGCCGGCAGGAAAGGCGACGATCCGCTTCGAGTTTGCCTATGACGGCGGGCGCGGTAAAGGCGGCAAGGCCACGCTCTTCGTCAACGGGCAACAGGTTGCGACCGGCAGGATCGACAATACCCAGGCCAACGTCTTCTCGGCGGATGAGGGCGCCGATGTCGGTTTGGACGAAGGCACAGCCGTTTCTTCCGCCTACTCGATACCGTTCAAGTTCACCGGCAAGATCAGCAAGGTGACCGTTGACCTGAAGCCGGCGTCTACCTCCACTTCGACCGCAACGGGGGGGGGGCAATAAGGCAGCTCTGAAGACGGGGCTGTCTGATTAACCAAGGTTGTGAGCGATAAAGGCTCCTGCCGCCGCCATCCCGAAAGGCCCTGCTTTTCCGGACGGCGGGCGGCAGGAGTCTTTCATTTGCCTGTCAAAACTAACAGTTACTCGCCGCCCGCCACATGGCTAAACTCCGTCCGAGTCGAGTGGCGAAAACAATGTCTTCGGGAAGCGGGTGAGTAGAGATGCGAAAGAATCGAAAGGCGCGGGGGCATAACGGCGGACTGGCTTCGCGTCGTGAGCATGGCGGCGAACGGTCGCAGCATCTCCCCGGGGCGGCGGAAGCTCAGGCCGAGCGACGCGGCGGCAGGCGGCGTTGGCTGCCGTTCGTCGCGGTCGCCGGCCTGGTCGCCGCCGTCGGCCTCTACGCGGTCATGGCCGGAGGGGCGAAGACGCCGGGCGTCACTAACGTCGTGGAAGCGGGCGAGCACTGCCAGACCGAGCCGAAGACCTCAGAACTCTCCCGCGGCTCATACCGCAAGGCCGACTCGTCCAGTCCAGGTGTCGAGACGGCCGCGGTCCACACGCCCTCGGGCGCTGCGGGGGAGCGCGCGCCTGAGGGCATGGTGTGGATTCCGGGCGGCGAATTTCAGATGGGGAGCGAAGAGGGAAGTTTCGGCGACACGAAACCCGTCCACAAGGTGAAGGTGGACGGCTTCTGGGCGGATAAGACGGAAGTGACCAACGCACAGTTCTCTCACTTCGTTGCGGCCACGGGTTACGTCACGGTGGCCGAGCGCAAGCCCGACCCGAAGGAGTTCCCCGGCGCACCGCCGGAGATGTTGGTGCCCGGCTCGATAGTCTTCACCCCGCCGGATAAACCCGTTGAGCTGAATGACCATCTGCGCTGGTGGCGACTTCAGCCGGGCGCGAACTGGCGTCACCCGGAAGGCCCCGCGAGCGACCTCACAGGGCGCGAACAGCATCCGGTGGTTCACGTCGCTTACGAAGACGCGCTCGCCTACGCACGTTGGGCGGGGAAGCGCCTGCCGACCGAGGCCGAGTGGGAGTTCGCGGCGCGCGGCGGGCTCGACGGCAAACGCTTCGCATGGGGAGACGAGTTTCGCCCCGCAGGGAAGTTCATGGCGAACACCTGGCAGGGGCACTTCCCCGACCGCAACGACGGGGCCGACGGCTTCAAGGGGACGGCCCCGGTCGCCTCGTTCGCGCCGAACGCCTACGGACTCTACGACGTGTCGGGCAACGTGTGGGAGTGGGTCGCGGACTGGTATCGCCCCGACTACTTCAAACAGTCTCCCTCCAACAATCCGACGGGGCCGGCCGACAGCCTCGACCCGCAGGAGCCGGGCGTGCCGAAGCGCGTGCAGAAGGGCGGTTCGTTTCTCTGCTCGGACGAGTATTGCAGCCGCTACACCGCGGGCGGGCGCGGCAAGGGCGAGCCTTCGAGCGGCACCACGCACGTCGGCTTCAGACTGGTCAAGTCCGGCGCACCGTCGGCGGTGGCCTCTCGTTGAGGGAGCTTGAGACGGGCAAGGGAAGAGAGGAAGGCGGAGTTGATGTTTAGGGCAAGGTTGATGCTACACGCAGCCGCCGCGCTCTTCTTCGCGGCGGCGCTCGCCCCAGGTGTCCTGGCCCGACAAGCCGGGCCTGACGACTCCGAACGAGGCGGATGTAAAAGGGCGGAGGGAGGCGGGCGTCGTGAATGTCAGCGCGAGCTGGAGGAATCGTTGCCGGTCATCGCGGGGCTCTGGGGGCCGACGGGCCGGCGCGCGCAGTGGCCGGAGTCAAGACTCCCTCTGGCGCTCATCAGGGAAGACTTCATCCGCCTCCGGGCCGTCAGCGGCTATCTCTCAAGGGCCGCCTCGGAGGGCGCCGAACTCGACTTCGAGGCGCTCGCAAAGTCGGCGGCCGAGATAAAGAAGCGCGCCGGCCGGCTCAGGAACAGCCTAGCGCTCCCGGAGCACGAAGCTGCCGCGCCGCCCCGACAGGCGGGGCTTTCGACAGAGCCCGCTCGTCTGAGGTCGTCGCTCTCGACGCTCTCGTCGCTGGTCGCGGATGTAGTGAGTAACCCCGTCTTCGAGGGATACGTGTTTGACGCCGCACTCGCGGCCAGGGCGCGGCGCGATCTCGATGAGATAGTTAAGTTGAGTGAGCGCGTCAAAAACAGTAGCGAGAGGTTGAGCCGGGACGCAGGGACGCCGCAGTGAGGAGAGCAGCATGACGAAGATAACTTTGGCCGCGATGCTCATTCTGACATTCATATCCGTGAGCCGGGCACAAGACCCCGGCTGGCCTCGGCAGAAGTCGAGCCCCGCGGGCCGGCTCGTCTACTACCAGCCGCAGGTGGACGAGTGGAAGGAGAACAAGGAACTCGACTTCCGCATGGCCTTTTCGCTGACGCCGAGGGGCGGCAAGGAGACCGTCGGCGTGGTGAGCCTGCACGCCTTCACGGATGTCAACATTGACGCGCGCACGGTGATGCTGAGCGGCCCGAGCGTCACGGGCACGCACTTCCCTTCGCTCGACGCGGACGCCGCCGCGAAGATGGATCAACTGGTCAGGACGTTCCTGCCGCCCAGCTCCGCCGTCGTCATCTCGCTCGACCGGCTGGTCGCGTCCGTCAACAAGTCTCAACCGGTCACCACCGTCGAAGTTCGCAACGACCCGCCGGACATCTTCGTCAGCGAGCGGCCGGCGATCCTCGTCCACGTTGACGGCGAGCCGGTGCGCGGCCGGATTCCGAAGACGGAACTCGAATTCGTGGTCAACTCGAACTGGCCGCTCTTCTTCGACAAGTCGAAATCCGGTTACTACCTCTACACCGACAAGCAGTGGCTCACCGCCGTTGCCCCGCAAGGCCCGTGGGTGGTCGCCACGACGCTCCCCAGGGACATGTCGAAGTTGAAGAGCGACCCGCAGTGGTCGGGGCTGGCGAAGGCCATTCCGCCGCCCGCGGGCGCCGCCGCCGTGCCGACCGTTTTTTATAGCACCCGTCCCGCGGAAGTCATTCTCTTTCAGGGACAGCCGCTCTACTCGAAGATTCCGGGCACGCAGCTCGTCTACGCGGCCAACACCGAGAGCGACCTCTTAGTTCACACCCCCACGAAGCAGTTCTACTATCTGGCGGCGGGCCGCTGGTTCCGCGCCGACAGCCTTCAGGGGCCGTGGACTTACGCGTCGGCCGACCTGCCCGCCGACTTCGCCAACATTCCCGTAAGCAGTCCGGCATCACGTGTGCTGGTCTCGGTTCCCGGCACCGAACAGGCGAAGGACGCGGTGCTGCTCGCGCAGATTCCGACCACCGTCACCGTCGATCCGAAAGCCGCGGCGGCGAAGGTCAACGTCTCCTACAACGGAGAGCCCGAGTTCAAGCCGATTGAGGGCACGTCGCTCTCGTACGCGACGAACACGGCCGACAAGGTGCTCAAGGTCGGCGACGTGTATCTCCTCTGCCTTCAGGGCGTCTGGTTCACATCGCCGAACGCGAAGGGGCCTTGGACGACCGCCGAGTCCGTTCCCGACCCGGTCTACACGATCCCGCCCAGCTCGCCTGTCTACAACGTGACCTACGTTAAGCAGACGGTCACCCCCAACGGTTACGTTCAGTCCACTTACACCGCCGGGTATTTCGGTTCGTACGCCGTCGGGTGCTCGGTCGGCTACGTCGTCACCAGCGGCACCGGCTATTACTACCCGCCTTACTTCTACTATCCGTACTACGGTTATCCAATCTACCGCCCGTACGTCGCGACCTACGGCGTCGGCTCGTTCTACAACCCCTACACAGGAGCCTACGGCGTAGCTCGCGGCGTCTACGGCCCATACGGCGGGGCGACGGGCTGGGCGGCCTACAACCCTTACACCGGGACTTACGCGCGGGGCGTACACGCTTACGGCCCGTACGGCAGCGCCAGCGCGGGGCGTGCTTATAACCCTTACACGGGTGTGGGAGTGGCGACGAGACAGGCATCGACTCCTTACGCACACTGGGGCAGCTCCGTCGTCACGCGTGGGAATCAGGCGGTGCAGACGGGGCACGTCAGCAACTCGCAGGGAACGCTCGTCGGGGCGCGCTCGACTTCGGGGGCCAAAGCCATCGCGGGCAGCGGGGCCTACGGGAGCGGCGGCGTGGTCAAGACCGCGGGCGGTGACATGTACGCCGCGAAAGACGGCAATATTTACAGGAACACGGGCGACGGCTGGCAGCACCACGACAACGGGAATTGGAGCCACGTGACCGGCAACTCCTCGGGCCGCCCGCTGCAAAGCGAGCAGTATCAGGCGATGAACCGGGAGTTTGAGAACAGGCAGAGGGGCGCGTATCAGTCGCAGCAGTTTCAGAACTTCCAGCGCTCCGGCGGGAGGGCCGGGAGTTACGGCGGAGGCGGCCGGTATGGCGGGAGCGCGGGACGATACGGCGGCGGAGGCGGGCGACGCGGGGGCGGTCGCCGCCGTTAGCCGTTCGTGATTTGAAAGTAGCAGGGCAGGCTACGGCAAACGGCCTTCCGGGGGGGAGAAGCATGAAACGAACACTTTCAAGCATGGTTCGGAAGGCGCCCGCGCTCGCGCTGGTTCTGATCGTGGCGGCCTGTGAGTGTGTGCAGGGCAGTCAGTACACCGGCGCTCTGTTTGCGCAGGAGATGGGCGCGACGAAGCGATCTCTCAGCGCGACTCCCACTCCGACTCCGGCTCCCAGTCCGACAAACCCGAACAAAGATGATTCTCAGGCACCCGCCGCGCAGCAGGACGACGGGAAGGGGGAGCCGAAGAAGGAGAAGCGCGGGACGTTTATCCTCGCGCCGATTCCCATTTCGAGTCCGGCGGTCGGCGCGGGACTCGTCCTCGCCGTGGGCTACGTTTTTAAGTTGGACATGGAGGATAAGACCTCGCCGCCGTCGATGGTCGGGATGGCCGGGGCGTTCACCAACAACGGCACGCGCGGCGGCGCCATCGGCGGCAAGCTCTACTTCAAGGAGAACAAGTATCAGACGAGCTTCGCGCTGGCGAAGGGGCGTGTGAATTATGACTTCTTCGGCGTCGGGCGCGTCCCCGGCGGCTCCTCCGTGTCGGTGCCGCTCCAATCGGGCGGCACCATCTTCTTCGGCGAGTTCATGCGTAACGTGGGGAAGAACATCTTCGTCGGGGGGCGCTACCAGTTTCGCAAACTCTACGCCCGTTCAAACGGCGAGAGACCGCCGGGCGGATTTGAAGTACCAGAAACCGACCTTCGGGCCAACACCGCGGCCATCGGGTTTCACGTGCAGCGCGACCTGCGCGACAACGGCTTCTACCCGACGAAGGGCACGCTCCTCGACGTGACGGGCGACTTCTTCGATCAGGCGTGGGGCAGCAAGCGTGAGTATCAATATTACAAGGCCGCGTTCAACGGCTATCGAGAGGTCGCCAAAGGGCAGGTCATCGCCTACCGCGTGATGGGCTGCTCGGCCAACGGCAGCGTCCCCTTCTACGACCTCTGCCTGTACGGCACGGACAGCGACCTGCGCGGGTACACGAGCGGCGAGTTTCAGAACCGGAGGATGTTTGCGACCCAAGCCGAGTACCGGCGCGAACTGCCGAAGCGTTTGGGCGTGGTGGTGTTCGGCGGCGTCGGCGGCGTCGCCCGAGAGTGGAGCAACTTCCGCTCGGACGGGCTGCTGCCGGCCGCGGGCGCGGGCCTCCGGTTCAAGCTCGACAAGAAGCACCACATCAACTACCGCGTAGACTTCGCCGTCGGCAGGGGCGGTCACACACTCTCAATCGGCGTTGGCGAGGCTTTCTAATCTCGATTCATGTACGGATATGCACGTTGTTGGTATACTCCGTTTGCACGACTGGCCTCTCGACAATCGAGCCGGGCCGTTTTTCCAATTCCTTCTCCATATAATCGGACGTTTCTCCTCGCGAACGTCACCGTCAAAGTTAAGTCAGTTAAGCCGGAGGAACCTCATGCCCGAGGTGTTGGTGAATCGGGCAGTCAGTGCCGAAGCGACCCGCGATGATTCGTCGCCGCGCCGCACGGCGTTGGCCGCACTTCTGGTCTGCGCCGGCTACTACCTCACCGCGAAGGTCGGCTTCGCCTTCGCGCTCCAGCCGGGTTCGGTCTCCACCCTCTGGATGCCCAACTCGATTCTGCTCGCCGCCTTACTGCTCACTCCCAGGCGTTCGTGGTGGTTCATCCTGCTCGCCGCCGCCCCGGCCCACTTCGCGGCCGAGTTGCAGAGCGGCGTTCCGACCTTGATGGTCTTATGTTGGTTCGTCAGTAACTCCCTACAGGCTTTAACCGGCGCCTTCTGTATCTGCCGACTCGCCCGCGGCCGCCTGCGTTTCGACAGCTTCAGAGACCTCACATATTTTCTTCTGCTCGGGGCCTTCCTTGCGCCGTTCCTGTCGTCCTTTCTCGACATCGCTCTGGTGAAACTCAACGGCTGGGGGAACGCCCCCTTCTGGGAGAGTTGGCGCATCCGCTTCCTCTCCAACGTCATCGCGACCCTGACGTTGGTTCCGTTCATCGTCACGTGGGCGACCGGAGGTTTCAAGGCCGCCCGAAAGGCATCGCTCAGGCGCTCCGTCGAAGCCGTCGTGCTCACGGTCGGTCTGTTCGCCGTCGGCGTCGTCGTCTTCGACAGCCGGGAGGGGCTCGCGGGTATCACCCCCTCGCAGCTCTACTGGCCTCTGCCGTTTCTGCTGTGGGCGGCGGTGCGGTTCGGCCCGCAGGGCGCGAGCACGTCCCTGCTGCTCGTCATGTTTCTGGCCATCACGGGCGCGACGCACGGCTACGGGCCTTTCGTCGCCAATTCGTCCGCCGAAAACGCCCTCTCCATCCAGGGGTTCTTAATCGTCGTCGCCATCCCGCTCATGTCTCTGGCCGCCGTGATTGCGGAGCGGAAGCGCGCCGAGCAGGCGCTGCGCGACAGTAACGAGCGCAACCAGGCCATCATTCGCGCGCTCCCCGACCTGGTGTTCTTGAACAACCGGGAAGGCGTGTATCTCGACTATTTCGCGCGCTCCGTTGATTCCTTGCTGGTCTCCCCCGAAGTGTTCATGGGCAAAACCATCCGCGGCGTTTTGCCCCCCGAGCTGGCCGAGAAGTATATGGCCTGCATCGAGCGGCTCGACGGCACCGACGAGACTCAGGTGCTGGAATACTCGCTGCACATGGGCGGCGAGGAGCGCGACTACGAGGCGCGGCTCGTCGGCGCCGAAGGCGACAAGGTTCTGAGCATCGTCAGGGACGTGACCGAGACGCGCCGGGCGGCGGAGGCTTTGCGCCTCGGCGAGCAGAGGCTGCTCCAGAGCAACCGGCAGATCGGCGCGCTGGCCGCCCGCCTCATAGGCGCGCAGGAGTCAGAGCGCAGGCGCATCGCGCTTCAACTACACGACGACCTGAGCCAGAACATCGCGACGCTCGGCGTGGCTCTCAGCCGCCTCAAGCGCAAACTACCGGCCGGGCAGGCGGAGGTCGTCGCCGAGCTTGAACGCCTCGGTCGGCAGACCAGCGATTTGACCACACAGGTCAGGCGGCTCTCACACCAACTGCACCCGGCCGTGCTCGAACATCTGGGACTGCCGGCGGCGCTCGAATCGCTGGTTGATGAGTTCGGGCAGGAGGAACGGCTCGACGTGCAGTTCAGTGCCCGCGTGAGGAGTGAAAAGATTCCTTTCGACGTGTCGGTCTGCCTCTACCGCGTGGCGTTCGAGGCGCTGCGGAATGTCTCGAACCATTCGGGGGCCAAGTCCGCCCGCGTCATCCTGTCGGAAGAAGACGACGCCCTGACCCTCGAAGTCTCGGATTCGGGCCGGGGCTTCGATGTCGAGCGGGCGAAAGGGGGGAGCGGCCTCGGCCTGCTCAGCGCCGAAGAGCGTGTGAAATTACTGCAAGGAACCTTCGAGGTCAGGTCGATGCCGCAGGCCGACACCACCCTCGTCGCCCGTATCCCTCTGAGGAGGCGAACATGAGCCGCCCGAGGATTCTGCTGGCCGACGATCACAAGATGTTTGCCGAAGGGTTGCGCGGCCTGTTGGAAGACGAGTTCGAGATCGCGGGGAGTGTGCCCGACGGGTCGGCCCTGGTCGAGGCCGCGCGCGAACTCGAACCCGACGTGATCGTCGTGGACATCTCTATGCCGCAACTGAACGGGTTCGACGCCGTCCGTCAGTTACAAAAAGAGGGTACCCGCGCGCACATCATCTTTCTCACGATGCACGCCGACCCGAGCCTCGTGGCGGAAGCCTTCCGGTGCGGCTGTTCGGGCTACGTCCTGAAGCAGTCGGCGGGCGAGGAGCTTACCCGCGCCATCAAACTGGTGCTTGCCGGGAACAAATACGTGACGCCGCTCGTCGCCGCGGAATGGGCCGTGGGCCTTAACCCGCACATTGATCGGACTCAGAAATTAAGACTGACGCCGCGCCAGCGGGAGGTGCTGCAATTAATCATCGACGGCTGCACGATGAAAGAGATTGCCGCGCGGCTCGGCATCTCGACGCGGACGGCCGAGTCGCACAAGTACGAGATGATGCAAGCTCTGGGCGTCCAGACCACGGCCGAGTTGATTCAGTATGCCCTCAAGCTCGGCCTGACTTCGACCTGATGCCGTCGCACCGTCGAGCGATGAGCGAAAGACGCATTTCCGCTATGGAATCGCGCAGTTACAACGATGTTACGTAATTGTGCCCCCGTATTTTTACGGATTGTGACTCGGGGAAAGACAGTGTAGCTTTCGTCAGCCCTTTCATAAATTATTTCGCACCTGTTTATCGGGGCGGCAAGACACCTCGCTCCGCCGCGTCCACGCTCTCACATGGATGTTTCTGCCGTTAGCATTCCGTAACAACAAATACGCCCCAATGGCCGTGGCACGCGTGCGTGCAGGCGGAGAGACGACCTTAAACGGCACGGAGTTTCGAGAGATGTTCAGCCGACGACCAACCCCCGAGGCGGCGGTGCTTAGGAGACCATTCTTGTCTGTGTCATTGGCGGCACTCTCCCTTCTCTGTCTGCCGGTCACTCCCGGTGCACGAACGGTCACGTTTGCTCAGGCTGATGTCGCAAGCGCAACCGTCAAGGGCAAGTTGACGGATCAGTCTGGCGCCGTGGTAAGCGGGGCGACCGTCACCGTGATGAACGCCGAGCGCGGGGTCGTGCGCAGCGTCGGGACCGACGGCGAAGGGGCCTATCATGTACCGCTTTTACAGCCCGGTATCTACGACCTGCGCGTCGAGGCGAGGGGGTTCCAGTCGCGTGTCTTGCAGAAGGTGTCGCTGACGGTCGGGCAGGTGGTGGTCTTCGACATCAAGCTCCAGGTCGGCCAGGTCAATGAAGAGGTAAGCACGAGCGCCGCGCCGGCGCTCGTCGAGACCGCGCGCACGCAGCAGTCCGACACCATCGAACGCGAACAGCTCGCGAACCTGCCGAACCTCTCGCGCAATTTCACCGCCTACGTTTTCACACTGTCCGGCGTGGCGAGCACTGATGCCGCGCGCGTCCAGCAGACGCGCGTCACCCCCTTCCGGACATCCGGTTTTTCCGTCGGCGGGAGCAACGGCCGGAGCAACTACATCTCGATTGACGGGGGCGAGAACGATTCCGGCATCGGCGGCCTGAGGGTCAGAAATCTGAGCGTCGAAGCGGTGCAGGAATTTCAGGTTAATCTGAATGCCTTCGCCGCCGAGTACGGCTTCACTTCCGGCACGGCGGTCAACGTCGTCACGCGAGGCGGGAGCAACAACTTTCACGGCTCCGGCTACGTCTTTTATCGTTCGGAGAAGACGGCGGCGCGAGACCCTCTCAACCCGAGCGGCGAGAAAGCCTTTGAGCGGCGAGTCGTGCCGGGTTTTACGCTCGGCGGCCCGCTGGTCAGAAACTCTGCCTTCTTCTTCACTTCATTTGAGACGGCCCGGTACGACGTGGCGCGGGTACGCGCCTACACGGATAACGCGGCCCTCCTGCAACCCACACAGGCGCAGGCGGCGTATCTGCAAACACTTGAGACCGGCCCCAACGTGAACGCTACGACGCGCGGCGTCGCCGCCCAATTGCGAACCGCGCTCTCATCTCTCAGCTACCCGGCGACGATGCGGATTTTGCGTGAGAGCGAGGGGCAGTTTATCGCGCCGAGTCGCGCCTACAATTGGACGACTCGATTGGATTACAACCGGGGCGAGCGGGATTTTTTCAACGGGCGTTTCACGCTGGCTTTAGAAGATAACGACCTCCTCGGCGCGAACAACATGGAATCCCCGAGTTCCGGCTTCAGGGAAACGCTCGACGACTACACGGCGGTCGGGACGTGGGGCCACGTCTTCAACAATCGTCTCGTCAACCAGTTGCGCGTCCAGTTTGTTGCCGACGACTACAGGCAACTCTCGCCCGCGCCGGAGAGCGCAACGCTCGTCATTGCCGGCTTGCTTAATTATGGCCGCCCGATAGCAACCCCTTTGATTATTAAACAGAAACGCTACCAGTTTGATGACGTATTGAGTTTGAATCGTGGAGCGAGGGATTTCAAATTCGGAGTCTCGTACCGGCCCGTTGACGTGCAGTTCGTCAGCGAGATAGGGTTCGGCGGCTTCTATCAATTTGCCGCCGGCCAGCCGCTCACGAGGGCAGTCACGCAGCCCTCCGTCGGTGTACTGACGGGGCCGCTGGCGCCGCCCGCCGACACTGTTTTGACTTCGCTTCAGGCATTCAATTTAGGTCTCCCCGCCATCTGGCAGCAAGGGTTTGGAAATCCGGGCCTGAATGCCTGGCAACATAATCTGGGCGTCTTCGGACAGGTCTCGTGGAAAGTCAGCCCGCGCCTGACGCTCGACCTCGGAGCGCGACTCAATTATGACGGCGAGCCGGAGCCCTTTGACCGGAACGCCAGTCTCTCGCCGCGTCTCGGTTTTGCGTGGGACGCTTTTGGGAAAGGTCGAACGGTGATACGGGGCGGGGTTGGAACTTTCCATGCTCCCGTCGGGCTTCAGATTCTGGGCGCGGCCACGCTGCAAAGCGGGAGCGGGGAATTTATTAATCTTCCGTCGCGAACATTACAGGACGGCGCGCAGTCATCCGCGGCGTTATGGGCTTATGGCGTCAATCTTGGCAGACTCCCTTTCATGGGGCTGACCGAGGCCGATGTCCGCGCCTTCGGTATCACGCCCGGCCCCAACCAGCCGAATCGCCGTATCGCCGACGCCGCGGATGATTACGATAATCCTTATACCGTGCAGGCCAGTCTGGGCCTGTCTCAACAACTGGGGCGTGGCCTCGCGCTCGACATCGCTTTCCAGATGTATCACGGAGTTCACCTGCCTTTTACCCTCGATGCGAATTACCGGGAGAGCGGCCAACTCGTCGTCGTGCCGGGTATGCCGGGGAGCGACCTGTTCGGCCCGCGACTTGAGCGCATTGATCCTGCGATTGCCCAAAAGCTTTTGCATTCGTCCGAGGGTAACTCAATCTATTACGGCATGACCTCTTCGCTGCACAAGAGATTCGACAAGCGGTTTCAGTTCCGCATCAGCTACACGTACAGCAAGGCCATTGATGACGTGACGGACTTTAGCGGCCCCTTAGCGCCGTATATTCCGACGCGTCGTTATCTGGAAAGAGGTATTTCATCCTATGACATTCGCCATAGTTTTGTGGCGAGCGGAAGTTTTGAGAGTCCATTCAAAGCCGGCCCCGGACACAACTGGCTGGCGCGAGCCGTTGCCGACATCACTCTCAGCCCGTTCATCACGCTCCGCAGCGGGTTCCCATTCAACCTGTACATCGGGCGCGACGTGAATGGAGATAACAATACCAGCGACCGTCCATTCTATGCCCCGCGTAATTCGGGGCTCGGCGAGAACTTCTACAGCGTTGACTTGAGGTTGAGCAAACGCTTTTTCTTGCGCCGTAATTCCGAAGGGCCCAGAGTGGAATTCCTCGTTGAAGCCACGAACCTGCTGAACCGTGCCAACTTCCTGCGCGTGAACGACGTGGTCTGCGGGACGACGGCGCAGCCCGGCTTCATTAACGGGTGCGACCCGAAATTCCTGACCGGGCCGTTCGACTTCAGAGGCCGCCGTGACCTTCCGCCGACCGCCCCGCTCGGGTTCGTGACCGCCGCCCCGCCGCGTCAGTTTCAGTTCGGTCTGAAATTCGAGTTCTAATCTATGAAGACAAAGACGAGAGCAGCCATATGTGCCGTGAGCCGATCAACGGCTCGGGCGATTCTGCTCGTTTTAGTGTCGGCAGTGTCGGTTGTGGCCCAAGAGGCCGCTCGGGGCGGCGGAAAGCATAAAAGCGTTCTGGTGCTCTTTTCGGACGACTCGAAGTTGCCCCCGCAGATCATCGTCGAACAATCCCTGCGTTCCACACTCAAAAACGGCTCGCCCGTACCCGTCGAGATTTACTCCGAGTACCTGGATGCCCGTCGCACGCACATAGATGGATATGAGAAGGAATTGGTGGGGCTGCTGCGGCGAAAGTATGAGGGACGGAAGTTTGACCTGATCGTTACCGTTTCAACCCCCGCGTTGAGATTGCTGTTGAAGTACCAGCCCGAAATATTTCCCGATACTCCGGTCGTTTTTTATGTACTTGATCAGCGTAACCTGGCGGGCCTCAATCCGGGGCCGAACATGACCGGTACCTGGGGGGAGATAAACTTCAAGCCCAATCTGGACACCGCTCTGGAGTTGCATCCCAACACCAGGAAAGTTGTAGTGGTAGTCGGCGTCAGTGAGTTTGATAAATATTGGACGGCCAAAGTGCGGGAGGATTTTCTCGTCTACGAAGGCAAGCTGGAGATTGCTTATCTCATCGGCCTCAGCATTTCAGAGCTGCAACGGGCGTTGGCAGGGTTGCCGCCACAGACCGTCGTGTTGTTCATCACGACCACACAGGACAACGCGGGCAATAACCACGATAACCTTGATGTTCTTCGGCAAATCTCTGCGGGTTCAAGCGCTCCGATCTACGGCAGCACGGACGCGCAACTCGGCTTGGGAATTGTCGGCGGGAGCGTCATCAGTTTTGAGGCAATCGGTGCAGAGACGGCGAGGCTGGGGTTGCGCGTTCTGGCAGGCGAGCAGCCGCAGGCCATTGCTCCGCACGGAGTCCCGAACGTCGTCATGTTCGACTGGCGCGAGCTTCGGCGGTGGGGCATCAGCGAACAAAGCCTCCCGCCCGGCAGCATCGTCCGCTTTAAACAGCCGACAATCTGGGAACAGTACAAGTGGCACATCCTCGGAGCCATTTTGCTGTTCATCGTCGAGACGCTGCTCATCATCTGGTTGTTGTACATACGCGCCAAGCGAAGGAAGGCCGAGCGGGAGAGCGAGCGCTTCGCGCGGCTGGTCGAAGCCGAACACAAGCGCTTGGATGAAGTTGTGTCCAACACGCCGGGCGTCGTTTGGGAGGCGCTCGTGGATCGGGAGACCGGCGCACGTCGGCTGCACTTCGTCAGCGATTACATCGAAACACTGTTGGGCTACTCGGTCGAGGAATGGCTCTCGACTCCGGGCATGGGCACTTCGCTCGTTGACGCCGAAGACCGCGACGTGGTGGTCAGCGCGATGGATTCCGTTGTCAACGAAGGTCAGGGGCGAACGCTGGAATTTCGCTGGCTGGCGAAGGACGGCAAGCCGCGTTGGGTTGAAACGAACGTCGTGCCGATTCGCGACGAGGCCGGAAAGACCATCGGCCTGCGCGGCTTTACGCTGGACATCTCGGATCGCAAGGAATCCGATGAAGCCTTACGGCAGAGCGAGGCGCGCTTTAAACACATGGCCGATACGGCGCCGGTCATTATCTTCGTTACTGATGCAGACATGTTCTGCACGTTCTTTAACCAGTATGTTTTTGACTTCACAGAACGAAGCAACGAAGAACTGCTCGGCAACGGCTGGTTGCAAATGGTTCACGAAGACGACCGTGAACGATGCGTGAATATCTACCTGACGGCGCAGGCTGCACGGAAGCCTTTCGTCATGGAATTCCGGGCGCGCCGGGCAGACGGCGCGTTGCGATGGATATTCGATACCGCCGTGCCCCGCTTCGCGTCGGACGGCGAATTCCTCGGGTACATCGGGACCGGGGTTGACATCACCGACCGCAAGTCCGCCGAGGAAGCCTTACACACTGCCCTCGAAGAAGTGAACAAACTGAAGAACCAGCTTGCGGCGGAGAACGTCTACCTGCAAGAGGAGATCAAGCTGGCGCACAACTTCGAGGAGATCGTGGGGCGCAGCGACGCGATCAAGTACGTCCTCTTCAAGATCGAGCAGGTCGCCCCCACCGACTCCACCGTGCTCATCCTCGGCGAGACCGGGACGGGGAAAGAGCTGGTCGCGCGCGCCATCCACAGCGCGAGCCCGCGCAAAGACCGCCCGCTGGTGAAGGTCAACTGCGCGGCCTTGAGCGCGAGCCTCATTGAGAGCGAGCTGTTCGGGCACGAGAAAGGGGCTTTCACCGGGGCCTCTGCGCGCAAGGTCGGGCGCTTCGAGCTGGCGCACGGGGCGACTCTCTTTCTCGACGAGATCGGCGAACTGCCTTTGGAATTGCAGTCCAAGCTGCTGCGGGTCTTACAGGAGGGCGAGTTCGAGCGCCTCGGCAGCTCCAAGACTATCAAGGCCGATGTCCGCATCATCGCCGCGACCAACCGAAACTTGCAGACGGAGATGCGCGAGGGGCGCTTCCGCGAAGACCTCTGGTACCGCCTCAACGTCTTCCCCATCACGGTGCCGCCGCTCAAACAGCGCGCGGAAGACATCCCGCTGCTGGTGGAGCATTTCGTCAAGAGCTTCTCGAAGAGGCTGGGGCGGGAGATCACGTCTATCTCGCCGGCGACCCTCAGGACTTTGAGTGGTCACACATGGCCCGGCAACATCCGGGAGCTTGCCAACGTGGTCGAGCGAGCCGTCATCAACGCGCGTGGGCCCGTCCTGTCGGTCGTGGACGGTTTCGACCCGCCGCCCGCGGAGCAGCTCCCCGCGTTCGGCAAATCACTCGAAGAAATCGAGCGCCACTACATCCTCGCCACGCTCGAAGAGACGGGTTGGAGAATCGAAGGCCCGAAGGGTGCCGCGAAGATTCTCGGCCTGAACCCGAGTACGCTGCGCACACGCATGGCGAAGCTGGGAATCCAGAAGCAGGGCAAGAGCATGGTCGAAGCCTGAAGCCATTCGTTAAATACCTCACATCAGCTTCCCTCCAGCTCCAACAGTTCCCCCGACCGTACCCGCTCGGCTCTCACAACAACGCCTCACGTCCGACTGCGTCCCACGGCGAGCCTCGCCTAGCCACACGCCCTCCGTTTTCCGCGGCATCCCGCGGAATCTGCGGCATCCCAAGCTACAACAGAGTTTCCGCCATCACTTAACGGGAGAGTTGTCGGGCTCGAATCTCCGCGGGCACAAGCACTTAAGCGAAGCGCCCCGCCGGGGCGAGTTTTGTGCACGGCGATTGCACCCTAGACGGCCCTCGCAATCGAGCCTTCGGGCGGTCGGAAGTTTCGTCAGTACCATCGCAATCTGAATCAAGAAGAGACCTGTTTCGGCGCGTCCTAAAGACGTGCCTCCAAACAGACGGGTGACCGCATAGGCACACCGGGAAGAGGCTGAAGTGTTTGTCAACACCACCAGAGTCACCGTGTACCCAGAGAACCGGAGAGAGTTCTGCCAGACCATCCAGTCTCTGCTGGCCCCGATCCGAAAAGAGAATGGGTGCCTGATGTACCGCTTCTATCAGGAGTCCGGCGACGAGAACTCTTTCGTCCTGATAGGTGAGTGGGAGACGCGCGCCGACTGGGAGAAACACTTACTGTCCGACGACTTCGCAGTCTTGCTCGCCTCCGTCATGCTCCACAGCCGCCGTCCGAACCTTGATTTCAAACTGCTCTCGCACCTGGCGGGTATCGAAACGGTGGCCGGGGCGAAGGCGTGGTCACACAGGTGATGCAAATGCCGGACACACTTATAAATGTCTCGTGTCGGGGAGGGGTCGAAGGTTGCGTCGCCGCGGGGCTCGCGACGAGCGAGCGGGAGCCGGGCGGGGCACAAGAATACGACACGGAGCGCAGGCGGACGGAAGAGGCGCTGCGTGACCTCGGCGGCCGCCTCATCAGCGCACAGGAGGAGGAGCGCAGCCGCATCGCGCGTGAGCTGCATGATGACCTGAGCCAGAGGCTGGCGCTGCTCTCCATCGAGCTGGAGCAGGTCAGCCAGATGATCCCAGCGAGGCAGAGCGCGTTGCGCGCGCGGATGCAGGGCCTGTGGGCGAAGGCCCAGGAGATTTCCGTAGAGGTGCGGAGGATTTCTCACCAACTCCACCCTTCCAAACTCGAACACCTCGGCCTCGTCGCCGCCGCCAGAAGCTTCTGCGAAGAACTCGACCAGCGACGGGGCATTAGGATCGCCTTCAGCGCCAGCGGCATCCCCGCAGACCTGCCGAAAGATGTCGCGCTTTGCGTCTACCGGGTCGTGCAGGAATCGCTGCGCAACGTCGTCAAGCACAGCGGCGCGCGCGAGGCGCGAGTCGTGCTCGGCATGTCCGAACGGACGGTGCATCTCTCAGTGTCCGATTCGGGCGCGGGCTTCGACGTGGACTCGGCCACACACAGGAAGGGTCTCGGACTCATCAGCATGAGGGAGCGCCTCCGACTCGTCGGCGGCGTCATTACCATCCGCTCCCGGCCCTCGCACGGCACACACCTCGACATCCGCATTCCGCTGACCGAAAACCCCCAACCGTTAGACGGAGAGATGGAGGAAATATGAAACGTGCGCGCATCATTCTCGCCGACGACCACACCATCCTGCTGGAAGCCTTCAAGAACTTGCTGGAGCCCGAGTTCGAGGTCGTAGGCATCTGCCCCGACGGCCTCGCACTCGTCGAGGCCGCGCACCGACTCCGCCCCGACGTGGTCGTGCTCGACATCGGGATGCCGCGGCTGAACGGCCTGAGTGCCGGCCAGCGGCTCAAGCAGGAGTTGCCGGCGACGAAGCTCATCTACCTCACCATGAACCAGGACGCCGACTTCGCCGCCGAAGCCTTCCGCCTCGGGGCCTCGGCCTACCTCATCAAAACCTCGGCCGCCTCTGAACTCGTCTGCGCCATCCGCGACGCGCTCCTCGGGAGGCCGTATATCACGCCGTTGATGACGGAAGGGATGATGGGGTCGTTCGTCCAGAACTTCAAATGCCGGAAGCCGCCCCACCAACTGACCCTGCGTCAGAAAGAGGTGCTCCAACTCCTCGCCGAAGGGCGCTCGATGAAGGAGGTCGCCTTCACCCTGAACGTCACCCCGCGGACGGTCGCGTTTCACAAGTACACGATGATGGAACAGCTTCACGTCAAGACGAGCGCCGAGCTGATCCAATACGCGATCAGGAATTCGTTCGTAGCCGTGTAAGACGCGGGACGCGTGAGCGAGGCCGGGCGGGCAGTTAGTGTTCGCCCGGCGCGACGAAGCGGCAGTGCCGGCCGTCATCCAGATGTTTGGACTGTCAATTCTGACAGTTATCCGCCCTCCTCAGCCCCCCTATAATCTCCGCCGAAAACAGAGTCCGGGGCGACCCGGCACGCCGGGCGTCCTTTTGAAGCGACCGTCTTGAAGGGGTGAGCTTACGCTTTTCCAGACTCAGCAGGTGGGGCGGCGGGCGGGGGCGGTAGTTCTCGTCTGGCTGGTCGGGTTCATCCCGGGCGCCCTGCTCGCCGCGTCTTCATACCGGTGGCCGGGCGTCTCACGGGAGGTCGGGGCGCCGCCCGCGCCGCCCGAAGCTGTCGCGCCCCCCGCCGCCCCGAACGAAAGCCGTCAAGCCTTTTTACAATCGCTGCCGGCCATGTGCGAAAACCGAGACTCCGCGGCCGGCGATGGTTTCACCCGAACGGAAGGTCCAGAAGTCATCGTCTGGGGGAAGGCGAGGTCGGGAATCAAAAACGCGAGGCGCTTGCTGCCGCTCGCCAAGCGGCTCACCCTCGAAGCCTTACGGGAGACGGGCGCCGGCCCCGACGTTCTCAAGCGGCGCGCGGCGCCGGGGACAAGAACCGTCAACCGTGTGCGCAGGGTCGTGCTCGACCGGCGTTTGGGCGGCGCGGCCGCGGTGTGTGACGAGCGTCCCGGGGAGATTCGCATCGGCCCCAACTATGCGATGGACCTGACCTCGGATGACGAGGCGCTTTTCCTGCTCGCGCATGAATTGACCCATGTCGCCGCGTGGTCGGGCCAGTTGCGAGGCTTCGCCGATGTACTCGCGCAGAGGGCCGGACTGACCGCCGCGGTCGCCCTGAACGACGAGCAGAAAGAAGACCTCGCCTGTGAGTTCATCGCGATGGCGGTCTTCAAGCGTTTCGTCGAGCTTGAGCCGGCCGAGGAGTCGAAAGAGAAACGCCTCGCCCGCGTCCTCGGTTACGAGTCGCCCTCCGACCGCTTACAGTTCGCGTGGGACGACTTCTGCTTTTCGTACTACGGCGAGCACAGCTACTCGGGAGACGTTGAGCACTTGAGTCAGGGGGAAGTCCGTCGTGCCCTGCGGGAACTCGACCCCGAGTTGGGCGCGCTGATTCCCGCTGACCCTTCCCCCCCGCCTCCTTAAGTACGCAGCCGCGCGCCGTACCGCGCACAGCCTGTTAGTTCTGCCAGTAGTCTTGGCGCACTACACCCACTAGCATGGCGGCAACCCTTTATACCGAAGGGCGCCGCCGCGTAGCCGCCCGCAGCGAGGGCTTCTGACACGTTACGGGCGCGCGGGGAAGTGAAACATTGACACGCACACGCATACTACTGGCGGAAGATAACAAGGACGTGCGAGACAGGGTCGTGCGCCTGCTGGAGCCCGAATTCGAGGTGGTCGGGACGGTGGGGGACGGCCTCGCGGTGCTGGAGGCGGAGACGCGGATGAAGCCGGACGTGTGCGTGCTGGACATCTCGATGCCGAAGATGAACGGGATCGAGGCCGCGGCCCGTTTGAGGAAGCGCGGCTCGGCGGTGAAGGTCGTGTTCCTCACCGTCCACGAAGACCCTGACTTCGTGCGCGCGGCGTTGGCGACGGACGCGCTCGGCTACGTGGTCAAGTCGCGGATGGCCTCCGACCTCCGCTCCGCGATCAGGGAGGCACTGGCCGAGCGCCTCTTCGTCTCGCCGTCCTGCCTCTTCGCAACGTCGGACAAGCCGAACGAAGACACACCCTAGAGGGCGCGGATGAAGAAACAGGGAGGAGCGGGAATGAGGAGAACAATCATGGTGGTCGTGGCCGCTTTGGCGCTCGGCATCGCCGTCGGTCGCCTCCAACCCTCCGCCGCCGGCTCACAGGTGCCCGACCGAACGACCCGGCCGCCCGTACAGGATAAGGGGTACATCAACTCTTACATCGCGCTGCTGCGATCAGACATCAGGGCCAAGAAGACCGGCATCATCGCCGAGAGCCTGTCGCTGAACGCGAAAGAGTCAGCCGCCTTCTGGCCGATCTACAAGAGGTATGAGAGCGACCTGACGGGGTTTTACGACGGGCGCTTGCAGTTGATTAAAGATTACGCGGCCAGCTTCGACAAGATGGACGACGCCAGGGCGAGGGAACTCAGCCGCAGGGCGTTCGCGCTGGAGGAGCAGCGGCTCAGTCTGAGGAGGGAGTATTCCAGACAGCTCGAAAAGGTTCTGCCGGGAAAGACGTTAATCAGATACTTCATGCTGGAGCGACGACTCGACATGCTGATCGACCTCAAAATCGCCTCGGAGATTCCGATCATCGAGTAGAAGGGCGAACTCGTGAAAGAGATGCAGGACGAAAGACTCTTCATCAGGCAGGCGGCCATGTTCATGGGCGTGCTTTTCGCCGTCTCGTGTGTCGCCGCTTTGGCGCGGGGAGGCGCGCACACCCTTAGTCTGGCGCCGGTCGTGCAGGACACGTCGCCGCCGTACGTGAGTCTCGACCCCGACAGCCTCGATTTTGATGAGCAGGTGGTCGGGAGGTGGAGCCGCGCGCGGAGAATCACCGTCACGAACACGGGCGGGCAGCCGCTCGCCGTTGACAGCGTGTCCGTCGAAGGGGACGACGCACGCAACTTTTCCGTCGTGAAGGACACGTGCACGGGGGCGAAAGTCTTCCCGTACCGGGCGTGCACCATAGACGTTAATTTCGCGCCCTCAAAGACCGAGGGGTTCGAGGCCGAGTTGAAGCTCATCGACAACTCGTTCACCAGCCCGCAGACGTTGAGGCTGGAAGGTGAAGGCATCAATTCTTCCAGCGTGCCCCCGTTCGACGAAGATTAGGAGGCCGACCCGGCCGGCGAGGAAAGAAGACATGAGTTTCAAACCAAACGCGCGAGTCGTCGTCAGCATGTTCCGCCGGCTAGTCCTTTCGCTCTTGCTGTCGCTGGCCGTGTTGCTCCCCGCATTCACACTCGTCCCGACAACGGGTGCCGTCCGGCCGCCGCTGCCGACCGGGCCGCACCTGCTGAGTTACGAGGAGTTGGTGCGCCTGTACGAGGAGGATGTCCCGTCCGGCAACCTCGCGGCCAAGCTGTCGAGCTTGTTGTCCACGCCCTTCGTGGATAACGGGGCGTCGGCGCGAGGCTCGCGCGCGCGCAAGTCGGCACCGACGCCCGGCATGGGCGTGCGCGTGGCGATGTGGAACATCGAGCGGGGGCTGGAGTTCGAGGGGGTCAGCGCGGCCCTCGTCGGGGACAAAAATTTCTTCCGTCGCAGGAGCATGCAGGACGCAAAGACGCTCGCCTCCACTTTGAGACAGGCCGAGCGTCTGAGCCTCGCCGACATCGTGGTGCTCAACGAGGTGGACTGGGGACTGAAGCGCACGGGCTATCGCAACGTCGCGCGGGAGTTGGCCGCCGCCACGGGGATGAACTACGCCTACGGCGTCGAGTTCGTCGAAGTCGATCCGCTGACGCTCGGGACGGAGACGCTGGAGGGTGAGACCGCAGCCGACAAGGCGGCGATAGTTCAAAACAGCGCGGTGGATAAGTCGCGCACGCTCGGCCTGCACGGGACGGCGATTCTGAGTCGCTTCCCTTTGCACAACGTCAGAATCGTCCGCTTCGCACATCAAGGGCACGACTGGTACGCCGGCGAGAAGGAGGGAGTCTCGAAGCTGGAGGCGGGGAAGCGGAAGGGCGCGGGGCTGGTGTTCGGTGAAAAGATTTCGCGCGAGGTGCGGCGGGGTGGGCGCATGATGCTCCTCGCAGACATCGAGGACGGCTCAATCCCCGGCGGCCGTCTGACGGTCGTGGCGACGCACCTCGAAGCGAAGACGAAGCCGGAGAACCGTCGCAAGCAGCTCGAAGAGCTACTCTCACACGTCCGCGGCGTGCCGCACCCCGTCATCCTCGCCGGCGACATGAACACCACCGGCAGCGATTCGACGCCCACCTCGTTCGAGCGCGCGGTCAAGAAGCGCATGGGGAGCACCTCCTTCTGGGTGAAGCAGGGGATCAAGCACGCGACCGGGGCGGGACTGCTCTACGACATAACGCTCGGCGCGGTGAAGGCAAAGCGGCTGAAGAACGACCCGACGGTGAAGAGCGTGCGATTCGTCTCGGAGAACCCGGAGGAGCACTTCTTCACGACGCTAAAGGAGTTCCGCTTCGCCGACGGCGGGGCGTTCGACTTCCGCGGGACGAGGGCGTACTCCGTCGGCGGCAGCGAAGAGACGCTGGCGAACTCCAACGAGCGGGCCTCGAAGGGCTTCGTCAGCACGTTCGAGCTTGAAGGGAAGATGCACGTCGAGCTGAAGCTCGACTGGATTTTCGTCAAGCCCGCGCGCCTGACCGACCCGCATGACCGTCAGCAGCCTTACCTGTTCGCCCCGCGTCTCGGGCGGACGCTGAAGGTATTGAACCGCGGCCTCAAAGACCGCATCTCCGACCACAACCCTCTGATCGTTGACCTCCCGCTGTCGGAGAACGTCGCGCGCGGCAAGTGACGAGGCGGGCTGCCGAAGCTTTTTGCGGCCGGCGGGCGGGGCACGTTTAAGCCCTGCCCGCCGGCCGTAAACTCGATCCTCATGCCTGTCAGTTTTTTCTCCCTTAGCTGTCAATATTGACAGTGATTAACCCTCCCCGCCCGCCGGTAGAATCCCATTTGAACCAGCGAACAAAAGGCTCGCGCATGGCGCGGCCGACGGCTTCGGATAAACAAGGACAAGGCTGAAAGAGGAACCAATGATTAAACCCGTCTCAAGACTAATCGTTCTGCTCGCACTCGCCGCCGCGGCCTGCGCCGCCCCCGGCATGGCACGCGCGCAAGACAGCGCGCGGGACGCGCCGTCGATAAAGAAGAGCGAAGTCACCGTGCAAGTCGCCGGGACAAACTTGTTTGAGGCCCTGCACATTGCGGAGAAAAGCCCGTCGTCTTCGCAAGGGCAAAGGGACAAGCCGGAGGCTGTGACCGCGGCCGTGCCCGCAGAGGTCGCCGTCGCCGAGAGCGCTCCGCGGACGAGCGAGGCGACGATGTCTCATCCGGTCGCCGTGAAGACCGAGGCGGCGGGACAACCCAACCCGCAGACCGAGCCCGAAGACGGGTGGCAGTTTCAACTGACGCCGTACATCTGGTTCTCTGGGCTGGAGGGAACGGTCGGCGCACGCGGTCTGACCCGCGAGGTTGACGCCAGCTTCGCCGACATCATCGACGAATTTAACATCGGCGCGATGGGCGCGTTCGAGGCGCGGCGCGGCCGTCTGCTGCTGCTGACGGACATGCAGTACATCAGGCTCACCGACCAAAAGGAGACGCCGGGTGGCTTGTTTTCCGACGCCGAGATCGAGATCAAGCAGTTCGTCTTCGAGCCGAAGGCCGGGTTTCGCGCAGTACAGGGTAAGGCCGGGCACGTAGACCTTTTCGCGGGCGTGCGCGTCTGGCACCTGAGCACCGACATCAACCTGGGCGCGGGACTGCTCCCCGCGGCGAGCGCGTCCGCGAGCAAGAACTGGGTAGACCCCATCTTCGGCGCGCGCTTCCAACTCAACCTCTCTCCGAAAATCTTCGTCGCTGGCAAGGGCGACGGCGGCGGATTCGGCGCGGGCTCTGAAAGCACCTGGCAACTACTCGCCGCGGTCGGGTACAACCTCAACGAACGCTACTCGCTGCTCACGGGCTATCGCTACCTTTCTGTCAATTACAGGTCGGGCGGCTTCATCTACGACACGAACATGAAAGGGCTGGTGACCGGGTTGGGCATCAGGTTCTGACGCTCCCGCCTGTCGGTCGCCGGGGAGGAATGTTCAATGCGTCACATAGGGCTCTCGGCCGGACGCAGCAGACGCAAGGCGGCGCGGACTTGCGGCCGATGCGTCAGTCTGCTCGTGATGCTGGTTGTCATCCTCTGCGCAGCCGGTTACAGCCGACAGGCGACTCTCCCGGGAACTATCCTCGACGCGGGTGACTTCAAACTCCGTTACGTGCCGCGGAAGAGCGCCAAGAAGGGCGGTAAGGGACGCGGAGTCGGAGGGAATCCGCAGGCGATTGCGCGGGTGGTAGCCGAACTGAACGGCAAAGTCGCATTGCCGTACGACCTCGACATCTCCTTCGAAGACTGCCCCGACCCAGACGCCTTCTACGACCCGGAGACCCGCCGGGTGACGGTCTGCTATCAACTCATTGACGAGTACTACGAACTGTTCTCGCGCAGGGTCAAGGACACGGCCAAGCTGGAGCAGGCCGTCAGGGGCGCGACCGTGGCGACCTTCTTCCACGAACTCGGCCACGCGCTGGTGGATGCATGGGAGTTGCCCATCACAGGCAGGGAGGAGGACGCGGTCGATCAACTCTCGACGCTGGTGCTCCTGGGCCGGTCGGAGGAGGGCGTGCGGATGGCGCTGGACGGCGCCCGCTCCTTCTCGCTCTACGCGGCTTTGACCAGGGGGCAGCCCAGGCCCTACTGGGACGAGCACTCGTTCGACGAGCAGCGGTTTTACGACACGGTCTGCCTCATCTACGGCCACGACCCCAAGAAATATGAATACCTCATCAAAGACGGCACGCTGCCCTCGGAGCGGGCCGAGATGTGCGAGGAGGAGTACGACCGCATCAACAAATCCTGGAGAAGCTCCTGGCTCCTTACCTGAAGGGGGCGCCACGACCGTAGCTGGTCTCCCACACGAATCGACGCGGTGAGGGGCCGGCGTCGCCCGAAAAATGCGGTGAAGAAAAGTCCATCGGCAGGCAGTATCCTGATTTTCGTTCTCGTGCTGACTCTGACGCTGGTGGAGCAACTCTCCGACCGCGTGGATACGGTAGGTGGGGAGGTCTACGTCGGCACGACATGGAGTCGTTAAACTCGTGCTGCTCTTCGAGAGCATTCCCACTGCGTTCGCGGCGCGCGTCGGTGGGCGTACCGAAGATTACCCCTTCACCTACGTCGAACTGTACATCAGTGGTGATGGGAAGTTCGAGGGGATGCTGGTGCCGGCGGCGCGGATCGGATACGTGGACGGGAACGCGGCCCTCCGGGACTTCGGAGTCTACCCGGCACGGCTGGTGGGTTCGCGGCGGCCCTAGCCTCATGATTTGCTTAATAAAAACGGGGATGCAGCAATTTACGCTGCATCCCCGTCAATAAATAAACTCCGCAGGTAGGACTCGAACCTACTATGCTCTGCTCAACAGAAGTAATACTCCGGAGTGTCCCCCGTCGGGGACTTATCTCGCGACGCCTACGGCCACTCGCGCGGCCTGCCCCAAAGTTTCACTCGTTCTCAGAAGGAACTCCCGTTAGGGGAAGGGAGGCTGCCACGTCTCCGACAAGACGCGGCGGCCTCTTACCCGGCCCGCCGTCCTCACCGCTAGCCGAGCGAGCCGCGCAGGACGGGACCAAGTTCGCGCCACGAACCGAGCACCCACCCCACGCCATGTGGGAGGCCGCCGCGCCCCCTTCCGTTCGCCCCACACGCGGCGGCCGACGCAGCACAGCCCGCCTCCCCAAAGCGGACGTGCCGGCGTGAGACGTGCGCGCCCCCGGCGCGCTCGCCCTTTTGTCAATTCATCAAGGCCGCCGCTTCTAGCCCATCCACCCGCGGCGGCCTCGCACGGCACAGCTCGCACCCGCCTGAGCGGGCGTGCCAACCGGACGGACGCGGGGAAACGAACGCCCGTCCTAACCAAATTAACCAACGCCCTTTGGCGAGGGCGGTGAAGGCGAAAAGTCTTATCCGTCCCGCCCCTTCTTACGCGCGAGCAGGCGCGCGACCGTCTCGGCGATCAGTGGCATGTCCTCAGGCTTTCGCAGGATGGCATTAGCCCCGGCGCGCCGGGCCTGCGCCTCCACGTCGTCGCCCGAGAGCATGATGATCGGCGTCTGGTGCCTGTGTGCCAGCGCCCGCGTGCGGCGTATCAGCTCGACCCCGTTCGTGTCCGGGAGCCTGTTGTCGAAAATCAGCACGTCGTAGCGGGCGCCGCTCGTGAGCTTCTCCAGCGCGGCCGCGCCGTCGGCGCACGTCTCGACCGACCAGCCCTCGTCGTCCAGCGTCATGCGAACGGCGTCGGCCACGAGCGAGTCATCCTCGACGTGCGGGACGGAGACGGCGCGCGTGTCGGGGCAGTCTACCTCGTCGCGGAACATGAGGCTGCTTCTACGCGGCTCGACGGGCGTGCGCAGGTTTTTGAGGTCTTTGTGGCGTCCCTTGCGCAGCATGAGGTCCAGATTCCGCCGGTCGATCCCGAGCAGTTGAGCTGCCCGCGCCACGATACCGCCTGCTTCCCTAAGAGCCTTCTCGATGAGGCGGGCTTCAAAACGGAGTACGGCGTCATTGAAGTGGAAGCCCTTCCATGTCGGGGGCGAGGACAGGGAGCCGGCAAAAAACAGCACGCGGCGCGAGGCCGCCACGAGGCGGTCTTTAATCTCTCGGTTCTCAGACTTTGAAAGCAACTCCGCGGCGCGGTCGTAGGTGGCGCTCAGGTCGTTCGCCGGAAGAGACTTGGCTAATTCTTCGAGGATGGTAAGCGCTGCTAGACCGGCGGCTTCTAGATCGCCTGCGTTCTGCGCCACTTCAACGGCGCGTTGCAGCATGAGGCGTGCGAGCTTATGGTTGCCCATGCGCGCGAGAATGATCCCGTGTGTGGTCAGAGCCTCGGCTAACAGCGACTGCTCGCCGCCCCGTTCGAGAATCTGCACGGCCGAGCGGACAATCTTCTCAGCCTCGTGGACACGGCCCTCTGCCAGTAAGACTCTGGCGCGTGTGTCGTCCACCTGCGCCGTATGCACGCTGTCTTTCATGCTGGTGAAGAGGGCCTGAGCGCGGTCGAGGTGTTCGTGGGCTTCGGGGAACTTCTTAATAGCGCCGAATAAGAAGCCGAGATTATTTTCGACGCAGGCTTGATAGCGCGAATGCCCCGCCTGCTCGAAGTGGTAGCTGGCGGCTGCGCATTCGATGAGTGCGCGATCTATGTAGTCATTACGATGTTCGGCCGCGCTCACCTTTCGTAGCACTTGGGCGTACTCGTTATGGAATCTTCCTTTGATCGTGTGATTTTTGCTCGCATCGAATAGTGGCGCGGCTTCGATAAGAAGGTGCAGCGCATCGCTTAGCCGGTCAGTTAGCTTCTCAATAGCGGCGCCGCGTAACAGAGAAACGGCCTTGAGTTCGACATCTTCATCGGAGAGACGATTTCGTACCTCCTGTAACACGACGCGCGCCTCATCAAGTGCCCCTTTGCGCCAGTAACATGGGCCAAGTTCAATTTGAGCCTCTGCCGCTTTCTTCTCCTCCCGCAGGGCTTCAAATCTATTAATACTTTCGCTGATCAGATTCTTGGCCGTCTCCTGTGCCCCCTCAATCTGCTTCATGCTGCCGAGCCAGCCCGTGAGCACTCCGACCCGCAAGAGCACTTCCGCCGCCATCGCCTCGTCTAGACCGTCTAAAACGGGGCGCTCGCCCACGCGCGGCCACAGGTCGCCCATCGCCTCGCGCGCGGCGTCGTAGTTCCCTACGTCCTCTAGCTGCTTGGCGAGTTGGCATCGGAGCCGCGCCCGCTCGTTTCTGGGAAGTGCCGGATCAGCTATCTGGTGAAGTAGCTGACTTGAAACAATCATGTGAGGACTACCTCTTAAGGGTTCTCGGTAATCGTGCGGCAGCGTGTCCTAACGCGGCAGGGTGTTAAGATTCGCCGTCGCAACTCGTCACGGGCGGTCAGGTAAGGACTTCACTCTCACCGTCCATCACACAGCGGTCAAGTCCACTTCAGGAGAACAATATGAAATCCTTACGCCAACTCTGCGTGGCGCTGGTGTTCACTTTCGCGCTCACACTTCCCGCTTTCGCAGGAGAAATAACAACGATGGTCGTGCCTCCGCCGCGGCTTTGCCCAAAAAGTCGGTAGCGTACACGATATATTGGGTCAGGCCGGTGCTGGTACTACCTTAATCCGGGTACGCTCCCGACTTTTTGGGCAAAGCCCTCCGCCGCCTTCGCAACCTGCGCAAACGGCTACGGCCGAAGGCAAGATTTCAACTACCGTTACAGGGCAAGAGGAGACGGGTAGCAGTGAGGCTACCGCCAATGATTCAGCGACCGAGATCGCGCTGAACCTGCTCCAAAGCGTGCTGGCGCTGTTCTAAGCAGCCCGCGCAATCCCGACTCATCCCGGCTGCCGTAAATCAAAATCATCGGCGGTCTGATATGAGTGTGTCTGTCGTGCTTGGGACTTCAGCGCCAGAGAGCCGAGAGCGCAAGTAAGTCCGGCGCGGTGACGCGAACGGGGCGAGGTTACGCCGCCGCAACAACTGATGCAATAAAATTATTGGAGCTAGGTATAGCGATCTATTAAGTTTAAAGACTACTGCTAAAATGTATGCTCTTGCAGCTCTCGGAGGCCCGACTACGAAAGCGAGGGCGGCGAGACAGCACAGCTCGGACGAAGGGCTCACGCAGGCGGCGACTGGCCAACTCGTCCCAATGGGAGGAGTCCCACACGCTGTGTAGACTAAGACGGAGGCACTGCCTGCGGCCATCGCCCGGACGCCGAGATCAGTGATGGCCGTGCCTCACGTGTGACCCCTTCAGCGCCCTTAGGCGCCAGACTTGAGTGCTGCCGCCCTCGCTCCGAGCGGTATGTCCGGGTTGAAAGTGACGGTGACCTGTCGCCCCGCCAGTCTTACCGACTCAGGGGCGTCGCACTCGCTCTCCTCGCAGTACTCGTGGCCGCCAATTAATCTCCGGATGGAAGTGACTCTAACCTCCCGGCCGGCGGAGGTCGGTGGGCCTGTAGACTCGCGCTGTACCAGTCGCATGTAAAAATCTAACGCCCGCTCGACGGCCTCCCCCGACGGCTCCGAGAGAGGCCAGCCGAGCAGCCCCAGTAACTCGGGCAACATGAAAGTGACTTTGTGACCGCCACCGCCCTCGTGCAGCAGGACGAGCAGCGCCGCCATGACGAGGCGCTCGGCCTCGCCGGGAGGGGGCGATGCTCCCCCTCCGCTGAGCAACTGAGTCACGGCCTCCGACATGAACTCAGTATCACCCACCTCTCCCTCCGCACCGGCCGCCGGAGGGAATAGGACCTGCGCTACAGCCGGGCCGTAGTACTGCGCCACCTTGACGAAGAGCCGCTCGGCCATGTCCTGCTTACTCATTTCCACTACTCCGCTACTGCGTATCACGGTAACTCCGGGAATAAACAGACGCAGCGGCTAAGACTTTGCGCCGCCGCCTACTTTTGCCCTTGAATAATTCGCCGAAGCCTCTATTATCATTGCGCTCGGTCGCACGGAAGGCATTGCGATTTCTCGTTCTGTGAACCTTGTCTAGGCTCGCGCCACAAAGTCCGCGATGACGCCCGCCCGGAGGCGCCTAAGGTCAGGCACCTCGGCGGATTCGCGCTCTCACGACATTCTAAAAGTATTTACAGTCAAAAGAAAAGTAAATACTTTTAATCGAAACTTTGCCTGTGGCGAGACTTTTCCCGTCGGGAGGACACCCTGATGGGGAAAAGATCACGGCCCAAGCCTCGGCGCCTTGCCGAGAAGCTGCTGCAAATTCGCTTGGCTTACGACCTGTCACAGAACGGCATGATCCGGCGACTCGGACTCACGGACGAACTGGTGCAGGCCGACATCAGCTCCTTCGAGCTGGGAACCAGAGAGCCGGCACTGCCCCACTTGCTACGGTACGCGCGGACCGCCGGCATGACCGTGGACGTACTGATTGACGACGATCTCGACTTGCCGAAGAAGCTGGCCAGCGACCCGGCGCACGGGGTGGTCACAGCGGTGATAACCTCAAAGAGGAGAAGGAAGCCTTGAGGTGCCAGCCGGCATGTCCTGCTCGGCGCTGGCCCGGAGATTTCACAACTAGCTGAAACTCTTTGACGATTTTGACGATGCCGCTGTTCGTCCATCCTATTTACTTCATGGTCACTGGTCTATGAGCCTTGTCTAAAGCGACGCCGCCAAACGCATGATGGGGGCCGCCGGGGGGTTCGTAAGGTTTGAACCACCGACGGCAACAACATTCGATGCCATACTAGAAATAAATATTTCTAGCTTCAAGTCTGGAATTGACATTGGAGGCAGTTTCTCATCGGGGAGGGCAACGACCTGATGGGAAGAGCCGCGCGGCAGCGACCACAAAGGCTGAGTGAGAAGCTGGTGCACATCCGGACTGCCCTCGGCCTCTCGCAGAACGAGATGGTGCGGCGGCTCGGGCTCGATGGCCAACTGCTGCGTGAAGACGTCTCACGATTCGAGCGCGGAGTCGGCGGTGAGCCCCCTCTCGGACTGCTACTGCGCTATGCCCGGGCGATCTCGACGACCGGGCACGGCGAGTTCCTGGAAGCCCTGATAGATGACGAGTTGGACCTGCCTGAGAAACTTCCTGCCGACCCGGAGAGCGGCGTGCTTAAGAGAAATCGTTCCGGGCCAGCCAGAGCCAAGAAGTAACAATGCCTCTCAAGAGTATCCTCATCTACCTTTAGAAATATATATACCCTGCGCCTGAAGTTAAGGTATGATGCGCGGCGTCTAGTTGCAAGGCCGAAACGAAGTTTTACGTGCAATACGTCACTTGTCCTACGAACGCAGCCTCGAGTTAGAAATGGTCAGGAGGATTTTCGTAGATATCGAGACCCTTCCCCCCGATAAGGGCAGCCCGCCAGCAGGCATCCTAGAGGAGATCAGTTCGTGCTCGGATGAGGAGTTTCGGCGCCTCGCGCTTGACGGAGATTTCGGTCGCGTCCTAACCATAGGAGTCATCGTCGAAGAGGGCGACGAGGTCATCCACCGAGGGCTGCTTGGGCGCGCGCGCCAGACGATGATGTTCCACCTCGACGAGGCGCGCACGCTGCGCGGCTTCTGGAAGCTTCTTAAGGGCTTCAACCTCTCGCGAGACCTCGTCGTCGGGCATAACGTCTTCGACTTTGACCTGCCGTTCCTCTACAAGCGGAGCGTCATCCAGCGCGTACGGCCCACGGTAGAGCTGCCCTTCATCCGCTACCGCTCCCGTCCCATCTTCGACACCATGCACCAGTGGAACAAGTGGTCGCCGCGCAAGTTCGTCTCACTCGACAGGTTGGCTAGGGTTCTGGGGCTCGAAAGCTCGAAAAGGCAGGGGATAGATGGGAACCTCGTCTATGACCGCTTCTGCGAGGGATGTCACCAGGAGATTGCCGACTACTGTATGAGGGACGTGGAGCTGGTCCGCGAGATCTACTATCGGATGAGCTTCGCTATATACGGGCAACCATGTGGCCAGTAAGATTTAGGCGCACCGACAGGCCGGCACCGGGGTGATTAGGGGCTTCGCAGCTAGCGAAGAACATTTGTACCCGCGATCATCCGGGGAACTATATTGAGCGCAGTGTGTTTACATGGTCTGAGTAAGGCCATGCTAGATCGAACACACTTTCGTTTCTTCCCCTTTATCCTCCAAACCTGGCGTAAAGATGGCGTAGCGACGTGACAGGAATTGCTAGGATAGGCTATGCTTTGACGGCTGAGGGTTGTTTGAATTCTTAGCAATTCTTACTACGTCTTAGTTAGGCGGAGGGTATGGAGCGGACTCGAAAACCGGAGTGGTCGAAAGGCCACCGTGGGTTCGAATCCCACCCTCTCCGCCATAGTTCTTAAAGGGTCGGCCGTGGAGACGGCTGACCCTTTTCCTTTACCTGTGCGGTTATTCCGCCGCCGCGTAGCCGCTCGTGTCGAAGACGATGAAGGTGAAGTCGCGCCCGCCGGACGAGGCGCGGGTGACGCCCTCGGGCTTGAGCCGCCGGTCGTAGGTGCCGAGTTCGCGGAGCGCGGGCCGCGCCTCGTCGCCGTCCCACTCCCAGAGCTTGAAGTCCATCTTCTCGGAGTTCGGCCCCGCGCCCGTGATGACGCGGAACGCACGCGCGCGGGCGTCGTACTCGATGCTCCTGATTCCGGCGCCGCCCAGCGGCAGACGGATGGCCTTCGTGCCTTCTACTTCGAGGTTGTCGGCAGAGAACACGCCGCGCCGGTCGCGCAGCCGCAAGGGCACGACGAGCGCGTGGCCGTCCACAATCGGCGAGCGCAAGCCCAGCAGGAGCCGGCCGCCGCGCGGGTCCCACGCGAGACCCTCGATGTTGATGCCGCCGTCCTTGTACTTCCTCTGCTCCATCCCGCGCAGCTCGGCCACGTTCGTGGCGAGGAACCGCTTCAGGCCGTTGACGGCCTCGACCCCCTCCGCCCGCTGCCCCTGCGCGTCGAACCTGAAGCGGACGAGCCCCGCCGCGTCTCCGCCCTTCGGCTTCGACTGCGACCCGACGACGTAGAAGCGTTCGCCGTCGTGTGTGATGCCTTCGAGGTCTACGACGCTCACGCCGAGCTTGACGGCTTTGACCTCCCCCGCCTGTCCGCGCCCCTCGCCGAGCCCCATCCAGAAGACCTCTTCGGTGCGCCCGTCGTCTACGAAGAGCACGCCGTCCGTGCCCGGGACGTGCGCCACTCCCGACGCCTCGAACGTGCCGCCGGTGAACGGGGTCTTGCCCGCAAGACTCGTTCTCGTGATCGCCGCCACCACGACGCAGGCCAGCAGGAACATGCCGACGACCGGCAGCATCATCTTCATCCTGTAACTCATACGACTTCACCCCTTCCTAACAGTCTTCCCAGACTATCAGAAGCTCGGTAAACGGACGGTAAACAAGCTTAAAGGTAAAGTCGGTAATCAGTTACGAACGGGCGACGGGCAGGCGCGCGAGGAAAGTTGTGCCTTCGCCTTCGGGGTCGGCCAGCTCAAGGTCGCCGTCATGCGCCCGCGCTATCCAGCGCGCGATGGGGAGGCCGAGGCCGGCGCCGCCGTCTCGTGCGCGCGTGCGGGACTTGTCTGCGCGATAGAAGCGCTCGAAGACGTGCGTGCGCGCTTCGGCGGGGATGCCCGGCCCCGTGTCGGAGACCGAGAGCAGGTACTCGTCGCCGCGCCGCTCCAGCCCGAGCCGGACGGAGCCGCCCGTGGGCGTGAACTTCACGGCGTTACCCACGAGGTTGAGGAGCATCTGTCGCAGAAGGTCTTCGTCGCCGTGGAAGGCGGACTCCGGCAGGTTGTGAAGCTCGACCGTGACGCCCTTGCCGGAGGCCAGCAGATTGCCGGCGCGCGCGACCTCTGCGAGCAGGTCGTCAAGGTAGAGTGCCTCCTTCCTGAGCGGATAGCGGCCCGAGTCGGCGCGCGCGAGAGTGAACATGTCCTCCACGATGCGCGTGAGCCGGTGGGCCTGCTCGACCATCATGCGCAGCGCCTCGCGGTACTCGGCCTCCTCCTGACGGTCTTTCCTGAGGGTCACGTCGGCGGCCATGGTCATCACGGCCAGCGGCGTGCGCAGCTCGTGCGAAGCGTCGGCCATGAAGCGGCGCTGTTCGGCGAATGCCGCTTCGAGGCGCGCGAGCAACTCGTTAAAGGTGGTGGCGAGCTGCCCCAGCTCGTCGCGCGGGTTGGCGACGGGCAGTTGCCGGCCGAGGCTCCGGGCTCCGATCTCGCGCGCGCTCCGGGCCATCGCGGCCACGGGCGCCAGACCCTGTCGCGCCAGGAACCATCCGCCGAGGCCGGCGAGCAGCAGCGCCGCGGGCGTCGCGAAGTAGAGCGCCTCGCGCAGCGACTCTAACTCGCCCTCGACCGGTCTGAGCGACTGGCTGGCGAGGATGATGTACGGCGTCCCGGCAGGGCCGATGCGCACCCTGCGCGCCGCGAGGCGGTGGTCGTGACCCTGCCCGCCTGCCGTGGAGAGGTGAACCGCGTCGTCCGATATCGCGCCGAGGTCGGGCAGGGGGACGTGCCGGCTCTCCGCTTGAGGGTGCGCGGCGAGCAGGCGCCCTTCGCCGTCGAAGATCAGCATCGCCTGCTGCGAACTCGAAAGCTCGGTCGCTGTACTCTGCGCGGCGCTCTGGCTGGACTGCCCCTCCTCCGCGTCGTTGGTGAGGGAGGTGACGGCGATTTCGAGAGTGGAGCGCAACGCCTCGTCCACGCGGCGGTGCAGCGCGCGCGACAGCATGGCGTAGACGGCGATGCCGAAGACGACGAGAATCAGCGCGAGCGCGCTCACGTACCAGAGCGTGAGCCGCGCCCTGACCGTATTAGTCATCGCCGACACCCTCCCCGGCCGTCAGCACGTAGCCTTCGCCGCGCCGCGTGTGGATGAGCTTCTGCGCGCGGCCGTCGTCCATCTTCCGGCGCAGGCGCTGGATGAAGACCTCGATGACCTTCGAGAAGGGGTCGTACGTCTCGTCCCAGACGTGCTCGGCGATGTCGGCGCGCGAGACGACCTCGCCCGCACGGCGCGTGAGGTATTCGAGCAGCGCGTACTCCTTCGCCGTGAGTTCGACCGCCGCGCCGCCGCGCGAAACGCTCCGCGCCCTCGTGTCTATCGAAAGGTCTGCGACTTCGATGACCGCCGGGAGCAGCGCCGGCCTTCGGCGCAGGAGCGCACGCACGCGTGCGAGCAACTCTTCGAAGTCGAACGGCTTCGACAGGTAATCATCGGCCCCTGTGTCGAGCCCCGCCACACGGTCTTCGACGGCGTCGCGCGCGGTGAGCATCAGGATGGGGACGGCTGAGCCGCCGGCCCTCAGTTCACGGCACACGTCGAAGCCGTCCCGGCCGGGCAGCATCACGTCGAGGATGACGAGGTCGTAGTCGTTGACGAACGCTAGCTCCAACGCGTGCTCGCCGTCGCCGGCCGCGTCCACGGCGTACGACTCCTCGCGCAGGCCCTTAGCGAGCAGCCTGGCGGCGTCCGGTTCGTCCTCTACGAGTAGGATGCGCACGGTTTCAGTAAGTCTTGAGCAGGCCCCTGCGTCTCGCGGCCTTCTGTTCGTCGTTGAGTCCGTTCTCGTAGCCGTAGACCGCTCTCTCCCAGTCGCCGTACATCACGTTGGGCAGCACGATGAAGCGCGCGCCAAACTGCGCACGGTTTCGCTCGACCGCCGCGAGACGGTCGGCGACCGTCCGGCTCTGCTCGAAGACCTCGTCGAAGTCGTTGAGGTTATCTCCCGCGAGCAGCACGATGCGGTACTTCTTGGCGACTGCGTCGCCGCGCGGCTCCTTAAGCGCGCCAGTGCGAACGCCTGATAAGCGAGCGCGCGCGCCTCGCCCGAGGTCTGCGTCCAGACAATCGCGCCCTCCTGATACTCGTTGTCGGCTTCGCAACGCGCGGCGGGCGCCGCCGTCTGCGCGAAGGCCGTCAAAGAGCCGGTCAGAATCAATAGCACAGGCCCGAGCCACAGACGGCGGGCACTCCTTCGGTTAATAGTTGACATGGTCGTCTTCATCGCAACAGCTCTTTCCCGAGATGTGTTGGGCAAAGCGTTCACAAGCGGGGGATAGTATGACAGCAAAATGCCGACGGCATAACCGTCGGCATCAGGCACAGCGAGAGTGAGGGCCGAAACTGTCTCGCCTCAGAAGGTCACGCGCGCGGCGAACTGGAAGGCGCGCGGGCCGCCGGAGCCGAAGACCCCGCCGGCCGTCGTGACGGGACGGCCGAAGCTCGAAGAGCGCAGGAAGCCGGGGCTCGAAGGGTCGTTGCTGTCGCGCACCAGCACGTTCGAGAAGCCCGAGTAGTTCGACTTCGAGAAGCCGAGCACGTTCGTCACGTTGAAGAGGTTGAAGGCTTCGACCATCGGCTCGACGCTCACGCGCTCGCCGAGCCGGAAGAGCTTCGAGAGGCGCACGTCGAACGCGCTGAAGCCGTCGTTGAAGCGCGCGTCGTCGCGGACGAGCGGGAGTGGCTGCCCGCCGACGCCGCCCGCCGCGTTGACCTGCGCGATGAAGGCGTTCAACTCCGCCCCCGTCTTGAACAGGCGGCCACCCGCGTTGCGCTGAAGCATGGGGACGCGCGAGCCGCCGCCGGGCAGGAGGATGTCCATTGGCACGCCGGACGCGAGCGTCAGGAGCGGGGCGACGCGGACGCCGTACGGCGCGTCGAGCACGCCCGCGAAGGCGAAGCGGTGGCGCTGGTCGTTCGGCGTCGGCCCGTATTCGAGCTGAAGGTTCGCGGGGTTGAGCGGCCCGTTCGAGAAGGGTATCTGGTCGTCGTTCGCGTAGTTGAAAGCCTTCGAGAGTGTGTAGCTGGCGCGGAACTGGTGGCGGCGCGAGAAACGCTTCTCAAAACTTACGAGCAGCCCGTCGTACTTCGTCTTCACGCTTGATTCAAGGTTGACTACGGCGTCGGGGCCGCCGACGACGGGGTTGAAGACCTGCCCGATGGTGCGGCCGATGATGAAGTGCGTGCCGAAGTTGTGCAGGTAGTCGGCGCGCAGCACGTAGTCGGTTCCGAACTGGCGCTGCACCCCGACGTTGAACTGCTGCACCAGAGGGTTCTGCATTCGGTTGTCGATGATGTTGATGCCGGAGGCGCCCGCGCCCGTGAGAATGAATCCGGTGAAAGGGTTGGCGAGCGTCGGCGCAGGCGGCGGGAACTGGCCGCACGCGGGGTTGAAGAGGCACGCCTCGGGGATGAAGAAGACGTTGCCGGCCCTGACCTCGATGGGCAGAGCGCGGCCGTCGAGTCCGCGCTCCAACGATTGAATCTCCAGCGTGATGCGGTCGTAGTAGATGCCGTAGCCGCCGTGGAGACTCGTGCTCCCGTCCTTCGTCGCGTAGTTGAACCCGACGCGCGGGCCGAAGTTGTTCCTGTCCCTCTTCCTCTCGCCGCGCAGGAAGGGGAGGATGATGGGGTTGAGCTGGTCAACGCGGCTGACGTTCTTCACGTCGGTGTCGAGTTCGTAGCGCAGGCCGAGGTTCAGAGTGAGCCGTGGGTGGACGCGCCAGTCGTCCTGGATGAAGCCCGCGAGGTAGTAACTGTCGGCGTCGGGGATGACGAGCCCGCGCGTGGGGTTGCCGCTGCGCAGTGTGACGGAGAAGAGGAGGTCGTTGTCGTCCACGCGCCCGTTGCCGTCGCGGTCGAAGTCGGGGAAGTCCTCGATGAACTCGATGCGGCCCTGCTGGAAGACGCGCAGGTCGAAGTCCGAATCGACGCGCTGCACCTCGCCGCCGACGTTGAAGGTGTGGTTGCCGCGCACCAGCGTCAGCGCGTTGCTGAACTGGAGGCGGCGCTGCTTCGTGCCCTGCGGGACGCGGAACGAGGCGCCGTCCTGAATGGACGGGAAGGTGAGCTGCGGGCCGGGTGCGACCGGCTCGATGTCGTTGAAGAAGGTGCTGTAGCTGAAGTTGAAGCTGTTCACGTCGCGGGGGTTGAGGACGCGCGTGTAGTTTGCGAGAAAGGAGTGCGTGTTGTTGACGCTCGCCTGCCGCTGCGAGGCCGAGCCGATGGCGCGGTCGAGCGTGCTCGCCGCCGTGTCGTTTTCGCGCTGAAGCGAGTAGCGGAAGAAGAGGTGGTCGCGCGAGGAGGCTTGCCAGTCCAGACGCTCCGTGCTCAAAAGGTCGTTGAGCGGGGCGGAGGCGGTCATCCGCCTGATGGAACGGCTCGCGAGGTCGCGCACGCCCACCAGCGTCGCGCCGTCCTGATTGCGGTACTCGACGGAGCCGAAGAACCACGCCTTGTCCTTCTTCAGAGGGCCGCCGAGCGTGAACGAATACTGCTGACGGTCGAAGGGCGGCTCGTCGAGCGAGCGGTCGAAGGTGGCGGGCAGACCCTGGAACAGGCTCCCGCGGTAGTAGAACGCGCCGGAGCCGTGCAGCTCGTTCGAGCCGGACTTGGTGACGACGTTGATGACGGACGAGCCGGAGCGGCCGAGCTGCGCCGAGAAGCGGTTGGTCGCGATCTGGAACTCCTGCACCGCGTCCTGCGAGACGTTCTGCACCGCGCCGCCCACTACGTCGTCGTTCGAGTCCGCGCCGTCAACCGTCACGTTACCGCCGCGGCCGAGTTGGCCCGCGGAAGAGATGACGACCGTATTCGTCTTCGTCGGGTCGAAATTCGGCGCGGGCGCGTTGCCGGGGATGAGCAGCGCGAGTTCGAGGAAGTTGCGGCCGTTCAAAGGCAGGCTCGCAATCTCGCGCGCGCCGACCACGCCGTCAACTTTGGACGAGGTCTGGTCTACCAGCGAACCCGCGTCGGTGACGAGGATGGAATCGATGTTAGCCCCGGCGACCTCAAGAGGGATGTTGAGCGTCGTGCTCTGGCCGACTTGAAGGGTGACGTTTAGCGGGAGGGCTTTGAACCCGGTCGCGGTCACGCCCAGTTGATAGTCACCGGCGGCGAGGTTGGTCAGGGTGTATAAGCCTTCGCCGTTGGTCGTCGTCTCGCGTTTGACGCCCGTGGACTGCTGAGTCAGCGTCACGAGGGCGCCGGAGACGACGGCCCCGTTCGGGTCGCTCAACACCCCGCTGAGCGTGGCGGCGGCCTGCTGGGCGCGGAGGTTGGGGGCGAAGGCGGCTAAGAGCGCGACACACGCCGCGATGGCGAAGAGCTGCTTCAATGTGAATCTCCTTAGAGGCGGGCCTGTACGAACTGTTGGGCGTGGTGACAGACGGGCGGAAGCTAACACGAAGGGCGGTGCGTGTCATGAGACCGAAGGTGAGGCATCTTCTACAACTTTAGTTGGAGGCAGCGGGCGGCATGAGCTAACCGCGTGAGGGCCGGCCGCGGCTTCGGCCTTTAATGAACGCGCGCAGCCAGAGCGCGCCGATGGCCGCGAAGGGGAGGAGATAGATGAGCAGGTCCCAACGGCCGTAGCCGGGCGGCGTCACCTCCACGTCGGTCGTGGTTTCGCCGCCGCCCTGCGCGCTTTGGAGGCTGACGCGGACGCGCCAAAGCTCCTCGGCGTCGAAGGGCACGAGGGCCTTGAACTGCACGCGCCCGCCCGAGTCTGCGCGCTCGGCGGCGTAGATGGCCTCGGGGAGCCTGCCGCTCGTGGGGCGCACGCCTATCTCTATGCGTATGTCGTCGGGGAGCCTGCCGCCGGGCGCCGGCTCAAGGATGAAGAAGAACGTGCCCGTGCCCACATCCGGGTCCGACCAGACCGAAAGCACGCACGGCCCGAGGGTCTTATCGACGATGATGGGGTACGGCGGCCCTTCGTGCGCGACGACGCGGGCGCCGCACAAGAGCAACAGTCCGGCCGTCAGCAGGAGGCTTCCGAGTCTCGCCTTTACGAAATCCAATCTGTAGTTGCACGCCCGCATCAGTTCCCCAGGAACGTCCCGCGCATCTCCATCGGCTGCGACATCAGCCAGAGGCCGGAGACCCACAGCGCGACACACAGAGCCGCCCACACAGCGAAGACGCGCCCGCGCCTTGCGCTCGGCTCGGCTTCGGCGAGGCGGTACGTCAACAACAGCGAGCCGAGCAGCCCCAAGCCCAGAAACCCAAGCTCAATCGGATAGACGACTCTCTCGGGAAATCCGGTGAAGTGCCACACAGGCTCTCCGAAGACGGGCCAGCCCGCGACGCTCGCGGCCGCGCTCTGCGCGACGGGGATGAACGTGAGCAGCCCTGTCAGGAAATGAAAGCCGTAGTGTGCCAGCCAGACGCCGAAGCCCATCGGGATGAGCGCGTAGGAGTAACGCACGATTGCTTGAAGCACTCCGCCGCGGCGCCCGCCCCAACGCGTTGTCAGCCAGCCCGCCGCGCCGAGCATGACGACTGGCTCGGCGATGAGGAAGAGCGCGAAGATGAGCCCGAGCACGGGCGCCTCCCGCTGCAAGTGAAGCGTCGAGGCGAGCCAGCCTTCCAGCGCGTAGACGGGACTCACCATGCCAAACGCGTTGAGGAGCGCGCCGAACGTGAAGACGATGGCGAGCGCCGAAAGGTCTCTGCGGCGTGAGAGGATGCCGACGCCCGAACGCATCCGGTCGGTCAACAACTCTTCGGCCGGGAGGCGGCTCGTGATGCCGACGTTGTCGTGCGGGCACGCCTGCACGCAGTCGAGGCAGAAGGTGCAGTCGAGGTTCCCAGTCTTGCGCGGCTGGAAGAGGGCCAGCTCGCAGCCGCGCTGGATGACCACGGGCGATTCGGGATGCTCGCGCCGGCCGCGGATGCAGTCCTTCGTGCGGCAGCTCTCGCAGACTTGCAGGTCGCGCGCCTTCACTTCGAGCGGCGAGACGGTCGAGGCGACGAAGTTGAACTGGCCGAGCGGGCAGACGAACTTGCAGAAGGGTGCGTGTTTGAAGAACGAGTCCGCCGCGAGCGCACCCGCGAAGTAGGCGACGACGAGCCACGCCGTCCAGAAGGGCGAGCCCCAGAGGTCGAACAGCTCATAGGCGAAGAGTACCCCGACGAAGAGTGCGAGCGAGAGCCACTTGTTGCGCAAGGCTCGGGGCCAGTTACGCCGGGGCTTGATGAAGCGCCGTGCGAGGTTGCGCGGCAGCATGAAGGGGCACGCCATGCAGAAGAAGTTCCCGGCGAGGAGCAGGACGAGGACGAGCGCGCCGCGGAAGTGAACCCAAGTCAGTGTCGTCGCAAGGTTCTTCGGCGCGAGCTGTGGGCCGAACAATCCGTGCAGAACCATCAGCGCGGCTATGATGAAGAGAGGAATTTGCAGGATGGTGCGTGCGTGGCGCCAGCGCAGGAGGTTGCCGAGCAGTGGGACACGCAACAGGTCGAAGGGCGGCGAGTCCTGTGTGGCGGGCGGCGGGTTGGTCGTTCGTTCAGACACCTTTCTTATTCCGCCCGGACGCCCTTCACATCCACCTGACGTTCTATCTGACGACCGTCGGGCCGCACGATGTGGATGAGGACGACCCAGTCGCCGCTCATCGTCAATTCGAGGGTGGCGCGGTAGCGCCCCGGCTCCACCTCCTTCGCGTCGGCGAAGACCGGGGTCATGCCTGCGTGCGTCATGTTGCCTTCCAGTCGGACGCGGGCGCCGCTCAAAGGCTTCGAGGAGGCGAAGTCCGTCAGCTTGAGGTTGACGGTGGTGGGCCCCACTCTGGGTGGGCTTGGAGAAATCTCGTGCTCGACGCGCAAGTCCGGCGTGGGCTCCGTCAGCCGACACGCGACCCCGAGGAGCGCGCACGTGCACGCGACGGCCGCAAGGAGCAGGCGACCCCTTGTCAGAGAACTCTCTCGCCCGAAGGTCACGCGGCGGCGGGCGCCTCTTTGCGTCTCACCGCGCAGGTGCACACAGGGTTCGCATCTTCGGTCGCGGGTGGGAACATGTGGTAGTACATGGCGACCACCATCGGGGCGAAGACGACCGCGTTGTAGAAGAGGTGAATCTCGACGCGCGAAGTCGGGAAGGCAATCTGGAGGAAGCTGAGCGGAATGGGCGAGCCGAACAGGTTGTGGCCGAAGAGCACCTGCCCTTGCAGCAGCGCGTGCTCGATGTGGTGCCAGAACTGTATGACCAGCGCCGCCGTCCACCACTTGCGCGAGACGCCCGTGAAGCCCTTGCGCAACATCCAGAGGCCGACGAGCATCACGACGGCGTAACCGTAGTGCAGCACCTCGGAGCCCACCATCCACGGATACCACAGGCCGAGGACGCCGCCCGCCTGCGGCCGCGGCCAACCCAGCGCGTAAATCTGGACGGCCTGCGCGAGATGCTCGGCCCAGTGCCCGAGCACGATGAGCATGAAGAACTGGAGCGCGCGCTCGTGCCAACGCGAGTTGAGCTTGTCGTGCAGGCCCGTCCCGCCCGGATGAGTCACGCCGATGCCGTGTACGCTTGAGCTTGAAGCGGCCATGATGCCTCCTGAAACTCCTCTGACTTAAAGTTGATGACGTTAAGGTGAACCGTTCTGTTGAGCGGGCCGCGGCGCTTCCATGCCGGGCGGGGCGGACGGAATGTTATGCCATCGGCCGTCGAGAAGCAAAAGCCAGCCGGGCTCAGCCCTCCCGCCCGATCCCGAGCGCGTCGGCGACGCGGTTGATGTAGTTGAACCACGAGGCGATGAGCGTGACCTGCAAAATGGCTTGGTCGTCGAAGCCCGCCTCGCGCATCCGCTCGTGATCCTCGCGCGAGATGCGCGTGGCGTCGCGGGTCAGTTGCGCGACGTAGTCGAGCATCAACCTGTCCTGCTCCGAGATGGGAGCCGTACGGTAGTCTTCGCGCAGGGCGGCGACCAGTTCTTCATCGAGAGTTGCGCGACGCAGAAACTCTGCGTGGGACTCGATTCAATAGTGGCACCGGTTCGTCACCGAGACCACGGTCGCGATCATCTCGTGCTGGCGCCGCGTGAGCGGCAGCTCCGGCGACATCAGCGAGCCGAAGGTTGCGAAGGCGTGGTAGAGCGCGTCGGGGATGAGTGTGTGCGACTCCATGATCCCGGCCGACTCGCCGTCGCCCGCGGCCTCGACCGGCGCGCCGTACTCGGCGGGATACAGCTCGCGCTGGCCCTCTATGGCGCGGCGCAGACGCTCGTCCGCCTCCGCAAAAGGTATGGTCTTGATCCAGGCCATCAGTTGTGACTCCTTAGTCCGCCGCTTTGGCGCCGAAAGTGTGAAACCGGAACGCGGATGCGAGCTTAGGACGCGCAGGGACTTACGCGCACATTACCGCACAGCACGCCGCCGCGTGTCATGGGTGTGAGGTTGGAGGCGCGCGTCAACCTTTAGTTGGACGGGGGCGTCCAACCTCACACCCATGACACGCAGCGGCCCAGCGTGTTAAGGTGCGCCATCCGGTGCAGCAACCCGGCCCCTTTGAAGTGCCACCCCTCTTAATGCGAAGCTTTCTAAACAGGCGCCTGCGTTGCGCCCTCTGCATCTTTCTGTCGGCGCTGGCCGCGGCGGCGACCGGCTGCCGCCGTGCCGACCTGCCCGAAAAGGGCTCGCCGCAATACCTGAACGCGGTGCGCGCCTTCTACGTCGGCCTCTCGGCCCTACAGGTCGGCGACGACGTGCGTGCCGAGGAGAAGCTGAAGGAGGCGACCGCGCTCGCGCCGGACGAGCCCGCCTCCTGGGCCGACCTCGGGCTTCTCTACATGCGCCAGCGCCGCTTCGACGAGGCCGCGCAGAGCCTTGAGAAGGCGCGCCAACTCGCGCCCGAGAACGCGAGGCTCTACATCCTGTTCGGTCAGTTGGAGAGCGCGCGCGGCAACTCCGCCGAGGCGGCCAAACACTTCCGCCGCGCCGCCGAACTCGACCCGCGCAACCTGAAGGCGCTCTACGCGCTCAGCCGCGAGGTCGAGCGCGGGGGCGAGGGCGGCGAAGAAGAGGTTGTGCGGCTGCTGCAAAAGATTCTCGAAGTGCAGCCCGAAAACCTCTCTGTGCGTCTCGACGTGGCGCGGCTCGCCGCCAAACGCGGCGACGCGGAACTCTTCGGGCGCCTGATGAGCGGCTTCGCCGCCGACTCCGCCGCGTGGCCGCCGGAGGCGCAGGAGCAGTTGAAGGCCGTGCAGGCCGCAGCCGCTTCGGGGAACCCGCGCGCGGCGGCCCCGCGCGTGCAGTTCCTGCGCAACGTGCTTGTGCGCCTGCCGGGGTACAGGCAGAGCCGCCTCGCCGTCGAAGACCCGCCGGAGAGTTTGAGCGAGCCCTTCACGCGCTTCATCACTTTGGAGTCGCCTTCGCCCAAGCCCGCGCCGCCCGACGAGGCGCTGACCTTCAACGCCGCAGCGTCGCAGGAGTTCGTTGGAGGCACTTGGGCGTGGGGCGGCGCGGTCTCGCTCGACGGCGAGGGCTCACCGGCGCAAATCTTCGCCGACGGCCGCACGGCCCAGCTCGCGGGCGGCGTACGGCTAACCTTCCCCGGCGGCCCGGCCTCTGCGCCGCCCACGCCCAACGGCGTCGCCGCGCTCGACTTCAACTACGACTTCAAGACCGATCTGGCGCTCGCGGGCGAGGGCGGCTTCCGACTTTATCGACAGGAGAGTCCAGCGAACTTCATCGACGTGACCGGGCAGACGAAACTCCCGACCAACGTCATAGACGCTTCGTACACGGGCGCGTGGGCGGCGGACATCGAGGCCGACGGCGATCTCGATATAGTGCTCGCGTCGAAGGACGGCGCACCCACTGTTTTAAGAAACAACGGCGACGGCACCTTCGCCGAGCAGCACCCGTTCGAGGGCGTGAACGCCCTGCGCGACTTCGCCTGGGCCGACCTCGACGGCGACGGCGACCCGGACGCCGCGCTGCTCGACGCGCAGAGTCGTCTCTCCGTCTTCACGAACGAGCGGACGGGGCAGTTCCGTCGGCGCTCGACGCCGCAGAACTTGAGCGCGGTGGCGCTCGGCGTCGCGGACGTGAACAGCGACGGGCAGTTCGACCTCCTCCTGCTCGGCGCCGACGACGTGCTGCGCCGACTCTCCGACAAGGGCGAGGGTGCCGACTGGGACTCGGCCGAAGTCGCGCGCCTCGAAGGCGCGCCGCCGGACATGACGACCGGGACGTTGAAGCTCACGGCGGCAGACCTCGACAACAACGGCCGTGTAGACCTTCTCGCGTCCGCCATGACGGGCGCGAGCGCGTGGCTGAGCGACGCGGAGGGGAAGTTCAAGCCGCTCAAGTTACCGGAGGCGTTCACGAATGCGCGCGCCGTCTCGGTCGCGGACGTGGGCGGCGACGGAAGGCTTGACCTTGTTGGAGTTAGTAAAGACGGCGGCGCGTTCGTGGCCGCGGGGCGCGGGTCGAAGGATTATCACTGGCAGTTGATACGTCCGCGCGCCGCGAACGCCACCGGCGACCAGCGCATCAACTCGTTCGGCGTTGGCGGCGAGATGGAGATACGCGCGGGGCTGCTCGTGCAGAAGCAGCTCGTCACGGGGCCGCTCGTTCACTTCGGCCTCGGTGACCAGACGGGCGCGGACGTGGTGCGCGTCGTCTGGCCGAACGGCTCGGTGCGTGCCGAGTTCGAGCTGAAGGCCGACACGTCCGTTCTCGCCGAGCAGCGTCTGAAAGGCTCGTGCCCCTCGCTCTTCGCCTTCGACGGGCAGCGGATGCGCTTCATCAAAGACTGCGCGCCGTGGAGCCCGGCCATCGGGCTGCGCATCAACAACTACCAGACGTTGAAGGTCGGGCAGACCGAGGAGTGGGTCAGGATTCGCGGCGACCAGCTCGTCCCGCGCGGAGGCTTCTACGACTTGGCGATCACGGCCGAGCTGTGGGAGACGTATTACCTCGACCGCTACCAGTTCGCGGTCGTAGACCACCCCGCCGGCACGGAGGTCTTCGTGGACGAGCGCACGGCCCGCGAGCCGCCCGCGCTCAAGGTCTACACGACGGCCGAGCCGCACGCGTTCGCGGGGGCGTGGGACGACGCGGGGAAAGATGTGAGCGAGGTTATCAGTAAGCTTGACGGCCGACACCTCGACACTTTCGGACGCGGGGCTTATCAGGGCGTGACGCGCGACCATTTCGTCGAACTCGAACTCGGCGAGGATGCTCCGCGCGAAGGGCCGCTCTGGCTCGTCGCGCACGGCTGGCTGCACCCGACCGACGCCTCGGTCAACGTCGCTATCAGTCAAGGCAGTCAGCCGCCGCCTAAAGGTCTCAGTCTCGAAGTCGCCGACGGGCGCGGCGGTTGGACTGTCGCGCAGCCCGACCTCGGCTTCCCGGCGGGGAAGAACAAGACGGTTCTCGTTGACCTTCAGAATGTCTTCAAGCCGGGAGCGCCGCGCCGTCTGCGCCTGCGCACCAACATGGAGATTTATTGGGACGCGCTCGAATGGGCGGCCGGGGCCGACGAGGCGCAGACGAAAGTCTTGAGCCTCGCACCCGCGTCGGCCGAGCTGCGCTTCCGCGGCTTCTCCGAGATGAGGAGCGCGGACGGCTCTTCGCCCGAGACGCCCGATTACGACCGCATCGCCTCGACGGGGCAGCGTTGGCGCGACCTCGTCGGCTACTACACGCGCTTCGGCGATGTGCGCGAGCTGCTGGCCGGAACGGACGACCGCGTGGTCATCTCGAACGCGGGTGACGAGCTGCTGCTGCGCTTTGCGGAGCAGCCCGCACCGCCCGCGGGTTGGGCACGCGACTACGTGCTCATCGGCAACGGTTGGATCAAGGACGGCGACTACAACTCGGAGTTCTCGAAGACGGTGCTGCCTTTGCCGTCGCGCGACCAGGAGTATTACACTACGCCGCCGACACGTCTCGAAGACGACCCGGTCTACCGCCGTCATCCCCAGGACTGGGAGAACTTCCACACGCGCTACGTCACGCCGCAGGTCTTCAAGGAAGGGCTGTGGGCGCGTTGACCCGCGCGAGGAGTACTGACCCGAACTTTCTTAACGATGCGTAAGAGTCCCATCGCCCGCGGCCTGCTCATACTCTTCTTCGCCGCGCTGCTCGCCACGCCGTTCGTCATCAGGCGCTGGCGCGGCGAGGGCGCGGCGGCCGGCGGCGTGAGCGCGAACGACGCGCGCGACGTGATACTCGGCCGCTACGGGTTCCGGCTCGAAGAGGTCTCGAAGGCTGCGGGCGTCAACTTCACGCACACGGCGCCCACGCTCGACGCGAAGCTCGAACACATCATGCCGCAGGTCGCCTCGATGGGCGCCGCCGTCTCCGTCGTTGACTTCGACCGCGACGGCTGGCAAGACCTCTACACGACGAACAGCGGCGAGGGGAGCCTGAACGCTCTTTACAGAAACCGGCACGACGGGACTTTCGAGGACGTAGCCGCCGCGCTGGGTGTGGCAGACGTGAACCGCGCCGAGACGGGCGTTTCGATGGGCGCGGTCTGGGGAGACTACGACAACGACGGCTACGAAGACCTCTTCCTCAACAAGTGGGGCCGGCCCGAACTCTTCCACAACGATGCGGGGCGTGGGTTTACGCGCGTGACCGAAAGGGCAGGGCTTCCCGCGTGGGTCAACGCGAACACGGCGCTCTGGTTCGACTACGACCGCGACGGCAGGCTCGACCTCTTCATCGGCGGCTACTACCCGGAGGACGTGAACCTCTGGCATCTCAAAAATACGAAGATGATGCCGGAGAGCTTCGAGTACGCGAAGAACGGCGGGCGCAAGTATCTTCTGAAGGGGCGCGGCGACGGCACGTTCGAGGACGTGACCGCGGCGGCCGGCATCGACACGCGCCGCTGGGCGCTGGCCGCGGCGGCGGCCGATTTGCGCGGGACGGGCTACCCAGACCTCTTCATCGCCAACGACTACGGCGTCTCGGAACTCTTCTTCAACGACGGGCACGGGCACTTCCGCGACATGGGCGAGCAGACCGGCGTCGGCTTCGCGCCGAAGAGCGGGATGAACATCTCTTTCGGTGACGTGCTCAACCGCGGCGCGTTCGTCGCCTACGTCTCGAACATCTCGGAGGACGGCGTGCTCGTGCAGGGCAACAACCTCTGGGTGCCGCGCGAGGGGACGGCAGGCGACGGGCTCAAGTACGATAACCTCGCGGAGGAGATGGGCGTCGAGTTGGGCGGGTGGAGCTTCGGCGCGCAGTTCGGCGACCTCAACAACGACGGCGCGCTCGACCTCTACGTCGTCAACGGCTACGTCTCTCTGGATAAGGGGTCGAACTACTGGTACGACTACTCGAAGATCGCGGGCGGCAACTCGCAGATCATCTCCGACGCGGCGCACTGGCCGCCGATGAAGGGCCGGAGCCTCTCGGGCTACCAGCAGAAGCGCGTGTGGGTCAACGACAGCGCAGGCCGTTTCGCGGAGGTGGCGCAGGCGGTCGGCGCGCGCGACACCTTCGACGGCCGCTCGGTCGTGTTGGCAGACCTCTGGAACCGCGGTGTGCTCGACGTGGTGGTGGCGAACCAGCGCGGGCCGCTGCTGGTCTACAGGAACACCGTCGCGCCGGAGAACGCGTGGGTCGGGTTCGAGTTGGAAGGCACGCAGAGTAACCGCAGCGCGTTGGGCGCGCAGGTGCGCGTCTACTGGGCGGGACAGGAGCAGGTGCAGGAGGTCTCGGGCGGCAGCGGCTTCTGCGCGCAGAACCAGCGCCCGCTCCACTTCGGGTTGGGGAAGGGCGCGCACGTCGAGCGCGTCGAAATCCGCTGGCCCTCGGGCAAGACACAGACGATTCAAGCGCCCGCGACGGGCATCGTCCATAAAGTGAAAGAGGCGTGAGACGCCGCGTCAGCGGCGTGTCATATAAACGTCATGAGCACTACGACAGCGCAAGCCGCGACGCTCGCACCCCCGGCCGCAGGGGCGAAGGCACCGCCGAAGCTCTTCGGCATCGACAGCCGCTTCGTCGCGCCCATCTTCATCACGTCCATCCTGCTCGTGGGCCAGTTGACCTACGGCATCCTTGAGAGCTACGCGATGACGGCGCTGGCGATTGTGACGGCCGTCGCGCTGGAACTCGTTCTGGGCCGGCTGCTCGTGGGGAAGTGGCCGCATCTGGCGAGCGCGTATATCTCGGGCATCAGCGTCGGCATCCTGACGCGCAGTCCATACGCTTGGCCCTTCGCGCTGTGCAGCGCCATCTCCATCACGTCGAAGTACGTCCTGCGCGTGCGCGACCGGCACATCTGGAATCCTTCGAACTTCGGCATCGCCGTGATGCTGCTCATCGCGCCGTGGGCCTACTCGACCCTGAGCGTGCAGTGGGGCAATAACCTCTGGTCGGTGCTCGTCATCTGGGCGCTGGGCGCCATCATCACGTACTACGTCGGGCGGATTCACATCACCGCAACTTACGTCGTCTCGTTCTTCGCCCTCTCGTACGTGCGTTGCCTCGTGACGGGCCACTCCTACTGGGCCGAGGCCGCGCCGATCACGGGGCCGATGTACCAGCTCTTCATCTTCTTCATGATTACCGACCCGAAGACGACCGTGCGCTCGTCACGTTGGGCGCAGGCGTTCGTCGGCTTCCTCGTCGCGCTGGCCGAGATGTTCCTGCGTCTCGCCGAGAACGTACACGCCCCCTACTACGCGCTCTTCATCGTCGGGCCGGCCGCGAACCTGTTCGAGATATACCTGACCTCGCGCCGCGCCAAAGCCGTCAACAAAACGTCCTTATAGACAGACAAGGTGGACACCCCCGAGATGCGTCGTTCCCCTCTCATCACAGCGATCATTCTGTCTCTCGCCGCGCTCGGCTCGGGCTGTAAACAAGACCCGACGCAGAACCCCACGGCGGCGGCGCAGAACCCCGACGCAGCCGCCGCCGTAGTCGGGGCCACGCCGGGCGCAAGTCCTAGCCCGACGCCCGGCGCCGCGCCGCGCCCCTCCGGCCCCATCGAATATGTGGACGTGACCACCGAAGCGGGCATCCGCTTCAAGCACAACAACGGCGCCGCCGGCAAGAAGTATCTGCCGGAGACTTTGGGCGCGGGCGCGGCCTTCCTCGACTATGACAACGACGGCTGGCTCGACATCCTGCTCGTCAACTCGACGAGCTGGCCCGAGAACAAAGGCCCCGCGACCTCTTCGGCGCTCTACCATAATCAGGGGGACGGCACCTTCCGCGACGCGACGCGCGAGGCGGGCCTCGCCGCGAACTTCTACGGCATCGGCTGTGCGGTCGGCGACTACGACAACGACGGCAACGTTGACATCTACATCACCGCGGTCGGCCCCGACCGACTCTACCGCAACCTCGGGGGCGGCAAGTTTCAGGACGTGACGCAGCGCGCAGGCGTCGGCGACCCCGGCTTCGGCACGAGCCCGGCGTGGTTCGACTACGACCGCGACGGCAAGCTCGACCTCTTCGTCGCCAACTACGTCGAGTGGTCGCCGGAGACGGATGTGAACTGCACGCTCGACGGGACGAACAAGTCATACTGCACGCCGCAGAAGTACAAGGGGCAAAGCTCGACGCTCTATCACAATCGCGGCAACGGCACCTTCGAGAACGTCACCGACCGCGCGGGCTTGAATGACCCGACGAGCAAGTCGCTCGGCGTCGCGCTGCTCGACTACGACGACGACGGCCTCACAGACCTCTTCGTCGCCAACGATACCGAGCCGAACAAGCTCTACAAGAACAACGGCAACGGCACCTTCACGGACGAGGCTTTGACGGCGGGCGTCGCCTTCGGCGAGTCGGGCGCGGCGCGCGCCGGGATGGGCGTGGACGCGGCCGACTACGACGGCTCGGGCCGACAGAGCCTCGTCATCGGCAACTTCACCTCGGAGAGCATGGCGCTCTACCACAACGACGGCGGCGGCCTCTTCACCGACGAGGCGCGCACCTCCGGCATCGGCAAGATGTCGGAGCAGTCCTTGACGTTCGCCACCTTCTTCTTCGACTACGACCTCGACGGCCTGCTCGACATCTTCGCCGTCAACGGTCACGTCTCCGACGACATCCAGAAGGTGCAGCCGCGCGTCCGGTACGCGCAGCCGCCGCACCTCTTCCGCAACCTCGGCCGCAAGAAGTTTGAAGAAGTGACTTCGCGAGTCGGCCGCACGCTCGGCCGCGCCATCGTCGGGCGCGGCGCGGCCTACGGCGACTACGACAACGACGGCGACCTCGACCTGCTCGTCACCGCCAACGGCGGCCCGGCGCGCCTCTACCGCAACGACAACGCGAACCAGAACGACGTGCTGCGTGTAAAGCTCATCGGCACGCGCTCGAACCGTGACGCCGTGGGCGCGCGGATCACCGTCAACGGCCCGAACAACTTCAAGACGCGCAACACGGTGCGCACCGGTTCGAGCTATGCCTCGCAGAGCGAGCTGACGCTCACGCTGGGTCTGGGCAAGCCCGACGGCACCGAACGCATCTACGCGCTCGAAATCGTCTGGCCGTCAGGCGAGAAGGCGGCGGTGCAGCAGGTCAAGGCCAATCAGTTCATCGTCGTTCAGGAAGGGCAGGGCGTCTTGAAGGCGGAGCCGATCATCTTCGCGCGCCTCGCGCCGACGCCGACGCCGACGCCCGCGCCGCAGGGTCAGTGACAGACAGGGAAGTGATATGAAGTCGTTACGCTATCTCTTGCTCGCCGCCTTCGTGGCCGCGACGGTTGCCGTCCTCTTTTCGTCGCGCCGGCAGGAGGCGGCCGTGCAGGCGCCCGCCGCGAGGAGTCCGCGCGAGGAGGCGTACCGCGCCAACAATCTCGGCGTGGCTCTGCTCGAACAGTTCAAGCACAAGGAGGGGGCCGACCAGTTCCGCCGCGCGCTTCAGCTCGACCCCAAGCTCGCGCTCGCGCGCACGAACCTCGCCATTGCGCTCTACAACGTGCCCGACCTCGCCGCGGCGCAGAAGGAGGCCGAAGCCGCTGCCGCCGCTTCGCCTAACGCGCCGCAGCCGCAATACGTCCTCGGCCTCATCGCGCGCCAGCAGAACCGGACGGAAGACGCCGCCGCCGCGTTCCAGCGCGTGCTGAAGCTCGACCCGCGCGACGTGGGCGCGAACGTGCAGATGGGCCAGCTCTATGTGCAGCAGCGCAAGTTTACGGAGGCGGTCGCGGCGCTGCGCACGGCGCTCGAAGAGGAGCCGTACAACGGGACGGCGCTCTACAACCTCGCCACCTCGCTCATACGCGGCGGCCAGCGCGAGGAGGGGCAACGCCTGATGCAGCAGTTCCAGGCGCTGCGCGCGAGCGGGGCGGCGACGACCGTCGGCACGAACTACCTCGAACAGGGGCGCTATGCCGAGGCCGTCGCATCAACCGGCGCGGAAGCAGACCTTGTGGACAAGCGCACGCCCGAAGTCTCCTTCGCCGACGCGACCGCGGCCCTCGTCGCACAGACCGACGCGCTGTCGCCCACGCCCCGGGACGGCGGCCTTCTCCTCTTCGACTTCGACGCGGACGGCGACCTCGACCTGCTCGGCCCCGCGCCCGGGCGCAAACTCCTACGCAACGACGGCGGCAAACTCTCTGACGTGACCGAGCAGTCGGGCCTCGCGGGCACGGTGCCCGGGGGCATCTCCGGCGGCGTGGTCGCGGGCGACTTCGACAACGACGACCGGCCCGACCTCCTCTTCGCCGGCTCAAATCACCTCGCGCTCTATCACAACGAGGGCGGCGGGCGCTTCAAAGACGCGACCGCCGCGGCGCGCGTGCCGGGGCGCACGGATACGTCGGGCGTGGCCGCGTTCGTGGACTACGACCACGACGGCGACCTCGACATCCTCGTCGTCGGCGGGACGATGGAGGTGACGCGCAACGCGTCCGCGCCGCCCAACCTGCTGCTGCGCAACAACGGCGACGGCACGTTCGCCGACGTGACGGCGACCTCCAAGTTGAGGCCAGCGCCCGGCCAGCCCGTCGCCGTCGTGCCGACCGACTTCGACAACCGGCGCGACGTTGACCTGCTCGTCGTAGGCGGCGCGGGTCGGCCCGCTCTCTGGAAAAATTTGCGCGACGGTACGTTCCGCGACGTGGCGGTCGAGGCGGGGCTCGACATCAAGGACGGCGGGCTGACCTGCGTCGCCGCCGGCGACGTGAACAAAGACTCCTTCACGGACTTTTACTTCGGGCGCGCGGACGGCAGCGGCGTGTTCGCCATGAGCGACGGCAAGGGCAGATTTAACCTGAGCCCCGCGCCGCCCGCGCAGGGCGGGGCTCCGGCGGCGGCGCAGTTCATCGACTACGACAACGACGGGTTGCTCGACCTGCTCACGCTCTCGCGCGGGCCGAAAGGCGGGGTGCGCGTGCTGCGCAACACGGGCGACGGCTGGGCGGACGTGAGCGAGAAGGCCGCGCGGGGCCTGCTCCCCGACGCGGGCGAGGGCGGCGCGGCGACGGGCGCGCTGGCCTCGGGCGACCTCGACGGCGACGGCGACGTTGACCTCGTCATCGGTTCAAAGCTTCAGAGCAAGCAGGGCGGCGTTTTCGTCGCGCGCAACGAGGGCGGCAGCCGCAATCGTAGCTTGCGCGTCGGGCTCGCGGGCAAGGTGAGCAACCGCAGCGGGGTCGGCGCGAAGGTTGAGCTGCGCGCGGGCAGCCTGCAACAGAAGCTGGAGAGTTACTCGGCTACACCAGCGCCCGCGCCCGCCGAAGTAATCTTCGGGTTGGGGCAGCGCACCTCGGCCGACGCCGTGCGGATACTCTGGCCCTCGGGCGTGGTGCAGGCCGAGACACAGTCGGTGGCCGCGTCGAAGCCGGACGCGGGCGTCGTGCCGGGCGCGTTCAAGGTCACGGAACTCGACCGCAAGCCTTCGTCGTGCCCGTTCCTCTACGCGTGGAACGGCGAGCGCTTCGAGTTCGTCACGGACTTCATGGGCCCGGCCGAGACGGGCGCGTGGGCCGGGCCGGGGCAGTACAACACGCCCGACCCCGACGAGTACGTGCGCATCCGCAGCGACCAGCTCAAGGAGAGGGACGGCCGCTACGAGCTGCGCGTGACGAACGAGCTGGAAGAGGCGCTCTTCGTAGACCGCCTACAGCTTATCGCCGTCGCGCACCCCGCGGGCGTCGAACTCTACCCGGACGAGGGGCTGCGCGCCGCGCCGCCCGCCTTCAAGCTCTACGCAACGAAAGGCGCGCGCGCGCCCGCTGCCGCGACCGACGAGCACGGCCACGACGTGCTCGGGCGTCTCGCCAAGCTCGACCGCACGTACCCGGACGACTTCAAACTTCTCCCTATCCGCGGGTATGCAGAGCCACATGCGCTGACACTCAACCTGGATGCGGACGAAGGGCGCGGGAGTCGAACGCTCCTGCTGTTGACAGGCTGGACGGACTACGCTTGGTCAAGTGACAACGTCGCGGCGTCGCAGCGCGGGCTAGAGTTGAAGTTTCCTTCTCTTCAGGTCAAAGACAGAGAGGGGAAGTGGCGAACGGTCGTCGGGAACATCGGCATCCCGGTGGGTCGGCCGCAGACGTTGGTCGTTGACCTGACGGGTAAGTTCCTCTCTGAGAGCCGCGAGGTGAGAATCCTGACGAACATGCGCGTCTACTGGGATCAGATTCAGGTTACGACGAGCGGCGACTTTCCCTCGAAGCTGACGCGCCTCGACCCGGCCTCGGCCACACTGCGCTGGCGCGGCTTCTCGGCAGAGATTAAGCCGGACGGGCGCGAGCCGCTCTCTTACGACTACGCGCGCGTGTCGCTCGCCTCGCCGTGGCTGGCGTTCACGGGCAGCTTCACGCGCGAGGGCGACGTGCGCGAGCTGTTGAAGGTCGCGGACGACATGTTCGTCGTCTCGCGCGCGGGCGACGAGATCAGCCTCTCGTTCGACGCCTCGACGCTCCCCGCTCTGCCCGCGGGTTGGACGCGCACCTTCCTGCTCTACGCCGACGGCTTCAGCAAGGAGATGAACATTCACTCCGCGAGTCCCGAACAGGTCGCGCCGCTGCCCTTCCACGGGATGCAGCGTTACCCGTACGAAGCGTCTGAGTCGTACCCTCTGACGCCCGAACGTCAAGCCTACGTCGAACGCTACAACACGCGCGTCGTCACCAAGCCCCTGCCGACGCTGGCGTGGGGCGGCAGGGATTAGCGAATGTCTGCCCCGGCAATCTGAACTATGCACCAGAGCGCAAGTCCGATACGGCGCAGCGTTAAGCCCCTCGCAGCGGCACTCATCGTGGCGTCCCTCTTCGTGGCGCTCAAGTTTTCGCTGGCTGTCGATGAGAATGGCGAGCGCGCGGCGGCGGCACGCTTTAAGTTCTCGCGCTCGGTCGTGTCCGAAGTCGCGGGCCCGCCCGTGCGCCTTCAGCGCCGGGTTCACCCGAGCGTCAGGCGCATCTCTTCGTTCCTCTCGACTGTCGGTGCCGCCGTCGCCCTCAACGACATGGACGGCGACGGCCTCTCCAACGACGCCTGTTACATCGACACCAGAACCGACCAGATCGTCGTCGCCCCCGTAGAGGGCACCGGCGACCGCTACGCGCCGTTCGCACTTGAGCAACAACCCTTCTTCGAACGCGAACGGATGGCGCCGCTCGGCGTGCTCCCGTCGGATGTGAACGAGGACGGGCGCGTGGACATCATCGCCTATTACTCTGGGAGGACGCCCCTCATCTTCCTCCAACGTCCGACGGAGAGTGCCGTCCTCGGCGCCGACAGTTACAACGTCCAGGACATATTCCCGAAGGGCGAAGTCTGGATGACCACTGCTGCGACCGCGGCCGACCTCGACGGAGACGGCCACCTCGACCTCGTCTTTGCCAACTACTTCAGAGACGGCTCCGACCTCTACAACCCGGAAGGCCGCGGCGTCGTAGAGCTTCCCGAATCCTTCTCGCACGCGACCAACGGCGGCGGCGAGCGCATCTTCCGCTGGGTGGGCGCGGCGCAAGGCGAGCACGCTTCGGTCACATACGAAGAGGTTCGCGACGCGCTCCCCGAAGGCGTCGGCGGGGGCTGGGGGCTCGCCGTCGGCACATGCGATTTGGACGGAGACCTTTTGCCGGAGGTCTACGTCGCGCACGACTTCGGCCCCGACCGACTCTTCTGGAACAGGTCTACGCCCGGGCGCATCCGCTTCGCGCTGCTGGAAGGCGAGCGCCGTTTCGACACGCCGAAGTCTTACGTGCTGGGGCAGGATTCGTTCAAGGGCATGGGTGTGGACTTTGGCGATTTGAACGGCGACGGCCGTCCCGACATCTACGTCAGCAACATCACCGCGCCGGGCGGTCTGCAAGAGAGCCAGATGGCCTTCGTCAGCACCGGGGAGGTCGGGCGGATGAAGGACGGCGTTGCCCCTTACGTCAACCGCAGCGAGGCGCTCGGGCTGTCGCGCAGCGGTTGGGCGTGGGACGCGAAGCTCGACGACTTCGACAACGACGGCGTGCTTGAGGCGCTTCAGGCGACCGGGTTCGTCCGCGGGGACTCGAACCGCTGGCCCGACCTTCAGGAGCTGGGCACGGTTCACGACCAGCTCACCCCGAACGTGGAGCTGTCATGGCCTCTGATAAAAGAGGGGGCCGACATCTCCGGTCACGACCGGAATCCATTCTTCGTCCGCGCGGGCGACCGTTACGTGGACGTGTCGCGCGAGATCGGCTTCGGTGAAGATTACGTCAGCCGCGGGCTCGCCATTGGGGACGTTGACTACGATGGCTCGCTCGACATCGTCGTGTCGAACATGTGGGGGCCGGCCACCTTCTACCACAACGAGTCACAACGTCCCGGCGCGTTCCTCGGCCTGCGCCTCCTCCTGCCGCTCGGCGCCGTAGAACGCGACGAAGTGGTCGTCCTGCGGGGCCGCCCGACGAACGAAGTCACAGGCCGCGCGGCCGTGGGCGCGAGCGTCACCGTCACGCTGCCCGACGGACGTGTCCTCATGCGACAGGTGGACGGCGGCAACGGTCACAGCGGAAAGCGCGGCCCCGACCTGCACTTCGGTCTCGGGGCGACGCGAGGGATGGTCGATGTCCGTGTTGACTGGCGCGATTCAGACGGCCACGTCCGAAGGCAGTATTTTAAGTTGAAGCCGGGCTGGCACACGCTGCTCCTCGGTCGGCCCGTGCCGGGAGGTGAGTCATGAGCGCGCCCGACCTGCGGCTGGCGGCGCTCAGGCGTTTCTCCGTGGCCATCACGGTGCTCAACGTCTGCGGCCGGCTGTGGCTGGGCTTCGAGAACTCCTGGGCGCAGATGTTCGTGGCGCTCGTGACGGCCTACCTCGTCGAGTTCGTTTTGGAGGCTGTTGACGCGTGGGCGAATCAGAGACCCTATAAGTTTGAGGGGGGCTGGGTGCGGGCCGTCGATTTTCTCCTGCCGGCGCACATCTCGGGCATGGCCGTCTCCATGCTTCTGTACTCGGGCGGGCTTCTGCTCCCGTTCGCCTTCGCCTCGGCTGTCGGCATCGCCTCGAAGGCCCTGTTCACCGCGCCGTCGAATAACTCGCGGCGCCATTTTCTTAACCCTTCGAACACGGGGATTGCCGTCACCTTCCTGCTCTTCCCGGTCATCGCGCCGGCCGTGCCCTACCAGTTCACGGAGTACCTGACGGGCGCCTTCAGCCGTGCCCTGCCGGTCGTCGTCATCTGCGTGGGGACTTTCATGAACTGGCGTTACACGCAGCGGATGCCGCTGGTTTTGAGCTGGGTCGGTGCCTTCGCGCTGCAAGGTGTGGCGCGCTGCCTTCTGCACGGGCTCCCGCTCTCGGTCGGGCTGACGCCGATGACAGGCGTGGCCTTCGTCCTGTTCACCTTCTATATGATTACCGACCCGGGGGCCACGCCGAGCCATTGGAAGGGGCAGGTCGTCTTCGGCGCGGCGACCGCTTTCGTCTACGCGGCCCTCATGTTAGGGCACGTCGGCTTCCCGCTCTTTTACGCGCTGCTCGTCGTCAGCGCCGCCCGCGGGCTGCTCTTACACCTTGAGGCCGCGCGCCCGACCCGTCCGAAAGTTGGAGAAGGACTTCAGCCTTTTGGGTATTGACGGACTGCCGTCGCGGGACTAACTTCTTGCGGGCTAACTGGTCTCTTCTTTCTGCAACAACTTCAGTTTTCGCTTCCGCCTCTTTTACGTCGAGTTCGTCCGTTCGTCTTCAGGGTTCACATGCGTCTACGCAAGCTGCAACACGGGCACGGGGTTCGTCAGAAACTGGCGCTCAGCCTGACCCACCTCGTCACGCTTGCAGAGCCCGTTGACGTGGTCAAGGCGTTCACCTACCGGCCGCGCTACTTCGGCAGGAATTTCTGTGACCTCGGGCACGACCTGCTGCGCGGCCCTTCGGAGTGGACGGTCGGGGAGCGGGAGTTGTTCGGCGCCTTTACGGCGAGCCTGAACCAGTGCGTCTTTTGAACGAGCGCCCACCGTGCGGTCGCGCGGCCACTACTCGGGTCAAGTTTGACGGGTGAGGTTTTGACGGACTGGCGCACGGCCGCCGTGGACGGGAGGATGCGCGCGACGCTCGGCCTGTTGGAGAAAATGACGCTCGCGCCCGGCGAGGTTGTGGCCGAAGACCTCGTCGAACTTCGCGCCGCAGGGTTGTCCGACCGCGCCATCCTCGACGCGGCCTACGTCTGCATGGGCTTCAACATCATCACACGGATCGCCAACGCCCTCGGCTTTAAGGTACCCCCGGACGAGGTGTTCTCACGCGCATCCAGGTATCTGACGCTCTTCGGCTACAACATCCTGAGCGGCTTCTGGGCGCGCGGCGTCTATCAGCAACTCGTCGCCCTCCTGCGCGTCAACAAGTCCGCGGCGAGCGGCGGCGCGTTCGACCCCTACGAGAAGAAGCTGACGCTGCTGCGGCGTTCCGTCCTTTCCGAACCCGGCTCGCTCGACCCGGCCGTCCGGCGCGCCATCTGCGACGGCCTTGAAGTGCCTGCCCCGTTGGAGAACTACGTCAGGAAAGTCGTTGAGCACGCACACGCGGTAGACGACGAAGACATTGCGGGACTGCACCGCGCAGGCTATACGGACGACCAAATCTTTGAGGCCACGGTCAGCGCCGCACTGGGCGCCGGCCTGTACCGTCTGGGGCGTATCCTTCTCGCGCTCCGCCCGGCCTCTTGAGGAGTTACTGTGACGACGCAGGAAGCCCCGACCATAAATGAAGTGAGCGGCACCCGTCGAAGCGCCGGCGTACCCTACCGGGCTCTGGCGCTCATCGGGCTCGGCGGTCTCTTCGCAGGCGTCACCGGGCCGCTCCTCAGTACCTTCATCCCGCCACTTGTGCGCGACGCGGTCGGCGAGCAACGCGCCCTCATCGGCGTCATCATGGCTATCGACAACGTGCTGCTGCTCGCACTCGTCCCGTGGGCGGGCCCGCTGTCCGACCGCGCCAGTGCTCGTGGTCGTGGCCGTCTGCCCATCATCCTCGCCGGGTTCGTACTCTCGGCGCTCGGGATGGCGGTGCTGCCTTCATCCGCCGCGTACGGCCTCGCCTTTCTGATCGGCGCGATAGTCCTCCTGCACACGGGCATCAACGTGCAGCGGGCGCCCTTCCAAGCCCTCCTGGCCGACATCGTGCCGTCCCGCTACCGGTCGCTGGCGACCGGTTCCGTCACGTTCCAGATGTGCGTCGGGGCCATCGCTTTCCTGATGCTGGGCCGGATACTCGGGATGCAGGGGGCATTCCTGATCGCGGCGGGCAGCGTGCTCGTCATCGCCGCCGCCTTCGCCCTCGGGCTTCGTGAGCCGGCGCCCGCGGAGACTGGACACGCCGAGGTCACCTACCGTTCACTCGCGGAGGCTGCGTGGTCGGCCATCCGCGGCGTGGTGCCGGGCCTGCGGGCTGTCTTCCTCGCTACGCTTCTGCTGCAACTGACTTTCCAGACGTTCACCACTTGGTACGCGCTGCACGGCACCGAGCGCTTCGGCGTCCGGCCGGAAGACGTGACCACAGGGTTCATCGCGTGGGCCGTCGGCGGCGTGATCGGCGCCCTGCCGGCGGGCTTCATCGGCGTCCGCGTCGGACGGCGCAACGCCATGCTCATCGGCTTCGCTGTCATGACCGCCTGCCTGCTCGCGCTCGACCGAGTCACGCACATCACGCATGCGGTGCCGCTGCTGGCGCTCGCTTCGGCCAGTTGGACGTTCCCGACGGTGAACGCCTACCCGCTCTTCGTCGAGCCCATTCCGCCGCATCGTCGAGGCGTCCTCGCGTCGCTCTTCCTGCTCTGCCTCGCGCTCGGTGGGGCGGTCGGCGACCCTTTGAACGGCCGCCTGTTCGACCTCCTCGGCGGCTATCGCGCGCTCTTCCTGCTCATGGCGTGCTACACGGCGCTGGCATTCGTGACGGTGCTCTTCGTCCCACGCGGGGCCGGCGAGGCCGACACCGGGCAGGATGGTGTGCCTGGTCTACAATAGTGTCGGGACTCGACCAGGGCCGGTACGTTGAAACTTTTGAGGCACGGCCGGGGTTACGAGAGCCTCACTATTTGTTCGCGTCCGCTTTGGGCTCCTCCGCCCAGAACACCCACTCGACGCCGTTCCGGTGCGACTTAGGCGGCGCGAGCGTGCCGTCCTGTTCAAGCATCTCGCGCGCGCCGCGCTGCACACTCGCGAACACAAACTGCGCCACCTCGGCGAACTCCCAACCACGTTCCGCCAGCGGTGTCTCGCGGAAAACTTTCTCCAACTTCCGCCGGTGCTTCTTGAAGAGGTCTGCCACCTTCGACGCCAGGTCGTCGCAGAGTTCGCAGAGTTCGGCGGCCTCCTCCGCCTTGATGACGGGGAAGTTCGGCTCGTAGTAACGCTCCGCCGGGTGCGTCTTCTCCCACTCCACGGCCTCGCGCAAAAGCTCGCTTTTGAGCATGTCGCTGACGTGCGTATGGACGCTCGGCGCTGAGAGTCCGAGCGCCTCTGCGAGTTGGGAGATCGTCCGCGGCTCCTGTGCGACGAGGTTCAGAATCTCCTCCTTCGTGCCGTTGGGCAGGAGCTTATTCTTGGCGACCGCGGCCCACGGCTCGCTGTAGCCGCCGCGTCTGGACGAGACGCATTCACAGGGGAAACGTAACCCCTTGAAACCCTCCGGCACGGTCATATCTCACCTCTTTACATTTTCATTATTAGGGGCTATCCTAAAAATGATTCCCTCTGAAAAGCCCCGTTTGTAAGCTACTCGACCGGAGTAGAACGTAGCACCGACGCAGCACGGGCGCAAAGCCGTGCCTTGCTTCGCTGACCATCACGACAGAGTTCTCTGGTCTTTCCCAAGTCCGGGAGGAGGTAAAGGAAGATGGAAGACAACACGCAGCAAACCAACTCGCCCCCCGACATTCAATCTGCAAGCAGAAGTCATGACGGCAGAGCCTTCACCGTCGCGCGGGTCTTAAAGCTGGCAAGGGCGGTTACGCTGTTGGTGTTCGTCGCCCTCGGATTGCTGTACGTGGCCGAGAAAGGACTGAGCCAGTCTGATCGTGACCACAAAGAGACAGCCAGAAAAGAAGCTGGCTTCGACGCACAGATCAGCGATAACGCGCAGCGGATGCTCGAAGAAGGCAGACAGATTTTCCGCTTCGACACTTTCGGCGACGAGGTCTTCTGGGGCGACAAGCTCAAACTTCATCAGGCGATTCAGGGTTCAAAATTCGAGAAGAAGGACTTGGTCGAATACTTGAAGTCGTTGTGAAGCAGCTTCGGAGGAAGATGTTGTTAATGCCGTGGCCTTCCTCTCGTGGGAGAAGCACGGCGAGAAAATCGACGATGGAAGTTTTAGGGTGGGTGGGCACGGCGCTGGTCGTTATTGCTTACTACCCACAGATACATCACCTGTTCGTCGAGAGATGCGCGTGGGGGATCAGTGTCTTGACGTGGCTTATCTGGCTCGTCGCCAGCGCGCTACTTTTGGTCTACTGCATACTCCGCCGGGATGTTCTGTTGTGTGTCGTGCAAGGCGTCAACATCGCGGCCATCGTGACCACGCTCGTCCTCGTGCGCAGAAGCAACAACGTCTGCCCGTATCATCGCCGGATTAACCGAGACGATAGCGCAGCAGTAAGAGGAGGATAAACATGGCAAGTCCTGCAAGTATCGGAGGGCATCCGATTCACCCCATGCTCATTCCATTTCCGATTGCCCTGTGGGTTTTTTCGCTCATCGCCGACGTGATCTACCTGTGGCGCGGCAATCCCGCGTGGAGAGATTGGATCGCGTTTTACACTCTACTCGCGGGCATTATCGGCGCGGCGTTGGCGGCCGTCTTCGGCATCATTGATTGGCTCTCGATCAAAGACCGTGAAGTGAAAAAGGTCGCCGACTGGCACGCGCGCCTCAACGTCATCGCGCTGCTCGTCTTCGCGGCCAGCTTCCACCTGCGCACGACGAGCGGCGCGGGGCTGGTGGGCGGGAGCCACACCATCCCCTTCGTGCTCTCGGTCGTCGGGGTCATTCTGATTGCGATCTCCGGCTGGCTCGGCGGCGAGCTGGTTTTCAGGCACGGCGTGGCGGTAGACCGGCAAACCGAATGATAAGAGAAACGTGGGACACCCGTATCCAGAGGGCCGAGCAACTCGCCGCACGGAGCGAAGCGGCGAGGGAGCTGCTTTCGTTTTACGCGACGCTGTTGCGCGCTCAGAAGGAGAGCTACGAATATCTTCGCGGTCGAAAGGAGTGGCTTCCGTCGGGCGCGCGGGCGGCGGAGTGAACGCCCTGCGCGGCCACTCCAACATACAGGGCGCAACCGACATGGGCGGCGTCTTCGACATCTTCCCCGGCTACCTCAAGATTCCCGCGCCGACCGATACCGACCTCGCCACCTTCCTCAAGCGCACGACGCCGACCGTCTCGAAGCCCGACGCGTGGGACTCGTTCAACTACTGGTCGAACACGCCGAAGTTCATGGTCTCTTTCCTCAAGGCGTTCTACGGCGACTCTGCGAAGAAGGAGAACGACTTCAACTATCACTACCTGCCGAAGATCGACCGGAAGTACTCGTGGACGGAGCTGTTCGACTACATGTATCAGGGGCAGGTCAAGTGCCTCTTCGCCTTCGGCATGAACGCGGTCGCCATCGGCCCGAACTCGCGCAAGAATATCGACGCTCTGAAGAAGGCCGACTGGCTCGTCGTCTGCGAAATCTACCCCGAGGAGACGGCCGAATTCTGGCGGGCGCCCGGCATCTCGCCGGAAGAGATAAGGCAGATCAACACGACCGTCTACCGCCTGCCCGGCGCGGGCTTCGCCGAGAAGGACGGCACGTTCGTCAACTCGGCGCGCTGGCTCCAGTGGAAGTACGCGGCCGTGCAGCCGCCCAGTCAGGCCAAAGTGGATCAGGAGATTCTGGCGCGCATATTTTTGAAAGTGCGCGAGCTTTATCAAAAGGAAGGCGGAAAGTTCCCCGACCCGATTTTGAATCTCTCGTGGGCCTACACGACGCCTGAGAATCCCTCGTTCGCGGAAGTGGCGAAGGAGATCAACGGGAAGGCGTTGGCGGATTTGACTGACGAGAAGCAGCCGGGCGTCAACGTCAAGGCCGGGCAGCAACTCCCCGGTTTCGCGTGGCTGCGCGACGACGGCACGACCGCCTGCGGCAACTGGCTCTACTCGGGTCCTGGACGGAGGCCGGGGCGCAGATGCAGCGACGCGGGACGGAAGACCCTTCGGGCCTCGGCATCTACGCGAACTGGGGCTGGTCGTGGCCCGCCAACCGCCGCGTGATGTACAACCGCGCGTCGTGCGACCCGTCGGGCAAGCCCTGGGACGCGGAGCGCCGTCAGGTCTGGTGGGACGAGGCGCAAGCACGGTGGGTCGGCAACGACGTGCCCGACTTCAAGCCGGACTCGAAGCCTTCCGACCACATGGGGCCGTTTATCATGAACCCCGAGGGCGTCGGCCGCATCTTCGCGCCGCTCGCCGCCTTTGCCGACGGGCCTTTCCCCGAACACTACGAGCCGGTGGAGAGTCCCGTCGCCAACCCGCTACATCCGGCGCAGTCGAACAACCCCGTGGCTAAGGTCTACAAGACGGCCGGCGAGAAATTGGGTACGCCCGCCGAGGGCTTCAACGTCGTCTGCACCACCTACCGCCTGACCGAGCACTATCACTACTGGACGAAGAACAACCCGATGAACGTCCAACTCGTGCCCGAGCCGTTCGTCGAAATCCCGGCGCAGCTCGCCGACAAGATGGGGCTGCGCGGCGGCGAGCTGGTGCGCGTGTCGAGCGCGCGCGGGGCTTACGTGGCGAAGGCGTTGGTGACGAAGCGCATCAAGCCGATGATGATCGACGGCAAGAAGACTTATCAAATCGGCATCCCGATTCACTGGGGCTACCGCGGCATCAAGGAGGACGAGGGCAAGACCGCGCTCGACACGGCCAACACCCTTTCGCCGTCCGCGATTGACCCGAACGCTTACACGCCGGAGTACAAAGGCTTCCTCGTGAAGATCGAGAAGGCTTGAGGGAGGGAACGAGTGTGAGCGGCGAGAGACTTTATCAAATCCAACGCATCTCGGCCCACCCCGGCACCGTCCCGGGCCGCGGCACCGAGCGCGCCCTCGAAGTCTGCAAGTACGTTGACGTGACGACGTGCATCGGCTGCGCGGCGAACTCCTGCGTCATCCCGTCTACACGCGCTTTCTTCATTGGTCGGTGGCGATCTTCTTCGTCCTCTCGCTGCTCACAGGCTTCGCAATCTATTCGCCGTGGCTCTACCGCTGGCTCGCGCCGCTCTTCGGCGGCGGGCCGATGACGCGCTTCCTCCATCCGTGGTTCGGTCTGCTCTTCGATGTCGCTTTCTTCTTCCAGTTCCTCAACTGGTGCACGCCGATGAGGTGGGCGGCGTCCGACCGCAGATGGCTCCGCCGCATCAAGGCATACGCGACGAACGAGGAGAAGGTCGAAGCCGAGGACGTAGGCTTCTTCAACGGCGGCCAGAAGCTCTACTTCTGGGCCATCGTCGTCAGTGCCGTGCTTTTTCTGATTACCGGCCTGCTGTTGTGGTTCGACGACGTAGTGCCTCGCTGGTCTGTCGCTGTCAGCTACGTCGTCCACGACATCGCGGCGCTGGTGATGCTCGCAGGGTTCGTCGTCCACATCTACGAAGGGACGGCCGCCCAGCCCGGCACCTTCCGCTCGATGATTGATGGTGCGGTCACGCGCGCGTGGGCCTGGACTCACCACCCGGCGTGGTACAGGGAGGTGACGGGGCGCGACCCACGCGAGGACTACGAGCGTGAGCGCCGTCGTCTGGCTGAGCGCGAGCGCGCCGTCGAAGCGCGGGAGCGCGAGCAGGACGCGCACGAGCTTACCGGCGAAGCCGGGCCGAGAGAACTGCTGTAGCGTTTCAAGCGAAGCGGCGCTACTCGCGCGTCCGCCGGTTGGAGGGCCACCAGTCGAAGCCGAAGGTGACGCCGAAGACGTGCCCGTCGAACACCTTGTCGGGGTCGTTCGAGGTGCGGGTCTCGTACTTGTAGTCCAACCCGAGACGCACGCCCCGCGCGAGGGGCCGCTCGTAGTCAACCTCAAACACCCAACGCTTGTCCTTGCGTGCGACGCGCTCGTCATCGACCTTGATCTGGCGCGCGTAGAGGCGCGGGCTGTAGCGCGCCTCCACGGTCAGGAGGTCGCGGCGCGAGCGGAAGAGCGGCGTCGAGAACTGTGCCTCGTACGTCCAGCGGACGTAACGATCCTTCGGGTCTTGCGAGCGGTTCTTGTCGTAGCGGTATGAGATTTCCCACTCGCGCCCGCCTTTCAACTCGTGCTGAAACTTGCCGCCGACGTAAGGGTCAATCGCGTTCTTGCCCACGTCGATGAGCGGGTAGCGCTTAATCCGGTAGGCGGCGAACGCGGCGATTCGGATTGACGGACGGAGTCGGTATTGAAGCTGCTGCTCAAGGCTGTACTGATTGTTCACGTCGCGGTCTTCGGACGAGCCCTTGAGCGAGACCTCGCCCGTGGTGCGCGCCGTGAGTCGGCCGGGCAGACGCTTGCGGTACTCGGCCGTGAAGTAATGGCTGACGCGGTCGTAGCTGTTCGTGCGCGTGTAGCGGTGGAACCCGACCTCGTACTGCGCCTCGAACGAAGGCTTCTCGGCGTCGTCCTGAAAGTGGAAGCCGAGGCTCGGCACCATCCCGAAGGAGCGCAGGCGGCTCTCGTCGTGCTCGATGTTCGAGTCGAAGACGGTGGAGAGCGAGGCGGAGAGCCAGAAGCGTCGCTGCCGCTTCTCGCCCGCCTCACGGGTCGCCGAGTCCTGCGCGGCCTTCTTCTTCTTCTTCGACTTCTTCTGGCTGGCGGGCGCTTCGGCCTTCGTCCCATTGTCGGCGTCCTGACCCTGACCCCGCGCGGGCGTGGCGCAGGCGAAGCTCAGGCACGCGGCCAGGGCGATTAAAACGTTCCTCATCATCAGGTTGTTTCTCATCATTTCAACTCCATACGGCCAGCTTCTGCGGGACACGGTCTGACACATGCTTGATGCCGTCAACATCGGCGGAAGACGTTGCTTCAGGTTGCGAAGGGGCCAGTGCCAGTGCAGACATCAGACGGCAACGGGCGGAAGGGTGAGCCGACAGCAGCGCGAGCAACTCGCCGGTGCGGGTGAGTTCAACGCCGTCCATCAGTTCGTGATGGAACATAACGCCGACGGGTGAAGTGACATCATTCACTCTTTCCGCCAGCGATGCCCCCAGCTCTTCGAGTCTCAGGCGCACGCCCTTGCGGCGCGCGAACCAATCAACGCGGACAGGCAGCTCGTAGAGACCCGCGCCGCCGAGCGGCCGGGCCGTCGCGTCGCGCGAGAGCACGCGGAAGCCCGCGGCGCGCAGAGCTTCGCCCGTCGCCCCGGTGCAGCGGTTCCACGGCGGCGTGAAGATGTCGCCCGCGTGCAGCCCGTGAACTTCAGAGAGTAGCCGCCGTCCCGACTCGATGTCCTGTAGCTGTAGCGCGTGCGGGCGCGTATGGCCGAACTCACACTTGCGGCCTTCGGTCTCGTGGTTGAGGTGTGCGAAGCCGTGCTGGTGTACGGCCAGCCTTTCGGGCGCGGTTGCGACGCGCGCGCGCAACTCCGCCGCCAGCGCAGGCGTGACGGCCTTCGGAATGGCCGCCACATCTATCGGAAGCCTGTGGCGCTCGAAGAGGTCGAGGAGCGCGAACAGACGCTCGTCGCACCAGCCCGCGTCGTCATCGCGGAAGAAAAAGTCCACGGGTCGCGCGGCCGCGTCGAGCGCCCGGCGCAGGTCTTCGAGCCACGCGTTCATACCCTTGCCTCCCTTGCGACGCGCGTCGCAAGACTCGGCGCGTTCGCCAGCGATGTTCCGGTTCGTAATAACGACTCGATGACGCGCGAGGAGTTCCGTGCCCCTTGCATGTCGAGCGCCGACGGCCGCGGGCGGAACGTCAACAGTCCGCGCAGCTCTTGCGCGAACCGCGTCGCGTCGAGTTCGTGCTGCTCTGCTACGCGCAGCGCGCCCAGACGTTCCAGCCGCCGCGCCCGCTTCATCTGCTCGTCCTCTCCGCCGTCGGCGAAAGGGACGACGAGCGCGGGCACGCCCGCACGGAGTACGTCGAGCGCGGTGTTGTAACCGCACTGGCTGACCGACGCGGCCGAGCGCCGCATCTCCGCACAGAGGTCGGGCACGAATCTCGTCAGGCTCAGGCCGGGCAGCCGTCGGGCCGATTCGCGCAGAGACCGCCAGGCTTCTTCGGGCAGGAAGGGGCCGGCGACTATCTTCAACGTCACGTCCTCGGTCTCTCTGAGCACGGGGTATGCGGCGACGGCAGCGCGGAAGAGACTCTCGCCGACAATGCCGCCGCCCGCCGAGACGAGAATCTGCTTCTCAACTCTGCCCGCGTCGCCCTTCGCGTGCTCATTGGTGGGGAGCACGAAGCCCGTATAGTGGACGGGAACGTCGAGCGCGCCGTACGAGCCGAGCGACTCTTCGAGCCGCGCGAAGGCGGGGTCGGAGTGAACGAGCACCGCATCGAAGTAGCGGTTCGCCGTCTCCGCGGCGCGCGCGTCGTGCTTCTGCTGCTCTGCGCGTTTACCGACGAGAATGTCTCGCAGGCTGCAACAGACGAGCGGGCGCGGCGGCGCTTCCGCGCGCGCGGCTTCGAGGAGCGGCAGCAACTCGTCCGCGAACTTCTTACGCCCGAACGGGAACAGTTCGACGAGTACGACTCGGGGCCGCAGGGCGCGGTACGCATTCATGATAAGACCGAGCCGCAGTTCGCGTGCGCGTTCGGCCGTGCGGCGGCCGTCGCGGCTCACGAGACGACCGTCGGGGTCGAGCCCGAGCGGCGGCAGGTTGACGACCTCGACGCCCCGCGGGACGTTGAGGCGCGGAGGGAGTTTCCCGCCGTTCAGCAGCACGACGCGGAACCGCTCGGCCAGCGACGTGGCCAGCGCCAGCGAGCGCACGAGGTGTCCCATGCCGAGCGAGTGCTGGCAGTAGAAGAGAAGCGTCTCTCTCTCGTCCGTCATACGACCCCCTCCCGCAAAACATCAAAGGCCGCCGCGAGCAGTTCGCGCAGACGCCCGAGCCCCTCGGGACGAACGCGGTTGACGGCCCGCAGCGCGCGCTCCGCCAGCAGCGCGGCGGCGGTGTGCCATCCGATAGACGCGGCCGGGGGCAACTCGCGCACCGACGCGTAGCCAGAGAGAAATGATTCGCTGAGCGCGTGCGCCGAAGGACGCGCCGCTGCGCCCGCGATGTCGTCGTAGGCGAGGCTCGCCAACAGGCTTCCGATATCGGCGGCCGGGTGGCCCGCGGCGCACTGGTCGAGGTCGATTAGCGTGAACAGACGCCCGCGCGAGACGGCGTTCTTCGGATGCACGTCGCCGTGCAGGCAGACGTGAGGGCCGGCGGGCGTTTCATAACGTCGCGCCAACTCGTCGGCCAACTCCGACGCCTCGCGACGCACGTCGGGACGCGCCGTCCCAATGACAAGGGCGGCTTGACTGACGCGCTCGACCGACAGGCGTTTGAACGTCGGCAGCCCTTCGGGTACGCGCAAGGAGTGGAGCGCGGCGAGCGCGGCGCCGAGTTGAAAGTAGCCGCGCGGAAGCTCTGCGGCCACGAGGTCGGCGATGCGTGAGCCCTCCACGGGTTCAAGCAGGAGCGTGCGGCGCGCGTCGTCGTATGCGAGTGCGCGAGGGAGCATGAGAGCCGCGCGTTCGGCTTCCAACTGTCGCCCGAGCGCGCGGTACGTTTCATAAACCTGTTGCCCTTCGTCCCCGGCGTACACCTTCGCGTAAGCGACGACGCGCGAACGCTCGTCCAGACACTGCGCGGTGGCGCACTTCTCCGGTGCGTACGCGACGAGGCGGCTGCGCGTCCACTCCGGAGCGAACAGGCGCGCAAGCTCCGGCGGCACATCGCGCAACAGGCCGAGGCCGGCGAGCCTTCGGTCGTTCGGGAACGTCCAGAAGACCGTGTCCAACTCCGCGTCGTGGAGCACCGCACGGAGCGGCGCGCATTCAACCGCCGAGCGGGCCGCACGCTCGTAGGCGCGGAGGCTTGCGCCCGCGGCGAAGGCACGCGCCGCGACCGTGTAGCTGCCGCTCCCCACGCGCACGCGGTGCAGGACGCGCAGGCTCTCGCCGACGCGGTACTTCGTGCGCACGCGCTCGCACGCGCTGATGTTTAGCCGTCCGTGCAGGCCGAGCGAAGCGGACAGACGCCGCGCTATCAACGCCTCGTCCAGCAGCAGGTCGCGCTGCGGGAGCCGCGGGTCGGGAGCCATCCTGACTATCGAGTGCTCGGCTCTCATCGTCCTTCCTCCGAGCCGTTGCGTGACCAGCTCAAACCGTGCGCGCCCCATACGATCACGTCCGTGGCAGAGCCGCCCACGCCGGCAATCTCAACGCGCGTCTGGCGCGCGCCGTCGCCCTCTCGGACAAGCATCCTCGGGGCGGGGGCGTTTGCGTCGAGCGGCATGACGAGGGTGAAGAAGCGCGCTTCAGCTTCACCTTCAGAGACGACGCTGACGACCGGGGCCGGATGCTTGACGCCGTAGACGGGCGAGACCCAGCCGTCTTCGAGCCGCGGCGCGTGCGGCGCGTTGAAGACGAGCGCGAGCCCCGGTGCGCGCACCACGTTGTTCGCACCGTTCGACTCGACGCGCGTCTTTTGCCAAGCCTCTTGCGCGAGGTGGAAGCGCAGGTCGTAGCGGTGTGGCCGCTCGCCATGTAGCTCATCAACGATGAGCCAGTATTCGTTCGCGACGAAGAAGACGCGGCGGACGTGGCGGGCTTCGTAGGCGGGGCTCAGGACTTCGCCGCACAACACTTCGAGCGAGGGCGCGCTCAAGCGTTCGAGCAGACGCCCTCGGGCCGTCAGCCCCTTCGGCTTGCCGCAGCGGTACGGCGTCTGGTCGAGTCCGTCAACGCACACGGTGTTGTGCGCCGAAGTGGACTTGAACCAACGGCGCCAGTTCTCGCCATGCTCCGAATATGTGTAGCGGCCGGGGTCGATGACGAGCGCGCGGCCGTGCGCGTAGATTTCGACGCTCAGCGCGTCGTAGTGCCCGTGCCCGCCGTCGCCCGGGGCGCCCGCGTCGAAGATCAGGTAGCGCGCGTCGCGAAGCGTTCCAGTGTCCGTGCCCCACCCGCTGCGCTGGATGAAGTAACCGCCGTCGGGGAAGTCTACGTTGCTTTGTTCGGGGGCGACTCCGCGCGCGCCGCCGTTGGCGACGTAGAGATAGTCGGGCCGGTCGAAGAGGTCGGCCGCGAGCGCGAGCAGGTCTGAATAGTCGCCAGCGTCGCTGTCGGAGAGCGCCGGGATCGTGCCGTCGGGGCGTCGGCAGTGGAGCGCGAAGTCACAGGCGCGCTGGAGGTGCTCATCAAACCCCGCGGGAAACTCCACCCCGAAGCGGCGCGCGTTCTCGCAAGCGCCGAGGAAGGAGCGGAGCACGAGCATGTGATAGTGCGTCGAGTGCTCGCGATGAACTCCATCGGGACGCACGTCGGTCAGTAAGTTGTGGTGGAGTTCGGCGACCGCGAAGTCGATGAGCGTCCCGCCCTCGTCAAGCTCAGTCAGCGTGAGCGCGGCGACGAAGAGCGCGTAGAGTTCGAGCGTGCGGTGGTTGCGCTCCGCCGTCAGATGCTCGCGCAGGTGTCTGACCTGCGCGGCGAGGCTCGCGAACAGCTCTCCTTCGAAGCCTTCGGAGAAGTCGTCGAAGCGAGAGGCGTTGGCGAACGAGTCCCACGCGTAAATCCAGTTCAGGATGCGGCGCGCGCTCACGTCGCTCGTGTCGGAGCCGACCGGCACTTGTCTGATCCACGAGCGCACCAGACGCTCCCACGCGGAGGGGAAGCGCGCGTCGCCGGTCTCCCGATACGCGTGCGCGAGGTTGAGGCTGTAATAGAACTTGCTCCACTCGATGCGCCACTCGGTGTCTTCGGGGAAGGCCGCGCCCGTCCAGTCGGGCTCGGGGCCGAGTTCGAGCGTCACGCCAGCGTGCGTGTAGCGCCCGGCGCAGACCGCCAACGCGACCGCGCGGTCGCGGTAAGCGTCCGCGACGACGCAGAAGACCGGGCGCGGCCTGAAGCGTGGCCGCGTCGCGTCGGCCGAGGGTTGCGCCGCCGCGGCCGTCGATGTCCGTACGGTCATCATCGCGCAAGCCTCCTCAGGCCAGAGAGCGACGCGCGGCGTGAAGCGTGCCCGTCGCGCGCGGCCTCTTCGGCGGTGATGCGGCCGTCGTCGAGACGGTAGACCACATCGGCGTAGCCGAGCAGTTGTGTCTGGTGCGTGATGGCGAGGCACGTGTGCGTCGCGCGTAAGGAGTCGAGCGCACGCAGGATGACGGCGGCCGAGGCGTCGTCCACGTTCGCTAAGGGCTCGTCGAGCAGGAGCACGGGCCGGTCGAGGAGGAAGGCGCGGGCGAGCGAGAGCCTCTGCCGCTGTCCTCCCGAAAGGTTGAGCGCGTCCTCGCCAAGCTTCGTCTCCAACTGGTGTGGCAACTCGCGCACGAAGTCGTCCAGGGCGACGAGCGCCAGCGCCTCCCAGATTTTCTCCGCCGTCGGCTCGGCGCCGTCAGGCACGAGCGCGCGCCGCAGCGAGCCGGAGAAGAGGTGCGTGTCCTGCGTCATGACGGCGACCTGCGCGCGCAAGCTACGCAGAGTTATCTCGCGCAAGGGTCGGCCGTCGAGCAGGATGTCGCCCGCCGAAGGGTCGAAGAGGCGCACGAGCAGGCTCATGATCGTGCTCTTGCCCGCGCCGCTCTGGCCGACGAGGACACTGAGGCGGCCCGGCTCAAGCCGCATGTTCACCCCGCGCAGCACGAACTCCGCGCGCTCCTCCTGAGCGTCTTCGTTGGGGTACTTGAACCAGATGTTGCGGAACTCTATTAGACCGCGCGCGCGTTTAATTTCGACTGCGCCTGCCGCGTCGGCGACCGCGGGCTCCTGCGCGAGCAGCGCGAGCAGACGCTCGCCGCCGGCGAAGCCTCGTCCCGCCGTCTCGGACAGGTCGTTGAGTTTCTCGATGGGCTTTAAGAGTTGCGCGACGTAGGCGGCGAAGACCGTCAGCTCGCCGACCGTGAGCTGTCCACGCAGCACGAGCAGCGCGCCCACGCCCGTCATCAGCGCGAGCGCGAAGCCCTGTGCGATCTGTAGCGTCTGCTCCATGCGGACGGCGACGCGCGTCTCTTCCACACCCGCGCGCAGGCGCTTGCGGTTCCTGCCTTCGAAGCGTCGGCGCGTCTGCCGTTCGCCGCCGAGCGCCTGGATGACCGGCAGGCCGCGGATGATCTCCTGCGCAAGTCCCGAAACTTTTCCCTCGTGCCGCCGCTTGTCGCGCGAGGCGGCCCAAAGGCTTTTGCTGTAGTGACGGATGATCGCGGCCAGCGCAGGCACGAGCACGACGCCGAACGCGGCAAGCCGCAGGTCGAGCCAGAGCATGACGGCGAGGATGAGCAGCACGGTCGCCACGTTCTGGAAGAGCACGGGCAGCGTCTTGGTCAGGATGCGGACGAAGAGGTCTGAATCGTCCACGAGCCTCAAGACCAGCTCGCCGCTGCGGTTGTTGGTGCGGAACGTGGGCGGGAGCGTTTGCAGGTGCGCGAGCAGGCGGTCGCGCAAACTCAGTGTCAGCCGCTCGCGCACGCGCGCGCTCAGGTTCTTTTCGAGCGCGTTGGTGACCGCGCCGACGATTGCCGCGAGTACGAAGAAGGCCGCGAGCCACAGCACCAGCCACTCCGGCGAGAGCCCGCCGCCGAACACGCGCAACGGGCCCGGCAGCGGTCGCGCGGCGATGACGTTGTCGATGATGACCTTGAGCGGCCACGGCGAGACGACGGCCGCCGCCACCGAGAGCAGACGGAACAGGTAGGCCGCGGCCAGCGTGCGGCGGTGCGGCCGCAGGTCGGGCGCGAAGGCATACCACATGGCGGCCCAGATGCTCGGATGTTTCGCGCGCACGCTCAACTCAGCACCTCCCCGAAGAGCGCGGCGAGTTCGGCGGCGAACCGCTCGCCGTCGAACCGCTCGCGCACGGTCACGCGCGCCTCGGCCGAGAGACTCTCGGCCAGACGCGGGTCGGCGTCGAGCCGCATCAGCGCGTCGGCCAGCGCCGCGGGGTCGTCAGGCGGGACGAGCCGTCCGTTGACGCCGTCCCTGATGATCTCGGGGATGCCCGACACAGGGGTCGTGACCACCGGCAGGCCGCAGGCCATCGCTTCCATCAGGACGTTGGGGATGCCGTCGCGGTCGCCGTTATCGAGCACGCGGCAGGGCAGACAGAAAACGCCCGCGCTTCGATACTCTTCGTAGAGCCGCGTCTGCTCCATCGGCCCTGCGAGGCGTACGCTGTCGCCGAGCCCGAGCGCATCTATGCGGCGGCGTATCTCCGGCTCGTGCTCGCCGTGCTCGCCGACGATGACGGCCTCGAAGGGCACATCACGCGTGCGGAGGATGCCGCACGCCTCGACCATCACGTCGAAGCCCTTCTTCTCGACGAGACGGCCGACGCCGAGCGCGCGCAGACGCCTGCCGTTAGTAGATGGACGCGCCGCGCCGTTCGTCCCACCCAGCAGTTCCGTGAACTCCGCGTTCAGACCGTGGTAGATGCACTGGACGCGCGCGCGCGGCTCGACCCCGAGCAGATGCTCGCGGTTCGCGTCCGTGCAGGTGACGACGAAGCGGGCCGCGCGCATCTTGCGCCGCAAGAGTCCCGAAGGGTTGAGGGATTCGCAGTAGATGTCTTTGGCGTGCGCGGTGAAGGAGAACGACAGCCCCGTCATCAACGACGCGAGCCACGCGACGGTCGTCGCTCCGTGGCAGAAGTGCGCGTGGAGGTGTCGCACGTCGCCCGCGCGCAGCACACGGTCTGCGACCGTCGCGGCCTGCAAGAACTCTTTGAGGTAGACCTTACGGGGCCACGACCAGAAAGAACGCCGCGCGCGGAACGCTTGCGCGAAGGCTGTGGCCGCCGCGCGCGCCAACCCCGCAGGGCGACGGCGTGCAACGCCGCGCAGGCTCGGCAGGAAGTCTTTCAGGTGAGCGGCGAGCCAGCGCCTGAGCGTCGTCTTCGTCAGCGAAGTGGTCGCGGGCAGGTAGTCGGGCTTCGACTTGATGCGCGCGACGATGCCGTGCCGCTGCGTTTCGTCCGCCGGCTTGATGACGTAGAGCCGCAGGGGCACGCCGAGCTGTTCAAGCCTGTATATCTCGCTCGCGATGAACAGCTCGGACATGCGCGGGTAGCCCTTGAGGACGTATGCGACCGCGCCGCCGCGCGCTGTTGTGTGGGGAGCCTGAGTCATAACAATGCCTTAGCAGTAGACGCTCGTCAGAAGTTGATAAAGGCGTTCGGTGCAGCGGCCGACCTCGTAGTCGATCTCGACGCGAGCGCGCCCGCCGCGGCCGAGCCGCTCGCGAAGTTCAGGAGCGCCGGCCAGTCGTCGGAGCGCGGACGCGAGCGCGTGCGCGTCTCCCGGTGGAACCAACAGTCCCGTCTCGCCGTCGCTGACGGCGCAGCCGACGGCGCTGATTCGGCTGGCGACGACGGCGCGCGCGCACGCCATCGCTTCGAGCACGACGTTGGGCAACCCGTCGCGGTCGCCCGCAGAGTCCTGCACCGAAGGGACGACGACCGCGTCCGACCCCGCGTACGCGCCGGGCAGCTCCGCGTGGGTCAGAGAGCCTTCGAGCGTGACGCGCCCCGTGAGCCCGTGCGTCTCTATCATCTCTGACAAGCGCTCGCGCTCTGGCCCGCCGCCCACGATGCGAAGTCGGAAGGGGAAGTCCATTTGTGCGGCGGCGGCGAGCAGGATGTGGAAGCCCTTCTTCTCGACGAGGCGGCCGACCGACAACAGCCGCAGCTCTTCCGAATGCTCATGCGGTTGCGGGCGGAAGCGGCGCAGGTCTACCCCGTGGGGCAGGAGGTGAACCGCTGCTCCGCCGCCTCGCAGAATCTCTTCGGCCACGTCGGTATTGCAGGCGACGACGCAGGACGCGTTGCGGGCGCGCTCGGCCAGCACACGGGGCGCGACCTTGCGCGCATCGCGCGCGTGCGTGCTGAAGCCGTAGGGGACGCCGAGCAGGGCAGCGGCGCGCGCGGCCACTTCGGCGGGTGTGTGCGCGAAGTAGCCGTGGACGCCGCCGACCCGCCGGCCGGCGAGGCGGTCGGCGATGAACGCCGCCTGACGCGCCGGGTCTCCCTCCGGGAGCACCTGCACTTTGCCGGTCAGGCGCTCACAGCCCGGCTGCGACAAGCCCGCCTCGCCGGGCTTGGTGGCGAAGACTGCCGCGAGCGCGCCGCGCTCTTCGAGCGCGAGCAGCTCGCCGAGGGCGAACGTCTCGGAGCGGCGCGGGAAGCCGCTCATCACGACGGCGATGCCGGGCGCGCTCACGACTCCTCCCCCTCCTCGCCGCCGAGCAGCGCGCGCATGCGCTCGCGTATGTGCGGCAGTCCATCGAGTTCGAACGGCGTGCGCGCGACCTCGACCGGCTTGAGCGCCGCGAGCACTTTCGAGATTAAAGTCGCGGGGCAGAGGTCGCGCGGCTCGACGATGTCGAACAGTCCCTGCGCGGCGAGCAGGCGAGCGCGGATAAGCTGTTCCTGCACCGGCTCGGCGCGCGGGACGAGGATGGCGTGGTGGCCGAAGGAGAGCAGCTCGCAGACCGTGTTGTAGCCGGCCATCGAGACGACGATGTCCGACTCCGAGTAGAGACGCGTCAGGTCGGGCTCGAAATCGAGGAAGGTCACGTCGGCGAGGTAGCCGAAGCGCTCGCGCGTCGCGGCACGCGCGGCCTCGGACATCTGCGGGCCGAAGACGACGGTCGTCCTGAGTGCGACGTTGCGCGGGAGCGAGGCCAGCCCTTCGAGGTAAGCCTCGGTCATCGCGGCGCCGTCGCCGCCGCCGCCCGTCGTCACCAGAACGTGCGGCGGGCCCGGACGCCGTTCGCGCGGCGCGGTCGGACGCTTGAGGTAACCGCAGAAGCGCGTGACGGCCGCCACCGCTTCGGGGAAGCCGTACTCCCTGACCGTGTCGAAGATGGAGCGCGAGCCGTAGACCCAGACCTCGTCGTAAAACTGTTCGATAGTCTCGAAGCTGCCGTTGCCCTGAAGGGTGCGCCTCGTACGCTCCGGCTCGTCGAGGATGTCGCGCATCCCGAGCACGAGCTTCGTCGGCAGTCGCCTCCGCCGAATCTCCTTCAGCGTCTCCGTCAGCTCGCCGTCCACGCCCGCCGGCCGCTTGTCCACGATCATCAGGTCGGGCTCGAAGCCGAGCACGGACATCTCAAGGATGGCGCTGCGCGTGCGCTTGACCTCCTCCGACCAGGAACGCAGGAAGCGCGGCTCGTACCGCTCGGCATCCACACGGTCGAGGCACGGCAGCTTGATGTAATCGACCCCGTCGGGGATACGGAAGGAGTGAACCATCTGCGAGCCGGTCACCATCAGGATCGCGGCGCCCGTGTACTGCTCGCTCAACTCCTGCGCGAGCAGAAGCGTGCGCCTGATGTTGCCGAGCCCGAAGGTGTCGTGCGAGTAGAGAAGAATCTTCGGGGAAGCGAGGCGGGCGGCGGCGAGTCTTCGCGTCGTCGGGCGCTCCCGCCGGAGGGCTATCTCGGCGGGTCGCCGGACGGCGCCCCCATGTGCGGGCGAGCGGGACGCCTCGGAGCCTGTGTTGTGAGTGAGTTGTCGGGCACCTCTGTTAGCTGCACGCATGTCGTTTGAACCCTGGCTCGTACCCTTCTGTCGGCCAGCCACACCTCCGGCAAGAGCGGCCAATTACACCGCCCGAAGACTGTCTTTCGTCTTTCCAGAGGTCTTGGCGGGCTGCTGACGCGGCGCGGACGGGGAGGGTGACGGGGTCGCCTGCAAAGAGACGGCGAAAGCATCACCTGAGCGTCAAGTCAGGCCGTTCCCACTTCGCTCGTCACCGCGGGGAAACAAGCTTCGTGGGAGAACACCTATTGAGAGCCCTTTCAAAAGTTTCGGAGAACTGTACTCGGCAGAACAGTGTGCGGAGGGATTCGGAAAATACATGTGCGTGAATTTGCTCGTCCGTCGGGAGTGGTTCGACGTGATTACCCACCGAGAGCGAGCACAGGCAGCAGGGCGATGAGCAGAATGACGGAAGGTGAGGACGATTCACCGGCGCGGCACCGATGGCGACCGAACCGGATAACGCTAATGCGGTTGTTATCTAATGCCAGATGTTCCGGATGGCCTGCGTCAGGGCGAGCGGGTCGATGGGCTTACTGAGGTGTGCGCTGAAGCCGGCCTCGGCGGAACGCTCCCGGTCGTCGTACATGTCGAAGCCCGTTACAGCCACCATCGGGATTGAGCGGTACTCGGGCATCGCGCGCAACGCACGCGCCAAATCGTGCCCGGTCATCCCCGGCATACCGATGTCGGAGACGATCACGTCGAAGTGCCTCGCGACGGCTAACGTAAGCGCGTCGGGCGCGGAGTGGGCCGAGGAGACCGTGTAGCCCGCATGGCGGAGCACCGCCGCGAGCAGGTCGGTGATGTCCGGGTTGTCGTCTACGACCAGCGCGAGCCCCAGACACTCCTGCGTCAAAAACTCCGGCTCGATCTGCGGCGTCTCGATGAAATCCGGTGCCAACGCGGCTACTGCGCTCATATGTCCTCCTCACTATCTATCAAGGGGAAGAACTCATTACACAGTTAATCGGCGTGGCGTTGGTTACCGACCCGTTGCGTTTACGTTGCGATAGTCCATAGCTGAAGCGAGCGTGGGGCGGAGATAGAGGTCTCGACGGCGGCGGGTCAAACGCGAGCCGTTACTCGCTTCGTCCTCGTTCACGCTCAAGTAACTTCCGTTTGCGCGCGACGCCCCAACGGTACCCGCCGAGGCTTCCGTCCCCGCCGACGACGCGGTGGCACGGTGTGACGAGCGCGACCGGGTTGGTCGCGCAGGCGCGCGCCACCGCACGCGCGGCCGTAGGGCGGCCGATGCGGCTGGCGATCTCTCCGTACGAGGCGGTCTGGCCCTCGGGGATGCGGCGCAGCTCCTCCCAGACTCTTTTCTGAAAAGCCGTCCCCTGCACGTCGAGCGGCAGGTCTGGGTGGGGCTGTTGCCCTTCGAGATAGTCGAGCAGCGTCCGCACACGGGGCCGCAACCCGCTCTCGTCATCTCGAACGTCGGCCTGCGGGAACTCGGCGCGCAAGTCCCCCGACAGCTCTTCGGCGCTGTCGCCGAGCTGGACGGAGCAGACGCCCCTCTCCGTGGCGGCCACGAGCAGCAGGCCGAGCGGGCTGTCGGCGATGGTGTAACTGATGTTCATTCCTCGTCCCCCTTTACGGTATGTCGCGGGCGTCATGCCGAGCTGCGCCGATGCCTTCTCGTAGAGCCTGCTGCTCGACCCGTAGCCGGCCTCGTACATCGCATCGACCACGCTCCGGCCATCCCGCACGCTCCCTTTGAAACGGTCTACGCGGAGCGCCTCCGCGTACTCGCGCGGCGTGATGCCCATTAACTTCTTGAAAAGCCGCTGGAGATGCGAACGGCTGAGCCGAACCTGCTCGCCGACGGCGTCCATGTTCGGGCGCTCTTCGGCGGCGCGCTCGATGAGACGGCAGACGCTCTGCACCAACTCGGCCTGCGGGTCTCGCGGGTTTGTCCCGTCGGGCCGGCAGCGCAGACACGCGCGGAACCCCGCGGCCCGCGCCGCCTCCGGGAGCGCGAAGTAAGAGACGTTAGCGCGCCTCGGCTGGCGCGAAGGGCAGGCCGGGCGGCAGAAGACGCCCGTCGTCCGCACGCCGTAGTAGAAGAGCCCGTCGAAGCCCGCGTCGCGGCTCTGAATCGCCAGCCAGAACCTTTCGGCCGGGCCGTGCGCTACGTCGCCCGCCGGAATCAATGACTGGCCTGTCTGTGAACTCATCGTCGTTGAACCCCCATGCCCACTGCGCCCGAGTAAGTCCCGATAATTGAGACCCCTTGAACAACCTCTGAAAGAAGTTGTCCCGGTCATTATCGCCGCGGGCGCCGCTCGAATCTATCCGATTCCGGCCGTCAAATTCATTTGGTCGAGTGGTTGATGAGGCTGAAGAATGTTTCCCTGTAAGTCTCTGAGATCGGAATGACGCGGCCTTTGATTTTGATGCGGCCCTTCTCGATGGAGTCGATTTTGTCGAGCGAGACCATGTAAGACTTATGCACCCTGCAAATGATACGGGGCGGTATCTGGCGTTCAAATTCGGCGAAGGTCTGAAGCGTCAGGAGCCGCCGGCCGGCGGCGTGGATTTTGCGATAATCGCGCATCCCTTCGATAAAGAGTATCTCGCGCAGAGATACTTTTTCGAGTCGGTTTTCGACTTTGACGAAGATGAGGCTGCTCGGCGTGAGCCCCTGTTTCTTCGGCAGGTTGTCACGCACGCGCTCGACGGCCTGAACGAACCGCTCGAACGTGAAGGGCTTGAGAAGGTAGTCCGCGACCTTCAAATCGAACCCCTTCAGCGCGTACTCCTGGTAGGCCGTCGTCAGAATCACCTGACCCGTAATCGCGGAAGTTTCGAGCAGACGGATGCCCGAGACTTCGCCCAGATTGATGTCTAAAAAGATCAGATCGACTTCGTTGGTTTTGAGAAAAGCCAGCGCGTCGAGCGCGTCATCGAAGGTCGCCCGCAGGTTCAGGTAGGGAAGCCGCAGCGCGTACTCTCTCGTGCGCTCCAGCGCGAGCGGTTCGTCTTCGACGATGATGCAGTCAATCTTCATGGAGCGTTAACTTCACCTCGTAGGTGGCGCCGTCGTCGGTAACCTCCAGCGAATGTTTCCCCGGGTAGGTCAGGGCCAGACGCCTCCTTATCAGCTCGTTCCCCAGGCCGCCGAAGTCCTGCTTGCCGTCCGGGTTTGGCTGGTACGAATTGACGCACTCGAAATAGAGCACGTTCCTTTCGGCCGCAACCTTAATGCGAATCGAGTTGGAGCCCTTTCTGCCCTCGGTGTGTTTGAAGGCGTTCTCGATGAAGGGAAAAAGTATCATCGGGGCGACGCTCAAACTATCGGGGTCGCCCGTCACCTCGAAGTTTACATAGCCGGGATTCGTCGTGCGAATCTTTTGCAGCTCGACGTACTGCTCGATGTAATTCAGCTCTCTGGCGAGAGAGATTCTCTCCGCCTTCGTCTCGTAGACCATGTAACGCAGAATGCCGGAGAGCCGGTTGAGGTACTCCGACGCGAGCGCGGGGTTTTTCGGGATGAGGATGTCGATGTTGTTGATGGTGTTGAAGAGGAAATGCGGGTTGATCTGCGACTTGATGAGCGCCAGCTCCGTCTCGAAGTTTCTGCGGGTCAGCTCCTCTCGGAGCGTGAGGTCGTCGTACCAGGCGACGAAGCCGCGGACGGTCAGGGCGGCCCCGCCGTGAACCGCGCAGACGGCGAAGAGGCTCGCCGTGAGCGCAAAGAATTCGCGCGCGTCGGAGAAGATGGCCTGCTCAAAACCGAAGAAGACGGGCGAGAGGAGCGCGCCCGAAACCGCGGACAGCAGACAGACCGCCGTCCCGACAATGACGAGGGCGAGGATTTTTTTGCGGACTAGGAATCGAGGGGCCAGAAGAAAATAGAACGTGTAGAACGTGACCAGATTCGGCGAGACGCACAGGACGAGCAGCGGGAACGGCGGCAGCAGCGTCGTCGCCGGCCTTCCGACCTGCTGCACGACGACGGCGAGCATTAACGAGAAGAGCGAGAGATAGACCAGCCAGTAGACGCAATGGATGAGGACGACGACGCTTCGCTTCACCTGTGAACTTCTCCCCGAGATACGACAGGAGACGGGCTCACCCCTTCTCCCTCTTGGTAACGTATAGCGCCCAGCCCGCGATTGTGAAAGCGGCCGAATAGATGAGGGCGAGGTGCTCGATGCTGGCGGGGAGCTTGCGGCCCGCGAAGTGTCCGGAGGCCGTTAGAAAATTTATCGCGCCGTGGTTATACGGGAAGAGATAGCTGTACTCCCAAGAGAGCAGGCCGACGCCCAGAAACCAGATGGCGAAGCCGGCGCCGACGGGGACTAGAAAATTTTTGAACTGCAAACTGAGCAGGTATTGCAGGGCGACGATGGGCAGACAGTCTACGAAGAAGTTGACGTTGCCGGCCCAGAAATCCTGAACAGGAATCGGCGCGGTCGGGTACGGGACGCCGCCGAAGAGCAGCGAAGGAATCACCGCCGACAGGTAGACGCCGACGTTGAAGAGCACGAAGACTTCGACGAGCATCAGCAGGACGACCAGCAGCTTCGCCGCGAAGATGGTCGTGAACCCCTGCGGCGTCGTGTGGAGCTGCTTCCACGTGTTGTTCTTATACTCGATCTGGGCGATGAGGCCCGTCGCCAGAATGATTCCGATGGGGAGGAGGAAGACCTCCATCGACTCCCACGACTGGCTCCACAGCCGCCTCCAAAAATCCTCCGAGACGTAGAGCGCGTGCAGCGCCGCGCGATTCTTTATCCTTGAGGCCAGGATGATCGACGGCGTGAAGAACGCGCCGATGAGGACGAGCCACGAGGCGAGGCTGCGTTTACGCTTGAGCCACTCGGCCTGAAAACTGTTGACGAAGGTCATGGCCTCACCCGCCGATCATGTCGAAGAAGATTTTTTCGAGATCGCTCTCGACCCGGCCGATCTGATAGACCTCGACCCCGCCATGCACGAGCGCCTGATTGACGGCCGCGACTCGCTCCCTTTCGAGGGCGGCGACCGCGACCCGGCCCCGTTCGACCCGCGGCGTAAAGCCCAGCCCGCTGATGATGCGTCCGGCCTTCGCCGCGTCGTTCGTCTCGAAGACGACGAACGAGTTCTGCCGGCGCCTGCTCAACAATTCGTCGAGCGTTCCCTGGAAGAGGAGTCTGCCGCGGTTGATGATGCCGACGTGAGTGACGAGTTTTTCGACCTCGGCCAGCAGGTGGCTGGAGATGAGAATCGTGACCCCGCGCTCCCGGTTCAGACTTTGCAGCAACTCGCGAATCTCAAGCATCCCGTTCGGGTCGAGGCCGTTTGTCGGCTCGTCCAGAATGAGAAGGGACGGCGAGTGCAGCAGCGCGAGCGCGATCCCGAGACGCTGCGTCATCCCGAGCGAAAATTGACTCACACGCTTCTTGCCCGTCCGCGCCAACCCGACTAACGCCAGCACCTCTTGAATCCGTTCCTTCGGGCATCGGTAAACCCTCTGTAGGATTTTCAGGTTTTCGGTCGCGGTCAGGTGCCCGTACAGCGAAGGGCTTTCGATCATTGACCCGATGCGGCGCAGGGTCTCGACGCGGTTGTGGTCGAACGGCTGATTGAAGAGACGGATTTCGCCGTGCTGTTTTTTGAGGAGCCCGAGAATCAGCTTCAGCGTCGTCGTCTTGCCGGCGCCGTTGGGGCCTAAAAATCCGTAGATGCTGCCCTCGGCGACCTGTAGGTTGACGAGGTTCAAGGCGGTCTCGGCCTCCGAAAACTTGTGAGTTAAATCGAGCGTCTCCACGCACGCGCCCGGTCTCTGGTTCGGAGTTTCTGCCAATGCTCTTCTCACCCCCGCGCAGGTCAGGATAGTTTGAAAACGGCGCGGGTCATATCGCTCGACGAATGTTTTCTGCGAACCGTCGATGGCGGACTGCGAAATGGCGATTTCGTCCGGCGTGTATAATGCGGCCCGGAGAGACCAAGTTTGAGCCGCCCACATAAATTCGAGTTCATGCGCAAAAGAAATCTGCTTCCGAGCCCGACCCGCGCCGTTGTGCTGGCCACTTTTCTGGCTGCCCTCGCGACGCTCGCAGCGGGACAGAGCGGCACGCCCGCTTCGTCCTGTGACAACTGCCCCGAGTGGAACCAGCCGCAGCAACCGTTCCGCGTCTACGGCAACACGTACTACGTCGGCCCGCACGGGCTGACCTCGATTCTGATTACCTCTAAGTCCGGGCACGTCTTGATTGACGGCGCGCTGCCCGAGTCGGCCCCGCAGGTCGTCGCCAACATCCGCGCACTCGGATTCCGCATCGAGGACGTGAAGCTCATCGTCAACTCGCACGTCCACTTCGACCACGGCGGCGGAATAGCCGAGTTGCAGCGCCTGAGCGGCGCGAAGGTCGCCGCCAGCCCGTGGAGCGCCGAGGTGTTGACGAAAAGCGGGGTCGGCAAGGGCGACCCGCAATTCGGCAGCATCGCGCCGGTGGCGCTCGTCCCGCGCGCCGACACCCTGCGCGACGGCCAGACCCTCCGCGTCGGCGACATCAAACTCACCGCACACTTCACACCCGGCCATACTCCCGGCGGGACGAGTTGGACGTGGAAGTCGTGCGAGGGCAAACGCTGCCTGAACCTCGTCTACTCCGACAGCATGACGCCGGTCTCGGGCGAAGGCTTTCGCTTCACCGACAGCCGCGAGTACCCCAACGCAGTTCAGGACTTCGAGAAGAGTTTCGCTTTCCTAAGGGCCGCGCCGTGCGACATCCTGCTCACGTCGCACCCGGACGCTTCGGGACTCTGGCAGCGTCTGGAGGGACGGCAGCGCGGCGACAGGCCCGACCCCTTTGTCTCGCCGAACGCCTGCAAGGAGTTGGCTGGCCGCGCCGCCGAACAACTTCGCCGCCGGCTTGCATCTGAGAAGGGCCAGTAGTGTCGAACGCTGCTAGAAAGATAGCCTAGTGACGTGACAGGAATTGCCGCGATAAGCTATGCTTTGGTTCATCGTTCAGCGTTCCTACTTCATCATTTCGGAGAGGTGCAGGAGTGGTTGAACTGGCAGCACTGGAAATGCTGTGTACGGGGAACCGTACCGTGGGTTCGAATCCCACCCTCTCCGCCATTTAGCAATTAACCACCGCAGACGCAAAGGGACGGCCGGTTGAGTATTACTCAACCAGCCGTCCCCTTTGCGTCTGCGGTGGTTAGCTCACAGTCGCTTCGGACTGTTTCGCGGCGAGCCAGAGCGCGGCCGTGTCCGCGTCGAGCGGGCGGGAGAAGAAGTAGCCTTGTGCGTACTCGCAGCCGAGGCCGCGCAGGAGGTCGCCCTGGCGCTCGGTCTCGACGCCCTCCGCCACGACCGCCATGCCGAGGTTACGCGCGAGCGTGATGATGGTGCGGACGATCTCGCCGTCCTCGTCGCCCTCGCCCATGCGCCCGACGAACGAACGGTCTACCTTCAAAGTATCGACGGGGAAGCGGTGCAGGTATGAGAGCGACGAGTAGCCCGTGCCGAAGTCGTCGATGCTGATGCCCAAGCCCTGCGCGCGCAGGCCCCCGAGCGTCGCGCAGGCCGTCTCGGCGTTGGACATGACGACGCTCTCCGTAATCTCCAGACGCAGGCAGTGCGGGTCGAGCGTCGCGTCCGAGAGCGCCTCCGCGACCGACGACGCCAGTCCCGTCTGCGCGAACTGCTTAGCCGAGAGGTTGACGCTGACGTAGTGCGCGGGGCCGACGAGGCCGAGCGCCCGCCACTCACTCAACTGCCGGCATGACTCGCGCAGCACGCGCCGGCCGATCTCGACGATGAGGCCGGTCTCCTCGGCGACGGGGATGAACTCGGCGGGCGAGACGACGCCGCGCTCCGGGTGGTGCCAGCGCACCAGCGCCTCGAAGCCCGCGACCTCGCCGGTTAACAGAGAAAGAATCGGCTGGTAGACGACACGGAACTCGTCGCGCTCGGCGGCGCGACGGAGGTCGTTCTCGGTGCGCAGCAGCGCGACGGCGCGTGCGTGCATCGCTTCGTCGAACAGCTCATGGCGCGCCTTGCCGTTGGCCTTGGCGCGGTACATGACGGTGTCGGCGTCGCGCAGGATATCCTCGGGGTCGTTGTAGCCGGTCGCGCTCAGGGTGATGCCGATGGAGGCGGACGTGTAGACCTCGTGCCCGCCGAGGTGGAAGGGGCGCGCGAGTTCGGCGTGAATGCGTTCGGCCACGCGCACGGCGTCCGCATAGTCCTCGATGTCGCTAAGGAGGATGGCGAACTCGTCGCCGCCGAGGCGCGCGACGGTGTCCGTCACGCGGATGCACTCTTCGAGGCGGCGCGCGAGTTGGACGAGGAGTTGGTCGCCGGCAATGTGACCCAGACTGTCGTTGATGACCTTGAAGCGGTCGAGGTCGAGGAAGAGCGCAGCGAAGCGGTAGTCGGCGCGGCGCTTCGAGTGCTCGACGGCGAGCTTGAGGTGGTTCGTCAGGAGCGTGCGGTTCGGCAGCCCCGTCAACGCGTCGTGAAGCGCGGCGGCGCGGAAGTGCTCGCGGCTCTCTTCGAGTTCGCGGCTGATGCGCTCCTGCTCGGCGAGGTAGCGGTTCAGCTCCTGCACGTGGCGCTCGGCCATCGCGGCCTGCGCGGCGGCCGTCTCGACGCTCTTCAGGTAAGTTTGATAGGTGAAGTAGACGATGGCCGTGACGGGCACGGCCGCGGCTATGGGGTAGAAGCCGAAGCCCGCGACGAGTCGCGCGAGCAGCCCGGCGGTCGCCGCGCCCGCGAAGTAGGTAACCGAAGTCCAGAGGTAGTAGCGGCGCCACGTCGGCCAGAAGCGTTCGCGAAGTTTGAGCGCCTTGTCGAAGCCGACCGCGCCCGAGTTCGTCAGGTACTGCACGAGCCCCATCAGGCAGACGGCCGTGACCAGCGTCGCGGCGCTGCCCGATGCGAGCGTCTCTTCGGGTCGGCCGAACGCGAGGCGCAGCGCCCACGCGGTCGCGTAGGTCGAGCAGCCCATCACCGCGCCGTTGAAGAGGACGGTGAGCGCCTTGCGGCTGATGCGCAGGGACGAGCAGCAGCCCTCGGTCGCGGCGAGGAGCGCGGCCGCCTCGCCGCCGTAGAGCAGCAGCGAGAGCAGGATAAAGGTGTCGGCGACGGTGATGCGCCCCGCCGTCTGCGGAATCCTGACGGCGACGCGCGAGCTGACGGCGACGGTGGCGAGCGCCAGCAGCAGGAAGCGCAGGTCGAGCCTCTCGGCCGGCAACATCCCGAACGCCGGGGTCATCACGCACACGCCGACGGCGATGACGAGCACGCGGAACGCGCGGCTCGCGTCGGCCGGAACTGTCGCCTCCGACAAGTCCACGCTTGTTGGTTGGGGGAGTGCCATCTGAACTACTACCTACTGCTCATCGGCCGGCGCCTCCATGCAGTCCGTCTCGTCGCCCGCGATGACGCCGTCACCCGTGATGACTCCGTCGCCGGCGATGACCCCGTCGCCGAAGACCTGGCCGGCGGCGACGCCGCCCGCGCCGTCGGAGAGGAGCAGGCCCGCCGCGCAGAAGGCGTCGCCGTCACCCGCGATGACGCCCGCGCTCGTCATGATCTGTTCGCCGAAGACGATGCCGTCGGAGAGCAGCCGCGCGTCGCCGGTAATCACGCCGTCGCCCGTGATGACGCCCTCGCCGAAGAGGCGGCCGAGCCCGTAGACTTTCTGATAGCGCGTGATGAGGTTGGGGCCGAAGGCGTATGTGTAGTTGAAGAGCACGCCGCGCGACCAGGTGAACGTGTGGAAGGCGACGGTCGTACGCGGCTCGGGCGGGGCAGAGACGAGGAGCGGCGTGCCGAGCATCGTCGAAGCGGAGATGTCCGTGCGGACGAGACGCGCGAGGCGCACCGCGCCCTCGACGTTCAGTTCGCCCATACCCTGCTCGAAGAAGTTATAGCCCGCGAGCGGCTGCGCCGTGTACATCAAAAGCGCCTTGACCATGTTCGGCGTAAGTTTCGGGTTGGCCTGCAAGATGAGCGCCGCCGCGCCCGCCACCGCGGGCGTCGCCATCGACGTGCCCGACATGCGCATCATGCGCTGCGTCTCGGCCCGGCTCACGCCTGCGTCCAGTTCGGGGTGTTCGCTGACGAGCAGGTTGCGGGGTGACTCGACCGAGACGAGCTTGTTGCCCGGCGCGACCAGCTCCGGCTTGACGAGGTTGTCGTAATGCTTCGCGCCGAAAGCGTTCGTCCTGTAGCCGCGTGTCGGCCCGCGCGAGCTGTAGGTGGCGACCGAGTCGTCCGAGCGCGCGTCGGTGCCGAACGTATTCGCGGCGCCGACCGTGATAACCGAAGGCTCGATGCCCGGCGAGTGTACGTGGCCGTAAGTCTTGTTACCCACAGCGTCCTTGCCGTTGTTGCCCGCGGCGGCGACGACGACGATGCCGGCGTCCACGAGCCTGCGCGCGGCCTTGCAGAGCGGGTCGTCGCGGTACGAGTCAACGGCCGAGGCGCCCAAGCTTAGGTTGACGACGCGGATGTTGTAGCTCGTACGGTTCGACAGAACCCAGTCGAGCGCAGCGAGCAGTGAAGAGGCAGAGCCCGTGCCGCGCGAGTCGAGCACGCGCAGGTTAACGACGTTCGCGTTCGGCGCCACACCAGTGTACGCGCCGCCGGAAACGCGCCCGTTGCCCGCCGCCACGCCCGCCACGTGCGAGCCGTGCCCGAAGGGGTCGTCCGTCCGCCCCTCGCCCGTGAAGTCAACGCTTCGGACGACGCGCACGCGGTTCGACTTATCGAGGAAGGACTTGTGGCCGGCGTAGACGCCCGAGTCGATGACGGCGATGCCGACGCTTGTGCCGTCGAGCGTCAACGCCGTGCCCGACTCTTCGCGCACGGCGTCGGCGCCGGTCGTGGCCGAGAGGTGGCCGAGCATTTGAACGGGGCGATCCGCGGAGACGAATGAGACGAGCGAGCTGGCGGCGAGCAGCGGGACGTTGCCGGCGGGGATGTCCAACGCGCGCGCGTTGAAGTTCTGATAGGTGCGCGTGGTGCGCGCGCCGAGCATCGCCAGTAAGAGGTCGAGCGTGAAGCCCCAGAGACCGTTCGACTGGACGACGACGGGGACGCGCCGCGTGGCGGGCGTGTTCGTGATGAGCTGGAGCAGGTCGGGCGAAACCTTGACGACCTGCGAAAGAGTCTGCGTGGTCTGCGTCGTGACCTGCGTGAGCCCCGAGAGGAGCTGCGCCCGCGCGCTGCGCGCTCCCCCGTGCAGCAGGCAGAGTGAGCAGAGCAGTGCGAGGGAAGTGAGCCGCCTTGTCGCCGCGAGGCGATGAAAGAGCATAGAAAACTCCCGTCCCTTGTGCGAATGCGCGCCGCGGGGCGCGTTTGGTTTGTGAGAGAGGCGGCTTCACTCTGGCAAAGCGCGTGCCCGCCCGCGGGCTCGGAGTTTTCGGGGAAACTGAGGGATGCATGGCAGCCAGCGTGCCGGTTCGGTCAGCGCGCGCATCAGTCTGACAGAGAGCTTCAGTCAGAGTGAAAGGTTCCGCCGCGCGTGACCGGTCAGAACCGACTTCGTTTGCCGTGGCGGGCAGGCGGGTTGTACAGTCTCGGGCCGTAAGACTCGCCTTCAAAATCTGTAGCCGAACGGAGTTTCACATTCTGATGAGTAAGACACGACTTCTCTGCGTCATCCTTCTCGGACTGCTGGCGGTCGGCGGCGCGGCGGCGCAACGCCGCAGGGCCCCGCGGCTCGGGGCCGTCTGCGGAGACCCGACCGTGCGCTGCCCGACGAGCATCGAGTTCCAGCCGTACCAGTTGCCGTTCCGCATCCCGGCCAACGCGAACATCTGGGAGACGGAGAAGTTCTACGCCGTCATCCTCAAGAGCGTGCGGGACGAGTCGAAGGGCGGCGACTGCAACATCTTCGTTCCCGAGGCGGAGCGCGAAGCGGCGCAGGCACTCTTCCCGCGCAACAAGGTCTTCGGCTCGCGCTGCTTTGAGCCGGCCGACCTCTTCTACACGGGCGTGGCCGAGGATTCGCAGTTCATCGCCGTCTACGCGGGGCGCACGCGCGCCGAAGGGCTCGCGGTGCTTGAGAAGGTGAAGGCGACGGGCAAGTATCCCGGCGCCAACCTCCGCCGCATGAACGCCGGCTTCAACGGCACATAAAGGGAAGGAGCCGCGCCCCCGCGCCCCGCGCGTTTGCCAACCCGCGCCGGCCGGGTTAAAGTCTAACTCGTCAGCTGACAGCTAAAAGTTAATGGCTAACGGCTAACAGCTATTTCACAACTTATCAGGCTTCGGGCTCCGCACAACGTTTGCCCCACGAACCCCGCCAGGCCGGGAACGGAGCAACGGTAGTGGCGGCGGCGTGTGTTGCGGGTCGGTCCGGAGCCTGGCCACATCTAGAGAGAGTTGTCGCGGATGTTGGGCTTGCCGAACCGCGCCGCGTTGGAGCACAATCCGACGACGCCGCGTCCAAAGGAAAGCCGCCCGCGGCAACTCTTTCTGTTTTGCCATGAAGATACAATTCAAGCGGTTCGACCACGTTCAGGTCTCCATCCCAAAGGGGAACGAAGACCGTGCGCGCGAGTTCTACGGCGGCCTGCTCGGGCTCGAAGAGATTGAGAAGCCCGAGGTGCTCAAGCAGAACGGCGGCCTCTGGTACTCGGTCGCCGACGTGCAGCTCCACGTCGGGGCCGAGGACGTGGTCGCGCCGTCGAAGCGCCACCCGGCGTTCGAGGTCGAAGAAGTTAAGAGCGTGCGCGCCTACCTCGAACAGCACGGCGTCCGCATCAAGGACGAGCCCGACATCCCCGGCGTCGTCCAACGCTTCTCCCTCTTCGACCCCTTCGGCAACCGCATCGAGCTTTTAGAGAAGACGGCAGCCGCCACTGCCGGAGATTAGGAGGCTCCTCGTGAGCAACCCTGACCCGGTTTTTCAGGTGTTCATTTCACACTCATCAGTGGACACCTGGGTGGCGCGTCAGCTCGCGCGCGCGGTGGAAGAGCGGGGCGCGATCTGTTTTCTTGACGAGGCCGATATGGAATACGGCGACGACTTCGAGGATAAAATCCTCGCCGCCGTGCGCGCCTCACGAGAGTTGCTCGTCCTGCTCACCCCCTGGGCGATAAAGCGTCCATACATTTGGCTTGAGATAGGGGCCGTCTGGGGGCAGGGCCAGCGCATAGTTGGAGTATTATATGGGCTCGGCGTCAAAGAGTTGATGACCGACGAGGGGACGCCCGCGCTCCTAAAGCGCATCACCCTCGTGGAAATCAACAAGCTCGATGAATACTTCGACCAACTGGCCGTCCGCGTCGAGAAGGCGAGGCAAGACAATGGCTGAATACGACGTGTTCGTGTCTTACAGCAAGAAAGACGCACCCTTTGTGCGGTCGCTGGTTGACGCTCTGGAAGAGCGCGGCGTAAAGGCTTGGTACGACAGGGAGGAGATTCGCGCCGGCGACCGTTTCATGCGCGATATAGAGGGCGCTTTAGAGCAGAGCCGATTTTTCCTGCTGGTAATTTCACCCGACTACCTGTCGAGCCAGTGGACTTCCTTCGAGTTGGGCGTAGCCCTGGGGGCCGCAGCAACAAGGGAGGCGCGCGTCATTTCCGTGGTGGTGAGACCCACCGATTTAGCAATTTTGCCAGCACCGCTCAGGAGGCATGACTTGTTCTACGCGGCACATATGCCGGCTAAGAATCTCGCGGCCGAGATCGCAGGATTCGTCAAACAGGCCGGGCAGGCCGGGCCTGCCAAGAATCCAGACTTGCCTGACACCGTCAAGGTCTCTTCAGATACAAAACAGTGACCTATCAAGTCATCGCACGCAAGTGGCGCCCGCAGACCTTCGAGGAGGTCACGGGGCAGGAGCACATCACGCGGACGCTCAAGAACGCCGTCGAGCACGAGCGTTTGCATCACGCATACCTCTTCTCGGGCGCGCGCGGGGTGGGGAAGACGACGACGGCGCGCCTGCTGGCGAAGGCCGTCAACTGCCACAAGTCACCTAAGCCCACAGCGACGCCCTGCCGCACGACCGACCCCGATGCCTGCCCCTCCTGCCGTGAGATAGCCGAGTCGCGCTCGATTGATGTGCTTGAGATCGACGCCGCCTCGAACACGGGCATTGACAACGTGCGCGATGTCATCATCAACACCATCGGCACACACGCCGCGCGCGACCGCTACAAGGTCTTCATCATCGACGAAGTTCACATGCTCTCGACGCCGGCCTTCAACGCGCTGCTGAAGACGTTGGAGGAGCCGCCGCCGCGCGTGCTCTTCATCATGGCGACGACGCACGCGCACAAGGTGCCGGAGACCATCCTCTCGCGCAGCCAGCAGTTCGAGTTTCGTACCATCTCGGCCGCGAAGATCAGTGAGCGTTTGCGGCTCATCGCCGACGCCGAGCAGATCAACGTGACGGACGACGCGGTGCGCGAGGTGGCGCGCGCCGGCGAGGGCTCGATGCGCGACGCGCAGTCGGCCTTCGATCAGGTCATCAGTTTCAGCGAGGGAAAGATTGAAGCCTCGGACGTGGAGGCGGCGCTCGGGCTCGCGGGCTCCGAGATGCTCGCGCGCGTGATGCGTGCGGTGGCCGAGGAGAAGCCCGCGGACGCGCTCGCCGTCGTCGAAGAGCTTTCGGCGCGCGGACACGAGCTGCGCAACTTCTGCCGCGACCTGCTCGCGCACCTGCGCGACCTGCTCGTCTTCAAGGTCGCAGGCGACTCGGCGCTCGCCGACGCGACCGAGTCGGAGCGGAAGGCTTTGCGCGAAGAGGTGCGCGACTTCTCTGAGTCCGACCTCGTACGCTTCTTCCACAGTCTGACCGACACGGAGGCGCATCTGAGTTCGGGCGCGCACCCGCGCTTCCAGTTGGAAGTGGGGTTGGTGAAGCTCGTCGAGATGCGACGCCTCGCGCCGCTCGGCCGCATCGTCGAACGCCTTAATGCACTCGAAGAGGCTCTGCGCACGGGGGGCGCGCCTGCGGGTGGCACGAACCCGCCGCCGACACCTTCGACGCCCCCTTCATCTTCCACGCCGCCGCGTCGAGGCGCGGCCGGAGGCGGCGGCGCGGCCTCCTTCTCCGGCGCGGACGTGGCCGTCGCCGCCGAACCCGAAAGACTGATAGCGAAGAGCGTCGAAGCGGAGCCTCCTCCTTCTCCTCCCGCCGCTCCCATCGCGCCACAGGCGAACGGGCGCGCACAGGTACCGTCGAACCCGAATCTGAAGCTTGTGCCTCCGCCCGCGCAGTCCGGCGGCGCCGCCTCGTTCGCGGAGGGCGCGGCTGCGCGCGCGGCCGAAGCCCCGTTCGCGCTCTCGGACAACGCGCCCGCCGAAGGGCTCTTCGAGGCGCCGCGCCCGTTCGTCGAAGGAGCGCGCGCGGGCGAGGATGTGGTCGGCGCCCCCGTCTCGCTCGTCCCCGCACAGGCTCCGGCGCCGGACTCGGGCACGAACGGCGTCGATAAAGTTGAGATGGGCTTTGGCGCGAGCGACGACGTGTCGCGCTTCAAGCGCGGGCTCGAAAGTCGCGGCAGGCCGCTGCTCGCCGTGGCGCTCGACAGCGCGCGGCGCGTGTGGGTCGAGGGCGACGAGGTGCGCGTCGAGTTCACGCCCGAGGGCAAGCACCTGCGCGACACGCTGATGAAGTCAGAGAACCAGAAGCTCCTGCGCGAAGTCTGCTGCGAAGTCCTCGACCGCCAAGTCGGCATCAACATCAAGCTCCGGGCGCCGGGCGAGGCCGAGGACGACGAGCCGCTCACGGCCGACGACGAGGCTCGGCGCGAGCAACTCGCCTTACGCGAGCGCGCCGAAGGCAACCCCTTCGTCCAGCAGATGCTCAAGACCTTCCGCGCCGAGATCGTCGAGGTGCGACGCACGGACAACGCGCCTCCGCCTCCGCCCCCGCAGTAAAGCCCGAGCCTCTTTGGTCGAACAAAGCCTCCGAAGCGGGCGTATAGGAGCGCGGAGGTAAAGTAACGATGCGCGATCCCGTCCTTGCCGGTTTTCTCAGCTTAATCATTCCCGGCGTCGGCCAGCTCTACAACGGACAGATTCTCTGGGGCATCCTCTGGCTGCTCTTCACCCCCGGCTTCTGGATTGGCACCGGCGGCCTGCTCGGCTGGGTCTGCCACATCATCGCGGCCTATCTCGCCTACAGCTACGCGAAATCGCATCCCGTCAGATACTGACGCGGAGCGTGAACCGTCAAACGTAAACCGTGACGAGAGGAAGAGCGTGTCTTCTTCTCGTCACGGTTTACGTTTGACGGTTCACGCTCTTCAGGGCTTGAGCTTGGGCGGCGTCGCGCGCGGGATGTCGTCTTCGATGACGGGGGCGAGCGTGTCGGCCTCTTCGCCGGGCTTGAGCTTGGGCGGCGCGCCGCGCATGGACGGTGGGATTTTGGGGAGCGGGATTTTGACCGTCGCGACCGAGTCGGTGCGCTTGAGTATTGTGCCGCCGCGTCCCGCCACCCACGCCGCGGTGCCGCCGTGGTAGGCCGCGCCGAAGAGCGCCGCGCTCGTCACGGTCGGCAAGCCCAGCCATGTCTCGCCGCCGTCGCGCGTCTGTAACACGCGCCCCTGATCGCCCACCACCAGCACGTCCAGACGCGAGGCCGCCGCCACCGAGTAGAGGTTGAGCTTGACCCCCGTCTCCTGATCCTTCCAACTCTTCCCGCCGTTGTCCGTGCGCAGGATGAGGCCGCGCTCGCCGACGGCGTAGCCGCGCAAAGCGTCGGCGAACGCCACGCCGTAAAGCCACTCGCGCGCGTTCAAATTAATCTGCGCCCAGGTGTCGCCGCCGTCCTCGCTCCGCACGAGCGTCCCCTGCGACCCGACCGCGACCGCCACCTTCTCGTCCGCGTACGCGACCGCCTCCAGCCAACGACGTGTCGAAGACGGACGCGCGTGCCAACTCTCCCCGCCGTCTTCGGTACGCAGAATCCGGCCCTGCGCGCCAACGGCGAGCCCGCGGTTCGCGTCGAAGAGGCTGACGCCGAAGAGGTCTTCGTCCACGTCGAGCAGAACCTTCTCCCACGTGATGCCGGCGTCACCCGTGCGCAGCAGCGTCGCCTTCTCGCCGACGACCACGCCGCGCAGCTCGTCGGCGAAGCAGACGCCGAACAGGCGCGACGCCGTCCCTGTCAGGCGCGGCGCCCAACGCCTGCCGCCCGTCGAGGTGTAGAGGACTCGGCCGCGCGAGCCGACCGCCCACCCGCGCTCAGAGTCTAAGAAGTAGATGTCCGCGAGGTCTTCGCGCCCGCCTTCGGTCAGGCGCCGCCAGTCAATGCCGCCGTCGTCCGTGCGCAGGATGAGCCCGTCGCGCCCCGCGGCCCAACCCGTCGTCTCGTCGGCGAAGTGGACGGAGGTCAAACGCGGGCGCGTCTTGACGCTGACGGGGAACCACGTCGCGCCCCCGTCGCCCGTCGAGAGAACTTGCCCCTCGTCGCCCGTCACCCAGCCGTGGCGCGCGTCCGTGAAGAAGACCGAGAGCAGGTCTGTGCGCAGAATGTTCTCGACCGCGCTCCATGTGTCGCCGCCGTCGGCCGTGCGATAGATGGTGCCGCCCATTCCCACGGCGACGGCCGCGTCCTTGCCGCCCGCGAAGGCGACCGAGGTGAAGGGCAGTCCCGACTTCTGCGTGCGTTCGAGCCACGTCTGCCCGCCGTCGTGCGTGACGACGAGCACGCCGTCGGCGCCGGCCGCGACACCGTTCGAGGGGTCTGCGAAGGCGACCGAGTAGAGATGCGCGCGCACGCCCGGCGCCTGCACGGCCCACGTGCGCCCGCCGTCGGCCGTCTTCAAAATTTCGCCGTAGCTCCCCACGGCCCAGCCGTGCGTGGCGTCGGGCGCGAAGGCCACACCGAAGAGGTGGTTGGCCCCCTCGCGCACGGGCGTCGCGTTCTTCGCGGGCTTCCCGCCCGAGGGCCGCAGCGCCCAGCGACCACCGCCGTCATCCGTCGTCAGCACCACGCCGCGCGCGCCGACCGCCACCGCGTGTTTCGCGTCGCGCACGTAGAGCCCGTAGAGCGGCACCGGCGCGGGCGTCTGCTGCTCCTCCCAGCGGAAGCCACCATCCGACGTGTGCAGGATGACGCCGTCGGCGCCGACGGCCCACCCCGACTGCTTGTCGGCTGCGAAACGCACGGCGTGAATCGCGTTCCCCTGCGGCAGAGGGTTCTGCCAAGCCCAAGCCCGCTCGGCCTGCGCGCCCGCCCCCGCTCCCGCCGCGCACACGGCCGCGCACGCGAGGCACAGAAGCCACGCGCGCGCGCGCGCCGTCGTTTGAATTCTCACACTCATCGGGAAAACGGTTCGTGCGGCCGGGGAAAGGAGATTTTAGCCTGTACGTCCCTGCTTGGCTAACGGGCGGGCGGCGAAACTTCCGCTCAGTCCTTCATACCCTCGGCGGCCGTGGTGGCGGCGTCGCTGAGGGCGGTTTCGTCGGCGTGGCCGGCGGCGGCGATGCGGCGTGCGGCCTTGTCCACCGCCTCCTGCGCGACGTGGCCGGCGTGGCCTTTGAGCCACTGCCATTTGATCTGGTGCTGCGCCGAAGCTTTGTCGAGCCGCGCCCACCAGTCGTGGTTCGACTTGCGGCGGAAGCGCCCCGACATCGTCTCGACGACGTAGCGCGAATCGGACATGACGGTCACGCGGCACGGCTCGCGCAACTGCTCCAACCCGAGCGCGGCCGCCGCGACCTCTGCCTGCTGGTTTGTCGCCTCGCCCAGATACTCGCCGAACGCGCGCCACACGCCGCGAAACCCCAGCAGCGCCACGGCCGCCGCGCGCGGGTCGTCGCGCCCGTTGCCGAGGCTCGACCCGTCGCAGTAGATGAGGACTTCCTTCACGCTGCTTCTCCCACCTCTTCGCGCGCGACGGGGACGACGTGATCCACGCTCTGCTCGAAGGTGTCGTCGTGGGAGATGACGAAGAGCTGGTCGAAGTCCCTGACCTGTCCGATCTGCTGCGCGAGGCGCTCGCGCCGCTCGGCGTCCATGTTGACCGTGGGTTCGTCGAAGAAGGCGACGCGGATGTCGGAGAGCTGTTTGAGGAGCGCGAGGCGAACGGAGAGGGCCGCCACCATCTGCTCGCCGCCGGAGAGGCTGACGAAGGGGCGGTCGTGCCCCTCCTCTTCGAGCACGATGTCGTAGTCCTTCGTCCAACGGAGCGCGCGCCCGCCCTCGCCCGTGATCTCGCGGTAGAGCTGGTTGGCGTCGATGGAGATGTTATAGAGATAGCTCTCTGTGACGAGCGGGCCGGCCTTGCGCAGCGTGTCGCGGATGAAGTCGGTCGCCTCGTGAAGACCGCGCAGACGTTCGAGCGCCGACAACTCCTCGCGCATCGAATCGCGCACCTCATCCAAACGCGCGACCTCGGCCGTGAGCGACTCCTCGCGCTCGCGTGCGGCTTCGAGTTGGGCCTCCGTCTTCGCCATGTTCGAGCGCGCGAGTGACAGAAGCCCCTGCTCCGACGCGTGTCGCGCGCGGTCGTATGAGCCGAGGGCCTTCGTGTGCTCCTCGCGCGCGGCCTCGGCGTCTTTCGTCGCCTGCGCGGCACGCGCTTCGGCCTCGGCCGCCTCGCGCTCGCGCTCGGGCAATGTCGAGGCGAGCGAGGCGGATTCGAGGTGCTCGCGGTGCGCCTGCGCCGTCTGGTCGCGACGGGCCGAGGCTTCGGCCCACGCCGCGTCGAGCTGTTCGAACTTCTTCAGCCGCTTGTCGAGCGCGCTCGCCTGCTTCTGTAAAGTTTCGAGCGCATCACGCGCGCCCTGCGACTCGCGCAGAAGCTCCTGCTCGCGTCCCGCTTCGAGCCCAAGCGCGGCGGCGCGCGCGCGCGGGTCGCCGAGTTCGCGCAGACGACGCTCGACTCCGGCGGCATCTTCCGCAAGGGCGGCCTCGGCGCTCGCGGCCGCGGCGACCTGCTCGCGCTCGTCGCGCTTACCCTTGCCCTCTTCTTCTATCTCCGCGAGCCGTGTCCGCGAGGACTCAAGCTCCGCGTACTTCATCGCCTCCTCGCGCGCCGTGCGCCAGACCATGTCGATGCCCGACATCTCGGCCTGCAACTCGTCGCGCAGCTTCTCGCTCGCGCCCGAGAGTTTCCCCAGCTCGGCGTCCAGCGTCGCGAGCGACGACTCGCGCTCTGCCAGCAACTCGCGCTCATGCGCGAGTCTGACGCGCGTCGTCTCGGTACGTGCCGCCGCCCTCTCCGCGTCGCGCGCCGCGCGGACTTCGAGCGCGAGCGCGTCGGCCTCGCGCTCGACTTTGGAGAAGAGCGCGCGATTACTCGTGAGCTGTTCGCCGAGGTATTCGTCGAAGGTGCGCCCCTCTTCGGCGAGGTTCTTACACGGCTGGTCGAGGATGGGGCAGTGACGGCCACCGCCGATGCGCTCGCTCATCTTCTCGTCGCGCTTGATGGCAACGCGCAGGTCGGCGAGCCTGTCTCTCAACTTAAGGTCGCGCTCTTCCAACTCGCCGAGTCGCGCGGCGGCGGCGGCCGACTGCTCGAACTCGCGCGCCTCGCGTTCGAGCGCGGTGACGCTGCGGCGCAGGCGCTCGGCCTCACGCGCCGCCTCGCGCCGCTGCGCCGTCAGGTGCTTGTGTGACGTGAGGTCCTGTTCGAGTCTGCTCAGACGAGTTTCAATGCCGAGGCGCTCGCTCTCAAGCTTGTCCGCGCGCTCCTGCGCCCCTGCGAAGCCTTCGGCCGCACGCACGCGCTTTGAAAGTTCCACATGGGATTTGCGCAGCGCTGCCAACTCGCGGTCGAGATGCGCGAGCCGTTCGGCGGCGGCGCGCGCCTGCGCGAGCAGGTCGCGGAGCCGTTCACGCTCGCGCTCAAGCTCGCCCTGCGCCGACACGTCCTTCTCTATCTCGGCGAGCGCGGCCGCGGATTCGCGCGCGCGGCGGAGCGCGTCGTCGAGGCGGCGCACGTCCGACTCGGCCGAGGCGGTCATGCGCGCGGCGTCCGCGGCTTCGGCGCGCAGGCGGTCGCGCTCGGCGCGCTCTGATTCGAGCCCGCGCAGGCGTTCGAGCGCTTCAAGGTGCGCGCGCGAGTCTTCGGCGGTCGCGCGCTGGCGCGCGTCGGCGCGGCGCGCGTCGGCGAGCCCACCCTGCAAATCCTTCAGACGACGCGCGGCCGAATCCTTCTCGACTTCGAGCCGGTCGGCCACGGCGCGCGACTCTGCGACACGCCGCTCGGCCTCGTCCAGAACGCCCACGGCGCGCTCGCGCTCCTCCGTCTCACGTTGTAAGGACGAGAGTGTTGCGGTCAACTCTTCGACCCGGACACGCGCGCCCTTCTGCTCTTCGACTGCGACCTCGTAGCGCGCGAGCTGCGCCTCGGCCGCGCCGATGCGGACGCGCGCGTCGCCTATGCGCTCGTTGATGAGGTTGGTTGTGTCGCGCAGACGGTCGGAGGATTCGCGGTACTCTTCGACTTTGAGCAGGCGGTCGAAGGCGGATTTGCGCTCGGTGGCGGAGCGGAGGAAGTCTGTGGTGAAGAGCCCTTGCGGGACGCCGATGGCCGAGCGGAAGAGCGCACGCAGGTCGGCCCCCGGCTCGACGCCGAGATGCTGGTCAAGCCACTTGCGCACGTCGGCCTTGCCTTGCTGGAGCTTGACCTTCAGCTCGGGGTCGTAGACGTAGTAGCCGGAGCCCGTGTCGCGGTAGACGGTGTAGCGGCGTTCGTCGAGGTCGCTCTGGAAGGTGACGCGCACCGAGCCCTTCTTGGCGCCGCGGCGGAGGAAGTCGTCCTTGCTGTAGTCGAGCACGTCGAAAAGCGCCCAGGCGATGGCTTCGAGGATGGTGGTCTTCCCCGCGCCGTTGGGGCCGACGATGGCGGTCGTCCCGCGCTCGAACGCGAAGGCGCCGCGCTCGTAAGACTTGATCTGCTCCAGCTCGACTCGTGTGACGTGCATGTGACGTTGACGTATGCGACGGACTGCGGCGGACTGCGGCGAGCGCCGCCGGATGTGGGCTCGAAGTCCCGGCCGGCGGCGCTCACGAATTTATCGAAGGGGGATTGTAGCAGGGTTTCTTCTGTTCGGCAGGTATCGCGCCGTTCAACGCTCTCCAGAGCGGTAGCGAGCGGGTCGGCGTTGTGCGATGCGGTCGCATGGCGTAACCCGCGCCCGCTCGCTACTGCTCGCGGTTCTGTTAAAGGTCGGCGACGGTCAGGCGCGTGTCGGCCCGCTTCCAGGCGCGCTCGAACTCGCGGCCGACCAGTTCGGCCTCGCGCGTCTTGCCCTGCGCCTTGAGGCTCTCGGCGAGACCGAAGAGCGAGCGGCCGTTGCGCCGGTTGCGGCGGAGGTCTTCGCGGAAGACCGCCTCGGCCTCCGCGTACTGCTGGTCGAGCAGGAGCGCGCCGCCCAGAGACTCGCGCGAGAGCGGATGGTACCAGCCGGGCGGCTCGTCGTACGCGAGCGCGTCCTCGGCGGCGACGGCCTGACGTAGAAGATTGACGGCCGTCTTGCGGTCGCCGCGCGCGGCGGCCAGACGCGCGTTGAGAAAGTGCCCGGCGATCTTGAAGACATCGCCCGTCGTGTTCTGCCCGTAGCCGATGCCGGCCGGGATAGCTCCGGCCTTCTCCTTGAAAGTCTTGAGCGCGGCCTCGGCCTCCGCGCTCTTCCCCGTGCCGACGAGCGCCATGCCGCGCGCCCAGTGCCAGAAGGCGTTCGAGATGGGCGCCGAAGCGTCGGGCTCGGGCGTCTTCAGCACGTCGTCCCAGCGGCCGAAGCGGACGGAGATGAGATAGCCGGTCGGCATGAAGCTCTCGAAGAAGGGCATCTCCTTGAGGTAGGGCGAGACGTTCGCTTCGAGCCGGCGCGCGGCGGCAATCGCGTCGGCGTAGTCGCCCTGCATGCTGTAAGCGGCGGCGAGGAAGTGCAGGTTGTGGCTGTAGTAGGCGGCCGTGTAGATGCCGCGCTGGCCGCCGCGGTCGATGTACGCCTGGTCGGCCTTCGCCGCCCACTCGTTGCTGGCGGCGGCGCGCTCGTAGTCACCCGTGCGCATGTAGATGTGCGCGGGCATGTGGACGAGATGTCCGGCCGCGGGCGAGAGCGCGGCCAAGCGGTCGGCGCTCAACAGTCCGCGCTCGGGCGTGTGCGAAGCCTCGACGGCGTGTATGTAGAGGTGGTGCGCCCCGATGTGCTCGGGCGCGCGGCGCATCACCGCTTCGAGCGTGCTGATGATTTCGTCCGTGCCGGCCGCAGGTTTGCCCGCGCCGTCGAAGAGCCGCCACGCGTTGATGATCATCGCGGCGTCGGCCCAGAGCGTCGCCGCCTCCGCGTCGTCCGGGTAGCGGCGGACGAGTTCGGCCATCGCGTCCCTGTACGCCGCCCACAACTTCTTCTGATCCGCGTCCGCTTCGGGCGAGAACCTTTTTGAGAGTGCTTCGAGGTACGCGCGCTCGTGCGCGGGGCCTTCGGCGGCGAGCGCAAGCCCGCGCCCGACGGCCTCGTGCGCGGCCTTCATGCGCTCGGGCGAGATGGAGGTCTCGTTGTAGTTCGGCCCGAGCGCGAGAGCGAGTCCCCAGTGCGCCATCGCCATCCGCGGGTCCAACTCCGCCGCCCGGCGGAACGCGCGCGCCGCCTCGTCGTGGTTGAACCCGTAGACCAGAATCATCCCCTGGTCGAAGAACTTCTGCGCCTCCGGCACCGAAGTCCGCACCGGCAGATGAAACTCGCCCAACCCCTCCAACAGACGCACGTCCGAAGCGGGCGCTGCTCCCGCGTGCTGGTGCTGCGCGAAGGCTACAGGGCAGGCCCATAGCAGAGCGACGATAAGCAGGGGAAATCTCATCTCAAACGCTCCCGTATGTGATGTGTGAGAGGCGGCGGGCCGCCCCGCCCGGTCGCTACTCGTTGACCTTGAGCACAGCGAGGAAGGCTTCCTGGGGTATCTCGACTTTGCCGACGCGCTTCATGCGCTTCTTGCCCTCTTTCTGCTTTTCGAGGAGCTTGCGCTTGCGGGTGATGTCGCCGCCGTAGCACTTGGCGATGACGTTCTTGCCGAGAGACTTGACGGTCTCGCGGGCGATGATCTTGTTGCCGATGGCGGCCTGGATGGGCACCTCGAAGAGCTGGCGCGGGATGAGCTGGCGCATCTTCTCGGCGAGGAGGCGGCCCCGCGCCTGCGAGTTCTGGCGGTGGACGATGATGGAGAGCGCGTCCACGGGCTCGCCCGCGACCATGAGGTCGAGCTTGACGAGGTCGCTCTCGATGTAGCCCGCGAGATGATAGTCGAGCGAAGCGTAGCCGCGCGAGACCGACTTGAGCCGGTCGTAGAAGTCGAGCACGATCTCGTTGAGGGGCAGCGAGTAGACGAGCATCACGCGCTTCTCGGCGATGTACTCGAACTTCTTCTGCACGCCGCGCTTCTCTTCGAGGAGCGGCAGGATGCCGCCGAGGAACTCGTCGGACGAGAGGATGGTCGCCTCGATAATCGGCTCTTCAATCTTGGCGATGCGGACGGCGTCGGGCATCTTCGCGGGCGAGTCCACCTCGACCGTCTCGCCGTCGGTCGTCGTCACGCGGTAGCGCACGCCGGGCGCGGTCGTGATGAGGTCTAAGTCGAACTCGCGCTCAAGTCTCTCCTGCACGATCTCCATGTGCAGGAGGCCGAGGAAGCCGCAGCGGAAGCCGAAGCCGAGCGCGACCGACGACTCGGGCTCGTAGAAGAAGGAGGCGTCGTTGAGGCGCAGCTTGTCGAGCGCGTCTCGTAACTCTTCGTACTGGTTGGCCTCGACGGGGTAGAGCCCGGCGAAGACCATCGGCTTGATCTCCTGAAAACCGGGGAAGGGCTCTTTCGTCGGGCGCGCGGCCTCGGTGATGGTGTCGCCGATCTGCACGTCGGCGACCGTCTTGATCGAGGCCGTCATGAAGCCGACCTCGCCGACCGAGAGGCTGTCGATGAGCGTCGGGCGCGGCCGGTTCACGCCGATGGTCTCGACCTGATAGTCGCGCCCCGTGTTGAAGAAGCGAATCTTCATCCCGGGCTTGATCGTCCCGTCGATGACGCGGAAGAGGACGATGACGCCGCGGTAGGAGTCGTACCAGGAGTCGAAGATGAGCGCCTTGAGCGGCGCGTCCGCGGAGCCCTTCGGGTGTGGGATGTCGCGGACGATGGCTTCGAGGATTTCCGGGACGCCGACGCCGGTCTTGGCCGAGGCGAGGACGGCGTTGCCGGTGTCGAGCCCGATGACGTGCTCGATCTGCTCCATCACCTTCTCGGGCTCGGCGCCGGGGAGGTCGATCTTGTTGATGACGGGGATAATCTCTAAGTTCTCGCCGATGGCGAGGTAGGTGTTGGCGAGCGTCTGCGCCTCGACGCCCTGCGAGGCGTCCACGACGAGCAGCGCGCCCTCGCAGGCCGACAGACTCCGCGAGACCTCGTAGGAGAAATCGACGTGGCCGGGCGTGTCGATGAGGTTGAGGACGTACGCCTGCCCGTCCTTCGAGCGGTAGTCGAGACGGACGGCGTGCGCCTTGATGGTGATGCCGCGCTCGCGCTCCAGGTCCATGTTGTCCAAGACCTGCGCCTCCATCTCGCGCTCGGAGAGCGCGCCGGTGAGTTCGAGCAGGCGGTCGGCCAGCGTGGACTTGCCGTGGTCGATGTGCGCGATGATAGAGAAGTTTCTGATGCGTTCGGGATTCATAAAATGCCGTAAACCGTGAACCGTAAACCGTGACAAGTAAGAGCGGGTTATTTCTTGTCGCGGTTTACGGTTCGACGTAGACAATCTTTATAGCAAAACGGGGACGAAACCGCACGCGCGAGGTCGGCGGAAGCCTTCTCGTCGCGGTTCACGGTTCACGGTTGACGGCTCTCGTTCAGGCGCGGGAGGAGATGGGGCCGCGGGTTTCGCGGGCGCGGGCTTTGCCGGTGGCGGCGTCGGGGGAGGGGGCGAGTTCGGCGGGGGGCTCCGTCTCGTGCGGGGAGCCGTGCAGCGGGAGTTCGAGCGTGACGACGACGCCGCCCGCAGGTGCGTTCTCAAGCTCGAAGCGGTAGGAGCCGCCGTAGAGCTGTTGCAGGCGCGCGCGCGTGTTGGCGAGGCCGACGCCGCCCCCGCCCTGCTTGGCGCGGCACGCCTCGGCGCCCTCGGGCAGTCCGCGTCCGTTGTCGCGGACTTCGAGGCGGAGCGCGTCACCCACGCGCGAGGCGCGCACTTCAACATGGCCGTGCGCCGCGCGCTGCGAGACGCCGTGGCGGATGGCGTTCTCGACGAGCGGCTGGAGGATAAGGTTGGGCACGACGCAGTCGAGCAGTTGCGGGTCGGCCTCGATCTGCGTCGTCAGACGGTCGCGGAAGCGCGTGCGCTCGATGTCGAGATAGCAGTTGAGGAACTCAAGCTCCTGCCGGAGCGGCACCTCCTGTGCGGCCGACGTGTCGAGCGTCAGGCGCAGGAAGTCGCCCAGTTTCGCGATCATCTTGTCGGCCGCGTCCGGGTCGGAATGGACGAGCGCCGAGATGGAGTGCAGGGCGTTGAAGAGGAAGTGCGGGTGGAGCTGCATCTTCAGCGCCTGCAACTGCGCCTGCGAGGCGCGCAGCTCGCCCTCGCGGTAGCGCTGGTAGTAGTCGGCGGCGTGGCTGATGACGACAATGATCCAGTAGACCAGCAGCTCGCGGTCGATGTTGACGAAGATGAAGCGGGGGAGGTTGCCCCACTGGAACTTGGCGAGGGTACCGCTGAAGTAATTGTCGAGGACGATGTGAAAGGCCGCCCACGCCGCGCAGATGAGGATGCCCGCGAGCAGGTGAACGGGAACGGCGCGCCGCCACGTCTGGCGCTCGACGCGGTAGCGCCGCGCGAGCAGGAGCACGAGCGGGGTCGAGAGCGCGAAGATAAGCACCGCGCTCATCTGCCACGCGAGCACGCTCGGCAGCGACATCTGCTTCGGCGTGCCGAGGAAGTAGAAGTAGAGCTGGCTGGCGAAGAAGAGCCCGACCAGCACCCACACGAGCAGGATGAAGGCCAGCCGCGCCCAACGCTGCCGGCTCAGGCCCGCGCCACCCCCCGCCCCGCTCTCGAACAACTTCTCCACACGCGTATCATCGCAAACCGCCCCGCGCAAAGACAAGCCCGCTCAGAGCCCGAGCATCTGGCTGAGCGCCTCCCACACGCGGCGCGCCTCCTGGCCGTGGACGACGATCTCGTTCGTGCCCGGGCGCCCTTGCGCCGGCGGATTGCTGTCGAAGACGACGCTCAAGACCTCCTGCCCCGCCGCGTCCTGGTAGGCCACATACTGAATCCTGTCCACGTTGACGAGCAGCGTCGCCCCGTCCTCTCGCGTCGCGGTGATGAAGGGCATAAGGTCTCTCGCCTCCCTCAAATTCTAAAAGGGGCCGGGGGCGAACTCTATGTCGAGAGGTCAGCCGCCGGGCTGCGCGGCGTCGCGGGCGAGGAGGGCGGCGCCGATGGGGACGGCGTCGGGGCCGAGGGTGGCTGCAACGATCTGTGTGGATTCGAAGTTGGGTTGGAAGGAGCGGCGGCCCGCCTCCTGGACGATGGGGTCGAGGATCAGCTCGCCGGCATCCATGACGCCGCCGCCGAGGACGATGCGCTCGGTGTTGAGCAGGTTGATGACCGACGCGATGGCCGTGCCGATGTAGCGACCCGTCCGGGCCATCATCATCGCGGCGAAGTCGTCGCCGTTCTTGGCCTCGTGTGCGATATCGGCGGCCGTGAAATTCTTATTGAGCCCGAGGCGCGAGAGCGAGGAGGTCGAGTCCCTCATCAGGCGGTCGTGCGTGCGCCGGACGATGTTGGGGGCGGAGGCCACCGTCTCAAGACAGCCGACGTTGCCGCAGGCGCACTCGACGCCCTCAGGGTCGATGGTGATGTGCCCGAACTCACCGGCGAAGCCGGAGGCGCCGCGCCACAGGCGGCCGTCGAGGATGAGCGCGCCGCCGATGCCGGTGCCGATGGTGACGTAGAACATGTTGCGGCTGCCGCGGCCGGCCCCGGCGACGTACTCGCCGAGCGCGCCCGCGTTGGCGTCGTTGTCGAGCGCGATGGGGAGGCCGGTGGCCTGTGCGAGCGACGCCCGCAGGTCTTCGCGCACGACCGAGGGGATGTCCGAGGAGATGACGACGCGGCCGGTCTGCGGGTTGACGAGGCCGGGGACGCCGAGGCCGAGGGCGGCGACGCCCCCGGGCGCCGAGTCGCGCAGCTCCGAGACGAGGCGGGCGATCTGTGGGGCGAGGTCTACGGCCGACAGCGCGGACTCGCGCCGCGCGAGCACCTCGCCGACCGAGTTGACGAGTGCGGCGCGCGCCGACGACGCGCAGAGTTCCACGCCCGCATAGAGCTGTTCGTTTGGCGACGGCGCGCTCATCTCAAAGCCTTCTGGGTCAAGAGCTTAAAAACTGTCCGGGGAGCCTCGTGTGAACGGCCGTGATGGTAACAAAGGGGCGGGGGGCTGTCAAACAACTCACTCTGCGTGTAGAATGCACGACGGAAATGATGAATGATGAATGCGGAATGATGAATTAAAATCAGACCGCGCGTCGATTAACAATTTATCCCCTCTGCCATGCGGCTCTAATAATTCATCATTCACCATTTCGCATTCATCATTTCTTATGGACGTTCGCTCTATCCTGCTGCCGACGGACTTCAGCGATTGCGCGCGGCACGCCGTGCCGGTGGCGGCGGAGTTCGCGCGGCTGCTGGGCGCGCGCGTCATCTGCCTGCACGTCGTCGAGCCGGTGGTGCAGCCCGTCGGCTGGACTCCGCTGGCGGAGCCTCTGCCGGCGGCGGAGCTGGGCGGGCAGTTGGAGGAGTCGGCGGCGCGCGACCTGCCCGCCTTCTCGAAGAGCGCGGAGTTCGACGGCGTGGAGGTCGAGGACGTGATCGCGCGCGGCGAGCCGGCGGCCGAGATCGTGCGCGCGGCCGAGGAGCACGGCGCCGGCCTCATCGTTCTCTCGTCGCACGGCCGCACGGGCTTGGGTCGCATCCTGTTCGGCTCGACCGCCGAGTCGGTCGTCCGCCACGCGCGCTGCCCCGTGCTCGTGGTCAAACCCCCGAGGGAAAGTGATGAGGACTGAGGACTGAGTGGAAGACGGAACGCTTCGTACCACTCAGTCCTCAGTCCTCAGTCCTCAGTACTCGTCCGATGGACTTAAACTACGTCAACCAGTTGCTCTCGACGTTCGGGCTGTGGGCCATCTTCTTTCTGACGATGGCGGAGGGCGACATCACTTTGTTGTTGGCGGGGGTGCTGGCGCACGGGCAGGCGTTCGGCGAGTACAGTTTTCCGCTGGTGCTGGCGGTGGGGACGCTGGCGGGCGTGGCGAGCGACAACGTGGCGTACGCGCTGGGGCGCGCGGGCCGTTCGAAGGTGAAGAAGTACCGCTTCTACTGCGCGGCGCGTCCGCGCCTGGAGCGTCTGACGGACAAGTTCGGGGTGCTGTCGATCTTCATCTCGAAGTTCACCTACGGGCTGCGCTGGGGCTCGTGCGCCTTCTACGGCGTGGCGAAGATGAAGTACCCGCGCTTCCTCATTCTCTCGTGTTTGAGCTGCTTCGTGTGGGTGCTCACGCTCTCGGGCGCGGGCTACATCTTCCACAGCGCCATCTACAACCTGATCGGCGACATCCACGACCTGAGTTACCTGCTGCTCGTCGTCGTCGTCGTCGTCATTGTTGTCGGCATCGGCGGCTTCTACTTCGCCGAGAAGTACTGGCTCTCGAAGAAGGTCGAGGAGGCAAGCCCCGAGGCCATCCAGAAGTTCGAGCAGGCCGCCGAGGTGAAGCTCCACGAGATCAAGGACGAGATCACGGAGCTGATCCCGCACCCGCTCGCGCGCCACAAGGAGGCGCCCAAGCAGAAGAGCAAGGCCGAGGGAGATTGAAAGAAGTGATGAATGATGAATGCGGAATGATGAATTAAGAACTCGCTCCCATTCATCGTTCCGCATTCCGCATTCATCATTTGAACATTATGACCATCGAAGCAACAGCCCCGACGAGGGTTGACCTGGCCGGGGGCACCATCGACATCTGGCCGCTCTACCTCTTCCACCCGGGCGCGACGACCGTCAACTTCGCCGTCTCGCTCCACGCCACCTGCCGCATCGAGGCGCGCGCGGACGACCAGATCATTCTGGAGTCGCGCGACCGCGGCGTGACCTTTGAGACCAGTCTCTCCGCCGTCCAGGACCTCGTGCGCGAGGAGCGGCTCGAACTCATCTCGAAGCTCGTACACTTCTTCAAGCCCGAGACCGGCTTTCATCTCATCTCCGAGTCGAAGGCGCCCGCGGGCGCGGGCCTCGGCGGTTCGAGCGCGCTCGCCATCGCGTGCATCGGCGCCCTGAACCGTCTGGTCGGCGACCGCTACCCGCCGTCGAAGTTCATCGTCATCGCGGCCAACATCGAGTCCACCGTCATTCGCGTGCCCGCCGGGTTTCAGGACTACTACGGCGCGTTCTACGGCGGCGTCAACTCCGTCCACTTCAACCCCGACGGCATCCGGCGCGAGACCATCAGCGTCGAGCCGGAGGAGTTGGAGCGGCGCGTCGTCGTCTGCTACACGGGCGAGCCTCGACTCTCAGGCATCAACAACTGGGAGATGTTCAAGCGGCACATCGACGGCGACCCGGAGGTCTTCGACATCTTCGAGAAGATACGCGACGCGGCGCGCGAGGTGAGGACGGCGCTGACGGCGGGTGACTGGTCGCGCGTGGCCGAGGTGATGAGCGCGGCCTACCCGAACCGCAAGCGGCTCGCGCCCAACATCACGACGCCGCACATGGAGTCGCTGGTGGAGACGGCGCTCCAAAGCGGCGCGCTCGCGGCGAAGGTCTGCGGCGCGGGCGGCGGCGGCTGCATCGCCTTCCTCTGCGAAGCGGACGCGCGCGAGTCGGTCGAGACGGCGCTCGCCGCGCGCGAGGGCGCCGAAGTCCTCAAGTGGAGCGTCGCCCGCGACGGTTTAGTTGTGCGCGAGGTCTGAGGCCGGCTCTCAAAAGGATTAACCACAGAGACAGAGAGGCACAGCTAAACTCAATTAGCTGTGCCTCTCTGTCTCTGCGGTTAACTGTCCTTACTTCGGCGGAAAGCGGAGAACGAAGTCGTTCGTGCGCTGGCAGGGTTTTAGTTCGACGGTCGTCGCGGCCGACTCGGCCTCGCGGCGCAGCAGCGCGCGTTTGTCTGTGTCGAAGGCGGCGGGGCGCGGGGCGCTTTCGCCGGCCTCGATGATGAAGGGGCGCGCGAGCAGGAGGTAGCGGCCGGGCGCGAGGTTCTTGAAGACGAAGGTGCCGTCGCCGGAGACGGGCGCCTCGTGATAGTGCAAGGTATCTTCGGCGCGCTCGCGCTCCTGCGGGACGAGGTGGACGCGGAGCTGCGAGAAGGAGGGGAGCGGCGTCGGGGGCACGCCGGGGGCGGGCTCGGCCGCGGCGACACTGCCGGACAGGGAGGCGGCCCCTTCGGCAACGCGTATGTTGAGGCCCGAGAACTGCTGCCCCGTCTTCACGTCGAACACGTCACGCGAGACGGCCGCAACCGCCGCTGTCGTGCGCGGCGCACCCGCTGTGCGCGGCGGGGCCGCGGGCGCGGGCGCCTGGATGGAGCGTACGTAGAGCGCCTCGTCGAAGAGGCGGACGTTGAGGCGGTAGCGGCCCGCGTCGAGCGAGCGGACGGTGAAGGCGCCCGTGTCGTCGGGCGTCGCGCTCTGCGGCACGGCGAGGCGCGAGAAGACGGCTCCGGGTCTGGGACGCGTCGGCGCCGCGGCCGAGGCGGTGATGAGCGTCTCCTGCGGGAGCTGCGTCGCGCGGACGCCCTTACAGCTTTCGGGCGCGGGGCGCCCCGCCTCGGCGGCCGGCTCGAAGCGCACGGTGCCCGAGGCGGAGGCGAGCGCCAAGAGCGTCAGACGCAGTCCCGTCACGTCGGCGCCGTGCACCGAGACGCGCTGCGGCGCGGAGGCGAGCGTCACCCCGTCGCGGCTGTTGACCGTCGCCTGCAAGTCGTACTCGCCGTCGGCGACGCCATCGAAGTTGAAGGAGCGGTCGCCCGGGTTGATCGGGCTGATGGAGGCCGTCCCGGCGGGCATGGCCGTCGAGGCGTACATGAGGTTGACGCCGATGCCGAAATCGCCGAGGGAACTCGTCGGCGAATCGACCGTGCCGGTGATGCGGCGGGCGGGGTCGTCGCGCAGACGTATGTCGAGGCCGCCCACCTCCTGACCGCCGCGCACGAGGACTTCGGCCGCCGTGTCGCGCGTCCCCGAAGGGTAGAAGGTCGCCACCTCACCGGCGCCGCCGAAGAAGGACATGGGGGTGTTGTTGTAGCCGCCCGCGTAGACGACGTAGAGCCCCGGGCGCAGCCCGTAGATGCGGTAGGCGCCGCGGTCGTCCGTGCGGTCTTCGCCGACGGAGGGGAAGGGGCTGGGCGGCGGACTGCCGTCGAGGTCGCGCACGCGCACGGCGCGCACGTTGAGGGCGACAAGCGGCTGCCCCTGCATGTCTGTGACCGTGCCGGTGACGATGCCGCCCCTGACGAGCCGGATGGTAACGTTGTCGCCCGGGCGGTATGGCCCCAGCGAGCGCCCCGTCAGCGGGTCGGTCTCAGTGATGAAGCCGGGCATTGATGTATAGATTTCGTAGAGGTTGGGGTCGAGGCCCTCGAAGCGGAAGTTGCCGCCCTCGTCGGCCGAGACCGTGTTGTCTGAGCCGATGCGGATTATCCCCGCGGTGCGCCGCGACAGCGAGACGGGCACGTCGGAGAGCGGCTCGCCTGACTCGCCGACGACGCGCCCCGCAAGCACAGTCCTCGCCGCGGGCGTGGGCTTCGGCGTGGGGGTGGCGACGGCCGCGGCCCCGTTTGCTGTCTGGGCCTTCGGCGGCTCCTGCGCGCGTGGGCCGAGCGGCGCGAGCATGAGAAGTAAGAAGAGAAGAGGCGCGGCGGAAGTCCTGACGAATGACTTGACGCGGGTTGTGCGAGGGGCTTTCAACGTTCTCTCCTCCGCTCTATTTAAAGTCGATGATGGGCGCGATCTTCGCCTCGACGCCGTCGCCGAGGACGACGCGCAGAGGCTCGCTGCGGCGCGTGCGCGCGCCGCCGCCGGAGGCGAGGGCGAAGGCGTTGACGATGACCTCGTACTCGCCCGCCGGCATGCCTTCGAGGCGGAAGAAGCCGCGCCCGTCCACCTCGGCCGAGCGCGCGACCGTGGCGCCCGGCGTCGGGACGATGAGGCGCGCGAAGGCCATCAGTCGTGCGCCCGCCGCCGGGCTCCCGTTGAGGAAGGTCGTCTGCCCGATAAGCGTCGCCGTCCCGTACGTCATCACGATACGCACGCCCGTAACCTGCGCCCCCTCAGCGATGTTGAAGCCGCCGATGACGTTCGCGTTGTTCAGCTCGACGCGCGTCGTCGTCAGCCCTTTCGCCCCCTCACTCATGGTGTTCAGCCGGAGCTTCCCAGGGCTCAGGCCCATCACACGGAAGGTGCCGTCAGGATTGACGCTGACGGGGCGTGCCTGGGTCGTCGTTCCGAACTGTTGCTGCTGGAAGGGCTCGACCCACGGCGAGACGCGCAGGGACGAGAACATCTGCGCCGCCGCGGCGCGGTCGGGCATACCCTCGATGGTGACGACGCCCGAGACGGTCGCGCCGCGCTTGAGCTTGACGAGGAGCCCTGACACGTCGCCGTCCGCGACCTCGAAGAAGACGGCGTCGCTGTAGAACTCCGACGGCTCCGCCTGCGGCTGGAACGAGTTCGTGGAGTAGACGGCGTAGCGTCCGGAGGCGAGCCCGTCGGTCACGAACTCGCCGAGCGAGTTCGTCGTCGTGACGCCGCCGTAGCCCCCCGTGCGCCGCCCGCGCGCGTCCACCGTGCTGTAGCCGACGGGGATGCCCGCGACCGGCTGGTTGGTGTCGGCCGTGACGAAACGGCCCGCGACCTTGTAGGTCTTGAGCGGGCGGCCGACCGAGATGTCCACGTCGGTGGCCTCGTCGCCCGCCTTGACCTCGACAATGCGCGCCTCCGCCGACTCGGTCGCGGCCGGGTAGAAGGTGCGTCGGAAGAGCTTGCGCCGGCCGAAGCTGACGGCGCCCGAGTCGTCGGCGCGTCCGACGGAGACGCGGTAGCGCCCGGGCGGCAGGCCGAAGAGGCGGTAGACGCCGCGGTCGTCGGTCAACATGTCGCGCTGGTCGAAGTTGAAGCGCGGCGGCCCCATGTTCTGTTCGACGGGCGCGGCCATGACCGGCTCGGCGACGACGGGGTTGCCGTCGGCGTCCGTGACGCGTCCGGTGATGACGCCGCCGGGCTCGATCTTGAAGTCGATGTCCTTGACCTCTTCGCCGGCGGAGATGTTGAGCGGCCGGCCGGGCGGGTAGTTCACCCCGAGCCCTGCGACGACGTGGGCGGGCGCGATGGGCAGAATCTGGTAGAGGCCGGGCGCGACGTTCGAGATGAGGAAGCGCCCCTCGGCGTCGGTCTTCGCACGCGCCGCGAGGCGGAAGCGCCGCGCCGGCTCGTTGTAGACGAGGATGACGGTGACGCCGGGCGCGCCGCGCTCGCCGTCGGTGACGCGCCCGTTGACGGTGGCGGGCGCCGCCGCGGTCTGCGCGAGGGCGGCGGGCGCGAGCGCGAGGGCGCAGAGGAGCGCCGCAGCCGCGAGCGTGAGCGCGCCGCGCGCAGGCCGGACTCTGGGCGTGTTGGATGTCGGCATCTCTTGAAACCCTTTCGGGAGCGGGCCGGAAAGTTTGCCTGGACTGACAGCCGTGAGGCTGTTCGGAGACTTTAAACGCGCGGGGCGGCCGGGGGTTCTTAAACTTTCACTCCTGCGTTCGCCGAGAGCGTACAACCGCGGAAGGTAAAAGTGAAGAGACGGCGAGGAGTTAAATAAAAGTTCCGCGCGCGTTCCCGGCTTCTTCTGCCTTTTTGCTTTCTGCCTTTTGCCTTATCTATAATCCGCGGCGCACTCTCCGTCAAAACACTCGGACACGCGAACCATGAAAGGGCTCAAGATGAGAAGGCTCACACTGCCGGCGTTGCTGCTGGCGGCCGTTATCCCGGCCGGCATGATGACTATGGCACAGACACAGACGAACGGCGCCGCGGCCCAGCCGCCCGCGCCGCCGGTGGCGAAGAAAGTCCCGCGCACCATCGAAGTCCACGGCACCAAGCTCTCGGACGACTACTTCTGGATGCGCGACAAGAAGAACCCGGAGGTCATCGCCTACCTGGAGGCCGAGAACGCCTACACGGACGCTTTGACGAAGGGGACGGCCGAGTTGCAGGAGCGGCTCTACAAGGAGATGCTCTCGCGCATTAAGGAGACGGACACGAACGTGCCGTGGCCTCTGGGCGGCTACCTCTACTACACGCGCACCGAGCAGGGTAAGCAGTACCCTACTTACGCGCGCCGCAAGGGGCAGATGTCCGCGCCCGAGCAGGTGCTCCTCGACCTGAACGAGATGGCGAAGGGGCACACCTTCATGTCGGTCGGCGACTTCGACGTGACCTCTGACGCGAACCTGCTCGCCTACTCGACCGACGAGACCGGCTACCGCGAGTACATCCTCTACGTCAAAGACCTCCGCACGGGCGCGGCGACGAAGATCGCCGAGCGCGTGTCGAGCACGGCGTGGGCGGCCGACGACAAGACTCTCTTCTACGTCGTAGACCACCCGACGACGAAGAACGCTTACCAGCTCTACAGGCACACGCTCGGGAAGGTCGGCGCGGACGAGCTAATCTACGAGGAGAAGGACGAGATGTTCGGCATCGGCGTCGAGCGGTCGCGCTCGCGCGGCTACCTCTTCCTCACCGCCGCGAGCCACACGACGAGCGAGGTGCGCTACCTGCCCGCCGACAAACCCGCGGACGCGTGGCGCCTCATCCTCCCGCGCGAGGCAGGGCACGAGTACTACGTTGACCATCACGGCGACAAGTTCTACATCCGCACGAACGAGAAGGGTGCGCGCAACTACAAGCTCGTCTCGGCGCCGGCCGCAGACCCCAAGCGCGAGAACTGGAAGGAGGTCATCCCGCACCGCCCCGGCGTGATGATGGGCGGCATCGAGTTCTTCAAGGACTTCTACGTCGTCTCGGAGCGCGGCAACGCGACGCCCGTCCTGCGCGTCTTCGACCTCAAGACGAACAAGGCCACGGACATCGCGGTGCCCGAGCCCGTCTACAACATCTCGATGAGCACCAACCGCGAGTTCGACACGCAGAAGGTGCGCTACAGCTACCAGTCCTTCATCACGCCCGCGTCCACCTACGACTACGACGTGCGGGCGGGCAAGAGCGAGCTGCTCAAGCAGCAGCCGGTGCTGGGCGGCTACGACCCGACCCTCTACAAGTCTGAGCGCATCTACGCGACCGCCTCGGACGGGACACGAGTGCCGATCTCTCTCGTCTACAAGAAGGAGTTGAAGCTCGACGGCTCGCGCCCGCTCCTGCTTCAGGCTTACGGCTCGTACGGCATCCCGACGAACGTGCAGTTCATCTCGAACCGCCTCTCGCTGCTCGACCGCGGCGTGGTCATCGCCTCGGCGCACATCCGCGGCGGCGGCGACCTCGGCAAGGAGTGGCACGACGCGGGCAAGATGATGACGAAGAAGAACACCTTCACCGACTTCATCGCCGCAGCCGAGCATCTGACTAAGGCGGGCTACACGTCGAAGGAGCGTCTGGTCATCACGGGCGGCTCGGCCGGCGGGCTTCTGATGGGCGCGGTCGTCAACCTCCGCCCCGACCTCTTCAAGGCCGTCGTCGCCTACGTCCCCTTCGTCGATGTCGTCAACACCGAGCTGGACGAGACGCTCCCGCTCACCGCCGGCGAATGGGAGGAGTGGGGCAACCCCGTCAAGAGCAAGGAGAACTTCCAGTACATGCTCTCCTACTCTCCCTACGACAACGTCGCCGCCAAAGCCTACCCGGCCATGCTCGTCAAGACATCACTCAACGACAGCCAGGTGCTCTTTCACGAACCGACCAAATGGGTCGCCAAACTCCGCACCATGAAGACGGACAAGAACCCCTTGCTCCTCAAGGTCAACATGGGCGCCGGCCACGGCGGTGCCTCCGGCCGCTACGACGCCCTCCGCGAAGCGGCCTTCGACTACGCCTTCATCCTCACTCAGATGGGCGTCACGCAGTAGCGCGGCGATTGATTAATGCCATACGCCGGTGTCATCCAAAGAAAAGTGGAGTGAGTCGGGGGCAATCCCCGACTTACTCCGTTCTGAAAAGCTACAACCAGCATGTCGATTAGCTGTAGCTACCTTCTTTTCTTAGTGAGCCCACTGCCCTTTTAGCGACCGCCCTAATTTGGCTCTTTCGAATCGGCTTGCTCGTTATCTTCGCTCTTAGGCCAGTATTCAATAGGGGCGAGTGGAAGAGAGTCATGCCCGGGCATATACATAAAACAGAATTCAATTTGATAGACATTCCCCGCATCATCTTCATAGCGCCCTTTGCTGTACTGGAAGAAACGGATGTTCCCGTCCTCAAGGTCGGCAACATCCTTGATGCTCAGCGGCCTTCCTATGTATGTGACACCTGTCATTTGAGCGTTGACGGCCAAGTTGGGGAACATATCGCGTTGAGGAAGTTCTCCCGAAGGCAAACGGCCAGTAAAGGAAGCCTCAACTATGAAATTCACGCCTCCAAACCAAATATTGCGGGCTGGGACGTTCCCGCGATTCATAAGAAGTATCCTGACTTCAGGAGCTTTGCCGGACCAAAAGTAAGCCTTAGCCTTCTCCAACGACAGTTCAGGACGCCCTCTAGAGTAGGGGAGTTCGGGGATTGAGACCCCGCGCGGAAGCTGTCCGTGCTCCACCGACCATTTGTGGACCGCCGGGTAGACGGCCTCGGTGATGTCTTCGGCCGAGTTGAAGGAGCCGGTCATGTGTTCCGTACTCAGCTCGGCGCGCAGGCGCTCGATCTGCGCCGCGTCCTTGTCCATGAGCCTGCGCGGCCACGGCGCGTCTTCGCTGTGCAGGAAGATGAGGCAATGCTTGCCGAGCTTCTGCGCCTGCCGGTACTCCATCTCCGTGATGGACAGCCCGTCCGGGTTATCCTTCGCGGGGACGTAACCGTAGCGCCACGCGAAGAGCCCGACGTAGAGGTCGCACGCCTCCACGTCCGCGAGACACCGCTCGACGGGGCGTTCGCTGCCGGCGACGTAATACTCCATCGCCACGTCTTCGTGCCCGACTTTACTTAAGGCCAGGTTGACCCGGGCGCGGCAATCTTTCAGGTCGATGAAGGTGGACGAGACGTAAACCTTTGCCATGAGTGAGACCCTCTCTCTAAGGCCGTGAGACTCGTGTGCGGCGCGCTGCGGCGTGCGGCGCGGGTAGGTTAAAGAGCTTTCCGCGTTTTGGCAACGGCGAGTTTTTTGTTGACAGCGCGCGTGTCGCTTTTTCATACTGTTTGTGCCGACAGTTCGCCTTCCCGCGAACGACCCTCACGAAACCGAGACAGACGAATAACGTTCAGACCGCCGAAGCGTTGCGTTCGGCCCGCGCGCAAGCCCCGAGGAAGACCCGACGGAGGAATTATGAAAGTGGAGACGGAAATCTGGGAGGTCGAGACGCTGGACGGCGTCTACATGGCCGACCTGCCGACGCTGAAGCAGTGGGTGGCCGAGGGGGTCGTGCTGCCGACCGACCGCGTGCGCAAGGGCACGTTGAACTGGATCGAGGCCGGACTGGCGCCGAAGCTGCGCCCCGTCTTCGCCGGCGAGGAGCGGGTCGAAATCGTCGCCCCGACGCCGCAGGCCGCGCATGTCAACGTGGACGCGCGGCAGGAGGAGACGGCCGAGGAGACGGCCGCGGCGGACGAGACTTCGCCCGACATGGGTCTCGCGGGCGACGAAGCGCACTTCCAGCCCGACGCGCCTTCGCTCAGCTCCGCGTGCCATTTCCACCCCTTACAGGCGGCGACCGTCTTCTGCCGGACATGCGACTCGACCTTCTGCCGCGCGTGTCCGAACCGCGTCGGCACGAGCAGCGTCCTGCTCTGCGGACTCTGCGGCGGCTTCTGCGACCCGGTCGAAATCCTGACCAAGCGGCTCGAACTCTACGGGCGGCAGTCCGAGGGCTTCGGCCTCGGGGACTTCCGGACGGCGCTCGTCTACCCGTTCAAGCACCTCGGCAGCCTGCTCGGCGGCGCGCTGCTCTACGGCCTGCTGCTGCTCGCGGGAATGCGCGCGCAACTCCTCGCCTCGGCGCTCGTCTTTGGCTGCATCTCGCTCGTCGTCCGGCGCGTCGCCTACGGCAACCTCAAGCGCGACTTCCTGCCAGACTTCAGCGAGTTCTCTTTCTGGGACGACGTGGTCGTGCCCTGTGGGCTGGGGTTGGGCGTCACGCTGGTCACGCTTGCGCCGGCGCTCATCCTCGTCGGGATGCTCATCTTCGGCTGGCTCGGCACGGCGCGCGCCCCGCAGGTTCTGCCGACCGATCACCCGGCGCTCGCCGTCGCCGAGGGGCGCGAGATGAAGGACGAGCCGGTCTTCAAGCCCGAGGACATGAGCCTGCTCGCAGAGGGCGGGACGAAGGAGCAGGAGGCAGAGCTTCAGAAGAAGGTTGACTCCATGCGGCCGGGCGCGGGCGTGGCGCGTCAGCTCGAAGCGTCCAAAGGGGGTGAGGAGCACGCGGCCGTCTACGCCTGTCGTCTGCTGCTGGAGCACCCGGGGCTCGTGCTCTTGCTGGGGCTCTTCGCGCTCGGCTGGGCGGTCTTCTACTACCCGATGGCCCTGCTCGTGGCGGGGTGGACTGAGAGCCTGAAGTCGGTCTTAAACCCTCTGGTCGGGCTCGACACGATCAGGCACATGGGCTCCAACTACTTCAAAGCCTTTCTTATGTATCTCGCCGTGCAGGTCGTGGCGCTCGTCTTCCACGTCGGCGTCGGGGTCTTGACCGCGCCCTTCAACATGCCGCTCGTCGGCAACCTGCCGGGCACGTTCCTCGGCGGCGTCGTCACCTTCTACACGAGCCTCGTCGTCGCCTGTCTCCTCGGCCTCTCCCTCTTCAAGTCGGCCGACCGCCTCGGGATAGAGATAGACTGAAGGGGGCGGAAGGGAAGAGACGAGCCTCCGGGCTCTGTATGCGCGAAGGGGCGGCCCGCAACAAGGGCCGCCCCTTTCCGCGTGCGCGCGTCAACGCGTGCGTCGGGAGCGAAGTCCACGGAGACTTGGTTCCCACGGCCGCCACGCTTACGATGCCCTTCAAGGGGGAGACACGTTTGATGCTGCGCATACTTTCCGCACTCCTGACCGCGGCGCTGCTGGCGGCTGCGCCGGAGAGCGTCAACGGCAACGGCCCGACCGTCAACGCTGTCGCTGCGGGCCGAGCCGTCGAAGCCGACATCCAGACGGGCGGCGGTGCTTCGGCGGGCGTACAGTCGGACCGCAAGACCTTCGATGCGAAGAGCTACGGCGTTGCGGGCGACGGCTCGACCAACGATGCCACAAACTTGCAGGCCGCGCTGACTGCGGCCTCCGGCGCGGGCGCCCTCGACGTGCTGCTCCCGCCCGGTCAGTACCGGCTCGGCGCGGCCATCACCGTCCCGAAGAACGTGCGGCTGGTCGGCTTCCATCAAGGCACGCACCCGCGCCCCGAGTCGGGGACGTGGACGCCCTCTCGCAACGTTGACTTCGACAAAGGCACGGTCATCCGCTGCACCGCCGACGCGGGCAACGAGGCGGGGCCGCCCTGCGTCACGGTGCGGCAGAACGGCGCGCTCGAAGGCGTCTCGATCTATCACCCGAACCAGTCGCCGACGGCCTCGACGCCGACGGCCTACCCGTGGGCCATCAGCTTCGTGGGGATGGACGCGCGCGTCGAGCGGGTCGAGCTGGTCAACCCTTACAAGGGCATCTACGTCGGCAACTTCAGTCACCGGGCGACGATTCGCGACGTGACGGGGCAGCCGCTCAAGGTCGGCGTCGAGGTCGATAAGAACCTCGACGTGACGCGCCTTCAGTCGATTCACTTCGTCCCCAACTGGAGCTACAAGACCGGCGACTCGAACGGGGCGGGCGGGGCGGAGACGGGGCCGTACGTCTGGGCGAAGGCCAACGGCACAGCCTTCCTCATCAAGCGCGCCGACTCGATACAGGGCTCCGACCTCTTCTCGCTCGGCTATCAGGCGGGGATGCGCTTCGAGCGCTCGGCCGGGTCGGAGGATAACGGCTCGGCGAACGGGGCGGCCTACGGCGACTTCGTGAACGTCTCGATGGACGTGTGCAACTCTTGCATCGACATCGCGGACGCGCAGGCCACCTCCGGGCTCTCGTTCACCAACGTCTCGCTAGTCCCTTACGTCGGCGCGAGCCCCGTGGGCATCCGCGTGCGCCCGACCAACGCAGGGAAGGCGCAGTTCCGAAACGTCAAGGTCTGGGGCGGGGCCACCTCGTCTTTCCAGATAGACGGCAGCGGGCTCATCTCCATCGTGGGGTCGTCCTCGACGGCGACGACCGGTTACACGGCCGACCTCGGCGGGACGGGGGTCGTCGTGCTGCGCGACGCGGCGATGCTCTCCACCAACAACCACGTGCGCGTCGGCGCGTCCGTGTCGAAGGCTTACGTCTCCGACGTTGTGACGGCGCACGCGCGCGTCTCGCCCGTCATCACGAACCTCGGCGCCGCGGGACAACTGGTGACGAACCACACGGTCTGGTACACGCCGACGCTGGTCGGGTCGTGGACGAACTACGACGCGGCCAACTGGGAGTCGGCCGCCTACACGCTGACGGGCAACGGCTACGAGGTGAGGATTAAGGGATACATCAAGGGCGGGACGCTCGGGACTATCTTCACGCTGCCCGTGGGCCTGTGCCCGCCGAAGGTGCGGCGCTTCGTCGTCTATTCGACCTCGGGCGGCGTGAACACGCCCGCGTCGATTCAGGTCAACCCGAGCCCGGGCTGCACCGTGCAGCAGATCGAGGGGGGCAACCAGATTCTATCGCTCGACATTAACTACACGATGCCGTAGCCGCCTGCTCGGGCCTGCGCCCAGCCTCTATCTTCCGCCATCAGAACCCGAGGTACTTGTAAGCGGCGAAGAGCACGACCGCGGCTGCCCCGACGATCCAGACCCACTGCATCAGGGTCGGCTGCACCCGGCCGCACATCGGACATTTAAAGACGGAGTGAGAGATACGCCGGTCGCACTTGCGACATCGTCTGATTGGACGGGGCTTGCTGGGCATAATTCGTGAGGCGGAAGGTAATCTATTCTCGCGCGCCGGTCAAAAACGGGACGCCCGAGACAGCGCCCCCGGCGACCTAGTTGCTTACAACAGAAGAATGACCGACGTACTCCCAGTGCCACGGCTCATAATAGTAAGGGCGGAAGCCGAAGCGCTCGGCGTTCGTGACGAGCCAGCGGTAGGCCGGGGTCTGCACCTGTAGCGCGCGGTTGGAGTCGCGTGTCTCGACGGGCTCGCCGCCGACGTAGAGGTCGAGGGCGCGACCCGTAAAGTGCGGGCTGTTGACGGCCAGTCCTGCGCGGCCCGAGCCAGGCGACTGCGCACGCAGGGAAGCCTGATGCTCGCGCGAGCGGAAAGAGGAGATGATCTTGAGGAACTTCTCTTCGGGCGCCAACTCCCCCGCGGCCGTCACCTTCAGCCCCGAAGAGGGGTCGCTGGCCGCCGCCGCGACCATGCGCTTGTAGGCGACGTAGGTCTCGCGCTCGACCTGCCGGAGCGCGTCGGCGCGCGTGGGGTCGTAGAAGTCCGAGGCCGGCGCCTGAAGCAGGCGGTCGGGCGTCGCGTACTCCTTGTTCTTCAGCCGCGCGCCCTGCCACGTCGAGACCATGCGGTAGAGCGTCTCGTCGTCGAGTATGCCGCTCGGGCGCATCCCCGCCGCCGTCTGCCAGCGCGAGAGCGCCGAGGCGAAGTCAGACCCGGCGGCCTCGCCTTCCGACTCCAGCAGGCGCGTGATGAGCGAGGTGTAGAGGTACCAGCCGCGCTGCTGCTTACCGCCGAAGGCCCAGCTCAACTCGTACTTCAGAACCGTGTTGCGCTCGGCCGCAGCCGCGAAGAGCGAAGAGTCCTTCTTCTCGGCGGAGGCTATGGCCGTCCTCTTCTCGACGAGGGCCATGGGCTTCAGGGCGGGCGCCGCGGCCGACTGGCCTTCGGCCTGCGACTGCTGCCCGTAGCCCGTGCGCGAGACGAGCGTCAGGACACCGACGAGCGCGACGAGCGCGACGGCGAACACGGCGAGTTGGGTCTTCTTCTGCTTCATCCTTAAAACTGAAACGGCGGCCGAACTCTGGAAGATGGATGCCCGAAAATCGCTTTGAGGGTTGCTTCTCGCTGACAGCATATCAGATGCGCGCGGCCGCGCGCCGGTTCGTCCACGAAGGTCTGAAATCTGAAATTTTAGAGTTGAAATTGACCTGTTCGGCGTCCGCAAAGTTTACGGTCAGGCTGCGCGGCCGGGCGCCGACTCTGTTAAGATAGCGCCGCCGGAGCCGCGCCCGCAGAATTTCGAGTTGACGCGGCGCGCGCACGGTTCCCGACCGAGAATCCCGAAAAGTATGCGGAGAAGGCTTAGAGATGCCACTTGAGTCAAACAGCGCGGCCAGCGTCTCGCCCGCGCTCGTCTTCGAGCTGGAGAACGGCAGCACTTTCACCTTCAACTTCCAGATGGACGGCCGCGTCGCCGTCATCGGCTTTCAGGAGGGGCGCGCCGTCACCGGCACCCTCTCCGAAGAGCAGGCCGCCGAACTGCGAGACGCCATCGGGGAGTACATACATAAGAGGAACGGATGAGAGCAGTAGGCAGATGGCAGTAGGCAGTAGGCAGTCGCTCCGCGTTAAGCGAGTTGCAAGATTAAATCAGAGTTCCCGACAGCGGCACTCTTAACTGCCATCTGCCATCTGCTTACTGCCTACTCTCCTCCCCTTGACCCCCGCGCCCCCGGCGGGCAAGATTTCAGTCTATGTTTTACCGAGTCCCCTCCGCGGACGTGTCCGGCCGCGTCTCCCGTCTTCAAATCATAGCTCTCGTCATCCTGCTGTTGGCGGTGCCGCTGCCGCGCGCGCGTGCGCAGGGAGAGGCCGCCGCGTTCGAGCGCGACCTCGACGCGTCCGCGCCCATCGAGCTGCGCGTGAAGAACCGGACGGGGCGCGTGAGCGTGCTGGCCGAGGAGGAGTCGAAGCGCGTCTCCATCCGCGCTTCGTCGGCCGCGGGGCTGGCGGTGTCGGAGCGGGACGTGCGCGTGACGAGTGCGGCCGGCGTCATCCAGATCGAGGTCGAGCGCGAGGGCGCGGCCTCGCGTCCGACGGACGGCCGGAAGGTGACGCCGAGTCAGGCGCAGATCGAGCGCGAACGCATCGACCTGACGGTGCGCGTCCCCGCGCGCTCGCGCGTGTGGGTCGAGACCGAGGCGGGCGCCGTCGATGTCGTCGGCAATCTGGCCTCTGCCGAGGCCAAAACCGACACGGGCACCATCCGCGCCGACGTGCCTCTGGATGCGCTGCGCTACAGCTTCCGCTGGACGCTCAGCCGCCCGCGCCTCTTCTCCGAGGTTGAGCTGCCGAAGGTGAAGGAGAAGCGCGGCGGCGTCTACGAAATCTCCGGCCGCTTCCCCGAAGAGAAGAAGAAGGAGAAGGGCGAGCAGAAGGGTGAGCCCGAGCCTTCAGCAGAAGAGGCGGAAGACACGGCCGTCGTTGAGAGCGCCGCGGTCGAGACGCGGCCGACGCCCGATCCGAAGGACAAGGAGGCGTTGAAGAAGGAGGAGGAGCGCCAGCGCGAGGAGGCTATGAAGAAGGAGGAGGCGCTGAAGAAGGCGCGCGAGGAGAAGGCGAAGGCGTTGAAGGCCGAGGCCCGGAAGACTCTAAAGGAGACGCAGGTCAAGTTGAGCCTTGAGACGGCGCGCGGTGTCCTGCTCTTCGGCGTCAAGGACGAAGCGCGTGTCCCGTCCGACTTACGCGAGCGCACGCTTACGGATGCCGCCCGTGCCATCATCCGCAGCGGCGACAGCGAGCTGATCGACGCCATCCGCAAGGTCGCGCCGCGCCTCGTCGGCGACTACGCGCAGACGCTCGGCGACCGCCGCGGCGGCCCCACGCTCGGCGCGCGCAACAGCAGCCCCTTCGATGTGCGCACCTCCGCAGGCGCCTCGCTCGCGCGTGTGCAGGCGCGCGTTACAGACCGCACGGGCCGCGCCGTCACGGGACTCACGGCCAAAGACTTCACCGTCACAGAGGGCGGCGTCGAGCGCGCCGTGCGCGACGTACAGCCGACGACCGCGCCCTTCAACCTCGTCCTCCTCCTCGACGTTTCGGGGAGCCTTGAGGAGCGCATCGACTTCATCCGCAAGGCCGCGCTCGCGTTTCTCAATACGGCCGGCCCGCAGGATCGCATCGCCATCGTCTCTTTCCGCGACGACGTACAGCTCGTCTCCGAGTTCACCAACGACCGCGGCGTGCTCACCGAGCGCATCAAGGACATTCAGGCCGGCGGCGCCACGTCGCTCTACGACGCGCTCGGCTACTCGCTCGTGCATGTGCTGCGACCTTTGCGCGGCGAGCGTACGGGCGTCGTGGTGCTCTCGGACGGCGACGACAACCGCTCGTTCCTCTCGTTCCCCGTCATCGTCGATGCGGTCTACGAGACGGGCGCCATCATCTACCCGCTCTACGTCCCCTCGGGGCTCATCCCCTCTTCGAGCGCGCCCGCGGCCTCTGCGACGCTCGACCCGACGCGCACGCGCTTCCTTGAGCTGACCAGCCGCGCCGAAGAGGAGGGCGCGCGGCTCGCGGAGGTCTCGGGCGGCAAGTACTACCCCATCACGCGGCTCGAACAGTTGCAGCGCGCCTACGACGACGTGGCCGCGCAACTGCGCACGGCCTACACCATCACCTACGAGACCGGCGCAGACGCGCGTCCCGAATCGCGCGTGCGCGTCAAGGTCTCGCACGAGGGCGCGAGCGTGCGCCTGAGTCCTGCGGTCGCCGTCTCGGCCGCCGTGACGGCCCCCGCGCAGTAGACTTCAAAGAACAAGGGGCCAGATGTTTTCGACTTCAGATGCCTCGACCGAAGGGGCGCGAGCCAAAGGAGCGCGGGCTCCTTTAGGCCGTGTTTCTTCGAGCCTCTTCTTTGCGCTGCTCCTGGCTTCAATCTGCTTAGCGGCTGCGCGCGCGCAGGAGCCCGCGCCCGCGCAGCCGCTGCAAGAGCCCAGCCCGACCCAGACGCCCACACCTCCTCCGACGCCGACGCCCACCCCGACGCCGTCTCCGACCCCGACGTCCGACGAGTCCGAAGAGGTCGAGCGCATCGACACAGACCTGACGCGGCTGCTGCTGTCGGTGACCGACAAGAAGCGTCGCTTCGTCACGATGCTGCGCGCCGAAGACCTGCGCATCACAGAGGACGGCGTCGAGCAGAAGATCGAGACGTTCGAGCGCGAGACGGACGCGCCGCTCTCGCTCGCCCTGCTCGTGGACACCTCGGCCTCGCAGGAGAAGGTCTTGAAGGACGAGCAGGAGGCCGCGTCAAGCTTCATCCGCTCGGTGCTCCGGCCCGCGAAGGACTCGGCGGCCGTCGTCTCCTTCACAGGCATCACGCGGCTCGAACACCCGCTCGTCTCGGACGCCGCTCCGCTCCTCGCCGCGGTCAATGCATTACAGGTGCGCTGGACTGACCGCAGCCCCGAGTGCAACGACCGCGACGCACCCGACAACGTGCGTCTGCGCTGCCTGACGGGCGTGTGGGATTCGGTCGTCCTCGCCGTCCGCGAGGTGCTCTCGAAGACATCGGAGCGGACGCGCCGCGCCATCATCATTCTCACCGATGGCGACGACACGAGCAGCCGCGTGCGCCTCTACCAGGCAACCGAATACGCCGCGCGTCACAACGTGGTCGTCTACGCCATCGGCATCCGCGACAAGAAGTTCCCCTACGGCGAGATGCGCCCCGACTTCCTCCGCAACCTCGCCGAAGAGACCGGCGGCCGCGCCTTCTTCCCCAAGCGCCCCGAAGACCTCCCCGCCGCCTTCGCCCAGATCGAGCAGGAGCTGCGCGCGCAATACCTCATCACCTACACCTCCACCCGACGCGCCCGCGACGGCTCCTACCGCACCGTCCAGATCGAGACCATCAACCCCCAACTCAGGAAGCAGAACCTCAACCTCTTCTACCGCCGCGGCTACTATGCAAAGGCAGAGCAGTAGACAGTAGAAAACCTTTCTTATTACGAACACTGCGGCTGTCATCATCAACCTCCGCGGAGCGGAGCCTACTGCCTGCTGCTTCTGACTACTGCCTACTTGAATTTTCTCCCCTCATCCTTCATCCTTCCCGACACGATGTCTCGCCCCTTACTCATGTCTCTGTTTGACGAGACGGAGCGCCGGCCGCTGTCGGTCTCCGAGCTGACCTCGCAGGTGCGCGGGGCGCTGGAGAACCGCTTTGCGTCCGTGTGGGTCGAGGGCGAAATCTCGAACTTCAAGCAGGCCGCGTCGGGTCACTGGTACTTCACCGTGCGCGACGAGGGCGCGCAGTTGCGCTCGACCTGCTTCCGCGGCGTCAACGCGCGCATACGCTTCCGCCCCTCGGACGGGTTGCTCGTCCGCGTGCGGGGCCGCATGACGGTCTACGAGCCGCGCGGCGAGTATGAGTTGATCGTCGAGGCGCTCGACCCCGTCGGCGCGGGCGCGCTGCGCGTCGCCTTCGAGCAGTTGAAGGAGCGGCTCGCCGCCGAAGGTCTCTTCGACGAATCCGTGAAGCGCGAGCTGCCGCTGCTCCCGCGCCGCGTCGGCGTCGTGACGAGCCCGACGGGCGCCGCCATCCGCGACATCATCCGCACGGTCGAGCGCCGCACGCGCACCGTCAGCATCCTCTTGGCGCCGACGCGCGTGCAGGGCGAGGGCGCCGGCGCCGAGGTCGCACGCGCCATCCGCGCCCTGAACGAGCACCATCTGCGCGCCGTCACGGAAGGTCTGACGGAGGAGCGTGTAGATGTCATCATCGTCGGGCGCGGCGGCGGCTCCACAGAAGACCTCTGGGCCTTCAACGAGGAGGAGGTGGCGCGCGCCATCCGCGCCTCGCACGTCCCCGTCATCTCGGCCGTCGGGCACGAGACCGACTTCACCATCGCAGACTTCGCCGCCGACGTGCGCGCCGCGACGCCGACGGCCGCCGCCGAGATCGTCGCCGAGCGCGAGGACGAGATCGGCGACTACGTCGAGCGGCTCACGCACGGCCTCTTCAACTCGACGCGGTACCGCGTGATCGCCGAGCGCGCGCGCGTGCAGGAGGCGGCGATGTCGCCCGGCTTCGACGAAGTCAGGATGCGTCTGCGCGTCGCGCGCGAAGAGCTTGACGACGCGCGCTGTCGTCTGGAGAACCGCGCGGGTGACTTGAGCCGCGCCGCGCGCCGCAGGCTCGAAGCGGTGAGGGATAAGTTATCGCCCGCGGGCGTGGCCGCTTCTGCTTCACGCACGCGCGTGCGTCTGGCGGTGGGGGGCGCGGCGCTTGAGACGGCGGCGCGTGCGCGGCTCGAAGACGCACGAAGGCGTTTGGGTCTGGCCGTCGCTTCGCTCGACGCGATGTCGCCGCTGGCCGTGCTCGGGCGCGGCTACGCGCTGGCGAGGACGCGCGCGGCCGTGTGCTGCGCTCGGCGCGCGGCGTGGAGGAGGGCGAGACCGTGCGCGTGCGTCTCGCCGAAGGCTCTCTGCGCTGTCGCGTGACAGAAGTTGAAGCGACCGCAAGGGCACCGAAAGAACGAGGGGGCCTGAGGGAGGACTGATGTCGCAGGGACGCAGGAGCCGCATTGTCATCGACGTTGACCGCGTGCGCGCCGAGGCGCAGGCGAAGAAGAGGCGCAGCGTCGTCGGCCGCGCGGGGCGCGTGCTGGGCGTGACGGGGTTGATCGTCGTCGGCGTCCTGCTCGTCCTATTCCTCGGCTCGTACATCTGGTATCAGGGTTTCAAGAAGAGCCCGCCCTACAGCCTTGCGCTGCTGCTCGACGCGGCGCAGCACGACGACGTGCAGGCGGTCGAGACGCTGATCGACGCCGACCAGATCGCGCAGGGGTTCATCCCGCAGGTCATCGACAACCTCGCGGGCTCGGGTTCGCAGCTCCCGCCGCAGGCGCGCGCCTCTCTGACGGCGACGCTGCCCACGCTGCTCCCGCGTGTGCGCGAGACGATGCGCGACGAGATCGCGCGCGCGATGAAGGCTATCGGACAGAACGAGTCGTCAAACCTGCCCTTCTTCGCTAAGGCGCTCGGCGTGCGCCAGATGGCGACCGTCATCGAGCGCGGCGACGCTGCGACCGTCAGCGTCAAGGCGGGCGAGCGCCCCGTCGAACTCTCGATGCGCCGCGACGGCGAACGCTGGAAGCTGGTCACGGTCAAAGACCCGCAGCTCGCCTCCGACATCGCCACGCGCCTCGCCGCGAGCCTCCCTGCCGCCGCGCCGCCGCCGCCACCGCAGAACCAGCCGCGCCGCAAGAGGACGAGATAAGACTGAGTGCTGAAGACTGAGGACTGAGTTAAGAGTTGTCTTGCACTCAGCCCTCAGTCCTCAGTCATCAGTGAAAAGAGATGCCGAAAAGAGAACAAGTGAAAAGCGCGGCGCCGTCGAGCTTCGAGTCGCAGCTCGCGACGCTGGAGCGCATCGTGCGGGAGTTGGAGCGCGGCGACCTGCCGTTGGAGCAGAGTCTCGACCTCTTTGAGCAGGGCGTGAAACTCTCGCGCGAATGCCAGGAACGTCTGAACGAGGCCGAGCGGCGCATCGAGGTGCTGCTGCGCGGCGGCGACGGCGCGACCATCGCCGCCCCGTTCGAGTCGGAGGAGCTGATCGAGGACGACCCGGATGACGAGACCGTCTTCTGACGCTCACGCCGCGCCGGCGCTCGAAGCCTCTGCCGCGCAGGTGCGCGCCTACGCCGAGCGCGTGCGCGCCGACGTGGAGGCGGAGCTGGGCCGCCTCGTCCCCGCAGAGTCCGCAGACCCGCCGTCGGTACACGCCGCCATCCGCTGGAGCCTCTTCGCGCCGGCCAAGCGCTTCCGCCCGCTGCTCGTCACGGCCTCCGGCGAGACGTTCGGCGCGACGCCCCGCCATTTGATCCGAACCGCCTGCGCCTTCGAGCTGCTCCACACATACTCGCTCGTTCACGACGACCTGCCCGCAATGGACGACGACGACCTGCGCCGCGGGCGCCCGACCTGCCACGTCAAATTCGGCGAAGCGACCGCCATCCTCGCGGGCGACGCGCTTCAGACCTTAGCCTTCCAGACCATCGCCGAAGACGAGACGCTCGACGCCTCCTTACGCGTCCGCTTGGTCGCGGGCCTCGCGCGCGCCGCGGGGACTCCCGAAGGGATGGTCGCCGGGCAGGCGCACGACCTCGCGGCCGAGGCGCGCGCGGACGTGCGGGGCGAAGAGCTTGAACGCATCCACCGGCGCAAGACCGGCGCGCTCATCGCGGCGGCGGCGCGCGCAGGCGCGCTCGTCGCGGGCGCCAGTGACGGAGAGGTCGAGGCGGTCAACGCCTACGCGCTCGACCTCGGGTTGTTGTTTCAAATCACCGACGACCTGTTGGACGTGACGGCGAGCGCCTCCGACCTCGGCAAGACGCCGGGCAAGGACGCACGCGCGCAGAAGGCGACCTACCCGGCGCTCTACGGCCTCGAAGCAACACGCGCGCGCGCCCGCGAAGTCTTCGAGAGCGCCTGCGCCGCGCTCGACTCAATCGACACGCCGACGCCCATGCTCCGCGGCCTCGCCCGCCTCGTCCTCGAACGGGAAAAGTAGGCAGCAGGCAGTAGGCAGTTAGTATCAAGCCCCTCCGGGGCTCTGAACTGCCTACTGCCTGCTGCCTACTGTCCTAAGAAGGTGACTTCGCCGTCTACGACGCGTGCGAGGTAGCGGCCATCGCGCATGACCCAGGCGACGCGTCGGCCGGAGCGTGCAAGCTCGGCCCACTCGCTCGACTTCTTCGGGTTCTGTTCGATGAGGGTGCAGTCGTGCGGGAGTTCGACGTGGCGCAGGCCGGACTGGCGGAAGCGTTGGACGCCGCGGCCGCCTGCGAAGAGCTTCTCGAAGGCGACGAGGATGACGCCCGCCGCCGGCACGTCTTCCGCTTCGGGTCTGTCGCACTCTGCCATGCGGGTGAAGCTTTAGGAGGGTTGGCCGGCGCCGGTCGGGCCGCCGCTGTCGGAGTCGCCGCGTTGACCGTCGCGGCGCGCGAAGCTGTTGACCAGCTCGATCAGCTCTTTGGCGCGGAAGGGCTTCGAGATGTATGCGTCGAAGCCGGCTTCGAGCGCGCGCAGACGATCCTGGTTAGCGGCGAACGCGGTAACGGCGACGCAGGGGACGGCGCGTGTGCGTTCGTCGGCGCGCATCTCGCGCAGCAAGCCCCAGCCGTCGAGCGAGGGCATCGAGAGGTCGATGAGCGCGACCGCCGGCGCCTCTTCACGCGCGGCATCGAGCGCCTCGTGCCCGTTGCGCGCCTCGCGGATGTGGTAGCCCTCGCCCTCCAACATCAGGCGCAGGAGTTCCCGGTTGTCGTCGTAGTCGTCGGCGATGAGAATGCTGTCGGGCATCACGGGGAAGTCCCACCTGCATGTTGCTCGGGGAGAGCGTGCCGTGCGCCGTGGGGCGCGCGGCCGACGTTCGGCGACAAATGATAAATCGAAAATAGAAAATCGCAAATCCGAAACGCCAAAATTTGAGTCTCTTGACACCCTTTAGTGGCGGCGTCCATAATCCTAAGTGCCCGCGGCCCGGGCGTTTTCGGCGGGCGTCGCGGGCCTTGCCGGGCCTCGGGCCGGGCGAGACGCCCCCCCTTAAAGCCATTCCCGCGGCGCCTCGACTCCGCGCCGAACCAGAATCCGCCTACAAAGGAGAGAGTGAACGTGTCCAGCGTTGACTTGGAAAAGAGCTTGCGCGCCGACGTGGAGTCTTACGTCTCGCAGCGCACCAGCGGTTTGAAGGAGGAGCTGGGGCGTCTGCGCGCGCAGCTCAACGAGGCCCTCACGCGGATGGACGAGCGGCTCGAAGAGCCCGCCGCCGAGGGGGATGCGCCGCTGGCCGTCGCCGTCGCCGAGCACCTGCGCAACGCGCGCAACCTCGGCATCGAGGCCGCGGCCGCCGAGTCGTCGCGCGCCCGCGCCTCCTCCGACATCGCGCTGATTAAGGCCGCCGTGGACGAGCTGGACTCTCAGCACACGCAGGCCGAGGTCTTGAACGCGCTCGTCAACCGCGCGGCTGCCTTCGCGCCCCGCGTCGCCTTCTTCGTCGTCAAGGGCGAGCGCGCGACGGGCTGGCGCGCGCGCGGACTCGAAGGCACCGTCGGCGACGACTCGGTGCGCGAGCTGTCTCTGGCGACGGGGTCGGACACGCTGCTGGGCGAGGTCGTGCGCACGCGCTCGACGTGGGCCGGCGAGCCCGGCTCGCACGCCGAAGACCACACCATCTATCAGCACTTCGGCGGCGAGCCGCCGCACCGCATAGTGGCCGTCCCCTTAGTTGCACGCGAGAAGGCCGTGGCCGTGCTCTACGCCGACAGCGCCGGACAGGACGCCGACGCCGTCAACCTCGAAGCCATCGAGACGCTCGTGCGCGTCGCCGGCATGGCGGTCGAGCTGCTGGCCGCGCGCCGCGCGCCGTCCGACGCGGGCGCAAGCCGCCCCTCCACCACCCACGCCGCGCCCACGCCGCCGCCCGCGCCGCCCGCGCCGCCTCGTCATGAAGAGCCGCGCGCCGAAGAGTCGAGACACGAAGAGCCGGCGCGAGAAGAGCCCGCGCGCCCGCAAGCCTCGTTCGAGGCGCAGCCCACGGGCTTCGAGCCGCAACCGGCAGCGTCCGAGGCGCAAAGCGAACCCGAGCCCACGCCGACTTTCAGCGCGGAGCCGGCCGAGTCTTCGTTCGAGACGACGCCGGAGCACACGCCCTCCTCCGGCGGGCAGTCTGAGTTCTCGCACCCCGAGTCGTTCACGACGACGCCGCCCGAGCCCGCCGCTCAGCCCATCTCGCCGCTGGGCAGCGCGCGCCGCTACGGCTCGATGGACATGGACTTCCCCGTCGAGGTCACGGAGGAGGAGAAGCGTTATCACAACGAGGCGCGCCGCTTCGCGCGCCTGCTCGTCTCCGAGATCAAGCTCTACAACGAGCAGAAGGTGCGCGAGGGGCGCGACGCCTCCGACCTCTACGAGCGCCTGCGCGAAGACATCGACCGCTCGCGCCAGATGTACGACAAGCGCGTCCGGCCCGAGGTTTCGAGCCGCTACGACTACTTCGACCACGAACTCGTCAACATGCTCGCCGAGGGCGACCGCAACAAGCTCGGGGCCGATTACCCCGGCGCCATCGTCAACGCGTGAGTCAGTAGGCAGTTAAAGACAAAAGGGGATTGAAAGAGGTCGGGGCGGCGAGCTTATTTACTCGCCGCCCCGACCTCTTTCGGGCAGACGCATCGTCTTTAGGACGCACGCATCAGAAACGATTTCTTGCCTTTCAACTGCCTACTGCCATCTGCCTGCTACCTACTGCTATAATCCTCGCGCCCTCCCCTTCAACATCGAACGAGGAACTTATGACCCCGACCGGAAACAGGCTCCGCAACCACCGCGCGACCTTCGCCCTCGCCGTCTGCGCCGTGCTCACGCTGGCGTCGGCGCTGCCTTTGACCGTCGCGAGCTGCCGCACGCAGACCGCACCCCCGGACGAGCCCGCCGCCTACGAGCGTCTGCGCCTGCTCACGCGCGGCGGGGTGCTGCCCGCGGAGCCGCAGTTGGTGCAGCTCGCCAACACTTATAAAGGCACGCGCACCGGCTCGCTGGCGCAGCTCGCGCGCGCGCGCCGAGCGGCCGAGGCGCGCGACTTTGCCGCCGCCGCCGAACTCCTGCGCGCGACGAGTTTTAAGGACGAGACGCGCGTGGGCGATTACGCCCTCTGGCTGCGTGGCGACGCGCTCGACAAGGCGGGCCGACGCGCCGAGTCGCGCGCGGCCTTCGAGGAGCTTGCGCGCGACTACCCTGATTCCCTGCGCGCGCGCGACGCGATCCTGCGCGCCGCGCAGATGTTGGCGCAGGACGGACAAGCACCGGGCGTGCCCGTCGCCGTCAAGCGTCTGGCCGACGCGGACGACGCGGAGGCGCTGCTTCTCACGGCGAGGGCTTACGAGCGTTCGGGCGAACAGCTCAAGGCGCTGAACGCCTACCGACGCCTCTATTTCTACGCGCCCACCGCGGCCGACAAAGAGGCGGAGGCCGCGACCGCCTTAGCGCGTCTTAATTCAAGCGTCGTCCCGGCCAACGCCGAGGAGGCCGACGCGCGCGCCGACCGTCTGAACAAGGCGAAGCGTTACGCCGACGCCGTCAACGCTTATGCCGACGCCTTCGCGCGCTTCCCCGAGACGCGCACGCCGCAGGCGCAGTTCCGCCGCGGCGTCGCCGCCTTCAACGCACGTCGTGCGCCCGAGACCGTCGAGGCTCTCAGCAACATCCCGACCTCGGCCGGCGAGACGCGCGCCGAAGCTCTGGGCTATCTCGCGCAGCACTACGCACGCGCGAAGCAGTGGCCGCAGGCGCGTACGACAATCGAAGACATGCGGCGTGAGTTTCCGCGAAGCCCCTTCACGATGCGCGCGCTCGTCGCCGTGGGCGCGGCGGCGAAGGATGCGAAGAACACCGCCGACGCGCTCTACCTCTACCGCGCGGCCGTCCAGCAGTTTCCCGGCGAGCCCGAAGTCGCCGGCGCGCAGTTCGAGTCGGCGTGGGCCGCGCACGACGCGAAGAACTTCGCAGAGGCTTCGCGCCTTCTCATCGAGCACCTCGCGAACTACGCCGACCGCAACACAGACAACCGCGGCAAGGCCGGTTACTGGGCCGCGCGCAACTCGGAGCGCGCGGGGCTGCTCGGCGAGGCCGTCGCGCTCTACGAGGCGATGCTCCACCGCTACGGCGCCACCTGGTACGGCTATCTCGCCAAGCAGCGGCTCGACGCGCTCAGGCCCCCCGGACACGCGAGCCGCTTCCCCTTGAAGACCGACGCAGCCCTCGTCGCGCGCGCCGTCGAGAACCTGAAGCCCGTGACCGTCGCCGAAGAGACCGCCGGCCCGGCCGAGGCCGCGCGGCTTGAGAAGGCCCAGCAGTTGAGCGTCGCCGCGTGGGACGAGGCGGCGCACGCCGAGCTGGACAGGGCGCTCGAAACGAAACAGACGAGCCCGCGGCTCAACCTCTCGAAGGCACAGCTCTACCGCGCACGCAACGACAACGTGCAGGCGTTCAACGTGCTCCGCCGCAGCTTCCCCGACTACTCGCAGATGGAGCCCGCGGAGCTGACACAGGAGGAGTGGGATGTCTTCTACCCGCTTGCCTTCTGGGACGCCATCAAGCAGGAGGCGGCGGCCCGCTCGCTCGACCCCTACACCGTCGCCGGCCTCATCCGGCAGGAGTCCGTCTTCAACCCGCGTGCCGTCTCGCACGCCGACGCCTACGGCCTGATGCAGTTGGTCGTCCCGACCGCGCGCATGATGGCGAAGGGTAACGGCGTGGCCGGTTCCGTCACGGCCGAGTCGCTTCTGAGCGACCCGCGCTTAAACATTCAGCTCGGCACGTCGTACTTGAAAGACCAGATCAACAAGTACGGCCGCATCGAGTACGTGGCCGCCGCTTACAACGCGGGGCCGGGGCGCGTCGTGCAGTGGCGCGCGAGCCTGCCGCTCCAGATGGACGAGTGGACCGAGGCCATCCCCTTCCGCGAGACGCGCGGCTACGTGCAGGGCGTCGTGCGCAACATGCTCCAATACCGTCGGCTCTACGACGAGCAGGGGCGCTTCCGCGCCGAGGTCGGCACGCGCGCCGCGCGCCGCGACATCTCGCAGGGGACGGACGCGTCCGCCCCGAGCGACAACACGCGACCCCGCCGCGTGTCGAACGAAGATGAAGAGTGAGGGGAGTTTGAGATGAAGCGGGAAGTGACGAGCGTCAATCTGTTTCTGTGCCTGCGCGCGCTCTCGTGCGCGCTCGCGCTCTGCGCCGTAGCCCTCTGCACGTCCGGCGCGACGGCGCAGAAGCGCAAGGCTTCGACGGCACCGCCCAAGCCTTCGACGAAGCCTCAGACCAAGTCCAGCCCGACGACTTCGTCCGGCACGTTGACGGTCAGCACGCAGCCCGGCGCCGTCGTCTGGGTGGACGAGGTGCGGCGCGGCGCGGCGGACGCGGAAGGGAAGCTGTCTCTCAAGCTCACGCCCGGTCGCCATGCTCTGCGCGTGCGCGCTAAGGGTTTCGCCGAGCGCACGCTGGCGCTGCTGCCGACGCAGCGCGGCGCCCTGAGCGTTGTGCTGACGCCGACGACCGACGAGGCCGAGCTTCAGTTTCAGCAGGCCGAGGAGGCGCGCGAGAAGGGGAACAACGCCGCGGCGGTCGAGTCGTACCGGCAGGCCCTCAAGTTGCGCCCGCGCTTCGCCGCCGCGCACCTCGGGCTCGCGCGCGCGCTCGAATCGCAGGGCAACACGGACGAGGCTTTGGAGGAGTTGAAGGCGGCGCGCGCCGACCGCCCCGTCTACCCCGAGTCGTGGGCGGTCGAGGGGCGCATCCAGCGTTCGCTCGCCGACTACGACGCGTCGCTCGCGGCCTTCGCGCGCGCGCTGCGCGAGGCGCGCGGCCTCCAGCCCGAGGCGCACACGGGCGCAGGGCTCGTCTACGAAGAGCAGGGGCGACACGAGGAGGCCGTCGCCTCTTTCAGGAAGGCCCTCGCGCAGCTCTCCGACACCGAGCCCGTCATCTACGAGCTGCTTGCGCGCAACCTAGAAAAACTGGAACGCTGGAAGGAGGCGGTCGCCGCCTACGAGAAGTATTTAGAACTGGCGCCGCAGGGCGCGCACGCCTCGGCCATCAACTCCATCATCGACCAGCTCCGCCAACAGGCCGCCGAATCAGAGCAGCAACAGCCGCCGCGCTGAAGCGCGCGCTACAGCAGCCCGAGCTTATGCGCCAGGAAGACGAGGGCGAAGGCGAGGGCGAAGAAGGTCGCCAGCCAGGGGTATTTGCCCATCGGGCACTTGCCGTGTTCGCTCATAACTCCGATTCGATGCGGTCCTGCGCCCCGACGCGGCCTCCCAGGTCAGGAAGATTTAACCACCGCAGACACAGAAGGCACAGCTTTGAAGACATAAGGCAACAAGCTGTGCCTTTGTGTCTGCGGTGGTTAAATCTCTTCCGTTAGCGTCTCGCCTCGAAGACGCGGTTGAAGGGAGTCTCGGTGGCGCGCCGGAACTCTTTAAAGCCGGCGCCGACGACCACCTCGCGGAGCGCGTCTTCAGTGGCGACGGCGCCGAGCGCCGGGCCGCCGAGCGCGAGCGAGTTCGAGGTGCAGCAGAGCGTCGAGGCTGCCGAGAACGTCCGGCCGATGATGTTGATATTCTCCTCGACGCTGTTGCCGGCCATCGGTTCGACGATTAAGGCGCTGCCGCCCTCGGCCAGCACCTCGGCCGCGCGCCGGGCCGCGCCCGCGGGGTCGCCCATGTCGTGCAGGCAGTCGAAGAAGCAGATGAGGTCGTAAGGGCCAATGGGGATTGCGTCGGCCGACGCGACCTCGAACGTGACGCGGTCGGCGACGCCCGCCTCTTCGGCCGCGCGGCGCGCGTGCTCGATTGAAGGGCCGTGGTTGTCGAAGCCCGTAAAGCGCGACGCGGGATAAGCCTGCGCCATGATGATGGTCGAGGCACCGTGGCCGCACCCCACGTCGGCCACCAGCCCGCCCGCCTTCAGCTTCTCCTCGATGCCGGTCAGCGCCGGTATCCAGTCGTTGACTAAATGCGTGCGGTAGCCGGGGCGGAAGAAACGCTCGACGCCGACGAAGAGGTCTGGGTCGTGGTCGCCCCAGAGGATGCCGCCGCCATTGCGGAAAGACTCCTCGATGCGCGGCACCGCGTTCGTCATCGCCTTGATGAGATAGAAGCCGCCGCCGACGAAGGCCGGGCTCTCCTCGTCGGCGAGCGCCGCGGCCTGCTCCGGCGAGAGCGAGAATTTGGCCGTCTGCGGGTCATACTCGACGTAACCGCCCGACGCCTGGTTGACGAGCCACTCGCGCACGTAGCGCTCCTGCGTGTCCGTGCGCGCGGCCAACTCCGCGGGCGTCGAAGGCCCGGCCTCGGCCAGCGCCTTGTAGAGCCCGAGCTTCTGCCCGATGTAGACGAGCGACGAGCTGAGCGCCGCCCCAAAGTCCGTGACCACCTTGCCTAAGAACGCCTCAAGCTTCCCCTGGTCGATCTGTCTGGCTTCACCGGTTGAACTCATTTACAGACTCCTCTGGTTGATACTGCGGCCCGCGAGGCTTTCGTGTCAGGCATTAAAACGAGGGGGATAGGGCGGGGAAGTTTCTACACCCGCGCGCCGCCGCGCGTCAAACGCCCCGGTGTGCGCGTTTGCCCGTCGTCACGACTCTGTGAGAGCATCGCCGCGACTCCAACCGAAGGAAGAACGAAGCGCATGGCGACACCCGAAACAGGAAAACGCGGCCGCGTCTCGCAGAAGGCGGGCCGCTTCACCGAGTCTGTTATCCGCGAGATGACGCGCGAGGCGTTGAAGCACGGCGCCGTCAACCTCTCGCAGGGCTTCCCGGACTTCCCCGCGCCCGAAGACCTGAAGCGCGCCGCCGCCGCGGCCATAGGCGACGACGTGAACCAGTACGCCGTCACGTGGGGCGCGAAGGATTTCCGCGAGGCCATCGCCGACAAGACGCGCTGGTTCCTCGGGCTCGACTACGACCCCGAGCGCGAGATAACGGTCACCTGCGGCTCGACCGAGGGCATGATCGCCGCGATGATGGCGACCGTAGACCCCGGCGAAGAGGTCGTCGTCTTCGAGCCCTTCTACGAGAACTACGCGCCCGACGCGATACTCTCAGGCGCAACGCCGCGCTACGTCTCTCTGCGCGCGCCCGACTGGACGTTCGACCCCGACGAGCTTCGTGCAGCCTTCAACCCGCGCACGAAGGCCGTCATCCTTTGCAATCCCGAACAACCCGACGGGCAAGGTCTTCACGCGCGACGAGATGGAGTTCATCGCCTCGCTCTGCCGGGAGTTCGACGCGCTCTGCTTCACCGACGAGATTTACGAGCACATCCTCTACCCGCGCGAAGACCGCGAGGTCGAGCACATCTCGATGGCCCAGCTCGAAGGGATGCGCGACCGCACGCTTGTCGTCAACTCGATGTCGAAGACCTACTCGGTCACGGGCTGGCGCGTCGGCTACGTGCTCGCGCCGCCCGACATCACGAGCGCCGTGCGCAAGGTACACGACTTCCTGACGGTCGGCGCCGCCGCGCCCCTCCAACGCGCGGGCGCCTACGCCCTGCGGATGCCGCCCGAGTATTACGAAGGGCTCGGCGGCGAGTACCGACGCCGACGCGACATGCTGCTGCCCGTGCTCGAAGACGTGGGCTTCAAGGTCTTCCAACCCGACGGCGCCTACTACGTGATGACGGACATCTCGGCCTTCGGCTTCAGTGACGACGTGGAGTTCACGCGCCACCTCATCCAAAAGATAGGCGTCGCCTGCGTCCCCGGCTTCAAGCTTCTACAGCCGCCCCGAACTGGGCGCGCGCCAGGTGCGCTTCTGCTTCTGCAAGAAGGACGAGACGCTGGAGGCGGCCGCCGACCGCCTGCGCAAACTGCAAAGGTTCTAACGCCGGATGTGGGACAGGAAGCGACAACTCATCTGGCTCGGGGTCGGACTCCTCTTCGGTACCTTCTCGCTCTACCCGCTTGCCCTCGACGACGCGGGGCGCGCCGACTGGCAGTACTTCCTCCAACTCGAAGCCCTCCTCGTCCTCGTCATCTGCGTCATGTTCTTCATCTACGGCAGGAAGCAGTGAATGGTAAATAGTGAATGGGGAATGGAGGCTCTTCCATTCCCCATTCACTATTTACCATTCACTAACTTTCAATTCCCCGGCTGTTGCAGCTTATGGCGGATGGTGATGCCGTCATTGGCGAGGACGAGGAGGCGGCGCGCGTCGTAGAGCGGGAGGCTCGTCGGCGTGTAGGCGAGCACGTAGCGGTTACGGCGCAGCTCGTCGCAGATGCTCTTGGCCGCGTCGCGCGAGTCGTTGACGGAGAGGACGCGGCCGCCCGTCCCTTCGATCAACTTCTGGATGGCCTGTGCGGGCTTGAGCCGGTCGCGGCGCAGCGCCCCGCCCGTGCGGTCCGGAATCTGTAAGGCGTAGACCGTGATGTCCTGCCGCAGAAGGTCGCCGTAGACCTTCTCGAAGTGCGTGCGGCTGCCGCGGTCGAGCCCATCGGCGACGAGTATGATGACGCGCTTGCGCACGCGGCCGACGAGCGGCCCGAAGGCGTCGTTGATGACGGCCGAGAGCGCGTCGAAGAGGTGCGGCTCGCCGCGCTTGCGGAAGAGGGGGAGCGACGCCTCGATCTTCTTCGCGTCGTCCGTCCAGTCGGCGATGATCTCCGGCTGCTGATCGAAGCCGACGACCATCACCTGATCGCCCTCGTAAATCTCGTAGGCGAACTCGCGCGTCGCCTTCTGCAACTTCTCCACGTCGGCGCGCAGGCCCAGGCTATTGTCCACGAGGATGACGATGCGCGCAGGACTAGGGTCGGGCGTGAAGGCTTGAATCTTCTGCTCCTGTCCGCCGTCGTAGAGTGAGACCTCCGGGGCCGTGACGCGCTCCTCCGATCCGTCCTCGCGCGCGGCCGTCACGTTGAGGAAGACGCCGCGCTCGCGGCCGATGTCCGCCTCGCCGCCCGTGCGCCGCCCCGCCTGCCCCGATGCTATCGCTGCGAGCAGTAGACCCATAGCGATGAGCGTTGTCACAGTCTTGAGGTGCGGGCGCATGTTCTTAGACTTTCTCATTAGCCAGGGATGTGCGTGCCCTTCGATTGCTTCTCATTCTTCGAGGGCTTCGCCTCGGCCTTCGCGCTGGCGTCCGTTGACTTCACCTCTGTCGTGCTCTCGGCCTTTGACTCCTTCGCCTCGCCACCCTCTTTCGACTCCTTCGAGTCTTTAGACTCAGACTTCTTGCCGGCGTAGTCGGTGACGTACCAGCCCGAGCCCTTGAACTGGAAGCCCGTGCGCGACCACTCCTTCTCAAGCTTCCCGCCGCACTTCGCGTGGCGCGCCGGCGGCTTGTCCGAGACCTTCTGCATCACCTCCATGTGCGCGCCGCACTTCTTACAAGAGTATTCGTAAATCGGCATCCCGTCGCTTCTCCTCTTATATACAAGCTGACTTTTGGTAAACGTCCCACGGAAATTATACGGACAAACGTTTCGCTTGCAAACGCCTTGCAACCTTCGATGCGCGTTCGTGCGTTCGCGTCTACTACACCAGATTGACGCGAAAAAATATCGACGAAAAATCACAAGACTTTGTCTGCCTTCGGTACGCGAAAACGCTTCCGACAGTATCACGAGTGCTCTTATGATAAGAGAGCATCGGCACAAACCACAAAGCCTCAGTCACTTAAGGCCGATTGCCTTAAAGGCATACATTTCAAGCAGTTAGATGTAAAGCTTCAATTCGGCGGATGCAACTGGATCGCAACCTCTTCATCTAAGTTTACGGTTTCGACAGGCTGTGCTCATTCGAGAGTTGCAAGCCCCGTTCGTTTCCACCATGCGTAGCCCCCAAACCCCGTGCATCGCTGGCGATGTGCAAGTGGAAATCGCCCGACCTCGCTGGCCGTTAAGCGAAATGCAGAGGTCACTAGCTCACATGGAGAACGACCGAGAATGCACTTTACCCCTCGTAAGCCCCTGCGCTCTTTTAAGAATGTCGTCTTTGCCGTCGTCGCCATCTTCGTCGTCTCGAACTTCATCGACAGCCCCTTCACCCGCGTGCTCGCGCCCGTCTCGGCCTCGGCGATGACCGCCGCCGTCTCCATCGAAGATTACATCCCTTCGGACGTGCCCACGTCCGGCGACCACGACCTCGACCTCGTCATCGCGCGCACGGGCCGCAACCTCGGCGTTGACCCGCGCCTGATTCACGCCGTCATCTGGCAGGAGTCGAAGTACAAGCCGAGCGCCGAGTCGCACGCCGGCGCCCAGGGGCTCATGCAGCTTATGCCCGCGGCCGCACAGCGCTTCGGCTGCGACGACCGCAATGACGCCGCCGCGAACGTGACGGCCGGCACCAAGTACCTGCGCTGGCTCCTCAAGCGCTTCGACGGCAACGTCACGCTCGCGCTCGCGGCCTACAACGCCGGCGAGGGCAACGTCGATAAGTACGAAGGCGTTCCGCCCTTCAACGAGACACAGGCTTACGTCCGCATCATCACCGGCCGCTACGGCAAGAACTACCACCCCGTGCTCACCCCTGAAGAGGCTTCGTCCCACTTCAACCTTATGCCCTCGAACTGAGGGGCAAGCGTAAACCGTGAACCGTAAAGCGTGACAAGAAGGAGTTGGTCTTCCTCTTGTCACGGTTTACGGTTCACGGTTTACGCTTTCGCCTTTTGCCTTCACTCACCCGCCTTGCTATGATTTGCGCCCGACAAAAACTCCAAGGGGCGTGCGGCTGAAGTGGGGCGTGGCTCTCTCCTCACCCGGAACGGCCGCCGCAGTCCGAGAGCGAGAATTTACAAGCTCATCCGAAGGAGAACCCGCAAGCAGTTGTCCGCGCAAAGACCGATACCGGGCTCGAACGTGCAGACGCTCACGCGCGAGCGCAAGGCGCGGATGCAGGAGGCGCGTGAGGCGCTCATCGACCGCCTGGCCCCCAACATCCATTCCGAGATAGACCTCGACAAGTTTCTCCACGCCGTCGTCGCCGAGCTGGGCCGCATGATGGACGTTGACCGCTGCGACGTGGTGCAGCTCGTCCGCGCGGGCGAGCTGCGCATCAGCCACGAGTGGCGCGCCGCCGCCGACGTGCCCTCCTCTCTCGGCACGTCGATTCCCGTGGACTTCGGTCAGCTCGCCGAGCGCTTCGACTTCGCGCGGCCCATCCGCCTCGACGACGCGGCCGCCGCGGGGCTCGACCCGCGTGCGTCGCTGCTGCCGCCTTCCCTCGGCACGCGCTCGCTCCTCATCGTGCCCGTAGTGCTCGACGGGAACGTGCTCGGTCTGCTCGGCCTGCACATGACGCGCGGCCTGCGCCATTGGGACGACGAGGAGGTCGCGCTCATCCAGTCCATCGCGCGCCAGATCGCCGTCGGCTACCAGTACGCGCGCCTCTACACGGAGAGTCAGCGCGAGGCGAGCCGCACGCGCGCGCTCCTTGAGATTGCGAACCTGCTCAACTCGCGCTCCGATTTCGGCGAGCTGACCTCTCACGTGTTAGAGCGCGCGAACGAACTGGTCGGCGCCGACTACTGCGCGCTCGGCGTCGTGGAGCCTTCGGGCCAGTCGATCAGCCTCGCCGCTTTCAAGGCCGCGCCGCACGCGACGACCCTGCGCGTGCGCGAGCTGATTGAGTCGCACGGCAAGTCCATCGACATCTCGGCCTTCCCCGCGGTCGTCGAGCTGCTGGCAGCGCCGCGCACGCTCCGCGTCATCGACTCCGACCTGCCCGAGCCGGTGCGCTTCGCCTTCAACGCGACGCTCGGCGGACGCGCGGCGCTGGTCGCGCCCGTGACGATTCGGAGTCAGACCTTCGGCCTGCTCGGCTTCGTCTGGGGCGAGCCGCGCGAGGCATTCGACGCGCACGAGGTGGCGCTGGTCGAAGGCATCGCCGTGCAGATCGGGACGGCGCTCGAACGCGACCAGCTCTCGGCCGAGGTCATGAGGTTGCGGAGCGCGCTCCACGAGCGCCACGCCGAAGACCGCATCATCGGACAGTCGCCTGTCATCCTCCGCGCGCGCGAGCTGGCCCTCAACGTCGCCGACACGCAGACCTCCGTGCTCATTCAGGGCGAGTCGGGCACGGGCAAGGAGCTGCTCGCCAACCTCATCCACTACAACTCGCGGCGCAAGGAGGGGCCATACGTCAAGCTCAACTGCGGCGCGATCCCCGAGTCGCTTTTAGAATCAGAGTTGTTCGGCCACGAGCGCGGCGCCTTCACCGACGCGCGCCAGCGACGACATGGGCGTTTCGAGGAGGCCGACGGCGGCACGCTTTTCCTCGACGAGATCGGCGAGATGAGTCTGTCGGCGCAGGTGCGTCTGCTGCGCGTGCTTCAGGACGGCGAGTTCGCGCGCGTCGGGAGCGGGGAAGTCCTGCGCGCGGACGTGCGTGTCATCGCCGCGTCGAACGTAGACCTCGCCCGCGCCTCCGAGCAGGGCACGTTCCGCCGCGACCTCTACTACCGCCTCTCGGTCTTCCCCATCCACGTCCCGCCCCTGCGCGAGCGGCGCGAGGACATACACACGCTCGTCATACACTTCCTCGAACACTACAAGCAGAAGACCGGCCGCTTCGTCTCCGGCATCTCGCGCGAGGCTCTGCGCGCGCTCGTCAACTACGACTGGCCGGGTAACGTCCGCGAGTTGGAGAACGCCGTCGAACGCGCCGTCATCATCGCGTCGGGCAGACAGATCGAGGCCGACGACCTGCCCGAGCAGATCGCGCTCGCGGCGCGCGAGGAACGCACACGCGCGCGCGGCGAGCGCGAGCGTGCGGCATCCGAAGGGCGCAGCGTCACGCTTGAGCTGGATGTGCCGGCCACGCTCGACGAGATCGAACGCCGCGCCATCGAGGCCACGCTCGACTACACCGGCGGCGACAAGACGCGCGCCGCGCGCGCCCTCGGCATCGGCCGCAAGACCCTCTACCGCAAGCTCCGCCAGTACGAAGGGGGAGAGCAGTAGGCGATGAGCAGTAGGCAGTTAAGAGAGCCGCTGTCGAAAACTGTGAATTAACCTTTCAACATTCATCACGCGGAGCGGCTGCCTACTGCCTTTCCGTTGCGCCGCTTTGCGCGTCTTTGTTATAGTGCGGGTCAGGTCAAACGGTTTCCGAAAAACTCTCGCCTAAACTTTCAGGGCGACACTTCCCCTTAAAGAGGAGGGCGTTATGTCAGAGAATCAAGGGCGCGGCCGCGGGCGCAGGGAAGAGGCGAGCATGAGCACGCAGTTGACGTGCTTCGCCATCGGGGCCACGTTCGGCGCGGTCGTCGCGCTGCTGTTCGCGCCGAAGTCCGGGCGCGAGCTGCGCCAGGACGTGGCCGACGCGACGCGCAAGGGCGTTGACCGCGCGCGCGAGACGGGCTCGCAACTCTCGACGCGCGCGGGCGAGGTCTACGAGACGGCTGCGTCGAAGGCGGGCGAACTGGCGTCGAGCGCGCGCGAGGCGGCCTCGCGCCGCGGCGAACTCTTCGGCTCGGCCATCGAGGCCGGCCGCCAGGCCTACCGCGACGAGAAGCGCCGCACTGAGTCCTCGGCGCTCACCGAGCACGAGCCGCCCGCGCTCGAAGGCGGGAACGGCTAACTACCGTCAACTTCTTTATGCCCTTCCCCGCGCTACAACTGAACACGAACGACCCGGCGTTCTGGGTGCTGGTGGTCGTGGCCGTGTCGTTCGCGTTGATCGCGCTGGCGGCCATCTCGGTGGCCATCGTGGTAGCGGTGCTGGCGTCGCGCGCGGTGCGGGTAGTGCGCAGCGTCGAGTCGAAGGTGGCGCCGCTGGTCGAGCGCGTCGGCGCCCTGGCCGAGCAGGCGCAGGCCATCGCCGCGCAGGGGCGCGAGGTCGCGGATCAGGTGACGGTCATGTCGGGACACATCTCGACGGCGACGCTCCATTTCTCGGAGTCGATGGCGCTCATCCGTGGCGAGGTCGCGGAGTTGAAAGAGATCGTCGGGCTCTCGGCCGAGACGGCGCGCGACAAGATCGAGCAGATCAGCAGCTCGATAGACGAGACGCACGGGAAGTTGATGTTGACGACCAACTACGTCACGTCGCGCATCATCAACCCGGCGCGCGAGATCGCCGCGATTATGGCGGGGGTCAGGCGCGGACTCGAAGTCCTGCTGGCCCCCGCCCCGAAGCAGATCAACGAATCCTACGCGGAGGAGGAGATGTTCATCGGCTGACCCGTGACATCTTAACGGCGACTCGGAATCGCCCGGACTATCCTCCGCGAGGGAGCCGATAGTCCGGGCGATTTTTCGCACTTTTGTTCGCAGTTTTGTTTTGCCCTTTGGCTGCGCTACTATCGAAATTCTGAGAAGGACGCGACCTTATCATGTCAACACAGGCACCGCTTGAGCTGAAGAAGACAGTCAACCTGCCGCGGACGGGCTTCGCGCAGAAGGCCAACCTGGGCCAGACGGAGCCGGCGCGCCTGAAGCGCTGGGCCGAGATGGGGCTCTACGAGCTGATCCGCCGCTCCCGCGCGGGGCGCGAGCGCTTCATCCTCCACGATGGGCCGCCCTACGCCAACGCCGACATCCATCTCGGCACGGCGATGAACAAGATACTCAAAGACATCGTCGTCAAGTCGCGCACGATGCTGGGTTACGACAGCCCTTACGTCCCCGGCTACGACTGCCACGGCCTGCCCATCGAGCAGCACGTCGAGCGCTCGCTCAAGGAGAAGGGCAAGAACCGCGCGGACTTGCCGGTCGCGAGTTTCCGGCGCATCTGCCGTGAGCACGCGGCCGAGGCTTTGAAGCGGCAGACGCGCGACTTCCAGCGCCTCGGCATCCTCGGCCTGTGGGGCGACCCTTACCTGACGATGTCGAACCACTACGAGGCGGAGACGGCGCGGCAGTTCGGCCGCTTCGTCGAGCGCGGCTACGTCTACAAGGGCGCGCGCCCCGTCTACTGGTGCATCCACGACCAGACCGCTCTGGCCGAGGCCGAGGTCGAGTACCGCGAGCACACGAGCCCGTCCGTCTACATCAAGTTCCCGCTCTCGGAGGACTCGGTCGAGGCCGAGGTCTTCAAGCGCGAGGTCTTAGGCGATGAGGACGACCCGCGCCAAATCTTCTTCCTCATCTGGACGACGACGCCGTGGACTTTGCCCGCCAACCTCGGCATCGCCGTCAACCCGCAGTTTGAGTACGCGGCGATAGAGGGCAGAGAGGGCGAGGTCTACGTCGTCGCCAGCGAACTCATCACGCACGTCGCGAACAAGTGCGGCCTCGGCCGCCCCGCAGACCTTGAGACGGGCGAGCCGCGCGCGGCGTCCGAGCCGCCGAACGTCTCGACCGTCAACTGGCCGCCCCGGGTCATCGCGCGCTTTCCGGGCTCTCGGCTCGACCGTCTCGAAGCGCGCCACGCGTGGCTCGACCGGCCGTCGTTGCTGATGCTCGGCGACCACGTCACGCTCGGCGGCGAGGCCGACGGCGAGACGGAACTGGACGTTAAAGACGCTCGGGACAAGAAGGCGACGGGGAAGTCCGGCACGGGGCTCGTCCACACCGCGCCGGGGCACGGGCACGACGACTTCGTCATCGGCAAGGCTTACGGCCTCGAAATCTACTGTCCCGTAGATAACGCCGGCCGCTTCACACAGGAGGTCGAGCACTTCGCCGGCATGAGCGTCTTCGAGGCCAACCCGGCCATCGTCGAGTTCGTGCGCGAGCGCGGCGCGCTGCTCTTCTCGGAAGCGTACGCGCACCGCTACCCGCACTGCTGGCGCTGCAAGAACCCGGTCATCTTCCGTGCGACGCCGCAGTGGTTCATCTCGCTCGACGCCACGGCCGACGCGCCCGCCGCCGATGTCGAGACCGATGACGACGGGAGGCCGCGCGCGAACTACACCGAGAACGAGGAGGACGCGCCGACCTCTTTGAGAGCGGGCGCGCTGCGCGACATCGAGCGCGTGCAGTGGGTGCCGGCGTGGGGCGCCGACCGGATGCGCAACATGCAGAAGGGAAGGCCCGATTGGTGCGTCTCGCGCCAGAGGGTGTGGGGCGTGCCCATCCCCGTCTTCTACTGCTCGTGCGGCGAACCGGTCGCCGACCGCACGACCATCGACCATGTCGCCGACATCTTCGAACGCGAGACGACCGACGCGTGGTACGGGCGCGACGCGAAAGACCTCCTGCCCGAGGGCTACGTCTGTCAGAGTTGTGGAGGGACGGAGTTCACGAAGGAGACCGACATCCTCGACGTGTGGTTCGATAGCGGCGTCTCTTCAATCGCGGTGCTCGAATCGTACGAGGGGTTGCAGTGGCCCGCGGACGTGTACCTCGAAGGCGGCGACCAGTTCCGCGGTTGGTTCAACTCTTCCTTGATGGTCGGACTCGCCGCGCACGACCGCGCGCCGTACCGCGCCGTCGTCACGCACGGCTGGACGCTCGACGCGCAGGGGCGCGCGATGCACAAGTCCGCCGGCAACGCCATCGCGCCCGAGGAGTTCGTGAAGGACTCGGGCGCGGACATTCTGCGCCTGTGGGTCACGTCCTCCGACTACCGCGAGGACATGCGCTGCTCGCCGGAGATTCTGTCGCGCGTCGCCGACTCGTACCGGAAGATTCGCAACACGGCGCGCTTCGCGCTCGGCAACCTCGACGGCTTCGACCCCGCGCGCGATGGCGTCGCGTTGGGCGAGATGCACGAGATCGACCGCTGGGCGCTCGCAGAACTCGACCGCGTGGTCGAGAAGGCGCTTGAGGCTTACAAGGCGTACGACTTTCACGCCGTCTACCGGCTCATCGACGCCTTCTGCACGGTGACGTTGTCGGCGCGCTACTTCGACATCACGAAGGACAGGCTCTACACGTCTGCGCCGAAGTCCGCGCCGCGGCGCTCGGCGCAGACCGCGCTCAACTACATCATCGACGCGCTCGCGCGTCTGCTCGCGCCGGTGCTCTCGTTCACGGCCGACGAGATTTGGGAGAACCTGCCGGAGGTGAAGTCGCGCGCCGCGGTCGTTAACACGTCCCCTTCTGACGTGGCGGGCGGCGAGGCGGTCGCTATCGAGGTGGATGAGAGGGCCGCTGTCCCGCCTTCGGTTCACGTGGCGGAGTTCCCCGTCGTGCTCGGCGCAGAGCGCGAGGCGGGTCTGCTCGAACGCTGGTCGCGGCTCTTCGAGGTGCGCGACATTGTGCTGCGCGGGCTCGAAGAGGCGCGCACATCGAAGCTCATCGGAAGCAGTCTCGAAGCGCACGTCAGGCTCGAAGCGAAACGTCCGACGTACGAGCTGCTCGAAAGCTACCGCGAGGAGCTGCGCTACCTCTTCATCGTCTCGAAGGTCTCTCTGACGCTTCTGGAAGCGGAGGCCGGCGAGGACATACGCGTCACGGTCGAGCGCGCGTCGGGCGCGAAGTGCGAGCGCTGCTGGAACTACTCGACGTTCGTCGGCACCTTCACGCGCTACCCCGCAGCCTGCGAGCGCTGCGTCGAGGCGCTGGCCGAGATCGAGGCCGAGGGGGGAGTCAGTTGAGCGTACGCACACGCAGCTTTCTGCGCTGGCGCGCGGCGTATCTGTTCGCCGCCGCGGCCATCTACCTCGCCGACCAGGCGTCGAAGGCTTGGGCCGTGCGGCGCCTGAAGGCGGGCGAGGTCGTGCGCGTCTTCGACGGGCTGCTGCACTTCTCGTACGCGGAGAACCCCGGCATCGCCTTCGGGCGTTTGCAGGAGGGCGGCGAGTTCGGGCGCTGGATGCTGGCGGCGCTCGCGGCGCTGGCGGTTGTGGGGCTGCTGCTCTACTTCTTCCGCACGGCGCGCACGGACGACCGTTTGCTCGGCGCCCTCGCGCTGCTGCTCGCGGGCGTGGCCGGCAACCTGACCGACCGCGTGCGGCTCGGCCACGTCATCGACTTCATCGACGTTTTCATCGGCTCGTACCAGTGGCCGACCTTCAACGTCGCCGACGCGGCCATCTGCACGGGCGCGGCGCTGCTCGCGCTCGACCTGATTCTGGAAGGGCGCGAAGAAGGCAGAAAGCGGAAGGAAGTAGTCAGCAGTCAGTAGCGCTCCGCGTTGCCGACATTGAGGATGACAACCGCAGGGTTCGTCGTAAGAATGGTTTTCTACTGACTGCTGACTGCTGACTACTAATCAAAGATGTACCCTGAGCTTTTCCACATCGGCAGCTTCCCCGTGAACACGTACGGCGTGTTGCTGGCGCTGGCGTTCATGGCGGCGCTGTTCACGGCTTCGCGCCTCGGCGGGCGCGATGGGTTGCCGCGCGAGCGCCTCTTCGACGTTGGGTTGTGGATGCTTCTGGGCGGCCTCATCGGCTCGAAGCTCCTGCTGATGGTGGCCGAGCCGGAGTACGGGCAGGACTGGCGCAACCTGCTCTCCATCGACTTCCTGCGGTCGGGCGGCGTGTGGTACGGCGGCTTCCTCGGCGGGTTGTTGACGGGGGTGCTGCTGATTAGACGTTACCGGCTCCCGTTCTGGAAGGTGACGGACGCGTTCGCGCCGGGCGTGGCCATCGGGCAGGCCATCGGCCGCGAGGGCTGCTTCGCCGCGGGGTGCTGCTGGGGCCGACCGACGGACGTGCCGTGGGGCGTCGAGTTCGGCGAACTCGCGCACCGCATCACGGGCGTCCCCACGGGCGTCCACCTCCACCCGACGCAACTCTACGAGTCCTTCGCCACGCTCCTCATCTTTCTCTTCCTCTTCTGGCTGCATCGGCGCAAGCGTTTCGACGGCCAGATCATCGGCGCCTACGCCGTGCTCTACGGCCTGACGCGCTTCACCATCGAGTTCTTCCGCGACGACCCGCGCGGCGACATCCTCGGCCTGACGACGCTGACCCATCTCTCGACCTCGCAGCTCATCAGCCTCCTCGTCGTCGGCGGCGGACTCATCTTCCTCCTTCTCCGTTGGCGCCGCGCCTCCGGCGTGACCCCGGACACCGCCAGCGCATGATTGACGAGCAAGCTAATCTGGAAGGCGAGACGAAGGCCGCACAGGCGGAGCCGGAGGCCGCGACGCTCGCGTTCGACGTGGGCGCGGAGGACGCGGGCGCGCGGCTCGACGCGTTCCTGGCGGCGCGCGTCGAGGGCGTGAGCCGCTCGACTCTGAAGCGCGTTATCGACGACGGCGAGGTGCTCGTCGGCGGGCGCGTGGCGAAGCCCTCGCTCAAGCTGAAGGGCGGCGAGCACGTCGAGGTCGAGCTGCCCGCGCCGCCGCCATCCGAGGTCGAGCCCGAAGAGATTCCGCTCGACATCCTCCACGAGGACGAAGAGGTCGTCGTCGTCAACAAGCCCTCCGGGCTCGTCGTCCACCCCGCGGCCGGTGTGCCTTCGGGTACGCTCGCCAACGCGCTCGCCTTCCACTTCGGGCAACTCTCCGGCGGCGGCTCGCTCCGCCCCGGCATCGTCCACCGCTTAGACCGCGACACGTCGGGCGTCATCGTCGTCGCCAAGACCGCGCGGGCGCACGAGAGCCTCTCAGACCAGTTCCGCGCGCGCACGGTCTTCAAGTCCTACGTCGCGCTCGTGCACGGGGTGACGAAAGAGGAGAAGGGCAGAATCGAAGAGCCGCTCGCGCGCGACCCGCGCAACCGCACGCGGATGGCGGTCGTGCGCGGCGGGCGCGCGGCCCTCTCGCTCTGGCGCGTGCGGCAGCATTTCACGCGCTTCACGCTGCTCGACGTGCAGATCAAGACCGGCCGCACACACCAGATACGCGTCCACCTCGCATGGATTAAGCATCCCGTCGTCAGCGACGAGACCTACGGCGGCGGCCGCGACAAGACACTTCCCGACCCGCTCCTGCGCACGCGCGTCGCCGCCCTCGGCCGCCAGTTCCTCCACGCCGAGCGGCTCGGCTTCCACCACCCTTCAACCGGCGAATGGATGAGCTTCACCGCTCCGCTTCCGCCCGAGCTTTCGGAATTTCTCGAAACGCTGCAATAAGGGCCATCCGCGACCGCGGGTGGTTCTGACCGCTATGTCGGCGGTATACTGTCCGGCACTGGGGAAGCAACGACCGCGCCGGCCGGGGGCATCGAATGGGGTGCTCGAATCGGCTGAAGACCCCGAGGTCAGAACCCGCGCTCCCCTTCATCCGTCTATGAAAATCGCGAGACTCCTGATTTCACTGACCGTCGTCGCCTGCGCCCTCTTCGGCGCAGCCGCCGCCGCGCGCACGGGCGCGCCCGCGCAGACCGCCGCTCCACGGCAGACCCCGACACCCACGCCGCCGCGCGAAGAGGTCGAGGGCGGCGTCACCGTCTCGCGCGTCGTGCGCGTGCCCGTCACCGTTCTCGACAAGAAGGGCGTGCCCGTCACGGGGCTCACCCGGAACGACTTCTCCATCCTCGAAGACAAGCGCCCCGTCCAGTTCGACTTCCTCGGCGAGATTAAGGAACTGGAGAAGCTGCCCATCTACATCGGCGTGTTGATGGACACGTCGGGCTCGACCGCGGGCAAGCTCGGGTTCGAGAAGGAGGCGGCCAAGAACTTCCTCTACACCGTCACGCGCACGCGCAAGGATCACGCCGCCTTCGTCACCTTTGACGACGAGGTCAAGCTCCGCCAGGACTTCACGCGCAACCTCGATTTGCTGGAGAGGGCCATCGACAGCGTGAAGACGCCGGGTGCGCAGACCGCGCTCTTCGACGCCATCTGGGAGTTCTGCGACCAGAAGATGCGCGCCGCGCCGAGCCCGCGCCGTGCGCTCGTCGTCATCACCGACGGCGACGACACCTACAGCCGCGCGCGCATCGACGACGCCATCTCCATCGCGCAGAAGACCGACACCATCATCTTCGCTATCTCGACCAAAGGCGGCTTCATCGGCAGCGCCGTCCCCGGCGTCGAGGCGGGCACCGTGAAGGACTCGGGCGACAAGGATTTGTCGAAGATGGCAGAGGAGACCGGCGGTCGCTCCTTCTACACCGGCGACATGCTGGCGCTGGAGCGCGCCTTCAAGAAGATCGGCGAGGAGCTGCGCTCGCAATACCTCCTCACCTACCGCCCCGAACCGCCCTTCGACGGCGGCTACCGCCGCATCGAGGTCAAGGTCACGACCGGCGAGAAGTACAAGGTCAACGCCAAGCGCGGCTACACGGCGGACAGGGATTCGGATAGGAAGTAAATAGGGAATAGTAAATGGTGAATAGAACACTGCCTTTATCCATTTACTATTCACCATTCACGAGGGTTGAGATGTTAAGCCAAAAGAGATTCGCTTTCGTCATGGCGCTGTTGCTCGCCGCGTCGGCGCTGCTCGTGCCGGCGGGGGCGGGCGTGAGCGCGCAGCAGTCGCAGCCGCAGCAACGCCCGACGCCGCAGCGCGACGAGACGCTCGACGACGACGACGTGGAGCGAATCGAGACCGACCTGACGAACGTGCTCTTCACCGCCGTCGACAAGAGCAGGCGGTTCGTCACGACGCTCAAGCAGGACGACATCCGCGTGCTCGAAGACGGCGTCGAGCAGAAGGTCACGACCTTCCAGCGCGAGACCGACCGGCCGCTCTCGCTCGCCATCCTCATCGACTGCTCGGCCTCGCAGGAGCGCACGCTCCCCGAGGAGAAGTCGGCCGCGCAGCGCTTCGTCGATACCGTCATCCGCGCCTCGAAGGACGAGGTGGCCGTGCTCACCTTCACCGGCGACGCGACGCTGGAGCAGGGCCTGACGGGCTCGGCCGTGCGCGTCCGCCGCGCCATCGACCGCGTCGAGTTCACGCCGCCCTCGGGTTACATCGGCGGCGGCGTGCTCGTGGGGACGCCCCCCATCTCGGGCGACAACCAGGCGCGCGCCGGTTCGACCGCCATCTGGGACGCCATCTGGGTCACCTCGCGCGAGGTGCTCTCCGAGTCTTCGGACAAGACGCGTCGCGCCATCATCCTCCTCTCCGACGGCGTGGACACATCAAGCCGCCTCAAGCTGCAAGAGGCCGTGGACTCGGCCTTGAAGGCCGACGCCATCATCTATGCCGTCGGCATCGGCGACAGCTTCAGCTTCGAGGGCGTGGACGAGGGGAGCATGCGCAAGATTTCTGAGCGCACGGGCGGGCGGGCCTACTTCCCGCGCAACGAGGACGACCTGCGCTCGGCCTTCGCGCAGATTCAGGAAGACCTGCGCTCGCAGTATCTCATCGCCTACTCGCCCTCGAACAAGACGAAGGACGGCTCTTTCCGCAAGGTGCAGATCGACATTGTCAACCCCGAATTGAAGAAGCAGCAGATGCGGCTCACCTATCGCCAGGGCTACTTCGCCCGCAGCGCCGTGGACGGCCGCCCGCGTTCGCGTTAAAGAAGAACGGACGAATGATGAAGGATGAAGGGGAGGCTCGAACGGCCTCCCCTTCGTCTTTCCTAATGACAACTCCGCTAAAGCTTTGTTATATTCAGACTTGCCCCGCGTGTGCGGGTGTGAACAAGGGAACGACCCGAAGCCTCAGACGGGCCGGTAGAGCCCGAAAGCCCCCTCCTCTCGAAATCTTCCGTAAGCGCCGCCGCCTTAAGACCGAAGGAAACAAGGGCGGTCGGACTACGCTTTAGCATCCCCGACGGGAGAAAACCCACATGCCTCTATCCGAGACCTACCCCGAAGAGCGCGAAGCGCCCGAAGAGCACCTGAGCGCCTCCGTCCGGCAGCTCGAAGCGTTGACGGCGCTCGCCGCCGCGCCGGCCGGCGACGGGCGCGCGCTCGAAGAGCTGTTCGCGGGGCTGGCCGACACCATCACGGAGCTGACCGACTACCGCACCTGCCTCGTCATCCTCTTCAACGAGGATGGGCGCACGCGCCGTATCATCTCGTACTCGGCGAACGTCCCCCGCGAGTATGTCGCGCAGGCCGGCGCGCGCGACTACCCGCGCGAAGAGGTCGCGCGCCTCATCGAGCGCGGACTGCGCATCGACGTGGGCGGCCTGGGCTACGCCGCCTACTACCCGCCGAGCCACTACCACCTGCTCGACTCCTTCTACGTGCGCCGCTTCAAGTCTGGCCTGTCGCGCCCCGCACACATCTACGGCTCCGAAGCCTGGCACGATGGCGACGAGCTATTAGTCCCGCTCGTCGCGCACGACGGCGGGTTCGTGGGGCTCATCGCGCTCGACGACCCGCGGTCGGGACGCGCGCCAGACCGTCGCAGCGTGCTCCCGGCCGTGGCCTTCGCGCGCCAGACCGCGCAGCTCGTCGCACGCCAGCGCGACGCCGCGAAGCTCGCCGCGCAGGCCGAGCGCGAGGCGCTCATCAATCGCATCACGCGCGCCGTGCGCCAGTCGCTCAACGCCGACGAGGTTGTCCGCGCTGCCACGCGCGAGCTGGGCGTCCAGCTCGGCGTAGATCGCTGCGCCGTCTTCATGCTCGACCGCGCGGCGGGCGTCGTGCGCACGCAGGCCGTCTACACCGCGCCGGGCATCGCCCCGGCCGCAGGCGAATACCCCATGGATGTCGTCGGCCGTCTCGTCGAGGCCATCCGCGGCACCGGCGTCATCGCCTACGAGGACGTGGAGCACGACCCCTCCATCCGACTCGTCTACGAAAAAATTCTGAAGGGTTTGGGGACGCGCTCGATCATGTATGTCGCCATCCGCGTGGGCGACGACGTGCCCGGCTGCTTCGTCGTCTCGACCGTCACAGAGGCGCGCCGCTGGCGCCCCGAGGACATCTCGCTCGCACGCGCCGTTGCCGACCAGACCGGCATCGCCGTCCGGCAGGCCGAGCTGTTCCAGATGGTCGAGCGCGCCAAGCGCGCGTGGGAGACGACCTTCGACGCGATGTCGGACGGCATCTACATCTTCTCGAACGACAGCCGTTTGACGAGAGTCAACCGTGCGGGCGCCGCGCTCGAAGAGGCCGAGCCGCGCGAACTCCTGGGCCGGCGGTGCTGCGACATTCTACGCACGGCCACCCCCGCCGGCTGCATCATCGAGCGCGTTGCGGCGGAGCGCCGTCCCGTGACGATGGAATACACGCCCGAACGGCTGGGCCGCCCACTGCTCGTCACGGCCGAGCCCATCGTGGAGGAGTCGGGCCGCGTCGGCACGGTCTGCACCGTGCGCGACCTCTCGGAGCTGCGGCAGGTTGAGGCCGTCGCGCGCGAGCGCCAGTCGCTCCTCGAACACGTCCTTGAGAGCGCGCGCGAGAACATCGCCGCCACCGACCCGAGCGGTCACCTGATGTGGATCAACAGCGCGGGCGCCGCCATGTGCGGCTACGCGAAGGAGTCGCTCATCGGCCGGCACTTCCACGAGCTGATCGAAGAGTCGGAGCGCGAGGCGGCGGAGGAGCGCTTCCGGCGCACGCTCGCGGGCGAGCCGCAGACGGTCGAGCTGCGTCTGCTTCGGAGTAACGGCGAGCTACGTTACACCGTGACGGACTCGACGCCGCTCGTCACCGACGGTCGCACGACCGGGGTGCTGACCATCACGCGCGACGTGACCGAGCAGAGACTTGAGCGCGAGCGCGCCGCGCAGGCCGACAAGCTGCGCGGCCTCGGCCAGCTTGCCTCGGGCGTCGCGCACGACTTCAACAACGCGCTCGCCGCCATCCTCGGGCGCGCGCAGCTCCTGCGCCGTTCGGCCGAGGGTGACCCGGGCCTGACGCGCGGCCTCGACATCATCCTCACGGCGGCCGAGGACGCCGCGGCCACCGTCCGTCGCATACGCTCGTTCGCGCAACAGCTCCCGGGCGAAGGGCACGCGGAAGTCTGCGTCGTCGAGCTGCTGCGCGACGCCGTCGAGATTACGCGCACGCGCTGGGAGAACGACGCGCGCGCGCGCGGCCTGCGCTACGAGGTGACGGTCGAGGGCGACGAGGCGCTCCACACGCGCGGCAATGCGTCGGAGCTGCGCGAGGTCTTCGTCAACCTCGTCGTCAACGCCATCGACGCGATGCCCGAGGGCGGGCGTCTCCGGATTGACTGTCGCCGCCGCGGCGAACGCCTGCGCCTGCTCTTCACAGATACCGGCGTGGGGATGGCCGAAGAGGTGCGCGCGCGCATCTTCGAGCCCTTCTTTACGACGAAGGGCGTACACGGGACGGGGCTCGGGCTCTTTGTCTCCTACGGCATCGTCGAGCGCCACGGCGGCCACATCTCGGCGGCTTCGCAGCCCGGGCTGGGGACAACCTTCACCATCGACCTCCCGCACGCCGAGGCGGCGCGGCCGGCGCCGCAGCCCGCACGCGACCGGCGCGAGCGCGAGCGCGGCCTCTCTGTCCTCGTCGTGGACGACGAGGAGCATGTGCGCGAGACGATGGCCGAGATGGTCGAGGCGCTCGGACACCGCGCCTACCGCGCCGACGGTGGACGCGCGGCGCTCGTCGCTTTAGAAGAGAACGAGTTCGACCTCGTCTTCACTGACCTCTCGATGCCCGAGATGGACGGCTGGGAGGTGGCGCGCGCCGTGCGCCGCCGCAGCCCGCACACGCGCATCGTCGTTGTCACCGGCTACGGCCGCGACGCCGCCCGCACGCAGGGCGACGCTCCCGCCGATACCGTCATCGGCAAGCCCTTCGACTTCGCGCAGGTCGAAGAGGTCTTGACGCAGTTTGGGGGAGGGAATTAGCTCGTCCATGACCAAAGAAGAAACACTGGAAATTTTCGAGTCTCAGGTTGTGAAGCGGTCGAAGACCATCGAACGTCTGCTTGAACAGAACTATGGGGCCGTCGGCAAGGGGATATTCGAGAAGGCGAAAAGCGTCGAAGACAGGCTTGAGTCCGGCATCTTCAATAAACTGAAATTTATTGCCGCCGTCAGGAACAAGGTTGTCCATCAGGAGGGCTATGTCTTCGACGGCAGGCCAGACGACTATCTGAATACGTGCGACGGGGTGATACGCAGGCTGAGTAACCCGGCCTCGCCAAAGCAACCTTACGCGGCGACCCCTCCCTCTCCCAGAGCCCGCAGGACGAACGGCTACACTTCCAGACCCTACGCTTCTCCGAAGGGCGGCCCGAACGCCGTGTCCACGTCGTCAGTCGGGTTTTTAGTTAAAGCGACGCTGGTCGTTGCGACCGTAGTGGCGTTGGTCTATGCGGGCAGCAGCCTCATCGTGCCCACACCAGAAACCCGTAGCGACCAACTTTCGCAGGGCAGCGCCGGTAGTCAACAGACCGTCTGGAAGATGATGGGCGTGAACACGTCGAAGCTGAACGTCCGCTCCAGCCCGAACGCCGACTCGCCTGTCGTCGCGCAATTCGGAAGAGGCGCGCGGCTGAGCGTCACCGGCGAGCCGGTCGGCAAAGGCCAGGAGCAGTGGATCAGGGTTTCGGCCGACGACGGAAAAATTCAGGGCTGGGCGAATTTAAAATTCCTGAGTCCCGGCAGTTAACACTCACGGCTAAAACTTACAACTACCTCTCGCCCCTCTCCATCTCCACTTCGGTCGAGGCAGCGACGTTGAGGTTGCGGACGCTGGGCTGGTCGATGGGCTCGATGAGGCGCAGCGCCTCGTCGAGGACGCGGCGCTGGTACTCGGGCCAGTTGGGCTTGCCGACGACGCAGCCGAACTCGCCGGGGTAGTAAGCGGCGCGCGGCGGGCGTGCCCCTTCGACGATGGCGCGGTCTACGGCGAGCATCATCGTGGGGATGCCGGCGGCCTCGATGGCGCGCGCGGCGAGCGAGACCGTCTGGTGGCAGAGGCGCGAGGCCGGGACGAGCAGCACCGCCTGCACCTCGTAGCGGCGGACGCGCTCGACAAGCTCGGGGAGTCCCGTCGAGGCGAAGCGCGCGGCGTTCGGGATGAAGCCGGAGATGCTCCAGAAGACCTGATTGAGCTGGCCGATGATGCCGTTGCCCTCGAACTCTTTCAGCCGTTCGATGGGCACCTGAGCGTTCATGTCCGCTTCGACCGACGCGGGGTCGTAGCCGCGCGGCGTCCACTTCAAATCCTCTGGGCCGACCTCGACGGGGATTTCGCGGAAGGAGGTGTCGCCGCCGAAGGTCTGCGTGTCGAAGGGCTCGGTGCCGTCGAGGTAGGCGCCGGCCGAGGTGACGAGCGCGAGGTTGAGCATCGGCAGCGCGCGTCGCGCCGGGCGAAAGGGCGCATACCGGTTCTCGACCCAGGGGTAGTGCCCGCCCACGTCGCCGCCGCGCAGCTCGTTGATCTGCTTCCAGCGCGCGTAACGGTCGCGCCAGTCCTCCGCGCCTTCAAGTATCTCCACTTGAGACATCCTCACCCCTCCCGGCCGTGCTGTCGTTTGAATGCTTGCGCCGATTCTAAATCACAACGCCGCGCGAGGAAAGGAGCGTCAGTCGTAGTCCATCGCGCTGGGCAGGAGTTGAATCTTCGGGGGAGTGAAGGTTTCGGGCTGGACGGCGTCGCGCGGGTCTCCCGACGCTTCGAGCCACGAGAGCGAGCGCGCGAGCTGCGCGAGGTAGTCAGTGATGTCGAGCGACATGAAGCGCACGGCCCCGAGGCGCTCGAACTTCTCAAGCGCCATGCGGTACATGCGGCGGGCGGCGCCGCGGCGGCCGATCTCGATGTGGTGGAAGACGACGGCCGACTGGATCAACGCCTGTAGGAAGAGTTTTTCCCGCGAGCCGCAGTCGTCGCGCCAGCGCTCCTCCCACGCGTCGTGCGCCGCGTGGAACTCGCCCGCGTTGTAGAGGTCTATCCCGGCCAGATACTCCGCAGGATACGCCCCGGCATGTTCTTCCGTGTAGCCTTCCATAAAAAAGTAATGAGGACTGAGGACTGAGTGGAAGACAGTTTTAACTCAGTCCTCACTCCTCAGCACTCAGTCCTCTTACTAATACCGCGGGATGGAGGGGTCTACTTCCATCGACCAGCGGTCGATGCCGCCGGAGAGGTTGTAGAGCTTCTCGAAGCCTTGGCGCGCGAGGTAGGCGCAGACCTGCGCGCTGCGGATGCCGTGGTGGCAGATGAAGACCGTGGGGCGCTCCGGGTCGAGCGTCGGCGCCCACTCGTTGAAGAGGCTCAGGGGCAGGAGCCGCGCGCCCTCGACCCGCGCCAGCTCGTACTCCTCCGGCTCGCGCACGTCCACGAGCAGCATGTCCTCGCCGCCCCGCGTGCGCTCCCCGAACTCCTTCGGCGTTAAAGACTTGAAATCCATCTCTCCAGACCCCGGCGCGAAATTAACAAGGCGAACGGCAAAAGGCAAAGGGCGGAAGGTGAGCGCGCGGAGGCGCCCGGCGCGCGGGACTCTCCGCGCCTTTCGATTTTTGCCTTTTGCCCTCTGCTTTTCGCCTTTTCCCCACTTGCCCCGTCCAAATTCTCGTCGTAAAATCCTCCGTTCGTTAACGTCGGCCGCGGCGGCGACGCCTCCCTGTTTGATGCCGTTCGTTTCACAAGTTGTCAGCCTGTGTGACCGACCCCGACCGTCCTCATCAGGCTCTATCCGCCCCGAAAGGTTCAAGAGAATGAAGTCCCCCAACCCCCGTCTGCGCCCCGGAGCGTCCGGCGCGCTCGCCCTTCTGCTCACACTCGTCTTCTTCGCTGCCGCGCCGGCCTACGCCCGCGGCGACAAGGACTGGAAGCCGCTGGAGCCGTCCGAACTCTCGGCTGCGGCGGCGCCCGCCGTCGAGAAGGACGCCGACGCCGAGGCGCTCTTCTGGGAGGTCGTCGTTGACGACAGCCAGAGCTACGAGCTGTCGCTCAAGAACTACCTCCGCATCAAGGTCTACAACGAGCGCGGCCGCGACTCGCAGAGCAAGGTCGAGCTGCCTTACTACGGCAACCACCAGCTCAAGGACATCGCCGCGCGCGTCATCAAGCCCGACGGGACCGTCGTCGAGCTGAAGAAGGATGATGTCTTCGACCGCACGGTCGTCAAGCTGAGCGGCGTCAAGGTCAAGGTCAAGTCCTTCGCCCTGCCGGGCGTCGAGCCGGGCTCGGTCATCGAGTACCGCTGGCGCGAGGTGCATCCTTACGCCGACGCCAACCGGTTGCGCCTCCAGTTCCAGCGCGACATCCCCGTCCGCACCGTCACCTACTACCTCCGCCCCTTCATGGGTATGCGCTACCGCCCCTTCAACATGGGCGACGCGCGCTTCGAGAAGGACAAGGACGGCTTCTCCAAGATGTCGATGACGAACATGCCCGCCTTCCGCGAGGAGCCGCGCATGCCGCCCGCCGACTCCGTCCGCTCGTGGGTCTTTCTCTACTACTCCGACGAGAAGCAGAAGATGGACGCGGAGCAGTACTGGAAGGGCTTGGGCCGGGGCGTCTACGAGGCGCTCAAGGACGCTGTGAAGGCGAACGACGAGGTGAAGGTCGCCGTGGCCGGTATCGTCGGCGACGCCAAGACCGACGGAGAGAAGCTCCAGCGCATCTACGACTTCTGCCGCACCAAGATCAAGAACGTCAGCGACGACGCCTCGGGCCTCACGGCCGACGAGCGCTCGAAGCTCAAGGAGAACAAGTCGCCCGCCGACACGCTCAAGCGCGCGCAGGGGACGGGCGGCGACATCGACTTCCTCTTCGCGGCGCTCGTGCGCGCGGCCGGCTTCGACGCGCGCCTCGCGCTCTCGGGCAACAACGACGACCTCTTCTTCGACCGCGGGCTGATGCACAGCGCCTTCCTCGGCTCCTCGTTCGTCGCGGTGCGCGTCGGCGACGCGTGGCAGTTCTTCAGCCCGTCCGAGACCTACACGCCCTACGGCATGCTCGGCTGGCCCGAGGAGGGGCAGGACGTGCTCGTCACCGACGCGAAGGAGCCCGTCTGGGTGCGCAGCCCCGTGGCCGGCCCCGAGAAGTCGGTCGAGCGGCGAACGGCCCGGTTCAAGCTCTCCGAGGACGGCACGCTCGAAGGCGACGTGAGGATCGAGTACACGGGCCACCTCGCCTTCGCGCAGAAGGAGTACAACGACGACGACTCGCCGGCCGAGCGCGAGAAGACGGTCGTCGAAGCGTGGAAGACGCAGATGGGCGCCGAGGTCACCAACCTCGTCATCGGGAACGTGAACGATCCCGTCAAGCCGTTCGTCTACGCGTTCCACGTCCGCGTGCCCGGCTACGCGACGCGCACGGGCAAGCGCCTCTTCCTCCAGCCCGCCTTCTTCCAGAAGGGGCTCGCGCCGCGCTTCCCCGTGACGACGCGCCGCCACGAGGTCTACTTCCACCACACGTGGTCGGAGGTGGACTCGGTCGAGATCACGATGCCCGAGGGCTTCGCGCTCGACAACGCAGAGGCGCCCGGGGCGCTCTCCGGCGGCGAGTTGAGCAAGTACGAGCCGTCGGCCGGCGTCACGCCGGACGGGCGCACGCTCGTCTACACGCGCAAGTTCTACTTCGGCAAGGCCGACAACACGCTCCGCTTCCCCGTCGGCTCCTACCCCACGCTCAAGACCTACTTCGACGAGGTGAGCAAGCACGACGCACACACCATCGCCCTCAAGCAGGGCGCGACGGCCGCGACGAAATAAAGAAGTACTGAGTGCTGAGGACTGAGTGGGAGACACGGCCCGCTCTTCAACTCAGTACTCAGCACTCAGTCCTCAGTACTCACCCGGAAGGAATTAAGAACATGCTCCGACGTTTGAATCTCTTCGCCGTCGCGCTCTGCGCCGCGGCGCTGCTCGCGGCGGCCGGCGGCCCCGCGTCGCGCACGGCCGCAGCCGTGGGCGACGACATGCCCGCGTGGCTCAAGGCCGCGGCTGCTTCACCCGCGCCCGCCTACGACAAAAGGGTCAAGGCCGTCGTCCTTTACCACGAGCAGAGCGTCGCTGTCGGCGACGACGGGCGCGTCGTAACCACGACCAACTACGCTGTCCGCATCCTCGCACGCGAGGGGCGCGACGAGGCCAGCGCCCATGCCGTCTACAACACCGGCTCGGGCAAGGTGCGTGAGTTAAAGGCGTGGCTCCTGCGCCCGGGCGGCGAGGTGAAGAAGTATGGCAAGGACGAGACGCTCGACATGTCGCTCGCCGACGATGTCTACGACGAGGCGCGCGCGCGCATTATCAACGCACGCGACGAGGCCGAAGCGCCCGGCACCGTCTTCGGCTACCAGTCGGTGACCGAGGAGCGCACGGTCTTCTCGCAGGACGGCTGGAACTTTCAGGACGACCTGCCGGCGCTCCTCGCACGCTACACGGTCACGCTCCCTGCGGGCTGGCGCGCCGCGGGCGTCGTCTTCAACCACGCGAAGCTGGAGCCCGCGGTCGCGGGGACGACCTACACGTGGGAGCTGCGCGACCTGCCGCCCATCGAGCACGAGCCGAACGCGCCGACGATGTCGAGCCTCGCACCGCGCCTCGCCGTCAGCTACCTCGCGCCCAACGCCGCGCGCAACGCGATGATCCCGGGCTTCGAGAACTGGCAGGAGGTCTCGCGCTGGCTCTCGACCCTGCACGACCCGCAGGCCGAGCCCGACGACGCGCTCGCCCTCAAGGCGCGCGACCTGACGGCCAACTGCAAGACCGAGCTGGAGAAGATTGCGGCCGTCGGCCGCTACGCGCAGGCTGTCCACTGGATTTCAGTCCAGATGGGCGTCAACCGCGGCGGGGGGATGCGTCCGCACGCGGCCACGCAGGTCTTCGCCAAGAACTACGGCGACTGCAAGGACAAGGCCAACCTGATGCGCGCCATGCTGCGCGTCCTGAAGATCACGGCCTACCCCGTCGCCATCTATTCGGGCGACCGCACCTACGTGCGCGACGAGTGGCCCTCGCCGCATCAGTTCAACCACTGCATCATTGCCGTCAAGGTCTCGGACGAAACCAACGCGCCCTCGGTCGTCAAGCATCCGACCCTCGGCCGTCTGCTCATCTTCGACCCGACCGACACCAACACCCCGGTCGGCGATCTGCCCGACCACGAGCAGGGGAGCTGGGCGCTCGTCATCGCGGGCGGCGAAGGGCAGCTCATGCGGATGCCCGCCATGCCGCCCGAGGCCAACACGGTCGAGCGCACGGCCGACGTGACGCTCGCTTCCGACGGCTCGATCTCGGCGGTCGTCCGCGAGCGCACCGTGGGGCAGTCGGCCGCCTACGAGCGCGGCGTCTTCAAGGAGCTTTCGCGCGGCGACTACCAGAAGGCCATCGAGCGTTGGGCCGGGGCGGGGGCCGCGGGCGCGAAGTTCACGAAGATCGAGCCCGCCGACAACCACGCCGAGGGGCGCTTCGCCTTAGACGTTGAGTTCACGGCCACCAGCTACGGCCAGTCGATGCAGAACCGCCTGCTCGTCTTCCAGCCGACGGTCATCGGCCGCACGGGCACGGGCTGGCTCGCGCCGACGACGCGCAGGCACCCGGTCGTGCTCGAAAGCAAGTCCTTCAACGAGACGGCGCGCTTCACGCTGCCCGTGGGCTTCGACGTGGACGAGCTGCCCGACCCCGTCAAGCTCGATTCGGACTTCGGCTCCTACACGGCGAGCTACGAGGTCAAGGACGGCCAGCTCCTCTACACGCGCAGGCTCGTCCAGCGCGCCGCCACCATCCCCGCCGAGAAGTACGCCGAGGTGCGCGCCTTCTTCGGCCGCGTCCGCGCCAGCGAGGAGTCGCCGGTCGTCCTCGCGCGCAAGTGACCGAGCGCGCTCGCGCCGGAACGGTCTCACACTAGGAGTTGTCATGAAGATGAAGTTGAAGAGAGCGGCGCTCGCGCTCGCCACACTGTGCCTCTGCGCCGCCGCCGCCCCGGCGCGGCAGGGCGGTGGCGACGTGCGGCGCATCTCGATCCCCGGCGAGAAGTGGACGTTGGAGGTGAGCCTGCCCGGCTTTGTCGTCGAGCAGGACGAGCTGCGCGGCGACGGCAAGGGGCGTCGCATTATGGCGGGCAACGAGGCGCGGGGCTACGTCCTCAGCATCTTCCTCGAACCCATCCCCGACAACAAGACGGCCGCCGAGCTGCGCGACTGGGACGCCTCGGGCTACAGCAAGAGCCCGCTCAAGCCGACGGACTTCAAGAACGCGGAGTACAAGCAGATTCCGACGCTCGAATACATCATCAAGGAGTTCCAGGGTCAGCCGGTCAACCAGAAGCACCTCAACGCCTACATCGTCCACGGCGGCTTCTGGGCGCACATCCACCTCTCGAAAGTGGGCTGGCGCGCGGGCGACGAGAAGCTCTTCTACGACATCGTCGATTCGGTCAAGTTCGCCGAGGGCGGCGTCGCCGCGGCGGCCAGCGAGCTGCGGTCAGCCGGCGGCTCGGTCATGGACTTGATGCGTGAGGGGAGCGTCCTCTTCATGCGCCGCGACTACAAGGCAGCGGCCGTCCCATACGCCCGTGCGCTCGAACTTGAGAAGCAGAGTCCGCAGCTCTCGCGTGATCTCTGGCGCGTGCTCATCGATAACCTGACGATGTCCTACGGCATCTCGGGCGACCTCAAGCGCGCGAAAGAGACGGCCGAATACGGGCTCTCGAAAGAGCCCGACTATCCGATGTTCCACTACCTTCTGGCGAACACGTACGCCGAGATGGGCGACCTCGACAACACCATCCTCTATCTCAAGCAGGCGTTCGCGCGCCGCAAGAACATGATCAACGGCGAGCGGATGCCCGACCCCCGGACAGACGGCTCCTTCACGCGCTTCATGAAGGACGAAAAGTTCCTCGCTGCCCTCAAAGAGATAGAGCAGATGGCAGTAGGCAGTTAAGGCAGGAAGAGTTTAAGGAGTGGGTCTCAACGAGTGGGGGCGGCGAGTCGTTAATCTCGCCGCCCCCGTTTCCTTAAACTCTTCCTGCCTTAACTGCCTACTGCCTACTGAGTTTGAAGTCCGCGACGAGCGGGAGGTGGTCGGAGGCGACGAGCGAGAGCCGGCTGCGGTGGAGCGTGAGCCGTTCGAGTTCGAGCACGTGGTCGTAGTAGACGTGGTCGAGGTGTAGGAAGGGGAGCGCGCCGGGGTATGTGCGGCGCGTGCGCAGGTGCTGGCGCAGGTCGGCGCTGCGCAGCTCCTGCGAGAGCAGACGCGACGCGAGCCCGTGCGTCCACTCGTTGAAGTCGCCGACGACGACGCGCGGGCCCGCCAACTTGGGGTCGCGCAGGACGGAGTCGCTGCACAGCTTGCGCCCCTGGTGGCGGCGCTCGACGAAGGCCGTGCCGAGGTGGGTGTTGAAGAGGTGAACGACGGGCGCGCCCGGCTCGTCGAGCTGCACGTCCACGCGCAGCGCGCCGCGCGGCTCCTGCCAGCGCCAGGTGATGTCATAGTTGTGGCAGTGCGCGACGGGCAGGCGCGTCAGGACGACGTTGCCGTAGGCGCCGCCGCGGTGCTTGCGGTTCTCGCCGAGGTGGAACTGGCAGCCCAGCTCCTCCGCGATGAAGCGCGCCTGATGCGCCTCGCGCGACGAGTCTGACTCGACGCTCACGACCTCCTGCAACGCGATCACGTCCGCGTCCACCTCGCGCAGCACCGCCGCGATGCGCCCGGGCCGCTCGCGCCGGTCCATCCCGATGCACTTGTGCACGTTGTAGGTGACGACCCTGAGCCGCCCGTCCTTCAGCATCTCCCCGCCAACCCCTCGCGCGTAAGTTTAACCGCCGAGCATCTCGCCCACCGTCATCTCGAAGCTCGTCAGGACTGCGCTCTTGATGACATCCGATTCGCCCAGCTCCGTCAAAACGTAATGCTTCTTGCGGAGCACGAGCTGCGCGACAGTTCGATCCTCGACATCAACTATCCAGTACTCGCGCACGCCGTTCCTCTCGTACAAATCGCGCTTCCTGATCGTATCGTGCTTAGCCGTGCCGGGAGAAAGAATCTCGACCGCTAACAGCGGCGCACAGCGTATGCGGTCCTGCTTCCTGGCCCGCCGCACGTCCTCTTTGGTTAGAAAGAAGAGGTCGGGCTGAACGACATCACCGCTCGGCAGAAGCACGTCGAGGGGCGAGTAGAAAAGTTGGTCGGCGGCCGTGGCCGCCACGAACTTATCGAGGCCGCGGAAGATATTCCGCGACGCGGACTGATGTGCGATGGTGGGCGAAGGTGCCATGATGATCTCCCCGTCGATGTACTCGGTGGGAAGAACGGACTCGGGGAGCGACCAGAACTCTGCGGCGGACGCTCGGCGTCGGATGAGGCGTTCTTCGGTCGCCTGCTCTAAGACTTCGGTTGCCATGTCGTTTGACTCCCCGGGGTCGTGGCGGCCCCCGCTCAAGGTTGATTCTCCGGCGGATTCTATCACGGGGCCGCGCCCGCGAACTTCTCACGGACACGGACGCAGCGCTCAAGACCGTCGGCGGCTTCGAGCACTTTGAGGCGCAGGTCGCGGTCGAGCGACTGTTCGCGCGCGAGGAAGTCGCGGACGGCCGCCGAGGCGCGCGCGTCACACTGCCCGCCGATGAAGGCCGCGAGCCAGCCGTTGACGAAGAAGATTTTGCGCGTGCGCTTCAGCGTCGGGAGTTCCGCGAGCGCGGGCTCAAGGTATGGGAGCGTGAGCGCCGCCTGCTGCGGTGCGTTGAAGGGCCCGAGACTCGCCTCGATCCAACTCTCGGCCAGCTCCTTATCATTGACGAACTGGCCGAAGTATCTCTTCTTCAAAGCGGCGTCCGGCGCAGCCGCGCCCGCCGCGTAGGCGTAGCGGCGCGCATCGTCCGTCCTGTCGGCCTCGCTCTGCTTCCGCAGAAGCTCGGGCGCGCGCGCGTCTCCCGCGGCCACGAGCGCGCGAATGATGTCGAAGCGGTCGCGCGAGCGCAGGGTCATCCCGGGCACCTGAAGTTTCCCGGCGAGGATGTCGCCCAAGTCGTCGAGCGCCGCCTGCGTGGTGGCGACCTCGCGGTAGGTTCGGAAGTGTGTGATGCGCTGCCCCGGCGTCGCGGCGCCGAGCATCCGCTCGCGCAGGAGCCCTTCGAGTCGCGGCGCCAGAGCCTTCTGCTGCGCGTCGGAGAGATAGCGTGTAAACGCCGTCTGCGTGCGCGCGAGGATAAAGGCGAGCATCACGTCGTCCGCTTCGGCGGGCGCGTGTTTGACCGCGAGTTCGACGAAGTCGGCGGGCGCCAGCTCGGCCTCGCGCACAGACTCCCAGAGCGAGCCCCAGAGGAGCGCGCGCAGGAAGTCGTCCTTGATGGCGCCCATGTTCCTGACGACGTAGGCGCGGCTCTCGTCATCGAGCAGGAAGCGCCCGTAGCCGTAGTCCTCAAAGTTGGCGAAGACGAAGGCCGGTCTCCGCTTGCCCACGGCCGCGGGGACTTTCGTTGCTCCAGTACCGGCGAGCGTCAACGTCAAAACCTCCGGCTGCGCCTTCGCGTTAACAGGCGCGAGCAGGAGCTTTACGCCCATCGGCCACGAGCCGCCTTCGGAGAGCGTGTCGCGCTCCTCGACCTCAAAATTATTGATGAGGCCACGCCGGTTCGCCGTCCAGCGCACGCGTACGTCCGGCATTCCGCGCCGCTTGACCCACGCGGCGGCCCACGCGTCGAGCTTCTTTCCGGAAGTGCGCTCGAACGCGCCGACCAAGTCCTCCCAGGTGGCGTTCGAGTAGGCGTGCTCCTTGACGAAAAGGCGGACGGCGTCGCGGAACTCGTGCTCGCCCAGATAGAATTCGGCCTGGCGCAAAATCGAAGGCGCCTTGCGGTAGACGATGTTGCCGTAGGCCGACTTTGCCGCCGAGAGGTTCGGAATCTCCTGCCAGATGGGCGTCGTGCCCTTCGTCACGTCGGTCAGGTAGGCGAGCGGCTTCGTGCGCAGGTGGAAGACCTTCCACGCGTCGAGTTGCGGCATCACGCGCTCGAACGCCTTGTAGGACATGAAGGTGGCGAAGCCCTCCTTGAGCCAGAGATCGTCGAACCAGCGCATAGTGACGAGGTCGCCGAACCATTGGTGCGCGGCCTCGTGGAGGATGACCTCGGCGCGTGCGGCGAGGTCGGCGGCCGTCGGGTCGGAGGGGAAGAGCACGCCATCTTCGCGCAGGAAGGTCGCGCCTGCGTGCTCCATCCCGCCGTAGGCGAACTCCGGGATGAGGATGAGGTCGTACTTCGGGAAGGGAAACTTGTGCCCGAAATAGTCCTCGAAGAACTTCACGCCCTCGCGGTTGATGCGGACGACCTCTTCGAGTTCCTTCCCGGCGCGCTGCTTCTTCGACTTGCGCACGAAGAGGCGTGTGCGCGGCACGTCAATGACCGGCGTGAGAATGTCCGGCCCATGCACGGGAGAGGTTCGGCCCGTCTTCGGGTCGAGCGGGTATCTGTGCATCAAGATTTTGCGCTGCACCTCCAACTCTTCAAACGGCCCGGCGGCAAAGGCGAACTGATATGTGCTGAGCGGCTCGGTCTCGGCGAACGCGTGCCAGAGCATCCCGGCGGGCGGCGACTGCGGGAGCCCGCCGCTCGTCTCGTCGAACTCGGAGAGGACGGCGCCTTCCGTGTTGGAGATGATCTTCCACGCCTGCGGCGCGGTCACCTTGAGGGTGAAGCGCGCTTTAAGGTCGGGCTGGTCGAAGCATGGGAACGCAGTGCTCGCGTCCGAAGGGACGAAGAGCGTGTAGACGTACTCGGAGTTGTCCTCGCGGTCGAGGTAGCGCGTGACGGCGCTGCCCGCGCTGCTGATCGGCGACTCGAAGCTCAGCTCGACTTCGTTCACGCCGGCCTTCATGTATGCGGCGGGGATGACGACGTGCTCGTCCACGAACCGCGCGTCCGACACCGCGCGCCCGTTCGCCCTGATGCCCGAGACGCGCGAGCGCACGTCCTCGTCCCTTTTCGTCGAGCGCCAGTCGAGCACGAGGTCGCCGGCCGCCGCGTCGAGCGTGACCGACACCTTCAGACGGCCTCCGAGCATCTCCGCGCCTGGCTTGAGCATGAGGTCGAGCCGGTAGCGCACGTCGCGGTAGTGCTCTGCGCGCCAGCGCGCAAGGTTGCGCGGGACGCCCGCGCCGGGCTGCGGCGGCGCGGTCTGCGCCCCGGCCGGAGTGTGCGGGTCGTTCAGCGTCATGAATGACAGGCCGAGGAGGAGGAGGAATCTGAGAAGAGGGCGCACGGCGTCGGTCGCTCCTTTGAAACCTTTTCGCTCGCGTTCGTCTGGTACATTGTAAAAAGGCGCTGGGGTTGTTTTATTCTCGCCCGTGAGGTGCGGCGTGGCAAGCTGAGTGAATAGATAAAGGCAGAGGGCGGAAGGAAGAGATGAAGCTTCCTCCCGCCCTCTGCCTTTTGACTCTTCTTCAGGCTTCCGACTTTGCGCCGTTGCGTGCGGGCAGAATTCGCTGGAGGAGCGTGGAGAGGTGGTCAAGGTCTATCGGCTTGACAACGTAGTCGCAGCAGCCGACGGCGCCGGCGGCCGCGCGCGACTCGGCCGAGTCGAAGGCGGTGACGGCCACCACGGGCACGTCGCGCGTCCGCTCGTACTCGCGTATGCGCAGCGTGGCGTTGAAGCCGTCGAGCACGGGCATGTTCAAGTCCATCAGGACGAGGTCGAGCCCGCCGCGTTGCGACAGCTCGATGGCCTCCTGTCCGTTCGACGCCTCGACCACGCGGCACCCTTGCAGTTCGAGCATCCGCCGCATCACCTCGCGCGTGTCCCGGAAGTCTTCCACAAGCATCACCAACGGCCCGCCCGTTGCCATCGCACCCTGTGTCATTTAAAGCCTCCCGTGCTCGAAAACTCTCCAACCGCTGCCTGTCCGTGTGCGCACAATCATAAACTAACCTGACCGGCCGTGGACAGCGCCGCGGAACAGTCTCAGCGGTGCCCGGGATGGCCGCCGCGCCGCCCCGACCGGTCAAGAGCTAGAAATGTCTAATGCGCGTGCGGTTGCCGAAATCTCCGAGCGGGGAGCGCCGTTGCGCGTTCTGTGCGGCGGCCGTCGGCGCTGCTGCTGCCGCGGCTTGCGTGCGTGAGGTGCCGCCGCCGTCGGCCGCCGCGGCGGGACGGGAGCGTCGCAGGCGCTCCCACTCCTGGCGCGGGACGCGCCGGAAGGCTTCGACCACGCGCGGGTCGAACTGGACGCCCGCGCAGGCGTCCAACTCTGCGAGCGCGGCCTCGTAGGTGCGGCCCGTGCGGTAGACGCGGTCGCTGACCATCGCGTCGAAGGCGTCGGCGACGGCGAAGATGCGCGCGCACAGGTCTATCTCGTCACCCTTCAGCCCGAGCGGATAGCCCGAGCCGTCCCAACGTTCGTGGTGCTCGGCGACGACCCGGGCCGCGCCTTCGAGGAAGTCGATGCCGCCGAGAATCTTCTGGCCGTGCAGCGGGTGCTCGCACATCAACACCCACTCCTCCTCCGTCAGCTTGGAAGGCTTCCGAAGTATCGCGTCGGGGACGCCGATCTTGCCGATGTCGTGGAGCAGCGAGCCGAACTCAAGCGAGCGCGTCTGCTCTGCGGTCAAGCCCAACTCCTGACCGAGGCGCAGGCTGAAGTTGACGACGCGCTCCGAATGGCCGTGCGTCTCGGAGTCGCGCGTCTCCAGCGCGGCGACGAGCGCCTTGAGCGTCATGCGGTAGGAGCACTCGCAGGAGCGCAGCGCGCTGTCGAGTTCCTCCGTCCGCTGCTTGATTATCTGTTCGAGGTAGGTCTCGTAGCCGCGCTTGGCCGCGAGCAGGCGCTGGTGTTCGAGCGCGCGCCGGACGGCGAACTGTAGGTGTTCGAGGTCGAAGGGCTTGACGATGTAGTCGAAGGCCCCTGCGCGCAGCGCATCGACGGCGCTCTCGATCTCCTGCGAGCCGCTCACCACGATGACGAGCGTGTTGGGCGAAAGTCCGCGCACGCGCGGAATCAGCTCCAGCCCGCTCATCCCCGGCATCGCGATGTCGCTCAGGACGAGCTGAAACTCGCCCGACTCCAGCCGACGCAGCGCCTCCTCGGCCGACCCGACGGCCTCGCACTCGTACTCCGCGCTCAGAAACTCGGCCAGCACGCTCCGCACGGCGTCGTCGTCGTCGGCCACGAGCAGACGCGCCGGGCACGCCTGCAAAGGCGCGCAACTCATTCTCATGGACATCGGGCTCATCGGCGGCGACATGAAATCCCCCCTCCTCGTCGGTTCCGGCGAGACACTCCGGCCGGGGCGCAGCTCGCCCGCGGACGCCGGCCCGCACGCCGCGACGCCTGAGCGACAGTCTCAAATGCCAAAGGGGTTGACTTCAGGGCGCCGCTCCTCCCGGCAACGGTCATGCCAGCGGATATTTGAGATTGAAATTCTCGAATTTCAAATCTCAAATCTGGAATCCTTACGCCGCCCGTCGGTGTAAATACACATTCTCGCGGTGCCTTTGAACGGCCCGGGCAGGCGGCTTGCTGTGTAATTTGCATCGGCGGGATTCGCGCCCCTGCTGCACAATGCCGCGTCCGAGGACATAGAGAGTGACAAGACTTTGACACCCTGACGAATGTCTCGTATCGCGCGTACGCGTGCGGGAAGCGGCGGCGTGCGCGGCCGGGGGCCGGGGCTTTCCCTTTGTTATCAAGAACATACGCCGGGCGGTCGTCGGCGCGGGACGTTCGGGCGGGGGCGCTGAACGTCCGTCCCGGCCGTTTAAGAAGGGGCGGGTCGAGGAGTGGAGAGGGTTGGAACGGCGCTTGCTCGAATCCGTGTGCAGCCGGAAAAGTCTGCACGCCCCGTTACAAGCCCCATCAAGCATTACAAGCAGTCCCCTGGAGCCAGATACCGAGGAGGGTGAGGTGAAATCTGGGAAGCACTGCCGTCTGCGCGGGTGGCTCTACGCGGCCTGTCTGACGGGGGCTCTCTGCCTGTTCGCGGCGGCGCCGGGGGGCGGCGCGGGCGCTTCGAGCGGCTCGGGGAACGCTGAGAAACTTTCGCCTGAACTGCGTGCGCTCGCCAACAGCTCGCAGTCCGGTTCGGTCAACGTCATCGTTCAGCGGGAGGGTACGACGCAGCAGTCTCTGCTCAGCTCCATCCTCAATCTCGTCAACGTCGTCGTCAAACTCGGCGGGCGCGTGACGCGCAGCTTCGGGTTACTCGGGGCGGTGTCGGCGCGCGTGCCGGCGCGGTCGCTGCGTGAGTTGGCCTCGCGCTCGGAGGTTCGCTACGTGTCGCTCGACAGGACGCTTGTCGCGGGCGGGCACGTCGAGACGACGACGGGCACGGCCGCCGTCCGCACGCAGACCGACTCGGCGCTGCTCGGGCTCCTTCAGACGACGACGACGCTCGACGGCAAGGGCGTCGGCATCGCGGTCGTCGATTCGGGGCTTGACGCAGGGCACGAGGTTTTCCGCGACTCGTTGGGCTTCAGCCGCGTCTCCGTGAGCCTGGACTTCACGGGCGAGGGGCGCACCGACGACCCCTTCGGTCACGGGACGCACGTCGCCTCCATCGCCGCGGGGTCGGGCAAGCCCTCGAACGGCGCGTACGCCGGTATTGCGCCCGCGGCGAAGATAGTCAATCTGCGCGTGCTCAACTCTGAAGGGAAGGGGACGACCTCTGGCTTGCTCGCGGCGCTCGACTGGGTCTTGCAGAATCGCGCGCTCTACAGGATTCGCGTCGTCAACCTCTCTTTAGGCGCGCCGGCCGTGGACACGTACCGTAAAGACCCTGCGTGCGACGCCGTGCGCCGTCTGTTCGCCGCGGGCGTCGTGGTTGTGGCCGCCGCGGGCAACGAAGGGAAGAACTCGGGAGGGCAGAAGGTTTACGGCGCCGTCCATTCGCCGGGGCACGAGCCCGCGGCCGTCACCGTCGGCGCGTCGAACAGCTTCGGGACGAACGGCCGTTCGGACGACAAACTCGCGAGCTACAGCTCGCGCGGGCCGACGCGCGGCTACTGGACGGACGACGGCGGAGTGCGCCACTACGACAACCTCGTCAAGCCAGACCTCGTCGCGCCCGGCAACAAGCTCGTCGGCGCGGCGGCACGGAATAACGCGCTGCTGGCGGGTCACCCGGAGCTGAACGCGGACGCCAGCCAGCCCTCTTCGCGGAGGATGATGTACCTGTCGGGCACGTCGATGTCGGCGCCGGTCGTGGCGGGTGCGGCCGCGCTGATGTTGCAGGCCAACCCGAGTCTGACGCCGAGTTTAGTGAAAGCGCTGTTGATGCTGACGGCGCAGCCCGTGTACGGCTACAACACTTTGGAGCAGGGCGCGGGGCTTCTGAACGTGGACGGGGCGTTGCGTCTGGCGCGGCTCGTCCGCACAGACCTTTCGGCGCAGACTCCGCTCGGCGCGCCGCTGCTGGGCGGCGGGGCGCCCGTCCCGCAGAGCACCGTGGCGGGCGAGACGTTCTGGTGGTCGCAGGGGCTCGTGCTCAACCACACGTACGCGGCGGGGTCGGACCTGTTCACGCTCTACCAGAAGGTCTACGCACAGGGCGCGCAGTTGGGCTCGTGCGTCAACGAGGGCTCGGGCGGGTCGCAGACTTTGAACACGTCGTTGATGACGGGCGGCGTGACAGTCGGGCGTTGGCTGCTCGTGAGCGACGGCTCGACGATGGCGGGCGGGACGCCCGTCATGGACGCATCCGCGCTGCTCAACGGGACGACCGAAGGGTACGGCGTCATGGCCGGCGACGGCGTCATGGCCGGCGACGGGACGATGGTGGGCGACGGGGTCATGGCCGGCGATACGAACCTGTGGGCGCAGTCAATTCTGTTCGAGGGGGACGAGACACCGTGCATGAAGTAAGCGCCAGAGGGTTGACGAAGAGTCCGCGGAGTCGGATACTTTGTAGCCTCTTCGCCTCTCGGATGATTCTCTCCCCAAGAGCGTCCGAGGCACTCTCACTAAAATTAAGCCCTGCGCCGGAAGTGGATGGCGCCGACCCCCGACAGCTTATGACAGGTGCGGTCTGCTTATCCCTCGCACCGAAGAAGCCCGCGGGCATGCCGGGTCCCGTCTGCAATTCATCCCGGCGCGCACCGACTGGAGGGTGATGAAGGTGAACAAAGTTAGAAGGTACACGGCGGCGGCGCTCGTCTCTCTGCTGGCGCTGCTGTGTCTCGCAGGCCCGGGGCTCGCGCCCGGTGGCGCGAGTCGCGCCGGGCTGAAGGTTGTACGCGTGGTCTCCCCCGCCGAGTCCGACGCCGCACGGCGGGACGAGCCTACCGACCGAATCTCGCCCGACCTGCTTGAGCTGGCGCGCGACCCCGAGGCAGCGGAGCGGCGCGTCCGCGTCATCCTTCAGGAGCGCGAAGGGCTCGACCGGGTGCTCGCCGCGAAGCTCGGGGGCGAGGTGAAGACTCGCGGGCGCTTCGACACGCTGGGCGCGCGCGTGCTGGAACTCCCTGCGCGGCTCGTCGAGCGCCTGTCCGAACAGAAGGGGGTGCGCTTCATCTCCCTCGACCGCGAGACGACGGGCTTCGGCCACGTCTCGCGCACGACCGGCACCGACGAAGTGCGCGAGACGGATGGGAGGAACGTGACGGGGCTCGACGGCACAGGCATCGGCATCGCCGTCCTCGACTCCGGCATCGACACGGGTCACGCCTCTTTTCTTGAAAGCAGGGGCAACGGCCTGCGTGTCGTCTACAGTAAAGACTTCACGGGTGAGAGGCGCACCGACGACCCCCACGGGCACGGGACGCACGTCGCTTCCATTGCCGCCGGCAACGGCCGCGTCGCGCGCGCCCAGTACATCGGCATTGCGCCCAACGCCAACATCATCAACCTGCGCGTGCTGAACTCGCAGGGGACGGGCCGCGTCTCCTACATCCTCGGCGCGCTCGAATGGGTCTACCAGAACCGCGCGCTCCACAACATCCGCGTCGTCAACATGAGCCTGGGCACGGCGGCGGTCGAGTCCTACAAGAACGACCCCGTCTGCAAGGCCGTCCGCAAGCTGGTTGACGCGGGCGTCGTCGTTGTCGCCGCCGCGGGCAACAACGGCAAGGACGCCACGGGGCAGAAGCTCTACGGCGCCATTCACTCGCCCGGCAGCGAGCCTTCGGTTATCACGGTCGGCGCGACGAACACCTTCGGTACCGACGCGCGCTCGGACGACGGCATCGCTTCGTACAGCTCGCGCGGGCCGACCCGCGGCGGGTGGACGGACAACGGCGGGGTGCGCCACTACGACAACCTCGTCAAGCCAGACCTCGTCGCGCCGGGCAACAAGATCATCGACGCGGCAGCGAAAGACAACTACCTGATTACGAGCCACCCCGAACTCGACGCGGGCGTGAGCCGCGCGGACTCGCGCCGGATGATGTACCTCAACGGCACGTCGATGGCGACGCCCGCGGTGGCGGGCGCGGCGGCGCTGATGCTTCAGGCGAACCCGACCCTGACGCCGAACCTCGTCAAGACGCTTCTGATGTACACGGCGCAGCAGTTGCGCGGCGCGAACCTTCTGGAGCAGGGCGCGGGCGAACTGAACGTCGAGGGTGCGGTGCGGATGGCGAGGCTCGTGCGGCGCGACCTGTCGGCACAGACGCCGCTCGGTGCGCCTTTGCTCACCTCCGTCGCGCCCGCGCCGCAGACGACCATCGCGGGCGAGACCTTCGTCTGGTCGCAGGGCATCGTCATCAAGTACGGCTACGCGACCGGCACAGACCTCATCACCGACTATCAGAAGGTCTACGGCCTCGGCGTGTATGCCACCGACGGGGTGTACGCCACCGACGGCGTGTACGCCACTGACCGGACGCTGTTCAGTTCGGGCGTCTACGCCACTGACAACATCCTCGTGAGTGCGGGGACAATACTCGGCGGCGGGACGCTCTTCTTAGGCTCGGGCGCCCTCGCCCTTGACCTCGTCGGCTCGGGCGTATACGCCACTGACGGCGTGTATGCTACCGACGGCGTGTATGCCACCGACGGCGTGTATGCTACCGACGCGGCGTTGCAGGCGCTGTCGGCGGCCGTCAAAGGCGACGCCACGAACGCCTCGCCGCCCGCGCCCGAGGCGGTGGACGATTGTCTGGACTGCCGTTGAGACGCGTGCGGCACGTGGCTTCCCCGAGCCGCCGCCGCGCGCCGACTGTGTGAACGCCAACGTTAGGAGAGAGGCGATGCCCCAGTTGAAGAAGTCGAAAGCGCCCGGCGTGATGGCGCCGGCCACGCGCCCCGAAATCGTCGAACCGGCCCCACTGGTTCACACACTGACCGAGAGCCACACGGAGTCCGAGGTGCTGGACTTCCTTTCGGGCCGCCCCGCGCAGGCCGTCATCATGAGCGGGCTCATCCGCGACAACGGCTTCGAGAGCCCCTTCAACCGCGGCACCTTCCACGCGTGCCGCGACCGGGAAGGGCGACTTGAAGGCGTCGCGCTCGTCGGCCACGCCGTCTACGTCGCGGCCGACACGGCGCCCGCGCTCAGGGCGTTTGCGCGCATCGCGCAGGGGCAGCAGAACGCGCACATGATTCTTGGCGAGGACGCGATGGTCGGCCGTTTCTGGGAGCACTACGCGCCCGCCGGTCAGACGCCGCGAATCTTCTCGCGCGAGCTGCTCTTCGAGCTGCGCTGGCCCGTCTCGGCGCCCGAGCCTGTCGAGGGACTGCGCCCCGCCACGCTCGACGACCTGATGCTGGTGATGCCCGTCCACGCGGCCCTGGCCTACGAGGAGAGCGGCGTCAACCCCATCGACGTTGACCTGCACGGCTTCCGTATGCGTTGCGCGCGTCGCATCGAGCATGGACGCGTCTGGGTGACGGTCGAGGACGGGAACCTGCTCTTTAAGGCCGACATCGCCTCCGACACGCCCGAGTGCGTCTACCTCGAAGGCGTTTACGTTGACCCGGCCAGCCGCCAGAAGGGCTTGGGGCTGCGCTGCCTGTCGCAACTCGGCCGCGCGATGCTGGAGCGGACGAAGTGCGTCAGCGCGCTCGTTAACGAGCAGAACCTCGCGGCCCAGGCGCTCTTCAACAAGGCCGGCTACAAGCTGCGCGGCCGCTACGACACGGTCTTCCTCGAACGGAGTCATTGATTCATTTAGTTCATTTGTTCATCGAGTCATTGATTCAATCATTCAATGAACCGATGAACCGATGAATCAATCAACAAATTTCATTATGCCGACGCAACGTTACGTCAGGCCGTACATGTGGACGTTCATCGGTCTGGGCGGGGCCGTCCTGCTCTACGTGGTGGCGAGCCTTCCCGTAGAACGGCTCAACGTGCAGTTGCTGCCGCTCGTCGCCTTCACGCTCTTCATCAGCTCGCGCCTGTGCGTTCCCATCCCGCGCACGACCGGCAAAATCTCCTTCTCCGACGCCCTCATCTTCCTCTCGATGCTGCTCTACGGCGGCGAGGTGGCGGTGCTGCTCGGGGCGGCCGAGGTCTTCGTCGCCTCGCGCTTCGCCAGCAAGCCGATCAGCCTCTTCACCAGCACCTTCAACGCGGCGATGATGGGGCTCGCGACCTTCATCACTTACGGCGCGCTGCATCTCCTCTACGGCGAAGTGACGACGCTGGCCCGAGGCGAGTTCTCGGCCACCTTCGCCGGCGCACTATGCGTGATGGGGATTGTGCAGTACCTCGCTAACACCGCCATCGTGGCGGGGCACACCGCGCTCAAGGCGAACGAGCCGCTCTGGGTGACGTGGCGCAACAAGTATCTCTGGACTTCGATCACATACTTCGGCGGCGCGTCGGCCGCGGGCATCACGGTCAAGCTCGCCTCAACCGCAGGCGTCTACGCGCTCGTCGCCGCTGCGCCGATCATCGTCATCATCTACCTGACCTACCGCACCTATCTCAACAACATCGAGGCGATGTCGACCGCCGCGAAGGCCGAGGCCGCCGCCGAGGCGCGTGCCGAGGCCGCCGCCGAGCAGGCCGAGCAGGCGCGCCGCCACGTCGAGGAGCTGTCGCACTACATCAGCGAGCAGGAGCGCATCCGCGAGCAGTACGCGCAGATCGAGAAGCTCTCGGCCTTAGGTGAGCTGGCCTCGGGCGTCGCGCATGATTTCAACAACACGCTCGCGGGCATCCTCGGCCGCGCACAGCTTCTGCTCGGGACGCAAGACCCCGAGAGGATCGACGCCGGCCTCAAGCTCATCATCAAGACGGCGAAGGACGGCGCCAAGACCATCAAGCGCATACAGGACTTCGCGCGCCAGCGCCGCGACCACGACTTCCAGCCCGTCTCCGTTGACCAGTTGTTGCTCGACGTGCGCGAGATCACGCGGCCGCGTTGGAAGAGCCGCGCCGAATCGGAGGGCGTCCACATCAGCCTTGAGCTACAGCTCGGCTCGGACGAGGCGCGCGTGATGGGCGACGAGTCGGAACTGCGCGAGGTCTTGGTCAACCTCGTCTTCAACGCCGTGGACGCGATGCCGCAGGGCGGGACGCTCACGCTCTCGACGCGCGAGGCCGCCGGGAAGGTCGAGATCGCTGTGGCCGACACGGGGACGGGGATGGCCGAGGAGGTGCGCTCGCGCGTCTTCGATCCCTTCTTCACGACGAAGGGGAAGGCCGGGATGGGGCTGGGGCTCGCCGTCTCGTACGGCATCATCCGCCGCCATGAGGGCGGCATCGAGGCCGAGTCGGAGCTGGGGCGCGGGACGACCTTCCGCATCAAGCTGCCGGCGGCTGCGGCCGCGGCCGCCGAGGCGCCGGCCGCCGAGGCGCCGGCCATCGCGCTCGTCCCGCAGCGCACCGACGCGACGCGCATCCTCGTCGTGGACGACGAGGAGAACGTGCGCGAGCTGCTCGCCGACATCCTTGAGAGCGAGGGCTACCACGTCGAGCTGGCTTCGAGCGGTCGCGAGGCGCTGGACAAGTTCGGCGACGGCACGGCCTTCGAAGCGCTCTTCACAGACCTCGGGATGCAGGGGATGAGCGGGTGGGAGCTGGCACACGCCGTCCGCGAACTGGACGAGAAGATTCCCATTGCTGTCGTCACGGGCTGGGGCGAGGCGGTCGGGTCGAGCGAGCGTCTCGCCGCGCGCGTAGACTGGGTCATCCCCAAGCCCTTCGACACCGCGCAGATACTCGTCATCGCCCGCGAGGTCGCACGCCGCGGCGAGTCAGGCCGCCACGGCATCGTCGCTGCCTGAAGGCACAATCAGAAGCCCGACCGCAAGGGAAATGATGAAGGCGGAATGATGAATTGAAGACTGCTCTTCATTCATCATTCCGCCTTCATCATTTCCCTTGCGGTCGGGCTTCTGACTAAGCGTGTGTCTCGGGCTTGCCGTCGCCGTTGAGGCCGTGGCGCTTGATCATGCGTTGGAGGGTGGTGCGGTCGATGCCGAGGAGGCGGGCGGCGGCCTGCTTGTTGCCGCCCGTGTGCGCGAGCGCGCGTGCGATGTGGCGCCCTTCAAGTTCGGAGAGCGAGACGAGCGGCTCGTCGGCGGTTGCGGGCGTCGAAGCTTGCGCGGCCTCTTCGAGACCGGTGGGGTCGGGCGTGTGCTGCTGTCTCTCGTAAGCGGCGGCGGCCTCGCGCAGGCGCTCGGGCAGGTCTTCGGGGCGCACGAGCCGGTCGCAGAGCGCGACGGCGCGGATGATGGCGTTCTCAAGCTCGCGGATATTGCCCGGCCAGTCGTAGGAGACGAGCGCGCGCACGGCGTCGCGCGCGAAGCTGACGGGGTCGCCCGCGGGGCAGGCGCGTTCGGCGAAGTGGCGCGCCATCGGCATGATGTCCTCGCGCCGCTCACGCAGGGGCGGCAGGTGCAGCGTCACCGCGTTCAGGCGATAGAACAAATCCTGCCGGAACCTTCCCTCGCGCACCTCGCGCTCCACGTCGCGGTTCGTCGCGGCGATGACGCGCGAATCGACGCGGATGGTGTGGTTGGAGCCGACGCGCCGAATCTCACCCTCCTGCAACGCGCGCAGGAGCTTGACCTGAAAGGCGGGCGTCGTCTCCGTAATCTCGTCGAGGAGGATGGTGCCGCCGTCGGCCTCCTGCAAGAGCCCGCGCCGGTCGCGCTCGGCGCCGGTGAAGGCGCCGCGGACGTGGCCGAACATCTCCGACTCGATCAGCTCCGAAGGCACGGCGCCGCAGTTGACGGCGACGAACGGCCCTTCGGCGCGCGTGCTGCGCTGGTGGATGGCGCGCGCGACCACCTCCTTGCCCGTCCCCGACTCGCCCGTAATCAGTACGGGCAGGTTCGTCGCGGCGACGCGGCCCACCATCTTCATCACCTCGACGAAGCCGCCGCTCACGCCGACCAGGTCGATGTCCGAGGTGTAGACGGGCGCGGGCGGGAGTTCGCCCGTGGTGCCGGGGCGCTCGCGCTTCTCGTGCGCGCGCCGCACGTCCTGCGCGATGCGCAGCACGTCGGCGACCTCGAACGGCTTCATGAGGTAGTCGTAGGCGCCGGAGCTGACGGCGTCGAGCGCGCCCGCGGCCGAGCCGTGGCCGGTCATCAGGACGATCTGCGACTCGGGCTGCTCCTCGACGAAGCGGCGCAGCACGGCGTACCCTTCGGTCTCCTGGCTGTCGGAGAGCTTCACGTCGCAGAAGACGAGCTGCCAGCTCTCGCCGTCGCCGAGCATCTCGAAGGCGCGCGCGGCCGAGTCGGCTTCGCACACCTCCCACCCTTCGCCGCGCAGGACTTCGGCGACGTTGTCTCTGACCAGTTCGTTGTCGTCTATGACGAGAGCTTTCATCGTGGTGATAGGGGAAAGTGAACGCCGGCCCTTCGGGGTAGCGCCGTCACACTACGGCCGTGATGCGAGGTGTATCAGTGGCTTTCGATAGAATACAGGGGCGCGGGCATTATAGTTCGCACTCGGGCACCTCTTGCAAGTCCGCCGCGGGTCGAAGCTTGCGCGCGGGCGCGCTCATGGGCTAAGGTCGCGCGTCCATGTGAGGTCTCTATGGCTAACTGGGTCGTACACAAGTTCGGCGGGACGAGCGTGGCCGACGCGGGTCGGTACGAGGCCGTCGCCGACATCCTGCTCGCGCGGCGCGCCGGAGGGGAGCGCGCGGCCGTTGTCGTCTCGGCGATGGCCGGTGTGACCGACGCGCTGCTCGGGCTCGTCTCAGGCGCGGCCGCGCGCGACGAGGGTTACGCCGGGAGGCTCCGAGACTTACGCACACGTCACCTGGAGACGGCGGCCGCCCTCGGCCTCGACGCTGCGCGTGAGAAGTCTCTGGCCGACACCATCGAGGCAGACTTCCGCGAGATGGAGGAGGTCTTGCGCGGCGTCTGGATCGCGCGGCTCCAGTCCGAGCATATCGCGGAGTTCGTCTCCGGCCACGGCGAGCTGTGGTCGGCGCGCTTCCTCAACGCACTGCTCGAACAGAAGCGGTGCCGCTCCGACTGGCTCGACGCGCGCGAGGTGCTCGTCGTCGAGGCGGACGCGCGCGGCGTCGCCGTTGACTGGGATGTCTCGCGCGAACGCTTAAGCAAGTGGCTCGAAGGGCGCGCGCCCGACCCGCTCGTCGTCACCGGCTACGTCGCCTCGACGCGCGAAGGCGTGGCGACGACCCTCAAGCGCAACGGCAGCGACTACTCGGCCTCCATCTTCGCGGCGCTGCTCGAAGCCACGTCGGTCACCATCTGGACGGACGTGGACGGGGTCTTAAGTGCAGACCCGCGCCGCGTCCCCGACGCGCTCGTCGTCCCTGCGCTCTCTTACGCGGAGGCGGCCGAGCTGGCCTACTTCGGCGCGAAGGTCATCCACCCGAACACGATGTCGCCGGTCATCGAGGGCGGCATCCCCATCCACATCAAGAACGCCTTTCGCCCCGGCGCCGCGGGCACGACTATCTCCGCCGACTCGTCCTCTGCTTCGGCCGTCAAGGGCTTCGCCAGCGTCGAGGGCATGACGCTCGTCAACGTCGAGGGTACAGGGATGGTCGGCGTGCCCGGCATCGCCAACAAGCTCTTCGGCGCGCTGCGGGCCGAAGGCGTCTCGGTCGTCCTCATCTCGCAGGGGTCGAGCGAGCACTCCATCTGCTTCGCAGTCCCCGGCGCGCAAGGTGGGCTGGCGAAGCGCACGGTCGAAGAGGCGTTCATGTCGGAGATGACGCGCGGCCAGATTCAGACCGTGGGCCTGACGGAAGGCTGCTGCATCCTCGCCGCGGTCGGCGACGGCATGGTGGACGCGCCGGGCGTGGCGGGCAAGTTCTTCACGGCGCTGGGCCGCGCGGGCGTGAGCGTGCGCGCCATCGCGCAGGGCTCTTCGGAGCGGAACATCTCGGCCGTCATCGACGAGCGCGAGGCGACGCGCGCGCTCAGGAACGTCCACTCGGCCTTCTACCTCTCGCATCAGACGCTCTCGGTCGGCGTCGTCGGCACGGGCTTGATTGGCGGGACGTTCCTTGACCAACTCGGCGCGCGGCTCGAAGGTCTGCGCGAGCGGCGCTCGATAGACGTGCGCGTGCGCGGCGTGATGAGCAGCCGCCGGATGTTACTCGACGACCGCGCCGTCGATTTGAGTGACTGGAAGGAACACTTAAGCGGCAGAGGCACGGACGCCGACATCGAGCGCTTCGCCGGGCACGTCCTCGCCGAGCACCTTCCGTACGCGGTGCTCATCGACGCCACGTCTGATGCGGGCGTCGCCGCGCGTTACGAAGGTTGGCTCGACCGCGGCATCAACGTCATCACGCCGAACAAGAAGGGCAACACCGGCACGCTCGCGCAGTACCGTGCCGTGCGCGACGCGGCCCGTCGGCGTGGCCGCTACTTCCTCTACGAGACGAACGTCGGCGCGGGCCTCCCCATCATCCACACGCTGCGCGACCTGCTCGACACGGGCGACGAGATTTTGAGAATCGAGGGCGTTCTCTCCGGCACGCTCTCCTACATCTTCAACACGTTCGACGGCACAAAGCCCTTCTCGCAGGTTGTGCGCGAGGCGCACGCGCGCGGCTACACCGAGCCCGACCCGCGCGAAGACCTGTCGGGGATGGACGTGGCGCGCAAGCTCGTCATCCTCGCGCGCGAGATGGGGATGGAGATTGAGCTTGAAGACGTTGAGGTCGAGAGCCTCGTCCCCGAAGACCTGCGCGCCTCGACCGTCGAGGAGTATTTCGAGAGCCTGAGCAGACACGACGCGGCCGTCGCCGAACAGTTGAGCGCCGCACGCGCGCGCGGCGAGGTGCTGCGTTACGTCGGGACGATTGAGCCGACGGGCGGCGTGTCGGCGAGCTTAAGACCCTATCCGCTCGCGCACCCGTTCGCGTCCCTGAGCGAGAGCGACAACGTCGTCAGCTTCCGCACGACGCGCTATAACGTGCAGCCGATGATCGTGCGCGGCCCGGGCGCGGGGCCGGCGGTGACGGCGGCCGGCGTCTTCGCAGACCTCCTGCGGCTCGCGACGTTCCTGGGGGCGCCGCTATGAGGAGCGCCGCGGCGTTCGCGCCCGCGACCGTCTCGAACGTCGCCGTCGGCTTCGATCTCCTCGGCTTCGCCGTCGAAGCCGCGGGCGACGAGGTGATGTTGACGTTGACGGAAGAGCCGTCCGTCCGCGTCGTCGAAATCTCTGACACGACGGGCACGCTCGCCCCGGGCGCCATCCCGCTCGACCCGGCGCAGAACACGGCGACCGTCGGCCTTCTCAAGCTGCTCGAAGACCTGCGCCCCGGCTTCGGCTTCGACGTGCGTGTGCGGAAAGGCATCGCACTCGGCTCCGGCATGGGTGGCTCGGCCGCGTCGGCTGTGGCGGCATTGGTCGCCGCAAACTCGCTGCTCGCGCAGCCTCTCCCGAAAGAGTCCCTGCTCGCGTACGCGCTCGCGGCCGAGCGCGTGGCGTGCGGAGTCTCGCACCCGGACAACGCCGTGCCCTCTCTGTTCGGCGGACTGACGCTCATCGTCTCGACCGACCCGCTGCGCTGCGTGCGCCTGCCCGTCCTGCGCGGACTCCTCGCCGTGCTCGTCCACCCGCACGTGCGTGTGGACACGCGCGACTCGCGCGCCGTCCTGCGGCCGAACGTCCCGCTCGCAGACCATGTGCGCCAGTCGGCACACCTCGCAGGCTTCGTCGCCGCTTGCTTCACAGATGATCTGGAGCTGTTGAGCATGTGCCTCGACGACATCGTCATCGAGCCGCAGCGCGCCGCGCTCATCCCGGGCTTCGCGCGTGTGAAGTCAGCCGCGCTCGAAGCAGGCGCGCTCGGCGCCTCCATCTCCGGCTCCGGCCCGAGCGTCTTCGCTTTAGTCGAGTCAGATGAGACGGCCGGGCGCGTGCGCGCCGCGATGGTCGAAGCGTTCAAGTCGAGCGGCGTCGGCGGGGTTGATTCATGGGTCTCGCCGGTCAACTGTGAGGGCGCGAGGGTCGTCGGATGAAGTACGTCAGCACGCGCGCAGCTTCTCCGCCGCTCGGGCTGTCGGAGGCGATACAGACCGGCCTCGCACCCGACGGCGGGCTCTACGTGCCCGAGCGCTTCCCACAGTTTGAGACGCAAGAGTTCGACGGGCTCGACTCGCTGCCCGACATCGCCGAGAGATTCCTCAAGCCCTTCTTCGATGGCGACGAGCTGTCGGCGCATCTCTCCGACATCTGCCGCGAGGCTTTCGACTTTCCCGTTCCGCTCGTCGAGTTTGATGAGACGACCGCCCTGCTCGAACTCTTCCACGGCCCGACCGCGGCCTTCAAGGACGTGGGCGCGCGCTTCCTCGCCGCGTGCGTCTCGCGTCTGCCGGGGCGTCGGACTGTTTTAGTTGCGACCTCGGGCGACACGGGCGGCGCGGTCGCGGCGGCCTTCGGCGGGCGCGCGAACGTCGAGGTCCGTATCCTCTTTCCGAAAGGTCTGGTCTCGCCGCGGCAGGAGAAGCAGTTGACCTGCTGGGGCGCGTCCGTGCGTGCCTTCGCCGTGCGCGGCGACTTCGACGACTGCCAGCGCATCGTCAAAGCCGCCTTCGCCGACCGTGAGTTGAATCACGCGCGCAGCCTCCTCTCCGCCAACAGCATCAACCTCGGGCGGCTGCTGCCGCAGGCCGCTTACCACGCGGCGGCGAGCCTCTGGTATCTCCGTCGCCGCGGCGCGCGCGCAGGTTTAATCGTCCCGACGGGTAACCTCGGCAACGCCGTCGCGGCCTTCTGGGCGCGCGTCGCCGGATTACCCATCCGCGAGATTGTGCTCGCGACGAACGCCAACCGCGCCGTGCCCGAGTACTTCACGTCGGGCGCGTGGGCGGCGCGTCCGACGGTGCGCACGCTCGCCAACGCGATGGACGTGGGGAACCCGAGCAACGTCGAGCGCCTGCTCAACCTGCACCCCGACTTCGACAAGCTCAAGAGCTTCGCGCGCGCCTTCACCGTCTCCGACGAAGAGATCGAGCGTGTTATCTCCGAAGAGTTCGCGCGGCACGGGCGCGTCTTTGACCCGCACACCGCGGCGGCCGTCCGCGTGCGTGCGCTGCTCTCGACGCCGCACTGGGTTGTCGTGGCGACGGCGCACCCGGCGAAGTTCGAGTCGATAGTCGAGCCGCTCGTGGGCAGGGAAGTGGAGATGCCGCCCGCGCTCGCCGCGCTGCTCGACAATGAGTCGGTGTGTGTGGAGATCGAGCCGTCGCTTGAGGCGTTAAAAGAGGCGGCGTTCAGTTGAGCAGGTAAATAGACCGTAAGGCTTCAACCTTAGCGGATAAGATGTTGAGCTTTAAACGTAAGAGCGGGAGCTTATGTCATAAGCTCCCGCTCTTACGTCATAAGACCGGCGTCTTTGGCTCAAATCCTCGCGTCGCAGCTTGAGACGAACAGGGGTTAGACCTTAACTTCGACCGGCTCCTCTCTCCTCTCGGCGGCGCGGGCGGCGAGCGCGACGCGCTTCTCGTAGGTCTCGCGGACGAGCGCCACGTCTTCGAGGAAGTGCGGCAGTTCCCGGAGCGTGAGCGCCTGCGGGCCGTCCACGAGCGCGCGGGCGGGGTCGGGGTGGAAGTCCACGAGGATCATATTGGCGCCGGCGATGATGCCCTGCGCGGCGACGTGGAGGATGTCGAGCAGACGGTCGGGCGCGTACGCGCGCGCGCCGACCGAGTGCGACGGATCGATGCAGACCGGCATCCGCGTCAGCCGCTTGACCGACCGGCACGTGCGCGAAGTCCACGAAGTTACGGTGCGGGTCGCCCATGTTCGTCTTCATCCCGCGCAGGCCGAAGACGACCTTGCGGTTGCCCTCGGTCGGCGAGGTACTCGGCCGCGTTGAGCGATTCATCCAGCGTGATGCCGAAGCCGCGCTTGAGCAGGACGGGGAAGTCGCTGCTGCCGGCCGACGAACTTCAACAGCTCGAAGTTCTGCGTGTTGCGCGTCCCGATCTGGAGCATGACGCCCGCCGGGCTCCCCGTCTCTTCGAGCGCCGCGCGGATCTCGTCGATGTGCGACTCGTGCGTCACCTCCATCGCGATGACGCGGATGTCGTACTTGCCCGCCAGCTCGAAGACGTACGGCAGGCAACTGCTGCCGTGACCCTGGAACGCAGTAGGGCGACGTGCGCGGCTTGTACGCGCCCATGCGCGTGCAGACCTGGCCCTCGTCGCGGAGCGCCCGCATCATTCGCTCGACGTGGTCGCGCGAGTCTACGGCGCAGAGGCCCGCGAAGACGTTGCAGCGTGTCCTGACCGAAGCGCACGCCCTTGTAGTCGAAGGAGGTCGGGCGCTCGTCGCCTTCTTGTGCCGGCCGACGACGCGGTACTCCTCCGAGACGCGGACGACGTGATCGACGCCGGGCAGCGCCGCATGTCTTCGACCGAGAGCGCGGCCGTGTTGCCGATGAGATAAATCTCGGTCAGAGCCTTCTCGGCGCCCTGCTCGTAGTGGACGCGCAGCTCGATGTTGGGCAGCCGCGAGAGGTGAGCCATCAACTGGCCGTACGTCTCGCCGTCCGCGGCGACTTTCGGGTCAAGGATAAGAATCATGTCTTTGACAGCCTTCAGCATAAAAGTTAACTCGGCCGTGCCCGGCCGAACAGCGCGCGCGCCGCAGAGAGTCCTTCGCTCGCCGGCCGCGCGCCTTCAGGGTCTTCGCACAGTTGTCGCTGGTGTCCGCGCAGCCCTTCGCGCGCGGCGGAGAGTTTGTCGATGAGGGCGTCGAGCGCGTCGGCGACTTCGCGCGAGTTCGTGGCGAGGATGTCCTGCCAGATGCCCCACGGGCTCGACGCCAGCCGCGTCATATCGCGGTAGCCGGGGCCGGCGAGCGTGGAGAGTTCGACTCCGTCCATGCCTTCCGCGACCGCCGCCGCGAGCGCGCACGAGACGAGTTGCGGCAGGTGACTCAGCCTCGCCAACGCGCGGTCGTGCTCGGCCGCCGGCATCACGCGCACACGCGCGCCGAAGAGGCCCAGTGTTTCTTCGAGCGCTTCGAGCGCCGAAGGGTCGCTGCCGTCTTCGGGCGGCGTCAGGACGTAGGGCGCGCCCTCGAAGAGGTCGGCGCGCGCGTACGCGGGCCCGCGCAGGTGGCTGCCCGCGATGGGGTGCCCGCCGACAAAGCGCCAGCCCTCATGTGTGCGCGTGCGCGCCGCACGACAGACTTCTACTTTCGTGCTTCCCGCGTCGGTCACGACCGCGCCCGGCCTGACGTGCGGCGCTCCTGCGCGCAGGAACTCGACGACCTGCCCGACTGGGGTCGCGAGGTAGACGAGGTCTGAACGAGAAACGCCGCCCTCTCTAAACGCTTCATCAATCTCATCAATCACGCCGCGGCTTAGGGCTTCGTCGAGCACGGAGGGGTCTGCATCCCAACCCGCGATGCTCGCGCACGCGCCCGCGCGTTTGAGCGCCAGCGCGAACGACGCGCCGACGAGCCCGCACCCGACCACCGTCAATCTGTCCCACATCGGTTTAGACATCACACAGTCCGTACACGACGACTCTCAAGTTCAACTCAATCAAAGCTCGCGCGCCGAGGGGTAGTGGCCGAGCACGCGCACGCTGGCGGCGCGGTCGCGCAGCTCTGCGAGCGCGGCCGCAGCTTCGGGGTCGCGTGGCGCGCGCAGGTCGAGGTAGAAGTGGTACTCCCAAGGCTGGCCGCGCAGCGGGCGGCTCTCGATCTTGAGCAGGTCGATGCCGCGCCGCGCGAAGGGCTCCAGCGCGTGGTGGAGCGCGCCTGGGCGGTGCGCGAGCTTGACGACGAGCGAGAGCTTGTCGGCCCCCTTCTCGTCGGAGGGTTCGGGCGCGAGCAGGATGAAGCGCGTGTAGTTCTCCTGATGGTCTTCGAGCCCTTCGCGGAGGATTTGGCCGCCGTAAATCTCGGCCGCGCGGCGGCCCGCGATGGCGGCACACGTCGCATCGCCGCGGCGCAGGACGGCGGCGACGCTCCCGGCCGTATCGTCGGCGGCGACGCGGCGTATCTCGGGGCGCGAGGCGAAGAAACGCTCACACTGCGCGAGGGCGACGGGGTGCGACTCGACCGTCCTTACGCCTTCGGCGGTCGCGCCGGTGATGCCGATAAGAAAGTGCCGGATGGGGATGACGACCTCGGCCGTCATGGAGAGCGGGCTGTCGAGCAGCAGGTCGTAGACGCGATGGACGGAGCCGGCGAGCGTGTTCTCGACGGGCGCGAGCGCGAGGTCGGCCGCGCCGTCGCCGACGGCCGCGAAGAGCGACTCGAAGGTCGGGCGCGGGACGAGTATCACGCCTTCGCCCAGGAGCTTGACGGCCGCCTCCTCGCTGAAGGCCCCGCGCTCGCCCTGGAAGGCGACGCGCACGGGGTCGCGCCCGGCGCTCATCTGGCGGCCCCCTCGGGCTCGGCCGCGAGCTGCGTCTGGAGGCGGCGCGACTCGCGTATGACGGCGCGGAAGAGGCGTTCGACCGCCACTCCGTCGAGCGGCCCGCGGTTGTTCGCGCGCGCGCGGTCGATCACTTCGCGCTCGCGCCCGCGGTCGCAGACCGAGAGCCCCGCGACGCGCTTCGACTCGCCCACGCGGACGGCGATCTCTGCGCGCGCGTTCAGCAGCCGCAACAGCTCCGCATCAATCTTGTCGATCTCGACCCGCCAGTCTTCGATGGTCATCTGTCACACTCCGGGGATTTAAGGATTGGTTCATTGATTTATCGGTTCATTGAGTCAATGAAGAATTGAACCGATGAATCAATCCTTAAATCCCCAATCAAAAAGAGCCGGCCGCGACTTCCTCTTCGGGGTCGCGGCCGGCTCGGTTCGAATCTTTTTGTGCGGCGTCTTCAGGTCTCTCTCGCCCACTCACGCACGCTCGAAGTTCGCCCGGCCCGCCGCCCCCCGTAGAGGAAGCGGTAGGTAAAGGCGAAGAAATAAAAGCGCGCGTCGTAGTTCATGTCCGAAGAGTCTGTCCGACGTTTCGGCCCCACGGGCGGGGCCGCTTAAGGATAGTAAGAAAGCCCCCGCGGACTGTCAACAAATTCTCAGGCAAAAATTTTTATGGGTCGATAGGCGCCGCTTATGAGACGGCCTTCGCGTGCTGGCGCAGCACGGCGAGGAACGCGGCGGCCGCGTGCGAGTGCGTCGCGTTGCGGCGGTGCGTCGCCCAGAGCGTGCGGACGTAGGTCAACCCTTGCACGGGCACCGTCGCGAGCGTCCCGCGCTCAAGCTCCTCGCCCACGCACATGTGCGGGACGAAGGCGAGGCCGACGTTGAGCTGGACGAAGCGCTTGATGGTCTCGACCGTCGCCAGCTCCAGAGTGATGTTGAGCGGCGTGTGGTGCTCGGCGAAGACCTCGATGACCTTGTTGCGCGAGGCCGTCTTTACGTTGTGCGCGAGGAAGGACTCGCGCCCAAGCTCCTCGACCGTGACCTCCTTGCGCTTTGCTAACGGGTGCTCGGGGTTGAGGATGAGCGACAGCTCGTCGCGCAGCACGCAGAAGGATTCGAGGTCGCGGTCTACGGGCTCGAAGGCGAGGACGGCGAAGTCGACGTTGCGCTCTAAGACCTCGCGGGGCAGACGTTCGGAGACGTGGCGGTAGATTTCCACCTTCACGTCCGGGTGTTTCTCGCGGAAGGCGAGGATGATTTGCGGCAGCAGGTAGAGCGAGGTGCTCTCGTTGGCGCCGACGCGGACGAGGCCGCGCTTCAGTTCGCGCAGCTCGGCGACGGCGCCGCGCGCCTGGTCGCGCAGCGTGAGGATGCGCTGGGCGTAGTCCTGTATCCGCTGGCCGGCCTCAGTGAGCGTCGGCGTCTTCTGCGAGCGGTCGAAGAGCGGCGCGCCGACCTCCTCTTCGAGCCGCCGGATGGCGATGCTCACCGCGGGCTGCGTGCGGCCGACGGCGTCCGCCGCCTTCGAGAAGCTGCCCTCGGCGATGACCTGAAGGAAGAATTCAAGCTGCGTCATTTCCATGAGTCTAGAGTCACCTCAACGAGAAACGTCCGGTGACAATAGCCACACCCGTCCGCGGTTAGTCAAGCGACTGCGTTGTGTGCCGGCACTCTTGCCGGGATGGAAATGAAGGGGTCGGCGCCCCGCGACGCGACTCCCATCGCGCACGCCCGCGGGGCGCCGTGGGGCGCGTTCACCTCGCGGCATCCCGCGGGGGAGCACCGACCCAGACGGCGCGCTGGGTACGGCGCGCCTCCTCTGACAACTCGGCCAGCTCCTGCGCACTCAGTCGGACGCCGTTGAGGAGCACGGGGTTACGTGAGGCGAGCTTCGAGAGGCTCGCGAGGATGCTCGCGCCGAGCGGGTCGGCCGAGATGAATTCTTTACCGCTCAAGATCAATGACACGAGCCTTAAACCCTCCGTTCGTATTCGCAGCCTTGTGGCCCGAGTCGGATGGCAAGGCCCGTACCGTTGCGCCCCGCGGCTTACAAGTCGGGGATTCTTCAAGGTTCGGCGTGTCCGCAGCTCTTCGGCGCAGCAGACGTTTGTGACAATCTTGTCGGTCGAGCCATCGTGCGCTGCAAAAATGTCACTCCTGGTCGGCGCCGCGCCGCGGCGCGTGAATTTAGCCCGGCCTTTCAAGGCCGGGACCGCCGACAGTTAACGAGTTATGCGTCGCGTCAGCGACGCCTGAGTCGCACCTCCCGTTCAGGCGTCGCTGACGCGACGCGGCCGAAATCTCTCACACTTCCTCAACCCCGCCTTGAAAGGCCGGGCTAAATTCAGAAGCCTGACGGGGCTTTATGCTCCTCTACATTTTTGTCGGCGCGCGCCGAAACTTCGACGAATGTGTCGCGGGTGAGAGGCCGCTTGTGATTTATGGGCTTGTAAAAATTATCAATTATACAAATGGGCGCGAAGGTTGTAGCATCCGCCTCCATAGTGGGGAGAGAAGCGCCGGCCGGTGGTGCCAAGCCGACGGGCGCCGCCTCTCTAGTCTCCGGGTGTGTGGAATGTCTGATCTGCGTCCATCCATTTCCGTCGAGTCGCACTTCCGGCGCCGGAAGGCTTCGGCCGTCGCCCTTGTGGCGCGCGTGCTCGTAGTCGCTCTAGCGCGTAAGCGCGTAACCTGACGGCTTGTCCTGCAACCTTGAGTGTCTGCGGCAGGCCATCAACTTCCGAGGGTTGATGGCCTCTTTTTCCCCCCGACCTTCCTGTTACAAAGTTTATGTCCGAGGCGGCCCACAGAGTCGGCGAGTCTTTCGCGCGCGTACACGCGCGGGGCGCCGCCGACCGCCCGAGCCGCTGGCGCCACGACGAGTCGGAGCGCGACGCCTGCGCCATCATCGCCAACGTGAAGAAGGACGGGCGTCCTTCGCACGGCAACGTCAAGCGCACGCTCGAAGCGCTCGCGCGGATGGGCCATCGCACCGGCGAGGTCGAGGGCGAGGGCGACGGCGCCGGCCTACAGACCGACATCCCGCGCGAGCGCTGGGCCAAGCGGCTTGAGGCGGCATCCTTGCGCGGCACGCTCGTTAACCGCGCGCAGTTCACCGTCGCGCACATCATGATCCCGCACGAGCACCGCGACGACGCGTTGGAGATTAAGCGGCGCGCGCTTGAGTTATTTGAAGATTCACTCTTCGAAGTGCTGGTCAGTGAAACCGCGCGTGTGCGCACGGAGGCCCTGGGGCCGCAGGCGCGCGCCATGGAGCCCGAGTTCTGGCAGGTGGCCGCGCTGCCGCGCACCGCCCGCGGCGTCGAAGACCGAGACATCTTCCACATCACTCTCAGGCTCGAACGCGAGCTGCCCGTCCACGTCGCTTCCTTAAGCCCGAACAGCGTCATCTACAAGGTGCGCGGCGACGCCGACACCCTGCGCCGTTACTTTCCCGAACTCTCACATCCCGACTTCAAGTCGGCCATCTCGCTCGGCCACGGCCGCTACTCGACCAACACCGACTCGCGCCCCGAGCGCGCGCAGATGTTCTCCACGCTCGGCCACAACGGCGAGATCAACTCGGTCGATAGACTCGGCCGAGAGGCGCTCGCGCTCGGCTTCCAACTCCCGTCGCGCGCCAGCGACTCGCAGGTCTTAGACCGCGTCGTCGAGAGCTTCATGTTCGAGTATCGTCTGAGCCTGATGAACGCGCTGGAGATCGCCTTCCCGCCAGTGTGGAGCGAGATCGAGCGTTTCCCCACAGAGGTGCGCGAGCTGTATCGCTACTGGCGCCGTGCTTTCGGTGCGCACGCGCAAGGCCCCGCGGCCATCATCGCCCGTCAGGCCGACGAGATAGTTTTCAGCTCCGACGCTCTGGGCCTGCGGCCCTTGTGGTGCGGCGAGACGGAGAAGGAGTTCTTCGCCTCTTCGGAGAAGGGCGTCGTGCCTTTAGAGAACATGGTGCGCGACCCGCGCCCGCTCGCGCCCGGCGAGAAGATGGGGTTCCTCTTGCAGCGCGGCGTCGGCGTCGAGGTCTTCGAGTACCACGAGCTGCAACGCCGTGCGCTCGAAGACGTGCGCGCGCGCTTCCACCCGGCGACTCTCAACGCCCGCGTGAAGTGGGCGGACGACGAGACCGCACAGTCCCCCGACGCCGCCGCTTCCAACGGTGTGCGCGCCGCCGCGCCCCCGGCCCCCGACGGCGGCGCGGCGGCGGGGCTCGACGAGCGCCTGCTCGCCGCGTTCGGCTGGGGCCGTCTCGAAGAGTCGGAAGTCCGCGAGATGGCCGAGACGGGCAAGGAGCCGATCAGCGGTCTGGGGTGGGACGGCCCGCTCGCGGCCCTCTCGCAGAAGCGGCGCAACGTCTCGGACTACTTCCACGAGCGCGTGGCCGTGGTGACGAACCCCGCCATCGACCGCGAGCGCGAGGCCGACCACTTCTCGACGCGCGTCTTCCTCGGCGCGCGCCCCACGCCTGCCGGGTCGTTAGAAGTTGAACAGATAGAGCTGCGCACGCCTTTGCTCTTCGGCGGGCTCGGCGCGGAGGACGAAGAGGCGCACGCCGCGGCCGCGCGCTCTACGAAGCAGCGCACGCTCACGGAAGTCCTCGCGCTCTGCGAGACGTTTGATGAGAGTGCCGGTAACGGCACGTCAGAAGGGGCATCGGAGGCGCAAGGCGTTCTTCGCGCGGCGACGATTGACACGACATTCGGTGAGGACGAGACGCTCGAACAGGGGCTGGCGCGACTCTGCGAAGAGGCCGCGTGGCTGGTTCGAGAATCCAAGTCGTCCGTCCTCATCCTCGACGACGCGCGCTCTCATCGCAGCGCGCGTCTAGGGATCGACGCGCATCTCGCGCTCGCGGCCGTGGACGCGCGCCTGCGCGACGAGCGCGACCGGGAGGGCGTGAGCCTGCGCCGCCGCACCGGTGTAGTGCTGCGCGCGGGCAGCTTGCGCAACGTTCACGACCTCGTCTTCGCCCTGGGCTGCGGCGCCGACGCCATCAATCCTTACGCGCTCTTCGACGTGGGAGCGCGCGGGGCCGCGACGTTGGAGGAGCGCGCGCGGCGTCTCGTCCGTCTCGCCTCGGCGCTCACGGTCGGGATTGAAAAAGTTCTCTCGACGATGGGCATTCACGAGCTGGACGGCTACGGCCGGCTCTTCGCGTCGGTGGGCTTGGCACCCGACGCGGAGGAGTTCTTCGGCGTCGCCAACTACTGCGGCACGGCCTTCGCCGGACTGTCTCTGATAGACCTCGACCGCGCCGCGCGCGCACGTCTCGCGCACGCGCGCGGCGAGTCGGAAGAGGAGTTGAAGAAGAAGCGCCCCGTCGCTCTGCCGGGCGAGTTCCGCGAGCAGCCTTCGCTGTGGAACGTCGCGGGCCGCGTCGCGCGCGGCGAGAAGCCTTACGCGGAGTTCGCCGCGCGCCTGCAAGAGATTGAAGAGACGAAGCCGGTCGCGCTCCGTCAACTGCTCGACATCCGCGCTCCCGAAACTGACGAGCTAAGCTCTCCCCTCGGCGGAGAAGTAGACACGCGCGCCGGCCGCCACGCCGCGCCGTTCTACTTCTCCGCGATGAGCTTCGGCTCGCAGGGCGAGACTTCGTTCCGCGCTTACGCCGAGGGCGCGAAGCAGCTCGACATCATCTGCGTCAACGGCGAGGGCGGCGAGATTCCCGACATGCTCGGGCGCTATCGCGAGCATCGCGGGCAGCAGGTCGCCTCCGGAAGGTTCGGCGTCAACGCGCGTCTGCTCAACTCGTGCGACCTTCTGGAGATCAAGATTGGGCAGGGCGCGAAGCCCGGCGAGGGCGGTCTGCTCCCCGGCTTCAAGGTGACGGCGCGCATCGCCGAGACGCGCCACACGCCCGCCGGCATCGACCTTATCTCGCCGTCGAACAACCACGACATCTACTCCATCGAAGACCTCGCGCAGGTCGTCGAGGAGCTGAAGACCATCAACCCGCGCGCGAAGATATCGGTCAAGATTCCTTCCATCCAACATCTCGGGCCCATCGCGACCGGCATCGCGAAGGCGCGCGCCGACATCATCGCCATCTCGGGCTACGACGGCGGCACGGGCGCCGCGCGCAAACACTCTCTACGTCACACGGGTCTCCCCGTCGAGATCGGACTGCGCGAGGCGCACCGCGCGCTCGTCCGTGCGGGACTCAGACGCCGCGTCGAGCTGTGGGCCGACGGCGGCGTGAAGTCGGGCCGGGACGTGGTAAGGCTTCTGATGCTGGGCGCAGACCGCGTGGGCTTCGCGACGATGGCGATGGCGGCGATTGGCTGCACGAGCTGCCGCGAGTGCAACACGGGCACGTGCCACGTCGGCATCACGAGCCAGTTGAAGGATGCCGAAGAAGCACTCGCCGCCGGCCAGAAAAACTTCAAGCCGCGCGAGTACGAGCTGGCCGTCGAACACCTCGTCCGCTTCTTCTCAGAGGTCAAAGATGAGATTGCGCGGGAGACGGCGCGGGCCGGGCTCTCATCGACGCGTGAGCTGGTGGGGCGCGTTGATTTGCTCGAACAGGTGCGCGGGCACGAGCGTCTCGACCTCGCGTGGCTGTTGGAGCCGGAGGAGCCGTGCGTGCTCTGCCTGTCGGCGCAGGAGCCGACGGTGGGGCGCGCGCGCCGCTCGCTCACGTCTTTGACGCGCGTCATCTCGCACTCGGTCACGGAGTTGGCCGAGGCCGGCAAGGAGGTCGTCTACTACGACGACTCGAACGTCTCCAGCGGCGACCGTGCGCTCGGCACGCATCTCGCCGGGCGTCTGACGCGCGCGCGCCTGAGCCACTCCTTCGACAGCAACGGTAACGGCAACGTCGGCAGCACCAACGGCAACGGGACGACCGCGGGCGCGTCGGGGCTCAAGCGCGCGCAGCTCAACTTTCTCGAAGGCTGCGTGCCGGGCAACGGCCTCGGCGCGTTCAACTCGGACGGCGTGGACATCGTCGTCCACGGCGGCGTGCAGGACGGCGCGGCGAAGGGCGCGTCGGGCGGGCGCATACGCATTCTCAAAGGCATCAGCCACGACGGCGTGCCCGTGGACGGCTCGGTCGGCAAGTGCTTCGCCTACGGCGCGCAGGCCGGCCTGCTCGTCGTGCAGGGCGACGCCGACTCGCGCGCGGGGATACGTCTGTCGGGCGCCGACCTTATCTTCGGCGGGCGCCTGCGCGCACACCTGCGCGACGAGCTGGGCAACATCGCGGCGCGCGCCAACCTCAAGGGCTTTGCCTTCGAGTACATGACTTCGGGACGCGGCCTCGTGCTTGGCGACCCCGGCCCCTGGCTCTGCTCCGGCATGACGGGCGGCGTCGTCTACCTGCTTTTAGAGAGAGGGCTCGGGCTCGACGAAGAGGCCATCCGCCGCCGCCTCGCCGCCGGCGCCCGGGTCCGAATCAGGCCGGTCGAGGAGACGGACGCGGCGTCTCTGCGCGAGCTGCTCGGCCACTACCGCGAGGCCCTCGCCGAAGCCCAGCACCACGCCGAGGCCGAAGAGGTCGCGCACCTCGCCGAAGACTGGCGCGAGAGATTCGTCAAGGTCGTTCCGAAGAAGTAGCCATGATCGCAGAACAGCTCATCACGAAGGCGAAGCCGGCGCCGCCCGTTGTGGCGGTTGCGGACGAGACTCTGCCGAGGGGCGCCGAGGTTCTGTTGGAGGCGCTCGTCAACGAGGGCGTGGACACGATCTTCGGCTATCCGGGCGGCGCGGTGCTGCACATCTACGACGAGCTGTGGCGCTACCGCGAGCGGGTCACGCACTACCTCGTCCGACACGAGCAGGGCGCCGTTCACATGGCCGAAGGCTACGCGCGCGCGTCGGGCCGGGTCGGCGTGGCGCTCGTCACTTCGGGCCCGGGCGCGACGAACGCCGTGACCGGCATCGCCAACGCCTATATGGACTCGACGCCCATCGTCGTCATCACGGGTCAGGTTCCGCTCCCGCTCATCGGCACCGACGCCTTTCAAGAGGTGGACACGGTCGGCATCACCCGGCCCTGCGTGAAGCACAACTACCTTGTGCGCGACGTGCGCGACCTCGCGGGCGTCGTCCGCGAAGCCTTCTTCCTCGCGCGCACGGGAAGGCCCGGCCCCGTCGTCATCGACATCCCGAAGGACGTGTCGGCCGCGCGCTGCGCTTACTCGCGCCTCGACCACGTCGCCTTCCCCTTTCGCGAGAAGAAGGGCGTGCCCGACCCCGCGTCTATCGCGCGCGCCGCCGAAGAGATCGTGAAGGCGGAGCGGCCCGTGCTCTACGTCGGCGGGGGCATCGTCAACTCGGGCGCGTCGAAAGCGTTACTCGCGTTGGCCGAGCGTCTGCAACTGCCGGTCACGCCGACTCTCATGGGTCTCGGCGGCTTCCCCTCGGCGCACCCGCTCTGCATGGGGATGCTCGGGATGCACGGCACCTACGCCGCCAACATGGCGGTGGCCGAGAGCGACCTGCTCGTCGCCGTCGGCGTCCGCTTCGACGACCGCGTGACGGGTAAGCTCGCCACCTTCGCCCCGCGCGCACGCGTCATCCACATCGACATCGACCCCGCCAACATCGGCAAGAACGTCGCGCCCACGCTCTCCATCGCCGCCGACGCTGGGCGCGCCCTCTCGGCTTTGAGTAAAGAGATCGAGGCGCGCGAGGCTTCGGCGCAGACCGGCATCGCTAAGCGGGCCGTCTGGTGGGAGCGCATACGCGTGTGGCAGCAGGAACAGCCGCTGCGTTACGCGGGCTCTTCGGACAAGATCAAGCCGCAGTCCGTCATCCGCGAGCTGCACCGGCAAACGCAGGGGCGCGCCGTCATCACGACCGACGTGGGCCAGCACCAGATGTGGGCCGCGCAGTTCTACCCGTTCGACGGCGAGCGCCAGTGGATCACGAGCGGAGGCTTAGGGACGATGGGCTTCGGCCTGCCGTCGGCCGTCGGCGCGAAGCTCGCGCGGCCGGACGAACTGGTCATCGCGGTTGTCGGCGATGGCGGCTTCCAGATGACTAACCAGGAGTTGGCGACGGCCGTGCAGTACGGCATAGGCGTCAAGGTCGTCGTCATGAACAACGGCTACCTCGGCATGGTGCGTCAGTGGCAGGAGATGTTCTACGAGCGCACATACTCGGAGGTGGATATCTCGGTCGCGCCCGACTTCGTCAAGCTCGCCGAAGCCTACGGCGCCGCCGGCTTCCGCGCGACGAGCCCGGCGAACTCGCAGACGTGCTCGCCGCCGGGCTCAAACATCCGGGCGTCGCCGTCATCGAAGTCCTCGTCTCCAAAGAGGAGAACGTCTTTCCCATCGTCCCCGCCGGCGCCAACTCGCGGGACATGATCGTGCAAGAGCCATGAGGCACACGCTCTCCATCATCGTCGCCGACCAGCCGGGCGAGTTGTCGCGCATCGTGGGGCTGTTCAGCGCGCGCGGTTTCAACATCGAGACGCTGTCGGTCGGCTCGACGCTCGACCCGCAGTGGTCGCGCGTGACCGTGGTGACGTGCGGCGACGACCGCACGGTCGAGCAGATCGTCAAGCAGTGCGAGCGGCTCGCGCGCGTGCGCGAGGTGCGCGACGTGACCAGCCAGCCGCACGTCGAGCGCGAGATGGCACTGATAGATGTCTCGGCCACGCCGGGCGCGATGCGGCAGGAGGTCTTGAGCCTCGTCTCGGTCTTCCGCGCGAAGGTCGTGGACATCTCGCACACGCGCATGCTCATCGAGGCGTCGGGCAACAGCGAGAAGGTGGACGCCTTCATCGAGATGCTCCGCCCCCTCGGCATCAACGACATCACGCGCTCCGGCTACATCGCCATCAACCGCGTGTCGAATGAGGAGAGTAGTCAGGAGACAGTAGTCAGTAGTCAGTAGGCTCCGCTCCGCGGAAGTTGAGACTGATACTCTGACGACTCATCTACGGCTGCTTTTCTACCGGCTACTGACTACTGACTACTGTCTACTCGAAAGGACTTAAAAGATGAAAGTTTATTACGACAGCGATGCCAACGTGGGGGCGCTGCGCGAGCGGCGCGTCGCGGTCATCGGGTACGGGAGCCAGGGGTTCGCGCAGTCGAACAACCTGAAGGACTCAGGCATCGACGTGACCGTGGGCCTCAAGGCCGACAGCCCTTCGCGTGCGAAGGCCGAAGGTGCGGGGCTTAAGGTTCTGCCCGTGGCGCAGGCGGCGGCCGAGGCCGACATCGTGATGATGCTCGTGCCCGACGAACAGGCGGCGGACGTGTACGCGCGCGAGGTGGCCGAGTCGATGACGCCGGGCAAGTACCTCTCGTTCTCGCACGGCTTCTCGATCCACTACGGCTTCATCAAGCCGCCCGAGGACGTAAACGTCTTCATGGTCGCGCCCAAAGGCCCCGGCCACCTCGTCCGCTCCGAGTACGTGCGCGGCGCGGGCGTGCCCTGTCTGCTCGCCGTCAATCAAGACCCTTCGGGCGACACGCGCGACCTCGGGTTGGCCTACGCCTCGGCCATCGGCGGCGGGCGGGCGGGCATCATCGAAACGTCCTTCCGCGAAGAGACCGAGACCGACCTCTTCGGCGAGCAGGCCGTTCTGTGCGGCGGCCTGACCGCGCTCATCAAGGCCGGGTTTGAGACCTTGACCGAGGCGGGCTATGCGCCCGAGATGGCCTACTTCGAGTGCCTGCACGAGATGAAGCTCATCGTCGATTTATTGTATGAAGGCGGCATCAGTGAGATGCGCTACTCCATCTCGAACACGGCGCAGTACGGAGACATGACGCGCGGCCCCGTGGTCGTCAACGACGAGACGAAGCGCAGGATGCGCGCGCTCCTCGCCGAGATACAATCGGGCGCCTTTGCACGCGAGTGGATGCGCGAGAACCGCAACGGCAAGGAGCGCTTCCGCAGCCTTGAGCGCCAGACGGAAGACCACCCCATCGAACAGGTCGGCCGCAACCTGCGCGAGATGATGCCGTGGCTCAGCGGCGGCCGATTGGTTGACAGGGCGAAGAACTGAAACATCAGGCGGCCGCCGCTCCGCGGCGACCCCCTACCGCTTTTTTTTATGAGCGACAACTTCAGAAGCAGGGCCGTCACGCACGGGGTCGAGCGGACGCCGAACCGGGCGATGCTGCGGGCGGTGGGCTTCGGCGACGAGGACTTCGAGAAGCCGATTATCGGCGTGGCTAACGGCTACAGCACCATCACGCCGTGCAACGCGGGTCTGAACGTGCTGGCCGGGCGCGCGGTCGAGGCTCTGGCAGCCGCCGGCACGATGCCGCAGACCTTCGGCACCATCACCATCAGCGACGGCATCTCGATGGGAACCGAAGGGATGAAATACTCCCTCGTCTCGCGCGAGGTCATCGCCGACTCTATCGAGACGGTCTGTCAGGGTCAGAGCCTCGACGGCGTGCTCGCCATCGGCGGGTGCGATAAGAACATGCCGGGCGCGTTGATCGCTATCGCGCGAATGAACATCCCTTCGGTCTTTGTCTACGGCGGCACAATCAAGGCCGGGCACTTTCGCGGCGAAGACCTGACGGTCGTCAGTGCGTTCGAGGCGGTCGGGAGCTTCTGTGCGGGGAAGATGAAGGAGTCGGACCTGCTCGAAGTCGAGCGGCGTGCCTGCCCCGGCGCCGGCTCGTGCGGCGGGATGTACACGGCCAATACGATGTCCTCGGCGATTGAGACGATGGGTTTGAGCCTGCCCTACTCTTCGACGATGGCGGCGGAGGACGAGGAGAAGGCCGAGAGCGCCGCGCGCTCCGCGGAAGTGCTGGCCGAGGCCGTGCGCCGTCAGATTCTGCCGCGCGACATCCTGACGCGGAAGGCTTTCGAGAATGCCATCGCGGTCGTGATGGCTGTGGGCGGCTCGACCAACGCGGTGCTTCATCTCTTAGCCATTGCGCACGCGGCCCGTGTCCCGCTCGCGCTCGAAGACTTTGAGGAGATACGCGCGCGCACGCCCGTCCTGTGCGACCTGAAGCCTTCGGGGCGCTACGTCGCAACCGATCTGCACGCAGCGGGCGGCGTGCCGCAGGTGATGAAGATGTTATTGGTCAACGGTCTTCTTCACGGCGACGCTTTGACGGTGTCGGGACAGACCATCGCGGAAGTGCTCGCCGACGTGCCGGATGCGCCGCGCCGGGGTCAGGACGTGATACGGCCGTTCGAGCGCCCCGTCTATGCGGAGGGACATCTCGCCGTGCTCAAAGGCAATCTCGCGCCCGAGGGCTCGGTCGCGAAGATCAGCGGCGTGAAGGCCCGGCAGTTGACCGGCCCCGCGCGTGTCTTCGATTCGGAGGAGGCTTGCCTCGCCGCGATACTGAACGGCTCGATAGGGCCGGGCGATGTGCTCGTCATACGCTACGAGGGGCCGCGCGGCGGGCCGGGGATGCGCGAGATGCTGGCGCCGACCTCGGCCATCATCGGCGCCGGATTAGGCGACGCCGTCGCGCTCATCACCGACGGGCGCTTCTCGGGCGGCACCTACGGCATGGTCGTCGGCCACGTCGCGCCGGAGGCGGCCGTGGGCGGCCCGCTCGCGCTCGTCGAGGAGGGGGACTCGATCACTGTGGACGCGGAGGCGCGCCTCCTCACTCTCAACGTCGATGAAGAGAAACTGGCACGGCGTCGCGCGGCGTGGCGCCCGCCCCCCACGCGCCACACGCGCGGCGTACTCGCGAAGTACGCACGGCTCGTCTCTTCGAGCAGTTTGGGGGCCGTGACGGACGGCGGGCTGCCTTGACTTGCCCGCGGGCGCCGTTTAAGGTTTTGCAGTCGAGCCTGAGGCTCGCCGAAGCCGCTCGCAGAGCGGCCTTTTTATTTCCGGAGGGAGTTGAGCATGGCCGCAGCCCTGCCGCCGATAGCCGTCTACTACGAACACCCCGATTGGTTCCGCCCGCTCTTCGCGGAGCTTGAACGGCGGGGCACGTCTTACGTCCGCGTGGACGCCGCGCGCCACCGCTTCGACCCGGGCGCGCAGGAGGAGCCCTTCGCGCTCCTCTTCAACCGCATGAGCGCGTCCGCGTACCTGCGCGGCCACGGCAGCGCGGTCTTCTACACGCGCCAATACCTGCGCCACCTCGAACGCACGGGCGTGCGCGTCGTCAACGGGAGTCGCGCGTTCGACTACGAGACCTCGAAGGCTTTGCAGCTCTCGCTCTTCGCCGCGCTCGGTCTTGAGTACCCGCGCACGCGCGTCGTCAACAGTCTTGAGGAAGTGAGAGAAGCGGCGCGCGAGTTAAACTTTCCGCTCGTCGTCAAGCCGAACATCGGCGGGCGCGGCGCAGGCATCGTGCGCTTCGAGACCGCGGACGACCTTGAGTACGCGCTTCAGTCGGGGCTCGTCGAACTCGGTATAGATTCGACGGCGCTCGTGCAGGAGTACATACAGGCGGGCGGCGGGCACATCGTCCGCGTCGAGACGTTGGCCGGCAAGTTTCTCTACGCGATGAAGGTCTACACAGAGGGCGAGAATTTTAATCTGTGCCCGGCGGAGATTTGCGACGTAGAGCGTGCGGCCGAGTTGAAAGGTATCGCGGCGGTCGGCGAGGTCTGTCTGGCCGACGCGCCGAAGGCGGGGTTGAAGGTCGAGCGTTACGAGCCGCCGGCCGAGATAGTAGAGCAGGTCGAGCGCATCGCCGCCGAGGCGGGTCTGGACATCGGCGGCGTCGAGTATCTGATTGACGAGCGCGACGGGCGGCCGAGGTTTTATGACATCAACGCGCTCTCGAACTTCGTCGCGGACGCGGTGCGCGTCGTCGGTTTCGACCCGCACGCGCGGCTGGTCGATTACCTTGAGGAGGAGGTGCGCCGATGCGTTACGGCTACTGGCTTCCGGTCTTCGGCGGCTGGCTGAGAAACGTCGAGGACGAGGGGATGGAGGCGAGCTGGGACTACGTCAGCCGTCTCGCGCGGCGCAGCGAGCAGATAGGCTACGACCTGACGCTCGTCGCCGAGCTGAATCTGAATGACATCAAGGGTGTCGAGGCTCCGTCGCTCGACGCGTGGTCTACGGCCGCGGCGCTCGCCGCCGTGACCGAGCGCCTTGAGTTGATGGTGGCCGTCCGTCCCACCTTCCACAACCCCGCGCTCCTCGCCAAGCAGGCGGCGAACATCGACCACATCGGCGGGGGCAATCGTCTGTCGCTTAACGTCGTCTCTTCGTGGTGGGCGTCGGAGGCGGCAATGTACGGCGTTCACTTCGAGCAGCACGACGACCGCTACGCGCGCACGGCCGAGTGGCTCGAAGTCGTTGACCGCGCGTGGAAGGAGGACCACTTCTCTTACGAGGGTAAGTTCTACAAGGTCTCCGACACCGTGCTCCGGCCTAAACCTTTAACGCAGCCGCGCCCGGTCATCTACGCGGGCGGCGAGTCGGAGGCGGCGAAGGAGTTGATTGCGGCGCGCTGCGACGCGTACGTGATGCACGGCGACCCGCCGGAGCGCGTGCGCGAGAAGGTGCGCGACATGTCTGCGCGGCGCGAGCGTCTGGGACTCGGGCCGATGATCTACGGCGTGGCCGGGTATACGGTCGTGCGCGATTCGGAAGAGGAGGCGCGCAGGGAGCTTGAGCGCATCACGGACGTGCATCAGTCGGCCGCGGGCTATGACAACTATCAGCAGTGGCTCGCGGGGACGCAGTTGGAGCAGCGCGTGTCGCTCGAAGACTACTCGGTCTCGAACCGCGGCCTGCGCTCGGGGCTGGTGGGGACGCCCGAGCAGGTTGCGGCGCGGGTGGAAGAGTTCGAGGAGGCGGGCGTCAGTCTGCTCCTGCTTCAGTGCAGCCCGCAGCTCGAAGAGATGGAGCGCTTCGCCGCGCAGGTCATCAGACGGCGCGACTCGCCGCTCGCCGCCAACGTTTGAGCAGTATTGATGGAAGGGGTTTTAAGGGGTGTCAATTCGTAAACTTATCATCTTCACCGCCACACTCACACTCTGTGCCGCCTGCGCGAAGTTGGAGGAGCCGCCGCGGACGCAGCCGACGCCGCAGCCCACGCAGCAGGCCGCGGCGCCCACGCCCGCGGCTTCGTACGAGCAGGAGTTGGAGCAGTGGAAGGCGAAGCGTCTGGCGAGTTTGAAGAGCGAGGACGGTTGGCTCGCGCTCATCGGACTCTTCTGGTTGAAGGAGGGCGAGAACCGTTTCGGGAGCGACCCGACGAACGAGATCATCCTGCCCGACGACAAAGCGCCCGCGCTGGCCGGGACGCTCCGGCACGCCGCGGGCAAGGTCACGCTCGACGCGAAGCCCGAGGCGAAGATCACTTCCAAGGGGCAGCCCGTCACCACGCTCGAACTACAGTCGGACGAGAACGGCGAGCCGACGTTACTCGAAATGGGCACGCTCAGCTTCCACGTCGTCAAGCGCGGCGACCGCCTGGGTCTGCGCGTGAAAGACCGCGAGAACCCCGCGCGCGCCGAGTTCAAGGGGACGGACTACTACCCCGCGGACAGGAAGTGGGTCGTCAACGCGCGCTTCGAGCCGTACAATCTGCCGAAGCAGGTGCCGATTCTTAACGTGCTCGGGATGGAGACCGAGGAGACCTCGCCGGGCGCGCTCGCCTTCGAGGTGGACGGCCGCCCCTACAAGCTCGAAGCCTTGAAGGAGAAGGGCGAGGAGCAGTTCTTCATCATCTTCGCCGACCAGACGAACAGGACGGAGAGTTACGGCGCGGGGCGTTACCTCTACGCCGACCCGCCGGGCGCGGACGGCATCGTCCGTCTCGACTTCAACCGCGCCTACAGCCCGCCCTGCGCCTTCACGAAGTACGCGACCTGCCCGCTCCCGCCGCAGCAGAACCGTCTGCCCCTGCGCGTCGAGGCCGGCGAGCGCTACCTCGGACATTAGCCGAAGAGTTAACCACAGAGGCACAGAGACACGGCTCGTTGAAGTTTAAACTTCAACGAGCCGTGTCTCTGTGCCTCTGTGGTTAACGTGCGTACATGTCGATGACGCGCTCGATGCCGCGGCGGCAGACGGCGCAGAAGCGGTTCGTGCGCGTGAACATGATGCAATCGACCTCGGGGCGGTAGAAGCCTTTGGCCTCGTAGTTCGCGCCCTCGAAGGCGCCGACGCGACCCATATACTTCTCCTTCGCAAACATCCCGTGTTCGTGCTCCAACTCTTCGCGGAAGAGCGCCTCCATCACCTCTTCGGGCTTGCGCTCGGCCCGAATCTGGCGGCGACGCTTCTGAATCTCGTTCGAGTAAGTCTCGAACGCCTCCTTGCCCCACGGCGTCGGGATGGGCGTGTCCGCGGAGACCAAATCCTTCCACTTCAGATTCGAGGGGTCGAGCAGCGCGGTCACGTTCGGCTCCCAGGGCTCTGTGCGCTCGGCGGCCGGGGCGTAAGCGACCGAGGAGGTGTAGTACTCGTCGGCGAGGCCCGCGAAGTGATGGCCGAACTCGTGGACGAAGACGTAGTCGGCCCAGGCGTTATCGGTGGCGACCGTGCTGTAAAGATTATGAATGCCGCCGCCGCCGTAGGTTCGGTTGTTGACGAGGACTTCGACGAACTCGTAAGGGGCGAACGAGGCGGCGCGCCGCAGCGCGCGGTTGTCGAACGTGAGGACGTAGCGCTCCGAGCCGAAGGCGTCGTAGGTCGCGCCGAGCGGCGAGTCGCGGTAGACGCCCGTCGAGGGGCGCGACACGCCCGACTCCGCCGCGGGCGGGCACAAGCCCCAGACGTTGAAGTCCCCCCGCCGCTCCTTGAAGGGCGACGTGTTGAAGAGCACCTCGGTCATCCGCCGCGCGTCCGCCTCAAATTTCTTCTGCTCGGCCGCGGTGTAGCCGTCGCCGATGATGAGGAAATCGACCTTCGACGCGGGGTCGCCGCTCTTCTGAATCTCGATGAGCGGCGCGGGCGCTTTCAGGGGCGAGCGGTCGATGAAGATGTCCGAAGGGTCTAAGCCTATCGTCCAGATTTCGCGGAACATGTTCTTCGCGTCGCGCTTCTTGAGCACGACACGCACGGGCACGTCAGGGGCGGGGAAGCGGAGCGACTCCTGAAAGGTGCGACGCAGAGTCTTGGCCTCGTCCGTCGTCTCCCACTCGCCGTAGATGGAGGCGAAGCCGCGCGAGTAGAGGACGCGGTCGGACTTCGCGTCCCTCACCTCGAAGAGATACTTGCCGAGGTTCGAGTCGTCCACCGCGCGGCGTGGGTTGCCGGGCCACGTCAGCGGCTCGACGACGACACGGTCGAGGCTGAAGACCTCTTCCGTCGCGGTGCCCGTGTGGTAGAAGTCGAGCCGCATCGTCCGCGTCGCCTGACGCGCGCCGACCGCGGGCAGCAGGGACAGGACGAAGAGCGCCGAGAGAGCCAGAACCGTTTTAGCCATGCACACATTCTACACAAGCGCGGGCGCGGGCGAAGATGATAAATTGCATAGCGCGACGGTGATGAACAGTTCGGCCGCGGCTGAGACGGCGGCAAAGACACGGCTCGGCCGCTCACGCGCCGACAACTTCGGGAGGTACAACGCCTGTGAAACGAAATCATCTTGCCGCGCTTCTCGTATGCACGCTGCTCTGGGCGGGCTGTGTCGGCGCGGCCCAATCCAGCGGACAGAAACGCGGCAAGGCCGATGACGACAGTCCGGTCGGGCGCGCGTTCAAGAGCCGGACGAGCAACGTACAGGTCGAAGGCGAAGGCGTGGTCACGCGCCTGCTGGCGGACGACAACGACGGCAGCCGGCACCAGCGGTTCATCCTTCGCCTTGCATCAGGTCAGACGGTTCTGATCGCCCACAACATCGACATCGCGCCGCGTGTGAGCGGGCTGCGTAAGGGTGACAGCGTGCATTTCAACGGCGAGTACGTCTGGAACTCACAGGGCGGCACGGTTCACTGGACACACCACGACCCGAGGGGGAGGCACACGGCGGGGTGGCTCAAACATAACGGACAGACTTATCAATAACCCCCGGTGCGCGTTCTTCCCCCGGGCACAATCGCCTCGACGTGGAATTCAAAAGGAGTGTCAACGATGCTCGCACGTGCTTTCTGTCTCGTCTTTGTCCTGACCGTCTCGTTGTCAGGGGCGGCGCCCACGCGTTCACAGACAGAGGCCGCGAATGGCCTCACGTTGGAGTGGATATACGGGGATGAAGGAAGGCGGGTCGCAACTCTTCCGACGCACACTTGGCTGTCGGACGGAAGGCTTCTGCTGTTCGACGTGAGGCGTCCGCCGGCGGAGCGCACCTTCGAGGTCTTAGACCCTAAGACGGGCGCGCGACGGTCTGCGCTCGACATGGCCGCCGCGGTCGCGAGCCTGAAGGCGCTCGTGCCGGACTCGGGCGTGACGCAGTCGCTCGACTGGCCGGAGGCGTTCGACGCGGCGGGGCGGCGTGCACTCTACGTCTTTGGCGGCGACCTCTTCGTGCTCGACCTCGCGGCGGCGCGCTTCACGCGTCTGACTAGAACAGAGACGGAAGAGCAGTCGCCCGGCTTCTCGCCCGACGGGCGGCGGCTCGCGTTCGTCCGCGCACACGACCTCTACGTGATAGACCTCGACTCGGCCGCTGAGACGCGCGTGACGCGCGACGGCTCGGAGACGACGTTGAACGGCAGTCTGTCGTGGGTCTACTGGGAGGAGATTTTCGGGCGGCGCAACATCGGCTACTGGTGGTCGCCGGACTCGCGCTCTCTGGCCTACCTACAGACCGACGAGTCGGCCGTCGGCACGAGCGCCTTCGTGGACTTCCGGCCCGAGAGCGCGCCGCGCCTCATCACACAGCGCTACCCGAAGGCCGGGACGCCCAACCCGCGCGTACGCGTCGGCGTCGCAGAAGTCGGCCGCGGCGCAACGACGTGGGTGAGCATCGACGACCGCCCCTTCGAGTACGTCCTGCGCGTGAAGTGGCTGCCGGACGGGCGCCGCCTGAGCGTGCAGACGCTCTCGCGCGACCAGCACGATTCGGGGCTCTACTTCGCCGCGCGCGAGACGGGCAAGGCCGAACGCATACTGACCGAGACCGACCCGGCGTGGGTCAACATCCACGACGACCTGCACTTCCTCTCCGACGGGCAACACTTCCTCTGGGCGTCGGAGCGCGACGGCTTCTATCACCTCTACCGCTACACGCTGGACGGCCGTCTGGTTAATCAGGTCACGCGCGGGCCGTGGTCGCTCGCGTCGTCGGGCGCGGGCGTCTTCTGGGTCAGACAGGCCGTCACGGGAATCGACGAGGCCGGGGGTTGGGTCTACTTCACGGCGCTCGAACGCTCGTCCGTCGAGCGCCACCTCTACCGCATCAAGCTCGACGGCACCAGCATGACGCGGCTGTCGGCGGAGCCGGGGATGCACCGCATCTCGATGCCGGCAGACGCACACTTCTACCTCGATAACTTCTCAGACATACGGACGCTCCCATCGCTCACGCTCCGCCGCCCCGACGGCGCGCGCGTGTCGGTGCTCGCGCCGCCGAGGCCGGAGTTGATCGCGCGCTTCGACGTGCAGTACCCGGAGCTTCTGAACATCCCCGCGGCCGACGGCTTCCAGATGCCCGCGCGCCTGCTCAAGCCGAAAGGGTTCCGCGCCGACCGGCGTTATCCCGTCATCATCTACGTCTACGGCGGGCCGTCTGCGCCGTCGGTCTCGAACGCATGGCCGGGCAACCTGCTCTCTGACCAGCTCTACCTCGCCGAAGGGTTCGTGTTGTTGACGGTGGACAACCGCGCGGCGACGGGCATCAGCAAGAAGCTGGAGAACACCATCGCGATGGGAGCGTCGGAGCCCGAGACGAACGACCTGCTCGACGCGGTGCGCTGGCTCAAGCGCCAGCCGTGGGCGGACCCGGCCCGCGTCGGCGTCTGGGGCTGGAGCGGCGGCGGCTCGATGACGCTCAGCCTGTTGACGCGCTCGAAGGAGTTCAAGGCCGGCATCTCGGGCGCGCCCGTCACGGACTGGCGTTACTACGACACCAAGTGGGCCGAGGCGCTCGCCGGGATGCCGTCGGAGAACCCCGAAGGGTACGCGCGCGCTTCACTGGTCAGGCGCGCGGGCGAACTGCACGGCCACCTCCTGCTCGTCCACGGCACCTACGACGACAACGTCCACCCGCAGAACACGCAGGCGTTCGCCGACGCCCTCATCCAATCCGGCAAGCTCTTCGAGCAGATGAACTACCCCATGCGCAAGCACGGCTTCGCCGACCGCGCCGCCCAGATGCACCTGCAACGCACGATGCTCGACTTCTGGAAGCGCCGTCTCTGACGACCGCGCCGCGTCACATTTCCTGTTGCCTTCCAATACGGAAGGGAGTATATACCTATGCCTATCCAATAGGAGGTGCACGGGTGGGCGAAAGCACGGACATCTGGCAGGGGACGCTGGCGCTGATGGTTCTGAAGACGTTGGAGGCGTTGGGGCCGCAGCACGGCTACGGCATCGCCCGCCGCATCGAGCAGACGAGCGGCGACGCGCTCACGGTCAACTACGGGACGCTCTACCCGGCGCTGTTGAAGCTGGAGCAGGAGGGCTACGTCTCTTCGGAGTGGGGCGTGTCCGACAACAACCGCCGGGCCAAGTATTACAAACTGACACGCGCGGGGCGGAAGCAGCTCGCCGAAGAGGCCCGCGAGTGGGAGCGGACGACCGCGATACTCGCGCGTTTCTTCGAGCCGGCGGAGGAGTCCTGATGTACGCGGGGCGTCCGCGCGCTGCGCTCACAGCGCATCGACCCGATGGCGGCGCTGCGCTGTGAGTAGCCAAAGAACGGAGTCGGCACACAAAACAGTTAAGGGCTACCACCCGGTAGCCCTTAACTTATTGACTTGATTGATGGAGCCGAGGGGGATCGAACCCCTGACCTCTGCAATGCCATTGCAGCGCTCTCCCAGCTGAGCTACGGCCCCGTGTGTGTGCGGCGCGTGGGCGCGGCACGGAAAAATAAAATAGCAGTAGGTCAGGTAAAACGCAAACGAGGCGTCCGGCGGTGCGGACGCCTCGTCTTACCTGCGGCGGAGGGCGGCGGAGAGAGCGAGGGCGGCGCCGGCCGCGAGCAGCAGGAGGCCGACGACGACGCGCGCCATGTTCGGCACTTCGCGGACGGCGGCGTCGGTGATGACGACCGCCGCGCTCGGCTCCAGGAAGTAGGAGCGGTATGCAAGTACACCGCCAGCGGCCGCGAGCACGACGCCGAAGATGATGAGGGCGACCCTCAACCTGCGTCCCCCTTTCGTGGCGCTCAGACGCCCTTGAAGTCGGGCTTGCGCTTCTCCAGAAATGCGCGGACGCCCTCATCCTTGTCCTGGCTGGAGAAGGTGAGGGCGAAGAGGTCTATCTCGCGGCGCAGGCCCTCGTCGAGGTTGGCGCGGGCGGCCGTCTTGACCGCCTCCTTGGCCATGCGCAGCGCCACAGGGCTCTTCTCGGCGATGCGGTTCGCCAACTCCATGGTCTTCGCTTCAAGGTCGGCGGCGGGGACGACGAGGTTGACGAGGCCGAGGTTGTACGCGTGCTGCGCGTCGATCATGTCGCCCGTGAGGATCAGCTCCATCGCTTTACCTTCGCCGACGAGTCGCGTCAGTCGTTGGGTTCCGCCGCCGCCGGGGATGATGCCGAGGTTGATCTCGGGCTGGCCGAAGCGCGCCGTCTCGCTGGCGACGCGGATGTCGCACGAGAGCGCCAGCTCGCAGCCGCCGCCGAGGCAGAAGCCGTTAATCATGGCGATGACGGGCTTGGGAAAAGTATCGACGGCGGTGAAGAGCGAGCGCGCCGTCATCACGTCGCGCTGCGAAACGGCGGTGCGCCCCTCGAACTCGCTGATGTCGGCGCCGGCGACGAAAGCCTTCTCGCCCGCGCCGGTGATGACGACGACGCGGATTGATTCGTCCTCGCGCAGCTCTTCGAGCGCCGCCGCGCCCTCGGCGCGCGTCTGGATGTTGAGCGCGTTGAGCTTCTGCGGCCGGTTGATCGTGATGACGGCGACGCGCCCGCGCCGCTCGACCAGAAGTGTCTCGTATGATGCCATTGTCATTCTCCGAATACCGTAAACCTCAAACCGTAACAAGGATAAAGCCGTAAACGGTGAACCGTAAACCGTGACAAGTAAGAGCCGCCTCTTCTTGTCACGGTTTACGGTTCACCGTTTACGGTTCTTACTGTTTCTCGCCCTCGGGCGTCTGCTGCTCGTCGGCGACCCAAGAGACGAAGAGGCGGAGCCAGTTCTCGGTCGGCTCCATGATCTGCACGCCGACGCGGGCGGTGCCGTAGATGGCGGGCGCGGTACGGACGACGCGCGCCGTGGCCTCGATGGGCGAGCCGTCGGGGCGGTGCGCGCGCAGGTAGAGCTGGTCGCCGCGCGCGACGCGCTGGTTGAGGTGGAAGAGCGCGCCGAGGGTCGAGATGTCGTCCGTCTCGGTCGGCTCGCTCCAAGCCGCCCCGTCCTCGGCGCGCCCCGACACCACGATGGGCAGCCGCAGCGCCATGCGCAGCGCGAATCGTCTCTCTTCGTTCGGTGGCCTCGTCATAGTCATTAGTAGGCAGTAGGCAGACGGCAGTAGGCAGTCGTCGCTCCGCGTTGCGGAGGTTGAAGGTTAATCCGGAGTTCTCGACAGCGGCACTCTTGAAATGCCTGCCGCCATCTGCCTACTGCCTACTATCATCCCACTTGTAGAACCCCTCACCCGACTTCTTCCCGAGCTTGCCCTCGGCGACCATGCGCCGGAGGATGTCGGGGGGGCGGAAGCGCTCCGAGCCGAGCCGGGCGTGCAGGTACTCGGCAATGTGGAGGCGCACGTCGAGGCCGACGAGATCGGTCAGGCGGAGCGGCCCCATCGGGTGATTGTAACCGAGTTCCATCGCCGTATCTATATCTTTCGCTTCGGCCACGCCCTCTTCCAGCATCCGCATCGCTTCGAGCCCCAGCGCCACGCCGAGCCGCGAGGAGGCGAAGCCCGGCACGTCACGCACGACAATCGGCTCCTTCCCCATCCCGAGGGCGACGGCGCGGACGGCCTCGACCGTCTGTGCGGAGGTCTCGCGCCCGACGACGATCTCGACGAGGCGCATGATGTGGACGGGGTTGAAGAAGTGCATGCCGACGACGCGCTCGGGACGGCGGGCGCCTTCGGCGATCTCCGTGATGGAGAGCGAGGAGGTGTTCGTAGCGAAGATGAAGTCCGACGGGTTAAGACTCTCGACGGCGCGGAGCGTCTCGCGCTTGAGGTCGAGCCGCTCGGGGACGGCCTCGACGAAGAGGTCGCTGTCGGAAGTCTCTTCGAGCCGGGTCGTCGTGCGGATGTTTGAGAGGGTGCGGGCGCGCTCTTCGTCGGTCACCTTGCCGCGCGCGACGCCCTTCGAGAGGTTTGACTCGATGGCGCGCAGTCCCTTCTCGACGAAGGACGCTTCGAGGTCGCGGAGCACGACTTCGAAGCCTGCGGCGGCGGCGGCCTGCGCGATGCCGTGCCCCATCGTGCCCGCGCCGAGGACGGCGACGCGACGCACGGTCGGGGTCGCGTGCGGCGTCGAATCTCTCTCCTCCTGTGGCGTGCTCAAAGGGTCTCGGCGTGGCCGGGCGGTCGGGGTTCCGGCTCTCTCTTAGCGGTCAAATTCGACTCCTCAAGGCGCGAGCAGTTATACTACACGCGCCGAGAAAAAGGCTACCACCGACAACGCGCCGCTCGGTAAGCGCGCTTACAGACCGAGACCGTATAATCAGAGGCATGATGAAAGAGACCCTGCACCGCGAAGTCGTTATCGTCGGCTCCGGGCCGGCCGGCCTGACCGCGGCCATCTACGCCGCGCGCGCAGAACTACGCCCGCTCGTCATCCACGGCCCGCAGCCCGGCGGCCAGCTCACCATCACGACCGAGGTCGAGAACTACCCCGGCTTCGCCGAAGGCATCCAGGGGCCGGAACTGATGCAGCAGTTCGAGGAGCAGGCCAAGCGTTTCGGCACGGAGTTCCTCGTCACCTATGTCAACAAGGTGGAGTTGAGCCGGCGTCCCTTCACGCTCTGGACGGAGGAGGGGCACGAGATTAAGGCCGAGACTTTGATCGTCGCCTCGGGCGCTTCGGCCAAGTGGCTCGGCATCCCGGGTGAGGCTCCCGCGCCGGAGGGCTTGGGCGGACTCGGCGTGAGCGCGTGCGCGACGTGCGACGGCTTCTTCTTCAAAGGTAAGCCCATCGTCGTCGTCGGCGGCGGCGACACGGCGATGGAGGAGGCGACGTTTTTGACGCGCTACGCCTCGCGCGTGACGGTCGTTCACCGGCGCGACTCTCTGCGCGCGTCGAAGATCATGCAGGACAAGGCGAAAGGGAACCCGAAGATCGACTTCATCTGGAACGCGGACGTGAAGGAGATCGTCGGCACGCCGGAGACGGGCGTGACGGGGATCAAGCTTCAGGACAACAAGACGGGCGAGGAGTCGGAGTTCGCGTGCGAGGGCGTCTTCATCGCCATCGGCCACAAGCCGAACACGGATGTCTTCAAGGATTGGCTCGACATGGATACGGTCGGCTACATCAAGACCGCGGGCGTCTCGATGGCGACGAACATCCCCGGCGTCTTCGCCTGCGGCGACGCACAGGACTCGATCTACCGGCAGGCTGTGACGGCCGCCGGCACCGGCTGCATGGCCGCCATCGACGCCGAGAGGTTCTTGGACTCGCTGCCCGTGGCGACGGCCACCGGCGAAGAGGTCACCATCGAGGGCGAGGTCGTCTCGGCCGACCACGAGCAGATCACGCTGCCCGGCGGCGAGGTCGTCTCCAACCACCCCGACGAGCCACAGCCGCCGGCCGACACCTCGCAGCCCGAAGTCGTCTACGCGCGTCCGTCTACGGAGCTTTCGTCTTAACGCTAAGCAGCATTAACCACAGAGACACAGAGGCACAGCTTTTAGACTAAAAGCTGTGCCTCTGTGTCTCTGTGGTTAATGCTCTCCGGCTCAACAACTGTAGCACTTCACGTCCGGCCAGATTTCTTTGAGCGGCCGTTTGGGCTTGCGGCAGATGTAGACGGGCAGGTTGTTCTCGTGTGGCAGGACGTATGGGTGCGTGATGGTCGCGGCCAGCTCGACTTGATCGAAAGACTTCCGTACGTCCGCCTCCCTCTCGCCGACGGTGATGACGCACTCGCCCGTGTATTCGCGCGGCCCCCAGAGGAAGTAGTTCTGGTGTTTGCCGATGGCCTTCGGGAGCCCGTGGCGCGCGCCGAAGAAGTCTATCGCGCCGGCCTGTCCGTAGTTGCGCGCGAAGACAGCGCAGTGCGTGCGCTCTTCAGGGGGGAGGGAGTTGTAGACGCGCCCGACCTCGGCCGTCATCTCTTCCCAGCCGAACATGTCTGCGTAGTGCTGCGGCAACTCGCGCAGGCTCAGCTTCTCCATCCGCGGCGGCTCGACGCCGAGCGCGCGCTGGTAGCGTATGAAAGTCTCGACCGGCAGGACGGGTAGCGCGAGCGGTGCCATGACGGCGCCGCCGGCCGCGAGCGTCGCGAGCGTCGCGACCCTCGGCCAGCCCCACGCGAGACGCGCGAGCCACGACTCGACCTGCACGCCGCCCGCCGCGAGCAGGACGGGGTAGAAGGGGATGAGGTAGTAGACCTTCGCGCGGAAGGCAACCATCAGCGCGAACAGCGCGATGTACGCCCAGCCGAGCGCGCGCCAACGACGGCCCGCCTTCGACGCGAGATAGAAGTAGAGTCCCGCGACCCAGACGGGCAGCGTGAGCGGGTGCATGAAGAGCACCTGCCCCTTGACGAACTCGACGAGCGAAAAGGCGACGTTCTGGTTCTTGTCGGCGTTGCGCAGCACCTCGACGGTCGGCCAGCCGTGCGCGATTTGCCACAGCACATTCGGCAGAAAGATGACCACCGCGACCGCGCCGCCGAGCCACAGCCAGCGGCTCAGTAAGTACCTGCGCGCGGGTGACAGGAGTAGCCCCGCGACGAAGGCGAAACCGAAGGCGAGCGTCGAGTGCTTGTTCTGGAGCCCCAGCCCCGCGACGACGCCGAACCAGAGCCACAGACGTTCGTCGCCGGTCTTGACGACGCGCACGAACAGGTATGCGCACGCGACCCAGAAGAGCGGCTCGAACGCGTTCATCGTCAGGATGTTGTTGCCCGCGAGGTAGGTCGGCGCGACGATGAGCGCGAGGCAGGCGAGAGCGACGCCGAAGCGGCGGCCGCCGCACTCGCGCGCGATGAGGCCGGTGAAGAAGACCGTCGCGGCGCCCGCGACCGCCGGAAGGAAGCGCACGGCGAAGAGCGAGTCGCCGAGGACTGCGCGCTGCGCGCGAGCGATGACGGCGATGAGCGGCGCCTGATCGACGTAACCCCAGTCGAGGTGCTCGCCGCAGGCGAGATAGTACAGCTCGTCTCGGAAGTAGCCGTACTCGCCGCTGGTCAGGAAGTGCAGGAGCAGCTTGAAGGCCGAGAGGTAGAGTATGAGGGCCAGCTCGCCCGCCGGGTCGAAAGTCTTCAAAGCCTTCATCGCTTCTCTCCGTGTGCGCGCGCCTAGTGACCGGCCTGCCACGCTCTCAACTTCTCCGAGGGGTAGACGAGGAGGAGGATGTTGAGGAGGAGACTGTCCCTGATCCAGAAGAGCAGGACGATCTCAGTCAGCGCGAAGACGAGGAGGGTTTTACGCAGGCCGAGGCGGCGCGCGATGAAGGCGCCGGCGGCGCAGGCGATGATGTCGCCGAGCGAGTTGACGATGGTGTCGCCGTTGTAGCCGAGCGCGGCGGTCGTCTCGCGATAACGGTTGACGACGAACTCGGTGTTCTCGAAGACCTCCCACGCCGCTTCGGCCGCGACCGCGAGCGCGAGGCGCCAGCGCCAGCCCGCGCGCGGGAGCAGGAGCGCGAGCAGCCCCGCGAGCGCGAAGCCGTGCAGGACGTGCGTGAAGGAGTATGGGTCGAAGAGCTGCTGCGAGGTCTCGGCACTCCACGCATCGCCGAGCCAGAGGCGGAAGCGCCCACAGGAGCAGAGCCACAGCCGGCCCTGCCAGCGCAGCAGGAAAGCGGCCGCCGCGAGCACCGCCACGACGGCGAGCCACGGCCAGACTCTTCTCTTCAAGTCCTCTCGCGCCGAAGCGTTCTCCAAAATATTAAGCTCCCGAATCGGAAAGGTTCAGCTCACGGTTTGACCGCGCGCGTGGCGACGTAGGTGGGCATGAACTCGGCGACGCGCAGGCCGCGATGGCGGTCTTCGTAGAGCGTCGTGAGTCGGAAGCCCGCGTCGAGCTGCCCGCCGATCTGTTCTTCGAGCGTGTGGCTGAACTCAAGCGGGCGGTCGGCGGCGAGCAGGCGCGCGCGCTCGTCGTCGTTCAGACTTTCGATGTCCGAGTAGGGAAGCGCGTACTTCACTTCGAGCCTCTCCTGCCGCTCGTCCTCCAGATCGAAGATGTAGATCGAGGGGTTGTTGAAGCCTGCGAGCAGCAGTCCGCCGCGCCGGAGCACGCGGAACGCCTCGCGCCACACGGGGCGCACGGCCGGCGCGAAACAGTTCGAGACGGGGTGGAAGACGAGGTCGAAGCTCTCGTCGGCGAACGCGGAGAGGTCGGCCATGTCGCCCCGGAAGGTTTGGAGGTCGAGCCCCTCGCGCTCGGCCACCGCGGCGTCCTGCGCGAGCTGCGCGGGCGAGTTGTCGAGCACCGTAACGCGCGCGCCGGCCGCCGCGAACGTCGGCCCCTGCTGGCCGCCGCCCGAGGCGAGGCAGAGCACGTCGAGCCCGCGCATCTCCGCGGGGAACCACTCGCGCGGCACAGGCTTCTGCTCGGTGAGCAGCACCGCCCAACGCCCACGCCGCGCCTCCTCGATGACCTCCGGCCCGACGGGCCTCGTCCACTCGTTCCCGAGTCCGACCTGCCTGTCCCACGCGCGGCTCTGGTGCTCAAGGATGTCCATAACGCAGAGCGCCGTTGACTACGGCTTCGCCCCTTCCAGCTTCTTCAACATCTGGGTCGCGTTCTTGTTCTGCGGATTCAGCTCCAGCGAGCGGCGGTAGTTCTTGACGGCCAGCTCCTTCTCACCGCTCTCGGCGTAGGCGTCGGCGAGGCTGTCGTAGACGTTGAAGGACTGCGGGTAGAGTTCGGCGTTGAGGGCGAAGACGGCGACCGACTCGCGCAGCTTCTTCGCGCGCAGAAGCTCGTAGCCGAGCATGTTCAAACGCTGCTCGGAGACCGAGGCGTTGTCGGGCTTCTCCTTCTTGATACGGCGGTAGGCGGCGACGGCCTCGTCCCCCTTGCCGGCTTGCAGCATCTCGTACGGGATGAGCGTGCCGTCGGGCAGGCGCGGCGCGTCCGAAGAGTTGTTGCCACCGACGAGGGTCACTTTGGCGAGCGCACCTTCGGCGGCGGGCACGAAGGTCAGACGGAGCGGCGCGTCCTGTCGGGTGAAGGTCGTCTCGGAGATGGGGAAGAGTTCGGTCTTCGCTCCCTGCGTCGGCTCGGCGAAGAGGCGGCTGCCCTCAAGCGTGACGTTGAGCACGCGGTCGGGGTTGACGAGGTAGCGGCCGGCGTAATTGCTGAGCCGCTCGGGCGCGACCGACACCGTCTCAAGCTCCGGCGGCAGGTACTCGTCCCAGCCGTACTCGCGCGCGATGGCGCGGAAGATTTCGCCGATGATCTGGCCGTTGTCCGAGTTGACCATCACGACCGCGCCGTAGCCCTTCTCGCGGTGGAGAAGGAGGTCGGCGCGGAAGCCCTCGTCCGCACCGTTGTGGCCGAAGTAGATATGCTGCCCACGCTTCTGGTTGAAGAAGCCGAGGCCCACGTCCGACGAAGGGAGGTAGGGCGTCACCATCCGCTCGGCCGTGGCCTTCGAGAGCACCTTGTTTGACCTGCCCTGTAGGGAGAGCTGCATCTCGATACCGAACTTTGCGAGGTCGGTCGGCGTCGTCCAGAGTCCGGCCGCGGCCATCTCCGGGTAGACGTGGAACTTGCCCTCGACGGGTTTGCCGTCGCCGCGGTAGCCGGTCGCGGCGAGCCGCGCGCGTGCCGCGGGGAGCGGCTGCTCGTAGCCGCTGTCCGTCATGCCGAGGGGCGCGAGCACCGTCTCGCGCGCGATGTCCGGGAAGGGACGGCGCTCGGTGTCTGTGAGCAGGAGTTGAGCGATGGTGGTGCCGCCGCCGGAGTAGCGAAAGCGCGTGCCCGGTTCGAGGTCTACGCGGACGGGCGCGGTGTTGGCGGGCGGTGTGCCGTCGAGCACCTGCGGGACGGTCGGGAGCTTCTCGCCCGCGGCGTAACCGGGGAAGCCGTGGACGGTCAGGCCCGCCGTGTGGCTGAGAAGGTTTGCCAGCGTCACCTTCTTCTTCGCCGTCAACTCGTTCTCGGGAAGTTTCCACGAGACGAGTTTGGCGTTCACGTCTTCCTCAAGTGAGAGCTTTCCCTGTTCGACCTTCTTCAGGATGGTCATCGCGGCGACGGGCTTGCTGATGGAGCCGGCCTGAAAGAGCGTCCGCTCCGTCACGGGCTCGCGCGACTCCGCGTCTTTGAAGCCGTAGCCTTTGGCCCACTCAACCTTGAAGTCCTTGATGACGGCGATGCTCACGCCCGGCGCCTTGTAATAGCGCAGGCGCTCCTCTAACGACCAAGCGGGCGCGCCCTTGATGAGGACGGGCGGCAGCAGTCCGCGCTCGATGTGCGCGCCGCGCGCCTCGGCTGTCACGGACGCCACGCCTTGCGCCGCCGCGGGCCGCGCGCACGGGATGAGCAGGGAGATTACGAGAGAGAGGGGCAGGAAGAAGCGCTGTAGTTTCATGTCTGAATCTCTTCGTCGATGCGGGTGTAGGGATTAGCGGCCGCCGCGCGGGTCGGGCTCTCGGTCGGTTTGGCCGTCAACAGAAAGGAAACGAAGAGGCGAAAGCGAAGGTTCGACTTTCGTCTCTTCGTCTCTTAAGCCCCGGCCGCGGGCAGCGTCAGCGCACGGTCTCCGCGCAGGGGGACGCGAAGAGGGTTCGGCAACTGTGCGCGAAGGCGTAGCCCGTCCTGTCCGGGTCACCGTCGGGCACGTCGAGGGATGTCTCCTCGATCTCGAAGACGAGCCAGCGCTTCGACATGTCCGCCCCCTCGTTCCGCGGAATCTGGAACCGGAGGCCGACGAGCCTGTACTCCTCGCGCGGCGCCATCACGCGCTCGACGAAGACGGGCAGGCTCCTGTGCTCCATCTCCCAACCGCCGCGCTTGCCGGTCGTCCCCAGCCCGACGAGCAACGTGTTGATGAACCGCCGCCCCTGATACGGGCAGTGCTCGCTCACGCGGATGAGGAGACGATCCACGTACACATCGACGTGTTTCTCGCTGACGGTGTAAGTCCCGACGACCGTCACCTGCACCCCGAAGGCCGTGCCGAGCGAGGAGATGGCGAACGGCTTCGGCTGCTCCTGCACGACGCGCGCGCGCGTCTTTGCCGGTTGTGAAACGAGCAGCAGCAAAGCGACCGCGGCGAGCGCAAACGTCTTCCTGAAAGTCATGTTGGCCGACCTCATGTTCACCTCCTCGCGGCGCGCGGCGCCGCCTCGTTCCGGGGAGAGAGCGGGGGACTTTAGAGCAGCACGATGGAATCGTCGGTGGGGGCGCGTCGCGGCGGCTGGGCCGGTGGGGCCGGGCGGTCGGCGCGCGGGCACGAGTCGCAGTAGGACTCGTGGCGGCTGAAGCGGTCGTCGCAGTCGTTGCAGTCGAGCGCCTGACCGGCGGCGCGCAGCGCGTCCAGCAGTGGCGTGAGCAGGCGGCCGCGTTCGGTGAGCACGTACTCGACGTGCGGGGGACTGCCGCCGAGGTCGCGCCGCTCGATGAGGGCGTCGTGCTCCATGTCGCGCAGGCGATCCATCAGCGTGCGGCTGCTGATGGGGTGGAGGCGCGCGAGGAGTTCCGTGGTGCGGCGCGGCGCACCCGCCAGGTCGCGGACGATGAGCAGCGTCCACTTGTCGCCCACGACTTGGAGCACGCCCCACACGGGGCAGCCGTCGCCCTCACGTCGTCGCATCTTCGGCCGACCTCCCGAAAAATCTGTTCGTTACTGCGTGGGTGCGCCGCCGGTGTGTCTGCGGCGCGGGTCTCACGTGCCTCGCGTTTGAACTCCGCCGGAGGCCGGAAGCTTAACACAAAGCCCCCCCGCGGCGCGCCGGGAATCTTTCGCCGCCCCGCTTGCGGCCGGAGACTGACTGCGGCTATCCTCGCACCAACCCACAGACTGCACAGGACAGCGACCGTCAGCGACCTCATGACCTTCACCGAACAGCGCAGGCACGAGCGGGTGTTGGTTGACATACACGTCTACTGGGGCTGGACCTACGACTGCCCGTTCTACGACCGCATCATCAGCCTCAGCGAGGGCGGCTACTTCCTCCGCACCGAGCGCAACGCCGAGTGCGGCCAGCCCGTCTTCATCAGGTTCTGGCTGTCTGAGCAGAAGACGCTCTGCGGCGAGGTGCGTTACCACATCGAGCGCTGGGGCGTCGGCGTCGAGTTCAAAGGTCTCTCGAAGCTGGAGACGGAACAACTCTCCGCCCTCGTCGAGCACTACCGGCAAAAGCAGTAGGCGGTAGGCAGTTTTAAGTTTTCAGCCCTCCTGCTTACTGAAAACTAAAAACTGAAAACTGCCCTTTGCCTTTTCCTTCCCGCCTTCTTTATTATTGTCTCAGCCCCCGACCCCGGCCCCGAACCTCATTACGGACTTACAGCGCCGAAGTTGTGCGGCGGCGCGAGAGGTTTTACGTCGCCGTTTATGAAGAGCGAGATTTCGCAGGGCGAGCCGGCCGCCGGGGCGCAGGGGGCGCGAGCGCCGGTTATCCTCGTCGCCGATGACGAGCCCGTCAACCTCGCGCTTATCCGGCGCAGGCTCGAATGGGAGCAGTACCGCGTCGAGACCGCGGAGGACGGCGGGCAGGCGGTCGAGGCCGCGCGCCGTGTGCTGCCCGACCTCATCATCCTCGACGTGATGATGCCCGTCCTCGACGGCCTGCAAGCCTGCCGCCTGCTCAAGGAAGACCCCGCGACGCGCGACATCCCCGTCATCTTTCTCTCCGCCCTCGACGACACGGACACGAAGGTGCGCGGCCTCGGCCTCGGCGCCAACGACTACGTCTCGAAGCCCTTCCGCGTCGAGGAGCTTCTGGCGCGCGTGAGCGTCGCCATCCGCATGAAGCTTGAGCGCGACCGCCTGCGCCAGCGCGCGGAGGAGCTGCGCCGCAGCGCCGAAGCGGCGAGCGAGATGTCGATGACGGACGCGCTGACGGGGCTCCTCAACCGCTACGGCCTGCACCGCTCGCTCCAGCGGGAGCTGTCGGAGGCGCGGCGCTACAGCCGCCCGCTCTCGTGCCTGCTCATCGACATCGACTTCTTCAAGGCGGTCAACGACACCTACGGCCACGCGGCGGGCGACGCGGCGCTCCAGCAGGCGGCGCGCGTCATCGCGGACTCCGTGCGCGGCTCGGACGTGGTCTGTCGCTACGGCGGCGAAGAGTTCCTCGTGCTCGCGCCCGAGACCGGCGTTGAGGGAGCGAGCGCACTCGCCGAAAAGATACGTCGCGCCTTCTCCGCGCGCCTCTTCGGCGATGCGGGCCGAGTCTTTCCCCTCACGCTCTCGGCCGGCGTCGCACAGCTCGACCCCGGCGAGTCCGGCAACGACATGATCGCACGCACCGACGAAGCCCTCTACCACGCCAAACAGACTGGCCGCGACCGCGTCGAGGCCGCGAGCTGAATTACCCTTGACACACGCCGTGGGATGATTTAAACAGCGCGGCGACATCCCGAAGAAAAGTTAGATCAGAGGCACACTCCCATGAGAAAAAATGAATGTTCCCCGCACAGTCTCTCGCGGCCGGCGGTCGCGCTCCTGTTCGTGCTGACGCTGCTCGGCGCGGCGGAAGCGCGCGCGCAGAGCGGCGCGCCAAAGGCCCCGCCGCGCGCCGCCCGGCAGTACACCATCGAGCAGTTCATGGCCACGACGCGCGTCGGCGGCTCCTCCTTCTCGGCCGACGAGAAACAGGTTCTCTTCCACAGCAACAAGACGGGCATCTTCAACGTCTACACCGTGCCCGTCGCGGGCGGCCCGGCGAAGCAGTTGACCGACTCGACGAAGGAGAGCACGTACGCCGTCTCTTACTTCCCCGCAGACCCGCGCTTCATCTACACGTACGACCGCGGCGGCAACGAGAACAGCCACCTCTACCTGCGCGAGGCGGACGGCTCGGAGCGCGACCTCACGCCCGGCGAGAAGACGAAGGCGCAGTTCCACGGCTGGAGCTTCGACCGTAAGTCCTTCTTCTACTCGTCGAACGAGCGCGACCCGAAGTATTTCGACATCTACGAGCTGGCGCTCGCCGACTTCAAGCCGCGCCTCGTCTACCGCGACGAGGCGGGCCTCGACTTCGGCGACATCTCGAACGACAAGCGCTTCCTCTCCTTCCAGAAGAACGGCGCGACGACCAACGACTCCGATGTTTACCTCTACGACACGCAGACGAAACAGCTCAAGAACATCACCGAGCACAAGGGCGACGTGGCCAACGCTCCCTCGGCCTTCGATCCCGCGTCAAAGCATCTCTACTTCCTGACGGACGCGGGCGCGGAGTTCCGCTACGTCGCGCGCTACGACCTCGCGGCGGGCAAGACCGAGGTGGTCGAACGCGCACCGTGGGACGTGTTCTACACATACTTCTCGCGCGGCGGGCGCTACCGCGTCACGGCCGTCAACCAGGATGCGCGCACCGTCATCCGCGTGGATGACACGCGAACCGGCAAGCCCGTCCCCCTGCCCGTACTCCCCGAGGGCGACATCACCGGCGTCAACATCTCCGACAGCGAGCGCCTGATGGCCTTCTACCTGAACGGCGACCGCAGCCCTTCGAACCTCTACGTCTATGACTTCGCGACGAAGAAGGCGACGCGGTTGACGGACTCGCTCAACCCGGAGATCAACTCGGCCGACCTCGTCGCCTCGCAGGTCGTCCGTTACAAGTCGTTCGACGGGATGGAGGTTCCCAACATTCTCTACAAGCCGCACGGCGCCGACGCCGCGCACAAGGCGCCGGCCGTCCTGCTCATTCACGGCGGCCCCGGCGGGCAGACGCGCACGGGCTACAGCGCGCTGACGCAGTACCTCGTCAACCACGGCTACGTCGTCCTCGGCGTCAACAACCGCGGCTCCTCCGGCTACGGCAAGACCTTCTACGCGGCCGACGACGGCAAGCACGGCCGCGAGCCGCTGTGGGACTGCGTCGAGGCGAAGAAGTTTTTGCAGAAGCAGCCCTACGTTGACCCCGACCGCATCGGCATCATGGGCGGCTCTTACGGCGGCTACATGGTTTTGTCCGCGCTCGCCTTCAAGCCGGAGGAGTTCGCCGTCGGCGTAGACCTCTTCGGCGTCTCGAACTGGGTGCGGACGCTGCAATCCATCCCGCCCTACTGGGAGTCGTTCCGTAAGTCGCTCTACAAGGAGATCGGCGACCCCTCGACGCAGTTGGAGTTCCTGCGCGAGACCTCGCCGCTCTTCCACGCGGACAAGATCAAGCGCCCGCTCATCGTCCTTCAGGGGGCGAACGACCCGCGCGTGATTAAGCCCGAGTCCGACGAGATAGTGGAGAACATACGCAAGCGCGGCGGCACGGTCGAGTACGTCGTCTTCGATAACGAAGGCCACGGCTTCACCAAAAAGGAGAACGAGATACGCGCCTACAAGGCCATCCTCGACTTCCTCGACAAGCACCTCAAGGGCGCCCCGCCCGCGACGGAAACGAGTAGACAGTAGACAGTAGTCAGTAGGAATACAGAAGCGGCGCGCCCGGCCTGAAGGTCGAAGCGCGCCGCCTGTTCTTTCTACTGACTACTGTCTACTTCCTTTTACGGAACGGGCGGCGACGAGAATGACACGTCGGAGATGAGGAGCGCGCCCGAGGGGCTCTGGTCGAACTTGAACTGGACGGAGCGGATGTCCGAGAGGTTCACGCCCGAGAAGGCGTTGACGGGGAGGCGCGCCGTGTTGAGCAGCACCTTCGGCACCGGCCCGACCGAGCCGGGCGGGTAGAAGAGCACGTCCGAGTAGCTGTTGACGGTGACGGTCGAGGTCGCGCCCGCGCCGTCGGTCAGCACAACCGTGAAGTTCTGCGGAATGCCCGAAGGGTTGCGCGTGTCGGCGAAGTTGACGCTGACGCGGAACGTGAGCCAGCGGAACCCGCTCACGTTCCGCGCGCCGAGGGGCAAGTCGTTGCGGTAGTTGGCCGTGATCGCAGACCAGCCCGTGCGCAACTGGCTCAGGCCGCGGACGGTCGTCGCGCGCGCGCTCACGGTCGTGTGCGGCTGGCGGGCCGTTGACTGCGTCACGGGCAGGCAGTGCTGCGGCTGCGGCGAAGGGCCGCCGCAGAGGTCATGCGGCGTCAGGCCCGTCTGCGTGGTCGCGCCGCCCAAAGTGTTCGTCGTCAGGTTGGTCGAGGTGAGCAGGCGGTTCACGTCGCGGCGCGTCGCGGCCGTGTCGGGCGCGTGGTAGGAGACGTGAATCTCCGTCGTCAGCGCCGAGGGCGGCGGCGCGGCCTCGCCCGTCAGGTAGGGCAGGAACTGCGACTCGCCGCCGACGTAGGCGCGCATCGTCGCCGCGATGTAGGCGAGCCCGACGCCGCGCTGCTGCGTCGCCGTCAGGCGGTGATTGCCCGAGATGGTGCCGCACTGCGCGTCGAGGCTGCCGCCCGTGGTGAAGCCCCAGTCGTCGGACGCGCCGGCAGGGAAGAGCCCCGGCGTCCAGACCGTGTTGAAGTAGTTGTGGTTGGCGCCCATCACCTGGACGGTGTGCTTCGGCGACGTGTCGCCCGCCACGTTGTAGCGCGCGTCGTCGTAGAAGTGGACGCCCTGATTGTCGTTCACGTCGCCGTCGCAGTAGGGCAGCACGACCGAGAGCGCGACGTTGTTGGCGATGGTGCGGTTGAAGTTGACGGGCGCGAGCGGGAAGACGGCCTTCACGCCGTAGGGCGACCCCTGTGACTTGTTATAGGCGTAGTGCTTGACGACGCCCTCGCCGCCGCGCGAGTGGCCCATCGTGCCGACCTTCTGGAGGTTGACCTTGCCGACGAACTTCGTCCCGAAGGGCGCGGCGCCCGCCGTGTTGAAAGTATTCCACTGCTGGAGATGGCGCTGAATCAGCTCGGCGCGCGCCTGCATCCCGAGGTCGGTAACGTTGTTGTCGAAAGCGTTGATGCCGTTGGCGCTGATCGAGATAACGATATACCCGTTGCTCGCCAGATTCTGCGCGATGTAGTCGTAGCCCTGATAGCTCGGGATGGCGGTCTCGTTGGAGCGGCAGGGCCAGCGCAGCGCGGTCGTCGTGCCGCGGTAGCAGGTCACGTGGCGGCCGTGCATGAAGACGACGAACGGGTACGGCCCGCCGGCCAGACCCGTCGGGTAGTGGACGGAAGCCTTCAGTTCGACCGCCGAGGGGAAGCCCGTTGGCTGGAAGGCGAGGTTGCCGTAGTTGTACTCCTCGCGCGTGACGGCCAGCGGCCCGGCCGTGCCGGGGTCGGGCGTCTGCGCGTTGAGCTTGAAGGCCGCGCCGCAGGCGACGAGAATCGACGCGCAGGCGAGCGCGCGTGTCAGTGTGAGCGTGAGCTGACGCATTACTGGTCACCTCCCTTCTTCGCGCCGAGCTTGAGCTTCTCGGGCAGCGCCGTGCGTTCTTCCTTCTTCTCCTTGTCGCCGTAGGAGACGGACACGGTGGCGCCTTCGCGCACGAGTGAGGCGTCGAAGGTGACGGCCGTGATCGCGTCGAGGTCTTCGCTCTCGACGCCGTAGCCGACGGCCACGTCGTCTATCCAGACGACGGCGGGCAGGGCGCGGACGGGGAAGGGCCCGCCGGTGACGGTCACGCGGAAGGCGCGCGAGACTTTGACGCGCTTCTCCCCGACTTCGACCTCGACCGGCGCGGGCAGCGTCAACTCTTCGACCCGATAGTTTTTGACTTTGAGACGGCCCGCAGGCGCGGGGGCGTTGGACTCGGCGATGACCTTGCCGGGCATCTTGAGGAGGTCGGACATCTTCGGCTCCCGTGCGTCGTCGGGCGCGGGCGCGTCCTGCGCGCGCGCCTGGAGTGTGCCCGCGAGTACGAGCAGGAGGAGTGACAGCGTCGCCAGCCAGACTGGCAGTGGACGCCGTGCGGGTGGGTGTTTCTCCGTGTGCATTGGCTCTCCTTAATTGTGTGTCAAGGTCAGGGCTTCAGCGCGTACGCGGCGAACCCGCGCTTCCCCCGGCCGGGAGAAGGCCGACGGGCAGACCGAGGGCGCGGGCCACGGGCGCAAAAAGCCCTTACCGGCTTTCATCAACCCTGAGCAGTTGTCGCTTAGGATTGTTCGCGTGTGACTGGTGAGGCCCACGCAAACTAAACGGGACGGCGCACACACTAAAGGGAGGCGCGGGTCGTGTCAAGCGGGGAGGGCAACGGCTCTTAAAAACAACCGGAAGGCAACGGGGTCGCAATCTCAGGTGCGGCAGGCGGTAGGCAGACGCCGCCGACACGGCGTTTTCAACTGCCTACTGCCTTTAATTCCCGAAGCGCCCGCGGTACTCGGTCGAGGAGAGGAAGGCTTTGACCATCTCGGCCTTCTGGTAGTCGCCGCCGAACTCGTTGAGCTTGCCGAGCCAGTGGTTGTAGCCGGTCAGGTCGGAGTCGGGCGGGTCGTTGGGATTCCTTCTTAAATACCCGAAGTACTGCATCAGGACGAACGCGCGGTTGATCTCCTGCTTGTTGAACTGCTCGTCTTCGATGATCTCGGCGAGCACCTCGGCGCGGGAGGCGCCGGCGCCGAGTTTCGCCAGCAGCGCCTGGCGCCGGGCCTCGGTCGGCGTCACGTTCATGTTCTCGAAGAGTATCTGGAGGAACCACCAGTCGGTGAAGCCCTCGAAGCGTTCCTCGAACTCCTGCCGCTGCGTCCACGCTTCGAGGAACGCGCGCCGATTGGCCGCGATCCGCTCGGCCCACCCATCGGCGCCGACCACCACGCGGTCGCCCAACACGCGCGAGTCGAGCATAAACTCGCCGGCCCGCGTCGGCGCGCGCCCGTACGTGGCGCGGTAGAGACGGTAGGCGAAGTAGCCCGTCTCCTTGAACTCGATGGAGAGGAAGAAGGCGGCCGAGACGCTGATGCGCCGCGCCTCGCGGCAGCGCGCGTCCGTGCCGCACTTCCTGATTTCGTCCGTCCAGAACTTGAGCCCCGGCGCGTCCGGCTCGCGGCTGAAGAAGTCGCGGTAGTGCTGGCGGACGAAGAACTCGTCGTCGTCGAGCGGGTTGACCGCAGAGGTCGTCGCGTCGTTGTCGTTGATCGTCACCGACGTGACGGCCACGTCGCCCGTGACCGCACTGCCGGACGGCGTCAGCGTCAGCGTGAACAACTCCGGCCCCTCGGCGAAGGCGTCGTCGGTGATGAAGAGCAGGAAGGTCTTCGAGGTCTCGCCCGGAGCGAAGGTGAGCAGGCCGACAGAGGCGACGAAATCGGAGCCGAGCTTCGCCGTGTCGCCGAGCCCTTCATAGACGGCCGAAGCCTCGGTCGTCGTGTCGCCCTCGCGCGTGACGGTGACGATCAGGGCGCCGCCGCCTTCGCCCACCGTGTAGCTCGTCGCGGCGAAGCTCATGACGGTCTGGAGCGACGCGTCGAAGTCTGCGGTCTGGTCCGCGGCCATCCCTTTGAACGTCGCCGCGGCCGGGCCGAAGACGTAGTTCTTCTTCGACGGCGTGACCGTGTAGTCGCCGCCCGCGGGCGCCGTGAACGAGTAGGCGCCGTCGGCCCCCGTCGTCACCTTGCCGGCCTGCGCGCCGAGCACGGCGTGTGTACCCGCGAGTGTCACTTCGACACCCGCGAGCGGCGAGCCCTTCCCTGTGACGCGCCCCGCGATGCGGTAGCTCACGGTGGCGGCCGTGAAGGCGGCGCGCACGTCCGTCCCGAGGTCTTCGAAGCTCTGCGACGCGGGCGCGAAGGTGTGGTTCACGAACGCGGGCGTGACCGTGTAGCCGCCGCCGGCCGGCAGGTTCGCGAACGTGAAGTTACCCTGCGCGTCCGTCGTCGCCGTGGCCGTCTGCGCGCCCGAGAGCGTCACGGTCACGCCCGCGAGGCCCGCGTCATTCGCGTAGGCGACGCGGCCCGAGATGGCGTGGCGGTCGAGCGTCGCCTCGAAGTCGGCCGTCTGCGTGGACGAAAGATCGTCGAAGCTCCGCGTCTGCGGGGCGAACGTGTAGTGCGCCTTCGCGGCCGTGAGGGTGTAGGTGCCGCCGGCCGGCAGGTTCGGGAAGGAGAAGTCACCCTGCGCGTCCGTCGTGGCCGTGCCCGACTGTGAGCCCGAGAGCGTCAGGGTCACGCCCTGTATCCCCGCGCCGTTCTTGTCCGCGACGCGGCCCGAGAGCGTGTGCCGGTCGAGCGTCGCGTCGAAGTCGGCGGTCTGGTCGCCGCCGAGATTTGTGAAGGTCGAGGAGGACGGCGCGAAGGTGTATTGCTTGCGCGACGGCGTGACCGTGTAGCTCCCCTCGGCCGGCACGTTGAAGGAGTAGCCGCCGTTAGAGTCGGTCGTCGCCGTGCCCGCCTTCGAGCCGGAGAGCGTCACGGTGACGCCCGCGAGCGCCGCGCCGCCCGCGGTGACGCGGCCGCGCACGACGTAGTCGAGGAGCGTGCCCGTGAAGTCGGCCGTCGCATCCGCGCCGAGGGCGTTGAAGGGGACGCTGGCCGGGCTGAATGAATAGTTTGCTCTGGAGACGGCGACGACGTAGTTGCCGCCGGCCGCGAGGTTCGTGAAGGCGTAGTTACCCTGCGCGTCGGTCGTCGTCGCGTCCGTCTGCCCGCCCGAGAGGGTCACGGTCATGCCGGCCAGCACGGCGCCCGCCGGACTCCTGACGCTGCCACTGATCCTGTGCCGGTTGAGCGTCGCGACGAAGTCGGCCGTCTGGTCCGCGCCGAGGTCGTTTACGGCGATGCTAGGGGGGGCGAGGGAGTAGTTCACCCTCGCGGCCGTGACGGTGTAGTTGCCGCCGGCCGGGAGGTTCGTGAAGGCGTAGTTGCCCTGCGCGTCGGTGGTCGTCGCGGCCGTCTGCGCGCCCGAGAGCGAAACGCTGACGCCGGCGAGCCCCGCGTTGTTCTTGTCCACGACGCGCCCGCTTACCTTGTGGCGGTCGAGCGTGCCGGCGAAGTCGGCCGTCTGCGCGGAGATCGGGTTGTTAAAGCTCAGGGCTGACGGCGCGAACTTGTAGTGCGTCTTCGAGGGCGTGACGGTGTAATTGCCCTCGGACGTGATGCTGAAGGAGTAGTTGCCGTCGGCGCCGGTCGTCGCCGTGCCGGCGTTCGACCCCGTGAGTGTGACGGTGACGCCCGCGAGCGCGGCGCCGTCCGCCGTGACGCGCCCCGCGAGCGTGACGTTCGAGGGCGTGCCGGAGAAGTCGGCTGTGCGGTCGGCGCCGAGGTCTGTGAAGCTCTGCGACGAAGGGGCGAAGGCGTAGCCGGGATTCGAGGGCGTGACGGTGTAGGCGGCGCCCGCGGGCAGGCTCGCGAAGCTGTAGGCGCCCTGCGCGTCGGTCGTCGTCGTGGCCGCCTGTGCGCCCGAGAGCGTCACGGTCACGCCGCTCAACGCGGCGCCCGTCGGACGTTTGACGGCGCCGCTGATCTTGTGTCGGTTGATGGTCGCGACGAAGTCGGCCGTCTTGTCGGCGGTGACGCCGTTGAAGGTCGAGTTGGCGCGGTCGAACGTGTAGTGCGTCTTCGAGGGCGCGACCGCGTAGTCGCCGTGGACGGGAACGCTGAAGGAGTAGGCGCCGTTAGCGTCCGTCGTGGTCGTGGCCACCTTCGAGCCGGTGAGCGTCAGCGTCACGTCCGCGAGACCCGTCCCGACGGAGGTGATGCGCCCGGCGATTTTGTAGTCGGTCTTGACGGCGATGAAGACGGGCGTCTGGTCGGCCGTCAAATTGTTGAAGCTCTGCGAGGCGGGCGTAAACAGACTGCCTAAGAGCTTCGCGGGAGTGACCGTGTAGGTGCCGCCGCGCGGCAGATCGACGAAGGTGAAGTTACCCTGCGCGTCAGTCGTGGCCGTCGCGCTCTTTCCGCCTGAGAGCGCGACCGAGTGTCCGGCCAGTGGGTTGTTGGCCGAGTCAACGACCTGCCCGTTGACGTTGTAGAAGAGTGACGTGCCGTTGAAGTTGGCCGTCTTGTTCCCATCGAGATCGTTGAACGTCTGCGAAGGGCTCGCGAACGTGTGGTGCGCGCTCGAAGCGTTGACGGTGTAGTTACCGCCGGCCGGGAGGCTCGCGAACGTGTAGTTGCCGTTCGCGTCCGTGCTGGTCGTAGCGGCCTGCGCGCCCGAGAGCGTCACGGTCGCTCCCTGTATGGCGAGGCCGCGCTCGTCGAGGAGCCGGCCGCCGATGGCGTAGCGGTTGAGCGTCGCAGGGAAGTCCAGAACCTGCGCGCCCGCGGGCGTGATGACGGTGCGCGTCGGCGTCGTGAACGTGTAGTGGCGCTTGGTGCCGACCGTGACGGTGTAGACGCCGCTCGTCGGCAGGCGGCCGAAGCTGTAAGAGCCGTCGGCGCCAGTCAGCGTCGCCGGCGTCGCCGCCAGGTGCGTGCCCGTCAGCGTGACCGCGACGCCCGCGAGCGGTTGGTCGTCCTCGTCGGTCGCGCGGCCGTTGATGTCGAACGTCGGTGCTGGTGTAGTGGCGAGGTAGGCCGCGAGCGCCGCACGCTGCGAAGCGACGCAGGTTGCGTCCGCGCCGCAATCGAGGAGCTTACGCGACCAGTAGTAGTGCGCCGCCGCGTCGGGCACGCGCCCGAGCGCCGAGTCGAACCGCGCGCGGACGTAGCGCACGGGGTCGTCGTCGGGCGTCGCGGGCGTGAGCACGATGGTCTGCGCCGCCGAGGACGCGAGGTCGCTGTAGGTCGAGTCGATAACGGTGAGGCGTTGGGTCAGGCCGTCGGCCTGAAGGCGCGTCGCCCCCGCGTCCGTCCGGACACGGTCGAGGATGGCGTCCTGCACGCCGTAGATTTCGAGGGCGGCGTTGGCATGGTGAGTCCAGGTGAAGCGCGAGTCCTCGACCATCGCCTGGCGCACGCTGGAGATGTAGAGGCCGGTCGTGAAGAAGTTCGAGACGTTGACGTAGAAGCCCGCCGCATAGAAGAGATCGACGGGGACGGGATTGCTCTGGAACTGCGCCGGCAGGACGCTGATGCCCATCCACCCGCCCTCGTCGAGGAAGAGGTTACGCAGCACGACCTCGCGTCGCGGCGAGTCGGCCGTCGGCAGCGCAGCAGGCCCGACGTTGATCCACGAGTACGGCGCGCCGTAGCCCGTCTTCGCATACAACTCCGGGCGCTGCCCGTAGTCGATAAAGATGGTGTCTTCGACGGTGATCGCTTTCCAGAAGAAGTTCTGCACGACCGGGACGCCGATGCCGCTGTTGCCGGTGCAGCCGAGGAACTTCGTCTGCTGAATCGTGAGGCCGGCTTCGTAGCTCTGGACGATGGAGCCGCCGGGGGACTGGCTCATCAGGCCGTAGAACTCGCAGTGCCGGATGACCGCGTCGGGGACGAAAGAGATGGCGAGCGTCGCCAGCGCGTCGTTATCCACGTCGGCCGAGCCGATGAAGCAGATGTCCTGGATGAGAAAGTGGCTCAACCCCTGAACCAGGATGGCGATCTGCTGGGCGCCGGTCTTCGGCGCGAACTCCGAGGTGAGGTCGAGCCCGCGCGACAGTATGTCGCCGCTCGCGGTCGGCGGAGGGACGACAGTCGATGACTCGACGCCACGGATTTCGAGCGAGATGTTCGGCCCGGATGCGGTCGCCACGACCGGCGTGATGATGGCGAAGCGGCCCGCGGGCACGAGCAGCGTCCCGCCGCCCGCCGCGATGACCGCGTCGAGCGCGGCCTGCAAGGCCGGCCCATCGTCGGTCACACCGTTGCCCACGGCGCCGAAGTCCGAGAGGTTGAAGGTCTGCGGGGCGGCTGTTGACGCGCGGGACGGCGCGCCCGCGGCGGCGACCAACGGCGCGATTAGACAGACGACCACACAGGCCAGCGTGAGGCGGGCAGCAGCTCTTAAATTCAAAAGGAAAGTTCTCCTGACGAACGTGCTTTGAGGAGGGCACACTGAATCGCTGACAACAACATAACATAAGACGCGCGCGCGGTGTGAAAGGTCGCCTTTTTTGTCGAAAGAATTTAGTTTGGGGCGCAGGATTCGTCTTTCGTCGGCAGGAAAAATCCAGCGGGTGGGACGCCGCGGGCGCCGCGGGCGCGGCCGAAAGGAACTGCCGAGCGGCGTGGCACGGTTTTCGTAAGCGTGGGTGCCCGGCGGTTTGGGGCTGGGTCAGATTTGGCGTATCTTGCAGTTTCTCGGTCGAACCGACAGCGGCTCGGCGTGCGAAAGCTTGAAAGTGATGGAAGAGAAGTCGAAAGCGGGGGGCGCGCGCGGGAGGCTCGCGCCTGTGGGGCTGTTGTGCGGGCTGGCGGGGCTCGCGCTCTTCGCGTACTTCGTCTGGCGCGCGGGGCCGGCCGAGGTCTGGTCGAACATCGCGCAGATCGGGTGGTGGTTCGTGCCCATCCTCCTGCTGGCGGGGCTGCGGTTCGCTGTGCGCGTGCGCGCCTGGACGCTCTGCTTCGAGGAGCCGCACCGCCTCGGCTTCGTCGAAGCCTTCAAGGCGTACCTCATCGGCGACGCCGCCGGCAACGTCGTGCCGCTCGGCATCGTCGTCAGCGAGCCGACGAAGGCCGCGATGGCTTCGCGCCGCGGCGTCCCCTTTGCCGCCACCTTCTCGGCCATCGCCGTCGAGAACATCTTCTACATGCTCTCGGTCGCGCTCTTCATCCTGAGCGGCGCGGCGGCGCTCCTGCTCTCCTTCCAACTGCCGAAGGTCTTGCGCTATTCGAGTTACAGCATCATCGCGGGTGCGGCCATCTTCATCCTCTTCGCCTTCAACGCCGTCAGGAGCGAGTGGAGGTTTTTGAGCGCGGCCCTGCGCTGGACGGCGGCGCGGGGCTTAGGGCGGAAGACGCTTGAGCGCAGGCTCGCGCGCGTCGGCTCGTTCGAGGAGCGCATCTACGGCTTCTACTCGCGCAACCGCGCGCGGTTCGCCGGCATAGCTCTGTGCGAAGGGCTCTTCCACCTCTTCGGCGTGGCCGAGGGCTACCTGACCATCTGGCTCATCGACGGCGCGCGGCCGAGCGTGCTCTCGGCCTTCCTCTTCGAGTCGGTCAACCGCATCATCACGGTCGTCTTCAAGTTCGTCCCGCTGCGCGCAGGCATCGACGAGTTGGGGACAGGGCAGTTGGCCCAGGTGCTCGCCTACGGGGTGGCCGCGGGCGTCACGCTCGCCATCGTGCGCAAGGCGCGCATGCTCTTCTGGATGGCCGTGGGCGTCGGGCTCCTTCTGGCGCGCGGCCTCTCCCTGCGCACGGTCGCCGCCGAGGCCGAGCGCGCACAGGCCGCCGCCCTCGGCGAGAAGGCGACCCCCGACGCCGTCACCGAATCCTAAAGTTCAGAACTGAGTCTGGCGCGCGTCGAATTAACCACAGAGGCACAGCGACAAAGCTTTAAAGCTGATGCTCAACAAGGAGTTTAATAACCCCCTTCACGTGGAGCGCTGCGCCGTGCTCTTGCTGTGCGTGCTGGCGGCGTCGGGGTTTGGCCTGCGGGCGTGGGGCGTCTCGGAGCTGGGTCTGGCCGAGGACGAGATCAACAAGCTCGAAGCGGTGCGCGCCTACAGGCGCGGCGACTTCACGGAGAACGCCGAGCGGCCGCGAAGACCTGCGCCCGCGAATCATCTCTGACCCGCACTTTGACGTGATGAACGAGCCCGGCCCTACTTACGCCCTCCTCCAGCGTGGCCGCACCTACTTTGAGAATCAAGCAGAGCTGCGCCGCGTCCGCGCCGACTTCAAGCCCGAGACGCAAATCCTCATCGAAGGCGTCGTCGCCGCCGAGGTCTACTCAAAAGAGTAGGCAGTAGACAGAGGGCAGTAGGCAGTTTAACTGCCTTCTTCCTGTCACGATTGACGGTTCACGGTTCACACCTCTTCACGCACCTCCTCCTTCACCTCCTCCTCCGTGTGGAAGGTGGCGCGGCGCTTCCAGCGCCGGTAGAGGTCGACCGAGAGGGCGAGCCAGAGACCGCTGAAGAGGTAGGCGCCGAGGGTGTCGCTCGGCCAGTGCGCGCCGAGGTAGACGCGCGAGAGGCCGACGAGCAGGACGGGCAGCGCGGAGAGCGCGCACGCCACCTTGCGCGCGGTCGAGCCCTTCGGCAGCAGCGCGAAGGCGACGAAGAAGAGGAAGCCGAAGAAGCAGACGTAGAAGGTGACGTGCCCCGAAGGGAAACTCTCGTGCGCCCACTCGCCGCTCACGCGGACGTGCTCCAGCGTCGGGCGCGGGCGCGCGACGACGTACTTAACCACGCGGTTGAGCGCCGAGCCGCCCGCTGCGCTCAGCAGCACCCCGAACGCCTCCGAGCGGCGTCTGAAGGCGAAGAAGATGATGAACGTGACGATGACGAAGGCCCACGACGTGGCGCCGTTGCCCGGGATTGAGACGACGCGCATCAACGTCTCCATGCCCGGCAACGTTATCGACTGCACGGCGTTGGCAACGCGCACGTCCCACGAGAAATAGGCGTTGGCCTTCGCCAGCACGGCCAGCACGGCGAAGGCCGCGAGCCCCACCGCGTATACGTACTCGGCGCGCACCAGCCGCCGCGACTCTCGCCGCCGCTGCGGCGCGGCCTGCGCCACCTCGGCCTTAGACTCTTCCGGGTCGTGCTTCGGGACTTCGTCACTCATTCAGTTATAATCCTCTGGAAGACTTCTCCCGAAAACATAGACGAGACCGTGGCGCGCGGCAAGCTGACGCGCCCGGAGAGCCAGGGGGTTTTTAAGCCTTGCTAAGAGTCGAGTACAGAGACGGGCTCTACCTGCCCGACCTCGATCTGTGGTTCGACGCCGACGGCCCGCGCGAGCGCTGCGTCATCTCGCACGCCCACTCCGACCACATCGCCGAACACCGTGCAATCGTCGCCACGCCCGAGACGGCGCGCCTCTTCCGCCACCGCCGCGGCGAGGCCGAGGTCGAGGCTTTGAGGTACGGGGAGCGGCGCGACTACGGCCGGTATGCTTTGACGATGTACCCGGCCGGCCACTGCCTCGGCTCGGCGCAGATACTGGTCGAGGCCGACGGCGAGCGGCTCGTCTACACGGGCGACGTGAAGCTGCGGCCGAACGTCGCGGCCGAGCAGGCGGTCGTCGTTCCCTGCGACACGCTCGTCATGGAGTCCACCTTCGGCGACCCGCAGTACCGCTTCCCGCCCGACGTGGCGACCTACGACAGGCTTTACGCCGCCTGCGACCGCGCGCTCTCGGACGATGCCGTGCCGGTCGTGCTGGCTTACGCGCTGGGGAAGAGTCAGGAGGCGCTGGAACTACTCCTCAGGCGCGGCTACCGCGTCAGCCTGCACGGGGCGGTCTACAACGTCTCGGAGATTTACCGCGAGTGCGGCGTGGAGTTCTCGGGCGAGTACGAGCGTTACGAGCGTGGGAACGTCGAGCGGCGCGTGCTCATCACCCCGCCGGGCACTCGCCGCCAGCCGATGATTTTGAACATCCCGCGCCGCTACCTCATCATGCTGACCGGCTGGGCCGTCGGCAAGAGCGCGCCCTACATGTACAAGGACGTAGACCTCGTGCTGCCGCTCTCCGACCACGCCGACTACGACGACCTCGTCCGCCTCGCGCGCGAGTCCGGCGCGCAGAGAATCATCACCATGCACGGCGCGAAGAAGTTCGCCGGCCTGCTCAAAGAGCTTGGCCTCAACGCCGAACACCTCGCCCAACACCCCTCCCAACAGAAGTCCGCGAAGGGCAGAACCAAACGCGCCGCGGCCGGCGTCGAGCGCAAGCTGTTTGAGTGAGCGCGGCAACTCCTTATCAACGCAGGTGAGATTGGATCAGGTCTTAAACTTCTCTTCGCAGATCAACTCGACGGCGCGCTCGATGTTTTCGTCGATGCCTGTCAGGCAGCGGACGATGCGCGTGGGGAGGCGGAGGGTGATGACCTGATACTCCTCCGTGCTGGTCTTCGGGTCGTCGAGCGCGCGGCGTAGGGCGTCGATGATGTCGCGGTAGTCGGCCGGCTTCGAGAGGTACTGCTGGACGCCGAGCCGCTCACACTTCCGGCGCGTCTCGTCGCTCGTCTCGCCGGTGACGACGACGACGGGGACGTTGGCGTTCAGATTCCGAATCGCTTGAAGCGTCTGGACGCCGTGCATCTCGGGGAGCGTCATGTCCAGGACGACGGCGTCGGCACCGTTATCCTCGAAGAGCCCGACGCCCTCCTCGCCCGTGTAAGCCTTCGAGACCTCGAAGCCCTCCGTCGAGAGCGCCTGCTCGTACAGGGCCGCAAGGTCTTCCTGATCCTCGATCACCAGTACGCGCTGCCCGCCCATAAGGTCACACTTCCCCTTGCAAAGTTCGGCACGCGGGACTATAGAATGACGCCCACGCGCGAAGCAAAAACCACAGTTTCGACAAGTTGTCAGGCCGTCTCCGGATTATAGCAGAAGAGAGACATGACCCAGCCCATCGCCATCGTCCTCGTCCTCCTCGTCATCGCGCTCGTGCTCTTCGGGACCGAGAGGATACCCATCGACATCGTCACCATCCTCCTCGTCATCGGGCTGGTGCTGACGGGGACGCTCAACGTCTCTGAGGCGTTCGCGGGCTTCGGCAACGACATCGTCATCACCATCGCCGGACTGTTCGTCCTGACCGGCGGACTGGTGAAGACGGGCGTGGTCGATGTCGTCGGCCGCCGCCTCCATCGCATCGCGGGCGGCAACGAGTTCAAGCTCACGACGCTCATCATGTTCACGGCCGCCGCGTGCGCGTCGGTGATGAAGAACACGACGACGACGGCGATGTTCGTCCCCGTCGTTCTCGGCATCGCGCACCGCGCGCGCGTCCAGCCGTCGAAGCTCCTGATGCCGCTCGCCTTCGGCGCCATCCTCGGCGGCACCTGCACGCTCATCGGTACGTCCACCAACCTCGCCGTCTCGGGCGCGCTCGCCAAGCTCGGGCAGAACGGGGAACTGCTCCAACGTTTCAACCTCGGCCCGGAGCCGCTCGCGCCCTTCACGATGTTCGAGCTGACGCCGGTCGGCATCGCCATCGTCGTCGTCGGCATGCTCTACATGCTTTTGCTGGGGCTGCGGCTCCTGCCCGCGCGCGGCTCGGCCGACTCGCTGGTCGAGCAGTACGGGATGCGGCAGTACATCTCGGAGGTGGTCGTCGTCGAGGGCTCGCCGCTCGCGGGCAAGACGCTGGAGGAGGGGAACCTCTCGGAGATACTCGACCTCACCGTCATCGGCATCATCCGCGGGACGCAGGGGCGGCTGCCGCCGCGCGGCGAGGAGGTCTTGCAGGAGGGCGACCTGCTGCTCGTGCAGGGGCGGATGGAGGACATCCTGCGCGTCAAGGAGGAGGCAGGGCTGGAGATTCGCCCCGACTTCGAGCTGCAACCGCACGACCTCGAAGCGGGCGACGTGGAACTCTTCGAGGTGATGATCCTGCGCGGCTCGGAGATGACGAACCGGACGCTGCGCAGCCTCAACTTTCGTGACCGCTACGACCTGACCGTGCTCGCCATCAACCGCCACGGGATGGCCCTGTTGACGAAGCTCTCGACCGTGACGCTCCGCTTCGGCGACGTGCTGCTCGTGCAGGGGACAAAGGACGGTGTCGAGCGGCTCACGTCGGACGGCCACGTCCTGCTGCTCGAAGAGGGGGACTTGCAGGGGCGGCGCGAGCGCGCAGGCAAGCGCTGGTGGGCGGTCGGGGCCTTCGTCGTCTTCCTCTTCTTCTCGGTTCTACATCTGCCGCAGGTGCCGCTCGCCATCGCCGTGCTCTTCGGCGTGCTCATCCTGCTGGCCTCGCGCGCCCTGCACCTGCGCGAGGTCTACGAACTCATCGACTGGCGCCTCATCGTCCTCATCGCGGGGATGATAAGTTTCGGGACGGCGATGGAGAAGACAAAGGCCGACCAGTACCTCGCCGACATCATCGTCAACAACTTTCAGGCTTACGGCGGCGTCGCCGTCCTCGCCGGCTTCTTCGCGCTGACGGTGGCACTCACGCAGCCGATGTCGAACCAGGCGGCCGCGCTCGTCGTCCTCCCCATCGCGGTCAAGACGGCGCTCGCGCTCGGTCTCAATCCGCGCACCTTCGCCGTCGCCGTCACCTACGCCGCCTCCTGCTCGTTCCTGACACCTTTGGAGCCGGCCTGCGTCCTTATCTACACGCCCGGCCGCTACCGCTTCCTCGACTTCTTCAAGGTCGGCTCGATCCTCACGATAGCCGTCTTCGCCATCGTCATCCTCCTCGTCCCCTACTTCTGGCCTCTGAAATAAGCGCGGGTGTACTGTCGCACAACCCAAATGTCGCGAAAGTGTCGTAGAAAGTGGCGCCGGCGGCCTTGCGCCGGGCGGCATAGATTCATATAATTCGCGGGCTTTGAAAAGCGGGCCGGGGTGAAGGGAATTAACGGCCTCGCACAGTTTTTCAGGCACTCCTTTAAACCGACACAGACGAAGATGGCAACCATCACCAACTGGAGAGAGCGGCGACGTGTCGCCAACGCAGGGCGCACGACTCCCCTTCGCACAATCGCTTCCGGGCTGGCTCAGATTGCGCGCGCGGCCTTCGCGGAGCCCTACCAACTCTCCGTCGAGCGTCACGCCGTCGGACTCAAGCGCCTGCCGCGCGAGATGGACGGCCTCCGCATCGTCCAACTCTCGGACATCCACCACAGCCCCTTTACGGGTCGCGAGCAGGTCGAGCGCGCCGTCGAGGTCGCCAACAGCCTCCAGCCGGACATCATCGCCCTGACCGGTGACTACGTCTCGCACGAGCGCGAATACGTCCAGCCCTGCGCCGAGATGTTGGGGAGACTGAAGGCGCGGCGCGGCGTCTACGCCTGCCTCGGCAACCACGACAACTGGGTGGACGCAGACCTCGTCACAGACCTCTTCACGCTCGCCGGCATCCGCGTGCTCAACAACGAGGGGCTGCGCTTTGAAGACCGCGGCGCCTCCTTCTGGCTCGCAGGCGTGCAGGACACGATGGTCGGCCTCGAAGACCTGCCGCTCGCGCTCGCGGGCTCCTCCACCGGCGAGATGAAGCTGCTTTTGGCCCACAACCCTGTGATTCTGCGCCGCGCCGCCCGCGCCGGAGTTGACCTCGTCCTATCCGGCCACACGCACGGCGGGCAGGTCACATGGCGCTCCGAGCGCTCGGCCTCGGGCCGCGTCCGCCGGCGCATCCTGCGGGGCTTGGGCCGCCGCGGCGAGACCCAGATTTACGTCACACGCGGCCTCGGCACGGTCGTCCTGCCCGTCCGCTACGGCTGCCTGCCCGAAGTCTCTCTGCTGACGCTGCGCCGCGCGGACTAGAAAAGTACTGAGGACTGAGTACTGAGGACTGAGTGTCGGCTCGTTCTTCACTCAGTCCTCAGTACTCAGTCCTCAATACTTTTCTATGGCCTCCAAAGTCGTCACCATCCCGAACATTCTGACCGTCATCCGGATGGCGCTCATCCCGGTCTTCGTGGGCGCTCTCTACTATCAGAGGTTCGGGTGGGCTCTGTCCGTCTTCGTCGTCGCGGGCGTGACCGACGGGCTGGACGGGCTCTTCGCGCGCCGTTTTAACCAGTATTCGCCGCTCGGGCAGATTCTCGACCCCATCGCAGACAAACTCCTCCTCGTCACCTCGTTTATAACCCTCTCGATGCCCTCGATCATGGCGCCCGAGGCGCTCGTCCAGCCGCACCCGCGCCACCTGCCCGTCCCCTTCTGGGTGACGGCGGCCGTCATCAGCCGCGATGTCTTCATCATCGTCGGCGCCGCAACCATCAACGTCGTCACGGGTTTCCGAGGCTTCAAACCCTCCTGGCTGGGCAAAGCCAACACGACCGTACAGATTGTGGCGGTCGTCCTCGTCCTCATCGCCGCCAGTTTCCCGCCGCTGCGCGGGTACCTCCCGACCGTCTACACGACCGTCTTCTCCTTCGCCGTCATCTCCGGCATACACTACGTTTTCTGGACTTCCAAACTACTGAACGAAGACCGGCAGCAGCGCGAGTCCAACGGTTGATTCGGCTAATCCGTTAGTTTCCAACGACTTGCGTTGGGCAACCCGGTTAGGGGGAATTGCTACTAAAAGTTGACAAGGAGAGGCTCACATATTATATTAGCGGCGCATTCAAGGTCGCCGGCGCGCCCGTAGGGCTCCTGTTCGAGCCAAGAGAGTAGGGCGCAAAGGGCTACGGCAGGCAACTGACTGCGGCACGCGGCCGAGGGTACCCCGGCAGAGGGGGCCGCGCGGCTAGAAAATCGGAGAGGCAGAAAACATGAGCAAGATCATCGGTATTGATTTGGGCACGACCAACTCCGTCGTGGCCGTGATGGAAGGCGGCGAGCCGACTGTCATCACCAACTCAGAGGGCGGCCGGACGACCCCCTCGGTCGTGGCCTTCACCAAGGACGGCAACCGCCTGGTCGGTCAGGTCGCCAAGCGCCAGGCCGTCACCAACCCCGAGAACACCGTCTACTCGATCAAGCGCTTCATGGGGCGGCGCTTCGACGAGGTCTCGGAGGAGAAGAAGCAGGTGCCCTACACCGTCCAGTCGGCCGGCAACGACGTGCGCATCGGCGCGGGCGGCAAGGAGTGGTCGCCGCCCGAGATTTCGGCGATGGTGCTCCAGAAGCTGAAGCAGGCGGCGGAAGACTACCTCGGCCAGAAGGTCGAGAAGGCGGTCATCACCGTCCCGGCCTACTTCAACGACTCGCAGCGTCAGGCGACGAAGGACGCCGGCCGCATCGCCGGCCTCGAAGTGATGCGCATCGTCAACGAGCCGACCGCGGCGGCGCTCGCCTACGGGCTCGACAAGAAGAAGGACGAGACCATCGCGGTCTTCGACTTCGGCGGCGGCACGTTCGACATCTCGATTCTTGAGGTGGGCGAGGGCGTCGTCGAAGTTAAATCGACGAACGGCGACACGCACCTCGGCGGCGACGACATCGACGAAGCCCTCATCAAGTGGATCATCGAGGAGTTCAAGAAGGATCAGGGCATCGAACTCTCGAACGACAAGATGGCCCTCCAGCGTCTGAAAGAGGCGGCCGAGAAGGCGAAGATTGAACTCTCCTCGACGATGGAGTCCGAGATCAACCTGCCCTTCATCACGGCCGACGCCTCGGGGCCGAAGCACCTCGTGATGAAGCTGACGCGCTCGCGCTTCGAGCAGTTGATCGACCCCATCCTCAAGCGTCTGATGGCGCCGGTCGAGCAGGCCATCAAGGACGCGGGCGTGGACTCGGGCAAGATTGATGAAGTTGTTCTGGTCGGCGGCTCGACCCGCATCCCGAAGGTGCAGGAGATCGTCAAGAACATCTTCGGCAAGGAGCCGAACAAGAGTGTGAACCCGGACGAGGTCGTCGCCGTCGGCGCGGCCGTGCAGGCCGGCGTCCTCTCGGGCGAGAAGACGGACATCCTTCTGCTCGATGTGACGCCGCTCTCTCTGGGTATCGAGACGCTCGGCGGGGTGAACACGATTCTCATCCCGCGCAACACGACGATTCCGACGCGCAAGTCGGAAATCTTCTCGACGGCTTCGGACAACCAGACGAGCGTAGAGGTTCACGTCCTACAGGGCGAGCGCCCGATGGCGGGCGACAACCGGACGTTGGGCAAGTTCCATCTCGTCGGCATTCCGCCGGCACCGCGCGGCATGCCGCAGGTCGAGGTGACGTTCGACATCGACGCCAACGGCATCGTCAACGTCTCGGCGAAGGACATGGGGACGGGTCGCGAGCAGAAGATCACCATCACGGCCTCGTCGGGTCTGTCGAAGGACGAGATCGACAAGATGATGCGCGACGCCGAGTCGCACTCGGCCGATGACGCCAAGAAGCGCGAGGAGGTCGAGGCGCGCAACCGGCTCGACGGCCTCGTCTTCCAGATCGAGAAGACCTTCAACGAGAACAAGGAGAAGCTCGACGGCGCCACGCAGACGCAGGTCGAGACGGCCGTGGCCGACGCGAAGAAGGCGCTCGAAGAGGGCGGCACCGAGCGTCTGAACAACGCCTTCCAGAACCTCCAGACCGCCTCGCACAAACTGGCCGAGGCGCTCTATCAGGGCGGCGGCGCGGGCGCGGCGGCGGGCGGCGGCGAGGAGCAGGCCAACGCGGCGGGCGCTTCCACCAGCTCGGCCGGCGGCGGCTCGACCTCGTCGGGCGGCGGCGACGACAACGTCATCGACGCCGAGTACGTGGACGTTGACGAGAACAAGTAAGGGCTCGTAAATGGTGAATGGTAAATGGTGAATGGATAAAGGCAGAATCCATTTACCATTTACCATTTACTGTTCACCATCAGAATGGCAAAAGAAGACTTCTATCAAGTTCTGAGCGTCAAGCGGGACGCGAAGCCGGAGGAGATCAAGAAAGCCTACCGCCGGCTCGCGCGCAAGTACCACCCGGACGTGAACCCGGGCGACAAGTCGGCCGAGGAGCGCTTCAAGAAGATCACGGAGGCACACGAGGTGCTCTCCGATGAGAAGAAGCGCAAGGTCTACGACCGCTTCGGGTCGTACTCCGACCAGCTCGCCGATGCCGCCGCGCGCGGCGCAGGCGGCCCCGGCGGTGGCGCGGGCGCGCGGGGAGGCGGGGTGCCCTTCGACTTCGCGGGCTTCGACTGGGGCAACGCTTCGACCTCTTCGACGGCGGGCGGCGGTTCTTCGTTCCGCGACATCTTCTCGGAGTTGTTCGGCGGCGGGAAGGCCGAGAAGGAGCCGCCGCGGCCGATGCCGCAGAAGGGCGCCGACATCGAGATGCCGCTCGCGCTCTCGTTCGAGGAGGCCGTCACGGGCTTGACGACGAACATCACGGTCAACCGCTCCGAGCAGTGCACGCGCTGCAACGGCGCGGGCGACACGGGCGGCAACCCCGTCACCTGCACGACCTGCCACGGCACGGGCCAGGTGCAGAAGGCGGGCGGGCGGATGCGCTTCGCGCAGGAGTGCCCGGACTGTGGCGGCGCCGGGAAACGTCGTCCGCCGTGTGCGCTCTGCAACGGCAAGGGGACGGTGGCGAAGGCCGAGACGGTGAAGGTCAGGATACCTGCGGGCGTGGACACGGGCTCGCGCGTGAGGATACCGGGCAAGGGCGAGGGCGGGCGCATGGGCGCCCCTGCGGGCGACCTCTTCATCATCACGAACGTCGGCAAGCACAAGCATTTTACGCGCAAGGGCGACAACATCTACGTCAAGGTGCCGGTGACGATTGCGGAGGCGGCGCTCGGCGCGAAGATCGAAGTGCCGACCATCGAGGGCAAGGCGCAGCTCAAGATTCCGCCCGGCACACAGTCGGGCGCGCAGTTCCGCATGCGCGAGCGCGGCATCCCTTCTTTGAGAAACCCGCAGGCGCGCGGCGACCAGTTCGTCGAAGTCCAGGTCACACTGCCGAAGGTCATCTCCGAGGAGACAAAGGAACTCTTAAAGCGCTACGCGCAGCTCAACCCCGAGAACCCGCGCGTGGCGATGGGATTGGAATAAGTGATGAGGATTGAGGACTGAGTTAAAAACTCAGCCACTCAGTCCTCAGTCCTCAGTACTATGAAGAGACGTAAGGGCGGGACGTATACGATCAGCGCGGTGGCGACTCAGTACGAGATTCACCCGCAGACGTTGAGACTGTACGAGCGCGAGGGATTGTTGAAGCCTTCGCGGTCGGAGGGGAACACGCGTCTTTACACTGACGAGGATTTGGCGCGGCTCGAAGTCATCCTGTCTCTGACGCGCGACCTCGGCGTTAACCTCGCGGGCGTCGAGATCATCCTCAACATGCGAGAGAAGATGGACGCGATGCAGCGCGAGTTCGAGCGCTTCTTCTCATACCTGCAATCGCACACGGAGGAGTTCTCGCACCTGACCGAGCCGCCGCCGCCGGAGGCGGGCGCGCTCGTCCGAACCTCGCGCGCCACCGTGCTCAGGCGCCGCGCGCAGACGAATCCGCGCGGCTGAAAAAAATCGTAGATGTGGGGCAAGGGGCGGGGCTCTATTTGAGGAACCCCGCCCCTTTTTGCGGGGTGAGTAATGTGAAGCGCGCGGAGGATCGACGCGCTCTCAACCTTATATGGCGCGCGGGGCGGAAACGTTTCACGCCATGAAAAAAAATGACAGCCGGATTGGACAAACAGGCGCGGCGCCGAGATGCTACAATGCGCGCTCGCCGAAAGAACCCGCCGAAACGGCGCACGGCATAATCCACAGACAAACCTTCCGGATGAGACGCAGGCGATGACGCCCGAGCGACTTCAGCAGATCAGAACCATCTACGAACACGCGATGGGGCTCGCGCCGGCGCGCAGGGACGCGTACCTCGCAGGAGCCTGCGCTGGCGACGCAGAGCTGCGCCGCGAGGTGGACGCGCTCGTCCGGACGGGCGAACACCGGGCGGCGCCGGACTCGCCGCTCAAGACGCGCCCGCGCAATTCGTCCGCAACGAAGTCTTCGGCGAAGTCCTCTCCGGCGAAGCCCTCTGCGCGCAGGGGCACGCGCAAGGGCGGCGAACAGAAGACGCCGCTCGAAGTCGTGCCCGGCCGCACCACGCTCGGCGCCTACCGCGTGCTTGAGAAGATCGGCGAGGGCGGGATGGGCACCGTCTACCTGGCGAAGGACGCGCGGCTCGGCCGCCGCGTCGCCCTAAAACTCCTGCCCGCGCACTTCGCGCGCGACGAGGAGCTGGTGCGCCGCTTCGAGCAGGAGGCGCGCGCCGCCTCGGCCCTCAACCACCCGAACATCATCACCGTCCACGAGATCGGCGAGGAGCGTGGCCGCCTCTTCATCGTCACGGAGTTCGTCGAAGGAAAGACGCTGCGCGAGCGGATTTGGGAGGGTCGCTTCCCCGTAGCCGAGGCGCTCGACGTGTGCGCGCAGGTGGCCGGGGCGCTCCAGAAGGCGCACGCCGCGGGCGTCATCCATCGCGACGTGAAGCCCGAGAACGTCATGCTCGACGAAGAAGGGCATGTCAAGGTGCTCGACTTCGGCATCGCCAAGCAGCTCGCCCCCGCGCCCTCGGTGGACACGGAGGCGCCGACGAGCGCGCGCGTCAACACGGCCTCGGGCGTCGTGCTGGGGACGACCGCCTACATGTCGCCCGAGCAGGTGCGCGGGCACGAGCTCGACGGCCGCTCGGACGTGTGGAGTCTGGGGTGCGTGCTCTACGAGATGCTGACGGGGCGCGCGCCGTTCGAGGAGAAGAACTTCGGCGACCTCGTCGTCGCCATCCTGCACGGCGACCCGCCCTCGCTCACAGACCTCGCTTCGGAAGTCCCCGCGGACGCGGGCGTGCTCATCGCGCGCGCGCTGTCGAAGCGGCGCGAAGACCGCTTCGCGTCGGCGAAGGAGTTTCGCGATGAGCTGAAGCGGGTCGGGCGTCTGTTAGACCTTCGCGCCGACACGCTCGACGCCCCGGCCGCGGCGACCGCTCCCGCTCCCGCGCAGAGTCAGAGGGTCGAGAGTCTGCCGCCCTCCGCGCGCGCCGCGGGTGTCGCCGGGCGCAAGTACCAGACGACCGAGCAGCGGCGGCAGTTGACCGTCCTCTTCGCAGACCTCGCCGAGGGGCTGGCGGCGCTCACCGAAGAGATGGATGCCGAGGACGTGGGCGAGCTGATGTCTTCGCTGTGGCCGCTCGTGGATTCGGTCGTCGAGGCGCACGGCGGCGAGGTGACCAAGCGCGTCGGCGAGACGTTCGTCGCGTTGTGGGGCGCTCGCGGCGCGCGCGAGGACGACCCCGAGCGCGCGGTGCGCGCCGCGCTCGACATGCAGTCGGCGCTCTTCGCCTTCGTCGCAAAGGCTAAGTCGCAGGACGTTGGCGTGCGGGATGAGGAGGGCGAGGAGGCGCGGCTCATGCGCGCGGGCGTGAGCACGGGGCTCGTGCTCCTGGGCGCGGTCGGGGCGACGGGCGAGCTGACGGTGACGGGCGACCCCGTACGGCTCGCGTCGCGCTTGCAGCAGGAGTCGCCCGTCGGCGGCGTCCTCATCTCGCACGACACATACCGCCACGTCCGCGGCGTCTTCGACGTGCTCCCGCCCGGCACAATTCAGACCGGCGGGCGCTCGGAGCCCGTCCAGTTCTACAACGTGCAGCGGGCCAAGCGTCGCGCCTTCCGCGTGCAGACACGCGGCGTCGAGGGCGTCGAGACGCGCATGGTCGGGCGCAAGGCCGAGCTGCGCCGCCTGACCGACACGCTCGAATCGGTCTTCGAGGAGGGCGAGCTTCAGGTCGTCACCGTGCTTGCCGACGCGGGCCTCGGCAAGTCGCGTCTGCTTTACGAGTTCAGCAACTGGGTCGAGCTGCTGCCTGACGTGTGGTACGTCTTCAACGCGCGCGCGGGCGAGTCCGATCAGGGATTGCCTTATTCGCTCGTGCGCGACCTCTTCTCGTTCCGCTTCGAGATACAGGACAGCGACACGCCGGAGGTCGCGCGCACGAAGCTGGAGCGCGGCATGCTCTCGATGTGCAAGGGCGTGGCCGAGGCGGAAGTGCTGATGCGCGCGCACTTCATCGGGCAGCTCATCGGCTTCGACTACTCGGCGAGCCCGCACGTCTCGGGCATCCGCGACGACGCCCGCCAGGTGCGCGACCGCGCCTTCCGCTACGCCGCGCAGTTCTTCTCCGACGTGTCGCGCGAGCTGCCCACGCTGCTCTACTTCGACGACATACACTGGGCCGACGACGGCTCGCTCGACTTCATCGACTACCTCGCGCTCCACTGCGCGCACGACACCGTCATGCTCCTCTGCCTCGCGCGGCCGGCGCTCCTTGAACGGCGGCCCGCCTGGGGCGAAGGGCGCGAGCGCCACACGCGTCTCACCCTTCAGCCGCTCTCGAAGAAGGAGAGCCGACAGTTAGTCGAAGAGATTCTGCGCCACGCGCAGGGCGTCCCCCCGGAGCTGCGCGAGCTGATCGTCGGCGGCGCGGAGGGGAACCCCTTCTACGTCGAAGAGCTGATTAAGATGCTCATTGACCAGAGGGTCATCGTGACGGGCTCGGACGTGTGGAGCGTGGACGCGACCCGGCTCGGCGAGGTGCAGGTGCCGCCGACTTTGACGGGCGTGCTTCAGGCGCGGCTCGACCGGTTGACGCCGGAGGAGAAGACCGTCCTCCAACGCGCGTCGGTCATCGGCCGCGTCTTCTGGGACGACGCGGTCGAGCAGCTCGGCGCGGGTGTCACCGTCCCCGTCCGCCGCGTGACCACGCGCGAGCCCTTCTCGCGCCGGCAACTCCCGGCGGACGACGTGGATGTCGTACGCGTCCTCGAATCGCTTCGCGGCAAGGAGCTGGTCTACCGGCGCGAGGCCGCCGCCTTCGCCGGCACGCGCGAGTACACGTTCAAGCACGCGCTCCTGCGCGACGTGACCTACGAGAGCGTCTTGAAGCGCGAGCGGCGCGAGTATCACCGGCGCGCGGCCGACTGGCTGACGCGCCACAGCGGCGGCCGTGTCGGCGAGTACGCGGGCCTCATCGCCGAGCACTTCGAGCGCGCGGGCGCTTCGGAAGACGCCGCCGAGTGGTACGGTCGCGCCGGCCGTCAAGCGCGCGAGACCTATGCGCCCGAGACGGCCATTCGCTACTACCGCAAGGCGCTCGGCTTCCTCAACTCGGGCGCCGCCGCCGCGGTCCCGCCCGAAGACGAGCTGGCGCTCAACGCTCTGCGGATGGAGTGGCACGAGGGGCTCGGCGAAGTCCTGCGCGTGCAGGCGCGCTACTCCGAGGCGGTCGAGGCTTACAGGGAGATGCGCGCCGCGGCCGAGGCTTTGCAGTCGGCGCCCGCGCAGGCGCGTGCGTGGAACGAGATCGCGCTCGTGCAGAGCAGTCAGGGCGACAACCGCGCCTGCTTCGAGAGCACGCAGCGCGCCGAGATGCTCGCGCGCGCGGCCGGCGCCGCAGGCCCCGCCGCGGGAGTAGAGTTCGCGCGCGCGCTCAACCTACAGAGTCAGGTCTGCTCGCGGCTCGGCGACGCGCGCGCGGCGATGATGCTGGCCGACCGCGCGCTCGCGCTCGTAGACGGTCTGGGCGATGAGGGGCGGCGCGTGCGCGCCGAGTGCCTCAAGTCTTTGGGGATGGCCTATCACATGCTCGGCCAGTTCCAGCAGGCCGAGGAGTTCAAGTCGCTTTCGCTGGGGCTCTACCGCGAGCTGGCCGACCGACGCTACGTCGGCAACCTGCTCAACTCTCTGGGCGAGACGGCGCGGCTGCGCGGCGACTATCCCGTGGCCTTCGCCCGCTACAGCGAGGCGCTCCAGATCGCGCGCGAGATCGGCAACCGCAACGGCGAGATACTCTACCTCTCGAACCTCGGCGCCGCGCGCGTGGGCTTAGGCGAATATGAAGAGGCCGAGTCGGACCTGCGCCAGACGATAGAGCTGGCGACGGCCGCGGGCTACGTCGGGCTGTCCGAGAACTACCGCTTTCTCGCCGAGGCGCTGCTCGGCCGCGGGCGGCTCGCGGAGGCGCAAGGTGCGGCGTTGCGCGCGCTCGAACTCGGGCGCGAGATCGAGAACCACGAGCACCTCGCCGAGGCTTGGCGCGTGCTCGGCCTCGTCGCCTCGGGCTCGAAGTCTTCCGTCGAAGTGGGCGGCGAGGCGCGCGACGCGGGCGCGTGCTTCTCGCAGAGTCTCTCCATCTTCGCGCGCATCCAGATGGAGGCCGAGCACGCGCGCACCCTGCGCGACTGGGCGCGTCACGAGCTGGCGCAGGGCGACGCCGAGCGCGGCCGACAGCTCCTCGCCGAGGCGCGCGACTCCTTCCAACGTCTCAACATGGAACTCGAACTCGCACGCACGGCCGACGAAGCCTGAACGATAGTTCCGCGCGTCCTTCCTCAGTACCTCAATAAATACACACTGTACCGTTTCGCGCCCCGGCGACGCCTTCGCGTCTGTGCGGGTGTGCGTAACAGACGGTCTATCCCTGCGAACAGCGCGCGGGACGCGAGAGGTATGCGCGTTGCTTAAGAACTCGCGAGGCTTAGTCGAAAGGGTTCAAATCATACGTACGCGAAGTAGAAGAATGACGGAGGGCGAGAACGAAGTCGTGTTCGACACCGAAGGGGTGCGCGGCACCGTTGAGGCGCCCGCCGACGGCGTTGACGGCAAAGGCCGCGCGTGCGTGCTGCTCGGAGACGGCCGCAGGCTTTGGCTCCCGCAGGACGTGCTCGAACGGCAGGAGCACGGCACTCTCATCTTCCGCGGCAGCTTTGAAGAACTCGCCGCCGCCGCGGGCGGGCAGACACCCGTCGCCGTTGTGCCGGTCATAGAGGAAGAGCTGCGCGTCGGCAAGCGCGTCGTCGAGACGGGCCGCGTGCGCGTGACGAAGACAGTACACGAGCACGAAGAGGTTGTGGACGAGCCGCTCATGCGCGAGGAGTACGACGTGGAGCGCGTGCGCATCGACGAGTTCGTGGACGGCCCCGTCGGCCCGCGCCACGAGGGCGAGACGCTCATCGTGCCCGTGCTCGAAGAGGTGCTCGTCGTCGAGAAGCGGCTGGTGGTGCGCGAGGAGCTGCGTATCACACGCAGACAGACCGAGGAGCGTCGGCCGCAGCGCGTCAAGCTGCTGAGCGAAGAGGTCTCTGTAGAACGCTCCGACGCGGACGAGTCAGACGGAGGCGGCTTACGAAGTCACGCCGCGCCGCACAGCTAAACAATGGCGCCCGGTCACGTCTCTCTCCGGCCGGGTCTCACCTAAACAACAGACATCAGAATAAGGGGGCAGTGAATGACGAAGACGATAGTAGGACTGTTCGACGAGTACCGTGAGGCGCAGTTCGCCGTGGTGGAGTTGGTCGAGAGCGGCATCTCGCGCGAAGACATCGGCATCACGTCGCGCGACAACACGAACTACGAGGGCTCGGAATTATCCAGTAACGATTCATCCCGCGACGACGAGGGCATCGGCGACAAGATCGGCAACTTCTTCTCGCGCCTCTTCGGCGACAACGACGAGTACGCGAGCCACTACTCGGAGGCCGTCGGCCGCGGCGGCACGGTCGTCACCGTGGACTGCGAGACGGACGAGACGGCCGACCGCGCCGAGGCCATCCTCAACCGCTTCGGCGGCGAAGTGGACGAGCGCGGCGAGACGCATCGTCAGGCCGCTTACGTGGGCACGGACAACGTCGAGACGAATCGCGCCGACCTCGCAGAGGGTGGCGAGGCGCGCATCCCCGTCATCGAGGAGGAGCTGCGCGTCGGCAAGCGTGAGGTCGAGGGCGGCGGCGTCCGCGTTCGCACGCGCGTCGTCGAGCGTCCCGTCGAGGAGGCCGTGCGTCTCCGCGAGGAGCGCGTCAGCGTCGAGCGCAGGCCCGTCAACCGTCCCGTCTCGGAGGCCGACCTCAACGCCTTCCGCGAGGGCACGTTCGAGCTGCGCGAGCGGAGCGAGGAGGCGGTCGTCGATAAGACGGCGCGCGTCGTCGAAGAGGTCGCCATCAACAAGGAGGTCGCCGAGCGCACCGAGACCGTCCGCGACACCGTCCGCAGCACCGACGTGGACGTGGAAGAGACCGGCGGCACCAAGGTCCGCCGCGCCACCGCCACCGGGCGCGACGACATCGACCGTCGCAACAAGTAAAAAGCATTAACCGCCGCAGACACAGAGGCACGGCTTGAAGTCTTGTAACTTCAAGCCGTGCCTCTGTGTCTGCGGCGGTTACTTTTTGCTTAAGAGTCGGCTCGCATCACGGGTTGCGCGCCGAGTTGACGGGCGCCGTCCGCATCATGCCGCGATTGACGAGCACCTTGACCTCGACGCGCCGGTTCTGCGCGCGCCCCGCGGCGGTCGTGTTTTCGGCGACCGCCGCCGTCTTACCATAGCCCATCGGCGTGATGAAGCGGCGCATGGGGATGTGGTGGTTGATGGCCAAGTACTGCACGACCGCCTCGGCGCGTCGCTGGCTGAGCTGGAAGTTGCGTGCGGCGCTGCCCGTCGCGTCGGCGTGCCCCGAGACTTCGATGACGAACCCGCGCGCTGACGTAGCCTTCGTCGCCAGCTCGTCCAACTGCCGGCGCGCCTCCGCAGAGAGCACCGCGCTGTTGAGGGCGAAGTTGACGATGGCCTCGTCCTGCACGTCGTAGTCGTCGAGCGACGAGATGCGCTCGTTGGCGAGGTTGGCCGTCTCCTGCGCCGCGGCCGCCTCACGCCGGGCCTCGTCGGCAACGGCACCCAACTCGTCGAGCTGGCCCGCCAGACGAATCTGGTTCTCCTCCACGGGGCCGACGCGCGTCTCGGTCGTGATGGCGGCCCTCATGTCCGACTCGTTGAACCTGATCTTGTCGGCGACGAGCTGACCCTGCCGGTCGCCGCGCCCCTCGACCTCGACGATGAGGCCCGTCAGGAGGTCAGTGACGGGATACCTCTTACCGCTCCTGAGGAACCCGCCCTTCGTCTTGATGCTCGTCTCGTCGGTCAGAAGCACCTGCGTGTCGGTGCGGCTCGCGTCGCGGACGATGAAGGTGTCTGCGTCGCGGCGGACGATGACGCCGCGGAACTTCACTTTGGCGCCGACGGGGACGGGACGCGTGTTGACCTGCGTCAGGGATCGGTTATTCGAAGTCGGGGCGGCCACCTGCGCTGAGACTGTCGTGGTCAGAACCAGAGCCAGGCCGAAGACTGCCGTCAATAGTCTAATCGCTCGGATTACGTTAATGCTCATTGTCGAACTCCATCTGTAAGTGGATTAAGCGACGGGCACGCCGCCGCGCGGAGAGAGAAGAGTGCGAAAGCCTCGCAAAGCAATCTACTTTAAGACCTGCGCCCGCACGGGGTGTTACGGTTTGATTGTTCTTTCGAGATAAGAAGGGGACGGCCCGCTGCGGGAGGAAATAGGTCGCGCCGGAAAATCATGGCGTCGAGAATTTTCTTGCGCGGTCTCGGGCGTCGGTGATACAGTCCGCGCCCGCCGACACACATGAGTTAACGCCTCACCCCGCCAGGTGGCGTCTTCAAATTACAAACAGCTTCAGTCTGAGCGCCCGCACGCGGGCTCTCGGACATTCCCGCGCGCCTCGACTTCACCGCCATGCCGTTCGGCGCGCGCGACGGGAGAAGAACAATGAACGGCCACGCCTCCGCCTTCCGCACCTGCCTCGCTCATTTCCGCTTCAGTCTGATTTTCAACAGCATCCTTCTCATCATCTCTCTTGCGACAACTGCGCGCGCGCAAGACCTTGACGACGTGACCTTCTCGGGCGTCGTCTCAGACGAGCGCAGCGCCGTCATCCCCGCTGCGCGGGTCACGGCGCGCCTCATCGCGACGGGCGCCGAGCGCGCGGCCACGACCGACGCCGAAGGGCGTTATCGTCTGGTCGAGCTTCAGCCCGGCGCCTACACGCTGCGGGCGGAGCGCGCGGGCTTCGACGCCGAGGAGCGGAGGGAACTCTTCACGCACGCCGGACAGTTCGCGCGCATCGACTTCAGGCTGCGCCCCGCGGCGCTCGCCGCCGAGCAGACGGTCGTGAGCGACGGCGAAGTGCCCGTCATCGACACGACGCGCACGGTCGCGGGCGGCACGGTCGCGCGCGAGGAGTTGGAGCGGCTGCCCCTCTTCACGCGCTCGCCGCTCGACTTCGTCTTCCTGCTCGGCGGTGTCACCGAGGAGCCGCTCTCGACGCGCGACGCCGCCGAAGACCACGACGGCTCGGGCCACGCGCGGCGCGCGGCGGAGGCGCCCGAAGAGGCCGGCACGTTCGCGCTCGCGGGCGGCCCGGCTTACTCGAACAACATCACCATCGACGGGCTCGACGACAACGACGACCGCGCCGCCCGCGAGCGCTTCCGGCCGCCGCTCGACGCGGTCGAAGAGGTGCAGGTCATCACCAACCAGTTCTCCGCCGAATACGGCCGCGCCTCCGGCGGCCGCGTCAACCTCCGCACGCGCCCCGGCTCTAACGATTTGAAAGGTCGCCTCTCATACTTCTTCCGAGACGAGTCGCTGAACGCGAACACCTGGAACAACAACCGGCGCGGACTCAAACGACTGCCGCTTCAGGAACACCGCCCGAGCTTCTCGCTCGGCGGCCCCGTGCGCTTGCCCATCATTTACGACGGCCGCGGCCGCACCTTCTTCTTCGTCGCCTACGAACGCGAGCAAGTGCTCGACTCGACGCTGATAGACGTGCTCGTGCCCGTCGAGCAGAATACTTCGTTCCCGCTCCCGCTCCCGACCACACTCGCCGGCCGCCGCTTCGAGCCCGAAGCCACGCCGCCTCACTCTCCCGCGGAACTCGCGCCGTTCATCGAACGCGTCTCGACGCCGCAACGCTCCACGGCCTTCACTGCGCGGCTCGACCGAGACTACTCGGAAGGGCACAGCGGCGCGTTTCTCTTCCAACTCGGCCGCTCGGAGAATCTGCGTCAGTTCGGTGGCGGCTCGCGTCTCGCCGACGGCCTGCAAGGACGCAGGCGCGACACGGACGCGCTGGCTTACACGGACAACCTCGTGCTCACGCCTTCGACCGTCAACCAACTGCGCGCACAGGTCTCGCGCCTGCGACCCTCGACGCGCGCGAGCGAGCCGCGCCCCGTCGTGCTCATCACGATTGACGACCCGCTCTCCGTACAGTCGGGGACGCTCGTCGCCGGCTCCTCGAACTCCGGCGCGACCGACCGCGCCGAGACGCGCTTCCAACTTCAAGAGACTTTGACCATCATCCGCGGCGCGCACACCTTCAAACTCGGGGCGGACGTGCAGCGCGTCCGCTCGGTCTACAAAGACCTCGCGGACGCGACCGGCACGTACAGCTTCGCGAGCGCGGGCGATTTCCTGAGCGACGCGCCCTCGCGCTTCCGGCAGCGCTTCGGCGCCGAGTCCGCGCAGCGGAACACATACGCCGGCCTCTTCCTACAGGGCGAGTGGCACCCCGCGCCGCGCCTCACGCTCACGGCTGGCCTGCGCTATGAGCGCGAGAGCGTGCTCGACGACCGTGACAACTTCGGCCCGCGACTCGGCCTCGCCCTCGACCCGACGGGCAAGGGGAAGACGGTCGTGCGCGTCGGCGTCGGCGTCTTCTACAACCGCGCCCTGCTGCGCACCATCGACGACTTCACGCTCGGCCGCTCCATCGTCGAGTTCGACACGAACAACTTACCTTCTTCGGAGCGCCGCGCCTTCATCGACGCCAACCTCCGCTTCCCTGAGGCGCTCCGCGCCGACTCGCCGCTCGTCCGCGACTTCGGCGCGCGCCTCACAGACTTTTCACGGCGCCTCGACCCGAACATAAAAATTCCGGAGAGCTATCAGGCTAACGTCGGCTTCGAGCGTGAGCTGGGCCGCGGCTTCGTCGTCGAAGCCAACTACACCTTCAACCGCGGTCTTCATCTGTGGAGAGAATTTAACGCCAATGCTCCACGGCTTCCGTTCGGCTTCAAGGACTTCGCCGAGTATCTTCTTACACGCGACTTCGCGAACTTCCGCGACGCGGGCGGCGCGCGACCCATCTACGGCGCTTCGACGGCGGGCGAGCTTGTCCGCTTCACGCTCGCGCCTTCGGACGCGGACAACATCGCGCGCACAGTCGAGTTCGGCGTGCCCGTCACGGTCTTTAACTTGAACAGCATCGGCTCGAACGCGACGCTTGACGCCGCGCTCGCCGCGCTCCGGCCGCTGCGACCCGACCCGACGCGCGTGCAGATCGAGCAGCTCGCGTCGATTGGGAACAGCTTCTACCACGGTCTCAATGTCGAGGCGCGTCGCAGGTTCCGACTCTCTGCGCGAGGGGCCAGCGGCTCTCTGCGCGCGGCCTACACGCTGTCGCGTTTGATTGACGACGGCGTCGTCAACACTTCGAGCGCGCTGCGCGTCGGCGACTTCCGTTCGGAGCGCGCACGCAGCCTGCTCGACCGGCGCCACCGCTTCGTCCTCTCCGCCACGCTCGACGCGCCGCGCGCGTTGGGGCGGCTGCGCTGCGCTTCCGTGCTGCGGCTCGCCTCGGGTGCGCCCTTCAACCTGAGCCTCGGCGGGGCCGACCGCAACCTCGACGACGTAGGCAACGACCGCCCCTCGTTCGCAGGCGACGCGCGCCTCATCCACTGGCGGCGGCCGGGCGAGCCGCTCGACCCGCGCCTGCTCGAAGCCTTCCGTGCTCCAGTCGTCGGCCGCACCGGCGACCTCCCGCGTAACGCCGGCACGGGCCCCGCTCTCTTCGCCTTCGACCTGAGCGTCGGGCGCGAGTTCCGCCTCTCGGAACGCGCGCGCCTGCGCCCGACCTTCGAGGCCGACAACCTGCTCAACAAGACCGTCTACACCTTCGGCGCCGAGTTCATCAACTTCAACTCGCTCCGCCCCGACGCGACCGAAGAGCAGCGCCGCGCCTTCGCCGACACCTTCCTCGTACCGACGCGGACGCTCCGCCCACGCTCGGTGCGCGTCGGCGTGCGTCTTGATTTTTGAAGAGGAGTGAGGGGGCGGTCTATCTGCTGCGTGGGTTGGCGCCCGTGTCGTCGGGGCGCCAGTCTACGACGGGTTGGATGGAAGGGTCGCCGATGCAGACCCAGACGTTGGCGCGTATGCCGGGTCGGAGCTTGCGCTTCGCCCTCTCAATCTTCTTCCAGTCGGAGGGCTTGAACGGCTCGGCGTTGATGAGGAAGAGACTCGAAGGGTCGTCCGTCCCTGGGTGTTTGAGCGTCACCTCTTCCGTCGTGTCGAAGTTGGTCTTGATGCGCAGGTGTGTGCTGCCGAGCTTCCGCTCGTACTTGACGACCTCGCCGTCGTAGAGCGTGAGGTCGGCGAGGCCGCACTTGAGTCCCGGGGGCGGGGCCACGCGCCCGCCGCGCTGTCCGCCCGCTTCGCCGTCGGCAGGGGTTAGCGTCTCCAACGTCATGACGTTGTCCATGACGTTGTTCGTGCCTTCGACGGGCAGCCGCGCCTGCTCCCACGCGTCCCAGCCGCCGAAGAGCGCCGCCACGTTCTCGAAGCCCTGCTTCTTCAACTCCTGCACCGCGCGGACGCTGAGCTGCTCCGCCGAGCAGGCGCAGTAAGGCACCAGCAATTTGTCCTTCGGCAGTTCCGACGCGCGGCCCGCGATGAGCCCGAGGGGCATCAAGCGCGCCCCACGGATGTGCCCCATCTCGAACTCCACGCTGCCGCGCACGTCGAGCGCGACCGCGCCGCCCTGCTCGATGAGGCGGTTCAGCTCTTCGACCGTGACGAGCCTGACGCCGTCAGGCCGGGGCGTCGGCGCGACACGCGGCGCGGGGGGCTGCTGGTTCTGCTGACTTCTCATGGCTGCAACGGAGTCCGCCTGACTGCGCGCGCCCGCGCCGCAGGCGAAGAGCATGGCCAGTAACACGGACGCGACGCTCGACGAGAGATAGTTCATAAACATCTTCGATGCCATTCTAATGAAAAAGGGCGCCCGCAAGCGAGCGCCCTTAACCCGAAGAGTAGAGGAGCGTGTCGCCTCTCCGTTTAGAACCTGTAGACCGAGTGCTTGTCGTCCATGCGGGCGGACTGTCCCGGCGTGAACAGGAACATGCAAGAGTCGGTGCTGTAGTCCATGAAGTTCTCGATGGGGTCGAGCCGGCCGGGGCCGTCGATCTGGCAGGAGTCGCGGCCGACGGGGCAGCCGCTCGTGGAAGACGCCTGCGCGTTCGTGTCCGCCACCTCGTCGTTCGTCACCGTGCAGCCGCCCTGGAACGTGTGGTAGAGGCCCAGCCAGTGGCCGACCTCGTGCGTCGCCGTGTCGCCGAGGTTGTAGGGCGCGAGCGTCCCGCCGGGCAGCGAGGCGAAGTGGCAGACGACGCCGTCCATCGTCGGGTTGCCCGCGTACTCCCACGGGAAGGTGGCCCAGCCGAGCAGTCCCTGCCCCATGCCGTTGGTGTAGAAGTTAAGGTCGGAAGCGTCGCCCCTGTGCAGGGCGTTCTTCATGTCGCGCTCGTTTCTCGACCCGATGACCGCCGAGTACCACTTATCGTTCTTCGTGCGGTCGGTGCCGGCGAGCTGGAAGCGGAAGGGCGTGTTAGCCCCGCCGGTGACGCCCGCGTAGGCGTCGTTGAGGACTTTGATCTGGTTGGCTATCGCCGCGTCCGAGACGTTGCCCGCGTTCTTCTTGTTGGTGATGACGTGGAAGTAGACGTTGATCGTAACGGAGCCGGCCGTGCGCGCCAGCGCCGCCGCGGAGTTGGCGGCGACCTTCATGTCGCGCAGCTTCCGCGAGTTCTTCTCGATCAACTTCTTCTCATTCTCGGTGGGCTCTTTGGTGCCGCATTGCATGAAGGCGGCGTTCTCGTTGGCGTGGTCGAAAGCTTCGTCGGAAGGGTTTTGTGCCCGAGAGCTGCCGATGGTGAGCGTCGCAACCAGTGCGGCGAGGGAGAACGCGAAGACCAATTTACGTTTCATTCAGACTCCTCCGAGTGTCTTGCGAGGGTATACCCCGGTTGTGGGCCAAAGAGTCAGGACGACTCCGCTGCTTGCTTGAGGTGAGCACCGAAAGAAGATGCCAGTGAGCTAAAACCTATCGGAGGGGGCGAGTTGATATAACAAATTGCGGGCGGGCGCGCAACCCTCCACACGGCCACGGCCTCGGCGACTTGAGGAGTCCCGAGGCGACCGGATGAGGGCGCCGCGTCGAGTGTCGCGGGTTAGTTGCCCTTCTCGTTAGTCTCAAGCGGGGCGAGGGCGGACGGCAGGGGCTGCTTGTCCGCCCCCGTCTTGGAGGGCTTGTGGTTCGTCGCGGCCTTCTCGCAGCGGGCGCGTGAGCGTTCGATGCGGCGCCTCATCCAGTTGTTCACGGTCTCTCACTCCTTCGGGAGAGTGTCGAGGAAAGCTTCGACCACGCGCGGGTCGAACTGCGTGCGCGACTCCCGCCGCAGCTCTGCGACGGCCTCGTCGAGGGTGCGCGGCGTGTTGTACTCGCGCTGCTCGGTCATCGCGTCGAAGGTATCTGCCACTTGGACGACGCGCGCCATCAAAGGGATGTCTTCGCCGCCGAGGCGGTGCGGGTAGCCGCGCCCGTCCCAGCGTTCGTGGTGGTGCTGCGTGCGTATGCGCAACTCGGGCGTCAGCCCGTAGTAGGACGAGAGCAGCGCGCCGAAGTTCGGGTGCATGTTCAGCACGAACCGCTCGAAGCGCGTAGGCTTTCGCGGCCGGGAGAGTATCCGTTCGGGGACGAGTATCTTGCCGATGTCGTGCATCATCGCTGTCAGAGAGAGCTGGCGCAGCCGCGGCTCGTCGAAACCGAAGGCGACGCCGACCCTCCGCGCGAAGCGCGCAGTGCGGACGCAGTGTGTATAGGTCGAGGGGCGCGTCTGCTTCAGACGCGCGACGAGCGCACGCACGCCGTCGCCCTCTCTATGCCGCGACCCTTCGGCGCGCAGGCCCGCGCAGAGCCTGCGGACGCCCGCGTCCCAGTCCGCGCTGACCAGCCGCAGCGTCGGCGTCAAAGTCTCCAACGACAACTCGTCATGCATCGACAGAATACTCATCAGCAAAACCCTTTCTGCTTCGGGCGACTGGGCCGGGCCTCTGCGGCTGTCCTTAGATGCGGCTCCGGGCTGTTTGTCGGGGGCTGACGCGCGCACTTTCGTTGAGCACATGCTGTGCCATGTTTCCCGCGTGCAACAGACGCGCGTGTGTGCCGCCGCGGCGCGCAGAAACGTACTTCGCGGGCGTCGAAAAAGTTAATTTAGGGGTCGGCGTTTAAGACACAGGTTGAGGTGTGCGGCGTGGGGGTACGCGCGCGCACAAAGAGGGGTGACGCATAGCGCCTATGTAAGACACGTCACATATACGAAATCGTGTCTGGGCTGCGCCGGATGGTCGCTGTGATAAACTCGGCGGGCGGGAAGTTACAGGCGTCCGACGGTTTGACGAGATGAAAGAGAAAGAGAAAGAGCGCGAGAAACGGAAGAGTCTGGAGGAGAGCATCGAGGCGGCGCTGCTCGACGCAGACCTCTTCGTCAAGTACAAGGCGCCGCAGCGCGCCGTCGAGCGTCTACAGGAGGCCATCGCCCACTGGCCGCGCTCCATCGTCCTGCGCGAGAAGCTGCGCGAGGTCGCCTTCTCGAACAGCCTTGAGGAGGAGGCCGCGCGCCAGTGCCTTGTGCTCGTCAACCTCTACATCGCGCGCGAGAACTTCGACTCGGCGCACGAGCGGCTGCTCGAAGCCAAGCACATCGACCCGCGTCTCAACATCGCGCCGGGGCTCGAAGCCATCCGCCGCGCGCGCCGCCCCGACCTCCATCACGCGCCCGTCCCGCAGGCCCCGCCGCAGGCCCCGCAGGCCCCGCGCCCCGTCACCTTCGCCGGCGATCTCTCGACCGTCAACATCTTCGACGCCGTGCAGGTCTTGGAGAACTCGCGCCTGACGGGCGCGCTCGCCATCGAAGGCCCCGCGCGCCGCGGGCGCGTTCTCTTCAACGACGGCCGCATCGTGGACGCCGAGTGTGAAGAGGCGCGCGGCACCCTCGCTTTTCGCCTCCTCGTCGAAGTCACCTCCGGCGGCTTCGACTTCACCAGGTCACTGAACGAATTCCCCATCCGCATCCAAGCGCCCTCCAACACCAACCTCATCCTCGACACGCTGCGGCAGATGGACGAGGAGAAGGGGGAGAGAAGTGATGAGGACTGAGGACTGAGTGAGAAGCAGGGCCGTTCTTCCACTCAGTCCTCAGTCCTCAATCCTCATCACTTCTTTTTCAGTCCATCAACACGCGCGCGCGGAGAGACTCGGCGACTTCGAGGGCGGCGAGGAGGCGGAGGAACTGTTGGTAGTTGCGGCTGCGCGTGCGTATGCGCTGGCGCTCGGCTTCGGAGAGGTCGAGGCGCAGCACCATGTCGAGGAAGTCGTAGTAGTCGGCGGCGGCCGAGAGCGGCAGCTCGCGCGTGTAGGTGGTGCGCGCGGCGTCCTCGGAGGTGAAGCCGGCGAGCGCGTCGAAGAGGTGGTCGGTCGTCAGGTGCGAGCCCTGGCGCGCGAGGCTGATCGGCAGGCGCAGCTCGAAGAAGCGCAGCCCGTTCGAGGTCGTCACCGCGCGTAGAGACTTTGTGCCCTCGCCGTCGAAGGGCGAGTCTTTGTCGAGCAGCACCTTGAGCAGACGCGGCCAGTCCGGCTCGTCCACGGTGTCGAGCGCCAGTTGGACGCGGTCGGCGAGGAACTTCTCGAACTGCGCCTCGACGGGATAGGTGACACGGCCCAGACAGCCGACGGGCTCGCCCTCGCCGGCCGCCTCCGTGGGCAGGCGCGCGGGGCAACTGGCGCAGATGACCGTCTCGACCTTCATGCGCTCGATCTCGTCGGCGGCGCGCTCGACGAAACGCACCTTCTCCTCCGACGGCGCGAGGTGCTCGCCCGTCGTCAGGCGCGTGTGAAGACTCCCCAGCCGCCCCCAGGCGCGCAGGTGCTCTTCGTCGTAGCGCGCGCGCAGCGCGCACGGGTACTCAATGGCGAACTCCAGTGACAACCCTTCAAACTCCGTCGCGAGGTACTTCAGAGCAGGAACCTTGCGCCGTGAGGCGCGCTCCGGCCCGGACGCGTTTATAATAACAGAGTCGGAAACGAAGCCTTAAACGGGCGGCCCGATGAGCGTGAACTGTGAACCGCAAACCGTGACAAGAAAAAGCCGAGTCTTCACTTGTCACGGTTTACGGTTCATGGTCTACGGCCTTATCCTTGTCACGGTTCACGGTTTACGCACAGAGAGGAGCCGGAAGAGTTGCCAATCACGGCGGATTTCATCGAGACGTTCAGGGTCGTCTGCCCGGCCTGTAAGGGGAAGGTCGTGTTGAAGGAGGACGCGAGCGGCATCAAGTGTACGGAGTGCCGCAGGGTCTATCCCGTCCGCAACGACATCCCCGCGCTCATCGTCGAAGAGGCGATTGTCGAGGATGAAGAGCCTCGGAAGACAGACTGAGCCGCGCCCGTTCGCGGGCGTTGCCCTCGCAGAAGAGGGGCCGCCCGGAGGCGTGGCCGAGCCGCGTCCGCTCGCGCCCGCGCGCTGGGACTGGTCGCGGGTTGAGCGCGTGCTGGTCGTGCGCCTGCGCTCAATCGGCGACACGGTGCTGGCGACGCCTTCGCTCCACGCGCTGCGCCGCTTCCTGCCACATGCGCGCATCGACGTGCTTTTGGAAGACTGGGTTGCGCCGCTACTCGAAGGGTCGGACGACGTTGGAAGGGTCTTGACCGTTCGCCGCAAGAGCCAGTCGTCGCGCCTGCGCGTCGCACGTCAGCTCCGAGCTGAAGGTTACGACGTGGCCTACAATCTCCACGGCGGGAGCACGGCCGCGCTGCTCGTGCGCGCTTCGGGGGCGCGGCACCGCGTCGGCTACGCCGACTACGCATACGCCGCGCTGCACAACCACGCCGCGCCGCCCTCCGCAGAGCTGTGGGGCCGGGAGAAGACGCACTCAGCCGAGCAGCAGCTCGCGCTCCTCGGGTGGACGGGTGTGCCCGTCACAGACCGCCCCGCGTCGCGCCTCGCCGTCACGCGCGCCGCCGCCGACGCAGTCGCACGAAGGCTCGACGAAGAGACAGACCTCGCTTCCGTTCAACCCTTCGCGCTTATACATCCGGCGGCGGCCTTCGACACGAAGACGTGGGCGGCCGAGAACTTCGCGCGCGTCGTCGAGCACCTCGCGGCGCGCGGCCTGCCGGCCGTGGCCGTCGCCGCGCCCGGCGAAGGGAAAGTGATTGACGAAGTCCGCGCACACTCCCGCGCGCCGCTCGCGGGCTTCACGGATTTGAGTCTGCCGGAGCTAACGGCGCTCGCCGCGCGGTCAACAATCTTCGTCGGGAACGACAGCGGTGTGGCGCACATCGCGGCGGCGGTGCGTGTGCCGCAGGTCGTCGTCTTCGGCTCGTCGAACGTCGCGCACTGGCGCCCCTGGACTTCGGCGCCCGCAGAGGTCGTGCGCGAGGAGATGCACTGCGCGCCCTGCCCCGGCTACACCTGCGCCGAGTTCGGCACGCCCGAATGCATCCGCCGCGTTCCCGCCGCACGCGTCATCGCGGCCGTCGAAAGAGTGCTTAAAACGTAGCCGGCAGCAGGCAGATGGCGGTAGGCGGTTGAAGCCTCTGCTGTCGAAACCTCTGACTCAATCTTTCAACTCCTGCGACGCGGAGCGACTGCCTGCTGCCTGCTGCCTACTGCTTATGAATCTGACGGCAAAACGTGCAAGTGAGATTGTCGCGGGGATGCGCGGGCGCTGCGTCGCGGTCTACGGCGACGTGATGCTCGACGAGTTCGTGTGGGGCGACGTGTCGCGCATCTCGCCGGAGGCGCCGGTGCCGGTGGTGGACGTACGGCGCGAGTCGGTGCGCCTCGGCGGCGCGGCGAACGTGCTGGCGAACCTGCGCGCGTTGGGCGTGCGCACCTCGCTCGTCGGCGTCGTGGGCGCAGACCGCGCGGGCGAGCGTGTGCGGGCGGAGTTGCGCGACGCGGGTGCGGACGCGCGCGAAGAGAATTTGATTACGGACGTGAGCCGGCCGACCACGCTCAAGACGCGCATCATCGCGCACAACCAGTTGGTCGTGCGCGCCGACCGTGAGCGGCGCGCACACGTGGACGGCCCCGTCGAGGAGCGCATCGTCGCGGCGCTCAGGCGTGTTCTGAAGGAGTCGGGCGCGCTCGTCGTCTCGGACTACGACAAGGGGGCGGTGACGCCCGCGGTGCTCGGCGAGATTCTGCCGGCGGCCGAGGCGGCGGGCGTGCCCGTGCTCGTCGATCCGAAGCTACGGAACTTCGACGCGTACCGTCCGGCGACGCTCGTCACGCCGAACCACCACGAGGCGCTGCGCGTGACAAACAGCGAAGACGACACGGACGCCGGGATGGCGCGCGCGGCGCGGGCGATACTTTCACGCCTCGGCTGCGGCTCGGTGCTCATCACGCGGGGCGAGCGCGGCATGATGCTTTTGAGCGAGGGCGGCGAGCCCGTCTACGTGCCGACGGCCGCGCGCGAGGTCTACGACGTGACGGGCGCGGGCGACACGGTGATCGCGACGCTGGCGGCGTCACTCGCCGCGGGCGCCACGCTGGTCGAGGCGTCGGTGCTCGCCAACCACGCGGCCGGCGTCGTCGTCGGCAAACTCGGCACCGCCACCGCCAGCTCGGAAGAACTCCTCGCGTCTTTCCCGACGGAGGCGCTACGCTGATGAAAACCTTCGGCCCGCGTGTGTGCATCAGAGCGTCGGAGGTTTAAGGAACAATGATGACGAACGGTAGCGGCCTTCTCTTCTTGCTTCTCGCGGGTGCGTGCGTCGCGTTGGGCGCGGCGTGCGGGGCGCGCGGGGCGCAGACGGCACGGGCCGGAACCAACGCGTCCGCGGGCTCGTCTCCGGCGCCTGCGCCGGTGTCCGTCCCCGACGGCGTTGCGCCGTTAACGAGGGAAGAGGAGGAGGTGAACCTTCGACCGCTGAAGTTGCCGCTCTCGGAGCCGCGGGTGGTGGTCGAGAAGGGGGCGCGGCGTCTGAGGCTCTATGCGGGTGGCGAGGTGGTGCGCGTGCGGCGTGTGGCGCTTGGCTTCGAGCCGGAGGGCGATAAGGTGAGGCAGGGCGACGGGCGGACGCCGGAGGGCGAGTACACGGTCTGTATGAAGAACCCGAAGAGTAACTTCTACCTGTCGCTCGGTCTGACCTACCCGAACGCGGAGGACGCCGAGCGCGGTCTGCGCGAGGGGCTCATCACGCGGGCGCAGCACAGGAGCATTACGCGCTCGCTCGCGGCCGGGCGTTGCCCGCTCTGGAACACGACGCTCGGCGGCGAAATCTTTATCCACGGCGGCGGCACCGGACGCGACTGGACGTTCGGCTGCGTCGCGTTAGAGAACCCCGAGATTAAAGAGCTGTTCGACACACTCCCGGCGGGCACGCCCGTCCGCATCCTGCCGTGAGGCAGTAGGCAGTAGGCAGATGGCAGTAGGCAGTTGAGCCCCGGAGGGACGAAGGAACGTGTGACGCGTCCTTCGTCCCTCCGGGGCTCTCACATTTTTATCGACGACTGACCGGGGCTCGCGTCGGCGCTCACGCGCCTTCGGCTCATCCCCGGCTAATGTCCGTCGCCACGGCCGCGGCCGCCGGCCTTCACCTCGATTCGCGTCCCACCCGCGACGACGCGCGAACGTTGCGGCGAGCGCGCTTCGGCTGCGCCGACGGCTTCGAGGTGTCTGGCGACGACCTCCTCCGGTTTCAGCTTCTCCTGCGCGCCCGCGTTCGCGGCGGCGAGCGCGACACGTAGTCTTTGGTCGTGCATCAGTTCCTCCGTAGTTTGTTGTGGGAAGGGGAGAGGCTTTACGCCAACGGCCGCGCGAGACCCTGCAAAGGGGTCTCGCGCGGCCATTGGTCACTTCAGGTCTCGCGCGTTGTTGCCGAACCTTTAGAAGTTCAGCTTGACGGCGAACTGGAGGATGCGCGGGTCGAACGTCTGTGTGATCTGCCCGAACGTCGCGCTGTTGATGTTCTCCCTCACCATCTCCGTCGCCGCATCGACGGGGATGAAGAAGTTTGTGTGGTTGAAGACGTTGAACGCCTCGCCCCGGAACTCCAGATTGACCCTCTCGGTGATGGACGTGCGCTTGATAAGACCGAAGTCTACGTTCCAGTAGCCGGGGCCGCTGACGGGCGTCAGGCCGAGGCTGCCGGCGCGACCCGGCTGCGGGTTGGTCAGGAACGCGTTGCTGTACGGGTTGGCGCGCACGGCCGCGATGAGCGTCGGGTCAAAGAGCAGCGGGCGGCCCGTCGTCGGGTCGTAGAAGAGGCCGGTGCGCTCCTGCAACTCGGAGTTCGAGAGCGTCGAGTCCACCGTGTTGCGGTTCGCGCGCGAGCCGCGGTTGAGCGTCTGGAGCAGCGAGACGACGGAGACGGGACGGCCCGACTGCGCGACGAAGATGCCCGTCAGCTTGATGCCGCCGAACGCCTTCGACGCGAAGCCGCTCGACATCCAGCGCTTGCCGGGGCCGAACGGCAGCTCGTAGCCGGCGTTGGCCTTGAAGATGTGCGTCAGGTCGTTGCGGCCCCGACGCTTCTCAAGGATGGCGCCCTGCGTCAGGTCCTGGAACGCCTCGAAGTTGGCCTGCCCGCCCTCGTAGTCGGTCAGGTTCTTCGACCAGGTGTAGTTGGCCTGGAAGTCGAGCCCGCCCGAGTAGCGGCGGCGCACCTCGGCCTGGAGCGCGTGATAGGTCGAGAACGACCCGTTGCTCACGAGGTCGGCGGCATAGGTGTTCGGGTTCGGCAGGAACGTCGAGATCGGGATGGTGCCGAACCCGCCGTACTCGGGGAAGAAGAAGTCCTTGTTCTGGATGTAGAAGTCGAGCAGCGCCGCGGGCTGGCCCGTGCGGATCGGCGTCGTCGAGAAGAAGGCGAACGGGCCGAAGTTCGGGAGCACCTGGAGCGGCTGGCGGCCGGGGCACTGCGCGGCTGTCGGGTTCGGGTTCCCGCCGCAGTTGTTGATGTTGAACTGCGCGCGGTTGAAGTCCGCCAGGAAGCCGCCGTTCTGGATGCGCTGCTGGTTGAGGTCGATGGCGCGCGTCAGCTTCGTCCCGCGGTTGCCGACGTAGCGCAGCTCGAAGGCGGTGTTGCGCATGATCTCGCGCTCGAAGCCGATGTTCCACTGCTGCACGTAGGGCGTGCGCAGGTTCGGGTCGATGGCGAAGATCGCCGAGGCCAGATTCTCCTCGAAGCTCTGGCGCGTGGTGCGCGGCACCACGAACGTGGGCGCGGTGATGGGCGACGGGTTGCTGATGCTGCCCGAGACCTCGTTGTCGGTGATGGTCGTCGAGAGGCCGTCGTTGCCGAAGGCCGCGGCGTTCTGGATGGTCGTGATGCTGTTGTCGATGACGTAGGAGATGCCGTAGCCGCCGCGGATCGAGGTCTTGCCGTCGCGGAACGGGTCCCAGGCGAAGCTCGCCGTCGGGGCGAAGTTGTTGAAGTCGTTGTTGAAGAACGGGCGACCGCCGCCCGAGGCGAAGTCGATGACCGCGTTGCGGTCGAGCAGCGACTCGGTGCCGCCGCGCGGCAGCAGGCTCAGCCCCGACACGTCCTTCGGCACCGAGATGAACTCGTAGCGCACGCCGAGGTTGACGGTCAGGTTCTCGCGGAGACGGTAGGAGTCGCCGACGTAGGCGCCGAGGTTCCAGTTGCGGTACTTGTTCTGCTGAATCTGACCGGGCACGAAGCCGCTCGTCTGGCTGGCGGCGTTGAAGGTCTGCGTGCCGCTGGCGATGGAGCCGGTCAGGATGGAGAGGATGCTCGTCGCCGTCCCGAAGTCGGTCTCGGAGATGCCGCCGGGGAAGGCCACGTCTTCGAGCGGGTTCGTCGTCGTCACGCCGTTGAAGCCGACGGTGTACTGCGGGATGACGCCGCCGAAGTTGAACGGGTCAACGAAGACGTAGCGGAAGTTGCCGCCGAACTGGATGAAGTGTGAGCCCCAAGCCTTGCCCGCGTTGTCCATGACCTCGTAGGTCGCCACGTTGCGCCCCTGCGGCTGGAAGTTCTGCTCGGGGTCGGTGATGAGCGGGAACGTGACCTGGTAGCTGCGGCTCTGTTCGGCGGTGGTGAATTTCGGGTTGGTCTTGAAGAAGCCGAAGCGCAGCTCGTTGTTGAGCGACGCGCTCGGCGTCCAGTTCCAGGCGGTCGAGAGGCGCGGCCGGATCGAGCGCTGACCGCCGCCGGGCAGACCGGGGAAGGGCTCGCCGATGACGTTGAACGGGTCGTTCGGCAGGTCGAAGTGGAACTGGCTCCAGATGACCTCGAAGCGATGGCGCTCGCTGTGGTCGTAGTCGATGCGGAAGCCCCAGAGGTGCGCGTCGCTGCCGCCGGGGCTGTTGAAGTTGAACCCGGCGTAGTTGCGAGTGTCGCCGACCGAGAGGTCGTTCGGCAGCGGGGTGAGCCCGACGAGCTGCTGCGCGAGCGGGTTGACGCCGCTGCCCGTGAGCGACAGAAGGTTGATGGTCTGGAGCTGGTTGTTGTCGGCGCGGCGGTAGGTGAAGAGCCCCGAGCGCGCCGCCTGCGTCAGCACCGTGGTGTCGATCTCGACGCCCGTGCGCTCGATGGTGCCCTCATAGTAGCCGTAGAAGAAGAGCTTGTTGCGGCCCATCGTGTGGTCGCCGCCCTCGCCGAAGCGCGGCAGGACGAAGGGGCCGCCGATGTTGACGCCGAACTGATTGCGGATGAGCTGCGGCTTGCCGACGCCGTTGGCGTTATTGAAGAAGGTGTTGGCGTCGAGCGCGGCGTTGCGGTGGTACTCGAAGAAGGAGCCGTGGTACTCGCTCGCGCCGCGCGGCGTGACGAGCTTGACCTGTGCGACGCCGAGGCCGTCGCCCGGCCCCGCGTTCTGCGACGTGAGCGTGAACTCGGCGACGCCCGGCACGCTCTGGCCGGCCGCGCCGAAGAGGCTGTCCTCACGGATGTAAGGGTCGTTGATGTTGATGCCGTCCCAGGTGATGTTGGAGAACGTGCCGCGCTGGCCGTTGATGGTGGCCGAGCGGTTCGCTGCGCCAGCGGCCACGCCGGGCTGGAGCGCGGCGAGGTCGAGCGGGTTGCGGCCGTTCAGCGGCAGGTCGTTGATCTGGCGCTGCCCGACCGTCGTCGAAAGCTCGGCGTTCGTGCTGTTGATGACGGCCTGTGCGTCGCCGCCGGTGATCGTCACCGTCTCGGTGACCTCGCCCGGCGCGAGCGCGAGGTTGACCGTGGCCGGGATGCCCACGTCAACCTTGACGCTCTGAATCTCCTGACGCTTGAAGCCCGGCTGCTCGGCGACGATGGTGTACGTGCCGGGGCGGACGTTGGCGAAGCGGTACGTGCCGGAGTCGCTCGCCACGGCGCTCTGCTCGGACTTCGTTGCGTCGTCGATGAGGCGGACGGTCGCGCCCGCGATGGCCGCCCCTGCTTCGTCTTTCACCGTGCCGTTGACCTCCGAGGAGGTCGTCTGCGCGAACGCAGCCGCGGCGCCGAGCAGGAGCACGAAGACGACTGAGGTAAATCTTCTCATTTGCTTAACTCTCCTTGTTGACACACCTCGGCCGACACGCCCGCCGCCGGGCCGTCGGCGTCCGTTATGTGTGTGTACAGCTATTTGGATTCGTCGGCGGGGGAAAAATCGGTTTCGTCTTCCCCGAGCCTGTGGCGTACTCAAGGGGCAATCCCCATGCCCGCGCGTACGACCGTTGGGATGTCTCGGCTTTCCGTCGGAGAAGAAATCCGCGGGTCGGGAAGGGACGGCGTGAACTTGGAAAATTTGGAAAGGTGATTCAAACAATCAAATAAAATAAGATTGAGGTGGCGTTCATCGTTTCGTACTCGCCGCGGACTTGGGGGCCGCCTGCTTGCCGAATCGCGCCGTTTCCTTCAGACTGCGTCGAACCCTAAGGAGGTGAAAGCGCCGCGCCTTCGGGCGTGAAGAACAGACATGAAGCCCGCCCGTACACGGTCTCTCTTAGCATCTCTCCTACTCATTTCGCTGACCGTCGCCGCGCCCTCAGGCCGCGTCCTCGGCGCGCAGAACCAGACGCGCGAGCGCCGCGCCGCGCCGCAGACACCCGCAGTCAGGCCCACGCCGACGCCGACGCCCGCGAGCACGCAAACGACGCCCGCGCGCCCACAGCCAACGCCCGCCGCGTCACAGACGCCCACTCCGACTCCGACTCCGACTCCGCGGCCGACTCCGGCACCCGTTGCGCCGCAGACGCTCGAAGAGTTGCGCGGGCGCCTCCGCGACCTTGTAGCGCGGCCCGAGTTCGCCGCGTCGCGCGTCGCGGTCAAGGTCGCCTCGCTCGACACAGGGCGCGTGCTCTTCGAGCAGGACGCGCGCAAGTGGATGCAGCCCGCGTCGAACATGAAGCTCTTCACCGTGGCCGCGGCGCTCGACCGCCTGACGCCGGACTACCGCTTCATCACGTCCGTCTACGCGCCCGCGCGGCCCGACGCCGCGGGCACGGTGCGCGGCGACCTCGTCGTCTACGGCCGCGGCGACCCTTCCTTCGCCACACGCTTCAACCCCGAAGGGAACGCAGACTACTCCCTTGCCATCGACGCGCTGGCCGCCGACATCCATGCGGCGGGCGTCCGACGCGTCGAAGGCGACCTCGTCGGCGACGAGAGCTACTTCACGGGCGGGCCCGTTCCGTCCGGCTGGGAGTGGGACGACCTACAGTGGTACTACGGCGCCGAGGTCTCTGCGCTCACGGTCAACGACAACTCGGTCGATCTCTCCGTCAAGCCCGGCGCTTCGGTGGGCTCCCCGGCGCGCATCACGCTCGGGCCTTCGACCCCGCTCGTCACCGTCATCGACCGCACGACCACAAGCGAGCGCGGCACGAAGCGCGACCTGAGCGTCAATCGTGCGCTCGGCCAGAACACCATCGAGATACGCGGGCGCCTGGCCCTGGACGACCGCGGCTACACGGCGAGCCTCGCCGTCTCGCGCCCGGCGTTGCTCTTCGCCACGATGCTGCGCGCGGCGCTCGAACGGCGCGGCGTCGTCTTCACCGGCCAGACGCGCACCGTGGACGCCGTGGGCCGCGCGGAGAAGCCGCTGCCCGTCTCTTCTTTAGTCGAGATTGCCGCGCGCAAGTCGCCGCCGCTCTCGGTCATCGCCGCGCAAGTTATGAAGCCGAGCCAGAACCTCTACGCGGAGCTTCTGCTCCGCACGTTGGGTAAGCTCTCGAACTCGCCCGACCCGAAGCTTTCGAGCGAGGACGCGGGCGAGAAGGTCGTCCAGAACTTTCTGACGCAGGCCGGCATCGACCCTTCGGGTCTCGTCATGAACGACGGCTCGGGCCTCTCGCGCTCAGACCTCGTCACGGCCGAGACGACGCTCCAACTGCTCGTCTACATGAACCGCCACCGCTTCGGCTCCGAGTTCCGTCTGTCGCTGCCCGTCGCGGGCGTGGACGGGACGCTCCGCAACCGCATGAAGGGCACGCCCGCGCAGGGGAACGTGCGCGCGAAGACGGGCACGCTCGGGACGGCGACCTCGCTCTCCGGCTATCTCTTCAGCGCCTCGGGCGAGCGGCTCGTCTTCTCGCTGATGATTAACAACCCGCCCCGGGACGCCAATCCGCGCACGGACTTCACCGACGCCATCGCCGTCCTGCTCGCCTCCTTCGCCGGGCGTTCTTGAGGGGCGAAGTTTGAGCGTAAAAGGCGGGGAATTGGGGTTTGAAGACGGAACGTTCCGCTTTCAAACCCCAACGTTCCGTCTCAGAGAGGGAAATTTCCACTTTTGAACCTCAACGCTGGGGTTCAAAGACGGAAATTTCCCTCTCCCAGATGGAAATTTGGGCTTTTGAAGCTGAAACTTTCGCCTCGGAGGCGGAACGTCGAGCCTCGGAGGGTGAAGTTTGGCCTTCAGAGGATGAAAGTTGAGCCTTGAAATCGTATGCGCTTCGTTAAATTCCACGGCTACGGCAACGACTACCTCGTCTTCGAGGCGGCGGAGTTGAAGGGCGTCGGCCTGAGCCCCGGCTTCGAGCCCGTCGGCGCGGGCGAGCCCTTCTTCGAGTTCGTCAGACGCGTCTGTGACCGGCACTTCGGCGCGGGCTCGGACGGCATCGCGGTCATCGAGCCTCTGGGGGAAGGGGAGGGGGCCGACTTCCGCCTGCGCATCTTCAACCCGGACGGGGGCGAGGCGGCGATGTCGGGCAACGGCTCGCGCTGCGCCGCCGCGTACCTGCACTACGCGGGGCTCTGGTCTGATGAGGAGTTGCGCTTCTCGACGCGCGCGGGCGTCAAACGCTACCGTCTGCGCGGACGTTCGGGCGCGGGCTCGTTCCGTTTCGAGGCCGAGATCGGGCGCCCGCGTTTCGACAGCGCCTCGATTCCGATGCTGACCGGCGAACCGCACGCGGAGGTGCGCGAATACACTCTGCCCCTTCCCGGCGGCGAGATCGTCCGCGTCACTGCGCTCCAGATGTGCAACCCGAACTGCTGCGTTTTCGTGAGGGATTTGGAGAAGGTGGACTGGCGCCGTCTCGGCCGCACCATCGAGTCGCACGCAGCCTTCCCCGAACGGACGAATGTCGAATTTATTCGGGTTTTAGACCGCGGGAACATCGAGGCGCGCGTCTGGGAGCGGGGCGCGGGCGAGACGCTCTCCTCTGGGACAGGCGCGTCTGCGGCGGCCGTCGCCTCGATGGTCGGTGGCCACACAGACCGGCACGTAAAGGTCTCGATGCCCGGCGGCCTGCTCGAAGTTCTCTGGCGCGAGGACGGCGAGGTGCTTCTGACGGGCGAGGCCGAGGTCGTCTACCGCGGCGAGTGGCTCGGCGAAAAGAGTGTTTAAACCGGGGGCGTTAACGGGTTGAAGGGGCAGGAGTTCGTGCGTCTCCGTACGCATAAAAAACGTGTCCGCGAGTCCCCTTTCGATACGGATTTTTAGGGCACATTGCATGTAGACAGACGCTAAACCCTTGTGTTACTTTCTCTTGCATGGCAAGCGAGCTTAATGTTCGCTTGCCATTCGCTTTGTACCAGATTCTTTCAGCGCAACGCACCAAGGACGTTGTTCCCCACTCCGGCTGACTCTTCAAACTCCTAGAGCCGGAGGTCGAGGACGGGAGGTAACTTACCTACTCGCGCGCCGCTGAGAGACTTGAAATCGGTAGGAGGACCGAGAATGTCTAAACCCCTGATTGGGGGGAGCGCGGCCGCGGCCGTTCTCCTCTCATGTTCTTTGCTCTTTTTAGCTCAGACTTCAGTCGCAGAAACCCTCGGGCAGAACCCGCAGGAGCTGCTTCAGAAGGGCGCCGTCACGGAGACCAACAATCCTGGCGCCGCAACTACGCAGCCGACGGACGCCGTTGAGGACGGTGCTGCGGCAGTAGAGACGGAGAAGGCGTTGGCGGCCACGCCGGCAGTAACCGAAGCAACGAAGGCCGCGATTGACAAAACAGAGACGGGAGCCGAAGCGGAGGCAGCATCCCCGGCCGTCACCTTTACGGCGACGGCCTACAGTCTCCGCGGGCGCACCGCGAGTGGCTCGGGCGTCCGGCGCGGCATCATCGCCGCCGACCGGAGGGTTCTGCCCATCGGCACGCGCGTGAGGCTCGAAGCAGGCTCCTACAGCGGCGAATACCTCGTCGCGGACACGGGCGGTGCGGTGCGCGGTCGCAAGATCGACATCTGGGTGCCGCAGACCTCCGAGGCCATGCGCTTCGGCCGGCGCCCAGTCAGGCTCACAGTCCTGACACGCACGCGCCCGAGGACGAACACCCCACGGGCGGGGAAATAAGAACAAGCGGATAAAACTTTCGATTTGAAGAGTATCGAAAGAAAAAAGGGGCCGCCGTCAGAACGTCTGACGGCGGCCCCTTTGCTTTTCATCAAGAGTTTTCCACAGGTGGAAAACCTTTCGGACGCGGCCGACGGTTGCAGGTCGCACCCGCCCGCGTTTAAGATTCGACCCATTTGAAGCCCGAAAATCAAAGTCTGCCTGCGCCCAAGCCCGCGCCGCTCGTCGAAGTCTGGCGCGGACACATCGTCGAGTCGCGCCACCGCGGCCACGTCGCAGCCGTGGACGGCGACGGCCGCCTCGTCGCATCTTTAGGCGAGCCCGAGACCGTCACATACCTGCGCTCCTCCGCAAAACCCTTCCAGGCTGTCCCGCTCCTGACGAGCGGCGCCGCTGAACATTTCGGCCTGACTGAAGCGGAGTTGGCAATCGCCTGCGGCTCGCATAGCGGCGAAGACCTGCACGTCGAGACGGTCGCACGCCTGCTCGAAAAGATCGGACTCGACGCAGGTCTCCTTAAATGCGGCGTCCACGAGCCCTTCGACCGCGCGACGGCCGAGCGCCTGCGCGCGCGCGGCGAGATGCCGGGCGTCCTGCGCAACAACTGCTCGGGTAAGCACACGGGGATGCTCGCCCTCTCCCTACACCTCGGCGCCCCGCCCGAGCTTTACGACGACCCCGAAGGCCCCGTCCAACAGTCCGCCCTCCGCGCTGTCTCGCAGTTTTCGGGCATCGACGCAGACGAGATAGCGCTCGGCACGGACGGCTGCGGCGTCCCCGTCTTTGGCCTGCCCGTCCGCTCGATGGCGCTCATGTACGTCCGCCTCGTCTCGCCGCCCGTTGGCTTCGACGCCGAGACGCGTCAAGCCTGCGCGCGCCTCGCGGGAGCCATGAACGCGCGCCCGGAGCTGGTCGGTGGGACACACGAGCGTTTCGACACGGAGGTCATGCGCGCCGGCCGGGGCCTTCTCGTCTCGAAAATCGGCGCGGAGGGCGTCTACACTGCGGGCGTCCTGCCGTGTGAGCGTTGGCCGAAAGGCTTGGGTCTGGCCTTCAAGATCGAGGACGGGGAAGACCGGCGCGCCCGCTCGACCATCGCCATCGAGTCCCTGCGGCAGCTCGGTGTACTGGATGAAGACGCGTATGAAGCTCTCGCGCCCTACGCGAGTTTCCCGGTTCAGAATCATCGTGGTGAAAAAGTTGGCCAAATTCGAGCCTCTTTTATACTGGAACGAGGCTAAATGTACGGTTGTAGACTGTAAAAACAGATTGCTGTGTAGCGGAACCGGCCGCACGATATCTACAGAGTATTAAATTTGTACAACTTTCGCGGTCGTTTTTTCCCTTCTCGAAACTGCTTAAAAGGGCAGGAAATCATTATTTTTGAGCTTTTTTACGGAGGAAAACGACTGTCCGCGGGTTCGTGGGAATTGAGAGCTTTTTTGGTGGCATGGTCGTTGCTCAAGGTAAAAACAGATAAAATGTAAGGGGTAAATAGAGTTATCGGGTCAGGCTCGGAGACGGCTAGTGAGTAAAAACTTTGGGGGAGGTTTTTACTCACTTTTTGCGGGCGACAACTCTTTGGGGGAACAGAGTGGTTGTCAGCAATAGTCGTCGAAAGGCCATCAATTAGCGGGTTACTGATTCCGTTTCTGTAGAGGTTTGGGGGAGCCTCGCAGATTAGATCAGTAACCCGCATATTTGTCTCCGGTTACTCTATTAACAAGAAAGCGCCGTGAGTTTCGACTCACGGCGCTTTCTTGCTTTAGAAGGGAAAGTTGTCGCAACAGCTCTCGCTTCAAAAACTCCTCAATCCTGCCCGCGTCCGAGCAAGTTCGACGTGGCGGGCGGGGTGTTCAGGTCTTCGATGTTGAGCCGCACCATGCCGCCCGCGTCGGTGTAGACCTCCTGCGCGGCCTGTTGCGAGCGCCGGTGCAGGAAGATGACGCCGCCGATGGCGCCGCCGATGCCGAGGCAGAGCAGAATCGCGATGCCCGTCGTGATGAGCGTCGTGAGGATGACGCCGCCCATCTTCGTGGTATAGGCGCGCGTCATGATCTCCCCCGCGTGCGGGTTGTCGCCGAGCCAGCGCACGTCCTTCTCGTACTTCACCTGCGAGGCCAGCTTCTCGGCCGCCGCAAAGTCGGGCGCGTCGAAGACGAAGACCGAGTAGTTGCCGACGCGGCTGTAGAGCGAGGGCACGGGCTGGCCCGCAGCCTTTAACTCCTCCACGCGCTGTTTGATAGCGGTGTCGGCTTCGACCGAGTGCTGCGGCGTCGGGAACTCGACGATGACGAGCCGCCCGGCCTCGTACTTCGCCGTGACGGCCTCCGTGCCCGAGTCGAAGTCGAAGGCGTCGAGCGCCGGCTGATTCCCGGCGGCCTTTTGCAGCGCGGCGGGATTGGTGGCGTAGGTGTAATCCTCGCCCACCTTCTTCTCCCAATCGGGCAGGTGCATGACGAGGATGGGGAGGCCGCCCGGCTCGACGAGCCCGGACTCCTGACCTTCCGGCTGAGCCTGGGCCAGAGCCCCGGCCGCGCAGAGCGCAACCAGGACTAGCGCGGACAGTAACTTTTTCAACTTCAATGCTCGCACGTCTAAACCTTTCCGGCGGACAAAGTGGCACACGGCCGGACGGAGCCCGGGCGCCCTCTCGGTAAAGCGTTTGGATGAGTTAGACGACGGCGCCGTTGTGCTTGTTCCGCTACGTGGATGATAAGTCCGGGGGGCGTTTTAGCGCCAGCGGCGCAGCTCGCGGAGAATCTGGTCGGCGTGGCGACGCGGGTCGGGGATGTTGCGCAGCACGGTCGCCCCCGTAGCGTCGCTCGCGTTATCGACGATGACGTTGCCGAAGCGGAGCAGGCGTTGAGGAATGGTGGTGGTGACCGACACGTCCTGTATGTTGCGCAGAGGGATGTTGCGCGTCGTGCGCGAGATGAATCCCTCGTCGATCTCGATCTTCGCGTCAGTCAGAGTGTAGCGCACGGTGTTGCGCATCAGGTGCTTGTAGGCCGGGATGAGCAGGAGCGCCAGCGCCAGCGGAATCGAGACGAAGACGGGCACGCTCAGCCAGGGCTGCCAGGCGAGCAGCACGACGAGCGCGACGGCCGCCAGCGCCGCCAGCACGTAGCCTATCTTGACGAAGAGCAGCGTCGGGCCGACCGTGAAGACCGTACGCTCTTCCACGTCGGCCGGCGGGCCCGCGCCGAACTGTTGGGGCGAAGTCGGGAGCGGGCGGACTTGCATCGGCTGCGCGGGGCGAGGGCGTGTGGGCGCGGCGACGCGCGTCTCTTCGCTTGCGAAGTCGGGGGCGTAGCGCGTCTCCTCGGAGCCGGAGGGCGCGCCGCACGAAGCGCAGAAGCGAGCGCCATCGGTCAGGCGCGTGCTGCAAACTTGGCAGTTTTCCATCTACTCCTTCACTCCCTCTCGCAGAGTTCGCGCAAGCGTTCGACCAGCTCGACGGCGTCGTATGGCATTCCTATCACACCGCGCGCGCCGGCCGCGAGGGCCTCCGCGCGCAATCCCTCACGGCTTGAAGGCAGGAGCAGCAGCGCGGGCGGCGCTTCCGCAGAGCGCGACTGCTTGGCGAGTCGCCTGAGCATCTCGACACCGTCGATGCCGGGCAACTCGTAATCGACGATGAGCGCGTCCGGCCGGTCAATGCGCAGGAGGTTGAGCGCGTGCTGGCCGTCGAAGGCCGCGCGCACCTCGTAGGCGGCCGAGCGCATCAGCAGGTTGACCTGCGCCATCCGCTCCGCGTCCGAGACGACCAGCATCACGCGTCGAAGTTTTCCGCCCACACGCTGGCAGCCCGCCGCGTGACGGGCTGCCTCGCCCGCGGCGACGGACGCGAGTTCGTTCCCAGCAGTTGTCATCCTCTGCGTGCGTCGCTCGGCGTCGCGCGCGTCAACGGCGGCGGCGCCCGCTTCCGCGAAGCCGTAAACGACTACACGCGCCGCAGAGTTCTCGCCGCGCGCGTCGCCGAGCGCGACCTCGGCCTGCTCGACCAGCCGCTCGACCTCCGAGCCGTGCGCGGGGAAGGAGGAGATGCCGACGAAGAGTTCGCCGCCGCGTTGAGATTCGGCGAACTCTTCGCGCAGGCGCGAGAGCGTCACGCGCGCCGCCGTCGCGTCGGCGCCGTGCAGGTAGACGAGCAGCGTCGCAGGGCCGTAGAAGGCAACGGCGTCAACGCGACGCAGGTTGAGCTTCAGGAAGCCGTGCGCGCCCGCGAGCGCTGCGCGCCGCCCGTGCGCGCCGCCGTCCTGTGCCACTTCGACTGAGCCCCCGGCCTCGACGAGCGCGAGCGAGCCAGTCGCGCCCGCCCGCGCCTCCGCGCCGACGGCGTCGAGCAAGAAGAGAAAGTTGTCTATCTCGGAGCGCTGGTCGGCGATTGCGGGCGCAGAGCGGCGGCCCGATTCCGCGCGCCAGAGGAGCGAAGAGAGCCGCGCGCGCAACTCTTCGGCCGTCGCGTCCTGTGCGAAGTAGTCGTCCGCGCCGAGGTGCCGTGCAGCGCTGCGCAGCGCGCGACCGTCCGCGCGGAAGAGGAAGAGGACGGGCAGCGCGAAGCGCGAAGGCTCCGCCCGCAGCCTGCGCGCGAGCGCGACCAGCCGCCCCTCGGCCTCGCGCTCGCCGAAGACCAGGAGGACGGCAGCCGGCGCGGGCTCTTCGACGGCGCGGAGCGGGGCGGATTCTACGTCCGAGGAGTCCGCGGCGAAACCGGCCGCGCCGAGCCTCTCGCGCAGCGAGTCCAGCTCTGCGCCCTTGTCGGCGACGAGCAGCACGCGCCCCGTGGGTTCGTCGTTCGTGGCTTCTGACATCTTTCGGTGCCGTTCGTTGAAAGTCGTGGTGTCGGAAACTTCGTCGTCGTCGCAATCATACCGCGACCGTCGCCGCGGCCAAACAGCGCGGGCGCACAAACGAAGGGGGACGGCCCTTTCGTCCGTCCCCCTTGTGCTGTCTCTCGATTTGTTGGAGTCGTTACTGGCTGACGAGACGGAGTTTGCCGTCGGGCGTGCGGACGGTGAAGATGTGCGTTTCGTATGCGAGCGGCGGCGGCTCGGCGGCCTTGAGTTTGGCGATCTGCGTGCGCGAGACGCGCGGGGCCAGTCGTGCCGTCGAGGGGTCGCGCATCACCGCGTAGCGCTCCGAGATGCGGCGGACGTACTCCTGCGTCTCGCGGTAGGGCGGGACGCTCCGCCCGTACTTCAGCACGGCGCCCTCGCCCGCGTTGTAGCCGGCGAGCGCCAGACGCACGTCGCCGTCGAAGAGGTTGAGCAGGAAGCGCATGTATTTGACGCCGCCATCGATGTTCTGCTGCGGGTCGAAGATGTCGCGCACGCCGAGGCGCGCGGCCGTCGCCGGCATCAACTGCATCAGTCCGCGCGCGCCCTTGTTCGAGAGCGCGAACTTTTTGAAGGAGGACTCGCGGTGCATGATCGAGTAGATGAGCAGAGGGTCCACGCCGTGACGGTTGCTCGAATCGACGATGAAGCCGTCCACTCTGGCGTCGCCCGTCGAGAAGCCTTCGAGCGCCGTGCCCGCGGCCATCGCGAGCGCGGGCGCGGCGGAAGGACGCGGGGCGGCCGTGGGCTGTGCCGAAGCGATGGCCGCGGGCGACGTGCGCGCCGTCAACTTCAGCAGCTTGTTGTTCTGGCGCGCGGCCGTGGGGATTTGGGCGGGCGCCTCGACGCGCACGGCGCCGGGCACGTCGAAGTTGTCGTAGCGGTAGGCGCCGGGGCCGGCCTGCTGCGCGGCGGCGCTCAAGGCGGAGAGGAGGAATAGGACGCAGACGGCGGGTAGTTTTCTCATGACCTTGCTTGTTCCGTGTGACGGCGGGGCGATTTTGAAGTTCTTCTGAGGGCGGGACTCTGCTCGCCGTGTCTCTGACGCGCCGGACGAGCGCTCGGACAGCATAACACAGGCGGAAGATACTGTTCAACAAAAAAGACCGCTCGTTTAACTCAAGGTATTTGTCAACTTGCGGCGGGTGGCGGGGGCGTGTGAAGTGTTTTCGGGCCGGCCGCGGGCCGGAGTCTTGACAGTGCGTGTATGATGAAAGCCGCTTTCCAAGCGGGTTAATTCTCCGGCATTCAACGCGTGCGACCGCCAGCGCACCTCACCCAACAGGAGAATCAGATGAAGAGACTACTGACCGCGATCTTTGCGGCGGCGCTCTGCCTTTCCGCGGGCGCCGCCGCCGCCGTGCAGAACAGCAACACGTCAACGGCGAACGCCAACTCGACTAAGAAGCGCGGCCCCGTCTTCCGCGCGACCAAAGAGCAGATCAAGCAGGCGCAGGAGATTCTCAAGCAGCGCAACCTCTACGCGGGCGACGCCACGGGCAAGCTCGACACGGCGACGCGCGACGGCCTGAAGAAGTATCAGGAGGCCGAGGGTCTCAAGGTGACGGGGACGCTCAACGCAGCGACGCTCCAGAAGATGAACGTCGCGCTCACAGACAAGCAGAAGGAGTGGGTGGCCGCGCACACCCAGAGTTAAAGGCCGCAAGCCCGACCGTGAGGGAGGGCGTACGCCAGACAAGGGAAGGAGGGTTGATGAAGGACTTCGTGTCTTTCATCAACCCTCCCTTTGTGTTTAGCCGCCGCCCTCCCAGACGGTCGGGCTACTGACTCAGGCAGGGGCGCCCTGTTGGGTGAGGAGGCGTTCGACGACCTTGTAGCTCGCCTCCAAAGCCTCGCTGAGCTTCTGCGTCTCGGGGCCGCCGCCCTCGGCCATGTCGGGCTTGCCGCCGCCGCGTCCGCCGATGATGGGCGCCAGCTCTTTAATGACCTGGCCCGCCGGGACGCGCTTCGAGAGGTCGGGCGAGGTGCGCACGATGAGCGAAGCCTTGCCGTCGGCGCGCCGGCCGAGCACGACGACGCCCGTCTTGATCTGCGCGAGCAGTGTGTCGGAGAGCTGTCTGAGCGCCGAGGCGTCGAGGTCGCTCGCCTCGCGCGCGAGCACGAAGACTCCGCCTTCGACCTCGCGCGCCTCCTGCCCATTCTGCGCCTGCGCGCCCGCGCCGAGCGCGAGCTTGAGGCGCAGCTCGTCCGCCTCGCGCCGCGCCTTCTTCAGCTCGTCCTGAAGCCGCGCGACCGCCACGGGGATGTCGTTGCGCGTCGCGCGCAGCTCGCCGGAGATTTGGTCAACCAGCGCCTCTGTCTCCTGAAAGCGGTTGAAGGCGTCGCGGCCCGTGACGGCGCGTATGCGGCGCGTGCCCGAGGCGATGGACTCGTCACTCGTGATCTTGAAGAGGCCGATGTCGCCGGTCGCGCGGACGTGCGTGCCGCCGCACAGCTCTTTGGAGAAGACGCCCTCCGCGCCGGGCACGGTCAGGACACGAACCTTCTCAGCGTACTTCTCGCCGAAGAGAGCCATCGCGCCGGACTGCATCGCCTGCTCCAACGGCACGAGTTCCGTCCGCACGGGCTCGTTGCGCAGGACGTGGTAATTGACGAGGCGCTCAATCTCCGCCAGCTCGTCGCGCGTCACCGGCTGAAAGTGCGAGAAGTCGAAGCGCAGGTAGTTGGGCGCGACGACCGAGCCGGCCTGTTTGACGTGCGTACCGAGGACTTCGCGCAGCGCCGCGTGCATCAGGTGCGTCGCCGTGTGGTTGCGCCGCGTCGCGTCGCGCTTCTCGGCATCAACTTGAGCCGTCACAGCGTCGCCGACCTTTAAAGAGCCGCGTTCTACCTTGACGCGGTGAACGATGAGCCCGCCCGCCGGGACGGGCGGCGTGTCGTTGACGACGGCGTGAGTCGCGCCGTTGAAGAGCGCGCCGGTGTCGCCGACCTGCCCGCCCGACTCGGCGTAGAAGGGCGTGCGGTCGAGGACGACTTCGCCCTCTTCGTCCTCATTCAGCTCTTCGACCTCGCCCTCACCGCGCAGCAGCGCGAGAACTCGCGCGCCATCGGTGCGCGTCTCGTCGTAGCCCCTGAATTCGCTCGCGCCGACGCGCGCGGCGATTTGCGCATAGACGGGGTTGGCCTTAGCTGCGGCCGCGGCGTGGCCCTTCGCGCCGGTGCCCTGAATCTCTTTAAGAGCGCGGTCGAACTCTTCGTTGTACGTATCTTCGTCCACCGTGAAGCCGCGCTCTTCGAGGCCGACGCGGACGAGGTCGCGCGGCGTGCCGAAGGTGTCGTAGAGCTTCGCCAGCTCCTTGTAGTCGGGCATCTCGCCTTCGGGCGTCGAGGCGAAAAGTGCTTCGAGCTTTTGCAGTCCGACGGTGAGCGTCGAGCCGAAACGCTCCTCTTCGAGTTTGACCATGCGGACGATGAACTCGCGCGCGGCTTCGAGTTCGGGATAAGCCTCGCGCATCTGGTCAACCACGAAGTCTGTGACTTTGTAGAAGAACGGGCCGTCGAAGCCGAGCGCGTGGCGGCCTTGATAGATGGCGCGGCGCATGATCTTCCTTAAGACGTAGTTGCGCCCCTCGTTACCCGGCAGGATGTTGTCGGCGATGGAGAAGGCCGCGGCGCGCGCGTGGTCGGCGACGACGCGCATGGCGAAGCCCTCGGGCGTCTCCGCCTCGTAGTGCCGGTCGGCGAGCTGCGCCGTGAACTCGACGATGGGGCGGATGAGGTCTGTGTCGTAGTTGGTCTTCACGCCCTGGATCACGGCCGCGATGCGTTCGAGCCCCAATCCCGTGTCCACGGAGGGCGCGGGCAAAGGCTCCAGACGATACGACTCGAACTTGCCGTCGGAAGACTTCTGGCCTTCGCCCTCGCGGTTGAACTGCATGAAGACGAGGTTCCAAATCTCCATCGTCGTGTCGCCGGGGCCGTTGACGAACTCGGCGCGGTTCTTCGACGGGTCTTCGGGGTCGTCGCCCATGTAGTAATGAATTTCGCTGCAAGGGCCGCAGGGGCCCGTGTCGCCCATCTGCCAGAAGTTGTCCTTGCGGCCGAAGCGCAGGATGCGCTCGCGCGGGGCGCCTACCTTCTCCCAGAGGGCCGCGGCCTCCTCGTCGGCCGGCACTTCCGCGTCGCCCTCGAAGATGGAGAACCAGAGGCGGCGCGGGTCGAGCCCGTACTCCTCGACGAGCAGCTCCCAGGCGAAGCGGATCGCGTCCTCCTTGAAGTAGTCGCCGAAGGAGAAGTTGCCGAGCATCTCGAAGAAGGTCTGGTGGCGCGCGGTCTTGCCGACTTCGTCGAGGTCGTTGTGTTTGCCGCCCGCGCGCAGGCACTTCTGCGAAGTGACGGCGCGATTGTAGTCGCGCGGCTCGGTGCCGAGGAACACGTCCTTGAACTGGTTCATGCCCGCGTTGGCGAACAGAAGCGTCGGGTCGTTGGCGGGCAGAAGCGGGCTCGACGCCACGCGCCGGTGACCGTATCGCTCGAAGTAGCTGAGAAACTTTTCGCGTAACTCGTTTCCGGTAATCATAAAAAAGTAGTCAGTAGACAGTAGTCAGTAGTCAGTAGAGTCTGACCCGCGACGGCGTGAATACTTGACGTAATCTCCTTGTCAGAAAGTTTAGCATGGGGCGCTGAGGCGGGCGAAACAGGCGGGACGAAGGTTTTAAGCGTCGTCTTCGTCGGCCGTTGCTTCATCTTCGACCGCAGCGTCGGAGGCTTCGCGGACTTTGCGGATGATAAGGTCGTAGGAGAAGCCGAGTCGTTGGAGGTGGTCGTAGAGGCTCTTGGTCTCCTGCCGCGTGGTGGGGCGACCGCGGAGGCGTATGCGCTTTTCGATGGCGCGGGCGATAAGCTCCTCCTCGGGCGTCTCCTGGTAGACGAGTTCGAGGGCGGCGTCGGCCGTCTCCTTCGAGACCTTCTTCGTCTGGAGGTCGCGCGCGAGGCGCTGGCGGCCGACGGGCTTCTGCCGCACGCGGTAGGAGGCGAAGCCGAAGGCGAAGCGGTCGTCGTCGAGGTAGCCGTACTCCTTCAGTTTCGTGAGCGCGTAGTCAACGGCCGTCTCGTCAGTCCACTGTTTTTCGAGCAGGCGCTCGCGCAGCTCTTCGACCGAGCGCGGCTTGGCGGCGAGGAGTTTGACGGCCCTTTGCACCGTACGCTCGCGCGCTTTCTCGGCGTCGATGGGGCGCGCGGGCTTGGCTTTCCTCTTCTCCTCTTCAAGGTCGGCGTTAATCTGCCGCTCCGTCTTCGACGGCCGCGGCTTGTACCTCGGTTTTTCCTTACGGCTCTTCTGCATCTCGACGAATACTCTACCCGCCCGTCTTCAGGTCGGCAAACGATTGCTTTAAGATTAAACGCACATGGACGGCATACTCATCATCGACAAGCCCGAGGGGTGGACTTCGCACGATGTGGTGGCGCGCGCGCGCCGCGTTTTAAGGGAGAAGCGCGTCGGGCACACGGGCACGCTCGACCCTTTCGCGACGGGCGTGCTCGTGCTGCTGGTGGGGCGCGCGACGCGGCTCGCGCAGTTTCTCGCGGGCGCGGAGAAGGAGTACGAAGCGACGATTCGGCTGGGCTTCGCGACGGACACCGGCGACCTGACGGGCGAACGCCGCGCGGGCGGGGGGAGTTCTGACTGCACGACTCTCAAGCTCGAAGAGCTTGAGGCGGCACTCGCGCCGTTGCGCGGTGAGTTCGGGCAGGTGCCGCCGATGTACTCTGCGAAGAAGATCGCGGGGAAGAAGCTCTACGAGCTGGCGAGGCGCGGCGAAGAGGTCGAGCGCAAGGCCGTGCCCGTCCGCGTGAGCGAGTTTGAGATTGCCGTTGACGAGCAGGGAAGTCACTTCGAAACGAACGAAGACGGGACGTGCGACGTGCGTGCACGCGTCGTCTGTTCGGCCGGAACGTACGTGCGCACGCTGGCCGAGTCGGTCGGCGAGAACCTGAAGACCGGCGCGCACCTCGCCGCGCTCCGCCGCACGCGGGCGGGCGTGTTCGGGCTCGAACGCGCTGTCTCGCTCGAAGCACTGCCGAGCCTCGTCGAAGCGGACGCAGAGTTTTTAGTCCCGCTCGAAGCGGCGCTCCCTCACCTCCCTTCGGCGCATCTAACGGCTGAAGAGGCGCGCCGGGCGCGGCACGGCGCGGCCGTTCCGGCGGGGTCGGCGCGCGGCTGGGATGATGGCGCGCACGTCGCGCTGCTGGACGAGCAGGGCGCGCTCCTCGCGGTCGGTGTGTACGACGCCGCGGCCTCCACGTTGCGGCCGCGCGTGATGCTCGCGGTCGAAAAATAAGTGTTGACGGAGGCCGGAGGGCGCTGTGCTATACTTGCGTCAACGCGTCGCAAGTGACCCGGCTTGAGAGTCAGAAGCCGAGAGTCTTCTCCCTTTGAAAAACAGCTCGTAGAGGAGTTGAACGGAACTCGAAGGCGCGGCGGGCCGTGGTCTCGCGCGTATCGCCCGCACACGCGCATCGAGGGCGTTCCTCAAGGCGGCTCCCGGCAGCGGGGCCGCCTGACTTTTCATTCGAGGGCGTGAGCACACGCCGTCATTCCAGCGCGCGAAGCCGAGTGTGAGGTTTACAGAAGGCTATGCAAGAGCAGGATGGCAGCGGCAGCAAGTTCGATATTTCGGCGCGGCTCGAAGCGCTGCGCCAGGAACATGCGGCACTCGCGTGGGAGGGGAGCTTCCGCGACTACTTCGAGCTGGTCACGCAGAACCCGAGGCTCGCCGAACTCTCCCACGCGCGCATCAACGACATGGTCCACGCCGCCGGCGTGGAGAAACTGAACGAAGGGACGCGCGACGAGATCGCGCGCTACAAGTTCTTCGCCAGCGAACTCTTCGGCATCGAGGAGCCCATCGCGCGCATCGTCGAATACTTCAAGTCGGCCGCGCAGCGCCTCGAAGTCCGCAAGCGCATCCTGCTCCTGATGGGCCCCGTGGGGGGCGGCAAATCGACCATCGTCACCATGCTCAAGCGCGGGCTTGAGGAGTGGACGCGCGACGAGGCCGGCGCCGTCTACGCTATCAAGGACTGCCCGATGCACGAGGAGCCTCTGCACCTCATCCCGGCCGAACTGCGTCCCGAGATAGAGAAACATTACGGCATCTACATCGAGGGCGACCTCTGCCCGCAGTGCCGCTATGCGTTAGAGCACACCTACGGCGGCCGTCACGAGGACGTGCGTGTCCACCGCATCATCTTCTCCGAAAAGAACCGCGTCGGCATCGGCACCTTCGCTCCTTCAGACCCGAAGTCGCAGGACATCACGGAGCTGACCGGCTCCATTGACCTCTCGACCATCGGCGAGGTCGGGGTGGAGTCCGACCCGCGCGCCTACCGTTTCGACGGCGAGCTGAACATCGCGAATCGCGGCGTGATGGAGTTCATCGAGATGCTGAAGGTGGACGAGAAGTTCCTCTACTCTCTGCTGACGCTCTCGCAGGAGCAGAACATCAAGACCGGCCGCTTCGCCATGCTCTACGCCGACGAGGTCATCCTCTCGCACACGAACGAGAACGAGTACGTCTCGTTTGCGGGCAACAAGAAGTCGGAGGCGCTGCAAGACCGCATCATCCTCGTCAAAGTCCCTTACAACCTCCGCGTCTCGCAGGAGGAGCGAATCTACTACAAGCTTCTCAACCAGTCCGAGATTCTGCGCAACGTCCACATCGCGCCGAACACTCTGCGCGTCGCCGCGATGTTCGCCGTCATGACGCGGCTCGAAGAGCCGAAGCGCGCCAACGTCGATGTCGTCAAGAAGATGAAGCTCTACGACGGCGAGGACGTGGAAGGGTACAAGTCGAAGGACGTGCGCGAGCTGAAAGAGGAGGCCATCCGCGAGGGCATGGACGGCATCAGCCCGCGTTACATCATCAACCGCCTCTCGGGCGCGCTCGTGCGCGACGGCATCACCTGCATCAACCCGATAGACGCTTTGCGCGCCATCAAGGACGGCTTCGAGCAGCACACCGGCATCAATCCCGAGCAGCGCGAGCGGTATCTGAACTTAATCTCCGCGGCGCGCAAGGAGTATGACGAGCTGGCCAAGATCGAGGTGCAGCGCGCCTTCGTCTATTCGTTCGAGGAGATGGCGCGCACCATCTGCAACAACTATCTCGACAACGTCGAGGCGTACTGCAACAAGGAGAGAATCAAGGACCCCATCACGGAAGAGGAGATGGAGGCCGACGAGCAGCTGATGCGCTCCATCGAGGAGCAGATCGGGGTCAGTGAGAACGCCAAGAACACCTTCCGCCAGGAGATACTCATCCGCATCTCCTCCTACGCGCGGAAAGGGAGACAGTTCGAGTACACCTCGCACGAGCGTCTGAAGGAGGCGATTGAAAAGAAAATCTTCGCCGACCTTAAGGACGTGGTGAAGATCACGACCTCGGCCAAGACGCCCGACCCCGACCAGCTCCGCCGCATCAACGAGGTCGTCGACCGCCTCGTGCGCGACGGCGGCTACTGCCCCGTCTGCGCCAACGAGCTGCTGACCTACGTCGGCACGCTCCTCTCGCGCTAACGCGGGCGACCGAAGAGAGCGGCATTACGAGTCGCCCGCGCTTCTCGACGGAGGCGCGGGCGTTCTGCTTAACAAAGTTCGCGGTGTGAGAGTGATGACGAACGACTCGCAAATCTCGGGGACGATTCAGCGCAACGACTGGTCTTTGCAGCGCAAGGGCATCATCGACCAGGAGCGACACAAGGAGCGCGTGAAGGAGGCCGTGCGCAAGAACCTCGGCTCCATCGTCTCGAACGAGGCCATCATCCTCTCGGACGGCAAGCGCACCGTCAAAGTCCCCATCCGCTCGCTCGACGAGTACAAGTTCCGCTTCGATCATCGCAAGAAGAAGCACGTCGGCACGGGCGACGGCAAGACGCGCGTCGGCGACATCATCGCGCGCGAGGGGCAGCAGGGGCAGGGGCCGGGGCGCGGCGCGGGGCCCGCGGGTCAGGACGCGGGGGCCGACTACTACGAGGCCGAGGTCGACATCGACGAGCTGGCCGCGCTCATCTTCGAAGACCTCCAACTCCCCTTCCTCGAAGACAAGGCGAAGAAGGCCGTGCAGTCGCAGACGACGCGCTTCAACGAGATTCGCCGCACCGGCGTCTTCTCAAACCTCGACAAGCGCCGGATGATTCTTGAGAACATCAAGCGCAACGCACGCGAGTCGAACGAGCCACGCTTCGGCGGCGTGCGCAAGGAAGACCTCCGCTTCAAGACCTGGGAGGAGGACAAGCGCTACGAGTCGAACGCCGTGGTGCTGGCGCTGATGGACGTGTCGGGCTCGATGGGCGAGTTCAAGAAGTACATCGCGCGCTCCTTCTTCTTCTGGATGGTTCGGTTCCTGCGGACTAAGTATGACAACGTGGAGATCGTCTTCGTCTCGCACCACACGGAGGCGAAGGAGGTTTCGGAGGAGCAGTTCTTCACGCAGGGCGAGTCGGGGGGGACGGTCGTCTCAAGCGCCTATCAGCTCGCGCTCGACATCATCAATTCACGCTACCGGCCCTCGGACTGGAACATCTACCCGTTCCACTTCTCGGACGGCGACAACTACTACTCGGACAACGAGGAGGCCGTTAGATTAGCCGACGAGCTGATTAAGACGTGCAACCTCTTCGGCTACGGCGAGATCGGCGAGGAGGGCGGCGGCGGCTACCGTCGAAGCTCCGGCGCGCTGCTCTCCATCTTCAACGACCGCCTCCGCCAGAAGGAGCGCTTCATCGGCGTCCGCATCGACGACAAGGAGGATGTCTACCCCGCCCTCAAACAGTTCTTCGGCCGCCGCGGCGTCGAAGCCTGAGCCCACGTCGTAACCACGCCTCAAAACCTCTCAAGCCCCGCCGGTTCAAAAAAGTGGATGACATCCACGTAAATTCATTTACAATGCCGGCCCAGCAGCGACAGGTTCGCTAGAGCGGCACGGCAGCCCCGCCGCGCCGTCAAAGCATTCTTCCCGGCATTCTTCGAACAAGCGGTCAATACAAGGAGCGCCCGGGCCTCAGCGGGCTCTCCCCTTCATCGCCTTCTACACAAGGAATCTAAACCCCTGTCAGGTCGGAGAAGGAGCACACCATGAGAATCTCAGGACCAACCTTTTCGAAGTACGTGTCGGGGCGTCACGTCGCGGGCGCGCTCGCGGCGTGCCTGCTGCTGCTCTGCCTGTGCGCGCCGTCGGCCGCGCAGGTGACGGCGAGCGCCTCGGTCGAGGGCACCGTCAAGGACATCAAGGAGGCGGTCGTCCCCGGCGCCACCGTCACCGTCACCAACGTCTCGACGAGCCTGTCGCGCACGGCGGCGACGGGCGACGAGGGCACCTACAGGATTGACCTGCTGCCCGCCGGCCTCTACGACTTGAAGGTCAGCGCCGGCGGCTTCGGGGAAGTGACCTCGAACAAGGTCGAGCTGCTCGTGGGCAAGACCACGACGCTCGACTTCACGCTCTCGCCGGGCTCGCGCGCCGAGACGGTGACGGTGACGAGCGAGGCGCCGCTGCTCGACCAGCAGAAGACAGACATCAGTCTCAACATCACCCCGCGCGACGTGCAGGACCTGCCCTTGAACGGGCGCGACCTCGGCAACCTCGCCTACCTCGCCCCCGGCGCCAAGCCCGTGGACTCCTACGACCCGACCAAGCGGCGCATCGCCGTCTTCGGCGTCAACGGCTCTTCGGGGCGCAACGTCAACGTGACGGTCAACGGCATCGACAACAAGGACAACACGGTCGGCGGCCCCGTCATGCAGTTCCCGCTCGAAGCGATTCAGGAGTTCGTCATCAGCACGCAGCGCTTCTCGGCCGTCAACGGGCGTTCGGAGGGCGCGGCCGTCAACGTCGTGACCAAGTCGGGCGGGAGCCGTTTCCACGGCTCGATGTTCTACCAACTGCGCGACAAGAAGCTGAACGCGCGCGAGGTGGACCCGACGACGGGGAACAAGGTGGCGTCGAAGCCGCCGTTCAACCGCAAGATTTGGGGCGGCTCCATCGGCGGCCCCGTGGAGTTTCCGCACTTCGGCGAGGGCGGCCCCGTCACGCACGGCGATGACCGCACCTTCTTCTTCTTCGCCCTCGAACGACAGAACGAGGCGACTTCGATTCCGGTCACCGCCACCGCCTTCCGCGAGCTGAGCCTCGTGACGGGCCTCGGCGCCAAGCCCTCGGAGGTGATCCCGACGCCCTACAAAGACTGGCGCGTCAACGCGCGCATCGACCACACCTTCAACACGAGACACAGCCTCTTCGTCAGCTACAACGACCAGAACAACATCGGCCTGAACGACCAATCCACCAACAACACCGACCTGACCGGCGGCAACTTCACCACGAACCGCCTCCAGCTCGCCAACCTGACGCTCAACTCGGCGCTCTCGAACACGGTCGTCAACGCGGCGACGCTCGGCTTCCAGTACTGGCACAACCTGATCGACTCCGACCTGCGGGTGCCGAACATCACCTTCCCGCAGCTCATCAGCTTCGGCACCAACATCAACGTACCGCAGGAGTCCTACCAGCAGAAGTACCAGTTCAAGGACGACCTCTCGTTCACGCGCGGCAACCACACCTTCAAGACCGGCTTCGACTACCTGTGGGAGCCGAAGCTCGGCGGGTTCTTCGAGTTCAACCCGACGCTTGAGATCGACTTCACGCAACTGCCGAGCGCCATCCTCGCGCTGCCGCAGGGCTTCGCCACACGCGGCATCGTCGGCGGCATGACGGCCACGTCCGGCGACCCCTACTTCAACCTGCCGGGCGGCGCGAAGATGTTCGGCGCCTACTTCCAGGACGACTGGAAGATCAGGCGCAACCTGTCGCTCAGCCTCGGCCTGCGCTGGGACAAGGACTTCAACCTCATCGGCGGCACCGCGCAGGATCGGAACCGCACCTACCTCGCGCTCAAGGCCATCAACCACCCGGCCGCGCGCTCGCTGCCGCAGGACGACAACCTCGACTTCAGCCCGCGCGTCGGCTTCGCGTGGGATGTGGCGGGCAACGGCAGACACGTCGTGCGCGGAGGCTACGGCCTCTACTACGGGCAGGTCTTCCTCAACATCCCGCTCTTCATGATCCAGCAGGCCAACCCGACCATCTTCGCCAGCGTCTTCAGCATCGCCGCCGGCGACCTGGTGCCGGGGACGAACATCCTGCTCTCGAACTGGCGGTTCGGCATCGACCCGCTGCCGACCATCCCCGCGCCGCAGACGCAGCTCGGCGCCGCCAACACGGGGCGCATCATGGACCCCGACTACCAGAACCCCTACACGCAGCAGTGGAACGTGGGCTACGCGTGGCAGTTCAACAACTACTCGGTGCTTGAGGTGGACTTCGTGCATGTGCTGGGCCTGCACGAGTCGAAGACGGTCAACATCAACCCGACGCTCGCGATGTTCCTCGCCACCAACGGGGCCGAGATCACCGGGCGCCCGCTGACGGCGGCGCTCACCGCCGCGGGGCAGCCCGCGCTCGGGCGCATCGACCTTGAGGCGTCGGTCGGGCGCTCGCGCTACGACGGCATGAACGTCTCCTACCGCCGCCGGCTGCACCGGAGCGTGAGCCTGAACGGTACCTACACGCTATCTCGGGCGCTGGCCTACAACGGCACCTCGGCGGCCTTCCGCAACCGCGCGTGGGACCCATTCAACTACTTCGCGCCGTATGAGCTGGGTCCGACCCCGAGCGACTCGCGCCACCGCTTCTCGCTGAGCGGCGTCGTCAACCTGCCCGGCGGGTTCCAGCTCGCGCCCATCGTGCAGGCCGAGACGGCGCGGCCCTACACGGCCGGTTACGGCGCCGCCGCGGACGTGCTCGGCATCGGCGGGGGGCGCGGCACCTCGCACGTCGTCGTCTTCAACGACAGCCCCGAAGACCTGACGGCCACGCTCCGCGCGTTCGGCGACCCGGCCGCCTCAAACGCCAACCGCGTCCTGTACCGCAACTGCCTGCGGGCGGGCCGCTGCACGCAGGCCCCCTTCAACAACGTGCGCGGCCAGCCCTTCTTCAACGTAGACCTGCGCGTCAGCAAGAATTTCAGGTTTAAGGAGAGTCTCAACCTGACGACCTTCTTCCAGATGTTCGACCTGACCAACCGCGCGAACTTCGGCAACAACTTCGTCACCGACGTGCGCCTCTCGACCTTCGGGACGCCGAACGCGTTCATCACCCCGAGCGGCAACGTTCTCCCGCACAGCTTCGCGGGCGAGTTCGGCGTGCGGTTCGCCTTCTGACGAGAGTGTCTTTAACAAACCGAAGGGTGGCGGACTCGGCTCCGCCACCCTTTTTCTCATTGTGCTTGCGGCGGCGGCGCAGCCGGGGGAGAATACGCGCATGGAAGACCGCGAGATCAAGGGTCTGGAGGAGGCGCTCGAACGCATCTGGGAGGTGGCGCGCGGCTTCGGGCTCGACCCCTACCCCGTCCGCTTCGAGGTGGTGCCGGCCACCGTCATGTACGAGATCGGCTCCTACGCCCTGCCCGGCCGCTACTCGCACTGGACGTTCGGCAAGGCGTACCACCGCATGAAGACGATGTACGACTTCGGGCTCTCGAAGATTTACGAGGTCGTCATCAACACCAACCCCTCCTACGGCTTTCTGATGGAGACGAACAGTCCCGTCCAGAACAAGCTCGTCATGGCGCACGTCCTCGGCCATGTGGACTTCTTCAAGCACAACGCCTACTTCTCGAAGACCAACCGCCGCATGGTCGAGACCGTCTCGGCGCACTCGGGGCGCATGGGCGAGTACGAGTTCAAGTACGGCCGCAAGACCGTCGAGCGCCTCCTCGACGCCGTCCTCTCCGTCGAAGAGCACATCGACCCCAACTTCTTCATCCGCCGCGAGGAGGCCCCGCCCAAACCCGGCGCGCCGAAGAAGCAGCCCAAACAGCCCGGTCGCTACGACGACCTCTGGAACCTCGGCATCCGCGCGCCCGAGCCCGAAGAGGCCGCCGACGCCGACGACCGCCCCCGCCGCGACCGCCTCCCCGAGAAAGACCTCCTCTACTACATCATGCGCAACTCGCCCTCCCTCAAAGACTGGCAGCGCGATGTCATCGCCATGATGCACGAGGAGATGGAATACTTCGTCCCCCAGATGCAGACGAAGACTTTAAACGAGGGTTGGGCTTCGTTCTGGCACTCGCGCATCATGCGGGAGTTGGACTTGCCGGACGTGGAGCTGTTGGAGTTTGCGGAGCTGCACTCGGGGGTCGTGTCGCCGCACAAGGGGCAGCTCAACCCTTATTACCTCGGCTATAAAATTTTGGAGGACATCGAGCGGCGTTGGGACAGTCCGTCTGAGGATGAACGCGCGCGGTTCGGGCGCGAGCCGGGCGGCGGGCGCGCGAAGCTCTTCGAGGTGCGCGAGGTCGAGAACGATGTCTCGTTCCTGCGCAACTATCTGACCGAGGAGCTGTGCGAAGAGTTGGATCTGTTCGTCTATGAACTGGTGGACGAAGAGGAGTGGACGGTGACGGAGAAGCGTTGGGAGCGCGTGCGCGATCAGCTCGTCGCGAACATGACCAACTTCGGCTTCCCCTACATCGTCGTCGCCGACGGCGACTACAACAACAACCGCGAGTTATATCTTAAGCACCAGTACGAGGGCGCGGAGCTTGATACCAACTACGCCCGCCGCGTCCTCGAACATGTCCACACCCTCTGGGGCCGCCCCGTCCATCTCGAAACCGTCATCGACGAAGAGCCCGCGCGCCTCCACTACAACGGCGAAGAGCACGACGAGGACTGAGCCGCCCCGGCCGCGGCCCGCGCCCTCTCGAAAGTTTTCCTGCCCGCGCCCGTCGTCCTGATTTAAAATGCCGCGCGCCCGCGCCCCGCAAGTTTCCAAGCCCGCCCCTTAAAGCTCTCTCAGCACGGCGCGTGCCGGAGGAAGCAGTCCGCAATGACCACGCCGCGCGAACCGCAGCAGGTGGAGACGAGGCGCACCGCCCTCGAATACTTCTGGGGTCAGTACCGCATCTGGTCCGAGACGGCCCGGAAGCACCAGAAGAGTCTGTCCGCGTGGCGGCTCCGCGTGCTGTTGCTCGGGATGGCGGCGGCCGTCCTCGGCGCGTGCAGCGACCCGCGCGCGCTCCCGTGGCCGGAGGGCTGGCCGACGTGGGGCGTGCCGCGCTCGGCGTTCGGCGCCGCGGGCGGCGTCCTGTTGGGGGTGGCCGCCTTCCTCACGAGGGAGCTGCTCGGCCCCGAGCGTGAGGGGCGCTGGCTGCGCGCGCGCGCCGCGGCCGAAGCCTTTAAGCGCGAAGGCTACCTGCTGGTCACGGGCGCCCCTCCGTACGGCGGGCCGCTCACGCGCTCCCTGCTCGAACGGGGCCGCGGAATTATCGCGGGCGTCGGCGACCTACAGGAAGAGGCGGTCGCGGAGGAGTTGAGGCTGAAGGGGATGCCGCCCTGCCCGCTCTCTGCGGACGAGTACGTCGCGTTGCGGCTCGACGACCAGATAAAGTACTACCGCCGCAGGGCGGGCGAGCACGGCGTCGTCGTCGGGCGCGTCAGGGGCCTGACCGTCGTGCTCGGCGTGGTGGCCTTCGCCCTCGGCGCACTGGGCGGCGGAGGGGCAGGGGTCTGGCTCGTCGTCATCACCACCGCCACCGCCTCGCTGGCCTCCTATCTCTACGCCAACCGCCTACAGTATCTGATCGGCAGCTACACGGCCGCCGCGCGCAACCTCGACGCGCTGCGCGTCGGGTGGCAGACCTTTGGCAAAGAGGCCGACGACGCCGAGCGCGACCGCTTCCTTCTCGACTGCGAGGCGGTGCTGTCGGCGGAGAATCAGTCCTGGATGGCGGAGTGGACGCGGAGGGAAGAAGTGAAGAAATAGGCGCCGGCCATGCTCGACCCGTGGCCGGCGCCGCCGCTCAGATGGTCGGGTTCCACGAACTCATCCAGAGGGTGCTGGTCGATTCGCGGCGACCGACCTTGTAGACGTTGAGGCTGGCGAGCGGGGGCGCGTAGAGGTGCAGAGTGACGAGGTCCTGCCCGCTCACGTCCGGGTTGCCGAGCTGGTGTATGTCGGGCACGTCGGCGCCCGTGACGTAGCCGGGCATCCACTCGCGCGACGAACTGTAGGCGAGACCTTCGTCGCCATCCATCTCGAAGATCGTCTCCCACATCACGCCGCGCAGCACGCGTACCGCGCCGTAAGAGCCGGCGTGGTCGTGGATGGGCGTGCGCTGCCCCGGTCGCCAGCAGAGCACGAGCAGCTCGGCGTGCTCGCCCAGGTGAACGCGGTGGCGTGCGTACGTGCTCTCCTTGAACGAGACGTAGGGGCGCAGCTCTTCGTCGGTGATCTCGACGCCGCCGAGCAGCGCGCTCAACTCGTCGAACGCGGGCGGGCCGCCCATGCGCGAGAGCCGCGCGACGATACCGGCGAGGCCGCCGTGCGCCGCGGCCAGCGTTGTGGTTGAAGAAATCTGCTCTCTACTCATCCCCTCGGCCTCACTCAATCAAGTCTGCGGACGAACTCGGAGAGGTCCTGGAAGCTCTCTGCGTGGAGGTCTGCGGTGAAGCGCGCGCGGACGGCCGCGTCGCGGAAGCCCTCGCCGCCGAGCACGACGCGCGCGCCGCACGAGCGCGCCGCCGCCGAGAGCTGTGCATAGTCGCGCGCGTTGTGTTCAAGCTCGCGCTGCAAGGTCGCCGTGACGCAGACGAGCGAGGGTCGCTGCTTCTCAACATACTCGGCCAGCGCGAAGAAGGGCGTGTGCCCGCCCAGATTCCTCACGTCCCAGCCCGCGCCCTCCAACACCGCCTGTGCGCAGAGCACGGGCAGCGTGTGCATCTCCTCTTCGGCGGCGCAGCAGACGGCCGCGCCCGCCTTCGCGCCCGCGCGCCGCGTCGAGGCCGCCAGAGACTCGACGGCGCGCGTCGCCGTGCTCGTCGCCAGGTGCTCGTCCGCGACGGACATCTCTTCGCCGTACCAGAGGTCGCCGACGCGGTGCATGGAAGGGGCGACGACCGTGTCGAAGATCAAGTCCAACTCGGCGCCGAGCATGTGCGCTTCGAGCAGGAGCGCCGTGGCCTCGCCCGCGCGTCCGCCCTTGACGGCCTCGAAGAAGTGCCCGGCTGCCTCTTCGGCGTCGAACGCGACGGAAGGCGCGTCCGCAGTCGCCACCGTCGCGACGCCGGTCGCGGCGCCCAGGCCCCGCTCGGTCTGAAAGCGCATCACCTCCGCGAGCGGGAAGCGGCGGTGCCCGCCGACGGTGCGGCTCGACTTGAGCTGCCCCGCGTCCGCCCAGCGTTTGATCGTCGCCTCGCTGACGAACCAGACGCGCGAGAGCTGGCGTGTGGTCAGAAATTTGGTCGGAGAATAGTTCATGAGCGATTCAAGCGTTTACAGGATACGTCGTTTCTGCGACCCGTCCAAGCGTAGAAACCCGGGAATTTGACGACAACTAAAATGGACACACTTTGCAAACAATTTGTGATGCGCGAATTGAGCGTTTCATGTACTATGTAAACGTTCTTAAGTCGCTCATATTTGGAGGCGGGGCCGCCTCTCCGACGGCTCCGAAGGCCGTTACGCAAAGCGGGTCGGACGGCCCTTCGGGTCAGGCGGCCCCGCATTTTTGAGCCATGTTCTTTTCGAAGCAGAGCGTCATCGGCGCATCCCCCGAGCGTGTCTTCGGCTTTCACGAGAGGCCGGACGCGCTTAAGCGCCTGACGCCGCCCTGGGAGCCGACGCGCGTGGTCAGCGCGGCCGCCGACCTGCGCGTCGGCTCCACGGCTTTGATTGAGACGCGTATGCTCGGCCTGCTCACGGTGCGCTGGCTGGCGCGGCACACGGCCTACGACCCGCCGCGTATGTTCGAGGACGTACAGGTCGAGGGGCCTTTCAAGAGCTGGCGGCATCGTCACTTCATCGAGCCGCACGAAAAGGGTGCGCTGCTGCGTGACGAAGTCGAATACGAGACGCCGCTAGGCGTGCTCGGCCGTCTGGCCGCGCCGCTCTTAGTCGAGCCGCGCCTGCGCCGCCTCTTCGAGTACCGTCACCGCGTCACGCGCGAGTGGTGCGAGGACGCGGCACAGTAGTAGCAATAGACTCAGGTATGTCAGACGCTGCGAACCGAAACGGGACGAAGGGCAGGCGCGGCCTGTTCATTGCTGGGCTCTCGCTCGTCATACTCTTCGGCGTGGCTTTTCTTAAAGGGCGCGCGGACTCGGGCGGGGAACTCGACTGACCAACTTACAACGAACGAACAGAGGGGAATGTAAATGTCAACAGCAGCATCGAAGATGGCGCAGGATACTCCTCTTTTACCGGCAATCAAAGCATGACGGCGGGCAAGGACGTGGTCGAATCGACGCTCCGCACGATGGACGAGTCCACGAAGGGCGCGGCGGGCGTGAGCCTGTTCCACATCCTGACGCTGGCCTCCATCGGCGGCTCGCTCGCGCTCTTCTTCGCGGGCAAGAAGTCGGCGGCGATCTTCGTCGGCCTCTGGCCGCCGACCTTCCAGGCGCTCAAGGCCGTGGCCGACACGAACAAAGAGAACCGGAAGTAGTCGGCCAACGAGAAGAACAAGGGGGAAGGGAAGGCCGCGTGGGATTCGTCCCCGCGGCCTTCTCATTTTATGTCAAGGTCGGTTCGGACTCACTCCATCCTGAGCGCCTTGCCGACCGAGGGGTCGCGGCGCACGCGCCAGATTTTGGAGTCGAGGTAGTAGTGCAACAGCGCGTAGCCCAGAGGAATCCCGAGAGCAGTTGTGTCAGGAAGGCGCCGTTGTCGGCGGTGTGGTTGACGTACTGGCGCGGCACCTGATACCAGACGCCGAAGAGGACGCCGAGCGCGACGTAGTGCAGGAGCCTGCGGCTGCTGAACTCGGCCGCGCCGTGACGCTCGCGGCACCCTTCGTCGCGCGCGTACTTGCGGTTGTGAAACCAGACGAGCCGGTGGTACTGGAAGTTATGATAGATGGTCAGCATCGCCACGATGGCGATGGGCTTGTGCGGCATCGGCGTCAGCAGCACGACCCAGTGCATCGGTATCGCCGCCACGAGTAAAAGATACTTCGGCACGTCGAGCGGCAGGTTTAAGAAGAGACGCTGCACCTGTCTTCCCGCCCACACGATGGTCGCCGCGACGGTCAGCGCGAGCAGCGCCGCTCCAACGTCCCGAGCCACGCGTGAAGCCCCTCGGGCACGCGCCGCAGCGCCTCCTCGTCGTGCGCGACGAACCAGACGAAGGGGTACGTAAAGGCTAAGAGCAAAACGCGCGGTCGAGGAA
>CAWATU010000005.1:0-206586 GCA_963785125.1 uncultured Acidobacteriota bacterium | reverse complement strand
CCTGCTCGCCACGTTCGGCGGCGCCGCGCTGCTGAGGGGCTGAATTTAAGAAGCGCGCTTCCCGGGATGAAAGGCTCCGACTTATGACCGCCACACTCACACCGCCGACCGAAGAGAGGGACGAAGCGCTCGTCCTCCATCTCGGGTGGAAGATGGACGCGGACGAGTTCTACGACTTCTGCATGCGCCACGAAGACCTCAACCTGGAACTAAGCAGCGAAGGAGACCTCATCATCGTGCCGCCAACCGGAGGGAAGACGGGGAGACGCAACTCTAAGCTCGCAGTCAGGTTCGGCCTCTGGGCGGAAAAGGACGGGACGGGGGAGACTTTCGATTCGTCGTCGATGTTCTCCCTGCCGAACGGCGCGAAGCGGTCGCCCGACCTGTCGTGGATTAAGAAAGAGCGATGGGAGGCGCTGAGCGAGAAGGAGCAGGAGAAGTTCTCGCCCATCTGCCCCGACTTCGTCGTCGAACTGCGGTCGCCGTCTGACTCTCTCAAGAGGTTACAGAAGAAGTTGGAAGAGTACGTCGAAAACGGCGCGCAGCTCGGGTGGCTGTTAGATCCTTCGACTCGGAAGGTCTACGTCTACCGCCCCGGCGCGGAGGTCGAAGTTCTCGAAGACCCGGAGGCGATCTCGGGCGAGCCGCTGCTGCGCGGCTTCACGCTCGACGTGCGGGCGTTGTGGGAGTAAGGCTCTGTTTCTAACGTTCGACTTTGAATTTGAACATCTGATTATGGAATTTTCACACGACCCCAGACTTAACGAACTCGCGTTGAAGGTGGAGGCCGGCGGGCGGCTCAGTTTTGAAGAAGGGCTCGCTCTATTCGCGACCGAAGACGTGCCGGCGCTCGGCCGTCTGGCCGACACCGTCAGGCGGCGTCTGCACGGGCGCGTGACGTACTACAACGTCAACCGACACTTCAACCCGACCAACATCTGCTACGCCGACTGTAAGTTCTGCGGCTTCTTCCGCACGCCGCGGCAGCCCGACGCCTACACGCACAACATCGAAGACTCTCTGCGCATCGCGGGCGAGGCGGTCAAAGAGGGCGCGACCGAGCTGCACATCGTCGGCGGCCTGAACACCAAGCTGCCGTTTTCGTACTTCACCGACCTGCTCTCGTCGCTGAAACGCCAGTACCCGCAGCTTCATCTAAAGGCTTGGACGATGGTCGAGCTTGACCACTTCGCGCGCTTCTACAAGATGAGCGACGAGGAGGTCATCTCGAAACTCAGAGAGGCCGGGATGGACTCGTGCCCCGGCGGCGGGGCGGAGATTTTCCGCGAGCCGACGCGCTCGATGATCTGCGCGCACAAGACGGACGCGCAGCGCTGGCTCGACCTCTCGGGCAAGGTACACGCAGCGGGTTTGAAGACGAACGCGACGATGCTCTACGGCCACATCGAATCAATCGAAGACCGTGTCGATCACCTCGTGCGGCTCCGCGAACAGCAGGACCAGTCGGGCGGCTTCCAGTGCTTCATCCCGCTTGCCTTCTACCCGCCCGGCTCGCAGCTCGCGCACCTGCCGGGGCCGACGGGCGTCGATTCCCTGAAGACGATGGCCGTCTCGCGCCTCATGCTCGACAACTTCCCGCACATCAAGTCCTACTGGGTGATGTTAGGGAAGCGGCTCGGGCAGGTCGCACTCCACTACGGCGCCAACGACCTCGACGGCACCATCACCGAGGGCGGCGAACTCTCCGAGAGCTACTCGGTCGAGTCGAACGGCGAGGTCAAGATGTCGAAGCAGGAGATCGTCGCCCTCATCGAAGACGCCGGCCTCGAAGCCGTCGAGCGCGACACTCTCTACAACCGCGTGGAGGAGCCGGCCGCCGTCTGAATCGCGCAGTTCGAGTAATTCAGGACTAATCCATAGGGACATATGACGACAGCAACAGAGACACGCACCATCACCGTCGCGCACTCGCCGGACTCAGACGACGCGTTCATGTTCTACGGGCTGGCAACGAACAAGATCGACACGGGCGACATCAGGTTCGAGCACACGCTCGAAGACATCCAGACGTTGAACGAGAAGGCGACGCGCGGCGTCTACGACGTGACGGCCGTCAGCTTCCACGCCTACGCGTACATCTCCGACAAGTACGTCCTGCTCCCGCACGGCGCCTCCATCGGCGAGGGCTACGGCCCCATCGTCGTCGCGCGCGAGCCGTATCAGATCGACGACATCAAGAACTTGAAAGTCGCCGTGCCCGGCACGATGACGAGCGCCTTCCTCGCGCTGCGCATACTCGAACCCGAGTTCGAGTACGTGGTCGTCCCCTTCGACCAGATCATCGACGCCGTGCAGAAGGGCGAGGCCGACGCCGGCCTCCTCATCCACGAGGGGCAGCTCTTCTACCAGCGGCTCGGGCTCCAGAAGGTCGTAGACCTCGGCGAGTGGTGGAAGGAGAAGGAGGGGCTGCCGCTCCCGATGGGCGGCAACGTCATCCGCCGCGACCTGGGGCCGGAGACCGTCCGGCGCGTCTCGGACTACCTGCGCCGGTCGATTCAGTTCTCGCTCGACAACCGCCGCGACGCGCTCGCCTACGCCATGCAGTTCGCGCGCGACATGGACCCGGAGTTGGCCGACCGCTTCGTCGGGATGTGGGTCAACCAGCTCACGCTCGACTACACCGAGCGCGGCCGGCGCGCTGTCCAGCGTCTGCTTGATGAAGGGTTCGAGCGCGGCATCATCCCGCACCGCGTTGAAGCCGAGTTCGTCGGCTGATTCGCTCTCTTGTCAGTCCAAAGTTGAAGGGATACTCCCTTCAACTTTGGACTGTAACCTGCAACTTTGGACTTCGGCCCCGCATCGAAAGGGTTGCTCGGCGGGCGTTTTTCCCTGACTCGAATGCCTCGCACGTCTAACCCCTGAAGTTCAGAAGAGAGTTTATGAGAAGAGTTCTTTTCCCCGTCCTCGCCGCCCTGCTCTGCGCCGGCTCGGCCGCCGCGCAGAAGCAGACCGCCACGCCAGTCCCCGCCGGCCCGGCGGCCATCAACCGCTCGGGCTCGCCCGAGGACGTGGAGCGCATCATCCGCGCCTTTACGCAGAAGGAGGCCGAGTTCCGCAAGGCGCTCAACGAGTACGGCTTCCGCCGCGAGGCCATCATCCAGACCATCGCTTTCGGCGGGCAGATTTCGGGCGAGTACCTCCGCGTCTCGCGCTTCGTCTTCGACGACAGCGGCAACCGCTTTGAGAAGATTCTCAAGTTCCCTGTCCCGACGATGTCTGAGATTCAGATCACGGCCGAAGACCTCGAAGACCTCGGCGGCGTCCAGTCCTTCGCGCTGGAGTATTCGAAGATGGACGAGTACAACTTCGCCTACGTCGGCAAGGAGAAGCTCGACGAGTTGGACACGCACGTCTTCGACGTGACGCCGAAGGTTCTGTCCGACGCGCGCCGGCTGGCCGCGCTCAAGAAGTCGAAGCCGCCCCAGCGTTTCTTCCAGGGGCGCATCTGGGTGGACGATCAGGACTTCCAGATCGTCAAGTCGCGCGGCAAGGGCGTGCCCGAGTTTGAACAGCGCTTCCCCACGTTCGAGACCTACCGTGAACAGATCGACGGTAAGTACTGGTTCCCAACCTACTCTTACGCCGACGATGAGCTGAACTTCAAGTCGGGCCAGACCGTCCACCTCCGCATGCGCATCAGGTTCACAGACTTCGAGCGCCTGAGCGGCAAGGTTCGGGTCATCGAGCAGGACGACGAGCCAAAGGACAAACCGGAAGCCCCCGACAAGCCCACGCCGCAGCCCACGCCCCCGGCGCCGAAGCCGAAACCGTAAGGCTGTCAAAGTATCAAAAGAGGAGGGCGACGCGAGTAAATGGAACTCGCGTCGCCCTCCTCTTTTGATAGGTTTGAGATTTCAAATTTGAAATCTCGAATACTTAAGGCTTTGCCAGTTCCTCTTCAATGGCCGCGCGCGTCTGTACGGTGAGGCGCTTCACGTCGTCGCCGTCGAGGCCGGCGGTCTCGATGGGCGGGAGGACGACCATCTCGGCCGTGCCGGGGCGCGCGACGCCGGAGCCTTTGCCCATCAGCCCGTCCGTGTACTTGATGGCGACGGGGACGACGGGCACGCCCGCCTCGACCGCCATGTAGAAGCCGCCCTTCTTGAACGGGAGCAACTCGCCGGGGCGTGCGCGCGTGCCCTCGGCGAAGACGCCGAACGACGTGCCCGCGCGCAGGCGGTCGGTCGCGGCCTTCGTCGTGCGCAGCGCGCTCTCGCGGTTCGTGCGGTCGATGGCCATGATGTTGACGAAGCCCATCCCGTAGCCGAGGATGGGTACCTTCAGCAGCTCCTTCTTGGCGAGGATGCCGATGCGACGCCGCAGGTGGAAGAAGAGCATCGCCGTGTCGAGGAAGGAGCGATGGTTGGCGATGAAGACGTAAGACTGCCGCGGGTCTAAATTCTCAAGCCCCCGCACGCGGACGCGCACACCGCTCAGGCGCAGCCAGTTGCGCGCGCCGAAGAGCGCGAAGGGGTAGAGCCAGTGGCGCCGCCCCGCAACGCGCGCCGTGATGATCGTCGGCGGGCCGATGACGAGCAGCAGCATCGCGGCTACGAACAGAGACCACCAGTACCACAGCCTCCCCGCGAGCGTGCGCCGCGGCGCTGTGCTAGACTCGGCCTTCGTCAAACCACCGCTTCGCTCTTGGCCTTCAATCTCTGTCGGAAGACTTTCAGGATGCATCAAGCGTTCCTTCGCCGCACGCCTCTCTTCTTGGCCGCTGCGCTCGCACTCTGCTGCCTGACCACGACCGCCGCGCACACGCAGCGCCGCCGCACACCACGACCGCCGCAGCCGCCCGCCAGCGTCGGCGCGCACGCGGCGACTACCGGACGCGTGCCCTCGCCGCGCGACGTGCTCGGCTTCACGCCCGGCGACGACCGCAAGGTTGCCGACTGGAAGCAGATCACCGACTACTTCGGACGGCTCAACGCGCGCGGCGGGCGCGTCCGCGTCCAGACCGTCGGCACGTCAACGCTCGGCCGTCCCATCCTCGCAGCTTTCATCAGCTCGCCAGAGAATATACGCGAACTCGACAGGTATCGTGAAATACAGCGCCGCCTCGCAGACCCGCGGCTCGTCCGAGACGAGGCCGAGCGCGACCGTCTGGTGCGCGAAGGCAAGACGGTCGTCGTCATCTCCTGCTCCATCCACTCGACCGAGATCGTCGCCTCGCAGATGTCGATGCAGCTCGCATACGAGCTGGCCTCTGCGCAGGACGCCGAGACGCGCGAGATTCTGGCCAACACCATTCTCATCCTCATCCCCTCGCCCAACCCCGACGGCATCGACATCGTCGCCGACTGGTACCGGCGCTCCCTCGGCAAACCCTGGGAAGGCTCCGAGCCGCCCGAGCTTTACCACGCCTACGCCGGCCACGACGACAACCGCGACTGGTTCATGCTCAACCTCAGGGAGACGCGCGCCGTCACGCGTCTGCTCTGGAAGGATTGGTTCCCGCAGATCGTCTACGACGTGCATCAGCAGGGCTCGACGGGATCGCGCTTCTTCGTCCCGCCCTTCTACGACCCGCCGAACCCGCACATCGCGCCGCTGCTTCTGCGCGAGGTCGGACTCGTCGGCCACAAGATCGCCGCCGACGCCGAGGCCGCAGGCTTCAAAGGCGTCGTCACCAACGCGATGTACGATACCTGGTGGCACGGCGGCTTCCGCACCGCGCCCTACTACCACAACGCGGTCGGCATCCTGACCGAGGCGGCCAGCGCGCGCCTGATGACACCCGTCAAGGTCACGCCCGAACAGCTCCGCCGCGCCTCCGTCCGCGGCATGCCGACGGCGCTGCCCGAGAGCCCGACGACCAACTTCCCAGACCCCTGGCCCGGCGGCGAGTGGCGCGCGCGCGACATCTTAGGGCTTGAGCTGGTGGCCTCGCGCGCCGTGCTCTCGATGGCTGCGAAGTACCGCGAGCGATACCTGCGCAACTTCTACGCGCTGGGGCGACGTGCGCTCGACTGGCCGCCCGAGGGCCACGACGACGTGCTCGCCTACATCATCCCCGCCGGGCAGGGCCGGGACGAGGCGGTCGCCAAGCTCGTTACACTTCTCGTCGAGCAGGGCGTCGAAGTTCACAGGATGGACGCGGAGCTGCACCTGATGCTTGCGGGCACGCGCGGCACGGTCTACAACGACATGAAGAACGCCCCGCCCGAGTGGCCGCTGGGCAGCTACCTCGTCTACCTGCGCCAGCCTTACCGCTCGAACGTGCAGGCGCTCTTCGAGCGACAGCTCTACCCCGACCGGCTCGCGGGCGGCGCGCCCGAGCGCCCCTACGACGTGGCCGGCTGGACGCTGCCGATGCAGATGGGCGTCGAAGCCTACCCCGTCGCACACATCCGCGAGCCCGAGTCGCAGCGCCGCCTTACGCTCGTCCGCGATGGGTGGGAAGTGAGGCGCGACCTCGGCCTGCCCGTGGTAGAAAACACGGCCTCGTCCGGGCCGGCGTCCAACGTCGGCGGCGTCGGGTCACCCATCCTTAATCCGATACGCCGCCCCGTCCGCCTCGCGCTTTACAAAAGTTGGACGGGCTCGATGGACGAGGGCTGGACGCGCTGGCTCTTCGACACCTTCAACGTGCCCTACACGCCTCTGCGCGACGCGGACGTGCGGGCCGGTTCCCTGCGCTCGAAGTACGACGTGATCGTGCTCCCCTCGATGCGGCTGCGCGAGATAGTCGAAGGGCGCGCGAAGGCGACGGCGCCGGAGGAGTTCACGGGCGGCATCGGCGAGAGCGGCGTGGCGAGCCTCCGCCGCTTCGTCGAGGAGGGCGGCACGCTCGTCTGCTGGGACGACTCGACGGAGTTGCCGCTCAAGCACTTCAACCTCCCCGTGCGCAACGTGCTCGACGGACTCCGCCCCGCGGACTTCTACTGCCCCGGCTCCGTCCTGCGCGTCGAGGTCGAGACCTCGCACCCGCTTGCGAGCGGCTACGGCGCGCGGGCCGACGCGTACTTCGTCAACAGCGCCGCCTTCGACGTGACCGACCCCGCGCGTGCGCGCGTCGTCGCGCGCTACGCCGGCAAAGACGAGGTCTTGCGCTCCGGCTGGCTGCTCGGCGCCGACAAACTCGCCGGCCGCGCCGCCCTCGTCGAAGCCACTCTGGGTCGCGGCCGCGTCATCCTCTTCGGCTTCCGCCCCCAGCACCGCGGCCAGACCTGGGGCACCTTCCCCTTCATCTTCAACGCCATCGAGAGCGCCGCGCGTTGAAAAAACTTGGCATCTGTGGGGGCGCCAAGCACGTCAAAGGGTGGCGCAAGCCTGCGCCGCCCGGAGAAAATGCCATGAGAATGCCCGCACGCCTGACTTTGACCCTCGTTCTGCTAGCGTCTTTGGCCGCGCCGTTGACGTTCGCGCAGACGCGCCCGCGCCGCGTCGGTCAGACGCCTGCCGCGCAGCCCGCGCCTGCGACGACGAGGACTCCGGCCCCCGCGACGACGCCCCCGGCGCGGCGGCCCACGCTGGAGGCCGGGCGGCCTGCGCCCTCTGCGCCTCCCGCACAGACGCGCGGCGGCGAGGTCTCTGAGGAGGTGGATGAGGACGAGGTCGTGCGCGTCAACGCCTCGCTCGTGACCGTGCCCGTCTCCGTCCTCGACCGCGATGGCCGCTTTATCGGCGGTCTGCGCCAGGAGGACTTCCGCGTCCTTGAGGACGGCGTCGAGCAGCGCATCGCCTACTTCGCCCCCGTCGAGCAGCCCTTCACCGTCGCGCTCGTCATCGACACGTCGGGCTCGACCCGCTTCAAGCTCGAAGACATACAGGACGCGGCCATCGCCTTCCTCGACCAGCTCCGCCCGGCCGACCGCGTCATCGTCGTCTCCTTCGACGAACAGGTGCGCGTCCTCTCCGAAGCGACGAACGACCGCAACCAACTGCGCGCGGCCATCCGCCGCACGCACACCGGCGGCGGCACGCGCCTCTACGACGCCGTCGATCTCGTCATCAACGACCAGCTCCGCCGCATTCAGGGGCGCAAGGCCGTCGTCCTCTTCACCGACGGCGTGGACAGTTCGAGCGGGCAGGCCAGCTTCGAGAGCACGCTCGAAGAGGCGGCCGAGCTGGACGCGATGATCTACCCCATCCAGTACGACACGTTGGACGGCAACGTGAACAACGGCGGTGGCGGTGGCGGCTGGCCGGGGCGGAACCGCTACCCGCGTCGCAGGGGCGGGCGTAACCCCGGCTGGGGCGACATCCTCGGCGGCATCATCCTCGGCGGCGGCAACGTGAGGATCGGCGGCGGCAACGGTGGCGGCGGCGGTGGCGCGGGGACGACGCGCGAGGACTACCAGCGCGGCGCCGAGTACCTGCGCCGTCTCGCGGAGGCGACCGGCGGGCGCCACCACGACGCGCGGGACCTCAACTACATCGAGCAGGCGTTCACCAACATCGCAGAGGAGCTGCGGCGCCAGTACAGCCTCGGCTACTACCCCGCGCGCCAGGCGCAGGCCGACGAGCGGCGCCAGATACGCGTCCGCGTTCGCCGTCCCAACCTCGTCGTCCGCGCGCGTGACAGCTACGTCTACCGCCCCGACGGCGGCTCGACACCCGACGCCACCACCGCGCAGGGCAACACCAACACGCGCCGACCGGCGCCCGTGCTACGCCGCAACTTCGACCCGTTCGGCGGGACGAATGAGGACTGAGTTAAAGAGGTAGCGGCTTAGCGGTTCCTAACGAGGAGGCAGGAGAGTAATAGTTAAAACTCTCCTGCCTCCTCGTTTGTCTGTCGCGCTCACCTATTGACTGTAAGTAGCTGCGGGCGTATAAGTCGGCTGTCACGCGACTCGCCCCACACCTCAAAGCTTCGGTCTTCATGGGCTCCGCCAGGCTCACCAACCTCTCGAAAGGAGAGCTGCCACGAACGCTCACAGCTTCCGCCGGTTACCCCGTCGTCAGAACTTCGTTCCCTTGATCGCCTTCTTCTTGTTGTCGTTTGTTGCCTTCTTCGGCTTTGGCGCAAGCGGCGCGCACCCTCAAAACGATGGCGCGGCTGCTTCTGCCCAGGACGAGCGGGAGTTCAAGGTCGAGATACCTGAGCGCCTACCCATCAAGGTGAAGCTCAAGAGCGACAAGTCGTTCAAAGACTCGAAGAATAAGAAATGGCTGCGCGAGTTAGACGTGGAGGTGAAGAACACCGGCACCAAGCCGATCTACTACGTCGCGTTATCTCTCGACCTGCCGGATGTCTACGACGGCGGCCCCCCGTTGTCCATAGGCATGCAGTACGGGAGGAAAGATTTGTTCTTCCCGGAGACGCCGGTCGAGCCCGGGGACGTGCCGATTATGCCGGGCGAGAGCATCACGATAAGGCCCAGCGCGCAGAGCACGAAGGCTTATGAGTATCACCGGGACGAGTTGAAGGATTGGGATGACCCGAAGAGGGTTGAGTGCGGGGTGTTGGCCATAAGATTCGGCGACAGCACGGGCCGCTGGGGGCGTAACGGCACACTCCCCCTCCCAAGAGAATTTCCTCGAATGCCCCGAAGCAGAAGAACGGCGCGGGAGGATGCAGGTCAAGTCAGGCGCTCGGCGTGCTCATCGAGCCGGGCGCCTTATTCTAGGTGAGCAACTCGTGGAAGCCCGCAAGCATCTTGCGGGCTTCCTTACTTGGCACCGGTTGAGGCCCCGGCACCGTCATCGCCAGCGGCCGCGCCGGACGACTGTGGCTGCCACAGCGTTGCCGGATGTATGTGGGGTCATGTGGGGATTGTTCAGAACTGTCCTCTTGACTGCGGGGATGGTCTGCCACCCCGGCAAGCCGTCTTCCCCTCCGGCGGGTGTGGCAACAGCGGGCAGTGTCTGGCCTATCAAACCAGAAGAGTGCCCCGCCCCGGGCTGCGACGCCTCGACGGGGGATGCGTTCCCCGTCGATTACTGCCTGTACCCCGGCTCCGGCTGCCCGTGGGGGTACGAGGCGGCGGGCTCCTGCTGTCAGCGAATACCCGCGAGCCCGATCCTCGTTGACGTTGACGGGAGGGGCTTCAGCCTGACCGGCGCCGGCGGCGGAGTGCTGTTCGACTTCTACGGGAGCGGTGAGAAGATCAGGCTGGCCTGGACGGCGGCCTCCTCGACCAACGCGTGGCTCGCGCTCGACCGCAACGGCAACGGGACGATTGATAACGGCGGGGAGTTGTTCGGCAACCTGACGCCGCAGCCCGCGCCACCCGCAGGAGCGGAGCGCCAGGGCTTCCTCGCGCTGGCCGAGTTCGATAGGCCGCACAACGGCGGCAACTCCGACGGCATCATCAACAAGCGCGACACCGTCTTCGCACACCTCCGGCTGTGGCAAGACACCAGCCACGACGGCATTTAGCAGCCCGCGGAGTTGCACACGCTGCCCGCGCTCGGACTGAAGTCCATCTCGCTCGACTACAAGGAGTCGAAGCGCACCGACCGCCACGGCAACCAATTCCGCTACCGCGCGAAGGTCAAAGACATGCGGGACGCGCAACTCGGGCGCTGGGCGTGGGACGTATTCCTCGTCGCGGGTCAGCAGCCGTAAGAGAGTACAGAGGAAGGGGAAGGGATTGACGCATGGCCTCCCTTCCCCTTTGCCCCTGTTCCTTCTTCTTCAGACGACGGTGCCATCGCGGACGATGCCGTTCTTGGGGACGATGATGATGCCGTCGCGGATGAACCAGCTCCCGTCGGGGGCAGCCTCGTCGGTGAGGCCGCGCTCGTTGAGGAGCCGGACGCCCGACCCGATGCGCGCGTTCTTGTCCACGATGGCGTTGCGGATGGTCGAGCCCTCGCCGATGCCGATGCGCGGGACGCCCTTGCGCACGTCGGCCTCCATCTCTTCGATGGACTGGTAGTAGTCGGCGCCCATCACGTAGGTGGCGTCGATGCTCGCGCCGAAGTCGATGCGCGTACGCACGCCGATGAGCGAACGGTTGATGACGGCGCGCGTGAGGATGCACCCTTCGGAGACGATGGAGCTGTTGATCTGGCAGTTGTTGATCTTCGATGGCGGCAGATACCGCGCGCGCGTGAAGACCGGCGCGTCCGTGTCGAAGAGGTTGAACTTCGGCACGACCGCCGTCAAATCAAGATTGGCCTGATGGAAAGCGGCGATGGTTCCGATGTCTTCCCAGTAGTCGTCGAAGAGGTAGCCCTGCACGTTGCTGCTCTCGATGGCGGCCGGGATGACCTGCTTGCCGAAGTCGTTCCAGGTCGGGTCTTTCGCCAGCAGCTCGACCAGCCAGTCGAACTTGAAGACGTAGATGCCCATCGAGGCGAGGAACGGCCGCCGCTGTGCCTCCTCGGCCGAGAGGCCGAAGGGCGTCGTGTCCACCCTCATCTCTTCGAGCGCTTCGCCCCTGGGCTTCTCGCGGAACTCGATGATGCGGCCCGTCGGCTCCATCTTCATCAGGCCGAAGTCCTCGGCCTGATCGCGCCCGAACGGGATGACCGAGATGGTCACGTCGGCCTCGGTCTCGAAGTGGCGCGCGATGAACCTGCGGTAGTCCATCCGGTAGAGATGGTCGCCGGAGAGTATCAGCAGCGTGTCGATGCCCCAGTCCAACATGTGCGGCAGCACCTGTCGGACGGCGTCGGCCGTGCCCTGGAACCACTGCGGGTTCTGCGGCGTCTGCTCGGCGGCGAGAATCTCGACGAAGCCGTTCGAGAACTGCGAGAAGCGATAGGTCGTCGCGATGTGCTTGTTCAAGCTCGCGGAGTTGTACTGCGTCAGCACGAATATCTTGAGGATGTCCGAGTTGATGCAGTTCGAGATGGGAATGTCGATGAGCCGGTACTTGCCGCCGAGCGGCACGGCCGGCTTCGAGCGTAAGAGCGTCAGCGGCGACAGGCGGGTGCCCGCACCCCCGCCCAGAATCACAGCCAGAATGTTCGGCCTCTTCGGAGCCATGGCTCACACCTTCCCTGTTTTATTTGGAAAATCGATTAACGCGAGCATAGACGCAAAGCGCCGTGGGTTTCAAGCGCGCGCGGCGCGGGAACGGTTCTCTTACTGTTACAAAAGGATGTTTGTCTGCGGACGTTCGGTGGCCGAGACCCTCAGTACGCGGCGGCCGAGGCGGTCGTCTTCACGCCCGCGGCCTCCTGCGCGATCTTGACGCCGACCGAGGCGCCGATGCGCGTCGCGCCGGCCTCGACCATCGCGCGCGCGTCCTCGATGCCCTTCACGCCGCCCGAGGCTTTCACGCCGAGGTCCGGCCCCACGGTGCGCCGCATCAGCGCCACGTCCGCCACGGTCGCGCCCGACTTGGCGAACCCCGTCGAGGTCTTGACGAAGTCGGCGCCCGCGCGCTTCGCCGCGAGACAGGCGCGCACCTTCTCGTCGTCGGTGAGGAGCGCCGTCTCGATGATGGTCTTCACCAGCACGCCCGACTCGTGCGCGGCCTCGACGACCGAGCGGATGTCATACTCGACGGCGCAGTCGTCGCCGCTCTTCAAAGCGCCGATGTTGATGACCATGTCGATCTCGCGCGCGCCGTCGAAGATGGCGCGTCGCGTCTCATACGCCTTCACGTCCGGCAGCGTCGCGCCCAGAGGGAACCCGACCACCGTGCAGACCGGCACGCCCGACCCGCGCAGCACGCACGCCGAGGTCTTCACCCAAGCGGGGTTCACGCACACGCTCGCGAAGCCGTGGCGGGCCGCCTCCTCGCACAGGCGCGTGATGTCGGCCTCGGTCGCCTCGGGTTTGAGGAGCGTGTGATCGACCAGACTCGCCCAATCCCTCGCCGTCGCCGCGTCGCCGAGGATAACGCCGATGCGCGCCGCCCCCGCGTCCACCACCCGCTGCATACGCTCCGGGCAACGGTTAAAGCACGTGCTCCCGCACCCGCACGCCCCGTCCTCCCCCGCCCCGTCACCGTTCAGCCGCGCCACGATCACATCCGTAATCTGCTCGACCAGCCGCTCGAAATCCCCGTTCTGTGAATAAGCCATGATGACTTTAACTCCTGTACTGACGCTCGACGGCGTCGATTTTGGCGACGCGGCGTTTGTGGCGGTCTTCGGTGAGGTCGGCGGAGAGCCAGGCGCGGACGATGTCGCGCATCTCCTCGCTGGTGATGGTGCCGCTGCCCAACGTGAGGACGTTGGCGCCGTTGTGCTCGCGGGAGTTGACGGCGACTTTGACGGAGTAGCAGGCGGCGGCCCGGACACCGGGGACCTTGTTGGCCGTCATGGCGGAGCCGACGCCCGCGCCGTCGATGACGATGCCGAGGTCGGCCTCGCCTTCCGAGACGGCGCGCGCGACCGCGTGCGCGAAGTCGGGGTAATCGACCGCGTCCGTCGAGTTCGTGCCGAAGTCGCGCACGCGGTGGCCCAGCTCCGTCAGCAAGCCTTTCAGTTCTTCCTTCAAAGGGAAGCCGCCGTGGTCTGCGCCGACGGCGACTATTCTTTCAGCGCGCGAGCCGCGGCGCGGGACGCGTCGGACGAGCCCGATGCGGCGCTCGCGGACGAGGTCGGCGGCGAGCGGCGTGAGCCTCGCCGTTTCGGCGACGCGCAGGCGCGAGCCCTCGGGCAGGCCCCGCACGTCGTCCTCGGTGATGACGCTCTTGGAAGACTCGTCGCGCTCGTAGTCCTTCTCGGCCGCGGCGGGCTTCTCCGCGGCGACGGGTGCGACGTTGATGACGCGAGCGAGCGGCGGGCCGCCCGCATCTGTTCGCGGCCGGGGCTCGGCCGCAGAAGGAGCAGACTGCGCGGCGGCGCCGTCCTCTTCGGCCGGCGCGGCGTTGGCGAGCACCTCGCGTACGAGCGCGCGTACACGGTCGCGCGTTGACTCTGTCGGTCGTTCTTCAGGCATGAAAGAAGCTGTGAACGCCCTCCATTTGACCTCTGGTGTGGAGCGCGCATAGTATGTCGCACCACGGCAGCGCGGCGCAAACAGCTCGCGCGCCCGACCCCGCGGACGTTTACTTAAAACACAGAGGAGGCCGACCTTGTCTTCATCCGCCGTCGCAGTGTCGGAGTTCAGCAACCCCAACCTGGAACCGCTCTTCACCTCCGAGCAGATACAGACGCGCGTCGCCGAGATGGGCGCCGAGATCGCGCGCGACTACGCCGGGCAGACGCCGCTCCTCGTCGGCGTGCTCAAAGGCGCTTACATCTTCCTGAGCGACCTCGTGCGCGCCATCGACCTCCGCCTCGGCGTCGAGTTCATGGCCATTTCCAGCTACGGCTCGGGGATGCGCTCGTCGGGCGAAGTCCGCATCGTCAAAGATTTGGACGTACCCGTGGACGGCCGCGACATCCTCATCGTCGAGGACATCGTGGACACGGGGCTCACGCTCTCGTTCCTCATCGGGAGCCTCCACCAGCGCGGCGCGAAGAGCGTCAGGCTGGCCGCGCTCCTCGACAAGCACGAGCGACGGGAGAAAGACGTGAAGATCGACTACTGCGGCTTCCAGATTCCGGACGCCTTCGTCGTCGGCTACGGCCTCGACTTCGCCGAGCGCTACCGGAACCTCCCATACATCGCCGTCATCAAAGACCCCAGCCTCAAGGACTGAGGCGACAGCAACGCAAGGAGGGACGATACATGAGAAGGATCGCAACCATCCTCTTCGCGCTCTCGCTCTGCGCCGCGCAAGCAAGCGCGCACGGCGGCAACGTCAAACACGGCCACGCCGAACCGCAGGGGCCAGACCTCTCGAAGGTCGAGATCAAAACCGAGAAGGCCGCGGGCTCCGTCTACGTGCTCTTCGGCGCTGGCGGCAACATCGGCGTCAGCGCGGGCGCCGACGGCGTGCTCATCGTAGACGACCAGTTTGCGCCGCTCGCCGACAAGATACGCGCGGCCCTGAAGCCCTTAAGCCCGGGACAGCTCCGCTTCGTCCTCAACACGCACTTCCACTTCGACCACACGCACGCCAACCCCGTCTTCGGCCGTGAGGCGATTCTCGTCGCGCACGCGAACGTCCGCCGACGCCTCTCGGTGGAAACGACCGTGCTCGGCCAGAAGTATGCGGCGCTCCCGAAAGAAGGTCTGCCCGTCGTCACATACGACACGACCGTCTCCCTCCACTTCAACGGCGAGGAGATTCGGGTCGTATACTTCCCCGCCGGCCACACCGACGGCGACAGCATCATCTTCTTCACGTCGTCGAACGTCATCCACATGGGCGATGACTTCTTCGCCGGCCGCTTTCCCTTCATCGACCTCGACAACGGCGGCAGCGTCGAGGGGCTCACGCGCAACGTCGCCGAGGTCATCGCGAAGGCGCCCGCGGGCGTGAAGATCATCCCCGGCCACGGCCCGCTCTCGACCATCGAAGACCTGCGCGCTTACCACTCGATGCTCGTCGAGACGACCGACATCATCCGCACGCGCCTGCGCGCCGGGCGCACGCTCGAAGAGGCTAAGGCCGAGGGACTGCCCGACAAATGGAAGGAGTGGGGCTCCGGCTTCATCAACACCGGCGACTGGATCGGCATCATCTACCGCAGCCTCCAACAGAACGCCGGCAAGAAGGCTGCCCTCAACTTCGCGCCTACGCCGCGCGACGCCGCGACACGGCTGACTTTGGCGGGCGAGCGTTGGACGGACTTTCGCCTCGGTGTTTAGGTACGTCCGGGCGTAAGTCAGTAAAAATTAACCACCGCAGACACAGAGACACGGCTTGAAGAGTAATCTCTTCAAGCCGTGTCTCTGTGTCTGCGGTGGTTAATTTTCAGCCGGCGATGAGTTGCAGGAAGCTCTCGCCCGCTTTCAACCTCAATCCGAAATTCTCGGCGATGGTCTGGCCGATGTCGGCGAGCGAGGCGCGGTCGCCGAGGTTCACGCCGGCGCGCGCCGAGGGGCCATAGATGAGGAGCGGGGCGTACTCGCGCGTGTGGTCTGTGCCGCGGTAGGTAGGGTCGTTGCCGTGGTCGGCGGTGAGGAGGAGGAGGTCGCCTTCGCGCATCGCGGCTTCAATCTCGGGCAGGCGCGAGTCGAAGTGTTCCAACGCACGGGCGTAGCCTTCCACGTCGCGTCGGTGGCCGTAGAGCATGTCGAAGTCCACGAGGTTCGAGAAGATGAGCCCGCGCGCATCACTCCTTAAAGCTTCGATGGTCTGGTCAATCGACTGGTCGTTGTTCTTGCCCGGTAGCTCCTCGGTGACGCCCGACGCGTCGTAGATGGAGGAGATTTTGCCGACGGCAACCACGTCGAGCCCCGCGCCCGAGAGGACGGGCAGCAGCATGTCGCGCGGCGGGGGCACGGCGTAGTCGTGGCGGTTCTCGGTGCGCTTGAAGGCGCCGGGGTGGCCGACGAACGGGCGCGCGATGACGCGGCCGACCTCGTGCTCGCCGCGCAGGATGTTGCGCGCCGTCTCGCAGATTTCGTAGAGACGTTCGACGGGGATGATCTCCTCGTGCGCGGCGATCTGGAAGACCGAGTCGGCCGAGGTGTAGACGATGGGCTTCCCCGTCTCGACGTGCTCCTCGCCCAAATCTTTAATAATCTCCGTCCCCGACGCGGGGTAGTTGCCGAGGATGCCGGGCACGCGCGCATCCTTGATGAAGCGCTCGACCACGTCCGCGGGGAACCCTTTCGGGTAGGTCGGGAAAGCCTTCTCCAGAATGATGCCCGCCATCTCCCAGTGGCCCGTCGTCGTGTCCTTACCGTTCGAGCGCAGCGCACAGCGGCCGTACGACGCGCGCGGACTCTCGACCGGCGCGATGCCGCTTAAGCTCCGCACGTTACCCAGCCCCCAGTCGCGCAAGGTAGGCAGGTTCACCTGCCGCGACTCGCAGATGTGCCCGAGCGTGTCCGAGCCCGCGTCGCCCCACTCGGCCGCGTCGGGCATCTCGCCCATGCCGAGGCTGTCGAGCACGATGAGCGTGATACGCTCGAACGCACGTCCGTCTTTCGTCATCCTTAATCAGTCCTCTTCCCGATATTTGATAGAGCTGCCGACAGTTCAACTCCGCGGGGCCTGGTAGCCCTCGCGTGCGCGCACCTGCGCGTCCTTGCGTGTGCGCACCTGGACGTTGATCTTGCGGAACGTGCCGTCGCGCGCGGTGTTGGTGGAGTAGTAGCCGATGCTGTACTGCGTGCCGATGTCTTCGGCCACCTGGCGGAAGGCGCGGCGCGCGTCGCGCAGGTCGGCGGCAGGGAAGGTCTTGCCGCCGGAGTCGCGCGCGAGGCCCGCCATCTCGCGGCGCGCCATCTGGTAGAGCGTGCGGCTGGCGTGCATGCGCTCGAACTGGCCCATGCGGCAGAAGTTCGTGAAGTCTTCGGCCGAAGCGCCCGGCGCGATGACGCGCTGGTAGCGCCGGAGCTGCGTGTTCGACAGGCGCAGCGCGCCGCCGTCATCGCAGCTCTGCATCAGACGGTCTTCGACGTAGTCCTCCGTGTTGACCATCACGAAGTAGGAGACGACGCCCGCGCGCTTGAGCTGCGTGCGCGCCTCCTCGAAGTCGGACTCGCTCGTCGAGTCCACGCCGTCTGTGAGCGCGACGAGCGCGCGCCGGCCGCGCGTCTGCTCGGTCGGCCTCTCGCGGAAAACGTCGCGCGCCACCTTCGAGAGGCCGTCGTAGAAGGGCGTGCCGTTCGACGCCCCAACCGACTCGACCGCGTCCTGTAGAAGCTCTCGGTCGTCGGTCAGCGGAGCCTTCAACTCGACCGTGGCGAGCGAGTCGCTCCCCTCCTTCTTCGTGTTGAAGGAGAGGATGGCGACGCGGTCGCCGGGCCGCAGCGCCTCGATGAAGGCGCGGGCGGCGGCGCGGATGAGCCCCACGTCCTCGCGCGTCGAGCCGGAGGTGTCGAGGAGGAGCGCGACCTCGAAGGGCGCTTCGGTCGTCGAGAAGTTGGCGATCTTCTGCGGGCGCCCGTCCTCGAAGATTTGGAAGTCGGAGGCCGCAAGCCCGGTCAGCGGCCGTCCCGTGCGGTCGGTGACGATGGCCGGGACGGAGACGAGTTGCGTCTCGATGCGGACGACATCGTCCTCGTCAACCTCTTCGCCCGCAGAACCTTTCTGCGCTCCCGGCCGGGGAGCGGGCGCGGCAGGCGTGGGCGTGGGCGAGACGCGGCGCGGGCGCTGGTGCGCCGCCTCTCGCAACTGCGCGCGGCCGGCCGGCGCGTAGACGGAGATGAGCGCGAGCAGCGCGGCGGCCGTCGCGAGCGCGAACGTCTTGAAGCTTGCAGGGGACTTCGGCACGGTCTTACACTCTCGCTGAAAGAACTTTCGCCGTAGAATATAGCCGCAAACGGTCGCGGACGGAAAGGACGAAAGATGCCGGTCATCGGGAGACTCGACGGACAGGTTGAAGAGGTCATCATCTCGCCCATCTCGCGCCGCCAGCGCGAAGAGGAGCCGCCACCCGCGCATAAAAACGAAGAGACGCCAGAGCCTTCCGACACCTCCGACCACGCCCCGTCTCAAACGCCCTCTGCGGGTGAGAGTTCCGCGAACGCCGACGAGTTGCCCGTCTGGCTCTTGTAAGACAGCAGGCAGCAGGCAGAGGGCAGAGGGCAGTCGCCCCGCGTCAAGGAGGTTGAGAGATTAGTCCAGGGTTTTGGACTTCAAAGCTTTTAACTGCCTGCTGCCGCTCTGCCTACTGCCTGCTGCTCTCCCCGCTTGACAGACGGGCGCGCTTCTCTTAAATTTAACCTCGGTTATGGCGGTTCTTTTCAGGCACGTATGTCAACGGTAGACGGCCACCCTTACAAGGTGGAGGTTGGGGGTTCGAATCCCTCCGTGCCTACCACATGCGCGCCGACCTTGAAAATTTAAGGTTCTCGCGGAGTCGTAGTTCAGTTGGTTAGAACGCCGGCCTGTCACGTCGGAGGTCGCGGGTTCGAGTCCCGTCGGCTCCGCCATTAACCACCACCGGAACACCGGTCACGAAAAAGGCTGCTCACACGAGCAGCCTTTCGTGTTTTCGGGGTTCGCACTACACTCATAACCCCTATGGAGACGTCCAGACTTTTCCCTGTTGAGGTGGTGCGCGCGGTCTGGCGGGAGAGGTATGAAGGGGCGCGGGTGGTCTTCCTCGGCGGGTCGGTAATGCGCGGTGAGGCGACGCCCGCGTCAGACCTCGACATCGTGGTGGTGTACGAGGGTCTGCCGAACGCGTACCGTGAGGCTTTCATGTACGGGGGTTGGCCGGTGGAGGCGTTCGTGAATGACGCGGGGACGCTGGAAGGGTTCTTCGAGGCGGACAGACGGCGCGGGGTGCCGGCGATGCTGCGCATGGTGTGGGAGGGCGTCGAGGTGCCGGAGGCGAGCGAGTTCTCGGCACGTCTCAAGCGCATCGCGCGGGAGTTGTTAGAAGCGGGGCCGCCGCCGTGGGATGAGGAAGAGTTGACGCTGCGGCGTTACCGTCTGACCGACTGGGTTGACGACATGAGGTTCCCGCGTTCGGACGAAGAGCTGGTCGCGACGGGCGCGTGGCTCTATCAGGACGCGGCCGAGTTCTACTTCCGCACGCGCGGGCTCTGGTCGGCGCACAGCAAGACGATCCCGCGGCGCCTGCGCGAGACGGACGCCCTCTTCGCCGAAAGATTCCTGCGCGCCTTCGACATCCTCTTCGCAGAGAAGCGCCCCGACCCGGCCATCGCCCTCGTCGCCGAACTGCTCGAACCCTTCGGCGGCTTCCTCTTTGAAGGCTTCCGGAGAGAAGCGGAGAAGAAATGATGAATGCGGAATGATGAATGATGAATTAAGAACTCTCTTTCATTCTGCATTCATCATTCATCATTACAAATATGATTCCTGTCACAGAAGCGCTCAGCATCGTTGTCGGGAAGGCGGGGCCGCTGGCGGCGGAGCGCGTGGCTCTGGACGAGGCTTTGGGGCGCGTGCTGGCGGAGGACGTGTTCGCGGACATGGACTTGCCGCCGTTCGACCGCGCGCAGATGGACGGGTACGCGGTGCGCTCCGCGGACTTGCGAGAGACGCCGGCGCGTCTGCGCGTCGTGGGCGAGGCGGCGGCGGGCGACGGCTGGCGCGGGACGCTTCAGACGGACGAGGCCGTGCGCATCATGACGGGCGCGCCGCTGCCCGCGGGCGCAGACTCTGTGCAGCAGGTGGAGGTGACGCGCGAGGAGGAGGGCGGCCGCATCGTCTTCGTCGAGCGCGCGACCGAGCCGGGGCAGTTCTACGTCACGCGCGCGAGCGAGATCAGAGGGGGCGAGCGCGTGCTCGAAGCGGGTGAGGAGATTAACGCGGCTCGCATGGCCGTGCTCGCGTCGTTCGGCCACGCGCGTGTGCCCGTGCGCAGGCGGCCGCGCGTGGCCGTGCTGGCGACGGGCACCGAGTTGGTTCGGGTCGAAGAGAAACCGGGCGAGGACCAGATACGCGACTCGAACAGTTACTCGCTTGCGGCCTACGCGCGTCTGGCCGGCGCCGAGGTGGAGCGTCTGCCGTTCGCGGGCGACGACCTGGAGCTTCTGCGCGCAGAGGTCGAGAGGGCTGCGGCGCGTTCGGACCTGCTCGTGCTCTCGGGTGGCGTGTCGATGGGGCGTTACGACTTCACGAAGGCCGCGCTCCACGCGCTCGGCGCCGAACTCTTCTTCGAGCGCGTCGCGCTTCGCCCCGGCAAGCCGACCGTGTTCGCGCGGCTGCCGAGCGGGACGCTCGTCTTCGGACTGCCGGGCAACCCCGTCTCCGTCAGCGTCACCTTCAACCTCTTTGCGCGGACGGCGCTGCGCGCGATGCAGGGCGCGCGCGACCCGGCGCTCGTCGAAGAACGCGCCGTGCTCGCGCGCGCGTTGAAGGGCGCGGCGGAGCGGACGAGTTACCTCCCCGCCCTTCTGAGAACCGACGACGCGGGCCGACTCCTCGCCGAGCCTCTGAAGTGGGGCGGCTCTTCGGACTTCGTCGCCTTCGCGCGCGCCGACGCGCTCCTGATCGTCCCCGCGGACGTGAAGACGGTCGAGGCCGGGCGCGTCTTGAGCGTAGTGCGTCTGCCCGCGTAGCCATTGACTCGCGTCAGACAAATCCATATCCTCTCGAACCAGTCTCTACGGCTGCCTTCCGAAGCGGTATCACTCTCGAACCCGGGCGTTAAATTACTTTCACGGCTTTAAATTTCTGCGGCTCAAGCCTCGCCTTCGCCTCGCCTGCTACGACCTTCGCAAAGCTGACCGCCCCGCGGCATGAGGGGGACTGTCTTGCTGAGACCGAAACTTTCAATCCCCAACATCCTGTTCGTCTGCCAGCTCGCCTGCTCCGCCAGCGGGGAAAGCCCGCCGCCGACGCGCCGACGCGTGTCAAGGTCAACGCGGGAGAGACGGTCGAGAAGGTTTTTGACTTCTCCTCCGGCACACTTCGCATCGGCGCGAAGCGCGGCAGTGAGCTGATTGACGCGACCGTGATCGTCAAGAGCCTTTCGACAGGCAAGGGGGCCGGCCTGCGCACCTACACCGGCGCTCAAACCAACCCGCGCACTTTCGAGCTGTTGCCGGCCGCTACAGCGTCCGCGTCATCGCGGTCAGGCCGCCGGGACTCAGCCCGCAGGAGATCAACGTCGAGATCAAAGCCGGGGAGACCATCGAGCGCATGTTCAACCTCTGAAGCATCGAGAAACCGTCAACGTCGTCGCGCGTGTCGGCGTTGATGCGAGTCGGCAAATGACATGACAACTGAAAGTGGCACGTGATGCGTTTGGTCAGGTCCATCTTGTTTGCGGCGCCGCTGATGCTTGCCCGCGCGACCCGTTCGGTCTTAGTCTGCCTCCATGAGTGAACTGAGCCACTTGGACGCGGAAGGGCGCGTGCGGATGGTTGACACCGGCACGAAGACAGCGACCGCGCGGCGGGCCGTTGCGTCCGCGCGCGTGTTGATGTCCGCAGAGACGGTGGCGGCGCTGCGCGCGGGACGGACGCCGAAGGGCGACCCTTTGGAGGCGGCGCGCATCGCCGGCATCATGGCCGCGAAGCGCACGGCCGAGCTTATCCCGCTGTGCCACCCGCTCCCGCTCACACACGCCGACGTGCGTGCGGAACTGCGCGACGACGGCGTCTATCTTGAAGCCGAGGCTTCGACCAACGCACAGACCGGCGTCGAGATGGAGGCGCTCACGGCCGCCGCGGTCGCCGCGCTCACCGTCTACGACATGTGTAAGGCCGTCGAGAAGGGGATGACGATTACGGACGTGCGCCTCGAAGAGAAGACCGGCGGCAAGTCGGGCGCGTGGAAAAGAGAGTAGACAGTAGTCAGTAGTCAATAGAAGAATTAAGCGGCGCGTCACAGCCTTCAGGCCGGGCGCGCTGCCTCTGTTTTTCTACTGTCTACTGTCTACACACGCATGGCGCTCGGAAAAATTTTCGGCGCCGAAACACTGGTGTTACAATCCGCCCGGTTTTTTTTGACTACCATGACTTCCTCGACGCCTTCTCCGCAGGAGATGACCGAGCTGCTCGCCGCCTGGAGTGACGGCGACCGCGAGGCGCTCGACCGCCTGCTTCCACTCGTCGAGCGCGAGCTGCACCGGCTCGCACACCACTACATGAGCCGCGAGCGCGAGGGGCACACGCTCCAGACCTCCGCGCTCGTCAACGAGGCCTACCTCAAGCTCTGCGACCAGACGCGTGTGCGCTGGCAGAACCGTGCGCACTTCTTCGCCATCGCCGCGCAGACGATGCGCCGCATCCTCATCGACCACGCACGCTCGCGCCGTTACGAGAAGCGCGGCGGCGGCGCCCGCGCGTTACCCTTAGACGAGGCCCTGCTCCTCTCGGACGAGCGCGCCGACGAACTGGTCGCGCTCGACGACGCGCTCGCCGCCCTTGAGAAGCTCGACCCGCGCAAAGCGCGCGTCGTCGAGCTACGCTACTTCGGCGGCCTCTCCGTCGAAGAGTCGGCCGAGGTGCTCAAGGTCTCCCCCGACACCGTCGGCCGCGAGTGGCGCCGCGCCCGCGCCTTCCTCCTCAGAGAGATGGAAAGGAAGTGACGAGAGTCACGCCCTTTTTATGAACCCCGAACGCTGGCGACAGATAGACACGATCTTTAAGTCCGCCGTCGAGCTGCCTTCGGATGAGCGCGCGGCGTTCGTCGAGCGCGCGTGCGGAGAGGACGAGGCGCTGCGCGCGGAGGTCTTGTCGCTGGTCGAGCACGACCGGGGAGGCGGGACGCTCGGCGCGCCCGCGGTCGAGGAGGCGGCGCGGCTGTTCGCGGCCGAGCGTGCGCGCCGAGAGTCTCTGGCGGGTCAAGCCGTCGGCGCCTATCGCATCGTCTCGCGGCTCGGCGCGGGCGGGATGGGCGAGGTACACCTCGCCGTCCACGAGCGTACGGGCCGGAAGGTCGCGCTCAAGCTCCTGCCCGACCACTTCGCGGGCGACGAGGCGCGCGTCCGCCGCTTCCGGCAGGAGGCGCACGCCGTCCTCCGCCTTAACCACCCGAACATCGTCACCGTCTACGACATCGAGCAGGCGGACGGCACAAGCGTCATCGCCTCCGAGTATATCGAGGGCGAGACGCTGCGCGAGCACTTCGCACGCGGCCCTCTCACGCCGGCCGAGGCTCTCGACGTGGCCGCGCAGATCGCGGCCGCGCTCGTCGCCGCGCACGAGGCCGGCGTCGTCCACCGCGACGTGAAGCCCGAGAACGTCATGCTCCGCCCCGACGGCTTCGTCAAAGTCCTCGACTTCGGCCTCGCCAAACTCAACGAGGATGTGTCCCCATGCCTGTCGCAGGTGCCGGCGCTCTCTGCCTTCAGGACAGACCCGGGCGTCGTCATGGGCACCGTGGCTTACATGTCGCCCGAGCAGGCGCGCGGCCGCGAGGTGGACGGGCGCACGGACATCTGGTCGCTCGGCGTCGTGCTCTACGAGTCGCTCACGGGGCGCGCGCCCTTCCGCGGCGAGTCGCAGACGGACGTGCTGGCCGCCATCGTCGGCAAGGAGCCGCCGCCGCTCGCGCGGTATCTTCCGACCGCGCCCGACGCGCTCGAATGGATAGTTACTAAGGCGCTCACGAAGGACAGGGATGGTCGTTACCAGACGGCGAAGGAGTTACTGACAGACCTCAAGCGTCTGAAGCAGCAGTTGGAGTTTGAGGCCGCGACCGCGCGCGCGGGCGGGGCTTTGACGACGGAGGCGAGCCCGGCCGCCGTCCCGAGCGAAAGCGCGCCGCCCGCGCGCACGACCGACGCCGACCCCGCCGAGTCGCAGACCGGCCAGCCCGCCGCGCGCCAGACTTCGAGCGCCGAAGTCATCCTCGGCGAGTTGAAGCGGCACAAGCGCGGCGCACTCGTCGCCGCGACCTTAATAGTGTGCGCGCTGGCCGCTGGGGGCTTCGGCCTCTACAAACTCATGCGCGGCACAGCCACGCCGCGCGCGCCGTTCCAGAAGTTCAGCGTGAGGCAGTTGGCGGACACGGGGCAGGCCGTGGACGCGGCGCTCTCGCCCGACGGCGAGTTCGTCGCCTACGTCAAGGACGAGGCCGGACGGCAGAGCCTCTGGCTGCGCGAGACCTCCGCGGTCAGCAGCGTGCAGATCGTCCCGGCGGCCGAGGGTCAGCGCATCCGCGCGCCGCTCTTCTCGCGCGACGGCGCGTTCGTCTACTACCTCAAGGCCCCGCCGCGCGGTCATCTCGCCACGCTCTACCGCATCCCGAAGCTCGGCGGCAGCGAGACGAAGCTCGTCGAAAGGGTCAGCCTTCAGGACACGCGCAGCAACTTCGCGCTCTCGCCCGACGGCCGTCAGCTCGCCTTCATACGTCTCGACGAGCAGGTCAACCGCTCGCTCGTCGTCGCCAACCACGACGGCGGCGGCGAGCGCGTCCTCTACCGGCGCGACCTGCCCGAGTTCATCTCCGGCGCGGCTTGGTCACCCGACGGCCGCATCGTTGCCTTCGTCCAGGGCACCTTCGCCGGCCCCAAGTCGTTCATGGCCGTGAACGTCGCCGACGGCTCGGTCAGGCAGATCACGAAGCAGACGTGGAAGTCGGTCGGGGGCTTCGCGTGGGCGGGCGACTCGGGCGCGCTCGTCGTCGCGGCCGCACACAGCGGCGAAGTCTTCCAGCTCTGGCGGCTCCCCTTCCCAGAGGGCGAGCCGCAGCGCATCACGAACGACGTGAGCACCTACACGAGCGTCAGTCTCTCGGCCGACTCCTCCGTCATCGCCACCGTCCAGACCAACGTCGTGCAGAACCTCTGGACGGCCCCGGCGGCGACGAGCAGCGGCGGCGGCGCGGCGACCCCGCCCGCGCAGCTCACCTTCGGCGCGGGGCGCTACGACGGGCAGCGGGGCCTCGCTTGGGCGCCCGACGGCCGCCTCGTCTACCACTCGCTCGCGGGTGGCAGCGACGACATCTGGGTCGTGAACGCCGACGGCACGGGGCAGCGCCAGCTCACCGACGGGAGGGGCACGTATGCCTACCCACGCGTCTCGCCCGACGGCCGCCACGTCGTCTACTCCGCCTCCGAGCGTGAGAGCGACCCGGGGCTCTGGCGCATAAGCCTCGACGGCTCGAACGCGAAGCTGCTGCTGCCCCGCGGCGCCCTCTCCTCCGTCTCGCCCGACTCGCGCTGGGTGCTCTGCTACAGGCACGGCCCGCCCGTCACCGTCTGGCGCGTGCCGCTCGAAGGCGGCGGCGACCCCGAGCGCGTGCGACTCCCGGAGGGCGCGCAGGCCGCCGCGCCCTTCATCTCGCCCGACGGCCGCCTCGTCGCCTACAACTACCGGACGGCGGAGCCCGGCTCGCAGTGGCAGATCGCCGTCTTCCCCTTCGAAGGCGGCGACCGTCCCGTAAAAGTCTTCGAGGTGGTCGGCTCGCCCATCAGGCAGTTGCGCTGGACGCCGGACGGCCGCGCCGTCTGTCACATCGAGACGCGCCAGAACGTCTCGAACATCGTCTGCCTGCCGCTCGACGGCCGTCCGCCCTTCCCCGTCACGGACTTCAACTCGAACTTCATCGACGCCTTCGACTTCTCGCCGGACGGCCGCCGGCTGGCGCTCTCCCGCGGCAACGGTTCGAGCGTCGTCGTGCTCGTCTCGGACGCGAAGTGAGGCCGGCGCCGTCGGGCTTTCTTTCCGCGAACGCGTCAGGGTAGAATGGCGTATCAGTTTGGGGTGAGATTAAAAGACGCCGCTCCGGAGACCTACAGATGAAATTCCAAATCGCACGCGACGCACGGCCGCAGGTTACGACGCTCCTGTTCGCGACGGCCCTGAGCCTCTGCCTCTGGTTCCTTCCGTACGCGGAGTTCCTGGCCTACCCGTTCCGCATCTTCGTCACCTTCATTCACGAGGGCGGGCACGCGCTGGCCGCCTTCGTCACGGGCAACTCGGTGCGCAGCCTGACGGTCTCGCCCGACGGGAGCGGTCTGGTCTACTCGACGAGCGGCGGGATGTTCTCCAGCATGTTCGTCTCCAGCGCCGGCTACCTGGGCGCGATGACATTCGGCGCGCTGCTGCTCTGGCTGGTGCGCCGTCAGGTCAAGGCGAAGGTGGTGCTCGCCGCTTCGGGCGTGCTCGTCCTGCTGCTGGCGACCTTCTTCGGCTTCCTCGCGCCGCTCTGGAACTGGAGCCTGCCCGGCCTCTTCACGCTCGTTGCGGGCGTGGCGCTGCCCGCGGGGCTCTTCGCCGCGGCGAAGTACCTGAAGCCGCGCGCGGCCGCCTTCCTCGTCTCGTTCCTCGCCGTGCAGTGCGTCCTGAACGCCGTGTTCGATTTGAGGAACGTGCTCTACGCCTCGACCTTCACCGACGCGCACACGGACGCGGCGAACATGGCGGAAGCGACGGGCGTCCCCTCGGTCTTCTGGGTGCTCTTCTGGATCGTGGCCGCGTTCGCCATCACGACGCTCGCGCTGCGCGCCTACGTCGCCGGCAAGGAGAGCCCGGCGCAGCCCGACCTGCCGTTCGAGGACACGCCGCTCGAAGTCTGAGTTTGAAGGTTTGAAGCTCTTGGAAGTGACGCCAGAGAGGCCGTCGGAAGCGCACGCTACGGAAGCGCCGCCCGACGGCCTCTTACTCTCTAACGACTGTGCCCCGGCGGCGACGCTCGGCTCGCTCCCCGTGGGCGCGCGTCTCATCCTGCGCTGTCGCGCCGACTGGCGCGCGGCCACGGTCGCCTCCTACGAACCCGACGCCGACCGCGTCGTCCTCAACGTCGCCTCGCCCCACGGCCACACCTATCGCGTCCGCCGCCCCGCCGCCGCCACGCTCGCACACGACGGCCACCTCCCCATCCTCGGCGAAGGCCAGTGGCGCGCGGGACTCGCCCACTATGACGTGCGCTGGTGAACGTGAGTCTTAGATTTCGACGGCGGGCCTGAGTCCAACCCTCTCGAACTCTTCCACCTGAGATTCGCGCGGCGCGAGGCTCTCGGCCGAGAGCATGACGAGCGCGAGCCAGAGCAGGTCTGCGAGCAACAGGTGGACGATCTGCAACCAGATGGGCGCGAGCAGCGCCGCGTTCAGCAGCCCCGCCGCAACCTGCACCGCCACCAGCGCCAAGACCGAACGCGCCCAACGCCGCACCCACAACCCTCCACCGCCCTTCAACGTCGAGAGCGCGAAGTAAGTCAGGTAACCGCCGACCAGCACGGCCAGCGCCGGGTGCAGCATGTAGTTCCTCAGGCTGAAGAGGAGCCGCGCCGCCGCGCTCATCCCCTCCACATCGACCGACGGCCCGCCGCCCTCCGAGAAGAGCGTCGCGCCCAACGCCGCCACCGCCCCGCTCACGCCCAACGCGAGCGAGCCGAGCAACGCCACGCCGACGCGCCCACGGAAGAACTCCAACAGCCGCGGCCTCTCCGACACGCCCCTCGTCGCCCACCACGCCGTCAGCGCCAGCGCCGCCACGAGCAGGAACGTGTTGACGAGGTGCACCGACAGGTAGACGGCGCGCGCCACCGAGGCGTTCCCGCCCACGAGCCTGAGCAGCACGAGCCCCGCCCCGATGAGCGACTCGGTTACGATGAAGAGGCCCGAAGCGCCCGCCGCCCAGCGCACCGCATGGCCGCGCCCGAACGCGCGCAGCGCCCACACGCACAAGCCCACGACGAGCAGGAACGCTATGCCGCTCGTCGCTCGGTGCGCGAACTCGACCAACGTCTTGACCTGCGACGCATCGGGCAGGACCGACCCGTTGCACAGCGGCCAGTGCGCCCCACACCCGTCGCCCGACTTCGACGCGCGCACGAACGCGCCCCACAGGATGACGGCCAGCGTCAGCGCCGTCACGAACCACGCGTACCTTGTAAATTTCCTGTTGACTTGCATGAGAAGGTGAAGGAATTATGGCGTCTTGCCGGAGCCAAATCAAATCGAGTCTCGAAGATGATGCTGATAGAGATTAACCACTGAGACACAGAGACACAGCTTGAAGTTATATGTCTTCAAGCTGTGTCTCTGTGGTTAATCTCCCTTCACCGCAACGCGCGCCGCCACACGGCCGACTCGCCCTCGCGGCGGACGAGCGCGCTCACCTCCACGTAGGCCGAGGCGTAGAGCGCGCGCATCTCCTGCGCCGATGTGCTTTCGGCGAGCCTGCGCTCGACCTCTTCGATTGAAAGCCGCTTCCGCGGCAGCGACGAAGAGAGCGACGCCCCCTCGCCCGCGACGTGCGCAGACAGACCCTCGATCAGCCACAGCGGCGCGCGCCCCGCACCCGCCGCTTCGAGCGCAGCGTGTACGAACTCGTGGCGCGGCGTCGTCGTCAGCAACCCGCGCCGCCGCAGAACGCCGAGCGGCTGAAAGCTGATGCGCCGCCCCTCGGTCACCGCGGCGACCCACGCCGGCCGCCCCGTCGCGCCGACGAACTCGCCCGTCGTCTCGTAGACGAAGACCTCCGTCAGACCGACGCGCGCACCCACGCCCGCTCGCTCCAAACGCCCCGACACGTCCGCATACGCCGCCTCCAGAGTCCCTAACAGCGACACGACCTCGCCCCGCGCCGCGCGCGCCGGATAGCTCACGCGGAAGTGCTCGCTGCGAAGTTGACTGCGTTGCGGGGGAGGGTCGTACGCGGCGGGTTGATAGACCGCCGGTTGAAAGGCGACGGGCTCCCCTGCGGACGACTTGGACGGCGAATCGTAAGCAGGTTGATTTTCGACAGCGCCACTCTCTTCAACCCTCGACCCAAAGTCCGCGTCCCGCAATTCGCCGAGGGCTGCGCCGGGGAAGTAGCGCGCGAGTATCTGTCTGTAGGACGCGCCGCGCGCGGCCGAGACGTGCGCGCCCGCCTGACAGAGCCCGAGGCCGTGGCCGAAGCCCGTCCCACGGAAGACGTAGGCCGAGCCCGCGCGCGACACCTCGAAGCGCGAGCTTTTGAGCACGCTCCACCCGAGCGTGCGCCCCACGATGATCTTGAAGTCCCAACCGCGCAGACGACGACGCCGCTGCCCGTCAAGCTCAACCAACTCCGCGCGCCCCGTCTGGTCGCGGCGCACAACCCGCACGCCCGTGAGCCGCGCGCCCACGTCGCTGCGCTCGTCCGCCTGCAAGGCTTTCAAAAGGCGCTCCGCGGGAATCACGTCCGTCCAACCTTCCGTCGTCGCCGCGCACGACTCGTCCGTCACGCCGCGCAGGTGTGCGGGCGCGTTCGCTTCACCCCACAGCTTCGACACGTCGGCTGTGCGACCGCCGCACGCGGCGCTGAAGTAACTCTCGGCGACATGGCCCGAAGAATCGCGCAGGACTTCGCCCGCCGTCTCGCGCACGGCGCGCCGCGCCAGCTCGTAGAAGTCAGGACGCACGGACTCATCGCGCACCGGCACGAAGCGCTGACAGTGTGTCGTGTCGCAGAGGTCGAAGCGGTCGCGCGCGTGGCGGCGCAGGTTGTGGACGGCGTACGTGCGCGCAGCGACGGCGAGAGACTTGAGCGATTCGACCTCGGTCTCGACGCTGCCCTCGGCGGCCAGCACGCCGAAGACGTAGTCTTCGAGTGGGAGCCGCAGCGTCGCGTCACCGCGTGACAGACGCACGCGCACAGCGCGGCCGTCATCTTCGTCGGTCGCGTCTTCTTTGTCTGTTGAGTTTGAAAGTTGTGTCCCTTGAACGTCCTCGTCTTCCCCCACCCCGAGCGTGCGCGCGTAAGCCTCGAAGATGGGGCGCGCGGTCTCGGCCGCGTCGGCGCCGCGCGAGCGCTTGAGAAGGACGAGGACGACGAGTCTCACCTCATCCGTCGGTACGTCTTTAAAGCCGTCGGCCGCGCCCGTGCCCGGCGCGGCGAAGCCGACGAACCAGCCCTGCGCGCGCCAGCCGCCCTGCGGCGTCGAGGTGCCCGTCTTGCCGAAGACGTAGACGGGCAGCGTCGCCAGCCCCGCGCGCGCGGCCGTCCCGTAAGCGACGGCGCCGCGCATCCCCGCCAGCAGCAACGCGCGGTGCGCGGGCTCGACTTCAAGGTGTGCGCGCAACGCGGGCGTAAAACCTTCGGCGCGCGCCGTGCGAGGTTCGAGCAACGCGCCGCCGTTGAAGAGCGCGGCGTACGCGGTGGCGAGTTGCACGGGCGTGACGCGCAGTTGCTCGCTCTCGCCGAGCATCTCGGGCATGCGCGCCGCCTCACGCGGCAGAAGCCCCGCGGACTCGCGCACGTCGGCCGCGCCCGTGCGCGCGCCGAAGCCGAACTCGCGCAGCGTGCGCGCGTATCCTTCGGCGTCGAGCGTCTCGGCGGCGCGGCCGAAGTAGTAGTTGCAGGAGTTGGCGAGCGCCTCTGCGGGACCGAAGTCGGTCTGGTAGCGCGGGTGCGAGCAGTTGAGCTTGAACTCTTCGTACACGTAGCGGCGCCGGCAGAGGCGTCGGCTGTCCGCGTTGAGCGTGCCCGTCCGTAGGGCCGCGAGCATCGTGAAGGGTTTGATGGCCGAGCCGGGCGGCGTCGCCTCTTCAAAGCTGGCGCGCCCGCCGGCAGATGCGCGCACGCGCCCCGTCTGTGCGTCGAGGACGAGCACTGCGCCCTCGCGCCCGCCGAGCGCCGTCTGCGCCGCGCGCCGCAAGACCTCGTCCGACTCCTCGACGCCCAGAGGTGCGGGCGTAGGCCGGGGCGCATCACTTCGGACGAACAGCACGCCGGACAGCAAGGCGACCGGCAAGAGGCACAAGGCAAAAGGCAAAAGTGAAAGACGAAAGCGACGACGGCCTCCATCCTCATTTTTGCTTTGTGCCTCTTGCTTTGTGCCTCTTGCCTTACTCATTCGGCTCTTCGATGACCTTAACGTCGGAGCGGTAGCGCCGGTAGTCGGAGAGGCGTAGGGTGGCGCGCGTGCGCGGCTTGCTGGCGCCCTCGATGACGGTGACCCACTCGGCGTATTCCGGCACGAGCAGCGTCTGCTCCGGGTCTTTGAACTGTTGACGGCGGAAGCGCACAAGGTAGTCTTGAGTGGTGTACTTGAAGTGTCGCGTGGGGCCGAGGCGGCCGAAGCCGAAGGCGCGCGGGCCGTCGAACTCGAAGGGCGCGGCGAGGTGCGATTCAAGGCGGAGCACGTCGAACGTCTCGGCGTCCACCCAGATGGTATAGACGGACGGCGCGACGACGCGGAAACGAAAACCCACCGCGCGGCTCTTCCACTCGACCCGCGGCTCGCCCTCGCCCGGGCTCAGGATTCGTATGCGGTAGAGCTTGCGCCCGGCTTCCTCCGCCTCCCCTTCGAGCGTGAACTGAAGCGGGCCGCGGCTCTTCGGCAGCAGAAAGCTGAGCGAGGTGACGGCGTAGTTGATCTCCGGCCCGAGGCGCTTCTTCGAGGGCTTGCCGTCGATGGTCTTCAGGCGCCGTGCGAGCCGTGGGTAGAAGTCCTCCTCGTCGGCCGACAGCGCTTCGCGCAGGACGACGCTGTCGAAGACGTACTCCTTCGACTTCTTCGCCGTCATGTCCTTGCGTAGTTCTTCGCGCCTGAGCGTCTCGGTGAAAGCGATACTGAAGAGGCCCGACTGGTAGCGGGCCACGCCCTCGCCGACCTTATCGAGTATGCGCTCTAAACGCTCGTCCTTCGCCGGCTCCGCCTGCGGCTCCTGCCCGCGCACGGACGCACACGCCGCGAGCACGAGCACGAGCAGGAAGAGACTGCGCGGGTACTTCATCGCTACGGCTCAGGCTTGCAACTGGGGCTCCGTGACCGACTCCGGTGCAGGCTCGGCGGGCGTGGGCTCCGCGACAGCGGCTTCGGGCGTCCCCGTCTCGGGCGGAGTCACGCGCGCGAGCGCGCCGAGCGTGACGACCCAGCCGACGAGCGTCAGGACGAAGACGAGGGCGAGGCGCACGCCGAAGACCGTCATCTCTGCCCAAGCGTTCGTCAGCGGCGTACGCGTGAAGAGGACGAAGTAAGGCATCAGCCCGAAGAGGAAGAGCCCGACCGCGTAGACCAGCACCGAGCGCGGCGCGAAGGCGCGACCCACGACCCGATGAAGACCCTTCAGCGTCGCCTTGAGCCCCACGCGTGCCGCCGACAGCCACAGGTGCGCCGCCGTGAGCGGCAGCAACACCCCGAGCAGCATCAGCCACAAGGAGGAGACGAGCGCCTCCTGCCAGTGCAACGGCACCGGCCTCGCGCCCGTGACGCCCGCCACCGCGGAGGTCGGAGCCTCACTTACCTTCGGCAGCCAGCCTTGCAGCTTGAAGAGCAGGTAGACGAAGAGCGCGGCGAAGAGCGCGACGGGGACGGCCAGCAGCAGCACCTTCAACAGATCGCGCGGCGCGCGGCGCACGACCCGTGCGGCGTTCGCCTCGGGCAGTGCGGCGCCCACGGCCGCCGCCTGGAACAGGAAGAAGAGCAGCGGCGCGGCCGCGGCCGTCAAAGCCGTGACGAAGAGCTGCCACACGCTCGCCACGCCGGTCGCGAAGAAGTAGTAGACGCTCGCCAGCAGCAGCGCGTACAGGAGGCCGACGAGCAGCAGCCCGCCCCAGTTGCGGAACAGGTCGCGTGTGGAAGCCCCGAGGGCGGCAAATGACTCTTTAATCATCGTCGTCTTTCCTTTAAGCCCGAGGCGCTCACTTGTCGAGGATGGTCAGCCCCGCGGTGGCCGAGTTGGCGCGCACGTCGGGCTCGTACATGCGCTCGACGCGCGCGGGCGCGGCGCGGAACTGGCCGGGCACCTGCACGCGCATCGCGTACTGGAACTGCGCCTTGCCGTCGAAGTGGTCGAGGAAGATGACGGCGCGGTTGTCGCGGAACTCGCGCGCGCTGTACCAGTCCGTCCAGTCCTTCTCCGAGTGGTTGAGGTCGATGCCGCTCACCTGCTCGACCTGCTCGCAGCCGGCCGGGATCGGGTCTTCGATCATCAGGTAGCGCGCGGCCTCGCCCTCCATAATCAGCCGCGAGACGATGGTGTCGCCCGAGCGCACCTCGCCCGTGAGCGGCTCCACCTCCCAACCCATCGTGCCGTCCGACTTCTCGACGACCTTCAGGCGCATGTACTCGCGGCGCAGTTTGAGCTGCGGAACGCCGGCCTCGGCTGTCTGCTCGTCGTTCGTATAGTGCGTCACGTTCGTCGAGAGGTAGACGGCGCCGCGGCCGCGTTTGACGACGCGCACCTCGCTCGACTGCCCGACCTCGCCGCCGCGCCGCTGGAGCGTGAAGACCTGCATCGAGGCCGAGTCCGAGCCCGTCACCTGCTTCTGCACGACCTGCTGCCCGTCCACGTAGATTTCGAGCGCGTAGTCGGGGTCGAGTTCCTTACTCACCTTCACGTAGTCGAGCAGGCCGTAGACGGCGAAGGCCGTCTCGCGCGTCGAGAGCCAGTAGTAGCCGTGGCGTCGATGGCCGACGAGCCAGCGCGCCGCGCGCGGCAGCACCTCGCTTGTGGGTAGGACGCGCGCCAGCGCCTTGACCGCGACCGCCGTCGCCTCCGCGTCGTTCCAGCCGTGCTCGGTCTGCCAGAAGGCTTCGGCGCCGTTGCCCTTCGCGTCGCGTTCGAGTTCGCCCGCGACCGCCTGCGCGCGGTTGTCGTTGCGCTCCTTCAGGCCGAGCGCGAGCAGAGCGCGCCCGTACGGGCCGAGCTTCGCGCGGTTCGTAAAGAGGTCGTTCAGGTAACGCATCTCCGCGACGCCGCTCTCGGCGAGCGCGTAGGCCATGTAGGCGCGCGAGTCGATGCCCGTCGCTTCGGCGTTCTCGTCAAGCATCTTCTTGAGCGCGCCGCGCGCGTTCTCAAGACGGTTGGCGTCAACCTCGTAGCCCGCGCGCTCGGCCTGCACGAGCCCGTCCACGACGTAGGCCGTCATCCACGGGCTCGTCTCGTCGTCCTTCCACCAGCCCCAGCCGCCGTCGCCGTGCTGGAAGGCGTAGAGGCGGCGCAGACCCTTACGCGCCTTCTTGCCCACGTCGTTCGTGTCGCGGACGGTCGCCGTCTGCACGTTCTGCAAAGCCTGCGTGACGATGACGTTCGGAAGGAACGAGGACATCGTCTGCTCCGTGCAGCCGTACGGGTAGCTCGTCAGGTAGTCGAGCGCGCCGAAGAGCGTGCCGGCTATCGTGGGCGAGACTTCGACGCGCAAGGTGCGCGCATTCGGGTCGGCGTTCGCGGGCAGCTTGACGGTGACCGTCTTGTCGGCCTCCTCGTCCGAGATGGCGAACGAGTCGGCGCGCGTGTACTTCAGGCCGCGCGCGACGATGGGGATGCCGGTCTCCAAAGCGTCGGACTCGGCGTCGGTCAGGGCCTTCGCCAGAATCTTCAGGTCGCCGGTGGCGGGCGCCTCGACGCGCCAGTTGACGCGGTGCTCGCCCTGGCTCGGGATGGTCACGGTCTGCTGCGCCGGGTCGAGCAACTTCGCGCCGGCCACCTCGATGCTGATCTTCGTCACCTTCTCCGACTTCAGGTAGTTGTGAACGATGCCGGAGAGCGTGACGGTGTCGCCGGCCGTCAGGAAGCGCGGCATGGCGACGCGGATGATGACATCCTTGCGCTCGACCACCTTCGAGACGGCGACGCCGACCTTCGTGTCGGCCGTCACGGCGCGCGCCGTCGCACGCCACGTCGTCAGGTTGTCGGGCAGGTCGAACTTGACGGTGGCCTTGCCGTCGGCGCCCGTCACGAGGTCGGGTTGCCAGAAGGCCGTGTCCTTGAAGATTTTCCTGATGAGCGGGTTGGCCGTCTCGTCCTTGATGTCGGCGAACTGGTTCCTGGGCTTCTTCCGCTTGGCCAACTCTATCGTCTTCGTGCCGGCGTAGCCGGAGAAGTAGTAGTTGACCGAGAAGGAGGTCGAGACCGAGTTGTAGCGCGTGTCGTAGAAGTGGCGGCGGATGTCGCCGACCGACTCGGGCACGATGCTGTAGACGGCCTCGTCCACCACGCCTAAAGAGACCTCTGCGCCCGCGGCGGGCGAGCCGTCGGCGTTGCGCGCGAGCACGGTGTAAGAGGCGGTCTCGCGCGGGCGGAACTCCTTCTTGTTCGGGATGATCTGAAGGTTGAGCATCTTGTCGCGCGCAGGCACCTTCAGGTCGAGTTGCTGCGTGTACATCTCGCTGCCGCGGACGTAGGTGACGCTGATGGTGACGTTCGGGGCGAAGCGCGCTTCGACGGGAATGTCGAAGGTCGCCTGGCGGCCGGCGACGTGAATCTGGCGCACGGCGAGGACGTTATCCAGCTCGGTCGTCACCAGCAGGTGCGCGTCCTCCTTCGGCAGTTGCGCCAGGATGCGTGCGGTCTCGCCGGGCTTGTACGAGGGCTTGTCGGCGACGAGCTGTATCTCGTCCTCGCCCATGTAAGAGACATCCGTCCAGCGCCCCGTCGGGTCGGCGACCCAGAGGTAGCCGGCCTCCATCACGACGGGCTTGCCGGCCTCTTCGATGGTTGTCTTGATGCGGACGCTGCCGGGCGTGGGCGCCGTGTAGTCGGTCGCGCCCTTGCCCTCGGCGTTCGTCTCCACGTTGACGGACGAAAGCTCCTTCTCCTCGACCTCGTAGTCGGGATACTCGTAGCCCTCCTCGGTCTTCTTGACGACCTTCTTCCAGCGGCGGTCGAAGAAGGTGACTTTGACGCGCGTCTGGACGGGGCGCCCCTCGCGGTCGCGCGCGGTGACGTTGACGTGCGCCGCCTCGCCCTGGTTGTAGACGTAGCGGTCGGCGTAGGCGTAGGCGACGACGTTGCTGCGCACGCCCGTGAACGAAGTGGAGCCGCTCATCGAGCGCCGCGCCGCGTCCGTCACCTCGGCTTCGAGGCGGTAGCTGTAGTCCCAGAAGTCCTTCGCGTCGGCCTGCGGGACTTTGAAGTCAACGTCGAGACGACCCTGCGCGTCGAGCTTGCCCTCGCCTTCGAGCACCATCTCGTCGCCGTAGCTACCGCCATCGCCGCCGCCCTCCTCGGCCGTCGGGTCGGCGCCGAACTCGTCCTCCTCGCCCTCGCCGCCCCCCGTCCACCAGCCGTAGTAGCGCGACTTGTAGACGTAGTACTTCACCGAAGCCTTCGCGACGGGCGAGCCGAAGAAGTAGTTGGCCGAGACGGTGAAGCGCGTCTGCTCGCCCGCGCGGACGTAAGCTTGCGGCGTCGTCACCTTCACCTTGTACTCGGGCTTCTTGTACTCCTGCACCTCGAAGCTGCCGTTGGCCTCGGACTCGTCGAGCGCGGCTTTGACGGTGTAGTAGCCGAGCGGCGTCTCTTCCGGCAGGTCTAACTCGCCGCTGAAGGTGCCGCGCGTAGAGAGCGGCAGCTCCCGCTCGTAGATGGTCGCGCCGTCGCCGTCGGTGACCGAGACGGCGACCGACTTACCCGCGGGCAGACGGTAACCGTCGTCGGTGCGCTCGCGGAGGATGCCGCGGAAGTAGACCTTCTGCTCGGGCCGGTAGACGGGGCGGTCGGTGTAGAGATAGCTCGTCAGCTCCGGGGCGCCGACGCCCTCCTCGCCGCCGTCGTAGCCGCCGAAGTAGTAGGAGTCGAGGTCGGAGATGGCGAAGTTGTCGCCCTGGCTCGCCATGACGAGGTAGGAGTCGGAGACCTGCGGCGACTCTTCCGTCGCGGCCTCTGCGTCTCCTTCCGCATCGCCTTCTTCGGCCTCTTCCTCTTCTGCGGCCTCCTTCGCGGGCGGCTTCTTCTCGGCGACCTGTAGCTTGAGGAGGCCCTGCTTGTCGGTCGCGCCCTTCGTCACGTCGGCCTTCTTGCGGATGACCTGTACCTGCACGCCTTCGCGCGGCGCGCCGGACTTGCGCTCGACGGCGTAGATGAGCATCGAGCCGTCCTTCGAGGTCTTCTGGACGGTGGCGAGGTCTGTGACGATAAGGATGCCGAAGGCGCGCAGGTCGTCGTGGACGGCCTCGACGAGGTAGACGCCCGGCTCGCGCTTGCCGATTGAGATCATCCGGCGGTCGTACACGTCTTCGAGCGGCGGGAGCTTCTCGCGCCACTTATCGACCATCTGCGAGGGGTTGAGGAGCGGTACGCGCGCGAAGTCGGTGGCAACGTTCAGAGGCGTGCGGTTGCTCGTGTCGTCCTCTTCGGCGCGGAAGCGTTGGTTGAAGCCCTTGCGCGACTGGTTCTGGAGCTGCTGGCGGACGTAGGTCTTGACGTAGCCGTAGCCCCAGCTCTTGAGCGCGCGCAAGCGTTCAAGCAAGGTCGGATTCTTCTCGATTGTCTTGCCGACCTCGGCCTGCTCGTCCTCGCCGACCTGATGCGGGTTGTCGAGCTGGCGGAAGAACTTGACGGGGTCTTTGACCTTGTAGACGCGAAAGTCGAGCGCCTCCACGCCGCGGTAGTTGACCCAGAGGCGCGCACGGTCGGTCGTCGCGTAGGTGCGATTGGTGTGGAGCGAGAAGAAGGGCTTGGCGTGCGGGTCGGGCGGCTGCGGCGTGCGCCCGTACTCGTTCAGCTCGGACGGCGCGACCGCCGCCACGTAACTGTAGCGCGCCTTCACGCGCAGCGCGACGAAACCCAAAACGAGCGCCAACGCGCCCGCATAGACCGCAACGCCTGTCAGAAGAGAACGACGGGACATAAGCCCTCCGGGCGAATCACTCAAGGATTTTCAGACGGTAGAAACCGAGAAAGTTTTTGTTGGCCGCGACGGGGCGCCAGCGCGGGTCGGGGTGGCGCGCGAGCACGGAGATGCGCACCTTGCGTACTTCGCCTGCGTCCCCGGGCGAAGAGCCCGTGTGGTAGACGAGCCAGTCGGCGGCCCCCTCGTCGTCCGTGCGCGCGCGGCCGAGGAAGAGCATGACGTGGTACGGATACTTCTGGACCCAGGGCTGGTGGAAGAAGAGGAGGTCGCCTGCTTCGGCCTGCCGCGGGTCGCGGCCGACAAAGCGGCTGTTGAACTCCTTGAGCGTGCGCGCGTCGGCGAACTCGGAGAAGGTGCCGTCCGAGAGGTTCGCCGCGTCGAAGGAGCCGGCGGCGGTGCGGAAGAGTTTTTCGCCGACGGGGCTGCGTTCCAAAGTGTATGCGCGCACGTCCGGGGCGACGGGATCGTAACCCTCGCCCATCCGCAGGAGCCACGCGCGGTCGTGCTTGCGCAACGCCTCGCGCCAACTGAAACGCACGAGCCCGGCGCAGTCGCGCTGACCCTCGTTCCATTCCCTGCTCGCGTCGTAGAACTGCGCCTCGGCGATGGCGGTGAACCACTCGCGGAAGCTCTCGCGGTCGCCGTACGAGCGTAGCTCTACTGGGTCGGGGATGCCGTCAGAGTCGGTGTCGTCCCACACGGGGGCGGGCGCGGCGGCGGCGCGGGCGGGCGGCGCCGACGACGGCGCAGGGGCGCCGGGGCGCGCGGCTGTCCGCTGGCATGCTGCGAAGAGAGAGGGCGCTGCGACGCAGAGAAGTAGAACGAGGGTCAGACGCAGAGGGGGAAACATCCTTTCGACTTGCACGGACGATTTCAACGACGAAGACGGGCGCGCTAAAACTAACACGGCTTTAAGAAATTGTCTCCCCCCTTTTTCCAAAGGCGCCCCGGCGGCCCCATGCCGCCCGCGCCACACGCCGCGGATTCTGCGCCTAACACGCGAGCCACGCGAGACGGCCGCCGACAGTCCCCTCGCGTGCGGACGCTCCGCAGCAGGTGTGGTTAACCACAGAAGCGCGTGAACCGTGAACCGTAACCCGTGACAAGAGAGGAACTGCTTTTCTTCTTGTCACGGGTTACGGTTCACGCGCTTCTCACTTGTTCTTATTGTGCTCCCCGTTGCCGCCCCACGCGTACCAGCCGTCGGCGTCCTTCGAGCCGGTCTTGAGGCAGATGAGGAGGCCGCCCGAGGTGCCTGCGTAGACGGCGCCCTCGGCGAGCGCGGGCTGGAAGACCATCGGCTCGGGGAAGTGGTACATGAAGCCCGGCCGTCCGTCCCCCTGCCCGACCGAGAGCAGGTGGCCGAGCGCGCTCGAAAGGTAGATGAACTCTTCGCCCAGCGCGGGCGGCGAGAAGACCTGCGCGTCCTCCGCGAGCCCGCCGCCCGAGACCTCCGCGCGCCAAGCGAAGCGGCCGTCCGACGCGTTGACCGAGTTCAGGTAGCGCCCCTGCGCGTTGAGCATCCGCCCCTTGCTGTAGGCCGCGCGCGAGCCCTGATAGGCCCAGCCGCCGACGACGGTCTTCACGCCCAGATGATTGTTCGCCTTGTGGAGCTGCGCGGCGGCCGGCGCGTTCGAGAACCCGACCGAAGAGTCGAGCGATGCTTGCGCCTCCTGCTTGATGGCGACGCCGCCGCCCTTGTCCCTGTCGAGATAGCCGGCCTCCGAACTCGCCCGCAGGCGTTCGCCCTTCGACTCGCCGCGGCGCGCGTCGAGGCGCTGCGAGCCTTCGTAAGTCTTGCCCTCGCGCTGCTCCTTCTGCGTGACGTGTACGTCGTCGCCAACGATGACCGGCGCACTCGTCCCCGCGTTCTCCTTCTTCCAGACCGGAGCGCCCGTCACGGCGTCGAAACTGTAGGAGGTGCCGTCGAACGTCGTCGCGTAGACCTTGCCGTCGGCGACGACCGGCGCAGAGATGACATCGCCGGAGATGGCGCGCTCCCAGATGTGCTTCCCCGTCCGCAGGTCTGCGCAGAGCAGACGATGACTGCCGGACTCCTGCCCGTCCCGCTTCTCTTCATTCTTCTGCGCGCCCTGCACCGGCTTCGGCGCGTGCGACATGGCGGCGCTCTGCCCCGCGTGGTTCGGAACGTTCTGCTGCATCGCGTGGCCGCGACCCGAAGCGGGGTAGGCCATGTAGAGCCGCCCCTTCGAGACCGCGGGCTGGCTCATCAAGGGGTCGCCCAGCCACTCCTGCCAGACCATCTTGCCCGTCTGCTCGTCCACGACGACCAGCGTACAGCTCTCCGTGTTGAAGGCGACGAGGCCGTCCTCGACGACGGCCCCGCTCGGCCCGTCGTCACCCGTGTTCGTCTTCCAGACCATGCGCCCCGTCTTCGCGTCGAAGGCGTAGAACTCGTGCGAGCCGTAGCCGCCGCCGACGAACAGACGCCCGTTCGAGTATGCGGGCGTGGCCAGCGGGCGCCCGCCCGGGATGCGCACAACCCAGCCCTCGCGCCCGTCGTCTGTCTTGAAGTTGGCAGGCTGTAGGTCTTGCCCCGGCTTGGGCAAAGAGACCTTGATGGCCTTGCTCAAGTCGATGCGCACGGGCTTGGGCGCCTCCGTTACCTTCGGCGACTCCTTCGGCGGGGAGGGCGCCGCGGCCACCTGCGCCCCTCCCGAACTCTGTCCCTGCCCCGCCGCCGCGTACGGCCGCAGCGCCGACGCCGACAGCACCGCGCCGACTAAAGCCGCCGCCGTGAAGAACTGCCAACCACTTTTGAAGCTGCTCCGGGTCTGCATCGCACACACCTCCGCTCTTCGACTGATGTCGGGAATGAGTCTTCGCGGGGAGACTCCGTTTGCTGTAACGTTTGAATGTGCGAGGCTCGGAAACTTGCATCCGAGACGGCGTGCCGCTATCTTTCATCCAAACCAACAACTCGGAACAAGGAAGGGTTTTGAGACCGATGGCCGAGACGGGCAGACTGCGCGACGACCCCCTCTGGTTCAAGGACGCCGTTTTTTACGAGATTTATGTCCGCGGCTTCTACGACTCGAACGGCGACGGCGTGGGCGACTTTGCGGGGCTGACCGAGAAGCTCGACTATCTCGAATGGCTCGGCGTGGATTGCCTCTGGCTGCTGCCGATGTACGCCTCGCCCCTGAAGGACGGCGGGTACGACATCTCGGACTACTACGCCATCCTGCCCGAGTACGGCACGCTCGAAGACTTCCGCCGGTTCATCGACGCCGCGCACGCACGCGGCATCCGCGTCATCACCGACCTCGTCGTCAACCACACCTCCGACCAGCACCCGTGGTTCAAGGAGGCTTCCGCGTCGCCCGACTCGCCGAAACGCGACTGGTACGTGTGGAGCGATTCGCCCGAGAAGTACAAAGAGGCACGCATCATCTTCACCGACACGGAGAAGTCGAACTGGACGTGGTGCGAGACGGCGCAGGGGTTCTACTGGCACCGCTTCTTCTCGCACCAGCCCGACCTCAACTACGACAACCCCGCGGTGCAGGAGGCGCTGCTCGCGGCCGTGGACTACTGGCTCGACTTCGGCATCGACGGCTTCCGCGCCGACGCCGTGCCCTACCTCTATGAGCGCGAAGGCACCAACTGCGAGAACCTGCCCGAGACACACGCTTTCTTAAAGAAGCTCCGCGCGCACATCGAGGAGCGCCACCCGAACGCGCTCCTGCTCGCAGAGGCGAACCAGTGGCCCGAGGACGTGGTCGAATACTTCGGCCGCGGCGACGAGTTCCACATGGGCTACCACTTCCCCATCATGCCGCGCCTCTTCATGGCGCTCAGGCAGGAAGACCGGCGCCCCATCGTCGAAATCCTTGAGCGCACGCCCGACATCCCCGAGAACTGCCAGTGGGGCATGTTCCTCCGGAACCACGACGAGCTGACGCTGGAGATGGTGACGGACGAGGAGCGCGACTACCTCTATAACGAGTACGCGAAGGACAGGCGGATGCGCCTGAACGTCGGCATCCGCCGTCGCTTAGCGCCGCTCTTAGACAACAGCCACCGGCGCGTCCAGCTTTTGCACGCGATGCTCTTCTCGCTGCCCGGCTCGCCCTTCCTCTACTACGGCGACGAGATCGGGATGGGCGACAACATCTACCTCGGCGACCGCGACGGCGTGCGCACACCGATGCAATGGTCTTCCGACCGCAACGCAGGCTTCTCGAAGGCCGACTTCGAGCGGCTCTACTTCCCCGTCATCAACAACCCTGTCTACGGCTACCAGTCGGTCAACGTCGATTCGCAGTTGCGCTACGACACCAGCTTGCTCAACTGGATGCGGCAGATGATCCTGCTGCGCAAAGAGCACCACGTCTTCGGGCGCGGCTCGATGCGCTTCGTCAAGCCGGAGAACCGCAAAATCTTCGCCTTCGTCCGCGAGTATGAGGGCGAGAGTGTGCTCTGCGTCTTCAACCTCTCGCAGTTCGCGCAGCCGGTCGAGCTGAACCTCGCGGAGTTCGAGGGCCGCACGCCCGTCGAGATGCTCGGCAAGACGCGCTTCCCGCCCGTGAGGGCCGGCGCGCCCTACCAGCTCGCGCTCGCGCCCTTCGGCTTCTACTGGTTCCAGCTCGAAAGGCTTTGACACTTCCGCAACAATAAAGAGTTAAGAGATAGTTTCGGCAGGTCAGACAGACGGGAGGCGAAAAGAGAATGTTGAAGGCTCTGGGGAGCGGGTTGGTGGGCGCGTTCGCGCTCACGCTGGTACACGAGACGGCGCGGCGCTACATCGACGACGCGCCGCGCATGGATGTGGTCGGCATGCGCGCCATTGCGAAGACTCTGCGCGCTGTGGACGTGGAGCCGCCCGTCCCCCTGCACGAGACGGCGCTCGTCGGCGAGTTCGTCTCGAACTCGCTCTTCTACGGACTGGTCGGCTTGGGCGACCCGGAGGACGGCGTGCGCAACGGCGCGGCGCTCGGACTGGCCGCCGGCCTCGCGGCCGTCTATCTCCCCGAGCCTCTGGGGCTCGGCCGCCAGCCCGCCAAGAACTCGGTCGAGACGAACCTCCTCACCGTCGCCTTCTACCTCCTCGGCGGCCTCGCCGCCGGCGCCGCCTACCAGGCGCTCGCAGAAGACGAAGAGTAACGCGGCTCAGGAATCACAGGAAGAAGTCGAGGACGATGGGGTCGTGGTCGGAGAGGACTTCGCCGCCGCTTCCTCTCAACGCTCCGATGACGCGCGGCGGCGTCTGAGGGTCGGGCTCAATCCCTGAACCGGCGAACCAGTCGAGCTTGAGCGAGCAGCGGCCACCCTGGTCTCTGAGCGCCCACTCGATCCACCAGAAGCACCAGCGCGGCACCCACTCGCCCATGTTCGTGTTCGCCGCCAAATCCTTCACGTCGTAATGAAGCGTCCCCGCGCCCGGCTCGTTCAGAGGCGCGTAGGCGTATCCGCGCCGCTCAAGCTCGCGGAAGAGTCCGCGCTCGAACCAGCGTTCCGGCTTCAAATAATGATTCTCGATGACGTGGCCGACGCCCATCACCACGCGGCGGAAGAAGCCTGCGATGGAGTAGACCGCGCGGCGCGAGTTGTAGGTCGAGGTGTTCCAGTCGCCGCCGATGAGGACGGGCAAGGAAGGTTCGAGACGTTCGACGAAGTCGAGCACGACCTTCATCTGTAGCTCGCGGTGACGCTGGCTCGAATGCGCGTCGAGGTGGAGGCTCACCGCTCGAAAGACGCCCGCCGGGTGCTCGACCTCGCAGACGACGGCGCGCTGATTCCCCAGACGCTTCTCGCGCCCCTTCATCTTGTCCTTGCCGTTCGGCAGCGCGATTGACCACGCGTTACGAACGGGCCACCGCGACAGCACGGCGTTGCCGTGCAGCGCCTCGGCGTTCTCACCCTCCGCGCCGCTCTCCAACCCGCTCCCCTTGCTCAGGTTGACGTAGCACGGCGCGAACGCGTAGGCCATCCCCAAGCCCTCAGCTATCTCGCGCGCCACGTGCCGGTTGCCCGAGCGCGCCATGCCGTAGTCAAGTTCGGTCAGCAGCAGCACGTCGCTCCGGCTCATCACCTCGTGCTCGCGCAGCACCCGTTTGATCTCGTCCAAACGTGTCCCGCGCTCGATGTTCCAGGCGGTCGCGCGCACCGCGCCCGAGTCGAGCGGCGTCGAGCCTTCCCCACGCGCGGAGCCCCCCTGCTCGACGCCGTTCAGCACTCGCTCGACCTCCGGACGCAGGCGCGCGTAGAGCGCCGAAGCTTCCAACGCCTTCGTCGAGTGGAAGCGCGCCAGCGCCTGAAAGTGCGGCCTGAGACTGTGTCCGAGCGGCGAAGGGTCTGCGGTCTGCTGTAGGCTGAGTGTGTCCATCTGCGAGGCTTTGATGGTACAGTCTCCGGCCGAAAGTTTTCAAATTTGAAATTCCGAATTTCAATCGGTCGGGCTGTCGCTGTTGGAAAGGTTCGGGTGAGGCTCAGCGCCACTTCTTCATCTTCTGGAAGCGCTTTTTGACCATGTCGCGGCGGAGCGGCGAGAGGTGGTCGAGGAAGAGGTGGCCGTCGCAGTGGTCGGTCTCGTGTAGGAAGCAGCGGGCGGCGAGCCCTTCGGCCTCGCGCTCGAACCACTCGCCCTTCGAGTCCTGCGCGCGGAGGCGTACGCGCGCGGCGCGCTTCAGGGGCGCATGAATCTTCCCGACCGAGAGGCAGCCCTCCTCGCCCTCCTGCTCGCCCTCGGCCGACAGAATCTCCGGGTTGGCGGCGACGAGCTTGATGCCCTCGCAGTCCATCACGAAGAGACGCAGGGAGAGCCCGACCTGCGGCGCCGCCAACCCCACGCCCTCTTCAGCGTACATCGTCTCGAACATGTCAGAGACGAGCCGCTCCAACTCCTCGTCGAACTTCTCGACGGGGTCGCCCACCTCTTTCAGCACACGCTCCGGAAACTCCGTTATCTCCATCAAGGCCATGCGTGGAGTTTATAGGCGTGAACCGTAAACCGTAAACCGTGACAAGAAGAACCCGTCTTCTCTTGTCACGATTTACGGTTTACGGTTTACGCCTTACTTCAACAGCACGCTCTTCAAAAACTCGACCGCCGCGGGGTCGCCGGTGCGGCCGAGGAGGACGAAGGCGTGCTTGCGTAGCTCGGGCTTGGCGTGTGTGCGCGCGATGTTGATGAGGAGCGGCACCGCCTCGGTCGTGGGGCGTTTGGCGATGGCCGAGACGGCCTGTTTCTGGAGTTCGGTGTCGGCGTCGTTGCTCGTCGCGGTCTGGCGGAGCACGGCCATAGTCTGCTCGCCCGCGATCTCGCCGAGGCGCGCGATGGCCGCCTTGCGGAACTCCGTGTCTGTGGTCTGCGTGGCCACGTTGATGAGGAACGCGCTGGCCGCACGCCGGTCGTCGTTGCGCGCAATCTGCGTCAGCGCGGCGCGGCGCAGCTCCTGATTGGTGTTCGAGTTGTAGAGCGTCTGCATCAGCGCGAGCGCCTGCGCGTCGCGCGAGCGGCCGTAGGCGGCGACGGCCGCGCGGCGCACGTCCTGCACCTCGCGCTCGTCGCGGACGAGCTGCGCGAGGTATTCGCGCACGGCGTCGGCCACGGGCGGCATCCCTAAGCCGCGCACGGCGCGCGCGCGCACGTGCTCGTCCGTAGACGTGCGCGCCACCTGTATTAAGACCTCGGGCACGCGCCGGTCGTCGTGCAGCGAGATGGCCCACACGGCCTCATTCTGCGGCGAGTGGGAGCTAACGGTCGGCGCGACGGCGACGCCGCGCAGAAAGTTCAGGCTCTCCTCGTTGACCGCACGTCCCAACCAGTAGACGGGGTAGCCGGCGTACTCGTGCCGGCGCGCAAGGTTGAAGATGTCGATGCGCTCGACCCGGCCGCCGGAATCCCTCAACGCGAAGACGCCGAGGCTGCGCGTCTCAAGCCCAGGGTAGTTCCGGGCCGAGACGCCGTCGATGAAGGACGAGCCCGAGTCGCCCGAGTCCCACGTCCCCCGGATGATGAAGTGGCCGTCGTCGCTCACGTAGTCCACGTCCACGGCGACGCCGGGGCGCACGTCGAAGGAGTAGGCCGTCCAGAAGCGCGTCTGGCGCGCCGAGGCGGCCTGCGCGGCAGCGGCCTCGGCCTTTGCCTGAAGCGTCGCGCCCTGCACGGGCGTGAAGCTCTGCTCCTGCTGCGCGGGGAGCGAGACCGGCGCGATGGCGAGAAGGAGGAAGGTCAGAAGTGCGAGCATAGGAAAACTCCTTAAGAGCAGAACGTCCCCGACGATGACGCGGGCGGACTTCAGACAACACTCGTCCCGACCCTCTTCTTATGAAGGTTGAAGGGTGCGGGCGTGGTCGCTTGTTTGAAAGAGCCCTTCGCAGGGATTCAGGGAAGTAGGCAGATGGCAGATGGCAGATGGCAGTTAAGAGTACCGCTGTCGAAAATTTCGAATTGACCTTTCAACGTACGTCACGCGGAGCGGCTGCCTACTGCCATCTGCCTACTGTGCCTACTTCAGCATGTCTTCGAGGAACTTCATGACGATGGGGTCTTTGCTGCGGCTGAGGTAGCTGATGGCCGACTTGCGGCGCTCCAGCGGCTCGGCCGAGTTGCGCACGATCTGCATCAGCTTCTGGTAGGTGCGCTGGTTCTGGTAGCGGCCGATGGCGCCGAGCAGGTGGTTCTTGAGGTCGTTGTCGCGCTCCGAATCGTAGAGCGGGAGCAGCACGTCGAGGTCCTGCTCGTCGCCGCGGTTCGGGATGGCGTGGATGGCCTGCCGGCGGAGCTGCGCGTCCGAAGCCGAGCGCGCGATCTCGATCAGCTTGGCGAGCGCGCGCGGGTCTTTGCGCATGCCGAAGCCGGCGACGACGTACTTCTTGACCTGCACCTCGGGAATGGCGTCGTAGAGCCGGAGCAGTTCGTCCACGGCGTTCTCGCCGCGGCGGCGCGAGAGCTGCTCGATGGCGTGCGTGCGCGCCTTGATATTCTGGCCGCGCGTGGCGACCTCGCCGAGAATGGTGACGGCGCGCGCGTTCTCGTGCGAGGCGAGCGCGTGAATGGCCGAGTCGGTCGGGCTCTGGTCGGCGAAGGTCGGCCCCATCGCGATCTCGCGGAGCACGTCGAGGGCGCGCTCGTCGTTCGTGCTGCCGAGGGCGCTGATGGAGCGCATCCGCAGCTTCTCGTCGGCCTCACTGCGCGACATCTGGATGAGCGCGGGCACGGCCTCGGTGCCGCCGTAGCGGCCGAGCAGGATGATGGCCGCCTCCTTGAGCGGGGCGGGGTTGTTCGCTCTCAGCACGTCGGCCACGCGCGCCGAGCAGCCGACGCGGTCGTTCTCGCAGAGCGTCTTGAGCGCGATGATCTTCAGCTCGATGGTGGCGTCCTTCTCGTCGATGGCCGAGACGGGCTTGCCCAGTTTCGAGAGGACTTCGACGCGGAGCACCTTGGCGTCGTCGGCCCAACGCGAGTTCGGGTAGCTCTGGAGCAGGCGCTTGAGCGGCTCCTCGGCCGCGCCGGGTTTGCCCTGCCGGTTGTTGGCGTAGGCGAGCCAGAAGAGCGCCGCGTCGAGATTCTTGTCCTGCGGGTACTGGACGACGAAGCGGTCGAAGACCGTGGCCGCCTGCTGCCACTGCTGCGCGTCCACGAAGCTGCGCCCCTGCGTGAAGGCGCGCATGGCCGCATCGTTGTCCGACTGCACGAAGCGGTTGAGCAGCTCCTTGTACTGCTTCCCCTGCGCTCGCGCGGGGACGGCGTCGGCGGCCAGCAGGAGGCCCGCGCAGGCCAGGGCGCCGGCCAGAAGGCGCGAGCCCCTGTTCCGTCTATGAATGATGTTGGGGTGAATCATGGCTGTTCGTCTTCCTTACTTTCTATGATTTAAGTGAGCCGGCCGCGCGGCCGAAACCCCCTCCTAGTAAACTTCAAGCGCGGCGACGATCTCGTTACTCCTCACGCGCTCGCGAATCGAGCGCACCTCTTCGCGCGAGGGCTTCTCGCCCATGTTCGCGATCTCCAGCAGGAAGGGCTCGATGCGGTCGAGCACCTGCTTGGTCTCCTTGTCGCCCCTGACCTCGGCCTCCAGTTGGAGCGTCGCGTTCTCGGCGAGGAGCTTGCGGGAAAGGTTCTTCTCGTAGGCGATGTCGGGGCCGCCCGCGTCGGAGGCGCGCACGTTCTTGATGGAGCGCAGGAGCATCTGCGCGCGCTCGACGTGGCGCGCTACGTTCTTCTCGTCGGGGTCGAGCGGCCGCATGTCCGAGGCGATCACGTCGCCGGCCGGGGCCGAGGCGTTCACGAAGAGCGCCGCCGTGTCGTCAACGGGCACCTGTTCGTCCTGACTGAACTTGACGATGCCGGGGTCTTCCTTCGGCGCGGACGACTCGGCCAGCAAATTGTCCACGCTGATGTGCGCGCCGCCTTCATGCCGTGCGGCGGCTTTCACACTCTGCGCCGTCTCGGCCTTGCGCGGGCCACTCAGTTCAGACGCGGTCGGGACGGAGCCGCCCTCGTTATGGCTAAAAGGAAGCGCGCCCGTCGGAGTCTCGACGACGTTGCCGTTATTGGAGACAGGCGGTGCGACGGCGACCGGCGGGGCCGGGGTGTTCTGAAGGGCCAGCTCCTGCGTCGGGGCAATGGGCTGCGTCCTGCGCGAGAGCCAGAGCGTGCCGGCCGCGGCGGCGACGACGAGCAGCGCGAGCGAGGAGGCGAGCGCGGGGCGCACGGTCAGCGCGCCGAGCGCGGCAACGAAATACTGACGGGCGCGGCTCAGAAAGGAGCCGCCCGCCGCGGGGCTCTCAGGCGTGGGAGGCGTGCGCGCGATCTCGGCGCTGACGCGTGCCCAGAGGGCCGGTGTGACTTCGAGCCCGCCGCGGTCGTAGCGCGCGTAAATCTCCTGCTCGAAGGAGAGCGCGTCGAGCGCCGCGGAGCAATCGGTGCACGCCGCAAGGTGCGCGCCCATCCGCTCACCGGTCTGGCCTGTGACCTCGCCGTCGAAATACTCTTCGATCAACGGGAGGCAATCTTCACATCTCATCACTGCTCACCCCCAAGGTACGGGCCGATGCGCTTGCGCATCTCGGCGCGCGCGCGGTGCAAGTCTGTCTTGAGCTTGCCGACGGAGAAGCCCGTGATCTCCGCTATCTCTTCGTAGCTGTGCTGCTGCAAAACTTTCAAGGTGAAGACCGTCCGCTTGTCCTCGTCCAGCTTCATCAAGGCGCGCTGGATGACGCCGCTCAGTTCTTTATCGAGTAGCGCGCCCGAGGGCGAACGCCCGTGGTCGCGCAGCTCGAAGGCCGGCTCGCCGTCAAGCTCGACGTTGCCCTCGTTGCGGCGGCGCGAGCGGAGTTGTTCGCGCGCGCAGTTCTTCGCGATGGCGAAGAGCCAGGTCGAGAGCTTTGTCTCCTCGCGCAGACCGTGGAGCCCTCGGTAGGCGCGCACGAACGTCTCCTGCGCGAGGTCTTCGGCCAGCGCGCGGTCGCCAACCATGTCAAAGATGAAGCTGAGCAAGGGGCGCGAGTAACGGTCGAAGATGAGGCGGAAAGCCTCCTCGTCGCCGGCACGGACGCGCGCTACCAGTTCCTCCGTGCTGTTCATCAAGGCCCCAGCGTGCGCGCCCGGCTGCCCTAGCTCTAAACTCATTGTGCCCATTGCCAGCCGCTTCATGTCTAACACCGACAGTTAGTGGCAGACCTGCGCGTAAGGTTTCAGAAAAAAGTCGGGGAAGGCGGAAGGGGTAAAATGCGAGGAAAATCGGGAGAAATCACGGATACTCGGCCCGAACGCGCCCGCCGCCGCGGCGCTCGACCATCAGGTCGTACTTGAGCTGGATGAATTGGAGCGCGCGCTGGAGGCGCTCGCGCTCCCCTTCGTCGCGGCAGCCTTCGAGGCGCGCGGTCGCCTCGTTCAGCTCCTTGAGGACGGCCGCCTCCTCGGGCAGCACGCCCGCGTTCTTCAGGACGGCGTAGGCCGCGCGCAGTTCCGCGGGCGTGTTGAAGTAGGCTTCGAGGTTGATGGGGCGCCCTTCGCCTTCGAGGTCGTCGAACTCGCCCGCCTCCTGCGCCTCGCGTATCTTCTGCTCTACGAGTTTGTCGAACACTTTCGTCCCCGTCTCCTTCGTCGGATTTTATACCCGCTTCGTCTTCCAGCGCCCACGCCGGAAGAAGTATGCGCTCACCACCGCCAGCGTCGAGAAGGCAATGGCCGCCGCGAGGAAGACGCCGCGCGGCCCCATTCCGACGGGGAAGGCCAGCACGTACGCGAGCGGAATCTCCCACAGCCAGAAGACGACGACGTTGATGAGCGTCGGCGTGCGCGTGTCGCCCGCGCCGTTGAAGCTCTGCGTCAGAACCATCCCGTAGGCGTAGAAGAGGAAGCCGCACGCGATGATGCGCAGGCAGTCCACGCCGTAGGCGTGCACCTCCTCGCCGGCCGCCGCGTGCGTAAAGACGCCGACGATGGGGTCGGCGAAGATGACGAAGAGGAGCCCGACGATGCCGAGGAAGATCATGTTGTAGAAGCCCGCGCGCCAGACGGCCTTCTCCGCGCGCTCGGGCTTCCCCGCCCCGAGCGACTGGCCGACGAGCGTCGCCGCCGCGTTCGACATCCCCCACGAGGGCAGCAACGCGAACATGATGATGCGCATCCCGATGATGTTGCCCGCCACGGCCGCGCTCCCGAAGCCCGCGACGATACGCGTCAGAGCGATCCAGCTCGCCATGCCAACGAAGACCTGAAAGGTTGCCGTCCCCGACAGGCTCACGATGCGCTTGATGAGCGACGTGTCGATGCGGAAGTGGCGCCGCTGAAGGTGCAGCCGCCCGCCCCCGCGCCAGAGCTTCGAGAAGGCGTAGAGCGCGCCCGTCGCGCGCCCGATGCTCGTCGCCACGGCCGCGCCCGTCACGCCCATCTCGGGGAACGGCCCGAGCCCGAAGATGAGGCACGGCCCCAAAGCGATGTTGATGGCGTTGGCCAGCCACAGCACGCGCATCGCCACGGCCGCGTCGCCCGCCCCGCGGAAGGCGCCGTTGATGAGGAAGAGCATCATCACCGACACGTTGGCCCCGAGCATCACGCGCGTGAAGTTGCTCCCGCTCTCGATGACCGCCGGCTCGGCCTTCATCAGTGCGAGCAGTTGCGGGGCGAAGATGATGCCGAGCGCGCCGAGCACGAGCGAGACCGCGAACCCGAGTAGGATGGTCTGACCCGCGGCGTGCGCCGCCCCCTCCGGGTCGCGCTCGCCCGTGCGCCGCGCCACCATCGCCGTCGCGCCGATGCTCAACCCGATGCCGAGCGTGTAGACGAGCACCATCATCGACTCAGTCAGGCCGACCGTCGCGACGGCCTCCTTCCCCAGACGCCCGACGAAGTACACGTCGCACACGACGAAGAGGCTCTCCATCAGCATCTCTAAGACCATCGGGACGGAGAGCAGAAGGATGGCGCGGCCGATGGGGCCTTCGGTGTAGTCGTACTTCGGGTGCGCGCCGCGCACCGCCTCGCGCACGGCCGCGAAGAGACCGGGCTCGGGTTGTTCTGGTGTGGAGGGTTGAACTACTTGCGTCGAGTCAGGCATCTCGTGTCCAGCGTCTTTCTTCGGGAGCGAAGAGGTGTTGGTGGTCGGTTGCCGTTTGAATCGTAATCCGAGTCTTAAAGCGTGCGGACATCTTGCCACAGACGAACGGTTGAAATCACTCTTTATACGAACGAAACCGGCCGCCGGGTCGAGTTTATTTCCGCGCGCTCGGGTTATAATGGCGCGTACTTAAAAATTCTCGATGAAGGTCTTGATTAACGATGAGCAGTGAACAGACGAGGGAGTTGGCGACGCTCGCCGGCGGTTGCTTCTGGTGCCTGGAGGCGGTCTACAAGGAGTTGCGCGGCGTCGAGCGCGTCGTATCGGGCTACGCGGGCGGGCACGTCGCGAACCCGACCTACCGCGCGGTCTGCGACGGGACGACGGGGCACGCCGAGGTCGTGCAGATCACCTTCGACCCGAGCGTCGCTTCGTATAAAGAGCTGCTCGAAGTCTTCTTCACCATCCACGATCCGACGACGCTCAACCGGCAGGGCGGGGACGTGGGCACGCAGTACCGCTCGGCCGTCTTCTACCACAGCCCCGAGCAGCGCGAGACGGCCGAGCAGGTCATCGCGGAGCTGACGGCCGCGGGCGTCTGGGACGCGCCCATCGTCACGGAGGTCGTCCCCTTAGACATCTTCTACCCGGCCGAGGACTACCACCAGGACTACTTCGAGCGGAACCCGTCGCAACCCTATTGCCGCGCCGTCGTCGCGCCTAAAGTCTCGAAGTTTCGCAAACACTTCCTCGAAAAGCTCAGAGCCTGAGCCCGCGCGAAGCTTGGCCCGCCGCGCATGGAAGGGGTAGATTTAGACGGAAGACTCCGGGCAGTCCGCCAGCCGCACCGGTTCGACCTTTGACTCTCAAAGCAGCCGCGCCTTGAAATGTAACGCGCCGGCCGCCGGAAAGGCTTACCGAGATGGACGAACAGATAGAGAGGTTCAAAGAGTTCATGCTGCAACAGCAGGCGCAGTCAGTGGAGAAGATCCTCCAACTTGAAGACCTGCTCGTGCGCTTCGTACAGGCGACGCGCGACCGCTTCGCGGAGAACGAGCGGCGCGCTCAAGAGCTGGATGAAAAGTTCGCCGCGCTCCTCAACGCCCAAATCCGGTCGGAGGATACGACGGCGGAGATGAAACGAGAGGCTAATGAGAGGGCCGCGGATTTCGACAGAAAGATTGCGGCGCTCGTTGACGCTCAGATGAGGACGGAAGAAACCATCAATAAGGCGGGAGAAAGAATAGATAAGTTGGGAGAAAGAATCGACAACTTGGCCGCGACGGTTGACCGGCACATCGCCGACGGGCACGGCGGGAGGACGCGGACGGAAGGTTAAAGCTCGCGCTCCACAGCCTCGCGCAGCTCGCGGAAGAGACGGGCGAGGTCTTCGGGACGGTAGTTGGCGTTGAGGCCGCTCGGGTTGGGGAGCACCCAGACCGTAGCGGCCTCTAACTTCTCTTCCTGCCTCCCGACCAACGCCTTCGGGTGCGCGAAGGCCGCGCGGTAGGCGCCGACGCCGAGGACGGCGAGGAAGCGCGGCCGGTACTTCTTCACCTTCGCGCGCAGGAGTCGGCCACCGCGCTCGAATTCTTCCGGCGCGAGTTCGGCCGCCGCCGTGGTCGCGCGCGCGACGACGTTCGTGATGCCTAAGCCGCGCGCGAGTAGTTCCCCCTCTTCGAAGGGCGACAGGCGCCGCTCGGTGAAGCCCGAGAGGTGGAGCGCCGGCCAGAAGCGGTTGCCCGGCCGCGCGAAGTGGTGCCCGACGGCCGCCGTGTACAGCCCCGGATTGATGCCGCAAAAGAGCACGCGCAGGTCCCGCGCCAACACGTCCGGCACCGTCCGCCCCGCCGCCGCCTGCACCTCCTCCTTCGTCGGTTTGTAGACACCCGCCATGAACGATACTTAACGCATCTTCGTCAAATAGAGAAGCGGCGGCCCTCATCCAGAAGATGTTGAGGGCCGCCGCGTTGTTGTGCCCCGTGGGCGTCTACGGCTGTCCGAAGCGCCCGCGGTATTCAAGCGAGAGGATGAAGGCGCGCACCATCTCCGCGCGGCGGACACGGGCGATGGCCGTCTGCTCGTTGCGCACGTCCTCCCCGGGCAGGCTGAAGCTGTTGAGCTTCGTGAGCCACGAGTCGAAGCCGGTGTAGCCCGTGTCGGGCGCGTCGTTCGGGTTGCGCCGCAGGTACCCGATGTACTGCGAGAGCACGAAGCCCGTGTTGAACTGCGCGTTGTAGACCGACCTCGATTCAAGCACAGCGCGCAGCGCGTTGGCACGCCCCTGGACGGTGTCGCTGTAGCTCTCGAAGGCGAGGTTGATCTCGTCCGGCGTCAAGGTCGTGCCCGAGTTGGCGGCGAGCTTCGCGACGTAGGCGTCGAACGACATGCCCGCGGGGAACTCGGCGAGGAAGTCGGCCCGCTGCACCCAGCGGCGCGCGAACTCCTGCCTGTTCGCTTCGAGCGCCACCTCCCAGCCGGCCTGGTTGACGACGACGCCGCGCCCGATCTCCTGCGTGTCGCGCAGGAACTCGCGATAGCGCGCCAGCCCGCGCGGCCGCCCTGCTGAGTCGGTGAACGACGCCTTGTAGAAGCGATGGACGAGGAAGCCCGTCCGCTGGAACTCGATGGAGAGGAAGAACGCCTGCGAGACATCCGTCCGCCTGCGGTCGAGACAGGCGGCCTCCGTGCCGCAGGGCGTGAGCTGCCCCGCCCAGAAGTTGAGCCCCGGCGTGTCGGCCTGCCGGTTGAGGAAGTCGTGATAGTGCGTGCCGACGAAGATGTTCGTGTCGTCGATGACGTTGGTCGTCGGCTCCACCGCGTCGTCCGTGATCTGGACGGTAGCGACGGCCGTCAGGCAGGAGAGCGTCGCCCCGCCCGTCGGGTTCGAGAGCGCGACGGTGAAGGTCTCGTTGCCCTCGACGAACGAGTCCTCGTTGACGAGGAGGTCGATGGTCTTCGTGGTCTCGTTCGCCGCGAAGCGGAGCGTGCCGAGGGCGGTCGTGTAGTCCCTGCGCTCGGAGGCCGAGCCGTCGGCGGTCGCGTAATCGACCGTGACGGCGCCCGACACGTCGCCCGTGCGCTGGACGGTGAGCGTGAGCGAGGTCACGTCCTCCTGCACCGAGGGCGCCGTCTGCGTGAACGCGAGTTGCGAGGCCGGCCCCGTCGTGGCGTCGCTCAACTTGAGCACGAAGGCGTCGCCCGCGAGCCCGGTGTCGCTGCCCGCGTATGCGCTCTGGATGGGGTTGACCGTGGGAAAGTTGGTCGAGTTGGTCCCGCCCGTGACGTAGGCGTTGCCCGCAGAGTCAACGGCGATGAAGCGGCCGATCTCTATCGTCGTGCTGCTGCCCGAGCCGCCGATGTAGGTCGAGTAGGCGAGCGCGTTACCCGCCGCGTTGAGCTTGGTGACGAAGACATCGGCGCTGCCCGCGCTCGCACACTGGATGGCGTTGGCCGTCGGGAAGGTGTTGTTCGAGCCCGTGCCGCCGGTGACGTAGGCGTTGCCGGCCGAATCGACCGCGATGCCGTGCCCGACTTCGCCGCCCGTGCCGCCGAGGTAGGTCGAATAGACGAACGCCGTGCCCGCCGCGTTGAGCTTCGTGACGAAGGCTTCCTGTCCGCCGGCGTTCGCGGGTTGCAGGGCGTTCGCCGTGGGGAAGTTGGTCGAGGTGGTCGTTCCCGTGAGGTAGGCGCTACCGGCCGAGTCAACCGCCACCGACTCGCCCTGATCGTCGGCGGAGCCGCCGAGGAAGGTCGAGTAGACGAGCGCGTTGCCCGCCGCGTTGACCTTCGTGACGAAGCCGTCGCGCCCGCCGAGGGCGTGCGCGGCCTGGACGGGGCTGGCCGTCGGGTAGTTGGCCGAGGCCGTGTCGCCGGTGACGTAGGCGCTACCCGCGGAGTCTACGGCGATGCCCTCCGCGATCTCGAAGTCCGAGCCACCGAGGTAGGTCGAGTAGACGAGTGCATTGCCCGCCGCGTTGAACTTCGTCAGGAATACGTCGCCGCCCCCGGCCTCTGCGGCCTGAATGGCGTTAGCTAGGGGGAAGTTGGACGAGTTGGTGACCCCCGTCACGTACGCGCTGCCGGCGGAATCGACCGCGATGCCCTCGCCGAAATCGTTTGCGCCGTCGCCGCCGAGGTAGGTCGAGTAGACGAGCGCGTTGCCCGCCGCGTTGAGCTTGGTGACGAAGATGTCCTGAGAGTTGCCGGCGCCCTGCGACGCCTGAAGCGCGTTGGCCGTCGGGAAGTTGGTCGAGCCCGTGAAGCCGGTGACGTAGGCGCTGCCCGCGGAGTCGATGGCGATGCCGCGCGCCTGATCGCCGCCGTTGCCGCCGAGGTAGGTCGAGTAGACGAGCGCCGTACCGGCGGCGTTGAGCTTGGTGACGAAGGCATCCTGGAATCCGCCGTTCGCGGCCTGGACGGCGTTGGCCGTGGGGAAGTTGGTCGAGGTGGTGTAACCGGCTAGGTAGGCGTTGCCCGTCGAGTCCACCGCGACGCCCCAGCCCTGATCGCCACCGCTGCCGCCGAGATAGGTCGAGTAGACGAGGGTCGGGTCGATGACGAGCGTCGCGCTGCGGTCGTACTCGCCGACCACGAACCGGACGCGCCCGTCCGCGTCCAACGCGTATCCGGCCTCGACCTCGCGCCGCGCACTCGCCACCTCCTGATAGACGAAGGGCTTCGGCTGACGTACGACGCTCTCGCCCAGCTTGAGCAGCAGGTCGCCGTTGGCGTCGAGGTCGAGCTTGTCCGCGCCTTCGAAGCGCAGGCTCACCGCGCGCGGGTCGCTTCCGGGCGAGATGCGGAAGTCGTACTCCAACTGCCGCTGGTTGCCGTAGTAGACCACGTCCACGCCCGGATACACATTGGCGTAGCTCACGCGCGCGTAGGTCGGAACGTCGGTGCGCCACTGCGAGGGGTCGTCGCCGACGAGATAGTTCGCTTTACCCGCCAGTTTGTTCTCGCCCGCGGCGGCGGCCGCGTCGTCCGCGCCGACGAGCCTCATGCGCAGCACCTTCGATTGCGAAAATGTAAAGACGGCCTCGGTCGGCTTCAGGAAGAGCGCGTAGCCGGCGCCGCGCGTGAGGAAGTTGACCGAAGAGTCGGTCTGACCGTGGTTGGCCTCGAAGCTCAGAGGGATGCGGCCGTAGGTTTCGCGCGCGCGTTCGCGCGACGTTTGCGTCTGCTCACCGGTGGGCGCGGGCGCGACACGGCGGTTCGACAGAAGGGGCGCAGCCAGCAGGGCGGCGACCGACGATAGGACAAGTGTGGGCAAGAGTGTGCGGCCAAAACGGCTGGTGGGTAATCTCATTGCGTCCTCTCTCTTTTCAAGTAACGGATCGGCAAGGGACTCGCGCCGGCGGCGAGCGAAGGGACGTGGAGTATATGTGCAGACCTCCACCGCGTAAAGCTCTTCCCAGGCGCCGCCCCGGGCATCTCACCTTCCCATCCGGCCGGTTCCCTCAGAGTTCGGTTCCACAGATACACGCGAAGACGGGCGGCGTAAACCGACACCCGACGCCAAAAATATTTGGCGTCGGCGGCAAGAAGCCACTTAAGACACACGGGCACGCCGCACGACGCGGACGCCGGCGCGCCAGTCTTCGTTGAGGTCGAGGCGATAGGTCTCTATCTCGGGTGTGAGGCAGCGTGCGAGCGTGTGGAAGGAGCGGTGGAAGCGGAGCATGGGGGCGACGAGGTAGAGGAGCGGCGGCTCGTCGGAGAGTTCGGCGTCGCCGAAGAGGCGCGCGCGGGCGATGTGTCCGGCGCGGCGCTGCGCCTCGACCCGGCGCCAATAGTCCGCGCCCTGAAGCGCGAGCGAGGCGTCCTCCGAGACCTTCAGCTCGACGACGACGAGGCGGCCGTCGCGGCGCAGCGCGAGGAGGTCAACGGGACGCGCGGCGGCCGTGCCCTTCCCGGGCGCGGCCCGGAACTGCGCGTGGATGGGGGCGAGCCGCAGCCCTGGGTCGAGCCTCGTCACGTCGCGGCGCAGCAACGCTTCGAGCCAAGCCTCGGGCGCGGCGCGGTAGAGCGTGTGGCGGCGCTCGGGCGCGAACGCGCGGCGGTGCTCCCTGAGCGCTTCGAGGAGGTTGAGGAACTCCGCCTCGCTCCCTTCTTCAAAGAGTGCGCGGCGGCGGCCGACGCCGAACCAGAGGTGCTCGCCGCCCGCCACGCGTCGCACGCGCGCGAAGGGGAGGCCGTTGAACCGAAGCGTCTCGCCGTGGCGCGCGCGCACGCAGTCGATCTCTTCGGGCGCGAGCGCGATGACGCTCACGGCCAGCTCACTCGGGGCATGTGTAGTGCTGCGCGAAAGCCTCGGCGCAGGCGCGCTGAGCAGTTCTTCGAGCGTCGGCGTGTCAAGAGTCGAGAGGCCGCGCCCGTCTTCGCCCAACTCATAGACGGAGATGCGTCCGCGCAAACTCTCGCGCAGCAGCGGCAGACGCTCGCAGACGGCCTGCGCGAGCGCGCGGGGCGCGGCGAGCCGGAGCCCGTGTGTCACACGTACGCCCTCGCCGAGCCTTACGAACCAGAGCAGCGCGGACGTGAGAAAACTCTCGACCGCCTCGGCGCCGACGGGCACGACGGGCGCCGCGACGGCGATGCGTTCGGACACGCCGGTCTTCATCCTCAACAGCACGCGCGCCCAGCGACCCGGCTCGCCGCGTCGCGCGCCCGGACTCAACGAAGCGTTTTCGAGCCGCGCGCACATCACCTCGCAGAACAGCGCGGCGAGACGTTCGCACTCCGCGCGCCGCGCGTCCGCCAACGCCGCACGCGCCGGTCGCATCGGCGCGCGCGGCATAAGCGTCAGGAGCACGCGCTTCGACCCCAACCTCCCGAACGCTTCGAGGTAGAGCCCCTCCCCTTCCAGCCGCCACGCCACGACGCGCCACGCGCACGCGCCCGACTCACCCCGGTACGCGAGCACGAGTCGGCCGCCCGCCGCGCGCAGCTCCCACTCGCCGCGCCGCAGCTCAAGGGCCGCGACGGCGCGGCCCACGCGCAGGAACCATGCGCCGCGCTCGCCGAGCAGTCGCGTGAGCAGACACAGGGCCGCTTCGACCTCTTCGTGGCCTTCGAGACGGTTCATGGACGTTTGTGTGAAGCGTGGCGGCGCTCTCGCGGGTCGCGTGTTCGCGGGTGTCGGCGGGCGTATGCTAACATCGAACCACTTCAGTCAGACGAAAAATTCGCGGCGGGTAAAAGTAAGGAGGGCGCCGGTTAACGCGGGGCGTGCGGCGCCCGTCATTGTGATGAGACGTGTGCGGAGAGTCTTGAAGTGGTCGGCGGTCGTCATGGCCCTGCTCTTTTTGGGTGCGCAAACCTACAGGCCCGAGCGGACGAACCCGGCCGTGGACGAGCGCCGGACGCTCAGCGCCAACACGCGCATGACGCCCGAGGTCGAGGCCATCCTCCGCCGCTCTTGCAACGACTGCCACTCGTCCGAGACGGTCTGGCCCTGGTACTCGAACGTCGCGCCGGCTTCGTGGTTTCTGAAGAAGCACGTGGACGAGGGGCGCAGGGAGCTTTCGTTCTCCGAGTGGGCGACGTATCAGAAGCGCAAGCGCGAGCGCAAGCTCCACGAGATGTGCGAGCAGGTCGAGTCGGGCGAGATGCCGCTCAAGTCATACCTGCCGCTCCACCCGGAGGCGCGGCTCTCGGACGAGGACAGACGCGTCATCTGCGAGTGGACGAGGCAGGAGGAGGAGCGCCAGCCCGAAGACCCGCAGGCGCAGGGCGTGGATTAGGAACAATCCGCGCCGCGGGGCGTGAAAAGGCGCGTGGGCTTCGGGCCAACCCGCGGGCGGCGCGCGGGCATCCGAACCTGGCGCCGCTCCCCTTAAAATATTTAGACACCCCCCGGACTTTAAAACGTGCCGCGCGCTCTGCGGGCGGCTTCAGCAACCTCGGATGAAAGATTTATGAGAAGGACTTTTTACGCTTCGATACTGGCACTGGTCTTCGCCGCGTTCGCCGCGGCGTCCGCGCAGGCGCAGTCCAACGCCGCAACGCTCCCGCTGCCCGCGGCAGACGCGGTGCTCACGCTCGACGTGCGCACGCTCTTCGCGGAGGTCATTCCGCGCACGTTCGCCTCGGACAAGGCGCGGCTCGCGCAGGTCAATGCCGACGTGGACGAGTTCAAGGCGCGCACAGGAATCGACGCACGCGAGTTCGACACGCTCGCGGTCGGCGCGCGCATCATCGCCCTGCCTTCGGGCGCGACCAAGCTCGACCGCGTGACAGCCGTCGCCCGCGGGCGTTTCAAGACCGAGGCCCTCGTCGCGGCCGCGCGCGCCGCCGCGAAGGGCGGGCTCGCCGAGCAGAAGCACGGCGGCCAGACGGTCTACGTCGCCACTATCAACGACCAGCTCAAGCTCTTCGGCCTCGCGCGGATGCGCGTGAAGGAGCTGGCCTTCGCCGTGCTCGACGCGAACACGCTGGCGCTCGGCGAGCCCGAGGACGTGCGCGCGGCCATCGACGCACAGGCCGGGCGCGGGCGCGCCGACATGAGCCTGCTCAACTTCCCGAAGGGTGCGGGCGACTTCCTTGCTTTCGCGGGCAACGTGCCGGCGGGCGCGCTCGCGGGGGTGAAGACGGATATCTCGCCGAGCGTGGATCGCGCCATCGCCTCCGTCCGCGGCTTCTACGGGACGGTCGGCTCGACGCCAGCCGGGATGCAGTTGATGACCTCGCTGCGCGCGGGGACGGCCTCCGACGCCAAGCAACTCTACGACGTAGTGAGCGCGCTCCGGCAGTTGGCGCCCGGCTTCATCTTGATGGCGGGCGAGAAGTGGGGCTTCGCGCGCGGGCTCGTGGACGGCATGAAGCTCACGACGAAGGGCAACGAAGTCCAGCTCCGCCTCGAAGTCCCGCAGGCGGATGTCGCGACGGTGCTGAAGTCGCTTTAAGAAAATTAACAGAGGTGGAGAGACGAAGAGGCCGCCCGTTTCGATTGGGCGGCCTCTTCGTCTCTCGGTTGAAAGTGTCGTTTACTCGGTGCCCGGGGGGACGATGTTGATGGGCGGGCGGCGGGGCAGCGCCGCGGGCTCGTCCTGGTCGATGAGGGCGAGCGTGTCGCGGAAGATTTCGATCTGCCCCTTCTCGTCGAGCCGGCGGCGCGCCTCGACGAGGAAGTCGTCGAAGAGCTGACCCCGTCGCTCTTCGAGCGCGCGTCCGGTCAGGTCGGCCTTCTGCTTCTCGAAGTCCTCGGGCTTCGAGTCCCTGCGCTCCTTGACGGCGACGACGACCCATTTGTCGCCGACCTTGACGGGTGCCTTCGTCCCCTCGCCGGCCTTGAGCTGGTAGACGGCCGCGTCGAGCGCGGGGTCGGCGCCCGCCGTGCCGAGCGGGCGACCGAGCCGGAACGCCTCCTCGTCTTCAGCCTTCAGCCCGGCCTTCGCGGCGGCTGCCTTCAGGGCGTCCACGCCGCCAGCGCCGGCCGCGATCTCCTTCGCCGTCTGTTCGAGCTGCTCGCCGGCGCGCGTGCGCTTGAGGGCTTCGGCGACGCTGGCCTTCACCTCGTCGAACTCGGGGATGCGCGGCTCGCGCTTTTCGACGAGCTGCGGGATGGCGAAGCCGTTCTTGATGCCGACGAACTCGCCGACGGCGCCGGCCTCTTCGAGCGGCTTGAGCTTCTCCTCGAACTGCGGGCTGGTGCCGATCTCGGCCACGTCGTCGCCGGGCTTGATGAAGCCGGTCTCGCGCACCATCTCGGCCGGCGTCATGTTGGCCTGCGCGGCAAACTCCTGCGCCACCTTCTGCGGGTCGCGCGTCTCCTTCAGGCGGTCGTTCACCTTCCGCGCGATATCCTGCGCGACGTTGTAGGAGCGGCGGTTGCGCAAGCTTACGAGCAGCTCCTGCTTCGCGTCCTCGAACGACTTCGGCACGACCGGGCCGCGGCGGAAGATGTAGTAGGCGTTGCCGGTCTTCAGGGGGTCGCCGACCTGCCCCTCCTTCCATTCCAGCGTGTTCTGCAACAGCTCGGCGACGTTGCCGGGCGTGTTGGCCGCGCCGGGCTTGCGGTTCGGGGTGCGCTTGACGGGGTTGGGGAGCCAGCCGCCCGCCTGCGCCGTCGCGGGGTCTTCCGAGTTGCCGCGCGCCTCTTCGGCAAACTTCTCCTCGGGGGCCGTCAGGTCATCCGCGCGCATCCGCGCGACGATGGCCGACGCCTTATTCAGCACCTCTGTATCCAACTCGGGGCGTGCGACCTTCAGGATGATCTGCTGGACGCGGATGCCGGCCATCTTGTTCTCAGGCTTGAGCCCGTCGTACTCCTTGCGCAGGTCTTCGTCGGGGATGGCGAGCTTCTGCCCGACCTTCTCCTGGTTGACGAAGATGTAGCGGATGCTCTTCTGCGGTTCGAGGAAGCGGTAGTCGGTCTTGTGCGCGTCGAAGTACTGGCGCAGCTCCTCGTCGGACGGGTTGAGCTTCTTCGCCACGTCCTCGGCGGTGACCGAGACGTAGGCGAGGTCGAACTCCGTGTTGTCGCGCTGGTACTGGTTGAGGACTTCCGCTTCGGAGACCTGCGCGCCGGCCGAGACGAAGGCACGCAGCTTCTGCGCGGCCAGCGCGTCGCGGACGCTTCCCTCGAAGAGCGAGACGCTGCCGTAGTTGCGCACGACGTAGTCCTTATAGAGCTTCACGTCGAACTTGCCCGTGGCGGGGTCGCTGAACTGGCGCGCGATCTCGTCGCGCACCTCCGCGTCGGAGGCGTTAAAGCCGAGGCGGCGCGCCTCCTGAAGTGAGATGCGGCTGTTGATGGCCTGGTCGAGGATGCGGTCGCTCGTCATCCCGATCTGTGCGAGGCTGAACTGCCCGCCGAACTGCGACTCGATCTTCTTCTTGAGGAGCGTGTAGTCGGCGACCGTCACCTCGTCGGAGCCGACTTTGGCGAGCACCTCGCGGCTCTTGAAGGGGTTGGCGATGGCCGTGCCCGGGCGGTTGTAGACGCCGGCGACGACCATGCCGAGCACCATCAGGAACGCGAAGAACCCGATGACGTACTTTCGCGTCCGCTCCATGCGTGTGAAAAACTTGAGCATTGCTGAATACCTTCTTAGTGCAGAGGGGTTCTGGTTTCGGACTTCCGGCGTGTGCGCGGCGCGTAGGACGGGCGCCCCGCGCACCTCGCAAAAGGCGGATTGTAGCCGACGCCCCGCGCGCGGCGCAAATGGAGGAAACAGTCAGGCCGCAGGCAGATGACAGTAGGCAGTTGAAAGAGCCGCTGTCGAAAGTCCCGATTCAATCATTCAACGTTCGTCACGCGGAGCGACTGCCTACGGCCATCTGCCTGCGGCCTACTGCTTTTCGTAAATCTCCACCTCGATGATGGAGAGCGTGTTCTTCGCGCCGCCCTTGCCTGCCGCCGACTGCGGGTCGGGCGTGCCGGGTATCTCGATGATGTTGCCGAAGGCGTCGCGGTTGCTGGCGCCGCCCGTCAACTCGACGCGGAGACTTTCGGCCGTCACGGGCTGGAAACTGAAGGTGACGTAGCCGAGGCTGCGCTGCGTGCTGCCCTCGTAGACGACGCGGTCGCCCGCGAGGATGCGTATCGGGTAAGACTGCGTCCGCCAGCCCGCGAGCTTCAACGTCACCTCGCCGACCGTCGCCGGTCGCCCGAAGTCGAACCTGATCCAGCCGCGCTTGAGGTCGCCGTCGCTCGACCAGTCGGTCGTCTCGTCGTCGTCGAAGCTCTGCGCGGCCCGCGCCTCGTTCGAGCCGGCCGTTACGCGCGCGACCGCGACGGGCCTGCGCGACGCCTTGAAGGAGGGCCCCGCGGGCGTCGGCCCGCGACCGAGGTATGAGGGCAATCCCGCGTCCGGCATCTCCGCCGAGAGCCCGCCCGCGACCTTCGAGGGCCGTGCGACGATCTCGACGGAGGCCGGCTTTAAGCCATCGGCCGACGCCGACACGACGACTCGCCCGGCCTTCGTCGTCGAGCGGATGATGACGCGGTTGACGCCGTTCTCCACGGGCAGGCTCTTCGAGAGGATGTAGTTCTCCGGCCCCTGCGCGATGCCGCCGCGCCACTCGGCCGGGCCGGACAGCGTGAAGTTAATCATGTCGAGCGCCACAGGGCATCGGTTCCCCGCGGCGTCCACGACCTCCACGTCCACGAGCGCCACGTCGGCGCCGTCGGCGCGCAAGCCCTTCGGCGACGTGTGCGCCGTCAGACGAACGGCGGCGGGAGGGCCGGCGGTCTTCTTCGAGACTTCCGCGACCTTCCTGCCCTCGGCGTCAGAGCCGACGGCCGTGAGCGTGCCCGGTTGCCACTCCACGTTCTTAAAGGTGTAGAGGAAGCGGCTCGACTGCTGGCCCGCGCCGAGCGACTTGCCGTTGAGGAACAGCTCAACCTTGTCGGCGCTCGAAATGACGTAGACGTTCTTTTTCGTCCCCGGCTGATAGTTCCAGTGGCCGACGATGTGCGCGCGCGGGCGCTCCACGTCAACCCATCCGTCCCACATGACTTGATGCGCGTAGAAGCCGTCCTTCGGCAGACGCACGGCGTCCACCTCGCCGCTGCGCCGGTAGTTCTCGGCCCCTCGGTGATGCGTGTTCGAGTCGCTGAAGACGATGTTGACGCCGCCCGAACTCACGCGCGCGCCCGTGCCCGGCCGCTCGCGCCAGTAGTCATACCAGCGCACGACGTTCTCGACGGCGTGCGAGTCCTGGTTGCGGTTATAAACGCTCGCGTCCTGCCCGTTATGTAGCGGCCCTTCGCCGTCCTTGTGGAAGGGCGGCGAGAACTCGTCCCAGTATTTGCGGAGCGCCTCGTCGCGCGAATACTCCATCGCCCAGAAGGGCAGCCGCGCGCTCTTGTTGATATAGAGCATCTCGCCGCCGTACTCGGCCGTGCGGCTGTTGAGCATCTCACGCGACCCCGACGCGCGCCCGCCGTGCGGGTCGTACAGGTCGCGGATGGCCTTCATCTGGCGCATGTGCTCGTCGCTCACGCCCTTGTTGCCGGACTCGTAGAAGAGGACGCTCGGGTTGTTGCGGTTGTAGATGACGGCGTCGCGCATCACTTCGAGCCGCTGCTCCCAGCGGCGCCCGTCCACGTCCTTCTCCGAGTCGCCCGCAGGCAGAGCCTGTATGAGCCCGACGCGGTCACAAGACTCCACATCCTGCTTCCACGGCGTGACGTGCATCCAGCGGACGAGGTTCGCGCCCGACTCGACCATCAGGCGGTTGCTGTAGTCGCTCAACCACGCCGGCACCGAGGGGCCGAGCGCCGGCCACTCGTTCGTCGAGCGTTGCGCGTAACCCTTCAACTGGATGACGCGGTCGTTCAGCTTCACCAACCCGCCCCCGAACTCCGTCTTGCGAAAACCCGTCCGCGTCGTGACGAGATCGACGACCTTCCCGTCCACCTTCAAGACGGTCTTGACGTTGTAGAGATAGCCGTAGCCCCAGCTCCAGAAGTTCAGGTTTCCGAGCTTCGCCGACGCGCTCAGCGTCTTCGTCTCGCCCGGCGCGAGCGTGTGCCGGCCGCCGTCGATGGTCTTGACGACGCGGCCGTTCGCGTCCTCGATGTTGACGGCGAAGCTCAACGTCTGCGCCGTCGCGTGCTCGTTCCTCACCTGCGACTCGACGTTGACGGTCGCGCCCCGGGCCGGGATGTCGAACTCTTTCGCGTAGACGTAGACGCCGGTCGTGCCGAGGTTCGTGTAGAGCGGGAGCGTCTGGTGCAGACGGTCGGTGACGTGTAGAAAGACGTTCTTGTTGATGCCGCCGTAGTTGGCATAAAAATTCCGGTCGTTCCACTGGAACCCCGAGCCCGTCGCCTTCTCCTTATAGTCCCAGGCGTTGTCGATGCGCGCGGCCAGCACGTTCTCCTCCGGGGCCGGCCGCAGAAGGTCGGTCACGTCGAAGCCGAAGGCCGTGATGCCGTTCTCGTGCCGCCCGATCTGTTTGCCGTTGAGGTAGAACTCGCCGGCCTGCCTGATGCCCTCGAACTCCAGAAAGACCTTAAGCCCCGCGCTCCCGGCCGGAGCCTTGAAGCGCTTGCGGTACCACGCAACGCCGGTCGAGAGGTCTTTGATGTCTTTGCGGAAAGCATCATCCTCGTTCCAAGCGCGGGGCAGCGCCACGTCCTTCCACGCCGAGTCATCGAACCCCGGCGCCTCCGCACCCACGGGGTCGCCGACGAAGAGCTTCCAACCCGAGTTGAAGTTGTACTTGGCCCGCTGGCTCTGCGGCGCGGCGTGGACGAACACCCCGCACAGCAGCGCGACGCAACACAGGACAGAGAGACGCTTGAACGTAGACATAGAAAGCAGCCGTTGATCTTGAACGGAACGAGCAGTGGTTTAGGGGCTAACGCCGTTCATGGTAAAGCACTCCCCGCTTTTTCGGAAAGCAGAACCGCCCCGGACGCTCGACGCCCGCTGCCTACTGCCTACTGGCGACTGGCGACTGTCTACTGCTATCCTTACCGAATCATGGACTTTCCAATGTGGGCTTGGGCGGGGTTCGGCGTCTTCATCCTGCTGATGCTGGCGCTCGACCTGGGGGTGCTGAATCGTAAGGCGCACGCGGTCACGTACCGCGAGGCAGCCATCTGGAGCGCGGTGTGGGTGACGCTGGCGATGATCTTCGCCGGCATCGTCTTCTGGAAGACCGACCGGCAGACGGGGTTCGAGTTTCTGACCGGCTACGTCATCGAGCTGTCGCTCTCGGTCGATAACCTCTTCGTCTTCCTGCTCATCTTCTCCTACTTCAAGGTGCCGGCGAAGTACCAGCACCGCGTCCTCTTCTGGGGCGTGCTGGGCGCGCTCGTCATGCGCATGACGATGATCGGCATCGGCGCCACGCTCGTCGAGCGCTTCCACTGGATTCTCTACATCTTCGGCGCCTTCCTCATCTACACCGGCTTCAAGATGCTCCGGCAGGACGAGTCGCAGGCGAACCCCGAGGACAACCCGCTCGTGCGCTTCGCCACGAAGCTGATTCCCATCACGCGCCACTACGAGGGCGACAAGTTCTTCACAATCGAGAAGGGGCGCAAGGTGGGAACGCTCCTGCTGCTCGTCCTCGTCATCGTCGAGGTCTCAGACCTCGTCTTCGCGGTGGACTCCATCCCGGCCATCTTCGGCATCACGACCAACTCGTTCATCGTCTACACGTCGAACGTCTTCGCCATCCTCGGCCTGCGCTCGCTCTACTTCCTGCTGGCCGGCGTGGTCGAGAAGTTCCACTACCTCAAGGTCGGCCTCGCCATCGTGCTCATGTTCGTCGGCGTCAAGATGCTGGCCGAGGGCTACATCCACGACCGCTTCGGCGTGGGCAAGGAGACGGTCATCCTCGTCTCGCTCGGCTTCGTCGCCTTCGTGCTCTTCGCCTCGGTCGCCGCCTCGCTCATCTGGCCCGTCCCCCCCGACCAACAGGTCGAGGTCGAGCTGCCCGAAGGCTTCGACTCCCCCTTCGACGACGACCAGGGCCGACTCGGCGCCGACGAACCGGGGCTGGCGGAGAAGCAGTAAGCAGTCGCCGACTACTGCTTTTAAAAGTTACTTGCCTTTTCCCTTTCCCGTTTGTTAAGTTCAATATGAGGCCGGCGCACCGCGGTGGCCGCCTCTGGGGACGGCCGTCATGCCCTCCGTTCCCGCGCTCACGGGCCTTACAGTCCACACGCCCGCGGGTTTTCCGAGACAAAACGCCGAAAGTCACCCTATGGTCACTAGAGTCAGCCGCTTCGGCGGCGACTGGTGGGTCGTCCCGAAGCGGCTCATCTACATCGCCGTCCTCATCGCGTCGCTCGCCGTCGCGGCGGGCGCCGTCTCGCTCTACGTCTACCTCTACGGCAACCCCTTCAAGGGCGCGGCCGAGGCCGAGGGGGCGCCGACGGGCGCGCGCTTCGTCTCGCTCGAAGGCGGCGTCCGCGTCGTGCGCGACGGCACGCGCGAGACCTTGCAGGCGCGCGCCGACACACGCCTCTTCCCCGGCGACCTCGTCCAGACGCAGGAGGACGGCCGCGCACGCATCACGCTCGCCGACGGCTCGACGCTCTTCGTCAAGCCCAACTCGGTCGTCACCATCGCCGAGAACACCACGGCCGAGGGCGGCCGTTCGACGAAGGTGCGCGTCGCCGTCGAGAGCGGCCAGATCAATGTCCGCACCGAGCAGCAGACCGAGGGCGCGCAGAACATCGTCGGCACGCACCTCTCCGAGAGCCGTCTCAACTCCCAGACCGACGCCAGCTTCCACGTCCGCGAGGACAAGACCGAGGCTATCCGCGTCGGCTCGGGCGCCATCGAGACCAGCACCTCGGGCGGCGACACGACGATGCTCAAGGCGGGCGAGTACGTCGCCGTCAACACGCAGGGCACCATTTCGCAGAAGGAGAAGTTGCTGGCCGCGCCCGTGCCGCTGACGCCGAAGAACCTTGAGCGGCTCGCGGCCCAGAAGAACGGCGCGACCGCCATCGCCCTCAAGTGGCAGAAACCGCAGACGGGCGCCCCCGCGCACTACCGCGTCGAGGTCGCCACCTCCCCCTTCTTCGTCCCCGCCGGCAAGCTCGTCGAGCGCGACCAGTTGCAGGCCAACGAGATCACGGTCGAGGACGTGCGGCAGGGCAACTACTTCTGGCGCGTGATGGCGGTGGCGCAGTCGGGCCAGTCCTCCGACTGGAGCGAGCCGCAGAAGTTCGTCGTCGAAGTTCGGGGCGGCACGGGCGACGAGGTCAGGGTCTCGGACGTGCAGATCGAATACGTCGCCGGGCAAATCTACCTCGTCCGCGGGCGCACACAGGCCGGCAACACCGTCCGCTGCGCGGGCCGCGAAACGCTCGCCGCACGCGACGGCTTCTTCCAACTCCAGATCAACGCCCCCCGCGGCGCGCGCGACGTGCAGCTTGAGACCGCCGACACGCAGGGCAACCGCAACTCCTTCAAGTTCCAACTCCCGCCGGGAGGATGAGAAGAAGGACTGAGTGATGAGGACTGAGGACTGAGTGGGAGACACGGCCCGCTCTTCACTCAAGTCCTCAGTCCTCAGTCCTCAGTACTTTTCCTATGCGTTACGTCATACTCCTCTGCGGTGTGGACACGGAGCCCGCGCGGACGCTCTTTGAGGCGCTGCGGCACGCGGGGGTGTGCGTCGTGGTCGTGGCCCCGGGCGGCGCCAGCGAGGAGGAGGAGGCCGAGCGCGCGCGCGCAGGCTGGGGTGAAGAGCCTCTGGCCGTCCTCTTCGACCTCGCGGCCGACTCGGCGCTCGCAGAACTCCACGAACTCGCCGGGCGTGCTGCAAAGGTCTGGCCCGGCGTCCCGCTCGTGGCCTGCCGGCGCGAGGCCACGGCCGACGCGGGCCGCGGGGCCGGCGCGCTCAACGAGGCAACGCTCAAGCGTCTCGGTTTCCACGCCGTCGCCGCCGGCCCGGCGCAGATTTTCGCGCTGCTGCGCGAGGTCGAGGAGCGCGGCACGGAAGACGAACGCGAAGGCGATCCCGCCCCGGAGGTCGCGCCCGCAAGCCTCCTGCTCCCCGAGCGCCTGAGCGTCGAGCGCCTGCGCGCGGCCTTCGAGGTCGTCGCCTCGCTCCACCTCGCGCTCGACCAGAGGGGTGCGGCGCAGGCGGCGCTCGCGGGCCTCGCCGCGCTCGTCGCGGCCGACCGCTGGACGATCTACCTCTGCGGCGAGTCGGGCGGGCTCACCGACGCGCCCTTCGAGCCGCTGGCCGTGCGTGGACTGACCGAGAGCGAACGCGCCATCCCCGAAGAGGACTGGCGGCGCGCGCTGATGGGCGACGCGCTGGCGCTCGCCGGAAGCGAGTCGAGGGCCGCGCGCGAGGCGGCCGAGAGCGCCGAGACCGTCCGCCGCAAGGAGGGCGGACGCCGCGCGCTCGCCGTCCCGCTCGTCGCGGGCGAGCGCGTCGTCGGCGTGCTCGAAGCCGTGCGCGAAGGAGTCCTGTCCCGCCGGTTCTCAACCTCCGACGCGTCGCTCCTCTCGGCGCTGGCGCTGCCCGTGGCGGCGGCGCTCTCGAACTCGGCGCGCGTGGCCGAGGCCGAGCGCCTCTCGCAGACCGACGACCTGACGAAGCTCCACAACGCGCGCTACCTGCGCCAGTACCTCGTCAACGAGCTGAAGCGCGCGCGCCGCTACGGCTCGCAGGTGACGGCCTTCTTCCTCGACCTCGACGACTTCAAGCAGGTCAACGACCACTACGGCCACCTCGTCGGCTCGCACGTCCTGATGGAGATGGCCGGGGTCGTCCTCTCCTGCGTGCGCGACACGGACGTGGTGGCGCGCTACGGCGGCGACGAGTTCGTCGTCATCCTCCCCGAGACCGATATGGACATGGGGCTCCGCGTGGCCGAGCGCGTCCGCCAGCGCGTCAGCGAACACGCCTTCACGGGCGGGCGCGGCCTGCGCCTCCAACTCACCGCCTCCTTCGGCGTCGCCTGCTTCCCCGCCCACGCGCAGTCGCCCCAGCAGCTCATCTCCCGCGCCGACACGGCCATGTACGAGGCCAAGGCCGCCCGCAAGAACTGCGTCCGCCACGCCGCCGAGGCCGCGCAGGACGCCTGAGCCGCCGCCCGAGACCCCGCCTCCGCCCCCTCCCCTCCCCGCCGAACTACTCCAACTAAAAAAGTTGTAGACAAACGCCCGCGCATGCTGTAAAGCATTGTTTTGAGAACTTGCCGGAAAGCACCCCCCCCGCTCGAAGGACAACTCAACCAGAGAGTCTAAGCTTTTCCCAGCAACCCGTAAGGTTACGGCGGTTCGCGTTCTTGCCCCGTTCGTTGTATCTTTGTTATTTCGTTCCACGCCGCGTGGCGAAGACAAAGGGAGCAGGGACGCCCGAAGTGCATCCGGAGGGCGCTTGCGCGGTCACTTTTGCAGACCGCCAGCCCCGAAGTTTGCCGGCACGGGCGCATCAACCAGAAGTTAGAGGTGCGTAAACAGTAACGAATGGCATTCAAGTCACTCTTCAGCCTTTTCTCCAGCGACCTCGCCATCGACCTCGGCACGGCCAACACGCTCGTCTACGCCAAGGGGCGCGGCATCGTCGTCTCGGAGCCCTCCATCGTCGCCATTAACAAGGTGACTAACACGCCCGAGGCCGTCGGCAAGGAGGCCAAGGAGATGCTGGGCCGCACGCCCGGCAACATCGTCGCCATCCGCCCGATGAAGGACGGCGTCATCGCCAACTTCGAGGTGACGGAGAAGATGCTCCAACACTTCATCCGCAAGGCGCACAACGGCAAGACCTGGGTCAGCCCCCGTGTCGTCATCGGCATCCCGAGTGAGATCACGCAGGTCGAGCGCCGCGCGGTCGAGGACTCGGCCTACCGCGCGAAAGCCTCCGAGGTCTATCTCGTCGAGGAGGCGATGTGCGCGGCCATCGGCGCGGGCCTGCCCATCACCGAGCCGCACGGCAACATGATCGTGGACATCGGCGGCGGCACGACCGACATCGCCGTCATCTCGCTCTCCGGCATCGTCTACTCGCGCGCGGTGCGCGTCGCCGGTAACGAGATGGATGAGGCCATCACGCAGTACATCAAGCGCAAGTACAACCTTCTCATCGGCGAGCGCACGGCCGAGGCCATCAAGATTCAGTTGGGCTCCGCCTTCCCGCTCGACGAGCCGCTCTCGATGGACGTGCGCGGCCGCAACCTGATCGAGGGCATCCCCAAGACCATCACCATCTCCGACGAGGAGGTGCGCGAGGCTCTGGCCGACTCCGTGGCGACCATCGTCAACGCCGTCCGCGTCGCGCTCGAACGCACGCCCCCGGAACTCTCCGCCGACATCGTCGAGCGCGGCATCGTCTTGACGGGCGGCGGCGCGCTCCTGAAGAACCTCGACAAACGGCTCTCCATCGAAACGGGGCTGCCCGTCTCCATCGCCGACGACCCCCTCTCCTCCGTCGTCTTAGGCGCCGGCAAGATGCTCTCCGACTTCGACCTCCTTAAGCGCGTCCGCTGGGACAACAACCTGACGGGCGGGATGTAAAGGAAGTACTGAGTGCTGAAGACTGAGGACTGAGTTAAAGGCAATACGGTTCTTAACACTCAGTCCTCAGTCTTCAGCACTCAGCACTCAGCAAAGATGGTTCGGAGCACGCAGAAGGAGATCAGGCAGCGCGCGCCGCTCTGGCTGGTCGTCCTGCTCGTCGCCAACTTCGGGCTGATGAGCTGGAACGCGAAGGACGCCGAGACGGGGCAGCCCGTCGTCCGGACGTGGGCGCAGTCGCTCTTTACACCCGTGCAGTCGGCGACGACGGGCGTGGGCGGCGCGGGCGTGGGCTTCTTCCGGGGGCTGGCGAACCTGCGGCAGGCGCAGACCGAGAACGAGGGCCTGCGTCAGCGGCTCGCCGAGGCCGAGAACGCCCTGCGCGAGGCGCGGCAGGCGCAGGACGAGAACGAGCGGCTGAAGAAGCTGCTCGACTTCACCAAAGACGTTACCTTCCAGTCGATCCCGGCGCGCGTCGTGGCGCGCGACCCCTCGGTCTGGTTCAACTCGCTCATCATCAACCGCGGCAGCACCTCGGGCGTTGACCTCGACATGCCGGTCGTCACGCCCGAGGGGATCGTCGGACGCGTCGTCGGCGTCGGCCCCGTCTCGGCGCAGGTCATGCTCATCACGGACGAGCGCTCGGCCGCGGGCGCCGTGGTCGGACAGTTGGGGCAGTCGAACGCCTTAGGCTCCGTGCGCGGCTTCGGCAAGAACGGGCTGTTGGAGATGCGCTACGTCTCTGGGCTGGAGACGGTGAACGTCGGCGACTATGTGGTTACCACGGGCCAGGACCGCATCTACCCACCGGGACTGAACGTCGGCACTGTGGTAGAAGTCGTGGCGGGCTCGGCCACGACTCCCCACATCATCAAGGTCAAGCCGGGCGCACGGCTCGACTCGCTCCAGGAGGTCGCCGTTCTCAACTACCACCCGCCGCCGCGCACCGCCCCGGAGCGGACGCTGCCGAACGTGGATAAGGGGAAGACGAAGTGATGAGGATTGAGGACTGAGGACTGAGTTAAATACTCAAGATCACTCAGTCCTCAGTCCTCAGTCCTCAGTACTTTTCTTATGAAGTGGAAACTAGCGGCCTGCGTGGCGTTGGCCGTCGTGGCACAGACGGGTTTGAGCACGGTGTGGCGGCCGGCCGTCTACGCCGACCTGACGCTCGTCGTGGTCGTCTACTTCGCGCTTCAGCGCGACGCGGTGCAGGCCGTCGTTTTGGGCACGGTGGCGGGGCTCGCGACCGACGCGCTCTCAGGGGGCCTGCTCGGCGCGCGCGGGTTCTCGATGACGCTGACGGCGTATCTGCTGGCGGCGCTCGTGACGCGCGTGATGCTCGACAACCCTCTGCTGCGCATCCCGGTCATCGCGGGCGCGGCCGCCTTCAACACGGTCGTCTACCTGCTGCTCCATCAGTTCCTCGGCCAGCCGCCGAACCCGCCCGGCCCCATCGCCGAGACGATGGCCTACGGCGTCATCTGGACGACGGTCGTGGGGACGGCCGTCGCCTTCGTCCTCGACCTCTTCTTCAACGAATCGACGCGCGTCCGCCAGCGCCGCGCCTTCGCCTTCCGCCGCCGCATCGCCCGGCGGGGGCTCGGGCGGAGAAAGTAATGACGTAGATGCTGGACGGGTGGATGTCATTTAAAAACATGATCCAGCCGTCCGATTGACTAACATCTGACATCTAACATCTGTCTTATGAAGTTCGAAGACGAGACTCAAAATCTGAAGATGCGGATGGTGGTCATCCACGGGCTGGTCATCGCCATCCTCGTGGTGCTGGGGGTGCGCCTCTACTTCCTCCAGGTCGTCCGCGGCGAGTACTACTCCGAGCGCGCCGAGAACCAGCGCATCCGGCGCCTGCGCATCCCCGCCCCGCGCGGCGCCATCTTCGACCGCCACGGCAAGCTCCTCGTCGATTCGCGCTCGACCTACAACATCCTCCTCGCGGCCGAGGACATGAAGGGCAAGGACTGGAACGTCCTCATCGCGCCGCTCTCCGACGGGCTCGGGCTCGACCCGGGACTGCTGCGCGAACGCCTCGACGAGGCGAGCCGTCAGGCCGCTTTCGAGGAGGTGACGATTAAAGAGGGCGCCACCCCGGCCGACATCGCCTGGGTCGAGGCGCACACGCTCGAACTCCCGATGCTGCTCGTGCGCGAGCAGCCGCAGCGGCGCTACCCCGACGGCGGCACGCTCGCGCATGTCCTCGGCTACGTCGGCGAGATCAGCCCCGAACAGCTCAAGCAGGCGCGCTTCAAAGACCCCGCGGTCAACCCCTTCGTCAGGGATAACCCCTACCGCCCCGGCGACATCATCGGGCAGGAGGGGCTTGAGTCCACCTACGACCGCTACCTGCGCGGGCGCGACGGCTACCGCGAGGTCGAGGTGGACAGCCGCGGCCGCATCCAGCGCGAACTCTCCGTCGTCCAGCCGCAGCCCGGGCAGGACATCGTCACGACCATCGACCTCCAAATGCAACTGACGGCCGAGGAGCAGTTGCGCAACTCGCCCAACAAGCGCGGCGTCATCGTCGTCATGGACCCGCAGAACGGCGAGATCATGACGATGGCGAGTTACCCGACCTTCGACCCGAACCTCTTCTCGCAACGCATCGGCACGCCCGAGGGGCGGCGCGAGGCGAACGCGCTCCTGCGCGACCCCACGACCCCGATGTTCAACCGCGCCATCCGCGGCCGCTACCCGCCGGGCTCGACGTGGAAGATTCTGATGGGGGTGGCCGGCCTCCAGCAGGGCGCCATCACGATGAAGAACTCGAATCTGGTCTGCGGCGGCGGCATCCAGATCGGCAACAAGTTCACGCGCTGCATGGGACACCACGGGAGCCCGCCGCTGCGCACGGCCATCAAGCACTCGTGCGACGGCTACTTCTACCGCCTCGGCCTCAAGATGGAACTCGAAGGCATCATGGCGATGGTGGACGAGTTCGACCTCAACAAGCGCACGGGCGTAGACCTCCCGCACGAGCTGGTGAGCTGGACGCCCTCGCGCGAGTTCAAGGCGCGTTTCAACCCGCGCGCGCCCGAGTGGAAGGACATCGACACGGTCTACGCCTCGTTCGGGCAGGTCTACGACTTCGTGACCCCGCTCTCGATGCTGCGCGCGCAGGTGGCCGTCGCCAACGGCGGGCGGCTCTACGTCCCACACCTTCTGCGGGAGGCCAAGCCCGTCAGCGCCGTCGGCCCCTTCGTCGAGCGCCCGAGCCAGACCTTCGACCGCCCCGACCCGAAGATGCTCAACATCCCGACCGACCAGCACGACCTCGTCGTGGACGGCATGTGGGCCGTCGTCAACGAGCCGGGCGGCACGGGCGGCGCCGCGCGCATCGAGGGCTTCGACGTGGCGGGCAAGACCGGCACGGCGCAGGTCGTCGGTTTGGGCAAGGATGTGGGCAAGAACAAGGATCACTCGTGGTTCGTCTCCTATGCACCGGCGCGCAAGCCCGAGCTGGCCATGATCGCGCTTATCGAGAACGTCGGCTTCGGCGGCAAGTTCGCCGCCCCGGCCGTCCACAAGGTCTACGACACCTACCTCGCCGGGGCGCACCCCGACCTCGCCCCGCGCCTTACGGCCGAGGAGGCGGCGAAGAGGGTCGTGCCGGGCACGAACCACCAGTGAGGAGATGTTGGATGTCAGATGCTGGATGTCAGTCTAAGACACACGTCTAGCCATCTGCTTTAACTAACATCTAACATCCAGCATCTGACATCTGAGACGATGGTTGCCATACTGGAAAAGCGAAAACTCCGCGACTTCGACTGGCTGCTGACGCTGCTGGCGCTGGCCATCGCGCTCTTCGGGACGTGGATGATCTACAACGCGCAGCCCGAGATGGGTTACTGGAAGAAGCAGCTCATCGGGCTCGGCATCTCGGCCATCGTGATGCTGACGGTGGCGTTCACAGACTACCGCCGGCTCGTCTACATCGCGCCGCTCTTCTACGCTTTCGGCCTGCTGCTGCTCGTCCTCGTGCTCATTCCCGGCATCGGCCTCAAGATCAACGGACAGCGCGCGTGGATCGGCGTCCCCGGCCTCGGTCAGTTCCAGCCCTCGGAGTTCATGAAGATTCCGACGGTGCTGATGCTGGCGCGCTACTTCGGGCGGACGAGGGGTTCCACGCTCACGCTGCGCGAGACGTTGATGGGCGGCGCCATCCTCGCGCTGCCCGTCGGCCTCATCCTGCTTGAGCCCGACGCGGGGCAGGCGATCACCTACTTCCCGCTGCTCGCCGTCGTCCTCTTCCTCTCGTCGGTGCGGATGTGGATGGTCGTCGCGACGCTCGTCCTCGGCGTGGCCGCGGTGCCGGCCGGTTGGTACGTCGGCACGAGGACGGGCGCGATTAAGGGCTACCAACAGGAGCGCATCAACGTCATCCTCGACCCCGAGAAGGCAGACCGCCGCGGCTTCGGCTATCACACATGGCAGTCGATTCTGACGGTCGGCAAGGGCGGCTTGTGGGGCTCGGAGACGCGCGGCGACGCCTCGCAGAGCAAGCTGAAGTTTTTGCCCGAGCCGCACACGGATTTCATCTTCGCCGTCGCGGCCGAGAACACCGGCTTCGTCGGCTGCATGCTCCTGCTTTTGGCCTACGCGGTGCTCCTGACGAAGCTTATCCACGGGGCGCGGCGCGCGCCCGACCGCACGGGGATGCTCGTCATCATGGCTATCGTCGGCGGCCTCGCCTTCCAGATTTTCATCAACGTCGGCATGGCGCTCGGCATGCTGCCGGTCATCGGCGTGCCGCTGCCGCTGATGAGCGCGGGCCTCTCCGCCATCCTCGCAACTTCGGTCGCCATCGGCTTCGCCATCAGCATCCGCCTCCGCCGCTTCGTCAACTGAGGCGGCGGGCGGACTGCGGCCCGCTTCAACTCAAACTCTTCCCCGCTCGCCTTTTCGCCGGGGGGTCGTTTATACTGAGCCCGCCTGTCCTGACTGCCAGAACCTAAAACTTTCCGGCACGGCGCGCCGACAACGTAGACTGTACGAGGCGTGGCGTCGCGCTCAAACCCAGTAGACAGGGCCGAAGGATTTTGGCGGAGCGGCGCGCGCGCGTCGGACTTAGTTCCACAGCGCGCCGTGTGCTTCGCCCCGTTTGAAAAGTTTTACGCAGGGCCGCCTAACGGCGGGGAGCGTGGCGCGCGACGGACAACCGACTCGGCGCCCGACCCGGCCGGGCTGCGAAGGCCGAAGGAAGCCGCCGTCAAGGGCGCGCGCCTTTCGAGCCCGACGCGCCGCGCGCGGCTTGGCGGCGGACGGAGTTTCCAGGTGAACAGTTCGGAACGCTTCCGCGCGCGGGGGGCTGCTACAGGCCCTCACGAGCGCGGCGGGTGCGGTGATGCAGCCGGGCGCGCGGGCGCCCGCTGTGGCACGCGTCCGTCACACGGCGTTAAGTCCTCGCCCTCCAGAACCCTTCCGCTTACAGACGCGGGCCCGCGGGGCCTCCGTCCTCTTCACGCGCCCGATTTTTCGGGCTCCACACCACGACAGTTCCGCGCGGCACACGGCGCGGCCCACACCTTCCAGGAGACGGTTTCACACAGATGCCCAAAGAGATGATCGTTAGCGTCAACGGGCGCGAGAAGAAGATCGCCATCGTCGAGAACGGGCGCGTCACCGAGTTCTACATCGAGCGCGGGGAGAGTAGCCAGGGGATCGTCGGCAACATTTACAAGGGGCGCGTCATGCGCGTCCTGCCCGGCATGCAGTCGGCCTTCGTCGATATCGGGCTGGAGCGCGACGCCTTCCTCTACGTCTCGGACTTCTTCGATGAAGAGGAGGAGTTCGAGCGCATCGTCGTCGATAAGAAGAAGAGCGAGGGAGCCGACGACGAGGCCGCCCAGCGCGCCGCGGTCGAGCGCATCGAGCGCTCCCGCGTCGAGCGCGAGCGCGCCGTCGAGAAGGCGCAGGAGGAGGCCGAGCCCGAGGGTGAGGGCGAAGATGACGAGGAGGGCGAGGAGGCCGTCGCCGTCGCCCCCGCAGGGATTGAAGAACTCACGGCCGAAGAGGAAGAGGAAGTGGCCGCCGCGGCCGAGGCGCAGCCGCAGCCGTCGCAGGTCTCGGAGGAGGCGGGCGGACGTTCGCGCCGCCGCAAGCGCCGCCGCGGCGAACGTGGCGGCGAAGCGGAGATGCCCGCCGGCAGCACCGGCGAAGTTCCGCCCGGCGTCTCCTTCCCCGCGGACGAGTTCGCGGGCGAGGACATCTCGACGCCCTTCGTCGCCGGCGCCGACTCGTTCGAGCGCATCGTGGACGAGGAGGAGTCGGCCGCCGAGGAGGGCGCGACCTTCAAGGACGCGCGCCTTCAGGAACGCCTGACCGACCAGACGCGCGCCGTCGAGTTCGACATCGAGCCGACGACCACGGCCGAGGTTGGCTCGCTCTTCGGCGAAGCCTCCTCCTCGGGCGGCGGCTTCGAGCGCATCGCCGACGACGACGAAGAGGAGACGCACGCGCGCCTGCACACGATCCAGCCTGAGGTGGCCACCGCGGTCGCCGGGTTCGTCGAGGACGAGACGGGCGCAGACGCCTTCGCCGGCGCCGCGCAGTCGTTCGAGCGCATCGCCGACGACGACGAGACGCCCGCGCCGGCCGCTTCGAAGAAGCGCGGCGCGAAGGGCGCAGCCGCAACGAAGTCTTCAAAGAAGGGGTCTAAGAAGGCCGCGGCCGCGGAGGCCGAAGAGGATACGGCGGCGGCAGGCGAGGAGGGCGAGACACCCGCTTCGTCAAAGAAGAGTTCGAAGAAGGCCGCTGCGAAGAAGTCTGCCGCGAAGGGCGCTTCGAAGTCTGCGGCGAAGGGCAGCAAGAAGTCGAGCAAGAAGTCTCTCGCCGAAGGCGAAGAGGCGGACGCTGAGGCGAGCGTCACGCAGCGCCCGCCGCGCGGCGAGTTTGCGCGCCGCGGCGGGCGACGCCGTCGCAAGCCCGGCAGCGGCCCCGGCGGCGAGCAGCAGGAGGACGGTAACGGTAACGGCAATGGCAACGACCACGACGCCGCGGCCGAGACCTCCGCGCCCGACGACAACGGCGGCGCTGAAGTCATCGTCGAAGCGACGCCGCCGCCCGCGCCGCAGGCGCAGTCCCCTGTCCCGCAGGCCGAGCCGCGGCAGGAGCGTCCCGAACGTCCCGAGCGGCCCGAGCGCCGTGAGCGCGGAGGCCGCGGCCGTGAGCGCGATGGTGCTCGCGGCGGCGACCGTAGCCGTGACACACGCGGCGGAGAGAGCCGCGCTGGCTCGGGCAGTCGCGACAGCCGCAGTGACAGCCGCAGCGACAGCCGTAGTGACAATCGTAGTGACAGCCGCAGCGACAATCGTAGCGACAGCCGCAGCGACAATCGTAGCGACAGCCGCAGCGAAGGCGGACGCGAGCTGTCGCGTCCGCCGCGCGAGGCCGGCGGCGGGGGCCGCAGCCGCCGCGAGCGCCAGCCGATGATTACAGACCTCCTCCGCGAGGGGCAGGAGATCATCGTCCAGATCGCCAAAGAGCCCATCGCCGCGAAGGGCGCGCGCATCACCTCGCACATCGCCCTCCCGGGCCGCTTCCTCGTCTACATGCCGACCATCGAGCACGTCGGCGTCTCGCGCAAGATCGAGTCCGACTCCGAGCGCCAGCGCCTGCGCAAGCTCATCCAGGCCATCGTCAAGGAAGAGGACGTGCCCTCGGGCGGCTTCATCGTCCGCACCGCAGGCGTCGGCATCAGCGAGCAGGATTTGCGCGATGACGCGCGCTACCTCATCCGCACCTGGCGCGACATCCGCAAGAGCGCCGAGAAGTCGAAGCCCGCGACCATCGTCCACAAAGACCTCGACCTCGTGCAGCGCCTGCTGCGCGACCAGCTCTCTGAAGACTTCGCAGCCATCCGTGTTGACTCGGAGGAGGAGTATCTTGAGGTCGTCGAGTTCATCAACCGCATCCAGCCGCGGCTCGTCAACCGCGTCAAGCTCCACACGCGCGACGAGCCGATTCTCGAAACCTACGGCGTGCAGGCCGAGATCGACAAGGCCATCAAGCCGCGCGTCTGGCTCAAGTCGGGCGGCTACCTCGTCATCAACCAGACCGAGGCGCTTGTCGCCATCGACGTGAACACCGGCAAGTTCGTCGGCCGCGGCGGCACGCGGCTCGAAGACACCATCACGCGCACCAACATGGAGGCGGTCGAAGAGATCGCGCGCCAGGTCAGACTCCGCGACCTCGGCGGCATCCTCGTCCTTGACCTCATCGACATGGAGGAACGCAGGAACCGCGCCCGCGTGTTGCAGGCGCTTCAGGACGCTCTGCGCCACGACAAGTCGCCGACGAAGGTGCTCTCGTATAACGACTTCGGCCTCGTCATCATGACGCGCAAGCGCGTCAAGCAGTCGCTCGAAAGAACGCTCTGCTCGCCCTGCCCGTACTGCACGGGCGCGGGTCTGGTGAAGTCGGCGCAGACGGTCTGCTACGAGATACTCGAAGAGGCGCGCAGCCTCGCCCGCGCCAACGCTGGCGAGCGCTTCAAGCAGACCACGCTCCGCCTCAACCCGGAAGTCGCCCGCGCCCTGCGCTCCTCCGAGCGCGACGTGCTCACAGAGATCGAAGCCTACCTCGGCCCCATCGACATCACCGCCGACGAGCACGTCCACCAGGAGCAGTTCGACTTCGCGTTCATCTAAGAGCCGTGAATCGTGAACCGTAAACCGTGACGAGTAAAAAGCAGTTCTTACTCGTCACGGTTTACGGTTCACGGTTTATGGTTCACGGTTCTCATGGGAAAGTTCCGCACATTCTGGAAGGGGCTCATCGCGGGCGGCGCGGCGGGGGCGGGCGTAGCGGCGCTGGCGGCCGTGAACGCGGCCGTGGCGCGCGAGGCGCCGGAGCCGGAGACGGGCGCGGTCGGCGGCGAGGCGGGCACCTACGAGTGGAAGCACGGCCAGATTTTTTACAGGCACGCGGGGCCTGAGGACGCGCCGGCTGTTCTCTTCGTTCACGGCATCGGCGCGGGCGCGCGCGCCTTCATGTGGCGCCGCAACTTCCTGCCGCTCGCGCGCGACTTCCGCGTCTATGCCTTAGACCTGCTCGGCTTCGGCTACTCCGACAAACCCGCGAACGCGCCCTACTCGGCGGAACTTTACGTCGAGCTGATCTCGGACTTCCTGCGTGAGGTCGTCGGCCGTCCCGCGGGCGTAGTCGCGCACACGCTCTCGGCGGCCTTCGCCGTGCGCGCGGCCGACGAGCACCCAGAGCTTTTGAAGTCGCTCGTGCTGGTCTCGCCCACGGGCGCCGACCACCTGAGCGCGCGGCCGGGAATGACGGGCGCGGCCTTCTACGGGCTGCTCCACTCGCCCGTGCTCGGCACCTCTTTCTACAACGCCGTGACGAGCGAGCGGGGCGTGCGCGACTACGCGCACAAACAGCTCTTCTACGAGCGCCGTTTCGCCACGCCGCGCCTCGTCGCGCACTACTACGCCGTCAGCCACCTGCCCGGCGCGCAGTACGCCGCCACCGCCTTCCTCTCCGGCTACCTCAACACGGACATCCGCGAGCCCCTCGCGCGCCTGCGCCAGCCCGTCACGCTCGCGTGGGGCAAGCAGGACACGACCAACCCCATCGAACAGGCCGGCCAACTCCTCTCGCTCAACCCCCGCGCCCGCCTCGAAGTCTTCGACCGCTGCCGCATGATGCCGCAGGAAGAGTACGCCGAGCGTTTCAACGCGCTGCTGCGTGACGCCTTCCGTGAAGGTCGCAGGGATTGAGCCGCGTGCGCGGTTAGACCTCGCGCTTGCTCCGTGCGACCTTCAAGGCCCCGAGCAGCCCGGAGCCGAGCAGGAGCAAAGTGGCCGGCTCGGGCGTCGGGACGGTTCCGGGGTGGGTCTCAAACCTGAAGTTGTCCATGCCGGCCGGGGCGGGGCCCCGCTCGCCCATGTGCCCGAAGTGCACCCACTCCAGCCAGGTGATGTTCGTGAACAGCCCCTGCGCATCTACGAAGCCGTTGCTTGAGCCGAAGCTGAGTTGCGCGCCGTTCGAGGCACGGAAGGTATTCCCGCCGATGCTGAAGAGCTGGTCGGCACCCAGGAAGTCGAACGTTCCTCCTGTGAACTCGATCCTGATGGGGTGGGGAGCCGTGATGTGGGAGGAGTTGTTCTCGATGATGTAGCTCGTCGGCATGCCGGGCAGGTTGAAGCTGCGGATGTACATGCCGTCGGTGAAGTTAAACCCCTGCTCCGTGTACGACGAGACAGGCTCCGAGCTGCCCACCGAGTTGAAAATGACGGTGACGGGGTCGGCGTAGGCCGGGACGGTGAAGAGCATCAGGAGCAGGAAGAGCCAACAGATTCTGCTTGTCATTGTCTCTCCGTACCGGCCGGGGCGGGCCGGTAAAGCGGGCGGTTAAAAAAACTCAAGGGGCCTTAGAGTGAAACTGCCGATGCCGCCCGCGTTCCGGGGCCGGCACTTTCACGAGTAGATGTTCATCGGGCGCGTGAGCAGCTCGACCGGGTCTTCGACGTTGAGGGCTTCGCGGACGTAGAAGGCTTCGCCGGCGGCGACGTTGATGAGGGAGCCGGCGTAGCGCCAGCGGCTCTCAAGTTGTTTGAGGAAGCCCTCCTCGCTGATGCGCGTGACGGGCTCTTGCGAGTTCGCGTCGTAGAACTGCGAGCGGTGGGCAAGGATGGCGCGGAGCTTCTCTTCGACGAACTCGGAAACGTCCACGACGAAGGAGGGCGCGACGAGCCGCGAGTAGGCAGCGTGGGCGAGCGCGGGCATCTTGACGGCGCCCTGCCCCGCCGCTTCGTCGTAGCGGCGCATGGAGGCGAGGCGCGCCGCCTCGCGCGCGAGCCGGGCGGTGGCGGCGTGGTCGGGGTGCGGGTCGTCCCAGTGCGCGGTGAGGATAACTTTGGGTTTGTAGGTGCGGATGACGCGTACGAGCGCGGTGCGCGCCTCGTCGGTGACGAAGACGTGACCGTCGGGCTGGTCGAGGTTGAGGCGCACGTCGAGGCGCATGATGAGTGCGGCCTCGCGGGCCTCCTCGAACCGCTGCTCGGGCGTGCCGCGCGTGCCCATCTCGCCGCGCGTCACGTCCACGACGCCGGTGCGGCGCCCGAGAGACTTGAGCTTGAGGAGCGTGCCCGCGCACGTCAGCTCCGCGTCGTCCGGGTGCGAGTAGACGGCCAGCACGTCCAGCTCCGGAGAGTCGTCCCCCCCGTACACGACCTCACTCATAACTCACTTCCCCTCGAAGTCGAAGCGGCAGCGGACGCCCTGCTCGCGCCCCGTGTCATAGATGATGGAGACGTTGGTGACGTGAAACTCCCAGTGGAAGTTGCGGCGGCAGAGGTAGCGGATGACCTCGGCCAGCTTGTCGGAGTCGATGTCGCCCTGCGCGAGTGTGACGTGCGGCGCCCACTCGTCCGGGTGGTAGTAGTGCGTGACCGCGCCCGGCACCGTCTGCCGGACGCCCTCCCAGATTTCGCGGTGGAGGTCGGAGAGCGCGGGGCTGCGCACGACGCTGATGTAGAGGATGGGGCTGGCGACGGTGAAGATGCCGAGGCCCGCGGTGCGCACGCGGAAGGGGCGCGTGCGCGCGGCCAGAGCGCGCAGGAACTCGGAGCACGCCGCCTCGTCGTACTGCTCGGCGACCTGGAAGGAGAAGTGCGGGTAGGGTGTGACGTACATGCCGCGCACGTCGAACTTCTGCCCCAGCTCCTCCCAGATGGCCTCGACCCGCGCGTAGTGCTGGTCGTCCAGCAGCGAAACCACGCCCTGCATTAACGATGCCCTTCTCGACCGACGGCTTCTTGAGAACTCCGCGGACAGGTGTAGCGCAAAGCGAAGGTAAAAGGCAAGTAGGCAGTCGGCAGATAGCAGTTCAAACAGAAAAGTAGTCGGTCAACGGTTCTGCTTTCAACTGCCGACTGCCATCTGCCGACTGCCTACTTTCTTTTTGCCTTCCGACGTGCGGTTTGGTAGCCTCTTCGGCGCTTCCCCTGAAAGGCTTGAGACTTTATGAGGCTGACAGTGCTCGGCTCGGGCACTTCCGTGCCGCACCCACGAAGGTCTGCGTCCGCGTACTGGGTCGAGGCGGAGGGCGGGACGCTTTTGCTCGACTGTAGCGGGCCGGCCGTGCATCGCATGGCGGAGGAGGGGTGCGACTGGGCCGCGCTCGATGCGGTGTGGGTCAGCCACTTTCACCTCGACCACGTCGGGGGCTTGGCGCCCTTCCTCTTCGGCACGAGGTACGCGCCGCAGACCATCGGCCGCCGCAAGCCGTTCACGGTCTTCGGCCCGCGCGGGACGGAGCGGCTGCTGCGCCGCTTCGACGAGGCGGGCGGCTACGGCCTCTTCGAGCAGCCTTTCCCCTTTGAGGTCAGGGAGGTCGCGCCGCGCACAGAGTTCGAGTTGCTGCCCGGCCTCCGGGGCGCGACCCTCTCGACACCGCACACGAGCGAGAGCCTCGCGCTGCGTCTGAGCGACGCGGGCGGCGCGTCGCTCGTCTACACTTCGGACACGGGCTTCACGGAGGCGCTCGCGGGCTTCGCGCGCGCAGCCGATCTGTTTCTGATGGAGTGCTCCTTCTTCCGCTCGAAGCCCGTCAAGCTGCACCTCGAACTGTCGGAGGCGATGGAGCTGGCGCGACTGTCGGGTGCGCGCCGCATCATGCTCTCGCACCTCTACCCCGAGTGGGACGGCGTAGACCTCTTGGCCGAGGCGAAGGGGCTCTGGGACGGCGAGACCATCGAGGCGCGCGACGGGCTGCGCCTTAACGTGAAGGACTGAAGGACTAAGAACGATGACATTCAAGCTGTGGAAGACGCGCGGAAAGTCTAAGAGGCTGCAAACGGCGGTCGCCTTCACTTTCCTCCTCCTCGTCGTCTCCGCCCTCTGCCTCGTGCCGCTCGGAAGGCGCGCGCGGGCGCACGAGGACGCGAAGGAGCCCTCGCTGCTCGAAGTCGGCGGCGACGTGAAGACGGATAAGACGCCGGCCGTGCCGTCGGAGCTGAAGGTCGTCTCGTACAACATACGCTACCGCGTCGGCGACGACCTGAAGCAGCTCATCAAGCTGCTCAAGGAGGACCCCGAGATCGGCGGCGCGCACGTCATCGGCCTCCAGGAGGTAGACCGCAACAAGCGGCGCACGGGCAACGTCAACACCGTGCGACAGCTCGCCGAGGCTCTCGGTATGCGCTATGCGTGGGCCGCGCCGCCCGACACGGACAAAGACGGCGAGGAGGAGACGGGCTGCGCCGTTCTCAGCGTCTTCCCCCTGACCGACGCGGCGCGCATCGTGCTCACGCACGAAGGGCCGGACGGGCGGCGGCGGGTCGCCGTCGGCGCGACGGTGCGCATCGGCGAGACGAACGTGCGCGTCTACTCCGTCCACGCCGAGACGCGCATGCCGGTCGAGAAGAAGGTCGAGCACTGGCATGCGGTGCTCGACGACCTTCAGCTCCACGCGGACGCGGCCGGAGCCATCATCCTCGGCGACTTCAACACCATCAAAGGGAAGGACGTGAAGGCCGCCCGCCGCCTCTTCGAGCGCGAGGGATTCAGCGCGCCGCACCCCGATGGCGCGAAGACCTGGAGGACATTCGTCTTCAAGCTCAAGCTCGACTGGCTCTGGCTCCGCGGCCTCGAAGCGCGCACCTCCGGCATCGACAAGCAAGTAGAACTCTCCGACCACTGGCCGCTCTGGGCCACGGTCAGGCTGACGGGGAAATAGTTCAAAGTTAAAAAGGTTCAAGGTTCAAAGTTGGGGGAGCAATTCCTCAACTTTGAACCTTGAACCTTTTTAACTTTGAACTCTGACTCTTACCTCACGCGAATCTCGACGCGGTTCTGTTCGAGCGCGTTGCCGGTGGCGCGCTGGAGTTCGGCGATGGCCTTGTTGAGTTCGGTCTGGGCGCGCAGCTCGTTGCCGCGGGCGGTGGCGAGCTGCGTCTGCCGTTCGAGCACGAGGAAGACCGTGGACTGGCCGGCGTCGAGCTTGCGCTGCTCGGAGGCGTACTGCTGCTCGGAGGCCGAGCGGGCGGAGGCCGCCGCGCGCAGGCGCGACTCGGCGGTGCGCACCTGCTGCAAGGCGTTGCGCACGTCCACCTGAATGAGCTGCTCCAACTGCTCGCGCTGCGTGCGGATGCGCTGCTCGTCTACGAGCGTGCGCCCGTACTGTGCCTTCGCCGTCGTGTTGCGGAACGGCAGGTTGACCGTGACGCCGACGCGGAAGTTCGTGTAACGGTTCGCCGCGAGGTTGCCCAACGACTGGAACTCGCCGCCGACGAGTTGGCCCGGGATCGGCTGCACCGTGGGCTCGGGCAGCGGCGCCAGCCCCTGTAGAGACGAGAGTTCGTTGATGCGCTCGCGAATCTGCGCGTTCTGCGCGGTCAGCGGGTTGACGCCGCCCTGCGAGGTCGTCGAGCCGGCCAAGCCCACCATGCCGTAGGAGGCGATGAGGTCAACCTGCGGTCGCGTCTGCTCGCGCGCGAAGCGCTGCTCGATCTCGTTAATCTCACGCGCCACGTCGGAGGAGGCCAGCTCGGGGCGCGACTTGAGCGCGTACTGCATCGCGTCTGCGAGTGCGACCTGCGGCGGGGCCAGCTCGACCGACTCGGTCGGGACGATGGCGACGCGCCAGATGGGAGCCTCGCGGTTCTCGGCGACGAGGTTCTTCAGGTTGTTCTCGGCGCGGCCCACGTCGTCGAGCGCCGAGTAGACGCTCTGCTCGAAGCCGGAGATTTGCGCCTCGGCCGCGACCACGTCAATGGGCGCGAGCATACCCTCGTTGACCAGACGCCGGTTGTGCTCCAACTGCCGGCGCGCGTCGCGCACGGCCTCGCGCTGAATCTGTAGGTTGCGAAGCGCGTAGACCAAATCCCAGTACGCGCGCTGCACGTTCGTAATGGTCTCGACGGCGCGCTGGCGGAACTGCGCGTCGGTCAGACTCAGATTCTTCTTCGCTATCTCTATCTGGCGACGGTTCTGGTCGAAGCCGAGGCCGCGCAGCAAAGGCTGCGTGTAGCTGAAGGTGAGCGCGGTCGGATACTGCGGGTTCAGGGCCGCGAACAGGTTGTTGGTCGTGATGCGATTGTTGACGAAGTCCACTCGGTAGCCGCCGCCGAACTTCGGCGTCAAGCCCTGCACCCCGGAGGTGCTGAAGATGCCCGACTGCGTGACCGCGCCGGTCGAGCTGCCCGAGAGGAAGCTCGCCACGGGCTGCTCCGTGCGCTCGTAATAGGTAGTTGTCTGGAGGCGCGGGTCATAGACGCCGCGCGCGGCCTGCAAGTCGAACTCGGCGGCGCGCACGTTCTCGCGTGCGACCTCGATGTCCTTGTTATTTTCGAGCGCCATCGCGATGACTTCGCGGACGGAGAGAGGGCGCTGCTCACCCATGTCCACGCCGACGCGTTCGAGCGCGGGGAAAGGGCCCTGCTCGGCCTTGAAGTCCGGCGCGACCTCCGGCACGTTGAGTTGCGCATCGGGGGTGACGGGCACGCTCTCGCGCCCCGGAGCGGACGGGCCGACCGGCGCCTGCACCTGACCGCCCGGCGCGCCGGGCTGCGTCTGTGCGGGCGCGGAGGGCGCGGGCGCCTGCGGCGCGGGCAGGCGTGTGTCCGCGGGCGCGGTCGGCGGCACCGCGGGCTGCGCGGGCTGCGGGCCTTGCGCGGGCGCGGCGGGGTTGGTGGACTGCTGCGTCTGCGACTGTGTGGGCGAAGCGGTCTGTGGCCCCTGCGCGGGCGCGCCGGTCTGCGGCGGCGGGTTGTTGGACGAAGGCGCCGGCTGCTGCGTCGTGCTCGACTGCGGCTCGACCGCAGAGCCCGGCGCGTATCTAACCGCGACCGTCATGTAAGGGATGGGCGAGGACGAAGGCGCGGCTGCTTCGGACTCCTCGTCCTTCTGCTCCGAAGACCCCTTTGACTCTTCGGCCTTCTTCTTCTTCACTTCACCGAACATCGAGCCGGCGAACTGTTCGCGCTGCTTGGGTTGCTGCGCACGCAGCGGCGCGGCCAACGGGCCGAGCACGACCGCGAGCGCCAGTAGACTCAAAAGCGTTTGATGATTGCGCGTGGACATAATATTCACACCCGTATGACTTAACCCTTAGTGCTTCCCGAGCATCCCGAAGAACGTCTGCGTCGCGGCCGTCGCGCGACGACGCGCCCACGCGAAGGGGGCCGCGGCGCGCGCCCACACGCGCGAGAAGATGCGGCTCTGCGCCACGTCGTCGAAGAGCGAGTAGAAGACCGGCACGGCTAAGAGCGTCAGCAGCAGACACAGAGACTGACCGCCGACGACGAGCACGCCGATAGAGCGGTTCGTGCCCGCGCCCGGCCCCGTCGAGAGCGTCAGCGGGAGCATGCCCGCGACGAGCGCGATGGTCGTCATCAGGATGGGCCGCAGGCGGTCGCGGTTCGCCTGGATGATGGCTTCGAGTCGCTCCATGCCATGCGAACGCAGCTCGTTCGTGTGGTCGATCTGCAAGATGGCGTTCTTCTTCACCACGCCGAAGAGGAGCAGCAGCCCCAGCCCCGAGAAGATATTCACCGACTGTCCCGTCAAAAGCAGCGACAGGATGCCGAACGGGATGGCGAGCGGCAGCGTCAGCAGAATCGTAACGGGATGGATGAACGACTCGAACTGCGCCGCCAGAATCATGTACATGAAGATGAACGAGAGGGTGAACGCGAGCATGAAGTAGTAACCCGCCTTCCCCAGCTCCTTCGAGCGCCCGGCGAGGCCCGTCGTGTAGGAGGGATCGACGTTCAGCTCCCTGACGAACAGGTTCATCTGGTCGATGACCGCCGCCTGCGAGCCGCCCGGCTTGACGTTCGCCAGCAGCGTCACCTGCCGCTGCCGATTCAGGCGGTCGATGGCCGAGGGGCCGGTCGCCTCCTCCACCGTCACGAGGTTTGAGAGGTTCGTCCAGCCTACCTTCGACGACTGCACGAAGAGGTCTTCGAGCGCCTGCGGGCTGGTGCGCGCCTCTCCGACGGCGCGCAGGACTACGTCGTACTGATCCGTGCCCGCGTTGAAGGTCGAGACATCCTGACCGGCGACCAGCACGTTCAAGACCTGCGCGATGTCGCCCACCTTGACGCCGAGGTCGGCCGCACGCGCGCGGTCGATGTGGACGCGCACCTCGGGCTTGCCGACGATGAGCGTCGAGTCCACGTCCACCACGTCCGGGATGGTCTTCATCTTCTCCTGAAGCTGTTGCGAGTAGCCGATGAGCTTCTGAAGGTCGGGGCCGCCGATGACGTACATGATGTCGGCATTGCGGAAGCCGCCGCCCGAGATGGCCGCCACCTGCTGGACGCTCGTGCGCAGCTCCTTCGGGTAACGCGCGAGCACCTCGCGCGCGTCGCGCATCAGGTCGTCCTGCGACTGTTCGCGCTCGTGGATGTCCGCGAGCTTGACGTAGATCGAGGCGGCGTTGACGGTCTCCTGCTGCCCGCCGCCGATGGTGACGAGCGTGTCGGTGACGCCGGGGAGCTTGTGTATGTCGGCCGCGATCTTCTCGACGAGCGTCGAGGTGGCCGCGAGCGTCGAGCCTTCGGGCGAGCGCACGCTGACCTCGAACTGCGACTGGTCGTCCACAGGGAGGAAGTTCTTCCCGACCAGTGCGAAGAGCGGCACGATGCTGATGATGACCAGCACGCACGCGAGCACGATGACCCAGCGGTGTGCCATCGACCACTTGAGCATCCACGTGTAGGTGCGGTCGATGGGCCTGTACCAGCGCGACTCCTTCGAGGAGTGCGGGGCGCGCACTTCATGTGGCCGCGCGACCTCTTCGGACGGAGGCGCGTCGGTCGCTTCCTGATTTGCCGTCTCGTATGCGGCGTCGTGCGCGCCGGGCTCGCCCGCGACGACCTTCGACTCGTCGGCCAGCCCCGCGGGCGCGTCGCCCTCGGACGGCGGGACGCCCGTGCCCGGCCCCTCGGCCGGCTCCTCGCGCTTGATGAGCCGCGCCGCGAGCATCGGCGTCAGCGTGAACGAGACGATGAGCGAGACGGCGATGGCGAAACTGGACGTGAACCCGAACGAGGACATGAAGCGGCCGACGATGCCGCCCATGAAGCCGACGGGAACGAAGACCGCGAGCAGCGACAGGGTCGTCGCCATGACCGCGAGGCCGATCTCGCGCGTGCCCTCGATGGCCGCCTGGAAGGCGCCGTAGCCCTTCTCCTCGACGAAGCGGAAGATGTTCTCTAAGACGACGATGGCGTCGTCGATGACGATGCCGACCATCAGCGTCAGCGCCAGCATCGTGATCTGGTTCAGGGTGTAGCCCATCGCCGCCATCAGGCCGAAGGTGGCGACGATGGAGGTCGGGATGGCGATGGCCGCGATGAAGGTCGAGCGCACGTTCCACAAAAAGAGGAAGACGACGAGCGCCGCGAGCAGGCCGCCCTCGACAAGGTGCGTCTCGATGGAGTCGAGCGCCGCCTTGATGAAGACCGACTGGTCGCCGACGATCTGCGTCCGCACGCCCTTCTTCTGAAGCACCGGCTCAAGCTCGGCCAGCCGCTCCTTGACCGCGTCCGCGACCGCGACGGTGTTCTGCCCCGACTGCTTCGAGACGACGAGCGTCACCGCGGGCTGGCCGTTCAGGCGCGCGCTCGTGCGCTGCTCCTCCGACTCGTCGGCCGTGTAGCCGATGTCGGAAATCTTGACGGGATAGCTGCCGCGCGAAGAGATGGCGATGTTGTTGAAGTCGGCCGGGTTGGTGATGCGCCCCATCGTGCGCACGGTCAGCTCGCGCGAGCCCTCGTCCACGCGCCCGCCGGGCACTTCGAGGTTCTGCGAACGCAGGGCCGCCGCTACCTCTGGGACGGTGATGTTGTAGGCGCGCATCTTGTCCGGGTCCACCCAGACGTGTATCTCGCGCGTGGCGCCGCCGATGATCTCAACGTTGCCGACGCCGTTGAGCGACTCGATGCGCTCCTTGATCTCCTTGTCCGCGATGTCGGTGACCTCGCGCAGAGACTTGCCGGCCGAGACGGCGATGCGCACCACGGGCGCGGCGTCGGTGTCGAGCTTCTGGATGATGGGGTCTTCGGCCGTCTCGGGCAGGTCGCCCGTGATGAGCCCGACCTTGTCGCGCACCTCCTGCGCGGCCACGTCCACGTTCTTGTCGAGCAGGAACGTGATGAAGACCTGCGAGACGCCCTCGACCGAGGTCGAGCGCAGCTCGTCGATGCCGCTGATGGTGTTGACGGCGGCCTCGACCTTGTCGGTGATCTCGGTCTCGACCTCCTGCGGGCCGGCGCCGGGGTTGACGACCGTCACGGTGATGGTCGGCAGGTCGATCTTCGGGAAGAGGTCAACGCCGAGGGTCGAGAACGAGAAGACGCCCACCACCACCAGCGACAGAATCAGCATCGTCGCGAACACCGGACGACGGACACAAATCTCAGCTAATTTCTGCATGACGCAATCGTCCTATTGATTCATCGGTTCATCGGCTCATTGCTTCAATGAGTAAATGAACGAATGAACAAATGTCTCAATCCCTTTACTGCCTGACGGGCGTGCCGTCGGCGAGCTGCTCAACGTTCGAGGTGACGACGGGCTCGTTCGACTGGACGTTGCCCTTAATCTCGACGAGGTCGCCGTCCTGCCGCCCTATCGAGACGAGACGCTCGCGCGCGACGCCGTCCTGAATGACGTAGACGCGCGAGGTCGTCCCGTCCGTGCGCACGGCGCGGGCGGGGACGAGAATCGCCGGGTCGGACTGGGACATGAGCACGCGGATGGTGGCGAACTGTCCGGGCTTGAGCAGGCCCTCGCCGTTCTCAACCTCGGCCTCGACGGTGAGCGTGCGCGACTGCGCCGATACGCTTGGGCTTACGCGCGCGACGCGCCCCGCGAAGCTGCGGTCGGGGTAGGTGCTCACCGAGACCGAGACGCTCTGCCCTGCGCGGACGGTCGCGATGGCCTGCTCGGGGATGTCGATGCGGACGCGCAGAGGGTTCGTGCGCGCCACGGTCGCCACCTTCGAGCTGGTCGAGACGAACTCGCCCACGTCGGCCGCGCGCTCGGTGACGTAGCCGCTGATGGGCGAATAGATGGTCACGTCGCGGATGCCCTTCTGCGCCTGCTGCACCTGCACCTGCGCGGCCTGCGCGGCGGCGCGCGCCGTCTGCACGGCGGCGTAAGACTGGTTGGCCAGCGTCAGCGCCGCCTGATACTGCTCGCGCAACTGGTCGCGCTGCGCGCGCTGCTGGTCGTAGGCCGAGCGCGAGATGTCGCCCGATTCAAGCAGTTGCTCGAAGCGGCGCAGGTTCTTCTCCGCGAGGTCGTAGGCGGCCTTCGCCGCGCCGACCTCGGCGACTTTCGTCGGGTCGAAGCGCTGCCCGGGCCGCAGCCCAATGCGCGCCTCGGCCTGCGTGACACCGGAGTTGGCCTGCGCGAGCGCGGCCTGCGCCTGTTCGAGTCGCAGGCCCGCGTCGCCCGCGTCGAGCTGCGCGATGACCTGCCCCTTCTGGACGTAGGTGCCGAGGTCAACATTCACCGAGACGACGCGGCCACCGACAATCGGGGCCACGTCCGTCTGCTCGTCGGCGGCGAGGCTGCCCGTCGCTTCGATGAAGCGCGGAAGGTCTCGTTGGATGGCCGGCGCGGTCGTCACGTCCACGGCCGCCGGGGCGGCAGGCGCGGCCGGCGCCTCCTTCTTGTTCGCCTGTGCGCGCGAGCCGCCGCACGAAGCGGCCGTCAAACCCAGAGCCGCGACGAGGGCGAGCGCGAGTGTCGTCTTAAGTAGATTGCGGGAGATCATTGCGTTCATCTCTTCTTGTTCTTATCCCTGTTGTTCTTAACGTCGCCGCCGCCTTCGCGGTTGCGCGCGTGCCGCTTCGGGGCTTCGGAGCCCTTCACGCCGGCAGCCGTCGAGTCGGGGTCGGCCGCGATGCCGCGCAGGAGTATCTCGGCGAACTGGCGCGCGGCCTCGTCGTTAGTAACGCGGAAAATGCGTTGCGCGGGGTCTTTGTCCCAGAGCAGGTTGACGAGCGAGTGGTGGATGATCGAGCCGAGAAAGACGCGCACGGCCGCGTAAGGGTTCACGTCGCGGAAGGCGCCCTCGCTCTGGCGTTGGCGGACGTAGCCGCCGAGGAACTCGTAGAGCACACGCACGTTCTTGTCCCAGAAGACCTGCCCGAGCGAGTGCTTTTCGAGGGCGATGTACATCAGCAGGCGCAGGAAGTCGGGGTCGGACTGATGGTGGTCGAGCATGTGGAGCCCGACCGCTTGGAAGACGGCGATGTCGTCCGCGGCCTCCATCGCCTCGGCGACGAGGTTGCGAATCTCGTCGATGACGGCGGACTCCTCCGCGCGACCTGCGGCCGCTCCGCCGCAGCCCTTGAAGTCGATGATGGCCGCGTAAAGCTCCTCCTTCGTGGCGAAGTGGCGGAAGATGATGGCCTCCGAGACGCCCGCGGCCTGCGCGATCTCCTTGGTGGTGGTGCCGCGAAAACCGCGCTCCGAGAAGAGGCGCATCGCGACCTCGGCGATCTGTAGGCGGCGCTCGTCGGCGCACATGCGCCCCGCGGCGGCCTGCTGCGGCTGCGCGTGGGGCGGCGGCGCCGCCGTCCCGCCGGAGCCCGTGTCTGCGTGTCTGGTCATGCTCTCAATCCTGCTGCTCCGAGACCTGAATAATAGTAAGTACTTACTTACCTGATTCGGCGTCCGGTGTCAAGCGGGTCGGTAATGTCGCGGGTCGGTAAAATTTTCGTGATGTATTGTTCCGAGCCTTGTGCTACATTCAACCCGTACATTTTCACAACAAAACCGAACTCTTAAGACGTGGGACGGCAGAGCCGTTTCCGCGGCCTTTCCCTCGCAGGAGCCGGTCGGGCGCCACTCGGCACGATGTTTGCACCCGGACGGCGGGAAAAGCTTTTTCCGAAAGCGGACTCTCGCGCGCTTTCATCTGGTACGACGGACTTTAAGTACGATTGTGAGGAGAGAAAACTTATGTCACAGAACATCTCTGGTAACGAGAACGACTTCGGCGGGACTGGCAGCAGCACCGGCGGCGGCACTTCGAGCGGCGGCGGCGGCCTGAGCACGACGGGTGGCGGCGGCAGCGCGGCGACCGGCACGGCGACGGCCCCCGCGGGCATCGGCGAGCGTGCAAAGCAGTACGGCCAGACCGTCGCGGACGCGGCTACGACGGCTAAGGACTACATCACAGACAAGGCCGGGGTGGTCGGCGACAAGATTCAGGGCCTGCGCGACGTGGACTACGCCGAGTACGCCAATCAGGCGAAGGACTACGCGCGGCAGAACCCGGGGCAGGCGCTCCTGGTGGCAGCGGCCGCCGGCTTCGTCATCGGCCTCCTCGTCCGCAGCGGGCGCAGGTAGTTCGGAAGGGTAAGCAGTAGGCAGTAGGCAGACGACAGTTGGCAGTTGAAAGCGCCGCTGTCGAGAACTCCGGGTTAAAGCTGGAACGTGCGTGACGCGGAGCGTACTGCCTACTGCCATCTGCCTACTGCCTACTGAAAGGGGTTTAGCGATGGCCGAAGTTGAAAGAAGGCGGGCCGACGTGCCTGCGACGGTGCAGACGGGTGCCGAGTTGGAGAATCTGCCGGGGCTGATCGGCAAGCTGGGCGACGACGTGATGCGCCTGGTTGATACAAAGCTCAGCTTGGTCAAGGTCGAGCTGAAGGAGGATGCCTCCTTCTACGCGCGCAACGGGGCGTTCACGGCCGTCGGAGCGATGGTCGCGCTCATCGGGTTCGCGCTCGTCAACGTCGCGATAGCGTTCTTCATCTCGAACCTTTTCGCGAATGACGCGGGCGTGGCGGAGCGCTTCACTCCGACGAGCTACGGTCTCGGCTTCCTAATCACGGGCATCCTCTACGTCGTCATCGGCGGCGTCATCGTCCTCGTGATGAAGAACAAGCTGGCGGCCTACAACCCGGTGCCCACGACGACCCTCGAAGAGATTAGAAAGGATAAGCAATGGCTGAAGAACGAAATGTAGCCCTGGCGCGCGCGACCGACTCAGCCGACGACGACGTTGACCAGACCAAAGCGGCACTTCAGCGCCGCATGGAAGAGGCGCGCGAATCCATTTCCCAGACCGTCACGGAGATCAAGGACACGGTAGTGACACAGTACCAGCAGGTGAAAGAGAACATCAGCGACACGCTCGACTGGCGCGAGCAGTACAAGCGGCACACGCTTCCCTTTACTCTGACGGCCTTCGCCGTCGGCACCTTCGTCGGCTACACGGTGGCGGGCGCCTTCAAGAGCGACGACGAGGACTATGAGGATGACGGCGCCTTCGACCGCATCGAGTCGGGCTTCGACCGCAACCTGAAGGACTCCGCGCGCTCCTACGCCGCGCAGCCTATTCTGGGTCACGCGGTGGCGGCGGGCGGCCAAGACGTGGGGCCGGAGACGCGCCCCTCCTACAGCAGCGGCTATCAGGCGCCGACCGCGCCGCCGCCGCAGTCGCTCGCCTCGTATGCCTCCCCCGCTCCGGCGGCTGTCGAGGAGGAGGAGCCGAAGGGGCCGGGCCTGATCGCGCGCTTCAAGGAGACGAAGGCGTACGACAAGCTTCAGGACGAGCTTTCGACGCTCGGCGAGCGCGCACTCGAAGAGTTGTCGCGTACGGCGCAGACGGTCGTCGTCCCTGCGCTCCTGAGCAAGCTCAAGAACCTGATCGGCATCGACCTCTCGACGCAGCAAGAGGTCGCGAAGCGTGCGCGCGTCGAACAGCAGACGGCGCAGACGACCGCGAAGACTGCGGCGGCGGTCGAGGGCAGTGCTCCCGAACAGGGCTCGACTTCCGCGCGCGCGGCTGCGGGCGGGACTGAAGGCTACGGCGCCTCTTAAAACGTTGAACTCCGAACGATGAGCGATGAACCAAAAGGCGAGCCGTCTTCAGTTCATCGTTCGTCGTTCCGCGTTCACTCAACACTTTCGGGCGGGCGGGCGGTCGCTGCGGCGACGCGCCCGCCCGCTTTCTCTGCGGGCGTAATGTCTGAGGGCGTCGAGGTCATCATCAATGCTGCGGCCGGGGGCGGCTCGGGGGACGACGAGAGGGCGCGCGCCGTCGAGGCGGCGTTCTCGGCCTGCGGCGTGGACGCGCACGTCTCGGTGGCGCGCGGCGGCGATGACGTGGAGGAGTTCGTGCAGTGCGCGCTCTCGAACGGCGCGCGGGCGGTGGTGGCGGGCGGCGGCGACGGCACGGTCGGGTCGGTGGCGGGGGCGCTCGTCGGAACAGACACACCCCTCGGCGTGCTGCCGCTGGGGACGCTCAACCACTTTGCGAAAGACCTGAACATCCCGCTCACGCTCGAAGAGGCGGCGCGCAACGTCTGCGAGGGCCGAGCGGTGCCGGTTGACGTGGGCGAGGTCAACGGCCGCATCTTCGTCAACAACTCCAGCCTCGGGCTCTACCCGCGCATCGTGCGGCGGCGCGAGATGTTGCAGGAGCGCGAGGGGAGCGGTAAGTGGTCGGCGTTCCTGCGCGCGTCGCTGGCCGTGCTGCGGCGCTATCCCTTCATGAACGTGCGGCTCGAAGCCGACGGACATGAGATATCTCGCAGGACGCCCTTCGTCTTCGTCGGCAATAACGAGTATCAGGTGGAGAACCTACAGTTGGGCGGCCGCACGTGTCTGGACGCCGGCCGCCTGAGCCTCTACGTCGCGCACCGCACCGGGCGCCTGGGACTGCTGCGCCTCGCCATCAACGCGCTCCTCGGCCGTCTGCGCCAGTCGCACGACTTCGACGCGCTCTGCGCGCGAGAAATCTGGGTCGAGACGCGACGCCCGAAGCGCATTCCCATCGCCACCGACGGCGAGGTCTCGGTGCTCTCGACGCCGCTCCACTACCGCATCCGCCCCGGCGCGTTGAAGGTGATAGTTCCGAAGGAAGTGAATAGTGAATAGTAAATGGTGAATGGTAGGAGCCGGTTTTAACCATTCACCATTTACTACTCACCATTCACTGGCGTGAGCCATGAAAAAGATCGTCCATCTCTCAGACCTGCACTTCGGGCGCATCGACGCGGGGCTCGTGGAGCCTTTGGTCGAGGCCGTGAACGAGGCCCGGCCTTCGCTGGTCGTCGTCTCGGGCGACCTGACGCAGAGGGCGCGCTCGCATCAGTTCGAGGAGGCCCGCGCGTTTCTGGATCGACTGCCGCAGCCGCAGGTGGTCGTCCCCGGCAACCACGATGTGCCGCTCTACGACGTTATCGAGCGGTTCGCGCGGCCGCTCGACAAGTGGCGCCGCTTCATCTCGGAGGAGGTCGAGCCCGTCTACGAAGACGAAGAGATGATCGTCGCGGGCGTCAACACGGCGCGCTCGCTCACGCGCAAGTACGGGCGCATCAACGAGCAACAGGTCGCGTCCCTGCGCGAGCGCATGTGCAAGCACCCGGACGAGGTCTTGAAGGTCATCGTCACGCACCACCCGTTCGACGTGCCCGCGGGCGCCGACGAGCGCGAGATCGTCGGGCGCGCGCAGATGGCGATGGAGGCGTTCGCTGCCTGCGGCGCAGACCTCCTGCTCGCCGGCCACATGCACGTCAGCCAGACGGGGCGCACCGCCGAGCGCTACAAGATTGAAGGCCACTCCGCGCTCTTCGTACAGGCGGGCACGGCCACCTCGACGCGCGGACGCGGCGAGGCCAACTCCTTCAACGTCATCCGCCTCAAGCACCCGCACATACAGGTCGAACGACGCGTCTGGAGACCCGAGGCCGGCACCTTCGCCCGCGCCAACGCCGAGACCTTCCGCCACACCCCGGAAGAGGGCTGGGAGCGCATCCCCGAAGAGGTCGCCGCCGGCATCACCTTCGACGAAGGCGGCACGGGGCTGCAACCGCACATCCCTGAGCAGTAGGCAGTAGGCAGTAGAAGAACTAAGCGGCGCGCCCGGCCTGAAGGCTTCGGACGCGCCGCTCGTTTCTTTCCTACTGCCTACTGGTCTCCTGCCTCGGCGGCTTGCGCGGGAGCATGCCGTCCATCATGGCGGCGTTGTAGATGAAGGCGGCGACGATGACGGCGGCCTGCTTGAGGTCTTCGGGGATGACGCGGTCGAAAGTGTCCTGGTTGGAGTGCCAGGTGCGCGTGCCGTATTCGAGGTCGTCCTGGAGGAAGTCGATGCCGTTCAGACCGACGGCGTCGAAGGAGAGGAAGTCCGAGCCGCCGGAGTTGGCAGTCGTGACGGTCGTCGCCGTGTAGGTCATCTCGCCCACCTTCAACTGCGCGAAGGGCAGGAGCCAGCGGCGGAACGTCGGGCGCAGTGCCTCGTTGCCCTGCATGTGGACGCCGCGGATGGCGCCCGTGCCGCTGTCGGCGTTGAAGTAGACGTTGAGGCGCGCGTGCTCGGGCTTGTAGCGCGCGGTGGGCTGTGGGGTCGGCTGTGGCGCGGTGGGCGTCGGCTGTGCGGCCGGGGTCTTCGCGGCCGTGTCGCGCGCCTCACGCTTCTTCGGCGTCTTGCCGGTCTTCTCGGCAACGGCGGCTGCGGCTGCGTCGGGCTGCGTCGCGCCCGCGCCCACCGGCGTGGGCGCGGGCAGCGGGCCGAAGTGCTCGCGGACGTAGAAGCGTGAGCCGAGCAGCCCCTGCTCCTCGCCGCTCCACAAGGCGATGCGAATCGTGCGGCGCGGCTGGAGGTCGAGAGCCTTCAGAATGCGCACGGCCTCCATCATCATGGCGACGCCCGCGGCGTTGTCGGTCGCGCCCGTCGCCGTGTGCCACGAGTCGAGGTGCGCGCCGAGCATGACGACCTCGTCCTTCAAATCAGTCCCCGGAATCTCTGCGACCGTGTTGTAGCTCATCGGGTCGGTGTCGTCGAACTCGATCTGTAGGTTGACGTTGAGCCGAACCTTCTCGCCCAGGCGGAGCATACGCGCAAGGCGGTTGTAGTGGTCGTTCGAGAGCGCGATCTGCGGGATGAGTCTGGGCGCGTCCTTCTGCCAGGGGTTCTTGCGCTGGTCGAACGGCGTGTCGGAGGGCTGCGGCACCGCGGCCGACTGGACGAACTGCAACATGCCGCCGTCGCCCGCGGGGCTTGAGCCGACGAGGAGCGCGGCACCCTCGTCGTAGTAGAACTGCGTCTTGCGGTCGTTGAAGCGCGCGGCGGCTATCAGCTCGGGCGACGGCTGGCGACGCGGCAGTCGCGGCAGGAGCGTGGGGTCGGGCGCGTCTGCGAGTGCGAGCAACTGCTTCTCGCTCAGGCGCGACGCCTTCGGCTCGAAGAGCGGCTTGAGCTGGCGTTCGGTGCCAACGAGGACTATCTTGCCGCGGAGCTGACCCTTGTACTTCTGCAACTCCTCTTCCGTCTTCGCGTCAACGATGACGAGGTCGGCCGTGAGCGGGGCTTCAAGGCCCGGCGACCACGCGCGCGGGTAGGCGAGGAGCGGGAACGCCTGCGGCTCGACGGCCTCGGCCGAGAAGCGCTTGAGCGTCCAGCCGCGCCCGAACGGCCCCCACGGTTCGAGGTGCGCGTTCTGCAAACCCCAAGCGGCGAGGCGGTCGCGCGTCCACTCGTTGGCGCGCTTGAGCGACGGCGAGCCCGTCAGGCGCGGCCCGATCACGTCGGTCAGGTGTTCGAGCGTGCGCATCACCTCGGAGCGGTTGAGCCCCTCGTCCTTGATGCGCTCGATCACGTCGGGCGACGGCTGTGCCTGCGGCTGTGTCTGCGACTGTGTCGGGGCGGGCGTCGTCTGTTGCGCGCGCAACGCGGCGGCGTTCGGCGACAGGAGGGCGAAGAGGAGCAGCGCGGCGGCTGTGTGTCGTCTCGTCATGTGGGCGAAGCGCTCCTGAAAGATGAATAACTGTCTAATGTGTTGTTCGTGTCTCGTCCGAGGGAGTGTGAGTATACCTTAGAGGTCGTTGGAAAGTTTCAAAAGGGATTGATTCATCGGGTCATCGGCTCATCGATTCATTGAATGGGATGCTTTGCCTTCTTCAATGAATCGATGAGCCGATGACCCAATCTTAAATCCTTCAGTGGTCAGCGGCTGGTCGAAGAAGTCTCGCGCTCCGACCTCCCCGGCGCGGGCTTGCGCGGGAGACGCTCGTCGAGCATGGCGGTCTGGTAGACGAAGGCGGCCATGATGACGGCGGCCTGCTTCATGTCGTCGGGCTGGATGCGCTCGTACGTGTCCTGCGTCGAGTGGTGCGTGCGCGTGTTGTACTCGACCGCGTCCTGTATGAACTGGAAGCCGGGCAGTCCGATCTGCGTCGAAGGGGACGTGGTCGGTGCTCCCTGTATTGGCGAGCGTCAGGGTCTGCGCGCCGAGGTCGGCGAAGGGCGCGAGCCAGCGGCGGAAGTAGTTGGCGCACGCCTTCGTTCCCCTGCATGTAGACGCCGCGGATGCGCCCCGTGCCGTTGTCGAGGTTGTAGTAGGCCGAGAGCTTCTCGTACTCCGGCTTCGTGATGAGACGGCCGGGCGCGGGCGTCGGCTGCGTCGTCGGCTGCTTCTCAGCCTCGCCGGGCGCGGGCGTCGGCTGCGGCGTCGGCCGCGGCGTCTCAAGCTTCCCGAAGTGCTGCTCGACGTACGCGCGCGAGCCGAGCAGGCCCTGCTCCTCGCCGCTCCACAAGGCGATCCGAATCGTCCGGCGCGGCTGGAGGTCCAAGGCCTTCAGAATCCTCACCGCCTCCATCGCGACGGCGACGCCCGCGGCGTTGTCGGTCGCGCCCGTCCCGCCGTGCCACGAGTCGAGATGTCCGCCGAGCATGACGACCTCGTCCTTCAGGTCGGTGCCGGGAATCTCCGCGACCGTGTTGTAGGCCGTCGGGTCTTCGTCGATGAACTGCGCGTCGAGGTTGACGGAGATGCGGACGCGCTCGCCGGCCTCGATGGAACGCGCGAGGCGGTTGTAGTGCTCGATGGAGAGCGCGACCTGCGGCGCGAACTTCGGCGCGGCCTTGTCCCACGCACGCGCCTGCCGCGGCGCATCGGGCGCGCGGTCGAGGAGCGCTTGCAGCGCCTGCGGGTTGGTCGGGAGCGGCTGCGGCACCGCTGCCTGCTGCACGAAGATGTTGCCGCCGTCGCCGCGGCTCGGGTCGATGACGAGGGCAGCGCCTTCGTCCTGATAGAAGTTGAGCTTGACGGAGCTGAAGCGCGTCGCCGCACGCATGTCGGGCGCGGCGCGCGGGCGCGGGGCTTGGGTCGAAGGGTCGGGCGCGTTGGCGAGGTCGAGCAGGTCTTTCTCTGTCCGCCGCGTGCCCTCGGGCTCGAAGTGCCCCGCCGGGTCGCGCACCGCGCCGTTGAGGATTATCTTGCCGCGCAGTTGTCCCTTGAACTTCTGCAACCCCTGCTCGTCCTTCGCGTCCACGTAGACGACCTCGGCCGTGAGCGGCCCCGCGGTCGCGGGCGACCAGGCCTTCGGGTAGGCGTTGAGCGGATAGGTCTGCGGCTCGGCCGCGTCGGCGGAAAACTTCTTCAAGACCCAGCCGCGGCCGAATGCGCCCCACGGTTCGAGCTTGGCGTTGACGAGCCCCCACGCTGTCAGCTTATCGCGCGTCCACTCGTTGGCGCGACGCATACCCGGCGAGTTCGTCAGGCGCGGGCCGATGACGTTCGTCAGTTGGTTGAGCGTCTGCATTATCTGCGAGCGGTTGAGCCCCTCGTCGCGGATGCGCTGGACGGGGTCGTTGGGGTCTGGCGTCGGCTGCTGGCGTGCGCCCTGTGCCGGCGTGCTCTGCGCGGGCGGCGTCTGCCGCGCCTGCGCGGGTAGGTTCGAGAAGAGTAACAGCGCGCACAACAGTGCGGCCGCGTTCCGGCGTCTCGTAATCATCTTGACGTGGTCTCCTGCGAAAGTCTGAAGGTGCGGTCTCTTATCAAAGAGACGCGCCCGTCGAGACGAAGGTTACAGTTTGGATAAAATTTATAGGGATGGGCGGCAAAACACAAACGGAGGGCGCGACGTTGCTGTCGCGCCCTCCGTTCAACCGGCTTTGCTCTGTCTCAGTTCGCGGCGCGACCTTCGCTGCCCGTGCGGCTCGCGGTCGGGGCGGGGGCGGCACCCGGGAGCACCTCCTCCTTATAGCCGCACTCCTCGCGGACGCAGGAGCGCGTCGTGCCCTTCTTCGTCGTCTTCTCCAGCAGGAAGGGCGCGTTGCACTGTGGGCAGGGCTCGGCCACGGGCTTGTCCCAGTAGACCGTGTCACACTTCGGATACTCGGAGCAGCCGTAGAAGTACTTCCCGCGCTTCGACTTCTTGACGACGATCTCGCCCTTGCAACCGGGCTTCGGGCAGGCGACGCCCGTCGTCTCGCGCTTGATGTATTTACACGTCGGGTAGTTCGCGCACGAGACGAACTCGCCGTAGGGGCCGTGGCGGCGGACTAACTGCGCGCCGTCAACGGGACAGGTCTCGCCCTCGATGGGCACGGGCGCGGGCGCGACCGCGCCGGTCTTCTTCGAGATGCGGCGAATGTTGCGGCACTCGGGGTAGCCCGAGCAGCCGAGGAACGGGCCGAAGCGCCCGCGCTTCATCGCCATCGGCTTACCGCACAGCTCGCACGTCTCCGCGACCTCTTCCGCCGCGCCGTCGGCACCGCCCGCGGCGCCATTGCCCTCGGCTACGGCCGACTGCGGCTTGGCCACCTCGCGCGTGGTGCGGCACTCGGGATAGTTCGAGCAGGCGAGGAACTGTCCGAAGCGGCCGAGTTTGATGACCATCGGCGAGCCGCAGTTCTCGCACACTTCGTCGGTCGGGATGGCCTGCTGCTTGCGCCCCTTGACGTAGGTCTCGAACGCCTTGAGGTCGCGCGCGAACTTCTCGTAGAACTCCGAGAGCGCGTCCGTCCAGGCGAGCTTCCCTTCCTCTATCTCGTCAAGCTCCCGCTCCATCCGCGCCGTGTAGGTCTCGTTGAAGAGGTCGTCGAAACCGCCCTCGACCAGAAGGTCGTTGACGGTCATCCCGAGCGCCGTCGGGTGGAAGCGCGACTCGACGCGCTCGACGTACTCGCGATCCTGAATCGTCGTCATGATGGCCGCGTAGGTCGAAGGGCGGCCGATGCCCTTCTCTTCGAGCGCCTTGACGAGCGTCGCCTCGGTGTAGCGCGGCGGCGGCTCGGTGAAGTGCTGCTCGGGCGTGACGCCGTTGAGCTTCAGGTTCTCGCCCGCCTCGACCAGCGGCAGCTTGCGCGCGGCCTCATCGTCCTCTTCGACCTTCTCGTCGCGCCCCTCCTCGTAGACCTTGAGGAAGCCGTCGAACTTTAAGACCGAGCCCGTGGCGCGGAAGAGGAAGCGGCCGGCCCCGATGTCGATGGTCGTCTGGTCAAAGATAGCCGGGTTCATCTGCGAAGCGACGAAGCGCTGCCAGATGAGGCGGTAGAGCTTCAGCTCGTCGCGGTCGAGGTAACGTGCCATCGCGTCGGGCGTGCGCGAAACGTCGGTCGGGCGGATGGCCTCGTGCGCGTCCTGCGCGTCCTTCTTCGATTTGTAGTGGACGGCCTTCTCGGGCAGATACACCGCGCCGTACTGCGTCGAGATGAAGTCGCGCGCCTCCGCCAAAGCGGTGTCCGAGACGCGCGTCGAGTCGGTGCGCATGTAGGTGATGAGGCCGACCGCGCCGTCCGCGCCGACCTCGACGCCCTCGTAGAGCTTCTGCGCGACCATCATCGTCTTCTTGACGGGGAACGAGAGTTTGCGCGCGGCCTCCTGCTGAAGCTTCGACGTGATGAAGGCCGGGACGGGGTTGCGCCGACGCTCCTTCGTCGTCACCTCGGAGACGACGAACTGCTGGCGCTCGGCCTCCTCGACAATCTCGCGGGCCGTCTTCTCGTCGCCGATGAGAATCTCGCTCTTCTTAATCTCCTGGTCGAAGCCCGAAGTCTTCACCGTCTGCTCGCCGACCTTCCACAGACGCGCGTCGAAGGCGGGCGGAAGCCGTGACGAGAGGTTCGCGCCGATTGTCCAATACTCCGTCTTGATAAACTTCTCTATCTCGCGCTCGCGCTCGACGACCATGCGCAGCGCAACTGACTGGACACGCCCGGCCGACAGGCGACCGCCGATGGTGCGACACAAAAGCGGCGAGACCTTGTAGCCGACGAGCCGGTCAAGCACGCGCCGGGCCTGCTGCGCGGCGACGAGGTTCTGGTCTATCTGCTTCGGCTCCTTGAAAGCCTCCTGCACTGCGCGCTTCGTGATCTCGTTGAACATCACGCGGAAGTGCGGCTTCTTCGGGCGCTTCGGGACGATCTCTTCCGCAAGGTGCTGGCAGATGGCCTCGCCCTCGCGGTCGGGGTCGGCGGCGAGGTAGATGGCCTCGGCCTCCTTAGCCGCACTCTTCAATTCGGAGACGACCTTGCGGTTGTTGCGCTTCTTGGTATCGGGGATGACCTCGTAGGTCGGCTCGAAGGCGTTGTTCACATCAACGCCGAGCCCCTTCGACGGCAAGTCCTTGATGTGGCCGATGGAGGCCATCACGCGATAGTCCGGGCCCAGATATTTTCCGATAGTCTTCGCCTTGGCGGGCGATTCGACCACTACTAAATTCTTCGCCATTAAATTTTCCTTTGTTAATAAACGCCGCGCAAAAAATGCGCGCGGCTCGGTTGTTATCCTTTTTCTAATATTCTCTATTTCGCCAAAGGATGCAAACCCGGCGCCACTTTAGATGCGCGGGGCCCGCCGCCGGCTCGCCCGGCCGGAGACGACTTTTCGGTCTGCTTTTCAACAACTTAGCGCGTGACCGGCGTCTGAAAAAACAGTAACCGGAGTCGGGCCCGCCCCCGCCAGTTCGGCCAGGTCGAAGGCGTGCGGGGAGCGTGCCCGACCCCGGTTACGGTTACAAAACGAGTCAACTAAGATTGTCCCGAAGGGCCCGTCGGTCCCGCCGGTCCCGCCGGACTTGACGGTTCTGTCTGCCCCGTCGGTCCCGCCTGTCCGGACGCCCCGGATGATCCCGCCTGACCGCCGCCCAGCGCCGCACGGAGCGCCGTGAGTTCGGCTTCGAGCGCCTTGACGCGCTCCTCGTGGTCATCGACGGCGACGGCCGTGGCGAGCGTTGCCTGCTGCTGCGCCTCCTCGGGCGAGAGGGCGGCACCGGACTGCGATTGAATCTGCTGAACAACCGACGTGACGACGCCCGAGGCCGTCGCCACATCGCCCGCGACCTGCCCGGCCTTGCCCGGCAACACGGTCGAGGCAATTGCCGCCCCCTTATCTACAATCGGCACCAGCTTCTTGAGCTTTGAGAAGAAACCCATCTGACTGACCCTCCTTTAGAGTTGACTATGATGTCAGGCGCGCACGTGTGCGACCGGACTGTAGAGTTTGAGACGGCTTGTGTCCTTGAAAGCTTAAGACGGCTGTGTACGGTAAGCCCGCAAGTGCGGGATGTCAACAACCAGAGCGGAGCGGGCAAATAAGAAGGAGCGCGGGCACCATACCCGCGCTCCTTCGAGAAGGTCTCCGTCGGTTCCCTCACCAGGCTATGCCGTAGTCCTCGCCGTGGTTGCTCGACCCGCCCCACATCGTGCCGTGCGCGCGGTCGAGGAGGATGGCGTTGATCGGGCCGGAGGTGCGCTCCTCATACGTCAGCTCGTAGCCCATGCGGCGCAGCTCCGTGCGCACCCACGGGGGCATCGACTCGGCGAGCAGGATGCGACCGGGCCGCGTCTCGTGCGCGCCGAAGGAGCTGCGCATCTGGAAGCTGTTGACGTTGGGCGCCTCGGTCGCCTCCTGTACCGACATGCCGAACTCGACGACGTTGAGGAAGAACTGCAAGAGGTTCTGATCCTGACTGTCGCCGCCCTGCACGGCGAAGGCGAGGTAGGGCTTGCCGTCTCTGAGCGCGAGCGTCGGCGTGAGCGTGACGCGCGGGAGCTTGCCCGGCTCGATGACATTGAAAGGGCCTTCCGCGGGGTCTGTCACGAAGCTCTGCGCGCGCTGGCTCAGGCCGATGCCGGTGCGCCCGGCGATGACCGCGGGCACCCAGCCGCCGCTCGGCGTGATGGAGACGACCCACCCTTCGGCGTCCGCCGCCTCGACCGAGGTCGTGCCCGCGTAGAAGGCGCGTTTGAAATCTTCGTCGGAAGATTGCACGGACGCGGACGAGCGGATGGTGTCCTGCGTGGCCGGCGGCGCGGTCGCCGGGTTGGGAGGGTTCGGGCTCCACTTGTCGAGCAGTTCACGGAAGGGGTTGGCCTGCGTGCCCTGGAACGGGTAAGGGTCGCCGGGCTTGATGTTCGCGTCGTTGCGTTGCGAGTTCATCTTCGCGGCGCGCTGCTTCGCGTACTCCTTCGAGAGCAGCCCCTTGATGGGCTCCTCGGGCGGGAAGTACGGGTCGCCGTAATAGAAGTCGCGGTCGGCAAACGCCATGCTCATCGCCTGATAGACGGTGTGAATGTAACGCGTGCTGTTGAAGCCCATCCCCTTCAGGTCGAAGTTCTCAAGGATGTTCAAAGCCTGTAGCATCGCCGGCCCCTGCGTCCAGTTCGTCAGCTTGTAGACCTCGACGCCCTTGTACGTGGTCTTGACCGGCTCCTCGATCCGAACCTTCCACTTGGCGAGGTCTTCCGCCGTGATGAGCCCCCCGTCCTCCTGCGTTCCGCGCGCGATCTCCTGCGCGATGTCGCCCTTATAAAAACGTTCGTAGGCAGCGTAGATGGCCTCTTTGCGATTCTTACCTGAAGCTAAGGCGCGCTGCTCGGCCTCGACCAGCTTGCGCAGCGTCGCGGCGAGGTCGGGCTGCTTGAAGACTTCGCCCGGCTCGGGCGCTTCGCGCCGCTGGCCCGCGTGCGGCAGCATCACCGCGGGCGAGTAACGCCACTTCTTGATCTCGGCCTTCTGGCGCTCGATGGTGTTGGCGAGCTGCGCCTCGATGGGGAAGCCGTCGGCGAGCTGGATGGCGGGGTCGAGCACGTCCTTCAGACTGAGCTTGCCGTACTCGGCGAGCATCGTCATCAAGCCGCCCGGCGTGCCCGGCGTGACGGCCGCGAGCGGGCCGTACTCGGGCGGGTAGCGCAGCTTCTTCGACTTATAAAACTCTGCCGTCGCGCCCGTCGGAGCGACGCCGAGCGCGTTGATGCCGACGACCTTGCCCGTCTTCGGGTTGTAGATGAGCGCCTGCGTCTCGCCGCCCCACGAGAGCGTGTCCCACATCGTCGCGGTCGCGGCCAGCATCGCGCACGCAGCGTCCACGGCGTTGCCGCCCTTCTGAAAGACCATCGCCCCGGCCGTCGCCCCCAGAGGCTTCCCCGTAATCGCCATCCAGTGGCGCCCGTGCAGCGGCGGCTTCTGCGTCCGCTGCGCCGTGGTGCCTACCGGCAGCGCCAGCAGCAGCGCCGACAAAAGAACTACTAACACTCTCTTCCTCAGACCCATCACTCCCTCCGTTTTGAGCCCTTACAAGTTCGAGAACGCCTCTCCCGCGGATGCTGCTATTATGTCCCTTCCGTCATGAATTAAGAAACCCGCCCTCGGGTCTTGCGTCGAAAGGAGCGTGAACGATGAGGCGACTGACGTTCGTGGGCATCACTTGCATCTTCCTCCTCTGCGCGGCTGGCGCGGCGCGGGCGCAGGAGTACGACCCTTGCAAGGGCCGCCCGGGCGCTCCCCCTCCGCCGCCCGACTCGCCCTACTACGCGGACATGAAAGAGATGCCGCGCGGCAAGTGGGGACTGGCCGACCAGTTCGAGAAAGGGCAGTTTAAAAACGACTCCCTCCCCGTCGCGATACGCGGTCTCGCCAGTGTAAGCAGCCAGAAGCAACGCGCCGCAAAGTTCAGTTGCGTGGAGCTTGAGAACCGCTCGACCCGCGTGGTGAAGTCCGTCCAGTTAAGGTGGTCGCTGGCGGCGCGCACGGCCGACAGATCTGTTACCGAAGGCGGGCCGGTGCTGGCGAAGGGGACGATGCCCGTCATCGAGGTCGAAATCCAACCCGGTGTCAGATTGAAGGCGGAGATACGCGGCGCACACTACGCCGACTTCCTTAAACCCCTCACGAACGTGCACGGCGAGGTCAACGGCGAGTACGTTCTTTACATCGGCATCGCCCGCGTCGAGTTCACCGACGGCACTTTCATTGACCTACCTTAGTCGGCGGCGCGGCCGTACTGGACGGGCCAGGGCGCTACGGCGCCCAGACGTTTCGCGGCGTGGAGCGGCCAGTATGGGTCGCGCAGTTCTGCCCGGGCGAGTAAGACCACGTCGGCCTTGCCCGAGGCAATAATCTCTTCGGCCTGCTCCGGCTCCGTGATGAGGCCGACCGCGCCGGTGGCAACGTTCGCCTCCCTGCGAATCCTCTCCGCGAATCCGACCTGATACCCGGGCGCGACGGGGATGCGCGCGCCGGGGACGAGCCCGCCGCTCGAACAGTCGATGAGGTCTACGCCGCGCTCCTTCAACCAGCGCGAGAGTTGAACGGACTGCTCTACGTCCCAGCCTCCTTTGACCCAGTCTGTCGCCGAGATGCGCGCGAAGAGCGGCAACTCGTCGGGCCACAGCCTGCGCACGGCCTCGGCCACCATCAAGGGAAATCGCGCGCGGTTCTCAAGGCTCCCGCCGAACTCGTCCTCGCGTCGGTTCGAGAGCGGCGAGAGGAACTCGTGAATGAGGTAGCCGTGCGCCATGTGCAGCTCGACGACCTCGAAGCCCGCTTCGAACGCGCGGCGCGTGGCGTCTGCGAACTGTAGGACGACCGTCTCGATGTCGTCCCGCGTCATCTCCCTCGGCGCGGGCCAGTCGCCGAAGGGCACGGCGCTCGGCGCAAGCGTCTGCCATCCGCCCTGCTCCTCGCTCAAGGGCTTGCCGCCGCGCCACGGCACGTCGGTCGAAGCCTTCCGCCCCGCGTGCGCGAGTTGAATCCCTGCGCGCGCCCCCTGCGACTTGATGAACGATGCGATGGGGGTGAAAGCACGCGTGTGCTCTTCAGACCAGAGCCCGGTGTCGCCGGGCGAGATGCGCCCCTCGGGCGAGACGCCGGTCGCCTCGACGCAGACGAGCCCGGCGCCGCCGACCGCGCGGCTACCCAGATGAACCATGTGCCAGTCGTTCGGCAGGCCGTCGCGGCTCGAATACTGGCACATCGGCGACACGAAGACGCGGTTGCGAAACTCAAGCCCCCGCAGGCTGAAAGAGGAGAACAGGCTGCTCATCACTTAACCCCTTGTTCGACGGAATATCGTGGCCCCATTGTAGCGCACGCGCTCAACGAAACAGACCGAACCAGCCGTAAGCGTTCAACCCTTCGCCGACGAGGAACGAAAGGAGATTGGCAACGACGATGGCCGCGAAGTCGCGCCACGTCACGCCCTCGCTTCCCCTCCCGCCGAAGGCAAGGTAGAAGAGCACGCACTCGGCGGCGGGTGCGAAGGTCTCGGCGACGGCGAGGTAGAGGGTGCGCGACGAGTCCGCGAAGAGCGCCGGCAGGACGAGCACGACGACCGGGTAGGTGCAGGCCGTCAGCCACAGCCCCGCGAAGAGTCTGCGCTTCGATGTGTGATGCTTTGAAAGGAAGAGAAAGAGGACGGGCGTCTCGACGGCGACCGTGAGGAAGTAGCCGAACAGTAAGAAGCGCCAGAGGTCTTCGGTGCCCATGACGTTCAGTAGACAGTACGCAGATGGCAGCTAAAAAAACTTATCAACGGTGACGCTGAGTTATCTTTCAACGTCCGTCATGCGGGGCGGCTGCCTACTGCTTCAAAGCGTCCGCAGGAGGAAGGGCACTTCGGCCAGTACGTGCGCCATCGCGACGGTGAAGTACACGTCGCGCGTCGTCGCGTAGTCGGCCGTGAAGCAGAGCCACAGCAGCACGACGGCCGCGCCACCCGCCGCGAGCAGCGCGCGAATCAGACGCGGCCACCCGCGCTTATGTCTGACGAGCGGAACCTTTGCCGCACGCCACGGTGCTACACCGACGCCCGCGGCCAGTGGGACGCCGACGAGCCAGACGCCGTAATGGAGCGTCTCAAGGAAGACGTGCGTCGAGACGAGCAGGTGCGTCGAGACGAAGTCGGGCACTACGCCTGCGCCCGCGTGCCGCACGATGCGCAACGCGACCTCTCCGTCTTCGGCGAGCGGCGCCGAGTCCGAGAGTCGCCACCAGAGTACGGCCAGCGCGACGGGCAGCAACGCGAGGCACACGCGGTACGCACGGCTCCAACCGCGGCGCGTGAGCCGGAGCTGACGGTCTAAAAAGAAGAGCGCGACGAGCGGATGTGCATAGACGAGCGCCAGCGCGAACCCCTGCGGCGCGAGCCAGCTCACGCCCGCCAGCGCGAACCCAACGGGCAGAGCCCACACCCAACCGCCGCCCCTCGACATCGCCTGCCCGCGCACCGCGAGGAGCCCCACCACCCACGCCACCGCCGCGCTGTTCCAGAGGGCCGTCGCAACGTACCAACTCCCCTCACCCCACACGCCCGAGTCCGCCCAGAGCGCGAGCGCCGCGTAAGCGCCCGTCAGTCCGACGACTCCCGCAGCCGCCAGCGCGAAGAAGCCGCGCGAGCGCCCCAAACGCACGGGCAGTCGCGTGATGAAGAAGCGCAGCTCCGCCCAGTTGTGCGGCCCCGCGAAGGCGAAGACGGTCGCGACCGAAAGCCACAGCGGCGCGAAGCCCGCCAGCGCAGCCGACGCGAACAGCACGCACACACACGCGACGGCGAACGCCGCGGGCGAAGCGGTCGCCGGGTTCGCCCCGTCCCGCGTGACGCCCGCGCTTCGACCCGCGCCGAGCGCGCCGATGTCGGCTGCGCTCTGCACCTACTCCTCCTCGTCGCCCCGGCCGGTGCGCGCCCGCGCAGGGATGAGCAGCTTGATCTCATACCCTTCATCGACGACCTCGACGCGAATCGAGCCGGCGAGCGGCGCGCCCGTCACAGCCTTGACGAGCGTGCCCGGGTCTTGCAGTCGGAGCCCCGGCGGCGGCGCGGCGTTGGCGTAAGCCGCGACCGCGGCGGCTGCGGCCGCGCACGCGCAGAGAACAAGTGCAGCCGCCGCGCGCCCCACGCCCACGCCGCGGCGCGAGCGCGCGAGCAAGAGTCCGGTCAGCACGACCGCGAGCGAGATGAAGACGCCGCCGACGATTGTGCCCGCGGACTTGAAGGTCACGGCCTGCCCGCCGCCGCCCTCGACGCCGGCCGCCAGACGCAACTCTTGGAGCCGCGAGCCCGGAATTTGCAGCCGCGCCTCGCGCAAGCCCTCGACGCGCTCGATGGTCATGCGGGCGGTGGGCAGGTCTCTTCTGATTTCGTTGGGGTTATTGGCCGGCTTCTTCGGCAGCGCGATGTCTGCGAAGGCGGGGGACGCGGCGGCCAGCAGCAGTGCGAGCGCCGCAAGCTGTTTGAATAGTCTCATCGGACTGGCTCCTTCTTTTTAAACGGAGGCGTTCATCGAGTCGAACTCTGAACGAGGTGCTTTCGAAAACTTGCGAGGTGGGATGGGAAGGATGAGCGTTGAAGGATGAAGCGAAGACGACGGCCACCGTGCTTTCAGTTCATCCTTCATCCTTCATCGTTCCTGTCGTTGCCGTCGGTGATGGCGTTGCCGGGCGAGGGCTGGCGCAGGCGGCGCAGGCGCGAGGTGATCTGGCTGCTGAGCCTCTCGTCGCCCTTGCGCACCGGCGGCGCGTCGGAGTCGAAGATGGCTTCAAACCACGACTGCTCCTCCTGCGCCGCAGGCGCGGGCGCGGGCGGCGTCTCCGGAACAGCGGGCCGGACGAACGCTTCGGGTTCGTGCGTCTCGGGCTCCTCCTCCGCGGCGCGCGCGCGTTCGAGCACCTCGCGCAGCTCCGTCTCGTAGAAGCTCTTCAGGCCCTCCAGCTCGTCCGCGAGGTTGAGCGCCGTCAGCACCGCGACCTTCGCCACGTCGTGGACGGCGAGCCCGTCGGCGACGGCGTGCATGCGCTCGTCCACGAGCCGCGCGAGGCGCTGGACGCGCGCGCCGTCGCCGCTCGCCGAACGCAGGCTGTAGGTCTGGTTGAAGATGTTGACCCTGACCGACCCGGCGTCTGTGCTCAAATCCCTTGCGCCCCCTCCCACGAACTCGGCGCCCGCGCGGAAGAACTCTCTGTCGGCGGGTCGCCGCATTATAAAGCAAGCGGCGGCGAAGCGCGCGCCCTTTCGGAACGATTCGCAGAGACTTTCACGGCCTCGCGACGCAGCATTCCTGTTTTTCAGACGCGGCTACATATGTTAGTCTGTGCCGACCACACGGGAGATTTGGCAACCTTGCGCGATCTCGTTTTTCCTACGCTCAATGTAACAATCAAGAGACGGGCCGACTCAAGACCCACGCGACCTGCGTGAGGTCGCGCGGCTCGTTACGGGGGCACACCGGCCGTCGGCGCGCGAGGCGCAGGGAAGTAGGAGGCAGGACATGAACGGAAAAAAGGGCTGGGGCTCGACCGTCGCCGGCTGGTTCATCGAACGCGAAGAGGCCGCGGGCCACGAGCCGGGCGCCGAGATGAGCGCCGAAGAGGCCGAGGCGCTCATCAACGAGGCGGCGGGCGGCGGTGCGTCGTCGTCGTCGCCCGAGGCGTACGCGAACCCTTCCCTCACGCAGAACGTATTTCAGACCGCACCTCCTCCAGCCGCGGGCGGGCAGGTCGATTTCGAGGCCGTGTTCGACGCTGCCGGCGTGGACGCGGAGGAGCGCGGCCGCGTCGCACGCACCGTCGAGCTGCTGCGGGGCCTGCCCGCAGGCACGGACGCGGGCGTGAAGAAGCAGATCGTCGAAGCCTCTCTGAAGGCGTTCGGCGTGCCCATCGAGAAGATCATCGAGGCCGGCGTCGAAGAGATACAGGCGCTCGACGGCTACATCCGCAACGGCGCGGCGGACAACGAAAAACTGATGCTGGAATCGGACGCGCGGATCAAGCAGTACGAAGAGGAGATCAGAAACATACGCGCCATCATGCAGCAGAGTGTCGCGGAGTTGCAGAACGTCATCAAGGTCTGCAACGACAAGAAGCTTGAGGTGCAGCAGGTCTTAGAGTTCTTCGGGCAGGCGAAGGTGGCCGAGGTCGTCCGCGAGTCGCCCAAGCTCCACGACCCTTCCGCTACGCCCGACACGACGACGAGCTGAAGAAAGGAACACACGAATGTTCAAACGTCTGGCTAACCTCTGGCGCGGTTTCCTCTCGCTCTGGATTTCGGGCATCGAGAAGGAGCATCCCGAAATCGCATACGAGAACGCGATCAACTCGATGGTCGAGAAGTACTCGAAGCTGAAGACGGCGACCGCCGCCATCATCCGCCGCCGCGAGGAACTCGACGACCGCTTCAAGCGCGCCTCGGCGGAACTGACGCAGACGGAGGCCGAGCTTGACACCGCCGTCACGACCGGACAGGACGACCTGGCCGTCATCCTTATCCAGAAGAAGAACCAGTTGGCGACGGAGGTCGGTGAACTCAAGACCGAGATGGAGACGGCGCGCTCGGACGCCGACTCGGCCAAGACCTCGCTCTTGAGCGTGCAGTCGGAGATCAGGAAGTTGCAGAGCGAGCGCGACTCGATGCTCGCCAAGATGCAGTCGGCGCAGGCGCGCATCAAGGTGCAGGAGCAGCTCGACGGCCTCTCGGTGGACGCCGAGGTGAAGGCGCTCGACAACGTGCGCCAGCACATCAAGACGACCATCGCCGAAGCCAACCTCGGCAAGGAGCTTTCCGAGTCCTCGCTCGACTCGCGCCTCGCGGCGCTCCGCAACCAGACCGGCGACGTGACCGCGCGCCAGCAGCTCGCCGAGCTTAAGGCGAAGAAGGCCGCGCAGCAGAACGCTCAGGGCAACAAAACGATGTAGCAGTCAGTAGCCAGTAGTCAGTAGAAAACCTTCTTCCTACCGGCTACTGGCTACTGACTACTGGCTACTTCTGTGAGGACACTATGAAACTGACTCCGTTCGCAAAGGCTTTCATCGCGGTGGTGGTGTTGGGCGTCATCGGCTTCGCGACGTGGCACTACAAGGGCGACGCGATCAAGCAGTGGGCCGGGGGCGAGAGGGCGGCCGAGGGCGGCGACTCGAAGGGCGACTTCGACAACCTGAAGGGCGGCCCCGCCGACCCCGGGCGCGGCGTCGGCTCGACCGGCGTGAGCGCGGCGACCGTCGGCACGGGCAAGCTCGACCGCCCGCTCGTCGTCGGCATCAACACCTGGGCCGGCCACGCGCCGGGCATCGTCTTCAACGGCGGCATGGAGCCGAGCGCGGCCTCGAACTACAAGAAGAAGTTCGGCCTCGACGTGAAGTTCGTGCTGCTCGAAGACCCGGCGGCCAAGCTCGCCGCCTTCCGCAGCGGGCAGGTGGACATCATGTGGGACACGGTGGACAACTGGGCGCGCGAGGCTTCGATTCTCGCCGAGCAGAACCAGCAGGCCAAGTCCATCATCATGCAGGACTGGTCGCGCGGCGGCGACGGCATTGCCTCGCTCGCCTCCATCAAGTCGGTCGAAGACCTCAAGGGGCACAAGATCGCCTGCACGCAGTTCACGCCGTCGCACTTCCTGCTGCTCTACCTGCTCTCGCAGTCGGGGATGACGCCGGACGAGCGCGCCGCCGTCGAGAAGAACATCATCTTCACGACCGACGCGCCCGCCGCCGCCGCCGCCTTCAAGGCCAAGCAGGTGGACGCCGCCGTGACCTGGGAGCCCGACCTCTCCTCCGCGGTCGAGGCGCGCGGCGCGGAGGCGCACGTGCTCGTCTCGACGCAGGCCGCGACCAACATCATCGCCGACACGCTCGTCGCGCGGCAGGAATTGATCGACAAGGCGCCCGAGACCGTCCGCGACTTCGTCCACGGCTGGCTCGACGGCATCGAGATGATTAAGAACGACCCGAACGGCTCCTACGCCATCGTCGCGCAGGCGCTCAAGCTCGACACCGACACCGTCTCCGGCATGCTGTCGGGTTTGAAGCTCACGCCCTACGCCGACAACGCGCAGTTCTACGGCCTGACCGGCGGCAAGGCGCACTACGAGACGCTCTTCGACACGGCGTTCGTCATCTGGCGCAAGAAGGGTCTGGTGACGAAGGTCGTGGACGCGAAGGGCTGGGCCGACGCGCGCTTCCTGCAAGCGCTCGCGTCGAACTACCCCGGCCAGAAGGTCGAGGAGGCGCAGGTCGTGGCGAAGGCGCCATCGGAGAAGGACATCCCGATCCTCCGGCAGCAGATACAGATTCAGTTCACGCCCGGCTCGGACGAGATCATGCCCGGCTCCTACCTGCTCCTCGACAAGCTCGGCGAGACGATGACCTCGTTCGGCAACACCGTCCTGCGCGTCGAGGGCAACACGGACAACACGGGCTCGGCTACGGGCAACATGACGCTCTCGGAGCGGCGCGCCGTCTCGGTCAAGAACTACATCGTCAAGAACTTCCCCAACATCCCCCCGACCCGCTTCCAGACCATCGGCCGCGGCCAGACCAACCCGGTCGCCGAAAACACGACCGAGGCCGGGCGGCAGCAGAACCGCCGCACCGACATCAAGGTCATTCTGGCAACGCAGTAAAGCTGAGTGATGAGTACTGAGGACTGAGTGAAGAAGATGCGCCTTGTCTCTCACTCAGTCCTCAGTCCTCAGTACTTTTTCTATGGCTAAAGGTAAAAGCGACCTCTTTTCTATCCGAGCACCGCTGCCGAAGCGGACGGCCTTCCTGCTCGGCTTCGTCGCGCCGGCGCTCGTGTTGGGCGCGTGGTGCCTGCTGACCTACGGGCGTCTGGTAGACCCGGACTTTCTGCCGACCCCGACGGAGGTCATCCGCGGGACGCTCCAACTGTTTCTTCATTACGACCTCACGACGGCGATTCTGGTGTCGTCGCGCCGCATCGCGCTCGCGTTCCTGCTGGCAGCCGCGCTGGCGCTCCCTCTGGGCGTGCTGATGGGTACCTTCGACCCCATCAACCGCTTCTTCGAGCCGATCATGGCCCCGCTGCGTTACATGCCCATCTCGGCCTTCATCCCGCTCCTCATCCTTTGGTTCGGCATCTACGAGCGGCAGAAGATCGCGTTCCTCTTTCTCGGCGTCTTCGTCTATCTGCTCCCCGTCGTCGTCTCCTCGGTTCGCCTCGTGCCGGAGGAGTTGGTGCAGACGGCGCTGACGCTGGGCGCGTCGAGGTTTCAGGTCATACGGACGGTGCTGCTCCCGGCGGCGCTGCCCGAAATCTTCGACAGCTTCCGCGTGATGAACGCCATCGCGTGGACTTACGTCATCCTCGCCGAGGCGGTCAACCCGGAGCACGGCCTCGGCTACATGGTCGAGCTGGCGCGGACGCACCAGAAGGCTTCGTGGTCGTTCGCGGGGCTGCTCGTCATCGGAGGCATTGGCCTCCTAACCGACTTCCTGATTCGCGCGCTCTCGGGGTTGCTCTTCCGCTGGCGCGAGACTAGCTGACGACTTCGGACATGGCCGACCCAGACACTCCACAACCTCTGCCGCAGGCGGGCGAGCCCGGCACCTTCGCCGTCACCGCCGCCGAGCCCGCGGGCACGCCGCACGTCACCTACCACCCCGACCAGTCGGGCGCGCCGCCCAAGCTGCGCGTGCATGACCTGAGCGTCACCTACATCGACCGGCGCGGCAACCGCACCGAGGCCGTCCGCGATGTCTCGTTCGACGTGTACGACAGGCCCGACTCCGGCGAGATCGTCGTCTTCCTCGGCCCGTCGGGCTGCGGCAAGTCAACCATCCTCAAGGCCGTCGCCGGGCTCCTTCCGCCGACGAAGGGCGAAATCCTCGTTGACGGCAAACCCGTCACGGATGTCGGACGCGACCGCGGCATGGTCTTTCAGGCTTACACATCGTTCGGCTGGCTGACCGTGAGAGAGAACGTCGAGTACGGGCTCAAGCTGCAAGGCGTTGAGAAAGGTAAGCGGCGCGAGGTTTCGGACAGGATTCTACAGCAGGTGGGGCTCGCGGAGTTCGCCGAGCGTTATCCGAAAGACCTCTCGGGCGGCATGAAGCAGCGCGTGGCGATTGCGCGCACGCTCGTTAACAACCCGCGGGTCGTCCTGATGGACGAGCCCTTCGGCGCGCTCGACCCGCAGACGCGCTGGGGTATGCAGAGCCTGCTCCTCGACGTGTCGCGCGCCGAGAACAACACCATCCTCTTCGTCACGCACGACGTGTCCGAGGCGGTCTACCTGGCCGACACCATCTACGTCCTCTCATCGCGCCCGGCGCAGATACTCCATCAGGTGGACACGCCCCCCTTCCCCGTCCACGACATCGCGCTCAAGTCCGCGCCCGAGTTCCGCGTCGTCGAGAAAAAACTGCTCGACCTGATATACGCGCCGAAGTAGTGTTACATTAAAGCCGCCATGGGAACGACCGGGAAGCAGCAGGCGACGCCGCCGCGGGCCGCCACACCGCCGCAGCAACAGCGGCGTGCGCCGGTCAACGCCACGCCCCTGCGCGACGACACGTTCGCGGCAAGCCGTGCCTATCTCAGCACGCGGCGCCCGTACGTCAAAGCCGCCTTCGCAAACCCTTACAACCTTTCGCTCTTCTTCGGGGGCTTGGCCGCGGCGGGCATCACCGCCAGCCCGTTCCTCGCCGTCATGGTCGTCTGCCTCGAACTCCTGTGGATGGTCTTCGCGCCCGGCTCGAAGCTCTTGCAGAAGACGCTCTGGGACCCGCAGTTCGACCGTGAAGAGTTAGAGCAGGAGCGTGCGGCCCTCGCGGCGCGCGTGCAGGCGCTCGCCGAGCACGACCGCCTGCGCGTCGAGGAACTCATCGCCCGGCAGCAGGAGATAAATCAGTTGGCCGCGCAGAACCCTTCGTTCACGGGCGAGCTGCTGCGGACTGAGCTGGGCAAGACCGACCGCCTCGTCGAATCCTTCATCGACATGGCCGTGACGTGCGCGCGCTACGAACAGTACCTCGATTCCGTAGACCTCTCGGAGATGGAGCGCGACCGCCAGCGCTGGGAGCGCGTCGTCCAGAGGGGCGAGAAGGGCGGCGGGGAGGCGAACATCGCGCGCAAGAATCTGGCCGTCATCCTGAAGCGGCTCGACAAGATGAAGGAGATTCAACAATACCTGACGGTCGCGCGCGGCCAGCTCGACCTCATCGAGAACTCCTTCCAGCTCATCGCCGACCAGATCGTCACGATGCAGTCGCCGCAGGAGTTGACCGGCCAGCTCGACGAACTGCTCGACGGGGTCGAGTCGATCAAACAGACGGCGGCGGACACGGAGCGTCTGCTCAATCCGCTCGGCACGAGAGAGTTGCAGATATGAGTGAAGCGCGACAGTTACCCCCTTGGGCCGAAGATTTGCGCCGACGCTACCTGCGCGGCGAAGCGTCGATGTTCGTCCTCCACGGCAACGTCTACGACTCCGTGCTGCACGGGCGGCGCATGCTCTCTCTGACGGAGTTCCTGACCGACGTGATGCTCAGGGAGTCGAAAGAGACGATTGCCGTCTACAACGTCGCGACGGGCGTGCGCTTCTCGAAGCGCGAGGCGGGCGTCGCAGCGGGGCTCGAAGACCTGCTGCTCGCCACGGAGAAGGCCCGCGTGTTCGCGGCGCTCGAACGGCTCCTCGTCGGCGGGACGAAGGCGGCCGTGGTCGTCGAGTACGCAGAGGCCGTCGCGCCTGCGGGCGACCCCTCGTTCCAGGGCGACGCCGACCGCGCGGCCATCGTCACGCTGCACCGCTGGTCGGCGCTCCCGGAGATCGAGCGCGGCGACAACGTCGTGCTGCTCGTCGCGGAGAATCTGACCGACCTCGCGCCGAAGCTCGTCTCGAACCCGAAGGTCGCCGTCGTCGAGGTGCCGATGCCGGGACGTGCGGAGCGCAGGGCCGCGGCCATGCTCGCCGACCCGCGCCTCACGGAGCGCGACGGCGAGCGCTACGCAGAGATCACCGCGGGGCTGAAGGCCATCCAGATCGCCTCGATTCTGACGCCTCCGCCGCCGGACGCGGAGGACGCGGCGGAGCGCGAGTCGTTCATCACGGGGCTGCTCGGCGGCGGTGCGGACGCTGGGCAGCGCGCGCACAAGCTCGCCGCGCTCACCGCCGACATGAGCCGCGACGAGATCAAGAAACTGCTCGCGCCCGACGCCGCGCCCACGACGCCGGACGAGAGCCTCCCGAGCCCTGCGGAGCGCGCGCGCAAAGAGACCGACCGCCTCATCGCGCGGCGCAAGCGCGAGATCATCGAGCGCGAGTGCTTCGGCCTCGTCGAGTTCGTCGAGCCGGCGCATGGCTTCGAGGTCGTCGGCGGGATGGAGGAGGTGAAGAAAGACCTGCTCGTCATCGCCGAGAGCATCCGCGAGGGGCAGACGAGCCGCGTGCCGATGGGCATCCTCTTCACCGGGCCGATGGGGACGGGCAAGACGTTCGTCGCCGAGGCGTTCGCCAAAGAGTGCGGGCTGACGACGATCAAGCTCAAGAACTTCCGCTCGAAGTGGGTCGGCGCGACCGAGGGGAACCTGGAAAAGATCCTCAACGTCATCAAGGCCATCGGCCAGGTCGTCGTCATCATCGACGAGGGCGACCGCGCGTTCGGCAACACCGACGGCGAGGGCGACGGCGGCACCTCCTCGCGCGTCATCGCGCGCATCAAGGAGTTCATGTCCGACACGTCGAACCGCGGGCGCATCCTCTTCCTCGTGATGACGAACCGCCCCGACAAGCTCGACGTAGACCTCAAGCGCGCGGGCCGGCTCGACCGCAAGATTCCCTTCCTCTACGTGCAAACGCCCGAAGAGGTCGAGCGGGTCGCGAGCGCGCTGCTCCGCAAGAACAAGATCAACACGCAGGTCGATTTCGCCGGCATCCGCGACGGCTTCTCGACGAAGCTCGTCGGCTACAGCAACGCCGACATCGAGGCCGTCATCCTCATGGCGAACGACGACGCGGCGCGCGAGGGCGGCACGTCCGCCACGGTCACCGCCGAGCACTTCCTGCACGCCGCGACCGACTACTTCCCCAGCCGCGACGCGGAGCTGCTCGAATACATGGAGCTGCTCGCCGTCTTTGAGTCGTCCAGCCGTCGCCTCCTGCCGGCCAAGTACGCCTCCATGACGCCCGAAGAGCTGGACACGCGCCTGCGCCTTCTGCGCACCATCGTCGGCGGGCGACGCTGACTCTCCTTCAGCGTCTTAGAGCTTCCTGACGAAACACCTGCCCGGCAGTTGTCTGATTGCTTCACGCAGCTCAAGCCCGAGCAGCAGGCCCGCCAACTCATGCACGGGCAGGCCGCTCCTCTCCGCCAGCGCGTCGATGTGCGCGGGCTCGTCGGTTGAGAGGAGCGCCCAGACGCTCCGCTCCGCTTCCGTCAAATCCGCCGGGGCTGCCGACGCCGCGGGCGACCTCTTCCCTTCCCCCTTCAACTCCGGCGGCAGGATGCGCGCGGCGATGTCGGGCGGGAACTCCGCCACCACGTCCTGCCACGTCTGGATCAGCTTGGCCCCGGAGCCCTTGATGAGATAGTTCGTCCCGAACGAGTTGCCCGAGGTAATGTTCCCGGGCACCGCGTAAACTTCGCGCCCCTGTTCGAGCGCGAGGCGCGCAGTGATGAGCGAGCCGGAATTTTCGGAAGCCTCGACGACAATGATGCCGTAGCTCAACCCGCTGATGATGCGGTTGCGGTAAGGAAAATTCTCTGCCACGGGCGGCGTCCCCAGCGGGAACTGCGTGACGAGCGCCCCGCCCTTCTCAAGAATCTCTTCGGCCAATCGGCGGTGGTCGCGCGGATAGACCTCATCAATTCCAGTCCCGAGCACGGCCGCCGTGCGCCCGCCGGCTTCGAGCGCGCCGCGGTGCGCCGCTGCGTCCACGCCGCGCGCGAGCCCGGAGACGATGGTCACGCCGTGCGCGGCCAGCTCGCGCGCGAGCGACGACGCCACGTTCTGCCCGTAGGTCGAGCAGCGGCGCGAGCCGACCACGCCGACGCACGGCGCCTCAAGACACGCGCGCCACTCCCCGCGCACGTAGAGCGTGACGGGCGGGTCCGGAATCTCGCGCAGAAGCTGTGGGTAAGCGCCGTCGTCTAAGGCCAACACCTCCGCGCCGTCGAGCGCGCGCACGCGCTCAAGCTCTAAGGCGGCCTCCGCCATCCGGTCGCGCAGCACGATGGACTCGACCGTCTCCGGCCTCAGGCGCAGGCGCTCCAGCTCAGACCGCAGCGCCCCGAAGACGCCCTCGGCCGACCCGAACCTCTCCAACAGACGCGCGGCCGCACGCGGCCCCACGCCCGGCGTCATGTTCAGCGCGATCCATTCTTTCATAGGAAGCTGTCGGCATTCAGCGCGCGGCCTTCACTTGTCTTCTGACAAAAGCTTGGCCGAGAGCAGACGAACGGATTGAGTTGTGCGGGAAGCTGAAAGCTGCGAGCCGGACGCTGACGGCTTTTTTGGCGGAGGCGTGTGGGAATCGAACCCACCCGCGCATGCTCTCACAGGCGCGCTGACGGTTTTGAAGACCGCGCCGCTCACCAGAACGGATGCGCCTCCACGTGTCTGGCGGGACACTGCCAACCTAAGCGGCGCGCGGCGCGGCTGTCAAGCGCCCCGCGTCGCAGGCGCGCGTGCGCTTGACTCGCGCGCGGGGCGCGGCCATGATTGTTCGCGTCAAACTCGACCGCACTTAAATTCCTACAACACGGAGTCTGTAAAGCTTATGGCAGAAGCGGAAGCTCAGGCCGCGGCGGGAGCGCAAGGCAGCGAGGCGCGCGCGCTGGTGCGCTACGAGGCGGCCGAAGGGCTCGCCGTCCTCACGCTCGACGACCCGCCCGCGAACACGTACACGTACGAGATGATGCGGCAGCTCGACGCGGCCGTCCTGCGTGCGCGGATGGACGACGGCGTGCACGTCATCGTCATCACGGGCACGGGCGAAAAGTTCTTCTGCGCGGGCGCCAACATCTCGATGCTGACGGAGATGACGCCCACCTTCAAATACTACTTCTGCCTCCACGCCAACGAGACGTTGAGCCGTTTGGAGCAGACGCCGAAGCTCGTCGTCGCGGCCATCAACGGCCACTGCGTCGGCGGCGGTTTGGAGGTCGCACTCGCCGCCGACGTACGCGTCGCGCGTAAGGGCGCGGGCAAGATGGGGCTGCCCGAGGTGAGCCTCGGAGTTCTGCCGGGCACGGGCGGGACGCAGCGCCTCGCGCGTCTCGTCGGCAAGTCGAGAGCGATTGAGTTGATGGCCGAAGGCCAACTCTTCGACTTCGAGCGCGGCGCGGAACTCGGCCTCGTCAACCAGGTCTTCGAGGCCGACTCGGCCGCTTCGTTCACGGAGCAGGTCCTGGCCTACGCGCGCCGCTTCACCGCGCCCGGTCGCGCCGCGCTCGCCGTCGGCCGCATCAAGCGCAGCGTCCAATCCGGCGCCGAAATCCCCTTCGAATACGGCCTCGCCTTAGAGCGCGAACTCCAACAACAACTCTTCCAATCCGAAGACGCCCGCGAGGGCCTGAGCGCATACGTCGAGAAGCGCAAGCCTGTTTTTAAGGGTAAATAGTCAATGGTAACTGGTGAATAGATAAGACCATTTACTATTCACCATTCACCATTCACCAGACAGCCATGTACGAACACATCAAGGTCGAATTCGACGGCGGGATTGTGACGATCACGCTGAACCGGCCGGAGAAGCTGAACGCGTTCGCGGGACACATGCGGCGCGATCTGGCCGAGGCTTTGGAGCGCGCGGGGAGCGACCCGGAGGTGCGCGTCGTCGTCCTGACGGGGGCGGGCCGCGCCTTCTCGACGGGCGCCGACGTGGCGCGCATGAGCGAGTTGATGGAGCGCGGCGAGATAGAGGAGTTCCGGCGGCTGCTCGGGGCGGGAAGGCGCGTGCTGACCGCGATGCGGCAGATGTTGAAGCCGGTCGTCGCCGCCGTCAACGGCCCTGCGTACGGCGCGGGCTTCAACCTCGTGCTTGCGTCCGACATCCGCCTCGCGGCCGAGTCGGCGACCTTCAGCCAGTCGTTCGTCAAGGTCGGTCTGCATCCGGACTGGGGCGGCTCGTTCTTCCTGCCGCGGGCGGTGCCGCCGAACGTCGCGTGCGAGATGTTCTTCCTCGGAGACGCCATCGACGCGCGGCGCGCGCTCGAACTGGGGCTGGTCAATCGCGTCGTGCCGGACGCGGAGTTGTTGGCGGAGACGCGGCGGCTGGCCGAGCGCCTGCGTGGGGCGCCGCCCGCGGCGCTCGGCGCGGCCAAGCGCGCCGTCTACATGAGCGAGGAGGAGAGTCTGGAGCGGATGCTCCAGTACGAGACCGAGGCGCAGCTCCAGTGCTTCCAGTCGCGCGAGGCGCGCGAGCGCGTGCGCGCCTTCCTCGAACGTCGCCCGCCGCGGGCCGAGAAGAACTAAAAGACGTAAACCGTGAACCGTAAACCGTGACAAGAGAGCGCAGTTCTCATCTTGTCACGGTTTCGGAATTTGAAATTTCAGATTTGAAATTTCAAATTGATATACTCTGGACTCACCTATGCGACTCGCGGACAGGACGGCCTTCATCACGGGCGGCGGGCGCGGCATCGGCCGCGCGGTGGCGCGCGCCTTCGCGCGCGAGGGCGCTCGCGTCTTCGTCGTCGCGCGCACCGAGGCCGAGGTCGGGCGCGTCGCGGCAGAGGTCAACGCCGAGTTCGGTCATGCGGCCGCACACGCCGCCTGCGACGTGGCCGACCCGCGCTCTGTCGAAGAAGCGTTCGCGGCGGCGCGCGAGTTCTTCGGCGCCGGCATCGACGTGTTAGTCAACAACGCCGGCGTCGCCGACAGCTCGAAGTTCACAGAGACCTCCGACGAATTCTGGCAGCGCCACCTCGACATCAACCTGACGGGGACTTTCTACTGCATGCGTGCGGCGCTGCCCTCGATGGTCGAGAAGGGTTGGGGGCGCGTCATCAACGTCGCGTCGGTCGCGGGCAAGACAGGCGCGCCCTACGTCGCGGCCTACGTGGCGTCGAAGCACGGCGTGTTGGGCCTGACGCGCTCGGTCGCTCTGGAGGTCGCACGGACGGGCGTGACGGTCAACGCCCTCTGCCCCGGTTACGTGGACACCGACATGACAACGCGCGCCGTCGAGAACATACAGGCGAAGACGGGCCGCTCGGCCGCGGACGCGCTCGAAGCCATCAAGCGCATGAGCCCGCAGCAGCGCCTCGTCACCCCGGAGGAGGTCGCCGCCCTCGCCCTGCTCCTCGCCTCCCACGACGGCCGCGGCATCACGGGGCAGGCAATCAACATCGACGGCGGGACGATTCTTTCCTGACTAATTCCGAATGAAAACTATCAACCCTAAATCGCTCGGCCGGCCGCGCGGGTACTCGAACGGGCAGTTGACGAGGGAGGGGCCGCGGCTGCTCTTCATCGCGGGTCAGATCGGCTGGGACGAGGAACAGCGGCTTGTGAGCGACGACTTCGTCGAGCAGTTCGACCGCGCGCTGCGCAACGTTCTGGCGGTCGTGCTTGAGGCGGGCGGCGCGCCGGGCGGCGTCGCGCGCCTCGTCGTCTACGTGACCGACAAGCGCGAGTACGCGGCGCGCACCGCCGAGATCGGCGAGCGCTGGCGCGCGCTGATGGGCCGACACTACCCCACGATGGCGCTCGTCGAAGTCAAAGGTCTCCTCGAAGACGGCGCTAAAGTCGAGATCGAGGGCATCGCAGTTCTTTAAGGAAGACGATGGACGACGGCCAGAGCTTTCATCGTCCATCGTCAGCACCCGACACATATGCTTCAACCAAAATCATTCCTCTACGAAGTGCGCGGGGGCGTCGCGTGGATGCGCCTGAACCGGCCGGAGCGTTTGAACGCGTTGACGTTCGAGGTCTATCAGGAGTTGACCGGAGCGTTCGCGGCGCTCGAACACGAGCGGGAGGTGCGCGCGGTCGTCGTAACGGGCGAAGGGCGCGCGTTCTGCTCGGGCGGCGACGTGCGCGACATCATCGGCGAGTTGCAGGGGCGCGACGCCGAAGGTTTGTTGGAGTTCACGCGTCTGACGTGCGAGTTGGTGCGTAACATCAGGCGCCTGCGCAAGCCCGTCATCGCGAGCTTGAACGGCACGACGGCCGGCGCGGGCGCGTGCATCGCGCTCGCCGCAGACCTGCGCGTCGCCTCGACCGAGGCGCGCATCGCGTTTCTCTTTGTGAAGGTGGGCTTGTCGGGCGCGGACATGGGCGCGGCGCACCTGCTGCCGCGGCTCGTCGGCCTCTCGAAGGCGACGGAGTTGCTCTACACCGGCGACTTCATCACGGCCGACGAGGCGCTCGCCTGCGGCCTCTACAACCGGGTCGTGCGGCCGGAACAGCTCGAAGCCGAGACGCTCAGCTTAGCCGAGCGCCTCGCGCGCGGGCCTTCGTTCGCGCTCGCGGTGACGAAGGAGATGCTCAACCGCGAGATGGACATTCTCGTTCGACACGGCGCTCGAACTGGAGGCGCAGGCGCAGGCCGTCTGCATGCAGCACCCCGACTATTCGGAAGCCTTCCGCGCCTTCAACGAGAAGCGCGAGCCCCGCTTCGGCGGCGCGCACGACGACGAAGGATGAACCGCCGGAAGTTCTCAGCAGCGTTGTTGAGCCTCGCGCTCGTCTCGGCCGGAGCGTCCGCGCTCTCGCGCTGCTCCATCCGCGCAGCCTCCGCGCAGGAGGCGCAGCCCGCGCCGATGCCTGAGCTTGCAAAAGTCTTTCGGGAGGCCCGGGCCGTCAACACCAACGCGACCCCCGACCCCGAAGCCTTCGAGTTCGAGTTGAGAGGCTTCGCCTACCACATCAGGCAAACCGGCAACGGTCGCCGGACGAAGGGTAAGAAGGCGCGCGGCTTCAACCTGCGCCTCGACAGCGGCGAGTTGGTCAACAAACTCTTCTACTCCGAGTTCGAGGGCGACCTGCTGCTACTCCTCCATACTACCGTCGCGGACATCGGCCTGGGCTTTGTCACGAGACTTGAGCAGCCGTCGATGCGCGGCCTCTGGCGTCAGCGCATCCCCGCTTCAGATGTTGGTGAATCCCTGCGCGACGGGCATAACCTCTACGTGACCGGCATGGGCCTCGTGGGCAAGCTCGACCTCCGCACGGGCGAGTACGCCTGGCAGTACGACGACCTCGAAGTCGAGCACGGCGCCGAACCGAAGCCCCTCCACGCCTTCGACCCGCCCGCACTCGACGGCGACGCGGTTCTGTTCCGCGAGCGGCCGGTTTACAATCCGCGCAGGACGCTCGTCATCAATAAGAAGAGCGGCAAGATCATCCGCGTCGAGTGAGGGACGCCGAACGAGATGCAGCGAGACGGATTCATCGACGAGACACCCTTTTTCGACGACGGGCACGCGCGCCTCGCCGCGAGCGTCGCGAACTTCGCCGCGCGCGAGGTCGAGCCCTTCGCGCGCGAGGAGGAGGGGCCGAACTCGGACGCGGCATTCCGCGCGCTGCTCGCGCTGCTCGCGCAGGCAGACCTGCTGAGCTACTCGGTGGCGCGCGGCGACGGCACGCCGCTCGACGCGCGCTCGCTCTGCGTCGTGCGCGAGGCGCTCGCCTATCACTCTTCGCTCGCCGACCTCGCCTTCGTCATGCAGGGCCTCGGCACCTACGCCGTCTCGCTGGCCGCGCCCGAACACGTCCGAGACTTCTGGCTCGGACGCGCGCGCGAAGGCCGTGCCATCGCCGCCTTCGCCCTCACCGAGCCCGAGGCCGGCTCCGATGTTTCGAGCATCAAAACCGAGGCGCGACGCGACGGCGACTCTTACGTCATCACGGGACGCAAGTGCTTCATCTCGAACGCGGGGCTCGCCGACTTCTACACGGTCTTCGCGCGGACGGGCACGCGCTCCGACGGCCGCGCCGAACTCTCCGCCTTCATCGTCGGCGCGCGCATGCCCGGCTTCCGCGTCCTCGCGCGCACCGAGTTGGTCGCGGCGCACCCCATCGGCGAGCTTGAGTTCGACGGCGTGAGCGTGCCGGCCGAAGACCGCGTCGGCGCAGAGGGGCAGGGCTTCGCGTTAGCGATGCAGACGATGGACATGTTCCGCGCCAGCGTCGGCGCGGCCGCCTGCGGCATGGCGCGGCGCGCGCTCGACGAGGCGGTCGCCTACGCGAAGGCCCGCCGCCAGTTCGGCGTCACGCTGGCCATGCACCAGTTGATTCAGGAGAAGCTGGCCGTCATGCAGACCGAGCTGGACGCCGCGCGCCTGCTCGTCTACCGCGCCGCGCACCTCAAGGACTCGGCCGCCGCCCCACACCTTCTGACGCGCGCCGCCAGCGAAGCGAAGTTCTACGCGACCGAGGCGGCCCAGCGCATCGTGGACGAGTCCGTCCAGATACACGGCGGCTACGGCCTCGTCCGCGGCAACACGGTCGAGCGCCTCTACCGCGATGTCCGCGCCCTCCGCATCTATGAAGGCACCAGCGAGATTCAGAAACTCATCATCGCGAGGGAGATGTTGAAGGAATAGGCAGGAGGCAGATGGCAGGAGGCAGTACGCTCCGCGTTACGCGTGCCGACCTTTTACCCTGACGGTTCTTTACAGAGGTTTCTTCGACTGCCTACTGCCTACTATTTCTTATGCGTATCAACGTCATCGGCGGAGGGCCGGCGGGGCTGTACCTGGCGCTGCTGTTGAAGCGGCACGGGGTGGCGCGCGAGGTCACTGTGTACGAGCGGAACCCGCCGGGGGCGACGTTCGGTTGGGGCGTCGTCTTCTCGGGGCGGACGCTCAGGAACCTGCGTGAGGCCGACGAGGTCTCGCACCGGCGCATCACGGAGAGCTTCGAGACGTGGGAGAACGTGGATGTCGTCCTGCGCGATACGAAGGTCAGCGTCCGCGGCAACGACTTCTCGGGCGTGGCGCGCATCAGGCTTCTGAACATCCTGCAAGAGCGGTGCGCGGAGTTGGGCGTGGACTTGCGCTTCAACGAGACGGTCGAAGACGTGGGCGCGCTGGCCGAAGGGTGCGACCTGCTCGTCGGCGCGGACGGCGTCGGGAGCCTCGTGCGCGAGCGCTACGCCGCGGAGTTCCGCCCGACGCTCGCCGAAGGGCGCAACAAGTACATCTGGTACGGCACGCGCCGACTCTTCCACGGGCTGACGCTCACCTTCCGCGAGACGGAGGCGGGCGTCTTCGCCGCGCACTCATATAAGTTCAGCAAAGAACTGAGCACCTTCATCGTCGAGTGCGACGAGGAGACTTGGCGGCGCGCGGGGCTCGAACGGATGACGGACGCGGAGTCGCGCGTCTATCTCGAAGGCGTCTTCGCGCGCGACCTCGAAGGCGAAGAACTGCTGTCGAACAACTCGCGCTGGATAAATTTCCTCTTAGTGAAGAACGCGCGTTGGAGTTGTTGCAACGTCGTCCTGCTCGGCGACGCGCTGCACACGGCGCACTTCTCCATCGGCTCGGGGACGAAGCTCGCCATCGAGGACTCCATCACGCTGTTCCGACATCTCGCCGCGGGGGCGGGCGTGCCCGCGGCGCTCGAAGCGTTCGAGCGCGAGCGGCGCCCCGTGGTCGAAGAGTACCAGCGCGCCGCCGACGAGAGCCGCGTCTGGTTCGAGCGCGCGCGCGAGCACGTCCGTCTGGAGCCTTTGCCCTTCGCCTACAGCCTGATGACGCGCAGCACGCGCGTAGACCGCGAGAGCCTGCGGCGCCGCGACCCGGACTTCATCGCCGCCTGCGAGGAGGCGGCCGCACGCGCCGTATAAGATTCGCCGTGAAGAGAACTGCTCAAGCACTCCGCGCGCTCCTCTGCTTTGCGCTGCTCATCGGCGCCGGGTTGCCGCGCGCCGCCGCGCGCCAGCGGCCGTACACGCGTGACAGGTCCGTGCCGCGCGGCAGGCTCGAAGGCGTGCAGGGCCTGAGACGAATCGCGCTGCTGGTGTCGCGCGCGCTGGTGGTGGACGCGCGCGACCCGGCGCTGGTCGCTTTGGAGGACTACCGGCGCGCGCTCGACGGCCGCGCGCCGCGGCCGCACGACGCGGCCGCACGACGCGTGGCCGAGAAAATCAACAAGTACATACGCAAGTACAGGAGTTCGACCGCCGTCGAAGAGATTGCGGACGCCGACCTCGTCCTCGTCTTCAAGGTGACGGGGCAGCGCCGCTCGGCCATCCCCGACGACCCGTTCGTCTGGGGCAAGCTCTTCGTCATCGCTATCGGCGCCGACCGCACCCCGCGCGTCGTCTGGGAGTCCGAAGGCGAGGCCAAGAACCCCGAAGATGCCACCGGCGATTTCATCAAAGCCTTCCGGAACGCCCGCGGAGAGAGATGAGGAAGAAGGACTGAGGACTGAGGACTGAGTTGAAGATGCCTTCTTATCACTCAGCACTCAGTCCTTCTTTACTCTTCCCAACGCGGCGGCAGGAGGCGGCGGCGGCCGTCGCTGCTGAGCGGGACGCCGGGCTCCGAAAGTCCCTCACGATCCCAGAGCTTGCACGTGACCTGCTTGTGCGTCTGGTCGAGCGCCTCGCAGTAGTTGGTGTAAGTGCAGCGACGCACCTCTGCGCCGCGACCCGCGAGCGTCTTCAAGAACCAGTCGGGATCGGCGAGAGACTGGCGTGCGGCGCCGACGATGTCCGCGTCGCCACGCCGCAGAAGCTCCTCGGCCAGCTCGAACGTGCCGACGCCGCCCGCGGCCACGACCGGAGTCCGAAAGCCCGCGCCGTTCACAGCGCGCTTCACCTCTCTTGAGAGCGACAGGTTGCGCCCGAACGGGCCGGCGCCGTCGGAGAGCACCGTCGGCATGCACTCGTAGCCGCTCTGTCCCGTGTAGGGGTAGACGGCGTGGCCGACCTTCGGCTGCTTCGCGTCCTCGAACTTCCCGCCCTTCGAGACCGAGAGGAAGTCGAACCCCGCGCGCGCGAACTCCGCCGCGTAGAAGGCCGCATCGACGATGCGGCTCCCGCCCTCGATCACCTCGTCGCCGAGGAAGCGCACGCCGACCGTGTAGTCGTCGCCCACCTCTGCGCGCACCGCCCGGTAGACTTCGAGCGGCAGGCGCATCCTCTGCTCCGGCGAGCCGCCGTAGCCGTCGGCGCGGTCGTTCCGGCGGCTCAGGAAAGAGGCCATCGTGTAGGCGTGCGCGTAGTGCAGCTCGACGCCGTCGAAGCCCGCCTCGCGCGCGCGCCGCGCGGCGTCGGCAAAGAGGCCGGGCAGGACGCGGGGCAGTTCTCTGACGTGCGCCAGATGCGTGTCGGTCACGCGCTCGCGGTAGCCGAAGCGGAGCGACTCCAACTCCCTTTCGTCGAGCACGCGCTCCAGAATGTCGTCGGGCGCATCCTTCAGAAACGCACGCACCTCTCGTTCGTCACGTCCGAGCCAGCCCTCGTCCTCGGATAGTTCGGCGAGCGCGCAGCGGTGGCGGTCTGTGATGTCGAGGAAGCGTTCGAGGAACTTCCCACGCTCGGGGCGGCGCTTGACGGAGAGGAAGTCGATGATCTGTATGAAGAGTCGCGTGTGGCCTTCGCTCTCGCGGCGGACGGTCTCGACCAGTTCGCTAAGGCCGGGCAGGAAGCGTTCGTGACCGATGCGCAAGAGCGGCCCCGACGGCACATCGCGGATGCCGGTCGCCTCGACGACCAGCGCGCCGGGACGCCCCGCCGCGAAGCGGCCGTACCATTCGAGGTTCTCGCGCGTGACGAGTCCGTCCTCGGTCGCGCGCCACGGAACCATCGCCGGCACCCATGTGCGGGACTCCAGCTCGACGCGGCCGACGCGGACGGGCTGGAAGAGGAGGGAGCGCGCGGCCTCTTCGGCCGTGGGCCAACGCGCCGCGGGAATCGAATGTCTGACGACAGGCTCGGGGTGCCACATAGGTTTCGAGGGTTTGAGTGTAACAGGCGCGCGGTCGGCAGTCAGCTTGTGCTTAATTGTTCTTGAAGCCATTGCCATAAAAGCAGAAACCCTGCCCCCCGCCCGGTCGTAAGGCGCTGGCAGGAAGGGCTCGGGGCGCGCGGCGCCGAGAGGATTTAGTACATGAAGTGGGAAGAGTTTTTGGGCTGGATATTCAGGGGCGGCCTGCGGCGCGGGACGCCGGGGGCGGCGTCCGCGGCGCCGAAACTGGCGCGCGGCAGCGCAGACTTCATCGCCGGGCAGGTGGCGCGCACGACCTTCCGCATCTTCAAGAACAACCTGCTCGCGCTCCCCTGGATCAAGGACGGCGAGGAACTCTCCGCGACGCTCGACGGTGCGCGCGCAGACCTCCTGCGCTCGCGCAACGCCTACCGCGAGAGCATGAAGTCGCGCCGCGCCGCCGCCCGCGCCGAGGCCGACTGGCGCCGCGCCACCGAAGACTTCCGCCGCCAGGTCGCCGACCTCAACCGCCGACTCGCCGCCTACAACCTCAAGGCCCCCTCCAACGCCTTCCGCAAATTCCCCGTCGATGCCGACCGCGAAATCGGCCGCGTCCTTCGCGACGAATAACACCTCCCCTCCCCGCCAAAGTAGCGGTTCAAACTCCCCGCGGCTATACTTAACCCGCGTCCGCCAACGCTACTCCCTTTAAGCTTATCCACGAGAGGCTGCGTCCGGTCACGTGAGATTCGAGTGGGACGATACGAAGGCAGCCGCCAACGTTCAAAAGCACGGCGTTAGCTTCGGCGAGGCGACGGAGGTCTTCTACGACCCGAATGCGCTTCAGGACTACGACCCTGCGCACTCAGACGCGGAGGCCCGATTCTTCATTATCGGCCTGTCGAGCCGGCGGCTGCTCTACGTGGTTTACGCCGAGCGCGCGGACGACGCAGTGCGTATTATCTCCGCGCGAAAGGCCGACAAGTCGGAGCATAAATTTTATGAGCGAGCAGAAACCCGCTAGACCGTTCGTCTTTTCCGTGGTCGAGGACGACGGGGAGAACGTTGTCATCGAAGTCTCGGAAGAAGATTACCGGCGCGACATAGAGGCCGGGATGACGGAAGACGAGACCCTTAAGCCGGGACGCTACAAGATGAAGCGCGGCGGCTTCCTCGCGCGCCACCCGGAGTTGAAAGACAAGATGAGGAAGCGCGCGTGACGACGCGGCAAGTTTGCAGAACTGAGGACGGAGGTTGAAGAGTTTGGCGGACGAGCTTCTTGAGTGGCGGCGGGAGTTCCCGATTGTGGAGAGCGCGGTCTATCTGATCTCGCACTCCTTAGGCGCGATGCCGCGGCGGACGTACGAGCGTCTGCAAGAGTACGCCGAGATGTGGGCGACGCGGGGCGTGCGTGCGTGGGCCGAGGGGTGGTGGGAGATGCCGCAGACCGTCGGCGACGAGGTGGCGCGCATCATCGGCGCGGACCGAGGGACGGTCGTCATGCACCAGAACGTCTCGGTCTGCCAGTCGCTCATCCTCTCCTGCTTCGACACGACGCCGGAGACGCGCCGCAACAAGATCGTCTACTCCGAGCTTGAGTTCCCCTCGGTCATGTACGTCTACGAGGCGCACGCGCGCGACGGGCGTTTCCGGATTCATAAAGTTAAGTCCGAGGACGGCATCACCGCGCCGCTCGAAGCGACGCTCGCGGCCATCGACGAGGAGACGCTGCTCGTCCCCGTCTCGCATGTCCTCTTCAAGAGCGCGTCGTTGCAGGACGCGCGCGCCATCACCCGGCGCGCGCACGAGGTCGGCGCGCTCGTCGTGCTCGACACCTATCAGTCGGCCGGCACCGTCCCTTTCAGCGTGAAGGACTTGGACGTGGACTTCTGCACGGGCGGCTCGGTCAAGTGGCTCTGCGGCGGCCCCGGCGCTGGCTACCTCTACGTCGCGCCGCGGCTCCGAGCGAGTTTAGAGCCGAAGATCACGGGCTGGATGGCGCACGCCGAGCCCTTCTCGTTCGAGGAGTCGATCACCTACGCCGACGGCGCCGCGCGCTTCCTCCACGGCTCGCCGGCCGTCCCCGCGCTCTACGCCGCGGAGTCCGGCTACAAGGTCATCAACGAGATCGGCGTCGAGCGGATTCGCGCGAAGAGCGTCCGGCAGACGCAGAGGCTCATCGAGTTGGCCGAAGAGGCGTCCCTGCGCGTGACGAGCCCGCACGACCCCGAGCGGCGCGGCGGCACCATCACCGTCGCCGTCGAACACGCGCCCGCCGTCACGAGCGAACTCATCCGCCGCGAGATCATCGTGGACTACCGCCCCGGCGCGGGCATCCGCATCTCGCCCCACTTCTACACGAAGGACGAAGAGGTCGAGCACGTCGTCAAAGAGATTCGCTCCATCCTCGACACGCGCGCCTACGCTGCGCACGAGGCGGCCGGCGCGGCGTTTTAAAAGGACTGAGTGATGAGGACTGAGGACTGAGTGGAAGGCAAGGTGCTTCTCATCACTCAGTCCTCAGTCCTTTTCTTACCTCACGATGAGCTTGCCCTTGTACATGTTCATGCCGCAGGTGAACTCGTATTCGCCGGGCTCGCGCGGGAGAATTTCGACCGCGACGGGCTGGTTCTCGGGCAGGTGCGCGCGCCGGCCGAAGTCCGGGAGCACGACCTCCTCGCCGCAGAGCGAAGCCTCGCGCCGCGTGAAGTTCAGACGCAGGGGCCGCCCGGCCTCGGCCGTGATGGACGCGGGCTGGTAGCCGCCCCTGACCGTCACGTCCACCACCTGCATCCCGCCCGCGCCTGCCGCCGCTGCAACCGACTCGCCCTTCCAGAGCCAGAAGTACCAGACGATCCAGCCGATGATTCCGAAGCCGACGAGCGTCACGATGATCTGCGTCGTGCTCATGACTTTACCTCCCTGCCCCGCCGCGGCTCGAAGAACCGCAAACGGTTCGCGTTCGTCACGACCGTGATCGACGACGCGGCCATCGCCGCCCCCGCGATGATGGGCGAGAGCAGCAGACCCAGAACGGGGTAGAGCGCCCCGGCCGCGACGGGGATGCCGAGCACGTTATAGACGAACGCGCCGAACAAATTCTGCTTGATGTTTTTGAGCGTCGCGCGCGACACCTCGACGGCCGTCACGACGCCCCACAGGCTGCCGCCGACGAGCGTCACGTCCGCGGCCTCTATCGCCACATCCGCCCCTGTCCCGATGGCGAAGCCCACGTCTGCCTGCGCGAGCGCGGGCGCGTCGTTGATGCCGTCGCCGACCATGCCGACGAGACGGCCGCCACGCGCCACGGCCTTCGGCCTGTAGGCGCTCGACCTCACGCGCCTTCTCTTCGGGCAGAACCTCTGCGAGCACGCGCTCGATGCCTGCCTGGCGCGCGATGGCCCGCGCCGTGCGCTCGTTGTCGCCGGTTATCATCACCACGTCGATGCCCATCGAACGCAAGGCGCGCACGGCCTCGACCGAATCTTCTTTCAAAGTGTCTGCGACGGCGACGATGCCGGCCGCCTGGCCGTCCACCGCGACGAACATCGGCGTCTTGCCCTCGTCGGCGAGCCGCGCCGCCAGCCCTCTCAAACTCGGAGAGCGAGACTCCTGCGCGCTCCATCAGCTTCCGGTTGCCGACGGCGACGCGCCGTCCTTCGACGCGTCGCCTCGACGCCGTGACCTGGCACCGCGTCGAACTGCTCGGGCTCGCCGACCTCTATCCCGCGCGCGCGTGCGCCTTCGACGATGGCCTCGGCCAGAGGATGCTCGCTCCTTCGGTCGGCCGCTGCGGCAAGGCGCAGCATCTCCTCTTCATTGAATCCTCCGAGCGGCAGCACGTCCGTGAGTTCGGGCCTGCCCTTTGTGAGCGTGCCGGTCTTGTCGAGCACGACCGTCTTGAGCTTCGAGGCCGACTCCAGAGCCTCGCCGTTGCGTATGAGCACGCCGTGCTCGGCGGCCTTCCCCACCCCGACCATCAGGCTGATGGGCGTCGCAAGGCCCAGCGCGCAGGGGCAGGCGATGACGAGCACGGCCACCATCGTCACCACCGCGTGATTGACCGTCGGGGAGGGGCCGAAGTTGAACCACGCGAGGAAGGTCAATATTGCGACGATCATCACCACGGGGACGAAGTAGGAGCTGACCTTGTCCACGAGCCTGCCGATGGGCGGTCTTGAACTCTGCGCCTGCTCGACCATCCGGACGATGCGCGCCAGCGCCGTGTCCGCGCCGACCTTCGTCGCGCGGAAGGTGAAGGCGCCCGTCTTGTTGATGCTTGAGCCGATGACCGCATCGCCTCGCCGCTTGTCTACGGGGACAGACTCGCCGGTCACGATCGATTCGTCGAGCGCCGACTCGCCGTCAATGATACTGCCGTCCACCGGCACCTTCTCGCCGGGACGCACGAGCACCGTGTCGCCGACGACGACCTCCTCGACGGGCACGTCCAACTCTCTACCGTCGCGGACGACGCGCGCGGTCTTCGCCTGTAACTCAAGAAGTTTTTTGAGGGCCGCGCTCGAACGGCCCTTCGCTCTCAGCTCCAACGCCTGACCCAACAGGATGAGCGCGACGACGATGACGGCCACCTCGAAGTACATCCCCGTGGTGCCCGCCGGGAAGAGCTGCGGCGCGACGACCGCGACCGTCGAGTAGGCCCACGCCGCACCGGTGCCGAGCGCGACCAGCGTGTCCATGTTCGTGTTGTGATTGCGCAGCCCGTTCCAGGCGCTCTCAAAGAATTGCCGGCCCGACCACGCGAGCACGGGCAGCGTCACGACGGCCGAGAAGATGCCGATGATGCGATGATAGGGCATGAGCGCGTGACGCCACGCCGGCACGAACTCCGCGAACATCAGGAGCAACAGCGGGAGCCCGACCGCGGTCGCGAACCAGAACTTGCGCATCATCGTGCGGTAGCTCCGCGCCTGTGCCTCCTCGGCGTTAACAGTTTGGCCGTGGTCTGCCCGAGCGTGTTGCGCGTGTGTGTTGGTCGCCGGGGCGGACGACGACTTGCGAGTCAACGTCAACTGCACGGGCGCCGCGGACATCTGGACGGGCGCTGGCGCTGGCGCGGTGCCGCAGCAACTCGCCTGTGGCATCGCTTCACCCGAGCCCGCGGCGTCGAACTTCTGCTTGCAGCCCTGCGAACAGAAGTAGTAACGCACGCCGTCGCGCTCACTCGTCCCGGCCGCACGCGCCGGGTCAACCGTCATCCCGCACACTGGATCGACGAACTCCTCTTTCAACATCGTCGCCTGCACTCTCTAACTCCCTTCACATCCCGCGTCGGCTCTCGCCTCGCCCTTTGTCATTAGATGCGTCAAGTATAAACCCTGTACTCGTCTAAAAGAGTCATCCTACGTGTACGAGGTTTTCATAACTGTTTGTGGTTGGGTGTGTCAGTAATGTTCGCCACAGAGATACGAGAGGCACGGCTGGGAGCCGAATAGCTCAACCAGCCGTGCCTCTCGTGTCTGCGGTGGTTAATCTCTTATCTGAAGGCGCTGACATCGGCGGTGGCGGTGCGCACCCGCGAGGGCTTGCCGAACTGCGTCCAGGCGAAGAGGACTGTGTCGCCGAGCCGCGCCATGCGTGGGAAGCCGCTTGAGCGCGACACGTCCGTCTGCGCGATGACCGCGACGGGGCCGAGCGTGCCGTCGGGCGCGACACGTCTGACCTTGTTCGCGCCGCCCTCTGCGCCGCCCGACATCCAGCAGACCAGCGCCGACCCGTCCGCCAGCAGCAGAACGTCCACACGCCCCATGGCCTCGCCGTCGTCCACGCGCGCGGGCGGGCCGAAGCTCGCGCCCGCGTCGTTTGAGAATGCCACCTGTACGCGCGGCGCATCACCCTCGCCGGTGAACCACGCGAGCGCCACGCGCCGCCCTTCGGCCGCGAGCTGCGGCCCGTTGACCGGGCAGGCTTTCACCCGCCAGCCGTCGGCGTGGACGGGCCGCGGCGCGCTCCAGTTGCCCGACTGCCGCCGTACGAAGTGTATGTCGCGCACCTCCTCTTCGGAACGGTCGCGGTAGGCCGCGAGAGGCCCGTCCGCGGTCATCGCCGCAGAGGTCTGGCAGCACTCGCAGATGCGCTCGTCGAGCACGGCCTCGTCAGAGAGTTTGCCCGCCTCGTCAATCGCGGCGTAGCGGAGCTGCATGCTGAAGGGCAGCGGCGACCCCTCCTCTTCGTGCCCCTCCTTCAAGTCCTTCAACGCGCGCCCGTCCACCCACACCGCGCCGAGACGGCCGTCTGCGAGCGGCAGCAGCGAGACGAACCCGTGCTCGGTTCGCGTCCCGTCCGTGTGCGGGACGACCGCACGCCCCCACGTCTTCCCGCCGTCCTTCGACCGCGCGACGTTCACGTCGTAGGCGTACGTCCCCGCCCCGCTCTTCACGAGCCAGTGCGCGGCGAGCGACCCGTCGGCGAGCGCGACGACCGAAGGGAAGTCGGCCCAGTTGACGAACCAATCGTCGCCCTCCGCCACGGTGCGCGCCTCAGACCACCCCGAAGGGTCGCGCACGGCGAAGCGCAACGCGTACGTCTCCCCGCCCCTCTTCTCGACCCAGCTCAGGATGACGCGGCCGTCCGTCCCCGTGAACAGCTCCGGCTCGCGACTCTCCGCGCCCGCCGGCGAGTCGGCCTCGCGCACCGTCAACGCGGCCTGCGGGCTCGGCGTCGTCTGCGACCGGGGCAAGTTCGACGTGTTACGGTCACACCCTGTGAAGAAGAGAGTCGTAGCCATCAACAGGGGCGCGCAGGTGGAAAGTAGTTTCTTCATCGGAGCAAATTGACGGGCGGCCGGGGCAGGCGTTACGCTTGGCCTATCATCCCAATCGAAGTAACGACCGCGAGCTTACCGAATCCGTCATGACCGAGCCCTTATCCTATAACAAGTATCTGCGCGTGCCCGAGCTGATCGGGTTGCAGGAGTGTCTGTCCGACCCCGCGCACCACGACGAACTGCTCTTCATCACCATCCACCAGGCGTACGAACTGTGGTTCAAGCAGGTGCTCCACGAGATCGACGCGGCGCTCTCGGCGATGCGCGAAGACCGTGCGCCCGTCGCGGCGCGCGCCCTCGGCCGGGTCGCCGAGATCGAGAAGCTGCTCGTCACGCAGATACACATCCTTGAGACGATGACGCCGATCAACTTCCTCGGCTTCCGCGACCAGCTCAACCCGGCGAGCGGCTTCCAGTCGATGCAGTTCCGCGAGATCGAGTTCTCTTCGGGCCTTAAGGATGACGCCATTCTGCGCGCCTTCCGTACGGACGAGTTCGCCTCGGGGCGCCTGCGCGCGCGCCGGGACGGGCCCGCGCTCGGCGAAGAGTTCTTCGCGCTGCTCGCGCGCCGCGGCCTCGACGCGCCGCCCGACGACGCCTCTCTCTCTGACGACGAACGGCGCGCTCTCTACGAACGGCGCGTCCGCGCCGCGCTCGAAGTCGTCACACACTTCGAGGAACGCTACGAGGAGTACCAGCTCTCCGAGGCGCTTATCGCGCACGACGAGTTCTTCGCGCTCTGGCGCTACCACCACGTCAAGATGGTCGAGCGTATGCTCGGCACCAAGAAGGGCACCGGCGGCAGCGAGGGCGTCGGGTATTTAAAGACGACGCTCGACAAAAAGTTCTTCCCTGAACTCTGGGAGGCGCGCACCCACCTCGACTCAACCCACGGCTCAGGCGGCTGCCCCTTCGCCGGCCGCGGCTGACGCCGAACGTCTTCGCTTATGCATAACGTCGAGTTCCCCGAGCGGTTCAACATGGGCGACTACTTCCTCTACCACAACGTGGAGGAGGGGCGCGAGGGTAAGACCTGCCTGTACTACCGCGACGAGACCTACACATACGCGGACGCCGTGCGCCTGTCGAATCGCGCGGGGCGCGCGCTGCGTGAGTTGGGTTTGAGGGTGGAAGACCGCGTGCTGCTGGTGCTGCCCGACTGCCCGGAGTTCGTGTGGACGTGGTTCGGCGTCAACCGCGTGGGCGGCGTCATCACGATGGTCAACCCACTGCTGCCCGCGGATGACTACCGCTACTACCTCGAATACACGCGCGCGCGCGTCGCCGTCATACACGAGTCGCTGCTCGATAACTTCACGCAGGCCGCCGACGGCGCGAAGCACTTGCAGAACGTCCTGGTTGTCGGCGAGGAGCGCGGGCGCTTTCACTCGTTCGCCGAAGCGTTGGACGCGCAGTCAGACGATTTAACTCCGGCCGACACGCACCGCGACGACGTGGCCATCTGGCTCTTCACGTCGGGCTCGACGGGACACCCGAAGGGCGCGGTGCACTTGCAGCACGACCTGCCCTACAACACCGAGTGCTACGCGAAGGGCGTGCTCGGCGTGTCAGAGAACGACCTGACGGTCTCCGTTCCCAAACTCTTCTTCGGCTACGCGACGGGTACCAACCTCCTCTTCCCCTTCGCCGTGGGCGGCGCCGCCGCGCTCTTCTCCGAGCGCTCGACGCCCGAGAAGTTGTTCGAGGTCATCGAGCGCTACCGCCCGACCATCCTCACGAGCGTCCCGACGATGATCAACGGCATGCTCAACGTGGAGGACGCGGCGCGGAGAGACATCTCCTCTCTTCGCATGTGCCTGTCGGCGGGCGAGGCGCTCCCCGAAGAGTTGTACCGCCGCTGGGTCGAGACCTTCGACGTTGAGATTTACGACGGCATCGGCTCGGCCGAGATGTTCCACATCTACATCACGAACCGCCCCGGCGATGTGAAGCCCGGCAGCCTCGGCCGCGTCGTCGAAGGGTACGAGGCGCAGTTAGTTGACGGCGAAGGACGGCCCCTGCCCGCGGGCGAGATGGGCACGCTGCGTATCAAGGGCGACTCGGCCGCGCTCTGCTACTGGCAGGCGCACGAGAAGTCGAAGCAGACCTTTGCCGGCGACTGGTGTACGACGGGCGACCAGTTCCACTTCGACGCCGAAGGCTACTTCTGGTACCACGGCCGCACGGATGACATGCTCAAGGTCTCGGGCGTCTTCGTCGCGCCGGCAGAGATCGAGAACTGCCTGCTCCAACACGAGGCCGTGCTCGAAGCCGCGGTCGTCGGCCACGACTCCGGAGACGGCCTCATCAAGCCCAAAGCCTTCCTCGTCCTCCGCGAAGGCCACGCCCCCGGCGACGACCTCGCGCAGTCGATCAAAGAGTTCGTCAAATCCCACCTCGCCCTTTACAAGTACCCACGCTGGGTCGAGTTCGTCGCGTCCCTCCCCAAGAACGACCGCGGGAAGATTGATCGGAAAAAGCTGAAGGAGCAGTAGGCAGTTAAGAGAGCCGCTGTCGAAACCTCCGATTTAATCTCGCAACGGCCTTAACGCGGAGTTGCTGCCTACTGCCTTATGCCCTTCTCCACCCTTATCCCCGTCCGCTTCGGCGATTGCGACCCGGCGGGGCTGGTCTATTACCCTGTGCTGTTCCATTACTGCCACGCGGCGATGGAGGAGTTCTTCGCGGCGCGCTGCGGCGTGAGTTACGCGCGCTTGATGTCGGAGCGGCGGCTGGGGTTCCCGACGGTGAACGTGCGCGCGGAGTTCTTCGCGCCGTTCGTCTACGGCGACGAGGCGTCGGTCGAGGTCTGGGCCTCGGCTGTCGGCCGTTCGTCCGTCACGTTCGAGTACAGACTGCGCCGCGCCGCAGACCAGACGCTGTGCGCCAACGCCACGCACGTGCAGGTCGCGATGAATCTCGACGAGCGCCGCTCCGTCCACGTCCCCGAAGACCTCCGCCGCGCCTTTGAGCAGAGTGCCGGTTGAACGCGCGCTGAACTTTGACAAACGAAGACATACGGATTTTTAAACACGCGCCTTCTCTGGAAAGCCCCGCATAATGGTTCTTTCATGTAATAGAACCAAAGTGAAGCGATTCGGTGAGGCGCGCAACGCGCGCGCCCTTCGGCGCTAACCCCAACACACTCTAAGTGAGGTGCCCCGTGAAGAAGCTCCTGATTTCCCTTGCCGTACTCTTTGTCCTCTGCGCGTCGCAGGCCGCGCAGGCCGACACTTTGACTTACACGCCCAACCCCGTCGATCTGAACGATCTCGACCATCACAAGGTCTACACCTGGAAGGTCTCGAACGTTAACCTCCCTCAGGGGCATCAGATCACGGGCGCTCGTATCACCATCAAGAACATCGCGAACTGGGACAACAACGCCAACCGGCTCTTCATCCACTTGCTCGACAACGCCAAGTTCTCGGGCGTCGCCTCGTTCACCGACGACCCGAACCCCAACAACAACAGCGTCTCCATCATCGACGACTTCGTCAACACGCGCTATCACAACCAGAGCGACTGGCTGGTAGCCAACGGCACGGCCGACACGTTCCTGACCTCGCAGTCGTTCACGACGACGCCGGTGAACTTCGTCTACAACTTCACCACCGCACAGGTGAACGCGCTCTTCGCCTACATCTCGAACGGCGGCAACTTCGCGCTCGGGTTCGACCCCGACTGCCACTTCTTCAACGACGGGGTCAAGTTTGAGATCTTCACGGCGAAGCCGCCGCCGACGCCCACGCCCGAGCCGGCCACGCTGGCTCTGCTCGGCACAGGGCTCGCCGGCCTCTACGCACGCCGCAAGCGGAAAGCCAATCGCGCCGCTTAAACAACCCGCGCTCTCCCGCTGCCGGCCCGCGAAGGAACGCCTCCTTCGCGGGCCGGCACTTTTTTATAGCCTCCGCCTTTACCCCGCCACGCCCCGGCCCGCCTTCTTTTATGAACGGGCGCGGGGCGCGGGCGTTTTTACATGAGGATTCGCGTGACTTATAATCAATGAGCGCCGCGGAGGGTCTCGCCCGAAAGCCTCTCCCTCGCAAGTCCTGTCGGCGCGCCCCGCGGCGCTGGAGGTTTCGGCCGTGTTAAAACGCAGAACGACTTCGCTCATCATCTCGCTCGTCCTCTCCTTCGCGGTGCTTGTGCCGCAGGCCGCGCTCGGCTTTGGCGAGGCCGCCCCCGCGGCTTCGGCCGTGAGCGACGCCGCGCCGAACGCACCCGCGCGCGTCGAAGAAGAGGCGAACGACGAAGCCTCCGAGGACGCCGTCGAGTCCGGCGACGCGCAGCCGCCGAAGCGGAAAGGCAACGGCTTCGCGCGCGCACTCTCCGCGCCTTTCCGCGCGCTCGCACGTCTGTTTGGCGGCGGTCGCCGCAAGACCGAGACGGCGAAGAAGCCGGCCCCCGCGCGGCAGACGGCCGCCGCCCCGACCGAGATTAAGCAGGAGGTAGCGTCGGAGGAGTCGAAGCCTCAGACTCAAACGGCCGCCGAGCCCGCGCCGGTTCAGCCCCCGAAGGTTGAGCCCGTGACGACGCCCGCCGCGCCAGTGAGTGAGACCGCACAGGCGCCGCGCGATTCGGAGCCCGGCAGAAACGACGAGCGCGCCGCCAACACCACCTCCTCCGCGTCGGAGGGCGTGCGCATCGTCCGCCCGTCCGCGGGCGAGACGGTCGAGGCGCTGCGACCGAAGATGTTTATTCCGCTGATCGTCGGCGTGCCCTCCGACCGCGTCTCGCAGGGTCGCGCGCTGCTCCAGCACGGCTACGTGCAGGAGGCGATTGCCGAGTTGCAGATCGCCGCGACGACCGTCGGGCCGCAGTTGGCCGAGGCCAACAACCTGCTCGGCCTCGCCTACGACCGTCTGGGGTGGCACCGGCAGGCGGCCGAGGCTTACACGCGAGCGCTGACGGTCGCGTCGAAGGACTGGATCGTCCTCGCTAACCTCGGCTACTCGCTCTACCTCGCAGACGACTACGCGGGCGCGCTCAAGCGGCTCAACCAGGCGGCCCGGCTCGCGCCGTCCGAGCCCGTCATCTTCAACAACCTCGGCGTCGTCAACGCGCGCCTCGGTCGCCACGGCGACGCCTACAAGAACTTCGCCAAAGCCTCAAACGAGTACGAGGCGCACGTCAAGCTCGCCGGCATCCTCGAAGAGCAGCGCCGGGACAAAGACGCTGTCAAGCACTACGAGGCCGCGCTCCGAATCCAGCCCGGAGCCAGCGCCGTCCTCGAACGCCTCGTCCCCATCTACGAGCGCACTGGCGCCCGCGACAAGGCAGACACCGCTCGCCGCGCCCTCTCCCAACCCAAGAACCCGCAGAGGACGGCCACCGGCGGCGGGGGATGAGTAGTAGGCGGTAGGCAGATGGCTCCCGCGTGACAGAAATTCAATAGGACGAATGTTGACAGGGTCATGCTGTCTCCTTAGGATGTTGATATCGAAAGGGGAGTAGGTCGCCCGCTGCCGTTGCGGGTCTGGTGAGGCCGTCAGTACGTTGCCCGCGCTCGGGCATCCGGTTCACCGGGAAGAGTTCCGAAGGCTCGTTGACCAAGACCTTTCGCGCTGGCGCGCGAAGGGTCTTTTCCTTTTGCGCGTACGTCTCAAGCGTCCGAGCGTGAAAGGATTCGGGTGATGGCTGAGCTTTTCCCCTTTGCCGATTACTGGTGGTTCTACTTAAGCTTTACAGGGTTCGTACTTCTCCTCCTGGCCCTCGACCTCGGCGTGTTTCACCGCAAGGCGCACGCGGTCTCGTTCCGCGAGGCGGCGACGTGGAGCGTCGTGTGGGTGACGCTCGCGCTCGTCTTCAACTTCCTCCTCTACCAGTTCGCCCTGTGGAAGTTCGCGCAGGACGCGCGGCTGTTGGCCGTGCCCGGCTTCGACCCGGGGGCCGCGGCGTGGCGCGTCTCGCTTGAGTTCCTGACGGGCTACGTCGTCGAGAAGTCGCTCTCCGTAGACAACGTCTTCATCTTCGTGCTGGTCTTCGGCTACTTCGCCGTCCCCCCCAAGTATCAGCACCGCGTGCTCTTCTACGGCATCATCGGCGCGCTCGCCTTCCGCGCCGTCTTCATCGCCGCGGGGAGCGCCCTGATGCAGTACCACTGGGTCGTCGTTCTCTTCGGCGCGTTCCTCGTCATCACCGGCATCAAGATGATGTTCGCGCCCGAGAAGGGTGTCGAGCCGGAGAAGAACCTTCTGGTTCGACTGGTTCGCCGCCTCATGCCGACCACGCCCCTGCTGCACGGCCAGCGCTTCTTCGTCCGCCTCGACGGCGTGCTCCATGCGACGCCGCTCTTCGTGGCGCTGCTCTTTCTCGAAGCGACGGACGTGATCTTCGCGGTGGACTCCGTCCCCGCCATCTTCGCGCTGACGAAGGAGCCGCTCGTCGTCTTCACGTCGAACATCTTCGCCATCCTCGGCCTGCGCGCGATGTACTTCATGCTCGCGGGCGCGATGGACAAATTTCACATGCTGAAATACGGGTTGTCGGTGGTGCTCGTCTTTGTGGGCTTGAAGATGGTCTGGCTCAACGGCCTCTACGACGGCAAGTTCCCCATCGCCCTCTCGCTCGGCATCATCACGGGCGTCATCGGCCTTTCCATCGTGGCCTCCCTCCTCTTCCCGAAGGCGCAGGCCGGGGCAGAAGGTAGGGGCGCCTGACGCTACTGCCGTTTGGTCAGGTTGTAGTCGCGGAGGCGGCGGTAGAGCGTGGAGGGCGAGATGCCGAGCATGTCGGCGGTCTTGCCGCGGTGCCAGCCGGTCTGTTCGAGCGCGGCGAGTATCTGCTGGCGCTCGACCTCGCGCAGCGGCGGCGGGACGGCCGGGGCGGCGGCGCCCTGCGCGTCTGTGCCGCCGGGCGCGACACCTCCGCCGGGCGCGGCGACGGGCCGGAAGGCGAGGGCCGGGGTGACAATCTCGGGCGGGAGTTCGCCCGTCGTGATGCGGTTGTCGTTGGCGAGCAGGACGGCGCGCTCCAGCGTGTTGCGGAGCTGACGGACGTTGCCGGGCCACGCGTACGACCTGAGCGCTGCGAGCACCTCGGGCGTCAGCTCGGGCGCGTTGGGGCCGGCGAGCCGCGTGAGGAGGTGGCGCGCGATGGGCTCGATGTCTTCGGGGCGCTCGCGCAGGGGCGGCAGGTTGATCTGGAAGCTGTTGATGCGGTAGAGCAGGTCGGCGCGGAAGCGTCCGTCGGAGGTGACCTCGGTGATGTCGCGGTTGGTCGCGGCGACGATGCGGACGTTGACCTGCACCTTGCGCACGGCGCCGACGCGGAAGAAGGAGTTGGTCTCAATCGCCCGCAGCAGCTTCGACTGCAAGGGCGGCGGCAGCTCCGTCACCTCGTCGAGGAAGATGGTGCCGTTGTCGGCCAGCTCCCACAAACCGAGCTTGCGCCCCTTCGCGCCCGAGAACGCGCCGGCCTCGTAGCCGAACAGCTCCGACTCTAACAGAGACTCCTGAAAAGCCGCGCAGTTCAAATCTATAAACGAGCCCTCGCTGCGTAAGGAGAGGCGGTGAATGGCGTTGGCGATCAGCTCCTTGCCCGTGCCCGACTCGCCCGTGATTAAGACCGACGCGTCCGAGGGCGCGACGCGCTCGACGAGCCGCATCACCTCGCGCATCGCGTCCGAGACGAAGACGATCTCGGGCGTCGCCGTCTGCCGCTCGACGAGCGTGCGCAGCCGCGCGTTGTCCACGCGCAGGCGCCGCTTCTCGGCGGCCTGCTTGACGAGCACGTCCAGCTCCGCGATGCGATAGGGTTTGGAGAGGTAGTCGTAGGCGCCGAGCTTCATCGCCTCGATGGCCGACTCGACGGTGGCGTGCCCCGTGAGCATGATGACCTCGGGCGGGTTCGGGCGCTGGTGGACGCGGCGCAGAAGCTCCATGCCGTCCATGTGCGGCATCGAGATGTCGGAGAGCAGCACGTCCACGTTGCTCTCTTCGAGGAGCTTGAGGGCGGCCTCGCCGTCGGGCGCGACGCGCACGTCGTGGCCCATGCGCTGGAGTTCTTTCTGTAAAACGAGGCGGAGGTTGGCCTCGTCTTCTGCGACGAGAATGCGCGCGGGTTGTCGGTTTTCGCTCAACTGGGCAGGTCTCCGTCCGGATTTTTAGTCGCGGGGAGCACGATGCGAAATGTGCTGCCGCGACCCACGGCCGACTCCACGCCGATGCGACCGCCGTGTTCGGTAACAATACCATAACAGACGGCGAGTCCTAACCCGGTGCCGCGCCCGACCTCCTTCGTCGTAAAGAACGGGTCGAAAATCCTCTCGCGTATCTCCTCGGGGATGCCCTGCCCCGTGTCGCTCACTTCGGTGACGACGGACTCGCTCTCCTCATCCGCCTCGCGCAGCGTGCGCATCGTGAGCGTGCCGCCCTGCGGCATCGCGTCGATGGCGTTCTCGGCGAGGATGATAACGGCCTGCTGCAACTGCCCCATGTCGCCCGAGACGAGCGGGAGACTGTCGGAGAGTCCGACCTCGATCTTGATGGAGGCGCCGCGCTTCTGGTGCGCGAGCAGGCGCGCGGCCGACTCGACGACCTCGGAGACGTTGACGGGCGCGGGCTCGACGGCGCGCGCGCGGCTGAAGTCGAGCAGGCCGTTCGTGATCTGCTTGCAGCGAAACGCCTCGCCGCGGATGAGTTGCAGATACTCGCGCAGGTCTTCCACGTCCGGCCCCTCGCCGTAGGTGCCTTCGGAGACGCGCGACTCAAGCGCCTCGGCGCAGGCCGCGATGGTCGCGAGCGGGTTGTTGATCTCGTGGACAACGCCCGCGGCGAGCCGGCCCACGGCGGCGAGCCGCTCGGTGCGCGCCACCGCGCGATTGGCCTGCACGCGCGCCGTGATGTCCTCGCCCACGGTAATGACGTGCGAGACCTCACGCCCCTCGATGCGCATCGGCACCTTGCTGACGAGCCAGTGACGCGTCGAGCCGTCACGCGCACGCGACTCCTGCTCGATGCGCTGAATCTCGCCCGTGCGAAAGGCCGAGTCGAACTCGCGCTGCATCTCCTCGCGCGGCTGCCGCTTGAGCACGTCGAAGATGTTGCGGCCCAAAACGTCGCGGCGCGGGATGCCCTGCCCACCCAGCTCACGGTTGCGGTTCCATGCGACGACGCGGTGTTCGCGGTCGATGGCGTAGAGCGAGACGGGTAGCGAATCAATAATCGCCTCGGTGAAGCGGCGCTGACTTTCGGCCTCGGCCGTGCGCCGCTCGACCTCGCGCGCGAGATGAACTGAAGCCGAGCGCGCGGCCTCGTAGAGCGTCGAGATGCGCGCGGCGAGCGCGGCCTGCTGTGCGGCGGCTTCGACCAGCCGCTCCTCTGTCTCGCCGCAGGCGGCGCGGCGGTCATAGCCGACGACGAGGGCGCCCAGCGCGCGCCCCTCGAAGCGGAGCGGCACGGCGAACTCGACCGCGTGCGTGTCATCTTTCAGGAAGAACTCCGCCGGGTCTTCGACGCGCTTCGAGACCGACGGCGAGGTCGCGAGCCAAGCGCGCAGGCGCTCTAGATGGACGAGCGCGGCGTCATCCTCGGCGCTTCCCTCGCGGTCGAAGACGCAGACGCTCAAGCCCTCCTGACTTCCTCCGCGCGCCTGCTTGCCCGCGTCGCGGACGAGCACGGCCGCCGACAGAGCCGTGTCTGCGCCCTCGAAGGTCGCGCCCGCAACGCGGCGGACGACCTCCGCGGGGCTCAGTGCGTGGAGCAGTCCGCGCCCGAGGTCTGCGATGAACGAAAGCTCTCGGTTGCTCCCGCGCAGGAGGCGCTCGCGCTCGGCCGACTGGAGGTGCGCCCCGACGCGTGTCAAAAGCTCACGCGCGGTCGGCCCCTTGACGACGAAGTCGTCGGCGCCGGCGGCGAACGCCTCGACCTTGTACTCCTCGCGGTCGTGCGACGAGAGGATGATGACGGGGAGGCGGCGCGTCGCGGCCTGCGCGCGCAGCAGGCGGCAGAGCGCGAGCCCACTCACGCCGGGCAGCTCCACGTCGAGGACGACGAGGTCACAGCCCTCTCGGTGCAGCTCGCGCAGCGCCTCGGCCGCGTCGCCGCAGGCCAGGACCTTATGCCCCACGGACTCGAAGGCGCGCGTGAGCCCCGAGCGCACGCGCTCGTCGTCCTCGACCACGAGGATCGTCGCGGCTTTCTCGGAAACCTGGGAAGTGACTGTCATGGTTCCTGCTTCGACTTAAACATTCGCGCGGGGTCGGGGCGTACGTCCCGCTCTGTGCGGAGCTGAGGCTGTCAAACGGGGCCGCGGCACCCCGGCCGGCGGGACTCGCCCGACGCCGACGCGCCTGTTTCGATTGAAAACGACCGGGCGGGGTAAAGTCAAGACAAAGGATGAGAGCGAGAGGATGAATGATTGAGACTTGACCCGACACACGCGCCTGCCGCGGCGACACTCAAATCCAACGTTTTGAACACTTTACGAGATTACGTACCCGCTTTTTGTGGGCCCGCGCAAGCATCCCGCCGACAGCTTTCGGCCATCGAAGCGAAGACCGACGATCACACCTCGCCTTCGCTGACCTGAACGCCCACCGAAGCCTTTAAAGACCTTGAGCGGTTCCCCGCTCTCATTCTGAAAGGAGTCGAGCAGATGAAGGTCAAGTCCAACCTCAAGGCCGGTTCGTACAGGGTTCGCGGCTCTCGCGGCGGTTTCGACGAGGAGCCGTAGTTCTTCCCTCTTCCCTCAGAAGGAGTTCAGAAGATGAAAGTCAAAAGTAACGTCAAGGCCGGTTCGTACAGAGCAAGGGGCACCATGGGTGGATTCGACGAGGAACCCTAGTTCTTCCGTCTTCGCCGAAAAGGAGATTTACAGATGAAGGTCAAGACAAAGGTCAGAGCCGGTGCCGGTGTCAGGATGGACGATAACGGCCAACCATAAACCGCCACTTAGGCTAACCCCCAACAGTTAAGAGGCGGGCTGCGGCCCGCCTCTTAACATTTCCGGCACGTCGATTTGAAGATTGCTCTAATTGATGGCCGTCGAGGCGAGGTCGCCCGTGCCGACATCCGTGGGATGCGCGGACTTCTCTTCGGGCGTGCGCTGTTTGTGGAAGGACTTGGCGGAGTACATGGCCTCGTCGGCGGCGATGAGGAGTTGGTCGAGCGTGTCGCCGTGGACGCCGTAGGAGGCCGAGCCGACCGAGATGCCGACGCGCGCGTGCTTGTCGCCGCGCACGTGCAGCGAGAACTTCGAGACGGCGCGCTCGATCCTCTCGCGCAGCTCCGAGGTCTGTTCGACCGAGAGGTCTTGCACGATGGCGACGAACTCGTCGCCCGCGTAGCGCGCGAGGAAGTCATACTCGCGCAGTTGCGCGTGGAGGATGCGCCCGACCTCGCGCAACATGCGGTCGCCCGTCTTGTGGCCGTAAGTATCGTTGACCTGCTTGAAGTCGTCGAGGTCGAGCATCACGACCTGGAAGGGTCTCCCCGTCCGGCGCGCGCGCGCGGCCTCCTGCTCGTAGCGCACGTACATAGCGCGCGCGTTCGGCAGTCCCGTCAAGGTATCCGTCAGAGCGTTCGACTCGGCCTGCGCGTGGCTCATCGCGTTGGCGAGCGCGTCGGAAGCGAGCCGCGCGACGGTGTCTAAGAGCCGCAGGTGGTCATCCGTGTAGCGCCGCGCCTCGGCGGAGTAGACGGCCAGCACGCCGACCAGGCGCTCGTCCTTAGCAAGCGGCAGTGCCACCATCGAGCGGAACTGGCAGCCCCCTGGAAGCTGTGCGTCTGGGAAGTCGAGCATCGGGTCGAGGAGGTAGGACGAGCGGCGGTTCGCCAGCACGAAGCCGACGACGCCCTCGCCCGGCGCGACCGCGCGGCCGCGCAGGAATTCCGAGTGGCGCCCGGAGACATGCGCCGCCGTCGCGTAACCCTTCTCCTCGTCGTAAAGATACACGGCGCACAAATCGAACGGGACGACGTGGCCGACCTTGTTGACGAGCACGGAGACCGTGTCCTCGATGTCGAGCGACGAGCCGAAGGTGCGCGCGATCTCGTAGAGCGCGTAGACCTCGCGGTGCGCGTTCGTGATCTGGCTGAGATAGTGCGGCGCGTCGGAGCGGTGGACGGCGGCCGGCGAAGTCGTCTCTTCCGGGGCATCTTCGCCGAGCAGGTCGCGGTGCTCCCATTCCTCGTGCGTCACACCGCGGTTGTCGAGCCCCGCGGCGGCTATCTCCTCCTCAAAGCGCGGCAGGTCGCGCATGAAGACCTCGACGACGCGCGGGTCGAAGTGGCCGCCCGCGCCGCGCCTGAGCATCGCGCACGCTTCATCCGGCGTCATCCCGCGCCGGTACGGACGGTCTTCGCGCGCCGAGTCGAAGCAGTCCACGACCGAAAGAATGCGCGCCGTCAAAGGAATCTCTTCACCCTTCAACCCCTCCGGGTAGCCGCGCCCGTCCCACTGCTCGTGGTGATAGAGGACGATGGGCACGACCGGGTACGGGAAGACGACACGCTCAAGTATCTGCGCGCCGACCGTGGTATGCACCTTCATGCGCTCGAACTCGGCCTCGGTGAGCTTGCCCGGCTTGTTGAGGATGTGGTCGGGGACGGCGAGCTTGCCGATGTCGTGGAGCAGCGCGCCGGCCTTGAGTGCTTTGATTTCGGAGGGCGACAGCCCCATCAGCTCGCCCATGCGCTCGCAGTAGAGCTGGACGCGCCGGACGTGAAATTGCGTGGTCTGGTCTTTGGCGTCGATGGCGGTGGCGAGCGCCTCGACGGTGGCGAGGTGAAGGCGCGACATCTCTGCGGCTTCGCGCGTCTTCTCGGCGACGCGCTCGAAGTATGTGCGGTAGGTGACGAGTGTGGCGGCGATGACCGGGATGCTCAGGATGACGTAGAGCAGTCCGAACCGGCTGATGGCCACGTAGACGACGCCGGCCGCGAGCGCGCCCGCGAAGAACGTCCAGGAGCTTAAGAGGTAGCCGTCGCGCCAGCAGCGCCAGAACGGCCGCCCGCTCTTGAGCGAGAGCAGCGCGGCGACCATCACGCTGTTGAGCGTGTACTGGACGAGCGACATCAGGACGAGCGGCAGGATGAGTTGTTCGAGCGAGACGGCGTTGCGAAAACCGAGCGGCCGTTCCGCGATGCCGGCGTGCGCGGCGAGCGCGAGGTAGAAGCTCTGGCCCGCGATGTAGGCCGTGATGGACATGCAGGCGGGCATGGCGATCCAGGTCGAACCGCGCCTGGAGATGCGGAGCGAGCTGGTGAACAGCTCCAACGCGCCGAGGACGATGCCGGCCGGGACGCCGATGAAGATGACGCCGAGGAAGATGAAGCAATCGCCTGCCGTCACGACGGCCTTCGTCCCGGGTATCCTGACCGGCAGCATGCCGGAGATAACGACGAGGCTGGCGAGGACGACGAGCTGCGCCCACTCCGTCCCGCTGAACGCGAGACAATGGTAGGCGCCCCACCCGAGCGCCACCGCACCCGCCGCTACCAGCGCGGCCCAGTACGCCCCCGCCGCGCGGCTGTAGTCGGACATGTCGATGCGAATCACTCGCGCCTCCGGGGGAATCAAGTACTGAGTGATGAGGACTGAGGACTGAGTAAAGTAGGGAACAGCTTCTTCAACTCAGTCCTCAGTCCTCAACACTCATCACTCCTTCAAAAAAACCGTCCGTCGCCGGAGGCGGGGGCCGGGAGCAAATCGGCACTCGCCTCCGGCGACGGGCTTGGGGGGCAAACGGCGGGCACGTTGTGGCACTCGCCCGCCGGGCTGGGTGAGAAATTTGGGAGGCGTCGCGCGTGACCTTCGACTCTCTCGCGCCTCCCTTTCAAAGTGGACGCCTTAAGCGGCGTCACAAACTGGTGCGGCCTTTCGTCCTCCGTGCGGTGAGTTCGAAGGGGCGCGCGTGCCGCGCTCCCCGTGGGCCGCGCTGTCTCTCTTAACAACACGCGTGCCACCCGGCGCCGATGTGAGAATTGACGTTTTTGGCAGGGGAAAAGGAAGGTTCCTGCTCGTTGCGCACGGGCACGCGCGGACAGAGGTCAACGTGACGCGTCAGGTTGATTCGTGGAGAGCAGAATGAACGCGCGGGCGTGCGATTCGGCGGATAGTTAACCACCGCAGACACAGAGAGGCACAGCTAAAACGGAAATCCGCTTCAAGCTGTGCCTCTGTGTCTGCGGTGGTTAATTCTTCCCGGCTATTTGGCTCTCACCCACGCGGGTCGCCCTTCAGGTAGTGGCCGGTGACTTTGCGGAAGGCGTCGGAGGTGTCCTTGCCGGCGAAGCCGTCCACCTTGAGGAAGATGCCGGGGAAGAGGTTGAGCGCCTTCTGGAGCAGTTCGCCCATCGGCGACTTCTGCTTCGTCGAGTAGGTGACAAGCGGCTCGAAGGAGGCGAGCGGGTCTACGGACTCCTTCACGGGGACGGAGGTCGGCAGCGGGTGCCCCTCGATGTTGAACTGGATGGTGCCCCGCTCGGCCAGACGCCGCAGGAGCGCCGCCGCGCCGCACTGCTGCGAGACGGCCGTCTGCGACCACTTGCCGTCGGCCACGTACTTGCCGCTCTTGTAATGGTTCGTGAAGCTCCACAGGTACGGGCTCGGCACGTCCGCGTGGAACCGTCGGTAGCCCCAGCCGTTGTACTCTTCGATCTTGTAGAGCGTAGCCGGGATGGTCCAGTCAGTCCACTTGTCCAGCTTCATGAGGGTCAGCGAGTCGGTCGCGCTCTCCTCCCAGGTGAAGGGTGGGTTGCCGGTCTTGGGGCGCCCGGCCGGCACCTGCTTGGTGCGCGCCGTGAGCGGGTCGCCGTTGTGCAGATGCTTATTGAAGTTCTGCGACGACTCCATGTTGTGTATCACGCCGATGAAGTACCAGGGGATGCCGAGCGGATCGCCGACCGCGGCGTAGCGGTTGCGGTTCTGCTCGATGGTGGCGGCGAGCTTATCGACCGTGCTCGCACGGCCCGGGCTGATGATGCAGGTGTCGAACAGCCTCTGGTACTCGTCCTTGAGTGCTTGCGTCAGTGTGACTCCGGCCATCGGGGGTTTCTCCTCTTGTAGTTAGCGTGCGGCAGAGAGTACGCCGTCCGGCCCCGCTCTGGCAAGCCCTTTTCGGCCCGGCGCGTTTGACAACCCGCGCGGGCGTCGCGCACTCTCTTCGCCAAACTTCAGGAAGGGCGCGGCGGTTAATCTTGGCAGAGACGGCGGGCGAGCAGAGCGGGCGGCGGGAGGCCGAGCGCGGGGGTTACCTCGCGCTGCTGCGCACGAACCGCGACTTCCGCTACCTCTGGCTCGGGCAGGTCGTCAGCCAGTTGGGCGACTGGTTCGACACCATCGCGCTCTTCACGCTCGTGTTGAAGTTGACGGGGTCAGGGCGCGCCGTCAGCCTCATCCTCGTCGCGCGCTTTTTGCCGAGCGTCGTGCTCGGGCCGCTCTCGGGTGTGCTGGCCGACCGCTTCAACCGCCGCCACATCATGATCGCCTCAGACGTGGCGCGCGCGCTCGTCGTGCTCGGCTTCCTCTTCGTCCGCAGCCCCGAGCATCTCTGGCTCGTCTACCTCCTCACCGTCCTGCAACTCGCCTTCTCGGCCTTCTTCGAGCCGGCGCGCTCGGCCGCGCTCCCCTCGGTCGTCGCCGAGCGCGACCTCGTCACGGCCAACTCTATTTCGTCGGTCACTTGGTCGGCGATGCTCACGCTCGGGGCGGCCGTGGGCGGCCCCGTCACCGACTGGTTCGGCACCGACGCCGCCTTCGTCATCGACTCTTTGACCTACGTTCTTTCGGCCGTGCTCGTCTGGTGCGTGCGACTGCCGAAGCGGGCGCCGCGTCCGAAGACTCCGCTCACGGTGGCGAAGGCGCTGGGCGTCACGGACACGCTCGAAGGCTTGCGCTACGTCTGGCGCCGGCCGCGCGTGCTGGCGCTGCTGCTGGTCAAGCCGGCGTGGGGTCTGGGCGGCGGGATACTCACGCTACTGCCCGTCTTCGGCGAGAAGGTCTTCCGCCTGAGCCTGCACACGGCGGTCGGAGGCGCCGCCCTCGGGATGAGCGCGCTCTACGCGGCGCGCGGCGTCGGCACCGCCCTCGGCCCCATGTTCACGCGCCGCTTCTACAGCGAGACGCGCCAGCAGATGCAGCGCGCCATCGGCGTCTCGTTCCTCTTCGCGGGCGTCTTCTACTGCCTGTTCGCGTGGGCGCAGAGTTTCACACTCGCGCTGGTCTGGCTGGCGGTCGCACACGCGGGCGGGAGCGTGCTGTGGGTCTTCTCGACCGTGCTCTTGCAGTCCTCGGTCGAGGACGGGTTTCGCGGTCGCGTCTTCGCCGCCGAGCTGATGTTGATGACGCTGGCGATGGCCGCGTCGAACTACGCCGTGGGCGAGGCGCTCGACCGCTTCCACGTCTCGCCGCGCGCCGTGACGTTCGCCATCGGCCTCTTCTTCCTCCTCCCCGGCCTGCTCTGGCTCCTCACGCGCCGCTGGTGGGACAGGGAGGTGAAGGCAGTAGACAGCAGTCGGTAGTCAGTAGAAAACAGGCGGCGCCCCCGGCCCCTTTCAACCCGTGCCCCTCATCCTTTATCATCTCCGGACGATTGGCCGCGTCGTCGCCGCACGGACATCCCCGCCGACGCACGAAACGACATAAGAGAACGGAGAGCTAAACAACAGATGAAGTTGAGGAGAGTTGTACTTTGCGTCGTCGCGCTCGTCGTCGCGCTCGCGCCGCAGGCTTGGGCGCAGTCGCAGCAGAAGGATCGCCTGACGGTTGACCTCTTCCTCGACTGGGAGATGGTCGCCGGGCCGAGGGTCTCGCCCGACGGCCGTGCGGTCGTCTACACGCGGCGCTGGGCCGACAAGGTCAACGACAAGTACGAGGACGAGCTGTGGATCGTGGACGCCGACGGCGGGCGCAACCGCTTCCTGACGAAGGGCTCGCAGGCCGTCTGGTCGCCCGACTCGAAGCGCATCGCCTACGTCGCGCCGGGGCAGCCCTCGGGCGCGCAGGTCTTCGTCCGCTGGCTCGACGCGCCGGGCGAGACGCAGTTGACGAGGCTCGAACGTTCGCCGTCGAACCTCACATGGTCGCCCGACGGGAACCATCTCGCCTTCAACATGCTCGTGCCCGGCACCCCCGGCCTCTCCGTGAAGATGCCGGCGCGGCCGGCCGGCGCGAAGTGGGTTGATGCGCCGCGCGTCGTGGACAGGCTCAACTACCGCAGCGACGGCTCGGGCTGGCGACCCGACGGCTTCGCGCACGTCTTCGTCATCTCGGCGGACGGCGGCTCGCCACGGCAGTTGACCGACGGCGACTACCAGCACGGCGCGCCGGAGTGGGCGGCCGACTCACGCACGCTCCTCTTCAGCGCCATCCGCAAGTCGGACGCCGAGTACCTGCGCAACGACTCGGAGGTCTACGCGGTGAGTCTGGCCGGCGGCACAATCCGGCAGTTGACCGACCGTAAGGGGCCGGACAACAACCCGCAGGTCTCGAACGACGGCAAGCTCATCGCTTATACCGGCTACGACCAGAACGACAACACGTACAACGTGACGCGCCTCTACGTGATGAACGCCGACGGGACGAACCGGCGCGTGCTCACGCCGACCTTCGACCGCACGCCGTCGAACCTCTTCTGGGCCGAGGAGGACGACGGCCTCTACTTCACGGCGGAGGATCGCGGCTCGCAGAACCTCTGGTTTGTCCCCGTCACGGGCGGCGCGCCCCGGCAGATAACGAACGAGCGACAGATGCTTAACCTCACTTCCATCGCTTACGTCCCGCGCACACGCAGCGTGGTGCTGGTCGGCACGCGCTCCACCTCCCAGAGCCCTGCGGACGTTTACGCGTTGGGACTCGTCCGCGACAAGGACATCCGCGGCTACCGCGTCAACACCTCGGGCGGCGTGCGTCTGACCGACGTGAATCGCGACCTGCTCGAAGCGCGGAAACTCGGCGAGGTGGAGGAGGTCTGGTACGACTCGGTCGGGATGGCCGGGCCGCAATGCACGGCCGCCGACGCTTCGCCCGCGGAGCCGAAGGCTTCGGACTGCTCGAAGACGCGCGTGCAGGGTTGGATCGTCAAGCCGCCCGACTTCGACCCGTCGAAGAAGTACCCGCTGCTGCTCTACATCCACGGCGGGCCGCACTCGATGTACGGCGTCGGCTTCAACTTCGAGTTCCAGAACCACGCGGCCGAAGGCTACGTCGTGCTCTACACGAACCCGCGCGGCTCGACCGGCTACGGGCAGGGGTTCGGCAACGCCATCAACAATGCCTATCCGGGGCAGGACTACGACGACCTGATGCGCGGCGTGGACGAGGTCGTCAAGCGTGGCTACATCGACGAGCGCAACCTCTACGTCGCGGGCGGCTCGGGCGGCGGCGTGCTGACGACGTGGATCGTGGGGCACAACGACCGCTTCGCGGCGGCGGTGGCGATGAAGCCGGTCGTCAACTGGTTCTCGTTCGTCGGCACGACCGACTCGGCCGACTGGTACTACAACTTCAAGCGGCTGCCGTGGGAAGACCCCGAGGAGCACACGCGCCGCTCGCCCATCACCTACGTCGGCAACGTCAAGACGCCGACCATGATCCTCACGGGCGACATCGACCTGCGCACGCCTTTGGAGCAGACCGAGCAATATTACCGCGCGCTCAAGCTGCGACGTGTGCCGACCGCTATGGTGCGACTCGCCGACGAGTACCACGGCTTCAACGCCGACTTCAGCTTACGCCACCCCTCCAACCGCGTCGCACAGATACTCTTCCTCCGCGCATGGTTCGACAAGCACCGTAGGAAGTGACGGTGGCAAGTTAAATGTGATTTACTCGTCACCCAATGCCGCCGTCGATGAAGACCAAAGTAGGCGTGATGGGCTCGGCCGGTGAGGCGCTGCCCGAGGGCGAGGGCGGGGGGCTGCGCGCGAAGGCCGAGGCGTTGGGGCGTGCGGTCGCGGAGCGCGGGTGCGTGCTGATGACGGGCGGGACGACGGGTCTGCCGCACGCGGCGGGCGCGGCGGCGCACGCGGCCGGCGGACTGCACGTCGGCGTCTCGCCGGCCTCGGACGCGCGCGAGCACGTCGAGCGCTACGGCCTGCCGCTCGAAGGGACGGACGTGCTCGTCTACACGGGCTTCGGGCTCAAGGGGCGCAACGTCGTACTCGTGCGTTCGTGCGACGTGGTGCTCATCTTTCGCGGCGGGATGGGGACGCTCAACGAGCTGACCGTCGCGCACGACGAGGGTCGCGTCGTCGGTTGCCTGACGGGCACGGGCGGCGTCGCCGACGAGGCCGAACGTCTCTTGAACTCCCTGCCGAAGAGGTCGAGCGCGGTCGTCATCTTCGACGCAGAGCCCGGGCGCCTGCTCGAACGCTGTCTCGAAGCTTTCAAACTGAGGACTGAGAACTGAGGACTGAGTAAAAGACTCAAACCCTCACTTAGTCCTCAGTTCTCAGCACTCAGTCCTTCTTTTAATTATGGTGGCGAGAGGCTACGAGATCACGAACATCGTCGAGGCGCTGCGGGTCGGGAAGGCCGTGGCGGCGGGCGACTTCGAGGACGGGGCGTGGCGGCGTGCGCGCGCAGCGCACATCGCACGCTACTGGTCGGGCGAGGAGGCGCCGCAGGGGCGCAGGGCCGAGGCGCGCATCGTGTGGGACGCCGAAGGCTTCACCGTGCGCTTCGATTGCCGGCAGGAGGAGCCGCTCGTCGTCTCAAGCGCGCCGCAACTCGAACGCAAGACGATGCAGTTGTGGGATCGGGACGTGTGCGAGATTTTCATCACGCCTGAGGTCGAGCGTATCCGGCGCTACTACGAGTTCGAGGTGGCGCCGACGGGCGAGTGGATCGACCTCACGCTCACGGTCACGAAGGAAGGGCGCGACACCGACTGGGACTTCCGCTCCGGGATGACGGCGGCGGCGCGCGTCCGCCCCGGCTCAGTCACTTCTATCACTTCGGGCCTGCGCGTCCCCTGGCAGGCGTTCGGGCGCGCGCCTTCGAAGGGCGAGCGCTGGCGCTGCAACCTCTTCCGCTGCGTCGGCCAAGACCCCACCCGCGGCTACCTCGCCTGGCAGCCCACACACACCCCCGAACCAGCCTTCCACGTCCCCGAAAAGTTCGGGTGGATAGTTTTCAAGGGGTGAGCGTTGGTTGTTTGACGCGCACCCTTGACAGCTACTCCGCCTCAACGTACGTCTGCCAGACGTTCGTCCAGCCCCAAACCCCTTTGTCCGTAACGTAACTACCCTCGCCGGTACCAAACTTTACCTACCGAGGGAGAGTAGTATCTATGCATAAAGCGGGGCGGGACTTGACGGGCGACAAAAGCGCGGGCGGAGTGGCAAGTGTGGCACTCCGCCCGCGCCCTTTTTGTCACACATCACTTCTGTAGATTCTTCAGGTAGTCGGCAAGGAGGTGGCGGTCGCCGTCTTCGTGGAGGCGGATGCCGAGGAGGAAGCCGGGGTCACTCTGCCCGTCCGGGCCTCCGTCGAGGCGCTCGTAGCGGACGGGCGTGCCGTAGAGGCGTGCGCTCTGTTCGCCGAGCTTGAGCGTGAGGCGGAGCGTGGCGCCTTCGCCGACGAGGTAGCGGTCGCCGAGGCGGATGGCGGGGAGGACGACGCCGAGCCCGCTCTCGCTCAAGTCGCGCGTGTGGCCGGCGACGCCGCCGGCGGGCGGCGCGCCCGGCGCCGGGTCGAGCAGCGAGACGAAGACCGCGAGGCGCACGTAACGGCGCGGCGCACGCCGCCGGTTGCCCACGAACTCGCGCAGGCGGCTCGCGATTATGCGTAGTCGCTCCGGCATCTCTTCCTCGCGCGGCCTCGGTCGGGGTCGGCGGCTGTGGGGAGAGTCGTCTCGGCGCCCCTCGCGGCGCGGCCGCTGTGTCTGAAAACTGAACTGCGTTGGAGGCGGGGCTCGTGGCGGCCTTGCCCTTCCGGCGGTGAGTCCATTAACGGCCGCTACGCCCGATTGTAGCCGCACGCGCGCGGGCGGCGCAAACATTATCTCCGCCGCCGAGTCAGGAGTCGGGCGCGTCCACCTGCACGCGGCTCGTCTCTCCCTCGCGCAGCGTGACGCGCGGGGCATTGGCGGCGCGGCGCTTGACCTCCTGCTCGTACGCGCCCGGCGCGGTCGGGCGCGGCATCACCAACACGCGGTAATCGCCCGGCGGCGCATTGATGACGCACATACCCGTGGCGCCCGGAGTGCAGAAGGAGAGTGCGGAGTTGTGCGACCACAAGGAGGTAATGGCGGGGACGAGCGAGACGAAGAGGTTGTCCATCGTTTGCCGGCCGGCGGCGCGGACGGTCACATGCAGCGTCGCGGGGTTGCGCCCGTAGACGATGCGGACGCCCTCGATTGACGCGCCCTCGACCAACTCCAACGGCTCGCGTATCAGGTCTCTGCCGCTCCACGTAATCGACTTGAGGTAGGTGCCACCTTCGACGCCGTGGACACTCGGGTGGAATGAGAACCTGCCGGCGGGCAGCCCCTCGACGACGAAACGGCCGCCTTCGAGCCCTCCCCCGGACTGCGCCGAGTAGTCGGGCGCGGCACCCGCCTCGGCGTCGCGCATCAGTGAGACGTGACCGTAGCGCGGCGTCGTCCCGCCTTCGATGGAGACCGTGCCGGTAACGCGCGCGCCTTCGGCAACCTCGACGACGAACTCGGAAACGTCGCCCGACACTTCGAGTTCGCGGCGCGCGGGTGGGTAGGCGCGCCTGCGCCGAGGGGGTGTGTAAGACCCGTTGCTGTTCGTGTGAACCACGCCGTCGCCGGCCGACACGGACACGCTCGGGATGGAGATGTTCGAGTTGGAGAGAGGGCTCATCGCCCCTTCGTACTCTTCGGGCGGCTTGACGTGGATAGTGTACGGGCCGTCGGGAATCTCTCTGAGCTGCCAGCGCCCAGCCTCGTCCGTCATCGTGCTGTTCAGCCCCTGCTCGGGCGGGCCGAAGTAGACGGGCGCAGAGTCGGCCGGGGTCAGCGGGTCATCGCGTCGCGTGATGGAGACGCGCGCGCGCGCGATGGGCTGGCCGCCACGGCGCGTGCGCACGACGCCCGCGACGATGCGCAGGTCGCGCTCGGGGATGGTGATGTCCACGTCGGCGCGCTCGTCGCCGACCGCGACCTTGACGACGCCGGCCTCCTTCAAGCTCGTCGCCGAGGGGTAGAAGGTCATGAGGAGTTGCGGCGTGAACATCCCTCGGAACATCCCCGGAATGTCGTCGCCCGCGGAGCCCAAATCCCTCCCCTCCGCGCTGTGGTTGACCCACTCGTTGACGCCGATGAGGTAATCGCCCGGCGGCAGCCCCGTCAAACGGAACATGCCGCGGTCGTCCGTGCGCAGGCCCGCGAGCGAGGCGATGTTCGCGCCCATCAGGTATTTCTGGACGCGGCCGTCCGCGGAGCGGCGCATGAGGTTGACGTTGACGTTGACGGCCGGGTCGCCGTCGGCGTACGAGACGCGCCCCGCGATGGAGGCGCCGCGGCGCGCGTGCACCGTCACGTTCACGTCCTCTTTGCCGTCCACCTCGACCAGATCGAAATACTTGCGCCCCTCGCCGAGGTCGGGCGTGCCGGAGGCGGTGCGCATCTCTTCGATGCTGACGAAGCCGACCGGCGAGAGAACGCCGGGCACGTCCACGAAGGCGTAATAGATGCCGGCGCGCACGCTCCGTATAACGAAGTCGCCGCGCGCGTCCGTCAGCGCGGCGAACTCGCCGCGACTGCCGCCGTCGGTGATGAGCATGACGCGCGCCCGTCGCACGGGCCGACTCGTGTCGTCGTAGACGACGCGGCCGCGCACGACGGAGTCGGCCGGGGTCGCGTCCGGCTCCTCCATCTGCTGCTTGCGCGTGTCCTGCGCCCGCGCGCGGCGTGGGCGGCGCGCGCTCCCGGCCTCGACCGGCGCGAGCAGCGCGCAGGCGAGCGCAAAGAGCGCCGCCGCGGGCAGGAGCCATTTCGTCAACGTGCGAGCGAGGCTCATCGTGTTGGTGCGGGCGCCTACTTGGATGACGAGAGCGGCTTGCCGCCCACGTCCTTCTTGCGAACGCCGGAGGCGTCGAGGTGGAAGGAGAGGCGCCCCGTCCGCCCGTAGCGCTCGGGCTCGGCGTGCGCCGTGAACGACTTGGCGTCCGAAGAGACGTTGACGGTGAAGCGGTAGCCGGTCGTCTCGGAGCCGAGAATGTCCTGCGGGACGTAGCCGGCGCGCACGAGCGCGTTGAGGTCGCCGAAGCTCCCCGCGTTCTGGAGCGAGTAGGCGAGCTGCGCGTTCTTGATGCGGCGGAGCATGTCCTCGGCGTCGGCCTCGTGCGCCTCGATGCGCTTCTCGAAGAAGAACTTCTTGCCGAGCTTCTTCACCTCGGCGGCGCCCTCGCGGTCGCCGATGATCCACGCGCCGCGCTCGCGGATGAGATTGATGGGCTCAACCTTCAGCTCCCTGCCCTCGCCCGTCCTGACGAAGACGGTCGCCTCCTCGCCGGCCAGACTCTCGCCCGTGATCTCGAAGTCCGCGGGCACGGCCGCCGACACGCGCGCGAAGTCGGTCTGGAAATCCTTCAGCTCTTCGGCGGTGAGTGCCTCGACGGCCGGGCGGAGGATGGTCATCAGCAAGGAGTCGCGGAAGCGCGACTCCTTGAGCGCGGTGTAGTAGGCGCGCACCACGTCGGAGGGCGAGCCCTGCGCGGCGGCCGGCGCCTGCCGCGGGTTCGCCCCCACGCGCTCCGCACCCGCCGCGAACGCGAGCAGGCAGAGTGCGAGCATGAAAGTCTTGAGCTTCGTGCGTCTGTTCATCTTGAATAGTTCTTTCGGCAAGGCGACTGGGGGGAGGGCTGCGCTGAAGTCTGTACGTTGTAAGTCCGGCGCAAAGAGAACGGCTGACCGTGGGGCATCCGAAGCGCCCACGGTCAGCCATTTTTCCACCCGCGCGTGCGCGGGGTCAAGCGGGCCTCGGCGTTAACGTTCGTCGGACGCGCGGCGCCCGCCGAGCAGCCACTCGCGCCCGACCGCGTAGAGCAGCACGGCCAGGATGATGAACGGGATGACGCCGAGCGCGTCCGACCACGGCCCGGCGTTAAGCGGGTTCTGCGCGCCCCACGCCGTCATGCTCTTGTTGAAGTCTGTGAACCACGGCACGCCCGCGAGGAACGCGATGATGATGCCGGCAATCGCCCCGCCCGCGATGTAGCCCGAGGCCATCAACACGCCCGGACTCTTGTCGCCCTCGGCGACCAGCTCGTCCTCGGTCATGTTACGGCCCGCCAGACGCCGGCGCAGGTACTTGTCCACCAGCCAGCGCACCAAGCCCCCGACGAAGATGGGCGACGAAGAGGAGAGCGGCAGGTAGACGCCCACCGCGAAGGCGAGCGAAGGGATGCCGGCCATCTCCAACACCACCGCAATCATCACGCCGAGCAGGACAAGTCCCCACGGCAGCTCGCGGTTGAGGATGCCCTTGATGATGTAGCTCATTAGCGTCGCCTTCGGCGCGCCGAACTTCTCCACCTCACGCCCGCCCTCGGTCGCTTTGGCGGTGCCGTTGATGCCGGGGTCTACGAAGTAGACGGGGGCGCCCGCGTCGTCCACGAGGTACTTGCCCGCCCTCCCCTCCTTCTCGTCAACCTTGAACCACGCGCGGTACTGCTTCGTGTCGTTGATGCCCTGGTCGGCGGGGACGGTCTCGGTCGCCGGCCCGAGCTGCGACATGTCGGCGCGTACCTCGGCCGGCAGTTGCAGCTTCGACGCGGGGATGTAGACGGTCGCCGCGCCGTTGAGGCTGATGAGAATCGGCCCGAGGATCAAAGCCGACGCGCCCGCGCCGACGAGGATGGCGATCTGCTGCCGCCACGGCGTCGCGCCGACGAGGAAGCCCGTCTTCAAATCCTGCGAGGTCGTGCCGCCGTTCGACGCCGCGATGCAGACGATGGCACCGATGGAGAGCGCCGTGACGTAGTAGCCCGGCCCCGTCCAGCCGATGATAAGGAAGATGAAGCAGGTCAAAAGCAGCGTCGCCACCGTCATCCCCGAGATGGGGTTCGACGACGACCCGATCTCGCCCGTCAGGCGCGACGAGACCGTGACGAAGAGGAAGCCGAACGCGACGATGAGCAGCGCGCCGAGCAGGTTGAACTGAAGGTGCAACTGCGGGATGAGCATGATCGCCGCGATGAGCACGATGATGCCGCCCAGCACGAACTTCATCGACAGGTCCTGGTCGGTGCGCGGGTTCGCGGCCGTCGCCGCCTGCCCGCCGCGCAGGTCTGCCAGCCCGCCTTTGAGTCCGTGCCAGATGGTCGGCAGTGAGCGGAAGAGGCTGATGATGCCGCCCGCGGCGACCGCGCCCGCGCCGATGTAGAGGACGTAGGCGTTACGCACGGCGTCCGGGTCCATCTCGCTGATGGGCGTCGTCCCCGGCGGGACGATGGTCGAGCCGAGGTACTGGCCGAAGAACGAGATCATCGGGATGAGCACGAGGTAGGCGAGCACGCCGCCCGCCGCCATGATGGAGGCGATGTGCGGCCCGATGATGTAGCCGACGCCTAAGAGCGCCGGAGAGGATTCGACCGACACGGACGCGTTGCTGAACGGCGCGCCGAAGACCTTCGTCGGGTACTCCTTCCACGCGTAGAACGCCTTCATCAGCGTCGTGTAGACGAGGCCGATGCCGAAGCCCGCGAAGATGGTCTTGGCGCCCGTGTTCGAGGCTTCCGCGCCCGCGCCCGAGCGCTCCCACTCCGCCCGCGCCGAGTCCGAAGCGAGCGCGCGCGACTCGTCCGACGCTCCCGCCTTCAAGACCTCGGCGCACGCCGTCCCCTCCGGATACTTGAGGATACCGTGCTGCTGCACGATGAGCGCGCGCCTGAGCGGAATCATCATCAGGATGCCGAGCAGGCCGCCGAGCGACGCGACCAGAATGGGGCGCGTCAGCTCAAGGTCGAAGCCGAGAATCATGATGGCCGGCATCGTCACGCCGACGCCGAAGGCTATCGACTCGCCGGCCGAGCCGGCCGTCTGCACGATGTTGTTCTCAAGGATGGTGGCGTTGCGGCCCCCGAGCTTCGAGAGGATGCGGAAGAGCGTGATGGAGATGACGGCGACGGGAATCGAAGCGCTCACCGTGAGGCCGACCTTCAGCACGAGGTAGAGCGACGACGCCCCGAAGACCATCCCGAGCAGGGTGCCGACGATGACGGCGCGCACCGTCAACTCGGGCATCACGGTCTCGGGCGCGATGTAGGGCTTGTACGTGACGGCGTGCGGGTCGTCGGGCCTGAAGCCGACGACATCCGGGTATTCGTTCGTCACGGCCACCTGGTGCTTTGCAGGGTCGAGTGCGTCAGACGACATCAGAAGTGACCTCCGACCGATATTTGTTCGAGCTACAAGGGAAGAGCCTTTTAAGGGGACAGTGGCGCTACTTTACACGCGGCTCGGGGGCGGAGGCAAGAAGGCAGAAGGACTGAGGACTGAGTGGAAGACAAGGCGCTTCTTCTCACTCAGTCCTCAACACTCAGTCCTCAGTCCTTCTTTAGGGTTTGCAGATGCGGCAGGGACGATACCCGGCGGCGGCGGCGGCGGTGGGCGAGTCGAAGTCGGTGCGCTGTCGCGCGGGGACGCGTAAGGCCCAGTCGCAGTCGGGCAGGTGGTAGATGCCGAGGCTGCGGTTACCGACGATGGGTTGGGCGGGAACTGCCGCGTGTGGCGGGGTCGTCGCGAGCGTCGAGCCCTTCGCGTTCGGGGCGAAGAGCGGCGGCGGGGGCGGCGGCGCGGGCTTACCGAAGAGCGTCACCCCGCCGGCCGCGGGGCCGAGGCCGGGGGCCGGGGCGCCGCCCGCCGGGAGCGCCGTCGTCGTCGCCGTCTCGGCGTAATAGACCGCGCGGAAGAGGCCGTAGAAGAGGAGCAGCACGCAGAGCGCAATGAGCGTCAGCAGCATCCCCGCGAAGCCCTCGGCGCCGAAGGCCGCCCAGACGTAGCGGAGCAGGAAGTTGTGCAGCGGTATCCACCAGATGTAGCCGTACGAGTCGCCGAAGGCGCTCTTGGCGAAGTAGAAGGTGTTGCCGCGCAGGTCGGCCGGGTCGCGCGGCGTCAACTGCGCCCCGCCCTGCGAGTTGAAGAGCCCCTGCACGGTCGCCGACGCGGGTGTCGTGGGCGCCTCGCGCCAGGTCTTCGCCGCCGGCCAGTAGTCGCCGCCCGTGGATCGCGGCGCGGGGGCGCGCACCACCTCGCGCGTGCGCGTGCGCACCTCCACGTCGGCCGGCGCGTTCATCCAGCCGGGGAGCGTCGAGCGCGGCGTGACCAGCTCGGTCAGGGGCGGCGCGGCCTCGGGGCCAGAGATGCACGCGGCCCGCAGCGCCTCGGCCAGACGCGCGTGCTCCTCGCCGATGGCCTCGATCTTCGGGAAGAGTGCGGACGCGCCGGGGTTGGCGAAGTCCGCGCGCGTAAAGAGCAGGTTCTCGTCGTGGTGCTCGCGCCACAGCTCTGGGCGCTCGGCCACCGAGATGAGCGAGAGGTAGACGACGAGCGCGGAGAAGTTGTCGGTGTCGGACGAGAAGTGCGCCACGGCGCGCGCGGGGTGCTGGTAGTGCTGGTGCCCGACCTCGCTCGCCTTGAACCCTCGGAGCGCGGGGACGTACATGCCGTCGAGGTCTACGAGGCGCAGCCGCCCGCTCTCGATGATGATGTTGCCGTGCTGCAAGTCGCCATGCGCGATGCCCGCCTCGCGCAGTTCGCCCATGAGCTTGACCCACTCGTCGGCCATGTGGAGCAGAGCGTCGCGCCGGCCGACGGCCTCGTCCAGATACACGTCGAGCGTCGGCCCCTCGACCCACTCCATGACGAGAACTGGATAGCGGCGCCCCGCGACGAGAATGCCCTTCGGGAGGTATTTGAACTGCGGGAGCGCGGCGATGCGTGTGGCGTTGAGTTGCGCGTCGAGCGCGCGGTAACGCTCCTCGCGGTCGCCGAGGAAGCCGCGAAAGCAGCGTACGGCCAGCGCGTCGCCGCCGTCGTCGCCCGGGTTGAGCTTGAAGACGTAGGCGAACTGCCCCGACGTGACGAGCGGCATCCCCAGACGGTCAACGGCCGGCAGCATCCGCTTGAGCGACGGCTCCTCGAAGCAGACCAGAGGGCACTGCACCGCCTCCGCGTAGTTACGCGCCGAGGGCCAGAAGTTTGTCGTCACGTTCTGCATGGGAAAACAGTAGCCAGTAGTCAGTAGGAATAGATTCTTATTACGAACCCTATGGTTGTCATCTTCAATCTCTTCAAAGCGAAGCCTACTGGCTACTGTCTACTGCAATTCTGACGACCGCCACGTCGTCGTCCTTCATCCTCGCGGCGGCGCGCTCGCGTCGGACGAGTTCGGAGAGTGAGCCATTTTCCGACGCGGCGAGCAGAGAATCAAACTCTTCCGCGCACGGGTCGCGCCGCGCGCTCGACTCCAGGTACCAGGCGGAGAGCGCGTCCGTCATGAGCAGGAAGGTGTCGCCGGGCTCGGCGCGGCCCTCGCGCTCGACGAGCCGCGCGAGCGCCGCCTCGCGCGAGTGTTCGCTCGAAGGCACGAGCGGCGGCGTCGAGGTGAAGGCTTCATGACTGTCGAGCGGAAAGGAGTCGAGCATCTCCCCGCCCCGCCGCTGTACGAGGCACGAGTCGCCGAGCGCGACGGCGCGCCAGCTCATACTCTTTCCGGACGCTTCCAACCGCAGCCCGACGAAGGCCGCGTACGAGCCCGCGCGCCGCTTCTCCTCCGCGTACCAGGAGAGCTTCCGCCCCTCCCAGGACGCGTGCAGCCACTCGCCCTGCTCCTTCAGCCACGGCCCGAACTCCCCGGCCGTCAGAGGCGCCTGCACCGCCCCCACCCACTCCGCCGCCAGACGCACCGCCCACCGCCGCGCGTCGAACGCCTCCGTCGCCCCGTCGGCCACCGCGAACCTCAGAGAGCCCGCGTCGAACGCCACCGCGTCCTCGCACTCCTCCGGCCCGCTGCCCTCCTTCGGCAGGATGAAGTGTCGCGTCTGTATGCGATAGCGGTCGCTCATCATGCAAAGCAGGAAGTCAGAAGTCAGAATGTTAAGAAGGCTTTTATTCTGACTCCTGACTCCTTCATTCTCCCATCCAGATGTGCGGGGGCATGCCGGTGAGCGACGTGCCGATCTCGTAGAACTGGACGACGGAGGAGGGGTCGGCGTTGAAGACGAAGCCGCGCGAGCCCTCGGCCGCGGGGACGCCGAGCTGCTGCGCGGCGCCGAGGAAGTTGCCGGGCAGCACGCTTGAGATGCGGAAGAGCGTGCGCGCGAAGCCGTCCTTGAGCATCGACTCCTCTGCCGGGTACTCGACCTTGCGCGCGCGGCTCGAAGAGACGTGGCAGTTGAAGAGGAGCACGCGGCCGTCGTCGGTGCCGAGCGACATGAGCGCCTCGCCATCGTTGGTCGGGTCGCCGTCGCTCGACTCGCCGTCGGTCAGGTGGAGCACCGTCGGCGGAAAGCCGCGCGGGTGTGCGCCGAGCCATCCTTCGATTATCTCGCGCGCACGGCCAAGCGCGCGGCACATGGGCGTGCCGCCGTCGGCGTGCGCGTGTACCCAGACGGGGTAGCGCACCGGCGTCTCGACGTAGCCGCCCACGCCGTCGGGCACGCGCCGGTAGCCGGACTCGATGCGCGCGGGGTTGTCGGCCACGGCCGAGACGGGCGCGACCGTCATCCCGGCGAGCGCCCCGCCGAGACCGACGCCGACCTGCCGGCCGTAGCCGACGACGGCGACGTGATAGTAGTCGCGCACCTCTTCGGTCTTGGTGCAGCGGATGACGAGGTCGTGCAGCGCGTGGTTGACCGCGTTGGCGACGAAGTCCGCCTTGCGCCCCGAGCCTTCGCCGCCGAACGGGTCGGCCATCGAGCCCGACTGATCGAGCAGGAAGACGATGAGCGTCGGGTTCGCGCGCGTAATCTGTGCCGTGTATGCCATGCGGGAAGTGATCGTTGATGAGTGATAAGTGACGAGAAACCTTCGGCGGTTATGCCTCTTCAGCCGGCCGCCGGGGCGCCGTGCGCGAAGGCGTCCGCTTGGGAGTGGCTCCCGCGCTCGCGCAGGAGGCCGAGGTAGACGTAGACGGTCAGCACGTGCGCCGACGCGTGGAGCATCCCCAGCACGGCCGTCTGCAAGAGCAGCGCCGGCAGCAGGTCGAGCTGCGCGCCGCCCGCGAAGCTCCGGGTCAGGAACCAGTTGAGGACGATGATGAGCAGCCCCCAGAGGAAGGTGGTGACGAAGATTCGCCCCTTGTAGCCCTTCGTCAGCTCGCAGCTTCGCTTCAGCGCGGCGACGGGGCCGAGCCCCTCGACGACCGCGACGGGGACGCAGACGGCAAACATCATGCTCATAATGATGCCGGGCACGATGAGCAACGCGTAGCCCGCCGTGATGATGAGCGTATAGAGCAACGTCAGGAGAAAGACCTTCGGCCACGCGCTCAGCCCGCGCGACAGGCACGCGCCCGCCGACGCGCTCCCCGTGCGCTGCAAGTCCACGACGGCGTAGACGAGCGAGCCCGACAGTAGCGACGTGCTGGCCATCGAGACCAGCCAGAGGAACCAGCCCTGCGCGCTGAAGACGTTCGTGCCGGCGAGCGCGAGCGCGCCCCCCGCCCTCTTAAAGTCCACGATGCCGTACCGCACGAGCGCATCCGGCACGGTCGCCACCAGCACCAGGATGCCGACGAGCGTGAAGTGCTTTCGGAAGACCGCGAGCGTGGGCGAGAGCACGTCGCCCATATTCTTAAACGGCGGCGCCGGGATGTCGGCGACCGGCGGGCGCCACGGCGGAGGCTCGCCCGCCGCGTGAGCGACGGCCAGAGGGAACTCGCACGCCTCGCAGAAGTCCGCGCCGGGATAGTTGAAGTGGCGGCAGTAGTCGCAACGGGGGCCGTTCATGAGGAAGCTCCTTAACAGTCTGAAACTTTCGGCGGCAGGCTTCCGAGAAGGCGCCGCCGCCCGCGCCTTCCGGCGGGTGGCTGAAGCGCCTGAACAATATCCAACGCCGCGCCGCCGCCTGTCAATTACCACGCCCGCGCTGTGCTACACTCGCGGCTCCCGAGACGTTTCCAGCTCTGAACAGACCCACAGAAGGACGCACGTACAAGACGATGCCGAAGCACCTTCTCTCCTGCGCGCTGCTGTTGCTCCTGCTGCTCGCCCCGCACTCCGGCCCGACGCTGCACACGCGGGGCGTACGCGCGTCCGTGCCCACCGCGACCGCCGCCGCCGCTGTCCCTGCGCCCGAGGACGTGCTTGGCTTCCGCCCCGGCGACGACCGCAAGCTCGCGTCGTGGGCGCAGACGGTCGAGTACTTCCGGCGCCTCGATGCCGCCAGTCCGCGCGTCCGTGTAGAGGAGCTGGGGAAGACGACGCTCGGTGCGCCCTTCGTCCTCGCGACCATCAGCGCGCCCGAGAACATCGAGCGGCTCGAAACCTACAAAGGCATCCAGCAGATGCTCGCCGACCCGCGCAAGTTCGGCGCCGGGCGCGTGGCCGAGGTCAGGGCCGAAGGTTACAGGAGCAACGGGAAGACCGTCGTGCTCATCACGTGCGGCGTCCACTCGACGGAGGTTGGCTCGTATCTTTCGGGCATGCTCATCGCACACCGGCTCGCCTCGTCCGACGAGCCCGAAGTAAAGGAGATTCTGAGCAACTCCATCGTCCTCATCGTGCCGTCTCTGAACCCCGACGGCGTGGATATCGTCAAGCGCTGGTACGACCGCACGCTCGGCACGCCGTACGAGGGGACGAACCCGCCCGAGCTTTATCATCACTACGTCGGCCACGACGACAACCGCGACTGGTACGCCTTCACGCAGGTCGAGACGCAACTGACCGTCGATAAGGTTCACAACGTCTGGCACCCGCAGATCGTCCACGACATACACCAGCAGGGCGCCTACGGCTCGCGCCTCTTCCTCCCGCCCTACATGCAGCCGGTCGAGCCGAACGTGCCGCGCCAGTTGGTCGAGGGCTACACGGAGCTGGGCCGCTTCATGGCGGACAACATGCTCAAGTCGGGCTTCAAAGGCATCACCTGGGACTCGACCTACGACGCCTGGACGCCCGCGCGCGCCTACTCGCACTACCACGGCGGCGTCCGCATCCTCTCCGAGACGGCCTCGGTCAACCTCGCCACGCCCATCAGCGTGAAGCCCGAACAACTGCGCACCGGCGAGGGCTACGACGCGCGCAAGGCTTCGCCAAACTTCCCCACAGTCTGGCCCGGCGGCGACTGGCGCCTGCGCGACATCACCAACTACATGACAGCGGCGGCCTTTGAACTCCTCAAGCACGCCGCGCAGAACCGCGAGGCATGGCTCCGGCGCTTCTACACTATAGGCAGCGAGGCCGTCCGCCCGCGACGTGCCGGAGAGTTACAGGGTTTCGAGATCGTGGGCAGCGGGGGCAACGCAGTCCTCCTCCGCCACATCCTGCGCCGCGGCGGGGTGAAGGTGGATTATGGCCGGCCGCTCGGCGTGCCGAAGGGCGGCGACACCCGGCCCCGCATGTATGTGCCGATGGCTCAGCCTTACGGGGGTTTCGCCAGGGCGCTCCTTGAGGCGCAGCGTTACCCCGACCTGCGCGACGCCGCGGGGCACCCGATACCCCCTTACGACGTTACCGCACACACCCTGACGCTGCTGATGGGCGTCGAGGCCAGGCCCGTCTACAAGCCTCTCCGGTATAAGAAGATTCGCGTCGAAGAGGAGACGGAACTAGCGTCCTACGGAGAAGTGTCGCGGCGGGTGGCCGTGTACAAGTCGCACGTCCCCTCGATGGACGAAGGCTGGACGCGTTGGGTGCTTCAGCAGAACGGCCGGACAAACCCCCAGACCAACATGGACGACGTGCGGCGCGAGCCGCCCTTCACGTCGCTGACGGACGCAGAGGTGCGTGCCGGGGGCCTGCGCGCGAAATACGATTCCATCATCATCCCCGACCAGTCGCCGCGCTCGACACTGGATGGATACAGGAAGGGCTCGATGCCGGAGGAGTTGACGGGGGGCCTGGGCAAGGAGGGCGTGAAGGCCCTGCGCGAGTTCGTCGAGCAGGGCGGGACGCTCGTCGCGCTGAACGATGCTTCGAACTTCGCCATCGAGCAGTTCGGCCTCCCCGTCCGCGACGTGACGGCCGACCTCAAGCGGACGGAGTTCTACTGCCCCGGCTCGATTCTGCGCACACACCTCGACACGACGCACCCGCTGGCGAAGGGGATGCCGCGCGAGTCCATCGCGTGGGTCGAGGACTCGCCGGTCTTCGAGATTAAGAGCGACCCGCTCGCCCTCGTCCGCGTGAAGATCATCGCGCGCTACCCGGACACGGGGACGCCGCTCCTCTCGGGCTGGCTCCTCGGCGCGGAGAAGATTCGCGGCAAGGCCGCGCTCGTCGAGGTCGGACTGGGCAAGGGGCGCGTCTACCTCTTCGGCTTCCGCCCGCAGTACCGCGCGCAGTCGCTCGCGACCTACCCGCTCCTCTTCAACGCCATCTCGAAGTAGGCAGCAGGCAGCAGGCAGTCACTCCGCGTTAAGTGCGTTGAGAGTTTAATTAAAAGTTCTCGACAGCGGGGCTCTTAACTGCCGACTGCCATCTGTCTACTGCCTACAGCTTTTCCGCACCGGTTGATAGCCGTAAATCTATCGCTTCGGATTTCGCCGAGTCGCCGACCCGCGCGGCGTCCGTCTCGTCACGCGCGCGGCCGCGTTCGTACCAAAACGATGTCCGTCGTACGGCGCAGGCTGTAACCTGCGCGGAAGTTGCCGCGACCGCCTCGCACCACGGTCGTTGTGGCTGGCCCAAGGCGTCTCCCCGCGTCTCCCCTCCTATCCTGCTCGGGACGAACAACCCGACTTCTCCGACACCCACATAAAGGAGTGGATATGAAAACGCGTCTATTCGCCGCCGTACTCTGTCTCGCACTGTTGGCCTCGCCGCTCTTTGCGCCCGCCGCCAGTGCCCACTGGGAGTTCCACGACGTGAGCGGGCAGTACCTCTTCGGCTACACGGGCGTCGAGAGCGCCTACGAGTACCGGCAGGAGGTCATCAACAGCGGCATCAAGACCAACGTGACGACCATCTCGTCCGAGTACAACACCTACCTTCAACCCGCCATCGACCACCAGACCCAGGGCGGCAAGAAGGTCGGCATCTTCCTCGACACCGTGCTCTTCCAGTCGGCCAGCCCCTCCTGGTACCTGCGCCCCGACTACCAGTGGACTTTCAATCATTGGTACAACCTCAACAAGAACTACCTCACCTCCAACCGCGTGGCCTTCCTCATCATCAACAGCGAGGCGAACAACCGCGGCCTGAGCGCCGCCGCGCTCGACACGGCGACCGCCTACGTCAAGTCGAAGCTGCCCGCGCTGCCGACCGTGGTCGGCTACGGCTTCGGCGACGGCGGCGCCGGTACGACGAACCTGACGCTGCCCACGCAGCCGGACGGCTTCGGCCTCTGGCGTTACGCCGTCCTGCACCCGGAAGCGGCGGGCAGCGAGTTCCAGACGCTGCTCAACTTCTTTAAGGTGCGCATCACCCCGTCGCAGCGGCTCATCATCATCTTCGACGCGCACTATGGGCCGTGGCACATCAACGCGGGGCAGACGCAGGAGATGGTCGGCGACATCGCCATCCGTTACGCGGACATCGCGCTCGCCGAGCCGAAGGTGGTCGGCATGATCGGCTTCACCTGGGAGAGCTTCGGCGACGTGCTGGGGCTGCGCGACGTGTCGCAGGGCATGCGCCTCAAGAACGTCACGGCGAGCTGCAAGCTGCTTCCCTGCCCGTAAGTCTTCGCCGCCGGGGGCGCGTCGAAAGACGTTCGCCGCGGAGACGAGAGCTTCGGTCTGAAATCTCGGGTTTGCGATTTCAGACCGTGCGTCCTCGCCTCCGCGGCGAATTTTGTGCGCCGCGCGCGCGCCCGTCAGGAGAGGCCGACGCTGATGATGGCGCCGACGAGCGCGGTGCCCAGAACGAGCAGGTAGACGAGGAAGTAGCCGGCGACGAGCACCACCGACGCGAGCAGCGTCCGCCCGCGCCCCAGCCCGTAGACCGAGCGCACGGCGTAGAACATGTATGTGATGTCGAGCACCCACTTGAAGACGGCGAACAGGATGTTGTAGCCGCCCGGCTTGAGGCCGACGAAGAAGTAGACGGGCCAGAGCAGCACCACCACCAGCGTCGAGAACGAGACGAAGTGCATAGCGAAGACAAGGTGCTCGACGAAGAAGCGGCGCGTGGAGATGAAGATGAGCTGGAGCACGAGTGCGAACCCGCCGACGATCAGCAGCGGCGCGAACGACATGTGGCGCTGCCACTTCTCGTTGATGCGGTCGAAGGCGGCGCCCAGCTCCATGTGCTTCCGCTGCGCGAACCGCTCGAAGACCTTGATCGAGTCCTCGCGCTTGTCCGCCCGGATGAACTTCTCCACGTCGTACATCGAGACCGGCTTGTAGACCGAGTAGGCGAAGAGGCTCAGGGCGAGGATGCCGAGGCAGAGGTTGAGCGGCTTCAGGTAGCGTTTGCGCCGCCCCGCGATCCACTCGCGCGTCAGGGAGCCGGGGCGGAAGAGCAGCGACCAGACGGTGTGGAAGAGCTTCGAGTGCTCGACGCTCGTCAGCTCCTGCGCCGCCTCCGTGAAGAAGTGTTTGATGGAGAGGTCGCGCGCCTCGGGCCGCTTCTCGCCGCACCCGTGGCAGAAGTCGCCGACGAGCGTCCCGCCGCACTCCGGACAGCCCGCGGCGGCGGCTTCGGTCGGAAGTGAAACAGCGCTCTCTTCCCTCGCCCCGGCGGTCTTGACCTCAACGTTCATCACGTCAAATTCCCTCCCGCGCGCAACCAACCCTTTAACCTTTGACGACGCTGAACAAGGCCGCCGCCATGCTGGCCCCGTAGACGGCGACGTAGATGACGTAGTACCCCGCCAGCAGTATGAGCGTGAGTATCACGGCGAGCGCCGTCCCCGTCCGGTAGAAGGTTCGGACGGCAAGGAACATGTAGACGGCTATAGCCAGCCAGCCGAGAACCGCGAGGAGGGCGCTGGCGGGCGAAGGCTTGAGGCCGGTGAAGAAGTAGAGCGGCCACATCAGCACGACCACGAGCGACGAGAAGGAGACGAAGTGGAGCGAGAAGACGAGGTGCTCGACGAAGTGGCGGCGCGCGAACAGCAGGAAGACGACCTGAAGCAGGAGCGAGTAAGCAGCCGCGAGGAAGAGCGACGACAGAGACATGTAGTCGTGCCAACGCTCGTTGACCTTACCCTTGAACTCCTCTGTCGGCACGCGGCTGCGGGCGGCCAGTGCCTCCACCATCCCGCGCACACTGCCTGTGGCGTCCTGCTCTACGACCGCCTGAAGGTTATAGACCGAGAGCGGCTCGTAGACCGAGAAGGCGAAGAGGCTCAGCGCGAAGACGGCGAGGTAGAGGTTGAGCGGCTTGATGTAGAGGTTGCGACGGCCCGCGACCCACTCGGCCGAGAGGAGGCCGGGGCGGAAGAGGAGCGCGCGCAGGGTTCGCAGGAGTTTCGAGTGCTCAAGGCTCGTCAGTTCCTGCGCGGCTTCGCGTAAGAAGTGGCCGAGCGTCAGGTCGCGCCCGCCCGCGCTCTTCTCGCCGCAGCGGTGGCAGTAGTCGCCGACGAGCGCCCCGCCGCAGCTCGGGCACGCGCCGGCCTCCGCCTGCCCGGCCGTCTGCACGCCCTCGGCCACGGGTTTACTTCTCCTCGTCGCCGCGCTTGGCCCTGACCGACCCGGAAATCTTCTTGCGCGTCGTCTCGCCCGTGTCGATGACGGGCAGCCCCTCGCCCACCTCTGCGTGCGGGCGCGGGATGACGTGAGTGGCGACGACCTCGCCGACGCGACGTGCGGCTGCCGCGCCCGCGTCCACGGCCGAGCGCACCGCGCCCACCTCGCCGCGCACGATGGCCGTCACCAGCCCCGCGTCGATCTTCTCGTAACCCACCAAACGCACGTTGGCGGCCTTCACCATCGCGTCCGCGGCCTCGATCATCGCCACCAGTCCACGGCACTCGACCATCCCCAGCGCTTCCATCCCTCTCACCTCCCGGATCGTTAGGCCGCGCGACACTACTGCCCGCGGCGGTAGACCAGTTTAACCTCTTCGACGGCATCCCACGTCTCTATCTTGCGGCGGATGACGGTCGTGTTCGTGAGCGCCTTCCCGTCCGCAGAGACTTGCCACCTCTGCGTTACGTCTAAGTCGGGCTCTCGGACGCCCCCCTGCCGCGTGACGTAGCCTCGCGCCAAGACCTTCCCGCCGTCCCACTTCGTCTTCGACTCGACGTTGCCGAAGCCGAGCGCCGACGGGTTCGTCTCGCCGCGCTCGTCGGTGTAGTAGGCGAACTGCTTCACCTCCTCCTGCCCGTTGAGCTTGAGCGTGCGCTTGATTTTCAGCTCGGGCTCTTTGTGCTCGACGACGAGCGTCGATTCGGCCCTCGACAGCGGGCGGTCGGTGAAAGGCCCGAACTCGCTCTTCGAGTTGTCCAGCTCCCACGTCCCCGAAAAATCCGGGTACGACTTCCCTTCCTTCTTCTTATCGCCCTGCGTCGCCGCGAGCGTCGCGCACGCGAGCAGCAACAGCAACGCGGTCAACACTCTCGTCCTGAGTCTCAAGCGTCTGCTCTCCGTCCGTCCCGTTTAGTTTCTGAGCGAGTGAATCGGCGCGGGGATGCGTCCGCCGCGCCGTATGAAGACGCTGGACGAGAAACTGTTGACGGGCATGACGGGCGCGCTCCCCAGAAGGCCGCCGAACTCGACCACGTCGCCGACGACCTTGCCCGGCGCGGGGATGATGCGGACGGCCGTCGTCTTGTTGTTCATCACGCCGATGGCCATCTCGTCGGCGATGATAGCGGCGATGGTCTCGGCCGAGGTGTCGCCGGGCACGGCCACCATGTCGAGCCCGACCGAGCAGACGCTCGTCATCGCTTCGAGCTTCTCTAAAGTCAGCGCCCCCTTCTGCGCCGCCTCGATCATCGCCCTGTCCTCCGAGACGGGGATGAAGGCGCCGCTCATCCCGCCGACCGCGCTCGAAGCCATCGCGCCGCCCTTCTTCACCGCGTCGGTCAGGAGCGCCAGCGCGGCCGTAGTCCCCGGCGCGCCCACGTGCTCGAACCCGAGAGCTTCGAGAATCTCCCCGACCGAATCGCCCGGCGTCGGCGTCGGCGCGAGACTCAAGTCGATGATGCCGAAGCGCAAGCCCAGACGCCGCGCGGCCTCGCGCCCGACCAGCTCGCCCGCTCGCGCGAGCTTGAAGGAGAGCTTCTTAATCAGCTCGGCCATCTCGTCAAGCGGCGCGTCCTTTGGCGCGTGGCGGACGGCGTGGTTGACGACGCCGGGGCCGGAGACGCCGACGTTGATGACGGCCTCGGGCTCGCCGACGCCGTGGAACGCGCCCGCCATAAAGGGGTTGTCCTCGACCGCGTTGGCGAAGCAGACGAACTTGGCGCACGCGAGTCCGCCGCGCTCACGCGTGCGCTCGGCCATCTCCTTGATGATCTCGCCCGTGCGGCGCACGGCGTCCATGTTGATGCCGGCGCGCGTCGTCGCCAGACTCAGAGACGAGCACAAACGCTCGGTCGAAGCCAGCGCCTCGGGGATGGAATCGACGAAGGCGCGCGTGCCGTGCGTCTCGCCCTTGTGGACGAGCGCGGAGTAGCCGCCGATGAAGTCCACGCCGACGCGCTTCGCGGCCTCGTCGATGGCGCGCGCGAGCGGGATGAGTTCCTCACCCCGGCGCGCGCGGTCGTAGACGAGCGAGGCGGGCGTGATCGAGATGCGCTTGTTGGCGATGCGCAGGCCCAACTCCTCACCGATCTCGTCCACCGTCGGGACGAGGCGCGCGGCCGTGCGTTCGATCTTCTCGCGGACGGCCTCGGCCGTCTCGGCGACCGTGGCGCGGACGCAGTCGCGCAGAGAGAGGCCGAGCGTGACGGTGCGCACGTCCAAGTGCTCCATCTCGGTCATGCGCACGGTCTGAAGGATTTCCGCCTGCGTGTACTCCATGCCCCTCCGGCCCTAACGAAAGACGGTCGTGCTCAGGAAGAGCAGGACGATGAAGACGACGAAGAGCGCCGCAGCCGCCAGCACGAAGCGGAGACCCGAGTCGTCGGGCGTCTCTTCGAGCACGACGATGGCCTCCTCGCGCATCCGTCCGACGCGCGCGCGCGTCCCTTCGCGCACGCGGGCCACGCGGCCTCGGAGGTCACCCGCGCGCGCCTCCTCTTCGGCCGCCGCCGCCGCTACCAACGCATCCTCTTCGCGCGACTCCGGAGCGCTCACGAAGGGCGACTGCGGCTCGGCCTCTCTATCCGACGATGCGGGGACGACGGGCGTGTGCGCGGGCGCCGCCGCCTGCGGCTCGGGCGCGCCCGTCGAATGCTCAAAGGCCGCGAACTCCTTCGTCGGCGGAGTCCAATCTTTAGCCGGCGGGGCCACCTGCTCCTGCGGCGACCACTCGCCCGTCGTCGGCACCGACGCGCGCGCCGCCTCGGCCTCGCGCTCCTCGGGCGCGCCCGGCGCGGCCTCCGCCTCCAAAGCGCTACCGCACTGCGGGCAGAACCGCGAGCCCGCGCGCACCGCCGCGCCGCACGTCAGACACCTGCGAGAGATTTCGGGAAGCGACATATGAACAAATGATGAATGCGGAATGCGGAATGATGAATTAAGAACCCTCTTTAACTCATCATTCCGCATTCATCGTTCATCATTCCCTCAAATCCTGTGCATCGCGTTGAAGAGGTCTTCGCGCTGCGCGTAGATGTGGACGCCGAGGCGTTCGCCCTCGCGGCGGAAGCGCTCTTTGAGCGCGGCGACCGACTCGCCGGCGCGCGAGATGTCGGCGACGATGACCATAGCGAACTTGCTCTGCACGACCGTCTGGTTAATGTCGATGATGCTGCAACCGGCCTCGGCCAGAATCTGCGAGACGGCCGCGACGATGCCCGGGTGGTCGGTGCCGAAGACCGACACGATCAGGCGGTCGGCGCGCCCCTCCGCCGCGCCCTTCCCCGCGCTGCCGTCGCCGCCGCGCCCGAGCGCCGGCTCGATGGCGCGGTACACGTCCATCACCAGCGCCTCGACCGTCCGCTCGTCGGCCTGCGTCCCCAGGCGGCCGTAGACCGCGCGCGTGATTCGGTAGATGAGTTCTTCGTCAGCCATGAGACAGTTTTCAGTTTTCAGTTTTCAGTTTTCAGCAAGAGCAGACTGAAAACTGAAAACTGAAAACTGCTTACTTCCTTCTCAGCTCGCGCGCCGACTCGACCAGTTCTTCGGAGCGCGCGATGTCCTCCTGCACGTCCACGCGGTCTACAATGCCGACGACCGCCGCCTCAATCGCCATCTCCTGATCCCCGACGGCCGTGCGCGCGGCCTTCCCGTACGCACACAACACGATCTCGCCCACGCCCGCGCCCAGGCGGTCGGCCACGACGACGATGTTCTTGGTCGGCTCCTTATCGAGGTCAATCGGGTGCACAATCAAAAACTTGACGCCCTCCAGGTCGGGCGTCTTCTTCGTTGACCAAACGGTGCCGACTACTTTGCCTAAGAACATAAAGACCGTGAACCGTGATAGGAGCGTAAACCGTGAACCGTAAACCGTGACAAGATAAAACCCCCGTCTCTCTTGTCACGGTTTACGGTTCACGGTTTACGGCCTTTCATGCTTTCGCGAAGACCTCCGCGGCCTCGCCCATGTCGCGGGCGGCGGGCGTGATGATGGTGCGCGCGTTGGTGTAAATCTTCTCGCCCTTCTGGATGGCGCGGCGCACGTCGTCCTCGCAGACGAAGTCCACGGCGCGCTTGCCGTTCGAGGCGGCGGGCGAGGGCGTCTGCTTCGCGGGCGCGGGGGGCGGCGCGCTCTGGGCGGCCTGCGGTGCCGCGCCCGTGCCGGCGCCGTTGCCGCCGTTCGGGGCTTGCGCGGTCGGCGCGGCCTCGGGGTGCGGGGCAGCGCCGCCGGAGTGCGCGGCGCGTTGCGGCTCGATGTCTACGCCCTGCTGCACGTATGCGTGCGGCTGCGCGACGGGGAGCGGCTGCGCGGGAGGTTGCGACGGCTGACGTTGAGAGAGAAAGCGGTCGACTAGCTTCGCGATGTCGTCGCGGCTGACGGCGCCGCCCGCCGCGGCGGCGACTCCGACGGGCGCGGGCTGAAGCGGCGAGGCCGACGTGGCCGCCCGCGACGCGCGCGCGGGCCGCTTACTCGGGACGGCGCGCGTCTCGAAGGCGACGCGCTTGATGTCCATCAGGTGCCACGGCGAGACGTTGTCGGAGGTGACGTTGCCGCCCCAGGAGCCGCAGCCCAAAGTCATCGAGGGCGGCAGCGCCGTCGAAAAACCGATGGCGCCGTGCGTCGTCGGCGAGTTGACGATGATGCGCGAGGCGGGCATCTCGATGCCGAACGACTTCGCGGCCTCGCGCGAGCGCGTGTGGATGCCGGCGGTGTGGCCCATACCGCCGTAGCTCAGGATTTCGAAGCAGCGCGCCGCGCCTCTTTCAAGTCCGTCTTCGACGTAGAAGGCGAGGATGGGCGAGAGCTTCTCCATCGAGAGCGGGAACTCGCGCCCGACGCCTGCGACTTCGGCCATGAGGCAGCGCGTGCCCGGCGGGACGTTCAGTCCCGCCATCTTCGCAATCACTTCGACGGAGCGCCCGACGATGGCCGCGTTGAGCGCGCGCTTCTCGGTCGTAACGATTTTCGCGAGTTGGTCGGCCTCGGCTGCTGAGAGAAAGTGCGCGCCCTGCGCGACGAACTCTTCCCGAACCTGCCGCGCGACGGGCGCGTCGGCGACGACGGCCTGCTCGGAGGCGCAGATGGTGCCGTTGTCGAACGTCTTCCCCGTCAGGATGTTCTGGACGGCGACGGGCACGTCGGCGCTTCGCTCGACGAAGACGGGGACGTTGCCGGGGCCGACGCCGAAGGCGGGCTTGCCCGAAGAGTAGGCCGCGCGCACGAGCCCGATGCCGCCGGTGGCGAGGATGACGGCCGTCTGGCGGTGCTTCATCAGGGCCTCTGTGCCTTCGAGCGAAGTGCTCGTCATGCACCCGACGGCCTCCGCCGGCAGACCCTCTTTGACGCCCGCCTCGCGCATGACACGCGCCGTCTCGTTGATGCACTTCGCGGCCGAAGGGTGCGGCGAGAGCACGATGGCGTTACGGGACTTAACGGAGATGAGGATTTTGAAGATGGCCGTCGAGGTCGGGTTGGTCGAGGGGATGATGCCGGCGACGACGCCGCGCGGGCTGGCGATTTCGAGTACGTCCTTCGACTCGTTGATGACGCCGACCGTGCGCAAGCCTTTGAAGTAGTTCCACACATCCTCGGCGGCGAAGCGGTTCTTCTCGCGCTTGTCGTCGGGGATGCCGTAGCCGGTCTCCTCGGTCGCCAACGCCCCGAGCCGCGCCGCGTCGCGCAGGGCGGCGCGCGCCATCGCCTCGCAGATGCGGTCGATCTTCGCCTGGTCGAAACGCGCGAGCTGCGCCTGCGCCCGGTGCGCCGCCTCGACGAGGTCGCGCGCCTGCTGCACGGATACTAAATCTTTATCCGCCATGGCCCCCTCCAAAGCCGGTAAATAGTAAATGGTAAATAGTGAATGGTGTCAGCGTATCGCCCGGCTCCGAGCGTGATACCGCCATCGCAACGTTCAAACACTATTCACCATTTACTATTTACCATTCACTATTTACTTCTCTCCTTGTTGTTCTCGCGCGCCCCGGCCGGGAGCGAGCGGCCCTGGTCGCCTTCGCCGAGGGCGCCGGCCGAGCCGCCGCCACCGATGGCGCGCTCGTCGGGGCTGTAGCCGGTGCGGCCGTTGTGCGGGAGCACGCGCTCGACTTCGCCGTGCGGGCGCGGGATGACATGGACGCTGATGAGCTCGCCCACGCGACGGGCCGCGGCTGCGCCCGCATCGGTTGCCGCCTTGACCGCGCCCACGTCGCCGCGCACGAAGATCGTGACGTAGCCGGCGCCGATGTACTCCTTGCCGATGAGCGTTACATTGGCCGCCTTGACCATCGCGTCCGCGGCCTCGACCGCGCCCACGAAGCCCTTGGTCTCGACCATTCCGAGTGCTTCCAGAGGCATTCTCTTCTGTCCTCGCTTCTGTGGTTGTCTGAACTTTAAGCCCGGGTGTAGCGCAACCGTAGCACCGCGCGCCGCAAAGTTCAAGACGCGCGCTAACTTCGTCTACGCGAGAAGTTTGACACCACTCCGAGACGCACATTATATTGTGCCCGAAGGCCCGGCGCACACAGTGTACTGCGGCAGACGCAGGCGCCGCCGCCCTCGAAGGGGCACCGGCCGGGACTCTCCCGTAGGCGCGCTCAACCAGTGACATCCAAGACCTCAGAACAGGCACCCGAAGGCGGCCGAGCGGGTGGGGGCGCCGAAGGCTCCCTCGGCGAACAGTTGCGTCGCGCGCGCCTTGAGCGCGGCGTCAACCTGCGCGAAGTCGCCGAGCAGACGCGCATCACCATGCGCCACCTCGAAGCCATCGAGGCCGACGACTACAACGCCCTTCCGGGCGGCATCTTCAACAAGTCCTTCATCAAGTCCTACGCGCGCCACGTCGGCTTCCCCGAAGCGCGCGCGCTCGAACTCTACGAGCACACGTCGCGCGAGCGGGGTTTCCAGGAGGAAGAGCCCGCCACCACGCCGCAACGCTCGCGCATCTACATGGGCGAATCGGCGCGCTCGCCCCTGATGACCTACGGGCTGAGCGCCATCGTCGTCGGCCTCCTGATCCTCATCGTTTACGGCGGCCTCCAGCTTCTGGAACAACAAGAAGGGGCAGACGGCCGGCGCCGCCGCGACCCCGACGCCCGCGGCGGCGACCGTCGCCGGCACGCCCGCGCCGGCCGCCACGCCGACCCCGCCTCCGGCGGCGGATGGTTTCAAGGTTCAGCTCAAGTCCGCGCGCTCCTTCTGGCTCACCTCCTGGCAGGAGGGCGAGAAGAAGAGGCGCGGGCGGTTCCTGAAGCCCGACGCGCCCGAGGAGTTCGAGCCGACGGCGCCGCTCAACCTGCACTTCGACCGGGTCTCGGCCGACGCCCTTCAGGTCACGGTCAACGGCCGGGTCTTGAAGACGCCGAGCGACACCACGACGTGGACGATCAGCAAGGATAACTACACGCAGTTCGCGCAGTGATGACTCTTCAATCGAAAGGCCCACACCCCGAAGCCCCCCTCGCGGGAGAGTTTCGGGGTGTGGGCCTCGAACTTTATAATCAGGCACCGGAGTTTTAAAGATGATAACAAACGACCTGCAAGAGGGGCTCGACCTTCGACGACGTGCTGCTCGTGCCCGCGCGCTCCGAGGTTCTGCCCGCCGAGACCAACACCGCGACGCAGTTCACGCGCGGCATCCGCCTCCGCATCCCGCTCTGTTCGGCCGCGATGGACACCGTGACCGAGAGCCGCCTCGCCATCGCGATTGCGCAGCAGGGCGGCATCGGCGTCATCCACAAGAATTTCCCCATCGAACGTCAAGCGGAAGAGGTCGATAGGGTCAAGCGCAGCGAGTCGGGAATGATCGTAGACCCCGTCACCATCCGCCCCGACCGCCCCGTGCGCGAGGCGCTGGCCGTCATGCAGCGCTACAAAATCTCGGGCGTCCCCGTTGTGGACGAGGGCGGCCACCTCGTCGGCATCATCACCAACCGCGACCTGCGCTTCGAGACGCGCTTCGACATCCCCGTCAGCGAAGTGATGACGCCGCAGCCGCTCGTCACCGTCCCCGTCGGCACCACGCTCGACGAGGCCAAGGGGGTCTTGCAGAAGCACCGCATCGAGAAGCTCCTCGTCGTTGACGGCGACAAGCACCTCAAGGGACTCATCACCGTCAAGGACATCCAGAAGGCCATCCGCTACCCTTCGGCCGCGAAGGATGACCTCGGGCGCCTGCGCGTGGCCGCCGCCATCGGCGCCACCGGCGACTTCCGCGAGCGTGCGGACGAGTTAGTTAAAGCTCGCGTGGACTGCCTTGTCATCGACACCGCGCACGGACACTCGTCGCGCGTCATCGAGGCCGTGCGCGAGATCAAGCGCCGCCACCCGGACACGCAGCTCATCGCCGGCAACGTCGCCACGGCCGAAGGCACGCGCGAGCTTATCGGCGCGGGCGCCGACGCCGTCAAGTGCGGCATCGGCCCCGGCTCCATCTGCACGACGCGCGTCGTGACGGGCGCGGGCGTGCCGCAGATCACGGCCATCAACAACTGCGTCGAGGCGGCGCGCGGCTCGGGCGTCCCCGTCATCGCCGACGGCGGCGTGAAGTTCTCGGGCGACGTGGCGAAGGCGATTGCGTCGGGCGCGGACGTGGTGATGATCGGGTCGCTCTTCGCGGGGACGGAGGAGTCGCCGGGCGAGCTGATTCTCTTCCAGGGTCGCTCGTTCAAGGCGTACCGCGGCATGGGAAGTATCGGTGCGATGCGCGAGGGCTCGAAGGATCGCTACGCGCAGGAGACGACCGAGATGGAGTCGAAGCTCGTCCCCGAAGGCATCGAGGGGCGAGTCCCCTACAAGGGCACGCTCGCCGACATGGTGACGCAACTGGTCGGCGGCCTGCGCGCCGGCATGGGTTACACCGGCTGCCGCACCATCAAGGAGTTTCAGGAGGAGACCCGCTTCATCCGCATCAGCCCCGCCGGCCTCAAAGAGTCGCACGTCCACGACGTGATTATCACGAAGGAGGCGCCGAACTACCGGCTCGAATAGGTTCAGCTTAAGTTCAAAACCGTAGGGGCGCGGCTCGTCCACGCCCCTATATTTTTGTGACAGCGAAGGGGGCAATGAACGCCCGACACATGTCCGGGCGAGCTTGCGTCGCGCGCGGGCGGGTGTAAGCTTTCGGCGGTAAAAGTTAAAGTATGGCGGCGGCACCGGGCTTGCAGAAACGTCGGGCGGGTTCTGACTTTAAGATCAACGCTGAAGCGTTAAGCTCGGGAGGTGCCTTTGATGTTTTTCGCGATATGCCTGGGTCCCGAAGCCATCATCATCTTTATCATCGCTCTGATGTTGTTGGTGGTGCTCGCCTGCGCCTGCCTGGCGGCGGCCGTCTACACAACAATCGGTTTGGCGAAGTGGGCCGCCGCGCGGCACAACCGGCTGGCCGCGAACGCAAGATGAGGTCGGCGCCGGCCGTTTACATTCGGACTCGATGAGCGAACGCAAGGCGGTACTGATCTACAACCCGAACGCGGGGCGCAACGTGGACCCGTCGGTGCCGGTCGAGACGTTCCGCGCCGCCGCGCGCGCGCGGGGCGTCGAGGTCGAAGCGAGGGCAACGGCAGGGCCGAACGATGCCGCGTGCATCGCGGCCGAGGCCGCTGCCGCCGGCGCGACCGATGTCATCGCGCGTGGCGGCGACGGGACGGTGCACGAAGCGATACAGGGGCTCGTCGGTGCGGGCGCGCGGCTGTTGGTGTGGCCGGCCGGGACGGCGAACGTGCTGGCGCGCCAGTTGAACCTGCCGCGGGAGGCGGAGGCGGCGGCGCGGATATTAGTCGAAGGGAGTTCGCGCCGCATCACGCTCGGCGCAGCGACGAGCGAGCGGACGGGCGAGCGGCGCTACTTCTTCATGATGGCGGGCGTGGGGCTCGACGCGTCGGTCGTGCAGAGCGTCAGCCCGCGCCTGAAGCGGCGCGTGGGCGAAGCGGCCTTCTGGTACGCGGGGCTCGCGCACCTCGCGCACTGGGTTCCGAAGGAGTTCACGGTCGAAGTTAACGGTGAGAGTTTGACGGCGACCTACGCGGCCGTCGGCAAGGCGCCGTGGTACGGCGGCGGCCTGGCGATCACGCCGCGCGCGCGGCTCGAAGACGAAGAGTTCGAGGTCTGCGTCATCGACACGCACAGCCGCCTGCGCTACCTGCGGCTGCTCTCGCACGCGATGCGCGGGGGCGCGCCCGAGGAAGGCACGCGCGGCCTCACCTTCCGCCGCGCCTCGCGGCTGCGTTGCGTGGGCGACGTGGCCGTGCAGGCCGACGGCGAGCTGATCGGCGAGTTGCCGATGACCTTCGAGGTCGTCAAGGAAGGCTTGGAGCTTATCGTCCCCTGAACAATGAATGATGAATGCGGAATGATAAATTAACTACGGCCTTTAATTCATCATTCCGCATTCATCATTCATCATTCCTACCGTCCCCCTTCTCGCTCACGCATCCAGAGCATCAGCCCCGCGGAGGCGAAGGCCACCGCGACGAGCATGAGGAAGCCGCCCGCGAGCATCCAGCCGTCGCCCGGGTCGGCGCCGAACTGCGCGGCGAGCGGGTTAGCGGCATGTGCCGGCGCGGCCTCGGCCGCGCGCGAGCCGACGTAAAGACTCGTGATTGAGCAGAGCGTCAGAAAGGCCGCAGCCGCGAAGAGACGTTTGATTGTTCTGTACATTTACCGGAGACCTCTTTCATTCTCCCGGTGCCGCGAGGTTAGACGCGACAGGAAGGAAAAGGTTCCGAGAGCAGTAGGCAGTAGGCAGTTAGTATGAAGAGGCAGCAATCGAAGAAACGGAGGCGGCGAGTTGTAATCTCGCCGCCCCCACTTCTTCGAGCCCGGTTCGTTAAGGCGCTCCTTGCCTCAACTGCCTACTGCCATCTGCCTACTGCCTACTTCCCTTTCAGCCACGCCTCGCGCAGCGCTCGGGCTTCGGGCGTGGCCTTGTCATCCTTCTCAATGCGGTAGGAGGTGCGCGGAGGGTCGGTGACAGTTGGAGTGTTGCGCGTGAGGCGGAGGCCGACGTGGGCGAGCGCCTCTTCGTAGGGGAGCGGCTGGGTGTCGTGGACGTAGCGACTGAAGAAGTCTGAAAGGTCGAGTTTGGTCGTCTCGGAGGCGAGGCGCTCGAACTCTTCGATTGTGTAGGCGCGCCCCTTGAGGTAGTAGCTGTCGCTGGCGCTCTTCAAATAGAACTCCTCGTAGGCCCGGCGCATCACGTCGTCGAGCGAGGCACGCCCCTTCGAGCGCCCGCGGATGAGGAGGTCGAGCGTGACGGCCACGGTCTCGCCCTTCGGGTAGTAGCTGACGAGAGTGTTGGCGACATTCGTCTTCTGGTCGTGCGTCGCGCGGTCGATGAAGGGCGCAAGCAGGCTCGACTCCACCGCGCTCGTCAGGCGGACGCCCGGCAGGCTCTCGATGCCGCCGATGGCGGCCGAGTAGGCGCCGAAGAGTTGCTCGTCGTCCCACAGCCCCGCGCGCCGCTGCGAGAGCTTGCCGTAATAGTTCGTGAACCCCTCGGCGATCCAGAGCCCGCGCGTGACCACGGGCCGCGTGAAGTCCCACGGCCCCAGCCCCGCCGGTCTTAACCTCTTCACGTTCCAGACGTGAAAGAACTCGTGCGCGGCGGTGCCGACCGCCTCGTCCAGAGTACGACCGCTGCCGAGCGCGGCGGTCTCAATAATCTGCGTCGAGTTCAAATGCTCCATGCCGTCGCCGCGCCGCGCCGTCGGGTCGAAGTGGAAGAGGAAGGTGTACTGCTCATAGTCGGGCGCGGGCATCATGGCGACCTCGGCGCGCACGACGCGCTCGACCCGTTTGGCAAGCTCGCCGCGCTTGCCGCCCTCGTCGCCGAAGGAGTGGACGACGACGCGGTAAGGCCTGCCCCCGACCTCGAAGCTCTCGACGTTGAAGTCGGGCGCGACCTCGGTCGGCGTGTCGGCGAGCAGGTCGTAGTTGGCGAAGCGAAACTCGTACTGGTCGATGCTCTTCGACTGACCGTTGATGACCTTCCAGCCCCCCGGCGCGTTGACCTTCAGGGTCACGGGGTCTTGCTTGTGGCCGACGACGTAGGCGAAGACCGAATGGCCGTTGAAGTTCGCGTGGCGCGCGTCGAGCTGCGAGAAGGTGCCCGAGAGGTCGTCGGCGAAGACTTGATAGGTGAACTGAATCTCGTCCCCCGCCAGCACCCCCACGCGCCAAGTCTGCGTGTCGAGCCGCTCGACGGGGTAGCCCTTCGTCCCGCAGCGCTCGCCGTCGTTGCACCGCCCGGACGCGCGCGCCTCCTGCACGTTCTTCGCGAAGTCGAAGACGGCGTAGCGCCCCGGCGACCAGCGCGGCATCTGGAAATCCACGTGCCCCGCGCCCGCCAGCCCCGCCACGTCCACCCGCACGTAGAAGAGGTGCGACGCCGGGTCGGCCATCGAGATGGTATAGGTGATCTTGTAGGAGGGCGCGGACGTGTCCTGCGCGCGCGACGGCGCCGCGGCGAGCGCCGCGAGCATAAGTAGACAGAGTGCGCGCGCGACGTGTGCGCGGGCCGAGCGTATCATCGTCATATAACCCCGTCGTTGGAAATTGAGTGCGTTATTACGGGAGACCGCGCCGCATTACGGGAGACCGCGCCGCGATTATCGGCGCCCGCCGCCGCGCCTGTCAAAAGAGTCGCTTGACGCGGCGCGCGAGGTCGGCTATCAACTCTCACTCATGACCCAGAGGCTCTACTACTCAGACGCGCACCTCGTCGAGTTCGAGGCGCGCGTTGTCGCGGTCTCGACGACCGCGGACGGGCGCGCGGCCGTCGCGCTCGACCGGACGGCCTTCTACCCGACCGGCGGCGGGCAGCCGTACGACACGGGCACGCTCGGCGCCGCGCGCGTCGTCGAGTGCCTGGACGAAGAGGACGGCCGCGTCCTGCACGTCTGCGAGGGCGAGTTGCCCGCCGAGGGCGCGCTCGTCAAGGGCTGCGTGGACTGGCCCCGCCGGCTCGACCACATACAGCAGCACACGGGACAACACATCCTCTCGCAGTCGTTCGTCGATCTCTACGGCGCGCAGACGCGCAGCTTCCGCATGACGGATGACATGTGCGAAATCGACGTGGAGCTGGAAGACCCTTCGGACGAGCGCGTCGAGCGCGCTGTCCAACGCGCCAACGAGATCATCTGGAACGACCGAGCCGTGCGCGTACACCTCGTCACGCCCGAGGAGGCGGGGCGGATGCCGCTCCGGAAGGACTCGGCGCGCGAGGGCGAGCTGCGCGTCATCGAGATCGAGGGCTTTGACTTCAGCCCGTGCGGCGGGACGCACGCGGCCTCGACCGGCGAGGTCGGCTGCATCGTCGCGCGGCAGTGGGAGCGCACGAAGGGGTTCGTGCGCGTGACCTTCGCCGCGGGAGCGCGCGCACTCGGAGACTACGCGCGCGCCAACCGCACAGCGCGCGCCACCGCCGCGCTCTTCAGCGTCGGGCGCGACGAGGGGACGGAGGCCGCCGCCCGTCTTCAGGAAGAGAACAGGCAGTTGCAGCGTCGTCTGCGCGCCGCCGAAGAGACGGCCGCGCGGGCCGAGGCGCGCGAGCTGTACGAAGAGGCCGTCGCTTCTTCGGACGGGACTGACACGCCGGTCATCATCGCACGCGCCTTCGAGGGACTTGACGCGGAGAGCCTGCGGCGGCTGGCATCGGCGCTCGCCGCACACGCGCGCGCTGTGGCGCTACTCGGCTCGGTCGAGGGCGGCGCGGCGCGACTCGTCTTCGCGCGCTCCGCGGACGCGCCGGGCGACATGAACGCGCTGATGCGCGAGGCTTGCCAGACGCTCGGGGGGCGCGGCGGCGGTCGCCCCGACCTCGCGCAGGGCGGCGGCCAGCACGCGGAACGTCTGGCCGGGGCCCTCGACGCGGCGGCTGCGCGTGCGCGGGGAGAATGTCGTTGACCGTATGAAGGAACTCGTGTTAGCTTTCGGGTCGAAGCCTTCTCACCGCAGTTTAAGCTCTACCCTTTTTTGCCCCTCGCGAGCGCCCCGAACGCCCCCGGGAACAGCCGGGATACGTCCGAGGCGCTTTTGAAATGTTAAGCCGTAATCACTCGCGCGCGGGGCGCCACGCCGGCCTGTGGATCGGCGCGGCCTTTCGACGGGCAGTCCGGCCGACAACGTTGACGGCCCTACACAGACCATGACAGGAGAGCTCTAAAGATATGTGCAACTCCCTTCGACGACCTTCTCTTCTCTTCTACGCCGCGGTGTTCGCGGTCTTCGTCTTCGTCAGCGCGGCGGAGACCTCGGCGCAGCTCATCATCAGCGAGTTCCGCGTGCGCGGGCCGAACGGAGCGAACGACGAGTTCATCGAGCTTTACAACAACTCGGGCGCCGACCACACGGTCGCGGGCGGCGGCACCGGCTATGCGGTCGCAGCCTCGAACGGCGTGGCCCGCTGCGTTGTCCCGAACGGGACGGTCATCCCGAACCGCGGCCACTACCTCTGCGTCAACTCCGTCGGCTACTCGCTCGCCTCGTACCCGGCCGGCAACGGCACGACCGCCACGGGCGACGCGACCTACACGACCGACATTCCCGACAATGCGGGCATCGCCATCTTCAACACGTCGGTAGCGGCCAACTTTACACTGGCCAACCGCCTCGACGCGGTCGGTTCGACGAGCGAGGCGAACACACTTTACAAGGAGGGCACGGGCTATCCGGCGCTGACGCCCTTCTCGATTAACTACTCCTTCTACCGCGACAATTGCGGCAAGTCGGGCTCGATCACGACGCTCGGCGCCTGCCCGATCTCGACGCCGAAGGACACGAACAACAACGCCGCGGACTTTATCTTCGTTGACACCAACGGCACGTCGGCCGGCGCCGGACAGCGGCTCGGCGCGCCGGGGCCGGAGAACCTTTCGAGCCCCATCCAGCGTAACGCCTCGTTCGCCGTCGATCCGCTCGACCCGTGTATATCCGTCAACTCGCCGCCGAACCGCGTGCGCGACTTTACGAGCGACCCGGCGAATAACTCGACCTTCGGCACGCTCGACATCCGCCGCACGGTGACGAACAACACGGGCGGGAACGTCACGCGCCTGCGCTGGCGCATCATCGACATCACGACCTTCCCGGCGCCTTCGGGCATCGCCGATCTGCGCCCGCGCACCTCGACGGCCGTCGTCGTCACGGTAGACCGCGCGCCGTGCAACTCGGGGACGAGCAACGTTACCGTGCAGGGGACGACGCTGGAGGAACCGCCGACCCAGCCCAACGGCAGCGGCTTCAACGGCAGTCTCTCCTCGGGCACGGTCACGCTCGCAACGCCGCTCGCCAACGGCGCCAGCCTCGACACGCGCTTCCTGCTGGGCATCCAGCAGACCGGCACGTTCAAGTTCTTCATCAACATCGAGGCGCTGCCGTAAGACAGAAGGCAGTAGGCAGATGGCAGCAGGCAGTTAAGGCAAGAGTCTTAACTAACCGGCCTGAAAGAATCGGGGGCGACGAGTGTTTAATCTCGTCGCCCCCAATTGCTTTGACTGCTGCCGCTTCCCGCTAACTGCCTGCTGCCATCTGCCTACTCCCCTCAACGTGTGAAGCAGTCCTTCTCCTCCACGAAGCGCGCGTCCTCGACCGCGGCGTTGTGTCTGACCTCGCCGTAGGTGATGACGGAGAAGTCGTCGCGGACTCTGAACGGAAGCAGGCGGCCGTCCACCTCGCGGAAGTCTTCAAAGTAGGTTCGGTCGCGCCGCACGAGCAGCCCCGTCCGCGCGTCGAAGTAGAGCATCGCGCGCGCGCCCGAGGGCGTAGTCGCCTCGACGACGTGTGCCTCCGTGCCGCCGACCTCCTCCCTGCCCTTCAGCTTCATCGAAGAGTAGAGCCGCCGCAGGTCGTCCGCCCACGCCCAGCGCGCCTCCAGTTTCAGCTCGGACAGTTCCGCCCCTTCAACCCTTCGGAAGCCGAACAGAGGTATCTGCATGTAGCCGTACTCACCCGTGAACCCGCGGCGTATGACGCCGAGGCCGTCAACGTTGACGAGCGCGACGAACTTGTCCGGCGCCTTCTCCAGAATCTCGACCGTCCCGCTCACCTTCATCCCTGCGTACGCGCCCTCGATTCTCCCCTTTGACACGCGCGTCGAGAGCCGCGCGCCGTCCGCGCGCCGGAGCCCCGTCGCCTCCGCGTAACGCTCAAGGATCGGCTCGACCTCCGGCGCGACTCCAGACGCCTCGCCCGCCTCCTTCAACGATTCGGCCGTCTGAGGCTTGTTACTCTCCGCGCCTTCCGCGTCTCCGCCGACGACCGGTGCCGGCGGCGGCGCGACCACGCCGATGACTGAGGGCGCAACACTCTTCGTCTCGATGGCGTTGAGCGCCGCTTCGAGCTGCGGGTCTCGTCCCGCGAGCAGACGGCGACGCGTGAGCTTGACCGGAAGGTTCGGCTCGATGCCGACGCCCTCGATCATGCGACCGTCGCCGCCGACGAAGTCCGCGAAGGCGTATTGCAGGATAGCGCCCGTCGGCAACTCCTTCGCCGCGGAGGGCAGGGTTGCCCCGGCGCTGCGCTGGCCGATGACGACGGCGCGTCCTGACGCCTGCACGCCGCCCGCGAAGATTTCGGCCGCCGACTGCGTCTCGGCGTCGATAAGCACGACGAGACGCCCGCGGTAGCCGTTCTTCTGCGGCACGATGCCGAGGTCGTGCCAGCCGGTGCGCGTGCGCATCACGCCGAACGAGACGGGGCGCGTCTCAACCAGTCCACCCAGCCCGTAGACGAGCCCGAGCAGACCCCCTCGGTTGCCGCGCAGGTCGAGGACAATCCCGGGTGCATCCTTCAACGTGCGCAGCGCCGCGCAGAACTTGTCGAGCACCGGCGCGGCGAACAGATTGAAGCGCACGTAGCCGACGCCGCCGCGCAGGCGCGCCGACTCGAACTCGACGAACTGCGCCGGGAGCGCACGGAAGAGCGGCACCAACTCTCCCTTGAGACGTTCGCGCGCGACGACCGCGCGGCGCACGCGGTTGCGCCCGTCGAAGAAGGTCAGCGCGACACTCGTGCCCGGCGGGCCGTTGACGTAGCCGACGATGATCTCGGCCGGAATCTGGTTGCGCGCCGAGGGCTCGTAGACGGCCACGAGCCGGAGCGTGCGCAGGATTTCGGAGAGGGGCTGGCCGTCGATGCTGCGCAGGACGTGCCCCGGGCGCAGGCCCGCGCGCGCGGCCGTCGAGCCCGGCTCGACGCGCGTGACGAGGGCGGCTCCGCCCACCACGCGCAGGTCGATGCCGATGCCGTAGGTCAACTGCTCGGCCGCGCGCAGGCTCCCCTTGCGGCGCGGCTCTTCGGCACCGGGAGTCTCATCTACGCCTACGCCGTCCCTGAGGTCATCCTCCTCGCCGGTCGAGGGGATGGCCTCGGGCGGGATGATGTTGAAGTGAGAGCGGCCGAGCCGGTTGAGCATCTGCTGCAAGAGCGTGTGCAGCTCGCGGTCGGTGCGCGCCGAGGCCGCGCGCGGAGCGAACTCCTCGCGCACGGCATCCCAGTCCACGCCGCCGAACTTCGGGTCGAAGTGGTTCTCCTTGACCGTCCGCCAGACGATGTCGAAAGACTCTCTGCGTCGCTCCGCCTCGGCGCCCGCGGCGGCGACCGGCGGGGCTGCGGCGACGGCAGGGGCCTCCACGCGCGGCGCCTGCCGTGCGTGTGTGACGGTCTGTAGGACAAAGAGTATGAGGAAGAGTGCTCCGTAGAGCGGGGTGACCCTTGCCATTCGACTCCTCGCGCGCGGGGTTCGCGGTAACGCCCGCGCGTCTCGAACCGAGAAGCGCGCGCCCCGGGAAGACGTGTGGGGCGTCCGCGCCACGTTATTAAAGCACCCGCCGGCCGGTGCGTGTCAAACAAAAGTCCGCGCGCCTCTCCTCTTAAATACTAAGAGGCGTCGATTAGCCTTTTCGTTCTGCTCGACGCCCGCACATCGCCATCAATCTGCCAGAATAGACCGTCTCTTTTCAATCCGCTGTGTAACTGAAAGAGAGACGCGTTTTGATGCGCTCTCCAGCGGCTACGCGCCGCACGTTCTTATAACGGTCGAGCCTGCGGAACGTAGAAACGTTGAAATAGTAAGAGTTACACATCAGCGCGGTCACGCCCTGAGCCTCTGGCACGGTCGTTGTTATTAACTCTGGCAGGTGCTTGGGAGTTCAAAAATTTTGTAGGTGAGTAACTGAGGAGGGTAGCGAACATGCTTTGGACAATTCTTGTGATTCTTCTGGTTCTCTGGCTGTTGGGTCTTATCGGCGGCGTCGGCGGTGGCCTGATCCACCTGCTGCTCGTCATCGCGCTCGTGGTCTTCGTCATCAACCTGCTGACCGGACGCCGCCCCGTCGTCTAACGGCGGCCTGACACGAGTTAGAACGCCGGCCTGGACTCATCTGCCCGGGCCGGCTTCTTGAGAGGCCCTGGCGCCTCGGCGTCAGAGCATCGTCCACAGCAGCAGCGCCCTTCTCTTAACAGAGGGGGGCGCTGTTCTGTCACTTGACAGCCCCAAGACTCATCCCTAATATCTACCCTCGCGTGGGGCAGTAGCTCAGTTTGGCAGAGCGCCGCGTTCGCAATGCAACTTCACCCACAGACTTCCCGCCCAAATTCAGCATTTCTCAGCCACAACAACACTTTCAAATAACACGTTCAGCTTATTGTTAGTCAACGCATCAGGATTGATGTTTAGAGCCGTCGCCGCAAGGTAGCGGCTCGATTGCTTTATGCCACTTTGCCAGGCTTCGCCGCCGCCCGCATAACATGAAGTCCGGCAGCAGCCGCTAGATGCTTGCAAGCGTAGCCAGCCGCCCCGCCCTTGCAGGTGCAATGTCCGAAACGCTTACCATTCCTGACGAAGAAATCAACGGTGTATGTGCTACCGTTCGCGCGATTTGTGAAGCGATATTGACGCTCAAGGCTAGTCGGCTGCACGAATAGCTTAGAAGCCTGCGCCCGCTTTGTCGCTGCGCTTAGTTGCTCTGCGCTAATTAACTGCACCATCTGACTGACTCACCTTCAGGCTTGAAATTTCACTATCGAAGTGATAGGATTATTATAGATATTTCCTATCACTTGTCAAGGGATTTCATATTTTGTAATGAAGAAAAACGTTAGAAAGGACGCAAACGAGATGAGCGACTTAATTAGTCAGGCGGAAGCTGCAAGATTGCGCGGTGTCACCCGTGCAGCTATACAGGATTTGGTTAGGCGTGGGCGAGTACGCTCTGTTGAAGTAGGCGGACGTTCTCTGGTTTATCGGAGCGAGATAGTAAACTATGAACAGGGGGAAGCTGGCAGACCGCGCAAGGAGAAATAATGACGAGCACCACATCAAATCAGAGCAAGTGGAAACAGCGCGCTCTTGCATTCGTTTCCCTTATCATTGGTTTTGCAATTATCGGCTTCACCGCATGGTTTATCTGGAAAGCATTTGCTTCGCTGTCATCACAAGTTGCCGCAACTGTTATCGTAGGCATTCTCACCGCTTCTGCATCTATCTTCGCCGTACTCAAATCTAAGCAAGCGGAACATAGGCGAGATATTGAGCAAGAACTTCGCAAACAGAAAGCCCCGATTTATGAAGAGTTCTCGTCATTTTTATTCAAGATTCTTATGTCCACCAAAACCGGTAAGGAAGTTTCAGAAGAAGAGATGCTTCAGTTCATTGTTGACTTCAACCGGAGATTGATAGTGTGGGGTGCGGACAGCGTTATAAAGGAATGGTCTAACTTCAAGCAGTTACACGAAGGGACAGATTATCCGCCAGTGATGAATTTAATAGTGATTGAGAGAATCTTATATGCTATCCGCACCGACATGGGGCATAAAAACAAAGGCATGGGGCAGGGTGACTTGCTCTCCATATTCATCAATGATGCTCACACTTACCTTAAAGGTCAGAACTTACCGCGTGTTAGCGGCTAACCTTATTATGCTTTAGCACGCTCGGCAGCTTTGCGGGTAACTCCATCTCATCATCAATCAAAACATCTGAGCAAACACCCACCACTTTTGCATACTTTAGTAGAACAGGGTATGGCGGCTCGCGCGTCCCGCGCTCATAAGCCGATATACTACTCCTAAAAAGTTCTTCGCTTAGTTCCAGCCGTCGCAGCATCTCGCTCTGGGACAGTTCTAACGCTGTTCTGATTGCGGCTAACTTCTCGGCAAGTCTAGCAGGCTTCGGGCGTGTTGCGCTCCCCATCAGGATTCACCCCCTGATGAGACTTTGCGCGGTCTTACTCTTTGCCCGGTGTAGCCATTTGATTCTAGTCTTGCATTATGTTCTACTGCCGCCCGAAGCCTTAATCCTGTTGGCTTCGCAACGGTCAACACCTTCTCCGATGCGTGACCGTCCCGACCATATTCAGCCGCAAGGCTCTATCAATCTTTCAACCGATACGATAGCAAAGAGCAGCCGAAGATGACTACACATAATCTTGACGCCATGACGCCCGGAAGCACGTCACGCCCGAAGAAACGCGGCTGGATTGTGGCGGCTGCTCTCTTGTTGATGCTGGTCGGCGGCGGGGCTGTTGTGCTCCGCCTTTCCTACGCCCCATCGGACGCGCCCCGTGATGATGGCGACCCGCTTTATATCGAAGCCAGAGAGCAGAGCCAGAAATTTTGGGACTCGGCGCTAGTTAAGTGCGGTGATTCATACTTCGGCGTGCTGACCTTCGCGGGGGAAGATGCGCCGTCGCAGCGGCGGATAGTCCAGATAAAAGAGCCTGAAATTATCGTGACCGAAGCCAAAGGGGAAATAACCCAAGCCGACAAGCTGAACGGTGTAGAGTTCAGCGGTAAGACGTTCATATCCGCCAGCGCGAGCCGCAATTACAATAATGGGAAGTGGGGCGCGTGGAGCGAAAGAACAATGGCGACGCCTAGCGGGACAACATCAACCACTGTAAGGAAGGTCAAAGGGCGATGGCAGTTCGGCATCTCGAAAGAAAGTCGCTTCCGCCTGACGCCAACCACCTGCGGAACGATACCGAAGTGATGCCGGGGAGTGATTTAGGGCTGTGCTACGTTTTAGTAAATTTGTTTCCGGCTCACCCTATACTTATCCCCGCGAGCGGCGACCATTAGCGCGATTATCCAATAAAGCACCCCGTAGAATCGAAGAAAACGCCTACCCACAAAGTGTTCAACCCCCGTTTAACGCCCCATACCAATATGAGATTGCCCATGTTCTGAGTAACAGCGGCATATAGGGGGTTGGGGTTCGGGGACGCGGGGTGTCACCATCGTTTTTATCGCTTAAAGCATTGCAGGGAAACGGTTTATGGTTTTGCACAAGACTTGTGCAAACCTGTCAAGCGTTATTTTTGGTACAGCGTGACGGTAGTGGCCCTCTTACATTGGGGATTGAAAAAAGGAAGGCAAAGTGCGGAAAGTGTCGGCTGTCATGGCTCGACACAAGACCCGTCATCCTCCGCCTTCCCTGCGCTGCCCCCATTGCGGAGGGCTGTCGCGCGACCTCTTCTATCACAGCAGCTATCGTACGCGCGACGGGCCGCGCACACTGTGGCGCTGCCGTAGGTGCGGCAAGGGCCTGTCGGAGCGACGAGGCACGGCCTTCTTCAACCTCAAGACTCCCGAGGCGGAGGTTGCCCGCTCCCTTGACGCCATGCTGCGAGGCGACACGCAGACCTCGACCGCCCAGACGCGCCGCCACCGCCGGGAGACGTTGCGCCGCTGGCGCCGACGCGCCGCCCCTCGCGCCCGCGCCGTGGATGCAGAGTTCGTCACCGACCTGAGAGTCACCGACCTGGAGTTGGACGAGCAGTGGTCGTTCGCCGGGTCGAAGAAAGCCCCCTTCGCCGACAACTCGCGACGCGGCGAGGCGTGGTGGCACAAGGCGATGGCGCGGGAGAGCCGGCTCTTAGTCGAGCAGTTCGTTGCTGCGCGCACGCCCGAGGCGGCCGAACTGCTGGTAAATCGGAGCTTCGACCGCCTCGCCCCGGGATGCCTGCCGCGCATCAGCAGCGACGGCTATGACGCTTACACCAAGCCCTTGCGCGAGCAGGTGAGAGCCTTGACGGCCTACCCGCTGCGGTGGGGGCTGGTCAAGAAGGGCAAGCCGGGGCGGCCGCCGAAGCCTCAAGTCATCCCCGACCCGACGCTCGTCTACGGGCAGGTCGAGAAGACGAGAGAAGGCAAGCGCGTAACGAAGGTCGAGAAGAAGCTGGTGCTGGGGTCGCCCGCGACGGACCTCGCCTTCGTCTCGACTTCACTCTTGGAGCGGCAGAACGGGACGGCCCGCTCACGCAATCGCTACCTGGTGAGAAAGACCTACGCCTTCGCCAAGTTGGTCGAGTACATGGATGACCAGTGCGAGGTGGATAAGACCTTCTATAACTTCTGCCGCAGGCACCGCGGGCTGCGGGGTGAGACGCCGGCGATGCGGCACGGAATCACCGATCACGTCTGGACGGTGGCCGAGGTCTTGGGCTATCGCAGCGCTGCCCCGTGACCAATCCCCAATGTAACGGGGCCACTACCAGCGTGACAATAGCCCTTTGTGTATGAATATCTTACGGTCAACATGAAAATATAACATCTGGAAAGCGGAAAAACCGTGGTATAAATAGTCCTTACAACGAGCTTGCGAGTTGCCCTTGTTGTGGAGCAACTAACAGCTTCCTTCTAACGCTCTATCGCCTTTAGCCTTCAGTAAAGCAAACGGAAAACATATGCCATGTCGCTTTTTGACATGGCTAGGACAAGCGAGCGTAAGTGAGCGCGGCTATGAGTGTATGTTTAAGCAGAACTCTAGCTTCTGCGAAGCTGACTCCGCCTGCCTATCCTGACCTGCCATCTCCGGCGAGCTTGAATCATCCAGCGTCGGGCACTCATAGCCGCGCGGCTTCGCCGCTTGTCCTAGACACATTCGCCTTCGGCTCATGTGTCATGTTGTTATTAAGGCGGATTATCTTTCCCCCTTATAGTCCACCTTTAGCCCGCATACGCGCTCGGCAGTTGGAAAGGTGGCAACATCACGGTACGCCGTTGGCGGCTTCTGAAGCTGAGACAAATAGCGGGCTGCTCTCGGAATGAAAGCAGCCCGCTATCCATCATGTGTGAACTTCAGTTGACTAATTCGGGCGCGGCTGTGGCTTGCACTTCCATTGGCTTTGTCTGCAACGCTTCTAATATCGCCACCGCTCGCGCAGCCGTCTCTATATCAGCACTCAAATACCGATAAGTGGTTTGGGGCTGTGAGTGTCCGAGTAACCGTCCGGCAAGCTGCGGATTCATGCCACTTTGGACTAATCGAGTCGCCGCCGTATGCCGCAGACTGTGTAGCGTCAAGCCATTTATGCCGCCGTGCTTGATGCCTGCCACTTGGCAGACCGACGCGAATGACTTGCGGACGTTGTTCGTGACGCTGAAAACACGCTCGTCTGAGTCTTTAGCGGACGATTCATAGAGCGCAATCAGTTCCCCATACAGCCGCTCTGTCATCATCACCTGTCTACCCTTAAGCGTCTTGGTTGTCGTGGCTTCAAGTGTGATGACTCTGGAATCAAAACTGACCGCACGCCAGCGCAGCTTTAACGCTTCCCCCTTCCGGCATCCTGTGTCGAGCAAGAAGATGAGCAGCGACTTCAAATGAGTTCGGTATGGGTGCGAGTCGCACGCTTCTAACAGCTTCACTTCTTCGGAAACAGTGAGTATCTTCTCGCGCCGACGTTCTGCCGAAACGATGATAAGCGGGTCGCCACAGTGAAAGACATTCTTGAGAAGCCAGCCCTGTTGACAGCCTACGCTCAAGATACGGCGCAGAACTGCCGCTTCCCTATTCCAGCTTGCTATTGTCCGTTGCCGCTTATACTGAGTCTGAACCTTAAACCGCTCATCACGGTAGGCAAGCAAATCGCCATAGGTAATCTCGCGCAGCTTCTTTCTGCCAAAGAACGCGCGGAAGTGTTTGAGTAATTCTTTTGGGCGGGCAACATCACGCAAGCCCGAAACCTTCTGACCGTTGATGTAAACAGCTTCGTGCAGGTAACGCTTCTCATAGAAGTCAGCAAGGTCGTTGAATGTCAGCCGGGCGAAATCAACCACCTTGCTACCTTCGTCATCTATCTTGCGGAGAAGCTGCTTTAGAATCTCTCTCGCTTCCGTTTTATCCTTTGCACGCCTGACGATATTTCGACGCTTGCCGCTCTCGTCTGTGATTGTTAAGCGTGCGAACCAACGTCCATCTTTGTACTGCCCGGCGTAGCCCCTTCTAATGTTTGGCATCGTGCATCCCTTTCGGAATGACACGTTGGCTAACACGTTGGAGTGTATTTGACGTGTTTTTGACGGAGAGCCGAACTTGACTACGCGATATGCTGCCCGTAAAATTGCTTCTCGCGTGGGGCAGTAGCTCAGTTTGGCAGAGCGCCGCGTTCGCAATGCGGAGGTCAGGGGTTCGATCCCCCTCTGCTCCACCAAAAGATTCAACACCTTAGGCCATCCGTGAGGGTGGCCTTTCGTGCGTCTAGATACTCTCAGGGAACCCTTTGTCAGGATTTACTGCTTGTGATACTGTGCGCCTTCGCAGCGGCATGGACTCACGCTAGTGCCCCTGCCGCAACTGAACTCTCGACAGCTCATTGCCGCCACAAGGAGCATAGTCGGTGCCGACGGTATCTCAGTCTAATCACGCCTTCGACCACAACCTTAGCAGTGTAGCGAGCTTTGAAGTGGAGAGGGTTTACCACCGCCGCAATGACATCCATGCCCGTTTCGGTGGGCAGCGGCAGGGAGGCATCTCTACGCCGAGCGGAGTGCCGTACATTTTCCTATTCACAGGTGACAGCGGCGGGAAGTACGGCTACAGAGATGACTGGAATGATGACGGCGTCTACCTATATACGGGCGAAGGCCAAGTAGGCAACATGCAGTTTGTCAGAGGCAACAAGGCTATTCGCGACCACCTAGCAAACGGGAAGGACCTTCTCCTATTCGAGAGTCTAGGCAAGGGCAAGGGGGTGCGATTCCGTGGTTGTTTTGCTTGCGCCTCATGGGAGCCCAACACCAGGCCGGATATTAATGGAAATGAGCGACAGGTGATCGTCTTTCACCTGATCCGGCAGGATGTCTCGGAACTCGGCGCTTCAGATGCGCCAATGCGTACTGACCTGGCCCTTGAGGAATTGCGCAGAAGGGCTATGCAGTCCAGCTCAACACCTGCGGAGAAAGACACAAAACTTACCCGCCGTCGCTATTACGAACGAAGTGAATATGTAAGAGCCTACGTGTTGGCACGAGCGAACGGAATGTGCGAGTCCTGCGGCAAGCCGGCGCCGTTCATACGACCCGACGGCTCCCCCTACCTAGAGCCGCACCACACTCGTCGAGTGTCGGACGGCGGAACCTGACCACCCAAGGTGGGTCGGCGGAATCTGCCCGACCTGTCATAAAGAGATTCACTACGGCGTGAATGGCGAGACTCTTAACCGCCGGCTTCAAGAACGCCTTTCAAAGATCGAGCAAGCCTCTTCTGAAATGCACGCCTGAAGCTGTGTCTCTGTGCCTCTGTAGGTTAAGGTAAACTCTCCGTACAATTCCGTTCCGAAACAAACGGGCAACCCCTCACTCGCGCAGACCATCCATCGCTGCTGAGCCCGCCGCTCTCCCGCTTGCCAAAGCGCGTCTCTCTCGTTTACATGTGGCTTCGCGGTGTGACCCGCCGCACCCGGGAGGAATTATGAGAGTTCTCAGACTATTCGCCGTCCCCGCGCTCGTCTTCGCGCTCGGAGCCTCTGCGCTCGCCGACACCATCCGCATGAAGGACGGCCAGATCATCCGCGGCCAGATCGTCGGCTTCCGCGACCAGCAGTTCACCGTCCTCATCGGCTCCTCGCGCGGCGGCTCACGCCGCAGCCGCATGACCCTCAACATGGAGGACGTGGAGTCCATCGAGTTCGACAACGCCGACGGCGCCGAGCCCGCGGGCGCTGGCGACACGAGCACGTACAACCCGCCGGCTGAGAACACGGGGTTGCCCTCGACGGTCGCGACGTAGGCGGCGCGGGTGGCCTCGGTGGGATACGTCTGCTTGCTGGTGGCCGCGGTCTCGGCGACCAGCAGCACGAACAGCACGCACGTAGACCGGGATCCGCACGCGCTCGCGGCGGAGGGCGAGCGCGAGCAGCGGGCGGGCGCCGGCCAGCGCGCTCATTCGATCTCGTCGCCGTAGTGGCGCAGGAACAGCTCCTCGAGCGTCGGCGGCGTGCTGGTGAGGCTGCGCACGCCGAAGCCGGCGAGCTGCTTGCACGGTCTCGTCGAGGTGGCTGGTGTCGACGTCGAAGCGCGCGCGGTGGTCCTCGACGTGGAGGTCGTGCACGCCGGGGAGGCGGTCGAGCCCCTCCGGCGCCTGCACCGTCTCGACCGCGATCGAGGTGCGGGTGAGGTGGCGCAGCTCGGACAGCCTCCCGGTCTCGACCGTCTTGCCGGCGCGGATGATCGTCACGCGGTCGCACAGCGCCTCGACCTCGGCGAGGATGTGGCTCGAGAGCAGCACGGTCCGCCCCGCCGCGCGCGTCTCCTCGATGCAGGCCTGGAAGACCGCCTCCTTCAGCGGGTCGAGCCCCGAGGTCGGCTCGTCGAGCACGAGCAGCTCGGCGTCGGAGGCGAGCGCGGCGACGAGCGCGACCTTCTGCCGGTTGCCCTTCGAGTACGCGCGGCCCTTCTTCGTCGGGTCGAGCTCGAAGCGCTCGAGCAGCTCCGCGCGAAGCTGCGGGTCGAGCCCGCCGCGCAGCCGGCCGAGCAGGTCGATCGCCTCGCCGCCGGTCAGCTTCGGCCACAGGTTGACGTCGCCGGGGACGTAGGCGAGCCGCCGGTGCAGCTCGACCGCGTCGGCCCACGGGTCGCCGCCGAGCATGCTGCGCCTCTCCCCGCTCTTGCGCAGCAGCCCGAGCAGGACGCGGATCGTGGTCGACTTGCCCGCCCCGTTGGGCCCGAGGAAGCCGTGGACCTCCCCGGTGGCCACCTCGAGGTCGAGCCCGTCGAGCGCGCGGAAGTCGCCGAACGTCTTGACGAGCCCGGAGATCTCGATCGCGGGCCGGCTCACCCGAGGCGGCGCGCGCCGTAGTAGTGCGCGCCCCAGTAGGAGCCGACCGTCGAGTGCTCGCGCACGCCGTGCGGGTGGCGGAGATCGCGGTCGTCGGGCCGGTGGCGATGCCGACGTGCGACGCGCCGGGCCCGTTGGCGTCGAAGAACACGAGGTCGCCGGCCTGGATCGCCGCGCGGTCGACGTGCACGCCCGCGCTCGCCTGCTCGAAGCTCGTGCGCGGGAGCTGGATCCCGACCTGGGCCATCGCCCACTGCGTGAGGCCGGAGCAGTCGAACGAGCTCGGGCCGACGCCGCCGAGCGCGTACGGCTTGCCGGCCTGTGTGCGCGCCGCCGCCACCGCGCCCGCCGCGCCGCCGCCGCCACCCACCGGCGCCGCGGCGCCGGAGATCCCGAGCGCGCCGAGCGTCTACGGGGCCGACGACGCCGTCGACCTCGAGCCCGTGCGCGGCCTGGAAGGCGCTTGACCGCCCGCCGCGTCTGGTGGCCCGAACACGCCGTCGGCGCTGATGCCGAGCGCGCGCTGGACCGCCATCGTGGTCGCGGGCGGGAGCTTCGCCGGCGCCGCCGCCGCCCCCGCCACCGCCGCCGACGAGCGCGCCGCGCGTGATCGGCCCGACGATGCCGTCGACCTCGAGCCCGTGCGCGGCCTGGAACGCGCGCACCGCGCGCCTCGTCTGGCGGCCGAAGACGCCGTCGGCGGAGATCCCCAGCGCGCGCTGCATGGCCGCCACGTCGGGCCCGCGGCTGCCGAGCTTGAGCATGCCGGCCGGGCGCCGGGCCTCCGTGCCCTGCGCGCGCGCCGCCTCGTGGGCCGGCGCGAGCACGTCGCCGTCATCAGCGCCGCCGAGACCAGCGCGCGCTTCTTGCGGTACGCGGGCGTCCGCCGCGGCGGCCGACTCCCGGCGCCGCAGGAGCGGGCCAGCGAGCGCTCCCACAGCTCGGGGCTGCCGAGGTCTCGCCGCCCCGGAGGCTGCGAGCGGATCGCCCAGCCGTCGTCGTGCGAAGTCCACGCAGCGATGGAACCAGGGGCGGCGGACGGACTTATGGAACCCCGCGGATCGCGTCGACGACCGCGGCGGTCGACGGCCGCCCGCGATCCGCCGCCCGCGTCGCCACGAACAGCGCGCGCGTGAACGGCCCACTCGGCGAGCGGCCGCACCGCCACGCGCGGGTCCTCCTCCGGGCGGCCCAGCGACGGCAGCAGCGCCGCGACGCCCGCGACCGCCACGAGGTCGAGCAGCATCCGGATGTCGTTCACGCGGTGGTGGATGACCGGCTCGAAGCCGGCCGCCGAGCGGCACGACGCGCACGAACATGTCGGCGTAGTGGGTCCCGGCCCGCGCGGTCGCCCACGGCAGCTCGCGGAGCGAGCCCAGCCGCACCGGCCCGTCGCCGCGCCAGCAGCCCGCGCGGGAGCGTGAGCACGAGCTCGTCGGCTGCGAGGTAGTCGCGGTGCAGCTCGGGCAGGTGCGGGCGCGGCGCGTGCTCGTACTCCTCCGCGATCGCGACGTCGACGCCGCCGCGCGCGAGCACCGGCAGCGACTCCTCGGCCTCCAGCTCGATCAGCTCCACGCGCAGCTCCGGGTGACGCGGCCGCGAGCCGCCCGAGCGCGGGCATGACCAGCGCGCGCGCCGCGGTCTGGAACGCGCCACGCGCACCACCCCGCGCACCTCGCCCGCCAGCCACGCCAGCCCCGCCTCGAGCTGCTCGAGCTCGGCCAGCACGCCGCCGGCGCGCGCGGCGAGCATGCGGCCCGCGTCGGTCAGCTCGAGCCGCCGCCCGCGCCTTGCGGAACAGCTCGACGCCCGCCTCGCGCTGGAGCTGCGCGAGCTGCTGCGAGACCGCCGAGGGCGTGAACGGAGCGCCTCGGCGGCGCCCGCGATCGTCCCCTGGGCGACGAACTCGCGCAGCACGACAAGGCGGCGGGGCGCGAGCATCGTTGAAGATTTTCTCAACTTTTCCGTGCAGGAACAATCGCTTGTTCTGCAGCGATCCGGCCCGCACGATCACCGCATGCACGCCTTCCTCAGCTTTCTCGCCGTCGCCGCCGTCGCGCATGCCGTCCCCGGCCCCGACACGTTCGTGGTGCTGCGCACGTCGCTCGCCGAGGGCCCGCGCGCCGGCACCTGGGCCGCCGCCGGCTCGGCCGCCGGCAACCTCGTCTGGGGCACGACGTCCGCGCTCGGCGTCGCCGCGCTGCTCGCCGCCTCCGCCACCGCCTTCGCGACGCTCAAGCTCGCGGGCGCCGCCTACCTCGCCGTGCTCGGCGTGCAGGCGCTGCTGCGCCGCCGCGCGCGGCGACGCGCTCGCCGGCGCCGACGACCGCCGCCCGCGCCCTCTCCCCCGCCGTCGCCTTCCGCCGCGGCCTCGCCAGCGACCTGCTCAACGTGAAGGCCGGCCTGTTCTGGACCGCGCTCGTCCCGCAGTTCCTCAGCCGCCGGCGGCGCGCTGCTCCCGGTCGCGATGGTCACCGCGATGGGCGCGCTGGTGTTCGCTGGCTGACCGGCTACGCGCACCTCGCCGCGCGGCTCTCGCAGACCCTCAGCGCCGCCGCGCCGCCCGCGTCGTCAACGGCACCGTCGGCGCCGTCCTGCTCGCGCTCGGCGGCACGCTCGCGCTCGCCCGGCACTGATAGCTTCAGCGGAGAGACAGGTCTGTCCCGAAGCGAGGAGAAAGCCCGCATGCCCATCCCCACCGAGCTCGTCGGATCCCTGCCGCGGCCCATGAAGCTGCAGGAGGCCTACCAGGCCTACGACGACGGCAAGATCGACTTCGCCGCGCTGCAGGCCGAGCAGGACAAGGCCGCCGAGGACTCGATCAGGCGCCTCGAGCAGACCGGCGAGACCTACGTCACCGACGGCGAGCAGCGCGAGTCGAGCTTCGCGACCTACCCGATCACCGACACGCTCGCGGGCACCGGCCTCGCCGACAACCTCGCCGGCGACGGCCAGTTCTTCGCGATCTTCGACGACGGCCACCACCGCCAGCTCCCGCGCCTGACCGGCGGCCCGTTCCGCTACAAGACGTTCGCCTCGGAGTTCGTCGAGAAGAACAAGGCGATCGCGTCGCAAGCCGGTCAAGCAGGCCGTGATCGCGCCGTCGATGCTGATGCTGCTGTATCCGCTCGAGGGCGAGATCGAGGGCTACTCGCGCGAGCAGTTCCTCGCCGACCTCTGCGACGAGGTCGAGAAGGACATCCGCCAGGCGTTCGCCGCCGGCGCCGAGCGCGTCTCGATCGACTTCACCGAGGGCCGGCTCGCGAACAAGAACGACTCGCGCAACCCCTGGACCAACAAGGACATGCTCCAGGAGTTCATCGACCTCAACAACCGCGTGATCGACCGCTTCTCGCCCGAGGAGCGCAAGAACATCGGCATCCACACCTGCCCCGGCGGCGACATGGACTCCGTGCACTCCAAGGAGGTCCCCTACGAGAAGCTGCTGAGCAAGATGTTCCAGCTCAACGTCGGGCTACTTCCTGATCCAGTGCGCGAGCGAGGACGACAAGGAGAAGCGTCTACGAGCTCTGCGGGCAGTACCGCCGCGACGACGCCGAACGGCGTCCCGCAGGTCTGCTTCATCGGCGTCATCAACCCGCTCGCACCCGGAGGTCGAGACGCCCGAGCAGGTGCGCGACGCGCTGCTCAGCGCGGCGAAGCACATCCCGCCGGAGCGCCTCGGCGCGACCGACGACTGCGGCTTCTCCCCCTTCAGCCGCGACGAGAAGCCGAAGCACGGCTCGCCGGACTTCGCGCGCGACATCGCGATGCAGAAGATCTCGAACCGCGTCAAGGGCGCCGCGGATGGCGTCCGAGGAGCTCGGGATCTAGACGCGCGACGCCCGCGGGCCGCGAGCAGCAGCGCTCCCAGCTCGCGCGCCGGGTGCCGGCATCGTGGTCGCCCTCGGCGGCGGCCACGATGCTGCCCTTCATGAGGATGTGCCACTGGCGGGCGAAGGCGTCGGCGTCCTCCGCGGGGATGCCGGCCTGCTCGGCGAGGTCGGCGACGTAGGCGCGGATCGCGATCAGGTGCCGCACGCTCGCCTGCGCGCACCGGGTGGTCGGGGTCGGTCGATCTCGAGCATCACGTTGATGAACGAGCAGCCCTCGAAGTCCTCGCGCGCGAACCACTCGCCGAAGACGTCGAAGATCGCGAGCAGCCGCCCCGCGGGCGTGTCGGCGCGGGCCTCCGCCTCGGCGCTGCAGCCACGCGCGCGTCCAGCGCTCCTCGCGCCGCTCGAGGAACGCGAGGATGAGCTCGTCCTTCGACGCGAAGTTGCGGTAGAGCGTCATCTTCGCGGCCCCGACTCGGCGATGATCGCGTCGACCCCCACCGCCTTGGTGCCGTGCCGGCTGAAGAGCTCGTAGGCGGTCTCGAGGATCCGCTCACGGCCACTGGTCGGCTGCCATTGCTCTCGACTATAGCCTCCGCCCGATGAGCTCCCTCCCCGATCCCTCGCTCGACGCGTCGAGCGCGTTCGTCCAGGGCGCCGGGCCTCGTGATCGACGAGCACGGCCCCGACGAGGTCACCGGCCACATCGACGCCGGGCCGAGCACCACACCCCGTGGGGCATGGTGCACGGCGGCGTCTACGCGGCGGCGGTCGAGACCGCCTGCAGCATCGGCGCGTCGACCGCGGCCGACGCCGTCGGGCCAGTTCGCGGTCGGCCTCTCCAACCACACGGACTTCCTGCGCGCCCACCGCGAGGGCCGGCTCGACGTGCGAGCCGTGCCGGTCCACCAGGGGCGGACCGGCCAGCTCTGGCACTGCGACATCACGCGCGAGGACGGCAAGCTCGTCGCGCAGGGCCGCGTGCGGCTGCAGAACGTGCCGCGGCCCTAGGTCGTCTGCGGCACCTCCGCCGCGTCGCGGACGAAGCGTCCGGTGCGGACCGTGCCCTGGTCTCCAGCGAGGCGTACAGCGCGCGCTCGAAATCGGCGTACATCTGGAACACCGGCGGCTCCACGAACGGCAGCGTCTGGGCGTAGATCGCGCCGGTCACGCCGCTGCTGCGGTCGACCCAGAAGTGCGAGTTGAAGATGCCCGCCCATGCGCCGCTGCCGGCCTTGCGCGCGCCCGGCTGGTCCTCGCTGTCGAGCAGCAGCCCGAGGCCGAACTTGTAGCCCGGGCCGGCGTTGAAGTCGGCCGAGCTGCTCGGGTCGGCGGTCGCGATGGCGGGCGGGAAGTCGAGCTCGCCGATCTGGTTGGAGAAGGCCTCGTCCAGCGACGCGGTCTCGACGAGCTTGGTGCCCTCGAGCGTGCCGCCGCCCAGCAGCATGCGCTGGAACTTGAGGTAGTCGCGCGGCGTCGCGTAGAGGCCGTGGCCGCCGGCGAACCACTCCGGCTCCTGCGACCAGTCGACGTCGGTCGCCTCCCACGCGCCGGACTCGCCGCGCAGGTGCACCGGCACCGAGTTGGCCCGCTGGTCGGGGCTCATCAAGAACGTCGTCTGGGTCATCCCCAGCGGGCCGAGGATGTGCTCCGCGAAATACGCGTCGAGGGTCTGGCCGCTGGCGGCCTCGACGACGAGCCCGAGCCAGTCGGTGTTGATGCCGTACTCGAACCGCACCCCGGGGTCGCCGACCAGCGGCAACGTGAACATCTCGCGCTTGCCGGCCAGCGCGTTCCCGGTGCCGGTGAGCGCCTCGTAGCGGACCATGTCGGCGCTCCAGAACCAGTAGGTGAGGCCGCCGGTGTGGCTCGCGAGCTGGCGCACCGTGGCCTTCGCGGCCGGCGGGCGCAGACGCGGCTCGTCGCCGTCGAAGCCCTCCAGCACCTGCAGGTCGGCGAACTCGGGCCGGTACTGCTCCACCGGCGCGTCGAGGTCCAGGTTGCCGCGCTCGACCTGCTGCAGCGCCGCGACGGTGCACACCATCTTCGTCATCGAGGCGATCCGGAACAGCGTGTCGGGCGTGACCGCACCGTCCTCGCCGGCCGCCCGCGGCCCCGCCGCTCCCTCGTAGATCGCGCCGCCCTCGTCGGCGGCCATCGCCACCACCTGGGGCACGACACCCCCGTCGACCGCTCCTGCAGGACCGAGTCGATACCGGCACTCATGGGCGCTCCCCCTCCGCGTTGGCGAGAACGCCCAGTCTGCTCCGCGGCGCGCCGGCGGTC
>CAWATU010000004.1:0-200266 GCA_963785125.1 uncultured Acidobacteriota bacterium | reverse complement strand
CGCGCCGCTGGCACGGCGTCCCCTTCTTCGTCCGCGCGCCGCAGACGTAGCACGACTTCTTCGGGGTCGGGTCGGGCGCTCGCCCGCCGTCCCGTCCGGGCTGTAAGTCTGCGGCGGATTTGCCTGCTGGGTTTGCTGCTGCGGCGCAGGCGTGGCGGCGCGGGCGTCTGCACTGTTCTCCCTCCAGAACCAGCCGGCGGGGGCGGCGGCCTGACAACTGTCCGAGCACAAAACGCCGGCAGCTCCCCGCCGCACGCGAGACCCCGGCCGCCCTCACACTCGCATCTGGCGGAACGCGGCGCGCACGCACGGCAGAATCGACGGCTCGCCCAGAAGAAGCGTCGGCGCGGGCGCAACATCGCCTCGCCACACTCGCAGCAAAAATTCGGCTTGTACAAGGTTTTCGCATCTCCACGAACGGCTCGCGGACGCCTCGTCGGCGGCGCCGTTTCGGAGACACTCTGCGGGAACTGGCGGGAACCCTCTAGTTTTTAAGAGTCGGCCCTTCGGCGCACGGTGCGGGATCATACGCTGACGCACGTGGGGTGAAGGATTTTTGAACCACGGCCGCGAGCCTTAATCTCCCTTTTGTTCTCGTAAAATGATCTCCGCCCCTCTCGCTTTCACACGCAAACGCGCGTTGCACGTGTGCCAGCGGACGCGTCATACGTGTCGCGTGCCTTCGAGCACGGTGCCAGCGATGCGTCTGAAACTCTATTGCAACCGCTACGGACACTTTAAGGACGCACTGGGTCTGCTCGGTCAACTGCGCCTTCCGCACGCGCTCTGCAACGACTTCGCACTCTTCTATGACGAGCACCGCGCGGACGTGCACGCGCTCGTCTCGGACCTGCCCCCCGCGCGCCGCGGGCAGGCACGGAACGACGCGCCCCGCGCGGGCACAGACTCAGCACTTGTGCAGATTCACCCGGTCGCAAGCCCCAGGAGATGCGCAAGCCTGCATACGCCTCCAGGTTTTAAGAGAGATGGCCGAATCCTTTTTACATCTGGATCGACAAGGAATCCCGCGCCGCAGCCGCTGGACTCGTATGCTTATATGCTGCGCCGAGTGCGGCCAGAAGGCGAAAGGCATGACCTGCTTTCGCATGAGATGGAGCTGCGCTACCAGCTCGTGCCGCGCAAGCGCATCGAGAAGGCCAAGCCTGTCGCCGAGGCCGCGGCCGAGCGCGCCGAAGCGCGCCGCACCCGCCGCACCTCCGCTGCTGCGTTTTCCTTCCCTGCCCCGCTTCCCGCCGCCGAACACTCCGAGCGCGAAGCGCCCGCCCCGCGCCGCGCACGCGCCCGAGCCGGCAGATAAATCCAAAGGCACTGCAGGATGTTCAGGATAGAAGAGGTACGGATTTGAGATTTCAAATATGAAGTCTTAAACCCCGATCCTGTTCATCCTGTCCGTCCCTCTTAATTTCATTCAGGCTCGTCGTTTTGGACCAACTCGCCGCGCGAGACACGCCACCGAACCCACTGCCGCGCGCTTGCGCAAAACAGCGGCGCCTGCGCAGGCCATCCGCGCACCGAGCGTGTTTCGAGCGATGACCTTTTTAACAATCCCCCTCCCCAAAATCGCCCGCGCCTCGTCCCTCGCCCCCCTCGTCGGCCGCGGCGCGCGCGCAGACGCAGGACGACCCCGTTGTCACGATGCACACGAACCTCGTCATCCTCAACGTCGGCGTCGCGACGCCGACGTTGAGGATGACGAGGTTCGTGCTGGTCGTGACAACGTCGGGCTCGTCCTGCGTCTGCGCGCGCGCCGTGGCCGAGAGAAGGACGAGGGCGACAAGGGCGCAGGCGATTTTGGTTGAGTTGTGCCGGAAATTGTTGAAAAAGGTCATCGCTCGAAACACGCTCGGTGCGCGGATAGTATGCGCAGGCGCCGCTGTTTTGCGCAAGCGCGCGGCAGTGGGTTGGGTGCGTGTCTCGCGCGGCGAGTTGCCAGAAGAGGGCAGCGCGGGCGGGGCTCGACGAGCCTGAATGAAATTAAGAGGGACGGACAGGATGAACAGGATCGGGGTTTAAGACTTCATATTTGAAATCTCAAATCCGTACCTCTTCTATCCTGAACATCCTGTCATCCCTTTGGATTTATCTGCCGGCTCGGGCGCGTGCGCGGCGCGGGGCGGGCGCTTCGCGCTCGGAGTCTTCGGCGGCGACGGGGGCAGGGAAGGGGACGGGCGCGGAGGTGCGGCGGGTGCGGCGCGCTTCGGCGCGCTCGGCCGCGGCCTCGGCGACACGCTTGGCCTTCTCGATGCGCTTGCGCGGCACGAGCTGTAGCGCAGCTCCATCTCATGCGAAACGCGGTAGATGCCTTTCGCCTTCTGGCCGCGCTCGGCGCGGCGTATAACGTCGGTCGTCTCCAACAGCTCGGCGCGGTCTTCCTTGTCGATCCAGATGTAAAAGGATTCGGCCATCTCTCTTAAAACCTCCAGGCGTATCAGCTTGCGCATCTCCTCGGGCCTTGCGACCGGCTGAATCTGCACAAGTGCTGAGTCTGTGCCCGCGCGGGGCGCGTCGTTCCGTGCCTGCCCGCGGCGCGCGTCGTAGTAGTCCGAGACGAGCGCGTCCACGTCCGCGCGGTGCTCGTCATAGAAGAGTGCGAAGTCGTTGCAGCGCGTGCGGAAGGCGCAGTTGACCGAGCAGACCAGTGCGTCCTTAAAGTGTCCGTAGCGGTTGCAATAGAGTTTCAGACGCATCGCTCGCACCGTGCTCGAAGGCACGCGACACTATAACACGTGCGTGCCACACGTGCAACGCGCGTTTGCGTGTGAAACGAGAGGGGCAGATGATTTTACGAAAGTGTTTGGGAGATTAAGGCTCGCGGCCGTGGTTCAAAAATCCTTCACGGCCGGCGTGCGTCGGCGTATAATCCGCGCCGTCCGCCGAAGGGCCGACTTAAAGACTCAAGGGTTCGCCGCCAGTTCCCGCAGAGTGTCTCCGAAACGGCGCCGCCGACGAGGCGTCCACAAGCGTTCGTGGAGATGCGAAAACCTTGTACAAGCCGAATTTTTGCTGCGAGTGTGGCGAGGCGATGCTGCGCCCGCGCCGACGCTTCTTCTGGGCGAGCCGTCGATTCTGCCGTGCGTGCGCGCCGCGTTTCCGCCGTGCGGGTCTGAAGGCGGCCGTGCTGCTGGCGTCGGCGCTCTTCCTGCCGGGGTTTCTGCTCGGACGGCTGCTCAGGCCGCCGCCCCCGCCGCTCGTTCTGGAGAGAGGCGTGCAGACGCCCGCGCCGCCGACGCCTGCGCCCGCGGCGGCAAACCCAGCGGCAAATCCGCCGCAGACTTACAGCCCGGACGGGACGGCGGGCGAGCGCCCGACCGACCCCGAAGAGGTCGTCTACGTCTGCGGCGCGCGGACGAAGAAGGGGACGCCGTGCCAGCGGCGCGTGCGCGGCCCCGGCCGCTGCTGGCAGCATCGCGGCAAGCCCGCCATCCTGCCCCCGTCGAAGCTGGTCGTGCCCGGGTGAGGCTAAAGAAAAAAGCAGGGGGATAAGTAGAGCGCGGCTCTCATCAACGAATGATGAGAGCCGCGCCGTCTTTAAACCTTAAGTTGTGACTTCTGTTACGGCTGCGTGGCGGCGGAGATTTTGGTGCCGTCGCCGGGCGTGCCCGTGAGGCCGCGGTTGACGAGGACACGGATTTCGGCGCGGCGATTCTCGGCGCGCTCGTCACGTGTCTTGTTCTCGTTGAGCGCGTTCTTGGCGCCGTAGCCGAACGGCGTCAGGATGCGGCGCAGCGGTACGTTGTGGTTCTCGACGAGGTAGCGCACGACCGACTCGGCGCGCTGCTCGCTCAGTTGGCGGTTGACGTTTGCGTTGCGCGACTCGTAGGCGAAGCCGGTCACCTCAATCAAGTAGCCCTTCGCGTTCTTCGCGTACTCGGCGACCTGGTCGAGCGAGGTCTTGGCCTCGGGCGTCAGCACGGCGCTGCGCGCCTTGAAGTTGACGTTGATGCTCTGCTCGGGCGTGTATTCGTCGATGGAGTTGATGCGCTCGTTGGCGACCTGGACGCCCTGCACGGCCTGGTCGGCGCGCTCCTGCGCGGCGACGGCGCCGCCCGCGGCGGCGTTCGAGACGGCCGCCAACTCATCCAACTGGCCCGACATGCGCTGCGCGTTCTGCTCGACCTCGCCGACGCGCGTCTCGGCCGTGCCGATGCGGCCCTCGACGGGAACGATGTTGGCTTCGAGCGTGCGCGCTGCACGCAAGTCAGAGTCGTTGAAGCGAATCTTCTCGGCGACGAGGTTGCCTGAAGAGTCGCCGCGCCCCTCGACCTCGACGTGGAGGCCGCGCGTGACGGTCGTCAGAGCGTACTTCGTCCCGCCGCCGAAGACGCCGCCCTTGGTCTTGACGCTGGTGCGGTCGTTGAGCATGACGGTCGTCTGCGCGCCCGTCATGTCGTCCTGCACGACGAAGGAGTCCGCATCGCGGCGGACGACCGCGCCGCGGAGCTTGGTCTTCTGGCCCGAGACGACTGTGGACGTGCGGGTGCTGGTCTGTGTGTCCTGCGCGAGTGCCGCGGGCACGAAGGCGAGCGCCAGCGCGCAAGTCCCCACGAAGGTGCGTAGTGTTCTGGAAGTCTTCATGATCTAATCCTCTCCCTCCAAACTAGCGGAATCTGATTTTCACTGCGACCTTGAGACAACGGCGTGAGTCCTACGGCGAGGCGCTGACAGACACTTGTCGGGTTGTCGGGGCAGTGATCTTTATTGTTCGCTAGAACGATAGGCGGAACAGGTGCGCCGTTGGTTGCAATTGGCTTGCGAGAGGGTTGTAAAAATCAGTAGCCAGTAGCCAGTAGTCAGTAACCAGTAGAAAAACAGGCGGTGCGTCAGCCTCGTTGCGGAGTCGCACCGCCCGTTCTCTCTCTACTGCCTACTGCCTACTTTCTATCTTTGAACTGCTCGTAGAGCATCGTGTGGCGGCTGACGAGCGGTATCTGGCGGCCGGCGATGAAGAGGTGCCGGACGTGTGTGCGCGCTTCGAGGAGGTCGCCGTCGGTGACGACGAGGTTGGCGATCTTGCCCTGCTCGACGGAGCCGACGCGGTCGGCGACGCCGAGTATCTGCGCCGGATAGAGCGTGACGGCCTTGAGCGCCTCGCCCTTCGGCAGTCCGTAGGCCGCGGCCATGCCGGCGTGGAAGGGGAGGTCGCGGACGTGCGCGCCCGAGTCGCCCGTCGAGATGCAGAAGCGGACGCCGGCCGCCTGCAACTTCGCGGCGTTCTCGTAGAGCGAGTCGTAAGGGTCGTCTTCGCGCAGCGGCAGATTCAAGACGCTGTCGAGGATGACGGGCACGTTCTTCTCTTTGAGAAACTGCGCGGCCTTCCACGATTCGCTGCCGCCGATGATGACGGGCTTGAGCTTCAACTCCTCTGCGAAGCGGACGGCGCTGCGGATGTCTCGGTCGCGCTCGGCGCGGAAGACGACGGGGCGTTCGCCGCGCGCGTAAGGGACGAGCGCCGCGAGCTTCAAATCGGTCGGCGGGCGCGGGACGACCTTCGGGTCTTTGGCGTAGGCGTCCTGCGCGCGGCCGTAGGCTTCGGCGTCGCGGAACATGGTGCGCAGTGCTTCGATGCGGCGGTCGCGCGCCGTGAGCGCGTCCTGCGTGATGCCCTGCTGCGCGGCGAGGAGGGCCGCGAAGCCGCCGCCGCCACCGCCGCCGAGGGCCGGGAAGCTGACGACGAGCGCGGCCTGCGGCGCGACGGCCATCTCGCGCGGGCTCGAACCCGCGAGGTTGATGAAGGTCGCTTGCCCCGAGATCGTCCCGCCCGAGGGCATCGAGAGCACGGAGGTCACGCCCTCGACGCGCGTGACGGCGATGTGCGAGCTGTGCGGGTTGACGGCCCAGATGGCGGCGACGTTCGGGTTCATGTCGCCCAACTCGTTTGTGTCGTTGGTGCCGGGCGCGCCCGAGGAGATTTCCGTCAGCCCCATGTTCGTCCCCGCGTCGATCATGCCGGGATAGACCCACAGCCCCGCCGCGTCAATCGTCTGCGCGCCCGCGGGGGCCGAGACGTTCGCGCCGACGGCGCTGATGCGGCCGTTGCTGATGACGATTGTCGCGTTCTCGATGTCGGCGCCCGAGACGGTGACGACGCGCGCGCCGCGGATGACGTAGGTCGGCAGCGGCGTGTTCGTCATCGAGGCGTCGGTGCGGTCTGTGTCCTGCGCGCGCGCGACCAGCGTCGAGGTCGGGAGCAGGCAGAGGGCCGCGGCGAGCAGCGCGCCGTTCAAGGATGAGAGTCGTAGAGTCTTCATCGCTGATTGTCCTCCTGCACGTCCTGCACGTCATCGTCGTCGGTGTAGGCGCGGCGCACAGAGGGGGGCGTGCGCGGCGGCGTGCCGCCCGTAGAGGGCGCGCGGTTCGACTCGGCCTGCTCAAGCTGTTTGCGCTCGGCTTCGAGCTGCGTGCGGCGTGCGAGGTCGGTCTGGCGGTCGAAGAGCAGCTCGCCGTCCACGAACGTCTGCTCGACGCGCGCGTAGACCGAGAAGGGGTGCGCGTTCCAGACGGCGAGGTCGGCGTCCTTGCCCACGTCGATGGAGCCGACGCGCTTGTCGATGCCGAGCTGGATGGCCGGGTTGAGCGTGATGAGCTTGAGCGCCTCTTCTTCGGTGAGCCCGCCGTAACGCACGGTCTTCGCGGCCTCGATGTTAAGGCGGCGCGCGCGCTCGTCGGAGTCGGAGTTGACCGAGGTCACGATGCCGTGGCGCACCATGATGGCGGCGTTGTAGGCGATGGCGTCGTACGCCTCCATCTTGTAGCCCCAGAAGTCTGTGAAGGTCGAAGCGCCCGCGCCGTGACGCGCGATCTCGGCCGCCACCTTGTAGCCTTCCAGAACGTGCTGGAACGTCCTGACCTTGAAGCCGAACTCGTCGGCGACGTTGATGAGCATCAGGATTTCGTCGGCGCGGTAGCAGTGCGAGTGGACGAAACGCTTGCCTTCGAGTATCTCGACCAGAGGCTCAAGCTCAAGGTCGCGGCGCGGCGGGATCAGGTTCTTCTCGCCGCGCGAAGTGGCGGCGCGGTAGTCGTCCCAGTCGCGCTTGTAGTCGCGTGCGCGCGTGAAGGCGTCGCGGATGGTCTCTTCGACGCCCATGCGCGTGGCGGGGTAGCGGGGCACGAGGCCCGGCACGTTGAAGTTCGAGCGCTTCGGGTTCTCGCCGAGCGCGAACTTGATTCCGGGCGGCGCGCCGGGCACGGGGAAGTCCGCGGCCGGGTGACCCCACTTGAACTTAACGGTCGTGCTCAAGCCCCCGATGGAGTTGCAGGAGCCGTGCAGCAGCAGCGCGGCGGTGGTGCCCCCGGCCAGCTCTCGGTAGACGTTGACGGCTGTCGGGTTGAGCACGTCGCGCGTCGTCGTCATCGAAGTGACCGAGCGCGTGCACTCGTTGACCGAGCCGTCCATCATCGAGTGCGAGTGCGCGTCGATGATGCCGGGCAGGACGAACTTGCCCGTCCCGTCGATGACGCGCGCGCCGTCCGGCGCCTTCAGGTTTGCCCCGACCGCGCTAATCTTGCCGTTGCGAATGAGCACGTCCGTGCCTGTCAGAGTCCCGCGCGAAACGGTCAGCACGGTCGCGTTGCGGATCAGAGTGTCCTGCGCGGGCGCCGGTGCGGCGGCGGCAGGCTCCGCCGCGGTGCGCGGCTGACCGCCTCCCCGGCGCGTCTGCGCCTCGACGGACGCGCCAGCTACCACGAATAAAATTGCGAGTGTCAAAAGTCTCTTCATTATCTTTCTCCGAAAGCTAATGGTGAATGGTAAATGGTAAATGGTGAATGAAAAGAGGCAGCCTCTATTTACCATTCACCATTCACTATTCACCCGCTTATGGCGTGCGCGTGCCGCTGAAAGGGAACGAGCCGCGCGAGGAGGTGACGGTGCCGCTCATCTGGTTGCCGCTGACCGTGCCCTCGAACGTGAGGTCGGTGCTCTGCCCCTCGATGTTGAGCGTCGTCGAGACGCGGAAGCCGTTGCCCGTGGCCGAGCCGTCCGTGATGTCGGCGGTGCCGAACGGCGTCTCGACGCGGCCCGTCAGGCGTGTGCCCTGCTGTTGCAGCATGAGCGTGCCGGGTATCTGCTGCGCGCCGGCAGTCGTCGTCACGTTCCAGGTTCCCGTGAGCGGGCCGGCCGGCGGCGCCTGTGTCCCGCCGCCCTGTGGGGGCGCGGCCCCGCCGCCGCCCGTGGGCGGGCCTTCGGCGCGCGTCGCGTTGAACGTGCCGGGGCCGCGGCCGACCACCTGCACAGTGCCGCGCATCTCGCCACCCGAGATAGTCCCTGTGAAGATGGCGTCGGTCGTCTGGCTCGCGGGCGCGGGGAGCGTGATGGGCACGGTGAAGTTAACGTCTGAGCCCGTCGCGGTTCCGCTGGCGATGGTGCCCGAGCCGAGCTGCCCTTGCAGCGAGCCCGTCAGGCGGTCGCCCTGCTGCCGGAGCGTGAGCGTGCCGCTCAACTCCTGCCGCTCGTTGCCCGAGCCGCCGAGCGTGACGTTGAGCGTCCAAGTGCCCGAGGCCGTAGCGGGGCCGCCCGCCGCAACCGCCGCGGGTCGCAGCTCGACCTGCCGTCCGTCCACGAAGAGATGCGCGACACGCCGGTTCTTATCGAACAGGTCGCCGCGCGTCACCGTCAGGTTCGCGATCTTGCCGACCTCGATTGAGCCGAGCTGGTTCGAGACGCCGAGAAGCTCCGCCGGTCTCAACGTCAAAGCCCGGACGGCATCGTCGCGCGAGAGCCCCGCCTCGACGGCACGCGCGGCGTTGGCGAGGTAGTCGTTCATCGTCGTCATGCCGCCCGACTGGAAGGCGAAGCGGACGCCCGCGGCGGCGAGCCGGCCGGCGGTCTTCGGCGCCTCGACGCGCTCGCGCAGGATGCGCAGAGTCTCGGGGTCGGCCTCGGGCGAGGCGGCGGCCGTGCGGCGCGGGAAGTTCAAAGAGAGCAGGACGGGCACGTTCGCCGCCTTCAGGCGCGCGGCGATGCGGTCGGCTTCGAGGCCGCCGTTGATGACGAGGTTGAGGTTGAACTCCTGCGCGAGGTCTAAGGCGCGCTCGATCTCGCGCACGCGGTCGGCCTGCATCACGACCGGCATCTGGCGTGCGAGCGCGGGGAGGAGTGCGGCGAGCGACTTGTCCTGCTCGGGCCTCCGCAAGCCCCTCGGGTTGCGCTCGTAGATTTCGTTGGCCTCGCGGAAACGGCGCGCGTCGAGGAGCATCTGCCGGACGGAGGAGAAGACGCCCATCAGCGAGCCGGGATAGTTGCCCTGCCCGATGGGGTTCAATCCGACGTAGAGCGCGACGGGTGTGCGGACGATCATCTGCTGCGGCGTGTCGCCGGCAAGGTTGATGACGGCCGACTGGCCGAGAAAGATGTTGCCGCGCGGCACGGTCTGCGCGGTCGTGATGCCGGCGCTGCGCGCGGCCTCGACCTCTGGGCCGCCGGGGCGGATGATGTCGGCGGCGAGTATCTCGGGCTGCAAGCCCGGCGGTTGCGTCGAGTTGGGCGAGACGGCCGAGGGCGCCGTCTGGCCGAAGAGTCCGGCGAACCCGCCGCCGCCCGTCGTCGGCGAAGGCGTCGGGCGCGGGATGGCGAGCGAAGTGCTCGCGTCGAAGAGGCCGGGGTAGATTGTCAGCCCCGTGCCGTCGATGGTGCGCGCATCGGGCGGCGCCGAGACGTTGGCTCCGACGGCCGCGATGAGGCCGTCGCGGATGACGACCGTGCCGCGCTCGATGATGGCGCCGGAGACGGTGACGACGCGCGCGTTCGTGATGGCGTAAACGTCCACGCCCGCGCCGGGCCGGCGCTGCGCGCTCGCCGGCAGCCACGCCCACGCGGCGGCCGAGAGGAGCGCGGACGCTACCGCCGCGAGGGTTCTTCGTTGGGAGTGTCGCATAAGGTAGTTTCTCTGCCCCGTCTGGGAAGACTCGCGCGCCCGGGCCCCTTTGATGTGACCGGGAAGGACGCGCCTCGAATTTTTACGGTTAAGACTGGAAGTGTGCGCCGCGGCACAGAAAGCCCGGCGCGCGCCGGCTCTCAAGAGGCCGGGAGTGCCGCGCGCGGGTTGACGCCTGTCTGTGTCTGCGCGCGCGTAGCTACGGGGACGGCTGGGTAAAAGTTTCAGCAGACGACGGACGACAGACGATGGACGATGGCCTGAGACTTCATCGTCCACCGTCCATCGTCCATCGTCGTTGCCTTCCTACTTCTTATTGGCGTTCGCGGCGTTGGCGTTGCCGGCTTTGTCGGAGGAGCCGTCGGCCTTGACTTCGAGCTTGTTGACGACCCGGGTCGCGCCTTCGACTTTGGCGGCCTTCTCGGCCGCGGCCTTCTGGGCGGCGCTACCGACCGAGCCGCGCAGCGTGACGACCTTCTTGTCCACGTCCACGTTGATGGTCGAGTCGCGCAGGTCGTCCACGGCCGCGAGCGCGGCGCGCGCCTTGAGGTGAATCCAGCCGTCCTCGATGTCGGAGCCGATGGAGTCGCCCGCGTTCTTGGCCCCGGCGATGTAGTCGTTGGCGTTCTTGTTGTACTCATCGCGCGTCATGTTGTAGTTGCGCGAGTTGGCGTTGGCGACAGGCGTCGCGGTGGCGGTGGGCGTGGCGGTGGCGTTGGCGTTGGCCGCGCGGTTGGCGTTCGCGTTCGCGTTCGTGTTCGTGTTCGTGCCGGGGTCGCAACCGGCGGCCGCGAAGCACAGGGCTGCGCCACCCAGAATCGTCAGGAACGTTTTACTCCTCATACTGTCTCCCGGGAATTCTCCCTTGAAAGTTAACCTCGGCCCGAGCAAGCGCCCGCCGCGCGGGCGGGTGCCTCGGTAAAACCTCGGGCTGATTGTAGGGGCTTGAAAACTGGCGCGATTCTAACGCCGGGGGAGGGGGCAGGACAAGGGAAAAGATGATGTCAGATGCTGGATGCTGGTTGGGCTCAAACTGACATCCGGCATCTGACCTTCGACCTCTTCACCATTTGACCGTTCCCTCCTTCGAGGTGTCGATCTGCGCGTTGGGCAGTTCGCCGCCGCCGAAGAAGAAGGACTTCATGTTGTCGAAGAGGAACCCCTGCGCGTCCTCGTTCATGAGGTCGAGGCCGTAGTGGTTGATAATCATGTTCTGGCGCTGGAGCCACTCCTTCCAGCAGACCCCGCAAATCTCCGAGCCGATGCGCTGCCCCACCTCGTTCGGGAAAGGCGCGTACCCCAGCCCCTCACGCTTCTCGCCGCACCGCGCGCACTTGACCTGTTCCGCCATTGCCAGTTCTCCTTAACGAAATTCCCTCTGGAAGTTGTGACGGAAGGATAACATGATTGAGGGATTGATTCATTTGTTCATCGGCTCATTTAAGAATTGAGTCAATGAACCGATGAACAAATGAATCAATCCCTCAATCCCTTTGTGCCGCTCTGATGGCGGCGAGCACCTCGTCGTCTTTGGGGCGGAAGAGGGAGAGCGATTGGGCGTGGTTGTGGCGGATGCGCCCTCCGGCGTCGATGACGACGACGGCGCGGGCGGCGCGGCCGGGCAGCCAGGACTTCGCGCCGTAGAGTTCGGCGACGCGGCGGTCGGGGTCGGAGAGCAGGCGTAAGGGTAACGAGTGGTGTTCGGCGAACTTCCTGTGCGACTCCACCGAGTCGGTCGAGATGCCGACGACCTCCGCGCCCGTCTCACGGTACTGCTCCCAGTTGTCGCGCACCGAGCACATCTGTCGTGTGCAGACCGGCGTCTCGTCGCCCGGGTAGAAGAGCAGCACGACGACCTTGCCGCGCTGGTCAGACAGACGCCAGTCGTTCCCGTCGCCGTCCTTCAAAGTGAAGTCGGGCGCGGTGCCTTCCCTGTGTGTGCTCACGGTCGGGGGCTCCTCACTGTGTTTGAAAGTCGCGGATGTCCTTGAAGGGCGTCGCGGGGTCTGTGAAGTCGGGACGATAGTAGTGCGAAGCGCCGTCGTACTCCTGCATCCAGCCCTCCTCCATGCCGAGCCGTTCGAGCAGAGAGACGGCGCGCCACCACTCGCCCTCCGTGATGCGGCGCCCGAGCAGCACGTAGCGCTCGTCGGTCGCGGCCTTGTTCGTCGCGTAGTACTGCGCCATGAGCGAGATGGCGACGCGCGGGCTCAGCTCATCCTTTATCCATTCGAGCGACTCGCGAATCCCCGCCACGTCGTTCGGCAGCACGAGCAGGCGCACGACCAAGCCCCGCGCGAGCGTCCCGTCCGCGCGAAAGACCAACTCGTCGCCGGTCTGCCGGTACATCTCCTTGAGCGCCGCGCGCGCCCTCTCCGCGTAGTGCGGGACTTTGGAGAAGGTGTAGCCCTCTTCAGAGTCCGCGTACTTGAGGTCGGGCAGGTAGACGCCGACCACGCCTTCGAGCAGGCGCAGGACTTCGACCGAGTCGTAGGCGTTCGTGTTGTAGACGACAGGGAGTTCGAGGCCGCGTTCGGCGGCGATGAGGACGGCGCGCGCCAACTGCGGAGCGAAGTGCGTCGGACTGACGAAGTTGATGTTGTGACAGCCGCGCGTCTGTAGCTCAAGCATCATCTCAGCCAGACGCTCGTGTGTGACCTCGTTCTTCAACTGCTCCTTGTGCGCCTGCGAAATCTGGTAGTTCTGGCAGTAGACGCAGCGCAGGTTGCAGTTGCCGAAGAAGATGTTCCCGGCGCCCTTCGCCCCCGACAGCGCCGGCTCCTCGCCGAAGTGCGGCGTGTAGGAGCTGACTATCGGCAGCCTGCCGGAGAAGCATCGGGCGAGCTGATTTTCCATCCGATTATTGCCGCAGTCGAGCGGACAGACCGTGCAGTTGAGTAGCAGCTTCTCAAGGGCTTGCACCCTCTCCTCCAGTTCACCCGACTCGTATAAAGCTAAATATGTTTGACGATAATCTGCTGCCATAATCAACCTCTGTGACACAAGACTTTTGAGGGGATTCACGAGCCTCATCCGTGCCTCACTAGAATGTAAGTATACCCGGAAGACCCCATAGTTAAAGAGCGGATGCTTGCAGGACCGTCGAACTTTCTTGCACGGGTTTCCCAACGGCGCAAGCAGCGGCGGCATCACGAACGCTCCGGCCCGCCTAAGCTTCCGCAAGTGGAATGGTGAGGCGGAGGGCGACGTGAACGAGGCGGACTCCACGTCGGCGGGAAATGAAGCAGCGCCGCCACTCGACAGTCGAGTGGCGGCGCTACTTCATTGTTCCAGCACGCTAGTTGAAACTATGCGCTTTCAGCGCAAGACTTTCAGTTGCTACACACTTCTACCCGGTGGTAGAAGTCGTGGGTGTGAAAGAGAACCGGCACAGCGGGCACACCACCACGCGACTGACGGCGCACATCGTGTGGGTGACGAAGTACCGTTACGACGTGCTGGTCGGAGACATCAAGGTGCGGTGCCGCGACCTGCTCATGCAAATCTGTGACGCCGAGGACAAGAAGCGGTGCAGGAATACCCGGAGCATCATCGGCACCCGTCGAACCAGGAGAGTGACCCGTTCATCCTCGAATGAGGCGGGACTTTCAGTCCCACGGCAACCTATGCACTGAAAGTGCATAGTGGTTTGGTCAATCATGAACACTGAAACGAAGGACACAACGAGCCTGGCACTTGCTGTTCACGGCGGCGCCGGTACTATCCGTCGCTCTGAGATGAGCTTCGAACGTGAGCGCACTTACAGAGATGGTTTGCGGCACGCTCTGCTGCGCGGATGGGATATTTTGAACGGCGGAGGGACTGCACTCGCCGCGGTCGAGGCGACGGTCTGTGTGCTTGAGGATAATCCGCTCTTTAACGCCGGACGTGGCTCGGTCTTTACGCACAACGATAAGCACGAGATGGATGCGGCGATAATGTCTGGCGAAGATTTGCGCGCCGGAGCGGTGGCGGCAGTCGGCGGCATAAAAAATCCGATCATACTTGCACGCCGCGTAATGGATGAGACACAGCATGTGCTTCTGTGCGGGAGCGGCGCGGAGGCTTTTGCGCGTGAAGCAGGCGTCGAATTTGCACCGCCGGAATATTTCTTCGATGAATTAAGGTACGAACAGCTCTTGCAGGCGAGGCGCGAAAATGAGGTGTGTCTGGATCACGCGCCTCAGAAAAAGTTTGGGACGGTCGGTGCCGTCGCACGCGATGCGCAAGGTCATCTCGCGGCAGCGACTTCGACCGGCGGCATGACCAACAAGCGATTCGGGCGCATCGGCGACACGGCGCTCATCGGCGCGGGCACTTATGCCGACGACCGCACGTGCGCCGTCTCCTGCACCGGACACGGCGAGTTCTTCATGCGCGCGGTCGCCGCATACGACGTGGCGTGCCTGATGAAGTACAAAGGATTGACTCTCGCAGATGCCTGTGAGCAGGTCGTCGGACAGACGCTGCGCGAGATGGGCGGCGAAGGCGGACTCATCGCTGTAGATCACATGGGGAACGTCTCGCTGCCTTTCAACAGCGAGGGCATGTACCGCGCATGGATTACCTCGGGACGCGAGGCGCAAGTCGCGATCTATCGCGACTGAAACTCCTAGTCGTGCTGGTTTGGGATGTCGTCATGCACGACTTTAATCGGCACGTGCTTCTCGCGAAACTTGCTGACGAGTTCGACCGAGCGGCTGACCTTATCAGCCAGAATCACAACCAACTCACCTTTGCGCGCGTGCTTGAGAGCGTAATCTATCGCGGCGGGCGCGTCGGTAATCTCCCTGATAGGCATGTCCGGGCTGACGGTCTTGATGCCTTCGACGACGAATCGGGTTGAGTCTCCGGGCGGGCGTCCACGCAAATCGTCGTCTTCGCGGACGATGACATTGGTGAACATCTGTGCGGCGATACGTCCGTAAAGCCGCAGGTCATCATCGCGGCGGTCGCCTGTGCCGCCAATCACTCCGGTCTTAATCTTGTTCGGGAACTTACTGACGAAACGTTGCAGCGCCTCCATCCCTGCCGGGTTGTGCGCGAAATCTATCAGGACGGTGAAATCGCCCATCTCGATCAGGTTCAAGCGTCCGGGCGTTTGCGCGACCGATGGCACGAAGGTCGTCAAACCGACGCGTATGTCTTCAATGCTGATTCCTTGCAGGTAGGTCGCGAGCGTCGCGGCCAGCACGTTCTGAATCATGAAGGCCGCGCGCCCGCTATAGGTCAAAGGTATATTGATGACCTTCTCGACTCGCACCTTCCACTTGCCCTTGAGCAGCGTCACATAGCCGTTCTCGAAAACGCACGCGATGCCGCCTTCCTGTGTGTGCTCGACGATGTGCGGGTTCGCTTCCTCCATGCTGAAGAGCGCGACATGGCCGGACGTGTCCGCGCCCATCGCGAAGACCAGCTCGTCGTCGGCATTCAAGACCGCATAGCCGTTTGGGCCGACCGCGCGCGGGACGACCGCTTTGACGCGCGCCATGTCTTCAATCGTCTCGATGTCTTTCAGTCCGAGATGGTCTACGGTCACATTCATCACGACGCCGATATCGCAGCGGTCGAAGCCGAGACCCGCGCGGATGATGCCGCCGCGCGCGGTTTCGAGAACGGCGATCTCGACGGTCGGGTCTTTGAGAACGAGCTGCGCGGAGACGGGGCCGGTGTTGTCGCCGGGTTGAATGAGACTGTTGCCGATGTAGATACCCTCGGTCGTGGTGAAGCCGACGTTGAGACCGGAGTTTTTGACGACGTGCGCGATCAGACGAGTAGTCGTGGTCTTGCCGTTCGTGCCGGTGACGGCGATCACGGGAATGCGCGAGGGCGTGCCGGGCGGAAAGAGCATGTTGATCACGTGCTCCGCGACGTTGCGTCCGATGCCGTCCGAAGGCGCGAGATGCATTCGGAAACCGGGCGCGGCGTTGACCTCGATGATGCCGCCGCCATTCTCGGTGAGCGGCGTTGTGATGTCGGGTGCCACCACGTCTATGCCCGCCACGTCGAGCCCGATGATGCGCGCGATGCGCTCGAAGAGAGAGACGTTGAAGGGGTGAACATCGTCCGTGCGATCAATCGCCGTCCCGCCGGTCGAGATATTCGCGGTGGTTTTAAGGTAGAGCACGTCACCCGCCGCCGGAATGGTGTCGGGTGTCAGCCCGTGTGCGCCCAGAAGGGTCTCGGTTTGCGCGTCCAGATCAATCAGCGTCAGAACGTTCTCGTGGCCGTAGCCGCGCCGCGGGTCGCGGTTCGTAATCTCTATCAACTCGCGAACCGTGTGCTCGCCATCGCCGACAACGTGCGCGGGGATTCTCTCGGCGACGGCGACGAGACGCTTGTTGATGACGAGCGCACGGAAATCCTGTCCCGTGAGCGACTGTTCGATGATGACGCGGCGTGAATATTTTTTGGCGAGTGGAAAGGCCGCTCGCACCTCTTCGAGCGTCCTCAAGCCGACGGTGATTCCTTTTCCGTGATTGGCGTCGAGGGGTTTGACGGCGACGGGAAAGCCCAACCTCTCGACCGTCGCTTCAATCTCGTCCTCGTCAACAATCTGAGACCCGCGCGGCACAGGCACGCCCATGCTGCCCAGAAGTTTTTTCGTCGCGTCTTTATCGGAAGCCAGATCGACGGCGATCATGTTTGTGCGTCCCGTGACGGTCGCCTGAATGCGCTGCTGATTGACGCCGTAGCCGAGTTGGACGAGCGACTGCGTATTGAGGCGTATGTGCGGGATGTCGCGGGTCTCCGCTTCCTGAACGATGGCTCCCGTAGAGGGGCCGAAGCGCACGTCTTCGCGTATCTCGCGCAGGCGCTGTACGTCTTCGACGATGGCCTGCTTTATCTCTTCGGTCGGTAAGCCTTCGGCGAGGTCTTCAAAGAGCTTGACCGAGGCGCGCGCCGCGTATCGCCCCGCGTCCTCTTCGATGTAGCTGAAGACAACGTTATAGACGCCCTCCTGAGTTGTCTCGCGCGTGCGCCCATAGCCCGTATCCATGCCCGCGAGCGTCTGCAATTCCAGCGCGAGGTGCTCGATGACATGACCCGCCCACGTCCCTTCTTCGACGCGTCGCAGGAAACCACCCGGCTCCTGATAACTGCACCCGTGATTGACCAGACTCGGCATCACCTCCCGGATGCGCGCGGCGAAACCGTCGAGTTTATCAGTCGGCTTCTGCTCGAAATCCTCCAGATCGAGCCGCATCACAATCAACTTTTTCCTGTAACCGCTCCAATAATTCGGCCCGCGCAGGGCTTTCACTTCAAGAATACGCATGTCGAGAGTCCCTTCTTTAAGAGAAGAAAGTATGTAGCAGTCAGTGGAAAAGAAGATCCGTTAGTACGCCTGATGCTGGCTTGTTACTGGCTACCGGCTGTTTTTATTCGATGTCCGGCAACAGAAACTTTTCGGTGACGGGTACCGGCGCGCGGCGTGGGATATCGTAACGCAGACCGTCGCGCAGGATGTGCAACTGTACACCTGTGACGGCGAAAGGCTGAACGTCTTCAACTTCGGCGATGTCGTTATAGGTGATGCGCGAACCGTCAACGATGGTCACAGTGCCATGACCATGAACCTCAAGTGTCCCGTCATTCGAGATGATGACGGCGGTGTTCTCGTCAATCCCCAGACCGAGCTGTCGCGGGTTGTATGAGACGGCTGTGATAAGGCGGCTCATACGCCCGCGCTCCGTAAAGTGCTGGTCAATAATGATGTTTCGCAGGATGCCCAGCCCCGGCGAGAGTCGGACGCTATTCTTGCTCGGATGTGAGGCGGCGTCGCCGCGCACAATCATCGTCGCACTCATGCCCGCCGCGCCCGCGCTCGACCCGGCGAGCACAAGCGGGCTATGCCGGACGCGTTCTTCCAGGAGGCGGGCGAATTCGGTGCCTCCGAGGATGGAGACGAGGCGCATCTGATCTCCGCCAGAGATGAACACGCCCGTTACGTCTGCAAGCAACTCTTCAGAGTCCGCGTCAATCACCGCCTGACGCGATGTAGCGCGCAGGACTTTGACACGCTGAAGTCCGAGATTACGAAAAGTCTGCGTGTATACGTCGGCGGAAAATTCAGGATAATCGGAAGCGACGGGGACTATCAGGATGCTCGCGTCGAGTCCGCCCGCTGCTGCGATGAACTTATGCAGAATCCGGCGCTCATTATACTTATCTTCAGCCCCACCGATAATGACCAGGTGCCCGCCGATGAGTTCGGGATCAAATAATTCTTTCATTAAGCTATTATACCGTCAAACAGATGTTGTTTCGCCTGAGCCGGGATAGATTAACAGGCATTTCACCATACAGCGCCCTCCACGCCTGAGTTTCGCCAGATGATTGCCCGAGTAGTAAAACCTGATTCGTTGACCGGGCCGCTGATTTTTGCCCTGACGTTGACCGTTTTCCTGCTGTCACCCGTGCGCCAGGTGACGGACTCCAGTTATTCCATGCTCCTCACGCAGAGTCTGTTGGAGCGCGGCAGCTTTCGGCTCGATCATTACGCGCTCCCGCGCCACGAGCCCGGATGGGATGAGACATTCTTCAAGCAGGGCGATTACCGACTGGAAGCGGCGCGCGGACACGTCTACTATTATCTACCGCCCGGCAGCTCCGTCCTCTCCGCGCCGTTCGTAGCCCTCCTGAATGCTTTCGGCCTCTCCGCGGTCGGCGTTGACAACGCCTACGACCACCGGGGCGAGGTGCAGATCGAAACGTACCTCGCGGCCTTTTTAATGGCCGCGCTGTCGTGCATCTTTTTTTACACGGCGCGGTTGATATTGCCGACCGGGTGGAGCGTCTTTGTCGCTCTGGGCGGTGCGCTGGGGACGCAGGTCTACAGCACCGCGTCGCGCGCACTGTGGTCGCATACGTGGGGAATTTTGCTGCTGGGAATCGTGGCCTTTCTGCTCCTACGGCTTGAGGCCCGGCAGCGCGATCCGAGCCCCGTCTTGCTGGCGAGCCTGCTTTCGTGGCTCTACTTCATCCGCCCGACATTCGCCGTCTCGATCCTCGCCGTCTGCGCTTACCTCTTACTGTATCGACGGAGCCTCTTCCTCCGTTACGCCGTCACCGGGGCGTTGTGGCTGATGGTCTTCATCCTTTATTCGTGGGCGCACTTCGGTCAGGCACTGCCCAGCTACTACCTCGTCAGTCGCCTCGGACCCGATCACTTCCGTGAGGCGCTGGCGGCCAACCTCATCAGCCCATCGCGCGGCCTCCTGATCTACGTCCCGACACTTCTGTTCGTGGCCTTCTTACTCGTCCGCCACAGGCGCCAGGTAGTCCATCGGCGACTCGTCTGGCTCGCGCTCGTCGTCATCGCGGCGGACGTGTCGGTCGCCTCCGCGTTTCCGCAGTGGTGGGCCGGGCATTGCTTCGGGCCGCGCTTTACGACGGGGTCGGTCCCGTGGTTCGTGCTGCTGGCCGCGCTCGGCTTGCGCGCGGGCCTGATGTGGCGGGCCGAGCGCGCGGCCGACTCTCTCGCGGGTTGGCGCGCGCAGTCGGCGTGCGGCGGCGCGCTGCTGGGCTTGAGCGTTTTTATCAACGCGAGCGGCGCGATTCGGCAGGCGACGTGGGAATGGAACGAGGGGCCGCCCCTCAATGTCGATCTGGACCCGGAGCGTGTCTGGGACTGGAGGCAGCCACAGTTTCTCGCGGGGTACCTGCCGACTGAAAACGGCAGGGCCGATCTTACGGGCCCCGAATCGGAGAGATATATATGGCGAGGCCGGAGCGGCGCTGGTGCCGGCGGCCGTCAAGTCGAACGTGGCGACGCCTCGGCGGACTTCTTCCTCTCCATCGAGTTTCGGGAGACGGGCTACCTCGTCTACCTCCTGCACAAGGCTGCCTACGGCAATATTCCCGGGACTCCGGTGCCGGTGCGCCTCGCCGACTTCCTACAGGATTCGAGGGAGGTCGGGCGGGGGGTGGAGTTCGGCCGGGACGGTTGGCAGCAGAAGCTGGAGGCGAAGAAGCAGGCGTACGCGGCCGGCTTCACTGCCCGGCCGAAGTTCGCGGCCGCCTACCCGCAGTCGATGACGCCGGAGGCATTCGTGGACGCGCTCAACGTCAACTCCGGCGGGGTGCTCTCGGAAGCCGAGAGGGACGCGCTCATCTCGGGGCTGAAGGATGGCGCGAGAACGAGGGCGCAGGCCCTGAGGGCGGTGGCCGAGGACCCGGACATGCAGCGGCAGGAGTTCAACCGGGCGTTCGTGCTGATGCAGTACTTCGCCTACCTCCGGCGAGACCCCGACTCGGGCCCGGATACGGATTTCGGCGGGTACAACTTCTGGCTGAGCAAGCTGAACGAGTCCGGCGGCGACTACCACCGGGCCGAAATGGTCAGGGCCTTCATCCAATCCGACGAGTACCAGAAGAGGCCCGGGCGATAGCCTCGCTCAGAAACTCTCGCACGTCCGTAGCGAGCGGATGCCTGAGCCGCACGAAGATTTCATGGGCGGCTCGGGCGTGCCTCTCGGCGGTTACTGATTCGCCCTTTTTCCTGTGCGTTTGCGCGAGATTCCACCGAGCCGTGGCCTTGTATGCGGGATTGGCAAGCCCGCGGCTGAGCTTCAGCGCCTGCCGGTGAAGCTCGATAGCGCTTTCATGATCGCCCGACAGGTAGTAAGCATGTCCCAGATTCCCCAGAACCGGAACTTCACTCACACGGTCGCCGAACTTGCGGCTGATTTTCAGCGACTCCTTGTGCGAAACAATGGCTTCGTTGAACTCACTCAACTCGGCCTGTGCGTTCCCCTGATTGCAGAGCGCCACGCCCAAGCCGCGCTCGTCGCCAAGCTCCCGGCTGATGTCCAAAGCCTGCCGGTGAAACTTGAGCGCCGACTTATACCGCTTGAGGGCGGCGTACGCGTTGCCCAGCCCGTTCAAGGCCGAAGCCTTACTCCGTCGATCATCTGTCTTAATCGCCAGTTCCTTAGCCCGCCGGTAAGCCTGTAGGGCCGGTTCGGCCTCGCGCAGCCGGACGTATTCGGCGCCGAGGTTGTTCAGTGCCACGGCCTCTGCGTACGGGTCGGCCAACGCGCGCGCACCCTCCGCGGCCAGCCGATAACATTCGATGGCTTCGTGAGACTGGCCGAGGTGGGTATGAGCGGCGCCTAGATTGTTCCAAGTGTGGACGACGCCGACCACATCTTTTTCATCGGAAAGAATATTCAGGCAAAGTTCGAAAGCGTCCACCGCTTTTTTGATCCGGCCCACGCTAACATAGACATTGCCCAAACTACCCAATGCGTTAGCCATGGCGATGCGCTCGCCCGTCTTGCGCGCGAGGCACATCGCCATCTGGCAATAGCCGATAGCGCGTCGCGTGTCGATCAGAGAATAGATTGCACTCAGGCTACACAGAAACCGGCCCTGCTCTGCTTTCAGCTTCAGACGCTTGCTCGCGGAAAGCGCGGCTTCGAGCCACGCGGCCTGCTCCTTTGGATGCCGCCGCAATAAGAGCGGAAGACATAGAGCGTCCGTGTAAGTGACGCATTGCATCTGCGCCTCATCCGAGACGCGACGACTCGCCGCCCACGCCTGTCCCGCTCGCAGGTTCTCCCACTCGGCATCAAATCTCTCCATCCCCTTTCCGACTGCGGTAGGTTGCTGACGGCACAGCTCTCCGATCTCACGCGCGACTCGCAGAAAGTGAGCGGCGTGACGGCGCGCGGCGGCGGCGTGTTCGGCCACATGTTCGGCCGCACTTAGCTGACCGTCCGCGTAAACGCGCATCAGGTCGTGAAAGTGATAGCGTCGCGCTTCAACGTCGTACGAGACCAGACTGCGTCTCACGAGATTGCTCAACTGCGCGCCGGAAGGATCGGCGCACACCTCGCGTTCCGCAGACGCGTCGAAGGAAGCAGTAAAGACGGCTAGTTGGCGGAAGACACGCTTGGCCTCCTCCGTCAGTCGCTCATAGCTGAGATTGAAAGACGCCTTAACGTCAATCGCCACGCCCCTCTCGCCAAGCGCCTGTAATCTCGTGCGCTCGCGGCGCAACTGCCTGACGTAATCGTCCGGGTCTAAATCGGGCGTGGCCGACAACAGGCTCGCCGCGGCGCGCAGGGCCAACGGCAGGTGACCGCACAAACGCGCGATCCGTCGCGCCGTGCCCGGAGCGATTCGCGGCTCGACGCCGAGCAGTAAATCGCGCGCCTCGTCCTCCTCAAACTGGCCCAGTCTGAGCCGCGTGGCGCCGGTGTCGGGTGCCAGCAGTTTCTCCTGCGAAGTGGTCAGCAGGGCGCAGCCGGCGGGCGGTATGAATGGGGCGATCTGCGCTTCGTCTACGACATCATCAAGCACGATCAGGGCACGCGTGCCGCTCAGGTGTTTCCGATAAGTCCCGGCCAGTGTATCTAAATCGTCGCGCACGTCCCCTTTGCCGCCGAGTTGGATGATGCAGTTTAGGAGGGTGACATGCAGACCGAAGGGCACGTCATTCGTTTCACCCAACTTGATGAAGAGTCGCGCGTCCGTGTAAGTGCCGCGCAGCCGTTCGGCAACCTTCAACGCCAACGCGGTTTTGCCGACGCCGCTCATCCCGTGAATCCCTGCGACGCACACTCGGTCGCGGGGCTGAAGGGCGTTCACCAAAGTCAGCATCTGTTGCTCGCGTCCGACGAAATCGGAAGGCGGCTCTTTTATCGTGTAGGGCGCAGCATCCCACCCGCCACCCCCATCCAGATATTTGTTCAGATGTGTCTTCAGGTCACGTAGCACCGCTGCCGCCAACTCATATGGTTGGGTGAACTCCGAGCACACGTGCTCTTCCGCAAGTCTCTTTTTGAATGCGGACAACTGGGCCATCCCTGTCCGTTTACTGGCGACCTTCTTAAAGTAAATCAAGCACCGCATTCGGCGCTCGTGGGCCTTGGAGTACTCTGCCTCAGTGATGCCGGTACCATAGCGCCCGCCGATGATCCCGACGTAGAAGTGACTATTGCTGACTTCGTTTGTGGAGGTACGGAGGGCCTTCTCATGCCGACTGCCGAACTCTTCCATGATGATAAGCTTGATCTTAATCGAGCGGTGTCGGCGTAAACGACGGAGCGCGCCCACGACAGCGGCGCGCTCCGCTTGCAAGTCCTTGCATGTGGAGCTGACGAAGATGTAGAGCGTGAGCGGTCTCATCATGAACTCCCCGTCGCTGCCCTAATGTGCCTGGACAAGTACAGCACGTTGCCATAACGACAGCCAGGCGCCGCACTGCTCGTTCTTATCTTCTCCTACCAGACCGGGGAATTGACGAGGCGTGATGCTTCGGCCGGGCTGTAAGGTCACACTCGTCCATTATCGACGACTCGAGGTTTCTCCGCGTGTGGACGCTCGACGACGCACCGCGGCCAGCAAAGCGGTTTGAGTCATATCCTCCGAAGTGAACAGGCGGCGGGACTATTAACCTTTGCCACAGGTTCAGGTCGAAGGCGGGGCGCGGCGCACGCTCAAAACCATAGCCGAGACGCGCCGGCGGATTGTATGGCGCTGGGCGGGTCTGGGCGGCAGTTAGAAGGCTTGTGAACGAGACCAACAGCGCGAAAGTGACGGCTTGAAGTTTTTTCACGAATGAGGTCATGGCGTGACTCCTTTTTCTTCGGTGGTCGGGAAGGGGGCCGTGTAAAACTTACTGCTCCCACTGGATTCCCGCATTCTACGCCTATACAAAGTATTGTCAAGATGTTTCTATTAGGGCTACTTAAATTTACATTTAGTAAACCTCTATCGACGCGATGCCTATTTATGAGTTGCGAATTGACAGGCAAGCTGTTTCCAAGTATTTTTCCCGGCATGACGAAAAAACGAGCGGTCGTTAGGAAGCAAGCGGGCCGCACCCCGTCGGTGCCGGGTGAGCTGCGCACGGCGGAACAGGTCATGCAGCAGGCAGCCAGACTCTATATCAGCGGAGAGCATCTCACCGTTGGTGGGATTGCTAAAAAGAGTGTCTCTCGGGCGACAATCGGGAAGCTCTTCAAGGGCGAGGGTGGGAAGCCTACCGTTAAGGTGATCGAAGACAGGATCATCGCCTCCGTTCTAGGCGAGACGAGGGCCGCCATCTTCGATTACCTGAAGAAGCAAAGCCGGCTGGTGGCGGAGAACCCACTCGATCAGCTCATCGCCATCGTCATCGCCGTCCTTGAAGTCTTCAACATGAATCCGATGGGCATGTTTGTAGCTCACCGGCTCACAAATCTACAGGACAACGAGGCCCTGACCTTGACGTTTTCACGCGTTGACGAACTGCTGCGGGCCGCACAAGAGAAGGGCCAATTGAACGAGGAGTCGGGGCGCGATCTCATCGGGTTAAGACTTACGCTTTTCGGCATCCTCCGCGGCCTGCTGATGCTCCTCCCGGCGGATTCAACTCCCGGCGAGGGGACGACCCGCCCGGCTCGCGCTACGCGTGCCGGAAAGGCCGCGGCGGGAAAGCCGCAGAGCGAGGCGATGACGGCACAACACATCGAGGTAGAGTTCCTGAGGATCATCCAGCTCCACGTCAGCGATGACTGGAAGGAACACATAGGGAAATATGTACAGGCGGCCCGTAGTGCATAATCTTAACAAATGTGGGCAGGCGTTGAAGAGTGGCGGTCGGAGTTACTTATGAAAAGTGGGAGGGACGTAAAGCGCGGCAGCCCGCACAGCGAGCGGGCCGGCGACGCCGTGCTGGAGACGGGCGAGCGGGCCATGTTGTATCGCGCGTTGCGGGAACTGTCGTGCTCGCGTTGCGGCGGCGGAATCCGCGAGGGCGAGTTCTTCACAAGAGAGGCCGAGCCCGCCTCGGGTCTGCCGCTCGTCCGACTCTGCGGCGGCTGCGCGCCTTTCAAGAGGGGCGGCGGACTTCTCGATTCGCTCCTGGCTCCGGCCGACAGTGAGGAGTCTCGACCAACTCCCCCATCTGGTAACGCCCGTGAGAAAGTCTTGTCGCGGCTGGGGCCGGCTCTGGCGGCGGGCAGGCGGAAGCGTTAACTTAAATCAAGAGGGCTCGCCGACGGCCGTATATGACCGTCGGCGAGCCCTCTCGCGCTGTCCATTGATTCGCGTTAGTAGTTGCGACGGTGGCGGCGCCTGTACTGGCGCTTCTTGTGGACGTGATAGGCGGTGCCTCCGGCGGCGCCTGCCCCGGCGCCGATGAGCGCGCCCTTCTTGCCGTTGATGAGTGCGCCGACGCCCGCGCCCGCCGCGGTGCCGATGCCGATGCGCTTGGCGGCCTTCGCCTTACCCGCCTGCGGGTTGCGCCGACGCCTCTGCGCCGATGCGGTGTCAACCATCATCCCCAGCAGGAGAAAGACGGCCAGCACGACTGAGACCAGCCTGAACCTCTTTATTGAATGCATAGTTTTTATTCCTCGCATGTTCCGTTGGTTTAGTTACGGTTGCGGTTGCGGCGGCCGAAGACGGGATGGCTCGCCGAGCCAGCGCCGCGGCGATAGTAGCCGTTGCCGCGCCTGCGGTCGCGGCGGTCGTCGTCCCGACGCTCACGGCGGATGTTACGGTGCAACTCGCGCCTGTCCCTGCGCACATCGCGGCGCTCGTCGCGCGTGTAGGAGCCGTTGGAGCGATAGGTGCGCCGCTCCTGCCGTATCTGCCGACGGCGCTGGCGTAACTGCCGCGCCTCGTCGCGCGTGAGCTGTCCCGTGCGGACGCCGCGCCTGATTCCGTTACGCTCGCCGCGGTTGTCGCGACCTTGCCCGAGCGCGTTCGATGCAAGCCCGAAGGTCATGCAGAGCGCGCAGACTAGAAGAAACTTTTTCATACCTCGACCCTTCCCCTCAAGTAGAAAATTTAGAGCCGCCGGCGTTCACACATGACGGACGCCGGCAAGCCGTTCAGGAGAGTCCGACTGGATAATACGAACCGCTTACGTCGCAACTATTGTGCCGGGAGGCGGGGTAGAGAGTGGCCTGGATTTAACCCCGAGAAGATGAACAGATAGTCTTTTTACACGTCGTCGGCGCCGCAAGCAGGGCCGGGGCCGTTTAGAAAACCGAACAGGTCTGCATCATTTACGCGCCCTCCGTAACGCTCGCACATCGAATAGAGGTTGAAGGTGAGCCGTCAAAGTAAGTATCCTGTACGGAAGACCTGGTTGATTCTGATGATGAAGGGCAGTGACAAGCCGACCGTACTGGTCGTTGACGACAACGCGGACACGCGCGTCATCGTGCGCTGGATGTTGGAGCGCTGGGGCTATCGCGTGGTCGAGGCGGCCGACGGGCGCGAGGCGTATGAGATGGCGGTCGAGCACCGTCCCGACCTCGTCGTGATGGACCTCTCGATGCCGGTCGCGGACGGCTACGAGGCCATCCGCTCCATCCGCGCGCGAGAGGAGTTCTCAAGCCTGCCGGTTATCGCCGTCACGGCCTTCGACCGCGCAGTCGCGAGGGAGAGCGCGGAGGCGGCAGGATTCGACTACTACCTGAGTAAGCCCATCGACTTCAAACGGCTTGAAGTGCTGGTGGAAAAACTGACCAGGCACGGACGGCCGCCGAGCACCAGATGACAGCCCTGAACGGAATCACATCGGCGTTAATCTTGACGGGTACGCATAGAGTACGACCGGGCCTCAGACTCACTATGTAAACTACTGTACGTAAAGGCATGGGCAGCACCAACCAGTGCGGTATGGTTGTTGCGACGACCAGAAACTGGAAAGGATGTCGGCCGGCGGCATTGAGGGCGTGGGGGCGCCGTCGTGCTGTTGGCCGGCACCTGTTTTTTGAGGGGAAGTACAGTAGCTATGTTTGAACGCACAAAGACCCTGACGTTGGCCGTCGCCGCGCTCATACTCTTCGGCCTGTTCACGTACGCCTCTGCATAGGACAAGAAAGAGAAGAAGGAGAAGAAGCCCGACCCGGTCGGACTGCCCGTCATGTGGCGGGCGCCCAACGACCTGCCGTCGCGCGACCTCTTCCAGGGGCCGGGTGGTGAGGCCATGCGGCCCGACCTGCGCCGCGTCACCTTCCTGAAGGAGGAGACGGGCGGCTACTCGAAGAAGTTCCGCGTGCGCGACGGCGCCGGGCGCGAATGGGTGGCGAAGCTCGGTAAGGAGGCGCAGGCCGAGACGGCGGCCGTCCGGCTCGTGTGGGCGGTCGGCTACATGACCGAGATCAACTACCTCGTGCCGTGCGTGGCGATAGAAGGCGCGCCCGACCCCGGCAAGGATTTCGAGCGTTGTCAGGGCGGTGGACTCGCCAACGTCCGCTTCGAGGCGAGGCCGGAGAAGTTCGACCGACTCGACGAGTGGAAGTGGTCGGAGAACCCTTTCGTCAACACGAAGGAGTTGAAGGGGCTCGTCGTGATGATGTCTCTGCTGAACAACTGGGACATCAAGGACATGAACAACAAGATCGTCTACGTGCCGGGTGTTGACGGCGGGCGCGGCGAACTGCGCTACATCGTCAGCGACCTCGGCGCGACTTTCGGCCGCGTCAAGCTCGACGTGCCGGGGCTATGGCGCATCCGCCGGAACCGTAACGACCCCGAAGACTTCGCAAAGGACGCCTTCCTCGAAGACGTGAAGGGCGGGCAGGTCTACCTCTTCTACAAGGGCAAGCGGCAAGACCTCTTTGACGACATCCGCGTCGATGAGGCCCGTTGGATCGCGGGGCTGCTCTCGAAGCTTTCAGAGCGGCAGATCGGCGACGCCTTCCGCGCCGCCAACTACACCCCGGAAGAGGTGCGGATACTGACCACGGCGGTGCAGGAGAGAATCGACGAGCTGGCGGGCATCCAGTCGCGTACAGCCTCGGCAAGATAGGCGGACGTGTTAGGGGCGGCCGGACTCCTCATTCAGGATGGCGGCCAACTGTTCGCGCGCGCCGCCCTGTGAGAAGGCGGAGAAACGGACGCCGAAACCCGTGTTATGAATCAAGTAGACGACGTTACCCCAGATAGTGAGTTCGTCGTGGCCGGGAACATCAATGCGGAGCTTCACGAGGTCGTCTTCCTGCACACGCGCGTCACTCTCTACGAAACAGCCGCCCACGCTGAGGTCAGTGACCCCGCCCTCCACCTCGCGAGACTCTTCGCGCATTAAGGTGACGCGGAAGTTTACCTTGTAACGGGGGTAGGCTCGCCTCTGCCCGCCCTTCTCCAACCCTGACTCGGTCATAGGAGGGAGTTTACCAACAAGCCGCGCCGGGGCTAAGCGGATACGTTAAGCAGCAGTGCTCTGCGCCGCGTGAGGCCGCGGCCGAAGAAGTGTATAATCCGGCACGGCTCCGGCGGGCGAGTTGAGGCGGTGGCCGGTGCAACTTCGTGATACCCTCGTGAATCTAATATAATGGTCGGCGAGGTGGCGAGATGGTTTAGGCCAGCGCCGACTCCGCATTCTTGTATTATCCCGACAGTCGCGTTGTAGGCTCTTCTACCTTCGGAGGATAAACGATGAGTTCCAGCCGCAATACCGTGCGCACCGCCGCGTCAATCTTCGCCATTCTCCTCCTTTCGATCTCGGCCTTCGCCAAAGGCGGCGCCGGCGGCGCGTTCCCCAACGTTCGCATCAAGAACTTTGGGCAGATGGACGAGCGCTTCTTCCGGGGCGCCGAGCCGAAGGACATCGAAGACTTCCAGGCGCTCAAGGAGTTAGGCATCAGTACGATCATCGACCTCCAGGCCAAGCCCGAGCGCACCGAGCGCGGGATGGTCGAGTCTCTGGGGATGCGCTACGTCAACATCCCGATGATCGAGAAGAAGTACCCGAGGCCGGAGTGGGTGGCGGCCTTCATGAAGACGGTGGACGACCCCGAGACGGGCAAGTTCTACGTCCACTGCGCGGGCGGGCGCCACCGGACGGGCTCGATGGGCGCGGTCTACCGCATGGAGAAGTACGGCTGGAACTTCGAACAGGTCTACGCCGAGATGAAGCAGTTCGACTTCTACACCTCCTGGGGACACGGCGACTTCAAGACTTTCGTCGAGGACTATGCCCGGCAGAGGCAGACGAGCCACAACGCCGCGCCGAACGCGGCCTCCGCGCAAGTCGGCTCCGCCGAGGGCGTCCTTGCCGGTAAGCAGTGACGAGATAAAGCGAGTATGAAAACGGCAGAAGGCCGCTCACGATTGAGCGGCCTTCTGCCGTTTTTGCCATGCCAATATTCTGCGAGCGTGCTATTGCTGAACCAGCAAAATTTCTTCTGCCGCGCTCCCCCAACTATATGCCGCACATGCATACCGGATAGGATAGGGGCGCGGGCGGCGGGAAGGTTAAACCGCCTGAATGCCAGTGTTTCCGCGCCTCTCCGGCGGTCGGTTCGCGGCACGCGACTTGTAATTACATTGTGACACTGAAGGCTGACGCCGTCTGGAGGCCCGCCGCATCGGGCGCGAGGGCGGCAGGAGTTTTTAAGTGTTGGGGGTGGACACGAGGCGAAGGGGAGAGCGCCGCGTGTCCGCCCTTTTTCTATTGTGCGTCACCGGCATCGGAATTGCTCAAGCAGTTCGACCGAAGGCTAACAGGCCCGGCCGGCTGGCGCGCCCGCGCGGGCGGCGCGGCGGCCGGTACGAACGCCGGCACGTGGGACTTCTCGGGTGAGGACGGCTCGGCGTGGGTCGGGCGTGCGAGCGTGAGCCCCGCGCCCCGCGCGGCGGGCAAGCTCACCTTATCGCTTAGAATCGAGCGCGTGCCACGGGCCTGACGATACGGACTCTTGATGATTTTATGAAGAGGCACCGGAAAACATTGACGACAGTCCCCTCTCGGAAGTATTCATGAGGCAGCGGGACACGATTCTGAGCGGAAGCTTCACTTTTGCAACGCGTACGGCAGATGGTACTTAGGACACACCGCACCCTCGCCAGGTCGATATTGGCGGCGGCGCTGCTGTCCTGCGTCCTGTCGGGGGCGCTCCCGGCCGAAGCCGTCCTGAACCCTAACGGCGTCATGGCGTGCTGCCGCGGCACGAAGGGCATGGGCGGAGAGTGCCACGGTGATTCCTGCCCCATGCACCTCGGCCCGCGCGCGAAGGCTCCGAAGGTCATTCAGCGCGACCCGGTTTGCGGGGCCGAGCAGCTCCTTCAGGCGATAGCCACGACGCCGGTTCCGACCCCTCAAGGCTACTTTGAGCAGGCCCATTCACACGAACACGACCAGGCCGAAGTAGAACATGACCACGGCGGGAGTGTTCTACCAGGTAACACTCCGCAGCCGCAGCCGTCCGTGGGAGCCGCTTCGCTCGGCAAGCCCTGTCCCTCCGACTGCGGCGGCGTTACAAGCTCTTTTACCGGTCTGAAACGTCCGAGACAGGTGGCGGCTTTGACGGACGGCCTTCGTCCGCGACCGCCCACGGTCGAATCACACAGGTACGATCTCTCCGCCCTGATTAAGGTCAGGTCTGCACTCCGCCGGAGCCATCCGCCCCGCGCCCCACCGTCTACTCTGGATAGCCGCATAGCTTAATCAACGAGGACTTCTGCGCGCGACGTATGCGTGGCGGAATGAGCGCCCTCCCTACGGGCCGCCATCCGCACGCGTTCAACGCGACTCGCGCAGGCAGAGGCGTCCTCGGCGGTGCCGCTACGGCGCGCCGGCCTGCTACGGCCGCTGCCCCGCGTTATAGCGGCGAGAGAGCCCTTTCCGGAGAGATCGTGATGAAAACCTTGAGAAGAAGCGGGGCCGTAGTGTCGGCCTTACGCCTTGCCGTGATTTGCGCGGCACTTATCTTGAAGGCGGGCGCGTTGGTTGCGCTCGCACAGCAGACCATGACTTCCGCCACGCTCGGCGGGAGAGTTGAGGACACGAACGGCGCGGCGTTGCCGGGCGTCGTCGTCAACGCCACTAACACGGAGACCAATCAGACCCGAACGTCCACGACCGACGAGGAGGGGCGCTACAGGTTCTCCTACCTGCCGGTCGGGGCTTACGAGTTGAAGGCGGAGAAGTCGGGCTTCGCTGCGCTCACGAGAAGTCTGACGCTGACCGTCGGGCAGGCGCTCGACGTGCCGCTCGCGCTGTCGGTGGCGAACGTCAACGCGGACGTGCAGGTCAACTCGGCGAACGCGAACGCGGTCGAGACGGCGCGCACGCAGTTGGCCGAGACGGTGCTGCCGAAGGACGTGGAGAGTCTGCCCTTAAACGGCCGGAACTTCCTCGACCTCGCGCTGCTGCTGCCCGGCGTCTCGCGCACGAACACGGGCAACGTCCAACGCTTCGCGGAGACCTCGGCCGTGCCGGGAACGGGCATCTCCATCGCCGGGCAGCGCAACCTCGCCAACAGCTTCATCGTGGACGGCGCGAGCGCCAACGACGACTCGGTCGAGCTGGCCGGCACCTATTACAGCCAGGAGGTCATCCGCGAGTTTCAGGTCGTGACGAGCGGCGCGGTCGCAGAGTTCGGGCGCGCCTCGGGCGGCTTCGTCAACATCGTGACGCAGTCCGGCACCAACGACCTGCACGGCAAGGCTTACGGCTTTCTGCGCAACCAGCGGCTCGACGCCCGCAACCCGCTCGCGCCGACGAAAGACCCTCTGACGCAGGTGCAGTACGGCGCGAGCTTCGGCGCGCCCGTCGTCAAAGACCGCACGTTCTTCTTCGGCAACGTCGAGCAGACGCGCCGCAACGACTCGAACGTCATCACCATCGCCCCTGCGAACGTGGCGGCCATCAACAACCGCTTGACGGCGGTCGGCTATCGCGGGCCGCTCGTCCAGACGGGGCTCGTCCCCGGCGGCTACGACACGACGAACCTCTTCGCGCGCTTAGACCATCAGCTCAATCAAAGGAACGCGTTCACCGCCACTTATAACTTCTACGACATCGGCGCGGTCAACGCGCGCACGGTCGGCGGCCTCAACGCCGTGAGCCGCGGCACGAACCTCGACAACAAAGACCACACGGTCAACCTACAGAACATCACGACCGTGTCCCCCAGCTCGCTCAACGAACTGCGCTTCCAGTTCAGGCGCAGCCGCCTCTCCGCGCCCGCCATCGACCAGACGGGGCCAGCGGTGAACATCTCGGGCGTGGCGAGCTTCGGCACGGCGACGAGCTCGCCGACTGAACGTGACATTGATCTATATCAACTGACCGACAACTTCAGCGTCCTGCGCGGCGACCACTCGCTCAAGTTCGGCGGCGAGTATCTTTACAACAATCTGAACATCGGGTTCCCCGGCGCGCTGCAAGGCGTCTACACGTTCCCGAATCTGGCGAGCTTCCTGAGCGGCAGCTACAGCCAGTTCCAGCAGGCGTTCGGCGCGCCCGCGCAGGCGCAGAAGAACCCGAACGTCGGCGTCTTCGCGCGCGACGAGTGGAAGGCGCGGAAGGATTTGACGCTCAACTTCGGCGTGCGTTACGACCTGCAATACCTGCCCGACCCCGTCGAGACGGACACGGACAACGTTGCGCCGCGCTTCGGCTTCGCCTACACGCCCGACGAGAAGACGGTTATCCGCGGCAGCTTCGGCCTCTACTACGACCGCATCCCGACGCGCGCCACGTCGAACGCTTTGCAGCGCGACGGCTCGAAGTACGTCGTTGCCATCCTCTCGCGCACGAGCCCGGGCGCGCCCGTCTTCCCGAATATCCTGAGCGCGCAGCCTTCGACGCTGACGACGAAGCCGAGCGTCACGCGCATCGACCCTAACATCGAGAACAGTTCGAGCCAGCAGGCGAACCTTCAGGTCGAGCGCGCGCTGCCGTGGGACTCTTCCGTCTCGGTCGGCTACGTCCACCTGCGCGGGACGCACATCATCCTGTCGCGCAACGTCAACGTGCCGCGCTGCGCCGCTGCCGTGGACTCGAACCTCTGCCGCCCTGACCCGAACTTCGGCAACATCTCGCGCTTCGAGGGCTCCGGCGATTCTTACTACGACGGGATGTTCCTCTCCTTCAACAAGCGTCAGGGGCGTTGGGCGACGACTCGCGTCTCGTACACGCTCTCGAAGGCGATTGACGACGCGGGGAACTTCTTCTTCTCGACGCCGCAGGACAACGCGAACCTGCGCGGCGAGCAGGGACTCTCCGACAACGACCAGCGCCACCGACTGACGCTCAGCGGGACTTTCGACACGCCGGTCGTCATGCAGAACGAGTTTGCGCGCAAGGCGCTCGGCGGCTTCCAGGTGAGTTACATTTTCACCTACGCCTCGCGTCTACCCTTCAACGTTCTCGCCGGGAGCGACCTCAACGGCGACTCGAACAACAACGACCGCCCGCGGGGCTTCGGCCGGAACACCGGACGCGGGTTCGACTTCGCCTCGTTCGACCTGCGCCTCGCGCGCCGCTTCCACATGACCGAGAAGTTGAATCTTGAGCTGATCGCCGAGGGCTTCAACCTTCTCAACCGCTCGAACTTCGGCGTGCCGAACAACAACTTCGGGACGGGCTCACAGCCTCCCGCCACGTTCGGGCAACCGACCGCCGCCTTCGACCCGAGACAGTTGCAGGTCGGCTTCAGGCTCAACTTCTGAAAGGAACCGTGCGATGGAGAGGAGAAGGGTCGCCTGCTGCGTCTTACTGCTGACGCTGTTCTTATCGGGCTGTCTGCATTTTGAAACTCGGAGGGCGCAGACCGAGCCGAGGGAGCCTGATTCGGCGGGCGCGTCCGGTGCCGTCCGCGTCTCCGCGGAGAAGACGGAAGCGGCCGAGCCGGCCGCGGCGCCCGCGCGTGACGGCACCGTCTACGTGACGTGGGTCGAGCATCGCGGCAAGGAGGCCGACGTGTGGCTCGCGCACTTCGACGGTGAAGGGCAGAGGCTCGGGGAACCCTTGCGCGTCAACCCGAACGCGGGCGAGGCGACGGCGTGGCGCGGCGACCCGCCGACGGTCGCGGTCGCGGCCGAAGGGACGGTCTATGTCGGCTGGACGGCGCGCGACGAGACGGCGCCGCACGCGAGTATTCTCTACGTGTCAGCCTCGCGCGACGGCGGGCGCGGCTTCGACGCGCCGTCTAAGGTCAACGACGACGCGAAGCCGGGCGTACACGGGATGCACTCGCTGGCCGTCTCGGGCGACGGTCGCGTCTACGTGGCGTGGCTCGACGAGCGCGACATCGAGCCGAAGAAAGCAGACCCCGCGAAGGCCCCTTCGCACATGCACACGGAGAGCAACCGCGTGGTCTACTTCGCCTCCTCGACGGACGGCGCGCGCACCTTCTCGCCGAACCGGAGGGTGGCGGGCGAAGTCTGTCCGTGCTGCAAAACATCCCTCGCCGTCGGAGAGGACGGGCGCGTCTATGTCGGCTGGCGTCAGGTGTTGGCCGGCAACCTCCGGCACATCGCGGTCGCAAAGTCAGACGACGGCGGGCAAACCTTCGCGTCCCCTTCAATCGTGAGCGACGACCGCTGGGAGGTGCCGGGCTGCCCCGTCTCCGGCCCGGCCCTCGCGACCGGCGCCGACGGTCGCTTGCGCGTGCTCTGGTACACGGCGGGAGAGGCTGGCAGGCCCGGGCTCTACTGGTCGGAGTCGCATGACGGCGCGGCCACGTTCTCGCAGAGGCGTCTGTTGGCCGAGACAAGCGGGCGCGGTACACCTTCACTGGTGCAGGGCGCGGGCGGCGAACTCTCTGCTGTGTGGGAGGGGGCAGAGGGCGTCAACCTTGCGCCGGTGCGGATGCGGCCCGACGGCGACTCACGCGTGACGGCGCCCGCCGTCGTGGCGGGGGGCGGCGAGTTGCCCGCCGCCGCCGCGGTCGCCGGTCGGGTCTTCATCGCCTGTGGCATGCGAGCCGGCGACGCGCGCGGCGTGTGGATGGTGAGGGCTTCGGGAGAGGGAAGCGCGGGGCCGAACGAATCGGCTCCACCCTCTCCGCACGGCGCCGCGGATGCCGAACAGACTCACGCGCACTAGACACAAATCACCGACGCGACTCCGCCGAGAGCCCGCTACGCTTCGACAGCGTGGCGGGCTCTTCACGCATGGCGCGAACAATAACTCTGAAGCCGCGTTTCGTGTCATGATATATTCATTGTCATCCAGTTTAACGAAAGGGCAGGCCGAAGGGCCGCCCCGTTTCTTTGCCCGCGGCTGCGGCGGGGAGTCTGCTCGTCAGAACAGGGGGGCGCATGAGTCAGTCAGTTGACCGGGAGGGGCGGGCCGCCGACGGTGAGGGGCCGTCGCGTTTGCGGACGGGCAGTGCGGGGCTCGACAGTATCCTCGAAGGCGGCTTCCCCGCCAACCGCCTCTACCTCGTAGAGGGCGACCCCGGCACGGGCAAGACAACGCTCGCGCTTCAGTTCCTGCTCGAAGGCGCGCGCCGCGGCGAGCCCGTGCTCTACGTCACGCTCTCGGAGACGAGGGAGGAGCTGACGGAGGTCGCGCGCTCGCACGGCTGGTCGCTCGAAGGCGTCAACCTGCACGAGCTGGTGCCGCCCGAGGAGAGTCTGAAGGCCGAGGCGCAGTACACCATCTTCCATCCTTCGGAGGTGGAGCTGGGCGAGACGACGCGGGCCGTCATCGACGAAGTCGAGCGCATCCAGCCGCGGCGCGTCGTCTTCGACTCGCTCTCCGAGATGCGACTGCTGGCGCGCGACCCGCTGCGCTACCGTCGGCAGATACTCGCGCTCAAGCAGTTCTTCGCCGGCCGCCGCTCCACCGTCCTGCTCCTCGACGACCGCACCTCGGCCGACGCGGATTTACAGGTGCAGTCCATCGCCCACGGCGTGCTGATGCTCGAACAGATGGCGCTCGACTACGGCGCGGAGCGTCGGCGGCTGCGCGTCGCGAAGCTGCGCGGCAGCCGCTTCCGCGGCGGTTTCCACGACTTCAACATCACGACGGGCGGGCTCGAAGTCTTCCCGCGCCTCGTCGCGGCCGACCGCCACGGCACATTCATGCCCGGGACGGTCGCCAGCGGCGTGGACGCGCTCGACGAGCTGCTCGGCGGCGGCCTCGACCGCGGCACGTCCACGCTCGTCCTCGGCCCCGCCGGCTGCGGCAAGTCTTCGCTGGCGGCGCACTTTGCCGCGGCGACGGCCGCGCGCGGCGAACAGGCCGCCGCCTTCATCTTCGACGAGGGCGTCAACACCTACCTGAACCGCGCGGCCGGGCTCGGGACGAACCTGCGGGAGCAGGTCGAAGCCGGGCGCCTGACCGTGCAGCAGGTGGACCCGGCCGAACTCTCCCCGGGCGAGTTCGCGCACGCCGTCTGCGCGGCGGTCGAGCGCGACGGCGCACGACTCGTCATCATCGACAGCCTCAACGGCTACATGCAGGCCATGCCGGACGAGCGCTTCCTGACGGCGCAGATGCACGAGCTGCTGACCTACCTCAACCAGCAGGGCGTCGTGACGCTGCTCATCATGGCGCAGCACGGCTTTATGGGCTCGATGGCCTCGCCCGTGGACGTGAGCTACCTCGCAGACACGGTCGTGCTGCTGCGTTACTTCGAGGCCGCGGGCGCGATCCGCCGCGCCATCTCGGTCGTCAAGAAACGGACGGGCCGTCACGAGGACACGATTCGCGAGATGCGACTGTCATCGTCGCGCGGCGTGGAGGTCGGCGAGCCTCTGACGGCCTTCCGCGGCGTGCTGACGGGTGTCCCCGTTCTCGCCGAAGAGTCACGCAGGAAAATCACGCTGCTCGGCGGTGACGATGACGAACAGTGACCATGAAGGGCTGGACGGGCGCGTGCTGCTCCTCACGCCGACGGGGCGTGACGCAGACCTGACGGGCCGCTTCCTGTCGGCGGCCGACATCCCCGTAGACGTGTGCGCGGGGATGGAGGAGCTGTGCGAGAAGTGCCGGGCCGGCGCGGGCGCCGCGCTCGTCGCCGAAGAGGCGCTGACGCCCGAGAACCGCCGTTGCCTGCTCGACACGCTCGAACGACAGCCCGCGTGGTCAGACTTCCCTCTGGTCGTCCTGACGACCGGCGAGGGGGCGACCGCCATCGACGCGGGCGCGCTCAAGACGCTCGGGGCCGCGGCCAACGTGACGCTCGTCGAGCGGCCGACGCGCGTCATCACCATCCTGAGCGCCGTCCGCTCGGCGCTGCGCGCGCGCCGCCGCCAGTACGAGGTGCGCGCACACCTCGCGGCCGAAGGACTCGCGCAGGAGGAGCGCGCCCGCCTGCTCAAAGAGGCCGTCGCCGCGCGCGCCGAGGCCGAGTCGCTCAACCGCGCCAAGGATGTCTTCCTCGCCACGCTCTCGCACGAGCTACGGACGCCGCTGACGGCCATCCTCGGCTGGGCGCGCGTGCTGCGCGACACGGGGATGGACGGCGAGGGGACGCGCCACGGGCTCGAAGTGATCGAGCGCAACGCCGAGGCGCAGCATCAGCTCATCCGCGACCTGCTCGACGTGTCGCGCATCATCAGCGGCAAGCTCCAACTCAAGACCTGCCAGGTCGGACTCATCCCCATCGTCGAGGCGGCGCTCGACTCCATGCGGCAGGCGGCCGACGCGAAGTCCATCCGGCTCGGCGCGGAGTATGACGACGAGACCGACCTCGTGACGGGCGACCCCGACCGCCTCCAACAGGTCATCTGGAACCTGCTCTCGAACGCCATCAAGTTTACGCCGAAGGGCGGGACGGTCGGCGTCCGCGTCGAGCGCTCCGGGTCGGACGTGCGCGTCAGGGTGAGCGACACGGGGCAGGGCATCGCGCCCGAGTTCCTGCCCTACGTCTTCGAGCGCTTCCGCCAGCAGGACGGCTCGACGACGCGCGAGCACGGGGGGCTAGGGCTGGGACTGGCCATCGTCCGCCACCTCGTCGAGCAGCACGGCGGGCGCGTCTCGGCCGAGAGCGCGGGCGAGACGCGCGGCTCGACCTTCACCATCAACCTGCCCATCGCGGCGGTGCGGGCGCCGCTGCCGGGCGAGCGCGAAGAGGCGGGGCCGCTGCCGTCACAGACTTCGACGGAAGACGGCCCGGCGACGCTCGGCGGCATCCGCGTCCTGCTCGTGGACGACCAGCCCGACGCACGCGAGCTGTTGGGGATGGTGCTCGGCTGGGCGGGCGCGTCGGTCTCGACCGCTTCGTCGGCCGCCGAGGCGCTGGAACTGCTTCGACAGGGCGAGGTGGACGTGCTTGTCTCAGACATCGGGATGCCCGCCGCGGACGGCTATACGCTCATCGAACGGGTCAGGGAGTTGAAGGACGGGCGCGCGGGGCTTACACCCGCCGTCGCCCTCACGGCCTACGCGTCGGAAGAGGATCGGCGGCGCGCGCTCGCGGCGGGCTTCGACGCACACCTCCCCAAGCCGGTCGAGCCCGACGAGCTGATCTCCGTCATCGCCGGCCTCGTCCCACGCGGCGGGCCACTCAACAGAGCCAATGAAGAGAGATGATCTACATCTGCCCGCCGGAGAAAGTCTGACGCGGCGTGAGCTGCTGAAGAGTGCCGGTGCCGCCGCGTTGGCCGCCGCCGTCGGCGCGACCCTCCCCGCTGCGTTCGCCGCGGCCGAGCCGCAGAGTCCTTCCAAAAGTGTAAAGAGTGTCGTGGCCCCGCGCGCCAACGCCTTCCGTCTGGCCGACGTGCGGCTCCTCGAAGGGCCGTTTCGGCGGGCGCAGGAGCGCGACGCGGAGTATCTGCTGCGGCTTGAGCCCGACCGCCTCCTGCATAACTTTCGTGTCAACGCGGGGCTGAAACCGAAGGCGCCGGTCTATGGCGGCTGGGAGTCGCAGGAGCCGTGGGTGGAGATTCGCTGCCACGGGCACACGCTCGGACATTACCTGTCGGCCTGCTCTTTGATGTTCGCGGCGACGGGTGACGAGCAGTTCAAGCGGCGCTCAGACTACGTCGTCGCGGAGCTGCGCGAATGTCAGGACGCGGGACGCAGCGGCCTCGTGTGCGCCTTCCCCGATGGCGAGAAGCCTCTGCGCGAAGTCGTGGACGCGAAGCGTTTCGTGGGCGTGCCGTGGTACACCATGCACAAGATATTCGCGGGGCTGCGCGACGCCTATCTGTACACAGACAGCCGTGCGGCGCTCGGCGTGCTCGTGAAGTTGTCAGAGTGGGCCGTCGAGTTCACGCGGGACATCACGGACGAACAGTTCCAGCGGATGCTCGACACGGAGCACGGCGGGATGAACGAGGTGCTCGCCGACGTACATGCGCTCACGGGTGAGGCGAGGTTCCTGACGCTCGCCGAGCGTTTCTGCCACCGCAAGCTTTTGACCCCGCTCGCCGCAGCGCGCGACACTCTCGATAAGCTCCATTCCAACACGCAAATCCCGAAGGTCATCGGCTTCAACCGTCTCTACGAGCTGACCGGGCGTGAGGAGTACGGCGCGGCCTCCCGCTTCTTCTGGCGCACCGTCGTCGAGCGACGCACGTTCGCCACCGGCGGCAACGGTGACAACGAACACTTCTTCCCGCCCGCTGAATTTCTGAAGCATCTCGGCTCGGCTAAGACGATGGAGACGTGCTGCACGCACAACATGCTGCGGCTGACCCGAAGCCTCTTCGCGCACGAACCCACGGCCGCGTACGCCGACTACTACGAGCGCGCTCTCTACAACAGCATCCTCGCCTCGCAAGACCCCGACACGGGGATGATGACCTACTTCCAGCCCGTCCGCCCCGGCTATCTGAAACTCTACTGCACGCCGACCGACTCGTTCTGGTGCTGCACGGGCTCCGGGATGGAGAACCACGCCAAGTACGGCGACTCCATCTACTTCCGCGGCGACGACGCGCTCTACGTCAACCTCTTCATCCCTTCCACCTTGAGCTGGGAAGAGAAGGGGATGACGTTCACACAGACCACACGCTTCCCCGAACAGGGCATGACGCGGCTGCGTCTGAAAGTCCGAAGGCCGTCGAGACTGACCCTCAACATTCGCCACCCTTCCTGGTGCCAAGCCGCAACCCTCTTCGTTAACGGTCGCCGCCATACGACATCCAGACAGCCCGGCGGGTACGTCGCAATCGGCCGCGTGTGGCACGACGGCGATACGGTCGAAGTACGTCTGCCGATGTCGCTCCGCGCGGAGCCGCTGCCCGGCAACCCGGACGTGGTCGCTCTCCTTTACGGGCCAATCGTCCTCGCGGGCCGACTCGGGCGGGAAGGCTTAACGACGGGCGCGGACATCATCGTCAACGAGCGCACCTACGGCGACGTGCTGAACGCAAAGGTCGAGGTGCCGGTGCTGGCCGGCGACGCGCGGGAGGTCGTTAGTCGGATTAAGCCTTCAAAGGGGGAGGCGCTGACGTTCCGTACGGAAGGCATCGGCCGTCCGCACGACGTGAGCCTCGTCCCCTTCTACCGCATCGCGCACGAGCGCTACAACCTCTACTGGAAAGTCTCCGGCAAGGGCGACGCTCAATCCGCGTAGGTTGACAGATGAACCCGTTAAGACATCCGGTTCGGACAATCGTCAAGACTCTCGTCTTCGTCCACCTCGCCGCACACCTCTGCGCGGCGCAGCAGCCGACGTTCACGCCCTACAAGCCGAGCGGCATCTACGCCGTCGGCGAGAAGGTCGGCTGGACGGCCGCACCGGCGCAGGGCGCGGCCCCGTCCGCGGTCTACACGTACACCGTCAGGAAGAACAATCAGGATGTCATCAAAACCGGGACGCTCGATCTGTCGTCCGGCCGCGCGACCATAGAGACCATCCTGGACGAGCCGGCGATGGTCTACGTGCAGATTTCAGTTGCGGGCGGCGCCGGCTCGACAAACGGCGCGGGGCTCGCCCTCGGCGCGGCCGTCGCGCCGGAGAGGCTGCAACCTTCCGCGCCGCGCCCCGTAGACTTCGACGCCTTCTGGGCCTCCAAAATCAAGACGCTGAAGGCCGTCCCCGAGAACGCCGTCCTCACCCCCGCAGACGGCGGCAGGCCCGACGTGGAGTACGCTACCATCACGATGGACAACGTCGGTGGCGCGCACGTCTACGGGCAGTTGGCGAAGCCGAAGCGGCCGGGCAAGTTCCCGGCGCTCGTCATCTTGCAGTGGGCCGGCGGGCCTTACCCTTTGCAGAAGCAGTGGGTCACAGACCGCGCCGCCGAGGGCTGGCTCGCGCTCAATATCGAGCCGCACGACGTGCCGGGCGACCGGCCGCAGTCCTTCTACGACGCGCTCCCGCAGGAGCTGAAAAACTATCACACCATCGGTCGCGACGACCGTGAGAAGAGTTATTTCCTGAAGATGTACCTGGCCGACTACCGCGCCGTCGATTACGTCTCGCGCCATCCCGACTGGGACGGCCGCACGCTCGTCGTGTCGGGGACGAGCATGGGCGGTCAGCAGAGCCTCGCCGTCGCCGGGCTCCACCCGAAGATCACGCACGTCGTTGTGAACGAGCCCGCGGGCTGCGACACGAACGGGCCGCTGCACGGCCGCGCTTCGGGCTATCCCTTCTGGCCCGCCGACGACCCGCAGGTCATGAAGACGGCGCTCTACTTCGACCCGGTCAACTTCGCCCCGCGCATCAAGGCCACGTCCTTCGTCGCCATCGGCTTCGTAGACACGGTCACGCCGCCGGTCGGCATCTGGATAGCGTTCAATCAAATCAAGGGGCCGAAAGAGGTCGCCCCGATGATCGACTCGCCGCACAACCATCAGGCCACGCCGGAACAGCAGCGCCCCTACACCACACGCTCGGCCGAATGGCTGGGCACGCTCGTCCGCGGAGGCGCGTTGAAACCTAACCAATCGACCTCGAACCAGACGCCGCCCGCCGACCGGCCCGTCCCGCGTGCCGACCAGAACTCCATGCTCGCGCATGCGGAGCTTCTGGAGAAGAGGAAGAAGGGGCGCATCGACCTCTACTTCCTCGGCGACTCCATCACGCGTCGCTGGGGCACGAGCGACGAGCAGTACAAGGCGTTCCTTGAGAACTGGCGGCAGAATTTCTTCGGCTGGAACGCCGCAGACTTCGGCTGGGGCGGCGACACCACGCAGAACATCCTCTGGCGCCTTGAGAACGGCGAGCTGGACGGCGTCAACCCCAAAGTCATCGTCCTGATGGCCGGCACCAACAACGTCGGCCGAACCTCCCCGCAAGGGCCTGAAGACCCGCGCGTCGCCGATGTCCCGCGCGGCATCAAGGCCATCCTCGACCTCTGCCGCCGAAAGGCCCCCAAAGCCACAATCATCCTGATGGGCATTACCCCCCGGAACGACAACATGGCCGTGATGCCCATCATCGACGAGATAAACAGGCGAATAGCGAGATTCGCCGACGGGAAGAGAATCAGGTACGTCAACATCAACGACAGGTTGGCCGACAGCGGGGGCAAGCTCTACGAAGGGATGCACAACGGGGACAAGCTCCACCTTGATCTCAAGGCTTACCAGGTCTGGGCCGACGCGTTGAAGCCCATCCTCAACAGACTGCTCGGCCCGCCCGCCAGGGAAGACCACGCCCCGCCGCCCACCGGCGACCCGAGCGCCAGAAAACAGGATTAGACCGCGAACATTATGACCTGAAAACAGATATCCCGTATCTATAGTTCGAGACTGAAACAATATGGCCCGGAAGGTCGGGAATTAATGAATGTCGGAATATTAAAAGGGACGGGCTTGGAGCGGTTCGGGGCGTCGATTGAAGACACGTGGAAGACGGTAAGTCTTTATATTGTCTGAGTTAAGCCACGGTCGGGGCGACGAAGTGTTTTTGGAGGACGAGTGCTATCGCGCCGCGGAGGCGCGGGTGTGCGAACTCTTCCACGGGGGTGATGCGCGTGGCCGAAGGCTGTTGGCACTTCTCGGCCACGATGCGGTTGATGATGGGCTCGATTCTCGACCAGACGCGCGTGACCTCTGCGGCGACGACGATCAGACTCGGGGCGAAACCGGTGATTAACATGGCGACGCCGAGCCCGATGTAGTGGGCCATGCGGTCGATGGCTTCGATAGCTTTGGAGTCGCCCAACTCGCACAGGCGCAGAAGTGAGTCGAAGGTCGGGGCGGAGCCGTCCTGCGGGCCACGGTCGGAGCGCGCGCCGGAAGCAATCCGCGTGTAATAATCGACGGCCGCGGTGTTCGAGGCGTAAATCTCCCAGCAGCCTCTGTTACCGCAGCGGCACAGCGGCCCCTCTTCATTGAGAGAGACGTGACCCAACTCCGCGGCCAGCCCCGTCGCGCCCCGCAAAAGCTCCCCGTCCGCAATAATGCCCGTCCCTATGCCCTCGGAGACGGTCAGTGCGATGAGGTCATGTACGCCTTCCGAGTGCTTCCCGTACCAGGTCTCGAAGAGCGCGCAGGAGTTGGCGGCGTTATCGACTTCGACGGGGATGCCCGTAGCTTCTTCGAGCGGCCCCTTGATGTCCACCGCGCGTGCCTGCCTGATATCGACCTCGTTCCAGCCCAGATTGGGGGCGAAGATGAGGCGCTGCGTCTTAGGATCGACGCGCCCCGGCAGACCGACCCCGATCCCTTCGCAGTAGATTTGCGGCTGGGAACGGCGCATGTTCTGTATGCGCTCGGCCAACTCTTTGAGGAAAGTCTGCGGGTCGCCGGGGGTCGGTAGCGAGTCCTGCGTGAGGATGCGCGCGTTGAGGTCTGTCAGCGCGAGGGTCGTCAGGCGCGGGCGCACGTCAACCCCGATGATGCCCGCACGCTCGTTGTTCAGGTGCAGAAAACGCGGCTTTCGGCCGCGCGGCGCGTGGCCGAGCGCGCCCTCCGTAATCCACTGTTCGGAGATGAGCTGTTCGGTGATGGAGGAGACGGTGCTGCGTTGCAGCCCCGAAAAACGTGCAAGGTCGGCGCGCGAGATGGGCTGGCGCGTGCGTATCAGGTTGAGGACGATTCGCCGGTTGATGTCGCGCGCCGTCTCGCTCGTCGCGACCTGGAAATTTGACAGGTTGATTTTCCGCATGGCACCTGTTAAGTCAGAGAGGCCAACAGTTACATTTACTCTACAATAATAGCCCGCTTCAGGTCACTCCACAGGCGAAACTCAGGATGAAGTAATCAGATGCCGGCGGGAATCAACATTTTGTTGACAAAAAGACTGTTGGAATGTATTGTTGCGCCCTCGAACTTAATGACATCCAGCTAATGTTAAAAGTTTGAATGCTAAAAGTAAAGCCCATATTTTAGCTTCGACCACAGGCCGCCGCCAAACTACAGATTCACAAGTTGTTGAAACCGTGTGACTTAACGGTAGGCTCGCGACTGCGTCAGTGTCACCCTTTTTTCGCCCCTCCTCGCCGCAGTCAAGGCAGTCCATTCCAGAAGGTTTTCAAGGGTTCCGTTCCAATTCCGGCCGGAGCGGCCCGAAACGTGGGCTTTGACAGTAGTTCTGAAAGGAGAGGAGAGACATGTTTCAGCTTACCAGAGCCTTTACACGCCGCGTAGAGAGCCAGAACGACCGGCGGCCCGCGCGAGAGGTCAGACGCTTACAGCAGTCGCGCCCTCACTCCGCCGCCGGAGCCACGGCGGGCGGCTCATTTTCGGGTCGGAGGACTAAGATAGGCGAATATTCCAGACTGTTCACAGCCCTGACCTGCGCATTCATCCTCTCCGTCACGTCTCTGATGCTGCCCGGGGCGACCCACGCGCAGGTGCTCTACGGCTCGCTGACGGGGAATATCACGGACTCGGCGGGCGCGTCGGTGCCGGGCGCGACCGTCTCGGCCGTCAACAACGGCACCAACGTCTCGAAGGAGACGACGACCAACGGGGAGGGCATCTACCAGTTCAGCGACCTCCTTCCGGGCGTCTACAAGGTCACTATCTCCGGGACGGGCTTTACTACTTCAGTCTCGGAGGGGGTCAACATCGAGGTTAACAACGTCCGCCGCCTGGACATGACCCTCCAGCCGGGCGGAGTGAGCGACAGCGTGACAGTCAACGCAGACAGTCAGGCCGCGCTCCAGACCGACCGCGCCGACGTGAACGTCACACAGACGGCGCGGCAGGTTAACGACCTCCCGATTGCGGGCAGCGCGGGCCGGAACTACCAGAGCCTGATGCAGATCGTTCCGGGCTCGGTGCTCGCCGGCGAGCAGAACTCAGCCGCGGGCAGTCCGCAGCGCTCCATCTCGTTCAACGTCAACGGCGTCTCGCGCCTTCAGAACAACACGAAGATCGACGGGTCGAGCATTACGTATCCGTGGCTGCCGACCAACACGGCCTACGTCCCGCCGGCCGAGGCCATCCAGTCGGTCAACATCGTCACCAACGCCTTCGACGCCGAGCAGGGGATGGCGGGCGGCGCCGCCGTCAACGTCATCCTCAAGTCGGGCACGAACGACTTTCACGGCGTGGGTTGGGTCTACCACACGAACAGCCGCTTCGCCGCGCGCAACCATTTTCAGACGACGCCGCAGAACCCGAAGGATTTGCTGACGCAGTTCGGCTACGCGGTGGGCGGGCCGATTCTGAAGAACAAGCTCTTCTTCTTTACCGACTTCGAGCGCACGACGCGTCGGAATCTCTCGCGCGACAACCGTGTGAGTCTGCCCACGGCGCAACTCCGCCCCGACGCGCAGGGCAACGTCCGCTTCCCGACCGCGGCCGAGGGCGGCGCGACCATCTACGACCCGGCGTCGAACGCCAACCCCGCGCTGCGGACGCCCTTCCCGAACAACACCATCCCCGCGAGCCGCATCGACCTCGCGGCCGTCGAACTCATCAAGCGTCTGCCGACGCCGAACCTGCCCGGCTTCGTCAACAACTATCTGACGAACGGCACGGCCGAGTTCAACCGGGACAACATCGACACCAAGATCAACTACAACCCGACCGCCAAGATGACGCTCTTCGGCCGCTACAGCTACTCGCCGACGCTCATCACCGAGCCGCCCATCCTGGGCGAGGCGGGCGGCGACGCCATCAATGGCGGCCAGTTGGGCGACGCGCCCGGGCGCGTGCAGGTCGCGGGCGTCGGCGCCACATACACTTTCAACGGGTCGCTCTTCCTCGACGCCAACTTCGGCTACACGCGCCAGAAGCTCGGCGCGCAGGGCCCCGACGTGGTCTCGGGCGTCAACTTCGGTTTGGACGTGCTGAAGATACCGGGCACGAATGGCCCCGACGCGCTTCAGGCCGGCATCCCCTTCTTCAACGTCAGCAACTGGGCCAACATCGGGAACTCGAACACCGGCAACCCGTTCCTCTTCCGCGACAACCAGTACGTCGGCTCGTCTAACGTCTCTTGGCTGCGGGGCTCGCACTCGCTCCGCTTCGGCGGCGACTTTCAGAACCAGCAGCTCAATCACTACCAGCCGCAGGGCGGCACCTTCCAGACCGTGCGCGGCACGTTCCAGTTCAGCGGCGCCATCACTTCGCTGCAAGGCGGCGGGGCCGCCAACCGCTTTAACAGTTGGGCCGACTTTCTTCTGGGCCTGCCGAGCGGTGCGGGCAAGGTTGACCAGTTGCGGAACCCGAACGCGCTGCGGATGAAGTCCTACGCGCTCTACGTGCGTGACCATTGGCAGATCAACCAGAAGTTGACGCTGACCTACGGGCTGCGTTGGGAGCGCTACCCGTTCCCGACGAAGGATAACACCGGTATCAACCGCTTCGACCCCTCGACCGGACTGGTCTTCACGGGCGGCCTGACGGGCGTGCCCGAGGACACGGGGGCTGAGTCGGGGCCGGGCCAGTTTTTGCCGCGCATCGGCGTGGCCTACCGTTGGAACGATAAGACGGTCATCCGCGGCGGCTACGGCCAGTCTGCCGACCCGCGCCCCTTCATCGACTTCCGCAACGCATACCCCGTGGTCGTGCTCTTCGCGATGCCGACGCCGTCCTTCAACGGCGCGACCAACTCGTTCCTGCCCGTGACGACGCTGCGGCAGGGGCTCGTCAACACGAACGCCGCGCCCGACCTGTCGCAGGGCGTGCTGCGGCTCCCGTCGAACACGGGTACGACGACCTATCCGGACACGCCGAGCCGTAAGGAGATTCACTCCTTCAACTTCATCGTCGAGCGGCAACTGCCCATGCGGTTCACGACCTCGGTCGGCTACATCGGCACGCGCGCGGTCGGGCAGATGGGGTTCATCAACATCAACGCCAGCGCGCCGGGCACCGGCAACAACGGGAGGCCGCTCTTCACGACGGACGCGGCGGGCAACCCCGTCCGCATCACCGCCGACATCAACTCGATTCAGCCGTACAGAACCACCACGTACGACTCGCTTCAAGCGACGCTCAACCGACGCTGGACGAGTTCGCTCTTCGGGCTCGCCTACACTTTCTCGAAGGCGATCAACTACGCCGACAACGACGCCAACCCGCGAATTCAGTACATGCCCGAGGCCGAGCGCAACCGCGGCCCCGCGGGCTACGACCGGCCGCACAACCTTCAGGGTTACTTCGTCTGGGACCTGCCGCTCGGCAGGTCGAAGCGCTGGCTGAGCGACGGCATCGGAAGCCACCTGCTCGGCGGCTTCCAGTTGACCGGTCTCTTCAGCGTGATGAACGGGACGCCGTTCTACGTCGTGCAGAACACGGCCCCGAATCTGAACGCCGCCGGGAGCCAGCAGGTGCCGAATCAGGTCAGCCCGACGGTGCGCTATCTGAACGGCATCGGGCTCGGTAACGCCTACTTCGACACGACCGCCTTCGCCCCCGAGAACGGCGCGCGCTTCGGCAGCGGGGGGCGGAACAACCTGCGCGGGCCGGGGTTCAAGAACCTCGACCTGAGTCTGTTCCGCACCTTCCCGCTGTCTGAGTTTCTCAACCTGCAACTCCGCGTCGAGGCGCTCAACGCCTTGAACCATCCCAACTACGCCAACCCGAACGTGAACATCTCTGACCCGAGCACGTTCGGCTTCATCACGGCGACTACGGGGACGGCACAGCGCACCATGCGCTTCGCGGCCCGCCTGTCCTTCTAAAGCGACTGCGGCGGTGCGACCCGGCCGAGATTCGGTCGGGCGCACCGCCCTTTCGCAACGGCGGATGCGACTCGGGTAAGATTACCCTGATGACACACGCATCGACGCATCTTTACTTCACACGGCGTGTGAAGCGTGGGTGTCTTACGCTCGCGCTTGTGTGTGCGTTGTGGTCGGTCGGCGTGGCACCGCTTCAAGCGAGGCAACAGTCCGTCGCCGCCGCCGCGGCGCCGCACCTGCGGCGGCAGGGCACGGCAACGCAGCTCGTCGTGAACGGGCGGCCCTTCCTCGTCCGCGGCGGCGAGCTGGGCAACTCAAGCTCTTCCAGTCTTGAGTACATGCGCCCCATCTGGCCGAAGCTCGCGGCGTTGAAGCTCAACACGGTCGTCATCCCCGTCTACTGGGAGTTGATCGAGCCGTCCGAGGGACGCTTCGACTTCAAATTAGTTGACGACCTGATTCGTGATGCGCGGCAGCACGGGCTCAAGCTCGTGCCCCTCTGGTTCGCTTCGTGGAAGAACAGCATGTCCACCTACGCGCCGGCGTGGGTGAAGAACGACCAGCGGCGCTTCCCGCGCTCGCAGGACAGGCCGGGGCGCGGCATCGAAATCCTCTCGACCTTCAGCCGCGAGAACATGGAGGCGGACGGCCGCGCCTTCGCCGCGCTGATGCGACACCTGCGCGAGATGGACGCGCGCGAACAGACGGTCATCATGGTGCAGGTCGAGAACGAGATCGGCATGATTCCCGACTCGCGCGACCGCAGCCCCGCCGCCGAGAAGCTCTTCAACGGGCCGGTGCCGCCGGAGTTGCTCACCTACTTAGAGAAGAATAAGGAGACGCTGACAACGGAGCTGCGTGCGGCGTGGGGCTCTACGGGTTGGAAGACGCGCGGCACGTGGGAGGAGGTCTTCGGGCGCGGGATAGCGACGGAAGAGATTTTTATGGCGTGGCATTTCGCGCGCTACACGGATCGCGTCACCGCGCTCGGCAAGGCCGAGTACAGGATACCGATGTTCGTCAACGCCGCTCTCATCCGCCCGGGATATCAGCCGGGCCAGTACCCGAGCGCGGGGCCTCTGCCGCACCTCTTGGACGTTTGGCGCGCGGGCGCGCCGCAGATAGACTTCCTGTCACCCGACATCTACTTCCCCAACTTCATCGAGTGGACGCGGCGGTATCAAGTCTCGGGTAACCCGCTCTTCGTCCCCGAGGTGCAGCTCGGGCCGCAGAACGCCGTGCAGGCGCTCTACGTCTTCGGTCGTCACGACGCCATCGGCTTCTGTCCCTTTAGCATCGAGTCGGCCGAGGGGGCGACGAGCACTCTGCTGACGGCCGGCTACGACCTCGTCGAGCAACTGACGCCGCTCATCGTCGAGCATCAGGGCAAGGGCGAGATGGCCGGGCTGCTCGCCGAGGGCTCGGAGCCGCAGCGCGTGCCGCAACGCGTGAGACTCAACGGGTACGTGCTGAACGTGACGTACGAGCGGCCGACCTCAGCGCCGCCCGCGCAGGCGAACCCGGGCGCGGCACCGCCCGCGCAGATGAATGACACGCCGTCGGGCGGCCTTGTCATCGCAACGGGGCCGGACGAGTTCGTCGTCGCCGGCACGGGGTTAGTTATCGTCTTCGAAGCCGACTCGCCGGGCGACCCTGTGGTCGGCATCCTTTCGGCGCAGGAAGGGAAATATGTGAACGGCCAGTGGACGCCGGGGCGCTGGCTCAACGGCGACCAGACGCATCAGGGCCGACACATACGTCTGCCGTCGGGCCGTTTCGACATCCAGCGCGTCAAGCTCTATCGCTATCGTTGAAGGCCGCAGGACTTCAGATGAAGACGAAGCATCAGGGGCATCGACGAATCCGCGCGGGGCTGCTCATCTGCCTCGGCATCGCCCTACAGTTGTGCGCGTCTGTCGAGACTCTGGCCGACGACGGTTACCGGCTGTGGCTGCGTTACGACGCGCTGCCCGCGAACGTCGCCGAGGGCTACCGGGCGCGCGTCACCTCCGTTGTCGTGCAGGGAGAGTCGCCGACGCTCGACGCCGTCCGCACGGAACTCGTCGGCGGCTGCACGGGGTTGCTCGGCGGCTCGGTCCCGCTCGCGTTGAAGGTAGAGCGCGACGGCGCCGTGGTTGCGGGCACGCCGTCGGGCTCGCCTCTCATCGACGGCCTCGGCTGGCACAAGCAACTCGCCGCGCTCGGCCCCGAGGGCTTCCGCATCCGCACGGTCAGACTCGGCGGGCGCGCGGTCACGGTCATCGCCTCGCAGGGCGAGACGGGCGCGCTCTACGGAGCGTTCCACTTCCTGCGTCTACTTCAGACCGGGCAACCGATTACTAACTTAGACGTGAGCCAGAAGCCGCGGCTCCAACTGCGCGTGCTCAACCACTGGGACAACCTCGACCGCAGCGTCGAACGCGGTTACGCCGGTCGCTCACTGTGGGACTGGGAGACGCTGCCCCGTCAGGTTGACCCGCGCCTCGTCGATTACGCGCGCGCGAATGCGTCCGTCGGCATCAACGGCTCGGTGCTCAACAACGTCAACTCCAACTCTAAAAGTTTAAGCGCCGAGTACCTGCAAAAGACGAAGGCCATCGCCGACGCCTTCCGCCCCTACGGCGTGCGCGTCTACCTCTCGGCGCGTTTCTCCGCGCCCATCGAGCTTGACGGCTTGAAGACCGCAGACCCGCTCGACCCCGCGGTCGCGGCGTGGTGGAAGAAGAAGGCCGACGAGATTTACAGGCTCATCCCGGACTTCGGCGGCTTTCTCGTCAAGGCCAACAGCGAGGGCCAGCCGGGGCCGCGCACGTACGGCCGCGACCACCTCGACGGCGCGAACATGTTGGCCGCGGCGCTGGCGCCGCACGGCGGCGTCTGTATCTGGCGCGCCTTCGTCTACGACGCCAAACCGGGCTACGACCGCGCCGCCGCCGCCTTCGATCAGCTCCAACCCTTCGACGGTCGTTTTGCCTCGAACGTCCTGCTGCAAGTCAAGAACGGCGCCATCGACTTCCAGCCGCGCGAGCCCTTCCACCCGCTCTTCGGCGCAATGCCGAAGACGCAGATGATGCTCGAAGCACAGATCACGCAGGAGTACCTCGGTCACTCGAACCACCTCGTCTTCCTCGCTCCGATGTGGCGCGAGGTGCTCGACTCCGACACGCGCGCCAAAGGCCCGGGCTCGACCGTGACGAAGGTTCTCGACGGCCAGCTCTTCGGCCAACGCCTGACGGGGATGGCCGGCGTCGCCAACACCGGCACGGATAGAAATTGGACGGGACACCACTTCGCGCAGAGTAACTGGTACGCCTTCGGCCGCCTCGCTTGGAACCCCGACACGCCTTCAAAGCAGATCGCCGACGAGTGGATAAAGATGACTCTGACGCGCGACCCGAAGGCCGTGGCCGTCGTTGAGCGCATCATGTTGGAGTCGCACGAGGCGCTCGTCGATTACATGACGCCGCTCGGCCTTCATCACATCATGTGGGGCGGGCACCACTACGGCCCCGCGCCGTGGGAGAACAAGTTCGAGCGCGCCGACTGGAACCCCGTCTATTATCATCGCGCCGACGCGAGCGGCATCGGCTTCGACCGCACGGCACGGGGCAGCAACGCCGTCGCGCAGTATAGCCCCGCGGTGCGCGCGGTCTTCGGCGACCCGGCCGCCACGCCTGAAAAATATCTGCTCTGGTTCCAACACGTCGCGTGGGACAGGAAGATGCGCTCAGGGCGGACGCTATGGGACGAGCTGGCGCTACGTTATCAGAGAGGCGTGGACTGGGTGCGCGCCGCGCGTAAGGATTGGGACTCGCTGTCCAATTTCATCGACCCCGAGCGGCACGCCGCCGTAGCCCGGAAGCTTGAGATACAGGAGCGCGACGCCATCGCGTGGCGCGACGCCTGCCTGCTCTACTTCCAGACCATCTCAAAGCGGCCGCTGCCCGCAGGCGTCGAGCCGCCGCAGAAGACGCTCGAAGAGTACAAGGCGAAGAGTATCCTGACCGTTGAATCGTCGGCTCGTTGAACTCCTTAAGATGAAGATTACTGACATCAAAGCCACGACGGTCACCGTCCCTCTGGAGGCGCCGCTCAGGCACGCGAACGGGTGCCACTGGGGACGCTTCGTGCGCACCGTGATCGAGGTCGAGACGGACGAGGGGCTCGTCGGCCTGGGCGAGATGGGCGGCGGCGGCGAGTCGGCCGAAGCCGTCTTCCGCGCGATGAAGTCTTACCTCGTCGGCCAAGACCCGGCGCGGCTCGAAGAGATGCGCTTCCTCATCGCCAACCCGACCGCCTCGCTCTACAACAACCGGACGCAGGTTCTGGCCGCGCTCGAATTCGCGTGCCTCGACCTGCTCGGGCAGAAGTGGGGCGTGCCCGTCTACGACCTCCTCGGCGGGCGTTTGCAGGAGCGCGTCCCGTTCGCCTCCTATCTCTTCTTTCGCTACCCGAATCCAAAGACCGGCGCGGGCGAAGTCCGCACCGCCGACCAGCTCGTCGCGCTCGCGCGCGAGTTGAAAGAGAGGCACGGCTTCACCTCGCACAAGCTGAAGGGCGGCGTCTTCCATCCCGATTACGAGCTTGAGTGCTACCGCGCGCTCGCCGCGGAGTTGGGCGAGGACTCGGCGCGCGGCGACAGCTTCCGCTTCGACCCGAACGGCGTCTGGTCAACCGAGCAGGCGATACGCTTCGGGCAGGCCATCGAGGATGTGCGCAACGACTACCTCGAAGACCCGGTCTACGGCATGGCGGGGATGCGCCGCGTGCGCGAGAAGGTGCGCATGCCTCTGGCGACGAACACTGTCGTCGTCAACTTCGAGCAGTTGGCCGCCAACGTGCTCGACACGGCCGTGGACGTGATCCTGCTCGACACGACCTTCTGGGGCGGCATCCGCCCGTGCGTGAAGGCGGCCGGCGTGTGCGAGACGTTCCAGCTCGGCGTCGCCGTCCACTCGTCGGGCGAGCTGGGAATTCAACTGGCGACGATGCTCCACCTCGGCGCTTGTATCCCAAACCTCTCGTTCGCGGCCGACGCGCACTACCATCACCTGACGGACGACATCATCGAGGGCGGCCCGCTCAAGTACGAGCAAGGCTCCATCGCCGTCCCCGAAGGGCCGGGCCTCGGCGTGCAGCTCGACCGCGATAAGTTGGCCGAGTACGCCGAAGCCTACAAACGTCTGGGCGGTTACCCGTACGACCAGGACCCGCTCCGGCCCGGTTGGACGCCGACGATTCCGAACAACCGCTGGGCCGACCCCGCGGACTCGCGCACGCCGAACAACGTGGGCTTCTGATAAATCAGAAGGGAGAGAGATGACGACAAGCATTCTCGACGCACGGGCCGCGCAGCACGAACGCCTGAACGACCAGGCAGCCCTGCGCCGGCACGTCGAAGAGGTCGTCAAACAAACTCCGGTCATCGACCTTCACACGCACCTCTACGCCCCGGAGTTCGGCGAGCTGGGCCTTTCGGGCATCGACGAGCTTTTAACTTATCACTACCTCGTTGCCGAAACTTTCCGCTCCGCGGATGTCAGTTACGACGACTTCTGGCGCATGTCCACGACGGAGCAGGCCGACCTCGTCTGGCGGACGCTCTTCGTCGAGAACACGCCCGTCTCGGAGGCGACGCGCGGCGTCGTCACCGTGCTCGACGCGTTCGGCCTCGACACGGCCGCGCCTGACCTGACCGAAGCGCGCGAGTTCTTCCGCGAGCAGAACCCGGCCGCGCATCTCGAACGCGTCTTTGAGCTGGCGTGCGTGAGCGAAGTGTTGATGACCAACGACCCCTTCGACGCGCGTGAGGCGAGCGTCTGGGAGAGTGGGTTGGGAATTGACCGGCGCTTCCGTGCGGCGCTCCGCATGGATCGTTTGATTAACGACTGGGAGAGTGCGGCGGCCGAACTCGCGGGGCATGGCTACAAGGTTGATGAAGGGTTCGCGGGCGCGTCCGCCGTCGAAGTCCGTCGCTTTCTCGACGTGTGGATTGAACGTATGGAGCCGCTCTACATGGCGGTCTCACTCCCCGACGATTTCAAATACCCCGACGTGGACGCGCGTGACCGAGTCATACGCGAGGTCGTGCTGCCGACCGCACGCGCGCACGATCTCCCGTTCGCGTTGATGATCGGCGTGCGGCGCGGCGTGAACCCTGCGCTGCGCGCGGCGGGCGACGGTCTGGGTCGCGCGGACGTGTCGGCCGTCGAGCGGCTGTGCGCCGAGAACCCGGAGGTGCGCTTCCTTTCGACGTTCCTCTCGCGCGAGAACCAGCACGAGCTGTGCGTCTCGGCGCGAAAGTTTCCGAACCTTCTGCCGTTCGGCTGCTGGTGGTTCCTCAACAACCCTTCGATAGTCACAGAGATCACGACGGAGCGCCTTGAGCTGCTCGGCACCTCCTTCATCCCGCAGCACTCGGACGCGCGCATCCTCGAACAGTTGGTCTACAAGTGGAAGCACTCGCGCCGCTCCGTCGCGGATGCGCTCGCCGCATCATACGAGCGCCTGCTTGAGAGCGGCCGCGCCGTGACTCAAACGGAGATTGAGCGCGACGTGACGCGCCTCTTCTCCGGTAACTTCCGCGCGTGGGTGGGCGAGCGGCGGGCCGCCGAGGCCGTGGCCGCCGAGGGCTTTTAAAGCGAAAGAGCATGGCTAAGAACATCAGCGACTTAAACGGGCGCGTGGCCGTCGTCGTCGGCGGAACGTCGGGCCTGGGGCGTGCCATCGCGGTCGGGCTGGCACGCGCGGGGGCCAGGACAGTCCCTTCGGGGCGGCGCAGCGAGCTTGTACGTGAGGTCTGCGAAGAGATCACGCAAGACGGCGGCAAGGCTTTCGCACGGACGGTGGACGTGTGCGAACGCGACTCGATCAACCTGCTGCGCGACGCCGTGCTTGAGCGGTTCGGTGCGGTGGACATCCTCGTCAACGCGGCGGGGCGCACCGCGCGCACGCCCACGGCCGAGGTCTCCGAAGAGGAGTGGGAGGCGATCATGGATACGAACCTGACGGGGATGCTGCGCGCCTGTCAGGCTTTCTACGCGCCGCTGCGCGCGAGCGGGCGTGGGCGCGTCATCAACGTCGCTTCGCTCTCTTCGTATGTGGCTTTTCACGAGGTCGCCGCCTACGGCGCATCGAAGGCGGGCGTGTTGGCGCTGACGCGCAGTCTGGGTTGCGAGTGGGCGCGCGAAGGTATCAACGTCAACGCCATCGCGCCGGGCGTCTTCCGCACGCAGCTCAACGCGAAGTTCCTCGACGACACGGAGCGCGGGCGCGAGTTGCTGATGCGGACGCCGATGCGCCGCTTCGGCCGCCCCGAAGAGGTAGCGGGTGCGGCGGTCTTCCTCGCCTCGGACGCGGCCTCGTTCATCACGGGGCAGACCATCGTCATCGACGGCGGTATGCTCGTCTCCGGCGTCAACTCCTGACCCGCCGGGCCGTAGTTAGCCGCGACGACCTTCGTAAGCGCCGACGATTAAGTCCATCTCTTCGACGAGCGACTCGTCCACGCGTCGGCGCCGCTCGTCCGCCTCGAACCACGCGAGCGTCCGGCGTATCCCTTCGCCGAAGGGGACGGCGGCGCGGAACTCCGGCACGAACCTCTTTATCTTGCCGTTGTCGAAGACGGCGCTCCACTTCTTATCCCCGTGCAGAGTCCCCGCGAGGCGCGGCACGACGCGCGCGATGAAGTCGGACGGAACGTGCAGGACGTTCGCCTCCACGCCCAGCGCCTCGGCGATGGTGCGGTAAATCTGCTCCCACGTCTGCACCTCGTCCGAGGTGATGTGGAACGCTTGACCTGTAGTTTCAGAATTACCGAGCAGGCCGAGAAAGCCGCGTGCGAAGTCTTCCGCGTGCGTCACAGTCCACAACGCGGTGCCGTCGCCGTGGACGATGATCGGCAGTCCCCTCTTCATCCTATCCGCGAGCGTGTAGGTGCCGCCGCCCCCGATGGCGACGGGGAAGTTCGTCTCGTACGTGTGCGAGGGCCGAACGATAGTCGCGGGGAAGCCCTCTTCGGCATGAGCCTTCAACAGTCTTTCCTCGCAGGCGATCTTCCCGCGCGCGTAGTCCCAGAAGGGATTGACGAGCGGCGTCTCTTCCGTGATGACGTAATGCGCGGGCGGCTTTTGATAAGCGGCGGCGGAGCTGATGAAGACGTATTGCCCGACCCGACCCTTGAAGAGCGAGAGGTCGCGCTCGATGTCTTCGGGCGTGTAGGCGATCCAGTTGACGACCACGTCGAACTGTAAGCTCCGCAGCGCCGCGCGCACCTCTTCCGCGTTGTTGATGTCTGCGGTCAGGCCGTGCGTGCCGGGCGGCGGAGCGCTTCGCAGCCCGCGGTTGAGCAGGTACAGCTCGGCCCCTTTGTTGACCGCGAGCCGGCTTACCGCCGTGCTGATGAAACCCGTCCCGCCAATGAAGAGTGCTTTCACGGTTGTGCCTTCTGCGTGCCCGGCGTGTGCCAGTTGATGACGTGGTAGGTCGCTGGACTAGTCCCGGCGTTCCTGATGCCGTGCAGCTCGTTCGAGGCGCAGAAGACGGCGGAGCCCGGCCCGATCTTTCTCCACTCGCCGCCCACGAGCGCCTCGACCGTGCCCTCCTTGACGATGAACAGTTCCTCGTGCGCGTGTTTGTGCGGCGCGTGTGAAGCGGCGCCCGGATTAACGGTCGTCACGTGGAGCGACAGCTCGTCCGTCGTCGCCGTCGCGGACTTGAAGAACTGACGCCGGGCGCCGTACTCGGTCTGCTGCGCGGCCACGGCGTTCCAGTCGAAGAGCGCCGACCGCATCACCGTCTTTTGCGTTTGAGCCGCGACGACGCCCAGCGTCGCGGCGGCCGTGATGAGAGCCACAAACAGGTCTCGACGTGTTATCAACTCGTGCCTCCTGATTCCGAGAGTGCGGGCGAGCCCCGACATTTTATCGACGGCCGTTTTATGTTATTAGCATAGTAAAACGTCTGCCTCTTTGTAGTACATCAGACCGAGATGCCCGAACGAACCAAAGATGAGCCGGCGCCGGAAGGCGGGAGTGTTTTCGAGTCGGACTCGCCCGACGTGTACCGGGTCGTGTCTGCGCGGCCCGGGCCGGCGGGCAGTCTGCCCGTCACGGCGGAAGACCTCATCGAGCGGCCGAGCGGCGACCTCTTCGGCTGGACGCAGGACGTGGGGATGGGCTGGAACCCCGCGGAGTTGCGCCGCCCCGAAATCCTCATTCTGAGCACGCAGGGCGGCATCCGCCTGCCCGACGGAACGCCCCTTGCGCTTGGCTATCACACGGGACATTACGAGGTCGGCCTGTTGATGCAGGCCGCGGCGGAAGAGTTAAGAGAGCGCGGCTGCATCCCTTTCGCGGGCTACTGCACAGACCCTTGCGACGGGCGCTCGCAGGGCACGGAAGGGATGCTCGACAGTCTCCCGTACCGCAACGACGCGGCGATAGTTCTGCGACGTTTGATTCGTTCGTTGCCGAGGCGGCAGGCCGTCGTCGGGGTGGCGACGTGCGACAAGGGGCTGCCGGCGATGTTGATGGCGCTCGCGGGCTCGCCGGACTTACCCGTGGTGCTCGTGCCCGGCGGCGTGACCCTGCCCGCGAGCGACGGCGAGGACGCGGGGCGCGCGCAGACCATCGGCGCGCGCTTCGCTAATCAACAGATAACACTCGAAGAGGCGGCGGACATCGGCTGTCGCGCGTGCGCTTCGCCGGGCGGCGGTTGCCAGTTCTTAGGGACGGCGGCCACGTCGCAGGTCGTCTCCGAGGCGCTCGGCCTCTCCGTCCCGCACAGCGCGCTCGCGCCGTCGGGTCAGCCCGTGTGGCTCGATGCGGCGCGCCGTTCCGCGCGCGCGGTGCTGCGGCAGAAGGAGCTTGGCATCGGCGTGCGCGACCTCTTGACCGACGTGTCCGTGCGTAACGCGATGGCCGCCCACGCGGCCATCGGCGGCTCGACGAACCTTCTGCTGCACCTGCCCGCGGTGGCACACGCGGCGGGGTTGAAGCGGCCGACGGTCGAAGACTGGATGGAGGTTAACCGACGCGTGCCGCGGCTCGTGGACGCGCTGCCGAACGGGCCGCATACGACCGTGCGCGTCTTCCTCGCGGGCGGAGTGCCCGAAGTGATGCTGCACTTGAGGGAACTCGGGTTGATAGACGGCGGGGCTTTAACGGCCGTCGGGAAAACTTTGGATGAAGTGTTGGACGACTGGGCCGCGTCCGAGCGCCGTCAAGTCTTCCGCGCGCGCCTCATAGAAACAGAAGGCATCGACCCGGACGATGTCATCATGCCGCCCCGTCGTGCGCACGCGCGCGGACTGACGAGCACCATCTCTTACATCAGAGGAAACCTCGCGCCGCAGGGCGCCATCGTCAAGAGCGCGGCCATCGAACGCTCGGCGGTCGGGCCAGACGGGGTCTATCGTTTGACGGGGCCGGCGCGCGTCTTCACCACCGAGCGCGCCACCATCGCCGCTATCAAGAGCCGCGGCGAAGACCGCATCAAGGCCGGCGAGGTCATCGTGCTCGTCTGTCGCGGCGCTCTGGGCGCGGGGATGGAGGAGGTCTATCAGATCACCTCGGCGCTCAAGTACATGCCCTACGCGAACTCGGTCGCGCTCATCACCGACGCGCGCTTCTCCGGCGTCTCAAGCGGCCCGTGCATCGGCCACGTCGGGCCGGAGGCGCTGGCGGGCGGCCCCGTGGGGAGGGTGCTCGACGGCGATATGATTCGAGTCGTCGTTGACACTTTGAACCTTGAGGGCAGCATCGACCTCGTCGAAGAGCGCGCGCCGGGCGTCTATGAGCCGGCGGACGAAGAGCTTGCGCGAAGGCCGTCGCGCACAGACTTACAACCCGAGCCGGCCCTGCCCGCCGACACGCGGCTCTGGGCGGCCTTGCAGCACGCGAGCGGCGGCCCCTGGGGCGGCAGCGTCTACGACGTTGACCGCATCGTCCGCGTCATCGAAGCGGGCCTGCGCGCGTTAGAGCCGGATGAGGATTGACCACCGCAGACACAAAGCAGCGTTTAGAGCTTCCGGCGGAGGGTCAGAGGGTTGTGGTGCGGGCTGCGCGTCTGGCGCAGGTCGGGCGGGGCGAGCGCGCGGCCGAGCTTCCAGATGAAGTCCATCTCGGCGTTGAGCGACTCCTGTGCGATGCGCGACTCGTGTATGAGCAGGACGCTGCCGTAGAAGAGGCCGCAGGCGCCGGAGAGCCCGAGCACGACGGGAAGCCAAGCGTATGACGGGCGCCCGACGGCCGCCACGAGCCCGATGGCGACGCTGGTGCCGACGAAGACGCCGAGCGCGATGTAGAAGACGCGCATGCTCCTCTGAAGCAGGCGCGAGCGCGTCGTCAACTTGTCGAGCTGGTTGAAGAGGAACGAGCGGCGCTCCTCAAACATCTCGACGCCCTCCTCCTCCTGCGTCTTCATCGTCTCTTCGAAGCGTTCGATGAGCATCCGGACGCGGTCAACGACGCGGCCCAGACGCGTCGAGGTCGAGAGGATGAGCGCGCCGCAGGCCGAGATGAGCACGGCGGGCGTAATCATCGCCGTCAGGACGGCGACCGCTGACGAGAGAGCTTCCATCGGTCTTTACAAGGGTTCCGTTCGTCTTCATTATGAAGGCACGCGGCGCGCGCGGGCAACCTCTCATCAGAAGGAGTAGAACGACAGATGTCGAGTGAAAGAGACGACAGGGATTCGGCGGCCGGCGACGGTACTGAAGGCGGCGGCGAGGAGAGCGGCACGGGCGAAGGCTCCGGTGGCGGCGGCACGCACGGCGGCCTGGCTATCGGTCGCACCACGGGCATGGGCGCAGGCATCGCCGACGGCGGCACACCCGGCCCCGACGAAGGCCCGGACGTTGAAGACGACGAGGGCGCGTCCAGCAAGCACTGATAAAAAAAGGCGCCGCCTGTCCATCTGCGCGGCCGCCCGAGAGCATCAGAGCCACGGATGACAAATAGAAAGCAGAAGGCCGTAGGCCGTAGGCCGAAGTTGAGGATGAAGACCGGCGTGTCTCTCATCCTCATCTTTGCCTCTTGCCTCTTGCCTACTGCCTACTGCCTGCTGCCTACTGTCGCCGCGCAGGTTGGGCGGAGGTTCCCCGGCAGCGAGCCGGTGAAGAAGAAGCAGGAGACGCCGGCCGAGACGAAGCCCGCCGAGACGCCCAAGCCTCAGACGCCCGAGGGGGACGAGGAACAGGAGGTTGACGACGACGAGACGGTCAAGGTCGAGACGAACCTCGTCACCGTGCCCGTCATCGCGAGCGACAATGGCGGGCGCTACATCCCCGACCTCAAGGCCGAAGAGTTCAACGTCTCCGAGGACAACGCCGAGCAGAAGGTCGCCTTCTTCGCCACCGTCACCGAGCCCTTCAGCGTCGTCCTCATGATCGACACGAGCGCCAGCGCCACAATCGAGAAACTCCGACAGGTGCAGGAGGCGGCCGTCTACTTCACCGAGCAACTGCGCGAGGGCGACCGCGTCAAGGTCATCTCCTTCGACGACGAAGTGCGCGACCTCTGCGACTTCACCCCGGACCGCGCCGCGCTCGCGTCGGCGATACGCTCGACGCGGCAGGGCAAGGGCACGCGGCTCTACGACGCATTCGATCAAGCCTACCGCGCGCTCCGCCGCCTCAAGGGGCGCAAGGCCGTCATCATGTTGACGGACGGCGTGGACTATCGCAGCGACCGACGCACGTACGAAGACAACCGCCGCGCGGTCGAAGAGTCCGACGTTATCGTCTACCCCGTGCGCTTCGACACGCGCGAGGAGACCGAGCGGCTCGCGCGTGCGCAGGCGCGCGGGGGCAGCGGCCCCGTAGACCTCGGCGGCGTGCTCGGACGCATTCCGGGGATGCCACCGGGCTCGGTCGTCATCAACCCGCGCGGCGGCGGCCGACCCGAGGACGACCGTCGCAACCGCGACGGCCTCCCCGACGCGACCTCGCGCCGCCCCGGCGAAGGCACCGGCACGACCGGCCCCCCGCGCGACCGTGACGAAGCGAGCGACCAGTCCATCGCACGAATGCTCGACATTCTCTACCGCACGGCCGACGACTACCTCAACGAAATGGCGCGCACGACGGGCGGACGGCTCGTGCCGGCCGACAACCCGCTCCTGCTGCGCCGCTCCTTCCAGCAGATCGCCGACGAGCTACGTACGCAGTACAGCCTCGGCTACTACCCGACCAACGCCGCGCGCGACGGCAAGTACCGCAAGATACGCGTCCGCACCACCCGCAAAGGCGTCGCGCTCCGCACGCGCCCCGGCTACAGAACACGCAAGTCTTCCTGAACTGTTCACCGGAAGGTTTCGGCCTCCGCACGTTCGAGGTGCACAGAAAAAGCTTTCAACTTTCGAGTTTGAACTTTACACTCTGGCTCTTCTTATGCGCCTGTGGCTCTCGAAGAACAGCAGCGTGCCTCTGCGCGAGCAGCTCGTGCGGCAGATCATGTTCGGCGTGGTGAGCGGCGACCTGAAGCCGGGTCAGCGCCTGCCCTCGACGCGCGAGCTTGCGCGCCGCTTCCGCATCCACTCGAACACGGTGAGCGCCGCCTTCGGCGACCTTGAGCGCGCCGGTTGGTTGGAGGTACGCAAGGGGAGCGGCGTCTACGTCCGCCAGCTCGGCGACGACCCCGTGCAGGCGCCGCTCGACGCGCGGCTCGAACTCGACCGGCTCATCAGCGCCTTCCTCACGCTCGCGCGCGGGCAGGGGCACACGCTCGCCGACGTGCAGGAGCGCGTCAAGCACTGGCTGAGCCTTGAGCCGCCCGACCACTTCCTCGTCGTCGAGCCCGACGAGGGGCTGCGCGAAATCCTGATGGCCGAGATCGCGGAGGCCACGGGGTTCAGCGTCGAGGGCTGCGGCTACGAGGAGTGCGCCGACCCTGCGCGGCTCGCGGGCGGGACGGTCGTCGTGCTCTACAGCAAGGCCGAGGAGATGCGGCGCCTGCTCCCGCCCGATGTCACGCCCATCTATCTGCACACGCGCTCGATTCCGGAGTCGCTCGCGGGCGAGCGTGTGCCGCCGCGCGACGCGCTCGTCTCGGTCGTCTCGCGCTGGCCGCTCTTTCTGGAGTGGGCGCGCGTCTTCCTCGTCGCTGCCGGGGTGGAGGCCGACGCGCTCGACCTGCGCGACGCGCGCGAGCCGGGCTGGGAGCGCGGCCTCCGCTCCAGCGCGCACGTCATCACCGACGCGCTCACCGCGCCGCAACTCCCCGACGGCCTGCGCCACCGCGTCTACCGCGTCGTCGCCGACGCCTCGCTTGCCGAACTGCGCGCCTTCGTCGAACGCTTCCTGACGGTGGAGAGCAGTAGGCAGTAGGCAGATGGCAGCCGGCAGTCGCTTCGCGTAATGGATGTTGAAGGGTTAACCCGGAATCTCCAAGAGCGGCGCTTTCAACTGCCTGCTGCCATCTGCCTACTGCCTACTGCTTTTTCCACTCTCCTGCACTATCATTAACCGGCCGGGAGGGCTTATGGCCGAAGAGCAGACCTCGGAACAGACCTCGCGCGAGATGTTGGAGCAACTCGCCGCGCGGCTCGAACACCTTGAGCGTGTGATGCAGGCGCAGACGGCGCGCCTCTACGCCATCGAGTTGAGGGTGGGGTTGGAGCGTCCGGCGCGACGCCCGCTCTACGAGTCGCTCACGGACGAGCGCGAAGAGTCGCGCCCCGTCGCCCCCGGCGACGCCCCGCGCCATGTCCCTCGACCCGAGGGCGAGACTCAAACGCGTCCCGAGACCGGCCGCCGTCCAGACTTCGGGTACGGAGCCGGAGCCGGTCAACACACGCGGGCCGAGGCTAAGCCCGCGGCGACGGCGACCGCGAAGCCGCGCGACCTGGAGTCGCTTATCGGCGGGAGCGTCTTCAGTTGGTTGGGCATCCTCGCGGCGGTCTTCGCCGTTGCCTTCGCGCTCAAGTACGCCTTCGATAAGGACTGGATAAGTCCCACGGTGCGCGTCGCGCTCGGCGCGCTCGTAGGGGCGGGGCTGCTCGTCGTGGGCGAGCGCCTGCGCCGAAGGGGACTCAGGCCGTACGCCTATGTCCTTTCGGGCGGCGGCGTGCTTATCCTCTACCTCTCGGTCTACGCCGCGTACGACTTCTATCAACTGCTCGCGCAGCCGGTCGCGTTCCTTCTGATGACCGCCGTGACGGCCATCGCCGTTCTGCTCTCGGTGCGTCTGAACGCGCTCCCCGTGGCGGTGCTGGCCTTAGTGGGCGGCTTCCTGACGCCGGTGCTGCTCTCGACGGGTCAGGACAATCAGGTCGCGCTCTTCACCTACGTCTCTCTGCTCGACGCGGGCGTGCTCGCCGTCGCCTACTTCAAGCGTTGGCGCGTGCTCGACTTCCTCTCGTTCGCCGCGACCACGCTGATGTCGCTCGGGTGGGCAATCAGGTACTACGACAACGGCAAGCTCTGGACGACGCTCTTCTTCTTCAGCCTCTTCTTCGTCGTCTACTCTTTGCTCTCCTTCTTCCACAACGTGCTGCCGCGTCGCCGCTCGCGCTGGTTCGACGTGTCGCTGCTCGTCTCGAACGCGACCCTCTACTTCGGCTTCTGCTACGCGATGTGGACGAACGCCGGCTACCTCGACGCCGCGCCCGCGACGCACGCGCTGCTCGTCGCCCTCTTCTTCGCCGCGCTCTTCTACTTCGGGCGCGAGCGCAGCCCCGAAGACCGTCTGCTCACGCACGCGTACGTCGGCGCGGCCGTAACGTTTTTGACGGCGGCCGTGGCTATTCAGCTCGAACTACAGTGGGTGACCATCGTGTGGGCGGTCGAGGGGTTGATGCTGACGTGGGCGGGCCTGCGCGCGGGCGAGCCGGCGGCGCGACGCGCGGCCATCGCCGTCTTCGCCGTCGCGCTGCTGCACTGGCTCGGCTTCGACGCGCAGCAGTACGCCTTCAGCCCTGAGACGCTCGCGGAGGGCGGCAACCACTTCGTCCCGCTCCTCAACGCGCGCGCGCTGTCGTGCCTCGCGCTCGTCTCGGCGCTCGCCGGGGCGGGTTGGCTCTACCGCGGTCAGGCCGGTGCGGACGAGGGCGGGGGGCGCGGCGCGGCGGGAGAGGGCGAGCGCTCGGCGGCCATCGGGCTCTACACGCTGGCGGCCAACGGGCTCGCGCTGACGCTTCTCACGCTGGACTTCAGCGACTACTTCGGCCGCCAGAAGGCCCTGTCCGAGGGCTTGGCGCGCGAGCGTGCGGAGAGTGCGCGGCAGTTCGCTCTGACGGCGTTGTGGTCGATCTGGGGGGCGGGGCTCGTCGCCTACGGGGCGTGGCGGGCGCAGCGCGCGGCGCGCTACGCAGGGCTCGTGCTGCTGGTCTTAGCGACGTTGAAGGCGGTCGTCGTAGACCTCATGTTCTACGCCGCCGTGTGGCACGCGCCGCTGCTCAACCACACGTTCCTCGCCTTCGCGCTGCTCGTCGCCGCATACGCGTCGGCCGTGCGCCTCTACGCGCGCGGCGGAGTCTGGTGGAGTGATGAAGAGCGCTGGGTCGTCCCCGTGCTGGTCGTGGTCGCCAACGTCCTCGCGCTCGTCGCGCTGAGCGCGGAGGCGGTCGGCTACTTCGAGTCGCGCAGGGTCTTGGGCGGGGACGCCGCCGGGCAGCGCGACGTGGAGTTGTCGAAGCAGTTATCTCTGTCGGTCGTGTGGGCGCTCTACGGCGCGGGGCTTCTGCTCGTGGGCCGCGTGCGGCGCTCGCGTCTGCTGCGCCTGATGGCGCTGGCGCTGTTGGGGCTGACGACGCTCAAGGTCTTCCTGCTCGACCTCTCGGCGCTCGACCGCGCCTACCGCATCATCTCCTTCATCGTGCTCGGCGCGATCCTGCTCGCCGTCTCCTACCTCTATCAAAAGAGCCAGCAGCGCGCGGCCGTCGAGGCGGCGGAAGAGGAGGAGGCAGCGGCGCCGCCCGCGCCCGACCCGAGCGAGGCGGCGGGGTGAGCGCCGTTGTTAACGAAGCATTGAACGAGAAGCGTGAGCGCGCTCGACCTCTTCGTCCATGCGGCCGGCGAGCATGAGGGCGACCATCTTGTAGTCGCCGGCGAGCGACCAGAGCGGGTGCTTGAAGGTCGCCGGGCGGTTGTGCTCGACAAAGAAGTGGCCGACCCACGCGGCTGCGTAGCCGGGCACGAACGCGAGCGGCAGCCAGCGCCAGCGACCCGTCGCCGCCAGCGCGACGAGCAGCGCCGTCCCCGTCAAAGTCCCCGCCAGATGCAGCGCGCGCGTCCCCGCCCGGCTGTGCTCGCGCACGTAGTACGGCCAGAACTCCGCAAACGTCTTCATCTCACTCTCCGGCATACGAACTCCTAAGAAATGATGAATGCGGAATGCGGAATGATGAATTAAGCACGGCCTTCAATTCATCATTCCGCATTCCGCATTCATCATTTTATTTGAACAGTCGGCCATAGTCTTCCGCCGAGGCGGGCGAGACGCGGGCGAGTTGCAGGTTCTCTTCGACGTGTGCGCGGCGGCTCATGCCGACCAGCGCCGTGGTGACGCCGGGCGTGGAGCGCGTGAACTGGATGGCCGTCTGCGCGTCGGTCGAGAGCGAGCCGAGGGGCTCGCGGATGCGCTCGGGGAGGTCGCGCGCGACCTCGCCCTGTTTGATGGAGGCGCTGGCGACGACCGTCACGCCGAGCGCCTTCGCCGCTTCGAGCAGAGAGACCCGCGCGCCTTCATGCGTGTGGTTCTCAGCGACGAGCGCCTCGGGCATGGCGAGGTTGAAGGGGAGCTGCACGAAGCGGAAGCCGTGCTCTTCGCCTCCGACAGCGCGCGCCAGCTCCCACATGCGTTCGAGCGGATGGTGTCCGCGCGTGTCGGCCTTCGCGCGGAAGCCGTTCCACGTCGCCACGCCGTAGAAGCGCAGGCGCCCCGCGGCGCGCTCGCGCTCCAACTGCTCGAAGGCCGCACGCAGACGCGCGTCGAACTCTTCGCGCGCGACGACCTGAAGCTGCGTCTCGGGGTTGTGGACGTAGTAAACGTCTATCGCCTCAAGGTTCATGTTGCGGAGCGACTGCGCGACCTGATGCGCGAGGTAGCGCGGCGTCATGCAGTGGCTCCCGGCGGCGATGTCCGAGAGTTGGATGACACCCGGCTTAACGAAAGTCTCTTCGACGTAGGCGCGCACGCCGGCCTGCCCCGCGGGCGGGTGCGTGTCGAAGGGGATGTAGCCACCCTTCGTGCAGATGACGAGTTCTTCGCGCCCGAACCCAGCGGCCGTCAGACTCTTTATTGCCTCGCCGACGGAGCGCTCGCTGCGTTGGAAGCGATAGTTGGCGGCGGTGTCGATGACGTTCACGCCCAGCTCGACGGCGCGCTCGATGGCGTCCGCGTAAGCGCGGTCGGTCTCTTCGTCCGGGTCGCCGAGGTACGTGCCGACGCCGACGGAGGAGAGCCAGAGGTTCTGCTCGAAGCGGAAGTGCCCTTCGGCGGCCGTCTCGCGGAAGCGTTCGCGGAAGCGTTCGGTGCCTTCAGTCGTGGCGTGGCCCGGCAGAGTCATAAGCCCTCTCATCCCCCTCGTCTTGTCTGTTAAGTTCGCGCGTGAGTTTAGCACAGCTTCAACTAACGGGAGGCGGTGTGTTAGGGTTGGGGCCATCCCATGAGCAATGACGGACATGACGGCGGCGCGCGCTCCTACACGCTAGACCTGTCGCCGGACGAGTTGGAGGAGTTGGGTCGTGAGTTCGGCCGTCTGGCGCTCGAATACCTGAGCGAGCCGGAGGCACTGCCGGTCTTCCCAGACACCTCCGCCGGGCAACTTAAAGGACTCTTCGGCGGAAGGCTCCCCGAGGAAGGCTCGGGGCTCGAAGCATTAACGAGCGCGTGCGCGGAGGTCTTCAGGCAGAGCCGGCAGAACGGCCACCCGCGGATGTTCGGCTACGTCGCCTCGCCCGCGACACCCGTCGGCGCGTTCGCGTCGCTCGCGGCGGCCGCGCTCAACTCGAACGTCACGTCGTGGCGCTCGGCGCCGGGGCCGACGCAGGTCGAGCGGACGACCGTTCGCTGGCTCGCGGAGTTGATAGGGTTCAGGGGCGACGGCTTGAACGAGGGCTGCGGCGGCTTGCTGACGAGCGGCGGGTCGATGGCGAACCTGAACGCGCTCTTCGTCGCGCACCGGAGCCGCGCGCATGAAGCGTCGCGCAAAGGGCTTTGGGGCGAGCAAGCGCCCTCGACCGTGTACGCGTCAGACCAGATTCACCTCTCCATCCCGAAGGCGACGGACATCCTCGGCCTCGGGCGCGAGCAGGTGCGCGTCGTGCCTTCGGACGAAAAGTTCTGCATCGACCTGCGCCATTTGCGCGAGCGCATAGAGGCCGACGTGCGCGCGGGCTTTCGTCCCTTCTGCGTCGTGGCGAGCGCGGGCACGGTCTCGACCGGCGCGGTCGATGCTCTGGATGAAGTGGCGCGTGTCGCGCGCGAGCACTCGCTCTGGTTTCACGTGGACGGCGCGTACGGCGCGCTGGCCGCGAGCGCGGAGAGTAAGCGGGCGCTCTTCAAAGGAATCGCAGAGGCCGACTCGGTCTCGCTCGACCCGCACAAGTGGCTCTACACGCCGTTAGGCTGTGGCTGCCTGCTCTTCCGCGAGCCGGAGCGTGCGCGCGCGGCGTACGCTGCGACGGAGGAGGGCTACATCAAGGTCTTCGAGCGCGAGGAGGCCGAGGCGTTCGCCTTCTGGGACTACGGCACGGAATTGTCGCGCCCCTTCCGCGCGCTCAAGGTCTGGGCGACGCTTTCCTACTACGGCGCTCGCCGTGTCAGCGCGGCGATTGAAGAGGACTGCGCGCTCGCCTCGTACATGGCCGAATGCATCGGCGCGTCCGAAGAGTTTGAGCTGCTGGCGCCGGTCACGCTCGGCATCTGCTGCTTTCGCTACGTGCCCGCCGCCGCGCGTCGCGAACTCGAAGATGAAGGGAAGAGGGAAGAGACGAACGCGCGGCTCGACAACTTGAACGAGCGCGTCATGCAACGCGTTCAGCGCGGCGGCGAGGCTTACGTCTCGAACGCAATCCTGCGCGGCCGCTTCGCGCTGCGCGCCTCCATCACGAACTACCGCACGACGCGCAGGGACATTGATTTGACTCTCGACAGTATCCGCCGCGCCGCGCGCGAGCTTGAGGGCTAAGGCAATTTCAAATTTGCACTTTCAAATTTCAGACTCTTCTATGGAAGTGACAAGGGGCGAGTTCGAGCGGGAGTTGCGCGTCGGTTTGGAGTTGGCGCGGCGCGCGGGCGAGACGGCGCTCAGCTTCTACGGGAAGCCTCTGCGCGTCGAGCACAAGGACGAGTTCGACGAGCCGGTGACGCAGGCCGACCGCTCCGTCAACGAGCTGATCGTTCGGCACTTGCGCGAGGAGTTCCCCGAGGACGGCGTGCTCGCGGAAGAGTCCGTGGACACCGACCGCCGCATCGGGCGCGAGCGCGTCTGGATGATCGACCCCATCGACGGCACGAAGGGTTTCATCGCGGGCACGGGCGACTTCTGCGTGCAGATAGGCTTGGCCGTCGGGGGCCGCGCCGCGCTCGGCGTCCTCTACGCGCCCGCGACCGACGTGCTCTACTGGGCCGCGCGCGGCCACGGCGCATGGGTCGTGCGCCCTACTTCGGAGGCGGACGCGAGCGTGAAGGCGGAGCGCCTGAGCGTCACGGCCGAGAACAGCTTGAGCCGGATGCGTCTGGCCGAGAGCCGCTCGCATCGCGGGCCGCGGATGGAGTCGGTCGTGAACGCGCTCGGCGTCCGCGCGGAGGTGCGCAGCCACTCGGTCGGCATCAAGGTCGGACTCTTGATTGAGAAACAGGCCGACCTCTACATACATCTCTCGCCGAAGACGAAGCAGTGGGACACGTGCGCGCCCGAGGCCGTGCTGGTCGAGGCGGGCGGACGCATGACCGACGTGTTCGGCGGCCCCATGCTCTACAACACGCCCGACGTGCTCAACCGCAACGGGCTCGTCGCCTCGAACGGTGCGGCGCACGAAGAAGTGATTGCGCGCCTCGGCCCTCTGCTCACGGAGTGGGGGCGCGTGCGCGCTTGAGTTTTGTCAGCTCATACATTCAAACCAGAAGAAGAAGAAGGAGAAGAGATGAAGCGAACAGGTTCCGCCGTATGGCAGGGTGGCATCAAGGACGGTCAGGGGACGGTCTCGACCGAGAGCGGCGTGCTCGACGGCGCGCAGTATTCATTCGCGACGCGTTTCGAGGACGGGAAGGGAACGAACCCGGAGGAGCTTCTGGCCGCGGCGCACGCGGGTTGCTTCTCGATGGCGCTCTCGAAGCAGATAAACGACGCGGGCTTCACGGCCGACTCGATTAACACGACCGCCTCCGTCCGTCTGGAGAAGACCGACGCGGGTTTCAGCATCACCAAAGTCCACCTCGATGTGACGGCGCGCGTGCCCGGCGCCGACGCCGCCGCCTTCGAGACGGCCGCCAACAACGCCAAGTCCGGCTGCCCCGTCTCGCGCCTCTTCAACGCCGAGATAACGATGGACGCGAAGCTCGCCGAATAAGGAAAGAGAGTTTTAACCACAGAGACACAGAGACACAGCTTTAAGAATTTGAAATTATTTTAGCTGTGTCTCTGTGTCTCTGTGGTTGATTGGTGGAGGCGTTATGTCCGACTTACGCCGGAGAGTTTCGAGCGGGTCACCCTACGAGTCAATCATCGGCATCTCGCGGGCGGTGCGCGCGGGGAGCTTGATCTCGGTCGCGGGTACGGCGCCGCTCGACGCGCAGGGGCGGACGGTAGCGCCGGGCGACTCGGCCGCGCAGGCGCGTCGCTGCTTCGAGATCGTCGCCCGCGCGCTCGAAGAGCTGGGCGCAGGGTTGGCGGACGTGGTGCGCACGCGCATCCTCCTCACGCGCATCGAGGATTGGGAGGCGGTGGCGCGCGTCCACGGCGAGTTCTTCCAAGACGTGCGCCCCGTCAACACCGTCATGCAGGTCTCACGCTTCATCGACCCCGACTGGCTCGTCGAGGTCGAGGCCGACGCCGTCGTCAATGAAGATTGATTCATTGAGTCATCGGGTCATTGGTTCATTTCCTAATTGAACCAATGACCCGATGACTCAATTCTGAAGGTTCCCAACCGCGCCGCTTGCCGTTATACTGGCCGCCCTGCAACGGCGCGCCCGCCGCGCGTCTCACCTTTGAAGCCTTCTGAAGTGGTGGCCGTCTTGAACCTCAGAACCAAGCTGATCGTCGTCTTCGCCGCGCTCGCGCTCCTGCCGCTGGCGGCCGTCTGCCTGTTTCAGTATCGCGCGGGCGCGGGCGCCGTCGAGTCGCTCTTACGCGAGCGCGCCGCCGACCGCACGGCCCGCGCCGCCGCCGGCGTCGGGCACATCATCTCCGCGCAGGAGCGGCGGCTGCGCGAACTCGCGCAGTCTGAGCCGCTACGCGAGTTCGCGGAACGAAGGACGGCCGCGGGCGCCGCTGCACAGTCGCAGGCGCCGGCCGCGAACGCCGCCGCGCAGGTGCCGGCCGGCGAGGTGCCGCAGGCGGTGCGCGAACGCTTCGCCGTCTACTTCAGCAACGGGCGTGATTACCTGCACTCGGTCACGTACCTCGACCGCGGGGGCGCGCCGGCGCTCATCGTGAAGGCGGAAGGGGGCGGCCTCGTCTTCAAGACTTCGGGCTTCATACCCAATGAGGTGCGTTACGAACAGCGCGTCTGGGATAACGATTCGGTAGAGGCGCTGCGCTCCGGCGTCATGCAGGAGTCCTACGGCGCGGCGGTGTGCGTCACCGCCCCCGTCGGCGACCCCAGGCACCTCACGTTCGACAACTACCCGCCCGGGGCCGTCGTCGCCGAGTTCAAACTGAACAACGTTTTGAAGGAGGCCGACGGCGACGAGTCGGCGGCGCCGCCGCAGCCCGCGGGGCGCAGCGTCCTGGCGATTGACAACGCGACCGACATGGTCGTCTACCACACGAACGACGCGTTCACGCACCAGACGGCGTCGGGCTCGATGTCGTACTTCGCGGAGATGGCGGCGCGGATGAAGGCCGGCGGGTCCGGCTTCGGCTTCTACGATACGGCCGAGAGCGGGCAGCAGCTCGCGGCGTTCCGTCAGGTGGAGGGCTTGAACCTCTCGTTGGCTGCGTCCGAGGACTACGGGGCGGCGCTCGCTCCGGTGCGACGCACGGCGCTCGTCGGCGCGGGGCTCGGGCTGCTGGCGACGCTCGCGGGCGCGGCCCTGCTCCTCCACAGCGCGGCGCGCGAGACGCGCGGCATCGGCCTCGTCGCGCGCCGCGCGTCGGCCGTCGCTGCCGGCGACCTCGACCAACGCATCGAGATCAGCCACAGCGGCGAGACGCGCGAGCTGGCCGAGAACTTCAACACGATGGCCGAGCGGCTACGTGAGTTGATCGCGCGCGAGGCCGAGTCGCGCCAGTTCCAGTCGTTCATGCGCATCTCGGCGATGGTCACGCACGACCTGAAGAACGCCATCGCGGGCCTCTCGATGCTCGTCTCGAACATGGAGAAGTATTTCGACCGCGAGGAGTTCCGCGCCGACGCCATCGAGTCTTTGCGCGAGGCGACCGAGAAGCTGAAGCGCACGGCCGCGCGCCTGAGCGAGCCCGCGATGTCTTTGAGCGGCGAGTACCGCCTCGCCGCGCGTCCCACCGACCTCGTCCCCATCATCCGCCGCGTGCTCGCCACCAACGCCGAGCCTACGAGTCCGCTCAACGACATCGAGGCGCGCCTGCCCGAGAAGCTCGTCGCCACGGTCGAGCCCGAGCGGGTCGAGAACGTCGTCGAGAACCTCGTCATCAACGCGCTCGAAGCGATGGGCGTGAAGGGCGGGCGCCTCACAGTCGAGGCCGGGAGGCTCGACGGCGACCTCGTCTTCTTCAGCGTCGCGGACACGGGCGTCGGGATGACGCCGGAGTTCATTAAGACGCGACTCTACCGTCCCTTCTCGACGACGAAGAACAAGGGCATCGGCCTCGGGCTCTTCACCTGCCGCGAGGTGGTCGAAGCGCACGGCGGGCGTCTGGAGGTCGAGTCGAGCCCCGGCGCTGGCACGCGCTTCCGCGTCGTGCTACCATCCCGCCTGTTCCATTCGGGCGAACGGCGTGAGAGGCCGGAGAAGGTGACGGCCTCCATCGACTAACGCGCCGGCCAAACTCGTCCTGTTGCCCCTTTCAGCTTTTCCAAACTGCTAAACTTGAGCCGGGAGCACCCACGCATCCCGGCCGAGGCGTTGCCCTATACCCGGAAGCTCGCCTAGCGATGACCGAACAGGCGGAACATAAGACGACGGTGCTGGTCGTGGACGACGACCGTCTGCTGCGCCGCCAGCTCCACTGGGCGCTCGTCGAGCGCCACCGCGTGCTCGAAGCCGAGACGCGCGCCGACGCCGTCGAGTTCCTCCAGCGCGAGCGCGTCGATGTCGTCATCTGCGACCTACACCTGCCGCCCGACCTCGACGGCATCGAGGAGGGCTTGGCCGTCGTCGAGGCCGCGCGCGCCGAGCGCCCCGCCGTCCCCGTCGTCGTCATCACCGGGAGCGACAACAAGCAGGCTGCGCTCGAAGCCATCCGCCGCGGCGCCTACGGTTTCTTCGAGAAGCCTTTCGACGAGGAGGAGGTCTCGCACATCGTCACGCAGGCGGCGCGCGTCCGCTGCCTCGAAGGCGAGGTCCTCAAGCTCCGCTCGGAGCTGAAGATGCACCGCGGCTTCGGCCGCTTCGTCGGGACGAGCGCGTCGCTCGAACGCACCCTCAAGCAGGCGCGCGCCGTCGCCGATACCTCGGCCACGGTGCTCATCACCGGCGAGAACGGCACGGGCAAAGAGGTCCTCGCCCGCGCCATCCACGAGGAGAGCGGCCGGCGCGACCGGCCCTTCGTCGCCGTCTCGTGTGCGGCGCTCCCCGAGTCACTCATCGAGTCGGAGCTGTTCGGCCACGTCAAAGGGGCCTTCACCGACGCCAAGACCGACCGCATCGGGCGCTTCGAGCTGGCCAACGGCGGCACGCTCTTCCTCGACGAGATCGGCGAGCTGCAACAGTCCGTGCAGGTGAAGCTCCTGCGCGTGCTGCAAGAGCGGACGTTCGAGCGCGTGGGCAGCAACCGCTCCGTCGGCGTGGACATCCGCCTCATCGCCGCGACGAACCGCGACCTCGAACAGGAGGTCTCTTCGGGCCGCTTCCGCGAAGACCTCTTCTACCGCCTCAACGTCGTGCCGCTCCACATGCCTGCGCTCAAGGAGAGGCGCGAGGACGTGCCCCTGCTCGCCGCGCACTTCGCCTCGAAGGCCGCCGAGAAGCACGACCGCCCGCTGGCCGGGCTCGACCCCGCGCTGCTGGAAGCCTTGCAGGAGTACGACTGGCCGGGCAACGTCCGCGAGCTTGAGAACATGGTCGAGCGGCTCGTGGTGCTGACGAAGGGCGCGCAGCTCGGCGTCGAGTTCCTGCCCGAGAAGATGCTGCGCCTGACCCCGGCCGCGCCCGCGCCCGCGGGCGGCCCCGCCAGCGACGAGACGACGCTCGAAGGCGCCACGCTCGCGCTCAGGCGCCGCATGGTCATCGGCGCGCTCCAAGCCGAAGGCGGCAACCGCGTCGCCGCCGCCCGCCGCCTCGGCATCAGCCGCTCCTACCTCCACCGACTCATCAGCGAACTCGCCATCACAGGAGTCTGAAAGGCAGTAGGCAGTAGAAAGAAACGGGCGGCGCGTCCGAAGCCTTCGGGCCGTTCGCGCCGCCTCTGTTTTCCTACTGGCTACTGGCTACTGCCTACTGTCTACTGTTCTCACTTGTGCACACACGCGCCCGCGCGGATGTCTACTCGTGTCTACATGCAAATCTTTTGCTAACGGCCGCTGGCGCGTTTTCGGCGGGAAAATGCGCTTTACCGTCTGCGCGGCGGGCTTGGCACCGACTTTGCAACAGGCTCGTGCGAGTGAGAGGTTGAAACCTGGCATCCGCCGGAAGGGTGATGGACGTAGATGACAATGGAAGACATCGCCGGAGCCATTTTGGTGAATGACGGGGAAGAAGATGATGACGAAGCCGAAAGTTCTCATAGTTGACGACGACGTGGCGATCACGCAGCAGCTCTTCTGGACGCTGTGCGACGAGTTCGAGGTGATGACGGCGAACAACCTTTCGTCGGCCATCCGTCGCGCGACCATCTACGAGCCGGACGTTGCCATCCTCGACCTGCACTTGCCACCGACTCTCGACGCGCCTGACACCGGGCTCCGTATCCTCGACTACGTGAAGAGCCACCTCCCTGCGTCGAAGGTCTTCGTGGCCAGCTCCGACCCCTCGGGCGAGATGCGGCGCGAGTGCGCCGACCGCGGCGCCGACGGGTTCTTCGACAAGCCGCTCGACGTAGAGCGCCTCGTCGCCACCGTCCGCCGCACGGCGGTCGCCCGCCGCCTGGCTGCGGCCTGAGAGAGAGAGCGGGTCACAAGTTTCACCCCGGCAGGCGGTTGACCACAGCCGCCGTTGGCAAAGCGAGGGCATCCTTCATACGCCCTGCCTCGCTGGTTCTAATGCTCTTTGAGATTTAAAGGATTCGGCCCTCGCCTACCCCAAAACCGAGTGGCCGTGATGGCGCCGCGCGTGTAAGGCATCCCTTCTGCCTTGTGTGGTCGCCAAAGCCCCCGTGTCCAAACAAGACTCTTGCCCAGAGTCGCGGGGGCTTTATTTTACCCCGGGAAGCAGAGCTTTCCGTCCCCCACCTCACAGAAGCTAACAGGCGGGGCCTGAAGTGATTCAGGCCCCGCCTCTTTGTTTCTGCACGTCATGCAGTCCGGCGCTCTCACTTCGCGCGCGCCTCTTTTATCTTCTCGATGAAGGCGCGCGCCGTCTTCGTAATGGAGTCGAAGTCGCCGGTCTTGGCCCCGCCCGTCAAACTCCCGCCCGCGCCGACCGCCACCGCGCCGGCCTTAATCCACTCCGCGACGTTCGACAGATCGACCCCGCCCGTCGGCATCAAAGGCGCCTGCGGCAGAGGCCCCTTGATGGCCTTGATGATGCCGGGGCCGAACGCCTCGCCGGGGAAGAGTTTCACCACGTCGGCGCCCAACTCCAACGCCTCTAACACGTCCCGTATCGTCATCGCGCCCGGCATGACCGGGACTTGATAGCGGTTGCACAGACGTACCGTCTCCGGGTTGAGCGAAGGCGAGACGACGTAAGAGGCGCCCGAGAGAATCGCTATCCGCGCCGTCTCGGGGTCGAGCACGGTGCCGGCGCCGAGTATCAGCTCGGACGGCCGGTAGGCTTTGGCCATCTCTTCGATGACGCGGTGCGCGCCGGGCACGGTGAAGGTCATCTCGATGGCGGGGCAACCGCCCGCGAGCACCGCATCTGCGACGCGACGCGCCTGCTCGCCCGACTCGGCGCGCACGACCGCCACGAGCCCCGCCTCGGTGATGCGCCTCAGTATGTCCAGTTTGGGAATCATTCGTTCGCGGCCCTCCAATGTCTTCAGCGGACGCCGAGCAGGATGTCGATGGTCAACTGGTCGAGCCGCTCGTACCGCAAGCCCTTCGACGACAACTCCGCGCGGTCAACGTCTTGAGAGAGCAGTTGCTCGTTACGCCCCTTCTCGAACTTCCCACCGCCGCCGTTGCCGTCCGCCGCCGCGATCTCCGAGAGTATCTCCTTGATCTCCAGGTCCCGGTTCCAACGCTCGCCCTTCTCCTTCAGGATGAGATACGTCCGCATACAACCGCGCGCGAAGTCTTTGACGCCCTCGTAGTCTTCGGTGCGATACGCATGCGCGTCGAACGCTCGGGGGCCGTCATAGCCCACGTCCTCCAAAAACTTCACCAGCCAGAACGCCGCCTTCGGGTTCGCGCTCCCAAATCTCAAGTCCTGGTCGTAGCGGCCCGGCACCTGATCGTTCAAGTCGATGTGGAAGAGCTTGCCGGCCTCCCACGCCTGTGCGACGGCGTGCGTCATGTTCAACCCCGCCATGTGCTCGTGCGCCACCTCCGGGTTGACGCCCACCATCTCCGGGCGGTCGAGCGTGGCGATTAATCCGAGGTAGGCGCCCGTCGTCGGCATGTAGATGTCGGCCCGCGGCTCGTTCGGCTTGGCTTCGAGCGCGAAGCGGTAGCCGTAGCCCTGCGAGACGGAGTACTCGCACAAGTAGTTCAGCGCCTCCCTCAATCTCTTCACGCCTTCGTCGGCTCGGCGGCAGGCGTCGGTCTCCACGCCCTCGCGCCCGCCCCACAGCACGAATATCTTCGCGCCGAACTCGGCGCCCAAATCCATCGCGCGCATCGTCTTCTGCAAGGCGTACGAACGCACCCGAGCATCGTTGGCCGTGAACGCGCCGTCGCGGAACACGGGCTCGTAGAAGAGGTTGACGGTCGCCATCGGCACCACGAGGTTGTTCTCCTCGCAGGCCGCGCGGAACTCGCGCACGATGCGGTCGCGCTCCGCGGGCGTGGCGTCAATCGGCACGAGGTCGTTGTCGTGGAAGTTGACCCCCCACGCGCCCACTTCACCTAAGAGCTTCGCCGCGTCGTTCGGCGGCAAGCTCGGGCGGACGGCGTCGCCAAACGGGTCGCGGCCGCGGTTGCCGACCGTCCAGAGTCCGAAGGTGAATTTATGCCCCGGCTGCGGCGTATATTTGTCTTCTGCCATTGTCTTAATCTCCCTTTCTCCCTGTTAGTCTCGGCCCGACGCCGACGCCTCGGCGATGCGCCGCAGCGCCGGGTAGATTGCCTGAAAGATTTTATAACGCTCGTCCATGACACGCGCGCTCTCGGCGTCGGGCGGCGTCCGTTCGCGCACGCGCACGGCGGCGGCGCACGCATCGTCCACCGAGCCCCAGGCGCCGCCGCCAACGCCCGCGAGCAGCGCCGCGCCGTAGGCCGCGCCCTCGTCGGCCTCGACCAACTCGACCTCGCGCCCGTACACGTCCGCCTGTATCTGCCGCCAAATCTTTGAACGCGCGCCGCCGCCGCCGAGCCGTATCGACTCTACGGGGACGCCCATCTCCTCGAAGATGGTGAACGTGTCCCTCAAGCTGAACGCGACGCCTTCAAAGATGGCGCGGACGATGTGCGCGCGTCTGTGGCTCGCGTTCAACCCCACGAGCGCGCCGCGCGCGTGCGGGTCGAGATGCGGCGTGCGCTCGCCCATCAGGTACGGCGCCCACAGAACGCCGTCCGCGCCCGGCGGCACCGTGGCCGCTTCCGCACTCAAACGCTCGTAAGGGTCGCGCCCGTCATCGACGCCCGCGCCGAACTGGTCGCGGAACCAGCGCAGAGAGAGACCCGCGCCCTGCGTCACGCCCATGACGTGCCAACGCTCCGGGACGGCGTGGCAGAAGGTGTGGACGCGGCCCTTCGGGTCGAGCGCCGGCCGGTCGGTCGCGGCGAAGACGACGCCCGAAGTGCCGATGGTCGCGCTCACCGCGCCGGGTCTGACGATGCCCATGCCGACCGCGCCCGCCGCCTGATCGCCCGCGCCCGCGACGACCGGCGTCCCTTCGCGCAGGCCCGTCGCCTTCGCGCCCTCCGCCGAAACGCGCCCGCTTACTTCCTGAGACTCATAAGCCCGCGGGAGAAGGCTGCGGTCTATCCCCACCAACTCCAACATCTCGTCCGACCAACGGCGCCGGCTCACGTCGAAGAGGAGCGTGCCCGAGGCGTCGGCCACGTCGGTCGCCTTCTCGCCCGTCAGTCTCAACCTCACATAATCTTTCGGCAGGAGCACAGAGCGCACGCGCCCCCACACTTCGGGCTCGCGCTCACGCACCCAGAGCATTTTGGGGAGCGTGAAGCCTTCGAGCGCAGGGTTTGACACGAGCCGAATCAGGCGCTCGGCGCCGACGAGTTCCGTGAGCGCGCGACACTGTTCGTGCGTGCGCACGTCGCACCAGATGATTGACGGACGAAGGGGCTCGTCACTCTCGTCGAGCAGCACCGCGCCGTGCATCTGTCCCGTCAGGCCGACGCAGGCGACCTCCTCCGCGCGCACGCCGTCCGTCGAGAGCACTTGGCGCACCGCCTCTTCGCTCGCGCGCCACCAGTCGCGCGCGTCCTGCTCGGCCCAACCCGTCTGCGACGAGGCGAACGGCGCGTGCTCCACGGTCGCAGAGGCGACCACGCGCCCGCTCTCGTCAACCAGGAGGGCGCGGCTCCCGCCCGTCCCAACGTCAATCCCGAGTAGCTTCATAAGGTTCTGTCGTCAGGAGTGAAGGACATTTAACCACGGAGACACAAAGGCACAGCTTGTTGAGAGCTGAAGGCAGCAGGCTGTGTCTCTGTGGTAAGAACTGTCTTTTACTCGTCACGGTTCATGGTTCACGGCTTGTCACGGTTCACGCTCTTATCAAGAGATGCCCGAAGGCGGCGGCGCCCGGCGAGGAGCCGGAGATGATGAGCGGGGCGTGGCCGGTGCGCCGCTCGTACTCGCGGGCCATCGCCTCGACCGACGCGCGCGCGCCCTTGCGGCCGAGGACGGCGACGGTGCCGCCGCTGCCGCCGCCCGTAATCTTCGCGCCGTAGAGACCCGACTCCGTCCCGGCCTCGCGCACGAGCCTGACCAACTCGTCCGTGCCCGGCGAGCCGAGGCAGCAGGCCGAGTAGCTCTTGTGCGACTTGTACATCAGCTCGCCCAGCTCATGCGCGCGCTCCACGGCGTTCGGGCTTTCGAGTATCTCCGCAAATCGCGTAACGCGCGCGTGCTCTTTGACGGGATGCTGCGTCGCCTGCCGGACGTGGTAGTAGCGCGCGGGATCGACCGTCGTCACAGAGTCCGTGATGCCCCGGTACCTGTCCAGAAACTCCGCGCCCGACATGCGCGCCGGAAGGCTTGGGGCGTAGCGCGCTTCAAACTCCGCGGGCGTGATGTTGGCGAGGTAGCCGCGCCACTGCGGGTCTTCGATGTGGACGTGCCCGTGCCCTTCCGCCTCGCTCACGCGCAGTCCGGCCATCTCCGCGATCATGCGGTAGCCCATGAAGGCCGCCGTTCTTACGGTGCCGTAGTCCGCGCCGCCGACCGAATGCCTGATGCCCGAATCGACGCCCCACACCTCAAGCTCCGCGGGCAGCGCCACCGTCCCCTGCAACTCGCCGGGCTGGCAGAGCAGCGCGAGTAACTTGTCCTGCTCGCCGCAGGCCGAGGTCATCTGATCCATCACGCCGCACGGCGCGCAGGCGACGAGGTTCTCGACCTTCTGGCAGAGGAAGGCCAACTCCCTCGGGTCGAGGTCGATGCGGTAGGCCGCGCAGACGGCCTGCATCGTCGCCACTTCGAGCGCGGCCGAGGAGCTGACGCCCTTGCCCTCCGGCACCTCGGAGCGGATGAGTATGTTCGCGCCCCGCTCGAAGCGGACCCCGCGTTCGCGGGCGAGGACGAGAAAGGCGCCCCCGACGTACGCGGCCCAGTCGTTCCCCGCTTGCTTGAAGCGGCGCGCGGCCTCAGCGTATTCGAGCGGCCCGCCCGCGGCGTCGCGCAGCCCTTCAAGCGTGAGGGCGGCGCCGCGCTCTTCCCCCTCGCTGACCGGCGGGAGGCTGACGATAATCAGCGTCGTGTCCGGCCTGACTTGCAGCGCGACGTGCGCCGCCGAGGCTATCGGCAGCTCAAGGACGAGCGAGCCCGAGTAGTCGGCGATGCCGCCCATCAGGTCGAGCCTGCCCGGCGCGCGCGTGACGAAGACTTCGCCGCCGCCGTCGAAGAACCCGCGCCAGTGCGCCGGCTCCCCCGCGTTCACGCGCCTGACCAGACGGACGAACTCTTCCGAGTCGGCCGTTCCGCGGGTCGAGTCCCGCGTCGTGTGTTCGCCGGTCTGCACGTCCTTTGTTTACCTCAAGGTTCCGGCGCGTAGTAAGATTTGCGCCCCCAGACCGTGTACTCGGGGTGGCCGCGCACCTCTATCTGCACGCGGCGGCGCTTGCCGTCGCGCTCCTTGTTCGTCGGGTAGAAGCCGACGACGTAGCGGTTGCCGATGTCTTTGAAGATGTCGGCGTAGATGCCCGCGGCCTGCGAGGGCTCTTCGAGAAACTTCGTCCAGCCGCCCGTCAGCTTCGACAGGCCGTAGAGCGCGAGCTGGTGCTGCGGCCAATGCCTGACCAGGTATTCGATGTAATGGTCGCGCAGGGCGTCCGTGTAGGGGGTCCCGCCTAATGTCCCCGCGTGAGCCTGACGCAACGCCTTCTCCTTCGCGGGCTCCTCGCCGGGTTCGAGCCCGATGAGTCTGACGCCGGGGATGACCGTGTAGACGGTGGCGCGCGAGCGCTCGGCCGTCTTGAACACGTCGGCGATGCTGAACTGCTGCCGCTTGGGGGCATCCCTGGCGCGCATGGCCTCAAACTGCTTGGGCGTGACGCCGAGCGGCTTGTACACCGGGACGGACGCGTCGCGGAGGAAGCCCAGCTCATCGCCGTCGGTCTGGAAGATGACGATGGGGCGCGTGTCCTCCTCGTCGAACAGCTCGCGCAGCGTCGCCATCAACGCGCTGTACTGTAGGCTCCTGCCGTAGTTGCCGGGCTTAAACTCTTCGGAAGTCGCCTTCCGCTTCAGGTCGTCCAGCTTCTTTCTGAGCTTCTCCTTGTCGGCGGTGAAGTTCACCAGCAGCTCCACGTCGTCGGTGACGAGGGCCATCCGGTCGCGCGGGTTGAGTTGATCGACGAGAATCTTGGCGGCGATGACGCTGTTCGCGATGAAGGGCCGCATGCTGCCGCTGTAGTCGATGATGAGGACGATGGAGCGCGGGACGTTCGCGCTGTCGCCGAGCGCGAAGGCGCCGACCTCCTGCGCTCGGCCGTCCTCGGTGACGAGAAAGTCCTCGCGCCCGAGCCCCTTGATGGCGCGCCCCTGCGCGTCGAGCACCAGCACGTCGCAGACGACGAGCGAAGTCTCGACCCGAATAACTTCATCCTCTTCGTCCCTGGCCGCGCCCTTCTTCGCGCGCGCCGCCTCGGTCGCACGCTTCTGCTCGGCGTCCCACTTGAGCCGTTCGAGGCTCTTCCCGAAGTGCTCGCGCTTGAGCCGCGGCGGCTTCTCGGGCGGCGGCGGCTCCTGCGTCTGCTGCGCGCGCGCCGCGCCCGACGCCGCGAGCAGCAGGCACAACGCCGACTTCAGAAGCATTGCACGCGTGGCGCGCTCAGACATCGTCCGCCTCCCCTTGTCGCATCAAGCCGCGCCGTTCGAGCGCCGCGCGCAGCAACGGCTCGATCTGCGCGCGTATGCCGGCGTTGGCGTAGCCGACCCACGCCACGTCCGGCTCGACCGCGAGCGGCGCGCGTAAAGGTTGGCCGTCCACGTCCGTGACGACGACGCCCGCCTCGCGCGCGATCAGCTCCGTGCAGAGGTCATACGGGTGGCAGCAGATGCCGAGCGCGCGCCCGCGCGCCTTCATCAAGTCTTCCATCAGCGGGCGCAGGTCGGCCGTGAAGCGGTCGTGCCCCGCTATCAGCTCGTAGAGCTGCCCGCCCGAACATGTGTACTGATCCTCAAAGCAGTGCGCCTTGCCCGGCTGCACCGGCCCGAGCGCGCCGAGCACGACCTCCTCGTCAATCGCCGCCAGCTCCTCGCGCGCGCCGGGGAAGAAGCGCGCGATCTGCGCGTAGCCGTGCGCGATGGTCGGAGACTGCGAAGGTCTTAACTTGATTGACGTGCTCTCACCCGTCAGGCGGTTGAAGCGCTCGGCGTGCGCGCCCTCACCTCTGACGGCCCAAGCCACGTCGGAGAGGTGCTGCTTGACGAGCGGAATCTCGGTCTGGACGGCCAGCTCGATGTCTGCGAGCGAGGTCTCGGCACCGCGGTTCGGCGCGATGCCGGTCAGCACCCATCCGCTGCGCTTCTGGTACATCAGGCCGCGCGTGCCGTCGATGGGATCGACGATGATGCGCCAGACGGCGTCCGCTTCGAGCGCGCCGTGCGGCAGGACGACCTGCCCGCCGTGTAGCAACCCTTCGGCGACGAGGACGATGGGAGCGGCGTGCGCCACCTCGCGCTCGAAGAACTCGACGATCAGCTCCTCGCTCACGCGGTCTACGGCATAGATGGTGTCGCCCTCCTCTTCGCGCTCGATGGAGGCGAGAGACTCCACGGCCGAACGCTCGCACGCGTCCACCACCGCCGCGCGAATCAGCGCGTGCAGACGCCGGACGTGTGCGAGCAGCCAGCGCGGGTCGTCCGTCGAAGGGTTGAGTGTCATCTCTTAAAAATTCAACTTTGAAATGTCGAATTTCAACTTCTCAGGCCCTTAGCCTTCGGCAAGGCAGCGCTCGAACTCTTCCATTTCGGCCTTGCCGCCAACGACGAGCGGCGTGCGTTGATGCACGTCGCGCGGCTGGATGTCGAGTATGGGCTGCCGTCCGTCGCTGGCCGAGCCGCCGGCCTGCTCGGCGAGGAAGGCGACGGGGTTGGCCTCGTACAAGAGCCGCAGCTTTCCCTCCGGGTGGTCAGTGTTCGGCGGGTAGATGAAGACGCCGCCGCGCAGGAGCGTCCGGTGGAAGTCCGCGACCATCGAGCCGACGAAGCGCGAGGAGTAGCGCGTCCCCATCTCGCCCGACTTCAAACGGTGCAAGTATCTCGCGTAGACCTCGGGCCAGCGGTCGCAGTAGGACTCGTTGATCGAGTAGTAGCCGCCGCGCTCGGGGATGCGCAGGTTCTCTTTCGTCAAAATGTAGGAGCCGACCATCGGGTCGAGCGTGAAGGTGTGGACGCCGTTGCCCGCGCTGTAGACGAGCACCGTCGAAGAGCCGTAGACGACGTAGCCGGCGGCGACCTGTTTGCGGCCCGGTTGCAGCACCCACTGCAAGGGGTCTCCGGCCTTGTCGCCTTCGGGGCGCCGGAAGATGGCGAAGGTCGTCCCGATGGTGACGGCCACGTCGATGTTCGAGGAGCCGTCGAGCGGGTCGAAGACGATGGCGTACTTGGCCGCGGGCGAGTCGTGGCGCAGCACCAGCGGCTCCTCGTTCTCTTCCGAAGCGATGATGCCGATGCTCTCGCGCAGAGAGAGGCAGTGGATGAGCGCCTCGTTGGCGTAAACGTCGAGCTTCTGCTGCACCTCACCCTGCACGTTGACCTCGCCGTACGAGCCGAGGATATTGGTCAGGCCCGCGCGCCTCACCTGCGACTCGATCATCTTCGTGGCGAGCGTGATGCCCGAGACGAGCCAGGAGAACTCGGTCGTCGCTCCGGGGAAGCGTTTCTGCTCATGCAGAACGTGCTGCTGGAAGGTCGTAATCATCGTCTTCACTCGTTCGACGCCGGGCTGGGGGATGTTAGAGCAAGAGGGTGCGGGAACGATTATACAGGCATGGAGGGGATTAGACTCGCGCTGCGCGTCGCGCGGGAACGGCGGCGCGCAGTAGCCGCGCCCCGCCGTCGTCCGCGCGCATTTGGTAAGCGCCCGCGCCGCCCGCGACGAGCGCCGTCTCGAACTTGTTCAGACGGATGGCCTCGCCGTCGCAGGAGAGTTCGGCGCTCCCTTCGGTCAACGTCAGGAGGTGAAAAGTCTCGCCCTCCGTGTCTCCGCCGAGCGCTTCGCCGCCGAGGCTTATGACTTCGAGGTCGAAGTAGGGGGAGGCGAGCGCGTTGGCGGCGGCCGTGCCTGAAAGCAGCGGCGCGGGGTGGACGAAAGCGCCTTTGCGCGGGTCTGTGACGGCGACCGACTCCTCGACGTGCAGCTTGCGCCCGGCGGCGGCGGGTCGGCCCCAGTCGTAGACGCGGTAGGTCGTGTCGCTCGACTGCTGCACTTCGTAGAGCAGGAGCCCCGGCCCCAGCGCGTGCAGAGTGCCCGCAGGGATGTAGACCGTTTCACCCGCGCTCACTTCGAGTTGTTGTGCCACTTCGAGCACGCGGCCGTCGCGGATGGCCGCTTCCAGTTCTGCTTCGCTCGTTCCCGGTTTTATCCCTGCGTAGATGGTCGCGCCCGGCTCGGCCTCGATGAAGTGCCACGCCTCGGTCTTGCCGAACTCGCCGGGGCCGACCAGGCGCTCGGCCTGCTCGTCGTTCGGATGCACTTGCACCGAGAGCCAGTCGGCGCAGTCGAGCAGCTTGACGAGCAGAGGGAAACGGCTCCCATACGCCTCGAACACCCCGCGGCCGAGTAGACGTTCGCCGTACTCGGACGACAACTCCGCGACGGTGCGTCCCGCGTGTTCGCCTTCACTGACGCGGCTCTCCTCGAACGCGACCCACGCCTCGCCCACCGGCGGGTCGGCCGTCTTCAAACGCTGCCCGCCCCACACGCGCTCGCGGTACTGCGGCTCAAGTAAGAAGAGCTTCTGCGTCATCATCCGCTTCACACATCAACCACTCATCTGCCCAGCCAGCCTCCGTCAACGACGAGGACGTGGCCGTTGATGTAGTCGCTCGCGGGAGCGGCGAGGAAGACGGCCGCGCCCGCCAAATCTTTCGGCTCGCCCCAGCGGGCGGCGGGGATGCGTTCGAGTATCTGCCGGTTGCGCGTCTCGTCGGCCTGCAAGGCCGCCGTGTTGTCGGTGCGCATGTAGCCGGGCGCGATGGCGTTGACGTTGACGCCTTTGGACGCCCACTCGTTGGCGAGCGCCTTCGTCAACTGCGCCACGCCGCCCTTCGACGCCGCGTAGGCGGGGACGGTCAGGCCGCCTTGAAACGAGAGCAGGGAAGCGACGTTGATAATCTTGCCCGACCCGCGCTCGACCATGTGACGGCCGGCGAGTTGAGAGAGGCGGAAGACCGCGTTGAGGTTGACCTCGATGACGGCCGTCCAGTCCTCCTCCGAGTAATCGACGGCCGGCGTGCGCCGGATGATGCCCGCGTTGTTGACGAGGATGTCGAGCCGCCCGAACTCGCTCAAAGTCTCTTCGACCAGACGGCGCGGCACCTCTTTGTCAGACAAGTCGCCGACGACGGGCCGCGCACGACGGCCCACGCGCGCTACGCTCGCGCAGGTCGCCTCGGGGCTGCGCGAGTTGCCGTGACAGGCCACGTCGGCGCCCGCCTCCGCCAGCGCCACAGCGACCGCCGCGCCCAGTCCTGCGGACGCGCCCGTCACGAGCGCCGCCTTGCCGTCCAGCCTGAATGCTTCAAGAATCATCAACGCCACCCCGAAAGTCCCGCGCGAGTGAGAAGCCCGACCCCTCACACTTCAAGCCCGAACTCGCCGGAGGATTTTCCACGGACTCTAATATTTTATCGGCCCGACCGCAAATAGAACCACGCCCCGCGTCGCAAGGGGCGCGACGGTGGTAGAATCCAACCCCGAGCGAACACCTTCACCTGACGAAGAGGACGAGAGCCGATGTTGGAGCGCGAGGCGGTCGGCAAAGCCTTCCGAGAGCGTTACGGGCGCCCGGCGCGCATCTTCCGCGCGCCGGGGCGCGTCAACCTCATCGGCGAACACACCGACTATAACGGCGGCTTCGTGCTTCCGATGGCCATCGAGCGCGAGACGGTCGTCGCCGCCGCGCCGCGCGCAGACCGCACCGTCCGTGCCTACTCCGTCGGACTCGAAGAGGAGTTGAGCTTCGACCTCGACCACCCCAACCCACCGCGCCGCGGCGTCTGGCTCGACTACGTCGAAGGCGTCGCGCAGGCGCTTGAGTCGCGCGGCATAAAGCTCTCGGGCGCAGACCTGCTCATCGACTCGGACGTGCCGGCCGGTGCGGGCTTATCCTCTTCGGCGGCTCTCGAAATCTCCGTCGGGCTCGCGCTCGTGCGCGTTTCGGGGCAGGAGATTGACGGCGTGACGCTCGCGCTCGCGGGGCAGCAGGCCGAGCACACGTACGTCGGCACGCTCTGCGGCATCATGGATCAGTTCGTCGCCGCGCTCGCACGCGAGCGGCACGCGCTCCTCATCGACTGTCGCAGTCTTGAGGCCGAGCCCGTCCCGCTCGACACTCGCTCGGCCGCCTTCGTCGTCGCCGACACGCGCGTCAAGCACGAGCTTTCGTCCTCGGAGTACAACGTCCGTCGCGCCGAGTGCGCCCGCGGCGTCGAGTTGCTGCAAGAGCATCTGCCCGGCATCACACAACTGCGCGACGTGAGTGTCGCCGACTTTCAACAATACTCCCACGTCCTTCCCGACCCCATCCGCCGCCGCTGCCGCCACATCGTCACCGAGAACGAGCGCACGCTCTCGGCCGCGCGCGCACTGCGTGCCGACGACCTCGCAGAGATGGGGCGGCTCATGTACGAGTCACACTACTCCCTGCGCGACGACTACGAGGTGAGCAGCCCGGAGCTGGACGTGCTGGTCGAGTTGGCGCGTGGCCTCGACGGCGTCCTCGGCGCGCGCATGACCGGCGGCGGCTTCGGCGGCTCGACCGTCAGCCTCGTCCGCCGCGCGGCGCTGGAAGATTTCGAGCGCGCCCTCTCCGAAGGCTACGAGCGCGAGACGGGCAAGCGCCCCGCCATCCTCGTCTCAGAGGCCGCTGCCGGGGCCGCGGAAGTTGGTCAGAACCACCCGCTACCGCGGGTGGTTCTGACCTGACGCCCTATCCGCCACTTAGTCTTGACGACGGAGGTGAAGAATATGAGAGTCGGGGCGCCGTCCGCTTCATCAGCATCGGCGTCAGCCCGGCCGCACTCTCCCGCCTCGGCGACATGGTCGAGAAGCTGTTCAAAGAGCCCGCGCCGGGGAGCGGGCAGTAGGGGGTTTGAGCCCGGAGACCCGACTTTCCGCCTTGAAGGCCCGTCGTTCCGCCTCCGAGCCCCAAATTTTCGTCTCAGAGAGTGAACGTTGACTCTCCGAGAGTCAAAATTCAGTCTCGGAGAGTCAATTTTGACTCTCCGAGACTGAATTTCCACTCCCGGAGACCCGACTTTCCATCTCGGAGAGTCAACGTTGCGTCTCGGAGGCCCAATTTTCCTTCTCGGAGAGTCAACGTTCACTCTCTGAGACGAAAATTTCCGTCTCCGAAACCCAAAGTTGACTCTCGGAGACCCGACTTTCCTTCTCGGAGAGTGAAGATTCCGTCTGAGAGACCCGACGTTCCGTCTCCGAGACGAAAAGTTCCGTCACGGAGAGCCAAATTTTCGTCTCAGAGTCTCAACTTTCGGCCTCGAACTGCCCGCTGCCATCTGCTTACCGCCTACTGTATAATGTGCCCTACAACAGTGACGTTTAAGAGCTGCCCTTATCGGTAAACAGTCAGGCCAGAGTCGTATAGGATGATTAAGTTTTTACACATGTCGGACGTGCACCTCGGGTGCCGGCGGTACAACCTCGAAGAGCGGACGAAGGACTTCTTTCGGAGCTGGTACGACGTGATTGAGCATCACGCGATACCTAACGAAGTGGACTTCGTCCTCATCGCGGGCGACTTCTTCGACCGCCGCAACATCGACCCGCAGACGATGAACCACGCGCTCGCGGGCCTCCAGATACTCAGAGACCACCGCATCCCCGTCGTCGCCATCGAGGGCAACCACGACCGACGCGACGCCGTCTCCGACTACAGTTGGATGCGCTCCTTCTCGCAGGCGGGCTTCTTCATCCTCCTTGAGCCCGCGCGCCGCGAGGAGACTGAGGAGAACGCTCTGCCCTGGCAGATGGTGCCGTGGGACGAGGAGTCGCACACGGGCTCTTACATAGACATCAAGGGCGCGCGCATCTACGGCACGCACTGGTACGGCACCTCGGCCAACGCCGCGATGCCGATGCTCGCCGAGTCTCTGCGCGCCGCGCGCGGCGAAGGGCTCTTCCACATCCTTCTGCTGCACACAGACGTTGAGGGGCAGCTCAACCGCCCCATCCCCGCGCTCTCGGTCGAGAAGTTGAAGGAACTGCGCACGCTCGTCGATTACGTTGCGCTCGGCCACACGCACAAGAAGTTTGAGATTGACAACTGGGCCTTCAACCCCGGCTCGCTCGAAGCCTGCTCCATCGACGAGTACCGCGAGGAGCGCGGCCTCTATCTCGTCGAAGTGGACGACGACCGCGCGGTCAAAGCGACCTTCATCGACGACTACGTCCAGCGACCCTTCCAACGTCTGACCGTCGATGTCTCCGGCGCCGAAGACCCCGACGCCGTGCACGAGCGCGTCGCGGACACGGTCAAGCGCGAGGCGCGCCCGCACGACCCCGAGTCGGGCGCCCCCGCGCCCATCGTCGAGATCAACCTGCGCGGACATCTCGGCTTCAAGAACTCGCTCCTCGACATGCGCAAGATGCGCGACGAGGCGTCGGCCGCGACGGGCGCGCTCCACGTCATGCTCAAGAATCAGAGCGTGCCCGTCGAGTACGCCGTCGCCGCGGGGCTCGACGCCGACACCTCGCGTGCGCACCGCGAGCGCCGCATCGTCGAAGACCTCATCGCGCGCGACAACCGCTACCGCGACCGCGCGCGAGAGATGGCCGAGCTGGTGCTCGAAGCCAAGCGCCGCGCCCTCGGCGACGAGCCGCCCGAGCAGATACTCGAACTCATCGAACAGAAGGTCGAGCCGCGCGCGCGGCCCGACGAGAGGGAGCCGGCCCCCTCCCCCGCGGCCCTCGGCGCGCTGGAGCGGAGCGCCACGACCGCAGTGACGAGTGACAAGTGACGGGCGCGTAAACCGTGAAAGGAGCGTGAACCGTGAACCGTAAACCGTGACAGGATTAAAGCCTGTTCTTACTTGTCACGGTTTACGGTTCACGGTTCACGACTTTTATGTCTGAAGCCCTCGACAAGGTGCGCGGCGTGCGGGAGTTGCCGATCTTCCCGCTGCCGCTCGTGCTCTTTCCCGGCGTGCCGCTGCCGCTCCACATCTTCGAGGAGCGCTACCGCCGCATGTTGGCCGACGTGCGCGCCGCGAACAACCTCTTCGGCCTCTCTTACTTCGTCTCCGACGCAGTCTCAGAAGACCGCCCGCCCGTGGGGCACGTCGGCTGCGCGACCGAGGTCGTCGAGGTGCAGCCGCTGCCCGACGGCCGCTCGAACATCCTGACGGTCGGGGCGGCGCGCTACCGCGTCGAGGAGTACGTCGAGCGCGGCGACCCGTACCTCGTCGCGCGCGTCGAGTTCTTCGAGGACGAGGAGGAGGACGCGAGCGTCGTCGCGCGCCGGGCCGAAGAGGTGGCCGAGCTGTTCATGCGCATCGCGCGCGCGATGCGCACCGCCAACGAGGAGCGCGGCGCGCTCCCCGAACTCCCGCAGGACGACCCCGAGCGCCTCTCCTTCCTCGTCGCGGCCGTCGTCGAGATGGACGCCGAGACGAAGCAGCGCCTGCTTGAGACGCGCTCGACCTCCGAGCGTCTGCGCCGCCTCCACACGATGCTCGCGCAGGCCGTCACCGCCTACGAGGAGCGCGCGCGCACGCACGAGCTGGCGCGTGGCAACGGCCACGCCGGCAAGAAGATCGACCTCGAAGAATGACGCAGGAAACGGACAGGCTGAGCGAGGCCGCGGAGTCGCGCGAGGTGCGCGTGCGCGTTCTCTTCTTCGGCGCGGCGCGCGAGGCCGCGGCCGACGAGGCCCTTTTGACGCTCGCCCCGGGCGCGACGGCGCGCTCTGCCTTTGCGCGCGTACTCGAAGAGTATCCAGACCTCGTCCGCTTTGGCTCTTCGCTCCTCGTCGCCGTCAACCAGGGGTACGCGCGCGACCTCGACGTGGAGTTGGAGGACGGCGACGAACTCGCGCTCTTCCCGCCAGTGAGCGGCGGCGACGGCGAGCCCCCAAAGGCGGACGACGCCGAAGACTTCTTCGAGCTGACGACCGAGCCGATTGATGTGGGCGCCGTTGCGCGCCGCGTCGTACCCTCCCGCTGCGGCGCGACCGTCACGCTCGACGGCTACGCGCGCGAGTGGACGCGCGGGCGCCGCACGCTCCACCTCGTCTATGAAGCCTATGCCCCGATGGCGCTCGCCGAGATGCAACGCCTCGGTGAAGAAGCGCACCGTCGTTTCGACATCGCGCACATCGGCATCGTCCACCGCACCGGCCGCACCGAGATCGGCGAGACCTCCGTCGTCATCTCTGTCAGCGCCCCGCACCGCCGCGCCGCCTTCGAAGCCTGCGAGTGGGCCATCCGCGAACTCAAACGCACCGTCCCCATCTGGAAGAAAGAGTTCTTCGAGGACGGCGAAGTCTGGGTCGAAGGTGAGTTCGCGCCGAAAGAATCTACAGGGGGGATTGAGTCAGAACACGCATGAACCTCTGGACGGTCGCACTCCTCGTCTTACTCATCAACCTGCCGTTCGGCTACTGGCGCGCGAGCGTGCGGAAGCATTCGCGCCAGTGGTTTCTGGCCTTGCTCCTGCCGGTGCTGCTGGGCATCGCTTTAAGAATCTTCTTGGGGGTGGGCTTCAAGTTGATAAGTTTCCCCGTCATGATTGGCGCGTTCGTTCTGGGGCAGTTCGTGGGCGGGAGGGTGCGCAACATCATACAGGGGCGCGGGCCCGGCCGGGCGCACCATTGAGCCCGCACGCGCCGTCTCTCATGTTCGAGCATCTACACTTCAAGCGGCTCCACCCGGAGGCGAGGCTGCCGACGCGCGGGAGCGCGGGCGCAGCGGGTCTGGACCTCTACGCGGTCGAGCGCGTGACGATTGAGCCGGGCGGGCGCGCGCCTGTCCGGACGGGTCTCGCGGTGGCCGTGCCCAGAGGGTTCTACGGCCGCGTCGCGCCGCGCTCTGGGCTCGCCGTTCGCCAGGGGATAGACGTGCTGGCCGGAGTCATCGATTCAGACTACCGCGGCGAGATTCTCTGTGCGCTCGTCAATCACGGTCGCGAGCCGTTCGAGGTCGAGCCCGGCGCGCGCATCGCGCAACTCGTCGTCGAGGCCATCGCGACCCCGGAGCCCGTCTGGGCCGAAGAACTCGAAGAGACCGAGCGCGGCGCGGGCGGCTTCGGCAGCACCGGCCACAAGTAGAACGAGCAGACGCCCTCTCTTATCTATTCAACGTAATCAGAACGTCGCGGTTCTCCGTGGCTTCGTTGCCGGCGAAGTCTGCGGCGAGGATGCGGAGCGTGTAGTCGCCGGGCGGGAGCGCGGTCGTGTCCCACAGCCCGCGCTCGGCGCGGCCGTGGCGGACGTTGTTCGTCACTTCGTAGAGGAAACGAGTCTCGTTGCTGCCGTAGACGGTGATGCCGCTCTCGTCGGCGTAGACGATCTTGGGCGCCTCGCGGTCGGGCGGGAGCCGGTCGAACTCAATCTGAACACGCGGCTGCTCGAAGCCGGGCGCGGGCGTCCCGTCGGGTTGTAAGAGTTGGTAGCCGAGTTTATAGAGGCCAAGTCGGCGGCGCGGCTGGTTGCCGTCCACTTGATCGAAGGCGTCCACGACGATGCGGACGCGGCCGCGCACGACGAGGCGCCCTTCGCGCTTCTCCGTCATGCGCGCGCCCGACTCGTCGAAGAGTTGCACGCCGTCGCGGTTGATCCGCGGCGCGAAGTGGTCGCCGTAGCCGTTGAAGGGGAGCGCGAGCGGGTTCAGTTCGGCGCCGGGCGGGCCGAGGTTCATGTGGACGTGATACATGCGGTTGATGGTGCCGAGCGCCTGCCCGACTCGCAGGCGCGTGCCGCGCCGGAGACGTACGCGCACGACCTTGCCCGCCGTGTCGCGGACGGGGATGAAAGTGTTCGGGTCGAGCATCTCGTCGCGCTCGCTGCGTCCGACGCGCAGGTGGACGTAGGTCATGAGCCCGGCACGGAAGCCCTCGTTGAGCGTGCCGAAGCCCCAGTTGGCGAGCGGGCTCGTGACCTTCTCTTCGCGCACGGCGCGCACGGTCTGGCCGTAGACGCCGAAGACATCGACGCCGCTGTGCAGGTGGTGGCGGCTGTCGTCTGTGTCGTACGAGCCGCGCGCCTCGCCCATCGTGGCCGTCATCTCGTGCCACTGCCCTTGCGGGTCGAGCGGCCACGGGAACGGTGCGCCGAGGGTTTCGACGTTGATGCGCGGCAGCACGTCCGTCTGAGTTGTATCGGGCTCGGCCGCGACCACGACCCCTTCCTTCTTCTCGTCAACCTTCTTCAACTCGAAAGGGCTGACGCGGCGCAGCAGGTAGTTCGCGCCGTCGGCGACGACGAGCGAGCCGTCGGGCGCGAGGCCCACGCCCGCGGGCTGATTGAAGCGCGCCTCCGTGCGGCCTTCGCCGTCGGCGAAGCCGGGGCCGCCGCGCCCCGCGATAACACGCGCCGCGCCGTCGGGCGCGACCTGCACGACGCGGCCTCGGTCCAACTCGGTCACGTAGAGAAAGCCGTCGCGCGTGACGGCGAGCCCGACGGGCTTCGACAACTCGAAGGGCATGAGGTTGAGAGCCGGCGGGTTCGTCTCTCCCGGCGAGGGCGTCGGGGTCGCGCCGTTTGTGTCCTGTGTGCCGGGCGGCGCAGCGGGCGGGTCGAAGAGGTTGAGCGTGGAGACCTGACCGTCTTTCGTTATCTTCCGCAGGCGGTTGTTGCCCGTGTCGGCAACGTAGATGTCTCCCGTCTCCGAGACGGCCACGCCGCAGGGCGTGTCGAAGAGCGCGGCGTCGAGCGCGCCGCCGTCGTTGTGGCCCGGGCTCCCCGCGCCCGCGACGGTTCTGACCTGCCCTTCTTTCGTGATGACGCGGACGCGGTCGTTGTATGTGTCGGCGACGTAGACGTTCCCGTCCTTGTCAACGGCGACGCCGACGGGCGCGTTGAACTCGCCCTCGCCCGCGAGCGTCGTTACGACGCCCTCCTTCGTTATCTTCCGCACGCGGTTGTTGCCCGTGTCGGCGACGTACAGACTCCCTTCGCCGTCGAGCGCAAGGCCCGAAGGCGTGTTGAACTCGCCGCCCGCGAGCGTTGAGAGAACTCCCTCGGGCGTGAGCTTGCGAATCGAGTTCGACGCGCCCGCGTCCGTCGCATAGACGCTGCCGTCCTTGCCGACCGCGACGCCGAACGGGTCTTGAAAGCGTGTCTGAAGCGGCGCCCCATCCTGCGACCCCGGCGAGCCGTCGCCCGCGAGCGTCGTCACGCGCGCGCGCCAGCCCGCGGGCGTCTTCGCGGGCTCCGACGCCGCGCAGGCGCCCAGCAAAAGGCAGAGCAGACCAGAGGCGAAGGCGAGCGCCCGTCGAGTTCGTTCTGAAGTTTTTATCAAGGTCGTTGTGTCGTACCACGCGCGATTCGAGTCGGAGTCAGACGCAGTCGAGTTTTCCCGTCTCGCGCGCCTCCTGTCAAACGCGCCCGCGTGAATGTTGTTGGACGGCCGCGTGCGGCGTGGTTTATCCTCTCGACGCACGTCTTGACCAATACACACCCGGAGCCGTAACTCATGCCTGAGACGAAGAGCCTTCCCCTGCGCGCGGCGCTCGCGTGCCTCGTCCTGTTGTGCCTCGCGCTTGCGGCCACGGCGCAGCCGCAGCAGGCGACGCCGCAGTCTACGCAGACGCCCGCCGAGACGCCCGAGGACGCGACGACCGCGACGAAGTCGTTCGAGCGTCTGGAGTGGCGCCAGATTGGCCCGGCCAACATGGGCGGGCGCGTCGCAGACATTGAGGGCGTCGCCGGTAACCCGAACGTCGTCTACGTCGCCACCGCCTCGGGCGGGCTCTTCAAGACGACCAACGGCGGCGTGCGTTGGACTTCGCTCTTCGAGCGGCAGGGCACCATCTCCATCGGCGACATCGCTCTGGAACCGGGCAACCCAGAGGTCGTCTGGCTCGGCGCGGGCGAGTCGGCCGTGCGTAACTCGGTGAGTTTTGGCGACGGCGTCTATAAGTCCACGGACGGCGGCAAGACGTGGCAGCACATGGGGTTGCGCGACACTTTGCACGTCTCGAGAATTCTCATCCATCCGCGCAACCCAGACGTGGTCTACGTCGGCGCGCAGGGTCACGCCTACGGCCCGAACGAGGAGCGCGGCGTCTTCATGACGACCGACGGCGGGAAGACCTGGAATAAGACTCTGTACCTCGGCCCCGAGCACGGCGTCGCCGACATGGACATCGACCCTTCTAATCCGAACGTCGTCTACGCCGTGATGTGGAAGTTCCGGCGCACGCCGTGGGGCCACACGTCGGGCGACGAGCGTGGCGGGCTCTTCCGTTCGATTGACGGCGGGCGGACGTGGAAGAAGTTGGAGGGCGGGCTGCCCAAAGTCATCGGGAGAATCGGCGTGGCGGTCGCGCACTCGAACCCTTCGGTCGTCTACGCCATCACGGAGGCGAAGGAGGGAACGCTGTGGCGCTCGGACGACCGCGGCGAGACGTGGCGCAACGTCTCGAAGCAGACCAGCATCGTCTCGCGCGGCTTCTACTACACGCACGTCCGCGTTGACCCGACGAACGAGAACCGCGTCTACGCCGTCGCCTCGCAGCTCTTCATGTCGGTGGACGGCGGGCGCACGTTCCGCAACATCACCGGGCGCCAGCACATAGACTTTCACGCGCTCTGGATTGACGAGCAGGAGCCGCGCCGCGTCTGGGCGGGCCAGGACGGCGGCGTCGCCGTCACCTACGACGGCGGCGAGGCTTGGGAGTACGTCAACAACGCGGCGTGGGGGCAGTTCTACCAGCTACACGCCGACAACCGTCAGCCCTTCTACTACGTGATGGGCGGCTTGCAGGATAACGGCACGTGGACGGGGCCGAGCCGCACGCGCGAGCCCGTCGGCATCCAGAACGACGACTGGCGGATGATAAGTTTCGGCGACGGCTTCTACGTGCTCAATCATCCGGACGACCCGGAGTTGTACCTTTCGGAGTCGCAGGGCGCGAACGTCGTGCGCACCGACATGCGCACGCGCGAGCAGCAGTTGGTCGTCCCCTACATGGGCGACGACGGCGGCCCGGCGGAGTTCGCCAAGTACCGCTTTAACTGGAACTCGCCGCTCGTCCCGAGTCCGCACGACAAGAACACTGTCTACCTCGGCGGCAGCGTCATCTTTAAATCGACCGACTTCGGCAAGACGTGGGCGGCCATCAGCCCCGACCTCACGACGAACGACAAGGCGAAGCAGAAGTCGGCGGGCGGCCCCGTCGCTTACGAGAACACGGGGGCCGAGTACCACACGACCGTCATCAGCATCGCCGAGTCGCCCATGCGCGCCGGGGTCATCTGGGCCGGCACCGACGACGGTAACCTACAGGTGACGACCGACGGCGGGAAGAACTGGCGCAACGTGATTAAGAACGTGCCGAACCTCGGCGACTTCTCCTCCGTCTCGCACGTCGAGCCCTCGCGCGTCGAGGCCGACCTTACTTACGTCTCCTTCGACCGACATCAGATGGACGACCGTCGCCCATACGTCTACAAGACCACGGACGGCGGGCGCACCTTCCAGAACATCACGGGGAACCTGCCCGCGAACGCGCACGTCTGGGTCGTGCGCGAAGACCCGAAAAACCCGCGGTTGATTTACGCGGGCACCGAGCTTGGGCTCTACGCCTCTTACAACGGCGGCGGCAACTGGACGAGCCTCGCCTTGAAGAACCTGCCTAAAGTCGCCGTCCACGACATCATTGTCCACCCGCGCGACAACGACATCATCCTCGGCACGCACGGCCGCAGCATCTACATCCTCGACGACGCGACGCCGATTCAGCAGATGTCGGCCGAGGTGACGCGCGCCGATGCGTACCTCTTCGAGCCGCGCCCCGCCCTGCGCTACACGACGCGCATGACGCGCTACGGCGTCGCCGAGAAGGCGTTCGCCGGGCAGAACCCGCCCTACGGCGCGCTGCTCAGTTACCACCTGAGCCGGAAGCCGGACGAGAAGACGAAGGTCAAGTTTCAGATACTCGACTCGGCGGGCAAGATGATTTCAGAGATAGAGAACGTGGCGAAGGAGCAGGGGCTCAACCGCGTCAACTGGAACCTGCGCTACGGCGGGCCGCAGGTGCGCCGCCCGCCGTCCGATGAGGAGACGCAGTTCACGGGCGGCCCACGCGGGCCGCAGGTGCTGCCGGGCACCTACACCGTGCGCTTGATGGTCGGCGACAAGGCGTACGAGCGGAAGGTCGAGGTGCGGCTCGACCCGACGGTCAGCGTGCCCGCCGCCGACCTGAAACAGACGCTCGACATGTCGCTGCGGCTGCGCGACATGCAGACGGCGACGAACAACGCGCTGCGCACGCTCGACAGTTTGAAGAGTCAGATCGAGTTCGTCGAGCGGACTGTGAAGGACAGGCTCGGCGCAGGCGAAGTGCCGAAGGACTTGACCGACCGGCTCGCGGCGCAGAAGAAGCGCGTCGAAGAGTTGCAGAACAAGCTCGCGCAACCCGACGGGGGCTTAGGCTTCGAGGGGCGCGCGCAGCTCGTTGACCGCATCGGCGGACTCTTCTTCACGCTCGACGCGGCGAACGCCGCGCCGACGCCGGCCGCGCGCGAACTCTACGCAGACTTGCAGAAGGAGTTCAACGATAAGCTCGGCGAGGTCAACACGTTCCTCTCGGACGCCGTGCCGCAGCTCAACGACGCGCTCCGCCGCGTGGGCGCGCCCACGCTCATGACCGGGAAGCCCGTCGAGCTGCCGAAGCCTTAAAGGCGAAGCCGCCACCTCCGCCCGACACCTGCCGGATTCTTCCTGCACGCGCCGACCGATGCAGCGGAAATATCGCTGCGTTTGTCGGCGCGTGCTGCGTGAAAGCGCGCGGCACCGGCCTTGCAAAGGGTGAGACTTACAGCCCCGGGCCTTCGAGCCTGACGGGCGCGAGTCACACCGTTTAAGTCATACAGGAAGAAGGGTAAGAATAATGTTCAAGAAGCTCTGTTCCCTCGTACTCTCTGCGCTGCTCTTGCAGGCCGCGGTCATCCCCGCCTTCGCCGCGACGAGTGCCGAGAAGGAATCGAAGCGCGCCGAGAAGGTGCGCACGCAACTCGTTAAGCTCGGCACGGGCGCCGACGCGCGCGTCCGCCTCGTGCTGCGCGATAAGACGAAGCTCGAAGGCTTTGTCAGCCAATCCGACGCCGACACGTTCGCCGTCACCGACGGCGAGGGCAAGACGACCACGGTCGGGTACGGACAGGTCAATAAGGCTCAGGGTCACAACCTCTCGACCGGCGCCAAGATCGCCATCGGCGCAGGCATCGGCGCCGCCGTCGTCCTCATCATCCTCTGGTCCATGTACGCCGCCAACGAGCGCTAAAGCGCCCGCGCGCACGAAACCGAAAGCGGAAATTTCCCCCGGGAGACAAGAATCATGTTGAAGAAAATCTGTTCCATCATACTCGCCGGCCTGATGCTTCAGGCGGCCGCCGTGCCCGCCTTCGCTGCCACGAATGCCGAGAAGGAGGCGAAGCGCGGCGAGAAGGTTCGCGCTCAGCTTGCCAAGCTCGGCACAGGCACGGACGCGCGCATCAAGCTCATCCTGCGCGACAAGACGAAGCTCGAAGGGTTTGTCAGCGAGGTGGGCGCCGAGAGCTTCGTCGTCACCGACTCCGCCGGCAAGGCGACGGCCGTCGCCTACCCGCAGGTCAGCAAGGCGCGGGGCCACAATCTCTCGACCGGCGCCAAGATCGGCATCGGCATCGGCATCGGGGTCGGCGTCACGCTCCTCATCCTCTGGCTCTACATCGTCACGCACGAAGACTGAGCCGCGCCGCGGCTGCGGGCGCCTCACCCGCCCGTGCCGATCTGCATCCATTCGTCGAGGAAGTCGTCGGGCCAGTAGCGCGCGGGCAGAATCATCGCGGCGCGCGACTCTGTGTGTATGACGAGCGGGAAGTATGGGACGGCGAGCCGGCCTTCGGGCAGGTGCCGGCGGTGCACCATGATGGTCGTGTAGGTGAGGTCGAGCCCGCCCGAGAGCCCTTCGGGGACAGTGACGCGGAAGTCGCGCCCCAACTCATACGAGACCATCCGCGCGAAGCGCGCCTCGTCCGCGTCTTCGGGCTTCGTGTCCTTCAGCGAAAAAATCTTCTGCGCGACTTCGAGCATACGCGCCACCGGTTGCTCGGCGTCGGAGTCGGTCGTGTAGATGACGTTGGCGGGTGCGTCGTCGGCGCCGCGCTCGAAGAGGAGCGCGTTGGCCTGCACCAGCACGGCCGGGACGATCTGGCCCTCGCGCAGGAGCTTACCCCTGTCCCGGAAGGCGGCCATCAGGTCGTCTGTCCTGCACCAGCCCGGCGGGCTCACACGCAGATAGAGCCGTTCGAGCAACCCCAGCCGTTGGGGCAGGTAGAATACTCCCTTGATCCGCTGGTCTCTGCGGAGCCGGCAGAGCTTAGAAGCCCACCTGCTGCCGACAAGTCTCTGCCAGGCCGCGCGCGCGAGCAGCACAACGCACACCGCCACGAACAACAGGCGCAGGGCTCCTCGGGTCTCTACGAACTGCGCGAGCCACGCGAGCGCGTTGTCGATCTCGTCGCCTGCCATCAGTCCCCGAGCCTACCAGCCGCCGGCCGCAATCCGAAAGCGCCGAAGCTGAAAGAGGCGCGCCCTGCGGAGGGCGCGCCTCTTCGTGTAAACACCCGCGGGGGCGAAGCCGATGGTTAAGCCTCGACCACCTCGGCCTGCGTCTCGGCGTCGAGCAGAGATGCGCTTGTCACCTTGTCGCCGCCGTCGGTCTTGATGAGGCGCACGCCCTGCGCGCCGCGGCCGGTCTTGCGGATGTTGTCGGCCTCGATGCGGATAAGCTTGCCCTGCTTGGTGATAATCATCAACTCGGACTCCTCGTCCACGGGGAAGACGGCGACGACCTTGCCGGTCTTGTCGGTCGTCTTCATGTTGATGACGCCCTTGCCGCCGCGCGACTGCAAACGGTAGGTCGTGATCGGCGTCTGCTTGCCGAAGCCGCACTCCGAGACCGAGAGCATCTTCTCGTTGTCGTCCGCCGAGACGGCCGCGACCGAGACGACGTAGTCGCCCTTACGCAGATCGACCCCGCGCACGCCGCGGGCGGTGCGCCCCATCGGCCGCACGTCCGACTCGTCGAAGCGGATGGCGAGGCCGTCGTGCGTGGCGATGAAGATGCGCTTCGTGCCGTCGGTCAGGACCACGTCGAGCAGCTCATCGCCGTCGTCCACGTTGACGGCGTTGATGCCGTTCGAGCGGATGTTGCGGAACTCGGACAACTCCGTCTTCTTGATGACACCCTTGCGCGTGACCATCACGACGTACTTGCCCTCGACGAACTCGCGGACGGGGATGACCCCGGCCAGCTTGCGCACCGAAGGAATGTTGATGAGATTGACGACGGCCTTGCCGCGCGCGCTTGGCAGGGCGTCGGGTATCTCGTGCACCTTCAGCTTAAAGACCTGCCCGTCGTCGGTGAAGATCATCAGGTACGAGTGGGTCGAGGCGATGAAGAGGTGCTCGACCCAGTCCTCATTCTTGCCCGTGCCCGCGCCCGAACGGCCCTTGCCGCCGCGCCCCTGACGCTGGTAGGTCGAGACGGCGGTGCGCTTGACGTAGCCGTTCTTCGTGACCGTGATGGCCACGTCCTCGTCGGCGATCATGTCCTCGATGGAGAGTTCGACGCCCTCGTCGATGATCTGCGTGCGGCGCGCGTCGCCGAAGTTCTTCCTCACGTCCTCCAACTCGTTGACGATGACGCGGCGCAGGGAAGCGTCGTTGGCGAGGATGTCCTCCAACTCGGCGATGAGGCGGATGATGCCCTCATACTCGTCGATGATCTTCTGCCGTTCGAGCGCGGAGAGCCGGCGGAGTTGCAGGTCGAGGATGGCCTGTGCCTGCGCCTCGGAGAATTCGAGCCGCCGCATGACCTTCTTCAATTTGTCGATGTAGCCGGCGACCGTGACATCCGCCGCGACGCCCTTCCACTGCTTGACCTCGGTCATCGAAGCGGTGCTGTTCGTCAGCCACTGCCGCGCCTCGTCCACCGAGCGCGCGTTGCGAATGAGCGGGATGATGTAGTCGAGCGCGTCGATGGCTTTGCTCAAGCCCTCTAAAATGTGTGCGCGCGCGCGCGCCTTGCGGAGGTCGTACTCGGTGCGGCGGCGCACCACCTCGCGGCGGAACTCGATGAAATGGTCGAGCATCTGCCTCAAGGTCAGCACGCGCGGCTGCCCCTGCACGATGGCGAGGTTGATGACGCCGAACGTGGACTGCATCGGCGTCAGCTTGTAGAGCTTGTTGAGGACTATCTGCGGGACGGCGTCGCGTTTCAGCTCGACGACGACCCTCATGCCGTCGCGCGAGGATTCGTCGCGGAGGTCGGCGATGCCTTCGATCTTCTTCTCGTTGACGAGTTCCGCGATGCGCTCGATGAGGCGCGCCTTGTTCACCTGATACGGAATCTCTGTGATGATGATGGCGTCGCGCTCGGTCGTGCCCCGCCCGATGCGGTCGATGCCGGCGCGCGCGCGCATCTGGATGATGCCGCGCCCCGTCGTGTAGGCCGAGCGGATGCCTTCGCGGCCGTAGATGAAGCCGCCGGTCGGGAAGTCAGGGCCGGGGACGAGCGAGAGCAGCTCGGCCTCCTTCATGTGCGGCTTCTTGATGAGCGCGATGGTCGCGTCCACGACCTCCGAGAGGTTGTGCGGCGGAATCTTCGTCGCCATGCCGACGGCGATGCCTTCGGAGCCACTCAGCAGAAGGTTCGGCACACGCGTCGGCATGACCGACGGTTCGCTTAGAGACTCGTCGTAGTTGGGATTGAAGGCGACCGTCTCCTTCTCGATGTCGGCGAGCATCTCGCCGGCGATCTTCGACATGCGCGCCTCTGTGTAGCGCATCGCGGCGGCCGAGTCACCGTCCACCGAGCCGAAGTTGCCCTGCCCATCCACCAGCGGGTAACGCATCGAGAAGTCCTGCGCCAGGCGGACGATGGTGTCGTAGACGGCCGAGTCACCGTGCGGGTGATACTTACCGATCACGTCGCCGACGATGCGCGCCGACTTCTTGTAAGCCTTGTTGTGCTGGTTGCCAAGCTCATGCATCGCCCAGAGCACGCGCCGGTGGACGGGCTTGAACCCGTCGCGCACGTCGGGGAGCGCGCGCCCGATGATGACCGACATGGCGTAGTCGAGATACGAACGGCGCATCTCGTCTTCGATGTTGACGTAGTTACGTTCAAAAGTTTCCATCTAATAAACCTTTCCGGTACAATCTGCCGCGCGCTCGTCCGACGCGCCTTCTGCTTCTAAAGTGAGAGCCGAACCCGCGCCCCGTCGCGGACACAAAAGTCACCCCGCGGGGTCGATTTCCTGACTGTCAGGGCGGCACTTTCCGGGACGGATAAGGCGTTCAGAAAGTACGAGTTATTGTAGCCCGAAAGGGGCGTTTTGGCAACCCGCCCGGCGGGCCTAAAACCCTGTAAAATCAACGATTTTACCCGCCCGGAGGGTGCGGCTCGGGGTGCTGCCCGCCTGCCCCTTTTCGGGCTTCCGCCCCGCCCTGAAAAACGGCCTCAAAAGTGTCCGAGTCAGACCACAAACGGAACCGCGTGCGCGAGCGCATCAAGCTGGCGCTCCCCCTCCGCGTCCAATGCCGCGAGACGGCCGGTCACGAGTGGACGGAGATGTCGCGGCTGGTGGACGTGACACCGTTCGGCGCGCGTTTCCCGCTCACGCGCCCGACCGAGCGCGGCCGGCTCCTGCACCTGACGATGCCGATGCCGCGCCAACTCCGCTGCTTCGACCACATCGAAGACCAGTACCGTGTCTGGGCGCTGGTCTGCCACCTCTCGGTGCGGCCGGAGTTCGCGGGCGAGGAGGCGGGCGGCGTGCGCTACGAGGTCGGGGTGGCGTTCACGGGCAAGCACCCACCGGCGAGCTACGTCCGCGACCCTTCGACGCTCTACGAGGCCACCTCGGTCTCGGCGGAGGACAACCTCTGGCGTCTGAAGGAGGCCGAGCAGCAGTCGGTCGGCGAGCGCTCCGAGCTGACGCGGCTCCAGATGGCGCTCGGCGTGCGGCTGGAGGTCTTCGACGCGGAGGGGCGCGTGGAGGCCAGCGAGCAGACGGTAACGGAGAACATCAGCCGCCGCGGCGCGGCCGTCTGGACGATGCTTCAGGTCGAGCGCGGGCGCTTCGTGCGACTGACCAGCACGGAGACGGGACTCTCCATCGTCGCCGCCGTGCGCGCGTCGCGTTCGGGCGCGGATGGCATCCCGCGCCTCCACCTCGAATTCATCGACCGGCAGTGGCCGCTGGAAGGGATAGAATGAGTATTGAGTGCTGAAGACTGAGGACTGAGTGAAGAACTCGTTGTCTTCAACTCAGTCCTCAGTCTTCAGCACTCAGTACTTCAACTTATGGGTAAGCGGATCGTGAACACGCGTGAGTTGCTGCTCGTCGAGGTCGAACGCTGGTGCGGCGACCACGCGTGCAACGCGCGGACGCGTCTGTCGCTGACGAAGGCGGAGGCGCGCGCCTACACGGGCTTCGAGTGCTCGCGGTGCGAGTGCTGGAACGAGGACGCGCTCAACGAGCGCGACATCCCTGAGTGGTGGGAGGAGATTAAGGTCGCCTCGCTCGAATCCGTGGGAACGAGAGACGAAGAGGGAGAGGGCAGGGAATCGTTTTGAGCAGGGCGGCAGACACGGGCGGGGACGAAGGGCGGCGGCGCGGCGCTGAGACGCCGGAGCCGCGCCCTGCCCCGCAGTGGCTTCTGGACGCGATGCGGCCGGCCATCCGTGTCTTCTCGCGCGCGCTGTGGCGCATCTCCATGAGCGGGCTTGAGCACATCCCCGCGGAGGGTGGCCTCGTCATCGCCGCCAACCACCAGACCTACGTCGATCCCTTCTGGGTCGGCTCGCACGTCAACCGCCCCGTCCGCTATCTCGCCTGGAACGAGGCGTTCAAGTGGCCGCTCGTGGGGAAGGCTTTGGAGCTTCTGGGCGCGTGGCCCATCGTCCTCGACCGCGGCAACCCGACCGCGCACCGCCGCTCGCTCCAATGGCTGCGCGCGGGCGGCGCCGTGATGATCTTCCCCGAAGGGCAGCGCGCTTACGCCGACGGCGTGTTCTCGCGTTTCAAGGCCGGCGCCGTCCGCCTCGCCATGGAGGCGGACGTGCCCGTCCTTCCCGTCACCATCCGCGGAGGCGAACGCGTCTGGCCGCGCGGCCAGCGCCTCCCACGCCCCGGCCGCGTCGAGCTCGTCTTCCACCCCCCGCGCCTCCCCGCCCCCCTCCCCGGCGAAGACACGCGCCACTGCATCCAACGCGAGACCGAAGCCCTCGCCGCCGTCATCAAGTCCGCGCTCTGAACCCGCACGCGCTTCGTTTAAGTCCGCACGGCTCGAACTTTACACGCACTTGCAGGGAATTAAGGCGCCCGCCGCGTCTGAAACGCGCACCGCCTCGAATCTCGACGCGCACCGCCACGCTGTGACGCGCACCGACCAGAAAATGCACGCACCACGGTGTCTGAAGCGCGCACTGCCGAGAAATGTGCGCGCACCGCCGAGGAAAATGCCCGCACCGGCAGGGAAAAACGCGCCGGCTGACAACTTTTGTTACTCGTGTCTGAGAATTTACGTCCCGCGTCGAAGAATTAACGACGCGTGCGTCGAGCAGGTAGTTCGTCGGGCAGGTCTAGCTTGTCGTCAGCTAAAAGTTCCAGCGGTATGTTCGCCAGTCTCGCGTAAGCCAGAAGCAACTGTAACGGTGGCTCACGCTTACCCTGCTCGAAGTTTGATATCTGCGCGGCGTAGAGCGGAGATTCACCGTAGTCAAGCCTCTCGACAATCCCTGTCTGGCTCAACCCTAAAGCCGTCCTGATTTGTAAGAGCTTTTCACCTAAACGCTTCGGGGCCGGGCGTCGCGCCATCAGGAGTCACCTCCTGACAACATTTGGCCCTTGCTTTTGCTATCAACTGATAGTAGGATGCGTCTGCGCAACTGATTCGCCGTGAGTAGAGACCTCTCATGCTCAACGGCGATGCTCATCTCTCTGGCGGTTGAGGGTGAGCTACGCTACGCATCCGACCCGTTGCCTTACGTTTCAAAGACTAGATCGGGAGGGAAGATACCACATGAGTATTTTGGTTGGCGATAAGCGCCGGCACGTCTGAAGGGAGGCTGTGCCGCGGCCCCGTCGATCCACGCCGGGGCGTGAGGCCGCGTGCGCGTGTGGCGGATGTGCGCGCGGCCTCCTCGCAACCTGTGAAAAGCTTCAGGTCGTCAGGCGGCGGTAGATGGCGGGCATGCGTTCGGGGAGGGAGAGCACGTCGTCGATGATGGTGTAACCGACTTCGCCGTAGAGGTCGCGGAGTTCGGACTCGCTGTCGCGGTCGATGGTGATGCAGAAGGGGGTGATGCCGTCGAGGCGCGCCTGCCTCAGAGCCTCGCGCGTGTCGTCGCGGGCGTAGCGGGCGTCGCCGTAGTCGTGGTCGTAGGGGCGCCCGTCGGAGAGGACGATGAGCAGGCGCGTGCGCGCCTCCTGGCGGCGGAGTTTCGCCGCGGCGTGGCGAACGGCCGCGCCGAGCCGCGTGTTGTTCTGGTAGTTGATGCCGCCGATGCGCTGCTCGACCTCGCCCGCGTAGGGCTCTCCGAAGTCTTTGACGACGTAAAACTTGACGTTGCGCCGGCCCTCGGAGGTAAAGCCGTAGATGCTGTACGGGTCGCCGACGGCTTCGAGCGCTTCGCTCATCAGAACGAGCCCCTCCTTCTCGACCTCGATGATGCGGCGCCCGGGGTGCGTATAGGGCTGCAAGGGGTGGCGGCCGATAGTGCGCGCCGTCGAAGAGGATTGGTCGAGCAGGAACGAGACGGCCACGTCGCGCTCGCGCCGCAGACGCTTCGTATAGACGCGCTCGGACTGCTGGCCGTCGGCGCGCCGGTCGATGACGTAGTCGATCAGCGCGTTCAGGTCATAGTCGTCGCCGTCCAACTCGTTCGCGATGCGCTTCAAACTCTCCGGCCTCATCAACTGGAACTGATGCCTGATCGAAGAGATGACCCCGCGATAGCGCGAGCGCGTCAGCTCGACGAACGAGCGGTCGCCGCGTTTGACCCTCTTCTCGACGACGCGGCACCAGCCGACGCGCGTGTCCGACAAGTCCCTGTCCCACTCGTCGTACTCGAAAGCCTCTTCGCCGGCCTCCAACTCCTGCTCGGCCGACTCGCCCGACATCCAGCGCTCGGCGCCCGTTAAAGTCTCCTCGCCGTCCGACTCGGCCTCGCTCGCCGCCCACGCGTTGAAAAGCTCACGCGCGTCGCGGCGCCTCTGCTCGCGGCGGCGCTCCTCGTCCGCTTTATCGTCGTCGTCCTCTTGCCCTTCAGCTTCGAGGTTCGACTGCGCGCCGCCCTCCTTATCCTCGCCGCCCTCCTCCTCGGTCTCGGTCTGCCGCTCGGCCATCTCGGGCACGACCGACTGGAAGAGCGTGTAGACGCGCGCGGTCGCCATCAACGTGTCTGCGACCGAAGCGTCGGCGGCCGTCATGTAATCGACGACGATGGTTTCAAGCTCCGACACGACCTGCCCGTAGACCGCGCGCGCGTCTTCGAGCGCGCCGCCGCAGAGCGTGATCTGGAAGAGCAACTCGAAGGGGACGAGCGTGATCGGGAGCGAGACGATGCGCGGGCGGTTGCGGCGCAGGTGCTCACGCACTAAATCGAGGTCGCGTGCGAGCCCGCGGTAAGCGTGACGGAGCCGACGGTCGATACGACCATTCTCAAGCGTCCCGAAGACGCGCGCCGCCAAGCCCCTCTGCGGGAAGAGCGCGAGCGCCGCGCGGTAGTCTCCGCCCTCTGGCAGCACGCGCCGCCGCGCTGCCGCCAGTCTCGCTTCCTCTTCGGGCGCGAGCGCGCGTTCGGACTTTGAAGGGTCGTTGATGTAGCCGTCGAGCGCGAAGGCGTCGAGCGCGTCGGCGTGCTCGGGCGCATAAAGCTCCGCCAGCGACGTGTAAGCCGCGCGCAGAGCGTCCGTCTCGCGCTCGTGCGTGCCGAACTCGATCTGCCCCGCGGCGTGCGCGGCGAGGACTTTATAGAGGCGGAAGTCCAGCTCGCGCTCGCCGAACTCCGACACGACCGAGGGCAGATGTATCGTGCGGCCGTCGCCGATCTTCTGCTCCTCTGGAATGGCCGCGAGCGGCACGACCTCGACGGCGCGGCCCGTCAACCCTTCGACGTAGAGCCGCAGGGTCTGCGCCACCTCTTCGAGCCCGAGCCCGTCGCGACCGCCGCTCTGCAAACGCTCGTTGCTCTTGCGCGTCTCCAGCGCGAAGTAACTGCGCCGCGCGCGTGCGCTCAAGTTCTCCAAAAGCAGACCCTCGCGCACCCACTCTCTGAACTGCTCCAACGTCGCAGACCTCAAGGCGCGCGGCGCTGCGCGAAAGCAGGAGATGGCCGCCTCCGCGTCCACACGCGCCACCTCGTGCGTCGCTTCGACAACTGTGAGCACGACCTCCGTCAAACGCTCTTGATTAACCTGATGCTCCGCCAGCGAGCGCAAAGACGCCGGCCCCGTCCGCGCCAGCGCGACCAGACACGCGTTGTTGTGCGACGCCACCGTCCGCAGCAGCGCGCCCCACGCGTCGAACGCCTCGGGCACGAGCCGCAAGACCTCACCGCCCGACCCGAGCACATGCAGCGCCGCCGCGCCGCCCCTGTCCAGAAAACCTTCGGCCTGAGCGAACAGACGCAGAGCATCGTCCGCGCTTAAGTTTTCAAGTGCGACGGGAAGCGTTCCCCACATGTCGGCCGCGATGCCGCCCACGCGCTGCGCGAACGACTCCGCCAGAGTGAGCGCCGCCGACCACACGCGTCCGTCCCCGGTCTGAATTTCGACCGCATCATTCTCATCAACATCTTTATGAAAAGATGAGAGCGCCGCCGCCGCCGCGGGCGTCGCCGAGATGAAGTCCGAGCTGTGTCGCGCCGAGCGTCTTGCGACTTCCAACGCGACCTCGAAGACGCGCCGCAGCAACTCCGCGTCTCCCACGGCGCGCGCCACCTCCGGCCCGCGCCCGTACGTCTCCAACGCGAACGAGGTCGAGAGCGACAACTGCCGTCCGCACACCTGCAACAGCAGCAGCCTCGCTCCGTGCGGCACTTCAGACAGTTCGCCGACGCCCGCCTTGATGAATGCCGCGCCCGTCTCCACGTCCGCCATCAACAGACGCCGGCCCAACTCGCCCCACGCACGCAGCTCCTCCGCGTCGAGCACACGCGCCGCCGCCGGCACCTCTTTTAAGAAGTCAACGCCCGCGCGCAAACTCAACGCCGCCAACCCCGCCGCCACCTCCAACGCCGCCCGCGCCACGTCCACGGGCAGTTTCCCGACCTCCCGCGCCAGCCCCGCAATCGTCCGCCGTTCCCCCGCGTCCTTCACCCCGCGCAGGCGCTCGCGCAGCGTCCGCGCAAGCGGCTCCGCGTCGCCGTCTTCGCCGGCCACCACCTTCGACTCGAAACCTCGCTCGTCAGTCCGCTCGCTCATCACGCTCCGAACAATGAAGAGATGCCTGAGCGCCCCTTCGTCCAATTCCTCGCACGCCCGTCCGGCGATTCGTCCGCCGGCATAAATTCGGTTCGCGGCATTGTAACGCACGCGCTCGCGGGGCATCCAAGTCGGCCGCGCGCGGCATCTCTTCAGACACAAGCCTGACAGCCGTACCACCGCCTCGGACAAACTTTTAAGGAGTGACTACGTCTATGACTTCGTCCACGCTCAGGCGAGCCGTCCTCTCGCTTCTGCTCTTACTCTTTGCCCCTTCGTACTTCGACACGGCGCGCGCTCAAACCCCGACGACGCCGCCCATGCCGCCGCCGTCGCCCTGCAAGTCGCGCCCCGAGCACCGCCAGTTCGACTTCTGGGTCGGCGAGTGGGACGTGCTCAATCCGCAGGGGCAGCAGGCCGGCACCAACAGCGTGCAACTCATCCTCAACGACTGCGTCGTCTTCGAGAACTGGACGGGCGCGCGCGGCGCCAACGGCAAGAGCTTCAACGTCTACAACGCCGCGAAGGGGAAGTGGCAGCAGACGTGGGTGGATAATTTCGGCGGCATCCTCGAACTCTTCGGCGAGTACAAGGACGGCGCGATGCGCCTCAACGGCGAGAGGAAGGGGGCGGACGGCAGGGTGACTCTCTCACGCCTCACCTTCACCAAGCTCGACGGCGGCCGCGTCCGACAGCTCTGGGAGCAGTCCGCCGACGACGGCAAGACCTGGACGGTCGCCTTCGACGGCACGTACGTCAGGAAGAAGTGAGGCGCCTCAGGTTGAAGTCTCAAATCACGGTCGTCACGATCTCGCGGATGCTGCGTTGGAGGTCGCGGTCGTCGGTGATGGGGGAGCAGAGGGCGACTTCCGCCGCGGCCGTAGGGGGGATGCCGCGGGCCATGAGCTGGGCGGCGTAGATGAGGAGGCGCGTCGAGACGCCCTCTTCGAGGCCGTGGCCGCGGAGGTTCCTGACCTTGTGGCCGATGAGGACGAGGTCGCGCGCCTCTTCGAGCGAGACGCCGCCCTCGCGCGCGACAATCTCGGCCTCCAACTCCGCCGGCGGGTAGTCGAACTCCAGCGCGACGAAGCGTTGGCGCGTGGACTGCTTGAGGTCTTTCAGAATCGACTGGTAGCCGGGGTTGTAGCTGACGACGAGCATGAAGTCCGGGGGCGCGTCGAGGATGGTGCCGCGCTTCTCGATGGGGAGGCGTCGGCGGTCGTCGGTCAAAGGGTGGATGATGACGACGGTATCCTTGCGCGCCTCGACCACCTCGTCCAGATAACAGATCGCGCCGCCGCGCACGGCCGCCGTCAGGGGGCCGTCGTGCCAGACCGTCTCCTCGCCTTCGAGCAGGAAGCGCCCGACGAGGTCTGTGGCCGAGAGGTCTTCGTGGCAGGCGACGGTGATAAGCGGGCGCCCCAGCCGCCACGCCATGTGCTCGACGAAGCGCGTCTTGCCGCACCCCGTCGGGCCTTTGAGCATGACGGGCAAACGCGCGTCCCGCGCGGCCTCAAACAACTCCACCTCGCGCCCCACCGCGAGGTAGAAGGGCTCGTCCACAACGACGTACTCTTCGATGGCTCTCTCAGGCATTATTCAAATGTCGCTCAACTACTTTCAGACTGGCCGTTAAAGCGTGTCCGCACAATGTCAATCAACGCATCGAGCCGCCTGTCGGTATGCGCCTGCGACTCCGCGAGGAGGGCAATCTTGGCGTCGGCGTTGGCCTGCGCCGCCCGCATCTCCGTTACCCCCTCGTGATGGCGCCCGAGCAGTTCGACCAAAGTGGCGTTGACCTTTTCGAAACCTCCGACGCGCCGCTGCACGTTGGCAAGCAACTGATGGGCGTCGGCGGCCAACGCTTTGAGTATCTCATTCGTACGCTCTATTGCGGCGAGCCGCTCTTTGTTCACGGCGAGCTGCTCTTTGTGCGCCGCGAGTTGCTCTTCATGCGCGGCCATCCTCTCTTCGTGCGCGGTCATCCTCTCTTCGTGCGCGGCGAGCCGCTCGTCGTGTTGCGCCGAGGTGTCCGCCAGCTTCGCCATCGCGTTTTCGAGGCGACTTGTGCTCTCTTCACTCATCTGTCCGCGTTCCTTCCGTTCTTTGGCGTCAGATGGCGGGCTGACGTTTCTCGGGATGTCGGTTATCCTGTACTGTACTGAAAAAGCAGTAAAGACTGACTGAAGGGCATCTTAGCACCTCGCCGAAAAGGGCGGCAAACTGTAAGGAAAGTGACGGGTGATGCGTGATGAATGAGAGGATAAGAAGCCTTTCCTCGGCTGTTCACCTATCGCCGATTTCAAGAATGAAGATAGCAGTTGCGATGAGCGGCGGCGTCGATAGTTCGGCGGCGGCGGCGCTGTTGAAGGCCGGGGGGCACGAGCTGGTCGGGTTCACGATGCAGCTCTGGAACCAGCGGAGGGGCCTCAGTGTGGGCGAGGACGGCGAGCCGCTTCCCAGCCGCTGTTGTTCGCTCGACGATGTGTACGACGCGCGGCGCGTGGCAGAGGAGTTGGGCTTCCCCTTCTACGTTTTGAACCTTGAGCGCGACTTCGAGCGCGACGTGGTCGCGCCGTTCGTGCAGAGCTACCTCGAAGGCGAGACGCCCATCCCGTGCGTCGCGTGTAACAGTCGTCTGAAGTTCGCCGCGCTCGACCGCACGGCTTTGAGCGTCGGCTGTGAGAAGGTTGCGACGGGCCATTACGCGCGCGTGCGTTACGACGAAGCGGCGGGACGTTACCGGCTGCTGCGCGGGCGCGACGCGCGCAAGGATCAGTCGTACTTCCTCTGGGAGTTGACGCAGGAGCAGTTGTCACGCTCGCTCTTTCCGCTGGGCGAGATGACGAAGGAGGAGGCGCGCGAGGTCGCACGTCTTCACGGCCTCTACGTCGCCGAGAAGCGCGAGTCGCAGGAGATTTGCTTTGTGCCCGATGGCGACTACGCGGGCTTCATCGACCGCTACCTTGAAGCCGAGGGGAGGGACACGGAGCGTCCTGCGCGCGGCGAGATTGTGGATACGGAGGGGCACGTCGTCGGAGAGCACGAGGGCGTCCACCGCTTCACGGTCGGGCAGCGGCGCGGCATCGGCGTCTCGCGCCCGCTCCCGCTCTACGTCGTGCGCATGGAGCCCGAGTCGAGCCGCGTCGTCGTCGGCCGCGAGGAAGAGCTGCTCAGCTCAGAGTTCACCGCCGCGGGCGTCAACTGGGTCGCCTTCGATGATCCGTCTGAGCCCGTGCGCGCGGACGTGCGCGTCCGCTACCGCCACACGGAAGCGCCGGCCACCATCACACCGCTCGGGCGTGGCCGCGCCCGCGTCCGCTTCGACGACCCGCAGCGCGCCGTCACTCCGGGACAGGCCACCGTCTTCTACCGCGGCGCAGAGGTGACGGGCGGCGGGTGGATTGTCAGAGAGTAGGCAGTAGGCAGCGGGCTCCGCGATGCGGACGTTGTTGATGACAACCGCAGGGTTCGTGATTAGAAAGGTTTTTAACTGCCTGCTGCCATCTGCTCCCAAAACATTTTCTCCCCTCAAATCGTAATAGAACCGGCCCCGCTGCTCCGCCCGGGCGGGGCCAAATTCATTCGGATAAAGGTCTTAAAGTATGACGCGTGGAAGCAAGATCGCTCTAATCATCGTCGGGCTGCTGGCGGTGTTCGTGCTGGTGGTGGGGCTGGTCGTGGCGGCCGTCGTGGTGTCGCTCGGCGACGAGCCGGATGTGGCGTCGAACAGCGTGCTCGTCCTCAACGTCGAGGGCTCGCTGCCCGATTACACGAACGCTGACGAGATGTCCGCACGCTTCTTCGGCGGCGACACCAACTCGCTCTCGAACCTGCTGCTGCAACTGCGCAAGGCGAAGGCCGACAAGCGCGTCGGCGCCGTGCTGCTCGACATCGGGATGCTCGGCGGCGGCTGGGCCAAGTCCGACGAGATACGCGACGCCGTCGCCGACTTCCGCAAGTCGGGCAAGCCCATCTACGCCTACATGGAGTTCGGCGGCGACAAGGAGTACTACATCGCGACCGCGGCCGAGCGCATCTACGTGCCGCCCATCGGCGACCTCTTCATCAACGGGCTCGCCGCCGAGTCGATGCACTTCAAGGGGTCTTTCGATAAGCTCGGCATCGTCTGGGACTCATATCAGATCGAGAAGTATAAGACCGCGCCCGAAGCCTTCACGCGCGAGGATATGTCGGAGGGCGAGCGCGAAACTTTGAACTCGCTGCTCGACGAAATCTTCAACCGTTACGTGACGCAGGTCGCGGAGGCGCGGCGCAAGTCGGTCGAAGACATCCGCGCGCTCGTCGATAACGCGCCGCACAACGCGCCCGCGGCGCTCGAAGCGGGCCTCATCGACGGCGCGCTCTACCGTGAGGAGGTCGAGGGCGAGCTGAAGAAGCGGCTTGGCTATAAGGACGACGAGAAGCTGCGCAAGGTCTCGACGGCCGAATACCGTCGCGTCACGCCGCAGTCGCTGGGCTTGAATCAGGGCGAGGCCATCGCGGTCATCTTCGCCTCTGGCCCCATCGAGCCCGGTCGCTCGAACGACGGCACGTTCGGCGGCGACCAGACCGTCGGCTCCGACACCGTCGTCAAGGCCCTCAACGACGCGCGCGACAACAGTGAAGTGAAGGCCATCGTGCTGCGCGTGGACAGCCCCGGCGGCGTGACCTACCCGTCCGACCTCATCTGGAAGGCGGTCGAGGAGGCGAAGAAGAAGAAGCCGGTCGTCATCTCAATGGGCGACCTCGCGGCCTCGGGCGGCTACTACATCTCGATGGGCGCGAACCGCATCGTCGCCGAGCCTCTGACGCTGACCGGCTCCATCGGCGTCTATGCCTACAAGCCGGTCGTCAAAGGCTTCTACGACTGGGTCGGCGTGTCGAGCGAGTACGTCATGCGTGGCAAGAACTCGGGCATGTTCCGCGAGACCGAGAAGTTCACGAAGGAGGAGCGCGAGAAGTTCGAAGGCTCGATGCGCAACTTCTACTGGAACCAGTTCCTGCCGAAGGTGGCCGAGGGGCGCAAGTTCCAGAACGTCGAGGCCGTCCACGAGATTGCGCGCGGGCGCGTGTGGACCGGCGCACAGGGGAAGGAGAAGGGTCTGGTTGACGAGTTCGGCGGCCTCGACCGCGCCGTCGAGGTGGCGAAAGAGCTGGCGAAGATTCCCGCCGACAAGGGCGTCCGCCGCGTCGTCTATCCCGCGCCGCGCACCTTCTTCCAACAGCTCTTCGGCGGCGGCGACGAACAGGACGCCGCCAGCATCAAGGCCCAACAGCAACGCGCGGCTTTCATCAACTCCATGCCCGCCGAGATGCGCCCCGTCCTGCGCCGCGCCGCCATGTTCGAGCGCTTCCCGCAGAACCAGACGCTCGCCATCATGCCGTTCGAGTTGAAGATCGAATAGTCATGCGCTTAGGCCATAAGACGAGCGCCTTAGGTCATAAGACGATGATCTTATGACCTAAGGCGCTCGTCTTATGGCCTAAGCGCGACGAGTTAGAGCTTAAGACGCCCGTCTTACTTACTGCCCACTCGCCTCTATCTTATCGACACCCATAAATGGCCGGAGTGCTTCGGGGATGACGACGGAGCCGTCCGGCTGCTGGTAGTTCTCAAGGATGGCGAGCCACGTGCGGCCGACGGCGAGCCCCGAGCCGTTGAGCGTGTGGACGTACTCGGGCTTCGCACCGCCCGCGCGCCGGAAGCGTATCTGCGCGCGCCGTGCTTGATACGACTCGAAGTTCGAGCAGGAGGATATCTCGCGGAAGGTGTTCTGCGAGGGCAGCCACACTTCGAGGTCGTACGTCTTCGCCGACGAAGCGCTGATGTCGCCCGTCGAGAGCGCGACGACGCGGTAATGCAGCCCGAGCTTTTGCAGGATAGTCTCCGCGTCGCGCGTCAGACCTTCCAACTCCTCGTAAGAGTTCTCCGGCAGCGCGAGCTTCACCAGCTCGACCTTGTCGAACTGGTGCTGGCGGATGACGCCGCGCGTGTCGCGGCCGTAGGAGCCGGCCTCCGAGCGGAAGCAGGGCGTGTAAGAGACGAACCGTTTGGGCATCTCCGACGCGTCGAGAATCTCTTCGCGGTAGATGTTCGTGACGGGAACCTCGGCCGTCGGGATGAGGTAGAGCCCGCGCTCGTCCGTCAGCTTGAAGAGGTCGGCCTCGAACTTCGGCAACTGCCCCGTGCCGAAGAGCGACTTCTCGTTGACGATGAAGGGCGGCAGCGTCTCTTCGTACCCGTGCTCGCGCGTGTGCACGTCGAGCATGAAGTTGATGAGCGCGCGTTCGAGGCGCGCGCCCGCGCCGCGAAGAATGGCAAAGCGCGCGGTGGCGATCTTCGCCGCGCGTTCGAGGTCGAGGATGCCGAGCCGCGTGCCGATGTCCACGTGATCCTGCGGCTCGAAGTCGAAGCGCGGCGCCTCGCCCCACTGCCTTACTTCCTTGTTCGCGGACTCATCGCGCCCGACCGGCACGGACTCGTGCGGCACGTTCGGGACAGCGGCCAGCAGCTCCTCCATCCGCCGCTCGGCGTCGTCCCGCGCGCGCTCAAGCTCGGCTATGCGTTCCTTCAGCTCCGCGACCTCCTTGCGGCGCGACTCGGCCTCGTCCTTCCTGCCCTCCTTCATCAGCGCGCCGATCTCGCGGCTCGAAGCGTTGCGGCGCGCGTTCAAAGCGTCGGACTCGGCGATGGCGCGGCGGCGCTCCGCGTCGAGCGCGGCAAAGTCGTCGAGCGCAGCCGTATCGTACCCGCGCGCGTCGAGCGCCGCGCGCACGCGCTCAAGGTTAGAGCGGACGTAGTTCAGATCGAGCATTCGTTAGTCACCCTTCGGCCTGTGTTCGATGCTGCGAGAAGATTCGGTTGGCCTCCTCCAGCGTCTCCTTCGACCCGACATCGTACCAGATGCCCGGCACGCGCCACGTGTAGAAGGGCGTGCGCTCGTACATCCACTGCACGAGGCGGCCGGGCTGGTCGGGGTTGTTGCCCTCCTCGACGTACTGCCGGATGAGCGGCAGCGCCGACTGCGGGTAGTAGTAGAGCGCGATGCCCGTCAGAGTGCTCTTCGGGTTCGCCGGCTTCTCCTCGAAGAAGGTGATGCGGCCGTCTTCGTCAACTTCGATAGAGTTGTACTTCTTGATGGCTTCGAGGTCGCCTACGTCGTAGACGGCCAGCACCGGCGCGCCCTTCGCGCGGCAGTACTCGCCGAACTCTCCGAGCTTTTCGCTGAAGAGGTTGTCGCCCGCGACGACCGCGATGTCGTCGTCAATCCCGGCCTGCGTTAGCACCAGGTTCAAGTCGCCGATGGCGCCGAGCTTGTTCGTGTCGTCGGTCGAGTAGTCGTTGACGACCGTGATGTCCGGCCCGCCGACTCGCGCGCGCCGCCCTTCGGCCCAGCGCTCGAAGTGGCCGGCGAACTTGCCGTTGGTGACGACGTAGACGTGGTCGATCTCCTCGACGGGCGCGAGGTTGTCGAGCACGTGTTCGAGCATCGGCTTGCCTGCCACGTCGAGCAAAGGCTTCGGCTGATCCAGCGTCAGCGGGTAGAGCCGCGTGGCGTAGCCCGCGGCGAGTACGATTAACTTCATGCTCTCCCCCTCCGGTGCGTGTTGTGTGGCGCGCTTGCGTTAATCTTTACAATAAAACCCGCCTCCCGCCAAACGGCTGCGGCCGCCGCGTGTGTTAAAATGTCCGTTCGCCGAGAACCCACATTAACGGAGGAAGAAGAGTTTGAGTGCCGAAGTGAAACCCTTTGCGGGGCGGGCGGCCATCGTCACGGGCGCGACGCGCGGCATCGGTCGCGCCATCGCCCTTGAGCTGGCGCGGCGCGGCGCCGACGTGGCCTTCAACTACGCGCAGAGTGCCGAGGCGGCCGAAGGTCTGAAGGCCGAGATCGAAGGCTTAGGCGTGCGCGCGCTCGCCGCGCAGTGCGACGTGGCGGGCACCGAGGCCGCGGCCGAGATGGTTAAGCAGGTGAAGGCTGAGTTGGGGCGCGTAGACTTCCTCGTCAACAACGCCGGCATCACGCGCGACAATCTTATCCTGCGCATGAAGGAGGAGGACTGGGACTCCGTCATCGACACGAACCTCAAGGGCGCCTGGAACTTCTCGCGCGCCGCGCTCCGTCACATGCTCAAGAACGAGGGGGGCGGCTCCGTCCTCAACATCTCTTCCATCAGCGGCGTCGTCGGCATGGCCGGCCAGTCGAACTACTCGGCCTCGAAGGCCGGCATGATCGGGCTGACGAAGGCGCTCGCTCGGGAGGTCGCCAGCCGCAACGTCTCGGTCAACGCGCTCGCCCTCGGCCTCGTCGCTACCGACATGTCGCAGGCGCTCAACGAAGAGTATCAGCAGAAGCTGCGCGAGCAGATTCCGATGGGCCGCTTCGCACAGCCAGACGAGGTCGCACGCATCGCCTGCTTCCTCCTCTCGGACGACGCGCGCTACGTCACCGGCCAGGTCCTACAGGCGGACGGCGGGCTCGCGATGTAAGAAGTTTTTAAGAACCAAAAAGAAGAGCGCCCCGCCGGTCTAGGGTAAACCGGCGGGGCGTTGTTTTCGGGCAGGCTCGGAGATTCAGGGTGGCGGTGGCTATGTGCTGGAGATCGTCACCTACGGGCGATCCGGCTGTTTTGGCGGTCGTGTTGGACGGGCGAAATATATAGCTCAGAAACTTCTCAACCTTACCGGAGCAAAAATAAGAACGCTCCTGCCTGTAAGGCCGAATGAACCAACCCGGCCGCTCCTGTCAATCATCTTCGAAGCACTGCTTTAATTAAACTTTCCAACTGCTTCGTCTTGGTGAGGAATTATACGTATTTTTCGTTAACTGTCAAGAAGAAAATGCAACGTTCTCAACAAATTTGTGACAGACGTGAAAGATTCTCGTAAACCTTTGAGCCTCAAAGGTTAAAGTAAGTTGTGAAAACTAGCTCACTAAGCCTTGTAAACCTTTTCGGTTGGGGGCGGTGAAGAAATTTTTGCTTCGGCCACACCCCCCAAAGGAATTTGTGTCGGACGAGCGTAGAGGTCGGGCTCGCCTTTGGGTCGTGTCTTCCAGCGTTTGTGTATCCAGAGCCACTGCTCCGGGAACATGCGGACGTGGCGTTCGATGGCGGCCGTAAAGTTGGCCGTGTTGATTTCGACATCCCGTTTGTCGTCGCCCGTGCGGACGAGTTCGATGACGGGGCCGCCGCGGAAGACGAACTTGCCGCGCCGCTCGTCCCAGGGCGCGCAGACGGGGATGACGGTGGCGTCGGTGCGCAGCGCCAGCGTCGCGACGCCGGCAGTCGTGCAGGCGAGGTGGCCGAAGAAGGGGACGAAGACGCCCTCGCGTTCCTGCGTGTTGAGGTCGGCCAGGACTCCGAGCGTGCCGCCCTGCTTGAGGAGGCGCAGAGCGGTGCGCGCGGCGGCGCCCTTGTCGATGGGGCGGTTGCCGAAGCGCGTGCGCAAGGATTCGACCAGCGCGTCGATGCGCGGGTTGTCCAGGGGGCGGACGAGGAAGCTGATCGGCTCGTAGAGCGCGGAGTGCGCGAAGCAGAGCATCTCCCATGCGCCGAGGTGCGAGGTGAGGAAGATGACCCCGCGGCCGCGCTCGCGCGCGACAGCGAGGAGCTTCACGTCCTCGCTGTCGTACTCAGCGACCGCGCGCAGGCTCTCGGGGGTGGCACGCGGGAACTGGCTGACCTCGCCGAGCTGTCGCCCCAGGCTCTCGAACGTGCCGCGCAGGATTCTCTCGCGCTCCTCCGCGCCCATCTCGGGGAAGGCCAGCTCAAGGTTGCGCAGCCCCGTGCGCCGCAAGCCCCCCGCTACACGATAGGCTGCGCGCCCCAGCGCACGCCCGACCCTGACGGCCGACGGCCGCGGCAGCGCGCCGAGCCCCGACAGCAGCGCGCGCGCTGCCGCGTACTCCAGAAATTCCTGCGACTTTCCCTTTTTACCCATGACCGTTCCGACGAAGCTCGACAGTGTACACGCACGCCCGACGCGCGGGCAAACGGCTGGTCTCCGCCGCGCGCCGCATGATATAAGCAGTAGGCAGTAGGCAGATGGCAGTTAAGAGAGCCGCTGTCGCAGCTTCGTCTTAGTTTTCCAACGTCCTTAACGTGGAGCGGCTGCCGACTGTCATCTGCCTACTGCCTACTGCTCTTATGCCTTCGGGAAAAACACACGACATGGTGACGCTGGTGCTGGCGCCGCCGACGTTCGCGGCGGCGTGGGGGCTGACGGGGAGCGTGTGGCTGAGCGCGGCGGCGACCGTGGCGATGCTGTTCGGGGGGCTGATGTTCGGGCCGGACCTCGACATCCAGTCGCGGCAGTACACGCGCTGGGGGCCGCTGCGGCTTCTGTGGTGGCCGTACAAGGTAGTCTTCCGACACCGCTCGCGCTGGTCGCATGGCATCGTCTTCGGGACGCTGATCCGGGTCGTCTACTTCGCAGCCGTGTTGACGCTCGTGGCGTGGGTGTGCGTCTACGCGCGGGCGGTCTTCCTCTCGGGTGGCGTGGCGCCGGGGTGGCGCGAGGTGGTTGAGGTGTGGCGGTTCGTCGAGGCGTCGGCCGCCGGTTACGGCTTTGGGCCGCGCGCGTTGGCCGCCGTGCTCGCCGGCCTCTGGTGGGGCGCCGCCAGCCATACCCTCACCGACGTAGGCTGGTCGGTGCTGCGCAAGGGCTCGGAAATCTTTTAAGGCGGTGAATGGTAAATAGTGAATGGTGAATGGATAAGCCGACTTCCATTCACCATTCACTATTTACCATTCACCGCCTTTTTACTGCCCGCGGACGGTGGCGAGGCGGAGCGCCTGGCGTCGGACGGCGTCGGAGACGTTGCGGTTCTGGCCAAGCGCCTTCAGCTCTTTGGCGTGGAGGCGCGGGAGAATGGACATCGCGGTCGGGAGCGGCGTGCGCGGGTTGCGCGCGAGGTTAGTGATGACCGGGTACTGCCGCGCCCAGTGGCGGTTCATGGCGATGAGGCGCAGCACGTCGGCGTTGACCGTGCGCATGGCGGCGATGGCCTCGACCTCTTGGTCGGTGATGCGCGGGTTGTTGATGACGGCCTGCGCGACGACCTTGTTCGGGTCGCGGATGAGGATCGAGCGCGCCTCGCGGTCGCCCTTCATCCCGAGCTTCATACGATCCTTGACCTTCATCAGCATGATGCGGCGGATGAGCGCGACGCGCTCGGGCGGGGCCGCTGTGGCGCCCTCGGCAAGCGCCTCCGCCACCAGGCGCTCGGCCGCGGCCTGCCGCTGCTCGAACGTCTCGTCGAGCAAGTCTTCAAACCTCTCGGATGGGAGCCACGAGTCATCGATGTCAACGTCCGAGACCTCGATGTGCTGCGCGATGAGCCACGCATCGTCGAGGCTCAGGCCCACTTCGGCGCCGAACGATTCGGCCGACTCAATGAACTCGGCGGCGGCGCCCAACCCCTGCGCACGCATCTCGTCGGCGACCTGACGGGCGCCGCGCTCCTTCTCGAAGAACTCGCGGCGCGTCTCGCGCACGCGCCGGTCGGCGTCGGAGGTGCGCGCGGGGTTGGCGAGCACGGCGTCGATGATGGCGGGCGTGCGGATGAGGCGCTGCTGGTTGAGGGAGACGAGTTCGAGCACCGCGCCCTCGGCCGTCACGCGCGCGAGCGCGGCCACGGCCTCGTCGGGCGTCGAGGCGTTGAGCGCGAGCGACTCCTGCACCTCGCGCGCGAGACCCGTCCGCTCCGCGAGGTAGGAGAGCACGGCCGGCGCCGTCTCCTGCGCGGAGGCGACGCCGAGAAGCGTCACCGCATCCTGGTTGGTGAGCGTCTCTTCGGCGGCGCGCGCCACCGACTCGTCCGAGTCGGCGCGCAGCGCGACGAGCAACTCCAACAGCACGTCCTGCGGGACGGGCAGCATTCCGCGCGCGGCCGCCATGCGCGCCGGCTGCGGCGCGGCGCCCGAGAGGACGGCTTGCACGACCGGGTTGTTCGAGGTGCTGCTGCTGTTGGCGCTCATTCGCTTGACGAGGGGGAATTGTACAGACGCGACGCGTGCGCGGCGTCAGTAGATGTTGAAGTTGTATTCGAGCACGACGTACTGCGAGACGGGGGCATCGCCGACGCGTGCGGGCGTGAACCTGATTTTGCGCGCGGCGGCGACGGCCTTGTCTGTCAGCCCGTCGGGCAGGCGCTTGATGACGGCGATGTGCCGGATGCGCCCGTCGGCCGCGAGCACGGCGCGGAGCCTGACGACGCCGGTCACGTTGTTCTTGCGCGCCTCCTCGGTGAAGGACGGCTCGGGCTTGAAAGTGATGAGCGCCTTCTGCGTCACCTCGATCTGGCGGAAGACGCCCTGGTTGTCGCCGCCCACACGGCCGTAGAGGCGGAGCGAGCCCGCCAACTCGCTCATACTCTCGGCCTCGTTGCCGGCGCGCGTCTTAGCGAAGGCGTCCAGCCGTTCGGCCGTCTCGCGCATACGCGCCTTGAAGGGTTCGAGCGCCGCGGCGCGCTGCTCGAAGACGAGTTTGCGCGTGGCCTCGTCCGCGCCGGGCGGCAGCCGGTATCTCTCTGACTGGCGCTCGCTCTCCATCACGTAGATGTTGATGAGGGAGTCGCCGTGGAGGAACGCGGCGGCGGGGAAGTCGGGCTGGAGCGCCAGCGCCGCTTCGGTCTCGGCCGCCGCCCCGCTGAAGTCGTCGTAGAGGTATCTGACGTTGGCCACCACGAAGTGCGCGTCCGGAGACTTCGGGTCGAGCGAGACCGCGCGTTTGGCCTCGCGGTCGGCGTCGCGCGTCTTGTTGAGGAGGATGAGCGTGTAGGCGAGGCCGGCGCGCGCCGTGGCCCAGTCGGGGCGCAGCTTGACGGCGCGCTCGAACGCCTTGCGCGCGTCCTTCTGCTTGCCCATCCGGCCGAGGGCGAGCCCGTAGGCGTACCACGCCTCGGCGTCCGTCTTGCGACGCTCGGCGGCGCGTTTGAGCGTGGCGGCGGCGCCCTTTGCGTCGCCTTGCGCGAGCAGTTGCTTGCCGCGCTCGAAGTCGTCAACCGTCTGCGCGAGCGCAGCGGCCGGTGCGAGCGAGAGCGCGCAGGCGAGCGCGGCGGCGGCGCCTCTAAGCCTGGGTCGAATCGTGTCGTGGGTCATCGCCGTCGAGCTTCACCAGCCGGTGCGTCCGGTGCGTATGAAGCGTTCGTTAAGATTGAATCCGTATTCGAGCACGACGTACTGCGAGACAGGCTGGCCGTCGCGGGTCGCCGGGTTGAACCTGACCTGCCGTGCTGCCTCGATGGCCTTCTCCGTCAGCCCGTGGCTCAGTCGCCTGAGCACGAGGACGTGCTTGACGTTGCCGTCCGAGCCGAGCACGACGCGAAGGCGGACGACGCCGGAGACGTTCGCGCGCCGCGCCTCTTCAGTGTAACCGGGCGTGGGCTTGGCGAGGATTTCGGCCCGCTTGATGCCCTCGCGCGCGCCGTAAATCTTACGCGCCGGGTCGGCGGCGTTCATGCCCGCCGCGGCGTAGAAGCGCATCGACTCCAACTCTTCGCGCATCAGCGCGGCGTCCGCGGCGTCGGGCTTCAGCCGCAGGTACTCGGCCAGACTCTCGGACGCCTCCTTGAGCCGCGAGGTCTGCACGGCGCGCGCGTCTCTGATGGTTGCCTCGTCGTAGTCGTAGGCGCCGCGGCGCTCCTCGGCAATGACGGCGCTGGCGCGTTCGTAGAGGCCAACGAGCGCCTGCGTCTTCAGCGAGTAGGCGTCCGCGTTCGCGGCGTCGAGCTTGATGACGGCGTCCGCCTCTTCGAGCGCCTTCAGCCAGGCGCCCTGGCGCAGGCGCACGAGCCCGAGGACGTAGTGCGCGTTCTTCAGATTGTTGTCGAGCGCGAGCGCCTTCACGGCCTCGGCCTCGGCTTCACGCTCCATGCCGTTGACGAGGTGGAGATAGGCGAGGCTCGAATGCGCGGGAGCGTAATCGGGGTTGAGCTTGAGCGCGGTGTCGAGCGCCTTGCGCGCCTCCTTCGATTCACCGCTCTGGGCGAGCGCCTGCCCGAGGTAGGCCCACGCGAGTGGGTCATCCTTCCTGCGCTTGACGGCGGCGCGGAACTCTTTAACCGCGCCCTTCACGTCCCCCTTCCGGTAGAGGTTGACGGCCTGCTCCAACTGCGGGTCGGGCGCGCCCTGCCGCGCGCGCGCCGCGGGCGCCGAGAGTGAGAGGAGCGCAAAGATGACGAGCGAGAGTTTCAGCGTGCGAGGCATAACTACTCCTTAAAACTTAGACCCTCAATTGAAGGTGAAGGCGGGGCGGCTCCCACGGCCTTGCCCCGCCTTCATGATAGCACCAACAACGCCGCCGGCGCCTGCTCAGGCGTTCGCGGCCGCGACCCGCGCGTCAGTAGACGCTGAAGTTATATTCCAAAATTACGCGCTGCGAGACGGGAGTCCCGTTGACCGTGGCGGGCGTGAACTTGATCGCCTGCCGCGGTTGTATTCGATGCCGAGTCGGAACCAGGTCTCGGAGTCTTTCTTCTTCTCGCCCGCGACCGCCTGAGCCAGCGTTCGAATCTCTTCCCGGTCTTCGCCTTGTACGACGGCGCGCGCTTCGGCCGCGCAGAGCAGCACGGCGAGGGCGGGAATAAGGAGCAGGAGTTTCGGCGCGCGGGGCATATCGACCTTGCAAAGCGCAGCTTGAGAAAGAAAGCGGGGCGGCTCCGACAGCCTTACCCCGCCTTCATCATAGCACCAAGACGGATGCCTCTATCTTACGCGTTGGCACCACAACACTTCTTATACTTCTTGCCGGAGCCGCACGTGCACGGCTCGTTGCGCCCGACCTTCGGCTGGTCGCGCGTGACGGTCTTGGTGCGCGCGGCCTCTTCGCCGGCGGCCGTGGCGCCCTGGTTGGGGCCGGTGAAGGTCATCGACGTGGGGCGGCGCTGGCGGCGCTGCTGCAACTGTTCGGGCGCCTGCTCGGCGACGACCTGAAGGTTGAAGAGCGTGCGCACGGTCGCAGTGTCGATGCGGTCGAGCATCGCCTGGAACATGTCGAAGCTCTCCTTCTTGTACTCGACAAGCGGGTCCTTCTGTCCGTAGCCGACGAGCCCGATGCCCTGCTTCAAGTGATCAATCGCGAGCAGGTGATCCTTCCACTGCGCGTCGATGATGTTGAGCATGATGATGCGCTCGTAGGTGCGCAGCGCTTCGGCCCCGACCTGCGCCTCCTTCGACTCGTAGGAAGCCTTCGCCTTCTCCCACACCGTCTCGTTGATGAATGGCGGCGTCGAGTTGTCGAAGTCGATGCCCTCGGCCTCGGCGTCGAAGGCGTAGGTCGCCTGAAGCTGAATCTTCAGATTCTCCACGTCCCAGTCGTCCGGCGAGACGGCTTCGGGGAGGTACTGCTTGACGAGGTCGCCTAGTAAATCCTGGGCGACGCCGAGGACGTACTCGCGCTGGTCGGGCTCCTCCATCAACTGGCGGCGCAGGCCGTAGATGGTCTCGCGCTGCCGGTTCATCACGTCGTCGTACTGGAGCAGGTGTTTGCGCGTCTCGAAGTTGCGCGCCTCGACCGACTTCTGCGCCGCCTCGATGCGCTTCGAAACCATCTTCGACTCGATGGCGACGCCCTTCTCCATCCCGAGACGCTGCATGAGCGCCTTGACCTTGTCGCCCGCGAAGATGCGCATCAGGTCGTCTTCGAGCGAGAGGAAGAAGCGCGAAGAGCCGGGGTCGCCCTGACGGCCGGCGCGTCCGCGCAACTGGTTGTCGATGCGGCGCGACTCGTGGCGCTCGGTGCCGAGGATGTGCAGGCCGCCTAAGGATACGACCTCCTTGTGCTCCTTCTCGACGAAGGGCTTGATGTAGGCCAGAGCCTCTTCAAACTGTTCCTTCGTCGCCTCCTCGGGGTCTATCTCCTGGCGCTTCAAGTGCTCGCGCGCGAGAAACTCGGGGTTGCCGCCGAGCAGGATGTCGGTGCCGCGGCCAGCCATGTTGGTCGCAATCGTGATGCCGCCCTTGCGGCCCGCCTGTGCGACGATCTCGGCCTCGCGCTCGTGGTGCTTGGCGTTGAGGACGTGGTGGTAGTTGGGGATCGTGCCGTCACCCTCGATCAGGATGTTGCCCGCCTCGTCGCGGTGGCGGATGCCGGCCTTCGAGAGCCGGCGTGAGATCAGCTCCGAGTTCTCGACCGAGACGGTGCCGACCAGCACCGGCTGACCCGCCTCGTGGCGCTCGATGATCTCCTCGATGATGGCGTCCCACTTCTCGGGGAGCGTGCGGTAGATAACGTCCGAGTTGTCCTTGCGGATCATCGCCCGGTTGGTCGGGATGACGGCGACTTCGAGCTTGTAGGTTGCGTCGAACTCGGCGGCCTCGGTCTCGGCCGTGCCGGTCATGCCCGAGAGCTTATCGTAGAGGCGGAAGTAGTTCTGGAGCGTGATCGTGGCGAGCGTCTGGTTCTCGCGCTCGATCTTGACGCCCTCTTTCGCCTCGACCGCCTGGTGCAGCCCGTCCGACCAGCGGCGGCCGTGCATGAGTCGGCCCGTGAACTCGTCCACGATGATGACCGCGCCCTCCTGCACGACGTAGTGGTGGTCGAGCCGGTAGAGCGTGTGCGCCTTCATGGCGTTCTCCACGCAGTGGAGCATCTCCATGTTCGAAGGGTCGTAGAGGTTGCCGACGCCTAAGAGCCGCTCGGCCTTGTCCACGCCCTCTTCCGTGAGCACGGCCGAGTGCTGCTTCTCGTCCACGACGTAGTCGCCGGGGCCGGGCTTGTTCTCGGGGCCGACCAGTTCCGCGCGCTTCAGGTGCGGGAAGATGGCGTTGGCCTGATAGTACTTGTCCGTCGCCTCGTCCGACGCGCCCGAGATGATGAGCGGCGTGCGCGCCTCGTCGATGAGGATCGAGTCCACCTCGTCCACGATGGCGTGGAAGTGCGGACGCTGGACGCAGGTCGCGAGGTCGAACTTCATGTTGTCGCGCAGGTAGTCGAAGCCGAACTCGTTGTTCGTCCCGTACGTGATGTCGGAGGCGTAGGCGTCCTTGCGCTCCCAGTCGTCGAGGTCGTTGACGATGGCGCCGACGGTGAGGCCGAGGAACTTGTAGATGCGCCCCATCCACTCGGCGTCGCGCGTGGCGAGGTAGTCGTTGACGGTAACGACGTGGACGCCGCGTCCCGTCAAAGCGTTCAGAGTCGCGGGCAGGGTGGCGACGAGCGTCTTGCCTTCGCCCGTCCTCATCTCCGCGATGCGGCCCTGATGCAGGGCGATGCCGCCGATGAGCTGCACGTCGAAGTGGCGCATCCCCGTGGCGCGCACCGAAGCCTCGCGCGTGAGCGCGAAGACCTCGGGCAGAATCTTGTCGAGCGCCTCCTGCGTGCGGCGCTTGCGCTCCTTGCGCGCCTCCTCGCCCTTGGCCGTGATGTCGCCGACCTCACCGATGACCTGCTCGCGCAGCTCGATGACGCGCTCGCGCATCTGTTCGTCGGAGAGCTTCTGCACCGACGGTTCGAGGTCGTTGATCTGCTGGATGAGGGGCAGCAGCGTCTTGATGTAGCGCTGGTTGCTGCTGCCGAAGACCTTGGTCAGAAATTTATCAATCATTGTTTTAGTCCCGCCGGGGAGCCGCCCCCTCTCCGAGCCGCGCGGCCGCGGGGCAGGGAGCTGTCACCCTGTAGAGACCCGCCGCCGTCCGCGACTTTATGCCGATATTCGATTGTATGTGAGCGACCGGAAGGGGCGCAAGGCAGTGGCCGGGGGCCGCCGCCTCGCGCCTGCGCGGCGTTAGTTCGGCGTGATCTGGCGCAGCAGGATGTTGCCCATCTGCTCGCGCGGCATGTCGAGGTTCATGAGGAGCTGTTTGCCGCTCGCGGAGACCTTCATGCCGCTCATGAGGGCTCCCTCGTCGGTGCCGCGCTTGGCGAGGCGTCCGACGTTGAGGAGCATGCGGTAGCCGCGCGCCATCTCCTCGGCGCGCGCCTCCGTCGGCGCATCCGAGGCCGTCAGCGCCTTGAAGCGCTCGCCGTCGAGCGTGAAGGTCATCGACACGCGCGACACGTCCGAGAGGAACGCGAGCGCGTGGCTGTCGTTGACCGACGCGACGAAGTCCTGCGCGACGGCGCGCAGCGCGGGGTCGTTGGCCGACTCGCCCGTGATCTGGACGTTCGTCAGCGTCCCGTCCTGCTGCCGCTCGCCGACGACCAGTATCGACCGCGGCTTCGAGAGGTCGAGCTTGCCATCCTCGTGCAGCTTCTTCGAGCGCGAGAGGAACGCCTTGATGGGTTTGACGTTGACCCTCGTCCCTTCGGACTTCGGCCCTTCCGTTTTTGGCGCCTCCGTCTTCGCGGTCTTCTTGACGCCCGAGTCGGTCGCGGCGGCGGTGCCGGAGCCGGTCTTGCGCGCCTGCGCAAGCGCCGCCCAGCCGCCCGGCGCTATTCCCAGAACGAAGGCGCCGAGCACGGCGAAGCGCGCGAACAGGCGCGCGGCCTCGCCCCGCCCCTGCGGCGCCTCGCCCGTGTGGAAGATGGTGCTGAAGAATTCCCTCATGGTTCGTTCTTTGACTCTCAAGCGTTTCTCCGAGCCCGCTCAGCTCCTGGCCTGCGGGGTCGCCGCGGCGGTGGCGGCGGCGGGCTTGCTGACCTTCTTCGCCAGCATGTCGGTAATCATCTTGCCGGCCGCGTCCTTCGGCATCTCGAAGTTCATGGCGAACTGCTTGCCCTGGTTGTCGAACTTAAGGTTCTCGTAGAGGGTGCCCTCGTTCGTCCCCTTCTTGGCGCTACGCCCGATGGCGACCATCGTCGAGAGGCCGAGCGCGGTCTTCATCGCATCGTCCTCCGTGGGCAGGTCGCTCATGACCGCGATCTTGACCGTCTGCTGGTCGAGCTTGAGCGAGATGCGCACGTCCTTCGCGCCCTTGAGGACGACGAGCACGCGGCTCTGGCTCATCGCGGTGATGAGCTGCTGCGCGAGGTCGGCGGTGTTCTGGTCGCTCGGCGGCGTCGCTCCCCAGTCGAGCTTGACCGTCTCGGGCTTGAGCGTGCCGTCCTCGTTCAGCTCGCCCGTGGCCGTCACGTCGAGGGAGGTGTCGAGGTTGAGCTTGCCCTGGTCGAACAGCTCCTTGCCCTTGACGGCGATGTCTTCGAAGGGCTTGGTGTTGATGTTGCCGGGCGGGCGCGCGATGCCGTTCTCCCTGGCGATGCGTTCCATCTCGGCCTCGGCCTGCTTCTCCGCCTCGGTCAAGGGAGCGGGCGAAGGGGTCGGCGTAGCCTGCGCGACTTCCGGCGTCGGCGTCGGTTCGGGTGGTGTCGTGATGACGCGCGGGGCGCGCGGGCGGCGCGGCCTGTAGACCGGCGCAGGCGGCGGCGGCGGCACGAACTGCTGCACGACCAACGCGTCGAGCTGCGTCGTCTCGGCCACCTCGGGCGCGCCGAAGTAGTCGGGCGGGTAATAGAGTTTCTCGTGCGGCTCGAACTTGACGATGGTCGCGCGCTGCCCGATGAGCGTCGGGTCGTAATCCTCGCTGACAAGCTTGATGCCGGAGACGTTCGAGGCGACGTAGAGCATGCTGCGCACCGTCGGGACGTAGACGACCGCGACGAGAAAGAGGCCGTGCGCAACGAGAGAAAGCGCTACGAGCCGCGACATCAGCGGCCAGCGCGGCGTACGGTTGATCTCAAATCTGTCGAAAAGCTCGCTCATTCTTCTTTAAAAACTCCGCGCGCCCGGGCCGCCGGCAAAACACGAACGATTAGACGCTTAATATCCCCCGGGCGTTGCGAAAGTCACACAAAAGTTAGCATTACGCGGGCGCTTTCCACAAAGTTCCTGCGGTAGAATCTACAGCATATGACGCGTTCGCGCAGAGGAAGCAGGGGCCGCCGCGGCTCCTCCAAGGATCGCACGCCAAGCCGCGACGAAGGACAGCCCGACTTTCGTCAAACAGACTTCCGTCAAACTTCCGAAGGGCGAGGGCGAGGGCGCGACGGCCCGGACAAAGAGTCGCGCACGGCGGCTAACGCCGCGGCCGACTCGGCCTCGCGCGTCGCCACGCGTCAGTCGCGCACGCGCCCTCTGCGCCAGCTCCTCGAAGGCATCGGCGCGCCCGACCCCGCGCCGTTCAAACCCGACCCGTTTCAACTCGAAGCCCTCGCCGCGCTCGAACACGAAGACGTTCTGGTGACGGCTCCGACGGGCAGCGGCAAGACATGGATTGCGCGCGAGGAGATTCGGCGGCTGCTGTCCGAAGGCAAACGCGCTTGGTACACGAGCCCCTTGAAGGCCCTCACCAACTCGAAGTTTCACGAGTTCACGGCCGAGTTCGGCGACGAGAAGGTCGGCATCCTGACGGGCGACCGCAAGGAGCGCTCGGACGCGCCGCTCATCGTCGGCACGACCGAAGTCTATCGAAATCAACTCTTCGATGCTCTGCGGCGCGGCGAACAGTTGCAGGCCGACCTCGTTGTCTTAGACGAGGCGCACTACCTCGCCGACGAGGAGCGCGGGCACGTCTGGGAGGAGGCCATCATCCTGACGCCGCCGCGCGTGCGGATGCTTCTGCTCTCGGCCACGGTCGGCCGCGCCGAAGAGTTCGCCGACTGGATCGCGGAGGTGCGCGGACACCCCTGCCGCGTCATCCCACGGCCGGGCGCGCGCCCCGTCCCGCTGCGCGCCGCCTTCCTCTTCCCCGACGGCGGACTGACACCGCTCTTCGACGAGCACGAACACTTCAACAACGAGATCGCGCGCTTCATGCAGACCTCGAAGAGCGAGCGGCAGGGCTCGCAGGGTCGCTTCCAGCGCGGCCCTCAACGCCGCGCCGGGATGCCCGAGATGCCGCCGTCCATCCTGCTCGCGGCGCTCGGCTCCTACGACCTTCTGCCCGCCATCATCTTCCTGCCCACGCGCCGCCGCTGCGACGAGGCCGCGGCCGAGGCCGCCTACGCGCCGCGCCGCGGCGTCGGCCCCGAAAGACGTGAGGCGAGGCGTCGCGCGCTGGAAGAGCTGGCCGAGCAGTACCCGGAGGTGCGCAAGCATCGCCACTGGGACATGGTTCTGCGCGGTGGCGTGGCCTCGCACCATGCGGGACATTTGCCCGCGTGGAAGCTCGCCATCGAGAAATTGATGAGCGCCGGACTGCTCGACTCCATCTTCGCCACGATGACCGTCGCGGCCGGCGTGGACTTCCCAGCGCGCACCGTCGTGCTTGAGAACATCGACGTGCGGCGCGGGCAGGGCTGGCAGACGTTGAGTGCTTCTCAACTTCAACAGATGACGGGACGAGCCGGACGCCGCGGGCGCGACCGCGTCGGCTTCATCGTCGCCGCGCCGGGCTTACATCAGAACCCGCAGAAGCTCGCGTCCCTGCTGCACGCAGACCCAGACCCTTTGGAGAGCCAGTTCCGCGCGACCTACACGACGCTCCTCAACCTGCTCGACGCTTTCGGCACGTTCGCGCAGGTGCGCGAGATCGCCGAGCGCTCCTACGCACGCCGCGACGTGGCCGAAGAGGTCGCGCGCATCGAGCGCGCGCGCGCGGAGGCAGAGCGGCGCGTGCAGTCGAAACTGCACGATGCGGGCTGCGACCTGCCGCCCGAAGTTGCGCGCGGGCTCGAACGTCTGGCGAGCGCCCGCTCGCGTCTGCTGGAAGATGCGCCGCAGACGCGCACGGACGCGTACCTGCGCTGGCTCGACAAGGAGGTCGTGCCCGGCCGCGTCGTCTCCGTGGGCAAAGGGAACCGCCGCCTCGTCTTCGTCACGGAGCGGCGCGGCGACGGGCTCGCGGGCGTGCGCGACAACGGCAAGCGGGTCACGCTCGCGCTCGAACGCATCGGGCGTGTGTGGGAGGAGACGCACGCGCTCTCGGAGTCGGCGCGCGACGCGGCCTTCGAGCTGGTGCAGGCGAACCGCGCGACGCCTTTGCGCGAGCCGGGACTGCGCGCGGCGCGCTCCTCAACCGAGGAGGCCGTCGCGCTCATCAACGACCTCATCGAGTCGCTCGCGGGCGGCGAAGGCTCGCGCACGCGCTGCGAAGAAGCCCTGTGGTCGGTCATGCAGGAGGCCGAATCAATCGAGCGCCTCGGCCGCAGGCTCGAAGCCGTGCACGGCGAAGCATGGCATCCCTTCGAGCGGCGCGCGCGTGCGCTCCACCACTTCGGCTACCTGGACTTCTTCGCCGAGCGCGTCACAGAGCGCGGGCGCTGGCTCGCGGACTTGAGATTAGACCGCCCGCTCCTCGTCGGTGAAGCCATCAGCCGCGGGCTGTTTGCCTCGCTCGACGCGCCGCGCGCCGCCGGCCTGATGGCCGCGCTCGCCGCGGACGCCGAGCGCGACTACGGCGAGCTTGAGATGGACGACGCGCTCATCACGGCGCTCGCGAAGTTCGACCGCATCGCCTACGACGTGGCGAGCGTCGAGTGGCAGCAAGACCTTGAGCCCGCGCCCGAGATCAACTTCTCGGCCGCCGCCACGGCCGCGCGCTGGGCCGCAGGAATGGACTGGCCCACGCTCGTCCGCCGCACGCGCGCCGAAGAGGGCGACCTCTTCCGCATGCTCTCGCGCACGGGCGAGTCGCTGCTTCAAGTATCAAACCTGACGGACGCGCACCCCGACGCCGCCCGCGTCGCCGCGCAGGCCGCATCGGCTGTCCTCCGCGAGCCCGTGCGCTCCGAGGCTGCCGTATAAACTTTCAAATTTGAAATTTGAGATGAGTTGAGATGAATAGTGAAGCTAAAGGTGAGCCAATCGTCTACTTGGCGCTGGGGGATTCGACGGGTGTGGGCGTCGGTGCGCGGAAGGGCGGCGGCTACGTCGCGCGTCTGTTCGAGCGCATCGAGCGTGTGCGGCCGGGCTCGCGGCTCGTCAATCTGTGTGTGAGCGGCGCGACGACCGGCGACGTTTTGCGCGCGCAGGTCGGGCGGGTGGGGGAAGCGACGCCTTCGCTCGTCACCCTCGGCATCGGCATCAACGACCTCGTGCGGCAGGCCACGCCGGAGCAGTTCGCGCACAACTTTGAAGAGGTCGTCACGCGTCTGCGCGCGCAGACGGAGGCGCCCGTTGTCGTCTCGAACCTGCCGGACATCTCGCACGCGCCGGCCGTCCCCGCCTTCCTGCGCGAAGAGGCGCGCCACCGTCTCATCCTCTTCAACGAGCACATCGCCGACGCGGCCGCGCGCCACCGTCTGCACCTCGCCGACACCTTTGAGAAGAGCGCCGAAGTCATCCCGACGCATCCCGAATTCTTCTCGCCGGACGGCTTTCATCCCTCGGACGAGGGCTACGAGTTCTGGGCCTTCGAGATGTGGCCCGCCGTGAAGCGCGCGCTCGGCCAATCGGACTGAAAGAGAAGCAAAAGGCAAAGGCCATAGGCAAAAAGCAAAAGTTGTGGATGAGAATCGCGCGGTCTCTCGTCCTACTTTCGCCCTTTCCCCCTTTGCCTTTGCCTTCTGCCTTCTCTAAGATTGTCTGGCGCGGAACGTGCGTGGCGTTTCGGCCGTATGGTTTGTGGAAGAAGGAGGTTCTCCACTAATGGCTGACACGAACGATTCGAGATACAAGACCGGCAACCCCCTCTGCGACGCGGTGCGTTTCCTGTGCGACGCGTCTTTCGCGGTGTTGCCTTCGGACGCGGCGCGGCAGTTGGGCGAGTTCGAGAAAAACTTCTGGGGCGGAGTCCGCTGGTTCGCCGAGAAGAACATCGGCTGGATTGACGACAGTCTCGCCGCAGCCGAGCGGCTGCGCGAGGAGTGGCGGAGTCGCTGCGAACGAACGCCCGCCCCCGAGCCGATCACACAGACCCCGCCGCCCGAAGGCGTGGGGTAATTTTTGATTTCAGATTTTTGATTTTCGATTTGAAGCCCCGGCCTAAAAATCAAAATCAAAAATCTGAAATCGCAAATCGAAAATACTATGCAAGTTCTGCTGGCCGAAGAGTACGGGTTCTGTTTCGGGGTCGAGCGCGCCGTCGAGATGGTCGAGGGGGCGCTCTCGGAGGGCGCGACCGTGCGCACGCTCGGGCCGCTCATCCACAACACGCAGGAGATTCAACGCCTCGAAGCCGACGGCGTGCGCACCATCGACGCGCCCGACGACGTTGCCTCAGGCGAGACGGCCGTCATCCGCGCGCACGGCGTCACGCCGCAGGTGCAGCGCGATTTGGAAGCACGCGCTGAGCGCGTCATCGACGCCACCTGCCCGTTCGTCACGAAAGTTCAAAAGCTGGCCGAGCGCGCCGCCGAGCAGGGGCGCGACGTGGTTCTCGTCGGCAACCCCGACCACCCCGAGATGATCGGCGTCGTCGGCTACGCGCCCGCGCACACGCGCGTCGTGCGCGACGCTTCGGAGGTGGCGGCGCTTCCGCCGCTGCACGCGCCGCTCGTCGTCTCGCAGACGACTCTGAAGCTCTCGACCTTCCTCGAAGCGGCGGAGGCCGTGCGCGCCAAGTCCGACTCGGAGCCGCAGGTCGTCAACACCATCTGCTCGGCGACGCGCGACCGGCAGGACGCGGCGCGCGCGCTCGCGGGTGAGGTGGACGCCTTCTACATCATCGGCGGCAAGCACTCCTCGAACAGCCTCAAGCTGCTCTCGGTCTGCAAGGAGCAGTGCGAGCGCAGCTTCCTCATCGAGACGCCCGAAGAGATCGACCCCGCCGACCTCGCCAGCGCCCAACGCGTCGGCGTCACCGCCGGCGCCTCGACGCCCAACTGGCTCATCGAACAGGTCGTCACACGCTTGAAAGAGATAGGCGAAAGTTAAGGCAAACTTCAAAAAGCAAAAGGAGGATGAGAAGCAGCGTGTTTCTCATCCTCCTTTTGCTTTTTGAAGTTTGCCTTTTGCCTTCTTAGAAATCGTCTTCGGCGTCTTCGACCTGTTGGAGGGCGGTGACGACGATGCGCGCCTCTTCGGACTCGTACTCGTCGGCCTGGGATTCGAGCGCGTTGCGCGCGGTCTCGGCGTCCACGGGGTCGCCGAGCAGCGCGACGAGGATGCCGGTCGGCAGTTGCAGCAAAGCCTCCTGCGCGACGGCGCGGACGGCCGGGTTGAAGTGACGCGCCGTCTCGCACAACTCGCTCGGGGCGAGGCGCGCCGTCATCACGTCGGCGATCTCGTCCACGCGCGCGTAGTCTTTGACGCGCAGCGCGCGCTCAAGCAACTGTGCGAAGACTTCGGACGAGCGCGCCTCGCGGTTGAGCACGGCGGCGCAGGTCTCGGTCATGCGGAGCAGGTCGCGCGACTGCTCGGCGCTGAGTGTGTCGGCGCCGACCTCGGCGGCGCGCTCGTCGAGCGCGGCCAGCAGCCGGCTCAACTCCCACTCGGAGCGCGCGTCGTAGATGCTTTCGCGGCGTGAGGCCGTGGCGGTGGTGGCGGCCGGGCCCTGCTGAAGTGGCGCCGGCGTCGAGAGGGCGCGCTCGACCAGGCTGCGCGTCGAGGGCCTCAAGCCCTGCCACACGCTCGCCACGCGCGCTCCGAAATCCTCAATCGTCATCATTCAAAACTCTTCCCGCGGCCCCGAGGCGGCCGACGGGCCGATACTGTAACACCGTAAACCTTGAACCGTAAACCGTGACCAGAAAGAGCCGTGAACCGTGAACCGTCAACCGTGACCAGAGGAAGAACCCATTTTCTCTGGTCACGGTTGACGGTTCACGGTTCACGGCTTTTCAACGGTTGTGGTCGATGATCTCGGTGATGGCTGAGAAGTGAATTTTGACGACTTCGCCGTCGGGGCGTTCGATCTTGACGCTGGGGCGTGTGAGCGCCTGCGTCTGTTTGAGGCTGCGGACGACGCCGCGGACGCGCGCGCCCGTCTCGGTGACGATCTCGACGTTGTCCTTGCCGTAGAGCGGCTGGAGCGCCGCGAGGGCCTTGGTTACTTCCAACTGTCCGACCTCCCTTTCTGCTCAACTATAGAGCACACACCGTGCCGGGCGGCCGGAGGCGCTTGCGTGCGGGCGCGTCGCGAGCCAAAATACCTGCCGCGGCGTTACTTAGGGCGCGGGCACGAGTCTAAGTCCCGCGCGCGCCCGATGCAACCGCGGCGCTCCAACAGGCGTATATCGGTAACACACGCCGCCGCAAAGTACGCCGACGGCGCACGCCGCGGCCGGAGTCCCGGACAAACTTTCAAGCGTGCCGCGAACAGGAGGGGGCCGCAGATGCGAGCTGAAAACATGGTCAACTGCCCTAGCTGCGGGGCGACGCTCGTCGCCGGGCTGCGTTTCTGCCGCAGGTGCGGCTATCGTCTCGGCGAGGGCGTCGAAGAGTACGTCCCCACGCAGCGCTTCGACGCCGCGTCGATGCCGACGGCCGCGCCGACGCCGTCGCCTGCCACAGACCACTTTCAGGCGCGCCAGACTTGGGGCGCCGCGCCCATCCAGCCGTTCGGCTCTGCCTCGGCGATGGGCGGCCAACAGGCGCAGGGCTCGACCTCGAAACTGGCGAAGATGTGCCGCCCCGTGCGCGGCGTTTGGCTGTGGGTGACGATCATTGCGGTCATGCTGATCGTGGGCGGGCTGCTGCCGCTCGCAATGATGGGGCGCCGCGGGGGGGCCGCCGTGCCACGAGCCGAAAGGTCTTTCCTGGGGGTTGACGGCTTCGAGACGGCCCCGGGCGGCGGCGCGTTGATTCAGGGCATCGCCGGGCCGGAGACGCCGCTCCTGCGCGCCGGACTCATCGGCGGCGACATCATCAAGAGGTTCGACGGGAAGGACGTGCGGAACGCCGACGACATGCGGCGGATTCTCGGCGACACGCCCGTCGGCAAACCCGTCGATGTCGATTACATCCGCGACAACGTGCCCGGCAGCACCAAGCTGACGCCGGGCGCGGAGAAGGATGTGCCGGGTATGAGGATGTTCGAGCAGCGGCCGGGCGGCCGCGGCGTCATTGGCATTGATGTCGGCGCGCGCGTGCAGGTGCCGAACATGAACATCTACGGCGTCGAGCTGGACGACGTGAACCGCAACGAGCCGGCCGACATCGCGGGGCTCAAGGAGGGCGACATCGTCATCAAGTTCGGCGATTACCTCATTCGCACCCCCGGCGACCTCCGCTACCGCATTGCCGAGGCGTTGGCCGGCTCGACCGTCCCCGTCACCGTCGTGCGCGGGGCGGAGCAGATCGAGATTCCCGTCAAGATCGGGCGGAGTAGGGGTTAGGTATCAACGCAGAACGAGGAACGTTGAAGGATGAACTGAAGGCGAGGGGCTTTCAGTTCATCCTTCAACGTTCCTCGTTCTGCGTTCCGGGCGCGACGTACTCGCGCAGTCGCGCCTCCATCTCGCGGCGCACGTCTTCGCGCTCCTCTTCCTCTTCGTCGGGCTCGAACAGCTCGAAGAGCGCGTAGGGCGTGTCGCCGACGAGGCGCAGCTCCCAAGCCTCGCGCCCTTCCGCGGAGGGGCGCGAGAACCACATCGCGTCCACGTCCGACTCGGCCGCGGCTACGCCCTCGAACGTCGCGGCGGCGTCGCCGCGGCCGCGCATCTCGGCGAGCGACTCGGGCCGCGCCAGCACGCGCGCGAGCCGCCAGCCGTGCCGGCGGTACTGTGCGTGTATCTCCTGAAATTTGTTGAGCCGACTCATACTTTTAAGTTCCGGATTTGTCAGCGCCCGCCCCCGTTCGTTTACAATCGACCCTGCGTGTTACCACACGACGCCGGCGGGGACAAGCCCCGGCCTTCCGCGGCGCGCCGAGAGGAGAACCCACGGACTTGTCCGTCGAAGAGTTTGGGAAGCGAGAGGACGCCTGCGCGGCGAGCAAGCGCGGCGCAGATGCTTCGCCCTTCCACGCGGCGCTCGGGCGTGCGCTCGGGCGGAGGGGCTTGAGCCTTGAGAAGTTCTGTCCGGCCGGCGATATGCTGACGCGCCGCGTGCTCGAAGAGTACGGCGCGATGTTCGTCGCCGAGGGCGTCGCACTGCCCGACGCCTGCGTGCTTGAGAGCGAGGAGGCGGTCGAGCGTTTCCAGCGCGCGGCGGGCTGGCGGGCCGAAGTCCTGAACGGGGCCGTTATCGAGTTGCAGCCTGTCGCATTGGGCGCGCTGCTGGCCGCGCGTGAGGAGGCGGCCTACTTGGGGCTGCGCATCACGCCGCGCGGCGGGAGCGAGGCGGGGCGGCGCAGCTACGCCGACTCGCTGCGGCTCTGGCGCTCGCGCTGCGACCCGGCGCTCGAACACTGGTGCGCGGCGGGGCGGCTCGACGGCGCGGAGGCCGAGCGCCTGCGCGGGCTCCCTCTGCGCGAGCAGGCGGCGGCCGTGCTTGAGCTTGAGAGCGACGGCGTTTTCTTCAGCAAGTATTTCGACAAGAGCATCCTCCAGTCGGTGGCCGCGCCCGGCGCCTCGCAGCATCTCGCCATGCTCGCCATCGACATCGAGGAGTTTCAGGAAGCGCGCGTCGGGGCGCTGCTCGGGCGCCACGGCTGGTTCCAGACCGTCCTGAGCGACCTGCCGCACTTCACCTACCTCGGTCTCCCCGAGCGCGAGCTGCCCGCGCGCGGCCTCCGCCGCGTCGAATCCGCCGGCCAGACCTTCTGGGTGCCTGATATGGTGAATGGTGAATAGTAAATGGTGAATGGAAGTTGGCTTAACCATTTACCATTTACTATTCACCATTCACCTCTTTACTTTTGCTTCCGTTTGTGAGAAAGACTTGTGGCCATCCGTCGAGCTTTAAGAGTCCTGTAGACTCCCGGCTTGGCCCGAAAAATTCCACCCCTGAACATTGAGCCCCGGCCGCGCCGGGTCGTGATAAGGAGAGAGAGATGATCGGATGTCCTTCCTGCGGTGCCGAGAACGTCGAGGGGACGCGCTTCTGCGTGAAGTGCGGCACGACGCTCCCGGCCTCCCCCCAACCTGAGTCCTGGCGCCAGAGCGGCGACCTCGGGCAGCAGCAGACCCAGCAAGACTATCAGTCGAGCGGCTACTCGGCGCCGCAGCCGCCTCCCTCGGGCTACCCGAGCTACACGCCGCAGCAGGACCCGCTGGCCGGTTATCAGCAGCAGGCCGGCGACTGGATGGCGCAGGGCGCGAACAAGAAGATGGCGGCCGGCATCTGCGGCATCCTGCTCGGCGGCTTCGGCGTCCACAAGTTCATCCTCGGCTACAACACCGAGGGCATCATCATGCTCGCCGCGTGGGTCATCGGCATGTTCCTGACCTGCGGCATCGCCTCCATCGCGGTCGGCATCGTCGGCCTCATCGAGGGGATCATCTATCTCACCAAGTCCGACGAGGAGTTCGTCAGGACGTACGTCCAAGGCAAGAAGGCTTGGTTCTAGGGCGTCCGCGGGCGGCGGCCGGGGCGGTGTTGGAGCTGAGTCGAGAGCGTTTGAAGACCGGCCTGACCGGGGCCGCGCTCCTTGCGTCGCTGGCGCTGGCGCGCGGGCTCGCTACCGCAAGCACCACGGCCGTCCACGTCGCGGGGCGCGAACTGCCCGTCATCTGCCCTTCGCGCCTGCTGTTCGGTGTGAACTGCCCCGGGTGCGGGATGACGCGCAGCGTGTTGTTGACTCTCGGCGGCGACCTGCGGGGCGCGCTCGCGTTGAACCCCGCGGGCCCGGTACTTGTCGCCGCCCTCATCCTGCTCGCCGCGCAACTCCTCTTCGCGGCGCATCTCGACGAGGAGGGCACTCCGGCTCGGCGCCGGCTCCTGTCGTGGGCGACTCTCTACGGGGCCGTCGTCGTCTCCGTGATGTTGATTCAGTGGGTCGGCGGGCTGGGGCACGCTTGAAGAGCGCCCCGCCCGCCACTTTCCTTTAAGCCTTCCGGTAGTGGCCCTCTTACATTGGGGATTGAAAAAAGGAAGGCAAAGTGCGGAAAGTGTCGGCTGTCATGGCTCGACACAAGACCCGTCATCCTCCGCCTTCCCTGCGCTGCCCCCATTGCGGAGGGCTGTCGCGCGACCTCTTCTATCACAGCAGCTATCGTACGCGCGACGGGCCGCGCACACTGTGGCGCTGCCGTAGGTGCGGCAAGGGCCTGTCGGAGCGACGAGGCACGGCCTTCTTCAACCTCAAGACTCCCGAGGCGGAGGTTGCCCGCTCCCTTGACGCCATGCTGCGAGGCGACACGCAGACCTCGACCGCCCAGACGCGCCGCCACCGCCGGGAGACGTTGCGCCGCTGGCGCCGACGCGCCGCCCCTCGCGCCCGCGCCGTGGATGCAGAGTTCGTCACCGACCTGAGAGTCACCGACCTGGAGTTGGACGAGCAGTGGTCGTTCGCCGGGTCGAAGAAAGCCCCCTTCGCCGACAACTCGCGACGCGGCGAGGCGTGGTGGCACAAGGCGATGGCGCGGGAGAGCCGGCTCTTAGTCGAGCAGTTCGTTGCTGCGCGCACGCCCGAGGCGGCCGAACTGCTGGTAAATCGGAGCTTCGACCGCCTCGCCCCGGGATGCCTGCCGCGCATCAGCAGCGACGGCTATGACGCTTACACCAAGCCCTTGCGCGAGCAGGTGAGAGCCTTGACGGCCTACCCGCTGCGGTGGGGGCTGGTCAAGAAGGGCAAGCCGGGGCGGCCGCCGAAGCCTCAAGTCATCCCCGACCCGACGCTCGTCTACGGGCAGGTCGAGAAGACGAGAGAAGGCAAGCGCGTAACGAAGGTCGAGAAGAAGCTGGTGCTGGGGTCGCCCGCGACGGACCTCGCCTTCGTCTCGACTTCACTCTTGGAGCGGCAGAACGGGACGGCCCGCTCACGCAATCGCTACCTGGTGAGAAAGACCTACGCCTTCGCCAAGTTGGTCGAGTACATGGATGACCAGTGCGAGGTGGATAAGACCTTCTATAACTTCTGCCGCAGGCACCGCGGGCTGCGGGGTGAGACGCCGGCGATGCGGCACGGAATCACCGATCACGTCTGGACGGTGGCCGAGGTCTTGGGCTATCGCAGCGCTGCCCCGTGACCAATCCCCAATGTAACGGGGCCACTACCAGCCTTCCGGCCGCGGAAAAACTCTTGCGCGGCGCGGCAGAAATGCTACACTCTCCACTCGCCCGCCTGCGTCGGAAGGTCGGGCGAATCGTTTCTCCCTACAACTGTCCCAGTCAGGTTTCACCCGTGGCGCTCGGCCGCGGCCCCTCTTCTTCTCTCTGCTGCCCCGCGTCGAGAAGTGAGAAAAGTGCGCGCCGTCCGCAGCGACCCTGCTTTCCCGAACGAGAGGGTCAGGAGATGGACACCCCCCAGATTATCGCGGGCCGGTTTCGCGTCGAGTGCGAGATCGGCCGGGGCGGCATGGGCACGGTTTACCGTGCCTCCCACCTGGGGCTCGAACGCCCCGTAGCCATTAAAATCCTGAAACAGGAGTTTGCCGCGCATCCCGAAATCGCCGACCGCTTTATGCGCGAGGCGCGGACGATGGCGCGGCTCAAGCACCCGCGCGCGGCGATGATCTTCGACGCAGGGCATCTGGCCGACGGCCGTCCCTTCATCGTCATGGAGTACGTCGCGGGCTCGACGCTCGCCGAGACGCTGGCGCGCGAGGGGCAGTTCGAGCCCGAGCGCGCCGTGCGAGTCGCGTCGGAAATCTGTGAAGTGCTGTCGGAAGCACACGCGTTGGGCATCGTCCACCGCGACCTCAAGCCGTCGAACATCATCATCAACGAGCGCGGCGTCTGCGTGCTCGACTTCGGCATCGCCAAGGTCTTGCAGGACTCGACCGACATGACGCGCACGCACGCGACGACCGAGTCGGGCCTCATCATCGGCACGCCGCGCTACATGTCGCCCGAGCAGTGCCTCGGCCACCGCGTCGGGCCCGCATCAGACCTCTACAGCGTCGGCGTTCTGCTCTACGAGATGTTGGCCGGGCGCCCGCCCTTCATCGATCAACTCTCGTCGGTCGTGCTCGTCAAGCAGGCGACGGCGCAGCCGATGGCCCTTCTCTCTTTAAGACCCGACCTCCCTCGTGCGTTGGCGCTCGCCGTCCACACACTGCTCGCGAAGAACCCGGCGCACCGGCCGACGACCGCGGCCGAGGCGTGCCGGTTGGTCGAGCAATCAATCGAGCGCGCGCGCCGCGTCACCATCCCTTTGGGCGTCGAGGCCGAGCCCTTCGCCGGAACCATCGGCGCGCTCGACTCCGGCCGCTACACGTTCACGCGCGTGGTCACGCTCTTCGCGCTCTTCGCGATGTTGGTCACCGTGGCGGTCGCGTGGACTGCGCGCGCGGCGAAGACGGACGCGCTGGCCGAAGTCGCGCGCGACCCTGCGGCGGTCAAGGCGGCGCTCATGCCGCGCCGGGACCGCAAGGCGAGACGCGCGGAGTCCGCACAACTCACGCGTGAAGGCGCGTGGCGCGTGGCCGCTTCGGTCTCGCGCGGACGCGTCTCGGACGTGAAGCTCGTCGGGACGGGCGCCGGGCAGGTCGTGGCGGCGGTCGCGGCAGACCCTTCGGACGGGATGGCGACGCTGCTCGTCATCGAGCGCGCGGCCGGGCGCGGGGGCTATGCGTTGACGAAGAGCGTGGCGCTCGATGTCGAAGGCTTCCGCGGCGCGGGATGGACGGCGGAGGTCGCAGACCTCGACGGCGACGGCTACGACGAGATCATCTGTGAGGGCGCGCGCCCGTCCGACGGCGCGCAGGAGGGGCGTCGCTACGTCGTCTACGAGCCCCGGGCGCGCGAGACCTACAGCCTTCACCTCGCCCCGGACACGACCGGCGTGCACGCGATGCGCGCCACCTGGTCGCCCAACACGCAGGGGCGCGATGCTCAACTCTTCCGCCACGCACTCCGCCAGCGCGCGCTCGTCAACTGAATAAAGGTTAGAGACCGTCAGGCCGGGGGTCAGTTAGGAGTTATCGTCCTAACTGACCCCCGGCCTGACTGGTCTCTAACCTCTAACTTAACGCGTTAAGAATTCGCGGAAGATGTTGCCGATGGCGCCGGAGATGAAGGTGTTGCCGAAGCGCTTGAGGGTGGCGTCGGCGCCGATGCGGTCGTGCTTGGGCGTGCTGCGCTCCCAGACGTTGGCGAGCGCGCTCGACGTGGCCGCGCCGGCGAAGCGCGAGTAGTTCGGCTCCAGGTTCCAGTCGTCGTCGCGCGTCACGAAGAGGCGGCTGACGGCGTGGCCCAGACGGCTCGCGAACTTCTTACTCTTCGAGCGCTCGTAGCGCGGGTCCTGCTTGAAGAGCGCCGGGTAGAAGCCGTTGCCGAAGACCCTGTACGTCGTGCCGGTGGCGAAGACGCGCGCCGTGCGCGAGCCCCAGTCGGCCAGCTTGTCATCCGTATTCTTGTGCGGCGGATAGTCTTCGCCCAACTGCGTGATGCCTGCGTTGAAGGCGGCGGTTCCGTAAGGGATGGGGTTGAGGAAGGCGCCGCGGAACGCGCGCTTGATCTTCCCTTCGGCCGTGAGCGGCGTGGGCCGGTTCTGAGTCTGACCCTGCGGGTCGGGCGTCGGCTGCTGCTGCTGCGGCGTGCCCTGCTGCGGTTGCGTCGCCGGAGCCGCGACCACGGCGCCTTCATCCGACTTCGGCGCGAACTCCTGCGCGCGCGCGAGCGCGGCGGCCGACAACAACAGGGCAGGGGCGAGCAGCGCCGGCAGGAGACGCGGACACGGCTTATACATCACTCTTCGTTCCTCCAATTTGTCCTTCGAGCTTTTGGGGTTTGGCCGGCGCCATTGTAACATCCGGGCGCGGAAATTCTTCCGCCCGTCGTCTTAAATTTCTCCGCCGTCACGTCGGGTCAAGAGTATCCGACAGGAGTCTCGGGTCATGTACTTCAAGCAGTTCTATCTCGGCTGTCTGGCGCACGCCTCCTACCTCGTCGGCTCCGCGGGCGAGGCCGCGGTCGTAGACCCGCAGCGCGACGTTGACCAGTACATCGCGGAGGCGGAAGCCTGTGGGCTCAAGATCAAGTACGTCGTCGAGACGCACCTGCACGCAGACTTCGTCAGCGGACACGGGGAACTGGCCGCGCGCACCGGCGCCGAGATCGTCATCGGCGCACGCGCGGGCGCGACCTTCCCACATCGCGCGGCCAAAGACGGCGACGAGCTGCGCGTCGGGCACGTCCGTCTCCGTGTCTTGGAGACTCCGGGCCACACGCCCGAGAGCATCTCGCTCGTCATCTCCGACACGGAGGTCTCGGACGCGCCGCAGAAGGTTCTGACGGGCGACACGCTTTTTGTCGGAGACGTGGGCCGCCCCGACCTCGCGGGCGCGCGCGGCTTCACGCCGCAGCAGATGGCCGGGATGATGTACGAGAGCCTGCACGACAAACTGCTCAAGCTCGACGACGAGGTCGAGGTCTGGCCCGCGCACGGGGCCGGCTCGATGTGCGGCCGCAACATCTCGAAGGAGACCTCTTCGACCATCGGCCAGCAGCGCCGCTTCAACTACGCGCTCGCGCCGATGGGGCGCGACGAGTTCGTCAAGCTGTTGACGACCGACCTGCCCGAGGCGCCCGCATACTTCCCCGCCGACGCGCGCATCAACCGCGAGGGCGCGCCGCCGCTCGCGGACGTGCATCGCCCCGCGGCCCTGCTTCCGCAGCAGGTCGTTGCCTACGCCAACCTCGGTTACGTCGTCCTCGACGTGCGCCCGGCTGCGGAGTTCGGCGCGGGCCACGTCCCCGGCGCGCTCAACATCGGTCTGGGCGGACAGTTCGCGAGCTGGGCCGGGGCTTTGATTGCTCTGGGCGCACCGCTCATCGTCGTCGCCGCGGAAGAGTCGCAGGTGGACGAGGCCGTGACGCGCCTCGCCCGCGTCGGCCATGACACAGTGCGCGGCTACCTGCGCGGCGGGATGGACGCCTGGCGCGAGGCGGGCTTTGAAGTCTCTTCGGTCGAGCAGGTGTCGGTGGCGGAGCTGCGCCGGATGCTCGAAGAGCAGGGTGAGCTGCAACTGCTCGACGTGCGCCGCGGGGCCGAGTTCAACGCCGGCCACGCCCCGCGCGCCTTGAACACGCCCCTCGGCCCACGCCTGCGCGAGGAGGCGGCGCGGCTCGACCCGGAGCGCCCGCTCGCCGTCATCTGCGCGGGCGGCTACCGTTCGAGCGCCGCGACGAGCCTGCTCCGCCCGCTCGGCTTCCGACGCCTCTACAACGTCGAGGGCGGCACCAGCGCCTGGATCGCCGCCGGCCACCCCGTCGAAAAACCCGCCGCTGCTATCTGACGTTCGCAAACTGCTAACCCGCTATGCCCGACTCGCCTTTTGCAAGGCGCGTGAACGTCTCGCCTTAAAAACTCAAAGCCTAAAGGCTCTCCGTGCGTCCGGCATGGGGTTTGAAGAACTGACTCGGCGAAGGCGCGCTGTTCGCGCGGCGAGGAGGTTCGAGGCCATGTCTGAGGCGCTTGTGTCGAAGGGGCGTGTGGTGCTCACGGGCGGGAGCGGTTTTCTGGGTCGCGCGCTGGCAGAGGCGTTCGCGCGCGCCGGCTATGAGCCGGTCGTGCTTACGCGGCGCGTGAGTAAGCGGCGTTCGCGCGTGCGGCAGGTCGAGTGGGACGGGCGGACTGTCGGGCCGTGGGCGCGCGAGCTGGAAGGCGCGGCCGCGGTCGTCAACCTTGCGGGGCGCAGCGTCGATTGCCGCCACACGCCGGAGCACAGGCGTGAGATCGTCGAGTCGCGCATATACTCCGTCGAGGCCGTCGGCCGCGCGATTGCCGCGTGCGTGGAGCCGCCGAAAGTTTTAGTTCAGGCCGGTTCGCTCGCCGTCTACGGCGACGCGGGCCGCCGCGTCTGCACAGAGGACGCGCCCGCGGGCCGAGGCTTCCCCGTCGAGGTCTGCCTGCGCTGGGAACATGCCTTCGACTCGCTTGAGCTGCCCGCGACGCGCAAGGTTCTGTTGCGCATCGGCTTCGTGCTCGGCCGCGACGGCGGCGCGCTCCCCACCCTCGCGCGCCTCGCGCGCCTCTACCTCGGCGGCACGGTCGGCGAGGGGCATCAGTACATAAGCTGGCTCCACCTGCGCGACTTCTGCCGCCTCGCCCTCTGGTGCGTCGAGCGCGAAGAGGCCGCGGGCGTCTACAACGCGACGGGGCCGTGCCCGGTCACCAACGCCGAGTTCATGTGCGAGCTGCGCTGCGCGCTCAAGCGCCCCTGGAGCCCGCGCATACCCGCCTGGCTCGTCCGCCTCGGCGCCTTCGTCTTAAGAACCGAACCGGCCCTCGCCCTCGAAGGCCGCCGCTGCATCCCCGACCGTCTCGTCGAAGAGCACTTCAAGTTTCTCTACACCAACCTTGAGAGCGCGCTCGCCGACCTTTTGACGAAAGGCGAGGAGCGGGAGACCAACATCGAAGTCGAGCGGCGAAAGGTTGAGGTCGAGCGGCGCCCGGCCATCGCCCGCGCGCGGACGGCGCCGGTGGGCCGTGGATGAGTGAATTCGTTTGACGCCCGCGCGCCGTGCGTTTAGCATCGAAGGCGTTCCCTGAAAATTCGCCGCGCGCGTGTGGGGTGCTCTCCATCGAGTGGGTTAACGCCGTCATCCACAGTAAGTGGTTCGAGCCGTTCGTCATCATCTTCGTCGCCACCTTCCACGGCTACGGCGCGGCGTGGCTCGCCGTGCGGATGCTCTTCCGCCCGCACCGGCCCGTGAAGATTTTCGGCCTCACCATCTGGCCGCAGGGCATGATCCCGCGCCACCGCGAGCGTCTCGCACAGACCATCGGCCACGCCGTCGGCAACGAACTGGTCTCGCAGGAGACGGTCGTCCACGCGTTGTTCGAGACCGGCTTCTTCCGCCGCAAGGTCGAGTCCCTCGTCAACTCCTACACAGAGGAGATGTTGGAGAAGAACTACGCGACCTTCCTCGACGCCATCCCGAAGTCGGCGCGCGCGACCGTCCTTGACGCACTCGCCGCGCTCCAACTCCGCATCGCCGAGCACATCGCCGGCGCGCTCCGCAGCGAGGAGACGGCCGAGGCGCTCACGCGCTTCGTTGACCGGCGCGTGGACGGGCTGCTCTCGCAACGCCTCTCCGAGGCGGTCAGTCCCGACGCGTTCGAGCAGGTCTTGGGCTTCGTCGAGAACCGCTTCCGCGGCCTCGTCAACGAGCGCGGGTTCGAGTCGAAGGTGCGCGAGTTCGTCTCGTTACGCGTGGACGAGCTGGCGCAGAGCAGCGCGACGCTGGCCGAGATGTTCACGCCCGACACGGTCGCCGTCATCAAGGAGCGCATCGACAGCCAGGTGCCGCCCATCGTCCAACACCTGACCGAGCTTGCGACGAACAAGGACACGCGCAAGCAGATCGGCTCGCTCATCAAGCGCGAGGTGGACGACTACTACAAGCAGCTCAGCTTCTTCAAAAAAATCTTCATCTCGCGCGAGCAGATTCACGGCGAGGTGGACGACCTCATCAACAAGACATTGCCGCGCCGCGTCGGCGAGTTCCTCTCGGGCGAGGCGTTCGAGCGGCAGGCCGAGGAGTTCATCAACGCCTCCATCGACAACGTGCTCGCGCGCCCCGTCAACGAGCTGGTCGGCACCGTCGCCCCCGAGAAGCTCGAAACGATCAAAGATCAGGTTGCCGAGCGCATCCTCGCCATCGCGCAGAGCGCGGAGCTTTCGACCTCGGTCTCGGCCTACCTCACCGACGCGCTGGAGCGCCTGAAGCCGCACAGCCTTCGTGCGCTGCTCGAACACGCGCGCCCCGACTCGGTCGATGAGGTCAAGCGCCTGCTCGCGCGCGGCCTCAACGGCGTCCTCGCGCGCGAAGAGACGGCGCGCACCATCAACGCCATCCTCGCCTCGCAGGTGGAGAAACTGCTGGTCAGGCCCATCGGCCGCGTCGGCGACCTCGTGCCCGAGGAGAAGGTCAGGCGCGCCGCCGACATGCTGACCGACAGGATCGAATCGGCCGCGCGCGAGCGCCTGCCCGCGGCCATCGCCGAGTTCGACATCGGCCGCATCGTCGAGGAGAAGGTCGCCGGCTATCCCATCAAGAAGCTCGAAGACCTCGTCCTCTCGGTCGCCAAGCAGCACCTCCGCACCATCGAGCTCTTCGGCCTCGGCATGGGCTTCTTCATCGGCGTCGTGCAGGCTACCCTGATGTACTTCGGCGTCATCGGTAACTGAGCATCCCCGCCCCACTTGCGCCGGACAACCATTTCGTCGGATAACTATACCTATCCCCGCAACCCCCGTTCGTTTAAGTCGGAACACGTCCGCGCACGGCTCTCCCTCCCGGCCGCGCGCGCGGGCTTTCGTTGAGGAGGGAGTGAAGTATTCATGTTGAGACGCGGAATTTTAAGAGTCTCGCTGGCGGCGCTCGCGCTGACTCTGTCGGTGGGCGCGACCTATGCGCAGCAGCAGCAGAGTTACATACGCTACGACCGCTTCGAGTCGGAGCGTTCCGACAAGCTGACCGGCGGGAAGATCGAGAAGGCGGAGTTCGAGGCGGGACAGCCCGACATCAAGCTGACGCTCAACGTTCCGTCGTTCCGCCTCACGCTCTGGCAGAACGGGCGCGAGGTGAGGTCCTGGAACATCGGCGTCGGGATGAAGGACTACCCCATCTATATCGGCGAGCGCGAGGCGAACGAGGTCATCTGGAACCCCTCGTGGATTCCGCCTTCGAGCGACTGGGTCACAGGCCACAAGGGCGTCCGCGCCGGTGAGGTCATCAAGGCCAGCGACCCACGCAACCCGCTCGGCAAGGTCAAGATTCCTCTGGGCGACGGCTACCTCATCCATCAGGCGAAGGGCTTGGGCGACCTCGGCAACCTCGTCTCGCACGGCTGCGTACGCATGATGCGCGCAGACCTGTACGAGCTGGCGGAGAAGATCGTCGCGGCGCGTTCCTTGCCCGTCACGCGGCGGCAGATTGCGAACGCCAAGGCGACCAAAAATACGCTCGTGGCCGCGCTCGAAGATCCGCTGGAGTTCGACATCAACTACGACACGCTGGTCGTCGAGGGCGGCGTGCTCTACATCTACCCGGACGTGTATGACCGCCGCACCAACACGGTCGCGCGCCTGCGTGACGAACTGTCCACGAGCGGCGTGGACGCCGCCAACCTCGACGACGCCGAGCTTGAGAAGATGCTCGCCAGCGTCACGCGCCGCACCAGGTTCGTCGTCCCTGTCGCCAGCATCCAACAGGGCCGAGCCCTCGCCGACGGCCGCGCCGAGCCGCTCCTCGGCACGCCAAAGAAAGCCCGGCCGGCGACGCGCAAGCGGCAGATAAGCGGGGCCGTAAAGAACAGACTGGCAGTTAACGTTGCTTGAATTTCAATGCAGAGGACCCGGAGGGGGCGCGGAGAAATAACTTATCTCCGCGCCCCCTCCGCATTACAAAATGACTAGAAGTTATCCCTAAACCTCGAAATGCCCATAACATCAGGGCGAAATTGATGGTTTAGGGATAGCTTCTAGCCTTCATCGCTCAGCCTCTTTTCCAGCCAAGCTATGTCCCCGCGATCCTTATCGCGCCCTGCGGCCAGTTTATTCTTCAGTAAGTCCTCTTTTGACAAGACAAAAACCTCCACGCCATCCACATCCACCCTCACCTTGCGGCGTGCTGCCTCGTCGAACTCAACGCCGTCGATTCCCGTGATGAGGTCGATCCTGCGAGGCTCGACGCCGAGCTGAATGATTGTGTCAGGAGTTGTGAAGTCTTTTTCGGAGAGGCCAGAGGTCGGCGCGCCGAATCTGGCGAGAGCGCGCAAAACCTTGTTCGCGTTGTCGGGGCTGATGCTGAGCCAAACGTCGATGTCGCCCGTCGCACGGATGAGGCCGTGCGACGCGAGGGCGTACGCGCCTACGACAATGAAATCAACCCCCTCGTTTTTTAAGCACGACAACATGTCTCTGAAGTCTGGATTCAGCATCAAGTTTTTCCTTGAACGCCCAGGCGTCGAGAGTAAGCTGCCACATCATGCCCATCAGCTCTCCCGGCGTTTTGCCCTTCAGATCATTCACTTCGGGGTCGTGCAGTGAAAGTTTTCTGACCAGAATCTTCTTCTTCATCGGGCGCTCCTCCCCGACTTCTCAGCAGCCGGAGACTCTCATTCCGAGTCAGGACGGCGGCTGATGTTCTCGGCGAGGGCTTTGGCCTCGGGGAAGAGTTCGAGGGCGCGGAGCACCTGCGGGTCGCCTTCGAGGAGGTAGCGCGTCGCGGCGTCGCCGCCGTAGGTAGCGTTGACGAGGTTCTCGCGGATGCGCAGGCGCACGTACTCGATTTCGCGGTCGATCTGCGTGAGCGTCAGGCCCGACTCCGCGTCGCGTTTGGCGAAGTCGCGGAACGCCTGCAAGACCTTGTCGCTGACGGGGAAGTCGGTCGGTCGGGCGCTCTTGCCGAACTGCGGCTCGGCGGTCACGCGGTAGCTCTCAAGCCCCGCAATCTGCCCGCCGACCAATTGCCGTGCGAACTGGAAAGCCTCCTCGTAGATGCGCGCGCGCACGGGGCTTCCCACTTCGAGCGGCTTGACCTCGCGGTCGGGCGTGATGCCGCCGCCGCCGTAGAAGACGCGCCCGCCCGCCGTACGGATGGGCGGCCCCGAAGGCGTCGCCGCGGGCGTCGGCTGCGGGGTCGGTACGACGGAACCCGCGTTGGGCGCGGGCGGCGCCGACGGGTTCACGGGCGTCGTCGGGCTCGTCGTCTGCGGCGTCGGCTCGGCGTTCGGGTTCTGGTGCGTGTAGTAGTCGTAGATGGAGCCGCCCGCGTACGAGCGCTGAATCAGGCGGCCGTAGGGCGTGTAGTACTTCGCCGTCGTCAGCGTCAGGCCCGCGCCGTAGGGCAGGTTGAAGATGCGTTGGACGAGCCCTTTGCCGAACGTCGTCTCGCCGACGACGAGGCCGCGGCCGTGATCCTGCACCGCGCCCGCGACGATCTCGGAGGCCGAGGCCGAGTTGCCGTTGACGAGGACGACGAGCGGGTGTTCGACCGGGTCGAAGTAGACGTTCTTATACTCGCGGTTGTTATCTTCGTCGCGGGTGCGGACGGAGACGACCCCCTTGTTCCGCGGGACGAAGTGGCTGGCGACCTTGATGGCCTGGTCGAGCAGACCGCCCGGGTTGCCGCGCAGGTCGAGGACGAGCTGCTGCATCCCCTGCCCGCTCAACTCTTCGAGCGCCGCGGCCAGCTCATCTGAAGTCGTGTGCGTGAAGCCGCCCGTCAGACCCACGTAGCCGACGCCGGGCCTGACCATGAAGGCGTTGCGGATGGAGGGCTGCGGGACGCTGCCGCGCTTGATGGTGAAGAAGAGCGGGGCCTGACTGCCCGCGCGCTCGATCTTGATGGTGACGGGCTCGCCCTCGGGGCCGCGCACGGCCTTCGAGACGGCCTGCGTCGTCCAGTCGCGCGCGTCCTTGCCGTCCACCTCGACGATGCGGTCGCCGAAGCGCATGCCCGCCTTCGCCGCGGGTGTGCCCTCGATGGGCGTCTGGACGTAGACGCCGTCGCGATGGCGCAGGATGGAGACGCCGATGCCGGTGAAGCGCGACTCCTGGTCTTGCAGGAGGCGTCGATACTCGGCCGGCGAGAAGAAGCTCGAATGCGGGTCGAGCGTAAAGAGCATCCCCTGGATGGCGGCCTCGTTGGCCTTCTCGTAGTCCACGCTGTCCACGTAGTTCTCCGAGATGACCGAGAGCGCCTCCTGGTAGGTAGACTCGATGCGCTGCGCGCCGCCGTCGGCGCCGACCTGCTGCGAGAAGGCGCGCCGCCCGTAGATGCCGCCGACCAGCGTCGCCGCCACGATGATGACCGCCGCCGTGATGCGTCCGAACGTCCTGCTGCTCATGGATTGAAACTCCCGAACTCCCCTCGTCCTCCGCGCGTTTATACGCCCGTGTGGGGATTTTAACACGAGCAGGGAAGTAGGCAGTAGGCAGATGGTAGTTGGCAGTACGCTCCGCGTTAAGTTTGTTGAGGGGTTACTTAAAAACTTTTGACGGCTGGGCGCTTAACTGCCATCTGCCTACTGCCTGCTCTCCTCCTGACTACTGTCTCCTGACCACTTTCTGATATATTTTCGCAGCAGTATTTGACCCGGAATTTTTGCCTAACCGATGTCTTCATCTTCTCTCTCAATCGTCATTCCCGCTTACAACGAGTCGGCGCGCATCGCGAAGACTTTGCGCGAGGTCGTGGCCTATCTGGAAGACCAGCCCGGCGGCGGCGAGGTCATCGTCGTCGATGACGGCTCGAAAGACGACACGTCGCGAGTCGCCGAAGCGGTCTTCAACGAGCGCGCGGTGCCCTCGGTCGAGGGGCGCGTCATCCGCGTCGAGCCGAACAAGGGTAAGGGGAACGCCGTGCGCACGGGGCTCCTGGCCGCGCGCAACAAGGTCGCCGCCTTCTTCGACGCAGACCTCTCGATGCCCATCACGGAGACGCCCAAGCTCGTCGAGCCGATACGCTCGGGGCAGTACGACGTGGTCTTCGGCTCGCGCGCGCTCGACCGGCGCCTCATCGGCACGCACCAGCCGTGGACGCGCGAGCAATCGGGGCGCGTCTTCAACCTCGTGATGCGGATGCTGACGGGCCTGCCCTTCAAGGACACGCAGTGCGGCTTCAAAGCCTTCCGCATGGACGTGTGCCGCGCGGTCGTCGAGGGCGCTCTCATCGACCGCTTCGGCTTCGACGTGGAGCTGCTCTTCATTGCGCACCGCGCTAACTTGAGGATGCTCGAATACCCAGTCCGCTGGGACGACGTGGCCGGCGGCTCCGTCAGCTTCAAGACCGGCCTGCAAGGCTTCGGCGAGCTGAACGAAGTCCGCCTCAACGCCGCCCGCGGCCTCTACGACGCAGCCATCGCGCGCGCCCGCGAGGCCGCCGAGAAAGTTAAGAACCGCCGTCGTCTGAGTGAAGCCACAGAAATAGAGACCGACGTGTCGCCCGAACTCGCCGGGCAGAGGATTTAAGCGGCGACGAGTGCTGGGCAGCCAAACGGAAAGCAACTATATTCCTCACATGCGTTTCGAGTGGGATGAGAAGAAAGGCGTCACGAACCTTGCCAAGCACGGCGTCTCTTTCGAGGAGGCCGCCACCGTGTTCGGTGACCCTCTTTCCGACACCTTCGACGACCCCGACCACTCCGTAGACGAGCGACGTTTCCTTATCATTGGCACCTCAGACCGGGGTAGAATGTTAGTCGTGGCGCATACGGATGATGGCTTGGTCGTCCGTATCATCAGCGCCCGGGAGCCGACCTCCGGGGAGAGAAAGTCTTATGAAGAAAGTTGAAGCCGCACAGCAAGACGACATGCGGCCTGAGTATGATTTTTCGCAGTTGAAGGGCAGGGTGCGCGGCAAATATGTCGAGCGTTACCGTGAGGGAACGAATCTGGTTTTGCTCGACTCCGATGTGGCGGCGGCGTTTCCAGACGCGAAGGCCGTCAACGAGGCGCTGCGCCTTCTTATGAATGTGGCGCAAAGGCTATGACTGCGAGACTCAACGTCAACATCGACCACGTAGCGACCGTGCGGCAGGCGCGGCGCGCGCCGGAGCCGAGCCTGGCGGCGGCCGCGCTCATCTGCGAGGACGCAGGGGCCGACGGCATCACCATCCACCTGCGCGGCGACCGCCGACACATACAGGACGAAGACCTCTACACGCTCAGGCGCGTCGTCTCGACCTATCTGAATGTGGAGATGGCCGCCACCGAGGAGATGATCGGCATAGCGGTGAACGCGCGCCCCGACGCCGTCTCGCTCGTCGCCGAGACGCCGGGCGAGATTACGACCGAGGGCGGCTTAGACGCCGTTGCCAACTTCGATACCGTGCGCACGACCGTAGATAAACTGCGCGAGGGCGGCATCTTCGTCAGCCTCTTCATCGACCCCGACGCGCGCCAGATCGAGGCCGCGCACAGGGCCGGCGCGCAGCAGGTCGAACTCTGCACGGCCGTCTACGCCGAGTCCACGCTCGGCGCACGCGCCGTCCACTCCGAGGGGCGCGCGCGCGCCGCGGCCGAGTTGCAGCGCCTGCGCGAGGCGGCCCTGCTCGCCGCGCAGTACGGCCTGCACGTCGCCGCCGGCCACGGCCTCACCTACCGCAACGTCGGAGAGGTCGCCGCCATCCCCGAGATCACCGAGTTCAACATCGGCCACAACGTCGTCTCCCGCGCCGTCCTCCACGGTCTCGCCGACGCCGTCCGCGAGATGCGCGCGCGCATCAGGGAAGCGAAGTCTTAAAGGTAATTAACCACAGAGAGACAGAGGCACAGCTAAAACCCTTAGCTGTGCCTCTGTCTCTCTGTGGTTAATCCCTCATTTCGGTCTGCCGCGCGGGGCTGTTAAAATACTCGCGCTCCCCAGCGATAAACCCGAACGGCAAACGGAGAAACCTCGTGCCCCTGTCTGTGCCTCATCGTGTGAAGTTGACCGTCGCGCTCTTCGCCGCGTGCCTCCTCGTGCTCGCGCCGGCCGCGCGCGCGCAACAGCCCCAGCAGTCGCTCAAGCTCGACAAGATAGAGTTCAAGGGGCTCGAACGCGTCAAGGAGCCAGAGGCGCTTGAGAAGAGCGCCCTCGCGGTCGGCCAGACCGTCAGCATCGACGACGTGGAGGCGGCCGCCAACCGCTTGCTGGAGTCCGGCCTCTTCACCAATCTCAGCTATAAGATTAAGGGGACGACCGACAAGGCGCTCCTCACCTTCGAAGTCGTCGAGCGGAAGTGGACGATGCCCGTCGCGTTCGACAACTTCGTCTGGTTCACCGACGATGAGCTGAACGCGGCCGTCCGCCGCAAGCTCCCGGTCTTCGACGGCACCGCGCCCGAGTCCGGCGGCATCACCGAGCAGATAAAGCAGGCACTCACCGAGCTGCTCGCCGAGCGCAAGATCGAGGGCACAGTCCAGTATGACCTCTCGGAAGACCCTCTGACTAAGAAGGTCGAACACCTCTTCAGCGTGAAGGGGCCGGGGCTGCACGTCTGCAAGATCACGTACGCGGGCGCGCGCGCCGTGTCCGCAGAGCAGTTGGTGACGAAGTCGGGCGGCATCTTCGACAACGACTACTCGCGCGCCTACGTGGGCGGCTTCGTCGAGAGCAACCTGCTGCCGCTCTACTACGAGCGCGGCTACCTGCGCGCCTCCTTCAGCCCGCCGAAGGTCGTGCCCGAGATGAGCCCCGAGTGCAAGGGCCTGACGGTCTCGATGACCGTGGACGAGGGCTCAATCTACGTCTGGGACAAGGCCACTTGGGAGGGAGCCGAGGGGTTGACCGCGCAGGAGTTGGACGCCGCGCTGGGGATGAAGAACCGCGAGGTCGCCAACGCCGTCAAGATCGCGAAGGGGCTCGCAAACGTGCGCAAGGCTTTCGGCCGCAAGGGCTACATCGCCGCGCGCGTCCGCGCCGAGACGGAATTCGACGACACGGCGCGCAGCGTCGCGTACCGCTTCCGCGTCACAGAGGGGCCGCAGTACCACATGGGCGACCTCTACATCACGGGGCTGCTCGACGAGGTGGCGACGAACAACCTGCGCGGCCGCTGGCGTCTGCTGCACAAGGAGGTCTACGACGAGGGCTACATCGAGGAGTTCGTCAGGAAGAGCGTGACCGAGTTCCAGCGCGACGCCGCTCGCTCCGGCAACCCTCTGCCCGCGCTCAAGGTCGTCAGCCAGGCCCGGCCCGACCACGACAAGCACCTCGTCCACGTCACCCTCGACATCAAGCGTGACACCACCCTGCCGATGGCGAAACCCCAGTAACAGATACACCGGGGCGGGCGGCGTCAGAGGCTCCCGATCCTGCAACGCGCGCCCGCCCGGCTACTTTCGACCTCGTTAAAGGCCGAAACTCAATCCTTCTTCTTCGGCGGCGTGAACCCCATGTGCCTGTAGGCGGCAGGGGTGCAGACGCGCCCGCGCGGTGTACGGTTGAGGAAGCCGATCTGGATGAGATACGGCTCGATGATCTCCTCAATCGACTCGCGCTCCTCGCTGATGGAGGCCGAGATGGTGCCGACGCCGACGGGGCCGCCGTCGAACTTCTCGATGATGGTCGTCAAGACCTTCCGGTCGATCTCGTCCAGCCCGAACTTATCGACCTCCATCTCATCCAGCGCGCGCCGCGCCACCTCGCGCGTCACCCGCCCGTCGTACTCGACCTCGGCGTAGTCGCGCACGCGCCGCAGCAACCTGTTCGCGATGCGCGGTGTCCCGCGCGCGCGCCGCGCAATCTCACTCGCGCCCGACGCCTCCATCTCCACGCCGAGAATTTCCGCCGAGCGGTGGACGATGATCTCCAAATCCTTCTGCGAGTAGAAGTCCAAGTGGAAGACGATGCCGAAGCGTCCGCGCAAAGGAGCCGTGATGAGCCCCGCGCGCGTCGTCGCGCCGACGAGCGTGAACTTCGGCAGGTCTAACTTAATCGAGCGCGCAGCCGTGCCCTGCCCGATCATGATGTCGAGCTGGTAGTCCTCCATCGCCGGATACAAGACCTCTTCGATCTGAGGCTTGAGGCGGTGTATCTCGTCGATGAAGAGGACTTCGCCCTCTTGCAGGTTCGTGAGCACCGCCGCGAGGTCGCCGCCGCGCTCGATGGCGGGCGCGCTCACCGACTTGAGCGGGGCGTCCATCTCCGATGCGATGATCTGCGAGAGCGTCGTCTTGCCCAGACCCGGCGGGCCGAAGAAGAGGACGTGGTCGAGCGCCTCGCGCCGCGCCTTCGCCGCGCGGAGGAATATCTTGAGGTTGGTCGTGATCTTCGGCTGCCCGACGTACTCTTCGAGGCTGCGCGGGCGCAGGGAAGACTCGACCAACTGGTCGTCCTGCGTGGCCGCGCCCGAGACCTCGCGCGGCATCTCGACAACGTTTTTAAGCGCCTCCGGCGCCGCCTGTGACATCCGTTAAAAACCCCCTTGCCTGTCCCGTCCGCGGTCAACGTTTGAGGTCGCCATTATGCCACGAGCGGGCAAATGTTTCAAGCATGAAACGCTAAAAGGATAAGAAATTTTCGGCTGTTCGATTCAAAAGAGGTGGGCGCGTCCGACCGTTAAAAGGTCGGACGCGCCCGGTTTGGCTGTCGAGATTTTTAGCGCGCCGAGTCGCCCGTGGTGAGTTGGAGGCGCGTGCTGGCGCGGTCGAGGCGTGCGCGAACGTCGGCGAGTTCTTCGGGCGTACCCGAGAAGCCGCCGAGGAGGCGCTCGGCCTCTTCGCGCTCGGCGCGCGCGCGTGCGGCGTCCACCTCTTCGGGAAACTCTGCGAGGTCTGCGAGGACGGAGACGCGGTCGTTGTTGACCTCGACGAAGCCGCCCGAGACGAGGAGCCGGCGCGTCGTCGGCCCTTGCGTGTAGGAGAGCACACCCGTCTGGAGCGCCGAGATGAGCGGCGTGTGGCCGGGCAGAATCCCCAGCTCGCCGCCGAGGCCGGGCACGGTCACCGAGTCCGCCTGCTCCGACAGCAGGCGCCGCTCCGGCGTGATAACGTCTAGTTGAAGGGCCATGATTAAAAGTATGAAGTAGGAACTCTGAACGACGAACTTAGGGATTGGTTCAGCGGTTCATTGATTCAATGAACCGCTGAACCAATCCTTCCATTCAGCGTTAAGCTCCGGCGGCCATGCGGGCGGCCTTCTCGCGCGCCTCTTCGATGGTGCCGACCATGTAGAAAGCCTGCTCGGGGAGGTCGTCGTGCTTGCCGTCGATGATCTCCTGGAAGCTCTTGACGGTGTCGGCGACGGGGACGTACTTGCCCTCCATGCCGGTGAACTGCTGCGCGACGAAGAAGGGCTGCGAGAAGAATCGCTGCACCTTGCGCGCGCGGCTGACGACCAGCTTGTCATCGTCGGAAAGCTCGTCGAGGCCGAGGATGGCGATGATGTCTTGCAGGTCTTTGTAGCGCTGGAGAATCTGCTTGACCGCCTGCGCCGTGCGGTAGTGCTCTTCGCCGACGATGCGCGGGTCGAGGATGCGCGACGAGGACGTGAGCGGATCGACCGCCGGGTAGATGCCCAGCTCGACGATCTGGCGCGAGAGCGCGGTGACGGCGTCGAGGTGCGCGAAGGTCGTCGCGGGCGCGGGGTCTGTGTAGTCGTCCGCGGGGACGTAGACCGCCTGAATCGAGGTGATCGAGCCGGTGCGCGTCGAGGTGATGCGTTCCTGCAACTCGCCCATCTCAGTGGCGAGGTTCGGCTGGTAGCCGACGGCCGAGGGCATACGCCCGAGGAGTGCCGACACCTCAGAGCCCGCCTGCGTGAAGCGGAAGATGTTGTCCACGAAGAGCAGCACGTCGAGACCCTGATCGCGGAAGTACTCGGCAACCGTGAGGCCCGAGAGCGCGACGCGCAGGCGCGCGCCCGGCGGCTCGGTCATCTGCCCGTAGACGAGCGCGACCTTCGACTGGCCGATGGTCTCCATGTCCACCTTCGTCATGTCGAACTCGCCCGTCTCCTCGAAGTGCTTGTTGAACTCCTCGCCGTACTGGATGACCTGCGACTCGACCATCTCGCGCAAAAGGTCGTTGCCCTCGCGCGTGCGCTCGCCGACGCCCGCGAAGACCGAGAAGCCCGAGTGCTTCATGGCGACGTTGTTAATCAGCTCCATGATGAGCACGGTCTTGCCGACGCCCGCGCCGCCGAAGAGGCCGATCTTGCCGCCGCGGAGGAAGGGCTGGATGAGATCGACGACCTTGATGCCGGTCTCGAACATCTCCATCTCGGTGGACTGCTCATCGAGCGTGGGCGCGTGGCGGTGGATGGGGTAGCGCTCCTCGGAGTTGACCGGCCCGAGGTTGTCCACGGGCTGGCCGATGACGTTGAGGACGCGGCCCAGAGTTGTCTCCCCGACGGGGACGGTGATGCCGCCGCCGGTGTCGGTGGCGATCATGCCGCGCACCACGCCCTCGGTCGGCTGCATCGAGACGGTGCGGACGCGCCCCTCGCCTAAGTGCTGCTCGACCTCGCAGATGATGTCGATGGGGTCGGGCACGTCGAACCCTGCGGAGGTGACGCGCAGCGCCGTGTAGATGGGCGGCAGATAGCCGTCGCCGAACTCCACGTCGAGGACGGGGCCGATGATCTGCACGACCCGGCCCGTCTGGCCGGCGCCGTTGCTGCTTGAGTGTGTGGACATACCTTTAGTTAATGCTCCTCTTCGGCAAAGCTATAAGGCGAGAAAATCTCAGTAAATTTAAGGCGAAAGGTTAGCACACGCGCCCCTTTGAGGCAAAGCGGGAGCGCCGCGCGCCGGATTAACCTGCGCGGACAAAGAGAAAGGGTGAGACGCTTCGACGGCGTCTCACCCTGCTTCTTTTTCACGTCCGCGGCGCGCGCCTCATTCGGCATCGTCGAAGCGTATCTTCATGCTGCGGAGCGTGCGACGGTCTTCGTCGGTGAGTTCGAGTCGGGCCGAGTCTTCGCCTTCCTCGTCGGGCTCGGCCTCGTACTCGCGCAGGCCGATCTCCAGCCGGAGCGTCAGCTCCATCTCGTAGCCGGCCTCGCGCAGACGCTCGATGGCGGCGGCCACCTCCGAAGAGTTCTCGACCGCGGAGTTGATGGCCGCGCCCAGCTCCTGCACAATCTCCTTCGCCTCGTCGTTGATTTCCAAATGCTTCTCGCGTCGAACGAATTTTAGGGGATAACTCTCTGACTGGAGATGCTACGCGGCGGGCGCGCGCAGGTCAACCGCGCGCGCCCGCCGCCTGTGCGAGAGTTTGTCGAAAACCGCTTTAGGAGCGGCCGTCGAAGTCCACGTTGGCCTCGACCGCGGCGTAGATGCGGAGATACATCTTCGTCTCCTCGGGGATGAGCACGCGCCAGGCCGAGCCGCCCTGCGCGAGATACTTCGGGAGCCGCATCGGGTTCGAGTTGTAGCCGGCCGCGAGCAGTTCCTCCTGCGTCGCCAGGCCCCCTTCGAGCGCCGCCGCGACCTCCTCCTGCTTCTTCAGGTAATCCCAAGTGTCCTGCATGTAGAGCAGCATCGCCTGCGTCGCGTTCGCGTGGTCGCGCATGCCTTCGACGAAGTCGGCCTTGAGAGCGACCTTCGGGTGCTGCTCGCGGATGCCCTGGTAGGTCGGCGGAATCATCTGCACCATCCCGCCCGCGCCCGCCGAGCTGACCGAGTAGCGGTACGTGTCGCCCGCGTTCAGGGCGTAGAGCATCCGTATCTCGTCGAAGAGCGCGGCCGAGTCCTCGGAGAGAAAGCGCTTGTGGTCGGTGTGCTCGACGTGACAGAGGCGCTCGGCCACGTCGATGAGCGCCGGGTCGATGGGCTCGCCGAGTTTGGCGAGCTTGCGCGCGGCCTCGTCGAGGCGCTCACGGACGTACTCGCCGCCGGCGCGCACGACCTCCTGACCCTCGACCGCGGGGTGCGCAGAGGTGTAGTAGGCGACCTCTTTCAGCTTCCCGCCCTTCTCTACGGGGTAGCGCACGACGAGCGGCTGAAGCTCGCGGCCCTTTGCGTCACGGACACGCACGGCCGTGTTGACGTAGTTCGGGCGGACGACCGAGACCTTCAGCGGCTCGCCGTCGGAGGAGACGGCGGTGAACTCGCCGCCCTTCGTCAAAAATTCTTCCTTCGAGGCGCGCAACGTCTGCACGTCGCCCGAGGGAGCGGCGACGGCGAGCGTCACTTCATCGAGCGAATCGGCGGGGAGCTTCTTCAGTTCGCGCTTCGCCTCGTTGATGCGCCCGCGCAGGCGCAGGGTCGCGGGGCTCGCAGAGGGCTTGCGGAGGTGGTTCGCCTCGACGCGGGTCGCCGAAGGGCCGGCGAAGAACCCGAGGAAGGAGGACAGCCCGGCGTAACTCGGCCCCAGAAACACGAGTAGCGGGAGAACAGAAAAAAGCGTCTTTCTCATCGGCAAAAATCCCTTAATTGTTAGGAAGATTGTTTGACGCCGGAGTGCCCGAACCCCTTGTCCGTACCCGGAAACCTTGCTCGCCCGTTGCACCCGCATTGCGCGTTCATTGCAACAGTCATCAGACGCGCTGCCACGGCTCTCAGTTGTACCCTGCGGCCCGTTCAAGTTGGCGAAGCATTAGCGCACACCCGGCGTTAAACGGGGTGGACAGAAACAGTTCGTTGCCGCCCCCGGGCGCCTGTGCTAGGCTTCGGATAAATCTTCCGCCTGAGTCAGAAAAGAGACTTTATGAGTACGAAGACGGATGCGGCGAAGGCCGCCGCGCGCGAGCGGCGAGAGCACTTCGAGACCTCCTCGGGTATCCCGCTCCCGACCGACTTCAGCCCGTCGAACACCGAGCCGCTCGACTACGACCGAGACCTCGGCGACCCCGGCGACTTCCCATACACGCGCGGAGTGCGCCGCAACATGTACCGCGGCCGTCTCTGGACGATGCGCCAGTACGCCGGCTACGCGACGGCCGAGGAGTCGAACGCGCGCTATAAGTTTCTGCTCTCGCAGGGGACGACCGGCCTCTCGGTCGCCTTCGATTTGCCGACGCAGATCGGGCTGGATTCGGACGACCCGCTCGCCGCGGGCGAGGTCGGCAAGGTCGGCGTCGCCATCGACTCACTCGAAGACATGGAGCGGCTCTTTGACGGCATCCCTCTGGACTCCGTCTCGACCTCGATGACGATTAACGCGACGGCCGCCGTCCTCCTCTGCCTCTACATCGCCGTCGGGAAAAAACAGGGCGTCGCCCCCGACAAACTACAGGGCACCATCCAGAACGACATCCTCAAGGAGTACATCGCGCGCGGCACATACATCTACCCGCCCGCGCCTTCTTTAAGACTCGTCACCGACACCTTCGCCTACTGCGCCGCCGAGGTGCCCAACTGGAACACGATTTCGATCTCCGGCTACCACATTCGCGAGGCCGGCTCGACGGCCGTGCAGGAGGTGGCGTTTACGCTCGCCGACGCCATCGCGTACGTCGAGGCGGCGGTCGCGGCGGGCCTCAAGGTTGACGAGTTCGCCCCGCGCCTCTCCTTCTTCTTCAACGCGCATAACAACCTGCTCGAAGAGGTGGCGAAGTTCCGCGCCGCGCGCCGGCTCTGGGCGCGACTGATGCGCGAACGTTTCCACGCGCGCGACCCGCGCTCGCAGATGCTCAGGTTCCACACGCAGACGGCCGGCTCGACCCTCACCGCGCAGCAGCCCGAGGTCAACGTCGTCCGCACGACCGTGCAGGCGCTCGCCGCCGTGCTCGGCGGCACGCAAAGTCTACACACCAACGCGATGGACGAGGCGCTCTCGCTCCCGACCGAGGCGGCGGCGCGTTTGGCGCTGCGCACGCAGCAGGTCGTCGCGCACGAGTCGGGCGTGGCCGACAGCGTAGACCCGCTCGCGGGCTCCTACGCGGTCGAGCATCTGACGAACGAAGTTGAGCGGCTCGCGCTCGACTACATCCAGAAGATAGATGCGATGGGCGGGATGCTCCACGCCATCGAGCTTGGCTACGTCCAGCGCGAGATACAGGAGGCCGCCTACCTCTATCAACGCGCCGTCGAGTCCGAGGACGCCATCGTCGTCGGCGTCAACCGCTTCCGCTCGGAAGACGAGACGCACGTCCCGACCATGCGCATCGACCCCTCGGTCGAGCGCGCACAGGTCGAGCGCCTCCGCGCCCTCCGCTCACGCCGCGACGCAGAGCAGACGGAGGTCGCGCTCACCCTCCTCGAAGACGCCGCACGCTCCGCCGACAACCTTCTCCCGCGCATCCTCTCGTGCGTCGAATCGCTCGCCACCGTCGGCGAAATCTCCCACCGCCTCCGCCGCGTCTGGGGCGAGTACCGCGAGGCAGTAACGGTGTGAGGGCAGAGCGAGAGGGTTATGAGCCTTTCCGGTAAAGCTTGGCGGCTGCTCACGGGGTGGGGCGGGTACGTGCTGTGCGCGGCGGGGTTCGCGCTGACTGTGGCGGCGTTCTACCCGGGGCTGATGTCGGACGACTCGTTCGACCAGTGGGACCAAGGGCATCGGTGGTGGTTCTACGACGTGCACCCGCCCTTGATGTCGGCGGTGTGGGGCTTGCTCGACCGCGTCGTCGAAGGCCCGGGGCTGATGCTCCTTCTTCATAACCTGCTCTTCTGGGGCGGTGCGACCATGTTCTGGCGCGCGACGCGGGCGCGGGCGCCACTCGCGAGTCTCGCCTTCGCCGGCTTCGGACTGCTGCCGCAGGTGTGGGCCACGCTGCCGACGATCTGGAAGGACGTGGGGCTCGGCGCGTCGCTGCTGCTCGCCTCGGCGCTCGTCTACGCCGCCGCCAGAAAGGAGGGGCGTGGGGCGAAGTTCTCCGGCGCGCTGCTGCTCGCCTCCGTCCCGCTGCTGTTCTACGGCTACGGCGTGCGGCTCAACGCGGCGCCGGCCGTCCTGCCTCTGGCGCTCTGGAGCGGGGTCATTGCGTGCCGGGTGCTGCCGGCGCCGCGGGGGCCGGGCCGCCGCCGGGTCTTGGCCGTGGCGGTGGGCCTCGTCTACTTCGCGTTGCTGACGGCGGCCGTGAGCGTCACCACCAGGTTGCTCGTCAAGGGCAATACGGTCTACCCTCACCAGCAGATCTTCCTCTTCGACCTCACGGCCATCTCAGCCGTGACCGGGCGGCCGTATTACCCCGAATACCTCTCGCGCCAGGAGACATTCTCGCCCGCGGCTGCCGCCGGGAGGTTCGAGCCGTGTGGCGTCAACACGCTCATCTACGGCCACTCCGCGCCGATGCAGATTTCGCGCGACGCGGTTGAGGTCGCCTCGCTACGCGACGCCTGGCTGCGCGCCGTCCGCGAGAATCCGGCCGCATACCTCCGGCACCGCGCACGCGTCTTCGCCTGCCTGACGGGCATCGGGCGGACGGCCGTGGTCCACTCCTTCCTGCCGGCAACGGGGAAGAACAACCCGCCGCAGTTCCGCCGCCCCCTCAACGCGCTCACGCGCGCTCTCACGTCCTACTTCTTTCTCTTCAGCAACACGCCGTTCTTCCGCGGCTTCATCTGGCTCATGGTCTGCGCGGCGGCCGCGTACGTCTCTTTGCGGCTCGGGGTCTCCAGCGAGGAGGCGCGCGCGGCCTTCGTGCTCTCTTCGAGCGGGCTGCTCTACGGGCTGGGCTACTTCTTCTACACGCCCTCCTCGGAGTTCAGATACCTCTGGTGGACCGTACTGGCCGCGTGCGTCTCCGCGGTGCTGCTGGCCACGCACGCCTCCGCCCGGAGGGGCCGCGCACGCCCGAGCGCCGACCCGCGTCCCGCGTCGGAGGCGGCAGCCGCGGGCGCCGCAGAGACCTGAGCCTTCGACGCGCGCCGACGCGGAGCGGGCCTTAACCGTCCCACGCGAGCGTGCCTGTCTTGGCAGCGGCGGCGTTCGTCGTTTACTCTTAACGTCAGTGACGCACCTGCTCGAAGTCAAAGATTTGCGGACGCAGTTCCCGACGCGCGCCGGACTCGTGCGCGCGGTGGACGGCGTGAGCTTTCATGTGGAGGAGGGCGAACTGCTGGGCCTCGTCGGCGAGTCTGGGTGCGGCAAGTCGATCACGGCGCTCTCCGTGATGAGGCTCGTCTCGGCGCCGGGGAGAATCGTGGGCGGGGAGATTCTCTTCGCGGGCGAGAACCTTCTGGCAGCGTCGGAGGAGCGTCTGCGCGAGATTCGCGGCGACGACATCGCGATGATCTTTCAGGACCCGATGACCTCGCTCAACCCCGTCTACACGGTCGGCGAGCAGATCGCCGAGGCGCTCAGGCTCCATCGTAAGCTGAACCGTAAGCAGGCGCGCGAGGCGGCGGTCGAGGCGATGCGCGAGGTGTCGATACCCGACCCCGGCCGACGCGCAGACGACTACCCACATCAACTCTCGGGCGGGATGCGCCAGCGCGTGATGATCGCGATGGCGCTCGCGTGCGACCCGCGCCTGCTCATCGCCGACGAGCCGACGACCGCGCTCGACGTGACCATTCAGGCGCAGATTCTTGAGCTGATCGACGGGCTAAGACGGACGCGCAATCTCGCCGTGCTCCTCATTACGCACGACCTCGGCGTCGTCGCCGAAGTCGCAGACCGCGTCGCCGTCATGTACACGGGCCGCATCGTCGAGCAGTCACCGGTCGAAGAGCTATTCGCGCGCCCTAAGCACCCTTACACCGAGGGCCTGCTGCGCTCGGTGCCGAAGCTGACCGAGGCGGGCGTCAAAAGGGCGGGCCGCCTCTCGACCATCGAGGGCACGGTGCCGAAGCCGACGAACCTGCCCGAGGGCTGTCACTTCGCGCCGCGCTGCCCACACCGTATGCCGCGCTGCACGGAGGGCGACCTGCCTCTCTATCAGTTGGAGGGCGGCGTCTCTGTGCGCTGCGTGCTCTACGACCTGACGGCGGCGGTCGTGGCCGACACACAGATCAAACGCATGGCAGAAGGGGGCGCGCGTGGAAGCGAGGACTAACGAGCGCGGCGAGACCGTCCCGCAAGCGGAGGCCGCGGCCGCGCACGCGGAAGACGGCGCGCACGAAGAGCTTGTACGCGTGCGCGGCCTCTTCAAACACTTCTCCATCGAGGGGAGCGACGACGTGGTGCGCGCGGTGGACGGCGTGACGTTCGACATCTATCGCGGCGAGACGTTGGGGCTGGTGGGCGAGTCGGGCTGCGGCAAGTCTACCGTGGGGCGCTGCCTGCTGCGGCTCATCGAGCCGACGCGCGGCGAGGTCGAGTTCGGTGGGCGTAACGTGCTCGCCACGTCGGGCCAAGAGCTGCGACGCCTGCGCCGCGAGATGCAGATCATCTTTCAAGACCCTTACGCGTCGCTCAACCCGCGCATGCGCGTGCGCGACATCGTCTCGGAGCCGCTGGTCATCCACGGCATCGGCGACAAGAGTGAAAGACGTGAGCGCGTGGCTGAGCTGCTGCGCAAAGTCGGCTTAGACCCCGACTACATGAACCGCTACCCGCACGAGTTCTCCGGCGGGCAGCGCCAGCGCATCGGCATCGCGCGGGCGCTCGCCTTGAACCCGAAACTCGTCGTGGCCGACGAGCCGGTCTCGGCGCTCGACGTGAGCGTGCAGGCGCAGGTCGTCAACCTCCTGGAAGACCTGCAAGGCGAGTTCAATCTCACCTACCTCTTCATCTCGCACGGACTCGCCGTGGTCGAGCACATCTCCGACCGCGTGGCCGTCATGTACCTCGGCCGCATCGTCGAGGTGGCCTCGGCCGAAGAGCTGTACGCCAACCCGCTCCACCCATATACGCGCGCACTGCTCTCAGCCATCCCCGTCCCCGACCCCACGCGCAAGCGCGACCGGATTGTGTTGAAGGGCGACGTGCCCACGCCCATCAACCCGCCCTCCGGCTGCCGCTTCCACACCCGCTGCCCCGAAGCCATCCCCGACTGCGCCCGCATCGACCCAGACCTCCGCGAAGTCTCCCCCCACCACACCGTCGCCTGCATCCGCGTCCCCGGCTGGTTCGAGGCCGAGACCAAAAGCCAGTAGACCCACACGGAATGCATTCGGCCGATGACCACCGAACGCGGCGGGCAGGAATTCACCACAGAACAAAAAGAGCAGAGTTTGCACTCCGCCCTCCTCGCCAACTCTTTAAACTTGCTTACGCTTATGCTTTCCCGTTCCGGCCTTCGCTGATGTGCCGCTCGACGGTGTCGATGAGGGCGTTGAGGCGCTCGTCTGTTTCTTTAATTTCGCGGTCGTGAATCTCGGCGATGGCGAGGAGCGCCGCGGCGCTGTCGGCATTGCGGTCAATTTTCTCAGAGAGCCGGCCTACTGTGGCCGTCAGCTGTGCCTGCTGTTCGAGGATGAATGCCATTGTCCGTTCCATCTCTTCTCTGGTCATTGCTGTCCGCCTTTCTTCTTCGACTTCCGGGTTTCATTCTTCTATGTGGGCTTTGGCGGCAGCCCGTTCAAGCGGCTCGGAGCGTTCCGGATCAGTCGGGGGAATTATGGCAGAAAGTGTGGGGCGCGTGAACAGTTGGGGGTTGAAACCTTGGGGGAGGCGGGCGCGTAACAGAAATCACTTACGGTGGCGCGCGTGAGGGGTTAGAATGCGCCGCGTGGTCTCCTATCCCGTGTTGAAGTGAGGGCTCTCCCCGTGACAAGTAACACAAAACGGTTCGTTGTCCCCGCCGTCGTCTTCGGCGTCGGGTTGCTGCTGGTCGTCGCCGCCGTCCTGAAGGTCGGGGTGGGCTACGGCACGGGGGCGGCGCTGTGCTTCCTCGGCCTCGCGCTCTTCGGGCTGAGCTTCATCCCGCGCGCGCGGGCGGTCGAGGACGCGCCCGCGCCGATGCCCTTCTTCCAGAAGCTCGGGAACATCTTCTTCGAGCCGTCGGCCGTCTTCCGCAACCTGCGCGCGCACCCGAGCTGGTTCGGCGCGCTCCTCATCGCCGCGCTGCTGAGCTTCGTCTACGTGACCGCCTTCACGCAGCGCCTGACGCCGGAGCGCATCGTCAGCTTCACGCTCGACAAGGTCGCCGAGAAGGGCTGGATACCGGCCGAGCAACTCGCGCCGATGAAGGCGCAGCAGATTGCCGACGCCAAGTCGCCGGCGAAGATCGCCGGCAACGCCGTCTCCACCTTTGTCGGGATGTTCGTCGTGATGTGTCTCATCGCCGGGCTCTACATGCTGTTCGTGCTGCTCTTCGGCGGGCGGCTGGGCTTCTGGCAGGCGCTGTCGGCGGTGGTCTGGGCGGCGCTGCCCCCGATCATCATCGGGAGAGTCCTGAGCCTCGTCCTGCTCTACATCAAAGACCCGGACGACATCCACCCGCTGCTCGGGCAGGAGACGCTGGTGACGGACAACCTCGGCGCGCTGGTCAGGCCGGCCGACAGTCCCGTCCTCTTCTCCGTCCTGGCCAGCTTCGGCGTGCTCGCCTTCTACCAGCTCTGGCTGACGGCCACCGGCCTGCGCCACACGAGCGACCGCTTGAGCAAAGGCTCCGCCTGGACGATAGCTCTCATCTTCTTCGGCATCGTCCTCCTCCTCCGCATCGCCTCCAGCGCGCTGTTCGGCAGCTTCATTTCGTAGTAGATGGTGGATAGTAAAGAGTGAATGGTGGCGAGAGGGAAGCAATCCTTCTCGCCACCATTCACTCTTTACTATCCACCATCTACTACGACTTATTCGTAGCGCAGCGCCTCGATGGGGTCGAGGCGGGCGGCCTTCCACGCGGGCCAGAGGCCGAAGACGAGGCCGATGCCGACCGAGGCGACGAAGCCCATGATGGGCGCCCAGAGCGGGACGTAGGAGGGCAGCAGCAGCCTCACCAGCAGCGTCAGCAGCCAGCCGATGGTCAGGCCGATGAGACCGCCGAAGCCGGTCAGCGTCGCCGCCTCGATGAGGAACTGCCAGAGGATGTCGGCGCGGCGCGCGCCGAGCGCCTTGCGGATGCCGATCTCGCGCGTCCGCTCCGTCACCGAGACCAGCATGATGTTCATCACGCCGATGCCGCCCACCATCAGGCCCACCGACGAGATGGCGACCATCGCGATGGCGACGCCGCCCGTGATGGCGCGGAACTGGTCGATGATGGAGTCGGCCGTCGCCATCCCGAAGTTGTTCGGCTTACCGAAGGGCACCTGCCGCCGCACGCGCAAAAGGTCAGTGATCTGGTCTTTCGCCTTGTCGATTTCGCCAACCTTGGCGACGGCGAAGATGTAGATGTCGTCGGCGTTCGGCTTCAGCTTCTTCGCTACGTTGAAGGGGACGTAGATGCCGTTGTTGATGTCGTCGCTGCCCGAGCCGCCGAAGAGTTGCTCGCGCTGCTGAATGATGCCGATGACCTTGAAGTCCTGCCCGCCGATGTCGATGCTTTGGCCGACGGCCGACATGTTGGGGAAGAAGTCCTCGGCGACGCGGCTGCGGACGACGCAGACGCGCTGGTTCGTGTCGTTCTCGTACTGCGAGAAGAAGCGCCCCTCCGAGACCACGTCCGTCCCGGCGCGGATGTAATCGGGCAGAGTCCCTTCGAGTCGCACCGCCTCCGAAGTCTTGCCCTCGGTCGAGACCTTGATCTTGCGGCCGAAGAAGTTGTTGGTGATGTCGAGGAAGGGAACGCCCAGCTCGACCGAGGGGAGCTGCGAGACGGCGAGGGCGTCGTCGTAGGTCAGGTCCTTGCGCATCCGCTCCTCGCGCGAGAGGCGCCCGACGCGGATGCCCGGGTCGAACTTTGCGATGAAGATGGAGCGCGTGCCGAACGACTCGATCTCCTTCTTCACCTGCTCGTCGATGCCGCTGATGATGGACGCGATGAGCATGACGGTGATGACGCCGATCATCACGCCGATGACCGTCAGGAAAGAGCGCAGCTTGTTGGCCCGCAGGGTCTGCAAGGCCATCCAGAGGTTTTCTAAGATGTCACTTCGTAAGATGCTCATTTAGTCGGCCCTCAGCGCCTCAATGGGGTCGAGGCGCGCGGCCTTCCACGCCGGGAAGATGCCGGCGGCGACCCCGACCGCGCCGGAGACGGCGACGGCGATGAAGACCGCCCACGCCGAAAGGTACGTCGGGATAAGTATGGCCGAGACGATGCGGCCGAGCATCCAGGCGATGGTGACGCCGGTCGCGCCGCCGATGGCCGAGAGCGTGACGGCCTCGACGAGGAACTGCTTCAGGATGTCGGCGCGGCGCGCGCCCAAAGCCTTGCGGATGCCGATCTCCTTCGTCCGCTCGGTCACCGAGACGAGCATGATGTTCATCACGACTATGCCGCCGACGACGAGCGCGATGGCCGGGACGGCGATGGCGACGATGAAGATGGTGCCGAAGAGCCGGTCGCGCAGCCCCGTGATTGAGTCGGGCGTAAAGATGCCGAAGTTGTCCTTCTCGCCCTTCTCCAACCCGCGCCGGATGCGCATCCACCCGCGCGCCTCGTCCACCGCGTCCTGAAACTGCTTATCGTCCTTCGCCGTGCCCTGCATGTAGAGCGAGCGCCAGTTGATGAGCGCGCCGAAGTTGCGCCGGTAGGTCATCAGCGGCAGCGTGACGAAGGTGTCCTGCGGCATCCCGAAGACCGTGCCCTTCGCCGTGCGGACGCCGACGACGCGGTAGGGCAGGGCGTTGATAAAGATTTCGCCGCCGACGGGGTCGGCCCCGGGGAAGAGTTTCTCGGCCACGTCCGAGCCGATGAAGGCGACGCGCGCGGCCTCCCGGTTCTCGATGTCGGTGAAGTAGCGGCCGTCGGCTACGTCCACCTTCTCGATCTCGCCCAGCAGCGGCTCCTTGCCGTCCACCGCCACCTCCTGAAGGATTTCGTTGCCGCGCTTGATCTGCGCGCGCTGCGGGCGGGCGCCGGCGGCGAACTTGTCGGAGAGGGTCAGGCGCGTCTTCAGGAACTCGTAGTCTTCGAGGGTCAACTCCTTGTTGCGCCGCTGCGCGGCCGCGATGGAGTCTGTGTCCTTGAAGTCGTCCATGCTGAAGCGGCCGATGGTGTAGGACTTGGCGCCGATGTTGGCGATCTTCTCGTCGATGTAGGCGTTGAAGCCCTGGATGAGCGAGACGACGACGACGACGGCCGCCACGCCGATAATCATGCCGAGGAGCGTCAGGGCTGAGCGCAGCTTGTGCGCCCAGATGGCGGCGACGGCCAGCTTCAATGTCTCGATGAATTTCATGGTTCGCGTCTATTACGGTCAGGCCATCGCTTTGGTTGCACACAGCAACCTCCGCGTTCGTCACCGGCGCCCAAAATCCTGTCGTTTGGAGAAAAGTTTACGCCTGTCAGCGTAAACCGTAAACCGTAAGCCGTGACAAGTGAAAGACGGCCTCAACCCGTCAACGGTTACGGTTACGGTTTACGGCTTTTTCACTCGTAGCGCAGGGCTTCGATGGGGTCGAGGCGGGCGGCCTTCCAGGCGGGCCAGAGGCCGAAGACGATGCCGACGCCGGCCGAGATGCCGACGCCGACGAGGATGGCCCAGACAGGGACGAAGGCCGGGAGCGGCGAGTAGGCGTTCATCAAAAGGCTCGCTACCTCGCCCACGACGAGCCCGCTGACGCCGCCGAGGGCCGTGAGGACGACGGCCTCGATGAGGAACTGCCAGAGGATGTTGGCGCGCGTGGCGCCCACGGCCTTGCGGATGCCGATCTCCTTCGTCCGCTCCGTCACCGAGACGAGCATGATGTTCATGACGCCGATGCCGCCGATCATCAGCGCGACGAACGAGATGGCCGTCAGCACGAGCCACGTCGCGCCCGTCAACTGGTTATAGAAGTCGAGCAGAGAGTCCTGCGAGGAGACGCCGAAGTTGTTCGGCGCGGCAGCCGGAACCTGCCGGCGGCGGCGCAGCACGTCGGTAATCTCATCCATCGCCGGGGGGACGTGCGCGCGCGTGTGCGGGCGGAGGATGATGAAGAAGACGACGAGCGGCGGCTCGATGTCGCGCCAGTACTTGTCGAAGGTCGGCAAAGGGATAAAGACCGAGTTGTCGCGCGACTGGCCGAAGAAGTTCCCCAGAGTCTCCATCACGCCGATGACGCGGAACGGCGTCCCTTCAATTTTTATCTCCTTCCCCAAAGGGTCTTCGTTGGGAAAGAGCGCGCGCACCACGTCCTGCGCGAGGATGGCGACGTTCTCACGGCCTGCAAGGTCGCCCTCGGTGACGAAACGGCCGCGCTCGACGTACTGCGAGAGCGTGTACTCGTACTCGGGCGTGACGCCGAAGAGGATGGGCGTGTCGGTCTCCTTGTCAGCGTAGCGCAAGGACGCGGCGATCTTGCGGCGGATGGGTGCGACCGAGTCGATGGTGTCGGCAGACTCCGCGCGGATGGCCTCGGCGTCCTCGATGGTGATGTCCTTGCGGTGCAGCTCCTCGTTGTTCGGCGGCCGCCCGAAACTCGGGTCGAACTTCGAGACGAAAATGGTGTTCGAGCCTAAAGATTCGATCTGCTCGGCGAAAGCCTTATTCAAACCCTGAATGATCGACACCATGAACGTCAGCGTCACCACCCCGATACCGACGCCGAGGATGGTCAGCGCCGAGCGCAGCTTGTTCGCCCGCACCGTCGCCACGGCCATCGACGCCGACTCTTTGATGTCGTCGAAACTCATAAAAGTACTGAGTACTGAGGACTGAGTGAGGACGGTTTAAACTCAGTCCTCAGTCCTCAGTAGTTTTCATTCCGCACGCAGCGCCTCAATCGGGTCTAACCTTGCCGCCTTCCACGCGGGCCACAGTCCGCTGGCGATGCCGACGGCCGAGGAGACGGTGACGCCTAAGACGGCCGAGCCGACGCTGAAGAGCAAAGGGAAGCCCATCGCCGCGGCGAGCCCGAAGGCGAGGAGGAAGCCCGCGGCCACGCCCATCATCCCGCCGATAGAGGTAATGACCATCGACTCGATGAGGAACTGCAAGAGCACGTCGCGGCGCGAGGCGCCGACGGCCTTGCGCACGCCGATCTCGCGCGTCCGCTCGGTCACCGAGACGAGCATGATGTTCATCACGACGATGCCGCCGACGACGAGCGAGATGGCGGCCACGCCGATGGTGACGATGTAGATGTTGGCCGTCGCCGTCTTGTAGAGGTCGATGAAGACGGCCTGCGTCTCCAAAGCGAAGCCGTCCTCCTCGTCGTGAAAGGTCTTGCCGCGCCGGTTGCGCATGATGTTGCGTACCTGGTCTTCGGCCGCCGCGAGCTGCGCGTCCTCGGGCACCTGCACGAAGACAATGAGCGAGACGTGCGCGCCGAACGCCTTCTTGAAAGTCGGGTAGGGAATCTGCACGAAGTTGTCGCGCGAGAAGCCGAAGATTTTCCCCAGGCGTTCGGTGACGCCGATGATCTCGTACGAGCGGCCCTCGACGCGCAGCAGTCGGCCGATGACCTGCTCGGGCGGGGCGCCGCCGAAGAGGTTGTCGATGATGTCCGGGCCGACGACGGCCACGTCCCGGCCCGCCGCCTCCTCCACGTCCGTCCACGCGCGCCCGGCGATGATGTCCGTGTCCTCGATGGGGTACATCGAGAGGGTCAGGCCGCGGACGCGCACGCCTTCGGAGGACTGGTCGCCGGCCTTGACGGTCGCCTGCGCGTTGCCGGCAAGCCCCAAGCGCCAGCAGACGGTGCAGAGGCGCGTGATGGCCTCGGCGTCCGACTCGGTCACGTCCTTGCGGCGGTTGAACTTGATGAAGTCCTCGCGCGAGGTGATGACCTGCGGGCGCTTCGAGATGGTGAAGACGGTCGAGCCCTGCGACGAGAAGGTGGACGCGACCGTCTGGTCGAGCCCCTTGATGATGGTGACGACGGCGATGACGGCTGCCACGCCGACCACGACGCCGACGAGCGTCAAGGCCGTCCGTAGCTTATTCGCGCGCAAGGAGCCGAGCGCGATGCGCAGGGACTCCCACGTCTTGTGAAAGATTGGGGGAAGCCAGCCGCGGGGTGGGAGCGCGGACGCGGGCTTGAAGTCGCGCGGCGCGGGTGCCGTGCGTTCTTCGGTCGGCTCTGTGAGTAGTGCGCTCATCCGTCACCCGGACGCCTGCGAGAGTGCGTGTAAAAATCGAAAGGAGGATGAGAGCCACGCCGACTCTCATCCTCCCTCCGTTATGTCATCGGCGTTTGGAGCCTCGCCTCGTGCCCGCTACTTGATGCGCTCATCCGACTCGATGTTGCCGTCGCGGATAGAGATGACGCGGTGCGCCCGCTCGGCGATGTCGTGCTCGTGCGTGACGACGATGATCGTGTTCCCGTCGGCGTGGAGCTTCTCGAAGAGGTTCATGATCTCGACGCTCGTCTTCGAGTCGAGCGCGCCCGTGGGCTCGTCGGCCAGAAGAATCGACGGGTTGTTGACGAGCGCGCGGGCGATGGCGACCCTCTGGCGCTGGCCGCCCGACAGCTCGTTCGGGCGGTGCGTCATGCGGTCGCCCAGCTCGACCGAGCGGAGCGCGTTCTGGGCGCGCTCGTGGCGGTCGGCAGAGGAGATGCCGGCGTAGATGAGCGGCAGCTCGACGTTGTGCAGGGCGGTGGCGCGCGCCAGGAGGTTGAACGTCTGGAAGACGAAGCCGATCTCCTGATTACGGATGCGCGCCAGCTCGTCGTCCTCCATCTCGGAGACGAGCTTGCTGTTGATCCAGTAGCGCCCCTGGGACGGCGTGTCGAGGCAGCCGATGAGGTTCATCAGCGTCGATTTGCCGGAGCCCGAAGGGCCGATGATGGCGAGGTACTCGCCGCGCTGCACGTCGAACGAGACGCCGCGCAGCGCGTGAAGCTGCTCGGTGCCCATCTCGTAGGTGCGCCAGATGTTGCGCATCGAGATGAGCGCGGCCGGCACGCCGTCGTGCGCCAGCAGGTCGCCGCGCTCAAGCGCTTCAGCGTTGACGGCGCCGATGCCGTTCGCCTCTTCGGTGGTGGTGGGGCTCTCCATCTCTAAAAGTGCCTCGCTCATTTCTTCTCACCCGCCTTGTCGCCGGGCTTGTTCTGCTGACGCTGCACGGTATCCCCCTCCTTCAGCGTCCGCAGCACGCGGCTCGGGCCGGTGATGACCTCCTGGTCTTTCTGAAGGCCGCTCACGATCTCGATGTCCGACTCGCCCGTGATGCCGGTCTCGACGGGGACGAACTTGACCTTCTTGCCGTCGAGGACGAAGACGCCCTTGATGTCCTTCGGCTTCTCGGTCGGGGCGGCCGGGGCCGGGGCCGCGCCCTGCCCGCCGGGCGGGGTCGGCGTCGGGGTCGGCGACTTCTCGACGATGGCCTGGAGCGGGATGGCGATGACGTTCGGCTTGGTGTTCGTCGTGATGGTGGCCGTCGCGGTCATGCCGGGCCGGAGCGAGCTGCGCACGTCGTCGGGCATACCGCTCAGGTCGAGCTGGACGATGACCTTGAACTCCTTCGCCTCCTGGACGTTGATGCGGTTGCCGAGGCCCGCGCCCGTAGTGTCGGAGCGTGAGACGGCGAGCGGGTTCTTCTGGACGACCTTGCCCATGATCTCGCGCTCGCCCGTGGCGTCCACCTTGACCTTCGTCGGCTGCCCCTCGGAAATCTGCGCGATCTCGGTCTCGTCCACGTTGACCTCGACGTTGATCGTGGTCATGTCGGCGATGGTCATCAGCGAGGTGGTCGAAAGTCCCGCGACGGCGAACTGCCCGACGCGCGCCGGGATGTCCACGACGACGCCCGTCAGCGGCGAGACCGTAACGGCCTTGCTGCGCTGCGACGACTGGCCGCGCAGGAGGGCCTGCTGCGAGTTGGCGCGCGCCTCGCTCGTCTGGACGCTCTCTCTCGCGCGCTTGACGCCGTTCTGCGCGTCTGCGACGGCCACGCGCTGCTGGTTGACGCGCGCCTTCGATTCCTCGACCGCGATCTTAGCCGATTCGAGCTGCGCCTGCGAGGTCTTCAGGGCGACCTGCGCGGTCTTGAGCCTGTCCTGCGCCGTGTCGAACTCTAAGCGCGAGGCGACGCCCGCCTCGATGAGTTCGGTGGTGCGCTTCAGCTCACGACGCGCGGTTTCGAGGGCGACCTGCTCGCGGTCAACGCTCGTCTGCGCGGTGTTGACGGCCTGGCGCGCCTGCGCGAGCGAAGCCTCGGCGGCGAGGAGCGACTGCTGCTGCTGCGAGACAGCGTTCTCGGCGGACGAGATGGCCGTGCGCGCGTTCTGCACGTCGGAGATGGCGGCCTGCACGCTGGCGGCCTGCGCCTCGGCGGAGGATTCGAGCTGCGTCGGGTCTACGCGCACGAGCGGTTGGCCCGTGGTGACGTGGTCGCCGGGGTTGACGCTGATCTCGGTGATGCGCCCCTGAACCTCGCTCGTCAGGTTGACGAAGCGGATGGGGCGCACTTCGCCGGAGGCCGTGACCGTAGACTTCAACTCGGGTCGCACGTCAACCTTGACGACCGTGACCTCGGCCTCGTCCTTGCCGCGCGCGAAGATGCTGATGACGACGACGAGCCCGAGGAGGGCGACCGCCGAGACCGCGATAATGATTTTCTTCTTCCGGCTCAGAGCCATTGGAGTTTAATTCCTCTTCTCGAAAAGACTGGGGTTAAGATTTCGGTCGGGACACGGGCTGGCTCCGCACAAACGCACGCGGACGGCGCTAAACCAAACTGTCTGTGTACCTTCCCGCCGCCGGCAACTCTTCTACGTGCAAAAAGGTGGAACAGTTTCAGGAAATCGGTCAATAGTGAATGGTAAATAGTGAATGGAGACCGGATGCCGTACGTGTCGGGTGAAAGCGCGTCGGGAGGCGGCTGTGAACTACTATTCACTATTCACCATTTACCATTCGCCGCCATTTGATGCTGTTGGCGCGTCTCGCGTTTCGCGGTACAATGGACGGCCGGCGCACGGGCCGCCTCTCGGGCGGGCGTCGAGCAGGAATTCGGGGGCATCTCAGGGGCGTGCCAGCCCGCACCGCCATCCAAAAATTCGTGAAGGACGCGGCCATGATCACCTGCGCAAGGTGCCAGACGGAGAATATCGAGGGCTCGCAGTATTGCGACGAGTGCGGGGCGGCGCTGGAGCCAGCCGTCGCCGGCGGCCCCGTCGGCCGCGCGCATACGAGCGAGCACGCCGGCCCCGGGACAGAGGCCGTCGCCTCCGACACGGGCGCCGCGCCCCGCGCCTCCGCATCGGAGCTGCGCGCCGTGCCGAAGCCGCAGCCCTTCGCGCCGGCGGGCACTTCAATCGCCGGTCGCGCCCGTCTGCACGAAGACTCGCATCCGCGCCGCGACTCGGGCGCCGCGCCGCACGCCAAGCTCGTCATCCACCGCGGGCGCTCAGTCGGTAAGGAGTTCCCCATGTGCGAGGACGAGTCGCACATCGGCCGGTGGGACGCCGACGGCGGCATCTTCCCGGACGTTGACCTCGATTCCGACGACCCCGAGGCCAAAGTCTCGCGCCGCCACGCGCGGATCACGCGGCGCGCGGGTCAGTACTACATCGAAGATTTGGGCTCGACCAATGGCACGTTCGTCAACCGCGGGCGGCGGCTGCTACCGGGCGACCGCCAGCCCTTGCGCGACGGCGACGAGGTCATCGTCGGGAAGACGTTCTTGAAGTTCCACGTGCTCGGTGAGGCGGCGGTTAGAGAGAAGTAATGTCGTCCTGTTTCGATTGCGGCTCCCCTGTGACCCCTGAAGACCGCTTCTGCGGCAACTGTGGTCTGGCCTTGCAGCCGGCCGCGGGCGCGGAGGGCAGAGCCGCGTCTTCATCTTCGTCCGCGTTGCTCGCGCAGGAGGGCGGCGCGGGTGAGCCGGCCGAGACGCGCGAGCCGGAGTCGTCCGGTTACGGCGACGAACAATTTCAGCCGACCATCATCGAGCCTTCGCGCGGCGGACAGGCCGCCGCCGCCGCGCGCGCCTCCGCCCCGGTCGAGCCGTCCGAAGCCCCCGAGTCGTCGAATCCCTCGGAGTCAAAAGGTCTCTCGACTGCGGGCTCGGCCGAACTCACCCTCGCCGCCGCCGATGACGTAGAGATTACGGCCGACACGTCGGACGAGCCGCCGACGGGCACCGTGAACGGCGGTCAGCCCCCCGCCGACGAGTCCGCGCCCGAGTGGGAGCCCAAGCCGCAGAACACGGGCGGCGCTTCGTCGGCACCGGCCGTAGGTCGGAGCACGGGCGACCTGCCCTCGCGCCCGATGGCCTTCACGGGGCGGACGGGCGGCGGCTCCTCCTCCTCTTCGGGCCGCCGCGCGGCGAGCCAGTTGGAGCCGGGCATCATCCTTTACAGCCGCTACGAGATCGTCAAGCGCATCGGCGGCGGCGGCATGGGCGCCGTCTACTACGCGAAGGACAGGAATCTCGGCGACGCCCCGCGCGCCGTCAAGGAGATGATTCAGACGCACCTCGACGAGTCGCAGCAGGAGAAGGCCGTCGCCGACTTCCGCCGCGAGTCGATGCTCTTGGCCTCGCTCGAACACCCTTCGATCCCGACCATCTACGACTACTTCTACGACGACGCGGCCTCGCGCTTCTACCTCGTCATGAAGTACATCTCGGGTGGCGACTGCCTCGCGCGCCTGCGTAACGCGCCCGGCGGGAAGCTCGACGAGCTGACCGTGGCCGAGTGGGGCGCGCAGGCGGCCGACGTGCTCGAATACCTGCACAACCAGCGCCCGCCCATCATCTACCGCGACCTCAAGCCCGCGAACCTGATGATCGACGGCAACTCGGGGCGCGTCATGCTTATCGACTTCGGCATCGCGCGCTGGGTCGCGCCGCAGGAGAAGGGCGTGACGGCCGTCGGGACGATGGGTTACGCCCCGCCGGAGCTGTTCAGCGGGAAGGCCGAGTCGCGGACAGACATCTACGGGCTCGGGGCGACGATGTTCCACCTGCTGACGGGCGCGGACCCGCAGGACAACCCGCTGCTCATCTTCGACTTCGCGAAGAACCCGACGCCGCGGCAGATCAACCCGGCCATCTCGAACGAGATGGAGTGGATTCTGATGCGCGCCGTCGAGTACGAGCCCGAGCGCCGCTTCAGCTCGGCCGGCGAGATGCGCGACACGCTCCACCAGCACGTCGAGCGTCTGCGCGCGGGCGCCGTCACCTACGGCGTCGTGCGCGGCGCGAGCGCGCAGGAGCAGACGGCGCGGACGATGGCCGTCGAGCGCGTCTTCTGCGGCTTCTGCGGCAAGTCCATCTCTTCCGAAGATGTCTTCTGCCCGCACTGCGGCGCGCGCCAGCCCATCGCGGCGGCGAGCGCGGCGCTGCGCACGGCGCGCGCCACGGCCCGTCTGGTCGTGACGGGGACGACCGAGCTGGACGCGACGTTCCTCCTCAACAAGGAGACGAACCTCGTCGGGCGCACCGACCCGCAGTCGAACATCTTCCCCGACATCGACCTCTCGCGCTTCGACCCGGAGACGAAGATTTCGCGTCGCCACGCGCGCGTCTGGCGCGAGGGCGACACGTTCCTGGTCGAAGACCTCGGCTCGGTCAACGGGACGGTCGTCAACGAGGCCGTCCGTCTCGGCCCCCGCCAGCCGCGACCGCTCGCCAACGGCGACCGCCTGCGCCTCGGCGAGACGACGCTCCACTTTTTGCTCGGATGAAGTCAGGAGTCAGAAGTCAGAAGTCAGAATGAAGAAGGCTTCCGCCTTAACATTCTGACTCCTGACTTCTGACTCCTGATTCCCTGACTTGATATGTCTGTACAACTGGAACGAGAGGGAAGGGCCGCCGCCGCGGCTCGGGTACGTGAGGGGGCGCGGGTGCAGCGCGGGGCTTTGAACTTCGAGCGGCTGCGCGCGCCCTTCTCGCTGCGGTGCGGTGCGCTGCTCATCGACTACATCATCGTCATCGGCGTGCTCGCGCTGACGACGTTGCTGGCGCGCGTCCTCGGCGGCGACGTGCGGCGCGGCGGCAACTTCATCCTGTTCGTGGGCTACCTGACGACCGCGGGCGTCGCCTTCGTCAACTTCGTGCTGCTCGCCAACCTGAGCGGGCGCACGCTGGGGAAATGGATCGCGGGCCTGCGCATCGAGCGCAAGGACGGCGAGCCGCTGAGCGTGGGCCGAGCGTTGCTGCGCCACCTCGTCGGTTACCCTCTGACGCTCCTGACGCTCGGCCTCGGCTTCCTCTTCGCGGCCTTCGACCCGCAGGGGCGGGCGCTGCACGACTGGCTGGCCGGCACGGTCGTCGTGCGCAGCCGCGCGTCACGCGCCGCGAATCTGCGCTGAACATCCGGCGCGTCTCTCCGTAAAGAGTCTTTGACGAAGGATGCAGACCTCCTGCCCGAGCTGTAGTGCGGACATCTTCCCCGGCGCGCGCTTCTGCCGGCGTTGCGGCGCGCCCCTGAGCCTTCAGGGTTCAGAGACGGGGGACGTTTCGCCCAACGCCGCCACCGTCCCGCTCGTCCCCGAAGAGCCGCGCACGACCGACGGGCTCGTGCCCGGTGAAGAGCATGTCGCGCCGCAGACCTCGCGCGTCAGCCTCGCCGAGATGGAGCGCCTGCTCCGCGGTCAGGAGGACGGCCGTCCGCAGCACTCTCAACCAATCGACCCCGAGGCCACCATCGTCCCACGCGACCCGGCCGTTACGCGCCCCGACCTCCCCGGCTACGAAGACGAAGAGCTGACCATCCACGTCCCGCGCACCGCGCAGACGCACAAGCCCGACGACTTTGAAGCGACCATCGACTTCGACTCCACGCAGGTCGTAGACCCGGAGGCCACGATGCCGGCCGGCATCGGCTCCTGGCCCTACACACGCAAGCCCGAGCCCGAGACGCACGAACCGCGCGAACCGGAGGCCGCTGCCGAAGACGTTCAAGGGGACGCGCCCGCCGTCGCAGCAACGCCGCCCGCGCCTCCGCGCCCGCGCGTCAGTCCCGCGCCGGCCGGGCGCGCGTGGCCGTGGGTCGTCGCCATCTGCGTTCTGGTCGCGGCCCTCCTGGGGGGCGGCGCGTGGCTCGGTTACAAGCTGCTGTATCGCCCTGCCCTGACGAACTTGCCGAGCGAGGGGGCGACCGCGCCCGTCACGGGCGACGCCAAAGAGCAGTTCGAGCTGAAGCTTCAGGAGGCCGAGGCGCGGCTTGCGGCCGGCGACATGGAGGGCGCGCTCGCGCGTCTGCGCGAGGCTAACGAACTCGACCCCGGCAACACGCGCGCGCACCGAAGGCTCGGCGAGCTTCTGCTCTCGTCCGGCGCGCGCCGTGAGGCCATCGAAGAGTTCCGCGCCGCCGCGCGTAACGCGCCCTACGACTTCAACGCTTGGCGCGTGCTGGCCTCCGCGCAGTTCGCCGAGGGGCTCTACGACGACGCGGTGGAGAGCTACCGGCGCGTCCTCAACCTCAACGCACCCGGCGCGAACCCCGAACCGAACGACCTGCTCGGGCTGGCCGACGCGCTCCGTCTGGCCGGTCGTACGGAAGAGGCGCGCGCGGCCTACGAGCGACTGCTGACGTTCGCGCCCGCCGACCTCGCCGACATCGCGCGTCAGAACCTCGGCGCGCTCGCGCCCGCGCAGACGGCCCCGACGCCCGCGCACACGCCGCGCCCCGGCGAGCCGACGCCCACGCCGCAGTCCGCAGAGACCGTGTCCGTCAACGTGCCTCCCGCGCCGACGCCGACGCCGCAGCCGACGCCGCAATCCACCCCGACGCCCGCGCCGCAGGCCCCGGCCTCGCCCGCCGAGCGTTACGGCCGCGGCGTTCAGCTCTGGTCAGCGAACCGCGGCGCCGCGCTCGAAGAGTTCCGCGCCGCGGCTGCGGGCGGCAACCCGGACGCGCACTACTACCTCGGCCTTGCCTACGTCGAAGGGCGCAACGCGGGCTCGCTCAAGCGCGCCGAGGTCGTCGCCGCGCTCCAACACTTCCAACTCGCGCAGCGCGGCCAGCACGCCGCACAGGCGCGCGGCTACGCGCAGCAGTTGGAGAAAGAGTTTGACCGGCTGCGAAGGCAGTAAAGCGGTGACAGATGACTGGAGGCATTTTTATTAGACCTGTGCATCATCGGTAAGTCATAATATTTTTTCTATGAACCGTGCAGATTTGCAGAACCTCACTAGGATAAGGTTGCGCGAAGCAAAAGTATTATTTGACAACCGGCGATATGAGGGAGCCTATTACCTATTAGGGTACGCGGTTGAATGTGCTTTTAAGGCATGTATCGCTAAACAAACCAAACGTTATGACTTTCCGGATAGAAAATTTGTTCACGACGTTTACACACATGATTTGAACAAGCTCCTTAACATATCCGGACTTGAGCCGGAGTATCGTAAGGAAAGCAGGAGGAACCCTACCTTCGAGTTAAATTGGACAATTGTGAAAGATTGGTCGGAGCAGTCACGTTATATTACGGGCATAAGTAGGGCAAAGTCTAAAGATTTTCGCTCAGCAGTGGTTAGCAGAAGGAGTGGGATTTTGCCATGGTTACAGAAGTGGTGGTAAAGGAAGCTTTATCGAGCGAGATGATTTCTGCGGGGGCGGAATTAACACGTCGCCTAGATAAAGCGACGTTTATCATTTCTGCATCTTTATGGCTTTACATTTCTGATGCTAACGCTTGGAGACTTATCATCGGTAGTCCGGAGGTGAGAATCAACGGTCGAAAAAAAGCTTACAGGCAGATACAACTTGTAATCTCAAAAATGCCTGAGGATCAGCCTAAAGTTCAGCTTAAAGATGTATCAGTTATCGACTCGAATGACCCTCTGATCGCATTGCTGCGCCTCGCCGTAGTAACCGGAGAGGGAATATCAAATATAAGGCTCAAACAGAATGTTATCAATGGTGTTTTGATTGAAGAGGCGTACATTTACCGTCTTAGTTAGTGACAGCTTACTGTTAGGCAGGAAATCATCTTCCTTCTACTCTCTTGTTTGCACTCATCGGACTTACTCCGCGTGGTGAGATTGTTGAGCGAGTGTATTAGTTATGTCTGAGTTACTAGTTAATTATCCAGACCGTGCGCCGGAGCGCCTGCCGCTGGGTCGCCTGCGCATCACCATCGGGCGTTCGGCGCGCAACGACGTGTGCGTGCCCGACCCGTTCGCCTCGCGCGTCCACGCGGAGGTGCGGCGCGAGGGCGACCTCTACGTGCTGCAAGACCTCGGCTCGGCCAACGGCACCTACTACAACGGCTCGCGCCTCGACCAGCCGGTCGCGCTCACGCACGGCAGTCGCATCCAGATCGGCGAGACCGAGATCGTCTTCAAGGATCAGTCCACCGCGCCGCAACTGCCCGCGACGACCATCGAAGAGGACTCGCCGCTCCCCGAGGCGACTATCGCCTTCGACTCGGCGCAGCACACCACGAACGGCCTGCTCGAATCCATCGAGGCCGCGCGCACGCAGTCGTCGGGTCGCTTCGACGTGGCGACCATCATGCCGCAACGCTCGGGCTCGACGGCGAAGTCGGTGGCGGTCGCGGCCGACCACGGCGACCTGCTCGCGCTCATCTCGAAGGTCGGCGTGACGCTCCTCGCCTCGGCCACGCTCGACGAGACGCTCAGTCAGGTGGCGCTCCTCGTCTTCGACGCCGTCCCGGCCGAGCGCTGCCTCATCATGCTGCGCGAGCCGCCCGCGGACGGCGAGCTGAAGATTCGCGCCGCCGAAATGCGCGACCGGCGGCCCGAGGTCGGCGAAGTCAGAGTCAGCCGCACCATCGTCGAGGAGGTCGTCAATCAGGGGCGCTCGGCTTAACGTCGGACGCGCAGCACGACCCGCGCTTCAAGTCATCGACCGTCACCTTCCAGGGCATCCGCTCCGTTCTGGCCGTGCCGCTCGGCGTCGGCGAACGCATCTTCGGGATGATCTACGCCGACTCGCCGCTCGCCACCTCGCGCTTTACCGAAGACCACTTGAAGGTGCTGACGACGCTCGGCTCGGTCGCCGCCATCCGCGTCGAGAACACGCGTCTGCTCGAAGAACATCTGGAGCAGGAGCGCTTCGAGCGTGAGCTGCAACTGGCGCGCGAGATACAGCAGCGCTTCCAGCCCTCGGCGCCGCCCGCCGTGCCGGGCTACGAGCTACAGGGCATCAGCTTCCCCTCGTACCAGATCGGCGGCGACTACTACGACTTCATCAAGTGCGCCGACAACCGGCTCGTCGTCGGGCTCCGATCTGTCGGGGAGGGGACTTCGGCCGCGCTGCTGATGTCGTCGCTGCACGCGGCCGTGCACGCGCAGGTCGCGTCGTGCCGTCCCATCACGGAGACCATCGGCGCGGTCAACCGTTACCTCGCCGACAACACGCCGGGCAACCGCTTCGTCACGCTCTTCTACGCGGAACTCGACCCTCTGACGGGCTCGCTCTCCTTCATCAACGCCGGCCACAACCCGCCCATCATCGCGCACGAGGGCGGCACGCTCGAACATCTCGCCGCGGGCGGTCTGCCGCTCGGGATACTCCTCGACTTCGACTACCGCGAGGGGCGCACGCTGCTCCGACCGGGCGACGTGCTCGTCGCCTACTCGGACGGCGTCACCGAGTCGCAGAACCCTGCGGGCGAGGAGTTCGGCACCGTCCGCCTGCAAGAGGTGGTCGCGCGCAACCTGAGCCGCTCGGCCGCCGGCATCCGCGATAAGATCGAGGCCGCGCTCTCCTCCTTCGCGCAGGGCACGCCCGCCGGCGACGACATCACCCTCCTCATCGTCAAGCGCGACTCCGAGCTGAAATAAGGCGTGAACCTATCAACCGAATCAAGCCGCGATTATGATTTTGCACGGCAAAGGCAATCCCAACAATCGCTGCATTCAATTTACCGATCGCAAATTACAGGGTTGGAATTATTGCAGCGCACGGGCGTGGATTTGAGCGTGGATGCAACGAACACGGTGGGTGTTGCCGTGTGCCAAATTGGCAAAGAAGGCTGCGCGTATCCGAGCCAGACATGTTTTTGTCAATGCCAGGGCTCTTCTTCACGTACTGGTCGTATTGGCAGGTGAAAAAAGGACAATGGAAATATTCTGATTTGGGGGCATCGTTGTCAATGGTGCATAACGGCGATGTAAAGCATGGGTCTGGGAAGCGGCGACTTCATCTAACGCACCACCACCACCACTGTAATTTCATTTAGCGATGTGTGTTCTGTCACTCCTGGCACTGCAACGCCGACCGTAACAACTACGGATGCTGCGCCGACAGCGACGGGTCCGGATGTGCCCACAGCAACCGGAACGACGACCCGTCCGGTACGGCAACGACGACCGCGACAGCGACCGCAACCAAATTTACGGCGACGGTGACGACCACATTAACCCCATCCGCGACGGAAACGGACAAGCCGACCAAGGTGCCGAAATCTCCAACGCCCAACTATTCACGCCTACGCCGTTTACAGTTGACCCGAATTATGGCTCGGATGACAATCTCGATTTGAGTCTGTTCCAACACGCGTTGCCGTTTCGGCATCGTCCGCTACGGATTCCGGCGGACCCACCGACGAGGCGGCGCAAGGGCGTCGTTCACGCAATGGAACGAATAACGGCGATAGTTTCACAGTCGGGTTCGACCCATGTTATGTCGAACCGGCAAGCGGTGGACCGATACGTCCGCAGACGCGCCGCAGGCAACCGAGACTTTACAGTCTTTTTGCCGGCGGAATCATCGCCTGCGCAAAGCAAGACTAGTAAAGTGACGCAGGCGCAGAATAATTCTGCGACAACAAATTCAGAGTGCTGCCGCAAATCAACGAATCCAGCATCAGTACGCCGCTCTCCGCAAACACGCGTTTGGTCGAGGGCGATTTTGGCGGGCGGATTTGATTGGCGGTGGTGGGTTGCGTGCCTCGTGGGTGGCTTGATTTGGTACGCACTCAAACGTCGCTATTAACATCGCCGCATCGTCCATGTTTCATACCAAGGCATGGGTGCTGTGGCTCGTCGCCGCAGTGTTGCCGTTTCACTGACCAAAAACCCATCTATTTGCTGATTGGGTTGTGTGCTGTCGGACTGGTCCACCTGATACTGGCGTGAAGCAGTCCTGACAGGCAGACAATGGGGCACGTTGCTTTGGTTAGCGTTGACGCTCGCTCAGTTTAGCATCCTCTATAACGTCCTCTTTGTCAGCGTGGGTGCGACCGAGCTCTTGACGCTGCCCGCGTTGCGCTTGTCGTTTTCCGAAGCCACTATTCAAATTGGCGGCGCAATTGCCCTGGAGAGCGTCGTCTACGGACTCACGCCAGGCGCTCAGTCTGATGGGTCTGCTGCTGACTTTTGCCACATTCAATGCGCTCGCCGACCATCACGAACTGCTGCGCAGCGCGCCGCGTTTTCTCTATCAATCCGCGATTTGTACCTTCGATTGCCATTACGTTTGTGCCGCAAATGATGGTGGCAGAAGCCGAAATCCGCGAGGCACAAGCATTACGCGGGCATCGCTTTCGCGCCGTGAAAGATTTGCTACCACTCTTTATTACCCTGCTCGCAGAAGGATTGAAGCACAGCATCACGTTGGCAGATATCTATGAGCGCACGCGGATTTGGCAGCCAAGCCGCCACCTCATTTCGCTCTACTCCGATTTTGCAACTGTTGAATTGCGCTCGGCTTGTTTATGCTTTTGAGCGGCGCACTGGCAGCAACGTATTTTCCCAGCAACACAGTTGGACTTGTCATTCTCGTCGGCGGTGGCGGAATCCTCGCCGCGGTGTTGTGGCAAATTGGACGCGGCGTGCAGCGCAGTCGCTATCGCCGCGAACGCTGGCAGCGTCAGGACACGTTTCTCACCGTCGTCTCGCTGCTCGTCCTTTTCATTCTCATTAGCACCTCATTCTTGGCACCCGACCTTTTGAATTTTTACCCGTACCCGCGCCTCACGTTGCCGCCGTTTCATCCACTAGTAGCGGCGGCACTCCCTTTTTGGCGGCACCCATCCTACCCACACTTTTAGCCCAATCCCCGCCCATGATTGACCTGACCGACGTCTCCTTTTCCTATCCCAATCAAGCCGCGCCCGTTTTGCGCGATGTAAATTTACACATTCCCGGCGGCAGTTTTCTGTCTGTTGGTCGGCTCGTCGGGCAGCGGCAAGAGGCACACTGCTGCGCTGTATGAACGGACTCGTTCCGCATTTTTATGGCGGCACGCTACACGGACGATTGCGCATTGGTGACCGCGACCTGGTCGCCTTGGGACCGCGCGGCATGAGTGATTTGGTGGGCTTTGTGTTTCAGAATCCCGAAGCGCAGTTTGTGACGCAACTCGTCGAAGACGAACTCGCGTTCGCAATGGAAAATCGCAATCTGTCACAGACAATGATGCGGCGGCGCATCGAAGAGGTGCTCGACCAACTCTCGATTGCGGATTTGCGCGAGCGGCGTGTGGATACGCTTTCGGGCGGACAAAAACAATTCGTCGCGATTGCGAGTGTGCTGACACTCTCCAACCTTCGGTGCTGGTGCTCGATGAGCCAACGTCGCAGCTTGACCCGCAAGCGGCAGAAGATGTGCTGACGATTTTGCAGCGCCTGAATTTGGATTTTGGGCTGACCATCGTTATTTCCGAACATCGCCTCGAACGCGTGGCGCAGGTACAGCGACCAAATTTGTCATTTGCCCGGACGCGGACAAGCGCCGATTTTGGGTGAGCCGCGTACAATATTGGGGAAAATTGAACTGACGCCGCCGCTAGTGGAATTGGGACGCGAACTGGGGTGGCAGCCGCTGCCGCTCACCATCAAAGAAGGTCGTCCCTTTGCGGAACGGCTCAAGCCACATTTGGAAAATGGTTCGCCCCTCGCCGCGCCGACCCTCGGTACGCGAAAACAAACCTGCCACAGTGAGCAAGACCAACGCGCCGCTGGCACTGGATGTCCAAGACCTGTGGTTTCGTTATAAGGACCGCGACATTTTAAAAGGCGTCTCACTTCAAGTGCCGCAAGGCGAATTGGTTGCGCTCATGGGGCGCAACGGGTCGGGCAAAAGTACACTGCTGAAAAATATCGTGGGACTGTTGGAGCCAATGCGCGGCAAAGTGCGCGCTGGCGGGGATGGACGTGAAAGGCGCAGCACTAACAGATATTACAAAGCAAGTGGGATTCGTGCCGCAGAATCCGGGGCGACTGCTCTTTAGCGAAACGTTAGAACAGGAATTGCAGTTTACCTGTCACGCGGCATGGCTTGCCGACGGGCAAGATTGCGACGCTGTTGGAACAGTTGGGACTGAGCGAACATATTCACTCGTACCCGCGCGATTTGAGCGTAGGCGAGCAGCAGCGCGCTGCGCTTGCCGCAATTTTGATTGCAGAACCCAAGCTGCTGCTGCTGGATGAACCCACGCGCGGGCTGGATTATGTGAGCAAGGAACGCTTGCTGGCGATCTTGAATGACCTTCGCAAAAATGGTGTGACTATTCTAATGGCAACGCATGACGTGGAATTGGTCGCGCAATGCGCGAGCCGCATTGTCTTGTTGGGCAACGGCGAAATTGTGGCGGATGGGACGGTGCGAACCGTCATGACGGATTCGATTATTTTTGCATCGCAGATCAACAAATTGCTGCGGGATGACCGTTTTCTGACGGTGTCGGATGTGCTGGAAACGTTAAAGGCGAATACCCATGCCGCAAGCGATTAGATTCCGCTTTTTGCCCGAAGTGATTTTGGCGCTCGCGAGTTTGGTCGGCGTGTGGGCGTTTCTGTCACCCTTTTTCGCATCGCAGTCGCAGACGGTGAGCAACGAGGGCATGGCGCATGCAAACGATGCGCCACTTTTTTTTGTCGTGCTCTTTGGACTGTGTCTGCTCATGCTCGTGATCAGTTTGGAGACGCGACAAATTAATGCACAGTTTGTGGCGGTGCTCGGCGTACTGGTGGGGATTAATGCAACTTTGCGGCTGGTGCCCGGACTAGCGGGGCTTTAGCGCGGTCTTTTTTTTACCAATTCTGTGCGGCTATGTCTTTGGCGCGGATTTTGGATTCTTGGTAGGTTCGCTGTCGCTGTTGGTGTCGGCATTCATTACAGGTGGGGTCGGTCCGTGGCTGCCGTTTCAAATGTTTGCGGCGGGATGGAGCGGCATGGTGGGAGGATGGATTCCGCATGTATCGCGCTCTCCACAGATTGAGGTGGGATTACTCGCGGCTTGGGGATTCGTCAGCGGCTTTTTGTTTGGCGCGATTATGAATCTGTGGTTCTGGCCCTTTTTTGATTGACCCCTCGCAAACGACAACAAATTGGGAACCGGGTCTTGGGCTGGCGGGAACGCTGGCGCGTTACGGACTCTTTTATGTGGTTACCTCGGCGTGGTGGGATGCGGCGCGGGCAATTGGAAATGTGCTGCTGATTGTGGCAGTGGGGATTCCCATCCTTCGGCTGTTACGACGCTTTCATGATCGGTTTCAATTTACGGTCACGGAATAAAAAAGAATCCTGCGAGGGCTTATGACCTCACAGGGTTCTTTTTTCAAGTGCACTTGAGCAAAAGTCGGAGGGGCGGGTCTGAGACCCGTCCCTCCGTTTTACATATGCAATTCTTCTTCCAACGCCCCAATCACTTCCTCAATCACACTCACAATCTGGTCGAGTTCTTCTTTTTTGATGACGAGCGGCGGAGACAGTTGAATCACCGGGTCGAGGCGGTCATCGCAACGGCAGATTAAACCGCGTTGCAAGAGCTGGTCCGAGAGCCAGCCCATCATCGCGCCGCCGGACATGGGGGCGCGGGTTTCTTTGTTGGTTACAAACTCGATGCCGACGAACAAGCCCGCGCCACGAATATCGCCGACGGAGGGATGGCGGTCAAGGGCTTTGTGGAGTTCTGCCGCGGCAGGTATTCGCCTTTTTGTGCTGCCTGTTCGACCAAGTTTTCGCGTTCGATAATGGCGATGTTGGCGAGTGCGGCGGCGGCAGCAACGGGATGTCCGCCAAATGTGATGCCGTGCAACAATTTCTTGTATTCGTCGCCGATGAACGAGTCCGCAATTTCTTTCGAGACGATGACTGCGCCTAACGGATAATACGCGCTGGTCAAGCCCTTGGCGAGTGTTATCATGTCGGGCTGAACACCCCAATGTTCGCTGCCGAACATTTTCCCCGTGCGTCCGAATCCGCAAATCACCTCATCCATAATCATCACAATACCATTCTCACGCGTGAGGCGGCGAATTTCGGGATAGTACGTCGGTGGCGGCACAATGCAGCCGCCCGAATTTTGCACCGGCTCCATAATCACTGCCGCAATCGTATCAGGACTTTCAAATTCCATCAGATTCGCCACTTCCGTCGTACATTGTCCCGAACACGCATCCGCGCGTGAGCAATAATCGCAGCGGTAGCGATGCGGAATCGGCACATGCCGCGTGCCCGCAACCAACGGCTCGTACATTTTTCGAATACCCGTTAGTCCACCGACAGACAGCGCGCCCATCGTCGTCCCGTGATAAGCAATGCGTCGGGAAATTGTTTTGTAGCGTCCTTGAAAGCCGCGCATCCGCTGATATTGCTTCGAGATTTTAAGCGCGGATTCTACCGCTTCACTGCCGCCCGTGACAAAAAAGACGCGCGCATCGGGACCGACGGGCGACATGGACGCGAGTTTTGCCGAAAGTTCGATGGCAGGTTCGTTGGGAAACGAAAAGGGGCTAACATAGGAAATCTTTTGCAATTGCGTGGTGATGGCGTCAGATAATTTCCTGGCGTCCATAGCCCACGTTCACACAAAAAAGTCCTGCGAGACCGTCAATGTACTCTTTGCCGCCGTGTCCCACACGGTCGAGCCTTCGCCGCGCGTAATCACCATCGGCGATTCGTCGTCAATCACATGCTGCATCTGCGTAAAGTGCAGCCACGAGTGATTTTTTAGATTTTCATTCAGTTGGAGGTCGGGCTGTGTTGAAACCATGAGGCTCCCGGGGAGATTTCAGAATTTAGATTTCAGATTTCAGATTTGAAGAACGCGCAGCTCGTTCGCTACGTCACCGGATTTAATTGTTGAACAGACGGACGGCGCAGGCGACCTTGCAAGAGATAGATGCCGGTGAGCACGCCCATCCAAACTACGAGCCAGCTCAGCGTGCCGACTACCCCATCCAGCCGTGTCAAGCCATTCCAAAAACCCTGTGCCGGACCAATCCCGTAGAGCGCAATGCCCACGACGAACATGAACCATACAAGCAGCGGACGCGGCGACGCGTTATCGTTCGTGAGAATGTATTGCGCCAAAAAGAGCGAGATGAGCGTAAAGGACAAAATCACGGCGGCGACAGCGTTGATAATGGGCGAAACGCCAAAGCGCACCATACCCCAAATGCGAATCGGCAAGGTGGACGATTGGGGACCCGAAACAAACTGAGTAATCACATAATCGTCGAATGAAAACGTGAACGCCAGCAAGCCACCTGCAATAATCGCGGGCAGCAGCAACGGCACAGTGACTTGCCAGAACGTCCCCCACGGCGTCGCACCTAAATCGGCACTTGCCTCGTTCAGCGCATCATCCAAACTTTCTAACCGCGCCCGCGACAATCAACGCGACCAACGCGCTCGTCCACGCCGCGTGCGTGGCGACGATGCTGAAAATTCCAAGGATGTTCGGAATGGCGAGCCATTTGCCCATCTGCACGAAAAAGAGGAGCGATGACAGCCCCGTGACGATTTCGGGTGAAATGATGGTCATGTACATGACCGCGAGAAAAATTGGCACCAAAAAACGCCGGCGCCTTTTTGCAGTCCAAGCGCGAGCAGTGTGCCCAAGATCACCGCGCAGGTCATATTGAGCGTAGCCACAATGAGACTGTTCCGCAGCCCCGATTGAATGCTCGCATCTTGCCACGCTTTGGCGTACCAATCGCCCGTAAAACCCGCCCACGTTTGGACCGATTTTGAATTGTTGAACGAAAAGAGGACAACGATCAAAATTGGCAGATAGAGGAATGCGTACATCAGCCCGGCATACACGCGGAGCGCAAGGTCTACAAGACGATTGGAATTGAGACGGCTTGCAACCATTATGCGACCTCCACGGCTTGCCCTTCACTGGCGCGGATACCAAATCAAAATGAAAATGACGAGGCACCGCTATCAACATGACCGAACTCGCGCTCCCAAACGCCCAATCGCCGCGCCTGCAAAAACTGATTCGCAACGAGGTTGCCCATGAACAGCGTTTTCGAGCCACCCAAAATGGCAGGCACAATATATTCGCCCGTGAGCGGAATAAACGTGAGCAGGATTCCGGTAAACAAACCGGGCGCAGTGAGCGGCAAAGTCACCTGCCGAAACGTCGCAAAACGATTGGCACCCAAGTCTTTGGATGCTTCGAGCAACGTCTTGTCGAGCCGTTCCAGTGAGACATATAGCGGAAAAATCATCAACGGTAAATAGTTGTAAACAATTCCCAGATACACAGCGAATGGGTTGTAGAGCATCTGAAGCCGATTATCGTCAGAGATAATGCCCAGATTCACGAGAAACGAATTGATGATGCCCTGATCGGCAAGGATGCACAACCCACGCATACGTTCGAATGAGAAACGAGCACCAGAAGGGAATGATAATGAGACCAACATCGTCGTGCGCCACTTCCACACCGCGTCGCCAGAAAGTACGCCAACGGATACGCGAGCAGCAGACAGCCCAGCGTGCCGAGTGCGGCAAACAGAAGCGTCTGTCCAAATACCTTGAGATAGACGCATTCGCCCGCTTGTCCCGCAATCGCGAGATTGCAACTCAAAAAGCGCGCGTAATTGGCAAAGGAAAAATCTTGCAGAATGACGCCGCCCGTTGGGTCGCTCTGGGCAAACGAAAAGACGAGCGGAAAGAGACTGGGTATTATGAAAAAAGACCAGATACCAGATGCCCGCCGGAACCAACAACAGCCAGCCATACGAACAGCGTGCCGGTCTAAGAGTCATCGCAGCCATAGTTTTATCAGTTCCATGTACGATGCTTTACATATTCGATCTGAATTGAAAATTCGCTATGTAGGGGCGGGGGCATCAAAGAACGATGCACGACCCGCCCCTACAACAAGTAGAACGGACTAACTCGTATCTCGATGCTTATGCGCTCTTTAATTTTGTCCAGAGTTCCTCGCGTCCCTGCAAGCAGGTTTTGTCGAGCGCCTGCGCAGTTTCGAGCTTTGCCAAAATATCGGCAGAGGGATAGACAGCAGGATTAGACGTGACCGCGGGGTCCATGTATTTTTTGGCTTCGTCCTCGCCGCTCGCATAGTAGGTAAAGTTCGATTCGGCGGCTTGGATTTTGGGATCGAGAATAAAATCAATCCACTGGTACGCCACGTTCGGATGCGGTGCGTTCTTTAAAATCACCCAGTCATCTTCCCAAATTTCGCCGCCCTCTTTGGCGATAACGTAATTGATGCTTTCGGGTTTTCCCGCATCCTTGCGTTTTGAATTGGCATTAAAGACATCGCCGTTCCACGCAAAAGACATCCATACTTCATCACTCGCGAGCAAGTCAAAGTAGGAGGAATCAAACGCCTTGACGTATGGTTTGAGTTCAATCAACTTTTTGAGCAACCTCGTCCAATTCGTTCTGATTGCAGGAATTGTACGAATATCCCAAATACTTGAGCGTCAACCCAATCGCTTCGGGTGACGAATCCATCATCGCCACTTTGCCCGGATACTTGGCAGCGAGTTTCCAAAAATCGTCGAGCGAGGTAACTTCCTCTTTGATTTTGTCGCTGTTCCACGCAATGCCCGTCGTGCCCCAATCTTTGGTCACGCTCCACTTGTTGTCAGGGTCATGCGGGCGACTCTTGGCAAATTGCGCGCCCATATATTTGAAATTCGGGATCCGGCTCACATCCATCGGCAAGAGCAAACCCTTGTCCGCCATAATTGTGACCATATTCCCCATTGGCGCACGACATCATAGCCCGTGCCACCCGCTTCTATTTTGGCAAGCAGGTCCTCGTTGCTTTCGTAAAAATCTTGCGTGACCTTGACCTTGGATGCCGCCGTAAACGCGGTCACATCGTCAGGATTCACATAATCTGCCCAATTGTAGAGAAAGAGTTCCCCTTCGGATGCGCCCGCGGTGGGAGCTACAGCGGGTGCGCTTGTCGCTCCTGTTGACACCGCAGTCGGGGGGGCGCTGGTAACGGACGCGCCACCCTGCCCGGAGCACGCTGCCAAAAATGCTGCCGCGCTGCCTGCGCCTGCTATATACAAAAAGCCGCGGCGCATCACACGACTGCCACGTTAATGGTTCCAGCTTACGATTTTGCATGTTCTCCTCCTACTAACTAATCGTGCTAGTCCCGAATTTAACGGGTAATTCGTTCACGGCTCAGCCCTTGTCTAGTGAAATAACGCGGATCTATAGACAGAACTAGCACCATTAGTTACTACATCAAACAATAAAATGGGTGAAGCGGATACGTCACCAACAAATTGTTTCAAACACTTTTTGGACGAACAGATCTTTATGTAGTCAAATACAGCGGCGGTGGGTTCCCAATGCGCCCACACTTGATCGCCGATGCGCAAATCGCTTGCCGCGTTCGCACGCGCCACGTTTGCCTCACGCACACTCAACAGCACATTCTCATTCAATCGCACCTGATACATCGTCGTGGAACCGCTAAAGACCAGCGCCTCGATTTTTCCCGAATATTGATTGACCACGCCTTCAAAGCGGTCTTGGACCAATGACACGCGTTCGGGACGGATGGCGACAATCACTTTCTGCTTCATGCTCACATCCTTGCGCGCCGCCGCACGAAATTCCAAATTGTCGGATTCGACACAAATCGTTTGGGGGTCAATGGAAATGACACGCCCCTCGATAAAATTCGACTCGCCGATAAAATCCGCCACGAACTTTGTCGCCGGTTCTTCGTAAATTTCTGTAGCGTGTCCGAGCTGCAAAATTTTGCCCGCGTTCATTACGGCAATGTAATCGCTCATCGTCAACGCTTCTTCCTGGTAGTGCGTGACATAGATGAACGTAATGCCGACCTGCGTTTGCAATGTTTTCAATTCCAACTGCATCGCTTTGCGCAATTTGAGGTCGAGCGCGCCGAGCGGCTCATCCAACAACAATACCTGTGGGCGCAACACCAACGCCCGCGAGCGCCACGCGCTGCTGCTGCCCGCCGGACATTTGCTTGGGAAATGATTTTTCGCGCCCGCTCAAGCGCACCATCACCAACGCTTCGGTCACACGCTTTGGATCTCGGATTCGGCGGTCTTGCGTTGGCGCAACCCGTACGCAACATTGTCAAACACGGTCATGTGCGGAAAGAGCGCATAACTTTGAAATACCGTATTCACGTTGCGCTTGTCACGGCGGCAATCCTTCCACGTTTTTGCCCGCAATGCGAATCTCGCCCACCGTTGGGTCTTCAAAGCCCGCAATCATGCGCAAGGTCGTGGTTTTGCCGCAACCGGAGGACCGAGAAACGAATAAAACTTCCCACGCTCAATGCGCAAGGTCAAATCGTCAACTGCTTTGGTGTCGCCAAATTGTTTTGTGACGTTCAGGATTTCAACATCCCATTGTGGGTCGGGCATTCGTCCTCACTCCCTGTTGCGAGAAAATTGTCCGGCGTGCTATCCGTGTTCCATTGCCACTTCGGTTGATTCTGCCAACGTCATATTCGCGGTCATTGCCGACTGCTTGCCGCCAATGGTAGAAATGGCGGAACGCGCTATCGCTTTGCGGTCTGCCAGCGTGCCCTTGACCTGAATTTTGCCCAACACAAACCCGGTGATGGTGCCCGTTTGGTCAAAAATCACATCATCCACCGCGCCAATATTCGTACACCTTCGCTCACAATTTCGCGTCCGCGCAAGTCACTCAACAAAACAAACGACCCGCTATTGGGAATGCCTTCGAGGGCAATCACAACATGCGAGTCGGTGACGAGCCACGCATCTGCGCCAACATTGGACCAGTACGGTCAATGGCAAAATTCTTGCGGTTAAGTAGCCCTTCCGAGCCAACAAATACGCCTGTCAGCTTGTTAAAGGTTTCGTCCAGATACAAGTCCTTGACCTCACCCACTTTTTTCCCATCGGTGAGACTAATAAGCGGTTTGTTTTGCGATTGCTTTCCGGTTGGCATGGGATGTCCTTGAATAAGATAACTCTATTATAAATTGGATTTCCGATCGCGTATACACACCCTAGATTGAGCCATAATTTAGGTTAACTGCACCCTACAAAACCGCGAATCCACGCGAATTTACACGAATAAAAGTTTAGTGCAGATTCGCGTGGATTCGCGGTTTCTATCTAGGCATCCAGTCGAGGCAAATTGTTATAGCGGCAACGGGTTGAGCGTGTTTTTCACCGGTACAAAATCTCCATCGCCGCGTTCCGTCCATTCATCACGATGACGCTGCCACCGGGATGGGTCGCCGCGCCGCACAGAAAAAATCCACCCATCGGCGTGCGCGCGGTAGACCCTTGTCCCACATGTATTGGGGCAAAATTTCACCCTGAAAAATGTGCCCGCCCGTCAATCCCACGCGTTGCTCAATATCGGGTGGACCCAAAACTTCCATCGCCATGACCGCGTTGGGGAAATTGGTCACATAGCGCCCAATCGATCGAGCACCACCTTGCCCACTTTTTCGCGGTTCGTGTTCCAATCACCTTCCGCAAATTGGTTCGGCACATATTGGGCAAAGACGCTCATGGTCTGTTTGCCATCCGGGGCAACGCTTGGGTCATAGGCGGTCTGCAAATAAATTTCCGTCCACACACGCGGCGGCAATTTGCCACCTTTGGCAATGTCGCAGTGAGTTTTCCATTCGTCCAGCGACAGAGTCGTATTTATCATTGCGAGAAAATGTTCGCCGGTCGTACCAGGACGCGCTCGAAAATTCGGGAGTTCATACAAAGCTGCATTGACCTTGACCGTGCAGCCCTTGATGGGCACGCCCTCGACACGCTGTTTCCATTCAGCATCGGCGGCGTCGCCCAACAAACGCAAGGCGACACACGGTCAGCGTTCGAAACGACAATGGGCGCGGAAATTTTTTCGCCGCCTTCGAGTTCGACACCTTCGCCGGGTAAAATTCGCGCAAACGGGCACGCCTGCGGCGACGGTTGCGCCTGCCTCGCGGGCAATGTCGCAGAGGATGAACGAGACCATGCCCATGCCGCCTTTGACATAGCCCCACACGGAAAGCAAATTGCGGTCCATCCGCCCTGACGAATGATGAAACCACACGGACGCGGTACCAGGTTCGTACGGACTTGCATTCGTGCCGATGACGCCTTGCCCAAGATATGCCGCAATCAAGCGCTCATCTGTGAGATAACGCGAAGTCATTTCAAAAATGCTCCACTCAAAGAGCATTTTGATTGCCTCGTCATCGCCTTTCAAACGCGCTTCCATCTGTTCGCGCGTCGGTGCGCGCCCAATCCACATGTCGCGCTCGTCGTTCGGACGAATCGCATCTGCGGGTACGATGAATCACATCACTCATCGCGCGGCCAGCCTTTCAAATCGCGCGGCGCAAAGCGTTTGATTTCATCCTCGCACTTGCCGCCGTCTTCCCACAATAGCACGCTGCTGTCATCATCGAATGGCACAAATTGTCCGCCCATCACCGGAACCCAATCGAACCCGTGTTTGTAAAAGTTCAATTCGCGAATGACCGACGGATGCAATAGACCAACAACGTACGCGCATGGCGAGAGATGAAACCCCGCCCACGGTTCTTCCAACGTACACGCGCCGCCAATGCGTTCGCGCGCTTCCAAGACAAGCACCTTTTTTCCAGCGCGTGCTAAATACGCGGCGCACGTCAAGCCATTGTGTCCCGCGCCAACGATGATGGCATCCCATTTTTGAGAGGCTAATTCTTGCACGGGTGCGGGCAAGCCGATTTTGCCCATTGAGGGAAATTGCTGAAATGTACATAACCTTCTATCTCTTATTTGAACGTCTCGACTTTTTGTACCTATTCCCAATTCTCCTATCTAACCAAGATACCCAATCTCCAAATTCTACTTTCTATTTCCCCTTCGGCGGTCCCTGCCGAATTCGCCCCAACACTTGTTCGTGTCCGTTCGGGTCATCCATCGTGCCCCACATGGCTTGAATCATCCACGTTGCACCACCCGCCGTCCACTTATCCACCAGCACTTGGGCGGCGGCATCATCCACAGGAATATCTTCCTCTACCACAACATCAAGTGGCGTGCCAGACTCGCGCTGGGCTTGAACCCAATTGACGGCTTGCAACAATTCCTCTGGCGTAAAACTCCGCGCTTCTTCGACCGTCGCTTTGCTTTGATCCATTACGAGCGTAGGTAACAAGCCATCATACTTGACCACGCGCTGTAGCGATTTTTCGCGATTCACCGCGCCCACCACCCAAATCGGAATACGCGGCTGTTGCACAATCCCTATCGGTGGCGGTGGTCCGGCAGGTTCCGTGCCGATGGGCTTGACCTGATAATGCTTGCCTTCAAACGCAAACGGCTGCCCGCCCCACAAGCCCTCTAAAATTTGCAAGCCCTCATCCATCAATTCCGCACGGGTCTTGCGGTCGGTCGCTTCGCCAAATTCTTCCCAGCCGGAATTTGTGTGCGGCGCGCCGAGTCCGACAGAAAGAATCAGGCGTCCATTCGTGAGGCGGTCAACCGTCGCGGTTTCGCTTGCTAGTTTCCACGGACGCCGCCGGGAGATGGGCGTGAGCAACGTGCCGAGGCGAATGCGCTCTGTGACCATCGCACACGCGCCGAGCATGACCCACGCGTCCTCGCCCCAGACGCCTTCCCAGACGAAAAACGCGTCCCAGCCCGCGGCGCTCGGCTTCCTGCGCAAAATTCGCCGCCATGCGCGCATCGCCGTGCGGGAACACAAAGCCGAACTTCATGCACTCTCCCTGACAGCGGCGCGGGTCTTTGTCTACCAGAATGCGGCGCAGAATTTTGCCCGACGCCGATTTTGGAATTGCGTCAATGATTTCCATGCGCCGAATCTTTTTGTACGGCGCAACACGCTCCGCCACGTATGCCATTAATTCTTCAGAGGTGACCTGCCCTTTCAACACGACGAACGCCTTGGGCACTTCGCCCTCCGCATCATCCATAAAGGGAATCACCGCACAGTCGGCGACCATGGGATGCGTGACAAGCACGGCTTCCAGTTCCGCAGGCGCAACTTGGTACGCATGATATTTGATGAGCTCTTTTACGCGGTCAACGACGTAGAAATATCCGTCTTCATCCGCAAAGCCCACATCGCCGGTGTGCAGCCAACCATCGGCGTCAATCGTCGCTGCGGTGGCTTCGGGATTGTTCCAGTAGCCGACCATCCGATTGGGTCCGCGCACACAAATTTCGCCGGGGAGTCCGGCAGCCGCTTCGCCACCTGTTTCCGGGTCTACCACTTTCGCTTCCATTTGCGGGAGCGACATAGCCCACCGAGCCGTGACGAATTAATGCAGGGTCGCCGGGATTGATATGGCTCGCCGCGCTCACTTCGGTCATGCCATAGCCTTGCAGGACGTCGCAGTGGAGCCGCTTGCCCGCTGCGATTTCCAAATCTGCGCCGAGCGGTGCCGCGCCTGACGTGATGATACGCAAGTGGGTGAGATTGAACTTGTCTACAATGGGATGCTTTGCCAGTCCCAACACAATCGGCGGCACGAGCGGCGCAATCGTAATCTGGTACTTGTCCATGACCTGCAAAAACATTTCCATGTCGAACTTTGCTACGGAAACGCACTTGTTCCCTTTGGCGAGCGAGAGCAGCAGAATCAGCACCATGCCGTAAATATGATAGAACGGCAACACGCCGATGACCGTATCATTCGGCAGGAAAACGCCGGTTTGAGTCACCTGCTCGATTTGTGCAATGAGATTGCGATGCGTGAGCATTACGCCTTTGGGACGTCCGCTGGTACCGCTGGAATAGGGCAGCACGACCAAATCTTTGGCGGGGTCAATCGTCACATCGGGCAGTTTGCCGTCGCTCTGCATCAGCGACATGAATGGAGTTGCGCCTTCGGCTTCGCCGAGGACGAAAATTTCTTTAACTTTTGTGCCTTTTACCGCTGCGAGCGCGGTCCATAAATTGGGGAATGGTAACGAGGTACGTCGCGCCCGTATCGTTGAGCCTGAAACGCTGCCTCATCGGGGAGATAGAGCGAGTTGAGCGTGGTATTGATGCCGCCCAACATCGAGACGGCGAGAAACGGCACTGCATATTCGGGCACATTCGGCATCCAAATGGCAAGCACATCGCCTTTGCCAAAGCCGCGGGCTGCCAGCGATGACGCCACGAGCCGCGGCACCACTTGCCACTTGTTTGTACGTGAGCGTGCGTCCGCTCGGTCCATCAATCAAGGCGGGTTGGTCTGCCATTGACGCCGCGTGTTGTAACGTATATTGCGCCAGCGTTACATTGGGAATGGTAATGTCTGGAAAAAGACTGGTATAGATCATCGTTGACCTCCATAAAACTCTATACGTCTGTATATATTACGTCAATTCACTCTGCTGAGTTGTCCGCGAATGGTGCTGTCACTGTCATAGAGAAAACGCCGCAGGCGCAATTTGAGCGGGAATTTTCGCATGTCGTACGAGCTGCGCTGCCAATGATGAATCGCGTAGGTTGTAGGTTGGATGCGCACGGGATGGAACGATGCCCACCACGGATATGGATAAAAATATTCGTAGGGATAAATGCGTATGCCATCAATCACTTGCTTGCCGTACCTGCGACAGTCCGGCAGCAACCAATTCTTGCGTTTCTATTTGAGGACCGCGTAGCACAATACGCTCCCTGGCATAGGTAGTGACAACGCGTTCCATACTTTTCTTGCAAAATGCATGACCCGCGACCGCACCAATCACCGCATTGTTGACCCAATCCGAATTTTTGCGCCGCTGCTGAAAGCCGATAAAACCCTCGTCATTCAAAAACGAATCAAAACTTTTCAGCACCTCAATGTCCGTATCGAAATAAATTCCGCCCTGTTCGTAGAGGGCGTGCAGGCGCACATAATTGGATACCTTTGCCCAAAGCTTTTGCCGCGCCATCGCCTGGACGTATGGCACATTCATCGGCGAGTTGCTCTCGCTCCATTTAACGACGCGATAGTCGGGCAAGTAACGCGCCCAACTCTCCATACAACGTTCAATCTTGGCACCGGGTTCTGTATTTCCAAACCAACAATAGTGAATGATTTTGTTGATCATCGGGGCGTTTCACCCTTAACGTGCCTATGTGTTTCAATGGTTCTTGATCAGCCAGCCTGCAACAACCTCACACGCATTATAGTTATCACCATGTATGAGCCGCGTGCAACTGACCAGTCCAGCGATGATTTTTCTGAATTGTCTATAACATGAAAAATCATCGCTGGACTGGTTGATTGCATTACGGTGCGGTAGTCACCGCGTCAACACACCTTGCCCATTACTATTCATAAAGTCAATCGAGACTTGAGCCGCCTTGCCGTCCGAGCCTATTGTAAACTCGATGGGACTGGGATAATTTGGGATTTCCGGGAAAGGATACGCGATGAACGTATCACGGTCATAATGCGTTAACGGAAACGCTTTTTTCTGTGGGACCCAACTGCAATTCCAGCGCCCCATCCTTTTCCACAACCACCGCATCCCCCACATAGTCATTCGTATACGTCCCTACATACGCCGAGTTTGCCTTGGCGGGCGATGCGGGCGTGGGCGGAGTTGCATACACTGCCGCTGCCGCGTCAATCCGAGTGGGACCATACAAACTGTCGTACAAGCCATTCCAGGTTTTGACCCAGTCCTGAGCCAGCGCGCCCAGATTCACATAGTCCAGAAAAGTATACGCAATCCCTTCGGGCACTCCGGTGGGAAACGCATTCGATAGCACAATAATGCCCAATTGCTCTGACGGGACCATCACGACCACCGTGCGTGCGCCCTGCGTGAACGCTCCGGCATGGTCATAATAGACCGTACCATCTATTTGATAGTCCACATTCCATCCCAAGCCGTAAAAGCCCGGCGCACCCGTGATGGGGTTTTCTCCGCGTATGATAAGGGGCTGGCACGTTTGCAAAAGGGCGTCCTCTTTAATCAACTGCTTGCCATCATATTTGCCGTTGGCAAGTTCCAGCCGCAGCCACTGCGCCAAATCCTTGACATTGGAGCTGACGCCGCCTGCCGGGGCTTGGGCATCGGGCGTCCGCTTGAGCGCCGCTGTCCACTTACCGTCCACCATAATATGCAGGGAAGCACGATTGGTGCGCGACAGAAAATCAGAATAGCGCGAGCTGGTCGCTCGTCATGCTCAGTGGTTCGTACAATTCTTTTTGCGCGGCGTCTTCCCACGACATGCCCGCTGCTTTTGCCGCCGCACCCCCCCCGCCGTAATGCCAAAATTGCTGTACGCATACGCCGAGCGGAAACTGCTTGCAGAGGGAACAAAGCGCAAGCACAGACAGAATGGTATCGCGGCTCGTACCCGATTTGCTCCAAATCGTCCCCCGCGTTTCCATCCAGCCCACTCCGATGCGAAAAGAAATCGCGCACCGTCACTTGTTGGGTCGGATAGGGTTCGGCAAGCTGAATCTCGGGGTCAATCGCGCTCACCTTTGAATCCCAACTCACCATGCCATCACTAACCAGCGCCGAGACAATGGTAGACGCAATGGGCTTGGACATGGACGCGAGTTGAAAGACCGTGTCCTCGGTCACAGGGTCGCTTTTGCCCTCTTCGCGCACGCCAAAGCCCTTGAGATACACAACCTTGTCCTGATAGACGATGGCGATTGCTGCGCCCGGAACGCCCGTTTTGGCGAGCGTGTCCTGCGTAAACTTTTCAATCATTGGCAGCGCGGCTTGCACCTTTTCAAGCGTCACTTTTGAGGTAGGAGTTATATCTTGTGCGTGCGTGGTGAGTGGCAAGCATCCGAGTCCCAACAACATGGCCAACCCGCCGAGGCGTAATAAATTCGTTTTCATTTTCTCCCCTTCTTAATCATAAAATGTTGTTCCGCAATTGCGCTAACTCACTCATGGACTAACAGGCGTAGCCGTCGCATCGCCGATGGGTGCAGCGTTTGCCCACGATGACGAGTCTCGTACCGCATCCACGACTTGATGAATCGCCCCTATCACTAGGTCGGGCTGCTGAATTTGAATATAGTGCGAACTTTTTGTCGCAACCACATGTTTGGCATTGGGAGTGAGCGCAGCCAAATTCGCCTGCGCCTTTTTCCACGCCTGATCGAGGTCGCCCGGTAGACCTGCGGGAATGGATGGATACGCGGACAAATCAAATGGGATGCCCTGCGACAAGACAAACAGCGGCATCGGTCGGAGCGGCGAGGCGGCAGCGGCTTGCTGCATCTGGTCGAAACTTTTATCTACCTCCAGAACCTCAAGCTCCTTGTAACGCTCCAAGCCGGGCGCAGGCTGCGTAAATCCAAAATTCACATATTCTTTCCAATGGTCAGCCGTCATATAGTCCCGCACTTGCTCTGCCAACGCATCTACCAGCACCATCCCAACTACCTCATCGGGATATGTGCTCGCGTACAGTCGCACAAAGAGTCCGCCAAACGAATGCGCGGCGAGCACATACGGTCCGGGCACCTTTGCCGTTTGCAACAACGTGTGCAAATCTTTGACCAAATCCTGTGCTGTCCGCGGCATGGTTACGGGCGTGCTGCGACTAACATGCTCTCCATCTAAAACCGTGCCCGGACGATCATAGGCGCAGACCCGCGTAAATTTTGCCACATTCGGAAACACGGTTGTCGCGCCCGGTTCCGCCTCCGCCGTCCATATGTCCGCGTCATTCCGATAGCCCGATTCGAGAATGACGGTGGGCGAACCTGTGCCCAGACATTCCAAATACATTTTGCGCCCATCGCCAATATCCACCAACCCGCTAAAATCGCCTTGTGCCGCACTGGATAAAGATTGCACGGTAGGCGTATTCGTCATAACTGTCGCGGCGGGCGCATGGGTTGCTGACGCTTGCGCGGGTAGACCCTCCGTTCTTGCTGCGCAACCTGCCAGTACGCAAAAAATCCCAATATCAACACGCTTGCACGAATCATTGAAATGAATTGTTTCACGTTATCCTGTTTTGCTTGACTGTTTCTTTGCCGTACTGCTCTTGAGTTTTGCTGCCGCTTTCGTTTCGGCGTTTGCAAGGCTTGCGCGACCGCCTCGCTCTCCAATTCGCGAATCGCATCCGTCGCAATCCAGCGCGTGGCTTTGGAATCTGTCTTGACCAGCTGTTTGGAAAACTTGATTGCGGCTTTATTCAAATTCGCATTGCGCTTGCCAATGCCGCGTAGTGCCCAGTTCACTGCTTTTTTCACAAAATTGCGCTCATCCGTCGCACCCTGCGCCAACAGCGGAAAATATTCGATAAAGCGCGCATCAGGCGGCCCTTTGTCATGCCAAGCGAGCACTGCAAGCAGCGCGAACGCAGCGCGTTTTACAAACTCTTGCTCACTCGCCGCATATTCAGGAATCTTGTCCCACGCCATCGGCGTCTTGTCAAACAAATTCATGCACGCCTGATCACACACATCCCACGAATCAAC
>CAWATU010000003.1:0-876202 GCA_963785125.1 uncultured Acidobacteriota bacterium | reverse complement strand
CAAGCTCCGCGGGCGCCCCCGCCTCGTTCGGCGCGCCGCACAGGCGGCAGAAGCGCCCGCCTTCGCTGTTCTCGGTTCCGCACGAGCGGCACACGCCCGTCGCACCGGGCGCCTCGGCCAACGCGATGATCGCGTCTACCTCCCTTTCGAGCGTGCGGCGATCACCTTTCGTCATCAGACCGGCGTGTACGACCGTAAAGTCGAACACGGCTGTGGTGGCGGTCTCGCTGCTCGGGCGGAGCAGGACGGCCAGCCGTCGCTGGTGCTCGGTGAAGTCCGCACTGAGGCAGCCCTTCAACTGCTCCCGCCGCGCCTGCAAAGGGTTCTCACTGAGGACAGTGTAGCCGAGCGCCTCCAGCCCGCCCGCCAGACGGCGGCGCACCAACTCTATGTCGCCCGCGAGCACGCGTTTGACGGAGTGCTCGCCGACATAGGCCCCGCCCGAAGCATCCACTGCCGGGATGAACTCAGACATCCTGCCCACACCTCCTGCGGACTGTTCCCAAGTCAGTTCTTACGACCGGGGCTTGCCGGATGTTTCCGACGCCCGCCTCAGTCGCGCGCGCCGAACACCTGCACCTCGCGCACCCACATGACGAAGGGGCGGTTCTGCGGGCCGCCCTGCGCGGGCTGGAAGAGGCGCACGCGCTCGGCGACGAAGGGTGCGAACTCGAAGGCCGTGCGGTCGAAGTTGGCGCCCGGCTCAAGCGTCGCCACCGTCTTCCAGCCGCCGCCGCTGTCCGGCGCGTGCAGCTCGACCCGACGCGAAGGCATGTAGCGGTCGCGGTCGAAACCCCAGAAGACGTAGACGGCCGTCAAACGCTCGGGCTTCTCGAACCGTAGCTCGATCCAGTGCGGCTCCGGGCTCTCGGCCGAGACCCAGTTGCCCTGGTTGTAGCGCCTCGCGGCGATCTCGCGCACGTCGGTCACGCCGTCCGTCAAAGGGCGCGCGTTGTAGCCGTCGTAAGACGAATCGACAGTCACGGCCGGCGCGAGCGCAGCGACGCTCGCGGGCGTCGGCTGGGGCGTGGTCGTCGCCGCGGGCGTCGGCGTGGTCGTCGCCGACTCCTTCGGGCCTGAGAGGTCGATGCTTGAGACGAGGTAGACGAGCGCGGCGAGCAGCAGGAGCAGCGCGGCCGAGACGCCGAGGAGCCTCAACCCCTGACCGCCGCGGTGGCGTATCGTCGCCTCCTGACGCGCCAGCTCGGCCGTCGCAGGCGACGCGCTCAGGTCGTGCCCGCACACCTCGCAGACCGCATCACCTTCATCGACTGTCGCGCCGCACACGCGGCAGACCTCCGCCTCGCCCGCAGCCTCGGCCGAAATCGGCTGCGTGTGATACGAATCGCCCGACAGCTCGTCGGTCGCCTCGCCGAGCACGCCCGTCCCCTTCGCGGCCGTTGTGTGAGTGGCGGCGGCGACCCCCTCCGCCGCGAGTTGCGACGTGTCACGGCCACGCGCCTTGCGCACGGCGCGCAGAAAGTCTGCGGCCGTGTTGTAGCGTCGCTCGGGCTTCTTCTCAAGCGCGCGCAGCACGATCTTCTCAATCAACGCGGGGACTTCGGGATTGAGCGCGGTCGGCGGGCGCGGCTGAAGCTCTCTGTGCGCGCGCAGAATCTCCGTGCGCGGCCAGCCGTCCTTCGCACCGACGGGCCCGCCGAAGGGCGGCTCGCCGGTGAGCACCTCGTAGAGGATGACGCCCAAGCTATAGATGTCGGAGCGCTGGTCGAGATGCTCGCCCGCGGCCTGCTCGGGCGAGACATAGCGCGGCGAGCCGTAGGCGATCTTCGACGTGTCGGTCGCAGACGCCCCCACCAGTTTGACGATGCCGAAGTCCGTGACCTTGATGCGGTCGCCGTCAGTCACCATGATGTTCGGCGGCTTGAGGTCGCGGTGGACGATGCCCTGATGCGTCGTGCCCGACTCGTCGCGGTAGACGAAGGTGTGCGCGTAGGAGACGGCGTCGAGTATCTGCTCGAAGAGGTCGAGCGCGCGCTCAATCCCTAAGCCTCCCGGGTGCTGGGCGACTACTTGCGCGAGCGAGCGCCCCTCGACGAACTCCATGACGATGAAGTAGGTCTGCTCGGAGACGATGTAGTCGTAGATTTTGACGACGCCGGGGTGGTCGAGCTGCGCCTGAACGTACGCCTCGCGCTCGAAGCGGTGGCGGAGCCGCCGGAGGTCGTGCGTGCCGCGCGGGTTGATCGACTTGATGGCGACGACGCGCGGCAGCTTCTCATGCCGCCCGCGATAGACGACACCCATCCCGCCGCGGCCGACGGGCTCTTCGATGCGGTAGCTGCCGACCTTCTTCCCTGTCTCCATCAGCACCGTTCAGGGGCACTTAACACCGGCGAGGGGCGAAATTGTAAGGCTTGAATTCGTTATAGCAGAAAAGGGGGCGGATGACATTAACGCAACGTGAAAGCGCGGTACCAGGGGGGAATTAAATCGTACCGACTCACCGCTCATAAACGCTGAAGCGCGGCGACCTTCCAAGAGGCCGCCGCGCTTCGGCGAAGTGCGTTTCAACGTTCAGGCCGTCTTCTTCTCTTCGTCGTAGAGGTCGCGCAGCACATCCGCGATGGGCTGCGGCACGACCGGCGTCGGCGTGGGCGGCCCGAGCGGGCGCTTGCCCGTCAGAGTGTGGAGCCCGCCCTCCTCGTGCCTGTGCGACGCGGCGGCAGGGATGGCGGCCTGTTGTCTCTGCTGAGTGGCGGCGAGACGACCGCGGCTCTCTTCGAGCATGGCGGCGGCGCGCGCGCGGCGTGCGCGCTCAAGGGCGCGCATGGCGGCCGTCGTCTGCGGCGCCTCGTTCGGCTCACGCTCGATGCGCCGGAGCACGTCCACGTAGCGGCGCAGCTCCGACGACGGCTGCGTGCGCGAAGCCTCGTCCCCGCCCTCCTCTTCGAGCACGTAGGCGAGGTGCTCGGCCGCGGCCTCGTGGTCGCCCGCGCGTTGGTAGAGCGAGCCGAGGGTGAAGTAGACGAGCGGCGGCGGGTCGGCCATCATGTGCAGGACGCGCTCGCCCTCGGCGATGACGCGGTTGACCTCGAAGCCGTACCAGCGCTTGTCCTCGTCGCGCAGGATTTCATTGGCGGCGACGTAGAAGTCGAAGATGTTCTTCACGTCCTGCTGCTCGGAGCGCTGGACGGCGCGCCAGACGAAGTAGACGACCGTCGCGAAGAAGAGGATGACGGTCAGCGGGATGCCCATCACGCCGAGCATCGCCATGATGACGACCACCGCGATCAACCTCTGCGCCGTCTCCTGCCCCTTCGTCATGATTGTGAAGGACTGAGGACTGAGGACTGAGGACTGAGTGAAGAACTAGCTATCTTTCACTCAGTCCTCAGTCCTCAGTCCTCATCACTTTATTCTTCCTCTGATCTTCTCGCCCGCCTCTCGGGTCGAGAGCGAGCCGCCGAGGTCGCGTGTGGTCTCGCCCGCGGCGATTGCTTCCCGCACCGCGCGTTCGACCGCCGCCGCCGCTTCGGTGTGACCGAGGTATTCTAGCATCAGCGCCGCACTGAGGATAGCCCCTGCCGGATTGGCCTTGTTCTGCCCCGCGAGCGGCGGCGCGCTGCCGTGGACGGGTTCGAAGAGCGAGACGCGGCCGGGGTAAATGTTGCCTGAGGAAGCCAGCCCTAAGCCTCCCTGGAGCGCCGCGCCGAGGTCGGTCAGGATGTCTCCAAAGAGGTTGTTCGTGACGACCACCTCGTACTGCGCCGGGTTCAGAATCATGAACATGGCCGCCGCGTCCACGTACTGGTGGTTCGCCTCGATGCCTTCGTAACGCGACGAGACCTCTTTGAAGACGCGCTGCCAGAGGTCGCCGCCGAAGCGCTGCACGTTCGACTTGTCGCACATCGTCACCTTGCGTCGGCCGCGCGCGCGCGCATACTCGAAGGCGGCGACGATGATGCGCTCGACACCCTTGCGCGTGTTGATCTCCTCCTGCGTGGCGACCTCGTCGGGCGTGCCCCGTTTGAGGAAGCCGCCCATCCCCGTGTAAGCGCCCTCCGTGTTCTCGCGGAAGACGACGAAGTTCACGTCTTCGACCATGCGACCTTTCAGCGGCGTCAAACGCTCGTTGAGCAGCCTGACGGGACGCAGGTTGATGTAGAGGTCGAGGCCGCGCCGCATCCCGAGCAGGATGTCCTCGGCGTGCTGGTTCGACGGCACGCGCGGGTCGCCGAAGGCGCCGGCCAGTATCGCGTCGAACTCCGACGTGAGCATGTCGAGCGCGCCCTCGGGTAAGCTGACGCCCTCCGACAGGAACTTGTCCGCGCCCCAGTCGAACCGCTTCAGCTCAAGCCGCACGCCGTGCGTCTCGCCTAAGCGTTCGAGCACGCCCAGAGCCTCTTCAATCACCTCCGGCCCGATGCCGTCGCCCGGCACGACCGCGACTCTCTTCACGCCTTCTGTCATCCTTCGTTCTTCGTCCTTACTCAGAAAGGTATGCAGAGCACGGGCACGCGCGCGCCGCGCAGAACCTTCTCGGCCGTCGAGCCGAAGAGCAGCTCTTCGGCGCCGGTCGAGCGGCCGCGGACGCCCATCACGATCATCGGCAGGTCGAGGTCACGCGCGATCTTGAGTATCTCGACGAAGGGGCTGCCGACGACGATCATGCGCTCTACGCCCACGTCGCCCGCTTCGAGCCCTTCGAGCGCGGTGTTGAAGTTCGACTCGGCCTGCGTGCGCATGCGCGCCGTAATCTCCTCGGTCGAGCCCATCCCGGCCGCGACGGCGTCGTCGATGAAGTCCTTGTCGATGACGTGCAGCAGCGTCAGGTCGCCGCCCGGCTCTGCGATGCCGAGCGCCACGCGCACGGCGTTGATGGATGTCTGCGAGAAGTCTACGGGAACGAGTATGTCAGGAGCTTTCAGCATGGGAGACCTCCAACGAGCGAGGGCCGGCAGAAGGACGAAGGGCGTACAGTCAAGACAGTCTTCAACGTCTCGAACTCCCCTCTCGGCCCCTCGCCCCCTCACCCTTCAATCTTTCCTCGACGTGCGGCAGTGACGCGAGCACCACGTCGCCGACGGCCTTGAGGCTGTGCGGGGAGATTTTGTCCAACGTGTCCTCGGCCGTGTGCCAGTGCGGGTAGGTCGAGAGCTGTATGAGATCGACCGCGGGCACGCCCGCGCGCAGAAAGGGCGCGTGGTCGTCGCCGCCGACCGCCTCTCCGCGCTCGACGAACTGCTTCGAGTACCCCAGCTCGCGCGCCGTCCGCCAGAGGATGTCCACGAGCCACGGCGTGCTCATGTCGTCGCGCCCCAGCTCAAGCTTGTCGTACCCGACCATGTCGAGCAGGATGAGCGCGCGCACTTTCTTCAGACGGTCGCGCGCCTTCAAGCGCCCGACCTCGTAGCGACTGCCGTAAGTGTTGTCGGGCCGGCCCGGCTTCGAGCACTCGTCCCACTCGCGGCAGACGGCCTCCTCGCCGTCGAAGAAGACGAAGCGGTAGGTGAAGTGGGTCGGCCTCTGCTGCGCGCGGAAGGCTCGCGCCAGCTCGATGAGCGCGCCCGCAGAGGAGCCGCCATCGTTGGCACCGACGAACGCGAACTCCTTGTACCGCTTCGTGTCGTAGTGGCCGGCGATGATGATGGTCTCGTCGGTCTCGCCGGGCAGCTCGCAGATGATGTTCACCATCTTGACCTTGCCAACCGGCGTGTCCGCAAGCCACTCGTCTTCACTACCCTTTATCCCGCCGGGCGCGAGCGTCACCTGTTGGGACAACTTGAAGCCGTCGAGCTGTTGGATGATGTATTTGCGCGCCAGCTCAAGCTCCTTCGAGCCCGAGGGGCGCGGGCCGAATTCGACGAGCCTCTTGACGTGCGCGTAGGCGCGCTCGCCGCTGAAGGGCGTGGCCGCGCCGGGCGCCTGCGCGTTGACGGGGTTCTTGCCGCCGCGACCGGACTGCGCGCGTGCGTCAGGCGCCGGCGACAAGAGAGTCGTCGCGAGGAGGAGTCCGGCGGCGAGGGCGAGAGGCTTGGCTCTCATGCAGGTAAGCTCGGGAAACAGTAGGCAGTAGGCGGATGGCAGCAGGCAGTGCGCTCCGCTTTGCGGAGGTTGATGATGACACCCGCAGGGTTCGTAATCAGGAAGGGCTTTCTACTGCCTATTGCCATCTGCCTACTGCCTACTTCTTCTCAGATGGCGGGGCCTTCGGAGCCCGGGTCGCCGTCCGAAGTCGGCGGAGGCGGCGCGGGCTGCGGCGGCACGGGTTTGCGGCGCGCGCGGTCTGACTGCGAAAGTTTGCGCCCGCGCCCCGCGAGCAGGTCGAGCCCCTTGCCCATGATTTCGAACGGGAGATCGACGGCGCGCACCAGTGTCTCGTAAGCCATCTCGGCTTCGAGCCCGGCGAGCGTCGCGAGCTTCTTGCGCAGAGGCAGACGCTTGAACTCCTCTTTGAAGTCGCGCGCCGTCTCCTCGGTCGTCTCTTCGCGTGCGACCGGGGGAACAGGTCGCAGCGTGAGGTCGCCCTCGCGCTCGGCCTTCGCCTGACAGGCGAGCCGCTCGCCCGCGGCCAGCCGCTCCGCCCCGAGCCGCACGCGCTCGGCCTCGGTCGGGGCCGAGAGGAGCGCCGCGCCCGCCTCGACGAAGACCGCGCACGTGTCGCACTCGCCGCGCCCGCCGCACTCCGTAGGCAGTTCGACGCCGTGACGCCTCGCGGCGTCCAGCAGGAACGTTCCGTCCGCGACCAGCCCCGTGTGCCCGCTGCCTGCGGTCTTCCACTCGACGTTGACGGTCATACAAAACCTCGCACTCGATTTATCATCAGGGAGACAGATGAAAAGTACATCACGCGGGGGGGGAAAGGCAAAAGGACGTGAACCGTAAACCGCGACAAGAAGAAGTCCGTTCTTATCTTGTCACGGTTTACGGTTTACGGTTCACGTCTTATCTACTGTGTGTTCGGCGCCGAGGCGAAGCGGATGCGTGGTTCGGCGGCGGACTCGTCGGTGGGCACGTCGGTCTTGCGCTGGCACTGGGCGCAGACGCCGAAGATGCGCAGGGAGTGTTGCGTGGGGCGGAACTTGTGCTTGGCGACGATGGCGTCCTGGATGGCCTCCAGCTCGGCCGAGTAGAACTCGATGGTCTTGCCGCACTCGGTGCAGATCATGTGGTCGTGGTGCGGGTGGTTGTAGTTGTGCTCGTAGCGCGTGCGGCCGTCGCCGAAACGCACCTCGCGCGCGAGCCCCGCCTCGACCAGCAGCTTCAAAGTGCGGTAGACCGTGGTGTGGCCGACGTTAGGGTCTTCCTCCTTGACGAGCTGGTAGAGGTCTTCGCTCGACAGGTGCTTCTCGGTGCGGAGGAACACGTCGAGGATGGTGTCGCGCTGCGCCGTCCGCTTCAGGCCCGCGCGCTGGATGTGCCGGTGAAAAATCTCTTTCTCTTCAGTCATGTTCCGTCCGCTTCGGCCCGACGCCACAACGAGGTTTCGCGATGCGCCCATTTTAACACGACCCGCCCGCCGCCGACCCCGAATTTTGAACCCCGCCGCGCCCCGTGCTATCTTCAACCCCCAAGTGCCGGGGTGGCGAAATCGGTAGACGCAACGGACTTAGATGTTTGAGCACCCGGAGAGAAATCTCCGGTGTGAATGGGGTCAAATTCGGTGAACCCTTTAACCTGGCAACACCGAGCTAAGCCTGGCGGTAATATTTTTACCGCGATAGGTTGGGGTCAAGGCGTGACAGTTAGGGCATAGCAACCGCAGATTGGCGAGTCGGTTATCGGAGTGATTCCCGTTAATGTGGTCTAGTTCCAAAGGGATTGGTCGATTGAGCCACTCAGACCGCCCACAACTAGAGCACAAAGGTGGCAGAATTCCTTCCGCCAGAAGCCGCTTCTTCAGTTTGAAAGAGGCTATCCTTATTTCGTTGTTAAGGAACCTCTGCAAAGGTTGTTTCGGCCCAACTGTTTTTCCCTTGTTCCAACGCTGTCCGGTGAAGTGGGAAGTATCGAGACCGAAGTGGCGTATCGCGCGCCGCAACACCTCGTAATTTCCACCGTACGGAGCGACGCCGAGAGCTTCCAGAACCTGCCTGAGTGAAGTTGAGTTTTTGACAGCTTCTCTGAGCTGGGATTGGTCGTACTTACGGAGTTTCATACGGCCTCCAGGAAAGTGTAGAGACTAGACGGCTCCCGCCTGACTGTTACGCTCCGAGCGTAATAAAAGGTGAAGGTATAGTCCAGACCACGAACCGTCGGCTTGTGACGGGCGGCGAAAGCCGTGGTGGTAAGAAAATCCGTTGGCCGTAAGGCCGTGCGGGTTCGAGTCCCGCCCCCGGTATGACGAAGAAGAATGAGGCGCAGACGTAGCAGTCTGCGCCTCATTCTTTTCTACACTGTAGGGCGTCTCGAACGTACAGGCGGACGTTACTGTGCGGGGTTGGCGACGTTGAGGACGACGCGCCAGACTCCGCTACGGTCGCGCTTCCAGACACGCGCATAGTATCCCTTCTCCGAGGGTCGCTCCGAACCTTTGGGTTGAATCGCGTAGGCGCCGTACACGTATCCGAGGTCGCCCGAAGCGGCCACGTCGGTCTTCAGAGGCTCCCACGTGATGAGTTCGCCCAGGACTTTAATAGCCTTCGCGACCCAGTCTTTGCCGACGACGGGGAAGGTGCCCTGCCGGTAGAGCCTTAAGGACTCGTCGGCGTGCGCGAGGAGCGCCGTCCTGAAGCCCACGGACGCGGAGGCTTCGGAGAGGGTACGCTCGGCTTCGGCGAGCGACTGCCGCGCGGCCTCGACGTTCACAGGCACCGGACTGGCGGGGCGTACGTTGTTCCTGAGCGCGGCCGGATAGGTCAGGACGGTCTCGGTCATCGCGGGCGCGGGGTGGCGTACACCGAGGTCGAGCACCCATTTCCAGGCGCCGTCGGGTTGTTTGCGCCAGACGGTGAAGAAGTGGCCAGCGTCGGCGGGCTTCTCGTCCGTCGGCTTCTCGCGGAACTCGAAGGGGCCGGTCGTCCAGCCCATGTCGCCCGCGCGCGACACGTCGGCGTAGATGGGCCACCACGTCAGCAGACCCGTCGGCGCGGGGTTCCTCTGCGACCACGTCTCGATGGCGTTGACCAGTCCGTTACGGTTGACGATGACGCCTTCCGGCGCGGCGTAAGCGAGGAAGGCGGGCTTCATGCCCTCGTCGATGGAGCGCTGCGCGAAGGCGTGCTCGGCCTCGACCACGGGCGCGAGCGCCGCGGGGAACCGCTTCTCTTTGGAGGGGAGCGGCGGCAACTGCGTCGGCGCGCGCTTCGTCTGCGCGGAAGAGCCGCGACCGAACAGGACGCACGCGGCGAGCAGAACCGCGACGGACGACAGCAAGACTTTCAACATCTTCATTCGCTTCACCCTCGATTCAAACGTTGAGACGTTTTCAGTCCGCGTGCCGCTCTGACAGGTCGAACTGTTCGACGTAGCCCGGGACAGGCGTCCCCGGCGGCAGGCGCGGGTCTGCCACGGGCGCGCTCGCCGAGACGCCGAGCGGCAGGACGCCGGCCCAGACCGGGAGCGCGTAGTCCTCCTCGTCGTCGATGGGCGGGCCCGTCCTGACCTTCGCTGAAGCTTCGGAGAGTCGGATGGCGAGGACGGTCGTCGCGGCCAACTCCTGCGGGGTCGGCCAGCGCACGTCGGCCCAGCGGCCGGGCATGACGTGCTCGGTGAAGGCTTCGAGCGCGGCCGATTTCTCCTCCTCGGACTCGACGACGCGCGCGCGGCCGAAGACGACGACCGAGCGATAGTTCATCGAATGATGAAACGCAGAGCGCGCCAGCACCAGCCCGTCCAAGAGCGTCACCGTCACGCACACTTCGCAGCCGGCCGCCAGAGCCTTCTGCATCCGGCTCGCGCGCGCGCCGTGGATATAGAGCACGTCGCCCGCGCGCCCGTACGCGGTCGGGATGACGAAGGGCTGCCCTCCGACGACGAAGCCGACGTGGCAGACGAAGCCCTCGTCGAGAATCCCGTTGACCGTCTCGCGCTCGAACGAGCCGCGCTTCGGCAGGCGCCGAAGCGTCGTCCGCGTGGTGGGAGAGAAGTCTTCGGCCGCGACGGCTTCGCCGCCCTTCGTCGCTTCTGTCACGTCGTCCATTCCTTCAGCCGCCTTTCCTCTTCCAGAGTCCCTGCGAGGGGATGCGCAGCGCGCGGTTGAACTTGCTCGAAGCGTTCTCCCACGCGACGACCTCCGTCAATTCGACTATCGCGTCGTCCGTGTAGGACTCGCGCAGCCGCGCGAACAGTTCGTCGGAGACATCACGGCCCGTCACGGTCATCGCGTCCGCATAGCGAAGCGCCGCCCGCTCGGCCTCCGCGTAGAGCGGGCTCGTCTCGTAGACGTGGAGAGCGTCGATCTTCTCGTCAGCTATTCCCAGTTCGCTGCCGACCGCAGCGTTGATGTCCTGTCAAAACTCGCAGCCGTTGTGCCAGGCCACGCGACGGTTGACGAGCGAGACGAGCCGCGGGTCGAGAAGGCCCGAGCCGTCCAAACCCTGCCACATCGCGCGCACGCCGCGGAAGATGGTCGGGCGCCGCGCGTGGACTAAATGGTTGATGAGCGGCGCGCCCCACTTCTTTGCCTGGGCCTCGAAGACACGGCGCGCGTAGTCGTCTGCTTCTTCGGGTTTGACTCCCTTGATGCGCACGGTGCGGAGCCTCCTTGACCTCGCCCGCCGGCGTTCCTACAGCAGAGCCGCGGCGCCGCGGGCGGCCAGAAGTAACGTCGGCATTTAACCACAGAGACACAGAGACACGGCTTGAAGACATCTTGTTTCAAGCCGTGTCTCTGTGTCTCTGTGGTTAATATTTCGGGACGCTCGGGTCTACATCATTCGACCAGGCGGTGATGCCGCCCTTGAGGTTGACGAGCTTACCCTTGAAGCCCGAGCGCGTGAGCGCCTCGATGGCCCTGGCACTGCGGACGCCGCCCTTGCAGTGGACGACCGTCTCTCGGTCTTCGTTAATCTCGCCCATGCGCTCGGTGACCTGACCCAAAGGGATGAGCGTGGTGCCCGGGATGCGCGCGATGTCGTACTCGTTCGGCTCGCGCACGTCGATGATTTGCAAGTCGTCGCCGCGGTCGATGCGTTCTTTAAGCTCGGCAGCAGTTATCTCTTCCATCCTTCCTCCTTCAGTCTCAGCAGTCGCCTGCGCCGCAGCGGACGGCGGCGTCAGTCCGCAGAACTGTTCGTAGTCGATCAACTCCTTCACCGACGGGTTCTCGCCGCACACCGGGCAGGCCGGGTCTTTCCGCAGCTTCAGCTCGCGGAAGCGCAGCTTCCACGCGTCGAAGAGGAGCAGACGGTTGATGAGCGGCTCGCCGCCCCCGAGGATGAGCTTGATGGCCTCGTTGGCCTGGATGGCGCCGATGATGCCGGGCAGCACGCCCAGCACGCCACCCTCCGCGCAGCTCGGCACGAGGCCCGGCGGCGGCGGCTCCGGGTAGAGGCAGCGGTAGCACGCGCCGCGCGCGGCCCAGAAGACGCTGGCCTGCCCCTCAAAGCGGAAGATGGAGCCGTAGACGTTCGGCTTGCCCGTCAGCACGCACGCGTCGTTGACGAGGTAGCGCGTCGGGAAGTTGTCGGTGCCGTCCACGACCATGTCGTACTCGCGGAACAGCTCCAAAGCGTTCTCGCTCGTCAGACGCGTCTCGTACGCCTCGATCTTCACGTGCGGGTTGATGTCGTTCAGACGGTCGCGTGCCGACTCGATCTTCGGGCGTCCCACGTCCTTCGTCCCGTGCACGATCTGGCGCTGCAAGTTCGACGCGTCCACCACGTCGAAGTCCACCACGCCGAGCGTGCCGACGCCGGCCGCCGCGAGGTACATCCCCGTCGGCGCGCCCAGGCCCCCCGTCCCTATCATCAAAACGCGCGCCGCCTTCAGACGCCGCTGCCCCTCCATGCCAACCTCGGGCATGATGAGGTGCCGGCTGTAGCGCGCAATCTCGTCGTTCGAGAGCGAGGGCAGTTCTTCCGCCGCTATCGCGGAGGCCGAGCCCACTTCGGCCTCTGTCGCCGCGCCGCCCGCGATGGCCGGGATGATGGAGACGGTGTCGCCGTCTTTGACCGGCGTGTCGAGCCGCTGCGCGTGGCGTATGTCCTCGTCGTTGACATAGACGTTGACGAAATTCCTCAAAGTGTTCTGCTCGCCGTAGAGGTGTCGGCGCAGTTCCGCGTGCGCGCCCGTCACCTTGTCGAGCGCCTCGCCCACGGTGCCCGCCTCGACCGAGACCTCGGCGTGATTGCCGGCGAATTGCCGGAGCGCCGTCGGGATGAAAACTATGACCGCCATCTGTGTAAAGCTCCTTAAGGTTTCTCTGCTTCCGCCTCTTCGGCGTCCGCAAACTCGTCGGCCGAAGGGTCTGGGAGCGGCGCGCCGGGCGGGACGACCCACGTCTCGATCTGGCCGCTCCACTGCGTCTCCCGCGTCGGGACGACCATCACGATAAGCCTGTGCTCGCCGATGCCGTTCTTCTTCAGCTCGGCCTTCCACTTCTCCGCCAGTTGCATCACGTCAACGTCCGGCGGCTCGTCAGGGTCAACCGGCTCATCCGGGTCAATCTCCTTCTCCTGCGCCGGGCCGGGGCGGACGACGAGGCAGGCCGTCAACTGCCCGTCGGCCCTGAGCACGTCCAGCAGACCTTTGAAGCCCCAGCGCTCGGTGTCGCTGTACTTCAAATGGGTCTCTTCGAGCGAGGCGACCCTCACGCTCTGCTTCGGCCGGCGCTCGCGCTTCTCTTTGACGGGCGGCGGCGCGTTCGCGGGAAGGAGCCAGACCTGCAAGCTCTCATCTTTGGCGTAACCGCCGAAGACAACCTTCACGCGCTCGGCCGGGACGCCGTAGCCGCGCAACTGCTCAGTCTGCTTCTCTGTGACGCGGCGCCAGGCGCCGGGAGCGCTCTCGCCACTGTGGTAAGCGACGAGGTACACGCGCGCGTCCGCGCGGCGGCTCAGCAACTCGGAGAGGCCGATCAGCGCCGTCTCCGTCGAGTAACTCCAGCCTTCGACATCGCCCACTATTTCGGGGCCGTCCCACAGCTCCCTCTCGTAGAACATGCCCTCGAAGCCGAAGTCCGGTTTGAACTTCGCTCTCGGCGGCGGCGCGGCGCCTTCGGGCACGAGCCAGAGTTCAGTCAGAACCTCCTGCATGTGCTCGTATCGCCCGGCGTAGACAACGTGAAGGCGGGACTCTTCGATACCGCGCGCATCGACGAGATAATTTTTAGTGGCCTTGACGGCGCGCTCGCCGTAGCTGTTTTGCGGCCCGGGCGGGCCATAGATAAGGATGTGCCCCGTCACGCTCGGGCGGTTCTGTAGCTCGATGGCGAAGTTGTCGAGGTGCGCGCCCGCGTTGCAGGAGGTGAACTGGTTGACGTATTCGTCGAGCTTCGCGGCGCGCGGCTCCCGGCCTCTGGCTTGAGCACGCGCGGCGCACGAGAGAACTATGACCGCGCAGAGCGCGACTAAGAGTCGGCGAGCGTTAAAGAGTTCGACCTTCACGTCTCCTCCTCCGTCGAGACCTCCTCCTCGTTGAAACGCGAGCGGTCGGCCTCAAGCTCCCATGAGCGCACGTCAACCGCCTTCCCTTCTCTCACCGAGACGACGACGTAGGACATCGTCGGCCACGGCGCGAGGTGTTCGAGGTCGTACTGTGAAGGCACGGCCGGGTGGTTCGGGTGCGAGTGGTAGTTACCCACGACGCCCAAGCCCTCGGCTGCGTAGCGACGCTCGGCGCGCGCGTATTCGAGCGGCTCGATGGCCATGCGGTGGTGGCGCTCGCCCTCCTCGGCGAAGATGTTCGCCACCGGCACGGTCGCGTGGATTATACGCGTGCGGCCCTCGTCCACGATACGCCCGACGAGCAGCCCGCAGCACTCGCGCGGGTACTCGCGTTCCGCATGTCGCTCCAACTCCGCACGCAAGGCCGCGCCGAGTCTTATCACACGCCCTCCCCCCAGAACTCTTCGCTCAGGTAACGACCGCCGCCGTCGCACAGGACGGTGACGACCAACGAGCCTTCCGGCAACTCACGCGCGTACCTCAGCGCCGCCGCCACGTTCGCGCCCGAGGTGACGCCGACGAAGAGGCCCTCTTCGAGCGCGAGCCGCCGCATCATCTCCTGCGACTCTTCGGTCGATACTTCCACACGCACGTCGGCGAGCGACGGGTCGAAGATGCCGGGCACGATGGAGGTCTCGACGTGGCGCATCCCTTCGAGCCCGTGGAGCGGCGAGTCTGGCTGCATCAGCACGGCCTTCAGCTTCGGGTTGAATTCCTTTAAGCGTCGCACCGTCCCCGTGAACGTGCCCGACGTGCCGACGCCCGCGAGGAAGTGCGTGACGCGCCCCCCCGTCTGCTCCCAGATTTCCGGCGCGGTGCCCTCGTAGTGCGCGCGCCAGTTGGCGGGGTTGTCGTACTGGTTCGGGTAAAAGTATGTGTTCGGCTCCTCCGCGGCCATGCGTTGCGCGAGCCGCTGCGGGCCGTCCGTCCCCTCGCGCGGGTCGGTCTCGACGAGTTCGGCGCCGTGGATACGGAGCATCTTCTTCCGCTCGACGCTCGCGTTCCTCGGCAGGCACAGGCGGACGCGGTAGCCGCGCGCCGCGCCGATCATCGCGTAGGCAATGCCCGTGTTCCCGCTCGTCGCGTCGAGCAGGATTTTCTCATGCGTCAGCCGCCCGCTCGCTTCGCCGTCGAGAATCATCGCGAGCGCCGCGCGGTCTTTGACCGAGCCGCCCGGGTTCAGGTGCTCGGCCTTCGCGTAGACTTCGACGCCGCGCCGTTCGAGTTCACTCGCAAGACGCGGGAGCCTGAGCAGCGGCGTCCCACCGACGTTCTCAAGCAGCCCCGTGGGTTCCTTCCTCAATTCAAGCTCCCGCGTCCCCGACCTACTCAACGCACGCTCACTTGCCCAGCTCGCGCTTGGACAGGTACCAGTCGGTCACTTCGTTCTTCGACTTGAAGTCGTCCTCCATGCGCTTCGACGCGTCGGCGATGGTCTGCGGTGGGGGGACGACGACCTTATCGCCCTTCTGCCAGTTGGCCGGCGTCGCGCACGCGTTCTGGTCGGCCGTCTGCAAGCCGTCGAGCGCGCGCAGCACCTCGTCGATGTTGCGGCCCAGACTCATCGGGTAGTAGATGAGCGCGCGCACCTTCTGCTGCGGGTCGATGATGAAGACGGCGCGGACGGTCGCCGTCTCGGACGCGCCGGGATGGATGAGCCCGTACTGCTGCGCGACCTTCGTGTCGAGGTCGGCGATGACGGGGAAGTCAATGGTGACGCCGAAGTGACCCTCGATGTTACGAATCCAGGCGATGTGCGCCGGGACGGAATCGACCGAGAGGCCGAGGAGCTGCGCGTCCCGCCCCTTGAAATCTTCGGAGCGGCGCGCGAACTCGACGAACTCGGTCGTGCAGACGGGCGTAAAGTCCGCCGGGTGCGAGAAGAGGACGACCCACTTGCCCTTGTAGTCGGAGAGTTTCAGGGGGCCTTGCGTGGACTTGGCCTCGAAGTCCGGCGCCGGGTCGTTGATGCGCGGCAGGCTCGCCGTCGTCTCCTGTGTCGGTGCTGTGCTCATAACTCGACTCCTCTTGTCGTCTGAAATGTGGTGGATGGGTGAAATGTCTTTCGGCCTAAATGGCTCCGGCGGCTTACGGCCGCCGTCCTTTACAAGCTCCTGCGAGAGAATTTTGCTTGCGGCAAGCTTACACTAAATCCGGCGCATTTCAACTGCGGGCGCCCCTGCTGAAAACTGCTGCGGCGAGTTGAAGCACCCAGCGCTTTTTGCTTTCGCTGCACTGCATACGATTTAGTGCAGGCGTACCTCCTTTAACTCGCCAAGTGTTTAAAGCCGCCTCACCGAGCCGCTGGCTTTTCTCCGTTAAATCCGCTAAATACTGTGGCGTAAACAGAAAATAGCCTCGCGCATCCAGTGGCACACACGTTGCACAACCTATGTGCGGCGGCCGACGCGCGACTCTGTGCGCGAGACGGCACGCCGATTGAGGAGGGTTTGAAGAGATGACAAATGGCAAGAGGTTCGCCCGGAGGGCGACTGTACTCATAGCCCTGTTCGCGTTGATGCTCGGCGCCATCGTGCCCGACGCTTCGGCGCAGCGCCGCCGCACGCGGCGCCCCGTTCGGAGGACGACGCGCGCGACCGTTCCGGCGCCGCCTCCGATCCGTTACTTTTCGATTCCGGCCGACACGGTCATCCGCGTCCGCATGGACACGGAACTGAATTCAAGGTCGGCGCGCGTCGGCGACCGCTTCTCGACGACGGTGACCGAGCCGGTCTACGGCGGCGGGAGCGGCGTGGATGTGCTGCCGGTCGGCAGTAAGGTCTGGGGCCGCGTCGCTTCGGTGAAGCGCTCGGGGCGCCGCACACCCGGCAGCATCACGGTCGCCTTCAATCAGGTTGAGCTGCCGAACGGCGCCCGTCACACCATCAACGGTTCGCTGTCGAGCCTTCAGACTGACGACGTAAACTCGGACAACGAGAGCACCGTCTCGGGCAAGGGCAACCGCAAGCGCGACGCGGTCTTCATCGGCGGCGGCGCCGCGACGGGAGCCATCATCGGCGCCATCGCGGGCGGTGGTAAGGGCGCGGCCATCGGCGCCATCCTCGGCGGCGGCGCGGGCACGGGCGCACGCGTCTACGAGCGCGAGCAGGAGGCGGAGGTGAAGTCGGGCACCGAGTTCGGCATCATCCTCAACCGCTCGGTGTCGCTGCCCGAGTACCGCGCGCAGTAAGAGTTAAAGAGATCGGCGGCCCCTCGGGGCGGCCGTATCGGGGGGAGCCCGCAAGCGAAGGGGAGAGCGCGGGCGGGCTTCTCACCGAATTTTGACAGCCACCTGAATGGCTATCCAAGGGTTCGGTCGTTCCTGTCAAGACGTAAGTGAGCGACCGCACAAGGAGAGGCCCGCTGAGAAGGGGAGAGCTCAGCGGGCCTTTTCTTTCTCTTTTTTGCCGTCAGCGTCTGCTTGAGATGTAGTTGTCGAGCGACAACTCCCCCGCGCCGTGGAAGAGCAGGAAGAGCGACGAGAAGAGCATGTAGAGCGCGAGCCGCGCCGCGTCGAGCGGTGCGTCGAGGTGCGCGATGACGAGCGCCGCGACGAAGTTAATCGACATCACCAGCGCCGCCGGCCTCACGAAGAGTCCGAGCACGTAGAGAATGCCGCACACGAACTGCGCGTACGCTGAGACGTGCGCCGCCACGAGCGGGAATGGCACGCCCCTCGCGGCCAGGAAGTCGCGGAACTCGACCATGCGCTCGTTGCTGAACACGTTGTCCTGCGTCCCGTACACGAGCACGAACCCCACGACCAGCCTGACGAAGAAAGCACCCTTCTCTCGATGCTTCTCGAAGAAACCGAAACCAGGAATGTGCGACATTCGTCGATGCCCCGCGGAAGGGATAAGACTGCTCTTCATTTGTAACGTGGTACGACGACGAAAAGGAACAGGAATGTGACGGTGCGGACTCTCGCCGTGATGAGCGGGTTTCTACCTTAGAGTTATCAGCGAAAGGTAGTTCGAGTCTTAGCCCGTCGCCGCCACTCCCCTGCCTTCGCGCACGTAGACCACGCGGCCGGCGACGACCGTGGCGACGGCCGCGCCGTGGAAGTTGTAGCCGTCGAAGGGTGTGTTGCGGCTCTTTGATTTCGAGCGCGAGGCGTCGAACGTCCAGTGTAGTTCGGGGTCAAGGATGGTCACATCGCCGTGTGCGCCGGGGCGGAGCGTGCCGCGCCCTTCGAGGCGGAAGATGCGCGCGGGATTCGTCGAGAAGAGTTCGACGAGCCGTTCGATGGTGATGAGCCCGCCGTGGACGAGGCGGGCGAAGGCGAGGCCGACGGCCGTCTCAAGTCCAGTGATGCCGAAGGCCGCGCGGTCGAACTCAAGCTCCTTCTCATCCAGGTGGTGCGGCGCGTGGTCGGTCGCGACGGCGTCGATGGTTCCGTCGGCGATGGCTTCGAGTATCGCGTCCAGATGTTCGCGGCTGCGTAGCGGCGGGTTCATCTTCATGTTGGTGTCGAAGCCCTCGCAGGCCGCGTCGGTGAGCGTGAAGTGGTGCGGCGCGACTTCGCATGAGACCTCCAGGCCCCGCTCCTTCGCGCGCCGGACGGCCTCGACCGCGCCGCGCGTCGAGACGTGCGCGAGGTGCACGCGCGCGCCGGTCAGCTCGGCCAGAGCACAGTCGCGCATCGCGTCCGACTCCTCTGCGAGCGCGGGACGGCCGCGCAGTCCCAGACGCAGAGACCACTCCCCTTCGTGCATCACGCCGCCGGCTGCGAGCGACTTGTCGTCACAGTGATCCATCACCGTCAGGTCGAACCCGCGCGCATACTCCAACGCGCGGCGCATCAGACCCGGCGAAGGCACGGGGTGTCCGTCGTCGGTGACGGCGACGATGCCGGCGCGTCTCATCTCGCCCATCTCGGCCAGCTCTGCGCCCTTCGAGCCCTTCGTGATGGCGCCGACGGGGAAGACGTTGGCGAGCCCGGCCGCCGCGGCCTGCTCGACGATGAAGCTCGTGACGGCCGCGTTGTCGTTGACGGGGTCGGTATTGGGCATCGCGCAGACGGAGGTGAAGCCGCCCGCAACGGCCGAGGCCGCGCCCGACGCGATGGTCTCCTTATACTCCTGCCCCGGCTCGCGCAGGTGCGTGTGAAGGTCTATGAAACCGGGCGCGACGACGAGCCCCGTCGCGTCGAAGACCTCGGCACCCTCGGGCGCCTGCTCTCCACTTTTCAGCAGAGAGACCACGCGCCCGTCTTCGATCAGAATGTCTCGGCCACCGTTGATGCCCTGCGTCGGGTCCACGACGTAGCCGTTGGCGATAAGCAGTCTCATCCTTTTTACTTGGAGCCTTCGGAGTGCACGGCGGTCAGGACGGTGCTGAGCGGCTCGGGCTGTAGAGGTTCCGCCTCGGACTTAGCCTGTGCCACAGGATTCTGCGTCGGTGTCGTCACGCCCGCGCCGCCGCCGAGCAGGTAGAGCACAGCCATGCGCACGGCGAGGCCGTTGGCGACCTGACCGAGAATGAGCGAGCGCGAGCCGTCGGCCACGTCCGAGGCGATCTCGATGCCGCGGTTCATCGGCCCCGGGTGCATGACGATGGCGTCGGGTTTGGCAAGGCTGAGCCGTTTGAGGTTGAGCCCGTAGTGCACGGCATACTCGCGCAGACTGGGGAGGAACGCGCTGTCCTGCCGCTCGCGCTGGATGCGCAGAACCATCACCACGTCGGCCCCTTCGACGGCCTCCTCGACGCGGCGTACGACCTTCAACTTCCCTTCACCGGCGAGCGCGGCGAACTCGGGCGGCGCGAGCGTCCCCGGCCCCGCGACCGTGACCTCCGCGCCGAGCGTCGTCAACAGATGTGCATTCGAGCGCGCGACGCGCGAGTGGAGGATGTCGCCGAGGATGGCTACGCGCAGCCCTTCAAAACTCGCCTTGCGCTGTCGGATGGTAAGCGCGTCGAGGAGCGCCTGCGTCGGGTGTTCGTGCGCGCCGTCGCCCGCGTTGACGACCGCGGCGCGGCAGACACGCGCGAGCTGGTGCGGCGCGCCGGCCGAAGGGTGACGGATGACGATGAGGTCAGGCCCCATCGCTTCAAGGTTGCGCGCCGTGTCGAGCAGCGTCTCGCCCTTCGTGACCGAGGACGAAGAGGAACTGATGTTGATAACGTCGGCCGAGAGGCGCTTGCCGGCGATCTCGAAGGAGGTGCGTGTGCGCGTCGAGGCTTCGAAGAAGAGGTTGATGACGGTGCGTCCGCGCAGGGTCGGCACCTTCTTGATCTCGCGCTCGGAGATTTCGCGAAACGTCTCGGCCGTGTCGAGGATGTGCGCGATCTCCCCGGCGCTCATCCCGCGTATCCCGAGCAAGTTTCTCTGCTTCAGCACGGCGCTCGTCATGTGAAACCGATCTACACCTCAAACATGATACGAAAAAGGCGGCCAGTTGCGGCCGCCTCTCTTAACCCTCTTCCTCCTGCCCCGCCGGTCGTTCGACGATGACGACCGCCTCCTCGCCGTCGAACTCGTCGAGCATCACCTTGATGATCTCGCTCTTCTTCGTCGGCACGAACTTCCCGACGAAGTCGGCCTGGATGGGAAGCTCCCGATGCTCCTTCCCGCGGTCGACGAGGACGGCGAGCTGGACGCGACGCGGCCGGCCGAAGTCGATCAACTGGTCGAGCGCGGCGCGGATGGTGCGCCCCGTGTAGAGCACGTCGTCGATGAGCAGGACGTTGCGCCCGTCAACATCAATCGGTAAATCAGTTCTGTTAACTATCGGGTTGGCGCCGACGGTCGAGAGGTCGTCGCGGTAGAGCGTGATGTCGAGCACGCCGACGGGCGGGCGCTCGCCCTCGATGTCGGCGACCTTGTCGGCGAGGCGATGCGCCAGCGGCACGCCCCGGCGCTGGATGCCGATGAGATAGAGATGACCCGCCCCGTGGTTCTCCTCCACGATCTCCGACGCGAGCCGGGCCAGCGCACGGTTGATGCGCATACCGTCCATGATGCGAGCCTTCTCCACGAATTCCATCGGCGCGGATACTACCACAGAGCCCCGCCGACTTGAAAGGTTTCGGGCCGCGCTGTTGCCTGCGGCCGCGCCCGGCCATATGATTTCATGACTCACGGCACTTTGAACCGGAATCAACGTTCACTCGGAGGATACCGTCTTGTTCATATCCAAACGCTTCAGGCTGCTCTGCGCCGTCGCCGTCCTCCTGCTCCCGTCAGGCGTTGCCTTCTCGCAAGCGAACGCGCCGCAGATGGCCGAGGGCGTGCGGGCGCGGTATACGAAGTACGAGTACAGGGTGCCGATGCGGGACAGGGTGAGGTTGTTTACGGCCGTCTACGTGCCGAAGGACGCGTCGCAGAAGTACCCGTTCCTGCTGACGCGGACGCCGTACAGCGTGGCGCCATACGGGGCGGATAACTACCGAGCCAGCCTGGGGCCTTCGGAGAGCTTCGAGAAGGAGGGCTTCATCTTCGTCTATCAGGACGCGCGGGGCCGCTACATGTCGGAGGGCGAGTTCCAACAGGTGCGACCGCACCTCCCCGAAAAGCGCGGGCCGAAGGAGGTGGACGAGTCCAGCGACACTTACGACACCATCGAGTGGCTGTTGAAGAACGTCCCCGGCCACAACGGGCGCGTCGGGATGGTCGGCATCTCGCAGCCGGGCTTCCACGTCGCCGCGAGCATCATCGACTCGCACCCGGCTCTCAAGGCCGCCTCGCCGCAGGCGCCCACGGCCGACTACTACATGGGCGACGACGTGTACCACAACGGCGCGTTCATGCTCGCCGCCAACTTCGGTTTCTACGCCTCGTTCGTCCCGCGCGCCGACGGGCCGGAGCCTCCGTCGCGACGTGACGACTCGTTCGACTTCGGCACGCCCGACGCTTACGAGTTCTATCTCAACATGGGGCCGCTCGCGACCGCGAACGAGCGGCTGCTCGGCGGGCGCGCGCGCTTCTGGCAGGAGATCGTAGACCATACGACCTACGACGACTTCTGGAAGCGCCGCTCGGTCTGGCGGTTTATGAAGAACGTTCGTTGCGCCGTACTCAACGTCGGCGGCTGGTTCGACGCGGAAGACCCTCTGGGGCCGCTGCGCGTCTATCACGCGGTCGAGGAGTTTAACCCCGGCACCACCAACCTGCTCGTGATGGGGCCCTGGTCACACGGCGGCTGGGCGCGCGCCGACGGCGAACGGCTCGGCAACCTCAACTTCGCCTTCAAGTCGGCCGAGTTCTTCCGCGAGCGCGTACAGCTCCCCTCTTCGTCCAACACCTCAAAGACCGGCCCGCCGCGCTGCCCGAGGCTTACGTGTTCCTGACGGGCATCAACGAGTGGCGCGGCAAGGACGTATGGCCGCCGAAGGAGGCGAGGCCGCTGACGCTCTACTTCGAGGCGAGCGGCCGTCTGGGCTCGGACGCGCCCGCGTTGGACGGCCCCGCGGGGTTCGACGAGTACGTGAGCGACCCGAACCGCCCCGTCCCTTTTGTCGGCTACGTCGTCGGCGGGATGACCTCGGACTACATGACCGAAGACCAGCGCTTTGCGTCGCGGCGCCCGGACGTGCTGACGTATGAGACCGGGCCGCTCGATGAAGACCTCGTTATCGCTGGGCCGGTCAAGGTGAACCTCAACGTTTCGACGACGGGGACGGACTCCGACTTCGTCGTCAAGCTCGTGGACGTGTACCCCGCCGACTACCCGCAGCCCGGCGCCCCCGAGGGACAGAGGCCGCCGCCGAACTACGTCCGTCTGGGCGGCTACCAGCAGCTCGTCCGCGGCGAGCCCTTTCGCGCGAAGTTCCGCGGGGGCTTCGAGCGACCCGTGGCACTGACGCCGGGCAAGCCCGCGCACATCGAGTTCGAGCTGCCGGACGTGTATCACGCTTTCCGCCGCGGCCACCGCGTCATGGTGCAGGTGCAAAGCTCCTGGTTCCCGCTCGTGGACAGGAACCCGCAGAAGTTCATGGAGATTCCGAAGGCGACCGCCGCCGACTTCCAGAGAGCCACGCAGCGCGTCTACCGTTCGCGCGGGCTCAACTCTTCCGTCACCCTCTCGGTCGAGCAGGGCTCAACGCGAACGCTCCAACCGGCCAGATGAGAAAGTGTCACACTGCCCCCCTCTGCCGCCCCGCGCCGCCTCGACAATGAGTCCCGCGGGGCGGAAAATTTATACGTGTGCCCGCGGCGGAATTCATCAGGCATGGGCTGGTCAATCAAGGCAAGGGGTTTATGCGTTCGACGATTAATAGTTATCTTGAGGATTATGTGAGGCGCGGGCGTGAGACGGCGTTCGCGCACAGGCGCGGGGTGCGTCTGGTGCGGTGGTCGTACCGGCGTGTGGCGGAGGCGGCGTACGGGTTCGCGCGCGAGTTGGAGGCGCGTGGGATAGATAAAGGCGAGCGGGTTCTGCTGTGGGGGGCGAACGGGCCGGAGTGGGTGGCGGCGTTCTTCGGATGCGTACTGCGGGGCGTGGTCGTGGTGCCTCTGGACGTGGAGAGCGCGCCGGATTTCGTCGCGCGGGTGCAGGCGCAGACGCGCGCGCGGCTTGTGCTCTACAGCGCGGAGACTGCGGGGCAGGCCGCGACGTTGGGGCCGCCGGCGGTCGCGCTCGAAGAGCTTGAGAGTGTCGTGGCCTTCCGTTCACGCGAGCCCTTCGCAAGCGACGACATCTCCACAGACGACCTAGTCGAAATTATCTATACTTCGGGGACGACGGCCGAGCCGCGCGGCGTCTGCCTGACGCACCGGAACCTGCTCGCGAACCTCGGGCCGCTCGAAGAGGGGATGCAGAAGTATCTGAAGTGGGTGCGGCTCGTCGGCCCGCTGCGCTTCATCTGTCTGCTCCCGCTCAGCCACGTCTTCGGCCAGTTCATGGGCATCCTCGTCCCGCAGCTTCTCGGCGGCGAGGTCATCTTCCTCAACGCGCTCAACCCCTCGGAGATCGTCAACACGGTCAAGGGTCGCCACGTCAACATCGTCGTCACCGTCCCGCGCCTGCTCGACTCTCTGCGCGAGCACGTCGAGCGGCGCGAGGAGTCGCGGGGACTGCTCACAGACCTGCGACGACGCATCGAGCGCGCAGAGGGCGCACACCCGCTCAAGCGGCTCTGGCTCGCGCGGCGCATCCACAGGTACTTCGGTTGGAGGCTCTGGGCGTTCGTGACCGGCGGCGCGACGCTTGGCGCGGAGACCGAGACCTTCTGGCGGCGGCTCGGGTTCGCCGTCGTGCAAGGGTATGGGATGACCGAGACGGCGTCGCTTGTCACCGTCAACCACCCTTTCAAGACCGGGCACGGCTCAATCGGAAAGACACTGCGCGGGCAGGAGCTGCGGCTCGACGAATCGGGAGAGATTCTCGTGCGCGGTGCGAACGTCTCGCCCGGCTACTGGCGCCTTGACGGCGTGAGCGAGCCGCTCGGCGACGGCGGGTGGCTGCGCACGGGCGACCTGGGGTCTGTGGACGCGGCCGGCAACATCTACTTCCGCGGACGCAAGAAGGATACAATCGTCACGGCCGCGGGATTGAACGTCTACCCCGAGGACATCGAGGCCGCGCTCAACCGCCAGCCCGAAGTCCGCCTGAGCGCCGTCGTCGGCGTCGAAGGCCCGCGCGGCCCCGAGCCGCTCGCGGTGCTCATCTTGAACGAGGCGGGCACAGACCCCTCTGCGGCAATCGAGCGTGCCAACCGTGCGCTCGCGCGCCATCAGCACGTGCGCCGCTGGCAGGTCTGGCCCGACTCAGACTTCCCGCGCACGCCGACACAGAAGGTTCGCAAACGCGACATCCTCGAACGACTCACGCCAAAGCGAAACGGCACGAACGGCAACGGGCATCATCTTGAGAATGATGCCGTCAACAACTCAGTCCTCAGTCCTCAGTCCTCAGTCCTGAATCATTCGCCCGCGTCCCTCATCGCCGCGCTCGCGCCGCGCGCGGGGGGCGAGGCGCCTGCGTCGCTCGACTCTTCGGCGAGCCTCTCGACCGATTTGAAGCTCGACTCGCTCGGGCGCGTAGAGCTTCTGAGCGCGCTCGAAGACCGCTACCAGATTGAGATTGACGAGGCGAGCTTCACCGCCGCGACGACCGTCGGCGACGTGGAGCGTATCGTCAGCGCGGGCGGCGCACGCGCCGCGGAGACCGCGCAGTACCCATATCCCGCGTGGGCGCAGGCCGCGCCCGTCCGCTGGTTCCGCGTGGCCTTCTACTACGCCGTCGTGCTCCCCATTACGTCCGTGCTCTGCTGGGCGCGCGTGAAGGGGCGCGAGAAGTTGCGCGGACTGGACGGCCCGGCACTCTTCGTCTCGAACCACATCACATACTTCGACCACGCGCTCGTCATGTCGGCGCTGCCCGGCCGCTTCCGCCGCCGCCTCGCCATCGCGCAGGAGGGAGAGCGTCTGCGCTTCTGGCGCAAGCCGCCCGAGGGTACTTCCCTTCTGAAGCGTCTGCGCTGGCGCGCGCAGTACTTCCTCGTCGTCGTTATCTTCAACACCTTCTCGCTCCCCAAGGCGAGCGGCTTCCGCCGCAGCTTCGCCTACGCGGGCGAGTCGGTAGACCGCGGCTACAACCTCCTCGTCTTCCCCGAAGGCATACGCGCCGAGAGTCTCGGGATGAGCCCCTTCCGCCCCGGCATCGGCGTCCTCGCCTCGCAGCTCGGCATCCCCGTCGTGCCCGTCCGCATCGACGGTCTCATCGAACTAAAACTCTCCGGCCGCCGCGGCTTCACCTCCCCCCACCGCGTCACCATCCGCCTCGGCGAGCCGGTCAGATACTCGCCCGCCGAAGACCCCGCGCAGATCACCGCCGACCTCGAACGCCGGGTCAAAGAGCTTTAGAGTTAAAGTTAGTGAGACGCGGAGGCAAGGTCGTTACTCTTCTGCCGTGACAAAATCTTCCGCCTTCAGGGCATACAGGGCAACCTGGCCGTAGTCTCTGAAGTTCACGTCACGCTCGTACTTCAGCCCGACCTTCTCCGCCACGCGCACAGACCCGACGTTCTCGGGATTGATGAGGGCGACGATGCGTGGGAACCCGTAGTGCTCGAAGCCGAGCTTGACCACCGCGCGGGCCGCCTCCGTCGCCAGACCTCTGCCCCAGTAAGGCCGGTCTATCAGGTATGAGACTTCGACCTCCTCCGTACCTTCGACCGGCTGGTACAGTAACCCGCACCGCCCGATCAGCCGGCCGTCCTCCTTCAACACCGCTGCCCACAGGCCGAACTCGTGCCTGTCATAATAGTTGGCGATGTGTTTATGGATGTGGTACCGCTCGAACTCGACCGAGTCGGGCTGACGGCCCATGAACCGCATGTTCTCGGGGTCGGTGTAGATGCGAAAGTTCTCGGCGGCATCCTCAGGTGTGAAGCGCCTGAGGATTAGCCGTTCCGTTTCGAGCACAATCATCGGACTCTTCCCTCGACTATCTACAAACTAATCTGAACCCTGTGTGCATACGATATCTTCACCGGGTTCGGTTCTCATGCTATAGACCACCGTCTCCCCGTCGCGCACCGTCGCGAAATATACGAAGTGTGTTGCCAGTGAGTACTTTCTGACGTTCCTCTGCATGGTCGCACACAGCTCCCGCATGATGACCTCATCCGGCACCTCCTCCCCGAACCCTCCGCAACCGGCTCCGTGGGCCGACCACCCCATCAAACGCACCTCCTTGTTGATATAACAATAGTCCGGCGTTATTCTCTGGCACTCCATCTTGGGTGTTCCTCCCGCATCCGCGTGTATCCAATAATCTTCACGCGAATCCAGTCCGGCGTCCTCTTTAAACGCCCGTTGGATACATTTGTGGAATCGCCTATCGGCGCATAGCTGAAGAAAACCCTTCGCATCGGTCTCTTCCGTATAGGGTAGTCTTTCGACTGTCCAGTTTTCTTCGTTGAGCGGGGCCGTTTGTTGTCCGGCAGAGGGGTCTGCGTTTGTAGCCTGACTGCTCGTTTGGTCGCTCATGTCATCTCCTTATGGGTGGAAACCGTCGGCGAGGAGGGATAGAACGAAATCGGGTCAGAGTTGCGAGAGTGGTTTATATGGGCAGACAAATAAAGTCAATGGCAAAGGATCGAATAACGCTCGCACCAGAGGTTTTTGACAGCCTTTCGGCGGCTCTGTTACGCTCGACTCGCTCTTTACGCACTCCCCTGTACACAGCGTCCACGTGATGCTCTATCGCTCGCTGCTGCGTCCCCTGCTCTTCAAGTTGCCGCCGGAGACGGCACACGAGTTCGCACTTCACGCGCTCTCGCTCGGCCTCGGCACGGGCGTGCTGCGTCGAATTGCAGGGGAGCCGGCCGGCGCCGCACGCTTCGGAGAGCTGCGCCGCTTCGGCCTGAGTTTTAAGAACCCGGTGGGCGTCGCCGCCGGCTTCGACAAGAACGGGCTCGTGGCGCCGCAACTGGCCGCGCTCGGCTTCGGCTTCGTCGAGGTGGGCACCGTGACGAACCTCCCGCAGCCCGGCAACCCGCGCCCGCGGCTCTTTCGTCTGCCGCTCGACCGCGCGCTCGTCAACCGGCAGGGGTTCAACAACGAGGGCGCCGCTGCGCTGGCTCGTAGACTTCAAAAGGCGAAGCCCGACTGCGTGCTCGGCGTCAACATCGGCAAGAGCCGCGCCGTGCCCGTCGAGGAGGCGACGGCCGACTACCTCGCGAGTTTCGAGACGGTCAGGCCGCACGCCGACTACGTCACCGTCAACGTCAGTTCGCCCAACACGCCGGGCCTGCGCGAGCTGCAACGCGCGGATTTGCTGAGTGAGCTACTCGGCGCGCTCCAAAAGCGCAACCGCGAGCTGGCCGGGGCCGTTGGAGGACGTTCCGTCCCGCTGCTTGTCAAGATTGCTCCCGACGTGGGCGCAGGCGAGTTGGAGTTGATCGTGGACGCCGCGCGCGGCGCCGAAGTCGCGGGCATCATCGCGACCAACACGACCGTATCGCGCGCGGGGCTTCGCACGGAGGCAGCGCGCGTCAAAGCGTTCGGCGAGGGCGGACTGAGCGGCGCTCCTCTGCGCGAGCGCTCGACACGTCTGGTCGCGGCGCTCCGAAGGCTTTCGCGCGGCACGTTGGAGATCGTCGGCGTCGGCGGCATCTTCAACGCGGAGGACGCTTGGGAGAAAATCTGTGCCGGTGCGGAGCTGGTGCAGCTCTACACAGGATTCGTCTACGAGGGTCTCGGCGTCGCGCGGCGCATCAACGAGGGGCTGGCCGCGCTCCTCGAACGCCACGGCTTCCGCACGCTCGACGAGGCCGTCGGCTGCCGCGCCGACGAGTTCACCCCGCTGTAGTTTGAGACCGAGAGGAGCAGAAACGATGGCAACCGGCACGGCCGAGACCGTCTACGCGAAAGAGAAGCTCATCGTCGCGCTCGACGTGGAGAGCGCCGAAGAGGCTTTGAGACTGTACGGCGAGCTTCGCAACGAGGCGGGCATGTTCAAGGTCGGCTCGCAGCTCTTCACCTCGGCCGGGCCAGAACTCGTCCGCCGTCTCGTCGGCGAAGGCGCGCGCATCTTCCTTGACCTCAAGTTCCACGACATCCCGAACACCGTCGCGGCCGCCGCGCGCGAGGCCGTCCGCCTCGGCGTCGCGCTCTTCAACGTCCACGCCGCGGGCGGCACGGAGATGATGCGCCGCGCGTCGGCCGCGACCGCCGAAGAGGCCGCAAGGTTAAGCGTGAAGAAGCCGAGCCTCATCGCCGTCACTGTCTTAACGAGCATGGATGCTGAAGCTCTTAACGAAACAGGCGTGACCGCCGCCGACATAGAGGCGCACGTGCGGCGTCTGGCGCGGCTCGCCGACGCCTCCGGGCTCGACGGCGTCGTCGCTTCGCCGCACGAGATCGTCCCTGTGCGCGAGACGGTCGGGCGCGCGGGCTTCCTTGTCGTCACGCCCGGCGTCAGCCCCACGGCCGCGGCCTACGCCGACCAGAAGCGCGTCACCTCGCCGTCGGAGGCCGTCCGCCTCGGCGCCGACTTCATCGTCGTCGGACGCGCAATCCTCAACTCACCCGACCGCGCGCAGGCCGCCCGCGCCGTCGTCAAAGAGATGGAGAATGGTCGAGTATCTTAAACAGGGTAGCGGCCCGGCCTTCGTCTACGTGTGCGGGATCGAGGGTTCCGGGAAGCTTTTTTATAAACAGGCCGAAGACCTCGTGCGCGACCATACGGTCGTTTCGTTCCCTCTGCGCAGGGACGGTTCTTACGGGATGGGGCGGCTCATCGAAGACCTCGCGTGGGTCATCCGCGAGGCCGGTGGGCGCGCGACCGTGCTCGGCGAGTCGTTCGGCGGGCTGTTGACGATGGCTGCTGCGCTCGAACATCCCGAGTTGTTCGAGCGCATCATCCTTGTCAACACCTTCCCGCACTTCCGCCAGCGCCTCAAGATTCATGCGGGCTGCGTCCTCTTCCGCGCCTTCTACCCGATGCTCAAGGCGCACAGGACGCGCGGCGCACGCCACATCCTCTTCAGCCCCGATGTGAGCGAAGAGGATCGGCGGCTCTTCCGCCAGCACACGGCCGATGTGGGGCGCGAGGGATACATCTCGCGCCTGCGCATCATCCGCGACACCGACCTGCGCCCGCGGCTCGGCGAGTTACAGACGCCCGCGCTCGTCGTCGCGGGGACGGCCGACCGCTTCCTCGACAGCGAGAGGGCCGCGCGGCAGATGGCCTCGCTGCTCCCGCGCGCGCGCCTCAAGCTGCTCGAAGGCACGGGGCACGTCGCGCTCCTCTCGGGACGCGTCAGCGTGCGCGAGTGGCTCGGGGAGTTCGAAAACATTTGAGCCGCCGAACCTTCAACGTTGGAACGAAGACGCGCGGCGGGCGTGTAACCAAAGGCGCCCGGGCGTTTGTCGCGCACGGGCTTTATTTGCGAAGATGTCAGGCGGAGATTAGAAGGGGGCATTCTTTGGTTCGAGTTTCGAGGTTGAGGGTTTGGCTGGCGGCGACGTGTGCGGCCGTGTGTCTCTGTGCGGCTGTGTCGGGGCAGGTTCGCACTGACGCTACGAACGCGCCGCTCTCGCAGGCGCCCTACCGCGTCGGCGAGCGCCTGACCTACACGGTCGCCTTCTCAAATTTCCCCACCGCCGCCCACGTCGAGACGCAGGTCACAGGGCGCGGGCAGTTCAACGGGCGCGACGGCATAGAGCTGCGCGCGCACGTCGAGACCATCGGCGTCGTCTCGGCCGCCCTCTACGCGCTCAACAACACCTACGCCACCTTCGTCGATTCCGCCACGGGTCTTCCCTACCGCGCCCAGCAGTCCATCCGCCAGGGCGCGCTCGTGCAGGATGTGGCGCAGGACTACAACGCGCCGCTCGGCGCTTCAGCGCTCGCGACGGGTCGTGACGTGGCCGTCATGGCCGGCACCTACGACTTCCTCTCGGCGCTCTACCGCCTGCGCGCACTGCCACTCGCGCAGGGCGCAACCTACACGCTCAGCGTCAAGCAGGGCGAGTCCGTCTACGACGCCGAGGTGAAGGTGACAGGGCGCGAGACGCTCAAGACCAACATCGGCTCATCGAACACCGTCGTCGCGGAGGTGCGCGTGCGCGGCAACAAAGAGGCCGACGAGTACCGCGTGCGCCTCTACTTCACAGACGACGAGCGGCACGTGCCCGTGCTCGTCAGCGCGCGCCACCGCGCCGGCGAGATTCGCGTCGAGCTGGCAAGCTCCGAGTTCGTCGGCGAGACGCAAGACCCCCTCGCCACGTCGAGCCCGACGCCCATGCCGACCGACCCCGGTATAAACCTCCCGCCCGGACAGTTGGCGGGCAACAACCCGCCCCGCGTGATACCGACACCGGCCCCCACACCGCCGTCCGGCCCCACGGCCGCCGCGCCGCCGGCCGAGCTACCCTTCAAACCGGGCGAGCAGTTGAATTTCAACTTCTTCCTCGGGCCGAACGCGCAGCCCGCGGGCTCCGCTTCGTTCCTCGTGCGGCCGCGCGCCCGTTACTTCAACCGCGAGGGGCTTTTGCTGACGGCGAACCTCCAGACGACCGGCGCCGTGCAGACACTCTTCCCCGTGAGCGACCAGGTCAACTCGTACGTGGACGCTTCGTCCGTGCTCCCGTTCCGCACGGAACTGACCCTCGCAGAGGGCAGGCGGCGCGCGCGCTTCGTCGTCTCGGCCGACCAGCAGGGTGGCAGCGCGCTCTTCGAGGACGGGACGCGCGTCGAGGTGCCTTTCGGCACGCACGACCTCCTCTCGGTCTTCTATGCGCTGCGCTCCTTCGACCTCACGCCGGGCAAGCGCAACTCCGTCTCTCTGCTTCTCAACAAGCGCCCGCGCGTGCTCTTCATCACGGCGCTGCGCAACGCTCCTGTGCAGCTCGGCGGTCAGAGCATCCCCGCGGTCGAGCTGGCCCTCGCCACGAGCGACGCCGACGGCAACAGCCTCGGGCTCCGCCTCTGGGTCAGCACGGACAAGCGCCGTCTGCCGCTGCGCCTCACGGCCGTCACCCCGCTCGGCCCCGTCCGCGCCGACCTCGCCATCATCCCCACTGCGCTCCAATAAAAGAGCGCTTGAACGCCCCATCTCCAAAATCGACCCAAGATGAAATTGAAATTTATTTTCAAGAGGAGTATATTCTTCGACATGGCACACGTGACCTCGTGCCGCTTTAAGCTTGAATCCTTCGTCATCATCGGTGAACGTTTATGAGTTTCGCCTACGCCGCATCCGGAGAGATTGGTGAGTTGCTGAAGCGGGCCGACGCGCCCGGGGCGGCCGTCTCGCTCGACGCGCTCGAAGCGGGCCGCCACGCCCGTGTGACGGCCGTGCGGGGCTCCGGCGCGTTGGCGCGCCGCCTGATGGAGATGGGTGTCGTCCCCGGCGCGCCCGTCCGCGTCATCAAGGCCGCGCCGCTCGGCGACCCCCTCGAAGTCCGCGTGCGCGGCTACCATCTTGCCCTCCGCCGCAGTGAGGCCCAGACCGTTTCCGTAGTGTTGAGCGACGAGTGACGGTTGACGGATGAAAGGACGCGTGTCTTTCATCCGTCAACCGTCACTCGTCGCTCAACACTTGTCTTATGTCTACTATCCTCGAATCCCCTCCGCACGCGGGCGCGACCGCGGAACCGGGCGCCGGCGCTGAGGCCAGGCAACTGGTCGTGGCTCTGGCCGGCAACCCGAACGCGGGTAAGACCAGCATCTTCAACGCGCTCACGGGCCTCCGCCAGAAGGTCGCCAACTATCCCGGCGTCACGGTCGAGCGCAAGGAGGGCTTGTGGGCCCTCGAAGCCGAGCAGACGCCCGCGCGCCTCGTAGACCTCCCCGGCCTCTACAGCCTCGACGCCACGTCAATCGACGAAGAGATCGCGCGCGATATCCTCATGGGTCGCATGGAGGACATGCCCGCGCCCGACGTGGTCGTGGCCGTCGTCGATGCGACCAACCTCGAACGCAACCTCTATCTCGTCACACAGCTCCTCGAAGCCGGCCGCCCCCTCGTCATCGCGCTCTCGATGGTTGATTTGGCCGAGCGCTCGAAGCTTGAGATTGATGCAGACAGACTCTCAAGTTCGCTCGGCGTCCCGGTTATCCCCGTCACCGCGAAGTCGAAGCGAGGGCTCGAAGAGCTGGCGCGGGCCGTGCTCGACGCGGTCGGCTCGCCGCCGCCGTGCGCTCTGTGGCGTCTGTCGCCGAAGGCGGAGGCGGAGGTCAGGCGGCTCTACGGCGCGGGCGCGGCGAGCCGCGAGGAGGCCCTGCGCGGCCTCTACTCAGAAGAGCTTCCCGAAGACTCGGAGCTGCGCGAGGCGGTCGAGGCCGCACGGGCGCGCCTCTCGACCTCCGACCCGCAGTGGTGGCAGGAGCCTTTGACGGCGCGCTACCGCTGGATCGAGGGGGTTACGGCCGGAGCCGTGCGCGGCGTGAAGAACGAGCGCCCCAGCTCGACCGAGCGCATCGACCGCTTCGTCACGCACAGGTTCTTCGGGCCGGTGCTGCTGCTGCTCGTGATGGCCGTCGTCTTCCAGGCCATCTTCTCGTGGGCGACGCTGCCGATGGACTTGATCGACCGGGGTTTTGGCGCGCTCGGCGAGGGCTTGCGCGCGCAGATGCCCGCGGGGCTTCTGACCGACCTCGTCGTGGACGGCATCATCGCGGGCGTCGGAGGCGTGCTGGTCTTCCTGCCGCAGATTCTACTGCTCTTCTTCTTCATCGCGCTCCTGGAGGACAGCGGCTACATGTCGCGCGCGGCGTTCCTCGTGGACAGGCTGATGCGGGGCGTGGGGCTGCACGGGAAGGCGTTCATGCCTCTGCTTTCGAGTTTCGCGTGCGCCATCCCGGGCATCATGGCGACGCGCACCATCGAGAACCCGAAGGACAGACTGGCGACGATTCTCATCGCGCCCTTCATGTCGTGCTCGGCGCGGCTGCCCGTCTACACGCTGATGATCGCGGCCTTCTTCGTGAACGTGAAGCTCTTCGGCTTCGTGCCCGCAGCCGTGCTGATCATGCTCTCGATGTACCTGCTCGGGATAGTCGTCGCCATCGTCGTCGCGTGGGTCTTGAAGCACACTATCTTGAAGTCGCCGCCGCCGCCGCTCGTGCTTGAGCTTCCGCCGTACCGCGTGCCGAACTTCATGAACGTGCTGCACACGATGAAGTCGCGCTCGTGGCTCTTCGTCAAGCGCGCGGGCACGGTGATTCTGACCATCTCGATTCTGCTGTGGGCTTTGATGACCTTCCCTCGGTCAGAGGTGAAGCCCGTGCCCGATGCCGAGGAGGGCGCGGCCGTGCAGGCGATGCGCGAGACGGGGGTGGAGTCGAGGGGCGAGCCCGCGCCTCTGACAGCGAAGGCCGAGGGTGACACGGCGGACGAGGGTGCGCAGTTGCAGCAGAGCTACGCGGGAAGGCTCGGGCACGTGATTGAGCCTTTGATTGAGCCGCTCGGGTTCGACTGGAAGATGGGTATCGGTCTCATCGCCTCGTTCGCCGCGCGCGAGACGATTGTCTCGACGCTGAGCATCGTCTACAACGTCGGCAAGGATACGGACGCCGCCTCGCCGTCGCTCATCGAGGCCGTGCGCAACGCAAAGCGCCCGGACGGCACTCCGGCGTGGACGCCGCTCGTCGCCGTCTCGATGATGGTCTTCTTCGTGCTCGCGTGCCAGTGCATGTCCACAATCGCGGTCGTGCGGCGCGAGACGAACTCGTGGCGTTGGCCGCTCTTCATGGTGGCCTACATGCTCGTCATCGCGTACGTCGCCTCGTTCGTCACGTATCAGGGCGGGAAGCTTTTGGGGTTAAGTTAAAAGGCGCTCTTCAAGTCTATGAATTTCGACTGGCAGACAATCGCGGTCGCGCTCATCATCGCCGGCGCGCTCTTCTACGTCGGGCGGCGGGCGCTGATGAGACTGCGCTCGTTCGGGACGAACAAGAGCGGCGGCTCGTGCGAGACCGGCTGCGGGACGTGCGGCGACGTGGACGCGCCGCTGCGACAGTCGAACGTGTTAGTTCAAGTCGGCAGGTCGAAGAAAAACTAACCAGAGAGACAGAGAGAGAGACGGCTGGTTGAGTAATCTCAACCAGCCGTCTCTCTGTGTCTGCGGTGGTTAATCTCTTTTTCAGGAGGCGGACTTGCGCGCGTGGTGGGGGGCGTCGGCGGCGCGTTCGAGGCAGGTGTGCGAGCAATAGGTCGCGCCGCCGCGTAGAGAGACGGCGCGCGAGGCGGGCATCCACGTCCCGCAGGCGGCGCAGCGTTGGAGCTTCTCGTTGGCGGCCTTCTTCGTGCTCGCCTGTTGCGTTACGCCGGGCGGCACGCCGGGCGCGCGCATCCGGTTGATCTCGCGGATGGCGCCGAGGAAGCGGCGCAGGCCGCGGATATACGGGCGCAGTCGCCAGTAGACGAGGAAGGCCACGACCGCGAACAGGGTCAGGACGATGAGGTACTTCACTACTTCTCCTTCGCGGCGTTCCTCTTCTGTTCGAGCTGCGCGCGCAGGCCGGGCAGCTCCGTGTTGGAGGAGTTCGCCTTCTCCAACTCTTCGAGCCGGCGCGCGGCCTCTTCGAGTCCGCCCGTCTCGATGAGCGCGGCCGCGAGGCTCTGAAGCGCAAGCTCCTGCCGCGGGTCTGTCTGGAGCGCGCGGCGGTACTCGGCGACAGCGCGCTGCGGGTTCGGCGGCTTGTCGAAGAAGTATGTGCGCCCGAGGTTGGTGCGCACCTGCGCGTCGCCGGGCTGCGAGGCCAGCGCCGCCTCGTAGAACTTGCGCGCCTCGCCGAGCGTCGCGGCGTCCCCGTCGCGGTTCGCGAGGAGGAAGTGTGCGTCACCGGCGATGACCGTCGTGCGGTAGTTCTTCGGGTCGAGCGCGTGTGCGCGCTTCAGGATGCGCGCGACCTCGGGGAGTATCTGCGCGTTCCCCTTCTCCCAAGCATAGAAGTAGAGCGCCTGTCCTACCTTGTTCTGTATCTCGATGTTGGAAGGGTCGGCGTCGGCCTGCTTGATGGCGTTGCCCAACTGCTCGTCGGTGAGTGTCGGGAAGGAGCCGTCAGCGCCGGGGGCGGAAGCCTGTTGCGCCTTACCCGCAGAACCGCCTCCCTGCGCGACCTCAGGCCGTGCGCGCGCGGCCGCAAGCTCTCCGCGCAGCTTCAACTGCTCTTCACGGTTGATGCCATTGGCAAGGAAGAAGCCGGCAAGGAAACCCAGCACGACTCCGAGGAGGCCGACGACGAGGGCTCTTTTGTTAGGGGAAGGGTTATCCGGCATCGTTGCAATCTATGCTTTCGACGCCGAAGTTTAGCAGAAAGGCACGTTGAAGGCGACGGCCACGGGAAAGACAGAAGCCCCAGAGCCGCCGGAGGGGGTTGCGGCGACTCAGGGGCCTGTCTGCTGTTTTGGTCTGGGCTTAATCCTCGCTGCCGCCGCCGCCCTGTGGGCCTTTGTAGGGGAGGTCGTCACGGCGGCGCCGCGGCAGAGGGTCTGTGTCGCGGCGCCGCGGGAGTTGGCCCGGCGCCCGGCGCTCGACGAAGTTCGGCGGCAGGCGCGGGCCCTTCACAGCCTCTTCGAGGATGCGCGTGATCTCCTGCGAGAGCGTGCGGTGCTCGCTCGTGGCGCGCTGTTGGAGCGCGCGCTTCAGTTCCGCGGGAACGTAAGCGCCGATGAAGACGCCTTTGCGGTTCGCCATTCTCGGGTTCTCCTGTCGCCTTTGGAGACTGAAACGTCTCGTGAGGCTTGGGTATCGGGTTCCGAGGTGAAAGAACTTGGATGTGCGCGGATTCGAGAAAGGGTCTGTAAGCCGAATTCTGTCCACCGTAAACCGCGGATGGTTCACGGATGGGCGATCATTCCTCTAGGCCGTACGTTGCCGGACGGCTCAAGCGACCTACCCGGAGGCGTGGCGCGCTCTCGGAAAGAGCGCGCATTCGGACGGGCCGCCCTTTGCCCGCCTCCCTATTTGGTCTTGCACCGCGAGGAGTTTGCCTGGCCGCGCCTGTCACCAGACGCGCCGGTGCGCTCTTACTTTAAGCCCGTGAGGGCCGCACCGTTTCACCCATCACCCGCTGCCGACAGCCGAAGCCGAAGGCCCGCTGGCTGGTCTCTTCTCTGTTGCACTTGTCGTCGCACGGACGGCCGCGGACTGCTCTCGCAGCCTTCGACCGGCCGGCGCCCCGCCGTTAGCGGGCTCGCTGCCCTTTGGTGTTCGGACTTTCCTCTCCCTCACCCCTTGCGAGGCTCGGCAGCGACCGCCCGACCCGTTCTCGAATCCGCGGCGCGGATTATAGCAAAGCACCGTTGAACACGTACAGTCCTAACGCGTCTTTCGTTAAAACTTTAATGTGTTGTGCCGCCAAAAAATTGCATTGCGGGCGATTCCCTTTCAGCCGAAGTATTTGAAGCCGACGCGCAGGTTGTGGAGCGCGCCCGCCGGGACGGAGGAGATCATCACCCAGGTCATCAGGGAGTGACTGAGACCGACGGCGAGGATGTTCGGCGCACGCTGGTAGACGTAGGCCCAGAGCAGTCCGCCCGCAAGGGTCGCGAACGCCAGCCAGGGATTCGGCAGGTGAAACAGCGCGAAGAGGAGTCCGACCAGCAGCACGCTCAAAGTCCCTCGCCCGAGGGCGAGTTGCGCGCGCCGATTGATGAACCCCTGAAGCGCGTACTGCTGGAGCACACCCCAAGCGAGGCTCAGGCCGGGCACTCCCAGAATCGACTGGCCGCCCTCCCAGCGGCCGAAGTCGAGCGTGCCCGCGTACCATCCCAGTCCGACGAGCAGCGCCGAGACGGCGAGCATCGGCGGCAGGAGCAGCCGCGCCGCCTCCCCGAAGTTATCGAGGCGCCAGCCGATCTCACGCGCAGACTCTCTGCGCACGCGGTGCGAGAGAAGCATGAGAGCGACGGCCGTCGTCACTGGAATCAGAAGCAGCAGCCGCCCGCGTCCCGCGAGCGTGCCCACGACCCACTCGGCGGCGAGCGCAGACGTGGCAGCCGCCACGATCTCCCACGCGGCGAGCGCGCGGTCTTCGGTCGTGATGCTCTCGGTCATTTAAAGATGAAGCCGCGCGGGTCGCCTATCTGCTGAAGTGTGCGCCGCGCGCCACCGCGCCCCTCACGGACGGCGTAGACGCGCGCCTCGTACTCGCCGTAGCGCGGCGCCACTAACTGGAAGACGAAGGCCCGACGGCCTTCAACGGCGTGGCCGTCCGACGCGGGCTCGCCCGCAACGGTGGCGGCGGCGAAACTGCCGTTAAGAAAGAGCTGCACCTCAACGGGCGCGCCCGGTTGTTCGAGGTCAACGACCCAACCGCTCGCGCGCAGTCCGTCGGTCTGTTCGAGCTTGCCGTCGAAGCCGCGTCCGAACGTGACGGCATACGTGTAGAGCGCGAGCCCGCAGACGAAGAGGAGGTCGAGCGCGAGCTTGACGGCGATGAGTTTGACGAGCCGCCCGCGCACTCGAAACGCGTGACCTTCCCCGCCCACCGAAAAAGGAACACGGAGGCCGGACACATTCGTCCCGGCCTCCGTGTCTGTCCGCACGCGCGCGGCGGCGTCGCTCATTGCCCGCGGTACGCGTTCGCGTTCGAGTCCTGATAGGTGAGCGTGTGGCGCGGCGTGATGACCGCGTCGGCGGCGAGGTTCTGCCGCAGGCGCACGGTCACCTGTAAGACCTGCGTGTCGCCCGGCGCAAGCTCTGCCACGCGCCAGACGAGGCCGCGTCCGCCACCCCCGAGTTCCCCGAGCGTCAGCTCCGGCGCCGACGAGACGAACTCCAGAGCCTCGGGTAACTGCTCCGTCACGACCAGACTCTTCGCAAGGCCGCCGCCGTCGTTGACGAGCACGAGGCGGTAGAAGAGCGTGTCGCCCGGCCTGACCTCTGTGTTCGGCAACTCCGCGCGCACGCGCACGCGCGGCGTCGCGACCGTGAGCACGGTCGAGTCCTCGCCCGCGATGCGGCCCGAGGCGCCCAGGGCGCGCGTGACGAGGTTGTAAGCGAACTGCGTGCGGTCGGGCGTCAAGCGCGGGATGTCCACGCCGAGCAGGACGGGGTACTGGCCGCCGCGCGGGTCGAGCGCCGCGGTCTGCGTGACGGCGGGCTCGTCCGTCTGGTGACGGCCGTCGCCGTTCAGGTCGGCGTAGACGGTCGCCTGCGGCGCACCCGGCGCGACGATGCGCAGCTCGAAGCTCTCGGGGTAGTTCGAGGGGTTGCGGACGATGAAGGGGACGTACATCGTGTCGCCCGGCGTCGCCGTCAGGCCCTTCGAGACGGCTTCGACGCGCGCGCCCGCGACGCGTCCGACCGAGATGGCCGGCCCGTCGAAGTTCGAAGGGATGAAGAGGCTCCGCGTGCGCATCGTGCCGCGCCCGACGGGCTTGTTCGACCCGGCGAGGGCCTCGCCGACGGCCCGCAGCGTGACGGTTATCTCGCGGTTGTCGCGCGACTCAAGGTCGCCCAGAGACCAGATGGCCGTGCGCGACGAGCGGTCATAGGCGACGGGCGAAGGGGTCGCGCTCACCAGCTCGAAGTCAGGGTTGAAGACGAAGTCGGCGCGCGTCTCGCGGGCGGTGGCGCTGCCCGCGTTGCGCACGCTGATGCGCTGCGTAAAGGTGTCGCCGGGCTGGACGGTCTCCTGCAAAGCGTTCGAGGCCGCGGCGAGCGCGGCGGCGACGACCGTCAAAGACGCGTCGGTCACCTTCGTGATGGTCGCGTCGGCCTGCGAGGCGGCGCGGACGAGAAAGCGCTGCTGCTGATTGTCGGGTGCGCTCTCGGGCACGCGCGCGTTGAGCATGATTTCGAGCGTCGCGCCGCGCTGCATCTGCGGCGTGACGAAGACGGGCAGCCCAACGTCTGTGCCGCTCTGGCTGAAGGAGGGCTGGTACTCCGCGGGCAGGTCTGTCTCAAGCCTGAACTGATCCTCCTTGTTGCCCGCGTTGGTGATGACGAGCGGCAGTTGGATCGTCTGCCCGGGCTGCGCGGCGAGCGCCGAGCGCCGGAGCGCGAGCTGCAAGTCGGGCACCTGTCTGACCGTGATGCTGAAGCCGCCGCCGCCCGTCTGGCTGTCGCCGCCCGGTGTTACGGCCGCGGTCTCGACGGGGCGCGGCGCGGGCGTCGGGGTCACGGCCGGCAGGGGCGTCGGCGTGACGGCCGGCGTCGTGCGGGTCGGGACGGAGGCCGTCTCCGTCCGGCTCGGCCTGCGTACGGGCGTCGGCTGCGGAGTCGGCGTCGCGGCGGGCTGTGTGTTGGCGGCGGGCGCGGCGGCGTTGCCGCGCGCGTTACGATTGCGACGACTCGCGGCGGTGCGCGGGCGCTCGGCCTCGCCGCCGCCGCGGACGGAGAGTTCGGGGACGGCGGGCGTCGTGCGCGTCGCGGCAACCTCGGTCGGCGTCGGCGTCGGGCGCGGGGTGGCGCGCGGGCGCGCAGGTGTGGGCGTCGGCGTGGCACGAGCCACCTGAGTCGCGGGCGTGGCGCGCGGCGTCGGGGTCGCGGCGGGCGGCGCGGGGCGCGTGGCCGCCTCGGCGCGCGCCGTCTGGAGTTCGGTCTCGTAAATGTCGGAGAAGGGCGTGTCCTTGATCGTGCGCAGGCGCTCGGCGACCTCCGCGGCTTCGGGGAACTTGCCAAGCTCGATGTAGGAACGGCCGAGCCAGAGCAGCATCAGGTCGGCGATGAAGCTGTCGGGGTGCCCCTTCAGAAAGTCACGGAAGACGGCTGCCGCCTGCTCGTACTGCGACTTGGCGAAGAGCGCGCGCCCGCGGTTGAAGGTCTCCTGTTCGGCCGCCGAGGGGGCGTCGTCCTGCTGCGACGCGTGGGGCGTCGCGGCGAAGGCCGCCGTGTTGGCGAGGGGGGACAGGACGAGCGCGGCGGCGAGCGCGGCCGCGCCGATACGATTCCACTTACTCAAAGTTATGTTCCTCCGACGGGCAGGTGCGAGTCTAAAACGAGTCGAGTCGAACGATTCGGCGCGTACGCGAGAGACGCACATGCGTCGCGCTCTCTGGATGAAACTTTTCTGTCGGGCCGCGCAGGATAATACAGCGCGCGGGCGCGGCGGACAAGGCGCTCGCAAGCGCGAAAGAACGGCTGCAAAAAAGGCGGCGGCTCCGCACGCGGAAGGCCGCGCTCATTTCTTCTTGAATGGCGCGGACGAGACTTCGATGCGGTCGCCGGGCTGGAGCAGCGGGTCGGGCACGACGCCGTTCTCTATCTCGTTCAGGTTGTACTCGGTCGGGGAGAGGCGGCCGTCGGCGCCGGCACGCAGCACGCGCACGCGCGCGACCGTCGCCTTCGTCGCGCCGCCCGAGGCGAGCAGGGCCTGCGTCAGAGTGATGCCGTAGTGGAAGTCCTTCTGCCCGGGCGCGCCCACCTCGCCGCCGACGTAGTAGAACTCGGGCGGCCGAACGGTGAGCGTGATAACGTCGCCCGACTGCACGAGCGTGTTGAGGCCGGCGGCGTCGTTGAGGTCAACGTTGATGACCTTGCCCGTCGAGTGCGAGATGATGACGGCGCGTCCGGCCTCGGGCTTGGGCTGCGCCTCGGCGACGACGACGTAGAGCGGGATGGCCTCGCGCCTCAGAATCTTCGTGCCGGGGTCGCTGACGAGCCCGCTCACGAGGACGGCGTGGCTCGCGTACTCGCGGACGCTGACGCGCACCTGCGGCTTCTCGTAGAGGCCGCGGTGGCGGAACTCGGCGACGAGCTGAGCGGACAACTCGTCGGTCGTCATCCCGGCGACCGTCAGAGGGTCTTTGAGCAGCGGGTAGTCGAGCACGCCGCCCGCGACGACCGAGTAGAGAGTGTTCTGCCGCGGGTCCTGCGCGTTGAGCAGGCGTATGTCGAGCACGTCGCCGATGCCGATGCGGTAGATACTGGCGGGAGAGACGGCAGGCGTCGGGGCCGCGGGGGACGCGTTCGCGGGACGCGCGACGGGAGGAGGCCCCGTCGGGTTGTTCGACTGCGTCGCAGGCGAAGTCACTTTGCCAGTCTCGTTAGAGCCTTCGGCACCCGTCGAGGTCTTGACCGGCGCGCCGACGGGGAGGCCGGGCTCGTTGGACTTCGGGGGCGCGTCGCTGGTCGATGAAGGGTTGGTCTTGACTGTGGGCGCGACCGTGGGAGCAGTAGTGTTCGCGGCCTCGCGTGGCTTCTCGGATGAGGAAGAACTCTTCGAGTCCTTCTTCTCATCCTTCTTCGGCTTGGGCCGGGCGGGCGCTTCTGCCGCCGCGTCGTCCGCGGCCGGGCCGACGCGGACGCCGGCCTGTGCGTGCGCGACGAGCGCGTCCGCACCGCAGAGGGCGAGCGCGACGGCCGCGGCGTAAAAGAACTTCTTCATACGGGCACTCTTTCTTGCTCGTCCGTCGGCGCCGCCGCGACCGCCGGGCACGGCGGCAACAGAAGCAGCATCAGACGGACTCTTCCCCTTGTTCGTTACGAGGGCCGCCCGGCGGCGGTTCGTGGGCAATGAACGCCCCGGCGTCCCTCACCTTGCATAAACTGCTAAAGCGACTCGCTTCGCAGATAAATGACCCTTCCGCCGGCCGTCTCGCAAAGCTTTCGGTTGCACGTGTGTTCGTATCGGGCGTCGGGTGAAGGGTCGGGAAATGGTCAAAGACTCGGGCCGGCTGCCCGTGTGTAGATTCTACCCTTTGGTTTTCGGGGGTGGCAAGATTTCTTTGGGAAAAAGATTCGGCCAGCGCCCGCCGAGCCTCACGCGCACCAACTCCTCAACCTCGTCGGCGGTCGCGCATTCGAGGCACTCTTTCGCTATACGCTCCGCCTCTTCCAGCTCAAGTCCCGCGATGATGCGCCGCACGCGCGGGATGGCCGTCGGCGCCATGCTCAGCTCGCGCGCGCCCAGGCCCAGCAGGATGGTCGCGTAGGCCGGCGACGCCGCCATCTCGCCGCAGACCACGGAGCGTATGCCGGCGCCCGCGGCGGCTCCGAGCGCCCGCCCGATACAGATTAAGACCGCCGGGTGGAGCGAGCGGAACCAGCCCGCCACCTCGTCATTCCCACGATCCACCGCGAGCGTGTACTGCACGAGGTCGTTGGTGCCGAGGCTGAAGAAGTCCACCTCGCGCGCGAGCTTCTCCGCGACGAGCACGGCCGAAGGCACCTCGATCATCGCCCCGACGCGCACAGGGCCCACGGCCTTCCCTTCCGCGCCGAGCCGCGCCCGCTCGTCCTCGATGACTGCGCGCGCGCGCCGCACGTCGGTCACGTCCGAGACCATCGGGATGACCAAATCAATCGCACCGCGCGCGGCGGCGCGCAGGACGGCGCGCACCTGCGTCCGCAAAAGCTCCGGGCGTTGCAGGCAGAGTCGTATGGCGCGAAGGCCGAGCGCGGGGTTTCGCTCCTCGCCCGCATCCGCGCGCGACCCTGACAGCTTGTCGCCGCCCATGTCGAACAGACGAACCGTCAGCCCGTCCTCGCCCGCGATGCGCGCCAGCGCCTCGTACGCCTCACATTGCTCGTCCTCGTTCGGCACGGAGCCGCGGTGCGAAAGTAGGAACTCTGAGCGGAAGAGGCCGATGCCGTGCGCGCCGTAGCGGTTCACCCACTCGTACTCGACGGGCAGCTCGACGTTGGCGCGCAGCGTGACCTCGACGCCGTCGCGCGTCCTGAGCGGCGCGTGCAACTCCTCGCCCGACGCGGCCCGCGGCGACGGCGACGCCTTCGCGGCGCGCCCCTCGGCGGCGTAGCGTTCGAGCGTCTCGGGCGTCGGATGGAGCGTGACCTCGCCGCGGCCGGCGTCAATGACGATCTGGTCTCCCGTGCGCGCCGCGCGGTAGAAGTCGCGCAGGCCGACGACGGCCGGAATCCCCAAGCCGCGCGCGATGATGGCCGTGTGTGAAGTCCAGCCGCCCACGTCCGTGGCGAATGCCTTGATGTGTGTGAAGTCGAGTTCGGCGAGCGTCGAGGGCATCAGCTCCTCGGCGACGACGACGGCGTCCTCGGTCAGGCGGCGGCCGAGCATACTCTCGCCGGAGAGCGCGACGAGCAGGCGGCGCGTCACGTCCTCGATGTCGGAGCTGCGCTCGCGCAGGTAGTCGTCCTTGATCTCATCGTAGACGGCGAGGATGCGGTCGGTCACGACCTTGACGGCCCACTCGCTGTTGACGCTCTCGTCGCGGATGACGGCCTCCACGTCGTCGTTGAGCTTGCGGTCTTCAAGCATGAGGAGGTGCGCGTCGAAGATGTAAGCATGTTCCTCGCCAAGAGTGCGCGCGGCGCGCTTCTTCAGGGCGAGTAACTGCCGGCGCGCCAGACGCACGGCCGCGTTGTAGCGTCGCACCTCGCGTCCGACGGTCGGCGGGTCGAGCGTGACGCGGTAGATGCTGTGGCGTCCACCCGTATGGACGCGCAGCACGCGCCCCGAGACCGCCCCGTCCGAGACGGCCACGCCGCCCCAACGCCGTTCACTCTTGTCCCTCTTACTACTCACTCTTCAACTTCCCCAAACCCGCCGCCGATGAGCTGGCACAACGCGTCAAGCGCCTGCCCCTCGTCCGGCCCCTCGGCCGTGATCTGCAACTCCGTGCCGCGCGCCGCCGCCAGCATCAACACGCTCAGGATGGACTTCGCATCAGCCACCGCGCCGCGGTCGGCGCGGATGAGCCTGACGGTCGAGCGGAAGGCCGTCGCCGCGCGCACGAGCTTTGCCGCGGCGCGCGCGTGCAGGCCCAGACGGTTGACGATGGTGACCTCGCACTCGACCAACGGCGGCCCCCTTCACTTCACCTTAAAGTTACTTCAGCCCTTGCGCCCGCCACCCGCGAGCAGCTCGCCCGCGAGGTAGATGCCCTGCCGCCCCTGGTCGCGCACGAGGCGCGCGACCTCTTCGAGCGGGACGCCCGGCTGGAGTCCCGCGAGCTTGATGACCATTGGCAGGTTGACGCCCGTCACCACCTCGACCGCGCCCTGCTGGAGGAACATCGAAGCGATGTTGGTCGGCGTCCCCCCGAACATGTCGGTCATCAGAAGCACGCCGCCGCCCTCCGAGACGCGCTCGACGGCGCGGCGTATCTCGTTCTTGGCCGCCTCCACCTCGTCGCCCCAGCCGATGGAGACGGCCGTGATGTGCTTGAAGTGGCCGATGATGGTCTCGGCCGCCGACAGCAGTTCGTTCGCCACCTGCCCGTGCGACACGATGACCCCAGCCACGCGGCCGGCCGCGCCTTCCTCTCTAGGTTTGTCAGGCATCATTCGGCTCCGTTCTCACTTGCCCCGAGGCTTCTGCTTCTTCGTCTTGCCCACGTCGCGGTGGACGGCCGTGGCGTCGTAGCCGCCGCGGCGGAGGTGGCGCGCGATCCAGTTGGCCGCCATCACCGAGCGGTGACGGCCGCCCGTGCAGCCGATGCCGATGGTGACGTAGGACTTGCCCTCGCGCCGGTAGAGCGGGAGCAGGTAGTCGATCAGCTCCGTGAAGCGCCGGAGCGTCTCGCGTACCTCGTCGCTCGCGTTGAGGAAGCGGACGATGCGCGGGTCGTGCCCCGAGAGGTCGCGCAGCTCCGGCACGAAATGCGGGTTTGGCAGGTGACGCACGTCGAAGAGCAGGTCAACGTCATGCGGCGCGCCGTGCTTGTAGCCGAAGCTGTAGACCTGCACGCGCATCGTCGCGCCCCCGCCCTCGGAGCCGAAGCGCTCGATGAGCAGGCGCCGGAGCGTGTGGACGGTGTGCCCGGAGGTGTCGATGACGTGGTCGGCGAGCTGCCGTATCTCGGACATCGCGCCGCGCTCGCTGCGGATGGATTGGAGCAGGCCGTCGCCCGAATCGGCCGGGTGCGGTCGCCGCGTCTCGCTGAAGCGGCGCACGAGCACCTCGTCCGACGCCTCGAAGAAGAGGACGTAGACGCGCAGCCCCGAGGCGCGAAGCTCGCGCAGGCGCTCGGGGAACTCACTCAGGAATCTCCCCTCGCGGATGTCCACGACGAGCGCGGCGCGCTCGATGTGCGGACGGTTGTGGTCTTCGGGCTGCACGAGCCGCCCGAAGGTCGGCATGAGCGTCAGCGGCAGGTTGTCCACGCAGAAGTAGCCGAGGTCTTCGAACGCATTCGTCGCCGAAGACATCCCCGAGCCGCTTAAGCCCGTGATGATAACCACATCCGGCGCGCCCGCCGCCGACGCCGCGCCGACGCCCTCGCCCGCGTGCCCCTTCTCAGACATCCCCCTCCTCTTCGCGCCGCAAACTCGCGTCGTGCCGCGCCACGAGACTCTCGGCCGCATTGTAACCGCGCAGGCGCATGAGGTGTACGCGCACCGCCGTCTCGACGAGCGTCGCGAGATTGCGGCCGGGGCTCACGGGCAGAACGAAGTAGGGGACGGCGACGCCGAGGATGTCCAACGTCCTCTCTTCGAGGCCGAGCCGGTCAACCTCGGTCGCGTCCTCCCAACGCTCCAACCTGATGTTCAGACCTAACTGCTTCGGGCCGCTGACGGCCGACACCCCGAACAGCTCGCGGATGTTGAGGATGCCGAGGCCGCGAATCTCCATGTGCTCGCGCAGAAGGTCGGGCGCGCAGCCCATGAGTAGTCCCGGACGGCGGCGGCGTATCTCGACCAGGTCGTCGGCGACGAGCTGGTGCCCGCGCATGATGAGGTCGAGCGCGCACTCGCTCTTTCCCACGCCCGACTTGCCTTCGATGAGCACGCCGAGGCCGTAGAGGTCGAGCAGGACTCCGTGGCGAGTCTCGCACGGCGCGAGCACCTCTTCGAGGTACTCGGTGACGGCGGTGATGGCCATAGAGCTGACGAGCGTGGTCTGGATGAGCGGGAGGACGGCCCGCTCGCACGCCTCGACCAGTTCGGCCGGCGGCATCAGACCCTTGGTGACGAGGACGCAGGAGATTTTTTCCAGCTCAAGCCGGGCGACGGCCGCGCGCCGCTCTTCGGGCGAGAGCTGCCCGAGGAACTGCAACTCGCTCTGCCCGACGATCTGCACGCGCCCCTCGTGGACGTAGTGCGGGAAGCCCGCGAGCGCGAGCCCGAGCTTCTGGATGCGCGGCGTGTCGAGCCTTCGCGCCGCGGCGCCGCGCTCGCCCGCGATGAAGACGAGTGGCAGCCCCTCCGGCGCGCGCGCGACGAACTCGCCGACCGTGATCGTGGGGCTCTCGCCGTTGGGGGGTCTCTTCGTCATCGGTTAAAAGGACGAAGGATGAAAGGGACGCGGATCGCCGTCCCCTTCATCCTTCAACCTGCCGACATCATCTCTCGAATCATTCAGGGCTGAATGAGCCCGTAGTTGCCGTCCTTGCGCTTGTAGAGCACGCTTAGGCGGTCGGTGTCGGAGTCGCGGAAGACGACGAACTGGTCGCCGTCCTCGGCGAGCGACATGACGGCTTCCTCGGCCGTCATCGGCTTCACCTTGTAGCGGCGCGCCGCGATGATGCGCCCCGTGCGGCGCTCCGGCTCCGTATTCTCCGATGCGGCCTCTCCCATGTCCGGCTGCGGCATGACAGCCGAGAGGGGGGTGGCGTCCTGCTTGCGCTCGATGATCTTCTTCTTGAGCTTGAGGGCCTGCTTCTCGATCTTGTCGATGCAGCGCGTGAGCGCCTGGTACATGTCGGCGTTGGTGTCTTTCGCCGTGAGCGTGTGCTCGCGCCAGTGGAACAGAATCTCGGCGATGTGCCGGTTCTTGACCACGTCAATGATGACGTGGGCACGCGCGGTGCTCGCGTTCCCGAACAGGTTCCCGACCTTCCCGAAGTGCTCCTCGACGTGCGTGCGCAGCGCAGGCGTAACGTCGATGTGTCGCCCCGTGTACTCGAAATCCATAGGTGACCTTTCCGCCCGCGCCTGCCCCCGAGGCGGACGGGGGCTTGCGTTCGCTCCCGCCCCGGTCGCGCGGGGCTTTGCCTGATTGTGTACTGCTAAAGCCTCTTCACACGACCGCTTTGCGCTCGCGTGAGCCAGGGATCGACATCTGGTCGCGGTACTTCGCCACCGTGCGGCGCGACAGCTTGATGCCCTCCTTGGCGAGAATCTTGACGACCTGGTCGTCGGTAATCGGGTTGTGCGAGTCCTCTTCCTCGATCAGCTTCTTGATTCGGAGCTTGATGATGCGGGTCGAGACCTCCTCGCCGTCTTCGTTCGTCATCCCCTCGGTGAAGAAGCGGCGCAGCTCGATGACGCCCTGCGGCGTGTGCGCGTACTTGCGGTTGACGACGCGCGAGATGGTCGAGAGGTGCATCCCCGTGTCCTCGGCCACGTCCTTGAGCATCATCGGGCGGATGAACTGGACGCCCTTGTCGAGGAACTCGTGCTGGCGGCGGACGATGCACTCGACGACGCGGTAGATGGTCTGCCGCCGGTGTTCGATGTTGCGCAGAAGGTCTACGGCCGAGCGCATCTTCTCGCGGATAAAGTCCTTCGTCTCCTTCGTCGTTCCGTCGCGGCTGAGCATGTGCTGCATGTCCCGGCTGATGCGCAGGCGCGGGCCACCGTCGTCGGCGAAGTAGATTTCGTAAACGTCATCAACCTTCTCGATGAAGACCTCGGGCGCGATGAGGATCGGCTCCTCGGAGGAGTAGCGGCGGCCCGGGTACGGGTCGAGCTTGCGTATGTGCTGTAGCTCCTCGACCAGCTCGATGACCTCTGCGCCCATCACCTTGGCGAGGTTCGGCAGCTTGTGCTGCTGCAATTCCGAGAGCGGGTGGTCGCCGATGAGGCGGGTGGCCAGACACCTCTCCGCCCCACGCGGGCAGGCGTCGTCGCCCATCACTTTCAGTTGAACCAGCAGACACTCGCGCGCGTCGCGTGCGCCGCAGCCGACGGGGTCGAGTTGGAGGACGAGCTGTCGCGCCTCCTCGACGCGCTCGGGGCTACAGCCCGAGAGGTGTGCTATCTCCTCGTTGGTCGCGTTCAGCCGCCCGTCGCTATCGAGGTTGCCGATGACACCCTCGCAGACCGAGACGAGGTCTTCGGACACCTGCGTCATGTGGAGTTGCCACTCCAGATGCTCCGAGAGCGAGGGTGCGCGCGTCAGGAACTGCTCGAAGGTCGGCGCGTCCTCCTTGTACTCATACTCCTGCGTCTTGTAGCCGGGGTCGAGATAGTCCTGGAACTCGCGTCCGAAGTCTATCTCCTCGAAGGCGTCACCGGTGCTCTCGCCCGGCTCGGCCACGTCGCCGAACTCATCGGGAGGCGTGGCCGACTCGAACGTCTCGCCGGCCTCGAACGTCTCGGGCGCGTCGAAGCCCTCGGGCAGCGCCGCCGCGTCGCCCGCGCCGTTGCCCGAGGCGCCGTTGAGCGAGTCGGGCGCGACCGGCTCGACCGAGGGGGCGTCGTCGTGCGAGCCGGCGAGCTGGTCGAGAATCTCCTTCTCCAGCTCGCGCTTCTCGTCCTGCGACTGTACCTCTTCGAGGATGGGGTTCTCTAAGAGTTGCTGCTGGATAAGGTCTGTCAACTCCAGCGAAGTCATTTGCAGCATCTCGATGCGCTGACGCAACTGGGGCGTCAGGACAAGTCGCTGCGAAAGGTTGGTAGTGAGCTTGACCGACATTATGCTACCGGAATACTGACCTTAAATTATCGGGTATTTGGTTTCAAGAAACCGTCACGCGGTTCGGGAGAGATTATAACCGATTTGCTGCCGCGGCGCGCAAAGAACGCTCGCCGAAAATTACATTCTGAACTTTTCCCCGAGGTAGAGGCGGCGCACCTCGGGGTCTTCGGTCAGTTCCAGCGGCGCGCCCGAGCGGAAGATGCGGCCGTCGGCCATGATGTAGGCGCGGTCGGTGACGCCGAGCGTCTCGCGGACGTTGTGGTCGGTGATGAGGATGCCGATGCCGCGGCGGCGCAGGTAGAGGATCATCTGCTGGATGTCGTCCACGGCCTTCGGGTCGATGCCGGCGAAGGGCTCGTCGAGGAGGATGAACTGCGGCTCGGTGGCGAGGGAGCGCGCGATCTCCGTCCGGCGCCGCTCGCCGCCCGAGAGCGCGTCCGCGCGTGTGTGGCGCACGTGCTGGATGCCGAACTCCGTGAGTAACTCTTCCAGACGCTTGAGCCGCTCGGCGCGCCTGAGGCCCAGCGTCTCCAGCACGGCGAGGATGTTCTCTGCGGCCGTCATGCGCCGGAAGACCGACGGCTCCTGCGGCAGATACCCGACGCCGAGGCGCGCGCGCAGGTACATCGGCAGCTTCGTGATGTCGCGGCCCGCCAGCGTGATGCGCCCGGCGTTGGCGCGCTCAAGGCCGATAATCATGTAGAAGGTCGTCGTCTTCCCCGCCCCGTTCGCGCCGAGCAGCCCCACGACCTCGCCCGGCTCGACGTGCAGGCTCACGCCGTCCACCACGCGCCGCCGCCCGTAAGTCTTCACAAGGTCGGACGCCGTGAGCGCCGCGGCCGAAGCCACCCGCCGGTCGCGCGCCTCGCGCCCGTCCGCCGCCGCCTCGCCCCTCGCCTCGATGATCTCCTCAATCGCCATTGGAAGAGTGTTGAGTGCTGAGAACTGAGGACTGAGTGAAGAACGACTTACACTCAGTCCTCAGCACTCAGTCCTGTTTTTTTATCTTATGTGTTGTTTTAACGCGCCCCGTGGACTGCGTCGAGGGGCCGGCGTCGCTGACGACGCGGTTCTCGCGTAGATAGACGGTCAGCCGTTTGCTCTCGGACGAACCCTTCTCGGCGTCCTCGACGCGCGCGGGGTTGCCCGTGAGGACGACGACCTCGTCGGCGGCCGCATACTCGCCGCGGTCGCCCGTGCCGCGCCGGCCGGGCTGCGTGACGACGACGCTGCGCTGCGAGATGGTGCGCTCGACCTCGTAGGTGTCCTTCAACAGGTACACGTCCGAGACCTCACTTGTGATACGGTCGTTGCCCTGCCGGATATCCACGTCGCCCGCGTAGTGCAGGAGCCGCTCGGCGTCGCTGTAGGTCATCGAGCGCGAGGTGGCGAAGACGGGGACGACCGTGCTCTCGCCGCTGGCCTCTCTCCGGCGCGCCTGATAGAGCGCGCTCTGGACGTTGCCTTCGCCCTCCATGCGCTTCTGCTGATTGCGCAGGACGAGGCGGTCGGCCTTGACGTAGTTGTCGTCCTGCCACGCGCGCGCGTTGCCGGTGTAGACGCCGACACCCGTCTCGTGCTGAAACTCGGCCGCGTTCGACGCGATGAAGATCGGGCTCTTCGTGTTCTTGAACGGCGCCGCACCATTGGTCTGCTCCTGGCTGTAGTAGGTCGTCAAGACCTTCCCGCGCGCGTACGAGACCTTGTTGACAGTGTCCGAATCTATCTCCGTCGCCTTCAGGCGCGCGCGCGAATCCCACACGATGGGCTCGCCGCCGCGCAGATGCACGACGCCGTCCCCGGCCGTGTAGTTGATCGTAGCCGACTGGCCGTTGCGATCCAGTTCGTTGAACTTGGCGTCGCCCACGGCGTCTACAGTTTCGAGCGCGGAGGTCTGGCGCGAGAAGCTCGCAGTCATCTTCTGCGAGGTGAGCGTGCGCTGACGCTCCGTGAATTTGGCGTTGCCCGAAGCGTTGAAACTCTCGACATCCTGCGTCTCGCGGAAGAAGGTCGCGGCCATGTCCTGCGAGGTGAGCGTGCGCACGCCGCGCCTCTCCGTCTCCTGATAAGGTTCGATGACGGCCTTCGCCTCGCCCTGCGCGTCGAAATTGCGTGCGAGGTTGCCCGACTCGTAGAAGTAGCACTTGAAGGTGGAGGCATAGAGCCGCTTGCGGTCGGACAAGGGGCTCAGCTGGACGGGCTCGACGAGGAGGTCGGCGTTGCCGTTGGCCTCCGCGCGTTCGAGGTCGCGCCCCGACTCACGCCAGTAGAGCCGCACGGCGTCCGCCGTCAGGCGCTTGTTGGCGGCCTTCGGGTCGGCCGCCTTCGACTTCGGCGCGGCCAGCGTGAGCACGGGTCGCCCGCCCGCACGCATCTCCTTGATGACGCTGCTCTCGGCCTGCACGACGAAGTCCACGTCCACCGAGTCGTTGGCGACCAGCTCCGCGTCCGAGTCGGCGCCGATGGTCTTGGCGCGCACGTTCCGGAGCGCGTGCGCGGCGACGAGCTTCTGCTCCTCGTTGAAGTAGAAGTCGAGTTGTTCGGCGAAGACCTCGGCCGCGTGCCCATCGTTCATCGAGCGCAGGTAGGCGTTCGTGCGCGCCGTGATGTACTTGACGCGCTTCTGCTCGTTGAGTTGGCCGGTCAGGGTGTCGCCGCTCATCACGTCGCGCCCCTGCTCGGCCGTGGCGCCGCCGGAGAAGTCGATCTTCATCGACACCTGGTCGAAGGCGGCCTGCGCCGACTTGATGGTCAAAGGCTGCTTCAGGTTCACCTTCGGAATCACCGCGGGCTGTGGCTCGCTCGGCTGGGCGGCGGCCTCGGGGCTGACAGTGATCTCGACGGCGCCCTTGAGGTCGAGCTTCTTCGTCTTCGAGTCGAGGTTGGCCGAGTGTGCGCTCCCCTTGATGTTCTCGCGCTCGAAGCTGACGGGCGCGACGAGGCTCGCGACCTCGGTCTTGACATCGTACTCGACCGACTCCGATTTGACCTTCAGGTTGTCGCGCGTCTCGATCTGCACGTCGCCGGTGAAGAGGAACTGCGTGTTGTCCTCGTTCGTCAGCGTCTGCCGCGCGGTGATCTTGTCGGGACGATTGCCCTGATCCGGGTAGACTTCGAGGTAGACGTTCTCAAGCTTATGGTGGCCGTCGGAGTACTTGATGTCGCGGTCGGCCTTGAGCATGACCCAGAGGCGGTCACCCTTCATCTCGCGGTGTTCGAGGTTGATGATCTCGCCGACGACCTCGTTCGAGAGCTGCGCCTGCCCCGGCCGGAGCCGGAACGTCGTCCGATCCTTCAGACGCCAGTAAGAGATACCGACGGTCACCACGGCCGCGACGAGCAGGAGCAGCGCCAGCGCACGCCCCAGCTTCGGCGCCGCGATCCGCAGCCCGAGCCCCGAAACCTTTCTGCGTCTAATCTCCTGCATGTCTGTTGTTGAATAGTGAATGATAAATGGTGAATGGTGGTTGCGTGTTCGTTACCATTCACCATTTATCATTCACTATTCACTGTCCTTCAAGTCCTCTACCACCAACTGAAGCCGCGTGTTGCCGTTCCAGCAGTTGGCCTCGACGGAGTAGGCCAGTTCGATGCGGGCGCCGGGGCGCGGCGTTGCTGCGGCGCGCTCGGCGCCGCCCCACCAGATGCAGTCCTGGACGCGCCCGCTGGCTGCGACGCCGAATTTCAGGTGGCGCTCCTTTAAGACGCGCGGCTCGCCGACGACGCGCAGATTTTTTGTGACGAAGACCGGCCGGGGCCAGCCCGCGCCGAAGGGCTCAAGCGCCTCAAGCTCCGCGCACAAATCCAGGCTCAGCGCGTCCGCCGGCAGTTCCAGATCGTATTCAAGCGACGGCTGTCCGTCGTCTCCCTCGCGCCTCACGCGCGCGGCGTGCTCGTTCAGGCGGCGGCGCAGTTCTGCGACGTTCTCGCGGCGGACACTGAGTCCGGCGGCGTGCGCGTGGCCGCCGAAGGCTTCGAGGATGTCGGCGCACTCGGTCAGCGCGTCGAGCATGTGGAAGCCCTCGCCGCTGCGCGCGGAGCCGTGCCCTGTGCCGTCCTCGTCGAGCGAGATGACGACCGCCGGGCGCTGCAAACGTTCGGCTATCTTCGACGCGGCCAGCCCGATGACGCCGCGGTGCCAGCCGTCGCCTGCGACGACGACGACCGAAGTCTCCTCCTGCCCCGTCAGCTCAAGCTCGGCCACGGCACGCTCGGTCACCTGCTGCTGCACGTCGCGCCGCTCGCGGTTGCGCGCGTCCAGATGCTCCGCGAGCCTGCGCGCCTCTTCATGGTTCTTAGTCTCGAACAGCTCGACGACGGCGCGCGCAGCGTCCATGCGGCCGGCGGCGTTGATGCGCGGCCCCAGACGGAAGCCGATGTCGAAGGCCCTCATCCCTATGCCGTCGCCGCAGCCCGCGACCTCCATCAGCGCGCGCAGCCCGGGGTTCTTGGCGCGGTGCAAATCGGCCAGCCCGAGCGCGACGATGGAGCGGTTCTCGCCCGTCAACTGCGCCACGTCGGCTACCGTGCCGATGGCGACGACCTTGAGGAAGCCGGACACCTGACTCTCGCGCCCACGCTCGCGGAAGAGCGCGTGTGCGAGCTTGAAGGCGACGCCAACGCCCGCGAGATTCTTGTCGGGGTACGGGCAGCCCTTCTGATTCGGATTCAGCACGGCGAAGGCCGGCGGGGCGCCCTCCGCATCGTCGGGCAGGTGGTGGTCGGTGATGATAACGTCGAGGCCGTTCTCACGCGCCCACTCCAAAGGCTCGAAGGCGCGTATGCCGCAGTCCACGCTGATGACGAGCGAGTAACCGTCCTCCTTCGCGCGTTCCAGCACGTCGCGGCGGATGCCGTACCCTTCGGTGAAGCGGTGCGGGACGTGGTAGCCGGTCTTCGCGCCGAGGAAGGAGAGTGCGCGGCGCAAAACGACCGTGCCCGTCGTCCCGTCCACATCGTAGTCGCCGTAGATGAGTATGCGCTCGCCCGAGTCCACTGCGCGCAGCACTCGTTCGACCGCCTCGCGCATGCCGAGCATGAGGAGCGGGTCGTGTAGCTGTTCGAGCGAAGGGTTGAGGAGTGCGCGCGCAGCCTCTTCCGTTTCGACGCCGCGCGCGGCGAGCACGCCCGCAACCGTCTCGGAGACGCCCGCCGGACCGTGCGAGCCTGCGCGGGGTCTCTCACCGACTCGCGGCGCGGAACCCAGCGCGTCTCGACGGCCCTCTGACGGGTGACGGTTCCCGTCATTCGGCGAACCACCCGTTCGGGTCGAGGAGGCGGACGCCGATGTACTGGCGGTCGTCGTCGCCTTCCGTCCAGACGCCGTTGACTTCGGCGTCGAGCGAGCGGCCGAAGGGAGGTGTCAGCCGAACTTTCAAACCGACGTGTGCCGGGATGTCCGTGATGAGTGTGGCGCCGCCCCGGCTGACGCGGACGGCCTCGGCCGAGACTTTAAAAGGGGCGCCGTCGTCGTCAACTCCTTCCAGCTCGACTGTGAAATTGACAGGCACGCGCGGGCTGCGCGGGCGCTGCGAAGGGGGGTCGATCTTGATTGAGTCGCTCATTGCAAGGTCGCCTTCCGATCCGTTGCGAGAAATAGCTGCCGAAGCGGGAGGGGCGACTTAAGTTTAACCGATGCGGCGGCGGCGCGCGAGCCGAAAGAATTGGTTCATTGTCCCATCGGGTCATTGATTCATTTGAAGAGAACCCGACTGGCCTTCTTCAAATGAATCAATGACCCGATGGGACAATGAATAAATCTCAAAGGGGGTTGACGGCGCCGGCGAAGAGCAGCAGCAGGATGAGCGCGCCGACGATCAGGCGGTAGCCGATGAAGACGCCGGTCGAGTGCTCGCGCAGGAAGCGTAGGAGGAACCAGATGGAGGCGTAGCCGACGAGCCCCGAGACCACGGTCGCGACGACGAGCGGCACGGCGCTGCCCGCGGGCAGACGGTGGACGGCCTCCCTCAATTCGAGCAGACCGCTGGCCGTAATCGCCGGGATGGAGAGCAGGAACGAGAAGCGCGCGGCCGTCTCGCGCCGCTCGCCCGCGAAGAGGCCGCCCATGATGGTCGATCCCGAACGGCTCGCGCCCGGGATAAGCGAGAGCACCTGCGCGAAGCCGACGGCGAGGGCGTCGCCGAGACCCAGCTCCTCTATCCCCTTGCGCCGGGCTGCTGACCTTCTCGGCGACGAGCAGGAGGAGCGCGACGACGACCATCATCGTCGCGATGACCCAGAGGTTCTTGGTGAACGTCCCCTCGATCTGCTTCTTAAAGATGAGACCGACGACGCCGATGGGCAGAGAGCCGATGAAGATGAGCCAGCCGAGCTTCGCCTCGGGCGACAGACGGCTGCCCAGAAGCCCCGTGCCCTCGATGCCCGGCGGCGTGCGCCCGCGAAGCAGCAGGAGATGGTCACGCACGAACGCGTAACAGATGTTCCAGATGTCGCGCGCGAAGTAGATGAAGACGGCGGCGAGCGTCCCCAACTGGATGATGGCGATGACGGCCGTCTGCTGCTCGGCTGTCATCGCCTGCGACAGCCCTGTCAGGCGCGTCGCGAAGATCAGGTGCGCCGTCGAGCTGACGGGGATGAACTCCGTGAGCCCCTGCACGATGCCGAGGATGATTGCCTGAAGAATGTTCATGTGATTTTAGACGATGGACGATAGACGATAGACGACGGCCTGAGTTTTTGACAACAGGCGGCGAGCGATGAAGGGTCGGCCATCGTCAACGGTCTATCGTCCATCGTCTACTCTCGAAAGTTTGAGTTGGAGGCGAGCCGGTCGTAGACGGCGCCGGGGATGTGTCTGATGACGCGGACGAGCGCCGCGAGTTGCCAGGGGAAGGCGTAGGTGCGCGCGCGCCGTTCGATGGCGCGGATGATGCGGCAGGCGGCGTCCTCGGGTTCGAGCAGGAAGGGCAGCTTCTTCTTGCGGCCCGCGGTCATCGGCGTGCGGATGAAGCCGGGGTGAATCGTCGTCACGTCGATGTGGCTCTGGCGCAGGTCTACGCGCAGGGATTCGAAGAGGGTCGAGACGGCGGCCTTGCTCGCGCTGTAGGCGCCCGACTTCGGCATCCCGCGATATGATGCAAGGCTTGAGATGGCGACGAGGTGCCCCGCCCCGCGCTCAAGCATCCCGGGCAGAACGGCCGCGACACTGTTGACGACGCCGAGCACGTTGATCGAGATCACGTCGCCGACCTCGCCCGCGTTGAGCTTCGTCCCGGCCGCCGTGCTGCTCATCCCGGCGTTCGCGATGAGCACGTCAACTTGGCCCCACCTCGACAGCACGCTCCGGACCACGCCGTTCATCGCCTCGGGGTCGCGCACGTCCGCCGGCATCGCCAGCGCCTCGCCGCCCGCGCGCTCTATCTCGTCGCCCAGACGCAAAAGCTCTTCGCCCCGCCGCGCCGTCAGGCCCACGCGCGCGCCGCGCTTCGCCAACTCCAGCGCCAGCGCACGCCCTATCCCCGACGACGCGCCGGTGATGAGGACAACTTTTCCCTTCCAGTCGTATTTCATCGGAGACTCAGCACAGCTCGGCCACGTGCTCGCCCAGGGCGCGCAGGGCTTTGCCTAAATCATCTTGTTTGATTAAAAGGTGGTCGCGCGAGAAGGCGGAGAGCGCGCCGACGGGGACGCCTTCCGCGGCGAGTATCCGCGTGACGTGGGCGAGGAAGCCGACCACGTCCCAGCCGAGTTCCACGTCGAGCGTCACCAGACGGAAACCCGCCTCCGTCTTCGCGTCCCGCGCCGCGTGGCGCATCGCGCGCCAGTCCGACTCCTCGAAGAGCAGCGTCACCTCGAACGGGTCGCGCAGCAGCATGAAGTTCGACTCGGCGCGCGGGCTCAGCTCCGGGTTCTCCAACAGCCGCGCCCAGTCGGCGTGACGCATCCCGACGAGGACGTAGGTCTCGGGCGCGACCTCGACCTTCGCGCGACTCAGTAGTGTGGGTACGTCGGCGTCGGGCATTTGGCGTATGGCTAACGGCGCAGCAGCGCCCTGATGCTCGTCAGGATAGAGTCGAACTCGCTCGCCTTCTTCACCCTGTAGGCCGCACCTCCCGAAGCCTTAGCCAGTTGCTCAAGATTCCGGAAACCGAGCTGACGGTGTTCGGGGACGGGCGACCTCTCGCCGACCTCGATGGCGAAGAGCCTCACGCCCGTGCGCTTGAGCATGTTCGTGACATCTTCGATAGATAACTCCGAGAGAGTGTCCAGCCCGTCGCTCAGGAGGAGCACGAAGCGCCCCTCGTGCCTCCCCGCCGCCAACCCATCCACCGCGAGCGCACAGCCGTCGTAGAGCGTGGTCGCACCCGTCTCCTGCTTCGAGAAGAGTCTGCCCAGCGCCTTCGAGACTTCCGCAGCGTCCTCCGTCCGGTTGAGGTAGAGCGACGGCCGCGTGGATACTTTGACGACGAAGAACTCGTCCCGCCCGCCTTCGGCCGCCGCGAAGTGCTCAAAGGATTCGCGGAACTGCTTGCCGCCCGCCTTGTCGAGCGCACCCACCGAGGTCGAGGCGTCCACGACCAGGGCGATGCTGACCGGCTTAACTTCGGGCGTGGGGGCGGGGGGCGAGCCCTGCGCGGAGGCCGCGCGCGCCGAGCAGAGCAGAAGTGCGAGTAGGACGAACGTGCGTGCTTCGAGCTTCATGCGTTGCGAGGAGGTCAGCCGGGCCGCCCCCGGAAGGCGAATCGCATTGGTCTGACGCGCGCCTTAAATTTGCACGACGACGGGCATGATGACGGGACGCGCGCCGGTCTGCTTCTGGATGTAGCGTTTGAGTTCGAGGCGCACGCGCTCCTTCAGGATGGAGGAGTCGCGGCGCTCGGCGCGCGTGGCTTTGTTGACCGTGTCGGTGACGACGCGGCGCATGTCGCGCAGCAGGGCGGCCGAGTTGCCGTTGCCGTCCAGACCCAGCACGCCGCGGGCGACGACCTCGGGCTCGCCTTCGAGCTCGCCCGACTCCTCGTCGATGGTGACGACGGGCGTGATGACGCCGTCGTAGGCGAGCTGGCGGCGCTCCTTGACGACCTCGCCGTCGATCTCCTCGAAGCCGCTATCGTCGATGAAGGTGCGGCCGACCTCGCGCTTCTCCACCACCTTCGCGCGGCCGGGCTCAAGCTCAAGCGTGTCGCCGTTCTCGATGAGGATGATGTTGGCCTCGGGGAAGTCGCAGTGATTCTTCAGAAACTCCTTGTGGCGGTAGAGCATCCGGTACTCGCCGTGGACGGGGATGACGAACTCGGGCCGGACGGCCTCGGTCATGATCCTGATGTCCTCCTGCGAGGCGTGGCCGGAGACGTGGATGAGCCGCCGCTTCTCGTCGATGATGGCGGCGCCGCGCTTGTAGATTTCGCCGATGAGGCGCGAGATGGAGCGTTCGTTGCCCGGGATGATGCGAGCGGAGAGCACGACCGTGTCGCCGTCCGAAATCGTGAGCCCCTTGTACGACCCGTTCGAGAGCTGCGAGAGCGCCGCGCGCGGCTCGCCCTGCGAGCCGGTGACGAGGTAGACGATCTCGTCCTCGGGCATCTTCTTCGCCTGCTGGAGCGAGACGAGCATCCCCTCGTGCAGATCGAGGTAGCCGAGCCGCTCCGCGATCTCGACGTTCTTAATCATCGAGCGGCCGAGCACGCAGACCTTGCGGTCGAACTGCTGCGCCACGTCGATGACGATTTGCAGGCGGTGAATCGAAGAGGCGAAGGTGGCGACGAAGATGCGCCCCTCGGCCTCCGAGAAGATCTCCTCGAAGTCGGGGATGACGGCGCGCTCGGACGGCGTGCGGCCCGGCACCGTGGCGTTCGTCGAATCGGACGTTAAGGCGAGCACGCCCTCCTGCCCGTAGCGGCGCAGCGTCCGCAGGTCGATGGGCTCGCCGATGACGGGCGTCTCGTCCACCTTGTAGTCGCCGGTGTGGATGAGGGTGCCGACGGGCGTGTTGATGGCGAGCGCGAAGCAGTCGATGAGCGAGTGCGAGACGCGGATGAACTCGACCTCGAACTCGCCTATTTCAACCTTGTCGCGCGGCTCGACGCGGTGGAGAATCACGTCGCCGAGGATGTCGTGCTCTTCGAGCTTGTATTCGATGAGCCCCATCGTGAAGTGCGAGGCGTAGAGCGGCACGTTGAACTTCTTCAAGACGTACGGCACCGCGCCGATGTGGTCTTCGTGGCCGTGCGTGATGACGACGGCGATGATCTGGTCCCGGAACTTTTCGAGGAAGTCGAAGTCGGGCACCTCCACGTCCACGCCGTAGGCGGTCTCCTGGGGGAAGCCCATGCCGGTATCGACGAGGATCATGTCCTCGCCGTAACGCACCGCCATGCAGTTGCAGCCGAACTCGCCGACTCCGCCGAGGGGCATTACTTCAATTACGTTACTCACTTGTTACAGTTATCTCCAATAAGGCGTCCCTACTGTCGGGCGCCGGTGACAAAATTTAAGGGGGCGCAAGTGGTTAGTATAGCACAGGCGCACGCACGCTTCGCCCGCTAACGCCCGCGGCCCGGCAGCGCCTTCGTGAGGGCGACCCACTCGGCGAGCGTCAGCGCCTCGGCGCGCCGCCCGGGGTCTACGCCCGCGGCTTCGAGCAACGCGGCCGCGCCTCCCGCCTCTTCGAAGAGGGCGCGCAGATCTTCGGGGGCCGAGCGCAGGTTGTTGAGGATGGTCTTGCGCTTCTGCGCGAAGCCCGCGCCGGCCAGGCGGAGGAACAACTTTTCGTCGAAGCCCTCGGCGTCGGCGTCTCTGGCGCGCAGGCGCGCGACCGTGCTCCAGACCTTCGGCACGGGGCGGAAGGCGCCGGGCGGCACGTCAAAGAGCGCCTCCGATTGGCAGAACGCTTCGACGAGCACCGTCAGGTATCCGCGCTCGGCCGAGCCTGGGGGCGCCGTGATGCGCTCGACGACTTCGCGCTGGAGCATCAGGATCATCTCGGGCACGCACCGCCGCTGCTCAAAGAGACGCTGGAGGATGGCGGTCGAGATGTTGTAAGGCAGGTTCGCCACGACGCGCGCTTCGCCCGCGGGCTCCAACGCCGCGCAGAAATCCAACGCGAGCGCGTCGGCTTCGACCAGTTTAAACTCCGCGCGCCCGCCGAAGCGCTCGCGCAGCAGGGGGGCAAGTTCCCTGTCCAGCTCGACCGCGACGACGCGCGCGCCGCTCTCCAACAACAGGCCCGTCAGCGCGCCGCGCCCCGGCCCGATCTCCAAAACCGTCTCGCCCGCGCGCGGACCAAGCGCGCCGACGATGCGCCGCGCGTACGACTCGTCAACCAGGAAATTCTGCCCCAGCCTCTTTTTAGCGCGCGGGAGATTCATTGAAAAGCCGTGATAAGTGATGAGTGATGAGTGATGAGAAGAGAAAGTGTGTTGTCTTCCTCTTATCACTTATCACTCATCACTCATCACTAAAAAGGTAGCCCGTTACCTCAACGTCGTCACCGTGCCTGTGCGTCTCGACTTCGCGGAGGCGTGTGGCCTCGGGGACGGTGAGCGGGCCGGCGCCGGAGATGGCGCCGAGGGCGTCGGAGCCGAGGATGAGCGGAGCGACGAAGAAGCTCGCCTTGTCTACGAGCCCTGTGCGCAGGAAGGCGCCGGCCACGCCCGCGCCGCCCTCGATGATGAGCGACTGAACCTCGCGGCGGCGCAGTTCTTCCAACACGGCCGTGAGGTCGCGCCCGCCCGTGGCCGCACTTAAAACTTCGACTCCGCACGCCTCAAGCTCCGAGACACGGTGCGCGTCCGTCCGCTCCGAAGTGAAAACAAGGACGGGCGTCTCGCGCGCCGTCCGCGCGAGCTGTGACTGTGGGCCGAGGCGCAGGTGCTCGTCGAGCACGACGCGCAGGAGCGGGCGGCGGCGCGTGAGGCCGCTGCGGTCTGTGAGCAGCGGGTTGTCTTTGGCAACCGTGCCGGAGCCGACGAGGATGGCGTCGTACTCGCGGCGCATCTGGTGTGCGCGCTCGCGCGACTCGGGGCCGCTGATCCAACGCGCGTGTCCCGTGCTCGTGGCGATGCGCCCGTCGAGCGAGCAGGCGAGTTTCAGGTGTACGAAGGGACGCCCGCGCCTGAGCGCCTGGAAGTACTTCTCGTTGAGCCGCGCGGCCTCCGCGGCGAGCACGCCGACCGTCACTTCGATGTTCGACTCACGCAGCTTCTCGAACCCTCGGCCCGAGACGAGCGGGTTCGGGTCTTCGACGGGCGCGACGACGCGCGCGATGCCTGCGCGGATGAGCGCCTCGGTGCAAGGCGGCGTGCGACCTGTGTGCGCGTGCGGTTCGAGCGTGACGTAGGCGGTCGCGCCGCGTGCGCGTGCGCCGGCCTGTTCGAGCGCAAGGGTCTCGGCGTGCTTCACTCCTTCGAACAGGTAGAAGCCCTCGCCGATGACCTCGCCGCGGCCGTCAACGACGACGCAGCCGACGAGCGGCCCCGGGCTCACCTGCCCCGCCCCGCGCGCGGCCAGTTCGAGCGCACGCGCCATCATGCGCTCGTCAAAGTTTGGAGTCTGCGGGTTTGAATCGGGGGTCAAGAAGTTTATGCGAAGAGGCCGTTGACGTACTGCTCGGGGTCGAAGACGACGAGGTCGTCCACCTTCTCGCCGATGCCTGCGTAGCGGATGGGCAGGCCCAACTCCTTCGAGATGGCGACGGCGATGCCGCCTTTGGCCGTGCCGTCGAGCTTCGTCAGGACGATGCCGGTCACGCCCGCCGTCTTCAAAAACTGTCGCGCCTGCTCCAGACCGTTCTGCCCCGTCACGGCGTCCACGACGAGCAGCGTCTCGTGCGGCGCGCCCTCGACCTCGCGCCCCGCGACGCGCTTCATCTTCTCCAACTCGGCCATCAGGTTCGACTTGTTGTGCAGGCGTCCCGCCGTGTCTACGATGAGCACGTCCGACTTGCGCGCCTTCGCGGCCTTGAGCGCGTCGAAGAGGACGGCCGCGGGGTCTGTGCCCGACTTCTGCTGAATGAGCGGGACGCCCGTGCGCTCGGCCCAGATGGCGAGCTGGTCGGAGGCGGCGGCGCGGAAGGTGTCGGCGGCGCAGATGAGCACGTCGTTCCCTTCGGCCTTGATGCGTTGCGCGAGCTTGCCGATGGTCGTCGTCTTCCCGACACCGTTGACGCCGACGACCATGATGACGTACGGCGTAATCGAATCTTCAACGCTCTCCTCGGTGGCAACGCCCTTGCGCTCAGAGTCGCGGAGGATGTTGAGGAGTTCGGACTTGAGCGCGGCCTTGAGCGCGGCGATGTCGCCGATCTCCTTGCGCGAGATGCCGCGCCTGACCTTGTCGAGGATTTCGAGCGTCGTCGTGACGCCGAGGTCGGCGGCGATGAGCGCCTCTTCCAGCTCGTCGAGCAGTTGCGCGTCGATCTGCTTGCGGTTCTCGAAGACCGAGTCGATCTTCTCCGACAGAGACTCGCGCGTGGCGGAGATGGCGCGCGTAAAGCGCGCGGCGTAGGTCTGCTCAAGCGCCTCGATCTCGGCCTGCAACTCTTCGTCCGTGCGGTTGAGGCCGAGGATTGAAGAGGAGGAGGAGAACGACGACGACGTGCGCGCCGGAGCGGGTCTCTGTGCCTGCGGCGGTCTCTCCTGGGCCGTTGGAGCGGGTCTCGGCGCGGTCTGCTGCTCACGTTGGCTGGCCTCGAAGGGGGCGGGCACACCGGCAGGGCGCGGCGTCTCGATGACTTCCGCGTGGCGCGCGTCGGTCAGGCCGGACTCGGCCGCAGGCTGCGGCGCGGGCTGCGCGCCGGTCGGCACGGGCTCGACGGCGGGCGGGACTGCGGCGGGCTCGCGCGCCTGCGTCGAGCCGTCGGCGCCCGCAGGCGGTTCGAGCCGTGTCTCAGCGGCCGGCTTCTCAGCCGGGGCTTCGGCCGAAGGCTCGTTGAGGCCGAGCGTGATGTAGCGGTCTTCTTTCTTGCGTCTCCAGAATGCCATGCGTCGGATGATAACCTTAGCTGATAAATTTCCGCCGTTCCGAAAAGGATGATTATAAACGTAACTGCCGCGGGGCGACAAAAGCACCCCGCGGCAGTCTACATGCTCCCCGGCCTCGGCGCCGTGGTTCTACTTCCCTATCGGGCTCTCTTTCGTCAAAAAATTACTCATGTTTGTACTTGTGTGGAGAAGACGACCTTTCGGCCTTCGGGTTACTTTTCGAGTTCAAGCCGCGGGCGCCTGCTCGTCGGCGACGATGCGCCGGGCCACGAGCGCGGGGGCCAGCGTCTTCCCCGCCGCGAGGTCTTTGGCGCGTTGCGAGAGGCGGACGCGGCCGGGCGTGATCTGACCCGACTCGCACGCCGCGACGAGCGCGTCCACGACCTTCACGTCGTAGCGCGTCCCGACGAAAGTCTTGATGAGCGCGAGCGCGTCTTCGAGGCTCATCCCCTTCTGGTACGGGCGGTCGGTCGTCATCGCGTCGAAGGTGTCGGCCACCGAGACGATGCGCGCCTGCATCGGTATCTCGTCGCCCTTCAAGCCCTGCGGATAGCCCTTGCCGTTCATCATCTCGTGGTGCATGTACATGCCCGGCAGGAAGTCCTTCATCGCGGGAATCTGCGACATGATCTTGAAGCCCTTCTGCGGGTGCTGTTTCATCACCTCGAACTCTTCGGGTGTGAGCGAGGCGGGCTTCTTCAGGATGCTGTCCTCAATGGCGATCTTGCCCACGTCGTGGAGCAGGGCGCTGATGCGCAGCTTCTCCATCTCGTCGTCGGGGAGGCCGAGGCTCTCGCCGATGGCGAGCGAGAAGCGCGCGACGCGCTCCGAGTGGCCGCGCGTGTAAGGGTCTTTGCCGTCGATGGCGGCCGCGAGCGCCTTGACCGTGCCGATGAAGAGCTGCCGGTTCTCCTCGGCGGAGTGTTGCAGGTCTTCGATGTAGTTTTCGAGCTGGTCGGTCATCTGATTGAACGACTCGCCCAGGTCGCCCAGCTCCGTCTTACTCCGCACCTTGATGCGCTGCGAGAAGTCGCCGCCCGCGATGCGGTGCGCGCCCGCGGCGAGTTCCCTGACGGGATGCGTGAGCTGCTTGGCGAAGAGGAAGCCGATGAGCAATGCGAAGAACGCGGCGAGCAGACTGATGTAGAGCGTCTGCCGCCTCATGTCCGTGACCGACTGTAAGGCCGCGTGCTCGTCCTGAATGGCGATGACGCCGAGCGGCGTGTGCTCGTCCAAGCGCGCCGTGGAGTAGGCGCCGAGCATCCGAACCTCCTCGCCGTCGCGCTCGGCGTTGAAGGGCGCGAGCGCTGACTTCACCTGACGACCCGTGGCGCTCCATTCCTGCACGACCTTCAAGTCCATCATCGAGCGCTCGGCGTACGCCACGCGCGCGTCGGGGTGCGCGACCGCGCGGCCCTCGGAGTTGACGACGAAGATGACCGGCATGCCGCGTTCGAGCAGTTCACTCTCCGTCAGGGGGACGGGCTGCTGGACGGAGGCGAAGACCTCTTGAAACGAGATGACGGCGACGACGGCTGCGATGACCTCGGTCGATTCGGCGCCGCCCATGACGGGCGCGGCAATGGTCAGGGCCATCTCCTGGCTCGAACGGATGAGATGCGGGCCGCTGATGCGCACGCCGGGCTCGGTCATGTCCGCGAGCGCCGCGTTGAGGCGCGCGTTGACCTCCTCGCGCGTGATGGCGTCGGGCTTGTACGCGACGTGCGGGGTGCCCGCGACGGGCATGATGGCGAGGGCGTCGAGGTTGCGGTCGGTCTCGACCGCTTTTTGCAGACGCTCGTCGCTGCCCGTCTGCCCGAGCACGCCGACGCCGCCCGTCAGCTCGAAGGCGCGCGCGAGTCCCGTGACGACCTCGCGGTAGCGCTGCCCGTACAGCTCAATCTGCCGCGCCTTGTCCTGCACGAGCTGCGCCTGATAGCGACCCTCGATCTGGCGCAGCTCATCGGCGCTCCGGCCTGAGAGCATCCAACCGGCCATCCCGAGCGGGAGGAGCCCGACGACAAGCAGCGTCCCGAGGACGATGTAGAGCAGCCGTACGCGCGGAAGTTTTTCCAGCATGAAGGAGAAGTTTTTTCGACCGAAAGGATAGAATCAGGCGTGCCGACGTTCGAACGGAGAGCTTTCAGCCGGCCGTAAACCCGGGCTGCGCGGCCAGAGTCCATAGTACGAACCGGCGCTCTGCGTTGTCAATGTTTGGCCGAAGTTTAAACTGCCAATTTTCCTGAGCAAATGTGCCTCAAACTTTTACAAACTTTGGGGCTTAGCCGGGCGTCAAAGCTTTCGAGCGCGCGTTAGCACAGGCGCTTGGGGGTTCGAGGCCCGTGACCTTTGTTGGGGTGACTTTGACGACCGACGAGCAGTTGGTGGAACGCGCGCTGGCCGGCGATGGCGACGCCTTCGGCGAGGTCGTGCGCCGCTGGGAGCGCAAGATTTACGCGCTGGCCTACGGCATCACGGGCAGCGTCGAGGACGCGCGCGACGCCACGCAGGAGACTTTTATCTCCGCCTACCGCAACCTGCCGCGCTTCCGTGGTGAGGCGCAGGTCTCCTCCTGGCTGCACCGCATCGCGGTCAACCAGTGCATCACGCGACAGCGCCGCGCGCGTGTCCGCGCCGAGACGGCCCTTGAGGAAGAAGTCGAGTCTGGACGCGAGCAGTTCCTCTCGACCGCGGCGGACGCGACGCCCGCGCACGCGTCGGAGTCGAAGCAGCGCGCCGAGGCCGTCAGGCGCGCCGTGGCCACGCTCCCGCAGGAGTTGCGCGAGGTCGTCCTGATGAAGGAGTTCGAGGAGCTGACGTTTCAGGAGATCGCCGACGCGCTCCAGATTCCCCTGAGCACGGTCAAGAGCCGGCTCTACACGGCGCTCAGGCAGTTGCGTCTGAAGTTGGAGAAGTTTCAGTTGGAGGGGGCTTCGAGATGAGTAAGAAGACAGATGCCGAGGCGATGACGCCCCGCGGCTGCGAGCGCGGCGAAGAGCTGGTCGCGTACCTCTACGGCGAGGCGACGAAGGAGGAGGCCGGGCTCTTCCGCCGCCACCTCGACGCGTGCGCCGTCTGCCGCGAAGAGCTTGTGGCGCTCGGCGGCGTGCGCGCGGGCTTGGGCGCTTGGCGCGCAGAGGCGCTCGGCACAGTCCCCTCGCTGAACATCGAGGAGGCGCTCGCACCCTCGACAGTTCTTCCGGCCGCGTCACGCAAGCGCTCCGCGCGCGCGGCGCTGCGCGAGTTCTTCTCGCTCTCGCCGTTATGGCTGCGCGCGGGGGCGTTCGCCGCGACGCTCGCGGTCTGCGCGCTCGCGGCTCTGACGCTCGCGCGCGCAGAGGTTCGCTGGGGCTCGGACGGACTCGCCTTCCGCGCGGGCGCCGCGGAGAGGGTGGTTAAGGAGCGCGTCGAGGTTCCGGTCCAGAGCGGCTACACGGACGAGCAGTTGAACGCCATCGTCGCGCTGAAGGTCGCGGAGGCGAGGGCGCAATTTATCGCCGAGACAAAGGTTCGGCCCGACGAACAAAACGCGGAGCAGATTGTTAACGTGGTCGGCAAGGGTTCGCAGCCGGCGCCGAACCCGAACGCGGCGCGTCGCAGCAGGCGCGGGCCGCGGCGTACGTCGAACGGCGACGATGCCCTCCTCGCCGAAGAGAACCTGCCGCGCCTGTCCGACCTTCTGAGCGGCAGTTACTAAAGGCGTCCGAGGTCCTTGATGAGAGCAGCGCTAAAAAACTTCTTCACCGCGGGACGCCCCGCCGCCGTCCTCTTCGGGCTGGCCTTCCTCCTGTTCCCACTCTGCGCGCCGGCCGTGGCGCAGGAGCCGGACGAGCCGGCGACGCCGCCGCCCGCGACGCCCCGGAGGCCCGCGCGCGAAATCAACCTCATGCAGCGGCTGAATCTGACGCCCGAGCAGCGCCAACGTCTGCGCGAGATTCAACAGCAGAGCGCGCCCGAATTGCGCGACCTTACGCGGCGCCTGCGCCTCGCACGTCGCGCGCTCGACGAGGCCGTCTACGCCGACACGGCCGACGAAGCTCTCGTCGAGCAGCGCTCGCGCGAGTTGGCCGTCCTGCAAAATCTACTCACGCACGCGCGCGCCGTGACCGAGTTGAAAGTCCGCAGCGTGCTCACCGGCGAACAGCTCCGACGCTTCCGCAACCTCCGAAGGCAGGCGCAGCGCCGCCAGATGTTGCAGAGGCGTATGAACCGCGCCCTGCGCCAGTCCGCGACACCCGCCCCCGACGAGCCCGGCGCGGACGACCCCTCTGACACACAACCCAGAACCACCCCCAACACTCCGCCCGCACGACGCCGAAGACCATAAAAAGCAGTAGACAGTAGGCAGATGGCAGCGGGCAGTTAAGGCAAAACGCCTATCTAAACAATGCACCTCAATGAATCGGGGGCGGCGAGTTAATAACCTCGCCGCCCCGAAACTTATAACTGATTTTCTTATTCTGACTGCCTACTGCCCTCTGCCTGCTGCCTTCTGTCTACTTTATCGCTTGACGCCCCCGCTACTTTCCGCACATCATAAGTCCGCTCGCTTCTGGCCGAACGAAAACAGTGGAGGTCGTTTACGCCCCGCGCCGCCGGGGACTGTTTGTATGGCGGCGCGGCTCGTGAAGTCGCCGTCGTTCGGCACAAATCCTGCGCGAAGGTTACCCGGCTCCTTTTGTTCGCATGAATTTCGCCCTGCGCGCCCTGCTAGAGGTTCAGGAGACCACCCTGCTCGCGGTGCGCGCCGCGACTCGGCTCTTCCGACGCCCGACCTACGTCACCGAGATGATCACGCAGATGGACATCATCGGCGTGGGCTCTCTGACCATCATCCTCCTGACGGGCTTCTTCACCGGCGGCGTGCTCGCGCTGCAAACCTATCCCACGTTAAAATATTACGGCGCGCAGGATCAGACGGGCCGGCTGGTGGCGACGGCGCTCGTACGCGAGTTGGGGCCGGTGCTCTCGGGCCTGATGGTGGCGGGCCGGGTCGCCTCGGCCATCGCGGCCGAACTGGGCTCGATGGTCGTCTCGCAGCAGATCGACGCCATGCGCGCGCTCGGCACAGACCCTGTGCGCAAGCTGGTGGCGCCGCGTCTGGTGGCGCTGCTAATCACGCTGCCGCTTTTGACGATTGTCGCTGACGCCGTCGGCATCGGCGGGGGCTGGGTGGTCTCGACGCAGTTCTTCGGGATCAACTCCAGCTCATTCATGGCCGCGGTCTGGGACGGGCTCTCGACCGACGACATCGTCGGCGGCTTCGTCAAGACCTCGGCCTTCGCGCTCATCATCGGGACGGTCGCGTGCCACAAGGGTCTGAACACGGAGGGTGGGACGGTGGGGGTCGGCCAATCGACGACCTCGGCCGTCGTCGCGACTTCGATCCTGATTATCGTCGCCGACTACTTCATCACGCGCGGGCTCCAACTCATCTTCGGCCTGCCGACCGGTTGAGCACGAGCGCGCAAAAGTTTATGTCTTCAGCGGACGTTGAGGAGCGGGAGCGGGAGTCGGCCGGCGCGGTGCACGGCGGCGTGAGCACGGCCGCGGCCGAAAGCACCTTTCAGGAGGTGGACGACCGCGACCGCATCACGCCCGCCATCGAGTTCCGGAACGTCACGCTCGCCTTCGACGAAAAGGTCATCCTCGACGGCCTCAGTTTTAAGGTCAACAAGGGCGAGACGAAGCTCATCCTCGGCGGCTCGGGCGGCGGCAAGTCCACGACCATCAAGCTCATCCTCGGGCTCCTGAAGCCCGACGCGGGACGCATTCTCGTGGACGGCGAGGACATCACCGACTACACCGAGGCGCAGATGATGTCCGTGCGTAAGAAGATGGGGATGGTCTTTCAGGAGGGCGCGCTCTTCGACTCGCTCTCGGTCTACGACAACGTCGCCTACCGCCTGCACGAGCAGGCCGTGCCCGAGGAGGAGGTCGAGCAGGAGGTGCGCCGGATGCTCCGCTTCGTCAACCTCGAAGACGCCATCGACAAGATGCCGATAGAACTCTCGGGCGGCATGAGGCGCCGGGTCGGCATCGCGCGCGCGCTCGTCGGCGGCCCGAAGATCGTGATGTTCGACGAGCCGACCGCCGGGCTCGACCCGCCGACGGCGCGCACCATCTGCGAGTTGGCCATCAAGCTGCGCGACCTCGAAGATGTCTCCTCCATCTTCGTCACGCATGAGATGAACAACGTCAAGTACCTGACGAGCGAGTACGCCGTCGTCAACGACGAGGGCGAGATCGTCTTCGAGGAGGAGGGGCAGCGCCTCTGCCTGACCAACACCAAGGTGATCATGCTGCGCGGTGGCAAGATCATCTTCGAGGGCACCGACGAGGCGCTCCACCGCAACGAGGACCCCTACATCCAGCGGTTCATCCACGGACACTGAAAGGAGAAGTGCTGAGTGCTGAGGACTGAGGACTGAGTCAAGACAAGACGCTTCTTATCACTCAGTCCTCAGTCTTCAGTCTTCAGCACTTAGAGAATATGCCTACAGCCAAGAAGCGCATCGGAATCCGCGAGGTGAGGGTGGGACTGTTAATCGTGGTCGCCATCGGCGTCCTGATCTTCCTCATCCTGAACGCGTCGGGCGACATCTCGCCCTTCTCGCGCAAGATTCGCCTGCGCGCGCGCTTCTCGAACGGCGACGGGCTGCGCCGGGGCTCCGAGGTGCGACTGGCGGGCGTCCGCATCGGCAAGGTGGACGATGTGCGCCTGCTCCCGCCCTCCTCGAACCCTTTGGAGAAGGTCGAGACCACCTTCTCCATCGACAGCGAGATCGACGGGCGCCCCGCCACCGACCTCATCCGCAAGGACTCGTCCGCGCTCCTCTCGTCGCCCTCCATCCTCGGCGCCGAGAAGGTCATCAACCTCACGCCGGGCGGCGCCACCGCCGAGCCGATCCGCGACGGCGACCTCATCCCGCCCGGCGACGAGGGCGGCACCGTACAGGCGCTCACGCAGTCGGGCACGCGTCTGATGGATCAGCTCAACGACCTCTCGCGGCAGTTCACCGAAATCTCTTCGAAGGTCAACCAGGGCCAGGGCACCATCGGTCAGTTCGTCAACAACGAGGCGTTCTACAACAACCTCAACTCGGCCGTGCGCGACGTTAACGAGTTGGTCAGGCAGATTCAGACGGGGCAGGGCTCGGCCGGCCGCTTCGTCAACGACCCCGCGCTCTACAACAACCTGAACGAAGTCAGCCGCTCGCTTCAGGAGATCGCCGACGGGCTGAAGCAGGGGCGCGGCACCGCCGGCAAGCTCCTCACCGACGACGCCATCTACAACGAGGCGCGCGGGGCCATCGCCCGCCTCAACCGCTCGGTGGACAACATCGACCTCATCGTCAATGACCTCCGCCAGGGGCGCGGCACCGCCGGCAAGCTCCTCACCGACGAGGCCATCTACAACGACGCGCGCGCCGCCATCGCCCGCTTCAACACCGCCGCCGAGCGCATCGACAACGTCGTCGCCGGCGTCCAACGCGGCGAAGGCACCGCCGGCAAGCTCCTCACCGACGACCAACTCTACAACAACGTCAACCAACTCTCCTCCGAGACCGTCAAACTAATCTACGACTTCCGCCAGAACCCCAAAAAATACCTGACCATCAAGTTCGAGCTGTTCTAAGTCACACGGGTTGTTTGTGACAGTGTAAATTAGTTGCGTACTGTGTAAATCAAATGCGTACTGTGTAAACAAGTTGCGTACTGCTTTCTCACCGCTCGTACGCCGAGTGTTAAACATTACCACCTTATTTATTGGTGGTTGCTGCCCATAGAAAATCGATTGGCGACTTAAGAAATGGCCTCGGACAGCCATGGCTGTCCGAGGCCATTTCTTAAGCAAGAATTTCCTTCTCGTAACTTCTACTGTGAGCCAAATTTTTGGCTTCAAATTTAGTGCGTCTAGTTTACGACACCCAAGCTTCAGATAGCGTCTCTGCCTGTTGCAACACCAATTCAACCGCCCGCGCTTCCTGATCAGGTGGGTACTTGTACTTTCGCAGGATGCGCTTCACCAACAGCCGCAGACGCGCCCTAACGGTCTCCCGCACGGACCAATCGACCGAGACATTCTTTCGCAAACTGTCAGTCAGCTCTACAGCGATCTTCCTTAGTATGTCATCCCCTAGTTCGCGTACTGATGATTCGTTGGTTTCCAGTGCGTCATAAAAAGATAATTCCTCATCAGTTAGTTTCAGATCATTGCCGCGCCGTGCCGCTTCGTTGAACTGCCTCGCCATCTCTATCAATTCTTCGATCACCTGCGCAGTCTCAATAGCCCGGTTGCGGTACTTATTCAATGCCGCTTTCAGCAGCTCGGAGAACTTCCTGTTCTGTACGACGTTAGTTGCGAAGCGCGACTTGATGTCATCTTTGAGCAGCCGCTCCAGCAACTCGACGGCCAAGTTCCGCTGCGGCATCAATCGCACCTCGTTCAGGAACTCTTCGGACAGCACGCCAATATTGGGCTTCCGCAAACCGGCGGCTGCAAAGATGTCGATCACCTCTTCAGAGATAACCGCGTTGCTCACGATTTGACGAAGTGCGTGCTCCCGCTGCTCGTCCGAGATTTTTTTCTCCGCGGTGGAATGCTTCGTTAATGCGACTTTGATGGCTTGGAAGAATGCAATCTCTTCGCGAAAGATTAGTGCCTCGTCAAGAGTGCTGCACAGCGCGAAGGCTTCGGTCATGCCGGTAACGCAGTCGGAGAAGCGCTGCTTGCCGTCCGGGCGACTAAGAATGTGGTTAGCCGCCCCGGGCAGTAGCTGGAATGCCTCCGTCTCAAAATCCTGATAATCAAAACCATGGAGGGGAGCATAATTTTTCATCGGCACCATCCCCCAACGGACACGACATTGTTATAAAAAAGATGCGTGCCTATGCTTGCCTGAATTGGACTGTCGCGTTAGTTTCTGTCGTTAGCAGCGTACTAATTTTCTGGTTCAATGTAGACAGGGAAAAAAAGCACGAATACAGCAGCCTCGCAGGATGATGGCCATTAACAATGAGGAGGATGTAAAGCTGTATGGAAAGATGGATCTACATACTGGCGTCCCTGTTTTTCTGCCTCGGGGTGGTTATTGCGTACTGGGCCATAAAAGTTAGAAAGCGCGCAGTAACGCAGCAGGCGAAAATCCATTGGGTCTTCGATCAAGCGAATAGAGCCTTACGGCTAATTAGATCGGAAAACCCGGACGAGATTTTAATTGGGCTACAAATGCTTTCAGTGTATGACATTCCAGCCATTCGCATGAAAGCTTTTCCGCGGTTGATGGAATTAACAAGGAACAATAACGAACAAGTAGCTCAATTAGCTGAACGAATCATTGAAGATTCGCAAACTTCTGAAATCCCTGAGCCTAAAATAGCGGTGCGAGCTATGTAGATAAAATCACTGTATAACGGATCTGTTGGGACTCTCTTGTCGCGTTTTGCCTCGCTCTGGCGAAATAGAGCGTAGCATTCTCACTTGGCTGCGCTCCAAAGCGAAAATTACAATCCCTTAACTTGCCAATTAAATACCGGATTTACTGAATTTTCCATGTCTCCTCTTCCCAAATTGGGAAGAACTTTATTGTTACCTCAATTCTCTGCCCTAGCGATCAATCGGCCTTTAGGGAAGAACTTTATTTCCAAAGTAGTATATTTGGGTGGTCGAAAATAAAGAACTTACGCCCTCTTCAGGGAAGAACTTTATTGTTCGTGAACAGGTTGTTGACAGATAATAAAATCTGTCTACGAACAATAAAGTCTGTCCCGCAGGGCGCGCGTAAAGCGCCCTGCTGCCTATATCATCAAGATCAATATGACTTCCGGGCCTGACCCCGATTTAAGAACATTTATTATGTTGCTATACTGTACCTTCGTTAACATTTTACTGCCGTTTAGCAACTCTCGTCCGGGAGCAGGCTTATCTGATGTGATCTCCTCTCTTGGTTAAAAGATTTGTGAGAAAGGGCCGCGAACGATGCAGGCTCAGCCGAACATCACAGAGGTTCTGGAGAGGTGGAGCAACGGGGAGCAGAGTGCCCTCGACGAGTTGGTGCCGCTGATTTACAAAGAACTGCGTCGGCTGGCCGGTAATTACATTAGGCGTGAGCGGCACGATCACACGCTGCAACCCACGGCCCTCATCAACGAAGTCTTCCTGCGCCTGATCGACCAGAACGATATTAGGTGGCAGAACCGCGCGCACTTCTTCGGGATCGCGGCAAGGTTGATGCGCCGCATACTTGTGGACCACGCGCGCACCCAACAGGCGGCGAAGAGGGGCGGCGGACAATACAGCCTTTCGCTGAGCAGGGCCGACCGGATAGCGGGGCGGCCGAGCGTCGACTTGCTGGCTGTGCACCTTGCCTTGCAGGAGTTGGAAGTGCTCGACCCGCAGCAGAGCCGGGTCGTCGAGCTGCGTTTCTTCGGCGGACTAACCATCGAGGAGACCGCCGAAGTTCTGTCGATCTCACACGCCACGGTCGAGCGCGAATGGAAGATGGCTCGCTCATGGCTCCGGCACGAGTTGGAAGGTTAAGCCCGTCTCTTCCGAAAAGCTTTAAAACATACCCATGACTCCGGAACGCTACCAGCAGATTAAAGAGCTGTTCCACTCCGCACTGGAGCGCGCGGCCGAAGAGCGGCCTGCCTTTCTCGCGGAGGCGTGCGGCGATGACTCGGCTCTGCTGGCGAAAGTCGAGGCTCTCGTCGCCGCCGACGAGCAGCCCGGCAGTTTCATGGACGCCCCCGCCTACGCGGTCGCCGCCGAGATGCTGACGGAGAACTCGACGGGCGCGCTCGTGGGGCAGAGCATCGGCCATTATCAGGTCTTGGCGTTGCTGGGCTCGGGCGGAATGGGGGACGTTTACCTGGCGAGGGACACGCGGCTCGGGCGGAAGGTCGCGCTCAAACTGCTCCCCGACTATCTGACCGACGACGAGAGTCGCATCCGCCGCTTCAAGCAGGAGGCGCGGGCCGCTTCGGCGCTCAACCACCCGAACGTGCTGACGATCTACGAGATCGAACAGGCAGGCGACAGGTACTTTATCGCGACGGAATTCGTGGAGGGCGAGACGTTGCGGCAACATTTGAAGGGCGGAAGGCTCAGGCCGGGCGAGGCGCTCGGAGTCGCGGCGCAAATTGCGGGCGCCCTCTCAAAGGCGCATCAAGCTGGCATCGTCCACCGCGACATCAAGCCGGAGAACGTCATGCTCGACGCCGAGGGGCGCGTCAAGGTATTGGACTTCGGGCTTGCGAAATACACACAGCATTTCGGCGGCGGTGTGTCCGACGGCGCTGACGCGGAGAGCGTCCACACCGTACCGGGCATGTTGATGGGCACGACCGCGTACATGTCGCCCGAGCAGGCGCGCGGACTCGCGGTCGATGCGCGGACAGACATTTGGAGTCTAGGCGTCGTGCTCTACGAGATGCTGTCAGGGTGTAAGCCCTTCGGCGGGCAGACGCCGAGCGACGTTCTCGCCGCCATCCTTGAGCGCGAGCCCGAGCCGTTCGCCGAGGAAGGCTCCGGCGTGCCGGAGGCGCTGCAAAGAATCGTCAGAAAGGCGCTCCGGAAAGACCGAGAGAAGCGGTATCAGACGAGCAAAGACCTGGCGCTCGACCTGGAAAGCCTGCGTCGAGAAATGGAGGCCGCAGCGGTTTCAGGAAGAGCCACGCCGATTGACATAGCCATTCCGGGGTCGCCTGCCGCCGCCCGTGCGACCCGTAACAAGAGGGCGACGGCACTCGTGCTCGCGGCCCTACTGCTTCCGGCCGCGGCGGCTATCATCGGCGCGTGGGTATTGCGCTCCTCAAACCCGTCAACGGCCAGTAAAGCAAATCCCTCGACGGTTGAGACAACGGCCCCGCCCGCCGCCGCAGGGCCGGAGCGCAGCCTGGTCTATTCGATACTGGTTCAGAAATACCGCGGCGGGAGGCCGTTTGAGGCCCCGTTCAGGCTCGGCGGCGAGATAAATTTCGAGAAGGATTATCGCGTGCGGCTGAACCTCAGCAGCCCGCAGAACGGACACCTCTACATCCTGAACGAAGGCCCGACGGAGCAGGCGCGGCCGTCTGCCTACGTGATTCTCTTCCCCTCGCCCACCGCCAACGAAGGGCAGTCATGGCTCGGCGCGGGTCGGCAGGTTCAGGTGCCCGAGCGGAGTTGGCTACAGTTCGATGCGGAACAGGGGACGGAGAAAGTCTGGCTGGTCTGGTCGGCGGAGAGCGTCCCCGCGCTCGAAGCGTTAAAGGCGTACGCCAACCCGCGTGACCGAGGGCTGGTCGGCGACCCCGGCCTCAACGACGCGGCCAGAGATTTCCTGCTGACACATCAAAATCCCCGCCCCGCGGCGTCGAGGGACGAGGATAAAAAAGAGGTTGTCCTCACCTCGAACGGTGCTATACTCGCGCACCTTCTGAGGCTTGAGCATCACTAATCCCCGACCCGGGCCTCATCCGTTTTAAACCCCTAAGCTCCCGGTAACGTAACACGGAGGCCCCGGCGCGAGACCGGCGGCCGACACACGAGCGGCAGCGCTCAGACGTGACCCCACAACGTCTGAAAATTCTTCCCGTCCCGTGAGGCGAATGACCTCGACTTCCCGCATTACCAGACGAGAGCCGCCGGAAGGCCCGGACACGAGCGGGGACGCACCCCGCTTCGGAGCGTCGAGCCCCGACGGCAGACTCCGTGCCTGAACATTTCAAATAAGGAGAACGCCATGACGACAGGAACCCAAAAGGCCAACGCTGCGGCGAGGCCCTTCCCGACACTGAGCAACAGTCTGTGGACGTTGCAATTAACCGGCGGCTCCGAGCCTCCTCCCGGCCTTGAACGCTGCGACAGTCTGTCGATCACACGTCAGGAGCAAAATCTCGACACCCTTTCGATCAGCGGGTTTGTGACCGACACGATTGAGAATTCTTACTATCCGCTCAACGGGCAAGTCGATGCGGAGTCTGTGGTCACCTTCTTTGTGACCATTAAGGATGTCGGCGACAGCGTGTACTTCTTCAAAGGCAGGGTGAAGGTCGAGGCGGGGAATAAGTCTATGGCGGGTACTTTCAAGTTGGTGCCACCCGACGACGAAAACGAAGACGGAAACTGGTCTGCCCAGGCTCAGGGCGGCGGCGATGATGATGATGATGACCGACCTGACCCCAAGCCCCGACACCGGCGCTCTCGGTAGTTGGTAGCATGTCAGCCGGGTGGGCCGCCTGCCGGCACCTGTGCGCGACGACTTAACCCGTTCGGGGGCGAATCACCCGCAGAAGCTCACGCGGGTGATTCGTCCCCTATTCCCGCAGGACTCTGCTCGTGATGCTCACACCTCGCCAGATTATTTCGCGCTGCGTTACCTGCCTCCTGATGACAGCGGCCGTGGGGTTCGCGCCACAAGCAAGCGCCGCCCGCCGGCAGACCGCGGCACCCACGCTCGCGCCGGGCGAGACGTTCAAGGGGCAGATGGCCGGCGGCGAAACCCGTCTCTTTTACATAACGATGAGTACCGGGCAGTACCTGCGCGTGGTCGTCGAGCAGCGCGGGATAGACTTGGCGGTCGCGCTCGTCGGGCCGGGGCAGAAACGCCTGCTTGAGATGGACAGCCCCAACGGCAACTACGGGCCGGAGCCGGTCTCGGCGGTGGCGGAGGAAGCAGGCCAATACACGATAGAAGTCCGCTCGCCCGACAAGAAGGCCGCCTCCGGGCTCTTTGAGATGAGGGTCGAGGCGTTGCGTGAGCCGACGCCCGCGGACAGGTCTCGCACGGGCGCGGAGCGTGCTTTCATGGAGGCTTCCCGGCGACTCGCTCAGCCCGACGCTAAGGCCAGACAAGAGGCGCTGGAAAAGATCGAAGCCGTCCTGCCCGTCTTCCGTTCTCTGGAAGACCGCCCGATGGAAGTCTCGACGCTCAACCGACTGGGGCTCGCCTATAACTCTCTGGGACAGCCGCAGAGGGCCCTGGGCTACTACGAGCAGGCGCTTTCGGTCAGCAGGGACAGCGGCGACCGGCGGAGCGAGGCGCGGATGCTCAACAACGCCGGCGGCGCCTACGACATCATGGGCGAGCCGCGGAAGGCGCTCGACTGTTACGGTCAGGCGCTCTCACTCTGGGAGACTCTGGGCGACGCCAACTCGCAGGGCGATGCGCTCAACAACATCGGGGTGAGCTACTACAACCTCGGCGAGTTGCAGCGCTCGCTGGACTACTACGACCGCGCTCTGCCTTTGCGGCGCGGCGCGGGCAGCCCGCGCAAAGAGGCCGACACCCTCGACAACATCAGCATCACCTACATCGCCCTCGGCGAGCCGCAACGCGCGCTCGAACACCTCGGGCGGGCGCTCGAACTCCGGCGGGCGGCCAGGGACACGCAGGGTGAGGCCAATTCGCTCAATCAAATAGGCTTCGCCTACGCCAAGATAGGAGAGACGGCGAAGGCCCTCGACTACTACAGACAGGCGCTGCCGCTCCGCCTCGCGGCCGGGGATCGCCGCGGAGAGGCCGTCACGCTGAGAAACATCGGGGTGGCCTATGCCTTCCTCGGGCAACCGCAGCAAGCCATCGAAAAGCACGAGCAGGCGCTCAAACTCCTCCGCGCCATCGGCAGTCGCCGCGAAGAAGCGAACACTCTGCTCTACCTCGGGCAAGCCCGCACGCTCTCCCGCGAAGTGCAGAAGGGCGCCGAATCTTATGCGCAGGCACTCTCGATTTTTCAGGCGCTCAACGACCGGCTCGGCGAAGCGAGGGCGCGTCAAAGCATTGCGCAGGCCGAAAGGGGTCGCGGCAACTTCACAGAAGCCCGCGCCCAGATAGAGGCGGCGGTCTCAATCATCGAAGCCATGCGGGCGCAGGTCTTGAGCCAGCAACTCCGCACCTCCTTCTTCGCTTCGCGGCAGGACGCTTACGAGTTCCAGATCGATTTGCTGATGCAAATGCACCGCCTCGAACCGAACAAGGGTTACGACGCGGCGGCACTGGAGACGAGCGAGCGTGCGCGCGCGCGCAGCCTTCTGGAGATGTTGTCGGAGTCCGGCGTCGATGTCAGTCGGGGCGTAGACGCCGCGTTGCTTGAGCGTGAGCGCGAGCTTTCCGTGCGGCTCAGCGCCAAGGCCGCACGGTTGATATCTCTACTCGGCCAGCCGAACAGGCAGGAGCAGGCGGCCGTGTTGAAGAAGGAGGTCGGCGCGCTCGAAGAGGAACACCAGCAGGTATCGGGAGACATACGCAGGCGCAGCCCGCATTACGCGGCCATCACACAGCCGCAGCCGCTCGGCCTGCGAGAGATACAGACGTTGTTGGATTCCGACACCCTGCTGCTGGAATACTCGCTCGGCGCCGAGCGCAGTTACCTGTGGGCCGTGACCCGCGACGGCTTGCGGAGCTTCCAACTGCCCGGGCGCGAGCGCGTCGAGCAGACGGCACGGCAGCTCTACAAGTTGGTGACGGCCCGCAGCAACAGGCACAAGGGCGAGAGTGCGCGGCAGAGGCAGGAGCGAATCAGTCGGGCCGATTCGCAAACGACCGAGGCGGCCGAAGAGTTGAGCCGCGTGGTGCTCAAGCCGGCGGCTTCGGAGTTGACTGGTAAGCGGCTGGTGGTCGTCGCCGACGGGGCTTTGCAGTATATCCCTTTCGCCATGCTGCCCGTCCCCGGCGGCCCTTCGGGTAATGATGACTACCGGCCGTTGATCGCCGAGCATGAGGTCGTCAGCCTGCCTTCGGCCTCCACGCTCGCAGTGCAAAGGAGAGAGCTGGTCGGCCGCAAGTCAGCCCCGAATAACGTCGCTCTCATCGCCGACCCCGTGTTCGACGGCGGCGACGAGCGCGTCACCTCTCAGACGAAACATGCGCCGGTGTCGCCGGCGGGAACGGTTGAAGATTACGACGCCACGCGAACGCTCGAACATCTGTCGGCACAGGCCGCCGGCACGCAGGACGGGTCGCGCATTCCGCGCCTACCTTACACACGTCTGGAGGCGGAGCAGATACTGGCGGTTGCTCCGCGGGCCTCGAACCTGCGCGCCCTCGATTTCAAAGCGAACCTCGCGACGGCCCTCGGCGGAGAGTTGCATAAGTACCGCTACGTGCATTTTGCGACGCACGGATATATCGACAGCGAGAAGCCCGCCCTCTCCGCCATCGTGCTCTCGCTGGTCAACGAGAGGGGCGAGCCGCAGGACGGCCTTCTCAAGACGCAGGAGATTTATAACCTCAACCTCCCGGCGGAGCTGGTCGTCCTGAGCGCCTGCCAGACGGGGCTCGGGAAAGAGATAAAGGGCGAAGGGCTGGTCGGCCTGACGCGCGGGTTTATGTACGCGGGGGCTACGCGCATCATAGTCAGCCTTTGGAACGTGAGCGACAAAGGAACGGCCGATTTAATGTCGCGCCTCTACAAGGGGATGCTCAGGGAGGGCTTGCGGCCGACGGCGGCGTTGAGGGCGGCGCAGCTCGAACTCCGGGGACAGAAGCAGTGGGGGGCGCCTTACTACTGGGCTGGCTTCGTCCAACAGGGCGAGTGGAGGTGAGAGGATGAAAGCAGGGCAACAGCTTAGCAACCCGCGCCGAAGAATCGTCCACGCGTTTCCCATCTGGGCGACGAGGCCGTGGGCGGCAGCCATCTGCGTGCTCGCGCTCTGCGCCGTCAGTCTGGTGGCGGCGCAGGGCACGCCGGACGGGGAGGCGACGCGCAAGCTCTGGGACACGGCGTTCAACTCCACCCGTAGGAAGCCTGCGCGCTCCGGCGGGAGCGGCCCGCGACGTGACTACCGCGTGGCGACCCCGCGCGTCTCTCCCGTGGGCGTCTCCGGTGATTCGGTCGTCGGCGTCACCATCTGGCGCTTGCGTCCCTCCAGAGCTACGGACGAAGGAGAAAGGATGATCGTCCACGAGGGCGCGGACGCAGCCGCGTGGATACCCGAGCGCGTCCCCGGCAACGCCGGGCTGTCCGAAGGCGACCGCGTGCGCCTGAGCGTCGAGGCCGCGCGCACAGGCTACCTCTACGTCATAGACCGCGAGCAGTACGCCGACGGCACGCTCGGCGAGCCTTATCTGATTTTTCCGACGACGCGCACGCTCGGCGGCGACAACAAAGTGAAAGCCGGGCGGCTCGTTGACATCCCCGCGCAGGAGGACAGCCCTCCTTTCTTCACACTCAAGCGCAGCCGCACCGATCAGGTCGGCGAATTGTTGAGCGTCATCGTGTCGCCGGTTCCGCTTGATGAGTTGCAGATTGGAGCGCAAGCGCAAAGACTTTCCGCGGAGCGTGTCGCCCGGTGGGAGAAGTCATGGGGCGCACAGACGGGGCGGATGGAGTTGAGCGGCGGGGAGAGCAAGGTCTGGACGAAGGAAGAAAAGGAGGCCGGCGCCCGCGCCGGACGCCTCTTAAAAGCGTCCGGGCCCGGCCCGCAAACTCTCTACTACCGACCCGGCGTTAAGTCCGGCGAACCGCTGCTCATTAAAGTGCAGCTCCAATACCGCACTCGCAGGGCGACGACGCGCAGATAACCCGGCGTAGAAACACCCACGGCGAGCGCGGCTTCGACAGCGCCTCCGTCACACCGCGCCTTGCCCGCGGGCGCGCTGCTCTGCCCCCTTCCCCCTCGGCACAGGTGCCGCCCCCGCCCGCCTCCCTGCATTCCCAATCGACAATAAATTTTTTTTTAAGGCTGAGGGAGTTCGGCCCGGGAGCACGCATTAGTAGACGTGGGAGATGCGGCGGCCGGAATACCCCTCACGCGAGGCAAGTGTATCGCGCCGTCTCGGCTCGAAAACCTACGGGGAGATTCAAGGCCGTTTCCGCATCCGCCCTGTGGAACTCAACTCACCCCTTGAAGGAGAAACAGAAGATGGCGCACACGTACGACTTCATCAGCAAGTCCATCACGGAACTTCAGGTCAAGAACATCATCACCAAGGCCGGGTACGAGCCGACAGGCTACAGCTACGTCCCGAGGGTGGACGGCGACGGCTTCCTCGTCACCGGCAACGCCGCCATGGCGCTCGCGCCGCTCAGAAACGCGGCGAAGGCGTTGGAGATTAAAAAAGTGGAGATCACTTCGGGCGCGGGAGCGGATAACGTCTCGGCCGGCCTGGCCGCGGCGGCGGACTCGGCCTACCAGGTAAATCTGTCGCTGAGTCTGGCCACCGTTCAGGCGTTACAGCAGGGCGGTTACAACCTGTACGGCTTTAAGGCCGTACAAAGCACCATGAAGGGCGGCGCGCCGCTGGTCTGGTTCAGCATACCGGCCGCGAGCCTGTTGACGACTAACAACATCGAGTGGACGGTGCAATATCAAGCCTACATCTCCAACACGTTCCCGGTCGCCCCCAATACCAACGTGGTCGCCAGCGCCGCCGTAGACATCTCACTCGGCCAGCAGTGGAACGTCGAGCCGGGCGGCGGCAACAACGTCACGACGGCCGGCCCCGCCATCGCCATCTCCATCAACAACACCACGACGACCCCGTTCACCTGCGGGGTCTCCATGGAGCAGAACGGCGTCTTCAACCCTCTTTGCGCCTTCCCGCTCTACGGGGGCGGCCTGGACATCATCGCCCCCATCGAGAAAGTCGTGCTGATCTTCTCCACGCTGCCGGTCAATACGGGCACGGTGATTGAACAGGCGTTCAGTCCCGGCATCTTCATCGACCTGACTACCGACAACCAGCGTAGCGTGGCCTTCGACATCAACCTGGGCTGGAGTTGGGGCGGAGGCAGTTGGGGGCAGCAAATCCCGGCCAACTCTGACCTCATCCCGTTCCTCGTCGAGCCCCCTTCGAGCAAGCTCCTGGCCTCGGCCTTGAAGGCCGGAGCCGGCCGGGAGACGGCGACGAGGCTGGAACCGGCGGCGTCACCCTCGGAGGACTTCGCCGCGCGGCTCGCGCCGTACCACGCCGAACCGGTAGCACAGAATTAACGGGTTGCCTGCTTTGACCCTTGATGAACCCCGGAGGGGCGAGGTGATGTAATCGCCCCTCCGGGGCCTCTCATTTAAGGGCCTCGGGGGCGGTCCCAAGCACCGAGGTCGGCGGTGAAGTAGGACGCGCAGCGAGAGGGCCACGCGCCGGATTCGCCCGACGCGATGAGGGGCGTGAAATATACACAGTACTCTAGGGAAGAACTTTATTGTCCATTCGATTCTCTACTCCACCAGACTCTTAGGCTTTAGGGAAGAACTTTATTTTCAAGCCGCCGGTTTCAGGGAGTCCCCACTAAAGGACTTAAGCCGTCTTCAGGGAAGAACTTTATTGTTCGTGAACACCAAGTGCCAATAAATCAGAGAGAAGTCCGAATTATGAGGTCATTTTCACTTTCTGGCACAACTCGCCCCAGAAGTCTTCAACCCAAATTCAGTACTGTTCTGCGGGATTAGCGGAACACGGGAGCGAGGCTCTCTTCAACCGAACCTTGCCGTGGGGTCTTTCCTCCCCGGCGGGAATTTCTACTTTCAGGGCGACGAGGGCAAACTCCTCCAACAGGAGGAGAACATCACGGTTCTCACGCCCACGCTGACGAAATCGTTCGACCCTGCCAAGATCGGCCCGAACGGAACTTCGACGCTCACCTTCACCATCACTAACATCAACAGCGACCCCAACCAGACCGGCATCAACTTTTCCGATACGCTTCCGGCGGGACTCCAAATCGTCGCCGTCGCCTCGAACACCTGCGGCGGAACTGTCTCCGTCTCGGCCGACGGCCGCACCTTTACGCTGACCGGGGGCAGCCTGCTCGGCCCGAACCCGAACGGCTCCGGTAAACACTCGTGCCAGATCGTGCTCCGGGTCAAGGCAACGGGTGTGTGCGGAACTTACCCCAACAACCAGAAGAATTTCTCGAACGTCCAGAACCTCGACATATCAGGCATTAATCAACAACTGGAAGTGTCCGGCTGCGAGTCGGGGTTGATTATCCGGAAGAACGTCGAGGGCGCGCCGGCTGGCTTTACGGGTCAGTTTAACTTCCTCGTCCAGTGCTCGACCCCGAGCGGCTTTTACCAAAAGGCTGTCACCGTCAATTGGCCGACTCCCGGTTTCACAACGCTCAACGACGTTCCGGCGGGCAGCCAATGCACCGTCACAGAAGGGCCGCCCCCGTCCCCGCTTCCGGCGGGATTCAACTGGAGCGGACTCCCGATTTACTCGCCGGCCGGCGGCTTCGTCGAAACAGACGGCAAGGGCGGACAGGTGACCGTCATCGACAAGATGGCCCCCTGCGAAGGGGCGGGTCAGGTGAAGATCACCAAAGTCGTCGAAGGAGTACCGAAGGACTTCGCAGGGGTCTTCGAAGGGACTCTGCAATGCTGGGTTTCCGGTAAACTGACCACATATCCAGTCACCCTTACCGCCCCCAACGGGTTGACTACTACCGTCGGTAACATTCCGCTGGGCAGCTCCTGCACCTTCAAGGAGGCCTTGCTGCCCTCGTTCAGCGATGATATGCAGTGGCTTCCACCGGATTATTCACCTACGTTCGGAACCGTCACACTGAGCGGCGAATGTTGCCAGGAGATTACGGTGACCAATCGGGCTCATCAATGCTGTACTCCAACGAAAACTCCGAGCGACAGGGTTTTACCGAACCCGCGGGGCGTCACACAGCGTCGTTTGACTCCAGCCAGAAGGGTGCGTCGTCCATGAACTCAAGCCTCGTGATGGAGGAATTCACGGAAGAACTTCATGGTTCACCCGACTCCTTATCACAACCCGGAATCAGGGTTTAGGGAAGAATTTTATTGTTCATGAACAACAGGTTCTGTGTTCAGGCTCAACCTGCGTTTTGATGAGAACCGGGGCGGCGAGACTAATAAGCTCGCCGCCCCGGATGCTTTCAGGCAGGTTCGTTTAGACCCTGCCTGTCTGAAGTGCCTACCGTTGTTACTGGTAGAAGTAGGAAGTGTTCTTCTGTTGATCCCACTCGACGCTGTCGATGTTGCGCGGGTCGGCGGCGAGCAGCTCTTCGCTCAGGCGGTCGGTGCTGGCCTGCGGGCCCATGTCAACGTTGTAGACGATGCAGCCGGTCTCGCCCTCGCCGTCGGGGCGGTCGATGGTGCGCATCTCGGAGACGAAGTTGTACCGGCGGAAGAGCTGTAGGAGCGCGTCCTGCGTCGTCCCGATGTTGCGCGTCTTGACGGTTAGCTCCATCGAGCGCGTGACCTGTTCGCGCTCGCGGAACTCCAAGCCCCACAGCAGCAGCAGCACGAAGAAGGTCAGGATGAGCCCCAGCTCCCAGCGGCCCACGCCCGTCGCCAGCCCGATGGCGAGGCTCACGAGCAGCACCGTGATCTCCTTCGGGTCTTTGATGTTCGTGCGGAAGCGCACGAGCGAGGCGGCGGCGAAGATGCCGAAAGCGCGCGCCGCCGAGTCGCCGACGACCATCATCAGCGCCGAGGCGACGACGGCCATCAGAATCTGCGTCTGCGCCACGAAGGGATTACGCTTGACCGTGTACGACAGGCGCCGCGGCCGGAAGGCCAGCATCGCCGAGAGCAGCGCCGCCAACGTCAAACGCACCGTGACGTTCGCGAACGTCATCAGCCAGTCGCCGCTCTTCTCACCCGCGGTGGGCTGCGGCAGCGAGCTGCTCCCGCCTAACACCTGCGAGAACGGCGTCTCGTTGGCCGCCGAGCCCGGCGTCGAGCGCGCCGCGGGCGTCGGCCGCGCCGCGGGCTCTGTCGTACTTGCGGCCTCCTGCTCCTGTGACGCGGAGCGCGCGGGGTCGGCCGCGCCGCCCGGGTTCGCGCCGCCCCGAGACCCGTAGCCGCGCATCAGCGCCGCGACCAGAAGGAACCCCAACGCCAGCGCGATGACCGCGACCGCGACCGTGAAAGCTTTTCCCTTTTGCTTACTGTTCGCCATGTCCCTACAGCTTACCGTTCATCCTGTGTCACGCGCCGGGGCGCGGTGACGACGCTCCGCAACGTGAAAAGTTGGAGCCCCATGCGCCGCGCGCTCACCTCCGCACGCCTGCGCTCGCCCGCGCCGCCCTCTGCGAACGGCCGGAGCGGCCTGTAAGTGACGACGTACTGCGCGCCGATGTCGCGCGCCACCTTTTCGGCCAGCGCCGGCACCTCCTCCGCCGTAGACGGAAGGAGCACGCGCCCCCCGGCCTCACGAGCCAGCGCGAGGAGCTGTCCCTCGCGCCTCTTCGTCGCCAGCTCGTAGTTCTTGAACCAGCGGCGCATCTGGAAGTCCAGATCAATGACGCCCCCGCTGAACATGCTCTTACGATACTTGACCGTCTCTTTGACGAGCGAGGAGAAGCCGAAGACGTGTACGCTGGCCTGCGCCGCGACGAGACTCCGCACGACCTCCTTCGCCAAGTCGTCCGCGCGTATCTCGTCGCGCGACTGCGACTCAAGGCCGTCGGTGAAGACGACGACGTGCGTGTTCCCGACGGGGCGTTCGCCGAGCTTCGTGACCGCCAGCGCGAGACACTCAGAGAGGCGCGAGCGCGGCGCCGAGAAGAGCTTCGTCTTCAGCGCGTGGTTCACGAGGGACGTGTCCGTCGTCCAGTCAAGCAGTAACTCCGGACGCCGGGCCGCGGTCTGGATGAGCGCCACTCGGTCGCCCTTGCCAAGCCGCGCGACGAACCGGAATGCGGCCTCGCGCGTCGCGTTGGCCGCGCGCGTCGCGGTCACCTGCCCGCCCATATCGAAGACGAGCAGGACGTTGGCCGGGACGCGCCGCACGCTCCTCACACGCTGCGGCACGCCGTCTTCGAGCACGAGCACGTCGTCGGTCGCGAGCGTCGGGTCGAAGCGCTCGCGGTCGTCGTAGGCGACGACGGGCAGGCGCACCTCCTCGGTGTAGACCTTGACCGGCTCCTGCTCCTCGCGCACGGGCGGCTCCTGCGCGGCGCACGGAACGACGGCTGCGAAAAGGAGGAGAATCAGCGCGAGGCGGGTGGGGGCTCTGTCAGACACGGAACACTCCGAAAGGTTTTTGAAACGCCGGCCGGACATCGACGCGCGAAGGCGATGTCCGGCCGGTACTTTGCTTCACGCCGTTTACGGGGCGGGCGTGCTGGCCGTGGTCGGCACGGGCAGGCTGTGCAGGGCGTTGATGCGGCCCATGACCTCCTGTGCGAGCGCCTCGATCTCCTCGGGCTTGTAGTTGGCCGCGCGGAAGGCGTCCTTGACCTGCTCCTCACTCAACTTCGAGAGAAGGTCGCCGATCCAGCGCGCCTGCTCGACCGTCACGGCGTCGAAGAGCCCGCCGTTCTTCCCGCTGTAGTCGAAGCGAACGAAGCCGCCTTCGACCTTATCGACAAAGCCCGTCTTGACGTACTTCTCGGGCTCGTTGCGGCTGTGCGTGATGAAGTTGCCGGTCTTGCCGAAGGTCGCGCCGAGGTCGCTGACGACGTAGCGCAACTCGCCGCCGCCCTCGGCCGGGACGTGGACGATCTTGTTGTTCGAGTCCTTCAAGTCCCAGTTGTTCAGCAGCCCCATCAGCACGACGAAGCCGGCGAGTTCCTTCGTCCCCTTGAAGGGGTTCTCGTTCCAGCTCCACTCTTCGAGCCGCTTGTGCTCCTCCGGCCGTGCCTCGAAGCGGACGTTGGCGTAGCCCTTGTCGCCTTCGCAGCGCTCGACCTTCTTCCGCGGCTTCGGCGCGTTGACGATCTGCACGCACGGGACGAGGTAGTTGACCTCGGTCGGGTAACCCGCGGCCCAGACCAGACGCGTGGCGACCGTCTCCGGCTGCGCCTCGTTGCCGACCTTGACGACCCACTTCTTGCCGGAGGCGTCGCGCACGCGCCACTTCACCGAGTACCCTTCGGGCATCGTCTCTTCCCAGATTACCTGCTTCAGGTCGGGCTTCATCTCCTCGCCGCCGGGGCCGAGCAGCAGGTTGCGCGTGGAGATGTTCGTCGGCTCCTGCCAGAGGACGGGCGTGCCCTGCGGCATCTCCTTCTTCTCGTCTTTTTTCTCTTCCTTCTTAGGCTGTGATTCCGACGCCTCGTTCTGCCCGACGGCCGGCGAGCACGCCGTGAGCGTCAACACCGCCGACGCCAGCACCGCCGTAAACGCGCGGAAAAGACTATTGGACATCATCCACCCTCCTCGAAAGAATAATCGGTTCACGTTTCATTCAGGCGTGGGGGCGTCGATGAAAAAGAGCTGACTGTTAAAGCGCTCGCCGCCCTCATCAAGAGGGATGGGGCGGTAGGAACCGTCGGGGGCAAGTAGCCGCGCCTTCACGTTGTCGCGCAGGTACGCGTCGAGCACGTCCTTCAGGTACGTCTTCAGACGCTCGTCGCGGACGGGGGCGATGGTCTCGACGCGGCGGTCGAAGTTGCGCGGCATCCAGTCGGCGCTGCCTGTGTAGAGTTCTTCCTCGCCGCCGTTCTGGAAGTAGTAGGCGCGGCTGTGTTCGAGGAAGCGGCCGACGATGCTGCGGACGCGAATCGTCTCGGAGAGTCCGGGCACGCCGGGCTTCAACATGCAGATGCCGCGGACGATGAGGTCGATAGGGACGCCGGCCTGCGACGCTTCGTAGAGCGCCGCGATGACGCGCGTGTCGGCCAGTCGATTAATCTTGACAATGATGCGCGCGGGTCGGCCCGCCTTGACGTGCTCGGCCTCGCGGCGGATGAGCCCGACGGTCTTGTCCCGCAACGCGACCGGCGAGACGAGCAGTTTTTTGTACTCCTTCTGCCGTGAGAAGCCGGTCAGGAAGTTGAAGAGGTCGGTGGCGTCGGCGCCGATCTCTTCGTCGGCCGTCAGCAGCCCGAGGTCTGTGTAGAAGTTCGACGTGACCGGGTTGTAGTTACCCGTCGCGATGTGTACGTAGCGCCGGAGGTTCTCGCCCTCGCGGCGGACGACGAGCCCGACCTTACAGTGAGTCTTGAGCCCGATGATGCCGTAGACGACGTGAACGCCCGATTCCTCAAGCCGCTTCGCCCACTCGATGTTGTTCTCCTCGTCGAAGCGCGCCTTAAGCTCGACGAGCGCCGTCACCTGCTTCTCGTTCGCGACGGCCTTGATGAGCGACTCGGGGATGGGCGACTTCTGCCCCGTGCGGTAGAGACAGATTTTGATGGAGACCACGTCCGGGTCTTCGGCCGCACGGTCGATGAACTCGGTGACGGCGTCGAAGGACTCGTAGGGGTGATGGAGCAGCACGTCGCGCTCGCGTATGCGCGCGAAGTAGTCGTCGGCGCCTGCGAGCGCCTTCGAGTACCGCAGCTTGAACGGCGCGTCCTTCAGCTCCGGCCGGTCGAGCTTGTAGAGGTGCATCAGGTCGCGCACGTTGAGCGGGCCGTCGATTGGGTAAACGTCGTCGGGCTCAAGCTCAAGCTCGCCCAGAAGCTTTCCGCATAGTTCGGCCGGCATCCGCGCGTCCACTTCCAGACGGACGGCCGTGCCGAAGCGGCGCTTGCGCAGCGTCTTCTCCATCATGCTAAGGAGGTCGTTGGCCTCCTCCTCGCGCACGTCCACGTCGGCGTCGCGCGTGACGCGGAAGGCGTGGCAGTCCCTGACGCGCATCCGTGGGAAGAGCGATTCGAGGTTGGCCGCGATCAGGTCTTCGAGGAAAACGAACTTCGTGTTCGAGTCGTCCACGGGGATGAGACGCGGGACGAGACTCGGCAGCTTGATGCGCGCGAAGCGCGGCTCGACCTTGCCCGTCAGCGAGCGCGTGATGCCGTGCTCGGGCAAAGGCTCGACCGTCAGCGCGAGGTTCAAACTCTGGTTCGAGATGTAAGGGAACGGGTGACCCTGATCCACGGCCTGCGGCGTCAGCACCGGATGCACCTGTCGCTTGTAGAACTCGCGGAGTTGCTGCCGCTCAGGGAGCGAGAGCGTGTTGTACTGGACGACGCGAATCCCATGCTCGGCGAGGCCGGGCAGAATCTCTTCGCGCAGGCAGCGCATCTGCTCGTTGAAGAGCGGGATCAGACGCGCGCGTATCTCCCTCAACTGTTCGAGCTGCTTCAGCCCGTCGGGCGAGAGCTTCTCAACCGCGCCCGCGAGCGTCTCCTGCAAACCTGAGACGCGAATCATAAAGAACTCGTCAAGGTTCTCGGAGAAGATGGAGAGAAACTTGAGCCGTTCGAGCAGCGGCTGCGCCGGGTCGAGCGCCTCTTCAAGCACGCGCTTGTAGAACTCGATCTGGCTGAACTCGCGGTTGAAGAGCGGTAACGTCTCGCTCAGCGCCTTCCAGGCCCGCGTCTCTGGCCCGTCCGGGCGCTCGTCGTCTGAGGGCTGTGTGTTGGTTAATCTCGTCATTCGTCTCGGCGCGTCGGACCATTTCTAACAACCCACGCCGCGCCCGGCCGCGAAAATTTTTAAGTCGAAAACTTATTCTTGAGATGCCCGCCGGAGCGCTCGCGATAGCCGACAAGCGCGCCGAAGAATCACCCGATTAAAAACCCGGCCGCACGCCACAAGCCCCGCCTCTTCGCCGCGCGAGAGAGGAGACGAACGGGGAACGGGAAGACAGGCTGAGGTTAAAGCAAGCACTGTTCCTTCCAGCCGGATGTTCGAGGGTGGCTCCGCTAAAGTTATTCTACTGCAATATTTAACTTGTGCAAGCAGTAGCCGCTGGCGGCCGTAAGTGCCTGTACGGTTTCAAACCTTTAACTCCCTTAATCTGCCTGCATTTGCACGCCCCGCCGCCCTCTATTTCACCGTCAGCGCCCCGGCCGCGACCGCCGCGTCGAGCAGCCGCACCACGTCTTCGAGCTTGACCGTCCCGTAATACCAACTGCCTGCGGCGGCCGACTCGGCGTAGACGGCCTTGTAGATGTCGTAGTAGGAGCGTCGGCCGTCCACGAAGTTGTAGACCTCCGTCCGCATCAGGCCGTGGAGCGCCCCGCCGGCCGCACCCGGAACCTTGTTGCGATTGGTCAGGTACTTATCGAGCGACGCGACGTTCGCCGGCACCTTCCGGCTCGCCGCGCGCTCGGCGTCCGTGAGCGGGGCCGGCTGCGGCGGGTTCCTCCCGTCCACTTGTTTGTAGAACTGCGCCAGCTCGCTCATCGGCGCGTTGTTGGAGATCATCAACGCCTTCATGTCTTCGATGGGTTGCTCGGTGACGTTACCCGCGCCGAAGACGCGGATGGATTCGAGCGCACGCGCCTCGCGCAGAACGCCCTGCTCGACGATGGTGCTCGCGAGCTTCCAGCCGCCGTCCCCTTTTTGCCTCTCCGCGATGAGTAGCTCCATCGCAACGCGCATGTCGTTGGCGAGCCGCCTCGACCCTTGCGCGTAGGTCTCGGCGACGAGGAGCGGAATGTCCGCGTCATCGGCCTTAGAGAGGAAGTACGCGAGCGAGCCAATGAGGAAGTTGTTGCGGCGCAACTGCGTCTGGTCGATCTGGAAGAGGTCGTCTTCCGAGGAGTGTATGTAGGGGTCGTCCCAGTTGATGAGCGCGACGGCCGGGATGCCGACCGCGCCCTCCAGAAAGACGAGGTGGTCGGACGAGCCGAAGTGCGGCACGAAGCGCGCGTTGTAGCCCTGCCGCGTCCCGCGCGTCGAGTAGAGCGGACGCGTGTGTGGCCGCGGCAGTCCCCCCTGACGGCTCGCGGCGAGGAAGCCGTTGTTGGTGTTGATGAGGTAGGTGCCGACGCTCTCGAAGATGGCGTCGAGGTAGGAGGTGCGCGAGTGCGGCGCGAAGATGAGGTGCTGGACGCGGCTGCCCATCGCGAGGTTCGCGCCCGTCATGTCCTGATGGATGTTCGCCAGAATCTTCTTCATCTCCTCGGGGTGCTCGCGGAAGAGCTGGTACTCCGAGAAGATTTCGTCCGTCCACCAGAAGCGCAGGTCGCGCTGCGGCCGCTTGATCTTCCCTTCCTTGATGAGCTTGTTGAAGACGCGCGCGAGTTCCAACAGATTGGCGCAGCCGCTCCCGTCGTCGTTGGCCGAGCCCTGCTCCTCCTGCAAGTGCGCGGTCAGAACAATCTGCTGCACGCCGGGGCGCGTGCCGCGGATGACGGCCTCGACGAAGCCCGTCTTGCCGGGTGCCTCGCTCATGTCCGTATCCACCTTCGCACGCAGGCGGACGCGGCCGCCGCGCGTGGGCTTGCCCGTAGCGAAGAAGTCCTGCACGTCGTCCGTGTGGAGGATGCGGCGCAGCGTGTCGCCCTTACGCGGCGGGAGAACGAAGGCGAAAGTGCCTCTGGTGCCGGCGGGCGGCTGTGCGCTGATGCGCTGCCACGCGACCTGGTCGGGGTGGTCGAACGGACTCCTGCTTTCTGAAGTCTGGTAGGTGACGACGCCGACGGCGCCGCGTTTCCCGACCGCGTTGTTTACGGCGACTTGCGGCGACCCGCTCGTGAGGACGAGTTTGCCCTTCACGTCCAGGCCCTTCAGCGACTCCTCCGTGCCGTCGCCGATGTCTATGAGTTCGGCCGTCACGTCTGCGTCGCGGCTCATGTCGGCGAGGTAGACGGCGTGCTCGGCGATGTCGGCGAGCTTCAGCTCGACGGGTTCGACCATCCACAACTCGGCCGTGCGCGCCGTGTAGTTCGGCCCTTCGAGCGGCTGCTCGACGAAGCGCACCTCGTCCACGCCGGCCTCGCGCGCGGCCTGCATCACGTAGTCGCGCGCCTTGAAGAAGCCCTCCATGCCAGAGTCGCGGTGCCAGTGCGAGAGCCAGCGGATGTGCTCGAACGCGCGGTCGCCCGAGATTTCATTCGAGAGCATCCGAATCTCTTCGTCGGACAAAAACGGCGTCGTCTGCGCCGCGCAGAGGTTCAGCGCGGGCGCCAGCACAAGGTTGATGACCAGAAAGACGGAGAGTGCGAGAGTCCTTTTCATCTAAGTCTCCTGCGGGGCTTATTCTTACGTGCTGAGGTTCGAGCGTCGTGAGTTTATCAGCACTGACGCCGCGACAGAAGCATTTCACCACAGAGACACAGCTCGTTGACTTATATCTTTAAAGCTATGTCTCTGTGGTTAATTCTTACTTTGTATGAGCACCTGAAAGTGTGAGGCCATGCCGCCGGGCAGAATCATCTCGCGTGCGTCGAGCCGGAGGGCGGCGACCTCTGCGTCGGACTCGGCGCGCGCGCTCTCAAGCTCCAACTGCTCGACGAGGCCGGCGCGGAGGAGGAAGGCGTCGAGGCGTTCGAGCGTGAGCGTCTTCAGACCGGCGGCCTGACCCTCGTTAACGACCTGCGTCCAGTTGACGGTCGTCGTCAAGTCCTGCGCGCCGGGGTCGCGCAGCACGTCTTCGCTCAACTCGTGGCCGCGGAAGGCGCGGAGCGTGCCCTCGTGTCTGTGCGGCGCGTTGTAGAGTGACGCGGCCTCGTCGCCGTAATCGACGGTGACGACGAACCCGCGGCCGAGCAGCGCCGCCGCGCGCGCGACCCATTCGCCCGCTTCAAAGTTGACTTCGACGACCTGCTCCTCTTCGAGCGTGCCGCACATACGCCGGACGTACTCTTCGAGCCGCGACGTCGAGGGCTCGCCTTCGATGAAGACAAAGCCGCCGTCAACATCCATCCCAACGTAAGACTCAAGGAGGCGCCCGCCGCGCATCGTCAAGCGGTGGACGGGAAACGCATCCAGCAGCTCGTTCGAGAAGACGATTGCCGCGTCGAGCGGGCCGTCGAATTCGGAGAGCCGGCGGAACTCGACCCTTTCGGCGAACGGCGAGAGGAGCACCGCGGCGCGCGCGCGCGAGTCCGCGCTCGACTCGTCAAAGACGTAAGCGAGCGAGTCGTAGACGTGCGGCGCGTCACGCCGTAGGGTTCGCAGGACGCCGTGTGCGAAGCGACCCGCGCCGCCGCCCGCTTCAAGCAGGTGCAAGACGCGCGGCCGTCCCAGCTCTTCGTAGAGTTTCGTGAAGTGACGCGCGAAGGTCGCGGCGAACAGTGTGCTGCGCTCCGGCGCCGTCCGGTAGTCGCCCGCGCGCCCCCATCGCTCCGCCCCGCGCTTGCGGTAGTAACCCTCGCGCTCGTCGTAGAGGGCCGCGCTCATCCAGTCGCGGAACGTCAACGGCCCTGCCTCAACGATGCGTTCGCGCAGTCGAACGGAGAGCGAAGGCACGGACTCGTCTTCGAACGAATCTTTACTGGCGCGTGGGTTCATCGGGCTGCCTGTCGAGCAGGCGCGTAGGCTCTTCGGGCTGCTGCTTGTCAAGCAGGCGTGTGGTGTGGTCTGTGACGCTGGCGCGCGGGGGCTCGACCAGCTCGCCCGTGTTGTAGCGCGGCGGGCGCGCGGGCGTCGGGATGGGCGTGGCTTGGCGCGGCGGCAGTGTGTGTGACTGCTGCGGCGGCGGCGCGCCGAGGTAGTTCGGGATGGTCGGCGGTGGCATGTACGAGGGCTGCGGCGGCGCGGCGGGAAGGGCCGGCCCGTTGCTCTCGAAGAGGAGCGCGTACATGATGCGCAGGAACCCCAGGACGGGCAGGCCGACCGCCGCGAGCGCGACGAATTCACCCGGGAGGTCGAGCATCGCGACGCCGAAGATGGCAAGGAACGGGACGGCGAGCAGTGTGGTGAGCATCACCATCGCGCCCTGCCTGATGCCCTTCTGCCGCGGCGAAAGCTCGGGCGTCCCCGTCTGCTGTGGCGGGCGCCAGTGCAGGCGGCCACCGTGCGCCAGCAACTCGCTGACACCTTCGAGCGGGAAACCGCAGGCGGGGCAGAAGCGCGCCTCGTTCGAAACCTGTCGCTGGCCGCAGTTGGGGCAGAACATCTTCGGCTCCTGTGAACTTGAAAAGGTTCAGCGCGTCTGCTCGTCGGGCTCGCGTTCGAGGAGGCGCGTCGTGCCTTCGGTCACGCTCGGCCTGTAGGCCAGCTCGGACGTGTCGGGCCGCGGCGGGGCGTAGGCGCGCGCGGGCTGCGACTGCGGCGGCGGCAGCGCCGAGACCTCGCGCGGCGGCGCGAACTGCGGCTGCGGCGTGTAGGCCGGCTGCCGCTGTAGGTGCTGTCGGTAAGGGCCGTCCTCGAAGAGGAGCGCGTAGAGGAGCCGGAACAGACCACCGATGAAGGCGATGACGCCGACGAGGGCGAGTTCTTCGGGGGTGCCGATAAGCTCGCTCATAATCGCCAGCACGGGGATGAGGAATGCGCCCGCCAGCATGGCCTTACCGCCCAGTTGCGCGCCCTTCCGCTTCGGCGATGGCGGGGCCAGCACGGCCTCGAAGGCCGGCTCCGGGGCGGCGACGCCGCGCCCGCCCGTGGCGAGCAGCCCTGAGACGGCCGCCAACTGAAAGCCACAGCGCGAGCAGAAGCGCGCGGCGTCCGACACCTGCTGCTGGCCGCATTGTGGACAGAACATCTCTCGACCTTCCTTACCGCGGGATGAGGGTATTGCCTCGGCTTCCCTTACGACTATCCCACGAGCGAAGTTCACGCGCAACCGCAACCTGCCGCGGCCGGCTCACACGCGCGGCAGGCGCGCGTCGGAGAAGAGGCGCAGCGTCGCGTGGGCACGCCCCTGGTGGTGCGCGGCGCGGGCCAGCGTCTCGACGGCGAGCGAGAAGAGCGTCCGCATCTCGCCCGACGGCGTCGCAATCTCTTTACTGAGGTCTTCGTCGGAGCGCAGGAACTCGAAGGCGCGCAGGCGCGTCGTCTCGGCCTCTTCGAGGTAGCGCGCCACCGCATCGGGCGTCGGTAAAGACTCGGGCAGAGTCCACTCGAAGGGGTCGTCCCAGAGGTTGACGGTGATGCCGCCGAAGGTCTGTTCGACGGCGGCGGCCGAGCGCAGGAGATGCTCGCCGCAGGAGTAGACGGGAAAGGTGCGCGCCGCCGGTTCACGCGGGGGCTGCCAGTAGAGGCGCTCGGGCGTTACGGCCCGCACGAGCGCCAGCGAGCGCCCGTGCAGGCGTGCGAACTGTTCGTCGAGGCCGCGGACGATCCTCTTCATCGCCAAGCGACCGCGCGCCCCGAAGCCCCTTCAGTTGGACTTGACGCGGCGGTCTTCCTCCCTCACCGCCATGCCGACGTTGCGGCCGCGGATGGTCGGGCCGGAGTAGACGCGCCCCTTGACGCCGACGCGGGCGCCGCGCGAAGGCGTGTTGCCGCGCTCCGTGACGACCCAGATGCGCCCCGTCCCGTCGTCCAGCTCGTAGGCGCCGCCGACGAACGGGATGCCGTAGCTGTCCGTGACGCGGCCGATGATGCCGACCTCTTTGTCCATGTAACGGTCGGGCTCGGCCTTCAGCTTACTGATGCTCGTCTGGCTCGGGCAGGCCGTCAGGGCCAGCAGCGACGCGAGCAGGACGGGCAGGATGAACAGCTTGCGACGTGAAAGCATGTGCGTCTCCTTAACTTTCATTGACGATTGTCGGGAGAGCGTCTCGGATGATACCACGGCCGAATGGCGGCCCGAAAAGTAGTGACGCCGCCGCAGGCCGTTGTGTTAACTTAGGCCCGCACGCACTTCGGCCCACTTCTTAAACGCTTCGTCCCGGCCGTTAAATATAGGAGAGTGTTTTGGCCAGACCTTTGATTGCCTTCGCCGTCCTGGCGGTTGCTTTCTTTTCCGCCCACTCTGTTAAAGCGCAGGCTCCGGAGCACCTTAAGATGAAAGGCGTGAGTGAACAGCAGATTATGGTCGATGCCGTGCTCCGGCTCGAAAACGAGATCATGGAGCACATTCGCGCGAAGGACACGCGGGCGCTCGAACCTTTGCTGACCCCGGACTTCGTCTACCGCACGCCCGGCGTTGAGATAAGCCGCGCCGACTTCCTCAAGGGCATCGCCGCGGTGCCCGGCCAGATCACCTTCGTCGAGGGAGAGGGGCTGCGCGTGAGGGTCTTCGGCGAGGTCGCCATCCTGACCGGCGTCCAGCGCGCACGCGTCCGCGCCGACGACGGCTCGGAGCAGGAGGGCTTGAGCGCGTTCACGGACGTTTTCATCAAGCGGAACGGGCGCTGGCGGCTCGCGCTCGCTTACGGCGTCGAGCTTCCGACGCCCGCGGCTAAGCCGTCGAAGCCTTAACAGCACCACCTTCATCGACACGTCTTTCAACCGTCAGGCATGAGTCTCAAGTTGCACAGGACGGCTCGACTGCTAACGGCGCTCACGCTGCTCCTGTGCCTCTTCGCACACGCGCACGCCCGCGACGACTACCCGCGCCAAACGGGGCTCGACGCGCTCCTCTACCGCATCCGTTTGAGCATCGGCGACACGAACAACGAGGTCAGAGGCGAGACCGAGATCGTCTTCGCGGTCAAAGCCTCGAACGTCAGAGAGGTCTCGCTCGACTTCCCCGGACTCAACGTCGAAGGCGTGAGCGAGCAGGGTCGGCCCGCAAATTTCACGCGAGATGGCGGACGACTCCGCGTCGTGCTGAACACGGCGTACAAACCCGGCGACCTCCTCAACGTCGCGGTCAAGTACCACGGCGTGCCGTCCGACGGTCTCTACTTCAAGCGAAACAAGTTTGGCGACCGCACGATCTTCGCAGACAACTGGCCCGACCGCGCCCGCCACTGGTTCCCTTCCCTGGATCACCCTTCGGACAAGGCTCGCGTCGAGTTCTTCATCAACGCACCCGCCCGTTACGACGTGGTCGCCAACGGCGAGTTGGTCGAGACGACGAGTCGGCAGGACGGCACGCGGTTCACGCACTGGCGCGAGTCGGTGCCCGTCCCCGTCTACTGCATGGTCTTCGGCGCGAGCGAGTTCTCCATCGTCAACGCGGGCGCGGCGGGCGGGACGAACCTCTGGCACTACCTCTACCCCAAAGACCGCGACCGCGGCATCGCCGACCACGGCCGCGCGCTCCGCATGCTCGACTTCTACGCGAGCCTCGTCGGCCCCTACCCTTACGGGAAGCTCGCGCTCGTGCAGTCCTCCACGCGCTTCGGTGGGATGGAGAACTCTTCGGCCATCTTCTTCGACGAGAACTCCTACGACGGCTCGGGCAAGCTCGAAGGCACCGTCGCGCATGAGATAGCGCACCAGTGGTTCGGCGACTCCGTGACCGAGTCGGACTGGCATCACCTCTGGCTGAGCGAGGGTTTCGCGACCTACTTCGGTGCGCTCTTCTACGAGCGCGCCGACGGCCGCGAACGGTTCGTGCAGATGATGCTCGACAACAAAGAGCGTTATCTGAATGATGCCGAGTCGGTGGCCCGCCCCGTCTACGACCCTTCGGTCAAAGACCTCTTCAAGCTGCTCAACCGGAACAACTATCAGAAGGGCGCGTGGGTGCTGCACATGCTCCGCCGCGTCGTGGGCGACGAGAAGTTCTTTGAGGGCGTGCGCGACTACTACCGCACCTACCGCGACGGCAACGCCCTGACCGAAGACTTCCGGCGCGTGATGGAGCGGCACCACGGACGGACGCTCGACTGGTTCTTCCGCCAGTGGATTTACGAGCCCGGCTTCCCCACCTACGACGCCTCGTGGAAGTGGAACGAGGCGTCGAAACGTCTGACGCTCAAAGTCAGGCAGACGCAGACGGGGAGCCTCTTCCGTATGCCGCTCGACGTTGAGTTCGGCGACGGCGACGACTCGCGCCGCGAGGTCCTTGAGGTCTCGGGCCGCGAGCAGACCTTCGACTTCAAGCTCAAAGCAAGGCCGCGGGTCGTCGCCATCGACCCGGACGAGTGGGTGCTCAAGACTTTGAAGCTTCGCGAAGAGTAACGCGAAACATCAGAGACGGGAGACGCGCAGATGAAACGTCAGCTCTTTGTACTCCTCCTCCTCGCCGCTTCGGCGGCGCACGCGGTCGGACAGACGACCTTCATCCGCGCGGGACGGCTCATCGACCCGGAGGCCGGCACCGCCGCGCCGAACCAGACCATCGTCGTCGAAGGCGGGAAGGTCAAGGCCGTCGGCGCGAACGTCGAAATCCCGAAGGGCGCGAACGTCATCGACCTCTCGCGCTCGACCGTCCTGCCCGGCCTCTTCGACGCACACACGCACCTCTGCCTGACCATCAACCTGAAGCGCGACGCTGGCAACTACTTCCTCACCTCCATCCGCGACCCCGACACATACCGCGCCGTGCAGGGCGTCGCCAACGCGCGCGACATGCTCGCCGCGGGCTTCACCACCGTCCGCGACGTGGGCAACGAGGGCGATTACGCGTGCGTCAGCCTCCGCCGCGCCATCGCGGGCAAGCTCGTCCCCGGCCCGACGATGCTCACGGCCGGGCGCATCATCGCGCCCTACGGCGGCCAGTTCCATCTACAACCTGACCGCCGCGAGCTGGGCGAGCCCGAATACCTCTTCGCCGACACGCGCGACGAGATGCGCAAGGCCGTCCGCGAGAACATCCACTTCGGCGCGCTCCTCATCAAGATCGTCGTGGACGACCAGCGTTACATCTACTCGACCGAAGACATTAAGTTCATCGTCGAGGAGGCGCGCGCAGCCGGGCTGAAGGTCGCGGCGCACGCGTGGACGACCGCCGGCATCCACAACGCCGTGGCCGCAGGCGTCGCCTCCATCGAGCACGTCAACGGCATCACGGACGAAGACCTCGCGGTAGCGAAGCGCAACGGCATCACGCTCGTCTTCACGCCCTTCCCCGAGTGGGTGCTGCGCGAGTCGGGCGACAGCGCGGAGGAGGCCGCGAAGGAGTACCGCGACACGGGCGAACGCCTCGGCGCCGCGTACAGGCTCGGCGTTCCTATCGCCTTCGGCACGGACGCCACGGAGGGGATTCCGAAGTACACGCGCGGCACGCTCTCGATGAGCTGGGTGGACAGCTACGCGGCGGCCGGGATTCCCTCGCGCGCGATTCTTCAGATGATGACCGTCAACGCGGCGCGCCTGTTCGGCGTCGAGCGCGCGCGCGGCACGCTCAAGCCGGGCATGGCCGCCGACATCATCGCCACGCCCGCCAACCCGCTCGAAGATATACAGGCGCTCAAGCGCGTCAACTTCGTGATGAAGGACGGCGTGGTCTTCAGGAACGAGGCGGAAGCCCGACCGTAGAAGCAGCGTTCGAGAGAGACAGGTGGACAGGATAAGAAGGCCGGCCGACCTCAAACCTTAAGGGAGGAAGCGATGGGCAGAAAGATGAGAAGGCGCGATTTCCTTCGCACGGGCGCGGCGGTGAGCGTGGCCGCGGCCACGGCTAAAACTCTGAGCGCGGGCGCGCCCGCCGTTATCATCCAGAACGTGCGGCCCGCGGTCGTCGCCTCGTCCAACGGCAACCAATTCAAGAACGGCGGCGAAGAGACGTGCGTGCAGCGCGCCTTTCGCCTGATGACCTCGGGCGCGGACGTGCTCGACGCTGTGATAGCGGGCGTGAACATCGTCGAACTCGACCCGCTCGACGACAGCGTCGGTTACGGTGGCCTGCCGAACGCCGACGGCGTCGTCCAGCTCGACTCCTCCTGTATGCACGGGCCGAAGAAGCGCGCCGGGGCGGTCGCCGCGCTCGAAGGCGTGCGCACGCCCTCGCTCGTGGCGAAGGCCGTGCTGGAGACGACCGACCATCACCTGCTCGTCGGCCACGGCGCGCAACAGTTCGCGCGAAACATGGGGTTCAAAATCGAGGACGACTTGAACACCGAGAACTCGCGTAAGCTGTGGCTCGAATGGAAGCGGCGGACAGACCCTTCTCATTACCTCGACCCTTTGAAGCGCGCCGAAGTCTGGCGGCGCGAGGGGCTGAAGATGGTACGCGAGGGGCTCATCCGCGAGGAGCATTTCTACGGCACTATCAACTGCGACGCGGTCAACGCGAAGGGCGAGGTCTGCGGCGTGACGACGACCTCGGGGCTCGCCTGGAAGATACCGGGGCGCGTCGGCGACTCGCCCATCCTCGGCGCGGGCCTCTACGTGGACGGCGCGGTCGGCGCGGCCGGCTCGACCGGGCGGGGCGAGGCGAACCTCTACAACCTCTGCTCCTTTCTCATCGTCGAAGAGATGCGCCGCGGCCGCAGCCCGAAGGACGCAGGGATGGAGGCACTCCGCCGCATCAAGGCCAACACCGTGGAGAAGCGCCTGCTCAACAAGGACGGCAACCCGAACTTCGGCATCAACTTCTACGTCCTCAACGCGCGCGGCGAGCACGCCGGCGTCACCATGTATGAGGGCGCCAAGTACGCCGTCTGCACCGAGGCCGGCCCGCAGACGCTCAACTGCGAGCCGCTGCTTCCGAAGCCGCGCGCTTCCGGTGAGACGCCATGAGTGACATCTTCATCAGCTACGCGCGCCCGGATCGCGACAAGGCGGAACAACTGGCGCGTACCCTTGAAACACAGGGCTGGAGCGTCTGGTGGGATCGGGAACTGCTCGCGGGCCACGTCTTCGCTCAGGAGATTGCGGAGGCGTTGGCACAGGCGAAGGCAGTCATCGTTCTCTGGTCGCAGGCGTCCGTCGCATCGAACTGGGTCAAGGACGAGGCGCAGGAGGGCGTTGCGCGCGGCGCTCTGGTGCCCGTGCTGATGGAGAAGGTCGCCCTCCCGCTCGGTTTCAGGCAGTTCGAGGCCGCAGACCTCTCCGACTGGGACGGCTCGCCCGACGACCCCGGCCTTCAGAAGGTTCTGCGCGGTGTCGCCGAACTGCTTGGAAGGCCCTACAAGCCGCCGGTTGTGGGGCCAACACGCCGTTTGACGTGGCTCTACCTCGGGGTCGGCCTCGCGCTCGTGGCCGTCCTGAGCTTCGCGGCCTACCGCTGGATGCGTAAGACTGGTCCCGGCCCGAACGTCAACAACAACAACCTCGTCGCCGGTAACAACAACGCCGGGACGCAGAACTCCAGCGGCGGCTGCGACAGCAAGGCGAGCCGGGACGCCGCAGACCTGACTGGTAAGGGGCTGACCTACATCGACAAGGATGGCAATCACGCGGCGGCGATTCTACAGTTCAACGAAGCCATACGGGTGTGCTCAGACTACGTCGATGCGTACTTCTACAGGGGGCAGTCGTACGCAGTCCTCGGCAAGAAGGAGAGGGCGGTCAGCGACTTCAACCAAGTTATAAAACTCTCTTCAGATACTTCGACAGATCAGGAAGCACAGGAGCTAATCGCGAGCCTGACGACCGCGCCACCGCCTGCGACACCGACTCCACACAGCCCCCCGAACACAAACACCGCTAACACAAACACCGCGGCCCCGACGCCCACTGCCGGCGGCCAGACTACCAACGGCACCACCGGGGTGAGGCCCCCGATATCCGTGCGCGACATCTTCGCCGCGGACAGGACGACCCGCATCGGCGCCACCACGCGCCTCATCGTCGAGCGGAAGCGCGACGCGGGTGCGGTCAAAGAGGCTCTGGCGTCGGCGCTCGCGAACCCCGACAACAAGAGCGGCATCATCAACACTCTCGTCTTCCTTCAGAACGTAGACACGGCCATCCTCAAGCAGAACCGCGCCGAGATAGAGAAGCTCTTCGCGGTCGCCAAAGACAACGGCCCGGAGACCGTCGAGCACATCAACAAAGTTCGGGAGCGCATGGGCAGTTGAAACTCGTACAGTCGCGCGGCGACCACGGAAGCGCCGCGCGACTTCAAACAGATGGAAACGACTTTGAAGATTAGACCGATGCTGGTTGGCCTTCTGCTGGCGCTGGCCTGCGCCGCATCTTCCCACGGCCAGGAGACTCCGAAGTACGACATGGGCAAGATTCAGTTGGTCTTCTTGCGCCTGTCGCCGGAGTGGAAAGCGTCCGGCCCCTCCCAACAAGTCTTGAAGGAGCATAGGGCGTTCGTCGAGAACTTAATTAAGGAGGGGCGGCTTGCCCTCTCGGGGGAGGTGCCGGGTGAAGGCGACCTCCGGGAGATCATGGTCATCAAGACCGAGTCGGTGGAAGAGGCTCGGCAGGCCGCGCTGTCGCTGCCGGCCGTCAAGGCGGGCATGTTGAAGGCCGAGGTGCTCACGTGGTACGCCGCCCGAAATTACATCACCTCGCCCGAGATGCCTCTAACGCCGTCGAACTATGTCTTCGGCCTCCTCGTGCGCGGGCCGAAGTGGACTGCGGCGGAGACCGAGGAGACGAAGAGTCTTCAGGCAGGGCACATGGCGAACATCAACCGGCTCGCGGAGGCGGGCAAGCTCGTCCTCGCCGGCCCGTTCTTTGACGGCGGCGACCGGCGCGGGGTCTTCATCTTTAAAGTGGAGACGCTGGAAGAGGCGCAGGCCCTGACCGAGACCGACCCGGCCGTCAAGGCCGGCCGCTTGAAGATCGAGCTGCATCGCTGGGTTGTCCCGAAGGGGATGTTAAAGTAAGGGGCCGACCGAACATCGAACGAGGGGCGGAGTCGCAACGACGCGGGGGTTGACGCCCGTACGAAAGGAGCCGTCTATGTTCGTCGGAAGAAGAAGAGGGGCGACGCTCAGCCTCGTGTTGATTGCATCCATGCTGATGTCGCCGGTTGTGTCGGCACAGACCGCTACGGGCGACTGGTCGGCGCTGAAGGCCGTCGCCGTGGGGAGCAAGCTGTCCGTGAAGCTCAAGATGGGTAAGAGCGTCGAGGGCAGGCTGACGGGCGTGTCGTCCGACACGCTCTCTCTCACGGTCGGCGGTAAACCGACCGACCTGAAGGCCGTTGAGGTCTTGAGTGTCTACAGGGTCGGCGGAAGTTCGGCGAAGACGGGGGCGCTGGTCGGCGCCGCGGTAGGCGGGGGAGCGGGGTTGACGTTGGGATTGGCGGGGAGCGCTGCGGACGACGGCTTCAACGACCTCGACGCACCCATCACAGCGGGCCTGACGGTGCTCGGCGCCGGGGCCGGGGCACTCATCGGATACGCCATCGGCAGGAGTAAGCGCAAGCGCGTGCTCATCTACCAGGCCGCGCAGCCCTAAAGATGGAAGCCCGACCGTGAGGGAGGGCATAGGTCAAACGTAGAAAGAGGGATGATGAGAGGCAGCGGGTCTCTCATCATCCCTCTTACTTTTGTCGGACGTACGCCCTCCCTCACGGTCGGGCTTCTGCCCTAATTCCCGAACCAGCCAATGGGCTTGCCGGAGAGATCGACCCAGACGCTCTTGACCTGCGTGTACATCTCAAGCGCGTGCTTGCCCATCTCACGGCCGTAGCCGGACTGCTTGTAGCCGCCGAAGGGCGAGGCCGCATTGAACATGTTGTAGGTGTTGATCCAGACCGTGCCCGCCTTGACCGCCTTGGCGAAGCGGTGCGCGCGCGTGATGTCCTTCGTCCAGATGCCGGCCGACAGTCCGTAGACGATCTCGTTGGCCTGCTTAATCAGATCGTCCTCGTCCTCGAAGGTGATGACGGAGACGACGGGGCCGAAGATTTCTTCCTGAGCCACGCGCATCGAGTTCGTCACGTCGCCGAAGATGGTCGGCTGGAAGAAGTAGCCCTTCTGGAAGTCGCCTTCGAGCTGCGGCGGGCAGCCGCCCGTCAGCACCTGCGCGCCCTCCCCCTTCGCGATGTCCACGTAGCTCTTGATGCGGTTCAACTGCTCCTCAGACACCTGCGGCCCCATCTGCGTGTTCTTGTCCATCGGGTCGCCCACGCGCACGTGGCTCGACTTCTCCTTGAAGAGTTCGAGGAACTCGTCCTTGACGCGCGCGTCGAGGAAGAGGCGCGAGCCGGCGCAGCAGACTTGGCCCTGGTTGAAGTAGATGCCCATCATCGCGCCGCTGACGGCCTGCTCGATGTCGGCGTCGGCGAAGACGATGTTCGGCGCCTTGCCGCCAAGCTCAAGCGAGACCTTCGTCAGGTTGTCGGCCGCGGCCCGGGCGATAATCTTGCCGACCTCCGTCGAGCCCGTGAAGGCGACCTTGTCGATATCCGGGTGCGAGGCGAGCGCGGCGCCGGCCGTCTCGCCGTAGCCGGGCACGACGTTGACGACGCCGTCGGGGAAGCCCGCTTCCTGAATGAGCGAGGCCAGTTCCATCGCGCCGACGGGCGTCTGCTCGGCGGGCTTCAGGACGACGGTGTTGCCGGCGGCGAGCGCGGGCGCGAGTTTCCAGGCGGCCATCAGCAGCGGGAAGTTCCAGGGGATGATCTGGCCGCAGACGCCGACGGGCTCGCGCAGCGTGTAGTTGAACATCGGGCCGGGGACGGGGATGGTCTCGCCCTCGATCTTCGTCGCCCAGCCGGCGAAGTATTCAAAGTTCTCGACCACCTGCGGCAGGTCTACGTAGGAAGTCTCCTTGATGGGCTTGCCGTTGTCGGCCGTCTCCAAAGCGGCCAGCTCGGGAGTCTTCGCCTCGATGAGTTGCGAGAGCTTGTAGAGCATGCGGCCGCGGTCGCGCGCGGAGATTTTCGACCACTTGCCCTCCAGGGCGCGGCGGGCGGCGGCGACGGCCTTGTCGATGTCGGCCTTGTCGCCCTCGGCGACCTCGGCGAGCGTGGCGCCGGTCGCGGGGTTTGGCGTCGTAAAGGTCTTGCCCGACTCGGCATCGACCCACTGGCCGTCGATGAAGAGTTGGTACTTGCGGGGTGTCTCGGATGCCGATTTAGCTGATGACATGATGTTTCTCTCCCCTTCCGGATGAAGTCTCGGTGTGTGTCTCGGTCTGCTGGTATATGTTCCGGCTTGAGCGTGCGCCTACTTTACACCCGCCGCGCCCGCGAGTCCAAAAGGCCGTAGCGGCAGGCGGTCGCTCAACGTGATGGGAGTTACGGAGATTAATTCCTGCCCCTTCAAGACAGTGCTTTCAACCGCCTTCTGCTTACTTCCTTGCAGGCCGCCGCCCCCCACCCTCATTGGCTGGCATCTCCTCACGTGGCTGCTCCTTGCCTTCGTCTGAGGCGTATTCGAGGTCGCGGTCGCCCGTCACCTCCTCCCAATCGTAGCCGAGGTGGTGCGCGAGGCGCCGCAGTTTGGACTCCCACTCCTCGCGTTGCGCGCGGTACTCTTCCCAGCCGCGCTCAGGGTGCTCGCGCGTTTTGATGCCCGACTCCTTGAGGCGGGCCAGCGTCTGCTCGTAGCGACGGCCCCAGCGCGCCTCGTCCTCGGCGGCCTCCGGCCGGGTCGGCTTGCGAATCTGCACGCGGCGTTCGAGGTCGAGCGAATCGACGAGTTGTGTGAGGACATGGCGGACGCCCGCGTCGAGCGTCCGCACTTCCGGGTAGTTGCGCAGGTCTTCGTTCTGCTCGCGGTCGAGCGCGGCTCGGATAACCGTGCAGGTCTCAAGCAGAAGGAAGAGGACACGCGGCGTGCTCTTGTAGACCTCGACGGGGTGGAAGTAGTGGATGACGGGGTGGTCGATGTGCGATTCGAGCAGCCCTTGCAGGTCACGCGTGACGGTGCGCAGCGCGTCGCGTAGTCCGTAGAAGCGGCCTTCGACGAAGTGGTGCGCGATGAAGCCCGCCACGTCTGCGCCCTGCCCCGCCTGATGATAGAGCGAGACCGCGACGGCGCGCTTGCGTTCGAGCGCCGCGTAGACGGTCAGCATGTAAGTGATGGCGAGTGAGATGACGACGAGCCCGGAGGCGGCCTCGAACAGAGCGAGAAAGCGCAGGGGGGTCGTGCGCGGCATCACGTCGCCGTAGCCGACGGTGGTGAGCGTGACGCCGCTGAAGTAGACGGCGTCGACCCAGCCCGGTTCGGGGTGGGAGACGCCGTAGGTGAAGCCGCCGGGGATGTGCGGGAAGTAGACGAGCGCAAAGGCCGTGACGAGCAGGACGATGTAGACGATGATGAGCAGCGGGAGCAGCATCGGCCCGACCATGTTGAGGAGACGGTGCCGGTTCGGGCGCGAGAGCCTGAAGGCGACGGTGCGCGCCACACGCCAGACCGAGCGGTTCAGAGACTCGCCGACGGGGCCGTAGCGCGCGCTGGAATGGAGCACCGTCGCGTAGATGTCGAAGATGATGAGCGCCAGCAGGACGAAGCCCGCCGCCGTGTAAATGAACGTCCCCATCGTTGCTCTATATTACAGCAAAGGAGCGCGGGCACTACGGCCCACGCTCCTTTATGCGCTCCTTTGCTTACGCTTTACTCAGTTAAGAAGACTGCGCGATCAACTGCCGGAGGACGAACGGGAGGATGCCGCCGTGGCGGTAGTAGTCGATCTCGATGGGTGTGTCGATGCGGAGCGTGACGGGCACCTCCTGCTCCGAGCCGTCGGCGCGGCGGATGTGGAGCGTTACGTCCTGACGGGGCGTGATCTCGACGCCCTGGAGGCCCGTGATGTCGATGGTCTCGGTACCGTCCAGCGAGAGCGTCTCGCTGTTGACGTGGTTCTTGAACTGAAGCGGGAGCACACCCATGCCGACGAGATTCGAGCGGTGTATGCGCTCAAAGCTCTCGGCGACGACGGCCTTCACCCCTAAGAGCAAAGTCCCCTTCGCCGCCCAGTCGCGCGAAGAGCCCGTGCCGTACTCTTCGCCCGCGAAGACGACCAGCGGCACGCCCGCCGCCTGGTAGTGGACGGACGCGTCATAAATCGGCATCTGCTCGCCCGTCGGCTGGAGGATGGTGACGCCGCCCTCTGTGCCCGGCGCCATCAGGTTCTTGATGCGGACGTTGGCGAACGTGCCGCGCACCATCACCTGATGGTTGCCGCGCCGCGAGCCGTACGAGTTGAAGTCCTGCTGCTCGACGCCGCGCAGCAGGAGATAACGGCCGCCCGGCGTCTTCGCCTTGATGGCGCCCGCGGGGCTGATATGGTCGGTCGTCACCGAGTCGCCGAAGACCGCGAGCGGGCGCGCGCCGCGGATGTCGCAGAAGCTGCCCGGCTCCATGCTGAACTTCTCGAAGTAGGGCGGCTCCTGAATGTAGGTTGACTGCGGGTCCCACTGGTAAACCTCGCCCGTTACCGAGGGGATGTCGTTCCAGAGCGGGTTGGCCTCGGCGAAGTCGCTGTAGAGCCTGCGGTAGGTCTCGGGGTCGGTCGCCGCGCCCAGCGCCTCGCCGACCTCTTCGAGCGTCGGCCAGATGTCGCGCAGGTAAACGTCCTCGCCCTTCTCGTCCTGACCCAGAGGCTCGTTCTCCATGTCAATGTTGACTCGGCCCGCGAGCGCGAAGGCGACGACGAGCGGCGGCGACATGAGGAAGTTGGCGCGCACCGATTGATGCACGCGCGCCTCGAAGTTGCGATTGCCGGAGAGGACGGAGGCGGTAACGAGGTCGTGCTCGCTGATGACCGACTCGATGCGCGGGTCGAGCGGGCCGGAGTTGCCGATGCAGGTCGTGCAGCCGTAGCCGACCGTCTGGAACCCGAGCCGGTCGAGGTAGGTTTGCAGACCCGTCTTCTGGTAATACTCCGTCACCACGCGCGAGCCCGGCGCGAGCGAAGGCTTGACGGTCGGCGGCACTTGCAGCCCGCGCTCGACGGCCTTCTTGGCGAGCAGGCCGGCGGCGAGCATCACGCCGGGGTTCGAGGTGTTAGTGCAGGAGGTGATGGCCGCGATGACCACGTCGCCGTGCCCCAGTTCGGCGTCGTCCTGAACAGGCGGGCGGAACTCGGCCGTCGTCTCCTCCTCGAAGTCCACGCGGTCGGGCGTCGGCCGGTTGTTCATCATCTCGAACTCGGTCGCCGCGCTCGTGTTCCGGTCGCTGCGCGAGCCGAGGCTCCCGACCGTCTCGGTGGCGACGACGTTCGGCGCGGACTCCTGCTCCTGCCCGCCGCCGCCCGAGTGCAGCGCGCCGGGCAGCACGGGCAGAGAGCGCGCAACCTCGTGTACCTCCTTGCTCAAATCAACGTGGAAGCGCTCGCCGATCTGTTCTTCGGGGCGGTTGTAGCCGTTCTCGCCGACGGGCTTGCGCAGAAGGTCTTCAAACTTCTCCTTGAGCCCCGAAAGCTCTATGCGATCCTGCGGGCGCTTGGGGCCGGCGACGGACGGCACGATAGTCGAGAGGTCGAGGTCGAGAGTCGTGCTGTAGTCAATCTCGCCCGCGCCCGGGATGCCGAAGAGCCCCTGCGCCTGATAGTAGGCGCGGAAGATTTCGACCCGCTCCTCGTCGCGCCCCGTCGCTAACAGGTACTCGCAACACTTCTCGTCGATGGGGAAGTAGCCCATCGTCGCGCCGTATTCGGGCGCCATGTTGCCAATGGTCGAGCGGTCTGCGACCGGGATGCTCGCGGCACCCTCGCCGTGGAACTCGACGAACTTGCCGACGACCTTCGCCTTCCGAAGCATCTCCGTCACGCGCAGCACGAGGTCGGTCGCCGTCACGCCTTCCCTCAGACTGCCCGTCAGGTTCACGCCGACCACGTCGGGCGTCAGGATGTAGACGGGCTGGCCGAGCATCGCGGCCTCGGCCTCGATGCCGCCGACGCCCCAGCCGACGATGCCGAGCCCGTTAATCATCGTCGTGTGCGAGTCGGTCCCGACGAGCGTGTCTGGGTAGTAGACGCCGTCCTTCTCCATCACGCCGCGCGCGAGGTATTCGAGGTTGACCTGATGGACGATGCCGATGCCGGGCGGGACGACGTTGAAGCTCTCGAACGCCTGCATACCCCACTTGAGGAACTGGTAGCGCGAGCGGTTGCGGCGGAACTCCGTCTCCATGTTGAGCCGGAGCGCGTCCGGGCTCGACCAGAAGTCCACCTGCACCGAGTGGTCGATGACCAGATCGACGGGGACGAGCGGCTCGATGATCTTGGGGTCGCGCCCCATGCGCTGCACGGCCGAGCGCATCGCGGCGAGGTCCACGAGCAGCGGCACGCCCGTAAAATCCTGCAAGAGCACACGCGCCACGCTGAAGGGAATCTCGTCCGTCCGCTCGGCCACGGCCTGCCAGTTGGCGAGCGCGCGCACGTCCGACTCCTCGACGACCTTCTCGTCGAAGTTGCGCAGGACGGATTCGAGCACGATGCGGATTGAGACGGGCAGGCGCGACACGGGCCCGACGCCCTCCTGCTCCAACTGCGGCAGCGAATAGAACTGCCCCGACTTACCCGCTTCCGTGGTGAATGTTTGCAGCGTGTTGAAGAGGTTATGTGACATTATTCTCTCTCAAAAGAAGCTCGGCCCGGCGGACTCCACCCGCACCCCGCGCCCGACGCCGGGACGGTTCAGACGGGTGAATTTGTACAGCAAGAGGTTAGCCTTCAGTTTAAGTTCGCCCCCCGCAATCGTCAAGCAAAGCCCCTTCGCCCACACAAAAAGAGGCGACGCCTTCCCAAGTTAAGGCGTCGCCTTTTGACCACTCACGAACCTTCGCACTTCGTGAGGAAGCGTCCGGCGTCCCAAACCGCCAACGCAGTGGCGGGGTGGATCAATACCGCCACGAAGAGGCCCGCGTTATATACCCAAACGCCCCCCCCGCACAAGCCTTTTTTTCGCCCCACTTCAGCCCCGGCCTCGCCAAACACTTGCGCCCTCCCGCTTATCTCTTTAGCCGCCCGGCTACACTGTGTAGCTGCCTGCCTACACAGTGTAGCCGCCTTGTTATGCTCTGTACCTCGCCGAATACACTCTGTAGCTCGTCCGCTACACTCCATATCTCACCCGCTGAACTCTGTACCCCGCCCGCTATACTCTTTAGGAATGCACCTACACTCTGTATCCGCCTCGTTAAACTCCAAAGGGCGCCGCCTCATCTCCTGAGCCGCCCCGACAAAGCCATGTCCCTCCCGCCAACACTCCTAACCGCCCGCCCCCGCCTTCAAATCCCGCATCAACCGCTCGAAAGCCTTCCGGTACGAGTCATGATTCTTCCAATCCCTGAAATCCCCCACGTGCCGCGAACGCCTCACGTCCGCCGCCCATCCCGTCTTCGCCTCTAACACCCCGATGAGTTTTATTAAATAGTCATTGACATCTGGTGGTCAGAGGACTATTGTCACGCCCTCGGTCAGTCCTCGCACACTGCTAACGAATCTCAATCGTTAGTCTCACGCAACCTTCCACACTTGAGCGTGTTGCCCTATGTTTACTTCCTCATCACAAAGACTCGCCTCAAAAAAAGCAGGCCGATGATGAAGTAATCTAGTCAACAAAGCTTAGGCCCCTTCAAAACCTCATTCAGATGTTGCCGCGCCTTGCGCCGACACCCGCGGTCGCATTACAAGGAGAATTCAAAATGTCTACTACGAGAATTGCTTCGGGCAGAACCACGCCCGGCTCGACCGCATGGCAGGTCTATAGCCCCACTGGCATCTTTCTCGATGTCAATACAACTGCCGGTAAACTCACGGGCACGCCCGTCTATGTCACGTCGATTGGTGGCAACAGCAGCCATTGGGCCACCACCGGAGCCACTTCGATTTACAGCGCGACCGCCACAGGGTTTCGTGTGTACGTCAAGTGGTCGGATAACAATCCCCTCACCCCGGCCACCGCCAACGGTTTTCAGTGGCATATAAACTGGATTGCTATGGAAGTTTAACTGCGTAGACTTCGTCTACCATCTTACGCCCCATCCGACGCCCCGTCGGGTGGGGCATTTTAAGTTACGCCGCGCGGGGACTGTATCAACGGGGCGCGTGTTTGCCGGGCTCGCGGGCGATTTGTTATATTTGGCGCACTTTAGCGAAGCGGGCGAAATGAGTGTGGGGGTAAGCTCGGGGTCGAGATTTATAGAGCCGTATGCCGTTTGGAGGTTGAAGGGATGCCGAAGAAGAGGCCGGAGGATTTCGAGTATTTGAGTAACAACCCGGACGTGATACCCGACCCGGAGATCGAGTCGTTCATGGAGGAGGAGATCGCGCGCGCGCCGAAAGACCCCGGCCAGTTGGCGCAACGCCTCCGCAACAACACGGCCGCCTCGCCGCAGGACTCGGGCGGCGACCTCGACGCCACCTGGGAGGACGTTAACGATAGTGGCGAGGAGTCGGCCTCCGGCGACAACCCCACCCCAGACCAGTCCGACGTGGAGGAGAACGCACACGCCATCGGCGTCAACTTCGAGGACAACCAGGAGCTTGACCTCCACGACCAGCTCGAACGCCGCGACCGCCGCCGCTTCGAGCTTGACCCCCGCTCGAAGACCGAAGACGACTCGATATAAAAGCAGTCAACCGTTAAAGCGTGAACCGTGGCAAGAAGGATGCTCTCCTCTTGTCACGGTTCACGCTTTACGGTTGACCCTTATTTGAAGTTCGCGCGGGGTTGCAGGATGGCGCGTTTGATGACGATCTTTTCGGCAGGGTTCTCGGGATGTGGGGGCCCTTGAGTGGGGGCGCCGGCGATGGCGTCGGCGTTGCTCATGCCGTCGATGACCTTGCCGAAGACGGTGTACTGCGTGTCCCACTGCGGCACGCGCCGGAGCGTGATGTAGAACTGGCTGTTGGCCGAATCCACGCTCGGGCCGCGCGCCGCGCCGACGACGCCGCGGTCGAAGGGAATGTCGCTGAACTCCGCCGGCACCTCCCCGTAAGGCGAGCCGCCGAGGCCGTCGTTCGCCGGGTCTCCGTCCTTCGAGTTCGGGTCGCCGCCCTGCACGACGCCCGTGCGCGCGTTGACGCGGTGGAAGGCCGTCCCGTCGTAGAAGCCCTCGCCGACCAGTCGCTTGAAGCGCTCGACCATCAACGGCGCGACGTTCGGGTAAAGCTCTATGACGAGGCGCCCGTAAGAGAAGCCGCCCGACTCGACTTCGAGCACGACCGCCTGCGCGTCCGGCTCCGGCTTCACGCCCCGCGTGACCTTCGCCCCGTCCGGCGTCTCCGCCTCGTCGTAGACCTTCTCCTGCGTCCCGCCGTCGAACTTGTACGTAATGAACGACAGCGCGGCTATAAGCAACAGGGCCATCAGTATGATTAGCGTCTTCGGTTTGGGCACTCTAAGCTCTCCGATGTCCGGCTCATCTTTTTGAGATTTCAGATTCGAGATTAGAAAAGCTTCCTGCTGTCTAAAAGTATCGTCACGGGGCCGTCGTTGACCAGCTCGACCTCCATCATCGCCTGAAAGCTGCCGGTCTCGACGCGCGCCCCGCGTACGCGCGCCTGTGCGACGAAGAGTTCGTAGAGCGTGCGCGCATGCTCGGGCGGAGCGGCGTCGAACCATGACGGCCGGCGCCCCTTGCGCACGTCACCGTAGAGCGTGAACTGCGAGACGACGAGCAGCGCGCCACCCGTCTCCGCCAACGAGAGGTTCATGCGCCCTTCCGCGTCTTCGAAGACGCGCAAGCTAAGCACCTTCTCGACGAGGTAGAGCGCGTCCCGCTCTTCGTCATCACGCGCGACGCCGAGCAGCACGACGAGCCCCGGGCCGATCTCGCCGACGGTCTCGCCCCCGACCCTCACGCTCGCGCGCGTCACGCGCTGTAGTACGGCCCTCATCCCTCTCTACTGTAGGACGAAGTTGTAGGTGATGACGCCGGACACCTTGACCGGCAGCCCCGAGAGCAGCGTCGGCGTGAAACGCGCCTTGAGCGCCGCCGCCACCGCCTCCTTTGCCAGCAGAGGGTGGCCGCACACGGGCTCTGCCTTGACGACCTTCCCCGACTCGTCCACAAGTATCTGTACTATCACCACACCGGAGACCCCCTCCTGCTTGGCTGCCGCGGGGTAACCCGGCTGCGGCTTGCTGATGGCCTTCCCGTTGAGCACGCCGCCTGCGTCGGGGCTTTGCTCCACTTCACCGCGCGCCTCACGCGCCTTGCGCTCCTTCTCCTCCCGCTCGAACTTCGCGGCCGACTCGGGCGCCTCCAAACGCCAGGCGGCCCTGCTGACTTGCTTCGCCAACTCTTCGTTCTTCGCCTCCGTCGAGCCCAACAGCAGGCACTGGTAGTTGCGGAGTCTCTGCGCGGTAGCCGTGTCTTTCGTCGGCGGCTGAAGCGTGAGGAGCGAGAGAGCGCGGCCGAGCAGCGTGTGCGCCGGGCGCGGCTGGCCGCGCAGGAAGTTAACGTCTACGAGGTTGAGGAGCGCCGGGATGAGTTTCGGGCTCTCGGCGCCGTGTACCTTCTCTTTGATCTCCAACACGCGCCGAAGCAGCGGCTCGGCCTCTCTGTACTTCCCGCTGTTCACGCGCATCAGCCCGAGTTGCGTGTGCAAGTCCGCGGAGAATTCCGTCTCGGCGGCGCCGAACTTCTCCGCCATCGCGAGCGCCCGCTTGAAGAGCGGCTCGGCCTCTTTCGGTTCGCCCTTCCGCGCGTAGATGTTGCCGAGGTTGGCGAGCGCGAAAGCCACACGCAGGTCTTCGCCGCCGAGCGCCTTCTCCCTCAACTCGATCACACGCTTCGCGACCGGCAGAGCCTCTTCGTACTTACCCTCGCGGTAGAGCTTTAAGACCTGCGCGTTCAGGCGGTCGGCGTCCGCGGCCTCCCCCTGGCCCGCGCCCTGCGCCGCAGACGCGTTGAGCGCCGCGAGGGCAAGGATGAATAGCACGAGGGTTGACTTCAACATTCTGGCCCTCTCTTCAGAACAGTTCGGGGATGAGGAGGAAGTAGCCGTTGAGCATCAGCAGCGTCGCGGCCACGCCGACGACGAGCGAGAGGCGCAGCACGAGGCGCGAGCCGGCGAGGATGGCGACCGAGGCGAGCACGATGGCGATCTGGAAGAGCGCTTCGGAGAAGTCGAAGTTCGGGTCCCGCTTCGCCGCCAGTTCACGCTGCGACTCGAAGTCCTTCGCGCGCGCCGTGAGCTGCTTGCGCCCCTCGCCCTTCAGAGGGTTGCCCGGGTCGTCCATATCCGGCTCGTCCTCGTAGCGCGCGGCCGTCGAGCGATACTCTTCGAGCTTCTTCTGGACGAAGTCGCGCGCGTCCGCAGGCATGTTCGGGTTCGCGCGCAGGTCTGCTTCGAGCCCATCGGCGGCAATCCTCATCGTGGTCTGGCGGATGCTCTTGGCCTGATAGAAAGCCCACGTGTCGCTGGCGTGGATGTTGTTGTTCGCCACGTCCTCGGCCGCGTTGCCGCCGCCGAGGCTCGTGATGGCGAGGAGGGTCGCCATGAAGGCGATGATGAGGGCGGCGCGGTTCTTAAACTTCTCGTCGGCGCTCTCACGCGCCTCGGCTATCTGCTCGGCTGGTTCCATCTGAGGTTAAGGTACGTTTCCCTTTCTACTACTTCTTCGGCGGCATACTCGGCCGAATCTCGACGCGGCTCGGCAGGCTACGCTCTTCGTGTCGGAGGAGGTCCACGACGACGCGCGCGATGTCTTCCGGCTGAAGCTGCCAGGCGTTCTCCTCGCTCACCGTGCCGCCGCCGAACTCGGTGTTGACCGAGCCGGGCATGACGTAGCTGACCTTGATGCGGTCGTGCCTGACCTCCTGCATGAGCGCCTCGCTGAAGCCGTTGAGCGCGAACTTCGACGCGTTGTAGGCGGCCATCCGCGGGTGCGGGTTCGCGCCGGCCAAAGACGAAAGGTTGATGATGTAGCCGCCGCCCCTCCTCTTCATCTCCGGAATGGCGGCGCGGCAGCCGTAGAAGACTCCGAACAGGTTCGTCTCAAGCACCGCGCGAAACTCTTCCGGCGAAGTCTCTTCGACAAGCTTGTGGAGCCCAACGCCTGCGTTGTTGACGAGCACATCCACGCCGCCGAACTCCTCGACGGCGTGCGCGACGAGGGCCTCCACCTCTTCGTAGACGCGCACGTCGCACGCCGCGCCCGAAGCCTTCGCGCCCGTGCCCTCAAGCTCGCGCACCGTCTGCTTCACCTCGTCGAGGCTGCGCGCGCCGACGCACACGTTCAAGCCCTCTTCGGCCAGAGCCTCCGCGATGGCGCGCCCGATGCCCTTCGTCCCGCCCGTGACGATTGCGGTCTTCCCCTTGTAGTCCATCTTGAAAACTATTCCGCCTTGAGCTTCTCCTTCAAAAGCTCGTTGACGACCTTCGGGTTGGCCTTGCCCTTCGATGCCTTCAACACCTGTCCGACGAAGAAGCCGAAGAGCGTCTCCTTACCCCCGCGATAGGCTTCGACCTGCTGCGTGTTCGCGGCGAGCACGTCGGCCACAATCTTTTCGATTTCGCCCGCGTCGGAGACCTGCGCGAGCCCTAAGTCTTCGATGACCCGGTTCGCGCCCTTCCCCGTCTTGAACATTTCGAGCAGCACGTCCTTGCCCTGCTTACCGCTGATGCGGCCCTCCTCGACGGCGCGGACGAGCGCGGCCAGCTCCTCGGGCGAGACGGGCGAGGCGTCGGCCGGAATGTTCGACGCGTCCAGCTCGCGCAGCAGCTCGCCCTTGACCCAGTTGGCCGCGCCGCGCGGGTTCGAGGCGGCGGCCGCGCGCTCGTAGAAGTCCGCGAGCGCGCCGTCGCGCACGAAGAGCGACGCGTCGCTGAAGGAGAGTTCGTACTGCTCTATGAAGCGGCGCCGCCGCGCCTCCGGCAGCTCCGGCATCGACGAGCGCACCTGCTCGACCCACTCGGCCGTGACGGTCAGCGGCTGCAAGTCGGGCTCAGGGAAGTAGCGGTAGTCGTGCGCCTCCTCCTTCGAACGCATCACGCGTGTCTGCCCGGCGCGCTCGTCCCACAGCAGCGTCTCCTGCGACACCTTCCCGCCTGATTCGATAAGCTCGACCTGCCGCTCGATCTCGTACTCGATGGCGCGCTGCATGTGGCGCACGGAGTTGAGATTCTTCACCTCGACCTTCGTCCCGAACTTCTCCGCGCCTATCTTGCGCACCGAGATGTTCGCCTCGCAGCGCAGGTTCCCCTTCTCCATGTCCGCGTCCGACGCGCCGACCCACTGCAACGCGCGGCGCACGTGGTTGACGTAGTCGTAAGCCTCCCACGAAGTGCGGAAGTCGGGCTCGGTGACGATCTCGGCGAGCGGCGTGCCCGCGCGGTTGAGGTCGATGTAGGAGTAGCGTTCGGTCTCGGGCAGACCCTCGTGGACGTTCTTGCCCGCGTCCTCTTCGAGGTGCAGGCGCGTAATGCGTATCTGCATCGGCCGCCACTCGCGCGCGTGCCCGCCCTCGTCGCGCTCGGCGGTCATGATCTCCAACAGCCCCTTCTCCGAGAACGGCCGGTCGTACTGCGAAATCTGATAGCCCTTCGGCAAGTCCGGGTAGAAGTAGTTCTTGCGTGAGAAGATCGAAACCTCGTTGACGTGCAGGCCCAGCGAGAGCGCCGCACGCGCGCCCAGCTCGACCGCGCGCCGGTTCAGCACGGGGAGCGCGCCGGGCAACCCCAGACAGACCGGGCACGTGTTCGAGTTCGGCTCGTCCCCGAAGCGCGTCGAGCAGCCGCAAAAAATCTTCGACTCCGTACTCAACTGCGCGTGAATCTCAAGGCCGATGACGGCCTCCCATCCTTCTTTCATAATTTGGCTTTCAAAGGTCAGACATCAGTCTCAATCAGTCTCAAGCTGACTGCTTTGCGCAACTCACTTAACCGTAGTGTTTCGGCTGCGCGGCGAGTATAACAAAGGCCAAACGGCCTCCTCAAACAGACGCACTTTCGGCCGCCACGCTCCGTCAACATCCGTACACAGTTTCGCTGCGTACTGTTGTAGAATGCGTCCACTCGTTCCCACGCTCATGTCGCGGTTCCCCGCCCGCGACCTTTTGTAGAAGAACCAAAAGAGGGTCAACACCCTCTCCACCTTATTCTTCCCAAGGAGGAACTGAAGAGTTATGGCCAAACAAATCGCGAAGATCATGGGCGTCGTGTTCATTCTGGTCGGGATTTTAGGCTTCCTGGCCCCCGGCCTGCTGGGTATGCACCTGAGCCTGGCCCACAATCTCGTCCACCTTATCTCCGGCGCGCTCGCCCTCTACTTCGGCTTCGCCGGCACGCTTTCGGGGGCGCGCCTCTTCTGCATCGTCTTCGGGGTCGTCTACGCGCTGCTCGGGGTCGCGGGCTTCCTCCTCGGCCACGCGGGCGCGCACACGGTCAACGTCCCCGCACACGGGCAGGATTCAAGCCTCTTCGCCGCGCTCCCGGGCAGCCTCGAACTCGCCTCGCCCGACCACCTTGTCCATATCCTCCTCGGCATCGTCTTCCTCATCGGCGGTTTCCTGACGAAGGCCGACATCGACCGCGCCACACACTAAGCGAGCCGACGGTTGAGAAGGCGCGGCGGTCGAGACTCAGAATAAGTCTCGACCGCCGCGCCTTCGTTTATCGTCATTCCGCCTCTGAGGTTGCCCGCCCCGGCCCGCTCCCTTAAGATAGCCCTTCTTTTTTACCGGCCGGCCGACGGCCTACACGTTTGCAAAACTTCCGAGGAGATTCATACCGCCAATGATTAAGACCGTCGAGTGGTCGGACGAGGGCGTCCGCATGATCGACCAGCGCCTTCTGCCGACCGAGGAGAAGTACCTCACCTTCCGCTCCTGCGAAGAGGTGGCCGAGGCCATCAAAGTGATGGTCGTGCGCGGCGCGCCCGCCATCGGCGTCTCGGCCGCGATGGGGCTCGCGCTCGGCACGATGCAGGCCGTCGGCACCTCGGTCGAAGACCTTGAGCAGGACTTCGACTACTTCTGCGACGTGATGTCGAAGACGCGCCCCACGGCCGTCAACCTCTTCTGGGCCATCGAGCGCATGCGCGAACGCTTCCGCCGCTCCAAGTCCGCGGGCGCCGACGCCGAGCAGATTAAGAAGGATTTGATCGAAGAGGCTCAGCTCATCTTCCGCGAGGACATCGAGTCGAACCGCGCGCTGGGCCGCTTCGGCGGCGAGCTGATTCCAGATAACTCGACCGTGCTCACGCACTGCAACGCCGGCGCGCTCGCCACCGCGGGCGACTACGGCACTGCGCTCGGCGTCGTGCGCGGCGCACGCGATGCGGGCAAACGCGTCGCCGTCATCGCCGACGAGACGCGGCCGTTCCTACAGGGCGCGCGCCTCACGGCCTGGGAGCTTCAGAAAGACGACATCCCCGTCACCGTCATCACCGACAACATGGCCGGCCACGTGATGAAGCAGGGCAAGATTGACTGCGTCGTCGTCGGCGCCGACCGCATCGCCGCCAACGGCGACACGGCCAACAAGATCGGGACCTACATGGTGGCCGTCTTAGCCCGTCAGCACAACATCCCCTTCTACGTCGCCGCGCCCATCTCGACCATCGACCTCGCGCTCGCCACCGGCGACCTCATTCCCATCGAGGAGCGCGATGCCCGCGAGGTCACGCACATCCGCGAACAGCGCCTCTCCCCCGAAGGCGTCTCGGTCGAAAACCCCGCCTTCGACGTGACCCCCGGCGAATTCGTCGCCGCTATCATCACCGACCGCGGCGTCGCCCGCCCGCCCTACACGGAGAGCTTGAGAAAGTTAGTCAAAGGCGAGTAGGCAGTAGCCCGACCGTGAGGGCGTGCGTGTAACCAAAAAGGAGGATGAGAGGCAGCGTGCCTTTCATCCTCCTTTTTTTCGATTGACTGAAGCCCTCTCTCACGGTCGGGCTACTGTTTATTGCTCGGCGTAGCGGCTCTGCTTCCACCATTCGAGGGTGTGTTGCAGACCCTCTTCGAGGCCGACCTGCGGCTCGTAGCCGAGCCACTCGCGCGCGCGCGTGATGTCGGCGAGGCTGTGGCGCACGTCGCCAAGACGGGGCTCGCGGTACTCGGCCCCGACCTCCGTCCGGCCCGTTAACTTCTTTAAGCTTTCGAGCAACTCGTTCAAAGTCGTCTGTCGCCCAGTCGCGACGTTGATGACGCGCCCGACGGCCTGCGGGCTCTCGGCTGCACGTAGGTTCCCGTCCACGACGTTCGAGACGTATGTGAAGTCGCGCGACTGCTCGCCGTCGCCGTAGATGACGGGGCGCCCGCCCGACGCAAGCGCCGAGATGAAGCGCGAGATGACGCCCGAGTAATGGGAGCTTGGGTCCTGACGCGGGCCGAAGACGTTGAAGTAGCGCAGGCAGGCCGTCTCGAAGCCATAGACGCGCGACCAGACCTGGCAGTAGTACTCGCCGACGAGCTTCGCCGCCGCATAAGGGCTCAGCGGCTCGGGGCGCATCTCCTCAGTCTTCGGGAGCGTCGGCTGGTCGCCGTACGCGGAACTTGAAGCGGCGTAGACCACGCGCCGCACGCCCGCCCTCCGCGCCGCGACGAGCAGCGCGAACGTCCCCTCGACGCACGCACGGTGCGTCGCCTCCGGGTCTTCGACCGAACGCGGCACCGAAGGGATGGCCGCCTCGTGGAAGACGACCTCGACGCCCCGCAACGCACGCTCAAGGGCTTCGGAGTCGGTCAGTCCCCCACGGACGAACTCGACCTTGCCGCCGATCTCCTCAAGGTTCTCCGCGTGCCCCGTCGAGAGGTCGTCCAGCACTCGCACGCGCGCACCCGATGACGCCAGCGCCGCCGCGATGTGCGAGCCCACAAACCCCGCGCCGCCCGTGACCAGATATGTTCCGGAGAGAGACATAAGTAAGTGTTGAATGATAAGTGATAAGAGCGTGAACCGTGAACCGCAAACCGTAACAAGAAGAACGGGTTCTTAACTTGTCACGGTTTACGGTTCACGGTTCACGCTCTTTTTACCTTCCGACGCCGACGTAGTCGAAGCCGAGTTTGCGCATGCGCTCCGGCTCGTAGATGTTGCGGAGGTCTGCGACCCTGGGGGCGCGCATCAGCTCCTTGACCCGCTGCATGTCGAGCGCGCGGAACTGATTCCACTCAGTCATAAAGACCAGCGCGTCCGCGCCCTCGACCGCGCCGAACTCATCCTCGGCGTACTCGATCTCGGGCAGGAACTTCCGCGCCTGCTCGGTCGCCACGGGGTCGTACGCCTTCACGCGCGCGCCCTTCGACAGCAGAGCCTTGACGATGTCCACGGACGGCGCCTCGCGCATGTCGTCCGTCTCGGGCTTGAACGAGAGCCCGAGCACGGCGACCGTCTTCCCCTTCACGTCGCCGACCAGCTTCTCGATCTTCTCGACCATCCGCTCGCGCTGGAGGCGGTTGACCTCGACGACGGCCTCGACGATGCGCGCCTCGCCGCCGTACTCCTTCGCGACCGACAGCAGCGCCGTCGTGTCCTTAGGGAAGCAACTGCCGCCATAGCCCGGCCCCGGGTGCAGGAAGTAGCGCCCGATGCGGTTGTCCATCCCGATGCCGCGCGCCACGTCATGCACGTCGCAGCCGATCTGGTCGCACAGGTTGGCGATCTCGTTGATGAAGGAAATCTTGGTCGCGAGGAAGGCGTTGGCCGCGTACTTCGTCAGCTCAGCCGCTTCCAGAGAGGTGATGACGACCGGTGTTTCGATCAGGTAGAGCGGGCGATAGAGGTCGCGCATGATGGCGATGGCCGCCTCGTCGCGCGAGCCGATGACCACCCGGTTCGGCCGCATGAAGTCGTCGATGGCCGCGCCCTCGCGCAGGAACTCCGGGTTCGAGACAATGCCGAAGTCGAACTCCGTCTGGTGCTCGCGGATGAGGCGGCGCAGGCGCTCGCCCGTGCCGACCGGCACCGTCGATTTCGTCACGAAGACCTTGTAGCCGTTCATGTGGCGGGCGATATCCCGCGCCGCACCTTCGATGTATGAAAGGTCGGCCGAGCCGTCCTCGCGCGGCGGCGTCCCCACCGCGAGGAAGATGACGAGTGACTGCTCGACGGCCGCCTTGATGTCGGTGGTGAAATTGAGGCGGCCGGCCTGCGTGTTCTTGGCAACGAGCTGGTCGAGGCCGGGCTCGTAGATGGGCATCTCGCCACGCTTGAGGCGCTCGATCTTGTCGGCGTCCACGTCCACGCAGGTCACGGACGTGCCGAACTCCGCGAAACAGGTTCCCGTCACGAGCCCGACGTAACCCGTCCCGATTACTGCTATGTGCATCTTGCTTAAAACGACCTTTCCGATGGTGGGATAATGAACCAGCGGGTGATTATCTCAGACAAAAGGTTGCGGGTCACGCGGCGCTGCATGCGCGTGACCCGCAAAGTTGTGGGGTCGAACCGGGTTCGAGCGTTAATTTGGCACAACCTGAGCCCTGAGCCGCAAAACCTGGGTGAAGTTTAGCGCGTGGGGCTGATGACTATCGGGTTGCCGCCGAAGTTGAAGTCGTTGTCCTGCGTGGCCGCGATGATGGCCGCCGCGACCGCGCCGCCCGCTGCGAGCAGGAGCGCCGCGAGGGCGCCGCCCGACAGACCGCGCATCTCGGGCTGCTGGAAGCGGGTGCAGCGGGTGCCCGGGGTGGCCGTGCCGGCCGTGTCCTGACCGCCAGCGGCGATCTGCTTCACGCTGTTGCCAGCGCGCAGCTCGACCTTACCCGACTGCGTGGAGACGACCGTGTTGCCGCACTCGACATCAACCATGAAGACGTTCGTCTGGCTGTTGTCGGCGACCGCCGCGCCGTCCTTGGTGTTGACCATAGCCGAGATGCCCGACGAGGACGAGACGCGTACGCGGCCCGAATCGAGCATGCCGGTGACGCCCGTCTCGTTGAAGCTCAGCTTGAGGCTTGAGTTCGGCAGCACTTCAACGCGGCCCAGTTTGCCGAGGCTGACGACGGCGCTTGAGTTCTGCGCGGTCGTAATCGTGCTGTCCGAGAAAACGGTAGCGCCCGAGATGGCGCTCGTGCCGTTGACGGAAACTTCACCGACGACCGAAAGGTCGCCCGTCGGGCCAGTCTGCCCCGTCTGCGCCAAGCCGACCATCGAGTATGTGCACAGGATGGCAATTGCCAGGGCAAGCGAGATGGGCGTACGGCTGCCAGGTTCTGCTAGTCATTACTTCTCCTCCCGTAGGTGAAACTGTCAATTTTTTTGAGAGAGCGCGCTGCGAGTCTTTCGGCTCATAGGCTACAAAAGACTCGCCTGAGACGATTTGTTTTAGTGTTTTTCTCGCCAATCCGTCTCGGGAATAACCCACGCGGTGTCTCATAAAAGCAGGTTGAGAGCCACTGTGGCCTCAAAAGACCCGCTTTTTTTACACGAAACGAGCGCGCGTGTCAATAAACATCTTCGTGAATTCAACGATTTTTCAACAATTTGCGGCAAGAGGGCGGATTTTGTCAATCCTTATTTTCGGCCCCGCCAGCACCCTTCTCGGCCACCGTCCGCGCGTGCGGCGCGGGCTAGTCTTTGTAGATCGAGACTCCCGGCCGCCCGTCCGCCCCGACCACGCCGCGGTACATGCCGGAAGTGTTGAAGGGCATCGCGAAATTCCCGCGCCGGTCGAGGGCGATCAGGCCGCCCGTGCCGCCCAGTTTCCGTGCCTTTTCGAGAGCTGCGGCTGCCGCGAGTTGGACCGACTCTCCGGCGTAACGCATCCTCGAAGAGACTTCGTGCGCGACCGAAGCGCGGATGAAATATTCGCCGTCTCCGGTACAGGAAACCCCGCAAGTCTCGTTGTCAGCGTAAGTTCCGGCGCCGATAATAGGCGAGTCGCCGACCCTGCCGAACCTCTTGTTGGTCATCCCGCCGGTCGAAGTCCCGGCCCCGAGGTTCCCCGCGCGGTCGAGCGCGACCGCTCCGACCGTCCCGAACTTGTGCTCTTCGAAGGGCTGCGAGCCCTTCTCAAGCTTCGACTGCTTCGGCGGCGGACTCTTCTCCGCCTCCTTTACACGCTGAAGCTGTTGCCAGCGTTCCTCCGTGTAGAAATATTTGGGATCGACCAGCTCCACGCCCTTCTGCGCGGCGAAAGCCTCGGCGCCCTCGCCCGTCATCATGACGTGTGGCGACTGCTCCATCACGAGTCGCGCGAGCAGGATCGGGTTCTTCACTCGCTTCAGGCCCGCCGCCGCGCCGGCCTTGAGCGTCCGGCCGTCCATGATGGAGGTGTCAAGCTCGTTCGTCCCGGCGTTGGTGAAGACCGCGCCCTTGCCTGCGTTAAAGAGCGGCGAGTCCTCCAACAAGGTGATCGCGGCAACGACGGCGTCGAGCGAGCCGCCGCCCTTCTTCAAAACCTCGTAGCCGGCCAGCAGCGCCTCGGACAGCTTTTCGCGGTACGCGCGCTCGCGCTCGGGCGTCATCTTGTCGCGCTCGATGGTGCCGGCGCCGCCGTGGATGACGAAGCCGAAGGGAGACAGCTCGCCCTGCTTCTGCGCGCCGAGTCCCTTCGCAGACGCGGAGGCGACGAGCGCCGCGGCGCCCACGCCTCCCAGAAATTTCCTGCGGCTCTCGCCGCCGCCTCTTTTGCGACTCACGCTCCGTCCCGCTTTGTCTCTGTGGGTGGAAGTCTGTGAACGGGAAATCGAGTGAGTATGTTAACAGAGGGCGGCGCGTGCGTAAACCGCATTCGTCCCGCGGCGCAGGCTTTAGTCTCTCTTTTTCGTTTCGAGAAAGAAGCGGCGAGCCTTTTCGGCCAGAGGCTCGGGGACGACGATGCGGAAGGGATGTTTGGCGACGAAGGTCGGGACGCGCCGGACGTTGGCACCGAGCGCGGTGAGTGCAGCCGCCGTCGCTTCTTCATCCAGTTCCGGCTCTCCGAAGGCTTCGGCCGCGCGGCGGAAGGCGCCACGGAGTCGGTCGAAGGGAAGGTCGCGCCCGGCCAGGACTTTCCCGCGCTCCTGAAACTCGCCGAGGGCGTAGAGGACGAGGCGCGCGGCGTCGCGCCCACCCGGCTCAGCCTCCACGTCGAAGAAAGAGTTCTGGCGCATCGTTTACGGGTGGGGCGGGGTTGCGTTTGAAGGCGTGCCGGCGCGGCGCGGGCGGACAGCCGCGTCCGTGCCAGCCGCGGGCGGCGTGGCGGCGTTGGCCGCGGGCGGCCGTGTCGTCTCGCTCTTCTTCATCAGCTCGACCTGCTCGTACGGGTCTAGTCGCGCGAAGAGGTAGAACTTCTCTCCCCTCGACAGAACCGTCCCGAGGTATCTGAACTTGTATTCGAGCAGGCCGCCCTCCTGCATCTCGGAGGGCTTCGGCGGCGCCTCGAAGAACTGCCCGAACTCATCCTGCGAGACGGCCTCCAGCTCGGGCAGGTAGTCGTTGCGGCTCTCGCGCGCGATGCGGAGCGCCATCTGGCGCAACGCCTGTATGCGGTTCGAGTTGCGGATGTAATAGCGTCGGTCTATCTCGCGCCGGCTCACGCGGTCATCCACGACCTCCTGCTCGTTGCGCAGGTAGCCGAGGTACGCGCGGACGTTCGGCCCGAACTCCTCACTTTCGGCGCGCGCTCCCCGCCGCGTCTGCGCGGACGCGACGGCGGAGAGGCTCAACAGGCATACTGCCAACAGCCCGAGCGTGCGCGTCATTCTTCTCATCGCTCTCATACGCAGAACCCCGTGCGGAGTCCAAAGTCTGTTCCGTGTTCAAAGGGGTTCGGGACGGCCGAATCTTATCACAACTTCACGCGACACCGCGCGGCAAGGACGCACGCGCGGAGGTGTCCGTTGCGCGCGTCGGACGGGCGGTGCTACATTCGGGCCACACGGTAAAGTCTCTATTATGCCTTCCGAAGCTTCAAACAATTCGGGAACGACGGGCGGTGCGGGGTTCGCGGGCAGGCGCGTGGCACTGGGCGTGTCCGGCGGCATCGCCGCGTACAAGGCCGTCGAGGTCTTGCGCGGCCTCCAGCGCGCGGGCTGCGAGGTACGCGTCGGGATGACGAAGCGCGCCTGCGAGTTTGTCACTCCGCTCACCTTCCGCGCGCTCTCCGGCGCACACGTCGTCGTGGACGACTACGCGCCCGACAACCCCGACCCCATCGCGCACATCACCTTCTCGCAGTCGGTCGAACTGTTCGTCGTTGCGCCGGCCACGGCCAACCTTCTAGCCAAGTTCGCAAACGGTGTGGCCGACGACTTTCTGACTTCGACCTATCTCGCCTCGAACGCGCCGGTGCTGGTCGCACCCGCGATGAACACAACGATGCTCCTGCACCCGGCGACGCAGCGCAACCTCGCGCGGCTGCGCGCCGACGGCGTGCGCATCGTCGAGCCCGACGCGGGCGAGATGGCCTGCGGCACAATCGGCCCCGGCCGGCTCTCGGAGCCGGAGCGGATTGTCGAAGCGGCGCTCGGGATGTTAAGGGAGTCTGCGGGGCGTCTGAGAGACCTTGCGGGCGAGCGTGTGCTCATCACCGCGGGCGCGACGCGCGAGGAGTTGGACCCTGTGCGCTTCATCTCCAACCACTCCTCTGGCCGGATGGGCTTCGCCGTGGCCGAGGCGGCGCTCGCGCGCGGGGCGGAGGTGACGGTCGTGGCCGGCGCGACGACGGCGCGGCCACCCGCGGGCGCGCGCACCGTGCGAGCATTCTCGGCCGAGGAGATGCGCGAAGCGGTCATGCGCGAGGTCGCGGGCTCCACCGTCTTCATCGCCGCAGCGGCGGTCGCCGACTACCGCCCGGCCGCGCGCGACGCGCAGAAGATGAAGAAGACAGGGTCGGTACTCACACTCACGCTCGAACCCACGCCCGACATCCTCGCCGAAGTCTCCCGCACCCGCCGCGATGGCCTGCTCGTCATCGGCTTCGCCGCCGAGACCGAGCGCGTCGTCGAGAACGCACGCGACAAGCTCACGCGCAAGAACCTCGACGCCGTCGTCGCCAACGACCTCACACAGGATGGCGCCGGCTTCGACACAGACACGAACGTCGTCACGCTCCTCACGCGCGACCGCGAACAGCCCTCCACGCTCCCGCTCATGTCCAAACTCGACGCCGCACACCGCATCCTCGACGAAGTCGTGCGACTCAGAAGAAGCAGTAGGCAGTAGGCAGTCGCCCCGCGTTGCGGACGTTGACGGATATCCTCCCAACGGCTGCCTACTCTCTTTTAGTAAGACCGAATGGCGTGCATGACGCGGCCCCAGACTTCGAAGTCCATCGTCTCGATGACTTCGATGGGTTGGAAGCGGTCATTCTCGGGCATGAGCCAGATGCGGCCGTGGCGGACGCGCAGGCGCTTGACGCACAGTTCATCGTTGATGCGCGCGATGACGATGTCGCCGTCCTCCGCATCAACCTTGCGGTCGACGACGAGGATCGTGCCGGGGTTAATCCCCGCGCCCGACATCGAGTCGCCCGAGACCCTCACGTAGAAGGTCGCCGTCGGGTGTTTGATGAGGTAACGGTTGAGGTCGAGCCGCCCCTCGATGTAACCCTCGGCCGGACTGGGGAAGCCCGCCGAGACGGTTGTCATAAACAGCGGACGCGCGCAACGCGTCGTGCGGTCGGGGCACATGACGGATTCGACGTTTGCGTAAGAGAGCATTTTTGTTTCACCCACGAAAGAATGTCCAACCGTCGGGATGATACACGGAAGCCCGAACCGAGACAAGATTTATTTTCTCAACACGTAGCCCGACAGGTAGACAGGGAAAGGCGGTCAGGTGAAGTAAGCGGGAGAAAGACGGAGTATGACTTACTCTCGCCCGCGAAGGCGAAATGAAGCGCACGCGCGAGGGGAGTGCTGCTGTCTGGCCTTCAGATGACCTTGAGCAACAGGAGGATAATGACTATGAGTAGGACGAGGCCAAGTCCCCCGCTTGGGTAGTATCCCCAACTGCGGCTGTAAGGCCATGACGGGGCGGCACCGATGAGCAGAAGGAGCAGGATGATAATCAGGATGGTAGTCGTAGTCATTGCCTAAACCCTCCATCTTCGGTTCAATTGTTGATGCTCCCGGCAAGACTTGAACTTGCGACCCCTCGCTTAGGAGGCGAGTGCTCTATCCACTGAGCTACGGGAGCGGACTGCCGGAGAAGGTAACAGATGAACTCCGGCAGCGTCCAGTTTGCCGTTCAGGACTGGTACTTGAGGAGCGAGCGCACGTCGTAGCCGTGGAGCTTTTCGCGGCCGGGGAGGAATTCGAGTTCGACGACGAAGGCGAGGCCGACCACGGTGCCGCCGAGCTGTTCGACGAGGCGGACGACGGCCGAGGCCGTACCGCCGGTCGCGAGCAGGTCATCGGCGATGACGACGCGGTGGCCCGCGCCGACGGCGTCGCGGTGCATCTGGAGCGCGTCCTGACCGTACTCCAGATCATAGGAGACGGTGGCGCACTCCGAGGGCAGCTTGCCGGGCTTGCGCGCGGGGACGAAGCCGGCGCCAAGCTGGTAGGCCATCGCCGGGGCGAAGATGAAGCCGCGCGCCTCGATGCCGATAACCGTATCGACCTGCTGCCCTTTGAACTCGGAGGAGAGCGCGTCGATGACCTGACGGAAGCCGTCGGGGTGCTTCAAGAGCGTCGTGATGTCGTAGAAGTTGATGCCCGGCTTCGGGAAGTCCGGCACCTCGCGGATGAGTGATTTGAGTTGATCCATGGTTTTGGGGAGGGAGTCAGGAGTCATGGGTCAGAATAGGTCGGTACTGATTCTGACTCCTGACTCCCCTTCTTCGTCACCTTTCGATCCTGAAAGTCGGATAGCGCCCGGTCGGTTCGACGGAAAGTTCTTCGACCTGCTCGACGCGGGAATGTTGGGGGCCGGCGGCGAGGTCGTGTTTGAAGCCCTCGACGCCCTCGGGCGTGCCCTCGGCGAAGACTTCGACGCGGCCGTCCGCGAGATTGCGGACGTAGCCGACGACCTGGTGGCGTGCGGCGACGCGCTGCGCGAAGAAGCGAAACCCCACGCCCTGCACCTCGCCGCTGACGAGGTAATGCCTCGCGACCTTCATACGCCTCCCCCTTGCCTCGCCGTCGTTGCCGCCCGTTGGACGGGCTATCCTAAAAGAAGTTTTCGCCCGAATGCAATCGGCTAACGCGGCAGAAGCTCGACGATGCGGACGCCGCCGGGCGGGACGTTGAGGGTGAGGGCGCCGCCCGAAACCTTCAGCTCCGCGTTCGTCGTCCATTCGCTCGCGCTTTTAAACGAAGTGCCATTCTCTTCGAGTGTGACCTCGGCCGACTCCGCGCGGTTGACCTGCGCCATCCCCTGCTGCGGCTTGTAGACGCCGCGGTTGTTGATGAGCGTGACGACCCAGCCGCGCGCGTTGCGGTTGACGAGATACTCGACCTCGCCGCGCACGCGGACGGGCGTCGCGTCCGACGCGAGGTGCGCGAGCAGGTGCGCGGCCGTGGGCACGAGCCTCTCATCCAGACCCAAAAGGTCGGGCACGGCGCAGTAGACGACGCGGCCGCGGCCGACGCGGTTGACCGTGACGAGCGGGTCACCGGAAGGCGTCTTCAAAAGCACCTCGGCGCCGCGCGGCTCGACACGCTCGTAGCGGTAGACCTGCCCCGTCAGGTCGGTCTTCATTTCATTAGGCGCGAGGCAGGAAGCGTCGTCGGCCTCGGCCGTCGCGCCCATCATACGGACGCCGAACAACTCCGCGGGAAGTCCCTTCACCTGCGCGGCGTTGAGGACGACTGTTCCGCCCTTCTCGGCGTATGCCTTCAGGCGTGCGCCCCACGCGGGCGTCCACTCGACGCGCCCGCCGACGACGAGCGCGCGGTATGCGTCAAACGCGGCGGCCTTCTTCTCGTCGGCGACGAGCACGTCGAAGATGTCGCCGAAGATGGAGTTAGTGAACGCCTGACGGTCGGCCGTCGCGGGCTCACCCTCGTCGAGGGCCGCGGGGTGGTATGCGGCGAGGAACAGCTCGCGCAGCGCGCGGTCAGAGCGATTGACGGGCGAGACGCCGAGCGGGAGCTGCGGGTAGTCGGTCATGTCCCAGCCGTGCGCGGGGTCGAGCAGGACGGCGACAGGGGTGTAGGGCGTGCCACGGTCGGCGTGCTCCTGTGCGAAGCGGACGAACTCTTCGGTGATGCGCCCGAGCGGGTTGAGCTGGAACGGATGCTCGCCGGGGCCGGGCTTAAAGAACTGGTCGAAGCCCTGCTCAAGGTAGATCGCCGATGCGCCCGACATGTAGTAGAGGTAGTAATTCTTCCTGTACCACGAGAGCGAAGGCCCCATCGAAGGGCCGTAGCGCGAGTGGTAGAACTGGTCGGGGCCGGCGAAGTTCTGCTGCTTGGTAAAGGTCGCGGCGGTATCGCCAAAGTTGGGCGCGTGGTAGTAGAGGAAGTTGCCGCCGTACTGGCGCGCAGCGCCGCGGACGAAGGCGACGCGCATGGCCGTGACGGGCTGCACCGCGGCGGTCTCTATCCCCAGCGTGCGCACGCCCCAGTTGAAGAGCGCGTGCGCGAAGGCCGTGGTCGAGGTGGCCTGCGCCGGGATGAGTCTGTCCCACTGCGCGCCGGCCGCCGCATGGAACGTGCCGGCCCACTTCTCTTCGAGCGCGCGCGTGTAGCCCGCGCGGTAGGCTTCGAGCATCGCGCGGCGGGACATGTCCGGCGTGAGCGTGAGGCGCTCGGCCATCGGGTGGTAGACGTGCCCGATGCTCTCGCCCGAAATCCACCCGAGGAACTGGCCGCGCAGCTCGCCGTCGAGAAGACCGAGCGCCGCCGCGCCCTGCGCCTCGTTGAAGTTGGCGTAGCCGTAGTTGATGTTGATGGCGAAGGGCGCGCGCGTCTCGCGGAGGAACTTGAGGAAGGCGCTCCCCTCCGCGAGGTGTTTGGCGATGTGGTTGATGTGGAGGACGGGCACGACGAGCGGCGAGTTAAAGATGGGTACATCGCGCGCGCCCTTGTACTTCTCGACGAAGGCGTCGGGCAGCTCCGTACTGAAGGGGTAGAGCGGGCGCTCGGCGGGCGGCTTCTCATACATCTCCCAGAACGCCTCCGAGATGTTCCAGGGCATGAGGAAGTCGCGCCCCGCGAGCGCGGGCCTGCGCCAGAGCGCGGGCGCCTCGCCTAAGGTCGTCGGCTTGTCGAGCAGCGGCGTGAGGCTCGGCCGCTTCAAAGCCCATTCGCTCAGAACCCTCTGCGCGTGGAAGGGCGGCTTGCGTCGGCCTTCAGGTTGAAAGACGAGGTCGTCTGTGACGACGACGCAATCGACCTGCCGGTGCGCGCCGGCCGCCTTCTCGATCTCTATCGAGAGACGCGCGGGGCCTTTCTTCAAAGCGGTCGCGGGCGAGCCGTCCCATGCGAAGGCCCAGCCCCAGTACATGCTCACCTCGTCGTGTGGGTCGATGTGGTCGCGCGCGCCGAACTCCTGACGGAAGACCTCGCGTCCCTGCTGCGTGAGCCGGACGGTGAAGCTCTCGTCCTTACGCGCCCAGTCGGCGTAGCGCGCCCAGACGCGGTACTCGCCGTCGCGCGGGATTTCGACATCCTGAAAGAGCGTCGCGCGCGTCTCGTCGGGCGAGGCCGCGACCGAGTTCCACTCGCTCTCGCCGCCCTGCGACCACTCGGCCGAGACGCCCGGCCCGTTGATACCCCACCCCGGCACCTTCTCGCGCGAAAAATTCTGCCACACGGGGTTGAGTCGCGGCTCGTTGCGCGCGTCCAGCGAGAGCCCGCCCATGTTCTCGGCCTCGTACCAGAGATACTCAAAGCGACGCGTCTGGCTCGGCTGCGAATCTCCCTGCGCAAAAGCGCGGGCATTCAACGCGGAAAGGATGGTGACGAAAGCTGTGAACGACGCGAGAAGGAGCTTAGTAATTCTGCTGTGCAGCATGCGTCGATAATCGCAGGAGGATAAATAGAATTTCAAATTCGTAATTTCAAATTTCAGATTAGAGGTAAGAAACAGAAAGGGGAGCGCGTCGGCTCCCCTTCCCCTTCGTTCTTGATGCAGGACTCACCCGAGTTCGTCCAGACATTCGGCGAGCTGGAGCTGGCGGCAGGTGTACATCGGCGTGTCGCGCAGCGTGTAGCGGCTCGCCTTCGACTCGCGCAGCTCCTGCACGAGGTCGAGGAAGTCAGACGGCTGGTCGGTCTCGAACGCGACGACGAACTCCTGGTCGTCGAGGCCGAAGGAGTAGGTCGTGTGCAGCTTGACCGAGCGATACTTCGAGCCGACGCGGATGTGCTCGTCCATCATCTCCTGCCGCTGCTCGACGGGGAGCCCGTACCACTCGCGCGTCTTCACGAACGGGTAGACGAAGAGATATTTCGACTGACCCGGCACGATGTGGAGCCGGTCTTCGACGTGCTCCGGGTTGTCCTTATCGATGTACATCGAGCGCTTGGTCATCGAGAGGAACGACTGTGTCACGTCGAGGTAGCGCCCTAAGCCGGTTCCGTTCAGACGCGCGGACATCTCCTGAAACGGGTCGAGCGAGTAGCCGATGCGCCAGAGCATGAAGTCCACGTTTGAGCGCAGGCCGGCGATGGAGTAGCAGTGCATCAGAAGCTCGCGGCGGTAGGACTCGAAGACCTCGACGAACTCGCGCCTGGCGTCGAGCTTGGCCTGCGCGTCGAGCATGCGCCACTCGGGGCGCGTCTTGTAGAAGGTGAAGGTGACGAACTGCCGGGCGATCTTGGCCTTCTCGGGCTGTTCGGTCTGCTCCGCCCCGCGCTCGGCCTTATCGGCCAGCCGCAACGTATGGCGTCCCGCACCGGCCTGCTCTTCCGTGCTCATGGTCTTACTTCCTCAAGATGTCATTTAAGGGGTTGAAGGGCTGCCTCATCTCTACGCGCGCGCGCGTCGCAATCGGAGGAGAGTGAGTACCTGCCGGGCGAGTCGTATTGTGCTTTGCGCCGCGCAGGATTGCAAACCGCCGCGCACCCGCGCCGCTCTGTTTTTCAAGTCCGCTTGAATGCTCCTTCAAACTCCTGCGGCCTTACGTTATACTCGCCCCGCTCTTCAAACATGACGGACAACCTGAACGGTCTCTGAACCGCAGTCTTCGAGCGCATGAAACTTCATAAGATCGTCCTCGCAGCCTTCGCCGCCCTCCCCTTCGCCGCCGCCTGCAACAGCACGCAGACCGCGCAGAACACCAACACGGGCGCGCGCCCCTCGGCCACGGCCCCTGCAAACACTTCGACGCCCGCCCCGGCCGCGACGCCCGACGAACTGGCCTCGGCCGCCGCCGACTACTCGCAGTTCTGCATCAAGTGCCACAAGGCCGACGGCACCGGCGGCACCGTCGAACTGGACGAGGGCGAGAAGATCAAGGTCGAGAGCCTGCGCGAGCACGGGCTGAAGGACCCAGACGCACACCTCGCCAAGCAGATCCGCGAGGGCGGTGACGACATGCCAGCCTTCGGCAAGCGCCTCGACGAACAGCGCATCAACAACCTCGTCCGCTACGTCCGCCGCGAGTTCCACGGCCGCACGACGACGGCCCCGGCGGGCGCCGCCACACCCGCGCAGCCGTCACACTAAACACCCCGGCGCGCCTGTGCTATCCTCGCATCGCCGCGCCGCCTGCACGCACCCGTAGCTTAATGTTTGAAGACATGACTGGGAAACGCTCATGTTCAAAATGTAAGGTGGTGAAGTTCCTCAGGGAGTTTCCTTTTCGCAATAAGCTAAAGGGGACTCGACATTCTTACTGTCTGGACTGTGGCCGTGTACATGCTAAAGCTCACTACTCGGCTAACGTTAGATATTATGTGAAGAAGGCGCGCGTCCGGCGTGATGAGTTCAATAAGTGACATTAATGAAAAAATCTACGACTACTTAGAGAATCACCCTTGTGTCGATTGCGATGAAAATGACCCGGTTGTCTTAGAATTCGACCACGTGCGTGGGGTAAAGTCCTACAACGTTTCGGCAATGGGTTGGTTAATGTTATCGTGGGAATCGCTACTGAAAGAGATTGAGAAATGCGAAGTTCGCTGTGCAAACTGCCATCGACGTAAGACGGCCCAGCGACTTGGCACATATAGGTATCAAAAGCGGTATGGGCCGTTAGCTCAGTCTGGATAGAGCACTAGTCTTCGGAACTAGGTGTCGGGGGTTCGAATCCCTCACGGCCCGTCAGTTACTTTTCAAAGAGAGAGGGCGATGCGACTTCGGCCGCATCGCCCTCTTTTTTTGACCACACGAGAAACGTCTCCGCCTCGCAATCAAACTGCAACCAAAGGCTCCGGCGCGGAGGGTAATATCCAACTCACCTAACGGGCGTTCCTTCTGAGAACGAGTGAAACTTTGGGGCAGGCCACGCGAGTGGCCGTAGGCGTCGGGGGTGGGGGCCCCCGGCGCCTTTTCTTTTTTTACCACTACAGATTAATCGAGCAGCGTGACCGGCTGGCCGACGAAGAGGCGGCCGGGGCGCAGCACGCGCGCGTAGAGGCGTGAGTGGCCCGGGTGGACTTTGTGCGAGATGCGTTTGAAGTCGCCGCGCGCGAAGGAGGCGGCGATGTTCTTGCAGGGCGCGGTGTAGCTCGTGACTTCTACAACCGCCTCTCCGCCGAGCCCGAGCCGCGCGCCGGGGGCCAGCCCCGACCAGTCGAGGCCGACGACAGTCAAATTCTCGCCCGTCGAGCCGGGGAAGATAGGGTGCCCCTCGGCCTGTAGCTCCAGAACGCGTTCGAGCGCGAAGAGGCACAGGGCGCGCGCCGGGCCGCCGTGGTAGCGCAGGTCGCGCTGGCGGTCTCCTTCCAGACCCTCCGGCGTGAGCATGGCCTCGCGGACGGCGAGCTTCGGCACGCCGCCGTCCGAGACGTTGAGTTGAAAGATTCTCCCTTCCACTTCCTCTGACCGCAACCTCCGTTCGAAAGTTTATCGCGTGGACGCGCCGACGACCCGCGCCGTCAACTCCGAGAGGCTCTCGCGCGTGTAGACGGGAAGCCGCGGGGCCGCCTCTTCCAGCCCCGCGTCACGCCACCAATGCTCGAAGCGCGCGCGAGCCTCGGGGTCGATGCCCTGCCCCGCGTCTGAAAGGTAGAGGGCGGACGCTACGTGCAGCACGCGCCGCGCGGTGGGCTTGATCTTCAGAACGTCCGGGCGCGCGACGAGCACGGTGAAGTCCGCCTCGGAGGAAGAAAGGAAGCTGTTGCCCTCGACGATGACTCCCGGCGCCTTCACGCGCGCGAGGGCCGCGCGGAAGCCAGCCTCGACCTGTGCGTCGGTGACGACCGCCCAGTGGACTTCCGACGCGCCGGCATCCCAGAAGCGCCCGGTGTCCTTGCCCTGTGCGTAGGTCTCTGCGCGGCCCGAACGGACGACCGGCTCTGCACCGAGCAGGTGTGCGACGCAGCAGGTGTGCGGGTCGCGGCCGCAGGAGCGGTAGTGGCCGCGCGTCATCTTCAGGGCCTCCCACCCTTGAAGCGCGCGCAGCAGCTCACACACGAGCGTCGTCTTGCCCGAGTTCGAGTTGAAGCCTCCGATGGCGACGATGGCTGGCCTCATGCGAAGACAGTATGACCTCGGCGCCCGCGCCGGCACAACCGCGATGACTTCCGTCTTGCAGCCGTCCGAAAAGATTTTTAAAAAAGTGCTTGACAGCGCAAAGTAGTCTGCGTATATTCACATCGTCGCCCGCACCACGGGCCGACCTTTAGAGGAGAAGTGAGACTTCAGATGACGACGAACTCGAACATAGACAGACGCGCGATGGCGACCGCCAGGACGGCCGCCGGCCTAACGTCCGCCACGTATCGGGGCGCGGGCATGTCGCGAGTCGTCTGCCCGAGCCAATCGGCCTTTAATCACGGCGGACTCATTCAGCGCCAAGCTCTTCGACCCGAAGGTTGGGCGCGCAAAGATCGCCGGCAGTTACAGAATTGATTCAGCGGGGGGCGGCCTCCCGCTCCCCAAATCTCGAAAAAGTTCGTAGAGACTTGCGTGGAGCGGGCCTGCTTCCTCTAGGGAAGCCCAAAGGCCCGCTCCTTTTATTTTGCTGTTTGACAACCGAATTACCTTGAGGGATGAAGGCGGGGAGTTTCCCGCTCCCCGCCTTCATCAGTTTTTCTTCGTCGCAATGTAGATTAGGAAACGCGCATCAGACGCCGAATCGGTCAGGCAGCAGCCTGTAAAGCTGTCGCTCTTCAAGAGCAAGGGGGTTCGAGTCCCTCCTGATGCATCTCTGGAAGGTTGGGCACGGGCAGGCCGAGCAGTCCCGAAAACTGTCGGAGCGAAAGCTTCTGTGGGTTCGACTCCCGCACCTTCCGCCAAATGTACTTCGGAGGCGCCGCACAAAAGGTAGTGCAGCGGCGTGCTAAGCCGCCGGGCGCGTCGGGCGCCCCTGTGCGTTCGAGTCGCACCGCCTCCGCCTTCAATTTTGAACCCGTAGCTCAGAAGGATTAGAGCGCAGGCTTGCGGAGCCTGAGGCCGCACGTTCGAGTCGTGCCGGGTTCATTTTCTTCCGGGGTCGTCTAAAGGGAGGACGCCTGTCTTTGGAACAGGTCATGGGGGTTCGACTCCTTCCCCCGGAGTCGTCCGAAAGTTTCGCTGGTGTGGCGTAAATGGCAAACGCGCGGCGTCGAGAGCGCCGTGGGCAGGTTAAGCCCGTTGAGGGTTCAAATCCCTCCTCCAGCATCGCACGCGGGAGTGGCGCAAATGGCTGACGCACCGTCCTCAGACGGCGGTTTATGAGGGTTCGAATCCCTCCTCCCGTATTCGTTTTGAAAACTCTGTGCGCGCGTGACCCAAACGGCAGAGGTGGCTCTCTCAAAAAGAGTCTCGGTGCGGGTTCGACTCCCGCCGCGCGCACCAACAGGCGCGCGTAGCCCAAACAGGCAGAGGCGGCGGGCTTAAACCCCGCGGGTTGAGAGTTCGAGTCTCTCCGCGCGTACTTTCAAAGGGGCGTAGCATAAAGGCAATGCAGCAGGCTCCAACCCTGCCGTTCCCTTCGTCGGGACACATGCCTGTTCGATTCGGGCCGCCCCTGCCAAACTTTCCCGCACCTGGGGGTGTATGCAAACGGTTAAAGCGGGCTGTCCTTCAAACAGTCGCCCACAGAGGCTTTGCGGGTTCGAGCCCCGCCACCCCTGTAGAGACCTTCTCGCGTTGGCCGTAGCTCAACGGGCAGAGCGCTGCACTGTGAATGCAGTACGTTGCGGGTTCGAGTCCCGCCGGCCGACCTTTCACATCACACGGGGCGTTAGCCAAGTCCGGACTAAGGCACGCGACTCTCTATCGCGCACGCGCGGGTTCGAATCCCGCACGCCCTGCCAAACTTTCAAGTTAACCATCGGAGGTATCCGTGTGAAATGAGGGCGGGGCCGCCGCCCTCAACTAACTCTCAAGTTTTAAAGATTGGGGATTGAAGCACAAAGGCTGTGCGCCTGATTGTCGATCAGGAAGGTGCGAGTTCGAGTCTCGTCAATCCCGTCTCCGCTTGCAACGACTGCGCCGGAAGCTCAACAGGCACGAGCACCCGCCTCTTAAGCGGGGGGTTGCGGGTTCGAGTCCCGCGCGGCGCATCAACTTTCGGAGTGTAGCCTAGGGGACACAAAGGCACTCGGCTTGGGACCGAGACGACGTGAGTTCGATTCTCACCACTCCGACTTCTCTAACACGTGGACGTAGCTCAGCCCGGACCAGAGCACCGGCCCGCCACGCCGGGGACGCGGGTTCAAATCCCGCCGTTCACTTCCCTTTCCACACGGGCGGTTAGCTTAACGGAACAAAAAAGCGGGCCGCTTCGAACAAACGTCGATATCGAAATATTTTTATCTATAATCTCTCTATGAGATACAAGTGCTCCGTGTGTGAAAAGCTAAGGCGAGAGGATGAGTTCAACTGGCGGAATAAAACAAGAGGAGTTCGTTTTAAGTATTGCCGCTATTGTCAAAGAGAGTTTAGCCGCCAGCATTACTTTGCCAATAAATCCCGATATCTGGAACGGAATGAGAGGCGGAGGTTAAAGCACATCGATATCATCCGTACCGCTAAGTCATTGCCATGTGCTGACTGTCATGTTGAATATCCATTCTATGTGATGGAGTTCGATCACGTCAGAGGGAAGAAGCGAGAACACTTAGCGCGAATGGCCACCTTGGGGATTAGTGCGATCCTACAAGAGATTGATAAGTGTGATGTTGTTTGCTCAAACTGTCATAAAGAGCGTACTTGGCGGAGAAATCATGCTCCCGTAGCTTAAAGTATAAAGCGGCACGCTTCGAACGTGCAGGTTGTGGGTTAGAATCCTACCGGGAGTACCATTCCTTATACACCTCTTCGATTCCTGCACCGCCCTTTCAGATTTTCCGCGGGAGTGTTGTAACGGCCAACATGCGAGTCTTCCAAACTTGCGATGAGGGTTCGACTCCCTCTTCCCGCATCGTCCTTCCGAAATGTTTGTGGGAGTGTTTGTAACTGGCAACATGCGAGTTTGCCTGACTCGCGTTGAGGGTTCGAGTCCCTTCTCCCACTTCACACACTTCGACCCATGCGCACGTAGCCAAGTCGGTTTAAGGCGACGGTCTGCAAAACCGTAAACGTCGGTTCGAGTCCGACCGTGCGCTCTTCGGACGGCGACCCGCCGCGGGCTCGTCAAGACTTCAACCCGAACACACACGAGAAAGGAGGCCGCCGCATGTACCGGCTCAGGCTGTTCTACGTCGCGAGAGTCTTCCTGCGCGCCTTCGGGCGGCGCGGGGAGGACGCGGCCGTCTTGCTCTACCGGAAGGGTTCGGCCCGTACGGGAGGCTAAAGTCCGCGTCCGCATCGAGTGAAGCCCCGCCCGGGGCGTAGGTAGAAAGAAAGGTTTATGGACACCGGATTGTTGGTCAACAAGTTCGCGCTCATGGGCGCGCGCTTAAGTTTCACAGATGCTGCCGGCGGGCCGCGCTGGCGGCCGCATCGCGTGGGCATCGACATCAGGACAGATGACAGGGGCGAGTTCTTCGACATCACACTCGCGCGCCAGGAGGGCGTTGACTACGAGGTCGTTGACCTGCGTCCCGACATGCGTCATCTGCTCCTGCTCGGCCGTCGCGCAGGTCAGAAGGAGAAGTACCTCTGCGGCCACGACGAGCGCCACTGGTTTGTCTGCGCCGTGCCGGGCGCGTCCGTCTCGGGCGTCCTGACGGCGATGGAGTCGCTCCAACCGGCGGCCGTGCGCGCGGCGGTGCGAACCGGACTCCGCCGGCAGAAGAACCGCTTCCGCCGTCGCAACGAGGCGTTCGTCCGTCAGGGCGAATGGTTCTTCATCCCGCAGCCCGACCTCGTCGTCCCCGAACAGCTCATGCTCCGCAACGAGCCCGTGAGCCGGGGCGCGGGCAGCAAGCCGCACACGTGCCAGTTCGCCTACCGCTCGGGCGGCGAGTCGGTCATGGTCTGCACGCGCTACCCGAACGGGCTGACGCACGCGCAATACCGGCGTGTGCTCGGCGCGAACCCGGGGGCGGAGCGCTGGGGCTGGCGGCAGATGGTGCGCGACCCCGCGTTCTACGCGCGCGGCCGCGTGTGGCACAAGGATCACAAGACCGTCGTGCTCGATGTCTGGCACCGCGTGGCGATGAACACGGAGCATGAGGCCCCGTTCGCGCGCCACGTCGTCTTCCTCGACTGACGGCCTTCACAGACTGCGGGCGGGTCGTGCACCCCGCGCGGCCCCTCACACCGCCCGCACTTCCCTTTTCCGAAAACTATTTGAAAGGAGGTCTGCCGGGATGAGCACTCTGAACGGCCGTGTTCTGCTTCTGAACTTCTCGTACGAGCCGCTCGGCACGGTCGGGGTGGCGCGAGCGATGTGCCTGGTCATCCGGGGCGTCGTCACGGTCGAGGAGTTCGACGGCGAGCGCGTGCTGCGTTCGCCGCGCGCGGAGTTCCGCGTGCCGAGCGTGATGCGCCTGCGCCGCTACGTCAACGTCCGACGCCGCCGCCAGACGGCGGGCATGAAGCGCCTGCGCATCTTCGTCCGCGACCGCTTCCGCTGCCAGTACTGCGGGCAGAAGCGCGGCGCCTCGGAGCTGACGCTCGATCACATCACGCCCCGCTCGCGCGAGGGGCGCTCGACGCCCGAGAACCTCGCCACGGCCTGCGTCTCGTGCAACACACGCAAGGGCAGCCGCACGCCTGAGGAGGCGCGGATGCCCCTGCTCACAACGCAGAAGCCGCTCGGCATCGGCCTCGAACACTTGCTGCTCTGCCACTACGCGGAGTCGCGCCCCGCGTGGCGCAAGTACCTCTATGTCGAGGGCGTGCCGCTCAAGCAAGAGCGGCGCGAGTCGGCCTGAAGATGGAGGTGGGCCGGACGGCCGTCCCACCTCCTTCACACTCGAATGCAGTCAACGCACGGAGGCATAGCTGACGTGGGCAAGCGTCGGTCTGAAGCACCGAAGAGGTTGGTTCGACTCCAACTGCCTCCATCAATCCTCAGGGCCGGTTAGCTCAGCCAGGCTAGAGCGCCTGTCTTACAAACAGGATGTCGAAGGTTCGATTCCTTCACCGGCCATTCTTCGGGGCGCGGCTCATCGCGCGCGGGCGTGGGCGCGCGCGACCGTGGAGCGATAGGCCGACCAACCGCGGCCCGCCCCGTCCACTTCCCACACGGCGATGTAGCTCCAACTGGCAGAGCATCCGTCTCGTAAGCGGACTTGTGCGGGTTCGAATCCCGCTATCGCCTTCACCCGCGCGGGCCTGTAGCTCAGACGGATTCAGAGCGCCCGTATTCTAAACGGGATGTCGCAGGTTCGAGTCCTGCCAGGCTCATTCACAGACGCGACGCGGAGTAGCTCAATGGCAGAGCAGCGGTCTCATAAACCGCAGGCCGCGGGTTCGATTCCCGCCTCCGCAATTGTTCACAAGGGCTGGTGATGTAAAGGCTGCATAGAAGTCCCGCAAACTTCTTGTGAGGGTTCGAGTCCCTCCCGGTCCATCCTTGCGGCGTAGCTCAAACGGAAACAAGAGTGCTTGTCTAGTAAACAAGTGTGTGCGGGTTCGACTCCCGCCGCCGCAGCCAGTGTGCGGGGAGGTGCCCTGGAGGGCACGGCGGTCTCATAAGCCGTCCACCAAAGGTGGGTTCGATTCCCGCCCCCGCGACCTCTTCCGCGATGTGGTGTAGCCAAGCTGGTAAGGCACCGCTCTGTTAAAGCGGTCATCGTGGGTTCGAGTCCCACCGCCACAGTTTTCACACGCAGGCCGGTAGCCAAGCGGCTCAAGGCATCCGCCTTTTAAGCGGGGGATCGTCGGTTCGAATCCGACCCGGCCTATGCTCACACATTCACGGCGCGAAGCTCAGATGGCCGAGCACTCGGCTGATAACCGAGAGGCCGGAGGTTCGAGTCCTCCCGCGCCGATTCTTCATTGCGGAGTCAGCCAATGGCAGGCTGCCTGTCTCTGAAACAGGTCACGGAGGTTCGAGTCCTTCCTCCGCAGTTCAACCCTCAAGGTAGTTCGGTTCCCTTCAACCAGACCTTTGAACCTTTGTCAAAGGGGGGACATTTACGATGGCGAACAAGACGCTCTTCAAGACGCTCGTGGGCAAGCTCGTCCCTGCGGCGAACGCACGCAACGAGCACAACGCGCCGGCCTATCAGCTTACGCCGAAGCAGGCGCTCGCGCAGTACGCGGCGACGGGCTGTCTCGGCGCGACCTTCTACGCGGGCGCAGAGGAACAGCTCGCTAAGGTGCTTGAGCTGTGCGAGCTGGTCGAGCCGGAGTTCGTCGCAAAGACTGCGGTCTACGCGCGCCGGCGCGGCCTGATGAAGGACATGCCGGCGCTCCTGCTCGCGGTGCTCGCGGCGAAGGACGTGCGCCTGCTGGCACAGGTCTTCCCGCGCGTCGTGGACAACGGCAAGATGCTGCGCAACTTCGTGCAGATCGTCCGCTCGGGTGTGGCGGGCCGCAAGTCGTTCGGCTCGGCGCCGAAGCGGCTCGTACGCGAGTGGCTTGAGGCGCGCGACGCTTCCACGGTCTTCCGCGCGAGCGTCGGCCAAGCGCCTTCGTTCGCCGACATCGTCAAGATGGTGCACCCGAAGCCGCTTGATGCGGAGCGCGAGGCGCTCTACGGCTACCTCGTCGGCCGCGAGTTCGACTCGGCCCGGCTCCCCGCGCTCGTCCGCGAGTTCGAGGCGTTCAAGGCCGGCGCGCGCGAGGCCGTGCCGGACGTGCCGTTCCAGATGCTGACGGCGCTCGACCTCGGCACGGCCGAGTGGACGGCCATCGCGCGCCGCGCGCCCTGGCAGATGACGCGCATGAACCTCAACACGTTCGCGCGCCACGGCGTCTTCGCGCAGCCCGGCCTGTCCGAGCTGATCGCAAAGCGCCTGGCCGACCCCGAGCAGGTTCGGAAGGCACGCGTCTTCCCGTACCAGCTCATGGTCGCCTACGCCTCGGCGGGCGAGGGCGTGCCGGCGTTGGTGCGCGAGGCTTTGCAGGACGCGTTGGAGGTCGCGCTGGAGAACGTGCCGCGCGTCGAGGGCAAGGTCTTCGTCTGCCCAGACGTGTCTGGCTCGATGCAGTCGCCCGTGACGGGCCACCGCAAGGGCTCGACCTCGGCGGTGCGCTGTGTGGACGTGGCGGCGCTCGTGGCCGCGGCCGTCCTGCGCCGCAACCCGACGGCGGAGGTTCTGCCGTTCGAGCATGATGTCGTCAAGGGGCTCTACCTGAACCCGCGCGACAGCGTCATGACGAACGCGCAGAAGCTGGCCGCGGTCGGCGGCGGCGGCACGAACTGTTCGGCGCCGCTCCGGCTCCTGAACGAGCACAAGACCGAGGCCGACCTCATCCTCTACGTCTCGGACTACGAGTCGTGGGTGGACGCGAAGGCCGGGCGCGGCACGGAGACGATGCGCGAGTGGGCGCGTTTCAAGCAGCGCAACCCGCGCGCGCGGATGGTCTGCGTGGACGTGCAGCCGCACCAGACCGTGCAGGCGTCCGAGGCGGCCGACGTGCTCAACGTCGGCGGCTTCAGCGACCAGGTCTTCGAGGTGGTCGCAGACTTCGCTGCCAGCCGCCTCGGCGCAGACCACTGGGTCGGCGTCATCGAGCAAGTCGCTCTTTGAAGGTTGAGGGCGGAGGGATGAGGGACGCGTTTGGGACTGCCCGACCGCCGTCCTTCATCCCTGCCCGGGCCGAATGCTTTCGTGACTACATCCAAACGGTCGTCACGAGAATCACCTTGTCGGCCCGGCGCACTTTCCGTCTGCCCTCAACACCTCTTAACGGGGCCGAATGCGTGCGTGACTACATTCGTTTTGAGAACGGAAAAGTCGTCACGCGTAGATTTTTCTTGTCGGCCCCGACCAGTTCTTTTCATCTTCGTCTTAGCCCTGCGGGGCCGAATGTCTCCGTGACTACATCACGCTGCTAACGTGCAAACGTCGTCACGGTAATTTTTGTCGGCCCCTCGTGCTTTTGTCGGTGGCGAATGCTGGTGTGAGTACATGGAAAAACGAAGGCTGATACCCTTTGTGAGTAGGTTCAAACCCTACGCCGGCCGCGCGAGCGTCCGGTGACCTCTCACCGATCTTGTCGCCCCACCTCTTTCGTGCGCGCGGCGAATGCTGGCGGAACTACATGCTTGATAAGCGGCGGGTCCGGGTTTGAATCCCGGTGGCGGCCAGACTAACGCTGCCATAGCTCAAATGACAGAGCAGCCAGGTCGTTTCGTCGAAACCTTGTCGCCGCACGCACGAACGTCTCCAACCTATTTTTCGTAGGGGGTCAAAGGAAATGAAGCTGGCCGAAGCACTCATCTTACGCGCAGACTGCAAGAAGCGTCTTGAGCAGTTGAAGGCGCGCGTCATCCGCAACGCGCGGGTGCAGGAGGGCGACGCCCCCGCCGAGGAGCCGCAGGGACTCCTCGCAGAGGTCGAGCGCGTCGCGCGCGAGCTGGCCGAGTTGATCAAGCGCATCAACCGCACCAACTCTTCGACCGCCTTCGGCGACGGCCTCAACCTCTCGGACGCACTGGCCGAGCGCGACGCACTCGGCCTGCGCTTCCGCCTCTACAGCGACCTGGCCGAGGCCGCCTCGATCTCGCAGGATCGTTACAGCCGCAGCGAGGTCAAGTACGTGAGCGCCGTCAGCGTGGCCGACGCGCAGAAGCGCGCGGACGACCTGGCGCGCGAATACCGCTCGCTCGACGCACGCATTCAGGAGTTGAACTGGAAGGCGGAGTTGAGCGAGTAGGACGGATGTAGTCGGTAGCCCTCGGGACGGAAGCGAGCGTGAAACCCTCCAGCCGGGTAGGCTGGAATGCGGTCGAGAGGCCGCTCCAACGGTGGCGTGCAGGGGCGCACGCCGGCGGGTTCAAACCCCGCATGACAAGTAAAGCCCGATACAGACACGAGCGCACAGGGTACGACTCAAAGTAACTACCTCACGCTGGTCTTTCCCGTGGGTGAGGGCGGGTACGGGGCACTACATTCGAGTTAGAGTTTCGGACTCGCGGCGGGCCGCGAGGGGGTTTGAGGGTCATGGCAATCGCAACGCTGGATAACGTCACTTTTCGCACCACCGAGGAGATACTCGCGCTGGTGCGCCGGTTCGAGGACTGCACGCTCCCGCGCGCGGAGTGGACGCACGCCGCCCACCTGACGGTCGCGCTCTGGCACATCTTACAGTTCGACTGGCCGGAGGCGGTCGCGCACGTCCGCCGCGGCATCAAGCGCTACAACGCCGCGCACGGCATCCTGACGACGCCCACCGGGGGCTACCACGAGACGCTCACGCTCTTCTGGCTCCGCACGGTGCGCCGCTTCCTCGAAGCCGAACGCAACGAGGCCCGCGCCCTCATCCACCTCGCCAACGAACTGGTCGCCACCCACGACAAGGGCCTCCCCCTCACCCACTACACCCGCAACCGCCTCTTCTCCCCCGAGGCCCGCGCCACTTGGGTCGAGCCCGACCTACGGCCCCTCGAATAGAGAGAGTATGATTGGCGCCTGAATAATCGGCAGGAGCTTGAGTGAGGAACAAGGTATGAGGAGTGACAAATATGGATTTTAAAAAGTTGGAGCAGGATATGGAAAAGTGGGAGCAGGTGGACGAGGAAGTCGTCGGGCAAATGTTCGCTCGAATGGATGGACTCAGAATCCATCCCCCCGGCGGAACCTTATTTGAGAATCTTGATTTCATCGAACACGTTGACGCCGTTTCTGAAATAATCGACGCCTCAGACAGTTCGAGGCAGATAATCTTGGAGGCGTGGCTGCTCATCGACTACATAGTCACGTACTTTCTTCGTGACGCTCTGCGTATACCGGAGCGCATCGAGCGCGAATTGAGATTACTGCCACACTCGTTTGTGAACAAAATAAAGCTCATCAAAAAACTCAGGTCAGTTGAGGCCCGGAAGCTCCCTAACCAGAAAAGCTATACGGCATACGAGCTTCACCCCGAGTTTCATAAGAAGCTCATGGAGGATAAGGAATTCCACAGAAAGTTTTTAATGCTGGCGGTACAATTTGAGGAGGAGACAGCACCGTCGGAACTTCGAGCGATTATGCGAAACGATTTCGAGTTGGCAAGGTTTGTGCCCGAATGGTGGTATGAGCTGGCGGCACAACTCGATGACGATTGGTTTCGAGATTGTGAGCGATTGAATAGAGCGAGGAACATGGCGGCCCACAGTCTTCGACTGAATAACGATGATGTTTTCAAAGAGTTCGACGTACCTTCCCTCGCAGAGCTGAAGAAAACCATGAGGGGGATAATTGACAGTCTCGTCTTCCGCCGCGCCTGACAGCGGCACGCGCACGAGGCGGGGCACGCCAATTTGAACGTTGCGCCTCTGCCCTACCTCCCTGTTCTCACTGTGCGCGGAGTATCGACAGCGGCTTTTTCGTCAATACATCGAGGCTTGAGAGGGCGCCGACGGCGGCGACGAGGAGGATGGTGGTGGCGACGCCTGCGAGGTTGAGGAGGGGGGCGAAGGCCCAGTCGATTTCGAGGACGTAGCGGGAGACGGCGTAGGAGAGGCCGTTGGCGGCTGCGGCACCGACGAGGCCGGCGACGAGGCCGAGCAGTCCGTACTCGGTGAGCATGATCGTCAAGAGCACGCGGCGCTCGGCGCCGAGCGTCTTGAGCACGGCCGCTTCGTAGACGCGCTGGAACTTCGTCATGGCAATGGAGCCGACGAGGATGAGCGCGCCGCTTAAGAAGACGAAGCCGCCGATGAAACTCACCGCCAGCGTGATGTTCGACAGAATCCGGCTCACGCCGCGGACGATGTCGGCCACGTCGATGACAGACACGTTCGGGAACCTGTCTACAATCGCGCGTTGAAAACGCGAGCGGTCGGGCTCGGTCGTCGGCCCATCGACGGCGCCGACGAAGGTCGCGGGCGCCTTATCCAGAGCGCCCGGGCGGAAAAGCACGAGGAAACCCGTTCGCGAGTTGCGCCAGTCCACGCGGCGGACGCTCGTCACGCGCGCCTCTATCTTGCGGCCCTGTATGTCGAAGGTGATGTTGCTGCCGAGGTCGATGCCGCTCGCGCCGCGCAGACCCTCTTCGATGGAGACCTCTGGCGCCTCCGAAGGCGTCTCGTCCCAGAAGGTACCCGCCACGAGCGTCTCGTTGTATTCGAGCCGCGGCCTGTAGGTGACGACATACTCGCGCCCGAGCCGCCCGCGCTCGCCACGCGCGCCCGCGGCCTCAAGGTCAACCTCTTTCCCGTTCACCGCCGCGATGCGCGCGCGCAGGGTCGGAATCAATTCGGCACGCGCGCCCGTCGTCCGCTCCACAATCTCGCGCACGCCATCGACCTGATCGCGCTGCACGTCGATGAGGTACATGTTCGGCAGGTTGCCGCGCCGCGCCACGTCGAACTCGTCGAGCAAGCCCGCCTGTAGAGACTGCACCGACAGCACGAGGAACGCACCGAGCCCCACGGCCAGCACGATGACGCGCGTCTGGTTGCCGGGCCGGTACATGCTGTTGACGGCCTGCCGCACGGCGAACGTGCCGAGGCCGCGCGCGCGCCGCACGAGATAGATAAGCAGCCACGCCGCGAGGTAGAGCACGAGCGCCGTTACGCCCAGCCCGCCGAGGAAGAAGATGCCCACGCGCAGAGAGCCCGCCTGCCAGGAGGTCAAAAGGAGTAGACCCGCGAGCACCATCCCTGCGACCAACGCGCGCCAGAGGTCTAGACTCTTGCGGGGCGCGTCCTGCTCCGACTCGCGTAGGAGCATGTTCGGCTTGATGCGCCCGATGCGCAGCAACGGCAGCGCCGAGAAGAGCAGAGAGATAAGAAGGCCGAGGCCCAACCCCTGCGCCACCGCGCCGGATTGCAGGTCGTACGAAAGGTTCGGCGGCAGGCTCTCCGCGAAGCGCGTGCGGACGAGGAGGAGCGCCGCCTTCGCCAGTCCCACTCCGAGCAGACTCCCCAGCGCGCCGAGCGCGAGCACCTGCGCGAGATACGCGGCCGTCAGCCTTCGGCCCGTCGCGCCGACGCACTTGAGCACCGCGATGGTCTTCTTCTTCTGCTCGACGAAAACACGCGTGACCGAAGAGACGCCGATGCCGCCGAGCACGAGCACGACGAGACCCGTCAAAGAGAGATAGTTCTCTGCGCGCGAGAACTGCTCGCCCAGACTCTCTTCGGAATCTCTGTACGAACGAACGTTGACGAGGTTGTTCCCGACCCCTGCCCGCAGCGTCGTGACCAGCTCGTTCAGACGGCCCTCGCCAACCTTAAAAAGTATCTTGCGGCGCGCGCGGCTGCCGAAGCCCGTGAGCCCGGCCGCCTCCAAGTCCGCGCGCGCGATGAAGACACGTGGGCCCAGACGAAAGCCGCCAGAGCTGCCCGGCTCCTGCTTCGACACGCCGCGTATCTCGAACTCGCGCTCGCCGATGCGCACGCGGTCGCCGACCTTCAGGTCGAGACGTTCGAGCAGCAGCGGCGCGACGACCGCCCCGCCGTTCTCGACCAGACGGAAGTCGAACGGCTGACCGTCCTCAAGCCTGAAATCCCCGTAGAGCGGGAAGCCGCGCTCGACGCCCTTCAGCTCGACCATCAGCGTCCCGCCCCGCGCGGAGTCTGCGGGGCGCAGCATCGTCGGGGCTTCGATGGTCTCTGTGCGCGCCTCGACGAGCGGTGGGCGCGCCACCTGCTCGATCTTCGCGAGCGCCTCCTGCGACCACTCGCGCGTCGTCTCGGCCTGCGCGTCGGCCGTCATCAGCGCGCGCGCCTCGCCCGCGACCGCGCGGTTGAGGCTCTGTATCATCGAGCGCAGCGCAACGATGCTGCCGACGCCGATGCCGATGCACAGGAAGAAGAAGAGCAGCCGCCGCCAGGACGCGCGCAGCTCGCGCCACGCGAGGTTGAAGATGAAGCTCAAGTCCTCGCCTCCTCCAGCTCTTCGCCCGCCGCGCCGATGGCTTCCGCCGTCGTCATCTCGTCGGCGACGACGCGACCGTCGCTCAGGGAGATGCGCCGGTCGGCGCGCGCGGCCAGGTCGTGGTCGTGCGTGACGAGGACGAGCGTCGTCCCGTGGCGCCGGTTCATCTCGACCATGAGGTCGAAGACGTGCCGGCCATTACGTGAGTCGAGGTTGCCCGTCGGCTCGTCGGCCAGAAGGATCGACGGCTCGTTGGCGAAGGCGCGGGCGACGGCCACGCGCTGCTGCTCGCCGCCCGAGAGCTGCGAAGGATAGTGGTGCGCGCGCGCCGTCAGCTCCACGTCTTCGAGGAGCCGTCGCGCACGTTCGCGCGCGTCGCGGCGGCCGGCAATCTCCAGCGGCGCGAGCACGTTCTCCAAAGCCGTCATCGAAGGGATGAGGTGGAAGGACTGGAAGACGAAGCCGAGCTTACGGCCGCGGAGCCGCGCCAGCGCGTCCTCGCCCATGCTCGTAATCTCTTCGCCGTCGATGAGAATGCGCCCCGCCGTCGGCGCGTCGAGCCCTGCGACGAGACCGAGCAAAGTGGACTTGCCGCTGCCCGAAGGCCCGACGACGGCGACGAACTGGCCGTCCTCTATCTTCAGGTCAAGCTCGCGCAGGATGGTCAAACGCTCCGCGCCGGACTGAACGGTCTTTGAGACTTGGTATAATTCGATCATGAAAATTTTGCTGCCCGCATTTAAAAGATTGTTGCCCGCGCTCCTTTTGATTCTCGCCGCCCTGCTTCTCGCTGCCTGCGGCGGCCGGCGCGAAGAGCCCACTTCGGCGAATAAAGTCGCGTCCACGCCTGCGCCCGCGGCGGCGACTGCTGAGACTGTACCTAAAATCGTTGCCTTCGGCGACAGCCTGACCGCCGGCTACGGGCTCGCGCCGCAGGAGAGTTACCCCGCGCTGTTGCAAAAGATGATAGACGCCGACGGGTTCAAGTACGAGGTGGTCAACGCAGGGGTTTCGGGCGACACCTCCGCGGGGGGTGTGCGCCGCATTGATTGGTCGCTCGACGCGGGCGGCGTTCGCTTCGTCATCCTCGAACTCGGCGCCAACGACTTCCTGCGCGGCCAGCCCGTCAGCGAGACGAAGAAGAACCTCTCTCAGATCATCGAGCGCGCCAAGTCGCGCGACGCACAAGTCCTGCTCGCCGCGATGCTGACGACCACCAACACCGGCCGCGACTACGAGGTCGAGATCAGCAACGCCTTCAAGTCGCTCGCCAGCGAACATGATGTCCCGCTCATCCCCTTCTTCCTCGAAGGCGTCGCCGGCATCGACAAGCTCAACCAGGAAGACCGCATCCACCCCAACGCCGAGGGCACCAAACTGGTCGCCGCCACCGTCTACCGATACCTGAAACCCCTGCTTGAGAAAGACAGCTGGAAGTGATGAAGGCCGACGTTATCGTCATCGGCGGCGGGGCGGCCGGGTTGATGTGCGCGTTCGTGGCGGGCCGGCGCGGGCGGCGCGTCGTCCTGCTTGAGCATAACGAGCGAGTCGGTCGAAAGATTGAAATCTCGGGCGGCGGGCGGTGCAACTTTACGAACGCGGGCACGACCGCGGGGAACTTCATCTCGCGCAACCCGCACTTCGCGAAGTCGGCGCTGGCGCGCTACACGCCCGCGGACTTCGTCGCGCTCGTCGAGCGCCACCGCATCAGGTTCCACGAGAAGAAGCTCGGGCAGCTCTTCTGCGATGAAAGCTCGCGGCAGATCGTCGAGATGCTGCTCGCCGAGTGCGACGCGGCGGGCGTCCGCGTCGTCACGAATTGCCGCGTCGAAGATGTGTGTAAGGATGAAGTGTTCAGGGTTAAGACGAGCCGGGACGAGTTTGAGTCGGAGTCGCTCGTCATCGCGACCGGCGGGCTGTCGATCCCGAAGCTGGGCGCGACGGACTTCGGGTATCGTGTGGCGCGGCAGTTCGGGCTCAAGGTCGTGCAGCCGGAGCCGGCGCTCGTGCCGCTCACGCTCACGCCGCGCGACCTCGCGAGCTTTCAATCCCTGAGCGGCGTCTCCGTCCCTTCGGTCGTGCGCTGCGACGGTGCCGAGTTCAACGAGAATCTCCTCGTCACGCACCGAGGGTTGAGCGGCCCGGCCGTCCTGCAAATCTCCTCTTACTGGTCGCGTGGGCTCGAACTCTCTGTAGACCTCCTGCCGGGCGAGGACGCACGACGCCTGCTCGAACGAAAGCGCGCGGCGGGCGCGGAGCTGCACACGGCGCTCGCACAACACCTGCCGAAACGCTTCGCGCAGGTCTGGGCCGAGCTGTTCGCGCCGCCGCGCTCGCTGCGCGCATACACGGACGCGGAGGTCGAGAGGGTCGCTGCGCGCCTGCACGACTGGCGCATCGTCCCGGCCGGCACCGAGGGCTTCCAGAAGGCGGAGGTCACGCGCGGCGGCGTCTCGACCGACGAACTTTCGTCCAAAACGTTGGAGGCACGCCGCACCCCCGGTCTCTACTTCATCGGCGAGGTCGTGGACGTGACCGGCCACCTCGGCGGCTACAACTTCCAATGGGCCTGGGCCTCCGGCCACGCCGCCGGGCAGAATGCCTGAATAATTTTTTTCTCGTCACAAAACTCCCGCCCGCGGTGTTTACACGAACGAGAGACGTTCGTTTCAAGTTTTCACCACAGGAGAGGAGTTTAACTGAGATGGGACGCAGGAATATTGTGAGCTTCGTGGGGACTTTGGTGCTCTGCATGGCGGCGTCGGTTGCGGCGTCGGCGCAGGACTTCCAGAAGAGTTACAACCTTGAGGCCGGCGGGGCGGTCGAGATCGCCAACGTGTCGGGGGACATCAACCTGACGGGGTATGAGGGCAGCGCGGTCGTCGTCAGCGCTTACAAGGAGGGGCGCGACCGCAACGACGTAGAGGTCGAGGACAACAGCACGCCGGGGCGTATCTCTCTGCGCGCGAAGTACCCGAACAACTGCAACTGCGACGCGAGCATCCGGTTCGAGGTGCGCGTGCCGCGCTCGGCTAACATTTCCTTCGACAAGATTTCGACCGCGAGCGGCGACCTGAAGGCTGAGGGCTTCGCGGGCCGGCTCCACCTCTCGACGGCGAGCGGCAACGTGTCGGTGAGCCGCGTGGGCGGCGAGATTAAAGCCAACTCGGCGAGCGGCAACGTGCGCGTCAACGACGCGACGGGGACGGTCAACGCCAACAGTGCGAGCGGCGACGTGGAGGTCGAGCTGACGAGAATCGACGGCGCAGGCGACATGAGATTCTCTTCGGCCAGCGGTGACGTACACGTCCGCATGCCGACGAACATCGACGCGCGTGTCTCGATGTCCACCGTCTCCGGCGACATCGAGACGAACTTCCCCATCGAGGTCAAGCAGAACCGCCACGGCTCCGGCAGCCGCGCCGAAGGACAGCTCGGCAGCGGCGCGCGCGCACTCAAAATCTCCTCCGCCTCCGGCAACGTTAGTTTGAAGAGCATGTGAGGGGAAGGCAGTAGCAGTTAAGGCAAGGAAGTCTTTCAAGGAATCGGGCTCGATGGGATTGGAGGCGGCGAGTGTTGAATCTCGCCGCCTCCGTTCATTTCGACACCCTTCTCTTGCTTTTAACTGCCTACTCCCTTTTGGCTCTCGGGTGGTGGCGCTCGTAGACGGTGCGGATGCGTTCGCTGGTGACGTGCGTGTATATCTGTGTGGTGGCGAGGTCGCTGTGGCCGAGCATGGCCTGGACGCTGCGCGTGTCGGCGCCGTGTTCGAGCATGTGGGTGGCGAAGCTGTGGCGCAGGACGTGGGGCGAGACGCCTTCGACGCCCGCCTTCTCGGCCGCGCGCTTGAGCAGTGTCCAGACGTTCTGGCGGCTGATGGGGCGGCCGAGGTAGCCAACGAAGAGGCGCGGCGACTCGCGCCCCGCGAGCAGGACGCGACGCGCCGCCTGATAGCGCAGCAGCCACGAAACGGCGGAGCGGCCGATGGGGATGCGCCGCTGTTTGCTCCCCTTCCCGAAGCAGTGAAGCACGCCGCTGTCCACGTCCACGTTCGCCGACAGAAGCGTCACCAGCTCCGTGACGCGCAGGCCGGTCGCATAGAGTAGCTCGAACAGCGTCCGGTCGCGCACGCCCTCGTGCGTCGTCGTGTCGGGCGCTTCCAGCAGCCTCTCCATCTCCTCCTGCGTCAGGAAGCGCGGGAGCTTCTGCCCGCCCTGCGGGCGCGCGATGTCGGCGGACGGGTCGGCTTTGATGTGGCCGTCGAGCAGCAGGAAGCGATAGAAGCCCCGCACGGCGCTCAACGCGCGCGCGACCGAACGCGGCGCCAGCCCCTCGCGCGTGAGCGACATCACGAACTGCGTCAACTCCGCCTTGCCCAACAGGTGCGGCTCGCACCCCAGAGCCTCCGCCTGCGCCCTCAACCGCGCGAGGTCGCGCCGGTAACTCTCCAAAGAGTTCTTCGAGAGCCCCTTCTCCACCTGAAGGAAACTCAGATACTCGCGGAGTAAGTCTCTTGGCATAAGTGTAGTGGCTTTAACTCCTCAGCTCGTCGGACGGTCGGCGGGCGGAAGCGTGGCGCTGTAGTCTTCGAGGAGGCGCCGCGCGTAGGTGTGCAGCAGGTGTTCGACGCGCTCGGGGTCGCGGGAGGCGACGAGCAGGCCGACGTGGTGGCGCTTGCGGAGGCGGAAGACGACCTCGGGGTCGTCGTACGCGGAAGTGTCGGGCCACTCCTGCCGCGCGAGCGTGATGACGATGCCGGCGTAGTCGTCGCGCGCCGCGGGCAGCTCGTAGAGGCCGTGCTCGCCAGCGACCTCGATGCGCGCCCATTCGCGCCAGAGGTTGACGCCGCGCGCGGCCTCGACCACCTCGGCGATGTTGGCGCCGCCGACGCGCGCGGCCGTCTCAAGGAAGTAGAAGCGGCCGTCGCCGCCCTTGATGAACTCCGTGTGTGTGACGCCGCGCACGAGCCCGAGCGTGCGGAGCAGCTCATGGTTGAGCAGCTCCAACGACTGCGCGTCCGCGGACTGGCGCGACACGGTGCGCGTCATGAAGATGCCGCCGCCGTGCGCCACCGTCATCGGCGGCTGGCCGTACTTGCTGACAGCCGTAAAGAGCGGCTCGTTCTGCCAGACGACGGAATCGACGTGGAAGATGTCGCCGGGGATGAACTGCTCGATGAGGTAGAAGGACTGGCGGTCGCCCAGCTCTTCGAGGAGCGGCCACAGCTCCTCCGCAGTGTTCACCTTCTTGATGCCGACGGCCGAAGCCTCCGAGCGCGGCTTCAAGACCCAGGGCGGCGCGACGCGGTTGGTGAACTCGTGGATGCGCGCGTGGTTGAGCGCGTGGACGAACTCGGGGACGAGGACGCCGTGATCGCGCGCCTTGACGCGCATGGCGAGCTTGTCGCGGAAGTAGCGGGCGGTGGTGTCGCCCATGCCGGAGATGCGCAGGTGCTCGCGTAGCGCGGCGCCCGTCTCCACGTCGAAGTCGTCTAAGGGCACGACGCGGTCGATCTCACGCGTGCGCGCGACGTAGCTCACGCCCTTCTTCACATCTTCGAGCTTGTAGTTGTCGGGCAGGTAGAAGAACTCGTCCACCGATTCGCGCGGCCAGTCGGCGTCGCGCAGCTTCTCCATCGTAACGACGAGGACGCGGCAGCCCTGCCGCTTGCACTCGCGCATGAACTCCTGCCCCTTCTCGAAGGTGGCGATGCAGAGGACTGTGAGCGGTCGCTTCTCGGACAACGGCTGACTCCCAGGAAAGTTTTTCGAGTGGCAGAACGCAGGGATAATAACAGAAGTCAGTCGGCAGTAGGCAGATGGCGGTAGGCAGTTAAGTCGCGTCGGCGGCGGTCGAATGTAGCCCGGCCTTTCAAGGCCGGGTTGAGGTCGAACAAAACGATGCCGCGTCGCGTCAGCGACGCCTGAACGCAACAGGTCGGTTCAGGCGTCGCTGACGCGACGCGGCATCTCGTTAACAATCCGCGTCCCCGGCCTTGAAAGGCCGGGCTACATTCAGACGCGCTCCGCGGCGGTCAAATCTTAATTCCCTACTGCTTACTCATCTCCTTCTCCGCTGCCCACTTCGGCATGACGCCGAGGTTGTACATGAGGAAGGAGTAGATGTCGGCCGTCTGCTCGATGGCCTTCGTCGTCGAGCTGGCGCCGTGGCCGGAGCGCGTGTCGATGCGGATGAGGACGGGGTTGTCGCCCGCCTGCGCCGCTTGCAGCGCCGCCGCGTACTTGAAGGAGTGCGCGGGGACGACGCGGTCGTCGTGGTCGGCCGTCGTGATGAGGGTCGCCGGGTACTTCGTCCCGCCCTTCACATTATGAATCGGTGAGTAGGCGTAGATCGACTTGAACTCGGCCTCGTTGTCGGAGGAGCCGTAGTCGGCGACCCAGTTCCAGCCGATGGTGAACTTGTGGAAGCGGAGCATGTCCATCACGCCCGCCTGCTGGATGACGGCCTTGAAGAGTTCCGGGCGCTGGTTGGCGACGGCGCCGACGAGCAGGCCGCCGTTCGAGACGCCGTGGATGGCGAGCCGGTCAGGCGACGTGTACTTGTTCGCGATGAGCCACTCGGCCGCGCCGATGAAGTCGTCGAAGACGTTCTGCTTCTTGAGCTTCGTTCCGGCCTCGTGCCACTTCTCGCCGTACTCGCCGCCGCCGCGCATGTTCGCGGAGACGTAGACGAAGCCCTGTTCGAGCAGCGCGAGCCGCAAGGCGCTGAAGCTCGGCGTCGTGCTCGAATTGAAGCCGCCGTAGCCGTAGAGCAGCGTCGGGTTGCGCCCGTCGAGCTTCAAGCCCTTCTTGTGGACGACGAACGCGGGGATGCGCGTGCCGTCCTTGCTGTTGAAGAAGACCTGCTTGACCTCGAAGTCGGCGGAGCGGAAGCCCGGAATCTCGGGCGCGCGGAAGAGCGTGGACTTGCGCGTCGCGATGTCGTAGCGATAGATCGACGGCGGGAAGTTGAAGGTGCTGAAGGTGTAGAAGACGAAGCGGTCGTCCTTCTCGCCGCCGAGGCCGCCCGTGATGCCGAGCGTCGGCAATTGCACCTCGTGCTCCATCTTCCCGTCGAGCGAGTAGACGTAGGCGCGCGATGTCACGTCCTTGAGATACGTGGCGAAGAGCTTGCCGCCGCCGGTGCTGGCGCCCTGAAGCGGCTCGGGGCGCTCGGGCAGCACGTCCTTCCAGTCCTTCTCCGAAGGGTTCTTCGGGTCGAAGAGGAAGACGCGGCCGTTGGGCGCGTTGTGGTTCGTCTCGACGAGGAGCTTGTCGCCGACGTTATCGACGACGCCGAAGTCGTCGTCGCCAATCTCGGCTACCAAAGGCTTCCAGGTCTTGTCGCCGGCCTTCAGGTCGCGATAGAAGAGCGCGTTGCCCTTCTTGCCCGTGCCGCGGTCGGAGACGGTCAGCAGCGCGAAGCGCTCGTCGTCGGTCGTCCCGACGTTGTTGAAGCGCTGCGCGTGCGCCTTGTCCTCGAAGACCAGCTCGTCCTGCGCCTGCGGCGTGCCGACGCGGTGGAAGTAGACCTTGTGGTTCTCGTTCTTCGAGGTCAGCTCTTTGCCCTTCTCCGGCGCGTCGTAGCGGCTGTAGAAGAAGCCTTCGCCGTTCCAGGAGAGGCCCGAGACCTTGACCCACTTCAGCTCGTCGGCGAGCTGCTTCTTCGACGCCACCTCCATCACGTAGCAGTCGCGCCAGTCCGACCCGCCCGACGCCTTACAGAAGGCCGCGTACTTCGCGTCGCGCGAGATGGAGAGGCTGCCGAGCTGCGTCGTGCCCTCGGCCGAGAACTTGTTCGGGTCGAGCAGGACTTCCGGAGCGCCGTCGATCCCCTTCTGCATGTAGACGACCGACTGGTTCTGGAGCCCGTCGTTCTTCGAGAAGAAGTAGTATTCGCCGCGGCGGTAGGGCGCCGTGTAGCGCGTGTAGTTGTAGAGCTTCGTCAGGCGCTCTTTGATCTGCGCGCGGTACGGAATCTTGTCGAGGTAACCGAAGGTGACCTTGTTCTGCTCCTCGACCCAGCGCGCGACCTCGGGCGTCGAGGCGTCCTCTTCGAGCCAGCGGTACGGGTCTGCGACCTTCGTACCGAAGTACGTGTCAACATGCTCGACCTTCTTCGAGGTCGGGTACTGGAGTTTCTGTGCGCCGACGGCCGGGCACAGCACGCACGCGAGCAGCGCGAAGGCCGCGAGCCTTTTCATGTTGTTGGAAATTCTATTCATTGCTTTTCGTCCAGTTTTTGAGACGTTGTCCTTGAGGGCCGTTTACACCGGCGAGGCAATTGTCGATGCCGTGACCGACGCGTCCGCGAGGAACGCCGACGGGCAAAGCTTAACTAATACGCACTGGCCGCAGGCAGGGTTGCGCGCCTTGCAGACCTTGCGGCCGTGCGCGATGAGCAGGTGTGAGAAGTCGATCCACTCCGACTCGGGGAGGAGGTTGGTGAGGTCGCGCTCGATCTTCTCGGGCGTCTTCTCTTGCGACAGACCGAGCCGCGCCGAGAGGCGCGAGACGTGCGTGTCCACGACGACGCCCGAGGCGATGTGGTAGGCGTTGCCGAGCACGACGTTGGCCGTCTTGCGCGCGACGCCCGGCAGTTCCAAAAGCTCCTCCATCGTGTCCGGCACACGCCCGCCGTGGCGCTCGCCGATCAGCCGACACGCACCCTGAATGGACTTCGCCTTGTTGCGGAAGAAGCCCGTCGGGCGGATGTCGGCCTCAAGCTCCGACGCGGGCGCCGCGGCGTAGTCCTCCCAGGTGCGGTACTTGCGGAAGAGGCTCGACGTGACGACGTTGACGCGCTCGTCCGTACACTGCGCCGAAAGAATCGTCGCCACCAGCAGTTCGAGCGCGTTGCCGTGGTCGAGGCTGCAACGCGCGTCGGGGTACTCCGCCTTCAGGCGCTTCACGATCTGCCCGACGCGCGTATTTTTCAAGGGCGGCGCTTTCAAGCCGTTACTCCTCCATCAGCCTTTGCGCGGACGGCCGCGGCGGCGGGGCGCGGTCGTGCGCTTCGCGGGCGTCGTCTTTATCTCGCTCCTGAGGAGGTCGTTGACCGTCTTCTGCGGGAAGGAGACGCTGAGCAGGAGTGTGTTGCCCTCGGTGCGGTTGACGAAGCGTTTGATGGCGTCGAGCATCGCGCGCGTCCGGGCGTACTCCTTGTGCTTCGGCCCCTGCTTGGCGGCCTCCGAGCTGAGCCCCGTCTGCGCGGCGAGCAGCCCCATGCGGACGAGGCCGCTGAAGGCGGAGGCGTGCTCGGGCGCGTCCGTCAGCACCGACGCGCTCATCGTGTAGTTCAGCGCGTCCATGCCATTCGCAAGACTCACCTGCTTGACCCAGTCGATCATCTGGTCGAACTCCTGGTTGGACGGGGCGCCGACCTTGTGCAGGTAATCGACGAGCGCGGGCGGGGGCTCCACCGTCAGGCTCCAGATCGCCTGCGGGTCGCGCGTGGCGAGGTCAACCATCGACGCCTTGAGCGTGCCGCGCCCGCCGGCTGCGTCCACCAACGCCCTGACGTAAGAGGGGACGCCCGCGACGAGCGTGTTGGCGTCGAGCGCCATCACGGCGATCTCCGGGTAGGGCATCGGCTTCGGCGCCGGGGGAGTTCCCTCGCCCTCGCCCGTGCCGCTTCCGGTGCCGCCCGCCGCGCCCTCGGACTTCTTGTTCAGACTTTCGAGGTCGATGATCTCAAGGGTCTTCGAGCCGTAGGTCTCGCTGCGCGGCGAGATGTTCTGCGAGCCCGCGGCGATGCGGCCGAGCGCGAGCAGGGTGTCTGCGTTGAAGTTGCCATGGATGACAACGACGAATTCGGGGAGGTAGTTGGCCGGCGCCGGGTCTGCGAGGCGCGCGCCGACCGCGACGTAGTCGATGCCACGCGCGTCGAAGCCGACCTTCTGCGCCTCCTTGAGCATCTTCGCGTACTCGGCCGGAGGCATCACGCGCGGCAGCACATCGTGGATGACGCGGTGCGCGTTGACGTAGAGCACGGCCTGCGAGTCGGGCAGGTTGGTGAGCGCGGTGCGCGCGTCCACCTGTGCCGCCGCCGACTGCGCGAGCGCGAAGAGGAGTGCGAGAGGCAGCAGGAGCCTCACGGGCTTCAGTTTACTCATTGGATTCGGGCTTCCTTTCAGAAAAGAGGGGAGCGATTTGATAACGTGTGAACGCCGTCCAAAATAAAGCTTCGATGCCCAAAGTTCAAGACAAATTACAGTAGGCAGCAGGCGGCCGCTCTGCGTTAAGCGGGTTGAAGGAATATTTCGGACTTCTCGACAGCGGCTCTCTTAACTGCCATCTGCCTACTGCCCGACCGTCACGTCGAGCGCGAAGCCGCCGGGGCGCGCACGCGAGCCCGGCTCGGTGAAGCGCAGGTCCGCGAACTGCACGACCCACCCTCCGGAATCCGCGCGCCGCACGCGCGCCACGGGGAACCGTGCGAAGTCGAGCAGCACCCGCGCGTCGGTGTCCACGGAGGCGCGGCGGACGACCTTCGCCTCCTCGCCCTCGGGCTTGTCGAAATGCACGAAGCCGACCAACTCCTCCGGCCGCTCGCCCCAGAGCCGCATGTCGAAACCCTCCGTCAACTTCTCGGTCTCCGCGAGGCAGCGCCAGGTGAGCGGGTCGGCCAGCACGGGCGTCGCCGCAACCCGCAGCACGCGGTCGCCGTCACGCAACGCCAACTGGCGGATCACAGACTCGGCCCTGCGCCGCACGTTCGTTTGAACGAATGCGAGCGCGCCGCAGTAGCAAAAAACGAACGCGAGCGCGGAGGCCGCGACGCTCCGACCGAAGCGCACGCCGAAGCCCTTCCAACGCAGGACGGCGAACGCGATCAGCCCCCCGCACCAGAGGAAGAGCGCGCCGAAGGGGACAGGCACTCCCGTCAGAGGCCCCACGCTGCTCCGCAACACCACTCGGGAAAAGAGCACAGTGAGAACGAGCGCCAGCACTCCCCACCCAGCCGCACGCCAACGCGACTCCGCCAGCAGGAAGCACGCGCCGCCGAGCACCAGCCACACCCACGGGTCGATGACGAACAGCAGGTCTCCGTAAACCCAACGCCCGTCCCACGGAAGGAATGGACGCACGCCGTAACTGTTCGTCCAATCCAGAAGGGGGTGCGACGCCATCAGCAGGAGCGAACAGACCAGAAGCCCCTTCAGACGCGAACGCGGCTCGCGACCTCTGGCGCGCGCCCACACGCGCTCAGCCACGCAGAAGAGCAGCGGGAACGCGACGGCCAGCGCCAGCGTCCCCACGATTGAATGTGTGATGCCCCGGTGGTGCTGTAGGTAGAAGGCCGGCCCGCCCGCGAGCGCGACGATGTCGATGTCCGGCAGGTTCGCGGCCGCGACACAGACGACAGTCGCGTAAGGAGAGACGCGCCCGAGCCCTGCCTTTGCAGCCGCAAGCCCTACGAGCGAGTGCGTGAGATTGTCCACTGAAGACAAATGATGAATGCGGAAGGCGGAATGATGAATGAAAGAGAGTTCTTAATTCATCATTCCGCCTTCCGCATTCATCATTCCCTACCGATCATCCATTGCCGAGCGGGAACATGCCGGCGGGCGAAGGCTCCTTCGGGAGCTGCGCGTAGCGCTCGGGGCTCAGCTCCTGAAGCTTGTCGGCGGCGCTGCGGGTGACGGTCGATTCGGGCAGCGGCTTGCCGTCCTTGCCCTTCGCGTTGCGCGCGGCCTCGACCATCTGGAAGAGGAGGTTGACGGCCTCGTCACGCTTCCCCTGCTTCTCGTAGACGGCCGCGAGCCGCAGCTTCACGGCGTTCGGCGAGACGGTGCCGGTCGGGCTCTTTAGAAGCTCCTGATAACCGGCGGCCGCGGCGTCGTACTGCGCGTCGGCCTCGCGCGCCTGCGCCAGCGCGAAGCGCGCGCGCGCCGAAACGTCCGCGTCGCCATCCTTCGAGAGCGCCTCCAACTCGCTTAAGCCCTTCGGCCGGTCAACCGTCAAGAGGTTGGCCGCGGCGAAGTAGCGCGCCAGTTCCTTGTAGGGCGAGCCGTAGTTGTTCTGCACCTTCTGGAACGCCTCGACGGCCTTCTGCGCGCGCTCGCGCTCGGTCGCGAAAGTCAGCCCCGTCTGGTTCGGCTGCGGCGTGGCCGAGACGGTCGCCTCGGCGATCTTGATGGCCTGGCCGAGCGCGAGGCGCGCATCGTCGGCGCGGCGCTCGCGCCACCAGTTGAAGACGAGGAGGAGTGCGACGAGCGCGACCACGCCGCCCACGGCGTAGAGAATCGTCCGACCCTTCCCCTCGAAACGGTGCGAGAGGCGGCCGTAGGCGTCGAAGGTCGTGTCGCGGAATTTGTCGTGCTTGAGCTGCTGTGCGCGTTTTTTTGTCGTTCGGGCCACTGCTTTTATCCGGTGCAAGACCGCACTGTCGGGTGCGTTCTTTCTGATGGAGTTCGAGGCAAAGATTCACTCTAAAGGGGGGTTAGGGGGATGTCAAGCAAGGCCAATTGGAGAATTTCCGTTGCCGGCCGGGGTGACCCGGCGCTATTCTGTCGCACGGCCCGGGCGCGCCGTCGCATCTAACCAACAGCGTGAAACTTTTTTCGGAACAAAGGCCCTCGGGCCGGTGTCGAACGTCCCAGTTGAAGGGGGTGTGGCCCTTCGACAGACCCTCCCGGTCCGACGGAGGACGCTTGTGAGCTTCGGAGAGCCAATCGCCCTTCGCATGGAAGCGGAACTGGAGAGGGCTGCCGACGGGGCGGCTTCGGCGGAGGCCCGCGTAGTCCCCTCGGCCGAAGAGCAGTTCCTTGAAAGGCTCCGGGCGGGCGACGCTCTGGCCTTCAATCGTCTGGTTGAAGAGCGGCACGGCGACATCTACGCCCTGCTCTACCGCCTGACGGAAGACCCCGAGGAGGCGCGCGACCTAACGCAGGAGACCTTCCTGCAAGCGTTCCGTCACCTGGCGAGTTTCCGCGGCGACGCAGACCTCCGGACGTGGCTCTACCGCATCGCCGTCAACCAGGCGCGCAACCGCTGGCGCTGGTGGAAACGGCGCCGGCGCGACCGCACGGTCTCGCTCGACGCGCCTGTCTCGGAAGAGATTGACTCCCCGCTCTCGGCGGGGTTGGCGAGCGACGAGGGGCTCGACCCCGAGCGGCAGGCGCTGGCGCGCGAGCGCGAGAAGGCGCTGCACGCCGCGCTCAGGACGCTCTCGCGCCCCTACCGTGAAGTCATCGTGCTCCGCGACATCGAGGGGCTCAGCTACGAAGAGGTCGCTGCGGCGCTCGACCTCAATGTCGGTACGGTCAAATCGCGGCTCAACCGGGGCCGCACCGAGCTGCGACGCAGGCTCGAAGGCTCTTTGTAATATGAGTTTTCAGTTATCAGTTTTTAGTTTCGGTCAGCGCCCGCTCCCTGCTGAAAACTAAAAACTAAAAACTGAAAACTGCTTTTCCGGATGGCTGCCCCGCCCCGGCTTCAACCGAACAACCCCGGTGCCATGTGGGTCAGGAAGCGGCGGAGGCAGGCGAGTCCCGCACGAGGCTCGGCAGGGCTTTGAGGAGTTCCGGCGGGCGGTTTTGAAAACGTGGTCAGCAACACCCGTTATTCTATCGCCGCCCGACGGACGCGCCCCGAAGCTCTCTGAAGCACACGCGCGGGCCGAGCACGCCGCAACTGCTTCCTTTCAAAAAGGGAGCAGCCGGGGTCGGCCAGCCATCCGGAACCAGAGGCTAGAGGCCAGGGCCTAGAGGCTAGTAATCACAACCCTCGTCCCGGGGCTCACGTGTTGAGAGCGGCTCTTTCACTAGCCTCTGGCCCCTGGTCCCTGGCCCCCGAATTTATGATGACGTGTTCGGAATCTCAGAAGGCTTTCTCGCCGTACCTCGACGGGGCGCTCTCGCACGAGGCGGGCACCACGCTGTCCGAGCACCTCGGCGCGTGCCCGGTCTGCCGTCATCAGCTCGAAGAGACGCGCGCGCTCGTGCGCGGCCTCTCGCTCATGAGGCGACCCGCCCCGCCCCCCGACCTCTCGGCCAACATCCGCGACGCGCTCGTCATCGAGCGCGCCGCCCGCAACGCGACGCCGCGTCTCAGTCCGACCGAGCGCATCGCGCTCTGGCTCTCGACGCGCCTGATGCCCTACTCAGTCGGCGCGGTCTACTCGGCCGTGCTCTTCGTCGCGGTCTTCGGTGCGCTGCGCTCGCAACTCGTCATCCTGCGCAACCTGGCCGAGGCGCGGGCGCTCGAAAGCGGCCAGCCCGCGCCCGAGGGCGGCTACGACGTGAGGCGCCCGCTCTCGCCCGACCTCGCGGCCGCCGCCCGTGCCCACTGGGGGCCGGAGTCTCCGACGCTGAACCCGCGCGGCGCGCTGGCCGCGCTGACCGTCGCCCCGTCGGGCGACGGTAACCCCGATGACGATGACATGATCGTCGTCGCCGACGTTTACTCCAACGGCACCGCCTCGCTCGCCGAGGTCGTCGAGGCGCCGCGCAACCGGCGCATGGTCGACGATCTGCAAGTCGCACTGCGCAAGAACCCGGCCTTCGTTCCCGCCTCGCTCGACCGGCGCCCACAGACGATGCGCGTCGTCTTCGTCCTCCAGAAGATGAACGTCGCCGAGAACAGTTACTAAGCGCAAGGAATTTTAACCACAGAGACGCGAGAGACACGGCTTTGAAGGCATAAGTCTTCAAAGCCGTGTCTCTCGTGTCTCTGTGGTTAATTCCTTCCGGCCACGCTCAAACGGTAATCCAGCTACTCACTTCACCAGCGGGTACAGCCTCTCTGCCATGCCGGAGTTAACGGCCCTGAGCTTCTCGTAAGTCTCCAAAGCCTTCTTCTTATCCCCGCTCTTCCTGTAGGCGTAGGCGAGGTTGAAGAGCGCGCCCGCGTAGTCGGGCTTCAGCCGCACGGCCTCCGCGTGCGCGGCGACGGCCTCCTTGAAGCGGCCGAGGCTGCCCAACGCGACGCCGAGGTTGTTGTGCGCCTCGGGCCAGTCGGGTTTGACACGAATCACCTGGTTGAGCGTCTCCACGACCTGCGCGAAGAGCACCTTCTTCTCCTTGTCGTTCTTCGTCCCCTTCTGCGCGAGGTGGCCGTAGGCCGTGCCGAGGTTGAACAGCGCGGCCGTCATGTCCGGGTGTGCGGCGACGACCGGCTTGAGCGTGTCGATGGAGAGACGATACTGCCCCGAGTTGTTGTAGACCCACGCGAGGTTGACGGCCGCATCCGCGTCGTCGGGCTTGAGCGCCAGCGCCCGCTTCAGCGCGTCGGTCGCCTCGGGCCATTGCTTATTTCGCCCGAGGGCGAAGCCGAACTTCTTCAAGACCTCCACGTCGCCGGTCTTCAGCCGCGCCGCGTCGCGGTAGGCCGCCGCCGCCTCCTTGAAGCGGTTCAGCGCCTGGTACGAGTCGCCCAGGTTCTCGAACGCCTCGGCGTTCACCTGCGCCACGCGCGTGACGTGCGCGAACGCCTCGGCCGCCTCCGCGTACTTGCCTTTGGCGTAGAGCGCCTCGCCCAGGTCGAACTGTGCCTCGGAGTCGTCGGGGTCGAGGGCTGTAGCGCGCTTGAAGGACTCGATGGCCTCGTCCTGCCGGCCCAGCGAACTGAGTGCGACGCCGAGGTTGTAGTGCGCGTCGGCGTAGTCGGGTTTGAGCTTGAGGGCCTGCTTCAAGGGCTCGACGGCGTCGGCGAAACGACCCGCTTCGATGGCCGCCCCCGCGCGTGCGTTGAGCGACTCGGCCGTCACGGCGGGCGTCGTCTTCTCCGCGGGCTTGTTGTTAGTCGGGCTCGTCGGACTCGTCGGACTCGTCGGGGCGGGTTTCGTCCGCGCGCGTCTTGGCGCCGTGCGTGTCGGCGCGCTGCGCTCGCGTGGGGCAGTCTCCTTCGCGCGCTTCGGCTCGATGAAGACGCCCGCGCCGCCCGAAAGGTCACCCTCCTGCGCGCGCGCCGCGCCGCCGCCGAGGACGATGGCCGTGAGCGCGCAGATTAATATTGAAGCGAGTTGACGGCCGCGGGGTTTCGGCTGAAACGGACTGACGCTGGTTCTCATTATGACTCTTATACTGGTTCTCATCACGGCCCTTATACTAGCGCGTGCGCGGCCGAAATTAAACAGATTCGGGTCGCCGGACGCCCTCTACGAGTCTTCGCCCGCGCCCCCGATTCCAGCGCACGGGCACTCGCTTGACGCCCTCTCGGGCGGCGTGTTAGGTTTCAGCTTCGTTCAATACACAACGCAATTCGCACGACGAACTGGCCCGCAGGACTCAGGAAAATAGTGTGAGCGCGACCACGCTGAAGCAGACGCCTTTGAACGCCATGCACCGCCGCTTGGGCGGACGCATGGTCGAGTTCGGCGGGTGGGACATGCCCGTCCAGTACCCGGCCGGCACGGTCGAGGAGCATCAGGCGACGCGCACGCGCGCCGGCCTCTTCGACGTTTCGCACATGGGCGAGATCGAGGTGCGCGGCCCCGGTGCCATCGCCTTCGTCAATCGCCTCTGCTCGAACGACGCGTCGAAGCTCGTCGATGGTCAGGCGCAGTACAGCGCCCTGACGACCGAGCAGGGGACGGTCGTGGACGACCTTCTCGTCTACCGCTTCGGCGACGAGCACCTTCTGCTCGTCGTCAACGCCTCGACCACCGAGAAGGACTGGGACTGGATCAACGCGCACCGCGGCGACGAGGACGTTCAGCTCACGAACCGCTCCGCCGAATTCTGCCAGATCGCGCTGCAAGGCCCGGCGGCGCTCAACATCCTCCAGACGCTCACCGAGACGCCGCTCGAAGAGATCAAGTACTACCACTTCCGAGAGGGTCAGGTGGACGGCGTGGACGCCATCATCTCGCGCACAGGCTACACGGGCGAGGACGGCTTCGAGGTCTACGCCGCGCCCGAGCAGGCCGAACGACTGTGGCAGAAGATGCTCGACGCGGGCCGCTACGGCGAGCCCGACGGCGTGCAGCCCTGCGGGCTCGCGGCGCGCAACACCCTGCGGCTCGAAGCCGGCATGGCGCTCTACGGCCACGAGATCACGGACGAGACGACGCTGCTCGAAGCCAACCTCGGCTGGATCACGAAACTGGGCAAGGGCGACTTCACGGGGCGCGAAGCGCTCGCGCGCCAGAAGGAGGAGGGCCTCCGGCGCAAGCTCGTCGGCTTCGAGGTCACCGCGCGCGGCATCGCGCGCGACGAGCAGGACGTGTACATCGACGGCGCGCGCGCCGGCCACGTCACCTCGGGCAGCCCCGCGCCCTTCTTGAAGAAGAACATCGGCATGGCCTACGTCCCCGCCGAGCACGCGACCGTCGGCCGCGAAATCCAGATAGACGTGCGCGGCCGTAAAGTCGCCGCGCAGATCGTCCCCGTGCCGTTTTATAAGAGGGAGAAGAAGTAGTCAGTTTTTAGTTTTCAGTAAAGCGAGATGCCTCAACTGAAACTGAAAACTGTTAACTAAGGAGAGACATGGCAAACGTTCCCGAAGGCTTGTACTACAGCAAAGATCACGAGTGGCTGAAGGTCGAGGGCGAGACGGGCACGGTCGGCATCACCGACCACGCGCAGCACTCGCTGGGCGACGTTGTCTACGTCGAGCTGCCCAAGAAGGGCGAGACTTTCGCGGCGCACGACACGTTCGGCTCGGTCGAGTCGGTCAAGGCCGTCTCCGAGCTTTTCCTCCCCATCGCGGGCGAGGTCACAGAGGTCAACGAGACGCTCGCCGACGAGCCCGAGAAGGTCAACACAGACCCTTACGGCGACGGCTGGATGCTGCGCGTCAAACTCTCGAACCGCGGCGAGGTGGACAGCCTTCTGTCGGCCGCCGAGTACGAGGACTACATCGGGTCTCTGGAGTAAGAGAAGGCCGTGCGCTACATCCCTAACTCGCCGGAAGAGCGGCAGGAGATGCTGAGCGGCCTCGGGCTCGGCTCGGCCGAGGAGTTGTTCGACTCGATACCCTCGGACGTTCTGCTCAAGCGCCCGCTCGACACGCCCGCGGCGCTCGCCGAAGTAGAGCTATTGGAACTGTTCGAGTCGATGGCGGCGAAGAACGCGGCGGCGCGCCGCCCGAGCTTCCTCGGCGCCGGCGCCTATTCGCACTACGCGCCGACCATCATCGACAGTCTCATCCAGCGCTCCGAGTTCTTCACCGCCTACACGCCCTACCAGCCAGAGATTTCGCAGGGGACGCTGCAAGCCATCTTCGAGTTCCAGACGCTCGTCTGCCAGTTGACGGGGATGGACGTGGCGAACGCGTCGATGTATGACGGCTCGACAGCGATGGCCGAGGCCGTCTTGATGGCCGAGCGCGTCACACGCCGTTCGCGCGTGCTCGTCTCGGCCGCCGTCCATCCAGAGTACCTGCAAGTCGCAGAGACCTACGTCGCGCACGCCGGGATTGAGCTGGGGCGTCTCGAAGTTGACGAGGCGAGCGGCCGCACCTCGCTCGACGCCGCGGCGCTTGAGAAGGATGTGGCCGCGGTCGTCGTCCAGTCGCCGAACTTCTACGGCTGCGTCGAGGATTTAAGTGCGTTCGCCGAGCAGGTTCACGCCGCGGGCGCGCTGCTCGTCGTCGTCGTGACGGAGGCCGCCTCCTTCGGACTGCTGCGAAGCCCGGGCGCGTGCGGCGCTGACATCGTCGTCGCCGAGGGGCAGTCGTTCGGCGTGCCCGTTTCGTTCGGCGGCCCTTACGTCGGGCTCTTCGCCACGCGCGAGAAGTATGCGCGCCAGATGCCCGGCCGCCTCGTCGGCGTCGCCTACGACAAGCAGGGGCGGCGCGGCTTCGTGCTCACGCTCGCCACGCGCGAGCAGCACATCCGCCGCGAGAAGGCCACGTCTAATATCTGCACGAACGAGGGGCTCATCGCGCTGGCCGCGACCATCTACATGACGGCGCTCGGTCGGCGCGGTTTGCAGGAGGTCGCCGCGCAGTGCGCGCAGAAGGCCGCGTACGCGCGCCGTCAGATTGCGGCGCTCGAAGGCTTCTCGCTTCCCTACTCCGCGCCCGTCTTCAACGAGTTCGTCGTCCGCGCGCCGTCCGACGCGGCTGAGCTTCTGCGCCGTCTGGCCGCGAGCCACAACGTGACGGGCGGGCTCGCGCTTTCGCGCTACACCCCGGAACGCCCGAACGACTTCCTCGTCTGCGTCACCGAGACGAACAAGCGCGCCGACATCGACGCGCTCGTCGAAGGGCTCAAAGCTTCATGACCATCACGAAAGCCACCACGCACGTCACGCAGAACGAGGCGCTCGTCTTCGAGCGGTCGCAGAACGGAAGGCGCGGCTACCGCCTGCCCGCGCTCGACGTGGAGGAGACCTCTTTAGACGAGCTGCTGCCCGCGGAACTTCGCCGCGACGACGACCTCGAAGGCGTGCCGGAGTTGTCCGAGCCCGATGTGGTGCGACACTTCACGCGCATCTCGACGTGGAACTACAACATCGACCTCGGGCTCTACCCGCTCGGCTCCTGCACGATGAAGTACAACTCGCGGCTTAATGAAAAAGTCGCGCGCATCCACGGCTTCGCCGCGCTCCACCCGCTCGCGCCCGAGGAGGACGCGCAGGGCGCGCTCCAGGTGATGTACGAGTTGCAGCAGCACCTCGCGGAGATTACGGGGCTGCCCGGCGTCTCTTTGCAGCCTGCCGCGGGCGCGCACGGCGAGTTGACCGGCGTGATGATGATCCGCGCCGCCCTCGACGCGCGCGACGGCACGACCTCAGACGAGGCGAAGCGCCGCAAGGTGATGCTCATCCCGGACTCGGCGCACGGAACGAACCCCGCGTCGGCGCATCTCTCGGGCTTCACGGTCAAGACCATCCGTTCGACGAGCGAGGGGCTGACCGACCTCGAACACCTGCGCGAGTTGTGCGGCGGGGGCGACGTGGCGGGCCTGATGCTGACGAACCCGAATACGTGCGGCATCTTCGAGCGCAACATCAAAGAGATTTGCGACATCGTCCACGAGGCGGGCGGGCTCGTCTACATGGACGGCGCGAACATGAACGCGCTCGTCGGCGTCGCGCGCCCGGGCGACATGGGCGTCGATGTCATCCACCTCAACCTGCACAAGACTTTTTCCACGCCGCACGGCGGCGGCGGCCCCGGCTCCGGCCCCTGCTGCTGTACCGCGGAGCTTGAGCCCTTCCTGCCCGTCCCGCACATCGTCCGTGCTGGCGGTGGGGACAAAGGCGATGCCTCTTACAAGCTCGACTTCGAGCGGCCGCAGTCTATCGGGCGCGTCAAAGCTTTCTACGGCAACTTCGGGATGCACCTGCGCGCTCTCTCTTACATCCTGACGCACGGCAACGACGGCTTGCGCGAGGCGACCGAGGCGGCCGTCCTCAATGCGCGCTACATTGCCGAAGGGTTGGCCGACACCTTCGACCGCCCCTTCGACTCGCCGCCGATGCACGAGTGTCTCTTCACCGACAAGCGGCAGACGCGTAAGGGCGTTCACACGCTCGACATCGCAAAGCGGCTCCTCGACTACGGCTTCCACCCGCCGACCATCTACTTCCCGCTCATCGTGCAGGGCGCGATGCTCATCGAGCCGACCGAGTCGGTCGGCCGCGCAGAGCTTCAGCAGTTCGTGGACGCTATGAAGGAGATCGCGCGCGAAGCCGTCGAGGACGCGCAGACCGTCCTTGATGCGCCGCACACCACGCGCGTCGGCCGGCTCGACGAGGCCGCCGCCGCACGCAAGCCCGTCCTCCGCTGGCGCCCCGCCGAGAAGGCCGCGGGCGCCTGACACGACTTTCAACAGGTGGATTAATAAAGGAAGCGCCGCCGGTGTCATGTAAGACACTGGCGGCGCTTCTCTCATTAAACTTTTACAGCTCCGACGCTCGACGGCGGCGTTCGTTCACACGCACCCCTCTCTTCCCTGACCCTTCACACATCATTTCAGGCATCCGCCGAGTCTTTGGACATCCTCCGTCACTCGCCCGCAGCCTCCGCCGAGCGTTTACACGCGCGGTTCGAGCGTTTTGCACCGACAAATTAGTCACCGTTCGCGCGAAATCTCAATGTTTTGCGGCCGGATGAGTAAATAAAACTTCCGAATGAGTCTTCGCGCACAACGATTCAGTGATTAGTGCGAGGCGATGAAGACTTTTTGCAGCTCTTTGAGTGTTTTCTGCGATTCGTTCAGTGTTTTTTGAGAGTCGTTGGGTGTTTTGTCCAGACCGTTGAGCGATTTTTGCAGCCTGTTGAATAATTATTGCGATCTGTTGAGCGATTATTGTGCGTCCGTCAGTGATTTTTGCGGCTTGTTGAGTAATTATTGCGGGCCGTTGAGCCATCCTTGCGTCCCCTTCAACTGTTTTTGACGATTGTTGAAAACTTGCCGACGCCATTTGAGTAGTTGTTGACGTTCGTCGGCCACTTCCGGGCGACAGACGGACGATTAATTCCTGTCGGCGAACTGTTCCGTACGCCCCTTGAGTCTTTAAAATACGACGGAGGCGGGAGGTGGTTAGATGTTCGAGATGCGCCCCATCGGCTTCATCCGGAGCCAGTACACGGATACTTCACAGGTGCCGAAGGGCTGCGGCGCGCGGCATGAGGCGGAAGGCTTGATTGAGATTCTTGAGGAGTTCGAGGAAGGTCTGCTCGACGTGGAGGGCTTCTCGCACCTCTTCGTCGTCTGGGTCTTCGACCGCGCCGAAGGGTTCGAGTTGAAAGGCGTGCCACCGACCGACACGCGGCCTCACGGAGTCTTTGCCACGCGCTCGCCGCGCAGGCCCAACCCGCTCGGCCTCACGGTCGTCCGTCTGCTCGGGCGCGAGGGGCGGCGTTTGAGAGTCGCCGGGCTCGACATGCTCGACGGTACGCCCGTCCTCGACCTCAAGCCCTACCTCACGTCCGTCCCCGAGGCCGACCTGCGGCGCGGCTGGCTCGCCGAGGCGGAGGCACGCGACCGGCCCCGTTAATCGAAGTCGAGCGGGTTGCGGTAGGGGCCGCCCTTGTCCTTCTCGGCCTTCTTCATCGCCTCCTTGAACTTCTCTTCGAGCAGGCGCTCGCGGTCTTTCACCGAGCCCAGTTCCTGCGAGAAGACCTGCTCGCGCAGATTCTTCTTGCGCTCCATCTCTTTGGCCATCTCCTCGAAGGAGGCGAGCGGCTTCGCCTTCTCCTCGTGCGAGATGATGACGCCCGTCTGCGCGTCCACCATGATGGCCGCCTCACAACACGGGCAGATGACTGTCCAGCTCTTCGTCTCGGCCACGGTCTCACACCTCCGGAAACTATGTGCGCCCTTCACGCTCGCGGGACGCGTGACTTGCCGCCGAGTATAACACCGCGCGGCCCACGCGAGTCCCAGATGTAAAAAGGAAAAAGGCGCCGGGATGGCGCCTGTCAGATGTTGAACATTAAGAGCGGGCGACGAGGCTCGAACTCGCAACTTTCAGCTTGGGAAGCTGACACTCTACCATTGAGTTACGCCCGCTGAGAACGGTAGAAAGATACTCAACCGCCGTGCACCTGTCAACTGCCCTTCCCGTCGCGCATTTCGTCGAGGGCGGCGACGAGGCGGGTGATGTCGGAGTCGTCGTTGAAGTAGTGTGTGGCGGCGCGGAAGCCTTCGGGTTTGATGGTGACGGCGACGCGGTGGCGCGAGAGATGTCGGACGGCGGCGCGCGGGTCGGCGGCACGGACGAGCGTCTCGGCCGAGCGAAAGCGCTCGTCGCCGAGCGGCGAGAGGAGTTCGTGGCCCGCGGCCGAGAGGCTTTCGGTCAGGCGACGGTTGAGCGCGAGGGCGCGCCGCTCGACGTTCTCGACCCCGAGTTCGAGCAGGCGACGTGTGGACTCGCCGAGTGCGAAGATGCCTGCGAAGTGCGGACAGCCCGTCTCGGCGCGCGCGCCGGCGTCCGGGCGCAGGCGGTACGAGTCGTTACGCATCGCGAAGGGGTCTTCGACGCTCAGCCAACTGACGGCGCGCGGCCTCGTCTGCTCAAGCAACGCGCGAGAGAGGTAGACGAAGCCCGAGCCGTAACCCGCGAGCATCCACTTGTGTCCCGTCGAACAGAGCGCGTCGATCTTCATGCGCTTCACGTCGATGGGGAAGACGCCCGCCGACTGCGCCGCGTTGACGACGAAGAGGTGACTGCCCTTCCTCTCGCCCATCTCCTCAATCGGCATCCGCAGGCCATTCGAATATTGGACGTGGCTGAGACAGATGACCGACCTCTCGGGGCCGGCGGCCGCGAGCACGTCTTCGGCGCGTACGACGCCGTCCCGCGCCTCGACCATCCGCACGCGCGCGCCGCGGTGGAGCCACGGAATCGTTGTTACCGGGAACTCCAAGTCGCACGAGACGACACGTCCCGCGCCTTCGAGCGCGTCCACGATCAAGTTCATGCCCGACGAGGTGTTTGTCGTGAAGGCTATCTCCTCGGGCTCGGCGCCTATGAGCCGCGCCACATCCGCGCGGGCACGCTCGCGCTGCGCGAGCCAGTGCTCCCAGAGCCGGTCGCCCGACTCCAACGTCTCGCGGTAGAACTGCGCCGCCGTCTCGGCCGTGCGACGCGAGACGGGGCCGGCGCCCGCGCTGTTCAGGTAGGCGTACGCCTCGGTCACGGGGAACTCCGCGCGCACGCGCGCCCAGTCGATTTCGCCCTCGGCTCCGTTGGTTAAGTCTCGAACTTCGGTCGTCATGATTCCACGTGCTTGACGGTCGCCGACCCACAGACTATCTTCGCTAACACTCACAGCGGACAACTTTTTCGGACGGAGTAGAGAGCAGATGCCACAGACGACGGTCGCCCCCGCCTGGGCGATCCCCGGTTACCTCGAAGCGCGCGAGGGGCGCCTTTTTATCGACGGCGCGGACTCGGGCCAACTCGCACGCGAGTTCGACACGCCGCTCTTCGTCTTCTCCGAGCGGCGCGTCCGCTCGAACGTGGCGCGGCTTCAGCAGGCCGCCCGCGGCGTCGGACACCCTGTCCGCTTCTTTTACGCTTCGAAGGCCAACTCGACGATGGGGCTGCTCGGGGTCGTCCGCGACTCGGGCATCGACTGCGAGGTCAACAGCGGCGGCGAGTTGTTTAAGGCGCTGCGCGCCGGCTTCCGCCCCGACCAGATCATCTTCAACGGCACGAGCAAGACCCCGCAGGAGATCGACGAGGCCATCGGCGCCGGCATCTACTCCATCAACGTCGATTCCGTCTACGAGATCGAGCTGATTGAAGCACGCGCCCGCGCGCTGGGCAAGCGCGCCCGTGTCGCGCTCCGGCTCGTCCCGGAGATCGGCACACGCTCGCACCTCGGCCTCCAGACGGCGCTGATGACCTCGAAGTTCGGCATCACCTCTTCCGAAGTCCTCGACGCCTTCCGCCGCGCGCTGCGCTCGCCCGAGTTGCTCCACGTCTCGGGCATACACATCCACGTCGGCTCACAGACGCCCGACGTGGAGCCCTTCGCCGCGGCCTTCAAGACGATGTGGGAGCACCTGAAGACCATCCACGAGGAGTCGGGCCACGCGCTCGAACACATCAACCTCGGCGGCGGCATCCCCGTCAACTACCTGCGCGACCGCTCGCAGGCCGACGAATTGCCCGAGGGCGAGCGCGAGATGCTCGGCGCCGATTTGGAGCCGTCCGAAGTGCTCTCGGCCGCGCTCCGTGCGGCGCGCGAGTCGGCGCGCACAGTCGCCGCGGAACACCTGCTCGAAGGCGTCACGATTCTTTTAGAGCCCGGGCGCAGCGTCATCGCCGATGCGGGGACGCTCTTGACCACCGTGCGCAACATCAAGCGGCGCCCCGAGACGGGCGACGTGTGGCTGCTCACCGACGCGGGCTTCAACCTCCTGCTCTCGATGACGACCTACAAGTGGTACTACCACGTCGTCTCCGCCTCGCGCGCCGACGCCCCGGCCGATGAGCCCTACAAGGTCGCCGGCCCCCTCTGCGACTCGGGCGATGTCTACTTCGACATCGAGCGCGGGGGGCGACTTCCAGACTACCGCAAACTCCCCGCGGACGTGCGGCCCGGCGAGCTGCTCGCGCTCCTCAACACCGGCGCCTACACCATCGCGCAGATGTTCCCCTACAACGGCCGCCCGCTCCCCGCTGTCGCCCTCATCCGTGAAGGCGGCCGCCCCGAACTCATCCGCCGCCGCGATACCTACGAAGACCTGCTCGCCAGCGAGGTCTGGTAACCCACCGCGCACGACACGAGGGACTGCATGGCTGAAGCTTCGAACAGAAACGTCACGCTGGTGCGCGGGCTCGGGCTCGTGGCGGCCGTGTCTATCATCATCGGGAACGTGATCGGGACGGGCGTCTTCCTGAAGGCGCGTGTGATGACGTGCAACGTGGGAACGCCGGGGATGGTCCTGACCGTGTGGGTCGTCGCGGGGCTCTTGAGTTTGGCGGGCGCGCTCACCTACGCGGAGCTGGCGGCGATGATGCCGCGCGCGGGCGGCGAGTACGTCTTCATGCGCGAGGCGTACGGCCGCGCCGCGGGTTTCCTGAGCGGGTGGATGCAGATTTTCATCGCCAAGACCGGCTCGCAGGCTTCGGTCGCGCTCATCTTCGCCGCCTCGCTCAACGACCTGTCGGGCAAGTCGGTCGAGGCGCTGGGTGGGTACGGGGTGCAGGTGACGGCCGTCCTGGTGATCCTCATCATCACACTGCTCAATTGCGCCGCCGTCCGCGTGAGCGGGTGGGTGGCGACGGCGCTCACCGGCGTCAAGATCGCGCTCGTCGCCGGGGTCGGCCTCGGGGCGTTTTTGTTGGCGCAGGGCGATTGGGGTTACTTCGCGCTCTCGAACGCGGGCGGCGTGTGCGAGGGCGTGAGCGCGAACGCAATGCTCGGCGTGGCCGGCTTCGGCGCGGCGATGCTCGGCGCGCTGTGGGGCTACGACGGCTGGAACAACCTGACGTTCGTCTCGGGCGAAGTTAAGAATCCGCAACGCAATATTCCGCTCGCACTCATCGGCGGCACGATTCTCATCATGCTGCTCTACATCTTTATCAACGCCGCCTACTTCTACGCCCTGTCGCCGACGGCCGTGGCCAGCGTCTCCGCCAAATCCTCAGTTGCCGCCGAGGTCACCAACTCCTTCATGGCCCCGTTCAGCGCGTCGGCGAAGGCGCTCGTCGCCGGACTTGTCGCCGCGGCGCTGATGGCCTCGTCGGTCGGCACGCTTCACACCTCGGTGCTGACGGGTGCGCGCGTCCCCTATGCGATGGCGCGCGACGGCCTCTTCTTCGACCGGCTCTCGAAGGTCTCCGAGAAGACACGCGTCCCCGTTCGCGCCGTGCTCGCGCAGGGCCTGTGGGCCTGCGCGCTCGTCTTCCTCCTCCAGACCTTCGACAAGCTGACCGACTACGTCGTCTTCGGCTCCTACATCTTCTACGGGCTGGTCACGGCCTCGATCTTCGTCTTCCGTCGCCGGATGCCGCACGCCGAGCGACCGTACAAGGCTTGGGGCTACCCCATCGTGCCCGTCCTCTTCCTGCTCGTGACGGGCTTCCTGCTCGTCAACACCTTCTGGGCCGCCCCGACCGAAGCCATCTTCGGCCTCCTCCTCATCGGCCTCGGCTTCCCCGTTTACTACCTCTTCTTCCGCGGCCGCCCGGCCGTCGCCGCCTCCGAAGCCGCCGAGGAGGATTCGATCTGAGACGCGGAGGCGTGGACTTCAAGATGGGCACGGCGTTGCGAAGGAAGTTCGACTGGGAGAAGGTGACGGACGAGGAGCTGCTGTCGATGCAGCTCTCGGACTTGCCCGTGCGCATCGAGGGGACGCCGCTCGAAGAGCGCGTGCGCCGGCTGCACTTCGAGCTGGACGAGTCAGGGCTGCGCTTCCGACCGCACGTCTGGCTCTCTGAAGAGTGGTTCTCGCCCGACGGCGTGCCCGGCTTCGCCATCCCCTTCTATCTCGCGCACCCGCGACTGATGAAGCTGGAGCGCCGCCAGATGCTCGAAGTCGAGGGCGGCACCGAGCGCGAGTGCCTGCGTATCATGCGCCACGAGGCCGGCCACGCCCTCGACAACGCCTTCCTCTTCCGCACGCGCCCGCGCTGGCGCCTGCTCTTCGGCCGCTTCAACAGCCCCTATCCGGACTCGTACCAGCCCGACCCGACGAGCCGCGACTTCGTGCTCCACCTCGGCGCGTGGTACGCGCAGGCCCACCCGGCCGAAGACTTCGCCGAGACCTTCGCCGTCTGGCTCGCCACCTACGAGCCGCGCTGGCGCAGGCGCTACGCCGGCTGGGCCGCGCTCGCCAAGCTCGAATACGTAGACCGTCTGATGCGTGAAGTCGCCGGCCGCCCGCCGAAGAACCGACGGCGTGACCGCGTCGAAGAACTCTCCGGACTGCGCATGACGCTCGGCGAGCACTACCGGCGCAAGCGCGAGCACTACTCCATCGAATGGCCCGCGGACTTCGACCGCGACCTGCTCCGCGTCTTCCAGGGGTCGGTGCGGGGCGCCGAAGGGACGACCGCCGCCAGCTTCCTGCGGCGCCGCGGGCGCGAGCTGGTTCACGCCGTCGCGCGCGGAACGGGGCTCCATCACTACGCGCTCACGCAGCTCCTCGCGAAGGTGATCGAGCGCTCGAAGCTCCTGCGGCTGCGCGTCGCAGGCGACGAGCGAGAGGCTCTCTCCGGCGCGCTCGTGCTGCTGACGGTGCAGGCGATGAAGGTCGTCCACACCGGCTACCACAGGATTCCCTTATGAAGAAATCCCGGCCGGCAAAGAAGCTGCGCGTTCTCGTGCTCTGTCATGAGAATCTCATCCCGCCCGACTCGCTCGAAGGCTACACCGAAAAGCAGATCATCGAGTGGAAGACGGAGTACGACGTGGTCACGGCGCTCAAGGCGCTCGGGCACGAGGTCTATCCCGTCGGACTCTCGAACGAGCTGGGCGTCATCCACGTCGCCATCGACGACCACCGGCCCCACGTCGCCTTCAACCTCATCGAAGAGTTCGACGGCTACCCGCTCTTCGACCAGCACGTCGTCAGCTACCTTGAGCTGAAGGGGCAGAAGTACACGGGCTGCAACCCGCGCGGCCTCACCGTCTCGCACGACAAGGCGCTCTCGAAGAAGATACTCACCTACCACCGCATCCCCGTCCCGGGGTTCGCAGTCTTCCCGATGAACCGGCGCGTACGCCGCCCGGCGCGTCTGAAGTTCCCGCTGCTGGTGAAGTCGGCCACGGTCGAGGGCTCGGTCGGCATCTCGCAGGCGTCGGTCGTCCGCAGCGACGAGAAGCTCGTCGAGCGCGTCGAGTTCATCCACCGCAAGACCTCCTCCGACGCCATCGCCGAGCAGTACATCGAGGGGCGCGAAATCTACGTCGGCCTCGCCGGCAACCGCCGCGTGCAGACCTTCGCCCCGTGGGAGCACCGTCTGGAGAACCTCCCCGACGGCGCGCCCAACATCGCCACCTACCGCGTCAAGTGGGACCCCGTCTACCAGCGCGACGTGGGTTTCTCGGACGGCCCGGCCGACCTCTCGCCAGAGCTTGAGCGCCGGCTCGAACACCTCTCAAAACGCATCTACCGCATCCTCATGCTGAGCGGCTACGCGCGCCTCGACTATCGACTCACAGAGGACGGGCGCTTCTATCTGCTCGAAGCCAACCCGAACCCCAACGTCGCGCGCGACGACTACTTCTCCGACTCGGCAAAAAAATCGGGGCTCGACTACGAGCCCCTCCTCCAGAAACTCATGACCCTCGGCATGAGCTACGACGCCACGACCTTCTGACGCTCACTTCTTCAACACGGAGCGCAGCGCGCCTTCAATCTCCGGGTGCCTGAACTCGAAGCCTGCCTCCTTCAGACGCGCCGGCTCAACACGCGTGCTGGCGAGCAGAAGCTCGTCGGCCGTCTCGCCGAACGCGAGCCGCGCGGCGAAGGCCGGCACCGCGAAGATGGTCGGCCGACCCAACGCGCTCCCAAGCGCCTTCGTAAACTCCGCGTTCGTCACTGCCCCGGGTGCGACCGCGTTGACCGGCCCGCGCAGGCGTTCGTCCTCAATCGCGCGGCGCATGATGGCGATTAAATCTTCGAGCGTGATCCAGCTCATGTACTGGCTCCCGCTCCCGACCTTCCCGCCGAGGCCCAGCTTGAAGGGCGTGAGCATCCTCGGCAAAGCCCCGCCCTCGCCGTCCAGCACAACGCCGATACGCAGATGCACGACGCGTATCCCGGCCTGGCTCGCCTGAAGCGTCCCCTTCTCCCACTCGCGGCAGACCTCGCTCACGAAGTTGCTCCCCGACGCGCTCTCCTCGCGCAGCACCTCCGCCCCGCGGTCGCCGTAGAAGCCCGTGGCCGAAGCCGAGACCAAAACCCGCGGCTTCGCGCTCAACCCGGCGAGCGTGCCCGCCAAAAGGGTCGTCCCCTTCACGCGGCTCTCGATGATGCGGCGCTTCTTCTCGTCGTCCCAGCGCCCCTCTCCGATGTTCTCGCCCGCGAGGTGGACGGCCGCGTCGTGCCCTTCCAGAGCCTGCGCGTCTAGCTCGCCGCGCTCCGGGTCCCAATGCACCGCGGCCGTGCCCGGCGCGCGGAACCCCTGCGCGTCGCCGCGCACCAGCCGCGTCACCTCGTGCCCGTCCGCCAGCAGCGAGCGAACCAGCGCGCGGCCCACGAGGCCGGTCGAACCCGTGACGATAACTTTCATCAAGTGGTCTCCTTGTCCGTATGTCTCTCCGCCAGAGCCTCGCGCGCGACCTCGCGGTCGTCGAAGTGTGTGCGCTCGGCCCCGACGATCTGGTAGTCCTCGTGCCCCTTGCCCGCGATGACGACGATGTCGCCCGCGCGCGCCTCCGCAACAGCTCGAAAGATTGCTTCCCTTCGGTCAACGATCTTCAAGTAAGGTCGGCCCGACGAGCGCAATCCTTCCTCCACGTCGCGCAGGATGGCCTCCGGGTCTTCATTGCGTGGATTGTCGGAGGTCGCGATGACGACATCACTCAAGCCGGCTGCGGCCTCGCCCATCGGCGCCCGCTTCGTGCGGTCGCGGTCGCCGCCGCAGCCGAAGACGGTGATGACGCGCCCTCGACCTACGTCGCGCGCCGTGCGCAGAACGTTGCGGAGCGCGTCGTCCGTGTGTGCGTAATCGACGACGACGGCGAAGTCGCCCGCGTGCGCGACACGCTCGAAGCGACCGGGCGCGCCGCCGCAACTCGCGAGCGCCGCGGCCGTCTCTTCGAGCCCGAGCCCGAGCGCGTGCGCCGAGGCCGCGGCCGTCAAAATGTTGTAGACGTGCGGTCGCCCGACGAGCGGCGAAAGAATCTCCTGCTCGCCCGCGGGCGTCCGGAGCGTCAGACGCGTCCCGCCCAGAGAGAACTCGACGCCCCGCGCCGTCAGCTCGGCCTCTTTATCCAGAGAGTAACGGAGCACGCTCCGCCCCTCCGCCTTCAACTCTGCGTAGAGCCGCGCCCCGTACTCGTCGTCAATGTTGATGACGGACGCGCGCGGCGGCTCGCCGAGGCTCCCATCGAAGAGCCTCCGCTTGGCGTTGAAGTAAGTCTCCATCGTGCCGTGGTAGTCGAGGTGGTCGCGCGTCAGGTTCGTGAAGGCCGCGACCTCAAAGCGCAGCGCGTCGCAGCGTCGAAGGTCGAGCGCCTGCGACGAAGCCTCCATCACCGCAACGCTGCAACCGGCGTCCACCGCGCGGCGCAGCAGTCGCTCTACATCGCTCGCCTCCGGCGTCGTGTGCAGCGCCGCCTGACGCTCGCCCGCCACGCGGTACTCGACCGTGCTGACGAGCGCCGTCGAAACCCCCGCCGCCTCGGCGACGGACGCGACGAGGTAGGCGGTCGTCGTCTTACCGTTCGTCCCCGTGACACCCACCAACTTCAGTTCGTGTGAAGGGTGGCCGTGAACCTCTGCCGCGGCGAGCGCGAGCGCGCGGCGCGCTTCGGGAATGCGTATCCATCCGCCGAGAAAATCCGCCGGCCGCTCAAGCTCCGAGACGACGCCGACCGCGCCTTTCTGCTCAACGTCCTTGACGAAGCGGTTGCCGTCCGACTTCTCTCCCCGAATCGCGACGAAGAGCCACCCGGCCCCGACCTGACGCGAGTCGTGCGTCACATCAAAGACGCGCGCGCCCGCGTCGCCTTCAAGCTCTCCGCCCAAAGCCCGCGCCAACGCGCCGAGCGTGACCGCCCCTTCTCTCTTCAACAGAGTCCTCTTCCCCGGCTCTCTAAATTTTTATCTCTCGGAAAACTTACGCGCTGATTATAATCGCCCCCGCCGTCTCAGCAACTTACCGGGAGAACCCAGCGCATGCACGCCCTTGTGAAGTTCGTCCGCGCAGCCCTCATCATCTTCTGTCTCGTCGTCGCGAGTTCCATCACGCCCACGTACTCCGCGGCGCAGCGAAGGCCGCGACCCGCCACGCCCGACGCCGAGTACGACCTCGTCATCCGCAACGGCCGCGTCGTGGACGGAACGGGTCGCCGCTCCTTCGAGGCGGACGTAGCCGTGCGCGGCGACCGCGTCGTGCGCGTCGGCAAAGTCCCCGCGGCTGCGCGTGCGAAGCGAACGGTTGACGCCTCGGGGCTCGTCGTCGCGCCCGGCTTCATCGACCTGCTCGGCCAGTCAGAGCAGTACGTCCTCATCGACCCGCGCGCGATGAGCAAGGTAATGATGGGCGTTACAACCGAGGTCACGGGCGAGGGCGGCTCCATCGCGCCCGTCAACGAGCGGACGCTCAAAGAGGACGAACCCTTCAACCGCCGCTACAACCTCGACGTTGACTGGCGCACGCTCCACGAATACTTCCGGCGCCTCGGGCTCCAGGGCGCGGGCGTCAACCTCGCGACCTTCGTCGGCGCCACGCAAGTGCGCGCCTACGTCGTCGGCTTCGACAAACGCGACCCGACGCCCGACGAATTGGAGCAGATGAAGTCGCTCGTCGCCGACGCGATGGAGGATGGCGCGCTCGGCCTCTCGACCTCGCTGCAATACGTGCCCGCGCGCTTCGCTAAGACCGACGAGATTGTCGAGTTGGCGAAGGTCGCGCGCCGCTACGGCGGCATCTACGCCACGCACCAGCGCAGCGAAGCGAATGCCCTCGACGCCTCGCTCGCTGAAGTCTTCGAGATCGCGCGCCGCGCGCGCATCCCCGTGGAAATCTGGCACCTCAAGGCCGCTTACCGTAAGAACTGGGGGCGTATGCCGCAGGTTCTGGCGAAGATACGCGCGGCGCGCACGCGCGGTTTGGACGTGACGGCGGATGTCTACCCTTACACGGCGGCGAGCACGGGACTGGCGGCGTGTCTCCCGCCGTGGGCCATCGAGGGCGGCGGCGAGAAGATGCTCGCGCGTTTGCGCGACCCCGCGATGCGCGCGCGCATCCGCGCCGACATCCTGCGCGACTCGAACGAGTGGGAGAACATCTACCTCGGGAGCGGCGGCGCGGCGGGCGTGCTCGTCGGCTCGGTCGTCAACCGCGAGCTTGAGGGCTGGCAGGGCAAGCGCGTCTCGGAGATTGCGAAGGAGCAGGGCAAGGACGAGTTGGAAACCCTCTTCGACATCATCGTCGCCGACCGCGGGCAGACCGGCGCCATCTACTTCATGATGAACGAGGACGACCTGCGCGCCGCACTGCGCGAGCCCTTCGTCAGCATCTGCACCGACAGCGGCGCGCGCGCAACCGACGGCCCGCTCTCGGGCTCGAAGTCGCACCCGCGCGGCTGGGGCTCCTACCCGCGAATACTTTCGCGCTACGTGCGCGAAGAACGTCTGCTCACGCTCGAACAGGCCGTCCACAAGATGACGGGCCGGCCCGCGGCGCGCGTCGGGCTCAAAGACCGCGGTGTGCTCCGCGCGGGCGCCTACGCCGACATCACCGTCTTCGACCCCGCTCGCGTCCGCGACCTCGCGACCTTCGAGCAGCCGAACCAGTACCCCGAAGGCATCCAGTACGTCGTCGTCAACGGCCAACTGGAAGTTGACGCAGGCCGACGCACCCCCGTCAACGCCGGCCGCCCTCTGCGCGGGCCGGGATACAGAAGAAAGTGAAAGGCAAGGTGTTCAGAACTTGAGAGTGACAACCAGAGGACGATGGTCGGAGGCGAGCGTGTCGGGGACTGTGGCGGAGATGCGTTCGACTTCGCCGAGGCCGCGGTGGAAGACGTAGTCGATGCGTTTGGCCGGCTTGTCGGCCGGGTAGGTCAGGCCGGCTGTCGTCTGTGGCGTCCAGCCGTCGGCGAAGCCTGCCCTGAGCATCATTTCGTAGGCGCCGCCGGGCGGCTCTTCGTTGAAGTCACCGGCGACGATGACGGGGCCGCGCACCTCTGCGAGCGCCTTGAGCAACTGCGCGGTCTCGAAGATGCGTCCATCCAGAAACTGATAGTCGAGGTGCGTGGTGACGAAGTTGAGCCGGCGGCCCGCCACTTCGACTTCGACACGTATAAATCCGCGCCGCTCGCGCTCGCGCCGGTTGGCGAAGCGTTGGTGGTCGATGGCGAGGATGGGGAAACGCGAGAGCACGGCCACGCCGTACTGCCCGCCCTGATAGTCGAGGTTGTGCGCGAAGGCGTAGTCCATCCCCGTCAGCCGCGCCAGCTCCCTGATCTCGTCCACGCGCCCCGTGCGCTCGACGCCGCGGTCAACCTCCTGAAGCCCGACGATGTCTGCGCGTTGCTGCTTGATGACTTCGGCGATGCGCGCGAGGTCTAACTTCTTGTCCATGCCGATGCCGACGTGGATGTTGTAGGACATCACCCGCAGGCGCACGCGCCCGGTCGCCGTGCCGGCGCGCGGGGCCGGCGACACGACGAAGAGGAGCGCGAGGATGAAGAGCAGCGGCACTCTCATCAGACCTTGATGAAGATGTTCCGGCGGTAGAGCAGCCACATCACGCCGAGCCAGAAGAGCACGAAGCAGATGGCGAAGGCGAGCGAGGCGTTGATGGGCGAGGCCCACGAGAGGAAGAGGTTTCTGAAGATGAGGCCGTGGAGCGAGACCGCTCTGCCGTCCGCGCCATTGAACCGGATAACCCCGAGCAACTCGGCGCAGATGCCCGTCAGAAAGAAGACCGCGAGCGCGTTCGTGCCGTAGACGGCGAAGGGTACAGACCAGCGCCGAAAGCCTTTGATGTCGATGAGCCAGTAACAGACAGCGAGCAGTTGCAGCGCCATCCCCGCCGTGAGCAGCACGTAAGAGCTAGTCCAGAGCGGCTTGTTGACGGGGAGCCAGTAGTTCCACGCCCAGCCTGCGACGATGCAGGTCGCGCCCGCGACGAACATCGCCGCAACCTTCTCCATGTCCGTCCGGCGCGAGCGCAGAAGATGTCCTGTCAACATGCCCGCAAACGTCGTCGCCAGAGCCCCCAGCGTGCTCAGGATGCCTTCCGGTTCGTAGACGCCCCGCCCTCCGCTCCACATGTGTTTGGCCAACACGACGCGGTCTAAGTGAGACGCGATGCTGCCCTCCTTCGACAAATCGCCCGCGGCGAAGCCCGGCGCCGGGATGAACATGAGGATGGCCCAGTATGCGACGAGCAGTCCGGCGAGGATGTAAGCCTGCTTGCGCCAGTCGGTCTTGAGGAAGATGAGCGCGGCGAAGAGGTAACAGACGGCGATGCGGTTGAGCACGCCCGACAGCCGCAGGGTCGAGAGGTCGATGAAAGTGTTATTCGTGAAATCCCAGAATGGAAAGGCCGTCAGGAAGAGGCCGAGCCCGAAGATGATGGCCGAGCGGCGGACGATCTTAACGTAGAGGTCGCGCTTGCTCCCGGCGGACTCCGCCCTGCGGGAGAGCGCAAGCGTGATGGAGACGCCGACGATGAAGAGGAAGAACGGAAAGACAAAATCGGTCGGCGTCCAGCCGTGCCATTCGGCATGCTTGAGGGGGCTGTAGATCGCGCTCCAAGTCCCGGGGTTGTTGACGAGAATCATTCCCGCGACCGTCATCCCGCGGAATACGTCGAGCGAACGCAGACGCACCGCGGCCGGCAGAAGGCTGAGCCCGTCGCCCCCGTCTGCGCCGCCCGCGCGGACGCGCGCGGCCTCCGCTTCCGTTCTCACACCGGCCTCATACTCGCCGACTGTCATGCCCATGACGGTTACCTCCTCAAGGATTTCAAATCTCGAATTTGAAATATCGAATTACCGCGGGTCTCACTTCGACTTTGTCTGGATGCCCGCGCCCACCTCGAACAGCCCGGGCACGGTGACGGGCAGGCGACCGCGCGCGGGCACGTCGCCGAAGAGGACGCGCGCTGCGGCCTCCTGCGCCACGTCCTCGATGCCATACGCGACCATGAAGGCCGTCGCGTCTGGGAACTGCCGGACGAGGTAAGGGCCGCTGAAGGCGATGACCGCGACGGGTTTGCCCGACGCGGCGAGGCGGCGCACGAACTCGGCCTGACGCTCGGGCAGCGCCACAGTCCCCTTGCCCGCCGCGCGCTTGACGAAGGCCGCGACGATGATGATCTCAGCCTTCGTCGCTTCGGAGATGAGTGTGTCGTACTCGGGCGCGGTCGTCTTCGGGTCGGCGCGCAGCACGCGCGCGCCGGGTGCGCGTGTCTGAACCCGCGGGACGAACGTGCGCCCCTCCTCCGGGTCTTCGTCCGCGGCGACGACGACGAAGGCCGCGGTCGCGGCGCGCTTCGCGTCGAGCGGAAGCAATCCGCGGCCGTCGCGCAGTAGCGTGATGGACGCTTCGGCAACGCGCCGCGCGGACTCCAAAGCCTCGGGCCGCTCGACGAGACTCCTGACAACCGCTGTGTCCACCGTCCTTCGCTCTGAGAGGCCAAGCCGGTGCTTCGCGCGGAGGATGCGGCGGACGCTCTCGTCCACGCGCTCGCGCGTCAGACGGTTGCTGTTGACTGCCTCTTCGAGCGCGTCGAGCGAAGCCTTCAGCTCGGGCGGCGTGAGCGCCACGTCGGCGCCCGCGAGAATCGCGCGCACGGAAGCCTCGCCGCCGGGGAACCCCTTTGTGATGGCACCCATGCCGAGCGAGTCCGTGACGACGAGCCCTTCGAACTTTAGCTCGCGCCTCAGAAGGTCGGTCGTCACTTTCGTCGAGAGCGTGGCGGGCAGTTCGTCGCCCGTGATTTTGGGCAGGGCGATGTGCGCGGTCATCACCGAATCGACGCCAGCCGCGACGGCCGCGCGGAACGGCACGAGTTCCAGACGGTCGAGGCGTGCGCGGTCGGCGTTGATGGTCGGCAGGCCGATGTGCGAATCGACCGCCGTGTCGCCGTGGCCGGGGAAATGTTTGACGGTCGAGAGCGCGCCGCCCTCGCGCGTGCCGCGGACGGCCGCCGAGACGAAGTCGGCCACGCGCCGCGGGTCTTCGCCGAAGGAGCGGACGTTGATGACGGGGTTGTCGGGGTTGTTATTGAGGTCGGCGACGGGGCCGAAGAGCCAGTTGACGCCGACGGCGCGCGCCTCCCGCGCCGTGATTCTTCCCTGCTCGTACGCGGCGCGCGGGTCGCCCGCCGCGGCGACGCCCATGTTGTTGGTGAAGGGCGTGCCGGCCGACTTCATCTGCATCCGCAGGCCGCGCTCGTAGTCTGCGCCGACGAAGAGCGGGACGCGCGACGCGCGCTGCAACTCGTTCGTGAGCGCCGCGACCGACTCGGGAGTGCCGCCGCGCACGACCACGCCGCCTAAGGACAGCTCCGTCAACTGCTTCTTCAACTCTTCCAGACGGCCGCCCGAAGCCTGCTCGACCTGCACGGGCGTCATCAACATCTGTCCCAGACGCTCGCGCAGCGAAAGACTCTTCAGCGTCTCCTCGACCCAACGCGCCTCGCCGTCTGCGCGTCGCTGCGGCTGCGACTGCGCGAAACGTGAAGGTGTAAGCGACGCCGCCGACAGCACGACGGCGACGCAGATGAAGCCTCTTAAAATCATTCGTGAACTTTCGTCAATTTTCCTGCGGGGGGCGCGGGCCGAGGCCGAACTCGGCGGGCGCGGGCAGCGTGGAGGTCTGGTCGTAGACGCGCAGCGCCTCCTCCAGTTGCTTCGAGCGCGAGAGCCAGCGCGAGACCGCGAGATCATATCGCGCCAGTACGCTCGTGAGCCAGTACGGGCGGTTCTCTGCGAGCCACTGCGCGCGGTACGCCTCGCGCAGCTCCGTCAGCTCCTCGGCCATCTCGCGCAAGTTGTTGTAGATGGCGCCCGAGTAGGAACGCAGACGCCGCACGCGCCTGCGGTCGTTGAGATTAAGATAGGCGTCCCAGTAGTCACGGCTCAGTTGCGCGACGACCTGCGCGCGCCGCCCCATGTGGTCGAAGCGGCGCGCGGCCAGTCGCATCGAGTCGAGCATCTGGACGTTGCGTCGCACTTTGGGGCGCTCGCGGATGAGAGTCTCTTCGGCCTCCTCCACGTCGAGGCGCATCTCACGCGTCTTCTCTTCGAGCTTGCGCGCGAACGCCTCCTGAAAGTTATCGGTGAAGGGGTCGCGCCAGAACAGCTCGTCGCTGCCGTTGATGCCAAGCTGCGTGTTGACGGCGCCGAGCGCGCGCGTCGCCTTCGTCAATGCGTCGCCTTCGTGGCGGAAGAAGGCCCAGTCGAAATCACGCTCGAAGGCCGCGAGGTCGAGCGGCGCCGCCTGCCACGACGCAGCCGCGCCGAGGACGACGCCGTACCAGGAGTTCTCAAACAGAGATTCGCCGTCGTCGTCCCACTGCGTGTTCATGACGCCCATGACGCCCGCGCGCTGGCCGTCGCGGATGAAGTTGGTGATGTTAACCGAGGCCGCGTCGTTGTTGGGGAAAATCTGGCTCCAGCTCTGCACGCCGGGGCAGACAAACTGTTCGAGCCCCGCCTTCTTGAAGAGCCCGATGCGCGCCTCGTAGCTCGGCTTCGGCGCGTAGTCCCAGTTCATCGCGATCATGTCGCGCGGGACGGACGGCAACAAGTCCGGATGGTTGAGCGCGATGTCGCCCCAGAACATCAGCCGCCGCTTGTACGGAGTCAGCAGCTCACGCACACGCTTGAGGTGGTCGAAGTAGACGTTGCCTATCCCGCGCGCCTTCACGGCCTCGGCGCTCCGGCCGCGCCCCAACTCGAAGGTCTCGTCGGCGCCGATGTGGAAGAACTGGCCGGGGAAGAGTTCGTCGAGTTCTTTGTACCAGTCGGCGACGAGCTGGTAAGTGCCTTCAGCTTGCGGCGAGAGCACGTCGCCGTAGGGGACTTCGGCCAGCTCGTTGTACTGCTCGAACTTCAGAGCCTTGTGGAGGTGGCCGAAGGTCTGCTGCTGCGGGACAAGCTCGACGTGATAGCGGCGCGCGTATGCGACCAGCTCGCGTATCTCGGCGGGCGTGATGGTACCGCCCTCGGGCGCGATGAGCGGGTGCGCGGCGGAGCCGAAGACGTGCTCCATGTAGAGGCTGTGCATGTTCATCTTGAACATGGCGAGGTTGCGTATCTGCCTCTTGAAATAGTCCATCGTGGGGATGGGGCCGCGGCTCACATCGTCGGAGAGCCCGCGCCAGCGCACCGAGGGCCAGTCCGTCACGACGACGCCCTGCACGTACGCGCCCGCGCCCTCGCCGCGCACAAGCTGCTTGAGGGTTTGCAGTCCGTAGAACGTCCCGGCCGCCGTGCGCCCCGCCACCACAATCCTGCCCTCACGTACAACCAGCGCGTAGCCCTCTTCGCCGAGGTCGTCGGGCACCCATCCTCCCATCTTCGCAACGGTCGAGCGTACGCGCTCGTTCGAGAGCAGCCCGACGAGGATATACGGCTTCCCTCCCCCTTTGCCGAGGCGCAGCGCGACGCCGGCCGTCTCGCGTACGTCGTCGGCGAAGTCCTGCGCGGCGAAGCGGTCGTCCTCCGACTTCCGGTCGGCGACATCCACGCGCGTGTCGCGCGTGAGGCGGAACTGTTCGCCCGACGAGGTGATGAACTTCGGCGCGGGAATGAGCTGGACGCCGGGCGGCGGGTCAGACTTCGGCGTCGCCTCGGCCTGTTGCGCCCGCGCGTCGTGGCAGAAAAGAGGTGCGGTCAGGAGGGCCGTCAACAGTAAGAGGACGGCGCGGCGCGTCTCCCTTTTGGTCTTTGGGGTCTCGTTCATCTGGTATGTCTGCTGATAAATATTCAGGACGTGGCGTCAGAGCACTTGCGCCGACAATTAACATGATGGCAAAAGAGAGTCAACGCGGCTTCAGACCCGCAGCCCTTTGAGGGAGATTAAAACACGTGTCACTGATGCTCGAAGAGATCGCGCAGCAGCCCGAGGCGCTGGCGCGCACCATTGCGGAGGAGCGCGGGAAAGTCGCGCGGCTCGGGGCGTCTTTGCGCGCGAAGGACGTTGACCTGATCGTGCTCGTCGCGCGCGGCTCGTCGGACAACGCCGCGCTCTTCGGGCGCTACCTGCTCGAAATCACGACCGGCATTCCCGTCGCGCTGGCCGCGCCTTCGGTCAACACGCTCTACGGCGCGCGGCTCAAACTCCCGCGCGCGGTCGTCATCGGCGTCTCGCAATCGGGCGAGGGCGAAGACATCAACCGCGTGCTCTCGGAGGCGCGCGAGGGCGGCGCGCTCTGCACCGTCGGCATCACGAACGAGCCCGACTCTTCGATGACGAAGGTCGTGCATGAAACTCTCCTCACGCACGGCGGGCGCGAGCGCTCGGTGGCGGCGACGAAGACCTTCACGGGGCAGCTCCTCCACTTCTACATGCTGGCCGAGGCGCTCGCCGACGAGGGCACGCGGCTCGGGTTCGAGGCCATCCCCGAGTTCGCCGCGCGGGCTCTGGAACTTCGACCGCAGATCGAGCAGATGGTCGAGCGTTACGTCTTCATGGAGAACTGCGTCGTGGTCGGGCGCGGGCTCGTCTACGCGAACGCGTTCGAGATGGCGCTGAAGCTGATGGAGACCTGCTACGTCGTGGCCGAGCGCTTCTCTTCGGCCGACTTCCTGCACGGGCCGCTGGCCATCGTCGAGCGCCACTTCCCCATCTTCGCCTTCGCCCCGCCGGGCGTCACGCTCGGAGGCGTGCGCGAACTGCTCGCACGCCTGAAGGAACTGCGCGCGGACACGCTCGTCTTCACCTCGGACGACGAGGCGGCCACGCTTGCCACGCGCGCCGTGCGGCTGCCCGCGGAGATTAACGAGACGCTCTCCGTCATCCCCTACATCATCCCCGCGCAACTCTTCGCCGCGCTGCTCGCCGACGCCAAAGGACTCGACCCCGACGCCCCGCGCTCGCTGGCGAAGGTGACTCGGACGCTTTAAAGAAGATGAAGAATACTTATCTTAGGCGGGACGAAGTTCCTCGGGCGTTACGTGGTCGAGGCGGCGCTGGCGCGCGGGCATGAGGTGACGCTGTTCAACCGCGGTCAGCTCAACCCCGAGCTGTTCCCCGAAGTGGAGAAGCTGCGCGGAGACCGCGACGGGGGGCTCGATGCGTTGAAGGGTCGGCGCTGGGACGCGGTCGTCGATCCTTCGGGCTACTCGCCGCGTGTGGTGCGCGACTCGGCGCGGCTGCTGGCCGATGCGGTCGAACAGTACACGTTCATTTCGAGCCAGTCGGCCTACAAAGATACGCGCGTCCCGGGCGTGGACGAAGACTACCCCGTCGCCGCCATCACGGACGAGCAGCTACGCGAGGCCGAGGCGCTGAAACAGTCGGAGCTGACCGCCGCGCCCTTCTTCTGGGAGAGGTACGGGGCGCTCAAGGCCCTGTGCGAGCGCGCGGCCGAAGAGGAGATGTCGGGGCGCGTCCTCAACGTTCGCGCGGGGCTCATCGTCGGGCCAAACGACTACAGCGACCGCTTCACCTACTGGCCGCGGCGCGTCGCCGAGGGCGGCGAAGTGCTCGCGCCCAGCGACCCCGAGCGTCAGGTGCAGTTCATCGACGCGCGCGACCTCGCAGAGTGGACGCTCGACATGACGGAGGCCCGCCGCGCCGGCACCTTCAACGCGACGGGGCCCGACTACAGACTCACGATGGAGCGCGTCCTCGAAACGTGCAGGGGCACGACGGGCAGCGACGCGCGCTTCGTCTGGGTGGACGAACAGTTCATGCTCGACGCGGGGCTCGGCCCGTGGATGGAGGTGCCGCTGTGGATTCCCCTGGAGGGGCCGGACGACGTGAACCGTTACTTCATGGGCATCAGCGTCAAGAAGGCCGTCGCCGCCGGGCTCAAGTTCCGTCCCCTCTCAGAGACCGTGCGCGACACGCTTGAGTGGGACTTGTCGCGCCCCGCCGATACCGAGCGTCGCGCCGGCCTCGCGAGAGACAAGGAGCGGGAAGTGCTCGAAGCGTGGCGTGAGCGCGGCGGAGCTTAGGAGGTTTAGGCAGGGTAACGAACAAAGGGGCGCGGGAATAAGCTCCCGCGCCCCTTTGTTCGTTCGCGAGTCAGTGCGAGATGTATTCGTGGAGCAGTTGCAGTTCGGCGCCCTGCTCGCTGATCTCGACGCGCATGATGTCGCGCATCGAGAGCATGCCGATGAACTTGTCGCCGTCCACGACCGGCAGGTGGCGGCTGCCGATGCGCTCCATCCGCTCCAGCGCCTCGTGCGGCGTGTCGGCGCAGTCGATGACGGCGCGGGGCTCACTCATCACGTCGCGGATGGGCACCCCGGCCGGGTCGAGCCGGCGCGCGACGACGCGGTTGAGCAGGTCGCGTTCCGAGAAGATGCCGCAGAGCTTCTCGTCCGAGTCGAGCACACAGACGGCGCCGATCTTGCGGTCGGCCATGTAGTCGGCGGCGTCCAGCGCGGTCGCCGTGTCCTTGACGAAGTAGGACTCGCGGTCGCAGACAACGTGTCTGATCGTAATCATACCCCTCAACTCCTCCTGCCTCGTGTGGTGCCAGAGCGCGCACATTATAGCGGGAGCAGCGGCGCGGTTAGAAGGTTTTTGTGCGACGGCGTTTGTCCAACTTTTCTCATCCTCGCCTACTCGAAGAGTGAGCCCTGCGCGGTCGGGCGCCGGAAGGTGTTCGGACGCGACTCGTAGGCATGACCCTCGTCCCGGTTGAAGCCGAGGCGCGCGCAGTGGACGCGGAAGCTCTTCTCGATCACCTCCCAGTAGACCCCGTTGCCCTTCATCCTCTCTCCGAACCGGCTCACGTTCAGTTGCCCGCCGCGCACTTCGCGCTGGCGCGCGAGCACGCGGTCGGCCTTCGTCGGCAGGCGCTCGCGCAGGCGCTGCTCGAAGTAGGGCGCGACGTTGCCGGGCAGCCGCAGGAGGTTGATGAAGGCCGTGCGCGCGCCCGCCTCCTTCGCGCGTTTCAGGAGTTCAGGGATGTGCGAGTCGCTCAGGCCCGGGATGACCGGCGCGATGGCGAGTCCGACGGGCACGCCGGCCTCCGCCAACTCCTGCATCGCGCGGAAGCGCGCCGCGGGCAGGGGCGCGGTCGGCTCCAAAGCCTTCGCCGTCTCGTCGTCGGCGAAAGGGATGGAGAAGTAGACGTTTGAGCCGGCCTCGCGCGCGAGCGCCGAGAGCAGGTCTTTGTCGCGCCGCACGAGCGCCGACTTGGTGACGATGCCCACGGGGTTACGGAACTCAAGACAGACTTCGAGGCATTTGCGCGTCAGACGGTAGTTGAACTCCAGCGGGATGTAAGGGTCGGACGTAAACGAGAAGACGACCGTCTGCCCGCGCCACGAGGGGCGCATGAACTCTTCGCGCAGAAGCTCCGCGGCCCGCACCTTGGCGACGATCTTCGTCTCGAAGTCGGTGCCCGCGCCGAAGCCGAGGTATTCGTGTGTCGGGCGGCTGAAGCAGTAACTGCACGCGTGTGTGCAGCCGCGGTAGCAGTTAATCGAGTAGTCGAAGCCCACGTCGGGGCTCTTGTTGTGCGTGATGATGCTGCGCGTTTCTGTCTCCTCGAAGACCTCAACGCGTGACTCAGGCGGCTCGCCAATCCACTCGACGCTGGTCGAGAGCCAGGGGTTCGGCGGGTTTTCGACGTAACGCATAAAGCTCCCTCGACCGACGCGAAAGCGTCCGTCTTTACCTCTTTAAATTCTTAGCTGAGACGCGCCGCCCGGGAGCGTTCGCGGCGCGTTTCCGTCATCGGGAGAAAGTCTGAGGACATTGTATGGACTGCCGGCTCAGTTCCACAAGCCGGGCGCGGCGCCGCCGGGGCGCACGCCTTCGTCGTGCCATGTGACGAAGAAGAGGCGGTAGTGGTCGGGGTCTTCGAGCGTGACGAAGCGACCGCCCCAGCCCTCGTCCGACGGCGGCTCGACCTTCAGGCCGCCCGCGCGCACGAAGTCGTAGAACTCGTCCACGTCCTCAACCGTGAGGAAGAAGTGTACGCCGCGGCCACGACGCGCCATCGCCAGAGGCACCTGCGCGAGCATCAGACGCAGGCCCCCGGCGCGCAACGTCGCCAACGGCGGCTCGGCCTCGGGCGTGTGCGCCTCAAGCTCAAACCCCAAACCCAGACGGTAGAAGTCGAGCGACTCTTCGAGGCTGTTGACTTCGAGAAACAGCAGCTCAATCCCGCGGACACGCATAAGCTTTAGACGGCCCTCAACAGAAGATAGACGACGTAGCCGCCCGACAGCACGCACGCCCAGAAGAAGAGTTCCTGCGCCCAGACGAGGCGGCGCACGGGATGGCCGGGACGCACCTGCTCGCGCGCGAACGTCAACGCGCCGTGTGCCATCAGGACGCCGAACAGCACGACGCCGAGACCCAGCAGCGCGAGCGGCCAGAGGAACATGACGTAATGCGCCTTGACCAGAAACAGCAGCACCAGCCCTGCGAACAGGCAGAGCAGCGCGCCGACGATACGGCCGCTGACCGGGTCGGCCTTCGCGCCGGGCGAGCTGACGGGTCGGTGTGTGACGTAAGGCGCGTGTTCGTATTGCGGGTGACGCGCGTCGTACTCGCGTCGTGCGTCGGCGTCGCCGAGGACGCGCCAGGCTTCGTTGACGGCCTTCATCTCCTCCTCGTCGCCGCCGCGGTCGGGGTGGTGCTGGCGCGCGAGCCGCTTGTAGCGCCGCTCGATCTCCGCGCGCGCCTCCCCGCGCCCCGCGCCGAGGGTCGCGTAATGGTCTCGCTCGTCGTCACGAACGCTCATCGCCCCCGATATTAAACCGGCGGCCCGCACCCGTCTACAGTTCTGCGGCGTGTGCTAAGCTTTACCGAAAGGGGAGAGTGTATGGCGCTGATTTTCGCACCGGGCGACGACCTTGTGTTTCAGATGGAGAGCGGGTTCGGACTGCTGCGCGTATTGGCCTCGGAGGGCGAGGGGCGCGAGTCGGTCTGGCACATCCTCGTCTACTACGATTTCTACCCAGACGTAGAGACGGCCGAGGCGGCGCTCGCCTCCGGCAGATCACTCGCCGTGCGCGAGCCGCACCTCGCGCTTACGGAACACGCCTTCGAGAAGACCCCGGCCGCGCGTCTCACCAACCGCCCCGTCGCCGACGAAGAACTCGAACCGCTCCGGCGCTGGCAACAAGAGGACGGCCGCGTCCACGACCGCTCGCTCCTCCTCATGCTCGGGATGAGATAACAGAACCGCGCGCGTTCAAGCGAGCGGGTGCGAGTGACATCCAGAGGACTCTCTGAAGTCACCCGCTCGCTTGAACGCGCGCGGTTCTGTTTACTGCCCGAACCTCTGGCGGTATTCGGTGGAGGAGGTGAACGCCTTGACCATCTCGGCGCGGATGTAGTCGCCGTTGAAGTCGTTGAGCTTCTTCAGCCAGAAGTTGAACCCGACGGCGTCGGGGTCACGCCTCAGATACCCGAAGTATTGCATCAGCACGAAGGCGCGGCGGAACTCGGCCTGCCGCAGTTCTTCCGACTCGGTCACGATGCGGAAGACCTGCGCGCGCGTCAGGACGTTTTCGTCGAGCGCGCGCGTCAGCGCGTCAGCGCGGAAGAGCCGCCTGGGTATCTGCCCGCGGATTTGGCCCTGTGGGTAGTACCGCGAGTGCATGTCCACGTAGAGAAGGCCGTCGGAGAGGTAGTTCAACTGCTCCTGCGTGAAGGTGATTCGGAAGTCCGCGAACTCATCCGGGGGCAGCGTGAAGAGGACGGGGGCTTCGGCGCCGGCCGGGGCGGGGCCGTGGATGTGGATGGCCGTCACGGGGTTCGTCCAGTTGTACAGGTAGAACGTGAGGGTCGCATCGAGGCCGCCCCCCTGGGGCGAGCGCGTCAGCACGAAGACCCCGGTGGTGGGGTTGTTGCCGACCTCCACCGTCTGCGACGAGTCGAGCCGCGCGACGTGGATGTTGCCGACCGACCCGGCCAGATTGTTCGAGACCAACAGCGATTCGACGAACTGCGTGTTGGACATCGCCCCGTACTTCGAGACGAACTCGGGGCGCGCGACGAACTGGTCGAAGTAGGCGCGGCGGTTGGCTTCGAGCACGCCCTCCGCGCCGAACGCGCCGAAGACGTAGCCGCGCTGGAGCGCCTGCACGTCGCGCATGAAGTCGTTGAAGCGAATCGGCACCTGCGGGTCTGTGTTCGAGTTGCCGAAGGCCGCGCGGTTCGCGAGGTAGGCCAGAAGGCCCGTCCGCTGAAACTCGATGGAGAGGAAGAAGGCCGCGCTGACATTAATGCGCTTGACCTCACGGCACTGCGCGTCGGTGCCGCACGACTCGATCTCGTTCGTCCAGAACTGCAACCCCGCGGCGTCGGGCTCGCGGTTGAGGAAGTCTCGGTAGTGCTGGCGAACAAAGAAGGCGGAGGAGTCGATGGGGTTCGTGGGCGAGTTCGCCGCGTCGTTATCGACGATGGTCAGCGTCTTGTTCGGCTCGACGCCGGCGTCGCCGCCGGGCACCGCTTCGAGCAGGAGGCCGATTGCCTCGTCCGGCTCGTCGAGCCCGTCGTCGGTGATAAGCACGTCGAAGCTCTTCACGGTCTCGCCCGGCGCGAAATGAAGCACGCCGCTCGCGGTCGTGTAGTCGCTGCGTTCGCTCGCGGTGCCGCCCGAAGTCCTGTAGCCGACCGCCGCGGCGACCGTGGTGTCGCCGATGCGCTCAACCCTGATGGTCTTGAGGCCCGCGCCCTCGCTCACCTCCTCGTCCCCCGTCTCGAACTTTGCGATGGAGGAGAATTCAGTTGGGCCGATCTGCCCGCGTATCTCGCCCGCGGGGAACGCCTCGCTGTGGACGTTGATGTAGAAGAGGCCGGCGTGGAGGTCTCGCACCTGCTGCGGCGTGAGCGTGATCTTGAAGTCGGTGAAGTTGCCTAAGGGTAGGTCAAAGACGGGCGGCGCCGTCTGCCCGGGGAGCGCCGGGGCGTGCAGGTGCGCCGCGGTCTGCGGCGTCGAGAGCCCGCTGAAGAAGCGGAGCGAGACGAGCGCCGTCTGCTCGTCCCTGTCGAGCAGGACGGTCGCCTCGGCGAAGGCCCCGGAGCCGTTGGCGGGCGTCTCCTGCCCGCCGTGGAGCGCGGCGGCGAAGAGGGTCGGGCGGCCGTAGACTTCATAGACCGCGCCGTTCGAGAGCGAGACGACGTAGAGGTTGCCGTTCGACGGCTCGGTCTGGATGTCGGTCGTGATGCCGAAGTCGCGCCCGACGACGAGGCTCTCGCTCTCTGCGAGATCGAACTTATCGGCGTTGTCGGCCACCTTGTCGGCGAGGCGCGAGTCGGTCGTCGCAAGAGTCTTGCGGTCGCCGCTCAGCTTAAAGCGCATCAGGTAGCCGCCGAGCAGTGTCGTGCGCGACGCGCCGACGAAGAGGTCGCCGGCATACTGCGAGCCCAGCCCCGCGCCGCGCGCGAACCCGACGGGCGAGGGCGCGACCGCGTACTTCCAACTGAACTCGGGCTCGGTGTACTTCGAGCCGGGCAGCTTGTAGAGACGCGCGAGTGCTTCCGCCGCGGTGTCGGCGATGTTCGAGGGCGGCCAGCGATTCTGCTGGAGACTGTTGCCGCGCGCGACCTCGATTGCTTTGAACTCGTTGATGCGCGACGAAGGCCCCATCAACTGCGCCCAGCCGCCGTTGAATCCCGCCTCGACCCGATTGATTTCGTCGAAGGCGTCGTCGCCGTTCTCCTGCGTCCAGAGGTGTCCACCCACTGGATCGAAGTCCATCCCGAACCCGTTGCGCACGCCGTAGGCGTAGAGCCGCTTGATGTTCTCGGTGACGGCGGTGGTCTGCACCGTCGGGATTTGCGCGTAGGGGTTGTCGGACGGCGTCGTCCCGTCGTCGTTGAGGCGGAGAATCATGCCGGTCGCGTGCGCGTCGTCGGGCTCGGGGCCGCCGAACTGGTCGTCGGGGACAAGCGCCGGGCCGGTCTCGGGGCAGGTCGTGGTCGGCCCGCACGGGAGGTTCTGGAAGAAACCGCGACGCCCCTCGTCGCCGACGAAGACGTAGAGCTTGCCGTCGGGGCCGAAGCGCAGGACGCCGCCGTTGTGGTTGCCGCGCGCGGGCTGCCCCGCATCCGTTTGCAGCGCGCGCAGTCTGAGCAGGTTGCGGTCGAACGTGAGCGTCGAGCCGTTCATCACGTAGCGGTCAACGCGGTTGCCTAAGAGCGGCGTCGCCTCGATGGCGCTGGTGTCACCGGCAACCGTGCTCTCCGTCCAGTAGAGGTAGACGAAGCGGTTCATGGTGAAGTTCGGATGGAGGGCGATACCGAGCAGGCCGCGCTCGGACGCGGAGTTGACGCTCAGGTCGAGCGCCACGCCCTGCACCACGCCGTTCTTCACGCGCACGACGCGCCCCGTCGCCCTCTCAAGCACGAGGAAGTCGTTCGCACCGAGGAAGGCCAGAGAGGTCGGCTGGTTGAGCCCCGAAACGATTGTGCGCACGCCGAGGTTCAGCACCGTCATCGACGGCGTGGCCGACTGCTCCGAGACTCTGAGCGCAAGCTGCGCCGAGTTGTTCGAGGGGAACGGGTCAGGCGCGGCGGCGCTGACGGCGGCCGTCGTGTTGAAGAGGCCAGCCGTCTGTCTGCGGAGGGTGAAGTCGATGACGGCGGCCTGCCCCGCGGGGAGCGTGCCGAGCGCGCAGTCGTACGCGGCGTTCGCGCCGGTCGTATCGAGCTGGCAGAGTCCGCCGCCCGCGCCCGGCACGAACGACACGAAGCCGTTCGGCATGTTGACGAGCAGGCGCACCGAATGCGCCGCGGCGGGGCCGTTGTTGCCGACGTTGAAGTTGTATCTGATGTCGGCGTTCGTCTGCGCGGGGTTCGGCGAGACGCTCTGCGTGACGGAGAGGTCGGCGTCCGCCGCCGCCGTGACGTTGAGGCCCGCCGACGCCGTGTGCGTGAGCGCGCCGCTCACGGCGTTGACGTTGAAAATGTGCGGGCCGGTCGTCGTCGAGCCCGTCGTGTTGACCGTGAGCGTGGAGGTCTGCGGCGTCGTGCCGCTCAGGTTAACTGAGGCGGGCTGGAAGTCTGCGGCGGCGCCGGCCGGGAGTCCGTTGGCCGAGAGGTTCACGACCCCTGTGAAGCCGTTGAGTGGTGTGACCGTCACGTCGTACGTCGCGTTCGAGCCCCGCACGACTGTGCGTGAGGAGGGCGAGACCGCGACTTGGAAGTCGGGCGCGGGCGCCTGAAAGGTCGCGGACTTGAAGGTGAAGTAGATGTTGTCGCCCGAGCTGTTGCCGTCGCCGTTGGCCTGGTTGCCGGCGAGGTAGAAGGTAACGGGGCCGACATCCTCCGACGGCGCCGTCCACTTGAACGTCCAGGCCGCGCCGTTCAGTTGACCGGGGAAAGTCCCCGCTGAAGTGTGCTCAACGTACTCGCGCGCCGGGAACGGGCCTTCGCCGCTGATGACACGCGTGAGACCGTCGGCCGGGACGAAGGCCCCAGCCTTCTCGTCGGCCGAGTCGAGCGCGGTCATCTGAAAACCCCAGCGCACGCGCGTCGCATCCGCGCTCGCGTGCGTGACGGTGATGTCGTAGGTCTGACCCGGCGTGTACTTGTCGGGGACGCCGAGCAGGAGCGTGCCGCTGCTCTGCGCGGGGGTCGTGTGGCAGTCGGCGCAGTCCAGCTCGCCCGGCGCGTGCGTGAAGCCCGCGGGCGGGCCGGAAGAGTAAGCCTGCGCGTGTGGGTTCGCGAAATTGTCTGTCAGTAAGAGCGCGCCCGCGAAGGCGGCGAAGAGGGCGAGTACGAGGATTTTAATTCTGAGCATTGTGTAGAGCTTTACTCTGTCCCTGTAGGATTTCCTGACGCGAAAAGTTTTTACCACAGAGACACAGAGACACAGCTTTAAATTGCCTTAAGCTGTGTCTCTGTGTCTCTGTGGTTAACACATACGCTAAGTCATGAACCCGAGGTTCGGCGATGGGAAGCGGTCGAGCAGCGGGAAGACCGCCGGGAAGTCGCTCGCGGAGAGCCCGTACCAGGAGGCGAGCGTCGCCGCGTACTGCTCGACGGAGGTCGTCGGTATCCAGCGGCCGCGCGTGTCCGCGTCGTCCGGCCCGCCGAGCGCGAGCGTCGGGTAGGTGCCGTAGAAGTTGCCGCCGCGCACCGCCCCGCCCATGACGAAGTGATGATTGCCCCACCCGTGGTCGGTGCCGACCGCGCCGCCCGACCCCGAAGCCTGAAACGTGCGGCCGAAGTCGGAGAGCGTGAACGTCGTCACGTTGTTCTGCATCCCGAGGTCGCCGAGCGTCTCCCAGAAACCGCGCAGGGCCTGGCTGAGCTGTAAGAGCAATGTGTCCTGCCCGGCCGTGCGCTGGTTCGAGTGCGTGTCGAAGCCGCCGAGCTGGCAGAAGAAGATTTGACGCTTGACGCCGAGCACATCGCGCAGCGCGACGAGGCGCGCGACCTGTTCGAGCTGGCGGCCGAGCGTCGTGTTCGGAATCTTGGCGAAGTCCGTGTTGGGCGCTGTGTCGAGCTGCGCCTTCGTCCGCAGGGCGCTTGAGCGCGTGTCGGCGTCGGCCTTGAGAAGTAACTTCTCGGCGTCGAGCGCGCGCAGCGCGTCGAAGGCCGCGCGGCGCGTGGGCACGTCCGTCGGGTTTGAGCTGCCGGACGAGTTGGCCGTCATCGTCAGCGGCAGCGCCGCGCCGAGCGAAGAGTTCGAGTCGTTGAGGGCGAGCGGGAGCGCGTTCGCCCCCGTCACGAAGAGGCTGACGCCCGCGATGGTGACGACCTGCGGAAAGGGGGATGAGCCGTTGAGCGCCGCCGACCTGTCGGCCAGACGCCCGCCCCACCCCGTGCGGCTCACGGTGTTGGCGACGGACGACTGCCACTGGCTGATCTGGTCGGAGTGCGAGAAGAGTTGGAGCGGACGCCGGCCCGTGCCGTTCAGGTAGGTCGTGCGCGTCAGTGGCTCGACCAACGGGCCGACGTTGCAGACGACGGCCAGACGCCCTGCGTTCCAAACGTCGAGCAGCCCCTTGTTCGCCACCGAAGGATTGGCGACCTCGGGCGCGAGGTTCGGGTGAAGCCCGTACTGCCCGCCCTGACTCGGCGGGTTGACGAGGACGAGGCTCGACTGCGGAATCGCCAAAGTCGAAGGGCCGCGCACGTTGGAGTAGCCGGTGGTGGTACTCCCTGCCGGGCCGTTGTACTGGGCGAGCGGCACGATCATGTTTGTCCCGTCGTTGCCGCCGTTGAGGAAGACGCAGACGAGCGCGCGGTAGTCCGCGGCTGCCTGCGCGTAGGCGCCGACAAGACCGAGGCTCTCGACCGTCGAGGCGAGCGCGAGGCCACCAAGCGCACATCCGGAGGCGCGGAGGAATTCTCTGCGAGAAGTTGACATCTCTTTCACCTCTGCACCTCGTACTGCGCCGACGTAGCGGCCAGGTAGATGGCGGTCTGCGCGCGCCGCCTTGAAGCGTCGCTCGAAGAGGTCGGGATGGCGTTCACGGCATCCACGACCGTCTGCTTCATCGCCGCCGACATCGTGCCGTGCAGCAGCAGCGTGTTCAGGTACTCGGCCAACGCGGGCGGGTCGTTCGAGAGGTTCATGACCGGCGTCATGTTGACCTGCGTCCCCTGCGGGACTGCGTTGGTTCCGCAGTTCCCAGACCCTGTTGCCTGGATGCCGAAGTAGAGCATCTGGTTGATGTAGTTCGCGCGCCTGAGCGTCGTCGAGGTGGTGAGGATGCCGAAGGCCGGCCCCTGCAAGCGCGTCCCCGTCACCTGATAGTCGGGCTCGAAGTAGCTGAAGACCGTGGCGGGTAAGAAGAGCGGCTGCCCCATCGCGGCCGGCGCATCACCCACCGCACCGCTCGTGCATCGTGCGATGACGCCGTCGCTCGTCGCGTTGAAGGCGCGCAGGAAGTTGTTGATGTACTGCACGGGCTCGCGCAAGCGTCCGTAGGACGGGTCGGTCTTCACGTCGCCGCGCGCCTCCGGGTCGAGCAGGATGTTGCGCACGACGGCCTTCAGGTTCCCGCGCTGGTTGAAGCAGGGGCTCTCGGGATAGAGGCCGGCGCAGTCGTTGTCGAAGGCGTCGGCGACGCGCGCGACGTAGGCCGGCGAAGGGTTGGAGGTGACGAGGTGCTGGATGAGCTGGCGCGAGACGAAGGGGCCGACGTTCGGGTGGTTGAAGATCACGTCGAGCGCCTGGTTCAGCTCCGTCTGCGCGCACGCAGAGTTGGACGCGCCGTTCGTCCCGGGACAGCCCGCGAGCGCCGTCCCGAAAAGAATCTTCGGGTTGCGGTCGTGCGTCGTGCCGCCGCGCGGCACCATCGGGTCGCGGAAGTTGGTCGTGCCGGCCGGCAGCGCCGGGCTCGGGGCGCGGTTGATGTTCCAGCCCGTGAAGACACGCGTTAACTCGTCCACGTCCGCCTGCGTGTAGACGGGGACGGGCAGCCCCTGCGCGTCGAGGACGGGCGTGCCGTCGTGGTTCATCTTGTTGACGCCCGTCGAGAAGAGCTGCAAGACCTCGCGCGCATAGTTCTCGTTCGGGTTCCCCGCCGTGCTCTGGTTCATGTTGAGGTACTCGCCCATCGCGGGATTCAAAGTCATCTCGCCGAGGAGCGTGCGGTAGTTGCCGAGCGCGTTGCGGTCGAGCGTCTGCAAGTATCCGTTCATCCACCACGGCAGAGGGATGTCTATGCCCGAGACGACGAAAATCTGGTGGAGCGCGAAGGCCACGCGCTGGCGGAGCTGCGTGGGGCGCGTCAGTGCGTTCTTGAAGAACTGCACCTGAAGCGGGTACATCGAGTACTTGTCGCGCAGGCAGATGGTGCGCGCGTTGGTGTCGAGCGTGGTGGGGCACGCCTCCGGCAGCGAACTGTCGTCGGTGGTGGTCGGGAGGTCGGGATAGTCCGAGCCTTTGGCCACGTTGAGGACAGGCGCGTTGAACTGCTCGTTGATGAAGGCGCGCAGGCCCAACTGCTGGACGCGCGTGACCTCGGAGGTGTTCGGCCCCCACGTCGCCTGCTCCAGCAGTCGCGTCACGTCGGCGGCCGACGCCTCGCCGGGGCCGTAAGCCTTCGCTGTGGGCGTCGGAGTCGGCGCGGGCGGGGTCGGCGGGGCGGGCGAGATGAACTCCGTCGAGGGGTCTGCGGCTATCCCTGAGCCGGTCTGGCCGACGGCGATGCGGACGCGGTTCGAGGAGAGGCCGTGGAGGTTGATGCGGACGAGCACGTCGCCGAGCGTATCGGTCATCTGCTCGTCGAGCCGGAGCGTGACGGCCCAGAGCCAGTCCTGCGGCTGCGCGATGTGCTGCTTGCCCGGCACGTCGAAGATGTCGTACGGCGGCTTCGAGAGCGCCTCGACCCGCAGCGGATAGACGCGACCCGAGGCGTCCTGCGCTTCGGCGGTCAGGGCGCCCACGCCCTCGCCCGCGAGCAACGGGAGGTTGAAGGCGAAGAGCATCACGCGGGTCTGCTGGTCGCGCGGATTCGTCTTGTCGGCGTTCCAGTTGACCGTGGAGACGACGGGGAAAGGCTCCGAGCGGCCGGTGATGGCCTCGTAGGCGACGGCTCGCGTCGTCTGCCCCGTCCCCTCTGTGAGGAGCACGGGACTGCCGGGCGGCAAGCCTTGCGCACCGGTGGCTGCGGCCAACGCCGCGAGACACAGGACGGCGCAGAGCCAGCGCACAACGCGCGCGTAAGCACGGGGGAAAAGATGCTCTGTCATAAGACTACGGCCTGAAGGGCTGAACTTAAGCTATGAGGCTTTGTTTACAGCGTCGGGGCGGAACGGGGTAGGCGCGGCCGCCCACTTTTTAGGCGAAAAAAATATAGCACAGCGCGCCGGGGCCAACAATCGACATTTCAGCGACACTCCGGCACGAAACGTTAGACGGGAGCCGTCCCGGGTCGGTCTGAATTATTTGGAAGATTAACGCGGAAGGTGTGACGCGGCGTTCGGGGTCGTCCTCGACGGGACGACCCCGAACGCCGCGGAAGTATCTTAACTCTTCTGACTCAGGTCTTCGTCGGCGGTCGCCTCGTCGCCCTCGGCCTTGCCCGGCGTGCGGCCGGGGTCGCCCGTCCGCTCCTTGTTGCCGCCCGGCGCGGTCGTCGAGTCGTGCCCGATGAGCTGGTCGTCGTCATCTTCGTCTGCCATTTGCTTCTCCCTGAGTGACTTGCTTACCTTCCGGCGGAGGCGCCAGCGGACTGGTCGCCGGTCGCGGCCCCCTGCTTCCCTTCCATGATGTCCTTGAAGCGCGCGAGGTCTTCCTCGATCTGCCGCTGCGGGTTCTCGCCGAAGAGGCGCGCGACGAGCGAGCCGAGCTTGCCGCCCGGCGGGTCGTACTTGAGATTGACGCGGACATTCGTCCCGTTCTCACCCGAGGGCTCGAAGTGGACGCTGCCGGCGCTGGCCACCTGCGAGCCTTCGAGCGTACGCCACGCGATCATCTCGCCCTCCTTCTCGTTGTAGACCTCGGCGTCCCACTCGACGGTCGTTCCGCCCGGCGCCTTCGCCACCCAGTGCGAGCGGTTGCCGCCGAAACGCTTCACCGACTCCAGATGGTTCATGAAGCGCGGCAGGTTCTCAAAGTTACGCCAGAAGCCGTACAGCTCGGCTGGCGGCCGGTTGATACGGACGCTGTGCTCGACCTTCGTCCCGCGCTCGCCCGGCACCGAGACGTTCTCGCTGTTGCGCAAGCCCTCGCCGCTCGCGCTGTTGAAGTTCACCGCCTCGTAGAGGTTGCAGTGGCCCGACACGCCGCGCTGGACGAGCGCGGCGCCCACGAGCGCGAGCGCGATGCCGCCCAAGCTCCCGCGCGTGATGCCGTAGAGCGCCAGCGCGCCGCCGCCGACGGCCGACGCCCAACGCTCGTACTGCCCGACGTTGACTGACGAGGATGAGGTTTTAGACTCTCCGCCGGTCAACTCCGCCACGTCCTGCCCCACGGCAGTCAGTCTCTCTTCGATTGTTGCCATCTCGACTTCCCCCTCTTAAAACGTTTTCCGGACACCCCGGCCGCTGGACAGAACACGGCCTGTCCGAAAACGGCTCGTCAAAATATGCCTGACGTGATGTCTTTCAAACGTCGTGCCGCGGGCGGGCGGCGTGGTACAGCCCCCTCCCTAAAACTGTTAAAGTTTTCTCGAATGCGCCCGTGGGTTCGCGCCCGCGCCGCGCGTCTTAAGGGTTGAGAGTGATGTTGGAGCCTTCGGAAATTCCACGCGCCGAGGAGTCGAAAGAGGTGTCGCACGAGGAGGTCTTCCTCGCGCGCTACGGGCCTCTGCGCACGTGGGCGTTGCGGCTGACGGGCGGAGACGCTGCGCGCGCCGAAGACCTCGTCCACGACGCCTTCGTCCAGTTCACCTTCGCCCGCCCCGACCTCGCGCGCGTCCAGAGCCTTGACGGTTATCTCTACCAGATGTTGCGCAACCTGAACATATCGCAGTTGCGGCGGGCCAACCGGCGACGTGGCGACGAGCCCGCGGTCTTCGAGTACGACTCGGCCGAGTTCGTGCTGCGCGCGGCCGACCCGCGCGACCTCATCCGCGTGCAGGACGACCTGCGGCAGGTCTGTCACTACGCCTGCGTACGCAAGGAGTCTTCCAAAGCGGGCAGCGTCCTCATCCTGCGCTTCATGCACGGCTACTACCCCGTCGAGATTGCGCGCCTCACCGGCTCGACGCGCGAGGCCGTCGAAGAGCGTCTGCGTGCCGCGCGCAACGAGGCGCGGTTGTACTTGAAAGACCCCGAGAGTTTGCGCTTCATCAACAAGGAGCGCGGCGTGCGCGCGGCCCCGACCGGCTACGTGCAGACGCCGGAGGAGTTGCTGCGCGACCTACGTCAACGCGTCTTCGACTCGCGCCGCGGGGCGTGTCTGGTTGGAGATAGTCTCTCAAAGATTTATGAAGCGAAGGGCGGGCCGGACTGCGCGACGCTGGCGCATCTGGTGAGCTGCCCGCGCTGCATCGACGAGGCCAACGACCTGCACGAACTGCCCCTGCTCTCCGAACGCTTCCCTGTCGATTCGCTCGGCGCAGAGCCGCGTCGCAAGGGCGGTGGCGACGACGACGGGGGCAACGACGGCGGTGGAAGCAACGGCGGCGAAGGCGGCGGCGGGCGCGCGACGGCCGAAGAGACTCTGCGTTGCAAGAAGCGTGCGCGTGACGTGTTCGAGCACAGGCCGCGCGAGCTGTGCGTGTCGGTTAACGGCCGTCCCGTGGGCGCGCAGAGGGTCGGCTCAATCGTCAACGAGCAGAAGCTCAACGTCGGTGCGGGCGAGGAGGTCAGCTTCGTCGAGGTCTTCAGCGAACAGGACGTGCGTCTGCTGTACCTTGACCCTTCGGTTCGGGCCGCCGAAGCGGACGGCGGCTGCGTCGTGAGCGTGGGTTTGAGCGACCGCCGCACGTTGGAGGCGCGGCTCTCTTACGTCGATTCCGCGCCGACCGTGCAGGTCGTCTACCGCGACCCGCTCATGGCCTTCGAGCCGGAAGCCGCGTATGAAGATGAAGGTCGTCGGGAAGAGACTCGCGGTAGTTTGCTGTCTCCGTTGGTCGCGGCGGGGCGCGGGCTCCTTAAGTTTTTAGGGCGACTCTTCAACCCGTTCGCGAGTCTGCGGCCCGGCGCGGTCGCGGCCGGTCTGGCGTTGCTCGTCGTCGCGGCGCTTCTGTTCACGAAGCTGTACGTGCCGAACGTCTCGGCGGCGGAGCTGCTGCGGCGCGCGGCCGCGGCGGAAGAGTCGAACGCGACGGCCGCGGGGCAGGTGCAGCACCGCACGGTCTTCGTCGAAGAGGCGCGGGCCGGCGGGCGCGGTGCGGTGACGAGGCGGCGGGTCGAGACGTGGCAGGGTGGCGCGAGCGGGATACGCCTGCGCCGTCTCTACGACGAGCAGGGGCGTCTGGTCGCGGGCGAGTGGACGCGTTCGGACGGCACGAGCACGCTCTACCGAAAGGGCGCGGCGCCGTCGGAGTCGGGCACGGTCGCGCCCGCGGAACTCGTCGCGGCCGGCGAGGTCTGGCGCATAGAGCCCTCGGCCGCGAGCTTCAAGGCGCTCGCCGCGGGCGAGGAGGATTTGCAGGTCGATGACAGGCTCGGCGCTTACGTCGTCGGGCGCGAGCCGTCGGGCGAGGGCGAAGGCGTGCGGGGCGCGACGCTCTGGCTCAACAAGTCTGACCTCCACGCCTTCCGCATGACGCTCGTCGTCGGCCGCGGCGGCGAGTCGGTCGAGTACCGGCTCATCGAGGGCGGCCTTGAGCGCAAGCGCGCAGAGGAGGTGCCGCCCGCCGTCTATCAACTCGAACCGGAGTTGACGGGCGCGAGCGGCGGGTCCGAACGTGCCTTGAGCGACGGCGCGAAGTCTCAGGGCGAAGAGACAACCCAACACGCGGCGGTCGTCACGAAGCAACCTTCCGTCGCCTCCGCAGAGCTGGAGGTCGAAGTGGCGTACCTCCTCAACCGCATCAAAGCGAATCTCGGCGAGCAGGTCAGCATGGGGCGCACCACAGGAGGAGCCCTACGCGTGGAAGCGCTCGTCGAGTCCGAGGGCCGCAAGGAGGCCATCCTGCGCGCCCTCGGCCCAGTCCTGCACAACCCGGCGGTCGTCGTCGATGTCTCGACGGTCGCGGAGGCTCTGGCGCGGCGCGAGCGCCCGGGCGGCCAAGACCGTCTGACCGAGCGCGAGGTCGTCGTCGGGGCGGGACGCATCCCGGCCGACGCGGAACTGCGCGCGCACTTCGCCGCGCGCCTTAGCGACGGTGAGCGCGTGGACGCGGTCATCAAGCAGTTCGCCGCGCGCGCCATGAGCCACTCGCGGCAGGCGCTGCTGCACGCCTCCGCGTTGCGGCAGATGGTCAGGCGCTTCACGCCCGACGAGGCGCGCACGCTCGACGCGGACGCGCGCGCCAAGTGGGTCTCGATGGTGCGCGAGCACGCAGGTGCGTACAGGCGCGAGGTGGCGGCGTTGCGTGCGCAGCTCGCCCCGGTCTTCGGCGCGCAGGGCGGCGGGGGCGAAGCCGTCGGCTCGCCCGGACAGGCGGCCGAGCGCCTGCTTCAGTTGAGCTACGCGCAGGACGGCGCGGTGCGTTCGGCCTTCACCATCTCGGAGGGCGGGGGTGCGGCGGCCGCGATCAAGTCGCAGCAGTTCTGGCGCCAGCTCTCGGCCTCCGAGCGGCTCGCGGCAGAGATCGAGCAGGCGTACGAACATTGAGTGTTAAATCGAGCTTAATGAGGTGTCGGGCGAACAAGTGGGTCGGGTACGCGGCGCGGGTGTTGGTGCTCGCGGCGGCCTTGCTGTCTGTCCCGGCGGCGCGCGCGCAGTCGCCGGCGGCGACGCTCGGCGGGACGGTGTTGGATGAGAACGGCGCGGTCGTGCCGTCGGTCGAGATCACGGTGCTGAATTTGAGCACGGCCGTGCAGCGGCACGCGCTGACGGGCGGCGAGGGCGCCTTCGTCGTCCCGCTGCTGCCGCCCGGTCGCTACACCCTGACGGCTCAGCGCGACGGGTTCGCCACGGTCGAAGTCACGAACATCACTCTCAACGTCGGCGACCGTCTGGCGCTCCGCATCAGCCTGCGCGTCGGCGAGGTCGGCGAGTCAATCACGGTCATCGACGCCATCAGCTCCGGCGTCGAGCGTTCGGCGTCAAGCTCCGTCAGTACGGTCGTCAACCGCAAGTTCGTCGAGAACCTGCCCATCAACGGCCGCAGCTTCCAGTCCCTCTTCGAGCTGGCGCCGGGCGCCGTGCTCACGCGGACGAACTTCAACGAGCAGGGTCAGTTCTCCGTCAACGGGCAGCGCGCCAACGCCAACTACTTCACCGTGGACGGCGTCTCGGCGAACGTCGGTGTGAGCGCGGGCACGTCACCGGGTCAGGCCGCGGCGGGGGGCTTGCCGGCGCTCACGGTGCTCGGCGGCGCGAACAACCTCGTCTCGCTCGACGCGCTCGAAGAGTTCCGCCTGATGACCTCTTCCTACGCGCCGGAGTTCGGGCGCACGCCCGGCGCGCAGGTTGCCATCGTGACGCGCTCGGGCTCGAACCGTCTGCACGGCTCGGCCTTCGAGTATTTCCGCGGCGGCGCGCTCGACGCCAACGACTGGTTCGCCAACAGTCGGGCCCTCGCGCGACCCGCCATCCGGCAGCACGACTTCGGCGCCACGCTCGGCGGCCCCGTCCGTCCGAACCGCGCCTTCTTCTTCGCCTCCTACGAAGGGATGCGCCTGCGCCAGCCGCTCTACGCGCTGACCGACGTGCCCTCGCTCAGCTCGCGCGCATCGGCGCCCGCGCAGGTGCGACCGCTCTTGAACGCCTTCCCCGTCCCGAACGGCGCCGACCTCGGCAGCGGCTTCGCGGAGTTCGCCGCGAGCTACACAGACCCTTCGCGCTTCGACGCGGCGAGCCTCCGCCTCGACCTCGTCGCCGACGAGCGGCTCACCTTCTTCGCGCGCACGGCCTACACGCCCTCGCGCACCTCGCAGCGCGGCGGCGTCGGCACGCCGGGGCAGATCGGTCAAAGCCTCAACACCGTCAACCGCACCGCGCTCGACACGCAGACGTTGACCGTCGGCGCCACCGCTGCTTTCAACCCGAAGGTGACGGGTGACCTGCGCTTCAACTGGAGTCGCGCGCGCGGCGGGACGGAACTCCTGCTCGACGACTTCGGCGGCGCGACCGTGCCCGACCCTTCGCTCATCTTCCCGCCGTTCGCACGGCCGGAGACCTCCGGGTTTCAAGTCACGCTGCGCGGCGGCATCAACGCGGGCTTCGGGACGGGGAAGAACGTCGAGAACCTTCAGCGCCAGCTCAACCTCGTCGGCAACGTCTCGTTCGTCCACTCGGGCCACGAGCTGAAACTCGGTTTCGACTACCGGCGCCTCGCGCCCGTCTACGGCCCGCTCAACTACGCGCAGACGGTCATCTTCGGCGACGCGACGACGAACGGCGTGAACGCCGCGGCGACGACGGGCAGGGCCTTTCAGGTCAAGGTCACGGCCGACGCCGAGCCGCGCGAGCCTTTGTTTACGAACTTCTCCGTCTACGCGCAGGACGCGGCGCGCATCACGCCGTACCTGACGGTCGTCTACGGCGTGCGCTGGGAGCTGAACCCGCCGCCCACGGAGCGCAACGGCAATCACCCGGCCGTCTTCCGCGGCTTCGGCGGCGGCGACGGCTTCGACCTCGGCGACATTGGCTCCGGCGTCATCACGCTCGCGCCGCGCGGGACGCCGCTCTGGCGCACGACCTACCAGAACTTCGCGCCGCGCGCGGGGGCGGCCTACCTGCTCACGCCCGCGCGTGGGACGACGCTGCGCGCAGGGCTGGGCATCTTCTACGACCTCGGCACGGGTCAGGCGGCGCAGGCGTTCGGCAGCGTCTTCCCGTACGCGCGCGAGCGCCTGCTCACTAACGTCCAGTTCGCGCTCGACCGCGCGCAGGCCGAGCCGCCGCCGCTCAGTTTCGACCCGCCCTACGGCACGGTCTACGCCTTCTCGCCGTCCCTGAAACTGCCTTTGACCGTGCAGTGGAGCACGACACTCGAACAGCCGCTCGGCGGGGGTCAGTCGCTCTCGGTCGCTTACGTCGGCGCGGCGGGGCGGCGGCTGCTCAGGCAGACGGCCGTGCTCAAGCCGAGCCCGGATTTCTCGGTCGTGCGGCTTGTGACCAACACCAGTCTGTCCGACTACCACGCGCTTCAGACGGTCTACGCGCGCCGACTCTCAAGGGGCTTGCAGGCGCACGTCGCCTACACCTGGTCGCACTCGATTGACGACGACTCGGACGACTCGGCGAGCGGCCTGCTCATCGTCGGCTCCTTCAACACGCGCACCGAGCGCGGCCCCTCGTCCTTCGACGTGCGACACTCTCTGAGCGGCGCGTTCAGCTACGACCTGCCCGGCCCTGCGCGCGCCCGCGCCGCCGCGGCGCTGCTGCGAGACTGGTCGCTCGACGCCATCGTGCGCGCGCGCACGGCGACGCCCATCAACATCATCCGGACTACCGGCGTCTTCACCGGCGACCTCGTTGACGCGCTCCGGCCCGACCTCCTCGAAGGCGTCCCCGTCTATCTCGAAGACCCAAAGGCTCCGGGCGGGCGGCGGCTTAACCCCGAAGCGTTCCGCGCGACGGTCGGCCGGCAGGGCTCGCTCGGCCGCAACGCGCTGCGCGGCTTCGGGCTCTCGCAGTTGGACCTCGCCGTGCGCCGCCAGTTCCCTCTGGGCGAGACGGCGCGGCTGCAAGTGCGCGCGGAGTTCTTCAACGTCTTCAACCACCCGAACTTCGGCGACCCCGTGGGCGACCTGAACAACCGCCTCTTCGGGCAGAGCGTGCAGACGCTCGCGCGCAGCCTCGGGTCGGGCGGGGTCAACGGCGGCCTGAGCCCGCTCTATCAAGTCGGTGGCCCGCGCTCCGTCCAGCTCGCGCTGCGCTTCAGCTTCTGACCAACCCCTTCAAAAGGAATTAAGCGATGACGCGAACTCACTTCAAGAACGGCAAGACACTCACGGCCACGCTGCTGACGCTGGCGATGCTCCTCGGCATGACGCCGGCCTACGGCGCCGCCGAGACCAGACGTGCGACGCCCAAGCCTTCACACGCCGGCACGGCTGGCGCGCAGCGGGACGTTAAGAAGTCGTTCACACAGTTGCCTTCGTTCTTCGAGGAGAACGCGGGGCAGTTTGCCGTTGGGGCGCGGTTCGTCTCGCGCGGCGCGGGCCACACGCTGCTGCTCGGCGCCGCTGGGGTTACGCTCGCCCTGAGGAAGGGCGGCGGGAAGGAGGGCTCCGGCGCGGCGTCGCCGGGCAGGGCGCCTGGGGAGAACGCCCGCGGCCGGCGTGCGCCGGAGCCCTCCTATCAACTCGTCAACATGCGTTTCGTCGGCGCGAACCCGCGCGCCGAGGTCGCGGGCGAAGGCGCGCTCGCGGGCAAGGTCAACTACTTCGTCGGCCGCGACCCGTCGAAGTGGCGCACGGGGCTCCGCACGTTCGCGGGCGTCCGCTACCGCAGCCTCTACCCCGGCGTCGATCTTGTCTTCCACGGCGGCCCCGCAGGAGACCGGCTCGAATACGACTTCGTGCTCGCGCCGGGTGCCGACTACAAGAACGTGAGGTTGAGCTTTGAAGGCGCGGACGGCTTGAGCCTCGGCAAAGACGGCGAGCTGCTGCTTCAGACCGAAGCGGGGACGATCTCACAGAGCGCGCCCGTCATCTACCAGCAGGTGAACGGCGCGCGCCGGAAGGTCGAGGGCTCCTACGTGCTGCGCGGGCGCCGCGAGGTCGGCTTCCGCGTGGGCGCGTACGACCGGAGCGCGCCGCTCGTCATCGACCCCGTGCTCGTCTACTCGACCTACTTCTTCGCCGCCGCCGAGATGGCCGTGGACTCCGCGGGCGCGGTCTACGTCGTCGGCACGGCCGACAGCGGCGGCGATCTGCCCACCACCCCCGGCGCATACCAGACGACGCGGCGCGGCTTCAACGACGCCTTCGTCGCCAAGCTCGACCCGACGGGGACGGCCCTCTCCTACCTGACCTATCTCGGCGGCAACACCAACAGCGCCGGCCCCGGCACCTTCACCGACCGCGGTGAAAGCATCGCGGTGGACGCGTCCGGCAACGCCTACATTACGGGCGTCACCGAGACGAACGACTTCCCCGTCACGCCCGGCGCCTTCCAGCCCGCGAGCGGCGGGGCCTTCGACGGCTTCGTCGCCAAGCTCAACCCGGCGGGCTCCGCCCTCGTCTACTCAAGTTACCTCGGCGGCTTGAGCAGTGATTTCGGCCGCAGCATTGCGCTCGACGCCGCGGGAGCCGCCTACGTGACGGGCGGAACCAACTCGATCAACTTTCCCGTCAGGAACGCGTTGCAGCCGGCGAAGAAGGGCAATAGCGAGGACCTCTTCCTCACGAAGGTTGCGCCCGACGGCAAGTCGCTTGAATACTCGACCTACCTCGGCGGGAGCCAGCTCGATTCCGGTTTCGACGCGCGCGTCACGGTGGACGCGGCCGGAGCGGCGTACCTCGTCAGCGCGACCAACTCGAACGATTACCCCATCACGGCGGGCGCTTACCAGCCGACGTTGAAAGCGCCCGACATCTTCGGCTTCGCGGATGTGGTCGTGTCGAAGGTCGCGCCCGGCGGCGCTTCGCTCGTCTACTCGACCTACCTCGGCGGCACGCGCACCGACATCCCGTCCGGCGTCGCGTTGGACGCGGCGGGCCAGTTACACGTCGCCGGCTTCACGGACTCGGAAGACTTCCCCACGCAGAACGCGCTCTACCCGACCGCGCGCGACCCGCGCGGCAACGGCTTCCTCACGAAGCTGAACGCGACGGGCGCCGCACTCGTCTACTCGACCTACCTGAGCGGCACGCCGCGGAACTTGTGCAGCTCGGGCATCATCATTGATCCCATCTTCTGCGGCGGCGAGTTCGCAACGGCCGTCGCGACCGACGCGGCCGGCAATGCTTATGTCACGGGCAACACCATCTCGGCGGACTTCCCCGCCCCGGCCGACTCGCTACAGCCAAGCCCGAGCGGCCCGTCGGACGCCTTCATCATCAAGCTCAACCCCACGGGGCAGGCGCTCTACTCGACGCGCCTCGGCGGCAGTTCCTACGACACCGGCGCGGACATCCACGCCGACTCCAACGGCCTCGTCTACCTGCTCGGCTACACCTCTTCGGACGACTTCCCCACGGTCAACGCCTACCGCCCCACGCAGGCGGCCGGGTACGACCCGCTCTTCGGCAGCTTCATCGCGAAACTCTCCGAGGCGGCCGTCCCCGTTCAGACGAGCCGCGTCCACTTCGACTCGCCGACCTACACGGTCGGCGAGGCCGGTCGCCTTGTGCAGGTGGGCGTGACGCGCTCGGGCAACCTCTCGCAGGAGGTCTCGGTCGATTACTCGACGAGTTCCGAGGACACGGCCTCTGAGCGCTCCGACTACACGACGGCGCGCGGCACACTGCTCTTCGCGCCGGGCGAGTTGACGAAGAGCTTCAACGTCTTCGTCACCGACGACCGCACGGTCGAGGGCGACGAGGCGCTCACGCTCTCGCTCCATGACCTGCGCGGCGCGGCCGTGCTCGACGCGCCCGCCTCCGCGCGGCTCAACATCATCGACGATGACCAACAGTCAGCCACGTCGAACCCCATCGACGGCTCCGAGTTCTTCGTCCGCCAGCACTACCTCGACTTCCTCTCGCGTGAGCCTGACGCCGAGGGCCTCGCTTTCTGGACGAACGAGATTGAGTCTTGCGGCGCCGACACGCAGTGCCGCGAGGTGAAGCGCATCAACGTCTCGGCCGCCTTCTTCCTCTCCATCGAGTTTCAGGAGACGGGGTTCCTCGTCGAGCGTCTCTACAGCCTCGCGTTCGAGCAGAGAGTTCGTTACCGCAACTTCGTCAAGGAGTCGCGCGAATTGGGCGAGGGTGTGATCGTCGGGCAGGGCAACTGGCGGCAAAGGCTCGACGCCAACCGGCGCGCGTTCGCCGAAGAGTTCACCGCGCGCGCAGACTTCCGCGCCGCGTTCCCCGAGAGCCTGACGGCAGCGCAGTACGTCGAGCGCCTGAACGCGAGGGCCACAGGCGCACTCTCAACCCCGGAGTTCACCGCGCTCGTCGCGGGGCTCGAAGCGGGGACGGAGACGCGCGGCAGCGTCCTCCTCAAGGTCGCCGATGACGAGGACTTCCGCCGCCGCGAGTTCGCGCCGGCCTTCGTCCTCATGCAGTACCTCGGCTACCTGCGGCGCGACCCGGACGAGCCGGGTTACGAGTTCTGGCTGAACAAACTCAACCAGTTCGGCGGCGACTTCGTCCGCGCCGAGATGGTCAAAGCCTTCCTCTCGTCGGACGAGTACCGCCGACGCTTCCTGGAGCCGCAGAAGGATGCCGCCTTCAGCACGCCCTTCACGCTCGGCCGCGGTGAGACGGCCATCGTCCAGCCCGACAAGCTGCGCGTCACTATCCTCGACGTAGGCTTCGACTCGCGCTGCCCGCGCGACGTGCAGTGCGCCCAAGCCGGCTCCATCTCCATCCTCGTCGATGCCATCAAATCCAGCGGCGAGCACACCCGCTTCACCCTCTCCCTCCCCGGCCAGGCCCCCCGGCCCGCTCCCAACAACCCGCCCGTCAACACGCTCGGCTACACCTTCCGCCTCCTACAGGCCGACCCCGAGCCCCCCTACCCCAACCCCGTCCCGCCCTTCCAGGCGATTCTTCGGGTGGACAAGAACTGAAGCGCGCTCGGCTTCAACACATAAAGAGTAAAGGCCACTCATCCCGAGTGGCCTTTACTCTTTATGTGTGCGGCGGCACCTGCGTCGCGGCGTTGAAGGGCTAAGCCTCTACGTCCGCACGCTGCCCGCCCGTACGAGATGCCCCATGTCGAGTTCCGCCCAGTCAAGCTCCTCCTCCACGCGCTGGAACGCCGCGTCGCCGATAGTACCGTCGTCGCGGAGCGCCACGAGGCGCCGCCGCTGCGCCCCGGTCGCGGCGCTCACGACCGCCGCGTCGGCCTCCTCGCCATCAAGACACGCGGCGTTCGCGGACGCAGCCGCCGAGTCCGCAGGCGAGACAGCGTTCATCGCTGCACCGTTGCCGGCAACCTCCTCCTCGGCGCGGCGCAACTGTAGCTCGTATCGGTGCCTGACGAGCGCCGCGGTCTCTGCCCCCGGGCACGCCGCGGCTGCCTCGACCGCCGCCCGCAAAGTCTCGACCCGCGCGAGGCGCACCTCGCGCTCCACCGTCCCGTCGTCTTCAAGTCGCAGGCGCAGCATGAGCGGTCGGAGTGTGAGCCCCTGAAGTACGAGCGTGCCGAGAGTGACGCCGAACGCCGTCGCCAGTATCAGGTCGCGGAAGGGGAAGTCGGTCGGCAGCGCGAGCGCGGCGGCGAGTGTCACCGTCCCGCGCATCCCGCACCAACCCACCACGGCCGCCGAGCGCGCGTCGAGCGCCACCGCATCGCGCGGCCCCGGCGCCCCGTCCGCACGTGGCTGGCAGCGCCAACGGCTGAAGGCCGCCGCCCCCGTCACCCACGCGATGCGCGCAAGGATGACCGCGAGCGCACACCGCCGCCGCCACCAACAAGTAACGCGCTCCCGTGCCTTCGCCCGTGCGCGCGGCGATGGACTTGAGCTGGAAGCCGACGAGGATGAACGCGAGCACGTTGAGGACGAAGACCGCGACCTCCCACACCGCGTATGAAGGAATGCGGATGCGCGCGGGCGTGAGTTCCGGCGCACGCCGCGCCGCCGCCATCGCAAAGACCACCATCGTGATGATGCCCGAGAGGTGCAGTTGTTCGGCGAGTATCCAGACGCCGAACGTGCCACAGAACTGCACGACGACCGCAGTCGCCACGTCTCTGATGTGCGAGTTCACTCCGAGCATCACGCGCGCGAGCACCAGCCCGAGGATGACGCTCCCGAGCGTAACGACGAGCAGGGTCGGCACTACGCTCCACCCCGAGAGGAAGCCCGCGAGCGTGGCACCGACCGCGAGACGGTAGACGAGCAGCGCGCTTGCGTCGTTGAAGAGGCTCTCGCCTTCCAGAATCACGAGCAGACGGTGCGGCGGGCGGAGCGCTTCAGCACGGTGGTGGCCGCCGCCGCGTCCGGCGGCGCGACGATGGCTCCGAGCGCGACGGCCGCCGCCCACGGCATCTCGGGGACGAGCGCCTTGACGACGACAGCGACGACGGCGATGGTGAGCGCAACGGCTCCGAGGGCGAGGCTCGCGACCGCACGCCAGTTCGCGCGCAGGTCGCGCGGCGACGAGTCGAACGCGGCGTCGAGCAACACGGGCGCGACGAAGAGCGCCAGCGCCAGTTCAGGGTCGAGCACGAGCGTCGGCAAGCCGGGGACGAGCGCGAGCGCCGCACCGGCGAGCGCCACCAGCGCCGGGTACGGCGCGCCGAACCGCCGCGCCACCGCCGCGAGCGCCGCGCCGCCCAGCAGCAGCGCGACGACTATCTCGAAAACTTCCATCGCCTCTCCAACCCTCCGGCCGACGACGCCCGCGACCCCGCAGTCATCGCTCTGTGAACACCGATGCTGGTACCACGATAGTCCGGATAATAGGCTTTGCGGCAGGGGTCGCGTCAACTGGCGGCGGGTTGTGCGAAAGGGCCGGGGTCTGCGTAGCCGACTGCGAGCGCGTAGTTAATCATACCTCAGGGCTATCAGCGGATTGACGCGCGTCGCTCTGCGCGCGGGGATGTAGCAGGCCAGCAGCGCCACGGCCATAAAAAATATCACGGTGAAGACGAAGGTCCACGGGTCGTTGGCGCCCACGCCGTAGAGCAGGCCCGACATCAGGCGCGTGAGTGCGAGCGCGGCGGCGACCCCGATCACCATGCCGATTAAAGTCAGGGCCATCCCCTGCCATGTGACGAGTTTCAACACGCTCCCGGCCTGCGCCCCCAGCGCCATGCGGATTCCTATCTCGCGCGTGCTCTGCGCCACCGTGTAGCTCAACACGCCGTAGATGCCCACTGCCGCCAGCAGAACCCCCAGCGCGGCGAACGAGCCGAGGAGCAGCATGTTGAAGCGTTGCAGGGAGATGGAGCGAGCGGCAATCTCCTCCATCGTGGAGATGCGCGAGAGCGGCAGCGCGGAGTCCAACTCGGCAATCTGCTGCTTGACCGCCGCTGTGAGGGTCGTCGGCTCAACCGTCGTCCGCACCACGAAGTTGGTCGAGGTGAACGTGCGGACGTTCGCCAGAAGCTTGTCCGACGCCTGCCGAACCGGCACGAAGACCATCGGCGGCGCGGGGCGGTCGAGCCCCTGCTGTTTGATGTCGGCGACCACGCCCACCACCTGCCGGACGGGCTCGTCCAGACCGCGCCCGACGGAGAACTGCTGCGCCGTCGCATCCTGCCCTTCAGAGAACCGCCGCACGAAGGCTTCGTTGACGACGGCGACGGGCGGCCCCGCCCTCTCGTCGCCCTCGAAGGCGCGCCCCTGCCGCACGTCAATCTTCATCACGCGGAAGTAGTCGGACGAGACCAGGCGGAACTGCACGCTCTGCGCCTCGTCAGGTTTTCCGGGGAAGTAGATCGCCGTGTTGTACTGCCAGTCGAGCGGCAGCTTGTTCGTGACCGCCGCCGCCTCGACGCCGGGCAGGTGACCGATGCGTTCCAGCGCGTCGCGGTAAAAGGCCGCGGCCTCGGCCGACGTGTCGTAGCGCTCACCGTTCAGATCGACCTGGAACGTGAGGACGTTGCGCGGGTCGAACCCGGGCGTGACGGCCAGCAGGTTGGTGAACGTGCGGATCAACAGCCCCGCACCGATCAGCAGCACGAGCGAGAGCGCCACCTCGGCCACGACCAGCGCGCCGCGCAGACGGCCGCGCGCCGACGCGCCCTTGCCGGAGTTCTCCTTCAGCGATGCGTTGACATCTACCTTACGCGCCTGCCACGCAGGGGCCGTCCCGAACAGCAACCCCGTCGCCACCGACGCGGCGAGAGTGAAGGCCAGCACGCGCCAGTCCACGCCGACCTCTGCGAACCGCGGCAGCAGGCCCGCAGGCGCCACGGCCGTCAGCAGCCCTGTCATCCACACGGCCAGCAACAGCCCGGCCACGCCCCCCGCGAGCGCCAGCAACAGCCCTTCCGTGAGCAACTGCCGCACGATTCGCCCGCCGGCCGCGCCCAGCGCCATCCTCAACGCAATCTCGCGTCGCCGCGCCGCCGCGCGCGCAAGTTGCAGGTTGGCGACGTTGGCGCACGCGATCAACAGAAGGAACGTGACCGCCCCGAAGACGACCCACAGGTATTTGGCCACGCCCTCCGTGAAGAGGTCCTGATACGGCTTGACGCCGACCGACTCGCCCTCCGACATGTGGCGCGGGAAGGCGACGCGGTACCGCTCTGCAATCTCCTTCAACTCGGCCTGCGCCTGTTCCAGACTGACGCCCGGCTTGAGGCGGCCGACCACCTCCGCGTTCGGGTCTACGTTGACGCCCTCCCGCGCCCGCATCGGCACGAACAGGTCGGCACCCGACGCGAACCTGAACTGCGGCGGCATGACCCCGACCACGGTCGCCGGCTGCCCGTTGAGCGTGACGGCCCTTCCAATCAGACTCGCGTCACCGCCGAAGTTCCGCCGCCACAGCCCGTCGCTCAGAATCACGACGCGAGCGCCGCCCGGCGTATCCTCCTCGCGTGTGAAGGCACGCCCCAGCGCCGGGTAGACGCCCAGCGCCCGGAAGAGGTCTTCGGAGACACGCATGCCGCGCACGTACTCCGCCTCGCTCCCGCCGGCCAAATTTCCCCCGGCGCCGCCGAAACCCGAGTAGCACGCCAGAGCCTCGAACGAACGACTCTGCTCTCGCCAGAAGAGAAACTTCGGCTCCCCTGAAGCCGCGAGGCCGTTGCGGTACTGCTGGCCGACGTAAACGAGCCGGTCGGCATCCGGGTACGGCAGCGGACGCAACAGAACGGCGCTGATGACGCTGAAGATCGATGTCGTCGCGCCGATCCCCAACGCCAGCGTGAGGACGGCAACCAGCGTGAACCCCGGACTCTTCCGCAGCGAGCGCGCGCCGTAGCGGCAGTCTCGCCAGAAGGTTTCGAGCCACCGCCCGCCGCGGACTTCGTACCCGTGTTCCTTCATCCGCGTCAGCCCGCCGAAGCGCCGCTCGGCCTCGCGCCGCGCCTCCCCCGGCGACATGCCGCGCCGCACGTTCTCCTCCGCCCGCATGTCGAGGTGGAACCGCATCTCCTCGTCGATCTCCTCGTGAATCGACTCGGAGCGCAGCAACGCGCGGACGCGCCTGTAGAGACCCTTCAACCACATAACCCTTCTCCCGTTCACGCCGTCTGCATCACCTTCCCGACGGCCAGCACCAGCCGGCGCCAGTTCTCTTCTTCGACGCCGAGCTGCCTGCGCCCCGCAGCCGTGAGCTTGTAGAAGCGTGCGCGCCGGTTGTTGTCGGACGTGCCCCACTCGGACTTAATCCAGCCGCGCTCTTCGAGGCGGTAGAGGGCCGGGTAGAGTGACCCTTCTTCGACCTTCAGCATCTCCTCGGCCAACTGCTGGATGCGCTGCCCGACGCCGTAACCGTGCATCGCCCCGGCAGAGAGCGCCTTCAGGATCAGCATGTCGAGCGTACCTTGTAGTAAATCTGTTTTCTGTTTAGCCATTCGTTCTCCCTAGATCGGCTAGGGAGAATAAGGCTCACTCCCTAGATTGTCAAGGGAAGGTTTAGCTTGTGTGTGAAATGCGTCTGGCTTGGGCGGGAGTTGAATTACGCGGTCGCGGTTAAGGTAGGGCGTGGAGGGTTTAAACCGTATGCTGCCCCAAACGGAAAACGGCCACCCTCGCGGGTGACCGTAAACCGTTGGACTAACAATCGGGGCGAGAGGATTCGAACCTCCGACCTCTCGGTCCCGAACCGAGCGCTCTACCAGGCTGAGCCACGCCCCGTCGAAGATTGCAGAAGCATTCTAAGTGCCGGTGGGGGTTGTGTCAAACACTCACGTCGCCGGCTCCGTCGCGCAGGCGCGCCTTCTTCTCGCGGCGCGACTTGAGGTACTCGTAGAGCGGGGGGGTGAGCGACAGCAGAATGACGATGATGACGACCCACTCGATGTGGTCTTCGAGCTTGATGCCGAAGGCACGCTCGACAAACGTGCCGAGGAAGTAGCCCGCGAGGATCATGCTGAAGACCCAGGCGAAGCCGCCGATGATGTTGAAGGCGAGGAACTGCCGATAGGGCATCTGCGCGGCGCCCGCCACGATGGGTGCGAAGGTGCGGACGATGGGCACGAAGCGCGCGATGATGATGGTCTTGCCGCCGTACTTCTCATAGAACCCGTGCGCCTTCTGCAAGTGGCCCGGGCGGAAGAAGAGCGACTTCTGCCGCGTGAAGAGACGTGGCCCGAGCGTGCGCCCGGTGTAGTAGCCGACGGCATCGCCGACGACGGCGGCGACGAAGAGCGTGCCGAGCAGGATGACGACGTTCAGGCGGTCGGGGTGGATGCGCGCGACGAGCCCCGCGACGACGAGCAGAGAGTCACCCGGTAGGAAGAAACCGACGGCCAGCCCCGTCTCGGCAAAGACGATGAGGATGAGCCCTGCGTAAGTCAGCAGCAGCCCCTTCGTCGTCAGAAAGTCGATGATGTTCTTCGGGTTGAGAAGCTCTTTGAGCTGGTGCAGAAGTTCGTAGATTGATTCCATGATGAAAGCCGTAAACCGTTCACGCCTCCTGGCTCCAGCCGTGGCGGCCGATGAGAGGGACGAAGGCGCAGGCGCCGTGCTCCTCGTGCTGGAAGCCCTCTTCCGTCCGTATCACGCGGACGAGGCGCTGCGACTCACGCGACTCGCCGACGGGGAGAACGAGGCGGCCGCCGACCTTGAGCTGAGCGAGCAGAGGCTCGGGCACGCGCGGGCCGCCCGCGGCGACGAGGATGCAGTCGTAAGGCGCGTGCGCGCTCCAGCCCATCGTGCCGTCGAAGCACTTGACCGTCGCGTTGTAGATGCCTAAGGAGCGTATGCGCGCCTGTGCCTGGCGCGCGAGGTCGGCGATGCGCTCGATGGCGTAGACCTGGCCGGCGACGCGCGCGAGCACCGCCGTCTGGTAGCCGGAGCCGGCGCCGATCTCCAGCACCCGGCTCGACTTGTCGGCTTCGAGCAGCTCCGTCATGCGCGCGACGATGTAGGGTTGCGAGATGGTCTGGTTGGCGTCGATGGGGAGCGCGTGGTCGCCGTAGGCGCGTCCCTGTAGCGCCTCGGGGACGAAGACGTGACGCGGCACCTCGACCATCGCTTCGAGGACGCGCGGATCGCGGATACGGTAGTGGTCGCGCAGGCGCTCAACCATGCGCTGGCGCGGGATGCGGTAGCTCGAAGAGTGCGCGGCCGACCAGTTTGAAGACGAAGAACTCAAAAAACCCTCTTCCCCTGACTCACAGAAAACTCTCACCCGAGACCCGCCGGCTGATCCTCTTCCCGGCCCTCGACCGCCTCGACGCCCATGCGGTTCCAGAGGTCGAGCGCATCGAGCGCGCTGTGGTTCGTCATATCGCTGCGCATCGGCGTGACCGAGACGCAGCCCGCTTCGACGGCCGCGTAGTCGGTGCCGTCCTCGGCGCTCGTGCCGTAGTATTCCTCGCCGATCCAGTAGTAAGCCTTGCCGCGCGGGTCGATGTGCTCGGTGATGATGGGCCGCGCCTTCTTGATACCCTGGCGCGTAACGCGGACGCCCGCGATCTCGCCCGGCGGGATGTTGATGTTGAGCAGAGTCCCTTCGGGCAGCCCGTCGGTCAGGACTTTGCGCGCGGCCGTGACGGCGAAGCGCGCGGCCTGCGTGAAGTCGAAGTTCTCGCGCGCGACGAGGCTGAAGGCGAGCCCCGGCACGCCGAGGATGGTCGCTTCGAGCGCGCCCGCGACGGTGCCCGAATAGCTGGCGTCGTCGCCGAGGTTGGCGCCGTAGTTGATGCCCGAGCAGCAGAGGTCGGGCAGCTCGTCGGGGCCCAAGATCTGGTTGAGCGCGAGCGTGACGCAGTCGGTCGGCGTGCCGTCCACCGTCCAGTGGCGCTCGTCGATGCGCCGGATGCGCAGCGGGCGCGAGAGCGTCAGGCTGTGCGAGGCGCCGCTCATCTCGGAAGCGGGCGCGACGACGTACACGTCGCCCAGCTCGCGCAGGGCCTCCTCCAACTTCGTGAGGCCGTCGGAATGGATGCCGTCGTCGTTTGTCAGAAGAATGCGAACCATACGATTAAACCGCCAGACATTACACCTTAACCATTTGATTTATTCAAGCGGGCGCGCTCGAAGGAAAAGCCCCGCGGATTTCAACGTCCGCGGGGCTTTCCGGTTTCGGGTGACGAACGGACTTAAGCGTTGGTCGTCTCCTTGCTCTTGCGCGAGAGGCCCTTGATCTGGACGGGCGTGTTCTTCTCCACGTCCGCGCCGAGCTTCTTCTTCAGGACCATCTCCTGGTAGAGCTTGCGCATCGCCGCCGCCTCTTCGGCCGCCGTCTTCGGCCCCTCCATCTGGGGCTTGTTCGGGCGCTGGAGGTCAACTTCGTTCAGCACGAGGCTGACGGCCGTTTCGGGCAACTCAACCTCCTTGTTCTTGGCGAAGATTTCGTGGCGGCCGTGCTCCTTGTACCACTGCGCGACGGTGGCGTTCTGGTGCATCTGCTCGATGATGTTGCGCCAGCCGATGCCCGTGTTATACGCGCAGAAGGAAATCTCGCCCTCCTGCGTGCCGTACGGGATGATGCACATCTCTGTGCGGCGGAAGTCGTAGTTGAAGAGGTCCTGGAACCACATGCCCGCGATGAAGAGGAAGTTCCAGCGGTCGGCGCGGCGCGCCTCGATGTCCTTCGCCGAGCGCTTGCCGTCCACGCGGCCGTAGGACTTGCCTGTCAGGCCGAACGACTTGTCGAACTTCTTGAACAGCTCGTAGAGCGAGAACTGCGAGGGCGCCTTGTACGGATTGTAGTGCTTGAGCAGCGTCAGGCCCATCAGCAGGTTCGAGGTCCACTTGCCGCGGCCGGCGTCGGTGATGCGCCGCATGTCCTTGACGAGGCCGGGGATGTTCAGGAACTCGGGGACGGGAGCCATCTCCTTCGTCTCCTTGTCGATCATCACGGCCGTGCCGACGCCGCAGTTCGGGTGGCAGCCGCAGGAGACCTGGCCCCACTCGGCGTCCGGCCCGTGCGCGAGGTCAGCGAAGTCAGCGAACGCGCCCATCAAAGAGAGCGGGAACCAGTCGCGCGTCGGCTCCGTGATGCCGACCTGATCCTTCACGTCCTGCGCGAGATGCGAGAGCGTGTAGCGCTGCTGCATGCGGCGCTCGTCCGTGATCTCCTCGTCGCGGCCGGTGAACGAGACGGGCTGGAACGAGAGGAAGGCGATCTTCTTCGGGTTGTCGAGCGCGAAACGGATGACCGAGCCGACCTGATCGTTGTTGATGCCGTTGACCAGCGTGATGACGAGGATGATCTCGACGCCCGCCTCGTGCAGGTTGTCGATGGCGCGCAGCTTCACGTCGAAGAGGTTGCCGACCTGGCGGTGCGAGTTGGCGTCGTTGCCGATGCCGTCGAACTGGAGGTAAGCGTAGCGCAGGCCCGCCTCGGCAGCCTCCCTACAGAACTCCTTCGACTTGGCGAACTCGATTCCGTTGGTGGCGCACTGAACTGAGTTGTAACCGACCTTACGCGAGTAGCGGATGGCGTCGATGAAGTGCGGCGAGATGCTCGGCTCGCCGCCCGAGAACTGCACAGACATCTGGCGGCGCGGCTTGATCGAGATGGCCTTGTCGAGGATGTCCTTGACCTCGTCGAAGGAGAGCTCGTGGACGAAGCCGACCTGATTGGCGTCCATAAAGCACGGGTCGCACATCATGTTGCAGCGGTTCGTGAGGTCGATGGTCAGCACCGAGCCGCGGCCGTACTTGATCGGACGAAGAGCCGTGGTCGTGAAGCCCCTCGTCGTTGTGCGCCTGGATGTCGCGGCCGGGGAACATCGCCTCGATGTGCTTGAGGAACTTCGAGTCGATGGCCATGATGTCCTCGAAGTGGCCGTGGATGGGGCAGTCCTTGACCATCCAGATTTGGCCGTCGCGCTCGATGATCTGCGCCTTGATCTCGCCGACCTTCTCCTGGACGAGAATCGACGGGTCAATCGTCGGGGCGTTCAGAATCTTGTTGCGCGCTTCGATGACGCACTTCGGGCACAAGCTGTCGGTGGTGCGGGGGAAGCCGAGCGGCGGCTTCGACTTCTGCCAGGACTTGAGCAGCGGCTTGTCCGACCACTTGGGCGTAAACGACTCGTTCGGCCTGTACTGGTTGAAAAACTGGATTGTGTTGAAGAGGCCGCCCGCGACGGTCGCCAGTGCCTTCTCTGCGTGCTTAATCGGTTTCATCTTCGTCCCTTCGTCTCGCCTACGCGGGGCCGTGCGACGGCCGAACCGCGGTCTAATATTACTTAGGCGCCGGTCTCAAAGGTCTTCGGAAAGCTTCGACCCGGCGCCCGTCGGGAATGCCAAAACCTCTCCTGTGTATCTTACCGCCGGCCAGACGTGGACCGGCACAACTGCTTTCAGCAACAACCATGCCAGCGAGGAGAGGTTTACTTAAGTGAAGAAATAACAGGGGAAAGCGTTAATCGCCGCTTTTTCAGTTCCGGATAGACAAGGGTTTTTCGAGTCAAAGAGGCTCAACTCGCTGCCATCGCCGAGCAGTGTAGACTAATGACACACGATACGCAAGGTAACCGGAAGATACTGGCTTTTTTGACTCGCAGCAGTGAGAAAGTTTAGGAATTCCGGCCGTTTTCCTTGATAATTTGCATGACCTCGCCAAAGAGCGCCCCGTTGGTCGCCACGGCGTTCCCCGAATGAATCGTCCGCTGCCCCTGCCAGTCCGTGAAGGTTCCGCCCGCCTCCTCCAGCACCGGCAGAAGCGCCGCGCAGTCCCAGACGTTCATTGCCGGGTCGAGCATCACGTCCGCACGCCCCGTGGCGACGAGGACGTAGCCGTAGCAGTCTCCCCACGTCCGGCGCTGTGCCGCGCGGCGCTGCAACTCGTCGCCCGCCGCGCCGAAGCCGTGACGCGCGCACGACCCGAAGTCGGTCGAGAGCAGCAACGCGTCTTCGAGTTTGCCGGTCTGCGAAACGCGCGCCGGGTCGCCGTTCCAGAAGCACCCGAGCCCGCGCGCGGCATAGACCATCTCGCCGAGCGCTGGGATGTTGATGATGCCGACCGCGGGGTCGCCTTCCACCTCACAGCCTAACAGGACGCCGTAGAAGGGGACGCCGTGGACGAAGGAGTAAGTGCCGTCGATGGGGTCGATGATCCAGCGCCGGCCGGTTGAGCCCGCGACATCGGCGCCCTCCTCGCCGACGATAGCGTCTCCCGGGAAGCGTCTTAAGATTTCGCGGCGCAGGAACTCTTCGGCCTCAACGTCGGCCTGCGTGACGAAGTTGTCCTTACCCTTCAGGCGCGTCTCAAACTTCCGACGGAAATATTTGAGAGTTATCTCGCCCGCCTCCCGCGCCGCTTCGACGCCGAAATCGAGCAGCTCTTTCAACCCGACCTCACTCATTCGACTTCCCTCCCCCACGCCTGCGCGCGAGTTCCCCGGCGAGCGCTTCGAGCGTCAGCCCGCGCTCGACCAACAGAACCAACAGGTGGTAGACGAGGTCGGCTGTCTCGGCCGTTAGCGCGACGGCGTCCTCGTCCTTCGCGGCGATGATGGTCTCGGCCGCCTCCTCGCCCACCTTCTTCAAAATCTTGTTCAAGCCCTTCTCGAAGAGGTACGTCGTGTAAGACCCCTCTGGCATCTCGCGCCGCCGCGCCGCGACGACGCCGTAAAGTTCTTCGAGCACGGCGCCGATTCCGGCAGCGCCTTTCTCAACTTCATCAACACCGAAGCATGAGACCGCGCCGGTGTGGCAGGCGGGGCCGCGCGGCTCGACGAGCACGACGAGGGCGTCGGAGTCGCAGTCAGGGCGCACTTCGACGACGCGCTGCGTGTTGCCCGAGGTCGCGCCCTTGTGCCAAAGCTCCGAGCGCGAACGCGACCAGAACCATGTCTCACCCTCCGCGAGCGTCCGCCGCAGACTCTCCTCGTTCATGTACGCGAGCGTCAGCACCTCGCGCGTCCTCGCGTCCTGCACGATGGCGGGGATCAGGCCCCGTTCATCGAATCGAACGTCCTCCGGTCTCACAGTCATCTCACTAGGACTCCCCTCTCGCGCAGGTAAGACTTGACCTCCCCGATCTGAAACTCTCCGAAGTGGAAGAGCGATGCGGCGAGCACTGCGCTCGCGCCGCCCGCCGTCAGCGCCTCATAGAAGTGTTCGAGCCGCCCCGCGCCGCCCGACGCGATGACGGGGATGGAGACGGCGTCCGCGACCGCGCGCGTCAGCCCGATGTCATAGCCGTCGCGCGTCCCGTCCCTGTCCATGCTCGTCAGAAGAATTTCGCCCGCGCCTAAGCTCTCGGCGCGCGCGGCCCACTCAACCGCGTCCCAGCCGATCTTCTTACGACCTCCATGCGTGTAAACGTCCCAGCCTTCGCCCTCCTTCCGGCGGCGCGCGTCGATGGCGACGACCATGCATTGGCTGCCGAAGACGTTCGCGCTCTCCGTAATCAGCTCGGGGCGCTCGACGGCCGCCGTGTTGAGCGAGACCTTGTCGGCGCCCGCGCGCAGCACGGCGCGTACGTCCTCGATGGAGCCCAGGCCGCCGCCGACGCAGAGCGGGATGAAGACCTCGTCGGCCACACGTCGGACGAGTCCGGCGACGATGGCACGCTTGTCGGAGGAGGCCGTGATGTCGAGGAACGTCAGCTCGTCCGCGCCTTCGAGATCGTAGCGCTTTCCCTGCTCCACCGGGTCGCCCGCGTCCACGAGCGACACGAAGCGGATGCCCTTCACGACGCGCCCTGCGTCCACGTCCAAACACGGGATGATGCGTTTAGCCAGCATGTGATTCAGCGAAGTTCTTCAGTAGACGCAGCCCCGCGGCCTGACTCTTTTCGGGGTGAAACTGTACGCCGCAGACGTTGCCGCGCGCGACGACCGATGGATAAGTGAGGCCGTATTCGGTCTCGCCCAAGACCGACGCCTCATCGCCCGCCTCGCAGAAGAAGGAGTGGACGAAGTAGAAGAACGTCTTGTCGCTTATCCCTTCGGAGAGCGCGTTCGCGCCCTTCCACCCGACCTGATTCCAGCCGACCTGCGGCACGCGCAGGCCCTCCGGAAAGCGGCGCACGCGGCCGTGCAGAAAGCCGAGTCCGCGTGTTGTGCCGAACTCCTCAGACTCCTCGAAGAGCATCTGCATGCCGACACAGACGCCCAAGAGCGGCGTCCCCTCTTCGACACGCTCGCGCACCAGACGGTCGAAGCCGCGCTCCGCCAGCGCCTCCACGCACGCGCGGAACGCGCCGACGCCGGGGAGCACGAGCTTATCGGCCGCACGCAGCACCTCTTCGTCGGCGCTGACGACCGCCTCCACGCCGCCCGCGTGGAAAGCCTTCTCCACCGAGCGCAGGTTGCCGACGCCGTAGTCGATGATGGCGATGCTCACAGAGTGCCCTTTGTGCTCGGAACGCCCGTCACGCGCGGGTCGCGCTCGACCGCGCGGCGCAGAGCGCGTGCCGTCGCCTTGAAGGTGCCTTCGAGGATGTGGTGCGTGTTGCGCCCGCGCAGGCAGTCGATGTGCAGGTTGCAGCGCGCGGCTTCGGCGAGTGAGCGCCAGAAATGCTCGGCCAGCTCGACCGAAAAGTTGCCGATGGTCTGCCTCCGCGTCTCGACCGCGTAGACGAGGTAGAAGCGCCCCGACAGGTCGATCACCGAGCGACACAGCGCCTCGTCCATCGGTACGGTCGCTTCGCCGTAGCGACCGATGCCCGCCTTGTCGCCGAGCGCTTCGTAGAGCGCCTGACCCAATGTTATCGCCACATCCTCGACCGAGTGGTGGTCGTCGATGTGCAGGTCGCCGCGGCATTCGACTTCGAGGTCGAAGAGGCCGTGGCGCGCGAACAGCTCCAGCATGTGGTCGAGGAAGGCGACGCCGGTCGATACCTGCGAACGCCCCGTCCCGTCGAGCGAGAGGCGGACGCGCACGTCCGTCTCCTTCGTCCTGCGCCGCACCTCCGCCTCGCGGACGTTTGTCTGTAGCTCTGTCGTCATCAGTCCCTCTTCCCTCCGTCGAAGATGTCGCGCAAGCCTTCGAGCAGGCGGTCGTTCTCGGCCGGCGTGCCGACGCTGACGCGGAAGTAGTCCTTGAGCTTGGGGTAGCCGCTCACGTCGCGGATGAGCACGCCGAAGCGTTCGAGCAGCTCGTCGTAGACGCGCCGCGGCTCGATTGCGGAACGCACGACCATGAAGTTCGCACACGAGCGGACGGGCGCGAGCCCTTCGATGTGCTGAAGCTCTGTGTAGAGACGCTCACGCTCAGCGACGACGCGCTCGACCGTCGGCCGCAGCTCCGACTCGTACAGCTCGACGGCGACCTCGGCCGCCGTCTGCGAGAAGAGGTTGAGGTTGTAGGGCAGCACGGCCTTCGAGACCTCTCGCGCGAGTTCGGGCGCGGCCAGGAGGTAGCCGACGCGCAGCCCCGCGAGCGCCATCGCCTTCGAGAAGGTGCGGAAGACGGCGAGGTTCTTGTAGCGTTCGAGCAGCGGCGCGACCGTGCGGCCCGAGAACTCGAAGTACGCTTCGTCGATGACGACGATGCCGCCGGTTGTCTTCAACAACTCTTCGAGCGCGTCCTCCTCGATGCGGCAACCCGTCGGGTTGTTCGGCGAGCAGAGGATAGACACGTCCGGCCGCTCGCGCTCTATGGTCTCGCGCAGTGCGGGCACGTCGAACCCGAGTTCGTCGTTGAGAGGGACGCTCAACACCTCACCGCCGAGCACGGTCGTGACTTGTCGATAGAGCGCGAAGGTCGGCTCTGAGATGAGCACGCGCCGTCCCTCGCCGACGGTCACCATCAGCATCGCCTGTATCAACTCGTTCGAGCCGTTGCCCGCGACGACGCCGTCCGCGTGCCAGCCCGCGAACGCGGCAAGCTTCTCGTGCAAAGAGGCCGGCACGAAGTCCGGGTAACGAGCCCACGCGCGTCCCGCCAAACGCCGCAGCGTCTCGCGCCGCACGGCCTCGGGCGCGCCCCACGGGTTCTCGTTCTGGTTGAGCTTCACCGCGCCGCGGTCGGGCTTCAGCGTGTAAGCCTTCAGCTCGCGGACGCGCGGCTTGATCTTGTCGAGCGGGTTCACTATCTGCCTCTTCTTCAATCCTTCAATCTAATCATCGCCGAGCGCGCGTGCGCGTCCAGCCCCTCGGCCTCGGCGAGCGCGGCGATAAGGGGCGCGGTCTCTTGCAGCTCCTCGCGCGTGTAACGGATGACGCTCGTGCGGCGTTGGAAGTTGTGGACGCCGAGCGCGGAGGAGAAGCGTGAGGCGCCGCCGGTGGGGAGCACGTGGTTCGGGCCGGCGAAGTAGTCGCCGACGGCCTCGGGCGTGTGCTCGCCGTAGAAGATGGCGCCGGCGTGGCGGATGCGCGCGGCCACCGCATCGGGATCGCGCGTCATGATTTCGAGATGCTCGGGCGCCAACTCGTTGACTATCTCGCAAGCCTCTTCAAGCGTGTTGACGACGAAGGCGGCGCCAAAGTCCGAGAGCGAGCGCGCGATGATGCCGCGGCGCGGGAGCGTCTCGGCCTGACGCGCGACCTCCGCGGCGACGCATTCGGCGAGTTTGAGATTGGTCGTAACCAGAATCGCGGAGGCGTCTTCGCCGTGCTCGGCCTGCGCGAGCAGGTCGGCGGCGATGAAGTCTGCGCGGGCCGTCTCGTCGGCGAGCACGACGACTTCGGAAGGGCCTGCGACCGAGTCGATGCCAACCGCGCCGTAGACGAGCCGCTTGGCGGCGGCGACGAACTTGTTGCCCGGCCCCGTGATGACATCGACGCGCGGAATCGTCTCGGTGCCGTAGGCGAGCGCAGCGATGGCGTGGGCGCCGCCGACCTGATAGACCTCCGTCACGCCCAGCTCAAGCAGCGTCGCGGCCACGGCGGGCGTGTCCGAGAGCGTGCGCGGCGGCGTGACGACGGCGACACGCGCGACGCCCGCGACCTGCGCGGGCACGACGTTCATCACGACCGAAGAGGGGTAGCTCGCCGTCCCGCCCGGCACGTAGAGGCCGGCCGCCTCGACCGGCGTGACGCGTTGCCCGAGCCGCACGCCGCGCGCCGCCTCGAACTCCCAACTCGCGACCAGCTCACGCTCGTGGAAGGCGCGGACGTTGCGGATGCTTGCGCGCACGGCTTCGAGCACACGCGCGCCACAGCGCGTGGCCGACTCGCGCAGCGCGGACTCTTCGACGCGCAGCTCCGAGGGACGCAGGCGCACGCCGTCGAAGCGCGCGGCGTAATCGACGAGCGCCGCGTCTCTGCGCAGGCGCACGTCCTCGACGATCTCTGCGACGACCGCCGTCAGCTCCACGTCGCCCGAGACGCTGCGCGCGCGTATGGCGGCGAGTTTTTCGGAACGACGTTCGATGTCGGTGACGACCTCTATCAACCCTTTGCCCCTCCCTCCGCGACGGCGCGGCCCAAGTCGCTTATCAACTTACCGACCGCCTCGGACTTCAACTGGTAACTGGCGCGGTTGACGACGAGGCGACCGGTCGATTCGGTTATCGTCTCGACCACGGCCAGACCGTTCTCCGCGAGCGTGCGCCCGGTCTCCACCAGATCAACGATGCAGTCGGAGAGGCCGAGCACCGGCGCGAGTTCGACCGAGCCCGAGAGTTCTATTATCTCGACGGGCACACCGCGCGCGCCGAAGTGTGCGGAGGCGACGCGCGGGTACTTGGTTGCGACGTGGAGCACGCCCGTGCGCGAGACTTCGTCGCCCTCGCGCGCGGCGACCGCGATGAGGCAGCGGTTGATGCGAAGGTCGAGCGGCTGCAACACGTCGGCCTCGGCTTCGAGCAGCACGTCGCGGCCGACGACGCCGCAGTCGGCGATGCCGTGCTCGACGTAGACGGGCACGTCCGAAGGCTTCACGAAGACGAAGCGGTAGGCGCCCGACGCGTCCTCGACGGCGAGGCGGCGCGACGCCAGCGCCTCCGCACTCACGCACACGCCCGCGCGCGCCAGCAGCGCCAGCGCGTCCTGCTGCATCCTCCCTTTAGCAATCGCGATTGTCAGCATCACCATTTTAGGATTTGTTGATTGATTCATCGGTTCATCGCTTCAATTCTCAATGAACCGATGAATCAATCAACAAATCGTCAATCCATCTTTATCCGCTCGCCGCGCTCCCGTCGGCGGCGCGCTTCGCGGAAGCGTTCGGTCACGTCGGAGGCTTCGACGGCGGCGGGTTCGTCGGCGCTGTTCTGCGTCTCGAAGTCGCGGCTGGCGAGGATGTCCGTCAGCGCGTCGAGGTCGAGGACGAAGCCGACGGCGGGCTCGCGGCGGCCGAAGTTGGCCGTCAGGTCGTCGTAGCGCCCGCCGCCCCCGACGCGCGCGCCCGCGCCCTCGACGTAGATTTTGAAGACGAGCCCCGTGTAGTAGTCGAGCCCGGACACGTCCGCCAGATCGACCGAGAAGCTTTCGCCCAGCCCTAACGTCTCGACCGCGGAGAGGAGTTTTTCCAACTCGTCGAGCGCGGCGCGTGAGCGCTCGTTCGAGAGGATGTCGCGCGCGCCCTCGGGTAGCGCCCGCCCGCCGTTGAGGCGCGCGAGCCGCGCCGCGCGCTCGGCCGTCGCGTCGGAGCGGCCCAACGTCTTGAGGAATGTGCCGAGCGCGCCCGCGTCGCGCGCGTCAACCAGTTTCCGCATCTGCTCGCGCGCCTCCGTGGAGAGGTCGAGCTGTTCGGCGACTCCGTTGAAGACGCCGACGTGGTTGAGCGTGACGCGGTAAGCACCGGACAGGTTCAGACGTTCAAGCACTTCGGCGGCGATGGCGAGGACTTCGATGTCTGCGTCGGCGCGGCCCGACCCGATCAGCTCGCAGCCGAGCTGTCGCCCCTGCCGTCGCCACTCGGCGCGCGAGTGCGGGAGCTGGCGGAAGACCGAGGCGGCGTAACAGAAGCGCAGCGGCCGCGGCGCGCCCGCGAAGAGCGTCGCCGCGGCGCGCGCGACCGAAGAGGTGATGTCGGGCCGCAGCGCCAGCAAACGGCCGTCCGTGTCCGCGAAGCGGAAGGCGCGCCGCGCCTCGACGTGCCCCATGCCGCGCTCGAACAGCGCGTAGTAATCGACCGAGGGCGTCGCGATCTCTTCGTAGCCCCAGCCGTCGAAGACAGACATTGCCGCCGTCTCGACCGCGCGGCGCAGACGCGCCTCACGCCCGAAGTAGTAGCGCATGCCGCCCGGAATGTTCGAAAGTGGCTCCATGAGAAGCTGAACGTCAAAAACGAAAACGCCGCCCGACACCTTTGTGTCGCGTGCGGCGTGTGCTGGTGAAATCTTTCCGCGCCTTACTTCAATCTTAAAAGAGTCGGCGCTCTACGAATCACCCCACACGCGGCTGCGCGCATGACCGTGGTGGCCATGATGATGGTGCGCTGCGGTGTGGCAGTTGGGCGTCATGCTTTAAACGTGTCCTGCGAGACGCGTCCGTTATAAACGAGCCGGTCGGAGGGTGTCAAACGTTGCGAGTGGGCAGTAGGCAGCGCTGCCTACTGCCTGCCGCTCTTCCCCGGCGCGTAGTAGCCGACGCGCGTGGAGACTTCGTAGTTGCGCCCCGCCACCTCGACGCGCACGCGACGGAAGCGGCCGTCGCGCGCGGGCGAAGTCGGCGTGTAGTAGAGCGCGTACTGGTGGCGCAGCTCGTCGGCAATCTCGGCGTAGACGCTTTCGAGCGAGCGGAAGCTCTGCGGGCGATAGAGCCTCCCGCCGGTCGAGCGCGTCAGCGCGCCCAGACTCTCCTCGCTCGCGTCGAGCACGCGCAAGCCTTCGCGCAGGTCGCCGATGCGTAGCTGGTTGAAGCGCACAGAGGCGTCGTTGCCGCCGAGCAGGTTGTCCAGCTCAGCCGTCTTGCGCGCGCGCTCGATCTGCGTGTTGGCGATGGCGTAGACCGTCACCTGCGTCTCAAGCAACGCGCGCAGCGCCGCGTCGGCGGTGGCCGAGCCGCGGTTGCTGTCGATGCCGTCGCTCAGGACGACGAGCGCGCGCCGCCGCTCGTTCTTCTGGAACTGCTCGCGCGCGGCGAGCAGCAGCGCGTCGTTGAAGCGCGTGAAGACGCCGGTTGAGAGCCGGTTCAGCGCGCGGCGCAGTTGCAGGCGACTCTTCGACCAATCGAGCAGAAGCTCGACGCGGTCGTCGAACTTGACGAGACAGAAGCGGTCGTCCGTCGAGACGCGCCCCGCGAACTCCTCGGCCGCGCGGCGGAAGTCCTCGAAGCTCTCGGCGACCGACGACGAAGAGTCAACGAGCAGCGCCACGTCCACCGGCACCTGCCGCAGCGAGAGGTCGCTCAGAGGCTGCTCGCGCCCGTCCTCGAAGACCTTGAAGTCGTTCCGCCCGAGCCCAGACACCAAGCGCCCCTCGGCGTCGCGCACCGTCACCGGCAGCAGCACCTCCGAGGAGTTGATACGGACGACCTCGTCGTCGTCTATCTGCTCCTCGGCCTGCTTCCCTTCACCAGCGCCCCGCGGCTGTTGCGTCTGGGCTTGCGGCGCGGCGACCGGATTCCGCCAGGCCGGCGGCGGGGGCTCGTCGGCCGAGGGCGGAACGTATGGGCCTATCGCGCCGCTCCTCGGCTGCGGCGTTTGCACGGGCTGAGCGGGCCGCGAAGTTCCGCGCGGCCGCGTCTGGTTCTGCGTGATACCCACAGGCGCGTTCAGGAGCGCGGCGAGCACGGCGCAGACACAGGCTAACCACAGAGACATAGAGACACGGCTTCTTGTCTTAGAGCCGTGTCTCCGTGTCCCTGTGGTTGATGAACTCTTCGCCGCTCTCATCATTTACTTCTCGGGCCGCGCGGGTTCTTTCGCGTCCTCGCCCATCGCGGCGCGCATGGCGTTGATGACGGGCTCGCCGACGCGACGCTTGCGTAGCTCCGCGAGCTTCGCGGGCGCGAGGTCGAACTCGACCGGCGACTGCTCGATGCGCCGGACGATGGTGCCCTCGGAGAAGCCCGCCTCGACCAGCTCGACGACCGAGTCGTTCGTCAGCGTCGGCGTGCGTTCGAGCTTCGCCGCGCCGCCCGCCTCGGTCGGCGGCCTGATGATGCGCACCGAAGCGCTGCCCGTCGTCAGGGTGTCCGAGTCGCCGCCGCCGCTCTGGCCGCGCTGGCGCGTGCGCCCGCTCGCGCCGCCCGACGAGCCGAAGATGTTCACTTCGTTAGGGTCTGAGCCCGTGGCGCCCGGCGCGCCCTGACGACCGCTCTCGCGCCCGAAGCCGCCCAGAGGCATCTCGTCGTCGTCCCACTCCTCGGAAGCGAAATCTATCGACTCCGACCGCGCGATCATCGCCAGGATGACGCGCTCGGGCACGCCGCCCTTCTTCAGCTCGATGAGGCGGTCGGGCGACAGGTCAAAGCTGACCGGCCGCGCGTTGATGATGGTGATGAGCGTCTTCTCCTTAAACCCCGCGCGGACGAGCTTCACCACCGAAGCGTTCGTCAGCGTCGTCGCCGTCCCCTGCGCCTGCGCCGTCGAGGCCGCGGCGACAAAGACCAACACGAAACTCAACAGACAAGTCTTCATCCTCAAAACACCTCTGCCACTAGACAGGCGCAACGGAGAGGAACTTCCAGCAGGCAGTGGGCAGATGGCAGTAGGCAGTTAAGACACACCTCAGAACGTTCATGCTTTGACCTCGGCGAACTCCGGCGCCGAACAATCGCGCCCTCGCGAGTGCGGCCCAACTGCCTACTGCCATCTGCCTACTGCCTACTGCTTTGCCTACTCGCCCTTCGCGTACCGGCCGCCGACGCGCTTCACGTAGTTGCGCGTCTCGCGGAAGGGGGGCACGCGGTAGCCGTAGCGCATGACGTTGCCCTCGCCGGCGTTGTAGCCCGCGAGCACGAGCGTGACGTTGCCGTTGAAGCGGCGCATCAACTCCTTGAGGTAGCGCGTGCCGCCCGAGACGTTCTGCGCTGCGTCGTGCGAGTTGCGCACGCCGAAGCGCGCGGCCGTCCCCGGCATCAACTGCATCAGGCCGCGCGCGCCCACGGGGCTCACGGCCTTCGAGCTGAAGTGCGACTCCTGCTCCATCACGCAGAAGATGAGGTAAGGGTCTACGCCGTGGCGCGCGCCGTTCTGGCGAATGATGGCGTCAAGTTTGGAACTGCCGGTCGTCCAACGACGCTCGCGCCTCTTCTTCGGCGCGCCGTCGGCCGCGACCTCTTCGGGCGCAATACGCTCGCGCTCGATGTGGTCAACGCGCGCGCGCGCGATGAAGGTCGAGATGTTGCCGCGCTTGAACCAGACGCCGTCCGCGCCCTCGCTCGCCTCGTCCACCTCCATCTTCGCCCCGCCGACAAGGTATATCCACACGGCCTGAGCCTCTTCGACCTTCGGCGCGACATCATTGACAGGCTTGACGACCGACGCCTCGCTCGCCGCCTTGACCTCCACAGCCTTCGCGGCCTTCACCACCTCGCGGACGCGCGACTTTTCGACGTGGTTGGTCACGCCGCCGCGCCTGTACCAGACGCCGTGCGCGTCCTCCCACGCCTCATCCACCTCCATCGTCGTCCCGTCCGCCAGCTTCAACTGGTCGGCGAGCGTCGGGACGGACGCGGACAGAAGGATGACGACGAGCAGCGTGACTTTCGTCAGCGGCGTCAGCGGCGTCAACAGTCGTTCAGATTTGAAGTGGGTGCGCATCGGTCAAGTCCCCCGTGTTCTTCCGTGGCTGTTCCGGCGCGAAGCCGTGCGAGGCGCCGAAGTAGTTGCGCCAGGCTGCGTCGATGAGACGGACGGAGACCTCGGGCGGGCGCGCCTCGAAGAGACAGATGTCGGTCATGCGGTCGAGCAGATCGCGCGGCTCGCACGCCTTCATCTGCCGGTGTTCGAGCATGTAGTTGTTGAGCAGGTGGTCGATGCACTGCTGCTCGACCCTCATGCCGCGCGTGTAGGCGGCGCGCTTGAAAATCTCGACGTAGGCCGCGGGCGTCGGCGGCTCGACGCGCGCGCGGTAGCCCATGCGGCGCAGGAAGGCTTCGTCAACCAAATCCTTCTCATCAAGATTAGTCGAGAAGACGACCAACTGCTCGAACGGCACCTCGATCTTCTTGCCCGTGTGGAGCGTCAGGTAATCGACGCGCTTCTCTAAAGGGACGATCCAGCGATTGAGGAGGTCGGTCGGCTCGACGCGCTGGCGGCCGAAGTCGTCGACGACGAGCGTGCCGCCGTTCGACTTCAACTGGAACGGCGCCTCGTAGAAGCGCGCGGCCTTGCTCCACTGCAAGTCGGCGTCGTCGAGCGTCAGTTCGCCGCCGACGATGACGAGTGGCCGCTCGACCAACACCCAGCGGCGGTCGTAGTCGGTCGGCGTCTCGGTCTCGGGAGCCGGGCGGTGGTTGTGCGTGTCGTAGACGCGGATGATCTGGCCGTCAACCTCGATGGCGTAAGGAATCCAGATGTAACCGGGCAGACCCGAGTTGATGCGCTCGGCGACGGCCGTCTTGCCGGTGCCCGCGGGGCCTGTGATGAAGAGCGAGCGGCGCGAGTTGATGACGCAGCCCATCGTCTGGATGAGCGACTCGGGTAGCACGAGGTCGCGGAAGGCCGCGCGCACCGTATCGACCGAAGCGGCGCGCGCGGGCACGGCCTGCAAGCGCATCATGTGCGCGTAGTCGCCTAAGGAGACGGGCGCCGGGCCGACGTAGCCGCAGAGGCCGCGCACACGCGCGACGCGGTCCCAGCCGCGGTCGAGCATCGCGTAACGCGTCGCGCCGACGGCGATCTGCCCCTTCACCTCGATCATCTTCTCGCGCGACAGGTGAATGAGCATCTCCTCGACGAGCGCGCGCGGGAGCTTCAACTCCTCCGAGATGCTGCGCGTGTTCGGCTCGGGCATCTGCGCTACGTGCTTGAGCGCGAGGTCGCACAGGAAGCTCGCCGGCACGTCGGCCTCGCGCAGCTCCTCAAGGACGGGCGGCCCCATTGATTCGATCTCGACGCGCGTCAGGATTCCGGTGTGAGTCATCTTCGACAACCTTTCGGTTCGTTAGTGGAAATTTTAGATTTGCGATTTGAAGAAGCATCGCGGCCGTCAACAAAATCGCAAATCTAAAAATCCTTTATCTCTCCTCGGCGGCGGCGACCGTCTGGCGCGCGTCGATGGCGGCGAGGGTCTGGCGCGTGTCGTTGGCCTTGTCGCCGCGGCCGGTGCGCTCGTAGAGTTCTGCGAGCTGGCGCAGGACGTTCGGCGACTCGGGCTGGAGCTTGCGCGCGGCTTCGAGGTGCTCGACGGCCTTCTCCTCGCGCCCCGCGCGGATGAGCATGGCGGCGACGTTCGAGTGGCCGTTGAACTCGCCCTCGGCGCGCGCGAAGTTGCGGTAGGCGTCGTCGTACTTGCCGAGCCTCACCTGCGCGAGCGCGAGGTTGTTGAGGATGCGCGTGTCCGCGGGCGATATCCGCGCCGCCTTCTTCAACTTGTCCACGGCCGCGCGGTAGTTGCCGTTGAGATAGAGCGAGTAGCCGAGGTTGTTGAGCGCCTGCGGGTCGCGTTCGTCGGCGCCGATGGCGCGGCGGTAGGAGTCACTGGCCCGGTCGTGCAGGCCCTTGCGGTCGTAGGCGACGGCGAGCAGGCTGTGCGCCTGCGAGAGCTTCGGGTCGAGCGACGCCGCGCGCGAAAGCTCCGCGATGGCCTCGTTCAGCCGGCCCTCTTCGAGCATCACGCGACCGCGCTCAAGGTAGTCGCGCGGCGAGCCGCCCTCATCCTTAACTTCGGGCCGCTTGTTGTCGCGGTCTTCGACGCGGACGACGCCCGTGCTCTCGAAGCGTTCGGCATCCTTCTCCGTCATGCGCGCGATTTTGCCGTCGTCGTCACGGCCGAAGATTTTCCCGACGGCCTTGAACGGCGCCTTGAAGATTTTCCCGAAGAGCCCGCCGCCCTTCTTCTTCGGTGCCGGAGCTTCCGTGCCCGCCTCCGCGCCCGCGGTGGCAACGACGTTCGTCGCCGTGTCGCCATCGCGTTCGTCGCCCGAAGCGTCCCAGAGCGCCGTGGCGCTGACCAACAGTGCGAAGGCCAAGAAGATGATGATGACTCTGCGCGTTCTCATGGCGAGCTAACCCTCCTTCTACATCTGGCCGAACGTGTCCATCAGGTTGAGTGCGGCGGGGCCGAGGACGACGATGAAGAGCGTCGGGAAGAGAAAGCAGGCGAGCGGCAGCAGCAGCTTGACCGCGGCCTTCTGCGCGGCCTGCTCGGCGCGCTGCCGGCGCTTGGTGCGTAAGGAATCGGAGTAGATGCGCACCGCCCGCGCGATGGAGGTGCCGAAGCGGTCGGCCTGGATGAGCATGGCGACGAGGCTGCGCAGGTCGTCCACGCCCGTCCGCTCGGCGAGGTTGCGGAGCGCCTCTTCGCGCTCGCGCCCGACGCGGATTTCGAGGTTGGCAAGCTCGAACTCTTCGCTTATGTCCGGGTGTACGACCTTCAGCTCCTCGCCGACGCGCACCATCGAGGCGTTCAGGCCGAGCCCCGACTCGATGGAGACGACCATCAGGTCGAGCGCGTCCGCCAAGCCCCAGCGCACGCGCTGCTGCCGGCCCTTCACCAAACGGTTGAGCACGAAGCGCGGCCCGATGAAGCCCAGCGCGCCCCCGATGCCGATCCACAGCAGCGCGCTCCCCAGCGGCCGTCCGAGGACGGCGCACCCGACCGCCACGGCCGCGGGCAGACTCGTCAGGGCCGCCAACTGCACGGCGCGGAAGATGACCGGCGCGTTGGCCGAACGGTAGCCGGCCTGCATCAGCTTCTTTTGCAGCTTGCGCGCCTCGGCCGCCGACGGCGGCGCGAGCCGTTGCAGCGGCGCGGCCATGCGCTCGGCCAGCACGCTGGCGCGCGACTCCTCGGGCGCGAGCGTGACGGCCGCGGGCGTGTGCGCGACGCCGCCCACTTCGCCCATGCTCCGCAGACGCTCGGTCGCGGCCGAGGGCGGCCGGAACATCAGCCAGTAGACGCCCAGCACCCCGAGCGTGACGCAGACAAAGATGGATGCAGTGATGATTAGCATGGCTTTAGTGAATGGTGAATAGTGAATGGTAAGTGGTAAGTGGTTTTATCAATTCACCATTTACCATTCACTATCGACTAAATCTTTATCTTCAGAATCCAGCGCACGACGAGCATGCCGCTGAGCTGCATACAGGAGGCGATCAGGATCAGGTAGTGACCGCGCGGGTCGTACCAGAGGACGGACATGTACTCGGGGTTGATGACCGTCACGGCGAGCGCGACAAAGATCGGGATGCCGCAGAGAATCCACGCCGAGAGCCGCGAGCTGGTCGTGAGCGTCTTCAGGTCTTCGAGGATGCGGAAGCGCTCGCGGATGGTGTGCGCCACCTTCTGTAGAATCTCGGCGAGGTTCCCGCCCGTCTCGCGCTGAATCATGATGGCCGTGATGCAGAGGCGCAGGTCGAGGAGCGGGATGCGCTCGGCCAGGTTGTCGAGCGCGAGTTTGAGGGAGAGGCCGAGGTTCTGCTCATCGTAGGTCTTGCGAAACTCGGTGGCGATGGGCTCGGGCATCTCGGTCGCCACCATGTGAAGCGACTCGGCGAAGGCGTGGCCGGCCTGAAGCGCGCGGCTCATCAGCTCCAGAGTGTCGGGCAGCGCTTCGAGGAAGGCGTTGAGGCGCTGTTTGCGCTTGTAGAAGACGTGGATGAACGGCACGGACGACGCCGCGAGTCCCGCCGCCCCCACCAGCAGCAGCGTGGTGGTCAGCATCGACACGGCGAGCGCCGCCAGCAGCCCCGCCAGCGCCGCCAGCATCAACAGGCGCGTGACGGTGATGTGCAGGTCGGCCTGGTCGAGCACGCGTTTGAGCCGCAGCGCCGACTGCACCCGCACGAGCGCGCGGTTGACTGTGGGTATCTCGCTCAGCAGCTCGCTCCGCGCCAACTGCACCTCCACGTCGTCGCTGTTCGACGAGTAGAGCAGCGTCTCGGCGAGTCGCTGTTGCAGCCGCTTCCGCTTGGCCTCTGAGCCGCGCGTCGCGAACAGGTACGCGCCGAAGACGCCGAGCATGCATGTGATAAAGACGAGGAACGAGATCATAGTTTCACCCGGCCTTACATTTCTTCGAAGAAGACCCGCGGCAGTTGCATGCCGTACTGCTTGAGCCGCTCGGCGAAGCGCGGGCGGACTCCGGTCGGGCGGAAGCGGCCGATGACCTTGCCGTCCGTGTCCACGCCCTTGCGCTCGAACTGGAAAATCTCCTGCATGGTAATCATCTCGCCCTCCATGCCGGTGACCTCGGAGATGGAGGTGATGCGGCGCGTGCCGTCCGAGAGTCTGGAAGCCTGGATGACGAGATTGATGGCCGAAGCGATCTGCTGCCGCATGGCGCGGTCGGACAGGCGCATACCCGTCATCTGGATCATCGTTTCGAGTCGCGCCAGCGCGTCGCGCGGCGTGTTGGCGTGAACGGTGGTTAAGCTTCCGTCGTGGCCGGTGTTCATCGCCTGCAACATGTCGATGGCCTCGCCGCCGCGCACCTCGCCGATGACGATGCGGTCGGGGCGCATGCGCAGCGCGTTCTTGACGAGGTCGCGCTGCGAGACTTCGCCCTTGCCCTCGATGTTGGGCGGGCGCGTTTCGAGGCGGACGACGTGCGGCTGCTGCAACTGCAATTCGGCCGAGTCCTCAATGGTAACGATGCGGTGGTTTTCGGGGATGTAGGCCGAGAGCGCGTTGAGGAGCGTCGTCTTGCCCGCGCCCGTGCCGCCCGAGATGAGGACGTTGAGGCGCGCGTGGACGCACATCTCGAACATGTCGGCCATGTCCTTAGTGAGCGCGTTCTTCTCGATGAGCGCCGCCATGCGGAGCGGGTCAGAGCCGAAACGGCGGATGGAGAGGACGGGGCCATCGAGGGAGAGCGGCGGGATGATGGCGTTGACGCGCGAGCCGTCCTGAAGGCGCGCGTCCACCATCGGCTGCGCCTCGTCGATGCGCCGGCCGACAGAGGAGACGATGCGCTCGATGACGCGCATCAGGTGCTCGTCGTCCTTGAACTCGATGCTGGTGCGCTCCAACTTGCCGCCGCGCTCGATGTAGATGTTCTTCGGCGAGTTGACGAGGATATCGGAGATGGACGGGTCGGCGAGGAGCGGCTCCAGCGGCCCGAGGCCGAACAGCTCGTGGCGGACTTCGTTGACGAGCCGCTCGCGCTCGACCGAGGAGAGCGGCGCGTTCTCCGCGAGCAGGAGGTCTTCGGCCAGCCGCGCTACCTCGCTGTGGAGCTGCTCGGGCTCCAACTGCCCGAGCTTGGACAAATCCATCCGGTTGATGATCGCGCGGTGCAGGCGCGACTTCATCTCCTGAAAGACCTGCGCCCCCGTCTGCCCGCCCTCTTCGGCGCCGCGGTTGAAGAACGCCGCGCCGTTCGCCGTCTCCCTGATTAATCTTTCGCGAAGTGCCATGGCTCGTGTGTGTCCCGCTGAAGTCTGTGAATCGTCCGTCTAAATCGGTTTAAGTCAGGCCGTGGCCGGCTCCTTCTCCTTGCCCGCCGCCGCGGGCAACATCACGCGCGACGACGACTCCGCCTTACGGCGGAAGAGCGACCCGAACAGTCCGCCGCGCGCCTCCGTGACGGGCTCCGCCGGGGTCACGCCGGTGACCGCGGCCGTGATCTGCCGCAGCTCAGCCGCAATCTTCGAGCCCGGCTCCGACTCGACGAGCGGCTTGCCGAGATTGATGGAGTTGACCGCCGTCTTGTAGTCGCTCTGCACGTAGCCCATCACGCGCTCGCCGAGAAAGCGCTCGACCTGCCGGAGGTCGAGGTCGATCTGGCGGCTGAAGCGGTTGACGACGATGCGAATCTTGTGACGCGGGTAGCCGAGCCGGTCGAAGATTTTCAGCGCGCGCTGCGTGCTCCGAATGGCGGGGATGTCGAGCGTGAGCACGAGCAGGATGTCGTCGGCCTGGTCGAGCGCCGCGAGCGTGATGGCGTCGAAGGTGTGCTGCGGGTCGATGACGACGTAATCGAAGCGCTCGCGCAGGATTTCGAGCACCTGGAAGATGTGCTCGGGCTCGATGTCGTCGGCCGAGTCGGCCTCGCGCGGCGCGGCGAGGAGCGAGAGCTTCGCCGAGTGCGGGACGAGGAAGCTCTTTAAGAGCGAGTCGTCCACGCGCTCGCGGTGCTCGACCACGTCGGCGATGGAGAACTTGGGCTCGACGCCGAGGAAGAGGCCGAGGTCGCCCGCGTGCAGGTTCAGATCGACGAGCACCGTGGGCGCGTCGAGCGTGGCGGCGATGTTCGAGGCGACGAAGGTCGTGCCGCAGCCGCCCTTGCTGGAGAAGACGGCGACGACGCGCCCGCGCTTCTTCGGCGCCTCGGGCTGCCCGGCACAGACCTCTGCGACGCGCGCGAAGACGGTCTTGCACTCCTCGGGGATGACGGGCAGGCGCAGGAACTCGCGCGCGCCCGAGCGCATCGAGCGCAGGATGAGGTCGGGCGAGGCGTCGCGCGAAGCGCAGATGACGACCGTCTGCGGCGAGTCGGCCGACAGCCGCTCGACGAACTTGAGGGCGGCCTCGGCCTGCGCGCCGAGCGTGACGACGACGGCGTGCGGGCGCAGTGCTCTGACCTGCTCTTCGAGCTGCTCGATGTCGTCGCCGGCCGCCAGCAGGCGCGCGCGGCCTTCGGCCGTCAGCGCGTCGCGCAGCTCGCGCAGCGAGTCGAGCCCGGTGCTCAGGATGACGAGGTTGAGTTTCTGTGTCATGGACTGTCACTCCGGGCGCCGCCCGGCGGCCGTCAGTTGGGGATGGTGCCGCAGTCGGCCCACGGCGTGGCGTGGGTGGAGTCGCAGGGGACGTAGCCCGCGCTCTCGCCCACGGTCGAAGCGCGGTAGGTCGCGAGGTTGACCATGCCGCCGACGAGCGGCACGATGAACTTGAACTTCACCCCCGTGATGTTCACGGTCGCGCGCGAGCTGAGCTGGAGCCCGCTGTAGTTCTGGTATTCGAGCGTCACGTTCGCTGTCGTCAGGCCGGGGATGACCGGCTTCGCTGTCGCGGGGTTCGCGTTCGGGTCGCCGTAGACGATCATCTTCTTGACGGCGGTCTGCCCGGCCGCGTCGTTCTTGCGGACGGAGGCGTAGCGCGCCCCGCGCCGCGCGGCGTCGCGCAGCGCGTTGTGCGTCCAGAAGAAGCGTCCGAACTCGATGACGCCGAAGAGCGCCGTCAGGAAGACGGACGCGGCGATGGCTAACTCGACGAGGGCGGCGCCGCGCTCGCGGCGGCGTTGGAGCTTGCGCGACATCTCTTAACTCCTCCCCGGCCGCCGGGCGTTCGCGCAGCTCGGTCATGACCGGCCCGTTAAAGAGCTGCTTCATGGTCGCGCTTGCCTTCAGGTCGATCTTGAGCGAGAGGCCCTTGATGCCGGTGAACTTGCCGAGGTCGAGCAGCGGCTTGTACTTGTAGTTGATGATGCTGACCGTGACGCTCTGGATGGCGTGCGCCGACGCGCCGTTAGCCGTGACCTTCACGTTGGCCGTCGTCAGCCCCGGCAGGATCGGCCCCTTCGACGTGTCGGAGTAGTCGCCGTAGACGACCATCCGCTGCGTCTCGGGGATCGTCCACGACGAGCCGATCTCCACCTGGAGGCGTGGCGCGCGCCCGACCGGACAGCGTTCGTCAGCGTCGTATAGTGGTAGAAGAAGTTCGCGAACTCGGCCGTCGCGCCGAGCATTGCCAGCATGAGGGGGAGCGTGATCGCCACCTCGATGAACTGTGCGCCGCGCTCACGGCGCGCGAAGCGGCGGGGGCTCAAAGCGCGACGCAGCCGACCGCCCCACGCGGCGCGCGTGCGCCGGTCGCCCTCCCGGTTCATTCCTTCGAGTGTCCTCATCTCTTCACCTCACTTGTACAGGACGGGAATCGAAAGCTCGCGGCTCTGCGGCTGCCCCGGCGTGTAGGTGCCGACGGGCATGGCCAGCGGGGCGCCGATGTACTCGACGACGAGGCCGCACGACGAGGTGACCTTGTTCTTGATGAAGAAGGCCCCGAGGCGGTCGGCCGTGACGGCGCGCGTCGAGGTGTTGTACTTCGGCTGCTGGACGATGGGCAGCGTGATGACGCGCCGGTTCTTCGCGCCGTCCGAGCGCTGCACGGTGCCGTTGCCCTGCATGTCGGTGTACTGCTTGTAGGTGATGTTCTCCTGCGTGATGAAGTCGGGCGGCTCGGCCTGCGGGTTGACGTTCGGGTGGACGGTGTAGTCGGCGAAGCGCGTGTTGACGCCGATCTGCGCCGAGCGGCACATGCTCGCCGCGGTCAGGTTGTTGGCGGGCGAGGTGGCGTTGAGCTGCGCGACCGTGTAGCCGCCCTGCGAGTAGCCGTAGGCGTGGATGGTCCCGGCGAGCACGAGCTGGCTCGGCGCGCCGCCGCCTTCGAGCGTCAGCACGCGGTAGCTGCCGGGCGCACTGTCGTTCCAGGACTTCGGCACCAGCGTATAAGTGTTGCCGCGCACCAGCGGAGCAGCCGCCGTCTCGACGAAGGTAAAGGCCGTGTAGAACTTGTTCATCGAGAGCCCGACCGAGAGCCCGGCGGTCGCCTTCGCCGACAGGTCGGTCGTGGCGCCGAGAGTCATCTGCGCGAAACTGACGTTGACGGGCGCGGGCGGGAGCGTGACCTTGACGAAGCGCACCCCGGCGGGCGACGCCTGCGCGGAGGCCGAGGTCATGTACGGCCCGTTGATGTTCTTGGAGAAGGTGACGTTGGCGCCCGTCAGCGTAACCGACTTCTTGAAGTCGTACTTGTTGAGCGTCTTTGTCGCCTCGGTGACGGCGTTCTTGATGCCGCCCGTGGTCGAGTTGAGCTGCGAGGCGCCCGCGAGCGCCGCCGCGTCGGCCGCTGTCTGTAGCTCGGCCTTCGCGTTGTAGAAGTGGCTGATGTCCACGGCCAGCCCCGTGGCGAGCAGCATCGACAGCATCGCGATGGTGGCGAGGACTATCGTTGCGCCGCGCTCGCCGGGACGCTCCTCGGCCGCGTGTGACAGACTGCGCGTATTCGGTCTCATCTCCCACCCTCCTTCGGGTCTCATGCGAGGATGACTCCGTCACCTGCGGCCGGGGCCGGCCGGCTCACTGCTGCTTCTTCGAGAGTTCGACCGCGGCGCCGCCCGCCTTCGCGTCGGCGTCCTTCTTCTCCGCCGGTGCCGCGTTGTTCGAGGCCGGCGCAGTCGTGTTCGAGGTCGCCCCCGAGCCGGTCGAGAAGCCGTGGTCGCCCTGGATGCCTTCGCCCTTCGGCTCGACGCCGAGCGGCGAGCCGTTCTTGAGACCGTCCACGCCGCGCATCTGCGGCAGATCGTCGGGCCTAACCGGCTTCACGAGATTCGCCGTGACGATGAACATCAACTCGGTCTCCTGCTTCTGGAACGACTTCGAGCTGAAGAGCGTGCCGAGGATGGGGATGTCGCCGATGATCGGTATCTTCGAGATCGAGCGCAGCTCGTTGTTGTCGAGCAGTCCGGCGAGCGCGAACGACTGGCCGTCGCGCAGCTCGACGCCCGTCTTGGCGCGGCGCGTCTTGAGGGCCGGGATGATGAAGCCCTCGAACTTGACGCCATTGGCGAAGTCGATGGTCGAGACCTCGGGTTCCAGCTCCAGCCGGATGTGGTCTTCGTCGATGATGGTCGGCTTGAAGTTGAGGCGGACGCCGTATTCTTTGAAGAGGATAGTGACGGCGTTGCGCTCGCCGCCCGAGACGATGGGCACGGGGAACTCGCCGCCCGCGAGGAAGCTCGCCTGCTGGCCGTCCATCGCGATCAGGTTCGGCTCCGCGAGGCTGCGGAGCGCGCCCTGCGTCTTCAGCGCGTGAATCCAGTTGAAGGTGTTGCCGCCCATCACGAAGAGATTGAGCGTGCTCCCCGAAGTGTTCCCGAAGATGCTGCCGCCCTCGATCCTGTCCACGGTAAACGGGCCACCGCCCGAGCCGATGGTGCCGCCGACGCCCGGCTGCGACTGGTAGGCGAAGCTCCCGCCCAGCTCGCGCAGGCGGCTGCGGCTCACCTCGGCGACGCGCACCTGCAACTGCACCTGCGCCGTCGCTTTGACGGGCGACCTGAGCATGTTGACGGTCGTGAAGCCCGCGGCCTTGACGACCGCTTCAACGTCCTGCGAGGTCCTCGACTCCGCGACCGTGCCCGAGATGACGACCGAGCCGTTGGCCTGGCTCAGGCGGATGTCGTCTTTGGGGAAGAGCGCGCGAATCTGCGAGTCGATGAGCGAGAGGTTGGTGCGGACGAACACGTCGAAGACGATGAACTGCCCGCCCTCCTTCGCCCACGCGATGAAGTTGACCTGCCCGAACGTCTTGCCGTTGACGAGCACCTGGTCGGGCGCGACGAGCACGGCCTCGGCCACGTCGGGGTTCGAGACCGAGAAGCGGCCGATGGGCTTGTCGAAGTTGATGACGCGCGACTGGCCGACGAGGACGTTGATCTGCGTGGGCTCCGTGGCCGGGTTCTCGAACGAACCGCCGACCGAGTTCTGCGCGTTCTGCGCGGGCGCGGTCTGCACGACCGACAGGATGCCGACGAGCGCGCTGATGACGAGCGTCAGGCGTGCGACGAGAGAACGTTTCTGCATGGTCTTCAAGCTCCTTAAAGGGGAACGATGAACTCTGAACGATGAGCGCGGGATGGAGGGCCAAGCGCCCCACCGCTGCGCGTTCACCGTTCCGCGCTTCAGCCTACGGGAATTCGACGGTGCTCTTCTTCACACCCTGAATCATCTCGACGCTCGGGCGCGGCGGCGGGGGAGGCGCGGGCGCGGCGGCGGGCGGGGCTTCGACGGGCGCGGCCGGGCGAGCCTGCGCGCGCGGGCGGCGGACGGGGGCCGGCGCGGGCGCCTGTGGCTTCGGCTGCTCGCTCTTGAGTGAGCCCGGCTCGGGGGCGGGCGCCGCGCGCTCGCCCGTGAGCAGCGCGCGCTTGTCCACCCCTTGCGTCTGCTCGTCACCCTGGTCGGTGGAGTTGCGCATCACGAGGCGAAGCTTGCCCTCGGTCGAGGCGAGCGCCAGCTTCTCGGCCTGCTCGGGCGTGACCTGAAGCGTGACGGCCTTGACCTGCTCGGCCTCGCGCTCGTCACTCGGCTTGTCGATGTTCTGCCCTGCGGCGAGCACCTTGACGTTCTGGAGCACAATCTTCGACATGGGGTCGCGGTCGCCCAAATTGCCGCCCGGCTGCTCGATGACCGTCAGTACGTCGCACATCGCGCCGGGGCGCAGGAAGCCCGCGACGCCGATTACGTCGTCCACCTTGACCGTCATCGCGCGGTAGCCCTCGGGAATCACCGACGAAAGTCCGCCGACCGAACCCTCGGGCGCGAGCTTGAAGTCGGTGACGGGCTCGCGCGCCGCGACGTTGACGACCGCCACGCGCCCCACCAGCTTCTCCGCCGAGTTGAAGGCGCCTTCGGGCACGGCGCCGGCGGGCAGTTGCACCGCCGTCAGGTGCTCGGCGCCGAGCGTGGTGCCGAGCGGGATGTCCACCTTCGCCACTATCACCCCGTTCATGTTGCGAGAGAACGCCTGCGCGTTCGAGAGGTAGCGGCTGACCGAGACGGCGGCCAGCAGGCCGAAGACCGCGGCGCCCGCGAGCACGAAGAGAAGACGTTTGTTCCGCATGGCTTCAAGTTCTCCGTCGAAAAGTGTGTGCAATCGCCCGCGCCCTTCGGGCTCAGGCGCGGAAGAGGAATAGCGAGATCAGGCTGCCGAACGTGATGGCGACGCCGTAGGGAATCGTGAGCCGCCGGTCGGCCGGGACCGCGAAGCGCGGCACCTGCCAGCCGGGCAGGAATCCGATCAGAATCTGCAAGACGCGCTGCGCCGTCGCGATAGCCGCGCCCGTGCGCAACGCCGTGATGACGGCGAGCACGCCGCCCGTCAGCACGACGACGACAAAGGTCGGGACGACCATCCCGACGCCGACCGCCGAGCCGATGGCCGCGAAGAGCTTCACGTCGCCCGCGCCCATCGCGCCGAACAGGTGCAGCGCGAACATCATCCCGAAGGCAACGAGGCACCCGGCCACGCTTGCCCCCAGCCCGCCGAGCCCGTTCAGGATTCCGTTGATTAAAAGCCCGCTCGCCAGCGTCGCCAGCACGAAGGCGTTCGGGATGCGCCGGTAGCGCACGTCGTAATAGGTGATTAAGACCGCGAGCGGAACTAAGAGTGTGATATTGGCGATGGTGAATGAGACGGGCATGGTCTTAAGACTCGGCCTGGCTGACTTAATTAAGTTGTGTTTGAAAGAAGGAAGGGTGCGGGTCGGTGCTGGTGTGCGGCGCGCCCCGGCCCTGAAGGCTGGAGCGCGCCGCGCACCGTGACTACGAGCGACTACTGGTCAATCGCAGCCTTCAGGTTGCCGATGACGGTGTTGATTGACCCGCCGAGGGCCGAGAAGGCGCCGGCGGCAACGAGGATGACGAGGGCCGCGGCCACTGCGTACTCGGAAAGCTCCAGACCGGTTTCGTCGCGGAAGAATCTCTTCAACATTGTTCGTTTGCTCCTTTAGAGATGGGTTTGAAGGTCAAGGGTTCAGGCCCGTATCAGACGCGCGAGGCGGCCGCCGGACGACTCTACAGCGGACTCAGGAGAGACCGCGCGTGTGGAGGAAGGCGTGGCGCCGGGCTTCCCCGGAGTGGTGAACGACGAGCAGCTCATGCCCCTCACGCTCTTCGTCACCAATCCTGGCGAAGCCCTTCACGCCGCCGAAGAGCGTCCAGACTAACGCCAGCCCGACCGCGAAGAGCAACTGCTTCATCCCGCCCGCACCCGCAACGGCTCGCGCCCCCACGAGCACAGCCGCGGCCGCGAACGGCACGACCAGCGCGCCCCCCACGATCAACACCAGCGTTTTTGTCAGGACTGTCTTCATCAACCTTTTCTCCTTGCGTCACGACCGCCAGGCAGTGCCACCAACCTTGCAGCCGCTTCAGCTTCCGACGCATTCCCCTTTTCAACACCCGTGCCACAGCTTGCAGACGCACGAACACCAACAAACACGCCGCCCCGCACACGCGCCCACTCCGGCCTGTCAACCGGCGGCTACAAATAAAAAGGCTCGCTGACACGCGCCCGCACGCCACCGACGACTCAATGCTCAACGCCTTCAGCGACTTAGAACGTTGTCGCCGCCGGTTGACAACGCACGGGCCGCCGCGCATCCCTCCGGCGACCACAAGCGACAAAGCGGAAGCCCGACCGTAAAGAGAGGGCGTCTGTCTTTGCTTTAGAGCCGAATGGCAAAGATAGACGCCCTCTCTTTCGGTCGGGCTTCCGCATCAAGATTTTTCTTCTATAGGTAGCGGACGGAGACAGAGGCGATGGCGATGAGGCTGATGAAGGCGCCGGTGACGGTGAACGTCCACTCGACGAGCGAGCTGCGCCGCGAGAGCAGCGCGCGGATCATAACCATGCCGCACTTCCAACCGTCCTGCTGGTAGAGCGGCAGGAGGTTTGTCGCCGCCAGGAAGCAGTTCAACAGTCCGAACCACGTCCCCTGCGCCAGAAGCGCCGCCGCGAGGTTGACCATGATGCCCGCGAGCAGCACGAAGACCTGCTGCGAGAGCGGCCGCTCCTGCAACCCGCGCATGTCCAGACGCACGTATGCCCCGACCGGCAGCAGGTGCAGCTTGAAGCGAACGCCGAACGCGCTCTTCTCAAGCAGCTTCGGCCCCCACCCGAGCCCCAGCTCCGTCGCGCCGATGCCGCAGAGCCGCGCCGCCACGAGGTGGCCCAACTCGTGTATGAACATCGTCAACGCGAAGAGAAGGACGTAGGTGATGAGCATAAAGGGGCGTCGTCCGTGAGCCTTCAGTTGCCTTTAGTTAAATGTGACGTGAGTGAAGAAGGTGAGCCAGTCAGTGTGGTGAGAATGCGCCCGGCGTTAAATCCTGTCGGCGCGCAGTTGCAGGCCGTGCTGCTGCTCGTCCTGTAGGAAGTCGCCGACATTGATTGACAGTCGCTTCAGCTTCTTGTAGAGCGTCTGGCGCGAGCCGAGTCCCAGCGCCTGCGCCGCGCGCGCCACGTTGTAGTCGTTCCGCCGCAGCGTCTCCGTGACGACGCGCCGCTCGTAGTCTTCGAGCATGTTCTCCAGATGCGCCGGCACCTGCCCCGCCGTCGCCTCGGGCGGCGACTGCCGCTCCTCCGAAGGGAGCACGCGCGCGCTGATGTTCTCCGTCCCGATGTAACAGCCCTCGTCCGTGTAGAGCACCAGTCGTTCTATCTCCGCCGCCAGCTCGCGCACGTTGCCCGGCCACGCATAGCTCTGGAGCACGCCGATAGCGTCGGCCGTGATGCCCGCCACCGCCCGCTCGTTCCGGCGCGCGTAGTGCGAGAGGAAGTGCGAGATGAGCGCGCCGATGTCCTCGGGGCGCTCGCGCAGCGGCGGCACGTGCACGGTCAGCGCCGCCACGCGGTAATAGAGGTCTTCGCGGAACGTCCCCTCCTGCGCGGCCCTGTACAGGTCTTTGTGCGTCGCCGCCAGCACGCGCACGTTCACCTTGCGCGGCGCGCGCTCGCCGAGCGTGTGGACTTCGCCCTCCTGCAAGAAGCGCAATAGCTTCGGCTGCAAGGCGAGCGGCAGGTCGCCCAACTCGTCGAGGAAGAGCGTGCCGCCCTCGGCCGCGCGTATGAGTCCGTCGTGGTCTGTGTGCGCGCCCGTGAACGAACCCTTGCGATGGCCGAACAGGAGGCTCTCGATGAGATCGGAGGGCGCGGCCGTGCAGTTGAAAGGGATGAAGGGCGCCTGCGAGCGCCGGCTCAAACGGTGGACGGCGCGAGCCACAAGCTCCTTGCCTGTCCCCGACTCGCCTGTGATGAGCACGGTCGATTCCGAGTCCTTGATGCGCTCAACCGAGTGCGCAAGCCCGTTCATCGCGCGGCTCACAAAGACCATGCCCGGCAAAGACGTTGCTGCCACCTCGGCCAGCTTGAACGCCTTCACGGGCTGGTACAGCTCCTCGCGCACACGCGCGTGTGAATGCGCGAGTCGCGCCACGTCCGACAGAAGCCTCAACTCCGAAGCCTGCGCTTCGGTCAGGGGCCTCACGAAACGACCGTAGATGGCCGCGCCCTCGCGCTGTGGCCTCGTGGCCGAGAGCACGAGGCAGATTTTTCTATCCCCCGCCTTCGGCTCCTGCCCTTCCTCTGCGCCGCTCAGAGCCACCTCGACGGTCGCCTCGGCGTCGGCCGTCTCTTCCGGGTCAAGCCCTTCGACCCACTTCAGACGCGCCAACTCGCCCGCCTTCTGCGAGAAAGTTGCCATTCCGTACGTGTGCGCGGCGGCGTCCACCATCAACGCCACCTTCAACATCACGTCGTAGAGCGCGTCCGAGCCCGTGTCGGCCGCACGGCAGAGCGACCGAACCATCGCCGCCAGAGGCAGTTGGAAACCTTTCGACGCTTCGTTCATCCCCGTCCCGTTCTGTGACTCCGGAGACAAGCCAGACATAAAACCCCTTGTCGAGTTTGAAAAATGCGGGTTTCGAGCCCCTCAGAAACTCTCTTTTTGAGGAAAAACAGGCAAGAAAAGCGACCCGGGGAGAGTCACATCACATTTTGAACGGACACCGGCCGAACATTTCCGCCGAAGTCCCTGCCAGTCTAAGAAGTGAAACGCCCCATGTCAACTTCTTTAATTATTGTTAAAACATTGCAATCAATTTATCATCGAATTCAACCACTGGCTACCGTCTTCGCCTTTTCCACATCTGTGACGTGCGAGTGCTCCTTCTATCTTGCTGCCATGAAAGGTTATCCAACGGGGCTGCCCAAACGGCGGATTTCCGTTCGCCCCGTGTTCGCCAAATCTGGGCCCACGTCGCCCTTACTTCAAGTAAATGTTCAACTTAGCCGTACAAACCGTTGAAAACGTTTATCTTTACAGGTTCTTAAGCAAGTGCTAAATTCCGAAAACCTTGTCGCCGAAGCCAATGACGGCAAGCGAGACGAACCGCAAACAACCCCTCTGCGACGTTTCGACTTTTCAGGTTAGAGACCTTCTAACCGGTTTCATTTTAGAACACCTCGGACCGACGGTCTCCGCGCCGTTTGAACATGGACGGTGGGCGCGTCTTTGACCCGATGACAGAGCACGGAGGAGCACGTAAACTCATGTCCGCAAATCCCTTCTGGATCGACTCCCGACTCGACACGCAGCGCCCCGTGGCGCGCGCCACTTCGCTTCCCTCCCCCGTGGCAGAGACCTTTGGCGGCGCCGTCGCCACGCGCGCAGATGCGCGGCGGCGCTCATTTTCCATCCCGTCCTGGGTCGTCTTCAGCATGATTATGCTGGCGACCTTCGCCGTCTGCGTCACGGTGACGATGCGGACGCACGCGGCCCGCGGCGCGGCCGAGCAGCGTTTCGAGCAGATAACGACGGATGTCCAGGCCATACGTCAGAAGAACGAGGCGCTCCGCCGCGACGTGGAACGTCTACAGAGCGACCCGCGGACGAGGGAGGCGGCCGCGCGCACGCGTCTGAACATGGTTCGGGCAAACGAGGTTGTGGTCCCGCTAGACTAATATCCTGATTTTTAGGCGGCGGGTGCTCGCCATCCTGTTTTCCTGACGCCCGCCTGAGCTGACCCGCTCGTTTACCGCCGGAGGTCCCCTACCTGCATGGCGCGGCCGTACGCTTCAAGGCGACGGCCGCGCCGCCTTTTTTGGCTGCAAACGGCCGCCCGAGAGTTGGTTGACACTGTTTGAGCGGGTCAACTAATATCGTTTTCTTATCGGCTCATAAAAATAATTTGTGCGCGCACGCGCCGGGACGCGGCACTTAACGGACGGAGCGAAAGCAAAGATATGCCCGAGACGAAAGAGTTGAACACGCCCGCGGATGCCTCGGTCGAGCGCTGGGAGCGCGAGACGCTGGAGCCTGTGCTCAAGAAGCGCCCCGAGCGTCGGAAGCGTTTCGAGACGGTCTCGCTCGACGAGGTCGAACGCCTCTACACGCCCGCGGACGTGGCGGACGTTGACTTCGAGCGCGACACATCCTTCCCCGGCGAGTTCCCCTACACGCGCGGCATACACCCGACGGGCTATCGCGGCAAGCTCTGGACGATGCGACAGTTCGCGGGCTTCGGCACGCCCGAGGAGACGAACGCGCGCTTCAAATACCTTCTTGAGCATGGGCAGACTGGCCTCTCCGTCGCTTACGACCTGCCGGCGCTGATGGGCTACGACGCCGACTCGCCGCTCTCCGAGGGCGAGGTGGGCAAGTGCGGCGTCGCCGTCTCTTCCTTAGCGGACATGGAGGTGCTCTTCGACGGCATCCCGCTCGAAGAGGTGACGGTCTCGCAGACCATCAACGCGCCGGCCTCAGTGCTGCTGGCGATGTACCTCGTCGTCGCGGAGAAGCAGGGCGCCGACTTCAGAAAGATTTCAGGGACGCTCCAGAACGACATCCTCAAGGAGTACATCGCGCAGAAGGAGTGGATTTATCCGATTCGCCCGGCGATGAAGCTCGTCATCGACACCTTCGAGTTCTGCACGCGCCACGTCCCGAAGTACAACCCCATCTCCGTGAGCGGCTACCACATCCGCGAGGCGGGCTCGACCGCGCTTCAGGAACTCGCCTTCACCCTGCGCGACGGCGTCGAGTACGTGCAGTGGGGCGTGGACGCCGGCCTCGACGTGGACGAGTTCGTCCCGCGCATCTCCTTCTTCTTCAACGCGCACAACGATTTCTTCGAGGAGATAGCCAAGTACCGCGCCGCCCGCCGCATCTGGTCACGCGTGATGCGCGACCGCTTCAACGCTAAGAGCGAGCGCACGTTACAGATGCGCTTCCACACGCAGACGGCAGGCGTCTCGCTCACAGTGCAGCAACCTTTGAACAACATCGTCCGCGTCGCCATCCAGGCGCTCGCGGGCGTTCTGGGCGGCACGCAGTCGCTGCATACGGATGCGTACGACGAGGCTTTGGCACTCCCGACAGACCGCGCGGCGCTCATCGCGTTGCGCACGCAGCAGATCATCGCGGAAGAGACGGGCGTCGCCAACACCGTAGACCCGCTCGGCGGCTCCTACTTCATCGAGTCTCTGACGAAGAAGATGGAGGACGGCGCGCTCGATTACTTCGACAAGATCGACGCGATGGGCGGCATGGTCGAGGCCATCGAGAAGGGCTTCCCGCAACGCGAGATTCAGGAGTCGGCCTACCAGTACCAGAAGGCCGTCGAGCGCGGCGAGCAGACCATCGTCGGCGTCAACAAGTATTCGATGGAAGGCGAGCAGACCGAAATCACCACCCTCGTCATCAACGAAAATGTGCGTGAACGACAGGTCGAACGGCTGCACCGCGCGAAGTCACAGCGTGACAACGGCGCCGTCTCGAACGCGCTCGAAAAGTTGAAGAAGGCCGCGAGCGCGGGCGACAACACGATGCCCGCGACCATCGAGGCCGTCCGCGCCTACGCCACGCTCGGCGAAATCTGCGACGCACTCCGCGACGTATACGGACTCTACGAGGAGCCTGCTTTTTAGATTTATTCATTGATTCATTTCTTTATTGAATCAATGAACCGATGAACCGATGGATCAATCAAGAAAAATACGTGTCCTCGTCGCAAAGCCCGGGCTCGACGGCCATGATCGCGGGGCAAAGGTCATCGCGCGCGCTCTACGCGACGCGGGGATGGAGGTCATCTACACGGGTCTGCGCCAGACGCCGGAGATGATTGCGGCGGCGGCGTTGCAGGAGGACGTGGACGCCGTCGGCGTCTCGATTCTCTCCGGCGCGCACAACACGCTCTGTCCGCGCATCGTCGAGCTGCTGCGCGAGCGCGGGATGGACGACTGCCTCGTCGTCGTCGGCGGCATCATCCCGCAGGAGGACATCCCGCGCCTCAAGGAGCAGGGCGTCTCGGCCGTCTTCCTGCCCGGCACCTCGACCGAAGATATCGTCAAGTTCCTCCGCGAGAACGTCGGCCAGCGCGCATGAGGGAGGGAAGCGAGCCGCCTCCTGCGGTCGCCGTCGAAGAGCGCGGCGCGCTCGCCGTCATACGCATCGACCGCCCCGCACAGCGGAACGCCCTCAACGTCGCCACGCTCTCAAGCTTAGACGAAGCCTTCTCTTCCCTCTCCGCGCGCGCAGACATCGACGCCGTCATCTTCACGGGCACCGGCGACGTTTTCGCCTCCGGCGCAGACATCCGCGAACTCCAAACGCTCACCCCCGACTCCGCGCGCCGATTCGCAGAGCACGGCCAGAATCTCTTCGCCAGAATCGCCGCCGCGCGGCAACTCACCATTGCCGCCGTCAACGGCTTCTGCATGGGCGGCGGGCTCGACCTTGCGCTCGCCTGCTGCGTCCGCGTCGCCTCACCCACGGCGGTCTTTGCACACCCCGGCGCGCGCCTCGGCATCATCACCGGCTGGGGCGGCACACAGCGCCTCCCGCGCCTCATCGGCACGGCCCGCGCGCTGGAGATGTTCGCCACGACCCGCCGCCTCTCTGCAAACGAAGCACTTGAGTTCGGCCTTGTCTCACACGTCCACGCCGACGCACTCGCCTGTGCGCTCGAAATCGCCTCCCGTCAAATCTGATACTGCGTTCGAGAGTTGTTATTTCGTCTTCGAGAGGAAGCGTGCGATGCCGGCGCGGCAGTCTTCGGTCATGCGGGCGATGGCGTTGAGGTCGGCGCCGGTCTGGAGGGCGGCGTCGAAGGTGAGGCCGTCCATCTGGTAGAGGAGGCGCTTGGTGAGTTCGACGGCCGTGCGGCTGACGCGCTCGAAGTCCGCGACGTAGTGCTCGACGCGCGTCTCGAACTCCTCGTCTTCGTAGACATGATTGACGAGCCCGGCGCGCTCGGCCTCGGCGGCGGAGATTTCGGCGCCGCGCGTCACCAGCTCGAAGGCGCGCTTCTCCGAGACGTTGCGGCGCAGGATGGCCATCACCATCGCGGGCACAAACCCGATCTTCACCTCCGGGTAGCCGAAGCGCGCCGACGCGGCGGCCAGCACGAGGTCGCACGCGGTCGCCAGCCCGCACCCGCCCGCCAGCGCCCTTCCGCGCACGGCCGCGACGACGGGGACGCGGACGCGCCGGATGAGCGCGTACAACTCCATCAGCGAGCGCGCGTCTTCAAGGTTGTCCGCGACCGACCCCTCTGCGATCTTCCTGAGCGCCGAGAGGTCTGCGCCCGAGCAGAAGTCCGCGCCCGCGCCAGTCAGAAGTACGGCGCGCACTCCTTCGCGCGCGTCCGCGTCGCGCAGGGCCTCTTTGAGTCCGCCGACCAGCTCGTCGTTCAAAGCGTTGCGCTTCTCGGGCCGGTTGAGCGTGACGAGGGCGACGTGCCCCTCGACGGCGTAGATGACGGGGCTCTCGTTCATAGGAAAGATGTTAGATGCTGGATGCTAGATGTCAGTTAAAACTAGCATCTGACATCTAACATCTGACATCTGACTTTTCATTCTTCCAGAAAGCTGAGCAGGGCCGCGTTGACCTCGGCGGGCGCCTCCTGCTGCACCCAGTGGTTGCTGCGGCCGAGACGCAGTTCCGTGTAGGGCGCGTCCACGTAGTCGGCGACGCCCGCCACGGTCTCGGGGACGATGGCGAAGTCGCGCTCGCCGTAGATGTAGAGCGTGGGGACGCGCACGCGCTCTCGCGGACGTATCTGCCGTTCGCCGAAGCCGCGACTGAGAAAGGCGCGGAGGTTCGCGCGGTAGTAGTTGATGGCGGCCGTCAACGCGCCCGGCTCGCGCAGGGCTGCCTTCAGGACTTCGATGTCCGCGTCCGTGAACGTGCCCGGCCGCGAAGTCGCGCGCAACGTCTTAGCGAGACCGGCGAAGTCGTCGCGACCTATCCACCATTCGGGAATCGAGGGCAGTTGAAAGAAGAACATGTACCAGCTCCGCAGGAGTTGTTTGAGCGTCAGGTTCTTCCCCCAGATGGCGGGCGGCGGCGTCTGAAGCGACGCCAGTTTCCAGACGTAATCCGGATAATACTGCGCGACGGCCCACGCCACCGCACCGCCCCAGTCGTGGCCGACGACGGCCGCCTCGCGCGCGCCGAAGTGGCGTATGAGGCCGGTCACGTCGTCCACCAACCGCGGCATCCTGTAGTCCTCGACGCGCCCCGGCTTGTCACTCAGGTTGTAGCCGCGCATGTCGGGCGCGACGACGCGGAAGCGACGCCCGAGCGCCTTCAACTGGTGGCGCCAGGAGTACCAGCACTCTGGGAAGCCGTGCAGCAGCACGACGAGCCGCTCGCCCTCGCCGCACTCCGCGTAGTGCAGACGCACGTCGCCGACCTGCGCGTAGCCGTGGCGGATTTCGGGTTCGTGAGTTGAAGTGTCGTCGTTCATGCTCTTACTCCACGAGGCCGAGCGCGCGCGCCTCTTCGTCGGGCACGTCGATCTCCATCCTGAGCAGCGCCGTCGAGAAGGTCTTGCCCTGCGCGTCGGTCATGAGCGAGACCGTGCCGCCGCCGCCCAGTGACTCGTGCAGGAGAAAGTTGAGCGCGCCGAGGTTGGGCAGCTCGAAGCGCTCGACGCCGCCGTGCACGATGCCGCGGAAGTGCTCCTTGACGCGCACGGCCGTGACCTCGCGCGCGAGCAGCGCGTAGAACTCTTCGCGCAGCGCGATGAGGCCGACGTTGGCTGTGTCCCCCTTGTCGCCCGAGCGCGCGTGCGCGAGTTTCAGCAGTTTGATTCTCATATCGTTGATGAGCGGCCCGCTCCCCTTCCCTGCGGCGTCAACGGATGCCCGCGAGTCTCTTGACGGCCTGCCAGTCGCGCTCCTCGGGCTTCGCCGGGTGCTCGATGAAGAAGTCCAGCTCGTTCGAGCCCGCGTAGTGCGGCTCGCCCCCTAGGACTGACGCGTCCTCGCCGAAGGTGTGCCACATGCGGCGCAAATCTTCCTTCGACTGGCCGGGCCTGCGCTGCTCTTCGACCGAGTCCCTGACCCAGCGGCGCGCGAACTCCTTCGCAAGCTCGAAGCTCGGGAAGCCTCGGATGACGTAGTCCTCCGACGGGTCGTATCGGAACATGTCGATGATGAGCACAGAGTAGCTCTCGCTCATCTTCTTCACTCCTGTCAGACGAGCCCGGACAGCGCGAGCCAGTGGAATCCTACCACGACGAGCGAGTGGTCGATGGTGCCCTCACTGATGAGCGAAGGGATGCGTGCGAGCGGTTCGAGCCGCACACGCGTCCGCTCGGTGCCCTGGTTCGACGGCTCCTGCCTGTACTCGACGCCGCGCGCCAGATAGGTGTGAATCCAGTTGTCCTGAATCGCGGGGTTCGGCCGCGTCTTGCCCAAGAAGACGACTTCGACGGCCTCGTAACCCGTCTCCTCGAACAGCTCGCGCGCAGCCGTCTCGTGCGGCTCCTCGCCCGGGTCAACCATCCCGCCGGGTATCTCCAGCGAGAGCGCCGCGGTGCCGTGTCGGTACTGCTCGATGAGCACGACCTCTCCATCCTTCGTCAGAGGGATGACGTTGATCCAGTCCGGCGCCTCGATGACGTAGAAGTCATGCACGCGCCCGTCGCGCGGGTCGGTCGAGTAGTCGCGCCGCACCTTGAAGACGCGGCAGTCGGCGACCTGCTCCGAGCGTTCGCGCTTCCAGAGTAGTTGTGAATCGTCGTCCTTCAAACTTCCGTCACCTCGACGCGCGCCTCGATCTCCGTCTTGGGGATGAGCGCGGGCCAGTAGGCGACGATCTCTTCGACCTTGGGACGGCCGCCGGCGAAGCCCGTGACGGCGGGCGGGCCGGTCAGGATGAGCGGCGCGATCTCCTTCGTGAAGCGCTCGATTGATTTGCGGTCTTCGCCGCGCACGCCGACGCGGAGTTGGATTTCGGGCGCGTCCGGAGATGGCTCGCCCGCGAGCGTGCCGTGCGTGGCGTTGGCGCCGACGTACTCGGTCAGAATCTGTTCGAACTTGAGACCCAATCTGTCTAAACGCGCGCGCAGGATTTGGTCGGCGGCGCGCGCCTTCGCGTACGCGTCCGGCCACGCGTAGACGAGCGTGCCGACGGCCTTGAAGCCCGCCGAGTAGCTGATAGAGACCTTCAAAAACTCGGTCGCGGGCATCCCCTTCACCCCGCTCACGCGGACGCGGTCGGGGCCTGCGTCTTCGAGCCGGATGGTCGTGAAGTCCGCGACGCAGTCGGGCGTGATGTAGGCGCGCGGGTCGCCCATCTCGTAGACCAACTGCTCCTTGACCGAGGGGACGTTGACGCGCCCGCCCGTGCCCTCATGCTTCGTCACGACGAACGAGCCGTCGGGCGTCGCCTCGACGATGGGGAAGCCGACGTAGGCGAGGTCGGGAATGTTCTGCCAGTCGTACTGGCAGTTGCCGCCCGTCGATTGCGCGCCGCACTCGATGATGTGGCCCGCGACCGTGCCCGCGGAGAGCCGGTCCCAATCCGTCTCATTCCAGCCGAACTCATGAATCATCGGCCCGAGCGTGAGGCCCGTATCGGTCGCGCGCCCCGTGATGACGACCCGCGCACCTTCATTCAAGGCTTCCACAATGGGCCACGCGCCGAGGTATGCGTTCGCGCTCTGGACGCGCTCGCGCACGTCGGAGAGCGGCGCGCCCGTGTCCATGTTGCGCAGTTCGACGCCGCGCTCCAACAGCTCGTCAAGCCGTCCCATGATGTCGTCGCCGGTGACGGTGCCGATCTTCAAGCGGCCCGCGAGTCCCAGCTCGCGCGCCACGTCGCGCACGGCCGCGGCGCAGCCCGAGGGGTTGACGCCGCCGGCGTTGGCGGTGACGCGTATGTCGCGCTCGACGCAGTCGGGCAGAATCTCGCGCATGAGGGGCACGAAGTCGCGCGCGTAGCCGGCCGCGGGGTCGCGCGCGCGCTGCTTCTGCATAATCGACATCGTGACCTCAGCGAGGTAGTCGAGCATGAGGTAATCGATTGGCCCCTCCCTCACCTGACGCACCGGCGCGTCGAGCATGTCGCCCCAGAAGCCCTGCCCGCAGGCGATGCGGATCGTCTCTCTACGTCTGCTCATAAGATTTCGTTTGGAAGAATACGCAGGCAGTTTATCAGGCGTGAACCGTAAACCGTAAACCGTGACCAGAGGAAGAACCTGTCTTCTCTCGTCACGGTTTACGGTTTACGATTCACGCCTGATTACTTCTGTCAGCGGCGGCCGCGCGGCGTGAACGTCAGTTTGCTCCGGGTGAAGGGGGCAGGCGTCAGCGTCAGGCGGTCGCCGCTCTTGCGCGCGCGGACGTTGAAGACCACGGGCGTTTTCGTCGCCGGGTCTTCAATATCGCTGAAGTAGAGGGCCGCGCTGGTGGCCCCTTGCGTGAGCACGGCGTAGAAACGGCCGCTGTGCGTCATGCCCTCGCCCGTCAGGGTGAAGGTGTTGCCGTTGATGGTCAGCTCGGCGTCGCCCGCCATCTCGTGTCCGCCGGTCGTCGTGACGCGGCCGGTGTACGTGCCGGACAGGTCAACTCGTTCGCCGCTCAGGTCGCCACGGGAGTCGTCGTCCTGCATGTTGGGCGCGATGACGGCGATCTCCTGCACGATCTGGACGGGGGCGCGGCGGCGGCCGCGGCCGCGACGCGGCGCGGTCATGTTCGCGTTCATGTTGGCGTCCTGCGCGGGCTCTTCGGTCGTGCTGCTGTTCGCGTTCTGCCCCATAGCGCCCGCGTCGGCCAGCACGAGCGCCGCGCTGGAGAAGGCCGCGAAGAGAAGGACGAGCAGTAGTCTAAGGCTTCGCATGTTACTCACGGATGGTTTCCTCCTGTCTACTCCTGCGCGCGCCGCGACGCGGCGTGCGTCAGCAAAAGTGTGGAAGACTTCGTGGATTCGACTTGCCTCGGTGGCCACAGTTTCGCACACCGAAGTGACCCTTGCACGGATTTTTTTCACGCACGTGGACGGCGCACACGAACCCTCTCAAGCTCACGCGAGCGTCGGCGGCAGCACGAACTGGCCGAGGTGCGGCCCCGAGTAGTTGAGGCTGACGCCGAGCGCCAGCTCAAGCGCGTCGCGCGTCTCTTCGGGCGTGATGACCGCATCGACGTACCCGCGCGCGGCCGCGTACTTCGCGTCAAGCTGCTGCTCGTAGTCCTCGCGCACGCGCGTCATCTCCGACTTCAACTTCTCGTCCGGCTCCTTGCCTTCTCGCTTCAGCCGGTCGAGCTGCGTGCCGTAGATGGCCTGCACGGCCGAGTCGCCCTCCATCACGCCCATGCGGCCGGTCGGCCAACTGAAGATGAAGTCTGGGTCGAACCCCTGCCCCGCCATCGCGTAGTAGCCCGCGCCCGAGGCATGGTTGAGCGTCAACACGATCTTCGGCACCGTAGCCGTCGCCATCGCTTCGACGAAGCGCGCGCCCGCGCGGATGATGCCGCTGTGCTCGGCTTCGGCCCCGATCATGAAACCCGACACGTCCTGTATGAAGAGGAGCGGCGTGCGATGCCGGTTGCAGGTCTCGATAAAGTAGGCGACCTTCTCGGCCGACTCGGTGTAGATGATGCCCCCGAACTTCGGCGGCTTCCCCTTCTCGCGCACGAGCCCGCGGCTGTTGGTGATGACGCCGACCTGTATGCCGCCGACGCGCGCGTGCCCCGTGACCATCTCGCGCGCGTAGTCGGCCTGAAACTCGTCGAGCCGGCCACCGTCGAGGATGCAGTTCAAAACCTCGCGCGCCTCGTAAGGGTGGCGGTGGTCTTCCGGCAGAATCTCGTAGAGGTCTGCGAGCGGCCGCGCGGGCTCTTCCGCATCGACGATTGAGACGGCGGGCTGCTCCGGCAGTGGCAGCTCCGAGATGATCTCGCGAATCTTGACGATGCACGCCTCGTCCGACTCGACGCGGTAGTGCGCGACGCCGGAGATTTCGTTGTGTGTGCGCGCGCCGCCGAGCGTCTCGTTGTCGATGGTCTGCCCCGTCGCCCCTTTGACAAGGTTCGCGCCGCCGAGCCCCATGAACGAAGTGCCCTCGACCATGATGATGATGTCGGAGAGCGCCGGCAGGTACGCGCCGCCCGCCACGCACGGCCCCATCACCGCCGCCACCTGCGGCACGCGCAGGTAGCGCCGCATGATCGAGTTGTAATAGAAGATGCGCGCCGCGCCGTACTGCCCCGGAAAGACGCCGCCCTGGTACGGCAGGTTCACGCCCGCCGAATCGACCAGATAGACGATGGGCACGCGCGAGCGCATCGCCACCTCCTGCGCGCGCAGAATCTTCTTGATCGTCTCGGGCCACCACGAGCCGGCCTTCACCGTCGCGTCGTTGGCGACGACGACGACCTCGCGCCCCCCGACTCGGCCCACGGTCGTCACGACCCCCGCGGCCGGCGCGCCGCCTTCGTACTGGTCGTAGGCGACGAGCAGCCCAATCTCCTGCGCGTAAGAGTCTTTATCCAGCAACAGCGCGACGCGCTCGCGCGCCGTCAGCTTCCCCTGCTCGTGCTGCTTCTGAATCTTCCCCGCGCCGCCGCCCGCGCGCAGTTTCTCTTCGAGCGTGCGCAGCTCCTCCGTCAGTTCGCGCAAACGCGAACCCTTCCCCGCGCGCGCCGTCGGTGCTTCACTTGTCATCTTGATTTTTCCCAGAACGTTGAATTGACTGGAAAATAACACAGCGGGCCGCGCGAAAACAATCGACCCGCCCCGGCACAAGGGAGTGCACCGGGGCGGGCCTGCGACTGTGCCGCGGCACAGAGGGAAGATGCGTGTCTACTGCTCGCAGACTGTGGCGTAGCAGAAGACGATGCCGTCGTTGAACAGGTTACCGCAATACTCGGTTTCCCCGTAGAGGTTTGCGCACGCATCGTAGAGAGCTTGAACCTTCACCGTGCAGTCGGTGCAGGCGTCACGGGCCTTCACCGTGCGGGTGGTGGTGGAAGAAGAGGCCAAGCCTATCGTCAGGACGGAGAGCAACAGCGTCACGACAAGGATACGTGTCCTTTTCATGGTAGTTTCCTTTCAACTGGAGAGAACCGCGTTGAGGAGCCGTTGGGCGTGGACTTCTTATAATAACTGCACACGAAAGTCAACGTTTGCGGGCGCGCACGGCGGTTACAAAAACTGGTCGAAATAGGTTAAACTTTCCGCCCTGCAACAAAGTTAAGCCGGAGCATTTGGGCCGCAGCAGAATCCCGACCCGTTTCGTGTTGGAGGACTCTTTTTGGCAGCCGCCGCTTTCTACGACCTCGAAGGGACTTTGGTGAGCACGAACCTCGTGCACACGCTCGGCTTCTACGCGCGCAACCAGCAGGGGATTCTGCGCTCGATTCAGAAGGGCGCCTCGACCCTTGCGAGCATCCCGCTCTTCGCCGCCGCCGACGCCTACAGCCGCATGGTCTTCAACGACATCTTCTTCCGCCGCTACAAGGGGCAGTCGGAGGATCGCCTCCGCTTCTTCGCGGGGGACTTGTTCGAGGACGTGCTCAAGCCGGCCGTCTTCCCCGGCGCGAAGACCCTGATCCGGAAGTCGCGCAGCCTCGGCCTCAAGCAGGTCGTCGTCACCGGCGCGCTCGATTTCTCCGTCGAGCCGCTGATGGAGTACCTCGGCGTGGATGACTACGTCGCCAACCGTCTTGAGTTCGTCAACGGCGTCGCCACCGGAAGGCTCCTCCCCCCCGTGCTCGCCTCCGCCACCAAAGCGTCATGGATTCGCACCTACGCCGAGAAACACGACATCAACCTGAGCGACTCCTACGCCTACAGCGACAGCATGAGCGACCTGCCCATGCTCTCCATCGTCGGCCACCCCGCGGCCGTCAACCCGGACATGCGCCTGCGCCAGACGGCTTTACACCACGACTGGCCGATTTTAAATCTGAAGTGATGAGGACTGAGGACTGAGGACTGAGTGGTCGAGCTTTTCACTCAGTCCTCAGTCCTCAGTCCTCAGTCCTAATTACTAATGGCCCTACAACTCAGAAGAAAAGTTCACGAGTCGGTCGTCTTCATCGACCGCGACAGCGCGCCGCGCATCATCTCGTCGGGGATGGACTTCATCCCGGAAGACCTCCCCGTCGGCACGCGCGTCATCTACCCGAACGCGCCCGTCAGGGGGCTGCCGAACCGCGAGGCCGCCATCCGCTATGCCCTGAACCACCCGCACGATTGCGACCCGCTCTATGCGCAGTTGCAGCCCGGCATGAAGGTGACGATTGCCATCGACGATTTGTCGATGCCGCTCCCGCCGATGCGGACGCCCGACGTGCGGCAGACGGCGCTCGAAATCCTTCTAGACCTGCTGCACGCGAACGGCGTGGACGACGTACACCTCATCGTCGCCATCTCCCTGCATCGGCGCATGACCGAGTGGGAGATCAAGCGCATGTGCGGCCAGCGGGTCTTCGACGCCTTCTGGCCCGACCGCCTCTATAACCACGACGCCGAAGACCCGGACGGCATGGTCGTCATCGGCGAGACGCGCCATAAGGAGAAGCTCTCGCTCAACCGCCGCGCCGCCGAGAGCGACCTGCTCATCTACCTCAACTTCAACTTCGTCCCGATGAACGGCGGGCACAAGTCGGTCGCCGTGGGCCTGTGCGACTACGAAAGCTTACGGCCGCACCACGAGCCCAACACCATCCGCGAGTCCGACAGCTACATGGACCCGGCCAACTCCGAGCTGACGCGCAAGATCAACCGGCTCGGCAAGCTCGTGGACGAGCACGTCAACGTCTTCCACATCGAGACGACCGTCAACAACCTGATGTTCAAGGGCGAGCTTTCGTTCCTGACGAAGAACGAGGACGACTTCTCCGCCTACGAGCGCATGAAGTACGAAGCCATGCGGTTCACGATGTCGAAGATGCCGCTCGCGGCCAAGCGCAAGATGTACAACTCGCTCACGGCCGACTACGAGATGATCGCGGTCGAGGCCGGGCGCACCGAGCCCGTCCACGAGCGCATCATCGCCAAGTCGATGCAGCAGTACGTCGTCCCCGTGGACGGCCAGTGCGACATCCTCATCTGCCCCATTCCCGAGATTTCGCCGTACAACGTCTACTCGTCTTTGAACCCTCTGCTCGTGCAGGTGATGGCGCTCGGCTACCACTTCAACATGTACCGCGGCAAGCCTCTGCTGAAGAAGGGCGGCGTGCTGATTCTGCACCACCCCTGCTACGACGACTTCGACCACGTCCAGCACCCGAGCTACATCGAGTTCTTCAACCGGCTGCTCCCCGAGACGCGCGACTCGCACGTCCTGCGCGAGAAGTATGAGCGCGAGTTCGCGACCAACCCCTCTTACATCGAGATGTACCGGCGCGGCCACGCCTACCACGGCGCGCACCCCTTCTACATGTGGTACTGGGCCGAGAACGGCCGCGCACACGTCGGCCGCGTCATCGCCGCCGGCGCCGAGAACGCGCACGTCCCCGCCGCCATGGGCTGGGAGCGAGCCGACAACCTGACCGAAGCCATCGCCATGGCGCGCAGCTACATGGGCCGCTCCGCCCAGATCACGATGTTGCACCAGCCTGTGATCGCCATCTGCGACATGAGCTGAGTTGTGAGAGAATGAGCGGGCCGAAACGACCATCCTCGCTAGTGACTATGAAATTTTCGCCCACAGAGACTTTTAACGGCCGGAACGTCTTCATCATCGGCGCGACGGGCTTCGTCGGGAAGGTGGCGCTGTCGATGCTGCTCGACCGGTTCCCCGGCATCGGGCGCGTCTACGTGACGGTGCGCGCGCGCGGTAAGGAGGAGTCGGAGACGCGCTTCTGGAACAACGTCATCACGGCGCCGCCCTTCGACCCCGTGCGCGAGCGCTACGGCGCGGCCTTCGAGGACTTCATCCGCGACAAGGTGCGTCTGGTCAACGGCGACATCAGCGAGGAGAACCTCGGCTTCACCGAAGAAGAGGCCGAGGCGGTCGCCGCCGACATCGACGTGCTCATCAACAGCGCGGGCAACGTCACCTTCAACCCGCCTTTGGAGAGCGCGCTCAGAACAAACGTCGTCGGCACGAAGAACGTCATCAAGTTCGCCAAGCGGATGAAGCGCCCCGCGCTCGTCCACATCTCGACCTGCTTCGTCGCGGGCAACCGCTCCGGCCCCGTCTGGGAGAGCGACCCCGTCCTCGGCTATTTCCCGCGCAAGGACGAGTTGCCGGGCGTCGAGTTCGACGCCGAGCAGGAGATACGTGACTGCGCGCGCCTCGCCGAGCGCGTCCGCGAGGAGGCGAAGGACGCCTTGCAGGTCGCGCGCTTCAGGGAGCTGGCGCGCAAGCGGCTCTACGAAGAGGGGCGCGACCCCGACGACCTCGACCAGATGGGGCTCGCCGTCGCCCGCGAGCGCAAGCTCTGGACGCGCGAGCGTCTGACCGAACTCGGCACCGAGCGCGCGGTCTTCTGGGGCTGGCCCAACATCTACACTTACACGAAGAGCCTCGGCGAGCAGCTCGTCGCGGCCGAGTCGGACATCGTCCGCGCCATCGTCCGCCCCTCCATCGTCGAATCCGCCAAAGACTTCCCCTTCCCCGGCTGGAACGAAGGCTTTACGACGACCGCCCCGCTCATCTTCATCGCGCTGAAAGGTCAGCAGCAGATACCCGTCAACGACAAGCTCATCCTCGACATCACGCCCGTCGATCAGGTCGCGGCCGTGATGCTCGGCGCCGCGGCCGAGGCCATCGCGGGCGAGCCGCGGCTCGTCTACCAGGCGGCCACCGGCGACACGAACCCGAACACGATGGAGCGCATCGTGAGCCTCGTCGGCCTCTACAAGCGCAAGCACTACCAGGAGAAGGAGACGGGCTTCAAGCTCCTCAACGAGTTCGTGGCGCGGATGGAGAACAAGCCAGTCACGCCCGCGCGCTTCAACGCGATGTCCACGCCGATGGTCAACTCCGCGGCGAAGCAGGCGTCCTCGCTGCTCGACCGCGTGCGCCCGCGCTGGGGCGGCGGGAAGCTCACGCACATCGTCGACCGCGCGAAGGCGACCGTCGAAAGAGTCGAAGAGGTCACGCGCGAGACGAAAGAGGCGTTCGACATGTTCCGCCCGTTCATGATCGAGAACGCCTACATCTTCCGCGCCGACAACGTCCGCTCGCTCTTCGCGGAGGTGCGCGAGGACGAGCAGCATCTGCTCCGCTGGGACCCGGAGACGTTCGACTGGTACGACTACTGGATGAACGTCCACTTCCCCGGCCTGAAGAAGTGGGTCTTCCCGACGCTCGAAGAGGACATGCGCGCGCAGCCGAAGCGCGTCTACACCTACCGCGACCTGCTGGAACTCTTCGAGACTTCGGCCAAGCGCTACTCGACGCGCGTCGCCATGCGCATCGAGCGCGACGGGCAGAAGGAGCAGTACACCTACGCAGACATTCAGGAACTCGCGACGCGCGCCGCCGCCTTCTTCGCCGCGCAGGGCGTCAAGCCGGCCGACCGTGTCCTCCTCGTCAGCCACAACGCGCCCGAGTGGGGCATCAGCTACTTCGGCGTCCTGAAGGCCGGCGCGACCTGCGTCCCCGTTGACCCTGAAAGTAAGACGGAAGAACTCATCAACTTCGTCCGCGCGAGCGGCGCGACCGGCGTCGTGCTCGGCGAGAAGGCCGACGAAGAACACGCCGACCTGCAAGAGAAACTTCTCGAAGCGGGCTTAGACGCGCGACTCTGGCGCTACGCGGAAGTCTTCGAGCTGACCGACGAGCAGAGTGAAGACGAGCGCATCGCGCTCCTGCCCGCGAAGGTGTCGCCGAACGCGGTCGCGTCGCTCATCTTTACCTCGGGCACGACGGGGCAGCCGAAGGGCGTCATGCTCTCGCACAAGAATTTGACGAACATGGTCTCGATGCTCTCGTCCGTCTTCGAGATGGACACGGGCGACGGCATCCTCTCCGTGCTCCCGCTCTACCACACGTTCGAGTTCTCGACCGGTTTCCTGACGCCGTTCAGCCGCGGCACGCAGATCACGTACCTCTCAGACCTCAACGGCGAGGAGCTGGCGCGCGCTATCAAGAACGGCCACGTCACCGGCATGGTCGGCGTCCCGGCGCTCTGGGAACTGCTCCACCGCCGCATCATGTCGCGCCTGCGCGAGCGCGGCGAGTGGGTCGGCAACGCCGCCGAGGCGCTCATCAAGTTCAACAGCCGCCTGCGCGACAAGACGCCCTTCAACCTCGGCTCCGTCATCTTCCGCCCGATTCATTCGGGGCTCGGCGGCAACATACGCTATCTCATCAGCGGCGGCTCCGCCCTGAACGAGAAGATCAAGCGCGACATGCACGGCCTCGGCTTCACCATCCTCGAAGGCTACGGGTTAACTGAAGCCTCGCCCGTGCTGACGGTGACGCGGCCGCAGAACGCTCTGAACGCGACGAGCGTCGGACGGCCCCTGCCCGGCGTCGAGGTGCGCATCAGCGACCCGGACGCCTTCGGCATCGGCGAGGTCATCGCGCGCGGCCCGAACGTCATGCTCGGCTACTACCAGAACGAGCAGGCGACGCAATCGGCCATCATCTCGCGCTGGCTCCACACGGGCGACCTCGGCCGCCTCGACGATGACGGCAACCTCTATCTCGTCGGGCGCTCCAAAGAGATCATCGTCGATACGAACGGCAAGAACGTCTACCCGGACGAGATCGAGGAGCAGTACAAGGACTCGCACTACGTCAAGGAGATCGGCGTCGTCGGGCTGCCCGACGGCATCGGCGAGAAGGTCGCGGCGCTGGTCTTCCCCGACTACGACCACGACATCGCGCTTGAGCGCCAAGAGGTGCAGCGCCGCGTCGAGAACCACTTCCGCGAGGTCTCCTCGTCGCTCCCCTTCTACAAGCGCGTCAAGTCGCTCTACTTCGCTGAGGAGGAGCTGCCGCGCACGGCCACGCGCAAGATCAAGCGCCGCGAGGTCGTCAAGATTATTCAGTCGCTCGAAGAGTCGAAGCGCGCCGGCATCACCGAAAGAACGGCGCCGCGCGAGCAACACCACGACGCCGACTGGCTGCTCGGCATCATCGCGCACGTCGCCTCGCGTCCTCGGGCGCAGGTCACGCTCGACTCGCGTCTCGCCGAGTTGGGCTTCGACAGTCTCATGTTCGTCGAGCTGGCCTCGGCCATCGAGCAGGCGGGCGGCGCGCTCGTCTCGCCCGACACCCTGAACGAGGTCGTGGACGTGCGCGAGCTGTACTCGGTCGTCAAGCGGCGCGAGACTGCGAAGGCTGTGCGCGCAGCCGAGGCGCGCGCCGAGGAGGACGTGCGGCAGGCGGAGAAGGAGATATACGTCCCCACGTTCGTCCGCACCGTCGGCAACCGCGGCATCGACGTGGTGCAGCGCGCGCTCTACGAGAACGTTTTGAAGGCGCACGTTGAGGGGCAGTCGAACATCCCGACGCATACGAACTTCATCGCGGCGACGAACCACACGTCGCACCTCGATACGGGACTCATCAAGTACGCGCTCGGCGAGTATGGCCGCGACATGGTGGCGCTCGCCGCGGCCGACTACTTCTTCGACAACAAGTATAAGCGGGCCTACATGAACAACTTCACGAACATCGTTCCCATCGAGCGTTCGGGGAGTCTCCGGCAGTCGCTCCGCCACGCGCGCTCGTTCCTTGAGCGCGGCTACACGGCGCTCATCTTCCCCGAAGGCACGCGCTCGATGACGGGGCAGATGGCGGAGTTTAAGTCGGGCTTCGCCTACCTCGCCCTGAACACGCGCACAGGCATCCTGCCCGCGTACCTGTGGGGCACGTACGAGGCGTTCCCGAAGGGCTCGACCTTCCTCAAGGGGCGCGAGGTCGGCGCGCGCATCGGCCGCTTCCTCTCGCCCGACGAACTCGACGGGCTGACGAAGGGTATGCCCCGGGCGGAGGCGTACCGGCTCGTCGCCGCGCTCGTCCGCCACGAGATCGAGAACCTGCGCGACGGCACGCGCCACGCCTTCGACGCCACGGCGCTCCGCCGCCGCTGGAAGGCCGAGCGCCGCCACGCGGGCGAAGAGACGCACGACGAGAGCGAGATGGCGACGACCGGCGATTAAAGAGAGCCCCCAAAGTTCATGGCAACGACGAAGAGAACAAGCACAAAGAAGGCTCCGACGAAGCCGAAGAAGTCCGCCGAGTCCGACGCTCCGAAGACGACTTCGCTCGCGAAGAGGGCGAAGCCGTTGACGCTCGTGACGGGCGGGACGGGGTTCCTCGGGTCGCATCTTGTGAGGCTGTTAGTCGAGGAGGGCGCGACGACATTGCGCGTGCTCTCGACTTCGGCGCCGGCGTGGCTTGAAGAGTTGGGCGTCGAGACGGTCAAGGGCTCCATCACGTCGCCGGAGGACGTGCGGCGGGCGGTCGAAGGCGTAACCGAGGTCTATCATCTCGCCGGCCGCGTCTCGCGCGAGCGCGAGGACGCGCACCTGATGTACAAGCTGCACGTGGACGGGACGCGCGTGCTGTGCGAAGCGGCAGCCGGGGCGGGCGTTAAGTCGCTGGTGATGGCCTCGACGAGTGGGACGGTGGCTGTCACGGATACGGGAGATGTGTTGCCCGACGAAGAGTGGCCGACGCCCCTCGACATCGTCTCGCGCTGGCCCTACTACGCGAGCAAGGTCTATCAGGAGCGCGTGGCGCTTGAGAGCTTTGCGGGAAAAGGGCGGCGGCTCGTCATCATGAACCCGAGCCTTCTGCTCGGCCCCGGCGACGAGCGTCTGAGTTCGACGAAGGTCGTGCTCGACTTTCTCGCGCGCAAAATCCCGACGGTGCCGAAGGGCGGACTCTCCTTCGTGGATGCGCGCGACGCGGCTGCGGCCTTCCGCGCGGCGATGGAGCGCGGCGCGCACGGCGAGCGCTATCTGCTCGGCTCGGCCAACTGGACGTTCGACAAGTTCTTCGGCCGGCTCGAACGAATCACGAAAGTGCCCGCGCCGTTCCTCTCGCTGCCGTCAAAACTCACGCTCGCTGGCGCGCGCGGAATCAGCTCGCTCTACAAGCACTGGAAGCTCGCCCCGCCCGTCGAGCCGAACGAGATCGAGATGGCCGAATACTTCTGGTACCTCGACGCGTCGAAGGCCCAGACTGAACTCGGCTTCAACCCGCGCGACCCGCAGGAGACGCTGCTCGACACGGTCACATACGTCCGCGAAAACTTCCTCGGCAACTCCGCCTTCCGCACCGCGGGTTAACGGCGCGGACACCTCACACGCAGCGCGCCCGGCAACAACTCGAACTCGGCGGGCAGACTCCCGACCAGCTCTCCGTCAACTTCCAGCTTAACCTTTGAGCCGTCGGCCGACTCGGCGCGGACGCGGCGGGCGAGTGCGTGGCGCACCTCCTGCATCCCGAGGTGCGTGCCGAGGTAGAGCTTGTAGGAGTTGGCGAGCACGGTGAGCGCGGAGACATCCCCGACGGCGACCACGTCGAAGCGGCCGTCGTCCACCAGAGCGTTCGGCGCAATCTTCATCCCGCCGCCGAAGTAGCGCGCGTTGGCGACGCAGAAGTTGGCGACGCTCATCCGGGCTTCGGCGCCGTCGATTGAGATGCGCACGAGCGGCTTCTCGAAGGTGACGGCCGCCTGCAAAGCCGCGGCGGCGAAAGAGAGACGGCCGCCGAGCAGACGCGCTGCACCCGCCGGCAGCCCCTCGCGCGACTTCACGCGCTTGATGACATCGCCGCCCATACCGAACGAGGCGACGTTGACGAAGTACCTCGACTCCTCCACGCCGCTCGCGTTCACGAACGTGACGCGCCCTGCGTCCAACACACGCGTCTCGCCCTCGCGCAGAGCCTTCGCCGCGTCGGCCGAACGCTGTGGGATGTCGAGCGTGCGCCGGAAGTCGCCGCCCGTCCCGCTCGGCAGCAGCCCGAGTTCCGTGTTCGACTCCGCGCGCAGGATGCCGTTCGCCACCTCGTTGATGGTGCCGTCGCCCCCGCAGGCGATGACGAACTTACGACCCGCGCGCGCCTCTCGCTCACTGATCTCGACGGCCTCGCCGCCCCTCCGCGTGAACGCAACCTCGAACGGGCCGAAGTGCTGCCGCACGACGGACGCGACGCCCGGCCAAGCCTTGCCCGTCGCGCCGCCCGCCGACGAGGGGTTGACGATGATGAGTGGGAGCGTTGACATTTTCGATTTGTGATTGATGACAACCGCGCTCAGGAACTCGCGCGTGAGGCGTCGGTCGAAGGCTTGAGCGCGTCGCGCCTGGCTTCGAGGGCGAACTGGGCGCGATCCTGCTCGCCGAGTTCGGCGATCTTCGACATGACGAAGTCGGCGATCTCTTTGTAGGTGCGGACGGAGTCGCGCCGCTCGTAGAACTCGGAAAAATCGAGCGCGGGGCCGAAGTGTACGCGGACGGGCTCGCCGCCGCGCCAGTTGCCTAAGACCTGCTTCGGGAGGTCGTTGCCGAGCCCCGCGATGAAGACAGGGATGACCTGCGGGCGCGCATCTTTAATCAACTTGCCGACGCCGGGTTGCGGGCGCAGGTACGAGTAAGGGTCTGCGCCCTTGTTGCGCGTCCCCTCGGGGTGGAAGCCGATGACGTTGCCGGCGCCCTCGCGCGCGAGCGAGGCGAGCAGGCGCATCGAGAACTTGTCGAACTCGCGCTGCTCCGTCTTCGGGTTGTCGCCGCCCGCGAAGAAGGGTGGGAACATCGACCACCAGCCCATCAAGAGGTTGACGAGCAGCCCCCCGACCGAGTCATAGAAGAAGCGCCCGCGCACCGGAAAGAAGAGCTGCTTGCGCCAACGCGTCCTGCGGAAGAGCACGGTCGAGACGACGTACATGTCGAAGAACGAGCGGTGGTTGGCGACGAGCAGAATAGGACGTTCGTGCGAAGCGGCCTCGACGTGTTCGAGCCCGCTCACACGCATCAGGTTGTAGGTCGAGACGTGAATCCACCCTGCGCCGAGCGTCCGCTGGCAGAACGTCCAGAAGCGCTTCCAACGTCCACGATTCATCCGCCGCGTCAGGCGAAACGCGAAGCGCTCGAACGGCGACAGCACGGCCCACTCCTCCGCCGTCGGCGCGAGGGCCGTGCTGTCTGTTAGTTGATTTGCCCCGTCGGTCGTGTCCATCAGAACCTTCGTCGTCAAAGGCTCAAAGTTAATAGACCGGGCGGAGTCGTGCAAGCGGCGGGGTGCGGTTCAATCTATCGAAAAATACTTCGCCTCCTCGTGGTGGACGATGATGGCGGAGGTGGACTGCTCGGGGACGAGTTGGAACTCTTCGGACAGCTCGACGCCGATGCGCTCGGGGCCAAGCAGCTCGAAGAGCTTCGTCTGCTCTTCGAGGTCGGGGCAGGCCGGGTAGCCGAAGCTGAAGCGCGAGCCCTGGTAGCCCTGATGGAAGAGTTTCGCGAGTTCCGCGGCGTCGCGCCCGTCTATCCCCAACTCTTCGCGGACGTGTTTGTGCCACAGTTCGGCGAGCGCCTCGGCCGACTCGACCGAGAGACCGTGGAAGTAGAGGTAGTCGGAGTAGTTGTCGTTGCGGAACAGCTCGTGCGCGTACTCGCTGGCGCGGCGGCCGACCGTAACGAGTTGGAAGGCGACCATGTCCACGCGTCCCGACTCCTTCGATGCGAAGAAGTCCGCGAGGCACAGACGCCGCCCCGAGGGCTGGCGCGGGAAGGTGAAGCGGGTGCGCTCGGTGCGTTCGTCGTCGTGGTAGACGACGAGGTCGTTGCCCTCGGACTGGCAGGGAAAGTAGCCATAGACGACCTGCGGGACGAGCAGGTTCTCGCGCTCCGAGTGAAGCTTCAGCTCGTCGTAGACGGGGCGCACCTTCTCCGCGACAAAGGCGCGGTACTCTTCGGCCGACTTGCGCCCCTGCTTGAACTGCCACTGCCCCTTGAAGAGCGCCGTCTCGTTGACGAACTTAAAGACCCTCTCCAACGGGACGTGTTCGACCAAACGCGAGCCGTAGAAGGGCGCGCGCGGGATGGGCGCGTCGGGGTTCACTTCCGAGCGCTCCGTGTGCGAGGCGGCCTCGCGCGACTTGAGCACGCCGCGCGGTCGAGCGCGCGCAGCCCGCGCGCCGAGCTTCGCGTCCTCGCCGACCAAATCTTCGGCGTCGTCTTCGGACGCATCTGTCGTCGAACCGTTCCCCGCCCCGGCCGACGCTTTAGCGGCCTTCGCCGCTTTAGACTGTGCGGACGGCTCCGCATGAGCGCCGGAGCCGGTCAGCAAGTCCATCGTGTGCAGGCCATCGAAAGCGTCGCGCGCGTAGAAGAGGCGACCCTTGTAGAGCGACTCCAAATCCTCTTCGACGTAACGGCGCGTCAGCGCGGCGCCGCCAAGGACGACGGGCACGTTAATCCCGCGCTCGTTCATCAGCTCAAGATTCTCGCGCATGATGAGCGTGGACTTGACGAGCAGGCCGGACATGCCGATGGCGTCGGCCTTGTGCTCCTCGGACGCCTGGAGGATCGCCTCGACGTGCTGCTTGATGCCGAGGTTGACGACCTTGTAGCCATTGTTCGTCAGGATGATGTCCACGAGATTCTTGCCGATGTCGTGTACGTCGCCCTTGACGGTCGCCAGCACCATCGTCCCCTTCGCCGTCGCGCCCCCCTTCTTCTCCATAAACGGTTCGAGGAAGCGCACAGCGGCCTTCATCACCTCGGCCGACTGCAACACGAAGGGCAACTGCATCTGCCCGCTGCCGAACAGCTCGCCGACGACCCTCATCCCGTCGAGCAGGATGTCGTTGATGATGTCGAGCGCCGGGTGAGTTTCGAGGGCGAGCTTCAGGTTGTCTTCGAGCGCGACCTTCTCGCCGTCGATGATGTGACGTTTGAGCCGCTCCTCGACCGGCAGGTTCTCGTCAATCTTCTCGTCCCGCTTCGCCTTGACGCCCTCGAAGAGCTTCGTGAACTCGGCGAGCGGGTCGTAGGTGCACACGTCGCCGTCGAACTTGCGCTCGTCGTAGATGAGCTGGCGCGCGACCTCGCGCTCGCGCTCAGGGATGCGGTTGAGCGGGACGATCTTCGACGCGTTAACGATGGCCGAATCAAGGCCCGCCTCGACCGCCTCGTGCAGGAAGACGGAGTTTAAGACGATGCGCGAGGCGGCGTTGAGACCGAACGAGACGTTCGAGACGCCGAGGATGGTGTAGCAGCCGGGCAGCTCGCTCTTTATTCTGCGCAGAGACTCGATGGTCTCGGCGGCGTTGCGTCGATCCTCCTCGATGCCGGTCGAGATGGGCAGCGCCAGCGGGTCGAAAAAGATGTCGTGCGCGGGGAAGCCGAGTTCCCCGGTCGCCTGCTCGTAAGCGCGCGTGGCGATCCTGAGCTTGCCCTCGGCCGTGCGCGCCATGCCCTCCTCGTCGATGGTGCCGACGACGACGGCCGCGCCGTACTCCTGCGCGAGGCCCAGGACTTTCTTAAAGCGCGGCTCGCCGTCCTCGTAGTTCGTCGAGTTAAGGATGGACTTGCCGCCCGCGTGCTGGAGGCCGGCCTCCATCTTCTCCCACTCGGTCGAGTCGAACATGAGCGGGATGCGCACCTGCGTCACGAGCCGCGAGGCCAGCTCGTGCATGTCGCGCACGCCGTCGCGGCCGACGAAATCGACGTTCACGTCGAGGACGTGCGCGCCCTCGCGCTCCTGCTCGCGCGCGAGCGAGACGAGCCCGTCCCAGTCCTCTGCGTTCAAGAGGTCGCGCATCTTCTTCGAGCCCGACGCGTTCACACGCTCGCCGACGATGAGGAACGAGGCGTCCTGCGCGTACGGCTGCTGGATGTAGATGGACGAGGCCGCGGGCAGCACCGACCCCTCGCGCCGCTTCGGGGTGAGGTTGCCGAGCCGCTCGACCAACAGCGCGATGTGCGCGGGCGTCGTGCCGCAGCAGCCGCCGACGACGTTGGTGCCGAAGTCTTTCGCGAAGTGCTCGACCTGCGCGGCGAAACTTTCGGGCGTCTCGTCGTAATGCATCTTGCCGTCTTTAACTTCCGGCAAACCGGCGTTCGGCAGCACGGAGACGGGCAGCCGCGCGTTCTCGCACAGGTAGCGCAGGCTCTCGGTCATGTTGCGCGGCCCCGTGCCGCAGTTCATGCCGATGACATCTACGGGGAACGACTCTAACGCGGTCAGGGCCGCACTGATCTCCGTGCCGGGCAGCATCGTGCCCCACGGCTCGATGGTGACCTGCGCGATGACGGGGACGCGCGTGCCGCGACGTTTGAACTCCTCGAAGATGGCCGCGAGCGTCGCCTTCGTCTGAAGCAAGTCCTGGCAGGTCTCGACGATAAGGAGGTCAACGCCTCCGTCGAGCAGTCCGCGCGCCTGCACGGCGTAGGCGTCCTTCACGCCCTTGTATGTGATGTGGCCGAGCGTGGGCGACTTCGTCCCCGGCCCCATCGAGCCGGCGACCCAGCGCGGGCGCTCCTGCGTGGCGAAGTCTGCGGCAACACGGCGCGCTAACTCGGCGGCCTTGACGTTGAGGTCGTAGGCCATGTGGCCGATGCCGTACTCGTCGAGGACGTAAGGGATGCCGCCGAACGAGTCGGTCTCGACCACGTCGCAGCCGGCCGCGAAGAATTCGGCGTGGACGCGCTCGACTGCCTCGGGGCGGCTGATGAGCAGGTACTCGGGACAGCCCTCGAACTGCGCGCCGCCGTAGTCGTCCACCGACAGGTTCTGCACCTGGAGGTTGGTGCCCATCGCGCCGTCGAAGATGATGACGCGCTCGTTTAAGGTCTTCAGAAAATCGCTCATCGGCTTTGTTGCTTGAATCCTTCCGGCCCCAAAGAGAAGCCCCGCGCCAAACAACGCGGGGCTTAACTCTCATAAGCCTTTTTGTAACGGGCCTCGTTTGAGGAGGCGCGCCGAGCTGTTTAGCGGTTTATTTTACGTGGCCGCAAGTCGCCTTAACTCACCACGTTTACATTGGTATTGAAACATCGCGTCGGACATGTGTCAAGAATGAGATTGGGCCAACGCCTATATATAATATATTTGTCCAACGTCTCCGCGCTGTGCTAACTTGCCTTCCGGTTCTTACCTTTCCGAATCCCGTATGCGACGCGCCATCTACCCCGGCTCCTTCGACCCCGTAACGAACGGCCACCTCGACATCATCGAGCGCGGCTCGAAGCTCTTCGACGAGATCATCATCGCCGTCCTCGTCAACCCCGAGAAGCGCGCGCTCTTCACGGTCGAGGAGCGACGCGAGATGCTGGAAGAGGTCTTGACGCACATCGAGAGCGGCGGCTGTCGCCTGCGTGTCGGCTCCTTCCAGGGGCTCCTGATGCGCTACGCCGTCGAGCAGCAGGCCGACGCGGTCGTGCGCGGCATCCGCGCCATCTCCGACTACGAGTACGAGTTGCAGATGGCCCTGATGAACCGCCGGCAGGAGCCCGCGATTGAGACCGTCTTCATGCTCGCGGCCGAGTCCTACTCCTACGTCAGCTCGCGCCTCGTCAAAGAGGTCTACTCGCTCGGCGGCACCATCGAGGGCTTAGTCCCCGCCACGGTCGAGGAGCGCATGCGCGTCAAGCTTGGTAAAAAGTGAACAGTCGCCCGCGCCCGCCGGTGCTATACTCACGCTCGAACCTTCCCCCACACAACTTTCCAACTTCAAGGAGGAGCGAGAAGTATGCCCAGAGGTGACAAAGGCGCCTACACCGACAAGCAGAAACGGCAGGCCGAGCACATCGAGGAAGGTTATGAGGAGCGCGGCATCTCCGAAGAAGAGGCGGAGCGGCGCGCTTGGGCCACAGTCAATAAGTCCTCGGGCGGTGGCAAGAAGAGCGGCTCGGGCCGCGGCAAGACGACGAACAAGGCGCCCTTCAAGAAGGGCGGCAAGAAGGGTGGTAAGGCTTCCAAGGGCGGCTCAAAGAAAGGCGCGAGTAAGAAAGGCGGGGCGAAAAAGGGCGGAAGCAAGAAGGGCGCGAGCAAGAAGGGCAGTTCTAAGAAGCGTTAACATCCGAGCCGGATTCCAACGCAGAGACGGGGGTCTAAGTTTAAGTTTGTACTTTCAAACTTAAACTTAGACCCCCGTCTCTGCGTTTATCGCCCTTTACTGTTGCGCGTGTAGCGCGATGCGGATACCATCGCACCTTCGCTCGGCACAACTCTGAAAGCACAGGCAACAGGATGACAGAGACCGCACTTAAAACCACCTTTCCCGTCGCCGAGAACGTCGCGCGGATGCAGCCCTCCTCCACGCTGGCGGCGATGCAGGCGGCCATCGCCCTGCGCAACGAGGGCCACGACGTGGTGGACTTCGGCCCCGGCGAGCCTGACTTCGACACGCCCGCACACATCAAGGAGGCCGCCGCGCGCGCCATGCAGGCCGGCCAGACCAAGTACACGCCAACGGGCGGAACGAAGAAGTTTCAGGAGTCTGTCGCCGCCTACTACGAACGCGAGTTCGGTGCGCGCGTCAACGCATCAGAAGTGATGGCGACGGCCGGCGGCAAGCAGGGCATCTTCAACGCTGTCGTCACGCTCTGCGGCCCCGGCGACGACGTGCTCATCCCCAAACCCTACTGGGTCACCTTCCCCGAGATCGCCACCTTCGCCGGCGCGCGTCCCGTCTACATCGAGACCGAAGAGACGGGCTTTCAACTGACGGCCGAGCAGGTCGAGTCGGCCATCACGCCGCGCACGAAGCTCATCATCATCAACTCCCCCTCGAACCCCTCGGGGCGCGTCATCCCGCCCGCGGAGTTCGAGCGCATCATGCGGGTCCTCACAGAGCGCGGCATCTACGCCGTCTCGGACGAGTGTTATTTGAAGTTTGTCTACGAGCCGGCCGAGGTCTTCAGCGCGGCGACGCTCGCGCCGGAGCTGCGCGAGCGGCTCTGCATCGCGGGCTCTTTCTCGAAGACGTACGCGATGACGGGCTGGCGCATCGGCTACACCATCGCGCCCGCCGCGTGGACACGCGAGATGTCGAAGGTGCAGAGCCACTCGACGAGCAACCCCAGCTCCATCTCACAGGCCGCGGCCATCAACGCCTTCGACTCCGACCAGACTTGCGTCGGTGAGATGCTGGCCGAGTACCGGCGGCGGCGCGACTGGCTGCTCGAAACCATCGGCGACATCCCCGGCCTCGTGTGCGCTCAGCCCGAGGGCGCCTTCTACATCTTCCCCAGCGTGCGCGGCTGCCTCGGCGGCGAGCTTAAGACCTCCGCCGACTTCGCCGACCGCCTCCTGCGCGAGGCACACACCGTCGTCACCGACGGCGCAGGCTTCGGCGTCGAAGGCTACATTCGCATCTCCTACGCCACCTCGATGGAACGACTTGAAGAGGGACTCCGCCGCATCCGTCGCGTGGCCGAGAAGTATGCGGGAGGAAAGTAGACAGTAGTCAGTAGAAAGACAGGCGGCGCGCTCGGGTGATGACCGGAGCGCGCCGCCTCTGTTTTTCCTACTGGCTACTGGCTACTATCACTTCAGTAAATATTGAAGTTGTACTCAAGCACCACATACTGCGAGACGGTGCGGCCGTCCTTCTGGGCGGGGCGGAACTTGATCTGGCGTGCGGCCTGCATGGCCTTCTCGGTCAGGCCGTCGGGCAGACCCTTGACGACGCTGAGGTTCGACACCTCGCCGCTGGCCGAGAGGACGGCGCGGAGCCGCACGATGCCGGTCACGTTATTCTTACGCGCCTCTTCGGTAAAGCCGGGCTCCGGCTTGAAGGTGATGATGGCGCGCACGGACACGTTGTCCGACCTGAAGGGGCGCGTGTAATCGACGCCGCCACCACCGCCGCCACCGGGGCCGCCGCCGCCGTCGTTACGGTCGCCGCCGCCCGTGTTGCCGCCGCGCCCGGGGCCGAGCCCCGTCCCCTCACCCGTCCCCATGCCGCCGCCGGTGCCTTCGCCCATGCCGCCGCCCTTGCCCGGGCCGGAGGAGGGTGTAGTCGCGTTCGAGTCGGGCAGGCCGTAAGGGATGTCGCGCGGATCAACCTTGACGAGCATCGGGTCTACCTGCATCGTCACCGGCGTCGGCAGGTGCGGGTTCGGTGGAGGCGGCTTCGGGTTCGCCGTCAAAATCGGCGGCACCTCCAACTGCGCCGTCGGCAACTTGCCCGCAGAGGCCGGCGCCTGCTCCTGACGGCCACCGCCGCCGCCGCCCGCAGGCTTCTCATACTTCGGCTTCGAGCCGCCGCCCTTCCCTTCGTTCGTGCCCGCAGGGCCCTTGTCCGGTGTCGGCTGCTCGCGCGGGATGATCTCGTTCGCCCAGGCGACGACCTCCAACTGTTCGTTGGGATTGACTAGAGCGAGCTGCCGCGCGCGCATCCTCTCCAGCGCAAAGACCGTTCCGAGCAGCAGCGTCACGAAGACGAAGGCGCTCATCGTCGCCAGCGCCACGTTACGCTGCGAGAAGAAGCCCCAGCCCGCGCGGCCGTACGCCTCGATTGAGCGACCCATGAAGCCGAAGGGGTCGCGCTTGAACTCGGGGAACGTGAGCCCCGCGTCGTGCCCGACGGACTTCAACTCTTTGACGAGGCGGCGCGTCAGCCCCTCATCCTCGACGAAGGTCAGACGGTACTCGCCGCGCGCGAACTCGGGCCGCCCCCAGAAGTCTGTCCGAATCTCTTGTGCCATACGTCGCCTTAGCCTTTCTTCGTAGCCGTCCCAGAACCTTTCCGCCGGGAGAGACGTTTCGGCGGCCTCGTCGAAGACGCGCAGCGTCTCGGTCATCGAGCGATACCGAGCCGCGCAGCACTCGCAGCACACGACCTCTTCGAGCAGCGCCTCTCGCGCGCCGCCCTCGACCTCGCCGAACAGCAGTTCGACGAGTGACTCTTCGGTCGCCTGGCAATCGTGTCTCATCGCAAACTAACTCTTGCCGCCCGCACCGAGCGGCAGCTCTTCGCCCACGCCCAGAGAGGCGCGCAGCTTTTCAATCGAGCGGAACAGAGACTTCTTCACCGTGCCCGCCGAACAGTTCAGCGCGTCGGCTATCTCCTGACTCGTCATCCCCTCGCGGTGCTTGAGGAGGAAGATGAGGCGCTGCTGCTCGGTCAGCTCGCCGAGCGCGCGCATGACGCGCCCGGCCATGATTCGGTTGTGATAGACGCCCTCGGCCCCCTCGTCCGACAGACCCCTCGCGAGCGTCTGCTCTTCGAGCAATTCTTCGAGGCTGTCGAGTTTGACCGTCGTCTTCACCTCGTCGCGCGTCACCGTCTCGGCCCGCCTGTGGTTGAGAAAAGCGTTGACCATGATTCGCCGCAGCCACGTGTGGAAGCTCGACTCGAAGCGAAAGCCTTTGAGCGAGCGGAACGCCTTGAGCCAGACCTCCTGCGAGAGGTCTTCGGCGTCCTCGGGCCGCCGGCAGAAGTGGAGCGCGAGGGCGTAGACGCGCCGCTCGTACTCTCGCGCGAGCCGGCAGAAGGCATCGAGGTCGCCGCCCTGCGCGCGCCGGATCAGTTCGTTCTCGCTGGTCAACTGTTAGAGTCCCCGGGCGAGCCCGCTCTTGCAGGCTCACAGGTACAGACACCGCGGCGCCGGATTCGGTTGGCACACGCACCGCAGAAATTTTGTGCTCAGATGAGGGGGAAGGCCGGGAGGGTTGGATTGACGGCAGTCGCACGATGAGCAAAGGGGGAATTAACCACCGAGACAGAGAGGCACAGCTAAACCGTTTTAGCTGTGCCTCTCTGTCTCGGTGGTTAACAGTTTCTGTCTTAGACCTACTCTGCGCCGCCGTCCTTCTTTTCGCCGCCGAGCCTCGACAGCACGGCCGTCAGCAGTCGCGGGAAGGTGCCGAGCGGCGTGCGGCTCTCGACATAGAAGCCGTCCTCGCGTGTGGTGCCGAAGGCGAAGCTCGGGCGGATGCTCGCGCTCTGCCCCTCGGTCTTGAACGACTGCTCGCCGCCGGAGAGCGAACGCCCGAGGCGGTTGAGGAAGTCAACGTTCGTGTTGAAATAGACGAACTGTGCCGGAGCCTGCAACTGCGCCGAAGCCGCGCGGTAGGCCGCGCTGTCCTTGAGCGAACGGCCGCCCTGCGCCGTGTCGATGACGCGCTCGACCGCCTCGCCCTTGCTGCTCCCGACGAAGTTGCCGCCGACGAAGGCGTACTCCAACCCGCCGCCCTTCTCGCCCGCGATGCGGCGAACCTTTACGCCTTTGTACTCGCGCTCCGTCGTCACGCGCCCGTTCTTCTCAGCGAACTTCAAGAGCGCGCCCGCGAACGCCGCCTCGTCCTTCAGGTTGACGATGAAGACGCCGCTGCGACCCTCTTCAGAGTCGCCCGAGGCCAACTGCGCCGCACAGACTTCGCTGCCGACGGCGCCGACGATCTCGGAGCGGAGGTCAACGCCGGTCTTCTCGGTGAAGTGCGCCAGGCCCTCCGCGGGGCCGGGCTTGCCCGACTGGCTGGAGAGCTGCGAGGCGAGCGCGAACATCTGGTCGAAGGTCTGCGGCGCGTTGGCGACCGAGGCATCGAACGCCTGCACCGCCGTCTCGGGCACGAGCGCGAGCAGCCGCCCTTCGGTCGGCGGGTTCAAAGCGACCGTCGCCAGCACGCCCTCGCGTTTGGGCGCGACCACGCCGAAGCGCTCGACGACGCGGCCGTCCTCGAACGTCGAGGTGAACGAGACCGACTGGACGCTCGCCGCGCCGAGGCCGTGGAAGAGCTGGCGGAAGGCCGCGAGCTTCTCGTCCGCGCCCGACACCTGCGCGCCGTCCACGATGCGCGTCAGCGCCGCGCCGTCGAGGAAGCCGAACATGCCGTCCACGCCCGGCGCGGCGGCGCGCGCCTGCTTGAACGTCTCGTTGGTTTCGAGCGACTGGGTCTTGCCCGCGCGCACGTCGAGCACGCGCTTGACGGCCTCGGGCGTGTTCGAGACGACGAGCAGTTCGTTCGCATACGCGTAGGCGAAGCCGCGCTTGCCCTGCTTCGTCACGATGTTAAGCTTCGCTTTCTCGTACTCCTCGGTCTTCGTCTCGACGCCGTTCTTCTGCCCCTCGGTCACGAAGCGCAGCACGCGGTTCTCGAACTGGCGGCGCGTCTCCCAGCCGTCGAACTGCCCGACGACGGCGAACTGCGGCTCGGGCTTGCCGTCTTCAGTATTCCCCACGCCGAGCAGCGCGATGGCGTAGCTCGCGTCGAGCGCGCCCGCGTGGTTCGCGCCAATCATGAAGAGCGAGCTGGCCGCAGAGTTCTCCTTCGAGAACTCGCGCCACGCCTCCGACTCGATGACCTTGAGCGCCTGCGCCCGCAGGTCGTTCACCTCGACGAAACCGACCGTGTCGGCCGGGAGCAGCCGCTCAAGCCGCGGGTTCACGGCCTTCGTCGTCGGCACCAACTGCGCCGCCGCCACCCCGACGAGCACGAGTACTGCTACCGCAAACAGGATGAAACTTTTGCTTTTCAGTCTTTCCACGATGAACCTCCGTATGAAAACAAGTACTGAGGACTGAGTGCTGAGGACTGAGTGAGGGTTGAGTCTTTAACTCATTCTTCAGCACTCAGTCCTCAGTACTTCCTATCTCATTTCCTTCCGCTCGAAGACGTATTGCGACGCGAGATAGAGTCCGGCCGAGACGAGCAGCATGGCGAAAATCGGCAAGAGTTCGAGCCGGCTGTAGAACTCAAGGTTGATGCCGCCTTCGCCGACGCCGTCGGAATTGCGCGCGGCGCGGCTGATGACCCAGTCGATCAGGTGGCTGCCGAAGTAGTAGAACATCAGGACGAGCGAGACCGCCCCGGCGATGACCGCGATCCACCACTTCTCGAACCAGACCGAGAAGAGGAACGTCGCCGAGTAGACCATCAGAGCGATGACGGTCGTCCACACGGTTCCGCGCACGCCGTTCGCCACGATGAGCGTAAAGGCGTCCCACGAGCCCGCCAAACTGACGTTCGTCGCCGACGCGGCCATCAAGAGGTAGACGGCCGTCAGCGTCGAAAGGAGCGACACCCCCACGCACGTCATCGTCTGCACCGCGCCCACGGCGTACTTGAAGAGCAGCACCTGCCAGCGCCGCACGGGTCGCTCGAAGAGGAAGAACATGCTGCGGTTGTCCAGCTCCGCCCCGATGGAGCCGACCGCGAAGAAGGCGAGCAGGAACAGACCCGCCGTAATCAAAAATCCCGACTGCGCGACGAGCGCGAACTCTAAGACCTGCGCCGCGACCGCGTCCGACAGCGCGTAGAGGTCGAACCGCGCCTCCGGCTGGAGCGAGAACGTCAGCGCCGCGATGAAGAGCGGAATGTGGAACGCGAACCCGAACGCCAGCCACTTCCAGCGCGTCTCGCGCCACTCCTTCCAGAGCATCGCCTTCATGATTGACTTCGTCACGAGTTCGCCCTCCGCTCACGCTCCGCGCGCACCTTATTCACGAAGATGTCTTCCAAAGAGATGGGCAGCACCTCCGGGTTCTTCACGCCGCGCTCGCCCAGACGTTGCAGCGTCTCGTCGCCGAAGCCCTGGACGGTCAGAATCTGCTCGTGCCGTCCGTTCTCGACCATCACCACGCCGGGCACGCTGGCCACCTCGGGGCGCGTGCCGTTCGTCGCGTAGCGGACGCGCTTGTAGGTGAGCTTGATCTCATCAATGGTCGAGACCATCAACAGCGCGCCTTCGTCCATGATGCCGACGTAGTCGGCGACGCGCTCGACCTCCTCGACGATGTGCGACGAGAAGAGGACGGTCTTCCCCTCCTCTGCGATCTCGGCGACGATGTTCTCGATGAAGTCGCGGCGGACGATGGGGTCGAGGCCCGAGGTCGGCTCGTCGAGAACGATCAGCTCGGGGCTGAACGAGAGCGCGAGGAGCAGGCACAGGCGCGCGCGGTTGCCGCGCGAGAGTTGGCGCACTTTCTTCTCGGCCGGCAGGCTGAAGCGCTTCAGAAGGTCTGTGGCCTTCTTGTCTTCCCACGTCTCGTGGAAGGCGCGCGTGAAGCGGATGCTCTCCTCGACCGTCATCCACTCGTAGAGGTAGCGGTTCTCGGAGACGTACGCGACCCGGCTGCGGATGCCGAGCAGGTCTTCGCCGAGCGCGCGGCCGAGCACGCGCACCTCTCCGCAAGTCGGCCGCAGATGGCCCATGACCATCTTGATGATGGTGGATTTCCCCGCCCCGTTTACGCCGAGCAGGCCGAAGACCGTGCCCCTCGGCACACGCAGGGAAACGTTCTTGACGGCCTCGAACTTCCCAAACTTGCGCCCGAGGTTCCGCGTCTCGATGGCGTTGTCATCAAGGCTATTATCGAAGTCTGGACTCATGTCTCACTCTTGTTCCGTTGCTGCCGCTGCAAGCTCCGCCCTGTCACTTGCCGACCGTTTCGGGCGAGCGCGACTGCACAATCTTCTCCAGCATGCGCTCGAACGCGTCGCGCAGTTCGCGCTCCGAGAGCCCGAGGTTGACGCCCTCGACCAGAGCCTTCTCCAGCAGCTCGTTCAAGACCCGGCGCCGCTCGCTCTTCGACATCTCGACGCCCTGCCCCGAGACGAAGGTGCCCGCGCCCTGCCGCTTGTAGATGACCCCTTCAATTTCAAGGTCGAGATAGGCGCGCGCCACCGTATTCGGGTTGACCGCCAGCTCGACCGCCAACTGACGCACGGACGGCAAAGGGTCCTCGGGCTGAAGCCGCCCCATCGCCACGGCCGTCTTAATCTGCTGAGCGATCTGTAGGTATATCGGCAGACCGCTCGACGGGTCGATGTTTATGAACAACGCTTCCCCCGACCGCGACTGTATCAGTCAACTAATACAGTGACACAGAGTACGGGGCAGGTCAAGTCCAGGTTTCAAAAATATTCGGCCGCCCGTCTCCGAGCGGCCGAAAGAGATTCGGAGCCTTTTTAAAAGCTTATTTGACCGTCTTTACGCCGTTGCCAGCCGAGCCGTTGCCCGCGGTCGTGCCGTCGAGCCCCAAACGATCCTTGAAGAGGCTGAGCAGGAGCAGCGTACCGATGCCGCCCCCGCCGTCGCCGGTGCCGCCGGAGGCGAGGATGTCGGGGGTGATGCGGACGCCCTTCTCGCCGATGACCTTGAGGGTCTCGACCAGCGCGACGCCCTGCGCGCCGAGCGCGTTGACCTGCTCGTGGTAGGCGACGCCCTGCGCCTCGCCCATCAGCCTGACCTTCTCGGCCTCGGCCTTGCCCGTCGCGAGGATGTAGTGCGCCTCGCCGTCGGCCTCGGCCTTACGCTGCTCGGAGCGGCGCGTGGAGATTTCGACGCCGACGGTGGCCGCCATCAAGTCCTTCTGGTTGTCGGCGTGCGCCTTGGTCTTCTCAAGCTGGATGCGCTTCTCCTCTGCCTCGCGCTGCGCGTTGTACATGTTCTGGCGCTGCTCGGCGAGAATCTTCTCGGTCTGCGTCTTCATCAGCTCCTCGGGGAGATGGATGTGGCAGATGAGGACGTTGACGACATCGACGTGATACTTCAGGAGGTGCGCGCGGACGCGAGCCTCGGCGCGCTCCTGTTCCTCGTGGCGGTTCTGGAGGTAGGCCATCGCGGAGGACTCGGACGCCTGGTTGCGGAAGATCGAGTCGATGAGCGGGTGCATCACGTTCTCGATGAGCCGCTCGATGCCGCCGATCTTGGCGACCATGAAGGGCGCATCCTCGGGCTTGACGCGGAAGACGACGCGCACTTCGAGCTTCATCGTGAAGCCGTCCTTCGAGATGACCTCGAACGGGTCGAAGGTGTTCGACGTGTCGCCGGCCGTCCACTCGACGGTCTGGTTGGTCGTCGGGATGATGATGGGCGAGACGGCCAGCGTGTTGACGTAATACTTGCCGGGGCCGACGACCGACTCCTGTATGCCGCGGAAGCCTTCGGGGACGACGTACGCCTCGTGTGCGCCCTCGTCGAGCCGGCGGTCGGCGGGGTCAACCATCATCAGGTCTTCCTGAATCTCGGCTTGCGTGCGGTTCTCGTGGTCGAGCTTGTCGAGGCGCGCGGCGGCCTCCGAGACGTGCTGCTGCTCCTCGCGCTCCATCCGCTGGCGCACCTTGTCGGCCATCTGGCGGCGCACCTCATCGCCCGGGTCTTTGCCGACGTTCGAGACGATGACCGCCACCTCGCCGGGCTTGATCTCGCTGGCCCTCTCGGGGATGACCTTGAAGACGAGCGGGTTCACGTAGTAGGTGCCGGGCAGCAGGATGTCCTTCTGCGGCCCGCGCTGGCCGCCGCGGCGGATGAACTCGTTGCTGTCGGAGAAGTTGTCGTGCCCCTCGACGGGGGTGGCGACGTAGTCGCGCGGGTCGAGCGGCGCGCCGTCGAGCGCTTCGACTAAGCCGACCTGATTCTCGTTAATCACGGTCGCGTCGAAGAGGCGGATGAAGAAGAGGCCCGGCTTCGGGTCGCCGCCCTCGATGGGCACGCTCTGCGTGAGGATGCGGTAGGTGCCCGGGGTGATGATCTCGACCTGCGGCCCCTTCTGGCCGCCGCTGGCGATGTACTGCTCGGCGTCCTGAAAGTTGCGGTGGCCGTCGATGGCCTTGCCGTGCAGGCGGCCGGGGTCGAGCGGGTCGCCGTCCGAGGCGGTGACGACTCCAACCTTACCCGGCGGAATGGTCGTCACCTTCGAGATGGAGACGCGGAAGAGGTACGGGTGGATGGGCCACAGCCCCGGCGGGAGCGTGCGGAGTTGCATGCCCTTGACGCCGCCGCGCTTGATGAAGGCGATAGGGTCCTGGAAGTTGTTGTGCGCGTTCTGCGCGCGGTCGGGCGCGAAGATTCTACCGGGCGGCATCGGCTCGCCGTCGATGGCCTCAATGATGCCCAACTCGTCCGCCCCGACCTCGATGAGCGGCACCTTGCGGACGACGCTCTCGAAGGGCCACTTGACGAAGTGCAGGCCGGGCTTGAGCACGTCGGCCTGGATGCCGACCTCGCCCTCGGTGGCGACGACGCGACCCGGCGGCATCTTGGCGCCGATGTAGCGTCGCTCCTTGATGGCGATCTCGCGCGCGCCGACGTTGACCAGCCAGCGGCGGATCAAAACGACCAGCACGATGAACCCGACGAAGCCGATCAAGAGTATCGGCAGGTACCCAATGAGTGTGTCGTTCATGGCCTTTCTTTCTGTGCGGGAGTCCCTTCGGAGAGTCCCGCGTCTGTGTTGGTGTGCCCGCCGCGCGCCTGCGCCGACAGACGGCGCCGCGCGTCGGCCAGTTTCTGCTTGAGGACGAAGCCCGCCCCCGAGCGCTTCGCCTCCGAGGAGAGCAGCCAGTACTCCGCCTCGAAGAGCGAGCGCAAATCCTCCCCACCCAAGCCCGCGAGCCCGCCGCCCTCCCACACCTGTAAGACTTCGGTGACGGCGCGGCCGAACGTGCCGGCATCGTCCGAGACCGCCGAGACGCGGAGCAGCTCGACCGTCGAGGCGCGCGTCGGCTCTCCGCGCCACACGCCGAGCAGCATCTCGGCCAGTTCGGGCGAGGCGCGCAGGTCGCGGCCGCCCGCGATGTGTGCGGCCAGCTCGCAAACGTGCGCGGCGTCACCCGAGGCGCGGCCGACCAGCCCGTCGAGGACGAAGCGGTAGAGCGCCGCGTCGCGCGAGTCACGCGCCTCGGCCAGTGCCGAGAGGTCGCCGCGTTCGGCGCGCTCGCGCAGTTCGCCGCGCCTGAGCTGCTCGGGGCTCTCTTTGGGAGTCTCGTCGGCGGGGGCTACGTCGAAGAGCCCGCGCGGGGTTACGCCCGGGGGGAGTTCGCCCGCGACCTCTTTAGACCTGGAGCGTTTCGTGCGGAGGATTGCGAAGGAGGCTACGAAGAGCAGGAAGACTGAGATGATGAGAATGGCGCTCACTTTTAACGCCTGAAGCCCACGACCGGCACCTGAAAAACTTTGGCTCCCTCCGAGCCGACGACCGTGGCGCTGTCCGTTGTAGATATACGAAAAAACGTTCAGAAGGTTGCGGGACGGCTCAAGTTTTCGGCGAGGCCGCCGCCCCCTTCAAACGTCGGGCGACGAATCATACATCGGAGGGATAAAAAGGCAAATGATAAAAACGCCGTGAACCGTAAACCGTAAACCGTGACAGGAGGATTCAAGTCCTTCTCGTCACGGTTTACGGCTTACGGTTCACGCCTTACTTTAGAAGCTCCGGCGGAAGAGGTAGGAGGCTTTGATGAAGAAGCTGCGGGAGTTGCGTAGAAGCCCCTGCTCGGCCTGCCCCGAGAAGCGGTTGAAGTAGTTGCGGTTGAGGTCGTCGTTGTAGCCGACGTAGAAGGCCGTGCCCGGGTTGGGCGTCCAGCCGAAGAGGAACTGCCCGCTGTAGTGCGAAGTGCTCGAATCGTAATCGACGCGCGCGCGCGTAAAGATGAAGCGCGTGAACTGGTAGGTCGACTTCAGACTGAAGATGTTCGTGTCGAAGGCGACCAGCCCGGTGTCGTCGCGCACCAGCCGGTTCTTCGAGAAGCTGAGCGTCATGTTCAGGTCTTTCGTCGCCTTGTAGGTGACGTTGCCGTTCGTGTAGAGGTAGCCGCCGCCGCCCGGGTCTGACAGGCCGCTACACACAGCCGGGGCGACGAAGTCTTCCTCCGCGCTCGCGCAACGCCCGAGCCCCTGCGCCTCGCGCGCGGCGATGGCCGAGGGGCTGACGCGCGGGAAGCGTCGGCCGGCGCCGAAGTCGTAGTCGAGCTGACCCACGCGATAGCCGAAGAAGTAGAAGAAGTTGATGCGCTTGGTCGGCTGCGAGCCGGCGTAGGCGAAGAAGTTCTTCGAGGTCTCGGAGGTCTCCGGCAGCCCGTTGGCGAAACGCTCGGCGCCGAACTCCGACGCGAAGACGCGCTCGTAGCCCGTGTTATAGCCGACGCGGACGTAGGTCTGGCGCTGGAGGTTCGGGCCGACCTGTCCCTCGTACGTCCAGTTCTGCGAACGCCCCTGCCAGTCGAAGCTGCCGCCCGCGTAGTGGTTCGTCTCCCATGAAGTGATCTTCGCCTTCGGCTTCGGCTCGGTGAAGTAGCCGAAGTTGAAGTTGTGCCCGTTCGTGTTCACGCGGCGCGTGAAGCCGACGAGCGCGACGTAGCCCTCGGTGCGCCCGACGCCGTTGACGTTGAAGTAGTGGTGGCGCGCGTTCTTGTTAAAGTTGTAGGCGTAGACGAAGCCGTTCTGCGTCTGGCACTTGTCCTTGTCTTCGGTCTTGGCGAACGTGCAGAGGTGCGCCGTGGTGCCGAGCACCTGAAAGTCGAGCGAGGTCTGCTTGTCGAACTTGAAGCGCGCGTCGAAGCCGCCGACGTAGTTGCTCTTATCGGCGAAGTTGTAGGACGTGCCGAGGAAGCCGATGAAGCTCTCCTTGCCGATGTCGCGCTTGACGCGGAGGATGCCGACCTTCGAGTTCTGCTCGTTCAGACGGTCGAAACCCTGCGGCAGGCGCTCGGGGTCGTAGCGGATGTCGTCCGCGTAGTTGCCGGGCGCGTTGTCCGAGGCGTAGAGCAGACCGTAGGTGTACTTGCCCCTGCGCCCCGTCACCTTCGCCGCCACGTCCGGGTCGGAGATGGTGCGCGTGTGGACGGCCGCGATCTGCGTGCGGAAGATTTCGATGCCTTCGAGGAAGAAGGGGCGCTTCTCTTCGAAGAAGATCGGGAAGCGCTGGTTGGCGAAGCTGACGGGCGCGTCGGCCTCGACCTGCGCGAAGTCCGGGTTGATGGCGAGGTCGAGCGTGAGCGCCGAAGAGGCGACGAACTTGGCCGTCAAACTGGGCTCGAAGAGGACGGGCTGGTTGACGAAGGTGCCGCTGTCGGGGACTCCGCTCGCCGCGACCTGCGCGCGGCTCAGCGAGCGGACGTGCCGGCCCGTCTCAGAGACGATGAAGCTCGGGATCAGTTCGAGCGAGCGCTCGGCCGAAATGCCTTCGAGGCCGGTGATCTGGCCGGCCTGATTGAGTAGTCCGTCCACGTCGCGCGAGATGGGCATCCACGAGTCCTGCTCGCCGTTCAGGCGCTGGATGATGCGGAAGACATTCACGCCCCACAGCTTGTCCTTGCCCGCCTCGTAGCGCAAAGACTTGAAAGGCACCGCCACCTCGACGACCCAGCCGTCCGAGGTGATCGTGCCCTTCGACTCCATGACGATGTCCACGCTGAAGTCGGCGCCCGTGCCCTCGGTGCGGATGCCGTCCTGCTGCACGCCGAGCGGATTGAAGACGAGCACGTAAGCCTTGCGCCGGTCGTTGAAGGTGTCGAGCATGATGCGGATGCTGTCGTCGTTATTCATCACGTCGTCGCGCTTGGGGAGCGTAGCGCGCACCTTGTCCGGCTCGTCGAAGCAGTGGAACGCGATGTAGAGGAACTTGGCATCGAAGCCGATCATCGTCTCGGTCGGCTTCGTCGGCGCGATGTTGTCGCCGGGGTTGATCTGATAGAAGTCCTTGAGCACGGCCGCCGTCTTCCAGATGTCGTCGTCGAGCTTGCCGTCGATGACGGGTGCCCTGTCGAAGCGCGCGATACGGACGGGCTGCGCCTTCTCGGGCGGGAGCGCGGGCACGCCCTTGCCCACGGGCTTTGGGGCCGGGGCGGCGGCGGGTGAGACGGCGGGTGAAGCAGACGGCGCGGGCGATGAAGCGGGGGCGGGTGTCGGCGAGGCTGCCTTCGCTAACTGCGGTGTCGGGGCCGCGCCGGGCGCCTGCGCGATTGCCGCGGCTGTGAAGGTGAAGACCACGGCGCAAAGCAGCGCGACTCTTTGAAGGGTGTTCATGGGTTTTCGTTCCGACTCCGGCAGGCGTTGCGCACGGCACACGGCCGCCCGCTCCTCACATGCAGAGGCTTCGATTGCTTTTCAGTTGTTCGTTGTAGTCCGGGAGCGATGCGGAGGGGTTTACTCGTCCCGGCCTGCCGTCCCGCCTGTTCCGACGGGGGCCCGAGTCTCTGAAAGCCTGCGGCCCCGAATCCCTTCACGGCGCTTGAGCGGCGCCGGCAGAGAGTTGTTAAGGGGTGAGACGACCGAACGCCTCACCCCTTTGAAAACCTACTCGCTGATGGTGTCGAAGGGCGCGACGGGCGCGACCGGCTCCGGCAGCGGCACGGTCAAGGCGACCTGCCGGGGCAGGCGCGTCGGGCGCGGCGCGGTCGCAGGGCATTCGTTGCACTTGAACTTCAACACCTTAATCTTCGGGCCGTCGCGGAGGACGCGTAACTCTAAGGCGCCCGCCGACACGTTGAGCTTGCGCACGGCCTCTTCGGTGACCCTCTGCCACTCGGGGCTCTGCACATCGAAGGGCGCGCCCGCAGCGTAGGCCACGCGCAGGCTCTGGGCCTCGGCGCGGAACTGCTGCGCCTCCATGCGCGCCACGTCGCTCGAAGCGAGCGCGCTCGCCAGCCCGCGCGGGTCGAGACGGCCGTCCGGCGGGACGATCATGGCGACCTCGGTTTCGACCTTGACCTCTGCCAGCGACTTGACGGCCCGGCTCACGGCCTTCTCGATACGGGCGCCGGCCACGTGGTTGATGGGGTCGTTGACGGGGTCGCCGAGCATCGCGTTCTGCTGGACGGACTTCCCTTCAGAGCGCCCTTCAACACGGCCGCTCGCTTTGCCGGACTTCGCGGCCGTGGCGCCCGACTTCCCCTGCGTGCAGGAGGCGAGCAGCGTCTCGGCCGGCCGCACGACGGAGGCGGCGGCAGCAGTCGGCTCGCCCGCAGGCATATTCAGGAACGCGTAGAGGAGTTCGCGGTGCGCCCGCGCGCCGACCTCGCCCTTGAGCACCGAGAGGTCGTGCGAGAGCTGCGGCAGCGAGAAGAGCGCCGCGGCGACGATGATGAACGCGATAACTGATCTGTGCTTCATAACCCTACCCGCCTTTTTCAGGAGGCCCAAGAGGCCACCGACTTCAACCAGCCTCGACGGCTTAACGGCTGCAACTATCCCCGAAACACCACCCGCCCGGATTTCGTGGCAACTTTTTTTGGCTTACAATGTCGCCCGGCGCTCACCAATAAGAGTTCATGGCTTTAAACGCGCGGGCCGCCCCCTCGGTTCGATTTCGCGTCTGGCGACGCTCGGGCTTCGGCCTTACTCGACTCTGTTAGTGTCGCGGCCCGACTGTAGGTTTCAAAAAATCTTCGGGGGCGGTTCCTTTTTTCTAAGGCGCACACCCGACCTTATTAACGCGTAAGGATGCGGCCTGTCGGGTCGAAGGCTCAACGCATTTGTGACGAAACGATACGACTGGGGACGGGCGACGCTCGGGGAGTGACGAACCGGCCTGCGGCGGGGACGAAATTGCGGACGATGTTATCCACGGAGGGACGATGAGGTATAGAAGATTTGGACGGACAGGTTGGGAAGTGAGCGAGCTTGGCTACGGCATGTGGGGCATGGGCGGTTGGAGCGGCTCGGACGACGAAGAGTCTCTGCGCTCGCTTCAGCGCGCGGTTGACCTCGGCGTCAACTTCTTCGACACGGCCTACGTCTACGGCGAGGGTCACAGCGAGGGACTGCTCGGCCAACTCGTGCGCGCGAACCCGGACAAGCGTCTCTACACGGCGTCGAAGGTGCCGCCCAAAAATCGAAAGTGGCCGAGCCTGCGCGAGTCCACGCTCGAAGAGACCTTCCCGCCCGACTACGTCGAGGAGTACGTCCACCTGAGCTTGAAGAACCTCGGGCTCGAACGTGTTGACCTGATGCAGTTCCACGTCTGGGAGGACTCATGGCTCGAAGACGAACGCTGGGCGAAGAAGTTGGACGAGCTGCGCTCTCAAGGGCTCGTCGGCGCCGTCGGCATCAGCATCAACCGCTGGGAGCCCTGGAACGGCGTGCGCGCCGTGCAGACGGGGCTCATCGACGCGGTGCAGGTCATCTACAACATCTTCGACCAGAACCCTGAGGACGAGCTGTTCCCCGCTTGTCGGGAGCACGACGTGGCCGTTATCGCGCGCGTCCCCTTCGACGAGGGCACGCTGACGGGCACGCTCACGAAGGAGAGTACCTGGCCCGAGGGCGACTGGCGCAACACGTACTTCGTCCCCGAGAACCTCATCCCCAGCGTCGAGCGCGCCGACGCGCTCAAGCCAATCGCCGGGCACGCGGGGCTGTCGATGCCGGAGATGGCGCTGCGCTTCATCCTCTCGCACCCGACGGTCTCGACCATCATCCCCGGCATGCGCAAGCTCAAGAACGTCGAGTCGAACGCCGCCGCCAGCGACGCCGGCCCGCTCCCCGACGAGCTTATCGAAGAGCTGCGCCCGCACCGCTGGGAGCGCAAGCCGAAACCCTGGTCGCAGTGAGAAGGTCGATGAGAGACACGACGAACTTCATGCGCGCACGGCGGACGTTGTCGGCGCTGCTGTGCGCGCTCGCCCTCCTGTCTGCGCCCGCGCACACCTTCGGGCAGCAGGCGCAAGGTGTGGCCGGGCCGCCCAAAGAGACGGGCACGTTCCGCGCGCCCGACCTCGTCGAGTTGATAAAGCTCGACAACTCAATCAAGCTCGACGTGCGGTACGCGACGGCGAACAACTTCACGGGGCGCGCGGTCTACACGGAGGCGCGTGCGTTCCTACAGCGTCCGGCCGCGGAGGCGCTCGTGCGTGTGAGCATGGAGTTGAAGAAGAAGGGTTACGGGCTGGCGGTCTTCGACGGCTACCGCCCGTGGTCTGTGACGAAGCTCTTCTGGGAGATCACGCCCGCGGACAAGAAGCAGTTCGTCGCAGACCCCGCGAAGGGCTCGCGCCACAACCGCGGCTGCGCCGTAGACCTCACGCTCTACGACCTGAAGACCGGCCAACAGGTCTCGATGCCCGGCGAGTACGACGAGATGTCGGAGCGCTCGCACATCAACTATGCCGGCGGCACCGACGAACAGCGTCGCCTCCGAGACCTGCTCCGCGCCGCGATGGAGACCGAAGGCTTTACGCCTTACGAACCCGAGTGGTGGCACTACGACTACAAAGACTGGCGCCAGTATCCCATCCTCAACCTCAGCTTCTCAGAAATCGGGTGACCCGGCAGGTCGGAAAAGAGACGGCATCGCGGAGGCATCCACGCCTTGCAGAAAAGTTAAGGGGCGGCACGTCGGCCGCCCCCGCACTCTCACAGGCGTCTGCTGTCAGGCCGACGTTCTACTTACCCGGCCGCGGGGGAGGGACGACGCGGGCCTCGCCCAGCCTCTCGTTCGACAGCGTGACGCGGTAACTGAGGTACGCGTCGTTATTCCCCTTAAAATCTATCTTCACGTTCACCGTGACCTCCTCGGCCGTGTTGAAGGGCTCGGAGCTGAAGGGTCTGCCCCTGCCCCTGCCAACCGTCTGCTTGCGGCTCTCGTACCCGTACGGCAGGGTGTAGCGCACGTCGTCGATGTTGTCCAGCACGTCCCGGGCCGCCTCCAGGTAGATCACGCACTGGTAGAGGCTGGGCCTGACCTGCTTACACTCGTTATTCAGAGTGACGCCGATGTCCTGGGCCGCCCCGGCCGGGCCGTAAGGGACGGCGGCCAGGAGTAGCAGTAAGCCCGCAGCCAGAAATGCGCGGGCCTGCGAGCGAGTCGGATTAACTCTCATTGGGCTTGTCCTCCTCCTCATCTGAGGGTTCCGCCACGTACGGCACCTCGCTGAGCGGGGTGACGCCGGTAACCGACCAGACCTTGCCGTCCGTCTTCCGCTTTAACTTGATACTGTAGATGAACGCCTCCTGAGTTAAGCCTTCGAGGAAGACTTTTAAAGACTTGCCGTCCTTCGCCACAACCACCTTAGCCGTGTGAGGCTTCATGTCCGGGGGTTTGTCCTGCCGCTCCGCGAGGAAGTAGAAACATTCCCATTCCTTCGAGTACAGCTCTTCGTTCAAGCCCTGCGGCTTGAGTGCGAGGTTGATGTTGAACTTGCGGGAGCGTAACTCCCGTTCTTCGGCCTGCTCCTTTTCGATCTTTAACCTGCTTATCGTCTCGTTGTAGGCGTGCTCGCGCGTCTTGAAGCCCTGCCACTGCAAGGCGAAGCTGCTGAGGGAGAGGATGAAGCCCATCAGCACGAAGACGGTTAGGATCGACACCCTCATGTTGACCCCCAGCCCGCTGAACTCCTGCGGGCTGCTGACGAGGGCCTTGATGTTCGGGACGAACACGGACACCAGGCAGAAGAAGATGATGAGAAGCCCGGCGATAACGAGCCAGAAATTCAGGCTCGGGTTGAAGCCGCTCTGGCCGGGGTCGTTCTGGAAGGCGAAGAGGAGAAAGGTGATTTCTGTGGGCATGGTTTGTACCTCATGAGGGAACGTCGTCGTCTGCGGGACGAGTGGGCGAGGTGGAAAAATCGGCGGTGGCGGCAACGGGTGCGCGAGGATGAAATACGGCCGCCAGACCAGCCATTGTCCGTTTGACGAGACAGCTTTTATCACACGCCCCCCGCCGGTCAACGTAAAGTTGCGCGGGCCGTTTACGGCCCCGGGAGCCGACGGCTCTCTTGTTCAGCTCGCCGCCGACCGCCAGTTGTCCCTACCCTCTAACGACCCGGACTCTCCACTTCCTTATCATCCTCATACCAAAATCATCCTCACACCAAATAGTGCTTGGCCTGCACCATCTGGCATAGGCGCGGCGCCGCCTACACGCGTTTTTCCATGAGAATGTCCTGACAAGCCTCTTCCCGCCCTCTCAATGCAACCACGGGCACGGGCTTTGCACCGGCCGCGGGCAAAGGATGAAAGCCACCCGCAAGCGCTCTTCCCTTTCGGGGAGTGAGGCTTCGTCCGCCCTGAATCTGCCCCCAAGCAGAGCCCGTTTCGTTCGCAATGAAGGAGCGTCCACAATGCGTTCTCGTCTCTCAGCGCCGACCGCTCTCCTGTTTCTACTCTCCACACTCTTTCTCTTGACGCCGGTGGCGCTCGCCGCCGACGACACCGTCAACGACGACGACGAGTACGAGGAGCGTGCGCGCGTCCTGCGCGTCAGCCTCCTCAAGGGCGAGGTCAGCCTCAAGCGCGCCGGTAACGACGAGTGGGAGGACGCGCGCCTGAACGCGCCGCTCGTCGAGGGCGACGTACTGACGACGGGCCGCGACGCGCGTTTGGAGATTCAGGCCGATGCGCGCAACTTCATCCGCGTCGGCCCCGACTCCGTCATCCGCATCGTCACGCTGCGCGACGAAGGCATCGCGCTCAGCCTCTCCGAAGGCACAGCCACCTTCCGCCTCGCACACTTCGACAAGGACAAGGGCTACTTCGAGCTGGACGCGCCGGGCACGACCGTCGCCGCCGAGCGGGCGGGCCGTTACCGCGTCGATATCGAGCGCAACGGCGCGGTGCGCGTCACCGTCCGCGAGGACGGCCGCGCGCGCATCTACTCGCAGAACTCCGGCTTCGTCCTGCGCAACGACCGCACAGCGCGACTCGCGCGCGACGGCTCGGGCGAGAGCGACTGGGAGTTCATGGCGGCCACAAGCTTCGATGAGTGGGACACCTGGAACGACGAGCGCGAGCGTTACCTCGCCGAGCGTCTGAAGTTCGAAGGGCGAGACCGCTACTACGACTCGGACGTGTACGGCGCCGAGGAGCTGGACTCCTATGGCGACTGGTCCTACCACAAAGACTACGGCTACATCTGGCGGCCGCACACGACGGTCGTCAACGTCTACAACGACTGGGCGCCGTATCGTTACGGCCGCTGGGTCTGGTGCGCGCCTTACGGCTGGACGTGGGTCGGGGACGAGCCCTGGGGCTGGGCGCCTTACCACTACGGCCGCTGGGTGAACGTCGATAACCGCTGGTGCTGGGCGCCGCGCGGCTACGGCTACCGTTACCGACGCGCTTGGTGGAGGCCCGCGCTCGTCGCCTTCGTCACGCTCGACTTCGGGCGCGACCGGCAGGTCTGCTGGTACCCGCTCACCTACGGCCAGCGCGACCCGCGCGGGCGCCACTGGGCGCGCAACCACGACCGTCTGTCGCCGCTGCGTGGTCGCGACGTGGAACACCTGCGGCGCTCGAACCCGCATCTACTGCGCGCGGTCTCGACCGTGCCTGCGCGAGAGTTTGGTGACAGGGCTTTGCGTGTACGCCCTGCGGTCGGCGACCTCGCGGGTCGCGCTCTGACGAGTGAGCCCGTGCGCGGGCAACTGCCCATCGCGCGCGCCGACTCGATGCGCGGCGCACCGCGAGTGGGCGCGGGAGCGGGAAGAGAGAGGGGCACGGGCGCGCAGGGGCGCGACACTCTGTCTATCAACCGCCCGACGCCCGTCATGCCTCCGCGCGCGGTCTCTGAACGCCCGACCGGCGCGGCGGCGCGCACGCCCGGCGTCCCGCTCGAAGGAGAGTTGCGACGCACGCGTGTCTTCAACAATCGCGAGCCGCGCATGTCGGCGCCGGACACGACCGGCGTCAACACTTCGCCCGGCGCGGGCTCGTCGGGCGGCGACGCAGGCGCGGGCACCGGCGCGGTCGAGCGTCCACGCACAAACGGCGCCCCGGGCACCAATGCGGGCGGCGACTCGTTACGGCCGGCGCGCGTGCGACCCACGCGCCCGGATGTTACGGCCGACCCGACGCCCGGTCTCCCGTCTGGCGACGACGCCGCGTCGCCCAGGCGGCGCGAGCGTGACAACGGCGGCGGCGACAACGGCGAGCCGCGCGCTCGACCTACGCGGCCGTCGTCCCCGTCGTCAGATGAGCCGAGGCCCGAAGCGCCGCGCCCGCGCGACGACAACTCAAACCCCGTCTCACGCCCGCGCCACGAGCCGCGCATACGGGCCAGAGACGAAGACGGCGGCGGCTCTTCCGCCCCTTCACGCCGCGAGGAGTCGGCCCCGCATCGCGAGGCTCCTCCGAGCTACAACCCCGAACCGAGGGCGCCGCGCGAATCTCCGCGCGAGTCGCCGCGCTCCGAACCACGACACGAACAGCCGCGACAGGAACAGCCACGACAGGAGGCTCCGCGCTCCGAGCCGCCGCGACAGGAAGCGCCTCGTCATGAGACGCCCCGTCAGGAGGCCCCGCGTCAGGCGGCTCCGAGACAAGAGGCCCCACGCCAGCGCGACCCCGAAGCACCGGGCAAGCGCGCGCGCCCGGACAACAGGTAACCCACGAGAGTCGGAGGCGCGAGACGGGGCCTTGCACCTCCGCTTGGCGGCGGCGGAACGCCGTGCGGACACGACCGACGCAACTCGTCGCCCGACGTGCCGCCGCCGCAGATTCTATGAGCAGAAGGCAGCAAGCAGAGGGCAGTAGTCAGTCGCTCCGAGTCACGGACGTTGAAGGGTTGATTCAGGATTCCCGACGGCGTGACTCTTAACTGCCTACTGCCCTCTGCCTACTGCCTTCTGCTCTCCTACTGCTCTCCTCTCCGGACTACAGCCGAAAGGATTTCAGATGCGCGCCCGCTCACACCTCGTCGCACTCGTCTCTGCCCTGTCGCTCTTAGCCGTCTTGATACCGCTCCCGCGTGCGAGCAGTGCGCAGGCGCCGTCCGCGAAGAACTACAGACCCGACCGCAGCCGCGCGCTCGCCGCGCGCACGCACGCCGGCACGACCCCGACCCGCCCCGACGCCTACTCACCGCAGCGCAAACGTACGAACAGACAGACACGCACACTTTCGTCGAACCTGAACGCGGCTTCGAGCCGGCGCCCGCCCGTGCGCCCCACACATCCCGCAAGGAGCGTCGAGAAGGACGCGAGAGCACGCGCCTCGACTCAAAAGACAGTCCCGGCTCCCTCGGCCGCCATCGCGCCGGGCACGCCGCTCAGCCGCGTGCTGCACGTCTCGCAACTGAGCCTCGTCAGCGCCGACGGCACGCACGAAGAGTTCGTAGACCGCGACGGCGACCTCCGCGCCGACGACCGCGCCACCTTCGACGCGCGCGGCGGCTCCTACGACATCGCCGTCGGGCGCATGGGCGCGCGCTACGAAGTCTTCACCGCCATCGACGACCGCGGCACCTCGAACACCTCGGACGACGTTTCGACCGGCGTGCTCGTCCTCGCCTCAGACACCAACGGCGACTACGTGCGCGACGCCTCCAACACCTACGACCTCGGCCGCGACTTCGGTCTGCCCTCGGCCGTCGCGGTCGTCGCCGGCACCTCTCGCACGGGCCGCGAGTTCGTCGTCGTCTCCTCCAGCGGCTACTACAACAACGACGACCCAGAAGACCCTGCCAACGAGGAGTCGCCCGGCGTCGTCCTGCTCGTGCGCGACCCCTCGACCGGCGGCTTCGACTCCTCGCGCTCGCGCGCGCTCGTCGCGGTCGGCGACGACCGGCTCTTTAACGCCAACGGCCTCGCGCTCCTCCCCAACGGAAATCTTCTGATCGCAGACTTCCAGTCGAACGAACTGCGCGTCGTCCGCGATACGAACGACGACGGCGTGCCCGACACGCTCGACGCGGCGCCCTTCTACTCGTTCGCCTTCGACACGGACGCGCCGCTCGACGTAGCGGCCAACGCGCGCGGCGTCGTCTTCACGCACTCCGTGGGGAACGACACGTACATGCTCGCCGTCTACGACACGGACGGCGACGGCGACGGCGACACTGATGAAATCTGCGTTGAAGGGTTGTCGGTCGATAATAACCTCGTGCTCCACGGCCTGACGGTCTCGCGCGAGGGGACGGTCTTCGTCATACAGGACGCGACGGGCGAGAGCGACCTTGCCGAAGACGGCGGCAACGGCGGCATCCCACACGTCTACGCCTTCCCCGATCCGGCCTTGAACGGCGTGCTGCGTGACGGCGACGCCTTCGTCCTTGCCGACGACGAGTTCACACAGGCTTACTCCGGACTCTCCTTCGGCATCGAGACGGTGCTCGCGCCCGTCGCACGTCTCGCGTTGACCAATAGCGCGAGCCTGCAAGGCGATGCGCCGACCGGGGGACTGGCGACCATCACGGGCACGGGGCTGACGCGCGGCCTGAGCGGCGCGACGCGGGGCGAGGCGACGGCGCACGGCGTCCGCGTGACCATCGAAGGGATTGAGGCTCCGGTTCTCTCCTTCGACGACTCGAAGGTTCACGTCCACGTGCCGCAGGCGCTCGGGACGGGCGTCGGCTCCGTCGTCATTAACGTCAACGGCAGTGTGACGGCGGCCGACGACGCATCATTCGCGGGCGCCAACCCCGGCCTCTTCACCGTCCCGCAGACGGGCACGGGCGAGACGGTCGCGCTGCTCGTCTCCGGCCTGCTCTACACGCGCGCGCCCTTTCCCGCGCGCACGGGCAACGCTGCGTCCGAGGTCGCGCTCTTCGGCACGGGCTGGCGCAACTCTCTGCCCGTCACGGTGCAGATCGGCGGCAAGTCGGCAAAGGTCAACTACGCCGGCCCCTCCGGCGGCTTCGACGGCCTCGACCAGATAAACGCCGAGATACCCGACGGCGTCAGCGGCCCGGCCGCCGTCGCCGTCACCACCGCCTCAGGCGCGACCAGCCGCACGGGCGTCTTCATCACCGTGCAGCCATGAACTGAAATAGTGTTATAGTCATGCTCACTTCAAACACATGGACTTACACACTATTAAGACGCCATCGCTCGTCCTCGATGTGGAGCGCGTGCGGCGGAACGCGGAGAGGATGTCGGCGCGTGTCGCGACGCTCGGCGCCACGCTGCGCCCGCACGTCAAGACGCATAAGTGCGTGGAGGTGGCGCGCATCCAGACCGCGGAAGAGGCGGGCGGCATCACCGTCTCGACCCTCGCCGAGGCGCGCGCCTTCGCGGCGCACGGATTTAAAGACATCACGTACGCGGTTCCAATCGAGCCGGGGAAGTTCGACGAGGCGATTGAGTTGTCGCGGCTCTGCGAACGCTTCGCGCTCATCACGGACGACGCGGCAGTCCCGCCGCTCCTCGACGAGGCGGCGCGCCGCGCAGGGCTGACGCTCGACCTCTTCCTGAAGGTCGATTGCGGTTATCATCGCTGCGGCGTCGAGCCCGAACGGCCCGAGGCGCTCGAAATCCCGCGCCGCATCGACGCCGCCGCCAACCTGCGCTTCGCTGGCATACTGACGCACGCCGGCCACTCCTACCACGCGCGCTCTCATGAAGAGCTTCTCTCCATCGCGCGCCGCGAGCGCGACGTGATGACGGAGTTCGCCGCGCGCCTGCGCTCCGAGGGCGTCGAGGTGCCGACGGTCAGTGTCGGCTCGACCCCGACCGCGACGCACTACGAACACCTCGAAGGCGTAGACGAGGCCCGCCCCGGCAACTACATCTTCTTCGACGCCACCCAGGCGACGCTCGGCAGTTGCACGTTCGCGGACTGCGCGCTGACGGTGCTCGCCGCGGTCGTCCATCGCGACCGCACGCGCCGCAAGGTCATACTCGACGCGGGCGCCATCGCGCTCTCGAAGGACAGGGGCGCCGTTGGGCTCGACCCCTCGTGCGGCTACGGCCACGTGCTCGACCTCGAAGGCGCGGAGACCGGTCTGCGCGTCGGCTCGCTCTCGCAGGAGCACGGCGAGGTAGTGGTGGAGGACGAACGGCTGCTCGACACTCTCCACGTCGGCGCGCGCGTCCGGGTGCTCGCCAATCACTCATGCCTCGCCGCCGCGCAGCACACGCACTACCAAGTGCTCGAAGGCTCGCGCGTCGTTGACCGTTGGGAGATTCAACGCGGGTGGTGAGAATGCCTGGGACAAACCTGCTACAACTCGAAGCCTTCCACGACGAAGAGGAGTTGAACGTCGTCATCGAGACGCCGAAGGGGAGCCGCAACAAGTACACATACGACGAGCAGCTCGGGCTCTTTAAGCTGGGCGGCGTGCTGACTTCGGGGGCGTCGTTCCCGTTCGACTTCGGCTTCGTGCCCTCGACCGTGGGCGGCGACGGCGACCCGCTCGACGTGCTGGTGCTGATGGACGAGCCGGCGTTCGCGGGCTGCCTCGTCCGCACGCGGCTCGTCGGCGTCATCGAGGCCGAGCAGACCGAGCGCGACGGCGAGACGACGCGCAATGACCGCCTCATCGGCGTCGCCTCCGACGCGCGCCTGCACACACGCATCCGCACGCTCGAATCCATAGGCACGACCCTCCTCGAAGAGATCGAGCACTTCTTCGTCTCCTACAACCAGATTAAGGGTAAGGAGTTCAAGCCGCTCGGACGCTTCGGCCCGGAGCGCGCGAGAGAGTTGGTTGAAGAAGGGATAAGGCGTTTCCGACAGTCGAAGAAGAAGAAGTCGTCAAAGACGAGTAAGAGCAAGAAGCAGTGAGTTTGGGTCGCCCTCTTGAGAAGTTGCTGAATTAACCACCGCAGACACAGAGACACGGCTTGAAGTTATAAGACTTCAAGCCGTGTCTCTGTGTCTGCGGTGGTTAAAATGGATTTCGCGGCTCACTGCTTCGGGTACAGGTATCGGAGTATCGGCTCGACGCGCTGCGCCCAGGCCGACTCGGTGTGGCGAGCGCCGTGGGCCTCGTGGTAGTGGAGGTCTCGGTCGAGGTGCCAGCCCTTAGTGAGGAGCGCGTCGCGCAGGAGGCGCGCGTCCTTGACGGCGCGCACGCCCTCCCCCGTCCCCATGTCGAGCCAGATGCGCGCGTCCGTCTTCGACTCCAGCGCTGCCACGTCGCCGAGGATGCGTCGGCCGTCCCACCACACCGACGGCGAGACGACGGCCAGTTTGCCGAAGACCCCCGAGTGCCGCAGGCCGAGGTACGCCGTCACCAGGCCGCCCAGACTCGAACCGCCCACCCCCGTGTCACACACGCCCGCGCGCGTGCAGTAGTGCGCGTCGATGAACGGCTTCAACTCCTCGACGATCAGACGCCCGTAGAGGTCGGCCCTGCCGCCGACCTTGAGCCGCGGGTCGGTGCTCGGCGTGTACTCTTCGACGCGCTCGCGCCCTGTGTTGTAGATGCCGACGACGATGACGGGCTCGATGGCCTGCTGGCGGATGAGCGAGTCGGCCGTCTGCCCGACGCGCCAGTCCTGGCCGCGGATGTATGCGGTCGCGCCGTCGAAGAGGTTCTGCCCGTCGTGCAGGTAGAGCACAGGGTAGCGGCGCGCGGCGTCTCGCTCATAGCCGGGCGGCAGGTAGACGAGCACGTCGCGCGCGGTCGGCAGGAACTTCGAGCGGAACCCCGCGTGTTTGCGGAACTCGGCCCCGGGCATCGACGGGGCGACAAAGGAAGGTTGCGGCGTAGTTGAAGTAACGTGCATGCGTTGTCGGAATGCATGGGCGCACGCCCTCGGCCGGGACGGGCCGCGGCGGCGCGCTCGTTTCAAGTGGTTTCGGTTAAAGGATGAATCGGCTCAGCCCTCGGCCTCGCGGTTGATGACGGCTTCGCCGCCGACGCGGGCCGCCGCGTTGCCGAGGATGAGGAGCACGACGACGGCGATGACCGTCGCCAGAATGGCGTAGGTGAAGAGGCCGGCGAGGCTGTCGTCCTCGCCGAGGACTGACTTGATGAGGGCCTTGATGGCATCGTTCCACGCGAGCGCCGCTACCAGCCCGAGCGAGGCGGCGGCGAGCGTAATCATCGTCTGAAGAATGAGGCGCGTTCTGTTCATCGGACTCTCCGCGGAAGGGTGGCGCCGGCCCGACTCGGGGGCACGCGCGTACGACGGAATGCACTTCTACGCGAAACCGTGTCTCGCGTCAACCGAAAAATTTTTGCGGTCACTTAACTCACAGAGCGCGGCACATCTCGGCGCCCCAGGGCGTGGAGACGGCGCGCTGGATGGCGGCGCGCACCTCGGCGTAGCTCCAGTCCTTGCGCTGCCAGATGGTGCCGTCGGCGTACTCGATGCGGTTGATAAGGACGCGTTCGGCGAAGGGGTTGGCGGCGTTGTTGGCGAGGCTCTCGGCGCTGATGGCGCCGGCCGGGCCCGAGCCGCCGAAGGCTTGCAGCTCCTTCTCCTTGCCGCCCTTGATCTGGACGCCGCAGAGGAACTGCCGGCGCGTGAGGTTCGAAGGGTTGGCCGTCTCCTCGAACTGGTACTCCCAGAAGATGACATCGACTGCCTTCTGCGTCGCATTCCGAATCTTGACGCGATAGGCGTAGCCCTCGACGGTCTCCGTCTTGGGCGCACGCGAATCGCGCACGGCCTTGTCGAGCGCGGCGCTGCGGCCGTCGATGGTGTCTTCGTTCGGGTCGCGCATCCCGGCCGGGCCGTTGAGGCGGCGGTTGCGCTCGTTGATCTTATTGGCCGGGATCATGGCCGGCGCGGGGGCCGGCCCCTGCGTGTCCGGGTGCTCGACCTTCTGCCGGGTCTTCGTCCACCTCGCGCTGACGACCGTGACGGGCGCGCCGTCGCCGGGGCTGTTCTGAAATGGGTTGACGGTCGTTAACAGGAGCGGCAGGAGCAGAAGTGTTCTCATGATTAGCCTCCGGCGCCGGGCTGATGCGGAGAAGATAGAGACGCGCGGCGCCGCTGTCAACGAACTTTTTCCGAGAGCGCCGCGCCGCGCGCTCAGCCGCCCGCCTTCAGACGACGCTTGTGCTCGGCGAGCATGTTGCAGAAGAGCGCGCCCTGCGAGATGGCGTCGTCGAGCGCCTTGTGCGTGTAGGGCAGGTCGTCGAACCATTCGCGCGGCATGTTGCGCTTGACCGTGCTGAGAAAGTCGCGCCCCGTGAGCACCATCGCGAAGGACTTGATGTCGAGGGCGTGCCAGCCGAAGGGGTTCTCGCCCGTGAAGCGGTTGAGGTACCAGCAGACGAACATGAAGTCGAAGGCCGCCGGGTAGGCGACGAAGACCGGCTCGCCCGGAAGCTGTTTCAGCCAGTCGAGGTAGCGGCGCATCGCTTCCTCGGGCGGCTGCACGTCCTGGCGGCACGCGGCCCACGCCTCGGGCTGCGTCTTCCACCACTTCATCGTGTCGGGATGCTGCGACGCGCCGGGCAGCGTCTCCAAGTTCACGGTGAAGCCGCCGTGGAGCGTCTTGTCCGGCAGGTAGGCCGCCGACCCGATGCTCAGCATCGAGTAGACGCCGGGGATCGGCCCGTCCGTCTCCACGTCCGTGCTGACGTAAATTTCCAAAGCGATTCCCTCCTCAGGCTCGTTTGACCGCCGTCGTCGTCTCGGCCGAGGCGGCGGTCTTTGCCGCCCCGCGGGGCGGCGTGCTAAAAGGTCAAACATGAAGAAGTACGGAGTGCGACGCCTCGGGAGCATACTACTTTTTCACCACGCTCGCGGCACAACTCGCCGCAGGGGCGCAGGCGCCCGCGCCGCACTACCGCGCCTTCGACGCGAAGGGCCAAGCCGTCACGCTTCAGACAATTATCGACTCGCTCGAACGCGCCGACGTGCTCTTCGTTGGCGAGACGCACGACAACCCGGTCGCGCACCTGTTGGAGGCGGAGTTGCTGCGCCGGACAGACGAAGCTTACGGATCCTCCACGCCTCGTAAGCGGGCCGTCGCGCTCTCGCTTGAGATGTTCGAGCGCGACGTGCAGACAATTCTGGACGAGTACCTCGCGGGGCTCATCACGGAGCGCCACTTCCTTCTGAGCAGCCGGCCGTGGAGGAACTACGAGACGGACTACAAGCCGCTCGTCGAGTACGCGCGCGCGCACCAACTGCCCGTCATCGCGGCCAACGCGCCCGCGCGCTACGTCTCGCGCGTGTCGAGCGAGGGGCCGGACTCTTTGAGGTCGCTCCCGCAGGTCGCCTTGAAGTCTTGGCTGCCGCCGCTGCCCTTCCCCGCGGCGTCGGAAGGCTACGCGGCAAAGTTCAACCGCTTCATGGGCGGCGGCGCGGCGGCGCAGGCGGGCGCGCATGGCGGCCTCCACCTGCTCGAAGCGCAGACGCTGCGCGACGCCTCGATGGCCTACGCCATCTCTGAGTACCTCAAGCGCGGGCGCGACCCGCTGGTCGTGCAGGTCAACGGCACCTTCCACAGCGAGGAGCGCCTGGGCGTCCCCGAACAACTCGCACGCTACCGCTCAAAGTCGCGCGCCGTCGTCGTCACCATCATCCCCGCCGACACCTTCCCCAACTTCGACGCCGCGACTCAGGGCTGCCTCGGCGACTTCGTCGTCATCACCGACCCCACCGTCAAAGGGTCTTAACGTGTCGTCTGGCCGCTTGCCAGAAAGTGTTTCGGCAGGCAGAATAGCCGTTGCTTTTGTCGTCGCTATTCGCGACCGAGAGGCGGGTGTTGCTAGATTTAACCGATAGAGTTTAAGAAACAAACAGGTACAGAGTCGTAAGGGTTCGCCGGGCGCACTGTCGCCGGGCGCGTGTTTCAACAGTTTTTGAACGGAGAGATGTTATGGCAACAGTCGTCGTCAATCAGGGCGAGTCCATCGAGAGCGCGCTGCGCCGCTTCAAGCGTAAGGTGATGTCCGAGGAGATCATCAAGGACGCGAAGAAGCACGCCTTCTTCATGTCTCGCGGCCAGAAGGCCAAGCTCAAGTCGGCCCTCGCGCGCAAGCGCAACAAGCGCAAGTCGCGCCCGATGCGCCCCCGCAGCTAAAACCGACCGAAGGTAAACGAAGAGAGCGGCGAGTGTCACATAAGACACTCGCCGCTCTCTTCGTTTTGACAATCTTACAGGTTCTCGATCTCGACCGGCTCGACCGCGTCCGCCAGCGGGAAGTCGAAGACGCGGGAGTAGAAGTAGAGTTCGCCGTCGAGCGCGCGCTTGATGTTCTCGGCCTTGCGGAAGCCGTGCTGCTCGCCCTCGAAGGCGACGTAGGCGACGGGCAGTCTCTTCTTTCTTAAAGCTTCGACCATCAGCTCGGCCTGATTCGGCGGCACGATCTTGTCTTCGAGCCCCTGGAAGAAGATGACCGGGCACGAGAGCTGGTCAGTGAAGTTGATGGACGAGCGCTCGTAGTAGAGGTCTTTGCGCTCCGGGTAGGGGCCGATGAGCCCTTCGAGGTAGCGCGACTCGAACTTGTGCGTATCGCTGACCAAGCCCTTTAGGTCGCTCACGCCGTAGTGGCTCGCGCCCGCGCGGAACGTGTCGCGGAAGGTGAGCGCGTTGAGGGTCGTGTAGCCGCCCGCGCTCCCGCCCGTGATGACGCAGCGCGCCGGGTCAACCTCGCCCTGCTCGATCAGGTACTTCGCGCCGTTGACGCAGTCGTCCACGTCCACCACTCCCCACTCGCCGTTCAGCCGTTGCCGGTACTCGCGCCCGTAGCCCGTACTCCCGCCGTAGTTCACGTCGAGGACGGCGATGCCGCGGCTCGTCCAGTACTGCGTCTCCAGCCGCAGGGTCGAGGAGGCCGCAGAGGTCGGGCCGCCGTGGCACTTGACGAGGAGCGGCGGGCGCTCGCCCTCGGGCGCGGCGAAGTCCGGGTTGCGCGGCGGGTAGTAGAAGGCATGTGCCGTGCGTCCGCCCTCGGTCGGGAACTCGACGGCGCGCGCAGTCGATAAGTACGCAGGTTCTATGACGACCTCGCTCGCACGTCGGAGGACGGTCGTCCCGCGCGTCTCCAGGTCAAGCTCGACGAAGGCCGCGCGCTCGGTCGGAGAGCCGGCGCGGAAGACCGCACGCAGGTGGTCGGCGCGAACGTACGTAATGTCTGTGTAAGGCAGCTCGACTTGCTCCAGAGACTTGCGGCGCGTGTCGAGGAGGCCGAGACTCCAGTCGCCGCGCCGCGCGTAGGCGCAGACGATCAGCTCGTCCGAGGCGAAGGCGTACGTGGACATGGCGAAGAGCCACTGCGGCAACCCGAACTCGGCCTCTGCCTCGAAGACGGACTCCGTCTCACCGTCCTCATTCAGCCGGTAGATGTTCCACCAGTTGTTCCGGTCGGAGACGAAGTAGAGCGTGCCCGCCGGCGACCACTCCGGCTGGAAGATCGACTCTTCCGCCCCGCCCGCCACGCGGCGCGACTCGCCCAGCGTGCCGTCGGCGTTCAGCTCGCCCACCCACACCTCGCTGCCGTCCCACGGCAGGTTCGGGTGGTGCCAGGTGAGCCACGCGAGGCGCGTTCCGTCCGGACTCAGACGCGGCGTCGAGTAGAAGTCGTTTCCCGAAACGATGACCCGCCCGCCGTCCTCACCCTCGGCGCCCTCCGCACCGAGCAGGACGATGGTGTTAACAGCCTCGGCCCCCTCCTCCGTGTGGTCTTCGCGCACGGCGTAGCGGCGGCCGCGCGGGGCGCCCACGACAAAGTCGCTGTAGCGAAACTTACCCTCGGGCGTTAAGGCTTGCGGCGAGGTCTCCGTCCGCTGACGGTAGACGCGTTGGTCGGCGAAGTTTGTGAAGTAGACCGCGCCGTCGCGGACGGCGAAGTCGCCGCCGCCGTACTCATGCACGCGCGTGCGCGCGTTGAAGCCCTGCGGCGTCACGTCCGAGACCGTGCCGTCCGGCGTCTGGCGCACGATGCAGTTGCGCCCTCCCTCCGACGGCCGCATCTCGATCCAGTAAGTGTCCGCGCCGTCGAGCACGATCTGCCCGAGCCCGACCGTCGCCGACACGATGAGGTCGGACGTGACCGGCGACTTCCAGGAACCGTAAGGTGCGATACGAGGCTGACTCATTCCATCTCCTCCGGAATAAAAATGATGAATGATGAAGGCGGAATGATGAATTAAGAACCCTCTTTAACTCATCATTCCGCCTTCATCATTCATCATTTCCTACAGATTCACCCCGCGGCGCTCGGGCGGCGGGACGGTGGCGCTGAAGTCTCGGGCGAAGCGCGCCGAGTAGTCGTCGAGAAGCTGACGCACGCGCGCGAGGTCGGAGGAGCGTACGACGAGGCCGACGTGGTGCGGCTTGTCCACGCGGAAGACGACTTCGGGGTCGTCGTACGCAGAGGTGTCGGGTCGTTCCTGGCGCGCGAGCGAGAGCGCGATGCCGCCGTACTCGCGTCGCGGCTCAAGACGACCGACGCGCTCGCCGCGCGCGTGCGCCACCTCGACGCGCGCCCACTCGCGCCAGAGGTTGTGGCCGGTCGCGGCCTCCAGAGTCTCCGCGATGAAAGCGCCGCCGACGCGCGCGGCCACTTCGAGGAAGTAGAACTCGCCGTCCTCCGCGCCCCTGATGAACTCGGCGTGGGCCGCTCCGTTTTCGAGTCCGAGCGCGCCGAGCAGCTCATCGTTGAGCCGCGTCAACTCTTTATATTCCTGCGAGTCGTAATCGAGCGTGTGGGTCGAGAAGACGCCGCCGCCCTGCGCCACGTCGAGCGGCGGGCGCCCGTAGCGGCTCGCGCCGGAGAAGATGACTTCGCCCTCCTCCAGAACCGAATCGACGTGAAAGACCTCACCACGGACGAACTTCTCAAGCAGGTAGTAGGAGGACTTATCCTGCAAAGCCTCGCGCGCGTCGAGCGCTTCGATGGCGCGCCAGACATGCTCCGACTCTTCGACCCGGCGGATGCCGGAGGATGAAACGTCCGAGCGTGGCTTGACCACCCACGGCGGCGGCACGCGCTCCATGTACTCGCCGACCTCCTGATAGTTGAAGAGCGGCACGAAGTCTGGGACACGCAGCCCCGCGTCGCGCGCTCGCTGTCGCATGGCGAGCTTGTCGCGGAAGAGGCGCGCGCGCGCGCTGTCGAAACCCGGCAGGCGCAGGTGCTCGCGTGCGAGCGCCGTCGTGACCACGTCGAACTCTTCGAGCGCGACGAGCGCGTCCATCTTCTGCTCGCGCGCGAGGTGCGCGGCCGCGTGGATGACCAGTTCGGCGCCCGCGTCGTCCGGCAGGTAAAGGACGGCGTCGAGCGAGTCGTGCGGCCAGGGCTCGCGCCTCGTGCGCTCGCGCGTGAGCAGCTCGACGCGCGCCCCCTGCCGCTTGCACTCGCGCAGGAAGTCGGCGCCCTTGAAGTGGCTCGCCACACAGACGACCTTTACCGCCCTCTGGGACGCTTCGGCCATCTCGGACTCCTTCATTTAAGATTGAGACTTTCGCGGGAAGTATAGCAGTAGACAGTAGAAAGAAGCGGCGCGTCTCAGCCTTTGACCGAGCGCGCCGCGTTCTCTTTCTACTGTCTACTCACATCAGTAGATGTTGAAGTTGTATTCCAGCACCACGTACTGCGAGACGGAGCGTCCGTCCTTCTCGGCCGGGGTGAAGCGTATCTGGCGTGCAGCCTGCATGGCCTTCTCGGTCAGGCCGTCGGGCAGACCCTTGACGACGCTGATGCCCTGGATGCCGCCCGAAGCGTGAAGAACCGCGCGGAGCCTGACGACGCCGGTCACGTTGTTCTTACGCGCCTCCTCGGTAAAGCCGGGCTCTGGCTTGAAGGTGATGACCGCCTTGCGCGTCACCTCGTTCTGCTTGAAGGGGCGCGTGTAATCGACGCCGCCACCACCGCCGCCACCGGGGCCGCCGCCGCCGTCGTTACGGTCGCCGCCGCCCGTGTTGCCGCCGCGCCCGGGGCCGAGCCCCGTCCCCTCGCCCGTCCCCATCCCGCCGCCCGAGCCGTCGCCCATGCCGCCGCCGCGGCCGGGGCCGGAAGAGGGCGTCGTCGCCGTCGAACCGGGCAGGCCGTAAGGGATGTCGCGCGGGTCAACCTTGACGAGCATCGGGTCGACCTGCATCGTCACCGGCGTCGGCAGGTGCGGGTTCGGTGGAGGCGGCTTCGGGTTCGCCGTCAAAATCGGCGGCACCTCCAACTGCGCCGTCGGCAACTTGCCCGCAGAGGCCGGCGCCTGCTCCTGACGGCCACCGCCGCCGCCGCCCGCAGGCTTCTCATACTTCGGCTTCGAGCCGCCGCCCTTCCCTTCGTTCGTGCCCGCAGGGCCCTTGTCCGGCGTCGGCTGCTCCTTCGGAATCTCGTTCTCGACGTAGCCGACCAGCTCAAGGTTCTCGTACGGGTTCACCGCGACCGTCTCGACGCACTGCCTCCCGACGAGGCGCATAAAGTTACAGCGGAAGACGATGCCCGCCCACACGCCGGCCACGATGATGGCGACGATGAAGGGAGCGACGAGGGCCGGGACTGTGTTGTCCTGTTTGACGAACTTCTGGGCCGCCCCGCCGTACGCGACGAGCAGTCTCCTGCTGAAGCCCGCGGGGTCGCGCTTGAACTCGGGCCACGTCAGCTCCGCGTCGTGCCCGACGGCCTTCAGCTCTTTGACGAGGCGGCGCGTCAGCCCCTCGTCTTCGAGCATAGTCAGGTGATACAGATCATCGCGGCCGTTCCCGGAGGGCGGGATGCCCCCGCCGGCCGCCGCAGTGATTTCCGGATCGACGCCGCCGCCCGCCTCCACGGAGGAGGTCGAATAGGCGGCCGGCGCAGCCTCTGTGGCGACCGACTCGTCCGACGCCTGGGGGGCCGCAGGAGCCTCGCCGGGGGCGCCCAGGGGCGTACCGTCCACCGGGCAGAAACCGAACTTATCGGCGAACTCCTCTTGGCACGTAGGACACTGTTTCATTTTCTAAGGAACCTCCCGTCGAACCACGCGGGGAAAAGGTAGCCCGTGCTGTACCCAAGTTACAAACTTTTTCCCAACCATTCAAGCCCCGGAGCGGAGCCTTGCGTGCGGCGTGCGTGCGGGCGGGTCGTCCGCAAGGTGCTCTCTGAACAGCTTTTGATGCCCCGCCCGCCGGAATCGCTGCCATCCGATGCCGCGCCGGACGGAAAAAAGACATCACCTCAAGGCATTTGACGCCTCAGGCGCCTGCATCTAAGATTTGCGGGAAATGCTCTCCGTTGCCGTACTATTTGCCCGTCCACGTCGCTATAAAGTTATGAAAACCCCAAAGAGTCCGAACAGCGGCCGGCGCCCGGGGCGGCTGCGAGCCCTGACCGCACTCGTCCTGCTCTGCTCCGCATGGGCCGCCGCGCCGGCACAATCTAACCCGGAGCCGCGCCGCGAACAGCTCCTGAACGGGATGAGAATTCTGCTCTGGAGCCGACCGGCCGACCAGAACGTGCTCCTCAGGCTGCGCGTCCACAGCGGCGCCGCCTTCGACCTCGCCGGCAAAGAGGGCTTGATGGCGACCCTGGTTGACACCATGTTCGACCAGCAGACGCGCGACTACGTCACGGAGGAGTTGGACGGGCGCATCGAGGTCGCGCTCGGCTACGACACCATCGACATCACACTGGCCGGGCGCGCCACAGACTTCGACCGCCTGCTCGAACTCGCGCGCAACGCCGTCATCAACCCGCAGCTCACGCCCGAGGTCTTCGAGCGCGTCCGCGCGGCCCGCCTCAAGTCTCTGCGCGAGACGCAAGCCCCCGCGGCCGAGGCGGCCGACCGCGCTGCCGCCGCGCGACTCTTCGGCACGTATCCTTACGGCCGTGTCGCGGCGGGCACGCCCGACTCGCTCGCACGCGCCGAGCGCGCAGACCTTCTGCTCCTGCGCGAGCGTTTTCTGAACCCGGACAACACGAGCCTCGTCATCGTCGGCGGCTTCGAGCCGAAGCGCGTGATGCGCTCGATGCGCGAGTCCTTCGGCGCCTGGCGCAAGAGCGACCGCGCCGTCCCCGCCACCTTCAAACTTCCAGACCCGCCCGACGAGCGCACGCTGGTCGTCAACCGCGAGGGCTCTGCCGCGGTCGAGCTGCGGCTCGCGCTGCGCGGCTTCGCGCGCACGGACATCGACTCGCCGGCCGCGCAGGTCGTCGCCGCGGTCGCGCGCGAGCGCTGGCTCGCCGCGATGCCCGAGCTGAAGGAGCGCGCGGCCTACGCTCGACATAATTCGTATCGCGAGAACGGCATCTTCCGCATGGGCGCGACGCTCAAGACGCCGGCCGAGGCCGCGCAGGCGCTCGCAGCCGCGCGCAAGGTTTTCAGTGACCTTTCGACCAACGCGCCGACAGCCGTAGAGCTTGACGCGGCGAAGCAGACGGCCGTGGCCGCGCTCGGCGCCAACGCTTCGGGCGACGAGGCCGCGGCCAACGCCTGGCTCGACGAGCACACGTATAAGAACGGGGCCGTGAACGCGCAGGCTCTCGCGCGTGCGACGCAGTCGCTCTCGACGGGCGAGGCACAGCGCGTCGCCGCGCGCCTCTTCCTGCACACGCCCGTCGCCACGGTCGCGCTCGGCGACGCCGCGCAGCTCAAAGTTGAGCTGGCGCGCGTCGGCGCCGTCGAGGTCTTCGGCGAGTCGGCCGCCAAACCGCCTCAGACGCAGCCCACGCCCAAGCCGCAACAGCCGACGCTCCAACTGAAACGGCCGTAGAGGGGCCGTACCAATCGCCCCGAACTCGCAAAGAAACTGCAAGTTAACTGCAACCAACGGGCCGCCGCCTTCACTTAACCTAGTTGCGTAATTCCTCTGAGACAATTGATTCGAAGGCCGAGCACGCGCGGCGCGTGCGGGCGATGTTTGCCGGGATTGCCGGCCGCTATGACCTTCTGAATCACCTGCTCTCGGGGAACGTTGACAAACGTTGGCGGCGCGAGGTCGCGCGCAGTTTAAGCTCTTCGCTCAACGGCGAGGCGCGCGTCCTCGATGTTGCCTGTGGGACAGGCGACCTCTCGTTCGTGCTCGCGGACGCGGGCGCGGGGCAAGTTGTCGGACTCGACTTCTGCCGCCCCATGCTTGAGGTCGCGCGGCGTAAGGCCGACGCAGACTCCCGCGCGGTTCCTTTCGTCGAGGGCGACGCGCTGAGCCTCCCTTTCGCAGACGGGACGTTCGACGCCGTCACCATCGCCTTCGGCCTGCGGAACCTTGCGGGCGTGCCGGAGGGCTTGCGCGAGCTGCGTAGAGTTTTGCGGCCGGGGGGCCGTCTGGCAGTCCTCGAATTTTCGACCCCCGTCGTGCCGGGCTTCCGCGCGCTGTTCCGTTTCTACTTCACGCGCGTGCTGCCCCGCATCGGCGGCTGGGTGAGCGGCTCGCGCGGGGCGTATGAATACTTGCCCGACTCCGTGACGCGATTCCCAGACCAGAAGCGTCTGGCCGAGCTGATGCGCGAGGAGGGTTTTGAAGGGGTCGTTTATAAGAATCTGACGGGCGGGATCGCCGCGCTGCACACGGGCGCCCGCGCTGGATAAAGTTTGAGGGCTTGGCTGCGCCTCGCATTGTCGCAGCCACTAAACTAGCCCGGCGAACTCTGCCTCTTTGGTGGTTGTCGGGGCCGCCGTCGAGGATTTGAGTTCGTCGGGCTAGGTTTATTTGCTATCATCTCACCGCAATCCGAAATCCGAATCCACTCCTAAGTTAATTTTGATGAAGCGCAAGCTGCTCGACATCGCGCGCCGTCTGCTCATCCTGCTGCTCGTCGTGTGGACGGTCGTGAGTCTGGTGACGATTCTGATCGAGCTGGTGCCGGGCGACCCGGCGACCGCCATCCTCGGCGACTCGGCGACGCCCGAGGCGCTTGCGCAGTTCCGAGAGAAGCACGGCCTCGACCGCCCGGCGTTCTTTTTCTCTTACACCGCGGAGGAGGAGGACGGCCCACGTCAGTTCAAGTGGAACGGCGCCGACAACCGCTATGTCGATTACTGGCGCGGCATCCTGCGCGGCGACATGGGCAACTCGTTTCGCACCGACCGGCCCGTGCGCGAGCTGATTCTCTCGCGCTACGGCGCGACGATTCAGCTCGCGCTGGCGGCGCTGCTCGTCGCCGTCTCCATCGCGGTGCCGCTCGGGGTCGTAGCGGGGACGAACCGCGGGAACCTGCTCGACAACGCGCTCTCGGTCATCGCGCTCGTCGGCATCAGTCTTCCGAGCTTCGTCGTGGGGCCGCTGCTCATCTACGTCTTCGCCGTGTGGCTCGGCTGGCTCGACCCTTCGGGGCGCTTTGGCTGGTCGAGCATCATCCTGCCGGCGGTCACGCTCGGCGCGGCGCTCTCGGCGCTTTTGACGCGCATGGTGCGCTCCTCCGTTATCGAGGAGATGGGCGAGGACTACGTCCGTACGGCGCGCGCGAAGGGTCTCGGCGAGCGCACGGTCGTCTACAAACACGTCCTGAAGAACGGCCTCATCCCGGTCGTCACCGTGTTGGGCCTACAGCTCGGCGTGCTGCTGGCCGGCGCCATCATCACCGAGAAGATTTTCAACTGGCCCGGTATCGGCCTTCTCCTTGTTGAAGAGGGCATCAACAAGCGCGACTACCGTCTGGTGCAGGGCTGCGTCCTCGTCATCAGCGTCACGTACATTCTGGCCAACACGCTGACCGACCTGCTCTACCGTCGGCTCGACCCGAGGATCAGAGTCTCATGAACCGGCTCGCCATCTTCGGACTCGTCTTCATCGTGCTGCTGGTGCTGGTGGCGCTGTTCGCGCCGTGGATTGCGACGCATGACGTGGGTGTGCCCGACCTGCTGGCGCGTTACAAGGGGCCTTCGGCCGAGCACTGGCTGGGGACGGACGCGACGGGGCGCGATGTCTTCTCGCGCGTCGTGTTCGGGGCACGCATCTCTTTGCAGGTGGGGCTGGTGGTGGTCGGCGTGTCGGCCGCGGTGGGGACACTCATCGGGGCGCTCGCTGGCTACTACGGCGGCTGGATCGACCGCATCGTGTCGGGCTACGTCCTGAACGTCTTCCTCGCCTTCCCCGGTCTGCTGCTCGCCATCGCGATTGTGGCGTTCCTCGGCCAGGGGTTGAACAAGCTCATCTTCGCGCTGTGCATCATCGGCTGGGTCGGGTACGCGCGCGTGATGCGCGGGCAGGTCTTGAAGGTGCGCGAGTACGACTTCGTGCAAGCGGCCCGCGCTTTGGGCGCGCGCGACTGGCGTATCCTGCTCTTCCACGTGCTGCCGAACGCGGTGCAGCCGCTCATCGTGCAGGCGAGCCTCGGCATGGCCGGCGCGGTTTTGTCGGAGGCTTCGCTCTCGTTCCTCGGATTAGGCGTGCCGCCGCCCGCGCCTTCGTGGGGCGTGATGCTCGAAGAGGCGCGCGACCTCGCCACGCTCAGCCGCGCGCCGCACGCGATGCTTGCGCCCGGGCTCGCCATCGCGCTCACCGTCCTCGCCTTCAACTTCCTCGGCGACGGCCTGCGCGAGTACCTCGACCCGCGCCAGCGCAAGCGCTAAGCGCCGCCCTCCCGCGCCGGCAGTCTGTTGGACACGCGCGTTCATAATTTTTCTTTACGCCCACCGTTTCATTCCATACAATGTGCCTGCTTCCTCGCGTGCTAACTCAGTCTTCCCGCACCTCTTGACCGGTTTTACCACAGTCCCCCTTATGTCCGCCGAAAACGCCCCCTCACATACAGACACCGTTAACGGCGCCGCCGATGAGAGGAGCCTCATCTCGTGGCCTTATAATCGGCGCGGGAGTCATCCTCATGGTGCTCGCCGGTCTGATGTACGTCGCGGCGGCTAAATATCGACCGGTCGAGAGGCGCCGCCCGCCGCGTGCTTCGCAGTCAACTCCACGGAGGTCGTCGTCACCGGCTGCCCTCTGAACCCGACGAGGGGCGGTGCAGCCGTGGAGAAAGTCTCCGTGGGAGAGGTCGGTGGGACGGTTTGTGACTGCGGTGAAACTAAGCTCATCTATAGGAGTGGTAGTATGAGGTGGTTTGGCAATCGTCTCCTCCGCATTCGCATTCAACGCCCGGCCCGGCCTGAAGCGGCGCGCTCGTGCGACCGCAATCGCGTGTGCTATCCTCGCCGCAGATAGCACCCTTATGCACGTCTGCTACACGCCGCGTTACTACGCCGACATCGGCGAGGGGCACGTCTTTCCCATCCGCAAGTTCGAGCTGGTGCGCGACCGTCTGGTCGCCGAGGGGACGCTCGCGCCCGCCGAGATTTATGAGCCGCGCGAGGCGCCGGTCGCCGACGTTTTGCTGGTACACACGGACGACTACGTGACGCGCCTGCGCGCGGGCTCTCTGACGCAGAGGGAGATCAGGCGGCTGGGGCTGCCGTGGTCGAAGGCGCTCGTGCGGCGCTCGTTCCTCGCGACGGCGGGGACGTGCGCGGCGGCGCGGTTCGCGCTCGACGAAGGAATCGGGGCGAACCTCGCGGGCGGGACGCACCATGCCTTCCCCGACCGCGGCGAAGGCTTCTGCGTGCTCAACGACGTGGCCGTCGCCGTCCACGTGCTGCGACGTGACGGCCGGGCCCGGCGGTTCGCCATCATCGACCTCGACGTACATCAGGGCAACGGGACGGCGCACATCTTTGCAGAAGACCCTGCGGTCTTCACCTTCTCGATGCACGGCGCGAAGAACTACCCGCTCTTCAAGCTGCGCTCGACGCTCGACGTGGAGTTGCCCGACGGCACCGCCGACGAAGAGTACCTCGCGACGCTCGCGCGTCACCTGCCCCGAGTCTTCGCGTACGAGCCCGACCTCGTCTTCTACCTCGGCGGCGCAGACCCTTACGCGGGCGACAAGCTCGGCCGCCTCGCGCTCACCGTCGCGGGCCTGCGCGCGCGCGACGAGATGGTTCTGCGCGAGTGCCGAAGCCGCGGCGTCGCGGTCGCCACCGTCATGTCGGGCGGCTACGCCTCGGACATCAACGACACGGTCGAGATACACTGCAACACCATCCGCGCCGCCAAAGCAATTTTCAATCCGGCACCCGACAACTTATAATCCGCTCCCGCATGAGACTCATCTGGAAAGTTTTTAAGACCGGCGCGCTCGTCCTGCTCGCGCTCTTTACCATCTTCGTCGTCTACGAGGTCTTCACGTTCCCACGCGTCTCAGACCTCCAGACGGAGAACCCGAAGACGACGAGCATGATCGAGACGCGGCTCAAGGAGGCGCGCGAGGCGGGGCGCGAGCCGCGGCGCGTGCAGCAGTGGGTGCCGCTCTCGCGCATCTCGCTCAACCTCCAGCGCGCGGTGCTCGCGGGCGAGGACACCAACTTCGTCGCGCACAACGGCTTCGACTACGAGGCCATCCAGAAGGCTTGGGAGGCGGGGCAGAAGGAGACCGAGAAGGAGGCCAAGCAGGAGGGCGACAACGACCCCTCGGACTGGATTCCAGACCTCAGCAAGTTCCGGCGCGGCGGCTCGACCGTCTCGCAGCAGTTGGCCAAGAACCTCTACCTCTCTTCGGAGCGCACGGCCGCGCGCAAGGTGAAGGAGGCGGCCATCACCTACTTCCTCGAACGCTCGCTCTCGAAGTGCCGGATACTTGAAATCTACCTCAACGTCATCGAGTGGGGCGACGGCATCTACGGAGCGGAGGCCGCGGCGCAGACCTACTTCCGCAAACCCGCCGCCAACCTCACGCCGCAGGAGGCGGCCTACCTCGCCGCGATGATTCCCTCCCCGCTCAACATCTTCAACCCGCAGAAAAATCCCCGCCGCGTCCAGCGCCGCCAGCGAGTGCTCCTGCGCGGAATAAATTCGGTAAAGGTGCCGCAGTGTTGATGGGAAGTAGACAGTAGCCAGCAGTCATTAAGAAAACACGGGCGGCGCGTCTCGGTTATAAACCGAGACGCGCCGCCTGTGTTTCTACTGGCTACTGGCTACTGTCTACTCGTCTATAAAGCGAACTCGCGTGCCAGCCTCAGTTCTGCTTTGCGCAGTTCGTAGCGGCCGCGGCCGAGGTTGCCGTCGGGCTTCATGGCGAGGACGACGAAGTACTCGGCGGAGAAGAGGCGCGCCAGGATGCGCGCGCCCTCGAAGTTGACGAACAGCTCCTGCGGCGCGCCTAAACCGGTGTTGGTGCCGGCGCGTATGGCGCTGCGGACGAGCGAGGTGACCTCGGCCGCTGCCACGTCCATGTTCCCGTCGCTGCCCTCGGGCAGGAGCACCCGCTCGACCGCGATGCCGTCCATGCCCATGATGAGCGCGCCGGTTGCGCCCTCGGTGCGTTCGACTATCTCTGTGAGTGCCTGCTTGAACATCTCTGCGGGGTCCTCCTTTACTGGCGGGGCGGCGTGGTCGTCTGCGGCTCGCTCGTTGTCGTCGTCGTCGGGCTCGGCGTGGCCGGGCCGTAGACGGGCTGTGTGAGCGAAGGCACGGGCGACGACTGCTGCGAGTTGGGGCCGGCGGGGACGGACGTGGCGGGCGTGTTCGTCTCGGGGTTGCCCATCGGGACGGGCTGCGGCAGCGTCACCGAGCGCGTGGTCGTCGCGGGCTCCGTGTCGATGCGGCGCCCCTGGTAGTCCGGCCGGTAGATGCGCGGCGTGATGAAGAAGAGTATCTCGTCAGTGTTGCGCGAGATGGCCTTGCGCTTGAAGAGGTTGCCGATAACGGGCAGGCTGGAGAGTCCCGGCGTCCGCGTCTGCGTGTCGGTCTCGCGGTCGTTGAGAACGCCGCCCACGACGGTCGTCCCGCCATCGGGCACGAGCACTTCGGTCTGCATCCGCTGGGTGTTGATGCCGGGCGTACCGAGCGCGTTGACGATGTCGTTGACCGTGTTGTTCTCCATCGTCACGCGCAGGATGACGGTGCCGGCGTCGGTGATCTGCGGCGTGATGGAGAGACGCAGCGGAACGGAGACGAAGGTGGTGGTGAAGACGGACGTGCCGCCGCCCGCGCCGGACTGCGGGGTGACGACGGGAATCTGCGTGCCGCTCTCGATCTGCGCCGAGCGGTTGTTGAGCGCGGTGACGCGCGGGGTCGCGACCACTTTGGCCTGTCCCCTGCCCTCGGCGGCCGTGATGAGCGCGCCGATCTGCGCCGTGCCGAAGATGCCGGTCGTCAGGCCGATGACCGTCGTCGGGCTGTCCGCGCCGAGGCCGGGCGAGGCCGGGGGCGTGTTGCCGAGACCGCCCGGCAGACCGCCGGGGTTGAGACCGGAGAGGGTGTTCGTGAAGTTCTCAAAAGTGACGCCGCCGCCGCGACGCGTGTTGAAGACCGCGGCCGAGAGCTGGACGCCGAGGTCGCGGCTGAAGCTGCGGCTGGCGACGACGATGCGCGTCTCGATCTCGACCTGCGGCTCGGGCTGGTCGAGGAGCGTGACGAGCCGGCGGACGGCCTCCAGGTTGTCGCGCACGTCCGTGACGATGAGCGTGTTGCTGCGCGAGTCCACCTCGATGCTGCCGCGCCGCGAGAGCCTGCGCTGGATGATGGGGAGGATGCCCGCATCGCCCCCCGACCCGGCGCCCGCCGCCGAGGCGCCGCCGCCCGTGAACGAGTCGGCACCCGCGCTCGCCGACGCCAGCGAGCCCGAGGCGCGCGCGTAGTTGAGCCGGATGAACTCGGTGAAGAGCGGCTGGTTAAGCAGTTGCGCGTCGCGCAAAGCCGTGCGCGCCGACTCTTCATCGGCGCGAATCTTGGCCTCATCCTTGAGCACGACGAGCGTCGCCACGCGCAGAATGTTGCCGTTGACCTCGACGCCGAGCCGGTTGGCCTTCAGGATCGAGTCGAGCGCGAAGTTCCAGGGCACGTCCGTCACGTTGATCGTCACGGGCACGCCGCGCACCGAGGCGTCCACGACGAAGTTCACGCCGTACTGCTCGGTGATGTAGTTGAGGATGTCGCGGATGTCGGCGTTGACGACGTTGAGGTTGATGGGCTCGCCGACGAAGCCGGACTGGCCGTACTGCGTGCCCTGCGTGGTCTGCGGGGCCGTGCTGCTGCTGGCGGCCGGGGTGGGCGACGGGCGCGTCTGCGCCGGGTCGGCGGTGGCGCTCGAAGCCGCGGCTGCGTCGCCGGCCGTGAGTTCGAGGACGAGGTGGCTGCCTTCGAGCCGCGAGCGGTCGCGCGCGGGCGCGCGCAAAGTGACCTGAAGGCTGGAGACGGGCTCGCCCTCGCGCAGCGTGTGCTTAACGGTCAGGCTCTCGACCAGTGGCGAAGAGACGCCGTAAGTCGGCGAGAGCTGCGAGCCGTCAACGCCGGGCAGCTCGACGACGACGTGGAGCGCGTCGGGGCGTTTGACGGCGTAAGGCATCGGGGCCGTCCCCTCGATGGTGATGAGCGTGGCCGCGCCGGAGACGGCCGAGCGCACGGAGGTGGCGACGGGCGGCTTCGCAGCCGCCGCGCCGACGGGGCTGCTGCCGAGTGCCAGTTGGCCCAACGCGACGACGAGCAGGAGGACGAGCGTGCCTCTCGCCGCAGCCGCGGGTAATTTTTTGGTGTGTGCCATGTTCTTCATCCTTCGGAGCCATCGCCGCCGTGACTCGTCCGCCACGCGCTAACGCTCGTTCGGGTTGGCCTCCTTCGGCCGACCCTTAAAGCGCGCGCCGCACAACGCGGGAGTCACACGGCCATGTTGTCAAAGTAATTGCCGCGGGGCGCGGCCCTCTTGAAAGGTTCTTCACCTCCGTTCGAGTTCAGGCGGGACGAGGCGACGGTCGGGCGGGTCGGTTCGGGCGCTGGGGGCTTTTAGGGTTTCCCCTGCGGCTGGGCGGGCTGGGGGTCTGCGCTCGGCTGCGCCTGCTGCGCCGGGGCGGAGCCGCCCTGCGGCTGCGAGGCCCCGGCCGCGAGTGCCTTGAGCGCCTCGACGAGCTGGGTGACCTCAGACTTCTTCTCTTCGGCCGCGGGCGCCGCGGTCTGCGGCTCGCGCTGCGCGGTCAACTGGTCGGCGGCCGTCGGCTGGACGAGGGGCTTGGTCTCGACGGCAACCACGGTCTTGCCGTCCGTCCACTTCGTCTGCTTGCGGAAGACGAGGCGCGACTCCTCGATGGCGACCAGCATCCCGTCGTAGAACTGCTCGCCGGGGTAGACGACGTAGGAGAGCTTGATGGGCGTCGCCTCGACCATCGCGGCGTAGCCGCGCGGCGTACGGAAGATGCCCTTGACCTGCACCTCGGAGAGGAGGAGCGCGGTCGTCGGCTTCGGCGCCGCCTGCTGGAGGTTCATCGCCGCCAGCTTCTGCGCCTTGTAGTTTTCGATGCGCGCCTGAATGGCCGGGACGGCGATGGGCGCGGCGACCTTCTTCTCGACCTTGCGCTTGACGGCCGGCTTGAACTTCGCGAAAGGATCGCGCTGCGTGGCGCGGTAGGTGCTGCTCGCGGTCTGCGCGGGCGCCGTGGCCGCCGCGGCGGCGACGAGCGCGGCCGCGAGGAGTCCCTTGAGCGCGCTGGGCGTGTGTCTGTTCTTCATAAACTCTTCCTGCGTTCCGGCTGCGACGTTGGCTCGCTCGGGGCGCGCGCACTCCGGCGCACGACCCGCACCCTCTTATTCGGCGGACTCGGCCTTCGCGGCCTCGGCCTTCTTATCCTTCTTGCTCTTCTTGCCCTTGCCCTTCTTGTCCTCGACCTCCGGCGGCGGCGCCTGAAGCTTCTCGGGCGAGACGTAGTAGGCGGTGACGAGGAACTCGGCTGAGACGGTCTGGGTCTCCTTCGCGTCGGCGGCGACCCTGAGCTTCGTGACCTTGAAGTCCGTGATCGAGACGATGCGCTGGTAGGAGGCCATCTGCGCGAAGAACTGGCCGAGGCTGTTGTAGTTGCCCGTGACCTCGACCTGGACGGGCTTGCCCGTGTAGAAGTCCTGCTGCACCTCGTCCTGCGGCGAGAACTTCGTGAGCGTCAGGCGGCCTCTGGCCCGGTCCTGCACGTTCTGGAGAACCATCGTCAGCTCGCGCTGCTCGGGCAGCAACAGCTTCAGGTCTTCGTAGTCGGCCTTGGCGCGCTCGTAGTTGGCCTTGAACTCGTTGAGGCGCTGCGAGGCGACGACGGCGCCGGCATTCGCGCGCCGGAGGCTCTCGACCTTCGTCTCGACCACGCGCGTCTCGGCGCGCGTCGAGCTGGTGACGAGATACCAGAAGGCGCCGTAGAGGAGGAGCGCCACACCGCCGAAGGCGGCGAGCTGCACATACCAGGGTTTCTCTTGGAGGGCATCGAGTTTGAGCATCGTTCGTTTCCTTCCGGTCTGCCGCTACTACTACTTCTTCTTGCCCTTCTTGGCGGGCTTCTCAGGCTTCGCGTCAGCCGGCGGCTGATTCGGGCCGTACTTGCATTTGATCTTGAAGGTGAAGACTTCGGGCTTGAAGCTCGTGTCGATGGGGCCGTCGGCCGCGGTGTAGTCGGCCGGGTTGACCTCGGCCTTCTTGCGCTCGGCCTCCAGGTTCACGTTCAGGAAGAGGCCGTCGGAGAACTCCAGGCTGCGGCCGAACTGCGTGACCGCGTACTCGTTGGGCGACTGCCCCTCGATGGTCAGCTCGCCACCCTTCTGCTCGATGGTGTTGAGGCGGAAGTCGCGGTCGGCGGGCAGGCGCGAGTTGAGGTCGGAGAGGAGCGAGACCGGCCCCTGCTGCGAGCTGCGGAGCCGCTTGATGACATCAATGCGCGTCTGGATGTCCTGGAGCTTCTTCTCCAGGTCAGCCTGCTCCTTGTTGACGGCGGCCATCTGCTCGGCGATCTGCTGCTGCTTCTCCAGCTCGACCTTCGCCTTCTGCTGCGAGGCCGCCGCGCTGTAGTAGTCGAAGACCATCGCCAGCCCGAGGAGGACGCCGACGGCCGCGCCGAGCGTCCAGAAGCGGGCGGCCGGGTTGGCGACCTTCTCCTCGACGACCGCGGCGCTCGACTGATGGCGCTCGGTAACGGAATCTAAAAGGTTGACCTTGATCATTTAGGCATCCACTCCTCTCAGGGCGAGCCCGACGGCGACCGCCATCTCGGGCACGACCTCGCGCATGTACTCGGGGTCGAAGCGGCGCGCGTCCACCTTGATCTGGCGGAACGGGTCGAGCCGCTCAACCGGCATCTCGAAGCGGTTCGAGAGGAACTCCGTGAGCCCCCGCAGCTTCGAGCCGCCGCCCGAGATCAGAATCTTCTGGACACTGCCGTCGTTGTCGTCGGCCGTCGCGCGGTAGAAGTCGAAGGTCTTCGAAATCTCCAGCGCGAGCATGTCCGAGACCGACTCCAGCGCACCCTCGATCTGCTCGGCCTGCACGTTCGCGGGCGCCTCGGCGCCACGCTTGACGGCCTCGGCCTGCTCGTAGGTGAGCCCCAGCTCCTTCTGGAGGAGCGACGTGTACTGGTTGCCGCCGACCGAAACGTCGCGCGTAAACACCGAGCGCACCCCGCGCAGGATGTTGATGTTCATCGTCGAGGCGCCGACGTTGAGGAGCGCGACGACGAGGTTCGCCGCCGGCTGATAGTTGACCTCGTAGCAGTTCTGCAACGCGAAGGCGTCCACGTCGATGACGGCCGGCTGCTTGCCCGCGAGCTGGATGGCCTGCTTCAGATTGGCGACGAAGTCGCGCTTGCAGGCGGCCATCAGCACGTGCAGCGAGTCGGGGCCGGAGCCGACGACCTGATAGTCGAGGCTCACGTCCGAAATCTCGAACGGGATGTGCTCCTCGGCGTGCCAGTCGATAGAGCCCTCAAGCTCCTCGCGCGTCATCTGCGGCACGATGATGTTCTTGACGATGACCGAGCTGCCGGAGACGCCGGCGGCCACGCGGTCGGTCTTGAACTGGTGCCGCGAGAAGACGCCCGAGATGACGCCGGAGACATCGTTCAGCTCCATGATCTGGCCGTCGACGACCGTGTCTGGCTGGAGCCCCTCGAAGCCGAGGTTGACGAGTGAGAGTGCGCCGGGCTTGCCGGCCAGCTCGACCGCCTTGACCGAGCTAGAACCGATGTCGAGGCCGACGAGGCCCTTGTTGCCAAGTTTCTTTCTGAACATAGCCTATTCGTTCCTCGAAGACTGTGACTGTCGCTGTCGGTGTAGTTGGCGGAGGCGCGCGCGTGCGCGCAGGACCCTCGCGTGCGTCGTGCGCCACGTCTGCGGCGCTTGCGTGTTCGGTGTGTCGGACTTCATCTCTTGCGGGCTCGCTCGGCGCGCTCGAAGGGCGCGCGGGAGTTTGAGGAGGGGTTTACTGCTGACGCTCTGGTTGTAGCTGTGTGCGTCCGAAGGCAGGAGTGCGTCGCGGGCGTCGGCGCGGGCTCGGGAGTGGCTCCGCTGCGGCTCAAAGAATCTCCCCTTCGGCAACCCGGCCGAGTCGAAACAAACTCTTCGACTCCCGTCGGCTTTGCGGCCCACGCTCGCGCGTGGTGTGCCTTTCTCGGTTGAGTTTCAAAGGCGGCGCGGCGGGTAGGCTCGCCCCCCTCCGCTACCGGCCGCTACTTCTCAATGGCGCCTCGGCCGACTCGGTCCCGCACAGGGCGGAGAGTGGGCGAAACACCGTCCAAAGAGACTATAAGCCACACGGCCAAACCGTGTCAACCAGTATTTTGCCTAGTTTAACTCATGATATTTCTTAGTTTAAAGGGCATTCCAGGATTGCTTCGGGTACTTTTCCAGAAATTCTCGGAACTAATTTGCATATCGGGCGGATGTTTGACGCAAAGCCGCGGGGCTTACATTCTTGCTTCCCTGTCGGGGCGAAAGTTACGATGGGTCATATGGTCAACGTCCGGAGGGCGCTCGTCGCCATTCTGCTGCTGGCAGTGCTCGCCTTCGCGTGGCTATGGCTGACGCGCCCGCAAAGGGTGGACATGACCGCCTACGTCCCCGCCGACTCTATCGTCTACGCAGAGGCCGACAGCCTGCCGGCGATCATCGACGCCTTCACCTCGACCGGCGCGTGGCGCGAGTCTGCGCCCGCCGGGGGCGCCGACGTGCGGCCGGGCTGGGCGGGCGGTCTGTCCGCGTTCCTCTCCTTCACGGGTATAGGCCCGAGCGACGCTGTCGTCCTCGCGCGCACACAGGTCGCCGTCGCCGTGCTCGGCCTTCGGGCCGCCGAAGAGTCCGACACCACGCTCAAGTTCACGCCGCGCGCGGCGCTCGTCGCAGAGACTCACAGTCCCGGCTGGCGCGCGCGTGCGGCCGTCGAGAAGATCGTCGGCGACTTTGCGCGCCGGACGTTCGAGCGGCAGTCGTTCGAGCGCAAGGAGGTTGACGGAGTCCCCTTCTACCTCTGGGTCGAGCAGGATGGGGCGCGGCGGACGATAGTGGCGGCCGTGGACGAGAGCGTCGCCATCGTCGGCAACGACGAGGCGGCCGTGCGCGCGTGTCTCGACGTGCGGCGCGGCTCGCGCCCGAGCCTCGCGGGCGACGAGCAGTTGAAGGAGATGCGCGCGCGCGTCGGCGGGGGCGGCGCGCTGGCCTTCGGTTACGCGCCGCGCGGGAGCGCCGCGAAGGCTGTCGAGGTCTTCGCGCCCGCGTTCGTCGGCGGCATGTCGCAGGAGCCGCACGTCCAGAGCGTGCTCGCGACCTTCCTGCCACAGTTCATCAACCAGACGCTCGGTGCCGCCGGCTGGAGCGCGCGCCTGAGCGACGGCATGCTCGAAGACCGATACTTCCTCGCTCTGCCCGCGGATGTCGCGCGGCGCATGGAAGGCCCCTTCGCGCCGTCCGAACGCCCGGGCCCCGACGCGACGCGCGTGCTCCCCGGCAACACTTATCAGGTGACGTTCTACGAACTGCGCAATCCCGAGGACGCCTGGCGCGGGCTGAACGCTGCGCTCTCTTCGCAGACCGACATTTCGCGCGCGACCATCATCACGCTCGCGCTCGAAGCAATGGTCAAGCCCTACGGCGTCGAGAATCCGCGCGAGTTCCTGCGCGCGTGCGGCGGGGTGGTGGCGACCGCGCGGCTCGAACCGGCGAGCGAGGACAAGGTGCTCGTCGCTGCGGTTCGCGACGCGGCGGCGCTACGCGCGCAGGCGCTCGCACACCTCGGCCGCGGCGCACGCGTCGAGCGCGTGGGTTCGGCCGAACTCCTCATCTCGACGGACGAAGAGCGCGGCGCGGCTGCGTTCGCCGAAGACTTTTTAATCATGGGCTCTGAGGCAGACGTGCGCCACTGCTTACAGGCGATGCTGGACAACCATGACCCGAACCACGCCGTCCCGCTCAAGACGGCGACGATGGGGTTTTCAAACGGCGCGGCCTTCGCGCGGACGCTCACGGACGAGCGCGAGTCTGTGCGGGCCGTCCTCTCGCGCCTCCCGCGGCGCGGCGATGCGGGCACACTGGAAAAGGCTCTTGCGATAGACCGCTACGCAGTCTCCGAGACGCTCCTCGCCGACGGCGGCTTCGAGAAGCGGACGCGTTCCGCCTTCGGCCTCTTCGGCGAGGCCGTCACGCGCACGGCCCCGCGTTGAGCTGTGTCGGGTTTAAGAGCTAAGCGCCTTCGGGTCGAAGGGGCGGTCGGCGAGGACGGCGCGCATGCTGACCTGACCGAAGAGGGTTTCGAGGTAAGCCTCGAAGCGGTGGAGCGTGCGCGATAGCTCGCCCGCGTCGCGCGCCGAATCGATCTCCTCGGAGAAGCGTTCGAGCGCCTCCCAGTCCTTGTACATCAGGTAGCGCTGACTGCCCTCGCCGAAGGCGTCCAGCGCTTCGAGCACGTGCCTCGCGGGCGGCTCGTGCCCGTCGGCCGAGGCGCGCGCCACGAGCAGAACGAGCTTCCACAGTTCGCGCCGCAGTTCGAGCGACTGTTCGAGCTTGGTCGTGAACGAGCGGAAGAGCGTCCCGCCGTCGAGCCCGGGCTCGAAGCTCTGCGCGAGCGCGACGACCGATTGCTGGTAACAGTCGCGCAGAAGCCCGGTCGCGTTCTCGACCTTCGCGAAGAGCTGCGGCGGCTGCCGCACGGAGCAGAGTCCGGTCAGCTCGTGCTCGAACGCCTTGCGCAGCTCCATCCGCACCGCGTAGGCCGTGCCGTCGAGTATTTCACTCGCGCCGCGCGCGACGCCCTCGACGCGCAGCGCACGACCCTCGATGAAGTCGAGCAGAGAGCGCGTCTCCTCGTGTACGAGCGTGAAGACCGGCAGTAGACGCTTGAGCTGTGTGTCGCCCTTGAGCGAGACCTCGATGAAGCGCAGCAGCACGAGCAGGCGCGAGAAGGCATGAAAGATTTCGAGCAGGTCTTCGCCGAGGTCTTCCGGCGTCAGCCCGTGCGCGAGGCTGATGAGCTGCTCCTGAAGCTCTGCGGCGGCGGCCGCTTGCCCCGCGGCGAGGATGAGACCCGCGGCCTCCGAGCGCCCCAGTTCGCGTTCGAGAACGCTGCCCAGACTCGACCACGCGGCGAAGCCGACCGAACTCGATTCGAGCAGCGCGTCACTCAGACGGCACACGTCCTTGAAGACTTCGCCCAAATCGCCGAGCGACTCCTTCGCGCCGACGAGCCCGAGGGCGGCGGCCGCGGGCGGTGACTCCTGCACCGGCGCCGCGACGCCCTCTTCGCCGAATCCCGGCGGCCCGCCATTGCGCGCGAGCGTCGAGAGCAGTTGCAGACTGCGCACGAGCGTGTCGCGTATGATGCTCGTCTCGCACTTGAAGCTGCGCTCGCCGAGGGCCGCGCGCTCCACGTCGGTCATGGGGTGGTTGGCCGCGTTAAAGAAGCTGCGCAGCGCGCGCAGCCACACGGCCAGTTCCTGCGCCGGCGGCAGAGCTTCCGTTGATGTGAAATGCGGGGACAGTTCTTTCACTCGTGTGCGCCCCGTCAGCGCGCGTGCCAACCGCGCGGGCGGATTCTAAAATGACTTCGAGAGCTTGGGAGAAAGAGGCCGACCGAGCCCCGAACGATTCTAAACAGGAAAGCCGCGGGCGGCAAAGTATTTTAACTTCGACACTCTGTCCATGAGCAAACACACGGAGCTTCTGGTCGCCACCAACAACGAGGGTAAGGTCAGGGAGCTTTCACAGCTCCTCTCCGACTTTCCTCTCCGCCTGCGCCTGCTCGGCGAATTCCCAGACATCGACGAGGCCGAAGAGACGGGCGAGACGTTCGCAGAGAATGCGACGATCAAGGCGCAGTACTACTGCGCGCACGCACGCCTGCTGACGCTCTCGGACGACTCGGGCCTCGTCGTGGACGCGCTCGGCGGCGCGCCCGGTGTCCGCTCCGCACGCTACGCAGGGCGCGAAGCGACCTACGCCGAGCGCATGTCGAAACTGCTCGGCGAGCTTGACGCGACGGGCGACGCGGAGCGGCGCGCTCGCTTCGTCTGCGTCATCGCCGTCGCAGACCCCTCTGCCGGCACGCTCCATACTTTCGAGGGTGCCTGCGAAGGTCGCATCGCACACGCCCCGCGCGGCACCGGCGGCTTCGGCTACGATCCCCTCTTCATCCCCGACGGCCACGCACAGACCTTCGGCGAGCTACCCCAGCAGGTCAAGCACTCACTCAGCCACCGCGCACGCGCCTTGCAGCAGGCAGCGCGCCACCTCCGCGAGCGTTACACCTGAACAGGCATTACCCTTGCACGACGCAGTCTGCTAGAATCCCGACGGCCAAGCAACGAGTTCTTTTCAACATTAAGACTACGGGGCGTAGCGAAGTCTGGTATCGCGCTCGGTTTGGGGCCGAGAGACCGGGGGTTCGAATCCCTCCGCCCCGATTACCTTCCCTCTTCACTTCAACAAACAGCTAACTTCCTTTCGAGGCCACGGGCTCCTCTTCAGCTTCGAGGGTGGTGAACTCGGCCATGACCATGCGTTCGCCGGTCTCGGCGCAACACGCCTCTTCGTCGGGCGGGGCGAAAGCGGCGTCGCCGTGCCGCGGGAGGCGGAGGGCGACGAGGAACGCGAGGAACGCGAGGGCCGTACCCGTCCAGAAGACGTTGTGGATCGCGGAGGCCATCGCCTCCTGTAACTCGTCGAGCACCTCGGGCGGGAGCGCGGCGCGCGCCTCCGGCTCAATGAGTGCGTTCGGGTTCGAAGCCAGTTCCGCCGCGCGCTCCGGCGTCAGAGTCCCGGCGCTCGTCCGCGCGTAACTTTGCAGGTGCGACGCCAGACCCGCCGAGAGCACCGCGCCCATGATCGCCACGCCGACCGCGCCACCTATCGAGCGCGAGAACTGGTTGAGCGAGGTCGCGATCCCTAACTGCGCGCGGCCGACCGACTGCTGCACGGCGATGAGCAGCGTCAGCATCGTCAGACCCAGGCCCGCCCCGATAAGTACCAGATCGACGTAGAGCCACACGCGCGGCGTCGTGCGCTGGTAGCTCGACAACAGCGCGAAGCCGAGCGTCAACAGTAAGAGCCCCGCCAAAGTCGTCGGCCTGTAGCCGACCCTCAACAGCAGCCGCCCGCCGACGACCGAGAGCCCGACCCAGCTCAGCATAAGCGGCGTCAGGAGCGACCCGGCCTCGGTCGCCGTCGAGCCCAACGCACCCTGCGCGAAGAGCGGTACGAACGAGATGGCGCCGAACATCGCTACGCCCGCGAGGAACCCCGCCACCACCGAGACCGTCACGACGCGATTGCGGAACAGCCCGAGCGGCACGATGGGGTCTTGTGCTCGACGCTCGACGTAGATGAAGAGTGCGCCCAGCAGCCCCGCGACAACCAGCAGACTGACGTTGCGCGCCGACGCGAACTCGCGCAACGTCGCTCCGCCCTCGACGAGCGCGAGCATCAGGAGCGTGATCGAGGCCATCAACAGCGCCGCGCCCGCGTAGTCGATGGACGGCCGCCTCGTTCGCTTCGGCTCCTTCAGAGAGAGCTGCATGATGACGGCCGCGAGGATGCCGAACGGCACGTTGATGTAGAAGACCCAGCGCCACGAGAGCTGGTCGGTGATGAACCCGCCGACGATGGGGCCGACCACGCTCGAAATCCCCCACACGCCGCTGAAGAACGCCTGCATCCGCGCGCGCTCTTCGACCGTGTACACGTCGCCGATAATGGTCATCGCCAGCGGCACGAGCGCGCCCGCACCTAAGCCCTGCACCGCGCGGTACGCGATGAGCTGCGTCATCGTCCCCGCCATCCCCGACAGCACCGAGCCGAGCAGGAAGACCGCGATGCCGATTTGGAAGAGGAGCCGGCGCCCGTACAAATCGGAGAGCTTGCCCCAGACCGGGACGGTGATGGTCGAGGTGATGAGGTAGGCCGAGAAGACCCAACTGTAGTGATTCAGCCCGCCGAGCGACGAGATGACCGTCGGCATCGCCGTCCCGACGACGGTCGCCTCAAGCGCCGCTAGAAACATCCCCGTGATGACGCCGAGCGTCACCGCCAGACGCCGGCGCGAAGACATCAAGAGCGTCGGCGCATCTTCCGACACAGAATGGCTTTCCATAAACCGGGGATGATACTACGCCGCGCGGCGGGGCTGTGTGCCCTCTGCTTGAAGATTGTGGGACAAAAGATTCACCGCCAGCTTACGGTATGAGCGAAGGAGCCCGAGCAAAGGAGCGCGAGCATGATGCTCGCGCTCCTTTATTCCTTCCCTTGCGGTTAAAGTCCTATGTAACGACGGTCGGCTCGTCTGTGCCGAAGCGTTCCCGCAGGCGGAGTAACTCCCTGACGCCTTGCCTGAGTGAGCCGAGAGCTTCTTCGATGTCGCCCGCGCCCGCGTCGTCGCGGTAGCGTTCGATGTAGATGCGCAGCGTCGCGCCCGCCGTGCCTGTGCCCGACAGACGCAGCACCGCGCGCGAGCCGTCTTCGAGGAAGATGCGCACGCCCTGCCGCGAGGTCGTGCTGCCGTCCACCGGATCAGTGTAGGCGAACTCGTCGGCGCGCTCGACGCGGCTGCCGCCGAGCGGCGTCCCGGCGAGATTGTTCAGGCTCCCGCTCACCTCCGACATCATCTCCGCGGCCGCCGCGGCGTCGAGCCCTTCGTAGTCGTGGCGCTGGTAGTAGCTGCGCCCGAACCTGCGCCAGTGGTCGCGCACGACCTCCTCGACCGACTTCCCCGTCACGGCCACGATTGAGAGCCAGCACAGAACGGCCCACAAGCCGTCCTTCTCGCGCACGTGGTTCGAGCCCGTGCCGAAGCTCTCCTCGCCGCACATCGTCGCGAGGCCAGCGTCTAAAAGATTGCCGAAGAACTTCCAGCCCGTAGGCGTCTCGTAACACTTGATGCCGAGAGCGTCGGCCACGCGGTCGGCGGCCATGCTCGTCGGCATCGAGCGCGCCACGCCCGCGAGCCCTTCGCGGTAGCCTGGAATGCAGTCGCGCGCGTGCTCGGCGATGACGGCCAGAGAGTCGCCGGGCGTGACGAAGAAGTCGCGCCCTAAAATCAGGTTGCGGTCGCCGTCGCCGTCGCAGGCCGCGCCGAGGTCGGGTGCGTCCGGCCCGCTCATGCGCTGGACGAGTTCGGCAGCGTGGACGAGATTCGGGTCTGGATGGTGTCCGCCGAAGTCGGGCAGCGGCGTCCCGTTCAGCACAGTCCCGGAAGGCGCGCCGAGACGGCCCTCGATGATCTGCGTGGCGTACGGGCCGGTCACCGCGCTCATCGCGTCGAAGAGCATCCGGTGCCCCGAAGCGAAGTAAGCACGCAGACGTTCAAAGTCGAACAGCTCCTCCATCACCGCCGTGTAGTCTTCGAGCGAGTCGATGACGACGACCTCAGTCTCCCCAACCCGGACGCTCCCCGTCCGTTCGAGGTCAACGTCCTCGTGCTCGATGGTGAGGTAGCGCTCGATGGACTGCGTCGCCGCGTAGACGCGTTCGGTGACCGACTCGGGCGCGGGGCCGCCGTTGCGCGTGTTGTACTTGATGCCGAAGTCCTCGTCGATGCCGCCGGGGTTGTGGCTGGCCGAAAGCACCAGCCCGCCCATGGCCTTCCGGCGCCGGATGACGGCCGAGACGGCCGGCGTCGAGAGGATGCCGCCGCGCCCGACGAGCAGACGTCCGAAGCCTTCGGCCGCGGCCATGCGGATAATCGTCTGGATAGCCTCGCGGTTGTAGAAGCGGCCGTCGCCCCCGACGACGAGCGTCTCGGCGCCGAAGCCGTCGGGGGCGTCCTCGCGGATGGCGTCGAAGACCGACTGAACGAAGTTCTCTAGATAGCCGGGCTGCATGAAGACGCGGGTCTTCTTCCGCAAGCCCGAGGTGCCCGGGCGCTGCCCTTCGAAGGGTCGCGTCGGAACGGTCTGCACACTCCCCTCACGCATCGGAGTCAAGGCTTCCCCTCCCCACCAACTGTTTTTGGAATCCGGTTAACTGACAGTTTATTCCCGAATCCCCCGGGAGGCAAAACCATTCGCCGTAAAAACGTGTCGGGCGGTTTCGGAGTCTGCGAATCATACGGCGGCCGGTCAAACGGCGCGCCTGTCAGGGCGCGGGGCTAAAATTTTTTAGAAAAATGGCATTTTCGGCCATTTTTCCGAGACGCGAGGCCGCATCGTGTGATATATGTCCTGACGCAAGCTTTTTGATTTCTTCCCGAATTCGCAGGAGGCAGTGCACCACCCAATGGCCACGAAAGCAGGCAAGAAGCGCATGTCACAGTCCGAAGTGGTTAACCACTTCGCCGAAAAATACGAGCTGAAGCGCGCACAGGTGAAGGAGCTTTTCGAGGAACTCGCGAACCTGGCCACCAACGAGGTCAAGGAGAGCGGCGAGTTCGTCCTTCCGGGCTTCGGTAAGCTCGTTCTCTCCGAGCGCAAGGCGCGCGAGGGGCGTAACCCTCAGACGGGCGAGACGATCCAGATTCCCGCCAAGACGGCGCTTAAGTTCCGTCTCAGCAAGGGTTTGAAGGATTCCGTCGTCCCGAAGAAGTAGTCGGCGTCCGACGAGCCAGTCATACTTCTCAAATACACGAAAAGACCGCCGACGGGTTTTGGCAGGCATATTTTTGCCTTCCGACTTCGCCGGCGTCTTTTCTTTTCTCCTTCCGGGCTTTTGCACTCATCCCTCACAATTAAAACGAGTTACACCGTCCAGCAACTAATCTTTCCTGAGGATTGCCACCCCCCCCTCTCCGGTCTGACCACATCGAAAAAAAGTCTGGTAATTCAAATAATTTCAATGTAGAATGCGTTTTTCTTCTAGCCCCCTTATCCCCTACAGGGTTGTGGTGCTTTACAAATGGTGGGCTGGATTGTGTGAAAATTCGGGGATTGCAACGGATTCGCATCCCTTGAACTCCCGAATGCATCTAAATTGTCACTAATACAGAGCCCACCGCCGAGTTGGATTTTCGTGGGCCCGAAAACATAAGGAGCAGACGAAAAGTGATCGCTACTGAGAAGTTTCCGCTGGCAGAACGGCTGAAGATGATTGACCACATCCAGGCGCGCCGCTACTCGAAACTGGGCGGGCCCGCTCTGGACATCGCGACCGAGGGCATCATCCGCCACCTGCGCGCCTGTGACCGCATGGACGTTAACCCGGATGTCGCCGCCGTCCGCGAGATCATCGACGACGCGCTCAACGGCCGCCGTGTCTTCGCCGAAACCTTCAACAACGCCGCGTAAGACCAGGTTCTACGCAGCATTTCCCGTGAAATTCAAAGAGCCGCCAGTTTGACGCTGGCGGCTCTTTGCTTTTTAGGTCTTTGGAAGCGGAACTGCCGCACCCGGCAGCCTTTATGAAGACTCCTGGGGTGTAGCGCGCAGCTCGGCCTGCTGTTCAATGAGCGTGTCGTGTTCGGGCGGTTCGCGCTCCGTGCCGTCGGCGTGGCGGAGCACGTCGAGGAGCGCGAGGGTGATGGCGACAATCACCGGCCCCAGCACGATGCCGAGCACGCCGAAAACCTGTAGCCCGCCGAGCACCGAGAAGAAGACGAGCAGCTCGTGTAGACGCGTCCGCTCGCCGACGAGCTTCGGCCGCAGGAAGTTGTCCACGCTCCCGATGACGAGCGCGCCCCACACGGCGAGTATGATCGCCTTCACCCAGTCCCCCGTCAGCGCGAGGTAGATGGCCGCCGGTACCCAGACGATAAAGGCGCCCAGCATCGGAATCATCGAGAGGAAAATCATCACCACGCCCCACAGCAGCGGCGAAGGCAGCCCCAAAACCCAGAAGGCTAAGCCCCCGAGTACGCCCTGTATGACGGCGATGATAAGCACGCCGTAGACGCTCGCCCCGATGACCTCGCCCGTGCGGTCGAGAATCTCGCGCGCCTGCGGGCCGCTCAAAGGCATCATGTCGTAGGCCGCCGCGCGCATACGCTCGCCGTCGCGGAAGAGGTAGTACATCGTGAAGATGACGAAGAAGACTTCGACGATGAAACCGACCGCCCCGCCCACGAACCCAAGCGTGCGCGAGGCAATCGCGCCGCTCACGCCCTTCAATCGCTCGGCGATGAACTCCTGCGACCCGAGCCTACTGAGGTCAACGTACTGTCCGACCCAGCGTACGGCCGGCCCGAGGTAAGGGTGGTTCGGGTCGAGCAGCCCGGCCGCCGCTCCCGCCGCTCCGCCCGTCCCGTCCCGATTCGGCTGGAGCATCTGTGCGAAGTCCGACAGCTCGTTGACGACGGCGAAGGTGAGCAGCGTCAGCGGGACGAGAATGACGAAGATGACGAGCAGGCAGGAGAGCAGTGCGCTCCAGCCGGGGCTCCCGACGCGCGCCTGTATGCGCCTGTGGATGGGGAAGAAGACGATGACGAGGACGATGGCCCAGAGCACCACCTCGATGAAAGGCTGGAGCATCTTCCAGCAGAGGTAGAGTGCCACCGCGGTGGCCACTATCAGCCCGATCCAACGCAGCAACCTGCTCTGTGACTTGTCCCAATCCGCCATAGTCCGCACACTTTACCATAGCCCCGCGCCCGTGCCTTTTAGAATCTTGTCACGCAATGCCGTTTGTTTATCAGGACTTGTAAGTAATTTTGACAGGATGGGGGCGCGTGTTAACATTCGGCCTCGAATGGCGTACGGGCTCCCGTAGCTCAGTCGGATAGAGCATCTGCCTTCTAAGCAGAGGGTCGCTGGTTCGAGTCCAGCCGGGGGCATCGTGGGCGGGCGGGCGTCGCGGGGCAACTTGTCAGTGCCGTGAGTGGTTGGTAGTATGTGGCTTCCGTTCGCTTCCCCGTGTGGCGGCCATAGCTCAGTCGGTTAGAGCGCCTGACTGTGGATCAGGAGGTCGCGGGTTCGAACCCCGCTGGCCGCCCCAACAAATTCCAGGGCCATAGGGCCATAGTTCTCCGTCACATCTAACTCACAAAGTAGAGGCTTTCTCGACTATGAAAGTGCCGCAGTTCAGACTCTTCGGGTTCAGGCGACCACGCGAGGTCGTCGGATCGGCGCTCGGCAAGCTGGAGAAGACGGTGATGGAGGAGGCTTGGCGGCGCAAGCGCGTGAGCGCGAGCGACATTTATCGCGCCTTCGGCGAGCGCACCGCCTACACGACGTGGATGACGACGCTTGACCGGCTCTTCAAAAAGGGTCTGCTCACGCGCGAGAAGGACGGGCGCGCCTACATCTACTCGCCGCGCGTGTCGCGCGAGGAGTTCGAGCGGGGCGTGGCCGAGGACGTGCTCGGCGACCTGCTCGGGCGCAGCGGCGGGGCCGAGCCTTTGCTCGCCTGCATCGTGGACGCCGTGAGCGAGCACGACCGCGCGCTTCTCGATGACCTGCAACGCCTGGTCGAGGAGAAGCGGCGCGAGCTGAGCAAAGAGGAGTAACGAGCCGTGTACGCGCTGCTCTGCATCTGTCTGACGCTCTCGGCGCTGCTGGCTCTCAACGCGCTGGCGTCGGCGCTGGCCGGAGTCGTGTGGCGCGCGCTCGCGCCGCGCGTGCGTGGCTGGGATGCGGGCGCGCGCGCACGTCTGCTGTTCGGGCTGCGCCTGACGCCGCCGGTCGCGGCCACGGCGCTCGCCTTCGCCCTCATCGTCCCCGCTTACCTTCTGCATGAGCCGTTCGACAGCGGAGAGACCGTCAGCGTCAAGCTCTTCATACTGGCCTGCCTGTCTGCGGCCGGCGTGCTGCTGGCGGCCTGGCGCGTCGCGCGGACGTGGATAGCGACGCGGAGGCTCGTGCGCGATTGGATGTGCCACGCCGAGCCGTTCGAAGTCGAAGGAGCGACCGTCCCGACCTTCCGCATACGTCACAGTTTCCCTGTCATCGCGGTCATCGGCGTGCTGCGCCCGCGCCTGTTCGTCGCGTCGCAGGTCTTCGGCGCGCTCACGCCGGAGGAGTTGGCCGCTGCGCTCGCGCACGAACGCGGGCACGTCGAGGGGCGCGACAACCTGAAGCGCGCGCTGCTTCAGGCCGGCGAGGATGCTCTGCTCCATGCGCCGCTCGGGCGCTCGCTGCGGCGCGCTTGGCAGAGCGAGTCTGAGATGGCGGCCGACGAGTTCGCGGCTGCGGCCGGCCCCGCCGCCGCGCTCGACCTCGCCTCGGCCATCGTCAAACTCTCAAAGCTCATCCCGCGTGGCGCGCGTCCCACCCTGCCCGCGGGCTCGCACCTGCTCGGCGACGGCGAAGACGGCACCTCGCGCCGCGTGCGCAACCTCCTGCGCCTCGCGGCCTCGGCCGAAGGGTCGCGCGCCGGACTGCATTCGCGCTCGCCGCTGGCGGCGGCGGCGTTCTGCTTCAGCATCTTCGCCATCGGCGCGTACGTCTTGATGCACCCGGAAATTCTCAGGGCCACGCACGTCGCTATCGAGCACGTCGTCGAGAACCTGCGTTAAGCGTCGCGCGCGACTCCTCCCAGCCGACTCCCCTTACCCAGTAAACACACCGAATTAAAGACCCGGCCCAACTACGAGGGCTGGTAGTAGCAGGCCGTAACGTTTAAGTTCACATATTCAATCCGGGTGGGCACTCGCTTCACATCAACATCATCCCGAGGGGAGAAAAGAAGTTCATGAGAGTAAGACTTTTTGGAGTCCTTCTGTGCGCGACGCTTCTGTGCGCGTCGCCGCTCGCGGTCGTGGCGCGGCAATCGGCGCAGGGCGTGGTTGAGGGCACGGTCACGGACGGCGCGGGCGGTGCGCTCGCGGGTGCGCGCGTCTACCTCATGGACGCGCGACAGGCGCTGGCCGTGGCGGGCGAGACTGACGCCGCGGGCCACTTCCGTCTTGAGTCCGTCGCGCCGGGCACCTACGTCCTGCGTATCGCGCGCAAGGACTTCGCGGCGCGCCGTGTGCCCGTCGAGGTCAAGACGGGACAGACGGCGAACGTCAACGTCAAGCTTGAGGTCGAGGCGCTCGCCGAGCAGGTGACCGTAACGGCCGAGGCCGGGCAGGTCGCCGACGCGCGCAACACCGCGCAGCCCGTCAACCTCATCAACGAGGAAGAGATCGTCGAGCGCGCGACCGAGGTCGTCGCGCAGGTTGTCGATGAGGAGCAGGGCGTCAACTTGCAGCGCACGAGCCCCAGTTTGAGCGCCGTCTTCGTGCGCGGCCTGACCGGCCGTAACGTCGCCGTCTTCGTGGACGGCGTGCGCTACACGACGAGCGCGCAGCGCGGCGGCGTCGGTACCTTCTTCAGTTTGATTGAGCCTTCGAGCCTTGAGGCGGTCGAAATCCTGCGCGGGCCGAACAGCTCGCAGTACGGCTCGGACGTGCTCGGCGGCGTCATCAACTTCCTCTCGCACGCGCCTGCGTACGGCAACGAGGACGGCGAGTGGCACGGCCGTTCGAGCGTCTTCTACACCTCGCCGACCAACGGCTTCGGCGGCAACGTGCTTACGACCTACGGCACACGCAAATACGGTCTGCTGCTCAACCTGAACGCGCGGCGCATCAACCGCCTGCGACCGGGCGCCGGCCTCGACACGCACGCCGCGGTGACGCGCTTCCTCGGCATCCCCTCGGATGTTTTGGGCGAGCGCCTGCCCGACACGGCGTTCACGCAGTACGGCGGGCTGCTGCGCACCAGTTTCAACCTCGACGAAAAGACTCAGGTCCTCTTCAGCTACGCGCGCAACCAGCAGGACGGCGGGCGCCGCTACGACCAGTTGGCGGGCGGCGACGGCAACCTCATCGCGGACCTGCGCAACCTGATGACCGACCTCTTCTACGCGCGCCTCGTCAGGCAAGACCTCGGCTTCTTCGATGACGCGCAGTTCACCTTCTCCTATAACGGTCAGCGCGAGGAGCGCATCAATCAGGGCGGTCAGGGCAATCCCGTCGGCGACATCACCAACCAGCGCGAGCGCACGAACGTCCTCGGCTTCAACTTCCACGTCGATAAACGACTCAACGAGGAGAACACGCTCACGCTCGGCGCCGACGTGTATCGCGACAAGATCAACGCGCCCGCCTTCACCACCAACGCCGTGACGCGGGTGGCGACGCCGTCGCGTCCGCGCATTCCGAACGGGGCGCGCTATCTCTCTTACGGCTTCTTCGCGCAGGACGTGTTCACGGCCATCCCCGACCGCCTGCGCCTGAGCGGCGCGCTACGCTACAGCGTCGCATCGTACAAGTCGCGCGCGGCGAACTCACCCGTGGTCGGCGGACGCCCGCTCTTCCCCGACGACAGCGCGCGCTTCGACGCGTTCTCGGGTCGCGTCGGCGCGGTCGTCACCGTCGGCAAAGGCTTCGACATCGCGGGCAAGTACACGCGTGGTTTCCGCGCGCCGAACACGACCGACCTCGGCATCGTCGGGCTCGTCGGCACGGGCTTCGAGGTAGACGCCGCGGAGGCCGCGCGGCTCGGCGGCTTCATCGGGACGACGGCCGGCGCGGACGCCGTCTCGACCGGCATCCCCGTCACGAGGCTCGGGCCGGAGAAGAGCGACAGCTTCGACCTCAGCCTCCGCTACACGCACGCGCGCTTCCGCGCGGAGCTGACCGGCTTCACGAACAAGCTCCAGGACGTTTACTTCGATCAGGCGCTCGTGCTGCCGCCGGGCGCGGTCGGGCAGTTCCTCGGGAGCGAGCGCATCATCAGTCAGAACGCACGCGGCCTCGTCTTCGTCGCCGCCGCGACGAGCCCCGTGCTCGTCCGCGTCAACTACGACGACGCGCGCTTCAACGGCGTCGAGTTCGCGACGGACGCGCGCCTCTCGCGCGACTTCACCGCCCGCGGCAACTTCACATACATCCGCGCGTACAGCCTGCTCAACGGCCTGCCGCCGAACGTCGAGGGCGGCGTGCCGCCGGCCACCGGCTTCGTCAGCCTCCGCTACCAGCCGCGTTCCACAGCGCGCTTCTACGTCGAGCCCTACGCGATTCTGGCCGGACGGCAGAATCGCCTCTCGTCGCTCGACCTCGCCGACCGCCGCACGGGCGCGGGACGCTCGCGCACGCAGATACAGAACTTCTTCCGTCGCGGCGCGTGCGTGCGCGGCGTGACGACGCCGGGGACTACGGGCTGCGGCTCGGCCGGAGGCGTTCTCGTCTCGACGGGCGAGACGCTGGCGCAGGTGCAGAATCGTTTGCTGCCCATCGGCGCGACCATCAACGGCGTGACGGTCGTCAACAACGACACGGTCGTCCCGCTCCATCCGCACCTCCCGGGCTACGGGCTGGTCGGCGTGCGCGGCGCGGTTCGCTTCGGCGAGCGGTCGGAGTTGTTCTTCGATTTCGAGAACATCGGCGACAAGCAGTACCGTGGGATTAGCTGGGGCATCGACGGCGCGGGCCGCGGCGTGACGCTGCGCTACCGTTACAAGTTCTAAGAATTAAGCACAGAGACAAGAGAGGCGCAGCTAAAGCGAATTAGCTGCGCCTCTCTTGTCTCTGTGCTTAATTCCCTGCGGCCGCAACGTGTTTGTCGAAAAAATGCAATGACAAGTCGCGCGGCCGTGTTCTATATTCAAAGTGCGCCCTGTTTTGCGGGCGCGCTCTAGCCCTCTCACCACACAGACTCTCCCGCAGTCGAACCCGCCCGCGCGGGGAATGCAAAAGGACGGAAAGAACCGCGAACGCGCCCGGAACATCTTTATGCGGCCGGGTCTGGAAAAAGTTCGCGTTTGATGTTAGTCTCCCGCTGCCGGCCCGGCGGCGTACTTTAAGCCGGAGACGGCAAGTTCTTCCCGTCCTTTTTATTCAGACATAACCCTTAATGCTTCGACCGCAGAAGTCCGAAAACTGTGTCCATGCCGGTCTGCCAGCCGCGCGTCGGAAGGCACACCCTCGCGGACTCGCCGGTCGTCAACCCGTCTTTTTACCCGGAGCACAAAGGTACCCCCAATGCGCAAGACATCCCGACTGTTACTTTCCGCCGCCCTGCTGACTCTACTCGCCGCTACGGCCTTCCCCCAGAAGCGCCTCTGCCCGAAGCCGCCGCCGTCGCCCTTCAAGCACGACGGCGAGATCGTTACGTCCTTCGACTCGCGCGCCGGCGGTATGCGCACCACGCTCCAGCACCCGCGCGCCATCGGCAGCGGCGCCGAGCTTTTCTATCTCGCGGCCTCCTTCATGCACCAGAGCGCGAAGCGCCCCGGCACGCCCGCCTTCGAACTCGTCCTCTACACGAACGTGCCCTCGGCTCAGCCGAGCAGCGCGGGCTCGGTCTCCATCGTGCTTGACGGACAGGCGCGCCCGTTCACGCAGCAGGCGAATTTCCGCTCGCAGCCGGGCGGCGGTAACGCCGTACGCTTGACGCTCTCCTACGCAGACCTCTCCGCGCTCACGCGAGCCCGCAACGCCTCGGTGCAGTTCGGCGGCGCACAGCTCGCGCTGACGAACAACCACCTCGAATCGCTCCGCGAGATGCTGAGCCTGCTCGCCCCCTCCCCCGGCCGCTGGCAGACCGCCGACGCGCTCACGAGGTAAGGAAGTAGGCAGTAGGCCGTTGAAGGCAAGAAGACTTTAAAGAAACCTATCTTAAAGAATCGGAGGCGGCGAGGTGATGACTCGCCGCCTCCGATTCTTTTACCTGTTTTTTTTAAGTAGACTTCCTGTCCTAACGGCCTACTGCCTACTGCCTACTTCTTAAACGTGTAGCCCTTCGGGTAGAAGATTTCGGCGTCGCCGGTGTTGGCGACGACGCGCACCTTGTGAAAGCCCTTGTCGGGGTGGGTCGAAAGATACGTCAGGGCGAACTGACGTGAGAGCAGCGCGTCCAGCTCGCGCAGGTACTGGTCAAGGCTGACCGGCGCACCCGAGCCCTGGAAGAAGGCGCGCCCGCCCGTCTCATCCGACAGGCGCAGGAGCGAGCCCTGCCCGTTGTTGACGAGTGAGAGGTCGCCGCCACCCACGCTCGGCGCGTACATCGTGTAGACGGCAACGCCGAGCCGCTGCGCATCGTTGACCACGAGTTGCAGGTCGAGGCTCTGCGCGGGCGAAGAGTTCGTCAGGCCGCGCGAGAGGTCGATGCCGTCGCTTATGACCAGCACGGCGCGACGGCCGACGGGCTGCGACTCAAAGCGCTTGATGGCGTCCCTCGTCAGCGCGAAGGGGTTGTAGGGCGAGGCCGCGGTCGAAGAGAGCGGGATGCGCAGGGACTTCGCCGCGCGTTCGAGGTCGTTCGTGAACTTCTGCCGGACGCGCAGCGAGCCCGAACTCAAATACCCGATCATCACGCGCGAGCCCGGCGGGAGCTTGCGCACGAAGGCGGCGATGCCCCTTATCTCGTTGCTCACAGACGAGACGAGGTCGTCCTGTATGAGCACGGCCAGCGTCAGGGGCGAGCGCCCCGCGCCGCGGATGGCGAGAATCTCCTGCCGCTCGCCGTCCTCGAAGACTTGCAGGTCTTCGAGGTAGCTCACCTCCGCCGGTTGCGTGCGCTCGGGCAGGCGCAGCGTCACGGGGATGGTCACCGTGCGCACGTCGCGCCGCGCCTCGGCGCGCCCGCCGTTGCCGCCGTCCTTCTTCTGCGCGCGCACGGCGAAGGGGGTCGCGAGCGTGAACGCCAACGACAGCGCGGCGGCAAGATTTCTGTACGGTCTCCTCATCGCCCCTCCTCGGGCCAGCCTGTGCCTCAAGCGAGGCTCTGCTATTATAGCTTTTCGGCCGTGTGAAACGTATCGGGGTCGTGCCGCAAAGTCCTGTGGGTGCGGTGTGACTCAGCTTTGATGCCGAAAATCGTTTGAGGGGTTCGGCGGGGGGCGGGATTTGGAAGAGAAAGCAAACAGGCTCACTTCGGGCGACCGTTTGAAGGCGTGGGCGCTACGCTGGTCGCCGCTGCTCGTCTTCCTGCTGGTGACGTTGCCGCTGCCGGCCTACTTCCTCTTCCGCTACTTCACCGTCACGGAGAACCCGGGCGAGGAGCTTTTGGTCGCCCTCTCCACTTTCGGCATCTTCGCCGTCTTCGGGCTGGTCGCGGCCTTCCTCGTCGTGATGTACAAACGCCTCTGGGAGCGGCGCCTGCGCGAGCGACTCGCCGCCGACGGCGTGACCGCCGACGAGCTCTCCTTCTTCACGTCCGAGCTGTCGGCCGCGCAGCGGCAGACGCTGCGTGAGATGGAGGCGCGCAACCCTCTGCTCGCCGACGCCTACCGCGAGACGCTGGCCGCGCGCCTGACGGCGTCCCGCGTGCTCGCGCGCTCACGCACCGACGCGGAGCAGGTCGAGCGACGCCTGCAAAGTCTCTCAGGGCTTCAGGCCGCGGGGCGCGCCGAGGTCGAGGAGGACTTAAGGAAAGACCGCGAGCGGCTCGAACGCGTCCGGCGCGAGGCCGACGAGCACGCGCGCGAGATGGACGCACGCCTTCAGCTCATCGAGGCCGTCGCCAGCCGCGACGCCAGCCAGACCGAGACCGAGCTGGCCCTCAAACGCCTCGGCACCGTCCGCGACAACCGCCCGCTCGCCCTCGACTCCGTCCGCTATAATCAGGAGGCGCTCGAAGAGATCGAACGGGAGCTGAGCCGACTCCCCGACCCGCCCGACCCGCGCCCCGGCGTCTGACGCCTAGAGACGTTCGAGCCTCTCTTCAAAATCCGACAGACGGTAAACTCCTTCTTCGAGGCGCACGGCGTAACCCTCCTTAACGAGCGCATGGTTGCCCTTGCCCGCGTCGGCGCGCGAGAGGCCCGTCACCTTCGACAGTTCGCCGCGCAGGGTCATCCCCGCGCCCTCAAGATACGTGCGCGCCAACTCGCGCAGAGCCTCTTCCCTGCTCACCTTCTTCGACAGCTCCTCCGCGAAGCGCCCCTCGCTGAGCGCCCAGATGTATGTGAACCAGGGCTCGTACAGGACTTCCTGCGGGATGACCTTCAGCGTCCGCTGTAACTCGTCGAGCGCGCGCGTGAAGCGCGGACGCTCCGTGACCTTCGACGCCTCGCGCAGGTCGCATGTCGCCATCTCCCACTCTTTACGCAGAACCTTCAGCACCGCGCGCGCGTCATCCGAGAACGTCGTGCCTTCGGCGCGACGTGCGACGCCCCAGAGCGCGTTGAAGTGCGGGACGAGGCGCCGCGCGACGAAGGTCGAACGGTTCTTCGTCAGCTTCGCGTAGTAGAGGCGCCCGCGCCGCATCAACTCGTCCTTCAAGACCCACGTCAGGCTGCTCTCGGGTCCTTCTGCACATTGCGCGGCATGTGTGCGTCGCGCCGCCCGCAGACCGCGATGTAGAGCGAAGGCCCCGGCCGCCGCGAGTCCGTCATCGTCGCCGAGAAGCCCGCCGCTTCGACGAGCTTCTCGGCGTCGGTCGCCGTCTCGACGCGCGCCTCTGGCTCGCGCCGCCATGCGCGGTCGCGGAACAGCTCGACCTCTTCTGGAAGGGTTCTCAACATTTCCAGAAAATCATGGGCCAACCTTGACAATCGTCGGCCAACTCTGTTTAATCAAACAGGTCTGCTCATATTTTTGAGCAGAGTCGAGCGTTTTTCGCCTCTTTTCGGCTCCGACCCACGCCACGCTCCCGTCTTTAGCGCCGGAGTACACGAATCAATTCCTTCCCCTATGTCTCCACAGGCCACGCGGATTCCCGGAGGTGCAACTTGGCCGGCAGCATAACAGAACGACCCACGCGGCGCACAATCCTTCGCCTCGCCTCAAGCCTGCTCACGCTCTGCCTGCTCGCGCCGGCGGCGGCCGCATGGTCGGGCAAGGGGCAGAAGAACTACAAAGAGGGATTGCGGCACGAGCAGGCGCAGCAGTGGGAGAAGGCGGCCGAGGAGTTCTCGCTCGCCGCTGCGGCCGAGCCCTCGAACAGCGAGTATCAGCTCCACCTCCGCCGCGCACTCTTCAACGCCTCGCAGGCGTTCTCGCAGCAGGGCGCGGCGCTTCTGGAGCGCGGCGATTACCTCGGCGCCTACAACGCCTTCCGACGCGCCTACGGCTACGACCCGGCGAACGAGCTTGCGCGCTCTTTGATGGAGCGCGCGTTCAGACTTCAGACCGGCGAGGGCGAGCGTAAGGAGGCCGAACGTTCTGCGCCGGTTGCGCGACCGCAGTCCGCGGCGCGTCTGCAACCCACCGCTTACGAAACGAACCGGCGCGCGGACGACACGCTCGCGCCTTCGCGTAACGAGCAGTTGCAGTCGATCCAGTACAGCGGCGACCTCGAAAAGTTCGTCCGCTACCTCGCGCGCCAGATCAGAATCAACGTCGTCTTCGACCGCGACTTCCCCAGGCGCGAGGTGAACGTTGACCTCATCGACGTGACTTCGGCGCAGGCGCTCGACTACATCTTCCTCACGCAGGGTCTCTTCTTTCAGAAGCTCTCGGCGCGCACCATCGTCGTCGCCGACCAGCTCAAGCGACCGCAGTATCAGCAGTTGGTGCTGCGCACCTTCTACCTCTACAACGTAGACCCGAACGACGCGAAGCAGCTCATCACGGCCTCGATTCCGCCGCAGGCCGGGCGCCAGCCCGTCATCACCGCCAACAAGGCGACCAACTCCATCACCGTCCGCGACACGCCCGAGAACGTCCGCCTCGTCGGCGAGCTGCTCCGCTCCATCGACAAGGAGCGCGCCGAAGTCGTGATGGACGTGAACATCTTCGAGGTCTCGCGCGAAGACCTCTTGCAGTTCGGCAACCAGATCGGCACGGGCGACACGCTCGCGAACCTCGGCGGCATACAGAAGGGTTTGAGCGTCATCGGCGGCAGCCGCGAGGTCGTCACCCAGGCGCTCTCGGCAATCCCGACGGCGCTGGGCGCGGCCTTCATCGTTCCGCCGACGGCCCTCACGGCCTTGCAGCGTCGCGACAACACGCGGCTCGTCGCCTCGACGCAGGTACACGCCTTCGACGGCGAGAAGTCCACGGCGCACATCGGCCAGCGCGTGCCAGTGCAGACCGCCGCGGTCTCGCCCTACGGCTCCGTCTCGAACGGTGATGGCAACAACGCCCAGCCGGGCGCCACGCAAGGGCTGTTCGGCGGCAACGGCTACCCGGTCATCCAGTACGAGAAGACGGGTCTGACGCTTGAGTTCACGCCGCAGGTCTTCCCCAACCTCGACGTGCAGGTGAAAATGTCGATCAAGTCGAACGACGTGACGCGGACGGCGGGCGCGGCTGCGTTGACGCCGACCTTCACCGAGCGGAATATCGAGGGCACGGCGCGCATCCAGAACAACCGCACGATGATGATCGCCTCGGTCGCGCAGAACCAGCAATCGCGCGGCCGGCAAGGGTTGCCCATCCTCGGGCTGGTGCCCGTGCTCGGCCAACTCTTCACCGCGCCGCGGCGCGAGGACTCGCAGACCGACATCGTCATCGCCGTCACGCCGCACGTCATGCGCGCGTCGTCCGTGAACCCGGAGGACGAGGAGATGCATCCGTCGGGGACGCTCCAGACGCCGACGACGGGCACGCTCGAAGCGATGATGACCGAGCTTGTGCGCGAGGAACAGTTGGCCGCCGCGCGCGTGCTCCCCACGCACGCCAGCGTCGAACTGCCCTCCGCGACGCCCGAGCCGACGACGACGACCGTCTCGCCCGCCTCGCTCCCGGCCGCGCCCGCCAGCTCAAGTCTCCAACCGCCCGGCGACGCCAGACACACCTGGGCCGAGGTAAGAGCCGGGGCCGTGAAGCCCGCCGCCGCCGAGACGACATTCATCCCCGCGCCGAAGGAGTTGATGAACGATGCCGCGCGCGACGCGGCCCCCGACGCGCCCGTCGAAAACCCGGCCCCGGCTCCGCCATCCGAAAAGCCGAAGCCGACGCAAGGCGTTTTCAAGCCCGTCTCCGGCAACTCGCTCTTCTCGAACGTTCCTGCGGCGACCATAAAGAACGCCTCCCTTAATCCGGAAGCGCCGGCCGCCGCGCCGGTCTCGGTCATCACGGAGAAGCCGCTGACCGACCTCGCCGCGGCGACGGCAACGAGCGCCGCTTCGCTCCGTTTAATGTCGGAGCCGACCCCGCTGCGCGTCGGTGAGCGGCGTCAGCTTAAGGTGCTGCTCAAGACGGACGCGCCGCTCGGCCTGCTCGCGCTGAGCTTCAGGCTCGACACGCGCGTGCTCGCGCTACGCTCGGTCGGCGCCGGCACGCTCTCGACGCCCGACGGCGCGCGCGTCACGCACACGCTGACGCCCGAGGGGCTTCTTCTCGTCAGCGTCGCGCCGCCCACATCGCCGCTCAGCGGCGCGGGCGTGCTGCTCACCTTCGAGGTCGAAGCTCTTTCGGCCGGCGCCGAGGCGCTGCGCTTCGACGCTGACGACGTGCACCTCGTCGCGACCGACGGGCGCAAGGTTCTCGTCAAGGTGATGACGGATCAGATTTCGGTCAGGTAGTAAGAGGCGGGGTCTTCGCTCACGCGTCGCCGGCAGTGCCCGCGCTGCGGCTGGCATTCTGTGTGCGACTCTGTTCGAGCGCGCGGGCGACGCTCTGCTGGACGGCGTCGAGCGTGAAGGGTTTGAGGATGAAGTCGAAGGCGCCGAGGCGCATAAGTCCCTCGGCGTGCTCGCGGTCGCCGATGCCTGAGACGACGATAACGGGCGTGTCGGGCTGCTCGCGTCGGAGGTGTCCGAGGAGTTCGACGCCGCTCAACCCCGGCATCGAGATGTCGGTGAGTACCGCGTCGTAGGTCTGCTCGCCGAGGTATGCGAGCGCCTGCTCGGCCGTGGCCGCGGCGTGGCACATGTGGTCTTCTGAGAAGAGGTCGTAGAGCACGTCGCGCACCACGTCTTCGTCGTCAACGATCAAAATTGCGGCCATCGTTTACACCACGCGCCGCCGCACATAGCGCCGGCCCCGGGCACTCCACCCACGGGTTCGTGCCTCTGGATAGTTCCAAACGTTTTTTCAAGACAGAGAGGTTAAGGGCTGAGAAATACTAGCACAGTGAGTGAAGCGAGCGTGAGCGTCGTCGAAAATGCGGAGGTTTGAACGCTGAATGAAGAACAAGAGGCCGGGCTCCCTTTCGGGACGCCCGGCCTCCGTCTTTGAGTTCGGCTTTAGCCTTTCGGCCTTACCGGTTCGGCGCGCTGGCGCGGATGGTCACCTCGCTGCCGCTCAGCAGTTCGAGGTCTTCGCGGCCCTGGACGTAGACGGAGCCCGCGCCGGCACCCGCGCCGACGATGGCGCCGATGGCCGCGCCCTTGCCGCCGCCCGCGATGGCGCCGATGATGGCGCCGACCGCCGTGCCGATGGCCGCGCGCTGCGCGGTCTGCGTGCCGCGACTGCCTTCATCACGCACCGTGCCTTCGTTGTCCACTCGCACCGTCTCGCCGCCCTGCGTGCGGACGCTGTCGATGAAGCCGGCGAACTGGTAGCTGCGCCCGTTGTAGCGAATCGTGTCGAAGTTGAGCGACATGTCGGAGCGCCCCGTGACGCGGCCCGAACGGCTCGAACTCGCGACGTGCCCCTCGATGACGGCGCCCTGGAACTGCGCGGGCGAGGTCACGGTCATCGTGAAGCGGTCGCCCGTCTGCACCGTGCGGGTCGAGAGGTCGGTCTCAAGCCTCGCCGTCAGCATCTGCCCGTCGGGGATGACGAAGTCGCCCGCGGCCGTGGAGATGGTGCCCGTCTGTGAGCCCGACTGGCTGTAGCCCGCGTTCGTCCCGTTGTAGACGTTCCACTCGGCCACTTCCGAAGTGCGCTCGTAGACGTTCTGCACGACGATGGGGTTCACGCCCAGACGTTCGTTCCAGATTTCGCGCGTCACGCGCAGGCGGCGCCCGCCCTCAATCGGGTCGAACGTCACTGTAAAGTCGGTCTCGCGGTTGCCCGCCGAGCGGACGACGAGTTTGTCACCGACGATGGTCGAATCGACGCGCGAGTAGCCGCCGTTGGGGAGTTGCTCGCGGTTCTCGCCGGCATTGGCCGTGAAGGTCGTCTGCGGCGCGCGCGAGCTGGCGATGGTCACGCTGTTGCCGTTGCGCTCAATCGCCAACATCTCGGGCGATTCCAAACGGCGCATGAGCTGCTCGCGCACACGCATACGCTCATTGTTAGGCAGGTTGCGGACGGCCGTCTCCGCGACCGTCGTCGAGTTGTCGCTCTGCGTCGTGTCGAGGCGGAACGTGCCGGTCAGACGGTTCGCCGCGCGCACGCCGCCACCGCCGCGACGCTGATCGCCGAAGACGTTCGTGTCGGCCGTCGTGTTGTTGCCGTAGCCCGGCATCGAGCGCACGTCCCAGTTCCACGCCACGCTGTAAGCAGACGCGAGTTGGTTCAGGTCGCCACGGAGCGTCGTCCAGTCGTTCTCGGCCCTCATCGAGAGCGTCTGGCGGTTCATGAAGTCGTCGATGTAGGTCGCCTGGCGCAGGACGCTCTCCACGTCCGAGGCCACGGAAGTCTTCGCGTCGAAGCGCGAGCGGAGCTGGTCGGTCGCCTTCTCGAAGTCGCCGATGAACTGGTTGATGTTGCCCTCGGCGCGCGTGCCGTCGTAGCGGCTGCGGTCGAGCGAGTTGCCCATGCTGGCGCGGAAGCGGTCGGCGCCGGTCTCGACGCGGCGGATGATGGCGTCGAGCTGGCGGTCGCTGATGCGGTAGGCGACGCCCGTCGGCGTGCGGCCGGGGACGTTGTTACCGTAGCCATCGTTGCCGTAGGTCGCGCCCGTCTGCCGCGTCCAGTCCCACGTCACGTTGTAGACGCGTGCGAGCGCGTCGAGGTCGGCGCGCAGCGTCGTCCAGTCGTTCATGACCTGCATGTCGAGCCGGTTGCGCATCATGAAATCGTTCAGGAACGCGGCCTGACGTAGGACGTTCTCCACGTCGGCGGCAGCCGCGTTGCGCGCGTTGAAGCGCGAGCGTAAAGCATCGGTCGCGGTCTCGAAGTTCTGCACGTAGCCGTTCAACTGGTCTTCGGTGCTCGTCCCGTTCCAGCGGCTGCGGTCGAGCGCGGTCGCGAAGCTCGCACGGAAGCGGTCGGCGTCGGTCTCGACGCGGCGCAGAGCGCTTTCGACCTGCCGGTCGTTCATGCGAGACGGGCGCTGCGCCTGCGCCGTGGCCAGCCCGAGGCTGAGCATGGCGGCGACGAGCGCCACGGAGATTGTCTGTCTGATTATGTTCACTGCTCTTCCCTCCAAATGTTGCTTCACAATTACCGGATTCAGAAAGTTAGGCGAGGCGTCCGCGTCGTTTAGAAGACAGCGCCGCCCCCTGCTCCACAGATGTACGGGGAGAAGCGTTGGAAACCGGAGAGACATACGCTTCGAGCAAGGATTCACCTGTCCACGAGTTACGCAACCACCGTGCCCTCTTGAGCGGGCGCGTAGTTACAACGGATTGGCCATATTTTGGCCTCTTTTCTGTACTGAAGCTGACACCGATGTTCGGGTAACGTACAACCGCGGGGCGTGTTATTCTTGCCGCACGGAGGCTCAAAACTCATGGACAACGTCGAGGCAAAGGCGGTCATCCACTCGGCGGGCGACGATCTCTTCATAGGGATTTCGCCGAGCGGGCACGCGCAGGTGATCGAGACGAACAGTAAGCGCGGGAGCGCCGCGACGCCGATGGAGATGCTCCTGCTCGCGCTCGGCGGCTGCACGGCCGTGGACGTGGTCTCGATCTTGAAGAAGAAGCGCGAGCATGTGACCGGCTATCGCGTCGAGGTGAGCGGCACGCGCCGCGACGAGCATCCGCGTGCGTACACGCGCATGGAGGTGCGGCACGTCGTGACGGGGCGCGGGATTTCGGAGAAGGCCGTCGCGCAGGCCGTCGAGCTATCCGAGACGAAGTATTGCAGCGTCGCCGCGACGCTCCGGCCCGGCGTCGAGATCGTGACGACCTATGAGATCATCGAAGACGTTGAGTGAAGGCGCGCGCGCGGGTCTCCGTCAACGTTCGGCCGCGCGGTTTCGTCCCGAACACTTTCATCTAAATTTATCCGAGGGTCTTCGTCGAAGGTTGAGAATGGCACTCTTCATCCAACAGTTTCTCGTCTGCGCGGCCTCGCTGCTGCTCACGCTCTCTTGCGTGCGCGTCGAGCCGGCCGCGAACAGTAACAGTACCGCGAACAACGCGGCCAACGGCTCGCCCGACGCGACCCTGCTCTCGGCGGCCGAGCCCATCACGCTCTCGCCCGAAGACCAGACCGAAGACGCGCTCAACAACGTCCGCCGCGCCGACGAGACGGCGCGCGCGGGCGGCGGCGGAGTCCCGCAGCTCACGCCCGCCGAGCACATGCGGCGCGCGGCCATCTACCACTCCAACCGCGCCTTCGAGGAGGCGCGCTCTCACTGGCGCGCGCTCATCGAGCGTTACCCTACGGACGGCAACGTCCCCGCTGCGCACTTCGGCATCGGCCGCACGCTCTTTCAGGAGCGGCGTTACGAAGAGGCGCTCCCGGTCTTTCAACAGCTCGGCGAAAGGTACTCGAACACGCCCGGCGGTCGCGACGGCTTCTACTACGTCGCCGCGACGCTGCTGCGCCTCAACCGACCCGGCGACGCCGCCGCGCGCTACGCCGAATACGTCGAGCGCTTCCCCAACGGCGAGCGCATCGAGAACGCTTACCTCAACATCATCGACTCGCTCCGCGAGGCCGGTCGCCCCGACGAGTCCCTGCCCTGGATCGACCGCACACGCGCGCGCTTCAAAGGGACGGCGTCGGACGTGGCCGCGCTCTTCGCGCGACTGCGTATGGCCGTCGCGCGCCGCGAATGGGACTCGGCCGTGCGCACGAGCGATGAGCTGAGCCGCATGACGCTGCCGAAAGCCTCGAACACGACGCCCTCGGAGGTCGCGTACCTGCGCGCCTTCAGTCTTGAGATGTCCGGGCGGAAGGACGAGGCGGTGAAGGCTTACTTGAACATAGGAGACTCGGCCTCCTCTTATTACGGCTGGATGGCCAACGCGCGTTTGGAGAAGTTGGGGGGCGCGGCGAAGGCGGCGGCCAACGCGCGCGAGGCACGCGTGGCGTCGGAGGTGCAGCGTTCGGCGGGGGACTTCCCCGCCCCGTACGCGGACGCGCTGGTACGCGCGTCGAAGCAGCAGAAGCTCGACCCGCGCTTCGTGCTCTCGATCATGCGGCAGGAGAGCAGCTACAGGCCGCGCGCCAAGTCGGCGGCGGGCGCGCGCGGTCTGCTCCAGATGACGCCCGACCAGGCAGCCAAGTACGCGCCCTCGGTCAAGCTCCAGAACGTGTCTGAGGACGATTTGTTCAAGCCCGAGGTCAACATCCTTCTGGGCAGCGCCTATCTTGGCGAGCTGCATCGGATGTTCCCCGACCTGCCCGAAGCCATCGCCGCCTCCTACAACGGCGGCGAGGACAACGTCGCGCGCTGGGTCGTCCGCGCCGTGCATAAAGACCCCGGTATCTTCACCTCCGAGGTCGGCTTCAACGAGTCGAAGGACTACGTCAACCGCGTCATGGCCAACTACCGCGCCTACAAAATCCTCTACACCGAAGACCTCAAGCCGCGGCGTTAGCCCCTTCAATTTGCTGATGCGTTTGAAGAGAGAGGGGTTAATCACAAAGAGGCAGAGGCACAGCTTGATAGTTTAGCTGTGCCTCTGTGTCTCTGTGGTGTAAGGCTTCCCTTACCTGTGCCGCCGCGCTTTTACTCGCGGGGCTACACGGTCGCTTTCGTAAGTGTCCACTTCCAGCGTCATCTGTCCGGCCACTATGTCGTAATACTCCGGCGCCGCTTTTACTCCCAGAACCCAACCGACCTCCGGCGCCTTTTCGACGGGGGCAGGCTCGGCACGCACGTCGGGCACCGGCGGCGCGGGCACGGCCGACGCTTCCATGATTGAGGGCGACAGCGCGCGGTCTATGCCGAAGTTGAGCCCGAGCCCCGCAAAGAAGCCGAGCACGGCCGTCATCAACGCGGTCGCGGCGTGCGCGGCGCGGCGCCGGAGCGCGCTCAGTCCGACGGGACAGTTGCGCGTCAGGATCGTGCCGTCGGGGCGCCGGTAGAAGCGCACGCAGAGGCGCCCCTCGTTGCTGGTGACGAGCGCCTCGGCCTCGCGCCGCGTCATCCCCGAGAGGTTGTAGACGTGCAGGCTGCAACGGTCGCAGTAGCGCGCGCGCTCGTCTCCGACCATCCTCTCCCAGTCGGCCGGGCACGGCGCGGCCACCTTTACGTGTTCGAGCGGGTTCGTGTAAGTCGGCATCAGACCTCCTTCAAAGGCGGCGGGTATGCCACTTTAGACACCCAACGCCCCGCGACGTTCCCGAACTTTTCCGACGGTCGGTCCCGCACACCTTCAAACACTTCAGACTCAGCGAGGCGGCTCGGGGCTGTAGCGCGGCTCCTCGAAGCCGCGCGCGCGTTCGCGCTTCCTGAGCGCGTCGTCGCGCCACGGGCGCGGCAGCAGTCCGAGTTTGACGAGCGCGTCGCGGTACTCGTAGCGCACGGTCAACTCCGCCGCGGGCGTGCGTTCGAGCGGCATCTGTATCCACGTCACGTCGTGCCCGACCGAGCGGCCGATGCCGGTCGCCGCGTAGCCTTCGTCGTCGTAACGGGGCCGCGCCACGGTCGAGCCCGCCGAGTTCCTCGACTTACGGTCGGCGCCCTCGGCCCGCATCGACTCATTATCTTTCGGCGCGTCGGAGCCCTCGCGCGACCGGGGCTCGTAGTAGGGCGGCGGCGTGACGGGGTGCGGGCGCGGCGTGCTCTCGCGGAAGAAGACGGCGGTGATGACGCCGAGGTCTGAGGCGCGGCCGAGGCGCGCGGCGTAGGAGTCGCGCTCGGTCGTGAAGTAGAAGCGGCGCGCGCGGCTCGAACTCATCTGCCAGCCCGAGACGCGAATCGTCCCGTAGGGCTCGATGACCCACTTGCTCGACTCCCAAGCGGACGTGCGCCGCGCGTCGATGGTGTTGAGGCCGTCCACCGAGAGCGCGACGGCGACGCGCACGGGCAGCGGGTTGCGCACGAGCAGCTCGTACTCCGCCCCTTCGCGCGCCTCGACGTAGCGCCGCCCGCGCCCGTAGATGACTTCGAGCGGCCCGCCCCCGACCAGAACCTCCACGCCGAACGGGCCGTACTGCGGCCGCACCACACGTCTCTCCTGCGCCTCAATGGTCGCCGCCCCGAAGAGCAGCAGGAATGCACCGACCAGCGAAATCGCACGCGCCCTGAACATAAAACACCCTCCTCAGGTCAGACTTCTACACCGTCAGAACGAACCGGGTTGAGATTTCTTGCGCGGCGGGGAGACCGAAACGGGGCGTTTACGCTAAGCGATTCCTCGACCCTAAAAATCTGCGTGCGAGGACGAGGAGCGCGAGCACGGTCGTGACGGTGGCCGAGATGAGGCAGTAGGTGCAGAAAGCACGGATAACGAAGGCTTGCAGGTAGAGGAACCAGAGCGTTGCGAGGAACATGACGGCGACGAGGGGCGTGAGGAGTTTGCGCGCGCCGTCGTAGCCGAAGGCGGCGAGCGTCGCCAGGCTGAAGACGGTGAAGTAGGCGGCCAGGCCGACGGCCGCGACCGGCACGCCGCCCGCGACCGTCGCGTAGCTGCTCTGCAAGACCTCGTCGCAGCCCGACACGACCATACAGCGGACGCTGTTGCCCGCCAGATGCTCGACCGTCAGGTAGGCGGCGTCCGCCATCCCCGCGAGCGCGACGAGCGCGATGGCAGCGTCCCACCCGCGCCCGCCCGCGTCCTCTTGCATCGCTTCGGTGCTCATCGTCTTCATGAGTACTGAGTGCTGAAGACTGAGGACTGAGTTAAGAACCCGCTGCCTTTCACTCAGTCCTCAGTCCTCAGTACTTAGTCCTTTACTTCCCTGACTGGCCGAGCGCCGCCTCGATCTCGCGCCGCAGGTCTTCCTCGGTGACGAGCTTGCCGGGCACCAGCTCGCGCCCGTTGATGTAGACGGTCGGCGTGCCCTTTACGCCGACCGAGTTGCCGCGCAGCATGTCGCTCTTGATGCGCTCGGCCAAATCCTGCCGCTCCATGTCAGTCCTGAACCTCTGCACGTCGAGCCCGAGCCGGGTCGCGTAAGAGTCGAACTGCACGCGCGGCTCCATCGAATCGCTCCACTCCTTCTGGTTGTCGTAGAGCAGGTCGTGCATCTCCCAGAACTTGCCCTGAAGCCCGGCGGCCTCGGCGGCGCGCGACGCGAGGAACGCGTACTTGTGCATCTGGAGCGGGAAGTTGCGGAAGACGAAGCGGGCGCGGTCTTCGTACTCCTTCATCACGCGCCGCAGGCCCGGCTCCAGCGCGCCGCACGCGGGGCACTGGAAGTCGCTGAACTCTTCGACCGTGACGCGCGCGGTCGGCATTCCGCGCGAGTAAGGGTTGGGCGCGCCGGGCTGCGGCGCCTGCCTCTGCGCCGGCGTCTGGCTTACGCTTGAGTTCTGCGTCGGCGTGCTGCTGTTGCTGGCCGAAGGGCGCGACATCAGCACGACCGCGGCGGTGACGGCGGCGAGCACGGCACCGATGATGACGAAGGGAAGTACACTTTTCGACTTCGCGGGAGCGTTTTTGGGGTTGCGACTCATTCGGGTTAGCTACCGTCCGGGAAATATTTTAAGGGGCGAGCCGGGGCCGCCTCCGAGACAAAGACATGGTAACACCTGCGCCTCCGCCAGCGGAAACCGGCGGCGGCGGGCGCGCCCCGCTTAGAAAAACCTGACACATGTGTTAACTTTGCGAGCCTGCCCCCGGGGTACTTAACGACCGCAGTCCAAGCTAAGTCAGTCCGAGACCAGAGGAGACGCATGAGCCAGCGCGAGGCGACAACTACCCGGCTGCCCGACGACCCGGTCTCAATCTACGACCGCTTCACGAACCTCTACGACCTGATGTTCCGGGTCAACGGCTACAGCCGCTCGGTCGAGCGCTACCTGCGCGAGAACCCCGTGCCGCTGCCGGCGGGCGCGCGCGTGCTCGACGCGGGCTGCGGGACGGGGCTGCTCACGCTGGCCTTCCTGCGCGTGCACAAGCGCCCGGTGGACATCGCCTCCATCGACCTCTCGATGCGCTCGCTCCAGACGGCGCGCCGGGCCGTGCAGAAGCTCCCGAAGGGGCCGCGCTGCCATGTCACCTTCGCGCAGTCGAACGCGCTGAAGCTCCCCTTCGCCGACGAGACCTTCGACTTTGTGCTGACGAGCGGCGTGCTCGAATACCTTCCCCTGCGCGAGGGGCTGGGCGAGTTGTCGCGTGTGCTCGCGCCGGGCGGCCACCTGCTCTTCGTCCCCGTCAGACCGTCGCCGCTCACGCTCCTGCTCGAAGTCATGTTCCGCTTCAAGGCGCACCCGCCCGCCGAGGTCGAAGAGGAGACGCGCCGCTCCTTCCGCGTCATCGAACACCATCGCTTCCCACCCTTCGAGCCCATCGGCTGGACGAAATCGCTCCTGCTCGCACAAAAGCCGTAAGGCGCGTGAACCGTGAACCGTAAACCGTGACGAGAGGGAGACACGCTCCTCCTCTGGTCACGGTTTACGGTTCACGGCTTTAATCACCTCACGAGCGATGGTCGGGATGATGTCGCGCTCTTTGGCGAAGTCGGTGGTGAAAGTGACGAGGATAAGGCGGCGGCCATCGGGCAGCTCAAGGTAGGCGGCGTCGTGGCGGGCGGTGCTCGTCCAACCGGCCTTCGACCAGAGGCGCGTGCCCGGCTCAAGCGCGATTCCGGTGAAGCCGTGCGCCTGGTCGTCGGGGTCTTCGGACTTGCCCGCGAAGTCGCGCTTCATCAAATCGAGCATCTTACGGCTGCGCTCAGGTGTAACGGCGCGCCCGCCCACTATCTCCGCGAGCAGGCGCGCGGTGGCGTCGGTGGTCAGCTTGTTGCGGTTCTCGAACTTCGGCCCGAGGAACTGCCGTTCGCGCCCGTACGGCCCCTCGCACCAGGGCTTCTGGTTGACGTTGATGCCACCCGTCCCGACCGTATAGCCGAGCGACGCGTAGTAGCGGTTGACCGCGTTCCGCTTCTCGCCCCACTCCTTCAACTCCGCGGGCGCAAGCTCCGCGCCGTTCGAGACGCCCGACAGAGAGTCGAGCACGTAGTGCGTCGCGTCGTTCGACGAATCGACGATCATGTCGCGCAGAGCGCGCGTGAACTCCTCCGACTCCTTCAGTCGCCCGTCCTCCATCCAGCGGTGCGCCGCCGCGAGGTAGAAGAGTTTCACGACGCTCGCCGGGTAGATCGGCTCCGCGCCGCGGAAGCTCGCGCGCTCGGGATGCGCCGGGTCGGTCAGGTCGATAAGGGTGACGGCGAGGTGCTTCTCCGCGAACCCTTTCTCCTTGAACCGTTCGAGCGCCGCGCGCGCCGCGTCGTCCACGACCTTTTGCAGACGTGGGGACGTGACGGGCTCAGCCGGCTTTGCCTTATCCTGCGCCGCCGTGTAGACCGTCAGGGCAGCCAGCACGCTTACAACACACGCGAAGTTGAACAGCTTGTCTCTCATCATTCTCATCCGGGCTCAGCGGGCGAAGTAGGTGTAGAGGTTGACGAAGAGGCCGATGACCAGCGCGTTCGTGAAGTCGTTGAAGAACGCGCCGACGACGGGGACGATGAGGAAGCTGCGCGGCGCGGGCACGAAGCGCTCGACGAGCGCCTCCATGTTGGCGACGGCGTTGGCCGTGATGCCGAGCCCGAAGCCGATGTGACCGCCCGCCGTCACCGCTGCCTCATAGTCGCGCCCCATCAAAGGAAACGTGACCAACAGCGCATATAGAATCATCACCAACACCTGCGCGCACAGGATGACGAGCATCGGCAGCGCCAATCCCGCGATCTTCCACAGCTCCAGGCTCATCAACGCGATGGCGAGGAAGAGCGACAGCGCGACGGCCGCGATCAGGCCGACGGCGCGCGCGTCCACTCGGAACCAACCCGTCCGGTCGTCCACGTTGCGCACGACGCCCGCAATCAACATCGCCCAGATGTAGTCGGGCAGGATGAAACTCGGATGTCTCGTGAGCTGACTCAACGCCGCGCCCGTGCCCATCACGAGCAGCACCAGCAGCAGGTTGTGTAGCACGATGCCCACGTCCAACCCTGCCTCGCCCTTCGTTGAAGCTCGTTCCCGCCGGCTCTCGTCACCCTCCTCCGGCGCGACCGTCGGGCTCAGCGCCCAGAACTCTTCCTCTTCACTTCCTACTTCTTTACTTCCACCTTCGGGCGCGAGCCGGCGGCGGCGGATGAGCGCGGTCGCCACGGGGTTGGCGACGAGGCTCGACACGAAGATACCGAAGAACGCAGAGGCGGCAATGAGAGTCCCGGCGCCTGCGATGCCGAGTTCCTCGAACTGCTTCTCCCACGCCTGCCCCGTCGCCGGCCCGCCCGTCAGCGTCAGCGATCCGCAGATGACCCCGAGCAGCACCGGCGCGCCCAGAGCGACCGCCAGCGCCATCCCGACCACGTTCTGCACCACGGCCGTCAGCGTCGCCAGCAGCCAGAAGAAGCCCATCCGCCACCCGCCCGCGCGCAGCAGACCGAGGGTCGCGCTCAGCCCGATGGTCGTGAAGAAAGCGGTCTGGAACGGCGCGCGCAGCGTCGTGTCGAGCGAGACCTCGGCCACGCCCCACGCGCGCAGCGCGAAGACCAGCCCCGCGAACATCAGCCCGCCCACCGCCGCCGCCGGCACGTTCGTCCGCGACAGGAACGGCACGCGCCGCTGCACAAAGTAGCCTACGAACAGCACCAGCGCCGCCAGCCCCAGCGAGAGGAGGAGGCCGACTTTGACCTTGAGCAACGCTGCTTCGACAGAGAACTCCAACGTTTACCCTCCGCGACAAAGATTCTAACCACCGCAGACACAGAGGCACAGCTTTGTCTTTAGCTATCTACAAGCCGTGCCTCTATGTCTGCGGTGGTTAATCCTTCTTTTCGTAAACGACTCGCCCATCCATAATAGTCATTCTCACCTTTACCTTCTCGATCTCCGCCGCGTCTATCCGGAAGATGTCGCGGTCGAGGATGACGAGGTCGGCGAGTTTGCCGGGCGTGACAGTCCCCTTCACTCCTTCCGCGAACTCGGCGTAGGCCGAGCCGGCGGTGTAGGCGCGCACTGCCTCCTCGACCGTAATCTTCTGCCCGGGCACCCAGCCCGCCGGGTTCCTGCCGTCGAGCGTGCGGCGTGTGACGGCAGCGTAGATGCCCATGACGGGGTCGAGCGGCGCGACCGACCAGTCGGAGCCGAAGGCGAGCACCGCGCCCGCGTCGAGCAGCGAGCGGAAGGCATATGTCCCTTTGGCGCGCTCGGGGCCGATGCGCTTCTCGGCCCAGCGGCCGTCGTCGATGCAGTGGTAGGGCTGCATCGAGGCGACGATACGGCCGCGGCCGAACCGCGCGATGTCCTGCGCGCGCAGGTGTTGCGCGTGCTCGATGCGGAAGCGCCGGTCACGCGCGCCGTTACTCTTCTCGACCTGCTCGTAGATGTTGAGTATCGCGTCGTTGGCCCGGTCGCCGATGGCGTGAATCATGACCTGAAGGCCGGCCGCGTCCGCCCCTTCGACGCGCTTGAGCATCGCGCCCTCGGGAAACATCTCATCGCTCGGGAGGCCAGTACTGTCGGGCGCGTCGAGGTAGGGCTCGAAGAAGAGCGCGGTGGTGGAGCCGAGGCTCCCGTCGGAGAACCCTTTCAGGCCGCCGATGCGCAGCATGTCGCTCCCGAAGGCGCGGCGGACGCCGACCCGCTTGAATCGCTCCCAGTCCGGCAGCGGCGAAACGGCATAGACGCGCGTCTTCAACTCGCCGCGTTCGAGCAGGAATTGATAGACGCCCACGTCGTCGCCCGCCGACATGTCCTGCACGCTCGTCACGCCGTGCGCGGCGGCGTGCGCGGTCGCCGCCCGCACGGCCTCAAGCTTCTCCTCAAAGCTCGGCGCGGGCGCGACCTTCCAGACGAAGCTCATCGCCGCATCCTTCAAGACGCCCGTCGGCTCCCCCGTCTTCGAGTCGCGCACGATCTGGCCGCCGGGCGGGTCGGGCGTGTCGCGCGTGACGCCCGCGAGTTTGAGCGTGTAGCTGTTGGCGAGCGCCATGTGTCCGTCGAGACGGTTGACGAAGACCGCGCGGTCGGGCGTGAACGCGTCGATCAACTCCTTCGTCGGCAGAGGCGCGGCCCCTTTGACATTCGGCCAGCGTTCGTGGTCCCAGTCGCCGCCCGTAATCCAACGCCCCTTCGGCAGCCTCTCCGAGAAGCGCCGGACACGCTCGGCGAACTCCTGCGGCGTCGCCGCGTCGCGCAGGTCAACGCTCGACAGTTGGAACCCGCCGGAGATGAAATGGACGTGCGCGTCGTTGAAGCCCGGGAGCACCAGCGCGCCCTTTGCGTCTATCACAAGCGTCTTCGGCCCTGCCAGCGCGCGCATCTCGGCGGTCGTGCCTACGGCCTTAACGTGGTTGCCGTAGACGGCCACGGCCTCTGCGGTGGGCCGCTTCGTGTCCATCGTGCGCACGTTGGCGTTGAAGATGACGAGGTCGGCCTCGAACTTCTGTGCGTCGGACTTTGAAGGGATGAACGCTGACATGAGACAGGCGAGTAGGACGGAGACAACGATTAATCTCATCAACGAAACCGTTCCTGTGTCGGTTGAAGGATGCCGGGCGCGTAGTGTTACTTGAACGACGGACGCGTAGTGTATCATTGCGCCGTCGCCTTCCGACAAGAAATTTCCGACGCACCGACGTAAGAATCCAGTGGACACGCTCGTCGAAAAACTGCGCGCGTTGCTACGGCCCGAGCAGGTCATCTCGGAGCCGGAGGAGTTGCTCGTCTACGAATGCGACGGGCTGACGCACTACCGGCACAGGCCGCGCGCGGTCGTCTTCCCCGCTTCGACCGAGGAGGTCGCGGAGGTTTTAAAATTACTCTCACGTGAGCGCGTGCCCCTCGTGCCGCGCGGCGCGGGGACGGGGTTGTCGGGCGGTGCGCTCGCGGTGGGCGGCGGGGTCTGCGTCGAGTTGGCGCGGATGCGGAGCGTGCTGAAGGTTGACGTTGAGAACCGTCTGGCCGTCGTGCAGGCGGGCGTCGTCAACGCGCACGTCTCGCGCGCCGTCGCACGCCACGGCCTCTACTACGTGCCCGACCCTTCGAGCCAGGGCTCCTGCACCGTCGGCGGCAACGTCGGCGAGAACGCGGGCGGCATACACTGTCTGAAGTACGGGACGACGACCGACCACGTCGTCGGCGCGCGCGTCGTCTTACCGGAAGGGCACGTCGTGAACTTAGGCGGCGGCGGCGCGGAGGCGCCCGGCTATGACCTGCTCGGACTCTTCGTCGGAAGCGAAGGCACGTTCGGCGTTGTCACGGAGGTGACGGTGCGCCTGACTCCCGTTCCGCCCTCCATACGGACGCTGCTCGCGGACTTCACGGACATAGACGATGCGAGCCGCGCCGTCTCGGCCGTCATCGCAGCGGGCATCATACCCGCGGGGCTTGAGATGGTTGACGGCGCGACCATCCGCGCGGTCGAGGCGAGCGTCTTCGCCGCGGGGATGCCGACGGATGCGGAGGCCGCGCTGCTGGTCGAGCTGGACGGGCTCGAAGCGGGGATGGACGAGGAGGTCGAGCGCGTCCGCGCCATCTGTCTCCGGCACGGCGCGCGCTCGGTGCGGCTCGCCGCGGACGAGGCCGAGCGCAAGCGCCTGTGGGCCGCGCGCAAAGGCGCCTTCGGCGCGATGGGACGCATCACGCCCGACATACTCATACAGGACGCCGTCGTCCCGCGCTCGTGCCTGCCCGAAGTGCTCGCGGCCACGTACCGCATCGGCGCGCGCCACGGCCTGCGCGTCGCGAACGTCTTCCATGCCGGCGACGGCAATCTCCATCCGCTCGTCTGCTTCGACTCGCGCGACGCCGCGCAGGTCGAGCGCGTCCACGAGGCGGGCCGCGAGATCATGGAGACGTGCGTGCGCGCGGGTGGAACCATCACGGGCGAGCACGGCGTGGGTTTGGACAAGAGCGACTACCTGCCGCTCGTCTTCTCGGACGAAGACATGCGCACGATGCTGGCCGTGCGCGCCGCCTTCGACCCGGAGGGGCTCTGCAACCCCGGCAAGATCATCCCTGTGCTCAAGGGCTGCGGCGAAGCGCGTGCCGTCGCCGAGGTGAAGCGCGCCGCGCGTGGCGACGGCGAAGGCAACGGCTCGCACGGCGGGCCTATGCAACCCGAGTCAGGAGTATCAGCGGTTCGCGCGGCATCGCCCGAGCCTACGAAGACGACTTGCGGGCCGCTTGATCCTTCGGCGGCGCTCGCGGGCGTGTTGGGGAGCGAACACGTGCGGGTTGTGACGACGGGTTCTGAGACGAGCGCGCTCGTCGTCGAGCCCGCGACGTTCGAAGAGGTTTGCGAGGTCTTGCGCCTCGCAACGTGCGAGCGCTGGACGGTCACGCCCGCGGGCGCTTGCACATGGCTCGCCGCGGGCGAAGCGCGCGAGCCCTCGAACATCGTTCTGAAGACGACGCGCATGTCGCGACTCATCGAGCACGAGCCCGCAGACCTCGTGGCGACGGCCGAGGCGGGTCTGACGCTCGCAGACTTCAACCGGGAGGTCGGGCGCGCGGGGCAGTGGCTCCCGCTCGACCCGCCGGGCGCGGACGTGGCGACGCTCGGCGGTGTCGTGGCGACGGGCACGGCCGGGGCGCAGAGCTTAGGCTACGGCGCGCCGCGCTCGCACGTGCTCGGGATGCGCGTCGCGCTGACGGGCGGTCGCGTCGTGCGCGCGGGCGGGCGCGTCGTTAAGAACGTCGCCGGTTACGACCTCTGCAAACTCTTCACGGGCAGCCACGGCACGCTCGGCGTCATCCTCGAAGTCACCTTCAGGCTGCGCCCACGCCCACGCCGCGAGGCGACACTCGTCGCGCGCTCGGCGGAGTTGCAGCCACTCCTCGAAGCGGGTCGCGCGCTCTGCGGCTCGCAACTCCTCCCCGTCGCGGTCGAGTTGCTCTCGCCGACTTTGGCCGGAGAGGTCTGCGGGATTGTTGACGGTCGCTTCTGTCTGCTCGCGCGCTTCGCGGGGACTGAGGGCGCGGTCGAGTATCAGCTCGCGCGCGCGGCAGAGTTGGTCGAAGACTTTACGAAGGAGGGCGCGGCCGAACCTGTCGAAGATGATGACGGCCTCTGGGCGCGACTCTCATCTATGTGCCAGCGGACAGACGGGCCGCTCGTCTGGCGCGCGTCCGTCCTCCCGTCCGCGCTCGGCTCTGTGCTGGCTCGGCTCGGCGACGACGACGGACGCCAACTGCGTTGGCATGCGGGCGCGGGCGACGGTAGGCTGCGCGCCTTCGATGACACGCGGGATGTTGACGGCTCCGTCAACGCCCTGCGCGGAATGCGTGAGGCGGCGCGCGCCGCGGGCGGATCACTCGTCGTCGAGCGCGCGCCCGAACAACTCAAGCGTGAACTCGGCGCGTGGGGGTTGACGGACTCGGTCAAGTTTCTGTCGAAGCGTTTGAAGGAGCAACTCGACCCTTCAGACACCTTCGCGCCCGGCCTCTTCGGTTAGAGACGACGCAGCCTGAAAGCGGAAACGTGCTCATGCCCGAACACTCGACACGGTTAGGCGGCGCGCTGGCGGCAGAGGAGCGCAAGCTGCTCGCGTGCGTACACTGCGGGCTGTGCCTTGAGGCGTGCCCGACCTACGTCCAGACCGGCGACGAGAACGACGGCCCGCGGGGCCGCATCTACCTCATGCGCGCAGTCGAGGAGGGGCGGCTCGCGCTCGAATCAAACACCTTCACGCGGCACATCGACCGCTGTCTGGGCTGCCGCGCGTGCGAGAGCGCGTGCCCGGCCGGCGTCGAGTACGGTCAGTTACTCGAAGCCGCGCGCGCGGACATCGCGGTGGGCGGGCGCAAAACGGGTTGGACTTCGCGCGCCCTCAGGTTCGCGCTGCGTCACGTCTGGTCACGCCCCGCGCGCCTGCGTCTCGCCTTCGCGCTCGCGCGCCTGCTGCGCGACTCGCGACTGCCCGACCTGCTGCTCTCGACCAAGCTGACGCGGCTACTCCCCGCGCAGCTCGAACTCGCGCTCGCGCTGCTCGACAGCTCACGCCCAGCCCCGCCCGGCGACTTTCAAACGGCGAACATGGAAGCGTCGCGCGGCGAGACCGGCCCGGCCACGGCCGAGGGCTCGAACGCAATGCTCTTCGAGGGGTGCGTGACGGAGGGTCTGTTCGCGCGCGTGAACCGCGCGACGGCACGCGTGCTGGCGGCGAACGGGTGCGGCGTAAAGGCTCCGCGCGGGCAGGTCTGCTGCGGGGCTCTGCACGCGCACGCGGGCGACCTTGAAGGCGCCCGCGCGCTCGCGCGCCGCAACGTCGAGGCGTTCGAGGATGAGGGCTGCGCTTCCGTCGTCACCAACGCGGGCGGCTGCGGCGCGATGCTCGTCTCATACGTGCACCTGCTCGCGGACGACCCCGCGTACGCCGCGCGCGCGCGTGAATTCAGCGCGCGCGTGCGCGATGTGAGCCAGCAGTTGGACGCGAACGGGATTCGGCGTGTGGATTCGGCGGGCGAAGTGAACGCGACTTACGACGCCTCGTGCCACCTGATTCACGGCCAGAAGGCGCAGGCCGAGCCGCTGCGTATGCTCGGGCACATCGGCGGGCTGAAGCTCGTGGCACTCGAAGGTGCGGACGTGTGCTGCGGCGGCGCGGGCGTCTACAACCTTGTGGAGATGGAGCTGTCGTCGCGCGTGCTCGCGGAGAAGCTGAAGCACGTCCGCGAGACGGGCGTCGAGCTGCTCGCCACCGGAAACCCGGGTTGTCACATGCAGCTCGCCGCGGGCGCACGCCTCGCCGACATCAGGCTCCGCGTCGTCCACCCCGTCGAACTACTCGACGACTCCTATCGCCGCGCCGGGTTCTACACTTCTTAAAAATCTTCAAAGGCCACTCGGCCGCCGACGAGTGTGAGCCTCACATTCCCTTCGGCGTCGAGCGCGGTGAGGTCTGCGCGCTTTCCTTCTTCGATGGAGCCGCAGAGATGTTCGAGGCGCAGGAGCCGCGCGGGGTTGAGCGAGACGACACGCGCGAGGTCAGGCTCCGAGAGGCCGAGATAGCGCACGCGGCGCGCGGCGTCGAGCATGGAGATGACAGAGCCGGCGATGCTCCCGCGCTCGTTGCGCGTGCGCCCGCCCGCGACCGTGATGGTCTCGCCCCAGACGCGGTACTCGCCGTCGCCGAGGCCCGCGGGCGCGACCGCGTCGCTGATGAGTGTGACACGCTCCGGCGTCTTGCAGCGCAGGACGAGGCGGAGCATAAGCGGGTCGCTGTGGACGCCGTCGGCGATGAGATCGACCGTCATGTCGTCCTGAAGGAGCCCCCAGCCGACCGGCCCCGGCTCGCGGTGGTGGAGCGGCGGCATCGCGTTGAGGAAGTGCGTCATGTGACGCGCGCCGGCCGCGCGCGCAGACTCTAAGGTCTCCAGACCGGCGCGCGTGTGGCCGACGGAGACGACCCAGCCGCGGCGCACGAGTTCGCCGACAAGAGCAACACCACCTTCGACCTCGGGCGCGAGCGTAATCATGTGCGCCGCGCCTTCGACGCCGAGGGTCGGCAGCTCGTCCAACTCGTCGCCCCGCGCGTAGTTCCTGAAGTATGCAGTGCGGAGCGCCCCGCACTGCCGCTCGTTGACGAAGGGGCCTTCGTAGTGAAGGCCGACGGCGCGCGCGGCTGCCGTTCGCGTGCCCTGAATGTGGATGAGCGACTCGACCGCTTCGACGGCCTTCCGATAGTCTTCGGCCGGCGCCGGGACGAGCGTCGGGAGCCAGGCGGTGACGCCCTCGCCCGCGAGGTAGCGCGCGACGCGGTAGAGGTCTTCGCTGCCGGCTTCGAGCGTGTCCACGCCGACCGCGCCGTGGATGTGCACGTCGATGAAGCCCGGGTAGACCGTCAGCCCTTCGAGGTCTAAGACGCGCGCGGCGGGAGCGAGTCCGCTCCCGCCGCCGACGCGCGCGATGCGCCCGCCTTCGACGAGCAGCGACTCGCCCTCCAACACTTCGTCAGGCAGGACGAGGCGCGCACCGACGACGAGCAGCGCGCGGTCGTTGAAGTCGGTTCTTGTCATGTCGGTTCGGTAGATGTGCGCGTGCCCGCGGACAATCAGGAGACTGTCCGCGGGCACGCGCGCTTCGGGTTCAGGACGCGGCTCAGTAGTAGAACTTGATCCCGAGCTGGATGTTGCGCGGGTCGCGGACTGAGATCACCTGCCCGTAGGTGCCCTGGGTGGTGACGCCGTTGATGGCCCTGAAGTTCGTGTGGTTGAAGACGTTGAAAGCCTCGCCGCGGAGCTGCAAGCGGAACCTCTCGCTGAACCTGATGTTCTTGAAGAGCGAGAAGTCAACGCGCTCCGTCGAAGGCCCGTCGATGACGCCGCGACCCGCGTTGCCGAGGGTGTTGGAGACGGGCGCCGCGGTCGGGTTTGCCTGAACGCACGCGGTGTTGAACCACTGCTCGAAGGTGTGCGGCGCGTTCTCGTTCGGGTTGCAGAGCAGGTTCGGACGGTTGCCCGCGACCAGCGCCGGGATGTTGCCGAGCCCGGCCGCGTCGTAGTTCGTCGTCACCGTGAACGGCAGCCCCGTCTGGAGTGTGAGGAGGCCGGTCACCTGCCAACCGCCCAAGAGGTGACCCGCGAAGTCGCGCCGGTTCTTCAGGAACGGCAGCTCGTAGATGTAGTTCGCCGTGAAGACGTGCCGGCGGTCGAGAGTGGCGCGCCCACGATCCTGACCGATGCTGTACGAGTTCTGCGGCGCGGTGCTGCGGTCGGTCTGGTTGTCCGTCAGGTTCTTCGACCACGTGTAGGCCACGTTGATCTGCGACGACTCGCCGAACCTGCGCTGCACCTGCGACTGGAGGGCGTGGTAGTTCGAGTTGAACTGCGGCGTAATCATGTTGATGGAGCGGTAGCCCCTGTACGGCCTGATCTGGTCGAGGATGGCCGAGGCGATGCCGCCCGTCGTGCCCCCGAAGTAGGTGCCGGGCGCCTGGCAGGGGACGGTCGCCACGTTCGGGGTCTGGAGAGTGTTGGTGCCGGACGCGCAGCGCGCGTTGAGCGCCGCGCCCGGCGCTATCTCGTTCAGCTCGAAGGCGCCGATCAGGTGCGTGCCCTTTGACCCGAAGTAGCCGACGCTCGCGACCGTCTTGGCATCGAACTGGTGCTGCACCTCGAAAGACCATTGCTGCATGTAAGGGTCTTTCCAGTCCGGCTGGAGCGCGCGCACGCTCAGCGCCGCGACCGAGGCGGCCGGGCCGACGCTGACGCCCGGCGGCACCGGCCGGTCGAGGCTCGGCGGCGTGGCCCCGACCGCCAGGTTGGCCGCGCTGATGGTGAACGTCTCCTGATAAGGCGGGTTCAGGCCGATGTTCTGGAGGTAGGTGCCGCTCAGCACCTGATCGTAGAAGATGCCGTAGCCCGTCCGGATCGAGGTCTTGCCCTTCCCGAACGGATCCCAGGCGAGGCCGACGCGCGGCTGGAAGTCACCCCTGGCCGCCTCGACCACATACTTGCCCCACGGCGATGCGGCCGGCGTACAGCCGTTCGGCGCCGTCTGCACGTTCTGCGAGTTGACGATCATGCCGTTGCAGAAGGCGCCGGTGCCGACGACGCGATTGCCCGCGCCGGTCACCTGCGGCGCGTTAGCCGCGTTGAAGAGCGCCGGGACGAAGTTGCTCAGGCGGCCGTTGCGATCCCACGGCGCGCCGAAGTAGGAGTAACGCAGGCCGAAGTAGAGCGTCAGGTTCGGCCGAAAGCGCCACTCGTCCTGCCCGTAGACCTCGATGGACTGCTGCCGCAGGTCGGCCGTGTAGTCGAAGCGCGCCTGGCTGAAGGCGACGTTGTTGCCCTGAAGGAAATTGGCGAACGTCTGGAAGTTCGCGCGCCGCGTGGCGTTCGCGTCCTGCCCCGCGACGAGCGGCGCGAGCACGCTGGTCTGGACAGGGCTGGTCGGGACCGTGTTCAGGAACCCGCTGTAGACGCCCTGGTTCAGGTTCGGGCTCCCCGTCAGGGCGTTCTCGTTCTTGCGGTAACGCGAGTACTGCGCGCCCCACTTCGTCGTGTGGCTGCCCACCGTCCACGTCAGGTCGCCGGCGAAGTTATGCTTGTAGGAGAAGTTGTCGTAGTTGCCGAAGGCGGTCAAGGTGCTGAACCCGTTGCCGGAGATGACCGGGACGAGGTCGCGCTGGTTCTCATAGGCGAGGGCCGGGTTGATCGGCGAGTTGGCGCGCGCCAGCGTCCCCGTCGTGCTGCTCAGAATCGCGCCGTAGCCGTAGTTCCAGCGACCCACGAGCACCATTCGGGGGCTGATGACGTGCGTCGCCTGAAGCGTGTGCGTCTTGCCGGGCGAGTCCGTCACGCTGGTCGAGACGCCGGGCAGACCCGCCCCCGAAGCGAAGAGCGAGTTCGGGTCAACGGTCGGGATCGTGTCCTTCTCGAAACGGTAGTAGATGGAGGTCGCGCTGTTGAACTGGTGGTCGAGCCTGAGTATCTCCTGGCGGAAGTCGAAGACGCCGCTGGCCGGGAAGTTGAGCGCGCGAGTGAGAGCGTCGGTCGGGGCGGGCAGCTTGTTGTAGACGAAATCAAGGTACTGCCGCGCCACCGGGTTGATCGTCGCGCGCGAGGAGAGCGGCGTCCCGGCGGGCAGCACGTCCAGACAGGTATGGGTCGTCGCCGTCGTGGTCGGCGCGTTAGCTCTCAGGCAGATGTCGATGGGGAAGATGCCCTGCCTCATGTTGAAGTCGGGCACCGTGCCGCTCAGCGACGGGTAGCGGCGGTCTTTCCGCTGCTCCTCCGAGAAGAAGAAGTATGTCCCCCGAACCTTCTTGAACATGCCGCCCTTGGTGCCTTCGCCGAAGTTCGGGACGTAGACGGGGCCGCCGACGGTGAAGCCGTAGTCGTTGTAGCGGAAGGGGGCGCGCTTCGCCTTGCCGTTCGACTCGCGGCCGAAGGCCGGGGCCGTGCTGCGGTTCGAGAGGAAGTCGTTGGCGTTGAGCTTCTCGTTGCGCAGGAACTCGTAGAACGACCCGTGGAACTCCTCGCCGCCGCTGCGCGTGACGACGTTAATCTGTCCGCCGCCGCTGCGCCCCGTCTCCGCGGGGAAGAGGCTCCGCTGCACGTTGAACTCCGCGATGGAGTCAACGCTCGGGTAGGCCTGAATCGTGATGTTCGAGCCGCGGTCGGTCACGTCGGCGCCGTCCACCGTGTAGGTGTTCTGCGCGCTGCGGGCGCCGTTGACCGAGATGTTCATCGTGTTGGCCTGGCCGGCCGGGTTGGTCGTGCCGACGTAGACCTGGTCGGCGAGGTCGTTCGTCACGCCGGGGGCGAGCGTGATGAGCTGCACCCAGTTGCGGTTGTTGAGCGCCAGCTCGCGTGCCTGCTCGCCGTTGATGACGGTTGAGGAGCTTGCGTTCGTCAGCTCCACGGCCACAGGGTCGGCCTCGACGGTGACGACCTCCTCGACGTTCCCTACCTGAAGCGCGATGTCGAGCTGCCGCCGCTTGCCCACGTTCACCTGCACTCCGTTCTCGACGTGCTTCTTGAAGTTCGGCGCCTCGACGCTGATCTCGTAGAGCGTGGCGGGCAGGTCGCGCACGTCGTACTGGCCGTCGTCGTTCGTCGTCACTGTGCGGATGATGGTCTTCTTCGCGGCGTCGGTCACGTTGACGGTCGCGCCCTTCACGGCCGCGCCGTTCGCGTCCGTGACCGTGCCGACGATGCCGCCCGTGATCTCCTGCGCGGGGGCGACGCCCGCGCACGCGCAGAGCACGAGGAGGAGGGTCGTCAGCCGTAATGCGACCTCTAGGTGGTGTCTCATGGGGTGCTTCCTTTTTCTTCTCGGAGAAGTCTCTTGGACCGCCTCGGACAGTCTCGCGCGCGGCGCGCCCGGGGCGGTGTGGATTTATTTTTGGCTTAGAAGTGCGAGCCGCGTTGACTGCGTTAACTACCTGACGGTTGAGGCGGCCGCTTGGTGCCCAACCTTATAACCCCGGCCCGAATCTGTTCGCAAGGCACGCCGCGCTCAAGGCCCCGACGCCGCGTGGCGCAACGCCGCGCCCGGGCGCGTGCCCGTCAGCTTCCCTTCGTCGAGCACGACGGCGCCGCCCACGACGACGTGGGAGAAGCCTGTGGCGTACTGGTGCGGGCTCTCGAAGGTCGAAGGGTCTGCGACCGACGCTTCGTCGAAGATGACGAGGTCGGCGACCATCCCCTCGCGGACGAGCCCGCGTTCGCGGAGGCCGAAGGTCTGTGCCGGGAGGCTCGTCATCTTGCGGACGGCGTCTTCGAGCGTGACGAGGCCGAGCTGGCGGACGTAGGTGCCGAGCACGCGCGCGTTGTTGCCGTAGCCGCGCGGGTGCGGCACGCCCTCGCCGAAGCGGCGCACGCCCGAGTCCGACGCGATCATCGTGAACGGCTCGCGCATGATGCGCCGCACGTCCTCCTCGGCCATCGAGTGGTAGACCATCTGGGCGCCGCCGGCCTCGTACATCTCAAGAATCTGTTCAATCTGACTGTCAATGTCCTTCTTGTTGCGCGCCAGCCGCGTGATCTCCGCGATGGACTTGCCGTTGTACTCGGGCCTGGCGCGGTGGCTCGCCACCATCGCGTAGGAGAAGTCTTTGTGCCCGCTCCGCTTCAAACTGTCCTTTATCTCGCGCGCCGCCCGCCGTCGTTGCTCGGCGTCGGCCAGACGCTTCTTCCCCTCATCACGCCCGCCTTCGAGCACCCAGTCGGGCAGACGGGAGTCGAGTGAGGTAGAGCTGGCAGTGTAGGCGTACTGGTCAACCGTGACCGGAAGCCCGCGCTTCCGCGCCTCGCGCACGAGCCCGAGCGTTGTGTCGCTCTGGCCCCAGAGTTTTTTGGCGCTGATCTTGAAGTGTGAGATTTCGACGGGCAGGCCCGCCTTCTCGCCGATCTCGATGCTCTCGCGGATGGCCTCTTCTACCTTCAGCCCCTCGTTGCGCATGTGCGTCGCATAGACGCCGCCGTGACGCGCGACGACGCGCGCGAGTTCGAGTACCTCGTCGGTCTTCGCGTAGGTGCCGGGGACGTAGATGAGCCCGGTCGAGAGTCCGACGGCGCCGTCCCGCATCGCCTGTTCGACGAGCGCCTTCATGCGCTCCAACTCTTCGGGGCTCGGCGCGCGGTTCGCCAGCCCGAAGACCTCCCGGCGCACGGAGTTGTGCCCGACGAGCGTCGCGAGGTTGACGGCGAGCGGCGTCTCGCGGACGCGCCCGAGGAACTTTCCCACGTCCACGGCCGAGCCGCCGCAGTTCCCCGTCACGAGCGTCGTCACGCCCATGCGCACGAAGTTCTCTGCGTCTGGCTGTTCGTAGATGTCCTCGACATGCGCGTGAACGTCGATGAAGCCGGGAGCCAAAATCTTCCCGCCCGCGTCGATGGCGCGCGCGCCTTCGGACGCCGCGACGCGCCCGACGCGCGCGATGCGCCCGCCCTTGATCGCCACGTCGGCCCGGAACCAGGGGTTCCCCGAGCCGTCCACGACGCGCGCGTTCGTGATGACGAGATCGAAGGGGCGTTCGTCGGCCGCGGCTCCGCGCCGCCAGACGGTCGCCGCGCACACCGAGGCCAGCACGACCGCGACGAGCAGCGGGATGGAGCGCGAAGTGTTGGAGAGCTTCATACTTCGTCGGGAGGGGCCGCCGCGTCCCTCTTTCGAGCGCGCGGCGCACGCGCCGGGGAGAACCTCCCCCGGGTCGCGTCAAAGACTCAGCCTGAAACCTTTAAAATCGGATTAGGTCGGAAGACCATAATGCTGCGCGAGCTTGGATAGTCATTCTAATGAAGGCGGGAGTAATAATCAAAGCTAAAAGATTTTATTAGTGAGATAAGAAGAATTTTTGGATAAAAGCGTCGGCGCCGTCGCCCGAGGTTTAATTCGGGCGACGGCGCCGACGCGCCGTGCGGATTCGGAAGACCCCGCGTTAGAAGTTGAACTTGACCGCGAGCTGCACCTTGCGCGACACGCTGTTGACGTTGCCACCGACGAGCCCGAAGGTGGTGCTGTTGATGACGAGGTTGGCGTCAGACGGGACGGCGAACGAGGGCGTGTTCGTCGCGTTCTGAGCCTCCATCCGGAATTCGAGGTTGCGGCTCTCGTCGAAGCGGAAGCGCTTGCTGAGCGCCAGATCGAGCTGGAAATACTTGGGGCCGATGAAGAAGTTGCGGCCCGTGTTGCCCAGCTCGCCAGCGGCCGGGGCGAAGAACTGCCCCGCCTGCTCGGGAGAGAAGAAGACGTTGCGCCCGGTGGAGTTGAGGATGACGCTCCCCATGTCGCGCGAGCAGTTGTTGCAGCTCGTGGGCGTCTGCACGACCTGCGAGACGGTGTTGACGCCCGAGTAGATCGTGAACGGACGACCCGACGTATAGGTCAGGATGCCGGCCAGCTCGAAGCCGCCGACGAGCTGGTTAACCAGCCCGTTGGCCTCGCCGAGAAAGCGCTTGCCCCTGCCGAACGGCAGCTCCGCCGCGAAGTAGCCTTGGAGCGAGTGGCGGCGGTCGAAGTCGGACGGGGCGTAGTTGGCGTCGCGGTTGTTGAGGTCGAAGGGCGTATTGGCCGCCGACTGGGCGGTGCCGCGGTTGGCGACGGCGAAGGCCGGGTCGAAGGAGCGCGTGTCCTCCGACTTGGCCAGCGTGTAGCTCACCTGGAAGGCGAGCCCCTGGGTAAAGCGGCGGCTGAACTGGACTTCGAGCGCGTTGTAGCGTGAGCGGTCGTTGTTGTCGATGACGTTGATGCCGCCGGTGGTGGCCGAGCCGGTGAACTGCGGGAATGGTTGGAAGAAGAAGGGGCTGAAGCCGTTGACGACGAACTGCGGGGTCGCGACGCTGTTCACCGTGCGTAGGGGCTGTGTGGCGGCGAGGAAGGCGGCCTGCGCGACGCTGCCCGCGTCCACGATGTTCGTGGCCGTCGCCCCGTTGGCGAGGCGGACGCCGGTGACGCTCTGCCTCAACAGGAACTGCGAGCCGGTCTCGCCAGCGTTCAAGTTCGAGCTGCCGGCGAAGAGACGGTTGATGAGGAAGTTCGGGTCGGTGACGACGCTGGCGCGCGTCGCCGGGTCTTGCAGTTGGCGGAAGGCGGCGAGGAAGCCGTTGTTGTTGATGTCCACCTGATTGGCGTCGTAGCCGCCGAAGAGCTTGCGCCCCTGCCGCCCGACGTAGTTGACCTCGACGACCGAGTTCCAGCCGACCTCGCGCTGGAAGCTGACGCCGTACTGGTGCGTGCGCGGGTAGGTCAGGTCGCGGTCAACCAGTGTGAGCGAGCCGAGCGAGTAGGGCGGCGGCGTGCGGAAGGCGAGCGGGGTGATGTCGGTGGGGTTGAGGGCGGGCAGCCCGTTGCGGAGCAGGGCATTGTCCCTGCCGCCGGTGAACTGGTTCGCCAGGAACGTGATGCCGCGCGTCAGCCCGGGCGCGCTCTGGAAGATGAAGGAGGAGAAGACGAACGTGTTCGTGCGGTCGTAGGCGAGGCGGTAGTTGCCGCGCACCGAGGTCTTGCCGCTGCCGAACGGGTCCCAGGCGAAGCCGACCGTCGGCGCGAACTGCGCGAGCGAGTCCTCGTAGAGCTTGCCCTCCTCGAAGCTGATCTGGTTGGTCGGCGTCGCGCCGAAGGCAACGCGCTGCGCGGGGCGGAGGACCAGGCTGTCGGAGCGCGGGCTGAGCCGCGCCTCCCAGCGCAGGCCGTAGTCGAGCGTGAAGTTGGGCGCGACCTTCCAAGTGTCCTGCGCGTAGAAGTCATACTCAGGGTAGCGCGCCGTGTAGAGGAAGCGCTCGCCGGGGGTGAAGGCGCTGTCGCTCGTGGCGACGAACCCCTGGGTGATACGGCCGACGCGGCCGAAGAAGTCGTTGACGACGCTTTCGAGCCGCGTGCGGTCACCGGCGTTGATGCCGGGCAGCGCCGCGGCGGCGGTGCCGAACGAGGCCGGGATGGGGTTGTCGCCCGTCAGCAGCGTAACGGTCTCGCGCGTGTTGAAGCCGGCGACCGAGCTGCGGTCATCGAAGTGGCTCTGGAAGCGCAGGTTGGTGCCGAACTTGAAGGTGTGCGCCGCCTTCTGCCACGAGAGGTTGTCTACGAACTGGATCGTCCGCAGCGTGCGCGCGTTGTTGACGCCGGGCGAGGCGTTGAGCGGATCGCGGGGGATGTTGAGGATGACAGGAGAGTTCTCGGCCCACTCCGGGTCGGGGTTGTTGAAGCTGAAGGTGAACCTGTTGAAGCCGGCGACGAACTCGTTGACGACCGTCGGCGCGAGCGTCGCACGATAGTTGACAGCGAGGTTGCGCGGCGAGCGGAACGTATCCACCGTGTTCGGGAAGCCGGGGAAGCTCTGTAGGCCGCCGTTGGCGTTGTCGCCCAGCGTGTTCTGCGCGCCCTGCGCCCAGCGGACGTAGATGGTGTGCGCGTCGTTGAAGGTGTGGTCAACCTTGGCGGTGAAGTCGTACTGCCGCTCGGTCTGTGGGGCGTTGAAGGCGAAGCCCCCGGTGTTCAGGCCGTCGCCGACGATGAAGTTATTGGGCAGCGGCGAGACCCCGATCAGCTCCGCGGTGGTCGGGTCGGCCGAGAGCGGGATGTTCGGGTTGCCGGTAAGGTTGAACGTCCGGAAGCAGTTGGTCGTCACCGAGCCGCCGCACGCCGGGAAGAGCGAGTTGCCGGCGGCGTCCACGGACGGGCCGGCGGTCGCGGAGGTCGCCGCCGTGATGTTGTTGTTGGCGCGGCCGATCATGTAGCGGTAGCGGCCGGCGCGCGCGTCGGCCGTGTAGACGGTGCGGTTGACGAAGATGCTCTGGCTCGTGCGCAGCAGTTGGACGTTGGTGAAGAAGAAGGTCTTGTCCTTGATGATGGGGCCGCCCACCGAGCCGCCGAAGATGTGCTGGACGAACTGCGGCTTTGGCACGGGGATGATGCGCCCCGAGAGGTCGCGCGTCGTGTTGATCGTGTTCTGGTACTCGTTCGCGTGGAAGCGCGGCGTCTGGTAGAACTCGAACATGTTGCCGTGGAACTCGTTGGTGCCCGACTTGGTGACGAGCGTCACCTGCGCGCCCGAAGAGCGCCCGTTGTCGGCGGTGAAGTTGCCCGTGATGACCTGGAACTGCGAGATCGAGTCGGGGTTGGGGCGCAGCGGCGTGAAGTTCGAGCCGCCCGCGCTCGTGTCGTTGATGTCGATGCCGTCGAGCGTGAAGTTGAAGGCGCGGTCACGCGAGCCGTGGACGTGGACGCCGCCGCCGGTGTTGGAGCCGACCGCCACGCCGGGCTGGAAGTTGATGAACTGGAGCGGGTTGCGCCCGCGGCTGCCGACGATGGGCAGCGCTTCGAGCGAGCGCTCCTCGACGGTGTTCCCGAAGTTGCCCGACGAGGAGGTCTGCACCAGCTCGGCCGACCCCTGCACCGTCACGCTCTCGGCGATGTTGCCGGGTTCGAGCGCCGCGTTGACGGTCGCCGGCTGGTTGACGTTGACGGGGTTGCCGGTCGAGACGAACTTCTTGAAGCCCTGCTTCTCGACCGACACGCTGTAGGAGCCGACCTGCACCGAGTCGAAGACGTAGGTGCCGGTCGATGTGGTCTGGGTCGTGAGAGAGACGTTCGTCCCCTCGTTCGTGAGCGTGACGGTCGCCCCCTCAACGACCGCGCCGCTGGTGTCTTGCACCACGCCGGTCACGCGCGACGCCGTGCCCTGCGCGAGCGCGGCCGGGACATAGGTCAGAAGCAATGCGGCAATCAGGGCTAGTGCGGATGGGCTCCGTCTATTCATCTCGTTCTCCGTGTTTAAGCTGTAGATGTGGGTAAGTCAAAGCGGCCGCGTTGGCGGCGTAGCGAATACGGCCCTTGTGCGAACTTGGCGCGTATTCTAATGATGAGCGGTCAATAAGGAAAGCTAAAAGTTTTTATCATTGAGATAAGCGGGGGTTTTGGCAGTTAGAAGGAGACTTCGACCCGGCCGCGCACGCCGTTGATGAACCAGATGCGGGTAGAGCGCGCGAGTTCGTCCTTCGTCAGCACGCGTTCCGAGACCTCGCCCCGGCGCAGAAGCTCCGCGCGGAAAGTCCCTGCGAGCAGACCGCACGTGCGGGGCGGAGTCCAACACTTCCCTTCCAGCTCGACGACGACGTTGCCGTTCGTGAACTCGGTCAGCTCGCCCTCCTCGTTCCACAGAAGCACGTCGAACACGCCGGGCACTTCGGCGCGTCGCGCCTCGTACTGACCGCGGTTGGTCGTCTTGTGGCAGAGGAAGCGGTCGGACTTCTTCACAGGCGTGAGCGCGAGCGCGACGCGCAACGGCCCAGGCTGAAACTCCGCGAGCGGCTCGCTCTCGACCCGCACGTGGCCGTCGCGTGAGACGAGCAGACGCACACGGCGCGCGCCGTCCTCTTCTCGCGCGCGGCGTGCGAGGGCTTCGCGCACGTCGGCGACGTTGACCGGGATGTCGAAATATTCCGCCGACGCTTCGAGCCGCGCGAGGTGTTCTTCGAGGAGATAGTAGCCCGAACCGTCGAGACGCATCGTTTCGAGCAGCTCAAAGTCGGGCGCGTCCTCGGTCAGCAGCTTCGCCTTCGCCAGAGCCTCCGTGTACTCGCCGCCGGGGGTCGAGTCCCACGTGACCCCGCCGCCCGTCCCGTAGACGGCCCGCCCCGTCTCTTTATCAATAACGACCGTCCGGATAGCGACGTTGAAGGCCGCGTCGCCGCCCGGTGCGACGAAGCCGACGGCGCCGCAGTAGACGCCGCGCGGCGAGTCTTCGAGCGCAGCGATGAAGCGCGTCGTGCTCACCTTCGGCGCGCCGGTCACCGAGCCGCAGGGAAAGAGCGCGGCGAACAACTCGTCAAGCGTGACACTCTCGCGCAGCGTCGCCGCCACGGTCGAGGTCATCTGCCAGACCGTCGGGTAACGCTCGACCCTGAAAAGCTCTTCGACCCGAACGGCGCCAGTCTCCGCGACGCGGCCGAGGTCGTTGCGGAGAAGGTCAACGATCATCAGGTTCTCGGCCCGCTCCTTCTCGGACGCCTTGAGCCACGCGGCGGCGGCCTCGTCCTCCTCCTTCCAGCGCCCGCGAGCGGCCGTCCCCTTCATCGGCCGCGTCTCAACCCGTCTCCCTTTGCGGCGGAAGAACAGTTCGGGCGAGGCCGAGAGTACACGGAAGCGGCCGGCGTTGACGTACGCACCGAAGCGCATCGACTGCGCCGCGCGCAGCCGCTCGTAGAAGGCGAAGTCGTCGCCCTCGAATTGCGCGCGAAGTCTGACGGTGTAGTTGACCTGATACGTGTCGCCGCTCGCGATGGCCTCACGCGCGGCCTCGACGTTGCGCTCGTACTCGACGCGGCTTGTTGAGGGAGTCCAGTCGGAAACTCGGAACTGACCGGCGGCGGGTTGAATCTCCGAGGGACTTTCAAAGAGGCCGAACCAGAGGAGGGGCGGGTCGGTCGGATGCTGCTTCACGACGAGGGCACGGTCGAACGCGGGCGCGGCTTCGTAGGCGACGAACCCGACGGCGTACAGCCCTTCCGACGCGGCGCGCTCCACACGCCGGAGCGCGGGACGCACCTCTTCAAGCATATGCGCGGAGACGACCTCGACGGGATTCGTGAAGAAGGCGCGGCCGGCCTCTTGGCAGTCGTCGGGGAAGTCGAGGACTGCGGCCGGCATGTCGGGCGGGCGGGGGCTCATAAGAAAAGCAGGCAGCAGGCAGATGGCAGTAGGCAGTTGAAAGCGCCGCTGCCGGGAGTTCTGGCTCAATCCTTCAACGTCCGAAACGCGGAGCGACTGCCGACTGCCATCTGCCTACTGCTCTTCACAAACTCCTGGCGAGCACCTTCGCGTCAACGCCGTCCGGGGCGCCTTCGAGGACGACGACCGCGCTGCCCTGCCGCTCGACGACGACCGCGCCCTCCTTCGTCCTCCAGACCTGCCGGTTCGCGGGCGCGACCTCCGCCGGCTCGACGCCGTAACGCTTCGTCGTGCGCCGCACGTAGGCGTCAAAGAACTCGCGCGCGTCCGCCTCCGTATCCCACACGGTCTTGAGCGCGACGACCACGTCCGACGACCTCCGCGGCCCGACGAAGAGTGCGTAACGGTCGCCGCCCCAACCGGCAGCCGCGCGCTTCGACGCGTCGGTCGTTTGCAGAAACTCGTCGAGCAGGATGTAGCAGCCCCACTCGCCGAACACGTCGTTGTCGGCCATCCGCCAGCCGCGCCCGAGCGTGGACGACACGTCGCGCACTGCGACCTTCTGCGGCGCCTCGTTCGCCACGTACTTCTCCTGGTGCATGACCTGTTCGGAGGACTTCGGCAGGTTCTTGTAGGCGGCCGAGACCGCCTCCCAACCGCCCTGCTTGTAGACCTGCGCGACCCACATCATCCCTTGCAGGTATGGAAAGAGCATCTGCTCGCGCAGGACGCGCGGCGCCTTCTCGATCTGCTCGCTGGCACCCGAGCCGCCCGACATCATCGACTTGAAGAAGGCGAGTTGCCGCGCCGGGTCGCGCGCCACGTACTGCATCATCAGGTACGAGGCGTCGCCCTCGACGAGCGCGTGCGCGGCCATCTCGGCGTCGGAGTCGTGCTTCGGCCAGTCCTCAAAGCGGCGGAGGTTGAAGTGCTGGTCTTGCAGTGCGTGCGTTAGCTCGTGCGCCATCACGGGGCGCTGGCCGTCGAGGTCGATCCAGTCGGCGAGGTAGAACTCCTGCGACTTCGGGTCGTAGTAGCCCGCGACCTGCTCGGTGAGCAGCGCGACGAGGAAGGGGCGGAGTTGGAAGTCGGCGGGCGCGAGCCCGAACTTCTTCATCATCGTCTCGGTGGCCGAGGTCTCGTCGGGTGTCGCGCTCTCGTTGAGGTTGCGGACGAGCATCTGCTCGATCTCTGCGCGCGACTGTGCGCCGCTGCGCACCTGCCGGAGCACGGGGAGTTTGCGCAGCTCGCTCGTCTCGCGCAGCACCTCGGCGGTTGCCTCGCGCACGGCGGCGGTCTTCGGGTTGACGGCGGCGGGCTTGGCCTTCTGCCCCGCCGCCCCCGCGCCGGCGGCCAGCGCGCACACGCACGCCACCGAAATCGTCAGTGCGCCCCACTTCCCCGCCCTGAGTCTCTTTGACATCACGAACCCTTCGCTTTTATAGTCCGCTGAACCGGAAGGCTCTCGCAACCCTTGACGATGATGCAACCCATCGAGGCAGACGCCCTCTTCGAAGACTGGCACGAGACGACCATCCGCGTCCGCTACGCAGAGACGGATCGGATGGGCGTAGTGTACCACGCCAACTATCTCGTCTGGTTCGAGATCGGGCGCACCGAGTTCTGCCGTGCGCGCGGCTTCGCCTACAAGGACATGGAGGAGAACGACCGCGCCTTCCTCGTCGTCGCCGAGAGCTACTGCCGCTACAAGGCGCCCGCACGCTACGACGACGAGCTGATCGTGCGCACGCACATCACCGAACTGCGCCGCCGCTCCGTCCGCTTCGGCTACGAGATCGTCAACGCCGCCGACGGCCGCATCATCGCCGAGGGCGAGACCGGCCACGTCGTCACCGACTTCAACAACCGGGTCATCTCGCTGCCCGAGAGCTACCGCCTCGCCCTCAGTTCCCCGCCGCTCGCCGCGTCGCCTGACGGGGAATAAGTAGGCAGTAGGCAGTTAGAACAAAGACAAAGGCGACTAAAACATTCGGAGGCCGCGGGTGAACAACTCGCGGCCTCCGACGTTTTAAGTCAGCTTGTCTTTTCTTAACTGCCTACTGCCACCTGCCTACTGTTCCTCACGATTCGTGCGGCAGGGAGATGCGGGAGATTTCGCGTGCGAGGCCGGTGGCATCTTCAACGTCGATGAGGACGGCGCAGATGCGCACGTCGCCTTTGGAGTGTTCGGCGCGCGGGGCGGCGGGGTTGAGGAAGCGTGCGAGCGCGCCCTCGCGCTCCATCCCGATGCAGCCAGAGTAGCTGCCCGTCATCCCGAGGTCTGTGATGAAGGCCGTGCCGCCGGGCAGTATCCGCTCGTCGGCGGTCTGGACGTGCGTGTGGGTGCCGACCACGGCCGAGACGCGCCCGTTCAGGTGCCAGGCTATCGCGACCTTCTCGGAGGTCGCCTCGGCGTGCATGTCCACGAGCCGCACCTTCACTTTCCGAGTCCAGACTTGAGAGCAGTTCGTCGGCGGCGGCGAAGGGACTGTCGAGCGTCGGCGGCATGTAGACGCGCCCCATCAGGTTGATGACCGCCACGGGCGTGCCGCGCACCTCGCCCACCCAGAGGCCGGAGCCGGGCGTGCTCTCGGGGTAGTTGGCGGGGCGCAGCAGGCGCGGCTGGCGCGTGATATAGGCGGCGGCCTCGCGCTTGTCGAAGATGTGATTGCCGGAGGTCATCACGTCGATGCCGGCGGCGAAGAGCTGTTCGGCGTGCTGCGGGGTGACGGAGAAGCCGCCCGAGACGTTCTCGGCGTTCATCACGGCGAGGTCTACGGCGTACTGCTCGCGCAAGTCCTGGATACGCTCCAGCACCGCCACCCGCCCGGGTTGCGCCACCACGTCTCCAATCAACAGGACTCTCATAGGCTAAAAGCAGTCAATGGTGAATGGTCGATGGTGAATGGAAGGGAAAGCGCCTTCACCATTCACCATTGACCATTCACCATTGACTAGAAAAAAGGGCCGGGGGCGAACCGCGACGGCCGCTCCGAAGTCGTAATTGAACCTGCGTTGACAGGTGGGTGACCTTGACCTTGCGGTCGAAGCCGTCGCCTCTGGCGTATCCCTACGTTGAGGGATCGCACTGGCGATGGCATCGGTCTCCCGTATTCACGACATAGGCTCAACCATTGTAAATCGGTGGCGGGCCGCGCAGAACCGACACCCTCAGCCTGCGGAGATACTAGCACAGCGTGCGCGGCCGTGGCAGAAAATGTGAGCCCCGAAGTAGGCCCTCGGTGCTTGACAAGGGCCCCGCCTTTAAATGTTACGCACGACGCGGTTGCCCCTCAGTTCAAGCCCCGGCGCGGCGTCCGCGAGGTCGCGCATGAAGGCCCATTTGTCCGACGGCGAGACGAGGAGCGCGCGCGAACGGCCGCCCTTCAGGTACTCGACCCGCAGGCGGTCAAGCGACCAGGCGGGCGCGCTCGCGGCGCTGCGCGTCGGCGCCACCTCCTGTATGTCTGCGAGCGGCACGCGCCAGCGCATGAGACCGCAGCGCGTGACCAACTCCGTCCGCGTGATTTCGTAATCGAGCGGGTAGGTCGTCAGCAGCACGGCCAGCAGTGCGCCGAGGCCGGTGCGGACTAACTCCCAACCGAGCGCGTCGTTTCCGAATGGCGCGAGCACGAGCAGGAGACCGACAACGAGCAGCCCGACTATCAGCCCCCAGACGAGTCCGAAGAGCCACCAGTCCTTCTTCGAGTTGTAAGTCATTAAAGGATTCGCCCTCCGACTCTCATACGAAGAGCCGTAGCGTGCGGTTCGTCGCAGCGCGGGTTAGGAGATTGTGATGGAGGGGGCGGCCTGGTCGGCGATGTGGCGGGTCTTGAGGACGCGGTCGAGCATCTCGGCGCACTCGGCGCTGCGGGCGGCGAGTTGCTGGTCGGTCTGTTCGTGCAGGCGCTTGAGGCGGTGCAGCTCGTCGGCGATGTGGAGCGCGGCGAGGATGGCGACCTTGAGCGAATCGACCGTGAGCGTGCCCGAGGAGATTTCGCGCATGCGCCGGTCAACGAACTCCGCCAGCCCGATGACGTACTCGCTGTCGCCGTCGGAGCGGATGTTGTAGGTCTGGTTGTAGATTTCGACCCGGATGGTCGGCGTGCCTTCCGCCGGGTTCTTGATGGCGCTCATGCCTTAGAATCCTGGGGCTACCTGCGCATGACCTCGACGGCCTCGGGGTCGAGCACCGCGATGGCGTCGAGCATCGCCTCGACCTTCGTGCGGATGGTGTCGCGCTCCGAGAGCAGGCGCTCGACCTGTGTTTCGAGCCTGTCCTTCTCGTCCAGGAGCGCGCCCAGCTCGCGGCGCACCGAGGCCAGCTCGCGCTCCAGCCCCTCCTTCTCCTGACGGAGCGTCTTGGTCAGCTCGATGGTGCGGTAAATTTTGTCTTCGAGGTGAGAGAACTTTTCAAGTCCGGTCAATCCGACCATCTTCCTTCTCCGTGCGGCTGCGGCCTCGTGACTGCCGAGCGATTATGCGCCGGGTCGCGCGAGAGCGCAAGAAAAAGATGTTGGATGTCAGATGCCGGATGTTAGTCCCGCAAAATTTCCAACATCCGGCATCTGACATCCAATGACATCCAACATCTATCCTCTGAGCTGAGCGCCGAACTCACCTTCGAGGGCGGCGACGACGCGCGCGTGCATGGCGTCCACCTCCTCGTCGCGGAGCGTTCGGTCGTCGGCGCGATACTCGACGCGCAGCGTCAGCGAGCGCTTGCCTTCCGGCATGTTCGCGCCCTCGTACACGTCTACGAGCGCGACGTCGCGGCACTCTTCAATCCCGAGCGCGAGCACCGCGCGGCGCATCTCGCCGAAGGCGACGCGCCGTTCGGCGACGAGCGACACGTCGCGCGCGACGCCGGGGAAGCGTGGCAGCGGCGTGTAGCGCGCCGGGCGCTCGCCCGTCGCGAGCAGCGCCGTCAGACTCACCTCCGCGACGTAGACCGGCTGGCGAAACTTGTAACGCGCGACCAGCTCTTCGGAGAGGCGACCGGCATTGCCGATCTCCCTAACGCCGAGCTTGACGCGCGCCGACTGCCCCTCGCGCAGATGTCGGACGGAGTCGGGCACAAGCTCAAGCTCGCCGACGCGCATCGCGTCCGCCGCGGCTTCGAGCGCGCCCTTCAGGTCGAAGAAGTCGGCCGCGCGTCCCGCCGCCCTTCCCTCCTCCAGCGCCTCGCCGGTGATGAGCAGCGCGAACGCCTCGATCTCATTCGGCCTCGATTCGCCGTCCGCGCCCGGCCCGCTGCTCGCGGCGAAGACGCGTCCCGTCTCGAAGAGGCGCACGTCACGCGTGCCGTGGTTGAAGTTGTGGCGCGTGGCTTCGAGCAGCCCCGGGAGCAGGCTGGGGCGCATCAGGCGCGCGCCCTCGATGATGGGGTTCGACAGAGTGACGAACGCGCCCTCGCCCTCGACCTGCTGAAGACCGGACACGGGCTCGAACATGCTCTCGCCCGACTCCGTGACGCCCGCCGACTCTTCGATGAAGCTGATGCTGACGGCCTCGTTGAAGCCCACGGCGGTGAGCACCTGCCGCGCCGCACGGCGCCGGCGGTCGCCGACAAGATACTCGCCCGTCACAGGCGACGGCGGCAGGGCCTCGCCGATCTTGTCATACCCGTAGACGCGCGCGACCTCTTCGACAAGGTCTTCCTCAATCTTCACGTCGGTGCGCCACGTCGGCACGCCGAAGGAGAGTTCATCGCCCTCGGTCTCACCCGCGGCCGGCTCGAAGCCGAGCGAACGGAGTATGCGCAGGCTCTCTTCCGCGGGGACGCTCAGGCTCGTCAGCTCTTCGACGCGGCGCGGGCGCAGACGGACGGTCGGCGGCGTGATGCGCGTCGGGTAAACGTCAACCGCGTCCTCGGTCGCGGTGCCGCCGGCCAGCTCGCAGATGAGCGCGACGCAGCGATCCTGCGCACGCCTCACGCCCTCATAGTCCACGCCCCGCTCGAAGCGGTACGAAGCCTCGGTCTGTAAGCCCAGGAGCTTCGACGTGCGGCGCACCGACTGCGGGTCGAAGTAGGCGCTCTCGACGAGCACGTCCACCGTCCGTTCGGAAATCTCCGTCTCCTCGCCGCCCATCACGCCCGCGACGGCCACGGCGCGCACGGCGTCGGCGATGACGAGTGTCCGCTCGTCCAGCTCGCGCTCGACGCCGTCCAGCGTCTTCAGCTTCTCGCCCGCGCGCGCGCGCCGGACGACGATGCGGAACTCGGCCAACGTCGCGAGGTCGAAAGCATGCAGGGGCTGACCCATCTCGTGCATCACGAAGTTGGTGATGTCGGCGACGTTGTTGATGGGCCGCTGCCCGATGGCCTGCAAGCGCTTGACGAGCCACTCCGGCGACGGCGCGATCTTCACCCCGCGCACCACGCGCGCAGCGTAGCGCGGGCATAAGTCAGGGTCTTCGATCTCGACCGCCGTGAACTGCTCGGCACGCCCGCCGACATTCTTGGCAATCAGGTCGGGGAGTTTAACGGTCGTGTCGGCGAGCGCCGCGGCCTCGCGCGCGATGCCGAGGTGCGACAGGCAGTCCGGCCGGTTCGAGGTCAGGTCGAACTCAAGCACCGAGTCGTCGCCCGACTCCTTCACAGAGTCCACCGCGAGCCCCGCCATCGTCAGACGCTCCGCCAGCTCACGCGGCGGGAGCCCTACGTCGGTCAGTTCACGAAGCCAGTTGTAGCTGATGTCCATAGCTGGTAAATGGTGAATAGTAAATGGTGAATGGTGGCCGGACAGGTGAAACTGCCCATTCATCATTCACCATTTACCATTCACTTCTAAAATTGCTCTAAGAAGCGCACATCGTTCTCGAAGAGGAGACGGATGTCGTCCAGCTCGTACAGAAGGCCGCACATGCGGTCGATGCCGAGGCCGAAGGCGAAGCCGGAGAACTCCTCGGGGTCTATGCCGACCGCGCGCAGAACGTTCGGGTGCACCATGCCGGAGCCGCCCAGCTCGATCCAGCCGGAGCCCTTGCAGAGGCGGCAGCCCGCGCCGTTGCACTTGAAGCAGGAGTAGTCGGCCTCCATGCTCGGCTCGGTGAACGGGAAGTAGGACGGGCGGAAGCGCGTCCGCGTCTGCGGCCCGAAGAGCCTTTGGACGAACTGCGCGAGCGTGCCCTTCAGATGCCCCATGTGGATTCCGCGGTCAACCAGAAGCCCTTCGACCTGGAAGAACATCGGGTTGTGCGTCGCGTCCGGGGTGTCGCGCCGGAAGACGCGACCCGGGGCCACGACGCGCAGGGGCGGTTGCCGCCGCTGCATCGCGTGAATCTGCACCGTAGACGTTTGCGAGCGCAAGGAAAGGCCGTCGGTCGTGTAGAAAGTGTCCTGCGGCGAGCGCGCCGGGTGCAGCTCGGGGATGTTGAGCGCGGTGAAGTTGTAGAAGTCGGTCTCGACCTCCGGCCCATCTTCGACCGCGTAGCCCATCGAGACGAAGATGTCCTCGATGCGCTGGCGCAGGAGCGTGATCGGGTGCAGGTGCCCGCGCCGCGGCCTGCGGCCGGGCAGCGTCACGTCCACGCGCTCGCGCTCTGTCTTGAGCTGGCCGATGCGAGCGTCGAGTGCAGCCTGCGCCCCGTCGAGCTTCTCGACGACGACGCTGTTGAGCGCCTGCACGCGCTGGCCGAACGCGGCGCGATCTTCGGCCGGCACGCGCCCGATCAGCTTCATGAGCTGCGCGAGCGCGCTCTTCTTGGCCGTGTGGCGTGTCCGCAGCTCGCCCAACTCGCGCTGGGTGGCCTCGGCCTCGCCGAGCGAAAGCCGCTCCGTCCCCGCGCCGCCTTGAAAGCGAGCGAAGCGTTCGAACTCTCGCTCGAACGCTTCACGCACGGCTTCGACTTGTGCGTCGTAGTCAACCGCTTCGGAACTCATCGGGGAGTCCTCTCATCAGTCTTCTCTCAACTCTTAGGCCACGGGCTGCGGCCGGTTGTCGATGGCGGTGCGCGCCTGGCCCGCCAGCTCGGCGAACGCGTCGGGCGAGTTGGCGGCGAGGTCGGCGAGCGCCTTGCGGTCGAGTTCGATGCCGGCCAGCGTGAGGCCGTGCATGAACTGCGAGTAGTTCAGGCCGTTGACGCGCGCGGCGGCGCCGATGCGGACGATCCACAGGCTGCGGAAGTCGCGCTTCTTCAGCTTGCGGCCGGTGTAGGCGAACTTCAGTCCGCGCTCGACCGACTCCTTCGCCGAGCGGTACAGCTTCGACTTCGTCCCGCGGTACCCCTTCGCTAACTCAAGTATCTTCTTGCGCTTCTCCGTGCGCTTATTACCACGTTTTGCCCTGGGCATGACTAGTACCTCCGTGATTGATTCAACGCTTCATCTCCTCATTGAATCAATGAACAATGAACCAATTCTTTAACTCCGCCCGTAGGGCAGCATGCGCTCGATGCGTCCCTCGTCCGACTCGGAGACGAGCACGTCGATGTCGAGCGAGCGCTTCCGCTTGGCCGTCTTCTTCGTCAGGATGTGGCGCGCGTGCGAGTGGCCGCGCTTGACCTTGCCCGACGCGGTCAGGCGAAAACGCTTCGCCGCGCCCTTGTGTGTCTTAAGTTTCGGCATATTAACCTCCAACAGCTATAAGCTATTAGCTGTTAGCTATTAGCTTTGATTAAGCCGGCCAGTCTCGTGTATTTCAAACGACTGGCCCGATAAAACAGGCTGAAAGCTAACAGCTCACAGCCGACAGCTTACCTACGACTGCACCAGCTTACCGGTGCCTTCCGGGACGGGCGGGCCTTGTTTGACGCCGCCGTCCGTCTTCGCCTCCGGCTGCTGCTGTTGCTGCTGCTGCTTCGGCGACTTGTGTCGCTTCGGGGCGAAGATTAAGAACATCTGGTTGCCCTCCATCTTGGGGCGCTGCTCGACCTCGCCGACTTCCGCGAGGTCTTGTTCGAGGCGCTGGAGCAGTTCGGCGCCCAGCTCGCGGTGCGTGATCTCGCGACCGCGGAAGAAGATCGTGGCCTTGACCTTGTCGCCCTCGCTGAGCCAGTCGCGGGCGTGCTTCGCCTTGAAGTTGTAGTCGTGGTCGTCGGTGCCGGGTCGGAACTTGACCTCCTTCACCGTGATGATGACCTGCTTCTTCTTCGCCTCGCTCGCCTTCTTCTTCTGCTCGTAGGTGAACTTCCCGAAGTCGATGATGCGACAGACGGGCGGGTCCGCGGTCGCCGCGACCTCGACGAGGTCGAGCCCCTGCGAGCGCGCGAGGTTGACGGCCTCGCGCGTGTTCATGATGCCGAGCTGGTCGCCGTTCTCCGCGATGACCCTCACCTGCGGCACCCGGATACGGTCGTTGATGCGCGTGGCGGGGGCGCGGCGGTTGTCCGGGCGCTGCCCGCGGCCTCGAAATGAAGGAATACCTACACCTCCTCAGTCACAAGTACTGAGGACTGAGTGCTGAAGGCTGAGTGGGGGCGGCTGGCCTTCACTCAGTCCTCAGTACTCAGCACTCAGTACTACTCATTCACCAGGGAACGCGTGCGGACGAGCCGCAGCGCCAACTCCCTGAACTCTTCGAGCGGCATCGCGCCGATGTCGCCCCGCGAGCGCTCGCGGACGGCGACCTTACCCTCTTCCATCTCGCGGTCGCCGCAGACGAGCATGAAAGGAACCTTCTGCAACTGCGCGTTGCGTATCTTCGCGCCGATCTTCTCGCCGCGCGTGTTGGTCTCGACCCTCAGGCCCGCCTGACGCAGCTCACCCGCGACCCGCTCGACGTAGTCGTTGATGCGGTCGGTGATGGGCAGCACCGCCACCTGCACCGGCGCGAGCCACATCGGGAACGCCCCCGTGTACTGCTCGATGAGGATGCCGAAGAAGCGCTCAATCGAACCGAACAGGGCGCGATGTACCATCACGGGCCGGTGCGTCTTGTTGTCCTCGCCGACATATTCGAGCCCGAAGCGCTCCGGCAGGTTGAAGTCCCACTGCACGGTGCCCAACTGCCAGAGCCTTCCGATGGCGTCCTCGATCTTGAAGTCGATCTTCGGGCCGTAGAAGGCAGCCTCGCCCTCGACGCGCTCGTAGGGGACGCCGCGCTCGCCGAGCGCAGAGGCTAACTCACACTCGGCGTGCGCCCAGTCCTCTTCGGCGCCGAGCCACTGCTTCGAAGTGTCGTCGCCCTTGACCGACAGCTCGAACTTCACCTTCTGGAAGCCGAAAGTCTTGAACACGTCCACGACGAAGTCGATGCAGTCGCCGATCTCCTTGCGCACCTGCTCGGGCGTGCAGAAGAGGTGCGCGTCGTCCACGGTGAAGCCGCGCACGCGCATCAGCCCGTGCAGCGTGCCCGAAAGCTCCGCGCGATAGACCGTGCCCATCTCGGCGTAGCGTTGCGGCAGGTCGCGGTACGAGCGCTGCTGCGACTTGTAGATGCCGATGTGGAACGGGCAGTTCATCGGCTTCAGGCGGAACTCCACGTCTTCGAGCTTGATCGGCGAGAACATCGAGTCGCCGTAGCTCTGGTCGTGGCCGCTCGTCACCCACAAATCGCGCTTGGCGATGTGCGGCGTGTAGACGAAGCTGTAGCCGCGCCCGTTCAGCTCCGCGTAGAGATAGTCCTCCATCGCCTTGCGGATGACCGCGCCCTTCGGGTGCCAGAAGACGAGCCCCGCGCCGTACTGGTCCTGAATCGAGAAGAGGTCAAGCTCACGCCCTATGCGGCGGTGGTCGCGCCGTTCGGCCTCCTCACGCTGCCTGACCCACGCGTCGAGTTCCTCCTGCGTGGCGAAGGCCGTTCCGTAGATGCGCTGCATCTGCTCGCGCTCGGCGTCGCCCTTCCAGTAGGCGCCGGAGAGCGAGAGCAGTTTGAACGCCTTCAGCTTGTTCGTGTTCGGCACGTGCGGGCCGAGACAGAAGTCGATGAAGGGCGAGCCGTCGATGTGATAGACGCTCACCACGTCGCCGGCCTTCTCCTCAATCAGCTCGCACTTCAGAGGCTCATCACGCTCGCCGAAGACGCGCAGGGCCTCGTGCTTGGGAATCTCGTCGCGACGGTACGCGAGGTTGCGCTTGGCTAACTCGCGCATCCGCTTCTCGATGACCGGCAGGTCGTCTTCCGTCAACTGCCGCGGCGCGATGATGTCGTAGAAGAAGCCGTAGCGCGGGTCTTCCAGCAGCGCCGGCCCCACGCCGAGTTTCGTGCCGGGGAAGAGGTCGAGCACGGCCGCCGCCAAAAGGTGTGCGGTCGAGTGGCGGATAACGTCCAGACCCTCCAACGTGCCGGGCAGAACGGGCTCGACCCGCAGGGGCTCGCCGTTCGCCGCCGACTCGTCGAGACGGTAGGCCAGGTCAACCTCGCGGCCGTTGACCTTCGCCGCGAGCGCCTGCTTCGCGGCGTCGCGGTCGGCGGCCTTCAGGGCCTCGGCGACGGTCGCGCCCGCCGGCACCTGTGCCGAACGTCCGCCCTCAAGCTGTACGCTTATCTCACTCATGACTCACAACCCCTTTCCGCTCCGGCCGGAGCTTCGGAAAAGACTCAAGCGGCCTGCCGGGCCGGCCTCAAGTCACGCGGGCAAAAAGCCCTACGCGCCGGCGCCCGGCTACGCGGAAAGGGTGAAAAACGTATGTGTCGTCCCCGTTAGGGATTAACCAACCAAGATCGGATTCGACAGAAGCGCCCTTGCCGCGCGGCCGCGACCCGTGTGGCGGGCCGGCCAGCGTCAACTAAAATCGAAACGTAGTTCGCGTTCGCGTCATCGTTTCTATGGGCAAGGGACTTACGGGGCTCCCTGTCGAAAGTTTGAATGGTAGGCACGCGCGGATTTGAACCGCGGACCCCTACCGTGTCAAGGTAGTGCTCTACCCCTGAGCTACGTGCCTACAACCTAACCTGTCAAAACGCTTCCAAAAAGCGGAAGGCTAAGTTAACAAGTGGCTTAGATGCCTGTCAAGCGCGTTGGGGTGCCGGTATGTGTAAAAGCCTCGGGCCGTAAAACTAGAGGAAGCGGCCGGGAAGTGTTAGCATATGCGGCGTCCGGGCCTCAGGTGTCGGGTTCGGAACTACGCGCCGATTGCCCGTTTCCAGAAGGGGCGGGCGTCCGGGCGCGCCGCCGGGCCGAACCATCCCCGTCAACTCTTTTATCGGAAGTTCTTCGAGCGCCGCCGCCGAGACTCCGGCCACCCCGAGAGCCTTTGAACCGGGAGAATTACAAAGCCTTGCCTCCGAAGAACCCTCGACCGACAGAGCCTTCACACACGAACCGCGGCGCTTCGCGGCGTCCCGCGTGCCTCATCCTTCTCGTCGTCTGTGCCTCTCTCTCCTTCCTGCTCTCCCCGACTGCGTCCGGCTCGCCGCGACAGCCACAGGAGCAGAAGCAGCCGCAGCCCGCGCCGACGCCTTACGTCCGCCCGCGCCGCACGATAGCGCCCAAAGAGACCGTGGAACCGCCGCAGCCGACGCCGTCCGCGCAACCTCAGACGACGCCGACTCCTGCCGCCGCCCCACAGCCGCAGGGCGCCGAGACGACGGCACAGCCGCAGCCGCCACAGCCGTCTCCCTCGCAAGCTCCCGAAGAGATTGACGAGGACGAGGTCGTGCGCGTGAACTCGAACCTCGTCATCATTCCCGCCTCGGTCGTTGACCCGTTCGGGCGCGCGATCACAGACCTGAAGGTCGAGGACTTCGAGCTGAAGATTGACGGCGAGGTGAAGACCATCGGCGAGTTGACGCGCTCCGAGACGCCCGTCCACGTCGCTCTGCTCTTCGACAACAGCTATTCGCTCTCGGCCGCGCGCGAGTTCGAGAAGCAGGCCGCCGTCCGCTTCTTCCAACGCGTCGTGCGCCCCATCGACCGCGCCGCCGTCTACTCCATCTCGACCATGCCGACGCTGTCGCAAGCGTTGACGAACGACGTGCCGCGCCTTGTGCGTACCGTGGAACACTTCGGCGCGCCCGAAGGCGCGACGGCGCTCTTCGACGCGGTCGCGCAGGCGGCCGACTACATGCGCCCTTTGACGGGTCGCAAGGTGCTCGTCCTTGTCTCCGACGGCACCGACACAGTCAGCGACGCGAGTTTCGACGAGGCCGTCAACCGCGCTCTGCGCGCCGAGTGCCAGGTCTACGTCGTGCAGACGCGACAGGTCGAAGACCCGAACCTGCACGACCCCGTCTCCGAACAGCGCATGTACCGCCTCACGGAGCAGACGGGCGGGGCGGTCTACATCCCACGCGCGGTCGAAGAGCTTGACGCGGTCTTCACACAGATTTCGCTCGACCTCTCGCAGCAGTACCTCTTGAGCTACTACCCGCAGGAGGAGCGCAGGGACAAGTACTTCCGCTTCATCGGCCTCCGCGTGAAGTCGCGGCCGACAGCGCGCGTGCGTGCGCGCAAGGGCTTCTACCCCGACGCCGCACAGGCGCAGACGCCCGACGGTCGCGCGCACTCTGCCAGCACGCACACGAACGTCGCACAGTCCAACCTGAGCACCGTCCCACAGACGCGCGCCGCCGACGCACCGGCCTCTTTCAAGCGCGCAGCCGCCGAGACCGCGTCACAGCCCGCGCAGGCCCGCCCGACACCCGCGCCCGCACGCAACAGGCTCGGGCCGGACGGCCCCGACACGGAGGAGGCCGCGAGACAGAAGGCCAACGTCGTCGAAGCCGTGCCGACGTTCACGGTGACCGTCTCGGCGCCCGCCGCGAAGTTGCCGGCCGCCTCCACGCCCGCGGCGGAGCCTTCGACGCCCCCTGCGTCCGAGCGCGTTGTCGGCAACAGCCTGTTTGAAGTGGCCGCGAACAAGCCCGCCGAACCGGTAAACACTCCCGCGCCTCAACCCGACCCCGCGCCTCAACCGACACCCGCACCGCCCACGCCCGCGCCTGCACGCGACGAGAAGGCTCCCAACGAACGACCGGCCGCGGCCGCGGCGTCGAAGCCGAACGGCGGCGGCGAAGCCTCGAAGGCGCCGCTCTCGGCCGGCGTGCTCAACGGCAAGGCGCTCCGCCTGCCCGTGCCCACCTACCCGGCCGCCGCCCGGAACTCCGGCGCGCAGGGCAGCGTCGTCGTCGAGGTGACCATCGACGAACAGGGCAAAGTCATCGAGGCGCGCGCCGTCTCGGGCCACACCTTCCTCCAACAGGCGGCGTTGCAGGCCGCCCGCCAGGCGCGCTTCACGCCCGCACTGCTCTCTGGCCAACCCGTCAAGATCAAGGGCACGATCAACTACGTCTTCACACTCCCCTGACACCTTACATTCCACGCGACTACACCGTTGAGTCGGCCGCGTGTGCTCTGTAGATGACCGACTGCGGAGCGACGCGCACGCGCTACACAGCGCGAGACGTTTCCAACGGAGTGTAGGCAGTCACCTACGCTTTGTAGGTGACTGCCTACACTCTGTATCCGGCTGCCTACAGTTCGTACCGTGCTGGCTAGAGAGTGTAGGCGACTACCTACACTCTGTACTCTGCCGGCTAGAGAGCATAGACGACCGCCTACACTCTTTAGCCAGTGAGCTACACGCCGTAGCCTGCCGCTTACACTCTGTAACTGGTGAGCTACAAGACGAAGCGGCCCGCCTCCGCTCTGTATCTGTGTAGATACAGAGCGGAGGCGGGCCGCGACTGCGTTAAGTCAGCTTGCCCCTGACGTTTCAGGCGCTCGCACCTTCGGCGGCGACGCGCTCCCACTCTTCGTAGAGTTCGCGCAGGCGCGCTTCGGCCTTCTGATAGTCTTCGTTAAGACGCGCGAGGCGTTTGGGGTCGCGCGCGGCCCCGGGCGTCGCCATCTCCTCGCCGAGCGAGGCCACGCGCTGCTCGGCCGCGGCAATCTCTTCCTCAATCGCCTGCGGGTCGCGCGCGTTCCCCTTCTTCTTCTTCGTATCTTTCCCGCCGCTCTGCTTCGTCTGAGGCTGTGCCGCGCGCGGTTCATCCTTGCGCGCCGGAGTCGCCGGACTCTTTTCGACGCGGCCTTCGCCGCCGCCACTCCGTTCGCGCGTCGCTCGGCCTTCCAGTCGTGGTACTCGGTGTAGTCGCCGTCGTAATGTTCGGCCCCGCCCTCGCCGTCGAGCGCGAGTATCTGCGTGGCGACGCGGTCGAGGAAGTAACGGTCGTGGCTGATGGTGATGATGGTGCCGTCGTAGGCGTCGAGCGCCTCTTCCAAAGCCTCGCGCGAAGGGATGTCGAGGTGGTTGGTCGGCTCGTCCAGCACGAGCACGTTGACGTTCGAGTAGATGAGTTTCGCCAGCGCCAACCTCCCCTTCTCGCCGCCCGAGAGGTCGCGGACGTGCTTGTACACGTCGTCGCCCGTGAAGAGGAAGCGCGCGAGGAAGCCGCGCAGCTCGCCCGCGGTCGCCGAAGCGGGCGCGACCCGCCGCAGCTCCATGATGATCTCGTTGCGGTCGTCGAGGTCGTCGAGCTGCTGCGCGTAGTAGCCGACGTTGACGTTAGTACCCAACCGAATCTCGCCCGCGAGCTGCGGCAGCTTGCCGAGCACGGTCTTGATGAACGTCGTCTTCCCCGACCCGTTCGGCCCGATGACGCCGAGGCACTCGCCGCGCTTGAGAACGAAGTTGATGTCCGAGGCGAGCAGCTTTCCGGGGTAGCCGACCGCGGCCTCCGCCACCGTCAAGACGTACGCGCCCGCGCGCTCGACCTTCTGCATCTGGAAGTTGCCCTGCGGCTGGTCGGGGCGGACGGCCTCGACGCGTTCGAGCTTCTGTAGCATCGTGCGGCGCGACTTGGCCTGCTTGGTCTTCTGGCCGGCGAGGTTGCGACGGATGAACTCCTCGGTCTTGGCGATGAGGTGCTGCTGGTTCTCGTAGGCGCGCAGTTGTATCTCGCGTCGCTCCTCGCGCTCGACGAGGAAGGCCGAGTAGTTGCCCGTGTAGCTGACGGCCTTCCCCAGCTCGACCTCGACGATGCGCGTGCAGGCGCGGTCGAGGAAGTAGCGGTCGTGGCTGATGATGACGTAGGCCGACTTGTACGCGGCGAGGAACTCTTCGAGCCACTCGACCGCCGACACGTCCAAATGGTTCGTCGGCTCGTCGAGCAGCAGCACGTCGGGCTCGGCGAGCAGAAGACGCGCGAGCCCGAGTCGGTTCTTCTGCCCGCCCGAAAGAATCTCGCACGGCGTCGCCCACGTCTCGCGCTCGAACCCGAGACCCTGCAGGATGGCCTCGGCGCGCGCCGCGTACTCGAAGCCGCCCTGCCGCTCGAACTCGTGCTGGAGGTGGCTGTAGCGTTCGAGCACCGCGTCGAGGTCTTCCGGCGCCTCGGCCATGCGGTGTTCAAGCTCGTGCATCTCGTGCTCGATGACTTGGAGCTGTCCGAAGGCGGCGAGCGCGGCCTCGTGGACAGTCGTCCCCGGCTCGAAGTCTACGTGCTGTTCGAGCAGTCCGAGCTTGACGCCGCGCGCACGCACCACGTCGCCGCGGTCGGGCGACTCCTCGCCGGTGACGAGCCGGAAGAGCGTCGTCTTGCCCGCGCCGTTGCGCCCCACGAGCCCGACATGCTCGCCCGGGTTGACCTGCAAAGACGCGCCGCGCAGAACGTCCTGCGCGCCGTAAGACTTGTAAACGTCCGTGAGTCGGAAAAGCATAAAGAACGTGACCGCAGCGCCTCACGCGACTGAAGCGGGCGTAACGGCACGCTCGGCGTTTGCGCGCCCACGCCCGCTTCAGTTGTACCGCACTCGCGCCGCCCGAAAGCAGCGCCTTTGACCTTACCTCTTCGGCGAGGCTGCCGGCGTTGCCGCCGTAGTAGCCGCCGCCTTAGGCGCGGCCGCCGGGCTCGCCGCGGGCGTCGCGGAAGCCGCCGGGGTCGCCGTCGCCGCAGGCGTCGCGCTGCCCGCCGCGGCGGGCGTCGCGGCCCGGCGCGACCGGCTGCTTGCCGCCGAGCATGTTCGGGTCCTTCAGCATGTCGTTGGCCAGATGGTTAACCGACCTTCGCCTCGCTCATCGCGCTGCGGATGAGCGCCTCCTGCAAGAGCGTTCTGCCGCGTCTCGATCAGCCCCTGTGAATCTGCGCCCTTCGCGTCTTCGAGCGTGAGCGGCTTGTTCTCAAGCTGCCGGTTCGTCAGCTTGAAGATGACCCAGCGGCCGTCCGGGAAGTGGAATCGGCTCGGTGATGTCGCCGACCTTCATCGTGCCGAACAGCCGGCCGACCAGCTCCGGCGAGAAGCCGTTCTGCCTGAACGCATCCTCGTTGGCGAACCCGATGTCGCCGCCGCGCGACGAGGCTCTGGTCTTCGCTGTTGGCGCGCGCGACGGTCGCGAAGTCGGCGCCCGTCTTGAGCTGCGCGTAGAGGCTGTTGATCTTGGCCGCCGCCTCGGCCTCGCTCTTCGCGTCCTTCGGGAATGCGCCGCCGCTGTCGCCCGGGTCGGCCACGATGTCGGAGAGGCCGACGCCGCGCGGGTTGACGAAGCGGCTCTGGTTCTTGTTGAAGAAGTCGGTGACCTCCTGCTCGCGGACGGTGATCTGGCCGAAGAGTTTCTCCTGGAGCTTCTTGGCGGCGAGGTCCTTGCGCGCCTCCTCACGGAGCTTCTCGTCGGTGAGCTTGTTCTGCTCCATGAACTTCTGCCAGTCCTCGGCCGTCACCTGGCTGCTTCTGCGCGTTGATGGCCGTGGTCATCTCGTCCTCGGTCGGGACGGCCTTGTCCTTCTCAGCCGCTGGACGACCGCCTCGCGCTGGATGAGGGTGTCGAGCGCCTGGAGGCGCGCGGCCGCCATGTCGGGCGTCGAAAGCTGCTGGCCCTGCAATCTGCTGGGTGATGATGCGATCCACGTCGGCGAGCGTGATCTCCTTGCCGTTGACGGTGGCGGCCACGTCCTTGCCGCCGGTCGAGCCCTTGCTCCCGCACGCGGCGAGGCCCAGGGCGAAGGCGGCGAACGAGGGCGAGGGCTGCGAACTGTCTGAAGACTCTATGCACTGTGTCTGAAGCTCCTTAAACTTACTCTCCGTAAGATGCTGTATCCGGGCGGCCCGACCTTTGTCAACTTGACGCTCGGCGAAGCCGTTTGCTATAAATTTCCGTTTCCGACGTGCGCCGCCGACTCGACCGTGTGGCCGCAGGGCGACGGGTGCACGCTTTTTAATACCCGGAGGTTTTCAAAGTAATGGCTAAACGATGCGAAGTCTGCGGCAAGGGGCCGCAATTCGGAAACAACGTCTCGCACGCGAACAACCGCACGCGGCGCCGCTTCGACCCCAACCTTCAGTCCATCCGCGTCCAGCGCCCGCAGGGCGGCAACGTGCGGAAGAAGGTCTGCACGTCCTGCATCAAAGCGGGCAAGGTCGCTAAGGCGGCCTGAGTTAAAACCCTTCACTTTTCAAGAGGCGGCGGGCGCTTCCCCCTAGGGGCGGCGCCCCCGCTTTTCGTTTTGCCCGCGCGTGGTGGGCGCGAGCGCCCAGCTTATTCGCCCGCGAGCGCGACCACGTCGATCTCGACGCGAGCGTCGCGCGGCAGGCGCGCGGCCTGCACGGTCGAGCGCGCCGGCGGCTCCTCGGAGAAGAACTCCCCATAGGTCTCGTTCATCGCCGCGAAGTCGTTCATGTCGGCCAGAAAGACGGTCGTCTTGACGACGCGCGCGAGGCTTGAACCGGCGGCCTCAAGCACCTTCGAGAGGTTGCGCATGACCTGCGCGGTCTGCTCGCGGACGCCGCCCTCGACGAACTGCCCCGTCGCGGGGTCAATCGGAATCTGCCCCGACGCGTAGACGAACCCACCCGCCACGACCGCCTGGGAGTAAGGCCCGATGGCCCCCGGCGCCTCCTCAGTTTTGACGATACGTCTCTCTGTCACGAAAGTCCCTTACCGCAAGTATGCGAACAAATTGCAGATTCTAACAGACGGCTTCCCCGGACGGCAAACGGAGAATCCGACGGCCTCTCTTACACCGCGCCGTGGAGACGTTCAACGTCGAGGACGCCGGGCACTTTGCGGATGGAGGAGATAACCTTGTCGAGGTGTTTGAGGTCGAAGACCTCGACCGTGACCTCAATGCGACCGCGGTCGTCGGGGGCGACCGCGGCGTTCGAGGCGCGGATGTTGGTCTTGATGTCCTTGATGGCGTTCGTCACGTCGGCGATCATCCCCGTCCGGTTCTCTGTGATGGCGAGGAGTTTGACGGCGTAGGCGGCCTCGCCCGCGCCCGCGTCAGCCCACTCGACCTCGACGACGCGCTCGGGGTTGACCATCAACTGCTGGACGTTCGTGCAGCGCCTGGCGTGGACGGCGACGCCCTTGCCGCGCGTGATGTAGCCGACGATCTCCTCGCCGCGGACGGGGTTGCAGCAGCGCGCCCGCGTCACCAGCAGGTCGTCCACGCCGCGCACGACGATGGAGTCCTCGCCGAGACGTATGAACTTCTTGACGGCTTGCACGCCGGCCGTCAGGCGGCCCCGCAGCGGCGACTCCTTGCGCAGCTCCAGCTCGGCGAACTTCTCCGGCCCAAGGTACTTGGCGATGACGTTGCGCGGCACCGTCTTCCCATACCCGACGGCCGCCAGCAGGTCGTCCACGCGCCCGTAGCCGTAGTCGTTCGCAATGCGCTTCAGAGAGCCGTCGGAGTCGGCCAGAACCTTCTTCCCAGAGAGGCTGAAGCGCGCGGCCTCCTTCTCGAACAACTTCCGGCCCAGCTCGATACTCTCGGCCCGCTGCTGCTCGGCGACGGCGTGGCGGACGCGGTTGCGCGCGCGCGAGGTCTTGACGAAGTTGAGCCAGTCGCGCGAGGGCTTCGCGTTGGGCGAGGTGAGAATCTCGACCACGTCCCCGTTCTGAATCGCCGTGCGCAGCGGTACCATCCGGCCGTTGATGCGCGCGCCCGAGCAGGTGTTGCCGACATCGGTGTGAATCATGAAGGCGAAGTCGATGGGCGTGGAGCCGCGCGGGAGCTGGACGACCTTCCCCATCGGCGTGAAGGCGTACACGTCCTTCGGGTAGAGGTCGAGCTTGAGGGATTCGAGAAAGTCGCGCGAGTCCTTCACCTCCTGCGACCACTCGACGAGCGAGCGCAGCCACTGGAAAGCCTCGTCGTCGTCGTGCGTGCCCCGTCTGCCCTCCTTGTACTTCCAGTGCGCGGCGACGCCCTCCTCGGCGACGCGGTGCATCTCCTCGGTGCGAATCTGTATCTCGAAGGGCTGCCCCTTGGCGCCCATGACCGACGTGTGGAGCGAGCGGTAGAGGTTGTCGCGCGGCGTGGCGATCCAGTCCTTGAAGCGGCCCGGGATGGGCTGCCAGAGGGTGTGGACGACGCCGAGGGCACCGTAGCAGTGGCGCGACTCTTCGGGCGTGATGACGCGCGCGGCGATGAGGTCGTAGACCTGGTCAAGCTCGATCTTCTGCCGCTTGAGCTTCTTCCAGATGGAGAAGAGTCGCTTGACGCGCCCCTCGACGGAGATGAAGGGCACGCCCGCCTCCTGCATCTTCTCCTCGATGCGCGAGGTCACTTCACGGAGGAACGCCTCGTGCTCGGGGCGACGGCGCTCCAACTGTTCGGCCAGCTCCTTGTACTCTTCGGGGTGGAGATGTTTGAAGGCGAGGTCTTCCAGCTCGGAGCGCAGGCGCCCCATACCGAGGCGGTGCGCGATGGGCGCGAAGATATCTAAGGTCTCCTGCGCGATGCGGCGGCGCTTCTCCGGCTTGAGGTGGTGGAGCGTGCGCATGTTGTGGAGGCGGTCGGCCAGCTTAATGAGGACGACGCGCACGTCATCCACCATCGCCAGCAACATCTTGCGGACGTTCTCGGCCTGCTGCTCCTCGCTTCGACTGGTTGCTGATGTGGGCGAGCTTGGTGAGCCCGTCCACGAGGTGCGCGATCTCTTCGCCGAAGGAGGCGCGGATGACCTCGGGCTCGACGAGCGTGTCCTCGACCACGTCGTGCAGGAGCCCCGTGGCGACCGAGACCTCGTCAAGGCGCATGTCGGCGAGGATGTTCGCGACCTCCAGCGGATGCACGAGGTAGGGCTCGCCGGAGGCGCGCGTCTGCCCCTTGTGGTGCAGCGCGGAGAAGAAGTAGGCCCGCCGGAGCATCTCCAGGTCGGCCTGCGGGTGGTTCTGCCCTACCTTCTCAAGAATCTCCTCGATGCGAATCATAAAGAAGCTGTGAGCTACAGGCTTTAGCTTTTAGCCTTCATTCGATGTACGAGACACACTTTTCTTTGCCGGGCCTGCGGCGCCGGCTTTGGAGCTAAAATCCGACGGCTAAGAGCTAACGGCCATTATAGAAACAGGTGATGCCCGACGTGAAGTCGGGCATCACCCGGAGTAAAGAAGGGTTCGTGTCCGTGCGGGGGGCGTGGTGCCGCCGCCGGCCGCACCCTGGGTTCTTAGCTGGCCGGGGGCGTGGGCGACTTGGAAGCCTCCTCGGCCTCCTTGCGCTTGGTCGCCTCGGCGCCCAGCCGCGTCTGCGTCGCGAGCGCGGCGTCGTACTGCTTGTCGAAGTCGGCCTTGGCCGTGGCGTCGCCGGCCATCTCGGCGAGCTTGGACTTCTCGCGCAGGAGGTTGGCCTTGTAAGACCAGGCGTTCGGGTTGTTCGGGTCGAGCGAAGTGGCCTGCTCGGCGAGCTTCAAGCCCTCGGTCGTGCACTGCTGCGCCTTGTCGAAGTCGGCCTGGTTGGCCGGCTTGCGATAGTGGATGAGAATCCTGTCGGGCTTGTTCTCGGTCGTCTTGTTCTCTTTCTGCTCGGTGATGTCGTAGGAACACTGCCACTGTTTGCTCGCCAGGATGGTGAGGGCCTCGGCCTTCGCCGAGGGGGTCGGGCCGTTGCCGGCGCGCTGCGTCAGCAGTTGATTCACCTTCTCATCGTTCTTCATCTGGGTGTAGAGGAAGATGATGGCCTTGTAAGCGTCGTCGTTGGCGGCGTCGCGGTTCAGAATCTCCTGGTAGGCCGCGACTGCCCGCTCGCCGAGGGCGAGGTTCTCGGGCGTGGTGACACCGGGTTTAAACTGCTGCTGGACGGCGCGGGCGACGAAGAGCGGCGCGTTCTTCTGCGAAGGGTCGAGCTCGTAGGCCTCACGGAACTTCGCCTCCGCATCCGGGAAGCGCCCGTCCTTGTAGGCGCGCGCGCCCTCGTTGAGCGCGTTCTTGGCGCGCACGCGGTTGACGAGCGTGCATCCGCCCGAGACGGCCACGAGCGCGACGAGCAGGGCCGCGATGCTTGTTCGAGAGAGTTTCATTGGATGATTGCTCCGGGCCATGGTCTGAAGCTCTTACTGAGTGAAGGGGGCCTACTCGCTCGGCGGTCACACGCGAAGACGCCCCCGCCGCGCTTGCCCGCCGGTGGGCGGGCGGCGGCGGCAGCGTCCGTCGGGTGTCCCCCGCTACTGCTCCAACGCCTCCGTCTGGAGGCCGACCGGGTTCGCCCCCGAGCCCTTAACGGTGTCGATGACCTTCACCACGTCGCCGTACTTGAAGGTCTCGGGCGCCTTGATGAAGACCGTCTTCTCGATGCGGTCGTCGGGCGACAGGTCGGCGCGCCCCTGGAAGCCTTCCTTCCAGACCCCCTGATCCTTGCGCTTCTTGAACTCGGCCGCCAGCGCCGAGCCGACGTTGCCGGGGTCATTGACCGACGCGTCCGTGACCTTGTTGCCGCCCATGATTAACTCGACGCCGAGGTCTTTCTTAATGTTGACGATGAGCGTCAAAGGGCTCTGCTTGGCCGCGGCGTTCAACTCCTCGCTGCGCTGCGGCACGAGGGTCTTGAAGCGGGCCGGCTTCAAAGGCGTGATGACCATGAAGATGATCAGCAGCACCAGCAGGATGTCGATGAGCGGCGTGACGTTGATATTCGGGGCCGCGACCGCGCCGCCGCCGCCTGAACTCATACCCATAGGTTTGAACTCCTCCGTCGGGCCGCCGCCGAAGGGGCGCCGGCCTCTTGACTCGCCGGCCCCTCTACGAGGCCGGGGCGCCGGGCGCCGGGGCGGGAGCGCCGCCCTTCCTCTTGTCGGCGACCAGGCCGATCTGGTCGATGCCGGCGTCGCGGATCAGGTTGATCGTCTCGACGACCGCGCCGTAGTTGGCGTTGATGTCACTGCGGATGTAGACGATGCGCTCTGTATCGACCTTGCCGGCCATCTTCGTGTCGATCTCGGTCTTGAGCGCTTCCTTGTCGATCTTCTTCTTGCCGAGGTAGATATCGCCATTCTCGGTGAGCGCGACCACGACCGAGCTCTCCTTGATGATGGCCGGGTCCTCGTCCGGGTTGTTCATGTCGCGTGGGAGCGCGACCGAAACGCCCTGCTGGAGGAAAGGCGTGATGACCATGAAGATGATCAGCAGCACCAGCATGATGTCCACCATCGGCGTGACGTTGATGTCGGAGGTGAATCCGCCGCCGCCACTGCCTGTTGACATGCTCATAACTTTACTCTCCCCGCCGCGCCGTCAGGCGCGGGCCTCTGACGCGGTGTGCCGGCGTACGCCGCGCCCCGGCCTGCCGAAGGGGCCGGGCGCGCGGCGCCGGGACGCGCCCGTGACTAAACCGAAGACTCCCTACGACCTGATCTGCCGCGTGCGGTTCTTCAGGAAGTAGTCGATCAGCTCGGAGGCCGAGTTGTCCATCTCGATGATGAAGCCATCGACCTTGCCGGTGAAGTAGTTGAAGAGCCACACGGCGGGCACCGCCACGGCGAGCCCGAGCGCGGTCGTCAGCAGCGCCTCGGCGATGCCGCCCGCGACGGCGCCGATACCGGCCGACTCGGCCGACTTCATGCCGGTGAACGCGTTGATGATGCCGAACACCGTGCCGAAGAGGCCCACGAACGGGGCGGTCGAGCCGATGGTGGCGAGACCGGAGAGGCCGCGCTTGAACTCGGCCGACTTGATGGCGATGGCACGCTGGAGGGCGCGCTTCGACGCCTCCACCTCGTCGCCCGAGATGTCGGTCGAAGCATCGTGCGCGCGGAACTCCTGGAGGCCCGCGTTGACGACCATCGCGAGGTGCGACTTCTTGTGCTTGTCGCTGATGTTGATGGCCTCTTCGATGCGGTCGTTCTTGAGCGCCTGCGCGACGCGCGGGGCAAACTCACGCGACTGCTTCTTGGCGGCCGAGTAGGTCAAGAAGCGCTCGACCATGATGGCGATGGAGTACATCGACATGATCAGCAGGATGATGATGACCGTCAGCGCCACCCACCCGAGGTTCTTCACCATCTCAGTCATGGTGAAGGCGCTCTGTAGGTCTTCACCGCCCTTGGCGGCCTCCTGGAACAGGAAGGCGAAGAAGCCGAGAGCCTTGCTCCCGAGAATGCTCAACAGAATAGTCACGGTAGAAATCCTCCAAAGGGTTTTCGTTTCTGATGGCAGGTGCGCTTCCCCGTTCGGAAGGGGCGCGAGCGACCCGCGGCCGGGCCGCCCGACAGAGAGTCCGGCCGGCCGGCAGCGGGTCGCGCCCCGCACCCCGTCTTACTGAAGCACGAAGTTGTACGTGATGACGCCCGAGACCTTCACCGGCTGCCCAGAGAGCAGCGTCGGCGAGAACCTCGCGTTGCGCGCGGCCGCGACCGCCGCCTGCTGCAAGAGCGGATGGCCCGAGACGGCCGAGGCCGAGACGACGCGCCCCGACTCGTCGACCAGAATCTGCACGGTCACCGTCCCCGAAGCGCGCGCCGCCTTCGCGATGGGCGGGTAGGCAGGCTGCGGCTTCGAGATGGCCTTGCCGTTCAGCACGCCGCCCGACACGACCGTCTTCGGCTTGGGGGGCGGGGTGGGAGCCGGCGGAGGAGGCGGAGGAGGCTCGTCGCTCACCTCGACCTTCGGCGCGCCGCCGGTGCCGCCGCCGCCGCCGCCCGTGCCGCCGACCACGCCGACCGGGCCCGTGGGCACGGCGTTAACGTCGCCAACGTCGCGGTCCCCGACCAGTACGTTAAGCGTCTTGTTGGTCGCGACGACCTTGGCCGTGGGCGGAGCCACCTCGTTGGTCTTGGTGACGGGCGCGATGACGGCCATGTCCTTGACCATCGCCACCTCGGGCGCGGCCTTAGCCGCGGGCTTGGGCTCTTCGGCGGCCTTCGGCGTGTCGTCCTGCGCCATCGGCACGGGGGCGACCAGCGTCAGCAGCTCCAGGCTCGGGTCGGGAATCGCGTCGTTATACAGGTAGATGCTGAGGACGGCGACGCCCAGGAGTACTACCGCATAGAGCACCATCGTGCCCAGGAAAAAAGAGCCCTTCCTCGCGAGGTCGTCTGTGTGCGAGCCGGACTCAACCAAGGTGTCGAACATCTCGTCTATCCTCCCTCTTCCGGTGCCAGGTGGATCAGGGTTTTCTTAGACTCATTTAATCACGCGCCTCTGTAAAGAGAGTTGTGATTCTAAGACGTTTTTTCTCTCAAAAAGCGCCCGCCTGATTAACCGCTTTTTTGCCTAAGGGGAACGGGAATGGCCGTGCGTTTCAGGCCGCGCGCCAAGCGGCGGCCCCTCCTTCAACGCAACAACCAAACAGGGAATGAAACGGTCAGGCCGGCCCCCCGGACAGGAACGCGTGCAACCAAACGTCCGCCTCACACTGCCGGCGAGGACGGGCGCGTTCTTAAAATATTCGATTGGCCAGCAACGCGCTCAGTCTATGTCGCAATCCGCGGCGAAGTCAAGCGCAAAATGGCCGAACCGTATCGCCCACGCCTCTTCACGTTCAGGTATTTAGACACCAGCCGGGCGCGCGGGTTCGCTTAATTTGAAGACCCGCGAAAAATTTTACGCCCCGGAAATCGAGAGGCCGGCGCGGGGTTAGGTCAAGACTCTTCAGAGTCCCCTGCCCCCGGCCGGCCCCCTTGAATGTAAAACGAAACCCGCGTGTGTAAAAACGAAAATCGGTTATCTAGCGCGCAGCGGCGCTGGCTTTGGCGCCTGACGCGGGGCGCATACGCTGGCCGCCGCCGCGAGTGCCCGCCGTGGGCGCCTGCGCGCGACCGGCTTCGAGCCGCTGCTGCCACCAGACCATGATCGGGCTGGCGATGGCGATGGTCGAGTAGACGCCGAAGACGACGCCGATGAAGAGCGCCAGCGAGAAGCTGCGCAGCACCGGCCCGCCGAAGAGGACGAGCGCCAGCACCGAGAGGAAGACCAACCCCGAGGTGATGACCGTGCGCGACATCGTCTGGTTGACCGACTCGTTCGTCAGGTCGTAGAGGTTCGAACGGCGGCGCAGGCGCAGGTTCTCGCGGACGCGGTCGAAGATGACGATGGTGTCGTTGACCGAGAAGCCCACCAGCGTCAGGAGCGCCGCGACAACCGTCAGGTTGACCTCGATCTGGAAGATCGAGAAGAGTGCGAGCGTGACCAGCACGTCGTGGAAGACAGCGATGACGGCGGCCGCGCCGTACGTCCACTCGAAGCGGGCGGCGATGTAGAGCAGGATGCCGACGAGCGCCAGCAGCGTGACGGCGACCGCCTGGTTGCGCAGCGCCGCGCCCGCGACCGCGCCCACCGCCTCGGTGCCCGTGATCTTGAAGGCGTTGCCCTCGGCGGGGAAGGGCTGGCCGGCCTCGACCTGCACGCCACCCGTCAGGGTCTTCAAGCCTTCGGCCACCGTCTTGCGGCCGATGTCCACCTGCGTCTCGCCCTGCTGGGCGACCGTCTCGCTGGTCTCCATCTGCGGCAGGCGGATAAGCACTTCGCCGGGCTTGTTGGTGACGGGCTGAATGATGACATCGGAGACGCCCCGGGCGAGAAGCGCGTCGCGGGTGGCCTCGGCCGTGGGGCGCTCTTTGAACTCCGCCGTCACAACCGTGCCGCCCTTGAAGTCGATGCCGAGGTTGAACGCCTCGGTGCCGCCGGGCGTCAACTGCCGCACCAGCGCCGAGGCGAGCCCGCCCAGCATGATGGCGACCGAAACGAGGATGAAGGCCTTGCGGTACTTCAGCCAGTCAACGTTTACGTTTTGCAGTATCTGAAACATGGCAATTCGGTAAATGGTGAATAGTAAATGGTGAAAAGCAGTTCTATTTACTATTCACCATTCACTCCCTTAGATGCTGAGCGTCTCGGCCCGCCCTTGCCGGCGCGCGAGGCTCGCCATAAAGATGGTGCGCGAGACGTAGACGGCCGTAAACAGGTTCGCGAGCAGCCCGAGCACGAGCGTGACGGCGAAGCCGCGGATGGGCCCTGTCCCGAAGACGAACAGGAACGCCGACGAAACGATGGTCGTCACGTGGGTGTCGATGATCGTCACGAAGGCGCGGTCGAAGCCCACGTCGATAGCCGAGGCGACGGTCTTTCCCGTCTGCAACTCCTCGCGGATGCGCTCGAAGATGAGCACGTTCGAGTCCACGGCCATGCCGATGCCGAGGATGATGCCGGCGATGCCGGGCAGCGTCAGCGTCGCGTCGAAGACGATGAGCGCGGCGAGCGTCAGGATCGTGTTCAGAAGCAGCGCGACGACGGCGTTGATGCCCGACCAGCGGTAATAGATGACCATCGTCAGCACGATGAGCGCGAGCCCCGCGAGCGAGGCCGTCACGCCCGCGCGGATCGAGTCCGCCCCGAGGCTCGGGCCGACGGTGCGCTCTTCGAGGTAGACGATCTTGGCCGGCAGCGCGCCCGAGCGGAGCGTGAGCGCGAGGTCGTTGGCCGAATCCTTCGTGAAGTTGCCGGAAATCTGCCCGGTGTCGGTAATCTGCTGCTTGATGTAGGGCGCGGACTTCACGTGCCCGTTCAGGACGACGGCCATGTAGGCACCGACGTTAGCAGCCGTCCACGCACCGAACTTCTGTGCGCCCGAGGGCTTCAGAGTGAAGTTGATCTGGTAGGCGTCGTCGCCGCCCGCGGGATTGTTCGCGGCGGCGTCGGCGCTACGCAGCTCGCTGCCGTCGATGACGGCCGGCGACTCGACGACGACCCAGGCGGAGGGCTGGCCCGCCGGTTTCGGCGTGGTGCTTCCGGCGGCGGTCGGCTCGTCGCGCTCGTCGTAGGGAAGCACCATCCGGTTCGGGGGCACCGTCCCGCCGAGCGAAGCCTTAGCTGCATCCTCGGTCGGATAGGTCTGGATGGGCGAAGGGTTGCCGGCGCCAACGACCTTCATCAGCTCAAGCCGCGACTCGCTCTTCAGCAGCTCCTTGATGCGCTCGGGGTCGTCGATGCCGGGCATCTGGAGAAGAATCTGGTGCGAGTTGGTCGAGCCGTGCGCCTGAATCGTGGGCTCCGTGACGCCGAGGGCGTTGACGCGCGTGTCGATGATCTTAAGCGCGTCCTCGGTGGCGCGGTTGCCCAGCGTGGTCTTGGCCGCGTCGGTCAGCTCCCAAGTGATGGTGCTGCCGTTCACCGAGGCGCTCCACGCCGACGGGTCGAAGTCGTTGACGCGACGCGGGAGTTGGTCGCGCATCTCGGAAATCTTCGACGCGTCGTTGGCGACGACGACGACGCGGTAGGTGTCGCCGTTGATCTCGGGGCGCACCTCCTTGAGGTCGTAGCCGAGGTCGCGGGCGGCGGTCTGCACGCCGTTGTAGACGTTCTCGGTCACGCGGCGCAGGTAGTCCTGCACCTGCACCTGCATGACGAGGTGCGAGCCGCCGCGGAGGTCGAGCCCGAGGTTGATGTTCTCGCGCAGGATGTTGTTGATGCCCGCCGCGGTCAAGTCGTTCCGCGTCGGCGTGTGCCTCGGCCAGAAGATCGCGGCCAGCGCGAGGAGCGTCACGATGGCGATGATGATGACCCGCTGTAGAAGATTCTTTTTCATGACTTCAGGTTTCAGTTCTCAGTCTTCAGTCGGCTCTGCCTCAACTCAAAACTGAGAACCGTCTACTTCTGGATTGCCTCTTCCTCACCCTGCATGCCGGAGACGGACGAGCGGGAGATTTCGAGGAGCGACTTGTCGGCGCTCATGACGAGCAGGGACTTCTCCTTGACCTGCTTGATGGTGGCGTAGATGCCGCCCGAGGTAATGACCTTGTCGCCCGGCTTCAACGTCGAGACCATGTCCGAGAGCGCCTTCTGGCGCTTGCGCTGCGGGACGATAATCAGAAAGTAGAAGACGCCGAAGATGAGCAGGAAGGGCATCAGCCCGCCCAGGAGGCCGCCCATGCCGCCGCCCTGGAAGATGAAAGCGAGATTGGTCATCGGAAGTTGAAAGGGTTCGTGCAACCTCAAATTTGGAATCCGTCACACTGCGGCCGGCGCGCGTGAGTCCGGCGGCCCCGTGGCTCCGGCCGAAGCGGATTTTTCAGGGGATACTGCGACGCCGAACGACCCGCGAGTCACCCGACGCCGGAGTTGATTCCCTCAAGAAACTCCCGCCGAAATCGCGTGAATTCGCCAGACCGGATAGCTTGCCTGACGCGCCGCATGGTGTCAAGGAAGAACGCAAGATTGTGGTGCGAGAGCAGCACCGCGCCGAGCATTTCGCCCGTTATATATAGATGACGCAGGTACGCACGCGTATGCCTGCGGCAGACGGCGCACGCGCACGCCTCGTCGAGCGGGCGCGTGTCGGTCGTCCACGCCGCGTTCTTGATGTTGAGGCGCCCGCGCGAGGTGAACGCCTGACCGTTGCGCCCGTTGCGCGTCGGGATGACGCAGTCGAACATGTCCACGCCGCGCGCGACGCACTCGACCAAATCCTCCGGCGTGCCGACGCCCATCAAATAACGCGGGTGGTCAGAGGGCATGAGCGGCGCGACGTGCCCGACCACTTCGTACATGACCGGCTTCTCCTCGCCGACGCTCAGGCCGCCGATGGCGTAGCCGTCGAAGCCGACCCCGACCGTCCTCTCTAAACTCTCGCGCCTCAAATCGAGGTGAGTCGCGCCCTGTACGATGCCGAAGATGGCCTGACGTGTGTTCGTCCCTTCCCTGCCCGCGTCGGCGCCCTCGCGCTGCAACTCGTCGAAGCGTGCGCGCGAGCGTCGCGCCCAGCGCGCCGTCAGTTCAAGCGACGCGCGCGCGGCCTCGTGCGTGGCCTGGCCCGGCGGGCACTCGTCGAAGGCCATGACGATGTCGGAGCCGAGCGCGGCCTGCACCTCCATCGAGACCTCCGGCGAGAGGAAGCATTGTCGCCCGTCGATGTGAGAGCGGAACTCGACGCCCTCTTCCGAGAGCCGCCGCATGTGGCTCAGGCTGAAGACCTGGAAGCCGCCCGAGTCCGTGAGCAGCGCGCGCTCCCAGCCGATGAAGCGGTGCAGCCCACCCAGCTCTCGAATGACCTCCGGCCCCGGCCGCAGCCAGAGGTGGTACGTGTTCCCGAGGATGATGCGCGCATCTAAATCTTCCGCCTCAAGCTCCTCGAACCGCACGCCCTTCACGCTGCCGAGTGTACCGACGGGCATGAAGACCGGCGTCTCGACCGTCCCCCGCCGCGTGCGGAGCACACCTGCACGCGCCTCGCCCTCCCGCGCGAGGACTTCCCAACCGAGCGCCTCCTCGGTCACGCGAACGCTCGCCCACGTCTAATGTTTGAATGTGTCATGAAGTTGATTTTATAGCGGCTTCAGGCTGGACGCGACCGGCGCGGCCGTCGTTCAAGGGGCGATGGGTGTCAGGCGCTCTTCGGCGAGGCCGAGGACGAACTGCTCCCAGCGTTTCTGGAAGGCGTCCATGTCGGACTCGTCGAGGACTTTCTTCAAAGTGTCGAAGCCGGTGGGGTCGGCGGCGCGGTTGGCGTGGAAGTCGCGGTAGAAGCGCGCGAGCAGGCCGCGCTCTTGCAGGTAGTAGCAGAGGTAGCGCGCCTGCGCGTAGTTGGTTCCGCGGTCGTCGTCGTAGAAGGCGCGGCCGTCCATCGCGAGGAGCTTCTGGAAGGAGTTCAACTCGCCGCGGCGGATGGCGCGCTGGAGGCCGGGCAGGCGCCAGTTGGTGTAGCCGACGATGTGGCCGTCATCCTCGCCGCTCTGCTCGTAGAGCGAGCCTAAGCCCTCGTTGAGCCACGGCGGGCATTCGGGGAAGTTGACCTCGACGAAGGGGTGGACAATCTCGTGGACGAGCGTGCCGCCGCCGGTCTCGATGTTCATCACGAGCGACTTGTGCGCGGGCGAGTAGTAGCCGTAGGGCGTCGAAGGCTTGCCGCCGAAGAGGCTCGTTGCGTGCTTGTTGTAGGAGGCCGAATCCTTAAAGAGCCAGATGTCTAAAATCTCTTTCGGGTCTTGCTTGAAGTAGTCCCGCTTGAGCAGCGTGACCGCCCAGCGCACCGTGCCGCGCGCGTGCTCCTCGACCGCGCGGCGCCCGCCGTCGCCGACGACGACGAAGGGTTTTTCGACGACGACCTCGAACTCTTTCGTGGGAAGTTTTTTCTTGAGCTGCTCGATGTGCCGAGCGTAGTCGGCGTCCGTGAAGTCCGCGGGCACCGACGCGGCGGCGTTGAGGTTGATGGGGACGCGGGCGTTAGCGTTCCCGTTACGCGCGGTCTGACTGGCGCCGCTCGAAGTCTGCGTACAGCCCGCGACGAGCGAGAGCGGCAGGATGAGAGTCGCCAGTAAGAAGCTTCGCCTCATAGCTCCATCCCGGCCAGCTCTTCGAGCTTGATGACGGGCAGGCGCACGTTGAAGCGCGAGCCGCGGCCCACTTCGCTCTCGGCCTCAATCCGGCCGCCGTGCGCCTCGACCAGCTCTTTGACGAGCGAGAGGCCGATGCCGAGGCCCCCGTGGCGGCGCGTCGCCGTCGCATCGGCCTGCCGGAAACGCTCCCAGATGTACGGCATGAAGTCGGCCGGGATGCCATCGCCCGTGTCCTCTACTTCGACCTCGATGCAGCGCGAGCCCGCGCCCCCCTCCCCTTCGGGCGGGCCTTCGACGAGCCGCGTGCGGACGCAGACGCGCCCGCCCTTCGGCGTGAACTTGATGGCGTTCGAGAGCAGGTTCCAGAGAATCTGCTGGATGCGTTGCGCGTCGGCGATGGTCGGCGGCAGCCCCGGTGACAACTCAAGGTGCAGTTCGAGCCCGCGCACGTTCACGGACTGGCGCACGGAGCGTTCGGCCACGCGCACCAGCTCGTTGAGGTCGAGCAGGTCTCGGTGCAGGCGCAGCACGCCGCGCTGTATGCGCGAGAGGTCGAGCAGGTCGTTGATGAGCTGCGTCAGCGACGTGGCCGAAGAGCTGATGGCGCGGATGCCGTCGGCGAGGTCGCCGTCGCCGTTCAAGAGCGACTCCCTATCCGAGAGCATCTCGACCCAGCCGTTAATCGCGGTCAACGGCGTGCGCAATTCATGTGACAGCGTGGCGAGGAACTGGTCTTTGAGGCGGTTGGCCTCGCGCAGCTCGCCGATGAGGCGCGCGTTCTCCAGCGTCGCGCCGACGTGCGTGGCGACGGCGACGAGGAGGTCCACGTCGTCCTCGCTCCAGTCGCGGCGGTTCTGGGTCTGGTGCCCGCTGATTGAGCCGATGACGCGCCCCAGGTGCATGACGGGGACGACGACCAGACTCTTCAGACGCATCCTCTCGATCACACGTTCAGCCCCGGCGGTGAGCGAGTGCGAGAGTACGTCTGGAACGACGAGTGGGCGGCGCGTGGTGCGCAGGGTATAGGGAATGGGCGAGCGCGCGCGCACCTCAGGCCAGTCCGTGACGGGCTCGACGCCTTCGGCGCACCACTCACCGTAGAAGTCGTCGTGCTCGTCGTCGGCGAAGAGGACGGCGACGCAGCGGTCAAGGTCGAGCACGACGCCGACGCGCTCGATGACCTCGCGCACCTTCTCGTGCGGCTCGGTTCCGTGTTGCAGGGAGAGAAGCAGGCGGTTGACGACAGCCTCGCGCTCGGCCTGCGCCTGGATGGTGGCGAAGAGTCGCGCGTTGACGACCGTCTCGGCCGCCTGCGAGGCAAGTATCTCTAACAACCTCAAATCACGTTCTGAAAACCCTCTCGCGCTGTTGGCGACGTAGATGAAGCCGATCAGCTCGCGCTTAATCTTCAGAGGCACGCTCAGCACCGAGCGCACACCCCAGCGCTCGGCGAAGGCGCGGTTGAGGCGCTCGTCCGCGGTCGGGTCGTTGGAGACGAAAGCCTCGCCGGTCTGGTAGAGCGGCGCGTCGCGGTTCTCGCGTTCGAGCTTGAATTGGAACTCTTCGACGAGCCCCGCGGCCGTGTTGCAGCCCGGGGCTTCGGCGCGCACAAGGTTGGTGCGGCGGTCGTAGGTGGCGATGAGCCCCATCTCCGCCCCGACGAGCTTGCAGATGGCGCCCGCGAGCCGACCCGACGTGACGTTGATGTCGGCGAGCGTCGAGAAGGTGCGCGTGATCTCGTAGAGGCCGCGCAGCTCCTCGTTGCGCTCCCAGCTCTCTTCGAGGAGCTGCGTCTTCTCGATGGCGATGGCGAGCGGCGCCGCGAGTCGTTCCGAGGCGAGGAGGTGTTGACGTTCGTAGGCCGCGCCCGCACGGCTCGTCAGGTTGAGGCTCCCGACCGCGCGCCGCATCGAGAAGAGCGGCACGCAGACGGCCGAGCGGAAACCCTCGCGCCGCAGGTCTGCGTAGGCGTTGAAACGCGTCTCCTCACGCAGCTCGGGGATGGAGACCGTGCGCCGCTCCGTCAAAGCTAACTCTGTGACGGAACCTTTCAGAGGCCCGCGCGCTCCGACCGCGAGCGAGCCCGCGCGCTCGCCCGTCAGCGCGAAGACGCGGAGGGTCTCGCCGTCCTCTTCGCACAGGGCGAGCGACGCGCGGTCGAAGGGGACGAGCGAGCGTATCTGTTCGCTCGCCAGCTCGAAGACCTCTTCGATGCTGCGGCCAGTGTTGACGGCGGCGACGATGCGGTTGACGGTCTCCAACTGCTGGTTCGCCTCGCCGAGATACTCGACGAGCGCGCGCAGTCGCTCCAGTTCGCGGTCGGGCGCTTCGCGCCCCCCGTCGCCTGTGGCCGTCGGTTCGCTGTCGTCAGACATGGGCGTGTTAGCCCTTCTTCTTGTGGCGCTCGACGATGCGGAGCGGGGTGGCGAAGAAGTCGAACTCCTCGCGCAGGCGGTTCTGAAGGAAGCGCTCGAACGAGAAGTGTATGCCGGGCCTGCCTGCCCGCGGTGAAGATAAGAAAGGTAGGCGGGCGCGTGCTGACCTGCGTCATGTACTGGACGTGGAGGCGCGACTGGCCGCCCTTCACAGGCGCGGGCACCGTCGGCGCGCGACCCGAAGAGATGACGCGTTCGTAGAAGGCGTTGAGCTGCGAGGTCGGGACGCGCCGGTTGCGCGCCTCGTGCGCGCGCAGGGCGAGCGGGAGCAGGCGCTCGACGCGCTGCCCTTCAAGCGCCGAGATAGTCATCACGGGCGCCCATTCGAGGAACTTCATCTTGAAGCGCAGGTCACGCTCGAAGACCGAGACGCTGTGGTTGTCCTTGTCCGGAACCGCGTCCCACTTGTTGACGGCGAGAATGATGGAGCAGCCCGCGTCGAGCGCGTAGCCGGCGATGTTGGCGTCGAGCGCCGTCACGCCCTCGACGGCGTCGATGACGACGACCGCCACGTCGGCCCGCTCCAGACTCCTGCGCGCCATCACGACCGAGAGCTTCTCGGCCATCTCCTCGGTCTTGCCCTTGCGCCGGATGCCCGCGGTGTCGATGAGTCGGAAGGTGCGGCCGTCGGCTTCGAGGACGGTGTCCACGGCGTCGCGCGTCGTCCCCGCGACGGGCGAGACGATGACGCGCTCCGTCGCCGAGGAGTCTGTTGAGCAGCGAAGACTTCCCGACGTTCGGGCGGCCCACGATGGCGAGCCGCACCTCGCGCGCTCGTTCTTCGGCCTCCGCATCTTCATCCGACGCTTCCTGCGCCGGGAACCTTTCCACGAGCGCGTCGAGCAGCTCGGCTACGCCGTCGCTGTTCTCGGCCGAGATGGGCAGCACGTCCTCGAAGCCGAAGCGATGGAACTCGCCCGCGAGTGCTTCGAGCTTGGCGGCGTCCACCTTGTTGGCGACGACGAACACCGTCTTCCCCGTCGAGCGCAGCAGACGCGCCAACTCTTCATCGAGCGGCGTCGCGCCCGCGCGCGCATCCACGACCCAGAGGAGCACGACCGACTCGTTGATGGCGAACTCGGCCTGCCGGAGAATGTTCGCCGGGATGAGTTCCTCGTCGTCGGGCACGATACCGCCCGTGTCCACGAGCGAGAAGCGCCGCCCCGCCCACTCCGACTCGCCGTAGATGCGGTCGCGCGTGATCCCCGGCTCGTCGCCGACGATGGAACGCCGCTCGCCGACCAGCCGGTTGAAGAGCGTGGACTTCCCCACGTTCGGCCGCCCGACAATCGCCACCAGCGGCAGCGCCGCTGCCCCCCCGCCTCACTTCTTTGCTCACTCGACATCCTGAACTGAAGTTTATCGTGCGGCCCTGTGCGCCGCAAGGAACTCTTCTCTTTCGGGATAAAACCTTGCGCCGCAGACGCGTTGGCGATAAGCTGCGCGGCGCCGATGCTCTCGCTGCAAACACCAAGAAGACTTTTGAGAAGGCGCGCGCACGCTTCGCACTTCAAACGCCCGCCGTCGCCCCGCACATCGACCTCGGGCGGCGCGGCGAGCGCGTGGCCGCGGACTATCTGCGCGCACGCGGTTACGAGCTGGTGGCCTCGAACTTCAAGACGAGCGTCGGGCGCAACCGCCGCGGCGCCGTCGTGCAGAACGAGATTGACCTCGTCGCCTACGACGGCCCCGTGCTCTGCTTCGTTGAGGTCAAGACCCGCCGCTCCGACCGATTCGCCGCGCCCGAGGCCAACGTAGACCTACGCAAGCAACGTCAGGTCACACGCGCCGCACGTGCCTACCGACGCCTCCTCGGCTCTACAGAACGCGCCCCACCGCTACGACGTGGTCGCCGTCATCCTCCCCCCGCCCGACGCCGACGGCCGCGAGCCCGCCCCCCGCGTCGAACTGCTTCGCAACTTCTGGACGGAGGCGAAATTCCGTAAGCGCCGCTGGTCGGGCTCGGCCTGACTTTGTTATGATTCGCGCCTCCCCGTGGCCCGCACCTTTCACGTTCGTAGTCGGTCAAGAAATATGAACATCAGAAAAATCGTCATCCCCCTCGCGCTCCTCTCCGTCCTGGGTCTCGCGGTCTGGTCCGGGCTCGCACATGAAGGCGAACACCACAGCCCCGGTGGGAACGGCCAGCCCGGCGACGCGGCGCTCACGGCGATGGCAAACATGCCGTGCGTGAACGGCATGGCCGGCACCTTCCCCTGCAACAAGGTTGACCTCGCGGCCCTCCTCCCCGTCGCCGACATCGACGGGACGAACGCGGCCGGCGTCATCGCCAACGACATCTGGGGTTGGACAGACCCGCAGACCGACAAGGAGTATGCACTCGTCGGGCTCTCGAACGGCGTCGCCTTCGTGGACGTGACGAACCCGACCGCGCCCGTCTACCTCGGCAACCTCCCGACGCACGGCGACGACGCTGGCCGGACATGGCGCGGTGTCAAGGTCTACCGCAACCACCTCTACGTCGTCAGCGAGATCACGGATCACGGGATGCAGGTCTTTGACCTGACCCGGCTCCGCAACGTCACGTCGCCGCCCGTCACCTTCTCTGAGACGGCGCACTACAACAACTTGAGCCGCACGCACACCATCGCCGTCAATGAGGAGACCGGCTACGCCTATCTGGCCGGCAGCCGCCCGCCCGCCACCGGGCGCACCGTGGGCGTTGACACCTGCGGCGGCCGCGGCCTTCACGTCATTGACATCCGCAACCCGGCCGCGCCCGCCTTCGCCGGCTGCGTGGACGAGGACGGCTACACGCACGAGACGCAGTGCGTCATCTACCGCGGCCCCGACGCGCAGCATCAGGGGCGCGAGGTCTGCTTCAGCGCCAACGAGGACACGCTCACCGTCGTTGACGTGACGAACAAAGCGGCGCCTCGTCAACTCTCGCGCACGGCGTACGACGGGAGCACGGACGGAACGGGCCGCAACTACGCGCACCAGGGCTGGTTGACGACCGACCACGCGCGTCTGCTTCTCAACGACGAGTTCGACGAAACGCACAAGAGTCTGAACACGCGCACCTTCGTCTGGAACGTCGCCGACCTCGACGCGCCCACAGTCCAGGGCATCTACCAGCACGCGACGACGGCCATCGACCACAACCTCTACGTCCGCAGCCTCTTCGCCTTCGAGTCGAACTACCGCAGCGGCGTCCGCGTCCTCGACGTGCGCAACGCCTCGACGGCGAACTTGAGCGAGGTCGCCTTCTTCGACGTGTACCCGTTGGACGACGCGGCGCTTTTTAACGGGACGTGGGCCAACTATCCCTTCTTCGCCAGCGGCACCGTCATCGCGAGCGGCATCGAGCAGGGCCTCCTCGTCCTGCGCCCGCAGATCGGGATGCCGGTGCGCATCGACTACGAGCCCTTCTACGTCCGCCAGCAATACCGAGACTTCCTCGGCCGCGACCCCGACGAGGCCGGGCATGGCTTCTGGACGCAGGAGATCGAGAAGTGCATGGGCGATGCCGCCTGCCGCGAGGTCAAGCGCATCAACGTTAGCGGGGCCTTCTTCCTCTCCATCGAGTTTCAGGAGACGGGCTACTACGCCGTCCGCGTCCAGCGCGTCGCTTTCGGCCGGCGCTCGGACGACTCCGCGACGCGGATGACTTTCGACGAGTTGAACGCCGACCAGCGTTCCATCGGTCAGGGGGTCGTCGTCGGCCAGCCCGGGGCCGGGCAGTTGCTCGACGGCAACAAGACGGCCTACGCCTTGCGAGTCGCGAACAGCACCGCCTTCAACAACCGCTTCCCGCAGACGGACGCCACGTCTTACGTGGGCGCTCTCTACGCTTCGGCGGGTTTCCCCCCGACGCTGCCCGAGCGCCAAGCCGCCGTCAACGCCTACAACGCGGCTCCGACCGTCGAGGCGGGTCGCGCGGCTGCGCTGCGCGTCGTGGCCGACTCGAACTCGGTGCGGGCCGCCGAGTTCAACGCGGCCTTCGTCCTCTTGCAGTACCACGGCTACCTCCGCCGCAACCCGGACGAAGTTGGCTACAACTTCTGGCTCTCGAAGTTGAATCAGTTCAACGGCAACTACGTCGAGGCGGAACTGGTCAAGGCGTTCATCACCTCGATTGAGTACCGGCAGAGGTTCGGACAGTAGCGTCGTAAAATTAACCACCGCAGACGAGAGAGGCACAGCTAATTCGCTTTAGCTGTGCCTCTCTCGTCTGCGGTGGTTAATGCCTGATGCCTGACGCTTAAAGTCGGCGGCTCACCTCTCGGTCTCCGCGCCGGGCTTGCGCGGCGGGGCGTTCTTCACGTGCTTGTCGAACCAGCCGATCATCTCGTAGAGCGTGTGCTCGGTCGATTCGCGTGAAGCGTAGCCGTGCGCTTCGAGCGGGAGCGTGACGTAGCGGACGGTCGCCCCGTGGCCGCGCAGCGCCTGATACATGCGCTCGGACTGGATGGGGAAGGTGCCCGTGTTGTTGTCGGCCTCGCCGTGGATGAGCAGGATGGGCTCGTTGATCTTCTGCGCCACCATGAAGGGCGAGACCTTGATGTACATCTCGGGTGCCTCCCACAGCGTGCGCCGCTCGCTCTGAAAGCCGAAGGGCGTGAGCGTCCGGTTGTACGCGCCGCTGCGCGCGATGCCTGCGCGGAAGAGGTCGGAGTGTGCGAGCAGGTTCGCCGTCATGAACGCGCCGTAGGAGTGGCCGCCGACGCCGACGCGCTCGGGGTCGGTCACGCCCATCTCCGTCGCCTTATCAATCGCGGCCTTCGCGCTCGCGACGATCTGTTCGACGTAGGTGTTGTTCATCGTCTCGGGGTCACCGACGATGGGCATCGTGGCGTTGTCGAGCACGGCGTAACCCGCAAGCAGGAAGAAGAGATGCGAAGGCCCCGTGATCGCCGTGTAACGCTGCGTCGAGCCCGTCACCTGCCCCGCTATCGACGGGTCGTTGAACTCCAAGGGGTAAGCCCAGACGACCGTCGGCAGCCGCGTCCCCTCTTTGTAACCGGGCGGCAGGTAGAGCGTGAACGACAGCTCGACGCCGTCGGCGCGCTTGTACTTGACGAGCTGCTTCCTGATGTCGCGCAGTTGCGGCGTGGCGTCCGGGATGTTCGTGAGCGCCCGCAGACCCGCGTCAACGGTCGCCCCGCCGTCGGGCGCGCTGGGGTCGAGCGTGCGCACGTAGTAGTTACCCGGCTCGATGGGACGCTCGCGGCGTGTGATGATTTGGCGCGCGTCGTCTGTGACGAGCCCGACGACTGTCTCGTATGCCTTCGCGTCGGAGCGGAAGAGACGCTCGGCCTTGAGCGTCTGTAGATTCAGGCGGTCGAGGAACGGGCGGTCGCCCTCGGGCGTCGCGCCGTTGCCGGTCAGGTAGATGAAGTCGCCCTGACGCTCGATGACGCGGATGCCGTTCGGCAGCAGGCGCGTGACGGGAGTGCCCGGGTTGTTGTAACGCTCCCTCGTGCTGTGGCTCCACACGACGCGGGGCGCCGCCGACGGGCTCTTCGAGTCGAGCAACTGTGTGCGCACCCAGCGCTTGTCGCGGTCGTAGTCGCGCACGAACATCAACTCGCCGCGCTCGTCCCACTCGATTCCTCTGAAGCGTTGTTCGGTCTTGAAGAGTTCCGCCGGCTGCCCTGCGAACGGCGCTTTGAGTGAAAGTATGCGGTCGCGGTGCGAGACCTTCCTGCGCGGGTCGCCGCCGTCGAGCGCCTCGGCCCAGACGAGCGTGGCCGGCTCGGTCGGGTGCCACTGGTATGAGCGCGGCCCCTTCGGCACGCCCTCGATGGGCACCTCGTCGGCGAGCGGAAGGCTCGCCAGCTTGTGCTCGACCTTCGCGTCGCGGCCCCACACCTCGACCTCTTGGGGGAAGTCGTTGGCCGGGTGCAGGTACGAGTAGGGGCGGTGCAGGCGCGCGACGAGGAGGTGCGCGCCGTCGGGCGAGGGCTCGGCCGTCTCGTAGACGGCGGGAGCGCCGAGCGCAGTCGTCCTCCCAGACTCCGCGTCCACGAGCGCGAGCTGCGACGTGGCGTAGTAGTCAAAGAGGTCTTCGTCGTGCGGGTTCTTCAAAAGGTCTTGATAGGTGCGGACGGGGCCGGGGCGGCCTGAGCTCTCCTGAACATTCGGGGCCTTCGGCACGGTCTCTTCGGCGGGCGGCGCGCCGCGCTTCGCCGGCACGGTCTGCACCAGCAGAGTCTTATTGTCCGGCATCCACTGGACGGGCGTGCCGTAGACGGCGCCCACCGCGACGCCCTTCAACTTCCACGCGCGCGCCGACGCGGGGTCGCCCGCCCACAGCTCGATGCCCGCCGGCGTCGTGTTGATGAAGGCGAAGCGGCGGCCGTCGGCGCTCCACACGGGGAGTCCCGCCTGCGCGCCGGCCGGCAGCTCGACCTTGCGCTCCGAGCCGTCGGAGACCTTTTTGAGCGTCAGCGCGATGTAGAAGGGCGCGCGGTGGCGCCCCGTCGTGTTCGGATTGATGCGCAGCCCCGCGAGCCTCAGCATCGGCTGCGCCAGCTCCGTAATCGGCGGGTAGCGCACGCCCTGCGCGAGCAGCATGTACTCGCGCGTCGGGCTCAGCGCGCCCGTGGGCGGCACCGGCGCGTTGAGCACGTCGAGCACGGCCTGCGGAGGCTTCTGATAGGTCTGCGCCGCGGTGGCGCCGGCCGCCGCCAGCAACGCGCAGAGCGCGGCCAGCGCGACGAGCGTGCGTGACGGAGTTCGACGGTCGATAAGTTTGAAAGCCATGGCTTCGGGTCTCCTCCGCAGAGGTCTGTCCGCATGGTTTGTGTTTGCAGGTTGGCGCCGGCGGGTGACCGGCGCGAGAGAGTTTCCGTCACCCTTCTGCGCGTGTCAAATGACAGGCTCCGCCGGCCCCCCGTAAAAGAGCCCGTTTGTGGGGCCGCTTGACAATGGCGTTTGAATCGGTAGAATTTCAAACGCTCACGCGGGAGTAACTCAGCGGTAGAGTGCGACCTTGCCAAGGTCGAAGTCGCGGGTTCAAATCCCGTCTCCCGCTTCGGAACCGATGAATGCGGAATGATGAATGACGAGTTCCGTCTCATTCATCATTCCGCATTCATCATTCAGCACTGCATTCCGGCGGCGTAGCCAAGTGGTAAGGCAGAGGTCTGCAAAACCGAAGAACAACAACCAGACCGCTTCTGTAACTTGATTACTTGCCGCAACTTGCCGCCTCATTCGAGAGCGGCGTTTTTATTGGTGTAGTGAGAATTGTAGTGACCTTTTAAGAATTAGGCTCTACATGGATAACTTCTGGATTGCACCAGCAGGGTGTACCGTCTGTTTTGTGTTCTCTTTCTTCCATAGTTTAGCGTTGGTCGCTACCCTATTTAATTAGAACGGAACCTTTTTTCTTGCTCATAAATTTGCTCCCAATATTGTTCAGCGGTATATCCACGCCCCCACAGAAATAAGTCCCATCCTATATTCCCCACCTTCTCTTTAATCCACTCCCAAGTTGTTTGCTTACCCATGATTTTATTGCTTATTAATTATTAAGCCGCCTTCTTGCTCATAAACGCTTGTAGCTTCTTCAAAGCTTCAAACTGGTGCGCCTCTGTCGGGTGAGCATACCGAGTCACCATCGCAAGCTTAGAATGGCCTAAGAGCGCGGCAAGCGTAACCAAGTCCACACCCGCCATAGCCATCCTAGAAGCCCAGGTATGCCTTAAATCGTAAAGTCTAAATTCTCTTACCTTGCTCCGCTCTAATGCTGAGTAGTGAGCGTTGTTGACCTTCAAAAGAGGTTTGTCAGTCTCACCCTTCCGGTTCATCCGTCCCGCAAACAAGTAATGCCCCTTTGCCTTTGCCAGCCTATTCCGCAGAATCCTAATAGCGACCTCTGAAAGCGGAACCTTCCGTTTAGCTGCTTTAGTCTTCCCGTATGGGTTGTAAAGGTACTCTCTGTCTAATTGGACGTTCTCTTTCCTTATCCTATAAACCTCCTCGGGGCGCATACCAGTCTCAAGCATCAGCGTAGCGATGTCTCTGAGGGGCTGTGAGGCCGCTAGAAGGTACTTTTCCTGCTCCTCTGTGGTAAGCACCGTCAGTTGGTCAGATTCTTCATTTAGGTACTTCACTTCCCTTACAGGATTCACAAGATACTTGTGCCGGTTGAATAGAGCTTTGAGACACGCAAGTTCCCTGTTTACTGTCGCGGGCTTTAATTGCTTTTCAGTCCTGATTCCCTTCTGCTTGCTGCGCGCGGTTTTGTACTTCTCAACTGACTCAACTGTAATCTTATCCAGAGGAGTGTCTTTGAAATATCGGAGTAACGGTTTGCTGGATGTGTTGTAGCGGACAAAGGTGTTCGGGTGTGCTGAGTGTTCAGACTTGCTCCAAGCAAGGAAGTCTTTCATAGCCTGTTTGAAGCCAGGGGCTTCTATCTTCGGCTCAATACCAACCTCTCCTCTTGCGAGCTTCACCCTGTAAGCGGATTCAATCTCACGAGCTACGGTCTTGCTCTTTACCTTTGTTGAGAACTGTATCTTCCTACCGTTGAATTTGAAGTTCGACCAGTACACCCCGCCACGTTTACATAAGGCCATCTCAGACTCCTTAGCGAAAGGTTTTCCATACCCTTATTGTGCTAAGGATAACACATTATCTCACTCTTGGGACGGGCTATTTAACTTGTGAACCTCACCTTCATTTACCTTCTTAGGAGTGAAATAAGTTTCCAGTTCTCCTCTCATAGCCTCGTACTTGGTTCTGGTTTCAACGTACTCGTCAAAAAGGTATTGGGGAACTCTCGCGGTTTCATATACAGGACTAAAAGGCTTCCAATGGTATTCGTTGTCAATCTTGCTTACTTCAATAAATTTAGTCTTATGTATAGCCATTCTCTTTATTAACTTTCGTGTAGTGATTTAATAATTTCTGAAGCTCTATCGTAGATTCAGGTTTGTATTTCTGTTTTCGCTCGGTTAGTTGTTTGAGAATCTTTGGTCCGTACTTCTCAATTAGATTCGTAGCATAGACATCTAATCTGCCATGCCAGAAGCGATTGCAGCCGGTGCATTGAGGATGGATATTCTGTTCGTCAAAGTCTAAACAGCCGTGCTTGAAGTGGCCGGCATCCATCGTTCTCCAATGGTCTTTCTTAGGACAGGTAAAGCACCTGACAAAGCCAAACTCGTCTGCATATTTCGTTCTGATGTAAATAGAAAATTGCTTCCAGACCTTGCCGCGAAGTTGATTGAGAACTTTATAGGGAGCTAGTTTCCTTTTGAGTTTCAAGTATTACAAAATATTAAGGCAGTCTTGACACCAATACTCATCCACTCCCTCAGTTTCTTCGCTATTAACCCAATCCCCATCTCCTTCGGTTGGATTAGCGCACCTATCACACAACTCTGGCATTTTATTGCGGATTAGTAGTTAAAATTTGAGGCTTGGATGGGGCAGAAGATTCGTCGCTTTGCTCCTCACTTACTGCTTTGCAATCGCATTTCTTGAAGCCGGGACAAATGCCGGCGTAGTGAAGGACAGCGCAGTGAATATTTGTAGAGCAATTTGGTTTATGGTTATAGGTCATTCTATTACGGGTTAGTTGTAAGAATCTGCGGCTTCAGGCGGTCTATAAAAATGGAGCGCGGGACTAAGCACAAGGCTCCTCCAAACTCGCCTCCACGGACTGTTCTATGCCATTGGTGGGCGAAGTCTCGCACCACCGGCAAGCTTGTAAAATAAACTGTCCTGGGGTTCTCAGTAACGATAGCGAGTAGGTCTGCTTTGGAATGGTCTAGGGCTTCAATCTCAAGGGCTAAATTCCCAGTCTTGCTAGCCATCAAATCAGTCTTTACTTCAATAGTCTTTCCGTTAGTTTTGAGGTCGTAATCTGGGAACCATTTGTCCGGGGCTTCTTCTACTTCCTGTCCCCAAGACCGGAGCATATCTCTTACAAAGTTTTGTCCTTCATCACCTCTGACTTTATCTACTTGGAATTGAGCGGAACTCATACCAACAGTTTAATTAAAAACTGCTTTGTTTCCTCGCTTTGGTTGTCTAGGTTATCGTCCTGCCACTTCCAACGCCACATTATCGTTTCAAATTTGTCATCGGGAATGTCTGGAATATCCGGGTTAGAAATTGAACTTTGCATAGCCAACAACACATCAGCAAGCCGGATAGGGCGATAACGACTCCGCCAGTACCATTTACATTTTTCCGCACCGCACTCGCACTCAAAATGCAAATCAGTTGCTTGTTGGATTATAGATTTTAGTTTGTCGTATCCATTCATAATTGCGAGGTTAATTCTTATTCATACCTGGACTGTATGAGCCGCCGGCCCAGCCGATTTCCCAACCAGACGGGTCAACGTACAAATGATGGGTTGGACAGTAGAGGCGGTGAAGGTGGGCGTGTTTCTTGACTACAACTCGTGCTAGGAGCTTTGCCCCGCACTTAACGGATTCATGAAAACAGGGGTGTTTGAGTTCCTTTTGTTGGCGTTCGTATTCCCGCTGTTCTTCAGAGGAAAGCTCGTAAGTCAATTTTGTTTTGATTAGTGAGGACTGATGGTAGGGATTTGCCGAGATAGGGCTGACAGGGAGCTTTAAAGCTCAACCCCGCTTATCTATTACTCGTATAGTCACCCTACTGGTTAGCGAGAAAGCACTAACGCTCCGAGAGCAAATACCTGGCGTTGCCCCTGCCGCCACACCAGCCTTACTCTAAGTTTAGCAAGCCTATTAGGATGGTCAACCGAGTTATCCACACCCCTCAAACCTTCTTAACAATCTCGATTGGGTCATGCTCTGGTGAGAGCTTGCCTTGTGCGGCAAGTAAGAAAAGCTGGTAGGCTGCGGAATGCGCTTGGGTGTAGGGATAGAGTTTTTCTATCGCTTCGTCTAAAGTAGACACCGCTTCACTGGGGTTGGTTTGTATCTTTTGCTTGAGAATAAAGAAGGTCTGAGCAAGCACAAAGGCAGCAGCAGGGTCTGTTGAATAAGGCTCCAAAACTGTGTCCCAGAAGTCACTCATATCCCACCAGCGAGACTATACGGCCAATTAGCCGTAGACGCAACTCATCGGAGGAATTCTGATGGGTCAGCGTCGCCGGCCAGCCCCAAAGCGATTAGCGAGTAAGTTGCTTCAGATTAGGCTCAACTTAGGATTGGGTCAGGCTGAAATGGCGAAGTTATTTAAAAAGGTTCCCTCTCCTCCTGATGGTTCCTTGATTTCCAGGTACGAGCGGGGAGTCAGAGAGCCTTCCCTGTTGGTGATACTGGCGTATGCAAAGCTAGCCAATGTCTCAACTGATTATCTGATTGACGACAAGCTAGAGTTACCTAAGTAGATATGACCACCTACTTACTCTCATATACAGGGTAAGGAAGAAGTTTTATTTATCAGTTAAGTTATATCTCCGCCTAGCACTTCTGAAGGCTCTTGATATTGTTAGAGAAACGCGGCTTGTACAGACAGGTTTCTTGCTTTCCATAAAGGGTGGTACTTCACGCTCTCAGCCCCATTCCTTCGCTAGAACAACGATTAATTAAATACTGATTACTACACGCCCGTCATGGTGACTGTGGCGTTTTAACTTCTTAATTTCTTCTCTGATGTCAGAGAGTTCTTCCGCAAGAGTCATATCATCAATTGGATGAAAGAGGCTGTAAAACGGCTCACGTAGCTTGAGTTCTTCAAGTGCTTCTTCATACCCGTCTTTAAGATGTCCGTTTTCATCAACTAACTTGGTTACTAAATCCAACAACTCGGTGGTTTTCTTGTTCTCCATAAGAGTTTTGGCTTTCTGTTGTTCTAGTTGTTAAGGAACAGGATTGAGAGAGAGCGGTACAGTATGGATTAGCCAGCCTCTTGTATTTATACTCGCAAAACGCTGAATCCGAGTTGAACTGAATTTTACTTGCATTGCGTACTAATCGCTGGGGACAGGAATCGAACCTGCTTCTAGCTCTTTAGGCTAGCGTTGCCATACTCCCCAGTAATTAATAAACAAATCTTTACTTACTAAACGCTGCTGGTAATGGAGAGTAAGTCCTAGGAACTGCACACCCATATTGGTTTAACCTATACCAGCAACATTCAGGAAACAAAAAAACCCCGCCAACCGACGAAGGTGAGGCGAGGTAATTGGTCGTCGGTTTATTGTTTATTTGTTCAGTATTGAAAAGGACTGTTCTTCTACGAATAACTTAATCATAGCAACCCCACAGATGAGGTCAAGAGGGAGTTATCCACACCTACATATAAAAGCTATAGCTTATTTGCGGTTCAGGGTCTTTTTCAGTTAGGTATTTCATTACCTCTCCGACTCTCCTTGAACAACCTATTGTTATTGGATACTTCCCATCAAACTGAGTGTTGTTCCAATTCATTTTTGTTAGCCCTAAAATTTCAGTACACAGGGTGTTAGCTGACTCATCAGATTCAACAATGCGAATTTCTAACGGTTGAGGAATATAAAGGCTGGTTTGAGTTCTATAAAATTTTACAGAACCTCGCGTGTAAAGCAGGTGAGTTTTTTTATCCAGCTCAATATGCGACCCTCTGTAAGGTGGGTATATTCCTTTTCTAAAAAGTCTAAAATCAGAATCCATTACGGTAAGAAAATCTACCGACTGCACCTGCATTTCAGTGGTTGCTAGTTTGAACCCGCTTAACTCTGCTGCATTAAAGTTAGAAGACTTGTGCAGCACCAATCGCCCCGGCACATTATTCATTGCAACCCTATACTCAGTAAGTGCCTTTTTGAGTAACTGATAAGCCTGGTCTTCTGAGAGATGCGGTCTTCTGTCTTCCTTATCTAATTCAACCGGAGTACCCCGCAGAATGACTCCATTTCCTAACTCATCAAAAACCTGCGCCAAGCTGGTATTAAGAGTCTTCTTATCTCGGCTTCTGTAGAAACTTATTCCGACAAAACAAGCTGAGGGTTTATTAAGGTTGGTTACTAGCTTCCAAGGAACTGTTTGACGATTTGCCTTGTAATAAAGTGCAGTACAAAAATTCCACGCCTTTGTAGCTTCGTCCTGCTGCTCTTTTACTACTGCTTCAAATGAAATCTCGCGGATGAGCTGAAGAGGCACGGCGAATTGCATTGTCTTGGCTTTTAAGGCTCTCCTGAAATTACTTTCAAGAGCATCATCGGCTTCCTCGTCCTCTGCCTCAACGTCATCATCAATAGGCTTTTCTTCTAAGGTTTCTTCAAGAACGACTTCCCTTTCCATTGATATGCTGTCATAGAGGATGTCTGGAATTATGCAAACAATTACGTCAACCGTTCTGTTTTGAGCAAGAAATTTGATTTGCTCATGATACATATTCACTGCTGCTTCAACTCTTTTATTCCAATCCTCTATCTGAAGAATTTTCTCAATAACTGCATTCTTCAATGGCCGTAATATTCTTGAGCCGTATTCAAACTGAGCCTTAAATCCGGTCTCAAGATTAAACCCACAAAACGCTGGAAATAGGTTGGGCTGGGCGGCATCAGGCTTAGCGGGAATGTACTGAGAACACCTCTCCAACCATTCACCCAATTTATCTAAGGTCTCATTCGTGCCTACAGCACCCACAAACAGTTTGTCTCTGCGGTCTGACAGTCTGGTGTCATATACACCAAAGTCTGTGATGCCGGCGCGAGGGCAAATATGCTTACCCCCTCCGAATTCAAGCTCGGGTTCATCTATGAAGTGAAATTTCATAAGTTGAAAAGCATGTCTTGCTCATCGTGTTCTTCTATTACTTCTTCGGCCTTTTTCTTTCTCTTTTTCTTTTTCTGTTCGGGCGGGTTCCAAGCTTCGTCGTAAAGGAAAGGGGCATTTTCAAACGAAACAATGTCACCGAACCGCAAAGGACGATTCATGTTCTTGCCCTGGAGTAAATCATTACCCCTGTTCTTTAGGAAGAACTGTATGAACCGGAAGTCGGTAAAAACAATTCCTGTATTAGATTTTCTTTTAAGCCATTTGAGGTCATTGGCATGAAACCTAGACTTATGAAAACAGTCATAACTAAAGAACCAGTCAGGTAGGATTAACAGGAACCATCTATTACTGATGTGTTTGAATCTAGCCTCAAACGCTCTGTGCTTGTAGTACCACACATCGTCAGGGCTATCCATTTTCATGAACCTTTCAAGGACAGCGCGGTTACTTTCTTTCTCGCCTATCCATGTCTCAAATCGCTTATAGATAGTAAGTTCAGCCTCAACTATCTCACCACCCTTTTTGCGTTTGACTGTTTTCTTGGTCTTCCTTTCATTCCCGTTTTCTATAAAAATGAAAAGACCTTCTTCAAATTGCCATTCAACATTCTGCTGGTACAGTTGTTCTTGCAGAATTTTTCTTAATAAGGTTTTAAATACCCTCTCTTTATCTTCGTCAATTTTGCCGTTAACAGTATAGAAACTTTCTGTTTTAATTGGCTCAATTGAACCCTCATCTATAATTCTTGAAATGAACGTGTCTTCATCATGAAGATTGTGGAAAGTGATTAGCTGGTTTTTATACAGATGCCAGCCCGAGAAGAAATCAAGTTTCAGTTGTTCAATAATATAGTGCCGGATGATAGCTCTGGTTGGGTCATTCTTCTTTAACGCACCGCGGGCGTTCTCGATTATTTCATTTCTATCAATAAGTAAATTAGCGGTGTAAAGTTTTTCGGGGAAAGAGACCTCAATTAAGTTTAAGTGGACTTCCTCAAACGGCTCTGTCTGCTTATCGCTAAAGACTGAGTAATCACCTCTACCAAAGTTGGCCTCAAGAATTCTCTTAATCTTACTGGCCCTATCAAGCTGAAGTTGATTACAAATCTTTACTAAATCTCTGTAGTCAATAATGTCTCTGTCAATATTGAAGTCAAATTTTCCCTGAACTATATCGGCAAAAGCCTTTTCGGGATACGAGTCCTTTTTCTCAGTGATTATATAAAAGGCCAAATGTGGGTATTGCTGGTACAAGCCATTTTCAACGAAGGTCTTTAGCGTGTCTTTGATTTTTTGACTATCTGACGTAGCCGTAACTTGAAAGGCAACCCCTGCCTTATCGTCTGCCAGGTCTATTGCTGGAAAGTTCGCTTTGGTTTCCGTGTTTAAGTTTTTGAGGTCTGGTAGGTTGAAAATCAATCTAAACAGAGGGACTAATACATCTTCGGAAACCTTATTGAAATCAGTGTTCCCAGATGCAGCATAAGCTTTTGCTTGGTAAGCAAAAATCCCGAATAGCTCGGTGGTTCTTGAACGAGTGTGAAGGAGGTTGCCCATAAAGTTACGCTAGTCCGGCTCTCTGCTATAACCACTATACCTTGTGGATAACTGCCTTGACGTATTCTACCTGTTTGCTATCGTATAAGTAAGACAATTAACCCTCAAATATGCCAGCAGAATATGTTACCCAGCGCATCCGCAAGGAAGTGGTCGTAGCCTTGCGTAAGTACGAGAAAAAACAAAAGCTCAAACCCTCTATCTCAAACACAATTCTACAACTCTTAACCCTCACAAAAAATGGACGGAACAATAAATGAAGTCTTTATAAAGCTCTCTAGCAGAATCCCATTCAAGCGGGAAATCCAGCGCGGGGAAGACCTCAGAGTTATCGTAGATGGTCAAGAATATATTTTTAACTGCGTGAAGCGTGAGGAGCTGGACAAGCAAGACGGAACCTATGACCTAGTATGTGTTCTTAAATCATTAAGCGAATAGGAATGAAGAATATTTATCTTTATGGTGCTAGTGATGATTGTAATGAACTAGAAACCGATTTTGGAGTTAGTGCAGAGAGTTATAGCGGATTGAAGATTAATGATGTCAAAGTTAATTACCAGTTTGACGATGATTGGAATATTGATTTAGAGGGTGAAGTACCTTCTTCATGGATAGTCAGAAAGATTGAAGGGACAAGTGATTTTATCCATATACAAATTCCCGATGATGAAGAAGTCAAAGTATATGAACCAAGGGAAGAACGTCCAGAACCTAGAGAGGTCTGGACAGCAGTAAATTAAATAATTAACTAGACAACAATGGACCAAAAACTACTCAACAAAGCAATCACTATTTCAGCTAAGGAGGAAAAGCTACAAGCCGGCAAGCCGGTAGTAAAACTCAAAGACGAAAAGGGACTTACTTATACTGTCTACAAAACCAAACAGGACGGGTCTACCTCGGTAGCATGGGAACAGCTCTCAGAACTTGATTTAGGGGACACCGTTCAAATCGGTTATGTGGAGGATATAAAAGATGACATAGAGCGCGGTGGGAAAATCACCTACCGGACTATTAGGAATTTTAACAAGGACATCGGAGAGGGCATGAAAAACCATGCAAGCCTGAATACATCACCTCATACAGAAAAACCCCGTGGCGGGGCAAATAATGCGTCTGGGAGGGGTTCTAGTGATGCCTTTGGACGGAGACTAGGGATTCAAGGACACATCAATGCCTTATTGGGAAATACGAATATTATTAAAACTTGGGCGCTTACTCCTGGTGATGTAAAAGAAATCATTAAAACCGCTATCTTGATTGAAGACGAAGCTGAGAAACAAATCAATTCGGTCTCGGAGCCGAAGGCGATTGAGCCGACCATTCATGCAGATGAAGATTTGAATGTAGAGGGTATTCCGTTCTAAGCTTTCGTAATCAAAGCTCTCCTTAACCGGAGGGCTTTTTTTATGCTATAACTTTTTTGGTTTCCGATTCTCACCTTCCGGTTATTAAAGATGCCAAGACTCAGGGCTATGCCCGCTATCGTGATTCCGCAAAGCGAGCTTGCCGTTTTCGGTAGAACATGGACAGCAAACGGGATGTGCCTTAGTCGCACGCCTCCCCAGTCATCCGGCCAGCTCGGGAACCTGATTGACCACACAGTAGGTCACGCCCTCGCGGAAATGCTGGGCGGCATACCGATAGGGAAACCAAACTCACGTTCGCTTACCCCACCAATGGCGAACTGTGTAGAGGTTGGCCCTGCTCGGATAGCAGGAGGCATACGCCACCAAAACTTTGACGTAGCATATCGTCCGACTGGTATTGACCCAGAAGGGGTGCGGTTTGCCTTTGACAGCAAGACGCTCAACGACACTAAGAGCGTCATGAAGAATTGGCAGAACATGGTGAACGACATTGCTACCGAAGCGGCAACGGTTCATAGCGTGTTCCCTAATGCGGTCGTGGGATTTATTATCGCCGTGCCTCTGGGGTGTATTAGCGAAGCAAGACGAAATCAGATGATTGAGGTTTTTGAGAGGCTGGCACAGCGCAATAATCCGGCAGACCAGCACTATCAAGCCGAAGCTATATCCTTTGTGTTATGGCATCCAAAAGACGGCAGTATCAGTACCAAATACCCACACCCAGACTCCCGCATACGCATAGAGAAGTTCTCCACCCTCATTGAACGGGCATACCGGAGTAGGTTTGAAGGTTTAGCCCCTCACGACTCGGATTAGATAGTTTTGCCCTAAAATCGCTTCTATACTAGAATGGCTCTCATACAAGCAGTTGTTAGAGTCATTCCTTCGTTATACCAGGTATAGAATATTTCAGAGGGGAAACTTGAAGCCGGCACTTTCATATCAAAAACTCCGGGGTGGGTACTACACGCCTCAGCCAATCGCTCATTTTCTAGCTCAGTGGGCTATAGGGTCGCCTACCGCTCAGGTACTTGAGCCTAGCTGTGGGGACGGCTCCATACTTCAAGAGTGCCTAATAGCACTGGTAGAGCAAGGGGTATCTAAAAAGAAAGCTGCTCAATTAATTCATGGCGTAGAGCTAGATAACGAGGAAAGGTTAAAGGCTCTTGAGCGGGTGCGAGAGCTGGGCTTCTCCCCGGAAGACTCCATGATTCATAAGGGAGACTTCTTCGCCTACGCTCAAAAGCACATTAGCGATACGGGATTGTTGGCATACTGCGATGACCGGGAGCCAAGATTCTTTGATGCTATCGTGGGCAATCCCCCTTTCGTTCGTTACCAGAACTTCCCTGAAGACCAGCGCAAGCCAGCTTTTGAGCTTATGCAACGGGCGGGGATGCACCCTAGCAAGCTGACTAATACATGGGTTCCCTTCCTTGTCGCTTCATCCTTCCTTTTAACTGAGCATGGCCGGATGGCAATGGTCATTCCGGCAGAACTCTTGCAAGTAAACTACGCGGCAGAGCTTCGCCGGTTCCTGAGTGACTTCTATAAAAAGATTACCCTCATTACGTTTAAGAAACTTGTCTTTGAAGGCATCCAGCAAGAAGTTGTTTTACTGCTGGGAGAGAAGAACGGAGATAAACATACAGGCATTAGAACAATCGAGCTTAACGGAATTGAGGAGCTTGCTTCATACGAGCATACAGACTTTTCTAATACTGAATTAAAGCCCATAGACCACAACACTGAGAAGTGGACTCAATACTTTTTAGACAACAAAGAAATTGAGCTATTGAGGTCGCTGCAAGCAAATCCCAAACTAACTGAGGCCGGGAAAGTAATTGATGTAGATGTCGGCGTAGTCACCGGACAGAATCAGTTTTTTGTACTCAGCGAGGAACAGATTAAGGGTGTTTCCCTCAAACGATACTCTCAAAGAATTGTGAGCCGTTCGGGTCACTTAAAAGGTGTTATCTTTTCTGAGGATGACTGGCACTCTAATGTTGAAAATAATCTACCGGCTTACTTGTTAGACCTTCCTAAGAAGGATTTTGATGAGCTTCCTAAAGCCGCACAGGACTACATTAAAACAGGGGAAGCTGCTGAATTTCATACTGGATTTAAATGCCGGATTCGGCCCCGGTGGTACATCGTCCCTTCCGTGTGGACTCCTGATGCTTTCATGCTTCGTCAGGTACATGGCTATCCGAAGCTTATTGTGAATAGAGCCGGAGCCACCTGCACAGATACTATTCATCGGGTCAAGCTATTGAATGGCATAAGTGCCGAGGTTATAGCGGCTGCGTTCTTAAACTCGCTTACGTTTGCCTTCTCTGAAGTGATGGGCAGAAGCTACGGCGGCGGCGTGCTGGAACTTGAGCCTAACGAGGCTGAAAAACTCCCCCTGCCCCTAGTGGGTGCGGAGAAGCTGGACCTTGATAAACTTCATGGCCTTCTGCTTAATGATGATGTTAAAGGCATCCTCGATATAACGGATAAAGTTCTTCTGATTGAAGGTCTCGGATTGCCTGATAAGCAAGTAAAGATGCTCAGAGGTATCTGGGAAAAGTTGAGAGATAGAAGAATCAACCGGAAGCACTCAAAGAAAGTTTAATTGACCAAATTAAAAGAACGGCTCCAGGGGATGGGTCGTTCTTTTGTTTGGCTAGGGTAGCCTTGGCGGGTTACTAGCGGATATTTCGTGGCGTGGTGTAGTCGTCTGAATCGTAACGAAAACTAAGCCTTGTATGCTGTCTGTGTCCTTGACGATTAACTCTCCTTCAATTCCACACTTCATACAGCGACCATAGTTGTCGTCATAACATCCTTCGTGACCGACGAGGGATTCTATTTCCCCCTCGCAGTTGTCGTGTAGGCGTTTCATCAGAAGACCTGCGTGTAGGGCTGAAGGAACTGGCCGAGTCTTGCGGTCAGTTCGTACTGGCGGTCGGGCTTGGCTTCCTTGAGCGCGGAGGTGAAGGCGTTGGAGATTGACCAGACCGTTCTGGGCTGGAAGTCCTCATGCCTCGGCGCGAAGTAGTGCGAGTGGACGGACTTCATCATGCGAAGCGGAAACTTGCCTTCGGTGAACGCCCGGTAGATGAGTGCCTGTGCGCTCTCGGTTGAAAGTTCGTGCCGTCTCATGAAGTCAATCTTCTCGCGGAGCGGTTGCCACCCTCTCTGAATCCTGTCCACGCCGATAGACAGGGTTTCCACCAAATCCATGTGCTTGGTGTGCTTGGCGAGCATTGGCTTGAACTCGCCTGAGAAGGCCATGTTGGAGCAGACCATCACCCTGTAGCCGGCGACGATGCCGAGCCGCATGGACTTGTCGTTGGCGTTCCTGATGCCGAGAGCGAACCTGACGCCTTCGTATTCGGCGTTCACTTCAAGCAGCCCGAAGAGTCTCATGCCGTCTTTGGCGATGCAGTATTCCTCGGCTGTGATTTCGATGTGCCTGAAGGCGAGTGCTTCCTGAAGGGAGTTGACGAGTTCGGAGTGACGAAGCGGTTTGTGGGTGTCAGTTGACGGCGGCGGAGCTATTAACGAGAGTTCTTCCCTTGTTACTCTCCTCGCGTTGGGTGTCATCAGTTTTCTCATGGTTCTCCTTAACTGCCTCCATAACGCAGTCTGGGTGAAAGACAGATTTGTAAACACGGACTTCCAACCCTTTCGGTATTGGTTGCCCACAGTAAGTGCAGTTGTTCATGGACGTTTCCTCTTGAGGAGTGCGACGTTGCCTTTAAGCCGGTTAAATTCTTTCTGAGCAGCTTTGTCTAGCGTCCACTCCCGCTTGATAGTCTCAATGGCTTCTTCCGGGGTTTGCGCGCCGAAAACGGTATGCCAAGCTCGGTGTTTGGTCGTTGAGACTTTGCGAATGTTGCCGGGGAAATTGGGGTTGATGCCCAGCTCCCGACATCGGACGCGAGGGATGATGTGGTGTCTATCCTTTGCCACGTCTCATCCTCCTTTTCCGGGGACGGTACTTACGGCGAAGCCAACGCAGGTCTATAACCACGTTGTTTACCTCCTTGGGGTTTGTATGGGAGAGACTGAAGGCAGAAGACGACGTATCGCCCTCTGGCCCCAGCCAGCGAGTTTTCATCAGTACGCTCGCTAGTGGGTGTATTCAGTTGTTAGGGACACTTATAGAAATGGTCGAACTGACCATTGAGGGGTGCGCCACAATTCTTACATCGCGGCTTTGGGCGGGAGTATTCTTGCTCTGCTTTTCTTCTGCCCTTGCGTTTAGCTCTTTTAAGAGCTTGGTTCGTCACTGCCACGGACAGAATTCTTTATGCCGGAACGAAGGAAACCAACACCTAGGGCAGCGAGGATGGCGGTTACCATTTCATACTGTTCTTGCGTGATGTATCCGGTTCCGAGGAGTCCGGTCGTAAGGATTGAAAGGGCGACTACAATGTAGGTTTTATAGCCTTTCAGGGAATCTATTAGGTTGTTCATTTTGAGGCGGGTTAATAATTATGATGTGGGCTTGAAATGAAAAGGGATACTGTTTGTAGGAAACATCTAACAGTTCTTTTGTGTCTTTGTCTTGGAGTATTCCTCAGAAGTTGATTATTGGCGTGAGGATATTTGGGGACATTTATTTCTTACTTCCCAGGGCTGGGTTGAGCGACGAGAAGCCATATATTTAACTGCTGCTTTTACGTTACTGTCTGCGTGAAACACCGAGAGTCCGGCTCTACCTTCATCAGTGCCTTTCCAAGTTCCAGTGAGATACTGAAAGACACCCGATGCTGAGGAGCTTTTGTTTTTACTAGCCGAATTGTATCCACTTTCATAGTAGGCGATACACAAAGGTACTGATGTTTGCTTGATGGGGGGAGGCATCAATCCCATACTGTTGTGAGTATTTGATGATGAGTTGTTTGACTGCTTCTTTGTCTGCCGTACCTGCGGGATAATCCCGTCTATCAGATACCCCAGATGCCCGAGTATTCCGCTTTTGGGGAACTGGTTTATGGGCGGGTTTGGACATACTGAGCATACGCAGGGTTAATTGGTATCGGCTGCGCTGTCGGAACCGGCCTAGGAGCCGGTTGGGCTACAGGTCTGGGTGCTACAGCTCTTGGAGCTGGTCTAGGTGCTGGGGGAGCGACGGGTCTTGAAGCCGGCGCAGGTGGCGCAACTTGCAACGGTCGGGGCTGCTGTGGATTGACTACTTGTAGCGGGTTATAGGTTCCCAGCATCGGGTTCCCCGTAGTCATCGGGTTGTAGTTGTTGCCGAATAATTGAATTGCCATTTGGTTAGTTTAAATATGTAAAGTTACCGATTGAATTAACACTCTTACTGTTGGAGTGTCCAAAATAGTCGTGAGTATCAAACATTGGTCGGTTTTTTGATTGCAGATAAGAACGGGAGTCTTCAAACGGCTTCCAGATGAGGTCTAAGAGTTGGTAGGCTTTGCCCCTTTCAATCTCTGCCTGTTGAGGGTTCTTTTTCTTTTCGCTGGCGAGTGCTTCCGAGTAGGCCAGTAAAACTATGGCTTCGTTTCCTGAGTGTTCGTAGTTGTCTGAGTCAGGCGAGAAGGGTAAAAGGTCGGTAGACAAGGTGAGAATGGGCGGCATTAACTTGCCGTACATATCCAACACTTGGCCGGCACTGTATGAGTTTGGATTAATGAAGACAAATCGTTTCTGCTCACTCCAAACCCGCTCGGATGAATTTACATAGTCCTCTTGGAACTTCAGGTAATCTTGAAAGAGAATCTTTTTGTATTCTTCGCCGTTAATCCTTAACAGGTAGATAGAACCCGATTGGAAATCATTCGGATAATCAGCGTAACCGCTCGTGAGCATGTCTGAAACAGTGGTCGCTGTCTTGGAGCCTTCGGTAAAATCCCACGGCTTATAGTCCCAAGCTTTTATAAGTCCGAGTTTGATTAATTCACCTAAATCCGTATCGGTAAATAGGTCGTTGTTTGCGATGTCTGAATAGTTGATATTGAGTTTGCGCGCGAGATGTTGTTTGGATTCTCCGAGGGTCATTTATTTGGGGGTTACGGCTAGGTTAAGGTTACATAGTGCCATCCGGCGTTCACATAGAAGTAAACTCTTCTGACCGGAACTCCTCCCTCGTCATCGTAGAGCTGGATTTGCTCTGCAAAGTTGCGAGGGATAAAGGTAGGAGCTGTTGTGAGGTGTCTTTTGGGTCGTTGGAGGGCTTCTAATACTGCTAGGTAGGTTGCTATATCAGGTGCAAGCGGCTTGTTCTGTTCTTCTGCTGAAGGAAGTTCTGGCGGTGGTAGAGGCTGTATATCTTTTTTCTTATTTTGAAATTCTTGCTCGTTCATATTCAGACTGTGGGGTTATCGTCATAAATAAATGATAGGCCGGTTAATTCTGGAATCATCGTAGAACTGTCCGCTGTTTCAAAAATCAGCTTCGCTAAATACCTTTTACCTTTTGGCTTGTTTTGGATATTGAAAAAGTAGTCCCCTAATTCCGTGATTGATTTAGCCCCGATAGTCTTAAACGGCATTACCTGTAAATAAACATCATCTTCAGTAAGGTTCGGTAAGTTGGAATCAAGCGTCCACGTCTCGGTATTTGTACCGGCGTTTGCTATGGCTGTGATGTGCCGGATTTGACCGGCGTTTGAGCCATTTAAAACTGTTACTTCATCTCCTACTTGTGCTGCTTGGTATAGAGCGAGGTTGCCGCTGTTCTTGATTTGGTTAAGAGAAGCAGATACGGCATTCGTAAAGCCATATCCGTAGAGCTGTCTTTTGAAATCGTAAATCTTTGCGGTGACAGTCCAATCGTGCGTGGAGTAGCGGACTGAGCTAGTCGGAGAAAAGCGAATACTGGCAATTAGGGCTTCAGCGTATTTAGGATTATTACCCTGCCCTAGCTCCTCGGTGATAATGATTGATTTTGTAGCGGGTTCTTCTTCAACAATTCCGGTGCAATCATCCGTGTCAGTGCCGTATGAAACCTGAAGCGATAACGAGGTATCTAAAAAGAGTGCGCCGACATATCCACCAATGCTGTAGTTGTCATCAGTAGCAATATGTTCCCACAAGGCCGTTTTTGAGTCATAAACCCAGACTCCCCCAGGCGTCTTTGCTGTCGGTTCGTCGGCTGCGGGTGTGTAACCTACGAATAACTTTCCGTCATGGTAAACAGTCCCCGCAGGCAAGATATTTCCTCTCCAAGTATTGCCGATATAGCTTGTCCAGGCTTCTTTAACCGGCATCTTTGCATAGGGTTCTATTGAGTAGCCGTTAGTCAGAAAGAATCCATCTCTCGTAGCTACAATCCAAGTTCCGTTGTCATCTGTGGTAATGGACAAAATAACATTCGGTAAATATATCCACGGAGCTATTGAACGCAGAGAATTCCCATCCCAGAGAATCAAATAACCCCTGTTCTGAATGTTGGCTCCAATGAGAATGCCGGTCTTGCCTGATTTGATACATCTGATTGTGAAATCGTCAGGCAGGCTAAAAGCATCATTGGTGAAACTGTCGTCTGAAGTGAAAAGCGCGGCTATTTTGTTTTTGTTCCCAATGAGAACCATGTCTTCAAACAGCTCCATTGGGCGAAAGCCATTAAAGCTGGTGAGTCCAGTTTTCCAACTGTCCGTAAAGGTAGGACTGTCGTACATTCCGAGCGTGGTTGTTCGCGCGTAAAGAAGCCTACCCTTCTGGTCTGTTATCAAACCTTGTCCTAAAGAATTGTTGACAGCCTGAAAAATTGAACCATTAACATGGAGGTCGCCGTCTGTTCCAACCGACCAAATATCCTGTCCTAGCTGTGCAAACCAGCGTTGTTCTGACGTAGCAACAATACTATCTACCGCAATTCTCCAAGCGGGAGTTGTGCCGGTATCTGTACGCTTAAAGCCGGAGGAAAAAGAATACTTCCCTGGAATGTTTCCCTGACCGAAGCCATTGAATTGTGTGATGTCCTGCTGAACGAGCATTAAATTATTGGTCGTTTAAGTTAGTTTCCTCGCAAGCATATAAGTGCCAGCTTTTAAGGTGCTAGTACGACCTGAAGCTGGTGAACCGTTACCAATTTGAAACTTGATATTTCCGCTTGCAGACATTACTACTTGAGCCTCAAAGAAATATGAGCGAACTACCCCATCGCCGTTGTTAATTACAAGACCACCTGTTAGTGCAGTAGTCCCTCCAGCGGGGTTTGCGGCGGCATTTGTTAGCACCCCAGTCCCGTTATAGTAAGTTGCCCGATAGAAAGATGAACCAGAAAGCCAGCTTCCAGTAGTTACAAGTTCAGAAGTTATATCGCCAGTAGTATTGTTTGCTGTAGTTGAACCGTATATTTGAATTAGCCATGTATCCCCATTAGTAGCTGCAAATGAGAACCCAGTTACATCAACAAGAAGTGAATTTGTTACTACAAAATCGCTACTAAGTTTAATGGCAAAATCCCAATATCCTCCGCTAACGGTTTGCCATGTTGCGGTTGAATCAGAAGTGGCCGTTAAGACCTGCCCCGAAGAAGGGGCGGTTGCTGCGGAGACATCAACATTAGTGGTAGCGGATTTTAAAGCTCTGGCGACTGCTCTATTGATAGGCATTTAGATTAAGTTAATTCAGTAGTCCGGGCGTTGCCGTTCGCGCTAGCCCAGATACCAGTAATGATTCCGGTGTAAACAGGCGCGGGCATTTCCCAAGCGTCATCGGGATACAGCTTGTATGTGTAAGAGGTTACTGAAGCGGTTGACCCGTATTTAATGTAAAGAATCTGGGTAGAGTCATTATGAATAATGGCTCCCCTGCGTGCGGTGTTTGAAGCGAGCAATGTTACCGAGGTAGCAGAGCTGGCGACATTAGCTAATGTACCAGTAGCACTTCCAGCGTCCTTCGTTGGAAGGCCATTGATATTAGAAACATCACCGTCATTCGTGCTGTCTGCTCCGTGAATTATTTTGATTCTTTGATATTTGACTCCTGATATTTCGTCAGCTCCAACGGTTGCGCCTGTACCGGGAGTGACTTCTAAATTGTCTGCCATGTTCTATAGGTTTAATTTTGGATATTTATCATCGTAAGAGGTGTTTCGAGCGGAGTGTTTGTTTGAATAGGTAGTATTTCTTGTACTGTACTTATCTCCGTAGCTGGTGTTTCTGTCTTGGTATTTGTCGGTGTAGAAACCGCCTGAGCGGACAAGTCTTAGAAGTGAGAATGTCACCGTTATAGGACTGGCTGAAATCTTGTAATCAAGGACAAAGCTTGGAGTTGGTGTGGAGAACGAGAGAGCTTTGACAGAGGGTGAAAGATTTACCCCAGTAGTAACTATCCTTGAAGGAGTTGAGAATGTAGCAGCCTGAATACTTGGTGAGACTTCTATTCCTAATCCGACAATCGGAGATACAACTGAGAAAGTGCCAGTAACCGGAGAGGGGCTGATTGTCACTCCGTATTGGACGGTAGGGCTTAGTAAAGAGAGTGTCGCGCCGGCAGTATTTACCGAAACTATCTGGCCTGTAAGAACCGAAACTGTAGGGATTGAAAAAGTCGGACTGACTGCTACTGGAGAAACGGTTACGCTTTGAATCGCTATAACTGTCGGTGCTGGGGTACTGAAGGTTGCCGTAAGTTGGCTAGGCGCGTATTCAACTACTGCCTCGGCTGTGCTGCTCGGAACACTGAAGGTGAGAGTTTGAGCTACTGGAGAAACGGTTACGTCCTGCGGGACTGTGACTGTAGGGGTTGAGAAGGAAAGGGTCTGGACACCAGGAGCTACGGTTACGCCGGTCTCTGATTTCGTAATTCCAAGCAGTAATCCGAAAGGGGTTCCCGCGCTCGCTGAGGCGACGGATACATTAGCACTGGGGATTGAAAGGTTAAGAGCCTGGGCTGATGGGCTGATAACTGAAGAAGCAATTATTGAAGCTGCTGCTATTGAGAAAGCTGCTCCGATAACAGAGGGTGATACAGAAACATTTCCTCCCTCGGTGTAATACACCTCCATCCTTATGTGGTCTACTGATACTGTCCGTGAGCTTGGCGAGTTATTGCCAAATGCCAGGACAACACCAAAGTTTGAGCTATTTACATCTTCGGCAGTTAGACTTAAACCCCATGTTCCCAGCCCATAAAGGCTATAGGCTTCTGTGGTAGGAACTGTTTCAGAGGATACTTGATTATTCCCGCTGACAACTCCACCTTGGACTAATTTAACAACTTCAGTTTTTGCTGTTGTGCCAGTATTTACTTTCCGCTCAACCCAAACAAATATATCGTCAATCGTCGCCCCCGAAGGGATTGAAAAGCCAAAGTTAGTGGCTTTCAAATAATTAGACTGGTTTTCAGCTATGCCAACAGTGGCATAAACATTGTTGCTGGAAACAGCATTAGACGGATTGCTCCAAGCCGCACTGCCAACGGCATTGTCATTAACAACAGTTGACGGTGAAAGGGGGCCTTGGAGAGCCATTGAATCTAGTTAAGGTTTAAGATGCCTTCTGCGTTCCAAGTGATTTGGAAAGTACCTGCGGAAGAAGATTTATCCGCTCCGAAATCTATATAAGCGATTAAGGGCGAGGTTGAAGCCGTGCCGGTAGATTTGTAGATTACCGCTCCTCTTGCCGTTATGGTCGAGGTAGGCCAGCTCACATCATCAGCATCAAACACACCTTCATTGTCGGTGTTGTCTGCGGTGACTGCTTTGTTTGCCAGCGTAGCTCCGCCAGCGGTGTATCCAGTACCAGAAACTTCGTTGGTGACATCATCAAAGAAGTCGTGAGCGTCCTGGTCTGGGGTGTAAGAAGATGTCACTAAAGCGACTTTGATTGTGTCGGTGTCGAGGTCAATAGACCCGTCCATAATCTTCTTCTTGAAACTGTTGTAAATTACATCAGCCATTTATTTGTTTGATTAATTTTCTAAGCTAACCAGCCCTCAGAAGAGAGCCGGTTAAATAGGAAACTAGCCGAACTTAACGAAAGCGTGCGCGCCGAATTTCCGGCGTTCATCAGAGACTTTTCCGCCGTACACGAACAAGTCTTTGTAAGCAGAACCGAAGTTACCGATAAGGTCTTCTTCCATTCCGACTTCCAATGCTTTATCAGCAAAGGTCAAGAAACTTGAATGTGCAGCCAGGATGTGAAAACCGTTGGTGTTATCACCGATAACACGGCTGCTGGTAAAGATTTTGAATCCTTCCAACTCACCCTTGTAGCCTTTAGTCACTAACTCAGCGTAGGCACTTTCAACAGACAGCTTAATGCTGGTGTCTTTAGCCATTGAGGTGAAAGCGGCTGGCGGGAGAATAATGAAGCGGTCTTCATCGGGTACTTCTGCTTCATCAAGCTTCTGTTTCAAATCAAGAACCATGTCCAAGAACTTAGTCGTGGAGTTATCAATGGTCTTAACAGTGTTCGCTTGAACTGTGTAAGCAGTACCAGCGGAGATAGCCCCGCCGTCATAGGCAGAGGTTTCATCATCGCTGTCGTTTTCAATAACAATTGCGGTAGCGGAAGAGTAGGTTTTAACCCGATACCACTTGGTATGCCCGGTGGCTTTAAAGCCTTTGCCGACCATAGCAGCGGTGAAGGTCGTACCAGAACCAGTAACAGCCCCGGTAGTAACGTCTACGGTCACAGTGCCGGTTGTGTAGTCAGTTCCGTAATGATTACCAGCGGCTACGTCTGCGTAGAACCCCATCAGGTAAGTCATGATGTTTTTCTTACGCTCGTTGGCAGTCTGGGTAAGAACTGTACCTTTCGGGTTCTTTATATAAGACTTCCATTTATCAATTGTTTTTTCACGCCAGTAGAACGATTTGTATTGGTCAATCGTCAACTGTGCGTTGACTTCCGTGAGGTCGTCAGGTGTCAGGTTAGACCCGTTGTAGGTCTTTTCTGACAGGCGGGCAAAACTCAGAATGTTTAATTTTGAGCCGACCGCGTTAATCTCGCCTTCGTAGTCCCGGTTGACTATTTCATCAATCGGGGCGTTCTCGTAGATGTGCTTGATAAGCTTCTGCGAAAAACCTTCAGCGAGCTTAGTTGCGTATGCACTAGCCATTTAATTATTGCTTTCTTAGATACTTCTTAGATGTCTATATGTCGTCGTCAATCATTCCTGATTTAACAAGTTCCATGTATCGCTTGTTATCCGTCTTGCGGATTTCAGCGGCTTCTTCAATGGAGATTTTCTTTGGGGTTAGGTCGCCTCTTGGGCCACCTGAGCCGGTAGGAAGTGCTTCAGAAGGTGTAACAGGAGCGGGAGTCGGTTCTACATCAAATAGGAATGCTTTAGCGAGGACTTCTGCGCTGATTCCCTTGTTCTTAGGATTCTGAGCGAATCGTTTGAACTCGGATTCTTTACCCTGGAGTTTTGGATTAGACTGGATTTGAGCTTGAATATCTTCGTCTGATTTCAGGCGGTTATCAAGTTCTTCTTGCCGAGCTTCTATAGCTCGTTGCCGCATCTCTTGGGCTTCAGTTTTAATGAGAGCCTTTTTTGTGACTTCGTTCAGGTCGTCCCATTCGGGATAAACCAAACGCATAGCCTCATCTGTCGGAGTATCTGTTTTTGTTAATTTTTCAATTTGAGCGTTTGCAACCTTAACCCTCTCGGCATTCAGGATTGATTCCTGAGCGGAGGCTACGAATTTGTCTTTGGGGACAAAGCCTTCGGGTGCTTCGGGTGCGGGTTCAAGTGGCTCGGAAGGCTCTATTGGAGCTGGTTCTTCACTTGGGATTTGGGGAGTTTCCGTCTCTGGTGCTTGAGGAGTCACCTGCTCCGGTTCCGTTCCCTCTGGGGGAGTTTGGACATCTGACATTTGTTGGTGCCGTTCCGTTATTAGCGGAGTTTGGCAGTTACTTATTTTTTATCTTCTGAATTTGGCTGTAGTGGATTCTCTGGATTGACTGGTTCAATCACCGTTTCCTCAGCGTTTCCAGGGAGCTTTGGCTTGTATTCTTCTACAATCTTTCCGTTATCACCGTAAGCCTGTAAGGGCATGTCCAGCTCTTTCGGGCTGGCCGGCTCAACGGGTTCATACTGTTGGTAGAGATGTGGAACTTCACCGGGTTGGACTAGGGGAAGGTCATTTACTACTGCTCCCGATTGCTTGTCATGCTCGCTGACTTCTGGGGCGACTTTATCGGAGAGAGTAGGTTGAATCGGGTCTAGCTCGGGTTCAAGTTCACCGTGCTTGGTGTCCTGCTCCGGGTAGTCGTTATTAACGGATGGAGCGTCTGATTCCTCCACGTCGTTATACCGCAATTTCTCTTTCTTCTCTTCCTCAGTAAATACCTTTATCTCGGGTTCTACCAATGGTTGTTCTTCGTCTTTTTTCATGTTTATTTCTTTAAATCTGAGTCTTCAAGAAGAGTAATTAAATCTTCCTTTTTAGCTGAGTCTTCAAACTCAATGTTGCGTTCGCGCAAGAGGTCTTGAAGTTCTGCTTTATTCCGAGAGCTGTAATTAACAGCTTCCTCAGCGTCTTCATTTGCTTCTTCTTTCTTGGCAGTATCAAACTGCTTGAGCATACGTTTTTGTTCTTCGCTCAAGTAAGAACTTCTTGCCCTCAAAAACTCTATGTCTGGGGCTGTGAGTGAGCTTGGTTCGGTTGCGAGTAATTCCTCTAACCGGGTGCGTGCTTCGGTATTCATTTATGAATCCTTTCTTTACTTAATGTTGTTTAATGATTGTTCGATATATTTTCTGGCCTTATCAGGACCGGAAAGGAAATCGTGGAGCATGAGGTAGTTTTTGAGCCTGCCTTTTAGGAAGATGTCTTTTTTTCTGTGTGAGAGCCACGACCAGAGTGAGGTTGATTCCTGCGTATCAGCGAGTTCTCTTTCAACTGCTTCTACCAGAGTTCTAACGTGGTCTTTGACATTCTCAAGAGTGATTTGCTTGGTCTCTAAAGACTTTTGCCACTGTGTAAGAGTTTCTTTTTCGGCTGGGTTAAGGTCTTCGTATTTAACGCCGAATTTTTCAAGCAGGGATTGCATTTGGTTGGGTTAAGGCTAAGGGGTCAACTTGGGGAGAAACGGGCTGTGGTGAGGCTCCTAGCGCGTCTGGTTGTATCTCAGGCATACCAGGGACTCCAGGCATACCAGCTTGTAGGTTCTGGGCTTCTTCGTCCATGACTTCTTTTACTTCTTCGCTATTCAAATCCGCGAACTGAAGTATCTTGTTGCCGTAGATTCTGTTCATAGCTTGATTGTTTGGAAACGTAGCTTTGACAGCTTGAAGCTTCTGCAAAGATTCAAGGTTCTTCTTTTCTTTCTCGGAAGTGGAGACTACCCGGCATGAGTATCCTGTGTCTGAGTTCCAATCTTTACCAGATACTTTCTTCTCAAAGTAATTTCCTTTATGGGATTTCTTGTAGAGAGTGATTGAATCAATCTTATTTGGGTTGGCGTTCATTATCCTCGCCCACTTATCGCCCTTCTCTTTCATGGCAAGCATATAGAACTTAGCGATAGAGGAGATTCGTTCTTTAGCTGCGCCGACTGCTAATTCAACTTCTCCCAGGGTGACTTTGTTCTTCTGCTGAACCTCGCCTTGAACTGTTGAGTTAGCGGCAACAGCGGTTTCAACCAGCTTCTTTACATACTCCATTTCATCAAGCGAGTCGGACATATCCGGTATCTGAACCGGCTGGAAAACGTCTTTCATCGTCTTGCCATCTGGTACTGGGACTGGATACCAACCAAACGGAGTAGGCTGATAGGTCTGGGGTACGAAGTTCTCCAAGCTTGAATCGTAGAAGTTCATTCCGAAGTTACGGAGTATACGATTCTCCGCGAGCGCGGAAATCATGGCGTTGAGTAGCTTATTCGGTGTCCGTGCTATATCAGCTATTCCATCGGGGTAGTGGTCGTTTCTTTCAGGGTCGTCTGACCAAGTAACGTAAGGAAGGAAATCAATATTCATTATCTCCATCAGAGGCTTGGCTGAAAGAATCTCGGTATTGCACTTAACGATTACATGCCAGTGTTCTTTCTGGTCTGAGAGGTCCCATACCTTTTGAAAATGAACCTTAAGCTGAACGACAGTCTGACCTAATTGCGGGTTGTCAATATCCCCAACTCCCATAGCTGCCATTCGCTCATTCTTGGCCTCCATTAGGCGGGTAGTTTCTTCTACCTTAAGAAGACCTTGCTTAGTGCCGTAGAAGACCTTTAATCGCCTGACGGCGGCTTTGTCGTATGAAGGATTGGCTTCTAATTGGGAGATAGTCCGGTAGATTCCATGCTCGGAAAGATGGTCAGCGGTTTCAAGGTCTGTCGGGTCTGAAAACCTGTCAATCAAGATGTCAAAAGGCTCTTTAATCTCGGTGACTATCCGGCCTTTAGCTAAGTTAAATTTCGTCCAGGTCTTTCCGTATATAAAGTCCTGCTTCTTATCAACGACATCTTTAATCTCCATCTTGTCAGCGATAACAAAGTCCTTCCACAACTCGTTAAAGACGATTTCTTTGTCCTTATCATTCCCTTGCTCGTCAAACTCAATGTCTGGGAACTCATCGGTGTTAGCCTGGACTGTTTTAATGACTCCTTTGATTAAAGGGACGTTGATTGACTGCCTCTGAGTGAGACGATTGACTATGACCTTATCGCGGTAGAGCTGGTAGTTTTCAGTCCATTCGGAATGTCTGCGTTCCTGATAGTTAAAGTCAGCCTTTTCGTTGGCGTCTAGTTGGGTGAGTAGTCTTTCGTAGTTTACATTCTGCATTAAATTCCTAGTTCGGGATAATAGTTTGGTACGCCGCCTATTGGGACTGACGTTGTAAATTTCTTCTTGGGCTTTAAGCTTTGGAGCGCGTATCTGCCGGCATCCATAGTGTGGTTATACAAATCAAGAGGAGTGTTTAGAATCTTGCCGTCCCTGTCGGTAATCCACACATAGTTCCTGTATTCCTTAATCAAGTTAATTGACTGCTTGGTAACTGAAATCTGCTGCTGCTGGACGTATTGGATTCCTTGTAAGACGGAGCCGGGGCCTTTGTCTGCCGGGATGACGGAGAGTCCGTAAACTTTTATCTCAGCTATTGATTTAGGTTCTGCTGAATCTGCGACGGTGAGAGCTTTGGGCTGGTTCAAGAGTATGTCTGAAATCATCTTGTTTGAAAGACCTTTTTGATAGGCTATTTCATCCAAGATGTACCCGCCGTTGTAGTAATGAATGGCGACTATCGCGGTAGGGTCGTTGGTGTATCCGAAATCTAATCCGTATCTTTCTAATCTTGCTTCGTGGGGTATTGAGTCAATTATCTGCCATCCTGTGTAGATGCGGGTTTCAATCTCTCCGAGCTGCCCTAATCCATAGACTTGCCACCATGCCTTGTTAGTTTTTCTCTGCTCAATTGAACGGACTATCGCGGGGTCTAAGGCTTCGTTATCAAGGTAGGTGATGATTAAATGTTCTACATCGTCTCGCTTTAAAACTTCTGTGTAGAACCAAAACTCAGTCGTTGGGTTCCAGTCCAGGTAAACATAATCTTTCGTTCTAACTTCTAACTGGTCAAATGCTTCAAAGGTGATGTTGTTGCACTCGTTGAGGAATAACCTGTCTCTCCTGGGTCCTCTGGTCTTGCTCGGCTGGTCTGCTGAAAAGAACTCTATCTTGCTTCCGGTCTCAAACGTGTAGATGAAATCTGACCTGTTCCAATTCTCGTCTTTGAAATACTGGTGCTGCTGCATTATTGAGAGGAAATCTCTCATAGCACCCCGTTTTAGATGAGGAAAGGATTCCGAAACTACGCTAGTAAGGGTAGGAGTTTTATCTGACTGTGCTTCGTGAATGAGGAGGAGGAGAATGGAGATAGTCTTGCTGGCTGATGTCCCGCCTTGTACCGCTCTAATCCGTTTTTTGAGGTTGGCTATCTTTTGGGTTGCTGTTGTGAGCTGGAACATTCATCTGCATTAAGATTGGGATTGGCTTGCCACCTACTCCGCTTAGTTCAGTTGGTATCATCTTTGTATATGCTTTGGTGAGCTGTTCAACTGCCCATTTCTCGTTGGCGATATTGCCGGATTCAAGGTGCTTTCTAAGCACGCGGAAATACGGCTCTGACAGTTCAGAGTACCTATCAAACATCTTCAATTCAGTTTTGAGTGATTTGCGTCCAGCCATAGGGCATTAATAAATGATTTGCTTCTTAATTAAACGGGTTTTGTCCTGTACTGCTCAATCAGTTCTAAATCCTGTCTGCCGGCTTCCATTAAGAGTTTGGATTCCTGTATCTCGGATTCAAGTTCTGCAATCTTGTCTTCAGTGAACTTCTTTTCATTCTTGCCGTCACGAGCAGATTTGTATTCCTTGTTTTCAATCTTCTGCTCAATGACTGTAAGCAGGGCTTTCTTTTTGGCTAGCTGCTCTGTGTGCTTCATTAAAGCCATGTCTGTTTGCCAAATACCCTGCTGGGTTAAGAGAGCGAGCTTGTCTAAATATTGATTCTTTTGTTCTTGGGTGAATTCCATAGACTTCAGTGGTAAATTTAGTTATTGGAGGAAACTATTATGGTTGATTTGGATTTCTGTAAGTCGTGTCACGGACTAACGCTAAAGGAAATTACCGATAAGATTGACGCAAGAATTAGAAGCTTAGAAGGCCGGGTTAAAGTAGAAAAGAAAAAGGCCCGGTTTGAGGTGGGGAAGCTAGATAAGGTCTACGAAGCGGAAATTAAAGAGCTTGGGGTTATGGCTGAATACATATCAGGTGACAATTTGGCTGGTAAGAACCTGACAGAAGCTGAGAAGAAAACCTACAACGAGATTATTGAGAAAATCAAAAGGTCTGGTTAGTCGTCCTCACTGCGAGATATTTCAAATCCGATAGCGTGGGTGTTGAATTCTTTCTGCTCTAGCTCATCTTTGGCTATCTCGTGGACTTCTGATTTAGTCTCCAGTTTCAAAGCCTGTTTAATTGACTTAGCTTCTACAAATTTTGTTATCTTGTACCGCATTTGTTATCTCATCAACTTTGCTTGGCTCTAATTCCACTTCCTCGTTCCATAACTTCCGCAGGTCTATCCGCTCTGGTTTTCTAAACAGTATTTTGCTCTCTGCTCGGTCTATGAAAGAGCCGGGTTGTATCTTTCGTTTTCTCATTGCGGTCAAATTAGCTTTATTAAAAGTTACCTGTGACTTCGGTTGTCATATTTAGAATAATTTATGGCTCAGATAAGATGGAAATGAATGAGTATGTCGCACAACGCATTAAACTGGGGATAACTCTCTGGACAGTTTGCACGCAGTTGCTATACTTACTTTATCAATCCTTAAGTCCACTCGGACAGAAACCTCACAAAACAATGGAACTCATAAATTGGGCAGAGGTCTATCCTCAAATGTCAGCTAAGGACATCGCTAATCTTCAATCAACATACTGTTCTAACTGCGGTGAGCAGAAGGAAATCGGTAAATTACATAACCATGTGGAGTAACGAAACCGAAGAATGTAAGCGAGGGCATATTTGTACAAGCGGTTGCGAGAAAGATTTTGATTGCCCATGTTTGTATGAACACCCTGAATGCCACCCGGAATTATTCAACTAACCAATATACAAATGAGCATGATTCACACCAAGGGTATTAAGACTAACTACAGGCCGTTTAGAGAAAGGATAAGTAAGGGTGATTTAGTAAAGGTCGGAGTTCTAATAGTTCTGTATGTGATAGGGAGTTTAAATTAATTGGCAGATATTGGCTCCGCCAAATCATGCCGAATAGAAAGAAAATAGAAAATGGAAACTCAATTTATTGATGACTTCTGCCTGAAGTGTGGGAAGTCTACAGACCAAAGCTATTGCGACAACTGCGCCGAGAGGACAGCTTTACTGGCTACTCCACCTGACAGGTCAGAGCGAAAGGACTTCTCTAACTACCCGCCGGGAGTTTCGCCAACTAATAAATGGGCTAGATACGATTAACTAAGAAAAGTAAACAAATGACCTACTCAATAGAACAGCTAAGCGAAATGACAGGGCCATTCAATGTGTTATCTGTAAATCAAGACAGTAAGCCAAACGAGCAGGAATTGAACATCGTTACGGAATGGTACTTAAAACGCTGGATAAGCTACCGAGAATATCTAAGATTAACTAACCTCATATTCTGATGTCGTTCCCAAACCAAGAGCTAACCGAGCATTTAGAAAACCACAATACCCAAAACCAGACTTGTGAATACTGCCTAGCGGTGATGTGGAACAGCCTCAAAGAGATGTTAAAGAACTGAGAGTTATGAGGGTACGGGTAGCTACGTTCACGTTGCCCGTATCAGAGAATGTGACCTCATACCTTTACTGTAGCAAGTACACTTCTCAGGTCAAGAGCCTTACCAATTAATTGCCCCGCCATTCGGCAGGGGCGGAAACCTCACAACAAAGTGAATAGACAAATTAAGTTCCGAGCTTGGGATACCGAAGGAAAATATATGAAGACCGGAGGCATTAGCATACTGAACAGCGATGGCACACTTGAGACAGACGGAAAATCAGAAGTAATGCAATTCACCGGCCTACTAGACAAGAACGGAAGAGAGATTTATGAGGGGGATATAGTGAAGTGGAACGCTGGGTATGAAAAGTTAAGTAAGGTTGTTTATGACGACCAATATGCCTCATTCCAACTTGAAGGCGACCAGCGAGAGGACAGAGATTACTTTTACTTCTCTATTGGTAAGGACTTTCTACATCCATACAACTACGAAGTCATCGGCAACATATACGAGAACTCTGACCTTATCAATTAACTAACCCCCATGCAAACTATCAATGCACGACTAACCAGACAGGCTAATTACAAACTTACCCAGTATAAAAAAAAGAAGAAGCTAAAGAATAAGAGTGAGGCTATTGAACAGCTATTGGCGAATGATTCGCTTCGCTCACATATCGCACCAAGCCAATTAGAACAAGCAACTAACTACAACCTACAAAAAGAACTAGAACAATTAACTATCAAACCCAATGACTAACTGGAAAGACGAATATTATAAGCAGGAGCTAAGTACAGGACAAAAATCGTTCTTTGCACCTGCATAAAAGGCCACCGCGCCCTTATCCTAATCAAGACCACTGGCCAGTGAGTCCTGAAAGGAGAAAGCACGATGGCCGACATGCGCCTGTTGGAGCGCACGCTCGCCGCGACTGTACCGCTGAATAAAGCCCGCCGCAACTTCCTCGCCAAGTTCGTCGTGGCGCTCATCCGGGTTAAGACGGTCAACCTCGCCGAGGTGGCCCACGCCTTCGCGGGGCGCGCCCTGCCCGAGTCGAGTTATAAGCGCATCCAGCGCTTCCTCCGCTGCTTCGAACTGCCCTACGGGGCGGTCGCCGTAGCGCTTTTGCGGCAGGCGGGCGTCTCGCCCCCCTTCGTGCTCACGCTCGACCGCACCGAGTGGCAGTTGGGCGCGGTCTGGCTCAACGTGATGATCATTGGCGTCGCCCACCGCGGGGTGGCGCTGCCGCTGCTGTGGGTCGTGCTGCCGAAGAAGGGGTGCGCCTCTTCGGCCGAGAAGTTGGAGGTCGTGGGTCGGTGCTTGCGCCTCCTCGGCGCGGAAAGTGTCGAGTTTTTGGCGGCGGATCGTGAGTTCGCCGACCGGCAGTTGTTCCGCTACCTGCGCTCGCGAGGCGTCGACTTCCGCATCCGCGTCAAGCGTAACGCGCTGGTCAGAAACGGGCGCGGGCAGGTGGTGCAGGCGTGCAGGCTGTTCCGCTCGCAACGGGCGGGCGTCGGGGTGGCGCTGCCGGGTCTGCGCAAGTGCTGGGGGATGGAGTTGCACCTGACGGGGCTGCGGCAGCGCAACGGCGACTACGTCATCGTCGCCGCGCCGCGCGTGACCTCGGAGGCGCTCTCCGATTACGGCCGGAGGTGGGAGATCGAGACCATGTTCGGGTGCCTGAAGTCGCGCGGCTTCCGCCTCGAAGAGACGCACGTCACCGACCCGCGGAGGTTGGAGAAGTTGATGGCGCTGTTGGCGCTCGCCTTCTGCTGGGCGGTGGTCGTCGGAGAGTGGCTGACGCGGCACAAGCCGCTGCGGGTCAAGAAGCACGGGCGCAGATGGAAGAGCCTGTTCCGGCATGGACTCGATTACTTGCGGCGCATTTTATGCGACCTGGAGAGCCGCGCGAAACGCGCTCAGTTCAGGAGAGTTATTCTCCTTTTGTCCTGTACATAGAAGCAGGAGATAAGATTTGCCGGCACAAAAGAGATTTTTAACTTCATCTCCAAAGAAATCATAGAAAAGCTGATAGAGGATATACCTGATGAACTCGTAGACTACGACGAAAGAATATGGACGAAGGACCTCAAACAACAATTAAGAGATAAATGGCTCAACTAACGCTACCAAATAAAAGGAAAGCCCTGCCAACAAAAGGCAAGGGCTTTTCCATAAACGCAGTAGACAGACAATCCTATAACTAAGGAGAATGATTACAGGCACTTCACCGGATTATCCTCCTCTTACTTCCGGCTCTGCATATCCCCCAAAATGGGTTCAATCTTACACACCGACATTACGGGCTATGGAACGAAGCTCTGGCTGTGCGTTTAGCCGAGGCAGGTCTGCCTACAAACTTAACTATATCAGAAACACAATCCAGCGATACGGACACTCGGGCGCGGCGAACCTTGAGCGTATAACTTGATGGCATAGCAAGTACCTTTACAGCGAAGACTGGCTGCTACACTTTAGAGAAGTAAGGGAAAGAATAAAAACCAGACTATGTTAACCAATCAGGAAACCAACGAACATACCCAATACTAAAGTCACTAAAAACAAAACATACCTCCAACTAAACTTACTGACTCCAACTCTATTCTTCTTCGGTAACTCTCTAAACTCCCATCTTGAACCATTCCACTTCTTAACAAATAATCCACTCTTATACATATATTCCTTTCTCTTAATTTCTCGCGGCAAAGCAGCCCAAGGCTGAAGCTGTCACAGGTCTTGTCTGCCATTCAATTTATGCCGCTCTAGGACTGGGTATCCTCTATTTGATTAACACCTGCACCAAACCACATTCCAGCACACCATCACAAATACCCCATTTCAGATACCCCCTGAAATAACTTATCCTTCCCCGGCAAACACCTGGGCGAGCATCCGCTACGCCCCTAACACCCAACTCAACACAAACAAAAAAGACGTACCAAAGTACGTCACACACTCTCAACAACTAAACAAACTTTGCCCAATTCTACTTAGCCTTGTAGCGACCAGAGGGAGCGTGAATGCTGCCCTATTTCTTCTGCCCCTGTCGGATTTTTAGAGGTCTCGTAACTTCTGAGACAAGACAAGTTACCAAGATAAATCAAGGAAAGCGGGTTTTACACCAAATCTGACAGAGAAATGTAGGATTCAGGCGTTAAAGGCGACACCAAAACCGCTCCCAGAGGGTCTTGGATTATCTGCTTATGGAGTCCGACTATGAACTGGTTTCCCCTCCTGTGTTCCATCGCGTCAAGGAGGATTCGCTTGGCTCTGGTCTCCGCGCTCTGTCGTAGAACCTTCTTACCGTTTTTGAATCTGTGGTACTCGTTTGTCGTGAAACAAACGTAAAACTTATGCTCCGGGTGTCTGCGGGAGAGAGTGATGTAATTGGGTATTTTGTCGGATATTTTCTGGTAGCTCTCCGTTCCCCTGTCCACTTCCCAAAACACAATGGATTTGCCGATTATTGAAACCCTGTCAGGGAGAACACCGGCTTTTACATAATCATCGTAGTCTTCAAAGTTTTCAGGAGAGTTCCACGCCTTTAAAAGCCCAGTAGATTTATAAGCAATGAATAAATCAGCGCAGTCTTTTTCGTGCTTGTGCGAGAAAACTGTTGGGGCTTTTGTGGTAGGAAGGAAGTAGTAAAGCGGGTCGTTCTGGCCTATCTTGTGGAACTTGATAAGCCCGTCTTCAACCATCCTTGCAAGGAGACGGGTAACACCTGAATAGCTAGTCGAAAACAGTCTTGCGAGCTGGACGCTTGTTAGCCACTTTTCTTCCTCCAGTAGTTCCAGAATTTGTTGGCGTTTTTCTGTCAATGGATTCAGTTCGTTTAGTCGTTTGGTCGTTAATTTCTTCTCGGGTTACATACCAGCTCTGAGACAGAATCTCTTTAACATAAGTATCAAGAGAAGCTGTGCCTATCTTGACTTCGGGTACATCAGGGACTCGGACCCGTTTAGGGGTTTCTTTATTCTTCTTGATTATAGCGTACTGTCGTCTCAGGTCTTGGTTGGCAAAAGAAGCATCTAACGGGGAGATGTCTCCACCGTATCCAAGTAGTTTTGACATCTCCAACCTGTCTTCATAACTCGGTGTATTGAACATCACTTTAATCCGCGCTGACTGCTTTACCGAGTCCAAGACTTTCTTATTCTCAAACTGATTAAAATAGTGATGGGCGATTATCAATCTCAAACCTGACTTGCGCTTGTAAGATAAAAGAGTGTCTATCTGGGGAGTGGCGAATCTGCCGGCCTCATCAATGTAGAGATAATGAACTCTCTTGTACTTCCCTCTCGGTTCAGCTTCAAACAGAATGTCAGCCGCTTTTATAAGCTGGGAGATAACGAGAACACCGAGTAGCTGAGAATCGGTTTGAGACAGATATTTACCGGGAGCCAGATTCACTAAGATAGTCCAGCCCTCCGAAATCATCTTCACGAAATCTATTCCAGTGTCAGAGCCGAACATCAAAGACAAAGGCTCATCCCAGAACATATCCAACCTGTTAATGGTTGAGGAGAAGTAGGTTTCAAAGTGGAACTGGCTTCTGAACAGCTCCCCCACGGTTATCCTGTCCCTGTCGTGGTCTGGAAGGCTCTCTAAGAGGCGTTCACGCACTTCCCCATGCCTGGAGTAGGTTGAAAAATAACGGGTCTCTGCGAGGGTTAATTTCGTCTTAGAGAGAACCTTGAGTAAAGCCCCTAGGTGGCGTTTGATTCGCGGGGTGTCTGTGGATTTGGTGTTAAAGAGGATATTGACAGCTTCAAAGATTCCGTCAATGGAAAGCTTCTCGTATTTATCAAGCAGCTTAATGGCAGCTATCTTATCGTGGTCTACCAGAGTACGCGGGTCTATTAAGACGACTTTCTTATGCCCTACCGAGGCGCAGTATTTCAAAACATCCTGGCACGTCTTCCCACCGTCTGAAGAATCTAAAAGAGTGAGTCCTAATCCTGAATCAATGTCTTTTCTAATTGAGTCTTCTAAGAACTTTGACTTCCCTTCCGAGGGTGCGCCGATAATATGAACATTAGCTTCCCGTTCTTCCTCTGATATGAAAATGGACTCCTGACCAACGCCCAGAGTCCTAAGAGGTTTCCTGCTGCGGTGCTGCCTGAACTGCTTGTCTAAGGTTTCCTCAAGGCTCGGAATCCGGGTTGCTTCCTCCAGCTTCTTCCCCGTTATGAGCTTGAAGTAATCCTTGTCGTCTCCCATTGGCGTCCTTTTCCAGCGTCACAATATCTGCCCTGACTTGGGCTAGTTTCTTTTCCTTTACTGAGTCCGGTTCATTCCCTGATTCAATCAAATGTTCACGTTCATAAAGCTCGTCAAGACTGGCACGGAGCATTGTTAGTTTTTGGTAGTCCTGAAGCTGATAAACAAAACCGCCTTTCAATTTGACCATCGTTTCCCGTTCCAGCTTTTCTATCTCCAGCTCATCAAGCCGTTGTTTCAAATAAGTATCAACATCAAAGCCCTGCGCTAAAGCCAGGTCTATTAACCGCTCTCTTAGCTGATGTTCTTTTTGTTCGGTTAGTTTTTGGGCAAGGTATGCCTGTGTCTCGGCTTCCTCTCGCTGAAGGGTTTGATGGTGTCTCTCCGGCAAGGCTTCTTTTTCAAGTGTGGCAGAAACGGCTTCTACCTCTTGTTTAAGAGTCTCTATAACAGCCTGTTTATTATCATTAACGGCTTCTTGGAATTTTGTTTGGGATTTAACCTTAGTACGCTTAAATAGGTTTTCAACAATACCCGCTTCGGTATCAACCTTCTTCTGCTGGGCGTCAATGACCTCCGCTGGGTCGCTCGCGCCTTTCTCATGGACGAACAGCCAGTAGTAGAGTGCTACGCCGATTGAAAGCAACCCAACAAAAATAAGGATATATCCAAACATCATTTAATCTTCTGAAGCGTCACCGTGTATGCGCCGCCGTTGTTGTCTCTGTAACCTTGCAAGCTTTCTATGACTCTGAAAACGGGAATCCCGCTTACATCGGCAGTTGCCTGATAGTTTTTTCCAACAAAATATCTATTGTCATAAAGGGAGCCGATAGAGAATTCCAAACCACCTACATTACGGTTAAAAGGGCTATCAACTCCCAAATCTTCCCAGCCGGCCATTCCATCAGCCTCAACGCACGGATGGTCGCTTGAAAACTTTATCCGCCCGTCTACTGAAATACTTATCTTGTCGCCTTTGTCTATTTGAAAGCCCGTTACAGAAACGCCATTAGGTTCGTGAGCCGGTACAACAACAACTGCGGTGTTATCGCTAATCTTTACTGATGACTTAATCTGCTCTAAATTAGGGCAGACGGTATAACTTGGCTTTCCACAAACCCATCTAACATTGGGAGAATAAACAACCGGCTGGCAGGGGTCAGTCTTGGTAACTTGGCTGGATGGCGAGAGAATTGAGTATAATCCGATTGCTACGAGAGTAAGCCCAACTACCAACAGAGCAATCAAAAGTGGGGCTTTATTTTTCATATAGGAGGTACTTTAAGCGCGGAAAGTATACTCTTTTAGGCAAAAAAATGTATCCCGGTTGATATTCAACCTAAAGCCAGTATAATGGGGTTTCAGAATCGAACCGATGAATAAAGGGATTTACCGCTTTTCAGACGAAAACAGTGTAGTGAAAAATGTAGTGACCCTGGGAGAAAAAGCGGTACAGACCGGACTTCAGACAGGTTTGAAAACCCACCAAGTCTTTTAAAATCAATACGGCGGCGTAGCCAAGTGGTAAGGCAGAGGTCTGCAAAACCTTTATTCGTCGGTTCGATTCCGACCGCCGCCTTTTTATATTCAACGAGTTACGGGCAGCCAACCGGCTGCCCGTAATGCTTTGTGTGCCTATAGTGTGCCAATTTCCAGCCCTGACAAGTTCTTCATATCCACTCACTTCATTGTTTGCTCCGCGTGCCCGTTTCTCGCTTCGCCCAACGGCACGACTAGGACGTTGGCGTCGCGCACCTCGTCGAGGAAGCGGTTGATGATCGAGCCGTTGCAGAGGATGTCCCAGCGCGAGCGCGCCGTCTGGCCGAAGACGACGTGAGTGATGCCCTCACGTCGGGCGAAATCTATGAGCGTGTCGGCCACTCCGCGCTTGCCCTCGGCCTTGAGCCGCACGACCTTCGCGCCGAGTTCCTTCGGGCGAAGCCGATGTTCTCTTGCAGCGCGGCGTGGTCTTCGGGCCTGATCCGGCCGGGCTCCTCCTCCGGCGTCTCGACGTAGACGGCGTACCAGTCGGAGGCCAGCCGCCCGGCGATGCGCGAGCCCGTGCGCAGGAGCTTCTTGGCGCTGCCGCGCGAGGCCATCGCGACCATCACCTTTTCGGGGATGACCGCCTGCTCCAGCCCCTCGCGCTCGCGATAGTCGTGCGCCTTCGCCGCCTGTTCCTGCGCGACCTGCCGGAGCGCGAGTTCCCGCAGCGCCGAGAGATTTCCCTTGCGGAAGAAGTTGTTGAGCGACTGCTCGATCTTCTCGACGCCGTAAATCTTCCCTTGCCGCAGCCGCGTGCGGAGCGTGTCCACCGACACGTCCACGTTGACCACCTCGTCGGCGCGTTTCAGGAACCAGTCGGGGACGGTCTCGCGCACGCGCACGCCCGTGGTGCGCGCGACGGCGTCGTTGAGTGATTCGAGGTGCTGGATGTTGACGGCGGTGATGACGGAGATGCCAGCGTCCAGCAGTTCCAGCACGTCCTCGTAACGCTTCCGGTTCTTCGAGCCGGGGACGTTCGTATGGGCCAGCTCGTCCACGACCGCGACCTCCGGTCGGCGATGCGACGACCGCCTCCACGTCCATCTCTTCGAGCGTGACGCCGCGGTACTTGATCCGTAGCGCGGCGGATTCGCTCAAGGTCGCCGATGAGGGCGGCTGTCTCCTCGCGCCCGTGCGTCTCGACGAAACGCGAGTACAGACATCCACGCCCTGCCGCTTGAGGTGGTGCGCGTCTTCCAGCATCCGGTAGGTCTTGCCGACACCGGCCGCCGCGCCGATGTAGACGCGCAGGCTCGCCCGCTCGCCCTCTTTCAGCTTGGCGAGCAGTGCTTCCGGCGATAGTCGGACGGCGACCGTCATGGTGTTTATCTGCGGCATAGGCTTCACCCTGTCGAGAGTCGAGGTTGAGCAGCAAGCACGTTCACCCTCGGCTCGCCGAGGAGGCCGAACTGCCGCCCTTCGGTGTGCGTCGACGACGAGCCACCTTAAATCTTCTTCATCCATCCCGCGCTCGCGCGCGACGCGCGGATTTGGAACTCGGCGGCGGCGGGCGAGATATGCGGATCGAGCCCAGAGGCCGAAGTCGTCACAAGGTCAATAGGGACAGCCGCAGCCGGGATTCTCGGCGTGTAGCTTCTCCGCATCGGCCTTCACGCGCTCGATCAGCTTCCGGTTCGTCGGGCCGAGGTTGGAGCCTCGCCGACGCGCCCGCGTCGTAACCGGCCGGCCCCGCGGCCGAGGGGCGTGAGCGGAAGTAGCCGGGCGACGAGAAGGGCTGCCCGATGAGCGGCGAGCCGACGACCGTCCCGTCGTCCCGCGCGTAATCAACTGCGCCGTTGGCCTTGTCATGGAAGATGACCTGCGCCAGCTCCGTCACCGCGAGCGGATAGACGAGGCCGAAGATGACAGTGGTCACGACGGTCATCAGCGCGGCCGTCAACAGATTCTTCGTGACTCTCATACTTTTCGCCTCCGTGTGGCGAGCGTGCCGCGTTTGCGGGGGAGGCGCATCAGCGCGGGTCGCCTCGCCCCAGGAGTGACCGTGCCGGCGCGCGGCGCTCCCCCGCAAACTCCCTCACGCCAGCCCGACAGCGTGAATGATTACGTCAATAATCTTGATGCCGATGAACGGCACGACGAGGCCGCCCAGACCGTAGACCAGAAGGTTACGCCGCAGCAGCGAAGCCGCGCGACATCGGCCGGTACTTGACGCCGCGCAGCGCCAGAGGGATGAGCGCGACGATGACGAGCGCGTTGAAGATGACGGCCGACAGCACCGCCGACTGCGGCGTCCGCAGACCCATGACGTTGAGCGCGTCGAGCACGGGGAACGCGCCCGCGAACATCGCCGGGATGATGGCGAAGTATTTCGCCACGTCGTTCGAGATCGAGAAGGTCGTCAGCGCCCCACGCGTCATCAGGAGTTGCTTGCCGATCTCGACGATCTCGATGAGCTTGGTCGGGTTCGAGTCGAGGTCAACCATGTTGCCGGCCTCTTTGGCGGCCTGCGTCCCCGTGTTCATCGCCACGCCCACATCGGCCTGTGCGAGCGCGGGCGCGTCGTTCGTGCCGTCGCCGGTCATCGCTACGAGTTTTCCTTCGGCCTGCTCGCGGCGGATCAAGCGCCATCTTGTCTTCGGGCGTCGCCTCGGCGAGAAAGTCGTCCACTCCCGCCTCGTGCGCGATGGTCTCGGCGGTGAGCGGGTTGTCGCCGGTAATCATCACGGTCTTGATACCCATGCTGCCGCAACTGCTCGAAGCGCTCGCGCATCCCGCCCTTGACGATGTCTTTCAGGTAAATGACGCCGAGCGGGCGCGCGTTCTCAGCCACGACGAGGGGCGTACCGCCCTGCGCGCGCGACGCGCTCGACTGTCGCGCGCAACTCGTGCTGGCACTCGCGCGCTGCCGTTTGAAGAGATGAGGTATCGCTCGACGGCGTCCACCGCGCCTTTGCGAATCTGCCGCCCGTCGAAATCGACGCCCGACATGCGCGTCTGCGCCGTGAATGGGATGAAGTGCGCCTCGTGCGGAGCGAGTTCGCGCCCCCGAAGGTCGTACTTCTCTTTCGCCAAGCACGACGATTGAGCGGCCCTCCGGCGTCTCGTCGGCCAGCGAAGAGAGCTGCGCTGCGTCGGCCAGTTCCGCATCGCTCACGCCCGGCAGCGGGATGAACTCGGCGGCCTGGCGGTTGCCGAGTGTGATGGTGCCGGTCTTATCGAGCAGCAGCGTGTTCACGTCGCCCGCCGCTTCGACTGCGCGCCCGGACATCGCCAGCACGTTGTGGCGGACGAGCCTGTCCATCCCGGCGATGCCGATGGCGCTTAGGAGCCCGCCGATGGTCGTAGGTATCAGGCAGACGAGCAGGCTGACGAGCACGAAGGCCGATTGCGGCGCGTTCGAGTAGACGGCGAACGGCTGGAGCGTGACGACCGCCAGCAGGAAGATGATCGTGAGGCCCGGCGAGCAGAATGTTCAGCGCGATCTCGTTCGGCGTCTTCTGCCGCTCCGCGCCTTCGACGAGCGCGATCATGCGGTCGATGAAAGTCTCGCCGGGGTTCGACGTGATGCGGACTTTAATCTGATCCGACAGCACGCGCGTCCCGCCCGTCACCGCCGAGCGGTCGCCGCCCGCCTCGCGGATGACGGGGGCCGACTCGCCGGTGATGGCCGACTCGTCAACAGACGCCACGCCCTCAATGATCTCGCCGTCGCCGGGGATGAACTCGCCCGCCGAGACGGCGACCATGTCGCCCTTTCGCAGTTCGGGCGCGGCGACGACCTCGGTACCCGCCCACCGGGCAGAACGCGGTTCGCCGTCGTCTCGGTCTTGCGCCTTGCGGAGGCTTGTCGGCCTGCGCCTTGCCGCGCCCCTCGGCCATCGCTTCGGCGAAGTTGGCGAAGAGCACCGTGAACCAGAGCCAGAGTGTGATCTGCAAAGCGAATGCCGACGCCGCGCTGTCGGCCGCGATGATGTCGCGAACGAGTAGAGCCGTGGTGGCGACGCTCCCCACCTCGACGACGAACATCACCGGGTTCTCTCATCATCGTGCGCGGGTTCAGCTTGCGCAAGCGAATCAAACAGCGCGCGCCGAACTATCTTCGCATCCCAGATGGCACTTCTTCTTATTCTCAGCCATTAAGTCAACCTCAGAAAGTCTGCCCGGCCTCCATCAAGCAAGTGCTCGACGACTGGGCCGAGGCTCAGCACGGGGAAGAACGTCAGCGCGCCGACGATCACGATGACGCTCGACGAGCAGCGTCGAGAAGAGCGGCGTCGTCACGGGGAACGTGCCCAGAGACGGCGGCACGGCTCTTCTTGCGGCGAGGTTGCCGGCTATCGCCAGCATCGGGAATGATGACCATGAAACGCCCGACGAGCATCGAGATGCCGATGGTCGTGTTGTACCAGTCGGTATTGGCGCTCAGGCCGGCGAAGGCCGAGCCGTTATTGCCCGTCCCCGAAGTGAAGGCGTAGAGAATCTCCGACAGTCCGTGCGGCCCGCCGTTCGGATTGCGACGTCGCCGAACTCGGGCACGACGACCGAGACGGCCGTTAGAACCAGAATCATCAGCGGGAAGATGAGGACGGCCAGCATCGCCATCTTCACGTCGAACGCTTCGATCTTCTTGCCGAGGTATTCGGGCGTGCGTCCCACCATCAGCCCGGCGATGAAGACCGACAGGATGACAAAGATGAGGATGCCGTAGAGCCCCGCGCCGACGCCGCCGAAGATGACCTCGCCGAGCATGATGTTGACGAGCGGGACGAGCCCGCCGAGCGGCGTGTAGGAGTCGTGCATCGAGTTGACCGCGCCGCACGAGGCGTCGGTCGTCGCGGTGGCGAACAGCGCGCTGCTGGCGACGCCGAAGCGAACCTCCTTGCCCTCCATGTTGCCGCCGGGCTGCGCGTCGCTCGCCGTCTGATTCACGCCAGCCGACAGCGAGCAGAGGGTTCCCGCGCGCCTCCGCCCAGTAGGCGGCCGTCAGACGCCCGCGAGGAAGAGCGCACGCCATCGCGCGCCAGCACGGCCCAGCCGTGACGCTGCGAGCCGGTCATGCGGCCGAGCGTGTAGGTGAGCCCGGCCGGGATGGCGAAGATGGCGAGCATCTGGATGAGGTTAGAGAAGGGCGTGGGGTTCTCGAACGGGTGCGCGCTGTTGGCGTTGAAGAAGCCGCCGCCGTTCGTGCCGAACATCTTAATCGCCTCCTGCGAAGCGACCGGCCCCTGGGCGATGGTCTGCGTCGTGACGGCGTCCCTCGGTCGTCAGTCTTGTCCATCCTCGCGTCGTTCTTCTCCACCGTCTGCTGGGTCGATGAGTCGCGCCGTGTGTAAGGCTTCAGGTTCTGTACGACGCCCTGTGATACGAGCAGCGAGAGCGATGACGAGCAGAGCCGGGCAGCAGCACCCACAGGCTCGCACGCACCAAGTCCACCCAGAAGTTGCCGATGGTGTCCGACTCGCGCCGCGCGATGCCGCGGATGAAGGCGACGGCGAGCGAGAGCCCGACCGCCGCCGAGACGAAGTTCTGATAGGCGAGCCCCGCCATCTGCGTCAGGTAGCTCATCGTCGTCTCGGGGACGTACGCCTGCCAGTTCGTGTTGGTCGTGAACGACGCGGCCGTGTTGAAGGCCGAGGTACGGCCGCGCGAGTCCACACCGGCAACGCTTGCGGGTTGAGCGGCAGCACCCCTTGCAGACGTTGCAGCAGGTAGAGGACGAGCATCGAGACGAGGCTGAAGAGGAGCATCGCCGCGGCATACTCCGTCCACCGCATCTCACGCGACTCGTCTACGCCCGTCAAACGGTAGATGAGCCGTTCGATGGGTCGAAAGACGAAGTCGAGGAACGTGCGCTCGCGCCGAAGACGCGCGCCATGAAGAGGCCGAGCGGCTTCGTCACGCCAATACGGCCGCGCGGAAGAAAAGAATTTGTAACCAGCCGTTGATAGTCATGCTCAGAACTTCTCCGGCCGCAGCAGCGCGTATGCGAGATAAACCAGTAAGCAGGGCCGCGCCGCCAAGAGCACTGTTGATTCGACACTCATGGCGCCCTCACTCACGCCCGCTCGCACCCGCGCACGTAGACGAGCGCGAGCAGGAAAAACAGAATTGTCACAGTGACGAAGATGATGTCAGCCATCGCCGTGCCCCCTTCAGTTGAAGTTGTAGCCGACTTCCAGCAGGAAGAAGTGGTTGCCGCGCGCCGCGCCGCCGTTGCCGATTGAATAGCCGGCGTAGCCCGTCACCTTCGGGTGCGGCTTGAAGATCGACGCCGGGCGTGAAGTAGCCGTCGGCGTGCCTGCCCGTAAACCAATCCGCGGCGAGCGTGAGGCGTGTGTTTATGGTCTGCTCGAAGCCGAACTGGCCGCCCGCGCGCTGCGCATCGGGCGCGACCACGTCGGGCGTGTAGTGGTAGCCCCCGGCGGTGAGCCGCGTTTTGTCGAAGGTCTTGCTGACCGCCGCGTAGGAGTAGTTGCCCGCGTCGTACTGGCGGTTGCGAACCGGGACGAAGAGGTTGTCGCCGACGACGAAGGCCCAGCCGTTGTCGCCCCCGTCGTAGAGCTTGTGCTTGACCACGGGGACGAGCGTCGTCGTATCCGCGCCCGGCTGGATATTGCCCGTGACGTTCAGCCCCACCTCCGTGCGCCCGCCCACGCCGACGACGATGCGCGGCACGAATGACGAGAAGCGGGCTACGCCTTCAGCTTCGTTCGGCTTGAACGGCACGTCGAGTTCTGCGTAGACCTTGCCGCGGTCAAGCACGTCCGTCGAGGGCACGTTGAAGATCGTCTGCTGCGCGTGGCTGTCCGCGGGGAAGATGAACGTCAGTGAGAAACCGAACAAGATCAGGATTGAGTTGAGGATGTGCCTGCTTATGCGGTCGGCCCGGTGCGGTTGAAGAGCGGAGCGGGGAACGTCCGTGTGTGACTCGGCCGGGAGCGGGAGGGCGGACGACCTCTTTTCGAGTCGGTCGAGGCAGTACGCCCCGAGCGCCAACAGGGGGAGCGGCAGGACGAGGAGCACCGTTCCGGCAACGTCCAGGAATGCGCCGAGGCGGCCCGCCGGCGCGAACAGTCCGAAGACGGCCCAGGCAATCCCCCCGAGGACGATTGAGAGCAACCCGCCGAAGAGCCCGACGGCCGCGACAATAGACTCCCACGTCCCCCGGTTCTTCATCATGAGGCGTAGTATTGTTTGATAAATCTCGCCCCGCAGTTCGTCTTCCGGTAACACGTAAATCTTGTTCATCTGTTTCACCTCATCACGACGAAGGGCGCGGAGAGCAACCTGCTCCCGCGCCCTAAAGAATCGCGACGGTTCTGTGCCCTTCCCTTAAAGCCTACGAGGTTAGCTGACGGGCTCGGACTTGGAAGTGTCCTACGCGCGGGCGGCCCTTCGGCCGCGCCAACGCGATGCGCCCCTGTCCCGCTGACGCGGGATGTTGGTTCCCCCGTGCTGCCCTTCTCGACGCCGTTCAAGGCGCGGCGGACAGCTTCGGCAGACTGATTGTCAATAACAGGATGTTACGACCACACACATAAGAATGGCGTAAAGGGTTTATAAAAAGTTCGTAAAGACAGACCCGCTTCCCCGCCGCGCCGTTCGCTGTGCGCGCCCGCGTGGCGCGGGTTCCGGCATCTGCCTGCGCGAGCAGCCGCTTTCGACCGGCACCGTCCGGTCAACAGCGACGTTCAGGCAGTAGATGCCGAAGGCGAGGAGCGCAAAGAACAGCACCCCGAGCCCCGCCCCGAAGTATTCGAGCAACGCATAGTCAACCGACAGACGACTCACAAGCGGCTGGAGAAGCTTGCCGCAAACAGGCAGTAAGAGACTGCCGCCCAGCCCTAACGCCGCGCCGACCACGTACCACGAACAACGATTCACCTTCATGGATTTCACCTCACACTCCGGCGAAAGTGCGACGACCTATCACGCCTCACTGCGGTGCGTTCCCTCACACTGCGCCGACACTGAAAAAATACGCCGCGGCGTATAAGAACGGCGTAAGGGGTTTATAAAAAGTTCGTAATGTTGGCGGGGTTATTTTGGAGTGCTCTACGAGCCGGGGTTGAAGCGGTATCCGATCCAAGGCTCGGTGAGAATGTAACGCGGGCTCGAAGGGTCTAGCTCGATCTTCTTACGGAGCTGCCCGACGAAGACTCGCAGGTACTCGCCCTGCTCGGTGTAGTTGCTGCCCCAGACCGCGCCGAGCAGGTTGTGGTGTGTGAGAACCTTGCCGGCGTGCTTCACGAAGTGGACGAGCAGGTCATATTCCTTCGGCGTCAGGTGGACTTCATTGCCGCGGACGGAAACGCTGCGCGCTTCGAGGTCGATGCGGAAGTCACCGACTTCCAGCACGGCGGACGGTGCTTCAGCCGCGGTCGAGGTCTGCGCGCGTCTGAGCTGCGCCCGTACGCGTGCCAGCAACTCGTCCATCCCGAACGGCTTGGTCACATAGTCGTCTGCGCCCGCGTCGAGCGCTTCGACCTTCGTCTTCTCCTCGCCGCGCACCGAGAGGACGATGATCGGGAGCGGCGAGAGTTCGCGCAGGCGGCGGCACAACTCAAGCCCGTCAAGGTTCGGCATGGCGAGGTCGGTCACGACCAGGTCGGGCCGCCAGTCGCCGAAGGTCTCTAACGCCGAGACGCCGTCGGCCGCCACACGCACGTCGTAGCCGTGCGTCTTCAGCCCCGTGCGCAGGACGCGCGCGAGTTGCGGCTCGTCATCGACGATAAGGATGCGCGGCTGCTGGTTCACAAAATCCTATCAACCTCCCCGACTGTCGTAGCGGCAGTGGTCGCCCTGGTAGCCTACTCCGGAACTGTCTCATGCGGCCGGTCTGTCACAGTCTCTTCGTCGCCGATGGGCAGCGTAAAGACGACGCGCGTCCCCGCCACTCCGGCTCGGCCCTCGACCCAGATGTGCCCGCCGTGCGCCTCGACGATCCCGCGGGCGATGGCGAGCCCCATCCCTGTGCCCGCCGGGTGATGGCTGCCGGCGTCGCCGTCGCGCGTCGCGCGAAAGAACTTGTCGAAGACCCGCTCACGCACGTCGGCGGGTATGCCCTGCCCATCGTCCTCGACCACGATGCGTATCATCTCGTCTTCCGCATACGTGGCAGCAATGCGGATGGTCGTCCCCGACGGCGAATACTTAGCCGCGTTGTCAACGAGCGTGTAGACCACTTCGGCCACCGCGTGCGGGTCAACGCGCACGACGGGCAACTCGTCTTCTATCTCCACACTGATTCGGTGGCCTCTCGTGAGCGGCTCGGCGCGGGAGAGAGCCGCCGCGACCATCTCGTCAACCGCACCCCAACGGAGCCGCAGTCGCAGTTCGCCCGCCTCGATGCGCGCCAGCTCGATGAGCCCTTCGACGAAGCGATTAAGGCGGTCGCTCTCCTCGTCAATCACCTCCAGCATCTCGCGCCGCGATTCAGCGCCCAGGGCGACCGGGTGCCCGTCGTAAGTCTTCTCGCGCAACTCGTCGAGGAGCGTCGTGACCGACGCCTTGATGGAGGTGAGCGGCGTGCGTATGTCGTGCGTGACGGCGTCCAGGAGCGCCGACTTCAGCTTCTCGCTCTGGCGAAGCGCCTCGGCGTGACTCGCGCGCTCGAAGGCCGCGCGTAACTCTTCGTAGAGCCGTTCGATCTCAAGCCGCCCGGCCTCCGCCTCCTCTGCGCGGTGGCGTGCGCGCGTGGAGAGTTGGCCGGCGACGACGGCCGTGAGGAGGAAGGCGGCCAGCGCGACCCAGTTCTCCGGGTCGGCAATGTGCAGTGTGCCAAACGGCGGGAGGAAGAAGAAGTTGAAGCAGAGCACCGCCAGCACAGAGGCGACGAGCGCCGGCCCGCTCTCCATCCGCGCGGCGATGAAAAGCACGGCGAGGAGCAGCGCCAGCGCGACGGTTGTCGAATTAACACTTCCGCCGAGCAGCTTGAGCGCGGCCGTCAGGGCGGCGATGATCGCCGCGGCTAAAGGGTAGCCAACCCTACTCCTCTCTAATCTTCTCCACCACACAGACTGTAATTGTATGACAGGATGGCCGGTTTTTAAGCTGCTAAATCTCGACCTGCGAGCCCATCTCGACGACCCGGTCGGGCGGCAGGCAGAAGTATGCCGTGGCGGACGAGGCGTTGCGCGACATCAGCGCGAAAAGCTTCTCGCGCCAAAGCATCATGCCCGGCCGCTTGCTCGCGATGACGGTCTCGCGGCCGAGAAAGTAGGTCGTCTCCGCCAGGTCGAAGGTGGGCTCCGGAGCCTCCATATCCGCAAGGACTTCGGGGATGTCCGGGTCTTCCATGAACCCGTAGTTGATGATGAGGCGGTAGAACTCCTGGCCGAGCGGCTCGACCCGCACGCGGTCGTCCGGCTCGACGTGCGGCACCTGCCTCGTCTTCACCGTCAGCAGGATGACCCGCTCGTGCAGCACCTTGTTATGTTCGAGGTTGTGCTCTAAGGCGGCCGGGGTTCCCGTCCCTGTCCCTGTCATAAAGACCGCCGTGCCCGGCACTCGCACCGGGGGCTTCGCGGCCGTCTCGCGCAGGAAATCTTCAATCGGCATGGCGAGCGACAACATCCGCGAGGCGAGGATGCGACGCCCCTTCTTCCACGTCGTCATCAGCAGGAAGATGGCCGCGCCGACCACGAGCGGAAACCAGCCGCCCGCCGGAATCTTGATGACGTTCGCCCCGAAGAACGCGAGGTCGATGACGAGGAAGAAGCCGCAGAGCGCGAGCACCGACGGCAGGCTCCAGCCCCACTGTTCGCGCGCGACGACGCCGAGCAGCACCGTCGTGATGACCATCGTCGAGGTGACGGCCACGCCGTAGGCGGCGGCCAGATTGCTCGACGAGCCGAAGCCGATCACGATGGCGATGCAGCCAATCATCAGAGCCCAGTTCAGTGCCGGGATGTAAATCTGCCCCATCTCGGTCGAAGAGGTGTGCTCGATCTTCAGGCGCGGCATGAAGCCGAGTTGGATGGCCTGCATCGTCAAAGAGTAAGCGCCCGAGATGAGAGCCTGTGAGGCGATGATGGCCGCGCAGGTCGCCAGCGCGATGAGCGGATAGAGCGCCCACTCGGGAGCCAGCTTATAGAAAGGATTCTCGGCCGCCGCCGGATTCTCTATGAGGAGCGCACCCTGCCCGAGATAGTTGAGCAGCAGCGCGGGCAGGACGAGCGCGTACCAGACGACGCGAATGGGCCGCTTGCCGAAGTGACCCATGTCCGCGTAGAGCGCTTCGCCGCCTGTCACGACGAGGAAGACCGTGCCGAGGACGAGGAAGCCGTGCCAGCCGTTGCGCAGGAAGAAGTCGAAGCCGTGCGCCGGGTTGAAGGCACCTATCATAGAGGGGTAACGGACGATCTGCGACACGCCTAGCGCGGCGATGACGAGGAACCAGACGAGCATGATGGGGCCGAACAGCCGCCCGACCTTCGCCGTCCCGCGACTCTGGATGAGGAACAGCCCGACGATGATGATGACCGTTAAAGGAACGACGTAAGGCGCAAACAGCGGCGTCGCCACGTTCAAGCCTTCAACCGCGCCGAGGACGGAGATGGCCGGCGTAATGATGCCGTCGCCGTAGAGGAGCGCCGCCCCGAAGATGCCGAGCACGATGAGCAGCCACCGCTCGCTCTTGCTCACGATCTTGATTGGTGTGGCCAGCGCGGTCAGGGCGAGGATGCCGCCCTCGCCGTGATTGTCGGCCCGCAGGACGAAGATGCAATACTTGATCGAGATGATGAGGATGAGCGCCCAGAAGATGAGCGACAGCACCCCGAAGACATTCTCGGGCGTCACGGCGATGGCGTGTGGGCCGTGGAAGCACTCACGCATGGCGTACAAGGGGCTCGTGCCGATGTCGCCGTAGACGATGCCGAGCGCCGTCAGCGAAAGTATCGCAAGGTAGCGCCCTCTCGGTGTGGTCGTGTGTGGTTGTCCGTAAGCGTCCGTGAGCGTGGCGTGGATGTCTGACGAAACTGTTCCTGCCATGTCCGTCCTGAGAGTTCGAGAATAAACTTCCCCCGAATCGCTATCGTCCGGCGACGGTGAAAGAGACCCAAAGTGCGCCTCTCGCCGTTTCAACCGCCACAATCAAACCGGGCGGACGAATCGTTGCTTCAGGGAAAAACTAGCAGGCGTAGGATGGCATAAAAGTTATAAAGATTTTGTAAAGATGTCGCCGAGCCCTTCGCTGGACTTAGGTGTGATGTCGAATGGGCGGGCAGGAAATATTTCAGCAGGCGTTCCATCACCCGTCACTCATGGTCGGCTTTGCCTGAAGCTGTCTAAGCTGCCCTCACCTCCGCGCGGCGAGTACATGATGACGATGACGCCGGCGATGCACAGCGCCGTGCCGAGCGCGTCCCAGCGGTCGGGCTTCTGCCCGTCCACACACCAACCCCACAGCACCGACATCGCGACGAATACTCCGCCGTAGGCCGCGTAGACGCGCCCGAAGTTCGCCGGCTGGAGCGTCGGCACCACCCCGTAGCCGACAAGCACGAGCGCGCCGAGTGCGCCGACCCACCAGGCCCACCGCTCGCGCAGCCAGAGCCACATCAGATAGCCGCCGCCGATCTCCATAAGCCCGGCCAGCAGGAAGAAGAGCGCGGAACGCGCCAGCGTGCTCACCTCGTACCTCCCCAGTCAATGGTGCCGCCGAGGAGTTCGCCGACCTCCTCGCGGATGAAAGCCTTGACGCCTTCGCGCCCCGTCAGTCGCAGCCAGACGGGGACTCCCTCCGGCCCGACCTCAAGCGCGAAGCCCAGAAACGGGCAGCAGAGCCGCTCAAGCGAGACGAACTCTGCCGCCTTGAGGAGCGTGTCCGAGTTGGCCGGCAGGCAGAAGGCGTAGCCGTCCGGTAGCTCCTTAATCTCCTGCACGGCTCGAAACAACTGCCCGCCCGTGGCGACGTGCTGTGCCCTCAAGCCCGGCTCGATGGCGCTCATGTCGCAGGCTATGGGAGACTCCCTGACCACGTGCGGTTCGTTCATCATCGTCTCTAACACCTCCTATGAGGGTTGTGCTGTATCAATGGCACGCCCCGCCGTCACAGCAGGTCTCGCCGCGCAAGGCGCCCCACCTGTCTGTGCCACCTGTCCGCTCATGATTCTTCAGAACGAGACGCTGTAGCTCGCGCCCGGATTACGACCTCGCTCCATGACGAATGAGAAGACATGTCGGCCGTGTGTGTAATTAATCAGCGGGTGAACACGCACGCCGTCGAAGAGGATGGTCGAAGACCAACGCTCCCCGGCGTAGATGTTCAATCCACCGATGGGTCGGAAGCGGTCTTCATAAGTCCCATAGGCCAGCCCCGCGTAGGGCGCGATGGGCCATCCCGTCGAGTGCTGCAAGCTCTTGCTGACGGTCGCGTAGTAAGACTGCCCAGAAGGCGTCCCGATGCGGTCGGAACTCGTGCCGAGGATGACGGCCGGCCTCTTGTGCGTCTCCGTCAGCGCAACGAAGTTCGCGATGGGGCTCACCTTCCCGGCCAAAGGGTTATACTCTACCCCGGCCGTAAACCTCGGGTGGAACCGGTAAGTTATAGTGTTGCGCCAACGCGCGCGGTCGATCTGGTTGGCGATGACCCGCACGCCGAACGTCCACTTGTAGTCCGTCTCTTCTTCTGCCCCGCTCACGGCGCGGCCCTCCCCGGGTCAAAGCGGTCAAGACGGCACGCTGGAGGATTCCGAAGGCTTCTTCTTAGCGGAGGCGGCCTCCTCCCGCCGTCTCTCCTTCTCGGCCGAGGCGAGCATCGAGTCGATCTGCTTCTTCAGCTCGGGCAGCTTCACGACGCCGGAGATGATCTTGACTATCTTCCCGTCGCGGCCGATGACGACCGTGCCGGGCAGCGCCGCGCCCAAGCCGAAGCGCATCATGTCGGCGGTCGTCGCACCCATCCAGACGGGGAAGTTGACCTTCGTCTCCTTGATGAACTGCATCACCTTGGCGCGGTCGCCGGCCTCGTCAGCCGACGCCCCGACGACCTGCACGCCGAGCGCGGCGTACTCGTTCTGCACCGCCGCGAGGTCGGGCATCTCCGCGCGGCAGGGGATGCAGTAAGTGGCCCAGAAGTTCAGCACGACGATGCGACCGCGGTAGGCGCTCAACTTCTGCTCGGCCCCGAACAGGTCTTTGAGCGTCAGCTCGACCTCGGTGCCGAGCGCCTTCGCGGCCTCCTGCTCGGCGAGGCTCGCGGCAAGCACTTCGAGCGCGTCCACGCGGACGACGCCCGCCTCCTTCTTCTTCCGCACCGTGCCAGTGACGGCCACACGCTTCCCGACGAACTCAAGCCAGTTCTTGCCCGGCAGCTTGAACTTGCCCGGCTCCAACTGGTAGAGCGTGAACTTCTCGCCCTCCTTCACGGCGACCAGCGTGGGGTCCCCGCCCTCTACGCAGGACTTGGCCTTCAGTAAATCCTCCGCGTTGCCGTAGGGCACGACGTTGCGGTCGGCCTCGGCCCAGCAGTCGGCGCAGCAGACGACCTGCCCCTCCAGCCTGACGGGCTGGTTCTGCGCCGAGGCAATCGCCGACGCGCCGAGTAAAGCGGCGAGCAGCAGTAAGCTCTTGAGTAAACCTTTCATCAATGATCTCCCGGAAAATTTATACAGCGGCAGCCACGCCTTTCACGCGAAAGGCGTCAATCTTATATACGACTGATGACAGGAGACGGCTAAATCAGGAGTGTGCGCAGACGCTCGAAAGGAGGGTCGGGGGCTTTGGGAGGCATGCAGTACACGGCGAGCGGATGAGTGCGGGGAGCCGCCTGTGCAGCCGGCGCGGGCGTAGGCTGGCCGGCGATGGCCTGCTGTTCCGGGCCGAGGCGTTTCGACGGGACGAGGAACGACGCCTCCTTGACGGGACAGGCTTCGTCGCGATGGGACTCACGCAACTCGGCCGCCGCGGCTGACACATCCGCGGCGCACTCCTCCTCGGCGTGCGCCGCGCAGACAGCCACGCAGCCCACGAACGCCCACAAAAGAAGTGCGGGCATCAGGGCAGCCAGCAGTCGCGTAAACGTGGCGCGCTTCCAAAACATCCGGGGCAGTATATTTGATTCCGGGTCGCCCGGCCAATCCGCGCTAGAGCATCGTCAGGCCGAGGATGATAGCGAGCCGCCGCTTCTTCCTCCCCGAAGACGTATGCGCGTGGTCATGCACCATCTTCGGTCTTCTTCTCCATCTCCTGAAATGTCACCTTCCGGCACTTCTTCATGCCTTCCCCCGTTCACGCTCGAACCAGCCGTAAAGCGTCGGCAGAACGAGCAGCGTATGGCCCGGCCACGAGAAGAGACTGGATGAATTTCTATTGTGCGAGGCCCCTATGTACGGCGGCCCGCCACATGACGGGGCCGGTCAAATGATGCGTTCTTTAATTCCGCTTTGTCTTACAGGCAAGCAGGCGCGCGACGTTCTCAGCCAGTAACAGCATATCAGTCGGCTTCTTTAATAACGTGTTAGCCCCGGCTCGACGCGCCTCCATCTTAACGTCGTCGCCCGAGAGCATGATAATTGGCGTCTGCTGACGGTGCGCCAGCGCACGCGTCTGGCGTATCAGTTCTATTCCGTCGATGTCCGGTAAATTGTTATCGAAGATCAGCACGTCATAGCGGGCACGGCTCTGAAGTCTTTCCAGCGCGGTAGCGCCGTCTTCACACGTCTCGACCGACCAGCCTTCAGCATCCAGCGTCACACGCACCCCACCGGTCACGAAGGCATCGTCCTCTACGTGGAGAACTGAGACGGCGTGGATGTCGGGGCAGTTCAGCTCATCACGAAACATGAGGCTACTTCGGCGCGGCTCTACGGGCGTGCGCAGGTGCGCGAGGTCTTTGTGTCGTCCGACATGCAACATAGTGTCCAGGGTTTGGCGGTTGATGCTGAGCAGTTGTGCCGCCCGCGTCACTACGCCGCCCGCATCCCTGAGCGCCGCTCGACGATGCGAGACTCGAAGCGGCGCACCGCCTCGTAGAAGTTAAAGCCTTTCCATTTGGGAGGCGTGGGAAGAATGCTAAGAAGGTGCATCACGCGGCGGGCACAGGCGACAAGACGGTCTTTGGTGGCCGAGTGCTGCGTGCCCGAAAGCAACTCCGCAGCTCTGTCGAATGTGGCGCTCAGTTCTTGAGTCGTCAGGCGGTCGCCTAGCTCCTCTATGATTGTCAGCGAAGTCTGCCCGGCGCTTTCAAGGTCGCCCACGGTCTGCGCAACTTCGACGGCGCGTTGCAACGTCAGGAGCGCGCGCTGATCTTGACCCAGGCGAGCGAGCGCAATCCCGTGTGTAGTGAGGGCTTCCGCTAAAAGTGACTGCTGACCTCCCTTCTCAAGGGTATTGACCGCCGAGCGGACGAGCTTTTCGGCGTCTGCCACCCGCCCCTCGGCGAGCAGCACTTTGGCGCGCGTATCATCAACCTGCGCGATATGCGCCCTGTCCTTCATGCTTGTGAAGAGAGCTTGTGCCCAGTCGAGGTGCTGGTGCGCTTCGGAGTACCTGCTGAGAGTGCAATAAAGCATTCCTAGATTATTTTCAACGTATGCTTGATAGCGCCTGTGTCCAGCCTGCTCGAAGTGGTAGCTCGCGGCGGCAGCTTCGATTAAAGCTCGGTCTGTATAATCGCTCCGCCGTTCTGCCTCTCCGAGCATCACGAGTACGGCGGTCAACTCGTTGTGGAATCTTCCCCTGAGCGAATGATTACTGCTCTTATCTAGCAGAGGCGCGGTTTCCGTAAGCAGGTGTAATGCATCGCTGAGGCGTAGAGTTACCTTTTCAACTGTTGCGAGGCGTGAGAGGGTAACGGCTTTAAGATCATCACTCCTACCCTGCATTTTGCTTAATGCTTCTCTCAGAGGCTGTTTGAAAAATAGGAGACTGCCAACCAAGCCGAGCGGGTAAGCTAAGTGTGTGTCGCACCAACGCTACCCTTCCGACCTGACTGACAGTCAGTGGCATCTTATCAAAGGGTGGCTCCCGCCGCCCAAGCGACGGGGTCGCCCCCGCCTCGATTTACGCGAGGTGATTGATGCCATCTGCTACATCCTCAAGGGCGGCGTCCAGTGGCGGATGCTGCCCACGGACTGCCCGAAGTGGCAGAGCGTCTACACTTACTTCCGCCGTTGGCGGCGCGACGGCACGTGGCGGCGCATCCATGACGCGCTGCGCTCACAGGCGCGCCGCCGCGCAGGTCGCCACAAGCACCCGCGCTGAAAGCGCATAGTTTCAACTAGCGTGCTGGAACAATGAAAGGTGTAAAGTTCCGTCTTCCCATTCAATACATCCTGCCCTTCGCCCTCTGGCTCGATTGGTTTTATTCGCATTGTAATAGTTGGTGTGATAACGCAGTAGTAAATCAAAAATGCCTAGCAAGAAAGAACCGCTCCCACAAGCAATGTCAGCAAAATGCATCTGCCGAATTTCTTCTGGAATCTTACCTTTAATCAATTTACCTACAGAGTTCTCTACAATGTAGCGAACACTGTATTCAGGTGTGTAATAAACACCTTCTGCTTTACGCACTTCATGTTTTTGGTCTACCTTCGCGCCTCTATCAGTTACGGTTATTACTTTGCCTAAGAATCGCTCATATATGCTGCCTAAGATATGAATAGGAATAGCATTGAAGTCGTAAGGTGAATTAGTATGTGCAAGACTCTCACAGATACCTTCAAAGATAGATTCATCAACTACAAATCTAGGCGAATCTAGTAACGCATGTTTCTTAAAATAATGCCGTTATAGACGCCATCAAGCCGTTTTGATGTTGAGATAAAATCTATCCATGTGGATTCTCCGCTACCCAGATTCTCGACAAGCGGTTCTGGCTCGATTAGCTTGTCCTCAAGAAACCGCATGAACACAAGACGGTCTAATGTGCGTTGTGTTACTTCTGTTAGTTCATAATCTTCAAGTTGTGGATTCCCTTTGGCGAAAGCTTGTGCCAATCTTGCACGGTATTCATCTAAATCCTGTAGAAACGATTCATCAATGCTCTTATAGCCACCGCCAAATAAAATCCGTTGATGCGCCTTACCTGTCGGCTTTGGCAAAGCCTCTGCAAATTTTTCAAGCGAGCCGTTTGTTACAGCTTCACGCGAGAACAAGTAATAGATAGAAGTTACGCAGTTGAGATGAGCGAGTAGATCGGTTGAGCGATATAAGCGCGCACCGCCTCTCTGATGATCGAAGTCTTTGCTTCATACCAACTGATGCCCTTGTGATAGCAGTGACTCTCCAACCGCAGGAACGCTCGCAAACAAAGCCCGATGTGGTTGCGCCACGCGCGGCGCTAGCGAACTTGTGCCCGCTCGATCAGACAGAACTGCTTGATGCCGCGGTGGTAATTCTCTATCGCCCATGCGAAGCCCGCCCACTTGACCCTTTCAAGGTCGCCCATCTCAACCTTATTCGTCGCCCACAGCGCAACGTCGCCGTCTGTGGCGACCATCTTGAAGATGCGGACGAGCCCGAACCCTTCGAGCCACACCACGCGCCCCGACTCCCCGATCTCGACTTCACTGACGGCACGCAAGCCTCTCCGGTCGGGGTTCACTTTGCGGTTCCTCTTCAGACGAGTTAGCCACATCCAGCCGAAAGAGCGGATCAACTTCAGGTTCTCAAGCCCCGAATACCAACTATCAAAGACCACGCACGCGGGCACAAAGCCGCGCTGGTGCGCCTCCCTCAGCATCGCCTGGAAGTGATCGTTCTTTGTCAGCGCGTCCCGCTTCTTGTCACAGACGCGATAGTCAACGGGGACGTGACGGTCGCCGTCCGTCCATAGGAGCGTAATCAGGTTGATGCCGCTCACGACCGCGTGGTGCTTGCCCGACCAGTGGCGCACAACCAACTCCATCTTCTTCGCGTAGGGCTTGTCCAAGGTCGAGTCGTCTATGACAAGGATGCCTCGGGTCAAGCCGACCTGGCTCTCGGCTTCACGCCACAGCGTCGCGGCGTCAGGCTCCAGGCGATGCAGCAGGCGGGTGAACGCATCATGGGCTGGCGCCTGCTCCTCAGCGCCTTGTACTTTCGCAGCTTCGGTGGCGCTCACGGCGCGCGGCGAGGCAATCACGAAGTTAATGTAGTCGTCGTCAGAACATTTAGGCGGATTCACGCCCTTTTTCTACTACATTTTCTTCAACTGCGTAACTTCTAATAGATTTCGCTAAACCTCTCCGCATCCGAATAGTCGTGATAGTGAAATTTGTTAACTGCTCTTTGCAAGGCAGTATTTATGTCAGGCTTGAAACGACAATCTAATATGCGGAATGATTCAAAATCGGTGAGAACTGCAAGAGGCGTCTGACTATTCCAGCCGTAGCGTATTGTCTGAAAGTAATTGTCAGCAGTATCTACGTCAGCCTGCGGTTTCTTTGCTTCGACGTAGAACAGCACGTCTCGGAAGTTCGGCGCGAGAAAGGCCTAGTCGGCGCGTTTTCGCCCCGCGCTCATCTTCACACCGCGCTCTACCTTTACCTCTTGCTCATAAGGGTTCGTTTGGGTTTCGTGGTTTACGTCCCACCCTAACGCAATCCAAAACTTGTCTATGAAATCAAGCCTCGCCTGCGCCTCGGAGTAGTCCGGCGCGAGATACCGCTTTTCATTCTGTTTGAAGACTTGAACTAACTGCTTTACTCGTTCAAAGGCTTGCTCAAAGGTTTGAGGAATCATGGCATCATTTTTCTGTCAGCATCTTACGTCCCAAGTAAATTAACCTGAGCGGTCGCCTATGGTTGTTTGCCAATCGCTCTTTCGATGAAGTCCTCAAAAATTGGTCTTTTACCAGTCGAAAGTGACCACTCATGTTCTAAGAAAAAGTAGATGGCATTTTCCTCTCTTTGTGAAGGCGTAAGACTTTGCTGCACCCTATCATCATCAATCATCACCGATGTAGTTCCTGTGTAGAGTTCAAGTGTATGGCGTAATTGCTTTAATGCCCACTCCCGCCGCGTTTCCCAATCAACGGTTTCATCATTCGCTTGAACAGGTAGATTGGCGAGTGCCACGTCAATCTGTTTCCTCAACGCATCTTTGCTGTACTCATTATTTGGGTTCTTGGGCATCGAATTATCTCCGCTTCTATGTAAATGGGTTTACGAGGCTAACAAGCGTAAGGCTGCTCGTCAGCGGAATAATGCAGGGGGAATGAGGAAAGATTAGTTTTCGAGAGCAGGGAATGTCAACGCTTAATTTTACGTCTCTCACCAAGCGCGGCTACTTTACTAACCTTGCTGGCTGGTAACTTCGTGGGTAAATCCTGTTCATCATCAATCAGCGTTTCAACCTTAACACCAGCCGACTTCGCGTACTGTAACAACACGGGTAGCGGCGGCTCGCGCCTGCCATGCTCATACTGCGAAATATTGCTGCGGAACAACTCATCCCCAAACCCAAGCCGCTCAAGCATCTGGCTCTGAGACAAGCCCAGACCTAAGCGAATCTTTAACAGCTTCTCCCCTAGCCTTCTGACCTTCGTTCGAGAGGCATTTTTCATCGGGCATCTTCTCCCGATGAACAGCCAATCTCGACAACGACAGCCTTGCTGGATACAATAGTATCTAGTTCGGTTTCATAGTATCGTTTCACCCGGAGTTCGTGACTCTCCGTAGCGAACCTCATCCCCCGAAATAAGAGGCCGCGTTGGGTGTCATTCAATTGTCAAAAACTACAGGCGGGAGAATACCCCACAGAAACCGCATTAGTCATTCACATTTTCCACATGGGAAGACGCCATGAGCCAGACAGACATTCCAGACCATACCAAACTTTATCCTTGCCCGGACTGTGGGAATCCTTGCTCGTACTTTGCCCCGAAGTGTATGAAGTGTGGGCGTAGCTTATCCCTCTGGATAACGCCGGAGAGGGCGAGCATGGGACGAGGGCCGCGAGAGCCGCAGGGTGTAGCTGGCGGGGCGTTAAACGGGTTAACAGGTAATAGCAAGGCTGCTCCGTGGGTCGCAGCTATCATCATGGGGCTAGTAGCATTCCTCGCCGTCTTCGCAAGCAGGTGCTAGTTGAGGCGAAGTATGAAATTTGTGGCGCGTCAATACAGGCGAGCGCCCACAGGGGTTCGGAAACCACACCCCAACCACGACTGAGCGGCGTTGGGTTGCCGACCCGTTACCCGAAAAAAACAGGTCATGGGGTGTTGCCACTCCACTGTATTACACAAATACAGGTGAGTAATTTGAACCAATAAGAACTGGCACGGCAAACGGGTAGTGTTTGAGCCAAGATAGAGGGCAAAATCCTCATTTACCATATTTCGAGCCTCTTACAACTGGAAAATTGTAGGGCTTCCGGTAATGAAAAAAATCGCTCTAAAATAGCCGATGTAACGCTATTTCAAGAGCCATCCAGCCGCGCCGCAATCCTTCTACAGCGTCATAAGGACTGCCGAGCATAAGCACTTCGCGGGAACATCGCCACGCGAGCGCCATTGCGGCCTTGAACTTCTATAGCTGATTGCGATTGTGTGTAGCCAAGAGTAAGCTTTAACGATGAAAGCCTACTCCGTAGACTTACGCCAAAGAGTCGTCGCCGCTTATGAGCAGGGGGAAGGCTCCATCTCCGAGATCGCCTCCCGCTTCGGCGTCTGCCCCGCCTTCGTCAAGAAGATGCTCCGGCAGTGGCGTGAGAGCGGCGACCTCGCGCCGCTCCCGCACGGTGGGGGCAAGCCGAAGAGCCTGACGGAGCGGCAACGGCGACTCCTCCGGCGGAAAGTGCGCGACTGCAGCGACATCTCCCTGGCCGAACTCCAGGGCTTCCTCGCCGAGCAGGAGTCGGTTGAAGTTCACGTCTCGACCATCTCACGCGCCCTCTCCGCGCTCGGCCTGCCGCTCAAAAAAAGTCGCTAGTGGCGGGCGAGCGCAACAACTATAAGCGCGGCTGGTACTGGCGCCGACTCGGCGAGGTTGACCACCGGCGGCTGCGCTTCATTGACGAGGCTGGGGTGAGCCTGGCGATGACGCGGCTGCGGGCGCGCGCCCCGCGCGGCGAGCGCGTTTCAGAGAGCGTGCCGCGCAACTACGGCCCGCAGACCTCGGTGATCGGCACGCTGTCACTCTCCGGGGTCGAGGCCGTGATGACGGTCGAGGGCGCCGTTGACACCGACGCCTTCAACGCCTACGTCGAGCAGGTGCTCGGCCCGACCATCAGGCGCGGCGACGTGCTGGTGCTCGACAACCTCAGCGCTCATCACGCGAGCCGCATCGAGGAGGTGGCGGCTGAGCGCGGCGCGCAAGTTATCTGGCTGTCACCATACTCGCCGGACTTCTCGCCGATAGAGCTGATGTGGTCAAAGATCAAGGCTTCCTTGCGGGCCGCGAAGGCCAGGACGCGCGAGGAGTTGGAGCGGGCGTTGACGGCGGCGCTCGACCTCGTCACCGCGTCAGACTGCTTTGGCTGGTTCGGGCACTGCGGCTATCAGGTTACATCCAATCGCAACTAGCTATAGGCTTCTGAATTCACCCGTTCAACCCATTCGCGGGCATCGCCCGCCTCTGAACACTCCCGACATTGTGAGACTGCGAGCCGTTCTGCTTCTTCGGTCGTCACTTCCCCGTTAGCGACGATGATAGCTGCCCTTTCCTCGCACGCTTCGCACAAGTCAAAATTCGTTTGAGCATTGCCAGATGGCTTTTCACAATGCGAAGGCACTGGAAATGATGAAGACAGGTCACAGTTGGTAGGGCTTTCTTCATCAACCTCATCAGTTTCGCAACTTCGCGCGCCCGCTTCCGTTACGGCGTACCAGCGTTCTTCTGCGTGTCCGCTTGTGCTGACTGTTTCCTTACCCGCATAGCCAGTGCTTTCGAGTTCAGAAAGCAAAGCGTCGAGTTCAGCCTGCTTTATGCGGTTGCCGAATTTCGCGTAAATTTCAGTCTTTGCGAGTCCACCAGCGCCAGCATCGTTCAGCTTGTCGAACAGCTTTTGCGCCTTACGACTAAGCGCCTGACCACCGAAAATGTACCGCGCCGAAGCCTCGCAGTAGTCCCACAGTGCTTTCGCAGCTTCAAGATGTACGCTGCGCACAGTAGCCGACGAATCGAGCAAGGCATACACGCAAGCCAAGCGCATTATTTGAGCCTCGGCGCGGGAGAGGATAGCAGCGACCTGTCCGCCCGTTTCTTCATCGTCAAGCCCCTCGTAAATCCTACGCCAGAGCGTCGCAGCTTCCGCATCACGCTTCATTTCGCTCACCGTGCGCGCGAACTCTGCCGCCTCGCGTAAGCGCCTAACAAGGGGCGTGATATTGGTTGCGTGGAAGTAACCGCCTTCCGGCAGCTTCTTTGACCGTTGGGCGTGTACCCATAGGAAGCGGTTAGCGTAGCCGTTTACTGCATCTGCTTCCTGTAAACAACGCTTGAGGTCGTCGCCCGTAATGTGCCCTATAATCGAGACGTGCGCCCCGCGTACTTTGTCGGGGTCATTGCGACGCATCACGTTCAAGTCACCCGTGTCCCACGCCTGCCGCAAGGTAGCCGAGAGGATGTTACTGTCGCGCTTCTGCACGCGAAGAACTGACGCGGACTCGGTTTCTACAACTAGCGCACGCTTGTCCTTGATGCCTGCCCCTTCATCGTCCCGCACGTGATGTACAAGCCCCTCACCGCTCGACAATCCGCCGACGATGCAGTCCGCCCATTCTTCGTCAACGGCTTCGAGCAATCTGCGGACGTGTCCCCATGACGAGCCTTTACGCCCCCTTGAGGACGCGCCGACGATTACGGCGAAAAGATTTGTATGGTGGCGGTCTGCCTCGGCAACGAAGTGAGCCGTGCGACCGATGAAGTTGCCGAATCCGACCAGCGTTTGAACGAGAAGCGCAACGGGGTCAGCTTCCGAGTGAGGTTCAATAGCTCGCACAATGTCACCGGCAAGACCATACAGCGATTTACCGTTCAACTTCGGCGCGGCTGTCTTGGATTCAACTTTGAAGTGCAGCAGGCTGTCGTTTGTAAAAGACCTCGTTCGGCGTCCGGTAGCCGAGCGTCTTGCGCGGCCGCTCGTTGAGTCGCTCCACGACTTGCTCGACCTCCGCCTGCGTGATGGCCGCGAAGTCTGCCCGCTTGGGGAAGTACTGCCGCACAAGCCCGTTGGTGTTCTCGTTTACCCCGCGTTCCCAACTCGCGGGCGGGCGCGCAAAGTAGAACTCTGCACCCAGCCCCCGCGAGATGCGGGCATGGTGGGCGAACTCCCCGCCGTTGTCCGACGTGATCGTCAGCACCCTCTCGGAGAGTGGCCCCAACACTGTGAGACTCGCCTGCGCTACCTCCTCTGCCCCCTTGCGCTCGATCCAGCACAGCCGCACCAGCTTCGACTTGCGCTCGACCAGGCTCAGCAGCGCGCCCTGACCCCTGCGGCCAACGATGGTGTCGGCCTCCCAGGCGGCGCATCGGCGACTGGCATCGACCACGGCCGGGCGCGCCTCAATGCCGACCCGTCCCGCGAGCTGCCCCCGCCGCGCGTGCTTCCCGTAGCGCTTGCGCCGCTCTCTACGGCACCGCAGGTGGAGGTGCAGCGTGCCGCCCGCCCGCTTGTCCGCCCGGACGTGTTGGTAGATGCGCTCGTGGCTTACCGCCGGCCGTCGCTCCACCTTGAGCCGACCCGCGATCTGCTCGGGACTCCAGTCCCGGCGTAGCAGCGACTCGACCAGCGCCCACGTCGTCTCGCTGATGCGGGGGCAGTGCGCGGCGCGACGGCGCGCCTCAGCCAACTCGTGTGCCCGACCCGGGCGGTAGCCTCGCCGCCCGCGGTTACGCCGCAGTTCCCGCGAGACGCTCGACTTGTGGACGCCGACGATGGCGGCCATCTCGGTCTGGGTGTGCCCGGCTTTCTTCAAGGCGTAAATCTGGTATCTTTGCTCGCGGGTCAGCTGCGTGTAGCTCATCAGTGTGCTTCTTTGACTTGGCGGTTAAAAAGCACGCTGAGACTACCGCAGCTTACCTCTCACCTGCCAATCTCAAAGTTGCACTTCAAAGTTGAATTCAAGATGTTATATAAGATCTCTCGACGACTGCTTCCAGAGAGATTCACTTAAAGCAATCATAATAGAAGCTGAGGCGCGCCTTTTTACGAGGTTTTTATAAAAATATTCCGCCCGCAACCTCAATTCTTTGCCCGTTGATCCACTTCGCCTCGTCGCTGCAAAGAAACGCCACCACGCCGCCGATGTCGTCGGGCAATCCGACGCGACCTAAACTTGTCAGACTGGCTATCTGCGCGTTCGGTCTTTGTTGTCTCTCGTGCGCCCGCCGCCGAAATCAGTCTCGATGGCTCCCGGCGCGACCACATTAGCGGCGATGTTGCGCGAACCCAATTCTTTTGCCAAATATCTGGTCAGCACCTCGACCGCGCCTTTCATTGAGCCGTAAGCGGAGGAGCCGGGGAAAGAATACCGCGCCAGTCCCGATGAAATGTTGATGATGCGACCGCCGTCATTGATAAACGGCAGTGCTTTTTGAGTCAGAAAGAAAACGCCTTTGTAATTAATGTTGAGTAACGCGTCGAATTGCTCCTCGGTCGTTTCGGCAAAGGGCACGTAAAGCCCGGTTCCGGCATTGTTGATCAGAAAATCAAAATTCGTGCTGCCTCTTTCTTCTTTTAGCTGATTCGTAACTCGTTGGTAAAAATCATCGAAAGACTTTATATCTCCGGCATCAAACTGAAAGACGTATGCTTTTTGTCCGAGCGATTGGATCTCCGCCGCCATCCTTTCGGATTCCTGCTGGTTGCTGTGATAAGTCAAGACGACATCAACGCCTTTTTTGGCAAGGCTCAAAGCCATATTTTTACCGAGTCCGCGGCTTCCACCAGTGATTAGTGCAATCTTATTGTTCATTTTGTTCTCCTTGTTTTCATTAACGTCTGTTTCATATTCATTACTCCTAATTTGTATCGGCATCGTTTCTGCCATTATTCTATGATTCAATTCTGAAGTCTAGACACATTCAGAAACCAGCCTCCAGATTGAGTCGCTGTTGATGATTGAGCAATCGCCACAAGCTTTCATCCTGTGCCAGCAACTCGACAAGGCTGCGCACCAGGCTCAACTCCGAGCGGGCTTGTCGCCGCGACCGCACCCGGCGCAGCAACTCTTCACGCGCGTCCTCTTCCAGCAAGGCACAACCCATCTGCGTCAGCACAGCGAGCGCAACTGCGACCAGCAGGAACATCCGCGCCCATGCCTCGATGCACTTGATGCGCGCCGCGGCGAAGCCCAACAGCCGCTTCCCGTCACGGAAGCCTTCTTCGCAGGTGAAGCGGCGCGCGTATTCCCGACTCATCCCGAGGGCCGACCGCGGCCGGTTCGACAACAGGTGCCAGACGCCCCATTGACCTTGCTTGTCCCGCGCGCGGGACTGCGCCAGATAGAGGCGGCGCGGGTCGGTCTCCGTGTACCAGACCCGCCCCCAGGCTCTCCGCCTTTGGTTGCCGCGCCACCTCAGGGAGTCGAGCCTGCGCCAGCGGTTGTCAACGCGCACTTTGTAGTTCGACTTGGTGCGAATCACGTAAGAGACGCCCAACTCTTCCAAAACATCGAGCAAATCCACGTCCGCAAACCAGCGATCCGCCGTCAGGACGAAGCGGCGGCGCTCGACGCCCCGGAGCAGTCCGTGAAAGAGGGTGCGCACGAACTCGCGCTCATAAAAGCTCATCCGCTCTTTCAACTCCGTCTCCTGATACGGGCGCCAGTAGAGTGGCAGCGCCCGCCCGCCGACGCGGAGGCTGGCGACCAGCAGATGTTGTGTCTCTTCTGTCGTCCAGTCGAGCGCGAGGCGCACCGCTCCTCGCGCCGGCAGTCGCGCGATCAGCGCGCGGGCATGAGCGCGCGCCAACGCATCTGGCGAAAGACGGGAGTTGTGGAGCAGCCTCGTCAGGCGACGGCTGGCCGCTTCGAAGTTGTTAAAGCAGCGGGCGAGTGTCGCCTGACAGCAGCTTTGCGCCGAGATGAGCGCGCACACGAAATCAGAGACGGCTTTCCGTTGATGCCCGTGTGCTTCGGGCAAAACGAGGCTGATATACTCGCCGAGGCGGGTGGTCAGAGAGCTTTGGTTCATGGCAGAAACAATGCTCTCACGAGCTTCTAGCTCATGACCACTCGCTTAGTTTTTCAAATGTGTCCAGACTTCAGGATTCAATTCTAACTTAATCCGAGTCTTGAGTTGAGGTCATGCAGACAAGACGCCGGCATGAACCAAGTTGTAACGCAGGACCTTGAGCTTGATGGTGTTCCACAGCCCGTCCCACGAGCGGCTAAACACCCGGTCGATGAACTGATGCCACCACTGGCTGAACATCGTCTCCACGCCCTGCCTGACCTGCGAGAGCAGGAACTTGCGCTCGGGTGCGTCAGCGCGCGTGATGAGCAACGACTCAGCCTCCTCGGCCAGCGCCGCGGCCGGCTCACGGTCGTCGTAGTTCGCAGGCGTCAGCCGCAGACTCAGCACGCGCCCCGAGATGTGCCGCAGCGCGTGCAACTTGAAGCCGAAGAACCAGCCCTTACTCGTCTTGCCGAAGCGCGCCCCGTCCTCGCGCAGCAAGCGCACCCGCCCGTGCCGCAAAGGATGGCAGAGCGGGATGGGCTTCGAGTCGATGAGGTAGAGCCGCGCCTGCGGCGTGCCGTGGCCGCAGGTCGCCGCGAGCAGCGCCCCGACGTGTCGGGTCAGCCGATGCAGACGGGCGAGCCACTGCGCGTAAGAGGGCAGGCGCGGGAAGGCCGAGCGCCAGTTCTGTGCCACCAGGAGGTAAGTCCGCTTGAGGGTATCGGTGCCCACGTCCGCTTGCAGCAGGGCGATGGTCAGGACTTCCGAATCGGTGAAGCGCGGCGCGGCGTGCGGCGAACGCCGCCAGCCGGAAAGGGCCGGTCGGGCTTTGAGGAAGTCGTCAACGAAGCAGTAGATTTCCGTCATCCGGTGCTCTATGCTGCACACGGGTCGTTCACCTCCGCGGGCGGTAGAAGTTGTGTCGCAACTTCATTCTACACACCCGCTCGGAGGTGACGACCTTTAACTTTTCAACTCAAGACTCGGATTAACTCAAACCTTCCGTAATTCCACAAAAAAGATTGGATGAAGCGGCTGGCTGCTACCGGCGGTAGCATACTGCTCCGAACATTCTGCGGCACAAGACCGCGAAGCAAAGGAGAACCAGCTATGGACTTCATCGGTTTCGATCTCGGTAAAGTCTCCAGCCAAGTCTGCATCCTGACCGAAGACGGCGAGCTGATCGAGCGCCGCATCAAGACCGACCGCGAACACATCTCGGAGTTGCTCGGCAGCCGCCCGCTCGCACGTATCCTGATCGAGTCGGGCACGGAGAGCGAGTGGGTTGCACGTGACCTCGAAGCTCTCGGCCATGAGGTCATCGTCGCCGACCCGAACTTCGCCTCGATGTACGCCACCCGCAGCCGCAAAGTCAAGACCGACCGGAGAGACGCACGCACACTGGCTGAGGCTTGCCGACTCGGAGCATACCGCCCGGCGCATCGCACTTCAGATAAGCAGCGGCATGTGCGCGCGCAACTGGGAGTGCGTGAGGCGATGGTGCGCACCCGCTCGCGTTACATCTCCCTCATCTCGACGCTTTTGCGGCGCGACGGGCTGCGCATCCACAACAGCGGCTACACGCCCACTTTCCTCAAGCGCCTGGCGCAGCTCGAACTACCCGAGGCGTTACGCGAAGAGATCGCCCCGCTGGTGCTCCTGCTGCAAAGTCTGAACGAGCAGATCAAGCAAGCCGACCAGCAACTGGCGGCACTCGCCGAAGGTGACGAAGTGCTGGCGCGTCTGCGGACGGTGCCGGGCGTCGGCGTCATCACGGCTACCAGTTTCGTCTCTACGCTAGACGATGCGGGTCGCTTCGCAGGCGCGAAGGAGGTGCGTGCCTATCTGGGGCTGGTGCCGTCCGAACGCAGTTCGGGAGAGCGACAGCAGCGCGGGCACATCTCGAAGGCCGGGCCGGGTCGCGCCCGGCACATGTTAGTCGAAGCGGCGTGGACGATCCTGCGACGACGCAGCCCGTCCAACGCGGCGCTGCACGACTGGGCTGCTGCCATCGCCGCACGGCGCGGTTCGCGAGTGGCGGTCGTGGCGCTGGCGCGGAAGCTGGCCGGCATTCTCTACGCGCTGTGGCGAGACGGCGCGAGCTTCGAGGCTCGCGCCCCGGAGGCTGGGGAGTCAGCCATCGTGGCTGTCGCCGCCTAGAGGTAGGCGGCCAATGAGACTTCTCCTTCAGCAAGTTCCAGAGCACGGCAAGGCGAGCACGGTATTGAACCTGGCGGCTGTACGACGCCGTTGAAAAGATGGTGCCGCCTTTGCCTCCGAACCCAACGATGCGCCGGGCGTGAATCTACGCCCACCATAGAGCGCGGACAGAAGGCTGACATGGAACTCGCTGAACGGGTAAGGTGTGCCTGAGCAGAGAAGGCTCAGGCTAAAATAAATCGCTTGACACGAACCGCCGCTTCACAGAGGTTCTTTTGTAGAATTCAAAGGCGGGGTGCGACTTTCAATTGAAAGTCGCACCCCCGCCGGTTAGAGGGGTTTAGGTTGTGGATGGTGGTTTCTTGGTGCGGGAGCGGTGGAGGCCCGATGAGGCACGTCTGGAATTGGCGTTTCAACGCGGGCGTGCTCGGAAGCACGTCCGAGGAGATGTCACGTTCCGCCCTTCGCTCGTCAAGACGCGATGTTGCGAGGGAATTTCATAAAATCAGCCCCCGCGTGCGAGGTTTTCGCGTCCGGAATCGCATTATTAGCACTTCGTTCCGCAAGACTCAAGCTTTAGATTGCGTTGTTAGTGTCTTAGTTTCAGATTAGAGGCTTAAGTTTGATGTTTTGGCTTGGCGGGAAGCTTCGCGGGTAAATCAAGCTCATCATCCAACAGGACATCCGTACATATGCCAGCTACCCAGGGCAATCGCATTCTCGTCGGAGCAGGAAATAGCTTGACACGGCGTGGCTGGTGTAATCATGTGGGCGGATTTGCTATTCCGCCCGCAGGAGGACGCCATGTCACAGCCACCGCCTCTGGTCTGGGATTGCTTCTCGGACTTGCCTGACCCGCGCCGCTCGCAGGGTCGCCGCCATAAGCTCCTTGACATCCTCGCCATCGCGCTCTGCGCCGTGCTGTGCGGGGCGGATGACTTCACCGAGATCGAGGAGTTCGGTGAGACGCGCGAGGCGTGGCTGCGCGGCTTTCTGGAACTGCCGCACGGCATCCCCTCGCACGACACCTTCGGGAGAGTCTTCGCCGCCCTCGACCCCGCGGCCTTCGGGCGCTGCTTCATGTCGTGGGCGCGCGAGGTAGCAGACCTCGGTGAGGGGGCGGTAGTCTCAATCGACGGCAAGGCGGTGCGCCGCTCTTACGACGCGGCGCGGGACTGCCCGGCCCTCAAGTTGGTCAGCGCCTGGGCGCGGGAGAACCGGCTGACTTTGGGGCAGGTGAAGGTGGCCGCAGGCTCGAATGAGATACGGGCCGTGCCGGAGTTGCTGCGAGTGCTGGCGCTCAAAGGCTGCGTGGTGACGGCCGACGCGCTCAACTGCCAGAAGGAGATCGCGGCCGAGGTGCGCCGCCAAGGCGCCGATTACGTGCTGGCGCTCAAGGGCAACCACGGTAGCTTGCACGAGCGGGTCGAGCAGTTCCTCTGCTCGGTGAGGGAAGGGCGCACCCACGGCTTCCAGCTAGGCGAGCACCGGAGTGTGGAGAAAGAGCACGGGCGGATCGAAGAGCGGCGCTTCTGGCAGGTGACGGCTCCCGACGACCTGACGGCTTCGGGCGAGTGGGATGGCCTCCAGACGGTCGGCCTCTGCGAGGCGGTGCGCGAGCTTGAGGGCGCAGTCTCGCTCAACCGGCGCTATTACCTGAGCAGTCTGCCGGTCGCGGCGAGGAAGTTCGCGGAGGCGGTGCGCGGACACTGGTCAGTGGAGAACTCGTGCCACTGGGTCTTGGACGTGCTCTTCGGTGAAGACGACTCGCGGGTGCGGGCCGGGCACGCGGCAGAGAACTTGGCGCTGCTGCGCCGCCTCGTCAACAACCTGTTACAGCACGAGCGCAGCGTCAAGCGCGGGGTCAAGGCCAAACGGCTGAAGGCCGCGCTTGATGAAAACTACTTGCTCAGGGTACTGCGGCTTTAGAATGCGATTGCCCTGGCCAGCTACCCGCGCGTATTGAAGGATGACCGGCAGCGGCGGCTCGATAGTGCCTAACTCGTAGCCCGACACGGCGGCGCGCAGTAACTTTTCTTCCAGACCTAACCGGGTAAGCATCTCGTTTTGCGAGAGTCTTAACCCTTCACGGATACGCAGCAACTTCTCCGGCAAACGCTTCGGCCTCGGATGTGCGGAGCGGCCCATCAGGAGTTACCTCCTGACGAGACACTTTTTGACTTGCGCCTAGCTGTATTTTTAACCAGGATGCTTCTGCGTAATTGATTCGCCGTGAGTAGAGACCTCTCATGCTCAACGGCGATGCTCATCTCTGAGGTTGAGCTACGCTTTGCATCCGACCCGTTGCCTTACGTTTTCAAAGACTAGACCGGAGGTGAAGATACCACATGGGTATTTTAGTGGGCCACAAGTAACAGGGGTGCGTAAGGGCAACGCGCCTCTGGGCACGCCCACTCTCATCGGGGCTGTGCCGCCGGGCCGCACGCACGTTGAAGTCGCGTGCAGCCTCTTTGTATGCGCCTCTTTCCGCTCGTATTGCTCTATTTGAAATCAGGACACTACTATTGCGTTCTAAGACTCGCGTATCGCGATATAAAGGCTTTGTATCGGACTACAGGGGCTTTGTATCGCGGTATGAAGCCCGAATACGGGGATGCTACGCCCTTGTAAGACGACCGACGGTTCACTGGCCTGCCGTGCGTGCGGCGGAGACGACCTTGACCTTCCAGTTCTCCAGCGGCGTGCCCTGCGTGCGGAGGTTGGAGGTCAGGTAGTAGAGCCTCTGCGTGGCCGGATAGTCGGGGGCCTGCGTGAAGCGGTCGTGGAGATAGTGCGGCGGGATGCTCTGGTAGTAGAGCGTGGCGCTCACCCTCAAGTTCTTCGGGTCAACTCCCGCCGGCAGCAATAACTCGTAACGCACAAGGTTCGTCCCGCTGCCGTCCGTGTAGCGCGGGTCTTCCCACACCCCTTCGGCGTGCGTCGGTTCGAGAAACTCCTTCGGGATAACGGGGCGCCCGTCCGGCCCCGTCGGCCCGCGCTCAGTCCAGCCGAACGGGAGCAGACGGTTGTCTTTGACCACAAAGTCGCGCCGGATGAAGCTGCTCGTGAACTCGCAGTCGGCGTTCAAATCCAGCTCCTCGAAAATCTGCACCTGGTTCTGCCGCGTGATGGGGTAACGCGCGCCCCAGAAGTGCGGCTGGTATTGCTGCTGCACGACGTTCTGACACTGCGCGGGATAGTCGCTCCGCTCCGGCTTCTGCCGCGGCTGGTACTTGTCGAAGAGTTCCGTCGGCAGGGGCGGGCCGCCTTCGCCGTTCGTGATGACGCCCAGACTGTCCGTACAGCCAGAGCACCAGATAGTCTGCTCACGCCCGCCCGTCGTGTCCACTACTTTCAGCTCGACGAAGCCGCGGCGGAAGCCGACGCCGCTCGGAAAGCGGTGGCCGGTCTTGTTCGTGACGAGCACGTCGGCCGTCAGCTTCCGGAAGCTGAGAGCGACGGGTGCTATCTGAATGTCTGCGGTCGAGTTCGCCGCCTGCTCGACCATCGCGTCGAGGGCGTTTGGCAGGTTATTTGCGACCGACTGCATGTAGTCGTTCTGCCGCACGCCGAGGACGGGGTTAGAGAGCAGGTTCGCGCCGTTCGCGTAGCCAGGCTCCATGTACTGACGGAACATCTCAAGCAGGGGGATGTTCAAGCCCTGTAGCTGGTGGCGCACGAAGCCGCTCTCGCGCAGACGGACGTGCGTCTTCTCGGGCGGCAGGAGCCCTTCGGTTGCGGGGTAACGGTCGTCCTCGACGGCGGCGATGGGCTGCTGGATAAGCGGCACTTCGAGCGTGCCCGTAGAGTTGCGATAGCTCGTGCGCATGTGGCAGTCCTGACAGGTCTGTGCCTTCGGGCCGCCGTTGAACTCGTCCTGATAACCGCTGTTCAGCCACTCAAGATAGGTCAACTGTTCGAGACTGCTGTGCGTGACGGGTCGCGACCCGACGGCGTCGTTGCCGCGCCGCGCGGGCTGCTTCCAGTCAACGACCGGCAGGTTGATGGTGTGGCAACTGCCGCACATCCTCGAACTCTTGATGTATGGGTCGTGCTTCGGCTTGATGCCGAGCGCGTTGTTCATAGGGTCTGTGACGATCTCGTCGTCCTTGAACGGGCCGTACAACTCGCCGGGGTCGCCGACCGAGAACTCGCCCGTAATGGCCTTCTCAAGAAAGTGCGTGAGCGGCGGGACGCCCGGCGGCGCCTTGTCGGCGACGATGCGATGGCAGGACATGCAACTGATGCCGTCGCGCGCCAGCGCACCGTACTTGAAGTTAGGGTCGTTCTCGTCAGTGATGTAGACGAACTCGCGTTTGAAGTCTCCCTTGCCCGGGCCGCCGTGGTCTGCGTCGAGTGTGCGCTTGCCCATCACGCCGTGACACTTGAAGCAGGTGTTGGTGACGGTCTTAATCATCTCGTCGGCGTCGGGCCGCGTCTTCAGATAGGCGATCTCGCTGTCGAGCTGCGCATAGAAGACCGGGTCTCGGCCCGCGAGCCCCATCGGCGACCAGCGCCACTCCGCAAAGGGCGAGACGTTCATCGAAGGGGTCTTGCCATCCGGCTGCGTCGTCCCCACGTAGAGCATCGGGTTGCCGCTGTATGTGATCGCGCTGTGACAGCCCACGCACGCGTCCGAGGTGAGGAACAGGTTCGTCTGCTTGCCGGGTGCGACGGGCCGCGCCCAGACGTGGTCGTAACTCTCGCCGGGCAACCTCTGCGGGTTGTTGACGGGCTTGATCGAGTTGTAGAAGGCGACGAACTTCGGGTTCGGCGTCATTGACGGAACGGGCGGCGGCGCCAGAACCCTCAACGGCTCAAGGCGCTCCTCCTCGTCGCTCTTGCCGGGGTCGTGGCGCACGGCCGGGTCGTAGTCGGTGTGGCCGCGGGTCTCCCTGCACGGCGGGGGGGGCGTCGGCGTCGGGCCAGGCGGCGGGGTCGGGGCGAAGAACCAGGAGTTGTCGTCGTAGTAATTCAAAGGCTCGCCCGAGTTGCCCTTGATGTTGTCGAGAGAGCTGAAGGTGTGTTCCTTCTCGGCCGACGCGTGGCAGCGCGTGCAGTAGAGGCCGAAGCCCGCGTTGCGCATGGCGAAGGGCGGGTCGTTGTTGTCCGCGCACTGCTTGTCCCAAATCTCGGCCCAGTACCAGCCGTCGGCCGAGCCCTGCTTGTCCTTAATCATGACCGTCCAGTCAGAGACCGGCGGCGGCGCGTTGAAGCGGTAACGTCCGGCGGGCGGCGGGAACTGCTCTTTAATAATCACGGCCCCGTCGGGGATGACGCCCTTGCGCTTCCCTTCCAGCCAGCGGATGACCTCGGGCGAGTAGTAAATCTTCACCGCCGGATGTACGCCGTAGTAAGCACCGCTGACGTACGGCCCGGTGTCGCGCACACCTTTGTCCTCCGCCCAGCCGAGCTTCGCGTACTGTCGGCACTGTAGGAACCGCGCGAGCTGTTCCTGATACTGCGGCATGCGGGCCGGCAGGAACGTGCTCGGCAGAGGCAGCGGCGGGACGTTCTGGCAATCGCCCTCCGCGGCCGTCGCAGTCGTCTGCTGTCCGGCCGCGACGGCCGCGGAGGTGCGCGCGCCGTCGAGCAGTTGAGGCAGGGCCGAGAGAACCGAGACGCCGCCGAGCAGACAGGCGACGACGAAGAGCTTTACGCGACGGGACATCGTATACGCTCCTTTTCAACCGACCGTAAACCAGAGTGAAGACACCGGCTGCGCCCCGGCCGCGCGGTTCGCCTCACCGTCAGAAAGAGAACTTCAGATGAAACTGTATGCGGCGGCCGGGCGTGAGGGTGGAGGTCGCCTGACCGAAGCCGGGGGCTTCGAGTTGGCGGACGGGGACGCCGAAGTTGGCGCGGTTCGTGAGGTTGAAGACCTCCGTGCGGAAGACGATGCTGCGCGACTCGTCGAGATGGAACGTCTTGACGAGGGCGAGGTTCGTGTCGAGGTAGCTGCCCGCGCGGAAGGTGTTGCGGCCGACCCGCCCGTCCTGACCCAGAGGGGCGCGTAAGGACGCGAGGTCGTCGGTCGTGAGGCGGAGCGGCTGTCGCCGGTCGCCCGTGCTGATAACGCCGTCCAACGTGTCGAGGCGGTCGGTGAGGTTGCCGTCGAGGTTCACGTCGAAGATGGAGTTGACGGTGAAGGGCTGTCCCGTCTGGAACTGCGCGGTGCCTGCGACCTGCATCCCTTTAAAGATGAAGCGCGCGGCGCTTGAGTCGAACCGCGGGAAGTCGTAGACGGCGTGGGCGGCGAAGCGTTGGCGCGCGTCGAAGTTGGCGGGGCCGCGCTCGCCCGCGAGCGTCAGACTGTTCTGCGGCAGTGCCGGCGCTCCCGCGAGGTCGAACACGTCCGATACATCGTCCAACGTTTTTGAGAGCGTGTAACCCGCGCGATACAGAAGACGCGAGCGCAGGCGCCCGCGCAGCTCAAGCTGGAGCGCGTCGTAGCGCGACGTGGCCGTGTTCTCGAAGAACTCGACGCCGCCGACGTTCTGCACAGGGCGCCCGCCGACGAAGGCTTGCCCCTGCCCGCCGTCGGCCCCACGCCCGATGGTCGTGCCCGGCTGGATGGCGACGCCGAAGAACTGCGGCTGGAAGCGGCCGGCGCCTTCTATTGCGATGTCGAAGGAGCGCAGCAGCGAGACGGCGTTCGTGCCGAGGTTGGGCGTGGAGAAACGCGGCAGGTTGCGCGCCTGCGTGCCGACGTAGGCGACGGAGAGAAACGTGTCGCGCCCGAACCTCTGCTCAAAGGTGAAAGCGTAATGGTGCGCCTCGGGCGCTTCCAGCTTGCGCGCGGGCAGCGTCGCCTCGACACCGCTTGCGCCCGGCAGCACGCCCCCGGCGCTCGCGAGCAGGTTGATGCGGCTCAGGTGTTCGCCCAGCGGGACGTTCGGGTTGAGCGTGTTGAGCGTGCCGGGCACCACGAGCCCGAGGTTCGGGTTCGAAGGGTTCAGCAGACCAAGCGGCAACAGCGGAAAGAGGAGGTTGCCGAAGCCGCCCGCCGTGTTCACCGTGACGAAGGTCGGGAAGACGTTGCGCGACTGACTGATGACCGCGCCGAGTATCTGGTCGTTGAAGTGGCCGTAGCCGACGCGGATGCGCGTCGCGCCCGGCTCGCCGAACCAGTGCGGCGCGTAGGAGAGGCCGAGGCGCGGCGAGAAGTTGTCGCGGTCGGGGTCGTGTATGCGCTCGCGCCCGCCGACGAAGGTGTCGAGTCCCGGCACGGGCGCGTGCATCGCCGCGGGGAACGTGCCCTCGATGCGGCCGCGCACCTCGCGCGCGGGCGTGTTGGTCTCGTAGCGCAGCCCCAGAGAGAGCGACAAATTCGGGCGCACACGCCAGTCGTCCTGCACGTAGAAGCCGAGTTGATAGAAGCGCAGGTTGATGCCCGAGTCGCTCCCGCGCGTGAGCGTCTGAAAAAAGCCGCTGGCGGCCGAGGCGGCGGCGAGCGTCGAGGGCTCGATGAAGTCGTTCGTGATCGTGAGTCCGCCCGTGCCGGCGGTAAGGACGGGAGCGCCTTGAAAACTGAGCAGCGGTCGGAAGTTGCGCGGGAGGATGCTGTTCAGCTCTGTGCGGCGGTTGTCCGTGCCGAAGATGAAGGTGTGGCTGCCGCGCTTCAGAGTCATCTGGTCGGCGAGCTGATACGTGTTGTTGACGCGCCGTTGCGGGAAGTGGAACACGTCCACGCCGACGGGGCTGAAGCCCGCGACGACGACCTGACCCAGAGGGCCGAGCCGCTCTTCGACCGTCCCCGCCTCGCGGTAGAAGATGGGGCCGTTGTTCGCGTTGATGCTGTTCGTGGCGGCGTTGAAGTTCGGCAGCGTCAGGTTCTCAAGCACGCGCGCGTTGAGGAGAAACGGCACGCCGGGGAAGGCCGCGCCGTCGATCATCTGCTCGCGGTCGCGCACCTCTTCGAACCGCAGACGCGTGCGGCCGTAAGAGAGGCGGAGTTGATTGAAGAGTTGGGTGCGCGCCTCGGGGCCGGACAACTCACTGTTGAAGAAGAAGGAGAAGTTCTGCGTGCGGACTTCGGGCCGCAGGGTCGAGAAGAGCGCGCCGCCCGTGACGGGGAGGTCGCGCCAGTCGTTCGTGAAGTTGTAGCGCCCCGTCACGCTCTGAGCGCGCTCGCCGAGGCGGAAGTCGTAGTCGAGCTTGCCGGAAAGTATTAACCCGCGTGCGCTCGCCGGTAGCTCCTGCGTGAAGGTGTTCGCGCCGTAGACGCCGTTGGGATTGTTCGGGAACGGGAAGAGGCTAAAGACCGCGTCGCCGCCCGACGTGGTCGGGAAGGCGAACTCGGCGTCGTTGCGGAAGCGGTTGAAGAAGAGGCCGCTCGCACCCGAGTCGAACGCGCCGCGCTCTTCGACCGTGGGCACGGCGAAGCTCGCCTCCTTCGTCGCATTCAACAACTGTCCTTCGGCGCTCACGAAGTAGAAGAGCTTGCCCGGGACGACGGGGCCGCCCAGCACGAACCCACCCTGCCCGAGCGTGAACGAGTCCTCTCCCCCGCTCCCGTTGCGCGTCGTCAACGCACGCCCGCCCACGGGCTCGAACCTGAGCGCCTGCTGATTGAAGTTGTAGGCGGGCGCGACGATGACGGGGCGACCGCCCGACGTGACCGGCGCGACGGCGTTGCCCTCGGCCGTGTCGAAGTAGTTGCGCGCGTTGAGTTGGCTCGCGTTGAAGAGGCCGAAGAGGGTGCCGTGGAACTCGCTCCCGCCCGAGCGCGAGATGGCGTTGACCTGCGCGCCGACGTTGCGGCCGAACTGCGCGGGCGCGAGCAGCGTGATGACCTGATACTCCTTGATGGATTCGACCGGCTGCGGCACGAGCGAGAAGAAGCCCTGACGGCGGACGCCGATGTCCTCGTCGTTGTTGTCCGAACCGTCCACCGTGAAGTTGTTGGCGCGCGACCGCAGGCCGTTGGCAGAGAACTGGCCCGACGTGCCCACGCCCGCGCCGACGCCGGGGCCGCTGCCGCCACCGAGGGTCTGCGGCGGCAGCGCCACGTCCGGCAGATAGAGCGCCAGCTCGTCGAACGTCCGCGTCAGGGTCACGCCGCCCAGCAGAAGATTCTGCACCTCAACGTCCGTGAAGGCCCCGCCGCGCCGCGAGTCCTTCGCGTTGACGCTGCCGCGCACGTCCGTCTGCGCGGCTGTCAGTTGAGGCGTCGGCGCAGGATTGGCCGCGGAGGGCGCGGGCGTCGGCTGCGGCGTCGCGACGGTGCCGGGCTGTGGCGTCTGCGTAGGCTGCGCCGCGGGCGTCGCCGCAGGCGTCGGCGTGGGCGTTCCGGCGGGCGTCGGGTCGAGCGTGATGGGGACGGGGACAACCTCGCCCGTACGCATGCTGTTGAGTCGCTGCACGGTCTCGCCCGGCTCGTAGCCCGGCGCGGTCGCGCGGATGGTGTAGGTGCCCGGCGCGAGAAGCCCCTGGAAGAAACGCCCCTGCGAGTCGGAGAGCTTCGCGCCCGAGACGCCCGTCTGCTGGTTGACGAACTCGACGCGCGCGCGTGCGATGGGCCGCCCCGTTACGCTGTCCGTCACCGACCCCTCGAACGCGCCCGTCAAGGTGTCCTGCGGCGCCGCGGACGCGGGCCACGCGACCGGCATGACGATGACGAGCGCGAGCGCGACGGCCATGAGCCTGCGCAGCGAGTCAGGATTCGAGATTTGAAATTTCAAATTCTTAATCCAGTTCATATTAGTGGGCAGAAGGCAGATGGCAGTAGGCAGCCGCTCCGCGTTAAGCGAGTTGAAAGATTAACCCACATCTCCGACAGCGGCGCTTTTAACTGCTCACTGCCATCTGCCTACTGCCTACTGTTCTTCAAGGCTGTCCGAAGCGCGCGCGATACTCGATGGAGTCAAGGAACGCTTTGACCATCTCGGCGCGGATGTAGTCGCCGTTGAAGTCGTTGAGCTTCTTCAGCCAGAAGTTGTAGCCGACGGCGTCGGGGTCGCGCCGCAGGTAGCCGAAGTACTGCATCTGCACGAAGGCGGGACGGAACTCGGCGCGGACGAAGGCGTCCTTCTCGGCCATCGAGAGGAGCACGTTCGCGCGCGTCTCGCGGTGCGTGAGCAGCCCGACGACGAGCGCGGTGCGCTCCTCCTCAGGAAGCGTCACGCCGGCCGCAGCCGCGAGCCCGTCCACGTACTGCGCCTCGTTCTGTGCGTCGAACTTCGCTTTGAAGACCGCGCGTTTGACGAACTGCTCGGCGAAGAGACGCTTGTTGAGTTCGAGCCGTTCGAGCGCGCCCGGCCGACCGACGATGACGCCCTCACGCACGGCCGTCAGGTCGGGCAGGTACTCCGCAAAGAGCGGCGCGCGCCCGTACGCCAAACGGTAGAGGCGTTGGACGAAGAACCCCGTCCCCTGAAACTCGATGGAGAGGAAGAAGGCCGCCGAGACGTTGATGCGCTTCACCTCGCGGCACCGCAAGTCCGTGCCGCATGACCTGATGTTATCGACCCAGAACTCCAGACCCTCGGCGTCGGGCTCGCGCCCGAGGAAGTCGAGGTAGTGTTGGCGCACGAAGAAGGTCGTGTCGTTAATCGGGTTCTCGGACTCGTCGTCGAGGATGGTGAGCACGGTCTGCGGCACCGACCCGAGCCGGCCGCCGGACAGGTTCGAGAGCGTGATGTTTATCGTCTCGCCGCCCTCGGTCAGGTCGTCGTCGTTGACGGAGATGCTGAAACTCTTCAAGCTCTCGCCCGCACGGAAGAGAAGCGTGCCCGAGACGGGCGTGTAGTCGCTCCCCGCAGAAGCCGTGCCGCCCGTCGTGGCGTACGAGACCGAGAGCGGGCTCTCGTTATTGCCCGTGCGCACGACATCAATGCGCGCCGAGCCGCCCGACTCGCGCACGACGGAAGCGGGCGACACGAACTGCACGAGCGGCGAGGGCGCGACGAGGAAGTTGTCGAACAGCGCCTCGCCCGGGTTCGACGACGCGCGCGAAGTGCCGGCCGAGAGTTCTGCGATGAGCGCCGCCTGGTCGGACGGCAACTGCGCGCGGAAACGCTCCGTCCAAGCGACGAAGTCGGGGCTCGTCTCGAAGAGAACGAGGCGGGCGGGCGCGTCGTGACGGAAACGCCAGAAGCGGTGCTGCACCGGGTCGTAGGTGACGCTCGCCGAGAACTTGTCCGCGCCGAGGCTGAGTTGGAACAGAAGCGTCTGGTCGGCCGAGGCGTTGACGTTGCTCGACGACGAGTCCGCGCGCGGCTTCGTCGCGGCCGTCGGCTCCGACGCGCCCTGCACGACGAAGCGCACGTAGTGTTCGGCGTCGGCGCCGAGGCTGAAGAGGGTCTGTGCGCCGTCGCCCTGCGCCGCCTGCACGACCTCGACGCCGATGATGGGCGTCGAGTTGAAGTCGAGGGCGCGCACGGAGACGAGCCCGTTGAAGGACGGGCCGTTCGCGTCGGCGCGCGGCTGTATGTGGAGCAGGCCGTCTTGGAGGACGACATTAACGAGCGGGTCGAAGGAGGAGGACGGGTTAGTGACGGTGCCCTCCGCCCACTTGTTCGGGTCGGGGTCGGGGCCGCCCTCGAAGTCGTCGGCCGGGTCGGGCGTCGGCGTCGGCGCGGGTTGTGCGGTGCCGACCGTGTCGAACCTTCTATCGGCGCTGATGTCCGTGATGAAGAGGTTCGGCGGGTTGAAGCTGAAGCCTTCCTTCTCAAGCGTGACGACGAAGCTGCCACCGGCGGGCACGCCCGCGAACGAGTAGTTGCCGGCCGCGTCCGTGAGCGCGAGGCCCGAGCGCGCGCCCGCGAGCGTGACGTTGACGCCGGCGAGCCCCGCACCGCTTCCGTCAACAACCTTGCCCGCGAGCGTGTAGGTGATGACCTGACCCGTAAAGTCCAGTCCGGTCTGGTCGCTTTGCAGGTTGCTGAACGTGCGGCTCGGCGGCGTGAAGCGGAAACTCGTTTCGGAGGGCGTGATGGTGTAGTTGCCCTGCGTGAGTCCGCCGAAAGAGTAGTTGCCGGAGGCGTCGGTCGTCGTGTTGCGGTCGGCCGCGCCGGAGAGACGCACGTTGATGCCGACAAGCGGCTGCGCACTCTCGTTTGTCACGCGCCCGGACAGCACGTAGATGAGGAGCTTGCCGGTGAAGTCCAGTCCCGCCTGATCGCTCTGCAAATTGCTGATGGTGCGGCTCGGCGGGGTGAAGCCGTAGTTGGTCAGGGATGGTGTGACGGTGTAGCTACCGCCATGTGTGAGGTTCGCAAACGAGTAGTTGCCCGCGGCGTCGGTGGTCGTGTCCGCGTTAGCCGAGCCGGAGAGACGCACGTTGATGCCGACGAGCGGCTGCGCGCCCTCGTCCGTCACGCGCCCGCTCAGGGTGTAGTTAAGGAGAGTGCCGATGAAGTCCAGTCCCGCCTGGTCGCCTTGCAGGTTATTAACCGTACGGCTCGTGGGGTTGAAGCTGTAGCCGGTCTTTGAGGGCGTGACGGTGAAGTTACCGCCGTGCGGGAGTCCGGCGAAGGAGTAGTTGCCCGCGGCGTCGGTCAACACGTCGAGGGTGGCCGAACCGGAAAGGTGGACGTTAACGCCCGCGAGCGGTGTCGCGCTCGCGTCCACGACCCTGCCCGTCACGGTGTAGGTGTTGAGCTTGCCGGTGAAGTCGAGACCCGTCTGGTCGGCTTGCAGGTTGTTGACCGCACGGCTCGGCGGGGTAAAAAGGTAGCCGGTCAAGGATGGCGTGACGGTGAAGTTACCGCCCTGTGTGAGGTTCGTGAACGAGTAGTTGCCCGCGGCGTCGGTCGCCGTGGCCTGGCTGGACAAGCCGGAGAGTTGAACGATGACGCCGACGAGCGGCTGCGCACTCTCGTCTGTTACGCGCCCGCTCAAGGTGTAGGTCGGGGCGACGACCGCGCGGCAGGCCGAGAACTCCGAAGTGTTACCCGAAGGGTCGGTCGCCGTGGCCGTCAACATACGCCCGACGGCGACGTTCGGCAGCGAGACGTTGAAGGCCGCGTCGTTAATGCCATCGGTCACCACGTCCGTCGCGCCGACTAACTGTTCGCCCTCGCCGCTGCCGGACGCATCGCACGTCGCGTTTGAGAAGAACTCGACGCGGAAGGTGGTCGAGGCCGTGGAGTTGAGCGTGCCCGAGACGTTAGTCGTCGCGCCGTTCGCAACGGCGGAGTTGAGCACGGGGAAGTTCTGCAAGTTGTTCGCGCCCGCGTCGGCGTCGCCCGCGTCGTTGGGCGTGACGCCCTGAGTGCCGAGGTCTATCCCGAGTTCCTGCGCGGTCGTGCCGTTCGAGTGGATCGAGTTCGAGAGGACGCGGTTGCCTGTGCCGTCGAAGAAGAAGACGCCCGTGACGCCGTTGAAGGCGATGCGGTTGCCCTCGCCTGCGTTCGTCCCGCCGACGCTATTGCCGCTCGGCCCGCCGGCGCCGATGACGACGCCCGCCGACAGGTTCGGCAGCGCCGAGACGCCGTCGGCCTGCGTGCCGATGAAGTTACCCTGCACGAGGTTCGAGTTCGCGCCCGCGAACTCGATGGAGACGCCGAAAGCTGCGTTACCAGAGATAACGTTGCGCGCCGCCGCCGCCGAGCCGCCGACGATGTTGCCCGGCGCGGCGCGGACGGCGACGCCCCTGCCCCCGTTGCCGAGGGCGACGGTGCCGCTCAGGTCGGTGCCGATGAGGTTGCCGAGCACGCGGTTGTTGGTCGCGCTCGGCCCGTCGATGCGCACGCCTGAATCGCTGTTGCCGGAGATGAGGTTGCGCTCGGCCGCGGTCAGGCCGCCGACGTTGTTGTTGGGCGAGGAGTCGATGAAGACGCCGCTGCTGAGGCCGACGTTGGCTTGAGCCGCCGTCCCCGCCGCGTTCGTGCCGATGAAGTTGCCCGCGACGGTGTTGCCGCCCGCCGAGGCCAGACGGATGCCGTGCCCGTTGAACCTGTTGATAACGAGGCCGCGCACGGTGCTCCCGCCCGCGGTGATATTGAGCGCGGCCGTGACCGCGCCCGCGTTCGTCCCGTTCAACTCGACGAGCGGCGAGCCGGCGAAGCCGGGCTGCGTCGTGCCGTCGATGGTCACAGGGTTTGTGATGGTGGGGAGCGCGGCGGCGGGGCTGATGGTCTGCGCCCCGCCGCCGCCGATGCTGAAGACGATTAGTTCGACCTGCCCGGGCGTCGAGTTGGCGGTGAGGATGGCTTCGCGCAGAGAGCAGTGCGCGGCGTTGCACGCGCCGTCGTCGGCGTCGTCGTTCGTGTTGACGGTGAGCGTCGAGCCGGCGGGGCAGACGGTGAACGTCCAGTTCGCGCCGTTGTTGCCGGAGTTGGTGCCGCTCCGCACGGTGACGGGAGCGGTGCCCGCTTGGCTGCTCACGTCAACGTCCGTGAGCGAGAAGGTGCCCGCGCCCGCCCAGATGATCTGCCCGGCCGGGTCTACCGAGCGAAGCAGAATCGAATCGGTGTCGCCGCAGGCCGCGCCGCCGCCGTTGAGGGTGATGGTGCCGTCGTTCGACACGTCGCCATCCAGCGTCAGGTCGCCCGTGCCCAGGTTCTGGAACGCGCCGCCCGCGTTGACGACGAGATTGTTGACGACCGTCAGGTTGAACGAAGCGCCCTGCGAGAAAGTCCCGCCGTTGAGAATAGTGAGCGCGCGGAGCGTGTGGTTGGTGCCGAGCGTGACGGTCGCTCCCGCGAGCACTTCGGTGGCGGAATTGATGGTGCCCGTCCCCGCGAGCGTCTGCGCGGTGCCGCCGAAGCGGAGCGTGGTGGCGTTGATGGTGCCGTTGTTCGTGAGCGTCGTGCCGTCGAAGCGGAAGACGGCGCCAACGCCGCTGGCCAGGATCGTGCCGTTGAGCGTGAGTGCGCCCTTGAGCACGCCCGTCTGAAATGACGCAACGTCGAGGGTGGCGCCCGCGTCGACGGTCGTCGTGGTGGCGTTGAGCGTGCGGCCGTTGCTGAAGATGAGCGCGCGCCCGGCCTGGACGGTGACGTTGGCGGCCGCGGCGTCCGCCCCGAGGATGGCCGGATTGTTGGTGACGCCGGCCGAGGGGATGACGACGATGTCGGTGGCGGTCGGCACCGCGTTCGTGTCCCAGTTAGCGGCGTTGTGCCAGTTGGTGTCGGCGCTGCCGTCCCAGTTGAACGTGGGCGCCACGACCACACGGCAGGGGGAAAATTCGGAGGTGTTCGGAGATTCGCCGGTCAGCGTCGCCGTGACGACGTGGCCGACGGGGACTGCCTGCAACAGTTGTACGTTGAACGTCCCCTGACCTCCGTCGTCGGTGCCAGCGTTCACGGAACCGAGGTAGGTCTGCCCCTCGCCGTTACCCGACTGGTCGCACGTCGGGCTTGAGTAGAAGTCGATGCGGAAGCCGCCGCCGGGCGACGAGTCCAGCGTGCCCGCGACATCCGTGCTGTTGCCGGCGCTCGTCGCCGAGTTGATGATGGGGAAGTTCTGTAAGGTGTTCGCCCCCGCGTCCCCGTCGCCCGCGTCGTTGGGCGTGACGGTGCCGTCGGGCTGTGCGTCGCGCAGCTCTATGCCGAGCTTCGTGTTCGAGAAGATAGAGTTACCGCGGACGGCGTTCGACCCGCCGGAAGCGACCTCGACGCCATCGCTGCCGTTGTTGGCAATCTGGTTGCCCTCGCCCGCGTTCTGGCCGCCGACCGTGTTGTTGTCGCCGAAGATGTAGACGCCGTTGCCCGCGTTCGGCAGCGCGCCGCCGCCGTTGCCCAGGCCGATGCGGTTGCCCTGTACGACGTTCGTGTCGGCATCCGCGCCCAACATGCTCTCCTCGATGTGGACGCCGTCGCCGCCGTTCCCCGAGATGAGATTGAAGTCGCCCACCACTGCGCCGCCGATCAGGTTGCTGCCGCTGTCGATAATCGCGACGCCGTGCGCGGCGTTGCCGAGGGCGGCCGTCCCCGCCGTGTTCGTGCCGATGTAGCAACCCCTGACAGTGCCCTCGGCGCTCTGTGTGAACAGGACGCCGTTGCCGACGAAGCGGTTGATGACGAGGCCGCTCACGCTCGCGGTGTTGCCGGTGATTACAAGCCCGCTCGCGCCGGCGCCCGCAGCCGACCCATCGAGCTCGACGAGCAGCACGGCGTTACTGCCCGTCCCGAGCGAGTTGGCGACCGCGCCCGGCTGCGTGAAGCCGTCGATGTTGGTCGTGCCGGTGACGTTGGGAAGCGGCGAGAGGGGCGTGATGGTGTGAACGCCCGCGCCGGGGATTTGGAAGGTGATGTCGTCGGGGCCGGGGTTGGCGTTCGCGTCGAGGATGGCCTGACGCAGCGAGCCCGCGCCCGCGTCGTTCGTGTTCGTGACGACGAAGCCCGCGAAGTATGGCGACGCCGCGCTCACGCCGGGCGCGCGCGCGAAGCCCCAGACGAGGCCGGCGAGCGTCAGCAGCAGAAGCAACGCCGAGGTCGAAAATGGTGTAAGACGGCGAGGGGATTTGGGCAAGAACATCGGTCGCTTTCTTCGGAAGAATGTCGAGGGGAGTAACCCCCCGCGCCCAAGGAGGAGCGAATGAAAGAAGCCTGGGAAACGTCAGGGTTAGGTTCGTACGGCGCCTCGCACTGAACGGAGGCAGGACGCGCAGCGGGTCTGAATCGCGCCTCGAACCCGGCGAGAAACAGACGGACAGAAAATTAACACCCGCCCGCCCGTTCTGGCAATCTATAAGACGAAATCAATCGCTCTTCTTTACGGCGGCGGGCGTCGCGCGCCCTTCGGGAAATTTGCTTGACAACGCTCGCGCGCGTGACCTACCGTGAGCCGTCTTTCCGTTCGGCCGCCCGTTCAAGAATCTTCTCGCCGACGGGTCGCCCCTTTAACCGCCGCTCCCATGAAAAGCAGACCACAGTCGAACGCCCTGGCGGCGCCGCAAGCGCTCCGAATCTTCCTGCTCACGACGCTCGTCACGGCCGCGCTCGCCCTCGCGTCGGACGCGCCGCGCGCGGCCTCGGCCCGCGCCGCGGCAGTGCGCCCCGAGCTTGTCATGCAGACGGGGCACGCGATGCGCGTTGACGCGCTGGCGTTCAGCCCCGACGGGCGGCTCGTCGCCTCCGGGAGCGCCGACAACACCGTGCGCCTGTGGGACGCTTTAACGGGACGCGAGCTGCGGCGTCTGGCGGGACACACGAACTACGTGCGCGCCGTCGCGTTCAGCTCCGACGGCGCGACGCTCGCCTCCGGCTCGAACGACGGGAGCGTGCGCCTCTGGAACGTCTCGACGGGCGAGTTGAAGCGCACGTTGGACGGACTCGGCGGCGTGTCCAGTCTGGCCTTCAAGCCGGGCGGGCAGCTACTCGCCGTCGGAACGAACGAGAACCTCGTCCGGCTCTTCGACACCGTGAACGGCGGCGAGATTCACAAAGAGGCGGGACATAAGAGCTGGGTGACGAGCGTCGCCTTCAGTCCAGACGGCAGGCTCGGCGCCTCCGGCGGCAGGGACGGCGCGGTCAGGCTGTTCGACGCGGCCACGGGACGAAGCGTACGCGCGCTCTTTGGTCACGCGGGCCTCGTCCGTTCGCTCGCCTTCAGCCCCGACGGCAAGACCCTCGCCTCCGCCTCTTTCGACGGCACGGTCAAGGTCTGGGATACGAACAGCGACGGCGAGCCGGGCACGCTTCTTGACTTCAAGGGCAAGCCTGTCGCGGTCGCCTTCGCGCCGGACGGGCGCACGCTGCTGGCTGCGGCAAGCGACCGCTCGTTGCGCGTCTTCGACACACAGACGTTTAAAGAGACGCGCGCTCTGCGCGGCGCAGCGGATGTGGAAGCGCCGAGCGAGGTCGCCGCCTTCAGCCCCGACGCGAAGCAGCTCGTGACGAGCAACGGCGACAAGAGCGTACAGCTCCGCGACCTTTCAACTGACAATACCGACACGCGCGTCTTCGAGAGTTATTCAAGCGGCATCTACGCAACGGCCTTCAGCCCCGACCGGCGCTGGTTCGCGGCGGGCGGCAAGGACCGCACCGTGCGCGTCTGGGAGATACGGACGGGGCGCAAGGTGCGCACGCTCGCGGGTCACGCGGGTTGGGTCACTTCCCTCGCCTTCAGCCCCGACGGCCGCCTGCTCGCGTCCGCGTCGCACGACGGCCGCGTCAAGCTCTGGGACAACGAGACGGGGCTCGAAGAGCGCACGCTCGCGGGTCACACGGAGAGCGTCAACTCTGTCGCCTTCAGCCCCGACGGCAAAACTCTCGCGACGGCGAGCGGCGACTCGGCCGTCAAGCTTTGGGACGTGGCGAACGGACAACTCAACAAGACCTTCAACGGCCACACGGCCGAGGTCAACGCCGTCACCTTCAGCCCCGACGGCAAGACCCTCGCCTCGGGCGGCGCGGACAAGACGGTTAAGCTTTGGGACGCGGCCACGGGGCAGTTGACGCGCGAGGTGCAGAGCACGGGCGAGGTCTTGGGCGTCGCATACAGTCCCGATGGGCGCGCGCTCGCCGTCGGCGGTAAGAGCGCATCCTGGACGGTGTTCGACGCGGCCAACGGCGCGACGATGTTCGGAGTCAGCACGACGCACTCGGGCGATATCCGCGCTGTCGCCTACAGCCCCGACGGTAAGCGCATCGCGACGGCAAACTCCGACGGCGGCGCCAACATCTCGGACGCGACAAACGGCGGCCTGCTCTTTCGTCTGAGCGGACACACCGACGCCGTCAACGGCGTCGCCTTCAGCCCGGACGGCAACTGGCTCTCTACGGGGAGCGAGGACGGCAGCACGCGCGTGTGGGATGTGAAGACGGGCGAGCAGGCCGCGACGCTGGTCTCGACCACGGACACGCGCGACTGGCTCGTCGTCACGCCCGACGGACTCTTCGACGGCTCGCCCGACGCCTGGCAGCAGATCGTCTGGCGCTTCAATCAGGAGACGCGGAGCGTCGCGCCCGTCGAAGCCTTCTTCAACGAGTTCTTCTACCCGGACCTGCTCGCAGATGTGTTTGCGGGCCGTCGCCCGCGGGCCGCGCGCGCCATCGCGCAGATAGACCGGCGACAACCTGTCATCAACGTCTCGCTTGCGGGCGGCGCGGCGGCGGACGCGGGCTCGTCCGCTGCTTCGCGCAACGTGAAGCTCCGGATTGAAGTAACGGACGCGCCGGCTGGCGCGCGTGACCTGCGTCTGTTCCGCAACGGCTCTCTCGTCTACGTCGGGCGCGGCCGGCTTGCCTCAAGCATGGGGCGCGCGGCGCTCGAAGCAAACGTGCCCCTCGTCGCGGGCGAGAACATCTTCACGGCCTATGCCTTCAACCTGGACAACGTGAAGAGCGCCGACGCGCGTCTCCTGCTGCGCGGCGACGAGCGCCTGCGCCGCCCGCCGACGACGCACATCATCGCCGTCGGCGTCAACGAGTACGCGAATGCGCGTTACAATCTGCGCTTCGCCGTGGGCGACGCCAACTCCTTCGTCGCAGAGGTGAAGCGCCAGCGCGCGCTCGTCGAGCCGACGGGGCGGGTTGAGGCGGTCACGTTGCTCGACAAAGAAGCGACGAAGGGCAACATCATGATGGCGCTCAGCCGCCTCTCGGGCGCGCAGACGGGGCCGCTCCCCGCGCGCGCGCCGAAGTCGCTCGAAGCCTTAAAGCCCGCCGAAGCAGAGGACGTAGTCGTCGTCTACTTCGCAGGGCACGGCACGGCGCAGCGCAACCGCTTCTATCTCATCCCGCACGACCTCGGTTACGCAGGCGAGCGCGACAAGGTGAACGCGTTGGGACTGCAAGCCGTCCTCGAACACAGCATCAGCGACGAGGAGTTGAGCGCCCTCTTCGAGCCGCTTAACGCAAGCCAGGTAATCCTCGTCCTCGACGCCTGCAACTCGGGTCAGGCGCTCGAAGCGGAGGAGAAGCGGCGCGGGCCGATGAACTCGAAGGGACTGGCGCAGTTGGCCTACGAGAAGGGCATGTACGTCCTGACGGCGGCGCAGAGTTATCAGGCCGCGCTCGAAGCGGCGCAGTTGGGCCACGGCCTGCTCACCTACGCGCTCGTGCAGGAGGGTTTACAGAAGGGTGAGGCCGACTCGCGCGCGGCGCACGACGGTCAGATCCTCGTCCGCGAGTGGTTCGACTACGCGGCCGAGCGCGTGCCCAACATGCGGCTTGAGCAGGTGAAGCTGAAGCGTGGCCTCAAGATCGGCTCCGCCATCCCCACCGCCGACGCAGCCGCCGAAGCCGACGACGTGCAGCGCCCACGCACCTTCTACCGCCGCGAACTCGAAGCCCGCCCCCTCGTCATCGCCAAACCCTAAGCCACACGCGCCACCGCCGCGCGTGTACGTAACCTGACCTTGAGGCGACGCGGAAAATTTCGGTCTATGCGGCCCCATGACGGAGTTGGGCCGAACTCTTCGGCTGTTCATGCACCATTATGGAGTTAGACCACATCATTCGGCTTTGACAGCCCTACTACGGAGTTAGGCGGGATGGTTCGACACAATAATAGTTAGACCAACTATCTATGTTGCAAGCAAATATAAAGCTACTGCATTGCATGGGGCAGCGTGAGCACCTCGAATCAGCGCTTCGTGACGGATTAATGCTAACTGACCACGAAGTGCAATTTGCTCCCATTGGAGATGGTGAAGCTGCATCCTCACTTCTTAATCAAATTCTCCCACTACTCGAATCCAGACTCGAAAGTCTCGGTCAACCCCTTGAATCATTAAGTGAGGAGAGGCAGAGAGTTATCTTTTTAGGTATAGGTAATATTAAGGGCAAAGTACCCATGCTCTGCTTAACCGAAGTTCCTTCTGGTAGGGTTATTGATATGCACAGACTGTTGTTTGGCAGCTATGGTTTAGTTATTTCTCGCGATTGGGTAGAAAGAAATGGCGGGGACAAGGTTATATATATTGGGCATAATTCAACGGTGACACATCAGCTTTTCATAAACCTGGCTACCCTGAGAATCTTCGGCCTTTTCGTTGATCGTAACGGTCAGGTTCTTTTTGACAATGAGAGTATTCGTCCGGTGCTAAACCTGCTCTCCTTTTTTCAGATGCGTGACCACTTGGAAGAGGCCGAATGGCGCATAACGGGTAATCATGGATTTATGGGAGGGGAGCGCGAAAGTGGTAAGAGGCTTCCGCTGACGCTAGAGGAAATCGAATATGTTTTTGCACCTGATGATCGCGAGGCTAAGGAGTTGTCCATTCTTGTAGAAGAACTAAAACAGAAGCAAGGGGCAAAGATTGTTCCGAAAATTATATCATTCCCTAATCAGATTCCGTTGTAGCGGCTTAAAGTTACGGGTCTTTGCGACGCCCGTTGGTCTAACAACGGCTTGCACCCGACGCCTTTCAGCATTACTTGTGTAGGTCGAGCCGTTGTGGCCGTGGCTTTTAACGCCGCTCGGTATCTACTTGCCACGGCGGGGCGAAAGACGGCTGCCGCAAGGTAATTTCAGGCTACGGCAGGTCGAGTTTGAACTTCTGCAATTAGTTTTCGAACATTGACGGCGTGAGATTTTACTTGGGCGACGTGGTTTCGGGTCTGTACAATGTGATTTCGCATTTTGGCACTATCATTTTGGGTTTCGGCATTCTCACTCCGAGCTTTGGCATGATGATTTATTACTTCTCCGGTGTTATTTCGTAGTTGTCCGGAGTCATTTCGTATCTTCACGCGTGTACTTCGAGCTTTAACGTCCTGATTTTTGACTTTGACGATGAAGAACCTCGCCCAGCGCGGAAATGTCTTGAGGCGCGGCTCGAAGTGGATATAATGACGGCCATAACGAGCAGTGGGCAGGGTCGCAACTCGGCAAAACAGGGAGGGGGTAATGTCCTCCGGCCCCAGAATCTCATCTCCTCGCACACACCTTTACAAAGGAGTACCTCATGGACACACTCGACACTAAACGGATGGAGATGTTCATACGTGTACACGAGAACCGGCCGGAGTTTGCACTGGCCGCTCCCGAAGGCTCACACGGGGCCGTGCTTTTCGAGCAGCTCGGCCAGGTCATCGAGGACTTAAGGTCGCGCGCACACGATCAGTCGAGAGGACAAAGCTCCGTGCGCGAGAGTTCCGGCAACAAGGCCGCGGCCCGCAAGGAACTGTTGAGACAATTGGACGCCATCCACCGGACGGCGCGTGTTATCGCTTACGATAAACCCGGACTCGGAGGCAAGTTCCGCACGCCGCGCAAAGTCAACGGTGAGGCGCTGCTCACGCTGGCGCGCACTTACGCGACCGACGCCTTATCGCTCAAGGATGAGTTCATCAGGCGCAAGCTGGGCGCAGACTTCATCGCCGACCTCGACGCGGCCGCCAACGCCTTCAGGGCGGCCACGAACGAGAGGACGCAGGGGCGCGGCCGGCAGGTTGCGGCCACGGCCGAGATAGACAGGCTCATCGACCGCGGGCAGCACCTCGTGCGCGAGCTGCGCGTGGTCGTGCTCAACACCTACGCCGACAACCCCTCGAAGCTCGCCCTGTGGGAGAGCGCCTCGCACGTCCAGAAGCCCCTGCGCAGGACGCGCCCGAAGGACGACGGGAACCAGACCCCGCCGCCCGCCGAGGACTGAAGCGCGCCGCGCCACCTGCTCGGCCGTTCTCTCGACGCGACGAAGGGGAGCGACTTGAATTCCCGCTCCCCTTCATCTCAACTTCACCTATACGCCTTACCAGATAAGGAGCAATGATGCGTACCCTTGCGCGAAAACAGAATCAACCTCAACATCAACCATCCCTCAACCTGAAAAGGTCAGGCATCACACAATCGGCCACAAGCCACGAGGCACATGCCCTCACGCCTTTGCAGCGCTCAGTTAACCATGACGGAGGGCAAATATCTCTGCACCCCAACGCTGAACACTCTGAAGCAGGCTCCGGTAGCAGCTCAGCGACTCGCTTCGGACACGATTTCAGCCGAGTGCCTGTACATACTACTTCCACGACAAAGATTCAGGCGAAATTGACTGCAAACGCATCGGGGGGTGACCACGAGCAGGAAGCGGACGCAATAGCGAATCAATTGTCACAACGTGGGGTGGGGCAGGTGGCGGGAACTTACACTCCCGCCACCGAATCACACCGCGTTGAGCGGTCGCCATCCGAGTCCGTCGTGCAGTCATACATTTCCCGCAGCCGTGGCCGCGGAGAGCCGCTCTTACCCGACCAGCGTGCCTACTTCGAGTCGCGTCTCGATCATAACTTTGAAGACGTGCGAGTTCACACGGGTGAAGAAAGTAGTTCCGCCGCGCGGGCGCTGAACGCGCGGGCGTTCACCTTCGGTCAAGATATCCATTTCGGGCCGGGAGCATACGCGCCGTTGACCGGCGCAGGCTTCCATTTGTTGGCACACGAGCTTGCGCATACCATTCAGCAAAACCGGGACTTGATGATTCAGCGCAAACCGGACACCGCACGCAGTAGTTTCCCCTGGGTCGGGCGTATTGAACACACATCGACCGCGTCGCTTCGCAAGTCTCCGGTGAAAGACCCGGACGACCCACACAGTAATACTGTGGCCGATCTGCCGAAGGGCACGGAGGTGATGGTCGTCGGCCAATCAGGCGGGTGGATGCACGTTCAGGTCAGCCTCGACAATAAAACTCTTTCGGGCTACGTCTCGACGGAACTCATCACCTACGTGAAAGCGAGCGCCTTCCAGTTGCCTGAGATCGTCATCGAGGTGAAGTTCCCCACGGTGGAGGAGGCATTCGTCGAGTTGAAGAGGGCCGAGAAGAGAAAGGCCAAAGAGGGTGCGACTTTCAAGCCGACCGATGAAGAGCAGAGCCGCATTAACCTGGCAATCATCGTTCTCAAGGGAACTAAGAAATACACTGTCAACGAGGCGACCTTTGAAGTTGACTTCGCGGCACAGACCGGGAAAGGTAAAGACAAAACAAAGATCACGACGATTGAGGATTTCATCCTGTTCGTGGAGATGGTGGAAAAACAGTACCCGTCGGCGTCGCCGACGGAGGTGGCGAGCGAGGTCAGGCAGCTCTGGTTCTCAGATTCCAACTGGGAAATACTGTCTGCGGGCAGCGGAATCTCACAAGGCGGAAAGGCTGTGGACATCGAGACCGAGCCCGACCCGATTGCTTCCCGCTTCGACATGCCACAAATCGCACCGGTGAAGGGCGGACTGCAACTCAATACGCGCATGGGCCGGGTTGACATCGGGCACGTCATGGCTGGCATAGACGTAAGACTCAGCGGCTTTCCCGCCTCCTACTTTAAATCCCCGCACGCCAAGAACGTTACCGCTTCTGACCTGCAAGAAGGTATGTTGAAGTACCACACGCTGAAGACTGCCAGCGGAGGCAACACTCTTGATTTCGCTACGTGGGCGGGCGACCTCGGACAGGCTTATGGGGAGTATCTGGTTGATCGCTACGTGAAGGAGAATACCTCGGCTTCGCTCAAGACATTTGCCGCCGACAAGGCCAAGCCCGATGAACTCCTGGGCGACATTCAAGGTTACATCGCCGTGGAAGTTTATAAAAAAGTGCCGCCGTCGGTGAGTCCGACGGGCGCGGAAAGTAAAGTGTCAAATATACTGCGCGACACGTTCCTGGTTAACAAGCCCGCGTCTAGAGAGACTACGCAAACGTATTTCGAGCAAGTGTCAGGCAAGTCAAGCTCCGAATTGAAGCCGTTCATCACTGAGAGGTCGTTAAGCTTCGCACGTCCGTGGTACGCCAAGAAGGCTGTGGACGAGCGCGGGTGGTTCGGTAGCAAGGGCTGGTCTAAAGAGGGAATCCTCGAAAACACGTTGAAGGACTTTGACAACAAGCACAACGATAACGAAAAGACCGCGAGCAAAGAGAACAAGCTGGAGGTGCTTATAGATAGGTTGCTGCAACAACTGAGCGCGCCCATCAAATAGTCGGATACGCTCGCCCGTGTGTAAGCCACTTATGGCGAAGAGTTCAAGGCCACGCCACAGCAACGAAGTCGGAAAAGCTATTGCGTAGCTTGAATGTTTTAATCCAACGAACGGTCTAACAACTCATTCAACCCCCTGCCTCGATAGCATGGCTTTCATGATGCTTCCTTACGTTGTAAATTGTCGCTGGTACTCAGCGCGGGTTAATTCGAGCGTTAGGCGCTTACTTTATGACGGAAGGAGTAGGGATGGGACTGATTGGCGGCACACTTGGCTATAACCTTCTGAGGAAGTTTAGCAAGGGTGGTGAGAGTGTTGACGAGGAGAGCAGCGTCTATGTTAATAAGAGTAAACTTGAGACCCTGCTGGGCAACACTATCTGGCACGACATCAAGGATAAAGTAGTTATAGATTTCGGCTGCGGCCCCGGCTCGGAATCTGTCGAGATGGCAGAGCGCGGCGCACGCAAGGTCATCGGGATAGACATTCAGGAGAGGCTTCTGTCGTTGGCGCGCGCGCGCGCCGAACAGAGTGGGGTCACTGATCGTTGTATATTCGCCACCAGGACGGATGAGCGCGCCGACGTGATTATTGCCATAGATTCGTTCGAGCATTTCGATGATCCGGCGGCGATCCTCAGAGTGATGCGTGAGATGATTAAGCCTGATGGTTGCGTGATCGTATCGTTCGGCCCGACCTGGTACCATCCGCTCGGCGGACATCTGTTTTCAGTCTTCCCCTGGGCGCATCTGATCTTTACCGAAGAGGCTTTGATTCGATGGCGGTCTGATTTCAAGTCAGATGGTGCGACGCGGTTTCAGGAAGTCGAAGGCGGATTAAACCAGATGACTATCCGCGGTTTTGAACGTATCGTGAGGGACAGCCCATTCAAGTTTGCGCGATTTGAAGCTGTGCCCATCAGGAAGTTGCACATGCTGGCTAACCGTCTGACACGGGAACTCACAACGGCTGTAGTCCGATGCAAATTAGTTCCGCGCGATTGAGCCTTAGGGAGAGGGCTTCATACTCTGACGCAGAAGACTCTGACGCCCCGAGATAACAGACGCCTCAGAGCATGAAGATGTCTCGGAACCGGGGGTCGGCGCGCAACGGGTCGAGGCGCGGGTCGTCCTTGAGCATGTTCGCGGTTTCGGGACTCGTGCGGGCCTTGTCGCGCGCCTTCGACAGCCATTCGTAAGCCTGCTCCCTCTCGCCGAGCGAGGCGTGGACGAGCGCCATGTCGGAGGGCGACACCTCGGCGCCAGCCGCCGCCAACTCTTCGAGCAGACGCCGCGCCTCCGCCTTCCGCCCCGTGAGCGCGTAAGCCTGGACGAGCGCCGCGGCGACGCGCGCGTCCCCACCGCCAGCGAGTCGGCGCGCGTGACGCAGCTCCGCGACAGCCGCCGCGCGCCGCCCCTGATGCACGTAGACGAGGCCGAGGATGAAGCGCGCCTGGATGAAGTCTGGGTCGAGTTCGAGCGTGCGGCGCAGGCGCTCGGCGGCGCGCTCGTAGTCGCGCGCGAAGAAGAGACGCTCGCCGACGGTCGTCGAGATGATGGGCGAGAGTGGGTCAAGCTCGGCCGCGCGCGCGGCCTCGGCCAGCGCCTCCTCGCCGCGCCCGAGCATGGCGAGGAAGTCCGAGTACCAGTGGTGCGCCGTCGCGTACGAGGGGTCAAGCTCGATGGCGCGTCGGAACTCGCGCTCGGCGCTCGACGGGTCACGGTCATGGTAAGCCCTGACGAGCGCGAGCGAGGCGTGCGCCTCGGCCAGCTCCTCGTCCACCTCGACCGCCTTCAGCGCCGCGGCGCGCGCACGCCGCTGATACTCGTCCGAGGGCAGCGAGCCGTAGCCGTAGTTGCCGAGCACGCTGTAAGCGTCGGCGAGCCCCGCATAGGCCGCCGCGTAAGTCGGGTCGAGGTCGAGTGCGCGCCGGAAGTGCTCGACGCTCTTCGCGACGCCCTCCGGGTTGCGCTTGTTCCAGAAGTAGCGCCCGCGCAGATAAGCCTCGCGCGCCTCAAAGACCTCGGTCGTGTGTGGGCGTGTGCGACGCATCTCTGCCGGCGGCGTCCGCGCCACCTGACCTTGTTGTCCCGACTCCCCGCGCCCCGCCCAAAGGTATGCGGCGGCGGCCGTGGCGACCACCGCCAAACACACTGCGAGCGCCAAAGACACCCTCGGCAGACTCGCCGCGCCGACGGTGATGGCCGCCGTCTCCGCCAGTGCGATCTCCTCACGCCGCCCCGCGGGGCGCTCCTCGCAGACGGCCGCGGCGACCTCGCGCACCGGCTCGACGAAGCTGTAGCCGCGACCGGGCACGGTCACGACATAGCGCCGCCCGTCGGCGCGCTCACCGAGCGCCTTGCGCAGCATCGAGACGTGCTGCGTCAGGTTGTTCTCCTCGACCGCCGTGTCGGGCCAGAGCGCCGCCATCAGCTCGTCCTTGTGCAGCACGCGCCCGCGGCGCTCGACGAAGACGAGGAGGGTGTCGAAGACCTTCGCGGTCAGAGCCACCGGGCACCCGTCGCGCAACAGCACGCGCCGCAAAGGGTGTAGATGAAAGGGGCCGAACTCGTAGACTCTGTCGGTCGTCTGCTCCATGTTGAAAACTTCCTGCTGACTGCCCACACGGCCGGGAGACCGAGACACTTCTAAGCGATTTCACAAACTTTTACAAGATTTCACAGCCCTTGAAAGACCCGCGGGCCTCCGTGCACGCATCATCCTCAACACACTTCCCGGCCGCGCGGCGGGGCGTGCGAAGGCGTGAAGGCGGAGGGGTGAACGTCAGGCTTACCGTCCCTCACTTCCCCGCGGACGCACGCCCTCCCCCGCGGCCGGTCTGGAAATCATCTCGACGAGGAGTCATGTGAAGATGCGTTTGAAGAGTCTCTTGCTCGCGTCCACGTTTTTGAGTCTCGCGCTGCTGCTGCCGTCGGCGACGCTCGCACAGGGTGAGAAGGAGAACGGCAAAATCATCGAACAGACGCGGTTCGAGCTGCCCACGTTCGAGCAGGTGCCCGACAGGTTCAAACAGCTCTACGGGCGCGACAGCGTCGAGCGCGTGCGTAACTCGCCCGACCTCGAACTGCTCAAGATCAAGTACATGAGCGACGGGCTCAAAATCTCTGGCTTCATCTACAAGCCGAAGGACGTGTCGGGTAAGAAACTCCCGGCCGTCATCTGGAACCGCGGCGGCGCGGGCGACGACACGATCATCACGGCCGCGAACTACCTGCACTTTTACGAGATGCACCGCCTCGCCTCCGAAGGGTTCGTCGTGCTCGCCTCGCAGTACCGCGGCTATGACGGCGGCGAGGGCAAGGACGAGGTCGGCGGCGCGGACACGAACGATGTGCTCAACCTCTTCCCCCTCGCGCGCTCGCTCGGCTACGTGGACATGGAGCGCGTCTTCATGTTCGGCTTCTCGCGCGGCGCGCAGATGACCTTGCAGGCCATAAGGCGCGGCGCACCCGTCCGCGCGGCGGCGGTCGTCGGCGCGCCCACAGACATGTGGCTCAGCTTCCAGGAGAACCCGGGCATCCGCAACCTCATCCAGTCGAACTGGGCGGGCGGCGAGGCGAGGCGCGAACAGAACATGGAAGAGCGTTCGGCGGTGCGTTGGGCCGACAAGCTCACCGTGCCTCTGCTCATCTTCCAGGGCGGCGCCGACCCAGCCGTCTCGCCCACACAGGCGCTGGGGCTGGCGCGGAAGCTGGAGGAGGCCGGCAACCTCTACGAGCTGTTCGTCTACGCGCGCGACGACCACTTCGTCACGCGCAACCACGAAGACCGCCTGCGCAGGACACTCGACTGGTTCAAGAATCCGCGCGCCAACTCCATCAACACCCCGCTCCGGCGAACCATCAGGGAGCGCGGCGTCGAGGCGGCCGTCGCACAGTACCGCGAGCTGCGCAAGAGTCTGCCCGACAGGTATGACTTCGCCGAGTTAGAGTTGAACGCGCTCGGCTACGAACTGCTCTTTACGGGTCGTCCCAAAGATGCCGTCGAAATCTTCAAGCTCAACGTCGAGATGTACCCGCAGGGCTTCAACACTTACGACAGCCTCGCCGAAGCATACCTCGCCGCGGGCGAGCGCGAGCTGGCGGTCAAGAATTACAGGAGGTCGCTTGAGTTGAACCCGCAGAACACGAACGCGACGGCCGCGCTCAAGCGCATCGAGCAGAAGTGAGGGAGACGCTAAAGGCTAATGCTGCCGGTCGCGCAGGATTGAAAGATATACCGCCCACGGCCCGACCGCTTCTGCGTAGACCTTCGCCATCGTCCGCGCGATCTGCGCCACGTGGTCGAGGTCGTGAACGACCCACGCCGCGAGCAACTGCCCGAGCGTGACCTCGCCGAAGTCGGGATGTCGCCCCGTCCGTATGAGGTCACCCACATCGAGTTTAAGTTCGCGCAACTCGGCGAGGTTACGGCCGCGGAGTTCGGCAAAGGTCTTAAGAAGCTCCGCGAGACTCTTCCCCGCGCTCTCCGTGAACTGCGCCGTGCGATTGAAGGGCGTGAACGGGCGCGGGTCGCCGGAGAGAATGTGCCGTGCGCGCTCCATCCAATCGGTACGCTCGCCGTTGACGAGGTGCCCGACCACGTCGTACGGCGACCAAGTGCCCTCACCCTCCGTCGCGCGCACAAAGTTTTCGGGCAAGCCGTCCACGAGCGCGCCGACGGTCGCCGGTGTCCGCTCAAGAATCGCTACGGCCTCTTCCAGACGCAAATCCTCTCTCGACATTTAAGTGACCTCCGTATCCCAACCCGGCATCATGTCACGATTGTAGCTTTACGCGACGACCGCCGGCAGACCCACAAACTCACCGTACCTTTGCGCGGCCGCATCGAGCGCAGACCGTTCGTCCCTCTTGAGCGTCTTCCACAGGCTCATCTCAATCAACACCGATTCCTTTTTTAGCGTGCGCTTCCACGTGCCGACGGCTTGACCTTCGAGAATGACCGTCGGCCCGAGGACGGCGCCCGCGGCGTTCGGTAGTCGCGTGTGTGAAGAGTGGAGGACGGCGCCGCGGTCTTTATAAGCGACCGTGTATTCGTCGAAGGCCGGCAGCAGGTGTGCGGCCGACTTCCCTTCTCCGACGGCCGGCGTCGAGGAAGTGAGCCAGAAGGTCTGGCCGTCGATAACCTCACACAGCAGGCGCGGCCTTATCATCTCAAGTCCCGCCCGCGCGTCTGCCGTCGTCAAACTCGACCACCAGACGAAGTCCTGCAACGTCGCAGGGCCGTGGCTTCTGAAGTAACGCGCGGCCATCTCCGCCAGCGCCTCTTCGCGCGTCAGGCTCCTGTTTAAAGGCACCCACTCGTCGAGGAGCGCGAACGTGAACAGCTTGCCGCGCCTCGAAGCGTAGCAGGTCAGTCCCTCCAACGCAGACCTGTTCAGAAGATGTATGAGCCGCTGGCCGTCCGTGGCAATCCCCTGCCGTCCCAGCGCGGCGGCCAGCTCAGTGCGAGTCAGTTGACGACCGCGCAGGGCGCGCTCAAGCACACGCCTGCTCTTGGCGAACGTCGCTTCGTCCAGCCCGAGCTGCCTGTACCTGCCCGCCGCGCGCGCGACGGTGCGCGCGCCCAGCAGACCCAACATCCAGCGCACGTCCTCGGCCGCCACGAAGTGGAGCGTGCCCCGCATAGGCCACGTGCGAACGATTGAACGCTCGGCCACGGCGCGCTCGACCAACACTTCGTTCGCCCCACGCAGGCGCAGCCCCAACGCCCACAGCGAACCGAGATAGTCCTGCGCCTGCACGGCGCCGAACCAGCGCACCACGTCCGCCGGACTCTTAAAACGGCTGAGCCCGATGCCCTGATTTGTAAGCCGCAGGCGCGCGACTTCGGAGGTCTTCATTTTTTACGGGCTCGTGTTTTGGGCCGAACGCGGTAGGCGCAGCGTTGGTCGCCCGAGACGATGTGCTCGACGCGCTCGACCTCGACGCCTGAGCCGAGCACCGTGCGGAACAGGTCAAGCTCCGTCGAGCAGAACCCCTGACATGCGTTCGCCGCGGCGCAGATGGGGCAGTGGTTCTCGACGAGCAGAAAGCCGCCGCCCTCCTCCTCCGCCCTGACCTCGGCCATGTAACCCTCCTCGGTGCGGACTTGCGCCAGGGCTTTCAATCTCTTCTCCAGAGAGTCGGCCGGTCGTATGCGCTTCGCGTATTCCGCTTGCTGCCGCGCGCAGCGCGAGACGAGCACGCGGTTCAACCCCTCGGGCCCGAAGGTCTCCTGCATGGCGTCGATGAGGGCGACGCTCAGCTCGGCGTAGGCTTCGGGAAAATGCCGGTCGGCCTCGCGCGTGAGACGCCAGGATTTGGCCGGGCGGCCGACGGGCACGGGGCGGTCTTCCGCCGCCACCAGCCCTTCGCCCTGCAACGCGTAGAGGTGGAGCCGCACGGCCATCGTGGTCAGCCCCAGCCGCTCGGCAAGCTGCGCCGAGCCGAGCGGGCCTTCGGTCTTCAGGAGCTTGACGATGGCGCGGCGCGTCTTGCGCTCGCCCGTCTGGCGCGTCTCGCTGGTCATGCGACCTTTCTAAAGAATCTACTTTACAAAGTCAAGCCTCCGTGCTACCCTCCGCCTTAGTAAAGGCTTTTCTTTAGAAAGGACGGTAGCTGCAATGAGTATCTCTTCCGACTTCACGTCGCAAACATCAGGCGGGGACAAGACTTTCGACGGCCTGCGGGTCGCCATCACCGGCGGCACGTCGGGACTGGGGCTCGCGCTCGTGCGTGAGCTGCTGGGGCGCGGCGCGCGCGTCGCCTTCGTCGCGCGTACGCGCGAGCGGGTCGCGAGCGTAGCGCGCGAGAACGTGGGCGCGCACGGCATCGTCGGCGATGTCGCCTCGAAGGATGATGTCTATCCCGTCGCCTTGCAGGTCGTCGGCGAGTTGGGCGGGCTCGACGTGCTGGTCAACAACGCGTCGGATTTGGGGCCGGTGCCGCTGGCGATGCTCTCCGACACGGAGTGCGAAGACCTTGAGCGTGCGTTCGCGACGAACGTGCTCGGGCCGTTCCGGCTGACGAAGGCTCTGATGGGGGCGCTGGCGGCCTCCGCGCGCGAGGGGCGCGGCGCGGTCGTGCTCAACATCTCAAGCGACGCGGCCGTCAACGCATACACGGGGTGGGGCGCTTACGGTGCGAGCAAGGCCGCGCTGCACCAACTGAGCCGCGTCTGGGGCGAGGAGCACGCGTCGGACGGCGTACGCTTCCTCTCGCTCGACCCCGGCGACATGGACACGCCGATGCACGCGGCGGCCATCCCCGACGCAGACCCTTCTACTCTGAAGCGACCCGAGCAAGCCGCACGCGAACTCGCCGACGCCATCGCCGCTGCGCTGTCGGTTAAATCAGTTCAGGAGTTGGAAGGAGCGACCGTATGAACGCCGCGACCCGACCGACGCAACGCCCGCCGGACGCCAAGCTTCTCGTCGTTGACGCGGGCCGACGTATCGGCCACGTGCCGCGCTCGGCCTTCGTCGAGTTCCTGCGCCCCGGCGATCTCGTCGTCGCCAACGACGCGGCGACGCTCCCCGCAAGCCTGCGCGGTGTCCACGGCCGCACGGGTGCGCCCGTCGAGGTACGACTGGCGGGCCGCCCTTCGCTTCAACCGGAAGACGTGAACCGCTTCAGCGCCGTCGTCTTCGGCGAGGGCGACTTCCGTACGCGCACCGAAGACCGCGTGGCCCCGCCCGCGCTCCTGGACGGCGACCGGCTCATCCTCGGCCCCTTGCGCGCAACCGTCGAGCGGACACTCGGCCACGCGCGACTAGTCTCGCTTCTCTTCGAAGGCTCGCCGGACGAAGTGTGGGCGGGGCTCGCGCGCCACGGGCGGCCCATACAGTACGCACACATGCACGAACCGCTCGCGCTCTGGGACGTTTGGACGCGCATCGCGGGCCCGCCCGTCGCCTTCGAGCCGCCGTCGGCCGGCTTCGCGCTCGACTGGCGCGCGCTCGCCGCGATGCGCGCGCGCGGCGTCGAGTTCGAGACGATCACACACGCCGCAGGCGTCTCATCCACGGGCGACGAAGAGCTTGACCGGCTACTTCCTTTCGACGAGCCCTACCGCATCCCCGAGGCGACGGCCGAGGCCGTCAGACGCGCGAAGGCTCGCGGCGGGCGCGTCGTCGCGGTCGGCACGACGGTCGTCCGCGCGCTCGAACACGCGGCGACCGCGGACGGCACTCTGCGCGCGGGCGAAGGCGTGGCGACGCAGCGCCTCGGGCCGCAGAGCCGCCTGCGCGTGGTGGATGCGATTCTCTCGGGCACGCACGAGCGCGGCACGAGCCACTACGAACTGCTGCGCGCCTTCCTCGACGACGAGACGCTCCTGCGCACGACGGCCGAGCTGGACGCGCGCGGCTACCTGACGCACGAGTTCGGCGACTCGGTTCTGATCGAACGTGTGTCTGGGTGAGGACTAAGGTTCTGAGAGCGCGCGAGCGCGGGCGAGGAGCAGTTCGCGCTCGCGCGTGTTGCGCGTGAGTTCGGCCGCGCGCTCGAACTCGGCGCGCGCCTCATCGACGCGCCCGAGCCGTGCGAGGAGGTCGCCGCGCACGCTCGACAGAAGATGATAGCCCTTGAGCGCCGGCTCCTCCGTCAAACCTTCGACGAGTTCGAGGCCGGCCGCGGGGCCGAACGCCATCGCGACCGCGACCGCGCGGTTCAACTCCACGACGGGCGACGGCGAGAGTTGGGCGAGCGCGTCATAGAGGGCGGCGATGCGCGTCCAGTCTGTCTTTTCGGCCGTACGGGCGCGAGCGTGGCAGGCGGCAATCGCGGCCTGAAGCGTGTATGGGCCGAGCGGGCCGCCCAGACTTTCGGCCCGCGCGAGCGCCGCGAGTCCGCGTCGGATGAGGAGCCAGTCCCAGCGCGCACGATTCTGGTCGAGTAACAGAACCGGCTCGCCCGACGGGCCGACGCGCGCGCGCAGGCGCGACGCCTGAATCTCCAACAGCGCCACGAGGCCGTGGACTTCCCCTTCCCGCGGCGCCAGCTCCGCGAGGATGCGACCCAAACGGAGGGCCTCTTCGCAGAGCGCGGGGCGCACCCAATCGCTGCCGGCCGTCGCCGTGTAGCCCTCGTTGAAGATGAGGTAGACGACTTCGAGCACCGACGAGAGACGCGCGGCCAGCTCGGCGCCGCGCGGCACCTCGAAGGGGACGCGCGCCTCTGTGAGCGTGCGCTTGGCGCGGACAATGCGCTGGGCGACGGTCGGCTCCGGAACGAGGAACGCGCGCGCTATCTCCTCGGTCGTCAGGCCGCCGAGCAGGCGGAGCGTGAGCGCGACGCGCGCCTCCGTCGAGAGCAGAGGGTGGCAGGCCGTGAAGACGAGCCGGAGGAGGTCGTCCCCTATCTCGTCGTCGAGGGCCGAGTCGAAGTCCGGCATGGCTCGCTCCAATGCCTCCAACTCGCGGCCGAGTTGCGCGTGCTTCTGCTCATGCAACGTCCTGCCGCGCAGGAGGTCGATGGCGCGGTTCTTTGCGGTGGCCATGAGCCAGGCGCCCGGATTATCAGGGACGCCCGACTCGGGCCAACGTTCGAGCGCGACGACGAGCGCGTCCTGCGCCAGCTCCTCTGCGAGCCCCACGTCGCGCACGACCCGCGCGAGGCCGGCGATGAGCTTCGCCGACTCGATGCGCCAGACCGCCTCGACCGCGCGGTGTATGTCGTTGGTTGCAGCCACAAACATTCTAAGCAGTAACCACCGCAGACACAGAGGCACGGCTTCATGCAATTTAAAAGCTGTGCCTCTGTGTCTCCGTGATTAACTCTTGTTCGCCTCCAACTGCGCGCGCAGGCGCTCGTCCTGCTCCTTCAGCTCGGGCGTGAGGTTGGCGCCGAAGTCCTCGGCCTCGAAGACCTGGCGCAGCTCTATCTCTGACACCTCGTCGTAGCCGGGGTCGCCCTCGTTGGGGGCCGGGATGCGCTTGACCCACTCGACGGCCTCCTCCATCGAACGCACCTGCCAGAGCCAGAAGCCTGCGATCAGCTCCTTCGTCTCTGCGAAGGGGCCGTCGATCACGGTCTTCTGTGTGCCCGAGAACCTGACGCGCTTGCCCCTGGAACTCGGGTGCAGCCCCTCGCCGGCGAGCATCACGCCCGCTTTTACCAGCTCCTCGTTGAACTTCCCCATCTCGGTCAGCATCTTCTCGCCCGGCAGGGTGCCCGCCTCCGAAACCGCGTTCGCCTTGATAATCACCATGACTCTCATCTCGATTTTCTCCTTCAACGTTATTAGTCTTTTGCTTCGAGCCCGCCTTAAATCCGCGCTCTATATACACGACGAACGAAGGGCGGCGAGATCGACACGCGCGGCATCTTTTTTTTCTAAATATTTTTTAACCCGCGGCGCCGTGGTGCGTCCAGACGCAAAGAGGGCGGCGGGGTCGGACGAATCCGGCACCGCCGCCCCTGATTTTCAAGTCGCTCAAGCCGACGCGTGGGCCGGCTGCCCGAGCGTCGGGTAGTCCGTGTAGCCGCGCTCGCCCGGCGTGTAGAAGGTCGTCTGGTCGGGCTCGTTGAGCGGGGCGCCGAGCTTGAACCGCCGGGGCAGGTCGGGGTTGGAGATGAACTTGGTCCCGTAGACGACGGCGTCCGCGAGGCCGCTCGCCAACAACCCCTTGCCCGACTCCTTCGACAGCCCCGCGCCCGCGAAGTAGACGCCGCCGTAGACGGGCCGCAGCCTCGCGTGCCAGCCCTCGCCGGTAAAATCCCCGACGTGGACGTAGGCCAGCCCCCGACCGTTCAGCCTTTCGAGGATGTACGCGTAAAGCTCTTCGGCGTCGCTCTCCTCGATGTCGTTGAAGGGCATGCGCGGCGAGAGCTTCACGCCGACGCGGCCCGAGCCGACGGCCCTCCTCAACGCATCCAGTACCTCGAAGAGGAACCGCGCGCGGTTCCTGATTGACCCGCCGTAGATGTCGGAACGTTGGTTGACGTTGGTCGAGAGGAATTGTTGGACGAGGTAGCCGCTCGCCGCGTGCAGCTCGACGCCGTCGAAGCCAGCCGCGACGGCGTTCGCGGCGGCCGAGGCGAAGTCAACGACCGTCTCGGCGATCTCCTCGCGCGTGAGTTCGCGTGGGGTCACGAACTCCTTCATCCCTTCGTCGGTGTAGTTCTGCCCCTTCGCGCGCACCGCGCTTGGTGCGACCGGCTGCGCGCCGTCGGGCAGGAAGTCTGGAAGCGCGATGCGCCCCGTGTGGAATATCTGCATGAAGACCTTCCCGCCGCGCGCGTGGACGGCCTCGGCGACCGGCCGCCAACCCTCGACCTGCGCGGGCGTGTAGATGCCCGGCGTGCGCACGTACCCTCGCGCCAGCGGCGAGACGTTGGTCGCCTCGGTGATGATGAGCCCGGCCGAGGCGCGCTGGCGGTAGTACTCGGCGACGAAGGCGGGCTGCACGCCGCGTTCGTCGGCGCGGCTGCGCGTCATCGGCGCCATGACGATGCGGTTGTCCAGTTCGATGTCCCCCACTCTGAGCGGCTCGAAAAGCGTTGACATAAGTTTCCTCCGATATGATTTTCAGAAACTCTTTCGGCCGGCCGACTTCAGGCCGCCTCGGCCCGCAACGCCGGCTCCTGAATGACGGCTGCGTCCGGCACCTTGAGTCCGATGACGCCGCCGTCGGCGATGATCTCCGTGCCCACGAGGAAAGACGAGTCGGAACTGGCGAGGAAGAGCACCGTTTTGGCAATCTCCTCCGGCCGACCCAAACGCTTCAAAGGCACTTGCTCGCTGAAGCCCTGCTTCGCCTCTTCGGGGAGCCCCATCCGCCCGAAGATGGGCGTCTCGATTGGCCCGGGGCTGACCGCGTTGACGCGTATCCCGCGCCCGGCCAGGTCGGCCGAGAGCGTCCGCACGAGCGAGAGGAGCGCGGCCTTACTCGCGGAGTAGACGCTCGAATTCGGGAACCCGACGTGCGCGACGACCGACGCGTTGAGGATGACCGACGCGCCGTCGGCGAGGAGCGGCAGAGCCTTCTTGACAGTGAAGTACGCGCCCTTGAAGTTGATGTCCATGGTGCGGTCGAAGAACTCCTCGGTCGTCTCTTCGAGCGGCGCGAACTGCGCGATGCCCGCGTTGACGAAGAGCACATCCACGCGACCGTATCTCTCCCCGACGGCGTCGAACAGCTCGTCGATGTCTGCGAGGCTCGAAGCATCTGAGCGCAGCGCCAGCACCCCGCCGCCTATCTCGCGCGCAGCCTCGGCGAGCGTGCCCGCGTCGCGCCCCGTGATGACGACCCGCGCGCCCTCGCGCGCGAACTCCTTCGCCGTCGCCAGCCCTATCCCAGAGTTCCCGCCGGTGACGACCGCCACCTTGCCTTCTAATTTGCCCGCCATCTCTTCTCAGCCTTTCTGATTCTGGAATGATTGTTCCAGAAATCGGCAAAAAATTTAGTCCAGAACCGAGAGCGTCACGCGCACCACGTCTTCGAGCGTCTTGCGGTCACGCGTCGCCTTCGACATAAGTTGGAGCCCCTGCAAACTGCTGAAGAGAAACCGCGCCACGGCGCGCAGGTCGCGCCCCCCGCCGATCTCTCCCGCGCGCTTGCCGCGCAGGAGCGCGCGATAGAGCGCCTCCTCCGCAACGGCCATGTTGCCGCAAGCCTTCTCGGCCGTCGCGCGGCAGCGGCCGGCCAGCTCCGACGTGGCGTTGCCCACGAAGCACCCGCGCCGCTCACCTTCGCCGAGCGCGCACTCGACGACGCCCTCGAACAACTGGCGCAGGGCGCGCTTGACCGAGCCGGGCCGCTCCAGCAGCTCGAACATCTTCCGCCCCTCCACCTCGCGGTAGCGGTCGAGCGCCGCGAGGTAGAGCGTGTGCTTGTCCCCGAAAGTGTCGTAGAGGCTCTGCCGGTTGATGCCCATTTGCTTGACGAGTTCACCGACGGACGCGGCCTCGTAGCCGCGCGACCAGAAGACCTCCATCGCACGCTGAAGCGCCTCGTCCCGGTCGAACTCTTTGTGCCTCGCCATCCCGTTACCTCAACCTCGGCGACTCTTATACTCTTTCTGGAACGATGAGTCAAGAATCATTTTGCGCCCGTCAACTGCCCGGCACTTCCGCGATGCGCTTCGTGTACTCGTCGAAGAGGCCGAGGTAGTAGAGCCGCGTCAACTCCTTCCCCAACGCTTCGTACGCGGCCGAGCGCGCGGGCTCTGCACGCGCGACCTCCTGAAGGCGCGCGCGCATCCCGCGAAACAACTTCTCCTTGAGCCAATAGGCATGGTCGTGACGCTCGCCCGTGGTCGAGGCGAATGAGAGTGCGTCGGTCTCGGGCGTGGTTAGGCCACGCCGCCACGCCGCGCGGTAGACTTGCAAAGCCTCCTGCCACGACTGATCGGCGGCGCGCTTGTACTGCTCGTGCAAGCCCTTCCATCCCTCCCGCTGCGTGTCAATGAGGGGAGAAGCGTCCGGGTGCGGCCGCGCGGCCGTCTTGTAGTCGAGCAGCGAAACTTTCAGGTCAACCTTGCGGTCGCCCTCGTAGTCGTACTCGACCGTGTCGAGGAACCCGTTGCCGTCCGTGTCCGTGTACTTCAAGACCTCTTCGACGCGCGGGGCCAGAGGCTTCGGCGAAGGGGTCTTGATGCCGCCGTGGTACTCCGCGTTCTTGTCCACCAGCCACGCGCCCGACTCGGCGCCGGCCAGATGAAACTTCCGGTCGAAGACACCGACGTAGAGCTTGCCTCCGCCCGAGTTGTCCCTGTCCCACTCGCCGCGGTCGCCGAGCGAGTCGGCCTGCGGGTGACCCATGATGCCGGGGCGCTGCCCTTCGGCGGCCATCGCCTGCCCCGCGTAGTTGCTCCGCAGCCAACGCTTCGTCGAGTAGATGTCCACCTCGCTCTCCGGCCCACCGAACCCGTGGACGGGGTAGTACATCTCGACGCGCTCCCAGCGATGGTCGTCGTCGTCCTCGTCGAAGACGAAGTAGAGACTCGTCCAACCGGCCCTGAAGAAGTTGTCGAAGCTCTTGTCGTGCGGCATGTACATCAGCTCGTCGAGGCGCCGCCAGTTGTTCCACTTGAAACACGGGTCGAACTTCGTGTTGCCGCGCAGCGCCGGGTACTTGTGCGCGAACTGCCTGTAAGGGACGCCGGGGCCGCCCGCGCCGCGCAGGGACATGTCGTAGTCGGTCTCGTTGCCGCGCCCCGAGTCGTTGTCGAGGTCGAAGGTGACGAAGGCTTCGCCGAGGAGACCGGAGAGCGTCGCCACGCCTCGCTCGACCGGCGGCTGGTTCGAGCCGGGGTCGAGCCAGCGCATCGCCATCTCGCTCGCGCCGTCGCCGTCGTAGTCGTAGAAGGCGAAGGGGTTCTCCCAGTTGAGCCGCGGGTCCGGGAGCGCCTGCGGCGGCCGGTGGATTTTGAGGAAGACGGCGTTGCCGTTGTAGTCGGGCCGCCAGTTGGAGACGCCGCTGTAGTCCCAGTTGTCACGCCCGAGGTCGAACTTCTCCCAGTCGAGCCGGCCGAGCACACCGTCCTTCTCGACATCGACGAAGACCATCCAGTGCGACTCGCTCGGGTTCCACTTGCCCTCTTCCCACTCGGGCGGCTGCGTGACGAAGGCTTGCAGGTCGGCGCGGCCGTCGCCGTCGTTGTCCGCCCACTTGACGTTCAAGTCGAGCGGGCCGTCGTAGAGGCCGTCGCCGTTCCTGTCCACCTGTAGCACGTCGGCCACCTGGTCTCCGCGCGTGTCTGTCGCCGACAGGTCGCCGTTCTCGTCGAGCCAGCGCACACGCTTGCCGTTCCACCAACGCTCGACGATGTCGGGCCGCCCGTCCCTGTCGATGTCGAGGCGCACGACCTCGTCCGAAGGGCTCTGGGACTTGAGCGCCGTCCGCCGCAAATCGCCGCCGGTCTGCCGCGCGAGCGAAGACGCCGCGAGGGAAAGAATGAGAACGACGGCAAACGTGTATCCGCGCCGCAGTTTTGAGTCAACCGTTAGTCTCTTCACCATTGTTCATGTTCTATCGGAACGCTTGCCTATTTGTCGCCCGCCGCCGGGATGATGTCGAACTCGCCCGTCAGGCGTATGTCTTCAGACGACGAGCCGACCAACACCTTGAACGCGCCCGGCTCGACGACGAAGCGCATCGAGCGATTCCACAGCGCGAGGTCTTCGGGCTTCAAAGTGAAGGTCAAAGTCCGCGTCTCGCCAGGTTTCAGGTGAATCCGCTCGAAGCCGCGCAGGTTCTTCTCGTAGGTCGTGACGCTGCTCACGAGGTCGCGCGTGTAGAGCTGCACGACCTCGTCGCCCGCGCGCGCCCCTGTGTTCTTTACGTCGAGACTGACAGACACGTCCCCGCGTGTGGTCTGACGCGCGGGACTGATCTTCAGGTTCGTGTAGGCGAACGTCGTGTAGCTCAGTCCGTGGCCGAAGTGGTAGAGCGCGCCGTTGACGCGCGAGCGCTCGCCCTCCCACTGCGCGTTCGGCTTCGTGGGAAAGTTGAAGGGTATCTGCCCCGCAGACTTCGGGAACGTGACGGTCAGCTTGCCGCCCGGGTTGTAGTCGCCGAAGAGCACGTCGGCGATGGCCGTGCCGCCCTGCGCGCCGGGGAACCACGCCTCGACGACGGCGGGCACGTACCTGTCCACCCAGTTGATGCTCAGAGGCCGCCCGTTGATAAGCACCACGACGACGGGTTTTCCGACTGCTTGAACGGCCTGCACTAAATCAAGCTGTCGGCCCGGCAAATCAAGACTCGTGCGCGTGGCGCTCTCGCCCACCGTCCGCGGCGAGATGTCGCCGAGCACGATGACCGCAACGTCCGATGCGCGCGCGGCCTCGACCGCCTTGTCGATTTCGTTCTGCTCGTCCTTCGTCAAAGGCTCGGGCAGCACCTCCGACTCCGGCCAGCGCGCATCGACGACCTCGCAGCCCTTCGCGTAATTAACCTTGCCGCCGCCGAGCTTAACCCTGATGCCTTCGAGCACCGTCACGCCCTTCACGCCCGAAGGGCCGTAGCGGTTCTTCGTGTTGCTGTCGTCGTCTGCCAGCGGGCCGACGACGGCGATTGAGCGGAGCCTCTTGTCGAGCGGCAGTGCGTTCTTCTCGTTCTTGAGCAGCACGAGCGACTCGCGCGCGGCGCGCAGTGCGACCTGTTGATGTTCGGGCGAGTTGACGAGCGCGGCCGTCGCCTCGGCGTCTTCGATGTAAGGGCGGTCGAAGATGCCGAGGGTGAACTTGACGCGCAGCACGTCGCGCACGCGTTCGTCGAGCGTCTTCAACGTGACCTTGCCTTCTTTGACCAACTCACGCAGAGGGAGGATGAAGTCGTCGGGCTGCGTGAAGTTGGTCTTGACGTTGAGGCCCGCCTCGATTGACTGCCGCACGGCGTCCTTCATGTCGGCGGCCACGGCGTGCTTGTTGTAGAGGTACTCGACGGCCGCGCTGTCCGAGACGACGTAGCCGCGGAAGCCGAAGTCGCCCCGCAGGCGCTCGGTCAGCCAGTAGAGACTTCCCGTCACCGGTATCGAATCGTAGTCGTTGTAAGAGCTCATCACGCCGAGCGCGCCGCCCTCTTTAATCGCCGCCCTGAAGGGCGGGAGGAAGACGTTCTCGACCTCGCGCGGAGAGGTCTGCGGGTCGGTGCGCGCCTGCCCCTCGCGCGCGCCCTTGTTGTTGCTGTAGACGGCGAAGTGCTTGACGGTGGAGGCGACCTGAAAGTTCTCCTGCAAGCCCTTCACCTGCTCGACGCCGAGGCGTGCGACGAGGTACGGGTCTTCGCCGTAGACCTCCTCCATGCGCCCCCAGCGCTGGTCGCGCCCCACGTCCATGATGGGCGAGTAGACGTTCGTGTAGCCGAGCGCGCGCGCCTCGCGTCCCGTAATGCGGCCGATCTCGCGGACGAGTTCCTTGTCCCACGTGCTCCCGACGCCGGGCTGCGCCGGGAAGCTCGTGGCGGTGTAGAAAGCGACGCCGCGGATGCCCTCGTCGGTGAAGTCTACGGGGATGCCGAGACGCGTCTCCTCGACGAAGAAGCGCTGCACCTCGTTCATGGCCCAGACGTGTTTGCGGATGTCGGTGGCGTAGACGCTCTTCGACCCTTCCGGCCCCCAGCCGTTGAGGTGCTCGTCGATGTTGGCGATGCCGTCCTTCCAGATTCGCTGCTTCCACTCCGGCGTCGGCAGCTCGTCCTTCAGCACGCGCGCGTAGCCGTACAGCGTCGCCGTCTGACAAGTCTTCTCGTCCAGCGTCATCTGCGCAAGCAGGTCTTCGACGCGACGCGCGGTCTCCGCCTTCGAGTCTTCGTAAACGTCCTTCCGGCCGTTCTTGTTAAAGTCCGTCCAGCCCTCTCGGTAGATGTCCTTCCCGCCGGGCTTCATCTGCGCACCTGAAACGACGACGAGTAGCGCCGTGAGCAACAGTGCGTAAGCTGTTCGTCTCAATGCCGTCTCCCTTTGAAGAAATGCGCCGCTCTTAACTGAAGCGGACGCGGTAACGGACGCCGGCCGTCAACTGTAAACGCACGACGCCGTCTGCTGCGGGTAAGAGCTTTAACCTGCGCCCTCCCGCCGAGACGTTCGAGACGCTTTGGCCGCGCGGCGACCTTACTTTGTGCTCGCCGCTCACGAACGGCCGCAGCACGACCGCGGTCAAGCGTCCACGCACCCATTCGATATCAACCTCGACACCGCCACGCGCGCGAAGGCCCTTGACCGAGCCGGTGTGCCACGCGCGCGGGAGCGCGGGCAGCAGACTTATCTCGCCTGTGTGGCTTTGCAGGAGCATCTCGGCCATGCCGGCTGTGCCGCCGAAGTTGCCGTCAATCTGGAACGGCGGGTGGTTGTCGAGCAGGTTCGGCAGCGTTGACTTGGCCAGCAGCGCCCTGATGTTCTCGTGCGCCAGCTCGCCCTCTTCAAGCCGCGTCCAGAAGTTGATGATCCACGCGCGGCTCCAACCCGTGTGGCCGCTCCCGGCGCGCAGACGCCGTTCGAGCGAGACGCGCGCGGCGCGCGCCGTGTCGGGCGTGCCCCGCAAAGTGATCTGGTTGTCTGGGTGCAGCGCGAAGAGGTGCGAGATGTGCCGGTGGCCGGGGTCGGGCTCGTCGTAGTCTTCGAGCCATTCCTGAAGCTGCCCGTGCTTTCCTATCTTGAGCGACGGAAGCCTTCTGCGCGCGGCCTCGACGCGCGCGCGGAAGTCCGCGTCCACACCGAGCAAACGGCCCGCTTCTGCAACGCGTGTGAAGAGTGCGTACACGATCTCGGTGTCCATCGTCGGCCCCATGCAGAGCTTGGCGTTGACGCCGTCGGCCGTTCTGTACCTGTTCTCGGGCGAGAGCGAAGGCCCCGTGACGAGATGCCCCTTGCCGTCTTCGACTAAGTAGTCGAGAAGAAACTCGGCAGCCTCCTTCAACGTCGGGTACGCGCGGCGCGCGAGGAAGCGTCGGTTGCGCGTGAAGTCGTAATGCTCCCAGAGGTGCAGGCTCAGCCAAGCGCCGCCCATCGCCCAGACGCCGGAGCCGACGCCGTCGATGGGGACAGCATGACCCCAGAGGTCTGTGTTGTGATGGATGACGAAGCCGCGCGCGCCGTAGAGTTTTTGGGCGACGCGGCGGCCGTCCGCGCGCGCGTTGTCGATGAGGTCGAAGAGCGGTTCGTGCAGCTCGGAGAGGTTCGTCACCTCCACCGGCCAGTAGTTCATCTCCGTATTGATGTTGATGGTGTACTTGCTGTCCCACGAAGGTTGAAGCTGCTCGTTCCACTTGCCCTGGAGGTTCGCGGCGAGCGAGCCCGGACGGCTGGACGCCATCAGCAGGTAGCGGCCGAACTGAAAGTAGAGCGTTTCGAGCGCCGTGTCGCTCGCCCCTTCCTGCACGCGCTTCAGACGCTCGTCCGTCGGGAGGTCGGGCGCCGGGTCGGAGAGCTTGAAAGAGACGCGCCGGAAGAGACGGCGATGGTCTGCGACGTGTGAGCTTAAGAGTCGCGCGTAAGGTTTACGCGCGGCGACGAGATACTGCTCGCACTGCGCCGCCGGGTCTTGATGTTTGAAGTTCGTAGCCGCGGCGAAGAGGAGCGTCACCGCGTTCGCGCCTTCGACAGAAACGTGGTCGCCGTCGGCGCGCGTGCGCCCACCTGCGGCGACGACTTTCAGCAGGCCGTTGAACCTGACGCCGACCTTGCGCTCCTGTGCGTGCTTGTCGCCGCGTGCGATGGCCTCGCCTTCCAGCATGACGCGGTCGGGGCCGATGACATGTGCCTTCGCATCCTGTTCCCGCGCGAGCGTCGCCTTAAAAGAGATGCGGCCGGGTCGGTCGCAAGTCAGACGGATGATAATGACTTGATCGACCGCCGACGCGAAGACCTCGCGCGTGAAGCGCGCGTCGCCCTGTCTGTAGCTGACGCGCGCCACGCCCGCGTCGATGTCCAACTCTCTCACGTACTCGCCCGCGTCGCGTCCGCCCGCGAACGTCAGCAGAAGGTCGCCGAGCGGCTGGTAAGGCGGCATGCGTTTGGGCACGGCGATGATGCTCTTCTCGGCCAGTTCTTCGGCCTCTCTCACCCTGCCCGCGAAGAGCAGGCGGCGCACCTCGGGGACGGCGCGTGCGCCTGCGGGGTTCGTGCGGTCGCGCCGCTCGCCGGCCCAGACCGTCTCCTCGTTGATTTGAATCCGCTCCGACTCGACACCGCCGAAGACCATCGCGGCCAGACGGCCGTTCCCGACGGGCAAAGCCTCCGTCCACTGCGCCGCGGGCTGCCTGTACCACAGACGCATCTCGCCCCACTCGCCGCGCGCAACGTTTTTCGTCTGCCCCAATCCCGCGCGCGCCAGCAGCCCCGCGGCCGGGAGGATGAGAAAGTCTCTTCGCCTCATCTCACGATTCCGGCGCGGCGAAGGTGTTGGTGAGCGTGCCGAGCCCTTCGACTTCGACCTCGAACACGTCGCCGTCTTTCAGCAACACCGGCGGCTGGCGGAAGATGCCGACGCCCTCGGGCGTGCCCGTGGCAATGACATCGCCCGGCTCCAGCGTGATGCCCTGCGAGATGTATGAGATGAGATGTGCGACGCCGAAGATCATCTTCGACGTGGTCGAGGACTGCATCACCTCGCCGTTCAAACGCCCTTCGATTCTGAGCGACTGAACGTCCGCCACCTCGTCGCGCGTCGTGATGAAGGGCCCGAGCGGCGCGAAGCCGTCGAGCCCCTTGCCGCGCACCCACTGGCCGTCGCCGAACTGTAGGTCGCGCGCGCTCACGTCGTTGATGAGCGTATAGCCGAAGACGTGCGCGAGCGCCTCTGCCTCGCTCACGCGGCGGCACCTGCGCCCGATGACGACGGCCAGCTCCGCCTCGTAATCAATCTGCGCGCTGATGGCGTGCAGCACTACTGGTTGGTGGTGCGCGTTGAGAGAGTTGGACAGCTTCGTGAAGATGAGCGGCGCGGCGGGCGGCGCCTCCCCACCTTCGATGGCATGGTCTACGTAGTTGCGGCCGATGGCGAGAATCTTTCGAGGGAAGACCGCGGGCAGAAACTCGATTGCGTCCTGCGGTGGCGCGACTCTCGGGTCTCCTCCGACTGCGCCACGCCCGGCTTCATCGACCAACGCGCGCAACTCTGCGAGCCCCTCGTCGCCGCGCGAGATAACATCCGCCGTGCTGTCGGCTTCGAGCAGCCACGCCGCGGCCCCTCCGCCCGACTCCTCCGCGGCGCGCGCGAGTACCGCCACGTCCAACAGCCTCTCCCCCGACAGCACGCCGAGCCGCGGCTCGGGCGTGCCCTTCAGTCTGAACTGCGCCACTTTCATCCTCAAACCCCCGTTTAGCTCGCGGCGGTCTCGAACCGCCTGCGCTGGAACTCGTCGAACGTCAACCCGAAGGCTTCGTATAACGAAGGGCCACCCGCTACCGCAGGCGGTTCTGACCTTACTGTTCAAGGTCGCTGATATCCAGTCGCCCTTCACTTTGAAGCTGTGCGAAGCGTTCGATTGTCGCGCGCACGCCGTCGGCGAGCGGTGTGGCCGGGAGCGGCCCGAGCGCGGCGCGGATGGCCGCGTCGTCGAACTCGGACGGGATGGCGAGCGGCGCTTCGTCGAAGGTGATGCGACCTTGTGCGTCGGGCCGCGCGGGCTCTATCTCTTCGACCACGTCGGCCAACGCGACCGTCTCGCCGTGCAGGTTGAAGACGTGCGCGCCCTCCAACTCCGAGACGGCCGCGCGGATGAACGTGTCGGCCGTGTCGGCCACGTACTGAAAGTCTGTGCGCCCGCCGAAGCGTATGCGAAAAGGAAGTCCGACCACGGCCGCCTTCATCGCCTTCGTCGGGTCGGAGGTGAGGCCGAAGTCGCGCCCGACGCCGTAGACCGTCAAAGGCCGCAGGCCGACACTCGAAAGCCCGTGTTCGAGATGATAGACGCGCGCGTTGCCCTCGTTGGCACGTTTGAAGACGCCGTAGTGCGTCGAGGGCTGCGGCTCGTCGCGCTCCGACACGGCGCGGCCGTCCTCGCTCGTGCCGTAGACGGCGGCCGAGCTGGCGTAGACGATTCTCTTCACACGACCGCCCGAAGCCCTGGCCGCCTCGAAGACGTTAACGGTGCCGACGACGTTGACGAGCGCGCCCGCGCGCGGGTCGGCGCGTCGGACTCCGACTGTACCTGCCTCATCACAGACCGCCGCACGGGCACGCAACCGCAGCGCGCCTCAAAGAGTTGTTGCTCGGGCGCCGTCAGGTATTGAAGGAGCTTCAGCGCACGGACGCCGGTCTCCTCCGTGAACCCTTGCAGGCGCTCGTAGAACAGGTCGTAAGCCGGGCCGGTGACGAGCGCGACCGTTACTTCTTTCATTGCCTGCTCCTTGCGCATCCGCGTGTGGCAGTAGCCCGACCGTGAGGGAGGGCGTCTGTCTCCCTCCGCTTGAGTTTGACGGGAGACCTACGCCCTCCCTCACGGTCGGGCTTCCGCCCTTCGACGACACCGTCTACTGCTTCCCTACCCACAGCACCGGCTGGCGGATGAAGAAGTTCCTGACGACCTCCTCTACGTCTGAGTCGGCCGGGAGGCGCTTCCAGAGTTCTATGTAGTCGGGGCGTTTGAATGCGAGCCCCGCGAAGAGGAGGCTCGACTGCCGCATCGGCCACTCGGCGTCGTACATCACGTCAGGCTTGAGCGGCCAAGCCTTCTTGTCACGGATGAACGGCGCCATGTATTCGAGCGCCTTCCTCATCCCGCGCCCGTCCGGCAGCTCGAACTTCCAGAGATCGTCCCGCGGCGTCGAGAGTATCTGACAGATGGCCGCCAGCGCTTCGAGGTTGAAGAGCGAGTAGCCGTAAGGCTTCGTTCGCCGAAGCTCTTCGGGGAAGCTGCCGTCCGCCGCCAACTGGTTCGGCACGAGCACCTCGCGGAAGCGCGCGCGGCAGTAGTCGAGCAGTTCCCCGTTCTCTGTTAAATGTGCGAAGGCCGCGACCTGCATCACCCAGCAGGTGCCGTGGTTGTTCTTCGCCTCACGCTCCTCGATGCCGTTCCTGCTCGTTGTCATCCACTGAAGATATTCCGCGAACCATCTCTTGACGCCGTTCAGCTCGGCCGGCGTGAGCGCGCCTGACCTCCCCAACGCCCCGACGGCGCGCGCGACCTCGACGAGGTGGATCGTGTCGATGATGCCGATGCCGCGCCCCTTCGTGCGGCCGTGGATGGCCTGCGCGTATTCGAGGTGAGGGCTCATCCGCGTCGAGAGTTCGAGGAACCACGCGCGCAGATGTTGCGCGGCGTGCCGTGCATAGCGCCTCTCCCCGGTTAACTTCCAAGCGGCGGCGAGCGCGGACGCCTGCACGCTCAGGCACATCAGCGCGCGCCGGTGCCCGACGAAGTTATCGGGATTGGTCATGCCGTCGCGCTGCACGTAGGGGCCGCTCGGCATCGAAGGGTCGGGCCACCAGTAGTCACCCTCTGAGAAGAAGTCGTGCGGGCCTCCGGCGCTGCGCGGGCTGTGCGAGGCGGTGACCGTGACGGGCCGCTCTGAGAGGTAGCGCCGCGCCGCCTTCAGCACGCGCGCGCGGTCGAAGTCGGCCACGTCGAACGCGCGCCGACGCACGAAGAGCAGCGGGACGGCTACGGCCGCCGAGAGAAAATCTCGGCGCGTGCATCCGTCACCAGATTCGATCAGCGTTCTGTTCAAGCTCCCTCCGCCTTAGAGTTTTCCGACACCTCTCCTGCTCAAGTCAACCCCGCGCCCGCGAAGCAGTTCGCGGCTCGAAGGGTTAGCAACGGGGCTGGGGTTCTTTAAACTCTTCTCAACTGATTTGCGGCACACGAACGGAGGGCTTGGATGAAGGGGGCTCGGTACGCCGACAAGGTCGTGATCGTCACCGGCGGCAGCAGCGGCATCGGCAAGGGCTGCGCACGGGAGTTCGTCCGCGCGGGCGCGAAGGTCGTCGTCTGCTGTAACGACGAGGAAGAGGGCGCCGCCGCCGCGCGCGACCTGCAAGAAGTCGCGCGCCGAAGGGCACGGCGAAGCGCTCTTCGTCTACTGCGATGTGAGGAAGGAAGATGATGTGCGCAGGCTGGTCGAGAAGACGGTCGAACGCTTCGTCCGCCTCGACTGCCTGAACAACAACGCCGGCTGGCACCCGCCGCACAAGCCCATCGACGACTTCCCCGTCGAAGAGTTCCGCTCACTCCTTGAATTGAACCTCGTCAGCGTCTTCACGGCATGCAGGGCGGCGCTCCCGCACCTGCGCCGGACGCGCGGCAACGTCATCAACATATCGAGCCTCGTCGCACAGATCGGCCAGCATCACGCGACGACCTATGTCGCGACGAAGGGCGCGGTGACGGCCTTCACGAAGGCGCTGGCGTTAGACGAGGCGGCGAACGGCGTGCGTGTCAACTCGGTCTCGCCGGGCAACATCTTCACGCCGCTGTGGCAGGAGGCGGCGGACGCCGCGCCCGACCCGGAGCGCGCGCTGGCAGAGGGCCGTGCGGCGCAACCTGTGGAAAGGATGGGGACGGCCGAGGAGGTCGGCCGCCTCTGCTTATTCATCGCCGCAGAGGCGACGTTCACGACCGGCGTGGATCACATCATCTCGGGCGGGGCGGAGTTGAGTTACGCCAAAAAGAGTGTGGATGAGGACGAGGCGGGCGATGCCTCTTTCCTGCGTGAGCCTTCGGCGGCGGGCACTTAGTCGGTGTGATGATGAAGATTGATACAGCTTAAAGCTGTGTCTCTGTATCTCTATGGTTAACTCCTATGACAAAATTCGTATCGAACCATATACTTCCGCGTAGAAAGTATTGACTCTTCTGAAGGGAAGCGTATAGAAACGATGGCTGAACTTCTCAGGCTCGCGGAGGCGGCGGAACTGGTCGGCGTGAGCTATCCGACCCTCAAGCAGTGGATTTATAAGGGCAAGATTCGCTCGGTCAAGACGGCGGGCGGACACCACCGTATCCCGCGCGAGGAGGTCGAGCGACTGACGGGCGGCGCGACGACGACAGCGAAGCAACGACAGTCGCAACCGAAGTCCGTGAGCCTGAACGCGATCTCGGGGCGCAACAAGCTGCGCGGTCGCGTCACGGAAGTTCGCCGCGAGGGACTGCTCGTGCAAGTCACGGTTGACGTGTCCGGGCAGACCATCACTTCCATCATCACGAGTGACGCGGCCGAGAGTCTGGGTCTCAGCAAGGGCGTCATAGTCTATGTCCTCATCAAAGCGACCGAAGTCATGGTGATTCGCGGTTGAGGCGGGCGCCCTCCAACAACAACTGAATCGGCTCCGAGCCAAAAGTCTTCCCCGCTCGGAAAGGAGCACCCATGAAGATTCGGCTGTTTCGGTCTGCCCCTTCTCACCTCATCCAACTCCTGCTGCTCTGCGCCGCTCTGACACTTCTTCCGCAGACCTCTTTCGCGCAGGCGGGCCAGTCGGAAGTGACCGGCACCGTCAACGACGCGAGCGGCGCCAGCGTCGCGGGCGCGGCCGTCACGCTCAACGAGGTCGGCACCAACGCACCCACGTCCGTCAAGACCGCGGACGACGGCGTCTACACGGCGACTAACCTGAAGCCCGGCGTCTACGTCCTGTCGGTAGAAGCGCGTGGTTTTCGACGCCTGCGTCGGGAGGGCTTGAAGCTCAACGTCGGCGAGCGCGTGCGCGTCGATGTCGAGCTTACGGTCGGCGACGTTGAGGAATCTGTGACGGTGCGCGCGGACGCTTCGCTGCTGCGGACGGAGTCGGGCAGCCTCGGTCAGGTCATCACGAACCGGCGCATTACGGAGCTGCCGCTCGACGGGCGCAACTTCTTCTCGCTCGTCACGCTCGTGCCCGGTGTGGCGCAGCCGCCGCCCGCGACGAGCGGCGTCCCCTCGCTCCCGCGCATCGGCGGCGGGCGCCCGCGCGTCAACGAGTACCTCTACGACGGCATCTCCGCGTTGCAACCGGAGCCGGGGCAGGTCGCTTTCTTTCCCATCGTGGACGCCGTGCAGGAGTTCAAGGTCGAGATTAACTCGCCGCCGGCCGAGTTCGGCCGCTTCAACGGCGGCGTCGTCAACCTTTCGACGAAGTCGGGCACGAACGAGTTCCGCGGCAGCCTCTTCTACTTCCTGCGCAACGAGGCGCTCAACGCGCGCAACCTCTTCGCGCCGCGGACGGCCGACAACCCGCGCAAGCCCGTCTTCCGCCGCAACCAGTACGGCTTCGTCGCCGGTGGCCCGCTCAGACAAGACCGCACGTTCTTCTTCGGCGACTTTCAAGGGACTCGGCAACTCATCGGGCGCACGGTCTTCTCCACCGTCCCTACATCAGCGCAGCGGCAGGGCATCTTCACGCAGACCGTCTACGACCCTTCGACGACCGCACCGCTCGCGGGCGGCGGCTTCCGGCGCGAAGCCTTCGCGGGCAACCGGATTCCGGCCGCGCGCATAGACCCCGTCGCCTTACAACTCCTCGAACGCTACCCGCTGCCGAACCTTTCGGGGACGGCCAACAACTACCGCCGCGTCGCCAACGAGAGGTTGAATCAAGACCAGTTCGACGTGCGTCTCGACCAACGCTTCGGGGAGCGCGGTCACCTCTTCGGCCGCTATTCCTTCTTCACGCAGACGTTCGACCCGGTGACGCCTCTGCCCGACGGCAGCGGCCTCGTGACCTCGGGAACGCTCGGGCTCGAAGAGACGCGCGCGCACCAGTTCGTCGGCAACTACGTCCGCGTCTTCTCGCCGCGAGTTGTTAACGAGCTGCGCTTCGGCCACACGCGCCGCTCGATTGACCGGAGCGCGCAGACGGCCCGGTCCTCGGGCCAGAGCGTCAACGTCCGCGGTATCCCCGACACCGCCGCCTTCCGCGAGACGCTGCCGACCTTCAACGTCGCGGGCTTCCAGCAGCTCGGCCCGAGCGCCAACACCAACACGCAGTTCAGCACCGACGTGACGCAAGTCTTCGACTCTTTGAACGTGCAGCACGGGCGCCACTCGCTCAAGCTCGGCGGTGACTTCCGGCTCGAACGCCTGAGCGTGTTGCAGCCGCCGCAGCCGACCGGCGTCTTCAACTTCACCGCTCAATCCACTAACAGCGCGCAGACGCCGGGCACCGCGGCCAACTCAGGCGGCAACGCCTTCGCGAGTTTCCTGCTGGGGCAGGTGCAGACCTTCTCGCTCGACTTGCAGCGGGACGTGATTCGCCCCCGCGCGCGCATACTCGAACTCTTCCTTCAGGACGACTGGCAGGCGGCGCGGCGGCTCACGCTCAACCTCGGCCTACGCTACACGCTCAACTTCCCCTCGACGGAGGTGAACAATCAGGGCGCGATCTTCAACCTACAGACGCAGCAGCTCGACTACCTCGGCGTGAACGGCTACCCCGACACGGCGCGGCAGCTTCACAAGCTCAACTTCGCGCCGCGCCTCGGCATGGCATTCCGCCTGACGGAGCGGACGGTCGCGCGCGCCGGTTACGCCGTCGTCTGGCAGGAGCAGGCGGGCATCACGACGCCGTTTACAGTCCCGCAGTTCCCCTTCATCCAGACCGCCACGCAGCGCTCGCTCGACGGCGTCAACCCTGCCTTCGTGCTCTCCGCGGGGCCGAACGTGCAGCCCGCCGCGCTCGACGCGGACGCGGGGCTCGGGCAGGGCGTCTTCGCCGTTGACCGCGACCTCGGCTCCGGCTACGTGCAGCAGTGGAACGTCGCGCTCCAACGCGAGCTGACGCGCGACCTGGTGGTCGAGGTGGCTTACGCCGGGTCGAAGATCACGCACGTCGGCATCCCTGACACAAACATCAACCAGCTGACGGCCGAGCAACTGAGGCTCGGGAGCGCCTTGCTTCAACAGGTGCCGAACCCGTTCTTCGGACAGATCCCGCGTTCGTCGAGTTTGGGCGACCCGACTATCACGCGCGCACAACTGCTCAGGCCATACCCGCGCTTTACGACCGTCTCGCTCTACCGCAACAACGTCGGCAACACGAACTACAACAGCCTGCAAGCGAAGCTCGAACAGCGTCTCGCGCGCGGTCTCGCCTACCTCGTCTCCTACACGCGGAGTCGTTTGATAGATGACGCCGGTTCGGTCTTCGACGCCTCGATTCAGACCGGCCCCGTGGCAAACTTCCCCGTCGCCGATAGCTTCAACCGCGCGCTTGAGCGCGACGTGTCCACGGGCGACATCCCTAACGTCTTCGTCACGAGCTTCACCTACGAGCTGCCAATCGGCAAGGGTCGCTTCTTCGGCGCGAACGGTCTGACCGACAAGCTGCTCGGCGGGTGGAGCGTGACCGGGCTCGCGCAGATGCAATCGGGGATAACCTTTCCCGTCACGCAGGTAACGAACTTCAACGCGTTCGCGGGCTTCGGGACGCAGCGGCCGAACCTCGCCCGCGACCCGCGTCTGTCGAGCGAAGAGCAGACGACTGCGCGCTGGTTCGACACCTCTGCCTTCGTCGTCGCGCCGCAATTCACGCTCGGCAACAGTTCGCGCAACCCCGTGCGCGGCCCCGGCTACCGCACGGTCAACGTCGCCTTCATCAAGCGCACGCGCCTCGACGAACTCCGCAACGTCGAGTTCCGCGCGGAGGTCTTCAACCTGACGAACACGCCGCCGCTCAACAACCCGAACGGCGTCCTCGGCAACCCAGCCTTCGGCACTATCACCTCGGCCGGCGACCCGCGCGTCATACAGTTCGGCTTGAAGATGAACTTTTAAAGAAAACAATTAACCACCGCAGACACAGAGGCACGGCTTTGAAGACTTATCGCTTCAAAGCCGTGCCTCTGTGTCTGCGGTGGTTAATTCACTTCGGATATCCCGAGCGCGGCGAGGACGAGCGGGTTCGCGGGGTTGCGTCGCACGTCTTCGGGCACGCCGACCTGCTCGATGCTTCCCTCGCGCATGATGGCCAGGCGGTGGCCGACGGCAAAGGCGTCGGCGAGGTTGTGCGTGACGTAGACGACCGTCAAACGCTCCTCCTGTTGCAGAGCAATCAGGTCCTGATGCAGACGCTGGCGCGTCGGGCTGTCGAGCGCGGAGAAGGGCTCGTCCATGAGCAGCACGCGCGGCTTCATCGCCAGCGCGCGCGCGATGCCGACGCGCTGCTGCTGTCCGCCCGACAACTCGTGCGGGTAACGGTTCGCCAACTGCGCGAGGTGCATCCGTTCCAGCAACCCTTCGGCTCGCTCGCGCGCCCCGGGCTGCCGCCACAGCGCGTAGGCCACGTTCTCAAGCGCCGTCAGGTGCGGGAAGAGTGCGTACTGCTGGAAGACGTAGCCGACGCGCCGCTTGCGCGGCGGGAGGTTGAAGGCGTGACCGTTGTTCCCGGAGCGGAAGAAGGGCGAGCCGCCGAGCAGGATTTCGCCGGAGTCGGGCGTCGTCAGTCCCGCGATGGCGTTGAGCGTCTGCGTCTTGCCCGCGCCCGAAGGGCCAAAGAGCACGAGTATCTCCGCGCCGACCTCCAACCGCACGCGCAGGTTGAAGGTCGCCAGACGTTTCTCGAAATCTATCTTGAGGCCGGGCGCTTCCATCACACTGTCGCTCTAACGCGCGTCGGCGCGTCGCCGGTACGCGGGCTGCTCCAAGCGCCGCACGCACCACAGGCCGGCGAAGGCGAGGCTCGTCAAGACCAGCAGCATCACGTTCGCCTCCTCGTAACGGCGCGACTGCACAGCGTCGTAGACGGCGAGCGGCAACGTCTGCGTCCGGCCCGGAATGTTGCCCGCCACCATCAGCGTCGCGCCGAACTCACCGAGCGCACGCGCCGAGCCCAGGATGAGCCCCGCGACCACGCCGCGCCGCGCCAGCGGCAGCGTCACACGCCACAGTATCTCCCACTCAGACGACCCGAGCGTCCGCGCTGCGTTCTCCAAAACGGGATCGACGCCGGCCACGGCCGCCCTTGACGCCTGCACCATCAAAGGCAACCCGACAATCGCCGAAGCGATGGCCGCCGCCGGCCACGTGAAGACTATCTGAACGTGAAACCACTCGACCACAGGGCTCCCGCGCCCCAGAGCCAGAAGGAGAAAATACCCGAGGACGCTCGGCGGCAGCACCAGCGGCAGGAAGATGATTGTCTCGACGATGATCTGCCCGCGGAACTTGTAGCGCCCGAGCAGCACCCCGAGCGCGAGCCCGACGACGAAGAGCGCGGCGGTCGCGACGGCCGTCACCTGCATCGAGAGCTGTAGCGCCGACCAGTTCATTTCACGGGCTCCTCGCCCGGCAGCACGAAGCCGTACTGGCGCATCACGGCGCGCCCTCCGGCGGAGTTGACGAAGGCGGCGAAGCGTCGCGCCTCCTGCTCATGCTTCGTCCCTTTGATGACGGCTAATGCTTGATTGAGCGGCTTGTGCATCTCGGCTGGTATCAGCATCCAGCGACCCTTGCTCTGCGTGCTGAGCGAGAGCGCAACAATCGCCACGTCCACGTTGCCGCTCTCTGCGTACTGCAACGTCTGGCTGACGTTCTCGCCGTAGACGAGCTTCTGCGCGACCGCATCCCACACGCCCGCCGTCTGCAAAGCCTCGCGCGCGGCCACGCCGTAGGGAGCGTGCTCGGGGTTGGCGATGGCGACTTTTTTAAACTCGGGCCGCGCGAGGTCTTCGACCCGTTCGAGTTTGAGCGTGCTGTCGTCGCGCATCCAGAGCGTGATGCGCCCCTGCGCGTAGAGCGCTTTGGTGTCTGGGATGATGAGGCCCTTCTGCTCAAGGCCGTCGATGAAGGAGACGTTGGCGGCGGCGAAGAGGTCAACGGGCGCGCCCTGCTCGATCTGCTGTGCCAGTTGGCCGGTCGAGCCGAAGTTGAAGATGACTTTCGTGCCGCCGCCCTGCTGCTCGAACAGTCTGCCTATCTCCTGAAAGGCAGGCGTCAGGTCGGAGGCGGCCGAGACGGTGATTGTCTGTGGCCGCATACCCACGAGGGTCTCACTCCGGCAGCCCGCGAGCAGGGCGGCAGCACAGACGACCAGAGAGACTAAGCGCGCGTAGTATCGAAGACTCGGGTTGCCGTTCGCGTTAACCGCGCGCCTTGTGTCCGGCGTGGACGATGGTGCCGACATGCTCGCCCTCCAGCGCGGCTTCGATGCGTTCGGGGTGGCGGCCGTTGACGATCTGGATTGACCGCAGGAGCCTCGCGTTATCCAAAAGGTCTATCAGGATGCGCTCGAACGGGAGCGACTCGAACCCGCGCCGCCGCAGCTCGTCGGTGTCTATCTCGCGGATGAGCTGTGCGCCCGCGTGCTCGCGCGGGTCGCGGTCGTAGAGCCCGTCCACGTCCTTAATCAGCGTGAAGGTCTTGCAGCCGAAACACTCGGCGAGCAGGAACGAACCGGCGTCGGAGCGGTGCGGCGGGATGCGCCCGCTCTCGGGCAGGTGCTCCCAGAGCGAGTAGGGCGGGTCGCCGTTGAAGACCACGCCGGGCGCGCTCGCGATGAAGAGCGGCAGGAGGTGGCCGAAGATTTCGGGCGGGATGGCGACGACGCCGTAGGGCGCGAGCAGTGTGCCGAGGATGTGCGCATTGCCGAGCGAGTCGGCCACGGCCAACTGCGCCAGCACGCCGGTCGGCAGCCCCAAATCTATCCCTATCGAGAAGACGTGTCGGCTCCGGACGCCGCCGCCCGTGCCGATAATCAGTTTCTTCGTCTTGAGGCAGCGGGCCAGCGCCTCGACCACGGGGTAGACGACGGCGCGCCCGGCGTCCATCACGGAGCGCCCGCCGACCTTGATGACGTGTGCCTCGGGGAGCATCCTGAAGACCGGCGTCTCGGTCGTCCTCTGCACCTCTCTGTCCACGAGGCTCTCACGCATGAGCATTGATTCGACGTGGTGTCGGCCGTCCGTCTCTTTAGATGAGTCGCTCAAGATTGCGCGTTCTCCTTCTCAGGTGATGAACTACGTTTAGTCGGAAGTGATGATGGTGCCGACGTGCTCGCCGTCGAGCGCCTTAGACAAGTTACCGCGCTCAAGGCCGTTGATGATCTGGATGGAGCGCCGGTGCGTCGCGTTCCGCATCAACTCAAGGACGCTGCGCTCGACGACCACGTCCTGCAAGTCGAGCTGCTCAAGCTCCGAGACGCTTATCTTCGGAATGAACTTCGCATTGCGCTCCTTCTTCGGGTCGGCCGTGTAGAGCCCCTGCTCGTCCTTGACGAAGATCATCGAGCGCGTGCCGAAGACCTCGCTCACGAGGTAGCTGCCGGTGTCCGTGCGGTGCGGGGGGATGCGGCCGACCGAGGGGTTGGTGTGCCAGTAGATGTAGGGCGGCATGCCGAAGAAGATGACGGCGCCGCGCTCGGCCAGATAGTGCGGCAGTTGCGCGAACTGCGCAGGCTCGATGAATGGGATGCCGTGCTTCGCCAGAAGGTAGTTGAGCATCCGCGCGTTCTGCATACTGACGAACGTCCCGAGCACACTCAAGACGCCCGTCGGGAGCCCGAGGTCGAGCCCGACGCTGTAGGCGTGGCGCGCGCGCGTGCCCGCGCCCGTGCCGATAATCATCTTGTGCCGGCGCAGGTTCTCCACGATCTCCTCGATCAGTGGAAAGACGGCCACGCGCCCGCGGTCGATGAAGCTCTGGCCGCCGATCTTGACGACGTTGGCTTCGGGGAGAATCTGCACGGCCGGCTGCTCGCCGGTCTGCGCCATCAGGCGCCCTTCGTCCAGAGAGCCTGTTAACAGCGACTTGCCGAGTTCGGTCAGTAGGGTGTTCTGCATCTGTTGTTATTGTCGCTCGCTGCGGGTTGGAGTGCGTTTCAGGCTTTACGAGCCGGCGGCACGCGTAAGAGGCTGAGCATGTATGTCTCCTCGAACTCGAACGCACGTTCGAGTCCGCCGAACGTCTCCGCCGCCCAGACTTCAAGTTCGTTTAATACCTCTGCGCGCGTCTCCGCAGAGACCGGCAGTCCGCCGAGCCCCGTCAGGCTGCGCCAGGAGTCGAGCGACTGCCGCGGGCTCGCCGCAGTCTTCCACGTCGCCACGGGAACGGGCTCAAGTATCTCCGCGCCGAGCCGTTCGCACGACTCGAAGAGCTTTCGGTTGCGCCGATGCCCGCGCCTGCCCTTAAGGCCGCGTTGGCGTAGGCGCTCGTTCATCTCCTGCGCCATGCGTTCTTTCACGCTGCCGGGCGTCCGCTCAATCCTGCCGAGGATGACGTTCGCGCCGGCCGGCGAAGCGAGACGAAAAATCTCCGCGGCGACGTGCTCGCGCTCAAGCAGGTGAACGGCCCGCGAGCTGAAGATGACGGCGGCCGAACCGTCCGCGAACGGCCACGTCGCGTTGGCGTCGGCCTGAACGAGCGGAGCGCTCTGCCCCGCGCCGAGCCGCCTCTGAAACTCTCTCAGCATGTTCGAGGAGAGGTCGAACCCGACGTAGCGGGCCGACCCGACAACCCACTGCCCTATCTGCCCCGTGCCGCAGCCGACCTCGACGACGAGACCGCCCGCGTGTGCCGTGTCGAACTCGACTAGCTTCTGCGCCACGGCGCGGCAACACTCTTCGGGCAGGCCCGTCCGCCGGTCGAAGAATACGGCCTGACCGTCGAACAGCTCGGGGCTGGCGTCGCTGGAATCTGCGCGAGGGATTCCCGGGTCTTGGCGCATGTCGCTTCGGTTCCGCCTGAAAGCTTTTCAAAGGGGCTGACGCGAACGTTTCGAGAGGTGACGCGAAGGGCTGGTATTATGTCCGTCAATGCAACGAGCCGAGGCGACAGAATACAGTATGCCGACTGACGGAGCAATAATCTCATTCGCCGAACCGTATAAAACCGAATGACTATTCTTGAGACTCAGGCGCTGACGCGCAGGTTCGGCAAGCTGACAGCCGTGGACGCGCTGACCATCGCGGTCGGGCGCGGCGAGGTCTTCGGGCTGCTGGGGCCGAACGGCGCGGGCAAGACGACGGTCATCAAGATGCTGACGACGCTGCTGCCGCCGACCTCGGGCGTCGCGCGGGTCGCGGGCTTCGACGTGGCCCGCCGCCCCTCCGACGTGCGGCGCCAGATAGGCTACGTGCCGCAGATGCTCTCGGTGGACGGCGCGCTGACCGGCTACGAGAACCTCCTCATCTTCGCCAAGCTCTACGACATCCCGCGGGCCGAACGTGAGGAACGCGTGCGCGACGCGCTCACGCTCGTCGGCCTTCAGGACGACGCGTCCAAGCTCGTGCGGCAGTACTCGGGTGGAATGATTCGGCGTCTGGAGATAGCGCAGTCAACGCTCCACCGCCCGCCGCTCCTGTTTCTGGACGAGCCGACGACGGGGCTCGACCCCGTCGCGCGCGGCGCTGTGTGGGGACACATCGCGCGGCTGCGCGAAGAGTTCGGCACGACCATCTTCCTCACGACCCATTACATGGAGGAGGCCGAGCACCTGTGCGGCCGCGTCGCCATCATGCACCGCGGCAGGATTGTCATCGACGACACGCCCGAACAACTCAAGGCTTCGGTCGGCAACCCGCAGGCAACGCTCGGCGATGTCTTCATACACTACGCGGGCGACACGCTCGACTCGGGAGGCAGCTACCGTGAGACTTCAAGAGGAAGACGTGCGGCGCGGCGCCTCGGCTGAGCCGTGCGCCCCCGCGAGTATCAGCGTCTTGACGAAGACCCGCGGGTTCTTCGTCAAGACGCTGGCGATAGCCGAGCTGGAAGTACGCAAGCTGCGGCACGACTTCACCGAACTGCTCACGCGCGCCGTCCAGCCCATCCTGTGGCTCGTGCTGTTCGGCGGCGTCTTCGCGCGTGCGCGCATTATCCCGACCGGCGACCTGCCCTACCTCGACTTCATAGCCCCCGGCATCCTCGGCCAGAGCGCGCTCTTCGTCTCCATCTTCTACGGCGTCGGCATCATCTGGGAGCGCGACCTCGGTATCACGAACAAGTTTCTGGTGAGCCCGACGCCGCGTTCGGCGCTCGTGCTCGGCAAGGCCCTGTCGGCCGGCGTGCGTGCGCTCTCGCAGGCCGTCATCATCTACGCGGTGGCGCTGCTGCTGGGGGTGAAGTTGAACTGGCACCCTCTGGCGCTCGCGGGCGTGCTGGTCGTGGTCGTGCTCGGCGCGGCGCTCTTCGCAACCTTCTCGCTCATCATCGCGTGTCTGGTGAAGACGCGCGAGCGCTTCATGGGCATCGGCCAGTTGTTGACGATGCCGCTGTTCTTCGCGAGCAACGCCATCTATCCCATCGGCCTGATGCCCGACTGGCTGCGCGTCGTCTCGCGCGTCAACCCTTTGAGCTACGAGGTGGACGCCCTGCGCGCGCTGATGCTCCAGAACGGCGTCAGCACCTTCGGCCTCCCCACGGACTTCGCCGTCCTGCTCATCACGACGGCCGTCCTCGTGGCCCTCGGCGCCTACCTCTACCCACGCGTCGTCCTCTGATTATGGCCGAAGCGATGTCTGACGTTCGGGCCGATTTCGACTGCATCGCGCTGCTGTCGGGCGAGGAGTGGGACCACAGCAGCCACTACCACGACTTCCTCGCGCGGCACATCCCCGGGCGCTGCCGCGAGGCGCTCGACCTCGGGTGCGGCACGGGCGCGTTCTCGCGCCTGCTGGCGACACACTCGGAGCATGTGCTCGCGCTCGACCTTTCGCCGAACATGATCGGGCTCGCCAGAGAGAGGTCGGCACGGTTCCCGAACATCGACTTTCGGGTCGCGGACGTGACGGCGATGGAACTCTCCGCCGAGAAGTTCGACTGCATCGCCACCCTCGCCACGCTCCACCACCTGCCCACCGAGGAGGTGCTATCGAAGTTGAAGCGCGCGTTGAAGCCGGGCGGCGTGCTGCTCGTCCTCGATCTGTTTCAGCCAGAGGGATTGTCGGACGCCTTCATGGGCGCGCTGGCCGTGCCTTTGAGCCTCGGGTTGAGTCTGTTCAGGCGCGGCCGTCTGAGGCCGCCCCGCGAGGTGCGCCGCGCGTGGGACGAACACGGGCGGCACGACACCTACCTCACACTGGCGCGGGTGCGTGAACTCTGCGCGTTGATGCTCCCCGGCGCGCTCGTGTCGAGGCACCTGCTGTGGCGCTACTCCGTCGTCTGGAAGAAGGTCACGTGAAGCCCTCGACGCGCCGCTTCGGGCGGCAGGTGCGAGGAAGTGCCGCGTTGAGAATCCAGGAATTGGGGCCGTCAATCCCACTTTTTTTTCACGCCGAAGGGCTCCGACAAAGTTATTGACACCGGCGTCGGACGGGTCTTATAGCTAGTTGCGATTGGATGTAACCTGATAGCCGCAGTGCCCGAACCAGCCAAAGCAGTCTGACGCGGTGACGAGGTCGAGCGCCGCCGTCAACGCCCGCTCCAACTCCTCGCGCGTCCTGGCCTTCGCGGCCCGCAAGGAAGCCTTGATCTTTGACCACATCAGCTCTATCGGCGAGAAGTCCGGCGAGTATGGTGACAGCCAGATAACTTGCGCGCCGCGCTCAGCCGCCACCTCCTCGATGCGGCTCGCGTGATGAGCGCTGAGGTTGTCGAGCACCAGCACGTCGCCGCGCCTGATGGTCGGGCCGAGCACCTGCTCGACGTAGGCGTTGAAGGCGTCGGTGTCAACGGCGCCCTCGACCGTCATCACGGCCTCGACCCCGGAGAGTGACAGCGTGCCGATCACCGAGGTCTGCGGGCCGTAGTTGCGCGGCACGCTCTCTGAAACGCGCTCGCCGCGCGGGGCGCGCGCCCGCAGCCGCGTCATCGCCAGGCTCACCCCAGCCTCGTCAATGAAGCGCAGCCGCCGGTGGTCAACCTCGCCGAGTCGGCGCCAGTACCAGCCGCGCTTATAGTTGTTGCGCTCGCCCGCCACTAGCGACTTTTTTTGAGCGGCAGGCCGAGCGCGGAGAGGGCGCGTGAGATGGTCGAGACGTGAACTTCAACCGACTCCTGCTCGGCGAGGAAGCCCTGGAGTTCGGCCAGGGAGATGTCGCTGCAGTCGCGCACTTTCCGCCGGAGGAGTCGCCGTTGCCGCTCCGTCAGGCTCTTCGGCTTGCCCCCACCGTGCGGGAGCGGCGCGAGGTCGCCGCTCTCACGCCACTGCCGGAGCATCTTCTTGACGAAGGCGGGGCAGACGCCGAAGCGGGAGGCGATCTCGGAGATGGAGCCTTCCCCCTGCTCATAAGCGGCGACGACTCTTTGGCGTAAGTCTACGGAGTAGGCTTTCATCGTTAAAGCTTACTCTTGGCTACACACAATCGCAATCAGCTATAATTGTAGTTTTCGGATCACATCACTTCATCCTCAGATGAAGTCCCGACAGTCAATCCCAAGTAGCACCCGAGCCGCTGGAGAACGCACCCCTTAACCCGGTTTCGCAACTCACCAGCTTCAACTCAAACCGGACACGCCACAGCTTTACCTTTCGGAGCAAAGCCCTTCCACCTCCCTGGAGTCACACTCATGCGATACAACCCTCGCCCCTCGTCGAGCGCCCTCTGCCTGCTGCTGGCGCTCGTAGTCATCGGAGTCCTCATCGTCGATGTTCAAAGTATAGCCTCTATCTCACCGCCGACGAGATCACGTTCGCCCTTCGCGACACGACGAAGCAGGAAGGCTTGAAAGAGCAAGGGGGCCGCTCGTCCGTGCTCCGCATCAAGCTTCTGGGCGCGAACGTTGAGCCGCGCGGCGCAGGGCTCGAAGAGTTGGCCGGCAAGAGCAACTACCTCTGTGGTCAGTTACTCGACCTACCTCGGCGGCAGCGGCTTAGACGAAGCCGCTGCCATCGCCGTCGACTCCGAGGGCAACGCCTACGTGACCGGGCACACCGACTCATCGGACTTCCCCGTCACGCCGAACGCGTTCGCGCTGGCCGACCTCTACGTGCGTGGCGGCAACAACGCCGGCTCGTACTTCGGAACCTCCAGCCAGCTCATCGCGCGGCTCGCGAGCAACGCGAAGGACACGCACGAGAGCTACCTGAAGTTCAACCTCGGCCAGCCCTGCACGGTCGCCTCGGTCAAGCTCCGCCTCTACGGGAAACTGAGCGCGAGCGGCAACCTGCCCGTGAACGTCTACGGCGTGCCCGTCACGACTTGGACGGAGACGGGCACGAACTGGAACAACAAGCCGGCAGCCGGCGCGCTCCTGCACACCGTCAATGTCCCCGGCACCACCGCCGCCTGGTACGAGTGGGACGTGACCGACTACGTGCGCGCCGAGCTTGCCGCCGGTCGCACCACCGTCGCCTTCGCCCTCAAGACGACGACGAGCAGCTATCAGGTGACCTTCAACGCGCGCGAGGCAACCGGCTCCAACGCCCCCGCCTCGTCATCACCACCCCCTGACGCCATTCTGAAAGTATTTTTTTCAGAACGACCGTTCGACAGTAACGAAAGCGGGAGGCCCCACGCGGAGCCTCCCGCTTTCGCTTCTGTTCACGACGTGACTGTCAGTAAAATCTTGAAAGCTCCCGCGGGCAGGAGCAATATACAGACCGCCGCACCGTGGGGCGAAAGCTTTGGCTGCCCCCTAATCGTGTAACTTCTGTTGGCGGAGGTGAGGATCAGGTGAGTTGGGTTCAGAGGTTCTTCACGGCCATCTTCCCCGCCAGTTGGGCCAGGAGCATGGAGGAGGATTCGCGCCGCTGGATGATGCGCTGCCGGTGCGGCTTCGAGAAGTCGATCTGGGACATGGGGGGCATCCGTTGGAAGGCGCGTGGGACATCGAGGAATTACATGCGGTGCGTGCAGTGCGGCGAGCGTAGCTGGCACACGCTCTACCGGAAGACGCAGGACAGTTGAAAAAGGTTAAGTAGAACGACCTTCAAGGCCGACATCAACCCGGGAGACTCTCATGCCTGACTTTCACGCCGAGCCTTATCTGTATCTCGCGGGGCTGACGCACAAGGCCGCGCTCATCGCGTGGGGCGGCTTCTACTTCCGCGTGCGCAGCCGACGCAACGGCGACGAGTGGAAGCTCGTCGATGACAGCGACCTCGACCACGTCCACCCGCCGCGCCGCGAGTCCATCGGCGCGCGCAGCGAGCCGTTCGGCGCCGCGCGTGTCGAGGTCTTCGACGCGGCGGGCAACCTCGTCGGCTTCGCCGAGACGACCACAACCAACCACGCATGGGTCACGGGGCTTCAACCCGACACCGAGTACACATACCGCGTCATCGTCGGCGGCGAGGAGTGGGCCGCGGGCGAGCGGCGCGACTGGGTGGTGGACGCCGAGGGGCAGGGATTGAAGCTGAACGGGCGCCATTATGACAACCGCTTCCGCACGCACCCGCACCCGGAGGAGCCCGCGCCCGTCGCCTTCGCCGTCATCGGCGACTTCGGCATCGGCGTCCGCAAAGCTTCGACGCCGGACCGCGTCCAGCGCGAGGTCGCGGACGCGCTTGAACGTGCGGTGGACGCGCGCGGCGTGCGGCTGCTGCTGACGACCGGCGACAACATCTACGCCGGCAAGACTCTGCTCGGCATCCCCTTCGGCGCGACCGGCGACGAGGATGACGACTGGTTCTTCACCTTCTATCAACCCTACCGTTACATCATCAACCGCGTCCCCGTCTACCCCGCGGTCGGCAACCACGACACCGGCGAGACCGAGGCGAGCGACGACCGGCAGCAACTCATCGACAACTTCTTTCTCAACGAGCGCTTCAGCGGCGAAGAGTCGGCGGGGCGCTCCTCCATCGGGCCCGGGCTGATGTACCGCTTCCGCTACGGCGCTGACGTGGAGTTCGTCTGCGTGGATACATCGCGCCGGTCAACGCTGTTCGGCGACAGGTTCTTCGAGCATCAGAACCACGCCTCCTTCATCGACGCGTCATTCCCCGCCGCCGAGGAGGGCCGCAGGCCGTGGCGTATCCCCTTCACGCATCACCCGCCATTCTGCGCCGGGCCGCAACACGGCAACTCAAAATCTTTAATCAGGCACATGCTGCCGCTGTTCAAGCGCTCGGGCGTGAGGGCCGTCTTCAGCGGGCACGAGCACAACTTCCAGCACTCGCGCTTCGAGGGCATCGACTACTTCGTCACGGGCGCGGGCGGCAAGGTGCGGCTCGAACCGCCGACGGAGTTTGACGACGCGCACACGACCTGCTGGGCGGCCGCGGGCAACTTCCTCGTCGTCGAGGTCTCGGCCGAACGGATGGTCGTGACGGCGCTGGCGGCGCTCGGGCCGAACGGCGAATTGAGTGAGCTGAAGACCTTCGACCCGACGGGCAACCTCGCGGCCTCAACCTTCGTCATCAACCGCGCGTGAGATTTATCTATTCTCGTTGGGAGTTGAGTGCGACCAAAAGGTAATTAACCGCAGAGACACAGAGGCACAGCTTTGGTAAGAGATAGCTCGACAAGCTATGTCTCTGTCTCTCTGTGGTTACTTCCCCCCTCATACTCACTCAAGTCAAACTCGCATCATCAGGCCGCCAGCTCGGTCGGGCGTGCGAGCGTTCGCGCCAGCTCTACGCACAGTGCGGGCACGAGCACGTCCACCGCCGCGCGGCTCTGCACGGCGAGGCGCAGGTACTGCTCGGACGAGCCGATCTTGTTGCTGCACTCGCGCACCATGAGGCCGTGGTTCCTGAGCAGACGGTCACGTAGAACCTTCCCCGGCACGCCCTCGGGCAGCTCAACGAAGAGGAAGTTGGCCTTCGACGGGTAGACCGTCAGACCCGGCACCTCCGCCAGACGCCCCGCCATGTAGATGCGGTCTTCGGCCACGCCGTGGAAGCTCTCGCGGTACTCCGCCTTGAAGCGCGTGATGGTCTTCAAGACGTAGGCCGCGAGCCCGTTGATGTTCCAGAACGGGAGCCGCTCGCGCATCGCCCGCGCGCGCTCGGGGTTCGCCGCCGCGTAGCCGAGGCGGACGCCGTGCCAGCCCAGAGACTTTCCCATGCTCTTGACGACGACGAGGTTCGGCGTCTCGGCCGCGAAGCCGGCGGCCGACGCGATGTCGGAGAAGTCTATGAACGACTCGTCCACGACGACGGCGTCGAGGTCTGCGAGCGAGGCCGCGAGCGCCTTGACCTCTTCGAGCGTGAGCCAAGCGCCCGTCGGGTTGTTCGGGTTGGAGATGACGAGCGTGCGCGCGCCCACTTCACGGACGCGCCTGACGATCTCACACACCTCCAGGCGGAACGCGCGCTCGCGCCGCCGCAGGATGGTGTGGAGTGGGACGTTCAGCTCAAGCGGCAGGTCGGTCCAACGGCTGAAGGTCGGGACCGACGTGACGACGGGGCCGGCGGCTCGCTGGCAGAGCTGCGTGATGATCTCGGTCGAACCGTTGCACGGCACGAGCGTTTCGGGCGCGAGCCCGGTCATCTCGCCGATGTGTTGCTGGTGCGTCTCGGCGTAGTCGGGGTAGTAGCGAAGTATCTCGCCGAGGTCGGCGCGAATCATCTCCGTCAGCTCGGCCGGCGGAAAGTGCAGGTTGACGGGGATACAGAAGTCGAGCAACTCGCCCTCGAAGGCCGCGCTCTCTTTGACCGCGAAGAAGGAAGGGTTATGCGAGCGCACGTCGAACAGGCTCGCTACGTTGTCAATACTCATCGTTGCCTCCGTTGCTGTGCTATGGGTCGTCCTACGAGGGGAGCGTCGGAGGCGACTTCACCAGTGGTTTGTCTTAACGCGCAGGCGGAGGAGAAGCACGGGCGCACCCCTCCGGCGGTCGCGGCTCTACCGTCAAAAGCTGACCGTCTCGGTTCGCGTGCGCGCCCGCCGAGTAGCCTGTCTACAGTCATGAACGTTTCCGGCAGCGGCGCTTGCGTCAGAGTGAGTTTAAGAAGAAAACCGTTGAAAGCGTCGGCGGGTGCGGGCATCATCGCGGGCGGTCGTTTCGAGTCAGATAGGTCGAGGCTCAGTTATGAGTAAAACATCCCCACCGCAAGCGGTGGGGCTTTCGCCTAGTTCATCCGAACAGGTCTAACTGCGGGTCTTCGGCCTCTTTGTGACGGCGGATATATTTGCGAATCACTTCGGCCGTCACTTTGTCGCCCACGGTTCTGGCGAAGTAGCCATCTTCCCAGAACTCGCCGCCCCAGAGCTTCCGTTTGACCTGTGGGAACTCGCGGAACACTGCCCGCGCACTCAGACTCTTGAACATCCCGATGACCTGCGCTATCGAGTAGCGCGGCGGGAACGAGCAGAAGATGTGCACATGGTCGGGGCTGACTTCCATCTCGTCTATCGTGATGTCGTAGGAGTCGGCTATCTCTGTGAACATCTCCTCGACTCGCGCGGCGAGCGCACCTTCAAGGATGCGCTTGCGGTACTTCGGCGACCAGACCAAATGGTAGGCCGTGTCGTAAGCGGCGTGCGCGGCTCTCCTGAAGACCATGCGCGCATTCTATCAACCTCAGCTATCTTGCGGGCGGGCATCGAACCCGCCCACAAGATGGTTCATCCATCCCCACCCCAAGCGGTGGGGCATTAAGAACCTTTTTCGTAAAGAGTCGGCCCTCATACGGGCGCTGTGCATCATCGTGTTCGGTCTTGGCTGTGCCCTGTGGACGCAGCCGGCGGTTGGTCAGAAGGCGCGGGAACGGCCGAAGTTGAAGGACTTCGGCGACAGCCTCGAACGGCTCAAGTGGGACGAGAAGAGGCGCGCGACGGTCGAGAAGAAGAAGGCACGGAGGGAGACGGAGCAGGAGCGCGGCGCGGAGGATGAAGTTGTGCGGGTCGAGACTTCGCTCGTCGTCGCAGACGTGTTGGTGCTCGACGCGCAGGGGCGCGCGGTCGAGGGGCTCGGGCGCGAGGACTTTCTCATTATGGAGGACGGCCGAGCGCAGGAGGTCGGCGCCTTCGCGCTCGGCGACAGCGCGAACGTGCCGCGCTCCATCGTCCTCATCATCGACTACAGCGGCAGCCAGCTTCCCTACATCAAGATGAGCGTCGAGGCGGCCAAGACGCTCGTCGATAAGCTCGGCCCGCGCGACCTGATGGCCGTCGTCACCGACGACGTGGAGCTGTTGGTAGACTTCACCGCCGACAAGGAGCAGCTCAAGAAGGGGCTCGACGTGCTGACGCAGAGGGTCGCCGACCCGAAGGGCTTTCTGGCGAATGCGTTCGGGCCGGGTCGTCGGCTCGGGCGCAGCGCGCAGTTCAGCGCGTTGATGGCGACGCTGAAGGAGGCTTTCGACGCGGAGGACGTGCGCCCCGTCGTCATCTTCCAGACCGACGGCGACGAGTTGCCATACCTCCGCGAGCCGGTCGTCGAACCCTCCGTGCCGCCCAACCTCCCCAGAGACCTGCATAAGCAGGAGGTCCAAAGGGTGCGGTGGGCGCGGCTAGACTTCAACCGGCGCCGGCGCGAGTTCAGCCTCCGCGACATGCAGACCGCGGCCGAGCGCGCGAGCGCGACCATCTACACTATCGTGCCCGGCTACCGTCTCGTCGGCCTCTCGTTCGAAGAGCAGTTGCGACGCGTCGATGCCGCGCACGAAAAGTCCATGACGGCGTGGCGCGTTCCCGAGGAGATGAGATGGAAGTTGGACGAACGCTATTACCGTTGGCCGCCCGAGGCCATGAGGCATAGCATTGAGTGGAGCCTGAAAACTCAACAGGCCCTCATCGACCTCTCGGAGCTGACCGGCGGGTGGGCCGACTTCCTCGAAGAGCCCGCGCAGGCCGCGGGTATCTACGAGCGCATCTTCTCGGATGTGAACCGGCGCTACGTCGTCGGCTTCTTACCCGACCAACAAGGCGCGCGACGGCGGCCGCCGGAGGGTGAGCATCGAGGTGCGCGGCCACCCCGAGTACACGGTCTGGGGGCGCAAGGCATACTACGCGCCCGGCCCCGAAGAGTAAGTCCCCGGTGTTTGAAGACCGGCGGCGCTCGGTTAAAGTAGGTCGGGTTGAGGGTCTTGCACCGGAGGCTTTTTAAGCCGAGTGGTTATGCAGCAGACGACTCACGACAAGAACCGCAAACAGACGGGGCCGCTGGCCGACGCGGGGCCGTACGACTACGACCTGCCGGTCGCGCATGGCGTCGGGCAGCCCGCGCCCGCACCGCGCCCCAGGAGGAAGAACACTGTCTGGTCGGTGGCTGAGTGCCTGGCCGTCTGCTTCATGATTTTCGGTGTTCAGTACCTCCGGCACTTGAGCGGGTGGCGCATTTTTCAATGCTACATGGCCGCGGCTGCGGCGGTCACCATCTTCAGATACCTGGCGAGGCCGGCGCCGAAGGAGAGCTTCCCGCGTTGGGCGCTGAGGACGGTCGGGATATGGCTCAACTGTTACGTCGGGTTCGTGACCGTGCCCGAGTCGCTCAGCGGCATGATCCCCGAGCCGCTGGCCTTCGGGCTGCCCGCCTTCCTCATCACAGCCGTCTTATACTGCGTCGCGCCCGCCAAACCGAACACTGGGGACAAGTGGCCGCTCTGGCAGTGGCTCCTGTTCGCGGGATGGGTCGCGGCCTTCTGGGCGTGGATTGGCCCAGACTTACTCAGTATCAGTTGAAGTGTTGACCGCGGCCGATCCTCCTCCGACGCCTCTACTGCGTCGCGTACCTCGCGCGGTACTCGTCCGAGGAGAGGAAGGTTTTGACCATCTCGGCGCGGACGAAGTCGCCGCCGAACTGATCGAGCTTCGAGAGCCAGAACTGGCAGCCCGACTCGTCCGGGTCGCGCCGCAGGTAGCCGAAGTATTCCATCAACACGAACGCGGGGTTGAACTCCGCGCACGTCAGAGAGTTCGACTCGGCCATCCTCCTGAGCGCAGCCGCGCCCCCCGTCGTTTTAGAGTCGAATACAATACTTTCTCTTTTCAACCGCCATCGCCGCGTGAAACAACGCGGGTTAATTGGTGCCAAATCTTCCTTGTGGGGGTTTACCGAGATGAGAGTTCTCGTGACCGGGGGGACGGGCGTCATCGGCGAGGGCTTGCTGCCGGCGCTGGTCGGGGCGGGCCACACCGTGCGCCTTCTGTCGCGCGGGGCCGCAGAGGACGCGAAGCGCTGGCCGTCGGAGGTCGAGCCCTTCGCGGCGGACGTGACCGACGTTTCTTCCCTGCGCGGCGCAGCCGAAGATTGCGGCGCCGTCGTCCACGTCACGGGCATCGTGGACGAGTCGCCGCCCGCGCTCACCTTCGAGCGCGTCAACGTCCAGGGCACGCGCAACGTTCTGGCCGAGGCCGGGCGCGTCGGCCTCAAGCGCTTCATCTATGTCTCTTCGCTCGGCGCCGAGCGCGGCCGTTCACAGTATCACCGCTCGAAGTTCAAGGCCGAAGAGCTGGTGCGCGCGTCCAGTTTCGACTGGCTCATCCTGCGCCCCGGGAACGTCTACGGCCCGGGTGACGAGGTCATCTCGACGCTGCTGAAGCTCGTGCGCGCGCTCCCGGCCGTGCCCGTCATCGACGCGGGTAATCAACCCTTCCAGCCCGTCTGGTACGAAGACCTCGGGCGGGCGATTCTGCGCGCGCTCGAAACCCCGACGCTCAAGCGCGAGACCTTAGAGCTGGCGGGCGAAGAGACGACCACGACGAGCGACATCATCGAACGCCTGTCGGCTATCACCGGGCGCGACGTGGCGCGCGTGCCCGTCCCTTCGTTCCTCGCCTCGCTCGGTGTGCGGCTCGCCGAGAGCACGAAGCTCGAAAAGCTCCTCGGCGTCAAACTCCCGCTCAACGACTCGAAGCTGAAGATGCTTCTGGAAGGCAACTTCATCGAGCACCCGTCCGCGAACGCTCTGACCACACGCCTCGGCGTCGAACCGACCACGCTCGACGTGGGACTCACAAGGCTCGCCGACTCCATCCCCGAGCAGTTGCCCTCCGAAGGTGTCGGGCCGCTTCGCCGCAAACGCTTCTGGGCCGACATCAGGGGCAGCCGCCACACGCCGACCGCGCTCGTCGAAGAGTTCCGCGCGCGCTGTGCTGAAGTCATGCCTTTGGAGTTCTCGGCTGAGCCTGGCACGCCGCACGTCGTCGAGGAGGGCCTAACGCTCACGCTCGGCGTGCCAGTGCGCGGCAACGTGCAGGTGCGTGTCGAGGAGGTCGCGCCGCGCCGCGTCACCTTTGCGACGGTCGAAGGGCACATGCTGGCCGGGATGATTCAGTTCAACGCGAGCGGCGACAAGCGGAGGGCCGTGCGCTTCCTCATCGACATCCACGCGCGCGCGGCGACGGGGCTCGACCTGCTGGCGATGAGCACCGTCGGGGACTCTTTACAGAAGGAGAACTGGGAGGAGGTCGTCACGCGCGTCGTCGCCTTGAGCGGCGGCACGGCCCCCGCCGGGGTGCAGAGCGAGACCGAGACGCTCGACGACGAAGAGGCCCAACGCATCGAGCGCCGCCTGACCGACCTCATCAACCGTCGCAAACGCGCGGAAGTGGAGACGCCGCAGAAGAGTCTTCCAGAGACCTCTGCCCGCAAAGCGACGGCGCAGAAGCGACCGAAGCGCGCGCCGCTCAAAGCCACGATTAAGATTGGGAAGGGTTGAAGGTTTACAGCAGTATTCACTTGAGTGAATACCGTGTGAAGAATTAACCACCGCAGACACAGAGACACGGCTTTGAAGAGATACTCAACCAGCCGTGTCTCTGTGTCTGCGGTGGTTAAGTGCCTTTAGGATTGTTAAGGCTCTCGGCCACCGCACGAATGCTTGTCGCGATGCCCGCCCACACGGCGTCGCGATCCTTCGACGCGTTAACGGGCATCAAGTCTTTCGGGAGACCCTGTATCTTCTCGAACGGCGTGCCCTTCCAGTCGCACGCCCTCAACCGAATAGGGATGACGGTCGCCTCACCCGCCTCGTGACGCTCGACGGCCCGCCTCACCTCCTTGTCCCAGCAGTAATCCGACGCGAGGAAGTCCGCGCTGACGAGCAGGAGGATGATTTTGGCCCTTTCGAGGTGGCTGTCGATCTCGTCACCCCACTCGACGCCGGGGAGAATCTTCCGGTCATGCCAGGTCGAGATGATACCCTGTCGCTGTAGAAGCTTGAGGTGAGTCTCAAGCTCGTCGCGGAGCCATTCATCCTTGTGCGAGTAGCTGAAGAAGACCGCCTTCGCCTGCGTGAACGTCTCAAGCGATACCGACCGCTGCTTCTCAAGGTCTACACCGTTCAGAAGCTCGGCGACCTGCACCGTGATGACGTGCTCGCCGATGAATTCGGGGAAACTCTTGACGCCCTTCTTCTCGAAGGCCACCAGTTTTTTGTAGTCAACCGCGAACTCGGGAAAGTCGGTTAAGGGGACTTTGGGCTCCGCCTCCAGACGGTCTTTGAACTCGGCGTTTATCCGGTCGAACTCGTAACGGACGAGCGCCAGAAGCCTCCGCCGCGCCCCCGCATCACCCTCTTTGACGCGCACCAGGACGCGGCGCTCGGCGGGCTCGGCCTTCACCAGCGCCCGACAGTCTTCGTAGGCGAGAATCACGCCCGAGCGCCAGCGCGCCTGCTCGCGGCTCAGAGTGTGCGAGCGGACGATGAAGCGCGGAATGAGTCCCTCCGGCAGAACCCCATACTTGTACTCGAAGTTCAGGCAGTCGGCGGGCGGGAACGCGGTCACCTCTTCGGGCTCTTCCTTCCCCAGCAACTCGGGAATCAGATAACGCTTCTCCTCGTCGGGGAAGGCGAAGCACAGACTGAACTTGCGCATCAACTCCATGAGGAAGAGGTGCTTGTCCGGGGGATAACGTTGCGCGGACAGAAGGTGTTGCAGGTCGTCGAGGTGTAGTTCGCCCTGTCGCTCCGCAATCCTCTTCGCGTTGAGGAGGCTATAGATTCCCTGCGTCACCCATTCCGGCTTGAGGACGCTCGTCTCGCGCAGCCGCGAATCGTCGCTGTAGTTGAGCGCGATGCCGAGGCAGTGCAGCACCCAGCGCAGGGTCTCCCGGTCGGACTCTTCCTCGATGCCCTCCTCCGCACAGAGCCCGCGGAATCTCTCGTAACTCATGTACTCCTCTTCCGCGGCCTCCAACCGTTGTTTGACGGCGAACCAATCGGCCGGAAACTCGATGCGCGTCTCCGGCATCTCCTCGACCGCCTCTTGGACGGCGGCGCGGAGGTCGTCTATGCCCGTCCTGTCCTTGCAGTCCGTCTTGATGAAGGCGCGAATCTGCGGATACCGCCCTTGCAGCCCGCGGTAGTTGAGGTCGAACGGGTGCTGCCCGATCTTGTTCTGGACGACGATGACCGGGGACTCGGCGCCGAAGCTCTCGATGTGTTTGAGCCAGTACTCGGCGTCCACGTCCTCGCCCCCCTCGCGCCCGTTAAGGACGAGGAGATACAGACTACGCTCCGTCAGAAAGAACTGGTGCGTGGCGTGCATAATCTCCTGCCCGCCGAAGTCCCAGATATTCAGCCGGTACGTCTCGGACGAGCATTTGAGCGGCCACAAAGAGATATTGATGCCCTGCGTCTTCGACTCATCCCCCCGAAACTCGTTGTCAACGAGCCTCCGCACGAGTGAAGTCTTCCCGACCTCCCCCCTCCCGACGAGAATCAGCTTCCCCTCGTTCAGCGGCCGCTTTTCTCCCGGTTGAGGTATAGACGGTGTTGTCGAAATATTCGAAGGAGTAACACGGCGCTTGATAGGTAGAAGTTTTAATTTCTCAAGCTCCTTGAATAGTCCTTCTGCCACCCCTGCTCTGGGCTTAGTGTAAAGGGACAACCCGTTGTCCAGCATCAATGCACCGCGTATAGGAAGATCGCTTATATCTTCAGGCGAGACGATATCGGAGAAAAAGATTGAGATAACCCTGCCTTGTTTGACTTCATCGAAATAATCAATCGCTGCCCGGATGTATTCCGATTTGACCGCGCCCGGAGTTCCCACGAATATTAATACATCGGCACGCCAAAGCTCATATCGTACCGCGACAGTAATGTGACTGCCTCGAAGTCTATCGACGGGGTCGAGGAAATAGTTATACCCGCGCTCTTTTAAGATACGGGCGAGCTCACGAGCATACTGCTCGCCGTCCTTAATGCTGTAACTAATGAAGCAAGTGGGGCCGGATAAGATTTCTATGTCCTCTGCGGAAGGTTCTACGAGATCGTCACGACGTTCTGTGGGGTCGGCGGGGCGTCCTGTGAGTCGCTCCCACCATGCAGGTTTCTTCGTCGCCATTGTTAGTCCCTTTCGCGTTGAGTCAGGGCTATGCGGTGAAGGTTTACTGTCAGGTGCAGCCGGTTGTTATGACCGTGAAGCTCATCCCGCGACCGTTGCGCCCGGCGTGTACGGGGGATTATACATACTTCAGTCCGTCGGGCGTTCGTCAAACAGTCTGGACGGCGGGCTACGCTTCCGGCCCGCGCCGCTACACAGTGTAGCCAGTCTGTTAGAGATTGTAGCCGACTTGTTAAAGACCGTAGCTGGCTTGTTAAGGAATGTAGCCAGTGGGTTAGAGAGTGTAGTCAGCTTGTTAAGGGATGTAGTCTGTCTGTTAGAGAGTGTAGCCAGTTTGTTAAGGAATGTAGCCGGTTGGTTAGGGAATGTAGCGGGATGGCTAAACTCCTTCCCCCAACGTCGAAGGAGTTTAGCCGGATGGGTAATCGTCGGAGGCGGGCGGCGAGGGGGTGTCGCCGCTCGGCTCATGTCTTTGGTTTTCCTGCTGAAGCCTCTCAGTTCTTCATCCCGAAGATGCGGCGGAGGGCGGACTTCGCGGCCCAGTGGCCGCACATGCCGTGGACGCCGCCGCCGGGGGGTGTGGAGCTTGAACAGAGGTAGAGGCGGCGGTTGGGCGTCGAGTAGGGGTCGTAACGGGGGATGGGGCGGGCGAGGAACTGGCGTAGGTCGTTGGCGCCGCCGCCGATGTCGCCGCCGATCATGTTCGAGTTGTGCTGTTCGAGCTGGACGGAGTTGATGGTGTGGCGCGCGCGTATCAGATCGCGGAAGCCGGGGGCGAAACGCTCGACCTGCGCCTCTATCCGCTCGGTCATGTCCACGTCCGAGCCGTGCGGGACGTGGCAGTAGGCCCAGCCCGTCTGCTTGCCGGCGGGCGCGCGTGTCTCATCAAACAAACTCTGCTGCGCTATGAGGACGAAGGGGCGCTCGGGGTGCTGGCCGCGCCAGACGGCGGCCTCTCCTTCGGCAATCTCTTCGATGGTCGGGCCGAGGTGGACGGTCGCCGCGCGCCTGCACGCCTCTGCGCGCCAGGGGATAGGGCCGTCGAGCGCCCAGTCGATCTTAAAAACGCCGGGGCCGTAACGGAACTTTGAAAGACGCTTCCGGTAGCCGTCGGGCAACTCTCTGCCCGCAATCTCTACGACCTGTCGCGGCGTGAGGTCGAAGAGCACGGCGCGCGACTCGGGGATGTCGCGCATGGAACGCACGGGATGTCCGGTGCGTATCTCGCCGCCGTAACTCTTCAGACACTGCGCCAGCGCCTCGATAATCTTAACGGAGCCCCCGCGCACGCACGGCCAGTTGATGGCGTGCGCCGCCAGCGCCAGAACCATCCCGAACGAGGCCGTTCCCTTCTGCTCCAAAGGCAGCACAGAGTGCGCGCAGCACCCCGCGAAGAGCGCACGCGCCTTCCGCCCCTTGAACTTGGACATGGAGAGACCTGTGCAGGAGCGCAACCCTTTGAGCGCGAAGCGGAGCATGAAGAAAGGGTGCGAAGGGATGCGTACGGGCTGCAACGTCTCTTCAAAAAAGTCTCCGGCGCGCTCGACAAAGGGACGCATCAAATCCTGATACGCGCGCGAGTCCTCGCCGAGCGTCTCGCCGGTCTTCTCCAAAGACTGTAGAAGCTCGGCCACGTCGCCGTCGTCGAACGGATGCGCGAGCGCGACCTCCGGGTAGACCCACTCGACTCCCCAACGTTCGAGCGGCAGCGTTTTGAAGAACGGCGAGACGACGCCGACCGGGTGGATGGCCGAACACACGTCGCTCCAGAAGCCCGGCTCCGTCAGTTCAACCGTGCGCGCGCCGCCGCCGATGGTCTCCTTCGCTTCGAGCACGCAGACCGAGAGCCCGCGCCGCGCAAGCTCTACGCCGGCGCTCAGACCGTTCGGCCCCGCGCCGACCACGACCGCGTCGTAACGTTTCTCGCTCATATCAATTGTTTGAAGACGATGTGTCCCCAAGTTAGCAGCAACGACCGCCCTTTGTGAAGCATCTATCTCAGACGGAAGGATAAAAGAACATTTCGTTGGACGGCCGAAGAAATAGGGCGCGCCGGGGTTTGCCCGGCCTTTTACTAAAGAGTAAGCTGTCCGCGTCACCCGGAAACCAGACGAGACGCCTGAAGGCGCCGAGAATTCAACCCCTCTAAGAGAGACGCAGCCCATGTTAAAATTAGTCACCCGCACACGCGTGCTCCTGCTCGCGACCGCCGTCGCGGGCTCCGTCGCCGTCATGAAAGTTAACGCCGAAAACTCAACCTCCGAACCGGCCGCGCAGACCGGCGCCGCGCCCGCCAACTCACCGGCCGACAACCCTCTGCTCGCGGAGTGGACGGGGCCGCACGACGGCACGCCGCCCTTCGACCGCGTGCAGGTCGCGCTGTTCAAGCCCGCGCTCGAAGCCGCGATGGCCGAGAACCTCGCAGAGATCGACAAGATCGCCGCGGACAAGTCGGCGCCCACGTTCGAGAACACCATCGAAGCTCTGGAGCGCACGGGCGGCCGGCTTGACCGCGTGACGACCGTCTACGGCGTCTGGTCTTCGACGATGAACTCGCCGGAGTTCCAGGCCATCCAGCGCGAGATGGCGCCCGAAACTCGCTGCCTTCAACGACAAGATCACGCAGAACGAGGCGCTCTTCAAACGCATCGAGGCTGTCTACAACTCGCCCGACAAGAAGAAGTGGACGCCGGAGCAGCAGCGCCTCTCGTGGCTCTACTACACGAACTTCGTCCGCTCGGGCGCCAAGCTCGACGCGACGGCGAAGACGCGCCTCTCGGAGATCAACCAGAAGCTCGCCGGCCACTACACGAACTTCAACCAGCATCTCCTCGCCGACGAGAACGACCTCTTCCTCGTCCTCAAGAGCGAGGCCGAACTGGCCGGCCTGCCGCAGTCCTTACGCGACGGCGCCGCGCAGGCCGCCGCCGCGAAGAAGCAGCCGGGGGCACGTGGGTCATCCTCAACACGCGTTCGTCGGTCGACCCGTTCCTGACCTACTCCGACCGCCGCGACCTGCGCGAGAAGGTCTGGCGCATGTTCGTCAACCGCGGCGACAACGGCGACGAGCACGACAACAACGCGATCATCACCGAGATCCTTCAGCTCCGCGCCGAGCGCGCCAAGCTCCTCGGCTACCCGACGCACGCGCACTGGCGCCTTGAGAACGCGATGGCGAAGACGCCCGAGCGCGCGATGGAGTTGATGGAGGCCGTCTGGAAGCCCGCGGTCGCGCGCGTGCGCGAAGAAGTCGCCGACATGCAGGCGCTCGCCGACAAGGAGGGCGCGAAGATCAAGATCGAGCCGTGGGACTACCGCTACTACATGGAGAAGGTGCGTAAGGCGCGCTACGACCTCGATCAGAACGAGGTCAAGCCGTACCTGCAGCTCGAGAAGCTGCGCGAAGGCATCTTCTGGGTCGCGGGCGAGCTGTTCAACTTCAAGTTCGAGCCCGCCGCGAATATCCCCGTCTATCACCCGGACGTGCGCGTCTGGGAGGTGACGGACAAGACTTCCGGCAAGCACATCGGCTACTGGTACTTCGACCCGTACGCAGCGCGACGGCAAGCGTTCGGGCGCGTGGATGAACGCGTACCGCAGCCAGGAGCGGATGGGCGGCAAGGAAGTGACGACCATCGTCTCGAACAACTCGAACTTCGTGAAGGGTAAGCCGGGCGAGCCGGTGCTCATCTCGTGGGACGACGCGACGACGATGTTCCACGAGTTCGGCCACGCCCTGCACGGGCTGTCCTCGACGGTCACCTACCCGACGCTCGCCGGGACGGCCGTCGCGCGCGACTACGTCGAGTTCCCTTCGCAGTTGCTCGAACACTGGCTCACGACGCCCGAGGTCCTGCAGCGCTTCGCCGTCCACTACCAGACGGGCAAGCCGATCCCGCAGGCGCTCGTGGATAAGATCAAGAAGGCTTCGACCTTCAACCAGGGCTTCGCCACGACCGAGTATCTCTCGTCCGCGCTCGTCGACATGAAGCTCCACCTCGCGGGCGCGCAGAAGATCGACCCCGACGCGTTCGAGAAGCAGACGCTCGCCGAACTCGGGATGCCGAACGAGATCGTCATGCGCCACCGCACGCCGCAGTTCGGCCACGTCTTTGCGAGCGATGGCTACTCGGCCGGCTACTACAGCTACCTCTGGTCGGACGTTTTGACGGCCGACGCCTTCGGGGCCTTCGTCGAGGGCGGAGGGCCGTACGACAAGAAGGTGGCCGAGCGCCTGCGCAAGTTCATCTTCTCGGTCGGCAACACCATCGATCCGGCCGAAGGCTACCGCTCCTTCCGCGGCCGCGACCCGCGCGTCGAGGCGCTCATGCGCAAGCGCGGTTTCCCCGTTGACGAGTCGAAGTCGAAGGGCGGCGGCGACAAATCAACGACGACGAAGCCCGACACGAAGCGTAACTAACGGCGCTTGAGAGAGACAGACGTGGGAGGATACTCGTCCACGACAGGGCCGCTCCGGGTGAAGACACTCGGGGCGGCCTTCTGCTTATCGGCCACGCTCTGCCTCTGCCCGCTGCCAACCGCGGGAGTGCAGCGCGTGGTCGGCGACACGCCGCGACAGGCGAGCAGGATGCTCGGCGTCAGACTCAGCCCTGAAGTTACGTCGTGGCTCGAAGAGGTCGAGAGGAAGTTAGGCAAAGAGGTCTACGCCGAGTTCGCCGAGCTTGACCCGGCGGATGCGGGCGGCGACTACACGCTGGGGACGAGTTATTTGACGGGGGCCGGCGTGGGCGTCGTCCGCGTGGACGAGAGTTTCCGTGGGCGCAGCGAGAGGTTGACCGAGGCCGTCATCGGCCATGAGCTGCTCCACCTGCGCCTGCGCGCGCGCGGCTACCCGCTCTTCCTCTTCGCGCCCGAGGTGCAGACGTTGAAGGGGCCGGCCGAGGACGTGGAGCAGCCGAACGTCAACGACCTCGTCAGCATGATCGAGCACCGCGTCTTTGCCCCTGAGATGCGGCGCACAGGCTTCGACAAGCTGATAGATTTGACGAACTACCTTGCGTCCGCGCGGCGCCAACGCGGCTCGCCGGATGGGCAGGCCGAGGTGCTCAACTACGCGCGCGCCGCGCTCGAATGGGACAACCCGACGCTGCTCGACGAGCTGACGAAAATTTACCAGGCCAATCGCTGGACGCGCGCGCTCGCGGGCGGCCGCCGACTGGCCGAGACCATCCGCGCCGCGGGCGTTCGAACGCCCGCCGAAGTCAACGCCCTCGTCCGGCGCTGCCTGCCCATCCTCTACAACGCCGAGTTCCGCGTCGAGCCCGACGCGCGGTTCCCCCTCGCACGCGTCTATCCTCAATTCCTCATCCGCAGCCCCCGGCGCCCCGCGCGCACGCGCCGCGGAAGATGACGCGGGCAGCGTGGCTAACGCTTTCTTCCCTTCTTCGCAGGCGCCTCTCTCTTTTTTGTCTCTTTCTGCTTCGTCTCTTTCTTCTCCGGCTTCTCGGCCTCGGCCGCGGGCTTCGTGCGCTTCCCCAGAATCTTATCGACCGACTCGGCCGCGGGCGGGCGGCCTTCGGCAAAGACGAAGATGTGGTAGTGGTCTCGTAGCTCGCGGAGCGCTTCGACGCGGCCGGCGCGTTCGAGGCGCGCAATCTCAGACATGACGAACTTCTGCTCCTCGGCCGTCATGTAGCGGTAGTAGACATCGAAGGCGAACCCGGTCGTGTGCGGCGGCGGCGCCACGTCCGCGGCGTTGGGGTTGCCTGACTCACGCAGGAGCCGCTGGTACTCGTCCGTCCTCACGAGCGAGGTGATGGGAAGAGGCCGCCCGAACTTCGACTCGTAGGTCGTGCCCAGCTCTTCAATCAACGCGAGCGTAGACGGCCGCACGTGGCTGAGCATGTGCGCCTGAAACTCCCTCGACGCGACGGGGTCGCGCAGCTCGTACGAGCGCCCGCCGAAGTCGCGCGCGAGTCGTTCCTGAACAGCGTACTCGGCGAAGAGGCGTTCGCCGGTCTTCTCGCGCGCCTTCGCGCCGGGCTTGCCGTAGTATGCGTTGAGCAGCTTCTCCTTCTCTGAGACGGCCGTCAGCTCCTTCTTCCTCGCGGCAGCGTCGGCCAGCAGTTGCGCGCGCGCCTCGCGCTCCTTGCGACCGAGTTCCCTGAGCCTGACCTCAATCTCGCGCAGCCCCTTCGAGAGCTGCTCGCGCTCCTCGGAGAGCCCGCGCTCCGCCGCCTCTAACTCCTCCACGTTCGCGTAGAGCGGCACGACCTTCTTGGCCCTCGTGTCGAAGTGTGTCAGCGCGCCCGTCGCCGTCAGGCCCACGCCGTAGAGCACGAAGCCGCGGCCGAGCCTCGGCACCTCGACCAGCTCGCGCGCGCCCGAGATGGTCTCGGCCAGCTCGGCGAAGTCGTGCGGCGGGCGGACGCCTGCCTCGGCGGCGGCCGCACCCTGGATGGCGAGGAAGCGGCGCGTCTCGCTGTACTGCTTCAGCTCCTGCGGGATTTCGACATCCTGAGCCTTACGGCCGGTGGGCTCGCCGCGGTCTTCTTCGAGCTTCGAGACGGCCTCGGCGTAAGGGTCGCGCGGAGCGGCGCCTTTCAGGATGTCCTTCACCTGCTCGGCGCCGGTCTTGAGGCCGCCGATGACGGCCTGCCTGTTCCTGAGATAGACGAAAGGCGCCGCGAGCGCGCCGCACACGAGGAGCGCGAGCGGGAGCCAGCGGATGAGCGTCGAGCGGCTGTCGAATGAAGACCCGGAGGGAGGCTTGTGCGTGACGACGGGCGGGTGGGTGGTGCGGCGGTCGCCGCCTTGCACGCGAATAACGTCGGGCGCGTGAGTCGCGCCCGGGATACCTTCGTTAGACTCCGCGCCCCTGCCCGCTTGTTCGGATTCCACGCCCTTAAAATATCACGAGGCGCGGGGCTCCGACAGTTACGCGGAGGCGTCAGCGGATAGCGTCGGAGAGCCTCTGGCTGTTGAGGAAGACGCGGACGCTTCGGACTCCGCGGAACTGGCGCGCGGTCTCTTTGATCTGCTCCTCGATGCGCGGCTCGTCGCAGACGCCCGCGACGGGCAGCGTGCCGCGGATGCGGATGGTCGCCACTCCGCCGCTGATGACGGCGCTCTGCACGCGCAGGTTTTCGCCCGCCCAGTAGTTGCCTAAGCCGCCCTCGAACTCGCGCGCGATGGCGAGCAGTTCTTCGACGGCTGCCTTCAGGGGCGTGCCGGTCGCCGCCACCGTGCGCGTGACGGGCACGAGACTGTCGTCGCAGCCGATGCGACGGCCGCGCCTCCCTTTGTCGTCGAGCGCACGAGGTAGACTTTGACCTCGCGCCCCGCCGACGGGCCGCCCACGGCCGCGGGCTCCCAACTCTCAAGCGAGAGCCTCTGCCGGAGGTTCTGGTAGACGACCGCCGTCACGTTGCGCGCGTCGCGCCCCTCCCTCACGCTCAGCAGCAGACGGTAGTTGAGCCCGGCGACGACCTGCGTCTCGGCGCGCTTGATGGCGACGAGCGTTACGCGCCGTCCCGTACGTCGTCCCCTCTCCCTCGCGGCGAAAGCGGCTGCGGCCGCGACGCCCCGGTCGTTCGTCGCGCGCTCGCTGTAACCGCCCGCGATGGGCGTGTCCTGTGCCATCGCAGCCGGCGGCGCCGCCCACAGCATGACGAACGACAACGCCGCCAACAGAACTCTCTTCATCATCACTCACCCTTAATTCGTAGACGGCGGGCGAGCCCTCCGCCGTCAGGGGCTCGGCGAAAGACTCGACCCGCCGTCTGTGTTCGTGAGCGCCGCGGCGCGCGGCGCACGGACTCGCGCTCCCGAGGTCAGGGAGTGGTCGGGACCGGATAGCTCGCGGCCATACTGGCGCCGAAGACTACGTTAAGGATGATGATGAGGATAATCAGCACCGTCCAGATGAGCATCAGGTTCCGTATGCCGTACTTGCTCGAATTCATCCAGCCCCAGATGTAAGCGTAGAGGCCACAGATGATCCCGAGAATCCCGTGCAGGGCGCCGGCATTCTGGAACATCTTCACCACCACCAGGATTTGAATCACGAACGCCGCGAGAGCCAGCAACCAAATTAAATACTGCATTCCACCATCCTCCTTCTATTGTCTTAGACCTGAAAAGTTGTGGCCGCCGCGTTCAGGGGTTGAACGCACCCGGCAGGAACAACAGGCGAACCGACCAGTACAGGAACAGCGCCGCAAACAACACGTACGAGGCTTTCGTGCGGCGCTCGAAACGCGCGACGAGGGACGCGAACGCCTCGCGCCGCGCCGCAGGCAGAAGCCCCGCGACCGCGAGCGCCGCCAGCCCCAGAAGCAGCACGGGCGCGAAGGCATGCGCGGCGAAGGACGCCGCAAACTCGCCCCTGAGCAGCGCAACGGTCGCGCGTGTGAGCCCGCACCCCGGGCAGGGGATGCCCAGGGCTCCCTTCACAGGGCAGGGCCAGCCGCCGACCCCGGCCGCAACGCCCGCGACCTGCACAAACGCCACGGCCGCCACTCCGAGCGAGACCCTCCGGTCGCACAGGAGCGACGCCAAAGCCAGGTCGGGCCGTCCGGGATTCGTCATAAAGTCTGACGTGTGTTGCGGGCCGCCCTTACGTGCGGCCTCGTTGCGGCCACTCGCGGGCGCCGCCCACAGGGGCTGGATAACTCTGAACTGTAAGAGATCGGCTTAAAACTTGTAGAGCGCTAGGAAAGGACGCGCAATTATATGTAAAAACCGGGATAAGGCAAGAGTAATTTGTGTCGAGCCGGTGAGGCCGCCCGGAAGCGCACGGTTTACTCTTTTGTGGCGAGCGTGGAGCGATACCACTCGATGGTGCGCCGCAGACCTTCGACGAAATCGACGCGCGCTTTGAAGCCGAACAACTCCTCCGCCCTCGTCACGTCGAGCGCACGGCGCGGCTGCCCATCGGGCTTCGACGAGTCCCAGACGAGCCTTCCACGGTAGCCCGTCTCCTGGGCTATCAACTCGGCCAGGTCTTTGATGCTGATCTCCATCCCCGACCCGAGGTTGACGGGGTCGGCCCCGTTATACTTCTCCGCGGCGAGCACGATCCCTTCGGCCGCGTCGTCCACGTAGAGGAACTCGCGCGTGGCCGCGCCCGTCCCCCACACCTCGACCTCGGGCTCGCCCCGCCCCTCGGCGTCCACGAACTTCTTAATCAGCGCCGGGATGACGTGCGAAGTGTTCGGGTTGAAGTTGTCGCCGGGGCCGTAGAGGTTGACGGGCAGGAGATAGACGCCGTTGAAGCCGTACTGGTCGCGGTACGCCTGACACTGCACGAGCAGAGCCTTCTTCGCCACGCCGTACGGGGCGTTCGTCTCTTCGGGATAGCCGTTCCACAGCTCATCTTCGTGGAACGGGACGGGCGTGAACTTGGGATACGCGCAGATGGTGCCGACTTGAATAAATTTTTCGACGCCGTTGACCCGCGCGCCTTCGATGAGCTGGACGCCCATCATGATGTTCTCGTAGAAGTAGAGGCCGGGGTTGTCGCGGTTCGCGCCGATGCCGCCGACGACCGCGGCGAGGTGGATGACGACCTCGGGGCGCGCTTCGCGGTAGAGGCGTTCCACGTCGGAGCCTTTGACCAAGTCGTAGTCGCGCTTGCGGACGACGAAGATGTCTTCACAGTCGCGCTCGCGGAGTTTGTTGACCACGACGCTGCCGAGGAAGCCGCCGCCCCCCGTGACCGCAATTCTCTTGCCCTGAAGGAAGTTCTCCATAAACCCTCGTTCAAACGCTCGCGCGCGCCGCGGCGAGGTCTTCAAGCCACGCCGCGAGCAGTGGCAACTCTTCCCGTCCGACCAGAGACATCTCGACCAGACGCTCGTAACACGCCAGAAGGTTCTCGCCGAGGCGCTCGACGCCGGGCGCGAGTTTGAGGCCCGCGAGCGCTTCGCAGATCGCGGCGTTGTGGAGGTAGCCCGGCACCTCGTCGCGGAAGTCGCGCATGAGGTTGTGCTCGTTGCGCTCCTGCCAGACTGTGGGCTCGTGGAAGAGCACGCCCCAGCCCTGCTCCCACGAGATGCGCTGCGCGACGAAGCTGCGCCAGATGTCGGTCATGCGGAAGGAGCAGTATGCGGGCAGGTAGAGCAGCGGGAACGCCTCCGTCCACCACGTCGTGTTCTGACTGTTGAAGGGGCACCAGGAGCCCGCGCCCAACGCCACGCGCCGGTCGTGCCGGAACGACTGCGGCAGCTTGCGACGAGGCGGTAGATGGCGTCCACGTCCGGGTTCTCGTCGGCGAGGCCCTGCTGGATGGGGCAGTCGGCGTCCTTCACGCTGACAGACCCGAAGTCGGGCACGCGCTCGCGCACGCGCTCCAACGGCAGGCCGCGCGGCCAGATGTTCGCCTCCGAGAAGTAGCGGTAGACGTTGACCCAGCCCGCGTCTTCGAGTGTAGGCACAGAGACTTTGCGCTGACGCTCGCCCCAGAACTCTTCGCGCGGAAAGTTATCGTCGTCGGTCTCGACGATGATGTTCGCACCTTGACGGATGGCGAGGAGGTATCCGAGGTTCTTGCGCGCGTAATGTCTGGTCGGGCAGAGGCGCGCGAAGTTGAAGCCCGACTCGTACTGCGCGTCGAGGCCATAGAAGTCGCAGCCTTCCAGTTGGAAGTCAGAGGGGCTCGGCACGTCGCCGATGACGACGAACTGCCGGCCGCGTCGGCGTGAGCCCTCGGCCAGCGCGCTCAGCACAGGGTTAGGCGCGGAGATGGAGGTGACGACGAGCGCGACGCTGTCCGTCATGCCGCCTCGTCCTGTTCGAGGGAAGCGACCGCGGGCCCGCGCGAGGAGCGCGCGCGGAAGAGGCGCCAGAGGTTGACGAAGGCGTCCTTGAGGACGTTGTTGTTGACGCTATCGCTGGCCGCGCGGTAGTGGATGGGGACTTCGGCGACGCGGAAGGATTGGCAGTGCGCCTTGATCTCGGTCTGGAAGAAGTGGCCGCGCGAGTTGACGCCGCGGCTCAGAACCTCTTCGAGCGCGGTGCGCGAGAAAAGCTCGAAGCCGCTCGTCATGTCGGTCAGACGTGTGCCGAGCAGAAGGTTCGTCAGGAGCGTGCCGCCGCGGCTGATGACCTTGCGCCTGAGCGCGCTCTCCGTGATGCGCCCGCCCGCACAGAAGCGGCTGCCGAAGACGCAGTCGTAGCCTTCCGACATCTTCTCGAAGAAGCGCGGGATGTCCACAGGCTGGTGGCTGTAGCCGGCGTCGATCTCCAGCACCCAATCGCAGCCCGCGTCGAGCGCCTCGCGGTAGCCGCGCAGGTATGCGTCCACTACGCAGCGATTCTCGGGCGCCCAGACGACGCGCAGTTGCGGCAGCACCGCCTCCAACTCACGCAGGAGGTCGAGCGTGCCGTCACGGCTGACGCGGTCGAGGACGGCGTAGAAAGTTATCGACTTGAACCGGAAGGGCTCGCAGGCGGAGAGCACCTCGCGGACGAAGCGCTCGGCCGAGTCGCGCTCGTTCGCCATCGGGCAGACGACGCCGAGGTTGACGCGGGATGTGGCAGGCTCGACTGATATCGCCCGTGAGGCGACGACGCTCGTTAACAAATTCCGTTCCGACCTTCCATGGGGAGATTGCAAAACCCGAAGTGAAAGACTCTAACACGAGCCCCGAAGATGCGCGAAACGCTCTCAGGGCTTAAGTTGGGCCGATAAGTGGACGGCCGACCGCATCACTCTCATCCGTCCGCCTTTACCCTCCCGCCGTCATCCTTCAACCCGTCCCACATCTTCTTGCCGACAAAGAGCCAGAGGCCGAGGGCGGCGAAGAACTTGACCGCGTTCAAGAGGGCGAGCACTCCATGAAGCGGGAACCAGTCGTCGCGCGGCAGTTCCCACGCGATGACGAAGAGCGCCGCGAGCGCGCCGAGCGCCGCGAGAGGGTGCGTCCGTCCCTTCAACAGAAAGTGAATCGCGAACAGCGCCGCCGGCAGCGCGTAGACCAGATGGTGCTCCCAGGAGAGCGGCGCCACCAGAAACATCATCAGCAGAAAGAGCGACACGTCTGCGTCGAGCGTCCTCTCCCCCTGCCCCCTGCGCGCCGACAGGAACGCAAGCCCCACGGTCGCCGCCCCGACCACGCCCGCGAGCAGGTACGTGAGCGGCCTCGTGATTAAACGCGTCGGAAGGCCCAGCACCTCCGGCACCCTATCCTGTACGAAGAGCATGAAGCCGTTGATGCTGTGGCTCCACGGCTCGACCGGGATGAACGGAAGGTTGAACGGCCGCAGCCCGTAGCCGCCCGTCGGCGCGACGTTCGTCAGCCAGTCGCCCCACAGCCCACGCGGCAAAACCCACCAGGAGACCAACCCGTAGAGCGCCATGAGCCCCAACGTCCACGCCGCAGCCGCGTACCTCTTCCGGATGACGAGGAGCGGCAGCAGGAGCAGCGGGTAGGTCTTCAACAGCACTGCAAGTGACAGCGGCAACGCGACACTCAACGCGCGCCCACCCCGCTTGAGGGCGAGCCACGCCAGAAGGACGAGCGCCAGCACCAACAGGTTGATCTGCCCCCACGCGAAGTTATCGGCGACGGGATAGTAGTTCAGCACGTAAACGGTCATCAGCGCGGCCGCGAGTCCCGGCCACGGGGGCGACGGCTCGAACGGCCTGATGCGCAGGAAGAGGAGGTAGAGGATGACGAGCAGACAGACGTGACTGATGACGAGGAGCCAGACCTTCGCCGCGTCATAGGTAACGGTCGTGAAGGGGTAGAAGGCGAACAACGAGGGCGGCGGATAGAGATATGGGAAGATGCGCCGCTGCTCGCGCTGGGCGACCTCGTCGAACGCGCCGTCTACGTAGGGCGAGCGCCCCTCCTCGAAGACCAGCTTCGCGCCCCAGTAGAGCGTCGGGAAATCTCCCGGGTACTGGCCGACCCTCTGGTAGCCCTGCTGAAACAGGTACGGAACGTAGAGGAGGACGAAGAGGCAGACGAGCGCCCGCTGTACATTCTTGTCACCCACGCGCGTGTTCTCTTCACTCAAAAGACGGGCGCCTCACATCGGCTGGCTCAGTACACGGACGAGGTCGGAGCCGCCGCCGTAGTCGATGTTGGAGACCTTCCAGCCCGCCTTCGTGTTGACGAGTCGGAACGTGACCTTCACCTTCTGGTCGTAGTTCATGAAGGTGACGGGGACGGTGGCCGTGTTGCCGTTGGTGTCGGCGGCGCCGACGCGGAAGTTCTTAATCTGCGCGTCCTGCGCGTTGTAGAGCGGGTCGAAGTCGATGTTGCCCACCTCGCCCTCGGGCGTCTCCGAAAGGTTCTTCCAGATGAGGGCGGCCAAGCTAGGAGCGAAGAATTTCTGCTGCTGCTTCCGTCCCTGCTTCTCGAAGACATGGCCGCGGCCGTTGCGGTGGACGCGGTACAACTCTTTGACGACCGCTTCGGGGAAACTGATGGCAGGGCCTTCGAGCTTATCTTTCGGGAGCGGGGTGATGCCGGTCTGCGCCCTGACGGGTGCCGCGACGGCGCACGAGACGATGACGAGGGAAAGGATGACCTTCCGCATGGTTTGAGCTTCTCCCTGACTGTCGTGGGGTCAGATGGTCTTCAGGATTGAGGCGAAGAACTCCCTGTCCTTCGCGTGCGTCAGCAGCCCCGCGACCCGCTCGCGCTCGACCCAGCGCGCCTCCGGGTTGTCGGGGTCGAGCGGCACAAGCTCGCTCTCGTCGGTACGGAAGAGAAAGAGGTGGATGGTCTTCAGCTCCGAAGCGTCTTCGCGCCCGTCGGCGCCGAGGCGGTGGCGTGTGTAGCTCCCGAGCGGCTTGATTAACTCAAGTCGGGTGACGCCTGACTCCTCGCGAATCTCTCTGCGCGCGGCCTCCAAAGGCGTCTCGCCCTCTTCCAGATGCCCCTTCGGCAGAGACCAGCTCGTCCCGTACTGGCTCGACCAGCAGGACGCGCCCCTCCCCGTTGACGACCACGCCGCCCGCGCTCTCCGTGTGAATCATCTCGCTTGCCGCCTCGACGCGGCCAGCTAAACACAACTCGGAGAGGATGACAAGGATGCCCCTTCAAACCGGCGCGCGCTCAAGCTCCGCGACCTCGCCCCAGTAACGCGGCTGCAACAGCAGGCGGCGCAGCAGCGGACGCAGGCCCGGCACGGGCAGCCACGCGAACACGTCTACCGCCGCCGAGAAGACGGCGCGACGACGGAGCCGCAACAGGCTCCGCACACGCTCCGGCACGAGCAACGCCTGCACCTGTAGCAACAACTGATAACGCCACTCGCCCAGGTGCCGTCGGTAAGAGTCGTAGAGCAGAGCCGTGTGCCTGCCGTGCGCGAGGTCGCGCTCCATGTGCGAGCGCCGGTCTGCGCGCCAGCGTTCGTAATCCGCGGGCAACTCCTTGACGTTCAGCCCCTCGCCGACGCGTCTGAAGACCGCGTACAGCTCCTCGCGCTCCGCACGCGTCAGCGCGCCGTAGAGCATTCGGTGCGCGCGCTCGGAGTAGTCCACAAGCATGTAGAGCACGTCGCGGTAAGCCCACTCGGGGATCGCCCGCCCGCGTAGGCCCTCCACGCCTGCGTGCGCCGCGTTGATGCGTTGGAACGTGCGGCGGGCCGTCTCCTCATCCGCAAAGACTATCTCGCGCGCATAGCGCACCGTCGAGAAGAGACGGCCGATGGGGTCGTTCGGAATCTTGCCGGTGAAGAAGAGCCAGTCCACCGCCCTGTTCAGAGCGAACTCCGCGGCCGAACCGGCGAAGATGAGCAGCACCACCTCCGGGTCGCCCCAAATCTTCCTCACGACCGAGCCGCGCGCGACGAACTCGCGCCGCACGCGCGCGCCTCCGTCTTCGACGTTGGCAGAGGCGGGCCCGCTCACTTCTTCACCGCCGGGGCTTGAAGCTTCTTCGCCGCCGTTGGCCAGCCGCCCTTCAGAAACGTCTCGACCGCCTTCATCAACAGTTCTTTGGTCGGCTCGCCCGGGTTGTGCAGCACCATTCGCTCGACCCGTTCGGGGTGCGCCGCCGCGTAGAACGAGATCAGCATCCCGCCCCAAGAGTTGCCGAGCAGAGTCATCCGTTCGAGTTTGAAGTGCGTCCTCACGGCCTCCAAATCCGCGACGTGCTTCGCGACGCTCAACTTGTCCTTGTCCTTGATTAAGTCCGAGCGCCCGCCCCCGCGCTGGTCGTAGTAGATGACGCGACGACTCTTCGCCAGCGGCTCAAGGTCGGGCAGGATGGACTCCAGAGTGTTGCCCGGGCCGCCGTGAACCGCGACCAGCGTCTCGGCCCCGCTCCCCACGACCTTGTAGAAGAGGCGCACGCCGTCCGCCGTGCGTATGTAACCCTCTTGCGGCGGCGCCGCTTGAGCCTGACCCGACGCCTGCGCCGAACACACTGTGAGTAACGTCAGGAAGGTTAAAAGGACTTTCATCTGTCGGTATTTCACTTCGTATAACTATCAGCCCCGAGAAAGTGGAGCGAGACGTACGGTTCGTCGCCGACGACCCAACTGTCGTGCGGCGCCGAGGGAACGTGGAACAGGACTCCGGGCGTGAGGTCGAATACATCGCCTCCGACCAACGCGGCGACGGCGTGGCCCGAGACGACGAGGCCGACGTGCTCAACTTCGCAGAAGGGCGTGCCGGCGAGCGGGCTGACGTGCACAGACCACTTCCAGCCGGGCTGGTACGTGGCCCGCCCCACGGTGAGTCCGCCGATGCGAACGATCTCGAACTTGCCCAGCTCGAACTCGCGCGTCTCGTCGGGCCGCTCGAACCGCTTCAGGATGACTTCGTGCATGAGAGAACGCTCTCCTTTATAGGGGGGGGGCGAGACGACGCGGATTATACAGCGTCGCCTGCGGCGCCGGAAACTTGTCACACCTCGGCCCGCCGCCCTGATCCCTTTTCCGCGCGAGTCTCGCGTAGAGAGATGGGCGCCGGAGCATCCGGCCCCGAGGTGTGCGCGTATCGCAAACGCGGATTGAATCAGGCTACTTCCCCGGAGGGCGAAACAGAGTTATGAGCACGCAGATTAGTCAAGAGACTTCCCCGACACTTCCCATCGAGATTGCTGCGCCTGACGCGAAGGCCGAAGCGCAGACCCCGCCGCCCGAGGCCGTCCTGACGCAGATGGCCTTCGGCGCGCTCCTGACGCAGGCGCTCTACGTCGCCGCGCGGCTCGGCATCGCCGACCTGCTCGCCGCGGGGCCGCGCCCCGTCGCAGAGTTGGCGGCGGAGACCGAGACGCACGAGCGCTCGCTCTACCGCGTCCTGCGCTCGCTCGCGGGCGCGGGCGTCTTCGCCGAGGTCGCGCCGCAGACCTTCGGCCTGACGCCTCTGGCGGAGCCCTTGCGCGCGGGCGTGGCCGGCTCGATGCGCAACGGCCTCATCTTCATGGGCGAGCAGTGGCACTTCAACGTCTGGTCGAACATGATGCACAGCGTCAGGACGGGCCAGCCCGCGTGGGGCAACACGCACGGCGCCGAGGTCTTCGAGTACTTCGCCGCCAACCCCGAGCACGCCGAAATCTTCAACGGCGCCATGACCGACATGAGCGTCGTCACCGCGCCCGCGGTCGTCGAGGCGTACGACTTCTCGGGTTACGACACGCTCGCCGACATCGCGGGCGGCCACGGCTATCTGCTTGCACAGATTCTGAAGGCCACCCCGGGCCTGTCGGGAGTCCTCTTCGACGTGCCGCCGGTCGTCGAGGGCGCGGCGGCGCTGCTTGAGCGCGAGGGCGTCAAGGGCCGCGTCGAGCGCGTCGCGGGCGACTTCTTCGCGTCGGTGCCGCGCGCCGATGCCTACATCATGAAGCACATCATCCACGACTGGGACAACGAGCGCGCGAGCCTTATCCTGAGGAACATCAACGCCGCGATGGGCGCGGACGGGCGCGTCCTCATCGTCGAGACCATCATCCCCGAAGGGAACGAGCCGCACTACAGCAAGGTGCTCGACCTGGAGATGCTCACCTCGCCCGGCGGCATCGAGCGCACGGCCGAAGAGTACGCCGCGCTGCTGGCCTCCGCGGGGCTCAAGCTCTCCCGCATCGTCCCGACCCGCTCGCCCTTCAGCATCATCGAGGCCGTGAGGGGTTAAGGGAACGACGCGACCTGTTTCTTTATAAATTGACCTTACTGTGAGGGGCGTCTCAACGCGGAGGCGCCCCTCAAGTTATCTGTAACCCGCACGCGTAAAAAAGTAGTTGCGCCCCGCGCGAAAGCTGCTATATTGCACGCACTCACCAGAGACTTCAGCCACTGCCAGGGCCGACGTTTCTACTTATTCCGACACTTGCCCGCGAACAGACAGTTCAGTTCCCCTTTGCTCGGACGCGACGTAAGTCTGCCCTTTCCCCCACTTTGCCGATGACCTCACGGCGGGTCGCGCGCCCGCCGTCCGGCCGCAGACATTCAACAGACCTTTGGAGGGACAATGAGAAAGACTCTCTTACTGCTCGCTACGTTCGCCCTGTGTCTCACTGCTTTAACCTCTTCCGGCTCCCGCTCCTCGGCCAGTCCCGCGCCCCAGCTTCAGCGCAAGGCGCAGAAGTTCCACAGGAAGGATCAGGGGAAGGTTATCCCCAACAACTACATCGTCGTCCTCAACAACGTGGCCTCGGGCGAGCCCGGCATCTTCTCGCAGGCCAGACAGGTAACCGACGTGCTCGTCTCGGCCTACGGCGGCAGGGTCAAGCAGTACTACAGGCACGCGTTCAACGGCTACGCCGCCGAGATGACCGAGGAGGAGGCGCTGGCCCTGAGTGAAGACCCGCGCGTCGAGTTCGTCGAGGAGGATCAGGTCTACACCGCCGACGCCACGCAGACGGGTGCGACCTGGGGTCTCGACCGCATCGACCAGCGCAACCGCCCCCTGAACGGCACCTACATCTACAACTACACGGGCTCGGGCGTCCGCGCCTACATCATCGACACCGGCATCCGCACCACGCACTCGCAGTTCGGCGGCCGGGCCACGGTCGGCGCGGACTTCGTCGGCGACGGCCGCAACGGTCAGGACTGCAACGGCCACGGGACGCACGTCGCCGGCACCGTCGGCGGCTCGACCTACGGCGTCGCCAAGAGCGTCTCGCTGCGCGCCGTGCGCGTGCTCAACTGCCAGGGCTCGGGGACGACCTCGGGCGTTATCGCGGGCGTCAACTGGGTCGCCGCGAACCGGCAACTCCCGGCGGTTGCCAACATGAGCCTCGGCGGCGGCGCCTCCTCGGCGCTCGACACGGCCGTCAATAACGCCATCAACGCGGGCGTGACCTTCGCGGTCGCCGCCGGCAACGAAAGCCAGAACGCCTGCAACGTCTCGCCCGCACGCACGGCCGCGGCCATCACCGTCGGCGCGACGACCTCGACGGACGCGCGCGCCTCCTACTCGAACTTCGGCACGTGCGTGGACATCTTCGCGCCGGGCTCGTCGATTACCTCCGCGTGGTCAACGTCGAACACGGCGACGAACACCATCAGCGGCACTTCGATGGCTTCGCCGCACGTCGCGGGCGTGGCGGCGCTCTACCTGCAAGCCAACCCGGGCGCGTCGAACGCGACGGTGCGTAACGCCATCGTCAACGGCTCGACAACGAACGTCGTCACGAACCCCGGCTCGGGCTCGCCCAACCGCCTGCTCTACTCGCTCTTCTTCTGAGGCGCCCGCGGCCTCTCCACCAACCCGGCGTGCGGGCCGTCTCCCCGCTGCACGCCGGCCGAAAGCCGGCGCGGACGCTTCAGACGTTCGCGCCGGCTTTTTTTGCGCAGCGCCCCGCGTGCCGTAGAATGCACGTGACCGTAGAGGCCGATTCGCGTGAGAGAGGTGACCGAGATGTCTTCAGAGACAGAGAAGCGGGCGCTCATCGTCGTGGACGTGCAGAACGACTTCTGTCCGGGCGGGGCGCTCGCCGTCGAGCGCGGCGACGAAGTGGTCGGGCCGCTCAACCGGCTCATCGAAGAGTTCCTCGAACGGGGCGAGCCCGTCTATAAGAGCCGCGACTGGCACCCCTCGCAGACGAAACACTTCGCCGCCTACGGCGGGACGTGGCCTGTCCACTGCGTGCAGGGCACGCGCGGCGCCGAGTTCCACGAGGACCTGCTTGACGACCCGCGTGTCGGCGTGGTCTCGAAGGGTTTGGGCGACGAGGACAACTACTCCGCCTTCGACGGGACGACGCTCGCCGAAGACCTGCGCCGCGAGGGCGTGCGTGAGGTCTGGGTCGGGGGGCTGGCCACCGACTACTGTGTCAAGCAGACCGTCCTCGACGCGCTACACGAGGGCTTCCGCGTCCGCGCCCTCACCGACGCCATGCGCGCCGTCAACCTCCACCCCGGCGACGACCGGCGCGCCCTCGAAGAGATGCGCGCGGCCGGGGCCGAAGTCGTTTGACAAGGATAAGGGAGGGCTCGTGAAAAATAATCTCCCACTCGCCGCTTTATCGCTTGCGGCGCTGCTCATCACGCTCGTCTGCCGTGTACAGCCCATCACGGCGCAGGAGATGCACGGGCACCAGCACGAACAGACGGAGAAGCTGGGGCACGTCAACTTCCAGGTCTCATGCACGCCCGCGGCCCGGAAGCAGTTCAACCGCGCGGTCGCGTGGCTCCACTCTTTCGAGTACGAGGAGGCCGAGAAGGCTTTCAACGAAGTCACGGTCACCGACCCGCGTTGCGGCATGGGCTTCTGGGGCGTCGCGATGAGCAACTACCATCCCCTCTGGGCGCTGCCGACCGCGGCCGAGTTGCAGAGGGGCGTCAAGGCCGTCGAACAGGCCACAGCCATCGGCGCGCGCACGCAGCGCGAGCGTGACTACATCGCGGCCGTTGAGTTGTTCTACAAAGACTCCGACAGGCTCGACCACCGCGCGCGCGCCAACGCTTACGGCGAAGCGTTGGCGCGACTCTCACAACGATACCCTTCGGACAACGAGGCTGGCGTCTTCTACGCGCTGACGCTCATCGCGAAAGGCATGGCGGCGGGCGACAAGAGTTACGCCAGCGAAAGGCAGGCGGCGCGGATTTTGAACCGCGTGCTGGTGCGCGAGCCGCAGCACCCAGGCGTCACGCACTACGTCATCCACAGCTACGACTACCCGGCGCTGGCGTATATGGCGCTGCCCGCCGCGCGGAGTTACGCGAAGATCGCGCCCTCTTCGGCGCACGCCCGCCACATGCCTTCGCACATCTTCACGCGGCTGGGCCTGTGGCAGGAGGCCATCAGCTCGAACCTCGGCGCCAAGTCCGCGGCCGAGACTTTCGCCGCCCGTAACCGCATGCAGGGCGTCTGGGACGAGCAGTTCCACGCGATGGACTACCTCGCCTACGCCTACCTGCAAGGCGCGCAGGATGAGAAGGCGCGGGGCGTGCTTGACGAGCTGAAAAGGGTTCGGAAGGCCGAGCCTGAGTCTTTCAAAGTGGCCTATGCCGCCTCGGCCATCCCCGCGCGCTACGCGCTCGAACGGCGTCGTTGGGACGAGGCGGCGCGTCTGTCTCTGCAAAAGGATTCGCTGGGTGAGTTCCCCTGGCAGAGCTTCCGCTGGGCCGAGGCGCACATCCATTTCGCGCGGGCGGTCGGCGCGGCGCGCATGGGCGACGCAACCGCCGCGCGTCAGGAGGTCGAGAAACTGACGGCCATCCGTCAGGCGCTCGCCGAAGCGAAGGGCGGATACGACTGGGCGAAGCAGTCAGAGATCGCGCGGCAGGTCGCCGCCGCATGGCTGGCGCACGCCGAAGGCAAACGCGAGGAGTCGCTGCGGCTGATGCGTGCGGCGGCGGAGCTGGACGACGCCACCGACAAACATCCTGTGACGCCCGGCGCGCTCCTCCCCGCGCGCGAGCAACTCGGAGAGCTTCTGCTTGAGCTGAAGCAACCGGCCGAAGCCCTCGAGAGTTCGAGTCCTCACTCCGGAACGCGCCCGGCCGCTTCAACGGGCTCTACGGCGCAGCGCGCGCGGCCACGCTCGCAGGCGACCGGAAGCGGGCCGAAGGCTTCTATAAGCAACTCGTGGCGCTGTGCAGCCACGCCGACACCGACCGGCCCGAGTTGATAGAAGCCAAAGGGTTTCTCATGAAGCTGCGACCCCGGAACGACCCGCGCCTGGATGCAAGCACCCGGTTCTAGGCGGTTAAGAACCTTCATTAGAGCTGCCGACATTAAACCTTCGATGCCCGAGACGCGGGGCAACAGCCTACTGCCATCTGCCCACAGCCTACTGACCACACATGCTCAACATTGACCGCTATCACGCCACGATGGGCGACGCCTCCTACAAGGAGGTGACGCGTCTGCACGAAGGGCTTTTGAGCGACACGGAGGCGACCTTCTATGTGACGCAACGGAAGCTCCCTTACGCGCCGTGTCTGGGGCACGAACGCCTCCTGCGCTCGCTGCTGGATTTGCGGATCGACCGGCCGCGCCTGCGCACGCTCGAACAGGACCGCGGCGGGCTCCACCGTTTTGCGAAGGCCGTCGAGGACATCACCTTCGCCGGCACGGTGCGCGCCGTCCGACCCGGCACCATCATGTTCGCCGGCCAGCCCTTCGCCGACATCACCGGCGCCTTCGGCCTCGCGCAGGCGCAGGAGATAAAGTTCGAGCACGCCTTCGACCTGCCCATCACGACCGCCTCCATCGCCATGCAGCTTCGCATGGCCGCGGGCGACCGCTGGCTCTCGGACTTCTCCTTACGCCGCAACGGCGACATCGAGCGCGCCGTGGACGTGGCAACCTACGCCTTCATCGGCGGCTTCAACGACACGTCGAACATGGAGGCCGCGCACCGGCTCGAAATCCCTGCGGTCGGCACCGAGGCCCACTACTGGCAGCAGTCCTACGTCGAGTTCATGGACGAGCCCGAGACCGACCCGCGCACCGGCAGGCCGAAGCACTTCGAGCAGGTCGCCTTCGAACGCTGGCTCGACGCCAACCCGCAGGGCACGACGCTCCTGCTCGACACCATCGACGTGCACATGGGCGCGGTACATGCCGCCCTGGCCGCGACCTCCACGCCCGAGCGCCGCCGCGCCTTCAAGGGCTTCCGCGTAGACTCGGGCGACCTCGCGCAGCTCGGCAAGTGGTGTCTGGAATTCTTCGAGGCGAACGGCCTGCACGACCTGATGCCGGTGCTCACGGGCGACCTCGATGTCGAAGGCGTGCGCCGCATCGTCGAGCAGTTCCCCGCGGCGGCGGGCTTCGGCATCGGCACCAAGCTCTCGGGCGAAGTCCGCCGCGTCGCGGGCGTCATCTTCAAGGAGTGCGTCATCGACGGCCGCCCCACGCTCAAGGCTTCGAACACACCCGAGAAGTCCACGCTGCCCGGCCGTCTGCAAGTCTTCCGCGGCTCGGACGCCGAAGGGCGGTACGTCGCCGACGTGACGGGGCTCGACGATGAGCAAGTAGAAATACCCGGCGCCGCGCGCGTCGAGCGCCTGCTCCAACCCTTCTGGGAGGGCGGCCGGCACGAGTCGATTCCCTCCATCATCAAACAGAAGTCCTTCGTCGAAGAGCAGCTCCGGCACTTCCCCGCCCTCGACTCTTACCCGCACAGCTTGAGCGACAAACTCCGAACGCTCCGCGACGAGTTGACCGCGCGGATGCGCTCGGACGACTCGGGCTGGCGCGACGTTCTGAACGTGCCGGAGCCGCTGGCGGCCGACCTCTCCGCCGAAAAGGAACACGCGTGAGAGTCTTAACCCTCGCCCCTGTGCTTCTCCTGACCCTCTGCGTCGCGGGGCACGCGCGGCAACAACAGCCCCCGACGGGCAGCCCGCTCAAGCTCGACGAGTTCGGCGGCATCGCCTACTCAGACATGCTGGCGCGGATTGATAACTTCGCCATCGAATTGCAGAACAACCCGGCGGCGACCGGGGTCATCGCCGTCTATCCGCAGATGTCGGACAAGATTCCCAGTTGGTTCATCCGCCGCGCCTACTGGATGAAGGGTTATCTGACGAAGGCGCGCGGGCTCGGTGACGGTCGCGTCAGGGTCGTCAACACAGGCTTCCGCGACGAGGTGAAGTACGAGTTGTGGCTCGTCCCGCCCGGCGCGGATTCGCCCGTCGCGCCGCTGGACTGGGCGGCGGCACTGGCGAGAGAGAAGAATCCCATCCTCTTCGACCGCGTCGTCTACGAGAACTACCCGACCGGCCCCGGCGGGGAGACCGGCGGCGAGATGTATGAGGACTACACCGCCCCGAAGGAACGGCACGCGCCCTTCGTCTCCGCGCTCAGGGCTGACCCGGCGGCGCGCGGGCTCATCTACGGGTACGCGACGCGTCGCAACCGGCGCGGGACAGACCGCCGACTGGCCGCGCGCGAGAAGCTCGCCATCCTGAAACTGCACGCGATTGGGGCCGAGCGCATCGTCACCGCCGGCGGCGGCATCCGCACGCACAGGACGCTTGACTACTGGCTCGTCCCGCCCGGCGCCGCGCTCCCCAAGCCCTCGCCGTCCCCTCGCGTCGTGCGTCGCAGGCGCCACTGACGCTGTGGGGAGACGAGCGCATGGAGTTTTATCAGGTGAGCGATGAATAGATGGCACTCGTCTGGATAACGTGCGGCGTGGCCTTCGTTGTGGCCGGCTGGTACTTTCTCTGGCGCCGCCCGTTGCGCTGCTACTTAGGCGGGCGGCGCCGAGTCGTCTGCGGACGCTGCGACGACGCCAACCTCAGACTCACTTTGAAAGGGCCGCGAGGCCGCTGAAGCGTCGAAGCGGTCGCTATCCTTCATCCTCTTCGTCGGGGCCGAAGCGTCCGTAGGTGAGGTCAAGGATGGGAAGGGCGAAGCCTTGAAACATCGCGCCGGGCGTCTCGATTTGCAGGCGCAGGGCGAGGCATTCGTAACGCACGTTGTTGTCGTCTACTCTAAACAGGTAATAGACGAACGAGGCGCCCGGCGGCCACGAGCCGCCGCCGGCGATGCGCAGGTAGACGGGCTCAACCACGTCTTTGAAGTTGCTGAACTGCTTCTCAACCTCTTTATCAAGCGCCCACGGGTACTCCTCGCCGTAAGGTAGAGCCCTCTTTTCAAGCACATGCTTATAGCTCTCAAGCGCCACCCTGATCGCTGAACGCACCCGCTCCTCCGTCACGAGCGGAGCATAGTTCTCCCGGTCGTCGGCCGCGAGACTCCGCCGGCAGATATCTACGGCCTCCCTGAGCGAACCGGCCTGCGAATAGTCACCACTCAGCACTCGCCTTTACTTCCTGATGATGTGGGAGGAAACCGGCGAGTCGCCAAGGGCTTCGACTCCCCAGCTGCGGCCGGAGGTCGCGCCGGTGGAACTGCTGATGATAAACCAAGCGTCGGTCGTCCCGCGCCAGACGGCGAGGTCGGCCTTCCCGTCTCCGTCGTAGTCGGCGGGGACGGGGTAGTCGCCGACGGATTGCGAGCCCCAGCCGCGCGCGGTCGTGCTGCCGGTCGAACTGTTGATGATGAACCACGCCCCCTGCGTGCCGCGCCAGACCGCGATGTCCGTCTTGCCGTCGCCGTCGTAGTCGGCGGGCACAGGGATGTCGCCCGGCGCCCCCCAGCCGCGGCCGCGACCCGTCCCGGTCGAGCTGTCTATAATGAACCACGCCCCGTCGGCCGGGCGCCAGACCGCGAGGTCGGCCTTGCCGTCGCCGTCGTAATCGCCTGGCACGGGTAGGTCGCCCGGCGCCCCCCAGCCGCGACCCCAACCGAGACCCGTGGAACTTTCGAGGACGAACCACGCTCCGTCGGCCGGACGCCAGACGGCGAGGTCGCACTTTCCGTCCCCGTCGTAGTCGGCGGGCACGGGGATGTCGCCCGGCGCCCCCCAGCCGCGACTTCTGACCTGCAAAGGCGAACTGCTCTCTAAAATGCTCCACTCCCCCGTCAGGGGCGACCAGACCGCGAGGTCGGTCTTCCCGTCGCCGTTAAAGTCGCCCGGCACGGGCAGGGCGGACGGCACCCCGAAGTCGTTCAACCGACCCCTGTCGGTGGAACTCTCAATGACGAACCAGGAGCCTTGCGTGCTGCGTCGCACCGCGAGGTCGGTCTTGCCGTCGCCGTCGAAGTCGGCCGACTGCGCTGCGTAAGAGACCCCGACGGCCAAGGCGGAGGAGATGATATAGCGGTAGACGGCGCCGGGGTCGGTCTCGAAGGTGACCGGCACGTAGGCGGCGCTCGAAATCCAGGACACACCCACGTCGTGATAGATGCCCGGCCCCGTGGATGCATCGCCCGCCGGGGGGAAACAGACCAGATAGCTCAGGTCGCGGGAATACATGACGAGCCCCGAGTCCGGGCACCCGGCGGCGCCCGCCGGGCCGGTGGCCACGTAGAAGTTGCCGACCCCGTCCGCTGCCATGCCCCTGCTGGCCATGGCCCTGCCCCAGGCGGGCGGGCGCCCGAGACCTTCCGGAGTGTCGGGGTCGAAGGAGACCGCAACGCTGTGGGGCGCGGCACAGGTCTCCTGCGAGCCGTCGGGGGCGCAGACGGGGAGGGTCGTCAGGACGTTACGTAAGCGCGTCGGGATGAGTTCGTTGGGGGGAGGGGGGGCGGCGATGCCGGCCGGCACGTCCGCCTCGGCGGGCGCCGTCGAGGTGACCACCGCCTTGATGCTCGGGATGATGTTGTTCGGCGCGCCCGCATACAGAACAAAGGGGGCGTTGAAGCGTATGCGCAGGACGAACTGGCGGCGGTTCGTGATGCCCGTGACGAACAGGGAAATCTGCTCGCCCTCCTGCCATATGGCGATGTCCCTGTAGGTGGCGAGTTGGTGCTGGATGGAGGCCGGGTCAATGTCCGTCCTGCGCGTCGCGGCGTTGTAGACGAGGGGGGACGAGTCCAGAGCCATGTCGCGCAGGCTCTGCCCGCCGAACAGGTAGCCGATGTTATTCGTCAGTTCGGGATGAGCCACTATCAGTTGCCCGGAGTCCAGCAGTCCGACGTACCAGTGCGTAATAGGGTCTGTGGTGAAGTGGATGGTTTGCAGGGGGGGCAGCTCCACATTCCTGCTCTCTCGCCCCTCGAACGTGTAGAGGGTGAGCTTCGGGACGGTTCCGGAAGTCCCGCTTACCGCTCGGGGGACGATGAAGATGCTGGCGGCGGCCTCCACCCCCTCAAGCGTGGACGTAGGGTTACAGGCGCCAGCGGCGGGGCAGCCGAAACGGACGAGCGGCTCCTGCGCGGAAGCGTCGGCGGCGGCCTGTGCGAGCAGAAACACAAAGATGGGGAGCGTGATGAGGAGTCTGTGAAGTATTCGCATATTTCAATTCCTTGCTGTCGCCTTCGGGCTCGGCTGCGCCCTCTGGCCGTCCGGTAGTGTGATGTGTCGAGGAGGAAACGGGTCGGCTGCGTGGATTCTCTCACCGGGAATCCCCCCCGTCAACGAGAATCCCCCGGCCGACCGGCCTCGAAAGCCCGACGCGGGCGGGCGCCTGCCGTTTGCCCGCCGTTGGTGTATAATTCGGGCGTCAACGTACAAAATCCACTTAAGAAATTTGGGAGCCAGACGCCATGAGATTCTTGATTTTGGCCGCGGCAGTCTTCGCCCTGCCCCTGCTCGGGATGGCGCAGCAGGCGCGCAGCAGTAGCGGCAGCGCCGGCGGCAGTAAGCTCTTCACCTACCCGTACACCATCGACGACCTGCCGAACGGGCTGCGGCTCATCACCGTGCCGACCGACTACCCGAACCTCGTCTCACTCTACATCGTCGTCGCCGCCGGCTCGCGCAACGAGGTCGAGGCCGGCAAAAGCGGCTTCGCGCACTTCTTCGAGCACATGATGTTCCGCGGCAGCGAGAACTACACGCCCGAGCAGCGCGAAGCCATCTTCACGCGTGCGGGCGCGGACACGAACGCCTACACGAGCGACGACCGCACGGTCTATCACGCGACCTTCGCGAAAGAAGACCTCGAAGAGATCATGAAGGTGGAGGCCGACCGCTTCCAGCGTCTCAAGTACACGCCCGAGCAGTTCAAGACCGAGGCGAAGGCCGTCAAGGGCGAGTACGACAAGAACAGCGCCAACCCCTTCTCGAAGATGCACGAGGTTCTGCGCGAGACGGCCTTCAAGAAGCACACTTACGCGCACACGACGATGGGCTACCTCAAAGACATCGACGACATGCCCAACCAGTACGAGTACTCCAAGCAGTTCTTCTCGCGCTTCTACCGCCCCGAGTACTCGACGGTCGTCATCGTCGGCGACATCACGCAGGCGCGCGCGCTCGACCTGACGAAGAAGTACTGGGGCACGTGGCAGCGCGGCACCTACAAGGCCGACATCACCGAGGAGCCCGCGCAGAACGAGTCGCGCACGGCGCACATCCCCTGGGACGCGCCGACGCTCCCGCACATGGCCATCGCCTTCCACGGGCCGAAGTTCTCCGACGCCTCGAAGGACGTGGCCGCGCTCGACCTCTTCCAGTCGGTCGCCTTCGGCGAGAACTCAGAGCTGTACCAGCAGCTCGTGCTGAAGGAGCAGAAGGTTGACGTGCTCGCGGCGGACTTCGGCCATCAGGCCGACCCCGAGTTGTTCACCGTCTACGTCCGCATCAAAGACCCGGCGCAGGTGGGCGCCGTCCGCGACGCTATCCTGAAGACGTTCGAGCGTTACAAGACGGAACTCATCGACCAGAACAAGCTCGAAGCCACGCGCTCGCGTATGCGCTACGGCTTCGCGATGGGGATGAACAGCAACGACAACATCGCCGGAGCCCTCGCGCCCTACATCGCGCTCGAACGCACGCCCGAGACGCTTAACCGTCTGTTCGATACATACCGCACCGTCACGGCCACAGACATCCGCGACGCCGTGAAGAAGTATTTCCGCGAAGAGGGCCGGACGGTCGTCACGCTCGCCACCAAGGGGCAGAACCTCGCGGCGCTCGGCCGCAATACCGGGGAGGGTCAGGACTGATGCGTAGCACAATCAGCACCCTCCTCGTCGCCCTCTTCATGCTCGCGCCGCTCTCAGCCTTCGCGCAGGGGCGCGGCCGCACGACCCGAAATCAGATGACTTCAAGCAGCAAACAGCCGACCAGTCCCGCTCATGCGGCGGCCCCGATTGCCTCGGTCTTAGAGCCTTCGCAGTCGCCGCTCGTCTCCTTCCGCCTGCTCTTCATGACGGGCGCGGCCTCCGACCCGCAGGGCAAGGAGGGCGTGGCCGCCCTCACTGCCGCGCTGCTCTCCGAGGGCGGCTCGCGCGCGCGTGCCTACGAGCAGATCGTCGAGGCGTTCTACCCGATGGCCGCCGGCTTCGGCTCGCAGGTCGATAAGGAGATGACTGTCTTCGCGGGCACGACGCACGTCGATAACCTTGAGAAGTACTACTCCATCATCCGCGACATGCTCCTCGACCCGGGCTTCCGCGAGGAGGACTTCACGCGCCTGAAGTCCGACGCGGTCAACTACCTGAAGACCTCTCTGCGGCAGGGCAACGACGAGGAGTTGGGCAAGGAGTACCTCTACAAGCTCATCTACGCCGGCCACCCCTACGAACACCCCAACACGGGCACCGTCTCTTCGCTCGAACGTCTGACGCTCGACGACGTGCGCGCCTTCTACAAACAGAACTACACGCAGGGGAACCTCGTCATCGGGCTTGCGGGCGGCTATCCCTCGGACTTCGCCAAGCAGGTCAACGCGGACTTTGCGAAGCTGCCCGCGGGCGGCGGCGCGCCGAAGAAGTACGCGCCGCCCAAAGTCGCGTCCGGCCTGCGCGTCGATATCATCCAGCGCGAGACGCGCGCGACGGCCATCTCGATGGGCTTCCCCATCCCCGTCAACCGCTCGCACAAGGACTGGCCGGCGCTCGCGCTCGTCGCCTCGTACCTCGGCCAGCATCGTTCGAGCGTGAGCCACCTCTACCAGCGCCTGCGCGAGGCGCGCGGACTCAACTACGGCGACTACGCCTACGTCGAATACTTCCCGCGCGGCATGTTCCAGTTTACGCCCGACCCGAACCTCGGCCGCTCGACGCAGATTTTCCAACTCTGGATTCGGCCCGTCGAGCCGCAGAACTCGATGTTCGCGCTGCGCGCCGCGCTCTACGAGTACGACAAACTCGTGAGCGAAGGGATGAAGCAGGAGGACTTCAACAGCATCCGCGACTTCCTCGTCAAGTACGCGAACGTCCTGACCTCGACGCAGGGCGCGCGCCTCGGGTACGCGCTCGACAGCCGTTACTACGGCACGCCCGAGTACACGTCCTTCCTGCGCGCGAGCCTCTCGAAGCTCACGCTCGCGGACGTGAACCGCGCCATCAAGCAGTATCTCAACCCCGGCAACATGCGCATCGTGATGGTCACGAAGGACGCCGAGGGCTTGCGCGACGCGCTCGTCAAGGGCACGCCCTCGCCCATCACCTACAACTCGCCGAAGCCCGCCGACATCCTGGCCGAGGACAAGATCATCGAGAAGTATAAGGTCAACGTCCGCCCCGAACAGGTCGTCATCGTGCCGGTGGATAAAGTGTTTCAGTAAACAGTAGGCCGTAGGCCGTTAAGGCAAACAGCAGCCACAAAGAATCGGGGGCGGCGGGATTCATCACCCGCCGCCCCCGATTCTTTGTGGCTCTTACATCAGGAAAGGCTTCCTGCCTTTCAACTGCCTGCTGCCATCTGCTTACTGCTCCTACTCCCCCATCTCGGTCGAGTAGAGCACGCCGTACATCGTGTCCTCGTGGCGGGTGAAGTATTTGCCCTGCGCGGCAAGCATGATGTTGACCATCTGCTTCTGCCCCTTGTAGTCGCGGAAGCCGATCCACTGGAGCCGCCGCGGGTTGTCACCGCTCTCGGGCGCGGCCTCGCGGAACATGACACCCTTTACACCGCCGAGCTTGAGCCAGCGCACCTCTTCGTACTTCTGCTTGTCCCTCTTGAAGCTATCGTAGTTGGCCTGGAGGCTAATCTCGTCGGGGAAGTCAGCGGCCATCGGCGAGATGCTCACGATGAGCGAGGCGGCGTCCCAACTCCCCGGCGAGCGCCACAAGAGGCTCGAACTGTCGGCAGACGACTTCTTCCACGTCTGCGGCACCGTCCACGCAATCTCCTGCTGCGCCCACTCGGCCGACTGCCCGCCGGCGATGGCCGCCTGCTGCTCCGCGGTCGGGCTCGGCGCCTCGGCCTCGGCCCCGGCCGAAGTGGCGCCGCGCGTGAGACCCTTGAGCGCCTCGCCGGTCGTCGCGCTCGCCCTCTCCTGCGCCTGTCGATTGAAGTAGACGAGCCCGCCGATGGCGAGCGCGACGACCAGCACGCCCCCGCCGACGATGAGGATGAGGGCGACGATCAGGACTTTGACGCCCGTGGACATGCCCTTCTTCGCCGGAGGCGGCGGCGGCGCACCGTAGCCACCGGGCGGCGGCTGTGGCGGCAGAGGCGAGGGGTTGTTGTAGTTCTGCATTTATAAAATCTCCTTCGGAGGGTTCTTCCGCGGTCGGGATTTCGGCGCGGGACTATATCACGACCCGGCGCGGGCGGGGAGGTTTTTCTGGCACCGCGGCGCTGCCGCTTGCCCGCACGGGCGCGCGCAAGTTAAGTTCGAGCCACACGCACTCAGAACTTTAAGACTCTCCGGGGGAAGGTATGGTCTGGCTCTACCTGCTCGTCTGTCTCGTGGCCGGCGCGCTGATGCCCTTACAGGCCGGCGTCAACGCGCAGCTCGCGCGCTGGGTCGGCCACCCCGTGACGGCCTCGCTCGTCTCGTTCGCGGTCGGCACGCTCGCGCTCTTCGCCTACACCGTGGCCATGCGCCCGCAGCTCCCGCCGCTCGCGGCGCTCGCCTCGGCGCCGTGGTGGGTGTGGGCCGGCGGTCTCTTGGGGAGCGTCTTCGTGACGGCGGCGGCGGCCTTCGCCCCCCGACTCGGCGCAGCCACCTTCATCTCGATCACCATTGCGGGCCAGGTGCTCGTCTCGATCCTGCTCGACCACTTCGGCGTCGTCGGCTTCGCCGCGCGCCCCGTCACCGTCCCGCGCCTCCTCGGCGCCCTGCTTCTCATCGCGGGCGTGCTGCTGGTGAGGAAGTTTTAGGACTGTAGGCGGATGGCAGATGGCAGATGGCAGTCAGGGCAGGACGGCATAGGAGTTAGAGAGGCGACTCTCTAAAGTCGAGAAGCCCGTCTCAGGCTTTGAGAAACTTTCTCAAAGCCTGAGACGGGCTTCTCGAATGTCGAGAAAGGATTCTCTCGTTACGAGAAAGCTTTCTCAAAGCTTGAGAGACGGCACAGATGTTCTTTGAGTCGTCGTCCTTGAATTGAGAACGCAGTAATAAGTTTGAGGCGGGCGGCCTCGACTCTTCAAACGCCTGCCTCCGCCTGGACTCCCGACAGGAACTCGCGCAGAAGGTTCTGCGCGACGCGCGTGCGGTAGCGCGCCGTCGAGCGCACGTCGTCAATCGGCGTGACCTCGCGCCCGAGTTCATCCAGCGCGACTCTCATCAACTCTCCGTCGAGCCGGCGCCCGCGCAGCGCCTCTTCCGTCCGAAGGCAGCGCAGCACGACGGGCGCGACGCTCCCCAGAGCGATGCGCACCTCCTTCAAAAACTCGCCCTCGACTTCGACCGACGCCGCGAAGCAGACCTTCGAGATGGCCTGCGCCCGACGCGTCCCGACCTTGCGGTAGAAGTGTTGCGCGCCCTCCGGCGGCCTGGGAAGGATGACCGCCGCGATCAACTCATCCGCGCGCATGACGGTCTGCTTATAGCCCGTGTGGAACCCCGCATACGGCACGCGACGCGCGCCCTCGGCCGAGACCAGCTCGACCTCCGCGCCGTACACGAGCAGCGCGGGAGGCGTGTCGGCCGCGGGGCTCGCGTTGGCGATGTTGCCGCCGACGGTGCCGCGGTTCTGGATGGCGAGGCCGCCCGTCTCGCGCGCCGCCTGACCCAGCATCGGGAAGAGCCTCGACAGCAGCTCGCTCCGGCGCACGTCCGTGTAGGTCGTCAGCGCCCCCACGCGCACGACGCCGTCCGACTCCTCGACCCCGCGCAGCTCCTTCAGGTGCCGGATGCTGAAGAACTTTCTGTGCTCAAGCCTCCCCGCCTCCAACAGCACCATCAAGTCCGTTCCGCCCGCGAACGGTCGCCACGCGCCCGCCCCTTCACGCAGGAGCGTCAGCGCCTCGCCGAGCGTAGGCGGCACAACCAACTCGTAACTGGGCAGGTAAGCTCTCATCCCTCCTTCACCGCATGGACGACCGCGTCGAAGATTTTCGTGTAGCCCGTACAGCGGCAGAGGTTGCCGGCAAGGCCCTCGCGTATGTCGGCCTCGGTCGGCTGCGGCGTCCGCTTGAGGAGGTTGACGGCGGCGAGCACCATGCCCGGCGTGCAGATGCCGCACTGTGCGCCGCCGCACTCGACCATCGCGCGCTGGACGGCGTGCAGGCGCTCGCCGTCGGCAACGCCCTCGATTGTCAGGATGTCCGACCCTGCCGCCTGCGCCGCGGGGACGAGACAACTGTTGATTAGCTCGCCGTCGAGGAGCACGGAGCAGGCGCCGCACTCGCCCTCGCCGCAACCCTCCTTCGTCCCCGTCAAGGATAGCTCCTCGCGCAGCACGTCGAGCAGCCGCGCGAACGGATAAGCGCGCAGCGTCGCCTCCACACCGTTGACCGTGCAGCGGACTGAGACCTTGCCGCCGCCGGCCTCGTCCGAGTCGGACTGAGTTTCTGTTACGTCGTCTGTCATCAAACCTCGACCGCTTCTGTTGTGAGCGCGTCCATGATGGCCTCGGGCGTGAGCGGGACATGGTCGAACGCGATGCCGGTGGCCTGCTCGATGGCGTTGAGGATGGCCGGGGCGGGGCCGTCCATCGGCAGCTCGCCGATGCCCTTCGCGCCGCCGGGGCCGCCCGCGTACGGGTTCTCGAAGAAGTGTACGCGGATGGGCGGGATGTCGGCCGAGGTCGGGATGATGTAGTTCGTCATCTGCCCGTTCGCCATCCGCCCGTCGCGCCACACGACGTTCTCATACAAAGACCAACCGATGCCCTGCGCCACGCCGCCCTCGATCTGTCCGGCCGCGAGCACGGGGTGGATGACGCGCCCCACCTCCTGGACGGCCACGAAGTCCTCGACGCGCGCCTCGTACGTCACGGTGTCCACGCTTACCTCGGCGACGTAGACGGCCCACGCGTACGCGCCGTAGGCGTCGCCGCGATAGTGCTCGTCGTCCCACTCGATGTCACCGGGTTGTTGATACTGCACGTGCGTCTTGAGCGCGCCGCTCCTTGCGACGTACTCGGCGCACGCGCGCGTCCACTCGTCACGTGTGAAAGAGTCGCCGATGAGCCCGGCGCTTTTCAAGGTCTCTTTAATCTGAAGCGCGGCCGTCTCGACGAGTTTGCCGACGATCATCGTCGTGCGCGAGGCGACCGTCGGGCCGCTGTTGGGCACGTCGGCCGTATCGGGCTGGGCGACCTCGACCACGTCGTAGTCAAGGCCCAGCGCGTCGGCCGCGATCTGCGCAAAGACGGTCTTCGTCCCCTGCCCGATCTCCGTGCTCGCGGCGAGCACCCTGAGCCGTCCGTCCGCCGTGGCTTCGCAGCCGACGATGGATTGCAGGTACTTCTCGCCCGAGCCGGTGAAGCCCGCGCCATGCATGAAGGAGGCGAAGCCGATGCCGCGCTTGATGCGCGCGCCCTCATTCTCGCGCGCGAACCGCTCGCGCTTCTGTTGATACTCGGTCAGCTCGAAGGCGCTGTCGAGCAGTCCGTCGAGGTCAACGTCCTCGTGTATGACCTGCCCCGTCGCGGTCGTCTCGCCTTTCGAGATGAAGTTGCGGCGGCGCAGTTCTTCGGGCGTGAGGCCGACCGCGGCGGCGACCTTATCCAACTGTCGTTCGAGCGCGAAGATCGACTGCGGCGCACCGAAGCCACGGAAGGCGCCGTGCGGCGGGACGTTCGTGGCGACGGCGCGCGAGCGTATGCGCACGTGCGGGCAGTTGTAAGGCCCGGCGGCGTGGATGGTGCCGCGCGAGAGCACGACCGAGGAGAGAGTGGCGTAGGCTCCGCCGTCCACGACGAAGTCTATCTCCATGCCGACGAGCTTCCCTTCACGCGTGACGGCCGTGCGGTGGCGCGTGCGCGAAGGGTGGCGCTTGGTCGTGGCGACCATGTCCTCGGCGCGGTCGTAGATCATCTTCACGGGCCGCCCGGACTTCCACGCGAGCAGCGCGGCGTGTCCCGCGATCATCGACGGATACTCCTCCTTGCCGCCGAAGCCGCCGCCCGTCTCGGTCTGGATGACACGGATTTTTTCTTCGGGCAGGTCGAAGAGTTTCACGAGCGCCTTGTGTACATAGTAAGGGCACTGCATCGAGCCGCGCACCGTTACGCCATCCTCCGAGTTCGCCTCGGCGATGACGCCGTTCGTCTCGATGTAGAGCTGCTCCTGCGCGCCCGTGCGATACTCGCCCTCGACGACGACGATGTCGGGCGAGTCCCAGACCTCATCGACGTTCCCCTTCTCGACGAGGAAGGTCTTGAAGACGTTGTCTTCGCCCCAGACGATCTCTTTGGGCGCGAGCGCCTCCTCGATGTTGAAGACGGCGGGCAGCGGCTCTATCTCAATCCGGACGGCGCGACGTGCCTCTTCGAGCAGGTACTTGTCGGGGTGCGCAAGCAGGAGCACGGGCTCCTCGGCGTGGTTGACGACGCCGTCGGCGAGGTAGGGCTGGTCGTTGAGGATGAGCGCGACGTAGTTGGCGCCGGGCACGTCGCGCGCCTTGACGACGGTGAACTCGTCCCACGGGATGCCTTCGCCGAAATGAATGTTGATGATGCGACCACGCGGGGCGGGGCTGCGCACGGTCACGCCGTGGAGCATGTCGGGGAGTGAGAGGTCGTCCACGTAACGCGCCGCGCCCGTCACCTTCGCGCGCCCCTCTTTGCGTAGGACGGGTTTGCCGATGTTCTTGTTTGAAGACATTGATTAGCTTGCCGGAGGCGCGGAGATTGTAGCCCAATCAGTGCCGCGAGCGGTACTGTTGTTAGTCCCCGCCCGCACTGACGGTGTCTTCAGCGCGCCCGGCGTCGGCGGGGGGCTCCTCTTCATCCACAGCGGCGCGGCGGCGCGCGAAGGCCGCGCGCACTCTGCGCGTGGTGTGGAATGGATAAGCCAGAACGTTGCCGACGTGTCTGCGCCAGAAGGCCGTGTGGCCGATGTCGTCGAAGACAGAGTAAGCGACCGGGGTGACGAGCAGCGTCAGCAGGAGCGAGAGCGACTGGCCGCCGATGACGACGACCGCGATGGAGCGGCGCTCCTCGGCGCCGGGGCCGGTGCCCAGTGCGAGCGGGAGCATACCGGCGACGAGCGCGAGCGTCGTCATCAGGATGGGGCGCAGGCGGTCGCGGCAGCCCTGAATGACCGCCTCGAAACGCTCCATGCCTTTAGCGCGCAGGTTGTTCATGTGGTCGATTTGCAGAATGGCGTTCTTCTTCACGACGCCGAACAGGACGAGGATGCCAAGCGCCGAGTAGAGGTTCAGAGTGTCCCCCGTCAAATACTGCGAGAGCAGCGCGAACGGCACGGCGAGTGGCAGGCTCAGCAAGATAGTAACCGGGTGAATCGTGCTCTCGAACTGCGATGCGAGGATGATGTACATGAAGATGATCGAGAGCAGGAACGCCCAGAGAAACTCCGCGAACGTTCTCTCCAGCTCGCGCGCGCGCCCCGAGACCGCCGTCGTGTAGACGGCCGGCATGTTCAGCCGCGTGGACTCAACCTTCAGCGCCTCGATGCGGTCGGCCAGAGCAAAGCCGGGCGCGACCGAGGCGCGTAAAGATACCTGCCGCTGGCGGTCGATGCGGTCGATGCGCGAGGGGCTGATGTCGCGTCGTATCTTGACGAGGTTGTCGAGGCGGATGAGCCCGCCGCGCGACGAAGGCACGTAGAGCTGGCCCAGCGTGCGCGGGTCGTTGCGGTCACGCTCGACGAGGCGGAGCTGCACGTCGTAAGCCTCGTTGACCGAGGCGTCGTGGTAGCGCGTCACCTCCTGATCGCCGCCCACCATCACGCGCAAAGAGTTCGCCACGTCGGCGGTCGAGACGCCGAGCGAGGCGGCGCGCTCGCGGTCGATCTCGACGCGCAGCTCGGGCTTGTTGAGCTTCAAGGTGGTGTCGGCGTCCACGATGCCGCCTATCTTCACCGAGCGGTCGCGCAGCTCCTCGGCATAGCGCGAGAGCTGTTCCAGCTCGGGGCCGCGGATGACGAAGTCAATGTCGAAGCGGCCGCCCGCGCCGAAGTTGAACGACTGCGAGTTACGCACACCGGCGCGCATCGGCGCGTACTTCTGGAGACGGCGGCGCACCTCCTGCATCACGTCCTGCTGCGTGTAGTTGCCGCGGAACGCCTGCAAGGGCGTGCCGTTCAGCAGCTCGCGCCAGAGGCGTCCGAAGGAGAGCGTGCGCTCCTCGTGCGGCGCGATGCGGATGTAGAGGTCGCCCTGGCCGACGCTGCCGAGGAAGCTTCCGCCGGCCGAAGCGAGCACGAGCCGGACGCCGGGCGTCTTCAAGATGTCCTGCTCGATGGCCTGCATCGTCTCGTTCATCACGGGGAGGTTCGTCCCCTCCGGCGCGGTGATGTTGACCTCGAACTCGGCCTCGTCCACGTTCGAAGGGATGAACTCCTGCCTGACGGTGCGGTAGAGCGGCACGCTCGAAGCGACGACGAGAATCGCCAGCACTGAGACGGCCAGTCGATGCCGCATCGAGAACTTGAGCAGGGCCGTGTACGTGCGGTCGATATAGCCGTAGAACCCTTTGCGCGAGCCGGTCTGCGTGCCCTCGTACTCGCCTTCATGGTGCCCGCCGTGCCCCGACGCGTCCTCCGCGCGCAGCAGACGCGCCGACATCATCGGCGTCAGCGTGAACGAGACCAGCAGCGAGACCATGATGGCCACGGCCGCCGTGATGCCGAACTGATAGAGGAAGCGCCCCGAGATCGAGGACATGAACGAGACCGGCAGGAAGATGACGACGAGCGACAGCGTCGTCGCCAGCACGGCCATGCCGATGTCGGCCGTCGCCTCGCGCGCCGCCTCCATCGCAGACATGCGCTTCTCTTCGACGAAGCGGAAGATGTTTTCGAGCACGACGATGGCGTCGTCGATGACGACGCCGACCATCAGCACGAGCGCGAGCATCGTCACGCTGTTGAGGGTGAAGTCGAGCGCGCGCATCATCGCGAAGGTCGAGACGACCGACGCGGGGATGGCGACGGCCGCGATGAGCGTCGAGCGCCACGAGCGCATGAAGAGCAGTACGACTAAGCTGGCGAGGATGCTCCCCAGAACGAGGTGGACGGTGATCTCGTGGAGCGCCGACTCGATGTAGCGCGACTGGTCGCGGATGACTTCGAGCTTCACGTCTGAGGGGAGCTGCCCCTCGACGCGCGCGATGGCGCGCTTAACGCCCTGGATGACCTCGATGGTGTTGGCGCCCGACTGGCGCTGCACCTGAAGCGTGACGGTCGGCACGCCGTTCAGGCGCGCGAGCGAGCGCTGCTCCTTCGTGCTGTCCTCGACGCGCCCCACATCGCGCAGGCGCACGGGCGAGCCGCCGAGGTTGGCGATGGTCAGGTCGTTGAAGGCGCGCGGGTCTGTGACGCGCCCCATCGTGCGCAGCGTCAGCTCCTCGTTGTTGGTGGTGACGTTGCCGCCGGGGATGTCTGCGTTCTGGCGCGCGAGCGCCGTCTGCACGGCCGTGATGGGAATCTGGTAGGCTTCGAGCCGGTCGGCGTCAATCAGGACGTTGATGGAGCGGTCGAGGCCGCCGACGACCTGCACGGCGCCGACGCCGCCGACGCGCTCGAACTGCGGCCGGACGGTCTTGTCGCCCAGCTCGGTCAGCTCGCGCAGGGAGCGGTCGCCGGTGAGCGCGATGGTGATGACGGGCGCGCTGTCGTTGTTGAACTTCTGGACGACGGGCGGGCGCTCGCGCGCCTCCTCGGGCAGTTGGTTGACGACCGTCGCGACGCGGTCGCGCACGTCCTGCGCCGCGGTCTCAAGGTTGCGGTCGAGCTTGAAGGTGGCGATGACGAACGATATCCCCGGCCCCGAAACCGAGCGCAGCTCGTCGATGCCCTGGACGGTGTTGACGGCCTCCTCGATGGGCTGCGAGACGAGCGTCTCGATCTCCTCGGCCGAGGCGCCGGGCAGTTGCGTGCGCACGCTCACCGTCGGCAGGTCTACGGACGGGAAGCGGTCGACGCCGAGACGGAAGTAGCTCGCCGAGCCGACGACGACGAGCGAGAGCACGATCATCGCCGCGAAGACCGGCCGCCTGATACAGATTTCAGCGAGCTTCTGCATTGCTTAATTCTTCTTCTGTTCGGCCGCCGCCTTCAGCCTGCCGGCGACGTACTCGTCGGCCGACAACCCCCTGGCCAACCCCGGGTCGATAGTATACGCCGCGCGGTAGCTCTCCGCCGCCGCGTCCGTCTGTCCCTTGCGCGCGAAGAAGTCGCCGAGCAGCTCGCGCAGCTTCGCGTCCTTCGGATGAAGTTCGACGCCCGCGCCGACGAACTCGACCGCGGCGTCGTAGAACTGCGGGCGGGCGAGCCAGCGCGCGCCGAGGTCGAGGAAGGTTTTGGCGCGCATCACGCCGCCGGGGTTTGCTTCATACCCGCGGCGGAAGTACGCGATGAGCTGCTCGAACTCCGGCGTGAAGCGCAGAGACTTCGGGGTCGCCGGGTCGGACTTGTAGAGCCGCACGTAGTCCGCGAAGAAGGTATCGCGCCCGACGTGTGATAACGGTCGAGCCCCGCCGCGCCGTTCTTCTCCTCCAAACGCGCGTTCTTTATCTCGCCACCGACCAACTCGTAGCCGCGCACGCGGTTCGGGACGAGCTCGATAACATCGTCCATCCCCGTGTTCTTCATACCGGCGGGCGCGAAGAGGTTCTCGCGCAGGTAGGCGTCGAAGCTCTTCCCCGAGACGTTCTCGATGGCCGCGCTGAGCAGGTTGTAACCGGCCGTCTGGTAGTCGAAGCGCGTGCCCGGCTCGTACTGAATCGGGTACTTCGAGATGCGCGCCACGACCTCCTTCGGCGTCACGTGCTCCGGCCCGAGCCCCGACCCGGTCTGACCGGCGCCCGTGTGCGTCAGGAGGTTACGCACGGTGACGGGCCACTTCTGCTTCGGGTAGTCGGGGACGTAGGTCTGTATCTCCGCGTCAAGGTCGAGTTTGCCGCGCTCGGCGAGTTGGACAATCGCCTCGCCCGTCATCGACTTGGTGACGGAGGCGAGGCGGTAGGCGCTCTCCGCGTGCGCGGGGGTCTTATTCTCAAGGTCGGCGAAGCCGAAGCCCTCGGCCCAGGTGTAATCGTCTCTGAAGAAGCCGACGGTCATGCCCGGGATGCGGTCGGCCTTCATCGCCGCCGCGACGAACCCCTCGAACTCGCGTAGACGCGCGGCGTAAGGGTCTGCCGTCTGCGGCGTTGGGACTTGAGCGACAGCGGGCGCACGGACGACGATGACACACAGCATGAGAGCGGCGATGGCGAGGCTTAAAATCTTTCTCACGCCGAACTCCTTTATCTGCCCGCGGGGCGGTTACTCCACGACGTTGACGGACTGACCTGATTGCAGGTTGCCGGGGTCTAACACTACAGCCTCGCCGACGTTGATGCCGGAGAGGACTTCCGTCCAGGTCTCGGCGCGGCGCCCGGTGGTGATGGGTTTCTCCCGGGCCTTGCCGTTCTCGACGGTGATGACCTTCTCGATGCCGGCGAAGGTGACGACGGCGTTGGCGGGCACGGTGACGGCCACGTCGCCGCTGTTGGTGACGATCTCGGCGCGCGCGAAGCCGCCCGGCCGTAAAGACCCGGGGTTCGCGATCTCCGCCTCGACGACGAGCACGCGGCTCTGCTGGTTGATGGTCGGGCTCAGGCGCACGATGCGGCCGGCGTAGAGGCCGCGGTCGCCCTCGACCGTGACGCGCACGGACTGACCGGCGCGCACCGTCGCCGCGTCGCGCTCGGGCACCTCACCGCGGAAACGCAGCGGGTTCACGCGCACGATGGTCACGACCGGCGCGGCTGCGCCGAGGTACTCGCCCAGCGCAGCGTGCCGCTCCTGCACGAGCCCGTCGAAGGGCGCGACGACCACTGTATCCGCGAGCGATTGCCGCGCGAGCGAAAGCTCCGTGCGCCTCTGCGCGAGCAGCGCCTGGCGGTTGCGTATCTCTTCGACGGCGTCCTGATACTTGGCCTGCGCGACCTTGAAGGTAGCGTCGGCCGACTCGAACTCGGCGCGCGCGACGACGCCCGACTCAACGAGCGAGGCGACGCGCTGACGGTTCTGCCGCGCCTCTTCGAGGACGGCGCGCGCCTGCCGCACGGTGCCCGTGACCTCTGGGTCGAAGCGGTCGTCGTCGCCCTGCGGCTGCAAGCCCAGACGCGCGCGCGCCTGCTGGAGCGCGGCCTCGGCCTGCTGCACACGCAGGCGGTAGTCCTGCTGCTCGACCTGCGCGACGACCTGCCCGCGCCGCACGACGCTCCCCAGATCGACGTTGATGGAGCTGACGCGCCCCGGCACCTTGATGCTCAGCGTCGCCTCGTCCTGCGCGGCGAGCGTGCCCGTGACGTTGACGCTCGCGCCGACCGGCATCTCCTCGACGCGCGCGACCTTGACCTGCCGCGCCTCGCCGCCGCCGCCCGCGCCGCCCGGCCCCTTCTGTTGACCCGAAGCCGGGTACTCGCTCTTGCACGCGGCCGCCGCCGAGAGCACGAGCGCGAACGACGCGACGAGGACGCGGCGTGAAAAGTTTTTAAGCAGAACCCTACCGGGAGATGACATCGTGATAATTGCCTTCAGGCGTTGAAGACGCAAAGTTTATCATGCCGGTTACAGGAAAAGCAGTAAGCAGCAGGCGGACGGCAGCACGCAGTTGAGAGTCAAGAAGCCTTTGTCGGAGCCCGCATCCAAAAGACGCTGCTTCTGTCCAAATAATCGGAGGCGGCGAGATTCGTTACTCGCCGCCTCCGATCTCTTCCGGGCCACTCGCCTGTCTTAACTGTCTACTGCCATCTGCCTACTGCCTACTGCCCTTCACTCTCCGATGCTCTTGCGGATGAGGTAGGACATCTTGATAAAGAAGAGGCGGCCGTTGCGGCGGAAGCCGGGTTCGAGTTCGCGCGAGAAGGGGTTGAGACCGTTGCGGTTCATGTCGTCGTTGTAGCCGACGTAGAAGCTCGTCCCGGGGTTCGGCGTCCAGCCCAGGAGGAACTGGCCGCGCGCGTTCCGGCCGAGCGAGGTGTAGTCGATGCGACCGCGGGCGAAGATGAAGCGCGTGAACTGGTAGGTGCTCCGCAGCGAGTAGATGTCGTCGTCGAAGGCGACGAGCCCCGTGTCCTGACGCACGAGCCGCGCCTTGTTGTAGTTCAGAGACATCCGCAGCGCGTCGGTCGGCTGGTAGGTGAAGCTGCCCTCGACCGTCCACTGGTTGCCCGGGCCGGGGTCGAGCGGCGCGTCCTGGCCGAACTGCTGCGCGGCCGGGCTCACGCGCGGGAAACGCGGGTTGCGCGTGCCGAAGTCGAAATCCATCTGCCCCCAGCGGTAGAGGCTGAAGACGGAGAACGAATATTTCTTCGACGGCCGCGACTCGACGTAGAAGTAGACATCGCGGTTGTAGGCCGAGCGCTCCGGGTCTTCGCCGAAGAAAGTACAAGGGTTCAGCTCCGGACTCCTCACCCCGAAGTCGCGCTCGAAGTTGAGGCAGGGCGGCACGTCGAGGCCGGCCAGATTCGGGTTCCTCTCATTCAGCAGCGTGAAGCCCTCGCGCGACGGGCCGAACTCCGACTCGAAGACACGCTCGTAGCCCTCCTCGACGCCGAAGCCGATGTAGGTCTGCTTCTGCATCCGCAACTGCAACTGCGACTCGTTCTGGAAGAACTGGCTGCGGTACTTCCAGTCGAAGTTGAAGGTCGAGTTGTTGAAGACGCGCCAACTCACAATCTTCGCCTTCGGCTTGTCGTTCGACTGGTAGCGGGCGAAGAAGGTCTGGTTGTGCGTGTTGTAGCGGCGGTCAAAACCCACGTCGGCGCGGAAGAGGCGCGAGCGCCCGACGGCCGAGTAGTTCCAGCCCCAGTTGCGCGCCGCCCAGTCGAGGTTGTAGGCGTAGGCCATCCCCTTCGCCTTACGGTCGAACTCGCCGGCCTCGTCCGGATAGAAGAAAGGCTGATGCGAGACGCTCCCCAAAGCCTGCGCCGAGAAGACCAGCTTCTTGTTGAAGCGGTAGCGCACGTCGAAGCCGCCCAACTGGTTGTACTTGTCAATGAAGTTGTAGGAGGTGCCGAGGAAACCGATATGCCCCTCATTGCCGATGTCGCGCTTGACGCGCAGCACGCCGATGGTCGCGTTGCGGTCGAGCCGCTTCAAGAGCGAGTTGCGCTCGCCCGTGAGTTCAGCCGCCGCCGCCGGGTTCTGCCGCTCGACAGTGTTGAGGTCGTTGGTGGCGCGGATGAAGTCGCGGTCGTTGTCGTCGAGGTTGCCGGGCGCGTTGTCCGAGGCGAAGAGGAGACCATAGGTGTTGCGGCCGCGCTTGCCCGTGAACTTGAAGGCGTAGTCCGGGTCAACGATGCTGCGCGTGTGGACGGCTGAGAGCACCGTCTCGAAAATCTCCTTGCCTTCGAGGAAGAAGGGACGCTTCTCCTCGAAGAAGATCGGGAAGCGCTGGTTGGCGGTGACGACCGTGGCGTCGGCCTCGACCTGCGCGAAGTCGGGGTTGATCGCCATGTCGAGCGTCATCGTCGGCGAGATGCCGAACTTGGCAGTCAGACCCGGGTCGAAGCCCATGGGGTTGTTCAGGAAGCGACCGCTGTCGCCGGGCACGGGAAGGCCGAGCGCCTCGGAGAGCGCGCGCCGCCCCTTCGTCACAGAGGCCACGCGCCGCCCCTCTTCGGAGAGGGTCAGGCTCGGAATCAGCTCGATGGTGCGCTCGGTCGAGATGCCTTCGAGCCCCATGACGTGCCCCTCCTGCCCGAGCAGGCTGGAGTTGTCGCGCGAGAATGGGCATCCATGTAGACTGCTCGTTGTTGAGCCGCTTGATGGTGCGCAGCAGGTGGAGCCCCCACTTCTTATCCTTGCCCGCCTCGTAGCGCAGAGACTTGAACGGGATGGCGACCTCGACCGCGTAGCCGTCTTCCAATAGCACGCCCTTCGACTCGTGCACGATGTCGATGGAGAAGTCTTCGTTGACGCCTTCGGTGAAGATGGCGTCGGCCTGCACACCGAACGGGTTGAAGATGAGTTCGTAGGCGCGGCGGCCGTCGTTGAAGGTGTCGAGCCAGATGCCGACCCAGTCATCGTCAAACACGGCGTCGCGCTTGGCGATGGTGGCGCGCACCTTCCCCGGCTCGTCGTAGGCGCGAAAAGCCACGTAGATGAACTTGGAGTCGTAACCGATGCGCACCTCGGTCTGTTGCGACGGCGCGACCAGATCGACGGGACGGTACTGGATGAAGTCCCTGAAGACGGCCGCCGACTTCCAAATCTCTTCATCGAGTTTGCCGTCGATAACGGGCGCCTTGTCGAAGCGCACGAGCCGCGTGGGCTGCACCTTCTCCGGCGTGAGCAGCGCCGCCAGACGCGCGGCCGAAGTGCCCGGCGCCGCGGCCTTCCCGCCGCCCGCGGGCGTCGTGGTCGCGGCGGCGTTCGCTTCGGGCGTCGTGGCCTTACCGTCGGAGGCCGCGTTCGAAGGGTTTGCCGGCGGCGGCGTGGGCGAAGGCGAAGCGGCGCCGTCGCTGCCGCCCGCCGCGGCCTGCTGTCCCGTCTGCACGGCGAAGAGTATCTCAAGTCGGTTGAAGCTCGCGCGCACGCGCGGCGCGACCGTTTGTGTGAGCGTGAAGGCGATGAGCGCGTCGTCGCCGCGCTGCCCGGCCTCGACGCGCGTGAAGCCTCGCGCCGCGAGACCGTTCGACGCGATGACGGCTGCGTCGGCCTCGGGGATGTGAACGAAGAACCTGCCGCCCTCCGTATAAGTCCGGTAGCCTTCGAGCGACGCGTCCGACGTGAGGCGCACGCGCGAGCCCTCGGCCGTCTCGGACGTGCTCAGCGTCATGCGCTTGAGCAGACGCGCGCCGCCCCCGCCCGCCGACGAGCGCGCGCCGGACGACGCACGCGCCGACGCGACCTCCTGCGCCGACGCTTTACTTGAAGTGAGCGCGCTCGTCAACGAGAGGGTGAGGGCGGAGAGTGCGACGGCGGTCAGAAACTTTTTCTTCATGGCAGGGTTATGGCTTCGCGGCCTCGTCAGGCCGTCGTTCCGTTAACTGGATTTGGTTCTGCTGGATTGGACGACCCGCTCGCAGCGGCGCCTGTGGGAGCATCGACGAACGCTTTTTACGAGCGCCTTGTTAGACGTAGTGTGCGCGCCGAAGGTTTCAACGAAATCATGGAACCAACGCGGTTTCTTTCGGCGTTCACGAAGGCCGTCGAGCGCACACAAGTCTTCACAAGATTTCACATTCTTTCATCACTTGTGCTCGCGTCAGACGACCCTTCCGTCAGCCCTTAAGACGCGTCGAGCGCCGCCCGCGTTAACGACGGCGAAGGATGATCTGGCCGTCACCCGTGCGCAGCGTCAACATGTGCCCGCCGCCGCCGATGCGCCAGCGCCGCACGCGGCTCTCGGCGTCCGACTCGGCCACGGCCACGCCGTCGTTGTAGACGGACTCGCCGTCGGTCTCCACGGTCGCGTTGGCGCCTTCGGGCAGAGAGAGCGAGATGGCGCCGTCGCCGGTGCGCGCGGTGAGGCGGCTGAAGTTGCCGTCGAGCGTGATGCGGCCGTCGCCCGTACGCGCCTCGGCGTCGCCCTCGAAGTTCTCGACGCGGATGCGGCCGTCGCCGGTCTCGACGCGCAGACGCCCGCGCGCGCCCGTCACGTCGATGGAGCCGTCGCCCGTGCGCAGCTCGACCTCGCCGCTCACGCCGTCCACCCTCAACCTGCCGTCGCCCGTCGAGACGAAGAGCGTCGAGTTACGCGGGACGTAGAGGTCGAACTCGGCCGAAGCCTGCGAGGAGTAGGTGGTGACGCGCCCGCCCTGCTCGCTGTAGGCGTGCGCGAAGCTCTTGTCGAAGTCGGCGCGGATGTTGACCTCCGCGCCCGCGGCCCGCGCGCTGAGCTTGATGCCCTGCATCTCTTTGTCGTCGGCGGCGCGCTTGACGGCCGTGTACATCACCTCGGGCTTGTCCCAGGCGTGGACGTTGACGGCGCCGTCGAAAGTCTCGACGCGGACGCGCGGCGCGCCCGTGACGGTGAAGGTGTTCGACTCGCGCTCGGAGCGACGCGCGGCGTCGAAGCTGCCCCCTGACGCCGTTGTTGATCCCCTCCTTGAGCCCGCTCCTTGTCGATGTCATCGCATCGTCCTCACGCGCGGCCCCGCGCGTCGCGCGTCGGTCTCGCGATCCGCTTCGGCGCGCTCGCGCTCAGACTCCCGGCGCGCCTCGCGCGTCGCGCGCGCGCCCTCGCGTGTAGCCTCGCGCACCTCACGCGCGGCCTCGCGTACTTCGCGCTCGGCGTCGGCGCCGCGGCGCGTGCGGCCTCTCTGCCTCGCGCGCCGCCTCGCCGATGTCGCCGTCGTCGTCATTGTCGTCGCCGTCGTTGTCCTCGTGAGCCCTGCGCCCCTTCGTTTCGGACAGGAGGTTGGTGACCGGGCTCAGCGGCCGTCCGTCCTTGGCGCGGCGGACGGTGACGGAGCCGTTGACGTTGCTCAGGCGCACATCGGCGCTGCCCTGGCCGATGCGCCCTTCGAGGTCGCGCCCGACGTACTCGCCCACGCGCACGGGCAGGTTGAAGTCGTTACGGATGCCGCCGTGAACCGTGTTCGCGCGCAACGTGGCGTTGGCGTCCGAGGGGAGCGTGACGACGAGCGGGCCGTTGACCGACTGTAGGTTGACCGAGCCCGACTCGTTCAGGCGGTCGAGCGTCGCTTCGAGCCGGCCGTTGATGACCGAAAGGTTGATGGGGCCGGAGAGTCCCGTGGCCGTCACGCGGCCGTTGATGGAGGACGCCTTGACGGGGCCAGCGACGCCCGCAAGGTTGAGGTCGCCGTTGATGAGGCTGATCTCGTCGATGTTAACGCCGCGCGGGACGGTGAGCGTGTACTCGACGCTCGCGGGGTTCTCGTGCCGCTCGCCGTCGCGGTCGCTCCAACGCAGAGTGGACTGCGGGTACTCGGTCTCGATGCGCACGCGGCTGGACGAGGCGTCAACCTTGATCTGCGCCTCGCGCAGGCGCTCCGCGGTGTGCGCGCTCTTGACGGCGTCCACCTTCACCTCGGCACGCTCCCACACCTGCACCTTCACCGCGCCGTTGATGTTCGAGAGGCTGACGCGCCCGCCCGCCGCGAGCGGATAGGTCTGGTGAAACTCTTCGGTCAGCTCCGGCCTCTCCGAACGCTGCGCCTGTGACGCATCGGCCGCCGTCAACACGAGCGCCGCCAGCACGGCTAGAGTCAATAACAAACGCTTCTTCAACATGACGATTCCTCTATATGAAACGATGAGTGTTAGTTCGCGCGGCGTATCTGGACGCTGCCGTTGACGGTTTCGAGAATGAGCTGGCGGTCGCCGCCGCCGCCGATGGTGCCGGACAGACGACGCCGGCTGAAGGCGCCGGTGACGGTCATCGGGAAGTCGGACGTGATCTCGCCGTTGAGCGTCTTGGCCTCGACCTGCGCGCTCAGAGAGGCGGGCAGGGTCAGGTCGATGCCGCCGTTGACGGTCTTGAATTCGAGCCCGTCGGGCCAGTTGGCAACGCCCATCGCGGCCGTGATCGAGCCGTTGACGGTCGCCGCGCGCGCCAGTCCCGTGGTTGAGACGTTGATGCTGCCGTTGACGGTCTTCACGTCAACGTCCGCGCCGAGGCGTTCGGCCTCGACCTTGCCGTTGACGGTGCGGCCGTTGAACTTGACGCCCGCCGGGACGCGGACGGTGAAGTTAACGGTCGTGTCGTTGTCGCGCACGTGCGAGCGGCTGTTGTTGAGTTCGCAGGTGTTCGGCTCGCCACCGGGGCTCGGGTAGACGGCGCAGATGAGCACGCCGTCGCCGTGGCGCACGACCTCGACGCGCACCTCGTCGGGGTCGCTGCGGCGCGAGCGCTTGACGGCCACGACCTCGAACTCGTTGCCCGAGGCCGGCTCGGCCGAGACGGAGCCGTTGACGCCCCTGACCTCAAGTGTGCGCCCGGCGGCCAGAGGCTCGCGCAAACGGAACTCTGTGCCCTGCCGCTGCGGCTCGGCCTCGGGAGGCGCGGGGGCCGCGTGCGCGACCGCGTGCAGAGGCCCGGCGCCGGCGTTGAGGGTCTGAGCGAATGTGGCGAGCGCCGCGGCGGCGGCGAAGAGTACGGCGAGAGTAACAGTGCGCTTCATGCTTCCTCCAGGGAGTCAGAGTGTTCGGCCTTCGTCCATTTCCAACGAGGAAACACCGCGCCCGCCGGGTTCGTGGCAAAAATTTTCGGCTGGTAAGCTCAGAACCACCCGCGGTAGCGTGTGGCCCTCTGCTAACCGAACGTGACGGGTAACAAAGGGCCACACGCTACCGCGGGTGGTTCTGACATATCCTTCTGCCTTAGCGTTTTATCAGGTGCAGCGAGCCGCTGAAAGAACTGAGATTGACGACAGCGTCGCCGGTGCCGACCGTGCCGTCGAGCCGCGCGGACTCCTGCTCCTTATGAACCTTGACCTTCGGCCCCTTCCTGGCGGGCGCGGGCGGCGCGGGTGGCGCGGGCGGCATCTCGACGCCGGGCACCGGCGGCCCAAGCGGGCGCGGCGGCGTCGCGGTCGCGGTGACGGGGGCGCCGATGCTCGTCGAGCCGTGTGTGCCGGCCGGGGCAGGGGTGCCGATTGTCCTGACGGGGAAGTCTGTGACGATCTCGCCGCTGACGACGACCTTCGCGTGCAGGTTGAAGGAGGCGTTGGCCGGCAGTTCCATCGTCACGTCGCCCGAGATGGTGCGGAAGTCGTAGGAGCCGCCGCGCGCGAGCGCGCCCGTGTAGAGTACCTGCCCGCTGGTAGTCTCACCCGTGACGTTGCCGTGACGGACGCCTTCAATCGTCACGTCGCCGCTCACGGACTTGGCCTCCAGGTCGTCGCCGGCCGAGGTCGTGCGCAGGTTGCGCGCCTCCACGTCGCCGCTGACGGTGTTCACGCGCACCGGCCCCGCGGAGTCAGAGATGGATACGTCGCCGCTCATGCAAGAGACCTGGGCCGCGCGCGTGATCCGGCGCACCTCCACGTCGCCGCTAAAGACTTTGATGCGCGCCTCGCCCACGTCCGTCACCTCGACGCGCCCGGACTGCGCCTCGACCTCGACGGTCGCGCCACGTGGGACGGTCAGCTCGACCGTCTGATTCGAGCCGCAACGGCCCCTGCTCAGATCGGCGTCCCGCCCCTCGGAGACGCGCACCTCGACGCGCGGCGCAGGCCGCACGTTCGGCGTCAGGAGCCGCAGCGTTCCCTCGCCCTCGATGCGGGCGCGCACCTCGTTGCGATCCCAACCGCGCACGATCACGTCGCCCTCGTTGACGCAGAGCGAGACAACCGCGCCGGCTTCGGCGTCCGCGCGCCGTTCGAGCGCGGACTCTCCGGCCTCGGCCTCGCCCTGCGCAGTGGATGGCCGCTGCTGCGCGGCGGCCCGCGGCGCGGCGGCGAGCGCGAGGGCGAAGAGTAGTATCAACAGTGAAAACTTCATCGCGTATGATTCCGACCGTCTATCGAGTATCAAGAGTCTAACAAGTATAAAGAGTCTAACGCCCGAGCGTGGCGACCTGCGCCTGGTCTGCGACGCGAGCCAGAAGCTCGACCTTGCTCTGGTAGACAGACATCAGGAAGCCCACGGCGTCCTTGTCCTTCGGGTTCCGCGCGGCGACCTGCCGCGTCTGTGCGATGGCGCTGTCGATGAGCGCGAGGTTGCGCTCGTAGTCGGCGCGCACCGCGGGCCGCAGCGTCTCGTCGCCGCCCTGCTTGATCGTCTTCTCCAGCGAGGCGATGGCCGTCTGGTACGCCTTCTCGCCCGGCAGCGCCTCTTCCTTCGGCGCGCGCGGCGCGGCGGGCTGTCGCCTCACGTTGCCGCGCGTGCCGTGTTTGGCTGGGACGACAGTCGGGCCGCCGCCGCTCCCCTGCTCGATGGGCGCGTGGGACTTCGGTTCGACGTTCTCGGGCGTCGTCTTCACAGCGGGCGGGGGCGCGGGTGTCGGGTTGGTCGTCTGAGCAAGCTCCTGCGTGTTGGTCGTCTGCCGCGACTTCTGGGATGAGATGTAGATGATTCCGGCGGCGACGGCCACGAGAAGAGCGGCGAAGGCGGCGGCCGCGCGCGGTGTAAAGTTGAACAGCCCTGCGAATGAAGCCAGGAAGCCCCCGGAGCGCCGAACTTGAGAGTGCTGCTGTTCTGACTCCGAAGAGGTTTCGAGCTGCGCGACGGCGGCGTTGAGGCGTGCGCGCAGCGTTGCGGTCGGCACGCTCAACGCGTCGTCGGGCGCGAACGCGGTCGCGAAGAAGGAGGACTCGTCCTGGCCTTCGGCGAGCGCCGCGGAGCACGTCTCGCACGCGGCGAGGTGCGCCGCCGTTGAAGCTGCGTGTTCTCGGGAGAGTTCGCCGTCGATGTAAGCCTGTATTAGTCCGTCGTCCAAATGTCTGTCCGTCATCGGCGTCCTCCGATCTTCCCGTAGACCCTCGTGAACTCTTTCCGCCCGCGCGCGATCAAACTCCCCACGTTCGCCTCGTTGACCGAGAGCGTCTGCGCAATCTCTTTGTAGGAGAGCCCCTGCTGCTTGAGCAGGAGACAACTGCGCATCGGCTCCTTGATCTGCGCGAGCGCGCGCCGCGCCTCTTCAATCTCCGTCCGGCGTTCGTAGTCGGCCTCGATGCCGACCGGGCCGGAGCCGCCGACTGTAGCGCCGACCGCGAACTCCTCTTCGCGCGCGCCCGAGCGTCCGCGGCTGCGGATGGCGTTGAGCGCCGTGTTCGACGCCACGCGCAGCAGCCACGGCCGCACGTGCTCCTCATCCTTCAGCGAGCCGATGTGCTGATAGAGCTTGAGGAAGACCTCCTGGGTCACGTCCTCGGCCAGCCCCGCGTCGCGGACGAGCGCGTAGGCGGCGCGGAAGACGGCGCGGTGGTGCAGGGTGAAAGCTTCGTCGAAGCTGGGGGCCGCCTGCGCCGCCTGAACCGTCTCTGGCACTGAGTTAATCAAAGCTTCTGCCGCTCGTTCGCTCATTCGGCCACTCTCAACCACCTAAACACCGCCGGGCCCGGTTTCATGGCAGTAAATTTTAACAGATAAATGCCCCGGAATCTTGGGCTTAAAACCCGCGCCCCTTTGGGGAGCCAAGTGCGCAACTGCTATATTGACCGCGCGCGAAGACCGACCGGGAGAGGAATTTGAGCGGCAGGATGAGCGAAGCGAGAACGAGCGGCGGCGGGTTCAAAATGACCGAGGAGCTGCGCGACAGCACCTTCATGCGCGCGTGCCGGCGCGAGCAGGTGCCGCACACGCCAGTCTGGCTGATGCGTCAGGCCGGGCGCTACATGAAGGAGTACCGCGACGTGCGCGCCCAATACTCCTTCCTCGAAATGTGCAAGCAGCCCGAGGTCGCCTCCGAGATCACCGTCTACGCCGCGCACCGCCTGGGCGTGGACGCCGCCATCATCTTCGCCGACATCCTCCTCATCATCGAGCCGATGGGGCTCGAACTCGAATTCGCAAAGGGCGAAGGCCCGGTCATCCACAACCCCGTCCGCACGGCTGCGGACGTTGAACGCATCCGCGAGGTCGAAGATGTCTCTTCGCTCGACTACGTCTACGAGGCCATCCGCATCACGCGGCGCGAGCTTCGGCCCAACCTTCCGCTCATCGGATTCTGCGGCGCCCCCTTCACGCTCGCCTCTTACATCTGCGAGGGCGGCGGCTCGAAGAACTACATCAACACCAAGCGCCTGATGTACACAGACCCCGGCGCGTGGCACGCGCTGATGTCGAAGATCGCGCGTGCGCTCTCGCAGTACCTCAACGCGCAGGTCGAGGCGGGCGCGCAGGCCGTCCAGATTTTCGACTCGTGGGTCGGCGCGCTCTCGCCCGGAGACTACCGCGAGTACGTCCTGCCGCACACGCGCGAAGTCATCAGGAACGTAACGCCCGGCGTCCCCGTCATCCACTTCGGCACGGGCACGGGCAGCTTGCTCGAACTTCAGAAGGAGGCCGGCGGCGACGTGATCGGCCTCGACTGGCGCGTGCGGCTCGACGAAGCCTGGGCGCGGCTCGGCGACGTGGCCGTGCAGGGGAACTTCGACTCCATCGCGCTCTTCACCAACCCCGAGGTCGTCCGCCGACGCGCTAAGGATATTTTAGACCAGGCGGCAAACCGCCCCGGCCACATCTTCAACCTCGGCCACGGCATTCTCCCCGAGACGCCCGTCGAGAACGTCGTCGCTTTAGTGGAAGCCGTCCACGAGCTGAGCCAGAGGTAGAGACCCGACCCGATGAATCAACCGTATGACGCGCTGCTCGTCGTCTCCTTCGGCGGCCCCGAGGGGATGGACGACGTGATGCCCTTCCTCTCGAACGTCCTGCGCGGACGCAACGTCCCCGAGTCGCGCATACGCGAGGTCGCGCACCACTACGAGCTGTTCGGCGGCGTGAGCCCCATCAACGGACAGAACCGGCGGTTGATTGCCGCGCTCGAACAGTTACTCGAAAGTGAACGGCCCGCGCCTGCCCGTCTACTGGGGCAATCGCAACTGGCACCCGCTGCTGGCCGACACGCTCCGGCAGATGCGCGACGACGGGGTCAGCAGCGCGCTCGCCTTCATCACCTCGGCCTACAGTTCCTACTCGGGCTGCCGCCAGTACCGCGAAGACATCGAGCGCGCGCGCGAGGCCGTGGGCGAAGGGCGCGCCGCGCGTCGAGAAGCTGCGTGCCTTCTACAACCACCCCGGATTCGTCGGGCCGAACGTCGAGAATTTGCGCGCCGCGCTCGGACAGATTCCCGAAGAGAGGCGCTCGTCAGCGCGCGTGGCCTTCACGGCGCACAGCGTCCCCGCCGCGATGGCCGCGGGCTGCGACTACGAGCGTCAGTTGCTTGAGACCTGCCGCCTCATCAGCCGATGGCGCGGGCGCCGAGCACTGGCGTCTCGTCTTCCAGAGCCGCTCGGGGCCGCCGACGCAGCCGTGGCTCGAGCCGGACATCTGCGACCACCTGCGCGCGCTCAAGGGCGAGGGCGTCGCGCGACGTGGTTGTCGCGCCGGTCGGCTTCATCTCCGACCACATGGAGGTGCTCTACGACCTCGACACGGAGGCGCGGCAGGTCTCGGAAGAGATCGGCCTCAACATGATTCGCGCCGCGACGGTCGGCACGCATCCCGAGTTCGTCCGCATGATTCGTGAGCTGATAAACGAGCGGCTCGACCCGACCGTCCCGCGCCGCGCATTGGGCGGGTTCGCGCCTTCACATGATGTCTGCCCGATTGACTGTTGCCTGTCGGGCATCGGAATGTCGCGTCCCGGGGCCACTCCCGCGGCGGGCCGACCGTAGAGCATGAGCGAGAGTTCGACACATCGTCGGCGCGTAGTCATCGTCGGCGGAGGCGTCAGCGGCCTCGCCGCGGCGCACCGGCTCGTCGAGTTGCAGTCGGAAGAGAATCAAATCGAAGTCGTCCTGCTCGAAGCCTCCGGCCGTACGGGCGGGACGGTGCGCACGCACCGCCGCGAAGGGTTTCTGATCGAGGGCGGCCCAGACTCCTTCATCTCCGAGAAGCCCGAGGCGCTCGCGCTCGCAAAGCGCCTCGGCCTCGCCGAACGCATCACGGGGACGAACGAGCAGCACCGGCGTAGCTTCGTCGTGCGCGGCGGGCGACTGCGGCCGACGCCCGAGGGCTTCCAACTGCTCGCGCCATCGCGGATGCTCCCCTTCCTCACGACGGACATCTTCACCTGGCGCGGCAAGGCGCGCATGGCGCTCGACCTCTTGCTGCCGCGGCGCAAGGGCGCGAACGGGCGCGACGACGAGAGCCTCGCCGCCTTCGTCCGCCGCCGCTTCGGCCGCGAGGCGCTGGAGCGCATGGCGCAGCCGATGGTCGGCGGCATTTACACGGCCGACCCGGAAGTGCTCTCACTGCGCGCGACGATGCCGCGCTTCCTTGAGATGGAGCGGCGCGACCGCAGCCTCATTCTCTCGATGTGGAGGGCGGGACGCCGCGCCGGCGCCGACGCGCGACACGGCCGCGGCGCGAGCGGCGCGCGCTACAGCCTCTTCCTCTCCTTCGACGAAGGCGTGCAGGTGCTCACAGACGCGCTGGCCGCGCGTCTGCCCGAGGGATGCGTCCGTCTGAACACGCGAGGTCGCATCGCTGCGGCCCGAAGGCGGCGCGCGCCGCTGGTCTTTGACGACCGATGGCGGAGAGACGTTAGAGGCCGACGCCGTCTGCCTCGCGCTGCCCGCATACTCCGCGGCGCGTCTGCTGCGCGAGGTCGAAGACGCGCTCTCCGACGAGCTTGGACGCGATACCCTACGCCTCGACCGCGACGGTCAATCTCGCCTACAGGCGCGCGGACATCACGCACCCGCTCGACGGCTTCGGCTTCGTCGTCCCCTTCGTCGAGCGCCGCGCGACGCTGGCCTGCACCTTCAGCAGCGTCAAGTTCCCCTCCCGCGCACCCGCGGGCCACGCCCTTCTGCGCGCCTTCGTCGGCGGCGCGCTCCAACCCGACATGTTCGAGCTTGACGAAGAGCGCATGACGACGGCCGTCTGCCGAGACCTCCGCGACCTGCTCGGCGTCGAAGCCCCGCCGCTCTTCGCACACGTCGAACGTTGGCCGCGCTCGATGGCGCAGTATCACCTCGGCCACTCTGCGCGCGTCGCGCGCATACGCGAACTGGCCGGCCGCCTCCCGGCCCTCGCCCTCTGCGGCAACGCCTACGAAGGCGCGGGACTGCCCGACTGCGTCCGCGGCGGCGAGGCGGCGGCCGAAGCCATCTCGAAAGCTCTCGCCTCTGCTAAACTCTAAACTCCCCCGGTGCCTATGGAAGATAAAGTGGAAGAGACTTACAACCAGCGCTGCGCCGACGTGTATGACCAGTGGTTCGGTTATTTCGACGAGGCGGCCGTTGACGTGTTGGAGGAGTTGGCGGGCGGCGGGCGTGTGCTCGAACTGGGCATCGGGACGGGGATGGTGGCGCTGCCGCTGGCAGCGAGGGGCGTCGAAGTACACGGCATCGACGCTTCGCCGGAGATGTTGGCGGCGCTCAGGGCCAAGCCGGGCGGTGAGTCTCTGCCGGTGACGTTGGGAGACTTCGCGGACGTGTCTGTGGAGGGCGAGTTCTCACTCGTCTACGTCGTCTACAACACACTCTTCGCGTTGCAGACGCAGGAGGAGCAGTTGCGCTGCTTCCGCAACGTCGCCGCGCGGCTCGCGCCGGGTGGGGCGTTCGTCGTCGAAGCCTTCGTCCCAGACCTCGCGCAGTTGAGCGCGGGACGCGGCGTGCGCCTCCTGCACATGACGGACGACCGTGTCGGCATCAGAGTCTACGAACACGACCCCACGGGGCAGAAGCTCAAGAGCCGGCACGTCGTCTTCAACGAAGGCGGCGCGCGCGTCTTCCCTGTCGAGGTGCGTTACGCGTGGCCTTCGGAGCTGGACTTGATGGCACGCCTCGCGAGCCTGCGACCGCGCGCGCGTTGGGGCGACTGGCGACGCGGGCCCTTCGACGCGAAGAGCGAGAAGCACGTCTCCGTCTACGAGCGGCCGATCTGAAGCAACGCACGCGTTACGAACATGAAGGGCAGAAGAGAGTTTCAAGTGAGTTGGCTCGCACTGGCCGCGGCCTTCATCCTCGCGGCAACGCTCTCGCCGAACGCCCCGGCGCAGTCCGGGCGTAAGCCCGCTCCGTCGCCGACCCCGACGCCCGAGGCCGAGCGCCCGCCGCAGGCCGAGGAGCCGAAGTTCGTCCCCGACCCGAACGCGGAGAGATACCGGCTGGTCTTTGCGACGCGCTACGAAGGGAGTTTCTCTCTACGCAATGACGACGAGCTGACCCTCGCACGGCGCGTGGCCTTCGACAACTTCGCCGAGCACCTGAACCGCGCGGGCGCGCAAGGCTACAGGGTCATCACCTCCCTCAAGGGCGACCCGGCGGTCGTCGCGCTAGACAAGTACCAGTCCGAGTACGTCTGGACGGAGACGGCCGCGAGCGAGGCTTACTTCAAACCGGGCTTCGCAGGGACGTACGCGCGGCTGGTGAAGATGGGCTTCCGCCTCGCCGCGCACTCGCTCCTCTACAGCTACTGCGCGCCGCTCAACCTGAACCGCTGCGACTACAGGGACTTCTTCCTCTTCGAGAGGCGGAAGGGGGATGGGACGCCGCGCGAGCACGCCTACGTTCGCAGCGAGCGCGGCGGAGCGCGCAACGATGAAGCCCTGACAGAGGCCGTCAGGGCGAAGGCGGCCGAAAGATTCTACCCCGCGCGCCTGCTCTCAAAGATCGAGATACTGCTCGAACGCGAACCGCCCGAGCCTGCGCTCGCCGAAGCCGGTGTGGAGGTGCGCGTCGTCCGCTCCAACACCTTCTCGGGACGCGACGAGCTGTCGAAGAAGGTCAACGAGCTGGCGCGGCAGGGCTTCAGGCTGGCGCTGGCCGACTACGAGATAGCCTTGATGTATCGACGCCCCGGCTCGTCGGCGCCGCTCAGCTACGTCTGGCTGAAGCCCTCGAAGAAGGAGTTCGAAGAGGATTTGGCACAGTTACAAGCTAACGGCGCCGTCTTCCGCATGACCTACCCCGACTCCAACGGCACGCAGCGCGCGCTTGTCTTCGAGCAGGGCGCGGCCGTTGACGGCGCGCGGCGCGAGTACCGTGTGTTGAGGTTCGAGCTACAGACGCGCGGCAACACTACCGAGAATGTTCTGGAGGCCGCGCTCGCCCCGGCGTCGGCTGAGACGCAGAAGGAGCTGAACCGACTCGCGGCCGAAGGCTTCGTCGTCCTCGCCCTCTTCGACGCCGACAGGTTCAAGTTCACGAGGCCGGGCAAGGGGCGCGAGGGGATGGTCTCAGAGGAGTTCGGCGTCCTGCTTGAGCGTAAGCGTTAGCGGAGGGCTGCAAGACACATGAAGAGTTCGACCGAGCGACTGTTAACCTTTCTGCCGTGGCTCTCGCTGCCGCTGTTGGCGGTCGTCCACCTGCTGCTGTGGGACAGGATACCGGAGCGGCTCGCCGTCCAATTCGACACCGACGGCGCCGTGAGCAACTGGATGACGCGCGGCCAATCGCTCGCCTTCGATTTGGCCGTCCTGCTCATCCTCCTCGTCACGATCACTTTCAAGCTCCGCCGACGGCGCCGGGACGAGCAACTCTCCAGCCTCGTCATCCTGAACGCGGCCGTCCTCTTCGTCACGCTCGTCTTCCTCTGCCTCCTCAAGTACAACATCACGGGCTCGCTCTTCTAGCGCCGTCGCACCTTTTGCCTTCGACGTTGGTCTCGATTAAGCTGCAAGTGCTTTCTCATCCGGCAACGCTTCGACGGCGGCACACTTGGGCAAGGAAGGACTGGTCATCGTCGGCGGCGTCGCGGCCGGGCTCGCGGCGGCGATGGAGGCGCGGCGCACCTCGCCCGACCTCCCCGTCACCGTCTTCGAGCGCACGGGCGACATCTCCTACGGCGCCTGCGGGCTCCCTTACGTCGTCGCGGGACTCATCCACACGCCCGACTCCCTCGTCCTCCACACGCCCGAATACTTCCGCGAGCGCCATTCGATTGAGGTCCGACTCAACTGCGAGGCGCTCGAGCTACTCCCCTCGAAGTCGGTCGTGCGCGTGCGCGACGGCAGATGGCGAGCGCGAGGTCGTTTATGACTCGCTCGTGCTCGCGACCGGCGCCGCCGCCGTCTGCCCGCCGCTTCCGGGCCGTGAACTCGAAGGCGTCTTCGTGCTACGCCACATGCGCGACGGCCGGAGGATGCTGCGCTACTTTGAGGAGGCGCGGCCGCGCACGGCGGTCGTCGTCGGCGCGGGCTACATCGGGCTTGAGATGGCCGAGGCGTTCCGCGCGCGCGGCCTGCGCACGACGCTGGTCGAAGCCTCGGACAACGGTTATGGGCGCGCTCGGCGGGTCGCGCGCGCGACACGGTCGCGGACGAGCTGCGCGCGGGCGGCGTCGAAGTCACTGTTCGGCGAGCGCGTCTCGGCGCTTCGAGGGCGACGCGGGGCCGCGTCGAGCGCGTGCTGACCGAGTCGGGTCGCGCGTTTGACGCAGACATAGTCTCGGTCGGCGTCGGCGTGCGACCGGAGGTCGCGCTCGCCGTGGCGGCGGGGATAGAGGTCGGCGAGAGCGGCGCCGTCCGTACGGACGAGCGACAGCGGACGAGCGCGCCGGGCGTCTACGCCGCGGGCGACTGCTGCGAGGTGCTGCACAGAGTCTCGGGCCGGCGCGTGTGGCACCCGCTCGGGCAGCCCGCGGTCAGGCAGGGCTGGGTCGCGGGCGCCAACGCCGCGGGGCGCAACTCGTCGCCGGAGGCGCGTTACGCGGGCGTCGTCGGCACGAACGTCGTCAAGGTCTTCGGGCTTGAGGTCGCGCGGACGGGGCTTTCGCTTGGAAGAGGCTTTGGAGGCGGGCTTCGACGCCGTCGGAAGACGGAGGGCGAGTCGCACTCGCGCGCGGGCTACTACCCGGGCGGGTCGAAGATTCTACACGCGGCTCGTCGCGGATGCGCGCGGCCGTCTGCTCGGCGCGCAGTTGGTCGGGCGCGAGGGCGTCGCGCAACGCGTCAACGTCTACGCCGCCGCGCTCCACGCGGGGCTGAAGGTCGAAGACGTGGAGCGGTTCGACCTCGCCTACGCCCCGCCCTTCGCGCCGACCATCGACCCCGTCATCCGCGCCGCGCACCGCGCGCGGAAGAAGGGCTGAGCGGAGTCGGCACAGAAAAGTAGAGCGGGCGCGCACTCAATTAAGAGGCGCGCCCGCTCTTTGTTTCACGCGTCGAAGGCCGCCCGCCTTACAGCTTGGCGAAGACGATGACGAGCGTGAAGAGCACCAGCGTCTCGATGAAGACGAGGCCGAGGATCATCAGCGTCTGGATGCGCGCGCCCGCGCCCGGGTTGCGGGCCACGCCCTCGGCCGCCGCCGCCGCGACGCGCGACTGGCCGATGGCCGCGAGCGCCGCCGCCAGCGCGAAGCCGAGCCCCGCCGCGATCGCCTTGTACTTGTTGACCGACTGATTCGTTGTCGGCCGCGCCGGCGGCCTGCGCCAGCGCCGGCGCGGCGGTCATCAGCACGCCGACGACGGCGAAGAAGGCCATTCTCAGTTTCTGCATCTGTTCTCTCCTGTGACTTCCGGCCCGGCGCCTTCGGAGCTTCAGGACTGTTCGGAGAACGTCTCGGCGCGGCGCGCTTTTATTATTTCGCCTCGACCCGGTATCCGCCGCCCCTCTTACAACGGCGCTCCAGCGACCTCGGCACGCCCCGGGCTCAAAACTTCTCTCACGAGCCCGACAACCTCGCGCCCCCTCGAACGTCTCCGCCTCAGCCCTCCCGCTCGCCCCGAGCCGTCTGTGTAAACCCCTCGCGCCCCGACGTGCGTGCGCTCGAACGCGCTCGCCGCCCCGGCGGACGCCTGCTTTGTTAAGCCGAAAGTATAAAGCCGCGAAAAAATTCTTACGTGTGCGACGGCAGCGTCATCACGCCGCCCGCCTCGGTCGTCAACTCCTGCGATGCCGTGCCCGCCTCGTCGTCGTGTCCCTCCTGCCACGTGCTCGTCGTGGTGGTGCGAGACCTCGCTGATGTAGAGGATCGACAGCAGCACGAAGATGAAGGTCTGCATGAAGGCGACGAAGAGGCTGAGCGGCATGATTAAGACCGGCAGCCCCCACTTCGTCCACGGCGCGAGATTCGAGATGGTGCCGAGAATCTGCTCGTCGCCGAAGAGGTTGCCGAACAGGCGGATGCCGAGCGACATCGGGCCGGACGAAGTTGCTGATGAGTTCGATGGGGAACATCAGCCGCGCGAGCATGATGATCGGCCCCGCGAAGTGGCGCAGGTGGCCGACCAGCCCGTTCTCCTTGATGCCGATGGCGTTGTAGTAGACGAACGACGAGATGCCGAGCGCGAACGTCACCGAGGTCGAGGCCGTCGGCGACATCAGCCCCGGGACCAGCCCCATCAGGTTCGAGATGAGAATCAGGAAGCCGAACGTGCCGATCACGGGCAGATACTTCATCCCGTGCGGCCCGACGTTATCGACCAGCAGGTCGCGGATGGCCAGCACGCCCGTCTCCAGCGTCAACTGCCCGTAGCCCGGCTCGTCCACCGAGAGCTTGCGCGGCTTCAAGAGGAAGATGACGAGCAGCGTGAAGAGCGCCGCCAGCACGAACATCACCGTGTACCACGGCACCGCGTTCTCGGCCGTGTAGTGGCCGAAGACCGACTCGGCGTTCGTCCCGAACAGGCCGAAGAACTTGTCCCAGAGCGGCTTGGTGTAGTGAAGCTGGAACTCGTGCACCGGCTCGCCGACGTAGTGGTTGAGATTCTCGACGATTGACGGGGACGTGGTGCGCCGACGCCGAAGCGGCGTGCGTCGCCAGCGGCGGCGGCCGCCGTGCCCGGCCGCCGGCGCGGCGTGCTCGGCGGCGGCTGCGTCGTTCCGTGCTCGGTGTGCTGAAAGAACATCGACTAGGTTTCCTCCCGGCGTACGATGGCGAAGTAGATCTGCCTGAACCCTTCCGCTAGACAGCCCCGCGACGACCGCGCACATCCCCGCGAGCGTGGCGACGAGCGAGACCAGCCCGGCGCTGTGTGGCGACGAAGACGACGGCGGCGACGACGACGTAGCGCAGGACGTATCGCGCGGCCTTCATCTTCGGCGGCCGCTTGTCCGTCGCGCCCGTCGAAGACCGCCTCGACCGAGCTGCGCAGCCAGTGCTGGTTGAAGAGCGTGAGCGCGCCGCCCAGCGCCAGCCCCGTCGTCACGCGCCACGGGCGCGAGGAAGGCGCTCACGGCGACGGCGACCGCGACCGCCCGACGAACGTGTCCCGGAAGATGCGCCTCACGCCTCGCGCGGGCACTTCTCCCGCCGGGCCTGCCTCGCCCCGGCTCGCCCGGGCGCGCACTGTCTGCGCCTTCGCTCATCACGGAACGGAAGATTTTACACGCCGCCCGCGCGCCTGTCGAGCGCGGCCGACGGGGAACTCACTTGTTGAGCCGCGACATGATGCGTATGAACTGGTAGAAGCCGACGGCCGCGCCGAGGACGATGCCGGCGACCATCATCCAGCCCGTGCCGAAGTAACGGTCGAGCGCCCAGCCGAGCCCATGCACGTGAGCACCGAGAAGAAGATCGACAGCCCCGCCGCGTAGGCGATGCCGCTGCCGCGCGCCGCCTCGCGCTCCTGTCCGTCACCTTTCTCCGGCTCGCCCTCGGCCATCGAATCGCCCCCGTACTACTTGGTCAACTGCTTGCGCCTGATTTCGGCGAGCATCGCTCGGCCTTCATCATCTCGGCCTCGGCCGGCGAAAGCTCCGCCTGCGCGTCCTCTGTCCGGCCCCGCCAGCAGCTTGTAAGCGCCGACGCCCGCGAGCGCGATGACGCCGAAGATGACCGCCCACTTGATGAGCGCGAAGAGCAGGCCGGCCACGACGCCGAAGAGCGCCACACGCGCCCCAGACGACGAAGACGAGCGCGACGATCACGAGCAGGAGTTTGAAGAGCTTCATACGCAAAACCTCCGCGGCGCCTTAGAATTTTTCTGTGATTCCCTCTGCCAGATAAACGTCTGAGCGGCCGCGCGCGTTCGCAGCTCTTTCTCGTCTACCAGCGGCTCCGGGTCAGGTAGTTCGCGCGGCACCTCCCAGCAGTTGCGCGCGGCGCGAGTGGCGCATCGAGTCGTGTATGAAGCAGACGTGCGTACACCAGCAGGCGCGCCCGCGCGTCGATCGCCGCCAGTCCTCCGCGCCTCCCCTCGGACTCCCACAGCGCGCCGAAGTCGTAATCGAAGTCGGAGAGGCTCGCGAACTTGCCCGCGCAGCTCGCAGGCGCGCACGTCGCCGTTGTAGTCGATGACGGCCGTCGTCTCGCCCGCCGTGCAGGGGAAGGGCCAGGGGGTCGCGCCGTTGAAGTTCGCGTGCTGCGTGCGGTAGTGCGTCGTGATGGCGCCGACGTATGCGACCGACTTGACGAAGCGCGTGGCCGCGTCGTCTTCCGCGAACATGCGCCCGCCGTACCGTTTGGTGAGCGCGGCGACGCGCGCGTACATCTCCGGCAGCACCTCGGGCGGGACTTGCTTGATCCCCTCGCCCGCCTTCGTCTCGCCGCGGACGACGTTGAAGTAGTGACCGTCGAGCTGAAAATTTTCCCACATGAAGTCGGCGAGGCGCCCGACCTCCGTGTAGTTCTCGGCGCAGACCACGGTGTTGACGTTGAGGCGGAAGCGGTCGCCGTGCTTCTCCTTCAAGGGATAGAGCGCGCGTATGCAGTCGAGCGTGCGCCCCCAGTTGCCGGGCACGCCGCGCACGCGGTCGTGCGTCTCGCCGTAGCCGTCGAGCGCGATGTTGAGATACAGATCAAGTTCGGGATGAAGCGAGAGCGCGTTATCGACCAACGCGCAGGTGCGCGACTTGAGAAGGCCGTTCGTCGGGATGATACAGCGGCGGACGCCGTTGTTCTTGACGAAGAGGCGTATCACGTCGTCCACGTCCGGCCTGAGCGTCGGCTCGCCGCCCGAGAGCCAGAGGTCGGTGATGGCGGGCATCGTCCGCGAGACACGCTCGATCTGCTCAAAGGTCAGGTCGCCCGGGCGATTCAGCTCTTCGTGATAGAAGCAGGTCTCGCACTTCGCGTTGCAGCGCGACGTGACGAAGAAGATGACCGTGCCGAGCCGACGCTCGCGACCCGTAGAGCGGAGGAGCTGAACGAACTGTGCGACCTTGTTAGTCATCCGGCCCGATAATCTCAGTTTCCGTCGGCGATTTCAATTCGTAGCCGATGCCGCGCCAGACGATGCGACGCGAGCGCGCGGCGGCGGTCGCGTTGTAGAGGAAGAGCGCGGCCGTCAGAGGCCACAGGGTCAGGTGCGCCCACACGCCTCTGCGCAGGCGCCCGTGATGCTCTTCGAGCGCGAGCGCCACGGCGCGCAGCCGGAAGAAGGCTTTCCAGAGGCCGAGCAGGAAGACGACCGACACGATGACGAGCGGCCACACGAACGGAAGCCCGACAGCCGCGCGAACGCCCGCGAGCGCGAGCCCGCCGAAGAAGACCGCGACGAAGAGCAGGTTGGAGACAAGCACGAACGCCCACAGCCGCGGCGCGTAGACCCGCGTGATCTTCAACTGACGCGTGGTGAACTCGAACAGCTCGGGGAACGTGCAGTCTTCGACCGATGCGGTCAGGCACGCGGGCACGAAGCGGATGGGAAGGTGCGCCGCCTGCAAAGCGTTCGTCAGCGCGTAGTCGTCCGAGACCGTGCCGCGCCAGCGCTCGCGCATCTTCAGCCGCTCGAACGTTTCGGCACGGACGGCCGTCGAGCCGCCCCAGCAGAAGTTGCTCCGCACGTTCGCGCCGAGCGCAGAGGCAATCGACGCGTTCCACACCGAGCGCATCTGCGAGGCGAGGCCGCCGAGCGCGGGCAGGAACCAGCGGTAGCCGGTCGCGGCGCCCACGCCCTCGTCCGCGAGCGGTGCGACCAACGCTCGCAGCCAGTCGGCTCGCGGACGCGCGTCGGTGTCTACGAAGACGAAGACCTCGCTCGACGAATCAACTTCCGTCAGAGCCGCGAGCAGGTTATGAACCTTCTGCCCGCTGTCGGTCGCCGGCCCTGCGACGACGAAGCGTGCGCGGGCGACGGTCTCGCTCTCCAACTCATTGCTTAACTGTCGCGCGATTTCGAGCGCCGGGTCGTCGGCGCGGTCGGAGACGAAGATTAACTCGTAGGCGGGATAGTGCTGGCGGAAGAGCGCGAGGAGATTCAGGCGCAATCCCTGATCCATCCCGCGGCACGGAACGCAGACCGAGGCGAAGGGCAGGTAGAGAGCGCGCGGCGCCTCCAACTCGCGCCGGAAGAAGTTGAGGTAGCGCACCCCGCCGCGCAGAGACATGACGCTTTGCAGGACAACGAGCGCGGCGAGGATGTAGAAAAAGAGCATCAGCGGGCGCATGTCTGAGCGCGGCCGCCGTCGATGGAGTAGGTGGCGCCCGTAATCCAGGAGGCGCGGTCGGAGGCAAGGAAGAGGATGAGGTCAGCGACCTCCTCGGCCGCGCCGACCCGGCCCAGCGGGTGGGTCGTCTTCGAGTGTTCGAGGAAGTCCGCGTACTTCTCCTCGCTCATGCCGCCGCGGCGGTGAACCTGCGTGACGACGACGCCGGGGTTGACGGCGTTGATGCGGACGCCCTTCGGCGCCAGCTCCAGCGCCGCGCAGCGCGTCAACTGATCGACGCCCGCCTTCGAGACGCAGTAGGCCAGAACGCCGGGGAAGGCGCGCAGTCCCGTCACGCTCGACACGTTGACGACGTTGCCGGGCCGCTTCTCCAGGTAAGGCGCGGAGAGTTGCATGAGGTGGAAGACCGAGCGTAGGTTGACGTTCATCATCTCGTCCCAGTCCGAGAGCGGCGTCGTCTCGACCGTGCCGTTCGAGAGGATGCCGGCCGCGTTGACGAGTATGTCGATGCCGCCCAGCGCCTCGGACGCGGTCTCGACGGCGCGGCGCGCGTGCGCCTCGACCGTCACGTCGGCCTGCACCTCGACCGCGTGCCCCCCATCCCCGCGTATCTCTTCCGCGACCGCGCGCAGAGTCTCCGCGTCGCGCCCGACGAGCGCCAGGCGCGCGCCCGTGGCCGCGAACCTGAGCGCCGTCGCGCGCCCGATGCCCGAAGTCGCGCCCGTGACGAGCGCCGCCCTTCCCTCCAACTCGCCTGTCATCGGTTACTCCCTCTTGTTCTTTGGATGTGTAAACGTGGACGCCGAACGGCTCACCTCTGCGCGACGGGGACGGCGGCGGGCAGCACCGCTGTGACGACCGACTCGGCGACCTTGATGAAGGGGTGCGGGTAGACGCCGATGAGGATGACGGCGACGGTGCAGACGACGAGCGCAGTCTTGAGCGGGGCGGAGAGCGAGAGCGGGCGCGCGTCCGCCTCGCGGTCGCCGATGTACATCGCGCGGATGAACCGGACGTAGTAGTAGAAGCTGACCACCGTGTTGAAGGCCGCCCACGCCGCGAGCCAGTAGTACCAGTCTTTCCCTTCGGCCGCGCCGCGCTGGATGATGCCGCCGAAGAGAAACCACTTGCCGATGAAGCCGCCCGTCACGGGCAGGCCGCCCAAAGAGAGCATGAAGATGGCCATCATCAGCGCGAGCCCCGGCGCCTTCTGCCCTAAGCCCGTCAGGTCATCCACCTCGTCGCCGAGGACGCCGTGTCGTCGCAGCGCGATGATGACGCCGAACGCGCCGATGTTCATGAAGGTGTAGACGACGAGATAGACGACGAGCCCCATGTAGCCGTACCGGTTCGCCGCGATGACGCCGAGCAGAAGGTAGCCTGCGTTCGAGATCGAAGAGTAAGCGAGCAGTCGTTTCGCGTTCGTCTGCGTCACGGCCGCCCAGTTGCCGACCAGGATGGTGATGGCCGCCACCAGCCCCAAAAGCGGCGCCCAGTCCACATGCATCCCGCCCAGCGCTTCGAGGAAGATGCGCGCCAGCAGCGCGAAGCTCGCGGCCTTCGAGCCCGTCGAGAGGAAGGCCGTGACCGAGGTCGGCGCGCCCTGATAGGCGTCGGGCGCCCACATGTGAAACGGCACGGCCGCGATCTTGAAGAAGAGCCCGGCGCCGAGCGCGATCATTGCGAGGACGAGCATCGGCCGGAGCGTCGGTCCCGCGAGGTCGGAGGAGGCCGAGAGGGCGACCGTCACCGCGCGCGCGATGGCGTCGAGGTTCGTCGAGCCCGCCACGCCGTAGAGCAGTGACATGCCGTAGAGCAGGATGCCGGAGGAGAAGGCGCCGAGCAGGAAGTACTTCATCCCCGCCTCGTTCGAACGCCGCTCGCGCTTCGTGTAGCCGACGAGCACGTAGAAGGTGAGCGCCATCAGCTCCAGACTGATGTAGAGCACGATGAGGTCGTAGCCGCTTGCGAGGAACATCATCCCCGTCGTGGCGAAGAGCACCAGCGAGTAGTACTCGCCGCGCTGCTCACCCTCCACGTCGAGGTAGCGCAGCGAGACCGCGATGGTCAGCGCCGCCGAGAGCAGGAAGATGAGCTTGAAGACAACCGCGAAGCCGTCCACCTTCAAGGTGCCGTAGAAGCCCGTCAGCACGAACGCGCCGCCCGAGTTTGCCGCGAAGAGCCCGCCGACCAGCGGCACCTCATGCAGGAATCCGGAGACCAGCGGCCACCCGAGCACGCACAGCGACGCGGCCGCGAGCGCCGTCGCGCCGAGCGCGAAGTAGCCCACCAGACGGCCCCGCCGGTACGGCAGCACCACCTCCATCACCAGCGCCACGCAGGCGCACAGCGCGAGGATGATCTCCGGCGCGATCAACTTCAGATCGGCCACGTCGAACAGCGCGGTCGTGGAGGCTTGAAGAAACATAAGAGTTAAATGATGAATGCTGAATGATGAGTGATGAATATCAGGAGAGTGGCCGCATAAAATTCATCATTCCGCATTCATCGTTCATCATTTACCTTCGCCGTCTGCGGCGCGCGCGCGGGCGCGGCCGGGTTGACGGGGTAGTCGGGGCGAACGTGTTTGACGAGGGCGGCGACCGGCTTCTGGATGAAGTCGAGGAAGGGCTTCGGATAGACGCCGATCCAGAGCGACATGACGAGGAGCGGCACCATGTACGCCCACTCGCGCCCCTTCAGGTCTTTGAGCGATTCGTTCTTCGGGTTGTCGATGTTGCCGAAGAACATCCGCTGGTAGAGCCAGAGCATGTAACCCGCGTTCAGGATAATCCCGAGCGCCGCCCAGCCCGCCCAGTACGGGTTCGCCTCAAACGCACCCCGCATGGCGAGGAACTCCGAGATGAAGACGCAGAGCAGCGGGAGCCCTATCGCCGTCATCGCCATCGCGAGAAAGACCGCGGCGTAGCCGGGCATCACGTGCGAGAGCCCGCCGAACTCGCTGACGGCGCGCGTGTGCCTGCGCTCGTAGATGATGCCGACGAGCAGGAAGAGCGCCCCCGAGTAGATGCCGTGGTTGATCATGTGGAGCACGGCGCCGTTGACCCCGTTCGGGTTCGCCGCGAAGAGCCCGAGCATCACCACGCCCATCGAGGAGACCGACGAGTAGGCAACGAGTTTCTTCACGTCGCCGTCGCGCTTGACGACGAAGTACATCGCCGCCAGCGCGCCGTAGATAATGCTGATGATGGCGAGAACGACCATCACGTTGCGCACGCCGAAGGCGCCGTTCCAGAAGTAGGTCTGGTCGATGGAAGCCTTCGGGAAGAACGGCAGGTTGAAGCGGAAGAAGCCGTACGTGCCGAGTTTGAGCAGGACGCCGGCGAGGATGACGGAGCCGGCCGTCGGCGCCTCGACGTGCGCGTCCGGGAGCCACGTATGGAACGGCCACATCGGCACCTTGATCGCGAAGCCGATGGCGAAGGCAAAGAAGAGGAGCACCTGCATCGTCCCCATCGGGATGGCCGACCCGAGCGCCTGCATGAACATGATGTTGAAGGTGCCGGTGCCGTTCTGCTGCGCCAGCGTGAAACTGTTGTTGAGCATCGCCAGCGCGTCGCCGTTGCCCATGCCGGCCACGAGCGCCTTCGTCGCGGGCGTAATCGCGCCGACGAGCGCGGCGTCCTGCGTCAGGAAGTACATCTTGATGATGCCGAGCAGCAGCCCCACCGACCCGACCAGCGTGTAGAGGAAGAACTTGATGGCCGCGTACAGACGCCGCTCGCCGCCCCAGATGCCGATGAGGAAGTACATCGGCACCAACGAGACCTCGAAGAAGAGAAAGAAGAGGAAGAGGTCGCCCGCGCAGAAGACGCCGAGCACCGAGGTCTGCAACAGCAGCAAAAGGACGTAGTACTCCTTCTCGCGCTTCTGGATGTACTCCCACGACGAGAGCGAGGCGATGCAGCCCAGCAGCGTCGTCAGCAGTATCAACAGCACGGCCACGCCGTCGGCCGCCATCTGGTAGCGCGCGCCGATGACCGGAATCCACTCGCAGTCTTCGAGGAACTGGAAGCCGCCCGCGTTGCGGTCGTAACCTAGGAGAGCCAGCGAGACCAGGAAGGCGAGCGCGAACCACGCGGTGGCGAAACGCTTGATGGCGCCCTCCTGCCCCTTCTTGAAAAGGAACAGGATGATGATTGCGCCGACCGCCGGCAGCCACGTGACGAGCGAAAGGAGGTAGGGAATTTTCACTATGCACCCCGGGGGCGGGACCCGGCCCGCCGCGAACTTATAAGACGAAGGCGAAGATGTTACTGACGGCGCTCGTGAGACTCTCCCAAATCTCCGGGCCGAAGAAGAGGCCGACGGCCGCGACGAGGCCGAGCAGCATGGCGAGCGCGTAGTTGGCCGTCACGCCCGTCTGCGCGGCGCGCAGCAGCGGCGACATCAAAAGCTTGATGAAGCCCGCGACGCCGTTGACCGCGCCGTCCACGACCAGACGGTCGGCGTTGCCGGTGAAGCGGCTGAGCTGTCGCGTAAGCCACGCCGCGCCGTTGACCGCGCCGTCGATGAAGCGCGAGTCGGTGGCGTAGACGCCGCGCGCCAAATCCATCGTCCGCCGCGTAAAGAGCATGCCGTACAGCTCATCCACCCAGTACTTGTTGTAGCTCCAACGGTAGAGCGGCCCGAGCCTCTGCGCCCAGACCCCGGGCAGGTGCGGCTTCCAGACGTAGAAGAGGAAGCCGAGCCAGATGCCGAAGCCCGCGACGACCAGCGAGACGATGATGAAGAACCACTCGGCCGCGGCGTGGCTGTCGCCGAGCATGTGCTGGACGGAGTGCGCGAGATTGAAGCGCCCCTCGTCGCCGTAGGGCGCAAGGTGCTCGCCCTGCGCGGCAACGGCGCTATGCTCCACGTCGGTACGCGTCGGGAGCGGCGCGGCGTGGCTCCCCTCCTGACGGGCGGCCTCGTGCCCGGCCGTCTGCTTGTCGTGTGCTTCGACCGCGGAGGTCTGCGCGTGCGACTCCTTGCCGAACTGACCCGTCGAGGGGTTCCAGATTACGGGGTCGAGCCAGTTGACGATGTTGAGCTTGCCGCCGACGTGCGCGCCACCTGCGAAGGCGGGGCTGATGCCGACGAAGCCGCCGACGGTCGCCAGCACCGCCAGCACCGCCAGCGGCACCCACATCGACGGCGGCGACTCGTGCGGCAGAACAGAGCCGTGCGGATGGTGTCCGTGTCCGGCGGGCTCGCCCGGGTCGTGTCGGTCGTGTATGTCGTGGCCGCGCGCGTCGATGCCCTCCGGCTCTCCGGCATCGGCGCTCTCAAGCGCGTGCGCCGCGCCGACGCGCTCTTCGGGGCCGTGGTGCGGACGGTCTCCGACCGAAGGCGTCGCGGCCTTGTGCGTCGTCTCGCCGTCGGCATACGCTAAGGCGTGCGCCTCGTCGGCCTGCCCGCCCGCGGGCACTTCGAGGAAGCGCTCCTTGCCCCAGAAGGTCATCGCCATCAGGCGCGTCATGTAGAAGGCCGTGCAGGCGGCGGCGATGGTCGCGATGAGCCAGAGCACCCAGCCCGAGGGGACGTACTCGGTCGAAGCCGCGTTCCACAGAATCTCGTCCTTCGACCAGAAGCCCGAGAACGGGATGATGCCGCAGATGGCGAGCCATCCCGCGAAGAACGTCCAGTAGGTCTTCGGCATGTACTTCCGAAGGTTCCCCATCCGCCGCATGTCCTGCTCGTGGTGCATCGCGTGGATGACCGAGCCCGCCCCGAGGAACATCAAAGCCTTGAAGAAGGCGTGCGTCATCACATGGAAGATGCCGATGACGAACGCGCCCACGCCGCACGCGAGGAACATGAAGCCGAGTTGCGAGACCGTCGAATACGCGAGCACCTTCTTGATGTCGTTCTGGGTGATGCCGATGGTCGCAGCGAAGATGGCGGTCAGCGCGCCGACGACCGCCACGACCGTCATCATCGCCTGCGAGTGCTGGAAGATGACGTTGCACCGCGTCAGCATGTAGAGCCCGGCTGTGACCATCGTCGCCGCGTGGATGAGCGCCGAGACGGGCGTCGGCCCCGCCATCGCGTCCGGCAGCCAGACGTAGAGCGGCAACTGCGCCGACTTACCGCACGCGCCGATGAAGAGGCCGAGCGCGATCCAGGACATCACGCCCCACGTGACGGGGCCGAGCAGGGTCTCGACGGGGAATGTGCGCGCTTGCTCGAAGACGGCGGTGTACTGCGTGGTGCCGAAGGTGGCGATGACGCCGAAGACGGCGAGCGCGAAGCCGAAGTCGCCGATGCGGTTCGTGATGAACGCCTTGCGCGACGCGTCGCCCGCCTCCTTCCGGTCAAAGTAGTAGCCGATGAGCAGGTACGAGCAGAGGCCGACACCCTCCCACCCGACGAACATCATCATGAAGTTCGAGCCCATCACCAGCACGAGCATCGAGAACATGAAGAGACCGAGGTATGCGAAGAAGCGATAGAAGCCTTTGTCGCCGTGCATGTATCCCGTCGCGAAGACGAAGATGCACAGACCGACGCCCGTGATGATGAGCATGAAGATGGAAGAGAGCGCGTCGAGCTGATAGCTCCACTCCACGTCCAGAATAGAGCCCCCCGGACTGGCGGAGGCATCAGCACGCTTTTGCCCTTCGGCCCCCAGCCTTTGCAACTCCTCGACGCTTCTGACTGGTGGGTAGGCCGTCAGCTCTTCACGCCCCCCGGCGGAGGCCGTGCGCCCTTCCCTACCCTGCGTCAACTCGACCGCGCCGCCCGGAATCCACGTGTAGGAGAAGGAGCCGTCCTCGCTCGTCACGTAAGGCCGCGGCCACACGTTCGCGCCGTACGAGACGACCGCCGCGAGGCTGATGAGGAACGCCAACGCCACGGAGCCGACGCCTATCGAGCCGATGAGCCGCTCCGAAAAACGGAACCGCCGACCCAGCAACCCGTTGATGGCCGCGCCCAACAGCGGCAGGAGGGGGACGAGCCAGATGTATCTGTACATAAGTTTCAGTGAATGGTGAATGGAAAGAACGACTCTCTCCATTCACTGTTTACTATTCACTATTTACCACTTCAAGAGATTAATCTTGTCCACGAAGATCGTCTCGCGGTTGCGGTAGAGCGCGATGACGAGGCCGAGGCCGATGGCCGCCTCGGCGGCGGCGACGACGATGATGAAGACCGTGAAGACCTGACCGGCGACGGCGTTCGCGGCGTTCGGGCCGCCCGCCTCCAGCAGGTAGCGCGAGAAGGCGATGAAGTTCAGGTTCGCCGCGTTCAGGATCAGCTCTATCGACATGAAGATGATGATGATGTTGCGGCGCGTCAGCACGCCGGCCACGCCGATGGTGAAGAGCAGCGCCCCGATGATGAGGAACTTCGAGAGGTCGGGGTGCAGAACCCCCTGCTTCATGTTCTCCCAGGCGCCCCCCTGTAGGAGCGCGAGCGCCGGTGTGAAAAGGATGTTCATAGTCTCTGACTCCGCTCAGACCTCTGCGGCGTGCGTGCGCGAGGCGGCCTCGATCTCGGCCGGCGTCAGCTCGCCCGCGGCCGAAAGCTCCGGGATAACTTGCGGGTCAACGTCGTCGGCCGCCAACTCCTGCTTCGACGTGCGCGCGAGCAGCACCGAGCCGACGATGGCGACCAGCAGCAGCACGCTCGCAATCTCGAACGGGAGCGCGCCGAAGCGGTAGAGGCTCGCGCCCACGAGTTGCGTGTCCGCGGAGATTTTCGAGACGCGCGTCTCGGCGTTGCGCATGCTGGTGGCCGCAACGTCGCTCCGCGAGACGGCTCGCGCGTCGGCGTCGGGCGCGAAGTGACCGGCCGACTGGTTGATGGCGTAGAAGAGGCCGAGGACGAGCAGCGCGACGAAGCAGATGGCGGCCGTCACCTGCCCCGAGCGGTTGAACAGCTCCTCGCTCCCGCGCTCCTCGGCCGAGACGTTGACGAGCATGATGACGAAGAGGAACAGCACCATCACGCCGCCGACGTAGACGAGAATCTGCACGCCCGCGAGGAACTCCGCGCCGAGGAGCACGAAGAGCGCCGCCACCGAGACGAGCGCCGAGATGAGGAAGAGCGCCGAGTGGACGGCGTTGCGCGCCATCACCGTCAGCAGCCCCGCCACCAGCGCCGCCAGCGCGAAGACCCAGAAGAAGACGCTTTCCCAGCCGGATAAGACCATAATTTGAGTACTGAGTGCTGAAGACTAAGGGCTGAGTGGAAGACGGGGGCCTTGTTTTTACTCAGTCCTCAGTCTTCAGCACTCAGTACTTCCCTCCTAAGCTTCGAACTTTCTTGACTCGCGCCCCTGCTCAAGCATCTCGCGGTTCCAGACGAAGCCGGCGCGCGAGTAGGTGGCAAGCTCGAACTCCTGCGTCAGTTCCAGGCAGGCCGTGGGGCACGCCTCCTGGCAGAGCGCGCAGAACATGCAGCGCGAGGTGTCGAAGATGAACTCGTCGAGCACCTTCTTCTTGCGCGGCTTGCCGCCGACCGTCATCTCGATGTCCATCGCGATCACGTCGATGCAGTCCTCGGGGCAGGCCAGCGCGCAGAGGTTGCAGGCGATGCACAGACTTTCGTGCGTCTCCGGGTCCATGTTCAGGCGCGGCGCACCGTGGAAGCGCGGCGCCACCTGCGGCCTGACGCTGGGGTACTGCTCGGTGTAGATGCCGTAGCCGCTGACGGAGTTCTTGTCCCTCAACGCGCCGATGTTGTACTTCAGCGTCAGCCACATCCCCTTGAACATGTCCGCCAGAAAGAAGCGCTTCAGCCTCTCCCCCCAAGCGGCCTGCGGAACTTTTACTAAAGGCATACGACCTCTCCAACGACCCCTCGGTGATTCATGCATTGTCGGCCGCAGGGGCGGCCGTCGTCGCGACCGCGGGCGCGCCCTTCGGCACGTCCACGAGCCGTATCTCCCGCCGCTGCTTCTTGAGGTTGAAGTCGCGCGAGTGGCGGTTGAGGTAGCCGAGGAAGAGCGCCCCGACGAAGAGCCCCGCGAAGCCCAGCACGACGGCGACGAGCTTACCCGCGGGCATCAGGTTGACCCCGCGCGACAGAGATTCGACAAAGCGGTTGTCACCCTCGCCCGCGCCGAAGAGATAGTTGAGGCCGCGCGCCACGGAACCGGCCGCGCCGTCGCGCGAGGCGTGGAGAGCCTGCACGACGAAGACCGTCACGCCCGTCCAGACGATGTTGAGGAGCGAGGCCGGAATCATCCACTTCCAACCTAAGTCCATCAACTGGTCGTAACGATAGCGTGGGAACGTCCAGCGCAGCCAGAAGTAGAGATAGAGCAGCACCGCCATCTTCAGAATGAAGACGACGAGGCTCAGGACGACGTAGAGATTGCCGTAGCCGCCCGCGAGCCAGAGCACGCCGGGGAAGTACCAGCCGCCCAGAAAGACGGTCGTCGCCACGGCCGCGACCACCACCATCGCCGCGTACTCGGCCATGAAGAAGAGCGACCAGCGCATCCCCGAATATTCCGTGTGGAAGCCCGCGACCAGTTCCGACTCGGCCTCGGGCAGGTCGAAGGGCGCGCGGTTGTTCTCGGCGATGCCGCTGATGAGGAAGATGACGAAGGCGAGCGGCTGGTAGAAGATGAACCAGACCGAGTCGGACGCCTGCGCCGTCGTGATGCCGGATAGAGAGAGCGTCCGCGCGAACATCAGTGCGCCGATGAGCGAGAGCCCCATCGCGACCTCGTACGAGACCATCTGCGCCGACGAGCGCAGACCGCCGAGGAGCGCATACTTCGAGTTCGAGGACCAGCCGGCGAGGATGAGCGCGAGCACGCCCACCGAAGAGATCGAGAGGACGAAGAGCAGCCCGATGTTCACGTCCGTAATCACGCCCCAGTTCGGCGCGAACGGCACGACCGCGAAGGTGATGAACGTCGCCGCCACCGAAATGTAGGGCGCGTAACGGAAGATGTACGGGTCGGCCTTCTCCGGCACGAGGTCTTCTTTGGTGAGGAGCTTGACGGCGTCGGCGATGGGCTGCAAGAGGCCCCACTTGCCCACGCGCATCGGCCCGAGGCGCGCCTGCATGAACGCGGAAATCTTCCGCTCCAGATAGCTCGCGTAGAGCGCCCACACGGCGATCAGCGTGATGACCGCGCCGATCTGTATGAACGGCCAGACGACGTAGTTGACCGTCTCCTCGCCGAAGAATCTCAGCAGGAGATCGTCGAGAAAACTGGGTGGTGCGAAGAGTGCGAACGTGCTCGTCATTGATTTTTCGTCGGCGCCCCTCCGCCGGCCGTGCCGCGCTCGACCGGCATGCGCTTGAGGTCTATCACTTCCAGTTCGCTGGAGATGTAGTTCGAGACGAAGAGCGTCTGCCCGTCGGGCGAACGCCCGAACTCGCGCGGGAAGAGGCCGGCCGGGACGCTCCCCAGAATGGCCGCCGCGCCCTCGCCGACGCGCGCCGCGTCGATGACCGTCAGCGTCTGCCGCACCGTCTGGTCGCGCGCGAAGCGGTTCGAGTTGGAGACGACGACCTGCCGGCCTTTGTTCACGACCGCCACGCCCACGGGCGAGCTGCCGACCGGCACAGTGCCGACGCGCGCGTGTGCGGCGTCCGTGTGGAACTTCGCCGTGTCGAACGCGAGCAGCGCGTTGCTGTTGCGCGCGGTGACGTAGGCGCGAGTACCGTCGGGCGAGATGGCGAGCCGGACGGGGTTGCAGCCGGCCTGCACGCGCGCGGCGACGGAGTTCGCGGGGTCGGCGGCGGCCTTCGACACGTCCACGACGATGATTGCGCCCTGCGGGTTACGCGGCTGCGCGTTCGCAGGGTCGGCGCCCTCGGGCTTGCACTCGACGGGCCAGCCGTAAGACTCGGGCGCGATCTGGCTGGTCGTGTAGAGCCAGCGCCCGTCCGGCGAGAACGTGAGCGCGATGGGCGCGCGGCCGACGGGAATCCTGCCGACGATGGCCGTCTCTTTGAACCCCTCGGCGCGCGCCTTTCGCAGGTTGATGACGGTGACGGCCTGCGCGCGCTCGTCGCTGACGAAGAGGAGGCGGCCGTCGGCCGTCGTGTTGACGTAGACGCTGCCCGGAGAGTCGCCGTCCCTGATGCGGCCGAGGATGGGGTCGCCGCCGCCGGTCATGCGCGCCGCATCCAGAAAGACGACGTGGTCGCCGCCCGCGACGACGAGCAGCTTGCCGTCGCGCGTCAGGGTCATGCCCGCCGGTTGGGCCTCGACCGGGAACACTTTTTCCAGCGTGATGGCCCCGCCGCGTCGCCTGAGCAGCGCGATGCCGTTGGCCGAGCCGGGGTCGGAACTCGCGACGGAGACGAAGAGCCAGCAGCCATCGGGCGAAGAGACGGTGCTGAAGGGGCGGCCCGGGAGCGGAACGAAGGAGACGGGCGCGCTCATCGGCGCGTTGCACTGCGCGGCGCGCCTTTGTGCGTGCGCGGCGGCGTCGCAGAGGAGCGCGAGCGCCGCTGCGCCCGCGAGTCTCGACACCGTCCTTCCCATGCGCCTCTGCATCTTCACCCCGTTACGTCTATCTCGAACGTGCAGCCGCGCGCGGCCCGCATGTCCACCAGCTCAAGGTCTTCGTCGAGCGTGCCCTTGCGATCCACGACGAGGTAGGAGTACCACTCGCCGTTGGCGAAGGGCGGCGTGTGCCATGTGCCGCGGAAGTACGCGTAAGGGAGCCGACCTTCGACGAGGAAAGCGACGACCTTGTCGGCGTCTGGCGCGTCGAGCCCGTTGGGCGGCGCCACGCAGATGACGGCCTGCGAGCCTGCGAGCGGCGAGAAGACCTGCATCGTGTGGCGGTGGCGCGCCATGAAGTCAAACTTGAAGGGGCGCGGGTCGGCCGTCGCGCCCGTGATGCTCGGCACGCCCATCCCGATGTCCACGTCGATGGAGCCGCGCCGGTCGAGCAGCACTCCATACGGCGCGAAGGCTTCACGCGTCATCTTCTGCACGGGTAGGCGAATGATGTTCATGCGTTGGTGAACGGTGCATAGTAAAGGGTAAATGGTTCTGCGGAATGCCGCGCGTACGTTCTGCCACTTAAGGCACTAAACTTTCAACGACTATTCACCATTTACCATTTACTAACTAACGGTCTATTTCCCCGAGCACGATGTCGAGGGTGCCGATGATGGCGACCACGTCGGCGACGAGGTGGCCGACGCACATCTGCCGCAGCGCCTGGAGGTTGATGAGGCACGGCGGTCGGACGCGAACACGGTACGGGCGGCTCGTGCCGTCGCTCACTAAGTAACAACCGATCTCGCCCTTCGGGCCTTCGATGGAATGGTAGTAGTCGCCCACGGGCGGCTTGATGACCTTCGGAATCTTGGCGTTGACGGGGCCATCGGGCAACTGCTTCAAAGCCTGCTGGACGATGCGGCGCGACTGGCGCATCTCTGCGATGCGGACGAGGTAGCGGTCGTAAGTGTCGCCGTTCTCGCCGACCGGCACCTCGAAATCGAGGTCGGCGTAGGCCGCGTACGGACGGCTCTTGCGGATGTCCCACGCGACGCCCGAGCCGCGCAGGGAGGGGCCGGAGAGACCGATGGCGATAGCGTCCGCGGCCGTGATGACACCGATGCCGACCGTCCGCCCGAGCCAGATGCGGTTCTCCGAGAGCAGCGTCTCGTACTGGTCGATGCGATTCGGGAAGTTATCGACGAACTGCTGCACGTCCTCGGTGAAGCCTTCGTAGGTGTCGTTCGGCATTCCACCGATGCGCCACGCGTGACAGGTGAGGCGCGCGCCGAACTGCTGCTCGAAAATCTTGAGAATCTCCTCGCGCTCGCGCAGCGCGTGCAGCAGCACCGTGAAGGCGCCGATGTCGAGCGCGTGCGTCGCGAGCCAGAGCAGGTGCGACGCGATGCGGTTCAGCTCCGTCAGGATGACGCGGATGTAGTGCGCGCGCGGCGGGACTTCGAGCCCGAGCATCTGCTCGACGGTCTCGACCCAGACCAGCCCGTTCGAGACGGCGGCGATGTAGTCGAGCCGATCCCAGTAGGGCGCGATCATCGGGTAGAGACGGTTCTCCGCGATCTTCTCCATCCCGCGGTGGAGGAAGCCGATGTCGCAGTCGAGGTCGATGACGGTCTCGCCGTCGAGGCGCAGGATGACGCGCAGCACGCCGTGGGTCGAAGGGTGCTGCGGCCCCATGTTCAAGACCATCTCGGGGTTGTCGAGTAAGGTCTCCTGCGTTGTCGCGACTTCTACCTGGTGCATAGCTGGTGAATGGTGAATAGTAAATGGTAAATGGAAAGGGCGGCTGTCTCCATTCACTATTTACTATTCACTATTTCCTTCCTTGAACGCTCCCGCGACGCTCGCCGTCTCAAGCACGAGCGCGACCTCGGAGACTTCGCCGTGCTTCTTCTTTTTCAGTAGGTCGAAAAGGATGGCGGAGGCGGCGGAGTCGCGGTTCCAGACGTTGCGTGGGCTCATGCGCTGGCCGAGTCGGAAGCCTGCGGCTTCGGCGGCCGAGGGGCTGTCGAAGACCTTCACTTCGTACTTGGCGGCGAGGTCTTTCGGGTGCATCGATTCTACTTGTGCTCCTTCGGCAGCGGGTCGCGCCCGTCGCGGAAGATTTCGCGGATGCGCCGCTCGTCCGGCGTCTGGAGGATTTCGAGGCCGTAGGCGCGGCGCTGCGCCAACTGCTCGCGCTGGACTTCGGTGAACTCCGGCAGGTGTCGCGTCGTCCACTCGTTCTCCATGAACTCCAGCGGATAGTCCTTCCGGAGCGGGTGGCCGTCCCAGTCCTTCGGCAGGAGCAGCCGCCTGAGGTCTGGATGGTTGTTGAAGACGACGCCGAAGAGGTCGTACGCCTCGCGCTCCATCCAGTTGGCCGTGGGCCAGACGTTGGTGACGCTGTCGAGCCCTGCCTCGCCCGCGGCGGCCTTCAGGCGCACGCGCTCGTTCTTGGAGATCGAGTAGAGGTTGTAGACGACCTCGAACGGCGTTTCGTCGCGGTCGGGCCAGTGAACGCAGGTCAGGTCTGAGAGGTAGTCGAAGGGCGTCTCCGCGTCGTCGCGCAGCGCCTTGCAGACCTCGACGATTGCGTCGGCCTTGACGTGAATCGAGAGTTGGTTGAGGAAGGTGAAGGCGCCTTCGATTGATTCGCCGAAGCGCTCACGCAGGCGCTTGACGAGCGGGTGGTCGGGCGACTCGACCGGCTTCGGCCCTTCGTCCTTCTTCTTGACGGGGGGCTTCGGGACGCCTGCGCCGGCCGCGGCCGGTGCGGCGGGCTTGGCGGCGGCGGCGGGCGCGGCCGGTTTCTCTGCGCCGGGAGCGGCGGGCGACTTCGCGGCGGCAGCCTCCTTCGCGGCGGCGGCACGCGCTTTCGCTTCGGCTATCTTGGCGGCGCGTTCGAGGTCGGCCTGCGAAGGGCTCTTCAAAGGGTCGCCGACTTCGGGCGACTTGCCGCCGGGTGGCGGCGGCGCTTCCCCGCCCCCACCTGCTTCAGCCTGTGCGGCGGCAGCGGCGGCGGCCTCCTTCTTCGCTTTTGCCTCGGCGATGATGCGTTCGAGTCGTGCCTTCTTCTCTTCGGGTGTCTCGTTGGAGGGCGGCGGGGCCGGCGGCTTGGGCTTGGGCGAAGAGGCCGGGACGGTCGTGCCGGAGGTGGAACTGCCCGAGGGCGCCTTGCCGGTCAGCGCCGCCTGACTCTCGGGCGTGGGCCGCGGCTGGTCGGCGTCGGGCGGCGGCGGGAGCGCGCCCGCTTTGTTGTCCTCTGCTGTCGGGGATGTATCTGCCGCGCGGCGTGGGTCGTCGCTTTCAGACGGTGAGGTATCGGGGGATTCCGGAGGGTTTTTGGGTTCGTCCGTCATCGCGTCCTAAAGGCTCGACTCCCGTGTAAGGACGTAGGTCGGGGAACAACTCTTGTCCCTACAAGATCATGAGTGCAGCTTGTATAACGTTCAAGGTACTCTAACGGAAAAGCTTCAAAGGTGTGTTCAGCGCGTTTGTAACACGCGGTTCGGACGCGTGTCAACATAGTCCGCCGAACGCCCCGCCGCGCGTTGAAAGTGCGGGCAATCGGCGGGCGCCTTCGTGCATCCAAGTCCTTGCACAACTTGACGATGCGCGTTGAGCGTCGGTAAGATGGGGCTTTGTTTGAGGCCGCCCGGGGCCCGCTATCTGAGAGGAAAGAGAAATGAAGCAAGGAATTCATCCCGACTACCACGAGATCACCGTCCACTGCGCCTGTGGTAACAACTTCCAGACGCGCTCGACGAAGAAGGACGACCTCCACCTCGAAATCTGCTCGGAGTGCCACCCGTTCTTCACGGGCAAGCAGAAGTTGATCGACACGGCCGGCCGCGTTGACCGCTTCAACAAGCGCTACGGCAAGAAGACCGAAGCGCCGGCCGCGACCGAGGGGGCGAACGCCTGAGCAGGAAACGGCCGCGCGTATGATGCCCGTCAAACGCCGCCAGTATTAGCTACCCAGAACCCGGACGCCGACCTTCCGCGCCCGCGGCCGAACCTCTTTCTTCCCGCCGAGGGAGACGAAAGACGAGCCGCAACCGCGAGGTCGGCGTCTTTACTTTGGTGAATGGCCAATCTTTGATAGATGGTAAATGGTGAATAGTAAATGGTAGTTTAGTAGAAGGTTGCGACGCGTGTCGCCGAACCATTTACCATTCACTATTCACCATTTGCTTCATGGAGTGAACATGAGCGCCAGCGAAAAAGACCTGATTGTCGGCGGCCAGGCCGTCATCGAGGGCGTGATGATGCGCACGCCCTCCGCGTACGCCATCGCGGTGCGCCGCCCCGACGGCACCATCACGCATACGGGCGCTTCCTTGCCGAAGTGGAGCGACAAGTACCCGGTCTTGAAGTGGCCGGTGCTCCGCGGCGCGGCCGTGCTCGTGCAGTCGATGGCACTCGGCATCAAGGCGCTCAACTACTCGGCCGCCGAAGCCTTCGTCGAGGAGACCGAGACGGCCGAAGCGGTCGTACTCACGCCCGCGGTCGTCGAGGGCGAGGGCGACTTCGCGGGCATCACGGGCGGCGTCCCCGGCCTCTTCCCCGTCCCGACGAAGAAGCGTCCCGAGGACGAGCTGAAGCGCGGCTCGGCCGCGGCCTTCGGGTCGATTGCCTTCGCGCTCGTCTTCAACGTCCTGCTCTTCGTCGTCGCGCCGCTCGTCTTAACCAACGCGCTCTTCATCGGCATGGGCTGGGCCGAGCGCAACGCCGCAACGCCTCCCGCCGCCAACGCGCAGCAGGCACAGACGACTGCCGCCGCCGTTCAAACTGAGGGGACGCAGGCCGTCCCTCAAACTGCGGACGCACCGTGGTACTCGCGCGCTTATGACGGCGCGCGCGGCTACCTGAAGCCGGTGAAGCCGAACGTCTCCTTCAACCTCATCGACGGCGTCATCCGGATGGCGATCTTCATCCTGATGATTTCGAGCTTCTCGCTGTCGAAGGACATCCGGCGTGTCTTCGAGTACCACGGGGCGGAGCACAAGACGGTCTTCAACTGGGAGTCGGGGCTGCCGCTCTCGGTCGAGAACGCGCGCGTCCAGCCGCGCCAGCACCCGCGCTGCGGGACGAGTTTCCTGATGGTCGTGATGCTCGTCTCCATCGTGCTCTTCTCGGTCGTCTCCTTCAGCTCGTTCGCCTACAACATCGCCGTGCGCGTCGCGTTCATCCCCATCGTCGCCGGCCTGAGCTACGAGATCATCCGCCTCTCGGCGAAGAAGGAGAGCGGCCCCGTCTTCAAGCTCATCACGCTCCCCGGCGTCTGGCTCCAGAACATCACGACCAAAGAGCCGGACGACCAGCAGCTCGAAGTCGCCATCGTGGCGCTCAAAGAATCTTTGAAGCTTGAGCCGCAGCCCGCGGAAGCGGTGCCCGCGCCTTTATCATAATCAGCCATGCTAGACAAACTCGAACAGATCGAAGCGCGTTATGAGGCCCTGACCGAGGAGTTGTCGCAGCCAGAGGTCTATAACGACCCCGCGAACTACGCGAAGCTCAACAAGCAGCACCGCGGCATGGGCGAGATGGTGACAAAGTACCGCGAGTGGAAGCAGCTCAAGTCGGAACTGTCGGGCGCCAAGGAACTCCTCGACCTCTCGGACGACGAGGAGATGCGCGAGATGGCGCGCTCCGAGATGACCGCGCTCGAAGAGCGACTCGGGAAGGTCGAGGAAGACCTCCGCGTCCTGCTGCTCCCGCGCGACCCGAACGACGAGAAGAACGTCATCCTCGAAATCCGCGCCGGTACCGGCGGCGACGAGGCGACGCTCTTCGCCGCCGAGATGCTCAGGATGTATGGCCGCTACGCCGAGCGGCAGGGCTGGAAGATGGACATTCTCGACCAGTCCGAGTCCGGCATCGGTGGGATTAAGGAGGCCGTCGCCGAAATCTCCGGCGACAAGGTCTACTCGAAGCTCAAGCACGAGTCGGGCGTCCACCGCGTCCAGCGCGTGCCGCAGACCGAAACTTCGGGGCGCATCCACACCTCCGCCATCACCGTCGCCGTGCTGCCCGAGGCCGAAGAGGTTGACGTGAAGATCAACCAGAACGACCTTCGCATCGACACCTTCTGTTCGTCGGGGCCGGGCGGGCAGTCGGTCAACACCACCTACTCGGCCGTGCGCATCACGCACATGCCGTCGGGCGTCGTCGTCTCGATGCAGGACGAGAAGTCGCAGATCAAGAACCGCGAGAAGGCGATGAGGGTCTTGCGCGCACGCCTGCAAGAGCTGGAAGAGCAGAAGCAGCACGAGGCGCAGGCCAGCGAGCGCCGCTCGATGGTCGGCTCGGGCGACCGCTCCGAGAAGATACGCACCTACAACTTCAAAGAGAACCGCGTCAGCGACCACCGCATCCAGCTCACCATCCATCAACTCGACCTCGTCATGGAGGGCGCGCTCGACGAGTTCATCAACGCCCTCGTCGCGCACTACCAGGCCGAGAAGCTGAAGGCCGAAACGGTCGCGGCTTAGGAAAGGACTGAGTGCTGAAGACTGAGAACTGAGTGGAAGACTCGCTTCTTCACTCAGTCCTCAGTCTTCAGCACTCAGTCCTTTTAAATTCTTATGGAAACGACGCGCGTCCTCCTCGTCCGCCACGGACAGTCGCAGGGCAACGCCGAGCGCAGGTTCGGCGGCCACTCGCCGACGCCCTTGAGCGAGTTGGGCCACAGGCAGGCCGAGGCGACGGCGCGGGCGCTCCTGAACGAGCGCGTGACGGCCGTCTATTCGAGCGACCTGCTGCGCGCCGTGCAGACGGCCGAGCCGCTGGCGCGCGCGACCGGGCTCGACATCACGCGGACGCACGCCCTGCGCGAGCGCAGCGTCGGCCTGATGGAGGGCTTAACCTTCGAGGCGGCGGCCGCTGCGCACCCCGACGAATACGCCTCACTCCTTCGCCGCGACTTCGAGCGCGTGCTCGCGGGCGGCGAGAGCTACCGACAGCTCCTCGACCGCGCCGCCGCCGAACTCGACCGCGCGGTCGAACAACACCGCGGCGGCACCCTCGCCCTCTTCTCGCATACCGGCACCATCTGCATCCTCGCGCTCCACCTCATGGGCGCCCTCGACGCGCCGCACCTGAAACCCGTCTGGCTCTCCTCCTCCAACTGCGGCATCACGCGCTTCCACATCGAGCACGGCGGCCTCATCCGCGTCGAAGCCCTCAACGACACGCGCCACCTCGCGGGACTGTAAGCCCGCGCCGCACGCGGCGGCAGACCTCCGGGCCGAACGGAAATCGTTGACAGCGGGCGCGGGTGGTTTTAACCTCTCGGGCGCAGGCGTCCGAAGTCTTCTGCCGGGGGCCTATCCCACGGCCTCACCCAACCGCCGACAGCATCGGGTTGAGAGCGGAGTCGTCCTCACCCCCTTCAGCTCTGAGATGACCTTTATGAACCAATCCACCATCACGACGCTCCTGTCGAGACTCATCACACAGCTCGAACAACACTACATCGACGGCGGCGACCGCCGTGAGTTCGCAGACCGACTGGCGCAGGCCGCCTGGAGCGGCCTCGTCATGCTCATGCGCCACTCGTTCGCGCAGAGCGACGAACTGCTGCTCGAAGAGGTCGGCCACTTCCGCAAGAGAGAAGAAGCGTGGACTTTCCTGCCCGCCGAAACGCTGCTTGAAGCCGACTCGCTCAGGCTACCAGTCGAAGAGGCATCCACGCTGCACGCGCATCAGGTGCTGTTCTACCTCGACACCGCGGCGGCCCTGCTGCGCGACCTGCCCCACGACGTAGAACTGTCGTCGGCGCAGCTCACCGCGGAGGAGAAGTTGGGGCGCGCCATCTTCGGAGAGCAGTTCAACCGTCTGCTGTCGCAGGAGGTCAAGCGCCGCTCGAAGAGCATTACGCGGCTTGCCGCAGGGCTCGAAAAGGAGAAAGAGGCTGAAGTGTCAGAGCCTTCTGCCGTCGTGGCGTCGCGCCTGCCGGCGGCCGACATATCAGTCACGCGCGTTTCGATAGACGAGTTAGAAATCAGCGTGCGCACCTACAACACGCTCAAAAGTCTTGGCGTGAGCATTATCGGCGACATCATCTTTCATTGGTCCATCCTGAGCAGGGCGCTGGACCCACCCCTGAAGGGTGAGATCGAACAGGCGCTCAGAGCGTACGGGTTTGAGCTGATCGGCACTTACTGGGGAATGCGCGACCGTCCTCCGGCACAGGCCGAATCCGCTACGCTCGTCCCCACTGGCTTCGGCGTGTGGGATTCTCGGGCGGATGAGCTGTATACAGCGGTCACCGAAACGTTCCCGACAGTCGAAGAAGTGGCAAGTGAATCGTCACACGACAGGCCGGCGGCGGCCGCGATGGACGCAAATATAGGAGAGGCACCGAGCGCGTCGGCCTCTCCCGGGCGGCGACGGCGCGTCGTAGTAGAGCGAGATGTAGAGGGGGAGGGCATCTAATGAAGAACGTGACCGCGGCGATCCTGCACCTGTCAGACCTGCACCTCGGGAGGGACTTCTCTGACGTGGGCACGCGCGACCGCGCCGACGGCATCAACGCCCCGTCCGTCAAGTCTGTGGTGCGGCACAAGGGGCGGCAGCTCATGCAGACGCACGACAGCTATATTATCCCCTCGCTGCACCTGGACGTGCGGCGCGCGGCCCGACGCCTGGGCGCACCCGGCGAGTTGTTCGACTTCTGCGTCGTGACCGGCGACATCTCGACCGACTCCAGCCCCGAGCGCCGGTTCACCTTTGCGCGGCAGTTCCTCACCGAACAGTTCAAGGCCACGGACGCGGCGGGACAGAGCTTCAACGTCGGGCTTAACTTCGAGAAGGAGAAAGTGCTCTGCGTGCCGGGCAACCACGATAAGCTCCGCAGTCAGGAGTTAGAGGCGTACCTGACCGGCTTCGCCGACTTGCCGGCGCTGCTCCCTTACACGCACATCGCGCAGGCGAGCAGCGGGCAACAGTTCATCTTCTATGGCATCGACTCCAACCTCTATGAAGAGGACAACACGGCCGTCGGTTACGTCTCGCCGTTCACGCTTGCTTGGCTTAACGGGGCGTTCGAGAACACCGCGGCCAGCGGCGCTCTGAAGGAGAATGCCGTCCGCGTCCTCCTGCTGCACCACCACCCGGCCGACCTCAATCGCTTCCGTTCGCGCTCCTTCCTCGACTACCTCCCGTTCGTCAACGTCGAAAGCTTCACGAGGCTGCTTGAGGGTGAGCGCCTGCTCACGGCCTGCCGCGGCCACGTGGACATCATCATGCACGGTCACGAGCATTTCCCCATCGTCTTCCATGAGCCTACATCCAACTGCCTGGTCGTCTCAGCCGGCACGGCTTTGAAGTTCCAGGCCGACGTGCGCCATAAGAACAGCTTTCACGGCCTGGCCTTCTCGGGGCGCAAGTTCGAGGCCGTCCAGTTCAACTGGAACGGGGCGCGCTTCGCCCCGCACTACCTGTGGACAGGCGACCTCAACGCGCAGGGACGCGGTCTCACCGGGGAGCGCGTCGGCCCCACGCCCGCGCCTTAGCCACGCCGCCAACCCACGCACGAAGGCCGCCCCGAATGAACGGAGCGGCCTTCGCCGTCAGACCTGGCTCTCAGCCGACCTCAAGAACGCCCGGCTACTTCCGAAACGACCTCCAGCCCCTCGGCGTCGAGGGGGGCGATTTCGGCGAGCGTCTCGCCGTCGTCTTCGGGGAGTTCGCGGCGGCGGTGGACTGAGCCGTCGGACTCGAAGATGTAGGCGGCGGGCGCCTCGCGCATGATGATCTCTTGCAGGCACATGAGGCCGTAGAGGAGCGCCTCGGGGCGCGGCGGGCAACCGGGGATGTAGACATCCACGGGGATGACGCGGTCAACGCCCTGCATCGTCGAGTAGGAGTCGAACGGCCCGCCCGTCGAGGCGCAGGCGCCCATCGCGATGGCCCACTTCGGCTCGGGCATCTGGTCGTAGACTCTGCGCACGACCGGCCCCATCTTCAAGGTCACGGTGCCGGCGACGATGATGAGGTCGCTCTGGCGCGGCGAAGGGCGGAAGACGCCCGCGCCGAAGCGGTCGATGTCGAAGCGCGAGGAGCCGGCCGCGATCATCTCGATGGCGCAGCAGGCGAGCCCGAACGTCATCGGCCACAGAGCCGACTTGCGCCCCCAGTTGACGAGGCCCCGCACGGGCTTCGCCCCCATCACCGGCGCGGCCACGTTCCGCCGCAGCGCGTTGAAGATCGAATCAACCGTGGTCAGTACGATGCCTTCTTGATGTTCAGCCATACGATTGAGTGATGAGGACTGAGGACTGAGCGGGAGAAGCTTCTACTCAGTCCTCAGTCCTCAGTACTTTTCAAGCCCATTCTAAGGCGCCCTTGCGCCAGGCGTAGTAGTAGCCGACGACGAGGATGCCGATGAAGACGAACATCTCGATGAGCGCGAACCTGGTGAAGGAGAAGTCGTCGCCCATGAAGATGATGGCCCACGGCAGCAGGAAGATGGTCTCCACGTCGAAGACGAGGAAGAGCATCGCCACGATGTAGTAGCGCACGGTGAAGCGGTCGTGCGCCTCGGTCACGGGGTCGATGCCGCACTCGTAGGGGCGCATCTTCGCCTTGCCGTAGATGTTCGGCCGCACGAAGCGGCCCAAGACCACGGGCAGCACGGGGAAGACCGCCGCCACCGCGAGGAAGATCATCACGGGCCAATAGGCCGTCAAAGGCCCGCCCGGCCCCGCGGCGATGTCGGCCGCAGCCGTCGTGTTCGCTTGCAGTAGGAAAGCGCTCAGCATCTCTTGTCTCGCCTTCGGTTGGTGCGCAAGTGCGTGTGGCGACGTGAAGAACTGTGCGGATTCTAGGCCGCGCCCTCCGTGTTGTCAAAACCTTTCTCAATGTGGTCGCGGCCGGCGAGCTGCGCGACGGCGTGGGCGAGGACGGGGCGGATGACGTTGAAGCATTCGCGCACGCCTTTGGGCGAGCCGGGAAGGTTGACGAGGAGCGCGCCGGAGCGCGTGCCGCAGACGGCGCGGGAGAGCATGGCCGTCCGGGTCTGTCCGAGCGTCTCGGCGCGCATCGCTTCAGGGATGCCGGGCACTTCCCTTTCGATGATGGCGCGCGTGGCCTCGGGCGTGTTGTCGCGGGGCGAGAGGCCGGTGCCGCCGGTCGTCAAGACGAGGTTGATGTCCGCGCGGTCGGCGAGCGTGCGCAGGCTTTCGGCGAGCGGCCCCGGCTCGTCGGAGACGACCTCCTGCGCGACGACGGTCGCCCCCGCCTCGCGCAGAAGCTCCGCGAGCAACGGCCCCGACTCGTCCTCGCGCTCGCCGCGCGCGCTGCGGTCGCTCACCGTCAAGACCGCCGCACGTATCTCGACCGTCTTTGTCATCCGACCCTTTCTCCCTTAACTCACACGCACGCGCCGCGCTCGACGCGGAAGAGGCGCCAGTCGCCGGGCAGCCCTTCAAAAGTATGCGCGCCGCGCTCCTCGAAGGTGATGCCGGAGCCAGCGACGAGGTCTTTGACCGTGTGCGAGACGAGCACTTCGCTCGCCCCGGCACGCGCGCGCACGGCCCGCCCGATCTCGACGGCGAGTCCGCCCACGCGCCCGCCCTCCAACAGATCGCACTCGCCCGTGTGGAGCCCTGCGCGCACCTCTATGTTGAGACGCGCCGCGTACTCGCTGACGGCGCAGGCGCAGCGGATGGCGCGCGCGGGGCCGTCGAAGGCAGCAAGCGGCCCCACGCCTTCCACGTCGATCTCGCGCCCGCGGAACCATTTGATCTCTTTGGAGACGTGCGCGCGGAAACGCGCGGCGAGGTCGCCTTCGGCTGTGCGGCCGTCGCGGTTGACAATGCCCGCGAAGAGCAGCGTGGCGAGAACGCGGTCGGGCTCGCGCACGTGGCGCGCGCCGGTGAGGAACTCTTCGATCTCGTTCAAGACCGTCTCCTGGTCTTCGAAGAAGGGCAGGTGGTCGCGGCCCGGCAGCTCGACGAAGCGCGCGCCCGGGATGCGCGAGGCGACGTAACGCCCCTCCTCGACCTTCAGGCAGAGGTCGCCGCGGTTGTGGATGACGAGCGTCGGCACGCGCACGGTCGGGAGCACGTGGCGCACGTCCACCTCTGCGTTCATCTTCGTGAGCGCGACGGCCGCGCCGGGGCTCGCGCCCATCCGCAGATACTCGGCCCACCATTCGCGGAAGGCCGGGTCGTTCGCCTTCGACGGCGCGCGCTCTTCAATCCCCACGGGGCCGCCCCAGTGGTCGCGCATCTCACGCAGGAACTCGCCGCGCTCTTCCCACGTCGGCGCCCACGGATAGTCTTCGTCGCGCACACGCTTGGCGTAGGTGCCGATCATGACTAGCGCGCCCGTGCGCTCGGGGTAGGTCGCGGCGAAGAGCGCCGAGAGCGGCCCGCCCTCCGAGATGCCGATGATGGCGGCGCGCTCGCTCCCGACGGCTTCGAGTACGGCGCGCACGTCGTCCATGCGCTGTTCGAGCGTCGGCAGTTGGTCGATGGGCACGCGGTCGGAGAGGCCCGTCCCGCGCTTGTCGAAGAGGATGAGGCGCGAGAAGGTTGCGAGGCGTCGGAGGAAGCGCGCCACCGACGGCTCGCGCCAGAAGTATTCGAGGTGCGAGACCCAGCCCATGACGAAGACGAGGTCGAGCGGCGCGTCCCCGAGCGTCTGGTAGGCAATGTTCACGTCGCCGCTCAGTGCGTACCGCGTCTCGGGCACGCGCATCAGCTCCGGCGGGAACTCGCCCGCGCCCTGCTCATGCGCCTCCGCGGCGCGCGCGGACGCCTCGGCCCTGCCCTCGGGCGAGACGCTCACTCCTCTCCCTTCGTCCTTCGCGGTAAGGTCGGGCGCCCCTTCGCGCACCACGACCGGCGCGTTGAAGCGGTAGCCGCGGCGCGGAACCGTCTCGATGTATCGGGCGTCGTCGGCGCCGTCGGCCTGTAGGGCGCGGCGGAGCTGCGAGATGTTCTGCGAGAGGTTGTTCTCCTCGACGAAGCTGTCGGGCCAGACGCGCCGCATCAGCTCTTCTTTGCCGAGGCAATGGCCGCTCCGCTCGACGAGCGCGACGAGCGTCTCGAACGCCTTCGGCGTGAGCTGGACGGGCCGCCCCTCGCGCAGCAGCGTCCCCTCGCGCGTATCCAGCACGAAGGGGCCGAAGGTGTACGTGCGCCCGCCGTCGTTCGTGGGCATCAGCCTTGCGCTCCAGTCGCTTTCACAACTCTTTCAGAAAAATCTCAGAAGCCCTTAAAGACCGCGGGCGCGCCCTTCGTCTACTCTTCGCGCGACGGGTCTCGGGGCAAGGGGCTCGGGGCGGAAACTTCGGCCGCCATTCTACTCGAAGATGGCACGCACCGGACAACCGAAGAGGCGTGGAGATTTATATATGGACTTTCAGAAAGTCAGCGGCCACGCGGCGGGAAAGAACGGCGGGCACGCCGTCGTCCTCGGCGGGAGCCTCGCCGGCCTGCTCGCGGCGCGCGTCCTCGCACGGCACTTCGACCGCGTCACTGTCATCGAGCGCGACGCGTATCCCTCGAACACGGCCGTACGCAAGGGCGTGCCGCAGGCGAGTCACGTCCACGCGCTGATGCGGCGCGGCCAGCAGGTGATCGAAGAACTCTTTCCGGGGCTGCTCGGAGAACTGCTCGCGGACGGCGCGCACCTCGTGGACGTGGCCGGCGAGGTGGCGTGGCTGACGCCCGCGGGCTGGGGCGCGCGCTTCCCCTCTGACCTGAACATCATCGGCTTCACGCGCCCGCTCCTCGACCTGCACGTGCGGCGCCGCCTCGCGTACGACCCGCGCGTGCGCATACTCGAAGAGACGGAGACCCTGCGGCTTCTGCCCGGCGCCGGGGGCGTCGGCGTGAGCGGCGTTCGGTGCCGCGCGCGCCGCATGGACAGTGTCGAAGAGGAGCTGCGCGCCGACCTCGTCGTGGACGCGACGGGTCGCCGCTCGCGCGCCCCTCGCTGGCTCGAAGAGCTGGGTTATCAAGCGCCCTCGGAGACGGTCGTCAACGGCTTCCTCGGCTACGCGAGCCGCCTCTACCGCGTGCCCGAAGGATTCGATTCAGGTTGGAAGGGCGCGTACGTGCAGTTGGCCCCGCCCCACAGCACGCGCGGCGGCATCATGCTCCCCGTCGAGGGCGGGCGCTGGCTCGTCACGCTGCTCGGCGGCGACCGAGACTATCCACCCACGGGCGACGAAGAGTTCCTTGCGTTCGCGCGCGGCCTCCCGAGCCCCGTCATCTACGACGCCATCAAAGGGGCCGAGCCGCTCACGCCCGTCCGCAGTCACCGCGCGACCGAGAACCGTCGCCGACACTACGAGCGCCTCCGCAGACAGCCCGACAACTTCCTCGTTACGGGCGACGCCGCCTGCGCCTTCAACCCCGTCTACGGTCAGGGCATGACGGCGGCCGCGCTCGGCGCACTCGCACTCGACGAGTCTCTATGCGAGCAGAAGCGTCTGCACCTGAACGGGGAATTGAGCGGCCTTGCGTGGCGCTTCCAGAAGCGTCTGGCGAAGGCCAACGCGGCGCCGTGGCTGCTGGCGACCGGCGAGGACTTCCGCTACCGCGGGGTCGAGGGCGGAGCACCGGGCGTCTTGACGCGCCTCCTGCATCGCTACATGGACGCGGTCGTGCGCCTCGCCACACGCGACGAGGTCGTGCGCCGCGTCTTCCTCGAAAACATGCACATGCTCAAGACGCCTCCTTCGCTCTTCCACCCGCGCGTCTCCCTCCGCGTGCTCGCCCGCACGCTCGGCCTTATATCGCGACACGACCAGGCGAAAGCTCAGTCACACGCGCCGACCTGCGAGAGCGTCAGAGCATAAGCGCCAAGGATTAATCACCGCAGACACAGAGGCACGGCTTGAAGTTACAAGACTTCAAGCCGTGCCTCTGTGTCTGCGGTGATTAATCTTAACCGGCGGTGAGCGCCTGCGCGTGTAGCTCCTGAAGTGAGTAGACCTGGAAGGTGTCGGTCTCTTTGCGCGAGGCGATGGCCTCGACGATGGCCTGCGCGCCGGTCATGGTCGTGACGCAGGGGACGTTGAACTGGAGCGCGGCGCGGCGGATGGCCCGCTCGTCGTAGTGCGAGGCGCGACCGAGCGGCGTGTTGATGACGAGCGCGACATCGCCGCTCCGTATCTTGTCCGCGATGTTCGGCCGCCCCTCGTTGACCTTGAAGACCGTCTCGGCCTCCAAACCGACTTCGCGCAGGCGCGCGGCCGTGCCGACCGTCGCCATCAGCTTGAAGCCCAGACGCGCGAGGCGGCGCGCGAGCAGCGCCGAGAGCCCCTTGTCCGAATCGTTGACGCTGATGAAGGCCGTCCCCTCCAGAGGGAGTTCCAGCCCGGCACCGATCATCGCCTTCGCATACGCCTCGCCGAAGGTGCGGCCGACGCCCATCACCTCGCCGGTCGAGTGCATCTCGGGACTCAAGACCGGATCGACGCCCGGGAACTTCTTGAACGGGAAGACCGGCGACTTGATGTAGAAGCGGTCGAGCCTCCCCGTCAAATCTTCGGGGAGCCCGAACTCCGCGAGCGGGCGGCCCGCCATCACGAGCGCCGCGATGCGTGCCAGAGGCACGCCCGTCGCCTTCGCGACGAAGGGCACCGTGCGCGACGCGCGCGGGTTCACTTCGAGCACGTAGACGCGGTCGTCCTTGATGGCGAACTGGATGTTGATGAGGCCGCGCACCTTGAGCGCATGCGCGAGCGTGCGCGTGTAGTGGCGCATCGTGTCGAGATGCTCTTCCGCAATCTTGAAGGGCGGGAGCACCGACGACGAGTCGCCGGAGTGAATGCCCGCCTCCTCGATGTGCTCCTGCATGCCGGCGACGACGCAGGTCTCTTCGTCGGCGAGCGCGTCCACGTCGAACTCGGCAGCGCGCTCAAGGAATTTGTCGATGAGCACCGGCTTCTCGGGCGAGGCGTCAACGGCCGTGCGCATGTACTTGTCGAGGCTTCGCTCGTCGTACACAATCGCCATCGCGCGTCCGCCCAACACGAACGACGGGCGCACCATGACGGGGTAGCCTATCGAGTCGGCCACCTGCTTCGCCTCTTCAAATGAAGTCGCCGTGCCGTTCTCGGGCTGCGGGATGCCGAGCTTGTTGAGCAACGCGCCGAAGCGCTTGCGGTCTTCGGCGAGGTCGATGGAGTCGGGCGAGGTGCCGATGATGGGCGCGCCGGCCTCCGAAAGGCGCACGGCGAGGTTCAGAGGCGTCTGGCCGCCGAACTGGACGATGATGCCCTCGGGCTTCTCCACGTCCACGATGTTCATCACGTCCTCGAACGTCAGGGGCTCGAAGTAGAGTCGGTCGGAGGTGTCGTAGTCGGTCGAGACCGTCTCGGGGTTGCAGTTGACCATGATGGTCTCGAACCCCGCGTCGCGCAGCGCGAAGGAGGCATGGCAGCAGCAGTAGTCGAACTCAATCCCCTGCCCGATGCGGTTCGGCCCCGAACCGAGAATCATGACCTTGCGGCGGTCGGTGGGCGCCGACTCGTCCTCCTCTTCATAGGTCGAATAGAGGTAGGGCGTGAACGACTCGAACTCCGCGCCGCACGTGTCCACGCGCTTGTAGACGGGGGTGAGCCCGAGCCGCTTGCGATACGCTCTGACTTCCAGCTCTGTCCGGCCGGTCAGATACGCGAGGCGGCGGTCGGAGAGCCCGACCTCCTTGAACTCGCGCAGCATGTCGAGCGGAATCTCTTCGAGCTTGCGACCCTCGACGCCCTTCTGAATCAGAGTCACCTGTAGAAGCTGTTCGAGGAACCACGGGTCGATGCGCGACAGACGATGAATCTCTTCAATCGGCACGCCCTGCTGGAGCGCGTAGGTGACGTACGAGAAGCGCTGCGAGTTGGGTCGCGCGAGCTTGCGTTGCAGCTCGTCCGCGGGCACGTCGCGCAGGCGCAGCGGCTTGACGGCTTCGAGCGAGCGCAGGCCCTTGAAGAGCGCCTCCTTGAACGTGCGGCCGATGGCCATCACCTCGCCGACCGACTTCATCTGCGTGCCAAGCACGTCCTCCGTGTCTTTGAACTTCTCAAAGTTCCACTTCGGAATCTTCGCCACGACGTAATCAATCGTCGGCTCGAACGAGGCGGGCGTCTTCTTCGTGATGTCGTTGTCGATCTCATCGAGCGTGTAGCCGACGGCGAGCTTGGCCGCAATCTTCGCGATGGGGAAGCCGGTCGCTTTGGACGCGAGGGCCGAAGAGCGCGAGACGCGCGGGTTCATCTCGATGACGCGCACGTCGCCGTTCTCGGGGCTGACGGCGAACTGTATGTTCGAGCCGCCGGTCTCGACGCCGACCTTGCGGATGACGCGGATGGACATGTCGCGCAAGGCTTGGTACTCGACATCGGTCAAGGTCTGCGCGGGCGCGACCGTGATGGAGTCGCCGGTGTGGACGCCCATCGGGTCGAAGTTCTCGATGGAGCAGATGATGACGACGTTGTCGGCGAGGTCGCGCATCACCTCCAGCTCGAACTCCTTCCAGCCGAGGATCGACTCTTCGATCAACACCTGACTGACGGGCGAGGCGGCGAGGCCGCCGCGCACTATCTCTTCAAATTCTTCGGGGTTGTATGCAGTGCCGCCGCCCGTGCCGCCAAGCGTGAAGCTCGGACGAATAATCGCGGGATAGCCGGTCTCTTCGACAATCTGCTCGGCCTCGGCCCACGTGTGCGCGAAGCCGCCGCGGGGCATGGGTAAGCCCTCTTCTTCCATCGCCCGCTTGAACAGCTCGCGGTCTTCGGCGACGCGGATGGCCTCGCGCTTGGCGCCGATCATCTCGACGCCGAACTCTTCCAAGACTCCCGCCTCGTCGAGCGCCATCGCGAGGTTGAGCGCGGTCTGGCCGCCGACCGTCGGAAGCAGTGCGTCGGGGCGCTCGCGGCGGATGATGGAGGTGACGGACTCGACCGTGAGCGGCTCGATGTAGGTGCGGTCGGCCGTCTCGGGGTCGGTCATGATGGTGGCCGGGTTCGAGTTGACCAGCACGACCTCGAACCCTTCGGCGCGCAGGGCCTTGCACGCCTGCGTCCCCGAGTAGTCGAACTCGCACGCCTGCCCGATGACGATGGGGCCGGAGCCGATGATTAAAATCTTGTGGATGTCTGTGCGTCTGGGCATCTAAACGGGCTACGGCGCCTATGGCGAACGTTCCTTCCTGCACGCGTGATTTCGCGGCATTATACACGCCCCGCCGACACGCCACGAACCGCCGCGCGGAACCCGACGCACACCGTCGAAGCGTCCCGCGCACGCGGGCGCCGCCCGTAAAGACGAAGGCCGCGCTCCGCGGAGCGCGGCCTTCGTCTTCAACGAACGTTCGACGACCAACACGCCGCCTCGCGAGGCGGCGTGTTGGTCACGCCGAAGGAGTAACCGTTGCTACTTCGCGAAGCGCCAGGTGACGAGCGCGTAGCCCAGATTCGCCCCGAAGTTCGGCATGGCTCCCTCGCGGATGACGCCCTTCCAACCCTCTATCCTCCCGTCCTGCTTCTTCCAGAACTTGGCGCAGAGGTCGAGGTATTCGACGGCCGCGTCGCGCTCGCCCCTCTCGATCAGCTCGCTCGCCAAAAGCATGTTCGGCCCGAACGACATCAGCGTCGCCGAGCCCGGCGGCACGCGGCCGGCCGCCAGCAGGTGCTCCTTCGCCTTACCCGCATCGCCCCCGAGCAGCGCGAGGCGGCCGAGCACGAGGTTGCCGACGTGCGTGGCGTTCGCGTAGATGCCGGGGCCGAAGCCGGGCTGGGTCTTCAGCTTCTCGCCCTGCGCCATCAACTCGTTCGCGTAGGCCGCGGCCTTCGCCGCGTCGCCGGCGTACATGGCCGCAGGGGTCAGGTTCAGAAGCAGGTGCAGCCGTTTGCCCGGGGGTTCGGCCTGCTCCAACTGCTGCAACTGCGGCTCGTGGCTGGTGAGGAACTGCACCGCCTCGGCCTTGTAGTCGCGCTCCTGCTGCGCCTGCGCGCTCTGCGCGACGGCCAACGTGAAGCAAAGCGCCGCGCACGGCGCGAAGAGAATCCATCTCAACCTGTTCATCGGTCTGTCTCCTGTCCTGATACCGGCGGGCTGGTACGTCTTTGTGCCCCTGCGTGAGAGCACGCCCGTTCACTTCAACGGTTCCATAATGACGAAACCTGCCGGGGCGAGTTTGAGGGGTCGCCCTGTAAACGCTCGTTCTTAATCTCTGCCGTACGGAAATTTCAATGCCGCGGGCAGGCGCTCCGCCCACGCGTCCTCATTATCTACCGCGCACTCGTCAATCACAATTTTCAGACGGCCACGCCCGAGGCCCGCGGCTTCGAGTACGGGGATTCATGTACCAAGTGCAACACTCTCCCCTTTCGCAAATCAGGACGATATGTTGATTCAGGTCCCGCCGTCGCTTAACACCCTGTCCCTCCAACGGCGGACGCTCATCACGTCGAATCGCTCGCCCTCGAAGGCGATCTGCCTGACGGGCTTCCGGCCGTCGTTGCTCTCGCGCCTCAACCAGTGGCGCACCTCCATCCAACGCACCTCGCCCTCCGAGTTGCGGACGACGAGCATCACGGGGAAAGCCTGCTCCATCCAGTAGCGCGCGTGGCGTTCGTCCTTGATGATGAAGATTTCCGTGCCGTCGCGCTTCCGCTTCTTGAGATAAGAGTCGCCCGACTTCAGTTGCAGATACAGCTTGCGCCCGGTGGCCTCGCCCGCGTCCGCTTTGAACTCAATCTCCATGTCGATGCCGTTGTCGCTCACAGTAAGTTCGCGGGAGATTTGCCCGGCGAGCGAGACGGTGGAGATGACCTCGCCCACCAGCGTGCGCTCCTTGTCCGCATTGTCGAGGACGATCTGCGACTGCTCGTCCAGCTCAAGCACGCGCTGGTGGACTTCCGGCGCGGCGAAGCGTTCTTCGAGGTCGTCCCACAGCGGCACGCGTTTCTCGCAGTTCACACAGATGTCGTATTGGAAATCGTCGGCCATGCTTTACTCCGGAGGCGTTCGGCGTGTGAAGGATAGCGAAAACGCGGAGGGCTTGGGAAGGGTTTGGTTGTCAAACGAAGGGGCGGGGGTTGTTAGACAACCCTCGCCCCTTCTCTGTAGACCGCGTGGCCCGTGCCTTATGGTTGGGTCACGCCGGCAAAGTTGACGAGGTCGGCCACTGTGAAGTCGTTGGGCGTGGCCGAGGGGAGCATCGGCGTGAAGCCGCCGGATGCGTTCAGGTAGGAGGAGGGGTCGCGCTTCAGAATCCTGGCGAAGGTCTCCGCCACGATGCGGGCGCCGACCGGGCCGAGCTGGTTGCCGCCCCCAAGCACCGCGGCCTCGCGCAGGACGTAGTACCAGAGCGGCGTCTTGTTCAGCAGCAGGCCGCCGCTGGCGTTGAGCACGGCCACCTCGTTGGGCGGCAGCCCCGAGGTCAACTGCGCCGCGGTCATCGGCGGGACGCCGAAGGAGTTGGCCATGCCCTGCCCGCTCGGCAGCCCGAGCGCCAGACCGCGCCGCAGGTTGCGTGTGGCGAGGACGGCCATCATCCCCGCGAACCCGGGCAGCCTCTCTAACTCGTTCGCCAGGACGCTGTCGATCTTCCGCGCTTTGTTGTTGACGGGCACGGGGAAGCCCGTGTCGAAGAAGGCGTTGAAGTCTACGACCCAGTTGGAGAGGATCGGCAGCAGCGGGTTGCGGTTGAACTGGAACACCTGCGCCATCGAGGCCGTCGGGAAGTTGAAGTTGACCCAGTAATTGTCGCGGATCATGCTGTGGCCGAACCGATAGGCCGCCACGGCGAACTCGACGGGCATGCGGAAGGCGCTCCCGGGGGGAGCCACGACGCCCGCCAGCGCGGCGCTGACGGCCGGGGCGCCGCAGATTCTCTTCAGGAAGTCGTTGATCACGGCCCACTGATAGTGGTGCGTCACGATGCGCTTGGCCTCGGCGAAGATGTCGCCCGCGAACGAGGCCGCCAGCAGCAGGTCTACGACGGCGTTGTGGAAGCGCAGCATCGCGTGTTGGAACTGCACGATGATCAGGTTCTCGTCGTTGCGCGGGTCGCCGATGACGGCGGTTTGTGTGCTGATGATGCGCGGCACGTCCCAGTTCGTCTGGGGGAGCATACCCGCGGACGTGCCGTTGCTGCTGGGGCCGCCGCGACCGGCGGGTGTGTTCGTCCCCACCTGGAGCTTGATGGCGGAGGAAGGTATGCCCGGAGCCGACGGGAAGGCGTAGAGGAACGGGTCGAGGCCCGGGCCGCGCCCGTAGACGGAGTCCAGGTCGAGCGAAGGGCTCCGCATGTTGTTGATGGTGTTCGCGTCGGTGTCGGCGTCGAGCGACGAAGAGACATCGAGGGTGATGTCGTGATCCACGAACTGGCCGAAGTAGGTGAAGCCCGCGGGGATGTTGGAGACGCCCGCGTCGGCCGGGTTGTTGGAAGAGGTATTGGGGTCGCGGCCCGCGTCGCCCATCATGTCGCCGAGCTTGCCGAGGAGCGCCTGCGTCACGGCGTTGAAGGGCAGCTTGGTCGCCGCGCGCGTGGCGGCCGAAGACATGTAGCCGAACTTGTCCGCGCAGCGGGAGCTGGTCTTCGTGAGCGGGAACCAGTAGAGCGGAATCTTCATGCCGTGGAAGCGCCGCACGCTCGGCCTCAACGCCGGCACGGACTCCTTAACCTCCTCCGGCAACTTCTCGATGGAGACTTCCGCCGGCTTGATGCGGTTCACGCTGTCCAGCAGCCGCTCTAACGAGACGCCGGCCTTCAGGTTGATTTCGGTGGCGCGCTTGCGCAGGTCTGTCAGCGAGACGAGCTTGGCTTTAACGAATCCCTTAGGCACAGAATTTCGTTCGAGGAACGCCTGCACCTGCTCAGGAATGTCGGAAAATGCCGCGGGGGTGTCGGCCACCGCCGTCGCGGCCGGCTTGACGGTGATTGCGTCGGCCTTCGTGGGTGACTTGGCGCCGCCCGTTTTGGCACCCGCCTTTTTCGCCGGAGCTTTCTTTTTGGTCGCCATGCTTTTACCTCTCGGGGAACTGTTTATGAGTGACGTGACGCTTCCTGCGGCCGCAACTTACATGCCGGGAGAGGATGAGGCAGATGCGTACATTTATTAACTCGTTCGGCGACGAGGCTCCCACGTGAGACTCAAATACAAGACAGGCCGTCTACGATTGTAGACGGCCTGCAAGCCAAGCCTCTTGAACGGGGCTAGGACCCGAGAAGCGTGCCGCCGCGGGTCAGGACTTGCCGCCGTCGAGTTGGCGACGGTAGTCGTCGCCGTCGAGTTCGACGGTGCGGCACATCTCGTAGAGGCGGGAGCGGAGGCGGACGCCGACGCGGTCTTCAAGCGTCTCTTCCGAGGGGTTGCGGCGGGCGTCCATGTAGTTGGTCGTGAAGACGGTGAGCTTCTTGTCGTTGTAGCGCTTGCCGATGATCTGCATCATCGTGTCGCGCACCCAGTCGGTCGGCTTCGACGCACCCAGCTCGTCCAGCACCAGCACCTCGGCCTGATAGACCGGCGAGAGGACGCTCATCTCCGAGGTGTTCGAGACCTTGTTGTACGAGTCCTGAATCTCTTTAAGGAGTGCGCCGAACTCGTAGAAGAGGCACGGCACGCCCTTCTCCAACAGCCCCTGGATGATGGCGACGGCGAGGTGCGTCTTCCCCACCCCGACCGGCCCCATCAACAACAGTCCGCGCTCGACCGCCGGGTACTCGCGCACAAGGCGGAAAGCGTAGTTGAAGGCTTTGAGCTGCGAGCCGTTGTTGGGCGAGGGATAGTAATTCTGGAGCGTGCAGGCTTCGCGGCGCGGCGGCGCGGGCTCGCGGTAACGGCGCGGGATACGTGCCTGCTCAAGGAGCTTGCCGCGTGTGTCCTGCGTGCGGCACTCGCAGCGGCGCGCGCCGCGGCCGGGGGTTACTTCAAAGCCCGTGCCGAAGCAGCGCTGACAGACCGCGGGGGACTCTGCCTTCTTCCTGCGCGCAGGCTTCGACTCCTCCGTTTGAGAGTCGGCGGCGTCCGCCTCCATCTCGGGGACGGGGAAGAGGGTCGGGAACTTTTTGCGGTTGTCCGAAGGCATTCGGGAGACGAACTTTTCTCTCTTGATTCAGGCCGCGCGGGGGACGGCAAGCGCTTGCGCGGCCGCTCTCCGGGCAAGAAATTTTTGCGCCTCGCGGCCGAGGTCGCGCGGATTATAGCACTCCAAGTTTTGTTTGCAAGATGGTTATGTGCGTTCGAGATTTTCCACAATGTGGAAAACCGTTCGCGGCCTCAACAGCCCCCACCGCCGCCCTTGTAGACGGGGCGCCAACGCCCCTGCTGGCGCTTGTAGATGACGTAGTCGTTGCTCTCGTAGTAAGAGCCCATGACGACGACTTCGCCCACGCCGTCGCCGTCCAAATCCACCTGATCGACGAAGTGCCGGTCTTCGTAGCTGTCCTCGGAGCCCTGATGAAACCACTCCCAGGCCGCCTTGAAGCCGCCCTCGGACGGCTCGATGATGAGGAAGAGCGTGTAGCTCTCAAGCTCCGCTCCCCCTCCCTCTTTCTTGGCGAGGAAGCTGCCGACCAGCTCGAAGCGGCCGTCGCGGTCGAGGTCGGTCGCCGTCAGGTTCACCACCTCCATCTTTGCCGCGAGCGAGGCGGCGACGCGGTTCTTCGCGTAGGCGGCGCGCGCCAGTTCCACGGCGCGCGCGCGCTCCGCCTCGGTCGGCGCGCGGCGCGAGGGGGCACCGCGGCCGAGCGTCTGCGAGTCGGTGGCCAAGACCTTCACGCGCCCGCCGAGCCGCGCCGTCGTCTCGGCCGTGGCGTCGGCCACGAGCCCGACGCAGCCCGGCTCCTGATACTTGATGATGGAGAGCGTGCCCGCCTCGCCCCCGCCCGAGAGGATGCGGAACTTGCGTCCCGCGCGGAAGTACTCGCGCGCGAAAGCGTTGTTCCCCTTCTCCTCGTCTACGGGCGGGTTTTCGTACTTGCCGTCGCGGTAGATGACGACCGGCTCGGCCGACACGCCCCCCTCGTACTTCGAGACGGCGAGGAGGACGGCACCCTTCTGCGCCGCGCCCGCGGTCTTCTGCCGCGCGGCCGTGGCCGCGTGCGCGCACACGAGGAGGGAGATGATAAGGAAGACAGACAGTCGGGTAATCGTCTTCATCGTCGGGGGCCTTTCCGTCCGACGCGAACGTGTCGGACTATTTTGCTAAGGGGGGCGGCGTCAGGTAGCTGACCAGTTCGAGCAGGCCGATGACAGCAACGACCGCCAGTAGTATGAGGAAGATGACGTGTATGCGCCGCAGCACGAAGCGGCGGCAGGCGTGACACTTGAGGCCCCCCATCCGGAGGGGCCTGGCACAGTAGGGACATTTTGCCATCAGTCACAGAACGTCGGGTAATAAGCAACATGCCACGACTCGGCCCCGCGTTCAAGTCCGGGCGCGAGGCGTGTGATATATTTCCGTCTGAACATGGGTATCCTGCAAGGGCTTTTGAATAAGTTCGGGTTGGGGGCTTCGTACGGCCGCCCGGCCCTGCGCGTCTTCCTCCTCGACGACGACCGGCTGCGCCACGACTGGTTCGCAAGGCAGTTCAAGGGCGAGCGCCTCGACGTGGCCGAAGACCCCGCGCGCGCTATCGAACTGCTCGCGGCCAACCATTACGACCTGATCTTCCTCGACCACGACCTGCTGCCCGAGCACTACTACGCCGAGGAGTTCGACGACGAGCGGAGCGGCTACGCCGTCGCGCGCTGGCTCGCCGAGAGCCCGGCGCGGCTCGCCGCCGCGACCATCATCGTCCACACGCGCAACGCCGACGGTGCGCTCCGCATGGTCGAGCTGCTGCGCCGCACCGGCCGGCAGGCCGAGCACGTCCCCTTCCAGATGCTCGGCCCCAGGGTCAAGCAGCTCCGCCGACAATAGGGCACGTACCTCGTACCTCTAAATCTGGCATGGCGACGCCACGCCCGGGCGTCGCCGTGACCAGCCGCCAACGATTTTTTATGTCGGGGCAACTGTTTCGCGGTAGGGGTAGGGTTCCTGATAGTGCTGCTGTCGTCCTACCCGCTCACGCGCCCCTACGGTGGGAGTTGGAGCTTCTTCGCCCACGCAGTCTGGGTGACGGTCGTCGCGGCCGCCTTCACCTTTGCTTACGTCAAACTTCGCAGGAAGTGATCGCACCCAGCGAACCGTGAAGGAGCGCGGAGCACCTCGCGCCCCTCATCTTTTTTGCGCCCCCGCCGGCACACCAGGCTTGGAGCCTGGCCGGGCGGGGGCTTTTTGCATTCGGAGCGAGGGGCTTGGTACACTCGCGGCTACGAATCACGCTCAACTTCCGGCTCGAACAAGAGCCACACCACTCGGGATTTCGTGGGAATGAACAAGTCACTCAACGGGCTAATTCTGGCGACGTGTGTCGCTCTCTGCTGCGCCGCAGTCTCGACCGCACAGACCGGCGCGGGGCAGCCCTACGACGACCGCGTCCGTGGCCTGCTCGCGCGCGCGGACGTGCGCGCCGCCTTCGCCGACGTGGAGCGCAACCGCGAACGCATCCTCAAAGAGTGGATCGCCATCACGGAGATCAACGCGCCCTCGGGCAAGGAGGCCGAGCGCGCCGCCTTCATCGAGAAGCTCCTGCGCGGCTACGGCTCGCTCCAGGTGAGCCGCGACCCCGTAGGCAACGTCGTCGCCACGCGCAAGGGCACGGGTGGCGGCCCCACGGTCGTCATCGACGCGCACATGGACACGGTCTTTCAGGAGGGTCTGAAGATTAAGGTGGAGGTGCGCGACGGCAAGGTCTACGCGCCCGGCGTCGGCGACGACACGCGCAATGTCGAGGCGATGCTCGCCGCCGTGCGCGCGTTGGATGCGGCGAATCTGAAGACGAAGGGCGACATCGTCTTCCTCTTCACCGTCGAGGAGGAGACGAGCTTCCGCGGCGTCGATGAGTTCGTCAAGGCAAACAAGGGGCGCATCGACCAGTACATCGCGCTCGACGGCGGCTACGACGGCTTCACCTACGGCGGCATCGGCATCAACTGGTACAAGCACCACTTCATCGGCCCGGGCGGCCACACGCGTTCCTCGACGCCGCCCTACTCGGCGACGCTGCCGATGGCGCGCGCCATCGAGCGCATCTATCAGCTACAGCTCCCGCAGGGCATCCCCTCCAACCTCAACATCGGCATGCTCGGCGGCTCGGACGTGGTCAACGCCAAGGCCGACGACGCCTGGTTCACCGTTGATCTGCGCTCGACGAGCAACGAGGTCATCAGCGACCTGGAGAAGAAGATCGCCGCCATCGTTAAAGAGGAGGCCGAGCGCGAGCGGATGACGGCGCGAACCGAGCTGATGTCATCGACGCCCGCGGCGCAGATACCCGGCCACCGCGAGTCAACGCTGGTGAAGACGACCGAGGCCGTGCACTACGCCATGGGCTTCAAGCCGTCGATTACAATCTCGGGCTCGAACAACGGCAACGTCGCGCTGCTCGCGGGCATCCCCGCCATCTCGACCGGCGCCGGCCCTTGCAGCAACTCGCACGCGCTCACCGAGAACTGCGAGATCGAGCCGCTCTACAAAGGCATCCAGAAGGTCATCCTTCTCCTCGTCGCCACGGCCGGGGTTTAGGCGAATCGAAAACGGATGAGGGCGGACGAGAGTCACAGAGACTCTCGTCCGCCCTCATCCGCGTTGAGTACGCCTTAACGGTCTGTCTTGTCAGTCGTGCGGATGCCGACCTTCGACAAGGCCCAGGCGGCGGCGACGATGGCGACCTTGCCGAGGCTGAAGCCCTCGTCGTCGGCGTGGACGCGCTTGACGCCGCCGCGTGCGGCGCGGACGCGCGGGCGCTCTTCAAGCGAAGTTGAAGTTGATGCGGTCTGTTTCCCCCCGACGGCGCGGGCCTCGCCGCGTCGACCTTCCGTGACCCGCGCGGCACCGCCCCGCTCCTTCTGCTCGGGGCTCTTCTCGCCCTTCTCCTTCGCGTCGGGCGCGCCCTGTTTGGCCATCTCGTTCTCGATCTCCGAATTTATCTCGCCGCCGACGAGGATGGCGATGCCCGTGAAGTAGAACCAGAGCATCAGGATGATGACCGCGCCGAGCGAGCCGTAGGTCGCGCTGTAGGAGTTGAAGTAGCTCAGGTACGCCTTGAAGGCGAAGGAGATGAGGAGCCAGAGCAGGACGCCGACGACCGCGCCCGGCGTGATCCACTTCCAGTCCTGTTGGTGCGAGTCGGGGCCGAAGTAGTAGATGAGCGCGAAGGCCACCAGCACGAAGATGAGCACGAGCGGCCACTGCAAGACCTTCCACGCGGTCGCGAATGCCGAGCCGAGCCCCAGCCAGACCGACACGGCGTCGGCGATGTCGTGCCCGTAGAGCACCAGCACCAGCGCCGTCACGATAAGCAGCGTCAGCGACAGCGTCAGCCCGACCGCCGTCAGACGCACCTTCCACCACGGCCGCGACTCCTTCAAGTCGTAAGCCGCGTTCAAAGACTCGCTGATGGCGCCCATGCCGTTCGACGCCGCCCAAAACGTCGCCAGGATGCCGAACGAGAGCTTGCCGCCGCCGCTCGACTGCGTCACGTCGTTTACGGTCTTCGAGATGAGCTGCGAGGCGTCGCCGGGCAGCACCGCCGCGAGTGAGTTGAAGAGCCCCTGCCGGAGCTGGCTGTCCTCGCCCGCGAGGTAACCGAGCAGCGACGTGAGGAAGAGCAGCGCCGGGAAGAGCGCCAGCAGGAAGTAGTAGGAGAGCTGCGCCGAGCGCCCCAGAACGTCGTCGTCCATGACCTCCGCGTAGACGCGCTTCCCCAAATCCATCCAGCTCAGGCCGGCGAGACTCAATGACTTGAACATACCTTCCCCCTCCACTCCCGAAGTGTTGACGCAGTGTTACCGCGCCCGAAGGCGAAACCGTCACGATTTCATTAAAAGTTGTCTACAAGGGCCACGGGCCAGCGACCTTTAAAAAACTGACGGCCGTTCGGAACTCGCCTCCGAACGGCCATCGGTTTTTTTAAACGTCGGGAGCCTATTTGACGAAGGTGCCCGTCCGGCGCCAGCGCGTGTTGTAGATGAAGTCGGAGAGGAAGTTGAACGGGGCGGGCGCGGTGCTGCGCGGTGCGCTCTCGTCGAAAGACCAGTAGACGAACATCGCGCGGCCGACGATGGCGCTGCGCGGGACGTAGCCCCAGAAGCGGCTGTCCTGACTGTTGTCGCGGTTGTCGCCCATGACGAAGTAGTGCCCCTCGGGCACGTCGAAGACCTCGCCCTCGACCTGCCGGCGGGTGGGCGTGTGCTGCTGCGGCTCGACGTAGACGCCGTACTCGGCGTCGGCCGGCGCGGGCGGCGGCGGGTCGATGATGGTCAGCGGCGCGCCGTTCTCGTCCTCGGGCGTGTCGAGGTCGTTCGGCGGCGGGTTGTGCGCCGGGATGATGTGCTCTTCGAGCGGCTGGCCGTTGATGAAGACCTGCGTGTCGCGCACTTCGACGCGGTCGCCGGGCAGTCCGATGACGCGCTTGACGTAGTTCGTCTTGTAAGGGAGGTTGTTCGGCACCGTGTCGTCGATGCCGCTGTCGCGGAAGCGCTCTTCGCCCTGATACTTGCCGGGGTACTTGAAGACGATGATGTCGCCGCGTCGTATCTCGCGCTGCGGCAGGAACGGCAGCACCGGCCCGGGCGCGAAGATGAACTTGTTGACGAGCAGATGGTCGCCGATGTTGATCGTGTTCTGCATCGACCCCGTCGGCACCTTCACCGCCTGCACGACGAACGTCATGCCGAAGAGGGCCATCACGGCCGTCACGACCAGGGACTCGAAATACTCGCGCAGGACGCTATGCGGCGGCCCCGGTCTCCTCTGCGCCTCCGGCTTAACGCCCGCGCCGTCGGCGCCGTCGTCCCGCCCCGACACGCGCGCGCGCAGGGGCTCGCCCTCCGCCTCCGCGGGCGGCTCGGCCACCCCCGCTCCCATCGGCTCCTTACTCATATTGCTTCATCCTAGAGAACCGCTCCGACAATGGTCAAGCGGAACGGTTTTCTTCTCGCCGCGTGAAAATATTTTTGTTTCACGCACGCAACAGCGTTTCACTCTCGCGGATTTTGTGCTACAATCATTCCCATGAAGACGACGGAGAAAAAGCGGGGCGGGAAGGTCGAGGAGTTCACGCCGGCCGAGCAGCGTTCGGCGCGCGCCGCGCGCGTCAAGGTCTTCGAGGCCGAGCCCTACGGATGGATTGCGCAGTCGGAGTCGGGCGTCGAGCGCGGCTACCACCTCTTCCGCGACCCGGACACGCGCGCGCTCGCCTGCACCTGCGCCGACTTCATCTTCCGCGGCAACGCCGAGCCCGGCGGTTACGAGTGTAAGCACGTCGCGGCGGTGTTGAAGTTCATCGCACGGCAGTACCTCAAGTTTGAGTACGATCCGCGGCGCCAGATGTCGCGCGTCGCGTAGATTTTTTTTCGGAGTCGAAGAGAAGATGAGCAGCAAGACTTTCAAGTGTGAAGCCTGCCGCACGGTGTCCGAGACCCTGCACATGCGCAACTCGGACGGCAAGTTGGTCTGCGCCCGCTGCATCCCGGCGGCGGAGTTGGACGCCTGTGTGGGCTTGCGCGAGCGTCTGGGGCTGAAGCCCTCGGCCGCGCGCGCGCCGCGCCGCAAGGCCGCCTGAAGATTTCGACTTTCACCTCACCCCTCAAGCCACGCGGGCGCGAAGTGTCCGGGAGATGAACTCCCGGACACTTCGCGCCTTCGTGCTTTTACCTTACGAGGCGCGTTGGGTCTGGGTCGAAGAGGCCGAAGGGATGCTCGCCTTCAAGGGCGAGCGGAAGACTTTGACAGAGACTCGGGAAATGCTCGCGTCGGGCGCCGCGGGTTGAACTCCCGGGCGCCCGCGGCTGAAGTCTCAAGGCCGGTCTTTAGTGGATGGTGCGGTTGGTGTTCAGGCGCTGCCAGAGGGCTTCCTCGTCCGGGTAGGAGATACCGTTCTCGCTGCGCATGGCGAAGGCGGTTAGAACGATGAGCTTCAAGTCCCGGAAGACACCGTCACAGTCGGCGCAGGCGCCGAGGTGAGTAATCACGAAGAGCTTGTCGTCATCGCCGAGCAGTCCGGCGTCGTAATCGCTGAGCAGTTCGATACTTCTGGCGCAGTCCATTTTCAGGCCGTTCCTTTGGGGTGGAATACTATCCGGCTTCCCGGGTGGCCCCGGAAGATTATTTAGATGCTGCTTGCTCCCGAATTAATTGCCTCAGCTTGAGCCTCGCCTTGTGTAATTGCGATTTCGACGTGCCCTCGGCGATGCCGAGCATGTTGGAAATCTCGTAGTGCTCATATCCCTCCACGTCGTGGAGGACGAAGACGGTGCGGTAGCCGGGCGGGAGTTGCTGGAGCGCCTTCTCCAGCGAGATGCGGTCGATGACGGGCATGGTGCCCGGGTTCTCGGTTCCCTTGACGATCTGGATGGGGGTCTCGCCCTCGTCGGTGAGGAGTTCCGAGCGCGTGCTCTTCTTGCGGAAGTGCATCAGAACCTGGTTGACCGTCATCCGGTGGAGCCAGGTGGTGAAGGCCGACTCGCCACGGAACATTCCGATCTTGTTATAGAGTTGGAGGAAAACGTCCTGCGTCATGTCCTCGGCCTCGGTCGGGTTCCCCATCATGCGCAGCGTGAGCGCGTAGACGCGCCGGTAGTGGCGCCGGTACAGCTCCTCGAACGCCTTCCCGTCGCCCCCCGCGGCCTTCTTCGCCAACTCAAAATCGGACTCCTGCGGTTTGTTCACCTCTGCTACAGTCACTTCTTTAGTCTTTCCTTTTAAAATTTCTTCGATTATCCACCAAATGTTCGCAAATGGAAAACGGCCGCGTCGAGAGTGTGTGGCGTCACTGCGCCAAAGTGTCCCAGCGCCCGAGCGCGCGGAGCTTCTTATAGCGGCGCGCGAGCCGCTCGGCCTGAGCGAGCGCGGAGGTCTGCCGCAGGCTCTCCCACAACGCAGCGTCGAGCAGGCGCGCGGCCTCGTCGTGGTCGTTCTGCGCGCCGCCCGCGGGCTCCGGGATGACCAGATCGACGATGCCTGCTTTGTGGAGTTCCGGCGCGGTCAGGCGCAAAAACTCGGCCGCGCGCGGCGCCTGCGCGCTGTCCTTAAACAGAATCGCAGCGCAGCCCTCCGGCGTGATGACGGAGTAGACGGCGTTCTCAAGCATCAGTATCTGGTCGGCCACGCCGATGGCGAGTGCCCCGCCCGAGCCGCCCTCGCCGATGACGACGCCGACCACGGGCACCTTCAGCCGCGACATCTCGAAGAGGTTGCGGGCGATGGCCTCGGCCTGCCCGCGCTCCTCGGCGTCGATGCCGGGGTAGGCGCCCTGCGTGTCGATGAAGGTGACGATAGGGCGGCCGAACTTGTCTGCGAGCTGCATCAGCCGCAGCGCCTTACGGTAACCCTCGGGCTTAGTCATGCCGAAGTTACGATAGCGGCGCTGCTTGGCGTCTCTACCTTTTTGCTGGCCGACGACGGCGACGGGTACGCCGCGGTAGCGCGCGAAGCCGCAGACGATGGCCGGGTCGTCGGCGTAGCGCCGGTCGCCCTTGACCTCGACGAATTCCTCGAAGAGGCGCTCGACGAAGTCGAGCGTGTAGGGGCGTTCGAGGTGGCGCGCCAGCTTGACGCGCTCGAATGCCGACATGGAGTCGATCCTGTCTTCCATTCTGCCGAGTTGACCTGAAGTTTGATGGAGACGACCGTGGAAGGATGTACGTTTATCCCTCGCCCGTCAAGTTCGCCCGCAAAAGGTTCAGAGGCTTGCTCCGGTTCCCTCTCGATTAGAGAGAGCGAGCAAGCCTCTGACTGTCGTTTAATTTTGCCGCTTACTGCAAGCTGTCGGTGAACGCCTTGAGCAGGCGCGCGCGCGACGGGTGGCGGAGCTTGCGCAGTGCCTTCGCCTCGATCTGGCGGATGCGCTCGCGCGTCACGTCGAAGTTCTTGCCGACCTCTTCGAGCGTGTGCTCCTCGCCCGCCGGCCCGAGCCCGTAGCGGAGCTTAATGACGACCTCTTCGCGCGGGCTCAGGGTCGCCAACACGGCGTCCGTCACCTGCCGCAGGTTGGTCGTGACGACCGAGTCTGCCGGGCTCACACGCGACTTGTCTTCGATGAAGTCGCCGAGGTGCGAGTCTTCCTCCTCACCAATCGGCGTCTCCAAAGAGATGGGTTGCTGCGCCAGCTTGAAGACGCTACGCACCTTCGGCACCGGCATATCCACCTTCGCCGCGATCTCCTCGGTCGTCGGCTCGCGGCCAAGCTCCTGCACAAGCGCGCGGCTGGTGCGGATGAGCTTGTTGATGGTCTCGATCATGTGGACGGGGATGCGGATCGTGCGCGCCTGATCCGCAATCGCGCGCGTCACCGCCTGCCGAATCCACCAGGTCGCGTAAGTCGAGAACTTGTAGCCGCGCCGCCACTCGAACTTGTCCACCGCCTTCATCAAACCGATGTTGCCTTCCTGAATCAGGTCGAGGAACTGAAGGCCGCGGTTCGTGTACTTCTTCGCGATGGAGACGACAAGACGGAGGTTCGCCTCGGTCAGCTCGCGCTTGGCCTCCTGTGTCTCGGCCTCGCCGGCGACGATGGTCTGGTACGTGCGCTTGATCTCGACGAAGGAGATGCTGTGATCCTCCTCGGTCTTCTTCAGGCGGCGCTTGGCCGCGGAGAGTTGGCGCTTGTACTCCTTCTCGGCGTCGGGCTTGATGCGCTTGTTCTCAAGCTTGTCCGAGAGCTTCTTGATCTCGCGCTCGGCCGAGCGCACCTCTTTGTGCGCGACGGCGATGGCGTCGATCAGGCGCAGCCGCGCCGACTCCTTCAAATTAAGGTTCTTAATCTCCTGCGAGATTTCGAGGCGCGTGCGCGCGACCTTGCGCTTGAGGCGCAGGAGTTTCTTCGTCGGCTTGCCGCGCGTCAGCTTCTGCTCGGCGGCGAGCTTCTCCCACTCCTTCAGGCCCTCGCGGAAGTGCTTGCGGATGTTCTCAACACCTTCGAGCGTCCACTGCAAATACTCGTCGGCCTTGTCTTCGGCCTCCGACACGTCGGCCTGGTCGGAGAAGTTGACGATGTCGCGGATGCTCAGGTCGCCCGTCTGAAGTTCGTCGCCGATGCGGATGAGTTCCTTGACCGCGATGGGCGAGCGCGAGATGGCCTTGTGCGTCTTGATCTGGCCGCGCTCGATGCGCTGCGAGATGGAGACCTCCTGCTCGCGCGTCAAAAGCGGCACCGTGCCCATCTGACGCAGGTAGACGCGGACAGGGTCGGCCGACTTCTCGTCCTCTCCCGCCGAGAGGTCGAGGTCGTCAACCTCGTCGAGCGTGCCCTCCTCCTCCACGTCGGTCGCCAGCGAGGCGACCTCCGAGATGAGTTCTTCGTCCGACTCGACCGCCCCGATGGTCGCCGCTTCGAGCTTCTGGAGCACGTCGTCGATATCGCGCTCCGAGACGGGGTCGCCCGAGACGACCTCGCCATAGCCCTCGTAGAATTTTTCGCCGCCCGTCTCCAACAGATCCAACCCCTGCTTCTTCATCTTCTCGCTCAAATCGTCGCCCCCCCGTTCGGACGCCTTAGCCGCGGAAAGCGTCTCATACGTGGCTTCGGACATTAATGTTTCTGACCGTACGCCGTCGGCCGCCCCACCCCGCACACAATTAAGTCATTGATGCGAGGGACATTAGATGTTTGACGCTCTTTTCCAGTTGTACTCGCGCCTCCGCCCCGGTGGCGAGTTGTTAAAGGGAGGTTCAAACACGGACACGCCCCTGAGATGCAGCAGACAACGCGCCGGTTCGTTTGCGCGGCGCCAATTCCGAAGCCCTAACCGAAGAAATAGCATAATTTACACATATATTCCAGCCCTCGGAGCGGTTTGGCCGTTTTTCCCTGTAAACTAGACGCTTTCGCCGGCCGGCGGTTCCACGAACCACCTGTTCGGAGGCTGAAAAGCAGTTTTGAGCCCCGTCGTTGTGCCTCAGAGGCTGAAAGTTGAGCTTCCGAGGCTCGACGTTCGACCTCCGAGGCGCAACTTTTCGCTTAAAAGGTGGAAAATTGAACCGTAGCGGCAGAACGTCGGAGAAAAAAGCTCGGAGTTTCGACCTCCGAGGCTCGACGTTCGAGAAAAAAGGTGAAATTGTCCGTCTCGGAGCTTCAACTTTCCTCCTCCGAGCACGAAACTTCTATCCAAGAGGACGAAAATTCGGCTTGCAAGCTGGAAGGGCGAACCTCGGGGCGTGAAATCCGCTCAAAAATGGCGTGAGTTTGTGATAAAAGAGGGCTGTTGCTCTTTTTTCGGCGGGACAAGGGTAATTTCCGGGGCGAACATGATTATAACGGCTCTGCTGATCTTCTTCTGGGCGGTGGTGCCCGGCCTGATAACGGGCTGGATGCTCAGGGAGCGCGGTCGGAGCTTCTTCCCGGGGCTCCTGCTGGGTGCGGTCTGCGGCCCTCTGGGCATCCTCGGGGTCCTGACCTTTATTTACATCGACGACCGCAGGCACGCACGCGGACAGGGGCGCGTGCGCGGCCACGCCGTGCGCGTCTTTTATGACATCCCTGTGGTCGGGCGCCTGCACGTCTCGACCGTCTGGATGCTGGCGGGGGTCGCCACCTTCCTCTGCCTCTGGATGATCGGCGGCATCAGCTACGAAGTCTACAGGGCCGAGCTGAACCACTCTGCCGCCCCCGAGCAGGCGCGGCAGACGGCGAACGAGCCCGCGCAGCCGAAGGCGCTCCTCCCGACCAACACAAATTCCGAGAAGCAGACACCGGAGACGCGCGTGCCCGAGCAGTCGCAGGAGAATACTTCCACGCAGGCGCGTTCGGCGCTGCTCGGTAACTTCTCGGGTCAGCCGGGTCAGTCCGCGCCCCCGCCTGCGCCCGCGGGCAACTCCGCGACGAACTGGCAGCCCGCGCCTCCCACGGCCAGCGCCGCCGGACAACCCGCGCCGGGCGCGCCCGCCTCTGCCCCCGCCACGCCGCAGCCGAACGCGCCGCCCACGACGCAACCCGCGAATGTGCCCGCACCTTCACGCGCCGACGCGGTCGGGGAGGTGACCCGCGACCTCGCTTCGCGCGGACACAGGGTTCACGCGGCGCTGAGCGGCGACTCGCGGAGCGCGACGCTCTCGCTGACGGGCGCGTCGCTGACGCGCGAGGCCGGCAACCAACTCCTCGGCAACGGCCGCCTGCGCGGCGCGCTCAAGGCCGCGGGCGTCCGCATCGTCGTCGTGTTGAACGGCGAGCAGAGCTGGACGTACATGCTCTGACCTCTTTAAGGGTCTGAGATTTTAGCTCTGAATTTTCAGACTGCCGATTTGGTTAAGGCCGTGAACCATTTCGTCACTCGTTGACGAGCCCCCACCCGAACGCATCCTCTCGACCAAAAGAAAAAGGCCGGAAACTCTGCCGCCTGCATCCACACTCGCCGTTGAGCGTCGTGGCACGCGGGTTGTTTAGCTTCATCGCGTCTCCTAAACGAGACTGGTTACGGTGCCGATGCGCCGGCAACCACAAAGTCGGGGCCCGGCTGTGAAGGGGAGAGCGCAGCCGGGCCTCAGCTTTTTTGCGACCGGCGTTGAAGGGTTTGGGTTTTCGCGCGAGTGGGTGATAATGCCTTTTATGACCGCTGAACTGCCTCAGACGAACGAGACCGGCCAGACCGTCCTGGTCGTCGATGACATGAGCGACAACCTCATCCTTATCAGCCTCTCGCTCCAGGACTTCGGCTACCGCGTCGTCACGGCGACGAACGGCGCCGACGCGCTCAACGTGGCGAAGCTGGCGCACCCCGACCTGATTCTGATGGACATCGCCATGCCGCAGCAGGATGGGCTCGCCGCCACGCGCCGCATCCGCGAGGAGTCGGAGCTACAGGACGTGCCCGTCGTCGCGCTGACGGCCTTCGACACCGACGGCTTCCGCCAGGCGGCCTTCGACGCGGGCTTCAACGGCTACCTGACCAAGCCCATCGACTTCGACCGCCTGCGCAACCTCATCGTCAAGCTGCTCGCGCGAGACAGGGGCAACACCACGCGTCTCTGAACGCGTCCGCCGTCATCCGCGCCGCACGCACGCCTCACCGAGACGCCTTCGACGCCCGCAGACCGACCCGCTGTGACTTTCTAATCAGGAGAGTTGACATGAACAGAAGGCATATCCTTTTGACCGTCGCCCTGTCGCTCGCTGCCGGCCTCGCGGGGCATGCGCTCTACGGCTCGCTCGTCTCGCCGCCCGCGGCGCGCGCGGCCGCCGAGCCGCGGCGCGCGTCCGAGTGGGAGTATTGCTCCATCGTCAAGGCGCAGGGGCCGCCGACGCCGAGGCTCTTCTTCTGGATCACGTACTTTAGGGACGAGGGGATGAGGGTCGAGACGGTCGAGGCGACCCTCGGCGGTAACTCTTACGGGAAGGCCATCGCGAAGCTCGGCACGGACGGCTGGGAGATGGTCGGCGAGGGCCCGCTCGACATCCGCCCCGACCCGCGCCCCGGCGCCTCCGCCAACGCTCCCACCGCCCTCTTCTTCAAACGGCGGAAGGAATGAGGAAGGCAAAGGCTTGACGGCCGACCATGAGGAAGGGCGCAAGTCTGGCATAAAGAAGGAGGGATGACGAAGGGCAGCGTGCCCTTCGTCATCCCTCTTGCGTTCGACCGACGCCCTCCCTCACGGTCGGGCTTGCGGCCTTACTTCTTGGCGCCGCCCTGGCCCTCGGCTCCCTTGAGTTGCTCCTCGGCGGCCTCGGCCTTCTCGTCAATCTGTTCGACGCCGCCCTTGACCGCGCCGATCAACGCGCCCACGCCCGCGCCGACGAGGATGTCGCCCGCAATCTCCCGGGCCTGACTAAGGATCGACTTCGAGCCGCCTTTCTTCGAGCCACCCTTCTTGGCCCCGCCCTTCTTGGCGCCGCCGCCCTTCTTAGTCGCGCCCTTCTTGGACGCGCCTTTGGACGCTCCGCCCTTCTTGGTTGCGCCTTTCTTGGCCGCGCCCTTCTTCGCGCCGCCTTTGGCCGCGCCCTTCTTCGCGCCGCTCTTTGACGCTGACTTCTTGGCCGCGCCGCCGCCCTTCTTCGCGCCGCCGCCGCCCGACTTCTTACCGGCCGACTTCTTCGCGCCGCCCTTCTTCGTGGTCTTCTCGTCGTCCTTCTTTGACGACTTCTTCGAGGACTTCTTGGAAGCCATTCCCTTTTCTCCTTCTTTCCCTTGGTCTCTGTACAGCTTCACATCTTGTAGCAAATGGCGCGGCCGCTGTCATCAACTTTTCACTCGCGCCCGACGCAAAAATCCGCACGAGCGTACGGTCGCGTATGTTAACGCGTGGTAGAGAAACTTGTTGACTCGCCGCGCGGCGGCGTCAAGAATGTGGCAACGACGAGCGACGGCCTTCCCTTCTTCGGCGCGGCGCGACACCTTCCTTTCAACCGATGGGGCAGAGTGAGCGAGAGAGAGTTCCACTACCGTTGGGAGTACGACCTGCGCGCGAGCCCGCAGGCGCTATGGCCGCTCGTCTCCGACACGAACCGTTTTAACCGCGACGCCGGCCTGCCCGACGTTTCCGCGCGAGTGTCGTCAGAAGCTCAGGGAAGCGTCGGCCGCCGCCGTCTCAGACTTAAGAAGCTCGGCCTCGGCGTCGAGTGGGAGGAGGAGCCGTTCGAGTGGGTGCGCCCCTTCCGCTTCGGCGTGGTGCGGCGCTACCGTTCGGGGCCGGTCGCGGAGATGCGCGTCGCCGCCGTCCTCTCCGAGCGCGAGGGCGGCGGCACGCACCTCGTCTACGACGTGTGGGTTCGGCCGCGCGGCGCGCTCGGCCGTGCGTTAATCCCTCTACAGGTCGGCCGCGTCGCCGCGCGCAGGTTCGCGGGTGTCTTCCGCCGCTACGACCGGCTCGCCCTCGACGAGCAGGCGCAAAGCGTCGATGAGAGCCGCGCGGTCAGACTCAACGCGAGCGAACGCGCGCTGCTCGACGCGCTGCGCGACAAGCTCGTCGTTGACGGCGCCGACCCGCGACTCGCCGCGCGGCTCTGCGAGACGGTCGAGTGGGCCGACGAGCTGACGCTCGCGCGCCTGCGCCCTTACGCGCTCGCCGACGCGTGGGGCACGGCGCGGCGCGAGGCGCTCGAACTCTGTCTGAAGGCGACACGCGCGGGACTGCTCGACCTGCGTTGGGAGCTGCTCTGCCCCATCTGCCGCGGCGCGCAGCAGTCGGCCGAGACCCTGCGCGACGTGCGCGCGGAGCAGCACTGCGACTCCTGCCAGATAGACTTCGCCGTCGCCTTCGACCGCTCGGTCGAGGTCGTCTTTCGACCCAACGCCTCGGTTCGCCGCGTCGAGGCGCGCGACTTCTGCGTCGGCGGCCCGCAGGTCACGCCGCACGTCGTCGTCCAGCAGCTCGTCCCGGCGGGCGAGACGCGCGTCGTCGCCCCGCTCCTCGAAGAGGGGCGCCACCGCTTCCGCACCGATGCGAACGACGAAGCGCGCACGCTCCTCGTCTCCACGTCCGGCCCGTCGAAGCTGACGCTCCATGCCGAAGGCGTCGAAGAAGAGTTGACGGCCGCGCCGCACTCGTCCATCAGGCTCGTCAACAACACCGACGGTGAACGTCTCTTCCGCATCGAGCGCGAGGCGTGGGGCGGGCAGGCGGCGACGGCCGCCGAGGTCACTGCGCTCCAACTCTTCCGCGACCTCTTCGCCGCGGAGGCGCTGCGCCCCGGCGACCAGATCAGCGTCGGCCAGATGGCCATCCTCTTCACAGACCTGCGCAACTCGACCCGCCTCTACCGCGAGATCGGCGACGCCGTGGCCTTCGGCGCCGTGATGAGCCACTTCGACGTGTTGCGCGAAGAGATCGCGCGCGAGGGCGGCTCCATCGTGAAGACGCTGGGCGACGCCATCATGGCCGTCTTCCCGCGTCCGGCGCCCGCGCTGCGCGCCATCATGCGCGCGCAAGGGAAGCTCGCCGCGCCGCCCGAGGGCGTGCGCCCGCTCACGGTCAAGGCCGGTCTGCACGCGGGCCCCTGCATCGCCGTCACGCTCAACGAGCGGCTCGACTACTTCGGCTCGAACGTCAACATCGCCGCGCGGCTCGAACCGCTCTCGACCGGAGAGGACTGCGTCATCACCGGAGACGTGCGGCGCGACCCCGAAGTCCTTGAAGTGCTCTCAGACCCCGCAAGCGGCCTCGCGGCCGAGCCGTCCGAAGCCATGCTCAAGGGCTTCGACAACGAATGCTTTGAACTCTGGCGCGTGAAGCGAACCGTAGGCCCGACCGTGAGGGAAGGCGTTTAGCTTGTCCCGACCCGGCCGATGGAGGTTATACGACGACCTCGACGACGACCGCTGTTACACAGCTCACGGCCACCCGACCGCGCCGCAGCCGACGCTGGCTTAAGTACAGCGCGGCTCTCATCCTCGTCCTGCTCGCGTGGGCGGCCTTCGACCTCTACGCGCCGCGCCGCACGTCGATGCGCGAGTTCGACGCCGACGAGGTAGCGCGACTTGAAACGGCGATGTGGCGCTCTTACTACTCGCACCAGCGCGTCAAACTCTTCGGCGAACTGGCGGAGCTTCTGCGCACGCAGTACCGTCTGCCGCCGCTGCGCTCGAACGCCGTCGCCTACCGCGCCGCTAAAGCAGCCTTCGTCTTCAAGGACGGGCGCTCACGCGCCGACTACGAGCGCGCGCTGCCCGACCTCGTCAGCTTCTACCAGTCCATTCGCGCCGTCTCCGACACGGACTTCGGCGTGGAGCGTGCCGCGCGTCTCGAACTCGAATGGTGGATCGTCCACCGCGAGCGGCGCCGGCACGCGCCCGGCGACCTCGACCGCGCGCTCGCAAACCTTCAGGCCGAAATCTTCCGACTCCCCGCCGAACGCTTCACAGAGCACGCGCGCCTCCGCGCCGAGGCGATGGAGATACGCGACACCAAAGCAGACCGGGGCGATGTGACCGAAGAGGACTGGCGCAGGATAGACGAGCTGCTCCACCGTTCGTGGCGCTCGCTCCACGCGGCGGTTAACCCTTAAAGCAGAACAGGTCGGTACCACCCACTACAGCGGGTGGTACCGACCCATATCACTAACGCTGCGGCCTCTTTAATGCGGCGGCGGGCGGCGCGGCGGCGGGGGCGGCGGGCCTCCGCCGGGAGGTGGCGGGGGCGGGCCGCCGTAGGGCGGCTGCGGATGTCCGCCGTAGGGCGGCGGCCCCGCCTGCTGCCTGCGTCGTTCGTCCTCTGCGCGACGCGCGGCCTCTGCACGACGCGCGGCCTCGTCGGCTTCGGCCGGCGAGGCGTCCGACTGTACAGGGGTCGGGTTGACGACGATGACGATGGGAGCCTTGTTCTCAGTCTGCGCGGCGGGCGTCGGGCTGCTAGTCGCGCCCACGTTGCTCGCGCCCGCATCGGTCTGAGTTTCGGAAGCGTCCGTCGAGTTCGCAGGAGCCGGGGTCGGCGCGCTCTGTGTGGTCGAGGGATTGACGGAACTCTCGTCTCCGCCGTCCGACTGTTGCTCTTCGGCCGCATCGCCCTGTGTGTCCGCGTCGGATTCGTCGGACTGGGTCGCAGAGACAGGGACGGGCGTGACGACAGGGTCTTTCGCGCTCAGCAGAGGGAACGCGACGGCCGCACAGACTGCGACGACGGCGGCGGCGACGAGCAGTTTCGCCGTCGCGCCGAACGAACGCCGCTCCGGCTCCGCATCGAAGTGCGCGGGGACGTAGGTCGAAGCGGAGGGGCGAGCGCCGATTCGTGCGGCGTCGAGCGTCGTCTCGCCGAAGTAGTAAGACTGACCGGAGACAGAGGCCGAGGTCGGAGAATCGACGACGGTCGCGTCGTCGCTCGCGGCCTGCCGCAGCAGTTCGCGCATCTCGGCGGCCGACTTCGGGCGGAGCGTGGCCTTCTGCGCCATCGCGCGCCGGATGACCCGACTGACCGCGACGGGGATGTGCGGCCGTACGACGTGCGCCGGGCGCAGCGGGTCGGCCTCGTTGTTGACGACGGCCGCGGCGCGCGTCAGCGCGTCAACCGGCGGCTCGCCCGTCAGAAGGTGGTAGAGCGTCGCGCCCAGAGAGTAGATGTCGCTGCAAGCGTCCGTGCCCGTCCCCTGCACCTGTTCGAGCGGCGCGTACGTCGGCGAGTAGCCGAGGACGCTGCCCGTCGCGGTCGCGCTCGCGCGCGTCGGGTTCCCCTTCGCCAGTCCGAAGTCGAGCAGAACCATCCGGCCGCGCTCCGTCCGCTTGATGTTCTGCGGCTTGATGTCGCGGTGAACGACCGGCGGCTCCTGCGCGTGCAGGTATTCGAGCGCGTCGAGCAGCTCGTCGGCCCACGCGAGCACGTCCGTCAAGGGGAACCATCCGCCGCGCGCCTTCAGCAGCTCGCCGAGGTCTGCGCCCTCGATGTACTCCATGACGAGGAACTGTCCCTCGTCCTCTACGAAGTGGTCGCTGACGCGCGGCAGCGCCTGGTGGCGGAGATGGTTGAGCAGGACGGCCTCGCGCTCGAAGGCTTTGCGCAACGAAGGGTCTTCGAAGAAGAAGGTCTGTTTGATAGCGACCGTGCTGTTGAAGCGCTCGTCGGTGGCGACGTAGACCGCGCCCATGCCGCCGCACCCGATCTGCCGGGTCACGCGGTAGCGGTTCTGGAGCAGGGTGCTTGGTTCGATCATGGCGTGTATGTCGGGACTCCTTCCGTGGCGGCGGGTGCTGCTTTTGAGCGGGGCGTGAGGGCTGGATTTAATAACCGCGGGGCCATGCAGGAAGACGGCCCACATTTCCACATTAGCGGATTGGCGCGCGTTTAATCAACACTTATTTTGAGGCTCAGCCGGCGCGCTCGTTGATCCAGACGGGCCGGGCGTTGCAGCCGGAGCCGTCGCTGCGCCAGCGCGGGCAGGACCAGAAGTAGCTGCCGGCAGAGGTGGGGCCGCGCTTGAGCATCGGGGTGTTGCAGAGCGGACAGGGCTCTCCCGTTTCGGGCGCGGGGCGGGGCTCTTCGAGCGCGCCCTTCTCGTCGAACCAGCGCGCGCCGCGGCAGTCTGGGTAGCGGACGCAGGAGAGAAACGCGTGCTTGCCCTTCTCCTTCGGCAGGCGCAGGCGCATCGCGCCGCCGCAGGTCTGACAGGGAGTCTGGACGAGGGCCTTGCGCTGCTTCGCGTTCTTCGGCGCGTCGCTCAGGTAACCGCACGCCTCGCGGCCCGACGAGCACGCGAGGAACTTTCCCGAAGCGCCCTCGCGCTCGACTAAGAACCCTGCGCGCTCTTCCTTTTTACACTTCGGGCAGTCGAGCGCGCCGTCGGGGCGCGGCAACTGTCGCGCGTTCGCGCCGGAGCCGGCGGCGGGGCGCTCGACCTCGGAGCCGGCAATCTGCCCGACCAGCTCCGAGACCATCGCGCGCACCTCGACCATGAACGAGTCCAGCTCGTACTCGCGCCGCGCCATGCGCGAGAGCTTCTGCTCCCAGCGCCCCGTCAGCTCGGCCGACTTCAGGAGCGGCGAGGGCAGCATCTTGATAAGGGCCGCGCCCTTCGCCGTCGCGACGAGCGACTTCTTCTCGCGCGTGACGTACTCTCTTTTCAACAACGTCTCGATGATGGAGGCGCGCGTCGCCGGAGTCCCGAGGCCCGCCTCCTTCATGGCGAGGCGCAGCTCCTCGTCCTCGACCTTCTTGCCCGCCGTCTCCATCGCGCCGAGCAGGCTCGACTCCGAGTAGCGCGGCGGCGCCTTCGTCTGCTTCGCCTGCGCCTCCGCCGACAAGACCTCGGCCGGGTCTTTCGCCTTGAGCGGGGGAAGCTCGGCCGACTCCTCCTCGTCCTCCTCGCCCGACTTCTTCGTCCCCTCCTCCGAAGACTTTGCGCCGCCGCGGCCCGGCGGCTCGACCTCGCGCCAACCGGCCTTGAGGATGACCGTGCCGCGCGTGATGAAGCGCTCGCCCTCGGCCTCCGTCACGACGGTCGTGCGCTCAAGCTCGGCGTCCGGGTAGAAGGCCGCGAGGAAGCGGCGCGCGACGAGGTCATAAATCCGCTTCTCGTCGGGCGAGAGCGCGTCCGGTTTGATCTGCTGCTTGGTGGGGATGACGGCATGGTGGTCGGTGACCTTCTTGTCGTCAACGTGGCGGCTCGTCAGTTTGGGCTTCCCCTTCGCGAGAATCTTCTCGATGAAAGGGACGTAAGGGCCGACCGACGCGGCGCGGACGTGCGCCTCTATCTCTTCGGCCACGGCCTTCGAGAGATGGCGCGAGGAGGTGCGCGGGTAGGTGAGAAACTTCTTCTCGTAGAGCGTCTGCGCCAGTTCCAGAGTCTTCGTCGCCGTGAAGGCGTAGCGGACGTTGGCCGCGCGCTGCAAAGAGGTCAGGTCGTGCAGCAGCGGCGGCTTCTCACGCGCGGCCTTTTTCTCGACCTGCTTGACCTCGCCCTGCTTCCCCTGAACCTTCTGAACGATGGCCTCGGCGGCTTCCTTCTTGTCGAAGCGGCTCCCTTCTCGGCCGAACCAGCGTCCGCGGTACTCGCCACCGGGCGCGCGAAAGTCCGCGACGACCTCGAAGTAGTCGGTAGGGACGAACTCGGCGATCTCTTTGTCGCGCTCGACGATGAGGGCGAGCGTCGGCGTCTGGACGCGGCCGAGCGAGAAGACGCCCTCGTGCCCGGCGCGGCGGGCGCGCACCGTCTGCGCGCGCGTGGCGTTGATGCCGACGAGCCAGTCGGCGCGCTGCCGCGCGTGCGCCGAGTCGCGCAGGCCCCGGTACTCTTCGGCCGGCTTCAGGTTCCGGAAGCCCTCGATGATGGCGTCGCGCGTGAGCGACGAAATCCACAAACGCTCGACCGGCTTGCGGCAGCCTGCCAGCTCGTAGACGAGGTCGAAGATCAGCTCGCCCTCGCGCCCCGCGTCGGCCGCGTTGACGACCGCCGTCACGTCCGCGCGCCCGAGCAGCGCGCGGATGACGTTGAACTGTTCGAGCGTGCGCTCCGACGGGTGGTACTTGAACTCCGCGGGGAGGATGGGCAGGTCTTCCACGCGCCAGCGCTCGAACCGCGGGTCGTAAGCCTGCGGGTCGTCCAGCTCGACGAGGTGCCCGACGCACCACGTCACGATGTCGGACTCGCCCGAGATGAAGCCCTCGCCCCGCCGCGTCGCGCCCAGCGCCGCGGCCACGTCCCGCCCCATCGAAGGCTTCTCTGTGACTATTACTCGCATTTCAAGAAATGATGAATGCGGAATGATGAATGATGAATTGAAGACGCTTCTTGATTCATCATTCCGCATTCATCATTTAGTAGTCCTGGCTATTCGTGTAGTGAACCTGCAAGTCCTTCTCGCCGTTGATGAGCCAGCGGCCACCGGCACGAATGAGTGTGAGCTGCTGGCGGACGGAGCCGGTAGAGTTCTTGTCGGGAGAGTCGAAGTCCCACGTCTTGTCGAAGACGGCGGTGGCGCGCAGGCCCGTCGGGTCGGGCGTGATCTCGACCTTGTCGATGATAACGTCCATCTTGTCGTAGCGGGTGAAGGCGTTGTTGCGGTCGGTGCGCACCTGAAGGGCGCCGACGTTCTGCCGCTTGTAGTACGTCTCAAGCATGTCGGCGTAGTGCTTCATATGCTCGTCGAGCTTACGAGCCTTTGTGGACTCGGCCCAGTCCGTGAGCGTGTCGTTGACATCCTGCCTGACCCGTTCGGCGTCGGCGCGGGGCGGCGCGCCGTTGTTATCCTCGAACGCCTTGAGGAGATCGACGTTGGCGCGGTCGTAGGTCGTGAGCTTGTCGTCGTCGTAGTCGGTGCGCGGCTTGTACCAGGCGCGCGACTGGAAGTAGGCGCGGAGGTCGTTGTCCGAGAAGGTGCGGCCGTGGCGCGCGTAGACGGTGTTGCGCAGACGGCCCAGATAAGCGGGCGGCACCCCCGAGAGGTCTGCGGGCGAGAGCAGAGAGCCCCCGATAATCTTCACTTCGGTGACCTGCACCGCTTCGGGGAGGGGCGTGGGCGTCGGGCTCGGGCTCGCGTTCGCGTTGCCACGCACGGGCGTCGGGGTCGGGCGCGTGTTGACGTTAACCGTCGCGCCCCTCTCGCGCTGCATGTAGAGATAGCCGCCCACCACCGCCAGCGCGCTCAGACCGACGAGCAGCACGAAGAGCAGACCGAACACGTAACCCTTGCGCGACGGCCGCGGCGGCGCGGGCGGCGGCGGAAGAGGTTGCGCGGGCGGACGTTGTTGGACGTGTGGAATGGACGGCCGCGGCGCGGGCGCCGGGCGCGGTTGAGCCGTCGAAGGGTCGTTAACGACCGTCACCTCGTCCTGCTCGGAGGCGGGCGTCGTCGAGACCGCCCTTTGACTCGGCCGCGGCGGGTGCGTGGGCGTGACGGGCACGGGGTGCGCCGTCGCGGGGAAGAACGGTTCGGCCGAAGGCATCGTGTCGGCCGCCGCCGCGGTCGGCTCGGCCGGAGCGGAAATGAGCGCCGACTGTATCTCGCGCGAGAACTCGGAGGCGTCGCGCGGCCGCGCGTCAGGCTCTTTCGAGAGCGCGCGCAGAACCGCGGCGCGCAGCGGCGCCGGGATGGGCAGGTCTGCGGGCAACGGCGGCGGCGGCTCGCCGACGTGCTTGAAGATGAGGCTCGTGATGTTCGAGGCGGTGAAGGGCGGCGCCCCGGCCAGCATCTCGTGGAGCATCGCGCCGAGCGAGTAAACGTCAGCGCGCGAATCCAGAGGCTCGCCCTTACACTGTTCGGGCGACATGTAGAAGAGCGTGCCGACCATCATGCCCGCCTCGGTCAGCGTCGAGCCCTCGGCCGCGAGGTCGCGCAGCTTGGCGATGCCGAAGTCCACGACCTTGACGCTCTCGACGGGGCGGTCTTCGTCGGCGGGCGTGACGATGATGTTGTCGGGCTTGATGTCGCGGTGGACGATGCTCCGCCGGTGCGCCGCGCCGACGCCCGCGCACACGTCGCGCATCAGCGCAACCGCGCGCGCCGGTTCGAGTCGCCCATCACGCTTGAGGATGTCGCGGAGGGATTCGCCGCGCACCAGCTCCATGACGATGTAGGCGAACCCGTTGGGGCCGCGCGCCTCGCCGTAGTCGTGGATGGTGACGACGTTCGAGTGGTGAAGCTGCGCGGCGGCGCGCGCCTCGCGGCGGAAGCGCTCGACCAGCTTCTCGTCGCCCGTGAGGCGCGAGTGTAAGACCTTGAGGGCCACCTCGTCGCCGATGTGGACGCGGCGCGCGCGGTAGACCGTCCCCATCCCGCCCGACCCGAGCGGAGAGAGAATCTCGTACTTCCCGTCGAGCACGCGCCCCACGAGCGAGTCGCCCGCCTCGGACGCTTCGCCCTTCGGCGCGCCGCCGCCGGTCTCGACCGTCGAGAGGGACGCGGCTGCCGCCTCGTCGCCCGACATGGCGACGGTGCGCGCCCCGCACCGCGTGCAGAACTGCGACCCCTCGCGCAGAGACTGTTGACAGTTCGGACAGTTCATAAAGCTAATGATGAATGATGAGTGATGAATGAGGAATAAGAACCCGCTGCTTCTTATTCCTCATTCATCACTCATCATTCATCATTTCGGTTTTCTTGTCCCGTCACGCGGGACTCAGGTTAGCCTTATCAACCCTCGACGGCGTCGAGCACGCTCGTCGCCTTCTTCTCGTAGGCCGCGATGGCAGCCGCGTTCTGGCGCTCGACATCCGTGAGCGCGGCGTCCGTGTACCTCGGGTTGGCCTTGTACCAGGCGAAGCTCTTGAAGTAGCCCTGGAGCCAACGATCCTTGAAGACCTTGCCGTGGCGCGCGTAAATCTCGTTGCGGAGCTTGCGCGCGTCTTCGAGGAACATGCCTTCGAAGAGTGCTTCCGTGACCCGCGTCGTGCTCAAGGATTCCTTGACCTTGTTCTCGTAGGCGACGATGGTCTGGATGTTCTTCTGCTCGGTCTCGGAGAGCACGGGCTCCTTGTTGTCCTCGCGCGCCTCGTACCACGGCTGGCTCCAGAAGTACTGCGAGAGCCACTCGGTTTTGAACTGGCGGCCGCGCCGCGCGTAGATTTCGTTGCGCAGCAGGCGCAGCTCGTGGAGGCTCAAGCCCTTGAGCATCGCCTCGGTGACGAGCCGGTTCTCGAAGTGCTCCATGTCGCCGGGCGAGATGGCGGCCTTCCGCTGCTTGCGCTGCGCGTCGTCGATGGCGGCGAGGTTCTTGCGCTCGACGGCTGTGAGCTGGCGCGCGTCGTAACCCGGCTCGGCCTTGTACCAGTAGCGCTCCTCGAAGTAGTTCTGGAGCCACGGGTCGTCCTCGAAGCGCTTGCCGCGGACGGCCTCGACCTCGGCGCGCAGGACTTGCCACTCGCCGGCGGTGTGCAGGCCGAGCTTCTCCTCGGTCATCTCGCGCGTCTGCCACCAGCGCAGGTCGCCCGGCTCGATCTGGTCGTGCTTGAGAGCTTCCTGTTCTCTAATCAGGTCGAGGTTGGCGCGCTCGGTCGCGTTCAGCATCGAGTTGCTGAAGTTGGGGTTCGGCTTGTACCAGGGCTGCTCCTTCAGGAAGCTCGCGATTTCGCGGTCTTTAAAGATGCGGCCGTGGCGACCGAAGACGACGCCGCGCAGCCTCATCAGGTCATAAGGGTCGAGCACCTCGACCTGCTCGCGCGCAATCGCCTGCTTCGACAGGTCGAGGGCTTCGAGCTTCTTGTACATCTCGGTGCTCGCGTCCTGCGCTGCGGCGAAGCCCGCCGCGAGCAGGACGAGGGCCAGCGCCGCCGCTGTCCGTCTGAGTCTGTCAGGGATTTTCTTCATATAGGGGGAACGCTCCTTCTCGTGCGTCCTGGTCTGAACGTTCACTTGGGTACTTACTTGCTCTTGCGAGGTGAAACAACTCTTTCGGGAGCGACGAAGCGCGCGACGCCGTCGGCAATCGCCTCGGCCATGCGCCGCTGCCCCTCCTCGGTCTTGATGAACTCGGCGTCGGCCGGGTCCGAGAGCACGACCATCTCGATGGTGACGACCGGCACCTCCGAGAAGATCGAGCCGGTCAAAGCGCCGCCCTGCTCGCGCCCGACCTTCGTCTGGTAGTCGGTGCGCACGCCGTTGTCGTTGAGCGCGCCCTGCAAGCCTTCGGTCAGTCCGGCGTGGATGGCCTCGGCCGCACGGCGGCTCCCCTCTACTACGTCACGGGTGGGGCCGGTCGTTCCATCCTTAGCACGGCCTGCGCGGTCGGGGTAGTAGACGGCGAAGCCGCGCTCGGCGCTCGCGTCGCAGTGGAGGCGGATCATCAGGGCGGCGCGGGCGCGGTTGGCGATGAGCGCGCGGTCTTTGTTCCTGACCAGCTCCTCCTCCGAAGACTTCGTCAGCACGACCTCGTAGCCGCGTGCCTCCAAAGCCGCGCGCAGCTTCGTGGCGACGACCCAATCGACGTGTGCCTCGCTCGTTCCGTTCTGCACGTTCCGGCCGCTGGCGACCTCGGACGGATGGCCGGGGTCGATGCAGACGACCGTGCGGACTGATTCGGGGCTGCCCGCCTCCGACGGCTCGGGCGTCTCGGCGACCTTCGACGCGGCTTTCGGCGGCGCTGTTGTTCTTTTACTACCCTTTCTGACCTGCGCCGCGACGAAGCCGAGCAGGAGCGCGAGAAGGAGGGCGAGCGTGGCGAGGAGTCTCATCCGGATTAAAACTAACGGGCGCTGTTCACGGGCGTGAATTGATGATAAAAAAGCGTTCGAGTTACAGCGCCCACAGGCGCCGCACGGGTACGGCCGCCAACGGCGCCCGGGCATTATTCGACTCGGCCGGACACGTTGTCAAACCACACCTCCTTTAGACGCCGCGCGCGCCGCTCTCGACCGTGCATGACCGCGAGAACCCTCGACCGACTCAACATCCGACGCCGCCCCGCAGGGCTGCCGCTGATGCGGCAGTGGTGGGGCAAGCTCCTCTTCATGCACTGGCCGGTGCCCGTGAGCGCGCTCCGGCCGCTCGTCCCGCCGCAACTCTCCATCGACACCTATGACGGACAGGCGTGGGTCGGCGTGGTGCCCTTCCGCATGTGGGGCGTGCGCGCCTCGTTCGCGCCGCCGATGCCGGGACTGCACGAGTTTCTCGAACTGAACGTCCGGACTTACGTCCACCACCGGGGCGTGCCCGGCGTCTGGTTCCACTCACTCGACATCGACAGCGCGGTGGCGACGTGGGGCGCGCGCCGCTTCTTCTACCTGCCCTACCACCTCGCCGAGCTGAGCCTGCGCCAGCAGGAGAGGCGCATCGACTACTCGTCCTCACGCATTCAGAAGGGCGCGCCGCCCGCCGCCTTCCGCACGAGCTGGACCATCGGCGAGAGCCTGCCGACGGCCGAGCCCGACTCGCTCGAATTCTTCCTCACGGAGCGTTACTGCCTCTACTCGGTCGCCGACGAACAGCTCTACCGCTGCCGCATCCACCACGCGCCCTGGCCCCTGCGCGCGGCCGAGGTCGGCGACTTCGACTCCTCCATGCTCGAAGCGCTCGGCCTCAACACGCCGCCCAACGCGCCGCTCCTCCACTACGCCGAGGAGATAAAGGTGGACATCTGGCCGCTCCTCCGCGTCACCGAAGAGACGCGCGACCACGTCTTCGAGCCCGCCGGCGCCTCCGAATCTCTCGGCTAATCATGTCAGAACCGCCTGCGGTAGCGGGCGGCCCTTTGAGACACGGTGCTTCCGTTCTGCAAAGGGCCGCCCGCTACCGCAGGCGGTTCTGACTTTTATTTCAAAGGGTCTCGCGTGCGCGGCGGCGGGCTCTTCAGCTCTGCGTCGTCGAGGACGGTGCGGAGGCGGCCGTCGAGGAGGTAGAGGCGCTGCGTCTCTGCGAGGTTGAAGGGGCGCGCGCCGCGGCGGCCGAAGACGGCGAGCTGGTTGCCGCTCTCGTCGGCGGCGCGGTCGCGGTCGAGCCCTTTGGAGACGGCGAGCGCCGGCCCCTTCGTGCGGAAGGTCGCGATGAGGCGCGGCTCGGGCGCGGGGCTAAAACCGCCGTAGGTCGGCATCGTCTCGGGCGAGGTCAGTTGGAGTATGCGCAGGCCGTTCTTCCCGTCGGCGACGTAGGCGAAGAGGCTCGCGTTCGTCATCGCCACCTTGACCTGATGCACGTCGTCGAGCTGCCCTTCGGCGTCGAACTTCATGTGGAGGCGCGGCGCCTCGGGGCGCGTCACGTCCACGATGGCGACGCCCTCGGGGCCGTCGGCGACGTAGGCGTAGGTGCGGGCGACATACACGTCGCGCGCGTGCTTGAGCGGGACCAGCGCGCCTTCCACCAACTCGCCGCGCGGGAGCGACTTGCACGGAGCGTTGACCGGGCCTCTGCACGGCTCGGGCGGCGTGAGCGTCAGGTCGATGACCTTGAGCCCTTCGTCGTCCACGACGAAGCCGTAGCGGAACTGGATGGCGATGGCGTGCGGCTGCCGGAGCGCGGGCGCGCCGATGGCCTTGACGACGCGCGGCTCTAAGGGGTTGTCGAGGTCGATGATGACGAGGCCGCTCGCGGTCGTCACGTATGCGAACGTGCCGGCGATGGTGATGCTGTTCGCGTCGCTCAGCACGCCGCCGGGGTTGAAGTGGTCTTCCTGTCTGCCCTCGATTGTGAGCGTGGCGCGCCTCAGGTAGTTATTGAGCGGGTCGCCGTCGAGGAGCGTCGCGGCGTTGACGAGTATCAATCCCTCCTCGCGGTCAACCACGTAGAGGTACGCATAAAGCGGGTGTATCGGCTGCTCCTCGTTGACGAGCGGCGCGGGCTTGCCCTCCCGCTCCTTCAGCGGAAGTCGCTGCCACGCGTCCCAAATTCCCTTCGCCTCCGCGGGGCTCACCGAGCGGCCGTCGGCGGTCAGACGCCAGCGCGCGGGGTCAACGCCGAGCGTCGTCGGCGAGGCGACGGCCGTCGCGTACTTCGTATCGACCCAGAACTTCTGTCCGAAGCGCGAGACGGGCCCGGTCGTGATGCGCTCGGAGAAACCCTTGTGGTCGATCTGCGCCACGTCGTAGACGCGCAGTCCGCCCTCGCCCGCGGCGACATATGCGTACTCGCCGCGCAACTGCACGCCGAGCACCTCGGGATTGCCCTTGTGCTCGTAGAAGGTCTTCAGACTTCGCCCCCCACTCACAAACTCTTTGAAGTCGTCGGGGTATGCGACCTCTTGCAAAGTGCTTCCGTAGACGGCCTGCGGCTCTTCGCGCTCGGTGACGGGGACGACTTCGAGCGAGTGCTCCGCGGCGACGTAGACGTAGCGCCCCATGAAGTTGACGAAGTTCGTCCCCTGCATCAGCACCTGCGCCATCCACGCGTTGTTGTCGCCGCGCTTTGAGACGTGACAATCGGCGCAGCCCTTCGTCTCGGTCGTGCGGACGGTGTGCGGGACGTGCGTGGCGAAGGACTGGCCGTTGAAGCCCTCGGCCGAGACGGTCTGCTGCTGCGAGTAAATCCACTCGCGGTTCTGGTTCTGCGAGCTGACGAGGACGGCCGAGCGCGACGCAGCCGGCGCGACGCGGTTCCCCGTCACGGTGCCGTCGCGGCCAAGCATGAACACGTCGTCTCTCAAGACCTGAAAGTTGTAGGTCGTGTAGTTGCGCGAGGTCTCGCCCTCGAAGTGCCGGTTCGGCATCTTCGCGTTGGCGCGCATCGAGAGGTGACAGCCGAAGCAGCTCGTCATCCACGAAGAGTGGCACGTATAGCAACTCATCTGGGCGTTCTTGTGCGCGAGCTTCGATTCGTCCGCGGGCACGTCGCCCCAGACCTCCTGCTTGTTCTCGTCGATGCGGACGGTCTTGGCATAGGCCGAGCGCCAGTTGTAGTCAGCCTCGTGCCCTTTGGTCTGCGTCACCGTGTAGGCGGTCTGCTTGACGCGCCACCAGCGCCCCTGCTCGACCGAAGAGTTCTGTACGATGTCGCCCGCATGGAGGCGGACGGGTTTCCCCGTCGAGTCGGGCCGGTCGCGGTCACTCGTAATGCGCTCGAAGACGGGGATGGCGACCTGCCGCCCGCCGCTCGTGCGCGTGAAGGGGGTCTTCAAGTCGCGGACGAGGTTGCGCCCCTGTCCCTTCACATAGTTGCCGTCCTTCGTGCTCTGTCCGTCGGCGGGGTCTACCAGATTGAAACCCGCGGCGGGGCCGGAGGCGGTGAGCTTCGCCGTCTCTTTGACGGTGCCGTGACAGTCGATGCAGTCGATCTCGATGGCCGCGCGTGGCTCGTTGTAGAGGACGCCGTTGCCGTGCGCGTCCTGCCGGAAGTGGCAGTCCACGCAGTGCATCCCCTTCTCAAGATGTATGTCTTTTAAATGAACCGGGACGCCCGCGGGCGGAGGCTGAGTCTTGTCGCTTGAGTCGTCGCGGTACGAGACCGCCCGTTGGAGTTTCTCGGGCGTGACTTCGGCGACGCGCTCGTCGTTGGCGTCGAGCATGTGCCCCGCGCGGTCGCGCTTGAAGACGGCGCGGAACATCCAGCCATGCCCGTGGAAGTCCGCGAACTGCGTGCGCACCAGCTTCGAGTTGAACTCGGGTGTGCCCGTCTTCTGTAGAAACTCCGGGTCAGACCAGTTGCCGCGCACGCTTGAGCCTTCGGGGTTGCGGTCTAACTTTCGATACTCCTCCTCGGCGGAGATGCTGCGCTGCTTCTGTGGGTACATCCCTGCGGCGCGCGCGTCCGTCTCGTTATCCCACCAGAGCAAGCCCAGATAGGTCGCGACCATGTTGTTCCCGGGGTGCATGTGACAGGTCATGCACTGCGAGGTCGGGATGCGGTTGGTGAACTGGTGCTTGACGGGGTGGCCGGGCTCGTCCTTCTTATCCTTTAACTGCTCGTCTTCGGTGGCGGTCGTGCCGCGGTTGCCGTAGCGCGCCCACTCGGGGCCAGAATGGACGAGCGAGCGGTCGTTGGCGTAGACGACGTGGCAGGCCGTACAGCCCGGAAGAACGATAGTCCCCGGGATGGTCGTTCGTGCCGAGGAAGTTGAGCGTCGGGTCGAGGAGTCGCGTCTTCTGAAGTCCTAAGTAGACCGGGTCTGTGCGATTGAGCGTGCCGAGTCCGCGCGCGCTCAAACCCTTGTCGGGGCGGCCGGGGTCGCTCTCACGCTCGGGCAGTCCGATCTCGGAGCGCCCGCGCCCGCCGCGCTCGAAGACGCGGAGGATGTTGCCCGGCTGCGAAATCTCCCAGCGCGGCAAAGGGTCTAGGTAGTCGAGCGCGCCCATCCACGTACGCGTCGCGGGCGAAGGCTTCGGCAGTTGCAACATGCGCTCGGGCGCGCCCGCTTCCGGGCTGTAGCTCTCGCCGAAGCGCGTGTCCTTCAAAGGATAGCCGCCGTTGTTGTAGAGCGCCGCGCCCCAGAGCATCGCGCCGTGACGCATCATGCTGTTGCGCGCCGCTGCGACCTCCGCGGTGTGACAGCCCGTCGAGGAGCACGTGAGTTCCGCGACGCGAAAGTCGCCGGGATTGACGAAGCGTACAAACTCGCGGCTCTCGGCGGCGAGCAGAGCGTTGGTGCGCTCGGGGTTGGCGCTCGAATACTTCCCGTCCTTACCGGCCCAGCGCTCCGGGTATCGCGGCGCGACGTGCGCGGCGCGCATCAACTTATCGAACTCGGCGTCGCCGCGACGGAGCTTACCCCTTCCTACCTCATCAATTCTCGGAAAAGGGTTGCCGCCGTGGCAGGCGGTGCAGGTCAGGCTCATTCGGTCGGTGCCGTCGTCGTTGAGCTTGCCGTTGCGCGTGTTGTGCATCGGCTCGCTGCCGGTGTGGCAACTCATGCAGCCCTCGACCTTCGGTTGTTCGGCCGGCGCGGGCGAAGGCGCGGGGGTCGGACTTGGACTCGGCTGCGCGGGACTCTGGCTCGGCTGCGCGGGCGTCTGACGGCCGACGCGGGCGGAGGTGCGGACGCCGCCCGACGCGATGAGCCCGAGCGCGACGAGGGCCGCGAGCACGAGAATGACCTTGAACCTCTCAACCGGGCTCAGACGACGCATGTCCCTCCGTTAATCCCCCGCGTTCGAAATCAGAAGTTGAACCGGAGCGTGCCGAAGAGCGCGTAGAGCGGCTTCGACGGGTTGATGACGGTCTCGTCGGGCGTGCAGAAGCTCCCGACGTTGGGCGGGCAGTTGCGCGACTGGTCGGTGTAGATATCGCGGAAGCCGCGGCCGGGTTTGAGCATCGACGCGCCGAAGTTGAACGTGACGTTGTTGATGAGACGCGGCCGGTACGCGACGCCGACGCTGAAGTCCTGCCCGATGTCGTGGCGGATGTTGTTCTGGAACAGGATGTATTCGAGCGGCTCGGTGCGGTGGAAGCGCAGGTAATTGAAGTTGAAGATGGCCTTGATGCGCTGCGTCAGCTCGATGTCATACCCGACGTTGGCGATGAAGATGCCGGGGTTGACGTAGTTCGCCTGCCCCTGCGACTTGCTGCTGCGTAAGCTGGGCAAAAGACTGAAGGGCTGAACCAGTCCGACGCCCGTGCCGACGAGCGGGATGCCGACGCGGTTCCAGAACGAGAACTGACCGCCGACGAAGTTCGGGTCGTCGAGAATCGCGTCGAAGCCGTTTGCACGGTCGTCGGTCGGGTTCTTGTCGCCCGAGGCGAAGAAGAACGAGGCGCGAAAGCGTTGATAGTCGTAATCAATCGAAGCCTCGGCCGCGGCCATGTGCGCCTTGACGCGCGTCTTGCGACCGGCGATGGGGTTGCGCGAGTCGGTGCCGAGCGCGAAGTAGTACGAGTTCGACAAATTGATGCGGCCGAGGTGCCCGTCGCCCGACAGACCTATGTAGCCGACCTTAATCGAGTGGGGCCGCGCGTCGCCGACGACAGCCGGGCGGACTTTAAAACCGTTGCGGTCGTACTCAATCCCCGCGCGGTCGTCGTTGAAGTGAAAGCTCGCCTGCGCCGTGTAGCCCTTCGCCAGAAAGTCCTGTCGGAAGAGATTGGCGACGTAGACGTTCTGCCGCCGCCGGTCGAAGCGGTTGAGGCCGCTGTTCGTGTCCTTCTCCAACTGCGCGAAGTAGGCGAGGTTGAACTGGTACTGATTATTCTTGAAGGCGCCGAAGACGCGCGCGCCGAGGTTGTTGTCCGTGTAGATGAAGCCGCGGAAGTCCGAGACGAACGGCTGGATACCGACGCGCACGGAGACGGCGTCGTAGTTCGCGTTCACGTCTTCGAGCTTCACCTCGGCGAAGGCTTCCTCGAAGGAGAACTGCCAGTCGGTGCGCGTCGTGCCGCGCCGCGGGTCGATGTTCAAGACGCCCTGCTCGCGCGCGCGGACGTGGTTCGGGACGCTGAAGGTGGGCGAGAGTTTGATGGCCCACTGGCGCGGCTTGAAGGTCGTGTCGCCGCTGAACATCTCAAGCGAGAACTGAAAGACCTGATTGAAGGCGAGCACCTCGGGCTTGCCGAAGAGCTCGGCGCTGCCGGGCCGCGCGCTCGACGGGTTCGAGGGGATAGGCGTGCGCTGCTGCTGGACGGCCGTGAAGCTCGTCGCCGAAAGAACCATGAAGACGTGCTGGCCGAAGATGGGGTAGTCGCCTTTAAGAATAGACTGGTCGTAAGGGTTGAGCGCGCTCCCGCGTCGGAAGGGGATGTCGCGCCCGCCCGCGACGCTTCCGTAGCGCTCGTATTCGGGAAAGCCTATGCGCCAGCGGTCGCGCACGGGCACGCGGTCGGGTGCGTTCGGGGCTTCGGTCTCGACGCCCGACGAGCCCGCGTTGCCGGTCGGCTCATCATCGTCGCCCTTGCCCGCGGGCGGCGCGGTCGACGCGGGGCTCCCCTCCTTTGGCGCGAGGACGATGTCGAGCGTCGTGTCGCGCCCCGGCTCGACGCCTATGTTCTCGACCGCGTCGCCGCGCGCGATGGCGAAGGAGCCGTACTTGACCTTGCTGTCGAAGCTCGCCTTGAACGGCGCTTCCAGACGAACGCGGTACGCACCCGCGGGCAGACTGAGCGAGTATGTCCCGTTCGTCTTCGTGCGCGTGCGGTAGGCGCGCGCGCTCACCTGATTGACGGCGACGACCGAGACGCCCTCGACGCCTTTCGGCATGGTGCCCGGAGAGTCGAGCACGCGCCCCGCCAGATGCCCGCGCTCCTGCGCAAAGGCCACGGGTGCGTGCGCGCACAGAAGGACTGTGACGCAGGCGGTTAACAGAATCCTTAAACTTAAGGGGAACATCTTTGCGTCTGAATCAAACGGGGCGCGCGTGCGAGTGGCTTTCTTTTAGCACGGCCGCGTCCGGCCGACAACACAATTTATCTTTCAAGTCACACGACACTTGTCCTGCGGACGGCGGCGAGGAAAAGTATCTTGACTCGAAGCCGCAAGGTGATACATTGTTCGGCCACGCGGCGGGAACGCGCCTTTAACTCCGGACGATGAAAGCTTCCAAAACTTCGAGCGCGAAACGTGCACTGCTGCTCGCGGCATTCTTGCTCGCCTGCGGTGCGGCGCTCTCGACGCCCGCGCGGCGCAGCGCAGCGCAGTCCGCCAGCCCTGTGCTCGTCAGCCAGGCGGGCTCGACGCGCGCCGTCGCGCTCGAAGCCTCGGCGCGCGTGCCCGAGCCCTTCGCTCCGACCGCGCCCGTGCGCTTCGGCGCCGACGACCGCACGCGCCTGATGCTCTTCGCCATGAACCTGCACCTCGCGCCGGACGAGGATGCAACGGCTGTGACGGCCGACGCGGAGGACGCCGCGCGCCGCACATACGCGCTCGCGGTCGAGCACGTCGGCCCCGTGCCCGGGCAGGAGTGGATGAGTTCAATCGTCGTCCGCCTTAACGACCAACTCGCGGCGGACGCGGGCGACGTGCTCGTGCGCATCAAGTACCGAGGCGCGCCGAGCAACCGCGTGCGCGTCGCGCTCGGCCACATCGGCGGCGGCCCGCCCGACGACCCGGGCGCCATCCCGACGCCCGCCGTCCCCGCGCCGACGCCGACGCCGAACAGCAACCCCGTCACCGCCGGCAACCTCTCGACCGCGGAGGTGCAGACCGTCATCGCGCAGGCTGTCTCGGCCGCGGCGGCGCTGAACCGCAACGTGACGGTCGCCGTGACAGACCGTGAAGGCAACCCGCTCGGCGTCTTTCGCATGACGGGCGCGACGACGACGACGCGCATCAGCGGCGGCGGGATGAGCGGTCAGGGACTTGAAGGGCTCGACGTGCCTTCGCAGCTCGCGGCCGTCTCGAAGGCGGGCACGGCGAGCGTCTTCAGCACGCAGGGCAATGCGTTCACGACGCGCACGGCGAGCTTCATCATTCAGGAGCACTTCCCGCCCGCAACCGCCTTCCAACCCTCGGGGCCGCTCTTCGGCGTGCAGTTCTCGCAACTGCCTTGCAGCGACATCAAGCGTCCCGCGCTTCCGCTCGGACTCTCGGCCGACCCGGGCAGCGCGCCGCTCTACAAGAACGGCGTCTCGGTCGGCGGCGTCGGCATCGAGGGCGACGGGCTCTACACCTTAGACAAAGACCCGGCCGACTTCGACAAGCCGTTTGAAGAGCTAATCGCCGTCGCCGCGCAGCGAGGCTTCCAGCCGCCCGACCTCATCCGCGGCGACAACATCATCGCGGGCGGCGTGCGCCTCGCTTATCTGAACGTGACGGACGCGGACGCGCCGCGCCCCGCGACGACGCCGTTCGCATCTCTTTCAGGGACGCTCCTCTCTCCGGTCGTCCCCGCGCAGCCCTCCGAGTTCGTCGCGGCAACCACGGGCGGCGTGAACGGCGCGGCCGACACGCGCTTCTTCCCCTTCGTCGGAAGCACTTCGCCGTCCTCGAACGCTCTGACGGCCGCGGACGTGCAGCGCATCGTCAACCAGGCGGCGCAACAGGCCGACATCACGCGCGCCGCGATTCGACAACCTCTGGGCAGCGCCGCGCGCGTCAGCATTTCGGTGGTGGACGTTGACGGCAACGTCCTCGGCATCTTCCGCACGACGGACGCGCCGGTCTTCGGCTTCGACGTGTCCGTGCAGAAGGCGCGCACCGCGGCCTTCTTCTCGAACCGTAACGCGGGGACGCTGCTCCGCGCGGCGGGCTTCGGCAGCTACGTTGACCGCGCCGCCGCCGACGGCATCCGGCTCGACGGCGCCATCGCCTTCTCAGACCGCGCGGCCGGCGCGCTCGCGCGCCCCTTCTACCCGGACGGGCTGAACCCGAACCCGGCCGGCCCCTTCAGCCGCGAGATAACGGAATGGAGCGTCTTCAACGACGGGCTCCAAATCGACCTCATCCGCACGAACCTGCTCGCGGCCGTCGGCGGCGCGGACGTGCGCTGCACGACGATTCCGAACGTGCCGAATGGCATTCAAATCTTCCCGGGCAGCGTGCCGCTCTACAAGAACGGCGAGTTGGTCGGCGCCATCGGCATCAGCGGCGACGGCGTCGATCAGGACGACATCATCGCCGCGGCCGGCGCCAACGGCTTCGAGCCCCCCGCCGCCATCCGCGCCGATCAGATCATCGTCCGCGGCACCCGCCTCCCTTTCCTCAAGTTCCCGCGCAGCCCCAACCTGTGACCCGCTAGACTTTTCACCCGTCTATCTTTTACTCTCATCTATTCGTCGGAACGCCGCCGGGGTGGTGTAACGGCAGCCACGCGGGTCTTAGAAGCCCGTGCCGAAAGGCGTGCGGGTTCGAGTCCCGCCCCCGGCATTTGTTAACGTGGAATATCTAATCAAGGAAGGACGCCCGTGCTCTCGGTGGCCTTTGCAGCCGGAGAGGGTCGGCGGGATTCGTGTTTATGAAGACTGAAATCAGCGAAGTCTCCCAGACGCGCAAGGAGATTAAGATCGAGATCGAGGCCGCGGACGTGAGCGCGGAGTTGGACCGTGTGACGCAGGAGTACGCGCGCGCCGTGACGGTGCCCGGCTTCCGCAAGGGGCACGCGCCCGTTACGGTCGTGCGGACGCGCTATAAGAAGGACATCCAGGGCGATGTGCTCAAGCGGCTCGTGCCCGAGGCCGTCGAGCAGGCCATCGACGAGAGCGGGCTTCAGGTCATCGGCCAGCCCGACGTGCATCTCGACAACGAGAACCTCGACAAGCTGGGTCAGGAGCCGATCACGCTCCACGCGCACGTCGAGGTGATGCCCGAACTCGACCTGGGCGAGTACCGCGGGATAGAGGCCGCGCGCCGCACGCGCCCCGTCACCGACGAAGAGATTGAGCGCGTCATCGAGAACCTGCGCGAAGCCTCCGCCTCGCTCCAGCCCGTCGAAGACCGCGCCGCGCAGGAGGGCGACACCGTCACGGCGGACATACAGGGTCGCTACCTCGACCCGCCCGAGGACGAGGATGTCAACGTCTCGGACGTGGACATCGTGCTCGGCAGCGAGGGCGTGCTCGAAGAGTTCAACGAGAACCTGACCGGCGTCCAGCCCGACGAGGTCAAGACCTTCACGGTCAAGTACCCCGACGACTTCGGCCCCGGCGCCGAGAGGCAGGAGGGCGAAGAGCGGAAGGGGCTCGCGGGCAAGACCATCGAGTACACCGCCACCGTCACGGCCGTCCGCCGCAAGGAGGTGCCCTCGCTCGACGACGACTGGGTCAAGAGCCTCGGCGAGGAGGAGGTCGAGACGGTCGAGCAACTGCGCGCGCGCGTCCGCGAGAATTTGACGAAGAGCGCCGAGCACGAGTCCGAACATCGCCTGCGCGACGAAGTCCTCGGCCAGCTCATCGAGCGCCACCGCTTCGAGGTGCCCGAGACCATCGTCTCGTATCAAGCGAATCAGATACTCCAGTCGATGATCCGCGACATGATCTCGCGCGGCGCAGACCCGCGCACGCAGGACATCAACTGGGAGGCGATGCGCGACCTCGTCCGCGACCGCGCGGGCGACGACGTGCGCGGCTCGATGCTCCTGGAACGCGTGGCCGAGGCCGAAAACATAGAGGTCACGCCGGAGGAGATCGAGGCCGAAATCGAGTCGATTGCGGAGGGCTCGCGGCAGTCGGTTGAGCAGGTGCGAGCCGCCTTGACAAAGCAGGGGGGCGAACGTAGCATCGCCGACAGATTGCGCAATCGCAAGGCGCTCGACCTCCTCGTTCAGCACGCGCAGGTGCGCGAAGAGGAGTGGCGCGAAGAAGAGGCCGCCGAAGGTCAGCCCGAACAGGCAGCGGACGAAGAGCAAGCGGCCGGGGCCGAGGGCAGTTAAGCCAACATGGCCGCGACCGGAGCGTAAGTTCAAAACCAGGAGATTTGAAATTTCAAATGCGAGTTTGGAGTTTCAAATCTCCGGTTCTATTTTGAGAGAAAAGCAGTACGGGAGTTCAAAGATGAGTCAGTACATTCCTAACCCGACGGTCTTCGAGCAGACGCCGCGCGGCGAGCGCTACTCGGACGTTTACTCGCGCCTCCTGCGCGACAACATCGTCTTCCTCGGCACGCCGATTGACGACACGGTCGCGAACCTCATCATCGCGCAGTTGCTCTTCCTTGAGGCCGAAGACCCGGAGAAGGACATCAACCTTTACATCAACAGCCCGGGCGGGTCGATCACGGCCGGCATGGCTATCTACGACACGATGCAGTTCATCCGCCCCGACGTGGTGACGATCTGCCTCGGCCAGTGCGCGTCGATGGGGGCGCTGCTCTTGACCTCGGGCACGAAGGGCAAGCGGTTCGCGCTGCCCAACTCGCGCATCCTCATCCACCAGCCGTCGATTGCGGGCGGCATCGGCGGACAGGCCAGCGACATCAAGATTCAGGCCGAGGAGATCATCCGCATGCGCGAGCTGACCTCCAACATCATCGCCAAGCACACGGGCCAGCCCTTCGATCAGGTCGAGCGCGACGTGGAGCGCGACCGCATCATGTCGGCGACGCAGGCCAAGGAGTACGGCCTCATCGACGAGGTCATCACGCACCGCCAATAGGCGTTGGCCGGGCTCGCGCCAACACACGTGCGCGGACTCTCGACGAAAGGCGCGGGCGGGAGACTCTCGCCGTCTCCCGCCCGCTGTACTTAACGGACACGAACTCGGCCGTCACGCGCGTGCGCCGACGCCTTCCGCTCTCGACGTTCTCAGGTGCGCGCCCGCGCCCGTTCTGTGATACATTAACGGATGTGGAGTCCGGCTCGCTGTTCAGACGCGCCGGGCGTTGACATCCCCCTCGTAATCGTCTAGAAGACTTGCGGCGCGTCGCACCAGCGACAGAAGCCCTGAACCCCTCAGGTATCACACAGGAAGAAGTAAGTCCGCCCTCGAAACAATTATGGTACGCCGAACTGACGACACGTTGCGCTGCTCCTTCTGCGGCAAGTCGCAGAACGAAGTCAAGAAGTTGATCGCTGGCCCCACGGTGTACATCTGCAACGAGTGCATCGACATCTGCAACGAGATCATCACCGACGACCAGCAGGCCGAGGCCGTCGCCAGCCGCCCGCCCCTCCCCAAGCCCAACGAGATCAAGTCCTTCCTCGATGAGTACGTCATCGGGCAGGAGGAGACGAAGAAGCGTCTCGCCGTCGCCGTCTACCAGCACTACAAGCGGATCGAGCTTGCGCGCCGGCGTAGTGATGTCGAGATACAGAAGTCGAACATCCTGCTCATCGGGCCGACGGGCACGGGTAAGACTCTGCTCGCGCAGACGCTCGCGCGGATGCTCTCCGTCCCCTTCACCATCGTAGACGCGACGACGCTGACCGAAGCGGGCTACGTCGGCGAGGATGTCGAGAACATCATCCTCAAGCTCCTGCAAGCCGCCAACGGCGACGTGGAGCGCGCGCAGCAGGGCATCATCTACATCGACGAGGTCGATAAGATTTGCCGTAAGGACGAGAACCCTTCGATCACGCGCGACGTGTCGGGCGAGGGCGTCCAGCAGGCGCTTCTGAAAATCCTCGAAGGCACGGTCGCCAACGTCCCGCCGCAGGGCGGACGCAAGCACCCGCATCAGGAGTTCTTCCCCGTCGATACAACCAACATCCTCTTCATCTGCGGCGGCGCCTTCGTCGGGCTGGAGAAGGTCGTCGAGCGGCGGATGCGTAACAAGTCGCTCGGCTTCCAGGCGCAGGTCAAGTCCGCGAGCAACCGCTACTCCGAGGCGCTCTCGTCGGTGCAGCCTGAAGACCTCGTCAAGTACGGGCTCATTCCCGAGTTCGTCGGCCGCCTCCCCGTCACCGGCGCGCTGCACGAGTTAGACGAGGCGGCGCTCATCCGGATTCTGACCGAGCCGAAGAACGCGCTCATCAAGCAGTATCAGAAGAAGTTTGAGTACGACAACGTCAAGCTCCGCTTCACCGACGACGCCCTGAAGGCCATCGCGCATCAGGCGGTCGAGCGCAAGGTCGGCGCGCGCGGTCTGATGATGATTATGGAGGAGCTGCTGCTCGACGCGATGTACACGCTCCCCAGCCAGAAGCGCGTCAAGGAGTTCTCCATCACGCGTGAGATGGTCGAGCGCCGCCGCGCCATCCCCGGCGAGATTCTCACCGGCGTGGACGAAGCGGCCTGACGACACGCTGTCTGAAGCCCGACCGTGAGGGAGGGCATCGGGCATCCGAAACTCAAGGAGGATGAGAGGCAGTCGCTCCTCGTCCTCCTTAACTTTTATGCCAGTCCGTAACACCATCCCTCACGGTCAGGCTTCCGCCTTGAAGCTTATTTTTCCAGCCCAGTGGCGGAGCGGTCGCGAAATGTTCTAAAATCATTCCCTGATGAGCGGGGCGAGCGGACTCGTGAAGCTCGCCCTTTATGCCCTCTAAGGTTCGGCTGAAGCATTTTCGAGTTATGGAAGAATATTCTGATCGCACACCCGTCGACATCGTGCGGCTGCCGATGGTGCCCATCCGCGATGTCGTGATCTTCCCTTTCACCAAGGTCGCCTTCAAGATCGGCCGGCCCGGCTCGGTGCGCGCGCTCGAAGACGCGCTCGCCACCGACCGCACGATCTTCCTCGCCACCCAGCACGACGCCTCCATCGACGAGCCGAACCCCGACCAGATTTACGCGGTCGGCACCGTCGCACGCATCCTTCAGGCGCAGCGTCAGGAGAACGGCCAGACGAAGGTCGTCGTCGAGGGGCGCGAGCGCGCCACGACCATCCGCGTCGAGAATGACAACGGCGCCTTCACGGCCACCGTCCGCCGCGCGCCGGCCGCGTCCGAAACGGGGCCGCGCATCGACGCGCTGATGCAGAGAGTCGGACAACTCGTCGAGCAACACGTCCGCCTCGCGCCCGAGATGCAGACCGACGCTTTGCAGACGGCGCTGCGTAACACCGACCCCTCGCACCTCGCGGACGCACTGGCCTCGCAGCTCAAAATCTCGGTCGAGGACAAGCAGGGGCTGCTCGAAATCTTCTCCACGCACGGGCGTTTGCAGCGGCTCGTCGAGCTGCTCGAAGTCGAAGTGGATAAGCGCCAGCTCGACCGCACCATCCAGGCGCGCGTCAAGCGGCAGATGGAGAAGGCGCAGAAGGAGTACTACCTCAACGAGCAGATCAAGGCCATCCATAAGGAGCTTGGCCGCAAGGACGAGAAGGCCGAGATGGAGGAGTTGCGCAAGCGCATCGAAGAGGCCGGCATGTCGGACGAGGCGAAGGAGAAGGCTCTGCAAGAGCTGCACCGCCTCGAAGCCATGCCGCCGATGTCGGCCGAAGGGACGGTCTCGCGCACATACATCGACTGGCTGCTGAGCGTGCCCTGGAAGCAGAAGTCGAAGGAGATACGCGACATCACGAAGGCCGAGGAGGTCTTGAATGACGACCACCACGGGCTCGAAAAGATTAAAGACCGCATCCTCGAACACCTCGCCGTCCGGCAGTTGGTGAAGAGCCCGAAGGGCTCCATCCTCTGCTTCGTCGGCCCGCCGGGCGTCGGTAAGACTTCTCTGGGCAAGTCCATCGCGCGCGCGACGGGGCGCAAGTTCGTCCGGCTCTCTCTGGGCGGCGTGCGCGACGAGGCGGAGATACGCGGCCACCGCCGCACGTACATCGGCGCGCTGCCCGGCCAGATCATCCAGATGATGAAGAAGGCCGGGACGGTCAACCCCTGCATCCTCCTCGACGAGGTGGACAAGCTCGGCGCAGACTTCCGCGGCGACCCGTCGGCGGCGCTCTTAGAAGTCCTGGACCCGGAGCAGAATTCGACGTTCCAGGATCACTACCTCGACGTGGAGTACGACCTCTCGAAGGTCTTCTTCATCGCGACGGCGAACGTGCTGCACACGATCCCGCCGCCGCTGCAAGACCGTCTTGAGATTCTGCGCCTCTCGGGCTACACCGAGCGCGAGAAGCTTGAGATAGCCAAGCGCCACCTCGTCCGCAAGCAGGCCGAGGGCGCGGGGCTCCGCTCCGAGCAGGTCGAGTTCACGGACGAAGGCATTCTCGAAATCATCCGCCACTACACGCGCGAGGCGGGCGTCCGCAACCTTGAGCGCGAGATCGGCTCGTGCTGCCGCAAGGTCGCGCGCAAGCTCGTCGGCGAGGCGAAGGGCGAAGAGTTCAAGATGACCATTAGCCCCGAGTCGGTTCGCAACATGCTCGGCCCCATCCGCTTCCGGCAAGCCGACATGGCCGCCGTATCAGAGGTCGGGTTGGCGCTCGGCTTAGCGTGGACGGAGGTCGGCGGCGAAGTCCTCCAGATCGAGGCGACGCTCACGAACGGCCGCGGCGGCGTGACCCTGACGGGCAAGCTCGGCGAGGTGATGCAGGAGTCGGCGCAGGCCGCGCTCACCTGCATCAAGTCGCGCGCGGAGCGTCTGGGGATGAACCTCGAATTCATCCGCAAGCGCGACCTGCACATCCACATCCCCGAGGGCGCTATCCCGAAGGACGGCCCTTCGGCCGGCGTGACGCTGGCGACGGCGATGGCGTCGGCGCTGGCGCGTGTCCCCGTCCGCCGCGACGTGGCGATGACGGGCGAGATCACGTTGCGCGGCAAGGTGCTCCCCGTCGGCGGCGTCAAGGAGAAGCTGCTCGCGGCGCACCGCGTCGGCGTCTCGACGGTGCTCATCCCAAAGGACAACGAGAAAGATTTGGAGGATGTGCCCGAGGAGGTGCGCGCCGACATGACGATTCAGTTCGTCGAGACCATCGACGAGGTCTTGTCGCTCGCGCTCGAAGACGCGTGCCCGACCGACGCCGGCGCGACCGACTCGGCGCCCCCCGTCTGGACGACCGAGCAGCCCTCGGCCGGCAGCGCGCCGACGCTCGCCGACTGAGCGCGACATGAGAAGTTAACCACATAGACACAAAGACACGGCTTGATGAGGTATCGCTTCAAAGCCGTGTCTTTGTGTCTATGTGGTTAATTCATTTTAGCTTCATACGACCGCGCATAAACTTCGTCCGACGGCGGTTGACACGCCGCGCCCTCGCCTGTAAAGTTCGCCTTTCCCGGCGTCTCAATTCAGCAGGCAGCATCGAAGGCAGACGGTGACGCAACCCCGCGCGCTCTCGGCCGCTCCGCGCTTAAGACTCGCCAGCAGCTTTCGCTCTACTTCCGACTCTTCCCGAGGAGACACACCCTTATGACAGATAAAGCCAAGAGCGCCGAACTCATTCTCAAGCTCTACGACCTGCGCCGCGAGGCGGTCATGCGCGAGGCGCGCAACTGGTTCTTTGCGTTCAACCCCGAGAGCTTCGAGGACATCCAGCGCGCGGTCATGAGCGAGCACAGCGCCTACCTCAGGATGGTAACGACCTACTGGGACATGGCCTGCTCCTTCGTCAACCACGGCGCCATCGACGCCGACATGTTCAACGACGCGAACGGCGAGCAGGTCTTCGTCTTCGCCAAGCTCCAGCCCTTCCTCGAACAGATACGCGCCAACAACGGCAACCCCGGAGCCTTCCGCAACCTGGAACAGGCCGTTACGGCGATGCCCCAGGCCGAGGAGCGGCTCGCCCGCGCGCGTGCCATGTCGAAGGCCATCGCACAGGCGCGCGCCGCCGCCGCTGCCGAGCAGACGGAGGCCGACGCCGCGAACGCGTAAGAGCCGTGAACCGTAAACCGTAAACCGTGACGAGATAAAACCCGTCTTCTTCTTGTCACGGTTTACGGTTTACGGTTCACGGACTTTCATGAAATGAAAGTCACGAGCACGAAGTTCGTCAAGAGCGCGTTCGAGGAGTCGCAGTGGCCGCGCGACCGTAGGCCGGAGGTGGCCTTCATGGGACGCTCGAACGTGGGCAAGTCGAGCATGATTAACTCCATGCTCGGGGTCAAAGGTCTGGCGCGCACCTCCTCGACGCCGGGGCGTACGCAGTCGCTCAACTTCTTCCTGATTAATGAACGCTTCTACTACGTGGATTTGCCAGGCTACGGTTTCGCACGTGTGCCGCGCGAGGTGCGCGAATCCTGGGGGCAGTTGGTCGCCGATTACCTTGCCAAGCGCGACTCGCTTGTGCTATCAATTCACATCGTAGACTCGCGCCACGAACCCACGACATTGGATTTGCAGCTCCGCGAATGGCTACTCGCGAACGGTAAGCCGTTCCTGACGGTCGCCACCAAATCTGATAAGCTCTCGCACAACGAGTCGCAAAAAAACCTCGCGCGCGCCCGTAAAGTGCTGGACGCCGTGGGACGTGGCACCAGCGGGGAGTTGATTGCGTACTCCTCCACCACCGGGCACGGGCGCGAACGCGTCTGGCGCGCCATCGAAGAGGCATTGGCCGCCTCACAACAATCCCCCTCTTGAGTGTTGAATCGGGCGGAAGGGTTGGCGCAACCGCGCGGGACGGCCGGGCATCCAAACGGCGCACGGAATTCCCGCGAACCCATTTGGAAGACAGAGGCCGCGCACCTCAAGCGCGCCCCCCGCGGGGGGCATCGATAGTATTCATTCCCGACACACAATCGGCAATAATTTTGACCAGATTCTAAAGGCAACGCCGCACGGCGCCGGCTCTTTTTTTGCAGCACGGACGCGCGTCGCGGATTAGAGAGCGCGCCCGAGCACTACAGGGCGGGCGCGACGAAGAGAACAAATCGAGATGTCACGAGAACGCACAACACGCACACGCACAAGCAGCAGGGTCAGTGCCAACGGCGCGTCCGACAGGGACACCGGCAACAAGGCCGCCGCCGCCGTCGAGCCGATGCCCGACATCGACCTGCCCGAGGTGGACGAGGCCGCCGAGGAGACTATCAACTTCAGCGGCGAAGGCGGCACTTTCAACCTCGCCACGCTCAAGGAGATGTCCATCTCCAAGCTGACGCAGATCGCCAAAGACCTCGACGTGCCCGGCGCGACGGGGATGCGCAAGCAGGAGCTGATCTTCAAAGTTCTCGCCGCGCAGACCGAGAAGAGCGGCCTCATCTTCTCCGAGGGCGTGCTCGAAACCCTGCCCGACGGCTTCGGCTTCCTGCGCGCGCCCGAATACAACTACCTGCCCGGCCCCGACGACATCTACGTCTCGCCATCGCAGATACGCAAGTTCGACCTGCGCACCGGCGACACCGTCTCGGGCCAGATTCGGCCGCCCAAGGAGGGCGAGCGATACTTCGCGCTCATCAAGGTCGAGGCCATCAACTTCGAGGCGCCCGGCGAGTCGCGCGACAAGGTCTTCTTCGACAACCTGACGCCGCTCTACCCGGACGAGCAGCTCCGGATGGAGACCGCGGGCGAGAACATCGTCGGCCGCGTCGTAGACCTCGTCACGCCGCTGGGGAAGGGCCAGCGCGGCCTCATCGTCGCGCCGCCCCGCACGGGCAAGACGATGATGCTTCAGGCCATCGCCAACTCCATCTCGCAGAACCACCCCGAGGTGACGCTCATCGTTCTACTCATCGACGAGCGCCCCGAGGAGGTCACCGACATGCAGCGCTCGGTGCAGGGCGAGGTCATCTCCTCGACCTTCGACGAGCCGCCGACCCGCCACGTGCAGGTCGCCGACATGGTCATCGAGAAGGCCAAGCGCCTAGTCGAGCACAAGCGCGACGTGGTCATCCTGCTCGACAGCTTGACGCGCCTCGCGCGCGCGCACAACGCCGTCGTCCCGCCGTCGGGCAAGATTCTCTCGGGCGGTATCGACGCCAACGCCTTGCAGCGCCCGAAGCGCTTCTTCGGCGCCGCGCGCAACATTGAGGAGGGCGGCTCGCTCACCATCATCGCGACGGCGCTCATCGACACCGGCTCGCGCATGGACGATGTCATCTTCGAGGAGTTCAAGGGCACGGGTAACAGCGAGATTCACCTCGACCGTCGCCTCTCCGACAAGCGCCTCTTCCCGGCCATCGACCTTCAGCGGTCGGGCACGCGTAAGGAGGAGCTGCTCATCTCGAAGGAAGACCTCAACCGCATCTGGGTTATGCGCCGCGTCCTCAACCCCCTCTCGCCCGTCGAGCAGATGGAGGTCGTCTTGGAGCGCCTCGGCAAGACCAAGAACAACGGCGACTTCCTCGCCTCGATGCAGACCTAGTGAATAGTAAATAGTAAATGGTAAATGGTGGTTTGGGGCTTCCCATTCACCATTTACCATTTACTATTTACCAGCCCCTTTCTTGACAAACCCGACGCGGCTTCGCGATATTATCCCCTGATTTAGCAGTTAAGTTTGTTGTAAAGGACTCGTGCCTGCTGTGGGGCGCGGTGTAGTTAAAGGGATAAGTGCGCGTCGCGTTTCTCTCATCCGAGGCCGTGCCTTTCGCCAAGACTGGCGGGCTTGGAGACGTGGCCGGTGCGCTCCCGAAGGCGCTCGTGGCCGAAGGCGTGGACGCCACGCTCATCCACCCGCTCTACGACACGACCGACCGCGGGCTGCTGGAGCAGAGGGTCTTTGACAATCTCGAAGTGGACTGGCTCGGCGGGCGCCGCACGGTCTCGGTCTACCTCTCTTACGCGGCGGGGGCGCCGGCCTTCCTCATCGACGCGCCGGAGTTCTTCGCGCGCGGCAGGGTCTACGGCCTCTCGGACGACCACTACCGTTTTGCCTTCTTCAGCCGCGCGGCGCTCGCGCTCCTCGGGCGTCTGGGGCCGGCGCCGGACGTTCTGCACGGCAACGACTGGCCGTGCGGGTTCGCGGCCACATGGGTCTGGGCGGGGCGGCCGTGGGGCGGGTTCCTCGGGCAGACGCGGACGCTGATGTCGATTCACAACCTCGCGTATCAGGGGTTGTTCGACCCGAATGATTTGTACCGTCTGGGCTTCCGCGGCGGCGAAGAATCGAACGTCTTCATGTCGAACGGCGTGGCGTCGTCTTTGAAGGCGGGCTTGATGACGTGCGATGCCATCTCGACGGTGAGCCCGCGCTACTCGTTCGAGATACAGGGGCACGAGCAGGGACACGGGCTCGACTGGCTGATGCGGCAGCGGCGAGACCGCCTCCTCGGCATCACCAACGGCGTGGACTACGACGTGTGGGACCCTGCGACCGACCCGCACCTGCCGGCGCACTACACGGCGGAAGACCTTTCGGGGAAGAGCGAGTGTAAGCTGGAGCTGCTGCGCCGTTTCGGCTTGCCGGAGGAGTTGGGCAGGCCCATCATCGCCTCCATCTCGCGTCTGGTCACGCAGAAGGGTTTCGACTTAATCAAGCAGGTCGCGTGGCGGATGATTGAGGACGGCGCGTTCTTCGTCTCGCTCGGCTCGGGTGAGCGCGAGTACGAGAGCTTCTTCCAGTGGCTCAAGGACAGCGCCCCGAACCGGGTCGGCATCTACCGCGGCTTCAACGAGCCGCTGGCGCACCAGATCGAGGCCGGCGCCGACATCTTTCTGATGCCGTCGCTCTTCGAGCCGTGCGGGTTGAACCAGATGTACTCGATGCGCTACGGCACGGTGCCCGTCGTGCGCGCGACCGGGGGTCTGGACGACACGGTCGAGCAGTTCAACCCCGAGACGGGGACGGGCACGGGCTTTAAGTTCGTCCCCTACAACGCGCAGGCGCTTCTCGACAAGGTGCGCGAGGCGCTCTACTGGTACACGCGGAAGGACGCGTGGCGCCGTATACAGTCGAACGGGATGCTGGTGGACAACTCCTGGGGCGCGGCGGCGCGCAAGTACGTCAGGCTCTACCACGCGCTGTTCGACCTGTAGGACGCGAGATTTCAGTCGGCAGCAGATAAAGTAGTCTAAGGAGATTTGAACTCATGAGTGAACATGTCAAGGAAGTGAGCGACAGCAACTTCGAGTCGGATGTGCTCAATTCAGACAAGCCCGTGCTGGTAGACTTCTGGGCGCCGTGGTGCGCGCCGTGCCGGATGCTGGCGCCGACGGTCGAGGCCGTCGCGCAGAACTTCCAGGGTGCGGCCTCGGTCGTCAAGCTCAACGTGGACGACAACCCGCAGGTCTCGCAGCGCTACGGCATCAAGGGCATCCCGACCCTCATCCTCTTCAAGAACGGCAAGGAGGAGGAGCGCGTCGTCGGGGCGACCTCGAAGGAGGCCATCTCGCGCATGATCGACAAGCACGTCCAGAGCGGCGCGGCCAGCGCCTGAACCTGAGGGGCGGCGCCTGCGTACCAACCTTCCGGGGAGGGACGCAGGCGCCGCCCGCGCGTTCTCGACTAGTCAGCCGCGAGTAATGAGACCCACAGCAGCCAGCCGCGCCGCACGGCAGCGCCGTTCCTTCGAGGGACGGCTCGCGGCGAAGCGCGCCGAGGCCGTCGCGGACGCCAAGTTTCGCGCCCGCCAGGCGCACGGCAAGCTCCGCCGCTTCGTCCGCATCCGCTTCAAGAAGGACGAGGTCATCGAGGCGCTCGCACTCCGCCGCGGCGACTGCAACCGCTGCGGCGCCTGCTGCGAGATACTCTTCAAGTGCCCCTTCCTCAAGAAGCACGGCGACGGCACGACGACCTGCGGCATCTACGAAGACCGCCCCTCGCAGTGCCGCCTCTTCCCCATCGACCAACGCGACCTCGCGGAGGTGCGCGGCACGTGCAGCTTCTACTTCATCGAGAAGCCGATCAAGCTGGAAAGAGCTAGCTAGAAGGTAGTCAGGAGTCAGGGGTCAGAAGACAGAATGCTTCGCTCTTCCTTCTGACCCCTGACTCCTGACTCCTGAACTCCTATGGCAAAAGTCATCGTAGTTATTGGCGCCCAGTGGGGCGACGAGGGTAAGGGCAAGATCGTTGACCTGATGGCCGAGCGTTTCGACGTGGTCGCGCGCTACCAGGGCGGCCACAACGCCGGGCACTCGGTGAAGGTCGGCGACAAGTCTTACGCGCTGCACCTCATCCCCTCGGGCATCATCCACCCGGGTAAGACGTGCGTGCTCGGCAACGGCATGGTCATCGACCCCATCGCCTTCTTCGCCGAGGCCGACCGCCTCACCGCGCAGGGGCTCTCCGTCACGCCCGACCGCGTCAAGGTCAGCACCCGCGCGCACCTGATACTTCCCTACCACCGCGCCCTCGACCACACGTCCGAGGAGCGTTTGGGGAACGAGAAGGTCGGCACGACCCTGCGCGGCATCGGCCCCGCCTATGAGGACAAGGCGGGACGGCGCGGCATCCGCGTCGCCGACGCGATGAACCCCGAAGTGCTGCGCTCGCGCATCGAGCGCAACATCGCGGACGCCAACCTCATCATCCGCGAGTACCGCGGCACCGAGCTTAAGCCCGACGAGGTCTTCAAAGAGATCGCCCCACTCGCCGAGCGTATGCAGGCGTTCGTCACCGACACCACGCACTTCATCAACCGCGCCGTTCGCGAGGGCCAGAGCGTCCTCGTCGAGGGCGCGCAGGCCACGCTCCTCGACGTTGACCACGGCACGTATCCCTTCGTCACCTCTTCGAACACGACCTCGGGCGGCGTCTGCGCGGGGCTGGGGCTCGCGCCGCAGAAGATAGGCGGCGTGCTCGGCATCGTCCGCACCTACTCGACGCGCGTCGGCGAAGGCCCCTTCCCGACCGAGATGCTCGAAGGCGAGGAGGCGATTGGCCAACTCATCCGCGAGCGCGGCCACGAGTACGGCGTCTCCACCGGAAGGCCGAGACGCTGCGGCTGGTTCGACGCCTTCGCCACGCGCTACGCGGCCGAGATTAACGGCTTTGACACGGTGGCGCTGACCAAGCTTGACATCCTCGATGCGCTCGACGAGATCAAGGTCTGCGTCGGCTACCGCAGGGGCGGCGTCGAGTGCGAGTCCTTCCCCGCCGTCTCGCAGGAGTTGCGCGAGGTCGAGCCCGTCTATGAGACGCTGCCCGGCTGGCGCACCTCGACCGAGGGCGTCACGGAGTTGGACGAACTGCCCACGGCCGCGCGCGACTACGTCGAGTTCATCTCCGCGCAGATCGGCGTCCCTGTCGGGCTCGTCTCGACCGGCCCCGAGCGTACCCAGACCATCCTCGTCCGCGACTCGGCGCTCGCGCGCTGGCTCGAATCCTGAAAGTGAGGGCGCGTCCACGTTGAGGCAAGGGCGCAGAAAAGTCGTACGCGTGGCGGCGGAACTCCCCGTCGAGTGGGGGCTCACGCCGCGTTACGAGCACCACGGCAAGATCACGTCCCTCAGTCGCGGCGGCTGCCTGCTTCAGACCGAAGCCATCCAGCCGCTCTTCGGCAAGACGATCCACATCCGCATCCCCCTGCCCGAGCGCGACTGGTGGGAGGTGCGCGGCGAAGTCCTCTACTACCTCCGCGAAGTGGGCTTCGGCGTCGAATTCTCCGGCCTCACCGACCAGGACTCCGCCACCCTCCGCGCCCTCATGCGCCACCACCGCGAACAACCGCCCGACGCCCCAGCGGAGTAAGTTTGAATAATCGAAAGCCGGTCTCTATAATCACCCACGCACGGGCCGATAGCTCAGTTGGTAGAGCAGCTGGCTTTTAACCAGCGGGTCGCAGGTTCGAGTCCTGCTCGGCTCATCAATAAAAAACGAGAGGGACAGCAGCAAAGCTGTCCCTCTCGTTTTTGAGAGTGAAGGACAAGGCAGAGCCATGAGTCATTTTTTAACTTTTGTGTTGATCGGCCGCGAGGACGCGGATGTCGTGCGGAGGGTGGGCGCGCTGATGGGGCCGTACTTCGCGCCCGACGGCGTGTACTCGTCCGGCGACGCGCGGGCGAAGTGCGACGGGTATGTGATCGGCGGGCGTTACGATGGGCAGTTGTTCGGGGCGAAGCCGGAATATAACCTGACGCCGGCCGAGTTTCAGGAGCGGTACGGGTTAGACGTGTTGCAAGATGCGGACAACATCCGCCCGGTGTCGGAGGTGCCGAAGGGGCTCGTGCCGTATGCGGTCGTCACGCCGGAGGGCGCGTGGCTCGACTGCGAGCGGAAGGGCGCGGCCGTGTGGGCGGCGGAGGTCAGGTCGTTGTTAAGTCGCTACGCGAACTGCGTGGTCGTGGCCGTGGACTGTCACTGTTAGGGCTGTTGTTCGTTCAAGCGGCGGCGCTCAGCGCGGTCTCGGCGAGGACGGAGCGCATCGAGACGTGCTTGAGGAGGATTTCGAGGTAGCAGGTGAAGCGGTGCATGTAGAGCCGCAGCGACCGGCGGTTGCTGAGCATGGGCAGGGTGAGGCCGTCGATGAAGTCGCGGCAGGTCTCCTGATCCTTCTGCATGAGGTGGCGCATGCTTCCGGCGCGGAAGAGTTCGAGCCGCTCGGCGAAGTTGACGAGCGCCTCCGCGCCGTCGTGCCACTCGGCATAGCGCGCGCTGCGCAGGAGTGCGTCGAGGTCTTCGTAGAGGCGCAGAGAGTTGTCGCGCTTGGTGCGGATGTCCTCGAAGATATCGGCGGCGTCCACGTCGGCGCGGAACGTGCGCGCGAGCGAGACCGTGGACTGCTCGAAGCAGTTGCGCAGGAGGTCGTGCGCTTCGGAGAGGAGCGTGCGGGCCTCGACGGCGTTCACGGCGGCCTGCGCGGCGGGCAGCATACGCTCGAAGACGGCGCGCAGCTCGTGGCGCACGGCGAAGCTCGTCCGCTCCAACTCTTCGGAGAGGGCGTCGGGCGCTTCGAGGCAGGCGCAGAAGTAGTCGAGGCCGCCGGCCGTCGCCAGCGCCTCGCAGCGCACGGCCTCGAAGATGAAGTGCGCCTGGTCGGCTGTCCCGTCGGCGACGGCCTCTCTCACGCCGTCAAGGTAGCCGAGGAGGCGCCTGAGGTCTTCGAAGACGGTGCGGACGACCTCACGTGTGCCGTCGTACTTGATACTCTCCAGGATCGAAAGGAGATGGGGCTGCATGGGGCAACCTCCTTCAGAAGGGAGATGGTACAGACTGGTTCCAGCTTGTTTGAAAGGGGACGCTTGCTCGGCGCGGCCGTTGCGGCTTGGAGGGCTAAGGTAGAGCGGCCTGGCGGCCTTTCGGACGGAGAAGCGGGCGGGTCAGAGACGACCATCCCGGCGAGAGCCACATCGAACTTAGCATCCGCACGCCGCCGGGCACAAGAACTTTTTTCCGAGACCGTCCGGCTGCCGTCTTCAGTTGGATGTCAATAAGAAGGTAGTAACCACCGCAGATACGGAGGCACGGCTTGATGACTTTTGTCTGTAAGCCGTGCCTCCGTGTCTGCGGTGGTTAACTCCGTCCGGCAGTTAGAACAACTGCCTTAAGACCTCTGCCCGAGGGGCATCATCATCGGCAGGCGCGGCGGGAGTCCGCCGCTGTGTGCGCGCGCTGACGTGCGGCGCGCGGCCGGGTGAATGTTCTCGAAGTAATCCACGGCCGCGACACGCAGGCCCACGTCGCGCCCGAGCCGCTCGCCCAGATACCACTTGTGTTCCAGCACGCTCGGCCACACGGCGCGCGCCTCGGACGACGACAGCTCGACGCCGGCCAACTGCCGCAACGAACGCCTCAGGCGGCGCGCGCTCTGCTCGACGGCGACGGACGCCGCGGGCCTCTCCGACTCGAACGACAAAGGCATGAACAATCCTTCGTGCGCCTTCCAGCTCTGGTGCTTCAGATAGTTCGAAAGTAACTCGCTCGCTATACGGCGAAACTCGATTTTGGATGACATAACTTTCTCCTTACACAATCCCTGTTCGATAACACTCGCGGGAAACAGATCGCCCCGCCTTAAGTATCGTACGAACCGCATGTGTCAAAGATGTTATGTCTCGCCGTACTTATTTCAATCGCGCGCATTAGCCATGCTAATCGCGCCGGGACAAGCATATTCCGTTTGTCGAACTCGACGATGCGCTCGACGAGTCCGGCGTCGAACACCTTCCGGCCCCTGAGGATTCTGACCTCGAACATGAAAGCCTCCGGGTCGTCGCGCGCCGCGCGTTCGCTCTAAAGGTCGGTCGAGAAGAGGCTGATATCCGACTCTTCGCCCGTGAGCCTGACTGCACGCTCAAACTTCATGCCGAGTTTTTCGAGCACGCGGATAGAGACGGCATTGTCGGGATTCACGACGGCGTAGAGGCTTGGCAGTCCGAGCACGTCGCGCGCGTGGCGCAGCGCGGCCTCGGCCGCCTCGAACGCGTAGCCCTTCCCGCGGAACGTCGGAAGGAAGGCGTAGCCGACTTCGACGACGTTCAACTCCTTCCGCTTCAAAAGCCCGCACATACCCACAGGCACCTTCTCGTCCTTCGTCTCGACCAGCCAGAGTCCGAAGCTGTGCTGCCTGTAGCTCTCGGCGAACCGCTCGTCTATGTAACGTGCGGCATCCTCCAACGTCCGCACGCCGCGGTCGCCGACGAAGCGAATGAAACCCGGGTCGTTTAAGACTTCGAGGACGAACGCCGCGTCCACCTCAGACATCTCGCGCAAGTTGAGCCGCGCCGTCTCGATGACGTTCAAGTGAAGCACCACCTTCGTTTTTTTAACAACGGGTCGTGGGAATCATAACCCGCGCGTGCCGCAACCGAAAGATAATCTCTTCGCAACGAAGGAGGCGCGCACGGGGCATATGATTGACCTGCTCTTCCCGAGTGCTCTTGCCTCGTTTTGCAGCTCTCTTAACAGTCAAATCCGACGCCGTTACGGCCCAACGTGTGTGCCGCGCCGCGTGGCTCGACGCCCGCCGCGCAACACGCACGCGCCGGAGGCGCGCCGAGAACCGACCCCTTTGGATGGAGGAATAATCTAGATGTTGAGAATGGGACGTTCCCCTAAAGTCGAGTCCAACGACCCCCGGGCCGCGGAAGCCCCGCCTGCCCAAGCGCAGCCGCAGCAAGCCCCGCCCGCACAAACTTACCCCTATCAAACGCAGCCCGCGGCGAACAGTTACGAGCAGCCCGCACGCCCCGCGCAGCCGGCCGCCGCCGCGACTCCGTCCGCGCCGCGCGCGGTCACGGAGTCAGAGGCGCTGGCGCGCGACCTGCGCGATGGGGTCGTCAGCGGCTTCGTCGGCGCGGGCACGGTCGTCTCCGGCGACGCGGAGTTCAAGGGCATGCTCCGCATCGACGGCCGCTTCACGGGCCGCGTGCGCTCTGAGAAGGGCTCGCTCATCGTGAGCGCGGGTGGCGTGGTCGAGGCGGACATCGAGGTCGCCACCGCCAAGATCAACGGCACCGTCAACGGCGACATCACCGCCACCGGCCGCGTCGAGTTCGGCCGCTCTGCGCGCGTGAACGGCAACATCCAGACGCCTGCCCTCGTCATCGAAGACGGCGCCGTCTTCGAGGGGAGTTGTCGCATGCAGACGCAGCCCAAGACCGAGCCGGTCAGGGCGCCGAAGGTCGAAGCGCCGCGACCCACTGCCACCGCTGCCGCGACACAGCCCAAGCCGCCTGTGGCAAAGCCCGCGCAGCCGACGCCCGCCAGCAACGGCGCCGTGCGTGCCGCCGCCGTCGTCAACGCCGCCACGAGTTCCCCCGAGCCGACCGCCTGACCCGCGGAAGGGCGCGGCGGAGCCCGAACACTCCGCCGCGCCCACTGGCCGAAGGAGAGCAGATGGCAGTAGGCAGTTAGCAGGAAGCGAAAGAGAGCAAAGGAATCGGGGCGGCGAGTCGTTAATCTCGCTGCCCCGTCTCGTTGAGACCCGGTTCGTAAAGGCTTCCTGCCTTAACTGCCTACTGCCATCTGCCTACCGCTTACCGCATGAAGATAGAAAGTGCCGTCCGCAGCCCGAACTTTTGCAACGCCTGTACCCGAGCACTTGCCTGCTCAAATCGCTGTTTTTGCAGGGAGATTGCGTTTTGAACTGAAGCGTACGGTCAGTCGGTTTGGTCAGGCTCAAGCCGCCGGGCGGTCACTTTGGAAGTTTCTCAGTCTCGTGCTTTGAGGCTGACCGTACTTACTTTGGGTTGGACAGGGTATAAGATGTCGGCATGGATTCAGCCCTCCCCCTTCTTGGGCTCGGCTTCGTCCTCGGGCTCAAGCACGCGACCGAGGCCGACCACCTCGTCGCCGTCTCGACCATCATCAGCGAACACCGCTCGGTCTGGCGCGCGGCGGCGGTCGGTGCGTTGTGGGGGCTCGGGCATACCGCGTCGCTCTTCGCCGCGGGCGCCCTGCTGATCGCGCTGCGCGTCCGCGTGCCCGAGGGCGTCGCGACGGCGCTCGAACTTTTGGTCGCGCTGATGATCGTGCTGCTCGGCACACGCATCCTCTACCTCGTACTGCGCGGGCGGCGGGACGTGCACGTCCACGCGCACACGCATGGTGGACAGACGCACACGCACCTGCACTTCCACGGCTCGCGCGACGCGCACGCTGCCGCGGCCGGGCAGACGGTCTCGCACACGTGGCACCGAGGGCTCTGGGGCTGGCGCCCCGTGGCGGTCGGGGCGGTGCACGGGCTGGCGGGGTCGGCCGCGCTGACGCTCTTCGTGCTCACGGACGTTCTGCGCGTCGGGTCGAGGCTGCTCGGGTTCGCCTACCTGCTCCTCTTCGGCGTCGGCTCCATCGGCGGGATGCTCCTGATGAGCACGCTCATCAGCCTGCCCTTCGTCCTCACCGCCCAACGCTTCCGCCGCATAGACACTCCCGTCCGCCTGCTCGCAGGCGCCGCCAGCGTCCTGTTCGGCCTCTACTACGCATGGCAGACGACAGCCGGTATCCGTTAGCCAAAAAAACATCTCCTCAAACCCGCAACCCGTGTGCTAGGATAATTTTCGGGTGTTCCGCGCCCGTGCGGATGCTTCCGCAGCCACTTGCCGCCGACTCACGCCACTACAGCCGTCTGAACCGGAGTTGAAGAGAGAGCCGTCAGATTGCTCGCACCGCGCGTCACTGTGACCGAAGACTGACCCGCCGCACAGAGTCGCTTCCGACCTAAATGGCTTTTTGCTTAGTAATTTAAGGAGAGTGCCGCGGCCCGCTTCTGGCACCGTATTTGACTTCAGACGGCCGTAGCCGCGTCGCCCCCGCGCGGCCACAGACGAAGGACCACCTTCTCTAAGAACAGACGGGAATCCCTCTTACAGTCATGACCATAGAGATCAACGAAGGGCAGCGTTTTCCACAGCAGTTCGTCAACGCGGTTGCCGCCGTGGGCGGGGTCGCGCTGCTTCTGGCGGCGTTCGGGCTGCCGTTCGCGCAGCTCGGCTTCCCCGTCCTGCTGCTCGCGCTGCTGGCCGTGCAGGTCTCTGCGCGCTACGACGCGCGCCCGTCGAGCGGCTGGCACTTCCCCTTCGCTGAAGGGTTCGTCTTCCTCTCGATGCTGCTCTTCGAAGGCGAGGTCGCGGTTATCCTGGCGGCGCTGGTCGCGTTCTGCTGCGCGCTCCCCGAGTCGCGCGGCTGGTGGGCGGTCGGCTTCCGCTCGGCCTCGGCGGCGGTCGCGGCGACGCTCGCCGTCTGGACGCTCAGGCTGGCTGCGGGGCCGCTCAACGGTCTGGCCGAAGTCTGGCCCGCGCCGGCCACGCTCAACGGCGCGTGCGCGGCGGTGCTCGTGCTCTCCTTATGCAACGCGGGGGTCGCGGCCTTCGGCGGGTCGTACCGCATGAACCTCTCGGCGTGGCAGGACGGCGCGCGGCTCTTCTTCTGGCAGGTGGTGGGGAACGCCGCGGCGCTGGCGGCTGCGTTCGCTGCCGCCCTGGGCGTGCGCTTCGCCGGGGTGGAGATTTCGGTCGCGGCCGGCGCGGTCGCGTGCCTGTTGGCGACGGTGCTGCACGCGAAGCTCAACGGCAACGGACGCGAGGCGGCTGCCGCCGAGGCTCCGCAGCACAAGGTCTCGGAAGGTGACCGCTTCCGCTCGGCCTTCGACTATGCGGCCATCGGCATGGCGCTCGTCTCGACCGAGGGGCGCTGGCTTCAGGTCAATCGCTCCCTGTGTCAGATTCTCGGCTACACCGAGGAGGAGTTGCTGCTCACAGACTTCCTCTCCGTCACGCATCCCGACGACCTGCCGACGGCGCTCTCCAACATCGGCCAGTTGCTCAAGGGCAAGGTGGCGGCGTCGCAGATGGAGAAGCGCTACATACACAAGTCCGGGCACGAGGTCTGGGTGCATTGGAGCGTCTCGCTCGTGCGCGATCAGTACTCGAAGAGCGTCCACCTCATCTTCCAGATTCAAGACATCACCGACCGCAAGCTGGCCGAGCAGCAGCTCCACCACGACGCCTTCCACGACGCGCTGACGGGACTGCCGAACCGCGCGCTCTTCATGGATCACCTCAAGCTCGCCATCGCGCGCTCGCGCCGCAACGTGCAGACCCGTTTCGCCGTCCTCTATCTCGACCTCGACCGCTTCAAGGTCATCAACGACAGCTTGGGTCACACCATCGGCGACCAGCTCCTCGTCGGCATCGCCGACCGCCTCAAGAAGAACCTCCGCCCGGGCGACACGGTCGCTAGATTGGGCGGCGATGAGTTCACCGTCCTCGTCGAGGACATCACCGACGATACCGAGTCCGTTCAGGTCGCCGAGCGCATCCAGAAGGAGCTTTCAGTCCCCTTCACCTTGAGCGGCCGCGAGGTCTTCACCACCGTCAGCATGGGCATCGCGCCGTCGGCCACGGGCTACGAGCGCGCCGAGGACATCCTGCGCGACGCCGACACGGCGATGTACCGCGCCAAGTCGGCGGGCAAGGCGCGCTACGAAATCTTCGACAAGGCGATGCACGCGCGCGCCATCAACCTCCTCCAGATGGAGACCGACATGCGGCGCGCTTTGGAGCGCGAGGAGTTTATCCTCCACTACCAGCCCATCGTCGCGCTCGACAACTTCCGTCTCCGCGGCTTCGAGGCGCTGGTGCGCTGGCAGCACCCGGAGCGCGGCTTCATCTCGCCGATGGACTTCATCCCTGTGGCTGAAGAGACCGGCATGATCGTCCCGCTCGGCGAGTGGGTCATGCGCGAGGCGTGCCGGCAGATGAACGGCTGGCAGCGGATGTTCCCGCTCGAACAGCCGCTCTTCATCACGGTCAATTTGTCGAGCAAGCAGTTCAGCCAGGAGATGCTCATCAGTACCTTCGCCATGATCCTCCAGGAGACGGGCGTCAAGCCGCAGTCGGTGAAACTTGAAATCACCGAGTCGGTCGTCATGGAGAACATCGAGACGGCCACCGACATGCTACGCCAACTCCGCGGGCTCGGCGTCAAACTAGCCATCGACGACTTCGGGACGGGCTACTCTTCTCTGAGCTATCTGCATCGCTTCCCGATTGATACTTTGAAGATCGACCGCTCGTTCGTCACACGCATGTCGGAGAATAACGAGAACGTCGAGATCGTCCGCACCATCGTCGTGCTCGCGCAGAACCTCGGGATGGACGTGGTGGCCGAGGGCGTCGAGACGAACGAGCAGCTCGTGATTCTCCAGAAGCTCGGGTGCGAGAACGGGCAGGGCTACTTCTTCTCCAAGCCCGTCAACGCCGACGGTGCCGAGAAGATCATCGCCGAGACCTACGGCGCGCTCACCGCGCCCGCCCCCGCCCTCAACCCGCAGCAGAACGGCAAGCGCGTCTTCGTCGCTTAGTCCTCTTATCTTGACGGCTCGATGATGACTGTCTCGCCCGCGACGCCGCGCGCGCGCAGGTCGGAGGCCAGCCGCGCGGCCTCCTCCCGCGTTGCGTAGAGCCCGCTGCGCACCTGAAAGCGGAACCGCGTCGCCTCTCCCGACTCGACCACGCGCGCCTCGAACCCCGCCGCCCTCAGGCGCGAAACCTGCTCGTTCGCCTGCGACACTTCGGCGAACGCGCCGACCTGCACCGAGTACGAACCGGCCTCGTCCGCCGCGGCGGCTTCATCCTTCGCTTCGGGCGTCGCGGCGGGTGTCGCATCCGGCGTTGGCTTCGAAGGCGAGCCGGCCGCGTGTGCCGCTGCGGGCGTCGAAGCCGTCTGGTTCGTCGCTTCGTTCCTGAAAGCCTCTTCCTCCGAAGCGCCGCCGCCCCGCCCCGCCCAACTGAAGAAGACCAGCGCGAGCCCGAAGCCCACAACCGTCAGAAGCAGCCACGCGGGCGCGAGTCTGAGCAAGCGCCTCCCGACCGCGTAGCCGTCGTACTCGCGCGCGCGCCGCGACGACTTGCGCCCGCCGACGCTCTCGCCACACGAAGGGCACGTGTCCGCGGTCTCGCTTATGTTTTCCTCTCCACAGTGAGGACAGGTAAGTTTCATAGAAAGTCACACGTCGAGGTGCGCGGCCGGAAGCCCATCTGTGAGGGAGGGCGTCGCCACTGTTGCAGGGCGGGTTGTTGTGTTGACGTAAGCCGGACTGCGAGGAAGGGCTTACGCCTGAGAGTTCACGGTATCAGAACTATCTTGCCGTATGCGCCGGGCTTCAAGACCTCTTCGTGCGCGCGCGCGGCCTCTGCGAGCGGCAGCTCGCGCCCGACCACAGGGCGCAGCGTTCCCGCTTCGAGGCCCGCGCCGAGGGCCGCGTGGATGCTCTGAAACTCCTGCGGCGAAATGTTGAAGAGCGTCATGCCTAAGATGGTCGCGTCGCGCGTCATCGCCTGCCGCGGGTTGATCTCGACCGTGCCGCGCGAGCCGACGACGACCACGCGCCCGCCCTTCGCCAACACGCCGAGGTCACGGTCTAAGTTGACGTTCGCCAGCATCTCTACAATCACGTCCACGCCGCGCCCGCCCGTCAGCCCTTCGAGTTGTCCGAAGTAGTCCGGCGCGCGATGGTCGAGCACCTCGTGCGCGCCCTGCTCGAATACGAGCCGGCGCCCCTCCTCAGTCCCCGCCGTGCCCACGACGCGGAGCCCCGCGGCGCGTGCGAGCTGCACGGCCGCAGTCCCCACGCCACCGCTCGCCCCGTGGACTAACACCACCTCGCCCGGCCTCGCGTTGGCGCGCTGGAAGAGCGCGCGGTAGGCGGTCACGTAGGGCGTAAAGATGCCCGCGCCCTGCGCGAAAGAGACGCGCTCGGGAAGCGGATGACACTGCGACTCTTCGCAGAGCGTTAACTCTGCGTAAGTGCCGGTCAGGCTCCCCGCCGTGTAGATTCTCTGCCCCGTCTGGAAGCGCTTGACGCCCTCGCCCACGGCCTCGACTTCGCCCGCCGCGTCGAGCCCCGGCGTGTAAGGCAATTCAGGCTTGACGGCGTGAACACCGCTCCTGATGTACGTGTCCACCGGGTTAACGCCCGCCGCGCGCACGCGCACGAGCACCTGCCCCGCCGAGGGCTTCGGCTCCGGCACGTCCTCAAGCCGCAAGACCTCCGGCCCGCCGAACTCGTGAATCCTGATCGCCTTCATCGTCTCTCTCCCGAGTGGTAGAAAAAGCAAGAGGCTAGTCAGGAGGCACACTCCTAACTAGCCTCAAGCCTCAAGCCCGCCGGCCCCTATCCAATCAGCGGCGCACCGTCGTAGACGACCGCCCAGCCGTTCTTGCGGCTGGTGGCGAGACTGCGCGCGTACCACTTGCGCGCCTCCTCCTCCGTCTCGTAGCGACGCAGAGAGGGGAGGCTCTGGCGCGGGTCGTAGCGGACGAGCTGGCCGCCATCCGGCGCCGCCTTCAGGGAGAGCAGCGCCAGCATGTCGTTCTTATGGAGCACGGCCGTGCGGACGACCGTCGAGCCGTCGTCATCGTCTTCGTCATCCTCGTCCAGCTCGTAGTCGTCATCCTCTTCGAGGAGTTCGGCCGGCTCGCCGTCCGAGTCGTCGTCCACGTCGATCATCTCGTCAAAAAAGTCGTTGTGGTCTTTCATGTGTGAATCCATTTCTCCGATACCGTATTTCCCGTGACGGATGAGGTTACTTGTGCAGCCCTTGTCCGAAAACGCGTGACCGTATATTACACTCTCGCGGGACGGCAAACAAAGGTCTGGCGGGGGAGGAAGAATGGACGGCTTTGTGCTCGCGATTGACCAGGGGACGACGGGGACGACCGCCCTCGTCTTCGACCACGACTGCCGCGTGCGCGGCCGCGGCTACTCGGAGTTCACGCAGCATTACCCGCGCCCCGGCTGGGTCGAGCATGACGCGGAAGAGATTTGGCGCGTGAGCCTGGGCGCCGTGGCCGACGCACTGAAGGCGTCCGGCGTCGAGGCGCGCGACTTGCGCGCCGTCGGCATCACGAACCAGCGCGAGACGGTCGTCGCGTGGGAGCGCGCCACCTCCGCGCCGGTCGCGCGCGCCGTCGTCTGGCAGGATAGGCGCACGGCCGCCATGTGCGACGAGCTAAAGGCGCGAGGGCTGGAAGATTTGATTCGCGCGAAGACGGGCCTTGTGCTCGACCCGTATTTTTCCGGCACGAAGCTGCGCTGGCTGTTCGATAACACTCAGGGCTTACGCGAACGCGCCGCGTCCGGCGAAGTCGCCTTCGGCACCGTTGATTCGTGGCTCGTCTGGAAGCTGACGGGCGGGCGCGCACACGTCACAGACCCCTCTAACGCCTCGCGCACGCTCCTCTTCGACATCAAACGCCTCACGTGGGACGACGAGTTGCTCGCGCTCTTCGACGTACCGCGCGCCGCGCTTCCCGAAGTCCTGCCCTCGTCCTTCGTCTACGGCTATACAGACCCTTCGGTCTTCTTCGGCGCACGTGTGCCCGTCGCAGGTCTCGCGGGCGACCAGCAGGCCGCGCTCTTCGGCCAGAGCTGTTACGAGCCGGGAGCGGCGAAGAATACGTACGGCACGGGCTCCTTCCTCCTGATGAACACGGGCGCCGAGCCCGTCACGAGCCGCGCGGGGCTTCTGACGACGGTCGCGTGGCAGTTGCAGGACGAGCCGGCAGAGTACGCGTTGGAAGGCTCGATCTTCGTCACGGGCGCGGCCGTGCAGTGGCTCCGCGACGGGCTCGGCATCATCGGGAGCGCGGACGAGACGGAGGCGCTCGCGCGCTCGCTCGACTCGAACGAGGGCGTCTACTTCGTCCCGGCGCTGGCGGGCCTCGGCGCGCCGCACTGGGACGCATACGCGCGCGGCGCCGTCGTCGGCTTAACGCGCGGCACGACCCGCGCGCACCTCGCGCGCGCTGCGTTGGAGGCCATGTGCTACCAGACGCGCGATGTGGCATCGGCGATGGAGCGCGACTCCGGCGTGCGCCTGAAAGACCTGCGCGTTGACGGCGGCGCGGTCGGGAACTCTTTCCTGATGCAGTTTCAGGCGGACATCCTCGGCGTCGCGGTCGAAGTGCCCGAGGTCACCGAGACGACGGCCGCGGGCGCGGCATATCTCGCCGGCCTCGCCGTCGGCTTCTGGCAAGACCGCCGCGAGATCGCCGCGCGCCTCCGGGTAGCGCGCCGCTACGAGCCGCGGATGGACGAGCAGGAGCGCGAACACCTCCAACGCCGCTGGCTCCGCGCCGTCGAACGCGCCAAAGACTGGGAACGCGACGACGGATGAGAAAAATCGGGACGGACATTTCCGGCGCGACCTTCGACGTGGTTATCGTCGGCGCGGGTGTGAACGGGTGCGGGGTGGCGCGCGACGCGGCGATGCGTGGACTGCGCGTGCTGCTGCTCGACAAAGGCGACATCGCGGCGGGGACGACCGCGGCCTCGACGCGTCTGATTCACGGCGGGCTACGCTACCTCGAACACGGCGAGGTCGGGCTCGTGCGCGAGTCTTTGCGCGAGCGCGAGACACTGCTGCGAAGGGTCGCTCCGCACCTCGTTCGCCCGCTCGCCATGCTCGTCCCCGTCTACGCGGGCCGGCGTCGCGGCCCTCTCACCATCCGCGCGGGGATGCTCGCCTACGACCTGCTGTCGTCGTCCAAGTCACTCCCGCGCCACCGCATGCTCACAGCGGCCGAAGCGTTGCGACACGCGCCCGGCCTCGACCCCGAGGGCCTGCGCGGCGCGGCGCTCTTCTACGACGCGCAGGTCGAGTACGCAGAGCGGCTCGCGGTCGAGAACGCGCTCGACGCGCGCGCGCACGGCGCGGCCGTCCTGACCTACGCGCGCGTCGAGCGCCTGCTCGTCGAAGACGGAGCAGCGCGCGGCGTCGTCTTCACAGACCTGCTCGGCGGGGGGACGCACGAGGCGCGCGCGAGCGTAGTCCTCAACGCCGCCGGCCCGTGGGTTGATGCGGTGCTGGAAGGCGCGTCCGCGGAGGAGGAGAGATTGATAGGCGGGACGAAGGGCAGCCACGTCGTCGTCCGCGTCTTCGAGGGCGCGCCGCGCGCGGCCGTCTACGCGGAAGCGTTTGAAGACGGCCGCCCCTTCTTCGTCGTCCCCTGGGATGACAAGCTCCTGATCGGCACGACCGACGAGCGCTTTGAGGGCGACCTCGACCGCGTCGGTGCGGACGAGCGCGAGATCGAATACCTTCTGCGCGAGGCGAACCGCGTCCTTCCCTCGGCTCGGCTCACGCGCGGCGACGTGCTCTACACATACTCGGGCGTGCGACCGCTGCCGCGCGTCGTCGAAGGGCAGGAGAGCGGCATCACCCGTCGTCACTTCATCAAACCCGCAAACGTGCGCGGCCTCTTCTCGTTCGTCGGCGGCAAGCTCACGACCTACCGCGCGCTCGCCGAAGGGGCGGTCGATTTAATCTTCCGCGCGCTCGGCCAGACTCCCCCGCCCTGCCGGACGGACGCACAACCGCTGCCCGGCGCGGCCGTCGAAGACTTCGCCGCGTTCCGGCGCGACTTCGACGCGCGCAGCACGCTCACGCCCGCGAGCACCGCGCGGCTCCTGAAGGTCTACGGCGTGCGCGCCGACGAAGTCCTGCGGGTCGCGCAGACGGACGCCCGGCTGTCTCAGGTCGTCAGCGAAGAGACCGGCACCGTCGGCGCGGAGGTCGTCTACGCTTTCCGAGAGGAGTTGGCCGAGACACTGGCGGACTGCCTGCTGCGGCGCACGATGGTCGGGCTCAACGGGCAGGTCGGGCTGGACGCGTTGGAGCGCGCCGCAAGCGTCGCACGGAACTTCTTAGACTGGGATGAAGAACGCGCCTCGGGTGAGGTCGAGGCGTACCGAAGTTACATCGAGCGCTTTCGTCCAAAAAACTTTTAGACGTAACCGCCCGACGTGCTGTTTGATGTTTACGCCAACAGCCTGTGCGCCTGCGCCGCGTGGCCCGGAGCGCGTGTGTGTGCCTTGTGGCCGACGCGCGTGTGGCGCGGAAGACGGACGTTCTCGAAGTAGTCGAGCGCGGCGACGCACAGGCCCACATCGCGGCCGAGTCGCTCGCTCATGAACCACTTGTGTTCGAGCATGCGCGGCCACTCGGCGCGCGCCTCCGCCGGCCGCAGTTTCACGCCGGCCAGCTCCTTCAAAGCCTCCTGCTCCTCACACACGCCCTCGCCGATACTCTTCTCAATCACGTAATCGAGTCTGAACGGAATCATCTTAAAGCTCCTTTCTTAACGAATGAACCCAACGTTCGTCTGCGTAGGTTCGACGCCAATGTTAGGCGCGCGTTTGCCCTCGCGTCTAACGCATTGTGTTCATCGGGCGGATTAACTATATTCATCCACATTTCCCCGAAAGGCGTAACCGATGGAGCTGTCGCAGTTAAGAACTTTCCGCGAGGTCGCCGAGGCGCTCTCGTTCACACGCGCGGCACAGAAACTTAACATGACGCAGTCGGCCGTCAGCCACCAGATCAAGGCGCTGGAGCGTGAGCTGGGCGAGCCGCTCTTTATCCGCGCCAAGCGCGGCGTTCACCTCTCCGACGCCGGCCAGCTCGCGCTCTCCTACACCGAGCGCATCCTCGAAGAGGCCGACGCGCTGCGCGAGCGCATTCGCGGTGACGAGCACGAGCCGCGCGGCCGCGTCCGCGCCGCCGCCGCCACGCAGGCTTTCGTCCACCTCTTCGCGCGCCTCTTCGAATCGTTCATGCGCGACCACGAACGGGTCGAGCTCTCCTTCCGCACGACCGTCAGCACCGAGCAGACCGTCGCCGACATCCTCAACGGCGCGGCCGACGTGGGGTTCGCCAGCCTCCCCGTCTACTCGCCCGCGCTCCAGGTGACGGAGCTGTTCGAGGACGAGCTGGGCGTCGTCGCTTCCGCGCGCCACAGGTTCGCCGCGGCGCGCGAGACGAGCATCGCCGAGCTGCGCCGCGAGCGCTTCATCCTCTTCGAGCAGGGCGCGTCTATCCGCCGCGCAACGGACGCCTTCTTCAAGCGCGTGGACTTGAGCCCCGACCTCGCGCTCGAATCGAACGACACCTACTTCATCAAGCTCATGGTCGAGCACGGGCTCGGCGTCTCGGTCATGCCCTCTTGGGCCGTGCGCGAAGAGGTCGAGGCCGGACGCCTCGCGTGGCTGCGCGTCTCCGGCCACCGGCTCACACGCGCCGTCGCCGTCATCGCCCTCGGCCGCTTCCAGCCTTCGCCGACGCGCGCCTTCATCGAATACATCCTCGAACACCGCGAGCGATTACAAGAAGCCGCCCGTCCATTCTGATTTCATAACGTACGAAATTTTCCGCCGACCCTCTCCAACCGTCGGGCGAGCAGTCCGCATCACACCCGCACAACTTGAGGAGGGAAACGTTGATGTTACGGAGGTCTGCCCCCGCCCTTCTGGGTCTCTTTGTGTGCCTGCTGGGTGCCCACCTTTCGAGCGCAGCACCTGCCTTCCGCCTGGACGAGTCACGCATCCGGCTCCTGTTCGACTCCGACTCGGCGCGCGTCCGCATTGAGGTCGAGAACGGCGCCAGCCGCGACCTCCCGGCGCGCCTGCGCGTCGAGTTGCTCGACCCGCACGACCGCGTGCGCGCCACGGCCGCGGCCGACGTGCGCCTGCGACGCGGCGCGCACGCGGTCGAAGTTGCGCTCGAACTGCCCTACGCGCAACTGCTCGACGCCGAGCGCAAAGAGTTCCCGTGGTATCGCCTGCGCTACAGCATCGCGCCGACCGCGACGAGCGATGCGCCGCCGGCCCTCGAAGGAGTCGTCTCCGTCTCCGAGATCGCGCCCGACCTCTTCGAGCTGAGCGTCGTCTCGACCCCGGCCGCGCGCCCCGGCTCGCACTACGGCGCGCGCGCACGCACAGCCAACCCCGTCACACAGCGCCCGGTCAAGGGCGTCGCCGTCGAGGCCACGCTCACCTTCGCCTACGACAAGAAGACCGTCCTCAAGGCTTCGGGCACGACCGACGGAGACGGCTTCGTCACGCTCGACTTCGACCTGCCGCGCGCGCTCCGCACGAACGACGAGGAGGCGAAGCTTGTTGTCACGGCGCGCCGCGGCCTCCTCGCTGAGCGGGCCGAGACGAACGTCTCCGTCGAAGAGACGCCGCGCGTCCTCCTCACCACCGACAAGCCGCTCTACCAGCCCGGCCAGACCGTACACATGCGCGCGCTCGCCTTCGACCAGAGTGGGCGCGCGCTCGCGGGCGAGGAGGTCACCTTCGAGGTGGAGGACGAAGAGGAGTCCACGTCCTTCACGGCGCCGGTCAAAACATCGCGCTTCGGCGTGGCCGCGGCCGACTGGCGCGTGCCCGAGAGCACGAAGCTCGGCACTTACAAGCTCAAGCTCGTGATGGACGGAGACAAGTACAACATCGACTACGGCGCCGCCACCGACTTCCGCATCAGTCGCTACGACCTGCCGAACTTCTCCATCACGGCAAAGCCCGACCGCCCCTTCTACCTCGGCACAGAGAACCCTTCGGTCGAGGTGCGCGCCGACTATCTCTTCGGCCAGCCGGTCAGGCGCGGCCGCGTGCGCGTCGTGCGCCAGACCGAGCGTCACTGGAACTACAGGCAGCAGAAGTACGAGACCGAGGAGACTCCGGCCGCCGAGGGCGAGCTGAGCGAGGGGCTCTACCTCGCGCGCCTCGACCTTAAGGAGGAGCAGGAGGAGCTGGACAGGTATGACTACCAACGCTTCCGCGACCTCGACTTCGTCGCCTACGTCACGGACCCGACGACCAACCGCACCGAGCAGCGGCGCTTCCAATTACGTCTGACGAAAGACCCGCTCCACCTCTACGTCAGCGAGGGCCGCTACCGGCAGGCGAAGGGGCTGCCGCTCGCCTTCTACGTCTCGACCTTCTACGCCGACGGCACGCCGGCCGAGTGCGACGTGACCGTCTACGAGGAGGGCGAGACGGAGAGTAAGGTGGGCGCTGACGGGCGCATCCACGAGGTGAAGGAGGCCGGGCGCGCGTTCGTCAAGGTGCGTACGAACCGTTACGGCGTGGCGAAGGTGCTGGGGCCGGCCGTGCGCCGCGACGAGTCGCGCAGCAACATCCCTTTGAGCTTCGTCGCGCGTGACCGCGCGGGTCGCGCGGGGCAACACAGCGAAGACTTCTGGCTCGGCTACTCCCGCGGCGACGTGCCCGAGATTCGCGTCGAGACGGATAGGGCCGTCTACGCCCCGGGCGACCCCGTCAGGGTCGAGCTTGCGTCCGACGCCGAGAGCACGAGCGTCATGGTCGATGCCGTCTCGGACGGGCGCGTGCTCTACTCGCACGCGGCGAGACTCTCGGGCGGGCGCGCCGCGTTCATCATCCCGACCGGCCCCGACTTCGCGGGCGCAGTCAATGTCACCGCCACGAGCGCGGCACCCGCGCGCGCGGGCGACCGTGCGTCTTACGCGATGGGCACGCGCACCGTCGTCTTCCCGCGCGACCGCGAGCTGAAGCTCGACGTGAGGCTCTCGCAGAAGAGCTTCCGGCCGGGCGAGGAGGCGGGCGCGCAGTTCAACGTGCGCACGGCTGACGGGCGGCGCACGTCGGGCGCGCTCGGCGTCGTCGTCTTCGACAGAGCGGTTGAGGAGCGCGCGCGCACCGACGGCGAGGCCGGGCGCGGCTTCGGCTTCGCCGGCTCGTTCCTCGACTACTGGTACGGCTCCTCGAACATCGGCGGCGTCACGCGCCGCGACGTGGAGCAGCTCGACCCGGCGCGCGCGCGGCCCGAGGGCTTCGACACGGTCGCCGAGATGCTCTACAACAACGAGCGTCCCGAGAACTTCCAACGCATCACAACGGGAACCGACTTCGAGCGCGGACAGTCGCGCGTCTTCGCCGACCTCGTCAGGGCGCGGCTCAAGCCGCTCTCAGAGGTACTTTACGCGCGCTACATGAACGCGGCCGAGTACCCTGTGGACGAGTCCGCGCTCGTCCGCGCGCTCGCGCAGGGGGGCGTCGAGTTCGCGTCGCTGCGCGACCCGTGGGGTCAGACCTTCCGCCCGCGCTTCTCCTTCGTACGTCAGGACGACCGGCTCGAACTCCTGAGCAGCGGCGCCGACGAACGCCCCGACACGGAGGACGACTTTGTCGCCGCGACCTTCAAATGGCCCTACTTCAGCAAGACCGGCGAGGCCATCAACCGCGCGGCCGACGACTACCACATACGCACCGGCGGCTACATCCGCGACCTCGACACGCTGCGCGCGGAGCTGCGCCGCAACGGCGTGGAGTTCGACACCCTGCGCGACCGCTGGGGCCAGCCCTACCGCTTCCGCTTCGAGACGAGCGGCACTAACTTCGCTATCGCCGTCGAGAGCAGCGGCCCCGACCGCACCTTCGCGTCGCGGCGCGTCTCCCACGCGGACGACTTCGACATCTGGGTGGCGATGACCGACTACTTTGAAAAGTCGCGCAAGGCGCTGGACGCGGCGCTCGACAAGAGCCTGCGCGAGGGACACGCGTTCCCGCGCACGCGCGGCGACCTCGACTCGGCGCTGTCGAAGTCTTCGCTCAGTCTCGACGCGTTGCGCGACGGCTGGGGCCGTCCCGCCTACGCGACCTTCTCGACAGCGTTCAGGTTGATCGACCACACCGAGGTCGCGTCGCGCAGCGCCGACGGCGTGAAGCGGACGGTGCAGCCCGTCACGCACACGGTTCGCACGCTCTCGCTGCTCAGCGCCGGCGCGGACGGCCGCGAGAGCACGCCCGACGACTTCACGCTCGCCTTCTACACGAGCCTCGGCGCCGAGCAGTCGGCGCCGGGCGCGACGCCGGTGCCTTTCGCATCCGCCAGGACATTCTCGGGCGGCACGGGCGCGATTACGGGGACGGTCATGGATCAGAACGGCGCCGTCATCCCCGGCGCGCAGGTCGTCGCTCGGCACAGCTTCGCCGATTTCGAGGCCAGCGCCACGACCAACGACGAGGGCATCTACCTGCTGTACAACCTCCCTGCGGGCGTCTACGCGGTGACGATCACCTCGCCCGGGTTCGTGCAGTTTACGTTGGATGCCGTCCGCGTCCTCTCGTCGAACCTGACGAAGGCGGACGCCACGCTGACCGTGGGCGCCATGATGGAGAAAGTGGAGGTGACGGCTGACCCGGCCCTCACGTTTGAGACATTGCAATCCTCGACCTCGAACAAGGTGGAGCCGGGGCGTGTGCTCGGGCCGCAGGCGCCGCTCTCGACGCCGAGGCTGCGCGAGTTCTTCCCGGAGACTCTGGTCTGGAGCCCGGAGCTTGAGACCGGGAGCGACGGCACCGCGCGCCTCAACTTCAAGCTCGCCGACAACATCACGACGTGGAAGATGTCGGTCATCGCCTCGACCGAGGACGGCCGACTCGGCACGGCCGAGCAGGAGTTCCTCTCCTTCCAACCCTTCTTCGTCGAGCACGACCCACCGCGCGTCCTGACCGAGGGCGACGAAATCTCTCTGCCCGTCGTGCTGCGCAACTACCTGCCTACACGGCAGGGCGTTGACGTGGAGATGAAGCCCGAGGGCTGGTTCACTCTCGGCGGTGCAGCGCGGCAGCGCGCGTCGGTGCCGGCGGGCGACGCCGCGCGCCCGACCTTCGACTTTCGCGCCGTGGCCTCGGTGACGGACGGGAAGCAGCGTGTGACGGCAGTCGGCCCCGACGCCTCCGACGCCATCGAGAAGCCCGTCACCGTCCACCCGGACGGCGAGGAGCACTCGCTCACGGACGGCACGCTCCTGACGGACGCGGGCGCTCTCTCCGTCAACGTCCCCGCGGATGTCTTGCGCGGGTCTCTGCGCGGCGAGCTGAAGGTCTATCCGAACCTGACGGCGCACGTGCTCGAAGGCGTCGAGGCGATCATGTCGCGCCCGTACGGCTGCGGCGAGCAGACCATCTCTTCGGCCTACCCGAGCGTGCTTGTGCTCAACTATCACGCGGGGCTCAAGGGCGGCGGGGTCGAGGCGGCGACTGTCGAGCGCGCGCGCAGATATACGCAGCTCGGCTACGAGCGTCTGCTCGGCTACCGCGCGCCCGGCGGCGGCTTCACCTACTGGGGGCGCGGCGAGCCAGACCTCGCGCTCACGGCCTACGCCCTGCGCTTCCTGACGGACGCGGGCCGCGCCATCAAAGTTGACGGGGAGGTTATTGCCGAGACGCGCGCGTGGCTGCTCAAACAGCAACGCCCCGACGGGAGTTGGCCCGCGCACGCATGGGACGACCGGGAAGACAAGGCGCGGACGGCGCTCAACACCGTCTTCGTCGCGCGCGTCCTTGCGGCCACGCAGAAGTTCGAGCCGGCCGACCACACCCCCGTCGCGCAAGCGATTCCCGCGCAGGCCGGTGCCGTGAAGGAGCAAGCAGCGCCTCTGAAGCGCGCGCTCGCTTATGCCGCGGCGCGCGCCGAGGAGTCGGACGAGCCGTACCTTATCGCCTCGCTCGCGCTGGCCGCGGCCGACGCGGGCGAGTCGGTTCTGGTCGCGCGCGCTGCCGCACGCCTGCGCGCGCTCGCGCTCGAAGAGGAAGCAGGCGCCTACTGGTCGCTCGAAACCAACACGCCCTTCTACGGCTGGGGCCTCGCCGGGCGCATCGAGACGACGGCGCTCGCCGTGCAGGCGCTGAACCGTTATTGCGGGATGCCGAACGCGGACTGCGGGGCGAGTAACAGACTGATCGACCGCGGGCTCGAATTCCTGCTGCGTAAGAAAGACCGCTACGGCGTCTGGTACTCGACGCAGGCGACGATCAACGTCTTCGACGCGCTGCTCTCGCTGGTCTCGGCGCGCGGGGGCGCGGCGGGGGCGCAGACCGTTGACGCAGCCGAGGTCTTCGTCAACGGCCGGCGCGTGGGCCAACTCACGCTGCCCTCTTCGGACAGAATCTCCGGCCCGCTCCTGTTCGACCTCACGCCCTTCCTCGGCGCGGGCGCCAACCGCGTCGAGCTGCGACGACGCGCGCCCGCGACGCCCGCGCAGGCGCAGCTCGTCACAACCTTCTACGTGCCCTGGCGCGCGCGCGACGCGTCGGCAACCGAAGGCGACGGCGGCGCGAAGCGCAGCGCCGCTTCGACGCTCAAGCTGTCGGTCGGCTACGACCGGACGAGCGCGAGTGTGAGTCAGGAGGTGACGTGCAGCGTCTCGGCCGAGCGCGTCGGATACGGGGGCGGTGGGATGTTGCTGGCAGAGGTCGGGCTCCCGCCGGGCGCGGACGTTGACCGCGCGTCGCTTGAGCGCGCGATGACGGAGTCGGGCCGGTCGCTCAACAGCTACGACGTGCTGCCCGACCGTCTCATCCTCTACCTCTGGCCGCAGAGCGGCGGCACACACTTCCGGTTCAAGTTCCGACCGCGCTACGGCCTCAACGCGCTGACCGCGCCCTCGCAGCTCTACGACTACTACAACCCCGAAGCGCGCACCGTCGTTCCCCCCACGAGGTTCGTGGTACGATGAAAGGCAAGGAGTCAGAAGTCAGGAGTCAGGAGTCAGAATATAAAAGCGGCCGCCGCCTTATCATTCTGACTCCTGACTTCTGACTCCTGACTTCATTCTTTTACGGAGGTCGAACGATGCGTCTCACAGAGATGGTCTCGTGCGCCGGTTGAGCGGCTAAGCTCGCGCCGAGCGAACTCGCTCAAGTTTTGAGCGGACTGGACATTCCCCGCGACCCGAACCTGATTGTCGGCATCGAGACTGCCGACGACGCGGGGGTTTACCGTCTCTCGGACACGCTCGCGCTCGTCCAGACCGTCGATTTCTTCACGCCCATCGTTGACGACCCGTTCGACTACGGACGCATCAGCGCGCTCAACTCCATCAACGACGTGTGGGCGATGGGCGGCACGCCCCTCACCGCGCTCGCCGTCACTTGCTTCCCGAAGAAGGGCGTTGACTTCTCCATCCTCGGCGAGATCATGCGCGGCGGCTTGCATGTGTTGACGGAGAACGGCGTCGCGCTCGTCGGCGGCCACAGCGTTGACAACCAGCAGATCATGTTCGGCTACGCCGTAACGGGCGTCATCGACCCCGCGCGCGTCGTCACCAACCGCGGCGCGCGCCCCGGCGACGCGCTCATCCTGACGAAGCCCATCGGGACGGGCGTCGTCTCGACCGGCATCAAGTTCGGCAAGGCGAGTGAAGAGGTGACGCGCGCGTCGCTCGACACGATGCTGCTCTCGGGGCGCGAGGCGGCGCGTTTGATGACGGAGGCGGGCGTCTCTGCGGCGACCGACGTGACGGGCTTCGCACTGCTCGGTCACGCATGGGAGATGGCGCGCGGGAGCGGCGTGACGCTGGAGATTGATTCGTCAAGCGTGCCCCTCATCCGCGGCGCGCGTGAGCTGGCCGCGGCCGGGCTCCTGACGAGCGGCGACAAGTCGAACAGGGCTTACGTGGGCGAGGACGTGACGCTCGGCGAAGGAGTGAGCAAGGAACTCGCCTCGCTCCTCTTTGACCCGCAGACGGCCGGCGGCCTGCTCATCTCCGTCCCCGCCGAACGCGCCGCAGACCTCCTCGCCTCCCTGCGCGAGCGATACACGGATGCCGCCCTCATCGGCCGCGTCACAGAGCGCGGCCCGCACCTCATCAACGTCGGCTAAAACTACCTTAAGCCATCAATGATTGTCGGCACGTCCGCCAAGCTCCGGTGGCGGCTCGGGAGCTGGGGCTGGAGCCCGCCGAGCAGGTTCTGCGCGAGGATGAGCTGCGCGCTAGTGCGCGCCTCCGGGCGACGGAACTTCTTGGCCACGGCGACGGCGCGCTCGAAGTCGGCGCGAGCGAGCAGCGCCAGCGTCTGCGCACACTGATTAATCATCTCGTTCCAGATGTAACCGCCCTGCGGCCTCAACTCCCCCTCCCTGAAAGACTCCTGCCCGAAGCCATCGAGCACCTCGGCCGCGTCCAACAGTTCGTCGAGCCGGCCGACGGCCGACTCCGCCACCTCGAACGAAGCGTCTGCGTCGAGCTGCGCGTAGGCGTTGGCGACTTGCAGACGGTAGACGAACTGCTGCTGGCCGCGCGTCTGCGACTCGACGAGCGCGCGCGCATCTTCCAAAACCTGCCGCGCCGTCTCCGCGTCGCCAGCCGTCGCGGCGCGCCCCGCGAGCTGCAAGAGCGCCTGCACGCGCTCCTCGGGCATCTTCAGCCGCGCCAACGCCTGACGCGCCTCGGCGAAGCCGCCCTGCTGCACTGCGCGCCAGTGCGCGCGCTGCTCCATCTCCCTGCGCGCCTGCGCGCGTTGCTGCGGGTTCGCGATGTTCTCCAGAATCTGTCGCGCGCGCTCGGAATCGCCGCCCTCGTTGTAGACCTTCCAGGCCGCGTGCGTGTAGAGCTGATCGCGCGCCTCGGCTGGCGCCTTCCGCGCGGCCTCCAGCAACGCCTCGACCGTGCCCGTCTGCAAGACCTCCTGGTAGGGCCTCATCTGCCGCACGTAGGGGTTGAAGTTGCGCTCCAATTCGTCGGCCTGCTTGTGCAGCGCCGCGAGGCGCGCGGGCGCAGACTTCTCCAGCTCGGGCAGCAGCGCCTGAAAGGCGTAATAGAGGTTGTAGCCGCCGCCCTGATTCGGCACGCCGCCCGCCACCGCGGCCAGCACCTTCTCGACCAGCTCGCGGCGCGTCTGCTCATCCAGGAGCGCCACGGCCCGCCCGTGGGAGACGAGCCCCGGCCCTGTCGAGTTTGCGACCCCGTTCGCCGGCGCGCTCTCGGCCGGACGCGTCAGCGCGATGAGCTGCTGCGCGACGGCGCCCGCCTCGCTCTGACCCCGCAGGTCTTCGGTGCGAAGCCTGCGAACGATGGCGGCGGCCAGCTTCGAGGCTGTGGCCGGCTCCTTCGTCATCAACTGCTGCAACACGCCCACGAGCGACGCGGTCACGCCGCCCTTACCCATACTCTCCTCGGCCAGCTCCAGAGCCCTCTGCGGCTCCTGCGCCGCGATGTTGGCAGCGATGCTCATCTCCAGCGACTGCTCCTGCGAAAGCTGGCCGTAGCCGGCGGCTTCGAGCGCCGCCCCATACGCCGGCCGCGTCGCGCGCAGGAATTCGAGCGCGAGGTTCGTGTCGTAAGGCACCGCGGCGTTGACCAGTTCAAAGCGGAGCTGCGCCACATTCTGTGCGGCGTTATAGAACTGCGGGTCTTCCGGATCGACGGCGGCGTTCAGCTCGGCGACGCCATCGGCCGCCGACTTGAAGGCCGCGCGCGCCGCCTTCAGGTCGCGGGGCCAGAGCAGCTTCGCGGCCGTCGCCTGCGCGCGGACGCGGTTCTCCGACAGCTTCAGCGTTTGCGCTTCGGCCAGCGCCTCCTCGACGAGCCCGAGCGCCTTGGGCTCAAGCTTGACGCGCAGGCGCTCGGCCTCGGCGGCGGCCTTCGCCTCCGCGGGCGTCTGCGCCGACGCCGACGCCGCGTGCGTGTGCAGGAGCAGTGCGAATAAGAGGAGCGGCAATCCGGTCTTCATGAAGGGCCTCCGCGCTCGGTCTTCGACGGGGAATGGCTTGAGGGGACTCTCGTTTCCGTGCTTCTCGCGCGCACGCCCTCTGAACGTGGAGGGCGCCACGGTCTTGCTTTCAAACTCCGATGCCCGCGCGCCGCACGCGGGATGCACGCCCCGACTCCCGCCTCGTTTGACACGTCCGGGGCTCTACGGTAACTTTATCCCCGCCGTTACTTCCGGTGAAATCTTCAAGTCCCGTTCGTCTAGTGGCCTAGGACACCGCCCTTTCACGGCGGTAACACGGGTTCGAGTCCCGTACGGGACGCCAAACATTGTCAATGACTTACAGCCGTCTTAGGGCGGCTGTAGGTGTCTGTGGACACATTCAAGGACACATTCAAGCTGCCAAATATCGTTCGCTGTGTCTGGTCTTAGGGAATGAGCCGCCTCCGCGCGAGGCATTGGCGGCTCGGCTGCGCGTTAATTTTACGCCTAATACTCGCTCGGCAACAGGATAGTAGTTGCTTCGCGGTTGGCCTCAGTTATTACCCAAAGCTTCTCGCCCTTCCCCGTCTTGAACGCGCTGAATATCCGAAGAGGCTTATCAACGCTGAACAGATTTTCTCTGTGGCCTTGGTCGCCTAGCTCGCCCTGCTCAAGCCGCGCGTGACGGGCTAACAACTCGGAAGGCTGCTGCCCGGACGCTTCTAATGCTTCGATTGCTCCGGGCGTAAGGAAGAGACGACCAAGCGGGGGACACATACCCGACGATGGATGAATTGATGCCGCCGCGCGAACTGATCGGTCGGATAGAGAGGCTCGTCGGCGCGCGGGTCGAGTCTTACAGACGCGTCGAGGGCGGTTATACTCCCGCGTTGCGGCTGCTGTGCAGGACGAAGGCCGGTGCCAGCCTCTTCGCCAAAATCGGAACGACGCCGGGGACGTGTGAGAGCCTGCGCCGCGAGATTCACGTCTACGCACGCCTGAGCGGCGACTTCATGCCGCGCCTCCTGGCGTCGGAGGAGCACGAGTCGGAGCCCATCCTCGTCATCGAAGACCTGTCCACGCACCGTTGGCCGCCGCCGTGGAACGAGCGGCAAGTTGAGATGGCCCTGGCGCAGATCGACGCGCTGCATCACACGCGCGCGTCGTTGGAGACCTACGCGCAGGTTCACGGGACGAGCGAGCCGAACTGGCTGGCGGTCGCGGAAGACCCTCTGCCTTTCCTCGCGCTCGGGGTGGCGGACGCCGTGTGGCTTGAGGCGGCGCTTCCCACCCTCATACAGGTCGAGGAGGGCTGTCCCACCGCAGGCGCCAGCCTGACGCACTTCGACCTGCGTAGCGATAACATCTGCCTCACGCCCGAGCGCGCCGTGTTCGTCGATTGGAACGGCGCATGTCTGTCCAACCCCAGACTCGACCTCGGCTTCTGGCTGCCCAGCCTCGCCTACGAGAGCGGGCTTGAGCCCGAGAAGATTCTGCCGGACGCGCCGGAGGTCGCGGCGCGCGTCTCCGGCTACTTCGCCTCCCGCGCCGGCCTGCCCGCAATTAGCGACGCCCCGCGCGTCCGCACGGTGCAGCGGCGCCAGTTGGAGACGGCCCTGCCCTGGGCCGCGCGGGCGCTGGACTTGCCGCCCATAACCAAAGGAGCCGCGTGACGTTTATGGAAAGAATCGTCGTCTTCGGGAATTCAGGGTCGGGGAAATCGAGCCTGGCGAAGGCGCTCGCCGCGCGGCATGGAGTCGAACACCTCGACCTCGACCTCATCGCGTGGGAGCCCGAGCGGCCGGGCGTGCGGGCCGACGCCGTGGAGAGCGAGCGCGCACTGCTGCGCTTCATCGAGGCGTCGGAGGGCTGGGTCATCGAAGGCTGTTACTCGGGCCTGCTGCGGGTGACGGCGGCTCACTGCACCGAGTTGATCTTTCTGAACCCCGGCGTCGCGGCCTGCGTTCAGAACTGCGAGGCGCGCCCGTGGGAGCCGCACAAGTACGAGACACGGGAGGCGCAGGACGCGAACCTGCGGATGCTCATTGAGTGGGTGAGGGAGTACGAGACGCGCGGCGACGAGTTCTCCCTGCGGGAGCACCGGAGGCTCTTCGACGCGCACCGCGGGCCGAAGGTCGAATACAGCTCGAACGCGGAGGCCGCGCGACGAGCGCAGGGCGCTTCATCATGAAGAAGGTGGAAGTTGTCCCGCACGACCCGCGGTGGCGGGATGCGTTCGAGGCGGAGGCGAAGCAGGTCGCCAACGCGCTGGGCGAAAATGTCGTGGCCATCCATCACATCGGCAGCACCGCCATCCCCGACATCTACGCAAAGCCCGTCGTCGATCTGTTAGTCGAGGTTAGAGATGTGACCGAAGTTGACGGCCGGAGTTCGGCGATGGAGTCGCTCGGTTATGAGGTGTTGGGTGAGTACGGCATCCCGGGTCGCCGTTACTTTCGTAAAGACTCGCCGGAAGGAGTCAGAACGCATCACGTCCACGCGTTCGACGCAGGCTCACATGAAGTAGAGCGGCACCTGGCGTTCCGCGACTACATGCTCGCTCACCCCGCGGAGGCGCAGAGCTACAGCGAGCTAAAGAGGAAGCTGGCCGAGGAGCATCCGCAGAGCTTTGACGGGTACATGGACGGCAAAGACGAGTTCATCAAAGAGATGGATCGGAGGGCGGCGCGTTGGCGTGCATCGCAGGCCAGCCAGTAGCGGGAGCGACTCTGAGCTTAAAGTCTTTCTTCCGTCGCGCCGCCTGATTACCCATTGACGCCCTTTCGTTATCGGGCGAAGATGCTTAACCGGAGCGTATGGGACAAGCGATGTCACAGCCTTTCATTATCGCGGCGGCGTGGCTGCTGTTGGGCCTGGCCGTCGGGCTCCACCTTCCGGACATAGACCACAGGCTCCTGTCCGTGGTGCCTACGTGGCTGTTGCTCCACCGCTCGATTCTGACGCACGGGATGCTGGTTCCGCTGCTTCTCTTCTGGCCAGCGCGGCGGCGCGAGGGCGCGGCCCCGTCCCTGCGTCTGTTCGCCGTCGGCCTGAGCCTGGCGGTCGCGGTTCACCTCTGCTTCGACTTCTTCCCGCTCGGCTGGACGGGCTTCGCGCTCATACACGTCCCCGTTTACGGCAGGACGACCGCCCTCTTCTCGCAGGCGTGGGTGCTGCTGAGCATCCTGGCCTGTCTCCACCTCGGCCTCCTGCTATCGAGGAACGTCCTCGAACTGCTGCTCGGCGCCGCCGTCCTCGCGCTCTCCTTCCTCGTCTCGGCCGCCGAGGACGGGCGCGCGGCGTCGAAGGCTTTCGTGCTGCTCGCACTCGCAACGCTCGTGACGGTCGTCGTCGCCCGCCGGTCGCGGGGGGCGGCGCAGAGAGCTTGAAGGCGACGGTTCACGTCACGTGATGGGCGACCTTGTGCATCGACTCGACCGGCTCGCGTGCGCGTTGCAGCGTTGGGTGCGTTCGCGTCCCGTGCTCTACCGTCTGACGCTGGGCACGCGCGTGCTGTTTGCCGTGGGCTTCATCCCGACGGGTGCGGTGAAGCTCCTCGGCCGGCGCTTCACGAGCATGAGCCCGGAGTCGGACATCGACCTCTTCCGGCGAAGATAGTTCGGCCTGAAGACACGGAAATCATAAGTTTCGGCCGCCGCGATGGCGCCCCCCCTCTTTTTCTGTATAATCGACTCACCCCCCGGTTTTCCCCTTCGTCCCTGTTCATTCAACCCGACCCTATAAGTGTGTCTATGCCTATTGAGAGCCCGCTGGAGGAACAGCCTCACGCCGACGCGGAGAGAGATCAGGCCGCAGACTTTCGCAGCGCCGAGATGGCGCAGGCGCGTCTCGCCGCCGTCGTCGAGTCGGCCGAAGACGCCATCATCAGCAAGACGCTCGAAGGCGTCATCACCAGTTGGAACAAGGGCGCACAGCGCCTCTTCGGTTACATGGCCGAGGAGGCGATAGGGCAGCCCGTCACCATCCTCTTCCCCGAAGACCACATCAACGAGGAGCCGGCCATCCTCGCGCGCATCCGGGCGGGCGAGCGCGTTGAGCACTACGAGACCGTCCGCCGCCGCAAGGACGGCTCGCTCGTAGACATCTCGCTGACGATCTCGCCCATCTACACCCCCGACGGACGCGTCGTCGGCGCCTCGAAGATCGCGCGCGACATCACCGAGCAGCGGCGCGCTCTGCGCGCGCTCGACGAGAGCGTGGCGCGCCTGAACCTGGCGATGGTCGCCGCACGCATGGGCGACTGGGACTGGGACGTGGCGTCCGACGTGGTCACCCTCTCCGAGATGGCCGCACACATCTTCGGCCTCCGGCCGGGCGCGTCCATCACCTGGATGGCGATGCGCGAACTGCTCCACCCGGACGACCGGGAGCGCGCACGGCTCGCCGTCGAAGAGTCCCTCGCCGCGCGCAGCGACTACGACATCGAGTACCGCGTGGCGCACCCCGACGGCTCGCAACGCTGGGTGCTGGCCCGGGGCCGCGCCCTCTACGGCGACGACGGCCGCGTGCTCGGGATGCTCGGCGTGGTGCAGGACATCACCGGGCGGAAGGCGACCGAGCAGGCGCTGCGCGAGCAGACCGAGGCGCTCGCCATCATCAACGAGCTGGGCCGCGTCATCTCCGCCGAGCTGGACCTCCACCGCATGGTGCAGGCCGTCACCGACGCCGCGACCGAGCTGACCGGCGCGCGCTTCGGCTCCTTCTTCTACAACGTGCTCAACGAGGAGGGCGCCTCCTACACGCTCTACACGCTCTCGGGCGTGCCCCGCGAGGCGTTCGAGCACTTCCCCATGCCGCGCGCCACCGACCTCTTCGGCCCGACCTTCCGCGGCGAGGGCATCGTGCGCATCGACGACGTGAAGCAGGACCCGCGCTACGGAAAGAACTCGCCCTACTACGGCATGCCCGAGGGGCACCTGCCCGTCGTCAGCTATCTCGCGGTGCCCGTCGTCTCGCGCTCGGGCGAGGTGCTGGGCGGCCTCTTCTTCGGCGCGCCCACGCCCGGCCTCTTCACCGAGCAGCACGCGCGCATCGTCGAAGGGCTCGCCGCGCAGGCCGCGGTCGCGATGGACAACGCGCGGCTCTACGAGTCGGCGCAGCGTGCGCGCTCAGAGGCCGAGCGACTGTACCGCGAGGCGCAGGAGTCGAGCCGCCTCAAAGATGAGTTCCTCGCGACGGTCTCGCACGAGCTGCGCACGCCTTTGACGGCCATCCTCGGCTGGGCGCACATGCTGCGGACGGGCCAGTTCAACGACGAGTCGGCCCGCCGCGCGTTCGAGACGGTCGAGCGCAACGCGCGCGCACAGGCGCAGCTCATCGACGACCTGCTTGACGTGTCGCGCATCATCACGGGCAAGCTCCGCATCGACGTGCGACCCGTAGACCCGAACTCCTTCATCGAAGCCGCAGTCGAGGCCGTCCGCCCCGCGGCCGAGGCCAAGGGCGTACGCATCCAGAAGGTCTTGGACACCGGCTCCGTCTCCGTCTCCGGCGACCCCGTGCGCCTCCAGCAGATCGTCTGGAATCTACTGTCGAACGCCATCAAGTTCACGCCCCGCGGCGGGCGCGTGCAGGTCAGACTGGAGCGCGTCAACTCGCACGTCGAGGTCGCCGTCAACGACACGGGCTCCGGCATTCCCGCGGACTTCCTGCCGCACGTCTTCGACCGCTTCCGGCAGGCCGACCAGAAGACGACGCGCCAGCACGGCGGGATGGGGCTCGGGCTCGCCATCGTCCGCCACCTCGTCGAGCTGCACGGCGGAACGGTGCGCGCCGAGAGCGCGGGCGAAGGTCAGGGTGCGACCTTCACGGTGCTGCTCCCCGTCGCCGCCGTCTACCGTGCGGAGGAGGAGGGCGGGCGCGTCCACCCCGCCGCGCGGAACACGCTGCCCAACTTCGACGTGTTCGACCGGCTCGACGGCATGAAGATTCTGGTCGTGGATGATGAGCCGGACACGCGCGACATGCTGAAGGCAGGGCTCGGGCAGTGCGGCGCCGAGGTGACGGCCGCGGCCTCGGCCGCCGAGGCGCTCGCAGCCATCGAGAAGAACACGCCCGACCTCGTCATCAGCGACATCGGGATGCCCGACGTGGACGGCTACGAGATGATGCGGCGCATACGCGCGCTCCCGGCCGAGGCCGGCGGCCGCGTGCCCGCCATCGCCCTGACGGCCTACGCGCGGGTCGAAGACCGAATGCACGCGCTCCGGGCCGGCTACCAGATGCACGTGCCCAAGCCGGTCGAGCTGGCCGAGCTGGCGGCCGTCGCCGCGAGCCTCGTCCGCCGCGGCGCATGATTCCAACGGGAGAGTTGAAGTGTCGGCAGACATTCTGAAAAGAAACAACGTGAAGGTGTCGGGACGCGGGACGCGCCCGATGCTCTTCGCGCACGGGTTCGGGTGCGACCAGAACATGTGGCGCTTCGTCGCGCCGGCCTTCGAGGATGACTACCGCGTCGTCCTCTTCGACTACGTCGGCTCGGGCAAGTCCGACCTGCGCGCCTACGACCCGCAGAGGTACTCGACGCTGCAAGGTTACACGCAGGACGTGCTCGACATATGCAAGGCGCTCCGTCTGCGCGACGTGGTCTTCGTCGGCCACTCCGTCAGCTCCGTCGTCGGGCTCCTCGCCTCCATCGAAGAGCCACGCCTCTTCTCGCGCGTCGTCATGGTCGGCCCCTCGCCCTGCTACATCAACGACCCGCCCGGCTACCGCGGCGGCTTCGAGCGCGCCGACATCGAAGGGCTGCTCGAATTGATGGAGCGCAACTACATCGGCTGGGCCAACTTCCTCGCGCCGGTCGTTACGAAAAACCCGGAGCGCCCCGAACTGGCGCGCGAGCTGGAAGAGAGCTTCTGCTCGACCGATCCGCGCGTCGCGCGCCGCTTCGCGGAGGCCACCTTCCTCTCCGACAACCGCGGCGACCTCCCGCGCGTGAGCGTGCCCTCCCTCATCATGCAGTGTTCCGAGGACGCCATCGCACCCGCCGAGGTCGGCGAGTACCTTTCGCGCCACCTGCCGCATAGCACGCTGCGCGTGTTGGAGGCGACGGGCCACTGCCCACACATGAGCCACCCCGAAGAGACCATCCGCGCCATCAAGGAGTACCTCGCCGACGGCGTCGGCGCCTGAGCCCGCGCCGGGAACGCTTCGCATGGACGAGCTGCTGAACAACGCCCCGTGCGGCTTCCTTTCGCTCGCCGACGACGGGCGCGTGTTGAATATTAACGCGACGCTGCTCGGCTGGCTCGGCTACGAAGCGGGCGAGCTGAGAGGCCGACACTTCGAGACGCTGCTCCCGGCCGGCGGGCGCATCTTCTACCAGTCCTACTTCTTTCCCCTGCTCAAGCTGCAAGACCGCGCCGAGGAGGTCTACCTCTCTCTGCGCGCGCGCGACGGCGACGAATTTCCCGTGCTCGCCAACGCGGCGCGCCACGAGCGCGACGGCGCGGCCGTCAACGACTGCGTCTTCGTTCCCATGCGCAGCGGCGCCGCTTCGAGGACGAACTCCTCACCGCCAAGCGCGAGGCCGAAGAGGCGAACCGCATCAAGGACGAGCTGATCGAAGACCTCTCGACGCCCGTCATCAACGTCGCCGAAGGCGTGCTGCTCGCGCCCGTCGTCGGCAGCCTCAACCGCGAGCGCGCCGACCGCATGATGGACGCGCTCCTGCGCGCCGTGGTCGAGCGCCACGCGCGCGTCGTCATCCTCGACGTGACGGGCGCGCGCTCGATGGGCGCGGACGTAGTCCAACACCTTTCGCGTGCGGGGGCCGCCGTCCGCCTGATGGGCGCCGAGTGCGTGCTGACCGGCATCGGCGCCTCCGTCGCGCGGACGCTGGTGAGCGCGGGCGCAGACCTCTCCGGCGTCGTGGTGCGCCGGACGCTGGCCGACGGCCTCCGGCTCGTGTTCGAGCTGCCGGCAAATAAGTAGGAACGGCGACCCTTTGCGGGCGTGAAATGAGTCGCGAGCGGTCAACCGTCAGGCCGTCTCGCGCGTCTAATTCCCTCGGGCCGTTCGGGTTTTTAAAGGGCGTCCCGCTTTTGAGGTTGAGGCGTTTGCCTGTAGAATTGTCGCCGTCCGTATTCTTAAGACCCGACGGTTGAGCGCGGGCGTTAACCGGGACGCTCCTTCGGGTGTGCATTCGAGCGAGGCCGCCGACGCCGTGGGTTTTTAACCGGGAGCGCCGACGGCCTCTCCGCTTTTGTCAGTTGTGAAGGTGATTTAGATGTTCAGACGCTCCGCCACCACCACACTCCTCGCGCTCCTCGCGCTCCTCGCAGGGCTCACGCCTTCGCGCGCCGCGGCGCAGGGCTTGAAAGACGTGGTGCTCATCATCCCGTTCGAGAACACTTCGAGTAACCGCGAGGCCAACTGGGTCGGCGAGAGCTTCGCCGACCAGCTCTCGGAGCTTTTGGGCGCGCACGGCCTGCGGGTCGTCTCTTCGGACGCGCGCGAGCTGGCCTACGGGCGCCTGCGCCTGCCGCTCACGGTCATCCCTTCGCGCGCCACGGCCATCAAGCTGGCGCAGGAGGCCGGCGCGACGATGGTCGTGCTCGGCAACTACGAGGTCTCGCCCCGCGACGAGAAGACCGTCGCCGAGGTGCGCGGCTCGGCCCGCGTCGTCCGCGTCAACGAGGGGCGCATCGCCGGTAAGCAGATGCAGGACGGCCGCTGGGCCACGCACGAGTTCTTCTTCGGCGACGCGCTCGTGAACCTCCAGTCCGTGCAGGGCAAGCTCGCTTACCAGATTCTCTACGAGCAGGACGACAAGCTGCCCTTCTCGCAGAACAGCATCGTCGAGCAGGCGACGAAGGTGCCGTCTAAGGCATTCGAGGCGTACGTCAAGGGCGCGATGCTCCCGAACGGCAACGCGGACAAGCCGGCCTACCTCCAGAACGCGATGCGCGAGTACGAGCGTGCCAACCCCGGCTCCGTCTACAAGCAGGCGGCCTTCGAGCTGGGGCAACTCTTCTACGCGCAGGGCGACGGGAAGAAGGCAGCCGAGCACTTCTCACTGCTCCAGCCCGCGGACACGCACTACGCCGAGGCGGCCTTCTACGCCGCGCTCGCCTACGAGCGCGCGGGTGAGTTGCAGAGCGCACTCGACGTGCTGCTTCCGCTCTCGACGCGCGCGCCGCTCACGAGCATCTACAACAACGCGGGCGCCATCTCGACGAAGGCGGCTATCGGCGAGAAGAACGCCGCCAAACGTGAGGCGCTGCTCAAGCAGGCGACCAACTTTCTCAGCCGCGCCGTCGAGAGCGCGGCCGAGGATTCCGCCGAAGGCCCGACCGTGCGCTACAACTACGCTTACGCGCTCACGCTCCTCGGTAAGCATCAGGAGGCCGCCGAACAGCTCCGCGCGGTCGTCAAGGTGAACCCGCGCCACGCCGAGGCGCTCTTCCTCCTCGCCAAGACGCTTGAGAAGACGGGGCAGGCCGAGGCCGCCGCCGCCAACGACAACGAAGCGCGCAAGCTGCTGGCCTCCTACGGCCGGGCGCAGACCGAGTGGGAGCAGTCGCAGACCGTCTCGCAACTCAACGTTCATCTCAGCAACACCTTCAACCGCGTCGATTACGTGGCCTCGCTCGCGATTACGGTGACGGCCGCGGCGGGCACGAGCGCGCAGGACCTGCTCGTCAAGGCGCGTGAGCTGTACACGGCCGGCCACGACGACGAGTCGCTGATGGAGCTGCGCAACGTCGTCCGCGTCGAGCCGATGAACGCCGAAGCGTACCTGCTCACGGGCCGCATCTACATGCGCCGCGGCGAGCTGGCCCCGGCCATCAGCCAGCTCAAGGCTTCCATCTTCTGGGACACCGAGCACAAGCTCATCGACGCGCACATCCTGCTCGGCCGCATCTTCCTGGAGCGCGGCGACCGCGCGCAGGCAACCGCCTACATGCAGGGCGCCCTCCAGATCGACCCGAACAACCCGGAAGCCATCGCCCTCCAGCGCGAGCTGCAAGTCGGCATCAAGTAATTTTAGATTTTTGATTTGCGATTGAAGGGCGGCGGATGATGACAGGCACTTTGTCATCCGTCGCCCTTCTCCTTTTGATTACGCACACGGTCAGACAAATATGGGAGCGCTCGTTATCTCTCTGTTCGTAATCTCGGTGCCGGCGCTCGCGCTCGCGGCTTACGTCGTCCACGCTTCACGACAGCAGAAGTATTCGCGGTCGCCTCTGAACCTCGTCGGGCGCGTCGCGTCGGTCGAGCGCGCGCTCGAACCCGAAGGCTTCGTGTTAATCGAGGGCGAGTTGTGGCGCGCGCGCGTGCGCGGGGTCGAGTCAATCGAGAGCGGCGGTCGGCGCGTCCGCGTGGTCGGCGCGAGCGGCTGCGTGCTGTTGGTCGAGCCGCTCGGCCGAAGGCTCGGCGAGTAAGGAGAAGGAACCGAGGTCAACCCTTCGTTCTTCCTGAAACGCGGGGGCGACTTTCCTGGAAGCGTCGGGCGCAACCTCCTTTGTGGCACGCGAACTGCTTTAGAGAATGTCGGCAAGCACGGAGGAAGTTAAACCGTGACCCCGCCGCCATCACTTCTCTGAGCGTGGCCTGCCGCTACGCCAGCCGCCCGCCGAGCGTCCCTATCAAATCCCCTACCTATCAGGAACCTGGCCTCCCGGCCGGGTTCTCTCGCTTTTGGGACTCTTTTTTCCCGATTCTGAAATTTCCAGCGTTTTCGCGGCCCCCCGTGCTGTCTACCCGCGGCGACAGACTGTCAACCGCAGACACACCCTTTGTCTCTCTGCGGCAACAGACGAATGCGCGGGCGCGTCACCTCGACAAAATTTGTCACACGGAGGGTGACGTTTTACGTCGTTTCGTCCCGCAGCCGCCGACGTTTTGCCGCAGCGCTTCACCCATTTCAGAAAATTTTCGCCTCCCTTTTAACTCCGCTCCGACTGAGCCCGAACCCTGTGACGCCCCGCGCGGCTCTGTTAAACTCGCCGCGTGCGGGAGACTGTTTCAACTGACGCGGCGACGGACGCACGCCGCAGCCGGCGGCTCCTGCTGCGCGCGCGCGCCCTCATGCCTGCGCCCGCCGAAATCTTCTGCGCCGCGACTGCCGCGCTCCTCCTCGCCTTCGCCTTCCCGGACTTCGGCGCATGGCCGCTCGCGTGGGTCGCTCTCGTCCCTCTGCTTTTCAACATCGCCCGCAGGCCACGCGCGACTCAGTCCTTCTTATCGGGCTGGCTCGTGGGGACGCTCTTCTTCTACGCGACCTGTTACTGGCTGACCTACCCGATGATTCATTACGCGGGGATACCCGCGCCGCTGGCCTACCTGCTGCTGCTGCCGCCGGCCGCAGCGGGCGGACTCTTCCCCGCCCTCGTGGCGCTCGGGCTCGCGCGTCTGTGCTCACGATGGGGGGCGACCGCTATCTTCCTCACGCCCTTCGTGTGGGTCGCGTGCGAGTGGGCGAGGCTCGGCGTCATCGGGCAGCTCTGGAACGCCGTCGGCTACTCGCAGGCGTTCCGGCCCGCGCTCATACAGTCTGCACGCTTCGGCGGCGTCTACGCCGTGAGCTTCCTCGTCGTGGCCTGCAACGCCGCGCTCGCGTATGCGCTGGTTAAGAGGGGCATCCGCGGCGCGCTCGCGGCGCTCGCCGCGGTCGCGTGCGTGGCGCTGCTCCTCTACGGAACATGGCGACCGAAAGTGCCCGACGACGCGCGCGCGCCGTCCGCGCACGTCGTCGCCGTGCAGCCGAACGTCATCCCCAACTTCAAACGCAGTGAGGCCGAGTACGAAGCACTCCGCCGCCGACACTTTGAGCTGAGCGACGCGGGGCTGCGCGCGCTCGGCGAGACTGTTGATGAAATTCCGCGGGTCGTCGTGTGGCCCGAGTCGCCGATGAACTTCACCTTCGAGCGCGACCGGCGCTTCCGTGAGGAGCTGACGCAGTACGTCGGCAGCCGTCGCGTCTCGCTGCTCTTCAACTCGCTGGAGCCGGCGGCGGGTGGGGACGGCTATAACGCGGCGGTGCTCGTCAACGAAAAAGGTTTGCCCGCGGCGCAGTATGATAAGATTCGCCTGATGCCGTTCGGCGAGTACGTGCCGCTTCCGCGCTGGCTGCCCGGCGTCGGGGCTTTAGGCGGCATCGTCGGCGACTTCACGCCGGGCGAGCGCTACGCGCTGATTCCTCTGGGCACGAACGGCGGGTCGCCCCGCGCGGGCACTTTCATCTGTCTGGAGTCGGCGTATCCAGACATCACGCGCCGGCTCACGCAAGAGGGCGCGGACGTGCTCATTGAGATGACGAACGACGCGTACCAGGGCGACACGTCGGTACTGCGGCAGCATCTCTCGAACGCGGTCTTCCGCGCGGTCGAGACCGGAAGGCCGCTCCTGCGCGTCACCAATACGGGCATCAGCGCGCGCATCGACGAGCGCGGCGCGGTCTCGGACGAGACCGGCAGATTCGTCGAAGCCGTACGCGCGTGGCCGCTCGCGCGCTCCGACGGCCGCCAGACTTTTTACGTCCGGTACGGCGACGTGTTTGCCCTCGCCTGCGCCTTCGTCAGCCTGTTCGCCCTGGCGCTGACGCTCAAGAGACGAACGGGCGCGTTGAGTCTTTAAGAGTCAGAGTCTCTATTTCCGTCGAGAGTCGTTTGGAGGTTGAATGTCGAGAGCTTTGCAGTTGAGTGACAGCGAAGACCGGGACTTGCGTTTGCGTGCCGACGAGTTGCGCACGCGCGTCGAACAGCTCGGGAGGTTTCTTTGATGTAGCGGCGAAGCGCGAGGAGCTTTCCAGGCTCGAAGCGCAGGCGTCCGTGCCCGACTTCTGGAACGACCAGGAGGCGGCGCAGAAAGTCCTCCAGCAACGCAGCCGCACGGAGCGTGTCGTCAAGCGTCAGGAGGGCTTCGAGTCCTCCGTGGCCGACGCCGAAGTGCTCTTTGAATTCGCGGCCGAGGACGAGGGGAGCGCGAAGGAGTTGCGCGCGCTTGTCGAGCGGCTCGAAACCGAAGTCTCCGAGGCCGAGACCGAGATGCTGCTCTCGGGCCAGCACGATGCGCTCAACGCCATCTGCTCGATACAGTCGGGCGCAGGCGGCACCGACGCGCAGGACTGGGCCGAGATGCTTTTGAAGATGTACCTCAAGTGGGCCGAGAAGCGCGGCTTCAAGGCCGAGGTGCTCGACATACAGCCCGGGCAGGAGGCCGGCATCAAGGGCGCGACCTTCCGCGTCGAAGGCGAGTACGCCTACGGCCTGCTCTCGGCCGAAGCCGGCGTCCACCGCCTCGTGCGCATCTCGCCCTTCGGGACGGGGACGCGCGAGACCTCCTTCGCCTCGCTCTTCGTCTCGCCCGAGATCGACGAGAACATCGAGGTCGAGGTCAACGAGAAGGACTTGCGCGTGGACACCTACCGCTCGACGGGCGCTGGCGGCCAGCACATCAACACGACCGACTCGGCCGTGCGCATCACGCACCTGCCCACGGGCATCGTCGTCGCGTGCCAGAACCAACGCTCGCAGCACCAGAACCGCGCGGTGGCGATGCAGGTCTTACGCTCGCGCCTCTACGAGCTTGAGCTTGAGAAGCGCCGGGCTGAGATGGCGACGCTCGAAGCGAACAAGGCCGACATCTCGTTCGGCTCGCAGATACGCAACTACGTGCTCGCGCCCTACCGCATGGTCAAGGACGCGCGCACTAAGGTCGAGCGCGGCGACGTGGACGCCGTGCTGGGCGGCGACATCGACGAGTTCATCAAGGCGTACCTGCTCGCACGCCGCGCCGGGTAAGTTAAATGAAGGCCGTAGCTCAAGCGCCGCCCCCCGGCGTTTGGGTTCCGCGCTTAAGCCAATCGCCCTGTTTCTGTCATCGGAGAAGCTATGGCAACTGCACAGATCGAAGCGCGTCTGAAGGGGGGAGGCGCGCAATCACGCAACACGCGGCGCAATGAGATCGTCGCCATCGCGCTGTTCGCGCTGAGCGCGCTGATGACGCTCTGCCTCGTCTCGTACAGCCCGAACGACCCTTCGTGGGTCTCGGCGGGGGCGGCGGGGGCGCGCAACTGGACAGGGCGCATCGGGGCGAACGTCGCCGCGGCGCTCTTCCAGACGTTCGGGCTGGCCGCCGCGCTTTTGCCGCTGCTCCTCGTCGCCGCCGCGTGGCGGCGTTTTCGTACGCGGCGGATTCACGCGCCGCTCAATCGCATCATCGGGCTCGCGACGCTCACGCTCGCCGCCGCCTCTCTGGTCGCGCTCTACGTCGCCGAGCCGCTCTTCGACCGTAGCTTCAACGCGGGCGGCTTTGTCGGCGTGCTGGTCGCGGAGAGCCTGAAGGGCGTGCTCAACACAGTGGGCGCGACCGTGATGCTCGCGGCTGCGGCTGCGGTCGGCCTCCTGCTCGCCACCAACTTCTCCTTCGTCTCCGCCTACGAGCGCACCGCCGCAGCGGTCATGAACCCCTCGGGCACGTGCCGCAAGACCTTCGAGCGCTTCCAGGCATGGCGCGCCGAGCGACGCGCGCAGGCGCTTGCGCGCGCAGAGGCGAGGCGTGAGGCGCGCGCCGCGCGCGAGGCCGAGGAGCAGGCCGCGGCCGAACTTGCCGAGGCCGAGCTTGCCGCTTCAGCCTCACAGGCTTTGAACGACGCGCCCGCCGCCGTCACCACCGTCAAGCGCGGCGCGAAGGCCGAGCCCGGCCCGGCCGCCGCCATCAAGCGCAACGCCGCGGCCGCCGCCACGGTTGAAGCCAAATCGACGCGCGAGGACGAGATACGCGCGCAGCTCGCGCAGGCCGAGGCCGACCTCGCTTCGATCATCATCCAGCCCGCCGCGGCCTCCGACGCGTCGCCGCCCGCCACGCCCCGCAGGAGGGAGCGGGTCGAGCCGGAGGGCGCGACCGCGCGCCGCGTCTCGGTTGCGGCGGACGCCGTGGAGGAGGCCCCGCCACGCAGGACGCCCGCGCGACCCGTAGCGCCCGACGTAACAGACATGTTGTCCACCGCCGCCGTCATCCGCACCGAAGCGGGCGACGAGTCGGTGGAGATGCCCTTCGAGCGCAACATACCGCCGACCGTGCGTGAGACGGCGCACGCTCCCGCGCGCCCCACGAAGGTCGTGGCCGCGGCGATGCTCGACTACGTCTACCCTTCGGCGGATTACCTCAACCCCGCGCCGCCGCGCCGCGAGCAGGCCGACGAGGAGCTTTTACTCATCGCGCAGCGCGTCGCCGAGAAGTGCAAGGAGTTCAACGTGACGGGGCAGATCAAGCACATCTGCCCCGGGCCGGTCGTCACCACCTACGAGTTCAAGCCCGACCCCGGCGTCAAGTATTCGCGCGTCACCGGGCTCGTCGATGACCTCTGCATCGCGCTCGAAGCGGAGTCGATTCGCATTGACCGCCTCCCCGGCAAGCCGCACGTCGGCATCGAGGTGCCCAACCCCGAGCGCGAGACCATCTTCATGCGCGAGGTCTTAGAGTCGCGCCAGTTCCGCGAGTCCGAGTCGAAGCTCACGCTCGCGCTCGGCAAGACCATCGACGGCATCAACTACACGGCCGACCTTACGCGCATGCCGCACCTTCTCATCGCGGGCGCGACCGGCACGGGCAAGTCGGTCTGTCTGAACTCGCTCGTCGTCTCGATTCTTTATAAGGCGAGGCCCGACGAGGTGAAGTTCATCATGATCGACCCGAAGCGGCTTGAGCTGGGCCTCTACGCAGACATCCCGCACCTCGCCACGCCCATCATCACCGAGCCGAAGAAGGCTGCGAACGCTTTGAAGTGGGCCGTCTCGCAGATGGAGCAGCGTTACAAGCAGCTCGCGCAGTGGGGCGTGCGCAACATCGACGGCTACAACGCGGAGGTCGAGCGGCGCAACAACGTCCTCGACTACGACGAGGAGGGACAGCCCTGGAAGACGCTCCCCTACATCGTCATCATCATCGACGAGTTGGCCGATCTCATGATGACCTGCGGCGCAGACGTTGAAGAGGCCATCACCCGTCTGGCGCAGATGGCGCGCGCCGTCGGCATCCACCTCGTCCTCGCCACGCAGCGCCCTTCGGTCGATGTCATCACGGGTTTGATTAAAGCCAACTTCCCCTCGCGCATCGCCTTCCGCGTCTCGCAGAAGGTGGACTCGCGCACCATCATCGACGCCAACGGCGCCGAGCAGTTGTTGGGTCGCGGCGACATGCTCTTCCTCCCGCCCGGCACCTCGCGCCTGCTGCGCGTCCACGGCGCCTACCTCGACGAGAACGAGGTCGCCAAGATCGTTGCGCACATCAAGGCGCAGGGCGGCGCGCCCGTCTACGACGAGACCATCACGCAGTCCGACGACGAGTCCGCGGAAGGCTCCGGCGGCTCGGGCGAGCGCGACGAACTGTTCGAGCAGGCGCTCCGCATCTGCTGCGAGATGAAGCGTGCTTCGACCTCCGTCTTGCAGCGCCGTCTGCGCATCGGCTACGGCCGCGCCGCGGCCATGCTCGACGGCCTTGAGCGCGAAGGCTTCATCGGCGCGGCTGACGGCGCGCGGCCTCGTCCCGTCCTCGCGCGCGCCTTCGAGACCGTCAACCACTGGGACGACTTGAAGGATAACAGCGCGGAGGAGTTGTAAGACGAAAGTGCGCGTAACGGTCGTCAACACGAACATTGATGACCGTTACGCGCACTTTCATCAAGAGCGTTTTTGTAAGCTATTTCTCCGCCCTCGCGCTCTCCCCTTTCAAGGACAAGCTTTCGACAACTTTTCCACAGTTTCTGTGGAAAACCCTGTGAATAAGTCGCGTTTTCAGGTTACAAGTTCCTGACAAATTTAGACTTCTAGCATTTTGCACAACAACGCGGCAGACTTCACGAAGCCTTTTCTAAAACGGGCCGCGCACATGCTGACAACCCTCCTCCGAAAGCGCCTCGGGCGTATCATCCTGTGCTGTCTGACCGCCTTTGCCGCGCTCTCCTGCGTCAAATTGCCCCGCCGGGCAGACGGCGGCGGCGCACAACAAACACACCCGCAACAAACGCGGCAAGACCCGCCCCCCGTCTCGCTCAACGAAGCCTCGCGCGAAGAGTTGGAGAGGCTTCCCGGCATCGGCCCCGCGCTCGCCGCGCGCATCGTCGAGCACCGCGAGCGCTTCGGGCGCTTCCGACGCGCCGAGCACCTTCTGCTCGTGCGCGGCATCAGCGAGCGTCGCTTCCTGAAACTGCGCCCATACGTCACCGCCGAAGCGTTGACGCCCTGACCCGCGCCGGAGTGAGCCGCCTTGAACGAGCTTAGAGAACTGCGAACCGCCGCGCGCGCAATCTTCGACGAAGCGCTCGCCGCGGTTGACGCGCGCCGCGCCGTGCTCGATACGGTCGAGTTCGACGGCGCGACGCTTCGCATCGGCGATGCACAGTTCAAAGTGAGTGTTGACGCGCCGAGGGTCTACTCGGTCGCTCTGGGTAAGGCCGCGGCGGCGATGGCCTCCGCTCTCGACGAACGGCTCGGCCGGGCACTCGCGGGCGGCGTGGTCTCGGCGCCGCCTTCCGACTTCAGACTGTCCGGGCGCTGGCGCGTCTACGAGGGCGGTCACCCTCTGCCGAACGCGGAGAGCGTCGAGGCAGCACGCGCCGCGTTCGAGCTGCTGCGCGCGGCCGACGAACGGGACTCGCTCGTCATCTTTCTCGTCTCGGGCGGTGGCTCGGCGATGTTGGAGTTCCCGCGGGATGCACGCCTGACGCTCGAAGACCTGCGCGAAGCGAACCGAGTGCTCGTCACGTGCGGCGCCCCCATCGAAGAGGTGAACGCGGTGCGGCGCGCTCTCTCGGCCGTGAAGGGTGGCGGCCTCGCCTCGCACGCTTCGCGGGCCGCGCAGGCCACGCTCGTCGTCTCAGACGTGGCGACGGGCCGCGCCTACGACGTGGCCTCCGGCCCGACCCTCGCGGCCCCGCCCGACTCGCCCGGCGTCGCCGAAACAATCGCGCGCTACGGACTGGCCTCGAAACTTCCCGCACCCGTCCTCCGCGCCCTCGAAGAGGCGGACACACAAAGTCCCTCACAGCCGCCGCCCGAAGCACAGAGGACGTTCCAGGTTCTTCTCGACAACGCGAGCGCGTGCGAGGCCGCCGTGCGCGCCGCACGCGCGCGAGGCTTCGCCGTCGAGTACGCGCGAGACGTTGTCGGGCAGCACGTCGAGGAGGGCTCGGCCGAGCTTGTCTCCAGACTCTTCACTCTCTACGCGCGTGAAGGCGCGCGCGGCGTGTGCATGGTCTCGGGCGGCGAGTTCTCGTGTCCCGTGCGCGGGGGCGGCACGGGCGGGCGCAACTCGGAGACGGCGCTACGCGTCGCGTTCGAGTTAGAAAAGATGATGACCGGGCGTGACGCGCGTCGAGTCCCGACACACGCGGTCGCGCTCTGCGCCGGGACGGACGGCATCGACGGTAACAGCCACGCCGCCGGCGCGCTGGCCGACAAGACGACCACAGCACGCGCCCGTACGCAGGGACTCGACGCGCGAAAGTTTCTCGACGAGAGCGACGCCTGCACTCTCTTTGAACGACTCGGCGACGCGATCATCACCGGCCCGACCGGCACCAACGTCCGCGACGTGCGCATTCTCCTGGCCGTTTAATCTGAGAGTTCAGATTTGAAATTTCGTAAGGGCGAGTCGCGGCCGACGGAGACGACCACCGCGGCGGGACGCGTTGCGGCGACGAAGGTGTCGGTCGAGGAGGTGCCCTCTCTTTTATGGAGCAAAAATTTGCTCAGTACAGGGAGTTCTCCCATTGTGGACGAGGTTACAAAGCACCGGGCCGACAGTATCAGTGACTGTCGGCCCGGTGCTCTACTTATAGAATCCGATTACTGCCCCGCGACGAGGAACACATCCCACGCCCAGCGGCCGAGTTGTGCGTCGCGTTTGTCTTTCACCTTCGCCCGGTAGCGGAACCGGTTGCCGTAACGATCTGTCCGCTTCGACTCCTTGTAGTCGAGCGAGATGGACTTGAGCCCGAGTGCAGGCAGTGTGTGCAACTCCTCGGGCTGCGAGAGGCCGTCGTGGTTCGTGTCCTGCCAGAGCCGGAGGTAGGCAAAGACGGTGTCGCGCTTGTTAATCACGCCGTCACTGTTCCCGCCCTGCCCCGGCTCGTCGTATTCGGCCAGCGCGAGGAAGCCGTTGCGCTCATCGCCCGCGGGCGGGGCGGGCTGCGGGGTGAAGTTGCCGAACAGTTCTACCCCGTTGTCTATCACTCCGTTGCCGTCGCGGTCTAAAGCGAACCAGGCGTCGTCTGCACCGGCGGATGTCCAGCTCAGGCGCTCGGGCGTGCCATCGCCGTTGAGGTCGAAGTTAACGCCGCCCGTCGTATCTGTTAGTGCAAAGCCGTCGCCGAGGATGTCCACCAGCACGGGTGACCACTGCCCGCCGCTACCGCCGGGATTATCACTGCCGGGGGGGCAGGTGCCGGTGGCATAACAGGGCTCCTCCGGACCTCCGCCGGGCGGCGTCGGGGTCGGGGTCGGTGCGTACAGCGGGCCTGTTTTAACCGTATTGTTGTCACAGGCTGTTATATCCGTCGGCAGGTTGTTACCCTTATCATTGACGCCGCACTTACCATTCATGACGGAATTGCCAGTGGTCTGCCCACCGCAGTCCTGACTAAAGTCGGCTAACACATCAGTCAGCCCCATCGTGTGCCCGATCTCATGCAGCATGACCTTTAACAGCGCGTTGCTGAAGCTGCTTGCCTGCGGGTCGAAGAAATCGCCGCCTTCGCCTGTAACGTCTATGTTCGCCACCGCGTGGCTCACGACGCCCGTGGCCGAGTTAGTTGTTATGGCAGTCCCGCCGCTGGTGCACCCGTTGCTGTTGCAGTTCGCTCCGCCTTGAACGACGAAATTGGCGTTGGGGTGATTCGCATCTATCGGCGCGAAGGTGACTCCCGATCCGTTAGCGTCGTCGGCCGCCGTCCATTTTTGAAATGCGGAGGTTAACTGGGCACGCATGTCCGGCGGGAAGGCGCTAATGTCGTAATAGACGGTCGAGCCTTTAGGCCATCCCTTAATAGCAGGGTCGAGCGGAGGGCACGCTGACTGTGCGTAGGCCGTCCAGCCGAGGGCGCTCGAGCACCACGAGCGTACACGCGGTTACGCATACTCGACTCATGAAAGAGAGACAGGTGAAGTTACTCATTCCTTCACCTCTTTCCTTCGTTGTTCGCGCCGATGGCGGAGCGGACGGCGTTGACGAATGAAACTAAATCTTTGCCCTTTTGGAAACCCGCATAACGGGGGTCTTCGGTGAGGGTCAGGACTTTGTCACCCTCTAACTTGAAACTGTTCGGCCCCTCGGAAGCGAGGTACGCGCCAGTGGCAGGTAAATACCGAAGGAAGAGGAGGTATTTACCCTCGACTTGCAAGGGCTTAGCAGTTCTATCGACAGCGCGGATGATACGCCCTTCAAGTTGAACCACCCCTCCCGCGCGGGTCACAGTAATGGCGGCGCTAGGGCTGATCGGCGAGGCTGCATTGTTCTTCAGCACTTCGACGACATTCACATTATAGTCGGTGAAGACGAAAGTCTCGGCCTCATTGAGTTGAAAGGTCTTATCCGTCACCACTCCTATCACGACCGCGTCTGCCTGAGCCACACTCGTAACTAATCTGTCCGAGTCGGCTTCGCCCCTTCGGCTTAGTTCCGGCGTGCCGGGAAGGGACTCAATGTTAATCGCTTCGGAGTCGCCTTCGGCAGACTGCCTCTGTATCAGGGCGTAGATATTACCCACCCCTTTGTTCTTAAATAACTTGCCGTGCTCCCTCTGCCTTTGCGTGAGCTTCCCCCTCTGTACGGGTGTCGGCTTGTCCTGAGCTACCGAACTATTCTGCCCGCTGCTATCGAGCGTCGCGATAGTCGTTACGACCGCCGCAGCCAGCGATAGAACAATCAATCCGCCAGCCCTTTGACGGTTGCTCATACGTGATTCCTTTCATTTGGAACGTGGGGTTGACGGAATCTGTGAGGATTTCGCCAACAGGATTTGGGGGTTCACCTGAGGAGACGTGCGACATATACTTGATGCGGTCTTGACTGTCAACCGCTGCTTCCGTGTACTTGGCGACACTACTGCCGGACGAACGTCTCGACCTTCAAGTCTTCGCCGTCGGTTGAGACGGTGACCATGCCGCGCTCGCCGGTGGTCAAGACCTGTGCGCCCGCGGCTTGCCAGCGCGCGAGGACTTCCCGGTGCGGGTGGCCGTAGGGCGAGTCGCGGCCGACGGAGATGACCGCGAGCGCAGGGCGAGTCGCAGCGACGAAGGCGTCGGTCGAGGAGGTGCGGCTGCCGTGGTGCGCGACCTTGAGCGCGTCGGCGCGCAGGTCGTCGCGTGCGACCAGAAGGGCGCGCTCCGTGCGCGACTCGATGTCGCCGGTGAGCAGGAACGTCCGGCGGCCGTAGCGCAGGCGCAGCACGACCGAGTCGTCGTTCGCGGAGGGCGCGCGCCGCGCGCCGTCTTCTCCTGCGAAGGTTTCGACTGGCGGCGGCCAGAGCACGTCCACTTCGACCGCGCCGAAGCGCAGGCGGTCGCCGCGTGCGACCGTATAGACGGGCACGTCTGCGTCACGCGCGGTCAGGGAGAAGCGTGCGAACTCTTCGTCGGCAGAGGGGGTTCGGCCGACGATGACGGCGCGCGTGTTGAAGCTCTTGAGGATGTCGTTGAGGCCGTCGATGTGGTCGGCGTCGGCGTGCGTCGCCAGCACGTAGTCGAGGCGAGCGAGCCCCCTCCACCAGAGGTACTCGGCGACGGCCGCTTCGCCAACGCCGCGCGAGTCGGGCTCGAACTCTTCCCCTTCGTCTTCGTCGCGGCGCGGCGTGCGGAAGCGTGGCCGGCCGCCGCCGTCAACGAGCAGCGTCGAGCCGTCGGGCATCGTGACGAGCGCGGCGTCGCCCTGCCCCACGTCGAGGAAGTCCACGCGCAGGCGGCCGTCGGGACGCGGCGCGCTGAAGGGATGCGCGACGATGATGAAGGCCGTCGTGACAGACATCCATCCCGCGCCCTTCAACAGACGCCTGCCCCGCGCCCCGGCTCGCCTCTTAACGACCTCTTCTTTCTCAACCCTCGTACGGCCCGCGCTCCCCTCACCTCTTCGCAAGCGTGGAGGCTCGGCCAGCGGACGCCAGCGCAGGAGCGCGCGTGCGAGCAGGAGGAGCGGCGCGTAGTGAAGCGCGTAGAGGACGGAAGCCGCGCCCGCGTATTCGGGGAGGCGGAGGCTCGCGATGCCCGCGCGTGCAAAGGGGTCAACACCGTGGATGAGAAGGAAGGTTGAAGCCTCGGTCAGTCGTACGAGTGGCGCGGCGAGCGTTACGTTCATCTCAACGACTGCCAGCGCGGCGAGCGCGGCGAAGGCTTGCGCGACGAGGAGCACGCCGGCGAAGAGGTTGAGCACGAGCGAGACGAGCGAGAGGCGGTGGAAGTAGACGACCTGCGGCGGCAGCAGGACGAGTTGCACGGCGGCTGTCATCAACGCCGCGGCGAAGGCGAAGCGGAGCGCCGACTGCAAGCGCCAGCGTTCGAGCTTCAACGCCAGAGGCGTCTTGAACAGTTCATAACTATGCGTCTCGCCGGCCGTCTCGCGCCGCCACGCGCGCTCGCGCCAGTGGAGCGCCTCGGCCACGGCTCGGAACCAGCGCGGGCACGCGGGCGGGTACGGCGTCGCGCGCGTCGGCCGCCAACGGCCTATGGCCCTGAGGTTTGAGACGAGCGGCAGCGCGAAGGCGAGCACGGCGAGTACGGAGAGGAACGTCAGTTGGAACGAAGGGTCGAGGAGGTTGGTGGGCCGCCAGACGAGCAGCGCGAGCGCGGCCCCGCCCGTCGCGTTGAGCGCGCCCGAGCGCCGTCCGAGCGCGGGCGCGAGCGCCGCCAACGTGAAGGTGAGCGCCGCGCGCACGACCGAGGCTTCGGCGCCGACGCCGAGCGTGTAAGCCCACACACACGCGGTTGACGCGGCCCAGCGCGTGAAGGGACGGCGCGTGAGCCTGCGCGCCACAGCCCAGACGAGCCCGCCTATGAACGCGATGTGGAGGCCGCTGATGACGAGCGCGTGGATGGTGCCGCCTTCGCGGAAGCGCTCGGCCGCGGCGCGCGAGAGGCCGAAGCGGTTGCCGAGCACGGCGGCCTTGAAGACGCCCGCCGCGTCCGCGGAGAAGGCGGCGTCGGCCTTTCGGACGAGCGATGCGCGCCACGCGTCGAGCAGAGCGAGCGGGAGCATGACTGCCTCGTCGTCGAGGCGCTCGACGAGAAGCGCGCTCTTGAGCGTCCCGCGCGCGTCCACGTCGCGCATGTCGAGGTATTCGCCGAAGGGCGTCACGCCGGGGTTGCGGAACCGCTCGGCGCGCGTGAGCCGCGCGGCCACACGCACGCGCGCGCCGCGCCTCAACTCAAGTGCGTCGTAGACGGCCGCAGCGCGCGCGTCGGGCACAGGTGCGAACAGCTCGACGCGCCCTCCGCATGAAGTCTCGACGGACTTGTGCCGCACCGACTCGACACGGAGCGAGAGAAGCAGGCCGTCGGGCGCAATCTCCGGCGCGCGCTCAAGTACGCCGGTCACCTCGGAGGGCTCGCCGGATACGATGCGACCGCTCGCGAACAGGCCGCGCAGACGCGCCTCACTGCCGGATTCCCTCGCTTCGATAGACGACAGCGCGGCGCCCACGCAGACGAAGGCCAGCACGACGAGACGCGCGGCGGCCGCTTCCCTTCTCCTGAGAAAGAGCAAGAGTGACAAGGATGAAGCGAGCGCGGCGAGTGCGATGGAGGCCGCAGGAGGGGCGTTGGTGAAGCGCGCGAGCAGCACGCCCGACGCGAACGCCGCGGCGAGGGCGACGAGCGGGTGCTCGCCGAAGTCCAAAGTGGGAGGGCTCTCGGCCATAGGCTTCGACGTGTGCCACGCCGGAGCTTTGGCGGAAGCTCTAGCACATCTGCGTAAGACGCCGCATCAGCGGCGTCCTGGTGCATACCCTTCTCTTACTTACCTTGCAGCAGCGCGGTCGCGCGGTCGATCTCGTTGGCGACGCGTTCGAGGGTCTGGGCGGCGAGGGCGGTCTGTTCGGTGGCCTCCGTCCAGTTGTGCTGCTCGACGGCCTCGCGCACGCCGGGCAGCGTCTTGACGCCGTAGCCGGTGTAGAAGCCGGGCGCGTATATCTGGTGCTTGAACCAGGGGCGGCGCGGCAGTCCCGCCTCGCGCGTCATCGAACGCTCGAAGCCCAACAGAATCTGGTTGAGTTGCGACTGCGTCTCGGGCGACGAACTCAGACGGGTGCGGGCGGCGGGAGAGTCGAAGGCCGTCTGGTAGTTCTTCGCGCTCTCCTGAAGCCGCGCGAGCGCCCGTTGCAATGGCGCGAGGTCGGGCGCGGCGGGGAGCGTCTCTTCTTTAGGAAGGACGTAAGTCTCGTTCGGGTCGTAGACGGCGCGGTAGGTGCCCTCGGAGAGCATACGGTTGCGCTCGGCGATGTCGTTGCGCGTCGTCTCGGCGAGCTTCGTCACCTCCTGCACGTAGCGCGCGACCGTGTCTGTGAAGTTGCTGAAGTCGAGCGGCAGCGTGTCGGCCTCGGCGAGTCGGAGCACGACGCGGCCGGCCACCTGCGCGAGCGCGACGCCGTAGTCGAAGCCGGGGTCGCCGAAGCGCGTGTAGTGTTCGAACGAGTCATAGATGGAATGGTAGGAGCCGCCGCCGTCTTCGCCGCCGAAGCCGATGTTGAGCGAGGCCACGCCGAGGTGTTGCAGGAAGGGCGTGTAGTCCGAGCCCGACCCGAGCGCGGAGATGCGCCAGTCCGCGCGCTCGCGCAACTCCTTCCGCTCGTCGGCGCTCCCAACGAGAATCCTCGACGCGCGCTCGCGCTCCCAGACCGTGATCTTTTTCTGCGGGTCGGTCACGTCGCGCGCCACCTCGTTGACGAACTTCTCCAACGTGTGCGAGCCGCCGACGCCGAGGAAGCCGCGACCGTTCGAGTCGGAGTTAACGTAGACGACCGCCTTCCGTCGCAGCTCTTCGGCGTGCGCCTCGGCCCACTCGGTCGAGCCGAGGAGGCCCGGCTCCTCGCCGTCCCAAGCGCAGTAGACGATAGTGCGCTTCGGGCGCCAGCCCGTCTTCGCCAGCTCGCCCACGGCGCGCGCTTCTTCGAGGAGCGCGACCATGCCGCTCACGGGGTCTTCGGCGCCGTTGACCCACGCGTCGTGGTGATTGCCGCGGACGACCCACTCGTCGGGGCGCTCGCCGCCCTTCAGGCGCGCGATGACGTTATAGATGGGCTTCGTGTCCCAGTTGAATTCGAGTTTGAGATGGATGGTGGCGGGGCCGGGGCCGAGGTGGTACGTCAGCGGGAGCGCGCCGCGCCACGCGGCGGGTGCGACGGGGCCGCCGAGCGCGCGCAGGAGCGGGAGCGCGTCGCCGTACGAGATAGGCATCACTGGAATCTTCGTGAGCGTCGGCGCGTCCTTCAGTTCGAGCCGCTTCGCGCCCTTGACCGAGCCGACGCCGGGCGTCAGCGGGTCGCCGGGGAAGACCGGCATGTCCGCGACCGAGCCGCGCTGCGCGCCCCACTCGTTGCGCCAGGCGCCCTTCGGATAAACGTCACCCTGAAAGTATCCGTCGTCGCGCGGGTCGGAGTAGATGAGACAGCCGACCGCGCCGCGCTCGGCCGCCACCTTCGGCTTGATGCCGCGCCACGAGCCGCCGTAACGCGCCAGCACTATCTTACCCTTCACGTCGATGCCGCGCCGCTCCAACTCCTCATAGTCGCGCGGCACACCGTAGTTGACGTAGACGAGCTGACCCGTCACGTCGCCGTCAATCGAATAGGCGTTGTAGACGGGGAGCTGCTCCGCGGTCTGCGCAGAGGTCGCGTCCTCTTTGAGCTGCGGCTCGCCCAGACGCGCCGCGTAAGGTGCGGGCGCAGTCAGCTCCAGCACGCGCGTCTTCGGCGTGGGAAAGAGCACGTCGAAGGTTTCGATCTGCGCGTCGTAACCCCACGAGCGGAAGAGGCCGGCCATGAACTCCGCGTTATCTTTGTCGTGCGGCGAGCCGACGTGGTGTGGGCGCGCAGAGAGCCGGCGCATCCACTCGCGCAAATTCTCCTTCTTCAGCAGCGAGTCGAAGCGCGCTTCGAGCGCGCGCTGCCGCTCGGCGCGTGCGGCAACGAAGCCCGACAAGGGCTTTCCCTCCTGCGGCAGCGGCGCGGCCTGCGCCGACACGAGCGCGCAGAGCAGAATGATTGCGGCGAGGGGGCGCAGACGAATCAGACGCATCGAGACCTCCGGTAAAATTTCGGCTGAGATGAATGACCTGCGGCGTCAGGACTTTATTACAGAGCCTTCAACCCAGGCAAGGAAATAGCGGTCAGTACCGGAAGGAGCTGGAGCGCAAGGCGCTCACGCTGCTCGACGAGACGCTGGAAGGGCGGTGGTGCTCAAGCTGGCGGAGAACCGCGCAGCCATCCGCGTGCAGGCCGCAGACCTTCTCTGGCCGCGCGACGAGAAGCGTGCGCGCGCCATCGTCTCGCACTGACTGTTAAGTCTCAGAGACAGCATTCGGTGCAACATCGCGCCGCGTCACACTCACATTCAGCACTCGGCGGGGAAACTTTTCCCCGCTCCTGCCGATAATTATTTTGAACAGAAGTCATGGCCGGCCGTGCGCCCGGCCGGCGACAGACAAGCCGCAGGAGGGGAACCGAGAGATGGGCAGGATACCGGACGATTTACCGCGAATTGACTTCAACCCCATGCCGCCGCCGGTGCCTCTCAGGCAGACCGACATGCCGTTCGCGCCGACGGATGCCGGCGCCGCGAGCCGTACGGGTGAAGTACAACTGCAAGGGCAGACGCGGCGCAGCCAGTTGGAGTCGCAACTACCCGGGCCGGACCCGGCGGAACTCGCGCGTCAGCAGCGCGAGCTGACTTTAGACCTCACCCAGATGGCCCTCGACATCGCCGGGTTAATCGACCCGACGCCGGTTTCGGACGGGGCGAACGGCATCGTCTCCCTGTTCCGCGGCGACTTCCTCGGCGCGGGCATCTCCGCCCTCGGCATGATTCCCTACGTCGGCGATCTGGCGAAGGTCGGCAAACTCGGCAAGTACGCCAGGACCGTGGAGCGCGTCGTCGATCTCGCGCGCATGGACGCCCGTTTTGCCGACGCCGTGCGCCCGGTCTTGCAAAGGATTAAAGACGCGCTCGACCAAGTCCCAATCAACAGCCTGCCGGACGCGGTGCGCGAACCGTTGCAAGCCTTGAAGGGCAAGGTGGACGACTTCTTCCGCTCCGCGCCCACGTCGAGCGGCGACACCTTCACCGGCACGCTCCGCGGGACGCGGGTCGAGCTGCCCGGGGTGTCTGTGCGCAGCATCACCTACACCAAGCGCTCAAGCGAAGAACTCAGGGCGCTGCGCAGCGCCTTCGACAGCACGGAGCGCGCGGGCTTCGTCAGGAGTCTGGCGAGCGACCCGGCCAAGGTGGCGCAGCTCAGACGGGCGGGGCTGAACGACGACCAGATCAGGATGCTGGCCGACGGCCGAATCCCGCAGGGCTGGCAGGTTCACCACAAGCTGCCGCTCGACGACGGCGGGACGAACGATTACTCCAATTTGGTCTTAATCAAGAACGAGCCGTACCACAAGGTCATCACCAACGCGCAGAACGCGGCGACGCGCGGCATGACCGAAGGGCAGACGCGGCAGATCGCAGAGTGGCCCATCCCGCCCGGCTTCGTCTACCCGCCGACCCCTTAGCGGCGAAAGCGTGGCGCGTGAGCGCAACCTCGGTTAAGATGTCGGGGCCGCGGGAGGGGCAGGGCGAATGTACGAGCAGCTACTGACTCGGGTCGGAGAGGAACAGGCCAGGTACGGCGAGCGCAGCCAGCCGCCCTGCACGGAAGAGCGTCTGGAGCGGCTGCGGCGACGGGCGCTTGAAGAACTCAACGCGGAAGTGCCGGAAGAGTACGCCGCCTTCCTGCGCGCACAGGACGGCCTGAATCACAACGGCCTCTTCATCTACGCGAGCGAGACCTCGCCGGTCGCCGGTGGGACGGATGCCACCATCGAGGGGTTCGTCGAGGCCAACCTGGGCTGGCGCGACGACGAATTCTTTAACGACTACCTCGTCTTCGGCGAGGGCAATATGGACCTGTACGTCCGGCACCTGCCCACCGGTGAATATCAAGTCATCGACCGCACGCCCGGCAACCTCATCGAGTCGCACCCCTCCTTCGACCAACTCATCGCCGCCGCCCTCAAGGCCCACCTCTAACACACCGCAAGCGTTCCCGCCGCGGGCTTCTGTGATTCACTCTAAGTAAGAACTCCAAAAGGCGATGCAAATCTGAGGATAGATTTTCGGCCTTTACTCACATGAGTGCTGCTACTGAACACATAAGCTGCTGCAACAGGCTGAGTTTTTCACAAAAGCCGCTGCTACAACTTTTTGGCTCTGAAATTTTCATATATAAGGTGAATAATGTATAGCATGTGAATTTGATTGAATTTGCCTGATCTTATAAGCAGTACACCCTTGCAAGGGTGAGCATTAATTCGGCTAAAACAAGTTACCTTTTTAGTTCCGCATACGGGAGTAACAAGAGATACCTGAAGACCTCAAACATCAACAATTCATGAATTTAGCTCAAGTTTGGCAATGGCACTCTATTAAAGGTAAAATTTACAATACAACATGTAACCCAAATGAATTAAACCAACATGGCAAAAGGAAAAGGAAAACCTTGGGACGCCAATTGGGAGAAAATACGGCCATTGGGAGGCGGCGGGCACGGGGATACTTTTCTGGTGAGACGCCGTGACGAATCTGGTGCAGTGTGTGTTTTAAAGGTCTTACGCAATAATGACAGTGCTGAGCGTCGCCAGCGGATGCATCATGAGGTGCAAGCTCTTCAACGACTCCAGCATCGTGCAATCCCCAAGGTCTGTCGAGTCTAATACTGATAACTACGGCGACGGGGAAACGCCTCTCTACTTTGTGGTTGATTATGTTGAAGGGCCAACGTTAGCGGAGCACGTTCAGCAAGGACGGTTACTCCCTGTCGTAGCTATTCGCCTTGGCATTCATCTTTCCGAGATACTTATCTACTGCCATCAGAACGGGATCATTCACCGCGATATTAAGCCAGACAATATCATTCTCCGTCTGGGAAACCCCGAAGACCCGGTTCTTATTGATTTTGGGCAATCATTCAATAAAGAAGATTCGGAGCGCTCAACTCTAACCTCTGAGGGGCAACAACTCGGAAACCGATTCCTCCACCTTCCAGAGTTACAAACAGGCGACAGCCGTAAACGGCACGTTGAGTCCGACATTTCTCAGACTTGCGGCCTGATATTTTATGCGCTCACTGGGAAGACGCCTGGGCCCATTGTAGACCATGAAGATTTGAAGCCCCACCAACGCGACTCTGCCAAACCAATATTCGATGGGATCAACTCGCCATTAATTGTATCGCTATTCGATAAAGGGTTTGAGCGAATACTTGTCAGACGATTTCGCTCATTTGATGCGCTCAAAGGGCGTCTTCATGAAGTGCTCGACGAGTTCGCCCCTCCTATGCCGTTCGATCACGATGCGGGAACTGTGACCCTTGAAACTGTTACACCAGAGATAAGAACCTCCTCGTCTCAACGTCCGCAGGAAGAGGCACCTCAAGATATGAACGCGACTAGGGAAGGAGCGGAGTCGCAAACAATTCGAGATGAGCATTTCAGAGGAGAGAATGCCGACACCTTTATGTATGCCTCACTTCTAGGGGCTTGGAATGAGAGGTCTGAAGGAGACCGAGAGGCCATCAGAGGGTTAATTGAAGGCGATGATTAAAGACGAAGAACAATGGAAATCCTCTATCCGTGAAGCCTCGCTGCTTCCCGAATCTCCTATCCAACAAAAAGATGGACGTTGGAAGGTAGCTGATCGCCTATCAGCGTGGAAAGCTGCCGGGCCGAGGTTGTTTGATGATCATTTGGACCGCTTCCGAAAGGTTGCTGTAGACGCATTGCGTGAGCGCGATCCACAATTTGACATAGACGCAGACCAACGGTTTGCGGCAGGTCTTTACGGGAAGGTTCTGAAACATTCGCATGCTTTGAGAAAGGGGCTGGCTGAGACATTAGCGTTACTTGGCAACTACCCTGAATACCTAACATCGTGTTCTTACGGAAAGGCCGAATACACCGCGCAGCTTGCGGTGCGTGAAATACTTCGAGAGGCGGACTGGGAGCTTTGGGCGAGTTTGAATGACGTATTGCCTCTGCTCGCAGAAGCAGCCCCTAAAGAATTCCTCGATGCTGTCGAGAATGCGTTAATTAGTACTCCCAGCCCCTTTGCCGGGGTCTTTGCACAGGAAGGCTCAGGCTTTTCTGGTCGAATCTATATTACGGGGTTACTTTGGGCGTTAGAAGCTCTAGCTTGGGATGAGCAGTATCTAACGCGGGTAGTTGTTATTCTTGGTGGACTGGCTGACATAGACCCAGGCGGCAAATGGTCCAATAGACCAGACAATTCTCTGGTTACGATCCTTCTTCCTTGGTTTCCTCAGACCCTGGCTTCTGTGGCAAAAAGAAGGGCCGCCGTTACGACCTTGCAAGCGGAGTTTCCTGATGTGGCATGGAGACTCTTGCTCAAGTTGCTTCCTCACTCACAGCAGTCATCCTCGATGACGCGAAAGCCAGTTTGGAGAAGAATAATCCCCGATGATTGGAAGGAAGGTGTAACTAATCAGGATTATCGGGAGCAGGTTACGGCATACGCTGATTTAGCGATTAGCCAAGCCAAGCAGGATCGGCTAAAGCTTGCAACTCTTATTAACCACTTTAATAACCTTCCGCTACCAGCGCGCGAGAATCTTTTATCATATTTAGGCTCTGAGGAAGTCGCTTCTTGGTCTCTAGAGGAACGTCTGCCGATTTGGAATGAGCTTATAGAACTTGTTTCAAGGCACCGTAAGTTCGCGAATGCTAAATGGGCTATGACTTCTGATGAGGTCAATGGCATCGCGGCCATTGCTGACCGCGTAGAGCCCGAATCGCCAGCTTATAAATATCGGCGGCTATTCACAGCGCGTGATTTTGACTTATATGAGGAAACAGGCAACTACGTTCAGCAGGTAGAAAAGCTCTTTGAGCGAAGAAAAGTTGCTGTTCAAGAAGTACATTCTCATGGAGGAGCACAAGCCGTTCTCAGATTTGCCGAGGCAGTTGACTCGCCTGGGCAGGTTGGCTTTGTCTTTGGTTCATTTGCACCCGCACATGAGGAGGGTGAAATTCTCCCCGCGCTATTCGAGTCCGAATTGGGACATGCCACACAGTTTGCAGGCGGTTTTGTCCTGGGAAGGTTCAGGGCACAAGGATGGGAGTGGGTGGATAAGCTTGATATGTCCCGATGGTCGAGCGATCAGAAGGCTTCACTCTTAGCTTATCTCCCCTTTACATCGGAAACGTGGTCAAGGGCAAGACAATTTCTGGGAGATCAGGAAGGCATTTTTTGGAGTAAGACACACGCCAATCCGTATGACGCTGGTCAGGAGCTACCCGAAGCGGTTGATAAGTTACTAGAGAATCACAGAATACACGCTGCAATCGGCGTGGCTGAGAAAATTATTTACAGTAATGAGCCCATTGACACTCAGCAAGTAACTAGGGTTCTCACCGCGTTAATGCAATCCCCAGAACAACTGCGGACAATGGACCCGCATGCGGTGGCGCACCTGATAAAAACGCTTCAAGAGGCTCCTGATACTAATCAGGATGAGCTATTCAAAATCGAATGGGCATTTTTAGCGCTACTGGACGGTGGCTTTGGAGTTTTCCCTAAGCTGCTGCAACAAGCCTTAGCGCAAAATTCGGCTTTTTTCTGTGAGACTATCCGACTGCTTTATCGGTCAGACAAAGAAGAGCCATCGCAGAATCCTTCCCCCAACCAGCAAGCTGTTGCCACAAATGCATACCGCCTTCTCAACGAATGGAAAACTCCGCCAGGCAGCCAAGATAATGGTACGTTTGATGGCAATGCCCTGAATTCATGGTTAGATGAGGTTAAAGCAAGCTGCGCGGCATCCGGACATCTTAAGATCGCCATGCAGGAAATCGGTAAAGTTCTCTTTTACTCACCGCCTGATCCTGATGGTCTCTGGATTCACCGATCCGTAGCCGCTGTCTTAAACGCTAAGGATACGGGTGATATCCGTCATGGCTATGAAATAGAAATTTTTAACTCCCGAGGCGTTCATTTTATTGACCCCGAAGGCAAACCAGAACGAGAACTCGCTAATCATTATCGAAAGCAGGCTGAAGAAGTGGAGATGCAGGGATACCATCGCCTAGCAACTACACTTAGAGAAGCGGCGGCGTCATATGATCGCGAAGCCGAGCAAATCGCTGTAAGGATGCGACATGAGGAGTAGCCAATTCATTTAACATCAGTCCTAACATGCCTGATGGGAAGGGTTCTCTTATCTTCCATAGAGATAATATGGGTAAGACTCAGGCAAAATCTGATTTTTTCGTGCGAAGGCACGGGACCTCCGCTTGGTTTGCCGGGAAAGTAGTAGCACCTCGTCTGATGTAGTAAGCCGGTTTATCAGGATACAAGCCATAGGGAGCTGAATCCCCTTCCTCCACGAAGAGGGCTATGACTTGTTTGCTCTTTATCTTACAACTACAGCGCAGTTCAGTTGAATGCGACCGGCGCGCAAGAGTAAGCTGACAGCCATGCGTGCCTACTCTGTAGACCTCCGGGAGAAAGTGGTCGCAGCGGTCGAGCGCGGCGACTCGACTATCGAAGAAGTCGCCGCCTCGTTCGGCGTCGGCCGGACCTTCGTCAAGAAGATGCTGCGCCAGCACAGGGAGACGGGCGACCTCCGTCCCCGCCCGCACGGCGGCGGGCAGACCCGCCGCCTCTCCGACAAGCACCTCAAGCTGCTGCGCCGGGAGGTCGAGCGCAGCCCCGACAAGACGGCCGCGGCGCTGCGCGACCACCTCGCGGAGCGGGGCGGGGTCTCTGTGAGTCGCCCGACCGTCACCCGCGCGCTGTCACGGCTCGGGCTGTCGCGTAAAAAAAACGCTGGCGGCGAGTGAGCGCAACCCCTATAAGCGCGGCTGGTACTGGCGCAGGGTGCGCGGGATGCACCACCGCCGCTTCATCTTCCTTGACGAGTCGGCGGTACATACGGCGATGACTCCGACGCACGGGCGCGCCCCCGTGGGCGAGCGGGTCGTGGACTCGGCGCCGCGCAACTACGGCGAGCAGACTTCCATCCTCGGGGCGCTCTCTTACGGGCGCGGACTGGTGGCGACGATGACGCTGACCGGGGCCGTGGACACCCTCGCCTTCGATGCTTACCTCGTGCGGATGCTCAGGCCGCGGCTGCGCAAGGGCGACGTCCTCGTGCTCGACAACCTCAACGTCCACAAGTCGAGCCAAGTGGAGACGGTCGCCGCACAGCGTGGCGCACGAGTGATCTGGTTGCCGCCCTACTCGCCCGACTTCTCGCCCATCGAGCAGTGCTGGTCAAAGCTCAAGACTAGCTTGCGGGCGGCGAAGGCGCGTACGCGCGAAGAGCTGGAGCGGGCGCTGGCACGTGCCATCGGCCAAGTCACGAGATCGAACATTCGCGGCTGGTTCAAGCATTGTGGTTACAAGGTCGCATCCGCATGAACACCGCTGTAGTAATCGTTAAAGCTGGCTGCGGCACCACGGTGTCGCGGATCATGTTAATGATGCGGTCTTTCTCTTTATCAACGTCGCCAGCTATTCCTGCCACCTCACCCGTCCCGTTGACGACCCCGAAAAGAATCACGCCTCCCCTGACGTTGGCGAATCCGGCTACCGTCTTCAGAAAAGTCGTCTTTTTGTCGTTAGAGATTTCCCGCTTGAACTCCCTCGTGTCGCTCTCGCCCTGGAGGATCAAACCCTCGATCTGTGCGCAGTCGTCCGCCGGGTCAACGACGACGTTCTCGCCCGCCACCCCGGCGCTACCGCTAAGATCAAGTTCGCGGTAATCCATCCAGCGGTCGCCGCGCGAGAGGATGACAAATAGTCGTGAAGGCACCCCGTGTGGGAACGAGAATCGCCTCACGCCCGCCTTGCGCAGTCGCACCTCAAAGCGTTGGGGCAGCCCCGCGCTGACCTCAAGTCGCGTCCCATTTACTTGAGTTCCAGCAACCGTTATGGATACGGCACTCAGATGCACGTGCACTAACTCTATCCAAGCCTCCGTGTGGGACATGCGTACTATGATGTCTTCAGGCTCGCCATTACCGCGCGCGTGCCGGAGGCCGTAGAGCAGGTGTGTTGCGGCCTCCGCGAGGCTAGGGAAGGACGGACACCCCGCTTTTACCAAAGGGTGATAGTCACGTTCGTAGTTGGTGCGGCCAGAAATAGAAATGCGATGGATTGAGAATGGCTGCGGCAATGACAAGAAGATATCCCGACGCGTGTGGCTAGGATGCCTGTCGCTAAAGACGTTCTCCTGCAACTTCGGTATGGTGAACCTGAAGCCACCCGCTCTACCTTTAAGTTTTAACAGCCATGACGCTACCCGCGAGCCGGCAGTCATCCCCCCGACAAAGGCAACATACCCATAGTCATAAACGAACGGTGGGTGGGAATGTGCCGTTGCGTCTACCATCATCGCTTGCAGCATCCACCCACCATCAGACTTACGCAGCATAAGTCGATAGGAGACGCGCGTGCGCTTCTCTATCTCCTGCGCCAGATCATTTAGACTGAGTTCGCCGCTAGCCACTGATTAATAACCACAAAATGATATTTTTCCGTAATTATCCCTTAGCCGTAAGCGTCAGGGCACCTCTAACAATATCAGCGTCTTGGCTTTGGGGATTTCTTTTTACATTCCTTCTTGATAATTGTCTTCCTGTCATCCGATATTGGACTGCTGTGAAGTAGATTTAGTATTTCTTGTGCTGGCGTAATCTGCGCAATGCCCGTATTCAACCGCTCTACCTCGTCCTGCTCATCTCCTTCTTCTCCGGTGGTGTCAATCGCAGCACTCCTTTTCTCCAAACTCCAATGCCCGCGTATCAAGCCGATAAGGAAAAAAACCCAGTCCTGACTCCCGTTAAGAGTTGCGGCATAGGAATAAGGGCGGGTTTTGTCTAAGTAAACAAACACTGGGGAGCCACTTAACCCGCCGATACTACGCATCTCAACAAGATAGGCATCATATAATTCTCCTGTATCTTCGATAAACGGTTCGTCAGGCATTGAAGCGATGATACCCGTTCGTAAGATAGGGATATTGCGCCGATGACCGTGACGATGGCTGAATAGGCCAACCACGAAGAGTTCATCACCAATACCGATAGAATTGTGTTCTATCATGTGATCTGTGGCTATCATCTTTTCCGGCAGTACAGCGTACTGGAACTTCTCTAATAGCGGTAAAAAGGGTAATACAGCAACGTCAATGGCGTCATTTGTTCTGACTACCCAATTATCGTCTAGCAAGACATAATCTGCGCCTCCAGCTTTAGTGTTAAGACGGACGTATAAATCCTTGTGCCCTTTATCTTCGGCGTATTTAAGAATGTGTCTTGCTGTAACTAAGTAGCAAAACTCAAAATCGGAGGTTTCTACGCCAATGAAAAAGCCTGTGCCAATGAAGTGATATTCTTCGGCGTATTCACCACGTATCTTCACACACAGGAAGCAAACGCAATTTAAGATGTCATCAGTTATTCGCATACCAGCATTATCCAATTCGCAAGCGTGTTATCGTTCAACTCTGCCAAGTCTGGTATCACAAACCATTATAGTTGTATTACCTCGGTGGTTAATGATATCTACCGTGAGGGGAACTTGCCAGCCGAGTTGGATTTCAGAGTGCCGCGGTAATTTACAAGAGCTTGTAACTCGCGTTGCGTACTCTGCTTGAAGAGCCGTCTTCGTATTACGCAACTACATAATCCACGACCCCTACGGCGATTTGACGATACCTCAGTGGTTAGCCGCGGTGAGGGCAGTTATGCCAGAGATGGTTTTTGAGACTAACTTGAAGTTCCTGCAAGGTTGGGCGAACGATAGCGCGAAGCTAATACTTCAACGGCTCGATAAATCACTCGTCCCCTCGATGTCGTTCGTTGCCGTTTCCCCCAATCTGTTGACCGGTTCTCCTTCCCGCAAGCCTTCCGAGATACAGGAGAGCCTCCGCATATTCGGTGAGGCCGACCCGAGTCTGTTAGAGAATGCGTTCTCGCTCTTTAGAGATAAGCTTGAAAAGTATGAAGCTTTAATAGGAGCACAAGAAAAACCGCCTTTGGCATCACCGCTCGACTGGCGTGCTCAACCTGTGCTTAAAGGGGTCGCCATTGGGTACGCTCTCGAAGCAGTCTTTAACGAAGCGGACGCTTCAGGGGACTACGTTTATTTCGCCGACCGAGCAGTCTGGCGCGAGGAGGATAGGCATTTCGTCTGCCCCGTCCTTCGGCTCAACCAGGCAGTCTATAAGTCTCACTACCGCTTAAGCATGCCAATCACTCTTAACCTAGCCTCCACATCCCTCCTCGATCTGACGATCAACCAAATACTTCAGGCATGCTTCTTGGGGTTACGTGCGCCCATTGCCGAGGATGTCCATGCCTTTGCCGCTTACGCAAGAAACATTCTTGCGGACTCGGCCAGCGCCATAATGAGTTTTAGCAGGCCGGTGTACTTTGATCTTTTCGGTGACTGTATCGCCGTAGCGGCCCTCCCGTATGAGGGCCGAGGAGGGGTTGGCAGGATGATTATGGCGGAACGTGACCACCCTAACGTCGAGACCCAAATTGTTTTCAAAAGCCCCATAAGACTAAGGGACTACCGAATGGCCCGTAAGGCGTTGGAGATGGCTCGGGGGGACATGAGCCTACTCTGCGACGGGGGCCAAATCTACGGGTTAGGTGTAGTTACAGGAATTTACGATCCCACGAGGCAGGACCTATTCGTCGTGGAGTTCACGAAGCAGCATTCCTGGCGGCTATTGCACGATATGAACGAACTAATGACAGTCACTCTTGGGAAGCCGAGCCTTCCCTCGAAAAGAATCTCGGAGGAGACGTTCGACGAGCATTTTCAGCGCTTTATTGGTCCGGCTGGTGGGGTGGACTCGAAGTCCATTTATAGGCTCGTTGAAGCCGCTACCGGACAGGAGCACGGCACGCTACTGGTCGTCTCAGACATGGCAGAGGCAGAGGCCGAGCGGCTCGGAGGGCAGGTCGAGCCGTTCCTACTTATGACAGAGAAGGTGATCTCGTTGACGGCTATCGATGGCGCTGTACTAATCGACCCGTCAGGAGTATGTCACGGCGTCGGAGCGATTCTGGATGGTCAGGCGGCCGAATCCTGGGACCCTTCCCGCGGTTCACGCTACAATTCCGCTGTACGGTACGTTTCAACTAAGCGGGTCCAAGGTCATAAATGTATGGCCATAGTTATATCTGAAGATGGGATGGTAAATCTGTTGTGATGCCCTTGATATCTGCCTTGGTTCTTGCCCGGCGGCTTACGTTTTAGACAGGTATAGGCCAGTACCCTTGTAGTTCAAGCTCCTACGGCATTCTCAGCAGAGTAGTGATTTTTCGGTTAACAGTTCCTGTCGTTTTAGCCTGTTTCACCAATATAGAGCGCCGAACTTTTCCTGTTGCTTCTTTATCTTTTCCTTGCGTCTTTCATCCACCTGTTTCATCACCGTCCCAGATAGTTGGGATAAGAAAGTGTAGGCGATGTGCTTACTATTTGTATTACCCCATAGACGCCACAGATTTTCTTCTTGACCGTGCTCTGCGATCACGAGATAGCTAGAGAGTCTCGTAATACCACTCCCAGACTGGTATTGCCTTTCGTGCCATAGCAATGCGGAACGCTTTTGACGCATCAACAAAGCCTCATCGGCAGCATCGCGAATGACCTGAGCATGGGCATAACGGGCAGCCGTTAATTCACTCTCATCACCGCCCCAGAAGCCTAAAGAGTAGGTCGCGCAAGCTCGCTCCCAATCCCCCCTGCTTCCAGTCAGCTCGGCATGCAGTTTCAGGGGGAGTTCATCTCCCATAAAGTTCAGTGCCTGCCCTGCCAAGTCGCGGACTGTCAAATGTGAATCGCCAATTAGCCGCTTCATCACGGCCAGGAACTTCTCCTCACTAACCTTAGCCACTATTCGCCGAGACTCTTCAGCCAATTCTCGGCGCGCACTCTCGTCGAGTTGGCCTTCATCGTAGAGTTTAATCACATGCTCAAGAAGAAAGGCAGGGTCGTGTTCTGCCAGCGCGCTAATAGCCTTACTCTGCTCACCGCGGTCCATGCCCCCGCCCCATTTCTCCAGGCGCTCGGTTATGAACTCTTTAGTCCAAGGATCGGGCCAAAAGGCACACACAGCATCCACAACGCCGTAAGGTGTGCTAAACCACCGCTTACCACTTACGAACTCTCGAATCACCTGGAGAGAAGACGGCTTACGAAAGTGGGCGAGCGGCAAGAGGAAGCCATAGGCTTCCTCGCGGGCACTAAACTTTTCTAACGCCCGTTCTATGTATGGCACTGCCCGCTCCACCTCCAGGCGTGAAAGCGACTCTGCTGCTTCCGCCGCGACGGAAACATTATCCGTAGTATTTAAGAGATTCAGTAAATCCTGCTCTGATGACCGGTCATTCGCAAACCCTAGCAGCCGGACGGCCTGCTCCTGCAAAGTTGCGCTATCGGCTGAGAAGGCGTACCTCCGAAACAACTCTTTGAACTGCGCAGGGTCTAGCAGTGCCAGAGTAATCATACAGGCTTGACGCCCAAAAGCCGTCGCCTGAGAAGTATTAATGATGTCAACCAATTGACCCGCAGTAGCGGCTCCGCGAATGATTAGAGGATGCAGGATTTCGTCAGGAAGGTCTCGGGGGAGTCTTAAGTCAAAGGCGACGTAATCTAAGACGGCCTTAGCACCTTTCTCCGTGCTACAGGTCCCGAGGGCCCGAGCTGTATGACTACGTGGGACGTGTTCGTGAGGGGTACAGGGGTTTTCGAGCTTATAAAGCAGTGCTTCCTCTGCTCTAATGTCTCCGGCGACCCAGAGCAAATCCGCAATATACATGCTTGAATTCCACCCGGCGGATTTTAACAAGCGGCCCAAGTTGATCCCGAGGTTCTCATCCTGACATTTCGACAAAGAATAAAGGGCTGTTCTTTGAACCCTTTCGTCTCTTAGTAGGGAATATTCGCCCGGTGCAGTTTCCCGCAGGCTGACATCTATAAACCTTTCTCCGACTTGCACCCCATCCTCGGCTAGGCTCTGGGCGGAGGTAACAAGTTCCTTGATGTCTTCGGGCCGCCAAACCCTGCCGAGGCACTCCAAGATGTGGCGTATATCCGAAGACAGGCTTGGTTCTTCGATCCCCTTAACGACGGCCGCAAGCAACTCGGCGTAAAAACCTGGCAGTGGCGAATTCGACACAACCCTGATGAGATCGTATGCCGTCGCGCCTCCAGTGCCGTGCAATATCTTCCTAACGGCCTGCAAAGCAGTCTCTTTCGACTCCGGCGTGTCGATCCCGATTATGGCACCGAGCAAACTCGTGACGACGGCCCTTCGGTCGAAGCGGTCAACTTCGTGCATGTTGTACCGTTCGATGGCATCCCTTAAAGCCAAAAAGGCATCAGGCGTGGGCATCCTGTTCAGGAATCTCGCCCCGGCCCATACGGTGTTCCGCTCGTCCGATGATAGAGCTTCGATGGCGTACCGTGATTGACTTACGTCACGCAGTAAGGCCGCAGCGCTCAGGCTGCGTCTGAAAAGTTCTGGGCTTTCGTCTAGCCCCCTCTGTATGCATGCTCCTAGAAGCTGTGGGGCAGCGGCGACTCTTAAGCCGATAAACCCTAGCGCATCTATATACCGCAGGGAGCGCTGTACAGGCAGGGTAGACTCTCTAACGACCTCAATGAGATAATTAACCGCTGGCTCGCCAATTGTCTTTAGTGCCGTTACTACGGCGCGCCGTAGATCGTCCCTGTGATAATCATGCTCATCATCGTCGAGCGATGACACGAGCGGCGCGATTGCCCGCGGGTCAGCAATCCTCCCTAACACTTCCACAATACCGGAGCGCTTCCGTAGCCCACGATAAAGAGCGTCCCCTACGTCGCTTCGTTTTTCTATCCGTTCGTCTCTACCTTTTAATTCCGGCGCGACTTTGCGCTGTAACACATTTAGCTCTTGCAGCGTAGTGATTATTTGCTCAACTACAGGCGTCCCTAACCCTGCCAAGGCGTCTTTTACCCTGTCGCGCTTACCTAGACCTGACTGTGTGTCGCCCAAGGCTGTGATGAGGGCGTTAACAACGGAGGCTTTAGCTCCTATGTCATCTGCCGCCCCGCTGTTTTCAAAACACTCATAAACCAACAACGCTATATCGCTGTCTCGGTCGCCGATAACCTGCTCGCTCATCCAAGTTACCAGTTCTACAGGCCGACTCATCAGACCCGCGAGTCTGACCACCACACCCTCTAGCTCCTCGCTGCGCAACCGAGGTTTAAGGACATGCTCGAACCCTCTTCCCGCTTCAAGTTGACGATTAAGTGCGCTCGCAGCCAGGTACTCTCTTATGGTAGGGTGCGCCCACTCACAGGTCTCTCCCCTACATACGAACACCCCGCTACGGCTCCCCAACACCTCAACGAATCTGGAGCCCCTCGCAGTAGCGACGGCCTCACCCTGTACGCCTGCTTCCTCGCGCACGTACTTGGCCGCGGTCCGTTTGAGCGCAGCCGCGGATGTCTCGCCGGGATGCTCTGACATCACTAAGGCAAAGTGCTCCAGCCCGAAGCGCGCCACCTCGGTCAGGTCATCCCCCAAGTCGCCCCGCATCCCATGTTCCCTAGCCTTCGCGAGGAGAATGTCGATGAACCTTTCGTAAAGGGCGTTACGATTCTCAGGTATCTGTCTGTCCTGGCTGTAGACGGCAACGGCGATTGTGAGTAGTAGAGGCGTGTCACTAATCGGGGCGAGTTTAACGCGCTCGACCTCTTGCAGAAAGGCGTCCGCCTCGTCCGGCAGCCAACGATGTGCGAACTCTCTCCGTTGCTCCAGCGTGAAAGGGAGAAGGTCGTAAATGCTAAGGAGCGCCTTGAGTTCGCTGGGCGGGTCCGGCGATGTGCGTGAGGTCAGTATTACGCGGTGCCCTTGCGACTCAATAGTTTTTATCATGCCTTGCAGCCAACCCAGCGTGGTTGCGCGGTTATCAGCAGGAATTTCGTCCAACCCGTCCAGCAGGAGCAGCCAATGGGTGCCTGCTTGGCGCGGCCACACCGAAAAGTAATCCTCCGGCGGCTCCTGTAGTAGCACCAGCTCGTTTGCTTTATGTAGAGCGCCCAACAACCGCTTGCCTATCGGTGCTCCCTCCGCCAGTGCGAGTGATTGCAGGCGGACGATCATAGGCAAGTAGCGTTGATCCAAGCCGACTTCCGACGGACCATCCCACGCCCGTTTAGCAAATTGTCGTAGTAAGGTGGACTTTCCGGCCCCGGCTTCGCCAAACAGCAAAATACTTGTCTGCTTCGCCACCCCGGCATGCCCCTGTAAGACGTTGAAGGTAGATAACAGTGTTTCGCCGCTTGGCTTCTGCCGAGAATGCACGCGCGGTGGGACGTAGATTTCATCCAGCGTTTTCCCCGTGCCCTCGATCAACTGGGACAGCAGCGGGTAAGGATGCCTTGCGCAATACTGCCTTAAGGCGCGCAGGTAATCTTCTAACGCGGAGTCATATCGCTCATCATTGGCTCGCCGCCCCTCGTCTAATATTCTACGTATCCCTGCAATACCGCTTAAACTTACTTTGTTGTAGAGGGGGCTCCCATGCGAAGCCGCTTCCTCCGAGAGCACTTGCGCCAAACCGCTCGCGAACGCCACCATCGAATCTTCAAAGTTGACTGGCAGCGTGTCTTGGTCAAAGCCCAATTCCCAGAACAGATCGGTCAAATCGTTCACGGGAGGCTCCTGTTCGCTTAAAACCGCTAAAAGAAGGGTCTCGGCAACTTCCTTGTCTGTTATGAACCGGTGAAATATATCGCTCACGTGTACTTGGAGGTCGCGAGTTAACTCGTGCGCGGTTTCGTCTAACATCAGTAAGAACGCACGCCCGAACACTCTCTGAAGTGCTTTCCGCTCATCCTTCGCAAACTGATTTTTCCGCAGAGGGCGGGCCACCGCCTTTAAGAAATCGTAGGCGAAGCTGGCCGCGAGATTTACTAAAAAGTCTGGGGTGGGAAGGGGCATCGTTGTTTACCGAACGGTGGTAGTAGACAACTATTTATTTCTATGAGTGAGGAAGTGAGTTTTACTAATCGCACATGACTTGAGTTAATAACGCCTTCTTCCTCTTGAGGCCATCACTTATTTACTCTCCATGTAGCACCTCGTCGATACTCGCCTGAATCCTCTGAATACAGTCTCAGGGCCTCGTCGAAAAAATCCAAACCACCGTCCAGCCCGAAATCACCAAACGCCTTCCACATGTAGGGCGTGAAAACGGACGGGGCCCAACTCTGGCACCGGCCCTTTGTGGTTCCACTATATAAAGCATGCTTCATCTCCGCCGCGTCGTGGAAGCGGGCTTTTGCTAACGGCTCGATTGCCTTGTGGATAGTTTCGACGAGGTGTCTGTCTAGGGCAAGGTTGTTCGGCACGCTGGGATACCAAGTAACTCTGCCGTTCGCAATATTCAGGTTGGTCGGTCTTCTGCCAGTGAGCATGAATACAACTGTCATACCGAGGCTAAAGAGGTCGCTGGCATTCTCCGGAAAACCAGCGGCCTGTTCCGGTGCCGTGTACCCTGCTGAAATGACTTGGGTGGCTACAGCCCCGCCCGGCTGAGACACTACTGTCGCGTCAAAGTCTTTAACGGTCCCGAAGTCGATCAATACAGGCATCCCCTCCGGCCTGCGGAGGATTATATTGTCGGGCTTGATGTCTCTATGGATGATCCCGTTTCCGTGAAGGTGTGAGATTGCCGGGAGGAGGCAGGTTATAAAATCTCTCACGTAGTTGCTATCACATACCCCCTCCTGTCTCACTTTTTCTGTCAGCGTCGGTCCGTCAAACCACTGTTCTACTAAATAAACCTCACCCGCCTCCTCGAAATAGGCATACAGTTCTGGAATCTGGTCGTGTCCTCCCATCAGCTCTAGAACTTCTGCCTCACGAGCAAAACGCTCCTTAATGAGGTTGTAAGCCGCCGTGTCGGCCGTCATAGGCTTCAGCCGTTTGACCACACACCTTCGCCTTGAGGGCAGATGTGTGTCTTCTGCAAGAAAAACTTCACCGCACCCACCCTGTCCCAGCTTCCTGACAACTGAGTATCTGTTATTATAGCTGATTGCGATTGTGTGTAGCCAAGAGTAAGCTTTAACGATGAAAGCCTACTCCGTAGACTTACGCCAAAGAGTCGTCGCCGCTTATGAGCAGGGGGAAGGCTCCATCTCCGAGATCGCCTCCCGCTTCGGCGTCTGCCCCGCCTTCGTCAAGAAGATGCTCCGGCAGTGGCGTGAGAGCGGCGACCTCGCGCCGCTCCCGTACGGTGGGGGCAAGCCGAAGAGCCTGACGGAGCGGCAACGGCGACTCCTCCGGCGGAAAGTGCGCGACTGCAGCGACATCTCCCTGGCCGAACTCCAGGGCTTCCTCGCCGAGCAGGAGTCGGTTGAAGTTCACGTCTCGACCATCTCACGCGCCCTCTCCGCGCTCGGCCTGCCGCTCAAAAAAAGTCGCTAGTGGCGGGCGAGCGCAACAACTATAAGCGCGGCTGGTACTGGCGCCGACTCGGCGAGGTTGACCACCGGCGGCTGCGCTTCATTGACGAGGCTGGGGTGAGCCTGGCGATGACGCGGCTGCGGGCGCGCGCCCCGCGCGGCGAGCGCGTTTCAGAGAGCGTGCCGCGCAACTACGGCCCGCAGACCTCGGTGATCGGCACGCTGTCACTCTCCGGGGTCGAGGCCGTGATGACGGTCGAGGGCGCCGTTGACACCGACGCCTTCAACGCCTACGTCGAGCAGGTGCTCGGCCCGACCATCAGGCGCGGCGACGTGCTGGTGCTCGACAACCTCAGCGCTCATCACGCGAGCCGCATCGAGGAGGTGGCGGCTGAGCGCGGCGCGCAAGTTATCTGGCTGTCACCATACTCGCCGGACTTCTCGCCGATAGAGCTGATGTGGTCAAAGATCAAGGCTTCCTTGCGGGCCGCGAAGGCCAGGACGCGCGAGGAGTTGGAGCGGGCGTTGACGGCGGCGCTCGACCTCGTCACCGCGTCAGACTGCTTTGGCTGGTTCGGGCACTGCGGCTATCAGGTTACATCCAATCGCAACTAGCTATAATCAGCATAAGATTTTCCGCGCAATGGTCTTTACATGCGCACCCTATATTAGCCATTCCCCGAGCCGAACTTGTCACGCATTTGCCTGACGCTCTCCACCGTGAACGGCTCGCCGAGAAATTCAATTTGTGTAACGTTGATTCCGTGGCGGCGCAAATATTCCGTTACGTTCATCCAGCGAATATGTCCGAGCGAATTACGTATGACAAGTAATACGGGATATGCGTGAGCTTGCCAGTATTCTGCGTGCCGCGGATTCTTTACGGAGAAGAATTGCTTACCGTCACCCGTGCGTATGCGTAAGTATGAATCACCTGATTTGAGTTGCAGATATACCCGGTTTCCACTCGCAACGCCCTTGTCATTCTTGAACTCGATCTCACCGTCAATGCCCCAGTCGTTGTTAGGTGTCGGGCGAAAGATGTGCCCCGCCGCAAATACTATCCCACCCACCTTATGCACCAGGACGCCTTCTCGGCTCTCATTATCTTCCAAGGTCTTGCCCCCTCCTCCTGGGGGCACATCGCCTAAGAGTTCCAGCTTATAGGCTAGCTTCTCCGCCGCCACCTTAGCAGCCTCCCGCACCGTTCCATCTGCGTCCGTCTGCGCCAGCGCGCTCAGTTTTGTTAACACCTCTTCTTCGGCGGTGTAGTACCCGACGATTTGTGTCGCCTTAGCCTTTAGTGGCGTATTATCGGCGTATAAGGCGACTCGTAACGCCTCTCCCAAATCAGAGTGTTTGGCTGATGAAAGAGCCTCTACTGCCTTTTCTTTATCTACCGACATCCGGTTAAACAATAGGACGTTTATCAGGATAAATGCTGCCTTCTCCCCTCCGACCTGCCCAAGCGAAGTTATTGAACTCCACCTAATGAGATTATTAGGTTCCTTGCTGACAAGTACGTCCAGCTTGACAATCACATTGTCGGCTTTATCTCTACAGATTGTGCCCACGGCCCCAGCCGCCTGTTGCCGGATGTTTTCATCTTCATCATCCAATAACGCCGCCAAGGCATCGCAGGCGAGAGGAGATTTAATCCCGCCCAACGCCCCCGCTGCCTTCTCTCTTACGGCCGAATCTTCATCTCGAAGCGCTTCGATTAGAGGCTCGATAGCCCGTGGGTCTTCCATTATCCCTAAGACCTCTGCCGCATTTGCCCGCACGCGACTGTCCCGATTCCGAAGTGCCTTGAGAACACCGGGTACGACCGCATGGCTCTCCCGCAATTTCGTTGTAGCTTCATGTTCTGTCATCTGCCCCAAAAGCATCTTCTTGCCGCAAATGAGAACTTCCTCTACTGCGTCGTGCTCTCCGATTTCAAGGAGGCAACTGTATGGAGTGCCGGCTAACAACTGTGCCTCCATCTTAAAATCGCCCAGGGCCGCAAAAGCCGACGGCGGCAAGTTGTCCGGGAGCGCGGTAAAGGCCCGCCACCGGATTTTATTGTCGTCTCCGACGACGTTGCGGAGAACTTCTGTTATCCCCCTCTCCCCGATCTTCACGAGGGCTTCTGAGGCGTGCCAGCTCTCTTCTTGTTTTCGTCTAGCCTCCAAGGACAACACCTCGACTGCCCTTTCGTCACCTATTTCGCCTAAAGCATCCGCCATCACCCCGCGTGCGTAATCATCAACTTCGGTTGCTAATGCTTGAATTAAAGGTTCTACGGCATCTTTACTTTTAATATTCCCGAGAGCCTTTGCCGCGCACGCCCTGACAAACGGAACCGCATCCCGCAAAGAGTTCAGTAGGCTCGGCACCGCCTGCTGATTCCGTAGCAGTCCTAAAGCCTCGGCCGCGGTCGCCCTTACAAACTCGAACGGGTCGTCCAAGCTGTTCGCTAACGGCTGAAGGACACTTGGGCTTCGCGTCAACCCAAGCGCCCTTGCCGCACGCCACCTTGCCGTATTAGTTCGGTCGCTTAAAAGACTACTTAACCGAGCAATTACATAATCCTCCGCGGGGCCGGATATTACTTGCAGGCTGTTCACCACCAGATCACAGTAGGTAGCATCGGCCACTCGTTTTTCGACGAGCAGTTCCTCCAATTCGTCCGTCAGATCAACAAGAGTTTTACGGCTAATTTTCGAGCCGTATGACAGCCCTTTTAACCGTAGACGTAAGCCGATGAAGTCTAATGAGTCTGGGAATCTTTTAATTTCACCATAGAGCTGATCGGCGTTAGCCGCCGCGCCGAGCACCATCGGGAGCACCTCCAGCTCGACAATGATCGGATTGTGATAAGCACGGCAGAAGATTCTCAGCCCTTCAATTTCGTTGCCCTTTTGAAATTCTGCGAAACCTCGTGCGGCCAGGTATTCCTGTAACGTCAGGTGGGTGAAAGCAAATGCGTCAGCGCCTACTGCCCGCAACAGAGGCGTTGCTAGCGCGTCGTCGGCCAGCTCTCGCGGGTCGTGCGACGAGCGTTCCTGCGCCAGAAATATTCTTGCCTTCTCTTTGAGCAATGCGTAGCTGAAGACAATTCGACTGGCCTCGTGTTCTCCTTCGCCCAGCGGGTCTCGCAACAGCCGCTCAAACGCTAAGAACTTTAAGAAGTCCGAACGGAGTCTCTCGTCTCTTATGTTGAATTGCCGGGTGATAGATTTTGAGCGGTCTAATTCGACGATCAGGTCGGCGACGATTGACTCATAAAGCTTGAGGCGGTCATCGGTGAATCTATTCTCCCTATGAAGGCGTAAGATGACCCCGAGCAGCAAAGGGACGTGCAGCAGTTCGCGGAGAGAAGAGCGCTCCCTCATAATCGCCAACAGGCTCTTTGCCGCTGCGTCGTCTGGGTAATAACAGTTCAAAAAGGCTTCGACCTGCCGCTGGTCGAGAGGCTCGATCTCCAGCTCCTGCATGCGTTCATTACCCAGCCTCTGTTGCGCGTAGGGACGTGTCGAAATTAAGAGAGGGCCGGACTGCGGAGCCGAGGCGAACTCTCTGACGCATTTGTTCAGGCCGCGTTCGAGTGCCTCGTCCTGTATTTCGTCGAAGCCGTCGAGCAAGACTGCTATTTCGTTTACTCTGAGCTTCTCTTGCCAATACTCGCTTAAAAGATTGGTCTCAGCGTCGCTCAGAGACAACTGGATTTTGAGATGCCTGAGCCAGAGTTCCTTCAACATGAGGTTACCGTCGCGTGCTGCCGCCTCTTCTGCCTGAATTAAGAGAGGCTTATCTATTGCTTTGAGTTCGAGCCACACAACGAGCCACTTTTCTCTTTCGTGCGCTTGCAGCGCCAGATACTTAAGCAGCGTTGTCTTGCCGCAGCCCGGCGCACCCGCGATTATTGCTTTCGCCCTGCGGGGCAGGAGTTCGTCAGGCTTCAGCCGTTGCTTGGCCTTTCCTTCAGGTCGCTCAAGTAGGTCTGGCGATACATAACTGCCTGTGTTGGCGGGCTGGTTGAACCGCCGCCGCACAGAGGAATCCACCATGCCCAGAAACTCTGCATGCTGCCGCGGCCCGTGCCGGTCTACAATACTCAGTTCCACGAACACATCCCTCAACTCGTGCTCGTCTAGATCACCGAGGATGCGCACCTTGCTTATATTGGACTGAAGATAATCGCTGTATGTTTCTAAGAGTTCTGCGAGGGAGGGTTGCGTAGGCTTCAATGCGCTGCCAGTAGTCTGTTCTATGTCAAATTCACCCGGCTGGAAGTGTTTGTTATTGCCTCGGTTTTGCGCGTTACTATCTTCCGAACGATTTTTACTATGTTCGCTATCACGCGCGGGGGCCGCACTTCCTTTGATGGTTTTTCTAAAAACGGCGGGGAAAATCTTGTCCCAGAAAAACCATACCGCCGAGATTCCCCCCAAGACGGTACAGATTCCTAATAACCACTCCATGGGTTCTCCCTATTAGTTAGAAAAGTATAGCCGTACTTGGCCGTTAGATGATTCGAGGACTATTGATCTTGGGACAGGGAACACGCGCCTACCCGGCACCAACATCAACGAGAAGTAGTTTGCTAATCACCTCTTTGTGACCGTCGCCTTTTGCCTTACAGCTAAGCGGCTCATGATCCGCCTCTAGCCCCTTTATTACAGCATAGCGAGCCTACTAAAATGCTCGATGTCAGTTATCCACGGTCACTGCGGGAGAAACTATGAGACTAAGTAGCGATGCTCAAAAACTGGCTGAGCTTAAATACATTCAGGGCTCACAGGAGATTTCAAGTAAGCATTACGCGAACATTGAACGATGCGAGCGAACCATGCCCCGAGGCGGTGCTATGAAAAGGGCAATTGATAATGAGCATTTGCAGATGATGCATGAAATAGCCAACTTATATCTTGAGTCTCACCTTGAGGTGTTTATAGCCGAGGACTCATTGCCAGATGCCAATGATATGCGGGAATTACTAACGGAAGTCGAGAAAATTGTAAAACGCCACGAGGCGAACGAATTCTGGACTCCCAGGGCATCAACTGGTATGAACTTAACGTTTCTCCCCCAACGCATCTTTAGTAAGTTCGCAAACCGGGTGAAGCAATTAGAGCTTGAGGCCAAGATACGCAACGCCGCTCCCCGGCCACCGGCAAGCACAACCTATAACACAACGATTCACGGCGATAACTACGGAAACATCCAGCATGGCGGTGAAGGTAATACCCAAACGATAAACAGGACTGACGATGAAACTTGATATCGAAGGCCAATCTTATGCTGCTTCTCTATTCCGACAGCGAGAGAACGCCATTAACGTAGAGAGGTCTAACAGACTACGGCGCGTCTTGATTGCGGCGACACCGGAAGACCCGCGTCTCATCGACATTACTGACCTGCTGTACGAGCTACAGGTTCAGCTCCTCCTGGCGAAAGTGGAATCGTACCTAACCGCCTATAAGAACTATGGCCTCACGCTAGATCATGATGACCAGAAAGAGATTAGGAGCGAACTCCAAAATCTCAACGGTCACTACTTGAATTTCGTTCTTAGGCTAGAGGGCGTTCGTGAACACAGTATGCCGAGCCATCATGTAATCAAAAACGTCCCAGAGTTGGTGATGTTCCGTTTCGATAACGCGCTAGAACAAGCGACGGAGAGGTTACGAGCTGGTGCGTTTGAGGTAAATCTTGAAGTTAAAAGGGAGCAAGTAGCTTCCGCCTCGACCATCAACGTAGGAACCAATTACGGCAACATTCAACAGGGCGGAAGTGGGAATACCCAAAGCACTAACAGGAGCGACGATGAAGCTAAGTGAAGAAGCTAAAATGCGGGCTGATGCCCTGCTAAGTAAAGCAACCTATGAAATCGCCGTTTGGGGTGAAGAAGATCAGCAACGGATTCGGACATTAAGAACTCCGTCCAATCCGCAACTCAACCTCATGGCAAAACACTACGAAGAACGAATCCGGCGAGCTTTTAAGGCTTTAATAAACGCCTACGTCGAAGGCTACCGAGTGGATGAGTCGCTAATTGATGATGAAGATAAAGACGAGATTATCAATGAAATCAGGACGATGATTGATTCCCAGCATCACCATGTCACCAACTCTGTAATCGCAAGTCGAGACTTTCTAAATCCGTATACCGGCGAGAAGGTGCCTGGCTTGGATGAAGAATTGCGTATGAGATTTCGCAACTTGCTTGGTGAAGCCGCTATTGAATTGAACCTCGCCGGAACACAGCTTATTGTGGAGCACAAGCAGAGGGAGCGTGAAAGGAGCATAAGGCAGCATTACCAGATAAACATGCGAGACAACTACGGAAATATTCAACAGGGCGGCGAAAATAACAGTCAATCCGTTAACCCCAAAGAGGGCGAGTAACTTCCTTCATCTGATTGTCATATCCCCTTGTTAATGTACTGGCGTAACCGCGAATTTCTTGTCAGGCGGGTTAGACAAGGATTCTACTTGATCCGGCTTTAGGCCATATTAATCAAGTGGGCGAGAAGGCTACCGATGTGAGGCGGTGGCTTTTTTGCTTATAATCTTCCGACTTTTTGTAAGGAGCTTCATATGCCCATCCTGCTTGATGTAATTACCAGGAAGAAACTTATTTTAGTGCGGCAGCTCTACCAGCGGGCAGTCATTCAAGCGGAAGCAAAACACAGCTATGTTGACCGGATCATGGCTCTCATAGGATTTGACCTGACGAATGAAACAATCCTTAAGGCCGTAGTAGGGGCGGTTGATCCGTCAGCCTCACCCAAAAATGATTTTCAGGGAATAGTTAGACAGGCCGACGATATACTAGCTGCTACTGGGCTGCCGCCGGTTCCCGACAAAGTAAAGATTCAGCATGTAAGAACGCTTAGAAACGACGCACAGCATAAGGCCAAATACCCTAATGAGAGTGATGTAAGCGACTGTAGGACTTATACGCGGGACTTTCTCATACAGATTGTTTCCGATGTCTGGAATGAGAAGTTTGAATCATTGAGTCTTACTGACCTCATTACTGATTCAAAAGTAAAAGGATATTTGGTCGAGGCCGAGACTGAGCTAAGGAACGGCAATTACCGGCAGGCTGTTATCAAAACAATAGCAGCTATGGATTGGACGTTTAGTGAAATTAAAGATTCGATTGTCGGCAAGATTCCCTACTACACAAAAGCGCTTGTGGTGACGGAAACCTTCAAGGACGCACATGAGAGCATCGAAGTATTCGAGACATTCATGCACATGCGCGACATCCTAGCCCGCACAGTGATCGGCTTGGATTTTCAGGGCTACCTCCGATATGCCAGCATCACTGAGTCCGTGGCCTCTGTTGTATTTTTTGAGGATGGAGGTTATGACGTTGGCCTCAATTTTCACGAACCTGATGCTAACGAAGCTGAGTATGTTGTCGAATTTGCCGTCAATGCTGTGATCCAGATTGAAAGCCTCGTAGGCGATATAAGCAAACCATTCAAGGTTTAGACGCACCCTTAACCGAGGCTTTTTCGTAGTAAAATGGCCGCATGACTTTAGGCAGGTTACAGGAGATGAGTTTTCGTTTCCTTGTGAAGCTCTATGAGCTTTCCGAGGGAGGCATATACCCAGAAGTTCATCATGACCTTGTTAAGTCTTCACTTGGCTATTCCAGCGCGGAGGCAAGAAGCGTAACACAGTACCTTCTGAGTAAAGACTTAGTAACGTTCAAGTGCAAAGTGCCATGCATCAAAATCACGCCCAGAGGAGTAGACGAGGCGGAAAGAATTATGCAAAACCAAAAGGGACAGACTCTTGAAAAACTCTACAAGTTAGCTGATGGGCGTATTCAGTCTATATCCGTGTCTGATCTGGCAGATAGCTTAGGTCTAACTTTTGATGAAACGTATGACGACCTGCGGTATTGGGAAGATAGAGGGCTTGTAGAGCTGTCTAAGAATGTAGATATAGAATACGAGTCGGTTAAGTTTACTCGACCGGGGCTTAACGCGATAGAGCAACCTAATAACCCCGATACTCCTCAAGGCCGGTATCAAAACGTTACCTATAACATGACGATTCACGGCGACCAGCACGGCAATATAGATATGGGGGGCCGCGGGAATACGCAAACTAATATCGTTGTCGGCTCTGATTTTGACCAGGCGATAAAGCAGCTTATAGCTGGAATCGACCGATCACAGTCTCTAACCACCCTTCAAAAGATAAGGGCTAGGGGTGACATACAGACAATTAATGATTTGGCTCGCGTCGAGAAGACACCAGAAGTTGTTGAGGAAGCAAATACTCGTATAGCTGGTATTCAAGCGGTGCTTTCAACCACTGCTGACCTCGTCTCTTTGGGGATGATTATTATCCCTATCCTTCGGGCTACTTTCGGCGGATAAATAGGGTGTCCAGCCAGATGTTACTTGTAGACTGGCCGTGACGTTCACCGTAGACTATCCATTAGCCGCCGCGCCTGGTAAGTGACTTTTGACCATTTAACTATTTGCTGAAGGGTCATGGCCTTATCATCGGCCGCCAAGCGCTCTGCGACTCTCCTGAAAGTTTCCACGATGTGCCACCTGTTAAGATTCGGGATCGGCCGCTCATCTAAGGTGAGCAGCTCATACACTTGACCCTCGTTGTCTCCCGGTGAATGGTAGCGTGATAGGAAATTGTATGCCTCAAGCTCTTCGAGAGCGTTATCCACCGTATTCAGGGAGCCTAGCCGGGCCCCTTCCTGTATCTCCTTCCGCGAAACTTGGAATCTTTTCGTGGGCGGGTCGGTGCGGTTCGCAACGCCCAGAAGGTAACGCCACACGGATAGTGTGCTGCCCTTGATGACAGAGCCATTCGTTCTAGCAGGACTGCCGTTCGATTTGGGAGTCAGATTCATTGGCAGATGACGAATCCGTCCGGACGCAGGCGTTCTATTTTTCCAGACGCCAGCCATCGTCGTAGAGCCGGAACGACGCGGAGCCCGTTTGTGTCTTGCCGCTGTCGAATACGACGACCCCACCCAACTGGCGCAACACATCGGCTATGCTGACGCCGCCGAGGTTCCGGCGGATTGACTCCGGAAGGCCCTGATGTTCTGGCCTCGACGTATCGAAGTATTTTCCGATCTCAGTAGGCTGCCAGCGCCAGGTGTACTCTGCGCTTGCGGTCTTCGCCTCGCCTTCCCCACCCGTCAACCCAGTCACTTCGACCAACTCCCGCCTTGCTGTGGGGATGGTCCGAGCCTTCACCGGAACGCGGCCATTTCCCTGATGTAGAACGTCCTTCGTCGGTTAGCGTGGCCGCCACCATTACCGGGGACGAGGCGGAGTTCGGGTACTCGATTTTATCCACCTTGAAATCAACCAGCCTGAGATGGTTGAGCACGGCGAGGTCGGCGTGACTTTCCAGAAAACGCCCCAATGCGAACTCCTCTTTCGGGGTCGTCTGGCTTCCCGCACCGATGAGCGTCAGCGTCTGCCGGTATTCCGACTGAACTGTGATCACGACCGGCTTCTGGAACTCGTCGCTAGATTTGATTACTTCGGCCGCGCGTGAGCGCGTCAGTGCGTTCGAGCCACAGGCCGTTAGGAATATTAAGACTGCGAGTCCAAGTAGCCATAAGCGGCCTCTCAAACCTATCCGCCGGAGGCGTAGATCAGTGTGATTCATACTTATTCACCTTAACGGTTTAATTTGATCACCAACTGGCTGAGGAGGAGCAGCAGGCAGAGGGCAACGAACACTATGGAGAAGAACACAAGGGCTTGTCGGCAGCCGCGCCTGATGCCGCCCCCCGTCTCATACATAACGATGCCGCAGTAGGGGCAAATGTGCTGCGTCGTCATGTAAGTCAAGGTCCCGCCGCCGTAGTGCCAGAGCCTCGGCACCACTTCACGCCGGCAGCCAGGGCAGGCAACGCCGTCACCACTCTTCATGACACTCCCGCTTGGTGAGGCCCAGGATTCCGTTCATTGGGGCATTCCTTCCACCCTATCAGCAAATCACAAAGGTAAAATATGGCGTGTCAGTACCTCGTTTGATATAAAGTGCTTCAGGGAGTTGTTTGACAACCGCAATCCTGTGCGCGCCGTAACTTCGCCAGTCTAAGGATGAGGCATGCTGCCCCGGATAGAAGTATTCGGGCAGCACGCACAGAGACATGCGCGAAGTTGTCTTATGACAACGACACGCAAAAGATACGACGAAAAGGGCGCGCGGGCAAGGGCCGATCATGTGTTACCGGAGGAGGTTTGCTCTGATGGGAACACGGCACTCGCGCCCGCAACCGGACCGCTTAGCAGAAAAACTCCGCCAAATCCGCGTCCTGCTCGGCTACACTTTGGAAGAGATGGCACAGGCGTTGGCTCAGGTGAAGAAGTCACCGCCAGACAAATCTTACATTCACAGGTTTGAGGCGGGGACGCGCGAGCCGTCGCTGTTAGTTTTATTAGAGTATTCCAAGGTCGCCGGAGTGCCCCTTGAGCTACTTGTGGATGATGAGTTGGATTTACCCACGAAATTGCCGCGGAGGCGAAGAAATAAGCAAGGTTGATACTTGTATTAGGAATACCAAAGAAGATGGATTAATCGCCAATATAGGAGTCGCCGCAGAGGGATAAGACCTTGGCGGGTGGCGATATAAAATGTTGGCGGTGCCGGACGCAATATGTTAATTGACAGAATGCGTACTGTGGACTATAAGCTGATTTGGGTATCATATTGTTTGGGAGAACATCTATATGACGTTCGGTCGAGTCCTTAGAGAGGCGCGCGAGCGGGCCAGGAGAAAGCAGAAGGAAGTCGCGGCGCTCGTGAAGAAGGAAAATGGTGAACCCCTGACCGCCCAATACCTGAATGACATCGAACATGATCGCAGGAACCCTCCCCCCCCGTATATCATAGAGCAGCTAGCGGCAGCAGTAGAGATCGCCCCCGACATACTTTATTACTGGGCGGGTGAGATACCAAAAGACCTGCGGGGTATTCAGACTGACCCGGAGCTAGTAATTAAGGCTTATCGAAGCCTCCGCAAAACCCTGACCAGAAATATTGCCGCTTAACGCTACTATGGTCAGCATCCTCACTCATTCAACATCCGGCTGATATAGGGGTGCTCGCCAGCTTCACTCACCATAACCGGTAGAAGTCGCAATAGAACCGAGTCTTCGCAAAAATTTCTTGACAGGATTCCCAAAATTGAGTATTCATCCACATCGCTAGTTCTCGTTTTTGGGAATTTATATTAGCGGATTTGTGTACTTCGTATTTTCTTGACGAATAGAAAGATAGGTAACGGTCCTGTACGTTTCTTTTGCTGAAGGCTAGTAATTATGCCTGTTAGAAAAATACCTAAGAATCACATTGTTATTACCGGCCTTGTTGCGACAGACAAGTCTGACGAGATGACCGCCTTTGAGGGAGACCTTGAGCGCGATTTCATGAAAATCCTAACCTTTGATTCTCAACGAGTGCTGAGGTATGAGGAACAGCCAGTAACAATACGGTGGGCCGGCCCCGATGGCAATCAACATAAATACACACCTGATGTCCTCATCTTCTATAAAGACGGAACCAAGCCACTTCTCGCAGAGATTAAGCCAAGAAGATATATCAAGAAATTTTGGAAGGAGTTGAAGCCTAAGTTTCGGGCGGCATACAGATACGCGAAGGAACAAGGTTGGAGATTTGAGATTATCTCGGAGGTGGAAATTAGAACTACCTATAAGGATAACGTTGTATTTCTGCTCGGATTCAGAAGTCTACCCGAGAACGAGGCTGACACCACATTGATTCTTCATACGCTAATAAAGCTACGCGAAACCACTCCACAAAATCTTCTCTCAGCAATTACACAGGATAGGCTTAGGCAAGCTTATCTCCTACCGTCACTCTGGCGACTCGTGGCGACTTATGGGATCGGGGCTGATCTCGAAGAGCAGCTAACGATGTGTAGTCGGATTTGGTCACTCAACTGACAAAGGACCTCAAGAATGACCAGCAGCCTGTTTAATATTAACCCTGGTGCAGTAGTAAGTTGCGGAGAAAGCTTATACACGGTCGAACTCATGTTGGACCTTGATACAGTTCTAGCGAGAGAAGAGACTGCTGGTAAATCTGTCGTGTTACCTATAAAAAACCTCGGGCCGGTCACGGCTCTCCCATCCGGCGCACAGTTACAGGGCCAAGAATTGAGCCTCATCAAAGACGACGATTGGAAAGAAGCAGAACACATGTTGGCCCATCTCTCTCCGCTGCTCGGTGGCGAGCGGAGAACTAAGGAGATGGTCGAGAAAGTGGCCGGCGATTTAGGCGTTCATTACGTTACGGTCTACCGGATGATCAACCGCTACGAACTAACAGGACAAACTTCAGAGTTGATACGTTCGAGAAGTAACGGTGGAAAGGGTAAAAGTCGCCTTCCCGAAGATGTAGAGTCAATTATCCAAGCTACGATTAAAGAATTCTATGTCAAAGGCCGAAGGCGTACAGTCAAGAAGGTCTATGACGAAATCAAACGTAGGCTCATGAATAACAACATACAGCCCCCTCACAAGAACACCATTTATAACAGAATTAAGGCCATCACGCAGAAAGAGAAAGATGAAGCTCAATTGGGCGCAAAAGAGGCTAAGAAGCTTCACACAGCACATCCCGGCCATTACCCTGACGGGATGTTTCCACTCTCGGATGTTCAAATAGATCACACCAAGTTAGATATCGAGCTTGTTGATGACGTTGATCGCCTTCCAATAGGAAGGCCATGGATAACGCTAGCAATGGACGTGTATAGCCGTATGGTGATCGGTTTTTATATCTCTTTCGATCCACCAAATGCTATGTCAGTGGGGCTGTGTCTAGCACATGCCATCCTACCTAAAGAAGCTTGGCTGGACCGCCTAGACATCAAGGTTTCGTGGCCTTGCTGGGGTTTCATGAGGAGGATTTACGCGGATAATGCGGGTGAGTTTCGAGGCAAAATGCTAAAGCGTGCCTGCAAAGAATACGCGGTGGACCTTCAGTGGCGACCGGTCAAGCAACCGCACTATGGAGCACATATTGAAAGGCTGCTGGGTACTTTGTTAAAGGAGATACACGCTCTACATGGTACTACCTACTCCAATATAAATGAGAAGGGCGATTACGATTCTGAGGGAGAGGCTAAGATGACCCTCTCACAGTTTGAATTGTGGTTTACAAATCTTGTGGTTGGTGCTTATCACCAGCGGAAGCATAGCACTCTGAACACTAGCCCAATTAAGCAGTTGGAAGTGGGCATAATAGGCACCAAGACACAGCCTGGTACTGGTTTTCAGCCGAAAGTCTTAAACGAAGATAGACTGCGGTTGGATTTAATGCCTTTTGAAACTCGAACTGTTCAAGCAGACGGTATCACAATCGATAAAATCACTTATTACAGCCCCCTACTAGATCGCTACGTGGGGCTCAGAATACCTGGCAAGCCAAATAAACGACCTACATATATCTGCAAGCGCGACCCTCGCAATATCAAGTTCATTTATTTTTATGATCCTGAAACGAAAGAGTATTACGAAATCCCATACCGAGACATGTCACGTCCGGCCATGAGCATTTGGGAGTACCGTGCTGTGCGTAGGCACATTGCACAGAATGGAGTGGATGACCAGGATGTTGATGAGGCGCTCATTTTCAAAACGTATGATGAGATGCGTGCAATAGAGGAGAAAGCCATAAGGGAAACTAAAGCTGCAAGGCGTGCCAGGCAGCGTAGGTCGCAAAATGCGCAAATCACAAGGCCGAAAACGGCGGCTCAAACTCAGCCCGATGGTGCGGAAAATCAATCTAGCCTTGATTCAAAGGAAGAAGAGTTGCCTCTTGATGAAGATTTCGAGATAGATGACTCACTACAACTCAATACCCTTTAGCACGCACTACTTGATGTGAAGGCACATCACGTTGCTAGTATAGAGAGAAGAACTGTTCTCTTTGCTGAAATAGAGGTCAAGGAAGATGCTCCTCATGTGCTGAGTTCCTATTTACAGCATGTTTGGGATGGCCGTAATGCGACTGCCTCAGCACTTCAGAGCCATGAATAAATTACCAACACATTTAACTGATAATGCAAAACAGGCACTCCTGAAGAGTGATTCTGACAGAATACGTTACGTGCGTGGCGTGCGCTGGATTGGGTACAAACAAGCAGAAGCTATACTCACTAAACTCGAAGACTTGTTCGATCATCCGAAAACACACCGGATGCCGAACCTTTTAATAGAGGGAGAAACTAATAGCGGTAAGACGATGATTATAGAGCGTTTCAAGTCACTTCACCCGTCATGCGATAACGAGGAAGGAGAAGCTATCAGCTGCCCTGTGCTAGTCGTGCAGTCCCCGCCAGTACCCGATGAAGGCCGTCTTTATAATCAAATACTAGAAGGGATTTACGCTCCTTACCAAAAGGGAGATTGCCCCGATGCCAAGCTATTTCAACTCATTCGTTTGCTGGAGCAAATTGGCACGAAAATACTCGTCATTGACGAAATCCATGACATGCTAGCTGGCCCCGAGAAGAAGCGTCATCAGGTGCTGAATGCTGTTAAGTTCTTAGGCAATAGATTGAAAATAGTAATCGTTGCTGTCGGTACTGAGAGAGCCGCTAATGTCTTCCAGAGTGATCCACAGCTGACGAACAGATTCCGGCGAATGCTCCTACCCAAGTGGGAACGAGTTACTACACCGGGGAAGATTGCTTTCAACGGGCTACTGCAACGCTTCGAGAAAACGTTGCCCCTCTGGAAACCCTCCGACCTGTCGCAAGACCAGCTAGCAAATAAGCTACTAATTATGAGTGAGGGGCTTATCGGTGAACTGTCAACCATTCTCGCTGAAGCTTCCATCACGGCTATCAAGTCCAAAAGTGAGCGCATCACTTTGAAAATCCTAAAAGAACTTGACTGGGTTCAACCTTCAGCAAGGAAGCAGAGGCAGCAAACTCACGTTGCCTAATATCCATAAAGAAAAACTCTGGCCCGCTCATATTAAGCCGAAGACGGATGAATTGTTGTCTTCGTGGCTGATGCGGCTAGCTATAGCTCACGGACAAAAACTTCATACCTTTTGCTCTATCACTCTCGCAGGCAAAGCCATTTGGAACCGGGACATAGATAAGTCTGCGGATGCAAACATAGTCCAAACACTTTCAGTTAAAACTAGCGTTTCGATTAAGAGGGCACGGGCTACTACCCTGGCTGACTACGAAGGCATCCTCTTCGAGAAGCACAATAATCTCGGCCCGGCTGCGTGGATAATGCCGATTGGAATATATCACCGTACTCGTAGATGTTTCGGCATGCAATATTGTTCTCAATGTTTAAGTGAAGATAGAACACCATATTACCGCCGCAGGTGGCGGCTAGCTTTCATGACGATCTGCGAAAAACATCACTCGCTACTTTTTGATCGCTGCCAATCTTGTGGCGCGCCAGTAAGTTTTCATCGCACTGAGTTATGCAATTACCAGAAGCTCACGGCTGAATCCCTTACACTTTGCCACTCCTGCGGTTCCGACTTACGAGACTCCTGTAATGGTGAGATAGATGGAGCCCATCAGCCGTCATCTCCTATCACATCCAAAGAGGTTGAATTTACGAGAATATTATTAGCGGCATTCGACTCAGGCTTCGTGCAAATCGGACAGAATGTGAAGATACATCCCATCTTATTTTTCACTGTCCTGCGTCACCTAATGAAGATATTAGCCATGCAGGATAAGCGTGTGGAGGGGCTGCGACGGGCTATCAGTGCTGGGCACGAGCTAGAGACATATTTACCGTCGCCGTCGTGGCCCCGACCTGACGTTCAAGAGATGGGCGTTACGCCACGCAGGCAACTGCTTGCGCTCGCACGCTGTCTTCTTGAAGATTGGCCGCAACGTTTTATCGAACTTTCACAAGACCATAAGATATGGAGTTCACTCTGGCTGCGGCATTTTGAGTCTTCGGCGCGAAGTCGAGGGCTAAAAGCTCCCTTCTGGTTCTGGAGTGTCGTGCAGGACCATCTTTACCGCGCTCGTTATCGCCCTTCCCTTCAAGAAATGACGTTTGCTGTTGAACATCTCAAGCAGCTTGGAGAAAGGTTAAATAAATCTACCCTTTCGCGGCTTTTGGGTGTAGCGGTAATACGCAGGGGGCCTGCCGTTAAATGATTAGGTCAGGATTGTCGGGTAAGTTGTTACCCATTCATTTGAGACCTGAAGACGACGAACTCCTTTCTTCATGGCTTGTTCGACTGTCTGTTTCGCATGGAATGAAGCCCTCTCTATTTTCATCAGCAGTTTGTTCAGAAGCTCACGCATGGAGGGTGCATGACGTTGACAGAACGAGAAGCTCTGCGCTTCTAAGTGCCTTGTCCGACAAGACTGCGACATGCCTTGAAAGAGTATTCAATACGACCCTAACAGCCTATGAAGGGCGGCTCTTTGAGACAAGTCTCGAACATGGCACAACTGCTTGGATTATGCCGCGAGGCAACCTAAAGCATATAAGTCAACATAAGTATTTTGGCCTACAGTACTGCCCTCTATGTCTCTCTGGAGATAGACATCCTTACTTTAGGCGTGAGTGGCGATTGGCATTTAATGTCATATGCACCGAACACGAAATCTTTATGTTGGATTACTGCACGAAATGTGGTGAGGCGATCAATTTCTTTATGAATACATCAAGGAATTGCTATGTGGATTCTAATCAGTTGACCGTATGTCACAAATGCGGCTCTGATTATCGAAATATTAATGCTAGCTTCCTTCAGGTGAGTGATTCTGTTGAAGTCAATTTTCACAAATATCTCTTAGGGGTGCTACGACAAGGGTGGGCAACACTTTCGGGTCACGGCACGATCCATTCGTTACTGTTCTTTGAAGGATTGCGGCATATGGCTTACGCCCTGACAAGGCGCAACCATAGCAAGGAAAATCTTCTGGAACAAGCAGTTCGATACTATGGCTTTGAAAAACTTCACATCGCTCTTTATAAATGGCTCCCCTTTCAACAACTTGATATTCGGACGCGGCGCTCAGTGCTGTTGGTTACTCAGAGACTTCTTGAAAGGTGGCCTAAAGAATTCATTAGTTTCAGTAAATCGAACAAACTGGAAAGTAGCGTATGGACCCGCAACTGTCCATCAGTGCCTTTCTGGCTATGGAACGTCATTAATCTGAATCTGCTAGGACATTCATACACCCCCTCTGAACAGGAAATTAACTCTATCCTTAGCTACATTGATAAATCAGGGCAGGAACCGCGTAGCGGCGAGTTATGTAAGTATCTCAGCCCTCATTATGTGCATGGAAGTATTCAACAGAGAGGCCAGATTAAATCCATCGTCCGGCCCAAGAGTTTGAGACGCAAGGCAGTAAGGTTGGTGCTCCAAGGCCATAGCCAGACGCAAGTGGCAAAGTTAATTTCAGTGTCTATAGGCACCGTATATAATTGGGTTAAAGCCTATCATGCGTCCTGTTCGTCAGGGCAAAAGAGTAAAAAGTGATAAAAATAATAACTCACATCCAGCATGAGCAGTTAATTCCTTATTTGGAAAGGTATGAATGTCTCCTAGCCCTCGGATGTCTAAAATCAGCAAATAAGGGGTTCGAGCTGCCTACTTGAATGAGGTAAAGCAGAATAATAATTCCGCTACCGATTCCTCACTCACTTCTGTGTTTTTCATCAGTCATTGTTGCCGATCTATATTTGCACCACCTTTGTAAGTATTTGCATTGCCTTTTGTTTATTTGCATTCACTTTTGGAATTCTTACTAAGACTTGAAGAGATGGACGACCGTTTCGACGTGGTGGGTCTGGGGGAACATGTCGAAGGCGCGGAGGGAGTGTATGCGGTAGTCGGCGTCGAGGAGGAGGCGGAGGTCGCGGGCGAGAGTGGCGGGGTCGCAGGAGACGTAGGAGATATGCGCGGGCTTGAGGCCGATGAGGCCGCGGATGGCTTCGGGTTCGACGCCGGCGCGGGGCGGGTCGAGGAGGACGAAGTCGGCGCGGCCCAGGTCTCCGGCGCGACGGGCGAGCCAGTCGCCGACCGATGAGGTCTCGACGCGCGCGTTGGTGAGCGTTGCGTCGGAGAGGTTGCGTCGGGCGTACTCGGCCGAGGCGGGATTGCCCTCGACGGCGACGACCCTCTGAAAGCGTCGCGCGAGCGGGAGCGTGAAGAGGCCGACGCCGCTGTAGAGGTCGAGCGCGGTCTCGCCGCCGTCCGCGGTGCCGCGCAACCCCTCTTCGACGAGCGGCTCCAGAAGCGCGTGGTTGATCTGGAAGAAGCAGCCGGCGTCGAAGCGGTAAATCTCACCGCCTATGCGCCGCGACTGTTCGCGCTCGTCGCCGGGCTCGACCGTTGGGTCGAGCGCAACGCCCTCGTCACCCGCGACCGCCTCGAACTCCGAAGCCTGCGGCAGAGTCCCTTCAGACAACATCCCGCGCAGACGCGCCAGGCGTTCGGCCACGGGCGGCGCGGCGACGGGGCAGTCGGCCACGTCGCAGACGCGGTGCGAGCCGCGCTCGTAGTAGCCGAGGTGGCGCCGCACCGCGTCGTGCTGCCAGCGCGCCCGCGAACGATAGCGCCAGACCTCTGGCGACGGCACGACTTCAATCGCTTCCGGCGGCTCGGCGTGCGCCACGCGGCGCAGGCAGTCGCGTATAATCTCGGCTTTGGCGGCGAGTTGCGCCTCGTAGGTCAACTGCTGAAAGTCGCAGCCGCCGCAGCGCCCGAAGTAAGGACAGGGCGGCTCGGCGCGCACGTCCGAGGGTTCGAGCACCTCGACGATTGAGGCGAAGAGGGCGCGGCCCCGGACGGACTCGACGCGTACGCGCGCAAGGTCGCCCGGCGCGGCCAAGCTTACGAAGAGCGTCTGCCCCTCGGCGTGCGCGAGCCCGACGCCGCCCGGCAGGATGCGCTCGACCCTCACGTCGAGCAGCGCCCCCGCGCGCAGACGCCCGCTCTCCTCCGCCGCCTCGCGCCGCGGCGCTCGCCTCCGACTCTTCATAGTTCAGTAGGCAGTAAGCAGTAGGCAGTAAGCTCCGCTTAGCGAACGTTGAAGATGACAGCCGAGCGGTTCGACTGACGAAGGCTTTCAACTGCCCACTGACATCTGCCTACTGCCTACTGTTTCAGTACGGATACTGCTGCTGCCCCGGCCCCGGCGTGTAGGGCGGCTGGTCGCCCCAGTTGGGGGAGGGCGGGGGGGCGTAGCTGGTGCCGTCCAGGTTTTCGAGTTCGAGTTCGAGACCGCCGACGACCCCGGCCGCGACGTTGTAGACCAGACCGCCGATCAGGCCGCCGATGAAGCCGATGATACCGTAGAAGACGGGGATGGCGATCATCATCACGAGCCCGATGACGAGGCTGCTCGCACCCGCCGAGCCAGAGTTGCGTCCGCCGCCGGCCATCATCGCGCCGCCCACGACCATGAAGATCAGGCCGTAGATGACGCCGACGATGAGGCCCATCGCGGCCAGTGTTATGGAATAGATTTTGGCGCAGGAGAAGACGCCCATACGCCTGATTTGAACTTTCGCCATCTCGAAACTCCTTCACCCCTCGGGGGAATTTTTGGTTTAGAGGTAGAACAGACTGAGGCGCGGGACGCTGTTTGCCTCGCGCAGAGACTTCGCCAGAAGGTTGTCGAGCGTCTGCTCGTAGGTGGCGCGCTCCATCCGCGCCTTGTAGGGCCGCAACTGCTCGGCGGCCGACGCGCGCGCCGCCTCGATCTCTTCGGCCGCGAGCGATGTGCGCAAAGAGCGGTCGAGCAGCGACTCCAAATCCGTGAGCGAGCCCTCCAAAAGCTCCGCATCCGGACGCGCCGCGCGCTTGAAGTCTTCGGCCAACTCGCCCAGCCGCGCGGACGCGCGCGCGAGCGCCTCGGTCACCGCGTCCGCCCCGGCCGCACTTCTCTTCTCCAGAGCGCGGGCCAGGCCCTCGCGACAGTCGGCGAGGTGCGCAGCGATGACCTCGCGCGGGAAAGGGAGACCACGTCCATCCTCGTCAGACGCCTCGGCCGCGGCTTGTGCCGCGCCGCTTTCGGCCGAGTCATTCGTCGCGGGCGCCTGCGCGCCGGTCTGCGATTCGAGCCACTCGGCGAACTGCGCTTCGACCTCTTCCTGGCAGTAGAAGAGCGACTTGACGGTGCGCTTGCGCGGCTTCGACTCGTAGGAGTCGAAGGACTTCTCGATGCCGCGCAGGGCGACGTGGAGCGGCACGCCCATCTCCTTCCAGCTCTCGATCAACGCCCAGTCCATCGGGCTCAGCAGCAGGTGTCGCCCCCGCCGCCGGATGAAGGCGTCCTCGATCTCTGTGAAATAGTTGAAGTAGTTCAGGGGCGCCCGCCCGCCCGTTTCGCTGGCGGCGCGCGCCGCCTCCGCTTTGTTCATCACCTGTACGCTGTACGGAAATTTCTTCAGAAGGATTTCGGAAGTTATCAACACCCGGCCCGCCCGGAGAGAATGAACAGGCGAAGGAGAATAGTCAAGAGGGAGTAGGCAGAAGGCAGATGGCAGTCGGCAGTTGAAAACCTTAATGATGAAAAGTCTGGGTTAAATATACAACGGGCGTCACGCGGAGCGGCTGCCTTCTGCGATCTGCCTTCTGCCTAGTGTCATTCAGCAATTATCTGAATGTTCGTCCTAATGTCCTTGCACTCGGAGGAGTGTATCCAGCGGGCGACGTGCGCGGCGAAGCCGTGGAGCGGGTAGAGCGTCTGGCCGACGATGGCCGTCTCGGCGTCGCGCTTGGCGATGAGGTGCTCCCGGTTCCCCGCCCCGGCGGCGACCAACTGCTCGGCGAAGATTACGTCGAGGCGCTCCATGCGCGGGTTGTCGCGGAACACGTCGCCCGCGACGAGCGCGCGCCGCACGTTCGACGTGACGCGCTCGTAGAGCCCCGCGAAGTAGCCGATGCGCCTCTGCCCGCGCAGCGCGTCGTCGATGATGCGTTCGAGCCGCGCGATAATCTCTTCGATTGTTTGATGAGGCATTGACTGTTTCCTTCTCTTGAAGAAACTTCAGTCCTCCTGCGAAACGCGGCCCCGGTTCCTCTCATACAGAAGCCGCAGGCCGTCGAGCGTGAGCGTCTGGTCAACCTCGTCGATGAACTCGGAGGCGGTCGCAATCAGAGGCGCTAAGCCCCCCGTGGCGACGACGCGCGGGCGCCGCCCGAGTTCTTCGATCATCCGCCGCAGGATGCCGTCCACCAGTCCCGCGTAGCCGTAGTAGAGACCGGACTGAATGGCCGAGACGGTCGAGGTGCCGATGACGTTGTGCGGCCGCTCGATGCCGACGCGCGGCAGGCGCGCGGCGCGCGCAAACAGCGCGTCGGTCGAGATGGAGATGCCCGGCGTGATGACACCGCCGAGGTAGCGCCCGCCGTCGTCGATGACCTCGAAGTTGGTCGCCGTGCCGAAGTCCACGACGATGCAGGGCGTGCCGTACTTGTGCATCGCAGCGGCGGCGTCGCAGATGCGGTCGGCGCCCACGTCCGACGGCGGGTCGTAGAGGATGGTGAGCCCCGTCTCCACCGCGTTGTCGATGAAGAGCGGCGTCAGGCCGAAGTAGACCTCCGACATGCGCTTGAGGGTGTAGTTGAGCTGCGGCACGACCGAGGCGACCGCGACGGCCGTGATGGCCTTGAAGTCGAGCCCGGCAAACGCGAACAGGTTGCGCGCGTGTACGCCGTACTCGTCCACCGTCCGCGCGCGCTCCGTCGTCAGGCGCCAGTGCCACGCCAAACGCTCGCCCTCGAACACGCCCAACGAAGTGTTCGTGTTCCCCACGTCCATGACAAGCAGCATCTCGCTCTTATCCTCTCAACACTTCTTCTATCGCGTCAGCCGCAGCCGACGCCCCGTCTTCGGCTCTGATTTGTCGCCCTACCTCCGCGGCGCGCGTAGTGTAACTCTCATCCGCGAGCAGCGCGCGTAATTCTTTCGCGGCGCTGGAGGCGTTGTACTTCGCGCGCGGGAGGGCGCGGCCGGCGCCGATGCGCGCGACCCGGGCCGCGTTGTCGAACTGGTCGTGGCTGAAGGGCACGACGAGGGCCGGGACGCCCGCGCGCAGGCCCTGCGCGGTCGTGCCGACGCCGCCCTGATGCACGACGGCGCGCGCCCGCGGCAGAAGCTCGCCGTAGGGCGCGTAGTCGAAGGCCGCGACGCCCTCCGGTAGTTCTTGCGGACGGTTCCAGGGCTCGCCCGTAAGGAGCAGCGCGCGCACCCCTGCGGCGCGCGCCGCTTCGACGGATTCACGATAGAAGTCGCCGGCGGCGTAGATTGCAGACGAGCCGAGCGTGAAGACGACGGGCGGCTCGCCCGCGTCGAGGAACTTGAGAAGCGCAGGGTCTAAATGTTCCTCGTCCCCCTCGCGGTCGCGCCGGTCGTAGAAGGGGAAGCCGGTCACGCGCGTCTGCGGCGGCCAGTCGGGCTGCCGCGGCCCGAACACGGACGAGAAGAGCGCGAGCACCATCCGCGGCGAGTGCTGCCCTTCGAGCATCGGGTTGCTGCCACGCTTGAGGCCCAGCTCCGCGCGCAGCTTGTAGAGCGGCGCGGCCATCTGGTCGAGCTTCATGCGCCCGACGCGCATCGCAGCGCGCGACACGGACGGGTGCAGCTTGAGGATGTGGTAGAGCCACGGCATCTGCGGGAAGACCGGCGGGTCATAGTTGGAGAACATCGAGATGGGCGCGAGCACGCTTGAGACCCACTTGATGCCCGTCTTCTCGACGAGCGGCGGGCCTGCGAGCGAGAGCACGTGCGTCACGAGCAACTCTGCGTCGCGCGTGGCTTCCAGCAGCGCGTCGTACATCCCGCGCAGGTGCGGATTGACTAACTGTGTGAAGACGCGCTCCGGCCCCTTCTTCGGGTCGATCATCTCCGAGATCATCCGCGCGACCTCTTCGGGCCGGTCGTACCCCGGCAAGTCCGGCGGCACCGGGTGAAGCTCAAGCCCGAGCGCGTCGGTCTTCTCCCGGTAAATCTCTGACGTGGCGATGACGGGCCGATGCCCGCGCCGCTTCAGCTCCAGAGCGATGGCCACGTACGGGTGCACGTCGCCGAACGACCCGTATGTCGAGAAGACGATTTTCTTCATAGTTCTCGTGGTTAGAGCGTAAAGCGTGAACCGTAAACCGTGACAGGAGAAAAGCGATTCTTTCCTGTCACGGTTTACGGTTCACGCTTTACGCTCTTATCACTTATCACCTGTCTTAAAGCAGTCACGTCGCCCGCCGTGACGGTTCTGTTTATTCCCTCGTCGGTCTCCACGCGCAGGGCGCCGTCGGGATCGAGGCCGCGCGTGATGCCCTCGAAGGTCTCTCCGGCGAGCGCAACGCGGACGCGGCGGCCGTGTGCATAGGAGGAGTTACGCTGCCACTCGTGCAGAATCTCTTCCGCGCCGCCGCCTGCGTGCAGAGTTTCGTAACGGCGTGCGAGCGTGCGCGTGAGTGCTTCGAGAAGTCTCTCGGCGTCGGGCGCGCGGCCGGTCTGTTCTTCGACGGAGGTGGCCGTATCGCTTATCTCCGCGGGGAACGAGTCGCGCCTCAGATTGACGCCGACGCCGAGGACGACGGCGCGTCCACGCGAACCCTCGGCGGTCTCTGCGAGGATGCCGCAGAGCTTCCTGCCGCCTGCGAGCAGGTCGTTCGGCCACTTGATGTCCGCCTCAAGCCTGCACGCCTCGCCGAGCGCGTCGCGCACGGCCAGCGCCGCCGCGAGCGTGATGAGCGGCCAGTGCCGCGCCTCCAACGTCGGACGCAGCACGACGCTCAGGTAGAGGCCCGCGTCCTTCGGCGAGACCCAACTGCGCTCGCGCCGCCCGCGCCCGGCCGTCTGCTCGCGCGCCACGACGCACAGCCCCTCGGGCGCACCGAGCGCGGCCTGCCGCGCCGCCTCCGTGTTGGTCGAAGGCAGCGAGTCGAAGCGCATGATGGTCGGGGTCAGACGCTTACTCATCCTTTCGTCTACGAAGGGATTCTATAGCCGTTCGAGCGTGGAGTGTACGAGCGAAGGTGAGAATGACAGAACGCTTGCCTCAACGCCAAAGCAACAGCGCAATATTAATCAGCGGATAAACCGCCGCCGCGAGGAGGAGAACGGCAAGCAACTTCAAAGACCAATGAAGCTTGTGGTAGGCGAAAAGGAGCGATGCGGAGACGAAGAACAGCCCGAAGCATATCGCCGGGATGGCAAAGAACAATTCTATGTACCCGTGAGGCGACGGCTGTGCGTACCAGAATAAGAGAGCCCCGCCGCCCGCCAGCAAGAGGCCGAAGGTAAGACCCATGTAGTTCAACGCGGGGAACTCGGCGAGTGACTGTTTTATCCCCATACTTGTCATCAATCGCGAAAGGGTCTAACGCCGCCAGCTTACCTGTCGAAATCAAGGACGGACTGTAGCGACAGCTCAAGTTCGAGGAGTGACTGCGGCAGGGCCACGCGCTTGAGCTGCGCGCCGGGCTTGAGCGGGCCGTAGTTGACGCCGCCGTGCGCCGAGAAGACGTAAGGGAAAGCCGCGGCCGCGATGTCGCGCGCCGACTGCGACATGTTCTGCGGGTAGCCCTTAGGGAAGGCGAAGTAGGGCACGTCGTGTCCCAACTCGCGCCGCAGGTCTTCGAGCGAGCCGACGATCTCGTCGCGCAGGCGTGACTCGTCCGTCGCGCCGCAGTCGAAGTGCGTGCGCGTGTGGCTACCGATGACGACGTTGTGCCGGTCGAGGTAGCGCACCTGCTCCCAGTCATGAGCGGGGAAACCGACCTCCCCGCGGTCGAGGTCGTGCTGGAAACCGGTCTGCTCCTCGACGTGGCGCGTGCAGACGAAGATGGTGAGGGGCACGTCCTCCGCCTCGGCCACGGCGCGCAGGCCGAGGAAGTTCTCGGCGTAGCCGTCGTCGAAGGTGAGCACGACGGTCGGCTGTTCGACCTCGCCCTTCTCCAACATCGACAGCGCCTCCGGCAGCGAGGCGATGCGGTAGTGCTCCTTGAGGAACCTGACCTGCCGGACGAAGTTCTCCGTGGGCATCCCGAGCAGGCACTCGCGGTCGGCGATCAGGTGATGATAGAGAATCACCACGGGGAAGTTCTTCTCGCGCGCGCGGCGTCGGTTCTTGAAGTAGAGGGCGGAGTAGGCGAGCGTGCGCGCGGCCAGCTTGGGCAAAGGGCGCCCGAGCGCGGGACGGAACGCCGGGCGCTTACGGCGTACGGCCCGTTCGACGGCCCAGACCTGATGCGGCTGGAAGCCTTTGTAGACCGTGCCCGAACGCGGCTGCGGCTTCTCTGCGGGGCGGCCGAGGCTCTCGGCGCGGATGGCTTCGATGAGGCATTCGATGCCGATCATGTCGGCCTTCAGGCCGATGCTCGTCAGCGTGTCGAGCGGTTCGATGGGGAAGCTCCGCTCGCAGAGCACGGCCCCCGCGTCCACCTCCTTCGTCACACGGTGTACGGTGACGGTCTGCTCCGGGCGGTCGTCGCGCAGCTCCCACAGTCCGGGCGCGCCCGAGCCGCGGTAGTCGGGCACCTTGTGCTTGTGTATGTTGATGGAGCCGAGGCGCGGAAGCCCGAAGAGTTGCGGCTTGAGGATGCGCGTGCCGTAGACGACGCCGAGGTCGGGTCTGAGACCTGAGACGAACCCGAGGCTCGCCTCGTCGTGGATGTCCTGAGCGCGGTGGAACCGGACGCCGAGGCTCTCGCACTCCGCGGCGAACTCCTCGACCGTGGTGGCCGGCGGGTTCGGGCTTCCCTGCGTGGCGTGCGCCGCGTGGAGCAGCCGCGTCAGGACGCGCCCGCCGGCCTGCCCGGCACGCGCCGCAGCCTTGTGTGCGGCGAAGCGTATGAAGTCTGGGTCGCGCAGATACTTCTTCACGCGCTTGAGCCTCCGGCCAAGCGGCAAAGGGGCGCGCCAGGGTTCGTAGAGGACGCCGCAGACCTCAACCTCGGGGAGGTCTGCGTCCAGACGCCGGAGGAAGGGGCGCACGGCGGCGGGCTCCATGCTCGTGAAGATGACGATGCGGAACTTGTCCATCAGTGATGAGCCTTAATCCGCGCCCGACTCCGTCGAGGGGCCAGAGGCAGCAGGATTGTTCGTGGGATTCGCGGCGGGGCGCTCGGACTTGCCCCGTGTCAAGGCATATACAGGCTGAAAGTCGTCGTTTTTCCGACCGTAGCAGTCTTTTATCTCACTCGGCGCCGAAACTCAATCCCTATCCGCGGCCGGCTTCGTCTTCGTCGAGCAGGCGGGTGGTGCCCTCGGTGACGCTGTGCGGGGCGGCGGCCATATCGCTGGTGTCGGCGCCGGGCCGTGCGTAGGCGGAGGCAGGGACGGTGCGGGCGGGCGGAAGCTCCGCGGCGCGTGCGGCTTCGCGCGCTAGTGTGGGGGCGGCGCCGGCAGGCTTCAGGGACTTTCTGTCGGGCGCGTCCTCTTCAAGCAGAAAGCCGTAGAGCATCCGCATGATGCCGACGGTAATGATGAGCCCGCCGAGGATGAGGAAGGGGAAGAAGTCTTCTTTAACCATCATCAGGACGGCGACGATGACTAAGAAGACGCCGCCGCCCGCGGTAATCATCACACCCTTGCGCGTGCCGCGCTGCCGCGGCGTGAGCCCGACGTTCGCCGCTGACGGCCCGAGGGTTGGACTGCCGCCGGCCTCGACCAGCTCGGCCGCCGCGCCGAGCGGAAGCCCGCAGCGCGAGCAGAAGCTAACCTCTTCGGCGGCCTGCTGGCCGCAACGCGGACAGAACATCTGTTTCCCCTCTTGAACAGAACCGCGAGCGGGCACGTGTTACGCGGCTTGCCCGCGTAGAGTAACACGCACCCGCTCGCTACCGCGCTCGGTTCTGTCCATCACTCAGGAGTGTTGGGGCTGCGGGGCGCTCTCGGTCGTCTGCGGCCGGATGCGGTAACGGAGGAAGGCGCCGCAGCCGCCGAACTCTTCGAGCAGCGACACGTCCTCGATGAAGGTGATGCGGGCGCCGGTCTGGCGCGCACGCGCGACGAGGTCGGCGGCGACGATGACCGAATCGGGCTCGATGTTGGCGACCGTGCCGCCGTCGTCACCGGCGACGACGGGTTCGACCACCTCCGCGTCGGAGAGGATAGCCACGTCCTCTCGGTCGCCCTCGACGTGCTGCTGCTGCGCGGCGATGACCAGCTCCTCGACCTGACCCATCGCCAGAGCCTCCAGCGTGTCGGTCGAGCCGACGACGGCGAGGCCGCCCGCGCGGTACTGGTTGAGCAACTCCTCCACCTTATCCTGATCGCTCACCAGGTCGTGTTCGCGCATGGCCGACAGGGACTCGGCGAGCACCTCGTGCTCGGGCGCGTTGATGTCGAGGCTGAGCACGTCCACGATCTTTTCCGTGACGGACTTCGGGAACTGCTCCTTGAGCTGCGGGATGATGACCTCGTCGCCGGCGAGGATGACGTGCTCGATGCCGTCCTCGCGCACGATCTGCTCCAACTGCTCGGCGACCTCTTTGGCGTGCTGGAGGTGGTACTGTTCGAGGTGGCGCTGGTAGCGCATCTGCGACCACCCGCCGGCCGACGAGCCGCGCGTCTTGACGTTCTGAATCTCGTCCGAAGAGAGCGCCTTGCCGCGGCCGAAGACGAAGAGGCGTGCGCGGTTCGTGTCGGCGACGAGCACGGCGTAGCGCGGGTACTGATCCATCAGGCGCGCGAGCGGGTAGAGGTGCGGCTGGTTGTAGATGTAGAGCCGATGATTCTCAATCGGCGCGGCGGTCTGGACGGCCTGGAAGAAATCTTCCGCCCCGGCGCAGGCGAAGACGGCGACGCCGTTCGACTCGGGGCGCAGCTCGTCGCGGAGGTACTCGTTGATGCGCTCCACGTCGCGCTCGAAGCTCTCGCGCTCGGGGCTGTTCGCCTTGAAAGCGCGCGTGCGCTCCGAGAACTCCTTGCGCAGGAACCGCTCGAAGTCCTGCCGGCCGTTCTCGTTGGCCTGCGCGTTCAGGTAGAGGCTGACGACCGGCAACTCCACGGCCTCGAACGCCGCCAGCCGGTCGATGATCTGTTCTAAAGTATTGCTCTCGGCTGCACCACTCTGTGCCATTCTCTTCTGTCTCCCCTCGACTTTAAAATGTCTGTCAAGCAACAAGAGCCGAGACGCGGGACGACGACCACTGCGCGCACGCGTCTTACGACCAAATATTCTTTCGGGGGAATCGGTGGCGCGATATTAACATGCGCCTGCCTCGCGCTCCAATTCTTCGATACGGGCGGCGACAGGCTCGTCTTACTTGAGCTACAATCGACGGAGCACAGCAACGTACTACTTGAGTCTCCCCGCAGTCAGAAGGTCGTCCAACTATCGTTTAGACGGAGGTCTGCGATGAGTCTATTTCGCCGCGTAAGGGGGCGCCTGCTCGCGCCCGCGCTCCTGTTGGTTCTATCCACACTCCTCCTGTCGTGCGGGACGCAGCCCAACACCAATACGGGCGCGCCGGCCACGGGTGCGCCGACCGTCGCCGAGGCTGAGAAGTTCATGGCCGACGCCGAGGCGCGGCTGAGCGAACTCAGCCTGAGGGCGGGGCGCGCCTCCTGGGTGCAGAGCACCTTCATCACGGAAGACACGGAGGTGCTGGCCGCCGACACCAACAAGGACTACATCGCGGCCGTCACCGAGTTGGCCGAGAAGTCGCGCCGCTTCGACCAGTTGGAGAAGCCCGAGGCGCTCGCGCGCAAGTTCGCGCTCCTGAAGCTTGCGCTCGTGCTGCCCGCGCCCGCCGACCCTACAGAGCGCGACGAGCTGACGAAGATCGCCGCCTCGATGGAGAGCGAATACGGCAAGGGTAAGTGGTGTCCCGACGGCCCCGACAAAAAGTGCCTCACGCTCTCGGACATGGAGCCCATCCTCGCCGAGAGCCGCGACCCGGAGGAGCTGAAGCGCATCTGGACGGGCTGGCACACGGTCTCGCCGCCCTACCGGCAGAAGTACGCGCGATTCGTCGAGCTGTCGAACAAGGGCGCGAAAGAGATGGGCTTTAAGGACGTGGGCGCGATGTGGCGCTCGAACTTCGACATGCCGCCCGACCAGTTCGCCGCCGAGATGGAACGCTTGTGGCAGCAGGTCAGACCGCTCTACAACTCGCTCTACATCTACACGCGCGCGAAGCTCAACCAGAAGTACGGCGACGCGGTCGTGCCGAAGAACGGCCCCATCCCCGCGCACCTGCTCGGCAACATGTGGAGCCAGGAGTGGGGCAACATCTACGACGTGCTTCAGCCGCCCGCGGCCGACCCCGGCTACAACCTGACGGAGATTCTGAAGCGCCGCAACACCGACCCGAAGCAGATGGTTCGCTACGGCGAGGGCTTCTTCACCTCGCTCGGCTTCGAGGCGCTGCCCGGAACCTTCTGGGAGCGCTCGCTCTTCGCGAAGCCGGGCGACCACGAGGTCGTCTGCCACGCCAGCGCGTGGGACATCGACGCGAAGAAGGACGTGCGCCTCAAGATGTGCATCCAGATCAACGACGTGGACTTCCAGACCGTCCACCACGAGCTGGGACACAACTACTATCAGATGGCCTACGCCCCGCAACCCTACCTCTTTCAGGACAGCGCCAACGAGGGCTTCCACGAGGCCATCGGCGATGCCGTCGCGCTCTCGGTCACGCCCGAATATCTAAAGCAGCTCGGGCTCATCGAGCGCGTGCCCGACGCCTCGGCCGACACGGGCCTGCTCCTGAAGAGCGCGCTCGCTAAAGTCTCCTTCCTCCCCTTCGGCTACCTCGTAGACCAGTGGCGCTGGAAGGTCTTCTCGGGCGAGGTGGGGCCGGGCGACTACAACAAGGCTTGGTGGGACTTGCGCACGAAGTATCAGGGCATCACGCCGCCCGACGCGCGCAGCGAGCAGGACTTCGACGCGGGCGCGAAGTACCACGTCGCGGCCAACACGCCCTACGCGCGCTACTTCCTCGCGGCCATCCTACAGTTCCAGTTCCACCGAGCGATGTGCCGGCAGGCGGGTTTTCAGGGGCCGCTCCACCGCTGCTCGGTCTACAACAACAAGGATGTCGGCGCGCGTCTCAAGAAGATGCTTGAGATGGGCCGGAGCCGCCCGTGGCCCGAGGCCCTGAAGGAGCTGACCGGCGAAGAGAAGATGGACGCCACCGCCATCATCGACTACTACGCGCCGCTCAAGACCTGGCTCGACGAGCAGAACAAGACGCTCGCGCCCGACGCCGTCGCCGCCGCGAACCCCTGGTAAGAGGGATTAACCACCGCAGACACAGAGGCTCTGCGGTGGTTAACTTCTCTTTCGCTACACGCGACCGGACATTCAGCCCAACATCCCGCGCACCCGGCCCTCGGGCGCGTAGCCGGGGAAGACCCGCTTGAGATCAACGGCGCCGAGATGCTTCGACGCGACTTCGCCGAACACGTCGCGGAAGTCTGTGGTGAGCGCGAGGTCGCGCCCCTCGTGGAGTTGCTCCTCTTTAAGTCCGGGCCAGCGGCCGTAGACCTTTCCGCCGCGCACCGCGCCGCCGATGACGAACATCGCGTTGGCGTGGCCGTGGTCGGTGCCCTGCGTCCCGTTCTGCCGGACAGTGCGCCCGAACTCGCTCATCGTCAGCACAACCACGTCCTCCATACGCGCGGGGCCGAGGTCTGTGACGAGCGCGCTGATACCCTGCGCGAACTGGCCGAGCAGGTTCGCGAGCTGACCGCGCGCGCCGCCCTGCCCGCGGTGCGTGTCCCATCCCTGCACGTCCGTGAAGGCCACCTCCAACCCGACGCCCGCCTTGATGAGCTGCGCGATCTGCACGAGCGCGCGGCCGAACTCGCCGTTCGGGTACTGCGCGCCGTTCTCCGGCCTGTACTGTGCCGGATTCACCTTTTTCAGGAAGTTGACCGCCTCGAACGTCTCCTTGCCCGTCCCGCGCAGCACATCATTCGCGTCCTGCTCGTATAAGCCCTCGAAGCCGCCCTGCACCGACGGCGTGTAGGCGCCCGCGCGAATCTGGAAGTCGGAGAGGTTGCGCATGGCGACGGTCGCAGCGCGGCCCTGCATCGAGCGCGGCAGGCTCTGCGTCATCGAGATGGCGCGGAACGGCGTGGCCCGAGCGTCGGGGCGCGCCTGCACGTAACGGTTGAGCCAGCCGTCCTGTGTGGACTTGACGCCTGGCGTCGCCGACTCCATGTAGTCCTGCGCGTCGAAGTGCGAGCGCGTGTTGTCAGGCGAGCCGACGGCGTGAACTATCGCCATGCGCTTCTCGTCCCACAGGCGCTTGAGCGGACGCATCGACGGGTGCAGACCGAAGAAGCCGTCGAGGTCAACGGCCGACTCGGGCACATCACCCCTGCCGGGCTGCGCAATCGCAATCTGCGGCCGCAGTTCGTAGTAGGCACGCTCGCCATGCGGCACGACCATGTTCAGCCCGTCCACCGCGCCCCGCTGGAAGATGCTGATGAGCGTCTTCCTTCTGCCCGTGAGCGCGGCCGATACGCCCTGCGCCTCCACGACGCGCCTCAAAAACGACGGTGCGCTCCCGACGACTCCCACACTCGCCAGCGCCAGCCCGCCACTCTTTAAAAAGAATCGACGATTCTGATTCATTGCTTTACCTACTGCCTCTGAAACTCCGGCGAGCCGATGACGAGCGCGGCGATGCGCGCGACCTCGGGCGCCGACTTGTCGGTCGCGTCCGTCCGTGCCGTCAACTGCTTCATCAAGACCTCGCGGCTCCCGGGCGAGATGTCGCCTTGCAGCGCGACGTTGAGGAAACGTTCGACGACCGCCTTCTGATCGACGACGCGGCTGCCGACCGCCTCCTCGCCGACGAAGCGCTTGAGGTCTACGCGCGCGCCGGGGATGCGGTTCGAGACGAGCGCGAGCGAGAAGTTGAGACGTTCGAGGAGCGCGCCCGTGTTGACCCAGTACGACGCCTCGTCCGGGTAGCCCGTCGGCGCCTGATAGCCGTAGAGCGGCTCGCCCATGCGCGCGACCCACTGGATGAGCGGCGGCCTCACCTCGACCTCCGCGCCGAGCGTGCGCAGCGCGCTCGCCGTCAGCTCGAACGGCGTCTTGATCTTCGCGCGCCGCGCCTCGGCCGAGTTGAACTCGGGCGAAGTGAAGAGTGCGCGCAGCGTCGTCTTGATGTCGCCCTTCGAGTTGTGGAACGCGTCGGCGACGCGACGGACGAGCGAAGGGTCTGGCTCGTCCGCGACGAACTTGCGCGCGAGCTTCGTCGCGATGAACCTCGCGGTCGAGGGGTGCGCGACGAGTATGTCTAAAACCTTCCTCCCGTCCTCGGCGCCGCCGCCCGACGGAATCTTAACGCCGAGCACGGTCTTCTCGCCGTCGTCGTGCGTGCGCGGCGCGAAGTAGAACGTACCGGCGCGACTGTCTCCGCCGTCGTCGCCGTAGAGACGGCCGCCGCGCGGCTGGAAAATCGTCCAGCCGGTGAAGGCGCGCGCCACCTCCTGCACGTCCTTCTGCGTGTAGCCGCCCTCGACGCCGAGCGTGTGCAGCTCCATCAACTCACGCGCGTAGTTCTCGTTGATGCCGCGGCGCATCCGCTGCGGTTGAGGACGCGGCGGCTGTTGCTCAGCCGTCATCTGACCTTCGCCCTGTTGCTGCTCGCGCTCCATACGACGCTGTCGCGCCTCACCCTGTCGCATGCGTCGGCCGCCGAAGGTGCCGCCGGGTCGCATCGGCCCAACGCCTTCCGTATCCATCTGCTGCTGACGGCGCATCCCCCGCCGGTTCGCCTGCGCGTTCGGGCTCACGCTCTGAAAGTTGTCGAGGTAGAAGAGCATCGCGGGGCTCTTCGCCGTCGCTTCGAGCAGGTCGCGGAAATTGCCGAGCGCGTTCGGGCGAATCACGTCGCGGTCGTACGAAGTCAGGAACCAGCGGTCGGCGCCCTTCTGTGCGAAGACGTTGAAGTGGTTCGTCCAGAAGTCAACCATCACCTCCTGCAACTGCCGCTCGCTGTAGACGGCGCGCAGGATGCGCGACGAGTTCAGCTCGTACATGATGCGCTGCGGGCTTTCGAGCCCCTGCTCGCGCATGTACTTCGCAATCGCCTGCCGGTACTGGCGGCGCTGCGGGTCACGCTCCTCCGGCATCGCGCCCTGCTGCTGCGGCGGCATGGCGGGCGGGCGCATCGCTTCGGCGATGACCTTCTCGGCGTCCGCCTGTTCCGCGCTCATCTGACCCGCGTTGTTCGGCTGCCCTTGATTACGCTGACGGACGAGCGCGGCAAGCTCCGGCGGCAGTTCGCCCGCACGCTCCAGACGGCGCAGGAGCTGCCCGGGCTGCGGGTACTTCGCCAGCAGCTCGCCGTTCGACATGCCGAGCGTCGGGAAGTTGCGCAGCCGCGCCTCCAACGCCGAGTCGTCGAGCTTCGAGGGATTGAGCTGCTGCTCTATGTAAGCCTCCAGACCCAGCCTGCGCACGCGCTCGACCTCGCCCGGCCGCGCGCCGAAGCCGAGGCGGTTGAGCACGTGTACGACGCGCTGCTCCTCCGACAGCTTCTGCGCCCCCGTCTTCGGGGTCATGACCTGCGCCGCGACAAAGAGGTTGTTCGAGACGAGCGCCAGCGCGGCCACGAGCGCGAAGGCCCGCGGGGCGCGTCGGCAAACGGACGTGTTGACTTTCATAAAGGCTCCGAATTCGCTCAACTTTGACTGTTTTCCGGTCGTTCCCGGCCCTTGACTTTGATGAATGACCGACGCGTTTAAGACGCACGCCCGCGGTCATTGGTCGGAAAATTTTAGGCCGCGGAGAGGTATCTGAGTTTAGCCCGGCCTTTCAAGGCCGGGCTAAACTCAGATACCTCTCCGCGGCGTTGATGCGATGTTTTAACTCGCTTCTCTTTCCCTCTCTCTCTCGACGAGGAGGCGGCGCAGAATCTTTCCCGAGGGCGACTTCGGTATCTGCGCGACGAACTCGACCCGCCTCACCTTCTTATACGGCGCGACGCGCTCGGCGACGAAGCTCATCACCTCGGCCTCGGTTAGCGCGTGACCGTCTTTGAGGACGACGAACGCCTTCGGCACTTCGCCGGCCTCGTCATCCGGGCTCGGGATGACGGCTGCGTCGGCTACCGACTGGTGCGTCAAAAGCAACGCCTCCAGTTCCGCCGGCGCCACCTGAAAAGCCTTGTACTTAATCAGCTCCTTCGCGCGGTCAACGATGAAGAAGAAGCCGTCCTCGTCCACGTAGGCCACGTCGCCCGTGTGCAGCCACTCGTCGGCGTCCACGGTCTGCGCGGTCGCCTCGGGGCGGCCGAGGTATCCTTTCATCACCTGCGGGCCGCGCACGTACACCTCGCCGCGCTCGCCCACGCCCACGTCCTCGCCCGTCTCGACCGAGACGAGCCGGCACTCCATGTTCGGCACGCACAGTCCCACCGAGCCCGGCTTGTTGTGCTCCCGCGTCGTGAGGTGCGTGACGGGGCTCGTCTCCGTCATGCCGTAGCCCTGGATGATCGTACACCCGAGCCGCTCGGAGCACGCGCGCGCCTGCTCGGCCCCGAGCGGCGCCGCGCCCGAGAAGACCGTCTTGAGCGCGGAGAGGTCGTAGGCGTCCACCAGCGGGCTCTTCGAGAGCGCGAGCACAATCGGCGGCACGAGGTGCGCTAAGCTCACGCGGTGCTCCTGCATCACACGCAGAAGCTGCTCGAAGTCGAAGCGCGGGAGCGTAACGAGCGTGGCGCCGCAGCGCAGGCCGTGATTCATAATCACGGACATGCCGTAGATGTGGAAGAGCGGCAGCACGCAGACCAGCGTCTCGTCGCGCCAGTCGTGCCCCGTCCCGCGTATCTGCGCGAGGTTCGCGACGAGGTTGCGGTGCGTCAGCATCACGCCCTTGCAGACGCCGGTCGTCCCGCTCGAATAGGGGAGCGCGACGAGGTCTTCGCGCGCATTTATCTCGACCTGCGTGAGGTCGTCCGCGCCGCCTTCGAGCAACGCGGCGAAAGGGGTCGCGCCCTCCGCCTCGCCGAAGACGAACAGCTCGCTCAACTCCTTCCCTTCCGCCGCCTCGCGCGCGCGCCCGACGAGCTGCGGAATCGTGACGAGGTACTTCGCGCCCGAGTCTTCGAGCTGCTTGCGCAACTCCTCGGTCGTGTACATCGGGTTGACGGGCGTGACGATTCCGCCGAGCGTGGCGACGGCGTGGAAGGCGACGACGTACTCGGGCAGGTTCGCGCTGAAGAGTGCCAGCACGTCGCCCTTCTGAAAGCCGCGCCGCGCGAGCCCGGCCGCCGCCGCGCGCACTGCGCCCGCGAGCTGCGCGTAGGTCAACACGCGCCCGCTTACGCCGTCGATGAGCGCGGGGCTTTCGGCGCGCTCGGCCGCGCCGCCGAGGACGAACTCGGTCAGGGAGACATCCGGAATTTCGACATCGGGGAAAGGGCTGCGGAAGATCATAGTTGGTGAATAGTAAATGGTGAATGGTGAATGGTAAATAGCCGGCGTGCGGCGCCCGGCGCAACCTTAACCGCCCGAGCTTCAAGCGCCCGGCATCCATTTACCATTTACGATTTACCATTCACTAACGGATGTGGTAGGCGCGGCTGCCGACTACGACGATGACTTCGCCGTCGATGGCCCCGGCGACGCGGCCGACCTCGGGCACTTCGGCGACGAGCGCGCGGAAGGGTTCCGTACCGCGGCGCACGCCCGTCGAGCGCATGGAGGATTTGTAGTTGACATCGACCCACATGCCGCGCTCACGACGAAAGCGGTGGCCCGCGGCCGTGCGTGTGTCGGCGTCGCGGCCGGACTCGTTGTCCTCGGCCTTCTTCTCGGCCGGTCGCGCCGGACGGTCGCGCCGCACGGTTCCTGCGCGCGCGCCCTCCGACTCCTTAGGCGGTGTCGCGGTGCCTGTGTTTCCGACGCCGTAGTTGCCCGCGACGTTGTTGTCGGAGCGCTTCTGGTTGTTGCGCGCGCCGCCGTCGGGCATCTGCACTTCGCCCACGCGTGACTGCGCGCGACGCTGCACTGCCGCGTCGTTCGACACGTTATCTTCGGCGTCGGACGCGCGCGTGGACTTGTCCTTGTTCTCCGACCTATATCTGCTATCGTCACGCGCGACCTCGCCCTCTTCGGCCGGGGCCGCTTTCGGCGCGGCCTTGCTCAAGTCGGCCGGGCCTTCGGCGGTGACGGTGACGGGTGCCGGAGGCGGCGGAGCAGGAGCCGCCGTAGAGGGTTGTGCCGCTTCCCTGTCCGCGTCGGCCTCCGCGGGCGCCGCTGCTTCGGCCCCGCCGTGTCCTCTGCCGGGCGCATTCGGCTGCGCGCCCGCGACGGGCGCCTCTCTCGGCGCGGCGTTGGCGTTCTGCTCGGCGAGCCCCGACGCGTTGGCGTTCGCGTTGCTCGCCGTCGAGCCCGCCGGGGCGCTCGGCGCACTCTGCGTAGTGGTGTTCTGACGGCCCGTGTCCCTCGTCATCTCCAAAGACGCGCCGCTCTTCGAACGCAGCGCGACGTAGGAGACGACCCCGACGAGCGAGAGCGCGAGCACCGGCACGGCGAAGCGCATCACGCGCGGCGCGAAGAGCGACATGATAAGCGCGCGCCACGCGGGCGTGCGCGTTGGCGCGTTTGAGCCGGTTGCGGCGATGGCGTGTTGTTTGACTTCAACCCCAGCGGCCCCGGCGCCCGCGACACGCGCGAGGCCGACGACGATTCCGCAGCAACTATCGCAGTCAGCGAGGTGCGAAGCGGCGGCGAGGCGCGCCGACGGCGGCAGCGCACCCTCCGCAAAGGCCCCCAGTTCATCCGCGTCGAGGTGCGCGCCGGTCAAGCCGTTGCCCGCCCCGTCGCCCCACGAGCGCAACTCCGCTGTCCCGCGCGCGCGGCGCCGGAGTAGCGAGTCGATCTCTCTGTCGAAGCCTTCTTTCATCTCAAACGTGCCGACTGAAAACTAACGCCAAGCGGCGTCCGATCTCTGAACGCTTGGGCGACGGAAACTTGCGCCGCTCAAGCCTTTTAACTCTCACTACTCTTGACGTTCATTCATACAACTCTTCGCGCTTCTCGACGGCTGACGCCGGGCCGGGCGCGAGCATCGCGCGCAGGTCAGCGTCGGTGTGCGAGTGCGCCGCGTCGGCCAGCGCGCGCGTGACCTCTTCGCGCTTCCAGCGGCGCTCGCCGGTGAGCAGAGCCTCGACCCGCTTCCTCACTTCGGCGTGGACGCGCGTCAGCCTGCGGCTCGCTGTCGCCTCGTGGACGCCGAGCACGGCGCCCGCCTCCTTCAGCTTGAGGCCGTCGAAGTAGTAGAGGCGCACGAGCAGACGATCTTCCGCGTCGAGCCCTTGCAGCGCGCGCGCGAGCGTCTCCTCGACGGCGCGCGACGCGTCCGACTCCGCGAGCGCGCTCTCGGGGTCGAGCGGCGCAGCCGACCGCCACCCGTCCTGCTCGTGCGAGTCGGCGGCGGCGCGGTCGAACTCCGAAGGCTCCTCGGTCTGCACCAGCCGCGAAGTGCGTCGGTGACGGTCAACCCCCAACTGCCCCACGACCGCGCGCAGCCATCCACCCAGACTCCCGCAGCCCGAGTAGTATGCGAGCTTGCCCGCGGGCTTCCCGTCGGCGCGCTCGCGCAGCCCGTAGAGTTCGGCCCACACAGACCCGGCCAGCTCCTCTGCCTCCGCCTCGCCCGCGCTGGCCGAGCGCGCGGCCGAGAGCACGGTCGGCCGGTACTGCGCGACGAGTTCGTCCCACGCGGCGGCGTCCCCGCGCTCGCACGCGACGACGAGCAGCAGCTCTTCGGCGTGCAGCGCGTCGATGAACGCTCCGACCTCGGCCGCGCCGGCCTGCGGACTGTGGCGCAGAAGGTACTTTTCGACCGTCGCCCGCACGCGCGGCGCGACCGCAGAGGCGTCGAGCGAGCGCACGCTCCCCGCGCGCCCCAGCAGGCGCTGCGCACCTTCACGCACGAGTTGTTCGAGGTCTGTCGGCATCCGAGAGTCCAGAAGCCAAGATGCCACGCCGGACGGTTCGCCTATGCTACCACGAAATGAGTAGTCAGTAGACAGTAGTCAGTCGTCAGTAGTAAAACCTTTTGCTGTGCTCCGCGTCACTGAAATCTTCCGCTCCGTTCAGGGAGAATCGACGCACGCCGGCCGGCCGTGCGCGTTCGTGCGCCTGACGGGCTGCCCGATGCGCTGCACCTGGTGCGATAGCGAATATACGTTCACGGGCGGCGAGCACATTTCCGTCGAGGATGTGATGCGGCAGGTACGCGCTTATGGTTGCCAGCTCGTCGAAGTGACGGGCGGCGAGCCGCTCGCGCAGAAGGGGGCGCTCGGGCTCATCCGCCAACTGTGCGACGAGGGGTTCGAGGTCTTAATCGAGACCGGCGGCTTCGTCCCGACCGAGGGCGTGGACGAGCGCGCGAAGATAATTCTCGACGTAAAGTGCCCGGCTTCGGGCGAGGCAGAACGCAACCACTGGCCGAACCTCGGGCGCCTGCGCGCCGACCGCGACGAGGTCAAGTTCGTTGTGCAAGACCGTGCCGACTGGGAGTTCGCGCGCCGCGTCGTCGAGGAGTATGAGCTTGAGAGCCGCGCGCTCGCCATCCTCGTCTCGCCCGTCTGGGGCGAGACGGACTTGAAGGAGCTGGCCGACCTCGTCTCGCAGAGCGGGCTGAAGAACGTCAGGATGCAGTTGCAGTTACACAAGTATATCTGGGGGCCGGAGGTGCATGGGGTCTGATGGGCGGCTCGCCGAGCGACAGGGATTTCGTCAACGACGAAAAGCCGGAAGAGTCGGCGTTTGACGAGAGTGATGCGGTCGAAACGCTCGCCGTCTGCCTCGTCTCAGGCGGGATGGACTCGTGCGTAACGGCCGCCGTCGCGCGCGAGGAGAACGAAGACATAGCCTTCCTCCACGTCTCATACGGGCAGCGTACCGAGACGCGCGAGCGGCGCGCCTTCGAGGAACTGGCCGACTTCTACAGTGTCTCGCGCCGCCTCGTCGTCTCGCTCGAACACCTCGCGCGTATCGGCGGCTCGTCGCTGACGGATGCTTCGATACCCGTGTCGGAAGCCGACCTCTCGTCCCGTGCGATACCGACCAGCTACGTCCCCTTCCGCAACGCGCACCTGCTCGCGGCCGCGACGAGCTGGGCCGAAGTCATCGGCGGGACGAGCATCTACATCGGCGCCGTCGCCGAAGACTCCTCGGGCTATCCCGACTGCCGCCCCGAATTCTACGAAGCCTTCCAGCGCGCCATCGACGCGGGCACGCGCCCCGAGACGCGGGTCGAGATAAGGACGCCCGTCATACACCTTCGCAAGTCCGAGATCATCCGCCGCGGACTTGAGCTGAACGCGCCGCTCGGGCTGACCTGGTCATGCTACCGCGCGGAGGCGCTCGCCTGCGGGACTTGCGACTCGTGCGCGCTCCGTCTGAGGGCCTTCCGAGAGGCCGGCGTCGAAGACCCGATCCCTTACGCTTAGGGACTCGCAAAACGTTCGGTTGTACTGCTAAAATGGCACGCAAGAATTGAACAAAGGGCACCAACTGACAACCGACCGGGGGGCGCACGCATCCTAAGCGCGGCCTCCGTTCCCCCTCGGAAGTGTCAGCAATCATCAGCAGCAGGAGACCACCGACCATGCGTTCCAACCCTTTAATTCGCACGCTCTGCGCCGCGCTTCTCGTGGCCGCCTCGGCCGTCGTCGCCTCGGCGCAGTCCACACAGGTGAACGGCAAGGTGACGCTCAAGCAGGCCGACGGCACCGTCGTCCCGGTCGTCGGCGCGCTTATCGACATCTACCGCACGGACATCAAGGCTGACTTCCACACCAAGACCGACAAGAAGGGCAACTACATCCACGCCGGGCTTCCCTTCGTCGGCACCTATACGGTCATCGTCAGCGCGCCCGGCGCGTCGCCGACCTTCACGGCCAAGCAGCGCTTCACGCAGGAGACGCGGCGCGACTTCGAGCTCGTGCCCGGCGACGGCTCGCGCCCGAGCATCGAGGACGTGAACAAGAGTGCAGCGGGCGGCGGCAGTGGCGGCGGCGGCGCGCCCGCGGCGGGCGGCACTCCGCGCGGCGAGAGCAAGGAGGAGAAGGCCGCACGCGAGGCGCGCGAGAAAGAGATCGCTGAGATCGAAAAGAAGAACTCGGAGATCACCCAGTCGAACGAGGTGGTCAACCGCGCCTTCAAGGCCGGCAACGACGCCCTCTTTGCCACCCCGCCGCGACTCGACGAGGCCATCACCAGCTACCGCGAGGGTCTGGCCGCGCGCCCCGAAGAGGTGGCGCTCCTGACCAACCTCGCTGAGGCCCTGCGCCAGCGGGCCGACAGCCGCTTCAACGCGGCCGTCAAGGAGACGACCACCGAGGCCAAGCTCCAGGGGATGGAGACGGCGAAGAAGGACTGGGCCGAAGGCGCCGAGCTGGCCGCTAAAGCGGTCACGCTGGTCAAGGCGGCCAACCCTGCCGGCGCCAACGTGAACGCCGCCGGCTACGAGCAGAATAAGAAGGCGGCGATTTCAGTCCGCGCCCTGCTCCTGCGCCGTGTCGCCTCCAAGGTCGATCAGTCGAAAGCGACCGATGCGCTCGCCGCCAATCAGGAATATCTCGAAATAGAGACCGACGCGGCCAAGAAGGCCAAGATCAGGGGCGAGACTTTGCAGGCGCTCTTCGACGCGAACGCGACCGACCTCGTCGTGGCCGAGGCGGGGAAGATTCTCGCCGAAGACCCCGACAACACGGACGCCAACCGCATCCTCGGTCTCGCGCTCTACGCGACCGGCGACAAGTCGAAGTATCAGGAGGCCGCCAACCGCCTCCAGCGCTACGTCGATAAGGCGCCCGACACCGACCCTCTGAAGGCTTCGACCCGCGACGCGCTCGAATACCTGAAGACTGCGGAGAACATCAAGACGGAGAAGACGCCCGCCTCGCGCCCGGCCCGTAAGCGCCCGTAAGGCGCCCTAAACCGAAGATACTTAACTACTTAGCCGCGCCCGGCCTCTGTGCCGGGCGCGGCTTTTTGAACTCATTCTGACCGCTTCCAGATTCATCTTGACAGCTACGCGGTTAAACAGTAACATGCTTTAGGCCAACGGTGTTTCAAACCTTTGGCCTTGTGCCGTCGGTGCGGTCGTCGGCCTGCCCTTTCGAGTCCCTTTCGACGGAAACCGCACACGCCCCGCCTTTTCGGTTCTTAAACACGGAACGCTCCATAATGTCAGCCAAACTCGGCGAAATCCTCGTCCGCGAAAATCTCCTGACCCCGCACCAGCTCCGCGAAGCCCTCGAATTCCAGAGGGAGCACGGTGGCCGGCTCGGTTTTAATCTGGTCAAGATGGGGCTGGTTTCGGACGACATGATTACGGCTGTGCTCTCCAGGCAGTACGGCGTCCCGTCCGTCAACCTGGAGCTGTTCGACGTGGACGAGTCGGTCATCCGCCTCATCCCGCGCGACGTGGCCGACAAGTACTCGGTGCTCCCGCTCTCCCGCGTCGGCGCGACGCTGACGCTCGCGATGGTAGACCCTACCAACGTCTTCGCCATGGACGATATCAAGTTCATGACGGGGCTCAACATCGAGCCGGTCGTCGTCTCCGAGGCGAGCGTGCAGGAGGCCATCTCGCGCTACTACTCAAGCTCGCGCGAGATCGAGCTGGCGAAGAATTTCGATGAGGAGGAGAGCCAGTATCACGCTCAGGTCGAGGCGCTGCCGCAGTCCTCGATGTCGCTCGACGAGCTGGACTTCGAGGCCGACGGCGTCGAGGGGATGGAGGTCGTCGAGGAGCACGACGAGATCGACCTCTCGAACCTGACGCGGATGAGCGAGGACGCGCCCGTCGTCCGGCTCGTCAACGTGCTCCTGGCCGACTCGCTCCAGCGCGGCGCCTCCGACATCCACATCGAGCCGTACGAGAAGGAGATGCGCATCCGGTTCCGCATCGACGGCGTGCTCTACGACGTGATGCACCCGCCCCTGCGCCTGCGCGACGCGCTCATCTCCCGCATCAAGATTCTCTCGAAGCTCGACATCGCCGAGAAGCGTCTGCCGCAAGACGGCCGCATCAAGATCAAGCTGAAGGTACACGGCCGCTCGCGCGAGCTGGACTTCCGCGTCTCGACGCTCCCGACGCTCTTCGGCGAGAAGGTGGTGCTCCGCCTCCTCGACAAGGAGAAGCTGATGCTCGACATGACGAAGCTCGGGTTCGAGCCCGAGTCGCTCGTCAAGTTCCAGCGTAACATCACGAAGCCCTACGGCATGGTGCTCGTCACAGGCCCCACGGGCTCCGGCAAGACGAACACGCTCTACTCGGCGCTTCAGGCTTTGAACACGACCGAGACCAACATCATGACGGCCGAGGACCCGGTCGAGTTCAACCTGCCGGGCATCAACCAGGTGCAGATGAAGGAGCAGATCGGGCTCAACTTCGCCGCCGCGCTCCGCAGCTTCCTGCGCCAGGACCCGAACATCGTCCTCGTCGGCGAGATTCGCGACTTCGAAACGGCCGAGATCGCCATCAAGGCCGCGCTCACCGGCCACCTTGTCCTCTCCACCCTCCACACCAACGACGCGCCCTCCACTATCTCCCGCCTGATGAACATGGGCATCGAGCCCTTCCTCGTCGCGACCTCGGTCAACCTCATTCAGGCGCAGCGCCTCATCCGGCGCATCTGCAAGGACTGCAAGGCCGACCACCACGTCCCCGCCGAGGCGCTGGTCGAGATCGGCTTCTCGAAGGAAGAGGCCGCGCAGCTCAAGACCTACAAGGGCACGGGCTGCCCGAAGTGCAACAACACGGGCTACAAGGGTCGGGTCGGCCTCTACGAGGTGATGGAGGTGACCGACGAGATTCGCGAGCTGATTCTGATCGGCGCGTCCGCTTTGGAGCTGCGTAAGCGCGCCATCGAGGACGGCATGATTACGTTGCGCGAGTCGGGGCTGCACAAGATAAGGAACGGCGTCACCACGCTCGAAGAGGTGGTACGCGAAACGGTGGCATAGAACATGAACAGGCTGCGCGTCATTACACTAACGCTTCTCGTCCTCGTCACGGTGGCCGGGGCTCTGCCCATCACCGAGTCGCTTGCCAAGTGGAGTCGCCGCTCGGCGGTGAGCCAGCGCAAGCGCCACCGCAAGCACTCGCGCGCATGGTGGCGCCGCCACCGTGCGGTCATGCGCGCGCGCCGCGCTCGCGCAATGGAGCGCAGACGGCTGGCCGAGCTGGCCCGCGGGAACGCCGCCCCGAAAATCAACACCGCCCTGCTGACCTTCAACGCGAACGTCGGCGCGTCGTTGCTGCCCGCCGCGGCAGCGAACCCGGCCGCGCCCGCGACGCTCGCCTCGACGCCCGCGCGTGCGTCGGCGCCGGCGCGCAGCTCGCTCCTTCCCTTCGATTTCGCGGCGCCGCACAACTGGACGGCTGGTCGCAAGACGCGCTCGGGCGCGGCCGTCTTCACGGTGGCGACCGCGGACGGGCGCGCGGCGGGCACGGCCGTCGTCGCCCCCGTCTCCCTGTCGGGCGCGGAGCTATCGGGCGCGAACGTCGGCCCGAAGACGAAGAAGATCGGCGGGACGCCCGTGGCGGCGTTGCGGCGCACGGTCATCGACCGGATGGTGGCCGAGGGCGGCTGGGTGACGAACGACTTCGTGCAGGAGCTGCGCGGCCGCAAGCTCTTCGTCGTGCAGGCTCAGACGGGAGCGCCCGGCGCCCCGACGCAGTCGCTGACCTTCTACTTCACGGAGATCGACGGCCGCCTCTACAGCCTCGCGACGACGGCCCCCTTCGAGTTCGCCGTGCCCGTCGCGGCCGGCTCCGAGCAGTTCATGGCCTCGCTCCAACCCGCCGCGAGCCGCGACGCGGCCTCGCAGAAGTGAGCACGCGGGAGGCCGTGTGAGACCCGGCCTCCCCCTCTCCCGACCGTCAGCGCCCACGGCGGCCGAAACCAACCGACACAGGGAAACCACATGAACGGATCAGAACAGCCCCAGGAGCCGCTCTCGCTCTCAGACCTGTTAAAGAAGCTCATCGAGATGGGCGGGTCTGACCTTCACCTGACGACGAACACGCCGCCGCAGGTGCGCGTGGACGGCCACCTGCGCCCCGTCGAAGGCGTGCGCACGCTCAGCTCGGCCGACACGAAGTCGCTCGCCTACTCCGTCCTGACCGACGCGCAGAAGCATCGCTTCGAGGAGGCGCTCGAACTCGACTTCTCGTTCGGCGTGCGGGGGCTGTCGCGTTTCCGCGCCAACCTCTTCAACCAGCGCGGCGCAGTCGGCGCGGTCTTCCGCGCCATCCCTTACGAGATCAAGTCGTTCGACGACCTCGGCCTGCCGACCGTCGTCTCAAGCCTGTGCGACAAGCCGCGCGGCCTCATCCTCGTCACCGGCCCCACCGGCTCCGGCAAATCGACGACGCTCGCCGCCATGCTCGACAAGGTCAACCGCGAGCGGCACGAGCACATCGTCACCATCGAAGACCCCATCGAGTTCCTGCACGCGCACAAGTCCTGCATCGTCAACCAGCGCGAGGTCGGCGCCGACACGCACGGCTTCGCCGAGGCGCTCAGGACTGCTTTGCGTCAAGACCCCGACGTGGTGCTCGTCGGCGAAATGCGCGACCTCGAAACCATCGAGTCGGCCCTCCGCATCGCGGAGACCGGCCACTTAACTTTCGCCACGCTGCACACCAACTCCGCGGCCTCGACCATCAACCGCATCATTGATGTCTTCCCCTCGGCGCAGCAGGCGCAGATTCGCGCGCAGCTCTCGCTCGTCCTCGAAGGCATCCTCTGCCAGTCGCTCATCCCGCGCGCGGACGGACGCGGGCGCGCGATGGCGCTGGAGATACTCGTCCCCAACCCTGCCATCCGCAACCTCATCCGCGAGGATAAGGTGCACCAGATTTACTCGATGATGCAGACGGGTCAGGGCAAGCACGGCATGCAGACCTTCAATCAGGCGCTGGCCACGCTCTACCACAAGCGGCTCATCTCCATCGAGGTGGCGATGCAGCGGTCGTCTAACGCCGACGAGCTGCGCGAGTTGATCGAGCACGGCGCGGGCATCAACACCGGCAACGGCGCCCCCGGCCCGCAGGGGCAGCGCCCGCACCCCTCCCCCTACGCTCAGGGTCGCCCCGTCGGCGCCCGCCCGGGAGCGCGTTAAGGAAGTACTGAGGACTGAGTGCTGAGGACTGAGTTTAAGACTCGCCCTCACTCAGTCCTCAGCACTCAGTCCTCAGTACTAGGAGTTTTCATGCCCACTTACGTCTTCAAAGGTCGGAACCGGATGGGCGAGGTGATCGTCGGCGAGCGTCTGGCCGACAGCCGCGACATGTTGCGCCAGCTCCTGCGGCGCGAGCAGGTCATGCTCACCTCGGTCAAGGAGAAGGGGCGCGAGGTCGCCGTCCCGAAGCTCGGCGGCGGGCGCAAGAAGGTCGCCGCCAAAGACCTCTCCATCTTCACCCGCCAGTTCTCGGTGATGATCGACGCCGGCCTGCCGCTCGTGCAGTGCCTGGAGATTCTCGCGCAGCAACAGGAGAACAAGAACTTCCAGATAGTCCTGACGCAGACGCGCCAGGACGTGGAGGAGGGCTCGACGCTCGCGGCCGCGATGGCGCGCCACCCCAAGACCTTCGACTCGCTCTTCGTCAACATGATCGAGGCGGGCGAGGCCGGCGGCATCCTCGACCTCATCCTCCAGCGTCTGTCGACCTATATCGAGAAGATCGTCAAGCTGCGGCGCGACGTGGTCTCGGCGATGATCTACCCGGCGGCCGTCATCGTCATCGCCATCGCGGTGGTCGCGGTCATCATGATCTTCGTCATCCCCTCGTTCCAGAGCATCTTCGTGGGCCTGCTCGGCCCGGGCGAACTGCTCCCGCTGCCGACGCGCATCGTCGTCGGCTTCAGCGAGTTCCTCGCGGGCGTCGGCGGCCTGGTCATCCTCGGCGCCATCGTGGCGGCGGTGGTGGCCATCCGCTTCTACTACCGGACGCCGGGCGGCCACTGGCGCATCGACTACCTGCTGCTGAAGGTGCCCATCATCGGCGGCATCCTGCGCAAGATCGCGGTGGCGCGCTTCTCGCGCACGCTCTCGACGCTGCTCTCGTCGGGCGTGCCCATCCTCCAGTCGCTGGAGATCACGGCCCGCACGGCCGGCAACATGATTTTAGAGGAGGCCATCAACAAGGTCCGCACGGGCGTGGAACGCGGCGAGTCGATAGTTGAGCCGCTGAAGGCGACCGAGGTCTTCCCCAACATGGTCTCGCAGATGATCGCCATCGGCGAGCAGACGGGCGCGCTCGACGCCATGCTCGGCAAGATCGCCGACTTCTACGAGCAGGAGGTGGACTCGGCCATCGCCTCCCTGCTCACGCTCATCGAGCCCGTCATGATCGGCTTCCTCGGCGTCACCATCGGCTCCATCGTCATCGCCATGTACCTCCCCCTCTTCACCCTCATCGGCAAGATGGCCGCCGGCGGCCACTAACCTTAGAAGGAACCATATGTGGAAGTAAAATAATTAGCGTCCCTAGAAAATAATTACCGTCTCTGGAGATAAGTTAGCGTCCTTACGGTTATTCCGGGAGGAGTGTTAGCCTCCGGAATACAGGGCATGTCGGGGATCAGCAGAAGTAAGCGCCTGCACGGGATAGAACTCTCGCGCGGGCGCTTACATATTTCTCTATAGGATTAACCTCTGCTCTTCAATTCACCTAAGACTATTTATAATACCAACCACCTCATTCCAATCAGGTGCCTCCGTCATATGACACCAAGAATATCCTCAACGCTCCTTTAATCACGCCTTCCGGGAGACCCATGGCTTTGAGCACGTGACTTGGCTGATAGCTCTGTGATGTACATGCGGACCCGTTAGAAACAGCGATGCAATCCTTCAATGCAACCATCAAAGCTTCGGAATCTATGCCGGGGAATGAGACATTCAATACATGCGGCGAAGTTCGCTCGGGGTCACCGTTAATAATAGGTTCGAGCGGCTTCAGCGTTTCCAGGAATGTTGTGCGACATGTACGGCAGGACGCGGCGCGTTCTTCCGAGTACCGGAGGGCTAATTCAGCGGCGAGTCCTAATCCGGCTATTAATGGAACTGGTAGCATTCCTGGACGCAGTCCCCTCTTCTGTCCACCTCCGAAGAAGAGTGGAGTAAGGGGGGCCGGTCAAATCCCTTTTCGGGTTTGTCGTGGTTTGCCTTGAAATGTCTTAAGCTTTGCTTCAGAATTCCCCCGCCTGTTGGTTGTAGCGTGGCAGCGAAGGGGTGACTTCTTCGCCGTCTTTGTAGTTAGCGTCCTGACCCCTCCTCGTCAAGGTGGGCCAACTTTATGATCGGCCGCACCGTCTCTCACTACCATATCATCAGCGAGATTGGTAAGGGTGGCATGGGCGTTGTCTACGTCGGCGAGGACATCGTGCTGGGCCGCCGCGTCGCCATCAAGACGATGAGCGGGCTCGCCGATGAGCAGCATTACCGCATGCGCTTCCTGCGCGAGGCGCGCTCAGCCTCTGCGCTCAGTCACCCGCACGTCGCCGCCGTCTACGACTATGGGGAGACGCCCGAGGGGACGCCCTTCATCGTCATGGAGCTGGCCGAGGGGCGAACGCTCGACGAGCTGTTGGAGGGCGGCACGCTGACGCTCGTACAGGCCGTCGAGATCGCGGAGAAGGTGGCCGAGGCGCTCGCCGCGGCGCACCGGCTGGGCATCGTCCACCGCGACATCAAGCCGTCCAACGTGGCCGTCGGCGCAAACGGAGAGGTCAAGGTGCTGGACTTCGGGCTGGCCAAACAGCTCGGCCCCGACCGCCCGGCCCATGGCGACCCGGAGGTGCAGTCCGCCGCCACACAGACGCGCGAGAACGTGATCCTCGGCACGCCGCAGTACATGTCGCCCGAGCAGGCGCAGGGGCTCCCCGTGGAAGCCCGCAGCGACATCTTTTCGCTCGGCTCGCTCCTCTACGAGTGCGTCGCGGGGCGTCGCCCCTTCGACGGCCGCGACGAGACGGAGATTCGCCTCAAGGTCATCCGCGAAGACCCCGGACCTCCTTCGCGTCACAACCCGGCCGTGCCGCCCGCGCTCGACCGCGTCATTCTCAAGATGCTCGCCAAGTCCCCCGCCGCGCGCCAACAAACGGCCGGTGCGTTGATCGCCGAGCTGCGCGCGGCACGCGCCTCATTGCGACGCCACCCGTTACTAGATGGCGCGTCCCGCTTGCTGTGGACGGCCGTCAAAGGGGTGCGCAGTCACTCGCGCCTGCTCGCGTTGACGCTCCTCGCGCTGTCCGCTCTGGCCTGCGCCGCCTGGTTCTCTTACTCCAGGCAGCCTTCGGCCTGGGATTGGAGGTCACGCCTGGCGCAGCAGCGATTCGCAGACGGCGTGGGCGCCCTGCGCGACGGCACGTACGACAAGGCGCGTAAGCTGCTCGCCGACAGCGTCAGCCTCGAAGTCGCGGCGGGCGGCAACCCGCCGCACGCACACGCGCGTCTGGCCGAAGCGCTGGCCGAGCTGGATAACACGCGGGGCGCCGAAGAAGAGATGAAGGTGGCGCGCTCGCTCGCCTCAGAGTACGGGAGACTCCCGCCGCTCGACCGGCTCTACCTCGACGCGGTCGGGAACGCGGTGCGGGGCGGGTTGGACGAGATGGTCTTGAAGTATGAGGAGATTGTGCGGCGCACCCCGGATGCCGACGGGGCCGAGAAGGCGCGCGCGTACGTCGATCTCGGTCGCGCGTGGGAGAAGGCCGGGGGCCTCGGCAAGGCGCTCGAAAATTACGAGGAGGCGACGCGGCGCGATCCGCAGTCGGCCGCGTCCTTCCTGCGGCTTGGCACGCTCCGGCGTCTGCTGAGCGCGGAGCAGTCGGCCGGCTCCGCGGAACAATCTCTGGAAGCGATGGCGAAGGCCGAGGCGCTCTACGAGACGGCCAGCAACTACGAAGGCGTCACGGAGGTCTTCCTGCAACGCGGCTCGCTGCTGGCGCAGCAGGGCGGGAAGGGCGTCGAGGCGCGCGGTCAGTTGAACAAGGCGCTTGAGATCACACGCACCACCACGAAGAACAGGCATCAGGAGATCAGAACGATGCTCGCGCTCGGCAGCGTCGCCGCGACGGAGGGCAAGACGGAGGAGGCCCGCGCGTCGGCCGCCGCCGCCGTGACGCTGGCGAAGGACGTGGGCATGGAGAACCTGACCGCCCGCGGGCTCGTCGATCTCGGCACGGCCTTCCTCTTCAAGCGCAAGTACGACGAGGCCGAATCCGAGTTGAAGCAGGCGCTCGAACTCGCGCAACGGTACGAACAGCAGTTCAACGTGGCGCGGGCGGAGTTGGCGCTCGCGCGGGTCTACGTCCAGAAGGAGCAGTTGGACGACGGGCTCTCTTACGTCGGCCGCGCGCTCGGCTTCTACCGCCGGGCAGGGTATGGCAAGGAGACCTCGGACGCACTGCTCCTCGAAGGACGTGCGCGGCTCCTGAAGGGCGACCACGACGCGGCGCGCAGGGCCTTCGACGAGGGGATGGCGCTCGCGGGTCGCCTACAGGACACGGCCCAGATCGCACGCGCGTGGACTGAGATAGGCTTCCAGCACGCCTCGCGGGAACTCTACCCCGCAGCGCTCCTCTACTTCGACAAGAGCCACGAGCTGAATCGCTCGCTCGACAACCCGCGGAGCACGGCCTACAGCCTGCTCGCCCGCGGCGACATGCTGTGGCGACTGGGTCGCTACGAAGAGGCGGCCACGGCGCTCAGCCAAGCCTCCACCGTGGCCCAGCGCATCGACGACCAGTACAAACAGACCTACCTCGCGCGGGCTTTGCTCGCGGAAGCGCGGATGAAGCTGAGTCAGAGAGACTTCCTTGGGGCGGTCGACAAGAGCCAGTTGGCGCAGGCTTACGCGGGCACGGAGATCAAGTACACGGCCATCGAAGCGAAGTACACGTTCGGTTTGGCGCGCACGCTGTCGGCGCAGGCGGGCGATGCGCTCTGCCGTGAGGCGGTGGGCGCGGCGCGGAGGGATTACGCCCAATCGCCCGAACTCATCGCGGGCGCGCTGCTGGCGCTGGCCGAGGCGGAACTGGCGGCGGGCGACGCGCGCGGCGCGCTCCGCGACGCCGTCGAGGCGCGGGACACGTTCGCGCTCCGCGGCCTGCGCGAGTCTGAGTATCGCGCGCACCTCACTGTGGCGCGTGCCCTCTTCCGCCTGCGGCACCTCGACGCGGCGCGGGAAGAACTCGCCCGCGCCGACGAACTGCTGCTGGCCGTCCAACGGAGCTGGCAGGAAGACCGCAGCTTCTACAGCTATGTCTCGCGCCCCGACCTCCGCGCCGCCCGAGACCAACTCGTCGCCGGCCTCGCCCCGCGCTGACACGCGCTCACCCGTGGCCGGAGGGCCATGCGGCCTGCACCGTCGCGTGCCCTTCGTCAACCCCCGGCTCTATTCGTGCGCGGTGTCCCAGAGCATCACCATCCACACGGGCCCCCGGTGATCCGGCTCATTCGGGTCCGGGAAGACGGTTTGCCCGCCCTTGATGATCTCAAGCTTTTCGATCCCCCTGCTGTGAGGGCCGTGACCCGCGGCGGGGTGCGTGTACTCCATGACCCGCTGGACGGACACCTTGTCGGGTGGGTGTGTGATGCTGACGCCGTCGCCGAGATCGACGGTAGATTCAATGTGGAAAGTTCCATCACCTATGAAGACTTGTTCCGTCTCTACGTTCTTGTTGAACCAGATTTTGACTGAGGTGCCTTTGGCGTCGTCCTTTTCGTAGATGGTTTTTCCCGACACGCCCAGGACTCGCACTCCCAAAATCTCGCGGTCGTCCCTTAACTTGTGCCGGCGGGTGTGCCCGGGCTTACCATTGCCGTCACGGTGTATGAACTCCTCGTCCGTCTCAATGGTGAGGCAACCACTCGTGATAAGAATCGGCGGCGGCGTGTGGTCGGTGCGGCGTTCAAGCATCACCGCAGCGGCCGGCTCGGTCTGGGCTCCCGCCGGGGCGTCAGTCCGCTTACTCTCCCGCTTCTCCGTCTCGCCGCCCGACGACTCCGCGGAGCCTGTCAGCTCACTCTTGTAGGCGTCCTTCTTATCAATGTCGTTAGCCATGATGCTCACTCCTTAATGAAAAGTGAAAAGCTCACCCGAATTGCTCTTCCGGCCGCGCCTTGTCGGCCAGCAGCCAGAAGAGTTTTACCCGCGTGTCGGCGCCGGGGCGAGCAGGCCGGCGAGCGCGCCGACCGCTGCTGAGCCGATGGCGGACAGGACGGCCAGGTCGGTGTTCTCGTTTCGCGCGAGGAGGATGATAGTACCGACAAGCGCGATCAGGACGGCGAGGCCGAGCGCCGACACCACAATCTTGTAGACGGTCGTGTCGGGTAGCGGCGGCTCGGCGATACGCGCGAGCGCGCCCTCCGGGTCCTGCTTGATCTGGTCGGCGAGTTGCGGGTCGTGCGCGACCCTGTTGGCGAGGTCTCTGACGTATTGAATCTGTGTGCTCATCTTAGTCTCCTTACGCTAGCAAGTTAAAGGGTTGCCGCCGCGAGAAAGCGACGCGTGCGTTTTGCTGTCACGGCTGGAAGGGTGCGCCGCCGCCGATGACTTCGTCCTGGTCGCCCTCCTCCGCCGACTCGATGTGCAGGCCGCGGGCGCGGACGGTTAACACCAGTTGCATGACGCGCCTCATCTCTGCTGCCTCCTTCGAAGACTTGCCCGGCCCCTGCTTATACATCTTCCAGGTCTCCTTCGAGAACAACTGGTCGGTCGGTATGAAGATGTCGAAGGCTTTCGTCTCACGTCTCTCGATTATCGTGTTCGGCTGGTACGACTGCTCCGTCAGGCGCGACATACGACTATCAACAATATAGGCAGCGAGAAAAAACGTCTGGACATTTGAACCTTCTCCTTCCAAATCTCTTAAGCTGCTCGCCCGCATTCCTGCCAGCCCGACCACCTTATTGCCACTAGCGTGCCACCCCACGCGACGGCGTGCCGCGACAGAGATTAATAGGCGGAAGGGTGCTTTACCTGAGAATACTGGGAGCAGGGCATGTAACTGAGTGATCCGCGCGCCGCTGACTGCACCAGCATTGATAGTTCGGCTATCAGAAGTGATAGCCAACGCCGGCGTTCGGCCGAGCCGCGTCGGTCGCGAGCGTCCTCTACCCTTGGTTGAAAATCAGTTGAAGAGGCCCCGCGCTTACCTTATTCTTCACTCGATGAGTGAGCGCGAAAACACAAAGACGGGGCGCGAGGAAGAGACACCGAGGCTCATCGCCGTCGCCGGCCCGCAGAAGGGAACGATTTTCGCTTTGCCGGAGGGTGAAGTGTCTGTGGGGCGGGAGGCGTGCAACCCGGTCTGTCTCAACGACCCGTCGGTGTCGCGCCGCCACTGCCTGTTTAAGAGGGACGGTGAGGCCATCGAGGTGACCGACCTCGAAAGCTTCAACGGCACGTTTGTCAACGGCATCCCCGTCAAGGCGCGTCGCGTCGAGCACGGCGATCAGGTCGCGGTCGGCGACACGCTCCTGCTGCTCCTCACGCGCGAGGCAGAAGAGTTGATGAGTCAGAGTCCGGTGCAGCTCGACGAAGGCGGGCTGGTCACGCGCTCCGCCGTCAGGCTGCGCGGCGACGAGTCGCTCTACCTGCGGCCCGAGAGGCTGCGCGCGCGCCTCGCGCCCGACGACCGCGTGGCGCGCGACCTCGGCGCGTTGCTTGAGATCAGCAAGGCCCTCGGCTCGGCGCGCGACCTCGACACCCTCCAGCGGCAACTGCTCGAATCGCTGCTGGCGGCCATCCCCGCACAGCGCGGCGCGATCCTGTTGGTGCGCGACGGGCTGGATAATCTGGTCACCTCCTGCGGCAGGGGCGAGCAGCAGGGGCCCGCGCACCCTGTCCGCGTCAGCCGCACCGTCGCCGCGCAGGTGCTCGAACAGGGCGTTGCCATTCTCAGCAACGACGTGCTGGAGAGCAGCGAGTACGGGGGGGCCAAGAGTCTTCTGGCCGAGCGGACGCGCGCGCTGGTCTGCGCGCCGCTGCTCACGTCGGGGCGGGTCACGGGCATCATCTATCTCGAAACGAGCGACCCGGCGGTCAGCTTCGACGAGCCGCACTTGCAGTTGCTGACGGCCGTCGCCGGCATCGCGTCGCTCGCCTTCCAGAACATACAGCACCTCGAATGGCTGACGGGCGAGAACCGACGCCTTCAAGAGGAGAGCGACCTCGACCACGACATGATCGGCGAGAGCGAGCGGATGCGAGAGGTCTATCGCCTGCTGACGCGCGTCGCGCCGTCGGACTCCACCGTGCTCATCCGCGGCGAGTCGGGCACGGGCAAAGAGTTGGCCGCCCGCGCCGTCCACCGCAACAGCCCGCGAAGCGGCCGTCCCTTCATCGCCATCAACTGCGCGGCGCTGACCGAGACGCTGCTGGAGTCTGAGCTGTTCGGCCACGAGCGCGGAGCCTTCACCGGCGCCGTCGCGCAGAAGAAGGGCAAGCTCGAAGTGGCCGACGGCGGGACGCTCTTTCTCGACGAGGTCGGCGAGATGAGCGCCGCGATGCAGGCGAAGCTGTTGAGGGTGCTACAGGAGCGCGAGTTCGAGCGTGTCGGCGGGACGCGGATGATACGCGTGGACGTGCGCCTGCTGGGGGCGACCAACGCCGACCTTGAAGAGGCCGTCCGCGCCGGCACCTTCCGCGCAGACCTGTACTACAGACTCAACGTCGTCTCCTTCCGGATGCCCCCTCTGCGCGAGCGGCGCGAGGACATCCCTCTGCTCGCCAGCTACTTCGCCGCCAAGCTGGGCAAGAAGGGCAACCGCCTCCTCAGGGGGCTCTCACCGGAGGCGCGCGCGTGCCTGATGGCCTACGACTGGCCCGGCAACGTGCGCGAGTTGGAGAATGCCATCGAGCGCGCGGTCGTGCTTGGCACCACGGATATGATTCTGGCGGAGGATTTGCCGGAGGCACTGCTTGAGGCCGGGCGGTCGGCGGGGGAGTCTGCGCATGGGTTCTACGACGCCGTCAAGGAGGCGAAGAAGCAGATCATCCTCAGGGCCGTCGAGCAGGCGGGCGGCAACTACACGGAGGCCGCGCAACTGCTCGGCGTTCACCCGAACAACCTGCACCGGCTCATGAGGAACCTCGGGATGAGGGGCCGGCAGGACGGTGGCCCGTCAGAGCCTTGAGCGGACGCATCAGCGAAAGTGTTCGTCCAGCATCTCTTCGAGCTGCTGGCGCGTCGGCATCGGGTGGCGTATCGCGCGGAAGTGCCACTGAACCTTCTCCATCAACGCGCCGAGCGCCGCCTCACGCCGCGCCTCGCTTCCCTCACCCGCACGCGCCAGGCGGTGCGCGTCAGCATACTCGCGCCCGAGACGCGTGAACTCTTCGCGGTCGTCATCCTCGCCAATCACCTTTAAGAGGTCTTCGAATCTCATCCGCGTGCCCTCCGCGCCGACTCCGACGCACAAAGGTGTGGACCCGGGCGCGTCCGCGACGCCCGGGTCCACACAACCTCAGACCGAATCCGACGGGGCATAAGGAGCAGGCCCCGCGCCGTCTTCAGCTCTTACCGCGACGCCGGGGGCGAGCCGGCAAACCCGCTTGTGCGGCGAGCTCGACCGCGCGCCCTTCCCCATCGACGGCCGGCCGGCGGCTCCCGTTACCGTTGGAGCCCGCGGCGCGGCGCTCCAACTGCGCCTCCCGCGCCTCCACTTCATCGAGCACGGACTTGACGACTCCGCGGGCACGGAAGAGGTCGCACAACTGACCCTGCGCGCGGCGCGCCCTCCCGCTCTCGCCGGCCCGTTCGGCGGCGCCCGTGTAAGTATCGACGACCGAGCGGTACCAGATGTGGCCCATCGTCTCGGAGGCGGCCTCCGCTTGATCGACGACGACCGGCGTCAGCTCGGCCACGACCTTGTCCGGCTCTTCACCGGCGACGCGCAACTCGCCCGTCGCCGGGTCTACGTGCTTGGCGTCGTTCGCCAGCGGCAGGCAGCGCACGGCGGCGAGGTGCATCGAGATGGGGTTATCCCTGCCGAGCAGGTTGCGCAGGCGCTCGCCCGCCCAGTCCAGCTTATCGTTCACCTCTTCCATCACGCGCGTGCCGTCCACGTAGAGCGTGCGGCCGACCTTCGCGTCGAAGAGTTCGTTGATGACGGGGACGGCATCATAGTTCGCTGACGGGCGGACGTAAAGCTGCGCAACCGCTGCGGCCGTGCCCCCGTCGATGTTCGTGTAGCCGACCTCCACGCGGTACGCGCCCGGCTCCTTGAAGGGGAAGCCGAAGCTGCCCATCGTCAGGTCGAGCAGCCCGTAGACCGACTCGGCGCCCGGCCGCAGCGTCTCAATCTGCATCAGCGTGCGCGTGTGGTCGATGGGGAGGAACGGCCGCCGCTCGCCGCGCGGGTTGGTGACGGCGACCTCGACCAAGCCGTCGCTCGGGTCGAGGTTGCGGTGGACGGTGATGGGTTGGTCACCGACGTTGCGCAGGCGCAGTTCGAGCAGCACCGGCTCGCCCAGTTCGTAGTAGGTGACGGGGCGGCCGCCGCCGTTCAACGTGCGCCGGCTGCGGATGGTGAGTTCGAGCCGCGGGTCGAGGCTGATGCGTGCGACGCGGCCGTGGTTCTGGAACCATGCCTGCGCGCCCATCTCGACGTAGGTCTCGGGCGCGTGGCGCAGGAAGAGCAGTTCGCCGCGGTCGAAGCGAAAGCGGAAGCGCCTGTAGAACCAGGTCGCGTTGGGCGTCGGGCCGGGCACGGGCGTCGCCTGGTCTGGGTAGTTCATCCACGAGAGCGACTGGTTGTCGGTCTTGACGGGCATCCAGGAGGGCGGCTTCCAGACGCCGCCCTGCTCCTTCTGGAAGGAGTGCGCGAGGTTAAAGGCGTGGCCGGTCTCGTGCATCAGGTTGAAGAAGAGCTCACGCCGGACAGCCTCGTTGACCGGCGGGTTGGCGGCGATGTATCCGCCCGCCGGGGTGTGGAAGAACGGGCACTTGGTGAAGATGGCCGTGCCCTGGCGGTCAACCCCGCCGGGCTCGTTGATCTCGCCGTCGAACATCACGCCGCCGAGGTCGTCGCTGTCGGCCAGCTCGGCGAGGAAGAGCCACATCTTCCACTGCGGCTTGTTGGCGAAGGCGTCCCAGTGGAGCTGCATCGAGTCGTGCAGCTCCGAGTAGTTCCAGCGTTTGTTCTGCCCGGCCTCACCCGTGTCCACCATCGTCCCGCTGCCGGGCGAGCGCGTGATACGGACGCCCGCCTTAGCGAAGGCGGATTCGAGGGTGAGGCTCTCCTGCGGCAGGTTTGAGGGGCGGTCGGGGTGAGTGTGTGTGTCGAAGGGCTCGATGGCGATAGCGTTCTTCTCGCGGTCAACGTCCAGCTCGACCTCGCGGAAATACATCGAGGAGCGGGGGACGGTGTAAGGCCCGTGGTTGCGATTCTGCGCCGTGTCGGAGAAGGTGACACGGGCCGAGGGGTTCGACGTGCCCGCGCCCGTCAGCTCGACCGTGAGCTGGTTGATCGAGTCGTTCGTGCCGGGCCAGCGGAACTTGAAGTCCTTGACGGTCAGCACGCGCCCGGCGCCGTTCGCCGTGTTCGAGCTGACGCGGCCGATGAAGTGCGCGGCGGCCGAGCCCGGCGACGCCGGGCCGAGCGCGACCGTGCCGCTCACGACGCCGAGCGGGTCGGAGCCGTCAACGTCCACGCCGAGCGTGAAGCGCAGTTGGTCGGGCGCGCGCTCGGCCTCGTCGTACTCGTCAGGACTGTCGAGGTAGACCGGCTCATCGAGGCGATAGATGGGGTTCGAGAGAGCGGCTGCGCTCTGCCCGGAGGCGCGGTCAACGAAGCTGCGCCCCTCGCGCGCGCTGGCCCCGCCGTTGTACTTGTAGCACCCGCTGAACTGGAACGCGGGGGCGCGCAACGCCTCTTCGGCGCAGGCGTCGCGGGGCGCCGTCTCGTCTCGCGGCGGCGTGTGTGACTCAAACATCGGTGTGCCTCCCTGTCGGCCCACGGCGCTGGCGACGAACGCGACGTTCATGCGCAGAATCTCCAGCAGCAGGCCGTAATCAATGTGCGCGAGCGTGTCACGCTCGCTGTGGACGTTGTGATTCTCGCAGTCAGCACCCTCGATGGTGAGGACGGCGGGGATGCCCTCTCTGATGAAGGAGACGTGGTCGCTGTCGGCGGCCGAGAGGCTCGTCTGCACGATGAGGCTCGTGTGCGAGGCGGCAGCCGCCGCCAGGCCGTCGATGACGCCTTGCGAGACGGCCGCCCCTTCGAGCAGGACGGTGGGCTTGTCTGTGTTCAGGGTCGCGACCATGTCCATGTTGACGACGGCCGTGATGCGCTTCCGCTCGGGCGCCGGCAGCGAGTCAACATACTGCTTGCTGCCGTGGAGCCCCTGCTCCTCGCCGCCAAAGAGGATGAAGTGCAGGTCGTGGACGCCCGCGTGGTCTTTCAGCAGGCGCGCGATTTCGAGCAGCCCGGCCGAGCCGCTGCCGTTGTCGTCCGCGCCGGGCGCCGCCGTACCGCCTTCGTTGTTGACCGAGTCGAGGTGCGCGGTGACGACAACCACGCCGCGCGGCCCCGCGCCGGCGCCGCGCCTCTCGGCGATGACATTCAGGCTCTTGCCGCTGCCGACCTTGATCTTCTGACGGCGCGTGGCGTAGCCCAATGCGGCCAGTTTCTTCTCCGCCCACTCGGCCGCCTGTGCGAAGTGCGTGCCGGTCGAGTGGCGCGTCGGGAAGGAGGTGAGGAATGTGAGGGACGCCTCCACGCTGGGGCGAGAGAGGTTGGCGACGAGGGCATTGACCCATGCGTCGGACGGCGCGCGCTCGGCCGACGCCTGCCTCACGTCGAAGACGACCTCGCCGCCCTTGAGGGGGCGGATGGTGAAGCAGCACGAGTCCTCTTCCGCCAGCCGCCGCGCGCGCTCCGGCTTCAGGGCCACCGCGAGGTAGCGCCCCTTGTTCACGAGGACGTGTACGTCCGGGTGCGCGCGGCGGAACGAGTCGCCGACCTGCACGACCAGAAACGGCTCCTCCTCCTCGGCGAACTCCCCCGGCCGTCCCTTCGGCGCGAGCCCCGAGGACTCCGCGCGAGCGCTGAGCGCGGGCCACTCTGCTTCGTCGGCGAAGATGAGCAGCTCGTCGCCGAAGCGGACGGAGGTCTCGGGCGCGCCGTCGCGCGCGGCCGTCGAGCCCTGCCCGCCGGCATTCGATGTGTATGTGGCGAACCTCATAAGTCTCACACAGGCTTTCTGCCGCCCGCTCAGCGGCCGACGTTCAGAGGCCGTTCGAACGGCGGTTGCGGAGGGCTCCGGCCGACTCAAGCGCCGCGAGCAGCGAGGGCGGGATGCCGGGGCGCATCGTCGTCGTCCTCTCGTCGTGCGGCGCGGGCTGCGGGTTCAGGCTCAGTCGCACGAGGATGGGGCGGTGGTCGCTGACCTTGTCCGTGTAGCCGGTGACGGTCTTGTCCTTCGCCACGATGAAGAAGTCGCCCGACCCGTACTGCTTGGCGAGGTTGGCGGAGAGGAAGATGTGGTCGATGAGCGACTTCGGCCCTTTGACGTAGGAGAAGGAGCCGCCCTGCTCGTCCTCGGCGCTGAGCGGAGTCATGCCGCCGGTAATCATCGAGGCGAAGTCCTCGCTGGCGAGCGTGGCGTTGTAGTCGCCGCCGACGATCCAGTCGGCGTCCTCGCCGTAGTCGTTAATCATCTTGTTGACGGCGGCGGCGAGAATCTGCGCGGCCATCCGCCGCCGCTTCCAGCCCTCGCCCATCGCCTTGAGGTGGAGCGGAACGAGGAAGAAGTCGAGCGGCGGCTTGTGCCCGCCGCGTTCGGCGCGGAAGCTGAACAGTCCGGGGTAGCGCGGGAAGACGGGCCCCTCGACCGCTTCGAGACCGAGGCCGTCGAAGTCGTGGCTATGCACATGGAAGTAGGCGTCGAGTTCCTCCGGCCACTCACGGCGCTCGCCCGTGACGGTCTTCGTGTTCCACATGACCGTGGTCGTCTGCTTCTGCCCCGAGGCGTCGGGCTCCGAGGCGGCCCAGTCGAAGTTGATCTCGTAGTTGTCGCGCAGGTACTCGGCGAGCGCGGCGGTCGCCTCGGGCGAAGTCTCCTCGAAGGCCCACACGTCGAGGTTCATCGAGACGATGACTTCGGCGACGGTCGCCATCTTCTCCTTGTAGTGGCGGTTGAACCACTCGATGTTCCAGAAGCCCACGTCGATGTCGTCGTCCTCGCCCTTGTAGGTCTTGACGACCACCTCATTACCGTCGGCGTTCGAGGAGACCTCGCGCCCGAGGCCGCCGAAGAAGCCCATCATCTCGTCCGTGCCGCCGATGAGCGGCAGCACCATGTCCACGAACGGCTGCTGCGCGGGCTGCTCGACGCGCAGCCTCTCCAGAAAGGCCGCGATGGCGGAGAACTTGATGCCCTCGTTGATGAACTGGCTGTTGTTGCCGCCCGCGCCCGGCGCGTCGTTCGCGGTGCTCGCGTGGTGGAGCGCGACCGCCTTCCACTGGTTGTTAAAGGCCGGCGAGCCGGAGCTGCCCGGCATGGTGTCGGACGTGTAGTGAACGACCGTGTCGCGCTGGCTGACGACCAGATTGTCCTGAATCGTCACCTGCTTGGGGTCGCCGTTGGGGTGCTGGATGATGTTGGTGAATTCACCGTCCAGCACCTTGAAGAACTTCCGATCCACGGGGACGAAGCCGAACTGCTTGCCGGGCTCGCCCTCCACCCAGACGAGTGTGAAGTCGAGGCCGCCGGGCGTCGGGCTGGTGATGAAGAGGCGCTGCGGGTTGACGCGGAACGAGCGTGTCTGCTGCGCCTTCCCGCCCTCGTCGTTCTGGAAGTTGAAGATGCAGCGCGCCCTGCCGGCCGTGTCGTTGCTGTTGAGGACGTGGTGGTTGGTCAGCAGGACGTTCGGCGAGATGAGGAACCCCGTGCCCGACCAGGAGCCCGGCCGTCCCTTGTAATCGACGCCCGAGGTTTCGATCTTGCAGACGGCGGTGGCGCGCCGCGCGCCGACTTCGAGGAACCACGCCGGCAGCAGGTTAGACTTGCCGAGGACAAGCTCCTCGATGGTGCCCGTAAGGCGCGCGCTGGCGATCTCGCTGCCGGTGACCACGCCGGCCTCGCGCAACTCGGCGGCGCGACGCATCAGCCCGACCTGCTTCGGGCTCTCCAGCGCCGAGGTCTCGTTGAAGAAAGATTCGGGGGCGCCGTCACGCGCCGGGTCGTTGATGAAGCTGACTTCGGAGGAGAGATTTTTGTTAGACATGGCGACTTCCTTCCTGGGGCTAAGAATATGAACGGACGGGGAGACCTCGCGCGGGACGCGTCCCGCGCTTCACGGCCGTGTTCCCGCAGATAGGCTATTACCGTGCCGCGTCTCGGCCGCGACGGCGCGGGGTCGAAGTTGTAGAGCGCGTTTGAGGTTTCGCTAAGAATCGGCGGCCATCGGCGGCCGCGACATATCAGTTCTGACACGCACGACTATCAAAACTGATATGCGGCCTCAACGGGATTTCATAAAGTCAGGGCGCGCGGTTCGCGCCGCGCGCCCTGATTAATACGAACCATATCATCGGAATTTGCGTCAGCGCGTTGCAGGCCGACTCCGATTTCGGCAGGGACAGACTTCCGGCCCTCTTCAATTCGAAGCGTTTTGCGCCGGGCGAGGAGCGTAGCTGACGCGGCGCGTCTCGACGAAGCGCCCGCCCGCGAGCGCGCCTTCGACCAGCTCGTAGCCGAGGAGGGCGAAGACACGGCCGCGGAGGAAGAGCGGCCGGGCATTGCCGTACCAGTCCACGCAGGAGGCGCGGCATTCGTCGTCGGCCGCCGTCTCGGGGCGCGCGGCAAGCTCGCCGAGTTCCTTCAAGTCGAGCGACTCGTTGCGCAGGAAGAGGACGGCGGCCGACGCTTCGAAGAGGTGCTCGAAGCCCGGGCGGCCGGGCGTGCTGATGGGCAGGCCGAGCAGGCCGGAGTCGGGGCCTTCCGGCTTGTAGAAGAAGCCGTGGCTCCGCAGCTCACCCTGCGACGCCTCCTTTCGCGTGTAGCGGCCCGCGACCTGCGGCGTGCCGTCGCGGAGCCGCACGCTCGTGAGGTGCAAATCCTCGGCGCCGGCCCCCACGACGACCGCGTCCGAACCCAGCGCCTCGATCCTGTCCACCCCGTGCTCCAGAGCCACCGACGCGGCCTCGCCCGAGGCCCAGCGCACCGTGTAGAGGCTCGAACGTTTCTCGCCGGCCGGCGTCTCCCAACCGCTGCCGTTGCCGTAGAGCAGATACTCGCCGACGAACCGGTTCTGGAACGTGTCGCCGTCGCCCTGCGGCACGGGGAGCTTCTGATAGCTCGAAGCGGGCGCGGCTTCACGACCGTCGGAGAACGTCCAGAGCGGCACGCGCAGAAGCGCCACGTCACCTCCCGCCGTCTCCGCGCTCCACATCCGGTCGCCCTCCGCGTCGGAACGCACCAGCACGTTGAGATGGCCGTCCTCACTCTCAAGGAACGAGAACTGATCGACGGGGCTGCCCAAGACGCGCAGGGCGCTCGGGCCGGAGCCGTCGAGCGGCATCCGGTAGAGCATCGCGCGCCCGCCGCCGCCCTCTTCGTCGCCCGCCCAGTCGCCCGTCCAGACGTAGACGGACGACGGCGACACGTAGAAGACGCTGCCCGGAGGGCCGACCAGCGCCGTCGCCGCGCAGCTCATGTCGGCCCGCGCGAGGTCGCACACCGTCACCGTGGGCAGCGCGAACTCGCCCGCCTCGCTCAAGTCCTGCCCCGGGCCGTAGACGCGCGTGGCCGGGACGATGCGCCGAAACTCGCTCTCCTCGGCCCCCTTGCGCCAGCGGCGCAGCGCGGGGAACGTCTCGAAAGGGTTCTCGGAATCGGGCGACAGGTAGAGCGGCGAATAGAAGACGAGCTTGTCGCCGATGAGGCGGCTCGCGTAGTTGCGCGAGGAGTAGTAGTCGTCCGAGCGTAGTTGGTATGTGGCGCGGTAGCGCAGTCGGCCGGCGCCGTCGATGCAGAACAGGCCGACCTCCGTGCGGCATCCGAGACTTTTCCCGCCGGGTTCTGCCAGTTGGAACGGGGCGGCCGTGGACGACTTGCAGTCGCAGGTGGTTATTGACGCTCGCACGAGTTATTCGGTTCCGCGCCGAGCTGCTTCGACGCGCGATTCAGTCAGGCCGTCGTTCTCTCCCTTTAAGAAAATCTGCCTCGCGCGCGGGCGTGAAGTGATAGTATGTGCAGCCGCCCGCGCGGATGATGCGAGGGGGCGGCTCCACATCAATTTTTTCTCAAACCGGTTTTGAAACTGAAAGGAGTTAAGATGCGAACAGCGAGAGGTGGGCTGGCAATCTCCCTGGGGGTTCTGGTCTTCGTCGCACTGGCGTGCAACTTCAGCGCCTCGACCGCCAACATCAGCGACCTGAAACTCGGCAAGGACCCGGCCGCGACCCAGCAGACGAGCAGCTTCGCGGGGGCCGATACGATCTACGCGGTCGCGACCATTTCCAACGCCCCGGGCGCGGTCAAGGTCACGGGTCGTCTCGCCATTGAGGACGTGGAGGGTGAGGACAAAGGCCCCATCCCCGGGTTAGAGAAGACGCTCGACCTGCCCGGCAGCGGCACGGCGACCTACACTTTCACGCCGCCCGCCGGCGGCTTTCCCAAGGGGAAGTATAAGGTCGAAGTCCTCATGCTCAACGAGGCCGGCGAGCAGAAGGATCAGAAGTCGGCCAGCTTCACCGTCAACTGATTCTCGGTTCTTACCTACCCTGACGACGCGGGGAATAACCACAGAGACAGAGCGACACGGCTTGAAGTCTTCTAAAGATGAAGAAGACTTCAAGCCGTGTCACTCTGTCTCTGTGGTTAGACTTACTTCTTCGCGGGCGCGGTCTCGATGAGAATCTGCCGGAGGGCGGCCTCACGCGTGACCTTGCCGTCGAGGTACGCCTGCCAGTGCGTTTCGAGCGGCTGCCTGAACCCGTGGAAGGTGCGCTCGTACATGTCGAGGATGTAGGGTCGGTAGTCGGTCACGCCGCGCCGCGCGAGCGCGCGCCGCGTCAGTTCGCCCGACGTGTAGAAGAGTATTGCGTGCCAGAGGTTCGGCGCGGGCTTCGAGCCCGTCTCGGCTGCGAGCCGTTTGAGGTCGGGGCCGATGGCGCCGGTGTCGGAGTCTACGATGGCGTGCGAGGGCTCGTGCATCAGCGTCTCCAGCGCCGCGAAGCCCTGCGCCCCCTTCGCGGTGCTGGAGATGACGGCGTGCGCCGACTCGCCCTCGCCGACCGTGTACGCGCCGAACTGCCACGCGAACGTGGTGACATCGACGAGGATGTTCTTCGGGAACGGCACGCCGTAAGCCTTCGCGTGCGCCGCGGCCAACTCCTCCGCGGCCGAGGCGAGCAGGGGCTCGGCGACGGCAATCCAGAAGCGGTTCGCGCGGTCGTCCTCCTCCCACTGTGCCTTGCGGTAGAGCGGCATCGACGCTTCGAGCGTCCTCTTCGCCGCCGCGGGAATCGAGCCGGGCGGCTTGTCGGCGCTCGTCGCGGAGAGGGTCGCGTTCAGGCTTTTCAGTTCTTCGTCAAAGATAGGGTTACGTCTGCCGAGGTACGCGCGGTAAGCCTCGACGGCCTGCGCCCACTTCGAGAGGTCTTCGCCCGCGAGACCGGCCGGGGGCTTGTCCCACTTAAAGCGCGCCTCGTAGACGAGCCGCTGGTGCAGGTTGACCCACGGGTTGCTCTGCAAGCGGTAGCGGCCGACCTTCACGGCCAGCCGATCTTCGGCCCGCGCCCCGGTCGCCAGCAGGAGCCCGCAGCAGAGGGCCGCGACGGCGAAGGCCGAACAACGTGTGCGGTTCATAAGCTCCCTCAAAGCCTCAAGAGGCCCCGGACATCGTCTGCCGTTGGGTGTCCGCGCGGACGATGTCGATGACGATGGCGCTTGCGAGGATGAGCACGTCGTCCTCGCCGTCGTTCACGTCCACGCCGTAAGTATCGACCCACGAGAACCACTTCCTCGACACGGCGGCGACAACCTGCCCGGCCCGGCTGAACGTGAACTCCAACTCCCAGAAGTCGCCTTCGGCGACGAGGTCGTCGGGGCCGGGAACGTCCACCGTGAAGACGTGCTTGAAGAAGGTGAACATCTTCTTCTTCACGACCGCGAAGAGTTGCCCGCCCCTGTATATCTCGTAGGTCGGCCCCCACGAAAGCACCTTCTGCCTGATGTACGCGGCCTCTTCGCCGGAGGCGTCGCGCAGCGTCAGTTGATGCCCGAAGCTGAAGACCTTACCCTCGGCCCAGAAGACCTCCTGCCCCTGCTCGTTCTTGATGACGAACATTCCGCCGAGGCTGAAGAGTTTCTGCTTCATGACGTAACGCATAACAGTCTCTCCCTCCGTCAGACAAACGCGGTCGAGCGGAGCTATTTATGGCGCAAGGCTCCGCCCAACGCAAGGGTCGGCCTGACGGCGCCGCACACTCGCGGCTGTGCGCACGAAGCTGTTTTGGATGGCGTGAGGTGTATCAGTACGACGGCCCGCGGGCGGGCGCTCGCATGTGTCAGGGCTGCTCCCTCTGAATCTTCTCCCACTCCCCCGCCCTGTTCAGGATGTTAATGGCGACGACCTTCCCGCCGTCACCTCTGAGGAATTTGATGCGGGCCTCGGGGACTATCTCAAGCCCGAACTCGTCCCTGCCGACGGGCGTCATCTTCAGACGCTGCCCGCCCTGCCGTTGTAGGAAGAGCGTGCCGCCTTCGGCGGAGATGGTGCGCTCGCCGTACCTGCCGGGGAAGTCCTTCAAGTCCTGCGCGGCGACGGCGGCGGCGGGCGCCGGCTCTTTCGGTAGCTCAGACCGCTTCAGACGGACGCTCTTATTCTTCTGGTCGAAGGTGAGGCTGAACTCGCGAAGCAGTCTGGAGCCGATGTTGGCCCCGTCGCCGAGCGCGGGATAGACGACCGTCGGCTCCGCGAACTCGAAACGCCCGAGGCGGATCGAGTCCTTCAGACGCACCTCCCTGATCTCGACATCGCTGGTGACCGTCCGCGCGCGGCCGACCACGACGGGCGCGGAGGCCGGCGTCAGTTTCTCGACGAGCGCGGTCGGCAGCACGAACCCGCCGACCGTGTTGCCCGTGTCCACGTCCGCCCTGATCTTATTGCCGCCGACGCCCAGCTCCACGACGGGGATGCCGCGCGGGCTCTCGAAGCTCAGCACCTCGGCGCCGTCGGCGCGCGGCAACTCGCCGCGCTCCAGACGGACGCGCTTCGCGGGGAAGTCCAGCGTCAGCAGGTAGTCTTCGAAGAGGCCGAAGCCGAGGATGCCGTCCACCTTCGGAAGGTTGGGCGAGGTGTTGTAGTTGCGCGAAGCGGCCCGCACCTTCTTGAACTCCGCGCCGCCGAACGCGACCGTGTCCAGCTCGACCAGATCGAGGCTCCTCACGCTGTTACCAGAGCCGTCGCCCGCCTGCACCTGACCCACGGTCTTCAGCTTCAACCTTTCGACGAGCGACGTATCGACGCGCGCCTGCCCCGCCCCGCCGGTGTCGATGGCGAACAGGAACGGCCCCTGCCCGTTGACCATCACCTCGACCGCGGGCATCGGCCCACGAAACAGCATCGGCACCTCGATGGCCGGACTCTTCGCCCCGCCGGTCTGAGCCGACACCTCTTGAGCATGAGCCACGAGTAGCGACAACGCCAACAACACTGACAACACTGATGCCTTCAGAGCGCGCATGTTCACCCGACCCCCTCCGTCCAAGCATCCGGCCAAGCCATATAATTCAGCCCACGGCGGGGTAAAGTTCCACATTCGCGCGCGGCCGAAGGGACAGGCATGAAAGCCACACTCTCTTCACAGCTCATTGCGGGTCGGCAAGCTCGCCGTAGAAAGAATACGCGGCCTTCCTGCCGCTGATTTGCAGACGCCAATGCTTAAAGTCCCCGGCGTCCTGGCAGCCGTTGCCGCGCCCCTGTAGCACGAGGAGATATTTCGTCGGGCCGACTATCCCGGCGCGGAAGAAGCCCGTGCCCGACACACGCCCCTCGAAACGCCATTCCTTATAGAGTAGAGGCCCGCCGCCGGGGCTCGTCTGCCCGTCGTGGATGTCGGCCGTGTAGCTCGTCATCCGCGCGGGCAGAGGCAGGCTGAGCGTGCCCGTCTTATTCCCTTCGCGGAACGCGAGCCTCCACGTGTTGCCGACGAGCGACCCGCCGAGCGCGTAACTCTCCGCGGGGCTTGCCAGACCTTTCGCCATCTCCTCAAGGTCGGCCTCGGTCTGGTACAGGCGCGCCGTCTGCCCGAACCGTATCTGCCGCACGATGCTCAACTCGTACTCGCTCGGCTTGCCCGAGTTGACGTAATAGGTGCCCTCGTGGGAACAGCACGCGCACGCCCACGCGCGTGCAGGCAGCAAGAGCAGCGCCGTTAACAACGCGAGCGAGAACAGACCCAGCCTCCGAACTCTCATCTTCATCTCCCATTTCTACGCCCCGGTACACACTCCGCAAAGCGCGCGTTCTACTGCCGGGACTCAGTCCATTCTCGTCGCGCGCCAACGGTACCCGGCTTCACCTCTCTGCTCGCCCGTCCCGCTCATCTGTCGGCCCTCCAGGACACCTACGTCCTTCTGCTCAGCTACCGTACCTCTGTACCAGTAGATAGTGACTGTGTTTCCTTCCAGGTACCATTTGCGCTCGTGGTTAGCGTTTGGGCTGGGAATATAATATTCGTTTGCGCATCTGGAGAGGAATGCGTATTTATTCTTGCAACTGAAGGCGTATGAGTCGTTCGAGTCGAACGAGATTAGATACACGGCGATGGGCCTTCCGTTAGAGTCCAACTGTTCATATTCCCAGACCCTACCTTTCAGCGGATGCGTCGGGGACGGGCCAGGGGTCGCGGTCGGCGAAGGAGTTGGCGTCGGTGTGACGGAGGCGGTCGGCGTCGGCGTGGTTGCCGTAGAGACGGGCGAAGGGTTTGGGGTACTGCCTGTCAGGGTGACGGTCGGCGTCGGCGTGACGTTGGTGACGAGTTCGCTCCCGCAGCACTTCTGATAGGCGAAAACCGAGAACGCGCTCAGCGCCCCCAATAGAAGAACCAGCAGGGCGATGCCGCCGACCGTACTCCAGGGCGAATACATTATCGCCTCAAGGTCTTTGATTAGCCGCTTGACGCCGGCGTCCCATTCGGGCTCGCTAACGTCCCTCCCGTTCATCTCGGTCAGAGCGCTGAGCGCATCCGGGAGGTCTTTGCTGTCGGGCATGGACGCCTTCTCTACCAGCACGGGGATCACCGGCTTGGAGAGCGAGAGGGCGGTCGCGATCTCTATCCGGAGGGAGTCTTCGGGTTCGTCTATCCGTCGCTGCCCGGTCTGAGGATTGGTGACCTTCAGCCAGTCCCTCCCGATGACCGCCAGGACGGCGACGCTCGTCTTAATCTCTCCCTCGATGTACTTCCTGAATTTTGTCCCGCCGGGGATGCTGTCCAAGTCTCTTATCAGGACGACCCGGCGCCTCAGATAATTTCTGAACGGGCGGTTGAAATGCAGCCTCAGGTCTGTGTACAGGCGGCCGGTCGAGTCCACGCTATCAATCCGGCGGTAGCTTATGAAAATCTTCAGCGGACGCCTTCTAAAAAACCATTTGGCGTTACTCATCTCAGACCTCCCCGGACGCATTCGTGTCGAGCCTGCGTCGAGTTAAAGGGAGACGGAGCGGCCCGTCTACTCCGGCACGCAGGCAACGTGAACGAATACATCAATAGCAGAGGGCGACGGCGAAGGCCAGCGCCGCGTCGGCGCCGGCAGTCAGCCTTTGGCTGCGTCGCCGCCCGGGAGGATGCGGTGCGCTTCGAGGTGGAATTGCTGGACTGTTTTTGGCTCGGCGGAGTGGCAGGTAATGGGGTTGCGGAAGTCGGAGGTGCGGCGGACGACGTGAGCCTCGTGGACGCTTTGAGTCGCGGCCTCCTCGAAACGGACGCGCCACGCGTCGGCGCCCTCGGGGTGTGCGGAGAGGAAGCGCAGGTCTTCGACGCCGCCCACGCCCGCCTCCTCGCGCACGAAGGCTTCGGCGGCCTGGACGTGATGCGAGTAGCAGGCGCGGCCGCGTAACTCTTCGGAGAGGACTCGGCCCGCGCGGTAGGCGTCCACGACGCGGCGGCCGGCCTCGGGCGTGGCGTGCGCGTAGAAGAGTCCGTGCGGGAAGCAGACGAGGTTGCCGGCAAAGCGGTCGCCGCCGACGTGCGAAGATTGCCAGACCGCGTCGCCCGCCTGCTCGCTCAGCGCGTTGTAGAGCGGCACGCCGAACTTCGCGCAGCACTTGTCGCGCCGGCCGTGCGTGCAGACGAGGAAGAGCGGGCGGTCGCAGACCTCGCCGCCCTGTAGGTCGCGCCCCGACGCTAAGAGCGCGAGGTCGTACTTGAGCACGTCGAAATATTTCTCAAGGCGTAGCCGCACGACGAAGGGCGAGCGCTCGCGACAGCGCACGACGAAGAGATTCATGCGCGCGTCGCGACGGCCGCGGTCGGTCTTGATGAAGAGGAGGCGCGAGTGGCGTATGCGCGCCAACGCGTCGTTGAAGAACTGCTTCACCTCCGGAGGGAGCGCGCTCTCCTCGAAGGCGTGCCGGCCCCAGCCGTGCGGGTATTCGAGCAGGAGCCACACGGCGCCCGTCGAGGCCGTGCCCGCGCTCCGCTCGCCCGCGCGACGCGAAAGCTCCGAGCAGAAGAAGCGCGACTGCCCCTCGACCGACTGCGTCACGCGCCCCCTCGCTCTTCGACGCCGAAGGCAACGAACCCCTTGTGTGCTAACTCGACGATGAAGGCGCGCACGGTCTCGGCTGCGACGCGGCCGCGCGCGGCTTCGCACAACTCCGCGACCGTACAGGCGCGGCGCTCGGATAGAGCACGCAGGACGGGCAGCGCCTCTTCGGCGAAGCGCCAGCGTTGCCCCATCGAGTCGAACTCGACAACCCCGCCCGCGGCCTCCAACCTGAACGGGCGCGGCGCAAGCAGGCGGACAAGCGTCGAGTCTTCAGGCGGGGCGGCGCCGGGAGTGGCGACCCACGGCAGGGTGAGGCGCACGCGCGGCTCGGCCCGCGCGTCCAGCTCTTCGTAGAAGCGTTCGACCGCCGAGTCGTCCCACGCGGCGAGCAGCTCTTCGCGCAGACGCGCGTTGTGCGCGGCGCGCTCGGCCGCCGACGCGAGGCGCGGGAGGTCTTGCCGGAAGGTCTCGCTCGCGCGCAAGCGTTCGGAGAGCCAGCGCAGGAAGTCGAGTCCCGTTCGGTTGTGTATGCCGACCGTCAGGTGCAGCGTCGGCTCGGCCAGAGGCTCCGCGACGTGCCACCATCCGCGCGGGATGTAGAGCAGGTCGCCGTCTTCGAGCGTCCCCTCCCAAAGAGGTTCGTGCTCGGGCTTCTGCGCCTTCTCGATGTCGTTGACGAGAGGGTAGGGTCGCGTCTGCCCGTAGACGCTCCAGCGCTTGCGGCCCGCGATCTGTAGGATGAAAACGTCGTGGTCGTCCCAGTGCAGGTCAAAGCCGCGCGAGGTCTGCCAGCCGGCATAGAGGTTGACCTGCACGCGCTCGTGGAAGAACAGCTCAAGGCCCTTTGCCAAATCCTCGACCGGCTCGGACAGCTCGTCCACCGCATCGAGCACGAGCGTCGCGCCACTGCGCAGCTCGCGCGCGAGCCCGGTGGACTTCAGACGCGGGATAATCGTCCTCTGCCGCCCGCCCTCCACGCGGCGCAGGTAGGAGGAGAGGGGCACGGGCTTGCCGTCGCGCACAAGTCGCAGGCGCGGAAAGTCGAGCCGCTGGCGGCTGACGATCTCGCCCAGCCGCGACCACGGCATCATGTGCGCGAAGCGCCCGGCGCGCCCGCGGACGTGCAAGAAGTTAACGCCCCAGGAGGAGTCGAGAAACTCCCCCGGGGCGCAGGGCTCTAAGATGCTGGCCAGCGTCTCTGCGCCGGAGCCCTCAGGTCGTCGTCCGACAGCACTCATTTAGCGTCCGTGCCGTCAGCGTCCGGGGCACCATCCACGTTGGTCTCCCCAATGCCGAGCGGGTTCATCTGTGCGTCGGTGCTGTCGCTGTCGGCAGCGATGCCGCCCGCGTCAGACCCGTCCGCGTCCGAGCCGTCCGAGGCGTCAGAGTCGCCACCGAGCAGCGAATCACTACCGTCCGCGTCGCCGCTCTTCGTGTCCGAGCCGTCCGCGTCCGAGGCGTCGCTGCCGTCGTCGTCGCCGCCGAGCACGCCGCTGTCGCTGCCGTCAGAGTCGGACGCGTCGTCGCCGAGGAGTCCGCCCTTGTCGCTGTCCGAGGCGTCGTCGCCGGTCAGCTTGTAGTTGTTCGCCCCCTGCAACGGATCGACCGACAGTAAGAGGCCCGAAGAAGACTCTTCCCGCTGCTCGCCCGCGTCGGGCTGCACGTTGTCTGCCATGCCCTTCCTCCTTCCGAATTGTAAAAGCGATTGGCCGCAAGCTTAGTACGTGCGGGCGTGTGTGGACAAGCCGCGGCGAGGGAAATCGGAGGGGGACGGGATAAAGTCAGCCGACGGCGTGGTGAGCGGCGGCTTTGCGCGCAGAGATTTCGCCGACGAGGCCGGCGATGCGCTCGACGGTGAAGGGCTTGGGGACGATCCAGTCGGCCTGTGCCTCCGACTGCTCCTCGGGCGTGACGGTGTCGCCCCAACCGGTGATGACGGCGAGCGCCACATGCACGTCGCGCTCGCGCACGGCGCGCGCGACCTCCCAGCCGCTCATCCCGGGCAGGCCCACGTCGGTGAAGACCGCGTCGTAATCGGCCGAGTCGAAGAGGCGCAGCGCCTCGCGCCCTTCGCCCGCGAGCGAGACCTCGCAGCCCTCGCGCTCCAGAATGTCGGCCAGCAGTTCGCGCACGTAGTCCTCGTCGTCTACAACGAGGATGCGCAGCGAGCCGTCGGCGCGCGATGCCAGCAGCGGCCCCGAGTCGTTGATGCGCTGCGTGTCCGACTCGCCGACGACGGGGAAGTTCATGCGGAAGGTCGTGCCCTTCCCCACCTCGGACTCGACCTCGACGCGCCCCTCGTGGCGGCGGATGATGCCGTACGAGACCGAGAGGCCGAGCCCCATCCCGGCCTTCCCCTTCGTCGTGAAGAACGGGTCGAAGATGCGCGAGCGCACGTCCTCGCCCATCCCCGTCCCCGTGTCGGCCACGGTGAGCATCACTTCTTCGGCCGCCTCCTGCGTCGAGAGCGTGAGCGTGCCGCCGTCGGGCATCGCGTCCACGGCGTTGAAGACCATGTTGACGAGAACCTCGCGCAGTTCGCCCGCGTCGCCCATGATGACAGCGTTCGAGCCGATCTGGCGAACGAGCTTGATGTGCACGTTGGCGGCCTCGGCGTGATCCTTCCAGCGCGGCCGCGTGATCTCGGCGACTTCGAGCATCAATTGGTCCACGTCGATGCGGACGAAGTCCTGGTCGCGGCGCTGGCGCGCGAAGTCCTGGATGCGCTTGACGGTCTTGGCACCGTCCTCGGCCGTCTGGATGATGATGCGCAGGCCGCGCCGCACGTCCTTCATGTCGTTGGCGTCGAGCATGAGCTGCGCGCGCGCGAGGATGCCCGTCAGCGTGTTGTTGAAGTTGTGCGCCACGCCCGAGGCGAGTTCCCCGAGCGCCGAGAGCTTCTCCATCTGCGCGTAGTGCTCGCGCATACGCTCGCGCTCAGCCTGCTCGGCCTGCGAGGCGGACGCCTCGACGCTCTTAATGTAGGTGCGGTAGGTCAGGTAGATAATGACGATGATCGGCGCGGTCAGCAGGACGTAGTAGTAGCTGGAGTTGACGACCACGCGAGAGATGAGGCCCGCGGCCGACGCCCCCGCGAGGTGCGTGATCGACGACCAGAGGTAGTAGCGGCTCCAAATCTGCGCCACGCCCTGCCCCCGCCTGAAGGCCGTGTAGACCGCGGCGAGCCAGGAGTTCGTCAGGTACTGCACGACCGCCATGATGCAGATGGCGGAGAGGAACACCCCGAGGTTCCCGCTCCGGGGCAGGGCCTCGGGCGGCCCGAAGATGAGACCCATCACCGTCGCCGTGAGGAAGGTCGAGGTCAACATCTGCGCGCTGTTGAAGGCGATCTCCTTCTTCCTGATGCCGAAACGGAATGAGGAGTACGCGCTCTCGACGGCGGCCAGCACCGTCGCCGGCCCGCCGCCGTAGAGCAGCATCGTCAGGAAGATGAAGGTGTCCGAGACGGTGATGTGCCCGCCGCCCGAGTGTGGAATCTGTATCTCGACCCGCGGGCTCAGGAAGATGGTTACCGCCGCCAACAGGAAGAACTTCCGGTCGAGCTGCGCGAAGGACATCGTCGTCAGGCAGAGCCCGAGCAGGATCGCGGCGAGCGCGATGACAGACCGGACGTAATACTCTAGCCACTGCTTGGTGTCCATCGATTTCTGGCGAAGCACTGCGAGGGGGCAAGGGCCTGCGCGGTGAGGCGCACCGGCATTGCGTACAAGTTTAGTGGCTGTGACTGCCGCAGTCAAAGTGGCGCAGCGCGTGCGAGCGTCAGAGGAAAGCCGCGCCGCGGCCCCGGTCTCACCGCGTGTAAGAGCCCTGGAAGCTTGAGGGGCGGCGGGTGCGTCTGAATGTTCAGACGCACCCACCGCCCGCTTGACCTCGGTACGCACCCGGAACGACGCGGGTTAGTTGGCCGGCGTGATCATGATCGACGTGATGGTGCCGCTGATGGAACCGTCATTGTAAGGTCGCGCCGCTAAGCAGGAGGTTCTGGCCGCTGATGACGCCGTCGGTGATCGTGATGTTGTCGCCCGTCAGCATGCCGCCGACGGCCGCCCCGCTGGCGGTGCCGGTCACGCCGGACAGGGTCGGGGTCGAGCCCGGGCCGCCGCTGCCGACGAGAACGCCGTGGAGGCTCGGGCCACCACCCGGGCCGCCGCTGCCCACGAGGACGCCGTGGAGGCCCGGGGCCGGACTGCCGCTGCCGACGAGAACGCCGTAGGGACCCGTGCCCGGGGCGCTGCCCGTGCCCGGGCCGCCGCTGCCGACGAGAACGCCGTACCGGCAGGGGCTGCCGCTGCCGACGAGGACGCCGTTCGGCCCGTTGTCAAGCCCGTTTTCGTTGTAGACGACGCCGGTCGTGCCGACGACCGTGACATCGCTGATCTGTACGTTGTCGGCGATCACAGCCTGGTCAACGATGCTGCCGTTAACGTTGACGTTTTGAACGGTAATGCCACTCAGGATGATGCCGTCCTGAATGTTCACCGTGTCGCTGGTGACCGTCTCATCGTAGTCCTGAGCTACGCAGGGGCTGTTCTCCTGCGCGTGTGCGCTGTTAAGGAGTCTGTAGCCGCGCAGGTCGCTAACAAGAATCCCAAGCGCGAGGGAGAGTGACATGAGCAAGGATGTCACAGGGGAGATATAAGCTTTTTTCACGTTGTCCTCCGTAAACTTGATCGAGAGTGGAGACTTAACTCCATGATTGCCTGCGTTGAGTCGCGGACGTGCCTGTCTTCTACTTCTTATATGCAGCTGTGTGCTTAGAGGATAAAGATAGACAGGTGACCGCGGCCTCAGACACTTCGGATGAAGCTTTAGTCCGGGCGTAGCTTAACCGAAGCCAGGCGTGCTGTCAACCCCTTTGTTATCAAGTAGTTAATAAACCATGTTAAAATATTGCAAATTCTTTGGCATGATAACACATTGCTGTATCAATGTCCTTTAATTTCTGGGGAAATGGTGTAAGACTGCGTTTTACATGGGTTCGACAGGGGTGGGGACAAAAATCAGGGACGGCGCGGCTTTTATGCTAGTCTTGGCGCCATGAGGGCACGTGAGGAGAGGACGGCCGCCGGCGGCGAGACCGGTCTACAGACCGTCTGGGTCTGGAGGCTCATCGCGGGGCGGCTTTTGGTGGCTGGGCTCCTCTTCGGCGTCAGCGTGCTTTGGACGAGCGGGCTGACGCCGGGCGCGCAGGCGACGCACAGGCTCGGCAGCGCTCTACCCTTCGCCTTCGTGGTTCTGGGGCTTTCGGCCGCCTATGCGCTGGCGCTGCGGTTCACGCGCATTCCTCTGCTGGCGCAGGCCGGGGCGCAGTTCGCGCTCGACGCGCTGCTCGTGACGTGGCTCGTCTGGGTAACGGGCAACCTCTACTCGCCCTACACGGCGCTCTACATCCTCGTCATCTCGGCGGCGAGCGTCTTCCTCGGCGCGCGCGGGGCACTGGTGACGGCCGTCGGGTGCGCGACACTCTACACGGCGACGATGCTGGGGCTGACCGCCGGGTGGTTCGGCGGCGGGCGCGGTCTGACGGCGGCTTCGCTGGCGGAGGTCGCACAGGCCACGGGGCTGAACGTCGTGGCCTTCCTCGTCGTCGGGCTGCTGGCGGCGCGGCTCGCCGCGGGACAGACGCTCTCCGAGGTGCAGATGCGCGAGGCGACGCACGCGCTCGTCTCCCTGCGCGCGCTGCACGAGCGCATTGTCGAGTCCATCCGCTCGGGCGTAATCACGACCGACCTGGAGCGGCGGGTCTACACCGTGAACCGCGCGGCCGAGGAGATGACGGGCTACGCGGCCGCAGACCTGCGCGGGCAGGACGTGTCGATCCTGTTCGGCGACTTGGCGGGGCGCATCGACGAGTCTCTGCGCTCGGCGGCCGAGGGGCACACGAGCCCGCGCTACGAGGCCGAATGCCTGACGCCCGAGGGCTTCCTCATCAAGCTCGGCTACAACATCTCGCCGCTCTATTCCGAGAGGGGGGAGACGACGGGGCTCGTCATCACCTTCCAGGACCTGACCGACATCCGCTCGATGGAGGAGACCTCGCGGCGGCAGGAGCGCCTGTCGGCCGTGGGCCGAGTCGCCGCCGGCATCGCGCACGAGATACGGAACCCTCTGGCGGCGATGCGCGGCTCGATACAAGTGCTGCGCTCGGAGCTTGAGGCCGACGCGCCGCAGCGCGAGCTGATGGACATCGTCCTGAGCGAGTCCGACCGCCTCAACCGCATCATCACAGACTTCCTGACCTACGCGCGCCCGCGCAAGTTCTCGCTCGCCGAGTATGACCTGCGCGAGCCCCTGCGCGAGACCTTCGCGCTCCTGCGCCATAGCCCGGAGTTGCTCGACGGGCACCGGCTCGAAGAGGACTTGTCCGACGAGCCTCTGCTGGCGTTGGCCGACGTGGAGGGCGTCCGGCAGGTCTTCTGGAACCTGACGCGCAACGCCCTGAAGGCGATGCCCGACGGCGGGACGCTGCGCGCCGAGATGCGGCGCACGGCCCCGGGCAGCGTCCGCATCACCTTCGCAGACACGGGGCGCGGCATGACGCCCGCGCAGGTCGAAAGACTCTTCGAGCCCTTCTCCTCCTCGACGACCGGCGGGACGGGGCTCGGCCTCTCCATCGTCTACCAGATAATCCGCGACCACGGTGGTACAATCAACGTCCGCAGTCGCGAAGGGCACGGAACGACCATCACGATAGAACTACCTGCCAAACAGAGCTAGGTTCTATATTAGAGACTATGGCGAACCTTCTGATTGTTGACGACGAGCCGGGGATGCGGCAGCTTCTGTCGCACGTCTTCGGGCGCGCGGGACACGCGGTGCGCACGGCCGAGAACGGCACGAAGGCTCTGGAGCTTCTGCGCCAGGCGCCGGCCGACCTTATCGTCTCGGACGTGAAGATGCCGGACATGAACGGCATCGAGCTTTTGCGCCGCCTGCGCGAGTTCCTGCCCGACACGGCCGTCGTGATGATGACCGCCTTCGCCACCGTCGAGACCGCCCGCGAGGCTTTCAAGCTCGGCGCCGACGACTTCATCCAGAAGCCCTTCGACGTGGACGAGCTGAAGCTCATCGTCGAGAAGGCGCTCGAACGTTTCCGGCTCCTTCAGGAGAACCGCGCTTTCCGCCGCGCGCAGCGCGAGCGTGGCCGCCTCGACCAGATCATCGGCCACTCGCAGAAGATGCAGGCCGTCTATCAGATGATCGAGACCGTGGCGCAGGTGCAGTCCACCATCCTCATCACCGGCGAGAGTGGGACGGGCAAGGAGATGGTGGCGCGCGCCATCCACAACCTAAGCCCTCGCGTGGACAAGCCCTTCATGCCGATCAACTGCGGCGCCTTCACCGAGACGCTGCTCGAATCCGAACTCTTCGGCTACACGCGCGGCGCCTTCACCGGCGCGACCGCCAACCGCAAGGGGCTCTTCGAGGCAGCCGACAAGGGAACCATCTTCCTCGATGAGATCGGCGAGATGTCGCCCACGATGCAGGTTAAACTCCTCCGCGTCTTGCAGGAGCGCAAGGTTCGCCCCGTCGGCGCGCACGAGGAGACAAGCGTGGACACGCGCGTCATCGCGGCCACGAACCGTGACCTCGCGGCGATGGTCAAGCAGAGCAGCTTCCGCGAAGACCTCTTCTACCGCGTCTCGGTCATCCCCATCGAGCTGCCCCCGCTGCGCGAGCGGCGCGAGGACATCCCCGAGTTGGTCGAGCACTTCGTCGAGAAATTCTGCCGGCAGACGGGGAGGAGCTTACACGTCTCGGAGCGCGTGAAAGAGCTGCTCGAAGCCTACGCCTGGCACGGCAACGTCCGCGAGCTTGAGCACACCATCGAGCGCGCCGTCGCGCTCGAACGCACCGACACCATCCAGCCCGAGTCGCTCCCGCAGTCGGTGAGCAACTACAACCCGGCCACGGTCAGCCCCTCGGAGTCGGGCCTCCCCGAAGAGGGCTTGAACCTCGTCGCGCACCTCGAACACCTTGAGAAGACATACCTCCTCGAAGCCCTGCGCCGCACGGGCGGCAACCAGACGCGCGCGGCCGAAATCCTCCACCTCTCGGTGCGCTCCCTGCGCCACCTCCTCGACAAGCACGGCATCCGCAGCATGACTGCCCAGCTCCGCTCCGACGCCGCCAGCCGCGGCGAATCCGCGGGCTGAGCCGGTCGTCATTTCTGGAACAGGCCGCGCGGTTTTTCTGGAATTCCTCACAACTCTTTCCTACTTACACGGCTGTCAATTTACGGCAGCGGAGGGCTGACGATTTTTGTTACCCGCCCGCGCTGCGTCACTCTCGGCGGGGGTGTGAGGGTGCGGGCCGATTGCAAATTTCCACGCGAAATGCGGGCAAATCCTTTGGAAGCGCGGCGGAGCCGGTCGTGGCACGAGCCTTGTTTTAGGAACCGCCGTCCGAAGTCGCCCGAACGGCGCGTAACCCTGAGACGATGGCCGACGGCGCGAGAACAAATCTTCACTCAGAACAACTTTCTCCTAAGGAGCACCGTTAAAGAGATGCAAAAGAACAAAGGCCAGAAGGGCTTCTCGCTCATCGAGCTGTTGATCGTCGTCGCGATTATCGGCATCATCGCCGCCATCGCCATCCCCAACCTCCTTGCCTCCCGCCGCGCCGCCAACGAGGCGTCCGCGATCTCGGCCCTGCGCACCCTCGGCACGGCCCAGAGCACCTACTCCTCGACGTTCGGCAACGGCTCGTACGGCGACATGGTCGCCCTGAAGACCAGCAAGCTGGTTGACGCGCAGATCGCCGACTCGTCCGCCACCGCGCCGAAGAGCTGCTACTTCTTCGGCATCGACGACGGCGCCGGCGCCGGCGGCTTCGCTTCGGGCGCGGCTCGCACGAGCGACACCTGCGGCACCCGCAACTTCGCTTCCGACGAGGCCGGTATCATCTACGCGCTGCCGGGCGACGACAGCCCCGCCGGGACACTCGACTACGACACCCTGTCTGGCGACCCCATCGGCAACTAGGACGAGGAGTCTTCTCCAACCACGCGGCGGGGGGTGCGGTTCTAACGACCACACCCCCCGTTTCCGCTTAAGGGCTCGGGGCCGACACGTCGTACGCAGCCCGAACCGGCCTGAAGTATATGACCGGGCGCGCCCCACGCCCTACAAGAGGTTCCGAAGATGCGAGCCAAAGAACAGCACCTATCCTTGACCCACAACGCCGCGCGCGGCCTCTCGCCTGAGCACGGCCGCTCGGGCGGCTTCTCGCTCATCGAGCTGTTGATCGTCGTCGCGATTATCGGCATCATCGCCGCCATCGCCATCCCCAACCTCCTCGCCTCCCGCCGCGCCGCCAACGAGGCCGCGGCCGTCTCGATGGTGCGCACCCTCACCAGCGCCGAAGAGGCGTACCGCGCGACCTACGGCAGCGGCACAAAGTTCACCAGCCTGGACGGGCTGGTGGCGGTGAAGCTCGTTGATGCGACGGTCGGCGCCGCCACCGTCGTCGACAAGGCGCGGAACGGCTTCATCTACAGCGTCATCACCTCGGCGTCCGACACGGACTTCTGCGTGGGAGCGGCCCCGGCGACGGTCAACACCGGCTCACGCAACTTCTCTTCGGACACGCCCGGCGTCATCTACCAGCACCCGCTCGCAGTTGCCCTGCCGCCCACCACGACCACCGGCGGCGTGCCCTTTAACAACTGAGTCGCCGCGCGAGGGGCGCGCTCCGCCCTCAAGTGGGTAGGACTGACCCCGCCCGACCACAGACACGAACAAGCGACCGAGTATGTTTCGCTTCGCGCTCATGTTAAAGGACGAGCCACTCCGGCTCGTCGCAGTCCTCTGGCCGCTGGCCCTCCTCACGCCGTTCGTGCCCGGACTGACGAGGCCCGCCAACGGCGGCTTCAACTGGCGGCAGGAGTTGGCCGTCGCCGCCCTCCTCTCGCTCACCTTCGCGCTGCTCCTGCGGCGCGCCGCCGCGTCCCGCGCGGCCTCCGACCTCTGCAAGACCGCGGCGACCTTTTCGCCGGCCGGACTCTCATCCGCGCTCCTCGCGGCCTTCGTCGCGTGGAGCGCGGCGTCCGTGTGCTGGGCGACGAACCTCTTTGCCGCGGCGCACTACGCGCTCTCGTGGGTCGCCTATCTGCTCCTCTTCCTGCTGCTCGCGCGCGCTTACAAGAGCCGCCGCGTCCTGCGCGCGGCGCTCGCGCTGCTCGGTGCGGCCGTCGTTGTCATGAGCGCGGCCAGCGTCGTCGGCCACCTCGGCTCGAACAACTCTCTGCTGCGGCAGAACGGGCTGGGCGAGCCTCTGGCCGTCTGCGTCCCGCTCTTCGCGGCGCTGGCGCTGTGCGAGAAGAGGCGACGTGCCGCACTGCTCGCAGGGACGGCGTCCGTCCTCGCGTGGCTGTCGGTGCTTCAGATAGCAGAGCGCTCCTCCTTCATCGCCGTGAGCTGCGGGCTCCTCGTCCTTGCCGCGTCGATGCTCTCCACGCGTCGGTTCAGGCCGCGCACACCTTTGCGCGTGGCCCTGCTCGTCCTCGCCTTCGCCGCGTGCCTTGCCTCGCAGTACGCGCCCACGCCCTTCGAGCAGAGTAAGCACAGCCCCGTCCTGACACGACTCGGCGCGACCTCGGCCGACGACTTGAACGCGCGCGCACGTTTCCTCTACTGGGGCGCGGCCTTCGAGCTGTGGCGCGCGCACCCGCTCGCGGGCGTCGGCGCGGGCAACTTCAGTACGCGCCTGCCGGAGGCGCGCGCGGCCTTCGCCGAGCGCCGCCCCGATTCGACGCTCAACGGCATCAACGAGGGCTACCTCAACGCCGGCGCGCACAACGAGTATCTGCAAATCTTCGCAGAGCTGGGCGCGGCCGGGTTCCTGCTCTTCGTCGCCTTCTGCGCAGTGCTCGTGTGGTCGGCCTGGCGCGCGCTCAGGAGTTCGCGCGGGCCGCTCGTGCCCGGCGCCGTTGCGAGCCTCGCGGTCTTCGCCCTCAGCTCCGGCGCAAGCGCCGTCTCCTTCCGCTGGATGGGGAGCGGCCTCGTCTTCTTCTTCGCCGCGGCCATCGTGACGCGCTTCTCGGCGCGGACGAAGATTGATGAAGCGCAGCGTGACGAAACGACCGCCTACGCTGACGGGCGCGCGCCGCGGCGACTCTTCCCCGCCCTCCTGCGTCCGGCCCCCGCGGTCGGCCTCGCGCTATCGCTGCTCGTCGCCTGCGTGATGACCTTGCAGGCAACGAGCGTCCAACTGATCGCTGCGGCGCAGTCGGGCGGCGACGCCGAAGCGCACTACCGCTCGGCGCTCAAGGTCAACCCGCTGAACCCTGCGACGCACTACCAGTTCGGCGTCTGGCTCTTCCACGGCGGGCGCGAGCGCGAGGCCGTGCCGCATCTGCGCTACGGCGTCGAGCGCGGCTTCAACGCCTCGACCTGCTACGCCTACCTCGCTGGCGCCGAGTCGAACTCGGGCGACGAGGCGGCCTCCGAACGCACGCTGGCCGAGGCCGTGCGCGTCTTCCCGCGCTCGGTCTTCCTGCGCGCGCGGCACGCCGCGTCGCTCGCGCGTCTGAACCGCGCGGCCGAGTCAGAGTTGGAAATGGCGGCCGCCCTCCTGCTAGACTCGCGTGTGGCGCGGGGCTGGCGCGTGCTGATCGACGACGACATCGACGCCGCCGTCGTGGCCGCGAGGCGCGACCCCAAGACCTACTCCGTGCCGGGCGAGCTGCAACCGGAAGAGGCCCTCTTCGCCGTGCTCAAGGAGAACGAGCGGCGCTTCCCCGCGGCCGTCAACACGGGCTGGCGCGCGCGCGCGCGTTCCAACTGGCTCCAATGAACAGCAGACAGACTCACGATGCCGCAAGAGATCGCCGCACTGAAGTCCGAACCGGCCGCGAATGAGATGGCCGACGGCGCGCACGCCGACTCACAGAGGTCGGGCACGGCCGCGCGGGTCACGGCCATCACGCGCAACACCTTCCGCGAGGCTGTGCGCGACCGCGTGCTCTACAACCTCGTCCTCTTCGTGCTCATCCTGACGGGCGCGGCCGTCTTCCTCGGCGAGCTGTCGGCGGCGCAGGAGCTGAAGATCATCGTGGACATGGGGCTCTCGGCCGCGCTCCTGTTCGGCGTCTTTATCTCCATCTTCGTCGGCGTCGGGCTCGTCTACAAAGAGATCGAGCGGCGCACCATCTACGCCATTTTCTCGAAGCCGGTCGGGCGCGGCGAGTTCCTGCTGGGCAAGTATCTCGGCCTCTGCCTGACGCTCGCGGTCAACGTCGCCGTGATGGGTGCGGGCGTATCGCTCGCGCTCCTCTACGTGAACCGCGGTTGGCATCCGCTCGTGCTGACCGTCTGGCCGGCGGTCGCGCTCATCTACGTTGAGCTGATGATCGTGGTCGCCGTCGCGCTCCTCTTCTCGTCGTTCTCGACGCCGGCGCTGTCGGCGCTGCTCACCTTCTTCGTCTTCGTCATCGGCCACTTCAGCGCAGAGCTGAAAGGGCTGTCAGCGTCCACGGGGTCGGGCGCGGCGGGCCTCCTCTTCGGGGCGCTCTACTACCTTCTGCCGAACCTCTCGCACTTCTCATACATTACGGCCGCCGCGCACGGGCGGACGCCCGCCGCGCCCGACTTCTTCGTCGCAGTGCTCTACGGGCTCGTCTACAGCGCCGTGCTGCTGGCGGCCTCGACGCTCGTCTTCAAGCGGCGCAACTTCAAATGAACCCGACGGAAGAGAGGACAGCAACGGGCTCGTCCGATGAGTTCGCGGCCTCGCGCGCGGAGGCGTCGCGCAGCAGTCGCGCGCGCGACGCCCTCCTCGCGCTCGTCGTCCTTCTCGGGCTCGTCCAGACCACCGCGCTCGCGCGCTGGCTCGACGCACACCGACGGCCGGAAGACCCCTTCGCCGCGTACGAGGAGTTGTACGTCAAGCCGGAGACGGCGCGCCGCATGAGTCTCGCCTTCAACGGCGTGGCGGCCGATTGGTACTGGCTGCGCTCGCTTCAGTACGTCGGGCGCAAGGTCGGGGCGTACAAGGGCGAGTTCACGCTCGACGACATGCGCCCGCTCGACATCCGCAACCTCGGCGCTCTGCTCGAACAGACGACGGCGCTCGACCCGCAGTTCATGGCGGCCTACGAGTTCGGCGCGGTCGTCCTGCCGTCGATAGATCATGAGGCGGCCGTCCGCCTCGTCGAGCGCGGCATCCGCGAGAACCCGCAGGAGTGGCGTCTCTACCAGCACCTCGGCTACATACGCTGGCAGGCGGGCCACTTCCAGGCGGCGAGCGAGGCGTACGAGGCAGGGGCCGACCGGCCCGGGGCGCCCGCGTGGATGCGCGTCATGGCCGCGCAGATGAACGCAGAGGGCGGGAGCCGCGCCGTCGCGCGCGAGATGTATAAGCGGATGTACGAGGGCGCCGGGGACGAGAATGTGAGGTCGCTCGCCGTCACGCGTCTGGCGCAGCTCGATTCGCTCGAAGAGCGCGACCGGATACGTCGGGTCCTCGCCGACTTCCGCAACCGCGCCGGGCGCTGCCCGGCCGACTGGCGCGAGGTCGCCCCACAACTCCGCACGGCGCGGCTCAGGTTGACGGCCGCGGGCACGCCGCTCGACCCCTCCGACGTGCCTTACGTGCTCGACGCCGCGGCGTGCGACGTGAATTTGGGCGAGGGCTCGAAAATTCCTACGAAGTAGCAGGCGAGGACTCGAAGTGATGACACCGGCTGTCGAAATCGACAAATTGACGAAGGACTACGAGGTCGGCTTCCTGCGCAAGCGCAAGGTGCGCGCGCTCGACGGGCTCTCCCTCACGGTGGGACGCGGCGAAATCTTCGGCTTCCTCGGAGCCAACGGCGCGGGCAAGACGACGACGCTCAAGCTCCTCATGCGCCTGATGTATCCAACCTCCGGAGGCGCGCTCATCCTCGGCCGCGACATCGGCGAGACCTCGATGCACGCCGACATCGGCTACCTGCCCGAGCATCCTTACTTCTACGACTATCTGACGGCGCGCGAGCTTCTGGAATACTGCGCCGAGCTGTTCGGCTACCGCGCTGCCGAGCGCAAGCGCCGCGCCGCCGACCTCCTCGCGCGCGTGCGTCTCGACGAGAAGTCGTGGGACAAGCAGTTGCGTAAATTCTCGAAGGGGATGTTGCAGCGCGTCGGGCTCGCGCAGGCGCTCGTGAACGACCCGGCGGTCGTCTTCCTCGACGAGCCGATGTCCGGGCTCGACCCCGTCGGCCGCCGCGAGGTGCGCGACCTCATCGCGTCACTGCGCACGACGAACACGACCGTCTTCATGTGCTCGCACATCCTCTCCGACATTGAAGTGCTCTGCGACCGCGCGGCCGTGCTGCGCAAGGGGCGGCTCGCGCACATCGGCCGCCTCGAAGAGTTGCGCGGCGCGGGCGGCGCGCGGCCGATGGAGGTCGTCGTCTCGACGGAAGACTCCTCCCGCCTCGAAGCCGCGCTCGCGCCCCTCGGCTCCGCGCGCCTGACGACCACCCCAGGCGGCGCACGCGTCGAAGTCCCCACCGAAGCCGAAGTGGACGAAGTGCTCCGCGCCGTCCGCGCCTCCGGCGCACGCCTCGTCGCCGTCCAGCCGGTCGGCAATCCTTTGGAAGAACTGTTCGTGAACGAGAAGTAACAGACAGAAGCCCGACCGTCAGGGAGGACGTAGGTCTGACAAAGGAAAGAGGGTTGATGAAAGACCGCGTGTCTTTCATCAACCCTCTTTCCGCGCTTCATCAACGCCCTCCCTGACGGTCGGGCTTCTGCCACAAATGCTTATTTGAATCGGACGCCCGTCAACTCAAGCTTTAACTGCGCGGGGCGGTTGTCGGAGGGGAAATTGAGGCCGATGGCGGGCGAGGCGGTCTTGTTCATCTCGATCTCCTCCTCGGTGACGTAGGTGCGCTCGCGGATGACGTTGCCCTTGAGGTCTAAGCCCGCGGCGTGGAACTCAAGCCCGTTGACGGTGCGCCCCGTGAAGTTGCGCACCGTCGGCTTCATCGTCACGACGTAGTTGCCGAGGGCGTTGGCGCCGATGGTCGCGTTCTCGTCCGGGTCGAAGTCCACGACCAGCTTATTGCCGGGCCAGTCCGGCGCGCCGGGGCGGATGGCATTTGCGAGTCTCTCTTCGCCCGGCTTCTGCGTCGGCCGCGTCGCAAGGTACGCGAGCCCGCCGACGAGCAGCAGCGCGAGCACCGCCACCCCCGCGTAAATCACCAGATGAGACTTGTCGCGCTCCACCCGCCGCTCGCCGAAACTGGCCATCGGCACTGGGCTCGGCGCCGCGGTCGGTGTCGTCACAATTGCTTTCTCCTGCTCGTCCATGTGACTTCCTCTCAAACTGCGCGCAGGCGGCGCGATGGCTCTTCCGTCTGCGCGCGCGGCCCGACGAGCGAGCCGGTGCCGGTGCGCGGGTGCGCCTCGCGCGGCCAGATGATGCGGAAGCGGCTGCCCTCGTTCTGCCGGCTCTCGACGTTGATCTCGCCGCCGAGCAGCTCGACGATGCGGCGCGTGATCGCGAGGCCCAACCCGACGCCGTTGTACGAGCGCGTCAGCCGGTCGTCCACCTGCCGGAAGCCGTCGAAGATGTAGGCCAGCGCGTCGCTCGAAATCCCGATCCCGGTGTCGGTGACCTCAATATACCACCGGTCGTCGCCCGCGGCGCCCGCGCTCACCCTCACGCCCCCGGCCGACGTGAACTTCAGCGCGTTCGAGACGAGGCACGACACGACCTGCGTCAACTTCCGGCGGTCGGTGCTCACCTCGCCAATCTCGGGCGAGACCTCGACCGTCAGGCTTATATTCTTCTCGCGCGCCTCCGTCTCGAACCCGCGCGCCACCGACTCGATGACCTCGGCGGGCGCGATGCGTTCGAGATGGAGCGCCGAGCGCCCCGACTCCAGGCGCGAGTATTCGAGCATGTCGTTGACCATCTCAAGCAGCGCGCGCCCGTTGCGCTCCATGCGCCCGATGGCGTCGGCCTGCAAGGGCGCGAGCGGCTGACCCGCGTCGCGCGCGAGCAACTGGCAGAGGCCAATGATGACGTTCAGGGGCGTCCGCAGCTCGTGGCTCATGTTGGCGACGAAGGCCGACTTCAGACGGTCGTGCTCGCGCAGACGGTCGTAGGCGGCCGACAGCTCTTCGTGCTTGCGCACACCCTCCGTGATGTCCCGGAAGACCGCGACGACGCCCTCCGCGCGTCCGCCCTCGCTGCGCAGAGGCGTCGCGCTTACCGAGAGCACGCGCTCCCCGCCGTCCGGCCGGACGATCTTGTAATGCTCGGCCGAGACGTGCTCGCCGCCATCGAACGCGCGGCACAAAGGCGTCTCCCCCGGCGCGAGCACGCGCCCATTAGCGTCGCGCAGAGTCATGTCAACGATCAGGGCCTTGACGCCGCCGCCGAACTCGCCTGCGCCCCTGCCCAGCATGCGCGCGGCCGAGGTGTTGAGACGGTAGCGCCCGCCGCTATCGACGATGACGACGCCCTCGTCCATCTGGTTGATGACGCTGGCAAGTTCCGCCGCACGCGCCTTCTCGGCGGCGAAGGCCGCGGTCGCCAGGCGCTCGGCGCGCACGCGCTTCGACACCTCCGACAGGATGAGGATTAGATCGCCGCGCCCCTCCGTTTGTTCCGTCACCGGCCAGATGGTCACGTCCCAGAACTTCTGGCCGTCGGAGCCATCCGCCAACACATTTCCGACCGCAGCACTCTCATCATTCAAGGCGGTGAGCCTGAGCGGCAGTCCGTAGTTGACGAACGCGCGGCGCGTGCGGCGCACGTCCTCGACCACCTCGCTCAGCCCCGAGAGTCCCGCGGCCGCGTCGTAGAGCGCGCGACCCGTCAACTCCCCGACCGGACGGTTCGTTATCCGTGCGAAGGCCGCGTTGACCTTCCGCACGTAGAGCTTCGCGTCGAGGACGACGACGCCCAGCGGCAAACTGTCGAGCACCTCGCCGATAAACGCGCTCTGCTGCTTGACGGCCTCGAACTTCCCCTCAAGGCTCTCGGCCATCGCGTTGAAGCTCTGCGCGAGCGTGCCGACCTCATCACCCGTCTCGACCCGCGCGCGCGCCCCCAGACGCCCCTCGCCCAACGCGGATGCCGAAGTGACCAGACTCGTAATCGGTCTTGTAAACCGCCCGACCGCCCACACGGCGAGCAGAGACGAGGCGGCGAGTGTGATGACCCACGCCACCGCGAGCAGTAAGAGCGAGCCGCCGCCCGGAGTCCCCTCCGGCGCGGGCACGCCCGCCACCACGCTCCAACCCGTCGGCTGCGTGCGTGTGACGACCGTCACGCGGCTCACGCCGTCGCTCCAAAGCTCTTGACGCGCCCGCGCCGGCAGGCTGAACGGCGCCGGCGCCGGCGCCCCGATCCCCAAAGCCACGGGACGACCCTGCGCGTCGTAGACGGCGACGGCCGCCTCTGCACCCAGCCGCGCGCGCCGCGTCAGGCGCGTGAACAGTTCGCGCGACTCGGCCGCCGTGAGCGTCTGCGAGTCTGCGGCCCGGCCCGTGTGCGTTTCGATCCACGATTCGAGGGCGCCGGCCGCGGCGTCGGCCTCGGCGCGCGCGACGGCCGCCGACTGGTCGTTGAGCGAAGCCCGGTAGCTGTAGAGTTGATAGAGCCCGACGATGAGCAGGGGCAGTGACAGCACCGCCAGCATGAGGAGGAGCTTGGTTCGTATGTTGAGAGAGCCCTGCCGCCTCTTAAACGTCAAAGTCCGTTCACCTTCCCGCACGAAGATTCAAGGCTGGCGGCGCCTGCGCGGCGGCGGCCAGACCGACCCGCGTGTCGGGACGACGGGGCGTAGGCTCGACGCGTAGACGAGGATGGTCTCGGCGACCAGCTCGTCGAAAAAAATCTCCACGCGCCGCAGCGCGTCGCGTAACACGCGCGCGTCCTCATCCGCCGGCCCGCGCGCCTCCTGCCAGAGAAACTCGTATAAAGTCCCCCGTAAAAGCATCAACTCGCGTGCCACTTCGTCGATGAGCACGCCCTGCTGAAACCGCACCCGCGCGTAGACGCGCAGACGGCGCGCCCCCTCACACAGTTCCTCGGCGTCCGCACGCTCGTCGAGCAGCCCGCCCAACTCTTCGAGCACCTCGGGGACATGCTCGACAAGCTCGCGGAAAGTGAGCAGGGTCGCAAGGTCTGTGCGCCGGTCGGCGTAGACCTCGTCGGCCCACGCGCGCGTGAAGGGGTCTAGATGTTGCCGGAAGAGTGAAGAGAACCGACGGGGCATGTGTGAAGCTTTCAGCATTCAGCAGTCGGCTTTTAGCTTAAAGCCTGCCGTTTTTGAATGTCCGAATTTAGTTTTAAGCGTTCGACTTTGGTGTTCACGAAGCGTTCGCCTGAAGTAAAACCTGAGCTTCTGAAAATCTGTTGAAATGTTTCCGTTTCGGAGGAGCGAGATGTTTGTACATCAAGTCTGTCATCACTTACTACCAGACTCCGTAGAAGCAGAATCTTCTATGTTCTCCGGCAAGGCTTTCAAATCGCCGCCGGCCGCCTCTCATTTCGCCGTCAGGCGGTCGAGGAGTTGGACGAGCTGGTCGAAGTCGATGGGTTTGGTGACGTACTCGTTGCAGCCGGCGGCGAGCGCCTCGGCGTGGAAGTCGGCCGAGTCGTGAGCGGAGACGGCGACGATGGGCACGCGGCGCGAGTTCTCCTGCGCGCGTATGCGGCGCGTGGCGGCCAGTCCGTCGAGTTGCGGTAGGCTCAAGTCCATCAGGATGATGTCGGGCTCGTCGCTGGCGGCACGCTCGACGGCCTGATTGCCGTTGACCGCCTCGACCACCTGATAGCCGCTCATTTCCAGTAAACGCCTCATCATGAAGCGGTTATCCTCGAAATCCTCGACCACGAGGACGACGGGACGCGAGTCCCCTGCTTCCTTCATGCTGCCCTGTGCCTCCTGAACGCCGTCCACCGTTAGAACACCCATCCCTTTCGCCCCACGTACGACTAGCAAACACTCAATTTTTTTGTTAAGATGCGCATCGAAACGCGACACAAAAAACAACGGGACTTGGGTTTAATTAGTACATGACCCAAGCGCACTCGACGCCTTCCGTTCCACCTGACTCTTCCCGACAGAAGGCCGAATTGGTGGCATGAAGCCCTTAAAAACCGAATTACAAGACGCTGAGACGCTGCGCGACCTCGGAAGTGCGTCCGTGCAGATCGTTCACGACCTCAAAAATCAGTTGAACGGTCTCAAACTCTATGCCACGTTCCTGCGCAAGCGCATGGAGCGCGCCGAGCGGCCGGCGGACGAGCAGGAGACGCTGGCGAAACTGATCTCGGGGCTCGAACGCGCAGCGGCCGACATGACCGTGCTCGTGCGCTTCGGGCGCGCGTTGGAGCTGCGCACGAAGCCGGGCACTGACTTGGCCCGCCTCCTACAGGACTCGGCCGACGGCGCTTCGGTGGAGGCCGACGGCGGCCCGTTCGAGGGCGACTTCGACCCTGTACTGCTGGCGGAGGCGCTGAAGAATATCACCGCGGGCGCTTTCGGCGAAAGCGGCGCGGCCCCGAACGACGCCGGCCCGCGACACGTAAGGCTCAGCGGAGACGGCCTCGGCGAGGCGGTCGTCGAGTGGCAGAGCGGGGCGGCGGACGCGGACGGCGAAGAAGAAGAAGACCCGTTCCGGAGTCTCGCGGGCGCGGCGGGCCTGCGGATGGCCCTGGCGGCGAAGATCGTGCGCGCACACGGCGGCGAAATCTCAAGCGAGGGCGGACGCATCCGCGCACGCCTGCCGCTGCAAGAACGTTGATTTGCAAGAACGTTGATTTATGAGCGCTGAACTCTGAACTGAAAACAGCTCTTCCCGACAGTTCGACGTTCAACGTTCCGAATTCATCCTTTCAACAAAGGGGAGACGAAGTGGAACGTAAGGAAGTACGCATCCTGGTGGTGGACGACGAGCCGATGATGGCCGACTCGCTCAAGCAGAATCTTGTCGAGGAGGGCTTCACCGTGGACACCGCGGGCAACGGCGCGCAGGCCATCGAGCTGTTCGAGGGCAACGGGCATCACCTCGTCGTCTGCGACCTCCAACTGCCCGACAAGGACATGAACGGCGTGGACGTGCTCCGCCACGTCAAGGACACGCACCCGACGACCGAGGTCATCGTCATGACCGGCTACGGCACGGTCGAGCGCGCGGTCGAGGCGACGAAGGCCGGGGCGTTCTGGTTTCTCGAAAAACCCTTCGACTTTGAGGTGCTGCTGCCGCTGGTCGAGAAGGCTCTGGAGCGGCGCGACCTTTTAGAGCAGACGACGACGATGCGCCAGCGGCTCGCGACGCGCACCGAGTACTTCAACATCATCGGCTCGTCGAAGGAGATGCAGACCATCTACGAGACCATCGAGTCGGTGGCGAAGTCGGACGCCAACGTCCTTATCGTCGGCGAGTCGGGCACGGGCAAGGAGCTGATCGCCAACGCCATCCACTACAACTCTCTGCGCGCCAAGAAGCCCTTCATCAAGGTCAACTGTGCCGCGCTCCCGAAAGAACTCATCGAGTCGGAACTCTTCGGCCACACCAAAGGCGCGTTCACCGGCGCGCACGCCGACAAGGACGGGCTCATCCAGCACGCCGAGGGCGGCTCGCTGCTCTTAGACGAAATCGCGGAGATGCCGGTCGAGCTTCAGCCCAAGCTCCTGCGCGTGTTGCAGGAGCGCAGCTACCGCAAGCTCGGTTCGGAGAAGACCTACCCCGTTGACTTCCGGCTCATCACCTCGACGAACCGTCTGCCGGCAGACGCCATCCGCGACGGGGCGCTGCGCGACGACCTCTTCTACCGCATCTCGACCATCACGATTCACGTGCCGCCCCTGCGCGAACGCTCCGAGGACATACAGCTCCTCGCCGAGCACTTCCTCAAGATGTACGCGCGCAAGTACCAGCGCTCGATCAGCGGCATCTCGCAGACCGCCTACCAGCGTCTCTTCTCGCACGCGTGGCCGGGCAACGTCCGCGAGTTGCAGAACGTTCTGGAGCGCGCCGTCCTGCTCGCCAAGAACAACAAGATCGAGCCGGTGGACTTGCCCTTCGACAACGGCTCGCTTCCTGACAAGGCCGCGGCCGGCGCGGGCTGGGACGTGCCGCCCAACATGACGCTTGAAGAGATCGAGAAGTTCGTCATCGAGCGCACGCTCCAACGCACCGGCGGCAACAAGCAGGCCGCGGCGAATCTCCTCGGGATTTATCGCCCGCGCCTCTATTCCAAAATCAAGAAGTACAAGATCGACATCCCCGCGCTCACAGCGTCATAGGCTCGGAGCTAAGGACTTCAGGTTTAAAGAGTCGCCCCGCGGAACAATCAAGCTCCGCGGGGCGACTCTTCATCTTCGGACTCAAGCGGCTAAAGGCTTCAGCCATTAAAGCTCAAACTTTAGCGACTAAAGTTTGAGCTTTAATGACTACAGTTCGAGCCTTAGCGACTAAAGTTCAAGCTTCAGCGAGTAAAGTTTGAGCTTTACTCGCTGAAGCTTGAACTTTACCGAGCAGCGTTTGAACTTTACCGAGTAAGGCTCGAACTTTACTCGCTGAAGTTCGAGCTTTAGCGAGTAGCGTTTGAACCTTATCGAGTAAGGCTCGAACTTTAGTCGTTGAAGTTCGGGTTTTAGCGAGTAGCGTTTGAACTCTATCGAGTAAAGCTCGAACTTTGGTCGTTAAAGTTCGAGCTTTACTCGATAAGGTTTAAGTGCTAACGACTAAAGCCCGAGTTCCGGCAGCTAACATTACAATTCGTGCGGCTGAAGTCAGGACTTGAGCGAGTAGAATTAAGATTACAGTGAGACAAACTGTGAGCCTGAGACCTTGAATTAGCTCACCTGATAAGTCGCGACGCTCGTCGGCGTCTCGAAGCAGCGGACTTTGTAGATTTGGACGCGCTCGTCGCCGACGCGGGAGGCGACGCGCTCCAGAATGTAGCGGGCGAGGTTCTCGGCCGAGGGGTTCAGCTCCTCGTCGAAGGGCGGCAGCTCGTTGATGTTGCGGTGGTCGAGATAGGCGACAATCTCGTCGGCCGCCTCCTTCAGCTCGCCGAAATCGACCAGCAGGCCGATGTGATCCAGCTCGCTCCCGCGCGCATAAATCTCGATCTTGTAATTATGCCCGTGCAGGTTCTCGCACTTCCCCTTGTACCCGCGCAACTGGTGCGCGCTCGAAAAGTTCCGCTCTATCATCACCTCGAACTGTCCAGCCATGTCTTTACGATTCCGCCTCTGTATCTTTAATTTTCAGGATTATCTCACCGGCGTCTCGTCCGACTCAAACACCGTCGCCGCCTCGCGCAGGTCGGAGGTGATGCGGCAGGGCGGGAGGCTCTGGAGGAAGAGGCGGCCGTAGCCCGCGGTGCGCAGCCGCGGGTCGAGGACGGCGAGCAGGCCGCGGTCGGTGGTCGAGCGGATGAGGCGGCCCAACCCTTGCTTCAAGGTGATGATGGCCTGCGGGACGCTGTACTCGTAGAAGGAGGAGCCGCCTTGCTCCTCGATGAAGCGCTGGCGCGCGGCGACGACCGGGTCGGTGGGGACGGCAAAGGGCAGCTTGTCGATAATGACGCAGGAGAGCTGCTCGCCGCGCACGTCCACGCCCTGCCAGAAGCTGGCCGTGGCGAAGAGCACGGCGTTGGGCGTCGTGCGGAACTTTTCGAGCAACCCCGCCTTCGCCATGCTCCCCTGCACGAAGCAAGGGAAGTCCACCTCCCTGTGGACGCGCTCGTAGAGGGCGCGCATTCCGCTCAGGGATGTCGAGAGGACGAAGGCGCGACCCTGCGAGATGTTCAGAAGCTCCGTGACTTCCGCCGCGGCCCTCTCGGCCCACTGCGGGCTGCGCGGGTCGGGCATCCGCAGCGGCAGGTAGAGCACGGCCTGCTCCTCGTAGTTGTAACCCGAGTTCGCCACCAGCTCGTCTGTCTTCCCCGCCCCGTCCCCTTCACCCTCTTCGTCCGCCGCGGGCGCGAGTCCCAAACGCTGCTTGATGAAGTCGAAGCTGCCCGCGCTCGCGAGCGTGGCCGAGGTGAGCACGACCGTCTCGACGCGGTCGAAGAGCTTCTCCTGCAAGAGCGTCGAAACGTCGATGGGCGAGGCGCGCAGGAATGTCCCGCGCCCGCGCCGCTCGACCCAGTAGACGTAGCGCCGGTCGTCGCCCGCGACGATGAATTCGAGATTGAAGCGCGTCTCGCGCAGGCGACGCAGGAGGTTCTCGACCTCGGGCGGCTTCTCGCGCATCACGTCGAGCGTCGTCTCCATGCGCCGGAGCGCGCCGTCGAGCGCGAGGTATGCGTCGCCGAGCGGCGTGGCCTCAATCTCGCCCGCGCTCGTCTTGCGCGCGAAGGTGCCGGGCACGATGGGGAAGCGCCCCTCGTCGGCGCGCGACTCGCGCGCGAAGCCCATCCAGAACTGCTCGCCGAAGCGTGCGACGCGGTTCGCGGCGCGCGACAGCTCGCGGTTGAGGCCCGAGTCGGTGATGGGGAGCATCTGCAAGTCGCGCAGGATGTCTTCGACCTGAAAGTTCGAGACCTGCGCGCCGAAGTATTCGGCCGCCACGTCCTCGACCTGATGCGCTTCGTCGAAGATGACCGCCGAGTAGTCAGGGATGACCTGCCCGTACTCGCCGCCGCGCAAGGCGAGGTCTGCGAAGAAGAGGTGATGGTTGACGATGACGATGTCGGCGTCGGTCGCGCGCTGGCGCATACGCGTGACGTAGCAGGCATCGTACTCGGCGCACTTCTGCCCCGTGCAGATTTCGGAGCGCGCGTCGATGTGGCGCCAGAAGGAGAGGCTCTCGGGGAGTTCCGTGAGTTCCGCGCGGTCGCCCGTCTCCGAGTCGCGCGACCAGCGGCGGACGGCGTCGAAGTAGTTCACGTCTTCGAGCCCGTCGAGGACGGGCGAGAACTCGGCGCGCTTCAGACGGCTCAGGCAGACGTAGTTCCCGCGTCCCTTCATGTACGCGGCCGAGAATTTTTTGGGGAGCACACGCTGGAGGAAGGGGATGTCTTTCTCCATCAACTGCTCCTGCAAGTTCTTCGTGCCAGTCGAGACGACGACGCGCCCGCCGCGCGCGACGGCCGCAGCGATGGCCGGGACGAGGTAGGCCAGAGTCTTCCCCGTTCCCGTGCCGGCCTCGACGATGAGGTGGCGCCGCCCCTCGAACGCGCGCAGTACGGCCTCGGCCATCTGGACCTGACCGGACCTGTACTCGTAATCGGGATGCGCGCGGGCGATGAGGCCGCCGGGGCCGAAAATCTCTTCCACGCGGCTATTTTACAGGAGCCGGAGAGAGAATCACATCGGCGGGGGAATAAAGGCGCGGCGCCCCTCCGCGTGAGAGGGGCGCCGCGCCTTCTGCTATGTATCACCTTACAAGCGCCCGGCTACGAGCACCAGTATCCGACCGCGAGCGTCTGCGAACTGATCTGGCTGCACTTGCTCGGGCCGGGGGTGCCGGTCGTGCCGCACGCGCGGCAAATCCAGTAGGCGCCCTGCGCGTCGCGGTAGATGTCGCGGCAGGTGCCCGCTGGGAACGGCGTCCAGCAGCCCCAGTGCGTCCAGTTGGCCGCGGCCGGGGAGAGGGCGGGTTTCGGGGCGGCGGCCGTGACCGCGGGCCGAGTCGCTCCGGCCGCGATGAAGCACGCGGAGAGAACCACTACGACGGCGGAGAGTTGAAGTCTGAGCAAAGTCATCGTACACGTCTCCTTTCTAGTCAGGTCAAAGGAAGAGGCGTGGGGCGCTTGGAAACACCTGCTCCGGGTGGAAGACGCGCGGGCGTGAGTGCACCGCTCCCTGCTTACTTGAACGCCCGTGGGCCGTACGCACCGAGTAACGCGCCGGACTTTCGGGCCGTGGAGGACGACTATGTGTCAGGGGGTTTGCGGGCAGGCAGAGTATGACTCAGGCGGACGGCGAAGACAATACCCCGCGCGCCGTCCTGCCTGTCCGTCCGTGTGAATGCTAATCCTGGGCGGTCGAGCCCGACGCAGCCAGAGCCTTTTGCGTGGCGTGCAGCAGCGCGTCGGGGCCGACGGGAGCGCCCGTGGCGCGCTTCATCCAGAGGTCGGGGGCGATGTTGCCGGCCGTCGCCATGCGCTCGAACTCGGGGCCGATCTTACCCGCCTTCTCAATCTGTTCTTCGATCTGGAAGGCGATCATGTGGCCGAGAGGGTAGTTGGGCAGGTAGAGCGGGTAGTCGATCATGTGTGAGTAGACGGCGAGCAGCACCACGTCGCGCCGCTTGAAGACGGGCGCGTAGAATCTGTTCCACACGTCGCGCGCGATGCGGAGCTGCGCCTCCTTCAGCTCCAAGGGCGTGGCCCGCGGGTGCTCGTAGAGCCAGTGCCACGTCTGCATGTCCACGAGCGCCATCCCTGCGATCTCGAAGGTGCCCCAGAAGTCGTTGAGCGTCTTCATGGCCTCGCTCTGCGCGTCGGGCTTTGACAGTCCGAGCAGCTCAAGGTCTTTGTTCTGGAAGACGAAGGCGAGCGCCTCGGTGAAGGCGGCGTTGGGCACGCCCTGCAAGAGCGTGTGGTCGATGAGGTTGAGCGAGAAGGTCTGCTCGACATTGTGGCCCAATTCGTGGACGGCGATGTTGTAGCCCTTGTAGTTCATCCCGCCGCGCTCGACGCGCGTGCGCAGATGCGTCTTGGCCGAACGCATCGCGGCGCCCAACGCGTGGCCGGAGCCGCGCGCAGGGTCTACGACGACGTTGGCGGCGATGAGGTCGGCGCGCTCGCGCGTGAAGCCGAGCTTGAAGAGGATGTTCGGGATATCTTTTTCAAAAGCCGCGGCGTCCGGGTACTTCTTCGAGACGATCTCGTCGAGCTGCGCCTCGTTGTAGGTGCCCCGCGCGCGGAAGCCGTCGTACCACACGTCGAAGGGTTCGAGCGGGCGGCCCAGACGCTTCTCAATCAGCGCGGCGACCCGCGGGACGAGCGGCGAGGTGAGCACCTGCTCGAAGATGGCGCGGACGCGCTCCTCGGGAATCTCGCGCCCCTCGTTGAAGCTGCGCGCGATGTGCGTGGGCGCGGTCGGCGCATAGGGGTCGATACGGCGCGCCGACTCGAAGGCGAGGAGCATCTTCGCAAAGCGCGTGTCGGGCTCGGGCGCGTCGAGCCGCGCGCCTGCGGCGGCCTCTGCGCCGGGAGCGTCGGCGTCGAAGTCTCGCACCGAAGTCGGCTTGACCGCGTTCGTGAAAGGGTTCCAGTCGTAACGCGGGTTATCGACGACGACCGCGGGGATGGTCTGGGTCACGATGCGCTCAAGCACCTGCTGGACGGCGCGTTGACGCGCGAGCCCTTCGGCGCCGCCCGCGTAGTCGGCCTTGATCTGGTCGCGCAGATTCCAGTGCGTGAGCAGCCGCATCTTCGCAGGGAAGAGGCGGCGCCCCTGCGCATCGACGAGGTGGTGCATCCAGACGTTGTAGCCCGCGACGTAGCGCCCCGCCTCGGCCGACGTGCGGGCGTTGGCGAGGTAGACCTCCGCGGGCACGCGCGATGCGAACTGCTGCGCGAGCCGCGCCTCGGCCCACTGGCGGCGTGACCAGCGCTCGCCCTCCGTGAGACGCTGTTCGAGCGTCGTCAGAGGGAAGTTGAGCAGAGCGACGAACGCGATCTTCGACTTGAAGAGGTCTTCGGAGAGGTGCGCCGAAGGGTCATAGCCCTCGAAGAGTTGGTCGAAGGGGAGGACGGGGCCGCGCTCAAGCTCCGACTGCGCGCGGAACTCGCGGCCGATCTCGGCCATGTGGCCGTAGAGCTGTTCGAGGTTGTGCTGGAAGCGCGCGAAGACGGCGTCGAGCGTCGCCTGTTCGCCCGCGAAGTTCTCGGTCACGAACTGCTCGAACTCGGCGGCGTCGCCGTCCTCCGCGCGCCAGAAACGCGACACCTGCCCGAGGCCGGAACGGACGCGCGCGCGCTGCCCCTCGCCGTACTTCGTCGTCAGAGACGCTTCGAGTTTCGTCAACACGTCTTTCATCCACATGGGCTGCCCGCCCGCCTGCGGAGTCTGCGCCGGGACGACGGCCCGCGCCGACACCAACTGCGAAGAGAGAAGCAGCGCGGAGACGAGGGCGGCCGAGAGTTTCTTCATCATAGATTTGGCAGAATGACCAATAGGTCAGAACCACCCGCGGTAGCGTGTGGCCCTTTGTTAACCGACGGTGTCGGGTCGCAAAGGGCCACACGCTACCGCGGGTGGTTCTGACTGAATTGCTGCGTTCGGGGCGCTACTACTCGGTCGGCCCCTCAGACGGATCGACTTCGAGCGCCGCGGACTCTTCGCCCTCGGCTTCGGACGCCTGGCCGCTCTGCTGCTCGCCTTCGTCGATGGCGCCCTCGGACGGATCGACCTCGGCGCTGACGGGATTGTTGGGGTCTGACATGATTGCTTCTCCTTATCATGGGGTGGCGCCGCGCATGGGCCGCGACGGGGCAAGTTAAACGCACGCGCGAGCCCTCGGCAGCCCGCGCCTTACTCGGAATGCGGGTGCTAGTCGGCGCCAGCGGCCTCCGCGCCGGGCGCGCGGTGCAGGCGGTTCGGGTAGAGCGGGAAGCGCGCCGCGAGTTCTTTGACGGATTCGCTCACGCGCGTCTTGACCTCTTCGGACTCGGGCTCGTGCAGAACGGCGGCGATGAGGCGCGCGACCTGACGCATCTCCTCTTCGCCCATCCCGCGCGTCGTGAGCGCGGGCGTGCCGAGGCGTATGCCCGAAGCGACGAAGGGCTTGTTGGTGTCGAACGGGATGGTGTTCTTGTTGGCGGTTATCCCTGCGGCTTCGAGCGCCTTCTCGGCGACCTTGCCCGTCACGCCCTTGCCGTCCATGAACACGTCCACGAGGACGAGGTGGTTGTCCGTGCCGCCCGAGACGAGACGGAAGCCCTGCTCCTGCAACTCCGCCGCGAGCGCCTTCGCGTTCGCGAGGATGCGACGCTGATAGTCCTTGAACTCTTCCCGCAAAGCCTCGCCGAAGGCGACGGCCTTGGCGGCGATGATGTGGACGAGCGGGCCGCCCTGCACGCCCGGGAAGACCTTCCGGTCAACGTCGGCCGCGTGCTCAGACCTGCACAGGATGAGCCCGCCGCGCGGGCCGCGCAGGGTCTTGTGCGTGGTCGTCGTCACGTAGTCGGCGTGCGGGACGGGCGAGGGGTGGAGCCCGGCGGCGACGGGGCCGGCGATGTGCGCGATGTCGGCCATCACGCGCGCGCCGATTGATTGGGCGATGCGGCCGATCCGCTCGAAGTCGATGATTCTGGGATAGGCCGAGGCGCCGCAGACGATCATCTTCGGATTGTGTTCTTGAGCCAGACGCTCAAGCTCTGCGTAGTCGATCTGCTCGGTCTCGCGCGAGACGCCGTACTCGACGACCTTGTAGCTGAAGCCGGAGAAGTTCAAAGGGTGGCCGTGCGTGAGGTGTCCGCCGTGCGAGAGGTTCATGCCGAGGATGGTGTCGCCGTAGCTCAAAGCCGCGAGGTAGACGCTCATGTTGGCCTGCGAGCCCGAGTGCGGCTGGACGTTGGCGTGCTCGGCGCCGAAGATTTCCTTCGCGCGGTCGATGGCCGCCTGCTCGACCACGTCGGTGAACTCGCAGCCGCCGTAGTAGCGCTTGCCGACGTACCCCTCGGCGTACTTGTTCGTGAAGACCGAGCCCATCGCTTCGAGCACGGCCTCCGAGACAAAGTTCTCCGAGGCGATCAGCTCCAGGCCCTCGGCCTGCCTCCGCACCTCGTCGTCGATGGCGCCCGAGATCAGCGGGTCAACCTCGGCCAAAGGGGCGTTCAAAAGGTCGCTCATGCGCTCGCTCCTCCCGACTCTTTATCTGTGACGGATAATTTTTGCGGCCTGATGTTACAACACGCCCCGCCCGGCCGCAACGGCGACCTCCTAGCCCCTCGCCCGGCAAAAACTGGAACCCGACGGACGCGCCAACGTAATGCAAGACGGACGCCACGTTTCAGTCACACACAAATCCAAAAGGAAAGATTTAAGGAGACCGTAATAGATGACCCGTCTGAAAGCCCTCTTCGTATTCGCGCTCTGCGCCTGCTTCATGTTAGTTGACCCGAACAGCGTGCCCGCGCGGCAGGGGCCGCCCGAGCAGCCCGACATGACCGTGGACGCCGCCGCGCGCAAGGAGGTCGTCGAGAACCTTCTGAAGCGACTGGGCGACGCCTACGTCTTCCCCGAGACGGCCGCGAAGATCGAGCGCGCCGTCCGCGAACGTCTCGATAAAGGCGAGTACGACAAGCTCACGAGCGCGAAGCAGTTCGCCGCGAAGCTGACCGCCGACGTGCAGGAGGTGAGCCGCGACAAGCACCTGCGCGTGCGCTACTCCCACCAGCCCCTCCCCGAGCGCGCGGGCGGGCCGCGCGAGCCTTCGGCCGAGGAGCGCGCGGAGTTCCGCCGCGAGATGTCGCGCATCAACTACGGCTTCCAGAAAATCGAGCGGTTGCCGGGCAACATCGGCTACGTCGAGTTCCGCGGCTTCTACGACCCGGAGGGCGGCGCGGAGACGGTCGCCTCGGTCTTCAACTTCCTCTCCAACACCGACGCCATCATCTTCGACCTGCGTAAGAACGGCGGCGGCGACCCGAAGATGGTCGCGCTCATCTGCTCGTACCTCTTCGGCGCCGAGCCCGTCCACCTCAACAACCTCCACTGGCGCGACGGAAAGAGCGAGCGCGTCGAGGAGTTCTGGACGCTGAAGGAGGTCGCGGGCAAGCGCTACACGGGCAAGGACGTGTACGTGCTGACGAGCGGCTACACCTTCTCGGGCGCGGAGGAGTTCTCCTACAACCTGAAGAACCTCAAGCGCGCCACGCTCGTCGGCGAGACGACCGGCGGCGGCGCCAACCCCGGCGGCAGCAACCGGCTCAGCGCCCACTTCGGCGCCTTCATCCCCACGGGCCGCGCCGTCAGCCCCGTCACCAAGACCAACTGGGAAGGCACCGGCGTCGAGCCTGACGTGAAAGTCCCCGCCGACCAGGCGCTCCGCACGGCGCAAGTCCTCGCGCTCAGGAAGGCCGTCGAGAAGACGAACGACGAGGAGTTGAAGCGCGCCCTCCAACGCGAGATCGAATCGCTCCAGAAGGAGACCAGTCAGGCGCAGGTGAAGCAGTAAAAAGTATTAACCACAGAGACACGGAGACACAGCTCAATGCTTACTAGCTGTGTCTCTGTGGTTAATCTTTTCTCACACCTCAATCCTGTAAGCGTCGTAGTCGAAGACCAGCGACAGAAGTCTCCTCCCGACCGACTCGGGTACGGAGGAGAGCGCCGCGGCGCGGAGACGCACGGCCGCGGCCGACTGCCACTGGCCGAAGACGCCGTAGCGTCTCGAATAACTCGTGACGGCGGCGGCGCGGGCGCGGCGGCGCGACTCGTACGCGCGCAGGGCGCGTGACGCGTCTCCATACTTCGCCAGACAGCGCGCGAGGACGGCGGCATCTTCGATGGCTATGCAGCCGCCCTGCCCGAGGTTCGGCGTCATCGGATGGGCGGCGTCGCCGAGCATCGTGATGCACCCTTCGCCCCAACGCGCGGCCGCGCGACGGTCGTAGGCGGCGTTGCGCAGGATGGTCTCGGAGGGCGTCGCTTCGATCAGCTCACAGACCGGCGCGCACCAGCCGTCGAACAGTCTTAACAACTTCGGCACGTGCTCGGAAGCAGACTCCTCTACGGCCAGAGGCTCGTTTGCGGTCGCCCACCAGCCGGTGCGGCCGAGCCCCACGGGGCCGACGCCGAAGCGTTGCCCCGCGCCGTAAATCTCTGAGGCGGTCTCCGTTTGAAGCGCCGCGTGTTCGAGCCGCGCGACGCCGCGCCAGACCGTGTAGCCGCGGTACAAGGGCTCGCCGTCTCCGAGCAACTGCGCGCGCACGCGCGAGTGCAGCCCGTCGGCGCCGACGAGCACGTCGCAGACGACCTCCGTCCCTTCGCGGAAGCGCGCGCGCACCTGCTCCCCTTCCACGTCGAACCCGGCGAAGGTCTTCCCCAGATGAACCGACTCCGCCGGGAGCGAGCGCAACAGCGCGCCCTGCAAGTCCGCGCGGTGGAGCGCGACGGCCGGCGCGCCCGTCCCCGGAAACGTGAACTGTTTGTAAGGATGTCCGTCGCGCCCGAGCCAGCGCACGCACCGCATACGACCCGCGCGCCCGAGCACCGTCGCGCCCAGACCCAGCCTCTCCAAGACCCTGAACGCGTTCGGCCACACGGCAATCGCCGCCCCCACTTCGAGCAGCTCCGGCGCGCGCTCGTAGACCTCGGGCGCGAACCCTTCCCGTCTCAGCGCCAGCGCCGCCGCCAGGCCCCCGATGCCGCCCCCGACGATGACTATCCGCATAACTCTAATTCTCGCACAAGCCTCCCCCTTTGCGTTGCGGCGCACGCTTAAGCGAGAATGGTCGCTCATTTTCGGGCGAACGTTCGCCAAAGGAGACTGAAGGTAAACCTTTATGCGCTGGTCACAGTATTTCATCCCCACGCTCCGCGAAGACCCCGCCGACGCGGAGGTCGTCTCGCACCGCCTGCTGCTGCGCGCGGGCTTCATCCGACAGCTCGGCTCGGGGATTTATTCGCTCCTGCCGTTGGGCTGGCGCGTCGCGCAGCGCGCGTCGAAGATTTTGCGCGAGGAGATGGAAGCCATCGGCGGGCAGGAGTTCTTCCTGCCCGCGCTCCATCCCGCCGAGCTGTGGAAGGAGTCCGGCCGCTGGGAAGTGATGGGCCAGACGATGTTCCACCTGAAAGATCGTAAGGGCGCCGAGATGTGCCTCGGCATGACGCACGAGGAGGTCTTCACCTCCATCGCGCGCCACGAGATACGCTCCTACAAACAGTTGCCGCAGGTCTGGTACCAGATACAGACTAAGTTCCGCGACGAGGAGCGGCCGAAGTCCGGCCTGATGCGCGTGCGCCAGTTCATCATGAAGGACGCCTACTCCTTCGACGTGGACAAGGCCGGCCTCGACAAGTCTTTCGAGGACCAGCGCCAAGCCTACAAGAATATCTTCGACCGCTGCGGCATCAAGTACCACATCGTCGAGGCTTCGTCCGGCTCGATGGGCGGCTCCGCGTCGAACGAGTTCATGGCGCGCACCGACGCGGGCGAAGACTTGATTGCCGTCTGCGAATCCTGCGGTTACGCCGGCAACCTTGAGAAGGCGACTTCGAGGATTCCGACCATCGAAGACGAAGCAGGGCTCGACGCGCCCGAAGAGTTCCCAACCCCCGGCGTGCGCACCATCGAAGACCTGACGACCTTCCCCGGCGGCGCTCCCGCCGAGAGGCAGATCAAGACGCTCGTTTATGTAGTCGATAAATTGGTCGTCAACCGACATGGTGTCGGGTCAGAACCGCACCCGCTCCTTGCGCTGCTTCGCGGAGATCATCAACTGAATGAAATCAAACTCTTGGATAAACTCGGCGGGATGCGTAAAGAGCTTAACGCAATCGAAATTCTAGGAGTGAGGCCAGCGCACGCTGATGAAGTCCGAGAGTTATTAGGTGCCAGTCCCGGCAGTCTGGGCGGTGTAAGCGTTCGGGGAAAACTTAAGGGTAAGACGGCCCCGGTTCTGGATATTCTCACGAAGAATGTCGTGAGGGAGGAGCCATTACCCGAGCTATTAATCCTGGCAGATACCGCGTTGGTCGGTCGGCGCAACATGACGACGGGCGCGAACAGGGACGACCACCACCTGCGCGGCGTAGACATCGAGCGCGACATCAAGCCCGACGCGTGGGCCGACCTGCGCACCGTGCAGAAGGGCGAGGCGTGTCCGAACTGCGAGGCGGGGACGCTCGACATCTTCAAGGCGATGGAGATCGGGCACATCTTCAAACTCGGGACGAAGTACTCGGATTCGATGGGGGCGACCGTGCTCACGCAGGAGGGCAAGGAGGTGCCCATCATGATGGGCAGTTACGGCATCGGCGTCGAGCGCATCTTGGCGGCGGCCGTCGAGCAGGGCCACGACGCCGACGGCATCATCTGGCCGCGCACCATCGCGCCCTTCGACGTGATCGTCACCGTCACGAACGTCAAGCAGAAGGAGATTACGGACGCGGGCGAACAACTCTACGCAAACCTTCGCGCCGCCGGCCTCGAAGTCCTCCTCGACGACCGCGACGAGCGCGCGGGCGTCAAGTTCAAGGACGCCGACCTGATCGGCGTCCCCTTGCGCGTCACGGTCGGCAAGAAGGTTTCGGAAGGCAAGGTCGAACTCTTCGAGCGCGCGACCAAACAGTCGGAAGACGTGAGCCTCGACGACGTGGTCACGCAGGTTCAGTCGCGGGCGTTGGGCGGACTCTGACAGTAAATTTGAACGTTGGCGGGCGCGTGTTACTTCAGAAGACCCTTCTGAAGTAACACGCGCCCTTTGTTCTGTTACTCGGACGGCGGGGCGAGTTCGATGACCGTGACTTCGGGGCGCGCGAAGAAGCGGACGCGGGGCGCGGGGCCGCCCTCCATGCCGATGCCGCGCGTGACGTAGAGCCACGTCTGCCCCTCTCGGTGGAGCCCCGACTCGTACTTCTTGCCAAACTTCGAGAGCGTGACGAGCGCGCCGTAGAGCGGGAGCGCCACCTGCCCGCCGTGCGTGTGGCCCGCGCAGTAGAGGTCAACGCGATTCGTCTCGGCCGCTTCGAGAATCAGGTCGGGCGTGTGGTAGAGGAGAAGCGTGAAGGCTTCGGGCGGCACGTCCTTCAGCATGTTCCTCATACCACTCGGCACACCGTCCGGCGGTTCATCCAGCGAGGCGAAGGCAGCGCCCGCAACCCAGATCGTCGTGCCGGCCACGTCGAGACGCGCGGCCTCATTCCTCAACTCGACGACGCTCGTGCCTTCAAACAACTCCATGCGCCGCCAGTAGGCCGTGTCCCAGTTGCCACGCACGGCGTAGGTTGGCGCGATGGCCGCGAGGCGCGGCAGGAGCTTCCGCAGAACCGGCAGCCCCTCGCGCAAGTTGAGCGAGTCGCCCGTGTAGACGATGAGGTCGGGACGCTCGGCCGCGATGAGGTCTGGCAGCCGCTCTTCGAGCCTCGGCTCGGGGTCACAGTGCAGGTCTGAGATGTGTACGACGCGCACGGGACGTTGCGCGCCTTTGAGCCTCGGACTCTCGACGCGGACGTGCGTCACCTGCGGCCAGAAGGGCTCGACGTAATGGCCGTAGGCGAAGCAGACGAGGCCGACGGTCGCCAGCACGAGCGAGCTACGTTCCGCGATGAGCGTGGCTCGCGCCGGCCCCTCCATGAACCCGAAGCGGCGCAGCAACATCCGCACGACCGCGCACGCCGCGAACAGATAGACGGCGGCCACAGCGCAGACGAAGAGGAGTACGGCCGTCGATTCTCCTATCAATGACCTTACCATCAGTCTTTAAACTCATCAGTTCGCCGAAGGATTCAAAAGAATTCTGCCAGCCCCGGCCGCCAGAGTATCCCTTCAGCAGCTTGGGTTTACAAGCTCAGGCCGCTTTTTTTGCAGTCACTTCTGCCTAAAACCCGAACTATCATGCAATAATTTTGTCAATACTTGACACAAATCTGTGACAAAGCTATCCTCCCTCTGTCCCAGGAACGATTGAGCCCGGCTCCTTCCGTCCTTTATCTCTAAGTGACAACATAGTTCGTTTTGAAGGCGTCCCGGCACGGCGGGTCGTCGGGGGTCAAAGTGCGCCGTCGGTCGGCCGCCCCCCGGCCCGCGGCGCGGCGCACAGCACTTTTAACGTCCGTAATATTTCGGAGAGGACTCTCTTGACGCCCATCACCAACATTTCGTCCGTTAACGAGTCGGACGCTTTCACCAAGCACCTCGGCATGTTCACGCACCCGAAGGGCTCGCACCTCATCGAGCGCACGCAGCCGCTCGGCGAGTGGCTCGACCGCCGCATCGAGTTGGGGACGTGGCCGTACAGCCGCGCGCTCGAAACCTCGCCGGACACGACTGCGCGCGTGCGCAGCTCGAACGGGCTGGCGGTCGAGGGCATCAACTTCGGCTCGCAGGACTACCTCGGGCTGGCCTCGCACCCTTCCATCCACGACGCGGCCATCCGCGCGCTCGCCGACTACGGCCCGCACAGCGCCGCCTCGGCCATCCTCCAGGGCAACACGGGGCTCTCGCGCCGCCTGGAGCGCGCCCTCGCCGAGCACGTCGAGGCCGAGCACGTGCTGCTCTTCCCGACCGGCTGGGCCGCGGGCTTTGGCACCATTGTCGGGCTCGTCCGGCCGAACGACCACGTCGTGCTCGACCAGAACTCGCACGCCTGCCTGATGCAGGGCGCGCGCGCCGCGACCGACAAGCACACCTTCTTCCGCCACCGCGACACGGAGGACGCGCGCCGCAAGCTCGCAAAGATTCGCGCGAAGGACTCGGAGAACGCCATCCTCGTCGTGACCGAAGGTCTGTTTTCGATGGACTCGGACAGCCCGGACATCCTCGCTTTGCAGGATGTCTGCCGCGAGTTTGGGGCCGTGCTTCTGGTTGATGTGGCGCACGACCTCGGCGCGCAGGGGCCGCGGGGCACGGGGCAGTTGGGGCTTCAGGGCGCGCTCGGCAAGGTTGACCTTGTGATGGGCGCGTTCTCGAAGACGTTCTCCAGCAACGGCGGCTTCCTCGCGACGAACCACGCGTCCGTTCGGCACTACGTCAGCATCTACGGCGGCTCGCACGCCTTCTCGAACGCGCTCTCGCCGATACAGGCCGGCGTCGTCCTCGAAGCGCTACGCATTGTGCGCTCAGAGGAGGGCGAGCGTCTGCGCGCGAAGTCCGCGGAGAACATACGGCGCCTGCGCTCGGCGTTCGAGACCGAAGGGCTTGAGTGTTACGGTCAGCCGTCGAACATCGTCCCCGTCGGCGTGGGCGACGAGCGTCTGGCGAAGTGGACGGGGCGCGCGCTCGAAGAGAACGGGCTGATCGCCAACCTCGTCGAGTACCCGGCCGTCGCACGCGGCAAGGCCCGCTTCCGCTTCCAGGTCATGGCCTCCCACACCGACGAACAGCTCGACCGCAGCGTCTCAATCTTCCGCCGTGCCCTCGCCGAGGCGCGGCAGAGATTGGCGGAATAGGAGAGCAGTAGGCAGTTAGAAGAAATAGAACGTGGTCTAACAAATCGGGGCGGCGAGACGAACAATCTCGCCGCCCCGATTTGTTAAGGCAGGCTCGTTGAGGTTTTTTCTTGCCTTAACTGCCTACTGCCTACTTCCCTTTTAATTCGTCAGCTCGCTGACGAGCAGCGTGAGCGCGTTGTCCTGGAGCGTGCGGTTGTTCTGCAAGTCGCTGTGGAGGTCGCAGGCGAAAGCGGCGTAGGCGACGGGGAGCGGCGTCTCGTAGAGCGCGCTCGCGCGCCCCGCCGCGCCGAGGCCGACGCCCATCAGCGAGTCGCGCGTGACGCGGCCGTCGCCCGGCGCGTACATCACGCGCACGACCTGCTCGCGCTTGAGGCGCCGCCCGTCCGAGCCCCGCAGAGACTTCGGTTGTGTCAGCGTCAGCCACCGCCCGGTCTTCGCATCCTGCATAATGATGGGCGCGCTCAAAGTCTCCTCACAGTCGCCGCCGAAGGCGAAGAGTTTGACGGGCGCGTCCGCGCTCTGCGCGTCGAGCGCCTCGTGGAAGCGGCGCGCGCGCGCGAGCACCGCGTCGAGGTATGCGTCGAGGTCTGCGAGTGTGCCGTGCCCCGTCGGCGCCTCCTGCCCGCGCACGACGCCGCGCTCGTAGGCCGCGCGGAACCCCGGGTCGTTCGCCGCTGACCAGCCGAAGCGGCGCCAGACCGCAGGGTCATAGAGGTCAACGCTCAGAGGGCGCAGGTCGCGGTCGAGGAAGCGCACCTGCGCGGGATGCGGGAGCAGTTGGTAGATGGAGGGCGCGGTCATCACGTCCTCGCGCGAGAGCTTGTTGAGGAGGTGCACGCGGCGGCGCAGGCCCTCGGTCACCGAGTAGCCTTCGAGGAGGACGGCGAAGGCTTCGGCCGAGCCACCGTTGGGCGTACCGAACATGAAAATCTTGTTGACGAACCCAGCGCCTGCCCAGTCCGGTTGTGGCCGGGCGCCTTCGGGCGGCAAATCCTGTTCGCCGTACATCGCCGCGTAGCGCGCGACGAGCCCACCCATCGAATGCGCCACGACGTTGAAGCGCAGGTCGGGACGGCCGAGCTTCAGCTTCAGAGCCTCGACACGCTTGACGAGCAGATGCGCCGACTCGACGTTGTCGCGCCGCCAGTCGTATGCGAAGACGTAGAAGGTGTCCCGGTCGCCGCCCTCGGGCGGGTTCGCCCAGTCGCCCTCGCGGTAGCCGCCGTAGTCTTCGAGCGCGCGTAACAGATGATGATAGACGTAGACCTCGGGCGCGATCTTCGCCAGCTTCGCCGCCTCGACGATGCGCGCCGCGTCCAGCCCGTCGCGGTTGTTGACGAGGTCGGGCGTCGCCGGCAGGGAGAGTCCGTCCACGTCTGAGCGGAAGACCGAAGGCCAGACCACCTCGCCCGTCTTCCGGTTGACGATGCTGGAGCCGAGGATGCCCGGGATGACGATGACGGGCCGCTTCCCCTTCCGCTCGCGCACGCCCGCGAAGATGCGCCCGAGGTCGGGCGTCCGCCGCGCGCCGCAACCCAAACTCGTCATCGCTAACGCGACGACGAGAGTGATGAGTGCTAAGGACTGAGGATTGAGTCGAAACCTAAGCGCCTTCAGTGTAGTGATACGCCTTCTCCTCCTTCAACTCTACTCAGTCTTCAGTCCTCAGTCCTCAGTACTTTCCTGTTTCCGGTTGATGAGGCTGGCGACGAAGCCCGCGCCGAAGCCGTTGTCGATGTTGACGACCGTGACGTTCGAGGAGCAGGAGTTGAGCATACCGAGGAGCGCGGCGACGCCGCCGAAACTGGCGCCGTAGCCGATGCTCGTCGGCACCGCGATGACGGGGACGCTCACCAGGCCCCCGACGACCGAAGGGAGCGCGCCCTCCATCCCGGCGGCGACGACGAGGACGCGCGCCGCGCGCAGGCGCTCGCGCTCGGCCATGATGCGGTGGATGCCGGCGACGCCCGCGTCCCAGACGCGCTCGACGCGGTTGCCCATCGCCTCGGCCGTGAGCGCGGCCTCCTCTGCGACGGGGATGTCGGAGGTGCCGGCGGTGACGACCAGAACCGTCCCCGCGCCCCGCTCCGTGCGGTCGCGCAGGACACGAATCATGCGCGCCGCAGGGTGCCACTCGGCCTCTGTGCAGACGTTGCGGACTTCGCCGTAGGTGCCCTCGTCGGTGCGCGTCACCAAAAGGTTGGGCGCACGCCGCGCGAGTGCTTCGACGATCTCGACGACCTGCGTGCGTGTCTTCCCCGCCCCGAAGACGACTTCGGGGAAACCCTGCCGCGCGGCGCGCGCGTGATCGACGCGCGCGTGCCCGAGGTCTTCAAAGTGCAGGTTCGAGATGCGCCGCGCCGCCTCCGCGTCGTCCAGCTCGCCCTGCTTGAAGGCGCGCAGCAGCCTTTCGAGTTCTCTCAAATCCATCGCTTGATTAGCAGTCGGCTTTCGGCTTCAGCGTTCAGCCAGAGTCTAGCATTGCTGCCCATAGAGCCTGAAACCGGCACGCTTGCGCGCGCGCGGCGCGACCCTTAAGATTCGACGTGACGTAATACGATGGAACTGACAGTCGCAGTCACGGGAGCCTCCGGCTCGATCTACGCGCACCGCACGCTCGTCCACATGGCGGCGAGCGGCGCGGTCGAGCGCATCAACCTCATCATGTCGCAGTCGGCGCTCGTCGTCGCGCGCGTCGAGATGGGGGTGAAGATCGAACCGGGCGACACGCGCGCAATCAACAAGTGGGTCGGGCTTCCCGAAGACTCAAGGCTCATACAGTTCCAACGGCTCGACAACATGGCGGCGAAGCCCTCTTCGGGCTCGCACCCGCAGGCGGGGATGTGCGTGGTGCCTTGCTCGATGGGCACGCTCGGGGCCATCGCCTCGGGCGCGGTGACGAACCTCATTCACCGCGCGGCCGACGTGACGTTGAAAGAGGGGCGCCGCCTCGTCCTCGTCGTGCGCGAGACGCCCTACAACACGATCCACATCGAGAACATGCTCCGACTGGCGCACGCCGGCGCGCGTGTCATGCCCGCGAGCCCGGGCTTCTACCACCGCCCGCAGACCATCGAGCAGCTCGTAGACCACCTCGTCTTCCGCCTCCTCGACCAGTTCGGCATCCCGCACCCGACGGGGACGCGCTGGAGGGGGAGAAGAAGTACTGAGTGCTGAGGACTGAGGACTGAGTGGAGGACGGACTTTGACTCAGTCCTCAGTCCTCAGTACTTTAAAATTATGGAGTGGCAACGCAACGAGTACACGATAAGCACCGAGCGCGAGAGGCTCGACCTCTCCGTCATCCACCGTTTCATCTCCGAGGAGAGCTACTGGGGGAAGGGGCGACCGTTGGAGGTCGTGCGGAAGGCGGTCGAGAACTCTTTCCCCTTCGGCATCTATCGCGGCGACGAGCTGGTCGGGTTCGCGCGCGTCGTCACGGACTACGCGACGTTCGCGTGGCTGGCCGACGTGTTCGTGCTGGAGGAGCACCGCGGGCGCGGGCTGTCGAAGTGGCTGATGGAGGTCATCCTCGGCCACCCGGAGTTGCAGGGCTTCCGCCGCTGGGTTTTGGCGACGAAGGACGCGCACGAGCTTTACCGTAAGTTCGGCTTCATCGACCTCCACCGCCCCGAGCGCTGGATGGAGCGCCCCGACCCCTCGATGAAGGAGTCGCCCGACTACTGGGGGCCGCGCTGAAGGCTTTGGCGTAAAGCCACTTTTGACGGCCGGCGTTTGGCATTTTGCCAGCGCCCTCCTCGAAAAACTCAGCATTTCAGCCCGCGTCACGCACAGAATTTCGGCGCCGAACCGGCCCGACGTTTGCCTACCTTTCAGACCGAGATGAACACCGCCGCGAGCAACATCCGCACGACGCTCGAAATGATAAAGATCGAGCACACGCTCTTCGCTCTACCCTTCGCCTTCCTCGGGGCACTGCTGGCGGCGCGCGGCTTCACGCCCACAGGTCTGCCGACCCTCTGGCAGGCGCTCTGGATCACTCTGGCAATGGTCGGCGCGCGCTCGGCCGCGATGGCCTTCAACCGCATCGCCGACCGCCACATCGACGCGGCCAACCCGCGCACGGCCGCGCGCGCCATCCCTTCGGGGCAGCTCTCGGTCTCCTTCGTCTGGGCGTTCACCATCGCCTCGGCCGCGCTCTTCTTCCTCGCGTCGCTGATGCTCAACCGACTGACGCTGCTGCTCTCGCCGGTCGCACTCGGCTCGGTGCTGCTCTACTCCTACACGAAACGCTTCACGTCGCTCTCGCACGTCGTACTCGGCTGGTGCCTGTGCATCGCGCCGACGGGCGCGTGGGTGGCCGTACGCGGGGCGATAGATTCGCCGGTGCCTCTGCTGCTCTCGCTCGTGGTGCTTTTGTGGACTGCCGGGTTCGACGTGCTCTACGCGTGCCAGGACTTCGAGTTCGACCGTGGGGCGGGCCTGCGTTCCGTCCCCGCGCGCGTCGGCGTGGCGCGCGCGCTGTGGGTCGCGCGACTCCTGCACGCGGGGGCGTTCGCGGCGCTCGTTGGGTTATACTTTCTGACGCATTTGGGCGCGGCGGCGGTCGCGGGCGTCGCGGCGACGGGCGCGCTCCTGGTCTACCAGCACTCGCTCGTGCGCGCCGACGACCTGAGCCGCCTGAACGCCGCGTTCTTCACCACGAACGCCTTCGTCAGCGTCAT
>CAWATU010000002.1:0-233092 GCA_963785125.1 uncultured Acidobacteriota bacterium | reverse complement strand
GCAGCTTATCCCGACCGTTTTAAGACGCTCGATCACAGACCTCGTCGCCGCGGCCGTAGACCCGCAGCGCGGCCTCAAGGTCTCGGCGACGAGGGCGGACGCTACACTAGCGTCCGTCAGGGCTTACGCCGACGCCGCGCACGCGCTCTATCAGGCCGTGGTCGAGCCGGCCGCGCCGCTCTACAAGCGGAGCCGCCTGCTCGTCGTCGCCGACGGCGCGCTCAACTACGTCCCCTTCCACGCGCTCGTCACACAGCCGCCGGCCGAGGGCGCAGACTTCGCATCGCTCGAATACCTTCTGAAGAAGAACGAGACGGTCTTCGCGCCGTCCGCCTCCGTCGTCGCGGCCATACGGCAGCAGCGCGCTGCGAACACCGCGACGGCGGGCGACATGCTCGTCGTCGCAGACCCGGTCTTCGACCCGACAGACTCGCGCGCGGTTGCGGCCAACGGCCCGAAGACTCAGCCGGCCGAAGCGGGGCGCGCGCCCGGCTTCGAGAGCGCCGTCGGAGACGTGGCCGAGGGCTTGCAGGTCGCGAGCCTGCAATCCGCGGCGGGCGGGAAGCGCGTCGCGCTCGTGCGCCTGGCGGGCACGCGGGCGGAGGCCGAACAGATAAAGGGACTGGCCGCGCGCGCGAATCGCAAGGCGGACGTGTGGCTGGGGCTGGACGCGAGCGAGTCGGAGCTTGAGTCGCGCGACCTGCGCGGCTTCGGCGTGCTCCACTTCGCCACGCACGGGCTCCTGAATGCGGAACGGCCGCAATTCACGGGCGTCGTGCTCTCTCTGGTGGGGAACCGTGCGGGCTCCGACGGCTTCCTCCGCACGGACGAAGTCTTCAACCTGCGCTTAGGGTCGCCGCTCGTGATGCTCTCGGCCTGCGAGACCGGGCTCGGGCGCGAGAAGCGCGGCGAGGGCGTGATGGGGCTCGCGCGCGCCTTCATGTATGCGGGCGCGCCCACGGTCGGCGTCACCCTCTGGTCGGTGGCCGACCGGCCGACCGCCGACCTCATGTCCAACTTCTACCAGAGCCTCCTCTCCGCACAAGCCCCGTCGCCTTCCGCCGCTATGCACGCCGCGCGGCTCTCTCTGCTCGCACGCAAAGAGACCAGCGCGCCCTATTTCTGGGCGCCCTTCGTGCTGGTGGGGGACTGGAAGTAGCTCCGTGCCGCAGCCTTTGTTAATATCGGGTCAAAGGTTTCCTGCGAAAAATTTTGACGTGCAGAGGGTGGAACGAGATGGAAGCGAACTTCAGCCCTGTTTCAGACGCCGCCGCGCTCGAAGCGCTGTTCGTGCGGTCGCATGAGGAGCCGGTGCTCCTCTTTAAGCACAGCAACGCGTGCCCGATCAGCGCGCGCGCCTACAGCCAGATGACGGCGGTCAAGACGCCCGTCTCTATCGTCGTCGTGCAGAAGAGCCGCGACGTGTCGCGCGAGGTCGAGCAGCGGACGGGCGTGCGCCACGAGACGCCGCAGGCGCTCGTCATCCGCAACGGCCGCGTCGTCTGGAACGCCTCCCACTTCGACATCACGTCGGACGTGGTCGAGCAGGCCGTCCGCGAGAATGAGTAACAGATGAGCGAAGCTCCGAGACGCGGGCCGGCCGTCGAGCCGCGCGAGATCATGCAGGAGTCGGACGCGGAGCTGCGCGTCACGTGGGGCGACGGGCGCGAGTGCCGCTACGGGGCGCCGCTGCTGCGCCGGCTCTGCCCCTGCGCGCAGTGCGTCAACGAGTTCACAGGTCAGCGGGTGCTCAAGCCGGAGACCATCTCCGACGAGCTGAAGATAGAGGACGTGGGGCTCGTCGGCCGCTACGCGCTCACCTTTCGCTGGAGCGACGGCCACGACACGGGCATCTACAGCTTCCGCTACCTGCGCGAGATATGTGAGGGCTAGTGAATAGTGAAGGGTAAATGGTGAATGGTCGGACGCTCTTTCCATTCACCATTTACCTTTCACTATTCACTTATATTATGAAGAAGATTCTGGTCGTCGAGGATGACGAGGTCGGGCGCGAGCTGGTGCGGATGACGCTGGAGCGCGACGGGTATCTCGTCGTCACAGCGGAGGACGGCGTGCGCGGCTTCGAGCTGGCGCTCTCGGAGCGGCCCGACCTCATCATCACGGATGTTTCGATGCCGGCGGCCGACGGCGTCCATCTCGTCAGGCGCGTGCGCTCGGCGCCCGAGGTCGCGGCGACGCCCATCCTCGTCACCACCGGCTTCGGCACCGGCAACGCGAGCTTCACGCTCGCACAGGGCGCCGACGCCTACGAGCCGAAGCCGCTCGACCCGGACGCTTTGCGCGCGACCGTGCGCAGGCTCCTTAGCTGAAGTTGCGCTGAAGACGCGCCGTGAAGTTTTATCACAAGGGGGAGGGGAATTTTGACAGAGGCCGTCGGGTGGGTCAGCTCGCTCATACTTGTCCTGACCATCGCCAAGCAGGTCTACAAGCAGTGGCAGGAGGGTTCGAGCGAGGGCGTCTCGAAGTGGCTCTTCGTCGGGCAGATGGCCGCGTCGCTCGGCTTCACGATCTATAGTTGGCTCGTCTCCAACTGGGTCTTCGTCGTCACCAACGCCGTCATGCTTGTCAACGGCCTGCTCGGCCTGCTCATCGTCCTCCACCACCGCCGCCGCGAGCGCGCTGGGGCTCGGTGAACAGGATGGCGCGCGGTCTGCTATGATGTCGCCATGAACGAGAGAGACTTCTTCGACGAGCGACCCGAGACCAAGAAAGCGAACTACTCCTGCCCGCACTGCCGCGAGCGCGCCGACTACGATGTGCGCTGGCTACGGCGCACGAAGAAGAACCAAATGCCGCGCGGCATGAACGAGACGCAGAAGGCGCAGTTCTCGAAGGCGCGCGACTACATGGTGCGCGTCGATGACCAGATCACCTGCCAGCGCTGCCGCAAGCGCTTCGACATCCCCAACTTCCAGACCGTCGTCTTCATCTGACCCGGTCGGCGTTTAAGTGTAGAGGAGAACCTGACATGGAAGAGTTAATTAAGCAGGTCGCCGAGCGCACGGGCATCAGCGAGGCGCAGGCGCAGACGGCCGTCATCACTGTGATCGGCTTCATCAAGGGTCGTCTGCCCGAGCCCCTCGCCGGCCACCTCGACAGCTTCCTCGGCGGCGGCGCCAGCGGGGCTGAAGGCGGCCTCGGCGGCAACCTCGGCGGCGCGGCCGGCGACGTGCTCGGGGGCTTAGGCGGCCTGTTCGGCGGCAACAAAGAGTAGCCCGGCTGAAAAAAAATCTCGCGGGGGTCTTTCGGAAGTCCGGAAGCCCCCGCGACGCTTTTCGGTTCCGCGGCCCGGAAGGGGGGCACGTATGCGAATCTCGAAGAGGACGCTCGCCGCCTCGTTAGCAGTGCTGACGGTGTATGCCGCCGCCGTCGCGCAGACGGCTTCCCCGGAGATACTCGACGTTGACGCGTCGCCGCTCAAGGTCGTCGAATACGAGAACGTCCGACTCGAAGACGAGAGGGTGCGCCTCGACCACTTCGCCATTGCGTTTCAGAACGACCCGACGGCACAAGGGTATCTCGTCTGCTACGGCGGAAGGCGTAGCAGACGAGATGACGCGCAGCGTCGTTGCGACCGCGCCAGGGACTACCTCGCCTCCACCCGCAACATGGACACTTCGCGCATCGTGACCGTGGACGCCGGCTTCCGCGAAGAGCCGACGGTCGAGCTGTGGCTCGTGCCCTCGGGCGTCACGCCGCCGCAGGCCAGCCCGACGGTAGACCCGTCGGAGGTCAGGCCGCCCCGCCCGCACCGGAGGCCGCGCGGACGCGTTCGTCGCTGACGAGGGCTTCATACCGCTTCGACCTTTTCAGTCTGTACGCCGGTGGAATGTCTAACCAGCTAAAGGTGATGGTCAGCAGCACCGTACGCGACCTGCCCGCGCACCGCCGGGAGGTGTTGGACGCGTGTCTCCGGCAGGGCATGTTCCCGCTGATGATGGAGCACCTGCCCGCCAGCGACGCGGAGGCCGTCTCGGTCTCGCTCGACATGGTGGAGAAGGCGGACGTGTACGTCGGGGTATTGGCGCACCGCTACGGCTATGTGCCGCAGGGGCGCAACCCGCGGCGGGTGTCCATCTCCGAGATGGAGTACGATGCGGCCGTCAGGCGAAACATACCACGCCTGATCTTCATCGCCGACAGAGGTCGCCACCCGTCGGCGGACTTCAACGCCGAAGACATTGACACGGGCGAGGGCGCCGCCCGTCTGGAGCAGTTCAAGCGTCGCGTCGAGGCTGAGAACGTCGTTAACTTTTTTAAGTCGCCCGAGGACCTGCGCGCGCACGTAATCAACAGCCTGTCGCATCTGCGGGTAGTGGCCCTCTTACATTGGGGATTGAAAAAAGGAAGGCAAAGTGCGGAAAGTGTCGGCTGTCATGGCTCGACACAAGACCCGTCATCCTCCGCCTTCCCTGCGCTGCCCCCATTGCGGAGGGCTGTCGCGCGACCTCTTCTATCACAGCAGCTATCGTACGCGCGACGGGCCGCGCACACTGTGGCGCTGCCGTAGGTGCGGCAAGGGCCTGTCGGAGCGACGAGGCACGGCCTTCTTCAACCTCAAGACTCCCGAGGCGGAGGTTGCCCGCTCCCTTGACGCCATGCTGCGAGGCGACACGCAGACCTCGACCGCCCAGACGCGCCGCCACCGCCGGGAGACGTTGCGCCGCTGGCGCCGACGCGCCGCCCCTCGCGCCCGCGCCGTGGATGCAGAGTTCGTCACCGACCTGAGAGTCACCGACCTGGAGTTGGACGAGCAGTGGTCGTTCGCCGGGTCGAAGAAAGCCCCCTTCGCCGACAACTCGCGACGCGGCGAGGCGTGGTGGCACAAGGCGATGGCGCGGGAGAGCCGGCTCTTAGTCGAGCAGTTCGTTGCTGCGCGCACGCCCGAGGCGGCCGAACTGCTGGTAAATCGGAGCTTCGACCGCCTCGCCCCGGGATGCCTGCCGCGCATCAGCAGCGACGGCTATGACGCTTACACCAAGCCCTTGCGCGAGCAGGTGAGAGCCTTGACGGCCTACCCGCTGCGGTGGGGGCTGGTCAAGAAGGGCAAGCCGGGGCGGCCGCCGAAGCCTCAAGTCATCCCCGACCCGACGCTCGTCTACGGGCAGGTCGAGAAGACGAGAGAAGGCAAGCGCGTAACGAAGGTCGAGAAGAAGCTGGTGCTGGGGTCGCCCGCGACGGACCTCGCCTTCGTCTCGACTTCACTCTTGGAGCGGCAGAACGGGACGGCCCGCTCACGCAATCGCTACCTGGTGAGAAAGACCTACGCCTTCGCCAAGTTGGTCGAGTACATGGATGACCAGTGCGAGGTGGATAAGACCTTCTATAACTTCTGCCGCAGGCACCGCGGGCTGCGGGGTGAGACGCCGGCGATGCGGCACGGAATCACCGATCACGTCTGGACGGTGGCCGAGGTCTTGGGCTATCGCAGCGCTGCCCCGTGACCAATCCCCAATGTAACGGGGCCACTACCCATCTGCGCCGCCCCGCCGCCCCGAGGTCTTCTCCACACGCCGGCCACCTCACCGCGCCGCCCGAGCCTTTCATCGCGCACCCGTATACGCTGCTGCAAACCCACCAACTAGTCGGTCGTGAGCGCGAGCTGGGGCTGTTGACCGACTGGGTCGCCGGGCCGGACGCGGCTGGCGGCCGGGCGCGCGTTCTTAACGTGGTCGCCGCCGGGGGCATGGGCAAGAGCGCGCTCACCTGGAAGTGGTTCAACGACATCGCGCCTCGGGAGATGGGCCCCCCGGCCGGGCGCATGTGGTGGAGCTTCTACGAGCCGGGCGCGACGTTCGAGAGCCTCATCGCCAGCGCCCTGGCCTACGTCACGCAGGAGCCGCCCGACGCCGTGCAGAAGATACCCGCGCCCGAGCGCGAGACGCGGCTGCTCGACGCGCTCAACCGGGAGCCGTTACTGCTCGTGCTCGATGGGCTGGAGCGGGTCATGCTCGCGTACTCGCGGCCGGGGTCGTCGCCGACGGCCGGCGACGACCCCGACAGGCAGGCGACGGACGTGCCCGATCTGCCCGGGGGGGCGACCCAATCGTTCGCGGAGAGACACCGCCTGCGTAAGCTCATCGACCCGCGCGCGTCCTCGTTCCTGCGCAAGCTGAGCCGCGCGCGGGCCGCGCGCGTCCTCATCAGTTCAAGGCTCTATCCCGCGGACCTACAGACGGTGACGGGTGAGCCTTTGCCCGGCTGCGGCACGCTCCTGATGCCGGGGCTGACCGACGAAGACGCGCTCGAATTGTGGCAGGCGTTCGGCGCGGCCGGCACGCCCGAGACGCTGTTGCCGATCTTCAACCGCGCGGACAACCACCCGCTGCTCATACAGGTGCTGGCGGGCGAGGTGGCGCGCTACCGGCGCGCCCCGGCGACTTCGACTCGTGGCGGGGCGACCACCCGGACTTCGACCCCTTCAGCCTCCCGCTCGTCCAGGTAAGGTCGCACGTGCTCGACTTCGCCCTGCGCGGGCTGAACGACAAGGCCCGCGTGGCCCTGCGCATCGTCGTCCTGTGTCGGATGCCCGCGCGCTACGATCTGTTGACGGCGCTGCTGGCGGGCGAAGGGGCGATGTGCGCCAACGAGGGCGAACTCGACAGAGTCCTGGTCGAGTTGGAAGACCGGGGGCTGGTCGGCTGGGACAAGCGCGCCAACCGCTACGACCTGCACCCGGTCGTGCGCGGGGTCGTCTACAGCGGCATGAGCGAAGAGGCCCGCCGCGCCACCTACACGTGCCTCCGCGCCTTCCACGACAACGTGCTGGAAGAGCGACGTAGTAAGGCGTGGTGGCACGGCGCGGTCGTCGCGCAAGACCCGGTCGTCCTTGACCTCAACATGCGGTTCGCGCGGCTCGGCAACTTCGAGAACGCCGTCGAGTCCTACAGCGCGCTGGTCGGCCTGGGGCAGTACGACGACGCGCTGGACGTTTACGACAAGTGGCTGATCTACAAGGAAAGCGTTGCCCGCCAGAAGATCGAGCTTCTGGGCATGCTCTTCCCCGACGGGCCGGAGCGGCCCCCGCGCCTGAACTGGCCGTCGCACAGCGGTTTCGTCTACAACGAGCTGGCGAGGGCGCACCAGATGAGCGGCCAGCCCCGTCGCGCGGCGGAGCTGTACCGGCGCGCCAACGCGGTTCATCTGGAAAGTAACAACGTCGATGACCTGGCCGTCTGTCTGGGCAACCTTTCGAAGGCGGCGCAGCTCTCGGGCGCGCTCTACGAGGCGGAGGCCGCCGCGCGCGAAGCCGTCCTCGCCGCGCGCCAGATAGAGGAGGGCATGTTCGTTGACTACATGGAGAAAAAAGAGTACGTGGAGGCGGTCAGCCTCTACCAGCTCGGGCTGGCGCTGGCGACGCGGGGCGTGGAGGCCGAGTCCGGGGCCGCCCTCCGGCAATCGCTGAGAATGCTCGTCAATAACAACACCGAACACGCGATCCTGTCCCACTCACACCTGGCGAAGAGGGCGATGTGGTTCGGCGAACTCGGCGCGGCGCTCTCGTTCGCGAACGGGGCGTGGAAGAACGCCGAATACTGGTACATCCCCCGACAAATCACCATCGCCGCGGCCATCACGCAGGGGGAGGCGTCGCTGGAGTCGGACGATTTCGTCACGGCCGACAAGCGCCTGAATTACGCGCTCGCCCAGGCGCGCGAGAAGGACTACGTGGGGGAGGAACTCAACGCGCTCATCTCGCTGGCCGAACTGCGGAGGCGGCAGGGCGACTTAACCGCCGCGAGGGAACTGCTGGAAGATGTCTGGGAGGCGGCCGAGCGCGGGCCGTACCCGGTGCTCGGGGCCGACGCCTTCAACGTCCTGGCGAACGTGGAACGCGACGCGGGCGACTACGCGGGGGCCGTCAAAGCCGCCGGGTCGGCCTACCGCCTCGCGTGGTGCGACGGGCCACCGTTCGCGTATCACTGGGGGCTCGCGGCCGCGCGGCAACACCTGCGCGGGCTCGGTGCGCCGGAGCCGCGAATGCCGCCCTTCCGCGCGGCCGACTTCGAGCCGATGTCCGAACTGGAGATTGATCCGGGGCCCGGCCCTCAGACGGCGTCGTAGCGTTTGAGTTTGCGGTAGAGGGTGGAGAGGTCGATGCCGAGGATGTTGGCGGCGCGGCCCTTGTCCTGGTTGACGGAGGCGAGGATGTCGAGGATGTAGCGGCGTTCGACTTCGTCGAGGGTAGGGCGGAGGCCGTCGGGGTCGAGGACGGCGGGGTGGGTGCCAGCGGCGTCGCGGACGCGGGGCGGGAGACTCTCGGGGTCGAGCCGCTCGCCGCTCAGGGTGAAGGCGCGCTCGATGGCGTTCTGTAGCTCGCGGACGTTGCCGGGCCAGTTGTAGTTGATGAGCGCCGTCATAGTCGCGGGCTCGATGGGCTTCTCGTCCTGGCCCTGCTCGCGGGCGGTGCGCTTGACGAAGTGGCGCGCGAGCAGGGGGATGTCCTCGCGCCGCTCGCGCAGGGGCGGCAGATGCACTTCGATGACGTTGAGGCGGTAGAAGAGGTCTTCGCGGAAACGGCCCTCGGTGACTTCGCGTTCGAGGTCGCGGTTCGTGGCGCAGATGATGCGCGCGTCGAAGCGCGAGGGTGCGGAAGAGCCGAGCGGCGTCACCTCGTGCTCCTGCACGGCGCGCAGGAGTCGCACCTGCAAAGCCTGACTTATCTCACCTATCTCGTCTAAAAAAACGGTGCCGCCCTCGGCCGAGCGGAAGAGCCCGGCGCGCGCCTGCGTGGCGCCGGTAAAGGCGCCTTTGGTGTGTCCGAAGAGTTCCGATTCTAAGAGCGTCTCGGGCAGCGCGCCGCAGTTGATGGCGACGAAGGGGCGGTCGGCGCGCGGGCTGTTGTGGTGGATGGCGCGCGCCACCAGCTCCTTGCCCGTGCCCGACTCGCCGTAGACGAGGATATTCGTGTTCGTGGCCGCGACCTTCTCGACGAGGCGGAAGACGCGCTGCAAGGACTCGGACGTGCCGATGATCTCGGAGAAGCTGTAGCGCCGGTCCAGCTCGCGCCGGAGCGCGCGGTTCTCGCGGAACAGCTCGCGCTGCCTGAGCGCGTTCTTAACAGATTGCAGGAGGTCTTCGTTGACGAAGGGTTTGGTGATGTAGTCGTAGGCGCCTTTGCGCAGGGCGGCGACGGCCGAGTCCACGGAGGAGAAGGCCGTCATGACGACGACGAGCGCCTCGGGGTCGATGTCCTTGACGCGGTCGAGCAGGGTAAGGCCGTCCATGCCCGACATGCGGATGTCGGTGAGCGTGACGGCCACGTCGTCGGCGGCGAAGACTTCCAGAGCCTCCTCCGCGCTCGCCACGCCCGCCACGCGGTAACCCGCATCCTCCAGCAGGCGCGTCACGATGGCGCGCATCAGGTCTTCGTCCTCGGCGACGAGGATGAGTGGCTGTGTGCTCATTGTTCGTTCAGACTCTTCCAATCGCGCGCGAGCATCGAGTAGGAGACGAGGTCTTTGAAGTGGTCGTGTACCCACTCGGCCTGCCGGTGCGTGCCCTCTTCGGTGAAGCCGAGGCGCTCGGGAATGCGGCGGCTGCGCACGTTCTCGACGGCGCAGTAGATTTCGACGCGGTTGAGCCGCAGCTCCTTGAAGGCGTGCTCGACGAGCGCGCGGCACGAGCGCGTCATCAGGCCGCGTCCTTGAAAGTCTTCGCCGAGCCAGTAGCCGATGTCGGTCTTGCGGTTCGACCAGTCGATGTTGTTGTAGCCGATGCTCCCCGCGACGCGCCCGCGGTAGAAGATGAGCGCGGCGAAGCCCTGGTCTTCCGCGTACTGGCGTATCTGGCGGCGGATGAACTCGCGCGCGTCCTCGACCGAGTAACGCTCGGTCGCCCAGGGCATCCACGGCCGCAGGTGCGCGAGGTCGCGCCGGACGAGCGCCGTCAGCTCTTCCGCCAACCGCTCGTCCACGGGGCGCAGCTCCAACTCCTCGTCGATGCGTCGGCTGAACATCGTCTCGCTGTCTGTGATTCGAGATTTCAAAGCTTTAAAAACCACCCGTCGTGGAAGTCTGCACAACGGGCGCGCGCGGCGCAAGTTCTGTCGCCGCCGACTCGTCCGCAGGGAGCGCAACGCGGACGGTCGTGCCCGGCCCCGCGCCCCCGGACTCGACCGCGACGCGCCCGCCGTGCGCCGTGACGACGCCATAACAGACCGCCAGCCCGAGCCCCGCGCCCGCGCGCTTCGTCGTGAAGAAGGGGTCGAAGACGTGCGGCAGAATCTCCGCAGGAATGCCGTGCCCCGTGTCCGCAAACTCGACGACGACCTCATTCGCGTCTTCGTCGAAGCGGAGCGCGACGCGCAGGTCGCCGCCGTCGGGCATCGCGTCGCGCGCGTTCAGGAGGAGGTTGAGGAAGACCTGCTGCAACTGGTCTGGGTCGGCAGAAACGTGTGGAACTTTGTCGTCGAAGTCGGTCGTGACTTTCAAACGTTTGAAACCCTTGTCGAAGGCGGCGAGGCGCAGGGACGATTCGACGACGTGCGCGAGGTCGAGCGGCGCACGCGCGGGCGGGCGCTGGCGCGCGAAGTCGAGCATGTCGCGCAGAACCTGCGAGATGCGCTCGATCTGCGTGGAGATGAGCCGCAGCATCTCGCGTGTCTCGGCCTCTTTGTCGGGGGTGAGCGGGCGCGACTGGATGATCTGAATGAGCGAGGAGATGGAGGCGAGCGGGTTGTTGACCTCGTGCGCGACCCCTGCGGCGAGCGCGCCCGCGGCGGCGAGCTTCTCGGCGCGGACGAGGTGTTCGTTCAGGGCGCGGAGGCGCTCGATGTCCTCGGCCATCTTGCGGCTCATCTCGTTGAAGGAGGCGGCGAGCAGGCCCACCTCGTCGTTGCTCTTCAGCTCGACCCGCGTGCCGTAGGCGCCGCCGGCCACGTCCACGGCCGCCTCGGTCAGTCTTCTTAAAGGTCTTGAGATGGTGCGGATGACGAGCGCGACGAGCAGCAGGTTCGGCACGAGCGCCGTGATGACGCTGAAGACGAGGTAGCGCTTCCAGGCCTCGACCGAGTGGTCGGCGAAGCTCCACCAGACAATGGGAATCTGGAAGAGCGCGAAGCTCAGGACGGCGACGGCCGCGATGGAGAAGGCGACCTTGTAGGCGATGGGAAAGAGGCGGAACTGGTCGAGCGCCGACTGAATGGAGAAGAGCTTGAAGTTCGTGATGGCGTACGCGTAGATGACCGCGCCGACGAGGACGAAGACCGAGCCCACGGGGAGCAGCGTGTAGACGCCGACGAGCGGAAGCACGATGTTGGCCGCCGTCTTCAAGACGGCCGTGATGACGAGCGCGAAGAGGATGGCGCCGAGCTGCTTGCCCCAGAGGCTCCCTCGGTAGCGCCGCCACTTGACGTAGAGCAGCGCGAAGCCGTACGCGAAGAGACCGTAGATGTAGAGGCCGAAGGCGTAGGCGAGCGGCGTCAGGCGGATGCGGAAGTCCGCGCCGTCGAACTCGATGCCGCTCCACATCATCCCTGCGAGCGCCGCCGGCACGAGCACGAGCCCGGGCGCGAACATCACCGCCGCGCGCCGCACGGGCACCTCCGCGTTCTCGGGGAAGACCCACGCGAAGACGACGAACGCGAGTTGAAGTAAGAGTGAGAGCGCGAAGCTCGTCCCGGCCCACCACGCCGCGAGCGTGCGCCCGCCGCCGAAGCCCCACATCACGATGTCGTTGACCGTCCACAGCGCGAGGCACGCGATGAAGGCCGCGAACGTCTGGTGCCCGCGGCTGCGCGGCGCGGCCACGAAGACGTAGAAGCCGAGCAGCACGAGCGTGAAGAGCGAGAGCAGCAGCAGCGCGAGAAGCATAGGCGAGCAGTAGGCAGATGGCAGTAGGCAGATGGCAGCAGGCAGCACGCTCCGCGTCACGGTAGTTGAAGGTTACCCGAGCTGCTCGACAACAGGGTCTTCGAACTGCCGACTGCCGACTGCCGACTAACGTATCCAGGGGCTCATAATCATCGCGGCTATCGTTAAAGGGATGCCGAACGCGAGCGGCCAGGTGTGGCGCGCCTCAATCATACCACCGCGGGAGATGAGGCGGTGAAGAATCGCGAAGACGGGGAAGGCTGCGAACGCGACGGGCGCCGCGAAGAAGACGCCGAAGATCGCGCCGATGCCGAAGAAGAGGACGCCGCCTAAGCTTCCCGTCACCGCACTCCACGCCACGGCCATGACGAAGATGAGGAGGGCGAACCCTGCGCGCGAGCGCGTGCGCGGGTTGCCCGCCCAACGCCCGAGGCGGCCGCCGAACCAGCGCCCGACCATGCAGCAGACGACGTTCATCGCCACGCAGAGCGCGACGACCCACAGGGCGTCGTTGGCCTGCGTGCTTGCGAGGAAGCGGTTGAAGAGTGCTAAGGGCGGGAGCAGGCCGAGGTATGTGCCGAACCAGCGGTACGCCTGCTCGGTCGTGAGCGGCCGTTGCATCGAGAGGGCGCGACGCTCCTCCTTCTCCCAGGTCAGACGACGGTGCTGCACTTTGGGGTCGAGTTCTTGTTTGAGCCAGCTCAGGCGCTGCGCGATGTGGATGTCCTGAGTCGTGGGCCAGCAAACGCTGTAGGAACCGCCTGTGTCGTACATGGTTCTTCTCCTTCGGGGCCGGCTAACGCTTCGGCGGCGGCCGATTCGGCCCGCCGCGCCCGCCCGCCCTCGGCGTCAAGCATCCGCGCCACAGAGACCAGCGCCGCGCGCTCGTCGAAGAGCGAGAGCAGCTCGACGACTCGCGAGAGGGCGCGCGACAGCGCCTCCGAAGTCCGGCGCGGGTCTGCGGGAATCCGGCGCGCGCCCGCGGCGCGTAACTGTTCAGCGGAATAAGCGGCGGGTGCCGGTGGATATGTTTTGTGTGCGGCCTCGCGGACGGCGGCGAGCGCGTGAACCAGCTCGGAGCCGGCGCGCTCGCGGTGCACGATGAGCCGCGTGACGTTGCGCCGGTGGACGCAGCGGCCGGCGACGAGCAGGTCGTCGCCGCCTCGGCCCGCGATACGGCACAGCTCCATCTCGCGCGGCGTGGGTCGCGCGTCGGCGGTCGCGTTGGCGCAGGCCGTAGCGAGCCCTGCGTAACGCTCGACGCACTCGCGCGCGGCGTAGAGCTTGTGGCGCTCCGACTCTGCGTCGAGCGCGCCGGCCTCCAGAAGCAGGTCTTCGACAACGCGCAGGGCGTTAACGGCCGCGCGCTTCACCTCCTCCACACGCCGCTCGTCGGGTGCATGACGGTCGGCGGCATTCGTCTCCTTCGTCCGTGCAGAGGCGAGCCGGCCGAGCAGGCGGGGCAGTGAAGTGAAGGGCCAGCCGAGCGCTGCGCCCGCGGCCTTCAAGAGCGCCGTGTGCGTGGCCGCGCCGCCCGCGTGCTCCGAGAGGAAACGCGCGACGCCGAAGGGTGCCGCCGCCGCGAGGTAGATGATGAAGAGTTCGTTCAAGATCATCACACCCCGCCGGAGGGCAACGCACATGCCAACTCGCGGAAGGCTCGGCGCGTGTGAGAGTTGTTTGAAGTTGTCGGCGAATCGCCTCGGTTTTCGGCGGGTCGAGCGGCTCCGGGTCGCGTCCGGGCGGTCGGAGGCCGTCGGGTTGGTTTTGGCAAAGAGCGCGTGCGCGTTCCCGGCTTCGCATTCTGCGAACGCGCGCGCGACCCTCTTCGCGCTGTTCGCAAAGAGGCCACGCGCGGGCGGCGTCTGTCCGAGGCCGTTGCGGATTCCGAACGAAAAGGGGCGTGAGATGGCGCGGATGGGGCGGGCAACAGTTGGGACAAGACGCGCATCTGTTATGTAGCTCCCACGAAACCTTCCTGCAAAAACCTCGCGCAGGCGTGGCCGACCGGTCCGAGATGTCAAAGTTTTATTGCGACGGTCTCACGACGAGCGAGTTGCGGCGTTCCCACATGTAAACGGGAAGGTCGTGGCCCTTGATTTGCTTTTCGTTGGAGCAAGCCCGGACGGGCAGGCGGTTACCGAACAAAAGGGAACTTTACGGCACGCTTGTTCGTCTTACACTGAACACGAACATCGATTCGTAAAACGGAATAATCATCATGCAGAAGAAAACCCCGATCAAAGTCATCAAGCGCGGCGAGAGGAATCGCCAACAACAAACCGCGACGGCCGCACCGGTCGCCGAACGCACGTCCGCGAAGGAGGCCGCGCGCGAGATGGTCTCGACCGTCTCGCAGTGGGTCAACGAGTTTCAGCAGAAGCGCCGCTCCGAGACGGCGCAGGCGATCAAGACTCTGTTCGCCGACCCGAGCCCGCAGACGAGCAAGGCATAGACAACTCCAGACGCTCCCGTCTCTCCTCAAGTCTCCAACCGACGGGAAGCGCCCACAGCAACAGTCCGAAGGCTCGACACGTTTCAGGCGGCCGCGGCGGCAGTTAAGCCCCCGGCCGCCGCTCGTCGTTCCACACGTTGACACGGGAGCCGGCCGGGCATAGCATGCGCGGCAACCGCCTTGAGACTCGGAGGCCCCGATGAAGAAGACAGGAACGAAGCGCGCGGGCAAGCGCGAGGAGCGCCCGCTCTTCGACTCGGTACGCAAGCCCGTCGCCCCGCACGGACACCCTATCTCACGCGCCAAGCCCGAAGACCGCGCGCACCCAGCCGAGCGTAAAGCCAAGCACAAGCGGCGGCCGGCGGGGGACGCCGAGTGAGTCCGGAGACGGGCCGCGCCTTCCTCGCAGAGGCGCGCCGGCACCTCGGCGAAGACTACCTGCCGAAGATCGAGCGCTGCCTTGAGCGCCTCACGGACGAGCAGGTCTGGTGGCGCGCGTCCGGGCGCTCGAACAGCATCGGCAACCTCCTCTTACACCTCGAAGGCAACTTGCGGCAGTGGGTCGTCTCGGGCGCGGGCGGCGCGTTGGACGCGCGCGTGCGCGACCGCGAGTTCGCCGAGCGCCAACAACTCTCGCGTGAAATACTTCTGGCGAGTTTGCGCGCCACAGTCGAAGAGGCCAACGACACGCTCGCGCGGCTCGACCCGGCGGTGCTGCTTGAGACGAGGCGTGTGCAGGGTCTCGACGTGACGCTTCTGGCGGCGGTCTTCCACGCCGTCGAACACTTCTCCATGCACACGGGCCAGATCATCCTTCTCACCAAGATGCTCGCCGACGAGGACCTCGCCTTCTACAACTTCTCGGGCGGCGTCCCGCGCGCGAACTGGGGCGGCTGAAAACCGAAAACTGAAAACTTGAAATTTAGACTTTTAAATCTCGCGCGTTCATGGTTAATATGTCGGGCGAGGTGAGCATTCCTTGATAGCCGGCCGGAGCCGCACCCGCGGAGAGCTTCTTTAACGTCCGCGCCGCCGTCATATAAAATTCCTGAGGAGGCTTCTGTTAATGACTTACACCGTTTGCGAACCGTGTGTGAACTGTCGCTACACGGACTGCGTGGTCGTCTGCCCCGTCGAGGCGTTCCACCTTGACGACAACGCGGTGTGGATTAACCCCGAGACCTGCATCGACTGCGACGCCTGCGTCCCCGAGTGCCCCGTCGAGGCCATCTTCGCCGAGGACAAGGTGCCCGAGGAGTGGGCGCACTACACGGCCATCAACGCCGAGAAATCGCTGAGCGGCCTGCCGATCATCAGCGAGAAGCTCGACCCGCTCTGCTAGTTCCCGTGAAGAAGAGGCGTGGGGGACGTTGGCTCGGCGCCCTGGCCGGCCTCGCGGGGCTGACCGCGGGGGCGGTCGGGGCGGCGCTGCTGTTGCGGCGCAAGGGGGAGACGGGGAAGTCGCAGTCGATCTACCCTGAGTACAACCGACGCAACGCCGACCGCTGGGCGCGACCCGGTATGCCCGTCACCTTCCGCGCCGAGTTGATGCCCGGCCGCAGCCGCGACGAGCGCACCTTCCGCGTCGCGGAAGTCCTCCCGAGCGGCCGCGTCACGCTCGAAGAGTTCACCGGCGACCACGCCGAGCCCGAGTTCGAGCCCATACGCTAAGGCGGCCCAGCGCACTTCACGCCGGGCCGCCTTAAACTGTCTCCGCCGCAGGAGCGGCCTGCCCTACCGTCTGAACTCGTCCCGCCCGACGGCGTACACGATCACCTTCGTCCCGAAGATATCCCACTCGCCTTCAGGTCTTTCGCCGAGCCTTTCGGCGACGCGGATGGAGTTGACGTTCTCGGGCGCGATGAGGCTGATGACGCGCGTCTGGCCGAGCGTCTCGAACGCGTATTCGATTGAGGCGCGCGCGGCCTCGGTCGCGTAGCCGCGACCCCAGAAGCGTCGGCGCAAAGTCCAGCCGACTTCCAGTCCCGGCCAGCCTTCGGGGCGCCAGCACCCGACGCGCCCGACCATCTCGCCACTCTCCTTCTCCTCGACCGCCCACATGCCGTAGCCGCGCAGTTGCCAGTGGCCGAGCACCATCGCCATGTTGCGCCAGGCTTCGGCGCGCGGCACGGGCTGGCCGCCGCCGAGGAAGCGCATCACCTCCGGGTCGGACACCATCTCGGCGTACGCGTCCGTGTCCGACTCGCGGAACATGCGCAGGACGAGCCGTTCTGTCTCCAAAGCGTCTTTCACCATTCGTACTCGCGCCCCGGTTCCATCGCGACGAGGCGCGGGACTTTGAGCGCTGCAAGCTCTTCGACGAGCTGCGTGCGGAAGGAGGGCTTGAGGTGCATGGCGAGGATGTCCACGTCTTCGTGCGTGAGCTTGCGCAGTTCCGCCCTGAGCGCCTCGGGGGTGAGGTGGCCCGACACGTCGGCGAGCTTCTTGAGGGAGTTCGGGAACGAAGCCTCGATGAGCAGGGCGTCCAGGCGCGGCTCGCGGTTGACGACGTGCCAGAACTCTTCGGTCGCGGAGGTGTCAGAGCTGAAACCCAGTGTGCGCACGCCGTCGGAGATGACGAGCCCCACGGTCGGGACGATGTGCGTGACGGCGACAGCCTTTATGATGAGGTGCGCGACGCGGAACTCCTCGCCCTCGCGGAAGGGGACGAACTCCATGACGCGCGTCCGCCCGTTGTCGAAGTTCTGGAAGGGCGGGTAGACAGTCCCATTGAAAACATTGCGGACGAGCAGCTCGCAGACCTCCGCCGTGGCGTGGATGCGGACGGGCTCTTCGAGGAAGCCGAAGAGGTCATCGACGAAGATGGGGAGCGTGGCGACGTGATCCATGTGCGGGTGCGTCACGATCACGTCGCGCACTCGCGCACGTTCCTCTGCGCAGAGCCCGATGGCGATGCTCCCGGCGTCGATGCAGACGCACCCGTCCACGACGAAGCAGCTCAAGCGCTGCTCCGGCGAGGCGCGCCCCCCGGCGTCAATCGTGCTCGGCAGGAGTTTGATTTTCACAAGGATGAGTACTGAGTACTGAGTACTGAGGACTGAGTAAGGGCGTGCTTCCCACTCAGTCCTCAGTCCTCAGTCCTCATCACTTTTCTTCCAACAGCAGGCGCAGGCGATGGAGCTGCTGCACGTAGTCGGCCTCTACGTCATGCGGCGCGGCGCCGCGCGTCCGGATGCCTCGGGCGACGCGCGAGCGGTGGAAGGCCAGCTCGCTGGCCGCGCGGTTGAAGCGCGTGCGCGCGCGCCAGTGCGCGTAGCTGCCCCGCGCCAACGCGCGGTAGGTGGCACCCGCACGCCCGGTCACGGAGCAGAGGCGGCGGTACTCCTCCTCCGTGATGAGCCCGCGCAGCACGTCCGGGCGCAGGTGCTCGCGCAGGACGCGCCCCTCCCGCTGGAGCGAGAGGAAGATGACGAGCAGCATGCCGAAGAAGGTCGGCATCATCACCAGGAAGTAGGTCAAAAGCACGAATGCGCCGTCATCGTACGCCGAGGTCAGGCGGGCCGAGGCGTTCCACGCCGCGTGCAGCACGACGGCCAACACGAACCCGGCCGCCGGCGCGAAGACCTTCACCCAGCCCTTCAACGTCTGCGCCGCCAGCCCCAGCCCCACGCCCGTCATCCCCGTAAACAGCGGATGCGCGAACGGCGAGAAGATACCGCGCACGATGAAGACGCCGAGCGCGTTCTCCTCCGCCACCGCCATGCCGTAGTACTTGATGTTCTCCGTCATGGCGAACCCCAGACCCACCATCGCCGCGTAGATGACGCCATCGGTCACGCCGTCGAACTCGTCGCGCCGCCAGAAGAAGAGCACGAAGAGGACGAGCGCCTTCGCCGTCTCTTCGACCAGCGGCGCGGAGATGACCATGCCGTAGGACTCTCCCACGGCGTCGCCCGCAACCGCCGCGACGACGGCGACGCCGAGCGAGTTGATGATGATGGCGAAGAAGACAGCGACGAGCGCGCCCCAGAAGAAGGCCGCGGCCAGCATCCACGGCGGCTCCGGCTCGTAGCGGTCGAGCCAGAGGACGAGCGTGACGTAGACGGGGACAGGCAGGGCCGCCGCGATGAGCCCGGCGAGGAAGGGGACGACGCCGGTCTCGTAGCCGATGAGCCAGAGCGTGCAGAGCCCCGTGAGGAGCGCGGCGAGCACGGCCGCCGCCCCGAGCGCCCAGCGGAGCACGCCGCGCTTGACGGCCGGCGCCGGCGGCGCGACCCTCATACCCGGGTACGGCGGGGCGGGGAACTGATCCATATTGGAGCGTCCGCGCTCTGGGCGGCGGAGAAGGCTGGGCGGCGGGGTTTTAGTCTTGCGGCCCCCGCGGCTACCCCTGCGAGTTCAGGTAGAGTAACAGAACCACGAGGCCGGCGACGAGCAGCACGGCCACGAAACCGATGACGGCGAGCAGTGCCGAATTATTCTTGCGCGGCGCGGGCGCCGGCGTCGGCGGCGCGGTCTCCGGCCGTGAAGGGCGCGCGCGGCGCTCGGCGGTGGAGCGCTGGGGCGGCGTGCTCGAATGCGGGCCGACTATGGTTGAGGCCAAATCCCAGCCGCCGCCGGCCTGTGTCTTCCCGAGATTCATCCCGATGACGGCCCCGCACGTCGCGCAGAAAGCCTGGTCGGCGCCGACCGCCGAGTCGCACTTGTGACAACGCTTCTCCATCTTCGCTCCAACTCCCCTGGTCTGTTTGCGAAACGCCCCGGCGCAAACGGAACGCAAGTATAAACGCTGTCCGCGCCACTTCCAACCCGAATGTTGGTCGCGGGATGCGGATGGACGGGTGGGGCGGGAAAGACTATAATCCGGGCTTCGGCCGCAAGCGGTGTCGGGGAGCAGCGACGCCGGCCTCCTTATAAGAAGTGCGCGCGGCCCGCGCCCCCTTTAAAAACGGAGAGTAACTTTGCCTACCAGCCCAGCCGAGCAGGCGGCACAGCAGCGCGCGCGCACACAAGCGAGCGGGGGGCGGCGCCGCGCGCACGCGCACCCGCGCATGCCCTCGACGGCCGGCTACATGTTCGTCGCGGGCACGCTCTCCCTGATCCTCTTCTGGGTCATCTGGGTGCTGCTGCGCTCCGACGGCGACGAGGCGCCGTGGATACCGGCGGGGCTTGCCGCCGGCTTCGTCATCCTCTTCGCCGCGGCCGCGCGCGAGGTGGTGATGCGGAGGGCCTGGGCGCGCTACACGCGCGAGATGGAGATGGTGATGGGCGCGGGCGACCCGGCGCGCGTCGCCTTCAAGGCGAAGACACCCGCCAACAACTGGCCCGGCATGCAGGCGCAGGTGGCGGCGCTGCGTACGCTCCAGCAAAGGCTCTCGGAACTCGACATGCCCTCGACGCCGCCCGAGTCGCACCTCGAAGCCTACAAACTCTGCGAGCAGTACCTCGCGAACACGGACGAGGCGTTGCGTGCGCCGGGCGGGGCCGCCGAGATGCGCGCGGCGCTGCGCTCGGGGCAGGAGCGCGTCCGCGCCCACCAGCGCAAGCACATGCTCGCCTGGGCGCGCGGCGAGGCCACGCGCCTGACGCAGGAGGCGCAGAGGCGCGTCCGCCACTCCGACAAGATCGAGACTGCCCAGCGCGCGCTCGAAGTCGTGGGCGAGGCGCTCAGGGTCTATCCCGGCGAGCGGGAGTTCGTGGACTCCTCAGTCGCGCTCCGGAACTTCATCGCGTCGGTGAAGGTCGGGCAGTGGGTCGAGATGGCCGAGCGCGCGGCCTTCCGCGGCCGCTACGCCCGCGCCGTGGCGCGCTACCGCGATGCCCTCTTCTACCTGTCGCGCGCCGACATGAGCGAGGACGCGCGCGACGAGGCCGCCCAACGTATCCAACGCGAGATCGAGATGCTGCGCGCGCGCGCACGCACCTCCCAGACGGCCGAGGAGTTGGAGGGCGACGCGGACGGCGACGGCGCGGCCGTGCGCCGCGTGGGGCGCCGCGACGGGGACGAGGTGGCGAGTTGATCTCGCAGCGCTGCCCTAAGTGCCGGAGTTCGCGCGTGCGGCGGGGCTACACGGATACCCCGCTTTTGCTACGGATGATTGGCGTTTACAACCTCTTGTGCGACAATTGCAACCTCCTCTTCAGGGGATTCGCCGTGCCGGGCACCGTCCCTGCGCGCGGCACGCACCGCCGGCACCGGCGCCGCCACATGGGCAGGCGGGGCGAATAAGCGCCCAACACGGGGCAGCCGACGCGGGCGCCGCGGCATCTACAATTTTCCGGCCTCCGGTTTTCGGTTTTCGATTGACTGGCGGGGCACGCCCCGCGCCCCTCTTCCACAGGAAGGTGCATTATGAGAGTTAAAAGTTTCCTGCTGCTCGTCCTCGCCGTCTGCTGCGCCGCCGCCGTGGTCATGGCCCAGGATGGCGGCACGTCCGGCCCGCAGGGCGGGGTGGTCAACACGTCCTCTCCGGGGTCGCCCTCGCTCGACGGGATGGGCGTCAAGAAGTACCTGCTCGGCCCGGGCGACGTGCTCGACCTGCGCGTCTACAACGAGCCTCAGTTCAACGGCCCGTTGGTCGTGGATGACGAGGGCAAAATTGCCGTCCCCTTCATCGAGGAACCGATCCGCGCGCAGTGCCGCAACGACCGCGAGATCAGGGCGGACATCGTCAAGGCGCTCTCCAAGTACCTCAACAAGCCGCAGGTCAACCTCCGGCTGACCGAGGCCAGGAGCCGCCCGCCTGCGGTCGTCTTCGGCGCCGTGCGCTCGCCCTCGCGCGTGCAGATGCAGCGCAGGGTGAAGCTGCTCGACGTGCTCGCCTCCAGCGGCGGCGTGACCGAGGCGGCCGGCGGCGACATCCAGATTTTCCACACCGAGCCGCTCATGTGCCCCGAGGCGGAAGACCTCGCGGCCGTGCCCATCGACACCTTCAAAGCCAGCGACCCGACACAGGTCAGCTACGATGTCTACAGCCTGCGCGAGTTGAAGGACGGCAAGCAGGAGGCCAACCCCATCGTCCGCCCCGGCGACATCGTCATCGTGCCTGAGTCGCAGCCCGTCTACATCACGGGGGCCGTGCGGCAGCCGCAGGGGCTCTACCTGAAGGACGGGATGCAGCTCAAGCAGGCCATCGCCATGGTCGGCGGCCTCGCCAGAGAGGCCAAGGCCAGCGAGGTCGTCGTCTGGCGCAGGAAGAAGGGGCAGGTCGAGCGGGAGAAGTTGATCGTCAACTACAACGACATCAAGAAGGAAAAGATTAAGGACCTGGACTTGCAGGCCTACGACATCGTCGAGGTGCCTGACAACTCCGGCAGCGCCGGCTACTTCTTGAAGGGCTTATTGATGGGCGGCGTCGGCGGGGGCATCACCTCGGCGGCCACGTCGCTGCCGCTGCGCGTGATCTACTGACGCGCCGGTGGGCGCGCGGAACCGAAGCGGGGCCGGCCGCGGTTTACGGCCGGCCCTTTTCTGTGCCCCGCGCCGCCGTTGGCCGCGCCGCGCGAGCCTGTGGTAGATTAACTGTTTCGTCGGAGCACTAATCTTTTCGGGAGAGTCTGTTATGAGTCGAAACTATAGCCGCGCCGCGGCCGACGGCGTGCGGAAGCGGCGCCGCCGCAACTCGCTGCTGGTGAGCGCCGTCGCAGTCGTCATCATCGTCGTCCTGCTGATGCTTGAGCAGGTGGCGCTGCTCTACCTCATCTCCACGCTCGGCGTCGCCGGGCTCCTGCTCGTGGTCGCCTTCTCCGACCTGCACGGCGCGCAGCAGCCCGCGTCGGTGCTCGGGGGCGCGCCCGCCGACGACGCAGCGGCCATCGCCGACGGCGTCACGGAGACCGCCCGCGCCGCTACAACCACCTTCGGCTCCGCCGCCCCGCGCCGCCCCAAGCGTCGCGCGAGAAGGTAACTCGAAAGTCAGAGCAGTGACGCCGAACGATGAACTGTAAGGCTGGACGCCTTCAGCGCATCGTTCTGCGTCACTGTTTCAGCGTTCCAAAAAAACAGTTTGAAGTAGCGGCGCCCGTCCTGCTATCATCCTCAAGCCGCGCGCGTGCGGCCTTCGTTCCCACTTCGCGAAGCGTCTTTCTCCCCGCCGGGTCGTTCCCCAATCTCTTTCTGTCCTTGCCGACAAGGGGTGTTTTCATGCGTCTGACCGCCACGCTACTCGTCCTAGCAGCGCTTATTCTCGCGCCGGCCGCACGGCCACGCGCCTACACCTTACAGTACACGAGCACGGCCGCCACCACGCAGGTTCGTTGGCCGACGACTAGCATCACGGTCGCGCTCTCCAACTCGCTCAACACGCCTCCTTCGTACGTCCGAGCCACGGGCGCGCAGGTCGTTCTGGCCGCACGCCGGGCGCTGTCGCGCTGGGCGCTGGCCTCCAACATCCAATTCAACGTCATACAGAATGACGCCCGCCAGGACGCGGTTCCCGACGGCGTGAGCCTCATCACCATCGCCGACACGGAGGCAAACCGCGGGCTCTTCACGACCGGCATTCAGCCCGGCAGGGCGCGCGTCACCTTCGACCCTGCCTCGGGCAACCTCATGGAGGCCGACCTCGCCATCAACCCGCTGGTCACGCGCTTAGATAACTCCAACTTCCAGCAGCCCAGCTTCTTCTCGACCGACGGGACGCCCGACAGCTACGACCTCGAATCGACCTTCGTCCACGAGATCGGCCACATGCTCGGCTTAGAGCACTCGGGCGTGGTCGCCGCCTCGATGCAGCCGCGGCAGGGAACGAACGGCACCTACAACCTGCCGGGCTTCACGACACGAACGCTCTCTGCGGACGACGTGGCCGGCATCCGCGCCATCTACGGCCCGCGCTCAGGGCTCGGGAGCATCGCGGGCCGCGTCGGGTACAACGCGACGACGGGCGCGGCAGCCTTTGGCGCGCACGTCTTCGCTGAAGATGTGACTACGGGGCGAGTCGTGGGCGGCAACGTCGCGAACGCGGCCGGCAACTACCGCATCGACAGCCTCCCGCCGGGGCAGTACCGCGTCGTCGTCGAGCAGTTGGACGAGCCCGTGCTCGCGACCATGATCGGCTCGAACGGCGGCGGCTACCCCGCTTCGACGCTCGGCAACATGCCGCCCTTCGTGACGACCGAGGCCGGGACGGTAACGGTCGGCGCGGAGGCGACCTCCACGCTCAACATCGGCGTGCCGGGCTCGACGCCCATCATCAACCCGAAGTTCATCGGCACGAATTCCCAGCTCTCGGCCGTCGCCGTTCCCGTCGTGCCGGGGCAGTCGCAGACCATCTTCATCGGGGGTGACAACCTGAACACCGCGCCGCCGGGCACGGTGACCGGCGTCAGCATCAGCATCAACTCGCCCTACATCACCGTCTCGAACGTGCAGGCGCTCAACGGCTTCGGCATCCCCGTCATCAGCTTCGACATCAACCCGAGCATCCTGACGCCGCCGGGCGAGTACAGCGTCCGTGCCATCTCCTCGGCCGGGCAGATCGCGTACATCTCGGGCGGCCTGACGGTGGATTTGCCGAACGGCGTGCCGGGGGGGCAGAACCTCTCCGACAACTCTCAGTTCTTCGTCGCGCAGAACTACCGCGACTTCCTCTCGCGCGAGCCCGACCAGTCGGGGCTCGACTTCTGGACGCGCGAGATCGAGTCCTGCGGCGCGAACGCCTCCTGCCGCGAGGCAAAACGCATCAACGTCTCGGCGGCCTTCTTCCTGTCGATAGAGTTCCAGCAGACGGGCTTCCTCGTCTACAGGCTCTACAAGGCGGCCTTCGGCAACGTCGCGGGGACGCCCGTGCCTGTGCGCTTCCAGCAGTTCTTTCCCGACACGCAGGAGATCGGCCGCAACGTGGTCGTAGGCGTCGGGGACTGGGAACGGCAGCTTGAGGCGAACAAGCAGGCGTTCCTGCTCAGGTTCGTCCAGCGCCCCGAGTTCCTTGCGCGTTTCCCGAGGACGCTCTCGCCGACGCAGTTCGTGGACGCGCTCAACGCCAACGCGGGCGGCGTGCTCGACGCGACGGAGCGGCAGAGCCTCATCAACGAGCTGTCGGCGAACAACACGGACGCGGGGCGCGCGAGCGTGCTGCGCAAGGTCGCCGAGGACGCCAACCTCGTCCAGCAGGAGTTCAACCGCGCGTTCGTGCTCATGCAATACTTCGGCTACCTGCGCCGCAACCCGGACGACGCGCCCAACACGGACTTCAGCGGCTACAACTTCTGGCTCGGTAAGCTCAACGAGTTCAACGGCAACTACATCGCGGCCGAGATGGTCAAGGCGTTCCTTGAGTCCATCGAGTATCGCCAGCGCTTCGGGCCGTGACGTGAGAGGGAAGTCGGAACGATGAAGGACGGATGAAGGGAAGCGGGACTGTCCCGCTTCCCTTCATCCGTCCTTCAAACAACTCGGGGGCTACTCTTCTTGAAGAGTAGCCCCCGGCCCTTCTCACCTACCCCACTCGTCGAACTTTACCTACAGGCTCCTGGCGTCGTCCGACAGAATCCCGTCGGTCATCACGATGCCATCGGTCATGACAATGCCGTCCGTCATCACGATGCCGTCCGTCATCACTATCCCATTGCCGAAGATGGCCGCGTCGGTCATCACGATGCCGTCAGTCATCACTATCCCGTCGGTCATCACGATGCCGTCGGTCATGACAATGCCATCGGTCATGACGATGCCATCCGTCATCACGATGCCGTCGGTCATCACTATCCCGTCGAGCATGATGATGCCGTCGGTCATGACGATCCCGTCGGTCATCACTATCCCGTCGGTCATGACGATGCCGGTGCCGAAGATCATCCCGTCGCTCAGGATGATGCCGTCGCTCAGGACGATGCCGTCAGTCAACACGATGCCGTTCGAGAGGATGGGCTTTCTGTTGAAGAGCACGCCGTTGGCGTAGAGCACGCGGTTCGTGGCCGCGACCCTCTCGCCGCCGATCTTGAAGGTGCCGCCGACCGTCGCGTTGGGGCGAAGCACCGGCTGGCCCGCCTTCAGCTTGTCGGCGTTGGGCACGAACGCGCGGGCCAGCTCGACCGCCGCCGCCGCGTTGACCTGGCCGACGCCCTGCGTCAGCGCGCCCGCCAGCTTCGACACGAAGAGCGAGTCGGGCAGCGCGTTCGCCGTCTTCGTCAGCGTCGCCTTCACCAGCGCGGGCGTGAGCGACTTGTTGGCTTCGAGCATCAGCGCCACGGTGCCGCTGACAACCGGCGCCGAGAACGAAGTGCCGTAGTAGGTGTAGTAGGCGCGGTGGAGCGCGCCGGCGCCCGTCGGTACCGCGATGCGGTCGGGGCGCGCGATGGCCGTCGCCGGGTTCTCCTGCGACATCGCCGCGACGACGCCGCGGCCGGGCGCGGCCAGCTCGGGCTTCATCAGGTGGTCGATGGCCGTCGGGCCCTTCGAGGAGAACTGCGCCATGGTGTCGTCGGAGCGGAGGGCAGTGCCGTGCGTGTCGGTGGCGCCGACCGTGATAGCGTAGGGGCTGTTGCCGGGGCTGTGGATGCCGCCGTAGACCGGGCGGAAGACGGGGCTGCCGTCCGGGTTGTGGCCGACGATCTCTTCGTTGCGGCCATCATTACCGGCGGCGGCGACGACGACGATGCCGGCGACGACCGCGCGCTCGACCGCCTTGCAGAGCGGGTCGGTGTGGTAGGACTCGCGGGCGGGGGCGCCCAGGCTCAGGTTCAGCACGCGGATGTTGTGGCGCTTCTGGTTGGCGATGGCCCAGTTGATGGCGCCGATGACTGCGCTGGTCGTGCCCACGCCGTTGTCGTCGAGCACCTTGAGGTCGATGAGGCTGGCTTCGGGGGCGATGCCGACGAAGCTCGTGCCGTAACCCTTCGAGGCGGCGCCGTTGCCGGCCGCCACGCTCGCCACGCCCGTGCCGTGCCCTTCGCGGTCGGAGCCGGCGCCGTCGGTCATCACGATGCCGTCGCCGTGCAGGCGGCCGTCGCTGTGGCGGATCCCCTTATTGCGGGTGGCGGGGGTGCCTTTGCTCGCGGTAAAGTCGAGGGCCGCCGTGATGCGCGACTTGCCGTTCTTGGCCTGGAAGTCAGGGTGAGCGGAGGAGATGCCGCTGTCCACGATGGCGATGCCGATGCCCTTGCCGGTGACGCCGGGGGAGTTCTGGATGCCGGCCTGCGCGAGCGCCGCGCCGGTGGCCTCGCGGGTGACGGCCATCTGGGCGCCGACCAGACGGTCGGGCGAGACGTAGTCCACGTCATCGCGCTCGGCCAGCGAGGCGAGCGCGCCGCGGGGCACGAGCGCCGTCATGGTGTCGAGCGCCTCGAAGTCGCGGCCCTTCGAGCCACCCCTGGAGGTGATGGCGTTGGCCTGAGAGGCGTTGGGGCGGCCTTTGGTCTGGATGATGACGCGGACGAGTTCGCCTGCCGCGCCCGCGGCCTCGAACTCGGGAGCGAGCTTCGAGGCGCGTCTGTTGGCCTTCTTCGGCGCGGCTGCGGCGGCGTTGGCCGCGAGCGGGGAGACGTAAATGCTCAGGAGCGCCAAAAGGATCGTGGTTGCTGTGATTCGACGTAACATTTCAGTCATTCCTTTCGGCTCCTGCACGCCGGTTAGCGTGTATTGGGGAACAGGAGCCGCCCTTCTAAAAGAACTAGGGATCGTTGGCAGGTTTCGCGCCCGGCCGTGAGAGCCGGACGATGAGTTCGAGGCCGCGTCACTCACGAAACCTGTCAACGATCTGACCGTTCCTAGTTCAATCGACGTGCCACCAAAACGGCTCCCGCCACATCCCGCCCAAAAGGAGATAACCCTAACGTTTCAAACAGCTTACGCCCACCCCTGCCCCTGCCCCTCCGACCCCCTCCCCAACCCCCATTCTGGATACCTCGTATCCAACATTTGCCACAAATCTTGTATTTCTCAAATTCCCCAAGAAAAACGCATAAACCCCAACTGTATACTCAGTTAACACTGGATACTTACTAATCACGCGCGGGCTTTGCCTAAAAATAGCCCCTTGCCCAAAAATTAGAACGCTTGCCCAAAAATTAGCGTATCAGAAGATTGGGAGGCGATATGTTCAACAAAGATTATGAGAGCAAGTCGGATGAGGAAGTTAAGCGGCTGGCCGAAAAATACAGAATAGAAATACAGGGTAGGTGGGAAAATAAGTCCGGCTATGATAGGGCGGGGACTATCTCTCAGCTTCGGGCTAGGGATACGGCGCTCCAAGCGAACAGCGCAACTATTATCTCTATCCTTTCCTTTGTCATGTCGGCGGTAGCTATTGCCGTTAGCCTGTTTCGGTAAAGCAGTCTTCTACGCCACTTCCTTCCAGAACTTCGGCTTTAGATTCAACTCGTACATAGACTGAATGAGGCAGCATATGTTGTGGCAAAGCACCTTGCACAACGCTTCGTTGATCTGGGCCGTCCGCGTCTTGCTCCGAAGGCTATCCCCGAACTTCGCCTTTATCATGTGGAAGGTTGATTCCACGTTGGAACGCTTGTGATAGTTCCGCATGAACCGCTCTTGGTTATAGGCGTAGAAGTGATACATCTTATTGAAGAGGTCGCTGCCCGTCGTGCCGTTGTTCGTGGACTTGAACGCGATGTAAGGCATGGCGTGAGCGTCAACGGTGGCCTTCAGATTCTTGTTTGAGATGTACGCCTTATCCGCCGAGACTTGCCGCATGGCGAAGTTCTGCGACGTGGCCTCTACCAAAGGCTTGAAATAATTCGTGTCGTTGTCGTACTTCTCTGTGATCTGCGCCGACGTGACGACGTTAGTCTTGACCCCTGTGCAGATGTGAACCTTTATCCAGTCGTGCTTTGCGACGGCCTGCTCGTAAGTGGTCACGCCCGTCTGCTCATTCCAATGGTGTTTGGTCTGATTCCAACTCACGAAGCGGCACGTAGAGAGCCCAGACGAATCAACCGCAAAATCCTCTTCGATGCTGGCGAGAGGCAAGCTGCTCTCTTCAATAAGCATCTGAAGGTAAGGGGTGCAGACTTCGGACTCGAAATAGTTGATGATCGAGTTATAGCAGGGCAGAGACGAGACGTAGCCGCGGGCGTGCGCGTCGCGGAAGTCGGTCATAAAGCGGCGCGTTGATATAGTCGAATAGACCTTGTAGCACATGGCGAAAAGCATATCTTCGAGGGGGTAGCGAGGGCGCCCCGCGCCGTGCTGTGCGGGAGAGCCGACGCCCTGACAGAGTTGATGCAGGAGATATAAGAAGATAGCTTTTTCTTTGGTCTGCGCCATGTTGTAAGCGGGCCACTCTTGCGGATACGTCTTGCGCTTGACCGTGACAACCTCAGTCACCGTGGTCTGCGTCGTGCCGTCCGCCTTCGTCTCCGTCACGGTCTTACGCTCACGCTCGACGGTGAACTCGACCGCAAAGAGGTGCTTGCACTTCGCCTGAGTAAAATCGAAGTCGGGGCAGGTGCAACGGCCCGTTTCGAGGTTCACGCTGTACTTGCCCTTACCCGACTGAGAAGGAACCAAGTAGAGGGCGCCGTTCTTAACGATGCGCGCCCTGTCCGCTATGTCCCGCCCTTTTGCTTCTCTGATACTCATGCTCTTGCGCCTCCGGTGTCTTTGTCGCTTACGCATGAGCATATTACTCTAAGGTATATATACCTGTCAAGAATATAATCACTTGACGGGGTATTATTTTTAGGTATATAGTGCGAGGTATGGCAAAGATAAAAGTCACACTCTACAAGTTCGTCTGCGAACGTTGCGAGCATGAATGGATACCGCGCGAGGCGGAGGTTGAGCCGCGCGTGTGCCCCAAGTGTAAAAGTCCTTACTGGAACAGGCCGCGCAAAGAGCAAGGCAAGAAATAACCCTTACTGGCTTGAGCCTGTTTTCCTCTTGAACTGTATCAGGGTTCCGATTGCGGTGTTGTCTGCCTCAACCGCCTTTACAGGTACGCCCTTTTCACCTTTTGATAAATCGGCTTTGGCCGCGTGCGCTTCAAGCATAGATTCAACCATAGGCGTGGGCACGCCCATAGGCAGGGCGATCCTCTCCGCGTCGGGCGGTGCGCCGTAGCTCAGTTCTGCCAGCTTGCGAAAAAGGCGTGGCTTCTCCGGTTTTATATCAAGATTTTCGGGTTCGCTCTTGCGCCAGCCAAGCCTGCTAATCTGCTCAAACATGTAACGGTACTGCCGCTCATTGATTACGTTCAGTTCGTGTGCGCGATAAACAAGTGCCTGTATAGAAACACCCCATCTCGGCTTTAGCTTGGCCAGGTCGGTCAGACTAGGCGAGCGCCCCATCTCGCGCTTTATCGCGTCGGCCGGAAGCAAGAACTCAGCACCAAAAGTAGACGCCTCTTTTTCGATGTCAGCAAGATTACCGCGAGGGCTCTTGTGCAAAACTAGGTGTGCAAGTTCATGCGCGCAGTTGAGTCTAAGTCTATCTCCCGGCTTCTCACTGCTCACCGCCATGATCGGCCTGCGCGGGTCGGTATCAGACCACAGGGAGAAGGCATCAAACTTTTCGTGTGCCCCCGGAAGTGCAAGAACGAACACGCCATTCCGCTCAAGTTTATTGATGAGGTTCGGGATGGGTGCGTCCGGCGACAAGCCTAATGTAGTTCTAGTAATGCGCGCAGCCGCAACTGGGTCTTCACCGCTGAAGCTCGGCAGGTGAAGGGGTATAGGCTTGACCTTCATAGACAGCCTTTCGGCTATCTCAAATACAAGCATTGCAAGTTGCCTGAGAGACGCCTTCTCGTTACCCGCCAGTGAAGCGCGACAGCGGAACAGAAGCGAGCCGAGAGGAAATTCGGGGCCAAGTCCCTGTTGAAAGAATGACACATGGAAGCCTGTTTGGAACGCTATAGCTTCAATAACTTCATCAGGCCATTCCTTCACTGTCATTTCCATTTTGGCAATGGTGGACTGAGCCACCCCGACCCTTTTTGCCAGTTCGGTCTGAGTGAGCTTACGCAGTTCACGGGCTTGCTTAACTCTTAGACCGTTGACATTATTCATCGTCGCCTTCTTGTACGTCCTCAAAGAAGACCGGTAGGTCTTCAACCTCTTCATGGTCGTTGACGGTCGGAAGACCTTTGATGCCGAGAATCGGGTGAGGAACGTGGCGCCTCCAAAATAGTTTGACGCCTTGTTTGTATCTCCCGCTCGCGCGGGGCGCAAAGAGTTGAAACCGGTTGACGTTATATTGGGGGTCTACTTCCCAACAGTAGATGAAGTGTGCCCGGTCTAAGGTGGGAACAACCTTTTCCCATTCGAGGAACTGCCAGTTCTTCCGCCAAACGACGCCCTTCAGCTTCAATTGCGCAGATGTCGGCTGGTTGTGGCTGTAAAACGCCCTATTCCTGTGAGTGTTGTGTGCCGTGGGGGGCTCGCCTTCCATCCCTTTATAGACCTTGACATGACACCAATCGAAGCGGAACGAAAGGCCGTTGTTATTGAGTTCTTCGATTTGGTAAGGGACTCCGATTTTTCGGTTTCTCGTTACATGTAGGAACGTCCGAAACCGCATCATGTTTGTCGCCATTGGCCTGTTAATTTTGAGGGGCGCGCCAATCTCCTTTTGTAGCCCCTCAAAATACTTTCTGACGGCGAGACTACCGACAGCCAAGCCGTCATACAAGGTGGCGCTCAACTCGGTTAGTGACGAGAGGATTTCGTCAGGGTCGGAAGGTATTTTGCTCATGGGTGGAATAATATTCCACCAATTTACCAAACCGTCAACACCCCATTTCGTGTATTCTTAGTAATTTGAATTGATGGTAAAGAAGATAACACGTCTTGCGGGTCGGCCCTAACTACGGCTAATCGGGTCGGAAAGTCTGCCCAAAAATACCCTCTGCAAAACCTATTGCATTCTAAGCCGCGTCGGTTTACTCTCCCGGTTGTGGGCGGCACCTCTGCATTCCGCCGCTCACAGGACACACTACTGCTTAGCCGCCACTTGGCAGCTTGCTCCGATTGAATTAACGCGGACTTAGAGTAGCGACGGCAAAACCGCGAGTAGTTCCAGCGCGATCTGCGTCAGGCCGCTCGGCGCGTCGTTCTGCATCTCGCCGTTAAGCGTCGGCTCGTTCGTCGGCTCTTGAATGGCACTCGCCGGTTGCGGTGGCGTCGGCGCGGGCCATGTGCTCATCTCGCCCCCGAACGCTTTGCAACTCAGGGCAAGTAGCAGCGCAATGGTCGTTAGGGTCTTTCGCATCGTTCTTTCTCTCTTCCGATGATGAGTTGTCGAATGGTGAAACCGTCTATCCCGCTGGGGGGTGGCGGTTTTTTCGTACCGGTCAAAATTTTGACAGGTACAGGAAGGCTTTGCCTCACATGAATTTAGCAGACGAACGTCTGAAGGAACTAGATAACCCTTCACTCACCACGGACGAACGCGCCTTGCTCCGGTGCAGGGTGGCGGCAGACCTCATCCACGCGGGGCAATATGAGGCGGCGCGTGAGGCTTTAGCCGAACATTGGCGGGGAGCGGGCGAACGCCCGAACGTCGAAGGGTTGGGCGAGAGTACGGCCGCCGAAGTGTTATTACAGGCGGGCGTGCTCTCCGTCTGGCTGGGTAAGGTAAAGGAAGCGCAGGACGCCGCGAAAGACCTTATCAGCGAGAGCGCCGCGCTCTTCGAGAGGCTGGGTGAGTCCAACAGGGCGGCGGCTGCCCGTTCCGACCTCGCGTTGTGCTACTGGCGAGAGGGCGCGTATGACGAGGCGCGGGCGATACTCGAAAGCGCCTCCGCGCTGATTAAAGAAGACGAGACGTTGAAGGCAAAGACCGTCCTCCGTCTCGCCATCGTAGAGACTTGGGCCGGTCGGTACAGTGACTCGCTGCGCCTTCTCACGGGCGCCACCCCGCTCTTTGACGAGCGCGCAAGTCATAGCTTGCGCGGCAGTTTCCACAATGAACTCGCCCTTGTGTTGAGAAGGCTAGGCACGGCGGAACGGCGGCAGGATTACTTAGACCGCGCCATCATCGAATACACGGCCGCCGCCTACCACTTCGATCTTGCGCGTCACGAGCGGTACGTCGGGCGCATAGAGAACAATCTGGCCTTCCTGCTCTACAAGTTCGGCCGCTACGCCGATGCCCACGAACACTTAGACCGGGCGCAGATGGTCTTTACCCGACTGAGGGACGCGGGGAGTCTCGCGCAGGTAGATGAGACGCGGGCTCGGGTGTTAGTTGCCGAGCGCAAGTATAGGGACGCGGAGCGCACGCTGGCGGGGGCCGTGAAGACCTTAGAGGCGGGCGATGCGTCGGCCTTACTTGCGGAGGCTTTGACGGTGCAGGGCGTCGTGTGGGCGCGGCTGTGGGCTTACGAAGAATCTATCAGCGTCTTGCGCCGCGCGGCGGAAGTGGCCGAATCGGTCGGGGCACTTTCCAGCGCGGGGCAAGCCATACTGACCCTTATCGAAGAGCACGGGGCGACTAGGCGACTGCCCGCGGCCGAAGTGTCGGATGCTTACTTGCGGGCCGACAGGCTTCTGAGGAATACGCAGGACGCGGAAGACAGGGAGAGACTTCGGGCGGTCGCCCGTGTGGTCATCGGGCGCCTGTCAGACACGCCTATTCACGATAAGAATTTTAGCTTGTACGGGGCCGTCCATGAGTTCGAGGCGAAGTTGATCGGGCAGGCGCTAGAGGACTCGGGCGGGAGCGTGACGAAGGCGGCGCGGCTGCTCGGCCTCAGTCATCAGACCTTAATCGCTATGCTGCAATCAAGGCACAAGGGACTTCGGGTGAAGCGGTCGCCCGTGACGAAGAGATTAAAAAGTATTATCAAAATCCCGAAAGAATAAGCTGCCCAATAATTACAATTCCTGCCTAATAATTCCTGCCCAAAAATCTATTTTTAGGCAAAGCCTCACGCGCGGGCTTTGCCCAAAAAGTCGGTAGCGTACACGATATATTGGGTCAGGCCGGTGCTGGTACTACCTTAATCCGGGTACGCTACCGACTTTTTGGGCAAAGCCATAAACCCCCTCTGACCGGGTGACTTTTTGGGCAGGATGCGGAAGGCTTAAGCACTTTTTGGGCAGACTTCAAATCAGGAGGCTATAATGGGTTAATCAACTTCGGCCCGCCTTACCCGCGTTGGTGGATAGCTACCACCAACGCGGGGACAGGCTGCGAATCTCTGACGCGGCGGGCGGGCCGAACCCTTTTCAGAGAAGGCCACAGAGAGGCCGTGATGTCAGAACCTACCCTTGAACAAGTCAAGCAAATGATTAGAGGTCTGTCCGTAGAAGACAGGCAACACCTGATTCCCTTCATCGTTGAATTGCCGGATAGCGGAATCGAACCTTATGACTTGGACGCGGAGCTTAAGATACTTGACGAGGCGTGGGAGAAGTACAAAGTCAAGTCTGAATACGACCCCGAAAAGTATCTCTTTGACATGGTGTTCCCTAAAAATTTTGTTTCCCTTCGGATACTTGGGGCCGAAGTTCTGAGGGTTGTTTTTCTTCAAGATGCCTTCGCTAAAAACTTCTATAAGACCAAAACTCTTGCCAGCCCCGGAGTAGCCGAAGCTTTAAAGGAATACTTGCTCATCGAAGAGAATAAGGCGCAGCTTCTTGCGGCGCGCAAAGCGTCGGCGGCACACATGAGCGAAGCTGAAATAGAGAGCGAGATTGCCGAGCTATCCAACGCGATGGCACAGATCATTGAAGAGGAAAGGGTGCGGCGGGTCGCCGAAGGCATCTCCAAGCACCTCCCGCGCATGGTGGGGGATATGTTCAGCGCGGCCATTAAGGGACAGACGATAGCCGATTACAACCTACTTGCCGAACATCTCAAAAGCCCGGAAAAGATGTTGTCAACGCCTGAGATAAAGAAGATGGTAACCGACAGCTTTTGGAAAGAGGTTAAGTCACACTTGGGAGTCACCAAAGGCGGCAACACCAGGACTAACCCGGCTTGGCGCGATGAAAGCACACTCAGGCAGTACGCGCAAAAAGTTACCGACCGCAAGTTACTCGCTACCTGCATTAAAGATATGTTCGAGGAGTGCGAGGGCGAGGCCGGTTGGATAGACGACTTGAAGGATAGTTCCAATTACCGATTACTCGCCAAAGAAGTGCCAGATGAAGTAGTCGCTTGGGCCGTAAAGAGGGTTGCCAGCGAAGACCTACCTGCGCGCGAAAGGGAGCCGCTGTCAATCGCCTGTGAGATGGCCCGCCGAGAGTTGAAACTGCCGGAGCAGAGCACCGAAACGCTACGTGACTACTACGGAACGGGCGAAAAGTTACTCAGACAAGACCGAAAGCAAAAGGCCAAATAACCTAACCCGGCAATCGGGGCTATCAAATAACACATTTGATAGCCCCGATTCGTGTCTAACTAATCTCCCTATCGGTATCCCTGAATCGGGGTTATCGGCGTCCACCTTCCGTACCCACAACCCCACCGCTACTATGAAATAAGAAAGCCCGATGCTGTGAACATCGGGCCGTCTGCAAGTGCGGCGACTTGGCTGAGTGGTCTAAAGCACCGGGCTGAGAACCCGGCGGGGACGTGACGCCTGCAAGCTCTCACGCGCCCCCATCCGTTCGAATCGGATAGTCGCCGTCACTACCCGATTCATGAAGATAGCGCCTTGCGGCGCAGCCCTCTAGGTGTGTTTATAGCACAGAATCGCCCCTCTCGCACGGAAAGTGGCGATCACTTCTTAGCCTTCTCTGACTGGCGCGGGCGATTCCAGTAAGGGCTTTTACACTTGGGGCAGAACTTCGGCTCGCCTTCGCCTTTCGGCGGCCATTCGTGCCCGCATCGCTCACAGAGCCAGTACATGACGACTTTTTTAACTTGTCCCATGCGCGGGATGTTACCAGAAATAATATGTTATGTCTAGTAATATTTTACTTGACGTAATATGTTATCTGAGATAATATACTCATGTCGAAGCGGCAGAAACATCGGAGGCGCAAGAGCATGAGTATCAGAGAAGCAAAAGGGCGGGACATAGCGGACAAGGCGCGTATCGTTAAGAGCGGCGCTCTCTACCTTGTTCCTTCTCAGTCGGGTAAGGGCAAGTACAGCGTGAACCTTGAGACGGGCCGCTGCACCTGCCCCGACTTCGATTTTACTCAGGCGAAGTGCAAGCACATGTTCGCCGTCGAGTTCACCGTCGAGCGTGAGCGTAAGACCGTCACGGAGACGAAGGCCGACGGCACGAGGCTTTGCCCAAAAAGTCGGGAGCGTACCCGGATTAAGGTAGTACCAGCACCGGCCTGACCCAATATATCGTGTACGCTACCGACTTTTTGGGCAAAGCCGTCGCGCGATCAGCGCGCGGGCATGAGCGCGCGCCAACGCATCTGGCGAAAGACGGGAGTTGTGGAGCAGCCTCGTCAGGCGACGGCTGGCCGCTTCGAAGTTGTTAAAGCAGCGGGCGAGTGTCGCCTGACAGCAGCTTTGCGCCGAGATGAGCGCGCACACGAAATCAGAGACGGCTTTCCGTTGATGCCCGTGTGCTTCGGGCAAAACGAGGCTGATATACTCGCCGAGGCGGGTGGTCAGAGAGCTTTGGTTCATGGCAGAAACAATGCTCTCACGAGCTTCTAGCTCATGACCACTCGCTTAGTTTTTCAAATGTGTCCAGACTTCAGGTCATAGGATTGAAGTCCTGAGTCAGGAAATTCTGCTAAGTAAGGTATGAGGCCGCGTCTATCTTCAGGCGGCAAGTCGCGGATCATCTGCTTCACTTGCTTTAGTTTACTCTTACCCATGACGGCCTCTCTGTGGCCTTCTCTGAAAGGGATTCGGCTCGCCCGCCGCGTCAGAGATTCGCAGCCTGTCCTCACATCGACGGTAGCTATCCACCGACGCGAGTAAGGCGAGCCGAAGTTGATTACCCGATTATAACCCTCCCATCTTTCCCGATAGAAAAACTTTCTGCCCAAAAAGTCTTAATCCTGCCCAAAAAGTCAGCCCTCGGAGAGACTATTTAGGCAAAGCCTCACGCGCGGGCTTTGCCTCATAACCCCTCTTTCCTTAAGCAGTTTTGAGGCAAGAGAGGGGCTTTTGAGGCAACTAGGCTTCTGGCTCTGTGTGGGTGAAGTATTCGGCGTGAACCTTAGCGTTATATAGCGTGCTTGTAACGATCTCGTCTATTTGAATTATTATGCCGAAATCGTTTACCGCAGCATCAATCTCGCCTATCTCTTCCGTGAGGGAACGTGTGACAGTCTCTAAGTGCGTCCGCCTTGCTTCATCTAACGCCTTAACTTCTTCGTATCTCGCTACGGCTTGTTTATCTTTAGGGTTGGGAGCTGAGTAGGCCGCTGGCAACTGCCTAAGTTGCTGTTCGGCTTCAGCTTTCTCCCGGTTCATGCGCGCCACATCTGAGAACATCTTTTCAAAGGCTTGTGCGTAGTCAGTGGTGAGGTGGACTCTGTGCTTATCGTCTTCACGGTAGCCACTTTTCAAAGGAACAATATGAATCGTGCGTTGTTCACGGTTAGGGACGAAAGAACTAATGACAAAGCCTACGTAAACCTTACCGCCTTTCAGTGTGAGCATTACCGGCTTTGCCGTGTCTAATGCTCTGTTTATTAACTGTTCAAAGGGGTCACCTTCCTCTTCAATATACTTCTTGCTTGCATCCTCTAGCGTCCAAAATCTGTTCAAAACTTTAGGCAGTAGAACGCCTAATGCGAGAGCTAAAAACGACACGTCCAGATATTCAAACGGCGGCGCGGTAGCGCATGGGAAGTGGCTTACACAGGGGATGGAAAAGGGGACGAGCCCCCTAAGAATGAAGGCTAGTAGCAGCAGAAAGATTCCTGCCAGTGAGGCGTGGAACAGGAGGCGTTCTTTTTCCAGTCGGATTGATTGGTATTGAGTGCGGTTCCACCCTTGGATGAAGAAATACCCACCTATCAGAGGAAGTAGGAGGATGTTAAAGGGCATAGCTTACGGCGGTCGAAATTACTTTTTCCGATCTGATGCCGTCATAGCTTTGTCAGATGATTTTCCCACCTTACCATCTTTGGAGAGCGTGGCGAAACGATGAATTTCGGCTCTTGCTGAGTCGCTGCAAAGGACATCGGACGTGCGAGCGTACCGACGGCCAGACTTACTAGTGTAAACCCGTGGGGTAGATTTCGATTGATTCTTGCTGCTCATAATCCCGCCTCCATGTGCAGCGTTGCCGGAGAAGACAACTAGCACAGCCGACAATAGCGCGGCAATCCTTTGATGAATTACGCGCATAGTTGGTTGCTCTAAAGCTATGGCAACAAAGGGTTTCTTAAAGAAAGCAGAGAAGACGGGCGGCGCCTTCGTGCGGGGATTATACCACCGTAAACCTTAATGTCTATTAAAAAGCCCCGCCAGTAGCGGGGCTTTTTCTAAGCTGCCTCTGCCCAAAATTTGGGCTTCAAATTCAGTTCATACATGCTCTGGATAAGACAGCAGATGTTGTGACACAGCACCTTACACAGCGCCTCATTGATCTGTGCCGTTCTGCTCTTGCTCCTAAGCGCGTCCCCGAACTTCGTCTTAATCATCATGAAGGTTGATTCAACGTTGCTGCGCTTGTGGTAGTTCTGAGAGAAGCGGTCGTGGTTGTAAGAGTAGTAGTGGTACATCTGCCGCCAGAGCCCCGTCTTGTCCAACGAGTGATTAGGCCGAGAGTCTGGACTGCACCCCTAAAGTGAGACAACCAGTTAGGGTGATACGGGTTGAATGTTTCGCTGCTCGAACTCTGCCGGCGGGATGTAGCCGAGAGCTGAATGCAGCCGCTTCTGATTATAGACCGCTTCGAGAAAATGGCTGATCGAAGCTCGTGCCCCCGCCATCGTCTCGTACTCACGCAGGTAGACTTCTTCGTACTTGAGCGTCTTCATGAAGCTCTCCGCCTGCGCGTTATCATAGGCATTACCCCGGCGCGACATGCTGATGCGAATGCCGCGCTCTTTGAGCAACGCCGTGTACGAGAGCGAGGCGTACTGCACGCCCCGGTCTGAATGATGGACTAACTCTTCGGTGACGGCGCGCATCGAAAGCGCCATCCGCAACGCCGAGAGCGCCAACTCCGTTTCAAGGGAGCGTTCCAGTGCCCAGCCGATCACACGGCGGCTGAAAGCGTCGAGGATAACGGCCAGGTAGATGAGCTCCCGCAGCAGCCGGATGTAGGTGATGTCGGAGACCCACAGCCGGTCGCATCGTGTGACAGCCAGCCCCGGTACGAGGTTCGGATAGACGGGCAGCCGGTGATCGGAGTTCGTCGTGTGGACGAAGCGCCGCTTGCGCAAGCAGAGCAGGTTATCCTCGCGCATCAGGCGCAGGACGCGCTTGCGGTTCACACTCTGGCCGCGCCGCCGGAGTTCAGCCGTGATGCGGCGGTAGCCGTAAGCGGGCCACTCCAAAGCGACCTGCTGCACGAGCGGGCGCAACTCGGTGTCGGCTTCGGCGGTCGCGGCGCTTGCGGCCGCCCGATAGCAGCTAGCGCGCGGCCACTCCAGCACGCGACAGCGGGCGGCGACTGACAAGGCGGAGACTTCCGGGGTGAGGGCGGCGTTCACTTCTTGCCTCCAGCGGCGGGCTGAGGCGGCTGGTGGGCTTCGAGCCGTGACAAGGCTTTTTTTAGCAGCGCGTTTTCCATCGTCAACTGCCCGACCATGCGTTCGAGTTCGGCGATGCGCGCTTCATCTTTATAGGTCTGGCCGTGACCCGAGAAGGCGCGCTCGGCGTATTGCTGATGAAGCTTGCGCCACTTGAGGATGGTGTTGGGATGGAGTTGATGCTCACGGGCGGCTTGAGCCACGCTCTTCCCGGCTTCGATCTCGCGGATGACCTGGAGCTTAAGCTCTTTGGTGAACTGACGCCGCTTGAGGGTCATGGATGGTATCCTTTGGCAAGGATACCACCCTAACTACCTGTCTCATTTATGGGGTGCAGTCCACCCTAACTCAAACATGCTCTGAATCAGACAACAGATGTTGTGGCAAAGTACCTTGCACAGAGCCTCGTTGAGTTGCGCCGTGCGGCGGCGGTTGTGGCTATTCTCTGACGGGGGCGTCTTGGGAGGATTTGACGAGGTCGATGGCGGTGAGGCAGTCGGTGCGATTGGCGTAGCCCTCGCCGGGGGGCGTGATGATCTGGTTGTTCGACGCTCGGAGGCGCCCGCGCTATTCGCCGTTGGTGTCTTTGTAAACTTCGTAGTACATGCTCGAACTCCTTGTGTAAGGGTGTCTGAGAGACCTTCGCGAGGATGATTCGTGTAGTTATTTCCACGAAGGGGCGTGGCGGGCAATCCATATCTCCGCTTCGAATTAAGCGGCGGGCGTTTCAGGGTTTGTGGCGGGGGTTGCGGGACTGGCGCTCCTGCTCGCGGCGTTGGCGCTCCTCTGTGCGGAACTCGCGGCGGACGGTCATGGTGAGGAGGAAGGCGATGGCGCAGAGGCCGGCGACGAAGATGGCGGTGGCAACGTCCATGTGCGTTCAGCCGGTGGCGCTGAGGTCGTGGCGGCCCAGCTTGAGGTAGAGGCCGCGACGCGTCAGCCCGAGTTCGCGCGCGGCGCGCGAGATGTTGCCGTTATGCTTCCTGAGCGCCTCGGCGATCATGCGCCGCTCAAGCTCGGCCATCGCGTCGGCCAGCGTTAAGCCCTGCGCAATGGCCTGCGCGGCGGCGTTGGCCGCGAGCCCGGCGGGCGGCGTCATCAGGGTGTTCCCGCCCGTCGTGGGGCTCGCGGTGCGGCGCAGTTCGGGTGAGAGGTGGTCGGGCGTGATGATCGTCCCGTCCTCTGCGCGCGCGATGATGCGCTGTATCTCGTTCGTGAGCTGGCGGACGTTGCCCGGCCAGTCGCAGACCATCAGAAGGTCGAGCGTCTGCGGCGTGATCTGTATGTCGCGTCGCCCGAACTTGTCCGAGTAGTGGTTGATGTAGTAGCTGACGATGGTCGGAATCTCTGAACGGCGTTCGCGCAAGGGGGGCACCCTCAGGCGTATGACGTTCAGGCGGTAGTAGAGGTCTTCGCGGAAACGGCCGTCGGCGACCATGCCTTCGAGGTCTGTGTTCGTCGCGGCGATGATGCGCACGTCAACCTTCTGCGGACGCTGCTCGCCGAGCGGCTGAATCTCCCCCTCCTGTAAGAACCTCAGGAGCTTTGGCTGCACGTCCAGAGGCAGGTCGCCGATCTCGTCAAGGAAGAGCGTGCCGCTCGCGGCCGTGCGGATGACGCCGGCCGAGTCGTTGACCGCACCAGTGAACGCGCCGCGCCGATAGCCGAAGAGATACCCTTCGGACAACTCCTTGGGGACGGCCGTGCAGTTGAAGGGAATGAAGACCTTGCCACGGCGCGAGGAGAGCGCGTGGATGGCGCGCGCGACAAGCTCCTTGCCCGTCCCCGACTCGCCCGTGATGAGCACGGTCACGTCCGACGAGCGAATCTTGTGCACCTCCTCGACGAGGCGCGTCATCGCGGGGCTCGAATGGATGAAGCCCGGCATCAGGGATGCGCCCGCGAGCGAGTCCGGTGCCTGCGGCCCCACGCCCGTCCGCGCCCGCGCGCGCAGGGCGCACACGTCCATCCCCAGCTCCACGACCTTCTGTAGTGGCTCGAAGGGAGCGCCGCCCGGGAGCACCGGGAGAGCGCGCGGCGCGATGAGCAGCGTGGCGGGCGGCGCGCTCGTGGGCCGGAGCGCGACGAGGCGCGCGTCCTGCGAAGCGGCGTAACGTTCGCGCTCCTCTTCGTTCGTCGCACGGTCGAGGGCGGCGGCGACCTCCGCGGACTCCGACGCGTCGTAGCCGTGCGCCACGACGATCTTCATGTGCCTGTCCTCGCCGGCCTCGGCGATGAGGATGCGCGCGGCGCGCGTCTCCTGGTGGATGACCGCGGCCAGCTCGCGCAGAAGCAGCTCGCGCGAGGCGACGGCCTCGGCCAGACGCAGGGTCAGGAGCTGCGCGGGCGCGGGCGGCTCGATGTGCTGCTCCTCAGGGGCGTGGCTCTCAAGCTCTTCGACGGCCTCTTCGGCGAGCCTGAGGTCGAGCTTGGCGCCCAGCTCCGAGAAGGTGTGGAGGGCGAGGCCCAAATGCTCGCGCGCGCGCTCGGGCTGTGCGGCGGCGGCGTGGGCGCGCCCCAGCAGATGGTGCGCGCGCGCCGTGCGGTAGCGGTCGCCGAGCATCTCGGAGATCGAGAGGCAGCGGCCGAAGTGATGGACGGCGAGCGGCGCGTCCTCGCGCGCCAGCGCCAGAAGCCCCTGCACGCGCTGCGACTCGCCGGAGATGGTAAGGTCGGCCGTCGTCGCGTCGGCCTCTTCAGTGACGCGCGCGATAAGCTGCGCGCTCTCATCCCTCTCGCCGCGCAGCAGGCGCGTCTCTGCAAGCAGCGTGTACGCGTCGCAGATGCCGCGGTGGTCGCCGATGGACTCCGCCAGCGCGAGCACCTGCGAGCCCATGTCGAGCGCCTCGTCGTGCAGACCCAGACGGATGTAGCAGCGTGTCAGCGTCCGCATGATCTGCGACAGGTTCCATTTCTTGCCGCTCTTGCGCGCGTTCTCGACGGCTCGCTCAAGGTAGTCGCGCGCTTCGGGCAGGTCGCCGCGCAACATGCGCAGCTCGCCGAGCGAGTCAAAGACGACCGAGACCGAGCCGTGGTGCTCGTCCAGCTCCATGACGAGTTCGAGCGCGCGCTTGAGGGCCGCCTGCGCCCTGTCCCACTCGCCGATGAGGATGAGGTTGATGCCGAGGTTGTTATAGGCGTTAACGGCGTTGTCCTTGTACTCGGTGCGCTCGTTGTAGGCGACGGCCTTCTCCAGCGCGCGGATGCCCTCGTGCGGGCGCTGCAAGTACCAGTAGGCGGCGGCCGCGTTGTTGTAAATCTTCGAGAGCAGGAAGGGCGCCTGCCGGTCGCCGATGAGCTGGACGGCCTGCTCAAGGTCTTCCAGCGTCTCCTCCCAGCGGCCCTCCTGCGCGTTGGCGGTGCCGAGGCCGAAGTAGCTGTCGGCCATGCCGCGCCAGTCGCCCGCGCGGCGGAAGTGTTCGAGCGCCTTGTGGTCGTGGTCGCGCGCGATGGTGAACTCGGTGATCGAGCGGTAGACGCGCGCCAGCGCCATGTAGATATTCCCCGTCCGCGCGTCCGAACCGTTCTGCTCGGTGGCCGCGCGCAGCTCGGCCTGGAGGAGCGCGATGGCCTTCGGCGGGTCGCCCGTGTAGCTGTAGGCGAGGCCGAGCTGGACGCGCACCTGCGCGAAGGTCTCGGCGTCGATGCCGCGCCCCGAGTCGGTCGGCTCGTACATCTCGACGGCTTCGAGCGCGTCGCGGTTGCGCCCCATGGCCTGGAGCGCGGTCGAGTGGAGGTAGCGGGCGCGTGCGAGCACGCCGGGGTCGCGCCTCGCCTGCGAGATGAGCTGGCGGAGCCGCGCCTCGGCCGTCGAGGGCAGGCCGCGGTCGAGCAGCGCCCGCGCCTCTTCGAGCTGCTGGTCGAAGGGCAGCGAGGCCGCGCGGCGCGCGTCCGTGATGTGGGTCACGGGGGACGACCCGCCGCCCTTAGACGTGCGTTCGCCCTGCTCAGCGTCACCCTGATGCAAACGAGAAGTCATACGGCCCGTTGCCCGTTCGGCGAAGAGACGTGTCGGCGCTCTCTGCTTTTCGTTGATATCGGAGGCTGGAAGAAAGGTGCTTGGCCTCTTGTAACTGCACCCTTCAGAACACTACCAAAGGCTTGTCGGTTCCAGACTTTAGCATATGTCAGTCGCCGGTAGCCAGTAGTCTTTAAGAAGTTGGCAGCGTTTGAAATAAATTGAGCAACGGAAGTCGAACGCATCAGAGCGACGGCCGCCCCCTGTCGTCTGTCATCTGCCCGTCCTCCACGGGCACGCCGTTTGACATGCAGAGTTTACAGTTGTCAGGCGCGGGCCGGTTTGGTACAAATCAGGGCTTGCAAACAGTCCGAATCGTATCGCGAGGGTACAGGCGGGGCGGCCGCGGGCAGTCTCCGCACAGACCCGCGTGCGCAATCGCGACAGGGAGGAGCAGATGGCCGAGACGTTGACCCCGCGGGCCGAAGAGAAGAAGAGGGAGACGGGCTGGCTCCGGCGCTGGCTGCTCAAGGGGCAGCCGCAGGAGGTCGAAGGCCCGCACGAGCGCGAGGGGCACCACCCGACGCACCCCTGGTGGCAGGTGATGTGCCTGACGGGCGTAGACTACTTCTCGACGCTCGGCTACCAGCCCGGCATCGCATACATGGCTGCGGGCGCGCTCTCGCCCATCGCGACGCTGGTGCTGGTCTGTCTCACACTCTTCGGCGCCCTGCCGATGTACAAGCGCGTCGCCGAGGCCAGCCCACACGGCGACGGCTCCATCTCGATGCTGGAGAACCTGCTGTCGCGCTGGAAGGGGAAGCTCTTCGTGCTGGCGCTTCTGGGATTCGCGGCGACCGGCTTCATCATCACCATCACGCTCTCGGCCGCCGACGCCACGGCGCACATTCTCGAAAACCCTTACGTCCACGACTACGCGCCGCAGCTCAATCACCCCATCGCGGTGACGCTGGTGCTGATCGCGCTCTTGGGGGCCGTCTTCCTCAAGGGCTTCAAGGAGGCGATGGGGCTCGCTGTCGGCATCGTCGCCGTCTATCTGCTGCTCAACCTCGTCGTCATCGGCGTCAGCTTCTATCACATCTTCAACACGCCGCACGTCTTCTCGAAGTGGACGGAGGCGCTCTGGACGCACCCGCAGGTGCAGGGTAGTCCCTTGATGATAATCGGCGTTGCCCTCTTCCTCTTCCCGAAGCTGGCGCTCGGCCTCTCGGGCTTCGAGACGGGCGTGGTCGTCATGCCTCTGGTCGAGGGCGAGAAGGGCGACACGTACGAGAACCCGCAGGGGCGCATCCGCAACACGCGCAAGCTCCTGATGAGCGCGGCGCTCATCATGTCCGTCATGCTCATCCTGAGCAGCCTCGTTACGACCTTTCTCATCCCGCCCGAGGAGTTCCACGAGGGAGTTAACGGCGCAGAGGCGGGGAAGGCGAACGGGCGCGCTTTGGCCTACCTCGCGCACACGTACCTCGGCGACGTGTTCGGCACGGCCTACGACCTGAGCACCATCGCCATTCTCTGGTTCGCGGGGGCGTCGGCGCTCGCCGGCCTCCTGAACATCGTGCCGCGCTACCTGCCGCGCTACGGCATGGCGCCGAACTGGGCGCGCGTGACGCGGCCGCTGGTGCTCATCTACACGGCCATCGCGTTCGTGGTGACGGCGGCCTTCCGCGCCGACGTGGACGCGCAGGCCGGCGCCTACGCGACCGGCGTGCTGGTGCTGATGGGCTCGGCGGCGGTGGCCGTGGCGCTGGCCGCTTGGCGCCGCCACGAGGCGTCGAAGTGGGGCTTCATCCTCGTCTCGGTCATCTTCGCCTACACAACCTTCATCAACGTGGTCGAGCAGCCCTCGGGCATCAAGATCGCCTCCTTCTTCATCGGGGCCATCATCTTCACCTCGCTCATCTCAAGGGTCTGGCGCACGACCGAACTGCGCGTGGAGAAGGTCGTGCTCGACGAGACGGCTAAGGCATACCTCGACGAGCTGATCGAGCACAACAGCGAAATCCGCATCGTCGCCAACCGGCGCGACGCGGGCGACGCCGCCGAGTATCGCTTCAAGGAGCGCGAGAAGCGCGTGGACAATCACATCCCGACGCGCGACCCCGTGCTCTTCCTCGAAGTGACCCCGGGCGACGCCTCCGAGTTCTCGGGCGAACTCAAGGTGACGGGCTGCGACATCGACGGCTTCAGGGTTCTGCGCACGTCGAGCCCTGCGGTGCCCAACGCCATCGCCGCCTTCATGCTCTACCTGCGCGACACGACGGGGAAGCTCCCGCACGTCTATTTCGGTTGGAGCGAAGGGAATCCCTTGATGTATCTGCTCCGTTACATCGCCTTCGGTGAGGGCGACACCGCGCCCGTCACGCGGGAGATTCTGCGTCAGGTCGAGGACGACCCCGAGCGGCGCCCTGCCGTCCACGTCGGAGGGTGAAAGGATTTGCCCCGGGCGTGCGCCGGGAGTAAGATTCGCACGTTGACAACTTGTCTGCCGAAGCCGCCCACGGCGCGTTGAAATCGCGCGGGAGGGGCGGCGCGGGGGAACCAACGCCGCGCGAAAGTTTCGTGCGGCACGGGGCGTATCGCGGGGCGCGCTAAGTCGCGCCGCACGCGTAGGGCACTTCCAGGCCCGAGCCCGTCAGCTAACCTCGTAGGCTTGATTGGAAGAGCGACACTGCCGCGACATTTGAGGGCGCGGAGCGTAATGCTCCGCGCCCTCTTTTTTGCGCGGCGGATGGAAGGGAAGTTGAGGATGGCGAAAGCGTTGACGCAGGGCGCGGTGCGGGGCGGGCGTTTCAAGAAATGGTTGCTCAAGGGGCGCTCCGAAGAGATGGAGGGGCCGCACGAGCGCGAGGGGCAGCACCACCAGCACAGTTGGTGGCAGGTGATGTGCCTGACGGGCGTGGACTACTTCTCGACGCTCGGCTATCAGCCCGGCATCGCCTTTCTCGCCGCGGGCGCGCTCTCGCCCATCGCGACGCTCATCCTCGTCCTCCTCACACTCTTCGGCGCGCTCCCCATCTACAACCGCGTCGCCGAGCAGAGCCCGCACGGCGAGGGCTCCATCTCGATGCTCGAACACCTGCTCGCGCGCTGGAAGGGAAAGCTCTTCGTCCTCGTGCTGCTCGGCTTCGTCGCCACCGACTTCGTCATCACCATCACGCTCTCGGCCGCCGACGCCACCGCCCACGTCATCGAGAACCACTACGTCAGCACGTACGCGCCCTTCCTCGACCACCGCATCGTGGTGACGTTGGTGCTGGTCGCGCTCCTGGGCGCCGTCTTCCTCAAGGGCTTCAAGGAGGCCATCGGGCTGGCCGTCGTCCTCGTCGGCGCATACCTCCTGCTCAACCTCGTCGTCATCGGGCGCGGTCTCTTCGAGTTGTTCTTCATCCACCCCGAGGCGCTGCCGCGCTGGTATCACGCCGTGCTCAACGCCGAGGTCGGAGGGATACAGGTCAACGGCCGTTTCTTCATGGTCATCGGCATCGCGCTCCTGCTCTTCCCGAAACTGGCGCTCGGCCTCTCGGGCTTCGAGACGGGCGCGGCCGTGATGCCGCTGGTCAAAGGGGCGCCGAGCGACACGTACGAGAACCCGGCCGGGCGCATCCGCAACACGCGCAAGCTCCTCTTGACGGCCGCGCTCATCATGTCCGTGCTGCTCATCACGAGCAGCCTCGTTACCTCGACGCTCATCCCGCCCGAGGCGTTCGCCGCGCCGCCCGTCGGCGAGCACGTCGGCGGTAAGGCGTACGGCCGCGCCCTCGCCTTCCTTGCCTACGAGTTCTTCGGCAACGGCTTCGGGACGCTCTACGACCTGAGCACCGTCTCGATCCTCTGGTTCGCGGGCGCATCGGCGATGGCGGGGCTCCTCAACATCGTGCCGCGCTACCTGCCGCGCTACGGCATGGCGCCCGACTGGGCGCTGGCGCAACGCCCGCTCGTCCTCATCTACACGCTCGTCGCCTTCACCGTCACCATTCTCTTCGAGGCCGACGTGGAGAAGCAGGGCGGCGCGTACGCGACGGGCGTCCTCGTCCTGATGAGTTCGGCGGCGATAGCCGTGACCCTCTCGGTGTGGCGGCGCAGGCGGCGCTGGGTGCCGTTCCTACTCATCGCGCTCGTCTTCCTCTACACGACCGGGCAGAACGTCCACGAGCGGCCCGAGGGCATCAAGATCGCCTCGTTCTTCATCGTGACCATCATCGTCACCTCATTCATGTCGAGGGTCTGGCGCACGACCGAGCTGCGCGTGGAGAGCGTCGAGCTGGACGAACTGGCGCGCGCGTTCATCAACGAACTCAAGGAGAAGAACAGCGAAATCCGTATCGTCGCCAACCGCCGCGACACGGGCGACGCCGCCGAGTATCGCTTCAAGGAGCGCGAGAAGCGACTCGACAATCACATCCCGACGCGCGACCCGGTACTGTTTCTCGAAGTCACGCTCGGCGACGCCTCCGAGTTCTCCGGCGTGCTACACCTCCGCGGCGTGGACGTGGACGGCTACAGGGTTCTGCGGACGGAGAGCCCCGCGGTGCCGAACGCTATCGCCGCCTTTCTCCTCCACCTGCGCGACACGACGGGCAAGATTCCGCACGTCTACTTCGGTTGGAGCGAAGGCAACCCCCTGAAATATCTCCTCAAGTACATCGCCTTCGGCGAGGGCGACACCGCGCCCACCACCCACGAGGTGCTCCGTCAGGTCGAGGACAACCCCGAGCAGCGCCCCGCCGTCCACGTCGGAGGGTGAAGGGAAGTGATGAATGATGAATGCGGAATGATGAATTAAGAACTGTCTTCAATTCATCATTCATCATTCATCACTTGTTCTACAATGTCCGTCGTGCGGAAAGCTCTTCAGGCTCGGGTCGCCGGCTACCTCTCGGCCGTGCTCGGCGTCGCCTCGGCGACGCTGCTGCTCAGGTCACACGGGGGGCAGATCAACCCGACGACCGGCGCGCTCGCGCTGCTGCTGGTGGTGCTCTTCGTCGCGGCGTTGTGGGGGAGCCGCCCGGCGCTCGTCGCCTCGGCGCTCGGCGTGCTCTGCTTCAACTTCTTCTTCCTCGCGCCCGTCCACACTTTCGCCATCGACGACCCGGACGACTGGCTCGCGCTGGCCGCGTTCCTCATCACGGCCGTCACCGCCGGCCAGCTCTCCGTGCGCGCCAAGCGCCGCGCCGAGGAGGCCGAGTCGGGGCGGCGCGAGATCGAGCGGCTCTACCGCGAGCTGCGCGAAGCGTTCGAGCAGGCGAGCCGCGCCGAGGCGCTCAAACAGAGCGAGCGCCTGAAGTCCGCCCTGCTCGACGCCGTCACGCACGACCTGCGCACGCCGCTCACGGCCATCAAGGCTTCGGCCACGACCCTCCTCGACGAGCTGCGCGCGGGCGCCGCGGGCCCGGAAGCCCTCGGCACGGAAGGGCGCCGCGAGATGCTCGAAGTGATAGACGAAGAGGCCGACCGGCTTAACCGTTTCATCGAGGGTCTGGTCGAGCTGGCGCGCATTGAGGCCGGCGAGCTGCATCTGCGCAGGCGGCCAGAGCCGCTCGGCGAGATAGTCAACGCCGCACTCGAACGGGCCGCGCCGCTCGTCCGCGGCCGGCGCATAGAGGTCGCGCTCGCCGAAGGGTTGCCCGCCGCTCACGTTGACGCGCGCGCCGTCGCCGAGGTGGTCTACACGCTCCTGGACAACGCGGCGAAATACTCGCCGCCCGGCACGACCGTCCGCGTCTCCGCCGAACGGGAAGCGCGCGGCGCCGTCAGCCTCTCGGTCGAGGACGAGGGCGAAGGCGTCCCCAAGCACCTGCGCGAGCGCGTCTTCGACAAGTTCTTCCGTGCGATGCGCGACGGCGACGCCGCGGCGCGCGGGGCGCCGACGGGAACGGGGATGGGGCTCGCCATCGCGCGTGGGCTGGTCGAGGCGCACGGCGGGCGCATACGCATCGAGGACGGCCGTGAGGGGCGCGGTTGTCGCGTCGTCGTCACGTTGCCGACCGGGGAAGGGGAAGTGTCTGGATGAGCGAGAGGCGGCGCATACTCCTTGTGGACGACGAGCCGCAGCTCACGCGCGTGCTGCGCACGGGGCTGACCTCGCACGGATACGACGTGCGCGTCGCGGCCGACGGCGAGGCCGCGCTCCAGACCTTCGGCGACTGGCCGCCCGACCTCGTCGTCACAGACCTCTCGATGCCCGAGACCGACGGGCTCGAACTCTGCCGGCGTCTGCGTCGCGTCTCACAGGTGCCCATCGTCGTCCTCTCCGTCAGGGGCGAAGAGCAGACGAAGGTCGAGGCGCTCGACGCGGGCGCGGACGACTACGTCACGAAGCCGTTCGGGATGGACGAGCTGCTGGCGCGCATCCGCGCGGCCCTGCGTCGCGCGCCTGAACCGCGCGAGGGCGCCGAAGCCGGCGTGCTCGAAGCGGGCGACTTCCGCGCAGACCTCCTTGCGCACAGCGTCAGCGTTGGCGGTCATGAAGTCCATCTGACGCCGAAGGAGTACGACCTGCTCGTCTACCTCCTGCGCAACGCGGGACGGGTTGTCACGCACCGCGCGCTGCTGGCGGCCGTGTGGGGCGGCGACAACGTCGAGCAGACCGAGTATCTGCGCGTCTTCGTCGGCCAGCTCCGCAAGAAGATCGAGCCGAACCCCGCCGAGCCGCGCTACATCCTCACAGAGCCCTGGATCGGCTACCGCTTCGACCCCGGCCCCTGAACCCGCCATCCTTATGAACTTTTTATAAACTCTTTACCCAACCCTTACGCGCCGGTTCGTACAATCTCTCTGTTGACAACTTGTCTGCCGAAGCCGCCCACGGCGCGAAGCGTCTGAGGGGCGGCGCGGGGGAACCAACGCCGCGCTGCAAGGAAGCGCGGCACGGGGCGCATCGCGTCGCGGGAGCCGAAACGTTCCCGCCTCGCGTAGAACACTTCCAGGTTCGAGCCCGTCAGCTAACCTCGTAGGCTCAGGTTTGGGAGGGCACCGCCGCGGCTCAAGTTACGGAAGGGCGCGGGAGCAGATGTCTTTGCTCCCGCGCCCTTCTTGCCGCGCGCACCGAAAAAGGATTGAAGACGGTGGACAGAGAGATTACGACGCAAAGGGTAAACGTCTCGGGCCGACTCAACGTGAGGCCGGAGCAGGGAACGCCGAAGGTCGGTTGGACGGGGCTGCGGACGCTGGAAGCGCTCGGTCTGGGCGGCGGCATCGCCGCGCTCTTCCTGGGGCTTGTGCTGTGTGCCGCCGGTTGGGCCGAAGGGACGCGCGAGGGTGGGCATCTGTTGGTGGTCTGTGGGACGGTGCTGCTTCTGGTCGCCGCCCCGCTCCTGCTGCTCGGCGCACACTGTCTCGACGTTGAAGAGAGCCGCCGGCGCGCCGCGCGCGGCGGAGAGCGTCGATGAGCGGGGTCGTGACGGCGGAGGCGGGCGTCGTCGAGGGCGGCGTCCGCCGCGCGCCGTCTACGTCGAGTCGTGCGCGATGTTCACGCGCGGCGGCGTCTACCGCGTCGTCAAAGAGGCTTTGGGCGGCACGCTCGCCAAGCTCTCCATCTCGGCCTGATGTTCGACTACATCCTGACCGGCCCCATCCCGGGCGTCTCGGCCGGGCAGTACATCGTCGGCCTCGTCGCACAGACGCTCACGTACTTCGGACACCCGTGGGAGCCTTCGGCCGAGACGACCAACCTCGCCGCCGCGGGGCTGGCCGCGCTCATCACCCTCTACTTCTGGCGGCGCAACACGCGCCGGTATACACGAGTCCTCCGACGACGCGCTGCGCATCATGTACGTGACGACCGTCATGGTCGTGCTGCTGATACTCTGGTCGGGCTACACCATCCTGACGCGACCCGACAACCAGAGGCTCCCGCCCGCGCCCGCGACCCCGAAGGCGCCGAGCAAGACTTCTATCTCGGCGCGCACGCCTAAACCGTAAACCGTAACCCCGTGAACCGTGACAGGAGGGAGCCATCTCCTCTCCTGTCACGGTTCACGGGGTTACGGTTTACGGTCTTACGAACAGAACTGTCCGCCGTCGCGGGCGCACCGGGGAGGGGCGTTGCCGTTTTGGTGGTTCGGGATGGGGCGTGTGCGGCTGGCGGCGGCCGTTTAGTCTTCGCCGCCGTCGCGGCCGCCGAGGAAGCAGGAGCGGCAGAAGACGGGGCGGCCCTGCGACGGGTAGAAGGGAACGGTCGTCTGCTGTCCGCACTGCGCGCACAGCACCGAGACCTCTATGCGCTGGCGGACGCCCGTGGCCTGCGCGGCGGCGATGGCGGCCAGCCGCTCGTTCTTGGCCAGCTTGCAGGGCTTGCACCGCTTCGGCTCGTTCCTCAGACCCTTGTCGTGGAAGAAGAGCTGCTCGCCCGCCGTCCAGTTGAACTCCTGGCCGCAGTCGACGCAGAGGATCGAGCGATCCGCGAACTCAGTCTCCACCTGGACCCATTCTCCTTTGGCTTCGGCGGGAGACCTCTCGGCAGTTTGAACCTGTGACATTGTTGCCCATCCTTGTGAAAAGACTTCCGCCGCAGCGTGCGGGGCGTGCTGGCGGAAGACCAAAACCAACGGCTTCTGCGAGGGAACTTCTTCAGAGCGTAGAGCCTGCGAACGGAGCGGCGGACATCCTAAGCGAGGGGTCAATCAAAACGGGGAGCGCGGCGAAACTTCACACAAAGGCGCTCACGGCCTGCCCGTGACTCTGCACGGTACAGTTATCACGAATATGTGTCAAGAGCGAAGAGAAAGTTTCAACACGACGCTTGACAGCCCCCACGTCGCGTGACAGCATCGCCGGGCTCTTTCCGTATATATAAAAAAGAGAACGACGGAGACTTTCCTGCCCATGAACGTGCTTGTCATCGGCTCAGGCGGGCGCGAGCACGCGCTCTGCCGGACGCTCGCGCGCACGGCCCTCGGCCCTCGGCCGCGCGTCTTCTGCGCCCCCGGCAACGCCGGCATCGCCGCGGACGCGGAGTGCGTCGCTGTAGGCGCGACCGACGTGTCGGCGCTTGCGGACTTCGCCGAGCGCGAGCGCGTGGATTTGACCATCCCGGGCGGCGAGTCCTCTCTCGCCGCGGGCCTCGCCGACGAGTTCGAGCGCCGACGCCTGCCCGTCGCAGGCCCCACGCGCGCCGCCGCGCGGCTCGAATCGAGCAAGGCGTTCGCCAAAGACTTCATGCTGCGCCACCGCATCCCGACCGCACGCTACCGCGTCGCAGAGTCGGCCGCCGAAGCGCTCGGCGTCCTGCGCAGCGGCGAGTTCGGGGCGGCGGACGCGGCCGTAGTTGTCAAGGCCGACGGGCTCGCCGCGGGCAAAGGCGTGGTCGTCGCGCGGGGCCGCGCGGAGGCCGAGCGGGCCGTAGTCGAGTTGATGGAGGGCGGGCGCGTCGGTTCGGAGGCCGCCAGCCGCGTCGTCATCGAAGAGGCTCTGGCGGGGCGCGAGGCTTCACTGCTGCTGTGGACGGACGGGCGCGACTATAAACTTATGCCGCCCGCGCGCGACCACAAGCGCGTCGGCGAAGGCGACACCGGGCCGAACACGGGCGGCATGGGCGCCGTCACCTCTTCGGACGTGCTCGACGAAGAGACGCTCGCGCGTTGCGTCCGCGAGATTGTCGAGCCGACTCTGGAGGGCGCGCGCGCCGACGGGCTGAACTTCCGCGGCGTGCTCTTCGTCGGTCTAATGCTGACGGGCGAGGGGCCGCGCGTGCTCGAATATAACGTGCGCTTCGGCGATCCCGAGACGCAGGCCATCCTCGTCCGTCTGCGCTCAGACCTCTACTCCGTCTTCGATTCGGTCGCGCGCGGCGGCCTCGGCGGAATTAACGTCGAGTGGAGTGAAGAGGCTTCGGCCTGCGTCGTGCTCGCCGCGCGCGGCTACCCCGAGCGCCCCGAGACGGGCGCGCGCATCGAGGGACTCGAAGTGGCGGCGGGCGTCGAGGGCGTCCAAATCTTCCACGCGGGCACCGAGCGCGCCGCAGACGGCTCAATCGTCACGGCCGGCGGCCGCGTGCTCGGCGTCACCGCCACGGGCGCGACGTTAGACTCTGCCCTCGCGCGTTGCTACGACTCCGCCTCAAGCATCAACTGGGACGGCCTCCACTACCGCCGCGACATCGGCAGTAGGCAGCAGGCAGACGGCAGTGGGCGGTCGCCACGCGTTAAGGGGGTTTGAAGGGTTAACCCTAACCTTTCGTCATCCGGGGTTTAACTGCCTACTGCCCCGCTCTGGCGAGCGGCGCGGCAGTCCTGTTATACTCGCGCCCGAGAGCGAGGGTTCCGGCGAGAAGAGGGCGGGTGAACCCGGCGGCACGACGTTACGTACAATGTCTGCGGCCCGCCTGGCGGTGTTAAAGTTTCGGGGCCGAGAGATTTGCGAGCACACCCGCGGCGCGTGGCCGTCAGGGTTCGGAGGACGAGAAGACGATGGGAGTCTGGGCGAGGTTGAAGCGCAGTCTGCGCGCGGTGTTCGGGGGATTGATCGAGAAGACGGAAGACCCCGAGCTGATACTTCAGCAGACCATCCGCGACATGCGCGACCGCGTGCCGGAGCTGAACAATTCGGTCGCGCAGGTGATGGCCACCGAGCGCCTGCTCGCGAAGAACAAGGAACGCCTTGAAGAGCAGGTCGTCGATCTCGACTCGAAGATCAAGGCGTCCATCAAGATGAACCGCGACGACATCGCGACGGCCTACATCGGACAGCTCCAGCAGGCGCAGCTCGACCTCTCGAAGACCGGCCAGCAACTCGACCACGCCTCGCGCGCATCCGAACAGGCGAGGAAGGCCCGCGACAACTACATTCTTCAGATGCAGCGGCGCACCGCCGAGGCGATGCAGCTCATCAATCAGTCGAAGCAGGCCAAGCTTCAGGAGCAGCTCGCGCAGACGATGTCGTCGTTCCAGTTGGGCGACGACGCCTCGACCTTCAACGAGATGCGCGACAAGATCGACCGCCGCGCCGCCACGGCCGAGGCCAAGCTCCAACTGGGTACCTCGGGCGTGGACACGCAGATGCAGGAGATCGAGCGCGAGGCGTTGGACATGCAGTTGTCGGACAAGCTGCTCGAATACAAGCGCGGCATGGGGCTGCTCGGCGAGGGGCAGAAGAGCGCGCCGGCCCTGCCGGCCGGGTCGGGCGAGTCGAACTCCTGAATCATTATTACAGTGCGGCGGCCATCGTAAGAAGCAAGAGAGTTTATGGCGGAGAAGAAGCTCAGTCTTGAATATCTGAAAGAGGCGGTGATGGAGCCCGCCAACTTCTGGGGCATGGCCGGCTTCGCCGTGGCCGCGGCCTACACGTGGTCGCCCATCCCTCTCGCCGCGGCGCTCGTCGCCGAGGGCGCGTACCTCGCGACCGTGCCCGCCAGCTCGCTCTACCGACGGCTGGTGGACGGCCGCAACCGCAAGCGTCTCGCGGAGCTTCGCAACAAGCAGCGCGAGCGCCTCATTGAGAGCTTCGACCCGCGCGAGCGCGAGGCCGTGCTCTACCTGAAGTGGCTCAAGAACAAGATTTTCGACAACTACGTCAAGTTCACCGGCGCGAAAGACCTGCCGACCAACATCCGTAGCCTGGAGCAGCGCTGGGAGGACTTCGTAGACCTGCTCGACGTGTACCGGCGGCGCAAGCACCACCTGCGCTCCATCAACCGGCAGGCCGTCCAGAACCAGCTCGCGCAGGCCGAGCGCTCCGTCGAGGGCGCGCCCGACGACCGCGCCCGGCGCATCCAGCAGGCCAACGTCGAAATCCTCAAGCGCCGCCTCGCGCAGTTCAGCGAGCTTGAGCGCTCGGTCAAACTCGTCGAGGGTCAGCTTCAGTCAATCGAGAACTTCTTCGGTCTCGTCAACGATCAGGTCGTCACGCTCCCGACGCCCGAGCGCGTCTCCTCGCTCGACTTCGAGCAGCTCTCCGACTCCATCCAGATGACCAAGCAGATGCTCGAAGAGACCTCAGACGTGATGGGTGTCCTCGACAGCCACAACCGCGAGATCGGCAACTTCGACCTGCTCCCGTCCTCGGGCACGACCTCCGTGAAGTAGGGAAGTGAACTTCTAAAACGAAAGAGGCCGGACACGTCGTCCGGCCTCTTTCGTTTCTACAGCAGCAACTTCATCGAGCAAATCATCCGCCGCCGTTCCTGTTCTTCTCGACCATCGCGGCGAGCGACGGCTCGTCGATGCGGTAGGTCTCGTTGCAGAAGTGGCAGGTGAGCGACGCGCCCTTGTCCTCCCGCAGCATCGACTCCAACTCCGCGCCGTCTATCGAAGAGACGAGCGACGCCGCGCGCTCGTACGAGCAAGTGCAACTGAAGCCGACCTCGCTCTCCTCAAGCACCTCGAACGGAACCTCGCCGAGCGCCGTGCGCAGCAAGTCCACCGGCCGCGCGCCCTCTCGGATGAGCGCCGTCGTGTGCGGCGTACGGCTCACCGTCGATTCGATGGCCGCGACCGTCGCAGAGTCCGCGCCCGGCATCACCTGAATCATCAGGCCCCCCGCTGCCTCGACGAACATCTCGCCCGACTCGCGCGCACGCACGAGCACCCCGAGCATCACCGCCGATGGAATCTGCTCCGACTTCGCGAGGTAGTATGCGAAGTCCTCGCCGATCTCGCCCGACACGATGGGGACGGCCCCGCGGTACGGCTCGCGGTAGAGCCCGATGTCGAAGCCCGACTCGTACGTGACGTAGAACATGCCGCCGCCGACGAGGGCGCTCACGTCGAACTTGCCCTGCGCGTTCAAGGGCACGTCGGCCAGCGGCTCGCGCACATAGCCGCGCACCTGGCCCTTCGCGTTCGTCTCGGCCGTGATGCCGCGCACGGGGCCGTCGCACTCGATTTGCACGGTCAGGCGGTCGAACTCCTTCTGCCCCGTGCCCAGCAGCAGCGCGCCCGTCAGCGTCCGCCCCAGCGCCGCCGTCACCGTCCCCGTTGTCCCGTGCCTGCGCGCGGCCTCGGCCACCGTCTCCGTGGTCACGGCCGACATACAACGTATGAACCCTCCGGCGGCGGTCGCGCGCACGAGCGAGTCCCCGCGGCCGTTCTGCGTCTCGTTCAAGGTCATCACACCCCTTTTAGTTCTGCGGTCGAAAAATCCCGACTGTCTTAGATGAAAAGTAGTTCCCGCTTACTGCCTCCGCCCGGCGCCGCGGGAGGCACAAGATAGTGTGTCAAACCCGGCGTCCGCCGCGCCGTCCGTTGGGCCGGAAATGGCCCGGGTTCCCGGCCGAAAAACGCCCGGCCCTGCCCTCATGTAAAACCTCAAAGACCCCGCTCTATTGTGAGCAGTCAAAAAGACATACCCAATATATTGTGCTATACTCTTGACAAGCAAAGTTCGCCGGGTGTATTCTTCGCGCCGTTTGGAACGAGCCGGTTCCGGGTGTCGGGGGGCCAGTCGGCCCGCACGGCACGGGGACCTTTTCGCCTCCCGGCCAGACCAACCGCGAAGTACCCGAGCCACATGAGAGACGGCGCGCAGTGAGCGCCGCAATTTTTTCGACCGCTGGAGAAGAAACGTGCCTCGCGCCCCCCACGAGCGCGGGAAAGGCAAGAGAGAGAAGATGAGCACCGTTATCGAGCCGAACGCACCGCAGGGAAGTCCGTCAGCCTTTGACATCACGGGCGCCGCGCCCGCCGCCGCTGAGACCATGGGCCTGAACGCCCGCCGCGTCATCGCCAAGCGCTACAGCCTGAAGGACGCGCAGGGCAACGCCATCGAGGAGTGGCCGGACATCGTCCGGCGCGTCGTCGGCCACGTCTCGCAGGCCGAGACCGACCTCGTCCGCCGCGACGAGTTCTACCAGACGATGGCCGGCATCATGCTGCGGCGCGAGTTCGTGCCGAACACGCCCTGCCTCGTCAACGCGGGCAAGCCCTCGGGTCAGCTCGCCGCCTGCTTCGTCCTGGACGTGCCGGACTCCATCGCCGGCATTATGAAGACGGCGACCGACGCCGCCATCATCCACCAGACCGGCGGCGGCACAGGCTTCACCTTCGAGAAGCTGCGGCCCGCGGGCGCGATGGTGCGCTCGACGCACGGCGTGGCCTCGGGCCCCGTGTCGTTCATGAACATCTTCAACACGACGACCGACACGGTGAAGCAGGGCGGCGTGCGCCGCGGCGCGAACATGGGCATCATGCGGGTCGATCACCCGGACGTGCTCCGTTTCATCCACGCCAAGAACGACCAGCACTCACTGACGAACTTCAACATCTCGGTGACGGTGACCGACAAGTTCTTTGAGGCCGTGGACGGCAAGCAGTGGTACCAGCTCTCCTTCGACGGCGAGCCGTGGAACGACCCCGTCTACGACGCTGTGCAGGAGGACACCTACGCGGTCTACCGCCTCTCGGACGGCGACACGGTGACGTTCCGCGACCGCGCGGCCTACCTCGAAGCGAAGGAGTCGGGGCTGCTCGACCAGTGCAAGCGCGAGGAGCCGCCCGCCCCCGGCATGGTCTACGCGCCCGACGTGTGGAACCGCATCGTTGCGTCGGCGCACCGCTACGCTGAGCCGGGCGTCATCTTCATCGACGAGGTCAACCGCAACAACCACATGATCGAGTCGATGGGGCCGATCTACGCGACGAACCCGTGCGCGGAGCAGGCGCTGCACTTCAACAACTCGTGTAACCTCGGCTCGATTGACCTCGCCAAGTTCTACGACCCCGAGACGCGGCTCGACTGGGAGCGTCTGGCCGACGCCGTTCACTGGTGCGTCCGCTTCCTCGACAACGTCATCGACACCTGCGCGTGGCCGCTCCCCGAGATAGACAACGTGGTCAAGCGCACGCGCCCCGTGGGCCTCGGCATCATGGGCTTCGCAGACCTGTGCATGAAGCTCAAGGTCAAGTACGGCTCGAACACGTCGATTGATTTGATGGACGAGGCGATGGGCTTCGTGCGCCGCGAGGCGTGGGTCGAGTCGTGCCGGCTCGGCGCGGAGAAGGGCGTCTTCCCCGAGTACAAGCCGAACAAGGCCGCGTACGACAAGTTCCTGCGCGAGGAGATCGGCGTCCCCGAGGAGATCGAGCTGACCCCGCGCAACTACGAGACGACGACGATTGCCCCCACGGGAACCATCTCGCTCGTCGCCGAGACCTCCTCGGGCGTGGAGCCGAACTTCTCCTGGGCGTACGTCCGGCAGGACACGCTCGGCAAGCGCACATACGTTCATACGCTCGCGGCCGAGGCGCTCGGGATGACAGTGGATCAGACCAACCAGGAGTCCATCGACCGCGCGGCCGAGCACGTCTGCGCGCACGAGGCGGAGCTGCCCGACTACTTCATCTCGGCGATGTCGATCACGGCCGAGCAGCACGTCTACGTGCTGGCCGCCGCGCAGCGCAACGTCGATAACGGCGTGTCGAAGACCTGCAACGGCTCTCGCGACGACACGCTTGAGAGCGTGGATCGTCTCTACCGTCTCGCGCGCGAGCTGGGCTGCAAGGCCGTCAGCTACTACCGCGACGGGAGCCGCGACTCGCAGGTGCTCACGAGTGTGAAGGGCGCGGAGCCGAAGGGCGAGGTCGCGTGCGACGCGCCCGTCGTGGCCGAGGCCATGACGACGGAGACGGCCGCGGCGACTGCGCCGGCCGCGTTGGAGTCTTTGTCGGCGCCCGCGCCGGCCGTGCGCCGGACAGAGTCGGGCGACGTGGTGCGCATCGAGCGGCCGCGCGAGCTGGTCGGCGCGACGTGGCAGATTCCGTTCGACGGGCAGAACCTTTACGTCACGGTCAACCATGACGGTGTTGACATCCTCGAAGTCTTCGCCACCGGCCCCATCTCGGGCGGCGTCGGATTGCTCGCCTCGAAGATGCTGCGCGGCGGCTTCGACGCGCGCGAGGTGGCCCGCTCGCTGAATAAGGTGACGGGCACACACTCGGTCTGGTTCAACGAGCGACTGTTGACAAGCCCCGAACAGGCGGTCGCCGAGTGCGTCATGCTGACGAGCCGCCGCCTCCAGAGCCAGCCCGACTCGGCGCGCGCCCTTGCCTACCAGCAACAGGCGCAGCCCGTCGTCAAGGTCAGCGTCCCCGACAGCGTCGAGACGAACCGCAACTTCTCGCTCATCGGCGAATGTCCCGAATGCCACGGCCAACTGGAGCACGCCTCCGGCTGCGACTTCTGCCGCGACTGCGGCTACTCGAAATGTCGTTAAGTGATAGGCGAGTGTTTACTCGCGATTAACTAAACGACACAAACAAAAGAAATAGGCCCCGAATTTATGTCATAAATTCGGGGCCTATTTCTTTCCTGCTGTGTTGTTTTTTTTGCACTAGGAAAATACTTATTTTCTAAGAAACAGCTTGGACTAAACTAAAAAAATAAAGTGCAAATTAGTGGTAATAAGAAATGAATTATATACCATATATAGCAGTCTTTTCTTCAGGTGAGCGCTTCCCAGTATTGCTACATAGAAGCACCTATCAGCCGGTAATTCTACCTACTCGCTATGTCATAGATGAACGACGAGAAACCAAACAGTCAGGGACAATAGAACGAGATGTGCGCGTATTAGGATGGCTATTTGAATGGGCAGATCAACGTCAGATCGATTTAGAAGCACGTTTGAGAGAAGGGCATTCATTAACTACTGCTGAGATTAGTAGCTTCTGTCAGTATCTCCGCGTGTGCCGCACCGACACAATCGTAGTAAGTATTAATGAGGGAGGGAATGAAGAAGTCAACGTTCTATCTCCAAGCACTTTCAACGCGTATACCGGGGTAATAGAAAATTTCTTGCTCTGGGCCGCTTATCAATTCCCATCTGCCACGTCTGCTAAAGAAATCAAGTATTCGATAGAAATAATTAAAGAGCGTCTTATGCGCGCGTTCCGAAGTAACCGAGTTGGCGGCGAAAGCCCCAATAGGCGGGGGTTATCTGAAGAGGAGGTGATTGAGCTTCGTAAGGTCATAAAGCTTGGTACACAACAGAATCCTTTCAGGAGGCCGGTTCAATTTCGCAACTATGTAATCATCAAATTACTGCTTGCGACTGGTATAAGACGAGGAGAACTCTTAAAACTTAAGCTAAGTCATTTGCCGCAAGGCCCGAAGACCACTCTCACTATCGAAAGATCGCCGGATGATAAATTGGACTCCCGCCGGATAGAACCTCAAGTTAAAACTCGCGAGCGAAACATACCTGTCTTGAAGCCATTATCAATTGATTTGTGGACATACGTTCAAAAGCATCGCAAAGGAGGAAAGCATCCTTATGTATTTACAAATAGCCGGAACGGAGCGCCGCTTACATCTGTGGGGTTGAACTGGATTTTTGATGTGCTTGTTAAGAAATGTTTTCCTAGTCTTAAGGGGCGACTCCATCCCCATATTATGCGACATACCTTTAATGACGGAATAATGATGCAAGCCATTGCTTTAGGTTGGAGTGATGACCAGCGTCGAAAGACGCAGACATACCTTAATGGGTGGAATGAAGGATCGAACATGACCGAGGTGTATTCACGCAGAATAATAGAGATGAAGGCGATGGAGGTAGCTGAAGCGTACCAGAAAGGATTGTATATCTTTTAGGAGGAACCAAATGGGAAGTCTACGTATCCGCAGGAGAGAGCCAGCACATGAAAGTGAGCCACTCTTCGTTTGGAACAATCCGGGGAAATTGGTTGCTCGGAATGGCTGTGTAATAAACACTGCGACACAAATATGGAGATTACCTGGTACGGCAGGAGTCCTGTGTCTGAATTGGGCCAACGTTACAACTGCTCCTGATATAAATAATACTCTTAAAGCATACTTAGCTCACATTATTGAGGCGAAGGAGTTCGGCACTGCAAAAACCACCTTTGATCACTTGAAGCATGTTATTTGTGAGTTGTTAACGCTTAACTCTTTGGAAGAGTTGCACCCTGCCACGCTAGAGGGCGCGTTAGAAAAGCTACGGCGCAATGGTACTGCTTGGAAGTTTGGCTATGTACGTCGCTGGTATCGTTGGTGTAATGACCAAAACATTGCTGGCTTTAACGACGAGACCGAAAAGTGCTTATACCAGTGCAAGATTTCTCCAAATAGCTCTGGTCATGCGGTTATGACCCGTGATCCTGAAAGAGGGCCATTTAGCGATCAGGAGCATTGGTTAATACGACTAAGTTTGAAAGAGGGAAAAGGCTCCTTACTTGATAGGGTATGCATCGGATTGCTTCTAGAACTTGGCTCCAGACCGCTTCAACTGATTTTACTCGAAGAGCAAGATTTCCGTGTTACTAACGGCTTTTACTCGCTTAATGTCCCGCGTGTGAAGCAGCAAACTGTAGGGCCGCACGTTAGAAAAAGACGCAGGATTTCTGAGCAGTTAGGTCAAAGTATATTGAGCCTAATTAAAGAGAATCACGAAAAATTCGGAGATTATGGTCCGGAGATGCCAATTCTGTGTGGATACAGATCTAAAACTTCAGAAGAAGTGAAGACTCTAAACCTAGAGAAGATTCCTCACATGACCCGTGACTCTTTCAAGAATATGGTCGTTGCGTTCGCCCGCAAGGCAGGAATACTTTCACCACATACTGGCAAGATTCTTAACCTATTTCCTTACCGTTTTCGGTACACCTTCGGAACCCGGCACGCAGAGCAAGGAACACCTAAAACAATTATTGCAGAGCTGCTAGATCACGACACAGAAGTTAGTGCCAATGTTTATATCAAGAGCACAAACAACATGGTGGACAGATTGAATACCGCTTTGGGGAATAACCCTGACTATACAAGTGTCATTAGTCGGTTCCTCGGTCAGGTTACATTACGCTCAGGCGACCAAGCTCCGCATACAATTATTAATGGCACTACGCCGACTTTGAAAAATCTTGGTGGAATCGGAGCGTGCGGAGCAGATTTTTTGTGCAAGCTAATGCCGCCACTCTCATGTTACATCTGCCCAAAATTTCAGGCATGGACGGACGGGCCACACAAAGAAATGTTGGAAGAAGTAGAAGACTATGATCGACAGCTCATGGCCCGTACTGGTAATCCAAGTGATCGCATCCCACAACAACTTACAGAAGTTAAAACCGCAATCAGAACACTGTTAGTAATGTTGGAGGGAGCAAGGAAATGAAAAAACAAAGACCCCTAAACAGAATTGAAGAGCAGGAACGACTATGCGAACTCGTTGAAGGGGCCAAGAAATTAAGCGTGTACCCGAAGGTCACTTGGAGTAGTGACACATGGGAACTACCGCGCACCCACCGGGCACATGATAAAAGACGCTTACTACTACATTTCACTTGTCGAAGACTTAATCGGGTAGACCCTTTCGTGCCGTTCGAGCAACCATTCGCCGACTTTGCTAAGGCTATGGTACGTATGCGCGCAAGTCTGCGAGGAGTGGGCTATGGCTCACAAAAGGAAATAATCATGACACTTCGTTTTTTATACTCTGCCTTAACTGCTACTGGCACCACAGATCCAACGATGATCACTCCGCGACATTTTTACACCGCGGTAGCTGATGCTTCTCAGAAGACAGAGCCGTGGACAGCGTATGCGGTGGGTAAATCCTTGAAGGAAATTGCAACTTTCATTGAAGACCACAAACTTACACCCATAAGAATTAACTTCCATAATCCGCTTATTATTCCCACGGCTATAAATAGAACAGAGGGCACATCTGAAAATGAGGGTGTAAGAAAAATGCCTTCGGCGGCGGCCTTGAATGCTTTAGCTAATGCCTCAAACAATCCTGTAGACGATGATGAGCGCGTCTTGTTACGAACCATTGACCTGTTAGTTGTAGGTGGATTCCGTGTTGGTGAGGTACTTACGCTCCCGCTCAATTGTTGGGTAGAGGAGCTTGCATATGATCAGAATGGTAAACCGAAGACTAATGTGCTCGGCGAGCAAATTAAGCATTACGGACTGCGTTACTGGCCTGAGAAGGGAGGCGTACCAGTAGTCAAGTGGCTACCAGACTATGCAGTACAACTTGCAAAACGTGCGGTTGATGATCTCACCCGACTCTGCACTAGTGCGCGCCAGGTTGCTGCCGTGATAGAGAAGAATCCTGATCGTGTCCCTCTACCGGGAAAGTTCAGCCAAGATGATCTATTGAGTCGTAGGCAGTTAGAAAAAGTGCTCGGACTTAGAGGGTACAATGCTGTGCGTTGCTTCTTGGAGGAGCAAATGGATGTGAAGCCATTTGTATTAGGAAAACACGGAGTCGCGCACCTTTATCGAGTAGGAGATATTGAGAAAGCATTAGTTGGCCGTTGCGGACAACTTAAGGTGCTGCAAAAACCGAACGGTAAAATTCAAATGTTGTCCCAATCTCTCTGCGTTAAGTTTATTAACCAGTTTAATTCAACTAGGGCGACACTTTTTTTCCTTCCTGAAATAATTACTTATTCAGATATAACGAGCGCGCTTGGAAGTGATAAGGAGGTCACTTCTATTTACTCTCGGCGTGGCTTAATAGAAGCAGATGGAATACCCATGCGTATAAGGACACACGCTTTTAGACATTGGCTTAATACCTTAGCTGATAAGGGTGGACTGTCCGATATAGACCTTGCCCTCTGGATGGGGAGACGCGATTTTCGTCAGAATGTGGCATATAAGCACGGAACAGTCGAGCAGCGGGTATCTTGGGCGCGGGAAATGATTGTGACTGGTACTCTACAAGGTGTGGTTGCTGATACTTACCACGCTATTAATGACCCGGTCGAGAAACATGACTTCCTCACCACATTCGTAACTGCTGCGCACTTCACTCCATACGGCGTCTGCGTCCACGACTTCGCTCAGGAACCCTGCAAATACCATCTTAATTGTCTTAACGGGTGTTCGGAGTACCTACGAACCAAAGGCGACCTAGAGGAGCAGCATAATTTACAGGAGTTGCGATTATTCACACTCGGAGAGTTAAAAAAGGCTACCGAGGCGTATAAGAATGAAACCTGGGGGGCAAGCAATTGGGTTGACTTCAATCGGCGGAACTTAGCCGGGATAGATACTGCCTTAGCGATAGATGAAAGTGAGAGTAATACTGGCGAAACGATTAGGGTATTTCCCCAAGGCAGGCGGCTAGGGCAACCAATAAAACTGTAATGCTTCACACTCCACCCTGTTAGATTCAATCTACGACGGGTTTATGGATGGCTGTTGCTAGCTCTATCAGTTATTTACTCACAACCGTGAAATGGGAAAAACAAAACTGCCGAGCCAAAAAAAACGGCGAGGCCGACCCCGCAAAAGACCTTTACGCGGTGAAGCTTTAATCAGAGCTGCGCAGATGGAATTGGCGCGCATGGTCAACGACTCACCAAAGACTAACCCAATAAACATGCTCAGGCTAGCTAAGCGTATCGGTGTGACGCGGAAGTCTCTGTACAACAATGGACTTAGAGATAAGGTTTTGGAGTTTGCTGAGATTCAGCGCAACAAGTTTTCTACCGTTGTCGGAAAGACTGCATCCCGTCGCCCCCTTGAAGCCCGTATCGCCACTTTGGAAAAGGAGAAAGAGGAACTTCGACGACTACTTGACGGTTGGATCGAGCGGTGGGCAGCCGTAGAGTACAACGCAAAACTTTATGGCATAGATGCGGACTTATTATTCGCTCCGATTACGCCTCCACAAAGAAAAGTATTAACTTTCAAAGGAGGGAGAAAGAGGCGGTGAGCCTGCTCTAAGTAGTTGTTTTTGGTCATCAGCTTCATCCTCTGCATGATATTTAAAAGGCACGCAGTAATGAAGGGAACAGTAAAAGTGTCAAATGATCTCAACAAGACGCCGAGGAGCGGTAGGCAAATAGGCGCTGAGAACGTTGAGAGCTTGCGTGCATATATAAACGAGATGAAGTCTAGCGGACGGGCACTTCCGTCTCGTGCGGGTCAACCAGACAAAAGCGCTATTGCTATCGCGTGCGGATTTGACCGGCAGACTTTTTACAATAACCCTGAAGCCAAATCCCTATTAGAAAAAGCGGTCGAGGAGATTGGAGTTGACGGAAGCCAGCCGCAAGTAGGGGGAAGAGCCGCGCACCTTGAGCATCTTATGACCGCCCGCGACAGACGTATCCAGCACCTGGAAGAGCGATTGCAAAGTCGGACGGTCGAGGCCGAACAGCTGCGCAGAGAGAATAAAGAACTTAAAGAGAAGCTCCGCCAGTATGAAATTGCGGAAGAGATTATGACCACGACCGGCCGCAAATACCGCCCGTGAACGCCGTCACTACTACCATCATGGTCTCGACGATTCACCCCCACCCTACGGCCGGGGCGATTTTTACGGGGTGTGACGGGTCGGGGCGGTGGATACGTGTAGTAGCGAGCAGTCAGAGTATTTTCAGATCCCCGCTGAAGGGCGAAATCTGGCAGCTCAAGGGGCGGTTCATCAGACACCACATCTACGGCAATCAGTTCCACGTAGAGCAATCCAGCTTAGTTGAACCGCGTGGCCCCTCGCTAGTTAAATACCTCATCACACACCCTGCTTTCAGGTACATCGGCATAGGCCAAGCAAAAGCCTCCAAGCTCTACAAGACATTCGGCGAACGACTCCCCCTCCTGTTGGACGAAGGCGACACCGGCGAGCTTTCGCGGGTAATCAGTGAAGAGACGGCCGATAAACTGGTCTCGGCGTGGCGGAGTAGCGCCAGGGAGTTGGCGTTGATCAGGCTCGTAGGCCAGTACGACGGCGGCTCGCGGCTGCTGGAAAAGATCGTGCGGTATTGGCCGGATAACACAATCGAAAAGCTCCGGGATAACCCTTACCGGCTACTCGCGCTGACAAGTTGGCCCGTCGTAGACAGACTGGCGGGGGCGCTCGGTGTCGCCCCAGGCGACAAGAGGCGTCTCATAGCCGCGGCCGAGGCGGCCGTTTATCACAGCCTGGACGTGAGGAAAGATAGTTTAACTGACGAAGCTAGGCTGATAGCCACCGTCAGGCACCTGCTCCGGTGCCAGGACGCGGACACGCCCCGGCGTGCCGTTGAGGTAGCCGTAGACGACGGCAGTGTAGTCGGTAATAGAGAGACCGGATACCAGCCCTACGGCTGCGCGGTCATGGAGCGTTACCTGGAGAATCGTTTCGGCACGATGGTCAGTGAGCCCAGGCCGGGGCAGTTATCATTCTTCTACAATACGACGGAAGCAAGTATCGGCAAACTGGTTCAATCGTTCGAGCGACGCGAAGGGATAACTTTAAATGCCGAACAGCGTGCTGCCGTACACATGGCGGTCGCCGAGCCGCTCAGCGTGCTTACAGGAGGGGCGGGGGTGGGGAAGACCACCGTCCTGAAGGCCATCCACTACGCCGTCGAGGCCACGGGCGGCGCGGTCGTTCAGATGGCTTTAGCCGGGCGTGCGGCCCAGAGGATGCGCGAGGCGACGGGGCGCGGGGCGTATACCATCACCGCGTTTCTTAATCAGGTCCGTCTGGGAAAGATAAAACTAGGCGACGGGCACCTCGTCGTCATAGACGAATCATCGATGTTGGACTTGATGTTGACATACCGGATCGTCAAGGTCTTGCCGGAGGGAGTCCGGCTCCTACTCGTCGGTGACCCGCACCAGCTTCCGCCCATCGGCCCCGGATTGATCTTTCACAAGATGGCCGTCAGCCCCAGAGTCCGCGTGCAGGAGCTGATCCGGGTTCATAGACAATCCGAGTCCACGGGGATTCCCGCCGTGGCGGCGAGGATACGCGCAGGCGAGATACCGGAGTTAACAAGGTTCGGAGGGAAAGACTGCGGCGTAAGTTTCATAGACTGCGAGCCGCATTTAATCATTCGGCGACTGGTCGAAGCGGTTGATGAGATGGGAGGCTTCGACGAGGTGCAGGTTCTCGGCATAACTAAAAACAGGGTCGCCGGCGTGAGGAACATCAACTTCACGTTCCACGAAAAGCTGACGGCCGGGAGGCGTAAGCTCTACGCGTGGGGTTTGGCAGAAACCGATCCCGTAATCTTTACTGTCAATGATTACGACAGGGAGTTATATAACGGCTCGCTAGGGCGCATAGAGGAGATTCAGGTAGAGCGGCCCCAAGCGTCCGGCGAACCCCTGATCGGGGTCAACTGCGACTTCGACGGCCGTGAAATGGTTCTGTCCGAAGGTGACTTAGGGTATTTAGAACTTGCCTACGCTATCACGATCCACAAGGCTCAGGGGAGTCAATTCAAAAGAGTTCTCATCCCCATCACTCGAAACAGGCTGCTCGACCGAACGTTAATCTACACAGCGTTGACGAGAGGCGTTGAGCAGGTGGTGTTTATCGGGGATCGGTCGGCGTTTAATCAGGCCATTAAAGCAAACCCCAAATCCCAAGAGCGCAACGTGGGATTTTCATTTTAAGTGGAATAGAGCCTATTCATAATGCAGCCCGGCAGTAGGTCACGGCTCCGCGGGGTCGTCTGAAGAGTTGGAGGGCGCTTCTCCCGCAGTCTGAAGTCGGCAAAAGTTGATACCGGCGAAAAAGACCTGCCTCCGCTCTATCCCCTTGATGAAACCTATATCGAAGTAGACGCCGCCGAGACTCCTGGCGCGCTCCTCATCGGATTTAGCCCCTTTCACGTATCCTGTCAGCAGGTGGTAGTACCCTCCGCCCGCAGTCTCCGACGTGCGCAGTCCAACCCGCGCATCTACCTGCTTATCGTAAAGCAGCCGCACGTAGACGCCGATGGCCGTTTCCACCTGCCGGCGCGTGCCCAAAGAATCCGGCCACCGGAGTTCTGCAAGCAACTCACCCAACTCGAACTCAAGGTACTGTGAGACGCTCGGGCGACTGAGCAGCAGCTTGAGCAAGGCGGCCAAGACGAGAGGCTCGTCACGGCAAGGGAGGCGGCGGGTGACCAGTGTTATCACCCAGCCGGCCTCCGCCCCGGCCCCCGATTCTATGAGATACAGCCTCCTGCACCCGCTGCCCGGCTCCACGCCGTATCCGGCCATGAACAACTCCCCGAGCTGCTGGCCGAACGTCTCATAAACAAATCTCGACAGCGGGTGTGCGCTCATGGCTCTCAGGCTAGGGGGTATGGAGGGGGTTGGCTACGTCCAAGCTGGGGGCAGCGTTACGGGTGGTAATTATCTAGGGTCAGTTCGATGGTGGACTGCGGCGGAGTCGTGTTGATGTACACGAACTTGACCAGTCCCACGCCCGGCGCGTAATACTCCTCGTTAGTGCGAGACACGCCCGACTGTCTGTAGGTCAGCTTCAAGCAGTCATCGTATTTACGCCCGCCGATCTCAATCGTACCGGCGCGCTCTGCTGTCACCTCGACTTGGCCGCTGAGCCACCGCTGTCCTGCGGGAACAGGCAGGGGCATCGCCAGCCGTTCCGCCCCCTCCAGATCGTTGCCCGGCAGGAAGTAGATGCCGCCGGCCTCCGCGCGGTAGTAACGCACCTGTTCCAGTTTCGTCGGCGCATTGGGCACACCCGTGAAGTCGCCGGAGGTGACTTGCTTGTAGTAGCGCCGCCCGTGTATGAGCGTGGTGCCTTCGATGCGGATGGTGGCGCGGGCGGGGTATTCTCCTCCCGCAGAGGGCAGATAACGACCGGTGTACTCCCACCGCGCGCCGTCAGCTAGCGGGAAGTAGTTCTTCCCGCTGGTATGGGCACATGCGGAGGTTGCAGCAAGTATAAGATAAAGGCCGAAGGCGAAGATCCATTCCAGCATATAATTTGGTTTGGGTGTCAGGCGAGGGTGTGGCATGTTATTTTGCTTCCTGCTCTGTAGCGATACAGGCATTTAGTAAAACGTGGAACACGCGGCAACACAGCACGAATGATGCGTGCCGCTACGGGGTCAAAACGAGTTAGACCCCCGGCGATCTTTGAACAGGTTGATATTGTAGGAACCATCGTTCCTAGAGGCAAGCTGAATCCGGCAGAAGTCTGTCCATCAGGAGGTACATCCTGATGGGCAAGAAAGGGCGGCAGGACAGCCCGACGCGGTTAGGCGAGAAACTCGTCTCAATCCGGAATAGCTTGGCTTTATCCCAGGGCGAACTGCTTCGGTACTTAGGAATCGGTGAAGAGTATACGCGGGAGGAAATTTCAGCCTATGAGAGAGGAGTCAGAACCCCACCACTTCACATTCTTCTTAAATACTCCAAGGCTGTCCGAGTCTGGGTCAACGTCTTAATTGATGACCAGTTAGATCTGCCAACTAAGCTGCCTGCTCAGCGGATGCACGAAGGTGTTCCCTGTTCCACGTTAAAGGAGTTTGGTTCAGTGACCCGTTCCAAACGCTAATTGGCCGATGGAAATAGCACAGAGAATTTCCGAGACGGCTGCGTCAATTCGCCCCTGCTTGTGCTTACGGCAAAGGCCGTTGATGCTATCAAAAAATGAGAGTTGATTATGAGAGTTAGGCATATATCTATGCGATCCGTAAATCTTTTTCAGCAAATGGGATGGACATCACATGGCCTAAATACCAGAAGATTAAAAGACGGTTAAGAAACAAGCCAACTTTATAAAGACCGAGGGCTCTACCCGTCGAAAGTCCAATCCTGAGTTTCCGCTTAGGGAAGCTGGCTTTGCTAAATTCCGACGAAAGTCCATTTCTTTGATACCAGCTTTGTAATTGTTTTGACAGGCGCTCACGGCTCTTCGCCGTATGAATTAGTGAGTGTCCGTAAGTGTAATTTCTGACTGCCGCGAGAAGCTCAAGGTCGTTCTCTACGCGCTGTTGAAATTCCTTCGCCCAAGTTTCGTGGCACGTCCCTTTATAACGTCCCAGCCGCGCCTCAATAAGTTGCTGGTACGGTTTCTTCCCGAGAGTTTTGTAGTCATCACGCTTTCCATTGTAAGCGTTAATCAGAGCCTCAATAGATACGCCAAACAGCCCGAGCGTTACAGGCATGAGATTTAAGCCGCAAGTGAGCGCGGAAACGTAATAGCTGAACGCCAAATCGAGCAGCTCATTTCGCCATAAAGGGTGAGATTTAAAAGGTACTTTTTCAGCTCGTTGCAAGAAGTGCCTCAGATGCTCGTCATCCAAGAACAGCCTCCCCCTTAAAGAGTAGAGCCGGTAACCCGAGGTTTGTTCTGACCTCAGAAAGTTCTCCCCGAAATATATAGATAACCATGTGAGCAACTGAGACTGGCCTGTCTCAAAGCTCCTACCTGTCCTCAACCTGAGTGATTTACTTTCGGCGGAATCGGCCGCATCAAAGACGAGTTCGTAACTCAGCCCACGCCATGTTAAAGGGATGACAGATGTCTTTGATACGATTATCGAATGCCTCAGATATATATGATGGATGTTCATGCCCTTTTCCGTAGCTGTAAAAGCCTTGATTATATGTATCGGCACCTCCGATAGTATATATAGTCTTGTCAACGCGAATCTCGTCGCTGCCGAAAGTGGTTAAGAAGCCGACATGAATCAGGACTCTGACGCGACACGTGATTATGTTAATCCCGATCTCACTCTCAGCAGAGAAAACCATTCAATTTCTCGAATACTTCAATCTCGCAATCAGAAAAGGCGGACATGAAGGAAGCTCTATCTCATATCTGCCGGACGGGTCAGTTGCTGAAACCGTTCGTTGTGCGTTGGCTGCTTCATCTGACACCAACATTCCTGCGTCGTGGACGATCACTTTAAAAGCCGACGGCATATTGGCCCCACTTCGTATTGATGTAGATGACGCAGCACCCGATGGCTGGCAGCGCGCCGCCGAAGGCGTAGTCCGAGAAGCACTGGTATCAGTTCTTGAATCGCCCAAAACAAAGGTATTCTGTAGAGAGGAGTTCGCGTATATAGGCCAGCCATTGGACGGAGAATATTACATACTCAATTTTAGGATTGCCCCTTCACAACCAGCATTCGACGATCCGTTCGGCTTTAGCGAAAACATACTACTAATAGATCACTACGCCGAAGGCGTCGGGGGATTGCAGGCTCACGCCCTCGGAAAAGTTCAGGCGCAGAAAATTGCTTCTCTGCTTTGTGTGTTTTTAAATGCCGGATTCCACAAGATTCCGACTACAGAACATCGGTGGGTGTATGACGCCGAAGGAAACACTAGCTGTTTACAGCTAGGTTACAGAAGTAGCCTGCCCAAACCTGTTTCAATGCCCCGTAAGGGTACGGAATGTCGTCCGGGTCAAGCATTTGAAGTTAACAGGGATGAGATGGAAGATGCTCTTCCCCGTCCCGTTGAATTTATTCGATGCCCGAAAGATATAAGGGTGTTATTCAGCGCATACAATGCGCTGCCGCCCAACGAGCAGGTTGCATATCTTGGAGCAGCGGCATTATTCCAAATCGCCCTCACGGCTGGGCGAAATTATCCGACGGTAGAAATGGCATATTCGGTGGCTGCGGTTGACGCCCTTGCCCGCGGCAAGCAACAGAGTACGAAAATGTTCGTGCAGTTAGTGAAAGACTGTTGTCCTAATGTGCCTTCGCAAGATGTCGAGTACCTGTACCAAAGGATTCGTTCCGCACATTTTCACGTGGGCAGCTTTCCGGGAGGGGAGTTTGAACCGGTTAATTTTGGACAGCTACTCGTACTACGAAATGACGAATTGAAACGGCATAATTTGCGCTGGTATACCCGTGCTGTAATGAGATTCGTACTTATTCGCTGGCTATTCAAGCAAGCCCAAGGCTAGGAACCGGCCGGCGTACGGGAACCCCTGCCGGTAGGCTAACCGCTTCCGGCGCTCCTTCCGGGCAACTCGTGTCTGGATAGGTGTCAATGCAGCCGGTGGCACTCCGTCGCTTACGCCGGTCATGCGCTGCGTTTGAGGCAAGAGCCGCTAAGTGCAATACCGGTGGTCTGGGCGGTAGAAATTCACTGTTTAAGGGGCAGGGAAATCGTGATATAAGGTCAGCCCAAGCTCGGCACGATCTGGGCCGCCACCCGGACGACCGGGGCCGCCGTGGTACTCAGGGGTGAAGACATCACGGCGGCTCTTACCTTCTCACAAGTGCCTCTTCATAACTCAGGTACGACTCGTTCAGACTCATACTTTCGGCCGTCTCATGGCCTCAACTCCTTGTACAGCTATTAGGCCGCGCCATCCGTCGCCTTCGCCATTCTGAAGCTGGCCGGTTTAGGGACGAGCCTGAGTGCGCTTGTTTAAATTACTCTGTGAGGCGGCTTTGACCCAAATCTCAAATTTGACCCAAAAGTCCGCGAGTTGACCCAAAAGTCAGACGGCACCGGGGATGAGCTTCTCCAAAAGGACGAAGCGCTACGACTTTGGCGCATCGGATTCCCAGACCCCGATGCGCCAAAAGTTTTTTAGCCCTTCCTCATAGTTAATTCCAATAACCCTTCAAACTTTCGCTTGAGGAATTATCTAGGGATGTCACTCGGAGTCTCAAGCCGGAGTGCCTTAAGAACTTTTTCCACCTGTTCCTGAAATTTAGTTCTGTTTCTTCGCCAACCCCTGAAATCGGCTGCAAGTCGCTGATGGATTCGTGGCCCGCAGCCACTAGGCCATTCTTCAAACAGATAATTATCTATGATCAAATGTATAAGAATGTCCCGCGTGATCTTGTAAGTTCTGTCCACCGGTGATAAATTCCGCTCTCGCTAAGCTTTTCGTTTCGTTCTCGCGCGACTCACGCGCCGCGCACGCGATCCGCAACTCACCGCTTCCAGTTTTGTAAGGTGATTAAGACCATGTCCATTAAACTTTACGTCGGCAACCTCTCATTCCAGACTTCTAGCGAAGACTTGCAGGAACTGTTCAAGCAGGCGGGCACGGTCGAGTCGGCCTCCGTGGTCGAGGATCGCGACACGGGCCGCTCGCGCGGCTTCGGCTTCGTCGAGATGGCGACGCGCGAAGAGGGCGAGGCCGCCATCCAGCAGTTCAACGGTAAGGAAGTCGGCGGGCGCAGCCTGACCGTCAACGAGGCGCGGCCCCGTGAAGGCCGCGGCGGCTTCGGCGGCGGCGGCAGTCGCGGCGGTTACGGCGGCGGTGGGGGCAGAGGGGGAGGCGGTACAGCGAGCGGTGGTCATGGCCCAATCGGCCCTCCATAAATATACTTATGCTAATAAATTCTAAAGTTTGAATCGCTGTCAATGTTAATTAAGGAGACTTATATTTGAATAATCTTGTAGATTTTTGCTCTAAAGATTAAAGCTGCGCCACAGAAGCACCCAATTAATATATGAAACTTCCGTTCGATTTTGGCCTTAAACTGATTTTCCGCCTTCTCGTACCGGGATTCATTCTTAGTTTAGGCTTCTTACCTTTACTGAATTATATTTTAAGCCTTTACCATTGGACTGATAAATTTGACTACATTTTTGTATTACTGTTGATTTTTTTAGGATGGTTGATTGTCATATCAGATATGTGGGTTTATATGATCTTTGAGGGGCGAAGAGGTTGGCCTGCGTTTCTAAGAAGGAACTTTATCAGGAGTGAAAAACTTAGATTAAGTAAGCTTGAGGGAAATACGCTCGCACTTGAATCCGAGACACTCAAACGTAAAAGGAAATACCTTGCGCGACTTGAAGAAAGAATGATGACTCTACGGAAAATGGGAGATAAGAAGTTAATAAAAAGGAAGCAAAGATTAGATGATTACATTGAGGCCATGACCCAAAGGGGAACCGAAGCTTATGTCGATTTGAGTAATTTCCCGTTAGAGGATAGTGGCCGGTACTACGTAACGTACCCCTCTCGTTTAGGTAATTTACTGTGGGCATTCGAGGGATACTCGAAGAGAGTGTATGGTGTGGACAGTAATTTTTTCTGGTGGCGTATTTGGCTTAAATTAGATAAAGACACTAGGGAAGAAATAGATAACAGACAGGCACTCGCAGATAGCTCTATTTACACCTCATTTGCATTCTATTCCACAGGACTGATTTGGCTTATCTACGCCATCCTTTTTACACTTCAATCAATAATAAGTTATAGCGCAAGATTAGAAGCGATGCTCCCCACCGCAAGGATGTCAATAACTGAAACTTTCCCTGACCTTTGGATAACATGGATCTTGGCGGCGGCTTTTTTATCAGCGGGCTTCGGAATTTATTGCCTATCTCTTCGCCTTCACGCTCAATTCGGGGAGGTTTATAAATCTCTCTTCGATGTTTATGAGTATAAGGTAAATGTGAAGCCGATCATTAAGGAGATCGCAGGCTTGACGGATCGTTCCCCGGTGGCACGTCTTAACACTAACCTGAATCGAAAGGAAGAGTTGCAGATCGCCTTACGCTATCTCCAATTTCATCGTTATAGATGCCCCAAATGCAATGCACTACTAAAACCAAGCGACATAGCCGTCCACGATTGTAGAGATTGACATTAAAGTTCTAAGCAATCTGAGTAAGTGAAGTTAAGTTGAGCCCGCTCATCGGCACTCACCTGCCAAAGAGGATGGGAAATTGGTTGAGCACTCCTCCCCACTCCCCAGGAGATGATCATAATGGCAAACCCCGAACATCTTGAGATTCTCGCGCAAGGGGTCGAGACGTGGAACATGTGGCTGGGCAACCAGCCTAATGTGTTACCTGATCTCAGCGGCGCAGACCTTCGTGGTGTAAATCTCAGCGGCGCAGTCCTAATCGGGGTAAATCTTTGGCGTGCGAACCTTGCAAATGCCGATTTTTCTTTTGTTCATCTTGGGGCCACTATTCTTGACGACGTTGATCTCAGCGAAGTTAAGAATCTTGAATCCGTAACACATTACGGCCCATCAAGCATCGGCATTGATACGATCTACAAATCACGCGGCAATATCCCCGAAAAATTCTTACACGGCTGCGGCGTACCTGAATCGCTCATCACACAGATTCCGGCGCTCGTTGCGGCTCTGGAACCTATTCAGTTTCACTCCTGCTTCATTTCCTACAGCCACAAGGATGAAGACTTCGCCCGTCGCCTCTACTCACGCATGAAAGAGGCTAACCTGCGTGTCTGGTACGCGCCTGAAGAGATGAGGGGCGGGCGCAAGCTCCACGAGCAGATATTCAGCGCCATCCAGGTTCACGATAAGTTGTTACTAGTCCTCTCCGAGAACAGTTTGCAAAGCGAATGGGTGATGACTGAGATACACAGGGCTAGAAAGGCTGAGAGAGATGAGAGCCGGCGTAAGCTGTTCCCGATTCGGCTCGTTGACTTTAACGCTATTCGAGAATGGGAGTGCTTCGACCCGGATAGCGGCAAGGACTTAGCCGTCGAGTTGCGCGAGTATTACATGCCGGACTTCTCGAACTGGAAAGACCATGATGCGTTTGAGGCGGCATTCGACAAGTTGCTCCGTGACTTGAAGGCTACGTTTAGGACTTTAAGTCCGCCAAAGGGAAAAGAGGTTACCCAAATCAAACCTCAGTTTGAAGAGACAAAAACAAATATCCTAAATGTGTCTTCGGTTGCGGTGTTACCTTTCGACAGTTTGGGAACTGACCCCGAAAACAAATACCTATGCGACGGACTGGCCGGCGAGTTAATTAACAATCTGGCGAAGATAGAAGGTTTAAAAGTCGCGGCCCGTACCTCGACTTTTTTGTTGAAGGATAAAAAGGCGAACATCTCCGAAATCGGTCGAATCTTAAACGTCAATTCGGTGCTGGAAGGTAGCGTCCTAAAGGCAGGTAAACACGTACGAATCACTGTCGAGTTGGTCAGCGTATTGCACGGACATTGCTTATGGGCAGAGGAATATGACCGTGAAATGGAAGATGTTTTCGATATTCAAGACGAGATAACGCTCGCGGTGGTTGATGCTCTCAAGGTGAAGTTGCTCGGAGAGCAGAAGGCGGCGGCGTTGAAGCGTTACACCGACAATGTCGAAGCATACGTGCTGTATTTTAAAGGTCGTTATTATTTCTATAAACACACCGGCGAGGGGTGGCTGAAAGCCATCGAATATTTCGAGAAGGCTATCGAAGTAGACCCGGGATACGCCCCCGCCTATGCTGGCTTATCTTCGGTTTTCGCATTCGCTTGGTACTTTGGTGCGCTTCATCCTGACGAAGCAATCTCTAAATGGCAGATAGCAAACAGGCGGGCGTTGGAGATTGGCGGCAATTTGGAAGAGACCCATATAGCGGTAGGGCGATTTCGCTTCCTTTACGAATGGGATTGGGAAGAAACCGAAAGAGAATACAAACGAGCCATTGAGCTTAAACCCAGCAACGCTGACGCTCATCAACAGTACGGCCTATTCTTGGTTTCCAAGGGCCGCTTCGAGGAAGCTATCGTTGAAGGCCGACGATCTGTCGAGCTAGACCCACTTTCTCTGCTCGTGAATTTTCATGTGGGCTGGATATATTGGCTGGCCGGTCGCTGGGATGATGCATTCCGTCAAGTTCAGCGGCTGATTGAGATAGCACCTAATTTCTATCCCGCGTACTGGGTGATGGGTGCGACCTATATGATGCGGGGGGAATATGAGGAGGCTATTGAGGCATATCAAAAATCGTTAAGTGTGGGCGGCGGTTATCAGGTTCTCTCATCTCTAGGCCACTCTTATGGCTTGTTGGGAAAAAGGGATGAGGCTTTAGGCGTAATTAATCAACTCCTGGAATTGAGGGAGCGCTTCCATGTTACTGCATTCAACATCTCGGTTGCTTATGGCGGCCTCCGTGAAAATGACAAGGCTCTTGAATGGTTGGAAAAGGCGTACCAAGAACGAAATGGGGAGTTGGTTTACATTAAAGTACAGGCCGAAATGGGAACAGAGGGCCTATGGGGAAAGGAGTTTCGCACTGATCCACGTTTTCAAGATTTGCTGCGGCGTATTGGGATTATGTCCGAGTAATTATCTTTAAGTCCGAGCAGGAAGGTAATGAGACTCACGAACCGTTTATCGCCCGGCGTCCAAGAACCGAAGCTATTTGCGCCCCAAAAGATAATCTATAGCATACGGAAGAAGTGTCGTGATAAAGGGAGTGCTCATAATTGCGACCAAGCTCTTTACCTGACGGAAACTTATCGGCCAAGTCGGGTAGGTCTCTTTCAGTAATTCGTATGGCCTCTTAAGCTCGGCTAGACGGTCTGTGCTTTCCTTCATCATCGCCGTATCAATTGGGCGCGACGGATATTTATTGGGGATCGCCCGCAGAAACTCTTCAGCCAGTCCCATCAGCTTGCTGTCACGACATTGAACCATAGCTTTATGAGGAACCCAGAGCCAGCCCCACAGAAATAAGGGTATGAATGCGCACGCTACCAAGAACATCCAAACCTCACTGCGCCCTAAATACAACTCTCGCTGATGGGCATAATATGAAAAGACCCTACCCGCTGCGACGAGTAACGCGAAGGCCACGGTAATGCTCACATACCTTGAGAGCATACGTCCTATCGCCCCAAGTCCCCCTGCACCGTCCGGGTGGAGTGGATTTACTTGAATATTAAATGAGCCGAACAAGCGATACGTTGAGAGCAGAGCTAGGCAAATCTTGATGAGCGTAATAAGGAAGGCATAATAGGCTAAAGCGTACACCATTAGAGCCCCTACCTCTAACCAAACGGGGCGCTTGCCTGAATATCTAAAGGCACGATATATCCAAAACAGGCCAACAAAGATCGTCCCGCAAATGGCCCAAATCCTCCTATCAATTCTCTCTACCACGTCATGTAGAAAATCTTCATACTGGAACTCTTCTTTCCGTGGGCTTGCGATCACCATATTCCTTTTCAGACTACTGAATAAATACGCGATCCAAGACGGTAGCAATAAGTAGACTGACAATCCAAGTAAGATTGTAAAAATCTTTCGGAGTGAAGTTGAAACTTCGAGTAGTAGTGAGGTTGAAGGGGCTACACTCTGAGATGTATATGGTAAGGCAACGTCAAAAAAGAAAACAACCCCGGCCAGTAGCACGGTGAGAATGACCGCCAAGGTGCCACCCAATTTATCGTGAAGCAGTGTTAACACGAAATCTTTGCTGAATAGCCGCCCACTTGATAAGTCTAAAGCGCTATCTTCGTTCATCGAGGTTGTTGTTAGGGCTGCCGGTTGATCAATAACTTTGTTCATTGATTGGGGCCTCTCGACTTATCGACCTAACGGCGGAATTGAGGTGCTGCGCAGGTTAACTCGCGGCCGGTTCTAATAACTGTGAGCACTGCGCCCTGGCAGGCGAATCCTTAAGTAGCCAGCCGCTCACCTGTAGAAAGAGAATCCGATGCTTATCATATTATCGTTAGTGCCAATATTGGCTTTCGTGTGGATTGCATCTGAGGCATGGTAAAACTTATACCCGATGGCTAACGCCTGTTTCTTACCAGTAAAAATATCAAGGCCGGCGTCGAGGCTATAGGTGAGGTTCAATTTCCTACCTTCCAGCGGAACGGGCCGAGCGTAGAGCAGGAGACCGCCGCCAACACCGACGAAAGGCTTTACGCGGGAGCGTCGCAAGTAAGAGACTTTCAGACCGCCGTAGTTAATTCCCACACCGGATACGTCGCCCCGAGTTCCCCTCACACCCTTCTGATTGAACACAACCTGTATAGGAATGATGTCCGCAACATACTCCAAAGTGCCCAAGTGATTCGTACCGACAATCCTTCCATATCTGAGTCCCAGTATCATGATTGGCCTATACGTGCTTCCGATGGGCGTCGGCGCATCGAACGAGCCCGCCCCCCAGATAGCAAATTCATCGTCCCCCCTCCTAAGCCTGTAATCACCGTCGCTGGGGACTCCACTTCGGGCGGCTGAGCCGAGATCATCGCTGGCTACTTGTGCGCGAATCTGGGTTGGGTTCAAAGCCACGAAGATCAAGAAGAAGAGAGAAGCCTGCAATATGCTTCGAGGATGCTTCATAGATTACCCCAAGAGCCGAGGCGGTAGGTTCGGAAAGCGTCTTCATGGCGACCGACGTGCTTAAGAGTCTCGCACGTCGGAGTGAGTTTGCGCCCGCTGGACGCGAGGAAAGATATGCCCGTCTTGGTTGAGTGTCAATAGTTATGGGTGAACAGAATTGGGAGACGGAATAAGCATGGCCTCCCTTCGTAAACTCTTCATCTTTGATAGGGATAGAATGCCGTAGGTGGAAGCGTTCACGTTACGGTTACATGATATGTTTCACGCAGCTAAATTGATGTTTAACTAGGCTCTGTTGACATTTGAGCTAAGCTCTTTGAATGCCGACGGTCACACTGTCTGATGGGCAGTGGCAGAAGATACTGCCTTTTCTACGCTCTCACCCGAACGCTTATGTCGGGCAGGAGCAGGATTGCCGCCAGTTCCTCGAAGCTGTGCTGTGGATTACTCGGAGCGGCGCACAATGGCGACTCCTGCCCGCGGAGTACGGCGACTGGAACACCGTCTATAAACGATTCTCGCGTTGGAGCCGGCACGGCGTCTTCGAGCAACTTCATCAGTCTTTTGCCGGTGACGCCGATCTGGAACATTTGCTGATTGACTCAACCATCATTCGCGCCCACCCATGCGCGGCGGGGGCGTCAAAAAAAGCGGCGGGCAAGAGGCACAGGCGTTAGGGAGAAGCCGCGGCGGATTCTCCACCAAGATTCACATTGCCGTTGATGCCTTGGGCAATCCGCTACGCTTGCTCCTGACGGCGGGCCAGCGCCACGATAGCCCGCAGGCCGGCGCGCTGATTGAAGGATACGAGCCGCAAGCCTTGATTGCCGATAAAGGCTACGACTCAGACGCGTTGATCGAGTCAGTCATAGCCAGAGGCATCGAGGCGGTGATTCCGCCGAAGAAGAATCGGTTGGTGCGGCGTGAATACGACCGGCACCTGTATCGGGAGAGACATTTGGTCGAATGCTTCATCGGGAAGATCAAGCACTATCGCCGGGTCTTCTCACGATTCGAGAAGCTATCAAAGAACTATTTGGGATTTCTGAGTTTCGTCAGCGCGCTTGTGTGGCTGCGCTAACAATGTCAACAGAACCTAGTAGTTCAGAGCATCCAATTATTTACGACGCTCTATAATATTGTTACTATTCGGAACAGTAATATTCGCCGTAAAAAGCCAGATGTTTACACGACTACGCCAGATGTGTAAGCTTCCTCGCCAGCCACGAAAGTAAGATATAATGACAGTAAAAGCCGTGCGTGGGAGAGAATCGCCCGTGTGATTTCCTATTAGAGCGGGCAATCAACATATGAGGAACAACTGACGGAGAAGCTTGAGTCATGGCGCGCGACGGCGCTCTTTTGTCTTCTGGAGATGAACTCACATGGTATACCGCCCATCCATTGATGACCGCCTTTGTTTTGTCCTCATGCCTTTCAGAGAGCCTTTCACTAAATACTATGAGCAGATAATTAAACCTGCTGCCGAAGATGCCGGCCTAGATGCCCTGCGTGGGGACGCCATCTACGGAACTAGGTCGATCATAAAAGAAGTTTGGGAGCATATTTGGCGTGCGAAGGTAGTTATTGCCGATGTGACCGACAAGAACCCGAATGTTAATTATGAGCTTGGTATTTGTCACGCGCTGGGTGTGCCCACAATTTTAGTGACTAAGCGTATGGAGGATGTTCCCTTCGACTATAGGCACCGCCGCTGCATCGTCTACAACACTGAGGATGTAGGGTGGGATCAAAAACTGAGGGAAGCTCTGAGAAGGACGATTGAAGCAGTCCTCGGTGGTCAAGAAGGTGAAGAGGAGTTGACTTGGCCTTATGACACTTTAAAGGCAAGCCAACCGGCGACGATAGAAACATTGCTCGCGTCGGGGAACCCGAGAGAGTTTGTCATCCGGGGGACGCAAACCGTTAGGAGAATTGTGGCGAAAGCTTTCGGGCCAGCCGGAACGAGCTATTCCGTTTCTATCGGCAACCAAGAAGCGAGACCCTACAAGCAAGGCTCTAAGATCGTTCAGGGGGTGCGGCCAATAAACCCCCTTGAGCGCCGTGGTGTTAAGCAAATGCAATGGGTTGTCCAAGAGATAAATGACGCCGTAGGCGACGGGACAAAGGTAGGTGTTCTGTTAGCGCAGAAGATGATGGAGGGGGGGCAGTGAACTACTTGATAAAGGATTTCAGCACAGGGACGTTATAAATGGGATGAGGATGGCCGTAGACAGAGCTGTCGAGGAACTCCGTCGCTGTGCGAGAGTAGTCAGAGATGAAGAGTTGCGTAAGGTCGCGGCCACCGCCGCGATGAGTGACGAAATAGGGGAGCTTGTTGCCAAGGCTTTTGAGACAGTCGGTAAAGATGGGGTCATTACAGTCGAGCAATCAAGGCTCCCGGAAACAGAGCTTGATGTAGTGGAAGGTATGGAGTTTGATCGCGGCTATCTATCACAATACTTCATAACGAATCCTATAACGAACGAGGCCATACTAGAGAACCCGCTGATTCTTGTACATGAAAGAAAAATATCTTCGATGACGAGCTTTTTACCTCTGCTCGAAGAAGTCGCGAAGCGGGGGCAACCCTTTCTAATAATCGCCGAAGATGTCGAGGGCGAGGCGCTTTCCACGCTGGTCGTCAATAAGCTGAGAGGAACACTCCAAGTAGTTGCCGTGAAGGCACCGGGCGCGGGTGATAGGCGAAAGGCTATCTTGGAGGATATTGCAATCTTAACCGGCGGTAAATCTATCAGCGATGACTTGGGCCTTAGACTCGAACAGGTGGACATTTCCGATCTAGGCACTGCTAAACAGGTAAGGGTTACAAGCGAAAGCACAACGATAATCGAAGGCGGCGGTGAGGAGGCTGCCATTTTAGGACGGATAAATGCCATACGCGCTCAAATAGAGGAGGTTACATCTCCATTCACACGTGAGATTCTACAGGAAAGAGTAGCCAGGATGGTTGGGGGCGTGGCTGTTATACGTGTCGGTGGGGCGTCGGAAATTGACATCTCGGAGAAGGCATATCGGTATATAACTGCCCTCCACTCCGCAAGGTCTGCTGTGCAGGAGGGTTGGGTGGCTGGCGGGGGGCTCACATTATACAGACTTAGTAAGCTGCTCGGTGAGTTTGCAGCAGTTAAAGGCGAGGCCGAAGCGGCAGGCGTCGGCGTCGTGATAAAAGCACTTGAGGCCCCGTTGATGCATTTGATCGAAAACACCAAGATCAGCCCGACAAGTGCAATCCACGAGATCAATCAAGGGCGAGATGAAGCAGTCGGATTTAACGCTAATAGTAGGGCGGTCGAGGATTTGATAAAGGCCGGAGTGCTTGATTCAGTCAAGGTGCTTCGGGTCGTCCTAGAGATAGCCTTCTCATACTCTAAATCTGTGTTAGAGACTGATGAGTGGGATTTAGAGGAACCGGGGTCGCCTTCGGTGGATGAGAGTCCGCATTAATACCCAGCAGAGTTACTCTGCCATTCACGTTAAGAAGTAGCAGCCACACGAAGAGATGGACAGCAGCGTCGAGGTCATTCCGCCGGAGTTAGGCGTGCGCCGCCAAGTCACGACAGCCGATCAGCAACTCGCGCTCAGGGCAGCGACCGACTTGTGGGCCGACGCCACAACAGCCGCCACCACCCTGCGCCGCGGCGAGGTGATGCACGACAAGTTGGCCGCCGTCAGAGACTTCTTCGACTTCACAGGGAAGAACCCGGCGGACGTAATGCCGAGTGACGTGCGGGCTTGGCGCTCCCACCTGGAAAGCCGTGGGTCGAAGGACGGAGGGCTGTTGCTGCCTGCCACCGTCTACGCACGGATTTCGCGCCTCTCCTCTTTCTACTCGTGGCTAATGAGCGACATGCGGCTTTCGGGGGCAATCACCGCCAACCCTGTGCTGCTGGCGCGACCGAAGTCTCCACGGGCATATCAGGGCGAGTCAACAAAGGCGTTGCCGGACGAGAAGGTTCAGGCGCTCGGGGCGGTGATTAAGACGAAGGCCGACGCCGACAGCATCACGGCCAAGCGGGACTATGCCCTCTTCCTCCTCTACATGGTCACGGGCTTACGCCGTAGCGAAGTCATCAACCTGCGCGGCTCAGACATTGAGGAGGAGGGCGGCAAGTTTATCATTCACGGCAAGGTCAAGGGGAGCGATTACGTGGAGCGGGAACTGTGCGACCCCGAGGCGCAGGCCGCCCTTAAAGACTATTTGACGGCAGCCGGGAGACTGAGCGCGCTTGGGAGGAAAGTTCCGCTCTGGACGAGGCACGACCGGGCGGGTAAGCCGGGTGCGCCCCTCACCTCACACGCCTTCGCACACAACCTAAAAATCTACGCGCGGGCGGCCGGGATCAAGAAGATTCATGTCCACCAGCTGCGGCACACCTTCGGGCGGATGATAGCGGATGAGACAGGTTCGCTCGATGAGGTGCAGGAGGCGCTGGGACACCGCAACCGCTCGACCACGCGCGTGTACGTGCAGCGCATCACCCGCAAACGCGACAAACATAGTAGACGAATCTCAGAACGGATCCGAGAGAGGCCATAATTAAAGATTTGGAGACTGATTTAAATGAGGGAATTAGTTGCTGTTACCAACTTCTTCGCCGGACTTAATATCCAGACGTTGAAGCGAGCGGCTTTAATGTTCGACCTGATAACCATCCCGCAATTAAGCCAGTTTGTATCATTCATCCAAGTCGTAACTGGCGAGTACCCGCAGGAGGCCGCCGAGTTCGATTGGTTATGCGAACAGGGGATACTCTTTGAATCAGCTCACGACAAAACGGCAGACATTCAATCTGAGGAGTACCGGCGCGTTGACGAAGCCGTGAAGGAGCTTGAGAGTCAGTTTGAAGCTCTCCTCAAGGAGAATGACCTGGAGGATATTACCAATATTAAGAAAGAAGACTTTGTAGATTCCGTAGATAAACTAAAAGAATCGTTTGGCGGTAGGATTTCCAATATAGAAAAGGTTGTCACGTCAGAAACATTCAACAGAAGCTTGGTGCTTGGGCATGACTACTACACAAGAGGTATCAGCATAGAGCTTAGGGAATTGAAGGGACTCGACGCTTGCCCATTACTTGCATTAGAAATTCCAGCAACGGAACGAACGCCGGCAGGTGCGAATGATATTCTGGATATAACCTTTAATGCATTACCTATACCTGACGAAAATACTTCGTGGGAGCAAATTATTGACTTCCGTAGTGATCCAGAATCAAAGCGTAAATTCGTCGCGTTAAAAAACTGGACAAACGAAGTAGCCCGGATGAAGCTTGAACCGCATGAGGTAAAAGATAAGTTAGAGGTTCTACTAAACGATTACCGGGAACACATAAAGGGTCATAAGATTAAAACAAGGTGGGATACCCTTAGAACAATCGTTGTTGCAGAAGTAGGTTTCTTTTCAAGCGGTTGGCTTCCTGGGCTTGGCTCTGTTCCCGGCGTATTAGGGATGATAGCCACCCCCTTATACTCAATTAAGCAGAGGCAATTAGCCCTTGTAGAAGCAGAGCGAAACGTACCAGGAAGGCAAGTGGCTTACATCATCAAAGCAAGAGAAGAATTTGAGCGGTAAAAGATGGACTACGAAGAAGCTAAGGCGAAATTACTTCAAGCTGGAATAGAGATTACGCTTGTCTATGACCGGCACGTCAGGTCACAAGTAATGTATAACGCCATATACCTTGATAACTTAATAGGGCAAACCATCGCTTGGCATTTTTGCCCCAATGAAGAGAAACACTTATGGTTTAAGTCTCTCATCTTTCAACGAGGCGAGATTAGTTTCAGTAAGAAAATCATCATTCTCAGAGATATTCTTGAACAATTTTATCCCGATATTTACGCCGAAACAAAAGGAGTAATTAAGCGTCTTGACGAGATTCGAGAAATTAGAAACCACTTCGCCCATGCAGAATTGGTTTTTGAAGAGGACAAACTGTTAGGCAACAAAGGCAAGCCGCCCGAAGGTGTCTATCTCAGAACTATTAAAAAAGGAAAACAGGAGGATCACTTTTACCGCGAGCAGGATATGCAGGAACATTTAGAACTCGCCAATAACGTAGGGCTAATTGTGCAGTACATATACCTAGAGGTGAGGAACCGCGTCACTGGCCGTAATGAAAACCTTAAGCCTGTCTTAGAGGTATTCAAGAAGCAGTCCCCGCTGGTAGTATCACAACCTAAGAAACCTGGTAAAGAATCAAAACGGCCTCAACGCCAAAAGGAAGGTTGATTAAAGTTAGGAGACGCTATGAAGTACGATTATAAAGTTGAGAAGATGCCAGGATTTGGATACCCCGCACCTTATGACAGAGACGAAAAGAATAAAAGAATCTGGCAGGTAACAATGATAGAGCGTGATGATATGGGGTCGTATGTAAGAGGCATTTAAGTACGACGGGATGGCCTTACTCACAATGAAGCATCCAGTCTGTGGAGCCAGCTTTTAGAAGAACTGAGGAAAGCAGAGCGGGAGAGTCAGATGGCGGGTAATACTGTGGCTTGTGCGATCCCTAACCTTACTCTTCAATTGACGCCCTTTGCGGAGGCGGGAGACTAGCTAACAAGTATTGCGTATATCCTCAATCGCACTAGCCAGAAGTTTGGAGCATAGAAATAGCTGAGGGGCGCGTATGCACAGAACAATGTACTTTCCGTGTCCTGATTGCCCAAACAGTCCAGGAACATCAACTGAAAAAATAAAGATTGATGAAATCCGAGATGATAATGTTTACGAAATAATCTGTTCTAGAGGCCATAAGAATGTTGCTCGGTTAGGGAATCTGAAATTTGAATTGCTATTTGAGTTTGGGGCAATGGCATTGCTTGATGGATACACACGAGAAGCAGTAGCAAGTATTGCTGCCTCTCTTGAGAGGTTTTATGAGTTCTATATTAATGTTCTATGTACAGGACAAAAGGAGAATAACTCTCCTGAACTGAGCGCGTTTCGCGCGGCTCTCCAGGTCGCATAAAATGCGCCGCAAGTAATCGAGTCCATGCCGGAACAGGCTCTTCCATCTGCGCCCGTGCTTCTTGACCCGCAGCGGCTTGTGCCGCGTCAGCCACTCTCCGACGACCACCGCCCAGCAGAAGGCGAGCGCCAACAGCGCCATCAACTTCTCCAACCTCCGCGGGTCGGTGACGTGCGTCTCTTCGAGGCGGAAGCCGCGCGACTTCAGGCACCCGAACATGGTCTCGATCTCCCACCTCCGGCCGTAATCGGAGAGCGCCTCCGAGGTCACGCGCGGCGCGGCGACGATGACGTAGTCGCCGTTGCGCTGCCGCAGCCCCGTCAGGTGCAACTCCATCCCCCAGCACTTGCGCAGACCCGGCAGCGCCACCCCGACGCCCGCCCGTTGCGAGCGGAACAGCCTGCACGCCTGCACCACCTGCCCGCGCCCGTTTCTGACCAGCGCGTTACGCTTGACGCGGATGCGGAAGTCGACGCCTCGCGAGCGCAGGTAGCGGAACAACTGCCGGTCGGCGAACTCACGATCCGCCGCCAAAAACTCGACACTTTCCGCGCCGAGGAGGCGCAAGCACCGACCCACGACCTCCAACTTCTCGGCCGAAGAGGCGCACCCCTTCTTCGGCAGCACGACCCACAGCAGCGGCAGCGCCACCCCGCGGTGGGCGACGCCGATGATCATCACGTTGAGCCAGACCGCGCCCAACTGCCACTCGGTGCGGTCGAGCGTGAGCACGAAGGGGGGCGAGACGCCCGCCTGCCGCAAAAGCGCTACGGCGACCGCCCCGTAGGGCAGTTCGAAGCAGCGGAGGAAGCGCTGGATGCGCTTATAACTCGACTCGGGCAGGGCGCGCCCCGCGAAGGCGTGGGCCACCTCGGCGAGGTTGACCGTCTTAACCCGGATGAGCGCCACGACGAACTTGGCGAGGAAGTTGCGGCGGGCTTTATTCAGCGGTACAGTCGCGGCGAGCGTGCGCTCCAACAGGCGCATGTCGGCCATCGTGCTTTCTCCTTTCAGGACTCACTGGCCAGTGGTCTTGATTAGGATAAGGGCGCGGTGGCCTTTTATGCAGGTGCAAAGAACGATTTTTGTCCTGTACTTAGATTAATGTTATCTCCCTGAAATATGGCATTCCGAAAGAGGAGTTTGATAAAGGTTGGAAACCTATCTCAAAGCAATCAGAACGACAAGTAGGGGCTTTTTTGTTTCTTTATCTCTTAGAGAACAAGCGGCCAGTAAATTGGACTGTTGATAAAAAACAGGAGTTCAGGAACAAGGTTATCCATGCGGGATATATTCCAACAAGGGAAGAAGTAATAAAGTATGGGGACATAGTATTAGCTTTTATTTTTAGCATTCTTAAAGAACTTAAAGCTACAAGCAAAGAGTACATTAATCGTGCTATCAAACTGCATTCATTCGCTGTATTAGATTTTGAAGGCAGCGGCGCTCATCCAGCAGTCGTTCAGCAAGTAAACTCAACCATTATTAACTTATCAATGCCTTTCGCCCGGATGCACCACCTATCCACTAAGGAACAGGAGGCTGCCGGAGTGTCCTTTAGAGAAGAGGAGCCTTTTGGGGAAATTACATTTAGAGAAAGTTTAGAGTGGTTGAGTGGGCGTTCATCTAAGACCTCAACAAACCAGCATCCAGGGGGCTTTTACTACGACTTACAACAGATCAGTGTGGTATATAAAAAACCTTCTCAGTAACCTAAGATAGACGCAGCTAAGCGTGGGAGTGCTTTAACCACCTTTGACATCAGTCGAAGGTGTAGGTGATCCAGTCCGTGTGCCTGATGTGACAGTACTAGGTTGAGGAGCCTCTTCGTTTTTCCAAGCCTTTACAAAATAACCCCAGATACCAACTAAAGCTATGAATAATAATGCTAGACCTGCGCCGGATATGTATTTTTGGTATCCAGCTAGCTTGGTTTTCTCTAAAAAGGGATCATCCATGGCTATGTAGTAGCATAGGTATAGCGATGGCATGATGTTTAGACCGACAAAAAAAACTCCAACGAAATTTCCGGCATCTTTTAAGTCAAACCTTCTTTGTCTAATGAGAGTGAGTAGCAACACTATACCCGAACAGATAATGCCAATAAGGACAGAGGTTTTGTTGATGTCTATGTTGGTGAAGTTTATAGCCAGCAAGGTTATTCTCCCTTTTTAGGGAAAAGTGAGTGAATAGCCAGCCGTAGGACGCTGAGTAGGACTACCCCCAGAAATATTAGTTCAACTATAGATAATAAAGGGACACTGTTCTGTACCAACCTTCGGAGAAAGTTGTTAATCACTGCCCAATCAAAGAAATTTAGGGTGGCTATAAAGGCACCAATTAATGTTGCTACCAAGGAGATGAAACTTGTGGTTAGACCAGTTATGCTTAGAGCAACCCACTTCTTATTCTCAGACTTCTCCCCACTAATCCTTTGTTTAGGAATATTTTTGAGTTTGTTGTACTTGCGTCGTTTCATAGAGGTGCTATGGTGAAGTTAAGGAATATCTTTTAGCCCTTACCACGGGCAGCTATTATAGCTAAACCCACGGCAGGCGAACACTTTTTAAGTGTCGCCTGGTTTTATTTTTATACCTCACCAAATGGAAATAATTTCGGCCATCGGCTCGCAAATCAATAAGCTACGAGGAACGGTTGTAGAATGAATAAAGCCAGCCTCACAGGAGGGCCAACACCGCTCCCAGAGTAGCGAGTCTAGCTAAGCTGATACAGAAAAATTCTCTCGGGCTCTAGGTCATAGCAGAGTTAGAGGGGGGCTGTGTCTAATCGCCAATAGTTAGATATATGGCCTGTCTTGGATTCCCTGAATCTGTACATCCCCCCTTGGGTAGTCGAAAACTTTGAGACGGATAGGTTGCTTTGATATCTCATCCCACTTTTCGGCAGTGAAGCCGAGCATATAGCTCTGTTTCTCATTCCTAAGAGCTGTAATGTCCAAATAGTCTTCAGCTAATCTACGATATATTTCCAGAAATGCTTGAACGCGATTTTCTGCTTCAACGTCCATATGAAATTGCCTTCCAACGTAGCTCTCTCCGCTCCCGCGATTTTGTGATGAGCCTTCTGTAAGGACTGCATAAAACGTTGGCATAGAAACCTCCGGTAAATACGATTATTTGATTCAGTGCTCGCCGTTGACAATGCAAACAAAAAAACTTTCCTCACCCACAAGGAAAGCAGATCTGCCTACCAATTAAGCCCTTCTCATAGAACTTCGGCAGAACCATCCCATTGCTTAGTATGCAAATGCGTCCCCTAAGATGTCAGGCGCTGCAATCGCAAATTTCACGAACGGATATGAGAACAAGATGATTTAGTCCCATCTTCCGCCCTTAAACCTACCTTTGCTATCTCTAAAACGGTCAGCCTTCGGGTCATATGTGTTTGAAGTGGCGTAGGCAACCGCAGCAGTAACAAGTCCTGCAATAAGCCAACCCATATCCGAACCTTGTGTAGCTGGCGCGAGTACTTGGACAGGATTGAGAAGACTCTGTAACGTCTGATGAATCTCACTGAGACTTGGCCGGAGGTAGATTGGGCCAGTCATTTTATCAATTAATCTTCCAAGCTCCGGTGGCCCAGGAACGGGTAAGGATAGGAACAAGGGCTTGGTTCTGCTACCCGTAAGTAGCTCTCTAAGGGTTACACCTAAAGCATAAATGTCATGACGCCAAGTGTAGGGGCCGCCTTTGTTCAAATCCGGATCCATGTATTCAGGAGTGCCCCGAGGCGAGCGGGTCATTGGCCCGGAAGCGAGTTTAGGACGCTGGCCTAAACCGAAATCTATTATGACTACATACTCGTTCCCTTGCTCATCCGGGAAGAGTAGAAGGTTGCTGGGTTTGGGATCACCATGAAATCCGTCTCGTTGGTGAGTAGGGGATAGTCCGATTGCTATGTCACAGAACCACCTGGCAACCCGCTTCCAGTCTTGCCGGTTTGAGACAAACTGTTGTAGAGAACCGAGAGGCGAGTACCTAAGAATCAAGTAGGGCGCGATGGCGTCTAACTTGCTATCAAAGACATCTATCACATGCCTGTTAGATACCTGCTCTTGGTAAATGTCCCGTTCCCACCGAAACCTCGTTAGGTTGTCCTCGTCAGGGTCACGAAGGACTTTCTTGGCGAATATTTGACCAGTCAGCGCGTGCTTAACTTTGTATACGTCCGCGAGACCACCACTCCCAATCTTTTCCAGATGGATGTACCAATCAAACATAAAACACCTCACAGCCAAAAACTTGCCGCCGATGATATCACTTTGCGACTAAGACACAATATCTTTTAGGCTTGTGGATCACTGGCCTTGCCGCAAAACATAGGCTTGCTATGCTGTAAATAAAGCGAGAGGTATACCGCTAGAGGGGCGGGGCTTCCTTTCTTGATGCTGTCGTAGCCTAGTTATTCATGATGATGTATGTGAGGGCTATGGTTTTCTGAAAGCTATCCGCGTTAGCCGTCATCTCCGTTAGTGCCGACTCGTCCTACGGCTGCACCCGGAAGTCCTCGCACGCTGATGTGACGCCGGCGCGCAGGTCTTAACCACTGGCGAGCGCGGCATGGTCACCGTCAGCACCGATGGGGAAGATTTAAAGGTGGAGACTTTTGTAAAGCCGTAATGGAGGCAGGAAGTAATATCTACGTCAGCAAGCAAATAGAAACGTGCTCTCTTCTATCAGACTTGTTCTTAGCCCGCGACGCTAAAAATCTTACTTGTAATTTCTCTCGTGACGGTTTTAATTCCTTCAGGCCATAGGGTCAGGATCAGAGTTGCTAAGGCTATAACTACAGCCACGAAGGTAAGTCGTCTAATGCTTTGTTGAAGGTTAAGATTCGAGCGGGTGGTGGCGGCTAAAGATATGTCGCGTAGATAGTCAGAAAGAAAGGCTTCACGAGTAATGACAAGTTTCTCGGTTTTTTCTATGCCTCTAACAGCTTTCTCAAAATCGCTCTTAACTGAAGCCAAAAAGCTACGAAGATATGGATAGGACGAGGTGGTTCCTGTATCCAGTAAAGGGAATTTCTCTACTTTCGAGAAAATGTTGGAATCAAGCATCTCGGAAATAGCGTCCGCACATTGATTGATGCTTAGCCGCTCAGTCATCACTAATTGGCGATCTTCGAGAAACTTCAGTTCGTAGGCACTCGCCAACCTTCTAGATATTTCAGACCGTCCGCTGCCACCTTTCACTAAGGAGTTGCCTTTGTTCATGTCGAGTGAGTGTAAATACTGAGTCGCATTATTCTTATATAGAGGGAGCCGCGCCAGCCGGACGCCCAGATGTTGATAAATATGCGTGCAGGTCATGTAATCTTGGAGATACATGACCATGTCGGGAAGGGACAAAGCCCCAGCCTCTGACTTGAATCGCTTCCTGCCGAAGTTCACCGCTACGGCTTCAAGTATAGGTTCGCCAATGCCATGCATAAACAACATCCCATCAACAAAATTCGGGAGGATGACGCTCCCTTCCTGGCCTAAGCGGTAACGCAGAGCTTCGGCCATTAGACGGACACTCTCATGAGAGTCCGACAAGCCGGTACTCAGCGTTTCATCAAGCTCCAGATAAAGAATGGATATACTGCGCTTGCGCAGAAAAGAGGTTTTAATTAACTCACCTGAGAAAGCTGGAAGTGCTTTTTCACCCAGTTCATCTAAAGCTTTAGAATAAGCAATGCTACCCATTCCGGCGAGAACAGGGATCGCAGTGGGTTGGATTTCAAAGAGGCAATTTGTAATTGTGTACTCGTCAATCCGGTCTTCGTGAACCAGATGTGTGGCGATTATTTTGTCCTGCCAAAAGTCGGGGAGCGACGGCGCAATTGTATGGACTGAAGTCGTTCTAATCCATAACTCTCCTGATGTGTAGGTGGTTAATCGTGAGATAGGCGGGTTGTCAACTGCAAACTTGCATAGCCAGTCCGGTGATATATAATCGCGATCTTTGGTATGCCAAACTTCGAGCATCATTAAATAGGCGGTATTGAAATACACTTTTCGTACTCCTAACTTTAGCGAATCATTTCATGCACGACGCGCGCCGCGCAGGTCTTAACTACCGGCGAGCGCAGCCTGATTATCGTCGGCACCGACGGAGATGACTTATCAATGGAGACTATTGTGAAGCCCGGCGAGCATTCAGACGCGAACCGGATAGGGCAAACAATAGTAAATGGCTTCGCTGCAAGTCCATTTAAAAACTCTTCAGCCTTTACTGAGAGTCTACAGGTACTGGAATCTTCGAGTTTTGAGTTGGGGAAGCGCGGTACTTCTAAAAGTTATTTCCCACTCAGCGTGCCCAAAACAGCTTTGTTTTCGTCCGGCCACAAAGTCAGTATTATCGTCACTAAGGTCAAGAATAGGGTTGCTACTGCTATGAGAACGGCTAAAAAAGTAAGTCTCCTGATGCTTTGTTGAAGTTCAAGGTTTGAGCGAGTAGAAGCTGCTATAGATATATCGCGCAGATAGTCAGAGAGAGATGCCTCACGACTAGTAATTAACGTTTCTTTCTCCTCAACACTACTGACAGCTGCCTTAAAATCGCCTATGAGCGAGGCCAAGAAGCCATAGGTATAAGGAAAGTACGAGGAAGAGCCTCCTACATCCAACGGAGCAGACTTTTCAAATTTGGGGATGCCGTTATATCTAAGGGTCTTAGAAATGTCCTCTACGCATTTTCTAATGCTTAGACGTTCAGTCATGACCGCTTGTCGGTCTTCTAGAAATTTTAGTTCGTAGGCGCTTGAAAGTTGTCTCTGTGATTCAAGTTGCCCGCGAGTACCCTTTACTAAAGAACTACTTTTGTTTGATTTCAGCGAATCTAAATACTGCGTTGCCGTTTTCTCGTGTAAAGGAAGCCTTCCCAGCCTATCACTTAAATGCCTGTAGATATGCCCGCAGGCCATATAAGTCCAGAGATGCATGGCTGTGTCGGGAAGCGACAATGATCCACCCCTCGACTTGAATCGCCTCTGGTTATCTCTAAAGTTCACCGCCACAGCTTCAAGCTCAGGTGTTCCATACCCAATACTGGGCAGAAGCAACAAACCGTTAACAAAATTCGGTTGGATAATATGTCCCCATTGACGTAAACGATATCGGAGGGCCTCGGCCAGCATGTAAACACTCTCTACTGAATTGGACGCGCTGGCGGTTAAGGTCTCATCCAATTCTAAATAGAGTATGGATATGCTGCGCTTAGGAAGAGTCAAAAATTGAACCAGCTCACCTGGAAATGTGGGAAGCGCCTTTTCACTTAGTTCATCTATTGCCTCAGACAAACCGATACGCTCCATTCCGACTAGAGTAGGAATCGAAGAAGGCTCGATTTCAAAAAGGCCCCGGACAATAGTGTATTCGTCAATCCAATCCTCTTGGAGTAAATGTGCAGCGGTTATTTTGTCTTGCCAAAAGGGGGCGAGCGGAGGAGAGATAGTAAAAATCGTATCCCCGCTAAGAGCGACGTCATCCGAGGTGTATGTGAGTAGAGAAGAGAAGCGAGGATCGTTCTTGGTCGTGAACTGAGCTAGCCAGTCCTTTGATACGTGTCCGGGCTCTTTGGTATGCCACGCCTCAAGCACCATTAAACAGGCAGTATTAAAATACATTTTCTCCCTCAACAGTCGCTATACTGAGCAAAATTAAAATTGCGTAGTACGTATTTTTTGAATCCTAAGTTATACATACACCTATGTACTAAGCAAATTTTTCTCCTATAAAAATACGCGCACCTCTTCCACCAACGGCTTTGTCAAAGCCGCGCGCCCCGCCCTAGCCGTCATCTCCGTCGGCCTCGACTCGCCCTACGGCCACCCGCACCCGGAAGTGCGCGCGCTGGCGCGACTCCGGCGCACAAGTCCTCACCACCGGCGAGCGCGGCATGATCACTGTCAGAACCGCTGGTAACGACCTGAAGGTAGAAGTTTGTGAAGACGTAGTACCGCAAGTTCTCCTAAAGATACTACCGAAGGGTGAAGTTTCCACGAGCAAAAATACACGCTAAGTATACATTCTTAAGTATACAGTTCTAATTCAATAATGGGACTTAAGTTGTTGACAGGGTTAATTATACATACACAGTAGACATTTGTTATTGTATAAAACTCAAGTGCAAGTAGCCGCACGGCGGCGGCGCTGACCGAGTCGCCGGATAAGAGACGAGCACGACGAGCACGAAGAAGGCGCCGAGTCCGCGGGAGACTCGGCGCCTTCTTGTTTCACGTCAACGCGGCCGGACAAACTTTTTGCGCGGGCTGGTGTCCAATGCTATGTTCATCCGAGACAAGATGCGCCTTGAGACATGCCCGCTCCGCACGTACGCGACGACACGCAAGTAGAGACGAGGGACAGCGTTCCAACGTGGGGCAAGTCTGCTCTCTCCGCCCCGTTGGCATTTAAATTTCCGGAAGGGCCGTGAGACTTTAAAGATGCGCCTGAAAAATATCCCCGCTTTCATTCTTCTCCTCCAACTCATTGTCAGCCCCCTGGCCCCGCTCGCCGCGCGGGCAGAGACGAACGCCATGACGGAGTCGAGCATTGACGCGTACGAGCCGGGTCAGGATGCGGGCGGCGCGGCCGAGAAGAAGGGCTTGCGCTTCCGTCTGAGCGAGGGCACCGAAGAGGCCGAGCGCGCGACGCCGAGGCCGCCCGCGGCGAAGGCCGAGAAGCTGTCGGAGGCAGAGTCGGCGAGGGTGCTGGCGCGTCTGCCGGAGTTGAAGTCCGCGAGCGGAGACGCGCAGGAGTTCGCGCTGCGCGAGAGGTCTCTGCCCGCGCCGCGTGCGGGCGCGACCGTGTTGAAGCCGTTCCCAGCGCCCGAGCCGCGCGAGTCGCCCGACGCGACCGCGACCGGCGACGCGAAGGTCTTGCGCCATTCGCCGGAGGGCGAGGTGCCTCTGGCGCGGCAGGTGTCTTTGACCTTCTCGCACCCTTTGGTCGCCGTCACGTCGCAGGATGAGGCGGCTAAGAACGTCCCCGCGCGGATGAGCCCGCAGCCCGCGGGGCGCTGGCGCTGGCTGGGCACGAAGACGCTCATCTTCGACCCCGAGGGCGAGCGTCTGCCGATGGCGACCGAGTACGAGGTGACGGTGCCGGGGCGCGCCGGTGTGGCGCCCTCGACGTGGAGGTTCGCGACCCCTGCGCCGAAGCTCGTGCAGAAGTACCCGGAGGACGTGGCGGCGCGAAGGGACGCGCTCGTCTTCGTCGAGTTCGACCAGAGGGTGGAGCCCGAGGCCGTGCTGCGCAACGTGAAGTTGCAGGCAGGGGCGGGTGCGCCCATCCAGGTCAGGGCGGCGACGGAGGATGAGATCAATCGGGACGAGAACGTGAAGCGTCTCGTCGCGTCTGCGAACCGCGGGCGTTGGATCGTGTTTCGTGCGGAGGGCGCGTTGCCGCCGAACTTGCCCGTCGCGGTCGTCTTCGGCGCGGGCACGCCTTCGGCCGAGGGGCCACGCCGGACGACCGCGGCGCAGAGCTTCTCGTTCCGCACCTACGGCCCCCTGCGCGTGACCGTGCACCGCTGCGGCTATCAGGGGCGCTGCTCTCCTTCTGACCTTTGGTACATTGAGTTCAGCAACAGCCTCGACCGCGAAGCCTTCGACCCGGCGCAGGTGAAGGTCGAGCCCGAGGTGCCGGGCCTTACCATCAACGCGTACGGGAACGGCATCTACATCAATGGTCAGAAGCGCGGGCGCAGGCAGTACAAGGTGACGCTCGGCCCGCAACTGCGCGACGAGTTCGGGCAGACTCTGGACGATCCGGCCGTCCTCACCTTCAACGTCGGGCCGGCGCCGCCGGGCCTCTTCTCGTCGGGCGGTAACTTCATCGTGCTCGACCCCGCGGGCGGGCCGCACCTCTCGGTCTTCAGCATCAACCAGCCGTCGCTCAAGGTGAGCCTCTACGCGGTCGCGCCCGAAGACTTTGCGGCGTACGTCGCGCACATGCGCGGGGTCTCGGGCTACTACGACGAGAAGCAGCAGAAGCTACAGGGGCCGCCCGGAAGGCTCGTCTCCTCGAAGAGTGTCCCCGTTAAGCCGCAGCCGGACGAGATGACCGAGACGCGGCTCGACCTCTCGGCGGCGCTCAAGGACGGGCGGGGCAACGTCTTCGTCGTCGTCGAGCCCGCGGTGCTCGCCGAGCCGAAGAACCGCCGGCGCGGGGCCGAGGCGCTACGCGCGTGGGTGCAGATGACGACCATCGGGCTCGACGCTTTCGCCGACCGCGAGGAGTTAGTCGGCTGGGCGAACTCGCTCACCGACGGCCGCTCGCTCGAAGGCGTCGAGATGAAGTTGGTTCCCGGCGATGTGCGTGCGACGACGGGTCGCGACGGCGTCGTGCGCCTCGGGCTCGCGCCGAAGTCTGGGGACGCAACGGGGATGCTCGTCGCGCGCCGCGGCGGCGAGACGGCCTTCCTGCCCGAGTACTCCGACTGGTGGAACGAGGCCACCTCTTGGGTGAGGCGCGAGGCCGTGGACGACCTGCGCTGGTTCGTCTTCGACGACCGGAAGATGTACCGCCCGGGCGAAGAGGTGAGTGTGAAGGGCTGGCTCCGTCGCGTCAGTGGGGCTAAGAACGGCGACGTGGGGCCGCTCGCAGGCGGGGCCGACTCGGTCTCTTACACGCTGCGCGATTCGCGCGGCAACGAGGTGTTGAAGGCCGTCGCGCGCCTCAACGCGCTCGGCGGCTTCGACACGAAGTTCAAGCTCCCGCCGACGATGAACCTCGGTAACGCGTCCCTCTACTTTCAGGCCGCGGGCGGCGGCGTGGCGACCGCGTTGGGCGGGCGCGAGCACTATCACCAGCTACAGGTGCAGGAGTTCCGCCGCCCCGAGTTCGAGGTGAGCGCGAAGTCTGACGGGGGGCCGCACTTCATCGGCGGCCACGCGCAGGCGACCGTGCAGGCGAGCTACTACGCGGGCGGCGGCCTGCCCGACTCCGAGGTCAACTGGCGCGTCACGGCCACGCTGACCAGCTACACGCCGCCCAACCGCGGCGACTACACCTTCGGCCGCTGGACGCCCTGGTGGGAGTCGGTCTACAGCTCTTCCAGACCGGGCGCCGCCGACAACGTGCAGACCTTCAAGGGCAAGACCGACGCCGCGGGCAAGCACACGCTCAGGCTCGACTTCGACTCGGTGAACCCGCCGCAGCCGTCCAACGTCAACGCGCAGGCCACCGTGACGGACGTGAACCGGCAGGCGTGGACTTCCAACACCACGATGCTCGTCCATCCTTCAGACCTCTACGTCGGCCTGCGCAGCGAACGCCTCTTCGTGCAGCAGGGCGAGCCGCTCGTCGTCAGTTCAATCGTCTCCGACCTCGACGGCCGGCTCGTCGCGGGACGCGAGGTACGCATGCGCGCCGCGCTGATGGAATGGAAGTACACGAAGGGCCAGTGGCAGCAGACCGAGTCGAAGGCACCGGAAGAGTGTACGGTTAAATCGGCGACGGACGCCGTGCGTTGCACGTTCCGCCCGAAGGCCGGCGGCACCTATCGCGTGACGGCGCGCCTCTACGACGACCGCGAGCGGCCGAACGAGAGCGAGTTGACGCTGTGGGTCGCGGGCGGCAAGACCCCGCCGCGGCGCGACGTGTCGCAGGAGAAGGTCGAGCTGATTCCAGACCGCAAGGAGTATCGTCCGGGCGACACGGCCGAGATACTCGTGCAGTCGCCGTTCACGCCCGCCGAAGGCATCATGACGCTCCGCCGCTCGGGGCTCGTCCGCACCGAGCGGTTCCACATGGATGGGCCTTCGCACACGCTGCGCGTGCCCGTCGAAGAGGTCTTCACGCCGAACGTCTACGTGCAGGTCGATCTGGTCGGGGCGGCTGCGCGCGTCGGGGCCGACGGCGAGGCGGACGCGAAGCTACCCAAACGCCCCGCCTTCGCCTCGGGCGCCATCAGCCTCTCGGTGCCGCCGCTCGCGCGCAGGCTCCTGGTGACGGCGACGCCGCGCGACAAGGCTCTGGAGCCGGGCGGCGAGACGACCGTCTCCGTCGAGGTGAAGGACGCCGCGGGCCGTCCCGTTCAGGGCGGCGAGCTGGCGGTCGTCGTCGTCGATGAGTCGGTGCTGGCGCTGACGGCCTACAAGCTCGAAGACCCGCTCGCGGTCTTCTACGCGCAACGCGGCGCCGACGTGGCCGACTACCACCTGCGCAAGGACGTGCAGCTCGCAGACCCCGTCCAGTTGCAGGTCGTGGAGGGCGTCGCCGGCGGCGCGGGGGTCGGCAGGAGCAGCGGCACCATGATGGAGTCGGCCAGCGTCGCCGAGGTGCCCAAGGCGACAAGGACGATGAGGAAGGACGGGGCGCCGCCGCCCCCGCCGCCCGCGCCGCAGGCCACCCCGGCGCCGGGTCAGGAGGGGCAGGAGGAGATACGTCTGCGCGAGAACTTTAACGCGCTCGCCGTCTTTGCGCCTTCGGTTCCGACCGACGCGCGCGGTCGCGCAGAGGTGAAGGTGAAGGTGCCCGACAACCTGACGCGCTACCGCGTGATGGCCGTCTCGGTTGCGGGCGGCAAGCAGTTCGGCTCCGGCGAGTCGTCCATCACGGCGCGTCAGCCCTTGATGGTGCGACCCTCTGCGCCGCGCTTCCTCAACTTCGGCGACCGCTTCGAGCTGCCGGTCGTCTTGCAGAACCAGACCGACGCACCGGCCCAGGTGGAGGTGGCCGTCCGCGCCGCCAACGCGGAGCTGACCGACGGGAGCGGCCGACGCGTGACCGTGCCCGCGAACGACCGCGTCGAAGTCCGCTTCCCCGTGGCGGCCAGCGCGGCGGGCACAGCACGCTTCCAGGTGGCAGCGGCCTCGGGCCGGCACGCCGACGCCTCGCAGTTCGAGCTGCCCGTCTGGACGCCGGCCACAACCGAGGCGTTCGCCACCTACGGCGAGCTGGATCAGAGCGGCGCCGTCGTCCAGCCGGTCAAGGCGCCACCGGACGTGTTCAGGCAGTTCGGCGGCTTGGAAGTCCAGACCTCCTCGACGCAGTTGCAGGCGCTGACGGACGCGGTGCTCTACCTCGTCGTATACCCCTTCGAGTGCTCCGAGCAGCTCTCTTCGCGCGTGCTGGCGGTGGCCGCCCTGCGCGACGTGCTGACGGCCTTCAAGGCCAAAGGCATGCCTACACCTGAGGAGATGAACCGCGCGGTGGCGCGCGACATCAAGCGGCTCCAGGGGTTGCAGAACGACGACGGCGGCTTCGGCTTCTGGCGCCGCGGCGAAGAGTCGTGGCCTTACGTCAGCATCCACGTCGCGCACGCGCTGGCGCGCGCGAAGTCGAAGGGCTACGAAGTGCCGCAGTCGATGCTCGACAAGTCGCGCGACTACCTGCGCAACGTCGAGTCGCGCATTCCCAAACGCTACGGCCGCGACGCGCGCAACTCGCTCATCGCTTACGCGCTCTACACGCGCGCGCTCACGGGCGACCGAGACCCTGCGCGTGCGCGCCGGCTCATTGCGGAGAACGGGCTTGAGAAGCTACAGCTCGAAGCCGTCGGGTGGCTTCTGACCGTGCTTTCGGGCGACAAAGCTTCGACGGCGGAGGTCGCCGCCATCCGGCGCCTGCTTGACAACCGCGCGGAGGAGACGGCGGGCACGGCGCACTTCACAACCTCGTACGCGGACGACGCGTACCTTTTGCTTCACTCCAACCGGCGCGCCGACGGCGTCATCCTCGAAGCGCTCATCGGCGACCAGCCCGAAAGCGACCTCGTGGCGAAGATCGCGCGCGGCCTGCTCGCGCACCGCAAGCAGGGGCGCTGGGAGAACACGCAGGAGAACGCTTTCGTCCTGCTTGCGCTCGACCGCTACTTCCGCACGTACGAGAAGGCGCCGCCGGACTTCGTTGCGCGCGCGTGGCTCGGCGACGCCTACGCGGGCGAGCAGCAGTTCAAGGGGCGCTCGACCGACCGGCAGCAGTTCGACGTGCCGATGCGCTACCTCGCGGAGAAGGGGACGGGCGAGCAGCGGCTCGTCTTGCAGAAGGAGGGCGCGGGTCGTCTCTACTACCGCGTCGGGATGAGCTACGCGCCGACAAACCTGAAGCTCGCTGCGGCCGACTACGGCTTCGCCGTCGAGCGCGTCTACGAGCCGACCGGCGATGCGGGCGACGTGCGGCGCGACGCCGACGGGACGTGGCACATCAAGGCCGGTGCGACCGTGCGCGTGAAGCTGACGGTGGTCGCACCCACGCGCCGTTACCACGTCGCGCTCGTAGACCCTCTGCCCGCGGGGCTCGAAGCGTTGAACCCGGCGCTCGCCGTCACGGGAGCGATACCCGCGGAGCAGAAGGAGCAGGAGCCCGCGCGCTTTGGCTGGTGGTGGCGCACATGGTTCGAGCACCAGAACCTGCGCGACGACCGCGCCGAGGCGTTCACCTCCCTGATGTGGGAGGGCGTCTACACCTACACCTACACCGCGCGTGCGACGACGCCCGGCGCCTTTGTCGTCCCGCCCGCCAAAGCTGAAGAGATGTACGCCCCCGAGACCTTCGGCCGCGGCCAGAGCGACCGCGTGATAGTCGAGTAACCGCGTCGCGCGGGTTACATAAAGGGGCGCGGGTCTAACGCCCGCGCCCCTTTGCGTTATCGACACCGCCTTCTCATATTTAGCCTTGACGGCAGTGTGCGCGCGGCGTATAAGTCGGTTCGTCGCGCATATCGCCCCACACCTCACAGCTTCGGTCTTCATGGGCTCCGCCACGCTCACCAACCTCTTGATAAGGAGAGACGCCATGAACGCTCACAGTCTACGCTCAATGCTCAGCCGCCAAAACGTTGTCCCCTTCACGCTCCTCTTCCTGCTCGTGGCTATAGTCATCTGTGGGCTCACAGCCGGCACGCAGCAGTCAGCCGCGAAGGAGGGAGCAGCCGGTAGTAACAGCCAACTTCCTAAGAGTGCGTCTGACACGACCGACGAAGACATAGAGAAAGAGTTCAACGATGACGACCTGAAGATGAAGGGGGAAAAGCCGCGCGGTAAATGGGCATTCGCGACTGTGCTCGATATGGGACAGTTTGAAAGCAGTTCGATGCCGGTAGCCGTCAGCGGCATCCAATCGCTGTCCGGCGGGGGAAGGCACCAGGGGGTAACAAAGATTAAAAGAATCGAGTTAAGAAACAGGAGCCCCAAGATCGTCAACTCGGTACAACTCAGGTGGACTTTGGCCCCCCTCGACGCCCCGGAGGAGGTCTTATCGGAGGGCACCACGCAGTTCGCTAACATCTGGGTCGAGGCGAACAGCACAAAGGTGGTAGAAATCCCCACCCTGTATCCCGCTCTGCTCCTCAGGTCGTTGGCGAAGGACGGCGTAGTGGTCGGAAGATTCAAACTAACGATAGGGATACAGGAAGCGCGCTTCGCCGACGGCTCTTTCTGGCGGCGACAGGAAACAGCCGCCCAGCTTAACTTGCTTGACCCTTACCGAGCACTTGAGAGCAGGTTTCCATCGCTCGCCTCGCTAGTCCCTGGGATTATTCCTCCCCGAGCGGGCACAAGTGACGAGCAGGTTAACACTTCGCCGTGCGCGCTAGAGTCGAGGCCAACCGCCTCGGCTTTTTTGTCGCGGTTCAAACCGTAACGTGTCTTAACAATACAGCCGTTATTGAGGATGAGGAAAACAAAAAAAGCTACGGGAACCCTGCTTTCAACATTGCCTGTTATTCACAGTGTGACTCAATGAGTCATTGCATTACTTGGACAAAAGGCGGCCCGTGTGACCCGAACCCAACCCCATCGCCGACGCCCACCCCGACGCCGACGCCCACGCCGACGCCGACGCCGCCGACGTGCCCGTGTAACTCCGGCCGGAAGCCCAACGAGTCGTGCGACTTCTGTTTCCAGTCACCCAACAGCAACGAGCCACTCTGGTTCGGTTGCGACGACTGCATCTTCTCCTATGGGATGGAACCACGGGTGGACTACTGCAAGCACCCGGCCACCGGCTGCCCCACCGGCTACCTCAACGACGGCTCCAACTGCTGCCAGCCGTGGCTGGTCTCTACGAGCTGTACCACGCCCGGCTTCAACGGGGGCTGTCTGCCGGGGATGATGCCGAACGGCGGGATGTGCTGCACGGTCGACACCCCGGGTAGCTGCGAAGTGCTCGGCTTCTTCTGGGACGCGGGCGGTGAGGTCTGCCGCGACCTCCTCGGCGGCGGAGGCTTCGGCAACTGTCCCGACCCGCCCCCGACCTTCTACTGCGGCCAGATCATGCCCGAGATCAGCCCCGAGTGCATGGCCGTCTACATGACGACCGGCACCTGCTTCTCCCCCATCCTCATTGACGTGCAGGGGCGACGGCTTCTCGCTCACCAATCCTGCGCACGGCGTGCTCTTCGACTTTGACGGCAACCCGGACGGCGTGAAGGAGCGGCTGTCATGGACGGCTGTGGGCTCGGACGACGCGTGGCTCGCCTTCGACCGCAACCGCAACGGCACCATCGACAGCGCGCGGGAGTTGTTCGGCAACGTCACGCCGCAGCCGCAGACGGGTGGCGGGGCCAACGGCTTCAACGCCCTCTCCTCCTTCGACCGGGCGGAGCGCGGCGGCGACGGCGACGGCGTGATAGACAAGCGCGACGCGGTCTTCGCCTACCTCCGGCTCTGGCAGGACACCAACCACGACGGCGTGTCGCAGCCCACGGAGTTGCACACGCTGCCCGAACTCGGGCTGAAGTCCATCGACCTCGACTACAAGGAGTCGAAACGGACAGACCGGCACGGCAACCGCTTCCGCTACCGCGCTAAAGTGAAGGACAAACGGGACGCGCAGCTCGGGCGCTGGGCGTGGGACGTGTTCCTCGTCCCCGGCCAGTAAGTCATCGGTTCGGCGGAGCCGTAGCGGGAGGCGCGGCGGGTCTGCGGCGGGTCGCTGCGGCGTCGCGGAACCGTCTTGCGACGTGCGAAAGATTTTTACGTGTGTGCAGAACAGTTTTTGCGGCCGTGCAGAATGGTTCTGCACGGCCGCGGCGTGCTGCTGCACAGTATTCAATCAACTCGAAGAGCGTCGGGAGCGTCGCCACGTCTGCCGGAGTCGTCTTAGTAGTTAGTTCTGTTTATTCTGCAACCGAGAAGATAAATTCAACAGTCGGCGGGCTTGCCTCTACACACGCCGCTGCACGTTCAGCATAAATCCGACTAATACTGCACGTGGCAGGATAAATTCAACACTTGTCGGAGTCATTTCTACAGGCGTTGAAGTAGATTTCGCATTCGTTTGATTTATCTCTACAGCTTCCGGGATAAACTTTACTTATGCGGAGGTCGTCTCTACATGCATTTCTATTGTCTCTACACCCATTTCTATTATCTCTGCACGTGGTTATTTTCTCTCGACAGGGGAATGTGTCCTCTCGACGGGAGGAACTGTCGTCTCTACACTTGCCGAACTCATCTCCGCGGCCGGTTAGACGCCCTCGGCAGCATCCGACCGAGCAGGTTGCCATAAAGACAAAAAGTGCGGGCGGTCTTTCACAGACTGCCCGCACTTTTTCTATGAACTCCGAACTGACTTACCGCGCGCGCGCGTTCTCGTTGCGGAGGTTGTTCGTGACGGAGAAGACGCCGGGGACGGAGTTGGCCAGCATGTAGGCCAGCCGCCGGTCGCCCTCGTTCGAGACGACGCCTTCGAGCGACACGTGGCCGCCTTTGACGACGATGTGGATCGAAGGATTCACCCCGCGGCCGTAGCGGAAGAGCGGGCTGTTCCAACCCATCAGCGCGCGGTACGTACTCGCGCGAATCGAGTCGTCGAAACCCGACAGCGGCAGCACCTCGATGTGGTTGACTACGCGCCCGACGCCCTTCAGCTTCCTCACGCGGCGCTCCGCGTCTTTGCGCGTCGAGGGCTGCACGACCTGACCCGAGAGCGTCACGGTCGAGCCGTCGATGGCGTATTCAAGGTTGTCGAAGACGCCGTACCACGGGAGCGTCACCAGCTCCTTACGCACCTTCTTCGCCAACTGCTCGAAGGCGGTGCGCTCGCTCATCCGGTCGGCCGGTTGGGCGACCGCGACCGACGCCGCAACGACCAGCGCCGCGACGAGCGCAAAGACTCTATTCACTACTACTTTCATCTTCATCCTACCCCTTTTCATGACGGTTATTTAAGCACTAACTTGGATGAGTAGAGCCCCCGCCGAGTTGCAGCAGCCGCACGCCCGCGGCGGTCAAAACATCGCCATTTCCTCGGAAATTTGACGATTTAAGGCTCAGACGCGGTGTGCGGACAGACCGTCGAGGCCGGCGCGGTTCTTTCGCAACCGGAGACCCTGATATTCTATCGGCGGACTCAATTTTCAACATCAATACGAGGGGTCATCTTTCACTTGGGCACACCCGACAACCCGACGCCTGCGGCTGCTGACGGCGCCGAAGAGGTGAGGCGGCGCACGGCCTTCGCGTCGCTGCGCCACAGGGACTTCCGCCTGTTGTGGGTCGGACAGTTCTTCTCCATCACGGGCTCGCAGATGCAGCTCGTAACGATCAACTGGCACGTCTATCTCCTCATGCGGCCTTATGGCGAGAAGACGGCCGCGGCGGCGCTCGGACTGGTCGGGCTCGTGCGCGTGCTGCCCATCGTGCTCTGCTCGCTCGTGGGCGGGGTCGTCGCCGACGCCGTAGACCGCAAGCGGCTCATCATCATCACGCAGACCGTTATGCTCGCGTGCGCAGCGGTGCTGACGGCCGTCACCGCGGCTGGACTCCAAAAGCTCTGGCCCATCTACGTGCTGACGGCGCTCTCTTCGGCCGCCGTCGCCTTCGACAATCCGGCGCGGCAAGCGCTGCTGCCGGCGCTCGTGCCCGCGCGCGACTTCCCGAACGCGGTGAGCCTCGGCTTCGTCTCGTTACAGATTGCTCTGGTCGCGGGGCCTGTGCTCGGCGGCGTGGTGCTGGCGCACTACGGGCCGGCGGCCGTCTACGCCTTCAACGCTGTCTCGTTCCTCTCGGTCATCGCGGCCGTGCTGCTGATGCGCGCGTCGGGGAAGGGGAAGGCGGAGGAGCTTGCGCGCGTGAGTATTGAATCTTTGAAGGAGGGCTTAAGGTTCGTCTGGCGGACGCCGATCATGGTGCAGACGATGTCGCTCGACTTCGTGGCGACGTTCTTCGCGTCGGCGACGGCGCTGCTGCCCATCTTCGCGCGCGACGTGCTGCAAGTGGGAGAGCACGGCTACGGCCTGCTCGCTGCGGCGACGGCCTTCGGCGCCGTCATCACGGGACTCCTGCTCACGCGCCGCGGCTCGGAGTGGAAGCGGCCCGGTCTGGCGGTGCTCGTCTCGGTCGCGGTCTACGGCGCGGCGACGGTCATGTTCGGCCTCTCGCGTTCGTACTGGCTCTCGCTCTTGATGCTGGCGGTGTCGGGCGCGGCCGACACCGTCAGCACGGTTATCCGCCAGACCATCCGCCAGCTCATCACGCCCGACCGTCTGCGTGGGAGGATGACTTCGGTGAACATGATCTTCTTCATGGGCGGGCCGCAGTTGGGTGAGCTGGAGGCGGGGCTGGTCGCGGCCGCAGTGGGGGCGCCCTTCTCGGTCGTGCTCGGCGGCGTCTGCTGTCTCGCGGCGGTCGCCTTCGCCTCGCAACGCGCGCGCGAGCTGCTGCGCTACCGCTTCGGCGGACACGTCTGAGCTTGCCACCGCGTCCGTCCAGAGCCTACCATCGGCCTCGAATCAAACACACGCGAGGAGGAGAAACAACAGTGGGTGACTCGTCCGAAACAAACGGTGGCGAAACGCTCGCGGACGCCGCGCGCGACGAGCGCGAGGTGGCGGCCGACCGCCTGCGCGGCGAGCTGGGCCGCGACCCATCCGACGAAGAGATCGACGAATGGCTGCGCCGTCACACGGAAGGGTACTGAAAAGCAGTAGACAGTAGACAGTAAAAACCGTCGGCGGGCCTTGAGGCTTAAAGTCCCGATGCCCGCCGACGTTAGTTTCCTACTGACTACTGTCTACTCTCTTACGGCGTGCCGGCGCTGACGACGATCTTATTATCGACTTCGAGGATGCCTTTGACGGCGTAGGCGAGGCGCTCGGCGCGCTGCTTGACGGCGTCGGAGTTGACTGTGCCGGAGAGTCGGACACGGCCGTTGACGACCGTCGCGTCGATGACGGCCGTCGAGACGGCCGGGTCGTCTGCGAACGCCTTGTCGATCTTCGTTTGCAGCGTCGCGTCGTCGTTCGCGGCGGCCGGTGTCGCCGTCGAAGCCGGCGGCGCGGTCGTCGCCGGGTCGGTGGTTGTCGGCGGCGCCTGAATGATGACGGGCGCGGGCACGGTCTGCGGCGCCTGCTGGATGATGATGGGCGTCGGCTGCGGCAGCGGCGTCTGGACGAGGATGGGCGCCTGCGTCAAAGGCGTCGGCTGCGTGGCGGCGCGCGCGTTGATGTTGACCTCGGTCGAGGAGTCGTCGCGCGAGTTCGTCAGGAAGAGAAAGATAATGGCCGTGGCTGCGATGGCGAGGAGCGCCACCGTGGCGAGGACGCCCGTCGAATACCCTCTCCGCTCCGGCGGCGGGTAGTAGGCCGGCGGCGGCTGACGAACCGTACGCTCTTCGACGACCTCGCGCCGTGCCGTCGGCGTTTCGATCACGACACGACTACGCTTATGCTGCTCTTCGTCGTAAGACATGAAGCTTCGACTCCTTGGTTCTGAAAGTAAGTGAACCTTGCGCGAGAGTAGTTTGTTGCAAAGCGAGGGGCGCGTGCAAGCGCCCGACAAAGGGGAGCGCGGGGCCTTCGGCCCTTCACGCTCCCCACACTATCGACCACACCCGGCGGCCTTTAGTAGCGGCGCGGGATGCGACGCTTCGTGCGGCGATAGAGATAGCCGCCCGTGCCGCCGACGATGGCCCCCGCAGCCGCCGAGCGCCGACCGCCGACCGCGCCGCCGACGCCCGCGCCGAGCGCAGCGCCGCTGGCCGTCGCGCCGATGGTGCGCGTGCGCGGCTTGAAGTGGCGCCGCGCGGCTTTGCGGTTGAAGGCGTACGTGCCCGCGCCGCCCGCGCCGATGGCCGCGCCCTTCCTGCCGCCGACGAGACCGCCGACGGCGGCGCCGCCCGCGATGATGGCCGCCGTCCGCGCCTTACGCCCGAAGCGCGAACGCTTGCGCCTGTCCTGCGCCGACGTGTCGAGCGCCAGGGTCGTCATCAGAAATAAGAGGCAGAGTAGACTGACCGAAACCTTTCGCATGTGCAAACTCCTTCCGCTGTCTCCATCAAACCCGGATTAGAACGGGAGAGGTACATCACGCGGTTGCCTTCTGCAAACACCATTCCCTTTGGGCGTCGGTCGTCGCCGCCGATCTAAGTCGAAGAAAACCGGAGCCTTAAAAGCTCGGGCGACCCGGCGTCTGTCCGCCTCCGCACGGTAAACGGCAGGCGCGCGTATCGAATCCATGCTCGCCGGGTCAGTAGGCAAGAGGCAGGAGGCAGTTAAAAGACCCGTGTTGGAAATTTCGATTTAATCTTGCAACGTTCGTCACGCGAAGCGGCTGCCTGCTGCCATCTGCCTACTGCCTACTTTCTTCCTTTGACCTCGTCCTAACCCTCGCACATAATCGGCCGCATGACGACGGCCATCATACATCATCCCGTTTTTGAGCAGCACGACACGGGCCCCGGCCACCCCGAGAGCCCCGAGCGCTACGCCGTCGTGATGGAAGCCCTGCGCGGCGACGCGGCACTCTGGCCGCGCCTGTTAGAAGTTGAGGCCGCCCCGGCGCCGCGCGGCGATGTGCAGGCCGCGCACACGCCGCAGCACTTCAAGCACGTCGAGCGCGCCGTGAGCGAGGGGCTCGGCTACCTCGACGCGGACACGTCCGTCTCGATGCGCTCGCTCGAAGCCGCTCTGCGTGCGGCGGGTGGCGCGTGCAGGGCCGTGGACATGGTCTTGAAGGGCGAGGCGCAGAATGCATTTCTGCCCGTGCGACCGCCCGGACACCACGCCACGTCTGACCGCGCGATGGGCTTCTGTCTCTTCAACACGGTCGGCATCGCGGCGCGCTACGCACAGCGCCATTACAAGGAGGTCGAGCGCGTGGCCGTCATCGACTGGGACGTGCATCACGGCAACGGCACGCAGGGCATCTTCTACGACGACCCGACGGTCTTCTTCTTCTCCGCGCACCAGTACCCCTGGTACCCCGGCACAGGCACGCGCTCCGAGACGGGCGTCGGCCGCGGCCGCGGCTACACCTTGAACCTGCCGCTGCGCGCGCGCACGCCCGCCGCCGAGCATCGTCGCGCCTTCGAGACCGCGCTCGAAGAGATTGGTGCGAAGTTCAAGCCCGACCTCGTTATCATCTCGGCCGGGTTCGACTCGCACGCGGGCGACCCTCTGGGGCAACTGTCGCTGACGGATGAGGACTTCGTGTTGATGACGCGCGCGGCGAAGGAGTGGGCGCGCGAGGCGTGCGCGGGCCGGCTCGTCTCGTGCCTCGAAGGCGGCTACAACCTTCTGACCCTCGGCGCGACGGTCGCCGCACACGTCCGCGCTCTTGCTGAAGATTAAGGTTGACGACAGTCGTGTTGAAACACCGTCCGCGCCATCGGCGTAAGAGGGTGGGCAGCAGATGGCAGTAGGCAGATGGCAGTTAAAAGCCCTGCTGCCGAAACTTCGGATTTAATCTTTCAACATCCTAAACGCGGAGCGGTTGCCGACTGCCATCTGCCTATTGTTTCTATTGTCCGGAAGGGGAGCATTGATGGGCGGAGGTGCGGGAGCGTCGGAGCGTGTGGCCGGGCGGCTCGGGCGTGCGCGCGAGTGGTTCCGGCGCGCGATGCCGCGCGTGGCGCTGGCGGCCTTCGCGCTCTTCCTGCTGCGTCTGTTCGTCCGCGACACCTCGCTGTATCAAGACACGCCCTTCGGTCTGCTCGGCCCCGTCACTCTCTTCGTCTGCGCGGCCGTCCTGCTCTACTTCGGCCTCAAGCTCGCCGTGCGGCTCAAGCGGAAGCTGCTGTGGAAGGTCAGGCGGCGGCTCATCATCACTTATCTCTTCGTCGGCCTGACGCCGGTCGTGCTGCTGCTCGCGCTCGGGGCACTGGCGGCGACGGGCGGCTCGTCGCAGGCGATGGTGCGCGTCGTCACGGTCGAGATCGAGGCGACCGAGCGGCAGTCCCTCGAAGGCGCGAAGGCGCTCGCGGGCGCGCTCGCGCGGCTCCCGCCGAACACGTCCGAGCGCGAGGCGCAGGCGTGGCTCGAAGAGCGCGCGGCCCTTCTGCGCGCGGCGCTGCCCGGCGCGCGCGTCTACGCATGGCGCGTGGGTGAGGCGGCGAGCCCGCACTTCTTAGGCGACGGCGTGCCGGCCGAGCTGTCGAGCGCAGACTTGAGCGAGGAGACGCGCGGGGTCGGCCTCGACGCCGCAGACAGACGGGAGACTCTGCCCGGTTGGCTCGGCGGCCGAGCAGAGTGGAGCGGGTTCGCGTTCCTGCCGCCGCCCGAAGGGAGTAAGTCTGCTTTCGGCACACCTTCGGTGCGCGCGCTCGCACGCGTGGGTGAGGGGGCGCGCGGCGCGGCGGTGCTGATCGCCGTGCCCATCAGCCGCGCGCTCGTCGCGCGTTACCGCGAGAACACGGGCGTCAACGTCCGCCCCTTCTTCATCGGCGGCAGAATCGAGGAGGAGCCGCGCGGCGGTGTGCAGGTGCGTGTCGGCGAGGACGCCGAACAGGGCGAGACGGTGCGCAGCCGCGCCGCCGCCTTCGACGCCTTTGACATGTCGCGCGACCAGTTCGGCGAGTACCTGCCGGAGCTTACCGGGTTCAACTTCCCCTGCCCGGTCTTCTTGCAGGCGACCGACTGGGTGACGGGTGAGCGGCAGGCGCGCTGGTCTTTCGTGGTCGATTGGTCCTGGAGCGAGGGCGGCAAGCAGTTCTGGAACAACCTCGTGCTGGGGCAGACCTTCTGGCAGATGCTCTACGTCCTCGCGGTCATCTTCCTCGTCTTAGAGATACTCGCGCTGCTCTCGGCCGGTTGGATGACGCGTGCCGTGACGGGCACCGTCCACAAGCTCTACCGCGCGACCGAGTCGGTCAAGCGCGGCGACTTCTCGCACCGCATACGCACGCGCTCGCGCGACCAGTTGGGAGAGCTTGCGCTCGCCTTCAACGACATGTCGGCGAACATCGAGACGCTGCTGGCCGAGCGCGTCGGGCACGAGCGTCTGAAGCGCGAGATCGAGATCGCGCATGAGGTGCAGGCGCAGCTCTTCCCGCGCAGTACGCCCGCGCTCCGCTCGGCCAACATCACGGGCGAGTGCCGCGCGGCGCTAGGCGTGGCGGGTGATTATTATGACTTCGTCGAGGTCGTGCCCGGGCTGGTCGCGCTGACACTCGGCGACGTGTCGGGTAAAGGGCTGTCGGCCTCGCTCGTGATGTCGAACTTGCAGGCGACGCTGCGCGCGCAGGTCTCGATCATCGCGGAGCGCCTGAGCGTCGCGGCGCCCGCTCATGCCGCGCAGGCGCTGGAGATGCCGTGCGGCGTGACGGAGACGGACAACGCGTGCCTCGTCTCGCGCATGGCGGAGCGCATCAACGAGCAGCTCTGTCGCTCGACGGACGCCGACCGCTTCGCCACGCTCTTCCTCGCGCTCTACGACGACGCCGCGCGCGCGCTGCGCTATACGAACGCGGGGCACAACGCGCCGCTGCTCGTGCGCGCCGACGGGACGGTCGAGCGTCTGTGGACGGGCGGCACCGTGCTCGGCGCCTTCGACGGCGTGCTGTTCGAGGAGGGGCAGGTGGAACTGAATGAAGGGGACCTGCTCGTCGTCTACTCCGACGGTATCACCGAGGCGCAGAACGGCACGGGCGAAGAGTTCGGCGAAGGACGCCTCCTCGAACTGCTCACCCGGCACCGCACCGAGACGGCCGAGAACATCCGCATCAATATCCTTGAGTACGTCGAGAACTGGGCGGGCACAGCCGACCGCGGCGACGATCAGACGGTCGTGATTTTAAAAGCAGTGAATGGTGAATAGTAAATGGTGAATGGAAAGAGCAGCCTTTATCCATTCACCATTTACTATTCACCATTCACTGCTTTATGCCGTGACGATGACGGCGCGGGCTCCGGTCAACTCGGTGAAGTCTTTGGTGTAGACGGTGCCGACGCGGCGGAGGCGGCTGATGGTTTCGACCAGCTCTTCGGTCGGGAGGTAGCCGTCGTCAACGTGCGCGACGGCCCACGCGGGCAGGTGCGAGGCGGCGTCGAGGAGGTCTTCGACGTGGCGCAGGTATTGGCGGCGTGCCTCGGCGCGGGCCCCGAGTCGGCCCTCGCGCGAGCGCTCAAAGTCGTCCCAGAAGTCTCCGTCGCCGCGCACCCAGACCTCGCGCCAGGCCCAGTTTGAGTCGCGCGCGGCGCGGCGCGAGGGGCGAGGGAGTCTGAGGAAGAGTAGCTCCGCCTGCTCGCGTCCGACGAAGTCGCGCGCGTCGCGGTTCGAGGCCGTATTCTTCTGTTTGTTGTCGAAGGGCGCGGGCGCGCAATCCAGGAGCCGCTTGAAGGCACGCGAGAGTGGCTGACGCAGCTCACGCGTGTCGTCGTCGAAGGCGAGCGCGTAGTCGCCGACAGCCATGCCGAGGTCGAGCGCGAGCGAGCGCCGCGCGGGTTCGAGCTTCTCGGCGTTGGCGCGGACGTTGTCGAACCACCAGGCGTCGGTCTCGCCAAACCAGTGACGCAGCGCGGGGTTATAGAGTCGGTGACGCGGGACGTACGCGTCTTCGAGCACGGCCTCCACGTCCGACTCGCTTAAGGTCTCGGCGTTGTTCTCGACGCGCGCACGTGCGCGCTCCAGAGCCCACTGCGCTGAGTCGTTGGCGGCGACGCGCGCGCCCCAGCGCTTGAGGTACGCGAGCGTGGCGCCCTCGCCCGCGAACGGGTCGATGACCGAGCGGAATTGTAGTCGGCGCAGCACGCCCAGCTCGAACGCGAGCCAGCCTGCGGGGAGCGAGTCAGAGAAGTTGCGCAACGTCGTCGGCCTCTAAAAGATTTGGTCGGAAGTCTCGCCTGAATCAATCTCGAAAAGTTAACTCGGGGTGCCCGCGTCCCAGGGGTACTGCGCGGGCGTCTCGACGGCGTGGACGACCTCTTCGCCCTTGTCGGCGCCGCGGCCGGCGGCCGGCTCTTCGCGCGTTCTGATGATCGCACGTGCGGGCTCTTCCACCTCGCGTCCGGCACGCGCGAAGGAGCGCAGCTCCGGCAGACCTTCGAGCGAGAGGAAGGCAAGGACGACCGCGGGGTCGAACTCGATGCCGGCCCAGAGTCCGAGGTGCTTGCGCGCCTCCGCTTCGGTGCCGGCGGGACGCCAGGGGCGCGCGTCGGTGAGCGCGGCGTAGGCGTCGGCGACGCGGAGGATGCGCGCGCCCAGAGGTATCTGCTCACCGCGCAAAGCGTCCGGGTAGCCGCTGCCGCCAAACCACTCGTGATGCCAGCGGACGAGGAGCTGAACGGCGCGGTCGGCGCCCGCGCGCGCGGCCTCCTGCTCGCCGATGACGGGATGGCGCGCGAGGTCGAGGCGCTCGACCCCGTTGAGCGGCCCGTCGCGCTTGATGTAGTCGCGCTTCATCGTCAGCTCGCCGATGTCGTGCAGCAGCGCCGCGTAGACGACGGAGGTGCGGTCGGCCCTCGACAGGCGGAAGTGTTCGGCGAGCACGTCGGCCAGCCGCGCCACGCGCGCGGCGTGCGGATGCGCGTAGCCCTCGAACTCGTCCACGCCCGTCGCGAGGCGCAAATACGCCTCGCCGGCCGCGCGGTCGCTCTCAGCAAACTCGATGCCCATAGAGGTTAGAGTGTACGTATCAAAGCCGAGAAGGACAAGTAGGCAGTAGGCAGATGGCAGTAGCCAGCCGCGTCCGCGGCGCCTTCAACTGCCTACTGCTTACTGCTCCTTCTTCTTCGAGAGCTTGAGGTCGTAGGCGGCGCGGCGGGCCGAGTCCCGCAGTACGTCGTACGCCTGCGCGATGCGCGCGAAGGCGGCGTCGATGCGCTGACGCGTCTCTTCGTCGGCGTCGCGACGGAAGAGGTCGGGATGGAGGCGACGCGCGTGCGCGTAGTAGGCGCGCTTGACCTCGTCGGTCGAGGCCGAGTGCGCGACGCCGAGCACCGCGTAGTGGGTCGCCCCGAGCGCGAGCGCCAGCAACTCCTCAATCGTGCCGTGCCGGGCGGGCTCGGGCTCCGCCGCGGCCGGCTGCACGCCCTCGGGGGTTGTCCGCGGCGACTCGGTTGAGGGCGCTTCGGCGGAGGCCGCTGCGGCGCGCTGTTGCGCCGCGAGTTTCTGCGCCTCGACGGGCAGGATGCGCGGGCCGCCCGTGCGCGTGAGCAGACCGCCGAGCGCGAGCACGTAGACGGCGCAGCGGGTCTCCTCATCGGGCAGCCCGCTGACGGCGATGACCTCACTCAACGTCGTCGGAGCATAAATGCGCGACATGACGAAAGCCTCCGCGGGAAGGAGCCGGAGGCCGGAACTCATCTTCTCTTCAAAGCCCTCGGCGGGGGCAATCGTCTGCGCGTCGTCGCGCATCCTCGCGGCGATGAGCTGCGGCGGGAGGCCGCGCGCCGACTCGGCCAGCAGCCCCGACACATCGGGGCGCGCGTTGTACACGCCGGCCAGCCGCACGCGCGGGTCGAAGTGCCACTCGCCGTCAGCCCAACGCAGCGCCTCGCCCAGCACCTCCTTCAACTGCCGCTCCTGAAGACGTCTAAGCCCCGACTCGTCGAGCACGCCCGAACTCAAGAGCGCGACGCCGGCCTGCTCGTCCGACATCCTCTCGCCGACGGCGACGTAGAGCCGCCCGGCGTCCACGGCCCCGCTGCGGCGCAGCACCTCGACCAGACGCAGAGCGCGCGCGTTCGAGGCCGCGGCCTTGACCTCCCCGGCGTCGAAGTAGACCGCGGCCTTCGCGTGCTCGTGCGCCAGGCGCAGCACGCCAGACAGACGTGTGTCCGAAATTTCGCGTACGAGTTCGGCTAGAGGGTGGTGTGACAGTCGGCCGTTCATCGGGGCATGGGGGCATCCCTTCAGAAAACCCCGCGTCAATCATAGCTTAGAGAGGGGCTGAAGACTAGAGGCCCGGGGCCGGTTTAAGCCATTGGTTGAGCGACTTGAGCGAAAACCGAGACAACGACGCACAGGAAAACTAACCGGTAACTTTACACCCTTAACTCTCAGGTGACCGATAGTCTCTCCGACAAGTTTTGCGATAAAAAACGGAAACGTTTCTGTCAGCCTGCGTACACTCTGAGCGGCCGCCAGTGGCCGCCGACTGAAGACGGGTTGTTCACGCCGGGTGCAATGGTACAAAAGTCGAAAACAGGATCGGGCATCCACGCTCAGTCATTGGACGAGGAGGCGGACGTGTACGGCGGGCGCGAGTGCAGCGGCGCCGAAGGGTCGCAGTTGCAGGGGCTCGTCTCCGAGGTCGTCAGCCTGCTCAACGAGCAGGCGTTCGCGCAGGGGCGCGCCTGCACCGAGCAGGAGGTCTGCGAGTCTTTCTCCGAGATACTGCTGCGCCACTGGAACCTCTGCTGCGTGAAGTTCTTCATACGCGGCGACGATAGCGCGCTCACGCTGCGGGCGGCCTTCACGCACCCGCACGTCGAAGGTGAAGCGGCGCACGCCATCGGCCACGCACTGGTCGGAGAGGTCGCGCGCACGGGCCTTGAGTTCGCGGTCGGGCTGGAAGAGGATGCGGGCGAGGTCGTCGCGGCCCCGGAGGCGAAGACTCTGCTCGCGCGTGCGGGGCTGGAGGCGGCTCTGGCCGTCCCCATCAGCGCGAGCGACTCGCTGGCCGGCGTGATGGTGGTGGCCGCGCGCGACGCAGAGCGTCTGCGCTCGGCGCTCGGCGGCGTGAGGTGCGTGGGGCAGACGGTCGTCATCGCGCTCGGCAACGCGCGCCGCAGCGCCGCGATGGACGAGCAGCACAGCCGCATTGAATCTTTAGTCGAAGAGCTGCGCAGCCGCACGGCCGAGTTGGAGAGCGCCAACCTTGAGCTGCAACGCGTCGGCCGCTACCGCTCGCTCTTCCTCGCGCGCATGTCGCACGAGCTGCGCACGCCGCTCACCTCCATCCTCGGCTTCGCCGAGATTCTGCTCGACCAGGAGCACCTGAACGAGACGCAGCGGCGCTTCTGCGGCAAGATACAGTCGTCGGGCTTCCAGCTCCAGGCGAGCCTCAACCAGCTCGTAGACCTCTCGCGTCTGGAGGCGGGCCATACCGAGCTGTTCCTCCACGAGTTCTCTTTGCGTGAGACTTTGCGCGAGTCGTGCGCGGCCGTGTCGCGTCTGGCGCAGAAGCAGTCGGTGAAGCTCGAATGCGCGACGGCGCAGGGGGTGGGCGGCATCGTCTCGGACGAGGGGAAGCTCCGGCAGGTGCTCTACAACTTCCTCGCCTACGCCATCGGCCGCAGCCCTTCGGGCGGCTCGGTTGATGTGAACGCCGTCCCCGTGGCGGGCGGAGGCATACGCATCGAGATCACGGACTCGGGCGCGCCGCTCGAAGACCCCGCGCGGCTCTTCGAGTCCGTAGACATCGACGCCCCCAACGAGCGCGGCACGAACATGAACGAGCTGGGCCTCGTCATCGCCCACCGCCTCCTCGACGTGCTCGGCGGCTCGGTCACGCTCCACGACCTCGAACCCACCGGCCTGTCCGTCCACCTCAACCTCCCGATGTGTCCGACGGAGAAGTAAGACAAAAGCCGTAAACCGGAACCGTGAACCGTGAACCGTGACAAGAAGGAACGGCTCTTCTCTTGTCACGGTTTACGGCTCACGGTTCACGGCTGTCCTCAATCTTGCTCAGCTCTTCCAGATAATTGTTGTAGAGGGTTTGGTCCTCAGAGGACATCGACTTGATGCGGAGGCCAATGAGGTAGACGGGCTCGTCCGCGCCAGAGTCGAGGCGGAGGTAGTGCGCCGACGTGGCCTCCATCTCGATGGCGCGGGCGGGCAGCGCGAGGCGGACGTGGAGCACGCTCTCCTCGTCCACGACGCAGGTGTAGCCGACGTAGATCGAGCCGGCGACGACGCCGACGCCCGTCTCGCTCAGGTCGCGCGTGCGACATTCGAGCCGGTCGTCGGGGTTAAGGAGTTCGGCGCCGCCGGGCGCTAAGTCGCACGGCAGCTCCGCGTTGTATCTCGGCTTGCGGCGGCGTTCCTTACCTGACTTCTCCGTCACGAAACAGATTCCCCGCCCGCGCGCGCGTCGGGTGCGCCCGCGCGGTAGACTGTTCTTGAGAGCGTTTGAGGAGGAAAGGGGCTTCCAGCTTTAGAAGTTTGGCGCAGCGGCGGTGCCCGCGTCAATCAGGCGGCCTCGTAGAAGCTCAACGCCGAGTCGCCCTGCTTAAGCACGCGCCAGCGGCGCAAGCCCCCGAGCGTCTCGGGCAGAGGGTTCTTGTGGTGGTGTTCGACGACGAGGACGCCGCCCTCGCGTACAAGCGCCGCCGTGTGCGCGCCGAACTCTTTGAGGACCGAGAGGTAGTCAGAGGCGTAGGGCGGGTCGAAGTAGACCACGTCCCAGGGCTCTCGGCCCGCGCGCCACTCCTGCCCCTCGTTGCGCCCCGTGCGGCGGAGGTACTCGGCCGCCTCGCTCTTGACGACCTCGGTCATCTCCTCGGGCACGCCGAGCAGGTCGAGGTTCTCCTCGACCAACCCGCACATCTTGTGGACGCGGTCAACGAAGGTGACGAAGGCGGCGCCGCGCGACAGCGCCTCGATGCCGATGGCGCCCGTGCCGGCACAGAGGTCGAGGAAGCGTGCGCCTGAGAGCCTCGGCGCGAGCACGTTAAAGAGAGTCTCGCGCAGGCGGTCTGAGGTCGGGCGAGTCTGCAACCCCTGCGGGTTCTTCAGCACACGCCCGCGGTACTGTCCGGCGATGACGCGCATGAATCGAATGTAGCACAGCCGTGGCGGGCCGAGGCCGCAGGCGTGCCCCCTACTAATCGACGTTGAACTTCCAGACGGCCGTGCGCGCGACGACGAGCAACTCGTTCTTGTCGTTGAAGGCGAGACCGGAGGCCGCGCCCTTCACATTGATGACCTTGACGTAGCGGCCGTTCTGGTCGAAGACCTGCACGCCCTTGAAGTCCGCGACGTAGACGCGACCCTGATTGTCCACGGCGATGGCGCCGGGCGCGCGGAACAGACCGGGCTCGTCGCCGTCGCCGCCGAAGCGCGTCTGGAAGCGACCGTCCGGAGAGAACTTGAAGACCGCGCGGTTGAACTCGCCGAGCGCGTAGACGGTGCCCGTCCCGTCGGCCGCGACCCTGATGCTTAGCTCGGGACGGTCGGTCTGGCCGCTGACGGCCGCCTGGATGGTCTGCTTGACCTGTCCCGACGCGTCGAGCTTCACCACGTCGTCGCGCGACTGCCGCGTGAAGGCGACGAGCCCGCCGTCGGGCGTCGCCCACACGTCGTCGTAGCGCCCGCTGCCCGCGCCCAACGTGCCGAGGAACTTGCCCGTCGTCCCCTCATACTTGTTGATCTCGCCCTTCTGAACGACGTAGACGGTGCCGCGCCGGTCGGCCGTCATCCCGCGCAGAGGCATCTTCGGGTCCGCCGTCCACTGCGTCACGAACTTGCCGTCCTTATCGAAGACCTGTATGCGCCCGCCCGAGTACTCGCCGACGTAGATGCGCCCCTCTGCGTCCACGGCGATGCTGCGCGCGTCCTTGAAGTAGCCGGCGCCGATGCCCTCCTTGCCGAAGAAGGGCTGCGGCTCGGGCGGTCGCGCCGGCGGGCTGTTTGGCGGGTTGAGCGTCGTGCGCGTGTTCGTGCTGACGACCGTGCGCGGGACGCCCGTCACTGCGCGGCTGATCGCGTTGATGACGCCGATGACGACGACGCCCCCGATGAACAGCACGACGGCGAGGACGATGATAAGCGTCGTCTTCGGCGAGCCTGACCGCCCGCGCCCCGAACGCCCGAACGAGATGTTTATGTTCTGCTGCTGCGCGCGCGGTCGCGCCGGCAGCATCACCGTGTTGGCACAGAAGTGGCAGCGCATCGTCTCTCTCGCGCGCTCTTCGTCGTATTCGAGCGGCGCCCCACATGCAGGGCATTGCAGCGTCTTAATCATCGGATGAATCCCTCTAAGCCTTACGCATCCGGGGGCCGGGGCGGCGGGCGACGCATTATACAAAGGCTACCACGTCAACTCCATCTCCGTTTCGTCGGGGATGAGTCCGCCTCCCGTCAGTCGGTGCTGCCATATTTCAGTTGAACGACCTTCGCGCGGCCCCCGGCGTAGACGGTGACGACGAAGAGGTCGTCGAATTTGCTCTCGTCGATCTTCGGGACGGAGTCGCCGCCCAACATCCTGATGACATCCGGGACGCTGTTGCTGTGCCCCACGATGAGCACCGCCTCTCCCGCGTGCGCTTCCACTTTTTTCGTCAACTCCCGGATGGACTCGTCCGTCACCTCCCTCGGATTAGACGGCTTCACGCTGAGCGGGACCGCGCCGACCGTGATGCCGAGCCGCTTGGCCAGAGGCTCCGCAGTCAGCTTGGTTCTTTGAAACTGCGACGTGTAGATGCCCTTCACCCCGGCGTTCTGTAGCAGGCGGGCCAGAGCCTCTGCGCGCTGCTTCCCGGCCTCGCTGAGCGGAGGGTCTTGACCGGGGTCGCTGGCCTTCTCGGCATGACGCACGAGGAAGACGGTCGTGACTTTAGCCTCGCCGTTGGCCGGGCGCTGTTGCGGCTTGCCGGCCACCAGACCCGTCCGGCCGACGCAGACGCATGACGCTGCGAAGAGGAATAAAAGAGCCGCGCGCGTCGAGCGTCGGCGGGCGAATGTTGTCGAAGGTAGTTTCATCATGTTCATTCTGAATTCACTTTCGAGTCTTCACTCTTGGCTCGCTCCAACGCCTCCGGCTCCAACTCCTCGGCGCTCTTGTTCAAGCGGATGAAGATGCCCCACGCGGCCATCAGGAGAGCGGCCGCGGCGGCGATGGACGCGGCCTGCGGCAGGCGCGAGGGGTCATCATGGGCCAGCTCAAAGACGGCCACCAGCGATTCTATCGAGAGCGCGACGACCACGACGACCATGAAGCGCGACAGGAACCGACGGACGCGCGTCGGGGCGCTGACATGCTCTTCGCGGCGCACCTCCTCTTCCAGAATCGTCTGGCCGAGTTCGAGCGCGACGACCGCGATGGTCAACAGCCCGATGCTTTCGAGCACCGAGTTGAAGCGCTCACGCAGCGGCAACTCCACCGACGGGTTGAGCCCGTGCCACAACTCCAACGCCGCGAAGACAATCAACGCCAGCCCGCAGCACACGAACAGCACGATGGTGCCCAGATACCCGATCACGAAAATCTTCTGTGTCACCCTCAACGCGTTTGAGCCTCCACTCTGTGTCAACCCGGACTTCGGCCCGGCACCATATTACTTTCGTCAACCGATGGCGGCGAGGCCGAAGCGCGCGTCGGCGCGGACGCGGGCGATGAGGCGGGAGGTCTCGCGCGTGTGGCGGCGCGTGGTGAGGTAGTGGTCGGCCTCGCGGCGCGCGTCTTCGAGGATGTGGAGGTCGCGGACGAGGTTGCCGACGCGGAAGGTTGGAACGCCGGACTGGCGCGTGCCCATCACCTCGCCGGGGCCGCGTATCTCCAAATCCTTCTCGGCGATGCGGAAGCCGTCGGAACTCTCCTCCATGATGCCGAGTCTCTGTTGCGCGACCGAGGTCTGCCGGTCGGAGGCCATCAGCACGCAGTAGCTCTGCTCGGCACCGCGGCCGACGCGACCGCGCAACTGGTGGAGTTGCGAGAGGCCGAAGCGTTCGGAGTGTTCGACGACCATGACGGAGGCGTTCGGCACGTCAACGCCGACCTCGACGACGGTCGTGGCGACGAGCACCTGCGTCTCGCCGCGAACGAAGAGGCGCATGACCTCCTCCTTCTCGGCGGACTTCATCTTGCCGTGGATGAGCCCGATGCGGAAGTGCGGGAAGACGCGGTCGCGCAGATGCTCGAACATGCGCGTCGCGTCCTTCAAGTCCATCTTCTCCGACTCTTCAACTAAAGGGTAGACGACGTACGCCTGTCGGCCGGCTCTGACTTCGCGCTCGATGCCTTTGTAGACGCCGGCGCGCTTGTCCTCGCCGACGACGACCGTCTTGATGGGCGTTCTACCGGGCGGGAGTTCGTCGATGACCGAGACTTCGAGGTCGCCGTAGACGGTCATGGCGAGCGAGCGCGGGATGGGCGTCGCCGTCATGACGAGCACGTCCGGGTTGAAGCCGCGCTCCCGCAGAGCGGCGCGCTGGAGGACGCCGAAGCGGTGCTGCTCGTCGATGACGACGAGGCCGAGCTTCTGGAACTCGACCGCCTCCTGAATGAGCGCGTGCGTGCCGATGGCGGCGTGTATCTCGCCCGCGGCGAGGTCTTTGTGCAGGCGACGCTTCTCGGCGGCCTTCAGAGAGCCCGTGAGCAGCTCGACGCGGAAGGGCGTCTCGGCGAGCATGTGCTTGACGTTGCGCGCGTGCTGCTCGGCGAGGATTTCGGTCGGCGCCATGAGCGCGGCCTGGTAGCCGTTCTCCATCGCGGCGAGCATGGCGAGCAGCGCGACGGCCGTCTTGCCGCTGCCCACGTCGCCCTGTAGCAGACGGTTCATCGGCACGTCCGACTGCATATCTTCGAGGATGCGCGTGACGGCCCGCTCCTGCGCGCCGGTGAGCGCGAAGGGGAGGACTTCCATGATGCGCTCGCGCACGTGCGGGGTGACCTCGATGAGCGCGCCTTTCGGCTCCTTGACGCGCTCGTCGCGGCGCAGACCGATGGCGAGCGCGACCCAGAAGAACTCTTCGAAGATGAGGCGCAGGTGCGCGGGGCTGCGCGCGCGCTCATATTCGGCGAGCGGGGCGTCGTCGGAAGGGAAGTGTATGCGGCGCGTGGCGTCGGCGCGCGAGGCGAGTTGCTGGCGCGCGATAAGCTCGGGCGGAAGTGTCTCCTCGAAGGCCGCGTCGTCAATTTTGGAGAGGACGGCGTGGACGATCTCGCGCAGGCGCTTAGTGCGGAACTCGCCGAGCTTGCGGTAGACGGGGACGCGGCGGCCGACGTGGATGGCCGCGAGCGCAGGGTCGGTCACCTCGTCAACGCCGCTTTCGACCGCATCATCTTCAGAGACCTCTTCGGCCTCTCCTTGATGGACGAGAGGGCCGCTGTCGGAATCTCCACCGGCCTGCTCGGCGAGGCGGATGAGTGCGTTCTCGGGCGGGGCGTAGGTGCCGGGCAGCATCTCCAGCTCGTCGGGCTTGGCGAGCATCAGGGCGTACGTGTTGCTGCGCGCGTCCCACTCCCACTTGCCGAAGGCGACGAAGCGCGCGCCGCGCTGGAATCGCTGCTTGTGGTAAGCGACGATGCGCCCGGCTTGGCGGCCCGAGACGAACCACTTGACGACGACCGGCTTGCCGGACTTCTCAGGGTCGTCGGCGGTGACCTCGAAGATGTAGAGCGGCGGCGCCTTCGGCCCGCGGTTCTTCCCGACCTGGAAGCCGCCCGCGACTCTGACGTAAAGGTCAAGCGAAGCCTCGACGCCTTCACTCAGGTCTGCGATGCGCGCCATGTTCGAGCGATCCTCGTAGCGCATCGGCAGGTAGTTAAGAAGGTCTTCGACCGTCACCTCGCCCGCGTCCGCCTTGCCGGCGACGTGTGCCAGAGCCAGAGCCAGCCGCCGCGACATCTGCGCGCCCAGACGCGCGATGCCCTGCTCCGCCAGATGCAGCACGGGCATGTCGAGAGAAAGAGACATCGGGGGAAGGGAAAAGGACTGAGGACTGAGGACTGAGTGAAAGACCCGTCTTCACTCAAGTCCTCAGTCCTCAGTCCTTCTTTAAGCGGTGGCCGCGCCGGCAGGGGCGCAGTAGCGGTCGAAGGCTTGGGTCAGCTCTTGCGCGATCTGCTCGGCAAAGCGGTTCTCGATCTGGTGGCGTTCGAGCATGAAGACGAGTTGACCGTCTTTGAAGAGCCCGATCTGCGGCGAGGAGGGCGGGTAGGGCGCGAAGTGCTCGCGCGCCGTGGCCGTGGCCTCGATGTCGGCGCCGGCGAAGACGGTGATGGTGCGGTCGGGCTTCGCCTCGTTCTGTAACGCCATCGCGATGCCGGGGCGCGCCTTGCCCGCGGCGCAGCCGCAGACAGAGTTGACGACGACGAGCAGCGTGCCCTTCGTGTTGTTGATGGCCTCTTCGACCTGCTCGGGGCTCCGCGTCTCTTCGATGCCGATGCGGGTCAGGTCTTCGCGCATCGGCTTAATAAGAATTTCTGAGTAAGGCATGTTCGCTTCTCCTTGTTGTAAGACCGTAGTCTGTTCCTAAACTTGGTTCTCTTCGCAAGGTTAATGTAACACAGCAGGCACGGAGGCTTTAGTCCGCGGCGTGCGTGATACGGATGCGGCGCGGGTCTTCGCCGTCGCCGTCGATGTGAACGCGCCAGGTGGTCTCGGGCAGGCGGTAGCGGCCCATGCGCTCGGCCCACTCGATGACGATGACAGCGCGCTCGTCGGCCAGCAGTTCTTCCAACTCGACGGCGTGCGCGGCGCCGGGGCCTTCGGCGAGCCGGTAGAGGTCGAGGTGGTAGAGGACGAGTCGGCCCTCGCCGTGGCGGTTGACGAGTGTGAAGGAGGGGCTTGAGACCTCGGCCGGGTCGAGCCCGAGCCCCGCGGCGAGCCCCTTCGTGAAGACCGTCTTGCCCGCGCCGAGCGTGCCGCTCAAAAGCAGCACCTCGCCACCCTCCAAATGCTCGCCGACGCGGCGTCCGGTGTCGAATGTCTCTTCGGGATTATGCGAATTCCACGTGCCCGTCTGCACGGCGGCGGCGTTCAAGGCGTCTCTCCTTCCGGGTCGAGCGCGCGCACGGCGGCGCCCAGATATCTTCTCACGTCGGAGGCGACCATCGTCCTCATGCCGAGTTCGCGCGCCGCGAGGTCGCCCGCGAGCCCCGCGACATAGACGGCCGCCAGCACGGCCGCGAGCGCATCGCCTTCACTTTTTTTAGAGCCGAACTCCTGCGCGAGGAAGCCCGTGATGACGCCCGTCAGCGTGTCGCCGGAGCCGGCCGTGCCGAGCCCCGCGTTACCCGTCGGGTTGACGAAGACGCGTCCGTCGGGCGCGGCGACGAGCGTGCGCGTGCCCTTGAGGACGACGAAGAGCCTCTGCGCCGTCGCGAACTCCGCGACGACCCGCGCACGCTCGTCGAGCGCCGATGACTTGGCGGTGCCGAGCAGGCGGAGCATCTCGCCCTCGTGCGGCGTCAGGATGATGGGCGCCTCGCGCGTTCCTTTCAACTCCTCGGGCCACGGCGAGAGCGCATTCAGCCCGTCGGCGTCGATGACCAGCGGCGTGCGGCGACGTTCTACCGTTTCGCGTACGAAGCGGCGCGTGGACTCGTGCTCGCGTGTCAGGCCGCAGCCGACCGCGACGACGGTCGCGCGCTCCGACAGTCGCTCAAACTGCTCGGAGGCGTCCGCACTGACACTGCCCGCCTCGGTCTCCCGAAGCGGCGCCGTCATCACCTCGGGCATCAGTCGCGGCGCGATAGCCGGCAGCGCGGACTCGGGCGAGGCCAGCGTGACGAGTCCCGCTCCCGACGCCATCGCCGCGTCGGCGCAGAGCACGGCCGCGCCCGTCATCCCGCGCGAGCCGGCGACAACGAAGGCATGGCCGTGCGTGTTCTTGTAAGAGTCTGGCGTGTAACGCGTCGCTTCGAGCCACGCGCGCGCGTCCCCGTCTTCCGTCAGGAAGAGTCTCGAAGGCGTGGCTTCGACGAGCGCGGGCGGCGAGCCAATGTCGGCGACGGCGAGGCGGCCGTTGAAGTGGGAGGCCGGCGGCAGGACGTTAGCCGGCTTCGCGGCCGTGTACGTGACAGTCAGGTCTGAGCGCACCGCCGGGCCTATGGGCGCGCGCAAGTCTGCGTTAAGACCGGAAGGAAGGTCGAGCGAGACGAAGAGCGGGGCGGCGTGCCCCGCATGCGTGCGCGCCGCGCGGAGCAGTTCGAGATGCGCCACGACCTGCGCGAAGAGCCCTTCGAGCGGACGCGTCAACCCTGTCCCGAAGAGTGCGTCAACGATGCAGTCGTAGCCGCGCAGCGCGCTCGCCAACGCCTCCCAAGCTGAAATGTCTCTGCACTCTACGAAGGAGAGGGGCGGCGGGCGGTCGTTGGAACCGGCCTCGAAACTCGCAAGCCGCCGTACGATCTCGAAGTTGGCACGCGCGTCGCCTTTTGTTTCTTCCACGCCGCCGAAGAGAACCACGTCCACACGCGCGCCGCGCATCCAGAGCGCCCGCGCGAGCGCCGCGCCGTCGCCGCCGTTATTGCCGCGTCCGCAGAGGAGTTGGAAAGTCTTCCGCGTGAGGTCGTGCGAGAACTCCGCCGCAATCGCGCGCGCGGAGGCGTCGGCCGCAGCCTGCATAAGGAGGAGGGAAGGGGTTGCGTACCGCTCTGTGGTCAGGCGGTCGATCTCGCGCATCTCGGCTGCCGTCACGATCTTTTTCACGCGGCGGGATGATAGCACGGACTCTGTTTATGGGAGATGAAGGCGCGAGGGGGAGTGAGCCCGTGGTTGGAGGAAAAAGGGGTCAAAATAAAAAAAGGGCGCTGCCTGCGCCTCTTCGCCGCCTTCCGTCCTGCCGCTACGCCAACCGCCTCGCCGAGCTTCCGTTCGTTGTATCTCACATAAAGATTGAATCAGTTTTCTCCTCCAGAAAAATCTTTAACTTTCGGAAAATATTTTTTCGGACTTGAGGAGGCCCATTTGTGGAAGGAAAAGCCGGGTCGAGCGTGTGCCCGACCCGGCTTTTCCAGGAACTTTCGTTCCGAAACAGGAGGAACCCTACTTCTGCGCGTTCCGATTGCGGCGGCGGCGCGCGGCGGCGGCAATGCCGGAAAGCCCCGTGCCGAAGAGCACCATCGTCATCGGCTCGGGCACCGTGGTCTGCTGTGCGCCGGTAATCGCGCCGGTGAGCGAGGCAGTCTGGCCGGGGTCAATCGCCAGGTCAATGACATTGAAGAAGAAGGAGCCCTGGCCGCAGGTGGTCTGCTGTCCGGGGACGGTCGTCGCGCCGCAGGTCGTGTCGTTGAAGGTGAACAGTTGCGGCGTGTTGTTGAAGTCGATCAGGATGCCGCCGTCGTCCGCGGCCCTCACCGTGCCCGTCACGAGAGCCGTAAAAGTCGTCGTGCTGGAACCGTTGATGCCCTGCGGGGCGGTAAACGTCACTTGCAACGTGAACGACGTGTTGAAGGTGTTGGGCGCAGTGCTCAGCGAGAACGAGCCGAGGTTGTTGACGTTGGCACCGGGGTTGGCGTTACCGCCCAAGCCGCGGAAGCCGCCGGCCGTCGTCCCGCTGAAGGTGGCGTTGCTGTAAGTCAGGCCGGGGATGCTGGCCGAGGCGCCAGGCGCGCACGCGGCTCCGAAACAGCCATTGGTGAAGCCTGCGATGAAGACCTCGTCGGCGCGCGCCTCACCCTGCGCGAGGGCGATGAAGGCGACAGCCAAAAGGCTGAGTGCGAACGGTTTAACCATCGCGAGAAGTCGGTTAATCATTGATTGAGTTCCTCCGTGTTCCTTTCCGAGACCTGATCGTTTGCACTCACCTAAACGGGACGGCCAAAAGCGCAGGAGCGGGGCGCGCTCGCTGCTGAAGGCGAAAGGAAACCGCACTTTCCGACGCCGTTCGCGTAAAAGACCGTGATTAGAGACCTGACAATTTCGGGCAATGGGCCGGGGCAAGCGACCGACTACCGTAGGGATTCAAGCCGTTCAAAAGCCTATGCAGCCAGTAAAGGCTTAATTCTTCGACACTTTCAGGAAAGTGGATGGCAATTTACCGACTTCCAGAAAAAATGTAAAGCGAAATTTTTAACACGAAGGGGCGGCAGAAGTGTCTGACACGCTTATTTTCAAATATTTTGGTTGAGGGCGACCCGCGAAAAGGTGCAAGAGGCCGGGGACGAACGGTTCGTCCCCGGCCTCGCTTGCTCAAACTGGCGCAGCTTCGAACTGTAAAGGATTTAGGCTTTCGTCCTGCGGCGACGGGCGCGGGCGGCGATGCCGGCCAGACCGGTGCCGAAGAGCAGCATCGTCATCGGCTCGGGGACGGCGTTGGGCGTGCCGGGGCGGCCCACATCGCTGCCTTCGCCGTTGGCGCCGACGCGCTGGAAGCGGACGTAGATGAAGCTGGCAAGCTGCTGCTCGGTGAGCCCGTTGCCGAAGCCGGCGCCGGAGACCGTAAAGGTCAGGCTGAAGCCCGGGGCGATACCGTTGTTGGGGAAGCCGCCGTTGAAGTTGCCGCTGTTGCCGGTCGTGAAGCCGAAATCGAGGACGGCGCTGTTGAACTGCGGAACGTTGCCCAGGTCATCGTCGTGGAAGGTGAACCCGGCAACGTTCGCGCCCGTGAACCCGTTGATGTTGCCGGCGCCGATGTCGAAGCCGACGCCCGTGATGCGCGCGTCGAAGGGCGAGGTGTTGGTGATGGTGAAGGTGAAGTTGTTGGTTGCGTCGTTAAACGAGACGGTGACCGTGCCCGTCGATTGGTTGCCGGTGCTGTTGCCGGTGATGGGCACAATGACATCGGCGCGGGCGACCGAACTGACAGTAAAGATGGCGATGGCGGCTGCGGTCGTGAGCAAAGCTTTTTTGAACATGACTACCTTGATCTCCCCGTCAAAGATTTTTAAAAGTCCCGCGGCGCGGCGTGAGCCCGGGGAACCGGAGCAAAAGAGCGGATTCGAGTTACAAGAACTCTCTTCTCAGCCTATCCTGTCAGGTTTATACCCTTTATCCTGACAGAAAAAGATGGGTAATAAGGAAGCTGTTCCGGAAACGAGGTGGCCGGGAGATTAAACGGAAAATATGGGCTCGACAACTTATCTTTGAAACAACCGGGGAAAAGGCTCAGCTCTTCGGCCGCCCGAGAATCCGCGTGAACCTTCCGACGACGGCGCGCGCCTCCGCGAGTCCCCAGAGCGAGGTGATGGCGAAGTAGAGCAGCCCGTAGGGCGTCAGCACCAGCGCCGCGAGGATGATCGGGTGGAAGGCGCTGAGCAGAAGCTTCAGCCCCCACCCGACGGCCGCGCTCGCCACGGCCGCGACCCACAGCTTCAGACCGAAGACGCGCGGGAGCCCCGTCCGCCCGATGCGCGCGTTCAGACGACGGCGGAGCAGGATGAGTTCGGCCCACCCCGCCAGCCCCGCCGAGACGGTGAGCCCGACCGTGCCCCAGCGCAGGTCGAGCCCGAAAAGCGGCGGCAGCCACAGCGCGAAGATGTAGCCGAGCACGGTCGCCAGTGCGACGTGGAGCGCCGCGTACCGCAGCGGCGTCCGCGTGTCGTGCAGCGCGTAGAAGGTCGAGGCGTAGAGCCGCCCGAAGGTCGAGGGCAGGAGCCCGACGGCCGAGCCCGCGAGGATGGCCCAGACGTAGAGGGTGTCGGCGCGGCCGAACTTGCCGCTCTGGTAGAGCGCCGCGACCATCACGTCGCCGAGCACCACTATCGCCACCACCGAAGGCACGATGAAGAAGGCGATCTGTCTTAAGCCGGCCGAGAGCCGCAGGCGCAGCTTCTCTGCGACCTCGGACTGCTCGCCGACGGCGCTCGACATCTCGGGCAACTCGGCCGCCGAGACCGAGATGCCGAAGAGACTGACGGGCAGCGTGTAGAGGCTCTGCGCGTAGCTGAGCGCGGAGACGGCGCCCTGGCCGAGCAAGCTCGCCAGCAGGGTATCGACGAACGCGCTGATCTGCACGACGCCGCGGCTGACGAAGACCGGGACGAAGTTGCGCAGTACGGTGCGCACGTGCTGGTTCTTCAGGTCGAGCGCGAGCCGCACGCGCCTGAGGAGCCGCAACACCGTCGGCAGTTGGACGCCGAACTGTAAAGCGCTCCCGACGACCGAACCCCATGCCGCGAAGGCGGCCACCCGCCCCCACACGGCGAGGTTCGTCTCCGCAACGCCGCGCTGGGGCCAGCCCGCCCAGAAGAGCGCGGTGATAAGCGTCAGGTTCCAGATGACCGGCGCCGTATAGGAGAGGAAGAAGCGCCGGTGGCTGTTGAGAATGCCGAGACACCATGCCGAGAGCACGAGCAGCCCGGCGCCGGGGAAGAAGATGCGTACGAGCTGCAAGGTCAGCTCCCGCTTCTCATCTTTGAACCCCAGAGCGATGGCGTTGATAAAGAGCGGTGTGGCGAGGACTCCCAACAGCACGAAGGCGGAGACGACGAGGGCGAGCAGCGTGAAGATAACCCACGCGACGCGGTCGGCCTCCTCCTCGTCGTCCTGCGCGAGCAGCTTGGCGTAGACGGGAATGAGGGAGGCTGAGAGCGCCCCCTCGCCGAAGACGTTCTGGAGGAAGTTCGGGATGCGGAACGCAGCGTTGAAGGCGTCCATCGCATCCGAGGTGCCGAGGAAGTATGCGAAGACGCGCTGGCGTACAACGCCGACGATGCGGCTCAAAAGGATGCCCGCGCCGACGAGGAACGCGCCCTTGCCCGTGCTGAGTGTCTTGCGCTCGTGCCGCGCGACGACCGCTTCGGTGGGGAACTCGCCGGTCATCTCGCCGGCGTTCAAGTCCTTCTGCCCCGCGAGCAGGTCGGCCTCGCCGTGCTGAACCTCCCGCGGGTCGGTCACCTGCGCGCCGCGCGGCCCGTCTTCGATATCTTCCTCGCCCTCTTCGTCTCGTCTCATCCCGCTTCTTAGCCGTACGCCTTGCTCTTCTTAGAGTTCGTACTCCTTGATCTTCGTCAGGAGCGTCTTGTAGCTGACGCCGAGGTCTTCGGCCGCGCGCGTCTTGTTGCCGTCGTGTGCGCGGAGTGAGTCGGCGATCTTGCGGCGCTCGACGGCGTGGGCGGCGCGCTCGGCCGCCTCCGCGAGCGTGCCGGAGAGGTCGAAGTCGGCGCCGACCTCCTGCTCCGCGGTCGCGCGCGCGGCCTTCGGCACGAGGCCGAGGTCGGCCGGCGTGAGCGCGTCAGAGTCAGAGAGGATACAGGCGCGCTCGATGGCGTTCTCCAACTCGCGCACGTTGCCGGGCCAGGGATGCGTGCGCACGCGTGCGGCCGCCGCTTCGGTGAGCGTCGCCTCGCGCTTGCGCAGCTCGCGGCCGAGCTGCGCGGCGAAGTGGCGCGCGAGCAGGAGAGCGTCTTCCCCGCGCTCGCGCAGGGGCGGCACGCGGATGGGGAAGACCGCGAGGCGGAAGTAGAGGTCGCGGCGGAACTCTCCTTCTTCCGAAGCGGTCTGCAAGTCGCGGTTGGTGGCCGCGACGATGCGCACGTCCACGGGGACGGGTGCGCGCCCGCCGATGCGGTCAACGACCTTCTCCTCAATCGCGCGCAGGAGCTTGCCCTGAACGTTGAGCGGCAGCTCGCCTATCTCGTCGAGAAAGATGGTGCCGCCCGCGGCCAGCTCGAACTTACCCGGCCGCCGCTCCGTGGCGCCGGTGAAGGACCCGCGCTCGTGGCCGAACAGCTCCGACTCGATGAGTGTCTCGGGGATGGCGGCGCAGTTGATGGCGACGAAGGCGCGGTCGCGCCGTGGACTCAGGTGGTGAACGGCGCGCGCGAACAGCTCCTTGCCCGTGCCCGACTCGCCGAGGAGCAGCACGGTTGTGTCGGTGGCGGCGACGCGCTGCGTCTCGGCGACGGCGCGCTTGATGGCGTCGGACTCGCCGACGATGCGCGGGAAGCCGTAGCGGCGCGACCACTCCTCGCGCAGCAGGACGTTCTCCGTGCGCAGCCGCATGTGTTCGAGCGCGCGCTCGACGAGGAGCAGGAGGTGGTTCGAGTCCACCGGCTTTTGCAGGAAGTCGTGCGCACCATCTTTCATCGCCTGCACGGCCTCGTCGATGGAGCCGTAGGCAGTCATCAGGATGACGGGCACGTCGGCGGCGGCCGCCTTCGAGGCGCGCAGCACGTCGAGCCCCGAGCCGTGCGGCATCCGCAGGTCGGTCAGCACCAGCCGGAACGGCTCGCGCGCGACCGACTGCGCCGCGGCGCGCGCGTCCGCCGCCTCGGCCACCGTGTAGCCGGCGCTCTCAAGCGTGAGGCGCAGCACGCGCCGCAGACTCTCCTTGTCTTCGACGAGCAGAATGTCAGGCATAAAATTTAAGTGATGAATGATGAATGATGAATGATGAATTAAAGGCACCCGGCTCTTCATTCATCATTCATCACTCATCATTCATCACTTCTGTAGTGGCGGATGGTAACGACGGGCGCGAAGGGGTGTCAAGGCGGGCGGAGATTTGTGGAAACGACGACCAACGGTTCCTGGAAACGTCGCGCGCCTCTTCCGGCAAAGTGCCGCGGACGAACGCGCGTTACATAACCTTGTTACCGACTGAAACAGGCGGGCCGTTCGCGCGCGTCGTGGAGGTCGCGGGCGAGTCGCGCACGCGCGAGGCGCAAGTCCCGAAGGACACAAAGGGTTATGGCCGTCGCGGCGTGTGGCGCAGAGCGACGGCTTGTGAATTGCTCTTGAGGCGTGGAGGGCGCGCGTACGCGCGTGCCCGTCGCGGCGGCAGTCCGGCAGATGCGGTGCGGCGCAGGCATCTCAGGCCACTCCCGGACGCCAACCATAAACCCGCGAGAATCGCCGCAGCGCGTGCGGTCCGCACATCGCGCGCGCGGGCGAGGAGCGCCCCGGCGGTCGCCGAGCCGCCGGGGCGCGAATTTTTGAAGAGCAGTAAGTAGTAGGCAGATAGCAGTAGGCAGTTGAAAGGCAAGAAGCCTTTCTCGACATATCCGTCATAAAGACGATGCGTCTGCCATAAAGAAGCGGAGGCGGCGAGTGATGAATCTCGCCGCCTCCGCTTCTTTATGGGTAGCTTCCGCTTTTAACTGCCTACTGTTCCCGCCTACTGATTCGGTGCCGTCGGCTCGTACTCGTCGAGCGCGGAGGCGCGGGCGCTGTCGAACTCTGAGGAGGAGAGGCGGATGGCCATCGTCTGCGGTGCGTAGGTGAAGGCCGCGGGGCCGCCGCGCTCGCTCTGAAGCTGTGCGACAAGCGCGTCCTGCCACTGGCGGAAGCGGACGACGCTGCCGCGCTGGTCGAGGATGACAAAGAGCAGCGTGTCGTTGTTGGCTGTGCGGAGCTGTCCGACGAGTGCGCTCGCGCCGCCATCGGTGCGCGGGAGCGTGCCGGTCTTGGCGATGACGCTGCCGCGGCCGGGGCTGTCGGCGTAGCGCCTCTGGAGCGTGCCCGGGTCTACGCCCGCGACCGGCAGGATGTCGGCGGCCTTCAGGTTAGTCTTGTGCAGCTCGTCGAGGAGCGCGCGGTAGACCTTCATCATCTGGCGCGGCGTCATACGGTTCGTGCCGAGACCGCTCGCCGTGGCGAGGCGGAACTCGCCGGCCTTGAATCCGAGGTCGTTCGAGAGCAGGCGCATCAGGCCGGGCGCTCCGCCCAACTGATCGCCGAGCCGCTCGGCCATGAAGTTGTTCGAGTAGCAGAGCAAGACCTTGAGCACGTCGGCGAGCGGCGGCGAGTAGTGCGTCGAGATGGAGCGCGCGCCCTTCGGCACGGCGTCCACGTAGACGGCGCCCATCACGGCGACGCTCGGCGTCGTCTTGAGCGCCTCGGCATCGCGCGCCGCCACGCGCGAGTCGTACCACGCGCGAGTCGCCGCAGCCGGCCTCCGCTCTGAGTCGAGCGTGTCGTAGAAGCGCTCGCCCGAGCGCAGCGACGACGCGCTGAAGTTCATCGTGAAGCGCGGGGCGACGACGAGGTCGCCCGTCACGACACGGATGCCAAGTTGGTTCAGCTCGCGCGCGACGGCGACGACGTGCTCGTCGTGGAACGAAGGGTCGCGTCCCGAGACGATGAGGTCGCCGTTGACCGTGCCGGTCGCCTTGTCGAAGTTGCCGGTGATCCAGATGCTGGTGGCGAAGCGGTGCTTCGCGCCGAAGGTGCGCAGCGCGGCGAGCGCGGTGACGAGCTTGACGGCCGAGGCCGGGTTGTACTGCTGGTCGGCGGCCTCCGCGCGCACGACCTCGCCCGAGAGTTTTTCGACGAGCACGCCCTGATGGATGTAGGCGGGCGGCAGCTGCTCCTCGGCGACGACGAATAGGTCGTCTTCGAGCGAAGGGAGCGGCGGCACGGCCGTCGGCCCGACCGGCTGTTGCGATGGCGGCGCGGGCGGGACGACCTGTGCGCGCGCACCGGCCGCGGGGCCGAGCATGATGACGAGAGCCAGTACGAGACGTAAACTCTTCAACCCACTCACTCCTTGCCGCCCGAGGCGGCGAGACCAAAAAGGCGCGCCATGATAGCACAGACCGCCTAGCCGACGGCGCGCACAAATTTTCGAGGGAAGAGTCAGGCGGGCAAACACTTTGATGCAAACAGACATCGTACGCGATGTATGCACCGCCTCGGCGCCGTAAAAGCCGAAAGCAACCGACGTTCCGAAAACTTCCTTTGACAAGCTCGAAACCGCGACCATAGAATTTCGACACGTTCCAGCGAGCCTCGCCTTTGAATGTGTCGAACAGAGTGCGGCCAGAGAGAGAGCCCGTCACGGTCGAGAAGATTCGCGCCGCGCACCGCGCGCGCCGCGAGGAGATACGCGCGCGCCTCCGAGAGTTCGAGGAGGTCTGGCGGACGGCCGACGACGCGCGCCTGTGGGAGGAGCTGGTCTACTGCATCTTCACCGCGGGCGCCTCGGCGCGGATGGGGTTAGGCTCCGTCGAGGCCATCCGGCACCTGCTCGCGAGCGGCACGCAACGTGAGCTTACGCTCGCGCTCCTGGGCCGGCATCGCTACCCGAACTCGCGCTCGGGCTATATCATCGTCACGCGCGAGTACCTTGAGGGCGACTGCCGGATGCGTCTGCGCGAGCGGCTCGAAGCTTTCGGCGATCCCGTCGAGCGGCGCGACTGGCTCGCGCGCAGTAAGGGCATCAAGGGGCTCGGCTACAAGGAGTCGAGCCACTTCCTGCGCAACGTCGGCCTGCGCGGTTACGCCATCCTCGACAAGCACATCCTGCGCTGCCTGTTCGAGGTCGGCGTTCTCGACTCGCCGCAGCCGCCCGCGACCCGCACGCGCTACCTCGCCACCGAAGAGCGCCTGCGCGACTTCGCCCGCGACTTACGTGTAGACTTCGACGAACTCGACCTCGTGCTCTGGTCGATGAAGACCGGAGAGATTCTGAAGTGAGGTGTTTATGAAGAGACTTTCCCCCACGGCGCCCACAGGGTTCATCGCGCTCATCGCTCTCACCTTTGTCGCGTCGGCCGCGGTCGCGCCCGTCGTCACGGCGTCCGACGAGAAGGCGCGCGCGCGCGCCGAGCGGGCCACACGCGAAGGCGAGTACGAGACGGCGGAGAAGATATACCGCGACCTCGTCGCGAAAGACCCGAAGGACTCTGCGGCGCGCCTCGGCCTGAGCCGCGCGCTGCTCAAGCAGCGCAAGCACCTCGAAGCCTACGACCACGCGGCGCGTGTCATCGCGCGCGACCCCGAGTCGGCCCGCGCGCACGCGCTCCTCGGCGCCGCGCTCCTCGGCTCAGGCGACTTCCGCCTTTCGGTCGAGGAGTTCCGCACGGCGCTCAGCTTCAGGGACGACGAGGCCATCGCCATCGGGGGACTGGCGATGGTGGACTTCTACGAGAACCGCATCTCGCAGAGCCTCGCCGGGCTGCGCCGCGCCGCCTTCATCGACCCCAGCGAGCCCGACTACATCTTCAACCTCGGGCAGGTCGCCGCGCGCAACGAGCGCTACAAGGAGGCGGCCGACGCCTACGAGACCTTCCTCCGCGTCGCGCCCAAGACCGACGCCGACCGCCGCGCGCGCATCCGCGGCCTCATCGACTTCCTACGCTACCTCGGCCAGCAGGGTGACCTGCTCGATGTCGGCGGCCCCAACTCCGTCACGCTTCCGTTCGAGCTGGTCAATAGCCGCCCCGTTATCAAGGTGCGCGTCAACGGCTCGCAGAAGACGCTGCGGTTCGTCGTGGACACGGGCGCCGGCATGTGCGTCATCTCGGACGAGGCGGCCGAGCGCGTGGGCCTGAAGTCGGTGGCGCGCGGCGGCATGGCGCGCGCCGTCGGCGGCGAGGGCCGCTTCGAGATCGTCTACGGCTTCATGCAAACGCTCAACGTCGGCGACGCGAAGATCGAGCGTGTGCCCGTCTACATCCGCAAGTTCTACAATGAGCAGGAGCCTGTTGACGGCTACATCGGCCTCTCGGTGCTCGGCAAGTACACGACCGTGGTTGACTACGGCGGGCGCGAGATGGTTCTCCTGCGCGACGAGGAGGCGCGCCGCGCGGCGGCCAAGCCTGCGCCGGCCGGGGCCATCGAGGTGCCCATCCGCACGACTTCGAGCGGCTTCTGGAGCGGCGAGGTCAGCTTCGACGGGTTGGAGAAGCCGGCCCAATTCATCATCGACACGGGCGCGTCCATCTCCGTCGTCTCGAAGGCACTGGCGGCGCGCGCGGGCTTCGAGCGCTTTGTGCAGGCGGGTTACATCAAGGTCTACGGCGCGGCGGGACTCTCCGATAACATCCAGACCATCCTGCTCCCGCGCTTCACGCTCGCCACCTACACGTGGCAGAACATCTACGCGGCGGTGCTCGACATGGAGGCGATCAACGAGACGGCCGGGTTCGAGCAGACGGGCATCGTCGGCGGCAACATCCTGCGCCGCTACCGCGTGACGTTCGACTTCACGCGCGGCGTCATCCGCCTCGACCCAGACCCGCGCGTCACGCCGCAGGAGGACCCGCGCGGCAAGCCGGCCATCGTGTCGGGCCAGTCATGAAGCAGAGCATCTATCTGGAGACCTCGGTCGTCGGCGCCTATCTCGATAACGGCGAGCCGTTCCGGCGCGACCTGACGATACGCTGGTGGGAGCACGAGATGTCGGAGTACCGACCCGTCGTCTCGCCGCTCGTCATCCGTGAGCTGGAGCGCGTGCCCGAGCCGCACAGCAAGGCGTATCTCAAGCTCGTCGCGCCGCTCGAACAGGTTGAGCTGACCGACGAGGTCGCCATCCTCGCCGAGGGCTACATCGCGCGCGGCATCTTCCACCGCAAGTACATCGGCGACGCCGTCCACGTCGCGCTTGCCTCGCTCCACAAAATAGACTATCTAGTGACCTGGAACTTCGGCCACCTCGCGAACGTGCGGCGGCAGGCGCGCATCAGACTCTTCAACACCGCCGCCGGCTTCTTCGTCCCGCAGATCGTGACGCCCGAGTTCTTAGTTTCGGAGATGACAGAGAAGGGGTGAATGTTGAATAGTAAATGGTGCATGGTTGACGGCCGCGCCTATTTACCATTTACTATTCACCGTTAACTATTTACCATCATGTACCGCAAGCCGAGATTCCTCGAAGAGCTGCACGCGATCCGCGAAGAGATGTCGCGCGAGGCAGACTACGACGTAGAGCTGTTCGCCGAGATGGTGCGCTCGGGCGCGACGCCGCGCCATGGCCCCGTCCGTAACATCCGCGGCTTCCGCAGCCGCGCCCCGCGCGCCGAGCCGGAGGCCAAGCCGGCTCCGAAGAAGAGGGCATCGAGGTAAGTCCGAACTCCGGGCTTCAGGCTCCTGAAGAATTATGGAAGAGACGTTCGAGGCCATCGGGATCGACGTGCCGAGCGAGAAAGACTTCAACCACCTCGCGGAGCGCGCGGACGATCAGGGCGAGGCGACACAGCTCTGCCGCCGCGGCGCCGTGCTCCACGGCCGCTGCTGGAAGCTCGGCGAGGGGCTCGAAGTCTGGACGGTGCTCTACGAGTCGGGCACGGGCGAAATTTTCTACGCCGACTGCCGACCGGGCTTCCGCGCTCGCTACACGCAGCGCGTGAGCCCCTGGGCCTTGACCGAGTACGACGAGGACGGCGAGGCCATCGTCCACGGCTACTGCGACGGCTACGAGACGGAAGTCCTCTTCGAGTTACAGAACCTGACGGAGGTCGGCCCCGAGGGCTTTCGCGCGCAGGAGCTGCACGTGGGCCTGTGCGGGCTGGCCTATCGCGCGCGCGTCACGAGTGAGCCCGCCGAGACGCGCTGGCAGCCGCTCGAAGACGCCGCGCCCTCGCGCGCCGCGCACGAGAACGACTGGTCGCTCTCGGGGCGCGTCATCTCGTTCAAGCCGCTCCGCAACCCCGTCTCGGGCACAGACCTCTACTGGGTCTACCTCGACCTCGGCCGCCTCAGGCTCGAAGTGCTCGTCAACACGAAGGCGCTCCGGGGCGACACGCTCGCCGTCGGCGCCGGCTTCTCCGCGGAGGTCTGGCTTCAGGGTCACGTCCTCGACCGCCGCGCCCTGCTCTCGCGCTACGAAGGCCGCGACGCTTCCGCCACCCGCGCCTCGCTCTGGTCACACCTGAGGAGAAGGAACTGACCGACCGTGTCGTAACGCCTTTCACTCGGGCGAGTGCCGACTGCTGAACGCTGAACTCTTCCACCCTGATGCCCGCCCTCAGACGCTTAGCCCTTGCCGCACTCCTGCTCATCGTCTGCGGCGCCGCCGGGCTCTACTTCTTCAACCAGTATTGGATACACCGCTTCGACGCGCTGATCGCGCGGCAGGCCGCCGTCTATCGGCTCGACCCCGATCTGGTGTGGAGCGTCATCTACGAGGAGACATACTTCCGCCCGTGGATGAAGGGCGACGCGGGCGAGGTCGGGTTGATGCAGGTGACGCCGACGGTCGGGCGCGAGTGGGCGGCCGAGACGGGGATGCGCGAGCTGGCCGAGCAGATGCGGCGCGACCCGGAGTCTGCGCTCGCCGACCCCGAGCGCAACATACAGGTCGGCTGCTGGTATCTGGAGAAGATCGGCAAGGACTATCGCGACACGCCCGGCGCCGAGCCGCGCGTCGTCGCCGCATACAACGCCGGCCCCTCGCGCGCCGCCGAGTGGAACCGCGTCGCGCCGGGGCGAAGCCCCCTCACCGCCGAAGAGTTCGTCGCGCGCATCGACTTCCCCACGACCCGCGCCTACGTCTCCAACATCCTCGAACGCTACCGCAAGAAGAAGGCGGGCGGCGGGCAGTGACCTACCGTGAGCTGCTGTCAGGCAACGCGGACTTCCGGAGGCTGTGGACGGGGCAGGTCGTGTCGGAGGTCGGCGACTGGCTGAACAACATCGCGGTGCTGGCGCTTGCCATCCAGTTGGCGGGCGCGGGGAGCGTCGGGCTGGCGGTGGCGACCTACGCCATCGCGCGCCACCTCCCGCTCTTCCTCTTCGGCCCCGTCGCGGGCGTCGTCGTTGACCGCGTGAGCCGTCGCCGGGTGATGATCGCGGCCGACGTGGCGCGCGCAGGGCTCGCGCTCGGTTTCATGCTGGCGAACCGCTCGGGCTCGCTCGTGTTCATCTACGTCGTCGGCGCGTCGCTCTTCTCGGTCTCGGCCTTCTTCAACGCGGCCAAGCGCGCTTCGATCCCGAACCTCGTCAACGGTACGGAAGAGTTGCTGGCCGCCAACTCGCTCTCGGCCTCGACCACTGCGGCGACCATCGCCGTCGGCTCCGCGCTCGGAGGGGTCGTCGCCACCGCCCTCGGGCGCGACACGGTCTTCGTCCTCAACGCCCTGACCTTCCTCGCTTCGGCCGAGATGATTCGCAGAATCCGGAAGCCCGTCAGCAGAGAGCAGAGGGCCGAGAGCTTTGAAGTCACAACCCGACCATCTTCAACCTCAAACACGACTGCTCGACGCTCGCCGCTCAACGCCTACTTCAAGGACTTCCGCGAAGGGTTGCGGTACGTGAGGCGCGACCAAGTGCTGGCGGCGGTCTTTGTGGTGGCGGCCGGGTGGGGGTTGGGGAACGGCGCGGCGCGTGCGCTCTACAGCCTGTTCGGGGCCGCGCTGGGCGTGCAGGCCGCGGCGCGCTGGGGCGCGTCCGTGAGCGCGGTGGCGGAGCGGCCGACCGATTTCGGCATCTCGGTGCTGTTCGTGGCGATGGGGCTCGGCGGCGTGCTGGGCGCGCCGCTCGCGCGGCGTTTCAACAGCGGCGCGGTCGAGGGCCTGGGGGCGCGCATGGGGCGTTCGCTGACGCTCGACGGCTGCGGGCTGCTGCTCTTCAGCCTGACGCCGAACCTCTTCGGCGCGGCGGCGCTGCTCGTCGCGCGCGAGATGAACTTCGCCATCTGGTGGACGGCGCAGCAGACGCTCCTCATGCGCCGCACGGAGGACGCCTTCGCCGGCCGCGTCTTCGCCTCCTACGAGACCTTGACGACGCTGACGATGGTGGGCTCGATGCTCGTCTCGGGCGCGGCGGCCGACCGCCTCGGGATGCGCGCTGTCGCGGCCGGCGGCGGCACGGTGATTATGCTATCGGGACTGCTCTGGTTCGCCCTGCGGCGACGCAGGGAGGAGACGGCATGACGAAAATTTACTGTGCGCGCTGGGTGCTGCCGATAACTGCGGGGCCGATTCGCGACGGGGCGGTCGCCGTCGAGGGAACGCGTGTCGCGGGCGTGGGGCCGCGGGCAGAGGTGTCGGAGAGGTTCCCGTCGGCTGAAGTTTTGGAGCTGGGCGAGGCCGCGTTGCTGCCGGGCTTCGTCAACTGCCACACGCACCTTGAGCTGACGGCGATGCGCGGCTTCCTTGAACCGGAGGAGGGCGACTTCTTCGCGTGGCTGCGCAAGGTCACCGTCTCACGCAACGAGCGGATGAGCGCCGAAGACCTCTACGTCTCGGCCGCGTGGGGCGCAATCGAGGCGGCGCGCGCGGGCGTGACGTGCGTCGGCGACGCGAGCGACTCGGGCGCAACCACGATGAAGGCTTTGCGCGACGCGGGACTGCGCGGCGTCGTGTATCAGGAGGCTTTCGGCCCGGACGCGCGAGAGGCCGCCGCCAAGTTCGAACACGCGCGCGAGAAGATCGAACGGCTGCGCTCGGGCGAGACGGCGCTCGTCACCCTCGGGCTCTCGCCGCACTCGCCCTACACGGTCGCGCCCGCGCTCCTTGAGATGCTCGCGCGGTACGCGATTGATGAGAGACTGCCGCTGATGATGCACGCGGCCGAGTCGGAGGCCGAGCAGGCTCTGTTGGTCAAAGGCGGCGGCATCTTCGCGGCGGCCTACGCGCTGCGCGGCTTCGCGTTCGACTCGCCACGTACGACGACCGTCCGGCATCTTGCCGCGACGGGCGTCCTCGACGCGCGGCCGCTCCTCGCGCACTGCGTACGCGTGGACGAGGGGGACATCAGTTTGATGAAAGAGCACGGCGCGGGCGTCGCGCACTGCCCGAAGTCGAACGCGAAGCTCGGGCACGGCCGCGCGCCGCTGGCAGCGATGCTTGAGGCGGGCGTCGGCGTGGGACTCGGGAGCGACTCGGTCGCCAGTAACAACGTGTGCGACATGTTGGAGGAGTCGCGCTTTGCGCTGCTCGCCTCGCGCGCCGCGTTGGAGTCGGTCGAGGGCGGGCGGATGCTGGATTCGAGCGACGCGTTGCGCCTCGCGACACACGGCGGCGCATCGGCGATGAACATGCGGGGCGTGACGGGCGCGCTCGAAGAAGGGCTCGAAGCAGACCTCGTCGCGGTGCGGCTCGACGCGGCGCACCAGACGCCTTCGTACGACCCTGCGGCGGCGCTCGTCTTCTCCTCTTCCGGGCGCGACGTGATGCTCACGGTCGTCGCCGGCCGCGAGGTCTTCCGCGACGGCCGCGTCACGACGCTCGACGAGGAGGTGTTGCGCGCGCGCCTCCTCGACGCGGCGCGCAGGCTCGCCGAACCGTCCTGAAGTAAGGGAACGAACCGGACATCACGAGATGATTCATCTGCGCTCCATCAACATCAGGCCGGCGGCGAGGGAACTGGAAGGCTTCCCGTTCGCGCTGCCGGTCGTCCGCAAGTTCAAAGAGATAAAGTTCCGCAGCCCCGTGACGTTCCTCGTCGGCGAGAACGGGTCGGGGAAGTCTACGCTGCTCGAAGCCTTAGCGGCGGGCATCGGCTCGGTCGTGGTGGGCGGCGAAGACGTACGCGCGGACAAGACGCTGGGGCACGCGCGGGCGCTGGCGGCGCAGTTGAAACTGACGTGGTCGAAGCGCACGCACCGCGGCTTCTTCCTCCGCGCCGAAGACTTCTTCAACTTCACACGGCGCGTCAACCAGACGAGCGCGGAGCTGGAGGAGATGGCGGGCGAGTTCGAGCGCGAAGGGCTCAAAGGTTACGGGCTGCGGCTCGCGCAGGGCGTCGTGCGCGGGCAGCGGCGCGCGCTCACCGCACGCTACGGCGAAGACGCCGACGCGCGCTCGCACGGCGAGAGCTTCCTCAACCTCTTCCAGTCGCGCTTCGTCCCGGGCGGCCTCTATCTGCTCGACGAGCCCGAGGCGCCGCTCTCGCCGCAGCGCCAACTTGCGCTGCTCGCGATGCTCAAAGGGATGACGGAGCAGAACTCGCAGTTCGTCGTCGCCACACACTCGCCGATCCTGATGGCGCTGCCCGGCGCCGACATCTTCAGCTTCGACCACGTCCCTATCCGCCGCGTCCCCTACGAAGAGGTCGAGCACGTCTCGCTCACACGTGACTTCCTCAACAACCCCGAAGCCTTCCTCCGACATCTCTAGGGTGAATAGTAAATGGTGAGTAGTAAATGGTGAATAGTCAGGACGGCTTCACATCTTAGCCGGCTTTTGCCATTCACTATTTACCATTTACTATTCACCAATCATGAACGTACTTGTCTTGAACTGCGGCAGCTCGACCGCGAAGTTTCAGTTGATCGCGACCGACCTCGACCACATCGCGCGGGACGCGGACGAGCATCTGGCGGGCGGAGTCGTCGAGCGCATCGGCGGCGAGGCCATCATCACGTTCCGTGCGCGGGGCGACGAGGCGCGGCGCTCGACCGCTCCGGTGCGCGACATGCGCGCGGCCGTCGAGACCATCATCCGCTGGGTCACTTCGGCCGACTCGGGGATTGAAGAGGTCAAGAGTGTCGGAGACATCCACGCCGTCGGGCACCGCGTCGTCCACGGCGGCGAGCGGTTCACACACTCCGTCCTCATCGACGATGACGTGCTGCGCGGCATCGAGGACTGCATCGACCTCGCACCGCTGCACAATCCCGGCAACATTCGCGGCATACAGGCCGCGCGCGAAGTCTTCGGCCCGGGGCTGCCGCAGGGCGCGGTCTTCGACACGGCCTTCCACCAGACGCTCCCGCCGCACGCATACCTCTACGCGCTTCCGTATCAGTGGTACAGGCGTTACCGCGTGCGCCGTTACGGCTTCCACGGCACGTCGCACCGCTACGTCGCTTACCGCTATCGACGCTTGCGCGGCCTCCCCCGCGAGCAGACGAACATCATCACGCTCCACCTCGGCAACGGCTGCTCGGCGGCGGCCATCCGCGGCGGCGACTCGGTAGACACTTCGATGGGGATGACGCCGCTCGAAGGCTTAGTGATGGGGACGCGCTCGGGCGACATCGACCCGGCCATCATCGACTTCGTCGGTGCGAAGGAGGGGCTCTCGGCGCAGGAGGTTGAGTCGGTCTTAAACAAGCAGTCGGGGCTGCTTGGAATTTCGGGACTGACGAACGACATGCGCGAGTTGCTCGACGAGCAGCGCGAGTCGGGCGACCGGCGCGCAGGACTCGCCGTGGACATCTTCTGCTACCGTGTGCGCAAGTACGTGGGCGCTTATCTCGCGGCGATGGGCGGCGCGGACGCTCTGGTCTTCACGGGCGGCATCGGCGAGAACTCGGCCGGGGTGCGCGCGCGCGTCTGCGAAGGGCTCGGGTGGATGGGCGTCGAGCTTGACCCCGCGGCCAACGAGGCGACGACGGCGCGCCGCGAGGGTCTCATCAGCCGCGAGGGCTCGCGCCTCGCCGTCTACGTCATTCCCACCGACGAAGAGCTACTCATCGCACGCGACACCGTCCGTCTCATCAGGGGAGTCACGCAGCGTTTTTAAAAGAAGTGCCGGCCGTAAAAGCGGAAGGGGAAGGGGAGCATTCATGCCGCCCCTTCCCCTTCCGCTTTTACGCCTTCTCCCTTCGCAACCTCAGGGCGCGAAGTAGCCGGACATATCGACGATGAAGTGCGTCTGCGACGGCGTGAAGATGTTGAAGGCACCGTCGCCGCCCACCGTCACGTTGAATGCGTTCGGGATGATCTGCCCCGCAAGGTAGTTCAGGTTAGAGACCACTGGCTGCGCCGCCCCGTTCGGATACAGGATGATGTAGCCGTCGGCTGAGGGCGACACCACCGTCGCGTTGCCGAGGACGGCCAGCGCCGACACCGGCACGGTCGAACCGGCGCAGGCCCCGCGTGCTTGCTGCGTCCGCACGCTGTTGGCCGTGAGCGGTGCTCCCGGCGTGAAGCAGGCCGTCGCCCCCGCCCGCGTGTCGAGCAGACGGGCCGGGGCCGAGAGCGGGTAGAAGAGCAGTCCCGCCACTCCGTTCGAGTCCGGCGCTGCCGAGGCGCTGTAGTAGCCCGTGATGTCCGCGATGAAGTGGGTTTGAGTCGGCGTGAAGATATTGAAGGCGCCGTCCGAGCCCACCGTCACCGTGAAAGCATTCGGGATAATCTGCCCCGCCGTATAGTTGAGGTTCGAGACCGTGGGCAGGGCCGCGCCCGACGGATAGAGCGTGATGAAGCCGCCTGCGGGTGGCGTGACGACGGTGGCGTTGCCGACGACGGCCTGCGCGTCGTTCGGAATGATGACGCCATTGCACGTGGTGCGGGCCGTCTCCGTCCGGGAGGCGTTGGCGGCGAGCGGCGCACCGGGCGCGTCGCAGGCCGTGGCGCCGGGTCGCGTGTCGAGCAGCCTCACGGGGCGGGGCAGCGGGTGATAGTAGAGCCCGCCCTGACCCGGCGGCGCGTAGTAGCCGGCTACGTCCACGATGAAGTGTGTGCTCGTCGGCGTGAAGATGTTGAAAGCCCCGGCGGCACTCAGGCCGACGGTGATGGCGTTGGGCACAATCTGCCCGGCGACGTAGTTGAGGTTCGACGCGGTGGGGAGCGCGGCGTCCGAAGGGTAGAGCGTGATGTGGCCGGAGGCCGGGGGCGCGACGACCGTCGCGTTGCCGACAATCGCCTTCGCGGTGGCCGGAATGACAAGCCCGTCACAAGTGCCCACGGCGGCCTGCGTGCGAGAGGCGTTGGCGGCGAGCGGCGCGCCGGGCGTGAAGCAGGCCGTGGCGCCGGCGCGGGTGTCGAGCAGGCGGACGGGGTGTGCCAGCGGGTAGTACTGCAACCCGGCTGTCACCGGCCCGACGGAGATGGTCGCCGTCGTCGAGGCCGAGGCCGTGGCACTGTCGTCATCCGTCACGGTCAGCGTGACGGTGTAGGTGTTGGCCGCGGCATAGGTGTGCGTCGGCGTGGCGCCCGTGCCGGGCGCGGAGCCGTCGCCGAAGTCCCAGCTATACGAGGTGATGGTACCGTCGGAGTCGGACGAGCCGGAGCCGTTGAACTGCACGGCCTGACCGGTCTGACCGGTGTAGGGGCCGCCCGGGTTAGCTATCGGGGTGGCGTTGGGCACGGGCGTCGGCGTCGCGTCGCAGGGCGAAGGGCCGACGTTGGACGGCGTGAGCAGGAAGGCATGGACTTGGCCGCCGGGGTTGACGCCGACGCCGACGATCTGCCCGCGGTTGTTGATGCCGCGCGCCTCGCGGAACGTCCAGCCGGTGCCCGCCGCGACGGTGTTGAGGTCGCGGAGTCCGTCCGCGCTCGTCCAGATGAAGGCGCGCGTCACGTTGGCGTCGCCCGCCGCCCCGGTCTCCGAGTAGCCGACGACCACGCCGCTGTTATTGAGGTCGTGCGCGTAGCTGTTCTTGTCGCCGGAGAGCACGCCGAGGTCGAGCATCTCACCAGCGTCGGACTGGTTGTTGCCGTTGGCGTCCTTCCAGCGGAAGGCGTGGAAGAACTGCGTGATGGTGTTCGGCGGGATAGTGATGTAGGAGTAGCCCGAGACCTCGCCGAGGTCGTTGACCTCGGTCGCGATGCTGACGCCGCCGCCGAGCGTGCCGAGGTCTTTCGCCTCGCCGCCGATGGTGACGAAGGCGTGCGTGCCCGAGGTGTTGTGATTGGCGGTGCCCGCTATCTGCCCGGCGTCGTTGATGCCGAAGGCGCGGATGGGCGTGCCCCACGTCGCCCCCAGCCCCTGCATGCCGACGCCCGGTTGCCAGATGAAGGCGCGATCCTGAATGCCGCCGTTCTCCTCCGACACGCCGACGACCTGCCCCGAGGCGTTGATGTCATGCGCCTCGGCGCTGGGGCCGCCGAGCGTGCCGATGTCTTGCAAAGGGCCGGCCGCGGGCCTGATGAAGGGGTGCTGCGAGCCGCCCGCCGTCGTCGAGGAGCCGGCGACGGTGCCGCTCTGGTTGACGGCCGTCGCCGTCCCCGTCGGCCCGCCGAGCGTCCCGAGGTCAGTCATCGTCCCGTTGTTCCAGTAGAACGGGCGGAAGGGGGCCGAAGCACCCGCCACGGCCTGCGACTCGCCGACCACACGGCCGCACGCGTCGAGCCCTAAAGCCCTGCTCTGTGCGCCGCCGAGCGTGTTGAGGTCTGTGACCGTGTAAGTGGGCGCCTGCGCGGTGCCGCGCGGCGCGGGCGCGAAGGGGAGAAGTCCGAGCGCGAGCAGGCACACGAATGCCAGCTGCCATTTCCTGGGGTAACGCATAGTCAGTATTTCATCCTGAAGAAAGAAGAAACCGGGATTCCGTGTAGGGGTGCGGACGACGTGCCGCATGTAACAGTCCGGTCGAGGCCGCGCCGGGAAGGTCGGTGACCGACGCGTAACTTTAAAGATGACGGTGGCTTAAGTCAAATGGGGAAGAGCAGTAGGCAGTCGGCAAATGGTAGTAGGCAGTTGAAAGGCAGGAAGCCTTTCTCGATGCAAGCTCCCTAAAGAGAATGAGACTGCGCGAAAGAGTCGTGGGCGGCGAGTAATAAACCTCGCCGCCCACGACTCTTTCCGGCACTTTCTTTTCCTGACTGCCTACTGCTTTATGCCTACTGACGCGCGGCCGTGATCGCCGCGTCGAAGATTTCGAGGGCCACATCCACGTTCTCGCGCGTGAGCGTGAGCGGGGGCGACCAGCGGATGGTGTTGTAGCCGCACCCGAGGACGATGAGGCCACGCTTGTAGCATTCCATCTCGACGCGGTCGCGCAGTTCCGGCGCCGCCTCGCGCGAGCCGCCGCCGCGCACGAACTCACAGCCGACCATCAGCCCGAAACCACGCACGTCGCCGATGCAGTCGTGCCTCGACATCAAGCGGCGCAGGCCCGCTTGCAGGTAGTCGCCGACTTCGGCCGAGTTGGCGACGAGCCCGCCCTCCAACAACTCAATCGTCTTGAGCGCGGCGGCGATGGCGACGGGGTTGCCGCCGAAGGTCGAGGCGTGCGCGCCCGGCTTCCAGTCCATCAGCTCGGCCCGCGCCACGCACGCGCCCATCGGCAGCCCCGAAGCGATGCCCTTCGCCAGCGTGATGATGTCCGGCCTCAAGTTGTAATGCTCACACGCGAACATCTTGCCGGTGCGGCCGAAGCCCGACTGCACCTCATCCACGATAAGGAGGATGCCGTGCTCGTCGCAGATGCGGCGAAGTCCGTGCAAGAACTCGCGCGGCGCGGGGACGTAGCCGCCCTCGCCCTGCACAGCCTCGACGACGATGCCGGCGACCTCGTCGGGCGGCGTCGTCGTCAGGAAGAGGCGCTTCTCGATCCAGTCGAGGCAGGCGCGCGAGACGGTCTCGGCGTCCGACTGCTCGCCGGTGAAGGGGTGGCGGAAGACGTTCGGGTAGGGGACGTGCGTCACGTCGAGCGCCGAACGCTTGAAGCCGCGGCGCTGCGCGGCCTTTGAAGAGGTGAGTGAAAGACTCCCGAGCGTGCGGCCGTGGAAGCTGTTGAAGAAGGCGATGAACTTCTCGCGCCCCGTGGCGTGCATGGCGAGCTTGAGCGCCGTCTCGACGGCCTCGGTCCCGCTGTTGGCGAAGTGCGTGCGGGTGGGGCCGGGGACGGGGACGATCTCTTCGAGCTTGCGCGCGAGGTCGGGCATGTGGCGGTAGTAGTAGTCGGTGCCGCACATGTGTATGAGGCGCGCCGCCTGCTCCTGAATCGCGCGGACGACCTCGGGGTGGCAGTGGCCGGTCGAGCAGACGGCGACGCCTGCGTTGCAGTCGAGGAACGTGTTGCCGTCCACGTCCTCGACCCAGACGCCGGAGGCGCGCTCGACGACGAGCTTATAGTCGGGGCGCGGGTAAGAGGGCGTGAGCCAGCGTGCGTCGGCCTCGACTATCTCCCTGCCATTCGGGCCGGGCAGTTCGGTCTTGATCTCGGGCCTTTTAACTTCGGTGATTGCGGACATGATGAATCTCCTCTTTGAGTTCAGCGAGGGCGGGTAGTTCAGCGAGGTGTGTGGACGAGAGAGGAGAGCGCGGCTAGTCCGCAAAGAGGTTCGCGCGGGAGTCGAGCGGTCGGAAATGGGGACTGGCGCAGTGTCGCATCGGCGTTGGAATCATACTCAGATTGGGCCGCGACAGCAACAGGAAGAGTAGACAGTAGCCAGGAGTCAGTAGCCAGTAGGAAGAAGGGATTTCTACTGGCTACTGACTCCTGACTTTCAACCGGCGCGGGTGCCGGTGTACTTGATGGCGGGCGCGATGGGGAGGTTGACCTTGATGGTGCCGTTGATGGAGTCGTCCTCAACCTGTCCCTTGATGCCGGCGGCGTAGGGCTTGCCCTGAAAGTCCATCGTGACGCGCGCGTCGAAGCCGTTGTGCGTGACGGTCAGGGATTCGAGCGGCGCATCCCCGAGCCGCGATGTGATGTGTGCGGTGAGCGCGCCGCCCGTGCCCTCGAAGACGAGCGTCGCCGGGTGCTTGCCGAAGGGCGTGGCCACCTCAAGATTCCATGTCCCAACCAGATTCATAAAAGTCATCTCCCCCCTGTCGAATGTTAAGTCTGTTGAAAGTCGTGGTGTCGAAAACTCACGCGCCGGCCGCGCCGCCGCGCGCCCCGACGAACTCCTCGACGCGCGTGACGTAGGGCGCAATCTGCTCGCGTATCTGCGCGCCGTCGCCGACGACGACGACGGCCGCACGCTCGGGCGTCACGTTGCGGCGGGCGACGCGGCGCACGTCCTCCTTCGTCACGCGCTGAATCTGCTCGCGATAGGTTTCGAGGTAGTCGGGCGCGAGGTCGTGCACGCGTATCTGGACGAGTTGATCGACGAGCCCCTCCTGCGTCTCAAGCCGGATGGGAAAGATGCCGGTCAGATAGGTCTTCGCGTCCGAAAGCTCCTTGTCGGATACGTCCTCGTCGCGGATGCGGTCAAGCTCGTAAAAAATCTCTTTGAGCGAGAGGCCCGTCACCTCGCCCCGCACCTCGGTCGTCGCGCGGAAGGAGCCGGCGAAGCGCCGCGCGTCGAGCTGCGAGTAGGCGCCGTAGGTGTAGCCCTTCTCCTCGCGCAGATTCATGAAGAGCCGCGCCGAGGCGTTGCCGCCGAGGATGGTGTGCATGACGAGCACGGGGAAGTACTCGGGGTCGGTGCGCTTGATGGCCGTGTTGGCGACGAGGATGTTGGTCTGCGCCGAGCCCGGACGGTTCACGAGGTAGGCCACGCGCTCGTCCCTCTCGGGCGGGGCGGGGAACTGCGGCGCGTTGACCTCGCCCTGCGCCCAGCCGCCGAAGAGCCTCTCGACCCCGGCGACGATGTGCTCGCGGTTCACGTCCCCGGCGACGAGCAGCACGGCGTTGTTCGGCACGATAAGCTGTCGGTGGTGCCGGACGATCTGTTCGCGGCTGATGGCCTCGATGCCTTCGGGCGAGGAGGCGACGACGGCGTAAGGGTGCTGGCCGAAGAGGACGCGCGCGATGGCCTCGGAGGCGAGGAACGAGGGCTGCGCGCGCTGCGCGATCAGGTTCTGCTGCGCGTTGGCCTTGGCGAGCGCCAGCTCGCCTTCGGGGAAGGTGGGCCGCAGCGTCACGTCGGCGAGCAGTTCGAGCACCTCGTCAGCGTAGGCGGCGAGCGAAGAGGCGGCGACGGTCAGATAGTCTGAGGAGGCGCCGGCCGTGAGCGTCGCGCCGTAGCGCGCGACCTCCTCGGCAATCTGGCGCGAGGTGCGCGAGTCGGTGCCCTCGACCAGCATGTCCGTCATCACGTCGGTCAGGCCGGGCAGGTCTAAAGGGTCGGACGAGTCGCCCGAGCGGAAGGCGAGGCGGAAGCTGACGAGCGGGAGCCGACGCTGCTCGACGACGACGACGCGCAGGCCGTTGGCGAGCTGAGTCTCCGAGGGCTCGGGCAGGTTCAGCGGGCGCACCGGCAGCGGCGCGGGCGGCTGGCGGCGGAAATCTTCTATATCGTTAGCACTCAAAGTTGATTCACTGGTGATAAGAGCCGCGAGCCGTGGACTGTAAATCGTGACGAGATAAAACCGGTTCCATCTTGTCACGGTTTAAGGTTCACGGTTCACGCTCTTAATCACTGTCCTTTCATTCATTCGCCGGGGATGCCTGCTCCTGTTGCAGCGCGGCGGCCGGGTCGGCGGCGGGCTGCGGGGGTTCGGTCGGGGGAGCGGGCTCCGCGGGCGGGGGCGCGGGAACCTGCGGCGGAGGGGCGCCGGGCTCATCGGGCACGTTGGTCGGCGTCAGCTCGGCCGGCGCGGGCTCTTGCGTCTGGTCGGCCGCGTGCGCGGGGACGACCTCCATGACGGAGTGGTTGTCGGTGAGCAAGTAGCGGTTGACGGTCTCGCGTATCCGTTCAGGAGTGACGGCGAGGTAACGCTCAAGCTCGTTATTGAAGTGGTACGGGTCGCCGTCGTAGAGCGTGTACTCGGCGAGGCGCTGCGCGCGGAAGAGCGTGGACTGGCGGCTCCGCACGGCGTCGTTGAGGAGCGTGTTGCGCAGCTTCTCCATCTCCTCGGGTGTCGGGCCTTCCGTCCCGAGCCGCGCGACCTCTTCCTGAATCGTCGCGCGGATGGCCTCGGTCGTGTGGCCGGGCTTCGGGATGGCGAAGATGAACAGGGTCGAAGGCCCGCGTCGCTCGCCCATGCCGCCCTGGATGCCGACGACCGACTCCTCGTCCTTGACGAGACGCTGGTAGAGGCGCGAGCTGTCGCCGTCGAGCAGCAGGTCTGAGCCGAGCGAGAGCGCGTAGAAGTCGGGCGTGCGCCGCGCGGGCACCTTCCAGCCGAGCATGATGGCCGGGAGCTGCGCGAACGGGTCGCGGTAGAGTTCCGAACGCGCCGCGACCTCCTCCGGCTCAGACACGTCCACGGGCGGCGGCGCGGGCTGCGAAGGGATGGAGGCGAAATACTTCTCGACGAGAGAGCGCGCCTCGTCGGAGTCGAAGTCGCCGCAGATGGTGAGGACGGCGTTGTTCGGCGCGTAGTAGATGCGGAAGAACTCCTGCACGTCCTCGACCGTCGCGGCGTCGAGGTCTTCCATCGAGCCGATGGTCGAGTGCGCGTTACGCGGGTTCTTGTAGACCAGCTCGTTCAGGCGCAGGAAGGCGTTTGAGTAGGGGCGGTTGTCGTAGGAGAGCCGCTTCTCCTCCTTGACGGCCTCGCGCTGGTTGTCGAGGTTCTCCTGCGTTACACGTAGCGAGCGCATCCGGTCGGACTCCAACCAGAGCGCGAGCGGCAACTGGCTGCTGGGAAGCGTCTCGAAGTAGTTGGTGCGCTCCGAGGAGGTCGTCCCGTTCATCGTGCCGCCGTTGTTGAAGATGTATTGGAAGTGGCCGGCCTTCGGCACGTTCTCCGAGCCCTGGAACATCATGTGCTCGAAGAGGTGCGCGAAGCCCGTCCGCCCCTCGCGTTCGTTGCGCGAGCCGACATCGTAGTAGACGGCGACCGACACGACCGGCACCGAATGGTCTTCGCTCAAAACGACCCGCAGGCCATTCCCCAAAGTGTAAATCTCGACGGGAGCCTGCGGCAGCTTGGCTGTGGACAAGTTAAATAACCCCCTGGGAAACGATGAAGGCGGAATGATGAATGGAAGACAGCTCCTAATTCATCATTCCGCCTTTATCCTTCATCATTCCGGCTTAGTAATCATCCCGCGCAGCTCGGCGCGGAGGCGCTCAATCTCGGAGAGCTTGAGCGAGACGCGTTCAAAGAGTGCGGTCTGCGCCTTGATGCCCTCGTCGATGAGGAAGGCGGCGGCGTCGGCGCGGCTGCGGAAGACGCCGGCCTGCACCAACTGTTCGAGCCGCTCCTGCGCCTCGTGCGAGACCTTGACGGCGACGACGTAGTCGTCCTTAGCCGAGAGCGCGCGCTCGACCGTGCGGCTGATGTCGCGGCCGATGGAGGCCAAAGACTCGGGGATGCGCGAGGCGATGTCGCGCACCGACGAAGAGACGTGAGCGCGGTCGCCGTGCGCCTGCTCGTCGTCGTGCTCGCGGATCATCAGGTCGTCGATGGGGTCAAGGATTTCGGGCTCTCTGGGGTCGTTCGGGCTGCTCATAGTGCTGCTCAAAACCTCCTCAACGCGGCGCGGGACTCCGGCCGCGAACTGGCCCCGCGGGGGCGGTCACTCGCTGTTTTGCTGTCGGCAAACTGCTTGGAGGCATTCTAAGGGGGGCGTGCGGCGGGCGCAAGGCGGGTGGGTCATCCCCGGCGGTTTGCAACCTTGCCGGCCGCGGTCTCATCAATTACACTACACCGACCTGCCTTCGGAACGGGCGGAGTCACAGCTTGTTTATGCGCCGCGCTACGGCTCGCCCGGCGCCCCTTCGAATCTTGGGTTTTAACTGAGGGTCTGTCTCCGTGAAAAAGAGAATCTCTACCGCGCTCGCCACGCTCCTCCTGCTTGCCGTCTCGCTCCCGGCCTTCGTCATCGCGCAGCAGAGCGGCGCGCAGCCGCCCGCAACGCCCGGCGCACGACGCCCGGCTGCACCTTCTGATGGCGGCACCGCAGCGTCGCCCAACGCCCGCCCGCGCCGCCCGCGCCCCTCAGACGCCACCGAGGGTCTTGAGGCCGACGTGGCCGAGGCGCTGACCATCATCCAGGACAACCACGTTGACGGCAGCAAGGTGAAGTACGACGATGTCTTCAAGTCGTCGATCATCGGCATGCTGCGCACGCTCGACCCGCACTCGAACTTCTACGACGCGAAGGAGTTTGAGGAGCAGCGCGCCGACTGGCGCTCGGAGTACTACGGCATCGGCGCCACCATCGGCGACCGCAAGATGGCGGGCAACACCGACACCTACATCCTCGCCACCTTCGAATCGACGCCCGCCTACCGCGCCGGCCTGCGTTTCGGTGACAAGATCACCGAGATCGACGGCAAGCCCGTCAAGGGCAAGGCGTCGGGCGAGGTGCGCGACATGCTGCGCGGGCCGCGCGGCACCACGGTGCGCGTCTCGGTCGAGCGCGCCTCGAACGGCCAGAAGGAGACGGTCGAGATTACGCGCGACGCCGTCCCGCAGCCGACCGTGCCCGACGCCTACTTCATCAAGCCCGGCGTCGGTTACATCGACATGACGCGCGGCTTCAACTACACGACGGCCGAGGAGTTCATCTCCGCCCTCCAGTACTCTCCGCTCGCACGGGATGCAGGGGCTCGTCGTCGATCTGCGCAACAACGGCGGCGGCATCCTCGACCAGGCCAAGATCGTGGCCGAGCAGTTCCTCGCGCAGGGGCAGACCATCCTGACGCAGAAGGGGCGCGGCACCCGCGGCATGCAGCGCGAACTCAGCTCCGACAACCGCAAGCCAGACCCGACGCCGCTCGTCGTGCTCGTCAACCGCGGCACGGCCTCGGCCAGTGAGATCGTCGCCGGCGCGTGGCAGGACCACGACCGCGCGCTCATCATCGGCGAGACCTCTTTCGGCAAGGGGCTCGTTCAGTCGATCATGCCGCTGGAGTACGGGACGGCGCTCACGCTGACGACCTCGAAGTACTACACGCCCTCGGGCCGGCTCATCCAGCGCGACTACTCGAAACAGAGCTACTACGACTACATCTACGGCCGCGTCAATGGCACGCAGGAAGAGGCCGAGGTCGAGAAGCCGAAGGGCAACGAGACGCACACAGACACCGGTCGCCCCATCTACGGCGGCGGCGGCATCGCGCCCGACGAGGCCATCAAGGCGCGCACGCTCACGGCGCAGCAGGTGCGGCTCATCGACCCGATCTTCGCCTTCGCGCGCGAGGCTGTGAACGGCCGCGTGCCGGGCGTGCCGCAGGGTTTCAAGGTCGGCGGGATGCCCGAGTTCGAGCGCAACGTCGAGCCCGAGGCGTTCGTCGTGGATGACAAGGTCTACAAGGCGTTCAAGGAGTTCGCCGTTGCCCACTACGGCGAGGAGCTGAAGCTCACCGAAGCGCAGCTCGACAAGGGACGCGAGTTCATCGCGCGCCAGTTGCGCTACGACCTGACGACCGCCGCCTACGGCTCGGTCAAGGCGACGCAGGTGCTCATGCTCGATGACCCGCAGGTCGGGAAGGCCATCGACTCGCTGCCGCGTGCGCGCGACCTCGCCGCCACCGCCATGCGCGGTCGCAACCCGCAGTCGAAAACGTTCGAGGAGTAAGCTTCAGGCGCCGCACGCGCCCGAACGAAAAGGCCCGGCGAGTTTCCGACTCGCCGGGCCTTTTTCTGTGCGGTCGTAACTCGGCGCCTACCAGGTGCAGTTGTAGGAGGCGAGCGAGGTCTTGGCCGTATCCATCGAGGACTTGCAGGCCGCCGCCAGCGTGGACTTGGTCTGCGGGTTCGCAGCCAACTGCTTCCAGGAGGTGCGCCACTGCTCCATCGAGGACTTGAAGGTCGCCTGCGCGGCGGCCGGCACCTTGCCGCTGACGCACGCCTCGTACTTCTTCAGGAAGTCGTCGCACTCGGCCACGCCGATATCGCCGGCCGCGCTCGTGGTGCTGGCGGGCGATGCGGTGGTGGTGGCCGGCGACGCGGCCGGCGACGCGGTCGTCTTCGTAGTCGAGTTGGTCGTGGCGTTGGTCGTGGCGGTGTTCGTGTTGTCGGCGGCGCCGCCACAGGCAAGCATGCCGAGGCACAGCGCGACGCAGAGCGCGAAGAGGGAGATCAGTTTGGTTCTCATCGGTTCGGTTCTTCTCCTTGGGGAAGTCGCGGGCCTTTCGGGTCGGCCCGTCGAGAGACAACTGCCGCGAGGTGTTTGTTTAAAAGCCAATCTTGCCGGTCTGGGCGAAACCCTTCGTGCCGCCACCGGCCTTGTGTACGGGCGCGCGCCCCGGGTGCGGGCGGCGTGTAAAACTAATGCCGCACGGCCTCCGGCGTCAAGGGGAAGTGTAGGCGTTAGGATACCGAAGGGCTTTCAGTGCGCCGCACGCTGCGGCTCTGGCTCGGGGCGGGGCTCGGCCTCGCGGGCGGGGGCGCGCTTGAGCGCCTCGAAGTCGATCTCGGCCGAGGGGCGGATGTCGGCGTCCATCAGGCTCTCCATCTTCCTGAGCGTGTGCTCGTTCTCGACGGGGTCGGTCGAGGCGACGCAGTCGGCGGGGACGACGAGGTTGAAGTCGCGCATGTAGGCGTCGTTGCGCGGTGAACAGGACGCAGATGTTGCCGGTCGACGCCGGTCAGGATCAGCGTCCGGGCCTGCAGGTAGTCGAGCAGGATGTCGAGCGTGGTCGAGAAGAAGCCGGAGTGCTTGGGCTTGAGGACGAAGTAGTCATCGTCATCCTCGGGCCGCAGCAACTCGACCAGCGGCCGGCCGCGCACGTCGTCCTTGCAGGCAGTGCTCGAGATCTGTGCTTGAAGTCCGACTGCCAGCGGCCGAAGTTGTCGTTGACGTAGATCGACCGGGACGCCCGCTTCCTTCGCGCGCCGCTTGAGCGCGGCAGATCCGCTCGGCCATCGGCAGCGCGTGCTCGAGCAAGCTCGCGCCGCCCTCGAACTCCAGGTCGTTGATCACGTCGATCAGCAGCAGCGCGACGTCCGACTTGTCCGGCACGTTGCCGTGCAGGTCTTCATTCTTCGCAGGCATACCCCGTCCTTGTCAGCTACCTTCTTCAAATGTTCGGGAGGCTTCGCCGCCGATTATGCCGCGCCCCCGCGCGCGAAGGCAAAAGGAGGATGAGAGTCACGCTGCCTCTCATCCTCCTTTTACCTGTCCGTCTTGCTCTAAACGTCAGCTCTGGTAGGCGGGGACGCGCGCCTCGCGGCGGCGCCAGACGGCGAGCAGGGCGCCCATGCCGAGGATGCCGACGAGGTGGTAGCCGTTGTTGATGAGATAGAGCCCGAGCGGGCGCTGCTCGAAGATGACCGTCTCAAGGTTCGTCGTCACGACGAAGCCGAGCCAGAGCCAGAAGCCCGTCAGCGCGCCGTGGGACGCCGTCTCGGCCCCCGTGAACTTGACGAAGTGCGCGAGCACGTAGGCGAGCAGAAGCGAGGTGAGGAAGGCCAGACCGATCTCGGCGGCGTGGCTCTGCGACTCGATGGCGGCCAACTGTTCGGGCGTCCAACCCTTGAGCGCGATGAAGGGGCGCGCGAAGAGCAGAGGCGAGTACCAGAGGGCGCCGAGCACCCAGTAGGCGACGGCCGACGCGGCGACGGCCGGGTAGTTGATTCTCATGTGTGACCCTTCTCCTTTCCGTCAGGGGAAGCAATTACGGGGCGGGGGGGCTTGCGGCGGCGGCGGCTCTTAGGAGTGCGCGCCCTTGAGCGTGATGAGCGAGATGGTGGCGCCCGTCGGGTCGTTGACGACGCAGAAGCGGCCGGTGTTGGGGATGTCGGTCGGCGGGACGCAGACCTTGCCGCCCAGCTCCGCGACCTGCGCGGCCTTCGCGTCCACGTCCTCCACGGCGACGTAGGGCATCCAGTGCGAAGGTATCTGGCCGAACTCCGGCCCCATCTTGAAGATACCGCCGACGTGCTTGCCGTCAACGACGATCTCGTTATAGACCATCGGCGCCGCCGCCTCCGACCCTTCGCATGGGGGCATATTGGAACTCTTAACTTCCCACCCAAGCAGCTCTGTGTAGAACTTGATGGCGGCAGCGTCGTCGGTGGTCGAAAGCTCGTTCCAGCAGAAAGACCCGTTCGCGGGCATCGTCTGTTCGGACATGACTATGTCTCCTCTGAAGCGTTGGTTTAGTAGAACCTGTACGAGCGAGGTTACAAAGACGAAACGAAACTGTCTGAACCCGCGCGGAGCGCCCACGGAACGTCCCCGATGGCCGGAAAAGCGAGGGCCGCTGATAGGTCTTGTGCGGCGCTCCGGCCGGACGCGTGCGAGTCGCGCCCGAAGAGACAGAAGGGCTTAAGTTTGCCGACGCGGAAGCCTACATGAAACGCGCGGTGCGCGTGTGAAAATATGAAGGTGAGCCCTCAAACACTTGAAAACTCACCTTCAAACCCACCCCTTGTTCGTTGATGGAAACGATGAAGTCTGAACACCGAACGCGGACTTAAAAACTTCTGTCTTTCAGTTCGTCGTTCGGCGTTCAGACTTCATCGTTCCGCTAATAGGTTCCTTCTTAAAGCTGCTCGGCCCTTAAAGCGTCGGGCCATTCACTTAAAAGAGTCGGCACGGCGCCGCGGTCAGTGCGCGGCGAGCCAGTCGCTGAAGATTTGCGACTCCTCGGTCTTCCCCGACCAGCGCGCGCGGTTCTTGCCCGTGAGCGCCAGGATCATCGCCTGGTGCTGGCCGGCGCGGTCGCCGAGCCGCTCGAAATAGTTGTAGAGCCGGTCGATGCGCGCGACACTCTCGCGCGCCGCCTCGACGTTGCGGAAGTGGAGCACGTTGCGGAAGTAGCGCGTGTAGACGTTCTGCTCGCGCCCCGTAGTCGTGTAGAGGTCGAAGTAGCCGTCCAGATGCCCTGCATGCTGCAAGACCTGCGCGACGTAGGAGGGCCGCGCTTTCACACGCCTCACGATCTCCGCGATGTCCCTCGTGCCCGACTCGAAGAGCGAGACGATCTGCTCCTTCTTCGTCCGCTGCTCGGCCTGCTCGCCCTCGGCTACTTCAGCCTGCGCCGCCTCGATGCGCTCGCGCTCTAACGCCTCGTCGGCGTAGTCCAGCTCAAGCGTGAGCGGCTTCATCTGCTCGATCAACTCTTCGGTTGTCATCTTCTTTAAACCCCCTTGCCAGTAAGCAGTATTTAGATGCTTGAGACGGTGAGCAGTTCGCTTCCGAGACGGCCGACTGCTCACCCCTCACTGCTCACTTAGCTGGCGCGGCGCACTTCAAAGGTCTGCTGGTTCTGCAAGCCCTTGAGGTGGTCGATGAAGCTCGAAGCGGCGCGCTTCGAAAGCTCCTCGGTGCGGACGCGCATCACGGCTTGGCTCTCCTCGTCGGGGTCAACGCCCGCCTCGCGCGCAAGCGCGCGAATCATGCCGAGCTGCTTCGGCGTGACGAGGTCGGCCATCGACTTGGCGAGCGGGTCTTTGGGGAACTCGCCGGGCTGCGGCCCCGCGCCCTCGCGCTCGATGACCTCCGACTCGCGCTGGTAGAGTTCACGCGCGATGCCGAACTTGATGGCGGCGCGCTTCAGAGCGTCGTGCTCGGCCTTCTTGATGCCGGTCTCGTTGTCGGCGTTACCCGTGCCGACGCCTTCGCGCGTGACGCCGTCGATGGTGATGGCGCAGGTGACGGCGACCATCTCGCCGATCTGGACGATGCCGCGGACGGCGTGCGACCAGGTCGGGGCGACGCGGTCGAGGATGTCTGCGACCGTGTGCCACTCGACGTACTCAACCATGTGCTGGTTGCCGTTGCGGTCGCGCCAGCCCTCGCGCGTCTTGATGAGGCGCGGCTCGACGGGCTGCTTCAAGGTGCTCAAAGTCTTGGCGAACGAGAGCGGCACGACCGGCGCCGACGCCTGCTGCTCGTACTCTTCGGCGGTGATGAAGTCCTGCTCCTCTTCCGTCTTCTGAACGTGTGCGGTTGCTTTCTTCGTCATCTCTAGCTCCTCTGTCTCTTCGTGTTCCGCGAGCGAACGCTGAGGAGTCGCGGCCGGGGCAATAAACTCGACCTCCGACCTGACTTCCGGCTGCTCGTTCTGCTCCCGTACGAAGCGCGGCGCTTTGCGCGGAGCCCTTAGTGTGGCCTCCGCGGCAGCCTCGCCGAGCTTCTCGGATGCGGTTTGCGTCAAAGTGTTGGGCGTCTCCGCCGCAACAACGTTCTCGGGAGTCGCGCCCTGCGCCTGCGGGGCGTCTGCCTTCGGGGCCGCCTGCTGCTTGGCCGCGGCCTCCGTGTTCTTGGCCAGGACGGCGTGCTTGACGGCGAGGATGTGCTCGCAGCGGTAGCGCGCGTCCACGGCCGACTGCTCCTCGAACTCAAGGCAGGTGCAGCGCACGTGCCCCGCTTCGTCGCGCCAGACCTCGTAGGAGGCACGCCGCCCACGCAGGGTCGGCGTGGTCACGCGGAAGCGGTCGCCCTCACGGTTCACCAACCCCATCGCGGCGATGCCCTGCGCGCGCTTGTCGCGCATCAAAGCTTTCTTGTCGAGTACGGCAGTCATGGCTTCAAAATCCTCCGTCCGAACCTGTCGGAAACTCTTCAGGCGGCCTTCTCGGTCGGCATCTGCTTGATGCGTTCGGCCGCTTCGGTCTGCGAGGTGAACCCGGCGCGCTCCTGCAAGCGACGCTCAAGCTCGACGACCCGCGCCTCCAACTCCTCGACGCGCCGCCCCTGCCGGTGCAGGGTCTTGAACAGGCCGTCGAATGTCTCCCAGATCACGTCGCTCACCTTCTGTTTCACTCCTTCAGTCTCAGAGCCGCCGCATGTTTGCTGCAACGCTCTGTTTCATACGTGAAACAGTGTACCACCGTTCCCGGTTTGTTGCAAGCATAAAACAAGGTCTTGCGCAGGAAATTTTCTTGTGCTATGTTGGGGTTGCAAAGGTGGGCGCCGGGTTCGTGTAGGGCCGTCCGGTGAAGCCCCGAAGGAGGCCGAATATGGCAGATCAATCGAAGAGTTTAGTCAACACGGTCGAGCTGGGCCGCGCCATCCGCCGCAAGCGCGAGGAGTTGGGTTTGAGTCTGAGGGATGTGGCCGACGAGACGAAGGTCTCGGCCTCGACGCTCTCGCGCATCGAGAACGGCACGGGCAAGCCCGACGCCGACAACATCGCGCGCCTGACGGGCTGGCTCGACATGCCCATGGAGCGCGTCATGGGGACGCGCCAGACCGAGGAGGGGACGGACAACTCGGCCGTCGTCTACTTCCCGCACGAGGCCACGCCCGACATCGTCGAGGCGCACCTGCGCGCCGACCGCAACCTGACGCCCGAGACGGCCAAAGCCCTCTCCGAACTCTTCCGCGTCGCCTACCAGCAGTTCAGCGCGCCCGGCACCGACGCCCGCGCCCGCAGGGGTCGGAAGTAGCGGCAGGGAAGTCAGGCTCAGAAGTTCTATGCAAGGGGCGTTCGACTCAGGCGGGTTGAGCGCCCCTTCCTTATTTTCAGCAAAAGGAGATGAACATGCCTGAGAAGGTAAAACCCATCCCGGACGGTTATCACAGCGTGACGCCGTATCTGATATTTGACGGTGCGGCGCGCGCGATTGAGTTTTATAAGCAGGCGTTCGCCGCGGCGGAGGTGTTTCGCATGGAGGGGCCGGACGGGCGCGTCGGGCACGCCGAAATCAAGATCGGCAACTCGCACGTGATGCTCGCCGACGAGCACCCGGAGATTGGCGCGCGGAGTCCGCGGTCAATCGGCGGTTCTCCGATAAGTCTCATGCTGTACGTGGAAGATGTGGACGCGGTTGTCAGTCAGGCGGTCGAGGCTGGCGCAAAGTTGACGAGGCCGGTCGCGGATCAGTTCTACGGTGACCGGACGGGCGGCGTGGAAGACCCCTTCGGCTACGCCTGGTACGTCGCCACGCACGTCGAGGACGTGCCGCCCGAGGAGTTGCAGAAGCGTGCAGCCGCTGCACACGGGGGCGAGGCGTAAGACGGTAGGGGAAAAGCGCAGCGGTGCAGGTATAATTTGAGCCGTGGATACAGAGAACCTGCCGCCGACTTTTAAGGGGAGACAGTATGAGGTGCGCGCTCTGGGGTTGCGCGACTTCGCGGGGCTGCGTCGAGAGGACGAGGCGTTGGACCCGTTCGAGCTGGCCTACTTCGCGAGGTTGATGGTGATCAACTTCGACGAGATCGCGGGGCTCTCGGAAGAGACGCGGGAGCACCTTCTGGGGGTGGGCGTGAATGATTGGTCGGGGGGGACTTCGTCGAGGGCTTTGCCGAACGGCTGGCGGCTGATTATTCTGAACCCGAAGCACGGGAAGGCGCGGAACAACGCGACGCTGATGGAGGAGGTCTGCCACGTCTTCCTCGGGCACAAGGCGAACCGCCTGTCGATTGTGGCGCAGAACAAGCAGGGAAAGACGGTCGCGCGCGACTACAACGAGGCCGACGAGGAGGCCGCGTACGCCGTGGGCGCGGCGGCGCTCGTGCCGTTCGCGGGGCTGCGGCGTCTGATGAAGCAGAACCGGACTTCCATCGAGATGTCGCGCAACTTCAACGTGAGCAGGGAACTGATCGAGTACCGCCTGAAGGTCTGCCGTTTGTGGGCCGAGTACCGCGAGCGCCACCCCGAAGAGGACGCCGCGCGCGAGTTGCGCCGTCGCGCCTTCGCCGCCGCCAACGCCGAACGCAACGCCGGGGCCGACTAAGTAAAACTAAACCACCGAGACAGAGAGGCACAGCTAAAATGTTTTGGCTGTGCCTCTCTGTCTCGGTGGTTTAGTTTTTTACGGCCGGGACTAGTGCGCCTGCTGCGGGCGGCCGGACTGGATGAGGCGCTGGCGCGCGGTGTTGCCGGGGACGGCGATGTGCGTCGCCGGGTCGTACTCCTTGCCGACGGACGGGCTGCCCTGCGGCACCCAAATCTCCACGCGCGTCGAGCTGTAGCCCGAGGGGAGGTAGCGCACGTAGTAGCCGTCCGGATGCACCGACCAGCGACCCGAAGGCACCTGCTGGCTACCCGGGCCCAGAGGAGCGTTGCCCGAGAGCACGGCGACGCGCTCCATCTCGGCGAAGGAGGCGCCGGGCGTCGTCAGCATCCGCCGGAGGTCTGCCTCGGCCTGCGCGATCTGGCGGAGCGGTTCGGGGACGCCGCCGAGCGCGTCGGTCAGGGCGTTGCCCGAGAGCGCGTCGAGCGCGCTGCGGTTCAGTCCCGCGAGCTGGCGCGGCGTGAGCAGTTGCGAGGCGACGGACTTGATGTCGCCCTGTAGGTCTTCAAACTTGGCGCGCGCAATGATGGCCCACAGGAGCTGCTGAATCTTCTGCTGCGGAATCTCAGGGCGGTTGACCGAGTTGCGGACAATGGTCATCACGGCGTCTTCGGCCGGGCCTTTCGGCGGCGCGTAGAGATAGCCGTCGCCGTCGCCGGGGCCGTGCGTGCCGGCCTTGAGACAGTAGCTCTGATCCTGAAACTCGTAGTAGCCGGGTTGCAGGACGAAGCCGCCGTTGGGCGTGCGCTGCAAGGTCATCAAGCTACGCCTGGCCTCGCGCGGCGTGAAGCCGTCCTTCGAGGAGTCGCCCCACCTGGCGTCGGGGAGGCTCGTGGTGATCGGCTGCTTGTCGCCGAGCAGGTTCGGGGTCTTCTTCTTCAACTTGTCGCCGAGGCCGCCCAAGCCGCCGAGCTGTGCGAGGGCCACGCCGGAGCAGACTGCGAGCAGCAGCAGCGCGCAGACGACCTTCAGGCCGCGGCTTCTTAAATTTTGATTGTGCATTGAGTTCTTACTTCTCCAAAGGTTTGAAAAGATACCGCTGTGCGTAGATGTTAGCTCGCGCCGAAAGGTTGGGCAAGTTGAAGTCGGTCAGGCGGGATTGAACCACAGAGACACAGAGGCACAGCTAAAACTGGCTATGTTCTAGCTGTGCCTCTGTGTCTCTGTGGTTCATCTTGACTTCGCCATGTCACTTGTCTCTTCACATTTCGGCCGCCGCCGATTAACTTCTTGAGTATGAGGACGGACGGCGGAGCGCCCGAAGAGCTGCGCGAGCTGCGCGACGAGGTCAAGCGCTGCATCGACTACCGCGCCTTCTACCTGCGCTACTGCCCCGAGGCAAGACAGAACGGCGCGCGCCTGCAAAGTCTCTGCCCCATCCCCGCGCACGCGCACAGCGGCAAGGGGCACCCGAGCCTCTCGATAGACTTGCAGCAGGGTCTCTTCAACTGCTTCTCGCGCGGAGAGGGCGGCGACGCCATTACCTTCTACGAGCTGATGCACGGCGTGAGCTTCGGTCGCGCGTTGAGGGAGCTGGCGCGTGAGCTGGGGCTCGACGGCCGCAAGGGGCGCCGCCCTTCGCTTGCTTCCGTCTCGGCGCCGGACGCCGCCGAGACGGAGGGCGAGAGCTTCGAGCCGCTCGACGCCGAGCAGACCGCAGCCATCTGCGCGCGCTTCCTCGAAATCTGCCGTGCCGAAGACCAGCTTGAAGGGACGGCCTATCTCGCGCGCCGCGGCATTGATGCCGCGACGGCGCGGCGCGCGGGCGTCACATACTTCCCGCGCCGCGCCTACCGTCGCGTCATGCGCCGCATGTCGGACGGCTTCTCCGTCGAGACGCTGCGCCGCGCCGGTCTCTTCAACCGGAAGGAGCATCTGACCTTCTACCACCACCGCCTGCTCTTCCCGTTCTACGTCGGCGGGCGGCCCCTCTACCTACAGGCGCGCACGACCGCGGCCGGCGTCGAGCCGCGTTGGCACAACATGCGCGGCCACGTCCCCGCGCTCTACAACGCCGACGCGCTGGGCGCGCTCGCGAGCGGCGCCGTCGTCTACCTCGTCGAGGGCTTCACCGACACGCTCACGCTCCTCACGCACGGCTTCGCCGCCGTCGGGCTGGTCGGCGCGGGCGGACTGAAAGAGGAGTGGCTCGCCCCGCTCGGCCGCTTCCGCGTCGTCGCCGCGCTCGACCCAGACGCCGCCGGCCGCCGCGCCGCCGCACGCTACCGCGAACTCTTCCACGCACGCGGCCTGACGCTCGGCGTCATCGAACTCCCCTCCGACATCAACGACCTCTTCCGCCACCACCCCACGGCAGCCTTAGAGTTGGAGCTTTTAACGGAAACGGCGTTTGAAATCATGAACGATGAAGGATGAACTGAAGACAAACCGACTTTCTTAAAGTTCATCGTTCATCGTTCATAGTCTATAATCTTCCGCTTATGGCAGAAGAGACTGCAAACGTGGGCGCGAGGGTGGAGGGCTTGAGCCTGGCGGACAAGCTGCGGATGCTGCTTGAGATCACCAGGAAGATCAGTCGCTCGCTCAACCTCGAAGAGGTTCTGGCGCACGTGATGGACACGCTCGACCAGCTCCTGCCTTACGACGCGGCGGGCATCTACATCATCCGCCGCGACCCGCACATGAGCGAGGGCGGCACGACCTCGCTCGTCTTCCACGCCGAGGCCGTGCGCGGCTACGACATCGAAGAGCTGATGGAGCTGCGGCTCAGGCTGGGGCAGGGGCTCATCGGCTGGGTCGCGCAGATGGGCGAGGCGGTCGTCGTCCCCGACGTGCGCCAGGACGCGCGCTACGTCAACGCCCGCAAGGAGACGCGCTCCGAGGTCGTCGCCCCGATCATCTCGAACGACTCGGTCATCGGCGTCTTCGACCTCGAATCCGACGACCTCAACGCCTACACCGAGGAGGACAAGCAGTTCCTCATGCTCCTCGCCTCGCAGGTCGCCATCATCGTCGAGAAGGCGATGCTCCACGAGCAGTTGGTCGAGAAGAAGCGGCTCGAAGCGCAGCTCGAAGTCGCGCGCCAGGTGCAGTTGGCGCTGCTGCCCGAGCGCGACCCGGAGCTGGACGGCTTCGACATCTCCGGCTACAACTTCTCGACCGAGGAGGTCTCGGGCGACTACTACGACTTCGTCAAGCCCTACGACGACCAGCTCGGACTCGTCATCGCAGACGTGTCGGGGAAGGGCGTGCCGGCCTCGCTCCTGATGGCCTTCCTGCGTGCCTCTCTGCGCTCGGCCATCCACGTCGGCTACGCGCCGAACGTGGCTATGGCGAAGGTCAACTACCTCCTGTGGGAGTCCATCGAGCAGCACCAGTTCGTTACCTGCTTCTACGGGATGCTCGACGCGACGAACCGCACGCTGGCCTTCGTCAACGCGGGCCACAACCCTCTGCTCGTCCTCAACCCCGACGGCCCGCGCTTCGTCGAGCGTGGCGGCCTCCCCCTCGGCCTCTTCAAGGACACGCGTTATTACGAATATTATCTGCCCATCGACGCCGGCCAGATACTCGTCCTCTACACCGACGGCGCGACCGAGGCGCTGAGCCCCGACGGGCAGGAGTATGGCCGCAAGCGCCTCGTGGACGCCGTCCGCGAGAGCCGCGACCTCCGCGCCCGCCAGATGATCGACTACATCTACAACGATATCTTCGAGTGGACGGGCGGCCGCGGCTCCGGCGACGACGTGACCTTCGTCGTGATTAAGGCGCTGTGAAGAACAGTAGGCAGAAGGCAGAAGGCAGTAGACAGTTAAGAGAGGAAAAAGGCGATAAATAATCGTGGGCGGCGAGCTTCGTTACTCGCCGCCCACGATCATTCTGGCTGACGCGTCGTCTTTAGGACGCACGCATCAAAAACGACTTCTTGCCTTTCAACTGCCTACTGCCATCTGCCTACTGCTCTTAATGCGCCGTCGGCGACTCATGCGCGTGGTCGCCGCCGGGGGCGACGGGCGCGCGGTAGTTGCCGAAGCGGAACTCGGCCTCGGGCTGGTCGAAACTGTAAACGTCGAAGCCGTAGGCGTCGAAGTACGCGACGAGGTCGTCAGCCGAGCGCAGGAAGATCACGGGCGCGTAGCCGGCGTCGGCGCGTATTTCCAGGATGCGCTCAAGAATCTCCAGCGGTGCAAAGACTCTCGCAGGGTCACGGTACGTTGCCATACTCTCTCGCGCCTCCTTTCCGGTTAGCGGGGCTCAACTTCTGTACGAGCACGCCCCGCGCCCGTCTGACATTCTGATGTACGCCGAAGCGCGCACGGTTGTTTGCAAGACGAGTGTCATTTCCGTTACGACCGGTTACGTAAGTTTCGCCGCCCCGACGAAATTCACACTTGCCAAGTCGCGCGCCGTTCTGTCATCTTAGATAAGGGACGCGCCCCGCGGGTTCCGCCCCGCCGGCCTCCCAGCCTCCAGCCTTTATCCTCGTGCCCGAGCATTACTTTACGCGTATAACCCCCGGAGCGGATTTAGATGAGCACACCCCAAGCGCCTTTCTCCGCGCCGCCGCCCCCCGCTGCGGCGGGCGCGGCACCCCAGTTAAACTTCCTGAACGTCCTTCAGCGCATGCTGGCGGTCTCCGACAAGGTCAGCGACTTGATCTTCTCGCCGGGACGGCCGCCGCAGGTCGAGCTGCTCGGCGAGTTGCAGCCCGTCGAGGTGCCCGGCCTCGAAAAGCTTCTGCCCACGCACACGGCCGCGCTCGCCAAGATCATCATCGGCAACCACCTGACGGCCGGCGAGAACTTGACGAAGTTCGGCTCGGCCGACCTCTCGTTCAGCGCGCCGGGCTTCGCGCGCTTCCGCGTCAACATCTTCTCGCAGCGCGGGACGTACGCCATCGTCATGCGCGTCATCCCCAACCGCCCGCCGCAGTGGAGCGACTACAACCTGCCGGAGGTGCTCAAGGAGATTTGCGGCCTCAAGAACGGCGTCGTGCTCGTCACCGGCCCGACGGGCTCGGGCAAATCCACGACGCTGGCGGCCGTCATCGACCTCATCAACGACACGAAGGCTTACCACATCGTCACCATCGAAGACCCGATTGAGTTCCTGCACCCGCACAAGCGCGCGACCATCCACCAGCGCGAGCTGCACTCCGACACGCCGAGCTTTGCGCTCGCCCTGCGCGCGGCGCTCCGGCAGGCGCCGAAGGTCATCCTCGTCGGCGAGATGCGCGACCGCGAGACCATCGAGGTCGCGCTCGAAGCCGCCGAGACCGGCCACCTCGTGCTCTCGACCCTGCACACCATCGACGCGGCGAAGACCGTAGACCGCATCATCGGCGTCTTCCCCAAGAACGAGGAGAAGTCCATCCGGACGCGCCTGTCGCAGTCGTTTCGCTTCATCGTCTCGCAGCGTTTGCTACCGCGCGCCGACCGGCAGGGTCGCCTCGCGGCGATAGAAATTCTCAAGTCCACGGCGCGCACGCGCGAGTACATGGAAAACGGCGAGCGTGAGGGCAAGTCGCTCGTCGATGCGATGGAGCAGGGCGAGTTGGAAGGGATGCAGACCTTCGACGGCGTGCTCGAACAATACGTCCGCGGTGGGCTCGTGAAGAAGGATGACGCGATGTCCTACGCGACCAACCCGGGCAACTTCCTCCTGCGCCTCAGCGACATGGGCGCCTCCGGCCCGATGCCCCCGCCGGGCGGCGGCGGCAATAACATGCTCGACATGCTCGAATAGAAGATAGGCAGAAGCCCGACCGTCCGGGAGGGCGCTGGCGCGACAATAAAAAGGAGGATGAGAGGCAGCGTGCCTCTCATCCTCCTTCACTTTTTTACGTCTCCGATACGCCCTGCGTCACGGTCGGGCTTCTGCCACGGGCATAAAGGATGCACAATGGCGGCAACCATACGGGCGTGGGGCGGACATCAAACCTAACGTGATTATGTCTGGACACAGACTGCGGATTTTGTGGGCGTCGCTGTTATCGGCGGCGCTGCTTGGTGTGTGCGTAACGCTCCCGGCGTCTGCGCGTCAGGCGGCGGACGACGGCGAGGCGGGCTTCGTCAACTTCGCGCTGCCGGCGGGCGGCGAGGTTCTGATCGAAAACAGGCGCGGCGGCGTGTGGGTCGAGGTCTGGGACGGCGAGCAGGTCGAGCTGGCGACTTCGGGAGGGACGGGCGCCGAGGCGCCGAAGGTCTCGAAGCCTCCGGCGCGCCGCGCGGGGCGCGGCAGGAAGAGCGCGGCCGGCCCCAGACTCCCTTTCAACGTCGAGAGCGGGGGCGGCTCTTTGAAGATAACGGTCGAGCGCGCGGCGGCCGGCGCGCCGCGCGTGGACTTGAGGCTGCGCGTGCCACAGACGGCGCGGCTCAGGGTTTACACCTCGGACGGCGAGGTGGAGGTGAACGGCCTGCCTGCATCGCTGGTCGCGCAGACGCTCTCGGGCGATCTACGGGTGGCACTCCCGCACGCCTCGGGCGCGAGCGTCACCGCGCAGTCACTCAACGGCTCCGTCCACGTTGGCCGCGGCGTCGAGTCCGAGAGGGCGGAAGCACGCGACCTGCGCGGGAAGTTCCGTATGGGCTCGGGCGGCGCAAACGTCAACCTCTTCTCCGGGCGCGGGCGCATCAGCCTCGACACGCTCGCGCCCGGCGCGCGGAACACCGATGCGGCGCGCGGCGTTGTGAACGGCCCTCGTGTTTCAAACAGCAGCGGGTCGGGGCGAGCCGCCGCGACTCCGCGCGTGAGGGAGACGCAGGACGTTGGTCCCGTCAAGCCCGCTCGGCCCGCGCCGGTCGAGACGCCGGAAGAGGTTGACGACGAAGAGGTCGTGCGCGTCGAGTCCGACCTCGTCAGGCTCAACATCTCGGTCATCGAGCGCGCGAGCGGACGCGGGCTCCAGGGGCTCGCAGCCGCAGACTTCCGCGTCTACGAAGATCGCGTCGAGCAGACGGTCGAGCACTTCGAAGCGGCCGAGGCGCCCTTCGACCTCCTGCTCCTGCTCGACCTCTCCGGCTCGACGGCGCGCATGACCGACACCATTCGCGCGGCTGCGCGCCGCTTCGGCGCCGTCACGCGCCCGCAGGATCGTGTCGGCGTCATCGCCTTCTCGGGTTCGACTGCGGTTGTCTCGCCGCTGACGAGCGACCGCGCGCGTCTGAACGCTTCGCTCGACCGTCTGGCGCCGCCGGGTGGCGACACGCGTCTGCACGACTCGCTCGGGGCCGCGCTCGACTTCCTCGAACGCGCGGCCGACCCCGCGCGCCGCCGCGCCCTCATCGTGATGAGCGACGGGCTCGACTCGACGTTGCCGAACGTGACGGGCGTCGGCTCGACGACTTCTTACGAAGTGATACGCAGCCGTGTGCAGGAGTTCGACGGCGTCGTCTACTCGGTCTGGACGAACACTGAGTTCTACGAAGCCTTCAGCCCCTTAGACATTCAGCCCGAGACCTACGACCTCGCGCACGACCGCATGAAGGAGTTGGCCGAGGCCGGCGGCGGCCTCTTCTACGAAGTGGAGAAACTCGAAGACCTCGCGGGCGCCTACGAGCGCGTCGTCGCCGACCTCGGCACCGTCTACAGCATCTCTTATCGCCCCACCAACAAGCGGCGCGACGGCGCCTGGCGCGCCATCCACATACGCCTCCCGCGCCGCCCCGACGCGGTCGCGCGCGGCCGCCGCGGCTACTTCGCAAAGTGAAAGTAAAAGAAGTAGGCAGAAGGCAGATGGCAGTAGACAGTTAGGACAGGAAAAAGGCGACAAATAATCGTGGGCGGCGAGTTTCGTTACTCGCCGCGGCTTTGCCCAAAAAGTCGGTAGCGTACCCGGATTAAGGTAGTACCAGCACCGGCCTGACCCAATATATCGTGTACGCTACCGACTTTTTGGGCAAAGCCACTCGCCGCCCACGATTATTCCGGCAGACGCGTCGTCTTTAGGACGCACGCATCAAAAACGACTTCTTGCCTTTCAACTGCCTACTGCCTACTGCTCTTCCTCTTCCGGCTCATGTAGGCGCCGTAGGCGAGGCGCGACGGCCTATCTGGTAGAACGGCTCGGCGAGTGCGCGCGTGCGCGGCAGGCCCCGTGCGTCGCGCTCGATGCTCAGGCAGAGCCGCCCGCCCGAGCGCAGAACGAGGTCGAGCGCCTCTCTCGGCGTGAACTCGGACAGGGTGTGTACGTGCTTTTGGCAGTGTGCGCAGAAACGCGCGCGGTCGTCGCCGACCATCGAGTCCCAATCGCGTCGTTCGGCCCCCGGGGCTTGCCGTGATTTGACCCTCAGATGCCGGGTTACATACGGAGGGTTGTTGAGCCGCGCGGACTATCTACGAAAACTGGGATACGGGAGAGAAGGGCGGTTGGTGTGAGACGAGGGCGGGGCGTGCGGCTAGTCTGTGAATAACTGTTCGACTGAGAAGCGGAGGGACGGGAAGACCATTGACTCGACGGACTCGACGCGGCCGAACGTTCGACCCTCGTCAAAGGTGCCGCCGCCCGTCTGCCGCCGCACCTCGACCGTCTGTTCCGCCTCGTCTATCAACCACAACTCGCGGACGCCGAGCGCAGCGTATGCCTCGGCCTTCGTGTTCCGGTCGTAGATGGCCGACCCGGGCGAGATGACTTCGATGACGAGGTCAGCCGATTCGCGATGCTTCGAGTCTTGACGCGCCGCCAGTTCGGCCGAGACGTAGAACAGATCGGGCTCAAGGTACGTTCGCGCGCTCGTCCAGATGGCCGCGCGAGGGAGGAACAGCTTGCCTTTATCATTCGTCTCAATCAGGTGACCGGTTAGTAACCGGTTAAGGCGCGTGACAACGTCGTCGTGCGTGTACTCGGGAGGAGGGGTCATGTAGAGAACTCCGGCGATGAGTTCGAGCTTCGACCTGTCCGGCGGGTCAGGCAGTTGCCAAAACTCCTCAAGCGTGTAGGTCTTGACCGGCGGGGACGTGTTAATTCTGGTGCTCATCGCAAGCCTCTTGCGGGAAAGTATAACACCGCGTCGAATCGAACGAAGGTGGAAGTGTATGGCCTTCTCAGACTCCGGTTGACTCTCCGTAAGACTTAAAGTGTACTGCAACATCTGAGGCGTTTTTAGCGGCAGCGCGGGGGGCGGTTCGGGCGTCTAAGTCTTGATATGCGTACAAGGGGAAGTCATCTTTTAATCGTTTTCGTGGTGCTGGCGGCCGTGGCGGCAGGGTTGACGTTGCTGTTGGCGAAGCGTTCGCGTCCGCGCGTCGTGTCGCCGGTGGCAGCGGCCGTGCCCGACGCGCCCGCACCGGCCCGAAGAACTCTGCCGCCGCTGCCGCTCCGACCGCTCTCGCCGCGCCTGAAGTCTCTGCGCGAGCGCGCGGCGGAGTCCGCGTCGCGCGTGCGCGGGCTCGAATGGCGCGGCGAGGTGGGGATAACGGAGCTGTCGGGCTGGGAGTACGGCACGCGCACGACGGAGATCGCGGAGGTGCTCGGCACAGACGACCTGAAGGGCTTAAGCCGTCTGGCGGTCGCGGGCGGGATGCTGCCGGAGGGGACTGACCTCGCCTCGCTCGCGGTCAGCTTCACGGCGGCGACCGCGGGCGCGACCTATTCGCCGCTCGACAAGCAGGTGCTCCTCGTCGCCGAGCGCGGCGGCGTGCGCGACTCGGGTCTGCTCACGCACGAGTTCGTACACGCCCTACAGGATCAGCACTTCGACCTGTTGAGGATGGTGCTCGCGCGCCCCTTCAGCTTCGACCGCGAGGAGGCTGCTTTCGCGCTGGTCGAGGGCGACGCCGTCAGCGTTGAGCGCAGGGTCACGCAGGGTGAGGCGTGGGCGCGCAAGTCGGTCGAAGACCTGACGCGCGAGGAGGACGAGCGTTACGCTCAATACAGGAAAGGCATCGGCGCCTTCTTCCCGCCGCTGCTCACAGAGACCTTCATCTTCCGCTACCGCGACGGCCTGCACTTCGTCGAGACGCTCAGGCGCGCGCGCCCCGCGGTCAGCCTCGACGAAGTCTTCCGGCGCCCGCCGCAGTCTTCGGAGCAGGTCTTGCACCCGGAGAAGTATCTCTCGGGCGAGCCGCCGCGCGAGATTGGGCTTGACCTCGAAGGGTTCGCGGACGAGGGCTGGCGCCCGACGGCGACGACGCCGCTCGGCGAGATAGGGGTGCGCGGGCTGTTGCTGTCCGGTGTCTCGGCGGACGAGGCGCGACGCGCGTCCGCGGGCTGGGGCGGCGACCGCTCGTTTGTTTTTGAGAAGGAAGGGCGCGCACCGCTCTTCGTCTGGCGGACGGTCTGGGACACGCCGCGCGACGCGCAGGAGTTCTTCCGCGCATACAACCAGATGCTCCAGCACCGCGCCGCGCCCGCCGCCTCGGCGCAGGGCGAGTCGGAGCGCGAGTGGCGCGAAGGCGCGGCCCTCACGCGCGTGCGGCTCGAAGGCGACGCGGTGACCATTGTCCGCGGCGCGGAGGCTGACGCCGCCGACGCCCTCGGTCTCGCATCGGGCCGCTGACCCTCCCTTCAACAATTTTCCGCCCGGCTCTTGTCGCGCCGCGCGCGCGGGAGTATGCTCTCGGCAGACAACGCTCTCCCTTTCTGTCTCAGAGTTTTCGAGGTGGTGCCCACATGAAACAGTTGACCAGAACTTCACTGCTGAGTTTGATGGCGTTGGCCTTCGTCTGTGCGTGCGCGGCGGGCGTCGCGCGCGGGGACATGCGTGACTTGATGCGGGTCATCTCGGCCCGCGCTGGCGGCGTCAACCTCGTTTCGGGCGACGTGAAGGTGCGGCGGGCCGCGTCGGCCGACTGGGTCGCACTCTCGACCCCGGACGAGTTGAAGAGCGGCGACACGGTTCGCACGGGCCTGATGGGACGGGTCGAGATTCTACTCAACCCCGGCTCCTACTTCCGCGCGGGCGGCGGCACGGAGTTCACCCTGACCAGTGCTGATCTCAACGACCTGCGTGTGGAACTCGCGCGCGGCAGCGCCGTCGTCGAGGCGACCGGCTACGGCGACATGAGCCTCTCGATTGACGTGACCGTCCCGGGTTCACTCGTTAAGATCGTCCGCAGCGGCGTCTACCGCTTCAACGTGCCGGCCGCCGGGTCGCCGGAGGTCGCCGTCATGAAGGGTCGCGTGGTCGTCGGCAGTACCCTTATTAAGGGCGGCAAGGTCGCGCGCCTGTCGGGCGGCAACGCCGAGGTCGCGAAGTTCGACAAGGATGTGCGCGACGAACTCGACCAGTGGAGCCGCGAGCGCGGGAAGGAACTGGCGAAGGCCAACGAGCGGCTCTCGCGCCGCGCCGTGAGGTCGGCCTTCACCCTCGGCAGTTACGACAACATCTACGGCAGCAGTTGGAGCAGCAACGGGCTCTGGTTCTTCAACGCCAGCTCACGCTGCTACACCTTCCTGCCCTACGGTTACGGCTGGCGCTCGCCCTACGGGCACAGCTACGGCCTCGGCGTCTACCGGCCGAGACCGGACCAGAACGGGGGCTGGATACCGCCGACCACCCAGCCGTCGGGCGGCGGCGGCACCGGGTATAACCCGGGCGGCGGGAACTGGGGCGGCAACCCCGGCGGCGGCGGCGGAGGGAGCGGCTCGAACCCCGGCGGCGGCTTCACGCCCGTGATCCCCACGCCCAGCACTCCTGCGCGCGAGCCGATGGAGAGGCCGATGCGCGAGAGAACCATCGAGCCCGGCTCGCGCCCGAACCAGAACCGTTAGTCCCATTTTTGAAGATGAGCAATCGCCCCGTCAGCGGCCCCGGCCGGCTGGCGGGGCGATTTCGTTTGCGCCGTTGAAAACCCACGGCCGGCGGGAATCGCCGCGGCTCGGACGCACATCTTGACGCAAAGCAGTCGCGGGTATACCATCCTGCCCCCTTGCTGGTTCGACGGGTTTCCCGGCCACAGGCCCGGGCGTCTCTTTGGTTCGGCTGATAAAAGAATTTTGGCCGTTAGCCTCATACTCTTTTAAATAACATCCGTCAGCCCGGCCCCGGCCGGCCATCGACGCAGGAGGTCTCATGCCCTGGGACGACATCGGAGCATTGACCGGTGACTTGAGCGCCGCGCTGGATGCATTTGATTGGAGGGCGGCGGAGGCGATTGTCTGCGACCGGCTCATCCCGCGCATCAAGAGCGAGCCGGAACCGCCTGAAGAGAGATGGGCCAGGAAGTTAATGGGCGAGCTTCGGCGGAAGCAGCGCTTCCTGCTCATCACGCAGTTGGCGGAGGTCATGTACCAATCCGGCGTGCGCACCCCGCAGGTGCGTCGCCAGTATGCGCAGGCGTTGATAGACCTGGGCACGCTGGGTGCCGGCGAGATGTTCCTGCGCGACATCATCCAGGACCCGAACAGGCTGGTCGGTGAGGAGATGGAGGCCCGAGGACTCACCGGCCGCATCTACAAGCAGCTCTACGTTAACAACCAAGACCCCAACTCGCCGGCCAACCGCGCCAACCTCGAACGCGCGCTCAACGAGTACCATCACGTCTACCGACTCGATCCCGGGGAGCATCTGTGGCATGGGATAAACGTGGTGGCCCTGGCCGCGCGCGCACGGCGCGACGGGTTCCCGCAGGCGGGGCTGCCGGACGAGAAGGAACTGGCCCGTGAAATCCTGAAGACCCTCGCCAAGCGGAAGAAGGCGGTTGCACGAAAGAACGCGGCTGCACGGAAGAAGGCGGCCGCAGGGAAGGATCCGGTTCCCGAAGCGGTTCCGGCGTGGGACATGGCCACGGCGCTGGAGGCTTATGTGGCGCTCGGCGAATACGAGAAGGCTGTGGCCGAGGCGTCGCACTACCTGTTCAGCAAGGAGGCGGACGCCTTCGAGCTGGGGAGCACGATCCGGCAGCTCACAGAGGTCTGGCAGCTCAACGAGGAGGAACCCCCCGGCAATCTCCTGCTGCCCATCTGTAAGGCCGGGTACTTGAGCAAGAAGGGGGCGAACCACGGCGTGAAGAACCCGGAGAAGATCGCCGAGGAGGCGGACGCGGCCCGGGAGGCTGTGAAGACTCTACAGAGCAAAGGGGGCTACGAGAAGGCTTTCACCTCTGACGCGATGGTGACGCTCGAATGGTACAAGAGGGGGCTCGAAACGTGTAACTCCATCGCCCGCATCGAGAAGAGGAACGGGACGGGGTGGGGCACGGGTTGGCTGGTCAAAGCGGAAGACTTCTTCCCGGGTCGGCAGGGCGTGTTGCTGCTGACCAACGAGCACGTTCTCAGCGACGAAGACCCGCACGAGAAGGCCATCTTCCCGGATACCGCGCGGGCGAACTTTCAGTCCATCGGCCAGATTATCCCGGTCGGCGAGATCGTCTACTCCAACACTTACACCGAACTCGACGCGACCTTCGTGACGCTCAAGGAGGAGCCGCAGGCGAAGCCGCTGACGCTCGCTAAAAGAGCCATGCGGATGGCGGAGCCCCCGCCGCGCATGTATATCATCGGCTACCCGCAGGCGGGCGACCTTAAGTTCTCGCTTCAGGACAACTACCTGCTCGGCTGCAACGAGCGGCTGCTGCACTACCGGACGCCGACCGAGCCGGGCAGTTCCGGCAGCCCCGTCTTCGAGTCGGACAATTGGGAGGTCGTCGCTCTCCACCATCGGGGCGAGGACGCGATGCCGCGCATCGACGGCGCGGAGGGCACCTATCAGGCCAACGAAGGCATAACCATCCCCATCATCCAGCAGGTGACGCGCGCGAAATAGGATGCCGGGGCAGTTAAGCTGCCCTCGGCCGTCGCTACGAACATTCCACTGACGTTCCCACACTCGCGTAAGGAGACAGACATGGCGGACGAAAATGCACCGGTCATTGTCAGCTACCAGCGCCTCAGCGAGAAGGTCGGCAAGGCCCTCGCCCAAAACCCGGAGGGGCTCATCAAAGCGGCGCAGTCCCCCGCGCGCGTGGGGTTCGAGGCCGACGAGCCCCCCGCCACAGATCAGGAGGCGGCGCAGTTCATGGACGACCTCGCGAAGGCCCTCGACTACCTTGAGAAGCAGGAGCAGGTCCCGGGCGTGCTGGTCTCGCCCGACGACCGGTTCACCTCGTTGCTTCAGAGCCACCTCGCGCGCAAGTCCCTTGAGGAGCGAAAGGTCGAGCCGGTCGAGTCGGGCGGGTTCGAGGCCAAGTTCGACGAGCGCGACATACTCGGCTGGGCCCGGAGCCTCTTCACGTGGGTGCAGAGGCTTGACAAGTACGACTGGCAGACGGCCTCGCCGACGCCCGACCCGCTCCCCAACAAGGTGCGCGCCGCCATCCTCGGCGACTGGGGCACCGGCCTCTACGGCGCCGCGCCCTGCGCCAGAAGCATCGAGAAGAAGGACTACAACCTGCTGCTGCACCTCGGCGACGTGTACTACTCCGGCACGAAGGACGAGGTCAACGACCGCTTTCTCAAACTCTGGCCGAAGAACCCCGGCGCCGTCAGCCGCGCGTGCAACTCCAACCACGAGATGTACACGGGCGGCCGCGCCTACTTCAAGCAGACGCTCAAACAGTTCGAGCAGACGGCCAGTTACTTCGCGTTCCAGAACGACCACTGGCTGCTGGTCGGCCTCGACAGCGGCTACGAGGAGGGCAAGCTCGCAGGGGATCAGGTCGCATGGTTGAAGGGACTGCTGGCCGCTTCGGGCGACCGCCGCGTCGTGCTCTTCTCGCACCACCAGCCCTTCTCCTGGAAGGAGACGCCCAAGGCCCAACTGAATAAGCAGTTGGGTGAGTTGCTCAACGGCAAGAAGCTCTTCGCGTGGTATTGGGGGCACGAGCACCGCTGCATGATCTACGACCAGCACCCGGCGTGGGGACTCCACGGGCGCTGCGTCGGTCACAGCGGCTACCCGTACTTTACCGACAAGACGACGGAGGGGACTCTCGGCGCGAAAGGGGCGCAGGAGACGGTCTGGCGCCGGGTCGAGACGAAGAACACGGTGCCCGGCGGGAGCATCTTGGAGGGGCCGAACCTGTATCTGAAGGGCGAAGAGAAGAAGTACGGGCCGAACGGCTACATGACTCTGGAGTTCGACGACAACCACCTCAACGAGATAGTCCACACGCCGGAAGGCGAGACCATCTTCGAGCGACAACTCGGCTGAGCCCGGGCCGGCTTCAGTCCGGGGCCGTCCGGCCGAGGACTTTCAGAAGCCTGTCCGGGTAGTCGGTCATGATGCCGTCTACGCCCATCTCGTTGAGGCGGCGCATGTCTCCATCGGCGTTGACCGTCCAGGCGTGCACACGCAGGTTGCGGCCGTGCGCCGCCTCGACGAAATCACGGGTCAGCACCCGCAGCGCCCCGGCCTGTTCGGGCACCTGAAGCGCCTGCATCTCGGGGCTGTAGGAGGCTGCGAGGCCGGCGCCCTGTAGGGTGAGGAAGCTCGCGACCTCGCCCGTTGCGGCGGAGGTCGCGACCTCCGGGCACTCGCGCCGAAACTCGGCCAGCGTCGTCCCGCTGAACGAGGCAATCAAAACCCTGTCCGTCATGCCGTACTCACGAATCAGGCGGCACAGGGGCGCGGCGAGAGGCGGGATGGCCTGCTTCGGCTCGATGTTGAAGCGCATACGCGGGAGCGCTTCGAAGACCTCACGCAGCGTGGGCACCGAGACGCCCGAGCCCCTGAAGGGGAAGCTCCGACCGCCGTCCGTAGAGAAGCGGTAGGCGGCGTCCAGTCTCTTCAGCTCGGCGAGCGTCAACGACCCGACCCGCCCTGTGCCGTCCGTCGTGCGTTCGACGCCCTCGTCGTGGATGACGACCAGCTCGCCGTCTTTCGTCACGCGCACGTCCGTTTCGATCACGTCCACGCCCAACGCGGCAGCGCGCTCGAAGGCGTAGAGGGTGTTCTCGGGCCAGAGTCCCGCGCCCCCTCGGTGAGCAATGGCCAGCGTTCGCCCGGCGTCCTGCCGAAAATATTTATGCTCCGGCACAGCCTCGCCCTTCGTCTGCGACAGCACCGCGTAGAGCGTGCCGCCCGCCAGCAGGACGGCGAGCAAAGGGGCCGCTAACCATTTCCAACGCCTTCTCATCTTCCGCAAACGTCGAACGTAGAACGCGAGGCCGGGGAGCGCGAGTGCTCCCCGGCCTCGACCGTCTGCCTCTTACTCTCGACGCCGCCCGTCAGTTCCCGGAGTTCCCATTGCCCTTGTAATAGTCGGGATAGGCTGGCTTGCGTTGCGCGGGGCGCGGGCTCTTGCGCAGGGCGTCCATCACGACCTCGACGGCCTTCTCCAGTTGAAGGTCGTGACCCTGCCGCCACGCCTTCGGGTCAAGCTCGACCTCGATGTCGGGCGCGACGCCCGCGTTCTCGACCTCCCACTGTCCCTCGGGGCTGTAGAAGGCGACGCGCGGCGCGGTGACCTGACCGCCGTCAACGAGCTGCGGATAGTCGTAGATGCCGACCAGTCCGCCCCACGTGCGCTTGCCGACAAGCGGGCCGATCTTCTCGCGGCGGAAGTACCAGGGCAGGGCGTCGCCGCCCGAGCCCGCGTACTCGTCGATAATCATCGCCTTCGGGCCGAAGATGGCGCCGACCGGCGTGCTGAAGTCCGCGCCCTCGCGCGTCGCCCAGTAGTTCATCAAGGGGCGGCGCATGTAGTCGATGAAGTAGTCGGCCGCAGTGCCGCCGCCGTTGAGACGTTCGTCGATGACGGCCGCCTCCTTGTCGATCTGCGCGAAGAAGTAACGGTTGAAGTTCGTGTAACCGGCACCCGACGTGTTCGGCAGGTAGACGTAGGCGACGCGTCCACCGCTCAGCTCCGCGACCTTCCGCCGGTTCCCCTCGATCCACGCAAGGTTGCGCAGGCCCGACTCGCTCGGGACAGGGACGACCGTCACCTCGCGCGCGCCCGAGCCGTCCGGGTTCGGGCCGACCTTAATCAAGGTCTGCTTGCCGGCCGTGCTCTCGAAGAAGCTGTAGACGTTGTCCGTCGAGCGCACCTCCCGGCCGTTGACGGCCAGCAGGTACTCGCCCACGCGGACGTTGACGCCGGGCTGTGTGAGCGGGGCGCGCGTCGAAGGGTTCCAGTTCTCGCCGTTGAAGATGTGCGCGAAGCGATAACGCCCGTTCTCAATTTTATAATCGGCGCCGAGGAGGCCGCCCGGAACCGTGCCGGGCTGGGGCGTGTCGCCGCCGCCGGCGTTGTGGTGGCCGACGACCATGTTGCCGAGCGACTCCTGCAAGAGGTAGTTGAGGTCGGCGCGGCTGGCGAGGCGTTCGAGGTACGGCTCGTAACGCTTCTCGGCCGCGGCGATGTCGAGCCCGTGGTAGTTCGGGTCGTAGAAGAAATCGCGCTGGATGCGCCAAGCCTCTTTGTACATCTGCCGCCATTCGGCGCGCGGGTCTACGCGGACTTCGAGCGCCGCGGTGTTAATCATCCCCTCGCCGGGCTTCAACGGCTGCGTGGCCGAGACGATGAGCCAGCGCGAGCCGCTGCCCGGAGCGCCGCCACCGAGTTGCAGCAGCATCTTCTCGCCGTTGGCGGAGAGGTCGAAGGAGTTGACGCCCTCGGTCACCTTCTCGGCCTTGCGCTTCGACATGTCGAAGCGGTGAAGGACGCGCCCCGTCACCTCAGGCCCGGTCACGTCTTCGAGCAGGAAGACGGTGCCGGCCTTACCCGCGTAGAGTCCCGAGAAGTCGCGCGCGGGGATGGGGAGCGCCAGCACACGCTGGTCGATGCCTTCAAAGTCTATGCGGACGGGTTCGGGCTTCTTCGCCGCGGCGGGGCCGCGACCCTGTGCGCCCGCACCTGCCGGCGGCGGCTCCTGTTGAGCGGTCGCGTCGGCGTATTCAGTCGCGACGTAGTCGGCGTTCGCTTCGGAGAGCGGCGCGGGCGTGGGCTGGGGCGGCGCGGGTTTCGGCTCGCCCTTGTCCTCGGGGTTGTTCGCCTTCTGCTCCTCGGTGATCTTCTCTTCGTCCGATTCGGGCGCGAGCGGCGAGGGCAGGTCTTTACGCAGGACGACGACGTAGATTGAGCGCGTCACGGGACGGTCGAAGCTCGACATGTCGAGCCAGCCGGAAGAAGGCCCGGCGTTGGTGCTCGCCGTAAAGTAGAGATGCTTGCCGTCACGGTCGAAACGCGCGAAGCGCGCGTCGCTCATGTTGTCGGTTACCTGCCGCGTCTTGTTCTCTTCGAGCGAGTAGATAAAGGCGGTGCCGAGGCGGTTCTTCATCTGCTTCGTGTAGGCGATGAAGCGCGAGTCGGGCGACCACGAAGGGTCGAGGACGCGGAAGGGGTTGTCGTACGTGTTGGCGTCGATGCGCACGGGCGTTGCCCCCGCCTTCGACACGTCCACGTACCAGAGGTTCAGGCGCTTGTCCGTGTAGGCGATCTTCTTCGAGTCGGGCGACCAGACCGGCGAGTAGAAGTAGGACGCAGGCGTGCCCAAGCTTACCTTCTTCACCTCGCCGAGGCCGGTCTGCGGGCGCAGGTGCAGTGCGTACTCGCCCGACTCGTCGGAGAAGTATGCGACCCAGCGGCCGTCGGGCGACCACGCGGGGTCGCGCTCGGCCACGCCCGGTGTGTTCGTCAGGTCGCGCGCGTCACCCTTCTCGGCCGGGACGGTGACGATCTCGCCGCGCGCCTCGAAGAGTGCACGCGCGCCCGTGGGCGAGAGCGAGGCGTTGCGGAGCGCCCCTCCGACGCGCGCGAAGCGCGGCCGCACCGAGGGCAGGTCACCCTCGACGCGCACGTTTACCTGTCGCGTGCGGCCCGAGCCGAGGTCGAGCGTGTTGAGCGTGCCGAACTGCTCGTAGACGATCACGCCGTCGGCTGCGGAGGCCGACTTAATGTCCATCCCCGCGTTCTTCACCGCCTGCTCGACGCGGCGCGTGCGCGTGTCGTAGGAGTAGAGCGTGACCGGGCCGCCGCGGTCTGAGAGGAAGTAGACGCGGTCGCCCACCCACATCGGGTTGAAGTCGTTCGAGTTCTCGCGCGGCAGCTTCTCGACCGAAGAGTCGGAGAGGTCGGCCAGCCAGATGGGAGTCGTGCGCCCGCCGCGGTAGTGCTTCCACTGCTGGAAGGCGCGCATCAGCGGGACGTAGGCCAGCCTTCGGCCGTCCGCAGAGTAACTGCCCTCGGACGCCTGCGGCAGCGGCACCTCCGTGGGGTTCGAGCCGTCGAGCTGCATCGTGAAGAGACGCGGGGTGAAGTTCGGACTATCGCGCCCCGTACGGAAGAGGACGGCCTTGCCGTCCGGCGTCCAGCCCTGCGCGATGTCCGCGCCCGGGTGGTAGGTGAGCCGGCGCGGCACGCCTCCCGCGGCCTCGACGACGTAAACGTCGGCGTTGCCGTCGTACTCGCCGGTGAAGGCGATGAGCCTGCCGTCGGGTGAGAAGTAGGGCGTGGCCTCCGTGCCGATGCCGGTCGTCAGACGGCGCGCGTCGCCGCCCTCGCGGCCGACGACCCACAGGTCGCCCGCGAAGACGAAGGCGATTGAGTCGCGGCTGATGGTCGGGCTACGCAGGATAAGCGGCGGGCCGGCCTGTGCGCTGACCGAGGCGCAGACGCAGAGGAGTAGGCCGATTGAGATGAGAAGTCTGTGCATGTCGGTTGACTCCGAGTTCGGTATGAGATGTCCCCGCGAGACGGGCAGGAGCCCACTATAAAGGAACGCGAGCGATTTTTGTAGAACTCGGACGGCCCCCGCCGCCAATCTCTCCGCGCGAAAAGGCAACTTGTCCGAAAAGAAGGATTTTGCCCAAAAATCGGCACGGTTTGGCACATTTTCAGGCGTGAGGCGTCGGAAAATCAGTTATCAGGTTTTGACCCGCGCCAGTTCATTCGCGACGATGAGGGCCGAGTGCGTGACGGGGGCGAGGCCGGCACCGGGGAAGACTGTGTCGCCGACGAGGAGGAGGTTGGGGATGTGTGTCCTGTGCGTGAGCGCGTGCGTGCCTTCGAGGAGGTCGGGCGTGCGCGCGAGGCCGCCGACCGTGCCGAGACGCCTTCGCGTGCGTTCGTAGAAGGTGCGCGGCGTGGCCGTCTCGAAGACCTCTGCGCCGGAGCCCAGCTCGGGGAGCGCGGCGTGGAGCCGCGACCAGAGGTCTTCGAGCGTGCGCGCGTCCTGCTCCTCGTGCTCGGTCTCGTCGGAGTGGAAGTTGAACCACTGCTCGGTGTCGGTGACGGCCGTGACGCTGGCGGCGCGCTTGCCCTCGGGAGCGCGCGCGTCCCAAGAGGGCGCGGCGCCGAGCATGAAGAGCGCACCCTCGGCGTCGAACTCTCGCCCCTCCTGCCAATCGTCGAGCGCGAGGATTCTGTCCGAGGGGAGACGGCGCGCGGCCTCTTCGTCGAGGCTTAGAAAAATCTGGTACGCGCCCGGGCCGCGCAGACTTTTAAGTTGTGCACGGATGTGTGCGGGCGTGTGCTCGGCGCCGACGAGCTTGCCATAGGTGTCCCAGACGGTGAGGTTGCTGACGACGGCGCGTGTGGCGCCGACGGTCTCGCCGCTCAGGAGCGTGACGCCGTTCGCGCGCCCCTGCGAATCGAAGGCGAGCCGCAGCGCGGTCGTGTCGAGACGGACAGTCCCGCCGCTCTTCTTTATTGATTCGACGAGGGCGTCGGCGAGGGCCTGAGCGCCGCCGCGCAGTGCGTACACGGGGCGCAGCGTTTCGTTGAGAGCGACCGCGGCGTAGAGGTATGAGCAGGCGTCGGATGGGACTTGCGCGAACGTCTGGAGCTGCGCGTCTACGAAGCGCCGGAAACGCTTGGAGGTGTCGGCGAGGTGTCTGGCGGCCGTGTCGGCGCGTGCACCGAGGATGCGCGTAGCGAGACGCGGCTCGCGGGCCGCGAGTCGCATGAGCTGTAACTTAGACATGGAGGCGAGCGCGGGCGTGTGGCGCGCGGCGCGGCGGAGTGACTCGGCCGTCTGTGAAGCATCGCGGTAGAAGCGCACGGCTGCGTCGGCACATTCGGGGAATGAGGCGCGCATCGTCTCCTGGAACTCTTCCGCGTTGCCTCCGACACGCACGTCGGCGCCGTCGGGCAGGCGCACGGTGTAGGCGGGCGAGACCTCGCGCGCCTCGGGCGCCGCGGCGGGCAGCTCGGCGAAGACGCGTTCGTGGAGTCCGCCCGGCTCCCAGCAGGCGTAGAGCCCCGCGCACGTCTCGAACTCGTGGCCGAGGTGCTCGAAGCTCGCGGCGCAACCGCCCGCGCGCGAAGAGCGCTCGACGAGGCAGACGCCCACGCCGCGCGCCACGAGCAGCGCCGCGCAGGTGAGTCCGCCGATGCCGCCGCCGACGACTACGACCTCAAAACTCATCTCAGAAGGCGGCGCCGACGAGCCTCAAGAGCAGTTCGAGCAGCAGCCCCGGGGCGGGCGCAGCCTCTTTCTCGACGTAGTTTTTGAGGTAAGGTTCGAGGACGAGGATGACGGACTGGACTCCGTTAAAGAGCAGGTGGATGACGAAGCAGGGCAGGAGCCTGCCTGTGCGCGCGCGAATCATCGTGAGCGTGAAGCTCAGCAGGAGGATGGTGGCGATGACGCCGTAGCTCGGCCAGTATTGCGGGACGTGTATCGCCGCGAAGAGCACGACCACGACTGCGACGGCCCACACCTTCCCCGCCAGACGCTTGAGCGACGAGTAGAGCAGACCGCGGAAGACAAGCTCTTCGACGAGCGGCGCGGTGAAGGTCGCGGCGAAGGCGGTGGCGAGCGCCGCGGCGCGCGAGCTTTGGATGAGCCGTTCGAGCGCGTTATCGACCGGCGCCGAGTAGTGGAGGATGCTCAGCCCGGTCGCGTAGAGCAGGGCGGCCATCCCGGCGCAACGCCAGAAGCTGAACCCTTTGCCCCACTCCCACCCGAGCGTCTTGAAGAAGGGATACTTGCCGATCCTCGTCACCACCAGCCACGTCGCCCCGAGCGTGAGCAGGTGCGCCGGGATGATGGAGGCGATCTGCATGAAGATGGCGCCCGGGTCGTTGAGGGCGAACTCGCCGAGCGCGTCGAGCCTCACGCCGCGCCAGAGCGTGTAGGGGATGAGGAAGAGCACCTGCGTCACGACCATCAGCACGAAGCTCAGGATCAGAATCCCGACGGCGGCCCCCAGTCCCCACGGCGGGTCGTCCGGGTCTGGCGCGGACGGCCGCGGCTCCTCCACCAGCGGAATCTCTCCAGCGCTCGCGTCCGGGAAGGTGATTGGCGGTGTGCTCACGACTTCGAGTGTAAGAGATGCCGCTCGGGAGGGTCAAACATAAAGCAGTGGGCAGCGGGCAGATGGCAGTAAGCAGTGTGCTCCACGTTAAGGACGTTGAAAGGTTAAATCAAGATTCTCGACAGCGGCTTCTTCAACTGCTTACTGCCATCTGCTCGCTGCCTACTACTCAGAAGTGGCTCTCCATCGCGTCGCGCACCTGCTGCATGAGGGCGGGGAGGTCGGCTTCGTTGAGGCCGGCGGTGGGGATGGGCGGGTCGATGTGCATCTCGACGGGGCCGGCGCGCAGCACCATCGAGCCGCGGGGCATCGCGCGTCGCGTCCCCACGATGGCGACGGGAACCAGCGGCAGGCCGGACTCGATGGCGAGCCGGAAGCCGCCCTTCTTGAGAGGCTGGAGCGAGCCGTCGCGCGTGCGCGTGCCTTCGGGGAAGAGGAAGGCCGAGACGCCGCCGCCGAGGAGGAGCGCCGCGCGGCGGAGGCTTTCGATGGACTCGGCTGTCGAGCCGCGGTTAATCGGTATCTGTCCCGAGCGCTGCATGTGCCAGCCGAGGAAGGGGATGAGGAAGACTTCGCGCTTGGCGGCGATGCGGAGCTGGCTGGGCAGGTAGCCGAGCATCACGGGGATGTCCATCCAGCTCTGGTGCGTCGAGAGGAAGACGTAGCTTTCGCCCGCGCGCAGATGCCCGGCGCCGCGGACGCGCACGTCGAGCAGCGCCGTCCGCGCGATCATCCGGCTCCAGGTGCTCGCGCACCAGTGCTGCAAACGCCCCCGCCGGTCAAAGAACGAGCAGGCCAGCGACAACGTCCCCATTAACACCGTGTAGAGCGCGACCAGCGGCCACGCCACCGCCGTGTGCGCGTAGTTCCAGAGGGTCGGCTCGCGTGGCGAAGGAGTGCGCGGGATGGCGTCCGTCATAAAGGAGATTATTTAACCCCCGCAGACACAGAGGCACAGCTTAAGAACACGGCTGCCAGTTTTAGCTGTGCCTCTGTGTCTGCGGTGGTTAATTGTTTTAACCCTTGATGCCGAGGCGCTGCGCGGCGAGGAGGAGGCCGATGATGGTCTTGGCGTCTTCGATCTCGCCCGACGCGACCGACGCGAGCGCACGCGCGAAGGGCATCCGCACGACCTCGATGATCTCGTCCTCCTCGTGCCGGCGTGCGGTCTCCCTCAACTCGGTGGCGAGGAAGACCCACAGCCGCTCGGCGCAGAAGCCGGGCGTCGTGTAGAACTCCGAGAGCTGCTCCATGCGCCCGGCGACTATCCCTAACTCCTCCTCCAACTCGCGCGCGGCCGTCTCGGCGGCCCGCTCGCCCGGGTCGAGCTTGCCCGCCGGCAGCTCCAGCACGTACTTCCGCGCCGGGTGCCTGTACTGGCTCACGAACGCGACGCTGCCATCCTCGAAGAAGGGCACGACCGCCGCACCCCCCGGGTGCTTGACGACCTCGCGCAGGTAAGTCTGCTCACCCTCGCGCACCGTGTCGCGCACGACGCTGATGAGGCGGCCTCCGAAGACCTCCTCGCTCGACAGAACCTCGGGCTGCTCTTTGTCTGTGATGTCTGCCACCTCTCTCAGTACTCCGACATCTTCGGGCGCGGCCTGTCGTCTTTGGTCGCGGGGCGCGACTCGTGGAAGCGGACGCCGATGACTTTGGAGCTGACGAAGAAGTGCCGCCGCCCCGTCGCGTCGCGCCCCTCCGGGCGGACGGGGTCGGCGTTGACGCTGTAGGCGGCCGGCTGCGTATCGGTCTTCGGCTGAATCTTCACGTTGAAGACGTAGCCGCTGGCGGTGGGCGGGTCGCCGCTCACCTCGGCCTGAAAGATGCCCGAGTCGATGAGCTGTTGGAACGTGCCGTACTGGCCGTTCGCCTCGAAGTAGAGCTGCTCGGCGGCCTGTATGTTTTCGAGGTTGGTGAGCGCGGCCGACTCGTTGGCCGCGATGACGCGCCGCTGGATGGTGTCGTCCCACATCCGCAGCGCGAGCCAGGTCAAAGGGATGAGGACGAGCAGTCCAACGCCCGCGACGATGAGCGCGGTGCGCCACAGGCGTTTCGATTCGGAAACTTCGGCCATCTGTCAGGACTCTCCGGCATGGGATTCGAGTTGGGCCTTCACCTCGCCGACGAGGTAGAGCGAACCGGTCACGCAGACGAGCCCTCCGGGGGGCGTGTGCGTCCGCGCGATGGCCATTGCGTCGCGGCTCGAAGGCGCGAGCGCGATTGTACTCGAAGAGGGCGGGACGGGCACGGCGCGGAGCAACTGCTCGACCGTGGCCGCGCGCGGGCTCTCGGGCGAGGTCAGCACGAGGTGTCGTGCGGCAGGGAAGAGGACGCGCCCGATCTCTGCAAGCTCCTTGTCGCGCATCGCACCGAAGACCATCGTTACGCCTTCGGGCGCGAACTCGTCGAGGTACGCGCGCAGCGCGCGTGCGCCCGCAGGGTTGTGCGCGCCGTCGTAGAGGACGCGGGGTCGCCGCCGCTCGTCCAGCTCCAAACGACCCGCGTGCGCCGCCGTCTCAAGCCCTTCGATGATGTGCTCACGCGAGATGGCGAAGCCCTCTTCGGCGAGCAGCTCTGCGAGCGCGACCGCAACGGCCGCGTTCGTCAACTGGTGCCGGCCGCGCAGCGCGAGCCGCACGCCCGCGTACTCGTCGCGAGCCGTGCGCAGACGTACGCGCAGACGCCCGTCCGCGCCGGCCTCTTCGACTTCAACCTCTTCGGTCGCGATGCGCGGCTCCACGTCGCACTCGCGGCAGCGTCGCAGGATGACTTCTTGAGCTTCAGGTGCCTGCGGCGCGACGACGGCGCGCGTACCGGGGCGGATGACGGCGGCCTTCTCGGCGGCGATCTCGGCGAGCGTGTCGCCGAGATACTCCTGGTGGTCGAGCGCGACCGAAGTGACGGCGACCCACCGCGCGCCCGCGGCCGTCGTCGCGTCGAGCCGGCCGCCGAGCCCCGTTTCCAGAATTGCCAGCTCGACCTTCTCCCACGCGAATGCCGAGAGCGCTATCCCTGTCACCTGTTCAAAGAAGGTCGGGAGCGCGCCCGACTCGCGCTCGACCGTCTCGGCCGCCTCGCGCACGCGGGTGGCATGGCGCGCGAACTCGTTCCGCGAGATTTCGTCCCCGCCAACGCGCACGCGCTCGGTGACCGAGACGAGGTGCGGCGAGGTGTAGAGACCCGCGCGCAGTCCGGCCGCGCGCGCGACGGCCGCGAGCATCGCCGCGGTCGAGCCCTTGCCGTTCGTGCCGGCGATCTGGACTGAGGGAAATGAAGTATGCGGGTCGCCGAGGCGTCGAAGCAGGCGCGTGACGTTATCGAGCCCGAGCTTGATGGCGAGCGTCTCGTGTCCGAGGCTGAAGAGGTATTTGACCGACTCGTCGAAGTTCATAGCGGAAGCCCTCCCTCACGGTCGGGCTACTGCTTGTTAACTTCGGTCTGTTCGGCCGCGGGCAGGTTGAGGACGCCGTCGCCGTTAGGGGAAGTGGGCTCGGCCTTGAAGGGCTGGAGCCGGCCTTCGGGGTTGTAGGCGAAGTCGAGCGCGCGGACAATCCAGTCGCGTATCTCGCGGCGGTCGACGACGGCGTCGAGCATGCCGTGCTCGATGAGGAACTCGGCGGTCTGGAAGTTTTCGGGGAGCTTCTGGCGGATGGTCTGCTCGATGACGCGTGGGCCGGCGAAGCCGATGAGCGCCTTCGGCTCGGCGATGTTGAGGTCGCCGAGCATGGCGAAGCTGGCGGTCACGCCGCCGGTCGTCGGGTCGCTCATGACGGAGATGTAGGGGAGTCGCGCCTCCGCGAGCAGCGCGAGCGCGGCGGAGATTTTCGCCATCTGCATGAGGCTGTGTGTGCCCTCCTGCATACGCGCGCCGCCCGACTGGCTGAAGATGACGACGGCCGAGCGCTCCTCGACGGCGCGCTCGACGAGCCGCGTAATCTTCTCGCCGACGGCGCTGCCCATCGAGCCGCCGAGGAAGCTGAAGTCCATCGCCGCGACGAGCGTCGGGTGTCCGCCCACGCGGCCGCGCGCGTTGATGACGGCCTCGGGCAGTCCGGTCTTCCGGCGCGCCTGTTCGAGCCGCTCGCGGTAGGGCTTGGTGTCGATGAACTCTAAGGGGTCGGTGGAGATGACTTCGGCGTCCAGCTCCTCGTACTTGCCCTCGTCGTAGAGGAGCGCGAGGCGCTGGCGCGCGCCGATGCGGAAGTGGTGGCCGCAGTGCTGGCAGACGTAGGCCGAGTCCTCCAGTTCGCGTGTGTAGAGCGCGGCATCACAGCCGGGGCACTTTTCAAAGACACCTTCGGTCTTGACCCTGCGCTCCTCGGCCGGGACGGACTCGATCCGCTGGTTCTTTTTACGAAACCAAGACATGCCTTCAGCTTCGGACTGTGTCCCTTCGGTGTGCTGCTGCTTCGGGGCTTTCGGGCACGAAGGTTAACACAGACGCGCCGCGGCTCGGAAGCCTGCACTCAGGGGCGCGCGTCGCGTTCGGGCTTGCGCGCGCCGGGCGCCGGAACAAGCTCCTGCTGCTGCGGGAGCACGAGCGGCCCCGTCCCGTTCTCGCCGCGGTGCTCGACGGCGTAGACGAGCAGGCCGACGACCTCGCGCGCGGCCTCGTCCCAGGTGCCCGTGAAAGTGCAGCCGGCCGCGTTGCGGTGGCCGCCGCCGCGGAAGCGCTCGGCGATGCGCGCGACGTTCACGTCGCACTTCGAGCGTAAGCTGACGCGATAGACGTTCGGCGCCGTCTCCTTGAAGAAGGCGCACGCCTCCACGTCGCCGCAGCTCATCGGGTAGTTGACGAAGCCGTCGCCGTCCTCGTCCGTGGCGCCGGCGCGCTCCTGCATCTCCAGCGTCTGCACGAGCCACGCGACGCGCCCCGTCGGGTCGCGCCGGACGGTCGCGAGCACCTCGCTCAAGAGTTCAATCTTGCTCCACGGGTAGTTGGCGAAGACGGCCTGCGAGACCTTCGCCGGCTTGACGCCCGCGCGGACGAGTTCGCTCGCCACCTTGAAGGTACGCTCCGAGGTGTTCGAGTAATGAAAACTTCCGGTGTCGGTGATGAGAGCGGTGTAGACGCACTCGGCGATCTCTTTGGTCACGCGCACGCCGAGCGCCTTGCAGAGGTTGTAGATCATCTCGCCGACGGCCGAAGCCGTCGAGTCGATCCAGTTGATGTCGCCGAAGAGCGCGGTCGTCGAGTGGTGGTCGATGTTGACGACGAACTGCCTCTCCAGATCGACGAGGCCGGGGCGCGTGATGTCGGAGCACTCGATGACGAAGACCGCGTCGTAGGGGCGGTCGATGCGCGGCGTGACCCGTACCAGCTCAGAGCCGGGAAGCTTCAGGTAGGCGTGCGGGACGGCGTCGCGCATGACGACCTCGACCTCCTTGTCGAGAGCGCGCAGCAGCCAAAAGAGTCCGAGCGACGAGCCGAGGCTGTCGCCGTCGGGGCGGATGTGCGACGTGATCGCGAAGCGGCGCTTCGACTCGATCAGTTCAACCACTTGACTCAGCATGTCAATCCAGAAGTACTGAGGACTGAGTGCTCGAAGACTGAGTGAGATAACCTCTTCACTCAGTCTTCGAGCACTCAGTCCTCAGTACTACCACTCCTTCCTTCTTCGCCGGCACCTTCTTCAACTGGGGAGGGGGAGGGCTCGGCCTGACTTTCAGTCCTGATGCTGGAGAGCAGTTCTTCGACGCGGGTGGCGGCCTCCTCGACCGTGTCGCGGAGGAAGTGCAGTTCGGGCGTGTATTTGAGGTTGAGGGCGATGCCGAGCTGACGGCGCACGTAGGGCGCGGCCTTCTGGAGCGCCTTCATCGCCTCGGCCTTCTCGGCCTCGGTGCCCTCGGCCGTGACGTAGACGCTCGCGTCGCGGAGGTTCTCCGTCACACGCACGTCGGTCACCGTCACGCGCTCGACGCGCGGGTCAGCCATCTCGAATCCCACGATCTGGCTGACCTCCTCGCGTATCACTTCCGCTAACTGCTCTGGCCGTCTCATTGCTGTAAATCGTCAATAGCACATGGCGAATGGTTAAGAGCAGGCTCTAGTTACCATTCACCATTTACTATTTACTAAAGCTCGGTCGCGGCGATCTGCTCGATGACGTAGCACTCGATCTGGTCGCCGTCCTTGATGTCGTTGAAGTTTTCGAGCCCGATGCCGCACTCGTAGCCCTCGCGCACCTCGGAGACATCGTCCTTGAGGCGGCGCAGAGAGCCGATGCCGCCCTCCCACGCGACGACGCCGTCGCGGATGAGGCGGGCACGCGTGTTGCGGCGGATGACGCCGTCGAGGACGCGGCAGCCCGCGATGACGCCGGCCTTCGGCACGCGGAAGGTCGTGAGCACGAGCGCCTTGCCCAGAATCTTCTCGGTCTCGATCTTGTCGAGCATGCCGATCATGGCCGCGCGTATCTCCTCTTCGACCTTGTAGATAATCGAGTGGAGGCGGATGTCTACGTGCTCCTGCCGCGCGAGTTCCGCGGCGCGGACTTCGGGGCGGACGTTGAAGCCGATGATGACGACCGCGCGCCCCGCTGCTTCCGTCTGCGACGCCGCCGCGAGCAGCACGTCCGACTCGGTGATGGCGCCGACGCCGGAGCGCACGACCCGCACCTTGACCGTGTCGGTCGAGAGCTTCGTCAGCGTTGACTTCAAGACTTCCACCGAGCCCTGCACGTCGGCCTTGACGACGGTCAGGAGTTCCTTGACCTGCGCCTCGCCGAGGGCTTCGATGCCGCGCTTGGTGGTCTGCGCGAGCGTCTGCTGGCGCGCGACCATCTGGCGGTGGTGCGAAATCTGCTGTGCCTTGATGATGTCGGCGACGACTTGGAAGGTCTCGCCCGCCTGCGGCACGCCCTGAAGGCCGAGCACCTCGACGGGCGTCGCGGGCCCAGCCTCGTCGATGTGGTTGCCGCGGTCGTCGTACATCGCGCGCACCTTGCCGAAGATTTGTCCGACGATGAACGGCTCGCCGACCCTGAGCGTGCCCTGCTGGACGAGCACCGTGGCGACGGCGCCGCGGCCTCGGTCGAGCTTGGCTTCGAGGACGACGCCGCTCGCCAGACGCGTCGGGCTCGCCTTCAGGTTCAGGATGTCGGCGGTGAGCAGGATGGTCTCTAAGAGCGTCCCGATGTTCTCCTGCTTCTTGGCCGAGACGGGAACCATCTCGATGTCGCCGCCCCACTCGACGGGCTGGAGACCCTGCACGGCGAGTTCCTGCCGGACGCGGTCGAGGTTGGCGTCAGGCTTGTCGATCTTGTTGATGGCGACGACGATGGGCACTTTCGCGGCGCGCGCGTGCTCGATGGCCTCAATCGTCTGCGGCATGACGCCGTCGTCGGCCGCGACGACGAGCACGACCACGTCGGTCGCTTTTGCGCCGCGCGCGCGCATCATGGTGAACGCCTCGTGGCCGGGCGTGTCGAGGAAGACGACGCGACGCAGTTGGTCAGGTGCGTCGGCGCTCGCCACCTGGACGCTGTAGGCGCCGATGTGCTGCGTGATGCCGCCGGCCTCGCCTCCGGCGACGTTGGCGGCGCGGATGCCGTCGAGAAGGCTCGTCTTGCCGTGATCGACGTGACCCATGACGGTGACGACGGGAGCGCGCGGCTCCTCGGTGTCGTCGGCGTCGGACTCGATGAGCTGCTCCAACTCTTCGTCGGCGACCATCTCCTCGAAGCCGAGGAACTGCACGTCGAAGCCGAAGCGGCGGCCCAACTCCTTCGCCATCTCGTTATCGAGCGGCTGGTTGAGCGTGGCGAAGACGCCGCGCTGGAGCAGGAGCGCCTGAATGTCCTTCGGGCGGATGCCGGTCTTCTCGGCAAACTCCTTGATGGTCGCGCCCTCGACGAGCCGCACCTGCTTGAGGTCGGCCGCCGCCGCACCCGCCGCCGGGTTGAGCGACTGCGCGATACGGTCTTCGAGCCTGAGCGCCTTCGGCACGAGGAAGTCGCGCTCGAAGCCGCGTCCGCCGCGGCGGTCACCGCCGGGGCCGGGTCGTCCGCCGGGGCCGGGTCGCCCGCCGCGCCCGCTGCGTCCGCCGGGGCGGCGCGCATCTGCGGGCGGAATGTAGGTGGTCTGCGGCGTGGCGGTCTCACCGGGCGTGCCGTGGAGCGAGGCGTCTGCCTCGTGTCCGCGTCCGCCGCGTCCGCCGCGCGCGACCTGTCCGCCGCGTGCGTCACGCGCGTCGCGTCCATCACGACCGCGCGCGGGCGCGGCCGGTGCGGGCGGGGCGACGGGGGCATGTATGCGCTGGCCGGGCTGCACGCCGGCCTTGAGCGCGGCGTCGGTCAGGCGAAGGGTTCTAATCTGTCGGCCGGGGGCGGGCACTGCCGCCGCCGTGGGCTGTTGCGTTTGAGGCGTTTCTGTCAATTCGGGCTCCGCCGCCGGGGCGGCTTCTTCGGTCGGGCTATAGGTTACGTCTTCGACGCTCGGCTCTTCGGCCGGGGCCTCATACTCCGGCTCGGGTTCGTAAGCGGGTGCTGCTGCCTCGTCCTCGGGCACGACGATGGCGGGGGCCGGCGCGCTCTGCGCGGCTGCGGCGGGGTGCTCGGCGCGCGCGGCCGGCGCGAGTCTCATGAGGCGCGGGGTGAGCGGGCGGATGCCGCCGCCGGTTTCGGGCGCGGGTTGAGGTTCGGCCGCCGCCTCGGGCGCGTGCGTGTGCTCCTGCGGCTCGGCGTAGACCTCGGGCACGGGCGCCTCCGAAGGGTCGGGCGCGTGCGCGGGCTCTTCGTGCTTCGCCTTCTTGACGACGCGGATGGAGCGGTGGACGGTCGGCTCTTTCTTGGGGAAGTACTTGTTGCGGATCTTCTCGGCCAGCTCTTTCGAGATGGTGTTGGAAGGCACCGAAACGTCAACGCCCTCGCGGCGCACCTCCTCGATGAGGCGCTTCGACTCCATCTTCAGCTCTTTGGCGAGGTCGTAAATCCTGATCTTTGAAGTGTGGGCTGCTGACATGCACTCCTTCTTCGACGCTTCTGGTAAAACGGCGCCGCGCGCTTCCAGGGGTTAAGTTTCAAGACGCCTCTTGAGCCTTTCCCCTCGGCGTTACGCGCGTCGCACGGCGGCCGGAGAAGGGTCTTAAGGCGGGCAGCAGTCGCGCGCCCCCACCAGAGGGCGCGCGACTGCGTCACTGCGGTTATTCGACGGCAGGGGCATCGTCAGCCTCGTCGTCGGAAACGTTTTCAACCGGGGCAGGCTCACCCTCTGAAGGGGCGGCCGGCTCCGAAGAGTTCTGCACCTCGGGCGCGGAGGCTTCGCTGGCGAAGTCGCCGCGCGGCGAGATGGGCGAGTCCTCGTACTCCTCGTCCGACATCTGCACGGTGCCGCCGGGGACGCCTTCGCCCTCGGCGTCGAGCGTCGAGGGGCGCTCCTCTTCGACGAAGGAGCCGGTGTTCTGGATGACGGCGGCCTCCGTGGAGAAGATGTCGGGCGCGGGCGTGATGGTGTCGGGGCGCAGGTCGCGGCCGGCACCCTGAAGAATCAGCTCGTCGGCAGACATCTGCTCGACCTCGGTCATGGCGACCGGCTCGGCCGACTCGTTCGCCAGAATGTTGTCGGGCGAGAGGTCTTCGGCGAGGAACGGCGGGCGCGTGCGCGCCGCCTCATCGTACCCCTCGGCGATGGATGCCTCCGAAGGTTCAACCTCGCGGTCATCCGCATCGGGGTCGGCCTCGACTGACGCCGCGTGCTGCTCGATTGCCTGACCTTCTTCGAGCCCCTCGGTCGTCTCACCCTCTGGCGCCGGAGCTTCGCCGCCCTCGGCCTCCGCGGCTTCGGCCTCCGCGGTCGCGCGGGCCTGCTCGACGACTGCCTGCGCGGCGCCGATGAGCGCCTCGGCCTGGTCGATACTCACGTCGAGGAACTCTGCGATGTCGTCCACGGTGGCGTTGGCGAGCCCTTCGATGTCGCCGACGCCGTGGTCGGCGAGCGTCGAGACCATCGACGGATTCATGCCCTGCAAACGCTCAAGCGGCACGGACTCGCCGGAGGCGATCATCGCGCCCATCTGGGCGGCGACCTCGCGCTTCAGCTCCTCCTCGCTGCGGATGTCGATGTTCCAGCCGACGAGCTTCGTGGCGAGCCGGACGTTCTGCCCGCGCTTGCCGATAGCCAGAGAGAGCTGGTCTTCGTTGACGATGACCTCCATCTGGCGGTGCTCGATGTCGGTGATGCGGACCTGATTAACTTTGGCGGGCGACAGGGCGTTCGCGGCGAACACCGACGGCTCGTCCGACCACTCGATGATGTCAATCTTCTCGCCGCGCAGCTCGCGGATGATGGCCTGCACGCGCGAGCCCTTCATGCCGACGCAGGCGCCGACCGGGTCCACGTCGCGCTCGGTCGAGGCGACGGCGATCTTGGCGCGCTCGCCCGGCTCGCGCACCGCCGACTTGATGACGACCGTCCCGTCGTAAATCTCGGGCACCTCCATCTCGAACAGACGCTTGAGCAGTTCAGGGCTGGTGCGCGAGACGACGACCTGCGGCCCCTTCGACTCCTTCGACACGTCGTCGATGACGACGCGGACTCTCTCGCCCTGGTTCCACTGCTCGCCGCGCGACTGCCCGCTGCGGGTCAGGACGGACTCGACCGTCCCCAAATCGACGATGATGTCGCCGCGCTCGAAACGCTTGACGTAGCCGTTGACGAGATCGCCGACCTTGTCGATGTACTGCTCGTAGATGTTGGCGCGCTCGGCGTCGCGGACTTTCTGGAAGAGAATCTGTTTCGCGGTCTGCGCGGCGATGCGTCCCATGTCCTCGACGGGGAGGGGGAGTTGCAGCTCGTCGCCGATCTCGACCTCGTCCCCGGCCAGCTCCTTCGCCTCGTCGAGCGACAACTCGCGGCCCTGATTCTCGACCGTCTCGACGACGACTTTGGAGGCGAAGATTTCGAGGCCCGTCTCCGGCGACCACTCGACCTGAATCTCCTCACCCGACTTGAACTGCTTGCGGGCGGCGGCGCGCACGGCCTCCTTGACCGCCTCGATGACGACCTCGCGGTCTATGCCCTTCTCTTTGCAGACGGCGTCGATGCTTTGCCCGATGGATGCGCTCATAAGTTTCAGGTGTCGGAGGTTAGATGCCGCCGGCCGTCGAAAGACTTGCTCGTCGCCGGCCTCTACTCCCTAGCCCCCGCTTTCTTCAGCCGCTCGCGCTCTTCCGCGAGCCGGAACTCCTCTTCAACGTCTATCTCCAGGTTCGCCTTCGCGACCTCGGAGAGGGGAACGCGGACGCGCCCCGTGGTCTTGTCTTCAAACAGAATCTCGTCGCCCTCGACCCCCTTGATGTGCCCGCGGAAGTTGCGCTGGCCGTTGACGGGGTTCCGCGCCTTGAGCTTCGCCAGCCGCCCCGCGAACCGCTCGAAATCCTCGCGGCCGTAGAGCCCGCGCTCCAACCCCGGCGAGGAGACTTCGAGGGTGTAGGCGGCGGGGATGAAGTCCTCCACGTCGAGCACGGTGCCGAGATGCGTGGAGATTTCGGCGCAGTCCTCGTGGGTGACGCCGCCCGGCTTGTCGATGAAGACGCGGAGGGCCGGGGCGCGCGCGCCGCCGGCGAATTCGACGTGGACCAGTTCGAGGCCGCGCTCTTCGGCCGCACGGCGCGCGACCTCGCGCACACGCGACTCGATTGAAGTCTCCCCGTCCAAAGCCCCTCTCGCCCCCTCTTCAAAAAGCCTCGGAGCAAAAGAAAAAGTGGGCCGAAAACCCACTGGCAACGCCGCCGCGCTCCGAGCAAGAGGCGGATTATACGGGAAGCCCGCGCGCGTGGCAACCCGGGAGAAGGCGGGGAGTAGGCCGGGAAAAGCAGGCGGCAGGCGGATGGCAGCAGGCGGTTTGAAAACCGGGTTTTGAGAGTTGTGGGCTAACCCGCTAACGTCCTTCACGCGGGGCGGCTACTGCCCGCCGCCTGCGGCCTACTGTAGTTTCGCCTTGACGACCTCGCTGACCGTCCGCCCGTCGGCGTTGCGGCCGGCGAGGCGCGCCTGCGCGGCCTTCATCACCGCGCCCATCTCCTTCAAAGTGTTGGCGCCGGTCTCGGCTATCGCCTCGGCGACCGCCTGCTCGATCTCCTCGCGCGACGCGGCGCGCGGCAGGTACTCCTCGATGACGGCGATCTCGGCCTGCTCCTTCTCGGCCAGCTCCGCCCGCCCCGCCTTCTCGTACTGCTCGACCGAGTCCCGCCGCTGCTTAACCAGAGATTGGAGCGCCTTCGTCAACTCCTCCTCCGACAACTCGCCGCCCTTCTCGATCTCCCGGTTCTGCACCGCCGCCTTCACCATCCGCAAAGTAGACAGCCGCGCCGCCTCCCTCGCCTTCATCGCCGCCGTCATATCACTCGTGATGCGTTCCTTCAGGCCCATAGACTTGTTAAATGACCCTTTCCGTCAGAATTCGCCCGGGAGATTAACACGGACGCACGGCCTACAGTAATGCGAATCCATTGAGTGAAGAGGGCGAGGAGAGTATCGACACTCTCCTCGCCCTCTGGCGTACGGGCGGGGCAGGCTATTTGGCGGCGCGTTTCTTCTCAACCGCGGTGCGGAGGTCTTCGAGGGTGGTGGCGGGGCCGTGGACGGCGGCGATGCGTTGGATGTCGAGGCCGGATTTGGTGAGCCAGTCGAAGAAGTGGACGGTGGTGTCGTTGACGGTCGTGGGCATCCACTTGCCCGAGTTGGGGAGGTTGACGAGGTCGCCCTGGAAGACGAGTTTCTCTTTGGGGAGGTAGGCGACGAGCATCTCGGCGGCGTGGGGGCTGGGGCCGATGTCGATGACTTCGAGGGTCTGTTTGCCGTCGGTGAAGGTGCGTTTGCCCCCCTGTACGAACTCGAAGAGGGGCTTGCGGGGCGTGCGCGTCTGGTCGTCGGGGAACATGGTGAAGTTCGAGGCCGCCATGCGCTCGAAGTACTTCTGGTTGGCGGGCGTGGTGACGACCGTCACGCCCTCGGCGACGTAGCTGCGCAGGCCGCCCGAGTGGTCGTCGTGGTGGTGCGTGACGACGATGTACTTGACGGGCTTCGAGGGGAACAGCTCGCGCGCCTTGTTGATGGTCGGCTTGGGGCCGCGGCCGCCGGCGTAGGGCTCGACGACGACGACGTAGGTGTCGAACTCGACGACGAGCGAGTTGGCGCCGCTCTCGAAGAGGTAGACGCCTTCGGCGAGCTTCGTCTCTTTGGTCGGCGCGGGCGCAGGCGTGGGCAACTCCTCGAAGCCCTCGGGGCGCGCGAAGGCCGTGTCGGCCGGCTTCGTGTTGAAGCGCACCTCCGTGTACTTCACGTCTTCGAGCAGGTCGCCGCCGCGGCGCGTCTGTCGCCCCATCGGCACCATGATTTTTTCAACCGCGCGGTAGCCGGGGTAGATAGTCTCCTGCACCACGTCGCCCTCCACAGGGTCGGTCACCATCTGCTCGTACTTCGAGAGCAGGTGCGTTTTCGAGTCAAAGAACAGGCTCATCAGCACACCGTTGGCCGCGGCGAAAGTGACCACGTGGTGACTGCGGCCGTCGAAGGTCTCTTCGCCCGCGTAGCGCAACGTCGGCGCGCGCTGTTCGAGCGCGAGCGCGAGCAGGAGGTGCGGCAGTCTTCGGACGTAGTTGAGCGTGGCGCCCGGCAGGTTCGCGGGGTTGACCGGCTGCACGGTGCGGTCGCGGTCGTTGGCGAAGAATGCCTGGCCGCCGCTGACGACGACCTTGCCGCCGAAGACGAAGCCGCCGGGGAGGGGGTCTCGGTTCTCGAAGATGTAGCGCCCGCGGCGCATGTCTGCGAAGAGCGTCTCATCGTGGGGCATCTGATCCCACGGCTGTTCGACCTTCAAGCTCTGGTTGCGCGCCCACGTCGGGCCGCTCGCCTTCACCCACACGTCCTCGGCCGCGCGCAACGCCTCCGCTCCGCCGAGCGCCTTGAGGCCCGCCTCGACGGTCTGGTACGCCTTGCGGTACGACTCGGCCGTGGCCGACTTTGTCTGCTGTGCGTGTGCTGCGTTTGCAAGGGCGAGGCAGAGGCAGAGCGCAAGCAACAGTCTTTTCTGCATACGAAAGATTCTCCTTTCGGACAGGATTTTGGACGTGGGAGTTCCGACGAATGCGTGCTCAATGCAATACGACGCGGCGGCGCGCAAGGTTTACGGGTGGAGAGATAGTTGAGCGTCGTGAGTGAGATTATAACGGAGACACAGAGACACGGCTTTGAAGCGTAAGACTTCAAAGCCGTGTCTCTGTGTCTCCGTGGTTAATTCCTTGCGCTATTCAGCGGCCTTGCGGTGGCCGTTGGAGCGGGCGAGGTGGGCGGCGAGGAAGCGGCCGGTGTGGGAGGCGGGGACGCGCATGATCTCTTCGGGGGTGCCGGTCGCGACGACGAGGCCGCCGGCGTCGCCGCCCTCGGGGCCGAGGTCGATGAGGTGGTCGGCGGTCTTGATGACATCTAAATTGTGCTCGATGACGAGGAGCGAGCCGCCGGCTTCGACCAGTGTGCGGAAGGCCGCGAGCAGCTTGTTGATGTCCTCGAAGTGCAGCCCCGTGGTCGGCTCGTCGAAGATGTAGAGCGTCTTGGCGCCCGTCCGCTTCGACAGATAGGAGGCGAGCTTGACGCGCTGCGCCTCGCCGCCTGAGAGCGTCGTCGCCGACTGTCCGAGCCGCAGGTAGCCGAGTCCCACGTCATCTAAAACGCGCAGCCGGTTGGCGATCTTCGAGGTGTCGCGGAAGAAGTTCATCGCCTCGCGCACCGTCATGTTGAGCACGTCGTTGATGCCCTTGCCGCGGTAGCGCACGTCTAAGACCGTCGGCTTGAAGCGCGTCCCCTTGCACTCCTCGCAGACCAGTTCGACATCCGCAAGGAACTGCATCTCGACCGTGACCGTCCCGTCGCCCTCGCACACGTCGCAGCGCCCGCCGGGCACGTTGAAGGAGAAGTGCGAAGGGTCGAGCCCCTTGCCCTGCGCGTCGCGCGTCTGCGAGAAGACCTCGCGGATGGCGTCGTAGACCTTAATGTAGGTGACCGGGTTCGAGCGCGGTGTGCGGCCGATGGGCGACTGGTCAACCAGAATCACGTCGTCAACGTGCGTCCCGCCCGCCAACTCGCGGAAGCTCCCAACCTGCCCCTGCCACTCGCCGCGCTGCTTCTTCATGCCCGCGTAGATCACGTCGTGGACGAGCGTCGATTTGCCGGAGCCCGAGACGCCCGTGACGCAGACGAACATCTCAAGAGGGATGTCAACGTCCACGTTCTTCAGGTTGTGCTCGGAGGCGCCGCGCACCGAAATCTTCTTCTTCTTGACGGGCCGGCGCTGCTTCGGCTCCTTGATCTCGACCTCGCCGCGGAGGTACTTGCCGGTGAGCGTCGCGCCGTTTTTGACGAGGCCGTCGAAATCGCCCTCGTAGATGACCCGGCCGCCCAGTTCGCCGGCCGCCGGGCCGATGTCGAGAATGTGGTCGGCGGCCCGCATCATCTCCTCGTCGTGCTCGACGACGAGGACGGTATTGCCGATGTCGCGCAGGTTGTGCAGGAGGTTGATGAGCCGCTCCGAGTCGCGCGGGTGAAGTCCAATCGACGGCTCGTCGAGCACGTAGAGCGCGCCGACGAGCGATGAGCCGAGGTTGGTCGCGAGCTGTATACGCTGCGACTCGCCGCCCGAGAGCGTCGAGGCCAGGCGGTCGAGCGTCAGGTAGTCGAGCCCCACGTCTACGAGGAACTTGAGACGGCGCCGGACTTCAAAGAGAACCTTGTCGGCGATGGCCGACTGCTCGGGCGAGAGTTCGAGCGAGTCGAAGAAGACGGCCGCGTCCTTGATGGAGAGCGAACAGACCTCGGGGAGCGTGCGCCCGCCGACCTTCACGTCGCGCGCCTCCTGTCTTAAACGCCCGCCGCCGCAGTCGGGGCAGAGCGTGTAGCCGCGGTACTTGGCGAGGAAGACGCGGACGTGGAGCTTGTACTTCTTCGTCTCCAGCCACTCGAAGAAGCCGCGCACGCCGCTGAAGCCGCTGCGGCCGTCGATGACGGCGCGCTGCTGCTGCTTTGTGAGTTCCTGAAACGGAACGTCGAAGGGAATCTTCTCCTGCTTGCAGAAGCGGCGCAGCTCCGTGCGCGCCCAGTCGTACTGCGGCTTCGTCCAGGGCTCGACGGCGCCCTCGGCCAGCGAGAGCAGAGGGTTGGGAATGACGAGGTCGATGTCGAGGCCAATGGTGTTGCCGAAGCCCTGACAGGTCGGGCACGCGCCGTAGGGGTTGTTGAAGCTGAAGAGGCGCGGCTCGGGCTGCGCGTAGAGCGTGCCGTCGTACTTGCACTCGAAGCGCTCGTTGAACTTCAAGGTGCGCTGTTCTTCGCCGACGGACTGGACGAGCGCAGTGCCGTGCCCTTCGATGAAGCAGGTCTCGAAGGAATCGACGAGGCGCTCGCGCACGTCGGCGCGCGCGACGAGGCGGTCAACGAGGACGTAGACGCCCTCGAAGTCCGGGCGCGTGTAGTCGTCGGGCGAGCGCAGCTCGACGGCCTCGCCTTCCGCAAAGAGGCGCGTGAAGCCGCGCTGCATCAGGCTCATCACGTGCGCCGTCACCGCCCGTCGTTCGAGCACGCCGTTCGTTGTCTGCTTAGCCTTCTTCTTCGTCTTCGACGCGGCCTTGCCGTTGACGCTCTCTTCCGTGCGGAGCCCCGCCGCGGCCGGGAAGAGGACGTAGAAGCGCGCGCCCTCGGGCAGAGTCTCAAGCACCTCCTGCGCGGAGGACTCGGGCGAGTCCTTGCGCACCTCTCGGCCGCAGACGCGGCAGTACGTGATGCCGACGCGCGCGTAGAGGAGCCGCAGGTAGTCGTAGACCTCGGTCTGCGTGCCGACGGTCGAACGCGGGTTGCGCGTCGAGTTCTTCTGACGGATGGCGATGGCCGGTGGGATGCCGAGGACTTCGTCAACGTCCGGCTTGTCCATCCGCTCTAAGAACTGGCGCGCGTAAGCCGACAGAGACTCGACGTAGCGGCGCTGCCCTTCGGCGTAGATGGTGTCGAAGGCGAGCGAAGATTTGCCGGAGCCCGAGACCCCTGTGACGACCGTCAGCTTCTCGACGGGGATGGTGAACGAGACGTTCTTCAGGTTGTTGACGCGCGCGCCGCGGACGATGATTGCTTCCTGGTTCATGTTCAAAAATACACAGCGCCGCCCACGGTGAACTCTCGGGAGGTGGGGCGAACCGCCAATGATACCCCGAATCGCGACGCACGCGAAATGGTGACGGGGCGACGGCAGTTTCGGGGATAAATTTTAACTTTTCGACACGGCGCAGGGAGAGACGACTTATAAAATCCGAGCGTAAACTGAGGTACGTATAGGACTCGGATGACACCAAAAACAGAGCAGATGACGACCCCGCGGCTCGGGCTCGTCTGTATCACGCACTCGGACGAGGTTCGGTATAAGACCGTCACGCGCAAGCGCCTGTTGCAGTTTCCGGAAGACGAACAGAAGAGCAAGCTGCGCGACCTCTACGCGGCGAACCTCGCGCGGCTGAACGGGGCGCTCGACTTCTGCGCCGGAAGGGGACTCAGCCTCTACCGCATGACCTCCGCGCTCTTCCCCTTCGCAGACGACGAGGCCGGCTCTGACGTGCTTGAAGAGTTTTCCGGAGAGCTGAAGCGCACGGGCGCGCGCGCCGAAGAGCTGGGCATCAGGCTCGTGCTCCACCCCGACCAGTTCGTCGTGCTCAGCTCCGACTCGCCGCAGATAGTTGCCAACAGCGTCAAGATTCTCGAATCGCACGCGCGCGTCATGGACATGCTCGGCCTGCCGCGCAACGCGTGGGCGCTCGTCGAGATTCACGGCGGGAAGGGCGGGAGGAGTGAGCGCTTGATCGAACAGATCGGACTGTTGCCTGAAGGCGTCCGTTCGCGCATCGCGTTCGAGAACGACGAGTACATCTACTCGGCCGCGGAGATACTCGACGTGTGCCGGCGCGCGGGCGTGCCGATGGTCTTCGACGCGCATCATCACGTCGTCCACGAAGGGCTCGATAGTTACGACCACCCGAGCGTTGCCGAGATGGTCGAGGCGGCACGCACAACCTGGTCGAATCCAGAGTGGCAGCTCGTCCACATCTCGAACGGCCGCACCTCCTTCTGCGACCGCCACCACAGCGATCTCGTCGAGGCGATGCCCGTCGTCTACCGCCGCGTCCCCTGGATCGAGGTCGAGGCCAAGCATAAGGAGCTGGCCATCGAACGCCTCACGGCCGACTGGCTCACAGCGTGACGCGCGTTTGGTGAACGGAGTCGGGTTGAGGCAGACTCGGAGCATGAAGCAGTTACTACTCGCACTCGTCCTGACCTCTTCCTGCGGGGCTTCGTCGCCGGCGCAGCAGCCGACGAAGCCCGTCGGGCCGAAGGCCGAGGCAGCGAAGCCCGCCGGGCCGCAGAAGAAGATCGACGCGGCTTGTCTGCTCGAAGACGTGCGCGCGCTCTCGGCCGACTCGATGGAGGGACGCGGGGCGGGGACGAAAGGTGGAGAAATGGCGCGCGCTTACGTCGTGCAGCGCCTGACGGAGGTGGGGCTTGCGCCGCTCTGGTCGTCTTTCGAGCAGCCGTTCGAGCTGCCCTCGAAGGGCAAGGGCGTGAACCTCGTCGGCTACGTGAAGGGGACGAAGTACCCGGAGCGTCTCATCGTGGTCACGGCGCACTACGACCACCTCGGCGTGCGCAACGGGCAGGTCTACAACGGGGCGGACGATAACGCCTCGGGCGTCGCCGTGCTGCTGCAACTGGCGGCGCACTACGCGGGCGCGGTGCGCCCCGAGCATACGTTGGTCTTTGCCGCGCTCGACGCAGAGGAGCTGGGGCTCGTCGGCGCGCGCGCGCTGGTCAAGCAGTTGAAGTCGGAGAAGCGCGACGTGGCGCTCGACGTGAACCTCGACATGGTCGGCCACAGTGAGCGCGGGGAGCTGTACGCCGCGGGCACCTATCACACGCCCGCGCTCAGGCCCGCGCTCGAACGCGTCGCGGCCGCCGCGCCCGTCAAGCTCCTGCTCGGCCATGACCGCCCCGAGCAGGGGCACGACGACTGGACGAACCAGTCGGACCAGTTCGCCTTCCACAAGGCCGGCGTCCCCTTCGTCTACTTCGGCGTCGAAGACCACAAGGATTACCACAAGCCCACCGACGACCTCGACACGCTCACCCGCGACTTCTTCGTCGGCGCCGCCGAGACCGTCCTCAACGCCGTCTCGGCGCTCGACGCCGACCTGGAGGTTACCTCGAAGGGCGACGCGAAGAAATAACGCCGCCCCGTTACTCCCCCTCGTCCTTCGGCTCGGCGCGCTTCCCCGTGATGCCCCAGATGAGACTCTCCATCGGGTCGGGGTCCTGGCTGCGGAAGTCTACCCACGTCATCGCCGAGAGGAAGATCGGGAGCTGCGGCTCCGCGCCGCCTTCGGGGAGGATGACGGGGATGACCGGGCACCGGCGTTTCCTGAACTCGCGCAGGAAGGCGTCCTGCTCCATATCCTGCCACGGGCCGATGCCCGCTTTACCGACGAAGACCGCGACCGATTTGATATTCGCAATCTGCCTCTCCAACTCGTCCTGCCACGGGAGCCCCGGCCTGAGCTGCCACTTGTCGAACCAGGGCTTGATGCCGTGCTTGAGCAGCCGCCGGGCGAGTTCCTCCACCGCCGCCTGGTCGGAGCGGTTATAGCTAAGGAAGACATCGAACACGTACGTGTCTTCGGCGGGTGTCTTCGCCTCGGTCACAACAACGACCTCCGCGGCCTCACGTCCGGGAGCAGCCGGGGCTACGTTCGGACTGTCGGGCGTGGCGGCGGGGGCGTCGGCGAACAAATGGTTCGGGTCGAGGATGACGCTGCGGGCGCCGCGGTTCTCGACCTTGTTGACGAGGTCGCCCGTGCCGCCGGCGCCGTCTCCCTCACGGCGGTCCCAGAGGGCGATGAGCGTGATGTTCGGGTCAGGGCTCTTCGGGTCGCAGGCTGCGTCGAGCGCGTTGAAGAGCATCCAGAGGTTGTTGCGCTGCCAGATGGTGTAATCCTTTTTCTCGCGCAGCCACGCGGGCAGGTAGCGATGCTGTTTATCGCCCGACACGTCGGTCGCCTCGCTTAGCGGCGCGCGCACCCGCCCCTGCGCCGAAAGCTCGTTGTACAGCCGCCAGAAGCGCGCGACCCAGGACTGCCCGGCCGCATTCACCGACTGGCGGACGTATTCACTCGGCGGAAAGGCCAGGTAGAGGTACGTGGGGATGCCCAACTCGGCGCAGACCTCATGGAAGAGGATGTCGCCGCCGCTCGCGCCGCCGGCATAGCCGCTGGCGACGCCCCCGTCCGCCCGCATCTCCCTCTCGACCGCCTCTTTGATCTTCGTGCGCGCGACGCCCTCCTTATCGGCGGGGAAGCGCGGAGTCTTGCGGTCGGGCGCGTCGATCATGTGGCCGGCGAAGAGCAGCACGCGCGGTCGCGGCGGAGGGGGGAGAGGCAGCACGGAGGGATCGGGCAGCGCGGGCGGCTCGCCAACGACCTCGAAGACTTCCCGGAGGTTCGCGGTGAGCACCCCGAGGTCGCGGTAGATGGCGAGCTGGCTGCGCACCGAATCGGCAGCGAAGTCGGGCGCGGCTGCCAGCGCCTTGCGGTAGGCGGCCGCGACACGCAGCGGCGACTCCGTGGTGATGCAGCGCAGGTCGGCGGCGCTGATTTCAGCCCACAGGTCTTCACTGCCTCCGCGCCTGACCCGCTTGGTGTACGCGTTGACCGAGAGGTCGATGGCGGAGACCAGTTTCGCCGCGTGCTCCCGGTGGTCGTCCAGCGCCTGTTCGGCCTTCCTATCGGAGTCGAAATTCGCCGCCCATACCTCCTGCCGCGTCTCGGCCAGCGCGATCATGATCTTGAGCATCGCCAGCGCGTTCAGCCCCGAGTAGAAATGGTTGAGGTCTTCGTCGAAGGCGCGCTCATAGTTCTCGACCGACGCCTGGAGGTACGGCGAGCTGAGCGCGGCGGCGGCGCGCTCCTCAGGCGGCTGGCTCTGCCAGTCGTGGCGCCACCGCGTCTTGAAGTTGCGCGCCAGGAGGGAGTATGCCTCGGCGCGCTGGTGCTGCGAGATGGCCCGGTTCTTGAGGGCAGTCTCCAGCGCCTCGGTCGAGCGCACGAGGTCGCCGAGGCGCTGGTAGATCGTGCCGAGCCGGATGTTCGCCTCCAGGTGGTTGGGCTCAAGCCTGCGGATTCTCTCCCAGGTGACCTTCGCGCCGACCATCGCGTTCAGGTTGAACTGTGCGACGCCGACCGTGTATCTGCCGCGCGTCTCCCACTCGAAGCCGGTCACCTCATAGGAGAGCAGCGCAAGGTCGCCGGGCACCCGGTTGGCGGCGGCGCGCGCGACCTCCTCGCCGAAGTCCTGCGGCACGGGGTTAAAGAGCGAGGGGTCGGGCTCGGACAGGTCGGGCAGGGAGGTGAAGACCGGGCTGTCCTTCGCGGCGTAGTTCTTCTCCTGCGCGTCCTTGGTGCTCTGGAGCGCGGCGATAAGCTCGGCGAGGCTCGCGGCCGGGTCGTCCCGTTGGTAGACGAAGTAGCGGTCGGTCTGGAGGTCGAAGGGGTAGGCGTCCCCGTCCGAGCGCAGCATGAAGGTGCCGTGCTCGCGCAGCGCGTGGCGGATGCCGAGTTCGTAGAAGACGTTGGCGTTGTGGATCGAGAGGTCGGCGACGACGAGGTCGGCCGTCAGCAGCCGCCGGAACATGTCCGTCCGGATGTTGCCCGACTCGACGATGTCGATGGTCGTGCCGCCCTCGGCGCCGACGGCCCTGAGCGCCGGGTTGATGAGTTGGCTCTCGACCTCGTCGAAGTCGATCTCGTTCCCCTTAAGGTCTTTCTTCCTGCCGAAGGGGCGGACGATGAAGGCTCGCATGGATACTCCTTGTTCGGCGAAGGATTTAGTAGAACTGGCCGAAGCGTTCGAGGGCGAAGTGTTCCGCCTTGACCTCTTTGGCGAGCGCGCGGCCGACGCGGACGAGGTCGGGGACGTACTCGACCGAGTCGAGCTGCGCGACTTTGGCGGGGTCTATCTTGCCGAGGCCGCGCGCGGCCAGCCACTCCTCCGACAGCTCGGCGTTGTAACGCGCGTAGAGGAAAGCGCGGCCGAGGTCTTCGGAGAGCGGGACGGGTTTGCGCTCGTCGCCCTCGCCGCGGCGCGGGATGAGGTCGCCCAACTCGCTGTCGATGGGTGCGCCGTGGACGCAGCGCCCCACGGCGCGGCAGTTGATATCCTGGTCGATCTGCGCGCCGTACATCAGCGCGCCGGGGAAGCTCACGAGGTTCGAGAAGGCGTTCTTGCCCGACATCTCCGAATTCAGCTTCGGCGCCGAGCCCGTGCCGATTGACATGACGAGGAGCCGGTTCTCGCCCGTCTCCCAGTTCAGGTTGTAGGGCTCCTGCGTCGCCATCCGCGCGATGAGGAAGGCGGGGTTGTTGTAGGGCGTCAGGCCCCCGTCCTCGAAGAGGAAGGAGGTCGAGGCGTCCTTCGGGTCCCGACTGGAGAATTTCCGGCGGGAAGTAGACGGGCGCGGCCGTCGAGGCGCGCACGAGCTGCCAGAGCGGAATCTGTAGGTTGCAGCCCTTGAGCGCCGGGTGATTGTATTTGGCGAAGGGGTTCGAACTGATGGGCCACGGCGAGTCGGTCGAGACGTTGCGCGTGACGACGAGCAGCAGACACTTCAACTTGCTTGAGCTAAGGTCGGTCTTGGGGCCGTAGGTCTTCTTCAGCTCCTCGGTGAGCGGCTCCTTCTTGTAGAGGTGGCGCAGGCGTTCGAGGATGAAAGCCTTCTCGAACATCTTCGGCCCCGTGGCAATGTAGAAGTCCGACAGCTCCTGCGCCGACATGCCGATGGCGAGGCCGGCGGCGATGATGGCGCCGGTGCTCGTCCCGCCGATGTAGTCGAAGAAGTTGCACAGGCGGAAGGCGTCGCCCTGCCCGCTGCGCTCGCGCAGAACCTCCTCCATCCGGATGAGTACCTGAAGCGTCAGCACCCCGCGGATGCCGCCACCGTCGAGCGCGAGGAGCCTGCGCGGCGCCCCTTTCGTCTTCTCGCCGAAACGCTTTTCGAGGTGCCCCCACGAGGGCCGTTTTGTCTCCGCCAATGTCTGTCTCCTTGAATGTGATATGCAGGACGCGGCCACGCGGCCGAGCTTGATGCGGCGCGGCGCTCCGGACGTGTACACTTGACCGCCGCGGCGTGTCAATGAAATTCTGAGTGACGCCGGACTCGAAGCGGAGGCTACGCTAAGAACGTGGAGACATTTTTAAGTGAGGCGGAGGTGCGGGTCGTCGGGTCGCTCGCCGAGAAGCAGGTGACGACGCCGGACTACTACCCGCTGACGATGAACGCGCTCGTGCACGCGTGCAACCAGATATCGAACCGCGACCCCGTCGTCCAGTACGACGAGCGGCAGGTCACGGAGGCCGTAGACACTCTGCGCCTCAAGAATCTGGTCTACATCTTCTACGGCGCGGAGAGCCGCGTGCCGAAGTACAAGCACATGCTGCGCGAGGTGCTCGGGCTCTCGCCGCCGGAGCTGGGCGCGCTCTGCGTGCTGATGCTGCGCGGGCCGCAGACGGTCGGCGAGGTGCGCGGGCGGGCGGGCCGCCTCTACGAGTTCGCAGACCTGCGTGAGGCCGAGGCCACGCTCGAAGGGCTGGCGCAGAGGGACGAGCCGCTGGTCGTCAAACTCCCACGTCAGGCCGGCCGCAAAGAGGCGCGCTACGCGCACCTGCTCTCGGGTCAGCCCGCCGTCGAGGAGGAGGCAGAGGCGCAGCCCTCTAGCTCAGTCCCCCGCACGCGCGCGGGCGAGTCGGAACGCGTCACGCGGCTCGAATCCGAGGTCGAGCGTCTGAGCGACGAGCTGGCCGAGATGCGCAGACAGTTTGAAGAGTTCCGTAAGCAGTTCGAGTAAGCAGAATTTCAAATTTCAGATTTGAAATTTCAAATTCTTAAACGCGACTTCTACACACGCGCCGACACGTTGCGCGTGGCGCGCGAGCTTCTGGGTAAGCGGCTCGTCGTCCCTTCAGAGACGGGTGAGCGCGTGTCGGCGCGCATCGTCGAGGTCGAGGCGTATTTAGGAGTCGAGGACAGGGCGGCGCACTCTTACGGCGGGCGGCGCACGCGCCGGACGGAGACGATGTACGCTGTCGGGGGCACGGCCTACGTCTTCTTCGTCTATGGAATGCACCACCAGTTCAACGTCGTCACGGGCCCCGAGGAACTGCCGCACGCCGTCCTCGTCCGCGCCGTCGAGCCGGACGAGGGCGTAGAGTTGATGAGAGAGCGCCGACCCGTCTCGAAGGAGCGCGAGCTGACCAGCGGCCCCGGCAAGCTCTGCCGCGCGCTCGGTATTGATTTGAGCTTCGACGGCGAAGACCTGACGCAGGGCGGCCGCGTCTGGCTCGAAGAGACGGGCGTGAAGCTCAAGCCCGCGCAGATCGCCAGCGGCCCGCGCATCGGCGTCGCCTACGCCGCCGAAGACGCGCTCAAGCCCTGGCGCTTCTGGCTCGAAGGCAACGTATACGTCAGCAGAAAGAGTTAGGACGGAGTAGCTTTGCGGATCACTTTTCTAGGAACGAGCGCCGGCGTGCCGACGCGGGCGCGGAATGTCTCGTGCGTGGCGCTCAGACCGCCGCAGCGCGCCGAGGTGTGGCTCTTCGACTGCGGCGAGGGGACGCAGCACCAGCTCCTGCGGAGCGAGCTGAACATCAGTCAGGTCACGCGCATCTTCATCACGCACATGCACGGCGACCACATGCTCGGGCTGATGGGGCTGCTCGCCACCTGCGGCATGACCGCACACACGCGCGGCATCGACGTTTACGGCCCGCGCCCGCTCGCCGACTACGTCCGCGAGGTCAGCCGCCGCACACAGTTCCAGACGAACTACCCGCTCGAAGTCCATGAGGTCAAGGAGGGGTTGATCTTCGAAGATGAGGAGTACATGGTCACCTGCGCGCCGCTCAAGCACCGCCTGCCCGCCTTCGGCTACCGCGTGCAGGAGAAGGACAGGCCCGGCCACTTCGACGTGGAGCGCGCACGGGCCGAAGGCATCCCGTGGGGGCCGCTCTACGGACAGCTCAAGCGCGGCGAGCGCGTGACCCTGCCCGACGGCCGCACCTTCGACGGCGCGGACTTCTGCGGCCCGGACTTGAAAGGCCGGAGCGTCGTCTACTGCACCGACACGACCTACTGTCGCTCGGCCGTGGAGCTTTCGCGCGACGCAGACCTCCTCATCCACGAGGCCACCTTCGCCGAGGCCGACGAAGGGCTCGCCATCCGCTCGACGCACTCGACGGCGTCGATGGCCGGGCGCGTAGGCAAAGAGGCGGGCGCGCGGCGGCTCTTGCTGACGCACCTGAGCCCGCGCTACTTCCCCGGCAACCAGACCGGGCCGGAGGAGCTTCTGCAAGAGGCGCGCGCGGTCTTCCCCGCGGCGGAGCTGGCGCACGACTTCCTGAGCGTTGACGTGGAGCGGCGCGAGTAGTAAACAGACGGAGCCGCCGCCGCGCCGCCACGCGCGGCCAAACGAAACAGAAGTAGAGATTGCGGCCAGCCGCGTCCGGCTGGCTCCCCTCGACGGCACATGCCGCTTTACACGCCGCTTGTTGCGTGTGATACGATGTGCCAGAATTGCAACACCGCGCGGGGCCTATGCCCGCCGCGCGGCGATAAGGTAAACGGAGCGAGAGACATGTCTTTCAACCAGATCACGATCTTCGGCAACCTCGGGCGCGACCCCGAGTTGAGCTATACGCCGCAGGGCACGGCCGTCTGCAAGTTCACGATAGCGACCAACGAGCGGCGGCGCGACAAGGCCGGCGAGCAGCAGGACATCACAACCTGGTTCCGCGTCACGGTCTGGGGTAAGCAGGGCGAGAACGTCTCGCGCTTCCTGACGAAGGGGCGTAAGGTCATCGTCCTGGGGCGGCTCCACGTAGAGGAGTGGACCGACCGCGAGGGCAAGACGCGCCAGTCGCTCGAAGTCAACGCCTCGGACGTGCAGTTCGTCGATTCGGCCGGTGCGGGCGGCGTCGAAGGCATCCCCGTCCGCTCGCAGCAGGGCGGCGGCGCGCCTTCGGGCGGCGGTGGCGGCGGCGCGCGCGGCGGCGGCGGCGGCCGTCCCGAGCCGAGCGGCGGCGGCGACATCGAAGACGACGAGATTCCCTTTTAAGTCAGAGCCACCTAACCACAGAGACACGGAGACACAGCTTGATGCCTTTAGCTCTCAACAGGCTGTGTCTCCGTGTCTCTGTGGTTAATTGTTCTGCCGCGACCCCGCATCGTTACTGGAATCAGGATAAACTCTGCTTGAGATGAACCCCGCCACACTCGTCCTCCGGTTCGACGCGGGCACGCTGCTGCTCGACGGCGCGGGGGCCGAGGCGCGCGTGCCGGAGTCTTTCCGCTGGGACGCGCGCGTGATGCGCTGGCGCGCGCCCGCGTGGGAGTACCGGCGGGTCGTCAGCGGGCTGGTGCGGGCGAAGACACTTTACGAAGACCACGCGCGCGCCTACCACCGCTTCGACTTCCCGACCAAGTTCCTCGTCGAGCCGCGCCCGTACCAGCAGGAGGCGATTGAAGAGTGGCGGCGCGCCAACCACTGCGGCGTCGTCGTGCTCCCGACGGGCGCGGGCAAGAGCCTCGTCGCGCAGATGGCGATTGAGCAGGTGAAGCGCTCGACGCTGGTCGTCGTGCCGACGCTCGACTTGATGAACCAGTGGTACGACCTCCTGCTCTCCTGCTTCAACGCCGAAGTGGGATTGATCGGCGGCGGCTACTTCGAGGTCGGCGCGCTGACGGTCTCGACCTACGCCTCGGCCTTCCGCTTCATGGAGCGGATGGGGAACCGCTTCGGCCTCGTCGTCTTCGACGAGTGCCACCACCTGCCCTCGGGCGTCCACCGCATCGCCGCCGAGATGTGCATCGCGCCGTTCCGGCTCGGACTGTCTGCGACGCCCGAGCGCGCCGACGGAGAGGACGCGCTGCTCGAACGGCTCGTCGGCCCCTTCGTCTTCCGCCGCGAGACGCACGAACTGGCGGGCGAGTATCTTTCGGACTACACGGTCGTGCGTCTGCGCGTCGAACTCTCCGAGGAGGAGCGCGCCTCGTACGAGCGCGAGCGCGAAGTCTTCCGCGCGTTCCTCAAAGGGAAGGGAATCGGGCTCGGAAGCCTCCGCGGCTGGCAGATGTTCGTCGCCGCTTCGGCGCGCTCGCAGGAGGGGCGGCGGGCGATGCTGGCGTACCGCGAGTCGAAGCGCATCGCGCTCGGCACGGACTCGAAGCTGCGCGTGCTCGGCGAGCTTCTGCAAAGACACCGGCGCGAGAAGGTTCTGGTCTTCACGGCCGAGAACGAGATGGTCTATCGCATCTCACGCCGCTTCCTCGTCCCGGCCATCACGCACGAGACGGGCGTGAAGGAGCGGCGCCAGTGGCTCGAAGCCTTCAACAAGGGTGAGGTGCTCGCGCTCGTCACGTCGAAGGTCTTGAACGAGGGCGTCAACATTCCCGACGCGTCGGTGGCCGTCGTGCTCTCGGGCTCCGGCTCGACGCGCGAGCACGTTCAACGCCTCGGACGTATCTTAAGAAAGTTCCCCGGCAAGGAGGCCATCCTCTACGAAGTCGTGACGCAGGACACGACCGAGGAGCACATCAGCCGCCGCCGCGGCGCGAGCGAACAGTTCCGCGGGCAGGGGCGGCAGACGGACGAGCCTTCGCTGATTTGAAGAGATGTTAACCGCAGACCTCGCCATGAGCTGGCAGCGCGGCGACCGCATCAACCCGCGCTACATCGACGCGGAGGACGAAGAGTATCTGCGCGCGTCCGAAGACCTGATCGCGCTCTTCGACTCCCACGACGGGCGGACGCGCGCGGTGCTGGAAGAGTCTTTGCAGGAGTACGTAGGGACGGGGACGGACTATCGCATCCTGCGCGGGCTGATTAAACTCCTGACCGACCGTTGCGAGTTCAAGACCTCCGCGCCCGCGGAGCCTTTGGAGATTCGCCGCGCGGTCTTCCTCAAGGCGCGCGAGAGGCATCCGGTCATCAACGCGGAGACAAGAACGGAACTTGTCGGCGAAGCCGCGCGCGAGTTGTCCTGCGACACGGCTGCGCTGTTGGAAGGGCTCTACGCAGACCTGCCCGGCAACCAGCGCCTCACGCTCTTCGAGCCTCTGACGGCGGCAGAACTCTTAGACCTCTACAACGTCGCGCAGGCGCAGGCGCTACTCTACCGCTCGGTCGAGATGCGTCTGTGGCTGGAGCCGCAGGCGCCCGAGGGTTTTCGAGAGCTGTTCGGCGCCATCAAGGCTTACAGGCTGATTCACACCGTCAAGGGGAACTCGCACGAGGGCTACGAGGTGCGGCTTGACGGCCCCGCTTCGATCTTCCAGCGCTCGCAGAAGTACGGCATCCAGATGGCCGTCTTCCTGCCCGCGCTGCTGCTGTGCAAGGGCTGGCGTATGCGCGCCGAGATACAGGGGCGCGGCGGCCACGTCGCTTACTTCGAGCTGACGAGCGAGCAGACCCGCCTGCGCTCGCACTATCCCGAAATCACACCTTACGAGAACCCCGTCGTCGAGAAGCTCGCCAACGTCTGGGCGCGCGCGGGCACCGCCTGGACGCTTGAGCCGAGCAGCGTCGTCATCGACCTCGGCGACTCCGCCTTCATCCCCGACTACCTGCTGCGCCATGCGGAGACGGGCGTCGCCGTCTTCCTCGAAATCCTCGGCTTCTGGACGCCCGAGCACCTCCGCGAACGCCTTCTGGAGTTCGATCACGCCGGCCGCACGAACTTCATCCTCGCCGCCTGGGAAGAGCTGCGCGGTACGCGCGACCCCATAACGAACGTCCCGCCTAACACAATCATCTTCAAGCGAAGCCTCGACCCGGCGGCTGTCGCGCTAATGGCTGATGGGTTGATCGGGCAGGGGAGTTAGCCGAAGACTTCGACCTTCCAAACGACCTCGGTCAACTGCGTCGTGGTGATCTCGACGGGCAGGAATTTTTTGACGACCTCGATGTTGGTCGTGGTGTGGGGCGTGGGCGTGATGGTCGTGAAGGAGCCGCCGCCGGCGAGCGCCAACGGGATGAGGAGCTGGTCGGCGAGATGTTCGCCGACGGGGGCGCCCGCGTCGAGGTAGGCTTGCGCCTCTTTGACGACGCGTGCGGCGATGGTCTCAGCGCGCACGCCGCGCTCGCCGACGCCGGTGAAGACCTCGGTCAGGTTCTCGCTCTCGATGTCGATGGTGAAGACGCTGCCGGGGCTGAGTGCATTGTCGGAGACTTCGAGGTCGAGCTGGTCGGGCATGAGGCCCAGTTGCTCGCTCGCCACCGCCAGGCCGCGCTCGCCGACGTGCGCCGGCAGATTGACGCAGAGCGCGCGGGCGCGCTGCGAGAGGATGGCACCGCGCTCCGTGAGGTCGAGGCGGCGCAACTCCTGCGCGGGCTCGATGTAGACGTTGAAGCGGCCGCCGCCCGGCGGATAGAAGCCGTAACGCTGAAGCTCTACGGTCACGTTCGGCCCCGTCTTGTTGACGAGCGGCAGAAAACTCTTCCGGATGAACTCGAAGGGCGGCGCCTTGATGTTGTGCGTGCCGCCCTCAAACAAAAGGAGGCTCGGCGCGTCGGCCAGCATCAGCGGCGGCAAGACCGCTTGCAGGACGAGCATCGTGCTGCCCGCCGTCCCGATGGTGAACTTGTACTCGCCGGGCTGGATGGCGCCGGGCTCGAAGCTGAACTCTTTGGAGCCGACGTGTGCGCCGTCGGCTTTAGCGGTGCCGATGGCGGCGGCGGCGGTGACGGCCGTCAAATGCTGTCGCTGAAGGCCGGGCTTGTCGCGCCGCGCCCTGACGTTGTAGACGCGGAACGGCTTGCCCGTGATGAGCGAGAGCGCCAGTGACGTGCGTATGATCTGCCCGCCGCCCTCGCCGAATGAACCGTCGATGCTCAGCATAAGAGATGCGCCCCGCCGAGGCGCCGCAGTCTTTTACCACAGAAGCGGCGCGGGGCAAACGCCGGGTCGTTTGTCGCGCGTCCGCGCGCTGTGTTGTAATCGAAAAAGAAGAAATCCGAACAGACTGCGGGAGGGTTGAGAAGGTTGTCGCGCACTGTCGTCGTCGGCGACATACACGGTTGTTACGACGAGCTGGTGGCGCTCGTCGAGAGCGTTGGCCTGCGCGAGTCAGACCGCCTCATCTCCGTCGGCGACCTCGTGACGAAGGGCGCGAAGAGCCGCGAGGTGCTCGAACTCTTCATGAGCGACGCGCGCTTCTCCGCCGTCATCGGCAACCACGACCGCGCGCTGCTGGAATACTGGAAGGGTGAACGTCGGAAGAAGGATTTGAAGCCGTCGCAGAAGAGGTGCGCGAAAGAGCTGAAGGAGCGGCGCGAGCGTTACGCAGAGTTCTTCGCGTCGCTCCCCGGCTACATCGACCTCGGCTCGCACGTCGTCGTCCACGCGGGCCTGCGCCCCGGAGTCCCTCTGGCCGAGCAGACGCTCGACGACCTCACGGCGATGCGTACGCTCGGCCCCGACCGCGAGAGCCGCAAGGGCACGCCCTGGTATGAGGTCTACGACGGCGAGCCCATTGCCCTCTTCGGCCACTGGCCCTCGGCCACGCCGCGCCGCGGCCCGCGCGCCGTCGGCCTCGACACGGGCTGCGTCTACGGTTACAAGCTCACCGCCTACGTCATCGAGACCGGAGAGTTCCAGAGCGTGCCGGCGCTGCGTGCATACGACGAACCAAAGTAGAGAGTAGATATTTGCTAATTGGCGACCGGGCCGAGTTCCGTTGTATAAAGTCGGGTACGAACTTATTCTGCTCCCACACATTAAGAAGCGGAGAACTTATGAACTACCACGAGAACGTCCTCCATCTCATCGGCCACACGCCGCTCGTCAAGCTGAACCGGATGGTTCAGGGCGTCAAGGCCACCGTGCTGGCGAAGATGGAGAGCCTCAACCCCGGCTACTCGGTCAAAGACCGCATCGGCATCTCGATGATCGACGCCGCCGAGCACGAGGGCACTTTGAAGCCCGGCGGCACCATCGTCGAGGCCACCTCGGGCAACACCGGCATCGGGCTCGCGCTGGCGGCCGCCGTCCGCGGCTACCGCTGCATCTTCGTTATGACCGAGAAGGCTTCGGTCGAGAAGGTTCGGTATTTGAAGGCGCTCGGCGCGGACGTGGTCGTCGTCCCGGCCACCGCGAAGCCCGGCACGCCCGACCACTACGTCGAGACCGCGCGCCGCATCGCGCGCGAGACGCCGAACAGTTTTTATCCAGACCAGTACTCCAACCCACACAACCCCGAGGCGCACTACCGCACGACGGGGCCGGAGCTGTGGGAGCAGACCGAAGGGCGCATCACGCACTTCGTCGCGGGGCTCGGCACGGGCGGCACCATCTCGGGCACGGGAAGGTTTCTGAAAGAGAAGAACCCGGAGATTCGCGTCGTCGGCGCAGACCCTTACGGCTCGGTCTTCAAGACGTACAAGGAGACCGGCCGCACGCACGAGGCGACGCCCTACCTCGTCGAAGGCATCGGGCAGGAGGTCGTCCCCCCCAACGTCCACATCCGCTACGTGGACGAGATCATCAACGTCACCGACCGCGAGTCTTTCGAGATGTCGCGCCAGCTCGGGCGCAAGGAGGGCATCTTCTGCGGCGGCTCGACGGGGACGAACCTCGCCGCGGCGCTCAAGGTCGCGCGCGGACTGGACGAGTCTGGACTAGTCGTCTTCATCGTCTGCGACACGGGCGAGCATTACCTGACGAAGCATCACTCGGACGAGTGGCTGAAGGAGAAGCGTCTGCTTGAGCCGCGGAAGATGACGGCCGGACTCATCAGCTCCACGAAGCCCGCGGGCGAGCGTCCGCGCATCCTCTCCGTCGAGCCGACGACCACGGTCGCCGAGGCGCTCGCGCAGATGGACAAGCACGGCGTCACGCAGATGCCTGTCATCGAGGAGGGCAAGTCGGTCGGTTCCGTGCGCGAGAACCGCCTGCTCGCCAAGGTGCTCGGCGACCGAGACCTGCTCGGCGCCTCCGTCAGCCAGGTGATGGAGCAGGGCTTCCCCGCCATCGACGTTGAAGCCAGCTCGCCCGAGGTCACGCGCCTGCTGCGCCGCCACCCCGCCGTCCTCGTCGAAGAGTTCGGCCGCATCACCGGCATCATCACCCGCCACGACATGCTCGACGTGCCCAACTACGGCAGGTGAGCAGTGCGCTCGTAGACGGTGACTTTGAGGCCATCGCCGAGGTCGTGTGTGTCTTGTGGCGTGAAGCCTTCGAGGAAGTCGGGCGCCATGAAGGTGTCGGCGCCTTCGACCGTGAGCGGGACTTCGGTGACGAGCCAGCGGTCGATCTCTGCGCGGAACAGCTCGAAGACCTGCGCGCCGCCGATGACGAAGAGGTCGCAGTTCAGATAAGTCTTCAGTGAGAGCGCCGACTGCTTGTCACGCAGCCAGACGACCGACTCGCGCGGCTCCACCTCCGCGCGCCTCGTCAGCACGATGTTGAGACGGTTCGGCAGCGGCCTCTTCAACGTCAGCCACGTCTGATACCCCATCAAGCACGCGTGGCCCGTCGTCTGCCCCTTGAAGAACTTCAAGTCGGCCGGGTAGTGCCACGGCAACTGCCCGCCCTTGCCGATGGCCCCGTTCCTGTCCACCGCCACGATGCCGTTGATAGCCATTCTCTTTATCTAAACCGCCACAGGCGCCTCGATCTTGCCGTGCGACTTATAGCCCGCGAGGTTCAAATGCTCATAACGAAAGTTCAGTAACCCTTCGAGCCCGCGCAAGTGCCCGCCCTCGTCAAGTATTTCCAGCCGCGGCAACCCGAGCGGCTCGCGCGAGAGAAGTTCTTCGACCTGCGCGAGGTGGTTTTTGTAGACGTGCAGGTCGCCGAAGGTGTGGACGAACTCGCCTACCCCGAGCCCGCAGACGTGCGCGAGCATGTGCGTCAGGAGCGCGTAGGAGCTGATGTTGAAGGGGACGCCGAGGAAGGCGTCGGCCGAGCGCTGGTAGAGCTGACAGTGTAGTGTGCGCCCGCGCTCGACCTTGAATTGAAAGAGCGTGTGGCACGGCGGCAGGTCTACCTCGTCCGCGACGCGCGGGTCCCAGCCCGTGACGATGAGGCGGCGCGAGTTCGGGTTACGCTTGATCTCATGGACGAGCCGCGCTATCTGATCGACGCCGTCGCGCTTCGGGTATCGGCCGCCGAACGAGCGCCAGAGGTAGCCGTAGACGGGGCCGAGGTCTCCCGCGGCGCGGCCGAAGCGGCTCGTGTGTTCGAGGTCGGCCCACTCTTTCCAGATGTCCACGCCCGCCGCGCGTAAGCTGCCCTCGTTGGTGTCGCCGGAGAGGAACCAGAAAAGCTCCTCGGCGATCCAGCGAAAGGGGACGCGCTTCGAGGTGACGATGGGGAAGCCCTCGCGCAGGTCGTAACGCGTCTGGTAGCCAAAGTATGAGACGGTGCCGACGCCCGTCCGATCTTCGTGCTCGACCCCGCGCGCGAGGACTGTCCTGAGAAGCTCTTGATACTGTCTCATGCTTCTAAGAGGAAGTTGAAAGACTCTTCGGGCGCGAGGTCGCGCGGCGCTTCGCCCTTGACGAAGTAGCGCGCGGGCTTGTTGCCGAGGAGTTTGATGTCATCGCCCTCAATGCGGAGCATCGTGCCCTCGCGGATGCCTATGACGCGAACGCCGGGGTTGACGTGGACGAACTCGCCCAAACGCTCGTCGCGCGTCTCGCCCATGTGGCCGGGCGGGTGATAGTCGGTGTAGTGCGGGTTGATCTGGAAGGGGACGAGGTCGAACGCGCGGAACGAAGGCGGCTCGACGATGGGCATGTCGTTCGTCGTCCTGATGGTCGGGCAGGCGAGGTTCGAGCCGGCGCTCCAACCGACGTAAGGCACGCCGGCTTCGACGCGCGCGCGCACAAGTTCGACGACGCCCGCGTCGTAGACGGCGCGCAAAAGCTTGAACGTGTTACCGCCGCCGACCGCGATGGCGTCCGCGCGCTCGACCGCCGCGCGCGCGTCTTCCGCCTCGTGCAGCGACTCGACCTCGTAGCCCAGCGGGCCGAAGTGCCTGCGCACCTTGTCCCGGTAGGCGTCCTCCGAACTGACGACCGCGGCGAACGGGACGAAGAGCACACGCTTGACCGACGTGCCGAAGAAGTCTCTGAGCGCGTCGTGAAAGAACTCGCTCGGGTTATCGCCGATCAGCTCCGAGCCGTTGCTGATAAGTAGCAGACGTTTGTTTGTCATCCTCACAGCGCGGGATGATAACACCGCTTCAGCCGCCGCCGGGAGTCTCCATGCGTTGCAACTCGTCCTGGAGCGCGCGCCGCTCGATGAGGAGGCGCAGGAAGAGCTGGCGCCGCCGGACGAGCAGCAGCACGGCCTTGAACCAGCCGCGCATGTCGTACAGCTCTTCGAGCGAACGCAGAGCCACGTAACCGCACAGGATTGAAAAGGGAAGCGCGACGAGCGCCGCCTCCCAGCCCCAACGCACAAACGCCCACGCCAAAACGATGAGCCACGTGAGCGGCATGAAGAGCATCGCCGCCAGAATCTTCACCGTCGGCCCGATCTCGTCCACGCCGTGGCGCGGGAACAGCCGCGCGAGCAGCGTACAGATAAGATAAGCGGGTAGGTGTAGGACCGCGCCGACGACCGTCAACGGCAGGAGCAGGAGCAGGACGGACGCGCGCAGAAGGAAGTGTCGCAGCACGTACCAGCGCGAGTGGCGCGAGAGCGAGAGGTTCTCCGGCGCGATGCCGATGCGCTCAAGCTCTGCCTCATGTCGGTTGATGCGTCGGCGTAAGCTCTCCAAGTCCTTCGCCGCCGACAGCCGCGCGAAGAGTTGCGCCGAGAGCCCGCGCAGAAAGTCGAAACGCTCGGCCAGCGGCAACCTCATGTTCAACCCTTCGTAGACCGACGAGAAGAGCCGCTCGGCCTTGCGCGCCGCGTCCAACTGCTCCTCCGTCTCGACGTTTAGAGTCACACCCAGCAGCGCCTCCTCGATGCGCGCCGACAACTCGCGTACGGCGTCGCGCGGCGGCTCGCCCTGCTCGTCCGGCTCGACCGAGGGCACCTCCAGAGGCTCGCCGAAGCGCAGCAGCGCCTCGCCGCGGAACGAAGTTTTAGAGGTGTAGTAGAGGCCGACGGGCACGATCTTCAGTCCCGGCACCGCGGCGCCCAGCGCGATGCGCGCCGCGCCCGTCTTCAACGGCTGGAGCTTCGGCGCGTTGTGCGAGAGACCTTCGGGGAAGAGCGCGACGCAGCGGCCCCGGAGCAGGAGGCTGCGGCAGGCTTCGAACGTGCGCAGGTTCTGCGAAACGTCCTCGCCCACGTCGGTACGCCTGTAAAGCGGCAGCGCCTCGACCGTGCGCAGGAGCCAGCCGGCGACGGGCAGGCGAAAGAGCGTCGATTTGGCAAGGAAGGAGATGCGCCGCGGCAGCGCCACGAAGACCAGACCCGGGTCTATCAAACCGTTCGGATGGTTGAGGACGAAGATGAGCGCGCCTGATTTGGGGACGAGATGCGCGCGGCTCGTCTCGATGCGCCGGAAGAAGAGGCGCAGCGCGACGCTGATGACGGCCTGGACGAGCCTCTGCGCGAACGAACCACCGCGGCGCAGCACCATGTCGCCCAGCCGCAGGACTCTCGAACCCTCCGGCATCGCGGCTCATCGTCGCAAATGCACGCGCCAGACACAAACTGAAGCGGGGGCGCCGACAGTTTATGACCGTCAGCGCCCCCGCTCGATTTCAAACCCAATCCTTACTCATCCAACTCAGACCGTGGAAGCACGCGTCGCGGCCCTGCGCCGCCGCGACTTCTTGCCCGTCGTCAGCAGGTTCCGCAGCTTCATCCTGGCCTTGTGGAGCTGCGACTTGCTCGTGCCCACCGAGCAGCCCAAGAGCCGCGCCACCTCCTCGTGCTCGTGCCCCTCCACGTCGTGTAAGACGAAGACCGCACGGTACCCCGGCGGGAGTTGGCCCACCGCCTTATCTAACGCGATCCTATCGACCACGGGCATCTGCGCCGGGTTGCCAGTCCCCAGCACCACCTGCTGCGGCGACTCGCCGTCCTCCGTCACCTGCTCGACCCGCACCCCGCGACGGCGGAAGTGCATCAGCACCTGATTGACCGTCAGGCGGTGCAGCCACGTCGTAAACGCCGACTCGCCGCGGAAGCTGCCGGCCTTCCGATAGAGCTGGATGAAGACCTCCTGCGCCAGGTCCTCGGCCTCGGCCGTGTTGGCCGTCATCCGCAGGCACAGCGAGTAGACGCGCCGCGAGTGGCGCGAGTACAACTCCTCGAAGGCCGCCATGTCTCCTGACGACGCCGCCTGCGTCAACTCGAAATCCGTGGCCTGCTTCGCGGCCGAGCCGGATTCGCTCGGTGCCCCGACCTGCCAGAGAGGGATTGCTGCTTCTGTCATCTATAAGCTCCAGGTGGGGGATGCGCCCCGCCGGGGGCGTCCCATCCTTTAAACCCTTCCGCGGGTTTTCGCGCCCGCTCTACGGAAAGGTCAAACCACAAGGAGCAAGCCGGGTGCCACGACGACACGCGGTAAATACCTCTAAATTTTGATGTTTAAAAGGGTTTAGGCCGCCGCGTCCACCAAATACGTTGCCAGCAGCCGAAAGCGTGTAGCCGTCCCGGCAGTCTTTTCAGGAGCTTTGTTAAGTGGGACGGCGCAGGGAATGTGAGCGTATCTTACTTGGACGGTCAAACTGAATATTGACAGGGGCGGGGTTAAGGGCTAGACTTCACGGTACTTGGACAACCCATTCAGGAGGCTGTACACGCAAAATCCCGCATACACTGGGTTTGAAAGCGTGAGAGGAATCAAATACGAGATTCTCTACAGTATGAGGTAGCGTAAGCACCTCCTCCGCAAAATTGGGTACGGACTTCCGACCCAGCGAAGCGCCCCGCACAAGCCTTTAACGACTGCGCGGGGCGATTTTGTGTCTGCGGTTATTCAACGCTGTCCGAACTCCCGCCGAAATCTCGGCGCCCGCGCGCCTTCAACGCACAAAAATCGGGTTCGAGATGATCCAGGGCCTTCCTTTCAGAAGACTCCCGAGCTGATCCAGATAGACCTCGACGCGGTAGACGCCCTTCTGTCCGACGGCCAGAGACGCGCGGGCGGAGTCGGGAACCTCGTGGATGACCTGACCGTCGCGGTAGAAGACCGTCCGTGCCTGCACAGGCACGGTCGCCTTCAGCCGCACCTCGCCGCCGGGCGGGAGCGGAATCTCGCCGCCCATGTCGGCCAGCCACGACTCGGAACCGCGTTCGGCCGCGGCTGTGAAGCGGAAGCCGGTCGAGTCGCCGAACACGTCGAAGGCCAGGAAGAATCTCCCGCTGCGCAGCGCCGCGAGCAGGTGCTGTTCGTCGAACGGCTCGGCTTCATGCGCTCCTTGATGAGGGAAGACGTGCGTGCGCACGAGACTGAAACTGCGCTCGTAGGGGTCGAGCTTGAAGTCCAGCATCTTCTGGCCTGACCTGTCCTGCAACGCGAAGCCGACGTTGGCGTGCGCGTCGTTGCCGGCGAAGGCGTAGGCGCGCCGCGCGCCCGAGGCGTTGTACTCGTCCCAGCGGCGCAGGTTCGCGTCGGGCCGCTCGTAGAAGCGCGCGAAGAGCAGTTCGGGGCGCCCCCAGTAAGACCAGAGGCCGTCGAAGAGCATCGTCGCGTAGTTGATGCGCTTCGCGTTCGTGTAGAGGTTGTAGACCTCCACGCCGTCGAATCCCGAAGGCAGAGGGTCGCGCGCCTCCTCCGGGTAGCCGATGACGGCGAGCCGATGCTCTGACCTTGCGCGTGTGACGAGTCCTTGCAGCGGAGGGTTCTGCGCGGGGGGGGCGACGCCCGGGGCGACGAAGAGGCGGCCGCCATCGGACGCGACCAGTTCGCTCCCGCCCACGAAGAGCACGCCGTCGTGGAGACCGTTGAGCGTCGCGGCGGCGGTGTCGAGGCGCGAGGACGGGTGCTCGGTCATCAGGACGAAGTCGAGCCGCTCGGCCTTCGCCGCGCGCACTATCTCTTCGAGCGTGCCCGTGCTGTGCCCGCCGAGGAAGGAGTGGACGTGGAAGACGCCCACGTACTCTTGAAGCGTCTGCTCCTCGGGCGGCACGGAACTGCGCCGCGCGTTGAGTTCGTCAATCGCCGCGCCCAGCCGCCGGAGCGTGTAACTCCTGTAAGCGAACGGCGCCTGCGACACCAACAGCAGCGCCAACAGGGCGAGCGCGATTTTCTTCCGGCGCTTCATCAATCGTCTTCAAAATCGACGGAGGCGACGTGCTCGCTGATGGTGCGGCCGAATTGGACGACTGCCTGATGCTCAGGGTGTGTGTCGTAAGCTTCGAGGCCGGCGCGGTCGTGGAACGTCGCGACGAGCCCCGCGTGGTAGGAGCGCGGCAGCCCCAGCACGTCTTGGCCGACGGCGAAGCTCTGAATCTCAGGGATGAGTCCGTCGAGGCGTCGCAGACGCGTGACGTGCTCGCGCCGCTGCTCCTCGCTCACCTCGGGCTTGTACTTCCAGATGACGATGTGCGTCAGCATTCTCTTCAGTCTCCACCTTCATTCGAAATTTCGGAAAGCTTCTCGTTGAGCAGTTCCCACGCGCGGCGGACGTGGCCCTCGTTCGTGCGGATGTTGCCGACGGCGAGGCGGAGTGTGAAGGCGCCGTTCAATTTTGTGTGAGAGAGAAAGATGTCGCCCGTGGCGTTGGCGTTTGTCATCAGCCGTTCGTTGAGCGCGTCGAGGCGCGCGGCGCGTGCCGCTTCCGTCTCGCCTTCGACCCTCGTGCGCGCGCGGAAGCAGACGACGCTCAAAGGTACGGGCGCGAGCAGTTCCCAGTCGGCCGATGCTTCGACCCAGCCGGCGAACTCGCGCGCGAGGCGGCAGTGCTCGCGGATGAGTGCGGCGAGACCGTCGTGGCCGAAGTAGCGGAGAATCATCCAGAGCTTGAGCGCGCGGAAGCGTCGGCCGAGCTGCACGCCGTAGTCGGAGCCGTTGCGGACGGCGTCCTGCTCGGGCGTGCGCAGGTACTCGGGCGTGAGCGCGAACGCGCGGCGCAGCACGTCGAGGCGACGGCTGTAGAGCGCCGAGAGGTCGAACGGCGTAAAGAGCCACTTGTGCGGATTCGTCACCAAAGAGTCGGCGCGCGCGCAGCCTTCGAGCACGTGGCGCAGTTCCGGCACCACGGCCGCCGACCCGGCGTAGGCCGCATCGACGTGGAGCCAGAGCCCCTCGCGCTCGCACACGTCCGCGATGGAAGACACGGGGTCGATGCTCGTCGTCGAGGTCGTGCCCACGGTGGCGACGACGCAGAAGGGAAGACGGCCGTCCCGCCGGTCTTCATCAATCAGACGCGCGAGCGCGCGCGCGTCCATGCGGAATTCTGAGTCGGCCGGCACCTTGACGAGCGAGCGCTGGCCGAGGCCGAGCGCGATGAGCGCCTTCTCGACCGACGAGTGCGCCTGCTCGGAGGCGTAGAGGCGCAGCAGCGGCAGGTCTTCGCGCCCGCTCATCCCGTCCTCACGCACGCGCAGATTCAGAGCTTCGCGCGCGGCGGCGACCGCGTGCATCGTCGCGACGGAGGCCGTGTCGTAGATGATGCCGCCGAACTCCGCGGGCAGCCCCATCAACTGCCGCAGCCAGTCGAGCGCGACCTCCTCCAACTCGGTCGAGGCGGGCGACGTGCGCCACAGCATCGCCTTCGCGTCGAAGGCCGCGGCGAGCATCTCGCCCAGGATGCCGGGCGCCGAGGCCGACGTGGCGAAGTAAGCGAAGAACGAAGGGTGGTTCCAGTGCGTGACGGCGGGCACGATGTACTGTCGGAAGTCTTCGAGTATCTCCGACATCGGCTCGCCGCGCTCGGGCGGGGAGTCGGGCAGTTGAGAGCGGAGCTGTCCGGGCTCCACCTGCGCGAGCACGGGGTAGTCTTCCGGTCGCGCGAGGTAGCCCGCGATCCAATCGACGACCTCGTGCCCGAACCGGCGGAACTCCTCCGGGCTCATGTCGCCGGCCGGCGGCGGGGATTCAGCTTTCGTCATGCGCGCCATCTTACAACCGCAGGGCCGCGGCGCACAGTCGTCACCCACTGCCGGTGCGGCAGTCGAATCTCCGTCAACTGCTCGACGTTGTAGGGGAAGGCGACCGACAGCGGCGAGGAGCCGCGCGAGACGCCCGGCTTGCTCAGTCCGGCGCCCAAGTGAAGGGTGCTTGAAGTTTCCGGGCCGGGCGTCGCGCGGCTGGCGGTCGGGTACCGCGTGAGGATTTTACAGCTTAAGCGGCGCCGCGTCACGGCCGGGGCGGCCTTCCGTGTTCGGAGCGGGGCGCGGGCGTTGTCGCGGGTTTGGCTGCGAAAAGGTGGCTGATTGTACTCGACACCGGGCGGTAAAACTGTATAATGCGCGACGTAAGCCAGACAAATCTTTTCTGCGGGAGCTAGGCTGCGCACTCGGCTCGCGGTGATGATACCAAAATCCGACCGCCCGACAGCGCCGGCAAGGGTCTGCATCAACGACTCTCCGCGCGGCCGCGTGAAGTCTCAGGGCATACCCGCGTGCGCGAGCCCCGCCACACCGATAAACTGGACGAGGAAAATATGAAACGCACCTTAATCGCACTCGGATTGACGGCTTCGATTCTGGCCACGGCGGCCTGCACGAACACCGGCGGCCCCGGCGGCACGGCGGGCGGCGACAAAGTCAAGATCGGCGTCTTCATGTCTTTGACGGGGAGCACGGCGCAGTTCGGCATCTCCTCGACGAACGGCATCAAGATGGCCGCCGACGAGGTCAACGCCGCCGGCGGCATCAATGGCAAGCAGATCGAGCTGCTCGTCCAGGACGACCGCTCCGACGCGCAGGAGGCGGCGACCATCGTCACCAAGTTCGTTACACAGGACGGCGTCCACGCCGTCATCGGCGAGGTGGCCTCCTCGCGCACCATCGCCGCCGCGCCCATCGCGCAGAACGCGAAGATACCGCTCCTGACCCCCTCCTCGACCAACCCCGAGGTGACGAAGAAGGGCGACTACATCTTCCGCAGTTGCTTCATCGACCCCGTGCAGGGCGCGGCCATGTCGCAGTTCGCCGGCAAGAGCCTCGGCAAGCGGCGCGCGGCCCTCATGGTCGACCGCAAGAACGACTACTCGACCGGGCTGGAGAAGGTCATCAACGAAATTTTCCCGAAGTTCGGCGGGCAGGTCGTCATCACGCAGTCGTTCCAGGAGGGCGACACGGATTTTAACGGCCAGCTCACCTCGATCAAGGGCGCCAACCCGGACGTGATCTTCGTCCCCGCCTACTACGGCGACGTGGCGCTCATCGCCAAGCAGGCGCGCGACAAGGGGCTCAACGTGCCGCTCATCGGCGGCGACGGCTGGGACTCGGCGCAGCTCTACACCATCGGCGGCCAGGCCATCGTCGGCAGCTACTTCACCAACCACTACTCGCCCTACGACACCGACCCCAAGGTGCAGAAGTTCGTCCAGGGCTACCAGAAGCTCTACGGGCAGGCGCCCGACGCGCTGGCCGCCACGGCCTACGACGCCGCCCACATCATGTTCGACGCCATCAAGCGCGCCAACTCGCTCGACGGCAAGGCTATCCGCGACGCGCTCGCCGCGACGAAGGACTTCCCCGGCGTGACCGGCACGGTCAACTTCAACGCCAACCGCGACGCCGTCAAGCCGATCATGATGATTCGCGTCGATGAGGGCGGCAAGTACGTCATTCAGGAGCGCGTCGTCGTCGAGGGCGCGGCCATGCCCACGGAATCCGGCGCGGGCGACGCGAACACGAACGCCAACGCGAATACGACCGCAAGCCCCGCCGCGAACACGAACGCGGCAGGGAACACGAACTCCGGCGCGGCCAACACGAACGCCAACGCGGCGAACGCCAACGCCAATCACTGACGGCGCAGACGGTTTCGCAGACAGCTCTACCATCTCAACGCCCGCGGCTCAACGACAGCATGAGTACGTTCATCCAGCAGCTCATCAACGGCATCTCGCTCGGGGCCATCTACGCCCTGATCGCGCTCGGCTACACGATGGTCTACGGCGTGCTGAAGCTCATCAACTTCGCGCACGGCGACGTGTACATGGTCGGGGCCTTCATGGGCTACTACCTCTCCAACGGCTTGGGCGCGCAGTGGGCGCAGAAGCTCGGCCAGTCGCCGGACGGCCTCGTCGCGCGCGGCCTGCTCGGCGGCGGGGCGTTGGAGCCTTCGCTCATCACGGCGCTCGTCGTGATGCTCCTCGCGATGGCCATCTGCGCCCTCATCGGCGTCGTCATCGAGCGGCTGGCCTACCGGCCCGTGCGCAAGTACTCGCGGCTGACGGCGCTCATCACGGCCATCGGCGTCTCGCTCCTGTTGGAGAACGGCGGGCAGGTCGTCTTCGGCGCCGACCCGAAGTTCTTCCCCGAGCTTTTCAAGAAGCAGAACATCGACCTTAGCGGGGGGGTCTCCGTCAACTCCGCGGACATCGTCGTGCTGGTCATCGCCATCGCGCTGATGGTTCTGCTTCAGTTCATCGTCTATTACACGAAGACGGGGAAGGCGATGCGCGCCGTCTCCTACAACCTCCAGTCGGCGAAGCTGATGGGCATCAATACCGACCGCATCATCGCCTTCACCTTCGCGCTCGGCTCGGCGCTGGCGGCGGCGGCCGGCGTGCTCGTCGCCATCCGCATCCCGCGCATCGACCCGCTGATGGGCATCCTCGTCGGTCTCAAGGCGTTCGTCGCGGCCGTGCTGGGCGGCATCGGCAACATCCCCGGCGCGATGCTTGGCGGGCTGCTCATCGGGATTACGGAGACGATGGTCGTCGGCTACCTTTCGCCGACCTACAAGGACGCGGTCGCCTTCGCGATCCTGATTCTGGTGCTCCTCTTCCGCCCGTCGGGCCTGCTCGGCTCGGTTGCGCAGGAGAAAGTCTGAGCGAAATGATGAACGCGGAATGATGAATGATGAATTAAATCAGTCAGCCATTCGCTTCTCATTCACCATTCCGCGTTCATCATTCATCATTTAACTTTATGCCACGCTACGCGCGTAACCTCGTCATCGCCCTCCTGCTGCTCGCGGTTCTCTACGCGCTGGACTATTTCGTGTTCGACCCCGACCGGCGGATGATCAGCCCGTACGTCGCGCGCATCATCATGCTGGCGGGCATCAACATCACGCTGGCCGTCTCCCTCAACCTCATCAACGGCTTCACGGGGCAGTTCTCCATCGGGCACGCGGGCTTCATGGCGGTGGGCGCATACTCCTCTGCCTACTTCTCGGTCAGCTACGGGAAGGGCATCGCGGAGTCGATGGGCGACGGGATAGTCGGGTGGTTGGTGGCGCTGCTTTTGGCGACGCTGCTCGGGGCGCTGATTGCCGGCGCCGCGGGCTTCCTCGTCGGCGTACCGTCGCTCAGGCTCAAGGGCGATTATCTCGCCATCGTCACGCTCGGGTTCGGGCAGATCATCGTCGTCTTCCTCAACAACATCGAGGCCGTCGGCGGCGCCCGCGGCTACTCGGGCATCCCCATCGTCAAGAGCTTCTTCTGGATTTCCCTCGTCGCGGTGCTGACCATCGTCGTCGTCCATAACCTCGTGCATTCGGCCATCGGCCGCGCGCTCGTCTCCATCCGCGAGGACGAACTGGCGTCGGAGGCGATGGGCGTCAACACGACGCGCTACAAGGTGATGGCCTTCGTCATTTCGTCGGCGCTCGCGGGCGCGGGCGGCGTGCTCCTCGCGCACTTCGACGGCTACCTCAACCCGAAGTCGTTCGAGTTCATCAAGTCGTTTGAAATCCTCATCATGATTATCCTCGGGGGCTTGGGCTCTATCGTCGGCTCCGTCCTCGGGGCCATCGTGCTGACGGTTCTGCCCGAGGCGCTGCGAGAGTTCGCGCAGTACCGCATGGTCATCTACTCCATCCTGCTCATCATCCTGATGATTACGAGGCCCAACGGCCTGCTCGGCGGGCTCGACCCGTTCAAGGGCTGGCGCGCGCGCAACCGCGCCAAGACGCGCACAGAGGCCGAGGAGGTCACGGCCGAAGACACGCGCGACAAGGACTCCGTTGACAAGGCGACGCTCGGCGAGCGTGCGCGCGACACTTCGCTCGGGGAGGGAGACACGCGGCCATGACGACCGATGCGAAGGCAAACGGCGGCGCGCCGATACTGAAGACCGACAAGTGCACCATCCGCTTCGGTGGCCTCGTCGCCGTCAACGAGTTGTGCATGGCCGTGCAACCCGGCGAGATTTACGGCCTCATCGGGCCGAACGGGGCGGGGAAGACGACCATCTTCAACCTGCTCACGGGCGTCTATCGGCCGACCTCGGGCGCCATCGAGTTCTCGGGCAAACGAGTCGATGGTCTGCGCCCCTACGAGATTGCCGCGCTCGGCGTCTCGCGCACCTTCCAGAACATCCGTCTCTTCCCGAGCATGTCGGTGCTCGACAACGTGATGACGGCCTGCCACATCCACACGCGGCAGAATCTCCTCGATGCAGTCCTGCGCACGCCGCGCTACGGGCGCGACGAGCGCGAGCACAGAGACTTCTGCATGGAGCTGCTGGAGATTTTCGACCTCGCGCGTTTCCGTGACGAGGGCGGGACTTCGCTCCCCTATGGTAACCAGCGGCGTCTGGAGATCGTGCGCGCGCTCGCAACGCGCCCGCAGCTCCTGCTCCTCGACGAGCCGGCCGCGGGCATGAACCCGTCGGAGCAGGACGACCTCCTGAACCTGATTCACAAGATACGCGACCGCTTCGGCCTGACCATCCTGCTCGTCGAGCACAACATGAAGGTCGTCATGGGCGTCTGCGAACGCATACAGGTCGTGGACTACGGCAAGTCCATCGCCCTCGGCCTCCCGCACGAAATCAGGAACGACCCGAAGGTCATCGAAGCGTATTTGGGAGACTGAAGGCGCGCCTTCTGCATCATGCTAACGTTAGAGAACATCTCAGTCAGTTACGGTGCCATCAAGGCTTTGAAGGGCGTGTCGATGCACGTCGAGCAGGGCGAGGTGGTCACGCTCATCGGGGCCAACGGCGCCGGCAAGACGACGACGCTACGCACCATCACGGGGCTGCTCAACCCGACCGAGGGGCGTATCCTCTTCGAGGGGCAGGAGATCAGCGGCAAGCCGACGCACCAGCTCGTCGCGCGCGGCATCTCGATGTCGCCGGAGGGGCGCGGCGTCTTCGCCAACCTCACGGTGCGCGAGAATTTGCAGATGGGCGCCTACCTCAAGAAGAACAAGGCCGAGATCGCCCACGACCTTGAGCGCGGCTTCCGCATGTTCCCGCGTCTCAAAGAGCGCGAGACGCAGAAGGCCGGGACGCTCTCGGGCGGCGAGCAGCAGATGCTCGCGATGGCGCGCGCGCTGATGTCGCGCCCGCGCCTGCTCCTGCTGGACGAGCCCAGCTTGGGCCTCGCGCCGCTCGTCGTCCACACCATCTTCGAGGCCATCGACGAGATACGCGGCGAGGGGACGACCATCCTCCTCGTCGAGCAGAACGCGCACGCCGCGCTCGGCCACTCCGACCGCGCCTACGTCCTTGAGACCGGACACATCGTGATGGAAGGCCCCTCCAAAGAACTCGCTGCCGACCCGCGCATCAAGGAAGCCTACCTCGGCGAGTGACGCGGCCGAGCGCCCCAGCCACCTTCAAAGAAGGACTGATGAGGAAGAGCGTTACTAAAGCACTGCTGCCGACGTTGGCGGCGGGGCTCGCAGGGGCCTGCGCGCTTCCCTTCGCGCGGGCGCTCGCGGCCGGCGGCGAGTCAACGCAGGGCAGTGAAGCGGCGGGGCACGGGCTCGACCCTGTAGTGCTCGCCGGCCTCGCGCTCATCTTCGTCGTGGCGAAGGTCGGCGGAGAGTTGTTCGAACGCATCAACCAGCCGGCGGTGCTCGGGGAGTTGATCGCGGGGATGTGCGTAGGCGCGCTCGCGCTCGCGGGCGTCGGCGGCGTCGAGACTCTGCGCACGCACGTCGTCATCAGCGCGCTCGCAGAGATCGGCGTCATCATCCTGCTGTTTGAGGTCGGGCTCGAATCGAAGCTCGCGGACATGCTCGAAGTCGGTTGGTCTTCGCTGCTCGTGGCGACGGCGGGCGTCGTCGCGCCGTTCTTCCTCGGGTGGGGCGTCTCCGCCTACTTTCTGCCCGAGGAGGCGACGCTCGGCCACATCTTCATCGGCGCGACGCTCTGCGCGACCTCGGTCGGCATCACCGCCCGCGTCCTGCGCGACATGGGGCGGCTCCAGACGCGCGAGTCGCGCATCATCCTCGGCGCGGCCGTCATCGACGACGTGATGGGCCTGCTCATCCTCGCCGTCGTCGCGGGCGCCATCCGCGCGTCGGCCGCGGGCGGCGCGCTGGCCTTCGCGGACGTGGCGTGGATAGCGGGCAAGTCGGTCGCCTTCCTCGTCGGCGCGCTCTTCGTCGGCCACTTCGTCGTGCCGCACCTCTTCCGCGGCGCGGGGCGCTTCGAGAGCCGCGGGGTGCTGCTGACTCTCTCGCTCGCCTTCTGCTTCTTCATGGCGTGGGTGGCGGCGGGGGTCGGGCTCGCCCCCATCGTCGGCGCCTTCGCCGCCGGGCTCGTGCTGGACGAGGCGCACTTCGAATCCTTCAGCGAGCGCGGCGAGCGCGACCTCGAAGACCTGCTCGCGCCCGTTAGCGCCGTGCTCGTCCCTGTCTTCTTCGTGCAGATGGGGATGAGGGTTGACTTGAGTGCGTTCGCGCGGTGGGAGCTTTTGGGCTTCGCGGCGGTGCTGACCGCAGTGGCCGTCGTCGGCAAGCAGGTCTGTTCGCTCGCGGTCGTCGAGCGCGGCGTCAACCGGCTCTCGGTCGGCCTCGGGATGATTCCGCGCGGCGAGGTCGGGCTCATCTTCGCGGGCATCGGTGCGTCGCTCATGCTTCCGAACGCGCAGGGCGTGCCGGAGCCGGTCATCGGTCCGGCCGTCTTCGGCGCAGTCGTCATCATGGTCATCCTTACGACGCTCATGACGCCGCCCGCGCTCAAGTGGTCGCTCCAACGCGCACCGGCCGTGCCCGAACCGGGGCAGGACGAGGTCATCGCCGAGGTGGGAGAGGACGCCGCGGCCCGCACGAAGCAGTGAGTGCCTCCGCGTCCGGCAGGGCGTATGATGTTCGTGGTGTTGAACCTTAAGACATACGCGACGGTGCTCGCGCTGCTGCTCGCGCTCGGTGCGGGGCTGTCCGGCGCCGGGTGTCGTCGGCAGGACGCGCGCGTGGTCGATGCGCCGCCGCCCGAGCGCGTGCGCGTCGGCGCGTTCATGTCTCTGTCGGGCGACACGGCGCAGTACGGCATCTCGGCCCTGAACGGCATCCGCATGGCCGTCGAGGAGGCGAACGCTGCGGGCGGAATCAAAGGGCGGCGCGTCGATCTCTTCATACGCGACACGCGCTCCGACGCCGTCGAGACCGGGCTGGTCGTCGAGAAGCTCGCGCGCGAGGAGCACGTTCACGCTCTGCTGGGCGAGGTCGTCAGCTCGCGCTCGCTCGCCGCGGCGCGCGTCGCGCAACGCGAGCGTGTGCCGATGCTCACGCCCTCGGCCACCAGCCCCGAGATCACGGCCGTCGGCGACTACGTCTTCCGCAGTTGCTACACAGATACCTTCCAGGGCGCGGCCCTCGCGCGCTTCGCCATCGGCAGCCTCGGCGCGCTGCGCGCGGCGCTGCTCGTAGACCGCGACCAGCGCTACTCGGTCGAGTTGGCGCGCTATGTCCGCGAAGACTTCGAGCGGCGCGGCGGCCAGATCGTCGCCGTGCAGGAGTACCCGGACGGCGAGTCGGACTTCTCCGTGCAACTCGCCGAAGTGGGCGCCGCGCAGCCGGAGGTGGTCTTCATCCCGGGTTATTATATGGAGGTGGGTCTGCTCGCGCGTCAGGCCCGCACGCTGGGGCTGAACGTGCCGCTCGTCGGCGGCGATGGCTGGGACTCGCCGCGCCTCACGCAGATCGGGGGCGAAGCGCTCGCGGGCGGCTTCTTCTCCACGCACTTCTCGGCCGAAGACCCAGACCCACAGGTGCAGCGCTTCGTCGCGGACTACCGGCGACTGTTCGGCTCGTCGCCCGACTCCTTCTCGGCCACGGCCTACGACGCCGCGCGCATCATGCTCAACGCCATCGAGCGCGCGCCCACGCTCGAACGCGCGGCTGTCCGCGACTCGCTGGCGGCGACCCGCGACTTCCCCGGCGTCACCGGCGCCGTCACCTTCAACTCCGAGCGCAACGCCGTCAAGCCCATCGTCGTCGTCCGCATCGGCGCGAACGGCCGCCAGACGGTCGAGGCGCACGTTACGCCCGAAGACGTGGCCCCGCCCGCCACGCCGACGCCTTCGCCGACGCCCAAACCCAGACGCGGACGCAGACGCGCCTGAGCCTGCGCGAGCTTCAGCGCAAGTCTCCGGGTAACTTGAGCGTGAAGTTCGCGACCTTCGACTCGCGCACGCCGACGCTCACCTTCGCCCTCGCCTCCTTGAACTTCTCGTGCCAGATGACGACTTCGTAGTCTCCCGGCGGGAGCCCTTCGATAGCGAACGAGCCGTTGCGCCCGGTCACGTAGAAGAAGGGGTGAGGCAGGACGGCGACGTAGCCGCGCTCCCACGCGTGCATGTTGCACCTGACGGCGAAGGGCGGCTCTGGCCGCTCGAAGAGAATCTCGAAGCCGCCTCCGGGGGCGAGGGTTTTGTTGAAGAGCGGGTTCACCTTCGTCGCGAAATTGTAGTTGTGGGGCGTCCGGTCGCCGTTCTGAACCTGTAGGGTCTGGCCGGCCTGCATCCCGAGCACGTGCGGCACCGCGCGGCATTTGCGACGCCCGAGCGCGGGCATCCACGGACGCGTCTCGAACTTCTGTGCGTCGAGCGCGGCCGACTCGACGTAGACCAGAACGTTGGCGAGCCGGCCGCGCTCGACGACGATGTCGTCAACCCGCGCCCCGCCCGGGTTCAGCGAGGCACAGACCGGGTCGGCGTGCATCGAGATTAAGGGTCTCGGCGGCAGTTCGCCCGTGACGCTGATGACGCCCTGAATCGTGCCCTCCTCACCCGTCCATTTATAAAGAGCCTGTTCCTGCGGCCGTAAGTCAGGCGCTTCCGAACGCCCGTGCGTCCCGGCCGCGAGCGCCGCGACCATGACCGCAAGGGGCAACGCCACACGCAGGAGCGCGTACCGCATCACTCTCATCGCCTCAGTCTCCACGCGCGTCGAGCGACGCACGCGCGGCGGCCAGCGACTCCCGCACGCGCTCGGGCGAAGTGCCGCCGGCCTGCGACTTCGTCGCCAGCGTCTGTTCAAGCGAGAGCGCCTCGTACACATCTTCCGAGACGAGCGGCGAGAACTCCTGCAACTCCTCCAGCTCAAGCTCGTGCAACTCCAAACCCTTCGAGAGCGCGTGCAGAACCATCCGTCCCGCCGCCTCGTGCGCCTCGCGGAAGGGCTGGCCGCGCCGGACGAGGTAGTCGGCCAACTCGGTCGCGTTCATGTAGCCGACCGCGGCCGCGTCGCGCGCGCGCGCCTCGCGCAAACGGACGTTGCGCAGCACGGTCGCCGTCACGTCGAGCGACGCGCGCACCGTGTCGGCCGTGTCGAAGACGGCCTCCTTGTCCTCCTGCATGTCCTTGTTATATGTGAGCGGCAGTCCCTTGATAATTGTCAGCAGCGCGAGCGTGTGACCGTAGACGCGGCCGGTCTTGCCGCGCACCAGCTCAAGCGCGTCCGGGTTCTTCTTCTGCGGCATCAGGCTCGACCCCGTCGCCACCGCGTCTGAAAGCTCGACAAACCCGAACTCGGTCGTGGCGTAGATAATCAAGTCCTCCGCCAGCCTTGAGAGGTGCGCCATCACGAGCGAGCCGGCGACGGCGAACTCGACGCAGAAGTCGCGGTCGCTCACGGCGTCGAGACTGTTCCGCGAGACCGAGTCGAAGCCCAGCTCCTGCGCGACCAGCCCGCGGTCTATCGCGTAGCTCGTGCCCGCCAGCGCGGCCGAGCCGAGCGGCATCACGTTCACGCGCCGCCTTGCGTCCGACAGGCGCTCGCGGTCGCGCTCGAACATCTCGAAGTAGGCGAGGCACCAGTGCGCGAAGAGGACGGGCTGCGCGCGCTGCAAGTGTGTGTAGCCGGGCAGCACCGCGTCCGCGTGCGACTCCGCGAGGTCGAGCAGCGCCGCCTGCACACCACGCACCGCTTCCGAGCAGCGGTCTATCTCGCCGCGCAGCCACAGCCGGAGAGCCGTTGCGACCTGATCGTTGCGGCTGCGGCCGGTGTGGAGCCTCCGTCCCGCGTCGCCGACCATCTCGGTCAGACGCGCCTCGATGAACGAGTGCACGTCCTCGGCCGTCTCGTCGGAGAAGAACACCTCTCCCTCTGCCTCGGCGTGCGCCAGCAACCTGCGCAGGCCGGCGCTGACGGCCGCCGCCTCCTCGTCACTCAGCACGCCGGCCGCGCGCAACCCCTCACAGTGCGCGAGGCTCCCGCGCACGTCCGCCTCGAACAGCCGCCGGTCGAAGCCGAACGAGCGGTTGTACCGCGCGAACCCCGGGTCGATCTGCCCCGTGAACCGACCGCCCCACAATTTTTTCCCCTCGCTCATCAATCATTTCCCCCGCCCGCGATTCTACACAAAACACAGGCCGACGGCTTGCGCCCATGCATCTTTGCTGCTAATTTATGCATCTATGCAATCGTTATGCAAATTTGCTGCATAACGATGGGATTTAAAGCGTATGCAGAAGACGAAGCGTCAACAGAAGATCATAAGCCTCATCCGCGCGCGCCGCATCGGCACGCAGCAGGAGTTGACTACGCTCCTGGAGCGCGCCGGGTTCGTGGCGACGCAGCCGAGCGTCTCGCGCGATCTGGAGGAGCTGGGCGTCGTCAAGCACAACGGCCATTACACGCTGCCGCGCGCGGCCGAGGGTGCGGCGGCACACGGGCTGCTCGGGCTCGACGCGGCGGGAGACTGTCTGGTGGTGGCGAAGTGCGAGCCGGGGCTGGCCTCGGCGGTGGCGGTCGCCATCGACCGCGCGAGTTTCGAGATCGTCGGCACGGTCGCAGGCGAGGATACGATCTTCATCGCCGTGCAGGAGCGCAAAGCGCAGCGCGCGGTCATCAAGAAGGTTTGGGAGCTGTTCGGATAGTTAAGAGTGAGAGAAGGAGAAGGCGTGACGGAGAAGATTCAAGAAGTTCGTTCTGGCTTACTCGGGCGGGCTCGATACGTCGGTGATGTTGCACTGGCTGCGGGCGCAGTACGGGTCGAGGTCGTCTGTTACTGCGCGGACGTGGGCAGGGCGAGGAGCTGACAGGGCTCGAAGAGAAGGCTCTGAAGACGGCGCGTCGAAGCCTACGTCGAAGACCTGCGCGAGGACTTTGTCGAGGATACATGTGGCGGGCGGTGAAAGCGACGCTTCTCTACGAGGGCGTCTACCTGCTCGGCGTTTCCTACGCCGCCCGGTCATCGCGAAGAGCCAGATTCAGATTGCGCGGCGCGAGGGCGCCGACGCCGTGGCGCACGGGGCGACGGGGAAGGGCAACGATCAGGTGCGCTTCGAGCTGACCTACTATGCGCCGGAGCCCGACATCAAGGTCGTCACGCCGTGGCGCGAGTGGGAGTACAGGGGCCGGAGCGACCTCATCGCGTACGGGAAGGAGCACGACATTCCTGTGACGACGACGGCCGAGAAGCCTTATTCGACCGACCGCAACCTGGTGCACGTCTCCTACGAGGGCGGCATCCTCGAGACCGTGGGCGGAGCCGCCCGCGGACATCTTCCAGATGACGGCGTCACCCGAGTGGGCGCGCCGACGCGCAGTATGTCGTCGTCGGGTTCGAGCGGGGCGTGCCTGTCAGCATCGACGGCGACAAGTTGGGCGTGGTCGAGCTGCTGTCGGCGTTCAATCGTTTGGGCGGCGAGCAT
>CAWATU010000001.1:240000-939772 GCA_963785125.1 uncultured Acidobacteriota bacterium | reverse complement strand
AGGTGCTGCGGCTGACGGCCGCTTCGCGCGCGGGGTTGCAGGAGATTGTGGGCGGTCTCTCAATCGCTCTGCTTGCGCTCGCCGCCGCGCTGGCCCTGATCCTCTTGGTAGGCAGGCCGAAAGCAGTCAACGTCGGGTGGGGCGTCCTCATCATCGGCCAGATCATCGGCTGGTGGATGGCGCTCTACGGCATGGCGCGGCTGCACCGCACGCTCAACCGTGAGCCGGACGCGAAGCTGTCCCACGCCGCGCCGCACGTCACGACGCAGTTACCGCCCGCGCGCGAAGCGGCCCTCCCGCCCGCGCACTTCTCCGTGACCGAAGGTACGACCGAGCTGCTCGGCAACACCCCGCGCGAGCGAGTTCACGCGCGCCGCGAGCATTCCGACACGAGCCCTATCGGCTGAGCGCCGGATTGAGTTAACCCGAAACAGAGTCCGTTGGTTATCATTCGCCTGACATGCTCACAGCAGAGATCATCGCCGTCGGCTCCGAACTGCTGACGCCGTTCCGCACGGACACCAACAGCCTCTGGCTGACCGACAAACTGAACACGGTCGGCGTCGAGGTCAAGCTTAAGACCATCGTCGGCGACGACGACGCGCGGCTCGAAGAGACCATCCGCGACGCGTTGAAGCGCTCCGGCATTGTCGTCCTGACGGGCGGCCTCGGCCCGACCGAAGACGACATCACGCGCAAGATAGCGGCGCGCGCCCTCGGCCGCCGCCTGCTGCTCGACGAAAAAGTTCTGGACGACATCAGGGCGAAGTTCCTCCGCTGGGGGCGCAAGATGCCCGAGATCAACGCGCGGCAGGCGATGGTCATGGAGGCCGCGGAGGTTCTGCCCAACCCGAACGGCTCGGCGCCCGGCATGTACCTTGAGCACGACGGGCGCGTCGTCGTTCTTCTGCCCGGCCCGCCGCGCGAGATGAAGCCGATGTTCGAGGGGCTCGTCCTCCCCAGGCTCGCCGAACGCTCGGGCGGCGTGCGCGTCGTCCGCCGCGTGATGCGCGTCGCGGGTCTGGGCGAGTCGGCCGTAGACGAGCGCATCGCGCCGGTCTACACGCAGTACAAGAACCCGCAGACGACGATCCTCTTCAACAACTCCGAGATCGAGATTCACCTGACGGCGCAGGGCAAGACCGAGGCCGAGGCCGAGCTGCTGCTCGACGGGCTGGCGGGGCAGATCGAGGAGCGTCTGGGCGACTCCATCTTCGCCTTCCGCGGGGAGAAGATGGAGGAGGTGGTGGGCCTTCGGCTTGCCGTCGGCGGCTTTACGCTCGCCACGGCCGAGAGCTGCACGGGGGGCTTGATCGCGCACCGTCTGACGGAGGTGCCGGGCTCCTCGACCTACTTCATGGAGGGCCTCGTCACCTACTCGAACGAGGCGAAGATGCGCCTGCTCGGCGTGCCCGCCGAGTTGATCGAGGCGCACGGGGCCGTGAGCGCCGAGGTGGCCGAGGCGATGGCCGTCGGCGCGAAGCGGCGTGGCGAGACGGACTTCGGCCTCGCGGTCACAGGCGTTGCGGGGCCGGGCGGGGGGACTGAGGAGAAGCCGGTCGGGCTGGTCTACGTCGCGCTCGCCGACGACGCGCACACCGAGCACAAGCGTCTGATGCTGCCCGGCGACCGGTACCTCATACGCTGGCGCGCCTCACAGTTCGCGCTCGACCTTCTGCGTCGGCGTCTGATCTGAAACAGGAGGCAGGGAATGTTCTGTCCACAGTGCGGGAACAAACAAGGTGAAGAACTGAAGTTCTGCAAGCTGTGCGGGGCGAATCTGTTCGCCGTGCGGCAGGTGGTCGGCGTGCGCGAGACGGAAGAGAAGTTCGACTGGAGCCGCACGTGGGTCGCCGAGATGTTCATGTCCGAGGCCGAGCGCAAGCGGCGGAACGCGGAGATTGAGCGCGAGCGCGGCGTGACCCCGGAGATCAAACGCTACAACGAGATTAAGGCCGGCGTCATTGTTTCCAGCATCGGCGTCGCCCTCATGATTGTCCTGTGGGTCATCGGCATGGCCATCTTCCGCAGCGGCGAGAACCCACCGGCCGCCGCCGAGATTATCCGGAGCATCTGGGTCGCCGGCGTCATTCCCTTCATGGTCGGCCTCGCCCTCATCATCAACGGCCTCTTCGTGAGCAAGAAGATCGTCGAGATGCATAAGCGGGAGCAGCAGCATCATCCGCCTGACTCTCTCGGGCATGGCGTCGAACAGCCCGCCCTCAAGTCTGCCGACACGGCCGAGTTCATCCCGCCCGGCTTCAGCGTCACCGAAGGCACGACGAAGCACCTGAGCGTCCCCGGGAAGAAGCAGTAGCCTCCGAAGCTTCGTCGCCGAGTCATAGCGACCCCGTATTAACCGCAGAGAGACGGAGACACGGCTTGAAGTCTTATAACTTCAAGCCGTGTCTCCGTCTCTCTGCGGTTAGAATTTCTATGAAAGGCCCGAGCGCTTTATCCCCTGGCTGATGCGTCGAGAATCATCTGCGCCGCCTGCTGGACGGCGGGCGTGATGATGTCTTCGCCAGCCGATTTGGCCTTCGACTTGAACTGGCGGGCCGCGGCGGGCGCGGCCGTCCCCGGCGCCTGAAGCCTGATGTCGAGCGTCAGCTCGTCCTTCTGCTTGACGTTGGCCGTGGCTGTGCCGCCCCCGTCTGACGTGGCGCCGACGTTGCCGATGCCGGTCGCGACGGTCGCGACTTTGCCGAACATCCCGCCGAAGCCGCCCCCACCCTTCTTGTGCGAGACGCTGGCGTAGACGACGAAGTCGCACTCCTTCTGCCGCGCCTCGGCCTCCGCGTCGGCAGACGCTTCAAGCATCACCACCTCGACGGTGGCATTCGTCAGACTGGCCGACAGCGTGCCGCGTACGGCCGCGGCGAGTTGCGCGGCGCTCAGGTTGTCGCCGACCGCACCGGTCTGCACGGTCGCCAGTCCGAGGCGCACGACGCCCGCTCGCTTCGCGCCGACGGCCGCCGCGGTCGGTCGGGCCTGCCCCGAGCTTGAAGGCTGCGCGGGGTTGTCGCCCTCGTCACCACGCAAGCCGGCGGCGGCCGACATGGCGGCGGCCGAGAAGTCTTTAACCTCGCGGTAGTCGGCCGGTGCCTCGAAGAGCGAGGCGTCGAGCGTGGCCTGCGACAGCTCGATGACCTCGTTGACCATCGAGAAGCTCTCGCGGCCGTCCTTGCCGAACATGGTCATCTTCTCCCAGACGGGGAAGCCGCGTTTGGCCGTGCCGATCTGCTTCGTCTCGTAGCGGTCGCGGCAGCCGCCCGTCTGCTGCGGGTTGTAGTAGCGCGCGGCGCGCTCCGCGTCGCATTCGAGCTGGAAGGTCGCGTCGATGTACCAACCGTCGGTCTCCATCTTCGAGTCCACGGGGTTGCATGAGTCGGGCGAAGACTTGGTCTCAATCGTGATGATGAGATGGCGCGCGGTGTAGCCGAACATCTGCTTGCGCTCGCCCGTGTCCTTCGTCGTGATGACCCAAGTGACGAGCCCGCCCTGCGTCCGCTCGACCGTCTTGCTCGTGGAAGCGGCGGGAACGTTCGCGGCGGTTGCGCCCGTGTCATAGGGGTTGACGGTGTAGGCACGCATCTGCGGCATGATCTGGATGTCGCGGCGCAGGTCGCACTGCTGGATGGTGACGGACTGGCCGCCCATCTGCTCGGTGCGCTGGCGCTTGCCCTTGATGTAGGTCGCGTTCTCGTAGGTCTGCCCCTGCATGGTCTGGCGCGACTTGATCTTAACGTCGGCGCGCGCTTCGGCGGCGAAGGCCACGGCGCAGAGCAGCATGAGCGCGAAGCGGCCGGCACGTATGAAGTTGTTCATGGACGAGTCCCCCGGTATGAAGTTGATAGCCGTCTCAGCCCGAGCCCGACGCCCGGCCCCTTCGCCGAGAGTCCGCGTGGCCCTCAACCTCTAACGCGCAGACGCGCGTGGAAAAGGATCAATTAACGACCGCAGACACAGAGACACGGCCTGTTGAGGGTTAAAGTCAACAGGCCGTGTCTCTGTGTCTGCGGTCGTTAATGCGTCTGCCTAAGGCCGCAAGACCGGCGGCGTGGGGGCGTGGGGGCGCTTGGGCGGGTTGCGGTTCAGCTCTTCGAGCAGCCACTTGACCGCCGCTTCGAGCGTCGGGTCTTCGCCGCGCGTGAGCGCTTCGGGCCTGTCTACGACCTCGACATCGGGGTCTACGCCGGTGCCCTCGACGGCCCAGTTGCCCGCGAGGTCGAAGAAGCGGTAGGAGGGCGTGGAGAGACTGCTGCCGTCGGCGAGCTGCGGGTTGCCGGACAGACCGATGAGACCACCCCACGTCGTCGTACCGAAGATGCGGCCGAGGTTGCGCTCGCGGAAGTAGTAGGGGAGCGCGTCGCCGCCCGAGCCCGCGTAGCCGTTAACGAGCATCGCCTTCGGCCCCACGTGCGCGAAGGCGGGCGTGGTGGTAGGGGCGATGCCCCGCCGCGACCAGTAGGAGAGCGGGTGGCGCTCCAACAGTTCGATCATGCGGTCGGGGATGAAGCCGCCGCCGTTGTAGCGGTCGTCGATGATGAGCGCGTCCTTATTGGCCTGCGGGTAGAAGCCCTTGAACAGCTCGCGGTTTCCCTCGACCGCGGTGTTGGGCGCGTGGATGTAGCCGATGCGTCCGCCCGAGAGTCTTTCGACGAGCGCGCGGCGCGACTGTATCCAGTCGAGGTAGCGCAGGTTCGACTCGCTCCTCACAGGGCGCACGCGCTCCTCGCGCGAGCCTGCCGTGTCGGGCCGGTCGTTGAGCGTGAGCGTGACGACGCGCGCGGCCTTGCCCTCCAACATCTCGTAGAAGTTCCTGACGCCGCGCGTCGTGCGGCCGTCCACGGCCAGTATCAAGTCGCCGGCTTTGGCCTTCACACCGGGCTCGGTGAGGGGCGAGCGGAATGACTCCTGCCAGTTCTCGCCGGGAAAGATTTTGGCGATGCGGACGTAGCCCGAGGGGTCGGGCACAATCTCTGCGCCGAGCAGGCCGCCGTCGGCGCGCATGACCTTCGGCGGGTCGTCGCCGCGCTCGGCGTAGACGTGGCCGGCCATCAGCTCGCTGCCGAGTTCAGTCAACAGATACGTGAAGTCCTCGCGGTTGGCGACGTAGGGGATGAGCGCGCCGTACTTATCGCGGAGCCCCTTCCAGTCGGTGCCGTGCATGTTGGGGTCGTAGAACCAGTCGCGCATCGTGCGCCAAGCGTCGGTGTACATCTCGGCCCACTCGGCCTTCGGGTCGAGCTTCATCGTCAAGCCTTCGAGCTTGAGCAGGCCGGCGTCGGGCTTCTGCGCGGGCGCGAGCGGCGCGATGCCGTAAGCGTCGCGCGTCTGGAAGACGACGTGCTTGAGGCCCGCGGCGAGGTCGTACTCCTGTATGCCCTCGATGATGGGCTGCTCGGTCTTGGCGTCGATGTTGTAGAGCAGGAGCCGGCCGGGGCCGGAGAGGTAGAGCACGCCCTCGTTCGTCGCCGACAGGTGACGGTAGTTGGCGTTCGGGCCGGGGATGGCGCGGACGCGGTTCTCGAAACCTTCAAAGTCAATACGGACGTTGACGCTCGACGGCTGTGCGGCGGGAGTCGCGCTCGTCTGTGCGGAGGCCGCGTCCGTCGAAGGCGTGGCGGCCGGCTGCGTCTGTGCGCCGCCGCCCTGCGGCGTTCCTTGCGGGCGCGCGCCCGACGCGGGCGGCTGCTGCGCCGGATTCGGCGGAGCGGTGAGCGGCGTCTCCTTCGTCTTGGCGCGCTCCTCGTCGCTCGTGGGCAGGAAGAGCGCGGGGCCGTCAGCGGCGAGCAGGCCGACGTAGACGCGCGTCGGGTTGGTATAGAGATAGTTGAACTCGAAGGCGCTGAACGTCAGGTTGAAGTCGCGATTCGAGAGGAAGTAGAGATAACGTCCCTTCGGGTCGAAGACGGGCTCGGTGTCGCTCGTCATCCCTCCGCTCAAACGCTGCGTCTTGTTCGACGCGAGCGAGTAGACCCAAATCTCCGAGAACTGGTTCTGCCCGAGCTTCGCGTAGGCGATCCAACGGCTGTCGGGCGCCCAGTTGTAACTCGTGATGTCGTTGCGTGTGCCACGGTCAACGTCCGTCGTCCTGCCCGTGGCGACATCGACGATGCGAAGCCGCTGCTTCTTGTCGCCATAGGCGAGCAGGCGGCTGTCGGGCGACCAGACGGCCGGGTAGCGCCACACGTCACCATCGGTCGAGACGCGCCGCTCCTGTCCGGTGCCGTCCGAGGGGCGCACGTAGTACTCATACTCGCCCGAGCGGTCGGAGAGATAAGCGACCCAGCGGCCGTCAGGCGACCACGCGGGCGCAAGCTCGCGCACGCCCTGCGAGTCGGTGAGGTTACGCACCTCGCCCTCCTTCGCAGGCGCGGTGTAGATGTCGGCGCGCGCGCCGAAGAGCGCACGCGCGCCGCTCGGCGAGATGGTGAAGGTCTCGACGAACTCCTTGACGTTGACGAAGTAGGGAACGGTATCGGGGAAGTCGCCGAAGACGCGGATGGGCACGCGCTCAGACTTGCCCGACTTCGCGTCGAGCCGGTAGACGTAGCCGCCCTGCTCGTAGACCAACTGGTCGCCCGAGCCCGAAGGCCACGTCGCGTCGTAGTCGGTGTGGTTCGTCACCTTCCGCGTCTTCTTCGAACGCGTGTCGTAGGCGAAGACGTTCATCGTCCAATCGCGGTCGGAGACGTAGAAGATGGTGTCGCCGAGCCAGACGGGCAGCATGTCCTGTTCGCGCGCGTTCGTGACCTGCTCGGACGTGTTGCTCTTCAAATCATAAATCCACACGTCCGGCGACTGGCCGCCGCGGTAACGCTTCCACCCGCGGAACTCGTTCGAGAGGGGCGTGAAGGCCACGCGCCCGCCGTCGGGCGAGTAGCTGACGCCGCCCGCCTCGGTGATGGGCAGCGGCTGCTCCAGACCGCCCTCCACAGGCACGAGGTACGGGCGGCCGAGGCGGTCGCTCATCGGGACGCGTTGGGCGCGGAAGACGACCGACTTGCCGTCGGGCGTCCAACCCAGCACGCGGTTGTCGTAGCCGCCGCGCGGGGGCAGCGCGGCCACGTCGTTGTAGAAGGTGAGCTGTCGCGGCTCGCCGCCCTCCGTGGGGATGACATAGACCTGACGCGTGCCGTTGTACTGACCCGAGAAGGCCACCCAGCGGCCGTCGGGCGAGAACTTAGGGAACAGCTCAAGCCCCGGGTGCGAGGTGAGCCGGCGCGCCGTGCCGCCCGCGGCCGGCACCGTCCAGATGTCGCCCGCGTAGACGAAGGCGATAGTGTCGCCGTGGATGTCCGGGTAGCGCAGCAGACGCGCGAGGTCGTTCGGCTTCGGCTGGGCCGCGGCCGGCAGGGCCGCGCAGAGCAGCAGTAAGATGAAGAGCAAAAGAGACCTGTGCATTCCTTCTGACTCCTTCGACGGGAGGGGTTAGACGCCGGGGTGCGATTCAGTTGTTCAAGGCTTCGGCATGTGGATTTCGAGTTGATTATACCTGAGCGGGGGCAAAAAGGTTTCGAGACGAATTCACATGGATGGAGAGGGTGAACAGGATATAGCAATTGAAGGTTTCAGATTCCTAATCCTGTCAGTCGTGTCCATCCATGTGAATTAACTCTTCATTCGCGGCGGGGTCGGTTGTCTGTTAAAGTGTGAGCCAATCCCTAATAAAGCGTCTGCGGAGGTGAACCTGTGAGAATCCTGTTTACGCTCGCTCTGGCGGGGCTCGCCGCCTCGAATCTGTTCGCGCAGAGTTCGTCGCGCCGGCCGGCGTCGAACGGTCTGCCCTCCGGGTACTGGCCCGAGGAGAAGAGTCGCGCCATCCTTGAGAAGACCGGCGAGGTGCGGCTCGCGCCCGACACGTCGCACCTGACCGAGAGCGAGCGGCGGGCGGTGGCAAAGCTGATCGAGGTCGGGAAAATCTTTCAGACCGTCTACGAGGAGCAGCGGCACGGACGCGCCGTCGAATCCCACGCGGCGCTCGTGACGTTGGACAAAAGGCTCGGCTCGCCGCAGTCCACGCGCAACCTGCTCGACATCTACAGGCTCTTCCAGGGCCCCATCGCGACCACGCTCGAAAACAAGCGCGAGCCCTTCGTGCCCGTCGAGCTGACGGCGCCGGGCGCGGCCATGTACGGCGGCGCCACGAAGGAGGAGGTCGAAGCCTTCCTCGCCGCGCACCCCGAGGAGCGCGACTCCATCCTCGACTCGCGCACGGCCGTCCGCCGCGCGACCGCGGTCAATCTCCGGAGGGACCTGGGTAAGCTCCGGCAGTACCCGGTGCTCGACACGCTGCACCCCGGACTGCGCACAGAGTTGGAGTCGGCGCTCGTGCGGCCCGACGCCAAAGGCTTCTACGCCGTGCCGTACTCGGTCGCGTGGGCCGACGAGATGGTGCGCTCGCACGCGCTCCTGAACGAAGCGGCCGATGCGGTCGAGAAGGACGACTGGGAGTTTGCGCGTTACCTGCGCAACCGTGCGCGCGACCTTCTGTCGGACGACTACGAGTCGGGCGACGCGGCGTGGGTCACGGGCCACTTCAAGAACCTCAACGGGCAGATCGGGTCGTACGAGACCTACGACGACTCGCTCTACGGCGTGAAGACCTTCTACTCTTTTAACGTGCTGAGCAACCGGCGCGAGGAGACCGCAAGCCTGCGCGCGGCGATGAAGGGTTTGCAGGCGCTACAGGACGCTCTGCCCTACAAGTTCGAGCGCCGTGTGCGCGAGGAGATTTCGGTCGGCGCCTACGACGTGGTGGCCGACTTCGCACAGTCGCGCGGCGGCAACACCGCCACCATCCTCCCGAACGACGCGTACCTCGGGCGCCGCTACGGGCGCACCATCATGCTGCGCGCCAACATCATGCGCAGCCCCGAACTCTTCCAGACCGGCAACGTCTCCACCTGGGAGGCGGCCGTCGAGCCGCGCCACAAGTCGGAGCTGACCTCGGATGGCAACTTCTACCGCACGCTCTGGCACGAGGTCGGCCACTACCTCGGCGTTGACATCACAAAGGACGGCCGCGACCTCGATGCGGCCTTACAGGACGACGCAGACCTTCTGGAAGAGATGAAGGCCGACCTCGTCTCGCTCTACGTCGCCGAGCCTCTGCGCAAACAGGGCTACTACAAGACGGATGCGGAACTGCGCGCCATCTACGCGAGCGGCGTCCTGCGCGTCCTTCAGAACGTCAAGCCGCGCCGCGACCAGCCGTACCAGACGATGCAGCTCATGCAGTGGAACTACTTCCTCGAACACGGACTGCTCTCGTTCGACCGCGACACGAAGGTGCTACGCATCAACTACGACAAGTATCGCGACGTGGTGCGCGGCCTCTTAGAGCGCGTGCTGCGCGTGCAGCACGAGGGCGACAAGGCCGCCGCCGACCGCTTCATCGACGAGTACGCGAAGTGGGACGAGTCGCTCCACGGCGCCGTCGCCGCCAACATCCGTGCGCGCCAGCGCTACCGCTTCCGCCTCTTCAAGTACGCGGCGCTCGGCGAATGACCGATTGCGGATTTCGGCATCCATTAGCCCTTTATTAGAGTATCATTCGCGGAAAGCCGGGAATCCGGGGGTACTGTTATGGAAGATTTTTTCGGTGAGCGGGGGCTTGAGCCTGTCGAGCGACGCGGGCTCCCGCGCGTAGTCGGGCCGCGAAAACTGGTTGCGGCCGTAGACAACCTGACGCGCCACGAGATGCTGGGGACGGCCGAAGTCGCGGACTTCAGTTGTTTAGGGATGGCGCTCCGGAACCTGCCGGGCGACCCCGTCGCGGCGACCGGCGACCTCCTGTGGGTGTCGCTCATCGCGGAGGAGGGCATCATCCCTTTGACGGCCAAGCTCGTCTACATCAGGCGCGACGGCCTCTACGGCCTGCGCATCGACACGCCCTCGGCCGCCGGCCAGCACTTCCTGCTCCGCCTCTACGACCGCGTCGCTCTCCAGGCGACGGCCGCGCCCCCCATCGACGCCGCCTAGAAGCGTAAAAGAAATAGACCACGGAGACACGGAGAGACGGCTCAGAGCTAACTGCTCTGAGCCGTCTCTCCGTGTCTCCGTGGTTAAAACAATCTCGGGCGCTACCGCGCGATGTTGGCGCTCTCCCTGACCGACGGGTAGCACTCGCAGGCTGCGGCTTCGAGCGCCGCGCGGTCGGTGACGCGGATGCGGCCGCGCGTGTAGTCGATGACGCCGCGTTCGCGCAGCACCGTGGCGACGCTCGTCACGCCCGCGCGGCGCGTGCCGAGGTGGCGCGAGATGCGCTCGTGCGTCAGCGCCAAAGGCTGGTCGCCCGCGCGGTCGTGCATCATCAGGAGCCATGTGCAGAGGCGCTCCTCGACGTTGTGGTTGCTGTTGCAGACGGCGCGGCGCGAGAGCAGCGCGATGCGCGCCGCCGCGTACCTGATAAGTACCTGCTGGAAGGCGCCGCCGCGCGCGAACTCCTGGCGCAGCACGTCTACGGGCGCGCGCAGGGCGCTCCCCGGCAGCGCCACCTCGCTCACGTAAGAGGGCGGCGGCACGTTGAAGATGGCCGACAGTCCCGTCATGCCCTCGCGCCCGACCATGTCCGCCTCGGTTATCCCGCCCTCCGACAGGATGTGGAGGTGCGAGACGACGGCCGTCTCGGGGAAGTAGGCGTAGCGCATCTCCGCGTCGAGCTTGTAGAGCACTTCGCCGGTAGTGAGCGAGACCGGCTCCAGATGCGGGAAGAGGCGCGAGAACTCCTCCGCGGGCAGCGCGCCGAGGAGACTGTTGGCGAGCAGAAAATTCAGAGAGTTGTCCTTCGCACGCCACGGTTCGGCGTTGAAGTCCTTCGGCGCCGGGAGCGGTCTCCGGGCGTAGTCGTCGGCCGCGGGCTCCGCGAAGTGGCGCGCGTCGCGCGACTGGTTGCGTGTGTAGCCTTCAGATTTTCCGAGGTCATTAGACATAGCTATCTCCCGGGCCGCGGCCCGCCGATGTGAGGTTGTGGGTGACTCCTGGGGAGAGTCGGGAGGAGGGTCACTGCGCCCTCCGTATGTGGACGAGGATCGACTTGGTGGCGTCGGCCTGCGAGCGCTCGCGGATGCGCGCGAGCAGCACCCGGACGAGCAGGGGGCCGTCCTCGTAGTCGCAGGTGAAGCCCATGCTGTGCGCGGGCTGCGCGCCCCGTTTGAACTCGTCGAACTGATTCTTGAACTCGGCGATGTTCCGGAAGGGCGCGACCTCTGTGTAGAAGTTCCGCCCCGTGTAGTCGGGCGCGGCGCCGGGCCGCGGCGTGCCGTCCGGCTCGACGCGCGCGTAGAGCACCGTGCCCGCCGAGTCAAGCTCGAAGAGTCCGTAGAGCTTACGCACGGGGGCGGCTTCAAGGCTCGGACTCGCCGGCTTGAACCGTGTGCCGACTTTGATCTCTGGCTGTGCCATGCTTTGGGAAAACCCCTTCTGTGTGACGCCCCCCTCTCCCGGGAGGTGTCGATTCAAGACCGTGTCGAACTGCGCGAGGTCGAAGGGCTTGACGACGTACTCGTCGCATCCGGCTTCGAGCGCGTCCGTCTGTGCCTGAGGCCCCGCGTGCCCCGAGAGGAAGACGATGGGGACGGCCGAGAGCGCGGGCAGCGCGCGCAGGCGCCGCGTCGCCCCGAAGCCGTCGAGCAGCGGCAGCGAGCCGTCCATCAGAATCAGGTCGGGCCGCTCGCGCTCGGCCGCGTCCACGGCCTCCATGCCGTTGCGCGCCTCGACGACCGAGAGCCCGCGCCGCTCCAGCAGCGTGCGCAGCATCTGGCGCGTGTCGTCGTGGTCCTCGGCCACGAGGACTTTCGTCCGGCGCGCGGCGGGGCGTGAGTGGGCGTCGCTGACGGGGAGTGCAGACACGTCGTCGCTCAAGCGGTTTCTGTCCGGTGCGCGAAGGGAATTCGTCACACCGTTCGGGTGAATTAGTCGTGGATGAAAAAATGTCGGGATAGGCCCTCGGCACACGCCTCGGCCGAATTCGTCGGGGCCGACCTTTTGTTGGCGGTCGTGATTGCTGCCGCCGGCCATAAACCCCGCGCAGAACTTCATGCGCCCCGACCCTGTCAGGTAGAGACGGAGCGCCCTTTCCTCTCTGTGGACGGGGGGAGTTTCGCACAGACATACGCCGACGACCATTAGGAACATGGGAAAGGCGTATAGGGATAAACCCTTACCATATGAGCCAAATTGGGGTGGCGGCGCGTGAGCGCGGCGAGCGCGGTGGGTGCTCAGTCCTCTTCGTCGAGCCAGCCCTGTAGGACGGCGTAGCGGACGATGTCGATGCGGCTGGTCATGTCGAGCTTGCGCATGGCGTTGGCCTTGTGCGCCTCGACGGTCTTGACGCTCAGGGAGAGGCGGGCGGCGATCTCCTTGTTGCTGTAGCCCAGCGCGATGAGGCGTAAGACCTCCCCCTCTCGGTCGGAGAGGTTTACCTCTCCGACCGACCCCGTCCGCCGGCCGAAGTAGCCGGAGAGCGCCTTGCCCGCGATGGCCGGGTCGAGGTAGTTGCCGCCCGCCGCCACTGCCCGCACGGCCTGCAAGAGCACGGCCGGGTCGCTCTGCTTGAGCACGTACCCGGCCGCGCCCGCCTGCAAGAGCTGCTGCATGTAGCCGCGGTCGGTGTGGCGCGTCAGGGCCACGACGCGTGCGCCCGGGCACGCCGCGCTCATGCCCTCCGTGGCGCGCAGCCCGTTCAGCTCCGGCATCGACACATCCATCAGCACCACGTCCGGCCCCAGCTCGCGCGCGAGCCGCAGCGCCGCGCGGCCGTCGCCGGCCTCGCCTACGACCTCCACGTCCGGCTGCGCGTCGAGCAGGAGCCGCACGCCCTGACGCACCGTCAGGTGGTCTTCGGCCAGCAGGACGCGAATCTTATTCAACGTTGCCCCTCCCCCCCGACTTCGGTGCGACGGGGACGCGCGCGAAGACGGTCGTGCCCTTGCCGGGCGCGCTCTCCAACTCGACCGAGCCGCCGAGGAGCGCCGCGCGCTCGCGCATCCCGACGAGCCCGAGCCCGCGGCCGTCCTCCCAGCTCGGCGCCTCCGCGAGGTCGAAGCCGACGCCGTCGTCCTCGACGATGAGCATGGCGTGGCCGTCGCGCCGTTCGAGGATGACCGAGACGCGCGCGGCCTGCGCGTGCTTATAGACGTTGTTGAGTGACTCCTGCGCGATGCGGTAGATGCAGGTCTCGGTCTGCGGCGAGAGCCGCAGCTCCCCCGAGTTGAACCCTGTGACGCGGGCCTCGGCCGAAATTTGGTAGTGGCCCGACCACTCCTCGACGAAGTTCATCAGGGCGGTGGCCAGCCCGAGGTCGTCGAGCGCCGTCGGCCGCAGTTCCCAGGCGAGGAAGTCCACCTCGGAGTCGATGCGCTCGGCGAGCGCCTGCACCTCCTCGATGCGCGACCGCGCCGTCTCGTCCTGATCGCACTCCTCCCTCATCGCGGACAGCTTCAGCCGGAGCGCGGTCAACTGCTGCCCCAACTGGTCGTGCAGGTCGCGCGAGATGCGGCGGCGCTCGTCCTCCTGCGCGGTGACGAGCTGGCCGATGAGCGTGCGCGCCTGCTCCTCGGCCGCGCGCCGCTCCTTGACCTCGGCGAGCATGGTCTCGACCGTGCGACGCAGCTCGTCCGTGCGCTCCTCGACGTGCCGCTCCATGTCGTCGTGCGAGCGGCGCAGCTCCTCCTCGGCGCGCTTCTGCGCCGTGAGGTCGCGCGCCACCTTGACGAAGCCCGAGTCGTCCACGGCTTCGAGCGGCGACATCACGCCGGAGGCATAGAAGCGCGAGCCGTCCTTGCGGACGTGCCAGCGCTCGTCGGCCGCCCGCCCCTTTGCGCGCGCCGTGCGTATCTCCTCCTCCGGCACGCCCCGCGCCCTGTCCTCGGGCGTGAAGAGGATGGCGGTGTGGCGGCCGATAATCTCGTCCGCGGTGAAGCCGAAGATGCACACGGCGCCGGGGTTCCACGTCTCGACGTGCCCGCGGGCGTCCAACGAGAAGATGGCGAAGTCCTCGACGCTGTCCACCAGCGTCCGCATGTGCTCCTCGGAGCGGCGCAGCGCGCTCTCGACCCGCCGCCGCTCCTCGATGTCCTGCACGATGAGGATGGCGTGCGTCGGGTGCTTCCGGCGGTCGCGGATGAGCGAGGCGGTGACGAGCGCCCAGAGCGTCGCGCCGTCCTTGCGGGTGAGGCGGATCTCGGTCGCGTACTCGGGCACGTCGCCGCCGAGCAGCGCGTCGAAGAGAGCGAGGCTCGACGCGCGGTCTTCGGGGTGCGTCAGCTCGTCGAGCGTCCGGCCGCGCAGCTCCTTCTGCTGGTAGCCGAGCAGCTCCGCCAGCCGGCCGTTGGCGTTGAGGAACAGCTTGGTTTCGAGGTCGGCCTGCGCGATGCCGACGACGGCCAGCTCAAAGATGGCGCGGAACTCCGACTCCGTCTTGTGCAGCGCCTCCTCGGTCTGCTTCCGCTCGGTGATGTCCACGAAGCTGATGACGGCGCCGATGATGCGGTCGTCGGCCGAGCGGTAGGGCGAGACGCGCATCAGGCGCCAGCGCCCATCGCGCGTCGTCACCTCGCGCTGCGCCGAGACGAGCGTGTCGAGCACCTGCTCGACATCACCGGTCAGTTCGCCGACAGCGAACTGACCGGTGATGTCGGAGAGCGGGCGGCCCACGTCGGTCGGGATGAGGTTGAAGATGTCGCGGGCGCGCGGCGTGAAGAGCCGGACGCGCAGGTCGCGGTCGAGGAAGACGGTGGCGATGTCGGTCGAGTCGATGAGGTTCTGGAGGTCGCTGTTGGTCTGTTGCTGCTCCTCGATCTTGTTCTTGTACTCCTGGTTGACGGTCGAAAGCTCCTCGTTCAAGGACTGCAACTCCTCCTTCGAGGTCTCCAGCTCCTCGGCCGTCGAGCGCAGCTCCTCGTTCATCGCCTGCAACTCTTCGTTCGAGGCGCGCAGCTCCTCCTGCTGCACCTCGTGCTGCTCGACGGTCGCGCGAAGCTGCATCTTGAGGTGCGTCAGCTCCTCTTCGAGCCCTCGGTTGGGCGGCGGCCTGACTATGCTGACGACGGCGGCGTCGGCCGAGGGCGTTCCGCCCTCGGCCAACCGCTCTAAGAGGACGAGGAAGAAGCCGCGCGCCGTGTCCTCCGTCTCCGTCACGGGGCGCACGTGCAGCCTGACCCACTCCGTGCGGTCGCCGACGACGACGGCCGCGGCCGGCAACTCGACGTTCTCACGGTACTGCGCGGCGTGGAAGAGGGCGCTGCGGAGTTCGAGCCGCAGCTCGGGGCGTATGACCGCGAGCAGGTTGTTCGTCGGCTCGCCGCCGGGCAGCACGAGGTAGTGGCCGGCCGACTCTGAGAGGTGGACGACCTCGTAGTCGGCGTTGACGAGCACTGACGGCGGCGCGTACATCTCCAAAAGACGCTGGTGCAGGTCGAGATAGGAGAGCCGCTCCTGCGCGTCGAACCCGGGCCGCGTCTCGGCGCGCGCCGGGAGCGCGCTCGGCACGGCGGCGCGGGGCGGCGCGGCCATGAGCATGTAGGGCGCGATGCGCCGCACGGCCGAGCGCGCCTGGAAAATGTTGGCCCCCTTGTCGGCGGTGACGAAGAGGTCGGCGTGGTCGGCGGCCGACTCGGAGCCGCCGAGGAAGAGGTAGCCGCTGCGGTTGAGGCCGAAGTGAAAGGCGCTCATCGCCCTCTCCTGCCCCGCGTGGTTGAAGTAGATGAGGAGGTTGCGGCAGCTAATCAGGTCGAGATGCGAGAAGGGCGGGTCTTTGAGGAGGTTGTGGTTGGCGAAGAGCACCAGCTCGCGCAGCTCGCGCCGGACGATGTAGCCCTCGCGCGCCCTGGTGAAGAAGCGGCGCAGGCGCTCGGGGCTCACGTCGGCCGCGTCGTTGAGGGTGTAGAAGCCGGAGCGCGCGACTTGGATAGCCTCCTCGTCGATGTCGGTGGCGAAGACCTGGACGGAGGGCGGGCTGGCGAGCGTCTCGGCGTACTCCGTCAAAAGCATCGCCAGCGAGTACGCCTCCTCGCCCGTGGCGCATCCCGCCGACCAGACGCGGACGTGGCGGCCCGGCCCCTTCCCCTCGAACAGCTTCGGGATGAACTCCTGCTCCAGCGCGGCGAAGGCCCTCCGGTCGCGGAAGAAGTTCGTCACGCTGATGAGCATGTCCTTGAGGAGCGCGCGCGCCTCCTCCGGGTGCTCACGGATGTAGTGCGCGTACTCGACCACGTCCGCGACCTGCGTGAGGCCGATGCGGCGGTCGATGCGGCGGCGGACGGTGGGGCGCTTGTAGTTGTTGAAGTCCTGCCCGGTGCGCAGGCGGAGTTGCGTGAGGATGGCGGCCAGCGCCTGCTCCTCGCGTAGGTCGGGCGTGGTCGCCTCCCCGTCCCCCGCCTCCTTCAGCTCGATGAGGCTGAGCGCGGCGCGGTAACTGGCGAGGCGCTCGGGAATCTCGGCCACGGGGAGCACGTAGTCCACCATCCCCGTCGCGATGGAGTTGCGCGGCATGTCCGGGTACTCGGCCTCCTCGGGGGCTTGGACGACCGCGACGCCGCCCTGCTCCTTCACGCGCTTGAGGCCCATCGAGCCGTTGGCGCCCGTCCCCGACAGCACCACGCAGGCGGCGCGCGCGCCGTGCGATTCGGCCAGCGTGCGGAAGAAGATGTCCACGGGCGCGCGCCGCTCCTCGACGCCGGTCACGTCGGAGAGGACGAGCGAGCAGTCCTGCATCGAGAGGCTGCGGTTGGGCGGGATGACGTAGACGTGGTCGGGCTTGATGCGGACGGACTCGGTCACCTGCGTGACCGGCATCCGTGTGGACTGCTGCAAGACCTCCGCGAGCCGGCTGTCGTGGTCGGGCGAGAGGTGGAGGATGACGACGTAGGCCATCCCGCCCCCCTCGGGAACGTGCTCGAAGAACTCTTTGAGGGCGCGGATGCCCCCGGCCGAAGCGCCCAGGCCCACGACCATAAAGCCGTCGCCCACGTTCCCCGGTACGCCTCCGTGGCCGTTCCCGTTCGGATGGCTGCTCATGAAGACCTTTCAGACTCAGGAAGAAGAATTCGGGGAGCGCAAGGCCCTTTCGGCGGGCGCTCCCCCGGACGTGACCTCTGTCGAGACGGACGCGGCCATTATAGCGCGAAGCGCGCCCGCCCGCCGTACGCCACCGGGCAGGCGGGGCGGGTGAATGTCATGTATCCTTAGGGCGGCGTAGTCAAAGCGGGTTCGTGCGAGTATGCTTGGGGCGCGGTAAGGGTCGCTCGTAAAACAGGGGTCATACAGGAGAGGAGTCAGGGGATGTCGGGCAGAGAGATCGTCGTGGTCGGGGCTTCCGCCGGGGGCGTCGAGGCGCTGCGCGCGCTCGTCGGCGGGCTGCCCGCGGACTTCCCCGGCTCGGTCTTCGTCGTCATGCACACGGCGCCCGACTCGCCGGGCGTGCTGGCGCAGATACTCGACCGCTCGGGGCCGCTGCCCGCCGCCAACGCGACCAACCGCGAGCGCATCCGCCCCGGCCACATCTACGTCGCCCCTCCCGACATGCACCTGCTGCTTGAGCCGGGCCGGATTCGACTGACGCACGGGCCGAAGGAGAACCGCTTCCGCCCCGCCGTTGACCAACTCTTCCGCTCGGCCGCGGCCGTCTACGGGCCGCGCGTCGTCGGCGTCATCCTGACGGGGGGCCTGGACGACGGGACTTCGGGGCTGTTGACGGTCAAGCGTCTGGGCGGCGTGGCTGTCGTCCAGAACCCGGAAGAGGCGTTCATGCCCTCAATGCCGCAGAGCGCGCTCGCGCAGGTGGAGGTGGACTACATGCTACCGCTGGCGGAGATAGCCCCGATGCTGGCGCGGCTGGCGAGAACATCGGTCGCGGAACAGGGAGGTTACGAGGTGCCGGAAGAGTTGGACATCGAGGTGAAAATCGCCATGGAAGAGAACGGGCTCGAAGCGGGCGTCACGAAGCTGGGCTCACCCTCGATCTTCACCTGCCCCGAGTGCCACGGCACGCTCCTCCAGTTGAAGGAGAACGGTCGCCCGCGCTTCCGCTGCCACACCGGCCACGCCTACTCTTCCGACAGCCTGCTCGCGGAGATGACCGAGAGCGTCGAGGAGGCTCTGTGGGGCGCCATCCGTTCCATAGACGAGAGCGCGATGCTGATGCGCCACATGGCCGAGCACGTGCGCGAGTCCGACAACGGCGCGTCCGAACGCTTCTTTGAGAAGGCGCGCGACGCCGAGCGCCGCAGCGGACTCGTCCGCCGGGCCGTCTTCGACCATGAGAATCTCAGCGAGGAGAAGGTGGCCGACGCCTTCTAATCACTCTCCCGACCTCGTCGTGAGGCGCGCGATGAGGTCTTGGAGTTGCGTCGAGTCTTCCATGTAGGTCACCCACTCTCCCTCGCCCTCACGCACGTCCGTGCCTTCGAGGCCGTCCCCGTACTGCTCCGCGATGACGACATTTTTTGCACGGGGGATGAATGTGTTAATAATCTACGCGAACGCGACCACATTGCATATCCGCCCTCGCACGCGGCAGGAGAAGCAGACCCTCGATGTCAACGAACACACAAGACCGCCTTGCCGAGAATCGCCTGCTGGCGCTGCTTCCCGTCTCGAACCTCGAAACGCTGCGGCGGCACGCCGAGGTCGTCTCGCTCCGCCACGGCCACCACGTCATCGTCCCTGACGAGCGCATCAACGAGGTCTACTTCCCTTTGACCTGTTTGCTCTCTCTGGTGACGACGATGGAGGACGGCTCCACGGTCGAGTCGGGCACCATCGGCCGCGAGGGTATGTCGGGCATCCCCGTCCTCCTCAACGCCGGGCAGACGACGATGCCGACCTTCTGCCAGATACCCGGCGACTCGGCCCGCATCCGTTCGGAGCACGTCAGGGAGGTCTACGAGCGCAGCGCCGACGCGCGCAGAATCTTCAACGGCTACATCCACACCATCGTCGTCGTCGGCTCGCAGTCGGCGGCCTGCAACGCCCTGCATCGCGTCGATGCGCGCATGTGCCGCTGGCTCCTGATGTCAAGCGACGGCGTCGGCTCCGACGAGGTGAACCTGACGCAGGAGTATCTCGCCGCCATGCTGGGCGTGCGCCGCCCCGGCGTGACCGAGGTCGCGGGCAAGCTCCGCGCCGAGGGGCTCATCGACTACAGCCGCGGGAGCATCCGCATCAACGACCGCGCGGGGATGGAGCGGCGCGCCTGCGAGTGCTACGGCCGCGTCAAGGGCGAGTACGAGCGCCTCTTCGGCGGCTTCTGATTCTTCCACTTCCTCCGAACGCGGGGCTGGCACCAGAGGGCGATGCAGGACGAACCGACCCGACCATCCTCCCCCGAGGAGATTCAGCGGGCGCTGCGCGAGAGCGAGGAGCGCTACCGTGCCTTCATCGCCAACAGCTCCGAGGGCATCTGGCGCTTCGAGTTTGAGAGGCCCGTCCCCATCGACCTCCCAGAGGACGAGCAGGTCGAGCTCTTCTACCGCGACTGCTACCTCGCCGAGTGCAACGACGCGGCGGCGCGCATGTACGGCTTCGACCGCGCCGAGGAGATGACGGGCGGGCGGCTCGGCCAGTACCTCGTCCGCGAAGACCCCGCCAACGTCGAATACCTGCACGCCTTCATACGCTCCGGCTACCGCCTGACCGACGCCGAGTCGGTCGAGGTGGATCGAGAGGGGCGCCGCCGCCACTTCCTCAACAACCTCGTCGGCGCCGTCGAGAACGGCCACCTGCTGCGCGCGTGGGGCACGCAGCGCGACGCAACCGCGATGAAGGAGGCCGAGGAGGAGTTGCGCCGCGGCGACGAACGCTACCTCTCGCTCCTTGAGAACGCCAACGACATCATCTACTCGCACGACCTCGAAGGGAAATACCTCGCCATCAACCGCGCCTGCTCCGCGGTCACCGGTTACACGCGCGAGGAGATTCTCGGCGGCCTCAACATCTCGCAGGTCGTCGCGCCCGAGCATCTCGAACTCGCGCGGCGCATGACCGAGCAGAAGCTCAGCGACCCCTCACGCCCCACGGTCTACGAGGTGGATGTCATCGCGCGCGACGGCCGGCGCCTGACGCTCGAAGTCTCGACGCGCATCGCCTACCGCGACGGGCAGCCCGTCGCCGTCGAAGGCATCGCGCGGGATGTGACCGAGCGCGTCCGCGCCGCGCAGGAGCGTGAGCGTCTGCTGGATGAGGCACGCACCGCGCGCGATGAAGCGGAGCAGGCGCTTGGTCACCGGCGCGATGTCGAGGAGCGACTGCGCACGCTCGTGGACGCCTCTTCGAGCCTGCTCGGCTCGCCGCAGACGGAGGTCGTGCTCCCGGCCGTGCTCGCGCTCTCGCACCGCCTGGTCGCGGCCGACGCCTACGCCATCTGGCGTTACGACGTGAAGGAGGGGGTCTGGCACGTCGTGGCTTCGAGCGGGCTCTCCGACCAATACGCGCGCGAACACATCCCCGTGACGACGGAGACGCCGCGCGTGCCCGACGCGCCGCTCGCCATCGAGGACGTGTACGCGCTGCCGATGCTCGAAACCCGCCGCGAGACCTACCGGCGCGAGGGCGTCCGCTCCATGCTGACGCTGCCGCTCAGGGCGCAGGGCGAGACGGTCGGCACGCTCGTCTTCTACTACCGCGAGCCGCGCCGCTTCGCCGAGACCGACGTGGTCGTCGCCGAGGCGCTCGCCAATCTCGCCGCCTCGGCCGTGCGCACTGCCGAACTCTACGACGAGCAGCTCAGCCTGCGGGGCGAGGCGCAGGCCGCCGAGCGGCGCGCGACCTTCCTCGCAGAGGCGACGACGCTGCTCTCCTCCTCGCTCGACTACGAGAGGACTTTGGAGGCCGTCGCGCACGCGGCCGTGCCCTGGGTCGCCGACTGGTGCGGCGTAGACATCCTCGGCGAGGACGGCGAGGTGCGGCGGCTCGCCGTCGCGCACGTAGACCCGGCGAAGGTCGAGTGGGCGCGCGCGCTGAGCGAGCGCTACCCTTATGACCCCGACGCGCCGCGCGGCATCCCGGAAGTCCTGCGCACCGGAAGGGCGGAGCTTTACGCGGAGATACCGGACGCGCTTCTGGTCGCGGCGTCGAAGGATGAGGAGCACCTGCGCCTCATGCGCGAGATCGGCTTTAACTCTGCGATGATCGTTCCGCTCGCGGCGCACGGCCGCACCTTCGGCGCCATCACCTTCGTCACGGCCGAGTCGGGCCGCCGCTACGTCGCCGGAGACCTCGCTTTCGCCGAAGACCTCGCGCGCCGCGCCTCGCTCGCCGTCGAGAACGCGCGCCTCTACCGGCAGGCGCAGGAGGCCAACCGCATCAAGGACGAGTTCCTCGCCACGCTCTCGCACGAGCTGCGGACGCCGCTGACGGCGATACTCGGCTGGGCCTCGATGCTTGCGACCGGCAACCTTAACGCGCACGAGGCGACGCGCGCCGTCGCCGCCATCGAGCGCAACGCGCGTGCGCAGCGCCAGATCGTCGAGGACGTGCTCGACGTGTCGCGCATCATTACGGGCAAGCTCCGTCTGGAGATGAGACCCGTCGAGTTGAGGGCTCTGGTGCAGGACGCGGTCGAGAGCGTCCGCCCGGCCGCCGAGGCGAAGGGCATCTACCTGAGCACGCTCCTCGCGCCCGAGGTCGGCGAGGTGACGGGCGACCCCGACCGTCTGCAACAGGTGTTGTGGAACCTGCTCACGAACGCGGTCAAGTTCACGCCCGCGGGCGGGCGCGTCGAGGTTGAGCTGCGGCGCGAAGGCTTACGCACCTCGCTGCGCGTCAGCGACACGGGGGAGGGCATCGCGCCTGAGTTCCTGCCGCACGTCTTCGACCGTTTCCGTCAGGCCGACATGGGCACGACCCGTCAGCACGGCGGGCTCGGGCTCGGGCTCGCCATCGTCAGGCATCTGGTCGAGCTGCACGGCGGCGAGGTGACGGCCGAGAGCGCCGGGCGCGGGCAGGGTTCGACCTTCACGCTGCGTCTGCCGCTCAGGCCGGCGCCGCGTGTGAGCGAGCCTGCGCCGCCGTCCCTGTTGAAGCCGGCGTCGGTCAAGAGTGCCGCTGGTTTGGCTTCGCTCGCGGGGATGCGCGTGCTGCTCGTCGAAGACGAGACGGACGCACGCGCGATGCTGAAGGCGCTGCTTGAAGGCTCGGGCGCGTCGGTCGAGGCGGTCGGCTCGGCGGCCGAGGCGTGGGCGGCTCTGGAAGGTGCGGGCTGCGACGTGCTCTTGAGCGACATAGGGATGCCGGATGAGGACGGCTACTCGCTCATCGGCCGCGTGCGCGGACACGACTCGGCGCGAGTTAGAGAGACACCGGCCGTTGCGCTGACCGCTTACGCGCGGGACGACGACCGCGAGCGCTCGCTGGCCGCAGGCTTCGACGCGTTCCTGCCGAAACCGGTCGAGCGTTCGGAGTTGCTTGAGGTCTTGCTCGGATTGTTGAAGCGCCACGCTTAAACTGTCTGTTGACGACGCCGATGATTAACCTTCCCGAGTCCGACGATGACCTGCTGCGCGAGTGCGAGGTCGAGACCTTCCGCTCGGGCGGCCCCGGCGGTCAGCACGTCAATAAGGTCGAGACCGGAGTCCGCCTCAGACACGTCCCGTCCGGCGTCGTCGTCAACTGCCGCGAGGAGCGCAGCCAGCACCGCAACAAGATGAACTGCCTGCGCAAGCTGCGCGAGGAGGTCGCGCGCCTCAACTACCGCAAGCCCAAGCGCGTCCCCACGCGCCGCACACGCGCCGCCAAAAACCGAACGCTCGAAGAGAAGACGCGCCGCTCGCAGGTCAAGCGCCTGCGCTCGAAGCCGGCCAGAGACGACTGACGCGGAGAACGCCCTCGCGCCTTGTCCCTCACTTTCGTTGCTTGCTATAGTCGCAAAGCGTAACGCCCGCACAGCCCATCCCCGGAGCCTACGGATGCTTCACGCAACGGTCGTCCTCCTCGCGTACCTGCTCGGCTCGATTCCGTTCGGGTATCTGCTGGTTCGTCTGAGCGTCGGCGGCGACGTGCGCGAGACCGGCTCGGGCGGGACGGGCGCGACCAACGTCACGCGCCGCGCCGGCCGTGGGATAGGCGTCCTGACGTTGTTACTTGACCTGTTGAAGGGGACGGCGGCGGTGCTCGTCGCGAGGGCACTGCTGGGCGCCGATGAGGGAGCGCAGTGGTGGGTGTGTGCGGCCGGGGCCGCGGCCGTGCTGGGTCACGTCTTCCCCATGTGGCTCAAGTTCCACGGCGGGAAGGGCGTGGCGACGGGGCTCGGCGTCTTCCTCATGCTCGCGCCGCTGGCGACGCTCGGCGCGCTGCTGATCTTCGTGTTCGTCGTGTGGCTGTGGCGCTACGTCTCGCTCGGCTCGATTGTGGCGGCGTCTCTGCTGCCGCTCGCCGTCTGGTCTTTGAGCATGTTCGGCATCGGCGACCGCGCCCCGAAGCCGGTTCTCCTCCTCTCGATACTCGGCGCTGCGCTCATAGTCTTCATGCACCGCGCCAACGTCGGGAGGCTCCTCCGCGGGGAGGAGAGCAAGTTGAAGTGACGGGTTATGCGCGTAGCTATTATAGGGGCTGGCGGTTGGGGGACGGCGTTGAGCGTGGCGGCGGCGCGCGCGGGGTGCGAGGTGCGACTGTGGTCGCGTAACGCTTCGGTCGTCGAAGAGATCAACGTCAGGCGTGTGAACGGTGCGTACCTCGAAGGGTGCTCCATCCCTTCGGGGGTGCGGGCGACGACGGAGGCGGGCACGGCGCTTAAAGATGCGGAGTTGGTTGTGCTGGCCGCGCCCTCACACGCGATGCGCGCGTTGCTGGGGAGCATGCGCGGTCTGTTCGAGCCGGCCGCCCTCTTCGTCAGCGCGACGAAGGGCGTCGAGGTCGAGACGGGCCGAAGGATGTCCGAGGTCGTCGCGGAAGTCTTAGGCGACGGCGCGGCCGAACGCTTCGTTTGCCTCTCGGGGCCATCGTTTGCGCAGGAGGTTGCGGCGGGCCAGCCGACGGCGGTCGTCGCTGCGTCGCGCGACGAGTCGCACGCACGACTCGTGCAGCAGGCTTTGAGCGCGCAGAGCTTCCGCGTCTACACCAACCCGGACGTTACGGGGACGGAGCTGGGCGGCGCGTCGAAGAACGTGATGGCTCTGGCCGCGGGGATGGTCGCGGGGCTCGGGCTCGGGACGAACACCGTCTCCGCGCTCGTCACGCGTGGCCTGGCAGAGATGACGCGGCTGGCGCTGGCCGAGGGCGGCCGACTCGAAACCCTGATGGGGCTCGCCGGGCTCGGAGACCTCGTCTTGACCTGCACGGGCGGACTCTCGCGCAACCGTTTCGTCGGGCAGGAGCTGGGGCGCGGGCGGACTCTCGCAGACGTGCTGGCGGGGATGCGCGAGGTGGCCGAGGGCGTCCGCACCACGCGCGCCATACGTCTCCTCGCCGCTCGCCGCGGCGTCGAGATGCCCATCACCGAAGAGGTGCATGCCGTCCTCTACGACGGCAAACCGGCCCGCGCCGCGGTCGAGAGTCTAATCTCCCGGCCGCTCAGGGAAGAGTTCGAGACAAGTGAGTTATGACCGAAGATAAGAACCTCGTGACGAACCGGGCGGCGCTGCACGAGTTCCACATACTCGACAGGTTCGAGGCGGGCATCGCGCTTCAGGGGACGGAGGTGAAGAGCATCCGCGCCGGGCAGATACAGTTGAAGGAGTCGTACGTCTCGGTGCGCGATGGCGAGGCGTGGTTATTCAACGCGCACATCTCTCCCTACTCACACGGCAACCGGCTCAACCACGACCCCGTACGTACGCGCAAGCTCCTGCTCCACCGGCGCGAGATCGACCGCCTCGAAGAGCAGTCCACGACGAAGGGGCTGACCCTCGTCGTCACGCGCGTCTACCTGAAGGGCGGCCGCGTCAAATTTGAAATAGGCGTCGCCCGTGGTAAAAAACTCTACGACAAGCGAGAGACGGAGATGCGCCGCACCGTCGAGCGCGAGACGCGCGCGCAGTTGAAGGAGCGCGCGAAAGGATAAGGAGACTACCCGACAATGGACATTCAAACGAGCAGTGGCCCCCTCGCGGAAGCCGACGTGCAGGCTTTGGCCGTGGCCGTGTTTAAGGATGAGAAGGCGGACGAAGGCTTCCTCAAAGAGCTTGACGCCGCGGCCGGCGGACTCGTCCGCTCCGTCCTCGAATCCGAGGAGCTGAAGGGCAAGGAGGGCGAGACGGTCTACCTGCACCTCGCCGCGGGCGGCGATGGGCCGAAGGCGCGACGGCTCCTGCTCGTCGGCGTCGGCGAGCGCGCCGACTACCGAGCCGCGCAGGTCTCGCAGTTCGCCGGCGCCGCCGTCCGGCACTTGCGCGCGCGCAACGTCAAGAGCGTCGGGCTCATCCCGCGTTTCGACGAAGACGCCGCGCGGGGGGCGAAGGCCGCCGTCGAGGGCGCCGTCATCGGCCTCTTCGAGCCGGACAAGTACCGCACCGTGGACAAGGAGGAGCGCGCCGTCGAGCGCCTCGTCGTCGTCACCCCGGGCGCGGCCGCGGACGGGCTGAAGGGCGGCGCCGAGCGCGGGCGCGTCGTCGGCGAGTCGGTCAACTTCACGCGCGACCTCGCCAACGAGCCCGGCGCATACATGACGCCGACCATCATGGCCGAGCGCGCGCAGGAGATCGCCAACGAGTTCGGGCTCGACATCGACGTGCTCGACCAGGCGCGGATGGAGCAGGAGGGCATGGGCGCGCTGCTCTCGGTCGCGCGCGGCTCTGACCAGCCGCCGAAGATGATGGTGCTCACCTACATGCCCGAAGGCAAGGAGCGTATCGAGGACGGCGAAGAGTTCCTCGCGCTCGTCGGCAAGGGCATCACGTTCGACACGGGCGGCATCTCCATCAAGCCCAGCGAGAACATGGAGCTGATGAAGTACGACATGTCGGGCGGCGCCACCGTCCTCGGCGTCATGCGCGCCGTTGCACAGCTCAAGCCGCCCATCCCCATCCTCGGCGTCGTCCCCTCGACCGAGAACATGCCCTCGGGCAAGGCCACCAAGCCGGGCGACGTGGTCGTCGCCATGACGGGCAAGACCATCGAGGTCATCAACACTGACGCCGAAGGCCGCCTCATCCTCGCCGACGCCGTCTCCTACGCCAAGAAGCTCGGCGCCACCCGCGTCATCGACATGGCGACTCTGACCGGCGCCGTCTCCATCGCTCTCGGCGACGTGAACACGGGTATCCTCGGCACCGACCAGGAACTCATCAACGAGGTCATCGAGTCGGGCAGGGAAGTCGGGGAAAAGTTCTGGCAGTTGCCTTTGGATAAGGAGTATTCAAAGCAGATAAAGTCGGACATCGCCGACATCAAGAACGTCGGCGGGCGCAAGGCGGGCACTATCACCGCCGCCGCCTTCATCAAGGAGTTCGCCGACGGCATCTCCTGGGCGCACCTCGACATCGCCGGCACGGCCTGGGGCGACGAAGCCAAGCCCTTCCGCTCGAAGGGGCCGACGGGCGTCGCCGTCCGCACCCTCCTCAACTTCATCGAGCGCGAGTCGGCGCGCTCGGCCGAAGGTAACGCGGGCGGGAACGGATAGGGATAGTCACCCCTCCGGCCGCTTAAAAGTTGACGCTGGCGTCCACAATTGTGGACGCCAGCGTCAACTTTTGTTTACATGCTCGCGGCGGGTCGCGACTAAAATTTTGCAGTTTCCTAATCTTTTTTATTGCCAGAAACTTGGCATACGTGTTGCAATACGTTCGTGGAGTAAGGGTCTGTTGGTGCGGGCACCACAAAAAGTCCTCGCCCCCCTCGGCGGCCGCACGAGGTTAAGCCCCGATCACAGGCTCAACACTTCACACGCATACGTCCCGTCCGAAGCTTCCGAGAGTTTCTTCTGAAATTCTCGGGCACCAAGGGCGGGACGTACGCGTCTAAAAAGTGTTATAGTGACGCCGAAGGGGCACCTCCCCACCCGCGGCGGTTCTCGCCGAACCAGGGCACCGGCGAGGGCGCGCCGGCCACAGAATTTTCGGTAGCTGGCCGTGGTCGATTACTACAAAGTCTTAAAGGTCAAGCGGACGGCCTCGGCGGCCGAGATTAAATCGGCCTACAGGAGGCTTGCGCGCGAACGCCACCCGGACGTGAACGGCGGGACGGAGGTGGCCGCGCGCGACTTCGCCCTCATCTCCCTGGCCTACCGCACGCTCAGCGACCCGCAGGAGCGCGCCCACCACGACACACAGCTCAAGCGGGCGCACAGCGACGACTTCGTGGGCGGCGGCTCGGTCTTCCACTCGAACAACCCGCACGCGCAGCGCCTCCGGCGGATGGCGGTGCAGGCTCGCTTCGACCGCCGCGTCGACCAGCTCATCGAGGCCGACCGGCGCGAGAACTTCGCGCTCCAGCAGGCGGTCTTCACGACCGTCACGCTCTTTCTCTCGACCTTCTTCGTCTCCTGGTTCAAGCCGCCCTTCTGGTACAGCTTCCAACTCGTCGGCCGCGCCGTCGTCGTCACGCTCTTCTGCATCGGGCTGTGGCACTTGGCCGTGCGTCTGAAGGCGTGCTTCCAGCACTACACCTACAACCCGAAGTCTATCCACGATTCGATTATCAACGCCGACAACGAGGAGAGCGACAAGCCCTTCACGCGCTTCACCGCCTCGACCTTCCTCATCGTCGGTTACCTCGTGAGTCTCGCGAGCGGACTTTACGCCGCGACGGCTATGAAGTACTTCGTCATCTTCAACGACATCAACTACCTCTTCGGCCAGAACTTCCGACCCGACCTCTTCTTCTACCCGCCCATCGCCGTCCTCATCGTGGACACGATGCACAACGTGGCGTCGAAGATCGACTGAAACCCCCTACACCGCCCGTTCGTTCTTCGTACTCCCTTCACCCGCAACTTCTTGCGCGCGCCGGGCGGCTCATGTATATTTCGCCCCACGAGCAGTCCAAAGCTGCTTCAAACGAAAGCCGAACAATCGAAGTGCAGCAGCAGCCGGGAGCCGGCCGGGGCCACAGTCTCGACACGAGCGGAGCGCCCCCGCGCGGACTCACGCGCACGCAGGTTCGGCCGACCCGACAACGCCTTCAGCAGCGAAAGAGTTTGCAGACTACGGAGACCACTTCAAACACGGTGAGAAACGACATCGCGCGCGCCACCGCCGCGCCGCGCCCGAACGCCGACGGCCCGCCCGCCAACGAGCGCGCACCCGCGCCGCTCTAGTCGAACGCGGTTGGCCGTCCGGCTTCGCCAGTGAAGGGAGCCGACCGATGGCCAGACGTATCACGGAACGACAGCGCCTCGCGCTCAAGCTCGAACACCTAAGCGAAACCGAAGTCCGCGAAGTCCTCGACTACATCTCGATCATGGAGTCGATGCGGCGCGCCGCCACTCTGCCCACGACGTGGGAGGACGAGCTCGTCTCGCTCCTCGCCGAGTCGAAGGAGAACGAGCGCGCGCGCCAGGCGTTCGAGTGGGAGTCGGTGCGCCGCCGCGCGGAACGCAAGGCCGCGCTCAGCCTCCCGGCCCGCGCATGAGAGTCGAGACCCGCGCCGCTGCGCGCCAGAGCTCGAAGACAGTCCGCCGCGTGCCGACCGCCGCGGCGGGCCTCCACGTCTCTATTCTCATATCGCTCCTCTGCCTGCTCGCGTCGCAGCCCGTGCGAGCCGTTCAGCGCGAACTCACACCCCTCCAGCAAGAGATCAAAGTTCTGACAGCGCGCCTCTCTTCCGTCGATACGGAAGAGAGGCGCGAGGCGGTCATGCGGCTCGGGGCTTTGAGACGCCCCGAGGGGTCGAGGGCCGCCGCCGCAGCGCTCGGCGACACGGCGGCCATCGTCCGCGCGCACGCCGCGCGCGCCGTCCTCTCGCTTCCAACGGGCGAAGCGGCGAGCCTTATCCTGCCGCTCCTGCGCGACCGCGACGAGTTCGTGCGGCGCGAGGCGGCCTACGCGCTCGGACTCACGCGAAGCGGCACGGGCGTCTCGGCGCTCTCGGCCGCGTTAGAGACGGACAAGCAGCCTTCGGTGCGGGGCGCAGCGGCAGTGGCGTTGGGGCAGGTTGGGGACGCAGCGGCGGTGCCTGCGCTCGCGGGTGCACTGTCGAGGCGTCTACAGGCTTCGGGCTTCTTCAACCGCCTGCGGCGGCGCAAGGTGGAGGAGGATGAGTTCGTGCGTCGCGCGGCCGCGGTCGCGCTCGGGCAGATCGGGAGCCGCGAAGCCGTGCCCGTGCTCGTCGAGACCCTCTCCAACGCGCGCACGCCCGACGACGTGCGGCGTGAGGCGGCGCGAGCGCTCGGCCTCATCGGCGACCCGGCCGCCGTCCCCGCATTGCGCTCCGTGCTCACGCACCGCGACCCGTACCTCTCGCGCATCGCCTTCGAGGCTTTGAGGAGACTCGACCCGAAGACCCCGACGGGCGGGGGGATTTAAGGTAAGACGATAGGAAGGCCATAAGCCTTAAGACGAAATAAGAACGGCGGTGAGAGTAGGTCACTCTCACCGCCGTTCGGTTTACGCTCGCGCGCGCTTCAGACTTCCGTCTTGTCCCCGCGGCTGTTGCTCTTGCGCGCGGCGCGGGCCTGCGGGAGCTGGACGGCGGCGCCGCCGGTCTTAACGGCCGGCTTGTCTGACTCGTCCTCGGGCTCCTGCGCGTCGGCGATGAGCGCGCCGCCGGAGCGCTTCGAGAAGGTGAGCTTGCCGCGCTCGTCGTCGAAGTCCACATAGACGAGGTCGCCTAAGCCGACCTGCTCGGTCGCCACGAGGTTCGAGAGCGGGTAGACCATGAACCGCTCAATGGCCCGCTTCAGGTGGCGCGCACCGTACTTGAAGTCGATGCCCTCTTCGAGCAGAAAGTCCTTCGCTGAGTCCGAGCACTGGAAGACGAACTTCGTCCCCGCCGACTTCATGATGCGATCCTGCACCGACGCCAGCTCCAACTCAAGAATCTGCATCAGGTGGTGCTCCTTCAATGAGCGGAAGACGACCACCTTGTCGATGCGGTTCATGAATTCGGGGCTGAACTTCTTGCGCGCCGCCTCGACCGCCGTGCGGTATATCTTCTGATCGACCTCGGAGTCCTGCGGGTTCTTCCCGTCCTTCTTCGGCGCGAAGCCGATGCCGCCCGAGATCAGCTCCGACATCTCGCGCGCGCCGAGGTTCGAGGTCATCACCAGCATCGTCTTCGAGAAGTCCACCCGCCGGTTGTCGCCCAGAGTGAGCGTCGCCTTATCGAGGATGCCGAGCAATAACTGCCAGAGCGAATCCGAAGCCTTCTCGATCTCGTCGAAGAGGACGAGCGAGAGCTTGGTCTCCTCCGTGTGGTAGCGGTCGAGGTTCTCCTGCGTCAGCATCGGCGAGGTCTCGCGGTGGCCCAGATAACCGGGCGGGCTGCCGATGAGCTTCGCGATTTCGTGCGAGTGCTGGAACTCCGCGCAGTCGATCTTAATCACCGCGTTGGGGTCACCGAAGAGAACCTCCGCCGCGGCCTCGACGACTCTGGTCTTGCCCGAGCCCGTCGGCCCGAGGAAGAGCATCGTGCCGACGGGGCGGTTCGGCGGGTTCATCCCGGCGAGGAAAATCTGGTAGAGGCCGCTCATGCGGCGGACGGCGCGCTCCTGTCCCACGATGCGCGCGGCGAGCTTCTCCTCAAACTCCTGCGCGCGTGGGCTCTTCTGGTCAGGGTCAAGCAGAACCGTGTTGGTGTTGATCGTTTCTCTGTCCATAACTGCAACCATGTGGCTCGCCTCCTTTGCTTGGAGCGCCGGCATTAAAGCGGCATCCGGGCTTGCGGGGGGCGCCGCGAGTGGCTGTCCCAGGCCCGTGGGCCGCTACCGGTCTTACTCCATGCAAAGAGCGAACCGCACTTCTTTGATGAGACCTTTATAGACGTGGTTTGCTGTCCGCGCAACGGCCGGGGGGCGACCGCGCTTCCGCGACGAGAGCACTATATATACGACAAAGGGTTTGTTGTCACTACAAAATGTTCGAGGGGGCGAAAAAATCTAATGAGTGCGAAAATATTTCTCGCTCACACCGCCGCTGACACCCCGCAGCGTCCTGACAGTTCGCGGCAGCCGAAGGGTGACAATAAACGGCTCAATTCAAAAAACTGAATGCGCCGGCCGCACCCTTCGGCATACCTAAACGTGGAGTGCGGGGACGCGCGTGTGTCAAAACGTGGGATGAGTGCCGCGCGTCAAGGGGGACATTCGCGACAGAAATTTTACGGGCGCGACGGGCAACCCCGCCGCGCCCTTGCGGTTGCCTGCGAGGCAACCCGGAAAGCGCGCTTACGTCTCCAGTCTTAGTCGTAGTACTCCAGCCCGAGGTGCGTGATGAGGTCTTCGCCTTTGAGATGGCGGAGCGTGTTCTTGAGCTTCATGAGCTGGATGAAGATGTCGTGCTCGGGGTAGAGACCGGGCGCGGTCATCGGCGACTTGAAGTAGAAGGAGAGCCACTCCTGCGTGCCCTTCATCCCGCAGCGCTGCGCGAGGTCGAGGAAGAGCGCGAGGTCGAGGACGATGGGCGCGGCCAGAATCGAATCCCGGCAGAGGAAGTCGATCTTGATCTGCATCGGGTAGCCGAGCCAGCCGAAGATGTCGATGTTGTCCCAGCCCTCCTTGTTGTCGCCCCGCGGCGGATAGTAGTTGATGCGGACGACGTGTGAGAAGTCCTTGTAGAGCTGCGGGTAGACATCTGGCTGGAGGATGTATTCGAGCACCGAGAGCTTCGACTCCTCCTTCGTCTTGAACGACTCGGGGTCGTCCAGAACCTCGCCGTCGCGGTTGCCGAGGATGTTGGTCGAGTACCAGCCGTGCAGACCCAGCATCCTCGACTTGAGGCCGGGCGCGAGGATGGTCTTCATCAGCGTCTGGCCCGTCTTGAAGTCCTTGCCGCAGACGGGGGCGCCGTTCTCGTTCGCCAGCGTCATCAGCGCGGGCACGTCCACCGTCAGGTTCGGCGCGCCGTTGGCGAAGGGCACGCCCGACTTGAGCGCGGCGTAGGCGTAGACCATCGAAGGCGCGATTGCTTTGTGGTTGTCGCGCATCGCCTGCTCGAAGGACTTCAGGGTCTTGTGGACGGCGTGGGGCTTCAGGAAGATTTCGGTCGAGGCGGCCCAGACGATGACGAGGCGCGAGCACTTGTTCTTGCGCTTGAACTCGGCAATCTCTTCGATGAGTTGCTCGGCCAGCTCGAACTTGTTCTTGCCCTCCTTGACGTTCGTCCCGTTGAGGCGCTTGACGTAGTGCTGGTCGAAGACGGCCTTCATCGGCTTGATCTTCTGGAGCGGCGTCTTGATCTGCGCGAGCAGCTCCTTCTCAAGCACGCCCGCCGTCAGCGCGGCCTCGTAAGCCGAGTCGGGAAAGATGTCCCACGCGCCGAAGACGATGTCGTTGAGGTCTGCGAGCGGGACGAACTCCTTGATAAGCGGGTTGCGATTCTCGGTGCGCTTGCCGAGGCGGATGGCGCCCATCTGCGTGAGGCTGCCGACGGGGTCTGCGAGGCCGCGCTTGATGGCCTCGACACCCGCGATGAAGGTCGTACTGACGGCGCCTAAGCCGACGAGTAGCACGCCGAGCTTGCCCTTAGCCGGCGCGATCTCGAAGCCGTTCTGCCCCGCCGAAAGGGCTCCGTTCTGTTCTGCTGACAAAGTGTTGGTCTCCTTACTCAAGTGTATTGGGGAAGGATAGCGATTCGCGCGCCCCGAGTCTTGCCGTTTCTTGCGCAATACGGGCGGCGGATTGCTGTCAGGGGCGCCGCTCTTAAAAAAGTCGTGCGGTCAACCTACAGACGACGCCTCTGCGTTTCTGCCGTAGGCACTATTTCGCTATAATCACGCGCGCGAGTTTAAGACTCACAATCTCCATGCGCACGCCCCTGCGGGCGTCGCTCATTTTCCTGAGTTCTCAATCCCCGAACAAAGGACTTGTAAGGCCGACTTTATTTCGCACCCGAAGTGTGTGTGCGGTCTGTTCTCATGTTTTACGAACGAGGTCAGTAATGTATAAGCCCCTTGTCCCTCTCATAAAGCTCCGTCTGAGCGGCGCGGGCCTGTCTCTGGCCGCGGCCTGTCTGCTGCTGGCGGCGCTGTCGCTGTCGCAGACATTAACGCCCGCGGGCAGCGCCGAGGTGCGCCCCGCGCCCGTCCGCGTCGGCGAGGCCGCGTGCCTCTCCGAAGGCTACGGAAGGCTTCCGCTCAGGTTTGAGGCCAACCGCGGTCAGACGAGCCGCGCTGTGAAGTTCATCGCGCGCGGCAGCGGCTACACGCTCTTCCTCGCGGAGACGGGCGCGGTGCTGCGCCTGCGCGCCGCGGCCGTGGAAGGTGAGCAGACGCGTTCCGGCACGCTCCGGCTCACGTTGGAGGGCGCGAACCGGAAGTCCGCCGTGTCGGGGCTCAACGAGCTGCCCGGCACGAGTAATTATCTCGTCGGCGCCGACGCGCGTGCGTGGCTGACGGGCGTGCCCGCGTTTGAAAAGGTCAGGTACGAGTCGGTATACAAGGGCATCGACGCCATCTACTACGGCCGACAGGGAAGGCTCGAATACGACTTCGTCGTCGCGCCCGGCGCCGACCCCGCGCGCATACGCCTCCGCATCGACGGCGCGCGCGCGACGCGCGTTGACGAGAAGGGCGACCTCGTCATCTCCGCCGACGGCGGCGACGTGCGGCAGCAGCGGCCGGTCGCCTATCAGGAGTTCGACGGCGCGCGCAGAGAGGTGCCGGCGCGTTATGTGATTGACCGGGGCGGGCGCGTGCGTTTCGAGCTGGGGGACTATGACCGCGGGCATACGCTTGTCATCGACCCCGTGCTCTTCTACTCCTCTTACCTCGGCGGCGCGGACGCCGACACCAGTTCGTCCATCGCCGTCGATTCCGCGGGGAGCGCCTACGTCGCGGGCACGACCGCCTCGATAGACTTTCCCGCCAGCGGTTCCTTGCAGGCCGCGAAGAGCGACTTCAACGACGCCTTCGTCGTTAAGCTGAGCCCGGATGGGAAGTCGCTCGTCTACGCCACGTACCTCGGCGGCAACAGCGACGACTTCGGCAACGCTGTTGCGGTGGATGCGGCCGGCAACGCCTACGTGGGCGGGCTCACGGTCTCAGACGGTTTCCCGACGACGGCCGGGTCGTTTCAGACGAGCAAGGACGGCACGGCCGACGCCTTCCTGGCGAAGCTCAACCCGACGGGGACGGGGTTCGTCTACTCGACCTTCATCGGAGGCCCGGGAAGCGACCAGATCGGCTCCGTCGCGGTGGATGCGGCGGGCGCCGCCTACGTGGCGGGCCGCACCGACTCGCCCAACTTCACAAGCGTCCCCGGCATCAACCGCGCGGGCAGTCCCGCCTACAGAAGCACGGACGCGGGCGCGAGCTGGTCAGCGAGCGCTTCGGGTCTGACTGCAAGCTCGGTCTTCGACTTCGCCGTCGCCCCGAGCGCGCCGAGCATCGTCTACGCCGCTTCGAACCTCGGCGTCTACAAGAGCACGGACGGCGGCTCGCTCTTCGAGGGGAAGAACAGCGGCCTCTTCATCCCCGCCGTCAACGCGCTCGCCATCAACCCCGCGACGCCGACCACGCTCTTCGCGGGCACCGCTTCCGGCATCTTTAGGACGACGAACGGCGGCGACACATGGGCGGAGGTGCGCGGCGGCCTGACAGGCACTTCGCCGAGCGTCAACGAGGTCGTCATCAACCCGTCGAACCCGCAGGTCGTCTACGCGGCGACGAACCGCGGCGTGATTAAATCGACGGACGGCGGCCAACACCGCGGAACACGACCCCGTCTGGTCGCCCGATGGGACGAAGATCGTCTTCCGGCGCCACGTGTTCGACGGGAGTTTCCCCGCCACGCCGTACGACTTCTACGTGATGGAAGCGGACGGCTCAAGCCCGCGCCGCGTCGCGGGCAGCTTGACCGAGTCGCGCGCGACTTGGTCGCCGGACGGTTCGCACGTTGCCTACGTTAAGTACAACTCGACCGCGAACACCTACGACCTCTACGCGGCGAGGGTGGACGGGGCCGGCGAGGCACGCATCGCGAGCGTCCCCGGCAGCGCGACCAACTTCGACTGGTCGCCGGACGGGTCGCGCTTTGTCTTCGAGAAGGATCACCAGTACGTCTTCGTCATGGACGCCGACGGCTCGAACCAGCGCCAGCTCACCTTTACCGAGCAGACGCTCGACGGCCCCACGCACGACGAAGACCCGCTCTGGTCGTTCGACGGCGCGCGCGTCACCTTCACGCGCCGCAACAACGCCGGGGCCAACGTCTACATCATCAACGCGGACGGGGCCGGGCTCAGGCGTCTGCTCAACGAGTACACCGTCCGCGCGCAGCTCTCGCCCGACGGGACGAAGCTGGTCTCCGACGGCGTGTACGTGAAGAACGTGGACGAGTCGGTGTATCCATACTGGCTCGGCGAGGGCCACGACCCCTCGTGGCAGTCGCTGCCCAACCCGAACCCGACGCCGACCCCGACGCCCGTCGAGACCTTCAGCATCTCGGGGCGCGTCACGGAGAGCACGCCGAGCGGCTTCCCCTTCCACGTCTCCGTCAGGCTGACGGGGACGCGCGCGGTCACCGTCACCTCGGACGCCGCGGGCAACTACACCTTCATCAACCTGCCGAAGGGCGGCACTTACACCGTGACTCCGCAGAGGCCCGGCGGCGACATCGCCTCCGTCTACACGCCCGGCAGTCGCACGGTCTCCGACCTCCAGTCTGATTTGACCGGCTTCGACTTCACGAAGGCCACCGTGCCGCGCGTCATCCGCGGGCGCGTGATGGATGCGGCGGGGAACGGGCTCGCCGGGGTGAGGGTTACTGATACACCCGGCAACCAGTTCTTCGGCGCGACGACCGACGCGCAGGGGAGATACTCCGTCAACTTCTTCTTCATGTCGGATTTCCTGACGCTCCAGCCCTTCTCGAACACCTTGACGTTCGACCCCTTCCGGGCCGTCCTGCGGCGGCCGACGGACGACGTGGTGCTCAACTTCGTCGGCGCCCCCAACGCCAACGTGCGCTTCCATCAGGGACGCATCATCGACACGTCGGGCTTCCCCCTCGCCGGGCTGCCCGTCACCGTAAGCGGCGGGCGCAGCGCCGTCGTTAAGACTGACGAGGACGGCCGCTTCACTTTCTTCAACCTGCCTGTGGGACCCTCCTACACGTTCACGCCCTCGCCTGTTGACGGGCTCGCCTTCACACCCGCCCAACGTACCTACGACAACCTCAACCAGACCACGCTCGACACCTTCGTTGCAAACGTGGCGCTGCCGACCGTGCAGTTCGCCGCGACGACGCGCGCTCAGGCGCTGCGCGCCGTGGCCGAGAACGCACAGTTCACGCGCCGCGAGACAAATCGCGCCTTCGTGCTGATGCAGTACTTCGGCTACCTGCGGCGTGGCCCTTCGGAGTCGCCCGACTCGGACTTCGTCGGCTGGCAGTTCTGGCTGAACAAGCTCAACGAGTTCAACGGGAACTACATCGCGGCCGAGATGGTCAAAGCCTTCATCACTTCCGACGAGTACCGGCGGCGCTTCGGCAGGCAGTAGGGACGAGAAGGCGAAAGTTAAGAGGTAGAGACGGCGCGGCTCTCATCATTTGATGATGAGAGCCGCGCCGTCTCTACCTCTTAACTGTTGTCTCTTACTTTTACTTGATGCCCTTGCGCGCGAGCTGCTCCTTGAGCGCGGAGGCGACCGCGGCGTCGAAGCCGGTCTGCGAGCCGGACTGCTTCTTGCGCTCGGTGGCGATGTAGTCGTCACGCTGCTTCTTGAGCGAGACGATCTCGTCGCGCAGCTTCTGGCGCTCGGCGAGCCGGCGCTCGACCTCCTTCTGGCGCTCGCCCGTGGAGAGCTTCTGCAAGTCGGCGGGCAGGTCTTCGGCCTTCACTTCGTCGAGCTTGACCGACTTGTTCTCGATGGACTGAAGCAGGTCGCCGACGTAGGCGTCGCGGTTGAGCGCCTTGTTGACCGCGCGGTCGGCCTGCGCAACGGAGGGCGCGGCGCTCGCGACGGCCGACTCGGTCTTGACCTGCCGCTCTTCGGCGTTCGCGCGGAAGCGCTCGCCCTCGGGGCCCGCGCCGCCGCCGTAGGCGAGGTAGGTCGAGCCGAGTTTGGTGCCGAGTTCGGAGAGGCGCGAGTCGTAAGGCGTGGCGATGGTCTCGACGCCGCCGTCCTGCGCGATGGCGAAGTACTGGCCCTCGCCGCGGCGCGCGATCTGCTGCCAGACCTGCCGGGTCTGCGTGTCGGCGCCGCACTGAATAGTGTTGACGACCATGCCGACCTTGATTGCTTCGGCCGCCGTGGCGAGGGTGTCGGGCTCCTGCAAGTAGTCGTCGTGCGGCGGGGCGTCGCCGACAAGGAAGACGATCTGCGCGGTGTTCGCCTGGGGCTGAGACCAGCCGGCCTTGCGCACGCCGTCGGCGAGCGCCCGGCGCACGTCCTCGGGGCCGTCGCCGCCGCCGTCGGCGCGGTACTCCATGAGCGTCGTGTAGACCTTGTCGAGGTCGTTGGTCAGCGGAAGCACCTGCGTCACGTACGCATCACCTTTGTCGCGGTAGGCGACGAGGCCGACGCGCACCGAAGGCCGAGCGGGCGTCTGCATGACTTCGTTGACGATGCCCCAGATGCGCTGCTTGGCGCCGTCGATGAGACCGCCCATCGACCCCGTCGTGTCGAGGACGAAGACCATCTCAAGGGTCTTCTCGGCGTTAGCGGGCTGCTTGACGACCGGCTCGTGCGGCTCGGGCATGTAAGTCCGTGCGAGGGCGGAGGCCATGCCTAACCCCAGGGCGAAGGTCAAAAGGGCGGTCGAGAGTCTAACAAAGAGGCGCTTCATACTAATCTTCCTTTCCCACGAATCTTTTCAGTGCCGGCCCGGTCGGCCGAAGCTTTCTGTGGGATGAACGGTGGGCTTGGAAGACTCTTGCAGAAAAAGTTAGCCGCGCACGAGCGCCTTGCGGTAGGCGCGCGGCGAGAGGCCCGTGGCCTGGCGGAAGGCGCGTGCGAAGTGGCTGGAACTCATGTAGCCGACGCGCGCGCCGACCTCCGTGACGGGCAGGTCGGTCTCGGCGAGGAGCGCCTGCGCACGCGTGGCGCGCAAGCCCGCGAGGTAGGCGTGCGGCGTGGCGCCGGTCAGCTTCTTGAAGAGACGCGCGAAGTGGAAGGGCGAGAGGTGCGCGGCCGAGGCGATCTCTTCGAGCGCGAGGTCGCGGTGCATGTGCGCGTGCATCAGCTCGACGGCGAGGCGGATGCGGCGGTCTACGAGTCCGGCGCGCGAGAGTTCGAGGTGGGCCGAGCGGCGCAGGTTCGCGTAACGCCGGAGCAGTTGGACGAGCGCCTGCTCGACGAGCGCGCCGACGACCAACTCCTGCCCGGCCGCCTCCTCGCGCAGCTCTTCGGCGAGGTCGCGCGCGAGCCGTGTGAGGCGCGCGTCGCCACTGACTGCGCGTTCGCGGAAGGTGACGACCATGTCCGTGCGCGCCAGCCCCGCGCGCGCCGCGCAGTCCGTGACGAAGACTGGGGAGAGTTGAACAAGGACGTACTCGGCGGCCCCCGCGAACGCGGCGCTCACGTCGTCGCCCGGCGCGGCGAGGAGCGCACCCGCACCGTCGAGTTCGCCCGATTCAACTTCGCCTTCCGGGGTCGGCATCCCTTCGGCCGCTTCAGGGTTGGAAGCGGAGGCGCGCCAGCGCAGGCTCCCGTCGAGCAGGAGCAGCGCGGCGTAGTCTGAGCGCGCGCCGCCCGACCAGCGGAGGCGGCGCCCGGCGCGGAGGTGTACGGAGAAGTGCGGCGGGCGGGTGAAAATTCTGTCCTGTGTCTGCTCGGCGGGGCTCATGCAGTTTCGCCGCGCGCCGCGGCCTCCGCGCGGAGCCTTGTGAGTAATCCACGCATTCGCCCGGGGTAGTCGGTGAAGACGGCGCGCACGTTCAGCTTCAGCGCGCGGCGGAGAGAGCCCGGTGAGTTGATCGTCCAGACGAGGACTTTGAAGCCGCGGCGGCGTGCCGCCTCGACCGTCGCGCCGCGCAGGAGCGAGCGGTGGAGCGAGATTTCATCGGCACCGCACGCCGCGGCCTCGGCGATGATTTTGGACGCGGGCACGAGCGGGCGCGGCCAACTGCGGCCGAAGAGGGCTGCGGTGCGAACCTCGGGCGCGAGCCGCTTGACCTCGCGGAGCGAGTCGAGCGCGAAGCTCTTGACGATGACACGACTCGCAAGGCCGTGCTTGTGAATCAGCTCGACGACGGCCCGCGCCAGTACCGGTTGGCGAGAGACATCTTCGCACTTCATTTCGGCGTAGAGGAGGTGAGAGCCGTACCGCTCGAAGACCTGCGCGAGCGTCGGAATCTTCTCGCTCCATTCGTAGGCTATGCGCGCGCGGCGGGGATAGCGTTCGTTGAACCACGTGCCGGAGGAGACCTTCTCAAGCATCGTGGATGGGTATTCGTCCACGTTGCCGTAGATGCCGACCGTCCGCTCGAATGTGGCGTCGTGGAAGACGAAGGGGACATTGTCGCTCGCGAGTCGCACGTCGAACTCGATGCCGTCGGCGCCGTCCGCGAAGGCACGCTCGAAGGCGGCGTGCGTGTTCTCGGGCGCGTGGGCCGAGGCGCCGCGGTGGCCGATGATGAGAGGGCCGCTGTCGGGACTCGGCTCTACAGTTTTTCTGTCGCCTCTATTCACCGCTTGGTTCTTCTACGGGCTTCTTGCGTGGGCTCCGCTTCGCGGCCTTGCGCGGGGCCTTCGCCGGAGCGGGCTGCGCCTCGTCGGTCGTGGCCTTCTTCTTTGAAGGCGCGCGCTTCCTCGACTTGGTCGTTGCCTTCGGCGTCTGCGCCTCATGTGTCAGAGGCGTGGGCGCGCCGGTGTCCACGGGGACGGGTGGCCCGGGCTCGGGCGTGGCGCAGGCGTCGGCGTCAAAGGCGCCGTTGGATGTCTTTGTGGGTGAACCGAAGAGGAGCGTGGTGAGCGGCGGAAGGTCTACGACCGCGGAGTGTGGGAGCCCGTGCCAGGGCTGCTCCTCGGTCTCGACGCAGTCGATGTGGAGGCGGTCGCCGCCGGAGTAGTAGGACGAGTCCGTGTTGAGCAGCAGACGGTACGTGCCGGGCTCGGGCAGGCCGAAGCGGTAGCCGGGGCGCGGCGCGGCCGAAAAGTTCGAGACGCAGACGACGCGTTCGCCCGTGGCCGACTCGCGCATGAAGGCGACGACGTTCTCAAGGTGGTTGTTGACATCAATCCACTGGAAGCCGCGCGGCTCAACGTCGAGTTGATGGAGCGGCGGATGCTCGATGACGAGACGGTTGAGGTCGCGGACGAGCGTGCTGATGCCGCGGTGCTTGTCGTCTTCGAGCAGATGCCAGTCGAGGCTGCGCTCCTCGCTCCACTCGCGCCACTGCGCGATCTCGCCGCCCATGAAGAGGAGCTTCTTGCCCGGGTGCGCCCACATGTAGCCGTAGAGCGCGCGCAGGTTGGGGAACTTCCATTCGCGCCCGCCGAACATCTTGTTGAGCATCGAGCCCTTCATGTGTACGACCTCGTCGTGCGAGAAGGGCAGGATGAAGTTCTCGCTCCACGCGTAGGTCAGGCCGAAGGTCAGGTTGTTGTGAAAGTAGCGGCGGGCGATGGGGTCGCGCTCGAAGTACTTGAGCGTGTCGTGCATCCAGCCCATGTTCCACTTGAAGTCGAAGCCGAGGCCCCCCTGATCCGTGCCCTTCGTAACGAGCGGCCAAGACGTTGACTCTTCAGCGATGGTGATGGCGCCGGGCACCTCTGCGTGAACGGTGTCGTTCAGTTGACGGACGAACTCGACGGCTTCGAGGTTCTCGCGCCCGCCGTACTTGTTGGTCGCCGACTGGCCTGCCTCACGCGCGTAGTCGAGATAGAGCATCGACGCGACGGCGTCCACGCGCAGGCCGTCCACGTGGCACTCCTTGAGCCAGAAGAGCGCGTTGGCGATAAGGAAGTTTCGGACCTCGTTGCGACCGTAGTTGAAGATGAGCGTGCCCCACTCGGGGTGTTCGCCGAGGAGCGGGTCTTCGTGCTCGTAGAGCGCCGTCCCGTCGAAGCGCGCCAAAGCCCATGCGTCCTTCGGGAAGTGCGCGGGCACCCAGTCCATGATGACGCCTATCCGGCGGTTGTGCAGATAATCGACCAGAAAACGGAAGTCGTCCGGGTTGCCGAAGCGCGCGGTCGGCGCGTAGTAGTTCGCCACCTGATAGCCCCAGGAGCCGGAGAAGGGATAACCCTTCAGAGGCAGGAACTCGACGTGCGTGAAGCCGAGCCGCTCGCAGTAGTCGGCGAGCGCGGGCGCCGTCTCGCGGTATGTGAGCGAGCGGTTGCCCTCCTCGGTGATGCGCCGCCAAGAGCCGAGATGGACTTCGTAGATGTTGAGCGGTCTTCTTAAATGGTCTTCCTTCGCGCGGCGTTCGAGCCACGCGTCGTCCGTGAACTGATACGACGGCTGGAAGACGACCGAAGAGGTCTCGGGCGGGACTTCGGCGAAGAGCGCGTAGGGGTCGGCCTTGAGGAAGGGGAGGCCGCCGCGCCGGTGCATCTCATACTTGTAGAGCGCGCCGGGGCCGAGGTCGGGAATGAAAATCTCCCAGATGCCCGACGCGCCGAGTCGCCGCATCTGGTGGAGTCGGCCGTCCCAACTGTTGAAGTCGCCGACGACGCTCACGCCGTCCGTGTTCGGCGCCCACACGGCGAACGAGACACCGCGCACGTCCCCGAGGTCGCGGACGTGCGCGCCAAGCTTATCGTAGAGATGCCAGTGGCGCCCTTCGCCGAACAGATGCTCGTCGAAGCTGCCGAGCGTCGGCATGAAGGCGTAAGGGTCGCGGTGCGTGTAGACGCCGCCGCCGGGGTAGTGCGTGCGGAGCTGATAGGGGAATGATTGCACGCGCCCTTCGACGAGCAGCTCGAAGAGACCCGCCGGGTGCGTGCGCGACATCTCGCGCGGCGACTCGCCGTCGATGACGACCTCGACGCGCTCGGCGTTGGGACGGTAGGCGCGCACGGCGACTCCCCCCGCGGCCGGGTGCGCACCGAGCAGCGCGTGCGGGTCGGGCGAGTTGATAGCGAGCAGGCGTTCCAACTCGACGCGCGAAACGTTCGGGTGCGCCGCCCCCGGCTGGTTCGACATCGATGCTTCCTCCCTCAACCTTAGACCAGGACTGTCGGTTCCGGCTGTTCGAGCGCGACGGGGGCGAGCCCGAGTGCGAGGGCGAAGGCGCGCGCCTCCGCGGAGAACGCGGCGCCCGCGCGCGCTGCCTCGTAGATGATCTCCTGCCCGCGTTCGAGGTTCGCTTCGAGTCCCAGCTCGCGGCCCAATTCGATGAGCGCACGGGCCGAGCGGATGTTGTCGGCCTCGGGGCGCGCGACGACGAGGCGCGCGGCCTCTGTGACCGTCTCTTCGAAGACACGCGTGACGGAGGTGCGGTCGATGCGGTAGCCGTAGCGCGCCGCGTCGCGCGCGATCTCGACGGCCGCGCTGTAGTCGCCCGCGCCGCGCCGCTGCCCGCGTATCTCGCGTTCGAGCCGCAAGCCGACGGTCAGCTCGGCCGCGAGGCGCAGCTCGCGCGGCGGGTGGAAGCCGATCTCCTGCAAGCGCTCGATGACCCGTCGGTTCTCTTCATAAAGGTGCTCGTACTCCTCCATGAAGCGCTCGACGAGCTTGCCGAAGACGCTGCGCGAGAGATGACCCTGACCCTCCGGCAGCAGCGCCTCCAACCCGAACTCTTCGGGGCCGAACTCGCTCTGAGCGACGCGCAGCAGGACGGGCAGCGAGGCGGCGCGCAGGTGTGACCAGAGTCGTGCGGCCGCCTCCTCGTATTCTTCCGGCGTCCGGTAGGGCCGGAGCGCGCAGTAGTAGTCGATCTCGCCGAAGTGCATCGCGGCGAGCGCGAACTCTTGCCCTCGGCCTGTCGCCACCTCTTCGAGCGCGAGCCGGACGGTCTCAAGGGTCACGCGCCCGTGGCGCTGCTTGCGGAAGTCGAGCTTGCGATAATTGTAGCCGGCCGACTCGCACTGCGACTCCTGCACCTCGGGCTCCAGAAGGTTGCAGATGGCGACGTGGGCCGCGACGCGCTGCGGCGTCACGCGTGACTGCGCGACAGTGCGCAGGTAGATGTCCGCGCCCGTCGGGCGTTCGAGCTGGTTGCTCTTTGCTTCAGACAGAAGTTCGAGAAAGGACGCGGTCGGCGGCGCGAGGCCCGCCGCCTCCATCGTCTCGACGACGCGGCCGGCGTAGCGGAGGGTCTGCACCGTCTCGATACCCGAGATGTCGTTGAAGAACCAGCCGCAGCTCGTGTACATCGTCAAGCTGGCGCGCTGCGATTCGAGGAGCGTGAGCGCGCGCACCTTCTCAACAGCAGAGAGCGTGTGCGTGGCGTGCCTCGACAAGAACTCTTCACGCCGCGAGTGACCGCCCGGGCCGAGCAGCTCGACGTACTCGTCGCGCGCGGCCCACGGGTCGCGCAGCAGCTCGCCGCCCGCCTCCTCGAACTTCGGCGCGAGGTCGTCGCGCAGGAGGTCGAAGGCCGCGCGCAGCGGCGCCCGCCAGCGCTGGTTCCAGCCGCCCGGGGCGGAGGCGTCGCAGCCGCAGTCGCGCGTCCAGCGGCCCAGACCGTGCGCGCAGCTCCATGCGGTGCCCTCGCCGTCCGGCCCCGTCTGGATGATGACCTCGTGCTCGGGCTCGTACTCGTCTAAGAACTCGCCGTAGTTCGTCACACGCAGTCCGTAGCGCTCCGCCTCCACCTCCAAAGCATAAGCGATGCAGCGGTCGCCGAAGCGGAAGTGGTGACCGTAACTCTCGCCGTCGGTCGCCACGTTCACGATCTGTGCCCCGCCGCGCGCCGCGCGCGCACAGGCCGCGAGCAACCCCTGACTTGAAGCGAGCAGCCCCTCGAAGGCGATGCCGCGCGCGATGCGGCCGTCGTAGAAGCAGATGGCGATGGAGCGACCCGAGCCGTCCGGGTGCGAGTAACGGTACGGGACGGTCGTGTCGATGCGGCCGTCGGAGGCGTCCTGCCACTCGTCGGAGCCGGGAGCCCTGACGGCCTCGGCCTGAAAGGGCGAGAGGATGACGTAGCGCAATCCCTCCTCGATGAGCGCCGCGAGCGTCGCGTCGTCGCACGCCGTCTCGGGGAGCCAGAGCGACTCGGCCTCCCTGTGGAAGCGGCGGCGGAAGTCGGCGAGCCCCCAGCGTATCTGTGTGCGCCGGTCGCGCTCGTTGCAGAGGGGAAGGATCGAGTGGTTGTACCCTTGCGCGATGGCGTTGCCGTGGCCGCCGTGGCGCAGCACGCTCTCGCGGTCGGCCTCAAGTATTCTCCCGTAAGTCTCGGGCTGGTGGCGTTCGAGCCAGTTGAGGAGCGTCGGGCCGAAGTTGAAACTGAGTCGTGTGTAGTTGTTGACGACGCGCTCGACGCGGCCGTGCGTGTCGCTGATGCGCGCGAAGGCGTTGGGGCGGTAGCATTCTGCGTGGATGCGCTCGTTCCAGTCGTGGAAGGGTGCGGCGCCCGCCTCGCGCTCGACCAACTCCGTCCACGGGTTCTCGCGCGGCGGCTGGTAGAAGTGGCCGTGAATGACCAGCGCGGTCGTCATCTAAATGGGTTGCTCCGTTCGGTTCGTGTCGGAAAGTCTTGAGGCAAAGCTATCACGATTTCCGCGATAATCAAGTGACGCAGGAATATGAAGCGGCGCGTGACGGTGCTCCTTCAACGCAGCGAAGCGGTCGCGCCGACCCGCTCCAGCTCGCGTCGGAAGCGCTCGGCCTCGGCGCGAGGTGCGTTCGACAGGACGACGGCGGGAGCGGACTTGGTCAGACTTGTAGCTTCGATCAGACCCAGCCCCGTGAAGTCGCGCACAGTCACCATAACCTGAATCAGACTCTCACCGATTGCCTCAAGATAGACGGAAGCCGTCTCCCCCGGCGCCGCTTCCACGTCGGCGGAGACGGGCTCGGCGTAACCCGCCACCGACACCTCTCTGGGAACCCCGAGTGTGACGAGGTCGCCGCCGGGCCACGTCGGGGAAGTATCGGGACAACAACTGAAGGGTCGTTCGTACGGAGTCTTGCGGGCCACGACCGAGTCCTCTCGGATGGTCGTCAGGTTCTTCAGGCGTGCGTCACGGTCGGCATAAATCCTGAGCCCGGCCGCAGCGTCCGCCTCGCCGTAATAACGGTCGAGGAAGCTCCGGAACTGTTCGCTGGTTATCTCCCCACGGCCAAGCAGCCTGTAGAGGAGCAACTCGCTGAAGTCATGGCCCGACATCACGTCGTAGCGCCCCGCGTCGTCAACGTAGTAACAGACGGCGGGCTCCCAGACCTTCTGCCTGTCAATGTTCACCCACGCGAGCGAGCGTGGGTCGGTCTCGGGGGCGGTGAGCACCTGACGCGGCTGAAGCGGATAGACTTTGACGCTCTCGGCATCAATCCACGCCAGGTCGTCCGGCTGGCGGCGGCGCAGCGCCGTGTTGATGTCGAACATGATGCGCGGCACGAGTTCCCCCCAGTGCGCGGGCGTGTCGTGGGCGCATGGTAGCTCGAAGTACCAGGAGCGCGGCGAAGTGTCGGCCGAGCTGGCGCCGCTCGGGAGCCGTAGGAAGCACTTCAGGTCTGCGCGTGCCCAACATCTGTCGGCCGGGGTGAAGTTCGACATGCGAGACTCCTTGTCTCGGGACATAGGGTAAAGCGGCTCGCAGATTATGGCACTGAAGTCGCGCGGGTCAAACAATTTGAGTCGGACGGCTGTGCGGGTCGGTTGAAAAAGTGGGGAAGAGAAAAGGCGGAGGCATGTACGCCTCCGCCTTCTGCGGTCTCGACCCGAGTTGTTTCGTTGTTAACGCTGCGCGACGAGGGGCTCTTCGCGCTGGATGCTCTTGAGGGTGATGTCGAGCGTGCCGATGTCGTGCGACAGGCGCGCCTTGATGGGGACGTGGCGCTCGTCGCTCGTCACCCAGATGGACATCTTGCCCTTGCCATCCTCGACGGGGCGGCCCGGCCCGAACAGCTCCACGTCCACGCGGACGACTTCGACCTTGCCGAGTACGCTCTTCATCTTCTTCTTCTCGGCGACGACCGTCGCCGGCACCTGATAGACGCGGCCCGAGTCGCTGACGGCGATGTTGAAGGTCTGGCCCGGCGTGAGCGGCTGCGTGCGCAGGAAGTAGATGGCCGAGACCATGTCCTGCGTCGGCCCGTCGAGCACGGCCGTGATGATGCGCGGCGCCTGGCCCGCATTGTTCGGGTCGCGCTCGGTGTACTCGACCTGCTTGGATTCCTGATTGAAGATCGCTTCGCTCGTGCGGACGCGCTTGCCCTGCTCGTCCTTCTTGGTCGTGCGCATGGCGTAGAAGTCGTTTGGCTCGACCTGCGACTCGGCGTGGAGCTTGAAGCTCATCCCGAAGAGCTTCGTGAAGAAGCCTTTCGACACCACGTCGGTCGTCAGCACGAGCGGCGCGGGCGCCGACTCTTGCCCCTCGCCCTCGACCGACACGCTGGAGGCCGACGGGCGTTGCGCCTTGAAGCGCAGCTCGGCGATGTTGATGCCGCGCAGGATGGCGCGCGTGAACTCGCCCTCGTAGACCAACTCCTCAGACGGCCCGAAGGGCCTCACCGGAGTCGGACGTGGTTGTGTACGCTCTTTGGGCGCGTCCGAAGCCAGTACGACCGAAGAGAGTACAACGGCAAAAAGCAGTGCCGTCGCCGTCGTGGCGTGGATTTTGGACATAAATCTGCGAGGCATAGCGTACACCCTCTTTTCACCCTTCTTTTAGTGTGCTTGTTCAGGTCAGAAAGCCAGAACTGCTTTCAGCCAAAGCACACACCATGCCACGAGCAGTCCGAGCGCCGCGCGGTATTCGCGGTAACGCAGGTAGAGGGACGGATCGAACCTGACGGCCGAGTCTTCACCCGCCTTGTAAGGCGTCAGACGCGGGAGGAGGAGAGGCACCGCCGCCGCGTAATGTTTGTACTCCTCGCCGAACATCTCGACGAGCGTCGCAGCTTCGACGCGCATCACAGGCCAGTAGATGCCCAGGAACAGCGACGCGAACAGTCCACCCAAAATGAGGAAGAGCAGAAGAGTTGAAGCGGCTGCGACCGTGAACCCGAGCCCGAGGATGAAGCTCCCGAGGTAGAGCGGGTTGCGCGTGTGCGCGTAAGGCCCCGAGACGGCCAGCCGCGCGTTCTTCCTTATGTGTCCCGACGCCCACGCGCGTATCGCGAGTCCGACGAGCGCGACCACGCCGCCGACGGCCAGCGAGCGCCGGTCGGGCCGCGCCAGCACGATGAAGACCGCCGCGCAGGCGAACCCCAGCGGGACGCGCCAGCGCTGCACCCACGTGCCGCCCCTACGCGCCACCGGCACCCACCTCGGCCAGACGTGACGCACGTAGACGCACCTCGGCCCGCCGTAGCCTCTCGCCGACGGCCGCCGCGACGCGTTCGACGCCGATGTCCATGCAGACCCACTGCGAGCAGGCGCGGCGGTGGCAGTCCGTGCGGCAGCCGATGTCCGTGCGCTCGACACAGATGTCGTCCTCGCGGGGCGAGCCGTTGCGCCACCACTCGGTCGGCCCGAAGAGCCCGACGACGGGCGCGCCCGCGGCGACCGCGAGGTGCGTCGGGCCGGTGTCGCCGCCGACGTAGACGGACGCCCGCCGCGCCAACGCGTAAAAGCCTTTGAGCGACGGCGAGACGGCTGTTGCCGCTCCCGTCCGGCTCGAAGCGACGACGCGCTCGGCCAGCTCGCGCTCGCCGGGGCCGTAGGTGACGACCGAGCGCAGACCGTATTTGACGAGCAGCGTGTCGGCCAGCTCGCCGAAGCGTGCGGCGTCCCAGAGCTTCGTCGGCCAGCCGCCGCCCGGATTCAAAATCGTGAACCCTTCTTCAATCTTTTGGACGGCGGTGTGGACTATCGAGTCCGCCTCGAACTCATGCGCGGGCGAGACATGGACGGGGAACTCCAGAGAGTCGGCCGCCGTCGGCAGCTCGACCCTGAGGGCTCCCGACGCCAGCGCCAGATTTTTACTGATGACGTTGAGGCGCGTGGGAATCCTGACCGTCTCAGTCAGCAGGAAGCGGCTGGCCGGCTCGCGCAGATGCTCGCGCGCGAAGCCCACCCGACGGCGCGCGCCGGAGAGCCTCGAAACCAGTGCCGATTTAAGTAACCCTTGGAAATCTATGGAAAGGTCGAAGGGTGAGGCGCGTAACCGCCGCAACTGCCGACGCGTTGTCGGCAGCGTCTCCCCAGACAACGGCCAGCGCCTCAATCCCTTCGTGTCCACTTCGATGAGGGTTTCTAAGAGAGGGTTGTCCCTCAAAATTTCGGCCGCGCGCCGCTCGACCACCCACGAGATTTTCGCCCCCGGCACGGCCCGCCGCACGGCCGCCAGCGCGGGCAGCGTGTGCACCACGTCGCCGATGCTCCCGAGTTTGACGAAAAGAATGTTCATGCGCGGGTGAATGGTAAATGGTGAATAGTAAATAGTGGAGCAAAGTTCAACCGGCGTTGCCTCAGGCGCGAGCAGGCGATTCTCAAACACCATTTACCATTAACTATTCACCATTTACTTTCCCAAACATCTCCGTGCTCGAATGGTCTTTCGGGTCTCCGACGATCTGGACGCGGCCGCCGAAGGATCGTACCACAGCGCGCTCGGGCACGGTCTCTTCGGTGTAGTCGGTGCCTTTGGCGTGGATGTCCGGGCGGAGCGCAAGCAGGAGTTCGGTGACGGTCGGCTCTTGGAAGACGGTGACGTAGTCCACGGCGCGCAAGCTTGCGATGACCTCGGCGCGCTCGCGCGCGGGGACGAAGGGGCGCCCCTCGCCCTTCAGGAGTCGCACCTGCTCGTCCGAGTTGACGCCGACGACGAGCAGGTCGCCCAACCCCTTCGCCGCCTCAAGGTAACGGACGTGCCCGACGTGCAGCAGGTCGAAACAGCCGTTGGCGAAGACGACGCGCGCACCCCCTCTGCGCGCGATGGCCACGCGCGCGATGAGGCGGTTGCGCTCAAGGATGCGCGCGGCGGCCGTAATCTTTGACTGCTCGTCGGCTTCTTTCATGCTTCACTTGCCGGAGACGCGTTTGACTGTGCCCTCGAAGCGCTCGGCCTCCGCGTTATAGCTCACCACGTAACTGTCGAACGTGCCGTTGCGTCCGCGGTAGTCCACCTCGTACCGCCGGAACCCGTCTGGCGCGGGCATCTTCGCGAAGAGGTAGTCCACCCAGTTGAGCGTCTCTGTCGTCTTCTCACCCGCGTACTCCGTTTCGAGGCGCACGGGGTACTGTATCACTCTGTCCTGCTTCTCGCTGTACCCGAACAGCGCCGTCTCCAGCCCCATGCACGCCAGTGCGTCGAAGAGTGCGAACTCGTGCGCGCGGCCGTCGCTGTTGAAGTCCCTCAAGTGAAGTATCGTCGGCCGTCCCTCGCGCCCTCCGGCGACGCCGGGGACGTGGTAGTAACTGCCGCGTATATGGTAGGGGAGGTCGAACTCGTCTTCGCCGTGCGAGTAGTCCTGTATGACCTTCAAAGTATTGACGACGCGCCCGGCCGCCGTATCGACGAGCGACACGCGCACGGGGCCGCGGTAGAAGCTGCCGCGCGTCTCCTCAGGGCAGGTGTAAATCTCTTCGGAGCCGCGCGGGTACTTCTTCGGCCTGAGCATCCAGAGGACGAGTGCCCTCTTCTTGCCGTCCTTGAGTTCGAGGTCGCGCACCTCTATGACGTGCCCGCCCGCGGGCGGCCGGAACGGCTTGCTCCGCGCCTGAGCCTGCGCAGCAGTGGCGATGAGTAGAAGAACTATGAAGGCGTAGAGCGTGTTTCTCATTATCAACATCTTCAAGCGTCAGGCGCGACACGCGCCCTCTCAAACCTGTCCTTCGTGTTCGAGCGAGGCCAGAAGCTCCTGCGGATAGACGCAGGCCGTGCCGCGCTTAAGGACGACGACCCCGCCCGCGTGGTTCGCGAGGCGCGCGGCCGTCGGGTAGTCCGCGCCCGAGGCGAGCCCGAGCGCGTAGGTGGCGATGACTGTGTCACCCGCACCCGTAACGTCCACGGCGTCGTGCGACCCGACCGCGTCGAGGTGGAGCGGCTTCACGCCCTCCTCCAACAGAAGCATCCCGTGTTTGCCGCGCGTGACGAGCAGCGCACGGTATCCGAGTTCGGCGCGCAGTCGCTCGCCCTCTTCGGCCAGCGCGTCCGCGTCCGGGAAGCGCCGTCCCGCGACCTGCTCCACCTCATCCTCGTTCGGCGTAGCCGAGTCGAAGCCCGCGAACTCACCGATGCGGAAGCGCGAATCGACGACGACCGGCGCGCGCCCCTTCACATGCCGCAGCGGCGCGACGGTCGCTTCACAGGCGACCCCGTAGTTGTAGTCGGAGACGACGAACGCCTCGGCCGCCTCGAACGCCGCGCCGACGTTCGACACGAGGTCTGAGAGAATCCCTTCGTCCTTGAGAGTGTCGCTCTCGTAGTCGAGCCGCACGACCTGCTGGCGCGTCGAGTGCGCGTGACCGGCGAGGATGCGCACCTTCGTCGTCGTCCCGAGCAACGGCGCGACGACGACGCCGGAGCAATCGACGCCCGCCCCCTCCAACCTCTCCAACAGCTCGCGCCCGGCCGCGTCCTCACCGACCACGCCGACGATGGCGGCGCGCGCGCCGAGCGCCGCGAGGTTCATCGCGCAGTTGGCGGCGCCGCCCGGCACCGTCTCCGTCCGCTCGTGCCGCAGGATCATCACCGGCGCCTCGCGCGACACGCGGCTTATCTCGCCCGACACGAACTGGTCGGCGATCAGGTCGCCCAGCACCAAGACGCGCCGCCCCGCGAACGCGCGCACCAGCGCCGACAGCCGCTCCGTCTCCGCTCTACTCACAACACTCATATATGGCCTGAGTGTTGAGGACTGAGGACTGAGGACTGAGTGTCGGCTCGTTCTTCACTCAGTCCTCAGTCCTCAGTCCTCAACACTTATTATTTTTCTCACCGCTTCGAGCAGGTTTTCGGCGACGAGGTCGGGGCGGTGCTTCCATGCGCGGCTCTGGTGTTCGTGCTCGCCGCGGCCGTAGCCGGTCAGGACGAATGCGGCGCGGACGCCCGCGTTGCGCGCCAGCTCCGTGTCGCTGTAGCGGTCGCCGACCATCCAGCTCCGCGCGAGGTCGATGCCCAGCTCTGCGGCGGCCCGGCGGATGAGGCCGGGCCGCGGCTTGCGGCAGTCGCAGTCGAAACGGTACGGCGGCTCGCCGACCGACGGGTGGTGCGGGCAGTAGTAGACGGCGTCGAGCCGCGCCCCGCCCTTCTCCAACTCGGCGGCCAGCACGCCGTGGACGCGGCCGATCATCTCCTCCTCGAAGTAGCCGCGCGCGACGCCCGCCTGGTTGGTGACGAGGACGGCGAGCCAGCCCGCTTCGTTGAGCGCGCGCACGGCCTCGGCCGCGAAGGGGAAGACCCTGTAGCGCGAGACGTGGTTGACGTAGCCGACCTCCTCCGAGATGGTCCCGTCGCGGTCGATGAAGACCGCACGGCTTTAAACGCCTCAACGCGCCACCTCGACCCTCTGTCTGAGTTCGAGCGCACGTGCGGCTCGCTCGAAGACATCTTCGGGAGTGATGGCGGTCATGCAGCGATGGTCGATGGGACAGTCGCGCAACATGCAGGGCGCGCAGTCGGGCGGGCGCCGCACGACCTCGGCCCGCGCAGAGAAGGGGCGTGTCGTCGGAGGGGTTCGTCGGCCCGAAGATGACGACGACCGGGCAGCCGACCGCGGCGGCGACGTGCGCCGGGCCCGTGTCGTTCGTGACCAGAAGGTCCGAGGCGTTCAGGACGGCCGCCGTCTGCGCGAGGTCGGTCCTGCCGGTCAGCACGACGGCGCGCGCGCGCATGTGTCCGCGCGACCTCCTCAGAGATGTCCAACTCTTCGGCCGCGCCGACGAGGACGACTTCCGCGCCCGTTCTCTCTACCAGCATGTCCGCGACGGCGGCGAAGCGTTCGGCCGGCCAACGCTTCGCGCGGCTGTTGGTCGAGCCGGGACAGACCGCGACGAGCGGACGGCCGGGACGCGCACCGTTCTCGCTGAGCAGCAGTTGACGCCTCGCGCACGCGCGCGTCCGTCACGCACAGCGCCGTGTCGGGCTCGCGCGATCTCGACGGTCGAAGTGCCGTTGAGTATTCGCTCCAACTCGGCGACGACGTTGAGGTAGTAGAAGACTTCGTGTCGCTGCGCGCGCCACTCGGGGACGGCGAGCGCGGTGCGTCAGGAGCGCGCGCGCGTCCCTGCGTCGCGTATCCGACGCGCAGCGGCACGCGCGCGAGCGCGGCGACGAGCGCGGGCGCGAACGAGTTGGGGAAGAGAACCGCGAGGTCGAAGCGTCGCGCGCGCCACTCGCGCGCCTCGCGGAAGACGGCGCGACATTTTGCCGGAACTCGTCGTCAGTGATGAGGAGGTCGTCGATGAAGTCCGCGCCCGCGAAAATCCCTTCGGCCCAGGGGCGCGTCGCCAGCGTCAGGCGCGCGCGCGGCAGCAGACGGCGCAGCTCGCGCAGCGCGGGCACGGTCATCACCGCGTCGCCCACCCAGTTGCGCCGCGCACGACGACGCGCTCGATCTTCTCGGGCGAAGTCCAGGACTCACAAAGATAGTTTAGTTCAGTGAAACCGATACCGCGAGCGTGAAGAAGCGGGACACCTTCACTTTGCCCAGCCTCCGCGCCAGCGCGCCGAGTTCATGCCATCGACTCGGCGCGGCCGATGCCGATGAGCATGTCGCCGGCGCGAATCTGCGTGTCGCCCGAGGGATTGAAGATCATCTCGCCGCCCGCGCGGCGGATGGCGGCGACGACGATGTCGAGCTGTGAGCGGATGTTCGTCTCCTTCAGCTTGCGGCCCGTCGAGCGGCGAGTCCCCGCGGCGACCTCGACCTGCTCGAAGGCGAGGTCGAGCGTCTCGGCCGTGATCGAGTCCATGAAGTCGGCGACCGCGGGCTTCAGAGCGCCTGCGCCATGCGGTGGCTGCCGATGATGGTCGGCGCGATGACGCGGTCGGCGCCCGCGCGCATGAGCTTCGGCTCGGCCGACTCTTCGACCGCGCGCGAGACGATGCGCAGAGACGGGTTGAGCGTCCGCGCCGTCAGCACGACGTAGAGATTGTCGGCGTCGTCGGACAGACACGAGGCGAGTCCGCGTCGCGCGCTCGACGCCCGGCCTCGACGAGTGTCTCGTCGAGCGTCGCGTCGCGGACGAGCAGCTGCGTGTCGGGAAGTTTCAGCTCGGCGGCGAGCAGCGCGTTGCTCTCGACGACGACGAAGGGGACGCCCGCGCGCCGCATCTCGCGGACGATGCGGCGGCCGACGCGCCCCGCGCCGCAGATGATGTAATGGCCTTGAAGCTTGCTCATCTCGCGCTGGCGCCGTCGCTCGCCGTAGGCCGCCAGAATCTCGGAGCGGACGAGCGACTGGACGGCCGTCGAGAGCAGGTAGCCGGCCGTGCCCACGCCGAGACCATGAAGAGGATCGAGAAGTTGCGCCCGGCCGGCGAGAGCGGCAGCGGCGGGCCGTACCCGACGGTCGTCACCGTCATCACCGTCATGTAGAGGCTGTCGGCGAGCGACCAGCCCTTCGACAAGGTGAAACCGGCGGTGCCGAAGGCCACCACGCCCGCGAGCGCGGCGAGCGAGTAGAGCCAGGCTCGCGCGCGGCCTCAGCCTCTGCCTCAGTTCTTCTGCTGGGGGCGGCATCGAACCGTGCGACCTCGTGGCGGCATCAAACGGGCTCGTCTCATGGCTAACGCGCCACGTTAGCTAAAGGGATGGGAGGTGTCAAATTGGTTAATGGTAGACATGGTCGAATGCTAGAATAGAGTTCGAGACTCGAGCCGGCGACCGCGGCATCAACCGCGCGCGGAGTCTGCGGTTCTGCCACTTTCACCGATTCTCTTACTATTCGCGGTTTACGTTTACTATTCACAGACGATGGCTCTGCGTCATCCGCCAAATAGATGTCGTCCCGCCCGCCGCGCGCGCGCGTCAGCGTGGGCCGCGCGTCTACAGGTTCGAGGAGCCGCCCGAGGGTTTCTGGCGTCGCTGGCGTCGCCGCCTCATACGCCCCGCGACGGTCATCCCGACGGTCGTCCTCACCGTCGCTGTCGTCGGCGCTCCTCGGCTACTACTACACGGTCTTCTCCGAGCGCATCGACCGGCTGCTGCGCGGCGAGGTCTTCACGCGCAGCGCGGGCATCTACGCCGCGCCCAAGCAGTTGAAAGTGGGCGACGGGCTCTCGGCCGAAGACCTCGTCGCGCGCCTGAGGCGCGCAGGCTACGTCGAGCGCGCGCAGCAGGCCGACACGGCGCGCGGGCGGTTACAGCGTCGAGGGCACGGCGTCGAGATAGAGCCGAGCAAGGACTCGCACGATCGACGGCCGGGCGCAGTTCCCGCACGCTGCGCGTGCAGTTCGGCCGAAGGGCGGCAAAACGGTCGCGGCCACTGCAGCGACCTCGACGCGAACGGGCGCGAAGATACAGAGCGCGTGGCTTGAGCCCGAAGCTCATCAGCGCGGTCGCCGGGCCGCAGCGCGAGCGGCGGCGGGTCATCGGCTTTAACGACCTGCCCGACCCGCTCGTCAAGGCCATCGTCGTCACCGAAGACCGCGACTTCTTCAACCACTACGGCGTCAACTTCCGCGGCATCCTGCGCGCCGCCGTCCGCCGCTACGAAGCCGACCCGAACTCTTTCCTCTCGCGGCAGGGCGGCTCCTCCATCACGCAGCAGCTCGTCAAGAACCTCTTCCTCTCGCCCGAGAACTCGCTCAAGCGCAAGGTGTCCGAGGCGTACATGTCCGTCATCCTTGAGACGCGTCTTGAGAAGAAGGAGATTTTCGCGCTCTACTGCAACGAGGTTTATCTGGGCCAGCGCGCGGGCTTCTCCATCAAGGGCGTGGGCGAGGCGAGCGAGGCTTACTTCAACAAGGACGTGACGGCGCTCACGCTCCCCGAGGCGGCGCTGCTCGCCGGGCATGATTCGCAGCCCGAACCGCTACAACCCTTACAAGCACCCGGACGACCGCCTTCGAGCGACGCAATCAGGTCTTGAAGTCGATGGTCGAGGCCGGCGCCATCACGGAGGTCGAGGGCGCGCGCGCGATGGCGACGCGAGGTCAAGCTCGCGCCCGCGAAGGGTCGCATCGACGCGTCGGAGGCGCCCTACTTCGTAGACTACGCGCAGAACCAGCTCGCCGACCTCATCGCCGACACGTCGGCCGCCGAGCGCCTGCGCATCTACACGACCATCGACATGGACTTGCAGCGCGCGGCCTACTCGGCGCTCGTCAAGCAGCTCGCCGCGCTCGACAAGGTGCAGGCCAAGCGCTTCCCGCCGGCACGCTTCAGGCCGCGCTCGTCGCGATGAAGGCCGACACGGGCGAGATCGTGGCGATGGTCGGCGGGCGCGACTACGAGAAGAGTCAGCTTAACCGCGCGACCGACGCGATGCGCCAGCCCGGCTCGGTCTTCAAGCCGTTCGTCTACGCCACCGCGCATCAACACGGCCTACGACCCTGTGCCGCGCCTCATCACCGCCGCCACCACGTACAAGGACGAGGCGACGACCTTCTCGTCGGCCGGACAGCAATACTCGCCCGGCAACTTCGGCGACACGTTCTCGAACAAGGAGGTGACGCTGCGCGACGCACTGACGCGCAGCCTCAACGTCATCACCGTCAAGATCGCCGAAGAGGTGACCGTCGGCCGCATCATGGGCTTCGCGTCGAAGGCGGGGCTGCCGAAGCCGAAGCAGAACTACCTTGCGCATGCGCTGGGGACGAACGAGGCGACGCCGCTTCAGGTCGCCTCGGCCTACACGGCCTTCGCGCAGTTGGGGACGCGCGTCACGCCTGTCGGCATCAGCCGCGTGACCACGGGCGCGGGCACGACCATCGCCGCGCCGCAGGGGCAGAAGAACGAAGTCATGCGCCCGCAGGTCGCCTACATCATGGACTCCTTGATGAAGGACGTGGTGAACCGCGGCACGGCGGCGAAGGTGCGCGCGCGCGGCCTGCGCGCCAACGTCGCGGGCAAGACCGGCACGTCGCGCGACGGCTGGTTCGCGGGCTTCACGCCGAACCTCGTCTGCGTCGTCTACGTCGGTTTCGACGACGGCTCCGACCTCGGGATGACGGGCGGCGACTCGGCCCTGCCCATCTGGACGGACTTCATGTCGGCGGCGCTCGCCGCGCATCCCGAGTGGGGCGGCGACTGGCAGGAGCCGCCCGACATCGAGCACGTCGAGATCGACCCGCGCACGGGCCTGCTCGCCGGCCCCGACGCGACGGAGAAGCGCACAGAGCTTTTCATCAAGGGCAGCGCGCCCACGACAGAGAGCCTTGAGCCGGACGAGTCGGCCACGCCCGAAGAGTTGCCGCTGCCGGACATGGAAGTGCCGCTGCCGGAGGCCACGCCGCCCGGCCCCGTCTACGTGCCGCCGTACCCGGAGGAGACGCCGCCGCCGTCCAGCCGCAAACGCCCGAACCCGCCCGGCCGGAGCGGCGAGGATGAGGAGGGCTCGTCGGGTCTGACGGGTACCGTCACGCTCGACATCGACCCGACGACGGGGCTCATCGCCGCCCCGACCTGCCCGGTCATACGTGCGCAGAACTTCCGCCTCGGCACCGAGCCGCACAAGCGCTGCGGCCCACAGTACCACCAGAACCAGACCATCATCCCCGGCGAGACGCGCCCGCGCCGAGCCGCGCCCCCTTGACGCGCCCCGCCGCACGGACAGAACAACTTCGTTAAGAGTTAAGGAGAAAGCCTCTCGATGTATCTGAGCAGACTCGCGCGCGCGCTCGTGTGCGCGGTATTTCTGTCCGCTCCAACGGCCGTCGGCTACGCGCAGGAGCCGGCGCCGGCAGCTCAAACAGTCACTCCGCCACCCGCGCGAATCGAAGTGACGTTAACGGGCGGGAAGGGGCGGGCCGCGCCCGAGCTTCAGCGTGAAGACGTGCGCGTCTACGTGGACGGCGTCGAGCGCCCCGTTGTCCTCTTCGAGAGGCAGGTGCAGCCGGTCAGCTACGGGTTGGTCGTGGACAACTCGGGCTCGCTCCGCTCGCAGATAGGGCAGGTCGTGGGGGCGGCGAAATTCCTCGTCACACAGCACGGCCCCGACGACGAGGCGTTCACCCTGCGGTTCGTCTCCTCCGACAACATCCGACTCGTTCAGACGCTCACCGCCGACAAGGCCGCTCTCAACCGGGGGCTCGATTCGATGTTCATCGAGCGCGGTCAGACGGCGATGCTCGACGCGCTCTATCTCGCCGGCGATTACCTGACCAAGAACGCGAAGCGCGCCGACGCTCCGCAGCGACGCCTCGCGCTCATCCTCGTCTCCGACGGCGAAGACAGACAGAGCTTCCACAAGGCCGAGCAGGTCTTCAAGCTGCTGAAGGGCGGCGGCGTGCAGGTCTTCTGCGTCGGGCTGACGGGGGCGCTGGAGGCCGAGCAGGGGTTCATCTCCAAGAGCAAGCGGGACCGGGCGAAAGACCTCCTGTCGAAGCTTGCGGAGGAGACGGGCGGCCGTGTCTTCTACGCCGAGAAGGACGGGCAGTTAGAGGCGGCGGTCGTTGATGTCGCCGGGAGCATACGCACGCGTTACGTCGTGGGCTACGCGCCGCCGGAGCCGGGCGGCAAAGGGAGCGGCAAGGTCGAGGTCAAACTCGTCGGCGCGCCGGGCAAGGAGAAGCTGAAAGCGCAAATCCTAAAAAATAGTGGGCAGTAGGCAGATGGCAGTAGGCAGTGGTCGGAATGAGATGAGACGAGCGGGCGTGGCGCCGCGGCGGCTGCCTACTGCCTACTTCTTTTGAAGGAGTCTGAGCACTTCGTGCAGTGTCTCGTAGGCGAGCGCGGCGGCGTGCTGCTTGCGCGGCGGCAATCCCGCCTGCGGCTTCCGTTATCGTCTGAACGCGTGACGCGTGTGGCCTCTTCGAGCGTCATTCCTTCCAGCATCCCTGCGAGCGCGGAGCCGCACACGAGCGTCGGCGGGCAGCCGTACGCGAGGAAGCGCGCGGCCTCGACGCGGCCGTCGCGCACGCGCAGCGACGAGCCGCAGGCGGTCGCCACAGACGGGGTTCATCTGCTCGGCCTCGGCGTCGGCGTCTTCGAGCGTGCCGGCGTTGCGCGGGTGGGCGAGATGTTCTTTGAAGGTGTCGGAGTAAGCCACTGAACTCAGGCGGGAGTGAAGGCGCGCTCGCCCTGCGCCTTCAGGTAGAGCGGCGAGAGGCGGCGCAGATTCTCGACGGCGCGCGGGCAGGACTTCGAGGACGTAGTCGATCTCCTCTTCGGTCGTGTCCTTGCCGAGGCTGAAGCGGATGGAACCGCGCGCCAGTTCGTCGTCGCGACCCAAAGCGCGGATGACGGGCGAGGGTTCGAGCGAACCCGAGGAGCAGGCCGAGCCCGTCGAGACGGCCACGCCCTGCATGTCGAGGTTGATGAGCAGACCCTCGCCCTCGATGAAGCGGAACGAGATGTTCGAGACGCCGGGCAGGCGCCGCGCGCGGTCGCCGTTGTAGACGATGTCGGAGACGCGCGACTCGACGCCCGACTCGAAGCGCTCGCGCAGGCGTCGGACTCGTTCTGACGCGCATCTTCAAGCTCGACGCGGGTCAGCCGCGCGGCCTCGCCGAAGGCGACGATGAGGGGGACGGCCTCCGTGCCGCCGCGGCGCTCGCGCTCCTGATGCCCGCCGATGTTCTGCGGCGCGAGCCGCACGCCGCGGCGGACGTAGAGCGCGCCGACGCCCTTCGGCGCGTAGAGCTTGTGCGCCGACATCGAGAGCAGGTCGCAGCCCAGCTCGTCCACGTCCACGCGCATCCCCGAAACGCGCCTGCACGGCGTCTGTGTGCAGACGCAGGTGCTTCTGTCCCGCTTCGCGTCGCTCGCGGACGATGCGCGCAATCTCGGCGACGGGCTGAATCGGTGCCAATCTCGTTGTTGGCGAGCATGACGGTGACGAGCACCGTGTCGGGCCTCAAGGCTGCGCGCACGTCCTCGACGCGGACGACGCCGTCGTCGTAGACAGGCAGGCGCGTCACCTCCCAGTCGCGGCGCTCTAAAGACTCGCAGATGCCGCGGACGGAGGAGTGCTCGATGGCAGTGGTGATGATGTGACGGCCGTGGTCGGACGCGCTGCTCGCAGAGGCCGCGGACAGCGAGGTTGTTGGCCTCCGTCCCGCCGGAGAGAAAGACGACCTCGTTCGGGCGCGCGCCGATGAGCGTCGGCCACCTCGCGCCGCGCGCGGTCAACGGCGGCGCGCGCCTCCTGCCCGTAGAAATGGACGCTCGAAGGGTTGCCGAACTTCGCCGTCAGATAGGGAAGCAACGCCTCGACGACCCGCGGGTCAACCGGCGTCGTCGCGCTGTGGTCTAGGTAAACTCGACGCATATTTGCTCAAAAATAATGATAAACCCTCGAAGGTAGTTTGGGCATCAAATGCGGCGGCAAGCTCTCCCGCTCGGCCTTTCGAGTCGTATGGTACGCCCGGAGTCTATGTCGCCCAAAGTTGGAGCGTCAAGGCGGTTGGACGTGGCGGCTCGGTGATGTAAGCTCACAAGGCCCGCGTTCGCCGCCCCGAACCCGAGGAGATGAATTGATGAAGACCAGCAGACGTTTCTCGACCGCCGCACTCGCACTCGCCCTGTCGCTCGCGGCCTGCGCGGCCGCGTTGGTGCAGGCGCCCGGCGCCAACGCGCAGCAGTACGGCCCGCTGGAGCGCGGCTACCGCACGGGCTACTCGGACGGCTACCAGTCGGGCTGGGGCGACCAGTTGAAGGGCGCCCGCGCAGACTATCAGGACAAGGCCGACTACCAGGGCGCCGACCGCGCTTACATCCCGGCCTACGGCGCGCTCGAAGACTACCGCGACGGCTACCAGCAGGGATACGAGGTGGGCTACGAGGCCGGCTACGCGCGGCAGGGCTTTAACTCGGAGCTGCCCGCGGGCGGCGTCACGCGCCGCGGCGCGAGTGCGCGCCAGACTGCTGAAGGCACCGGTACGCGCGGCGGGAGGAGCGAGGACGGCCAGGAGAGCGAGAGCATTTCGCGTGGCGGCAGCGTTGACCCGGGCCGCGCAGGCAACACCGGTGCGGCCGTCGGCGGTCTCTTCGAACGTCGTGCTGACGGTCGAGCTGTCGAACCGTCTCACGACCGACGTGAGCCAGAAGGGCGACCGCTTCGAGGCGCGCGTCGTCGAGCCGCAGGAGTTCGCGGGCGCGGTCGTCGCGGGCCGCCTCGCGGACGTGCAGCGCCCGGGCAAGGCGAAGGGCCGCGCGCTCCTCCAACTCGACTTCGAGCAGATACGTCTGCCCGGCAGCATGACTGGCAGGAGTTCAGCGCGCAGGTCATCGAGGTCGTCGGGCCGGAAGCGTCGCAACACCGGCGAGGTTGACGAGGAGGGCGGCGTGCGCGGCCAGAGCACGACGAAAGAGGACGTGGCGAAGGTCGGAGGCGGCGCGGCCATCGGCGCCATCATCGGCGCCATCGCGGGCGGCGGCAAGGGCGCGGCCATCGGCGCTGTCATCGGCGGCAGCGCGGGCACGGCCGGCGTCATGACCCAGCGCGGCAAAGACATCCGCCTCGAACCCGGCCAGCAGCTCCGCATACGCACGACGGGGCCGAGGTAAGTCAGTTTTCAGTCTTCAGTTTTCGGTCTCAGTTTTCAGCCCCGAATGTTGCATGGCTTTCGGGGCTGAAAACTGCTTTCTATGATTGTTACTCTCCTTACAGACTTCGGAACGGCGGACTATTTCGTCGGGGCGTTGAAGGGCGCGGTGCTGGCGTCGAACCCGGAGGCGCGCGTCGTTGACATCACGCATGAGGTTCCGCCCTACGACGTGGAGGCCGGGGCGTTCATTCTGCGCGCGGCGTTCGAGACTTTTCCGGAGGGCACTGTGCACGTCGCGGTCGTTGACCCGGGCGTCGGCTCCGCGCGCCGTGCAATCGCGGTCGAGGGGCGCGGGCACACTTTCGTCGGGCCGGACAACGGACTCTTCGGCCACGTCTACGAGCGCACGGGGTCGCTTCAGAGTCTTCCACGCTCACGAACGAGAATTTTTTCCGAAGCGAAGTCAGCCCGACCTTCCACGGGCGCGACATCTTCGCGCCCGTGGCGGGCGCGCTCTCGCGCGGCGTGCGCGCGCGAAGAGTTGGGGCCGGAGGTCGACGACTTCGTGCGGCTGCCGTCGGCGTCGCGTTCCAGCGCGGCCGTTGACGGAACGCTCGCCGCCTCGGTCATCCACGTTGACCGCTTCGGCAATCTGCGTCACGAACATCACGCCCGGAGACCTGAGCGAAGCAGCGATCGCGCGCGGCGCGCGCCTCAAAGTCTCCGAGCGCGAGGTTCGACGCTTCCGCCGCTTCTTCGCCGAAGACGGGGGCGCGTGGGCGAGCCTTTCGCGGTCTGGGGCAGCGCGGGCCTGCTTGAAGTCGCGGTCTTCCGCGACTCCGCCGCGCAGCGCTGGGCTCGGCGCGGGAGCGAAGTGGAAGTCCTGCTCGCGAGCGCGGGTATAAGCTGTACGAAGACTAAAGCGCGCGTACGGCCCGCGCTCACGCTTGTAAGTACCTCGCGCCACTTTGCTATTTTCAATCTACTTCGAATCTTTAAGGACTAAACCACATGGATAAAGCAGAGAGCAAGCCCGCGCGCGAAGCCAGGCGCGGGGCTTGAAGGCGTGGTCGCGGCCGAGTCGTCAATCGGCGACGTGGACGGCGTAAACGGCGTCCTCATCTATCAGGGGCTCGACATACACGACCTCGCCGAGCATTCGACGTTCGAGGAGACGGTCTACCTGCTCTGGCACGGCCGGCTGCCCGAAGCGCGAAGAGCTGGACGCGCTGCGCGCAGAGACCTCGCCGCGAACCAGCACGCTGCCGGCGAAGAGGTGCTGGAGCTGATGCGCCAGCTCCCCGCGGACGCCGAGCCGATGGACGCGCTGCGGACGGCCGTCTCCGCGCTGGCCTTCTACGACCCGGGCGTCGCGCGACCTCTCGCGCGAGAGCGCGCTCCGGACGGCCACGAAGTTGACGGCGCAGTTGCCGGTCGTCGTCGCCGCGTTCGAGCGAATACGCAAGGGCAAGGAGCCAATCGAGCCGCGCGCGCGACTTCAACATCGCCTCGAACTTCCTCTACATGCTCAAGGGCGAGGAGCCCGGCGGAGCGCGAGGCGCGCATCTTCGACGTGTGTCTCATCCTCCACGCAGACCACGAGCTGAACGCCTCGACGTTCACGGCCCGCGTCATCGCCGGCACGCTCGCCGACATGTACGGCGCGGTGACGGGGGCGATTGCGGCGCTCTCGGGGCCGCTCCACGGCGGGCGCGAACACGAACGTGATGAAGATGCTGCTTGAGATCGGCGAGCCCGACGCGCGCCGACGAGTGGCTGCACGAGGCGCTGGCGACCAAGAAGAAGATCATGGGCTTCGGCCACCGCGTCTACAAGACCGAAGACCCGCGCTCGGTGTGGCTGCGCAAGTTCTCGCGCGAGCTGGGCGAGGCGCGCGGCGAGACGCGCTGGATCGAGATCTTGGAGCGGCTGCGCGAGTTGATGTTCGCGGAGAAGAAGCTCTACCCGAACGTCGATTACTACTCGGGCTCGGCCTACTACCTGATGGGAATCCCGCTCGACCTCTTCACGCCCATCTTCGCCGTCAGCCGCATCTCGGGCTGGACGGGGCACATGCTCGAACAGTACGCCAACAACCGCCTGATACGCCCGCGCGCCGAGTACATCGGCCCGCGCGGTGTGAAGTACGTGCCGATTGACGAAAGGTAGTTAAGCTTAACGACCGCAGACACAAGAGGCACAGCTTGAAGCAATATGACTTCAAAGCTGTGCCTCTTGTGGCTGCGGTCGTTAAGCTTTTTTACAGTCGCACTCACGTCGGAATTACGACGCGGCGTCTGCGGGTTCGGGTTTTCGCCGTCGGTGTACTGCTTCAGCTCCGGCGTCGCCTGTGAAGCAGGCGCGTGCGCCAGACGAAGAGCGTCGAGAGCGACGAGAGCGAGCGTGCAGGCCGCGCCGCCCTCGATGCCGTAGTCGCCGCCGCCGATCCACGCGCGGCCCCGCGTCCGCGAAGCGCATGAGCGGGTCGGGCGTGATCCTCGTGATCCCGCTCACGGGCGAGCCGAGCATCGCGCCCTGCACCCAGTTCCAGCCGAAGTGCAGGCCGAGAGGGAACCAGAGGCTCCGCGTGCGCCAGTAGGCCACGCGCGAGCCACGCGCCCGCCAGCACCGTGTTGACGAACGTGAAGCCGCGCGCGACGTTCGGGTTCGCCAGGTGGACGTAGCGCGAAGGTGACCGAGCTGAAGACGAGCGCCGGCACATGCGGCCACGAGCGCATCAACGTCTGCAAAGCGCGTAGCCGCGAAACAGCATCTCTTCGGCAGCCGCGCCGAGCAGGAAGATGATGCCAGACAAGAAGGGCGCCCAACGGCCCCGCCCCCGACCTTCGCGCAACGAGATGCGCTGCGCCGCCGCACCGCCACGCCGACGAGCGCCGCGACGCAGACGGCCGCGGCCCCCATCAGCAGGCCCGAACAGAAGGTCGCGCAGCCAGCCGCGGTGGAGCGCCCACCCGAGCGCGCGCCACGGCAGGTCTTCGAGACGTACGCGCAAGCCACCCGACGAGCGCGGCCGGGACGAAGATCACCGCCGACTGGATGAGCCAGCCCCAGCCGCTCTCGTCGAGCAGCCAGTCGGCACGCCCGCCGACAGAAGAAGCGCCGGCCCGAACCTCGACGCGAGATAAGAGCGGCGTAGGCGACGAGTATGCGAAGAGAAGACGGCCAGACGCCACACGCTCCGCAGTCGGCCCGCCTGTTGTAGAAGATGTCAGTCATGCTCTCCCGGAAGCTTAGTCGGATTGAATGGGTCGGCCCAATATAACTGAAAGCCCGTCGCCGATGACGAGACGCCCCGGTGCGCGCGGCACTTTGCGCGTGGTAAACTCCCGCGCGGACTGAGAAGGTATGAGCGATTGAGGGCAGCGACTTGACGGGAGAGAAGCCGCCGAAGCCGAAGCGGCGCGGCGCGCCGTGGCTTTTCGGCGGGCTGGTGCTGCTGCTGCTCGCGGTGCTCGTTCGCGCTCCAGCTCTTCGGGCTGTGGGAGATTTTCACGCCCGACACGGCGAGCGACACGCTGCTCATCTACGCGCTCTCGACGCTCAACTTCGTCGCCTTCTTCCTCTTCAGCTTCATCTTCATCCGCAGCCTCCTCAAGCTCCGGCGCGAGCGGCGCGCGCGCTGCTCGGGTCGAAGATAAAGACGCGCCTCGTCGTCTACTTCATCGCCGTCTGGCTGCTGCCCATCACGGCGATGGCGCTCTTCTCCTACATGTTCTTCAACCGCTCGCTGGAGAAGTGGTTCAGCTTCTTCCCCGGCGACGTGGTGCGGCAGGCGCGGCTCGCGCGAGGACGAGGACGCGCGACAGCAGTCCGAGCACCTGCTCGAAGTCACGCGCGCGACGGCCGCCGCTCTCGGCCGCGTAACGCCGGCGGTAGAGCTCGACGCAGCGCTGCCCGCGCTCGTGCGTACGACGGCTGGCTCTGCGCAGCGCTCGCACGGCTGACGGGCGGTGCACGTTGCGCAGGCTTCGCGCCGGACGCGCAGGCGCAGGGTCACGAAGCCGAGCTTGAGAGCGCGCTGTCGCGCGCGGGAGGCCGACGGCGGTCGTGGTCGTCAAGACGCGCGGGGGGCCGCTCGACGTGGCCGTCGAGCCCCTGGGCGAGCGCCGTGTCTCAGACTCGTCGCGGCCCGGGTGCGCCGCGGCGACGCGAGCCTCGGCCGCCTCGTCGCGAGCGCGCAGACCTTCGAGGACTTCCGGAGCAACCAGCGGCGCGTGCGCGTGCTCGGCGTGACGACGCTCGGGCTGCTGACGTTGATGCTGCTCTTCGCGGCGACGTGGAGCGCGATTCACCTCGCGCGCGGCATCGGCACGCCCATCCGCGCGCTGGCCGAGGCGGCGCAAGAAGTCGCCGCCGGAAACCTCACGCACCGCGTCGAGGCGATAACGGACGACGAGTTGGCCGTGCTCGCCGACGCTTTCAACGACATGACGGCGCAGCTCGCCGAGAACCGCGCGCGGCTCGAAGCCAACGCCGCAGAGCTGCGCGAGAAGAACCTCGCGCTCGAAGAGCGGCGCCACTACATCGAGACGGTCTTGCAGACGGTCTCGACCGGCGTCATCTCGCTCGACGAGGAGAACCGCGTGACGACCATCAACGCCGCCGCGCTCGCCATGCTCCGGCTCGAACAGCCGCCCGCGCCCTGCGACGCCGCTCGCGGAGGTCGTGAGCGCCGGACGACCTCGACGTGCTCGAACGCGTCCTCTTCCGCGCGCGCGCACGCGGCCGCGCCACCGAGCAGATGGAGCTGGCGCGCGCCGCGGCAGGACGCGAACGGCGAGTCGCACGAGCGGTCGGCGGGTCCGCGCAACGGCGCGGGCGGCCGGTGTGCGTCATCCCGTTGCGCTCACGGCGACGGCGCTCGCGCCGCGCGCGGGTGGCGGGCGGCGCGGCGTCGTCCTCGTCATCGAAGACCTGTCGGAGCTGCTCGCGGCGCAGCGCGCGGCCGCATGGAGCGAGGTCGCGCGTCGGCTCGCGCATGAGATAAAGAACCCTCTGACGCCCATCCAGCTCTCGGCCGAGCGCATCGCGCGCAACTTCCGCCGCGCGTCCGTCGATGAGGGTGATGCGGTCGCCGACTCAGGCGCGCAACGGCAACGGGCACGAATCAGAGCGCGAGCGCGTGGCGCGCGTGGTCGAAGAATGTACGACGACCATCAGCCGCGAGGTCGAGGGACTGAAGGCCATGGTGGACGAGTTCACGCGCTTCGCGCGACTGCCGCACGCGCGCCTGGAGCCCGCCGACCTGAACGAGGTCGTGCGGCAGGCCGTCTCGCTCTACCACGAGCGCCTCGAAGGCGTACGGATGGACGTGCTGCTCGCGCCGACGCTGCCCGGCGCGCTGCTCGACGGCGAGCAGATACGACGCGTCTTCGTCAACCTCATCGACAACTCGGTCGAGTCGCTCGCCGACGGCCGACGGCGACCGGCGCATCACGGTCGCCACCGCGCACGACCCCGCGCGCGGCCTGCTCATCGCAGAAGTCGCCGACACGGGCCACGGCATCGCGCGCCAGGACATCGCGCGGCTCTTCCAGCCATACTTCTCGACTCGTGGGCGCGGGACGGGGCTCGGGCTCGCCATCGTCCACCGCATCATGACCGAGCACGGCGGTCGCATCCGCGCCGAGTCGAACCGCCCGAGGGGTGCGCGCATGATTATCGAATTGCCCATCGCCGACGACGCGAATCAGAGGGCGCAGGCGTGACCCCGAAGTTTGTTGTTTATGAGTGACACCGTTCTCATCGTTGACGACGAGCGCGGGATACGCGAGACGCTGCGCGCCGTGTTGGAGGACGAGGGCTTCGAGTGCGAGGCCGTCGGGTCGGGCGAGGAGTGTCTGTTGGCGGTCGGGCGGCGCTCGTTCGGGTGCGTGCTGTTGGACGTGTGGCTGCCGGGACTGGACGGGCTGGAGACCTTAGCGCGGATGAGGGAGCAGGGGGCGGACGCGGCCGTCGTGATGATCTCGGGGCACGCCACCATCGAGACGGCCGTGCGCGCGACCAAGCTCGGCGCGTTCGACTTCGTCGAGAAGCCCCTCTCAATCGAGAAGACCGTGCTGACCGTCCGCAACGCGCTCAGGCAGCGCGGGCTCGAACGCGTGAACGCGGCTTTGAGTGAAGAGCTGCGCGACGAGTGGGCGATGGTCGGCGAGTCGGTGGCGATGCGCGCTCTGCGGAAACAGATCGAGCTGGTCGCGCCGACCGACGGCCGCGTGCTCATCTACGGCGAGTCGGGGACGGGCAAGGAGCTGGTCGCGCGCGCCATCCACGCGCGCTCCTTGCGCGCCCCTGCGCCCTTCGTCGAGCTGAACTGCTCGGCCGTGCCCGAGGAGCTGATCGAGTCGGAGCTGTTCGGCCACGTCCGCGGGGCATTCACCGGCGCGACCGGCCCGAAGCGCGGCAAGTTCGAGGCGGCCGACGGCGCGACGCTCTTCCTTGACGAGGTCGGCGACATGAGCCCGCGGATGCAGGCGAAAGTCCTGCGCGTGCTCGAAGAGCAGCGGTTCGAGCCCGTCGGCTCGACCACCTCGATGCGCGTGGACGTGCGCGTGCTGGCGGCGACGAACAAGCGGCTCGAAGTCGAGATCGAGCGGGGCAACTTCCGCGTCGACCTCCTCTACCGCCTCAACGTCATCCCGTTCGAGGTGCCCCCGCTGCGCGAGCGCGCCGAGGACATCCCGCTCCTCGTCGAGCACTTCAACCAGCGCTTCTCGCTCTCCTACAACAAGCGCCCGAAGCGCTTCGACCCCGAGGCGGTCGAGGCGCTTCGCGCATACTCCTGGCCGGGCAACGTGCGCGAGCTGCGCAACACGGTCGAGCGCGTCGTCATCATGCACACGGTCGAGCGCGTCGGGCTCTCAGACCTCCCGCCGCTCGGCGGCGAAGAGCCGCCCGCCCCGGCCGAACGCTTCTCCTCCTTCCGCGACGCCAGCGAGGCGCACCAGCGCGACTTCATCCGCGCAACCCTCGCCGAGGCCGAGGGCAACGTCTCGCGCGCCGCCGAGCTGATGGGCATGGATCGCAGCCACCTCTACCGCCGCATGAAGGCCCTCGGCATCAACGTCCGCGAGGAGCGCGCCCAGACCGGCTGAACGTCGTCCCGCGCGGTCGAAATTTCCCGCAGCTTTGGCGAAATTCGCGGCCTACTCACGGACGGCGGCGGGCATCTAACACTTTCCGCCCGGGGGAGGGCTCGGTGCGTTGACAGTCGTTAATTAATCCCGTATCTGTTACGCTTGAATCTGACCGGGCAGCCGGACGGCCAAAGGAATTATATGGATTACACGACGAAAGAACTCCTGAAACGCTACGCAAAGCTTGCCATCGGGCAGCCGTTTGCGCCGGTGCTGTTGAACATCCTCGTGACCAGCGTGTGTGATATGCGGTGCACGCACTGCTTCTTCACGGACGAGCTGGACGACCGGCCCCGCAAGAAGTTGCAGATGAAGACGCACGAGATCGAGCGCATTGCGCAGACTTTGGGCGGTAACCTCGGCGTGCTCATCCTCGCCGGCGGCGAGCCGTTCACGCGCAAAGACCTGCCCGAGATCGTGGGCTCTTTCTACAAGCACAACCGGCTCGAATCCGTCTACCTGATGTCGAACGGGCAGATTCAGAAGCGCATCATTCCGGACGTGACGCGCCTGCTCGAAGAGTGCCCTGACCTGAACGTCACGGTCGCGCTCGGCATCGACGGGCTCAAGGATCAGCACGAGAAGATTCGGCAGAAGCCCGGCTCGTGGGACATCGCCATCGACACCGCGCGGCAGCTTCAGGAGATCAAGCGCAAGCACCCGCGGCTCGACATCCAGACCTGCACCTGCTTCATGCACTCGAACCAGGACACCATCTTCGACTGGTACGACTTCCTGAAGTACGAGCTGAAGCCCGACAAGGTCAACTTCAACTACATCCGGCCGCCGTCAGCCGACCCCATCGAGCTGGACATCGACCACGAGCGCTACGCGAAGCTGGCGCGGATGATCGACGACGACTCGCGCCACGCCGTACTGAAGAACAACTACGGCGGCGACGCAGGCTTCTTCAAGGCCGCCATCGACATCTACATGCACGGCCTCATCGACCGCGCGCAGCGCGAGCAGAAGGCGCAGATGACCTGCTACGCGGGCACGGCCGGCGCCGTCATCTACGACGAGGGCACCGTCTCTTCCTGCGAGAACAAGGAGGCGGTCGGCAACCTGCGCGACCATGACTGGAACTTCCAGTCGCTCTGGCGCTCGGAAGCGATGAAGGCGCGCCGCAAGGAGGCCGCCGACGGCTGCTTCTGCACGCATGAGTCGAACAGCTACTACCCGAGCCTCCCCTTCAACCCGAAGCACCTCATTCAAATCAAGCGCCTTGAGCGCGAGATGAAGAAGGCGAGCAAAAAGCTCGGGCGACAGGAAGAGACGACCGACGGCCTGGCCGTCAAGGCTTGAAGGCGACCGCTCCGGAACGATTCTCTATGTCCCGCCCGAGCGCACCGAAGATACTCATCATCTCTTCCGACACCGGCGGCGGGCACAAGTCCGCTGCGGCGGCCATCGTCGCGGGCGTGCAGAAGTTCTGGGGCGGCGACTCGTACGCCGTGCGCGTCGTGAAGGCGGTGGAGGAGTCGCACCGCCTCTCGGCGAAGCTCGTCGCAGGTCTACAACTGGGTACTGCGGAACCGGCAGCACTGGATGAAGTACCTCTACTGGTTCGTCAACCGCTTCCGGCCCGAGACGCGCGAGTTCTTTCACCGTCGCAGCATCGGCTTTGTCCGCGACCTCTTCGAGCGCTGGTGCCCGCACGTCGTCGTCAGCGTCCACCCGCTCACGCAGCACATCTTCGCACGCGTCCTCAAAGAGCTGGGGCTCACCGAAAAGGTGCCGCTCGTCACCGTCGTTACAGACCCGTGCTACGGCTTCTGGAAGGGCTGGGCGTGCGACGACGTGACGCTCTATCTCGTCGCGAGCGACGAGGCCCGGCAACAGCTCATCGACTACGGCGTCCGTCCCGAACGCATCAAGGTCTCCGGGATGCCGGTCCATCCGAAGTTTGAGCTGCCCGACGAGCGCTCGGCGCAGGCCGCGCGGCGCGAGCTGGGACTTGACCCGCAGAAGTTCACCGTCTTCGTCAACGCCGGCTGGGTCGGCGGCGGCAACATCCCGCAAATCTTTCGTGAGCTGGTGCGCGGCGAGCTGGACGTGCAGGCCATCTTCCTCGCCGGCCGCAACGAGGAGCTGCGCACGGAGGCCGAGTCGATTGCCGAGGGCGCGAAGTTCCCCGTCAAGGTCATCGGCTACTCCGAGCAGGTAGAGCAGTTGATGCAGGCCGCCAACGTGATGGTCTCGAAGCTCGGGGGCCTGACCACCTTCGAGGCGCTCGCCTGCCGCCTGCCCATCATCGCCGACGCGACCACGCCGCCGATGCCGCAGGAGTCGGGCGCGGCGACCATGCTTGCGGGGCGCGGCGCCGGCGTGCTGCTCAAGCGCGCGGCCGACATCGTGCCCGAGGTGCGCCGGATGGTCGAAGACTCGCGCTACTACGCGAACCTGCGCGCCGCCACCGCCAGCCTCGCGTTCCCGGACTCGACCCGCCGCATCGTCGAGGAGATCACGGCCCTCATCCCCGCCCCGCTCGCCGCAGAGGAAGAGCCCGCGCACTTAGAGACACGCCCGGCCTGAAGGGTCGGCTGAAGTTGACGCGCCCTCCGCCTTTAAGCTTTAATCGAAATTGCTCTACACATCAGTCCAAACGCGCGTGCGGAACCGAAAGGCTCGGACGTGTGTGCGTCGAACGGGAGACGGTCGCTTTGAGTCTTCTTCTGGAAGGGAAGCGTGCGTTCGTGACGGGCGGGACCCGGGGCCTCGGCGCCGCCATCTGCGAGGTCTTCGCGCGCGAGGGCGCCGACGTGGCCTTCAACTATCACTCGCGCGAAGACCTCGCCGAAGAGACGAAGGCCAAGATCGAGGCGCATGGCCGCCGCGCACAAGCCTTCAAAATCTCCGTCACCGACCGCGTCGCTCTCAAGCACATGACGCGGGAACTGGTCGAAGGACTGGGGGGGCCTGGATATCCTCGTCAACAACGCCGCCATTAACCGCGGCGACAACTTCGCGACCACGACCGACCGCGCCTGGGACCTTGTCATCGACACCAACGTCAACAGCCTCTTCGCTGTCACCAAGCCCATCTACAAGCAGATGATTCGGCAGCGCAAGGGCTCGATTCTCAACATCACCTCCATCGGCGCCATCCGCGCGCTTCCCACGGCCGTCCACTACGCGACCTCGAAGGCCGCCGTCATCGGCTTCACCAAGTGCCTCTCGCGCGAGGCCGCGACCTTCGGCGTCACCGTCAACGCCATCGCCGCCGGCATCTTCGACACGGAGCTGGCGCACGAGCTGCCCGAACGCCTCATCCAGATGCACCAGTTCTGGGCCGCCGCCGGCCGCATGGGCCGCCCCGCCGAGCTGGCCGAAATCGCCGCGTTCCTCGTCAGCGAACGCAACAGCTTCATGAACGGCGAAGTCATCATCGTCGACGGCGGCGCCGTGACGTGAGTAGTAGGCAGTAGGCAGATGGCAGTAGGCAGTTAAGACAAGAAGGGTCTTAACAAACCCGCCCAAACGACACGGAGGCGACGAGTTGCTAAGCTCGCCGCCTCCGTTACTTTTACAAACTTTCGCCGCCTGCTAACTGCCCTCTGCCGTCTGCCATCTGCTTACTCCTCATGCTCAAGTTGAAATTGAATGTCAATGCCAACCTCTTTGTTTTCAACAAATAGCTTGACACGACCGGACGGCGTGGCTATCATCGGCGCGTCACTTTCAGTTCACAAATGCGGTCGGAATTTCCGAGGAGATGAAGATGGCGAATGCGGAGTTGATCGAGAATCTTAACCGCGCGCTCGGGTTTGAGCTTTCCGGCGTCATACAGTACATGCAGCACAGCTTCCTCGTGACGGGGCCGGAGCGCGAGGTCTTCCGCGGCTTCTTCCGCGACCTGAGCGAAGAGGCGCGCGACCACGCCGAGACGCTGGGCGACAAGATTGTGGCGCTCGGCGGCGTGCCGACCGTGGAGCCGGGCGAGATTCGGCAGTCCACCGACCTCGGCGAGATGCTGCGTCAGGATTTGGAGCTTGAGCGCGCGGCGATGGAGGCGTACATGGCCTCTTGGCGCGCATGCACCGACGCGGAACTCGCCACCAAGTTCCTCCTCGAAGAGCGCATCGCGTCCGAGCAGAAGCACATCGAAGAGTTCGAGAAGCTGACGAGCGAGCGCAAGGCCAACGTCACGCGTGAGAGGATTACGCTGCGCGAGGTTAGTTAACCAGGCTTCTGATAAATGAAAAGGCGGCAGCGCGCGTATCGATGTACGCGCCTGCCGCCTTTCGCGTGCGGTCAAAAATTTTACGAGAGGGAAGGGAACTGTATGACCTGCGCGGGCGCCGCCGGCTCGCCGGCTTCGGCGCGCTGCCTCTGGTAGCGGTGGCGCGCGACCGTGACCGCGCGGTGCAGCTCGTCGAGCTGCTCGCCGCCGACGCGTATGGTCTTCTGGCAACACCAGCCGAGACCTTCAGTCCAAGTCAGGTATCTCAGCGCGACGCACTCGCCGCCGCTTTCCTGCTGCTCGAACGTGACCTCGACCTTCTGTTGCTGTGCCCGCGGCTTCGAGGGGACGACCCGCCGCTGTGCTGCTGCTGCCCGAATTCATATCTGGGAACAACTCCTCGGGGAATATTCTTGAACGATCTCCAATCTCTCTACGTTGAAATTGGATTTCAATTTCTATTATGGGCAAGCGGGCTCTCCCTGTCAAGAATGGCCCGAGAGAATTTTTCAACCCACTGGAAACGCGTATCGCTTGAGGGGCAGGGATAAGGTTGGCGGGAAATTTTTTAAGGGTTGGCGGACTCCTTTTCCAGTGCCGCGAGTCGTGCTTCGAGCGTGCGGAGGGTGCGCTGCATGTCGCCGAGGCGTCGGAAGGCTGCGGTCGAGCGCAGCCAGTCGCGGTTGTCGAAGGCCGGGATGCCCGAGATGACGCGGCCGGCGGGGACGTTGTGGCTCGTGGCGCTCTTAGCGGTGAGTACCACGTCGTCGCCGATTTCGAGGTGGCCGGCGACGCCGGCCTGTCCTGCGAGGATGACGCGGCGGCCGATGCGTGAACTGCCCGCAAGGCCCACCTGCGCGCACAGCAGAGAGTCCTCGCCGACCGTGCAGGAGTGGCCGATCTGGACGAGGTTGTCGATCTTCGCGCCGCGCGCGATGCGGGTCTCGCCGACTGAGGCGCAGTCGATGGTCGTGCCTGCGCCGATCTCGACATCATCCTCGACGACGACGCGGCCCGTCTGCGGAATCTTCAGCCAGCGTCCCTCCTCGTCCTTCGCGTAGCCGAACCCGTCAGAGCCGATGACGGCGTTGTTGTGGATGGTCACGCGCGCGCCGATGACTGTGCCCTTCGCGCAGAGCCACGCCGGAATGTATGATCGAGCCTTTACCAATCATCACGCCGTCATAGACGGTCACGTTCGGGAAGATGACGCACGCCGTTGCCGACGCGACACGTCGCGCCCCAGCACGGAGCACGCGCCCACGGCGACGCCCGCGCCGAGCCGTGCGGAAGGGTCTACGACGGCTGAAGGGTGGACGATGGGCTCGAACTCCGGCGACGGGTTGAAGAGTATGAGCGCACGCGTATAGGCGAGGTATGGGTCGCGCGCGAAGAGGACGGCGAGGTCTTCACGTCCTGCCTCCGACCCTTCCGCGAGGTAGACGGCCGAGGCGCGTGTCGTCTGCACACGCGGCGTGTAACGCGGGTTGGCGAGGAAAGTGACGTGACCCGGCCCGGCGTCGTCCAATCCCGCCGCTCCCGTAATGTCGATGTCGCTGAATCTATCTTCGACGCGCGCTCCGGTCAGGCGCGCAAGCTCGCTCAATTTCATGCGCAGAGTTATCGCACAGGGGAAGTTCAAAGTTCAAAGAAGGCGGCGCCGGCTCACATCAGGTTGACGGGGTCGATCTCGACGTTGACGGAGTTGAGGTCGCAGCCGGGTCGGGTTGGAGGCTTCGCCGAGGGCAAGCTCGATGAGCGTGCGGAGCCGTGGGCGGCTGCGCGACTTGAGGAGGAGTTGGACGCGGTGCTCGCCGCGCAGGCGTGCGAGCGGGGCGGGGGCGGGGCCGAGGACGCGGCAGCCGCGCTCCGTGTTCGCGCGGTCGAGCGCTGCGCGCAGGGCGGCGGCCGTCGCTTGCACGCGCGTCAGGTCTTCGCCGTGGACGAGCAGCGAGGCGAGCGCGACGAAGGGCGGGTAGCTCAGGTTCCGCCGGTAGTTGATCTCCTCTTCGAAGAAGCCCTCGTAGTCCTGCGCGCAGGCGTGACGCAGTGCGTAGTGGCGCGGGTGGTATGTCTGTATCAGCACGCGTCCGGGGAGGTCGCCGCGTCCGGCGCGCCCCGCTACCTGCGTGATGAGCTGGAAGGCGCGCTCGGCCGAGCGGAAATCCGGCATCGCGAGCCCCGCGTCCACCGAGACGACGCCGACCAGCGTCACGTTGTGAAAGTCGTGACCTTTCGCGATCATCTGCGTGCCGACGAGCATGTCCAGCTCGCCCGCGCCGAAGCGGAGGATGGCCTGCTCGTAGGTCGATGCGGCGGGCCGTCGTGTCGCGGTCGAGCCGCGCGATGCGCAGGGAGGGGAAGCGCTTCTGTAGAATCTCCTCGATCTGCTCGGTGCCCTCGCCGATGAAGTACATGAAGGGGCCGTGGCACGCCGGGCAGGCGTCGGGCGGGCGCTGGCGCAGGTCGCAGTAGTGGCAGATGAGGCTGCGTTCGCTGCGGTGGAAGGTGAGCGTCACGTCGCAGTTGGGGCAGTTGATGCGCTCGCCGCACGAGCGGCAGAGCACGAAGCTCGAATAGCCTCTGCGATTCAGTAACACTATCGACTGCTCGCCGCGCGCGTGCGTCTCCTCGATGGCTTCGAGCAACTCGGGCGAGAAGACCTCGGGCTTGCCCTTCGACTTGAACGACCTCGCGCATGTCTACGATCTCGGCGCGCGCCATGGCGCGGCCCGCGATGCGGCTGGGCAACTGTAGGTAACGATACTTGCCGTGTTGCGCGTTCTGGAAAGTCTCCATGCGAAGGCGTGGCCGAGCCGAGGACGACGACGGCGCGCTCGCGGTGCGCGCGCATGACGGCCGTGTCGCGGCCGTTGTAGTAGGGCGACTCCTGCTGTCGATAAGAGCCCTCGTGCTCCTCGTCCACGATGATGACGCCCAGGTTCGCGAACGGGGGCGAAGACGGCCGAGCGCGTGCCGATGACGACGCGTGCCTCGCCGCGCTTCAGGCGGCCCCACTCGTCGAAGCGCTCGCCGGCTGTGAGTGAAGAGTGGAAGATGGCGACGGCGTCGCCGAAGTGCGCGCGCAGGCGGCGCGAGAAGACGGGCGTGAGCGCGATCTCGGGGACGAGCATCATCGCCGTGCGCCCGCGCCGCAAAGCCTCGCGCATGGCGCGGATGTAGATTTCGGTCTTGCCGCTCCCCGTCACGCCGTGGAGGAGGAAGGCCGCGAAGGCGTCTTCGTTCTGCGCCTCGTTGATGGAGCGGAGCGCCGTCTCCTGCTCCGCGGTCAGCCGCAGGTCGTCCGCGTTCGGCAGACGCGCGCCGGCCAGAGGGTCGCGCCTCACCTCGCGCACGAAGACTTCGAGCAGCCCGCGCCGTTCGAGCGTCTGGATGGTCGAGGCGCTGGCCGCGGCGGCTTCCAGCAGCTCCGCGAAGAGCAACTCGCCGCCCTCTGCGATGAGGGTCTCAATGACCTTATGCTGCGCGGCCGTCAACGCGCGTGCGCCGTTTGCGCCTCGGCGCCGCCGCCGTCCTTAAGGCGGCAGCAGTCGCACGGCCTTGCGCCTCTTGGCGCGCGTCTGCGCGCCGCGCTGCCTGTGCGCGACGGTGACCCAGCCCGTACGCGTCAACTCGCGCGCGGCCTTCGCGGCGCGAGCCTGCCCCAACTCGCGCGCGGCCTCGCGCAGCGTCGATCGAGCCATCGGCCGCGACGGCCAACTGCAACAGACGCCCCTTCGCGGTCGCGGCCTTACGCTCGGGCAGGCGCGCCAGCTCGTCGCGCCCCTCGGGCGTGATGGTGACGACCTGATCGACCCCCGCGTTCAAGCCCGCGGGCAGCGCGGCCTTCAACACCTCGCCCCACGGCGCCGCGTAGTAGTCGCTGATCCAGCGCGTAATTTCCAAGACCTCCGGCGTCAGCAGGGGCACGGCGTCGAGCAGCTCCTCCGCCTCTTTTATCTCAGATTGGTCGAGGCCGAGCGCCGGGTCTAATTCTTCATGGAGCGCGACGACGTAGCCGGTCGTCAGCGTCCGTCCGAAGGGGACGAGCAGGCGCGCGCCGACGCGCGTCTCTTCGCGCAGCGCGAGCGGCAGGCCGTAGGTGAAGGTCTGTGCGAGTCGCAACGGCAGCGCGACCTCCGCGTAGAGCGGGACGCGCGCGGCGGTCGCTTTATATCGTTGGTTCGCTCGTGGGCATGGGCGGGGAAGCTGTGCGGCGCGGCACAACGCTTACGTTAGCGTGAATCGTCGAAAAGTTGAAGCGGGGCCGGGCGTGCCGCGGCGTGCGGGACGTTGGTGCCAATTCCGATATTGACCAGTTTGCCGAGAGGGTATAAAGTCTCCGCGCCACAAAAATTCTTTTCAGAGCCCTCGTCCCGCGACGGAGTAGTTCTACCGCAGTTCACCTCCACGCAGATATCAGTTGAATCCACGCAGGTATCAGTTGAATCCACGCTGTCCCAACCTCCCTCCGCCATGCCCTGGTTTGTGAGGGAACCCCTAACCACCAACCCCTGTAGGAGAAATCCATGAAATTGAAAGCATCTAGGCTCGCTTTCCCTCGGAAGTCTCGCCTCGCAACTTTTCTTTCATTGGCAATCACCGCCTCGCTCCTGACGCCCCTCGTTCCAGGGGCCTTCAGCGCGGGCAGCGCGAGCGCGCCAGCCCCTGCCCCCCGCGCAACTGCCCAACCCGCGGCCTTCGCCTTCGCCCCTCTAATCACGGCCACCAAAAAGGACGCGTTCCCCGACCCCGACAACGACGGCAACGCCGCCCCCGGCGCCACCATCACCTACACCGTCCAGATTAACAACAGCGGCACCGATGCCACCGGAGTCGTCTTCAACGACACGGTTGACGCCAACACGACCTTCGTCCCCGGCTCCATCACGACGACGCCCGTAGCGATTGACGATACGTACTCGGCTATCGGCAACGTCCAGATCAACGTCCCCGACGGCGCTGGCGACCTGACCAGCAACGACTCCGACCCCGACGGCGGCCCCGTCACGGCCGTCGCCGGCACGACGACGAGCGCCAACGGCGGCGACGTGACCATCAACGCCAACGGCAGCTTCAGCTACAACCCGCCCGCGGGTTTCGAGGGCGCGGACACGTTCACCTACACCATCAACGGCGCGAGCGCCCCGAGCAACACGGCGACCGTCACGGTCAACGTCGCGGGCATGATCTGGTTCGTGGACGCCTCGGCCGCTTCGGGCGGCGACGGCCGCCTGACCTCGCCCTTCAACGCGCTGACCGGCCCCGGCAGCTTCGACGCCGTCGCGGCCGACCAGCCGAACGACAACATCTTCCTCTACAGCGGCCCGTACACGGGTGGACTCTCTCTGCTCTCAGGTCAGGCGCTCATCGGACAGGGCTCGACTGCCTCTCTGGCGACCGTCACCGGCCTGACGCCCCCGTCGTACAGCGCCCCTTTGCCCGCCACCGGCGGCGCGAACCCCGTCATCGGCGGCACGAGCGGCATCAGCATCTCGACTAACAACCTGATCCGCGGCGTCACCATCCAGAACAGCGCCGGGACGGGCATCTCCGGCACTGCCTTCGGCACGCTCGCCGTGGCCGACACGACCGTCAATTCGACCGGCCCGGCGCTCGACCTCGACAACGGTCAGCTTCAAGCCAGCTTCCAGAGTCTCAGCTCCACCGGCAGCGCCACGCCGGGCGTTGAGTTGACCAACATCGCCGTCGGCTCCAACTTCTCCGGCGGCACGACGAACATCAACGGCCGCGGCACGACCGGCATCGTGCTCGACACCGTCGGCGGCGTCATCGCCTTCGGCGCGACGACCATCCCGAACACGGGCGCTGCGGGCGGCTACGGCATCAGCGTGAAGAACTCTTCCGCGGCCGTCTCCTTCGCGAGCGCGACCATCAGCGACTCGAACCAGACCATCGCACAGGCCGACGCCGACAGTAACCTCATCCCCGAAACGGACGGCGACGGCGACGCAATCTTCCTCTCTAATAACACGGGCAGCTTCGCCCTCAACGGCGGCGCGCTCACGAACTGCGGCAACGACTGCGTTGACGCGCGCAACTCCGCGAACGTCTCGCTGACGGGCGTCGCCATCAACTTCCCCGGCGTGGACGCCACGGGCGCGGCCGGCACAGGCGGCAGCGGCATCCAGGGCATCAACCTCTCGGGCACCAACAGCCTGACGAACACGAATGTCCAGAACTTTAACGTCTCAGGGCGCGACGGCCTGCGTCTCATCAACAACGCCGCGGCCGCGATGACGATGACGGTCAGCAACAGTCTGTTCGCCGACTCGACTTCGGGCGGCAACGGCATCGTCGTCTCCGCGCGTGACAACGCCAACACGGCGCTTGTCGTTAACGGCAACTCGACCTTCCAGAACATCCTCGGCCCCGCCATCGCGAGCAGGGCCGGTGATAACGTGGGTTCGACGGCCACGGCTAACCTGACGGTGCAGAGTTCGACCTTCCAGAACTCGCCGACGAACGGCGCGAACACCGTACACGCCTCCACCACTGAGGGCGGCAAGTCAACTGTTCTGATCGACGGCAACACGTTCGACAACGTGGCACGGACACAGTCAGACACGGCTGGCGTCATCGACATCAACGGCGACGCTACGCTGGCCGGTAACGCGCTCTCCGTCAACATCACGAACAACGTCATCCAGAACATCGGCACCAGCGTCGCCGGCACCTGCGGGGCACTCCCGTGTATCGGCCGCCGCGGCATCGACGTGTTCATGGACGACAACACCAACGCTTCCGGCACCATTGTCATCGACGGCAACCAGTTGTCGAACATTCAGCGCGCCGGCATCTTCCTCGACACCGGCAGCATCTTCAACGGCGCCAGCTACAACGCGAAGGTTACGAACAACACGGTCGGGACAAACGCCGCCCGCGTCGGCATCGGCACGGCTTTGAGTGCCGGTGGTGAGAGTGGCGTGCGCATTGAAAACCGCAACAACAACGGGAAGAGTCTCAACCTGAACTTCTCTGGCAACACGGTGCGCAACGGCAACGGCGGCTCGGGCAGCGCGCTCAACACGCCCGGCGTTCTCATCCGCGACCAGAACAGCGCGACGACGGACGCGACCGTGACCGGCAACGACATCGACACAAACACCTCCAACGTCGTCGCGGAGTTGCGCGTTGATACGCTCACCGCGACGAGCATCCTGTGCCTCGACGTGAACGGCAACACGCTCGCGGGCGGCGCCTCCGGCGTGCTCGCCATCAACGAGTCGGCCGGCACGCTCAACGTCGAGCAGGCGAGCGCGGCGGCGGCGGCGACGGCCAACAACGGCGCGACCGTCACGACCACGGGCACGCCGCAGTTCGGCGTCACCTGCGCCGCGCCGCCGCTGGCGTTGTTCCGCACGAACGCGCGTACAGAATACCTCGCGGCGCTCAACGGCCCGGCGTCGAAGGCCGCGCTCGGCTCCGGTTACCTCTCCGAGGTGCTGCCGGGTCTGGACGCGTGGCGCGTGAACTGGAAGCTGGCGACGGGCGGTCTCTCGTACCGCAATGCGGCCGGAGAGGTCGTGCTCGGCTCTTCCTTGAGCGACCCGTTCGTGCGCCCGGCGCGCGAGGCGTCCCCCGCGTATGCGGCCGCACCGGCGCCGTTCTTCTCGGGCGAGACCATCAACGTCAACATCGGCACGCTGCCCGCGGGCAAGTCGATGACCATTACTTTCCAGGTGACCATCGACACACCCTTCAACGCGACGCAGGTCTCGAACCAGGGCACCGTCACGGGCGGCAACTTCGCGCCCGTCGTGACCGACGACCCGGACACGGGCGCGTTCGGCGACCCGACGGTGACGCCGGTCGGCTCGCCCGCGACCATCTCCTGCCCGGCCAACATCAGCGTTAACACCGACCCGGGTCAGTTCTCGGCCTCCGTCGCCTTCTCGGTCACGGCGGGCGGGACTCCGGCCCCGACCGTGGACTGCAAGATCGGCGCGACCAGCATCACCTCGCCGCACACCTTCCCCGCCGGCACGACGACGGTGCAATGCACGGCGACGAACGGCATCGGCTCGCCCGCCTCGTGCAGCTTCAACGTGTCGGTCAACGACGGCCAGACGCCGACCATCGCTTGCCCGGCGAACATCACGACGACGACCGCGCCGAACTCCTGCGACGCGACGGTCAACGTCGGGACGCCCACGGTCAACGACAACGACCCGAACGTCACCGTCAACGGCGTACGCAGCGACGCGCAGCCTTTGAACGCGCCCTACCCGAAGGGCACGACGACCATCACCTGGACGGCCACCGACTCGGCGGGCAACTCCGCCTCGTGCCAGCAGACCGTCACGGTCAACGACGCGACCCCGCCGGTCATCACTCTCAACGGCTCGGCCTCGATCACGGTCGAGTGCCACACGTCGTTCACCGACCCCGGCGCGACCGCCTCGGACAACTGCGGCGGGAGCATCCCGGTCAACGTCAGCGGCTCCGTTAACGTGAACGTCCCCGGCGTCTACACGCTGACCTACAACGCGACGGACGCCTCGGGCAACGCCGCCACGCCGAAGACGCGCACGGTGACGGTGGTCGACACCGTCGCGCCGGTCATCACGGTCAACGGGGCCAACCCGATGACGGTTGAGTGCCACTCGACCTTCATCGACCCGGGCGCGACGGCCAGCGACTCGTGTGACACGAGCGTGCCCGTCGAGTCCTCTCGGGCTCGGTCAACACCAACGTGCCCGGCACCTACACGCTGACCTACAACGCGACGGACGACTCCGGCAACAACGCGACTCCGAAGACGCGCACGGTCATAGTCGTGGACACTGGTGCCCCGGTCATCACGGTCAACAGCCTGGCGCCCTCGCTCTGGCCCGCCAACCACAAGTACGTGAGCTTTAACGTCACGGACTTCGTGACGGGCGTGACCGATAGCTGCAACACGTCGCTCGGCGTCTCCAGCGTCGTCGTCGAGAAGATCACGAGCGACGAGATCGAGAACGGCAATGGCGACGGCAACACGACAAACGACATCGTCATCGCCGCCAACTGCAAGTCGTTCCAGGTGCGCGCCGAGCGCGACGGCGGCGGCAACGGCCGCGTCTACACCGTCACGTTCGCGGTCAAGGACTCGACGGGCAACATCGGCAGGAAGACGGTCAAGATCGTCGTGCCGCACAACCCGGGCTCGACGCCCATCGACAGCGGCGTGCATTACACGGTGAATGGCAGCTGCGGGCCGTGAGCGGCCGGCATAGCGCAGGGCCGCGCCGGAATATGGCGCGGCCCGCCGACAACTTCGGTGCGGGGCCCGGACCCGCTTCAACGATACGAAAGGAGTTTGAGATGAGAGACTCACAAGTCAGGCGCTTTGCCCGCCGTCCCTTCGTCCTGATGACCGCCCTTTGCGTCCTCGCGGCGCTGCCGCTGCTTTCGAGTGCGCGTGCGCGGTCTAACTCGATCAACGTGGTGAACGGCTCCGGCCGCCAGATCGTCCACCTCTACCTGTCGCCCGTGGAGGCGGACGACTGGGGGCCGGAGCAGCTCCACGGCTCGGTCATCGCCCCCGGCCAGTCCTTCAACGTCGAGGGCGTGACCTGCTCGCAGGCGCAGGTCAAGGTCGTGGCGGAGGACGGCGACGGCTGTTTCCTCTCGGTGCCGGTCAACTGCGGCGGCGCCGCCATCTGGACGATCACCAACGAGACGGCGGCCGACTGCGGGCAATAGTCACGCCGTTGGAGGCGCGGCGACTATGACTGTCGCCGCGCCTCTCAGAAACAATTAACCACCGCAGACACGGAGGCACGGCTTGTTGAGTAAATCCTCTTCAAGCCGTGCCTCCATGTCTGCGGTGGTTAATCTTTTTCCGGAACGTTTCAGCCGGAGGCGAGGCGGGCGCGAATCATCTTCATGTCCTCCCAGACCTCGCGCTTCTTGGTCGGGTCGCGGAGGAGGTAGGCAGGGTTGAAGGTCGGCATGAGGGGCGTGCCGTCGTAGTCGTGGAACTCGCCGCGCATCTGCGAGATGGGCTTCTTCGTGCGGAGCAGGGCGCGCGTCGGGGTGTTGCCGAAGGCGATGATGACGCGCGGTCGCGCCGCGGCCAGCTCGCGGTGGAGGTAGGGCGTGAAGAGGGAGAGCCACTCGGGCGTAAGCTCGTCGCCCTGGCTGATGACCTTGACGACGTTCGTCAGGTAGCAGTCGGAGCGCGCGAGGCCGATGCTTGAGAGGATGCGTTCGAGCATCTGCCCGGCCGGCCCCATGAAGGGGCGCCCCGCTTCGATGTCCGGCGGGCCGGGCGATTCGCCGACGACCGCGGCCTTCGCGCCGACCGGCCCTTCGCCGAAGATGAAGATGCGCTCCTTGAACTCCGGCAGACGCTTCGCGCGCTGCAGAAGCTCTTCGTTGACCTCTTCGACCGTCTCGGTCGGCTCGGGCTCTGCCCGCTGAAGAGTGAGTCCTGCATAACGTCTACTGCTTCTTTGTCTCGTTGAGGTAGTCGCGCACCTTCTTCATGTCGTCCCAGACCTCGCGCTTCTTCGAGGGGTCGCGCAGAAGGTACGCGGGGTGGAAGGTGGGCATGACCTTGATGCCGCGGTAGTCCTGGAACTGGCCGCGCAGGCGCGTGATGCCCTCCTTCGTGTCGAGCAGGTTCTTCATCGCGGTGTTGCCCAGGACGACTATCACGTCGGGGCGCGCGATGTTGATTTCGCGCAGGAGGAAGGGCTTGCACGTGTGCGCCTCGTCGGTCGTCGGCGTGCGGTTGCCGGGCGGGCGGCAGCGGTTGACGTTGCCGATGAGCACGTCGTCGCGCTTGAGGCCGATGGCCTCGATGATCTTGTTGAGGAGCTGGCCCGCGCGTCCGACGAAGGGTCTTCCGCTCGCGTCCTCGTCGGCGCCCGGCGCCTCGCCGACGAACATGAGACGCGCGGTCGGCTGTCCCTCGCTGTGGACGATGTGCGTGCGCCCCTGATGGAGCGGACAGCGGACGCACTCGCCGATGTCGGCGCGTATGTCCTCGAAGGTCTCGCCGGGTTGGCCGAGGCTGAGTTCGTCCTGCGGCGTGATGTCGCCGAAGAGCGTCTCGCGCGGCGCGGGCGGCTCGGGTGAAGGCTTACGGACGGGTCTCTTGGGCATCTCCGCTTGAGTTTGTAGCGGGGGCGGTAGGGACGCACCCGCGGGCTGTGGCCTCGTGGCCTGACTCGTTTGAGGGGGAGGCGGGGGGAGCGGTCTCTGCGGCGGCGGCAAAGCGTTCGCGGGCCGCTCTGCCATCGCGTTACGCCTGAGCGCGGCAGAGACGGGAGCCGGCACCCTGACGCTCTCATCGTGCTTGCGCGTGGGTGCTTCGAGGGACTGTACGTCAAGCCCTTCCAGCCCTTCCACGCCAAGCTCGCGCAGGTACGAAGCCGTCTCGGCCACGTCCTCCGCCAAAGACTTCAGAAGTCTCCCTCTCATGCGCTTTGTCATCCATCGGGTGCGAAACACATTATGACACGAAGCGGCGGCGCGGCGCAGCCGATGTCCGGCTCAATTCCGCGCGGGTGTGCGCCCGCCGAGAAGCAGCGACACCTCGCGCCTCACGTAGCGGCCCGGCTCGCCGGAGAACCTGACGCTCACAGTCGCGGCCGAACTCATGGTCAGCGTGACGCCTTCAACGCTGCCCACACTCGGCAGCCCGACCGGCCTCGAACTTCTTACGTTAAGACTGTAGTCGCGGCCCGCCGACGCCTTCGAGCAGAAGCCGCAGCGCAGTTTCCGCTCGGCGCGAGAGCGGAGCACGCGCAGCCCCGTGTTGGCGTCGCCCGGCCGCGGCGCCTCGCGCCGACGTAAACGTCCGTGCCCTCTTCGTACTTGACGACGCATTCAACGTCTTCAAGGCGTCGACGATGTGGCGCGGCTCTGGACGGCCTCAAAGATGACGGACTGCGTGTCGCCCATCCGTTCGACTCTAAACTGGCGGGCCTGCCGCCGACCTCGACGGCCTTAACACGCGCGTCGAGCGGGAGCGCGGGTGCGAACACGAACTTGAAAGTCGGTCGCCCGCTTCGTCAGCCCCTTCGGCGAAGCTCACGTGGATCGCGCAGCTCTCCTCCGCCGCGCGCAAGCAGGAGGTCGAACGTGTGCAGCGCCGGCCCCAGACGTCGCACCGCGACCGAAGGCCAGTCGGCCGGGAAGCCGCGGCGCGAATCTGACCGTCGGCCGAAGCCGAGACCTCGACGCCCAGCAGCCCGCGCACGAGCGGCGTGACAACGTCATCGCCTCCGACCAGACCTGATGGTGTGAAGAGCGGCCGAAGGGCGCGTTGAAGTCTCCCGACAGAAGCTCGGTCATGTAGCCGAGCGCACCCTGCCGCGCAGCAGCACGTTCGACATCAGCGCCTGAAGCCCGACCGCGGCCGCCCGTATCGGTAAGCGCCCATGCTCGCCCAGCCGGTGAAGAGCGGCCAGACCGAGCCGTTGTGATACGAGAGCGGATCGTAGAGCCGGCTGTCGTCGGAGAGGATGCGCGCGCCCCAGTCGGTCGCCAGCCGCGCGCCCCCGAGGTGGTCGATCTGCCCCTGCGCGCGCTCGTCCTCAAGCACGCTCGAACCAGAGCGGGACGGCGGGCATCACCGTGTCCTCTTCATAGAGCTTCGACTTGTCCTGTCTCGTTCATGCGCTGCTGCCGGCGCTCGCGGTTCGGGCCCTTGCTCCGCCTCGCGTGGCTCGGCGCGCGGGACGTTGGTGGCGAAGGCATAGTAGTCCGCGCTCTTCGAGCCAGTAGGTCTGCTCGACTGCGCGCGCCATCGTTCGGCCGCACTCGCGCTGGCCTCGGCGGCGAGCCTCTCGTCGTCCAACAGCCTGGCCATCTCCACGACGCCGCGAGCGCCTCGGCCCAGAGCCCCTGCATGTAAATCTCTTCGTGCGGAGGGTAGAGCGAGCCGCCCTCGACCCAGCCGTGGCCGAAGCTCGTGTTCTCGATGAGCCCGTTGCCGTCCGTGTCGGTCGCGCGTGTGAAGCGGTAGGCTTTGAGAATCGACTCCCGGTTGGCGCGAAGGTATGCGACGTCGCCGCTCGCGCGCAGGTAGTCTGCGTGCGCGATGACGTAGAGCGGCGTGGCGTCGGCGCTCGCCCACGCGTAAGGGTAGTCTGTCGAACCATGGGACGAGCGCTCGCGCTCTGCGAAATCTCGTGCGGGATTTTGCCGTCGGCGCGCTGGAACTTTTTCAGGAAGTCGAGCGCCGCGCGCGCGCCCTCGAAGTCGCCGTAGGAATTGAGCGCGAACGCCGTCCAGAGCGCGTCGCGCCCGAAGAACCAAGCGAAGCCCGGCCGCTCCGACTCGCCCGCCGTGCGGAAGCCCGCGACGAGCCCGCGCCCGAGCAGAGGGTTCTCGACGAACCCTTGTCGATGCCGACCTTCGACCACGCGGAACGCCTCGTTGATGCGCGCGTCGGGTGTCGAAACCTCGGTCGTCTCTACGAGCAGCGCGCGGTAGTGCGCGACGTTCTTCTCGTACAGCGTGCGCGCCGAGCGCGAGCAGACGCGCGTAGGTCGCGCGCGCGTCCTCGCGCCCCTTCACGCTCCCGGCGATGATGACGGGGACGAAGCTCGACTTCAACTCCGCGGTGGGCACGTCCAAAGGAACTGCGCGGGCACGTCGCGCGGCTCCTCCTGATAGGGCATGACCGAGACGTCGCGCGCGGCGGGGCTCCCCACCATGCCGGCGAACGCCCCGCCTCTCCGAGATGAAGTAGGCGCGTTGCTTCTCGTCCCAGGAAAGCGAAGGGGTCGCCGAGCCCGCCGGCCACATCAGACGCAGGCGCGGGCGGAAGCGCGCCGTGACGACGACAGCGGCAGCGCCGAGTCAACGTCGAGCAGCATGATGACGCCCGGCTCGTCGAGCGGCGCGAAGATGTGTCTGACGGACGGTGAAGGCCGCGTGCGAGTAGGTGATGGTCGTCGACTCGGGTCGCACGTCAATGAGTGCGGCCACGTCCGCGCCGCGGAATTCGAGCGGGTAGCCTTTGAGCGGAACGAGAGCTCGAACTGGTCGAGAATCTGGACGGGGTAAGCCCACGCTTCGAGCTGCCGGTGCTCATAGCCGAAGACCGCGCTACCTGCGCCCGAGCACGTCGAGGAACGCGCCCGGCCTTGTCTGCCGTTCGAGCCGCAGGCCGCTGTTAGGGAGGGGGAACTTCGGGACGAGTTGAACCAGCGGATTGCTGTTGCTGGGTGACGCCTGAACGAGTGAGAGAGAAGGAGGATTAAAGTAATGGCTTTCACGATTGAGTTTCAACCGAATCGAAAGGCGCAACCTCGTAAAGGAATTAGGGATCAGTGTCACCGCAGACACAGCGACACAGCTTGCAGACATAATGCAACACAGCTGTTCTCCGCGGGCGGTGTCTGACCTCGTCAAATGCCGAGCACGTCGACCAGCTCCTGCACGGAGGCGGCGCTCTTCTGCAGGGCGATGCGCTCTTCGGCCGTCAGGTTGATCTCGATGATCTGCTCGAGGCCGCGGGCGCCGAGCTTGCAGGGCACGCCGACGTAGAGGTTGTTGATGCCGTACTCGCCTTCGAGGTAGGCGGCGCAGGGCAGAATCTTCTTCTTGTCTTTGAGGATGGCCTCGGTCATCTCGACGGCCGCCGCCGACGGCGCGTAGTAGGCCGAGCCGGTCTTGAGGAGCCCGACGATCTCGGCGCCGCCGTTGGCCGTGCGCTTGACGATGGCGTCGAGCTGGTCCTTCGGAATAAGTTCGGTGACGGGGATGCCGGCGCAGGTCGAGTAGCGCGGCAGCGGCACCATCGTGTCGCCGTGGCCGCCGAGGACGAAGGCCGTGACGTTCTCGACCGACACGTCCAGAGCTTCGGCGAGGAAGCAGCGCATGCGCGCCGAGTCGAGCACGCCGGCCATGCCGATGACGCGGTGCTTGGGGAAGCCCGAACGTTTGAATGCCACCTGGCACATCGCGTCGAGCGGGTTCGAGACGATGATGAGGATGGAGTCGGGCGAGTACTTGACGACCTCGTCGACGACGCTCGACACGATGCCGGCGTTGGTCTTCAGAAGGTCGTCGCGGCTCATGCCGGGCTTGCGCGGGAGCCCCGAGGTGATGATGACCACGTCGGAGTCCGGCCGTCAGCGAGTAGTCGTTGGTCGAGCCGACGAGCTTCGACGTCGAACCCTTCAATCGGCGCGGCCTGCGCGAGATCGAGCGCCTTGCCCTGCGGCATGCCCTCGACGATGTCCACGAGCACCACGTCGCCCAGTTCCTTGCTCGCCAGCCAGTGGGCGGCCGTCGCGCCGACGTTGCCGGCGCCGACCACCGTGATCTTGTTTCTCTTGCCCATCTCTCTCTCTCCTTTCGTCGCGTACAATTCGGTTTCAATAGAGCGTACTTGCGCGGAATTAAGGCATAAGTTGACGCGCGGGCGCAGTGTCGCGCGTGACAGCCGGCGCGCACTTCTCTCGGTGTTGGAAGAGCGCGAGTGTAACGAGCGCCTCCGACGCGTGTCAAGGTAGGTACTATCCGCGGGCGGCCACGATGCGGCGCGCGTACGGCTTTCGGAACTTCGCGCACGGAAAAGCCCGCACGCGTTCGGGCGCGCGCGGGCTTCGGAGTCGAAGGTCGTGTGTACGGGCTCAAGGCCCGAACCGCTGGCGGTATTCGAGCGAGGTGATGAAGGCGTTCACCAACTCGGCCCGGACGTAGTTGCCGTTGAACTCTTCGAGCTTGTCGAGCCAGAACTTCCATCCGGAGTAGTCGAGCCCCGGCTGGGGCGCTTCGTCGGGGTTGCGGCGCAGGTAGCCGAAATACTCCATCAGCACGAAGGCGCGGTTGAACTCGGCGGTCTGGAGGTCGGCGTCTTCGGCGACCTTGCGGAGCACGGAGGCACGCCGCGCCTCCGTCGAAGTGTTGTTCGTGGCCATCTCCGCGACGAGCTGGTCGTACTCGGCCTGCGAGAGCGCCGAGCCGGTGTTTGCGCGGAGCTTATCGACGTACTCCCCCGCGGTCATCGTGAAGGGGAAGGCCGCCTGGAAGCGGGCGCTCCGTACGATCTCAAGAGCGTATGCCGCCTTGTTGGCCGCGAGCTGCTGCTCCCAGCCCGTCTGTCCGACGATGAGGTCTTTGCCGAGGCGCTGCGTGCCGGCCAGGAAATCGCTGATGCGGATGACGGGGACGGTGCCCGCGACGTTCGGCGAGGTCGCGTCGCCGTAGGCCGCCTTAAAAATGCGATAGGCGAGAAAGCCCGTGTTCTGGAACTCGATGGAGAGGAAGAAGGCGGCCGAGACGTTGACGCGCTTCACGTTCCTGCACGACACGTCCGGGCCGCACTGCGTAATCTCGTTCGTCCAGTGGGCGAGCCCCACGGGGTCGGCCTCGCGTCCGAGGAAGTCGATGTAGTGCTGTCGGACGAAGAAGTCCGCGTCGAAGGCGGCGTCGCCGACGGGGTTGGGGCCGTCGTTGGCGTCGTCGCTCTGGATAGTGACGTTGGCGTTGAAAGTCCCGTTCGTAGGACTTGAGACCGTGAACGTGAAGTTCTCGTCCGGCTCCGCGAACGCGTCGTTGGTGACGAAGACCGTCACGGTCTTCGTCTTTTCGCCGACGGCGAAGGCGAGCGTCCCGACCGCCTGCGTGTAGTCCTTCAGACGGCTCGCTGTCCCGTCCGCGGTCGCGTAATCGACCGACACGGGCGTCACAGGGTCGCCCGTCTGATACACGTTGAGCGTGACCTTCCCGGTCGTCTCGTTCACGTTGTAGGAGTCGGGGCTGAGCGTCACCTGTCTGCCCGTCTGGGTGATGCTATAAGTTAGGCCGGCGATGGTCAGCGTGGCGGGGCGCGCAAACGTGCTCGGGTTGGCGGTGAGCGAGTAAGTGACAAGGCCGGGGCCGGTGCCCGAAGCGCCGCTGGTCACGGTGAGGTAACTGTTGTTGCTCACAGCTGTCCAGGGGCACCCGGCCTGTGTATTCACGTTGACGGTGCTCGTGGTCGCGTCGGCCGCGACCCCGCCTGAAGAGGGTGAGAAGCTGTAAGTACAGGACGTGGTAAAGCTCCAGTTGAGCGTGACGTTCCCGGTTGCGCCGTTGGCGCCGTCCACGGCGATGCGGTAGATGTTCCCGCCGTTGACGCTGACGGGCACGCTGCTCGTCTGGTTGGAGCCGCTCACGTCGTCGTTGCTCCCGACAGCCGTCAGAGCGTTGACGGCCGTGCCGGTGTAGACGGCCAGCGTCGTATTGAAGTTGCTCCCCGCGGTCGTTACGGTCAGGGTGCCGGGCGAGGGTGCCTGCCACTGGAACCAGATGGAGGTGCTGCCGTTCACACCCGCGTGGTTCGGCTCGCCGGTCTCTTTGGTAGCGTCAACGTTGGTGCCGTTGACGGAGCCGTTGTTGCCGTTGACGGAGGTGGCGTCGGCGAAGTTGTCGTTAGGGGGCGCGGCCAGCGCGGCGGCGTCGATGTGCCCCCGAAGGGTGCTTGCGGCCTCCCACGTCGGGGCCTTCGAGAGCATCCCTTTGTTAGGGAGCCCGAAGCACGGCTGCAAGGTCAGGAGGAGAATGGGGAGGAGGAAGATTGGAAGGCGCCTTCTCTTTGTCATAATGTGTCTCCGGCTCAGACGTGTGTGAGCGTGTGGCGGAAAGGTGTTTATGACGGCCCGGCTACTGTAAAGACGTGGCAGTCTGTTGCAACGAAGGCCATGAGACGTTCTGACTACGTGGGTCTTTCGACTGGTTTAAGAAGAGTGAGCGGTGGAGACTTCGGTGCGAGCAGCGAAAGCTAACCGCTCGGTGCTGTGACTCTGCGCAGAATTTACACTCGCATCCAATGTCCGTCAACGAAAAGATTTCTTATGAGACTCTTCGCACGTCTAAGCCGTTGGCTCGCGCCGCGCGAGCGCCGCGGGCGTTCCAACGCGCCGCCCACGGAAGTTGAAGAGGTCGCTGACGGGCTCGACCCGTTCGACCCTTTCCCCGAGCCTGTGCGCTTGGAGATAAGGGACGTGTTCGACCTGCACTCCATCCCGCCGCGCGAGGTGCACGCCGTCGTCGAAGAGTACCTGCACGAAGCCCGACTCAAAGGTTTCCGACAGGTACGCATCATCCACGGCAAAGGCATCGGCGTGCAGCGCGAGACCGTCCGCAAAGTGCTCGCGCGCACGCCCTTCGTCGAACACTTCAGCGACGCTCCGCCCGAGGCCGGCGGCTGGGGCGCGACCGTTGCCCTCCTCAACACAGAGTCCGACGAACGTTAGGACGCACCGAACATCGCACCGCAGAAGCTCTACAACGCTCCGCATTGCTTTAACAACGGGCGGTAAAAGCTCAACAGCCCTCTGCAAAGCTTTTGCAACGCGGCGCAAGACCTTTACCGTGCGTTGCAGAAGCTTTACAACGCGCCGTAAAAGCCTTGCCGTGCGCCGCAGAAGCTTTGCAACGCGTTGCAGAAGCTTTGCAACGCCCCGCAAGGCTTGAGCGGCGCCTTGCAGAGACTTTACAGGGCGTTGTAAAGCCTCTACGGCGTGAAAAAATGCTTGAAAACACCTGCGCAGGGGACTAAAATCGCGCGCCCGGGCGGGAACGTCACAGCGTCGAAAGTCGAACACAGAGGGTCTCTCCCGTCCGACGCGCGTCAAGAGGGATAACGCGACCGCGACACTCACGACAAGGGGAAGCAAGGGGTAGCTTCGACTCCGCCGCGGCCGTCCGACGTAACGCATCTCCGTGCCTCACCAGCACGCCACAGACAGCCCCCAGCGCCGTGCGCCACGCGCGCACAGAAAGGACTCCTGACAGTGGCACGTCCGAAAGACATCGAAGAGAGACTGGAACGCACCACCAATGCCTGGCGCACGCTCACGCCGGACAAGGCGTTCGGCGGGATGACGCTCGCACAGTTCGAGGCGGCGACGGCGCCCTCGAAGACGACGCGGGCGCTCATCGCCGAGCTACAGGATAAGCTCGTGCAGGCGATGGCCGACCGCGACGCGGCGGACGACGCCACCGCGGACAAAATCCAGCTCGTCGTCAACGGCGTCCGCGCCGACCCGACCGAAGGCGCCGACAGCGCGCTCTACGCGGCGCTCGGCTACACGCGCGACAGCGAACGTAAGACGGGCCTGACGCGCAAGCGCAAAGAGTCCACGAAGCCCTAAAGACACGGGACACACCGGCGGGGGAGCGGGCCAGCCGCGCCCCCGCCTCTCATGTACAAAGGCCCGCCCGAATAAGCTTAACCACCGCAGACACGCAGGCGCGGCTTGAAGCAAGATTGCTTCAAGCCGCGCCTGCGTGTCTGCGGTGATTAAACTCTTTCCGGAAGCTATTTTCTGAGCCAGCCAAAGAGGCCGTGGACGACCGTCTCGCGGTTCTCCTCGTAGATGGCTTTAGTGAGCGGGAGCGACATCGGGCAGGCGCGGACGCAGTTCTGCGCGTTGCCGCAGTTGGTGATGCCGTCGTCGCCGGTGAGGGCCGAGAGCCGCTCGTCGCGCGTGATCTGGCCCGTCGGGTGCATGTTCATCAAACGCACCTGCGCGATGGCCTGCGGGCCGATGTAGTTGCCGTCGCCGTACTGTGGGCAGGCTTCCAGACAGCAGCCGCACGTCATGCAGCGCGAGTAGGCGTAGCGCTCGGCCACGTCCTCCTGCGACATGCGCGGGCCGGGGCCGAGGTCGTACGAGCCGTCGATCTCGATCCACGCCTTGACGCGCTTGAGGTGGTCGAACATCTCCGAGCGGTCTACGACGAGGTCGCGCACGTTCGGGAACTTCGACATCGGCTCCAGAGTGATGGGCTTGTGCGGTTCGAGGTTATCGACGAGCGCCGAGCAGGACTGGCGCGCGCGCCCGTTGATGACCATCGTGCAGATGCCGCAGACCTGCTCCAGACAGTTCATCTCCCAGACGGGCGGCGTCGTCTTCGTGCCGTCGCGCGTGACCGGGTTCTTCCTGATATCCATCAGGCAGGAGATGATGTTGAGGTTCGGCCGATAGGGGAGCGCGAACTCCTCCCAACGCGCCGGCCCGTCCTGCTTGTCCCGCCGACGTATACGCAGGACGACCTCCCGCGGCGGGTTCCTGAGACCCGGCACGTGCTGCTCCGATTTTGCTTCTGCGCTCATGAATTAAAACTCCACCCTTGTATAGACTGCTGCCAGGTTCAACGTGCATTCGATTGAAGGCAGCGTAAGCGTACTCTCAAGGCCCGCGACAGCAGTTAAAGTCCACTTCCCGTCGTCGCCTCTCACGTATTGCTCAATCAGCGGAGTCCCCTGCGAGACAAGCAGGTACTCTTTCAGCGATTCAATCGTCCGGTAAGCCTGAAACTTCGCCCCGCGGTCGAAAGCCTCTGTGCTCGGCGAGAGCACTTCGATGACGAGAGCGGGGTTAGTGATGATGTCCGTCCGCTCGTCATGAAACTGCGGGTCGCCGCATATGACGCAGACATCAGGATAGAAAAACTTCCTAGACCCTTGCAGCCGGACTTTCATATCTGATGCCAGTACGTCGCAATCACGTTCACGTAGCTGAAGGAGTAACTCGGTGGCAACATTGATGACTATCCTGCCGTGGTTAAAGCTCGCGCCGGTCATCGGGTAGACACCTCCGTCCAAGTACTCGCTTCTGGTTTCCGATAACCTCTCGGCGGCGAGGTACTCTTCAGGTGTCACGTGTGTGACCGTTAGCGTTGACATCGTCTTCACCTGAACGGGGCGTCGGCGTCCCTTCGTGTTGAGTCCTTATTGCTTCTCGGTCTTGCCCCCTGCTTCGTCAATCGAGTCGCCGCGCTCGGGGCGCGGGGTCGTCTCGCCGGCGACGGCGTTGTCTACGGCCTCCTTCTTCTGACCCCACGTCGCGGGGCCGGAGGTGTTGGGCGGCCGCTGCTCCCAGCCGGAGGCGGGAACCTGCGCGGCGCCGTCTTTCGTCGGCGACTGCTCGGCCTGTCCTCCGCTCGCGGCCTGCGCCTTCTGCTTGCCCTTCGTGTAGTCGCGCTTGCGCGGCTCGATGAGCCCCGCGTCCACCGCCTCCCAGGAGAAGACCGGGCCTTCGCCGGAGAACTCGGCGATGGTCGTCTTCAGGAAATTCTCGTCGTCGCGGTTGGGGAAGTCAGGCTTGTAGTGCGCGCCGCGCGACTCGTTGCGGTTCAGCGCGCCGAGCGTGATGACGCGCGCCAGTTGCAGCATGTTGTAGAGCTGGCGCGCGTGCGGCACCGCGTGCGTCGCCCACATGTTCGAGTCGTTGAGCGAGATGTGCTGGTAACGGTCGATCAGCTCCAACAGCTTCTCATCCGTCGCCTTCAGCTTGTCGTTGTAGCGGACAACCGTCACGTTGTCCGTCATCCACTTGCCCATCTCGTCGTGGATGACATATTGATTCTCCGAGCCCGTCTGCTTCAACAGTCCCGCGTTGATCTCCTGCTGGCGCTTCAGCTCGTCTTCGTAAATCTTCGATCCGTCGGCGCCGTTGCGCTCGACGTTCTTGGCGAACTCGATGGCGGCGGGCGCCGCGACGAAGCCGCCGTAGACGCAACTGACGAGCGAGTTCGCACCCAGACGGTTCGCGCCGTGGATCGAGTAGTCGCACTCGCCCGCGGCGAGCAGGCCCGGAATGTTCGTCCGTTGCTCGTAGTCAACCCACAGTCCGCCCATCGAGTAATGGACGCCGGGGAAGATGCGCATCGGCACGTGGCGCGGGTCGTCGCCGACGAACATCTCGTAGATTTCCAGAATCGCGCCGAGCTTCTTATCGAGGGTCTCGGCCGGAATGTGCGTCAGGTCGAGGTAGACCTGGTTCTCGCCGTAGACGCCGAAGCCGTCGAGGCAGACCTGGAAAATCTCGCGCGTCGCGATGTCACGCGGGACGAGGTTGCCGTAGGCCGGGTACTTCTCTTCGAGGAAGTACCAGCGCTCCGACTCGGGGATGGACGAAGGCTGCCGCTTGTCGCCCTGCGTCTTCGGCACCCACACGCGCCCGCCCTCGCCGCGCGCCGACTCGGACATCAGACGCAGCTTGTCCTCGCCCGGAATCGAAGTCGGATGCACTTGAATAAACTCGCCGTTGGCGTAACGCGCGCCCTGCTGGTAGCAGGCCGAGACGGCCGAGCCGGTGCAGACCATCGAGTTCGTAGACTTGCCGAAGATGAGCCCCGGCCCACCCGTCGCGATGATGACGGCGTCGGCGGGGAAAGCCTTCAGCTCAAGCGTCGCGCGCTCCATCGCCACGAGCCCGCGGCAGACGCCGTGGTCGTCCTGGATGAGCGAGAGCATCTCCCAGTGCTCGTACTTCTTCACCTTGCCGGTGTCCTCGTGCCGGCGCACCTGCTCGTCCAAAGCATAAAGAAGCTGTTGGCCCGTCGAGGCGCCCGCGAAGGCTGTGCGGTGGTGGAGCGTGCCGCCGAAACGTCGGAAGTCGAGGAGCCCCTCGGTCGTGCGCGAGAAGGGGACGCCCATGCGGTCGAAAAGGTAGATGATCGAGGGCGCCATCTCGCACATCTTCTGCACGGGCGGCTGGTTGGCGAGGAAGTCGCCGCCGTAGACCGTGTCGTCGAAGTGCTTCCACGGCGAGTCGCCCTCGCCCTTGGTGTTGACCGCGCCGTTGATGCCGCCCTGCGCGCAGACCGAGTGCGAGCGCTTGACGGGCACGACCGAGAAGAGGTCTACCGAGTGCCCGGCCTCTGCGATCTTCATTGCGGCGGCCAGCCCGGCGAGGCCGCCGCCGACGATGGCTATGCGTATGCCGTTGTTTGCCATGTTATGCGAGTCCTATCAGTCTGAGGAGTCCGCCTTCCCACCTGAAGGCCGCCTGCGCGTTGATGCCGACGGCGAGCAGCAGCAGGCCGAAGGCGATGCAGGCGTAGCCGGCGTAGCGTTGCGCGCGCTCGCCGATGACGATGCCCCAGTCCACCGCGAACAGCCACAGCCCGTTGGCGAGGTGCCAGACGGTCGCGGTGATGCCGACGAGATAGACGAGGAAGATGGCGTTGTTCTTGAACTCCTCGCTGACGATGGCGAAGGCGCGGTCGGGGTGCTCGGCCACCGAGATTTCGTTGAGGCCGGGGATGAGCCCGAAGCGGAAGTTCAGCACGTGGAACGTGATGAAGAAGAAGAGAATCATCCCTGTGATGCGCTGGATGGTGTAGAACCAGTTACGCGGGTAAGGGTACGAGACGTTGTTCGGCCGCATCTCCCACGTGATGAAGAGTCCGTAGACCGCGTGGTAGATGAGCGGGATGAAGATGCCGCCGATCTCGATGAAGAGCACGTAGGGGATCGACTGAAGGTCTCGGACCGCGTTGTTGAAATCGGCCGGGCCGGTCATCGCCTTCGAGTTGGTGTAGAAGTGTTCCAGCAGGAAGAAGCCGAGCGGGAGGATGCCCGTCAACTGGTGGAGCTTCCTGAAAACGAACGTACTGCTCAGACGGACGGCCATGTCAGAAGTGCCTCTCCTCTGCGGCTCGCGCGCCGCGGCGTTGTGACGTTGATGTCTGGTAGGTCGGCCATGATTATAACGACGCGACGCGGAAAAGCAATCGTCCGCCAAAACCCCGCGCACGCGCCCGAACCTAACGCGCGAGCCATAGCCACAGCACCCCGACGAGCGCCAGCGCCGGCGCGAACATGAACGCCCCGGTCGCCACGTACGTCAGGACGCTCACGCCGCCCCAGAGGGCAAACGAGACCTTGTCGTCCCGCGTCGCCCGCGCCTCTCCTCCGTTCAGATTCAGCCTGCGCCTTACCTCGCCGACCCTGCGGGCGAGTATCGACTCGTCCCACACGTCGCCGTACAGGTTCGTGCTGTGGCGGCCGCGCACGAAAGCGCGATATACGGCGCGCGGGAAGACGACGAGCCCGCAGGCGAAGCCGAGCAGGTCGAGCAGCCAAGCGACCCGGTAACGACGGATGCCACCCGCGATTTCCCACGCCGAAATCTCAAACTCGCCGCGCCAAGTCGTCGGGTACTCAGTCAGGACGTGGTGCAGGTCATGGAACCTGACGGCCCGCCGACGCCCGTCCGTGTTCGGGAACGCGAAGGGGATACGCCAGAGTTTCAACACCACCCAGGCGTCGCCGTAGCCACCGTCGTCCCCGAGCCCGCCGAGCGCGAACAGCCGCGCGCGCGCCTCACCGAGCGTGAGCCCGGGCGCGAAGCGCTCGCCCCCGCCGCCGCACTGCCCCACCGCCGATGTCAGTTGTTGGGCCATAATCGGCCTACTCCGATGTCCTCAATTTTAGTTCAACGCGGATATAAGATAAAATGAAAAATATAGGGTAAGCATCTGAGGAATTCTTATTTTAGCTTTTAACTAAAACTTCGGCGGGCGGCCCCGACGTATATGAGTCTTAAGCCAACAGCTAATAGCTAACAGCAATGCAAATCGAAACGCTGAAAATCTTCTGCGATCTGGTCGAGACCAAGAGTTTCTCGCAGGCCGCCGAGCGCAACTTCGTGACGCAGTCGGCCGTCAGCCAGCAGGTGCGTGGGCTCGAAGCCAGGTTCAAGCGGCGGCTGCTGGAGCGCGTGCGCGGCCGGCGCGAGCTGCACCTGACGCAGGAGGGCGAGGCGTTCTACGAGGCCAGCCGCGAGGTCTTGCAGGCTTACGGGCGGCTCGAAGAGAGCATGCGCAGTTTGTCTGGCACGGTCGGCGGGACGGTGCGCGTCGCGACCGTCTACAGCGTCGGACTGCACGAGCTGCCGCCCGTCGTGCGCGAGTTCATGGCGCTCTACCCGCGCGCCAAGATCGACCTCGAATACAGCCGCACGACGCGCGTCGTGCGCGACGTTTTGAGCGGAGCGGTAGACCTCGGCGTCGTCGCCTACCCGGAGAAACGGCGCGGGTTGGAGATCGTGCCGCTCGGCGGCGACCGTCTGGTCTTCATCAGCCGACCGGAGCACCCACTCGCCAAGCGCAAGAAGCTGCGCGCGGCCGACTTGCAGGGACAGAACTTCATACACTTCGAGCGCGACATCCCGACCCGCCGCGCCACCGACCGGATACTTCGCGCGCACGGAGTCACCGTCCAACGCGCCGCCGAGTTCGACAACATCGAGACGATCAAGCGCGCCGTCGAGGTCGGGCTCGGCGTGGCCGTCGTGCCGCGACCGTCGGTGCTGGACGAGCGTCGCTCGGGGCAGCTCGCCGTCGTCCCGCTTGTCGAGCCCGAGTGGGAGCGAGCCGTCGGCGTCGTCTACCGCAGCGACCGCGCGCTCTCGACGGCCGGGCGGAAGTTCGTCGAGCTGCTCCAACGTCACAACGCGCAGGCATGAAGCGGATACTGGTGATAGGCTCGGGCGGCGCGGGCAAGTCCACGTTCGCCCGGCGGCTCGGCGAGCGGCTGGGGCTTGAGGTCATACACCTCGATGTCTGCTTCTGGCGACCCGGTTGGGTCGAGACGCCGAAGGAGCAGTGGCGGCGGACGGTGGAAGAACTATGCGCGCGGGAGGCGTGGGTGATGGACGGCAACTTCTCCGGCACGTTAGAAGTGAGGCTTGCGGCGTGCGACACGGTCATCTTTCTCGACATGCCGCGCGCGGTCTGCGTGCGGCGCGCGTTGAAGCGCTGGCTCATGTACAGGAACGCCCGGCGGCCGGACATGGCCGAGGGCTGCGGCGAGAGGTTCGACCTGAAGTTTCTGCACTGGGTTTGGACTTACCCTTCGAGGAGCCGGCCGAAAGTGCTCGCGCGGCTTGACGAATTCGCCGCCGACAAACGTATCGTGCGCCTTAAGTCTGACGCCGAGGTCGAAAAGTTTCTTACAGAGGTCGGATGAGAACTGCCGAAGAGCAAGAGCTGACGCGGATGCCCGCGCACGAACTCGCCGGGCGAATTCGCGCGCGCGAGGTCTCGCCGGTCGAGGCGGTCGAGGCGTATCTGCGTCGAATCGAGCGCGTGAATCCGGCGCTCAACGCGGTCGTGACGCTCGCGCCCGACGCGCTCGAACGTGCGCGCGCGGCGGAGGCAGCCGTCGCGCGTGGCGAGGCTCCGGGTCTGCTCCACGGCGTGCCCTTGACGTTGAAGGACACGATTGACGTAAGGGGCTTGCGTACGACCTGCGGCTCGCGCGTGCGCGCGGAGTATGTGGCCGAGGAGGACGCGCCGGCCGTGGCGCGCCTGCGCGCGGCGGGCGCGATCATACTGGGTAAGACGAACTGTCCCGAGTTCGCGCTCGACTACACGTCGGAGAATCCCGTCTTCGGGAGGACGAACAACCCGCACGACCTCGAACGCACGCCGGGCGGTTCGAGCGGCGGTTGCGCGGCGGCCGTCGCCGCGTGCATGACGGCCGGAAGTCTGGGGAGCGACCTCGCGGGCTCGATACGCATCCCGGCGCACTTCTGCGGCGTCGCGGGGTTGAAGCCGACGGCGGGTCGCGTGCCGGGCGGTGGCCACACGCCGCCGATGGCGGGACTGCACTCACTCGGCGCGACGCTCGGCCCGCTCGCGCGCACGGTCGATGACCTCCGACTCTTTTACGGCGTGCTCTCCGGCTCGGACGTTGCGGCAGGTGTCGAGCCCGACGTGCGAGCGACGTTAAAGGGGATGCGTGCTGCCTTCTACGCCGACGACGGCGCGACGGTGGTGACGGCGGAGACGAACGAGGCCGTGCAACAGGCCGCGCGTGCTCTGAACGACGCGGGATTGAATGTTGTAGAAGAAGTCCCGCCCGGCGTCGGCGAGGCCACGGGGTTGTGGCTCTCGCTCTTCGAGTACGCGACGCAGCGGCTCGTGCGCGCGGCCTACGCGGGGAGGGAAGGTGAAGCGGGGCGAGCCGCAAGCGTCATCCTCGAACGCGCGCAGCGTTGGGGCGAGCCGTCGTTGGAGAAGGTTTTATCGGCGTGGGAGGAGCGAGACCGAGTGCGCGGGGCGCTCCTGCGCTGGTTGGAGCAGACGCCGCTCTTCGTCGCGCCGGTCGGCGCCGTCCCTGCGTTCAGGCACGGAGAGTTCGGGCGTGTCGAGGTCGAGGGGCGCAGCGTCGCGACCTTCCGCGCCTTCGCGCACGCGCACGCGGCGAACGTCTTTGACCTGCCGGCCGCGTGCGTGCCCGCGGGTCGCACGGCGGCGGGGCTCCCGGTCGGCGTGCAGGTCGTCGGCCGTCCGCACGAGGAGTGGCGCGTGCTCGCGGCCGCGCGCGTGATTGAAGAGGCGCTCGGCGGTTGGCAGCCGCCGCCCGAGCCTCTTCCTAAAGCTTGAGTCAATCCGTTATAGTCTGGCTCGAACCAGCCTTGAGTATTTGAAGCTCCAAATCTGTAGTTCCGTTAATCCGGAGGTCACATGGAATTCGGCATTCTCTTCTTCTTCCTCTTCATCGCCATCGCGACGCTGGTCATCGCGGCCAAGACGATCAAGATCGTGCCGCAGGCGACCGTGATGCTCATCGAGCGGCTGGGGCGTTTCAGCCGCGTCGCGACGAGCGGTCTGAACGTCATCGTCCCGTTCCTCGACAAGCCGCGCGCCTTCTACTGGACGAACGTGCGGCCGGGGCTCGTCTCCATCGACCTGCGCGAGCAGTACATCGACCTCCCGCCGCAGCCGGTCATCACGCGCGACAACGTGACCATTCACGTCGATTCGGTCGTCTACTGGCAGATCACCGACCCGATCAAGGCTGTCTACGAGGTGGCCGATCTGACCGGCGCCATCGTCCAGTTGACGATCACGGGTATGCGCGCCGTCATCGGCGACATGGATTTGGATCACACGCTCTCGCAGCGCGACCAGATTAACGCCAAGCTCCGCATCGGGCTCGACGAGGCGACGGACAAGTGGGGCGTCAAGGTCACGCGCGTTGACGTGAAGAACATCACCCCGCCCGAGGACGTGCGCGTCACGATGGAGAAGCAGATGACGGCCGAGCGGACGCGCCGCGCGCTCGTCCTCCAGGCCGAGGGCGACAAGCAGGCCGCCATCACGCGCGCCGAGGGCGAGAAGACAGGCGGCCGTGACGCGCGCGGAGGGCCAGAAAAAGTCGGCCATCCTCGCAGCCGAAGGCGCGGCACAGGCGCGACTCCGCAACGCGGAAGCCGAGGCCGAGGCCATCGCGCAGGTCGCACGCGTCATGCTCGACCACGGCAACCCCGCGCAGTACCTCATCACGCAGCGTTACATCGAGAGCTTGAAAGAGATGTCGCTCGGCCAGAACTCGAAGGTCATCTTCATGCCGGTCGAGACCTCGGCCATGCTTTCGAGCGTCGGCGTCATCAAGGAGATGTTCGCCGAGACGGGCGAGAAGCGGAAGGACGACAACCAGCAGTTGCCGCCCGGCCGCCCGCGGCAACTGCCGAACGCCTGAGAGAAGATTAACCACCGCAGACATAGAGACACGGCTTGGAGCAATTAGTCTCCAAGCCGTGTCTCTATGTCTCTATGGTTAACAGTCCTCGACTTAAAGCGTGTGACGCGACCATGGAGTGTAGCGCGAGCCGCCGGGGCCGAGTTCGCTGCGCATAAGTACGAAGTCCGGAGACCTGAAAGGTCAGTAGGCCGAACGTCGCGCGGCGGTGCGCTTCGGAGAGTCCGCGGACGCATCTCTTCGCGTGGTCGGCACGCAGGCGTGCGAGCGTGAGGTGCGGCCTGAAGGGCGCGGACTCGCGTGGGAAGCCGGCCGCCTGGCGCACTCCTTTTCGAGACGGCATTGCAGACGGGAGAGTTGCCCGGACTCGTCACGCACGCCGAGCCAGAGCACGCGCGCCGCGCCGCGCGGGGGAAACGTGCCCGCCTCCTCGACGGACAACGCAAATGGGCCGAGCCTTCGGCGGCCGCGACCGTTGCCGCGTGACGCAGTGCATCGATCGCGCGCTGGCCTCGACCTCGCCGAGGAACTTCAAAGTCAGTGAAGGCTCTCGGCGCGCGCCCAACTCGCGCGCGCTTCGGGGAACTCTCGGCGCAGGCGCGCGGCGTGTTCGGCCGCGGCCTCGCGCATCTCTTCGGGCAGCTCGACCGCGCAGAAGACTCGCAGACTTTGCCCGACTCCGCGCCCGCCTGCCGCGCCGACTCGTTTCGCCTTCCCCATTCACACCGCTCTCGTCCGACTCACTCTATTTCGGCTGAGCGTCTGCGCGGGCTGTGCCGAGCGCGCGACCGCGGCGGCGTTGAAGGGGAAGACGCGCGGGTTGGGGCGCGCCAGTCTTCGAGCTGATCCTGCCAGTGCGGGCTGCGCGGGTCGCCCGAGACGCCGAGCGCAATCCCTTGCTGCGTCCTGTCCCAGTCGGACGCGTCGGCGATCAGGCGCATCGAGACCGAAGCGCCGACGTTCGGCGCGGCGAAGACTCCGCCGCCGCCCCTCTGCGGGAAGGGCGCGATCTGGAACGGCTCCCCGACCAGAGGCACGCCCGCGAGAGGGTGTGGGAAGTTGACGGAAGGCCGCCCCAACCCACTTCGTCTCGTCGGCGCCGAGACTCTTGTCGAGCGCCTCGCGCGTCTCGCGGTGTGCGGCGTCGAGCAGTTCGGCGTAAGTGTCGAACTCTTTCGGCAGCCATTCCTCGGCCGCTCCTGTATGACGCGGTCGAAGAAGCATGGCGTTGGCGGGCCAGCGATACTCTTTTGCCAACTCGGCGCCGAGCGCCCCGGCGAGTATCTTCTGGCGGACGCGCCGGCCATCTCGACGGCGAGCCGCGGCGCGCGCGCGTCCGGCTCAGCTGCCCGTCCCACGACTCGAAGAGTTTGACAGTCTCGCGCCACTTCTCGTCCTTCGCGTCGAGCCCGGCCTCGCGCGCGACCTTCGCGACCTCGCGCGCGAAGGTCGCGCCGGAGATGGTGTAGGCGTCGCCCTGCACGGCGCGGAAGTCTTCGGCGGTCAACTTCTGTTTAGCCGTCAGCAGGTCGTAGATACGGCGCGAACGCGTGGGCGGCGCCCAGACGTGCGTGAGGAAGTGCGTGTAGTCGCGGCCGACGACGCGGCTGTTGGCCGTGACGATGATGCCGACGGGCGGGTCGAAGACGTGCGGCAGCTCCGCGTGCGGGATGAAGCCTCTTCCACTCGCCCTCGTCCTTCGTGCCGTCGTAAGGGACGCTGCCGTCGCCGCTCGAACGGACGGGAATCTGAGCCCCGCGCCGTAGTAGCCGATGTGCCCGTCAACGTCCGCGTAGACGAAATTCTGCGTGGCGCCGCCGTACTCCTTGAGCGCCTCCGTGAAACTCCTTCCAGTCGCGCGCACGGTTCAGTTTGTAGAAGGCCGTGAACTCCGTGGCCGTGGGCGAGAGCGCCGTCCAGCGCAGTGCGAAGGCTGTCCGCTCCCATCTTAAGCACGATGGGGCCATGGCGCGTAACGGTCACCTCGTGCGTGACGATTTCGGTTTCCGTGCCGAGCATCGACTTGCGAACTTTAATCTCCTCGCGGCGCACCTCTGCGTCACGCCAGCCCGCGGGCGTCTGGTACTTGAGCGGGTTCGCGGGTCGAACGTCTCGCGGTAGACGTCCTGTACATCCGGCCCGAGGTTGGTCAGGCCCCACGCGATGCGCTCGTTGTGTCCGATGATGACGCCGGGTGCGCCGGCCGCCGTCACGCCCGCAACGCGCAGGCCCGGCGCGCTCAGGTGAACCATGTACCAGATCGAAGGCGCCGAAGCGGGCAGATGCGGGTCGTTGGCGAGCAGAGGCTTGCCCGACGCCGTACGCTTGCCGCTGACGACCCAGTTGTTGCTCGCCGCGAGGTCTTCGGCGTTGAGGCCCACGCGCGCGCGCGTGCGCTCCTCCGTCAGTCGGATGGAGGAGAGTTCGGCGAGCAGTTCAGACGTGTTCGTTTGAAGTGGAAGGGCGGAGGTGCGCTTCACAGGCGTCGCCGCCTTCTTGTCCTGAGCCGACGACGAGCACGTCGAGCGGCGAGACTTCGGGGAAGAGCGCGGCGGCCTTGTCGGGCGGGAGGTTGGCGAAGACTGCGCGCGCGATGTCGAGCATCCACGTCGACGAGAGCGCTTCGGCAAAGTTCTTGCCGACGGCGGCGGAGTCGGCCGGCGTCCAGTGGCGCGGGCGATAGCCGAGGAGCTGACACTCCGCGGGGAGGCTCTTGTCGTCGAGTGAATCAATGTAGGCGTTGACGCCAGCCGCGTACGCCTCCATCACGGCGCGCGAGCGCGGGTCGGCCTGCGCGGCGCTCGCCTCGGCCACACGCGCGAAGCCGTAGTTGCGTCGCCGCTTGTCCTCTTCAAGCGCCGCGCTTGCCGAATATCTCCGACAACTCGCCGCGCGCCGTGCGCCTGAACAAGTCCATCTGCCACAGACGGTCGCTCGCCGTCACGTATCCCTGCGCGAAGTAGAGGTCAGACTCGTCCTCGGCCTCGACGTAAGCGATGCCGCGCTCGTCGCGCCTCACCTTCACGCTCTTCTTCAGACCCGGCAGGCGCACGACCGCGGGCGCAGCCTGCGGCGCAGGTGTCTGCGCTGAGACGGGGAACGAGAACGACGTTAAGAGAAACGACAGAGATAGAACGAGACGCGCGACAAGGCCGGCTACTTTCATCGGGTGAAACCTCAAGGTGGAAGGTGTCAAAGGCGCAGGCATCTTACCAAAGAATGATGAATGATGAATGAGGAATGCGGAATGATGAATTGAAGAGGGTTCTTAATTCATCATTCCGCATTCCTCATTCATCATTTAATACGATGAGACGGGGCTCGGTCATCTCTTCCATTGCGTAGCGGATGCCTTCGCGGCCGGCGCCGGAGAGTTTGACGCCGCCGTAGGGCATGTTGTCCACGCGGAAGGCGGGCGAGTCGTTGACGATGACGCCGCCGAAGTCGAGCGCCCGAAAGGCACGCAGCGCCCGCGCGGTCTCGCGCGTGAAGACGCCCGCTTGCAGGCCGTAGCGCGTGTTGTTCGCCTCGGCGATGGCCTCCTCGAAGTCAACGAAGGTCTGGAGCGTGGCGACGGGCGCGAAGACCTCTTCGGAGCAGACGCGCATCTCGGCGTGAACGTTCGTCAGGACGGTCGCTTCGAGCAGAGAGCCCTCGCGCCGACCGCCGCACAGCAGGCGCGCGCCCGCCCCGACGGCCTCTTTAATCCACCCTTCGGCGCGCTTCGCCGCCGCCTCGTCGATCATGTTGGAAAGCTCCGTGGCTTCGTCGAGCGGGTCGCCGGGGCGGAGTGACTTTGCAATGTTGACGAAGCGTTCGGTGAACTCTTCGGCCACGCTCTCGTGCGCCAGCACGCGCTGCGCGGAGATGCAGACCTGGCCGGCGTAAGCGAAGGCGGAGGCGGCCGTGCGCTCTGATGCCGCGCGTACGTCGGCCGTCTCGTCAACGATGACGGGCGCGTTGCCGCCCAGTTCGAGCGTGACGGGCTTGCGCGCGGCGCGGCGGCGCAGAAGCCACCCGACCTCCGCGCTCCCCGTAAACGAGACCATCCCGACGCGCTCGTCTTCGAGCACGGCGTCGATGGTCTCGATCTCCATCGGCACGACCTGCAAAGCGGCGCGGGGCAGACCCGATTCGAGGAAGACTTCGCCGAGCAGCAGAGACGTGAGCGGCGTGCGCGGGCTCGGCTTGACGACGATGGCGTTGCGCGCGGCGAGCGCGGGAGCGACCTTGTGCGCGACGAGGTTGAGCGGGAAGTTGAAGGGCGTGATGCCGAAGATGACGCCGCGCGGGAAACGTTCCGTCCAGCCCGTGCGGCCGGCGCCTGTAGACTGCCCGTCGAACGGGACAACCTCGCCGGCGAAGCGGCGCGCCTCTTCGGACGCGTAGGTGAAGGTCATCACGCCGCGCTCCACCTCGGCGCGCGCGGTCTTGATGGGCTTGCCGGCTTCCGTTGCGATGGTGCGCGCGAACTCTTCGGCGCGCGCGCGGATGCCGTCGGCGATGGCGCGTAGAGATTCGGCGACGCGGTGGCGCGGCAACTCGCGCATCTCGGCGGCCGCGCGCGATGCGACCGCGAGCGCCTCTTCGACCTCCGCCCCGGACGCGACCGAGAAGCGTGCGACCAACTCTGCGTTATAAGGCGAGCGCACCTCGCGCGTGTTCGCCGTCGTACGCCACTCGCCACCGAGAAGTAAAGGTTTATCTGTCATCGTTCGATGACGGATGTTAGCACGCGAGCCGAGCCATCAGTCAGCGGCCGCGAGTCGTCGTTGCTCCTCGCCCGCCCATTGGCAAAGCGTCTGTACGTCGGAGGGCGCGAGGCGTGCGCCGCGGTGGACGAGCGTGTAGGAGTCGAGCGGCATGAAGCCCGACTTGGCCGTCTCACATATTTCTTCAAGAAGGTTGTCGGTGCGGCGGCGGTCGTACTCGCCCCAACGTGAGAAGTTGAGGTGACGCCGCCCGTGGTTGACGTGGTCTACGACGAACCAGGAGGCCGGCGCGACGTTCGAGTACCAGGGCCAGTCCGTCCGGTTCGAGTGGCAGTCCATGCAGGAGCGCTTCAGCACGCCCGCGACTTCGGGCGGCACGCGCGCGTGCTCTTCGAGCGACTGGCCGGCGGCGGCCTGCGGGTTCGCGCGCTCGGGGCGGACGAGTTGCACCCCTGCGAACAGCAGAAAAAGGAGTACCGAAGCGACCTTCAAGACTTTAAGCATGTCCCGTCCTCCGCGCGAACCCTTTGAGCCCCGCGACGGCGCCGATGGCGACGACCCCGAGGCCGAAGTAGAGCACGAGCGCAAGCTCCACGCGCCCCACATTATGCTCATACGCGTCGGCGGCATCACCCGCGGCGTCGGATGAAGTCACGCGGGTCGAGACGTTCTCCTTCACCCCGACGGTCGCCAGAGTTTTCAACGTCCCGTCGGGCGAAAGCTCTCGGACGCGCGGGCCACTGTAGACGTTCGGCGGCGTGAAGCCGACTTCGAGGACGAGGACTCTGCCGTCGCCCGTAACAGCCACTCCCGACGGAGACCACGGCGCTTCGGCGCGCACGACGCGCGAGACCTTTCCGTCGGCCGCGACCTTCAACACACGACGACGGCCGTAGTCGGCGACGTAGATATTCCCGCTTGCATCGACGGCCAGCCCCATCAGCCCGCCGTACCCGCTCTGTGTGTCGTCGGGAAGTTGTTCTTCGAGCCGCTGCGCCAGCGTCCGCACCTCGCCGTTCGGCCAGACACGGCGCAAGGCTCCGGCGTCGGTCACATAGAGCGAGCCGTCTCCGCCGAAGGCCATGCCGCCTATGGCTTGAAAGCGCGCCTGTGTGCCACGCCCGTCCGCGTGTCCGTGGGCGCCGCCCGCGAGCGTCTCCACATCGCCGCGGGGCGTGCGTTTCAGGATGAGCGTCTCGCGCCGTGTGTTGTTGTCTTGTTTGGCGTAGAAGGTATTGCCTTCGGCGTCGCGCCAGATGGAGATGCTGCGCGGCGGGTCTGTGGTGGGCGCGACGAGGTATGTCTCCTCGCGCCCGTCGTGCGTGCGCCGCCAGACGGCCTCGACCCACTTCTGCGTGGAAGGCTCGTAGGTGATGTCGGCGCCGTAGACGCTGCCCTCCTTGTCGATAGACAGCTCGTGGACGTGTCGCCCACGCACGGCCGGTCGGAAGACCGCGAGTCGCCCGTCGGCGTCGAGCCGCCAGACGGTTTCGAGGTCGCTGAAGAGGATGCGACCCTTTGCGTCAACGACGATGCCCGTCGCCGGATGAGCCGATGTCGCCGCGGGCAGCAGAGAGCACAGCGCGAGTGTGGCGGCATAAAGTAAGAGTCTGTTTGGTGACATGGCGCTCCTTGTGTGTAAGACGCACGCCCTCCCTGACGGACGGGCTTGCGGCCGCGGCCGACCTCAACGGTCTTCGAGTTGTTGAAGGGGACTAGAGCGTTAAGTCTTCTCTAAGCGGATGTCGCGCACGCACGCGTAGACGCCGTCGGCGCGGCGCTTCGCGGAGACGACGGGTGAGAAGGAGCCGAGGCCGGCGTAACGCGCGCTCATCTCGGTGGTGATGAGCGGGTCGTCGTCGAACCAGTATTCGGGAATGCCTCGCTCGGCGTAGCCCGCGCCGAAGAGCTTGGCGTGGATGTGCTGCGGGTTGCGCGTGCCGGGATAGGACGCGGGGCGGATGGTGCGGAACTCGTAGCGGCCGTCCCTGTCCGTCTTCATCGAGCCCTTGAGCCGCGGGTCGGGCGGCCCGCCCTGACCGTCCTTCTCAGAGTAGAGGCCGCGCGCGTCGGTGTGATAGACGTAGAGCGTGATACCTTCGACCGGCGTCTTCCCGTCGGCGGCGAAGATTCTCCCGAAGACGACGAGCGGCGTCCCCGGCTCGCCCGCCGGGATGAGCACCGTCTTCCAAGAAAGTCCCGCCGCCTCTTTCTCTTCAGGCGTCGAACCGGCGAGCGCGCGCGGGTTTCTGCCACAGCCGATGGCGCTCAAACTCAACGCGGGGATGCCGACAAGGGCCGCGCCCGCGCCGCGCAGGAACAGACGACGGTCGAAGAATCCGACTTCACGTTCAGACATAAACGTCTCCTTCGTTCTCATTGCCAGAGCTTCCGCCACACCCGGCGTACGCCGGGCATGCTCTCGCCCCCGAGCCAGTCTTTTTCGAGGGTTGACTTCCAGGTGTCGAGCATCGTGCGGTCGAGCCCGACTATTCCGTCGCGCGTTACGCCTTCGGGCGGCGGCGCCAGCGCGGCGAGCCGTTCGTAGACGCGCGCGCGGTCTTCGCGCCCGACGCGCGCGAGCAGGTGCCAGAGCGTCAGACTGTCTTTCACACGCGCCCCCGCGAGCACCGCGTCGAGCGACGCGTGGTCGTTCTCGAAGTCGAGACGTGCGAGCGACTCGACGAACGACTCGGGCGCGTCCTCGAAGAAGGGCGTGCCCGGCCCCGCGCCCGGCTGCGTCATGCACGCGGCGCCGGCGGGCACGATAGATTCGCGCGCGTCCGTTTCGAGCGCGACGTAGCCCGACGTGACGTGCAAAAGCCCGCGGCCCTTGTCGTCCACTTCGAGCGTGTAAGCGCATCCGAGGTCGGCGGCGACGGCCGACGGCGTGTTGACGAAGAAGAGGCGCGGCGGCGCCCAGATGCGCGCGTGCAAGGTGCCGCGCTCAAGCTCCAGACGATGTTCGGTCAGGCGCGTCTCGACGAGGCGGACGCGCGTGTTCGGCTCGACCTCGACCTGCCCGATGTCGGCGACGGCAATCTCGGCGCGCGAGGCCGAGTCGGTCTCAAGCCACTCGCCGACGCGGAGCCGCCCGCGGTCTCCGATGCGACCCGACGCGACGCGCGGCGCGCCCTCGACCCGCGCGACCTCCCACCAGGGGCGCTGCGCGCGCACGTAGAACCACGCGCCGCCCGCCACGAGCGCGAGCAGGATGGTGGCGAAGGCCACGGCAAAAGTTCGTCTGCGGGAAGGGAAGAGGGTTTGAATGCGGGAGGCGCGCCGTCGTCCAACGGTCGTCTCTCTGACAAGTGCGGACTCGATGCCGTCCCAGATACTATCGGGCGCCGCGACCGAGGGGAGCGATTCGGCGAGGCGTATGCCGAGCCTTACCTCTTCAAACTCTGTGCGACACGCGGCGCAGGCGTCGAGGTGCGCGGCGACCCGCGCGGCCTCTGCGGACGCCAGCTCGCCATGAGCATATGCCGAGAGATGTTTTCTGTAATGCCTTGCGAACATCATCCCTCCCGCTCGTCTCGCACCAGCTCGCCACGCAGGTGGCCGAGCCTGCGCGCGAGAGCCTTGTGGCCGCGGTTGAGCCTTGACGCCACCGTCCCTTTTGAAAGGCCGAGCACGCCCGCGATCTCCTCGTAGCTCAACTCCTCGAAATACTTCAGAAGCATCACGACTCTCAACTTCGGTTTGAGCGCGGCGACGGCGCGTTTGACGGAGAGCGCGACCTCGGCCCGCGCCACTCTCTCCTCCTGCGTCCTTCGCTCGCGCGGCTCGGGCAGTTCGACGCCCTCGCCGAACTGCTGCACGCGGCGGCGCTTGCGCTGCTCGTCTACGCACGCGTTCGTCGTCAGGCGGTAGAGCCACGTCGTGAACTCCGCCTCGCCGTGGAACTGCTGGATGCGCGTGAAGAGCTTGAGAAAGACCTGCTGGGTCACGTCGGCGGCCGTCGCCTCGTCGCCGCCGAAGAAGTAGAGGGCGACGGAGTAGACGCGGTCTTTGTGCCGCTCGAAGAGGCTGCGGAAGGCGTCGCGGTCGCCCAGCTTACAGGCTTCGATGACCGCCTCGCCCCGCACATCTTCGCCAATCAAGACGACGCTCTCCATCCTCTCCTCCGCCAGAACTCTCAAGCCAATAGACGCACGCCGCCCGCATCTTCTTCCAAATTTTTCCCGTCGGGAAGAGATTTGTGACGAACAGGCATGTCGTTTTGTTGACGTGTGGCCGGGCGGCCTTTACAATCCGGCCGTCGTCGCACGTTTCTTTCAACAGACGAGACCAAGCAGACATGCCTTCAAATCTCTCGAAAGCCGCCCGCGCCCTCTGCGCCGTCGCGTTCGCGCTCGCGCTCTGCACGGCGGCGCGCGCGCAGCAACGCCCGCTCCTGACCGAGGACGTGGACGTGCTGGAGCCGGGGTCTTTGCGCGTCGAGGTCGGCATCGACTTCATGCAGGACGCGAAGTTCCCCGCGTCGGGCCTGACGGGCGACCTGACGCGCGTCGGCGTCATCGGCTTCCACGTCGGGCTCTCGCCCAACGTCGAGTTTTCGATTGAAGGCGTCGCGCAGAACTTTTTGAGTATCAACACGCGCGGCACGTCGGCCTTCCCGCTCGGCATCCCGGCGGGCGAGAACTCGACGAACGACACGGGCGACTTCCGTCTGGCGACGAAGATCAAGCTGCGTAACGAGACACGGCGCGGGCCAAGCCTGGGCTTCAAGTTCGGGGTCGAGCTGCCGAACTCGAACGAGTCGCGCGGCATCGGGCTGAACCAGACGAACGCGTTCGGGATGGTTTTAGTGGGTAAGAAGTTCGGGCGCGAGGGTCGTCTGAACACGTTCGGCAACCTCGGGCTCGGCATCTACACCGCGCCGACGCGGCTCTTTACGCAGAACGACATGCTGCTCTACGGGCTGGGCGGCCTCTTTCGGGTCAACAAGACGGTCAACCTCGCGGCCGAGGTCAACGGACGCGCCAACACGCGCGGCGGTGCGGCGCCCCTCGGCACCGAGTCGCTCGGCGAGTTCCGCCTCGGCCTTCAGGTCAAGGCCGCCGGTCTGCGCTTCGACGCCGCGGGCATCAAGGGCCTGACCGAGTTCAGCCCGCGCTCGGGCGTCACCTTCGGCGTCACCTACGACACGCCCTCCGTCTTCACGCCGGTCAAATAAAAACAGTGACGTGTGACAACTGACGGGTGACGAGTTAAATTGATTTAGCTCGTCACTTTTAATTTGTCTCTTCGTCTACGCTCTTATGTATGAGTGGCTGGCCGAACTCGTCCGTTGGCTGCACGACTTCATCACCGAGGTTCCGATCTACGTCGCCGCGCCGGCGATGATCCTGATCGGCGCGCTCGACTCTTCGCTCCTGAGCCTGCCCGAGATTAACGACTACCTCGTCGTCGCGCGCTGCTACAGCGACCCGAAGTCCGTCTTCTACTTCCCGCTCTTCGCCGCCACCGGCTCGGTCATCGGCTGCAACGTGCTCTACAGCATCATGCGGCGCGGCGGTCAGGCCGTGATGCGCCGCCGCTTCAGCGCCGAGAACATCGCGAAGGTCGAGCGCGCCTACGCGCGCTTCGGGTTCCTCGCGCTGGCGGTGCCGGCGCTTCTGCCGCCGCCGATGCCGTTCAAGATTTTCGTGGCGACGGCGGGCGCGCTCGAATACCCGCGTTGGCGGTTCATGCTGACCGTGATGATCGCGCGCAGCGTGCGCTACATCGTCGAGGGGACGCTGGCGGTCTTCTACGGCGAGCAGGTCCTCGTCTTCATGCGGGCGAACGGGCTCTACATCCTGAGCGGCGTCGGCGCGCTGGTCGTCTTAGGCGTCGGCGGCTACGTCTTAGTCAAGCACATACGCGCGCCGCGCCAGACCGCCGTCGAGGTTGCCGGTGAGTCTGAGCCGGAAGTAAAGACCGACGGGAGGGCGGCGGATTAAACGTGAAGTGGCTTCTGCGTAAAATCACGAACGGGTTGACGAGCGTGAAGGACTTTCTCGTCCCGTTCGGCGTCTTCGGACTGTTCGCCATCGCGCTACTCGACTCGGCGCTCATCCCTCTGCCGGGCGGGCCGGACGCGGTGATGCTTCTGCTCTCGACGCAGAACCCGGCGCGGATGCCGCTCTACGCGCTCGGCGCGACGGCCGGGTCGGTGGTGGGTTGCGTCATCCTCTACTACATCTCAAGGCGCGCCGGGCGTCGCGCGCTCGACAAGTTCCCGCCGCAGAAGCAGGCGCGCGTTAAGGAGCTGGTTGACCGTTACGACGTGCTGTCGGTGCTGGTCGCGTCGGTGCTGCCGCCGCCGTTCCCCTTCAAGCTCTTCGTTATCACGGCCGGAGTCTTCCGTCTGAGCCTCGTGCGCTTCGCCGCGGCCGTCGCCGTCGGGCGCGCCTTCCGCTTCTTCCTCGAAGGCTTCCTCGCCGTCCGCTACGGCGAGCAGGCCAAAGAGGTGCTCGCGCAGAACTACCCCGCGGTCGGCCTCGGCGTGGCCGTGCTGGTCGTCGTCGTGTTCGTGGTGCGGAGTTTGTTGAAGCGAAAGAAGGGCGGCGCGCGTCCGGCGGAGGTCGAAAAGGGCGGGGCGCCAACCTCCGAGTGAGGCGTCAGGTGCCGCTGGCGCCGCTGGCGTTGCCGTTACCGTTTGTCGGCAGCGTCTTCTGGAAGCGGCGCGCGCCGCTCAGGTCGCGGACGCCGTTCTCTTCGAGGTATTCGAGCAGCCGCAGGAAGACGCGGGCCGTCGCGCGTGCGTCGTCGCCGGCGCGGTGGCGCGTGCGGTGTGGGACGGAGAAATGCTCGGCCAGCGCGCCGAGTCGAAAGCTCCGCAGCTCGGGCAGGAGCTGACGCGCGAGCGAGACGGTGCAGATGTGCGAGTTCATCATCCGGAGGCCGGGGAAGACGTTCGTGACCTCATGATTCATGAAACGCACGTCGAAGACGGCGTTGTGCGCGACGAGGACGGAGGTGCCGGCGAAGTCGAGCCAGCGCGGGACGACCTCGTCGAAGGTCGGCGCGTCGGCGACCATCTCGTCGCGGATGCCTGTGAGCCCCGCGATGAAGGGCGGGATGGTCATGAGCGGGTTGACGAGCGTCTGGAACTCGGCGACGATCTGCCCCGAGCGGACATGCGCCGCGCCGATCTCCATGATGCGCGAGGGCGGCATCTTCGGCCCCGTCGTCTCGATGTCGAAGACGACGAAGTCGGTCTCCGAGAGCTGGCGGCACTCGTCGTCCTCGCAGAGCACCTCGACCTCGACGCCGCCGTCGGCGACGCGCAGGCGCCAGTCCGCGCCGATCAGTTCGTTGACGAGCGAAGAGGCGGCGGCCTCGTCCAGATCGGGCAGTTCGAGGACGTTGGCACAGACCTCCGTCGCGGGCGCGCGCCCGCCGCTGGAGTGCAAAAGTCGGATAGTCTCTTCGACGAGCGCCGAATCCGGCACGAGGTTGCGGAAGGTCAGCATCGGTCCAAAGTTTAGCCGAGCGGCGCAGGAAAGGGAAGGAAATCGCGGATGAGCCGGGAGGAAGTCATCGAGAGGTTCCGTCGGACGGGGGCGCTCCTTGAGGGCCACTTCGTGCTGACGAGCGGGCTGCACAGCACACAGTATTTACAGTGCGCGCTCGTGCTTCAGCACCCCGCGGAGGCCGAAGCCTTCGGCCGCGCCATCGCCGAGCAGTTCCGCAACACAGGAGTCGAGACCGTTGTCGCCCCGGCCATCGGCGGCATCATCATCGGCTGGGAGGTGGCGCGCGCTCTGGGTGTGCGCTCCATCTGGACGGAGCGCGAGGAGGGACGGATGACTTTGCGCCGCGGCTTCAACGTCCGACCCGGCGAGCGCGTCCTCGTCGTAGAGGACGTGATTACGACGGGCGGCTCGACGCGCGAGACGTGTGACGCACTGCGCGTGGCCGGCGCGCTCGTCGTCGGCGCCGCCTCCATCATCGACCGCTCCGGCGGGCGCTCCGACGTGGGCGTCCCGCGCGTCGCCCTCGCCACCCTCGAAGTCCCCGCCGTTGCCCCCGCCGACTGCCCCCTCTGCGCCGCAGGCGTCCCGGCCGTCAAACCCGGCAGCAGGAAACAGTAGTAAGAATTAACCACAGAGACACAGAGGCACAGCTTGAAGACAATATCTCTTCAAGCTGTGCCTCTGTATCTCTGTGGTTAATCTCCATTCTTATGCATCCAGGTGAAACCCGCTTTAGTTGATCCCATTCGACAACCCGTCACGCGTTAGGTGTTTGGGAAAACTCATAGCGAACGAAACGGGGGGCGCGATGAACGAGCAAGGGCGGGTGAAGGGGGACGTGCGTGCGGCGGGCGCGCGCATCGAGGTCAACTATGTGGTGCTGTCATACCTGTGCCTTGTACACGTCGTCGCGGCTTCGGCGTTCCTGCTGCCGATACGGCCCGGCCTTATCGCGCTCGCGGTCTTCACGTACTTCTCAATCGGGTTCAGCACGACCATCGGGCTGCATCGTCTGCTGAGCCACAGGTCTTTCGAGTGTCCGAGGTGGCTCGAATACGCGCTCGTGACGGTGGCGATGTTGACGGGGCAGGGGAGCCCTCTGCTCTGGGTCGCCAACCATCGCATCCACCACGGCCGCAGCGACCGCGAGGGCGACGTGCACTCGCCGCGCCGCCGCGGGTTCTGGTACGGACACATCCTCTGGATCATCGACGACGCCTCGACCGACCCCGAAGCCTACCGCAAGTACTGCAAAGACCTCGCGGGCGACGCGTACTATCACTGGCTCGTGCGGTTCCGTTTAGTTCCGCAGGCGGCGGCGGTCGCGCTCGTCGGCTTCACGTTGGGGTGGACGGCCGTCCCTCTGGTCTTCTTCCTCCCCGTCGTCTGCTGGATGCACAGCACGTACATGGTCAACTCCGTCTGCCATGACGTGCGTTTCGGGTCGCGCCGGTTCGAGACGCGGGAGGGCAGCCGCAACGTCTGGTGGGTCGGCCTGCTCGCGCTCGGCGAGGGCTGGCACAACAACCATCACGCCTACCCGCGCTCGGCCCGCCACGGACTCGGCGCGCGACAGTTAGACCTCTCCTACCTCGTCATACGCTTCTTCAGCGCGTTAGGTCTGGCGCGGAACGTTAAGGAGTTCCCCGCGGCCACGCGACAGCACGCCGCACGCCCGCGCGCAGTCGGAGATACTGATAACGGGACAACCATCCACGAAGACGCAACGCTCCGCGCGGCCTGATCCCTTTCGACGATTCTTCACGCGTTAACGTGTCGAGCAGTCATCCCACGTGCTGACCTCATTGATGGTTCGACAGTCAAATCGAAATTATCTCCGTCAAGCGGGAGCGGGTAGATTTATGAGTCAAGCAAAGCAGACCAGACTTGAGCGCAACCAGCAGGTTGATCGTTTCCAACTCTACAAGCCATTCATCTTTTACATCGCGGTTCTTTCGTTGATGCATTACGGCGTCGTCACGAGCGGCGCGTTTTCAATCGCGTCGGCCGTCGCGCTCTTCGGCGCGGGGCTCCTGACGTGGGGACTCTACGAGTACGCCACACACCGCTGGGTGCTGCACCGCGAGCCACATCCGCAAGGCTTCAATCTGCCCGGCAACCTGACGCACCTGCGCCACCACGCCGACCCGAACTCGCTCCAGCGCCTCAACGTGCAGTTGACCGAGAGCATTCCGGTCTGCGTCGTCTACTACCTTCTGGCGTGGGCGTTGACGGGGAGCTGGCAGGCGGCGACGCACCTCTACACGGGGCTCATGGCGGGCTACTTCTTCTACGAGTACCTCGACTTTCAGGCTCACCACGGCACCTCGCGCGGCCGCCTGACGCGCTACTTCCGCAAGTACCACCTGCAACACCATCATTACGACGCGACCGTCCGCTTCGGCGTCACCTCGCCGCTCTTCGATTACATCTTCGGCACCTTTCATCTTGAGAAGCGGGGCAGCACAGGCAGGACGGCGGGCAGGACACACGCGGCCGAAAGCGGCCTTTCATAAATTTCATACACACAGGGGACGAACCGAGGAGGGAATCATGAGGATCGCCGTCATCAGCACATACACGCACCCGACGAGGCAGCCGCGCAAGGAGCGGGGCATCATGCAGTCGTCGGTGCCGGAACTGATCGCCTCGCTCTGCCCAGACCACGCGGAGGTCGAGGTCTACAACGAGAAGGAGCTGGACATACCCTTAGACCGCGAATGGGATTTGGTCTTCTTCTCCTACCTCCATTCCTACTACGAGCACACCAAAGTGCTCTCGACCCTCTTCCGCCGCCGCGGCATCAAGACCGTCGCGGGCGGGCGCCATGCCGTACACTTCGCCGACGACTGCGAGAAGTACTTCGACGCGGTCGTCACGGGCGAGCCCGAATCGAACGTCCCCGCGCTCATCGCAGACTTCGAGCGGGGCGAGTTGCAGAAGCACTACAACCTCCGCTCGAATGGCCCTTCAGAGATTCGTCCCTACCGCTACGACCTCGTTGACTTCAAGACCAACAAGATACGCCTGCCCGGCATCGAGGCTTCGCGCGGCTGCCCCTTCACCTGCAATTTCTGCGTGCTGACGGGTCACGAGAAGTATCGCTATCGACCCGTCCAGCACGTCGTGGACGAGATCAAGTTCAAGATGAGCTGGAACCGGAACTACTTCGGTCTGCTCGACAACGCCTTCTCGTTTCTCGACAACAACCTCGGCGGCAACCCGCGTTACCTGCGCGAGCTGTGCGAGGCGCTGATTCCTTTGAAGAAGACCTGGGGATGCGCCATCACCTTCAACGTGCTGAAGGACGAGGAGACCGTGAAGCTGATGGCGCAGGCCGGCTGCCGCTACGTCTACACCGGGCTCGAATCGCTCAACCCCGAATCCATCAAGTCGATGAACAAGGGGCAGAACAAGATCGGCGAAGTTGACCGCGTCATCCGCCGCTGCTTCGAGAACGGCATCATGCTCTCGTTCGGCCTGCTCGTCGGCTCGGACGGAGACACCAGCGAGTACCTCGAACGGTTGCCCGACTATCTCTCCGACCTGCACTACTTCAACATCACGTTCCTCGGGATCGTCTGCCCCTACCCGGAGACGCCCTTCTACCGACAGCTTGCGAACGAGGGGCGCATCCTGCCCGGCACCGTCAGCCGCGACTACGACGGCTACACGCTCTGCCACCGGCCCGACGGGATGGAGCCGGCCGAGGTCGTCGAGCACTTCAAGCGACTCTGCAATCAGTTGGGGAGTTTGACGAACCTCGCGCGCCACTACCGCTCCAAGCTCTGGCAGAGCAACATGCCGAACTACAAGAAGGTCATCCTCGCCTCCGGGCCGGAAATCCTGAGCGTGCGCAACCCCATCCGCAACGACGAGCGCAAGTACATCGCCGGCCTCGACCCCATCGAGGAGTGGGACGCGCGCATGTTGGAGGAGCTAAACATCCCCCTTCAGTCGTTGAGCCCCGCCGACGGCCAGAACGTCATCAGCTTCCCCGCGAAGCCCGCGCGGACGCCCGCGAGCATCGGCGCCGCCCGCGAGCGACTGCTCGCCGCGCAGGGCTGAGTCTCCTTCGATGTTAATATCGTCGGCCGGGCCGTCATTGGCCCGGCCGACGTTTATGAACTATCGACTGACAATCCAGTACGACGGAACGGAGTTCAGCGGCTGGCAGACGCAGGACGGACGGCGGACTGTGCAGGGCGAACTGGTGCGCGTGCTCTCCCTGCTTGAGGGCGAAGAGGTCGCCGTCCACGGCGCGGGGCGCACAGACGCGGGCGTCCACGCCGAGGCGCAGGTGGCGAGCGTCAGACTTAAACGTGAGATGGAGCCGCGGCGGCTGGCGGCAGCACTCAACGGCAACCTCGCGCGCGACGTGCGCGTCCTCGAAGCGAAGCCCGTACACGACGACTTTCATGCGCGCTTCGACGCGAAGGGCAAGACCTACTGTTACCGCGTCTTCAACGAGAGCTTTATGTCTCCCTTCTGGTCACGCTTCGCGCTGCACGAGTCGCGCCCGCTCGACACTGAACGGATGCGCGCGGCGGCGCGGCTCTTCGTCGGCGAGCATGACTGGACGGCCTTCTCCGCCGCGCAGTCCGACGTGAAGACGCGTGTGCGGAACGTGACCGCGCTCGAAGTCTCGGAACGGCAGAGCGGGCGCGGGCGCGGCCGTCTCGTCGAGATACGCGCGAGCGCCGAAGGCTTCCTGCGCTACATGGTGCGCTCCATCGCCGGCACCCTTCTGGCCTCCGGCCGCGGCGAGATAGACGCGGAATTGATACGCCGCGCCATCGAGACCGGCGAGCGTCCCCGCGCCGTCGTCACCGCCCCCGCGCACGGACTCACGCTCGTCGAAGTCCATTACTGACGGCTTTCGCCGCTTTCCACTTTGCACTTTAGAGTGATTTGCGATTAAGATGCGCGGCGGGGCGACGGTTCCGGCCCACATTCCCTATGCTCGCAAACTTCGCCGACGTGGTCGAGAGGGGTTCGCGCGAGGAGTCTTTGCTCGCCGGGCTCGACTGGGCGCGCCTGCCGCGCCACGTCGCGATCATCATGGATGGCAACGGCCGCTGGGCGGCGCGGCGCGGACAGCCGCGCGTTACGGGACACCGCGCGGGTGTCGAGGCCGTGCGCTCGACCGTGGACACCGGCGCGCGCCTCGGCCTCGGCGCCCTCACGCTCTACGCCTTCTCGACCGAGAACTGGAAGCGCCCGCGCCTCGAAGTGGACGCGCTGATGCGGATGCTCAAGCGCTACCTGCGGCTCGAACTCGAAGAGATCGACCGCCAGAACATACGCTTCCAGCCCATCGGCCGCATCGAGGGCCTGCGCGACAGCGTGCGGCGCGAGCTTGAGCGGGCCGTCGAGCGGACGGCGCGCAACACCGGGATGGTCTTAAGCGTCGCGCTCAACTACGGCGGCCGCGCGGAGATCGTGGACGCCGTGCGCGCGGCCGCACGCGCGCTGACCGCAGAGGGGCGCGCCGCCGAGGAGATGACGGAAGAAGAGATCGGCCGCCACCTCTACACGCGCGGACTGCCCGAACTCGACCTGCTCGTGCGCACGAGTGGCGAACTGCGCATCTCGAACTTCCTCCTGTGGCAGGCCGCCTACAGCGAGATTTACGTGACCGAGACGCTCTGGCCCGACTTCCGCCGCGCCGACCTGCTCGAAGCCATCGCGGACTTCCAGCGCCGCGACCGCCGCTTCGGCGGCCTGAAGCTGGTGGCGAATGCGAAGTAGCTGTTGGCTGTTGGCTTTTAGCTTTAGCAGATTACGCTTGTTGACCGTGAGTTCGAGAGCCTGAACGCCAGAGTTTGAAACTGATTTGAGCTAAGAGCGAAACGCTAACGCTAACTGCTTCCAATGAACTCCCGACTCATCACCGCCGCCATCGCGCTCCCCGTCCTGATCGCTTCCATCGTCGTTCCGCAGTTGAAGTTCCTGTTCGTCGCGCTGGCGATGGCGGCCATCGTGATCGCTCTTTACGAGTTCTGGTTCCTCTGTCGTCGGGTCGGGGCGAGGCCGGACGTGGTGGTCGGGTATGCGACGGTTGCGGCGCTGTTCGTCGTCTTCTTCTTCAACTGGATCGAGCTGCTCTACCTGATCGTGCCGCTCTTCATCGTCGCGGCGCTCGTGGCCGAGATGCTGCGCGGCGCGCCGTTCGACAAGATGGCCCTGTCGGTCGGCTCGACCGTGCTCGGCGTCTTCTACATCGCCTTCCTCGGCTCGCACCTCATCGGAGTGCGGACGGGTTTCACGAACCTGTTCGGCGACCCCGACACATATCTCGTCGGCGACGCGTACCTCAGTCACACGCTCTCGACGCACATGCTCTCGTTCTTCTTCCTCGTCCTGATGGGGTCGGACACGGGCGCGTACTACACGGGGCGCGCGTTCGGCAGACACAAGCTCGCGCCGTCGGTGAGCCCGGGTAAGACCTGGGAGGGTGCCGCGGGGGGGATGGTCGCGAGCCTCGTGATGGCCGCGCTGGCGCATTACTTGTTCTTCCCGGAGCTGGCGCTGCCCGTGGCGCTCGGGCTCGCGGCCTTGATGAACGTGCTCGGGGTGGTCGGCGACCTGACGGAGAGCGCCTTCAAGCGCGGCGCCAACGCCAAGGACGCGGCGCAGATTCTCCCCGGCCACGGCGGCCTCTTCGACCGGCTCGACAGCTTGCTCTTCAACGCGCCGCTCCTCTACTATTTCGCCTTGTATTACTGGCGATAAACATTTAATGGACACACAGGGCATAGCGATACTCGGCTCGACCGGCTCAATCGGGTGCAACACGATGAGCGTGGTCGAGTCTTTTCGCGACGAACGCTTCCGCGTCGTGGCGCTCGCCGCGGGGCGCAACGTCGAGCGGCTGGCCGCGCAGGTCGAGCGGCACCGGCCGGAGCTGGTCGCCGTCGAGAACGAGGAGTGCGCGGAGCGCTTGAAGGAAGAACTCAACAGGCGCGGCGTCCCCGTACCGAGGGTCGCGGTGGGTGAGGCGGGGATGGTCGAGGTGGCGACGCACGGCGCGGCGCGGACGGTCGTGAGCGCGACGGTGGGCGCGGTCGGCTTCGTCCCGACCCTGCGCGCGCTCGAAGCGGGGAAGCGCGTGGCGCTGGCGAACAAGGAGACGCTCGTCATCGCCGGCGAGCTGATGACGCGCGCGGCCGAAGCCTCGGGCGCGGAGCTGCTGCCCGTCGATTCGGAGCACAACGCGCTCCACCAATGCCTGCGCGGCGAGCGGCGCGAGGAGGTGCGGCGGCTGATTCTGACGGCGTCGGGCGGGCCTTTCCGCGAGAAGAGTCTGGGCGCGATGCAGGGAGCGACGGTCGAGGAGGCGATGCGCCACCCGACGTGGAGCATGGGCGCAAAGATCACCATCGACTGCGCCACGCTGATGAACAAGGGGCTCGAAGTCATCGAGGCGCGCTGGCTCTTTGGCTTCGGCGCCGAGCAGATCGACGTGGTCGTCCACCCGGAGTCGGTCGTCCACTCGATGATCGAGCTGGTGGACGGCTCTTGTATCGCGCAGCTCGGCGTGACCGACATGCGCCACGCTATCCAGTACGCGCTCACGTACCCGGAGCGGCATCCGTCCACGGCGCTGCCGCCGCTCGATTTGACGAAGCTCGGGGTGTTGCGCTTCGAGTCGCCGGACGTGGAACGTTTCCCGTGCCTGGGTCTGGCCTACCGCGCACTGCGCGCGGGCGGCACGCTCCCGGCGGCGCTGAACGCCGCGAACGAGGAGGCAGTCAGTGCCTTCCTCGGCGGCCGCATACGCCTCACGGACATCGCGCGCGTCATCGAGCGCGTGATGGACACGCACGAGACACGCGCCGTGTCGAGCCTCGATGTGGTGCTCGAAGTGGACAGAGAGGCGCGCGCCGCCGCCGCCTCGGAGATCGCGCGTTTGACCGAGGGCACGAAGGCCGTCGCTTGATAAAGAGGAGTCGGGTGCGCCCGCCGGTTTGAACCACCGCAGACACCGCAGGCACAGCTTGAAGCCGGATTTCGTTCCATCTGTGTCTTTAGTGTCTCTGTGGTTTATGGTTTGACGGTTTATCGCGGGGCACGTACACTTTTTCGGTACAACCGGGCGGGGAGGCTCCGCCTCTAATTTTTTTGAGGCCTCGGCCGGAAACTTTGAAGAGACTTGAATAAAATGCTCGGTTACCTTGCCTTCGTCTTCATCCTCGGCTCCGCGGTCATCCTGCACGAGTTCGGCCACTTCATCGTCGCGAAGATGCTCGGCATCCGCGTCGAGACCTTCTCGGTCGGCTTCGGCAAGCGCCTCTGGGGGCGCAAGTGGGGGACGACCGACTACCGCCTCTCGCTCATTCCTCTGGGCGGCTACGTCAAGCTCGGCGGCGACGACTCGAACGCCGGCATCGAAGAGGGCGCCGACGAAGAGATTCCCGCTCAAGGAGCGCTTCGACCTCCGCCCGCGCTACCAGAAGTTTATGGTCGGCGTGGCCGGCCCGGTGATGAACGTCCTGACGGCGCTGGCGATTCCGTTCGTGGGCGCGATGACGGTCGGCGTGCCGGCGCTGACGCCGGTCGTCAGCCAGGTCGAGCAGGGCGGCGCGGCCGAAGCGGCCGGCCTCAAGCCCGGCGACCGCATCGTCTCCTTCGATGGCGAGGGCGAGCCGACCTGGCGCTGGATGAACGTCGCCGCATCGGTGAAGCGGACCAGATGCTGCCCATGGTCGTCGACCGCAACGGCGAGCGCCTGACGCTCTCCATCCGCCCCAAGGTCATCGAGGAGGACGGCCACCAGATCGGCGACCTCGGCTTCTCGCCCGACCTCGGCGTGCAGACGGTCGTCGTGGACAAGACTCTGCCCGGCTCGCCCGCGGAGGAGACGGGCCTGAAATCGGGCGACCGCATCGTCGCGCTCGACGGCGGGCCGGCGCGCAACACGGCGAGATACGCGAGTACATCGGCACGCACCCGGAGCAGATTCGCATCACGGTCGAGCGCGATGGGCAGCGCGTCGAGCTGACCACGCCCGAGCGGCGCATGGAGGGTGGCAAGACGCTCGGCCTGTACTTCCAGCAGCCGCCGCTCGAAACCGTCGGCCCCATCGAAGCGGCCTCGGTCGCCGTCAACACCAACCTCGAAATCATCCGGCTGACGGGCATGGCGCTCGGACAGGTCTTCACCGGAAACATGCCCGTCGGCGAGGCCGTGGGCGGCCCCATCGCCATCGCCGCGGCGTCGTACGAAGCGGCGACCAACTACGGCTGGGACGGCGTCTTCAACATGCTCGGCTTCCTGAGCCTGAACCTCGGCATCTTCAACCTGCTCCCGATTCCCGTGCTCGACGGCGGCATGCTCTTCATGCTGCTGGTCGAGGGCGCGCTGGCCGTCTTCGGGATGAAGATTTCTCTGCGCGTGCGCGAGCGCATCCAGCAGGTCGGCTTTGTCTTCCTGCTCCTCCTGATGGGCTTCGTCATCATCAACGACGTGACCAAATTCGCCCCCGGCTGGTTCCGCTCGAAGGAGAAGCCGGCGGCGACGCAGACAGAAGTGAGAAAAGGGTGAACGGTAAATGGTGAATGGATGAATGGAAGCCACCTGCTATCATTCACCATTTACTATTTACCATTCACCCGACGGCAACAATAGAGTACGGCAGTTCGTAAAGGCAGATATGAAACAAACGAGACAGGTCAAGGTCAAAGACGTGCTGATCGGCGGCGGCGCGCCGGTCGTCGTGCAGTCGATGACGAAGACGGACACCGCGGACGTTGAAGGCACCGTCCGACAGATCGAGGAGATGGTGCGGCAGGGCTGCGAGATTGTCCGCGTCGCCGTCCCGAACGTCGAGGCTGCCGCCGCACTCAAAGAGATTCGACGCCGCGTCCCCGACGTGCCGCTCGTCGCCGACATACATTTCCACTACCGGCTCGCGCTGATGGCGCTCGAAGCAGGCATCGACAAGCTCCGGCTCAACCCCGGCAACATCGGCTCCATCGAGCGCGTGCGCGAGGTCGTGAACGCGACCAAGGCGCGCGGCATCCCCATCCGCATCGGCGTCAACGGCGGCTCGCTCGAAAAAGACCTGCTCAAGAGGTACGGCACGGCCACGCCCGAGGCGATGGTCGAATCCGCCCTGCGCCACATACGCATCCTCGAAGAACTCGACTTCCACGACATCGTCGTCTCTCTCAAGGCTTCCGACGTACGCCGCACGGTCGCCGCCTACCGGCTGCTCGCCGAACAGGTTGACTACCCGCTCCACCTCGGCGTGACCGAGGCGGGCACGCCCTTCGGCGGCACAATCAAGTCGTCCATCGGCCTCGGCATCCTTCTCCACGAAGGCATCGGCGACACCATCCGCGTCTCGCTCGCGGCCGAGCCGTGGGAGGAGGTGCGCGTCGCGTGGGACATTCTGAAGTCGCTTGAGCTTGAGGAAGCGCGGCGTGACGGTCGTCGCCTGCCCGACGTGCGGGCGCCTCGACGTTGAGAACTTCGTCGAGATCGTCACCGAGATCGAGCGCCGCCTCGCGCACATCGAAGAGCCGCTGCACCTCTCCATCATGGGCTGCGAGGTCAACGGCCCCGGCGAGGCGCACGACTCGCAGCTCGGCGTCACCTTCGGCAAGGGCGTCGGCATGATCTTCAAGGACGGCCGCCCCATGCGTAAGGTCGCCGGCGCCGACATCGTCGAGGCGTTCGTCGCCGAGGCCGAGAAGCTCGTCAAAGAAGGGGCCTCGTCGCAGGCAGAACTGTTGCCCGAGCTTGTTCAGATCAAGTAGGGCGGGGCGCTAACTTTACCCGCCCCGAGGGAAGAGCGGGCCCTTTTCGGCGCCGGCTCTTCTCTTTCTCGGGGCGTTCGCTCAGTCGGCGGACATCGAGAGGAAGAGGGCGTCGGTGGCGACGCGGCGGTTGACGTTGACGGCGAGTCGGCCGCGCAGCTCTTCGATGCGTGTGAGCCAGCGGCGGCGCGCGGGGGGCGGGACGCCGTCGGCGAAGCGCGCCAGACGTTCGCGCAGGTCTTGTTGACCAGCGCCCCGCCGCCCCCGAGCGAGAGCAGCCAGAAATCGCGCACGAGTATCTCAAGCGCGTCCAGGCGCGGCTCGTACTCGTCCTTATTCTTCGCGTCGCCCATCTCCTCGGCCGCGCGCAGGAGCCGCACGCGGTCGCCGCCCCGAGGCGAGCGCCTCGACCACGCCGAACATCGCTTCGCGCCGCGCGCGGTAGGTGTCGAGGTTGAGCCCGAGCGCGACGCCGGGCCTGCCCCGAGGCCAGTTGCGCGGCCAGCCGTGCCTCCTCGCCGGCGCGCTTACCCTCTTCGACGAGGATGGTTTTCCAACTCTTCGGCCGCGAGCGGGGCGAAGCGCACGGTCTGGCAGCGCGAGCGGATGGTCGGGAGCAGGCCCGACAGGGCGCGAAGTGATGAGGATGATGTGCGGGGTCGGCGGCAGCCTCTTCGAGCGTCTTGAGCAGAGCGTTCGAGGCCGACTCGCTTAGACTCTCCGCGTTCTCGACGACGAAGACGCGCGCCGCGCCTTCGACCGGCCGAAAGTTGCTCTCGCGCTCAAGGTCGCGCACGGCGTCGATGAGGATGTTGCGGTTGTAAGGGATGCACGAACCCCACGTCCGTGTGCTCGCTCCAGATGACCTTCTTATGCTCGTCGCGCTCGTCGGCGGCCGGGTACTGAACTTGCCCGACGCGCGCGCACGCGGGGCATACGCCGCACGCCTCTTCGCCGCGCCGTCGAGCGGCAGTTCAGCGCGCGCGCCAGCTCCAGCGCGAAGAGCCGTCTTGCCCAGTCCCTCCTCGCCCGCGAACAGCAGCGCCCCCGGGACGCGCCCCTGCGCCAGCATCCTGCGCAAAATCTCCTTCGCGCGCTCGTTACCGACGAGTTGTCGAACATTGAAATCAGTAGACAGTAGACAGTAGACAGTAGTCAGTACGAAAAATCTTCGTGTTACGAAGCGTTGGGGTGTCAGCACCAAGGTCCCCGTGAAGCGGAGCCTACTGACTACTGCCATCTGCCTACTGTCTACTTTCCAGAAACGGCATGACGACGCGCATGACGTTCGCCTGCGTCTCCTGGACTGAGCCGGCAGCGTCGATGACGCGGACGCGTTCGGGCTCGGCGGCAGCAATGCGGAGGTATGCGTCGCGGACGCGCGTGTGGAAGGCCGCGTCCTCGGCGTCGAGCCGGTCGGCCTTCTCGCCCTTGCTCATGCGCTCGCGCCTGCCGCCGCTGGCTCTCGTCCACCGGCAGGTCGAAGATGAGCGTCAGGTGCGGCATCAGCCCGCCCGTCGCCAGCACGACCAGCTCCGAGACGAGCTCGGCGGGGAAGCCGCGCCCCGCGCCCTGATACGCGACCGTCGCGTCGGCGTAGCGGTCGGAGAGGACGACGTGGCCGGAGTCGAGCGCCGGGCGGACGAGCGCGCGGACGTGCTGCGCGCGGTCGGCGGCGTAGAGCAGAAGTTCGGCGAGCGGGTCAACCTGCTCCTCCGAGTCGAGCAAAAGCTGCCGGATGCGCGTGCCCAGCGGCGTGCCGCCCGGCTCGCGCGTGGCGATGACCTCGCGGCCGCGCAGGCGCAACTCGCTGGCGAGCATGCGCAGTTGCGTCGATTTGCCGCACCCGTCGATGCCCTCGAAGGTGATAAAAGCGGAGGCCAAGAGTTTTTAATTTCTCCGTGAAGGGCGGCGCGACGGGGCGCGCCGCGGGGGTTCAGCCTTCCGAGCGGCCCGTGGGCTCGCCGCCGGGCTCGTGGCCGTGGTCGGACGCGTGAGGGGGGCGGTGCTCGCCCGTCTGGCGGCGCGCGTGCTGTATGGTCGAAATCGCGTGTTTGAAGATGAGCTGCTCCTGCGAAGCCGATTCGAGCAGCACGGAGTATTTATCGAAGCTGCGGATGCGGCCCGTCAGCTTCGCCCCGTTCATCAGGTATATCGTCACGGTGTCCTTCTCGCGGCGCACCGTGTTCAGGAACGCATCCTGTATGTTTTGGGGAGTTGATTTTGTATCCACTGACGCCCCCGCTTGAAAACTTGAAAAATTGGGTGAACTCCAAGTCCAGACAGCTTACACCCGTCAGGTTCAAAGTTCAAAGTATCTGAGAAATAACTCTCAGACGGCGGCGCGCCGGGCGGTTACAAGCGATGTCTGCGACCCGGAACCTTTCCCGGGCGGCGGAAAAGGGGTTCAGCCGAGGTCGAGGCGGGCGGCGACCTCTTCGCGGACGCGCGGGTCTTCGCCGAAACCTTCGACCCACTCGACGCCCGGCTCGCGCCGGAACCAGGTCAACTGGCGCTTGGCGTAGTGGCGCACGTCGAGCTTCGTCTGCTCGACGGCGCTCTCCAGCGTGCGCGCGCCGCGCAGGTACTCGACGACGCGCCGGTAGCCGTGCGCGCCGAGCGCGCTCGACTTGGCCGGCACGCCGCGCGCGAGCAGTTCGCGCACCTCCTCGACCAGCCCCGTGCGGAAGTGCGCCTCGGCGCGCAGGTCGATGCGGCGGTAAAGCTCTTCGCGCGGGGGATCGAGCGCGAAGACGCGCAGGCGCGCGGCGTGCGGCGGCGGCGCGGGGCGCTCGGCAAGGCGGGTCGAGAGTTTTTCGCCGGTCTGCAAGCGCAGCTCAAGCGCGCGCTGGACGCGCGACCAGTCGCGCGGGTGGAGGCCGGCCGCGCGTTCGGGGTCGAGCCGCCCGAGTAGCCTGTGCAGGTGCTCCGCGCCGCTTCGCTCGCGCAGGGTGACGAGGCGTCGGCGCAGCGCGTGGTCGGTCGGCGGCGCCTCGAAGAACGGCTCGCGGAGCGCGCGCAGGTAGAAGCCCGTGCCGCCGACGAGCAGCGCCGTGCGGCCGCGCGCCTCAATTTCCGCGATACACGCGAGCGCGTCGCGCGCCCAATCGGCGGCGGTGTATGTGCGCTCGGGCGCGACGAAGTCGATGAGGTGATGCGGGACGCCGCGCCGCTCGCCGGGCGGGACTTTGGCGGTCGCGATCTCAAGCTCGCGGTAGACCTGTACGGAGTCGCAGTTGATGATCTCGCCGCCCAGCCGGAGGGCCAGCGCGATGCCGAGGTCGCTCTTGCCCGAGGCGGTCGGGCCGACGACGGCGACGACGGGCCGCCTGTTCTGCGGTCTAACTCAAGTGGAAGGGGAAAGCAGGCGGAAGGCCACGACGAGCCAGATGACGGCGAGCAGCGCCAGCGCGCCGAGGAGTTGTGTGCGGGAGAAACGCATCGAGTCTGAAATCTGAGATTTGAAATCTCGAATGACGAGTTCTCAATAAAGCTTCGAGACGCTAATGCCCGTGTAGAAGGACTTCAGAATCTTCTCGTAAGAAAGCCCGGCGCGCGCCAGCCCGTACGCGCCGACCTGACACATCCCGACGCCGTGCCCCCAGCCGCGCCCTTTGAAGGTGAACTTTGAGACACGACCACTTCGTCGAATCGCGGTCGATGACGAAGAGTTGCTCGCGCAGACCGAGCGCCGAGCGTATGCGGCCGCCGCGGACGTGCGCCGTCCCCTTAGTCCCGACGACTTCGAGGTCGAGCACGCGCCCCGAGACGCCGCGCCTGCGCACACGCAAATCGAGGAGCGTTCCCGACCTCGGGAATCGAGCGCGACAGCCGCGACAGGACGCCCGAAGGCGTCAGCGTCTCCGACCAGTTCGTGTACTTCGAAGCGCGGTCTGACGCCGCGCCGCTCGCCGCCGGGCGCGCTTCGAGGTAGTCGATCTCGCCGCCCGCGCCGGCGTGGATAGTTCAAAGCCGATTCGCCGCCCACCATTCAAGCTCGCGCACGGCGAAGAAAGTCTCGCCGAAGGCGCGGAAGAGGTATGCGTCCGGCCGCAACGCAGCCGGCGCGTCCTTTCCCGGAGGCGGGGCGGAGCAGCAGCGCATCTTCGTGCCGACGCGCGCCGTGGCCTTCTGTAGGCGCAGCGAGGCCGCGCGATTCGAGCGCGTGCGCGATTGAGCGGAGCGCGCGCGCACGCGTGAGCGGCTGGCGCGGCCGGAGCGTCCCTTCGGGCAGCAGCGCGAGATGGCCTTCGCGCAACATCGCGGCCACGTCGGCGCGGTTCTGCTGCGGCACTTCGGAGGCGTCGCGGAAGGCGAGAAGGTATTCCACGTCCGCGCTGTTGAGCAGCGTCGCGCCGCGGCTCTCGCCGTCGAGCGCGAGCGCGAGCGCGGTGGCGAAACCGCCCGGCCGCGTCGCGTCCGCGCCTAAGTTCGGCGGGGTCTGTCGCGCGAGCGCTGCGAGGCGCGGAACAGCGACTCGCACCTCTTCTGCCGTTACGTTTGACGCGAGCCACTCTTCGCCCAGGCGCGCGGCAGGTCGAAGCCGTGGACGGCGAGCAGCGCGGCGTCGCGCGCGCTCGTCGTGTGCTCGGCCGACTTGATGCGGCGGGCTCGCGAGACGTGCGCAACTCGACGAGGCGAAGTGGGTGCGGCGTCGAGCGCGCACTCGCGGCCGCGGAGGTATGGGATGGGCGCGCCGCCGAAGATGTTCTCGCCGTCCTCTGTGCGACCGCCGCAGGTCGAGGTGTAGTAGGCGTTCATCGGGCGCGCCCTTGTACGTGGCGATGCGGCCGCGCGTCTCGAGCACGGCGCGGTCGGTCAGGGGTGTTCGGTCGAGCGCCCGCCGTAGACCTGCGAGCGCGTGTCGGGCGTGAGGTCGTAGCCCTCCGAAGCCGAAGCGCCCGAGGTTGCTGACGGCGTAGGTGCGCGCCGCGACGGCCTGCGCCTTCAGTGCCTCAAGCTCCGGCCAGCCGCCCGGCGAAAGCTCGTTCGGCACGACGCCGCGCACGTAGTCTTCGAGGGTAATGACGTTGACGACCGTCAGCGCCCCCTTCGTATTCGCGAAGACTTCGAGCCGTCCGCGGTAGGGCTTCTCGTTGTAGCGGACGGGGTGCAGCTCAGGGTCTGTCGAGGCGAAGACGATTGGCGCGCGCAGGTCGAACAGGGGTTGTGCAGAGCCCGGCGCGTAGAGCGCCTCGCCGCGCACAGGTGCGGCCGCGCGCGAAGTCAGGCGCACGCCGCCTCCCGTTCCGGTCGGCCTTCGTCGATTTGAGCGGCGCGGACGTGTTCGACTGAGCGGCGGCGGCAGGCTCGGGCCGGGACTTGTTCGATGAAGTTGATGCGGTCTGGACTCCGCCCGCTTCTTCCGTCGAGGGTGTGCGGAGCGCGGGTAGGAGCGCGGCTCGATGCGGACGCGGGCGAGTTCGAGCGGGAGGGCTGTTCGCCGGCGTCAGTCGCGTTGAGCACTGGGCCGGTGGTCGAGACGGTGACGCTGCGCGCGCCGTGGCGAGCCCGATGCGGACGACGGGCTCCTGCGTCATGCGAACTATCTCGGGCTCGACCTCGGGCACGGTCACGGGCTCGCTCGTCGTAGTGTCGTCGGCCATTCGGGGGGTCGCGCGGCGCGGCCTCGTCGCGGGCTGGTCCGTCCTGTGCCTTGAGGATGAGGGTCGGCGAGACGAGGGCGCAGGAGAGCAGTGCCGCGGTAAAAAGTCTGTGGAAGGAGGAACGCATCGGGGTCTTTTGGTCAGTCAACCGCGCCGTGTTCGGAGGGGAGCGAGCCGCGTGATTCTACAATAGACACCGCGTATTAACCGCGAGTAGACGTAGGAGAGCAGGACGAGTATTGAAAGGATGACGACGAACGACACGCTGCGGCCAGCCCGCTCTTCACGCGCCGAGCCCCTCCAATGCTTCGACGGCGAGTGTGTGGAAGCGACGGCGGACGCCGTTGATGTTGACGAAGGGGAGCGGGCGCGCGTGCGTGCGGTTGGTCAGAAGGATGAAGACGCGCTCGGGCGTCGGGTCGATCCAGCAACTCGTGCCGGTGAACCCGAGGTGGCCGAAGGCTTCGGGCGGCAGACGCGGGCCGGCCGTGGACTCGGGCGTCGCCGCGAGCTGCCACGCGAAGGAGCGCGCCTCGTTCAAGACCTTCGGTCATGTTCGTGCGGAAGAGCACGCAAGTCTCGGGTTTGAGCAGACGGATCGTGCGCGGTAGAAACTGCGAGGCCAGGCGCAGCGTCTCGCGCGCGTTCGAGAAGAGGCCGGCGTGACCCGGCCGCGCCGCCGAGGAAGATAGGCGTTGCCGTCATGCACCTCGCCCCAGATGGTCTGCTCGCGCCACGCGCAGCGTCGCTGCTCGCCCGCGTCGCGCTTTCGCACATCCCGCGCTCGTAAGCGTTCCCGCCCGACTCGCACGCGGCCACCTCGGTCTGCAATAGACCTTTCGGGGTTGAAGAAGGTGCGCGTGAGTTTGAGCGGCTCGAAGATTTCGCGGCGGGCGAGTTCGTCGAGTCTGACTCCTCGTGACCGTCTGCGCGAGCAGCCCGAGCGTGATGAAGCCGAGGTCGCTGTAGACGACGCGCTCGCCCGGCGCACGTTCGAGCGGCTGCGCGGCGATAGTGTCCAGGACGCGGTCCGCGCTCGCCGCCCGTCGAGAGATAGAGCGGCTGCCACGCCGGCAGACCCGACGTGTGCGTGAGCAGTTGCCGGACGGTGACGGCGCGCTTGTCGCCCGCGCCGAACTCGGAAGGTATTCCGGCGACCGTTGAGTCGAGCCCGACCGCGCCCGCGCTCGACGAGCAGCGCCAGCAGCATCCCCGTCACCAGCGGCTTCGTCAGCAGACGCGAGGTCGTAGACGGTCTCAAGCGTCGCCGCGCTGTCTCGAACGGCTCGCGCACGGCGTCGCCGAGCGCGTCGGCGAAGCGCACGTCGGCCCGCGCTCCGCGACGACGTAGACGGCCGAAGGGAAGTCGCCCGCCTCGATGCGTTCGGCGAGCAGGGTTGATCGCGGAGTAGGGTTCGCCCTGAGTTCGTTGTTCATCGGCGATGGAAGGTCGTTTCGGGTCTGTCCCGGAATCTAAAACTGCATCTTCAAGCCGGCGATGATCGGGTGCTCGTGGATGCGCGCGAGGAGGCGTTCGGCGAGCGCGAGCGCCTGACGCCCCTCCCGGCCCGTGACGGGCGCGGGCCGCCCTTCGCGCGCGGCTTCGAGGAAAAGCTCAATCTCCGTGCGCAGCGGCTCCACGTCGATCATGTCGAGGTTCCTGACCTGCACGCCGGGCCACGAGCCGGTCGAGCTCGGCGGCGCGAGGCTGCTGATGGAGGCGCGGCGCGTGGCGTAGTCAACGGCGACGTAGTCGTGCGGCTGGAAGAAGCGCATCTTGCGAATCTTCTCGGTGCCGACGCGCGAGGCCGTGATGTTGGCGACCGCGCCCGTGGCGAACTCGATGCGCGCGTTGGCGGCGTCCACGCGGTTCGTCAGGACGGGCAGCCCGACGCCGCGCACGTCCGTCACCTCGACGTCGTGGCCGACGAGCCAGAGCACGATGTCGAGGTCGTGAATCATCAGGTCGAGCACGACGTCGATGTCCAGCGAGCGAGCGGTGAACTGCCCGACGCGGTGAATCTCGAAGTAGACGGGGCTCGCGGACGTGCGGCTTGAGGGCGACGAGCGCCGGGTTGAAGCGTTCGAGGTGGCCGACCATCAGCGTCGCGCCGCCGCGCTCGGCCGCCGCGATCATCCGGTCGGCCTCTTCCAGCGTGCGCGAGATGGGCTTTTCGACGAGGACGTGAACGCCCGCCTCAAGCAGCTCGCAGGCAATCTCTGCGTGCGACTCGGTCGGCGTGGCGAGGCTGACGGCGTCCACCTCGCCGACGAGCGTGCGCCAGTCGGACGTCCAGCGCACTCCGCGCTCGTAGGCGATGCTGCGCGCGGTCGTCTTCGTTCGTGTCGCAGACGGCGACGAAGCTCGACTTGCCCTCGGCGGCCAGCGCGGCGTGGATGCGCGCGTGCTGCCGACCCAGATGGCCGACGCCGACGACGGCGGTGCGAAGTCTTCATAAGTAGTTCCGCGCCAGTAGCCATCGGCAGTGTCAGTATTACAGACGCGGCCAGTCCGAAATTCAGCCGGCGACGGCGCGTCCTGAACTGCGGGAAGACAGTGTTTGATGCGCGACGCCGCTTGATACAAGAGCATCTGGCTGAATGTCTGAAAGCTGGCTGCTGTAACGCTTTTTCGGGTGACTATACTTGCAACGTTTCCTGCTTGCAAAGCGCGCGTGGGTCGTGCTGTTCGCGGCGGTCTGCGCGGCCTACTTCTACGGCCTCGGGGCGGCGCCGCTGCTCGGGCCGGACGAGCCGCGCTACGCGCAGGTCGCGCGCGAGATGTTCGCGCGCGGCGACTGGGTGACGCCGACGCTCGCCGGCCATACGTGGTTCGAGAAGCCCGCGCTGCTCTACTGGCTGATGGAGGTCGCGTACTGGATTTTCGGTGTGACGGAGTTCGCGGCGCGGCGGGCACGGCGCTCTGCGGCGTGCTGACGGTGCTGTGGCGGGATGGGCGGCGCGGCGCGCGGAGTTCGAGTCGAGAGAAGATATGCGCGGCTTCGGCGGCATGTGCGCGGCCGTCGTCGCTTCGACGCTGGGACTGATCGTCTTCGCGCGCGCGTGAGCTTCGACACGATTCTGACGACGGCCGTGACAGGCGCGCTCGCGTGCTTCTACTGCTCCGAGGTCGAGCGCGGCGACGCCGGGCGCAAGACGTGGCTCGTGGGTTTCTACTTCTTCGTCGGCGCGTCGCTGCTGGCGAAAGGGCTGGTGGGCGTTGTCATCCCGTGCGCGTCGATCGTCGTCTATTACGTGTTGCGGCGGCGCTGGCCGGGGCTCTTAAGACTCGGCGTGCTGTGGGGCGTGCTGCTCGCTTTGCTGTTGGCGGCCGTCTGGTACGGGCCGGTCATCGCGCGCCACGGCCACGCGTTCGTGGACGAGTTCTTCGTGCAGCACCACTTCGCGCGCTACGTTTCGAACAAGCTATCACCACCCGCAGCCTTTCTGGTTCTACCTGCCGATGACGCTCGGGCTGGCGCTGCCGTGGACGTCGTTCCTGTTCGGTCGGGCTGGCGGGCGCGGTCGGGACGAACGCGCGCGCCGAGGACGCGGCCAGCAAGCTGCGCGTGCTGGCCTCGCGTGGCTCGTCGTGCCGCTGCTCTTCTTCTCGGCGTCGGGGTCGAAGCTGCCGGGCTACGTGCTGCCGGCGCTGCGGGCGCGGCGCTGCTGGCGGGCGACGGGCTGCACAGGTACCTGCGCGGGCCGGGCGGGTTGGCGGCGATGAGGTTGACGGGCCTGCTCGCGTTCTGGTCTTCGCGGCGGGGTCATGTTCCTCGTCTTTCACGTCAGCGAGCCTTGGCGCTTGCTGCGCGGGCTCTCGCCGGTGCTACGTAGTGGCCCTGTTGTTGCCCGCGGGGCTCGCGGCCCTGTTCGCGCTCTTCTGCCGAGGAGGAGGGAGCTTTGCGCGGTCTCGGTTGTAGGGGCGACGCTTTTGACGGTCGTGCTCATCGTCGCGAGCGGCGTGCTGGGCGCGTGACGCAGAAGGAGACGCTCGGCCCCGCGCTGGACGAAGCCGCGGCGCAGGGCTTCGGAGCGCTGCCGGTCGTCAACCTCCACGACGGTCGAGCGCACGTCCGAGTTCTACGCCACCGGCCGTCTCGGCTACGACGAGAACGGCGAGCCTTTGAAGCTGGAAGGCTCCAATCAGGTCGCCGAGTTCGCGCGGGACAAGGGCGGCGCGGCCCTCGTCATCGTCCCGCGCAACGAAGAACATCAACTCTTCGAAGACCCCACGCTTGAGTCCAAACGTATCGCCTTAAATGGTCGTACGCGCTCGTGTATGTGAGACAGTGAGTAGGCAGAGGCAGTAGGCAGTTAAAACAAGAAAGGGCGCTGAAAGAATAGGAGGCGGCGGGTCGTGACACTCGCCTCCTCCTATTGCTCGAACGCTTGCTCTTCTTCTTAACTGCCTACTGCCATCTGCCTCTGCCCACTTCTTCAACGAAGCGCCCGGTCGAAGAAGTCGATGAGGCGGCGGTCGTAGGCTTCGTCCTGCTCGGGAGAGGCGGAGGCGAGGGCGAGGCCGGTGAGCGGAAGGTCTGTGTGCGTCTCGACGTTGGCGCGGGTGGGGAAGCAGTTGGCGAGCGTCTCTGTCGTCTGGCTTCAGCGCCCGGCACCCTCGCCCGAGAGCAGAAGCACCTGCCGGTCGCCGAGCCCTCGGCCAGCTTGCAGGCCGGTCCGCCTTGTAACGGCCCGCGAAGTAGACGCGCGTGCCGAGCCGCGCGAACGCCTGCAACAGTCGGTTGTCGAGCCCCGTGCGGTCTCGGACGGCCCCGGCCAGCACCGTCGTCCGGGCTATCGGGCACGGAGTCGAGCGCGACCGCCCGCACGGCCGTGTCGCGTTGCGGCGCCGCGAGCGCCGCGTAGGCACCCGACCTCGACGCCGTAGACGCCCGACGGCGCGGCCGACCAGCGCGCGCCCCTGCGGCGACTTGAGCCCGCGCAGGTATTCGAGTGCGGCGAGCGCGTCTTCGCCTCCAGCCAGCCGAAGGAGGAGGCCGTGACCGGCGCTTCCTCGCCCGTGCCCGCGCAGGTCGGGCAGCAGCACCGTCATGTTCGTCGTCTCGTTGATCTTCACGCCGAGGTTGAGGAGCCAGGAGCGGTCGGCGCCATAGCCGTGGAAAAGGAGGACGGCGGGCGAGCCTTCGGCGCCGCGCACGAGCCAGCCGCGCGCGCGCGTGCCGTCGCGGTTCGCCACGTCTCTTCGGTCGCCTTGAGGCCGCGGTCGCTCAGACGCGCGAACTGTCTCGGGAGTGACGAGGTAGTGCGCGGCGCGGCGGCCGCGTCGCCGAATAGACCAGCCACGCCGTCAGCCCAGACGACGGCGACACGATAACAGCAGAATGACCGGGAGCAGCGCCGTAAAAGCTTTCCGCCCTGTTCGGCGACGAGGAGGCATGGCACCATTGTAAATGCAAAATGCGTGAAGTGAGTAAAAGGCGTGAACCGTAAACCGTAAACCGTGACAAGAGGGAAAGCAGTTCTTTCTTGTCACGGTTTGGGTTCCCGCTTCAGCGGCCTTTTCGTAGTCGGTCGGGGTGTTGACGTTGGTGAAGAAGATGTCGCGCGCCTTCGAGGTCGGAGAGCTCTTCAAATTCGACCCAGCGCGTCGCGCACCGCTTCGAGCAGAGCGCGCGGACGCAGCTCGCCCTCGCGGATGAGCTCTCGGCGGCCTCGAAGCACGCGCGGGCGCGTAGAGCGCGCAGAGCGGCTGTGGCCGCCCGTCCTCCTGCACGGGCGCGACCGCGTCCACTCCTCCCCGCGCAAAGATGCAAGGCGCACGAACAACTCACCCGTGACGAAGGGCAGGTCGCAGGAGACGACCGCGGCCCAGCGCGCCCCGCAGGCGGCGAGCGCCGCGTGCAGTCCACCCAATCGCGCCGAGCCCTTCGTGTACGTCGCGCACGACCGGCAGCCCGTGGACTCCACACCTTCGCCGCGAGCCGACGACGCTCATCGCTGCTCGCGACAGACGCGCAGCGCATCTGCCGCCAGACTCGACGAACGTCCGCCCGCCGAGCCGTAGACGCGACTTGTCCTCGCCCATCCGGCTCGAAAGCCCGCCGACCAGAATGAAGCCTTCGGTGTCTAACATTCTGTTACAGTCCCGGCGCCGGGAGGCGGAAAGTATCATGCGTCCCGGAGGGGCGGCAAGACGGACGCTGCGGGAAAAGTAATCCCATTAAGGATTTAACCCAAGCAACCCCTGACACTGCCGGCCACATCCTTGTTGGGACAAGATGTGGCTTGACCCTTTGAGAAAGGCGCAGTTATAGTCGGCAAGCGCGGGGCTCCTTTCTCGTTCCCCCTTCGACAGGTGTTCGGGCGAAGTCGAAACGCCGAACCGCCGCTCCTTTAAACGTTCCGCCCGTCCCTCCGAGGTAATTTGATGAGAAGAAACGCCGTCGTCCTGTTCGCCCTCTTCCTCGCCCTACAGCTTACGGGGCTGGCGCAGGGCACGACGCCCGCCGCCGCCACCCGCAAGGTCACGGAGTACTACCCGCTCGAAGATGTCCGCACGGGACAGAAGGGCGTCGCGCGCACGGTCTTCGCCGGGGCGGAGCCGCAGAGTTCGGTCTCGAAATCCTCGGCGTGCTGCCGGGCTTCCCGGCGCCGCGCAAGTCGGTCATCATCGCGACGCCTCTCCGGCACGCAGGTCGAGCGCACGAGCGTCTTCGCGGGCATGTCCGGCTCGCCCGTCTACATCGACGGCAAGCTCGTCGGCGCCATCGCCTACGCCTTCCCGTTCGCCAAAGAGCCCATCGCCGGCATCACGCCCATCAAGCAGATGATTGAGATGTTCGAGCAGGGTCGGCAGTCGAGCGAAGGGCGCGACCAGACTCGGGCTTCCAGCGCGAGCCGCGCGCCGTCTCTTACTCGCAGCTGACCGGCGCGAGCTGGAAGTCGAGCTCCCGCAGAGGCAGACCGGCGGCGTCAGCTTCGTCGCGCCGGTCGCGACGGGCTCGCCGCTTGCGGCGCTCCTCGGCCAGCAGTTCGCGCCGATCGCGACGCCGCTCGTCTTCAACGGCTTCTCGGCGCAGTCGGTCTCGCAGTTCACGCCGCAGCTACAGGCGCAGGGTCTTCATGCCCGTCGCCGGCATCGGCGGCGCTTCAGCAATCACGCCGCTCGGCAAGGTGACCGAAAAGACGCTCGCGCCGGGCACTTCGCGTCAGCGTCGAGCTTGTGCGCGGCGACTACTCCATCGCGGCCTCGGGCACGGTGACGCATCGCGACGGCGAGCGATCTACGCCTTCGGCCACCCGTTCCTCAGCCTCGGCTCGTCCGACATGCCGATGTCCGAGTCGAAGGTCGTGACGGTCATCCCGAACACGCTCAACTCCTTCAAGCTCTCGGCCGCCGGGTCAGATGGTCGGCGCCATCTCGCAGGATCGCTCGACCGGCATCTACGGCCAACTCGGCCACGCGCCGAAGATGATTCCCGTCACCATCAACCTCCACACCAGCCGCGACCACGTCGAGACCTTCCGCTACGAGGTCGCCAACGACGAGTTCCTGACGCCGCTGCTGCTGAACATGACGATCTACAGCACGCTCACTTCGAGCGAGCGCGCGCTGGGCGACTCGACCGTCAGCGTCCGCGGGAAGATCGAAGTCAAGGGGCAGGAGCCGATCATCGCTTGAGCGCCGCTTCTCGGCTGCAGGGCGCGGGCATCTCGGCCGCCGGCTCAGTCGCCGCGCCCATCCAGGCTCTGCATGTCGAGCGGCTTCGAGGGCGTCGAGTTGGGTCAGATTACGCTCGACCTCGCGGCGACGGACGTGCGGCGTGTGGCGACGCTCGACCGCATCGCGCTCGACCGCAGCGAAGTGCGCAGCGGCGAGACCGTCGAGGTGCAGGCTTACGTCCGGACGGAGTCGGGCAAGCAGTTCGTCCAGCGCATCCCCGTCCAGATTCCGGCCGACGTACCGCCCGGGCAGCTCGTCCTCTTCGTCGGCGACGGCGGCACGCTGCAACAGGCTTCGGCCTCGCAGAGCTTCGTCCCGCAGGATTTGGGACAGCTCGTCGGCGCCATCAACAAGATGAAGAAGAACGACCGGCTCTACGTCAAGCTCTTCCGCATCACGACCGGCGCCGTCATCGGCACCGACGAGATGCCGAACCTGCCGCCCTCCTTCGTCGCCACGCTCAACAGTGACCGCGCCTCCGGCGGCTACACGCCCACCGTGCTCTCGCCGCTCAACGAGAAGGAGCTGCCCGCCCGCCGACTACGTCATCAACGGCCAACAGCTCATCGGCATCACCGTGATTCGCTAAGCAGCTCTTTTTTAGTCAAAACGAGAGGCGGGACTCGATGAGTCCCGCCTCTCTTTTTGACCTGACCTTATGAGTCCCGCCGCACGACAAACAGAAAACGCCTCTCCGACTCCGGAACGAGAACTGACTCGAACGTTAACCGCTTCAAGCTCAAGCACCTCTCGCGAAGCTCTCGCCGCCGAAGAGCAGTAACGTCGGAACGTGCGACGACCACTCGACGAGCGCGGGCAGTATTTCGGTGAAGCGCTCGATGGCGCGGCAGGTAAGGCGGTCGGCGTCTGGCGGCTCGACCCGTCTCGAACCTCTCGGCGACGACGCGTCGCACGCGCGGAGAGCCCGAGCCGCGACAGCGCCTCGCGCAGGAAGACAGACTTCTTCTGCGAGGCTTCGATCAGCACGGCCTTCAAGTCGGGCCGCGCGACGAGGCAGGGGATGGCGGGCAGCCCCGCGCCCGAGCCCACGTCAACGCACGTTCGCGCCTGAGGGTACGTAGGGAAGCGCCGTCAGCGATTCGAGCACGTGGCGCGCGGCGAACTCCGCGGGCGGGCAGGGCGCGACGAGGTGGAGGCGCGGGTTCCACGCGCGCGACCAGCTCGAAGTAATCGCCGAGCCGTTCCCGCGCGCCTTCGTCCAGCTCGACGCCGAAGCGCCCGGCGCGCTCCGCCAGCGCTTTGTCAAACTCGCCGCGTGGTGTTAGTTTTCGTTCGGCCATCTCCCCAAATCCATTCGGAAGCTTAGCGGATGTCAGAAGCAAACAACAGTCGGGTTCCCGACACGCGCACGCTCGCCGAAGAGCACGAGCGTCTGGGGCTCGCCGCCGTCAGACTCATCTCAGACTACGCGCGCGCGCTCGACGCCGCGCCGGTCTGCTCGAAGGCCACGCCCGAAGAGCTGGTCAACCTCTTCGACGAGCCGCTGCCGCAAGAGGGCGTTGGTTTCGGGGAGATATTCGAGCAGATCGGGCGCGACCTCATTCCGCACGCGATGAACATCCCGAGCCCGCGCTACTTCGGTCTCTTCAACCCGACGCCGCTGCCCGTCGCGGTCTGGGCCGACGCCGTCACCTCGGCCCTCAACCAGAACGGCGCGGCGTGGCGCAACTCGCCCTCTCTGAGCGTCGTCGAGGCGCGCGTGCTGCGCTGGCTCTGCCAACTCGTCGGCTACGGCCCCGAGGCGTTCGGGACTCTGACGAGCGGCGGGTCGGAGGCGAACCTCGTCGGCCTCAAGTGCGCGCGCGACCGGGCCGTCGAGGGCGCGCGCGACCTCGGCCTCCACACGCGGGGCACGGGCGGGCGCCTCATCGTCTACGCCTCCGAGCAGTGCCACTACTCATTCATCAAGAGCGTTGACATCCTCGGCCTCGGCCGCGAGAACTTGAGGAAGATAGAGACCGACTCTCGCTTCCACATCCGCACGGACTTGCTGCGAAGCGCCATCGAAGAGGATTTGAAAGAGGGGCACACGCCCGTCTGCGTCGCGGGCGCGGCGGGCGCAACCTCGACCGGCGTCGTAGACCCTCTGGACGAGCTGGCCGACATCGCGCGCGAGTTCGGCCTCTGGTTCCACGTTGACGCGGCCTACGGCGGCGCACTCGCGTTCTCGGAGAATCACAGGTGGCGTTTGCGAGGGCTAGAGCGCGCCGACTCGGTCGCGTTCGACCCGCACAAGTGGATGTTCGTCCCCTTCGAGTGCGGCGCGCTGCTCGTGCAGGGCGGCGGACGCGTGTTGCGCGACGCCTTCGACATCACGCCCGAGTACCTGAGCGAGGAGCGCGGCGGGGCGGATGTCGAGTACGACTTCTTCCGCTACGGTCAGTTGGGGACGCGCCGCGGGATGGCCCTGAAGGTCTGGGCCGCGCTCAAGTCGCTCGGCGTGCGCGGCTACGCAGAGGTGGTTGACCGGCAGATTGAGCTGGTCGAATACCTCGCCTCGCGCTTCGACGAGCTGGAAGAGTTCGAGCGCGTGGGCGAGGTCGAGACGGCGCTCTGCTGCGCGCGATACCTTCCCGCGTGGGCGCGGGCCAGATCGCCGGAAGGGCAGGACGAGGTGCAGCGCGCACTGCAACAGCGCGTCGAGCGTTCGGGCGGGGCCTGGCTGGCGACGACCGTGCTGCACGGGCGGCGCGCGTTGCGCATCAACGTCAACAGTTTCCTCACCGAACGCCGACACATCGACTATCTGGTAGAATTACTACGTCAAGAAGGCACGTTGCTCACGCAGGGAGAAGAAGTATGAAGTCGAAGGCCGCACGCCCCGCATTGCTCTGTCTCGTCTGTCTGCTGCTCGCGCTCAGCCCCGCTGTCGCGCGCACGCAGGCGCCGCGCAAGACCGCAAAGCCCGCGGCCGAAACGTCAGAGCGCTGGCTCGAACGGCTGGGCTCGCGCGCCGACTTTGACCGGATGGCGCGCGTCTACACCGACCAGCCTTACGCCCTGCCGCACGTCATCTTCATCATCGACCGCAAGAGCGGCGACAAGATCTATTACGCCAACTCGAAGCGCTTCCGCTTCCACAAGGACTTCGTCAACGGCACCTATCTCTCGCTCGAACGCGGCGAGGAGTTCTTCAAGAACAACTACCTGAAGGCCAACCGCCGCTTCATCCTCGGCACGCTCGCGTGGCAGGCGCCCGTCAAGCGCTACACGTTCGAGTTCTGGGAGGGCGACCTCATCACCCCCGAGCTGATGAAGTTGACGGCCGATACCATCAAGAAGACCTTCTTCGACTCGGTCGCCTACAAGCCGAACTCGCTCCGGCAGGAGCAGGAGTCGGCGCAGATCGCGGGGCTCGAACGCATCACGCAGAGCGACATCGCGCGCGAGCAGGAGTATCAGGCGCTCAACGTCGCAAAGGGCATCGGCCGCATCCACATCATCGACAAGCTCGACGAGCACGTCGAGATCGGCTCGAACGAGATACTCGTCTTAAACGAAGTACCTCTCTCCTTGCCGCCCGTCGCGGGCGTCATCATCTCGAAGCCCTCGACGCCGCTCTCGCATATCAATCTGCTGGTCAAGGGCTGGGGGGTGCCGAACGCCTACATCAAGAACGCGCACGAGCTGCTGAAGCAGTACGACACGTGGTGGGTCACGTTCGAGACGACGCCCGACAAGTACACCATCAAGCGCGCGGACATCGGCGAGATTAAAGCGTACCAGGACGACCTGGCCAAGATCGTCAAGGCGATGACGCCGCGCTTCAACCTCGACGAGCGGCGCCTGCTCGACCTCTCGCAGCAGCGCGCGCGGATGGCCGACGCCTACGGCTCGAAGTCCGCCAACCTCGGCGAGGTCGCGCGCTCGCGCATCCCGGGCGTGGTGGTGCCGGGCGGCTTCGGGGTTCCCATCTACTACTACGACCAGTTCGTCAAAGAGAACGGGCTCGAAGCTGCGATCATAGAGATGAGGGACGAAAACAAGTTCGTCCACGACCCCGCGTACCGGCGCGAGCGCCTGACGGCCATGCGCGAGCGTTTCCGCGCGGGGAAGGTGAGTGACGAGCTGCGTGCGGCGCTCCTCAAGAAAGCGCGGGCCGAGTACGCGGGCAAGGGACTGTTCGTCCGCAGCAGCTCGAACGTGGAAGACCTGCCGAACTTCAACGGCGCGGGGCTCTACGACACGGTGCCGAACGTGAAGGAGGAAGAGAAGCTGGTCGAGGCGGTCAAGACCGTCTGGGCCTCGCTCTGGAACTTCGAAGCGTACGAGGCGCGCGAGCGCGCCAACATCGACCACTCGAAGGCGTACATGGCCGTGCTCGTGCAGGAGGGCGTCAACGCCGACAGCGCGGGTGTGATGATTACGACCGACCCTTTCGACTCTGACAACCGCGGCGCCATCTACATCAGCGCCAAGCGCGGTCTGGGTATCAAGGTGGTCGAAGGCAAGCGCATCCCCGAACAGCTCCTCTTCCTCCCGCGCGCCAACTCGGTCAAAGTCCTGACGCGCTCTGAAGAGGATAGCCTCCTGACCTTCGACGAGGCGGGCGGGGTCAAAGAGGTAGCCATCACCGGTGAACGCTCGGTGCTGACCGACGCAGTCGTCAGGAAGCTTGCGCGCGCCGCCTCGCAGATCAAGGTCGTCTTCCGCGGGCGCGAGCAGGACATCGAGTGGGTCTACATGCGCGGGCAGATTTACATCGTGCAGTCGCGCCCGTTCGTCCAGGGGAGTTAAGTTTCGTTATGGAAAGAAGCCCATGCAACGGGCGCGCGGCGGCGCTGGTCTCAGCCCTCACACTGCTCTTCGCCGTCGCCGCCATTCAAGCAGGTTGCAGCCGCGACGCGCAGAAGGGGGCCGCCTCGCCGCCCGCGGGCGCGACCGCCAACGCGCCGCCGGGCGCCGCGCCGTCGCCCGCCGACATCGCGCAGCTCAACGGCGAGATCGAGCGTCTTGAGAAGCAGGCCGAGCGCAACCCCGCCGACGAGGAGACGCGGGACGAGCTGGCGCGCGCCTATGTGAAGCGCGCGAAGGTCGAGCAGGGCGGGGGGCAGTTTCAGGAGGCGCTAGCAGACTACCAGCGTGCGCTGCGCCACGACCCGGACAACGACGACGCGCAGGCCGGCGCTGCCGCCGCGACCGACGCCATCGGCGGCGACAAGGAGGACGAGAACGGCGCTCCCGCTCCGCTCCCCATCACCCCCAACGTCGCCGACGAGGACGAGAAGCCGACGCCAACACCTAAAAGGCAGTAAATGGTGAATGGTAAATGGTGAAAGCCGCTCTCTTCCATTTACCATTTGCCATTCACCATTTACCATTCACCGCTCATGCTCATCATTCCGGCAATCGATTTGAGGGACGGGAAGTGCGTGCGCCTGACACAGGGGCGGCGCGAGGAAGTGAAGGTCTACGACGGCGAGGCGGCGGAGATCGCGAAGGGGTTCGAGGATGCGGGCGCGCGGATGCTGCACGTCGTGGATTTGGACGGCGCGTTCGCGGACAAGAACGCGGTGAACCGGAAGGTCGTGCGGCGCATCATCCGCGCCGTCGGCATCCCCGTACAGTTCGGCGGGGGCTTGCGCTCAGTCTCCGACGTGCAGCAGTTGATCGAGTACGGGGCCGCGCAGGTCGTCGTCGGCACGCTCGCCGCCGAGTCGCCCGAGACGCTTGAGATGTTCGTGCAGCTCTTCGGGCTGCGCGTCTGCGTCGGCATCGACGCGCGCGAGGGGCTCGTGCTCACGCACGGGTGGGAGAAGGGCGGTCGCATAACGGCCGCCGCGCTCGCGCGGCGCGTGGCCGACGCGGGGGTTGACCGCATCGTCTACACGGACGTGTCGCGCGACGGGATGCTCTCGGGGCCGAACCTCGAACAGACGTGCGCCATCGCGCGCGAGTCGGGCCTGCGTGTGACGGCGTCGGGCGGCGTCTCGTCGCTCGAAGACATCGTGAAGTTGAAGACCATCGCGAAGTGCGGCGTCGATAGCGTCATCGTCGGCAAGGCGCTCTACGAAGGACGTTTTACTCTGAAGGAGGCTTTGAAGGCCGCATGACGGAAGAGTTGAAGAACATCTTCGCGGACGGCATTCTCAAGGGTCGGGTCGCGTTTGTGACGGGCGGCGGGACGGGCATCACGGGCGGCGTCGCCCGCGCCCTGGCCGAAGCGGGTGCGCGCGTCGCGCTCGTCAGTCGTAAGCTCGAACATCTGGAACCTGCGGCGGCGAGAATCAACGAGGCGGGCGGCGAGGCTCTGGCCGTGGCGGCGGACGTGCGCGATTACGCGGCGGTCGAGCGCGCGTTGGCGGCGACGCTTGAGCGCTTCGGCCGGCTAGACATCGCCGTCAACGGCGCGGCCGGGAACTTTCTCTGCAAGGCCGAGGAGCTTTCGCCGAACGGCTTCGGGACGGTCGTGGACATCGACCTCAAGGGCACCTTCAACGTCTGTCGCGCGGCGTTCGAGGAGTTGAAGAAAAGTCGCGGCCAGATTCTCAACATCAGCGCGACGCTGCACTATCTCGGCACGCCGATGCAGCTTCACGTCTCGGCGGCAAAGGCGGGCGTGGACGCCTTAACGCGCAACCTCGCCGTCGAGTGGGGGCGCCACGGCATACGCGTCAACGCCATCGCCCCCGGCCCCATCGAGGACACGGAGGGCATGAGCCGCCTCGTCCCCGAGCCCGTCAAGGAGCATCTGCGCCGAAACATCCCGCTCGGCCGCTTCGGGCGCGTCCGCGACATCGAGCAGTGCGCGCTCTTCCTCTGCTCCGACGCGGCTGCCTACATCAACGGCGCCATCATCGTCGTGGACGGCGGCCACTGGCTCGGCAGCAACCGGATGGTCGGCGGTTAAAGGAGGGTCTCAAGTTTATGGCAGAGGAGCTAACGTGTTCGCGCTGCGGCGGTCGGATGGAGGCGGGTTTCATGCTCGACCGTGGGCACTACGGCGTCCCGCAGGCGACGGCCGAGTGGGTCGAGGGCGCGCCGGAACATAGCATCTGGACGGGCATCAAGACGAAGGGACGCGAGCACTATCAGGTCGTGACCTACCGCTGCGAAGGGTGTGGTTACCTCGATTCCTACGCGCGCGAGCTTTTAAAATAGCCTCGGCTTCCGAGACATTCGACCGCACATGATTCGCATCCAACCCGCCACTTTCGAGGAGTTCGAGCGGGAGGCCGCACGCGGGAACGTGGTGCCCGTCGTGCGGAGCGTGCTCGCGGACTTGCAGACGCCGGTCGGCGCGTTCCTGCGCGTGGCCGGCGGCGCGAGCCACGCTTTCCTGCTGGAGTCGGTCGAGGGCGGCGAACGCATCGCGCGCTATTCGTTCATCGGCGCCGACCCCGAGCTGATAATCAGGGGCCGCGGCGAGACAACATACGTCGAGCGCAACGGCGAGACCGACGAGCTGCGCGGCGTGCGCGCGAACGACTTTCTGCGCGACTACTTCCGCGCGCGCAGGCTCGCGCGCCGCGCGGGGCTCGCGCCGATGGCTGGCGGCGCCGTGGGCTACGTCGCCTACGACGCCGCGCGCTGGTTCGAGCCGGTGCTGACGAAAGACCTACGCCCGGCCGAAGGCTCGGACGATGCGGTCTTCATGCTCTTCCGCACCGTGCTCGCCTTCGACCGCGTGCGCCAGCAGATAGAGATCACCTCCTGCGTCATGACCGAGGAGGCCGCCGAGAGCCGCGCACTCCTGCGCAAGCTTTACGAGGCGGCCGTTGCCGAGACCGAGCGCCTCGAGATGCTTCTTTCAGAAGGCGTGTCCGCGCCGACGATTGTCGATGAGGGCCGCGGGGAAGAGAATGGCTCGGGGCGTTTCGAGTCGAACTGGTCGCGCGAGGAGTTCGAGTCGGCGGTCGTCAAAATCAAGGAGCACATCGCGGCCGGAGACTGTTATCAGGCAGTGCTCTCGCAGCGCTTCTCGAAAGCGTGCGATGTAGACCCGGTGCAAATCTACCGCGCGCTGCGGGCGACGAACCCTTCGCCGTACATGTACTTTCTGCGGATGGGGCGCGAGACGGTCGTCGGCGCTTCGCCCGAGATGCTCGTGCGCTGTCGCGGCCAGCGGCTCGACTATCGACCCATCGCGGGCACACGCAAGAGGGGCGCGACCGAGACCGAGGACTGGCTGCTCGGCGAAGAGCTAAGGGCCGACGAGAAAGAGGTGGCCGAGCACACGATGCTCGTTGACCTCGGCCGCAACGACCTCGGCCGCGTCTCGGACTATGGGTCGGTTGAAGTGGGCGAGCTGATGACGTTGGAGCGTTACTCGCACGTCATGCACCTCGTCACTTCCCTGCGCTCGCGTCTGCGCGACGACCGCGACCGCTTCGACGCGCTGGCCGCGTGCTTCCCCGCGGGCACCGTCACCGGCGCGCCGAAGGTACGCGCGATGCAGATCATCGGCGGGCTCGAACCCACGCCACGCGGGGTCTACGCGGGCGCCGTGCTCTACGTGGACTACGCCGACAACCTCGACTCGTGCATCTCCATCCGCACGGTCGTCGTGCGCGACGGCGCGGCACACATCCAGGCCGGCGCCGGCATCGTCGCCGACTCCGTCCCCGAGCGCGAGTACGAGGAGACGGTCAACAAGGCCCGCGCCGTGCTCAACGCCGTCGAGATGGCCGAGCGAGGGTTATAGTTTGAGCTGCACAGCTTCTGAAGTGGTATGAACTTGAGTCGCCTTTCACTTTTGATTTTGGCCCTTTGCCTGTTGCCTGTTGCCTTCGCGGCCTGCGGCGGCGGAAGTCAGGATCGTAACATCGGGCCGGACACGGCGCGGCGCGAGCTGTTCCTGCGCGGGTACGCCTACAAGGAGCCCGACTTCCTGAACGCGGCGAAGGAGGGGCGCGAGGTCGGCGTCAAGCTCTTCCTCATCGCGGGGATGAGCTCGGAGGTGCGGAATCAGGAGGGCGAGACGCCGCTGCTTCTGGCTGCGCGCTCCGACCACGTAAGGGCCGCGCGCGCGCTCCTCAATGGCGGGGCGGACGTGAACGGGCGCGACCGGCGCGGCTTCACGCCGCTCATGCACGCGGTGCTCAATGGCTCGGAAGGGACAGTCAGGACTATCTTAGAGTTCAAGCCCGACCTCGGCGCGCAGACCACCGACCCCGAGACGCGCGGCTCGACCGCGCTCATGTACGCAATTTCGAAGAACCGGCCCGAGGTTGTCGAACTCCTGCTCGACGCCGGCGCCGACGTGAACCAGTTGGACGAGCAGGTCGGAACGGCTCTGACGTGGGCCGTCTACTACGACCTTGAGCCGCTGGTGGCGCGACTGCTTGAGCGTGGCGCCGACCCGAACATCGCCAACGTCGGCGGCGGCACGCCCCTGATGACCGCGGCGCTCAAGGGGCGCGAGCGCGTCGTGCGGCTCCTGCTCGAACGCGGCGCAGACCCCGCGGCGAAGGACAAGTCGGGCAAGACCGCGCTCACGTACGCGTCGGACGCGCGCCACGCGGACGTGCAGAAGGCGCTGCGCGAGGCGGAGGCGACGAGGAAGAAGGCTTGAACGGTTGGGGGCGTGTGTCTCGATGGGCGAGAAGGTTCTACTGATAGACAACTACGATTCGTTCACATACAACCTCGTGCAGTATCTCGGCGAGCTTGGGGCGGAGGTGGAGGTGCGTCGCAACGACGAGGTGACGGTCGGAGAAGTTCAGGAGGAGATACGGCCCGACCGCGTCGTCGTCTCGCCGGGGCCGGGTACGCCCGACGATGCCGGCGTGACGTTGGAGATGATCGGCGCGCTCGCCGGACACGTGCCGGTGCTCGGCGTGTGCCTCGGCCATCAGGCCATCGGGCAGATTTTCGGCGGGCGCGTCGTGCGCGGCCCCGAGCCCGTCCACGGCAAGCCGGCCGAGATTTGCCACGACGGTCGCACGATCTTCGAGGGGCTCGAATACCGCTTCCCTGCGGCGCGCTACCACTCGCTCGTCGTCGAGCGCGAGAGTCTGCCCGACTGTCTCGAAGTCTCGGCCACGACGCCCGACGGCGTCATCATGGGTCTGCGCCATCGCCGCCTCAAGGTCGAGGGCGTGCAGTTCCACCCCGAATCAATCCTGACAACCGAAGGGAAGCGGCTGCTCGCCAATTTCCTGAAGCTGTAACCCGACGGCCATACATGCCTGACGAACCTCGCAGAGAGAGGACGCTACCCTCGTGGCTCCTGCCGACGCCCGCGCGGAGGGACGAGCGCGCGGGGCCGCCTCTGCGCGAGTTCACGCTGCGCTTGATGCGTGGCGAAGACCTGCGGCGCGAGGAGGCGGCGGCGCTGTTGGACGCTCTGCTCGACGGCACGGCGACGGACGCGCAGATAGGCGCGGCCCTCGTCGCGCTGGCCGTGAAGGGCGAAACGGTTGAAGAGTTAGCGGGACTCGCCTCCTCGATGCGCGGACGCGCGGTGCGCATCAACGCGCGGCACGAGTGCTTCGTTGACACGGCGGGTACGGGGTCGAGCGCGGCGAAGACCTTCAACGTTTCGACCGCCGCCGCCTTCGTCATCGCCGGCGCGGGCCTCCCCGTCGCCAAGCACGGGAGCCGCGCCGCCACCAGCCGCTCGGGCAGCGCCGACGTGCTCGCGGCGCTCGGCGTCAACGTCGCCGCGCCGCCTGAAGTCTCCGAAGTTTGTCTGAACGAGTTGGGCATCTGCTTCATGTTCGCGCCGCTCTACCACGGGGCGACCGCGCGCGTCGCGGGCGTGAGGCGCGAGCTGGGCGTGCATACGACCTTCAACCTGCTGGGGCCTCTGACGAACCCGGCGGGCGCGCCGCGGCAGGTCATCGGCGTGTGGCACGAGGCACTGGTCGAGCCGCTCGCGCACACTTTGAAAGTGCTCGGGTCGGAACGCGCGTGGGTCGTGCATGGGTTCGACGGGCTCGACGAAGTGACGATAGCCGCGCGGACGAAGGTGGCCGAAGTCTCGGACGGCGCGGTGCGCGTCTTCGAGGTCGCGCCGGAGGACTTCGGGCTTGAGTCCGCGCCGCTCGACGAACTGCGCGGCGGCGACGCGGCGACGAACGCGCGCATCATCCGCTCGATACTCTCCGGCGAGCGGCGCGACGCGGGCCGCGCTCTGGTCTGCGCCAACGCGGCCGCCGCGCTCTATGTCGGCGGCGCGGCCGTCGATTTGAAGGAGGCCGCGCGCCTGGCAGGGCAGAGCATCGACGGCGGCGCCGCGCTGGAAAAGCTCGAAAGACTTGTGAAGGCGTCGAACGGTTGAGGACGTATGTCGAGCGACTTCTTATCGAAGATCATCGAGCGCAAGGCGGCGCGGTTGGCCGAGGCGAAGACGGCGCGGCCTTTTGAGGAAGTGCGGCGCGAAGCCCTCGGCGTCCGCGCGGACGCTCGTCACCACGCCTTTCGTCAAGCATTGGATGACGCGGGGCGCGTGAACATCATCGCGGAGTTCAAGCGTGCGTCGCCGTCGAAGGGAGAGATAAACGCGGGCGCTTTGTTGACCGAGACGGTACGCGCTTACGAGCGCGGCGGTGCGGCGGCCCTGTCGGTGCTGACGGAAGAGGACTTCTTCCGTGGCTCGCTCGCAGACCTTCGGGAAGCGAAGGCGAGCACGCGGCTGCCCGTCATACGGAAGGACTTCGTGTTCGACGAGTATCAGGTCTTCGAGTCGGCCGCCGCGGGCGCCGACGCGCTGCTCCTCATCGTCGCGGCCCTCGACGACAAGACGCTCGCGCGGTTGCTCAGGCTAACCGAAGAGGAGTTGCACATGGACGCACTCGTCGAAGTTCACACGGCCGGCGAGCTTGAGCGGGCGCTCGACGCAGGGGCGCGCGTGGTCGGCGTCAACAACCGCGACCTGCGCACGTTCGAGGTCTCGCTCCAGACTTCAATCAGGCTGGCGGAACTCGCGCCCGCCGGCCTGCTGCTCGTGAGCGAGAGCGGGCTGCGCGGCGCGGGCGACATCGACCGCCTGCGTGCCAGCGGCTTTCGCGCCTTCCTCGTCGGCGAGACGCTGATGCGCGCCGAAGACCCGGAGGTCGCGCTGCGTTATCTGGCTGGCGCCGGCGGCTGGGGCGAGGCTGCGGTCTGAGGCTGAGAATGACGCTGGTCAAAGTCTGCGGGATCACTAATGTTGAAGACGCGCTCGCGGCGCTGGACGCGGGCGCCGAGATGCTCGGCTTCAACTTCTACGCGCGGAGCCCGCGCTACGTCACGCCCGCCGCAGCCCGCCAGATTATCGAGCGTCTCCCCGAAGGCGTTACCTGCGTCGGCGTCTTCGTCAACGAGCCCGCGCCCGCCGACGTTGAACGCATCGCGCGTGAGGCACGCCTCGGCGCGGTGCAACTCCACGGCGACGAGACACCCGAGTATTGTCAAAGCCTGCGCGGCCTGACCACGATCAAGGCGCTGCGTGTCGGCGCCGACTACACGCCCAAGTCGGCCGCCGCCTACGACACGGACGCCGTTCTGCTCGACGCCTACGTCGCGGGCGAGCGTGGCGGCACAGGTCACACCTTCGACTGGGCGCTCGCGACCCTCACACGCGAGCGCGTCCCCAGACTCTTCCTCGCCGGCGGTCTCAACCCCGACAACGTCGCCTCGGCCGTCGCCGCCGTCCGCCCCTACGCCGTGGACGTGTGCAGCGGCGTCGAGACCTCCCCCGGCCGCAAGAGCCCTGAACTCATGTGCCGCTTCGTCGAGCAGGTTAGAGCAGTTTTCAGTTTTTAGTTTTCAGCAAGACCAAGTTGCTAACTGAAAACTAAAAACTGAAAACTGACCTTGACTCTCCTCCCACCTCATCGGTTATGCTGACGGCGCACGAGCAAGGGGGTTCGGTAGCCGTGCCGAACAGGTTGCCCCGACTTTGCCACCCTCCGTTTGGGCCAACACGCAGTTCATTCTTTCGCCCGAGTTCCACCTGATGACTGCCACTGCACGTTTCATCGACGGCCGCCGCCAGCCGGCGCGCGACCAGGGTCGCGTCCTGCTCGTGACCGACGACCCGCGCGTGAGCGCCTACGGCGCCGGACTCGAAGAGCGCGGCTTTCACGTGGCGGGCGTGGCGGGCGGCGTCAAGGCGCTCGTCGCACTCCAACGCACGCGCCCGCACGTCGTCGTCGCCGACGCCGCCGTCCGCGGCATCAGAGCCCCGGAGCTTGCGCGCATGCTCTCCGACGCGCAGGAGCCTGTCCCCGTCATCCTCGCAGGCTTCGACCCTTCGACGCCCGAGCGGCGCGGCGAGGCGATGGCCGCCGGCGCCTCCGACTACTTCCGCCTCCCCGAAGAGTTCCAACTGCTCGCCGCGCGCGCCGCGCAACTCATCGCGTACCGTCTGACCGTGGATCGCCTGCGCGCCGAGGCCGACCGCGACTACCTGACCGGCTTAGCCAACCGCCGCCGCTTCCGCAAGGCGCTTGAGCAGGAGGTCGAACGCTGGCGTCGCTACGAAATCCCCTGCGCGCTCCTGCTTCTCGACATCGACCACATGAAGCGTGTCAACGACACATACGGCCACCCGGCCGGCGACCGCGTCATCCGCGCCATCGCCGAAGTGCTGGCCGAACTCTCACGCGATAACGACACGGCGGCGCGTCTGGGCGGCGAGGAGTTCGCGCTGCTGCTCGCGGGCGTCGGGAGCGACAAGGCGCTGGCCGCCGCCGAGCGCGTGCGTGTCGCCGTCGCCGAACGTCCGATGGAAGAGGTAGGCGGCGGCGTGACCGTCAGCATCGGCGTCGCCTCGTGCCCCGACAACGCGCGCACCGAGCGCGAGCTGTTCGGCACCAGCGACGCCGCGCTCTACCTCGCCAAGCAGGAGGGGCGCAACCGTGCCGTGCTGGCCAGCGCCGCGGGGCCTGCGTCGGGCACGCGCAAGTAAAAGCGGGACTCTGTTTCCAAAAGTATTCCGCCTGGGCTAGACTGGCGGCACCGTTCAGAGAAAGCGGCGGCGGGTGTGAGAGCTACACCCGCCGCCGCTCAAAATTTCAAGGGCCAGGGGCGGCGTGTGGCTTCGATGGGCGAGCAGACTGTAAATCCGGACGCGGGCGGGCACTGGGGGCGCTACGGCGGGCGCTACGTGCCGGAGACCTTGATGGCTCCGCTCGAAGAGTTGACCGAAGCCTTCGACGCGGCGAGGGATGACGCGGGCTTTCGACAGGAGTTCGAGTCGCTGCTCCGCGACTACTCGGGCCGACCGACGCCGCTCTTCCACGCCGCGCGTCTGACGGAACACGCGGGCGGCGCGCGCATCTATCTTAAGCGCGAAGACCTCTCGCACACCGGCTCGCACAAGATCAACAACGCGCTTGGACAAGTCCTGCTCGCGCGGCGGATGGGGAAGCAGCGCATCATCGCCGAGACGGGTGCGGGGCAGCACGGCGTCGCGACCGCGACCGTGTGTGCGCTCTTCGGATTGGGTTGCGTCGTCTACATGGGCTCGGAGGACGTGAGGCGGCAGCGGCTCAACGTCTTCCGCATGCGCCTGCTCGGCGCGGAGGTGCGCGAGGTGGACGCGGGCCAGCGTACGCTCAAAGACGCCATCAACGAGGCTCTGCGCGACTGGGTGACGAACGTCGCCGATACTTATTATCTTTTAGGCAGCGCGCTCGGGCCGCACCCGTACCCGTTGATGGTGCGCGAGTTCCAGAGCGTCATCGGGCACGAGGCGCGCGCGCAGTTTCTCGAAAGGGAAGGGCGACTGCCCGACGCGCTCGTCGCGTGTGTCGGCGGCGGGTCGAACTCGATCGGTCTGTTCCATCCCTTTCTGAAAGACGAAGGCGTCCGCATGGTCGGCGTCGAGGCGGGCGGCACGGGCGTCGAGCTGGGTCTCCATGCCGCGCGGTTCAATCAGGCGGGCGGCGGCCGACCCGGAGTTCTGCAAGGGACTCTGAGCTACGTCTTGCAGGACGAGCGCGGCCAGATCGCCTCGACGCACTCCATCTCCGCGGGGCTCGACTATCCCTCCATCGGCCCCGAGCACGCCTTCCTCCACGACGCGGGGCGCGTCGAGTACGTCTCCGCCTCCGACGAAGAGGCGCTCGAAGCCTTCGGCCTGCTCTCGAAACTCGAAGGCATCATCCCGGCACTCGAATCCGCACACGCCGTCGCTCACGCCCTCAAGCTCGCGCGTGAGATGAAGTCGAGCGACGCCCTCGTCGTCAACCTCTCCGGCCGCGGCGACAAGGACGTGCAGACCGTGGCCGAACTCTCGACAGGGGAGTCGGCGTGAGCCGAATCACAGCGGCTTTCAAAGACCTTCGGGCCGCCGGCCGCCGCGGCTTCATTCCCTACATCACCGTGGGCGACCCCGACCTCGACACGTCGCGCGCGCTCATCGTCGAGCTGGCGCGCGCGGGCGCGACCCTCATCGAGCTGGGCGTGCCCTTCAGCGACCCGGTCGCCGACGGCCCCGTCATTCAACGCGCGGCTGAGCGCGCGCTGCGCCACGGCGTCGGACTCGTTGACGTGCTCCGCATACTCACGGAAGCGCGGCGCGAGACGGACGTGCCCGTCATCCTCTTCAGCTACTTCAACCCCCTGCTTCAGTTCGACCTCGAACGGCTCGCCGACGAATGCGTCCGCGCGGGCGTGGACGGCGTCCTCGCCACCGACCTCGTCCCCGAAGAGTCGGCCGACTTCAACGCCGTCCTTGCACGCCGCAGCCTCGACCAGATTTTCCTCGTCGCCCCGACGACCTCCGACGCGCGCCTGCGGATGATCGCCGAGCGGGCCAGCGGCTTCGTCTACGCCGTTTCGCGCGCCGGCGTGACGGGTGCTCGTGACGCGATGAGTTCGGATGCCGTGCGCCTCGTCGAGCGCGTGCGGGGCGTCACAGACCTGCCAGTCGCCGTCGGCTTCGGCATCTCCACGGCGGCGCAGGTCGCGGACGTGTGGGCTTACGCCGACGCCGCGGTCGTCGGCTCGGCGCTCGTCTCCGAGATCGAAAAACAGGCTGGCGGCCCCGACCTCGTCGCACGCGTCGGCGCCTTCGCGCGCTCGCTGCTGCCCCACTGATTCCGTCTCTCGCGCATCAAAAGACTGGCGCGCAGACGCCGCTCGACTTGAAGAGACGGCTGTCGTATATTGTCCCGGCTCCAATCAGGGTCTCCGGCTTCATCCCCGCCAGGGTGAAAAAAATATTGTTGCAAGTGTGAAACGTTGTTCCATTCTCGCGCTGTTTGTGGTAGACTCTCCGGGTCTTAAGCTTTAGGACACAAATTTAACAGCGTGAGAAAAGGGGACGAGAAAGAGTGGTAGCAACTATGGCTGACAGGCAGGGCGCTGACCGCAGCAAGGCGGTTGAGGCGGCGCTCGCGAACATCGAAAAGAAATTCGGCAAGGGCTCGATCATGCGCCTCGGCGATAAAGAGGTTATTGACATCCCGGCCATCTCGACGACTTCGCTCTCGCTCGACGCCTGCATCGGCGTCGGCGGCATCCCGCGCGGTCGCGTCATCGAAATCTACGGGCCCGAGTCTTCGGGCAAGACGACGCTCGCGCTCCACATCGTCGCCGAGGCGCAGAAGTCGGGCGACGTGGCGGCCTACATCGACGCCGAGCACGCGATGGACTCGGACTACGCCGGCAAGCTCGGCGTCGACATCGAACAACTGCTCATCTCGCAGCCCGACTCGGGCGAGCAGGCTTTGGAGATTACCGAGGCGCTCGTGCGCTCGAACGGCGTCGGCGTCATCGTCATCGACTCGGTCGCGGCGCTCGTGCCGCGCGCCGAGTTGGACGGCGAGATGGGCGACAGCCTGCCGGGTCTTCAGGCGCGTCTGATGTCGCAGGCGCTCCGCAAGCTGACGGCCATCGTCGGGCAGTCGAACACCTGCCTCATCTTCATCAACCAGATTCGCGAGAAGATCGGCGTCATGTTCGGCTCGCCGGAGACGACGACCGGCGGGCGCGCGCTGAAGTTCTACTCGACCGTGCGTCTCGACATTCGCCGCATCGGCGCGATCAAGGACGGCGACCGTGTCGTCGGCAACCGCACGAAGGTCAAGATCGTCAAGAACAAGGTGGCGCCGCCCTTCCGCGAGTGCGAGTTCGACATCATGTACGGCGAGGGCATCTCGCGCGAGGGCGACGTGCTCGACCTCGCGGTGACGAACCGCGTCGTCGAGAAGTCGGGCGCCTGGTTCTCCTACGGCGGCGAGCGGCTCGGTCAGGGCCGCGAGAACTCGAAGACGACGCTCCGGGAGAACCCCGAGATGCTCGGCCGCATCGAACTGGACGTGAAGAGGGCACTCAAGATGCCCGGCTTTGGCGAGGAGTCCGCGTCCGAGTAGGCTGCGGCCACGAAGTAAGGCAGAGCGCGAAAGGCAAAAGTGGGGACGGCCGGACAGCACGGCTCTCGTCTTCCACTTTTGCCTTTCGCCTTTACAGCGCTGCCGCCGTGCGTGGATAATCGCGCGGCAAGAGACTCCGCTTTAAAAACTCTCTTCGCCTTAAACAGTATGGAGCAGACTGTCCTCATCAAGGGCGGCGCCGTCGTGACGTTGGACGCCGCAGAGACGGTTCGGGACGGCGACGTGCTTGTGCGCGGGCGCCGTATCGTGGCCGTCGGCGGCGATCTGTCCGCGGCACGGGCCGACGTGACCATCGACGCGCGCGGCTGCGCCGTGCTGCCGGGCTTTGTGCAGACGCACGTTCACCTCTGCCAGACGCTCTTCCGCGGCGCGGCCGATGACCTCGCGCTGCTCGACTGGCTCAAACGGCGCGTGTGGCCCATGGAGGCCGCGCACGACCCTACGTCACTGCGTGCCTCGGCGCGACTCGGCGTGGCCGAGCTGATTCGAGGTGGCACGACCTCCGCGCTCACGATGGAGACCGTGAACCACACGGAAGAGGTCTTCCGCGTCGTCGAGGAGACCGGCTTCCGCGCCACGGTCGGCAAGTGCATGATGGACAAGGGCGAGGAGGTGCCCGCGGGTCTTCGTGAGGAGAGCGAGGACTCGATACGCGAGTCGCTCGCGCTGCTTGAGAAGTGGCACGGCCGCGCGGACGGGCGCGTGCGCTACTGCTTCGCGCCGCGCTTCGCGGTGAGCTGCACGCGCGGCCTTTTGGAGCGTGTGGCTGTGCTCGCGCGCGAGCGCGGCGTGATGATTCACACGCACGCTTCGGAGAACCTCTCCGAGAGCGAGCTGGTCGAGAGCGAGACGGGGATGAGAAACGTCGTGTACCTCGACTCGCTCGGCCTCTCAGGGCCGCACGTCCTGCTCGCGCACTGCGTCCATCTGGACGGGAGCGAGATAGGGCTGCTCGCGTCGAAGGGGACGCACGTCGCGCACTGCCCCTCGTCGAACATGAAGCTGGGCTCGGGCGTCGCGCCCGTCTCCGAGATGCTCGCGGGCGGCGTCTCGGTCACGCTCGGCGCGGACGGGGCGCCGTGCAACAACCGCCTCGACATATTCACGGAGATGCGCTCGGCGGCTCTGCTTCAGAAGGTGAGCTGCGGCGCCGATGCTCTGCCCGCCGCGCGCGTCCTGCGCATGGCGACGCTCGACGGCGCGCGCGCGCTTGGGCTCGACGGCGAGATCGGAAGTCTTGAGCCCGGCAAGCTTGCCGACATCACCATCCTCGAACTCGGCCGTCTGCACACGACGCCGCGCCCCGAAGTCGTCTCCACGGTCGTCTATGCGGCCGATGCGCGCGACGTGCGCGACGTGCTGATAGACGGACGGCCCGTGCTCCGCGACGGAGAGTTGCAGACGCTCGACGAGCGCGAGGTCATCGCCGAGGCCGAGCGGCAATACGAACTCCTCAAGTCCCGCTCAGGCATCTGAAACCCCGTCCCTTCAGACCACCCCGGCCGATCTCCGCATAGCCCGAGCTAAACTCTGATTTTGAAGGGAGTTGTTAGTTGTGTGGGAAAATAAGAGTGCCAGCTCGAAGGTAGCGACGTGGGGGGCACGTACGGCGGTCGAGCTGGCACGGGCGGGCACTGTCGATGTTCGGGCTTCGGCTGGTTGTCCCTCGCGGAACACACCGGCTGTTTGGCAACCGGCACCACCCTCAGACGCGACGAATTATACCCTTCGCCGAAAAATTGTCAACGATTTTTTGTGACGCATTTGACAAAAAATGAACCGTCCGCGCGTCGTTTGACAGGCCAGTTTCGACCCCCTTATACTCTGCCTTCTCTTCGCGCGAGAGGGTTTACGGCCAGGTAGCTCAGTTGGTAGAGCACGCGACTGAAAATCGCGGTGTCGGCGGTTCGACTCCGTCCCTGGCCATCAAAAGAGTTGAAGACTGACGGGCGTCCTCCGGGGCGCCCGTTCTTCTTTGAAAAGAGTCTGCCGGGACGCCTCTTTAAAGACTCACAGCAAGTCTTTCATCTCCTCAGAGAAAAATTTAGTACGTTCTGCGATCCCTCGCGGCGAGCTTTTGTGGACGCAGGTCGGAGAAAAAGAGAGGAGGGTGAACGGCGCCGTTCACCCTCCTCTTTGCGGTTAACGTGAGAAGTTTCTCCGTTTAGGCTTCGCTTGGCCCTTCGTCCGTGGACTTCTTCGGGCGGGTGGTAGCGGCGCGTTTGGTCGAGCCCTTGGCGGCGGACTTCTTCGAGGGCGCGGCGGCGCGGGGTCGCTTGGTCGCGGCCTGTGGCGCTTCCGGCGCGTACTGAACCGCGGGCTCGCTCTGTTCGCTGGCCTGCGTGGCCGCTTCCGTAACGGCGTTCACCAGTCCGGAGACGACGCCCGTGGCTTGACCGAGAAACTCCGTGACCGTGTCGACGACGTTCGAAGGCAGGTCGCGGACGGACTGCGGCAGCACCGAGTCGGCGGCCGTCTGCGCGGCGGACGCGGCGGCGGCGAGCGTCTGGGAAGCGCCCGGTGGCTCCGGCTGCGGGTTGAGGAACCTATCCCAGCGGTAGACGTTCTCGGGGCGCGGCTCGGCGAGGCGGCGGAAGACGAGGTCGGTGACGGCCTTCGTCAGCCAGTTGTGGTAGAACTCGCCGACCGAGGCGATCTCGGCGTCCGGCGCCGGATTCATGAAGTCGATGGCGTAGGGAATGCCGTCCTTGATGCAGAACTCGACCGTGTTGATGTCGTAGCCGAGCGCGCGGTTCAGGGTCAACACGTCCTGCGCGACGCGCGCCGCCACCTCGGGTGTGAGATAGGTCGGGTTGTGGACGTACTGCTCGCCCGAGAGGTACGCCTTGCGCGGGTCGTAGGGCATGATGAGCACGTCCTCCTGTCCAATGCAGTAGCAGCGCACGAACTGATCCCATTCAACGTTCGCCTGCAAGGTCATGCAGAGCGTGTCGGTCGTGTCGTAAACCTCCCAGAGTTCTTCGAGACTGTTGACCTTCGAGACGTTCTTCCAGCCACCGCCGTCGAAAGGCTTGATGTAGGCGGGAAAACCGACGTAGTCGGCTATGCCCTGCCAGTCGAGCGGGAATTCGAGGTTACGCAGAGACTCGCCCGTGATGCCCTCGATATAGTTCTTCTGAGGGAGCAGGACGGTGGGCGGGACGGCGACGCCGAGCTTCGTTGCGAGCGAGTAGTTGAAGAACTTGTCGTCGGCCGACCACCAGAACGGGTTGTTGATGACGATGGTGCCTTCGAGCGCCGCGCGCTTCATGAAGGCGCGGTAGAAGGGCACTTCATGCGAGATGCGGTCGATGATGAGGTCGTAGCCGACGCCCGCGTCGTGGCGCACGCCGCCAATCTTGACGAACTCGGCGACGACCTCGCCGCCGCCCCGCTCGTTGATGCTCTCGATGAGCGAGACGGGGAACGTCCGCTCGCGGCCGACCAGCAGTCCTACTTTTTTCACGGTTCCTGTCCTTTCAAGACGAAATCTGTAGTCAGGAGTCAGAAGTCGGGAGTCAGAAGTGATAAAGCGGTCGCCGTTGGCACATTTTGACTCCTGACTTCTGACTCCTGAATTCTTAAACTCTAATGAAAACACAGGACTTTACAGGCAGGCGCGCAGGGTTGTCAAAGCGCGGGCGGGCATCCGCCGCAAGGCCAGTGGCATCAATTGTTTTGGACGGAAGGGCGGCGCTCGGTCTGGGGCGGAGGTTTCGCGGATGTGTTACAATCCGCCGATGTTCGGCCGCCGAACCTCTCCTCAGGCGCGGCCCACGGGCCGAGGCCGCCGGGCGATCAACTCAGGAATGGAGAAGAACTCAGTGTTACGACGCTTATTGGTGTGCGCGCTCTCGGCGCTCTTGACCGCCGCGGCGGTCACGCTCGCGGCCGGCCCCGCCGCGGCGCAGGAGACGGAGCCGAAGACGGAGGAGAAGCCGAAGAAGAAGGAGGAGCAGCCGAAGCCGTTTAAGCCTGACCGCGACACCCCGACGGCCGATCAGGTCGGCGAGACGGTCGTCCTCGTCTACGGCTCGCGCCCCGGGCTCGCGCAGATCAGGCGCACGGGCGTCGAGCGCGGCCGCATCATCCGCCCGGGCCAGGACGGCCGCCCCGAGGAGATCACCTACGAGCGCACCTTCAAGCGCGGCGAGACCTTCGAGAAGGACAAGATTCGCTTCGACCAGCGCATGTCGTCTCTCCAGTACACGCTCGTCCTCAACGACGGGCGCGTGACCGGCATCCTGCGCGGGACGCCTTTCACGCCGAAGCAGGAGGACGTGACGAGCCTGATGACCGACCGCCTCCACGGCATCGACGCGCTGCTGCGCTACAAGGAGAGCGGCGCGACGCTGAAGTTCAACGGCAAGGAGACCCAGAAGGGCTTAGACCTCTGGCAGCTTGAGCTGACGGACAAGGAGAGGCGCTCGACGCGCTTCTACATCAGCGCGAAGACGGGACGCATCCTCTGGCTCGAATACGAGGAGGATGGGACGAAGTACCGCCGCACCTTCCACGACTACCGCATCGTGCAGGGCACGCTCGTCCCCTACCGCTCCGTCCTCTACGCCGGCGACCGGCAGGTCGAGGAGTTGCAGGTGCTCACCGTCACCTACGGCGTCAAGACCGAAGACTCGGTCTTCGCCGCCGAGTCGGCCTCCGCGCAGCCGTAAGCGAACGGTCACATCCCGAAAGCGTCAGCCGCCCGCCCGCGTCAAACACGTGGGCGGGCGGTTTCGTTCTGACGGGCGGCACCGACCCGTATGTTGGCGACGCCAGAATTGATGTGATAGTATCCCGCCAATTCGTAACAGCGTCGTTTGAAAGGGACACCGCCGGGCCCCGCTGCCCGGCGCGGCGGCGGCCGAAGTGTAGCCCCTCGCCCCACTGCGAAATCTATTCGAGACCGTTTGTCCCCCTGTTTTTACCCCGCTTGAGGAGAGTGTTTATGAGTAACCGACTCGTCGAAATCATGAAGCTCGGCCAGTCAATCTGGTACGACAACATCCGCCGCGCCATGCTCACGACCGGCGACCTGCGGAAGAAGATCGAGGAGGACGACCTGCGCGGGGTCACCTCCAACCCGACCATCTTCGAGAAGGCCATCACCGGCTCGACCGACTACGACGAGCAGTTGGCGAAACTCGTCCAGGCCGGCAAGAGCGTGAGCGAAATCTACGAAGACCTCGTCGTCGAAGACATCGGCAACGCGGCCGACGTGCTTAAGCCGGTCTACGACAAGACCGGCGGGCTCGACGGCTACATCAGCCTCGAAGTCAGCCCCAAGCTCGCCTACGACACGCAGGGAACGATTGACGAGGCCACGCGTCTGTTCGAGCGTGTCGGGCGCAAGAACGTGATGATTAAGATTCCCGCGTCGCAGGAGGGGCTGCCGGCCATTGAGGAGTCGATCTACCGCGGCATCAACATCAACATCACGATGATCTTCTCCATCGAGAACTACGTGCAGGTGGCCGAAGCCTTCATCAAGGGGCTCGAACGCCGCGCGGCCGAGGGGAAGAACGTGGACGGCATCGCTTCGGTCGCGAGCTTCTTCGTCTCGCGCGTGGATACGGCGATTGACGCCGACCTCGAATACAAGGCGCGTCACGCCGCTTCGCCCGAAGAGAAGAAGCGGCTCGAAAGTCTCTGCGGCCGTGCGGCGGTGGCGAACGCGAAGCTCGCTTACGAGAAGTACAGGGAGATATTCCACGGCCCGCGCTTCGCCGAGCTGAAGGCGAAGGGCGCGCAGGTGCAGCGGTGCCTGTGGGCTTCGACGGGAACGAAGAATCCGAACTACTCGGACGTGCTCTACGTCGATAACCTCATCGGCCCCGAGACGGTCAACACTGTCCCGCCCGCGACCTACACGGCCATCCGCGACCACGGCCGCGTCGAGCCGACGCTCGAAGAGGGACTGGATGAATGCCGCGCCCTCATCGGACAGCTCGCAGAGGTCGGCATCGACCTGAAGGCCGTGACCGAGAAGTTACAACGTGACGGCCTCGCGGCCTTCGTCAACTCCTTCGACACGCTCGCCGAGTCGATTGAGGCCAAGCGCGACGCTCTGCTATCCGGTATCAACGAGAGGTTGAGCGCATCGTTGGGAAAATACGCTGACGCGGTAAGTGCGGCCATCAAGGAAGCCGAAAAGGGCGACGTGATGCGCCGCGTCTGGCGTAAAGATGCTGCACTGTGGAAGTCGGAAGAAGAGCACCAGAAGATCATCAAGAACTCGCTCGGCTGGCTCAACGTGGCCGACCAGATGATCGGCGTCGAGGACGAACTCATCGCCTTCGTTGAACGTCTGCGCGAGAAGGGTTTCAAGCACGTCGTCTTGAACGGCATGGGCGGCTCCTCGCTCGCGCCCGAAGTCCTGCGGAGGACTTTCGGTCGGCAGGAGGGCTATCCCGAGCTGCTCGTCCTCGACTCGACCGACCCGGACACGGTCGCGGAGTTTCGAGAGAAGATCGACCCCGCGCACACGCTCTTCATCGTCTCGTCGAAGTCGGGCACGACGACCGAGCCGCTCTCCTTCTACCGCTACTGGTACGCGGAGGTCGGCAAGGTCAAGGAGAACCCGGGCGAGAACTTCCTCGCCGTCACAGACCCCGGCACGAAGATGGAGGCCGACGCCGCGCGCGACAAGTTCAAGCGCGTCTTTCTCAACCCCTCGGACATCGGCGGGCGCTATTCGGCGCTCTCCTACTTCGGTATGGTGCCGGCGGCGTTGATGGGCGTTGACATCAAGAAGCTCCTCGACCGCGCCGAGCGCGTCATCCACGCCTGCTCGCAGGTCGTGCCCGCGGGCGAGAACCCCGGCGCGCGCCTCGGCGCTATCATCGGCGAGTGCGCGAAGGCCGGCCGCGACAAGCTGACCATCGTCGCCGACCCGAAGGTGGAATCGTTCGGCCTCTGGGTCGAACAGCTCATCGCCGAATCGACGGGCAAAGAGGGGAAGGGCGTTGTGCCTGTCGCGGGCGAGCCGCTCGCCGCGCCATCCGCGTACGGCGACGACCGTCTCTTCGTCTCAATCGCTGTCGGCAAACTCGACAGCGAGATCGGGTCGAAGTTAAAGGCGCTCGAAGCGGCCGGACATCCGGTCGTCTACCGCACGTTGACCGACCTGTACGACCTCGGCGAAGAGTTCTTCCTGTGGGAGATTGCGACGGCCGTCGCCGGCTGGCGGCTCGGCATCAACCCCTTCGACCAGCCGAACGTGCAGGAGTCGAAGGACGCGACGAAGGAGTTGCTCGAAGCCTTCAAGCAGAACGGGAGTTTGCAGGAGCAGCCGGTTCTGGCCGAAGGCGACGGGTTGACCGTCTACGGCGACGAAGCTACCCGCGCGGCGCTCGGCGCGGAGGGCGTGCCCGGCATCTTCAAAGTCCACCTGGGGCGTGTGAAGCCGGGCGATTACATCGCGCTGCTCAACTACTTCGAGGAGTCGGAGGAGGCCGAACGAATCGTCCAGCAGATACGCACGCACCTGCGCGACGCGACCCACTGCGCGACGACGACCGGCTACGGCCCGCGCTTCCTGCACTCGACCGGTCAGCTTCATAAGGGAGGCCCCGACAGCGGCGTCTTCATCCAGGTCACGGCCAAAGACGCGAAGGACGTGGAGATACCCGGCGAGCCCTACACCTTCTCGACGCTCAAGCAGGCGCAGGCGCTCGGCGACTTCCGTTCGCTCTCGACGCGCGGACGCCGCGCCGTCCGCGTCGAGATCGGCCCCGAAGTGACGGCCGGACTGCAACGCCTCTTCGACATCATCCGCGAGGCCGTCCCCGTCTCAGGCGCGACGGGGGCTTAGTAGAAGTCATTAAGAGGGAAGACAGAAGACAATGGCGACACCTGAACAGACACCGAAGACCGCGAACATCGGCATGATCGGCCTCGCCGTGATGGGCGAGAATCTGGCGCGCAACATCGAGCGCAACGGCTACACCGTGGCCGTCTACAACCGCCCGCCGAGCAAGGAAGAGCCCAACCGCGTCGAGACCTTCATGAAAGAGAACGGGGCCGGGAAGTTCATCGGCACGCACACGCCCGAAGAGTTCGTGAAGTCGCTCGAACGACCGCGCAAGATTATTCTGCTCGTCAAGGCCGGCGACCCCGTTGACTGGACTATCGACCAGATCAAGCCCTTCCTCGAAGCCGGCGACATCATCATCGACGGCGGCAACTCCTACTTCAAGGACACGGAGCGGCGCGAGAAGGCTCTGAAGGCCGAGGGCTTCAACTTCATCGGCTCCGGCGTCTCTGGCGGCGAGAAGGGTGCGCTGTGGGGGCCGTCGCTGATGCCGGGCGGAGACCGCGAGGCGTACGAGCAGATACGCCCCATCTGGGAGGCCATCGCGGCGAAGGTGGACGACGGCCCGTGCGTCACCTACATCGGGCCGGGCGGCGCCGGGCATTTCGTCAAGATGGTGCACAACGGCATCGAGTACGGCGACATGCAGCTCATCGCCGAGTCGTACGACATCATGCGCAAGGTGCTCGGCATGTCGGCCGACGAGATGGCCGAGGTGTTCGACGAGTGGAACCGCGGCGAGCTGGAAGTCTTCCTCATCGAGATCACCGCTCAGATTCTCAAGGTCAAAGACCCGGAGACGGGCAAGCCGCTCGTTGACCTCGTCCTCGACAAGGCCGGGCAGAAGGGCACGGGCAAGTGGACGAGCGCCGTCGCGCTCGACCTCGGCGTCCCCATCCCGACCATCAACGCGGCCGTGGACTCGCGCATCCTCTCGGCGCGCAAGGACGAGCGTGTCGACGTCGAGCAAGCAGCTGCGCGGCCCGCAGGGCTTCAAGTTCGACGGCGACCGCAAGGAGATGATCGAGGCCGTGCGCGACGCGCTCTACGCGTCGAAGATTTGCAGCTACGCGCAGGGCATGAACCTCATCCGCGCCGGCTCCGAGAACTGGAAGTGGGACATCAACCTCGGCGAGACGGCGCGCATCTGGAAGGGCGGCTGCATCATCCGCGCGCGCTTCCTCGGCAAGATCAAGGAAGCGTACGACGCGGCGCCAAGACCTGCCGAATCTCCTGCTCGATCCTGAGTTCAACGCATACATCCAGGGCGCGCAGGCCAACTGGCGGCGGGTCGTCGCGACGGCCGCGCAGGCTGGCATCCCCATCCCGGCCTTCTCGGCCTCGCTCGGCTACTTCGACGCGTACCGCACGGCCGACCTCCCGCTCAACCTCACGCAGGCGCAGCGCGACTTCTTCGGCTCGCACACCTACCAGCGCACCGACCGCCCCGACGCGGGCTTCGTCCACACGGAGTGGGAGGAGTTGTTGGAGGGGCAGAGTAAGTAAAGGATAAGTACTGAGTGTTGAGGACTGAGGACTGAGTGAAAGACAAGGCCCGTCTTCACTCAGTCCTCAGTTCTCAGCACTCAGTACTATGATGATTATGACCACAGCCACCGTCGTCGAGAACCCCCTGCGCGTCGGGATGCGTCTGGGCCGCGCGGCCGAGCCGTGCGCGGTCGTCATCTTCGGCGCGTCCGGCGACCTCGCCAAGCGGAAGTTGATACCGGCGCTCTATCGTCTGGTACAGGAACGCCTGCTGCCGGCCGAGTTCGCGGTCATCGGACTGGGGCGCACGCCGATGACCGACGACGAGTACCGCGACAAGATGAAAGAGGCCGTCGCGGAGTTCTCCGAGTCGAAGCACGTTGACGAGGAGGTCTGGCGCTCGTTCGCCGCGGGGCTCCACTACCTTCCGTCGAACATCGACAACCCCGACAGTTACAAGGAACTCGCGCAAAGGCTGGAGGAGGTGAGCAGCGAGCGCGGCACAGGCGGCAACCGACTCTTCTACCTCTCGGTCGCGCCCGAGTTCTACGCCGAGGCGGTCAAGCAACTCGGCGAAGCCGGGCTGGTTCGACAGGAGAAGGGCTGGGCGCGCGTCATCATTGAGAAGCCTTTCGGGACGAGCCTTGAGAGTGCGCGGGCGCTGAACGAGCAGATACTCCGCCACCTCGAAGAGTCGCAGGTCTATCGCATCGACCACTACCTCGGCAAGGAGACCGTCCAGAACCTCCTCGTCTTCCGCTTCGCCAACGGCATCTTCGAGCCTCTCTGGAACCGGCAGTACGTCGATCACGTTCAGATAACCAACGCCGAGACGGTGGGCGTCGAGGGGCGCGGCGGCTACTACGAGAAGTCGGGCGTGGTGCGCGATATGATCCAGAACCACGTCTTTCAGGTGCTCTCGCTCGTGGCGATGGAGCCGCCTGCGTCGCTCTCGGCCGAGGACGTGCGCGACGAGAAGATCAAGGCCATGCACTCGGCGCGCGAGTTCACGCCCGAGCGCGTGCGTGAGGAGTGCGTGCGCGGGCAGTACGGCCCCGGCAGCATCGGCGGCGCGGCCGTGCCCGGCTACCGCGAAGAGAAGGGCGTCGCGCAGGATTCGGTGACCGAGACTTACGCGATGGTGACGATGTGGTTCGACAACTGGCGCTGGTCGGGCGTGCCCTTCTACATACGCTCGGGCAAGCGGCTCGCCAAGCGCGTCACGGAAATCGCCATCCAGTTCCGCGAGGCGCCGCACGCGCTCTTCGGCCGCGCGATGGAGGCGGTCGCGCCCAACCAGCTCGTCATACGCATCCAGCCCGACGAGGGCATCACGCTCCGCGTCGCGGCGAAGGTGCCGGGGCAGGTCACACGCATCCGCGACGTGAACATGGACTTTCGCTACGGCGCAAGTTTCGGCGTCCAGCTCGCCGAAGCTTACGAGCGCCTGATACTCGACTGCATCCTCGGCGACTCGACCCTCTACGCGCGCAAGGACATGACCGAGCGCGGCTGGGAACTGGTCATGCCCATCCTCGAAGAGTGGGGCGCGCGCAAAGAGGATGCGGAGTTCCCGAACTACGAGGCCGGCTCGTGGGGGCCGGATGAGTCTTTCAAGTTACTCGAACAACACGGGCGACGCTGGCGCCGTCCGTAACGCGTAATGGAAACACAGGCGAGCACCGCACAGGTCACACTGGGGAAGGGCATCGACGCCTCGAAGCTCGAACGCGAGCTGAACGCGATGTGGTCGGAGATGTCTGCGCCGGAGAGCGAAAACGGCGCCGCGGGCGTCGTCCGCGCGTGTGTGCTGAATCTGGTCGTCTACGCCGAAGGCGCGGCGGAGCGCGCGGAGGTTGACGAACTGTTGTCAGAGGTCGTCGAGCGTCACCCGTGCCGCGCCATCGTGCTCGCGGTTGAGCGCGGCGCGGAGGAGCCGCGGCTTGAGGCGTTCGTCTCGACGCGCTGCCAGCTCTCTTCGCGCGGGTCGAAGCGCATCTGCGGCGAGCAGATAACCATTGAGGCCGCGGGCTCGGCCGTGGACACGGCCTCGTCGGCGGTCGCGCCGCTGCTCGTGCCGGACGTGCCGGTCTTCCTCTGGTGGAAGGACATCCCACACTACGACGACAAGCTCTTCACGCGCCTCGCGGGCATGGCCGACCGCGTCGTCATCGACTCGGCTTCGTTCGACCGGCCGCACGAAGACCTGCGGCATCTGGCCGGTCTGCTCGCAGGCGGTCGGATGCGCCTGAGCGACTTGAACTGGGGGCGTCTCACTTCCTGGCGCGAGCTAGTCGCCGCCTTCTGGGACGTGGCCGACTACCGCGACTCGCTCGCGCGGATTGAAAAGATCGTGATCGAGTATGACGCGCCCGACCGCTCGCCCGACAAGATCGCGCCGAAGGCCCTGCTCGCGCTCGGCTGGATTGCCTCGCGCCTCGGGTGGGAGGCCGCCGACGGGGGCTCGACGTTTGACGAAGGACGCGCACGGTTTATCCTGAGAGATGGCGAGAGGGATATTGAGGCCGTGCTCGCGGCCACGGCCGACGTGGCGGGGCGCGACGGCTGGCTCACCTCGCTCACGATTTCCACGGAGGCGGGCGACGAGTTCTTCGTCGAGCTGCTCTACGAGGAGCGCAGGCTCCGGACGGGCGCGCGTCTGCACGGCGCGGGCCATTCGTGCGGGCGCGTGCTGGGCTATGAGGCGCGCACAGAGGGCGAGCGTCTGGGCGGCGAACTCGACATCCTTTCGAGGGACGAGGTATATGAGAGCGCTGTGGGTGGCGCCGCGCGTCTGCTCGCGGCGCTCGGCGCGTGAGTCTTTCACAACAATTCAAGCGGGGGAGCTTCACTGACACAGATGATAATTGCGGGTGACATCGGCGGGACGAAGACGAACGTCGCGCTCTTCGAAGTGGGCGCAGGCGGCGTCGGGGCTCCGCTGGCGCAGCACAGCTACCCGAGCGCACGCTACGGCTCGCTCGAAGACATACTCACCGACTTCGTCCGGCACAACCCGCAGGCGCAGATCACGCACGCCTGCTTCGGCGTGGCCGGGCCGGTCGTGCGCGGGCGCATCGACGCGACGAACCTCGCCTGGAAGGTACACGACGAGAAGCTCGCCGAGGCCATCGGCGTCTCCTCCGTCCGGCTCATCAACGACCTCGAAGCCACCGCCTTCGGCATCGGCGAGCTTGGTCCCGAACAGCTCTACACGCTCAACGAGGGCGAGGGCGAACGCGTCGGACACCGCGCCCTCATCGCCGCGGGCACGGGGCTTGGGATGGCCGCGATCTACTTCGACGGCGGGCGGTATCACCCGATGCCCTCCGAGGGCGGGCACATGGACTTCGCCCCGCGCAACGAGCGCGAGTTCGAGCTGATGACCTACCTGCGCGAGAAGGTCGGCGGCCGTGTCTCCTACGAACGCGTGCTGTCGGGAATGGGCATCCACAACATCTACTCGTTCCTGCGCGACCGCGGGTACGGCGAGGAGCCCGCGTGGCTGGCGGAAGAGATAAGGACGGGCGACCCCAGCGCCGCCATCTCGCGCGCCGCGCTCGCGGGTAAGAGCGAGCTGGCTGCGACCGCGCTCGAAATCTTCGTTGAGGTCTACGGCGCGATGGCCGGCAATCTCGCGCTGCTCTTGAAATCGGTCGGCGGGCTCTACGTCGGCGGCGGCATCGCGCCGAAGATCATGCCTAAGCTAACCGACGGCACCTTCATGCATAATTACGGCGACAAGGGGCGCATGTCGGGGCTCGTCATGTCGATTCCCGTCCGCGTTATTCTCGACGACAAGACCGCGCTCTACGGCGCTGCGCGTTGCGCGCTGATGGGCGAGGAGTGAAGCGTTTTGGGCTCGGCCGAAGCAGAACCTAACGTCTTTGTCTTCGACGACGCGGAGTCGGTCGCGCGCGCGGCCGCGGCGCGCGTCGCCGAACTCGCGCGCGAGTCGATTGAAGCCCGTGGACTCTTCACCGTCGCACTCTCCGGCGGCAACACCCCGCGCAGGGTCTACGAGCTGCTCGCGGGCGAAGAGTTCGGGGAGGGCATGGACTGGCCGAACGTCCACGTCTTCTTCGGCGACGAGCGGATGGTTCCGCCCGATAGCGCCGAGAGCAACTACCGCATGGCGAGCGAGGCTCTGCTCGCGCGCGTGCCCATCCCGCCGGAGAACGTCCACCGCATCGACGGCGTCGGCGACGCCGCCGCCAACGCGAGCACGTACGAGTCGGAGATGCGCGAACTCTTCGGCGACGCGGAGTGGCCGCGGCTCGACCAAGTCCTTCTGGGCATGGGCGACGACGGCCACACGGCCTCGCTCTTCCCGGGCACGGAGGTTTTGCACGAGCGCCGTCTCTGGGTCGCGTCGAACTGGGTCGAGAAGCTCGGCGCGTGGCGCGTCACGCTCACCGCACCCGTCATCAACGCCGCGCGGCGCGTCACCTTCCTCGTCAACGGCAAGGCGAAGGCCGAGCGCCTGCGCGAAGTCCTGAAGGGCGAACGCGACACTTCACGACTACCCTCACAACTCATCTGCCCTTCCGACGGAACCCTCGAATGGTTCGTTGACCTTGATGCAGCGTCGAGTCTGAAACCCGAATGGGTCGTGGGGCTGTCAGAGACTCGTCAGCCCGAACAACAGAAGTAGCTTCCGCCCTTACAAAGTCTCCCGCCGATGCCGAGCAGGGAACAGGAAAGACTCAAGGAGAAGACGGACGCGTCCGTGCGGCCCTGGCGGAAGTGGGGGCCGTACGTTCGCGACCGCGCCTGGGGCACCGTGCGCGAGGACTACAGCGCCGACGGCGACGCCTGGGCCTACTTTCCGCACGACCTCGCGCGCAGCAAGGCGTACCGCTGGGGCGAGGACGGCATCGCCGGCATCTGCGACCGCTATCAGCTCCTCTGCTTCGCGCTCGCCTTCTGGAACGGCCGCGACCCGATCCTCAAGGAGCGCCTCTTCGGCTGCGTCGCCTCCGAGGGGAACCACGGCGAGGACGTCAAGGAGTACTACTTCTACCTCGACGCCACGCCGACGCACTCCTACATGAAGTTCCTCTACAAGTACCCGCAGGCGCCTTACCCTTACGAGCAGGCTGATCGAGGAGAACCGCCGCGCGGCCGCCGACGGCCGGAGTTCGAGCTGCTCGACACCGGCATCTTCGACGACGACCGCTACTTCGACATCGTTCATCGAGTACGCGAAGGCCGCACCCGAAGACCTCTCCATCCGCATCGAGGCGTTCAACCGCGGGCCGGAGGCCGCGCCGCTGCACATCCTGCCGCACCTCTGGTTCCGCAACACCTGGGCCTGGGATCAGCGAGACGCGGCGCCGAGCCGTCCATCACGCTCGGCCCCGACGGTGCCGGCTTCCTCAGCCTCGTCGCCGACCGACGCGGGGCCCGTGCCGGCGGCTCGCCTTCGATTACCGCCTCGGCCCACGCTACCTCTACGCCGCCGGCGGCGGACGGCCCCTCTTCACCGACAACGAGACGAACGGCCCGCGCGTCTGGGGCGCTGCAGCAGCCGCAAGCCCTTACGTCAAGGACGCGTTCCATCGCTACGTCGTCAACGGCGAGCACGCAGCGTCAACCCCGAGCCGATCGGGACGAAGGCCGGCGTTCACTATCGCCGAGCTGAACGTCCCGGCCGGCGGCTCGGTCGTCCTGCGTCTGCGCCTGACGGACGAGCTGCTGGACGAGCCTCTGCGCGCCGTCGACGACGATCGTCGCCGTGCGTCGCGCCGAGGCCGACGAGTTCTACGAGGCGATCCACCCGCCGAAGGCGACCGACGACGAGCGGCTCGTCCAGCGCCAGGCGTTCGCCGGCATGCTCTGGACGAAGCAGATCTACCTCTTCGACGTGAACGTCTGGCTCGACGGCGACAACCCCGACGTGGCCGCCGCCGGAGTCGCGCAAGCGCGATCCGCAACCAGCACTGGCGGCACCTCAACTCGATGCGCATGATGATCGATGCCGGACAAGTGGGAGTATCCCTGGTTCGCCGCCTGGGACCTCGCCTTCCACTGCGTCGCCGCTCGCGCTCGTCGACCCGCGAGTTCGCCAAGGAGCAGCTCTGGGTGCTGCTCTTCGAGCAGTTCCAGCACCCCAACGGCCAGATCCCCGCCTACGAGTGGGAGTTCTCCGACCTCAACCCGCCGGTGCACGCCTGGGCCGTCTGGCGCGTCTACAACATGGACCGGCATCCGCTCGGGGCAGGCCGACCGCGACTTCCTCGAGCGCTGCTTCCACAAGCTGCTGATCAACTTCGCCTGGTGGGTCAACAAGGTCGACCGCGAGGGCAACAACGTCTTCGAGGGCGGCTTCCTCGGGCTCGACAACATCACCGTCGTCGACCGCAGCGAGCCGCTGCCCGACGGCGCGTCGCTCGAGCAGTCCGACGCCACCGGCTGGATGGGGATGTTCTGCCTGAACCTGATGCGGATCGCGCTGGAGCTGGCCAAGGAGAACCGCGTCTACGAGGCGCTGGCGACCAAGTTCTTCCAGCACTACGTCTACGTCGGCGCGGCGATGAAGCACATGGGCAACCGCGACTACCAGCTCTGGGACGAGCAGGACGGCTTCTTCTACGACGTGCTGCAGCTACCCCGACGGCCGCTACCGACAAGTTCCGCGTCCGCTCGCTGGTCGGCCTGATCCCGCTCTTCGCCGTCGAGCGGCTGGAAGAGGACTGGATCGAGCCCTTCAAGGATTTTCGGCGAGAACCTCGACTGGTTCCTGAAGAACCGCGCAGGACATCGTCGCAGCGCTGCGTCCACGACCGTCGAGCGCGACGGCAAGACGCGTCCACGTCCTCACCATCGTCAACCAGGACCAGACTGCGCGGCCTGCTGGAGCGCGTCTGCGGACCCGACGGAGTTCCTCTCCGACGTACGGCCTCCGCAGCCTCTCGAAGTGCGCACGAGCAGCACCCCGTTCGTCTTCGACGGCGCGCAGGTCGGCTACGAGCCGGCCGAGTCGTCGAGAAGCTCAAGGGCGGCAACTCGAACTGGCGCGGGCCGATCTGGTTCCCGACCACGTTCCTGATGATCGAGTCGCTGCGCAAGCTCGGCAAGGCCTTCGGCCAACATTTCGCCGTCGAGAGCCCCGGCCACGGCGAGCCGCCGGTCGACGCTCGACGAGATGGCGCGCGGCTTCGCCGACCGCCTGATCGGCATCTTCACCCGCGACGCGACGGGGCGCCGCCCCGTACACGGCGGGTACGAAAAGTTCCAGGACGACCCGCACTGGCGCGACCTCATCCTCTTCTACGAGTACTTCCACGGCGACACCGGCGCCGGGCTCGGCGCCTCGCACCAGACCGGCTGGACCGGCCTGGTCGCCTCGCTGATCGACGAGTGGAGGCGGTAAGCGCGTCGCCTTCCAGTCCCAGAGAGCCAAGTTTCCATCCCAAAGAGCCGAAATTCTCTCTCAAAGGCCCAACTTTCACTCTCCGAGACTGAATGTTGGGTCTCGGAGAGTGAAAATTCCCTCTCGGAGAGCCAACTTTCCGTCTCGGAGATGGAAATTTCCGTCTCGGAGAGTCAGCGTTGACTCTCCAAGACCCAACATTCCATCTTTGAGAACCAACATTCACTCTCTGAGAGGGAATTTTCACTCTCCGAGACTGAATGTTGGCTCTCCGAGAAGGAAATTCACGGTGTAGAGGGGGAAGTTTGTAGTTCGGAGCAGTTCAGCCCAGCCTATCAGGTCGGACTTTGTGTTTCTAAACCACAAATGCAGAAGGGTTTAGCCGTACAACGACGCTCGCCGGAGGGACATCCTATAATCTTGACAAAAAAGTCAGGTATATCTAGTATGGGTCAGCATGAACGTTTTTGCGGGTGTTTTCGGGTACTTTATGAAGGTCTCGGCACAGGAAGAGTACGGTCTGCGGTGCCTGCTGCAGCTGGCGCGCTTGAGCGGGGGCGAGTTCCTGACGCTCGGGCAGATCGCCGAGCGCGAGGGCATCTCGCAGGCCAACGCGGGCAAGGTGCTGTGGCTTTTGAACAAGGCCGGGCCTCGTCACTTCGACGCGCGGGACGAAGGGCGGCTACACGCTGGCGCGGCCGGCCGCCGAGATTCGCCTGAGCGAGATCATCAAGGTCCTGGACGAGGGCGAGGTGGACGGCCACTGCAAGACCTATACGGGCGTGCTCGACTCGTGCGTACATACGGGCGACTGCGGGATCCGCTCGGTCATCGTCAACGTCCACGAGGTGGTCGAGCGCGCGCTGTCGGCCATCACGCTCGCGCAGTTGATCGGAGACGAGCGAACCGTGGACACGACGCTCCACCAGATTCAGGGCTTGCGGCCCGGCGCGTCGGTGACGGCCGAGGGCGCGCAGTAAGTTTTTTAGAAGTCAGGACAGATTAAGTCTGTAGGGAAGCGATCATCAGATGAGCACAATCGAACTGCTTACAAACAAGGAATATAAGTACGGCTTCGTCACCGACATCGAGACGGACATGATCCCGAAGGGCCTGAGCGAAGACACCGTCCGCCTCATCTCCGAGAAAAAGAACGAGCCGGAGTGGATGCTTGAGTTCCGCCTGAAGGCGTATCGCCAGTGGCTGAAGATGACGGAGCCGAAGCACTGGCCGAACTTCAATTACCCGCGAGATCGATTTTCAGGACATCATCTACTACAGCGCGCCGAAGCAGAAGGCGTACGAAGGCGAGCCTCGACGAGGTTGATCCCGAACTGCTCCGCACGTTCGAGAAGCTGGGCATCCCCATGACCGAGCAGAAGAAGCTTGCGAACGTCGCGGTCGATGCGGTCTTCGATTCGGTCTCGGTCGCGACGACCTACAAGGAAAAGCTCAAGAAGCACGGCGTGATCTTCTGCTCGTTCACCGAGGCCGTCGAGCGATTACCCCGAGCTGATCAAGAAGTATCTCGGCTCGGTCGTGCCCGTCGGCGACAACTACTTCGCGGCGCTGAACAGCGCCGTCTTCTCGGACGGCTCGTTCGTCTTCATCCCGAAGGGCGTTCGCTGCCCGATGGAGCTTTCCACCTACTTCCGCATCAACAATCAGGAGTCGGGCCAGTTCGAGCGCACGCTGATCGTCGCCGAAGAGGGCGGGTACGTCGCCTACAACGAAGGCTGCACCGCGCCGAAGTTCGACACGAATCAGCTGCACGCGGCCGTCGTCGAGCTCGTCGCTCTGGACGACGCGGAGATCAAATATTCGACCGTGCAGAACTGGTACGCGGGCGACGAAGAAGGCAAGGGCGGCATTTATAACTTCGTGACGAAGCGCGGCGCGTGCCGCGGTGTGAACTCGAAGATTTCGTGGACGCAGGTCGAGACCGGCTCGGCGATCACGTGGAAATACCCGTCGTGATCCTGCAGGGCGACAACTCCATCGGCGAGTTCTACTCGGTCGCGCTGACGAACAACGCGCAGAACGCCGACACCGGCACGAAGATGATCCACATCGGCAAGAACACGAGCTCGACGATCATCTCGAAGGGAATCTCGGCCGGCAAGTCGAACAACTCGTACCGCGGGCTCGTCAAGGTCCTGCCGGGCGCCGAGGGCGCGCGCAACTACACGCAGTGCGACTCGATGCTGATCGGCGGGAAGTGCGGGCGCGAACACGTTCCCGTACATCGAGGTGATGAACAACACCGCGCGGGTCGAGCACGAGGCGACGACCTCGCGGATCAGCGAGGAGCAGTTGTTCTACCTGCAGCAGCGCGGCATCTCGCAGGAGGACGCCGTCTCGCTCATCATCAACGGCTTCTGCAAGGACGTGTTCCGCGAGCTCCCGATGGAGTACGCCGTCGAGGCGCAGCGCCTGCTCGGGATGAAGCTTGAGAACAGCGTTGGCTAATTTTCGGTGAAACTTCAATAGTAAATAGTGAATGGAAACTGCCTTTATCTATTCACTATTTACTATTGACCATTCACCGCTCTCCGAAGGAGAGCATAGTGCTTGAGATTCGTGATTTACACGCGACGGTTGACGGCAAAGAGATTTTGCGCGGCATCAACCTGTCGATAAAGAAGGGCGAGATTCACGCCATCATGGGGCCGAACGGCTCGGGCAAGTCAACGCTCGCGAAGATACTCGCGGGCCACCCGGCTTACGAGGTGACGAAGGGCGAGGTGCTGTTCGAAGGTAGAAACCTTCTCGAACTCGCGCCCGACGAGCGCGCCAGAGAGGGAGTCTTCCTCGCGTTCCAGTACCCCGTGGAGGTTCCGGGCGTCTCGAACGCGCAGTTCCTTCGGCTCGCGTACAACGAGAAGCGCAAGCACCTCGGCGAGGAGGAGCTTGACCCTCTGGAGTTCAAAGACCTGCTCGCAGAGCGCGCGAAAGTGGTCGAGATGGACGCGGGGCTGATGTCGCGCTCGGTCAACGAAGGGTTCTCGGGCGGCGAGAAGAAGCGCAACGAGATTCTTCAGATGGCCGTGCTTGAGCCGAAGCTCGCGGTGTTAGACGAGACCGACTCCGGGCTCGACATCGACGCCTTGCGAATCGTCTCCGAGGGCGTCAACAAGCTGCGCACGCCTGAGAACGCCGTCGTGCTCGTCACGCACTACCAGCGCCTTCTCAACTACATCGTGCCCGATCAGGTTCACGTGCTCTACAAGGGCCGCATCGTCCGCTCGGGCGGCAAGGAACTCGCGCTGGAGCTCGAAGAGAAGGGCTACGACTGGATTAAGGAAGCCGTCAGCCAGCAGTCCGCAATCGGCGTTTAGTTTGAGAGTCTAAATTTAATGTCACAGGCGATTAAAGAAGAGAGCGCGTACGGCGAGGCGTTCAGGGAGTTCGAGGCGCGCGCGGTTGAAGGCGAGCCCGCGTGGGTCGCGCGCCTGCGCGAGGGCGCGTTCGCGCGGTTCGAGGAGTTGGGATTTCCGACGACCGACGACGAGGAATGGAAGTACACGAACGTCTCGGCGGTCGCGCGCGCGGAGTTCAAGCCCGCCGAAGGCTCTAACGAAACTTGAGAGCGAGACGGTCGAGCCCTTCGTCTCGGCCGAGGCGAAGCAGAGCCGTCTGGTCTTCGTGGACGGGATCTTCAGCCGGGAGCTTTCGTCGCTCGAAGCGATAGCGGAAGGCGTCGTAGCAGTCGATCTGGGTGCGGCGCTCGCGGGCGAGCACGCCGAAGTCCTCTGGGAACATCTAGGCAGACTTTCGGGCGAGGGGAGCGAGGCGTTCTCCGCGCTTAACACGGCCTTCCTCGGCGGCGGCGCTTTCCTGCGCGTCGCCAAGGGCGTGCGATCGAAGCGCCGCGTTCAGTTGCTCTTCCTCACGACCGCGGCGGGCGAGGCCGCGACGTTCCCGCGTGTGCTCGTCGTCGCGGAGCGCGACAGCCGTCTCGACTTCATTGAGACTTACGCTTCCGTCGGCGAAGCGGATTACTTGACGAACGCGGTCGTCGAGGTCTTCGTCGGCGAGGGCGCGCGCGTCACACATTACAAGGTTCAGGACGAGGGCGCGTCGGCCTATCACGTCGCATCGACGCGCGCCGAGCTTTCGCGCTCGGCCCATTACAACCTGACGACCGTGACGCTCGGCGCGCAGCTTTCGAGGCACAACATCGAAGTCCTTCTGGAGAGCGAAGGCGCGGAGTGCCGCGTGGACGGACTCTACATCGTCGGCACGGGGCAGCACACGGACACGCACTCGCTCATCGAACACCGTGTGCCGAACTGCGCGAGCCGCCAGAACTACAAGGGCATCCTCGACGGAAGCTCGCGCGCAGTCTTCAACGGCCGCGTCTTCGTGCACGAGGACGCGAACGGCACGGACGCGCAGCAGAGCAACAAGAACCTCCTGCTCTCCACGAGACGCGCGTGTTGACACGAAGCCGCAGCTCGAAATCTACAACGACGATGTGAAGTGCTCGCACGGCGCGACTGTCGGCCAGCTCGAAGAGGAGGAGTTGTTCTACCTTCTCAGCCGAGGTCTGCACCCAGACCTCGCGCGCAACCTCCTGACCTACGGCTTCGCCGAGGAGATCGTTGAGAAGATCAAATACGAGTCGATCCGCGCGCAGTTGGACGAGGCGATTCTGAACCGCCTGCACGCGCGGCTTGAGGCATAGAAGAGATGATCGCGACAGAGAAGACAATCGAAGAGAGCCGCGCCGGAACGAGACGGCGCGCAGGCTGGGACGTGCAGCGCGTGCGCGAGGACTTTCCCGTGCTCGGGCAGACGGTGAACGGCAAGCCGCTCGTCTACCTCGACAACGCGGCGTCGGCGCAGGTGCCGCGCATCGTCATCGAGCGCGGGGCGAAGTACCTGCGCGAGGAGCACTCGAACATCCACCGCGGCGTCCATTATCTGAGCCAGCGCGCCACCTCGGCCTTTGAGGGCGCGCGCGAGAAGGTGCAGCCGCTTCATCAACGCGCGCGAGGCGCGCGAGTGCATCTTCGTCCGCGGCGTGACCGAGGGCATCAACCTCGTCATGCACGGCTACGGGCGCAAGTTCGTGGGCGAGGGAGACGAGATAGTCGTCTCCGAGATGGAGCACCACTCGAACCTCGTGCCGTGGCAGATGCTCTGCGAGGAGAAGGGCGCGCGCCTGCGCGTCATCCCGATGAACGACGCGGGCGAATTGATACTCGACGAGTTCGACGCGCTCCTGAATGAGCGGACGAAGCTTGTCTGCGTCGGACACGTCTCGAACTCGCTCGGCACCGTCAACCCGGTCAAAGAGATCGTGGCGCGCGCGCACAAGGTGGGCGTGCCCGTGCTGGTGGACGGGGCGCAGGGCGCGCCGCACTTGAAGGTTGACGTGCAGGATTTGGACTGCGACTTCTACGCCATCTCCGGCCACAAGATGTTCGCGCCGACGGGCAGCGGCGTGCTCTACGGTAAGGCCGAGCTGGCTCGAAGAAGATGAACCCGTTCCTCGGCGGCGGCTCGATGATTCGCACCGTCACCTTCGAGCGAAGCACCTACGCGGCCATCCCCGACAAGTTCGAGGCCGGCACGCCCGCCATCGCTTCGGCCATCGGCCTCGGCGCGGCCATCGACTATCTCAACAGCATCGACCGCGAAGCCGCGCACGCGCACGAGCATGAGCTTCTGGCTACGCGACAGAGAAGCTCTCGGCAATCGAAGGCGTTCGCGTCATCGGGACGGCGCGCGAGAAGGCGAGCGTGCTGGCCTTCGTCATCGACGAGGTACACCCGCACGACGTGGGCACCATCCTCGACCAGGAGGGCATCGCCATACGCGCCGGCCACCACTGCGCGCAGCCCGTCATGCAGCACTTCGGCGTGCCCGCCACTGCGCGCGCCTCCTTCGCCTTCTACAACACGAAGGAGGAAGTTGACAGCCTCGTGGCCGCCGTCCAGAAAGTTATCGAGGTGTTCGCGTAGATGTCGGAACTGAGCGAGCTGTACCAGCAGGTCATTCTCGACCACAACAAGAAGCCGCGGAACTTCCAGAAGCTGGAAGGCGCGAACCGCGTGTCGGAGGGGTTCAACCCTCTGTGCGGCGACCAACTCACCGTCTACATGCTGATGGACGAGGGAGTGGTGCGCGACTTGAGTTTCGTCGGGACTGGCTGCGCCATCTCGAAGGCGGCGGCGAGCATGATGACGCAGGCCGTCAAGGGCAAGACGCGTGAGGAAGCGCAAGTCCTCTTCGACGAGTTCCACCGGATGGTGACGGGCGAGCTGGACGAGGAGGCGGAGGCGAACCACCTCGGCCGGCTGACAATCTTCGCGGGCGTGCGCGACTACCCCGCGCGCGTCAAGTGCGCGAGCCTCCCCTGGCACACCATGCACGCCGCGCTCGAAGGCGAGGAGCAAGTCACGACCGAGCACCTCGGCCCCGACATCTCGCAAGCCGCAAGCGTCGAATAACAGAAAGCAGAACCGCGAGCGGTAGCGAGCGGGTCGGGTTGCGTCAAAGACTCCTTATGACGTAACCCGACCCGCTCGCTACCGCTCGCGGTTCTGTTTTGCTAATCTTAAGCCGCATGAACATCCGCACCATCGAGCTGCGCGAGATACGCCTGCGCCTCGTACACTTCTTCGAGACGAGCTTCGGCCGCACCGTCGAGCGCCGCATCATGCTCGTCCGCGTCCAGGACGAGGACGGCGCCGAGGGCTGGGGCGAGTGCACGGCGGGCGAGGGGCCTTTCTACAGCGAGGAGTGGATCGACTCGGCGTGGGAGGTGACGCGCCTCTTCCTCGCGCCGATGGTTCTGGGGCGGGAGGTCGAAGGCGCGGCTGGCGTCGGCCATCTCATGCGCAGCCCGCGCGGCAACCGCATGGCGAAGGCGTCGGTCGAGACGGCCTGCTGGGATTTGGAGGCGACACGTCTGGGTGTCCCGCTCTGGCGACATCTCGGCGGCGTGCGGCCGGAGATACCGTGCGGTGTCTCCATCGGCATTCAGGATACGCCCGAGGCGCTCTTCGAGAAGATTGAGCGGGAACTGGCTGCGGGTTACCAGCGCATCAAGATTAAGATCAAGCCCGGTTGGGATAGGGACGTGGTCGAGCAGGTGCGTGCGCGCTTTCCCGACATACGCCTGATGGTTGACGCCAACTCAGCGTACACGCTCGAAGATGCGCCGCTGCTGCGCGCGCTCGACGAGTTCGGTCTGATGATGATCGAGCAGCCGCTCGCCTATGACGACCGCGAAGACCACGCGAAGTTGCAGCGGCAGATAAAGACGCCCGTCTGCCTCGATGAGTCGGTGCGTTCGGCCGAGGACGCGCGCAAGGCGATTGAGCTGGGCGCGTGTCGCATCGTCAACGTGAAGCTCGGCCGCGTCGGTGGGCACGCCGAGGCTGCGCGGGTCGAGGCCGTGTGCAGCGCGGCGAACGTCCCCGTCTGGTGCGGCGGGATGCTCGAAGCGGGCATCGGCCGCGCGCACAACATCGCGATGGCGACGCTGCGTGGCTTCACGCTGCCGGGCGACGTGTCGGCCAGCTCGCGTTACTGGGCCGAGGACATCATCGACCCGCCCGTCACGGTCACGCCACAAGGCACCATCGTCGCGCCCGAACACCCCGGCATCGGCTTCCGTCTCAAACGCGATCTTATCGAGCGACTGACGGTGCGCACCGAAACTCTCAACGCGCATTGAGTAACCCGAATGACATTCGAGCCGAACAGCTCCGACATCGCGCGTCTGCGCCGTCACTTTGAGGGGAGGCGCGGCGAGGTTCTCTCGCTCGCGCGCGCGCTCTGCGAGATAGAGTCTCCATCAGGCGACGGCGTTGGGAGTACGGCCGCGGTTAACCTTCTTGTCGATGTGGCGCAGTCGCTCGAAGGCGTCGGCCATATCGAGCGCGTCAGCGCACCCGAAGGTTACGGCGAGCACCTCGTCCTCCGCGCCTTCGACAATCTTTCTGACGGCGAGAGGCCGCTGCTGTTGCTCGGCCACACGGACACCGTCCACCCGCGCGGGACGCTCGCCGCGCGGCCGTGGCGCGAGACGGAGGGGCGCATCTACGCCCCCGGCGTCTACGACATGAAGGCCGCCTGCGCCGTCGCGCTCGAAGCCGTGCGCGCGTGCGGCGAGCTGGGCTTGCGGCCGCGGCGTCCCGTCGTGCTGCTCCTGACGTGTGACGAAGAGTCCGGGAGCTTCAGCGGTCGCGAGCTGGTCGAGCGCGAGGCGAGCCGCGCGGAGTACGTGCTGGTGCTTGAGCCGCCCGCGCCGGGCGGACGCGCGAAGACGGCGCGCAAAGGGACGGGGCTCTTCACGCTCGAAGTCGAAGGACGCGCCGCGCACGCCGGGCTCGAACCGGAGAAGGGCGTCAACGCCATCCTCGAAATCGCGCGGCAGATCGAGCGCGTGTCGGCGCTGGCGAAGCCGGAGCTGGGCACGACCCTCAACATCGGCACCGTCTCAGGCGGCACGCACGCCAACGTCGTCCCCGCCGAGGCGCGCGCCGAAATCGACGTGCGCTTCAGCACGATCTCGGAAGCGCTTCGCGTCGAGGAGTCCGTGCGCGGTCTTGAGTCGTTCGACGGGCGCGCGCGTCTGAAGGTCTCGGGCGGCATCAACCGCCCGCCGATGGAGCGCACCGCGGCCGTGGCCGCGCTCTTCGAGAAGGCGCGGAGCGTGGCCGCTTCGCTGGACATTGAACTGGGCGAGGCGAGCGTCGGCGGGGCGTCCGACGGGAACTTCGCCGCGGCCTGCGGCGCGACCGTGCTCGACGGACTCGGCATAGACGGCGACGGCGCGCACGCCGAGCACGAGCACATACATGCGGATGCTGTCGTGCGCCGCGGTGCTTTCCTCGCCGCGCTCGTCGCGAGCCTCTGAGGTGCGGACGTGAGACTGACCCGCGCGGAGACGGACAAACAGGTTGAGGAGGCGCGCACGCTCTTCAAGGAGTACGAAGCCTCGACCGGCGTTGACCTCTGCTTTCAGAACTTCGCGCAGGAGTTGGCAAAGCTTCCCGGCGACTACGCGCCGCCCACGGGTCGCTTGATTCTGGCTCACGAAGGGGAAGAGGCCGCGGGCTGCGTGGCCCTGCGCAAGGTTGACGACGCGGCCTGCGAGATGAAGCGACTGTACGTGCGCCCCGCCTTCCGCGGCACGGGGCTCGGCCGCACGCTTGCGGAACATATCGTCGGCGAGGCGCGCGCACTTGGGTACGAGCGTATGCGACTCGACACGCTCCCCATGATGCGCTCGGCCATCGCGCTCTATCGCTCGCTCGGGTTTGAAGAGATTGACCCCTATCGGTTCAACCCTATCGAGGGGACGCTGTATATGGAGCTTGAGTTACAGTAACTGACAGCCATTACGTTTGCGAGATTCCGACCATGACCGCCAGAAACATTCTCGTCCGACTGCTGCTCGTCCTGCTCTTCTTCGTCTCGCCCGCGGCGCCGGTTCTGCAAGTTGGAAACGTCGGCGTCGCCCGCGCGGCCTCGCGCCAGCCCGTGCGCGCGCGCCGAGGCATGGTCGCATCGACCGACCGGCTCGCGTCGCAGGCGGGGGTGGACGTGCTCAAGCGCGGCGGCAACGCCGTGGACGCGGCCATCGCGGTCGCGTTCGCGCTGACCGTGACCTACCCGGCGGCGGGGAACATCGGCGGTGGCGGCTTCATGATGATTCGCCTGCGCGACGGACGCACGACCGCCATCGACTACCGCGAGATGGCGCCGGCGGCCGCGCACCGCAACGTCTATCTGGACGAGCGCGGCGAGTTGAAGAAGGGCGAGGGCGGCTCGCTGGTCGGCTACCGCGCATCGGGCGTGCCCGGCACGGTCGCGGGGATGGAGCTGGCGCTCAAGAAGTACGGCTCCGGCAAGCTCACATGGGCGCAGCTCGTCGAGCCCGCGCGGCGCCTCGCGGCCGAAGGCTTCGCGCTGCCCTACGGCCTCGCGCGCGCGCTCAGGGCCATCGAGAAGGACTTCGCGCCCTACGCGGAGTCGAAGAAGATTTATAACAACAACGGACGCTTCTGGAACGAGGGCGAGGTCTGGCGGCAGCCGGAGCTGGCCGCGACCTTCGCGCGCATACAGCGCTTCGGGCCGCGCGAGTTCTACGAAGGGCGCACGGCGCGGCTCATCGCCGATGACATGCGCGCGCACGACGGCCTCATCACGCTCGAAGACATGAAGAACTACGTCGCGAAGGAGCGTGTGCCGCTGCGCACGACCTACCGCGGCTTCGAGGTCATCTCGATGCCGCCGCCGTCGTCGGGCGGGGCGGTGCTTATCGAGATGCTCAACATCCTCGAAGGCTTCGACCTGCGCCACATGGGCGCCAACAGTTCCGAGCGCTACCACGTCCAGACCGAGGCCATGCGCCGCGCCTTCGCCGACCGCGCCGAGTACATGGGCGACACGGACTTCGTCAGCGTCCCCGTCGCCGGGCTCATCGACAAGTCTTACGCCGAGAGTCTGCGCAAAGGCATCAAGATGGAGCGCGCTTCGACGAGCGCCGAGGTCAAGGCCGGCAAGCCCGCGGGTTACGAGTCGGAGGAGACGACGCACTTCACCGTCGTTGACGCCGAAGGGAACTGCGTGTCGAACACCTACACGCTGAACGACAGCTACGGCTCGAAGGTGGTCGTTAAGGGCACCGGCATCCTCATGAACGACGAGATGGACGACTTCGCGGCGAAGCCGGGGACGCCGAATATGTTCGGCCTCATCCAGGGCGAGCGCAACGCCGTCGCGCCGCGCAAGCGCCCGCTCTCGGCCATGACGCCGACCTTTGTGCTCCGGCAGGACGGCTCGCTCTGGTTCGCCACCGGGAGCCCGGGCGGCCCCACCATCATCAACACCGTCCTGCAAGTCATCGTCAACGTCGTCGATTTCGACATGAACATCCAGCAGGCCGTGGACGCGCCGCGTATACATCACCAGTGGCTTCCGGACGAGATAACGTACGAGCCTTTCGGGATGAGCGCCGACACCTTCCGCGCGCTCGAATCACGCGGCCACCGCCTCGTGGCGAAGCCGCGCTACATGGGCGACGCGCAGGGCATCATGATTGAAGAGAAGACCGGCGTCCGACTCGGCGCCAGCGACCCGCGCAATTACGGCGAGCCCGTCGGCTACTAAGAGTTTTATGAGAGCTTTGAAGGAGTTGCCCGTTTTGAAAAAGAGAGCTTTCGTCGCGGCGCTGTTTTCCATCTGCGCCCTTTCGTCAACACTCCCATTCAGTCCCACTTCGGCCCGCGCCCGCGTCGCCGAGCCGCCGGTGATTCGGGAGGCGCCGCCGGCGCCCGAGTTCACCGACGAGGAGCGGCACGCGGAGCTGCGCTCAAGGCGCGAGCGCGTGATGGCGAAGCTCGGGCCGAACTCTCTGCTCGTGCTCTTCAGCGGCGAGCCGCGCGTCTACACCAACGACGTGGACTACGAGTTCCGGCAGGAGAACAACCTCTACTACCTGACAGCACTCAAGCAGGAGGGCGCGACCCTCGTCATGTTGCGGGGCGCCGAGGGGCCGGCGCGCGAGATACTCTTCCTGCGGCGTCGCAATGCGGCGGCCGAGACCTGGACGGGGCACATGTACTCGCCAGAGGAGGCGCGCGCCGACTCGGGGCTCGGCGAAATCTGGGACGCGAGGGAGTTCGAGCCCTTCATGAAGGCCGTCCGCGCGCGCCTCTCATACAGGCCCGCGCCGCAGGCCGTCCTGCTCGCGCCGCCGAACGCGCAGCCCGCGCCTTCGGAAGATTTCCTCGCGGCGATGTCGAAGAACGAGGCCACGCTCTACCTCTTACTGCTGGGCGAGAAGAATCAGGAGTTCCAGAGGGAGTTTCAGTACTCGTCCGCGTGGGTGGGCAACTCGGGCGGGCTGAGCGTGCGCTCGGCGTGGGAGGTCTTCGCTGCCATGCGGCAGCGCAAGTCGCCGTACGAGCTGCGCCTGATGCAGCACGCCGTGGACATCAGCATCGAAGGGCACCAGCGCGCGCAGGCCGTCGCCTCGCGCGCGAAGTGGGAGTACGAGGTCGAGGCCGAGTTGGACTACACCTACAAGCGTCGCAACGCAGACAACTGGGGCTATCCCTCAATCGTCGGCTGCGGGCCGAACGCGACAACGCTCCACTATCAGGAGTCGCAGGGTCGCGTGAAGCCCGGCGACCTGCTGCTGATAGACGCCGCGGCCGAGTACGACCACTACAGCGCCGACGTGACGCGGACGTTCCCGGCCTCGGGCAAGTTCACACCGGCGCAGGCCGAGGTCTACAACATCGTGCTCGCGGCGCAGGACGCGGCCTTCCGCGCCATCAAGCCCGGCGCGCGTCTCTCCGACGTACACAACGCCGCGGCCGAGGTCATCAAGGACGGCCTGCTCCGCCTCGGCCTCATCACCGAGCGGAACAGCCTCGCGCAGAACCGCGTCTGGTTCATGCACGGCACCTCGCACTGGCTCGGGATGAACGTGCACGACGTGAGCGCGCGCGGCGACGACCGTCTGGACACGGGGATGGTCTTCACGGTCGAGCCGGGCATCTACGTTCGGCCGGACGCGCTCGACAACCTCCCGAAGACGCCCGAGACCGAGAAATTCATCGCGGCCGTGCGCCCCGCGTTCGAGAAGTACCGCGGGATAGGCGTGAGGATTGAGGACGACGTGGTCGTCACCGCGGACGGCTATCACAACCTCTCGGCCGCGCTTCCGCGCACCATCAACGACATCGAAGCCTTCATCACGCGCGCGCAGAAGGAGGTGCGCGTCGGCCTCCTCCCGTCGTGGCGAATGAACGCGGGCGAGTAACACAGGCGCAAGCCCGACCGTAAGGGAGGGCGCCGGTCAACGCAGAAGGAGGGTTGATGAAGGACACGCTGTCCTTCATCAACCCTCCTTCTGTTACGAGCACCGTCAGCGCCCCGAGGCGCGCGTGATTTTGTCGGCGAGGTAGGTCGAGAAGTAGCCGTCGTACTTCTCCTGCAAGTCGAGCCTGCGCCAGTCCTGACCCGTGATGACATTGCGACAGGTCGGGGCGCCGCAGCGGCAGTCAAGCTCGTAGTCGTCGTCGTCGGTCGTCGCCCAGTCGTGCGTCAGCTCTTCGCCTGCACTGATGGGGCGGAGGGCCACGAAGACGATCTGCCCGCGGACGCCGATGTTGGGCTCGCACGAGTGGTTGCTGAAGACCATCGAGCCCTCGCGCTCCTCCTCCGCCAGAGGGCCGATGAAGAGGTCTTCCGCGACCTGAATCTCGGCCGACCTGTACCAAACGGGCATCGACTTCAGCGTCGTGCGGTCGAAGATGTAGCCGCCCTTGACGCAGACGACCTCGCCCGCCGCGAGCGGCTCGCGCGCGAAGAGCCCGCGCCCGTGAATCGGGCTCTCCCTCACTTCGGCCTTCGGAGAAATATAGGAAAGATTCGGCACGCGTCTACTCGTAACTCAGCGCGTCAACGGGGTCTTGCCGCGCGGCGCGGAGCGCGGGGTAGAGCGCGCCGAGCGTGCCGCCGAGCAGACCGATGCCGAGCGAGACGGCGAGCCACTTGGGCTCGATGTCCACGGTGAGCGTCGTCGTGCGCATCACCACGAAGCGAGCCGCCAGTGTCAGCACCACGCCGAGCAGGACGCCGAGGACGCTCACGGCCAGCGCCTCCTGCTCGATGACCCACGCCACGCCCGCGTTCGACATCCCCAAAGACTTCAGCACGCCAATCTGGCGCGTGCGCTCCGTCACGGTCGTGTACATGGCGAGCAGGATGACGAGCATACTGATGACGGCAGCGACGCCGACGACGACGTTGATGAACACGTCGAGTGCGGGCACGCTCGACGCGTATATCTCGGGCAGGTCGCGCGTGAAGATGAGCTGGTCTTCGGGGAAGGCGTTGTGTATGCGCTCGGCCACGGCCTCCTGCTCGGCCGTGTTGTTGACGGAGACAAGTATGGTGGTGCAGAACTCACCGTTCTCGACGCCCGCGTTCTCCTGCATTGTCGAGAGCGGTATCTTGGTGCGCGCGCCGCCCGGCGGCTCGTAGATGCCGACGATCTTGAAGTCGCGGCCGAGAAGTTTGACCGCGTCGCCGACCTTCGCCTTCCGTTGCTCCTTCCAGAAGGAGTCCGCGATGACCTCGTCGCCACGGCCGAGCGGGCTCCCTTCGACGATGCGGAGGTCGGAGAGCCGCGAGTAGCAGTCGAAGTCGATGCCGTCGATGACGCGCACGCCGAAGCCCGAGTCGCTCGTGTCGGTGGTCTGCGCAGCCGGGCAGGCGACGCGCACTCCGGGGACGCGCGACACTTCATCGGCGCGCGAGACGGGCATGGCGAAGCGCTGTGCGCCGAAGCCGGTCGAGCCCGCGGCCCGCATCATGATCTCGGCGCCGACTTCGGACTCGCGCCGCCCGCGCTCGCGCAGGACGCCGTGCGCGAGCCCGACGGTGAAGGCGACCAGCAGGACGCCGACGGCCACGCCGAGGATGCTGACGAAGGTGCGCGCCGGGCGGTGCGTCATGTTCGAGAGAACCAGGTTGTCCATAACTTCTCGCAGTCGCGGGTGGCGCTCGATGGCCTTGCTCAGGGCGGCCGGCGCCGTGTGCCGGACGAGCATCAGCAGCCCGATGAGCGCCCACACGATCATGCTCGCCTTGCGCACGATGCCGATGGTCAGCCCCGTCGCCACCGCGTAGCCGAGCGTGTTCAGGATAAGCCCCGTGCCGCCCTCGTAGACACCGATGGTGGCGGGCACGAAACTGAAGACGAGGTTAATGACCTTCGTCAACGAGTCGATAATGTACGACACGCCGACGCCGGGCTCAAAGTCGAGCATCCAGAGGACGGCCGCCACCTCGGCGACCGTTGTCGCGTGCGCGCCGAAGTCGCAGGCGAGCATGGTAAAGAACGTCTGCGGCCGTTTCTTGTAGAAGTCGTAGACGTTCTCCTCGACCTGATGGAAGTGGTTGCGCTTAGACTTGAACCACTTCGCTTTCCAGCCGCGACGAATGAAGAAATCGACCGCCGCCGTCACCGGCATCACGTCGGAGATGACCGCCCACGCGATGAGCGTGATGACGAGAGCCATCCCCGCGGCGATTCCAATCAGAGGCAGTCGCGCGCCGAGGGGCAGGTCGTAGTTGAAGAGCATGACGAGCGCGCCGCTGGAGATGAAGACGGCGACCGAGAGGTTGTAGAGCAGGTTGTCTACGGCGAGCGCCTGCACCGCGGCGGGGAGCGGCACGCTCTTGCGCAGGAGCGCCGCCTTCGTCGCCTCGCCGAGGACGGGGCCGGTGAAGGTGAAGAAGCTGATGGTCTCGCCCGCGAGGCGTGTGGTGTACGCCTGCCAGAAGCTGAAGCGTCGGTGCTCGCGCGCGACCGCCGCGCGCATCGAGAGCGTGCGCAAGGCGTGGCGCAGCCCGGCGAGCCCGAGCAGGATGAGGAAGCCGTATTGTATCTGGCCGAGCGCCTGAAAGATGGGCTCGACGCCGACGGCGCGGATGAGGATGACGAGCAGCGTCGCGCCAAAGAGAAAGGCGAGCAGTTGGACATATATGAGCCGGCCGCGCCGCTTGGTGCCGTGCTCGCCCGTGTCGGCGGTGATGTGTATCTCCGCCTCGAAGAGGTCTTCGCGGCCGATATCGTCTTTTTCGCGGGCGGTGGTCAAGGTCGCGCCTCCGGCGTCGTGGCGTCGGCGACGGGGGCGGTGGGCGGAGGCGCTTCAAAGAGTTCGCGGACGACGCGGCCGGGGAAGGCGCGGAAGCCGCGGCGCCAGAGGACGGGGGCGGGACGCGAGCTGTCTTCAAGCTGTCCCGTCAGCGTGAGCAGCGTCGGCATCAGGCTCAAGCTATCGTAGGGCTCCTCGACCGCGAGGCCGCGCGGGATGCGCGTCTGTTCGCCGCCCGCGAGCATGAGCGTGGAGTGGGTCGAGATGCGGAAGAACGAGCCGTGATTGCCGCCGGGGTTGAAGCCGCGCACGTCAAAGTTCCAGTGGTCGTTGGCGAGGATGAGCAGGTCGTTCTCGGCCAGCATTCGCTGGCGCTGGCGGAATCGGCGGACGAGTCTGTCGTCCTCGGAGAGTCCCGCGGCGTCCGCGTCGATGCCCTCAACGACGTGCCGCGCCAACTGCTCGTGCAGGCCGACGACGGCGTTCGAGTATCTGCTCAGGTGCGTCGCGCGCAGCCATTCGAGGTCGGTGTGCCACGCCCCGAGCCAGCGGGTGCGGTCTTCGCCCGCGGGCGGCGTCAGGCGCGCCTCCTCAAATAGTTTGAGCGGCAGCCCCGCGCGCCAGCCCGTGCGCTCGAAGCTGACGCGGCCGTCGGCCGACTGTCTGAGATTCGCGATGGGGAGATAACGAAGCTTAAGTTGACTGCCGTCGTCGCGCGCGAGGATGAGCGCTTGCCGGTCGGGGCCGCCGTAGAGCCAGACGGCCTGATCGGGACGTTCGTCCGCGTCGAGCGCGCCGCGCAGCGCCTCTTCGGGAACGCGGACGGCGACGAAATCGACGGGGCGGCTCTCGACGAGCGGCTGCACGTTGTTGCGTACGTTGAGGCCGCCGAGCAGCGAGAAGTAATCGACGCGCCGGAAGCTCTTCAACATGTCGAGCGAGCCGTCGGGCGCGAGCACGAGCCCGCCTTCGGCAGGGCCGACGACGTAGTTCTGCAACTCGTAGAGCGTGTTGTGGTCGCCCATCGCACCCTTCGGGATAAGGTCTTCAATCTTGACGGCCGAAGGGTTCAGGCGCGCGGGGTCAAGCGCGAGGAGGTCGGCGAGCGTCTGTAGGTAGGCGCTGTATTCGCGCTCGTCCGTCGTCCATGAGCCGAGCCGCGCGGACTGGCGTCCGGCCTCACGGTCTAACCCTCGGTCAGCATCCTCCTTCGTGAACTTCTTCGGCTGCGCGGCGACGACGGCGCGCTGGCGCTCGATGAGGCGGCGCAGGGCGCCCATCTCTGCTTGCATCTCTTCGAGCGTCCGCTGCCAGCCGGCGCGGCGCCGGTCGATGGTGGCGAAGAGTGCGTCGGCGGCGGCGCGGTGCAGCGGCTGCGAGAGGTCGCCGCGCTTGAGCTGTTGCAGGAGGATGTGGACGAGGTTGAGGTCGCTGTCGCGGAGCTGAATCGAAGCGCGCTCGTTGCCGTCGAAATCGACGAGGGCCGTCGGGTACGAAGTGCTCTGACCCTTCAGATAGAAAGAGTCCTCGGTCGTCGTGTAGATAAGCGGGATGAGCGGATAGATGCCTTTCAGCGCGTAGTCGTTCAGCAGACGCCGCTTGGTGATGACGTGGTGGCCGCCGCCCGCGGCCGAGCCGAGGAACTTGACGAGGTTGTAGCCCTGACTGTAGACGCGCTCGTCGGTGTTGGTGCCGTGGTCTGAGACGAGGACGAGCGCGGTGTCGGCGGCCCCCGAACTCTTCTGAATCGCCGTCCAGACGCGGCCGACGAAGGCGTCGAGGTCGCGCAGCGCCCCGAGCTGCGTCGCCTCGTCGTGATTGTGGTGCGCGGCGTGGTCGAAGTCGGTCGTGTAGAAGTCGAGGTAGCGGACGCGCGGGTCTTGCAGCTTCTCTACAAGCTCGCGTTCCTGCTGCTCGTTGAGAATGTCGCGGCCGCCTAAGCCCAGTTGCCACTCGTCGAAGAGCGTGCCCGGCGACTTGGCGAACTTGTTCTGAAGTCCGCGCTGGAGCGTCGTCCAACGCGTGCCGCGCTGGTAGAGCTGGAAGCTGATGTAACGTTCGTCGTAAGGATAGGCGTCGGCGAGGAGCGGGACGCCGACCTCGTCGAGCAACTCGGCCCCGGGCATGTCCACGCGCACGCCGCCGACGTTGGCGACCCAGAAGGGGATAAAGTTGAGATAGTCGTAGGAGTGGAGCGTGTAGCGGTCGAACTCGACGTTGCCCTTGATCTGCAAGTGCTGTCCGGTGTCTAAGAGTGACCACGAAGGCCCCGACAGGCTCATCCCGCGCACGTAGAAGTTATTCAGGCGCGTGCCCCGCTCGTAGAAGACGTGCTGGAACCACGGGAGCAGGCTCTTACCCGTGCGCGGGTCGCGGCGGCGGACGAAGCGCTCAACCGTGTCGTGCGGCAGGCCGTCCACCTTGACGACGACGAGCCGCTTCGCGCCCGCTGCGAGAGCGGTCGATTGGGCGAGGAGAATGACAACGACGGCCGCGAGCCCGAGGCGACGAACGAAGTTTCCTTTGAGACCTTTAACGATACCTTCGGGCACTCGCTTCACCGTAGCTGTTCGTCGCGGAACTTTGGATGACGGCGATTCTAACTCAAAAACAGCTATTCACTGACCGATGGCGGCGATGATGGCGCGCGCGTCCTCGGGGGTGATGCGCTGCTCTTCGCGGAGGGCGTTACGCAGGTACTCGGCCGTGAGCAGTCTCAACTCGGGCTCGACGCCGGGCGACTGATAGATGCGCAGCAGGGCGGTCTTCGCGGCCTCGTTGTTGATGCGGTAGAGGCAGTCGAGGCAGAGGCGGCGCGTCTCGGCGTCGCCGGTCTGTGCGAAGATTTTGGCCGCGGCGCGCGCCGCGCCCGCGTCGCCGCGCGTGTTGGCCGTAGCCACGTAGCGGAGGCTGCGGCGCACGTCCTCGATGTTCCAGACGACCTCGACCACAGGCGTGGACTTCGCGACCTGTTGCAGGAATTTTTTGTGGAAGGCAAGCCGGCGCTCGGCGTCGAGCGTCTGGCGGACGGAGTCGGGCGCGGCCGGCTCGCGGTGCTTGTAGAGCCCGAGGCTCAGGACGTTGGCGAAGCGCAAAAGCACGCGCTCGGTCTTGCCATGTTCGAGCGGCACCATCTCCTCGCGTCGGTCGCGGTCGAGACGTGCGGCGAGGCCGTCGGGACGTTGAGCCGCGGCCACGAGCGCGGCGTACTGCTGGCGCGCGAGCCGCGCCTCGGCATCGAGGTCGTTCTCAAGCGGGTTGAGCGCGACGGCCTCGATGCGCCGGCCGATCTCTTCGCGCAGGTCGCGGTCGAGCGTGTGGTCGAGCGCGAGCAGGAGCTTGAGCTGCGAGTAGGCGCGCAGGCGCGTCGGCTGGTTCACGTCGATGCCGCGCCGGCTGGTGACGAAGTCGAAGACCGTGCGGCCGAGGAAGTAGTGCACGTCGCCGTAGCGCGAGAGCGAGAGGACGTTGCGCGCCACGTCCTCGATGACGCGGTGCGACATCTCACGCCGCTTCGGGTTGAGGCGGTCGCGGAAGTCTACGAGCAGCGCGGGGATTTTGGGGAAGTCGAGCCCGTAGAGCGCGAGCGGTATCAGCTCGATCTGACGTGCGCCCTCAGTCCCGGCGGCGACGGTGCGACCTTCGGCGTCAACGTAACGCGTCTCGACGTGACCGTCCCAACGCGCGAGGCGCGAGTCGTCCCAGGGGCTCTTGATGTTGAGGAAGCGGCTGCCGAACTTGCGACCCTTGTTCTTCTGTATGTCTTCGCGCGAGACCCAGAGGAGCGCGTGCGTGGCGCTGCCGTCGGGAAGCGCCAACGGCTCGAAGTAGAGACCCTCGGCCTCCGCGCGCTGGCGCAGGAGTTCCCAGTTGTGGCCGCGCGTGTCGAGCGTCTGCGTGTTCTGGCGGCGTAGGACTTCGTCGAGGTACGCGTCGTCGATGAGCCCGCCGAAGGTCTTGCTCGTCAGCATCAGGCGCGCCTGTATCTCGGCCGACTCGGACTGCGTGAAGGCGGACTCCGCGCCGGTCTCGGCCTCGTAGAGCGAGAGGATGGCGAGCGCGCGGAGGATGTGCGCCTGCCGGTAACGCTCCGAGTTGCGGCGCAGCGTCGAGGTCGAAGCCTTCGCCGCGACGCCGTAAGGGTTGAAGACGACGTTCTGGAGCGCGAGCCACATGAAGCGGTGCCAGATGTCCTGCTTCGGGTCGGCGAGGTCCATGACGGCCGGCGGGATGCCTTTCTTACTCGCGCTCTTCCGGTCGCCGACGCGGCCGTAGAGGAAAGGAATGGCGGAGGCGACGCGCTGCATGGCCGAAGGGCGCGTGTAGGTGAGCATCCAGACGTGGCGCAGGCGGTCGTTCTCGGGGTCGGCGTCGCCGAGCGTGTCGCGGAGGATGCTGACGAGCGGTACCTCTTCAGCCTGTGTGGCCCCGTCGCCGAGTCCGTCGAGCCTGCCGAAGACGGTCAGGAGTTGTGCGTCGCGGCCGACGGGTACCGTCTCGATGCGGAAGGGCGAGGGGCCGGGGGGCTTGCGCGGAAGCACGTCCTCGCTCTTCAGGGCAGGGACGATTTGCACCTGCTGCGCCGCGGCCGTCGGCACCTGTCCGGCGAGGATGAAGAGAGAGAGTACGAGCGTCAGTTGCTTTTTCGCCGGTCGCAGCCGGTGAACAGTCTTCATGTCCTCAAAGGCCCCTTATGTTCAATCAGAAGGCTCCCGACGGAGCGATAAGACTGCGCGCGGCCGCTTCGAAGGGAGTCGAATTGCTGCGCTCCGCGTGCGTCTCACAAAGCCTCGCGGCTCAAGAGAGCAACCGACGTTCCACTTGCATAATCAATCTACACGAACGTGGTTCGGATGAGAAACTACACACCTGCTGTCAGAGCTTGCGATGCCGGGCCGCACTCACCTTGTTGCCCGAAATTTCCGCGGGCTAACGCTTAACCACCACCTCGAACGCGCCGAACGTGGCGGCGTCGAGCACGTAGACGCGCGCCGAAGGCACGCGACCGAGCGAGATAGAGACCGCCGGTTGAGACGGCGCTTCGAGCCTCGACGTTAACTCGTCGTTGCTGAAGTAGCGGCGGCCGCGCGCGACGATCAGGAGGTCGCCCGGGCGGAACTCGCGCAGCGCCGCGCGGTCGGAGAGCGAGACCGAGCGCAGGTCTTCGCGGCCCGCGAGCCGTAAGTAATGTGTCAGTAGTTCCGGCGTCTCGCTCGCCACGCGCGCGCCGGGAGGGGCGAGACGCGCGACGGCGTTGGCTATGTCGCGCGTGCTCGAATCGTAGAACTCGTCGTGCGGAAAGTATGTGCCGGCGCGAGCCTCGCCCCTGCCGATGAAGTTCGTGTAGAGCCTGTAGTGCGGCGCTGCGCTCGCAGAGGCGTAGAGCGAGAGCGCGATGACGACGAGCGCGAGGCCCGCGCGCGCGTACGTTGCCCACGCCGCGCCGCCCCGAAGCTTCGACACGAGCCTTGCGACGAGACCCGCGAGGTAGTTGAGCCCGACGGCCGAGGTCATCAACACGGCCGGCAGCGCGAAGGTAAAATAGCGTGTGAACTTCCCGCCCATAAAGGTGAAGGGGAAGAACCAGAAGAAGAGCCAGAAGAGAAGGAAGTAGCGGCCGTCGCCCAGACGCTTACTGAAGAGCAGCGGGAGCCCCGCGACGCACCCGACGAGCACCGGCACCGGCAGCTTCACGCCCATGAAGACGTAATAGAAATACCAGGGCGAGCCGCGCAGCCAGAGCGTCATCTGGTTGCGATAGAGCTGGCCGAGGAACTCGTATGCGTCGTGCCCGATGCGCTTCTCGCCCGCGAACGTGCGCATCTCCTGCCAGGTCCCCGGCAGAAGGATCGTCGGGTTGCAGATGACGAACGCCACGCCCATCACCGCGAACCAGACGAGCCACTTCTTCTTGCCCATCCGCCAGCGCGTCGCCGGCACGCCCTGAAAGGCATAGTAGTAAGCGCCGCTGATGGCGAGGTAGTGCGGCACGTACTTCGACGCCAACATCGCCCCGAAGGCCGCGGCCGCCGCCCAGTAGAAGGGTTCGGGTTTGCGCCCGCCGGCTTCGGCCGCCTTCTGCCCGCGCAGCCAGAAGACGTTGCCGAGCAGGAAGAAAAAGACGACGAAGCTGTCCTCCTTCGCGATGCGGTTGAAGCCGACGGCCGCCGGGTCGAAGGCCCAGAGCGCCGCGGCGAGCAGCGCCACCTCCGCGCCGAAAAGTTCTCGCGTGACGAGAAAGAGCAGGATGGAAGTGAGCGCGCCGAGGAACGCGCCGGGCAGGCGCGCGGCCGTCTCGGTCGAGATTTGAAGCTGCGGGTTCTGTCGCGCGAACGAAGTTGAGTTCCAGCCCTCTGAGGCGACGATGCTCACCGCCATCAACGCTTTCATCAGGAAGGGGTGTTCGCCGTTTGCAGGGGTCAGGCCGCGCTCGCGGTACTCGGCCACGGCGCGCACCTTGTTCAGCTCGTCCTCGCTCAGGCTCTCGGCGCCGAGCTGGTAGGCGCGCAGGCCGAAACCGAGCAGCATGAACGCCGTCAGCGCCGACAGGATGAGCGCGCGGCTCGTCGTGCCTACCAACTGCCCCGGGAAGAGTTCGGGCCTGACGGGCGCGGTCGTGGCTGATGCAGCGGGCGCAGACAAGGTTCGGCTGAATCTCCGTTGAAACTTGCAGGGCGTGGCACTGGAAAATTCACGCCCGTCACCTAAAGAACGGAGAGTAGCGGACTAGGCCGCGGCTGTCAAAACCATGTGTGGCAGAAGGTTAAGCGTCACAGCCGACGTGGTTTTTGTGCTGGACGGAGTCCGTAGGAAACGCGCCCGGGCTTAACGTTTCTGTTCGGCGGGAGGGCGCGTGTCTTTGGGCGGTTGGGCGGTGTTGGAGTTGGCGTTCTGGTCTTTCCCGTTCTGGTCTTCGGAGGGCTCGGCCGTCTTCCAGCCGGCGCGTTCGAGCAGTGGAAAGACGTACTTGACGGGGACGGCGTAGTTCTGCCCCTCCATCTCGGTGAAGGTCGCGAAGTTGACGCCGATGACGCGCCCCTTGGGGCCGAAGAGCGGCGAGCCGGAGCCGCCGACGGCGTTGCGCGCGTCGTAGACGATGTTGCGTCCCTCAAGGTCGGAGATGTGCCCCTGCGTGGTGAGCGGCTTGATGTAGTTGCGTTCGGAGAGGCAGGCGAGCAGCGTCTCGACCGACGCGCCGCAGCGCTCGCGCAAAGAACGCGCCTCGGCCTCGGGGATGGTCGCCATCAGACGGTCTTCGCCCGAAGGGTAGCCCATCATGACGACCGTCCCGCCGATCATCGCCGTGTCCGGGTCGCTGTCGAGCGGGAGGGCCGGCAGCCCCGCGGGCAGCTCCTTTGCTTCGAGCGTGCCGACGGCCACGTCGTCGCGCGAGGTCTGCCGCAGGCGCACGACGAAGGGCTGGCGGATGCCCGGGAAGAAGGCGACGATGCGCGTGACGCGGAACTGCCCGCGCACGCTCTGGCCGAGCGACTTCACGCCCTCGTCGGCCGTCCAGGGCTCGACGGCGAGGTGTCGGTTGGTGACGACGTAGCCGGAGCCGACGTGAAAACCCGTCCCGACGAAGTCGCGGATGAAGGGCGGGCCGTTGCCCTCAGGCGTCAGGAGCGGCTGCTCGCCCGCAGTCTGCACGTTCTCGCCGTCCTCGTTCGTCTGCGTCTCGGGGTAGCGCATGGGGCGCCCCGTGCCGGGCTCGAAGAGCATGTAGGAGCCGGCGATGAGGCAGACGCCGTTGCCGTACTCGCTGCGCAGGCGGGGCGCGAGCGAGAGGCTGTTGATGATCTCGCGGTTGCGCTGGTCAACCTCGCCGAACTGCACGCCGACCTGTTCGAGCTGGCGCTGGAGTTTCTCGTTCTGCTCGTTCTGTTTGTTGATGAGGTCGCGCGAGCGGCGCAGCTCGTGGTAGACAGCGTTGCCGATGTAGAACAGGCCGCCGATGAGAATCGCCACGCAGAGGAAGGCGCCGATCTTCGTGCTCCAGTTGATCTCGCGCAGCAGCTCGCGCGTGAACTCGCGCAGGAAAACTTTGGCGTCGTCGCGCCGTGCGGTGGCGGCGGCCTCGATGGCGGCCTGCTCGATGAAGGGGGCGACGCTGGCGCGCCGACCGCCCGTCGTGATAGCTGGGAGGTTGCCGACGGGGAAGAACTGCATGCTTACGTCGAAGGCTGCGAAGCGCAGCTCGTCGCCGTCGTCGATTTTGGCGCCGCGCGCTACGGGTCGGCCGTTTAAGGTGATGCCGATCTCGGGGTCGAACTCCTGCACGCGGAAGTGCCCGTTCTGCCGCGTGAGTTCGAGCATGACGCTGGAGTCAGTGAGGAGGTCGGAGCCGAGGCGGATGTGGCAGCCCTCGCCCGGCCCGATGAGGACGCGCTCCTGCGAGAGCACCTCCGTGTGCCGCTCCTGCCCGTTCGAGATGTGTACGACCAGACCGCCTGCCATCGAGCGTTAAAGCCTTCGTCACCGGCCCCAAGACTAAACTGTGGCGAGCGCCTGGCGGGCCGTCTTCTAAAGCTCTCGGACGTACCGGGCGCGTTCGCCACCGGCGCCGATTTTATATTACATTTGAAGAACCGGCAAAGTTCTGCGCCGCGCTGAAAATCCAGAGTCGCGTACCGGATTCAAGGGCGTGGACGAAAGCGGACGAAAGTCGTGTTGACGGGGCGTAAAAGCTCTCCGGCGGCCGGTTCGCGGGAAACATACGGCGCGGCGGGCGCGTAAACCTGACCTGAACAGACAGGGTGCAACCGTCCCCGCCTCAACCCCGGGGCCGCAGAAACGTACAACAATCTCTCGGCAAAAGGGCATCAAAGCACGCGCTGACACGAACTCTCCTGCGCGGGCCTGCGGGGCGCCCGAACCGAGTTAAGACGAGGAGCTACAGAGATGCTTCGACGAACGGCAGTCTTCCTGATTCTGTGCGCGCTCTTGGGCACGGCCAGTGTGACCAATGTCAATGGGCAGACGCGCGTGCCGCCCATCAACTTCAAGGAGCGCACGCTCTCGAACGGGCTCGTGGTCATCACGGCGCAGGAGCGTTCCAGCCCGACGGTCTCCATCCAGGTCTGGTACAAGGTCGGCTCGAAGGACGACCCCGACAAGCGGAGCGGCTTCGCGCACCTCTTCGAACACCTCATGTTCAAGTCGTCGAAGAACATGAAGGACGAGATGATGGATCGCCTGACGGAGGACGTGGGCGGCTGGAACAACGCCTCGACCTCGGACGACGTGACGAACTACTACGAGGTCGTCCCTTCCAACTATCTTGAGACGCTGCTCTGGGCCGAGGCCGACCGCATGTCTTCGCTCAACGTGACGGACAAGAACTTCCCTTCAGAGCGCAACGTGGTCAAGGAGGAGTTCAACACGGGCGTCCTCGCGCCGCCATACGGCCGGCTCTTCTACGCCATCGACAAGCTCTCGTACTCCGTCCACCCCTACAAGCGGCCGACCATCGGCAGCAAGGAAGACCTCGACGCTGCCAACATCGAAGACGTGCGTGCGTTTCATAAGACCTTCTACCGACCCGACAACGCCGTGCTCATCGTCGTCGGCGACTTCGAGCAGCAGCAGGTTGACGGCTGGGTCGATAAATACTTTGCGAAGATTGCGAAGCCCGCAGCCGCCATCCCGCGCGTCACCGTGAAGGAGCCCGAGCGCACGGCCGAGAAGCGTTTCGACGAACGCGGCCCGAACGTGCCGCTGCCGGCTGTCGCCATCACGTATCTGGCGCCGCCCGTGTCGAGCCCCGACGCCGACGCCCTGCGCGTAGCCGAATCCATCCTCTCCAACGGCGAGTCGTCGCGCCTCTACCAATCGCTCGTCTACACACAGCAGGTGGCGGCCGAAGCCTTCGGCAGCGCGAACCTGCGGCAGGACACGGGCATCTTCGTCCTCGGCGCCATCCTCGCCAGCGGCAAGCAGCCGGCCGAAGGGGAAAAGGCGCTGCTCGCCGAATTGAAGCGGATGCAGACGGAGCCCGTGACGAAGGCCGAACTCGATAAGGCCGTCAACCAACTCGTCGCCAACGCGTTGCGCGAGCGCGAGACGAACAGCGGCAAGGCGTTCGCCATCGGCAACGCCGTCGTCCTGCTCGGCGATGTGAAGCGGGTCAACACAGACATCGAGCGCTTGCAGGCCGTCAACGCCGCCGATGTGCAGCGCGTGATGAAGAAGTATTTCACCGACACGAACCGCATCGTCATCACCTATCAGGCCGAGGCGCCGAAGCCCGAGGATAAGAAGGCCGAGGGCACCGGGGGGGAGGGAAGCCGATGAGAAATGTTCTGAAGGAAGTCCGACTCGTGGCGCTCGTCGCTGCGTCCCTCCTGTTCGCGGCGTTCGCGTTCGTCTCAAGCACGGGCGCGCAGACGGCCTCGGGCACGACGACGTTGGCGCAGGAGACTCCGCCGCCGCCCGCACAGCCGCGCTCGGTCAACGTGCCGAAGCCGGTCGAGCGCACGCTCTCGAACGGCCTGCGCGTCATCGTCATCGAGAACCACTCGACGCCGCTCGTCGGCGCGCAGCTCCTCGTGAAGAACGGCGGCGAGGTTGACCCCGCAAACTTGAGCGGGCTGGCCGACATGACAGCCGAGCTGTTGACGAAGGGAACGAAGACGCGCACGGCGCCGCAGATCGCGCAGGAGATAGAGGCGCTCGGCGGCGTGCTCAACTCGGGCGCGGGCTGGGACGCGTCGCGTGCGAGCGTCAACGTCCTCTCCTCGAAGACCGAGCCGGCGCTCAACATCCTCGCTGACGTGGTGCGTAACCCCGTCTTCAAGGAGGAAGAGGTCGAGCGTCTGCGCCAGCAGTACCTCGACAACCTGAGCGTCGGGATGAACGAGCCCGGCACGCTCGCCTCGTGGGTTGCCGGGCGCGTCGTCTTCGGCGACAGCCCTTACGGCCACCCCGTCTCGGGCACGCCCGCCTCCATCCAGCGCATACAGGGTAAGGACGCGGCCAACTTCCACGCGAGCTTCTACCGACCGGACAACGCCGTCCTCGTCCTCGGCGGCGACATCAAGGCCGACGACGCCTACAAGCTCGCCGAGCGCCTGTTCGGCAACTGGAAGGTCGCGCCGACGGACATCACGAACGGCGTCCCGTCGAAGGCTTCGGCAGCGAACTCGGCGGCTGGCGCTGCGCAGGGCAAGCGGCGCGTCGTGGTTGTGGACATGCCGGGCGCGGGGCAGGCGGCGGTCGTCTTCGCGCGGCGCGGCATCGCGCGCACAGACCCCGAGTTCTATTCGGGCGTGGTCGCGAACTCCGTGCTCTCGGGTTACTCGGGCCGTCTCAATCAGGAGATACGCATCAAGCGTGGACTGAGCTACGGCGCGCGTTCGTCGCTCGAAACGCGGCGCGACGTGGGGCCGTTCGTGGCCTCGGCGCAGACGAAGAACCTGTCGGGCGCGGAGGTGGCCTCGCTGCTCTTGGGCGAGATGACGCGTCTGTCGAGCGAGGCCGTGAGCGAGACGGAGCTGACGCCGCGCAAGGCGGTCGTCATCGGCAACTTCGGGCGTTCGCTTGAGACGACCGAAGGGCTCGTCGCGCAGATCGCGTCGCTCGCGCTTTACGGGCTGAGCCTCGACGAGATCAACCGCTACATCGCGAGCGTACAGGCGGTGACGGCCGCGCAGATACAGAAGTTCGCCGGCTCGCGTCTCGGCGCGGCGGACGCCGCCATCGTCATCGTCGGCGACGCCAAGGACTTCATCGAGCCGCTGCGCAAGCAGTTCCCCGAGGTCGAAGTCATCAAGCGCGACGACCTCGACCTCGACACCGGCAAGCTCCGCAAGACCGACGGCGGCACGGCGAAGCAGTAGGCGAAAGGATGATTAACCACAGAGACACAGAGGCACAGCTAAAAACTTTAAAGCTGTGTTCAAGCTGTGTCTCTGTGGTTAAAAAAAACTTTCTGAGGTACGGCCATGAAGTGCAAGACGATCTTAACGCTGACGCTGCTTTCACTCGTCATCTCTCCTACGATGGTGAGGGCGCAGGACGAGCCTTCGAGGGCACAGGGCGCCGACTCTTCCGCGGTCGCGCGTAAGCTGTCGAGCCGCAGCCCCTTCGAGCGGCGCAAGGCGGCCGAGGAGCTGGCGCGACTCGCGGCGGTCGAACACCTGCGTCTGACCGAGGGCTATCGCGCGCAGGAGAAGGACGCGCGGGTCAAGCTCGCACTCGACTGGGCGCTCTACCGGATGGGGGAGAACGAGACCCTCTTCAATCTCGTCCGCGCGCTTGACGAGAAGGGTCATGCCGAGCAGTCGGTCGCATACCTCAAACAACTCGAAAGCCCCGAGCCGCTCTACGTCTTCCTCGGCCGCGTCAACGGCCTCACGCAGATACGTCTCCTCGAAGTCCTCGCCGCCGTCGGCGACCGCGGCACGCTCGAAAAGATTAAGCCCTACACGGAGTCCACCGACCCACTCATCGCCGACGCCGCCAAGTTCGCCGAGCGCGAAATCACCATCCGCGTCGAAGAGACGCCCGCCGTCGAGCCCAAGCGCGAACGCAAGGTGGGCAAGGACGGCCAGTCCGAAGAAGAGCCCCCTTTCTGACCGCCCGTTAGTGCCATTTGTTGCGGGCGCCGCCCGTGTGATTAACTGGCGGCGCATGCACCGCAACCTCCGCTCGTTTCTCGAACTGCTCCGTAGCTCCGGCGACCTCGTCGAAGTCGGGGCGGAAGTTGACCCAAACCTCGAACTCGCCGAAGTCCACCGCCGCGTCATCGAAAGGGGCGGCCCGGCACTCCTCTTCACGAAGGTGAAGGGCAGTCGCTACCCCGTCGTCACCAACCTCTTCGGCACCGCGGGCCGCATCGAACGCGCCTTCGGCCCGAAACCCGAAGCGCTCGTCCGTCAGGCCGTACACGTCGCCGAGTCGCTCCTCCCGCCGAAGCCCTCTGCGCTCTGGCAGCACCGTGCGCTCGCGCTCGAAGCGCTGAAGCTGGGCACGAAGAAGGTGCGCCGCGCGCCCGTCACCGAGGTCGTCGAACGGCCGGCGCGGCTCGACGAGTTGCCAGTGCTGACGACGTGGCAGGAGGACGGCGGGCCGTTCTTCACACTGCCGCTCGTCTACACCGAGCACCCTTCGACGGGCAAGCACAACCTCGGCATGTACCGCATGCAGCGCTTCGATGCGCAGACGACCGGGATGCACTGGCAGATACACAAGGGCGGCGGCTTTCACTATCACGAGGCCGAGGCGGCGGGCCGTGCGCTGCCCGTCACGATGTTCCTCGGCGGCCCGCCCGCGCTCATCCTCTCCGCCATCGCGCCGCTCCCCGAAGACGTGCCCGAGTTAGTCTTGGCCTCTGTCCTGTCGGGCGAGAAGATTCGCGTCGTCGATTCTCAATTGGAAGGTCACCCGCACCGGCTCATCGCCGAGGCCGAGTTCGCGCTGGTCGGCCGCGTGCCGCCGCGCGAGCGTCGCCCCGAAGGCCCCTTCGGCGACCACTACGGCTACTACTCTCTGCAACACGACTACCCGGTCTTTCAGGTCGAGACGGTCTACCACCGGCGCGACGCCATCTACCCCGCGACCGTCGTCGGCAAGCCGCGGCAGGAAGATTTTTTCATCGGCGACTATCTGCAAAAACTCCTCTCGCCGCTCTTCCCCGTCGTGATGCCGAGCGTGCGCGACCTCTGGACGTATGGCGAGACGGGCTTCCACTCGCTGGCCGCCGCGGTCGTGCGCGAGCGCTACGCGCGCGAGGCGCTCGTCTCGGCCTTCCGCATCCTCGGCGAGGGACAGCTCTCGCTCACAAAGTTCCTGCTGCTCACCGACACGCCGCAAGACCTGCGCGATTTCCCGCGTCTGTTCGAGCACGTGCTCGCGCGCTTCCGACCCGAGACCGATCTGTTCGTCTTCTCGAACCTCTCGATGGACACGCTCGACTACACCTCGGGCACCGTCAACCGCGGCAGCAAGGCCGTCCTCCTCGGACTCGGTGAAGCCGTACGTGAGCTGCCCCGCGAGTTCCGCGGCGAGCTGCCCAACGGAGTCACACGCGCCGAGGTCTTCTGCGCCGGATGCCTCGTCGTGGAAGGGAGCAAGTTTGTGGAGGAGCCCGACCTTGCCGTTCGCCTCGCGCGCGAAGAGGTCTTCCGCGACTGGCCGCTCGTCGTCATCCACGACGACGCAAGCGTCGCGCGCAACGCCTCCGACTTCCTCTGGGCGACCTGGACGCGCTTCGAGCCCGCCTCGGACATACACGCCGCCGCGGCCGAACTGCGCCGCCACCACGTCAAATACACCGCGCCCATCGTCATCGACGCGCGCATGAAGCCCGGTTACCCCGACGAGCTTATCGTCCGCCCCGACATCGGCGACCTCGTCACGCGCCGCTGGCGCGAATACTTTCCCGCGGGGTTGAAGGGAGATGGCGGCTGAGTCCGTAAAAGTTCAGATGGGGAGACGCAGCGTGAAGACCGCGCCGCCGTTCGGAGAGTTGGTCGCGGAGAGTGTGCCGCCGTGGTCTGTGGCGACGCGGTGCGCGAGGGCGAGGCCGACGCCGTGCCCTTTGGACTTGGTGGTGAAGAAGGGGATGAAGATTCTGTGCAGGTCCTCTGCGGGTATCCCGGCGCCCGTGTCTTCGACCTCGACCCGCGCCCAGTTGTGGCCGTTGGCGTCCGTCTCAATCGAGCCCTTGACGAGAACACGCCTCGCTTCCGTCTCGTCTGGTATCGCCTCGGCGGCGTTGCGCATGAGGTTGAGGAGCGCCTGTCGGAGCATGCGCTCGTCGGCGCGGACTTCGGGGAACTTGCCTTCGATTGCGAGAGAGACACGCTGAGCGTCGAAGAGCGCGTCGAGGTCTGCGGCGCAGGTGTCGAGCAACTCGCGGAGCCGCACGTCGCCGAGGTCGGGTGTCTTCGGCCGCGCGAAGTTGAGGAACGAGGTGACCATCTCGGAGAGACCGCGCACCTCCTGCAACAGCGCCGCGGTCGCCGACGCGCGCGTGTCTCCGTCCAGGGCGGCGTTCTGCAAGAGCTGCGCGTAGCCGTGCAGCGTCGCGAGCGCGTTCTTGAACTCGTGCGCGAGCCCGGCCGACATCTCGCCGAGGCTTTCGAGGTTGCGCTTGCGCGCGACCGTCTCGCGCAGCTCCGCGACCTCCGTGATGTCCGTCAACATGCAGAGCACGCCGCGCGAACCGCCCGCGGGCGCCGGGTCGATAGGCGCGACCGTCACCCCGAGCCGGCGCGCGCGCCCGCCGTTGAGCGTCGCCGTTGCCTCCTCGCGCCGGTACAGCTCACCCGTCTGCAAACAGCGCCCGACCATCTCGGCCAGCTCGGGCGCGCGCGAGAGAAGAGCGGGAAAGTCCTCGCCCTCAACGCGCCCTTCGATGCCGAGCAACGCGCGCGCGGGCGCGTTGACCACGGTCGCGCGGCCCTCGGAGTTGAAGGCGACGAGCCCCGACGGGAGGCTCGCGACGACACGCTCGCTGAACTGCTCGGCGGTCGCGGCGCGCTCGGCGGCGCGCGCGCTCAGGCGCTCAAGCTCGCGCTGCTTGGTACGGAGCTGCGCGACGACTTCTTGAAAAGTTTCGAGCACGAACTCCGACTCATCCCGCGCGCGCCCGCGGGACGCGGATTCGACGGGAGCACGCTCGGCCTCATCGACGAGCTGACGGTATGGCCTGAGTAGCCAGCGCGGTAGCAGCAGGATGGAGGGGACGCTGATGACGAGCGTAAGGACGAAGACCGTGTAGAGCACGGGCGCACGCTCCGCCCGCGTCGCGGGCGAGAGCGCCACCAGCGTCAGCGTGAACAGGTTGGCCAGGAGCAAAAGCCCCACCAACAGCGCCAGCGCCAACTGCATCCGGTTTTCGTGACGAGGCATCTTTGGTGAATGGTGAATGGTGAATAGTAAATGGTAATTGCGCTTTGCCCGGCGTTGAAGGTTTTAAGCCCGTCGGCTATTACTCAAGCTCGATTTACCATTTAGCATTTACTGTTCTTCAGAACTTCCCCACGTACCAGTCGATGATGAGTGTGCCGAAGAGGAGGCTGACGAGCGAGCCGAGGCCGAGGAAGATGCCGAAGGGGAGGAGCATCTGCATGTCGCGCTCGCCGCGCCGCGCCATCGCGACCACGCCCACGATTGAGCCGCTGAGCACGCCGACGAAGATCGTCAGGAGCGTCAGCGGCCAGCCGAGGAAGGCGCCCACCATCAACATCATCTTCACATCGCCGAGCCCCATCGCCTCGACCCCGCGCGCGCGTTCCCAGAGCCAGCCGACCAGCCACAGGAACCCGCCGCCCACCAGCGCACCCAACACCGCGCCGCCGAGCGAGAGCAGCCACGCGGGCGTCTCCGGGCCGCCGAGCGAGGCCACGCCGTAAAGGTTCGGGACGACCACGCGCGCCAAGAGCGCGAGCGCGGCCCCGGGGTAGGTGATGACGTTCGGGAGAATCATGTGCTCCGCGTCGATGAAGACGAGGGCGATGATGGCCGCGACGAAGGCGAGGTCGAACGGCAGAGAGAGCGTGAGCCCGGAATGGAGCACGTACGTCAGCGCGAAGAGCACGCCCGTCAGCAGCTCGACCGCCGGGTAGCGCGCCGAGATGGGCGCGCGGCAGGCGCGGCAGCGCCCGCGCAGCACGGCCCAACTGACGACGGGAATGTTGTCGTACGGTCGTATCGCCGCGTCGCACGAAGGACAGTGCGACGCCGGGAAGGCAATCGACTCCTCGCGCGGGATGCGGTGGATGACGACGTTCAGAAAACTGCCGATGATGGCCCCGAGGACGCCGACGGCTGTGGCAATAATGTACGCGGGCAGCCCCGTCAATGTGTCCTGTGTCACGAATCTCTGGAATATGTCCATTCGATGTGGATGAAGAAAGAAGAATGGTTTAACGCAGGGCGCCGCTTGACGCGTGGCGCCCTATTTGCATATTAAAGGTTTATCATGCTTTGTGAAAGGCTGGGAATAATACAGTGATTGATAAGCAGATTTTCCACATCGGGAGGGCAACGCGTTGAACCCTCGCAAACCGATCTACGCGATGATGTTGATCGGCGCGGCCGTCATCCTCGCGCTGACCTTCGCGCCCTACGCGCTGATGAAGGACGCGCGCAGGGCCGCCGCCGCATACATACAGGTTCCACTCGCGCAGGCAACGTCGGCCATGCCCGCTTCGGCGGTGCCCGCGCCGGCCACGCCGCCCGCGCCGACCTTCGACGTGGCCGGTTGGTACGCTGGGCGCGGTGACGACCCGGCGCGCCACGCGCTGCTCGTCCAGTCTAACGACGGCCGCGCCACGTTCGCCGAGCATAACGCCGACGCCGTCTACAACCCGGCCTCGCTCGTCAAGCTCACGACCTCGCTCGTCGCGCTGCGCAAGCTCGGCAAGAATTATCGGTTCGAGACGAAGTTCTACGTCGAGGGCGACGTGGACAAGTCCGGCGTGCTGCGCGGGCGAATCATCGCCGCGGGCAACGACCCGACCTTCGGCGACTTTCACGCGACGCTCGTGGCGAAGAAGCTGGCCGAGCGCGGCGTCAAGAAGTTCGAGGGCGAGCTGGCCGTCTCGCCCGACTTCGTCTTCAACTTCACCAACAAGCCGGAGGAGGCCGCGCAACGCCTCGCCAAAGTCGTCAAGCTCAACCCGAAGACCTTCGCCGTGGCGGAAGCGCCCGCGGGCGAGCCGGCGTTCGCGGTGCTCTCGTACCCTCTGAGCGACATACTGCTCTACATGAACGCGCATTCGAGCAACTTCGTCGCCGAGCGCCTGGGCGCTTTGGTGGGCGGGCCGGCGGGCGTGCGCCAGTTCCTCATCGAAGAGGTGAAGCTTCCGCCGGAGCAGGTGACGCTGGCGACGACTTCGGGGCTCGAAATCAACCGCATGACGCCGCGCGGTCTGGTGGCGGTCATCCGCGCGCTCGACGACGAGGCCCGGCGTCAGGGCTTAGAGTTGGTGGACATCATGGCGGTGGCGAGCGGCGACTACGGGACGCTGCGGCGCAGGATGGTCGGGACGCCGCTCGAAGGCGCGGTCGTGGCGAAGACCGGGACGCTCGTCCACGACGACGGCGGAATGGCGAGCCTCGGCGGCGTCGTCTATACGCAGAAGTACGGCAAGGTCTACTTCGTCGTCCTCAACCAGGGCTCCGGCGTTGCCGAGGCTCGCCAGCTCACCGACCAGCTCCTCGCCGAGATCACACTCACCCAGGACATCCCCGCCCCCATCCCCAAACCCGAAAAGCCACGCCACCAATTGGACAGCACGGATTTGGAAGTCTTGGAGTAGTTCACAAGTCAGTCAGTAAGTTTTAGCCCGCCGCTTGTTTCAAGCGGCGGGCTAAAACTTTAGAGGGTCAAGGTGCGCACTGACCCCCGGGCGAGGGATTAAAGCACGACGGATTCTGCGTCAGGAAAGTGACCGGCGTGTCGTTGGAGTCGCCCAACACGACCGTCCACGTTTGCAGATCGGAGCTGCGCCGGATCGTCCACGTCGAGGTGTCTTTGTTATAGACCGCGAGGTCGGTCTTCCCGTCGCCGTCGTAATCGCCGGGGACGGGGTATTCGTACGACATGCCCCAGGCGAGGTCAAACCCCGTCACGAGACCGTTGCGGAAGTTGTAACGCACCTTCCAGATGAGCGGCTGATCCGACTGCGCTTGGAAGTTTTTCACGCCGACAAAATCCGTCCGCCCGTCACCGTTAAAATCGCCCGGAGCCGGCAGGTCGATGTCCAGAGCTAACTCGCGCTGGATATTTTCGGCGATGGTCGAATAGGGGCGGGCATAGACTCTGAATTTCTGCGCCTGCCGGTCATAGACGGCGATGTCGCTCACGCTGTCGCCGTCGTAATCGCCCGTCGCGGGCACGCCGCCGCCGTAGGAGGTATTGTTGGCGTAGTAGCCGATGATCTGGGAGCCGAAGGATTCATCATTCGGAGGTTGAGCGTAAGTGTAGAGGTACTGGCAGAAATCGTCGTCCGTGGTGTCTGGGTCGCCGAAGTCGCAAGTCGTATGCGTGAACGCCGGTTCGGCCTTACCGTCGTTGTCGTAATCGCCCGATAGCACGTCGAAGTTATACCAGCCGACAGGGCCGAAGTTGCGGACGTAAGGCCCGAGCTGGCTGCCGTTAATCCACCACGAGTTGAAGTTGTATTGCGGGGCGTTAATGTCTATCCAGCGGTGGATGGACGGATCGGCTTTGCCGTCGCCGTCGTAATCGGCGACGCAGGACGAATCCGTCGTTGACCCCCACGGCACCACGACGATCTGGCCGGTGCTGCTGCTGCGATAACGAAAGTACGTCTGCTGAATCGGGAACGTCCACGGCGCGGCGTCATACACGGCGATATCCGTCGCCCCGTCCCCGTCAAAATCCATCAGCCGCGTGCGGTCAGTGGCGAGAACATGGCCGCCCGACAAGACTATCAAACTCACCAGAGCGGTAAACATCCGTAAGTGTTTCTGCATGATGTTTCCAGTTCCTTTCTTGTGTGGCTTTGGGCGCAGAGGTGCGGCTTAGAGCGCAGATACGCCCGGGACAAGTCTGGTGTGAATGCCTGGTGGGAGCGTTGCGGGCGGGCTCTTCCGGCCCACAACGAGTCATGAAGGGGAGTGCGACCGCTAGGGAGTGCGCACAAAGTAGACGCAGGCTGCGCGAACTGTCAAGCGAAATTATTTTCGACGGGCCGTGCGGTAGAAGCTTCCGTGTGGAGTGTGAGCGTGACGCAGCTCAAATTAGTCTCTGTTCTGTAGCTCCCACAACATGACGTGTTTCAGAAACGCGTGATGCGCGGCGAAGCGTGCGATGGCGAGGCCGGCGAGGCCGTCGCGGAAGCCGCCCTTGAGGATGAAGCTGCGCGCGAAGGCGGCGGGGGCGGCCGTGGCGATGTGCAGCGGCGTCGTGCGGCGGCCGGCCTCAAACATCTGGCGCGCGGAGAGCGGCGCGTAGCGCTCGCCGATCATACGATGGTGGTGCGCGGCGTCTCGCACGCTGAAGTGTTGGAGGTCGCCCGTCAAAGTCTCGACGCGCGCGCCCGTCTGCATCCTGACGGACTCGTGGATGTGCGCGCCCTCCCAACGGCCGCGGCGCCGGTCGTAGAAGCGTAGTTGGTAGTCCGGATACCAGCCCCCGCCCTTGATCCAACGCCCCATGTAGAACGAACGACGCGCGACGCGGTAGCCGTCGGCGAGCTTTGAGCTGTCACCGTCGCGTAAGCCCAGGACGCTCGCGCGCAGTTCGTCGGTGACGCGCTCGTCGGCGTCGAGGCTGAAGACCCAGTCGTGTGCGGCGGATTCGGCCGCGAACTGCTTCTGCGCGGCGAAGCCGGGCCAGTCGCGGACGATGACGCGCGCGCCGCACTCTTCGGCGACGCGAGTGGTGTCGTCGGTCGAGCGCGAATCGACGACGACGATTTCGTCGGCCCACGCGACCGACTCGCACGCCGCGCGGATGTTCTCGGCCTCGTTAAAGGTGATGATGGTGGCGGAGATTTTCAAGGCGTTAGAGGATACGCAAACGGGCGGGCAAGAGTAAAGAAGTGCGCACACAAAACAGTGCGGCCGCGGGAGACTCAAACTCCCGCGGCCGCACTCCGAGTGGCTTTAAGTGACCCGCCGCCCGTCTACTTCCTGAACCGCTCGGGCGCGACCGGCGAGTCGATGATGACGTTGTTCGAGCGCAGCGTCGTCGAGGTCGCGCGCTGAAGCTCGGCGAGCGCCTTGTTGTAATCGGTCTGCGCCTGAAGCTCCTGGTTCTGCGCGTTGACGAGCGCGTTCTCACGCTGGAAGAGGAGGAACGTTGTCGAGCGGCCGACCTGATAGAGACGGCGCTCACCGGCGAGCTGCTCCTCGGCGCTGCGGAGCGCCGCGCGGGCGGCCAGCACGCGGCGGCGCGAGGTCTCGACCGCCTGGACGGCGTTGCGCACCTCGACCTCGATGATCTGCTCCTGCGAGCGGGTGGTCGCCGCGAGCTGCTCGCGCTGAATCTGCGCGAAGGCGAGGTTGGCCTTCGCCGTCTTGTTCTTCAGCGGGAGCGAGATGACCGCGCTGACGACGATCTGACGCGTCTCGAAGCTGAAGAGGTTCTGAAGCGTCTGACCGTAGCCGCCGATGAACTGCGAAGGCAGCGTGACCGCCGCTGGCGGGACGATGGGCACTACGGCGTCGCCGAGCCCCGCGTTCCGGCGCAGCTCGTTGATCTGGTTCAGGAGGAACGAGGTCGCGCCGGAGCCGGTGGGGTCGATGAGCGACGACGACTCTGTGTCAATGAGGGTAGGATTGACCGTGCCCGCGAGGCCGTTGGTCGAGAAGGTGCCGACGAGGTTCACTTGCGGCTTCGTCTGGTTCTTGTAGAACTGGAGGTTGATGTCGTTGACATCCTCTTCAAGCCGCAGGCGGCGCACCTCGGGCCGGTTCTCGTGCGCCTCCTTGAGCGCCGTCTCAAGGTTGAGCGGCGTCTCCTCGAACGAAGGCGAGTCGGTCGGCAGCAGCGCCTTCGACCAGTCGGGCGAAAGCGGGTCTTTGATGAGCAGGTTCTTGAGCGCGTTCTCCGCGAAGGTCACCTGCTGGTTGGCGAGCAGCAGCGACGACTCGCGGGTCGAAAGCTCGGTCTCGATCTCGGCGCGCTGCAAGGGGGCCGAGGCGCCGGCGGCGACGCTCGCCTCCGTGCGGCGGAAGTTCTCCTGCGCGAGCTTCACGTTCGCGATCTGGTTCTGCTCGTTGCGGAGCGCGAAGACCAAATCCCAGTAGGCGCTCTGCACCTGCGCGATGACGGCGATGGTGCGGAGGCGGAAGTCCGAGTCAGTCTGTTCGAGCCGCTTGCGCTGGATGCGTATTTGCTGGCGGTTGCGGTCGATGGAGCGGTTGCGCCAGAGCGGCTGGTTGAACTGGATGCCCTGCGCCGAGGAGTAGAACGGGTTGAGCGAGGCGTTATTCGCCGAGGTCGTCTCGCGCGTGTTGTTGAAGAAGTAGGTGAAGTTGCCGCCGCCTTTGCCGAACTGCTTGTTGACCGTGGCGTCGTTGTTGTAGTCGGTGGTCGTCACGTTGCCGCCCGTGCCCGCGCCGCCGAAGATGTTGGTCACGGGGCGGACGCTGCTGTTGTACTCGGGCGTGTAGGTGAAGACCGGGTCGAAGACGCCGTTCAAGGCGTTGAGCGTCTGCTCGGCGAGGCGCACGTCGGCGCGCGCGATCTCGATGTCGTTGTTGTTTTCGAGCGCGCGCCGGATGGCCTCGTTCAGCGTGAGCGAGAGCGCGTCGGTGCCGGTCACGCCCACGCGCACGAGCGAGGGTAGCGGCGGCACGGGGCGCGGCTGGACGACGGGGAAGGTCGGGTCCTGCTCGACCGCGTTCGGGTCAACCGGCGTCGTTGTTGTCGTTGTCGTCGGTGGAGTCGTCGTCTGCGTGGCCGGGTCGGTCTGCGCCGGGTTGGGCCGGGTGGTCGCAGGCGGCTGGTTGACGGGGGCCGTCTCAACGCCCGGCGGGTTCTGCGGTGCGGGGCGCGTCGTGGCCGGGGGCGTGCGCGGGTCTTGCGGGTTCGTGCGCGCGCCTGGGGGGACGGTCTGCTGCTGCTGCGTACCCGGGGGGCGAGTCGCGTCGCGCTGCGCGGGCGTCTGCGCGGGCGTGGACTGCGGGACGGCGGCCGTCTCGACGACGAAGGGCTCGCCGACCTTCGTGAAGACCGGACGGGCCTTGCTCGTAGGCTGTGCAGACTCCGCGTTACTCTCCGAGGGGCGCGGGGCCTCCTTCGACGGGGCCGGCGCTGACTTGGCGCGAGCCTTACGACCCGTGGGCACATTCCCAAAAGCGAACACCACGTTCCCGAAAACGAGAAGGGCGCAGAGGAACGTCGAGGGGATGAGGGCGGCGGCCCGCTTCCCGGCATTGATAGACCGACTCTGTTTGACCATTTTCTCTACCTTAAAACTGTCCCGAAGGGGATGCGCGCTATGAATGCGCGCGAGAATAAAAATTCCGAAGCGCGAACGTCGAAACGGGGTTGCAAACGGCAGGCCGCGGCTCCTTCAAGACCACCCTTCAAAGCCCCTGGCGAACCTGTGCCTACTACGTCCCGCGTCCGCACGGGGTTTCAAAAACATACATTTAACGCATCCCGCGTGGACGCCGCGCGCGATGAAAGCGACGGCCCGCACGCACGCTTGTGAGACGAAGGAGGCCGCCGGAGGGTTCGCTTGACAGTGGGCGCGTGCGGGCTTAGTCTTTCATTCTTTATGAGTCAGCCCTGAAAACTGACAGTGTTCACACGCGCACCGGACGCGCGTTTGGCGGCGTGCGTGTGCGTCGAATTTAGAGTGAGTGAGGAGGCTTCCCACACTATGGCAATCAAAGTTGGAATCAACGGCTTCGGGCGCATCGGCCGCAACGTGCTGCGCACATGTCTCGGCGACAAGGACGTTGACTTCGTGGCCGTCAACGACATCACCGACACGAAGACGCTGGCGCACCTTCTGAAGTACGACTCTATCCTCGGAAACCTCGAAGAGGAGATCGCGGCCACCGAGAACGGCATCCGCGTCGGCACGGACGAGTTCCGCGTCTTCGCCGAGAAGGACCCGGCGCTGATTCCGTGGGAGGAGGTCGGCGCCGAAATCGTCATCGAATCGACGGGGCGCTTCACGAACCGCGAGGATGCGGCCAAGCACCTGCGCGGCTCGGTCAAGAAGGTCATCATCAGCGCGCCCGCCAAGAACGAGGACATCACCATCGTCCTCGGCGTCAACGAGGGCTCGTACGACCCGGCGGCGCACCACGTCATCTCGAACGCCTCCTGCACGACGAACTGCCTCGCGCCGGTTGCTAAGGTCATCCACCAGAACTTCGGCATCAAGTCGGCGCAGATGACGACGATTCACTCCTACACGAACGACCAGCAGCTTCTCGATTTGCCGCACAAGGACTTGAGGCGCGCGCGCGCCGCGGCGCTCTCGATGATTCCGACCTCGACCGGCGCGGCGAAGGCCGTTGCGCTCGTGCTTCCCGAGTTGAAGGGCAAGTTCGACGGCATCTCGGTGCGCGTCCCGACGCCGAACGTCTCGCTCGTGGACGTGGTGATGGAGGTCGAGCGCGAGGTGACGACCGAGGAGGTCAACGCGGCCCTGAAGAACGCCGCCAACGAGGAGCTGCGCGGCATCCTCGCCTTCTCGGAGGAGCCGCTCGTCTCGGTGGACTTCCGCAAGAACGACAACTCCTCCATCGTGGACGCCGAATACACGAAGGTCATCGGCGGCAACCTCGTCAAGGTGCTCTCCTGGTACGACAACGAGTGGGGCTACTCCTGCCGCGTCCGCGACCTCGTCAAGTTCCTCGGGGAAAAAGGACTGTAGTTGGTAAATAGTAAATGGTGAATGGCAAATGGTAGGGGCCATGACCCGGTTCTTGCCATTTACCATTTACTATTGACCATTCACTTATGAGCAAGCTATCCATCAAAGACCTCGACCTGAAGGGCAAGCGCGTCTTCATCCGCGTGGACTTCAACGTGCCGGTGAAGGAGGGGAAGGTCGGCGACGACTCCCGCATTCGTGCGACGCTTCCGACCATCGAGTACGCGACCGCGCAGGGCGCACGCGTCATCCTCGCCTCGCATCTGGGGCGGCCGAAGGGCGAGCGCGTCGGGAAGTATTCGCTGCGCCCCGTGGCGAAATATCTGTCGGAAGTTCTCGGTAAGCCGGTCGCTTTCGCGGACGACTGCGTGGGCGAGAAGGCCGAGTCGGCAGTTGCACAGTTGAAGGACGGCGACGTGCTGCTGCTCGAAAACCTCCGCTTCCACAAGGAGGAGGAGGAGAACGACGACGGTTTCGCGAAGCAGTTGGCCGAACTCTGCGACGGGCTCTATGTGAACGACGCGTTCGGCGCGGCGCACCGTGCGCACGCCTCGACGGCGGGCATCACGAAGCATGTCGAGCGCGCTGCCGCCGGGCTTTTGATGGAGAAGGAGCTTGAGTACCTCGGGCGTGTGTTGAATAACCCGGAGCGGCCGTTCGTCTCCATCCTCGGCGGCGCGAAGGTCTCGGACAAGATTCCCGTCATCAACTCGCTCATCGACCGCCACGTGGACAAGATTCTCATCGGCGGCGCGATGGCCTACACCTTCTTCAAGGCCGCAGGCTTCAACACGGGCAAGTCGCTCGTCGAGGATGAAATGATGGAGACGGCGCGCGAGATAAAAGCACGCGCTGAATCCGAAGGCGTCAAGCTGATTCTGCCGACCGACCATCAGGTCGTGGACAGCTTCGACCCGCTCAACAGTCGCAAGACCATCCCCATCGAGTTCACCAACCAGGGACTCGTCGGTCTGGACATCGGCCGCGAGACGGTCGCCCTCTTCGCGCACGAGATTGAGGGCGCGAAGACCATCATCTGGAATGGCCCGATGGGCGTCTTTGAAGAGAAGGGTTTTGAAGAGGGAACCGTCGGCGTCGCGCTCGCCGTGGCCGACGCGGCCTCGAAGGGCGCGACGGTCATCGTCGGGGGCGGCGATTCGGTCGCCGCCATCCAACAGGCCGGCGTCGCCGATAAGATCACGCACATCTCGACGGGCGGCGGCGCCACGCTCGAATTCTTAGCCGGGGACGAGTTGCCCGGCGTCGCCGCTCTCAATGACAAGTAGCTTAAGAAGATTCCAATGATGCCAAGAGGCGTTGAGCACAGAAAACCTGTCATCGCGGGCAACTGGAAGATGTACAAGCTGATCGCGGAGTCCGTAACGACCGCGATCAGCTTGCGCCCGCTGGTGGCGAACGCGAACCACTGCGAAGTCGTCATCGCGCCGGTCTTCACGGCGCTGAAGACTGTGGCCGACCGTTTGGAAGGCTCCAACATTCATGTGGCCGGGCAGGACTGCTCGACCGAGTCGAAGCAAGGGGCGCACACGGGCGAGGTCGCGGCCGAGATGCTGCGCGACGCGGGCGCGTCGCACGTCATTGTCGGCCACTCCGAGCGGCGGCAGTTCTACCACGAGTCGGACGACTTCGTGAACCGCAAGGCGCTGGCCGCGCTCAAAGCTGGTCTGACGGTCATCATCTGCGTCGGCGAGACCTTAGAGCAGCGCGACGGCGGCGCGGCCGAAAACGTCGTGAAGGGGCAGGTCGAGGGCGGCCTGCGCGATTTGACAGCCTCCGACCTCGAACGTATCATTATCGCCTACGAACCGGTCTGGGCCATCGGGACGGGACGTACAGCGACGCCGGAGCAAGCGCAAGAGATGCACGCGTTTGTCCGGCGCGTTTTCGCGGGTAGGTTCTCGCAGGAAGCGGCTGCCGCGCTCCGCATCCTCTACGGCGGCTCGGTCAAACCCGACAACATCGCGGGACTGATGAAACAGCCGGACGTGGACGGCGCGCTCGTCGGCGGCGCGAGCCTGGAGGCCGAGTCGTTCGCGAAGCTTGTTAATTACGATAGGTAATTCGGAATCGAGGTCATAACAGTTTTGCTCAGCTATCTTCTCTACGGACTCTTCATTCTGTCCTGCATCGTGCTAGTCGTCTCGGTGCTCTTGCAGCCGGGCAAGGCCGACGCCGGCTCGCTCTTCACCAGTTCGATTTCGAGCACGGCCTTCGGCCCGCGCGGGACGCAGACCATCCTCGCCAAGATCACCGTCGGGGCAGCGGCGACCTTCTTCGTCGTGGCGCTGCTGCTCGGCTTCGGCGTCGGCGGCGGCCAGCGTTCGCTGATGGAGGGCGGCGTCGCACCGCAGGCGACTCCCACTCCTGCGGCGAGCCCCGCTCCCGCCGAGGGTACCGTTCCGGCCGCTTCGCCCGCCGCGCAGCCCGCTGAGGGTGCCAACCCCGCGGCCGCGCCTGCGGCGAGCCCCGCGGCGACGCCCGCGACCACGGCCAGTCCAGCGACGAAGTAAGGTTGTCAAGGCGCACGCGGCCCTGAGGCCACTTGAACGGCGCCGGTGTTATTTGTTAGTCTGCTTGTCAGACCCCGAGCGGAAGTGGCGGAACTGGTAGACGCGCACGTTTGAGGGGCGTGTGAGGTAACTCGTGGGGGTTCGAGTCCCCCCTTCCGCATCCAAAGCCACAAAAGGCCGTAAGCCGTAAACTATAAACCGTGACGAGATGAAGAGCGTGTCTTCTCGTCACGGTTTATAGTTTACGGCTTACGGCCTTTAACGTTTGTCGCTTCCGACACCGGCTGATAAACTCGGCACTCCCGCGGGGCCTGTTCTAATGTTTCTTAACCGCCGTACAAAATCGCGAATGTTTTTACCGGCCGTCGCCGCGTTGCTGCTCACGCTCGTGGCCGCGGCGCCGCTGTGCGCGCAGTCGGGCGAGGCGAACTACCCGACGCCGATCTTCGCGAGCGAGTTGAGCGGGCGCGTCGCACCGCGCGACGTGGGCGACGCGCGCCGCACGCGCCACTTCTACCTTTTCCGCGGCGCGGAGGGCGACCTCGTCGTCAACCTCGAAACAGCAGAGCTGCTCGGCGATGTTGACGTTTTTCTGGCGAACGGCTTCCGGCCGCTCGTCAAGTTTACGCTCTTCGGCGACGCGGCGCGGCTCTCGAAGAGCTTCTATCTGCGGAAGGAGGAGACGCTCGTCCTGCGCGTCGAGGCGCGTGCCGTCGGCGACGTGGAGGGCACGTACCGTGTCACCTTCGGCGGCTCGTTCCTGCCCGCCCCGCCCGAGCTTGCGAACCAGACTCAGCCGGAGGCACCGACCCTCTCTTCGGCTGAACCGCGCGGGAACACGCGACGCGTCACCTCAACCGGCGCACGCATCGACGAGCCGAGGGTCGAGCCCACACCCGCCGAGGAGAGTGCCAACGCCGAACCCACCACCGCGCCGACGCCCACGCCGGAAAGGACGACGGGGCGCAGGTCAACCGCCAACAGGCGCGGCAGGGGCACGCGACCCGCGCCCACACGGCCACGCCCGACAGAGAGCGCCGCCCGGCCCGACGCCACCGAGGCGAAGCCGGCCGAGGAGACCGCCGACGCTCCCACTCCCACGCCGGCCGAGAAGCCCGCGCCGACCCCTCCGCGCCGCCGCGGCACACGCAACACACGGCGCGGCTCCGCGCGCGAGAGCGCAGGGACGGGAACGACGGCCGCGCCTCCCGCACAACCTCCCGCCGACGCACAGCCCGCGCCCGCGCCGACGCAGAGGCTCATCATCGTCACCAGAGACGGAGAGACCCTTGAGCGCGACATGAGCGGCGTCCGCCGCGTGACGGTCGAGAACAATCAGGTCATCATCATCGGCCGCGACGGCAAGGTCACGCGCCGCCCGCTCGCAGATATCCTCCGCATGTCCATCGAGCCCTGAAGATGATTCGAGATTGCAGATTTCAGCTTTGAAATTATTTCTCTTCCGTTCCGCCCCGAACTGTTTATAATCCCTCTCGCTCCTCGGTTCTCTTTCTCGTTTCCAGTCCGCATGGCAGTTCGTTCCAACAACAGCAGGGGCGGAAAACCCTCGGCCGCGCGCCCGGTCTTCCCCTTCACGGCCGTCGTCGGCCAGGAGGAGATGAAGCTCGCGCTGCTGCTCAACGTCGTCGCGCCCGCGGTCGGCGGCGTCCTCGTCACGGGTCACCGCGGGACTGGAAAGTCCACGGCCGTGCGCGCGCTCGCAGACCTTCTGCCGCAGCTCGACACCGTGCGCGGCTGCGCCTACAACTGTGACCCCGCGGACGCGCACGCTTTGTGCGTTGACTGTGCCGCGCGTCTCTCTGCGGGCGAGAGTCTCGGGCGCGTGCGGAAGGGAGTGCCGGTGGTCGAGCTTCCGCTCGGCGCGACCGAAGACCGCGTGTGCGGCACCATCGACCTCGGGCGCGCCTTGCAGGAGGGCGTGAAGGCGTTCGAGCCGGGGCTGCTCGCGCGCGCCAACCGCGGCTTCCTCTACATCGACGAGGTGAACCTGCTCGAAGACCACCTCGTCGATCTGCTCCTCGACGTGGCCGCGACGGGGCGCAACCACGTCGAGCGCGAAGGCGTTTCGGCCGAGCACCCGGCGCGCTTCGTGCTCGTCGGCTCCGGCAACCCCGAGGAGGGTGAGCTGCGGCCGCAACTGCTCGACCGCTTCGGCCTCTGCGTCGAGGTCGAGACCGAGAAAGATTTAGATAGCCGCGTCCTCATCGTCGAGCGGCGTGAAGCGTTCGACCGCGACCCCGCGGCCTTCAACCTTTCAACTCAGACGGAGCAGGCACGTCTCCGCCGTCGGGTCGCGCGCGCCGCCGCGCTCTACGCAGAAGTGGAAGTCCCGCGCGCGGTCTTGCGTCAGGCCGCGGAGCTGTGCCTGCGGCTCGGCGTGGACGGCCACCGCGGCGAGATAACGTTGACGCGCGCGGCGCGCGCGCTCGCCGCGCTCGAAGGGCGGCGCGCGGTGACGGCCGCAGACCTGCGCAGGGTGGCGCCGATGGCGCTCCGCCATCGTCTCCGCCGCGACCCGCTCGAACAGGGTGGCGGCAGCGCACGCGTCGAGCGCGCGGCCGAAGAGGTCTTCGGCAATGACGAAGCCGAGTCGGAAGCCGCATCCTCCGGCGACGGCACGCGACATTCACCCGCGTCGCTCAAGGTGAGCGATGAATCGGCGGATGCTGCGGGGAGCGATGAGAAAACCATTGTCCCACCTCCTGCGGAAGTCGGTCTGAAGCCGGACGTGCTCACACAGAATGAAGAGGGGCGTGCGCGTGCGTCTAAACAGCCTTCGGCCCCGGCCCGGCGGCGTGCGGGCTCGGGCGGCTCAACCTTCTCCGCGCGCGGCCGATACGCGGGGGCGACGGCGTCGAAGTCCGAAGGCGCGCGGGTCGCGCTCGACGCGACCCTGCGCGCCGCCGCGGTCAATCGCGCATTACATGAGGCGCGGTTCCGCATCGCGCCTGAGGCGCTTCGATACAAGCGTCATCGGAGCAGGTCGGGCACGCTCTACATCTTCCTCGTGGACACGTCGGGCAGCATGGCACTGAACCGCATCGAGCAGGCGAAGGGCGCGCTCGCGCAACTGCTCAGACGTTCTTACGTCAACCGCGACCGCGTCGCGCTGGTCATCTTCAGGGGCGGCGGCGCGGAGTTATTGCTCCCACCGACCTCGTCCGTCTCAAGGGCTCGCGCGCTGCTGGACGCGCTGCCCGTCGGCGGCGCGACGCCGCTCGCTTCCGGTCTCCTGCGCGCCCTCGAAGTCGCGCGCCGTGCCGAGATGTCCGGGGCACGCAGAGTCCGCCTCGTCGTCTTCACAGACGGCCGTGCGAACGTTCCGTTGATGGATGAGAGTGTAGGGGACAGAACGTCGCGGCGGGAGCGGATGAGGAGGGAGATTGCTTCGCTCGGCGCGTCGCTGGCGCGTGCGTGCGATGCTTCGGTTGTTGTCGATACGCAGGGCCGCTTCACCGACGGCGGCGAGGGGCGCTCTCTCTCTGAGGCGCTCGGCGGCGGCTACGTGCGTCTGCCGCATTTGTTGTCGGAGACGATGTCAGACGTTTACTTCGATGAGTAGACCGCAGAGCGACAAGTCGAACGAAGAGCGTGACCGCCGCGTCCTCGAACTGTGGGAGCGGGTCGTGGAGGTCGAGCAGCGTCTGATACCGACGGGCTTACACGTCTTCGGCCGCGCGGCGGGCGAGCGCGAGTGCGCCGACCTGCTCCGCGCCGTCGCCTCCTTTGACCGCCCCGAGTGCGACGCACGCTCGCTCGACGACCTCGTCGCAGAAGGTCTCGGGCTCGGGTCGTACGAAGGACTCCTCAGAGACAAGTCCGACGCGGGCTGGCGCACGCGCGCACGCGTGGACGATGCGGTGCGCGCTTCGGTCGAGCGGTTCATGCGCGAAGGAGCGGCAGCGGCGTGCGACCTGCTCAATAAGATGGCGCGTGTCGAAACAGAGGAGTCTCGCAAGGTTTTTGAGCTGCTGGCGAAGATAAGAGAGCAGCTTAAGACGAGCGGTGAGTTGGACGGGCTCGCGCGTGCGCTTCGCGGCGAGTACGTCGAGCCGGGGCCGGGCGCGGACATCGTGCAGAACCCGTCCATCCTGCCGACGGGGAGGAACACGCACGCCGTTAACCCTTACGCGGTTCCTTCGCACGCGGCCTACGAGCGCGCCGGCCGCGTCGTGGACACGCTGCTCGCACGCCACCGCGCCGAGCACGGGCGACAGCCGCGCACGATGGCGCTCGTGCTGTGGGGCTTAGACAACATCAAGACGCAGGGTGAGGGCGTCGCGCAGGCGCTCAGGCTCTTAGGCGTACGGCCCATGCGTGATTCGCTCAACCGCGTGACGGAGGTCGAGCCCGTGCCGCTCGGAGAACTCGGGCGCGCGCGCGTGGACGTGGTGATGACCGTCTCGGGCATCTTTCGCGACCTGTTCGGCGCGACGATGCTGCTGCTCGACAAGGCCGTGCGCTCGGTGGCCGAGCTGGATGAGCCCGACGAGCTGAACCCCGTCCGCGCCAACGTCCGCGCGCGAGTCGCCGAAGGGCACTGTACGTTGGAGGAGGCACAGCTCCGCGTCTTCTCGAACGCGCCGGGCAGCTACGGCACCAACGTCAACTTCATGGTGATGGACTCGCAGTGGGAGAGCGCGGACGCTTTAGGCGACCTCTTCGTGACGCGCAAGTGTTTCGCCTACGGCCGCGGGCGCGACGGGCGCGCGCTCGAAGGGCGCGAGGCACGTGGAGCCCTGTCCCGCGCACTCTCAAGCGTCGAGGCCGCGTACCAGAATGTGGACTCGTTCGAGATAGGCATCACCGACGTTGACCACTACTTCGAGTACCTCGGCGGCGTCTCGAAGGCCGTCGAGCGGCACGCGCAGGCGCGCCCGGCCGTCTACCTCTCGGACGCTCTCTCTCGCGATGCGCGCGTGCGCACGCTGCCGGAGATGGTTCGGCTTGAGACGCGGGCCAAGACTTTAAACCCGAAGTGGTACGAGGGAATGCTCGGCCACGGTTTCCGCGGCGTCGCGGAGATCGAGAGCCACGTCACGAACACCTTCGGGTGGAGCGCCACGGCCGATGCCGTGGACGGCTGGGTCTACGACGAAGTGGCGCGGACGTACGTGCTCGATGAAGAGATGCTGGAACGTCTCTCGCGCCTCAACCCGCACTCGGCCCGCTCGCTCGTCGCGCGCCTGCTCGAAGCAGAGGGGCGTGGCTTCTGGGAGGCGGAGGCCGGCGTCGTCGAACGGCTGCGCGAAGCCTTCTCCGACCTCGAAGACCGCATTGAGGGCGTTGCATGAAGATAACCGCGCTCATCGTCGGCTCAAGCCTGCTCGGCCCGCTGCGGCGCGCCGAAGGAGAGATAAACCGACGGCATGCGGCGGGCCTGACCGTTTGCGCGTACAACTTTGGCGCGCCTCTGGATGAGGCGGAGTGGGCGTCGGTCGAGCGAGACCTGAGCGGGTCGGAGATCGTCTTCGTCATACACGTCACCGATGGCGAGAACGCCACGCGTTTGATCGAGCTGCTCCAACGCGGAACTGAGTCGGACAGGGCGGTCGTCGTTATCAACTGCATGCCGGAGTTGATGCGGCAGACGCGCATGGGGAGCTTGAGCTTCGGGGCTAAGGCCGAACGGGGGAGCGAGGGCGGCGAGGGTCGCGCGCGGCGCCTGTTGAAGAGCGTCGGGTCGTGGATGGGCGAGCAGGCGCGCGCGCGTCGGAAGGGAGGTAGCCATAATCAATACCTCCGGCTCGTCGAGCGGATGCCCGCGCTGCTGCGCTTCGTGCCGAACGCGGGGCGTCTGCGCGACCTGAAGCATTACCTCTATCTCTTCTGCTACTTCCTACAGCCGACGCCGGGCAACATCACGTCGATGCTGCTCTACGCGCTGAAGCACTACGGCGGCGACGCACGTCTCTCGAACGTGAAGGTGCCGCCGCCCGAGAGTGTGCCGGCCGTCGGCGCCTATCACCCAGACGCCGCGAACATCTTTGAGAGCTTTGAAGCGTACCGCCGCTGGTACGACGCGCGTGCGCGTAGAAACGGGACTCGACCGCTCGAAGCATCGAAGACAATCGGGCTGCTGCTCATGCGCACGAACGTCGTGAGCGGGACCAGGGGACACTACGACGCGCTCGTCCGCGCCGTCGAGCGCGAGGGATTGGCCGCGCTCCCCGTCATCTCGACCTTCATGGATAACCGCGACGCGTGCTCAAACTTCTTCGTTGAAGAAGGGAAGGCGCGTGTTAGTCAGATAGTCTCTCTGACCGGCTTCAGCTTCGTCGGCGGGCCGGCGATGAACGACAGCGAGGCGGCCGTCGAGTTCCTGAAGGGTTTGAACGTGCCTTTGCGCTCGGCCGTCAGCCTTGACGTGCAGACGATTGAGTCGTGGCGCGAGTCGCAGACGGGGCTGAACCCGGTGCAGGCAGGGATGCAGGTCGCCATCCCCGAAATCGACGGTGCGACCGAGCCGTTCGTCTATGGCGGGATGCCGGCCGCGGGCGTCGAGCCGGCTGCGCTCGAAGAGCGTTGCACGCGCATCGCGCGGCGGCTGCGCCGCTGGAACCGGCTCCAGAGCGAAGAGCGAAGAGGGTTGAAAGTCGCGCTCGTCCTCTTCTGCTTCCCGCCCAACAAGGGGAACATTGGGACGGCCGCCGACCTCGATGTCTTCCCGAGCCTGCACGAGATACTTTTACGTTTAAGTGCCGACGGCTACGACGTTGAGGTGCCCGCCGACGCGGACGCGCTGCGCGAGTTGGTGCTGGGCGGGAACTCCGAGAGCTTCGGCGCCGTGGCCAACGTCGCGTACAGGATGAACGTTGACGAGTACCTGCGGCTCTGCCCTTACGCTTCGGACATCGAGGCGGAGTGGGGCGCGGCGCCGGGTCGCATCAACACGTTCGGGCGCGACTTGTTAATTCAGGGCGTGCGTCTCGGCAACGCTTTCGTCGCCGTGCAGCCGACCTTCGGTTACGAGGGCGACCCGATGCGCCTGCTCATGTCGCGCGGCGGCGCGCCGCATCACGGCTTCGCCGCGCTCTACACGTACCTCGAAAAAGTCTTCGGCGCGGATGCGGTCGTGCACGTCGGGACGCACGGATCGCTTGAGTTCATGCCCGGCAAGCAGGTGGGCTTGTCGGGCGAGTGCTGGCCTGACCGCTTGATTGGAGAGCTGCCGCACGTCTATCTTTATAGCGTCAACAATCCGTCCGAAGGTTCGATAGCCCGGCGTCGTTCTTACGCGGGGCTCGTCTCGTACCTGACTCCCCCGGTCGAGGACGCGGGTCTCTACCGAGAGCTCGCTTCACTGAAAGAACTCCTGCGCGCCTACCGCCAGTCGGCCGACGAGCGGGAGCGCGAACAACTCTACTCGGCGATTGAAGAGAAGGCCGGCGCGCTTCACTTCGCCGCGGAGTAGGGAAGACCGTCAAAGCGTTTCGACGAATAAGGGAGGGGAGTATGTCTCGTCGTATTCTTCTGGCGACGTTCTTCGTCGCCGTTCTGGCCTGTCTCCTCACGTCTGTTTCATTCAGCCCGTTCGAGTCTTCGGTCGCGCTCGCGCAGACTTCGGAAGCCCCGACGCTCGCGCTCGGCACGCCGTTGAGTGGATTCACTGCACCCGTCGGCATCGGGCACGCGGGCGACGGGTCGGGGCGGCTCTTCGTCATCGAGCAGGGCGGGCGCATCCGCATCGTCAAGAGCGGAGTGCTACTGTCAACGCCTTTCCTCGACATCGCGACGCGCATCAGCTCGGGCGGCGAGCGCGGCCTGCTCGGCCTCGCCTTCCCGCCGGACTACGCGCGCAAGGGCTACTTCTACGTCAACTATACGAACCCCGCAGGCGACATCGTCATCTCGCGCTTCCGACGCAGCGCGTCGAACGCCGACGTGGCCGACGCGGGCAGCGAGCAGATCATCATCACCATCCCGCACCCGGGGCAGTCCAATCACAATGGCGGGCAGTTAGCCTTCGGCCCTGTGGACAAGATGCTCTACATCGGCACGGGCGACGGGGGCTCGGCCGGCGACCCGCCCAACAACGCGCAGAACGTGGACGTGCTGCTCGGCAAAATCCTCCGCATCGACACGGAGTCGGGGCGGCCGTACACCTACACCATTCCTCCGTCCAACCCCTTCCTCCCCGGAGGGCGGTACGAAATCTGGGCGCTCGGTGTGCGCAACCCGTGGCGCTTCTCCTTCGACCGCTCGACCTTTGACCTTTTCATCGCCGACGTGGGGCAGGGCACGTGGGAGGAGATTGACTTCCAGCCCGCGTCGAGCCGCGGTGGCGAGAACTACGGCTGGCGCATCATGGAGGGGACGCACTGCTTCAACCCGAACCCTTGCAACATGGCGGGTCTGACGCTGCCCGTCGTGGAGTACAACCACTCGGCGGGTGACTGCTCGGTGACGGGCGGCTACGTCTACCGCGCTTCAACATACCCGCGGATGCAGGGGCTCTACTTCTACGGCGACTTCTGCTCCGGCCGCATCTGGTCTTTGAAGAGGGACGGGAGCGCGTGGCAGAACACGCTGCTGCTCGACACGTCGATCCAGATTTCCGCGTTCGGCGAGGACGAGGCGGGGAACGTCTACGTCGCGAGTTACGGCGTCGGCGACATCTACCCGCTCGTGGACAACGGCCCGACGCTCCCGCCGAACGTGACGCCGACGCCGGATGTTCACTTCGGCTTTGCGGCCGGCGTCGTCCCCGAGAATGTACACTCCATCTCGGTGCCCGTCGTCCGTTCGGGCGACACGACGGTAGACATCTACGTCGATTACACCACGTCCGACAACACGGCCTCCGAGCGCAGGGACTACACGACCGCGCGCGGCACGCTCCACTTCGCGCCCGGCGAGACGCAGAAGTTTTTCACGGTGCTCATCACCGACGACGAGACGGACGAGAGCGACGAGTCGCTGACGTTGACGCTCAGCAACTTCGTGGGCAGCCGCGGCGTGCTTGAGACAGTCCCGAGCCGCGTGGTGTCGATTCAGGATAACGACGCGGCGACGAGTCCTAATAACCCCATCGACGGCTCCGACTTCTTCGTCCGCCAGCACTACCTCGACTTCCTCAACCGCGAGCCCGACGCCGAGGGCTTCCAGTTCTGGACGGACAACATCGAGTCGTGCGGCGCGGACGCGGGTTGCCGCGAGGTGAAGCGCATCGACACGAGCGCGGCCTTCTTCCTCTCCATCGAGTTTCAGGAGACGGGCTACCTCGTCTATCTGCTGCACAAGGCCGCGTTCGGCAACGTGTCTGGGACGCCCGTGCCTATCAGGCTCTCGGACTTCCTGCGCGACACGCAGGAGATCGGCCGCGGCGTAATCGTCGGGCAGGATGGTTGGCCGGCGCGGCTTGAGTCGAACAAGCGCGACTTCGTCAACGCCTTCGTCGAACGCGCGGCCTTCGTCAATCTTTATTCGACGGGGCAGACCCCGGCGCAGTTCGTGGACGCGCTCAACACGAACGCGGGGCTCGTGCTCACGCCGGCCGAGGTCTCAGACCTCGCCGCGCGTCTCGCCGACGGCCGCGAGACGCGCGCCAGCGTGCTACGCATCGTCGCGGAGGACGCGGACTTCCGCGCCGCTGAGTTCAACCGCGCATTCGTCCTGATGCAATACTTCGGCTACTTAAGGCGCGACCCGGACGCTTCGCCGAACACGAATTTCGAGGGCTACAACTTCTGGCTCGGCAAGCTCAACGGCTTCGGCGGCGACTACCGCAAGGCGGAGCTGGTCAAGGCTTTCCTCGCGTCCATTGAGTACCGCCAGCGCTTCAGGCCGTAGACGGAATGAGCGCCAGCGTTAATTCAGGACCGAACGTAAAATGGAGGGAGAGTTATGCGCCGGAAGTATTTCTTCGCGGTCTTGTTCGCGGTCGCGCTCGTTCTTTGCTGCGCCGAGTTCCGGACGGCCGTCGTCCCCCGCGCCAGCGCGCAGAGTGCGCTGCCTCAAATCGCGCTCGCCTCGCCCATCGGCGGCCTCTCGTCGCCGGTCGGGATAGTCAACGCGGCCGACGGCTCGAACCGACTCTTCATAGTCGAGCAGGCCGGCCGGATTCGCGTCATCAAGAATGGTGCGCTGCTCTCAACGCCATTCCTGAACATCACGGGGCGCGTCGGCACGGGCGGCGAGCGCGGTCTGCTCGGCCTCGCCTTCCCGCCGGGCTACGCGACCACGCAGCGTTTCTACGTCTACTACACAAACGGCTCGGGTGACATCGTCATCGCGCGTTATCGCGTCAGCGCGTCGAACGCCGATGTGGCCGACGCGGGTAGCGAGCAGATCATCATCACCATCCCGCACCCGGGGCAGTCCAATCACAACGGCGGGCAGTTAGCCTTCAGTCCGCAGGACGGCTTCCTCTACGCGGGCACGGGCGACGGGGGCTCGGGCGGCGACCCGCCCAACAACGCGCAGAACACGAACGTGCTGCTCGGCAAGCTTCTCCGGCTCGACGTGGAGACGGGGAACCCGACCACCTATACGGTTCCGCCCACGAACCCCTTTGTCGGGCAGGCGGGCTTCCGTCCCGAAATCTGGGCGCTCGGCGTGCGTAACCCGTGGCGCTTCTCCTTCGACCGCCAGACCCGCGACCTCTACGTCGCCGACGTGGGGCAGGGGAATTCCGAAGAGATAGACTTTCAGCCGGCCGCGAGCACCGGCGGCGAGAACTACGGCTGGCGCGTCATGGAAGGCTTCCACTGTTACCCGCCGGGGACTACGACGTGCAACCAGACGGGTCTGACGCTGCCCGTGCTTGAGTACGATCATTCGGCGGGCGACTGCTCGGTGACGGGCGGCTATGTCTACCGCGCTTCAACATACCCGCGGATGCAGGGGCTCTACTTCTATGGCGACTTCTGCTCCGGCCGCATCTGGGCCCTGCGGCGCGTGTCGTCCGTCTGGCAGAGTAGCCTCCTGCTCGACACGAGCTTCAACATCACGGCCTTCGGCGAGGACGAGGCCGGCAACCTCTACGCGGCCAGCTACGGCACGGGCCAAATCTACTCGGTCGTGGACACGCCGCCGACCGTCTCGATCAACGACGTGTCCGTGACGGAAGGGAGCGGCGGCCAGACCGCCGCCACGTTCGCCGTCACGCTCTCGCGCGCGCCCGAGTCTGCTGTGAGCGTGAGCTATCACACTTCCGACGGGACTGCCGCGGCGCCCGGCGACTATCAGGCGACGAGCGGGAGCGTGACCGTCAACCCCGGCGAGACTACCGCCAGCGTCGTCGTGCAGGTCAACGGCGACACGTTGGACGAGCCGGACGAGGTCTTTAACATCACCCTCGACGGGGTCACGGGCCCCGCGGTGCTCGCCGACGCGCAGGGCGTCGCTTTCATCCTCGACGATGACAACTCCGCAACGCCGACACCGACGCCGGGCAATCTGACCGGCTTACAATACTACCCGCTGGCGCATCCGGTGAGGCTGTTGGACACAAGGCCGGGGACATCCGCCTGCCACACGCCCGGCGCGGCGCTGGGCGGGGGCACGACCCGTACGCAGCCGGCCGCCGTCACCTGTGACGGCCTCACCATCCCTGCGACGGCCCTGGCCGTAGTAGGGAACGCGACCGTCACCTCTCCGGCGGCGGGCGGCTTCATCACGCTCTACCCGTCGGGCGCAGCACTCCCCACGGTCTCGAACCTCAACTACGTCGCGGGGCAGACCGTGCCGAACGCCTTCACAGTCGGGCTTAGCTCCGGGGGCTCCTTCGACATTTTCACGCCGACGCAGACCCACTTCATCGTCGATATCACGGGCTACTACGCGCCGCCCGGTCAGGGTGGGCTCTACTACCACCCGCTGCCCCAACCGTTGAGGCTCCTCGACACGCGCGTCGGCACGTCTGCCTGCGACGCGCCCGGCGCACCGCTCCAAGCCAACACCTCAAGGACGGAGACGGCCCGCACTACCTGCGGCGGCCTCATCATCCCGAACGATGCGCTGGTCGTCATCGGTAACGCGACGGTCGTCAACCAAAGGGCCGGCGCCAGCGCCGGGCACGTGACGCTCTACCCTTCGGGGACGGCGTTACCGAACGCCTCGAACCTCAACTATGTGGCGGGCCAGGTTGTACCGAACGCTTTTGCGGTCGGGCTCGGTGCGGACGGCGCCTTCAACATCTACGCCGCAACCACTGTGGACTTCGTCGTAGACGTGACCGGCTACTACAGCGCGAGCGCGGCCGTGGATAGCAACGGTCTGTCGGGGCTGCTCTTCTACAGCCTCCCGACGCCCGTGCGCCTGCTCGACACGAGGCCGGGCGTGACGGCGTGTCAGAATCCCGGCGCGCCGCTGGCGGCGGGCGGCGTGCGGACGCAGGGCGCGCGGATGACCTGCGGCGGGGTGACGGTGCCATCATCGGCGCTGGCCGTGGTCGGCAACGCGACGGTCGTCAATCAGCGGGCCGGCGCTTCCGCCGGTCACGTGACGCTCTACCCTTCGGGGACGGCGTTACCGAACGCCTCGAACCTCAACTATGTGGCGGGCCAGGTTGTGCCGAACACCTTTGCGGTCGGGCTCGGTGCGGACGGCGCCTTTAACATCTACGCCGCAACCACCATCGACTTCATCGTAGACCTCGCAGGCTACTTCGCCCCGTAGGGGTTAGGAGGAATGCGGAATGCGGAATGATGAGTGATGAATTAAGCACTGTCTTCAATTCATCACTCATCATTCCGCATTCCGCATTTCTGCGGTCAGGCTTCCGCCTCAGATATGGCTCGGCGGAACTCTTCGGCGTTGAGGTGGTGTTTGAAGGCGTGTGCGCCGTCGATGAGAACGACGGGGATGTCCCAGCCGTAGCGGCGAGTTAGTTCGGGGTCTGAAAGAATATCCACCTCCTCGAACGTGTAGAGCCCGGCGCAGCCCGCACGGGCCATCTCGGCCCGCGCCTCTGCGCAGAGGTGGCAGCCGGGTTTGGTGTAGAAGACGACATGCGGTTTGACTGACATTTTCTGCCTCCCGAGGGCTCAAGTCGCCGGAATCAGGCACGCTCTCAACTCTTCCAAACTCCGCCCACGTAGTAAAAAATAAACCTTGCCACGTGGGGGGCGGAAAGGGTATAAATGCTGCCGAAGCCAAGCCATTTTAATCTGTTATTCTGGCGCGGCGCACTTCATGTAACGCTCAAGCATTTGAATCCACGCGCGGAAAGTCGAGCCCAAAGCTCTTCTACGGTGAACTGTACCGTCTCGCGCATGGCCTGCACCTGAAGCCTCGGCTTGTTGACGGTTCTCAAGTCAAAGCTAACTGAAGGGAGGTCGCGGCGTGGATCAGAAAGACAATCCTACTCCGCCCGCCAAGAGTGCATCCGGCACTCAGGGGAACGAACAAGGGGACAAGCCGGGAGCTGAAGAGCAGGCCGAAGGGAACCGCCCCTCGGTCTACGAACTGCTCGCGGCCGCGCGCGGTGAGGCCGACCGGCACGACCCGCCGTCCGGTGAGCGCACGCCCGTGACGCCGCCCGCGCGCCGCGCCTCTTCAGGGACGGTCGGCGCCGACGCGCCCGCGGGCGACACGCCCGACAAGTCTTTCCCGGCCGCGACCCCGCCCGCCGCGCGCGTCGCGCCCGCCTCCGGCGCCTCGAAGATCACTTCGACTCCCACGCCCTCAATCAACGCCGGGGTCGCGAAGGTCGTCGCGGCCAAGCCTCCGGCGAAGCCGCCCGCGGCCGGCCCGCTCGTGCAGAGCTTGCCCGACCCTTCGATCAATCAACTGCGCCGCTACATCGTCTGGGCGAGCGTCTTCGGCTTCTTCGCCGCGCTCGGCGCTATCATGACGCGCTTCTTCCTGCCGCGCGCCATCTTCGAGCCGTCGAGCATCTTCCGCATCGGCTTCCCCGGCGACTACGCGCTCGGCGTGGACACGAAGTGGCAGCAGCAGTACCGCATCTGGGTCGTGCGCAACTCGGAGCGTCTGTTCGTCGTCTACGCGCGCTGCACGCACCTCGGTTGCACGCCTGACTGGAAGGCGAGCGAGAACAAGTTCAAGTGCCCGTGCCACGGGTCCGGGTACGACAGCGAGGGCGTCAACTTCGAAGGCCCCGCGCCGCGCCCGATGGATCGCGCCGAGGTCAAGCTCGACGCAGAGGGACAGGTCGTCGTCAACGTCGGCAAGCTCTACGACTGGCCGAAGGGCGGCACGAACCGCTTCGAAGAAGACGGCGCCTATATCCGGACGGCCTGAAGCACACACTTGACGAAGCACAAGCCGGAGTTCTGCTTTCTCGAAAACGTTTGGGGCTGTTGGGGAGGAACGCATGGAGCCTGAACGACCCGAGGGGAACGGCGAAGGGCAGCTAGAGCCGAAGGGCAAAGGCGCGGGGGTTGTGGCGCGCGCACGCGCGCAGGGGCTCGCGCTGAAGGAGCGCGCCGAGGCCGAGGCCAAGACCTACAAGGACCCGCAGCAGACGCAACTCTGGAAGTCGATCTTCCGCGTCTCGCACGACCGCTCCGACCCGCGCAACCGCAGCTTAGCCATCCTCTCGAACGTCTTCCTGCACCTCCACCCGGCGAAGGTCAACCGCGACGCCACGCGTTACTCGTTCACGTGGGGCATGGGCGGCATCACCTTCTACCTCTTCATCGTGTTGACCTTCACCGGCATCCTTCTCATGTTCTACTACCACCCGACGAAGGTGCAGGCGTTCCGCGACATCCTCTACCTCGAACACGACGTGCCGTTCGGGAAGCTCCTGCGAAACATGCACCGCTGGGCGGCGCACTTGATGATTATTACGACGTGGCTGCACATGTTCCGCGTCGTGCTGACGGGTTCCTACAAGCGGCCTCGTGAGTTTAACTGGTGCGTCGGCGTCGTGCTCCTCGTGCTGACGCTGCTGCTCTCGTTCACGGGCTATCTCCTGCCGGACGACCAGCTCGGCTTCTGGGCGGTGACGGTGGGGACGAACATGGCGCGCGCGACGCCGGGGCTCGGGAGCGAAGGCCCGTTCGGGCCGCAGTTGGGGATGACGCCCTTCAACGACGTGCGCTTCGGTCTGCTCGGCGGCTCTATCGTGGACGCGAACGCGCTGCTGCGCTCCTACATCTGGCACTGCATCGGCATCCCCGTCGTCGCCTCGATCTTCATGGCCGTCCACTTCTGGCGCATACGCAAGGACGGCGGCATCTCTGGCCCCGCGCCCGTCATGCTCGAATCCGAGATGAAGGCCGTCAAGAAGTAGTCCGGCGGCTTTCTCGTTCTCTTTCAGTTAGAGGGAGAGACTGGCAATGTCAATGGCAATCGAGCGGCCGCGGAGCAACCGCTGGCTGCTGTGGTTGGTCGTAAGCCTCGCCGTGGTCGGCGTCCTCGCGCTGATGGTCGAGGACTGGGGGCAGCTCTGGAAGATCAGCTCGGCGCCGGACAACATCCCCATCGTGGGGATGATTCCACTCGTCGTCTTCTTCACCTGGCTGGGCCTGAAGCAGTCGCGCGACAACGACCAGCTCACCGAAGAGCTTGAGCAGGACCCGGCGCTCGCCAAGACGCACCACCGCAAGACGCATCCGTGGCGGCCGGGCTGGGCGCGCGAGCTGCACGTCTGGCCCTACCTCGTCCGCATCGAGTTCCTCGCCGCCATCATCGTCACCGTCATTCTCTTCGCCTGGTCGATTCTCCTTAACGCCCCGCTCGAAGAGCCGGCCAACCCGAACCTGACGATGAACCCTTCGAAGGCGCCGTGGTACTTCCTCGGCCTTCAGGAGATGCTCGTCTACTTCGACCCGTGGATCGCGGGCGTAGTGATGCCGGGTCTGCTCGTCGTGGGCCTGATGGTCTTCCCGTACGTTGATTCGAACCCCCTGGGGAACGGCTACTACTCCTGGCGGCAGCGGCGGTTCGCCGTCTCGATGTTCCTGTGGGGCTTCTTCATGTGGATTATCCTCATCATCATCGGGACGTTCATCCGCGGGCCGGGCTGGATCTGGTTCTGGCCGGGGCAGACGTGGGATCACAACGCCGTCGTCTTCGACCGCAACCGCGACCTGCACGAGATCGTCGCCGGCTGGGGGCTGCCGTTCCTCAACCTCTACCCGTGGAAGGCCGTCTTCGGCGCGCTGGTCGTCGGCGCCATCTTCATCGTGGGCGGACTCTTCTTCCACTGGCTGATGCTGCGGAGGGGGTTGGAGCGGGCGGACTTCAAGTCATTCAAGCGACTGAAGGATTGGGCAACACGCAACGGCGAGTTCGAGGAGAAGCTGCTGGCGCGCACCTCCATCCTCCAGTATCTGACTTTCCAGTTCTTCGCCATCTCGGTGCTCTGGCTCTTTCCCGTGAAGCTCATACTGCGCCTCGCGTTCACCATCAAGTACATCTGGGTCACTCCCTGGTTCAACGTCTGAAGGGACAACGAGAGCGGAGGATTCTTACCCGTGGCTGAGACTCCTGACACCGACAAGCTGGCGAGGCGCGACCCCGACGCGCCGGCGGCCGACCCCATCGTGAGCCGCTCGACGAGCGCCATCCTGCTCGTCTCGGCGCTGCTCCTGACGGTTGTGCTCGCCTGGTCGCTCTACGACGAGGTCTACGGCATGCGCCCGTGGAAGTCGTACCAGCAGTCATTCGTCAAGCGCTACGACCGCTACCTGAACCGACTCCAGAAGCGCGGCTTCAAGTCCGAGGAGGAGATCAGGAAGAGCGCCGAGTACCAGCGGTTTGACGCCGAGGCCAAGTCCGCGCGCGCGCAGACCGCGCAGAAGCAGGGCGAGATCGACAAGCGCGTCGCCTCCATCGACAACCAGCTCAACGCCATCTCCGAGGACTTCCAGGATCGCCGCGGCCGCATCACCGTCGCCAGCTACAACGTCGAGCAGGCTGCGGGCGGCAAGAAGCAGAGCCTGCAACGCGACCTCGACGAGATGAAGGCGAAGAAGTCGGCCGTCTACCTCCCGGCCGCCGACGGGGGCAAGGCGACGCAGAAGCGCGAGATGAACTTCAACGAGCTGGAGACGATGTACGTCTCGCTCAAGGACGAGAAGGGGCGACTGCTCGCCGAGAAGGGCGAGCTGCTTAAACCCGCGAGCGAGTTGGAGCGCCAGCGCGACGAGTACCTGAAGAACAACGTCACCGAAGTCACCGAGCAGCAGGTCAGGCTCACGCGCACGTCGCTCGAAAACTTCGACTTCGGGATGAAGCAGGTCAACTACAAGGGCGACATGATCGTTGACCGCTGCGAATCGTGCCACCTCGGCATCCGCTCGCCCATCCCCATCCGCGCCGCGGACATGGTGCCTTTGGGGCGCGGCCGTATGAGCCGCCCCGACCGGCTCGCCCGCGCCTTCGTCAGCCATCCCTCGAACGAGCTACTCAAGATTCACGACCCCGAGAAGTTTGGCTGCTCTTCCTGCCACTGGGGCAACGGGCGCGCCACCACTTCGGAGGAGAAGGGGCACGGGCGGCACCGCTTCTGGCTCCACCCGCTCTTCGCGAAGGAGAACACGGAGGCCGGCTGTAACCAGTGCCACTCGGCCGACCGCGTGCTGCAAGGCGCGAACGTGCTGAACAAGGGCAAAGACCTCTTCTACGAGCGCGGCTGCGTCGGCTGCCACCGCTACGAGGGCTTCGACCGAGAGACCGACGCGCTCTCGAACACGCGCCAGCTCGTCAAGCAGTTAGAGGACGAGGTCACCTCGAACGAGCACGACGCGAAGGTCGCGCGCGCCGAATCGAGCGCGCCCGGTGTCTCGGACACGCGCGCCTCGGAACTCCTCGCGCGCGCCGAATCGCTCGTCGTCTCCAACAGCCAGATCGAATCGAAGATCGACCAGCTCAACACGCAGGCCCGCTACCTGATGCAGGATCAGAAGAAGGTCGGGCCGAATCTGAAGGACGTGCGTCTGAAGCTCCGCAAGGAGTGGATACCCGAGTGGCTCAAAGACCCGCAGGCGTTCCGTCCCGGCACGAAGATGCCGAGCTTCTGGTACCTGTCAGGCAAGGAGGATGCGAACAAGGGCAACATCGTCCCCGCCTCGATGCAGGACGAAGAGCGCAAGGCTATCTCCGCATACCTCTGGCAGTCGGCCTACGAAGGGCGCGTCCAGACGCAGCAACCCGGCGACGCGCGCCACGGCGAGGAGCTGTTCAAGACGCGCGGCTGCATGGCCTGCCACTCCATCGGCGAGGGCGAACAGAAGCTCGGCGGCGACTTCGCGGCGAATCTGACGAAGGTCGGACAGAAGTCGAACTACGACTACATCGTCCGCTGGGTGCACAACCCGCGCGAACGCTGGGCGCCCTACTGCCCGAAGGAGAAGCGCGACCTGACGCCGGAGGACTACACGAAGAACGGCAAGCCTTTCTCCTTTGATACCGTCAAGCACACGCGCTGCCCGAACGACGGGGCGGAGCTTCAGGTGCAGAACATGACGGTGATGCCGAACTTCCGCCTCTCCGATCAGGACGCGCGCGACATCGCCACCTACCTCGTCTCACTCGCGCCCGCGGCGCAGTACCCGGAAGCGTCCTACATGGACGACCCGCGGCTCGCCGACAAGGGCAAGACGCTCATCAAGCAGTACGGCTGCGCCGGCTGCCACGAGATACGCGGCTTCGAGGACGAGCAGCGCATCGGCAAGGAGTTGACGGCCGAAGGCTCCACTCCGCTTGAGCGTCTCGACTTCGCGCGCATGACCCACCTCGCGGAGGAGGGGCACGAGCCGCCGGGCTTCGGCGCCGACGAACACGCGGAGGGCGCGGCGGGCGGTCACGGCGCCGCGGGCGAGGGCGGCTCGGCCAGCGAGGGCAAGGCCGCGCGCGACGACAAGCACGGCAAGCCCTGGTACGACCACAAGGGCTTCTTCGAGCACAAGCTCGGCGAGCCGAGCATCTACGACTCCGGCAAGGTCAAAGACCCTCGCGAACACCTGCGTATGCCGAAGCCTTACCTGACCGAGGAGTGGAAGAAGGCTCTGACGACGTTCCTGCTGGGCAGCGTCGGCGCCGAGGGCGCGAACGTGCCCGCGTCGCTCTTCTACACTCCGACCGACCAGCAGAAGGCGATACAGGACGGCTGGTGGGTCATCAAGAAGTACAACTGCATGGGCTGCCACTCGGTGCAGGTCGGGCAGAAGTCCACGCTCTACGGGCTGGCGATGTACCAGCCGAGCGGCACGCTTGGCGACATACAGCTCGGCCCCGAACAATTACCGCCGGGGCTCGATGACTGAGGGCGCGCGTGTTGACCCGGACTGGCTGCTCCGGTTCCTCTCCGACCCGAGTCTGAGCGGCTACTCGGAGGGTATCGACCTCGCCGCGCACGGCGGCAAGCCAGCGCAGCGTCCGCCCGAGCAGAACAACGTCGGGCGCGGGACTCAGTCGAACCGACAGTCCGGGCCGGGTGGAGGCGGAGGGGCTCCGATTCAGGGCCAGCCCGATGCCTCGCCGGCACCGCCGGACGTAGCGCCGACACCGCAGAGCGGGGAAGCCATGGGCCGGTTGCTGCCGCAGCCCGGCGAGAATCGCAACGGCGTCCGCACATACCTGCGCGTCCGCATGCCGACCTTCAGCTTCTCGCCGAACGAGCTGCGGACGCTGGTGCGCTTCTTCCTCGCCGTCTCGGCGCAGCAGGAGCCGTACATCAAGCCGCAGGCGGAGCCCCTGACGGCGGCCGAGAAAGACCTCGCGCGCTCTCTGTTCTCCTCGCAGGCCGCGCCCTGTCTGAAGTGCCACATGACGGGCGACGCGGGCCATGACGCGACAGCGACGGCGCCCAACTTCCTACAGGCCGGCGAGCGCCTGAAAGAGGACTGGACTGTCCGCTGGCTCCTCGACCCGCAGCGCATCATGCCGGGGACGGCGATGCCCTCGGAGTTGTTCAAGCGCGACGGCGAGCGTTGGGTCTTCAACGGCCCGCTCCCGCCTTCGGCCGCCGACTACAAGGGCGACCACGCGCGCCTGCTCACGCGCTACCTGCTCTCGCTGACACCCGAGGAGCAGGCACGCGCGCGCTCGACGAGCCCCGCGCAAGCCCCGGCCCCGAGCGGTACGCAGTCCGGCCCCGTCGCCTCCCACGGCGGCGTGAGGCTGCGCACGTCGGCGGCGCCGGGCAGGCAGAGTGCGGGTCGCGCAAAGTCAAAACGCGGCACACGCGTGCAGGTCTCGCAGCGCGCGCGGCAGCGTCGGGTCGCGCGGGAGCGCAGGCTCAAGCTCGCACGCGAACGTTGGCGTCAGGCGGCCGTGTCGAGGGAGCGTGCGCGTGATTTCGCGCCGTAAGCGATTCGCGTTATCATACGACCCAAGTTCATTCGTACACGTCCGTAGTCACCTTTTGAGGAGGTCTCATCCGATGCATTCAAGCCGCGCGCGGTTTCTGGTCGCGCTCTTCGCGGCGCTCTGCCTGCTGGCCTTCGCTGTCGCCTGCTCGCGTGGCGTAGACGACGCCGAGGACGCCGAAAGCTCCGGCGACGACTCGGCCGAGGTCGCAAACCTGACGCCCTACAAGCCCAACCCGGCGCAGGAGGGCTCCATTGCCGGCGCCGTCAGCTTCTCCGGTGCTGTGCCCGAGAAGGTGCCCATCAGCATGACGGCCGACGCGGTCTGCGCCTCGGCCAACCCTGACGCACACGCCGAGAACATCGTCGTCAACGGCGACAAGCTCGCCAACGTCCTCGTCTACATCAAGGAGGGCAAGGTCGGCGACAAGAATCTCAGTGGCTTCAGCTTCACCCCCGCGTCGCAGCCCGCGACGCTCGACCAGAAAGGCTGCCACTATATTCCGCACGTCGTCGGCGTGCAGGTCAACCAGCCCTTCAGCGTCACCAACTCCGACCCGACCGCGCACAACGTCAACGTGGGCGCCCGCCAGAACGAGAAGTTCAACCAGGGACAGCCGCCCGGCGCCGCCGCTATCAACAAGACGTTCAAGCGCGCCGAGACGGTCATCCCCGTCAAGTGCAACCAGCACCCCTGGATGGGCGCCTACGTCGGCGTGCTCCCGCACCCGTTCTTCGCCGTCTCGGACGCCTCGGGCAAGTTCGAGATCAAGGGCGTGCCCGCCGGTACCTACACGCTCGTTGCCTGGCACGAGAAGTACCAGCAGGGCATCACGCAGACGGTCACCGTCGGCGCGGGCGCACCCGTCACCTCGGACTTCAGCTTCACGGCCGACCAGCTCAAGGCCGAGAACGTCGAGGGCGGCGCGCTGCGCGTCATGCCCGCGCTGGAACTCCCGATGCTCGGGATGCACCACTGAATTTTATCCAGAGGGAAACGGCAGTAATACATGAAGGAGTTCGTACTAGAAGCGACGACCGACGTGCCGGTGGCGGCTGAGCCGCTGGCGCTGCGCGGACGACTTGGGGCCTTTGTCGAGTTGACCAAGCCGCGCATCACTTTTCTGATCGTGCTCACCTCGGCTGCGGGCTTCTGCCTCGGCTCGAAGGGGGGCTTCGACTACCTGGCACTCTTCAATTCGCTCTTCGGCATCGCGCTGCTCTCCTCGGGCATCGCGACGCTCAACCAGTACATGGAGCGCGACCTCGACGCGCGGATGCGGCGCACGCTCGCGCGCCCGCTCCCGGCGGGGAAGCTCTCCGCCGCGCAGGCGTTCGCCTTCGGGCTGGCGCTCACGGTCTTCGCCGAAATCTACCTCGCGGTCTTCGTCAACCTGCTGACGGCGGCCTTCGGCGTAACGGTCATCGTCGGCTACCTGCTCTGCTACACGCCGCTGAAGACGCGCAGCTCGCTCTCGACCGTCGTGGGCGCGTTCCCCGGCGCGATGCCGCCGCTGATGGGGTGGACGGCCGCGACCGGCGTGGTCGGCGCGGAGGCGTGGGCGCTCTTCGCCATCCTCTTCGCGTGGCAGTTCCCGCACTTCCTCGCCATCGCGTGGATGTACCGCGAAGACTACGCGCGCGCCGGGATACTCATGCTACCCGTGGTCGAGCCGGCGTGTCGCATCACCGCGCGGCAAATAGTCATCTGGTCGCTCGTGCTCGTGCCCGTCAGCCTCCTCCCGACGATACTGGGGACGACCGGCTCCATCTACTTCTACGGCGCCTTCGTGCTCGGCATCCTGTTCCTGGGGACGAGCATCCACGCGGCCTTAGCGCACACGCGCCAGGGCGCGCGCCGGCTGCTCCTCGCTTCCGTGCTCTACCTGCCCGTCCTGTTCGGGCTGATGGTCTTCAATAAATGAATAGTGAATGTTGAATAGTAAATAGAACTGCTCTTCACCATTCACTATTTACCATTCACCATTTACCGAAGGAGCTTGAGATGGGTCGTGCTCTCGCGGTGTTCCTCTGGGTGATGACCGGCCTCTCGGTGTGGATGTTCGTGAGCGGGAAGTGGTGGTTCCCGGCCTCCATCACCGAGCATGGGCCGGCGTACGACCAGCAGTTCCTGCTGACGATCATTGTCGTCGGCATCGCCTTCGTCGCGGCGCAGGCGGCCCTCGGTTACGCCGTCTGGCGCTTCGCCGACACGGGGCAGGGGACGCGCGCCGTCTACTCGCACGGCAACAACCGGATGGAGATTCTGTGGACGGCGATCACGGCCGCCATCTTCATCACGGTCGCGCTCCTCGGTCAGCGCGTCTGGTGGAACCTGCACATGGTCGCAGCGCCCGCCAGCGCCGCGCAGGTGAAGGTGTTGGCGCAGCAGTTCCAGTGGAACTTCCACTACCCCGGCCCCGACGGCGTCTTCGGCCGCACCGACCCGAAGAAGATCAGCGACGAGTCGATCAACTACATCGGACTCGACTCGGACGACCCGGCCTCGAAGGACGACACGGTTACGCAGACGCTCGTCACGAAGGCGAACGCCCCCGTCCAGTTGACTTTGACCGCGCGCGACGTGACGCACAGCTTCTGGGTGCCGCAACTGCGCTTCAAGCAGGACGCCGTGCCCGGCCTCGACGTGAAGGTGCACTTCACGCCGCAGCAGGCCGGCCAGTACGAGATCGCCTGCGCCGAGCTGTGCGGGCAGCAGCACTACAAGATGCGTAGTTACATGCTCGTCCTCCCCGCGAACGAATACGACGAACTGGTCGCGATGCCGCAGGCGCAGTTCAACAAGCGCGTGGACGAACTGATCAAGAAGTACCCGCTCAACTACTAAACCCCCGCCGCCGCGTCCCGCGCGCGTGCCCAGCGAAGGAGCTTGGAGATGGCAGAGACGGAAGTCACGGTCGAGACCCACGCCGAGGCCGGGCACGCCGCCGGGCACGGCGCGCACCACGCCCCCACCGGCTTCATCCGCAAGTACATCTTCAGCATCGACCACAAGGTCATCGGCATCCAGTACCTCCTGCTCGCGCTCTTCTCGGTCGTGCTGGGGATGCTGATGTCGGTGCTGATGCGGATGAAGATGACGTGGCCTGACCACGCGTGGCCCATCCTCGGCACGCTCTTCCCGGAGGGCGCGCCCGGGGGCGTGATGACGCCGGAGTTCTATCTCTCGCTCGTCACCATGCACGGGACGATGATGGTCTTCTTCGTGCTGACGACGGCGCCGCAGGGCGGCTTCGGCAACTACTTTCTCCCCATCCAGATCGGCGCCGACGACATGGCGTTCCCCTACTTGAACATGCTGTCGTTCTGGGTCACGTTCATGGGGCTCGCGGTGCTGGTCGCCGCCATCTTCGCCTCGGGCGGCTCGGTCATCGGGCCGACGGGCGGCTGGACGGGCTACGCGCCGCTCTCGGCCATCGGACACCTGCTCAACGTGCCGGGGCAGGGGATGGGCGTCAACCTCTGGGTCATCAGCATCGCCATCTTCTGCGTCGCCTCGCTGCTCGGCGCCCTGAACTTCATCGTCACGCTTTTGAACCTGCGCACGAAGGGCATGTCCCTGATGAGGATGCCTTTGACGTGCTGGGCGTGGTTCACAACGGCGGTGCTGGCGCTGCTCTCGTTCCCGGTGCTGCTGGCGGCGGGCGTGCTGCTCTTCCTCGATCACAACGCGGGCACGAGCTTCTTCGTCCCCGGCGGACTCTCGAACGGGACGGTCGTGCTCGACCACTCGGGCGGCTCGCCGATTCTGTGGCAGCACCTCTTCTGGTTCTTCGGGCACCCGGAGGTCTACATCGCCATCCTGCCGGGCATGGGCGCCACGTCGCACATCCTCTCGACGTTCGCGCGCAAGCCCATCTTCGGCTACCGCGCGATGGTCTTCGCGATGTTCGCCATCGGGCTCCTCGGCTTCTTCGTGTGGGGCCATCACATGTTCCTGAGCGGCATGTCGCCGCTGACGGGCGCGGCCTTCTCCGTGCTCACGCTCTCCATCGGCGTGCCCTCGGCCATCAAGACCTTCAACTGGCTCGGCACGCTCTGGGGCGCGCGCATACGCTTCCACACGCCGATGCTCTTCGCCGTCGGCTTCGTCTCGCTCTTCGTCGCGGGCGGCATCACGGGGCTGGTGCTGGGCCAGACTTCGCTCGACCTCTCGATGCATGACACGTACTTCGTGCTCGCACACTTCCATCTGGTGATGGGCGTCGCGGCCATCTTCGGCATGTTCGCCGGCACCTACTTCTGGTTCCCGAAGATGTTCGGGCGGAAGATGAACGAGACGCTGGGGAAGATTCACTTCTGGCCGACGATGATCGGCGTCTACGCCATCTTCATCCCGATGCACGTGATGGGGCTCGTGGGGCTGCCGCGCCGCTACTCGCAGTTCTGGGAGGTAGTCAACGGCAAGATCGAGTGGATTTATCATTTCAACGCGCCGACCCACTCACTCATCCATTTCGTGACGTGGGCGGCCATCATCACGGTGGCGGCGCAGGCGCTCTTCATCTTCAACTTCTTCTGGAGCCTCTTCAAAGGCGAGAAGGCTTCAGACAATCCGTGGGAGGCGACGACGTTGGAGTGGATTACGGCGACGCCGCCGCCGCACGACAACTTCGGCGGTCGCGTCCCCGTGGTCTACCGCGGCTCCTACGAGTTCGGCGTGCCGGGCGCGCCCGAGGACTTCGTTTTGCAGACGACGCCGGACGAGACGAGGCCTAACATCGCCTACGCCGAGGATGTGGAAGTACAAGGACGGGGAAGTAATGGCAACGACGCTCACGGGTGAGAAGGAGACGGAGGTGGCACAGTCTGAGGCCGTCATCGACGTGGTCGGCACGCGGCGCCGCGGCGGACGCGGGCGCGGCGGGAACGGGCGCGGGCCCGGTGGAGGCGGCCCCGGCGGGGGTGGCCCCGGCGGGGGTGGCGACGAGCCGCGCCGCTTCAAGGCCGACCGCTACCGCATCGGCGTGCTCGTCGGCATCGCCTCGATCCTGATGATGTTCACGGCGCTCGCGAGCGCCCTCATCGTGCGCTCGGGCCTGCACACCTCTGTGGACTGGCGCGGCGGGCAGATGCCCACCTTCGTCTATGTGAGCACGGGGCTCATCATTCTCAGCAGTCTGACGTTCATGCGCGCGAAGGCGTCGCTGAAGCATTCGGAGGAGGCGGGCTACCGTCTCTGGCTGACGGTGACGCTGTTGCTGGGGCTGGGTTTTCTGGCAGCGCAGGTGCTCGCGTGGCGCGAGTTGGTGGGGGCGGGCGTCTACCTCGCCTCGAACCCGCACAGCTCATTCTTCTATGTGCTGACGGGGCTGCACGCCATTCACCTCGTGGGCGGCATCCTCGCTCTCGCCTACCTGCACTGGTTCGTGCGGCGCGCCGAAGGGCCGGAGGGCGAGCTGAAGCGGCGCGCGCTGACCGACGTGGTCGGCATCTACTGGCACTTCATGGACGTGTTGTGGGTCTTTCTCTTCCTGCTACTCTTCTTCTGGAGGTGAGGTTTGAGCACTGAAGCGCATGTCGGAAGGCTCCCGGCGACCGATTGGGACGGCGCGGCACTGCCGTACCGCGTCGGCCACCGCAAGCTCGGGATGTGGCTCTTCATCGTGTCGGACGCGATGACATTCTCGGCGATGCTCATCGCGTACTCGTACGCGCGCGTGTCGAGCGACGCCTGGCCGACGCCCTTCCCGTTCTATCCGTCCATCATCTTCTCGACGACGATGACGCTCTTCCTGCTCGCGTCGTCGTTCACGATGGTGATGGCGGTGCGGGCCTCCGCGCACAACAAGCTCCGCGCGGCGCGGCGCTGGATCGGCGCGACGATGCTCGGCGGCCTCATCTTCCTCGTGCTGCACTCCATCGAATGGATGCACCTGATGGAGGAGGGGCTGCGACCCTTCCGGCTCGCGGGCGAGTGGGCGCACCGCTGGCCGCAGGCGCCGCCGCTCTTCGGCGCGAGCTTCTTCGCCATCACGGGCCTGCACATGTTCCACGTCCTGACGGGCGTCCTCTACCTCGGCGTCGTCGCGCTGCGCATCCAGAAGACGCGCCACGAGGACGTGGAGATCAGCGGACTCTACTGGCACTTCGTAGACCTCGTCTGGATGTTCGTCTTCCCGCTCATCTACCTGATGTCGGTCGATTTCACGCCGGGTGGGGCCGGACATTAAAGAGGGAGGCCGCGATGGCGAGCGCAAACATCCGAGAAGTTTTCAAGAAGTCCGACCTAATGCTGATAGGCGTCTGCGTCGTGCTGGCCGGGGGCTTTCTCGTCCTCGGCGGCCTGAACGCGGTCGAGGCCGGCAACTTCCTGACGATAGACAGCCTCTTCTTTACGGCCGTCTGCCTGCTGCTGGCCCTGACGTTCGTCGCCGTCCCCGCGCTGACGATGCACCAGCGCGGCGTCCACCCCTTCCGCGTCGGCGACGAGGTGCCGCCCGCACGCGTGCACGAGCACGTACACTTCGAGGGCAGTATCAAGCTCTTCCTCAACGTGCTGCTGGGGCTGCTCGTGCTGACGGTCATCGAGGTCTTCTTAGCCTACATCCACGTGCCGCTCCACATCATGCTGACGCTCCTGATCGGGCTCTCGCTCGTCAAGGCGGCGATGATCGTGGCCTACTTCATGCACCTGCGGTTCGAGCGCATGAGCCTCGTGCTAACGCTTGTCCCGACGGTTGCCATCTGCATCTGCCTGCTCTTCATCGTCTTCCCCGACAGCTTCCGCGCGGGGAGCCTGCGCACGACCAAAACAGACGCCACCCCCCCGGCCGCGGAAGGCACGAACACGCCAGAGCACTGACGAGGTCTTAAGTTGTCGAGGAGGGCGGGCAGCATCATTCTCTTCATCGCGGCGGCGCTCGCGGCGCTGGCGGCCGCGTGGCCCGAGACGGCGCTCGCGCAGTGCCCGCTCTGCCGCTCGGCCTTACAGGACGCGGGCGACCAGACGGCGCGCACTTTGAACCTCGCCATCTTCGTCCTGCTCATCCCGCCCGTCTCTATCTTCTGCGCCATCTTCGCAGTCGTCTACAGGAAGGCGAAGAGCTACGACGAAGAAGAGAACCGCGAGCGTTAGCCGGCGCGTAGATACGACAGAGTGTGACACTATGGCAGACGAACTAGTCCCCGCGGTCGATGTTGAGTGGCAGACCATACGCGGGCGCGCGTGCCCTGCGTGCGGCGGCAAGATCATCCCATCCGACCGCGCAGTCTACGAGAACAAGACCGACCCGGGCGGGGTCTTTCCCGCGTGGCAGTGCGAGCGCTGCGGCTACGAAGAGATCAGCGCGAAGAAGGCGCCGGCCCCGAAGGCACATCCACCCAAAAAGAAGGTTGAAGAATGAGCGCAGAAGAGAACAAGAGAGCAGTCCAGTCTATTTTTGAAGCCTTCGGGCGCGGCGACATCCCCGGCGTCCTCGAACACGTCTCGGAGGACGTGACGTGGAAGGCGCCCGGCCCCGACGTGGTCACCTACTTCGGCGACCGGCGCGGCCACGCCGGCGCCACCGAGTTCTTCGTCCAACTCGGCACCAGCGTCGATTTCGAGCATTTCGAGCCCGGGGCTTTTGTGGCCGAGGGTGACCGCGTCGTCGTGCTCGGCCGCGAGCGCGGGCGCGTGAAGGGGACGGGCAAGAGTTTCGACAACGAGTGGGCGCTCGTCTTCACCTTTGACGGCAGCAAGGTGTCCGGCTTCCAGTGCTACGAGAACACGGCGGCCATCGCCGAGGCATTCTCGTAAAGCAATGGAAGGGCTCGACGGGCCGAAGCTGCGCGTGCTCGCGATGTTCGAAGGGCTGGGGAAGCCGGAACTCGATTTGCACGAGCTGTTCGAGGCGGGCGGCAACGACCCCGAAGCGCGCCTCGCGGTCTTCCACAACGTGGAATGGATGGTCGAGCGCGGCCTGCTCGAAGAGCGAGGCAACGACTTCTACGCGCTCTCCGACCTCGGGCGGCAGGTGCTTGGAGAATAGGGCAAAAGCGCAGATACTGAGTCGTCCCTCTGACCCTTCTTTATGAACGACTCGGTACTGCCGCACTTAAACGCCGCTCTCAACGCCACGAGCTTTCTGTTGCTTGTGGCGGCGCTCTACATGATTAGGCGCGGGAACGTACAGGCGCACCGCCGCCTGATGCTCTCGGCGCTCGCGGTCTCCTGCCTCTTCCTCGTCTCCTACGTCGCATATCACGCGCAGTACGGCTCGGTGCGTTTCACGGGTCAGGGCGCGGTGCGCGTGGTCTACTTCGTTATCCTCGTCACGCACGTCATCCTCGCGGCGGCTATCGTGCCGCTTGTCATCATTACGCTGCGCCGCGCGCTCGCGGGCGACTTCGCGCGCCACCGGCGCATCGCGCGCTGGACGTACCCGCTCTGGCTCTACGTCTCCGTGACGGGCGTCGTCGTCTACCTCATGCTTTATCATTTGTACAGATGATTTTCGGCCAGTAAAAACGCGGCTTCCGTGGCAGATCGGGGGCCGCGTTGTGCCGTTACGGTGCCCGCCGGCGCCAATATTACTCGACCTTCACTTCCGGCTCGGAGAAGGCGAATCGGCAGACGGTTTTGAACATGCGAGCCCCCGGCCCGAATTTCTGCGCAAGAAAGGTCTTCAATTCTTCCTCTGCCGCCGCATGTAAATACGCCTGAAACCGCTTGCGCTCGTTGGCTGTCAGCGGCCCGTCAATCTCCACAGGAATTTCGACTTTTATCTTCACGGCAGTTGCCCTCAAATCTGAATGCCCGCTGCCTACTGCGCCGCCGACCTCAACAGCGCCTCCAACCTGTCCGACGCCGCCTCCCGCATCTCCGGCAGGACGTGCGCGTAAGTCTGCAAGGTGAACGCAACGCTCGCGTGCCCCGCCTGCCGGCTCACGGTCTTAATGTCAGACCCTGCCATGATCGAGAGCGTCACCCAGGTGTGGCGCAGGTCGTAGAGCCGGAACTTCTCCGTAAGCCCCGCCGCCCTGAGCACCCGCTTGAAGATGCGGAACGAGAGCATGCGCGCGTCGATGGGCGTCCCGACGGGCGTTGCGAAGATGATGTCGTGGTCGCCGTACGCGGCGCCGAGCTTCATCCTGTGCTCTAACTGCTGCTGCCGGCGCTCGCGCAGCTCGCGCAGCAACTCTAAAGGGAAGACGACATCGCGGTAGCCCGCGTCAGACTTCGGCGTCGAGTCCCACCACCCGCCGCCGGGCTTCCCCTGAATCACCGTGCGCCTCACCGTCACGCGCCCGCGGTGCGCCCCCGCGCGGTCGCGGTAATCGAAGTCGATGTCCGACCACTTGAGTCCGCAATACTCTTCGGGGCGCAGGCCCGTCTGGAGGGCGAACCTGAGGACGAGCCCGTACGCTTCGGCGTGGGTGGCGCGGAGGAAGACCTGCGCCTGCTGCGGGGTGAAGCAGAGCATCTCTTTCTTCTTCCGCTTCGGTGCGCGGACATATTGCATCGGATTCTCGCCCACCTCGCGCCAGCGCGCCGCGTCCCGGTACATCGAGGCGAGGATAGAGTGCAGGTATTCGACCGAGCGCCCCGAGAGCCCGGAGCGTATCCGCTCGGCGTAGAACTCCTCCACGTCGCCGGGACGGAGCGCGGCGAGCCTGACGTGACCGAGCGCCTTCGCGATATGGTTCTCGAACTGGCGCTCGTAAGCGATGTGCGTGCGCGCCTTGATGCGCTCGGCGATGGCCGCATGCCACCGCTTGAAGAAAGCTGCGAGCGTGAGGCGCGACTCCGTGAGGGGCTGCCCTTTGCTCTTCCTCTGGAGCAGCTCCAACTCCAGCGCCTCGGCCACGTCGCGGCCACCGTGGACGACCTGAGACGTGGAGATGCGCCTGCCCCGCGCGTCGCGCCCGTCGTAGACGCGGACGAGATATTTCTTCCGGCCTAAGTTCTTAATCATGGGCGGGGATTATTGTGCGACGAAGCCGCCGCCGTCAATCATTTGTTGAATGCGGGCGCCGTGGAACTTGTAGCGGCGCTCGCTGATCTTGACGAGACACGGCTTCGGGATGCGCCCGTCGGCGACCATCTCGTAGACGCCGTTCTCGGGGCGCGCGCCCTTGAACCCCAGCAGTTCGGCCAACTCCCTCGCGGAGAGCAGTGTCTTTGTGATTTCTGCGTTCATTACTTCCCCCTTATCTACTCCCTAAAACGTTTTGGCCCCTGTCCCCGGGGCACAGTTCGTCATCGGTGATTAAGTCGAGGTTCTCGACGTGGGCGTTCACGACCTGTGCGAGCGCGCCGGGCTGCGTTCGGCCCCTGACGGTCGCCACGCCTTTCTTGTTGACGTAGGTGACGCGGCCGTAGACGGCCTGACGACGATTAAGCGTCTTGACCGCGTCGCCCGCCTTGACTTCGCCCGTGCGCCCTACGGCCATTCGATGAGACCTCATTTCTTGGAATCCGGGCCATGAGAAAGCATGTCGAGCGCGAGCAGACGAGGATGAGTTCGTCGCCGTCGTAGTGCGCCGTGACGCAATCGCGCTTTTTGCAATTAGGGCAGGCGCGCACCAAGGAGCGCGGCGCATCCACCAATGCCTTGACCTTCTTCTCGAATTTAAGAATCTTTGCCATCTCTCTTTTACTCACGGGGTCGAAATACCAGCTCGGCCGGTCGCCCTCCACCTCTTCCACTACGACGCGCGAGTCGTAGCAGCTCTCCTCGGGCGCTCGGCATTCTTTGACCGTGTAGAGACGGCCCGGCCTAACCTCACTGCGGACGCCGAAGTCCGCCCCCGCCTTGACCTTCTCGCCCGGCGCAAAATAACGATACTCAAAGGTGATGGTCTTAGCCCGCTTCTCCATAGTTCAATTCTTCCTCTTCTCCTCCAGCTTCGGCGACCCCGCCTTCAGGTACGCCAGATTCCAGCCCCAGACCGCCTCGGTCATCTCCGCGGGCTCGGGCTCGTGCAGCCCCTCGACGCTCGCCGCCGCCCGCGCGACCGCGTCCCGCGCGGCGTCATCGTCCCCGGCGCCGAGCGCGTCCCGCACGGCCTTGCGAAGCTCCTTCGGCACGTCCCGCCAGCACGAGAGGCAGAAGGGGTACTCCCGCTTCGCCGGTTGGCCGCAGGCCGCGCAGGAGTGCTCACTTCGCTTCATCTCCGCCCTCCCAGCCGTCGCCTGACATCCTCTTCGAGCGAGCCGAGGAGTGACGCCGGGGCGGGCGGCTCGGGCTCGGGGTCGGGCGTGACTGCCGGGGGCGGGGCGGCCGGCTTCAGCACCTTCACGCCCCCGACCTGACGCAGCTCGCCGGGCCGCGTCGCGCGTCTGACGATGAGGAAGTCGCCGTAGAGCGCCGCGCGTCTCAAGTTCTCCTCACTCGCGTCCTCGAAGATCAACCGGTCGTCCGCGCCGCAGCCCAGGTAGTCGCGCACGTCGGCGGGGACTCGCGCCTCGACGGCGTCGCGGCCGCCGTCCGACCTCTTCTTCAGGCGGAAGGGGATTTCGACTCGCAGCTTGTTACTCGGCATCTGTAGTCCTTTCGTGAGGGGAGGGGAAGCGGCGGAATGAGAGCACCCACACGAACGGGTTCACGTCCCAGCCGGCGCCGCGCTTAGCGTTTAGCCTGCCCCAGGCTTCCGCGAACTGGCGGACGAACGTTCCGCGAAGAATATGCTCCGCGGTGGGGCTCCCGAAATACTTAATGCCTTCCGAGATTGCGTCTCGCTCCGTGATGTCCTGCAACCGCTCCACGCGAACGCCTGTCAGTTCAAGGATGATGCGCGAGGCCGCGCGCCTCATGTGGATGCTCGGCCGCCACGCGACATGATGGTGCTCGGCGTGGAACTCTTCGTTGATGAGCATGGGGAAGTTGCGGTCGGCGGCGTAGATGGCCGTGGGCTCGTTCGTCACCCCGTCAGTCAGGTAGTCCGGCGCCGACAGTCCGTGTTCATCGCGGAAGCGCTGATTGAACTCCGCGCCCCACTTCTCGCGCACCCAGAGGCGGTCGCCGACCTCGCCGTAAGGATTGCGCACCTCTCTATACGTTCGGCTGTCGGCCGTGAAAACCGCATTGCCGAGCCCGTTGAGGTCACAGAATTCTTCGCCCGGTTTCGTCTTAATGACGCGCCGCGTCTGAGACTTGGCGCCGGACAGAATCGCGCGCACCATCGGGCCGCTGAATAGTATCGGCCTCTCGTTAGCTTCTTTTGCCGGCTCGGCCTTCGCCATCACTCCTCACCCTTCCTCTCCCGGGCGGCCCGCAGCGCCGCCTTCTCTTTGGCCGGGACGCAGCCCCAGCAGACCCACGCCCCGTCCGAGTCCCGCATGTGGAGCGTGTCGCTGCGCGCTTCGCAGGCTTCGCATTTAGGTTTCGCCATCTCTCGCCCTCGCCTCTGCTACGTCCAGCAGATGCCGGAGTCGCACCCGTCAAACTTCTCGCGCCTATCCGCCGGGTTGAATACGGCCTCACCGAGCGGGACGCCGCTTTTGTGGAAATAGATTGAAGGGTCGTTTGCCCGCACGACCCGCTCCTCCTCAATCGCCTTTCGGAAGTCGCTCGGAGCTTCCGTCTTAACCTCCAGCCATTCGGCGTCCGTCTGGTTCGGGCAGTCGTAGCAGGCGGATTTCTTCGGCATCGGCCAGCCCATTGATTGAATAATCCTCGCGCACTGAGCGCGGGAGATTTCCAAGTCGCAGAGCGGGTAGTAGTTCTCAATCCAGAGGAGGGGCGAATCCTTCATCCGGTGCGCCTCGTCCGCGGAGATGCCGAGCCACATCCGAACGCTGTCGATGCGCCGCTCCGTTAGTCGCCTGTGAATGACTCGCGTCTTCCACTCGTTAGAGCAGTGCGTCGGCAGCTTCCCTATCTTCCCGTTAAAGTCCGTGAACGCGGGCATTAGTACATGCCCTTTACTCGAAAACAGGCCGACGGTCGCATACTGTTCGGCCTTCACGATTTCGACGGCCAACCCGATTGTCGCCAGCTCGGGCGCGATGATTTCGTACAGGTAGTCGAACGTGCTGGAACGCTCGCGGCCAGTGTCGGCCATGATCACCAGGTCGGGCCGGCGAAGCTTGCCCGACTTAATCAGGGCGGCGAGGGCCACCGTCTGCACGCCCCCGCCGTAAGACCACACGTCAAGGCGGTTATCAATGAGGGCTAACTGTTCCATGTGCGGCTAAGCTTTCTTCGCCCCCGTGAACTCGACGACGGCGAGCTTGTGGACGCACTTGTAGCCGGCGTCCCCGGCGTCAGCGTGCGCGCGGTAGTCGGGGCAGGCGCAGGCGGCGAAGTTGTCGCCGGGCTTCCTCGTGACCGGGTAGTTCACGGGCCTGCCGCCCGGGCCGGCGGCCTTCACCTTCCAGTGCTCCCCCGCCACCATCTCCTCGACGCCGCCGGCCGCGACGATGTGTGCCGCCTCAGCCTTGCGCTCTTCGAGGGATGCCGCGCCGTTGGCGGGCTGAGCCTGTGCCCCTTGAGGCTCAGCCCGCCTCGCTTCGCGCGCCCCTCCGCGCGAGCCGTTGCCGCCGCCCTGCCTCTTGACCTCGAAGCCGAGGTTGGCGAGCGCGCGGCCTATTGCCGAAGTCTCGGCGTTCTCAATGTGCGAAGTGGAGTTGGCGCCGTTGCCGCCCTTTAGCTCCGAGGCGTGACCCGTCGCCGCGGGCTGCTCGACCGTCATGTCGGCCAGCGTGCCGCGGTAGACCTCGGCGCGGAAGATGACGTAGCCGCGCTCGGCATCCTGCTCGACGATGGCCGTCAGGATGCGGCCCTCCGGAAATTTGGAGTAAAACTTCTCGATACGTTCGGCGACCGAAACGTACTCGTCTGGGTTAAAGCGCATGGGCTCTCCTTCACTGGCAGGACTTGTGGAACGGTGCGGGGACGGGAGCCCCGTTGGCGACTAAAACCATGTCGCGGAAGCGGACGTAGCGCGTCGCCTCGTCCACCCGGCGGCGGTCTTCGTCCGTGAGCGGGGAGACGGTCGGCGAGGTGTAGCGCGAGCGGAGGCCGGCACTGACGCTGCGGGTGACTCGCTCCTGCCGCGCTATCTTCTGCTTCCAGTCTTCGCCGTGGGTGAACTTCACGCGGCCTCCTTCACTGCCTCGCGGACGAGCGTCGCAATATCTTCAGGTACGCCCCACAGGCTAAGGGCGCCACGGCAAGGGACGGGCTTGATAGTCCGTGCCCCGGCGATCTGCCAACCCCAGCGGCCGTTGGTGTAGTCCCCGAATGCGCGCTCGACCTTAGATATTGTGCCGGTGTACTCCACATCGTGATTGAGGATGACGGTCGGCACGCAGCGCAGGATTTTCCCGACGCCAACAATCTGCCCGACAGGGAGGTGGCTCGGGTCGGTGTAGCCAAGCGGCGCCAGCGCGGTGTGAAACTCGGGATATTCAAGCGGGCAGCGGATGATCTCCTTTGCCCATCCGGGGAAGCCTTTCGACGCATGAATAGCAACCCACCCGCGGTAGTGCGGCTGCCATGAGCGCGTCTCCCACTTCTTCAATCCCAGCGCGAGCAGCGTCGCCCACGGTTGCGTTAATGAAATGGCCTTCATACGACGCCCGCCTCCGCGAGCTGCTCGGGCGTGAAGACGACGGTGAAGGCGCGCAGGGCGCCGCGGGCGAAGGCGATGTTTAAGGCGCAGGCCAATCGCTCGGCCTCGGCCTCGTCTGCGCAGGTGAGTACCGTTTTGCCGTAGCCGTCGCGGACGGTGTTGTCGGGGGCGGCTCGGTAGAAGTCCTCTTTAATGAAGTCGGACATGATGAACCTCTGTCAGTGCAGGGCCGCTTACGCGGCAGCGGGTGGCGTCAGTCGAAATCTTCCAAATCGGCGTCCGTGATCGGGCGGGTCGCGAGGCAATGCTTGCAACCCATGACACCCTGCGGGCGGTCGTCGTCGCACTCCACCATCCAGTGGTGCTCTTCGCCTTCGCAGTCGGTGCAGCGGCGACACTTGTCAGACGGCGCTGCGCTGTCTAGATCGACTTGCTCCCCGAGTAACATTGCCAGTGAGCCCGCCTGCCATGCGCTGAACAGTTGGGATAAAATCTTCCGCTCGTCGTCGTCCTCCGCAGAGAACGTCAAGTAGTTGACCGTCTCCTGCGGGGTGTTGAGCATCCGGCCCGTCGCGTGAACCTTCATCGCTACCCCTTCACCTGAAAGCCGGCCTCTGCCGCCGCCTTCATCGACAGAGACCCTTTAGCCTCGCCCTCGCGGCGCGTCCGGTGGACGGTGAAGCGGTCGAAGTAGACGAAGCGGCCGTCGCACTCGGCGGTCTGGTAGACGATACCGGTCTCATCCTGGAAGAACTTACCGACGCCCATCTCACTGATGAGCGCCTCGGTCGCGGTCTTGTACTCTTCGAGGAACTGTTTGTACTCGGCCTTGCGGTGGTCGAGTTCAACGAACTTCTTTTGAGTCTCGGTCATCTCTGGCATGGTCACTCTCCTCGGGGGTTGAAACGATTCCACTTGTTCAGCACGTCCGACAGCAGCGTCTCGAAACACAAACAATCCACGCTCACACACTCGGCGGTCGCGCCCCGCTGGCGCTTCTTGCCGCTCCCCCAGGTGATGCAGTAGAAGCGGGGCGGCTGGCCGTGGGTCACGCACGGGTTGGCCATCAGCGGGTCGATGGTGTCGGTGACATCGACCTTGTGCTCGATTCGGGATGTGGAGGTGTAGGTGGACACGCTGCCCCTAGCCCTCCGTCTCGCTCGCCGGCTTCGCCTCTTCTTTGGCCCGCGCTTCGATATAAGCCAGCGCCCACTCGTTAGGGTAGCCATCGTACCGGGGCAGTCCGGCGTCAGGCCGAGAGGCGCGGTGAATCAAGGTGGCTGCGCCAGCAAAGCCCAGCCGGGCGGCGAGCTTATAGCCCTCAGGGCCGGCGAGATGTACCGTGTGCCCCGCGATGCACATAGGCGTCTTGCACAGGTTCTCGCCGGGGTCGAAGGATGGGCCGAAGGTCGCTTGGTCAAGGCGCCGCTGCTCGGCTTTTATCTCTGCGGCCATTCGCGAATACAGGCGCTCAACTTTTGGCGCGCCTGCGCCCGTGAGCCCTCTCAGCTGGTCGCGCGTGAGCCCTCTCAGCTGGTCGCCCGTGAGCCAACTCAGCTGGTCGCCCGTGAGCCAACTCAGCTGGTCGCCCGTGAGCCAACTCAGCTGGTCGCGCGTGAGCCCTCTCAGCTGGTCGCCCGTGAGCCAACTCAGCTGGTCGCGCGTGAGCCCTCTCAGCTGGTCGCCCGTGAGCCAACTCAGCTGGTCGCGCGTGAGCCCTCTCAGCTGGTCGCGCGTGAGCCCTCTCAGCTGGTCGCGCGTGAGCCAACTCAGCTGGTCGCGCGTGAGCCCTCTCAGCTGGTCGCGCGTGAGCCCTCTCAGCTGGTCGCGCGTGAGCCAACTCAGCTGGTCGCGCGTGAGCCCTCTCAGCTGGTCGCGCGTGAGCCCTCTCAGCTGGTCGCGCGTGAGCCCTCTCAGCTGGTCGCCCGTGAGCCCTCTCAGCTGGTCGCGCGTGAGCCAACTCAGCTGGTCGCGCGTGAGCCCTCTCAGCTGGTCGCGCGTGAGCCCTCTCAGCTGGTCATCGTCCAATTCTGCTGTAGCCAATAGGGCCATGAGTTTCTTGTTCATCTCATCCTCCGGTTCAAATTCCCCGCAGCCGCACTCGCAGCCGAGGTCAACGTAAGACCCGTCCCCGCCGAGGCCCGAGTCGTGGAATCCGGCGTGACGCTCGAAGGCGCAGCCGCAGTTGGCGCAGGGGGTGGAGTCGGTGACGGTCATCTTTTCAATCCCAATACGCGAACGGGTCGTGCGCTTCGGGGTAGAGTTCGAGCAGTCGTTGACCGGTCGCCTCACCCGCGCGCCCGATTGTGTCGGAGCGCCGTTCTGCCTCCTCGCGGTCTTCGCGCCACTTCGGATGCGGGAGCAGTTCGCCGATAATCTCGAAGGGAGTGCGTTGGTCTACCAGCGCGTAGCGGGAGTGCGTCGGGTCGCCGCAGTGGCCGACGACGTTCCCCTCGGCGTCGCACTGCAACTCTTCGACTTCGTAGCGGCGCAGGAACGAGATGGAGCAGTAGTTGTCGTAGCCTGCGAGCTTCACGAAGATGGAGGCCCGCTTGCGGCCCTTGTCGTCGAAGACGTAGACGCCGCGGCCGTACGGGTCGTTGGGGTCTTGCTTCTTCGCCCAGCCCTCGGGGAGCTTGCACGCGACGAACATCAGGCCGGTGTTGTCCGTGGACATCGGCCCCAATTCCTCGCCGAAGACGAAGCCGAGAGCTTCCAACTTCTCGCGGTGTTTGAGTGCCTGACGGGGCAACTTCTCTTCCTTCGCCGTCGCCCGCCCGCCCGCCCGCTCCGACGCCACGATACCCTCCGGCGTGTACTTGAAAACGTCTACAAAGTCGATCTTGTCGCTCATAGTCTCCTCACGCGGCCGCGAGCAGCCGCAGCTCTTCAACCTTTGACTTTCTCTCCGCGATCATCTGCCGCAGATGGTGTAGAGAATACCGGCGGCGTGGAACTGGCCCGCCTCGTGCGCCTCTTTCGCTAAGACGTGCAGCTTGTCGATTAGCTCGGGTCGCGTCATCGCAGCAGGCTCCTTCGGTCTTCGGCCGGGGCCGTCATCGCGGGCGGGCAGGGGAGCGATGGGTCGTGCTCGTATCCGCAGCGCAGACAGTCGCCGTGCTCCTCAAACCTCTGCGCGAGATACTCCTCGGCCGCCGCCTGCTCCGACCGCTCGTGCATGTCGGCGTAGTAAGCCTCCCGCTCTTCGTCCGTAAGCAGGTCGTGCGGGAACATGACTTCCTCTTTGCCGTAGGTGGCGATCATCTCTTGCCGGGCGCGCTCGACGGCCTCGGCGACGTTGACTCGTGACATGCTCACCTCCCGGCGCCGGCCGCCGCCAACGCCATCTCCTCCAACTCGTCCACCTCGGTCTCGCCGGCTAAGTAGCGGAGCCGTGAGACGAAGACTTGCTGCTGCGACACCTGTTCTTGCAGGAGTTCGATCTGCCGGGCCTGCCGCGCGACGATCTCGCAGAGGGCGACGCAGGCGTCCGCCGCCACGTCCGCGTCGATGTCCCGCTCGGACATGAGCGCGTCGCGGAGTTCTTCGGGGGTGTAGGCTTTGAAGGTGTTGATGCTCATATGTCCCTCTCGTGCAGCTCGTCGCAAACGGCGCGAGCCCGTTCCAGCGCCTCTTCCCTGGTGTCGCCGGTGCCCGCGCACGTCCGGCCGTACTTATTGGCCCGCGCCGACCAGTAAGGCCCCCACGGGTTGTCGATGTAGAAGACTGACTCTTCGCCGACAGGTAGATCGCCCATACATGTGACCCGAACGCTCGTCACCGTCCGCGCAATCGAGGCGCTGCGGCTGACCGAGTTATGGCGGGAGGGGCGGGTGCGGGCTCTGCCGTACATGGGCTACGAACTCCTTTCGGCGAGGGTCGAGAGCGCTGCCCGGCAGATGGCAAGGGCAAGCGACTCGTCGGCAGCGTAGTGGTCGCCGCGAGTGCCGCCCCGCACACATCGGAAGCGCGCGAGCCACGCGGGCCGCAAGGTACCGCCGGTCACGAGAGGCCCGGACTTGTAGGTCATCGACGGCCAGAAGTCGCCCGCCTTTAGCTTCTCGACAACCTCCATCGCGTTGCTTATCCACTCGTCGGGTCGCCACGCCTCGAATGCATAGCCGAAGAAGCCGCGCCCATCCACGTTGCAAGGCTCGCCGCGAAGGCATTCGCCCTGCCGAAGCGTGACGACGGTTCCAACGTCTTCATCCGGCTCGGCGTCTACCGCGCGCCAACCCATGATCTCGACTCCGATGGCGTGGCGCAGTCCCGGCCCCGGCGCCGTGTCGGCGTCTCTGTGGGAGGAGGTGGCGGGCGGGGTGGTGTTGCTCTCGTTCATCGTGCGGTTCCTTCGTTGGGCTCAGTCTTAGCTGCTGGCTCGCCTTTGCGAGACGGACGGATATTATTCTGAATAATTCAGAATGTCAAGCGGAATAATTGGCGGGAAGGTTATTTATATCTGCGGGATTGGCTAGGGCTGGTTTTGGCGTTGAGCTGCTCGCTGCGTAGCGGCACACTCAAACTCTATTATCAATTCTTCCATTCGGCGGTAGTCTCGCAGCTCGCGCGCCGATCTGAGGGAGCGGGCTAAGGCTAGGTCGCCCTCGCCCCTTGCCTTGAGGATGATCTCCGTGGATTGCTGCCGCAGAATCATGATCTGTTCGTGCGATTTTGCAAGAGGCTGGAACTTGCTACAGTCGTATGTGAGGGCAGCATTGCCGTCGCCGATTGTGACCGTAACGGGGGCCGGGGGCGCGATCTGCTTAGTGCAGCCGCTCAGCATGGCGGCGGAAAGCGCCAGAGACGCGACGAACTTCACTGGCCGCCTCTCGCTTCGTCGAGCTGGCCCCGAAGGCTTACGTTCTTTCGGCGCAACTTTTGATATTCCAAATAAGTCCAGCCCGCGAGCGCCTGACTCAACTCTGCCGTCATCTCGTCGATCTTCCAATAGGATTCATTGCCGGGAGTGATATACATGCGCACGACGTAATTCGCTGTCTGGCGTTGCTGTCCACGGGAGAGGTCTACGGCGACTAGGTAGAGCGTCCCGGTGTAGGCCAGCGCCGAGACGCCTTCCACCTTCCAGCCGGGGAACTGTAGGCCGGCGCGCTCTATCACCATCTCACGCACCCGCAGCCGAGCTTTCGGCTCTTCCTCTTCTTGGGTTAGAGATTCATCATAGGCGGATTCCGCGCGAGGGTCTTTTTCCGGGGATGGGGACGGGCTCGGCGTGGACTTTGCTATACCAGCGCCCGTGTCGCCGCTGGCACAGGCAGAGTAGGCGAGAATGGCTATAAGGCACAACGAAAGCGGGAGGCGCACGGAGTCTCCTTTCAGGCGGACGGAACTCTATACCGGAACAGAGAGGGAAGGCAAGGATTGTGACGAGGGCGCCCGGCGCCGGCCAGACGCCCTCCGGTGTGGTGTTAGGTGACTACATCCCCGGCGATGATGAGGCAGAGGAGTTGCCCCCCGTGCCGGAAACTGACCAGTTGAATCTGCACGTCGCGCGGGCGGCCCGGCAACGGAAAGTGGAAACGGAAGGAGGCAATCACGCCGAGCTGCCCGACGGCCTGCTTGAATGCGCCGTAGAACTCCCTGACCTGTGCGCACGGGGCCACCTCGGTAAAGAAGTTCTTTCCTAGTACGCTCTCACGGGTATGCCCGGACAATTGCTCCTCCCGCTCGTTATAGAAAATTATCGTCCCTTCCTCGTCAACGAGGATGGCGCCGAACGGCAACCCGTCCAGCTTGTCTAAGTCCATCTCGTCCTCGGGTGTGAAGTCGAAGGGATTCATGCCCCCCGCCATAGCTCCTCTCTCCTTTCGTTGAGGCAGTAGTTGTAGGAAATGCCGTGCCTGTGGCGATAGAGGCGCACCACCGGGGCGACGGCCAGCAGATCGGAAGGCTGCAAGTACAGCGGAGGGCAGCAGGGGGCGTGACATACGCGCTCCACCTTTACCCGGCCGTTAGGTTTTTTAAACGGGTAGCCTAGCAAAAACTCTTGCGGAGTTTTGACGTAAGAGAACCGTCCGTCATCCGGTTCGAGTGCCAGGTTGGCCGCCAGCAGGTCGCCCGCGAAGACGCCTATTTTTTGCAGGGAGTTGTCGTAAACGCGGACGGGTTGAAATTTATCGGAAGGTAACGAGCCGGGCGGAATGACGAATTCCACGCCGGGAAATCGGTAGATGAAGTGGACGTTGTTGCGCATAGGGTGAATCGAACCCGTATGTGCCAGTTGAGGTATGGGACAAGGGTACTCTGGCTCCTTTCTGTGGAGTCGAATGCTATCGGGGAGAGTGGATAGGGAGTTGTTTTAGCGGCGCTTGCGTCGAACCTGCCGGGCCGTGTGCGAGTCGCGGTATGCCTCTTCGGGCATTACGCGCGGGTCACCGGCCTGGGGTTCAAATTTACGGACGTTGGGTAGATTAGCCGTAGACGCGGCCGGCTGTCTATGAGTATTTTCTTGCAAGGTGCCCTGCGAATTTTCCAGCCATTCTCTGAGTCTCTTGATGATTTCCGATACCGTCGGAGTTCCCAATTCTTTGGGAAGTTCCGGTAGGTCGGGAAATAAGTCGCTAAAAAATTTCGTCAGGAAGTCGTAGAGTCTGAATAGCTGTCTTTCGCTCTCATCTAACTCTTTCTTGGCCTTTCTATTTTCTAAATATTCATCCCAATAAGGCTTAACCTCTTCCCATTCCTTACGCAGTGATACTTTTAAATACTTTTCAAGGATTTCATTCTTGCTTTCGGGCGGCAACTGTTGCCCAGTCTCATATTTAGTAATGCTGCTGGCATCAATTTTTGTCTTTTCTGCTAGTTGCGGCGTTGTCCAACCCATAGCGTCGCGCGCACATTTCAGCGCGTCTCCATAGGTTAACGGAATAACTGGCTTACTTTTTCTTGGTCGGGCCATGAAAAGTTTACGCTTGACATTCTGAATTATTCAGAATACTCTTACACGTCACTCGCAAAGGCGAGCCACGCAAAGGAGCGAATATGGCACTTTCGGCCACGGAAATCAAAATCAAAATACTGCGGAAGGGCGACACGCTGGCGGGGCTGGCGCGTGAGTGGCAGGCGGCGCGGCCCAAATTGGTGATTACCGAGCAGGTTTTATCGAGGGTGATTCATCGCCGCGCGCCCTACGTCTACCCAGAAGTGCGCCAGCTGCTTGCGGACTACTTAGGGGTGTGCGTGTCGCAGGTCGGGCGCGAAGCCCAGCCGCGGAAGGTGGCAGTTGAACCCGCGGAGGCCGCTGCCTAGCCCCCCCCCAATACCGTCCTTCCGCCCCCGACCGAGCTGAAGGGTACGACGGGACGGACAAGCTTCTCTACGGGAATAATCGAAAATGTTTCCAACGCGAGTGCCGGTCTCGGAGTTCACGATGCGGGCCTTTGAAGGCCGCATCAAGGAACTCGAAAGCCTCACCTTCTTCTCCAAGACGGACTTGTATGCCATCGCCGCGAGCGAGCGGCCCGACCATCTGGCGTACGGGCGCGAGCTGCACCGCGGCCTCTGCCTCTGCAACCCCGATGCGGCCAAAGAGTACCGCGAGTCGTTGGAGTCGGACGCGGCCCTCGTCAGCCCGAAGGCGGGAGCGAAGATCGAGCAGCCCGACGACCTCACGACCAAGATGTATTGCGACAAATTGACTACGGCGCTTCTCGGGTCGGATGAGGACAGGGAGGACGCCATGCGACGACTGCATGAGCATCTGTCGGGGCGGCTACGGCGGACTGTTTACCCGCAGGCCAGTCACTTGAGGAATGCGGGATGAGGCTCGGCGGGCCACGGCGGCGTCTCAGGCTTTAAAGGGAGGCAGGGGACGCCGTCCCGCCGGGGCAGCGGCTACGGGAGTAGCGAGTAAATGAAGACCGCGCCGTCAACAATCGTCACGACGAGTTCGCCGCCCGCGGCGGCGGACGAGTTCCCGCCGCCTTCGCCGCAGACCTCTCCGGTCGGGCAGGGGGTCGGGGTGGGCTGCGCGCCGCCGCCCGTCTCGTGTGTCCCGCCGCCTTCCTGCGCCAACGAGGCGACGGTGAACACGCTCACCAACAGTAGGATTCCCAGCAGTCTCTTCATTGAACATTCTCCTTTGGTCGAGGTGGTTGAGTTGGGCGGATACGCCGCCAAAGTCACGCATCCTAACACAGCTACCGACTCCGCTTCAGCACTGTTGGACACACTTCTTGACCACAAAGACTTCACCCGCGCCGCCGGCCTCTGCCGCGAAAAGAAGATGCTGGCGCGAGACGACGAGGGCGGCGTCCGGTGGGCGAAGGACTCGGCCATTGTCGAAGCCGTTCAGGGGCGGTACGTCGAAGCCTTAGACCGCCTGACTGACGTGTTCTTCGTGGCGCAAAAACTTTCGGGCAGGCCGCGGGCCAAATACGAAGACGAGATGGGTCTGCTTCTCGTGGAGACCAACCGCACGTCTCACGCGCTCTCCCATTTCCGACTCGCCTTCGATCATCACCGTCAGGCCGGTTATCTGCGCGGCTGCGCGGCCGTCCGCCACAACGCGGGGCGTGCCTACGCCGTGAGGGGTGAGTACGCGAAGGCCGCGCGCTACTTCAGACGAGCTTTGGACTACGCGAGAGGTGCGGACGATTACAGGCTTGAGCGTGAGGTACTGGAATCAATTATTGAGTTTGAGGGCGCCCGCTAATCCTTCTTATGTCCGAACACGGCGAGAGATGACAGCCTACCGAACAATTCTGGCAGACCCCCCGTGGCCGCAGGCGATGCGCGGGCGGCAGAGGACGAGGCCGACCGCTCCGCGCCAACTGCCTTATCCGGCCATGTGGGTTGGGGAGATTAAGGCTCTACCCGTCGCCGACTTCGCTGCCGAAGGCTGCCACCTCTGGCTGTGGACGACGAACCAGTTTTTAGAGGCGGGCTTTGAAGTGATGCGGGCGTGGGGGTTCAAGTATCTCGCCCCGATAACGTGGGTCAAGCCGCAGGGGTTCGGCGCCTACTTTCAGCACCGCACGCAGACGATGCTCTTCGGCTACAAGGGGCGGTGCCAGTTCAACCTCGCCCGGTGCAAGCCGACCGCGCTGTTCGCCAACGTCGGAAGGCACTCGCAGAAGCCCGAGGAGAGTTACCGGTTAATTGAAAGCGTCAGCGACGGGCCGCGGCTCGAACTCTTCGCGCGCCCGGTGACGCCGATGTTCCAGCGGAGACCGGGCTGGGACGTGTGGGGTAACGAGGTGCAGAGCACGGTCGAGCTGCTCGATACGGAGACGGCGTGAACTACGGAATATCCATCACTCCCTTACACGGCGGCGTCTCCATATCTCCAATCATGGCGGCAGCTTATACCACGCCTCCTCTTTGAGGTGAAGCTCATGAGCATCCTCTTGCCGCCAGACGAGAAGACCCTACGCCGCTGGCGCCGGGACGCGCACGAGATGTTGGAGGCCCACGTCTCGATCTGCGACCCGTGCGCCAAAGGCGAGTGGTGCGAGAAGGGTTACGAGCTGGAACGTGACAAACGGAAGCTCGAAGAGATGGCGGGGAAGAGTCGGTAAGTCGGGGGTAGAGTCGATTATGACACTGACGATGCCACTACAGCGCCCCGGCCAAAGTCGGCAGGACTACGGCACGCCGCGCGATCTCATCCGCTCCGTGGAACTGAAGTTCGGCGCTATCTCTTGGGACTTGGCCGCCACCGCCGATAACGCCAAGGCCGGCAGGCACATCAACCCCGTGATGAACTCGCTGGCGATCCCCTGGGGCTATCTCCCCGGCCTGCTGTGGCTGAACCCTCCGTTCGCGCGGATCGGGCCGTGGGCGCGTAAGTGCCACCAAGAAGGGGCGCGCGGCGGGCGCATTCTCCTACTGGTGCCTGCTTCTACCGGCACGGCTTGGTTTCAGGATCATGTGCACAACCGCGCTCTGATCTATTTCCTCAAAGGACGGCTCTCGTTTGACGGCGCCATCGGGCACTACCCGAAGGACTGCTTAATTGCCGCCTACGGCTTTAAGCGCACGGGCTACGACGTGTGGGACTGGCGCGAGACCTTGAAGTCGGCAGAGCGTGCCGCCTGACGCCTCGCCCCGATTTTTTACCGATGCGACGACTCCACTTCATCTTTGAGACAGCGTGGCAGGCCGTGAGGCTGCTGCTGAGGTTCGAGTGGTGAGCGATTACTTCATAAATGTCGGGCACGCTTTGGAGGTCACGCGGGGACTCGCCGCGGAGAGCGTGCAGTGTGTCGTGACGAGCCCGCCCTACTACGGGCTGCGCGACTATAAGACCGGGCCCCTGACGTGGGGCGGGTCGGAGTTCTGCGCGCACGATTTCGCCGACCTCGGCCGCTCGCGCTCGAAGCCAGACCGCAGCACGGTCGGCAAGGCCGACAACGGCTCGGGCGTCTTCGGAGGCGTGCGCGGCGCGCAGGCGTCGAAGGCCGCGCGCGGGGAGGTGCTATCTCTCGGCGGTCAGTGCCAGGCGTGTGGTGCGTGGCGCGGGCACCTCGGCCTTGAGCCGACCCCCGATCTGTACGTTGAGCACATCGTCCAAATCTTCCGCGAGGTGCGCCGGGCGCTCAGACCTGACGGGACGCTCTGGCTCAACCTCGGCGACTCATACGCAAACGATACGAAGTGGGGCGGCGCGTCGGGCGGCAAGTGCGCGAAAGGTCTGCACGGCCAGACCGGCATCGGGCGGCAGCGAAGAGAGACCGGCCTCAAGTCGAAAGAGTTAATCGGCATCCCCTGGATGGTCGCCTTCGCCCTGCGCGCAGACGGCTGGTATTTACGTCAGGACATCATCTGGGCCAAAGGCACGAGCGGTGCGACGCGCGAAGGGAATTCGATGCCCGAGTCCGTGCGCGACCGCTGCTCCAAGTCTCACGAGTACCTCTTCCTCCTGTCCAAATCCCCCCGCTACTACTTCGACGCCGATGCCATCAAGGAGCCCAAAGCCACCGCGACCCTGAAGGATCCGCGCACGAACGGCAACGGACGGCGGCGGGATCGTGGGTTCACCGGCCTAGCCTCTAACGGCGGAACCAACCTCGGCGGACGCCCGCAGTACGCTCGCGCTCTCGAAATCGCCCGTGAGCGCGGCCTGACCGACGAACATCTCGCGGCCGTCCGTGCCGCCGGTCTGACCGACGCCGGGAAGAACAAGGCGACACAGACAGGCACCGGCCGCAACGAACCACGCGTACAGCAGCTCGCCGCCGAAGCGAAGGCAGCACTCGGCGGTTACTACCGCGAGTTCCTGACAGGCGAGATGGCGAACCGGCGTTCGGTGTGGCGGGTAAATCCGGTTCCGTATAAGGGCGCCCACTTCGCCGTCTTCCCCGAGAAACTGGTCGAGCCCTGCGTCCTCGCCGGCAGTCGTGCGGGAGATTTGGTCTACGACCCGTTCTGCGGTGCCGGCACCGTGGGCAAAGTCGCGACCAAACTCGGCAGGCGGTTCGTCGGCGCGGAGTTAAATCCCGAGTACGCGGAGATGGCGCGCAGGCGCATCGGCGAGAACGTGAAGGCGGAGGAGGCAGCCTGAGTGAATCGCTCCGTCCGCAAATTCTACTACCTCGCCACCGTCCGGGGCCGCAGGCTCCGCGTCGTGAAGGTCTACTACTCGGTAGTGGTGGAGGATGAGGCGAGGGCGAGGTTGTACCGATGAAGTGCGACGAGTGCAGCTCAAGAGTCAGCCGTGAGGCGCGGGCCGAGTGCCGCCGCTTGCACGTCCCCTACCGCTGCTCACGCTGCCTCTGCGAGTTCCTGATGCCGCGGGGCGAGCGGTCGAGGCGGGCGAGATTGAAACGCAGGGGGGGGGCAGAGAAGGCGCCCAAGTCGAGCGTCCTTCGGTTGGTCGAATCGCTCACGCCGCGCCAGCTTGAGTTGTACCAGTCGTGGAAATCGAACTGCATCGACATGGGCGTCCCCGTCACGCCTTACGACAAGCTCTCTTACCTGTCCGAGTTGATGGCCGCGTGATGTCAGCCCAAGTAAGCACAACGGAGATTGGAAATCCGCAGGCCGCGGCCGGTGAAGTTATGTGCGCTGGGTCGTTGTGCTTCACCTCCTTCGTCCCCACACCGCGGCGGCTCAAGTACTGCTCGAAGCGTTGCGCGATAGACGGGTGCAACGAGTCAAGGCGGCGCCCGGTCTCGCTCACACCCGCCCAACTGACGCTCGCGCGGGAACTGCTTGACGAACTGCTGCGCACGGACGGCCTGCGCGTGGCGCTCATCCCTTCGGACGTGGACGACCGCGGCATGGTGCGCGCCGTCGAGTCGGCAAACCCGAAGTGGTTCCAGCGCCTCTCGGCGGAGCACCAGCGGACGCGCCCGAACCGGCCGAAGAAGGCGACGGAGAATCACCACACCATCATCGACCGGCGCCGCGTCGTCTCGGCGCTCACGATGATGGTCGAGCAGGGCGTAACCCCAAGGGGCTACGGGGACATCCTCGAAGGCTTCATCCGCGCGAAAGAGGCAAGGCGCTCGGACACGTTCTTCGGCTTCGATTCGGAGGCGACCGCGTGACCGGACTCGACAATATCATGCGGACGTTCGACCGCGCCGACGAGATCGACCTCTCGGAAGGGCTCTCGGCCTACTTTCACTATCGCGAGACGATGGCCGCGGTCGGGCGCCACTACGGCTACACGTTAGAACAAACGGCGGCAGCCTTCGCGGCGCTCTCTCCTAATAACGACTACGTCGGAAACCTGCGCTCGCTCGTCTCCGTCATGCAGGCGCACCGACGGGCGGCGGTCGAGGGTGGCGCCGACCCGGCGCGGGCCGCCGACTTCACGGTCTCATCCTACCGGCACTGCGCCGAGCGCGCGCTCCTCTACCTGTCCGGCGTGCCGTTCTTGGAGCACGCGAAGGGGCCGAAGATATGCTCCTTCTACGTGAACATCACGCAGCCGTGGGTGCCTCATGTCGTCACTATCGACGGACACATGGTGTCGGTCTGGACAGGGCGCCGCTGGCGGATGAAGGAGGTGCCGGAGTCGAAGGTTATCGCGGGCCGGAGGCGCTACGAGGCCGTGGCGGACGACTTCCGTTTAGCGTCGATGCGGCTCGGCATTCTAGCCAGCCAAGTGCAGGCCGTCTGCTGGTTCACCTGGAAGCGGGTCAACGGCATCGTCTTCGACTCGCAGCTCAGCTTGCTGCGCGAGGGCGACCAGTGGGGGCTGTCCGTGCCGCCCGAGGAAATACGGCCGTTCGCGGCGAAGTCGGCGAGTGCGGCGGCGTGAGGCGGTACCGAGTTCTTTCGAGTGTGCCGACCGCGGCAGGTCTCTGCTACCCGCGGTCGGCAGGCGGGGTACGGTGTGAGCTTACCGGCTCTTTCGAGGGCGGAGAGCCTGTTAACCATAAGCTTGTGGCGCCCGACGGGCCTAACAGACCACGGCGCCGCCCCGCCCCCTCGCCAGTTCTTTGAATTGAGATTTGCCACGGAGTACGGAAGGCTCCGTAAAAGCGGCGATAACAATTCCTCCGACCGCACCACGGGCCTCGTGCTCGCGATTGCGGCCAACCGGGAACAGTGAGGCACGCCGACGAAGGAAAGTCGATAACTAAACCTGTGTAGAGCCGAGCAGTCTCAACATGTCCGAACGAGTGACTAGAGACAATCGGCCGAAGTTCAGCCTGCGGCAGCGTGGAAGGACACGCACCGCTATGGAAGGGTCAGACCTAACGCGCAGTTAGGCACGCTGAGCCGGAATCAAGCCCGGCCCGCAGGCTGATGACTTTGAAGCCGAAGCCACCTAACTCCGTCCCCGCGACAGGGGCTGGCAATCAACGGAGTATAGGCACCGCAGGTGGAAGTGGGGCCGGGAAGCCGATGGGGCCTTGCCGGAGTTCCGCGGAGGCGTTTGATGATTCATAGATAAGGTGGGCGGCCGGTCTGCGGGCACATCCCGCTACGTGAAGGCAACCCGGCGCCACGATCTGCTTCGGCAGTATGACGGCGATGGCCGGGCAATCCGGGCCGCCCGCTCACCGCGCCTCTTTAACTCGATGAGAAGGAGAGTTCTTTATGTCCACCGCAGAGAAGACGTTAGACAACTCGGACGTGTCAGGCGCGCGCCTGAACGTTCCCGACATCAAGGTCGTCGGCGACGGCGACCTCTTCCGCCTGCTCTGCAAGGCGTCCAGTCAGACCGAAGGCTGGATGAAGAGCACGAAGGCGATGGAGACGCCAAGCGGCTGCGTCGTCCAGGTCACCACCCAGCAACGCAACGCCGACGGCAGTTACGCCGCTGCGGAAGCGGTGACTTTCGTCCCGGGCGTGAAGATCGCCGACGACGTTAACGGCGGGCGCAAGCTCGTCGCCATTGAAGAGGTCTCCATCGCACAGGCCGGCCCCGCGTGGCGCGACGTGGCGGCGAGCGCCTACCGCGCCTACTCGGCCTCTACGGGTAACAAGAACTTCCGCGGCGAGCCGATGCCCGCGTGGGACGAACTGCCGCAGGCAATCAGGACGGCGTGGCAGGCGGCTGTCAGGCAGGCGGGCAACGTCCTCAACGGCGGCTCGTACGGGCTCGACGTTGAGCAGTCGTGGCAGGGCTGGACGCCGCCGCAGTAGGGCCGCCCCTGAACCGAGTTCTTTGACGGTCTTACCTGAAGCGAGATAACGCGACGAGGCCGAGCGGGCGGACTGCGCTGGATCGGTTCGCCCGCTCGGGGCCTCAAGCAAAGAGCCGCAGGCCGGCGGCAACGGTGTCCGGTGAAGACGTGCCGGATGAGACGGCGGCGAGACGGACGAGAGCGGTCAGGCAGAGGGCACGGAGGGGCCAACCCGTTGGCGGACGCGGCCCCTCCACTTACCTAAAGAAAGGCGGTGACTCTATGAAAGTCTACGTAGCTTCATCGTGGCGCAATCAACTCCAACCGTCCGTCGTCGCGGCGCTCCGTGAGGCCGGGCACGACGTTTACGACTTCAAGAATCCGGCTCCCGGCAACCACGGCTTCCACTGGTCGGACATTGGCGAGAACTGGCAGAGCTGGACGCCCGCGGAACTGCGCGAGGCGCATAAGCACCCCGTAGCCGAGGCCGGGTTCAAGCTCGACATGGACGCGCTCGAAGCGGCGGACGCCTGCGTGCTCGTGATGCCCTCGGGCCGGAGCGCGCACCTTGAGGCGGGTTACGCGGTCGGCGCGGGCAAGCCGACGGTAATCCTGCTCGCGGAGGGCGAGCCGGAACTGATGTACAAGATGGCCCGCACGGTGCTGACCGTCGAAGAGGCCGTCGAGTACGTCAACAACTGCTGCCACTACGAGGCGAAGGGCGGCTTCAAAGTTCCCACCATGATGGGCGTCTGCACGCACTGCGCTCCGGTTGACCCGAGGTACGCGGCAGCGAAGTGAGCGACGCCTGCTCCAAATGCAACGACCCCGGCACAATCGCGCTCGTCTGTTCGGAGTGCGGGACCGGGTCTGCTCCGAGTGCCTGATGGACGAGGAGGAGAGCGCGCTCATGTGCGGGACGTGTCTCGACACTACGCCCGCGGGTCGTGCGCGCCGTCAGACGCCGAGGAAGCGGAGGTACTGATGCACTACACGCTCCCCGAGATCGTCGAGCAGCTCCGCGCCTGCGGCTACGAGTGCGAGGCCGGGCGGCTCGAATTCAACACGCACTTTCAGGCGCTCGAAGAGTTGGCGAGGCGCCAGGCCGAGGAGGTCGAGCAGGTCGGAGGCGTCATCCCGCCAGAGTTCATGGCCCGCACGGAGGCGCGGCGCTGCTGCCGTCGCTGCGGCGTCGTCTTCCTCAACGTCGAGGGCGACTGCCCGGTCTGCTACTACCGGCTGATGGCTGCCGACTACGGCCTGCGGATGAGTGAGCTGCTGCGCGCCGGCCAAAACATTTTGGGAGGCTCCCTCTGATGGCCTACCAGTTCAGACTCGGCCGCCCCGACGGCCCCAACGGCCCGCTCTTCGCCCAGCCGCTCATGGCGGCGGACGGCTCCCCGCGGCCCCTCCTGCACCGCTGCCACGCCTGCGGCAGCACGTACCGGCGTACGCCCCGGTTCTGCGGCGACTGCGGGGAGTGTGACGGGCGCGGCACGGTCAACCCTGTCGTCCATCCGCGCGCGTTTTTAATCATGTCGATTAACTGAAGGGAGTTCTCCCGATGGCAGAGAGACAGACCGGCACGGTCAAATGGTTTAGGGATTCTTACGGCTTCATCGAAGCGGCGGACGGAGGCCGCGACATCTTCGTTCACGAGTCGGCAATCAAGATGGAGGGCTACCGCACGCTCGTCGAGGGCGAGCGCGTAGAGTTCGACGTGGAGGAGAGGCCGAAGGGCTTGCAGGCCGTGAACGTCGTCCGGCTCGACGCCGCGGGATAAGAAGCCGAGTCAGATAACGGCGTCTCAATCATTCCGAACCATAACGGCTCGGGCCACTCATCCCCCGCGCGGGCCTTCCTCGCGCACTTCCGTTCGGTCTCCCCTCGGGGGTTTCGCCTTATGTCACCTGACCATTCACCATTCGCCGCGAGGCCGGCCGCTCCATGACGGCCGTGGCCCGGGAAGGGCGCGACGACCTCCCCGTCTTCATCCACCGGGAGCTGGACGACTACGGCCTCAACTGCGTCGAGTTCCGCGTCTACGGGCGCATCGCGCGCCGGGCCGGAGAGTCGGGGCGCCACTTCGAGAGCGCGGCCAAGATGGCGGCAGAGTTCGAGGTCTCCTTGAGCACGATCCGCCGCGCGCTCAAGGTGCTCGTCCTCTGCCGCCTCGTCCACAAGGAGGTTCAGCCCGGCAAGCCGACCGTCTACCGGCTGCTCCCCAAAAGGGAATGGGCCGGGAGGGAGACGGTCGCCGCCGCCCGCGAGATCGCCCTCCACCGAGACTCGGAAGGTGTGTCACCACAGACCGGGGTGGGTGTGTCACCAGAGGTCGGGGTCGAAGGCCCGAGGTGTGTTACCAGAGAACGGGGAGGTGTGTCACCAGAGGTCGGGGTGGGTGTGTCACCAGAGATCACCGAAGGTACTCCCTCTGAAGGTACTCCTCCTAAGGTACACACACACACCGCGCGCGAGCGCGACGGCGAGTCGGCTGACGCCGGTGTGCGTGTGGGCAGGTCTCGTCACTCTTACGAGCTGAGAAAAGCCTACGCCGCCGAGAAGGGGCTCGGCTCCGGCTGGCTTGAGCTCTCCCGCGACGGCCGTTACGACGACAGCGAGCAGCTCCTCGAATGGCTCGAAGCGCGCCGGCTCGCGCGAGAAGAGGGCGTCCAACCCGTCAAGCCTAAAAACCTCATGTCCTTCACCGAGGCCGTCCGCCACGTCGATTCCGTCCTCTCCGTCAACGTCGCGACCGACCGCGAAGGGCTCATCTCTGCGCTCAACGCCGACGACTCGGTTAAGAACCTGCTCCGGCTGCGCTACCTCGCGCCCGCGGCGCGCGACCCGGCCGTTGTGCCTGTTATGCAGGGGTTAAAACAGTAGGGGGAGGGGAGGATTTGAACGATGAAGCACATTTTTATCACGGTCACCAACCCGGAGTTCTACGACATGCTGCGCGAGGATGCTGCGGCGGGCGAGACAAACTGGACAGTGAGTAAGCACGTCCGCGCGGGTGACCGCATCGCCCTGTACGTCTCCGCCCCGGTCTGCGCCGTCGTCGCCGTCGGTGAAGCGACGACAGACGCCGAGTATTGCGATGACCCGAGCAATGAATGGTATGAGCATTACTTCATCGACATCCACGGGCTCCGGATGCTCTCGGAGCCGGTCACGCGCGCGCAAATGTTGAACGAGTGTCGCGGCTGGGGTTGGCCCAAGATGCCGGGCGTCGGCGTGAGAGTGCCGAATGCCTACCTTCAAACTATCGAAAGGTTGATGGCTCTATGAACGAGCGCCAGCAATCCCACATCGACCACTACCTCGAACGGCTCGCACACTGGCGGGCGCTGAAGCCCTCCGCCTCGACGCCGCGCCTGCTCGCCGCCCGCGACGCTGACGAGGCGCACCCGCTCAGGACGGAGGAAGAGGCCACGGAGGTCGTCGAGCATCTGCGGCGGTTGGAAGGGGAGGAAGAGGGATGAGCGCAAAGACTGCAAAACGATTTTTCATCGACTGTGAATTTATTGAGGACGGCCGGACCATCGACCTCATCAGCATCGGGGCCGTGTGCGAGGACGGGCGGGAATTCTACGCTCAGAACGCGGAATGTAAGCTCAATCGCGCGAGCGAGTGGGTGCAGACCAACGTCTTCCCGAGTCTTTACGCGCTCAAGCTGACCGAGTTCGGGTGGGCGCGGACGGCTCTCGGCCTCGCCTCGTGGATTCCGAGCGCCGAGATTCGTGCACGCCTGCTCGCCTTCGTCGGCGACGACACGCCCGAATGGTGGGGCTACTACTCGGCCTACGACCACGTCGCCCTCTGCCAGTTGTTCGGGCGCATGATCGACCTGCCGAAGGGCTGGCCGTTCCTCACCCGAGACGTGAAGCAGCTCGCCGAGGAAATCGGCTTCGAGGGCGACTTCTACCAGCTCGTGCCGCCGGTCGGCACGGCGCACAACGCGCTCGACGATGCGCGATGGACGCGTCTCGTGTGGGAGCGTCTGCACGAGGTCGAGCGAGAGCACCTCTACGTCCCCGGCGACTGGGTCTGCCCGAAATGTTCGTTCCGCCTGCACAAGCGCGTCATGTCCGCGACCGACCTGTCCGTCGGCGTAGACGCGAGCGCCGAGCCGGAGCCCTGCCCGAACGATGGCGTGATGATGGAGCGCCTGGCGTGGAAGCAGGACGCGACAGAGGCGAACCGCGTCGCGCTCGATCTGGTGAAGGAGAATCGTCGCCTCCGCGAGCGCCTTGACGAGTTGGAGCTTGACCCGCTCCCCGGTTCGAGTCCGGGCGCGTGCTCTTGAGGAAGTTCAGCTTATGTAATTGGCCCGACATCAACGTTGCTAAGCGAAGCGTGGCGCAGCGAAGCTCAGCATGGCACAGCACAGCACAGGAGTAAGCACATGAGCATAGTCAGATGCAACTACACGATTCAAGGTCTAACACCGCTGATGATGGCGAACCCGGCGGCGATGATGGCACCAAAGCCGGGCGGCGGTCGCGTGACGACGGCCAAACGTACACCCGAAGAGGAGGCAGAGATGTACTCTTACCGTAATACTATCGGGGCGCTCGTCTTCCCGGCGACAGGAGTCCGCAATAGCGCGCTCTCGGTCGCCAGCAAATACAAGGCGCCGGGCGCCGGCCGATCTACGCTTAAACGGTTCACGTCCCACATTCAGATCGACCCGGCCGACTTCCTGCCCGTGTTTGACGGCGAGTCTCAGCCCATCGGCAAGTACGAGATCGACTCACGGCGCGCAGTCATTCCTAAAGGTGGGGGAGTCATCGTGCATCGTCCGGTGGTCACCGACTGGCGTATATCGTTCTGCTTTCTCGTAGAAGATGCGACCCTCGGCGAGCCGGAGCAGACGGTGAGAATGTTGCTGATAGACGCAGGTATAAACGTCGGCATCGGCGCCTTCCGACCTGAAAGGGGCGGATGGTTCGGACGGTTTAGGGTCTTGGATTGAGTTTCCGCAGCGAAGCGAAGCTTAGCATAGCCGAGCCAAGCTTAGCGCAGCACAGCCCAGCAAAGCACAGTCTCAAAAGGAGAACAACGTGAAAAGACAGTCTGAGTTAGCCCAAGTGCCCGTCGCCAAAATTGTTGAAGATATGGCGCTCTACCCGCGCCACCTTGTTGACGGCACCACCGTGAGTAGTTACATGGAGGCGATGCAGGCAGGCGCGACCTTCGAGCCTATACGACTGTGCGCCAAAACGTCCCGCATCATTGACGGTTTCCACCGCTTCAGGGCGCAACGCCGCCTCGGCCACACTGAGGTGCAAGCGTACCTTGAAACGGTCAAAGACGACGCCGACTTCTTCCTACGTGCCGTTGAGGCGAACGCGCGGCACGGGCGCGGGCTGGCCCGGTTCGACCACGCGCGCATTCTTCAAATCGCCAAGGAGTTAGGTATCGAAAGGGAGTCCGTTGCCGACGTTCTCCAACTTCGCCCCGAACGCCTTGAGAGTATCGCGGGCACGCAGGCGGTCACGGCGTCGGGCGTACTCGTCCCGCTGAAGGCCACGTTCTCACACATGCAAGGCCGGAGGCTGACGAAGAAGCAGGTTGAGGTGAACGAACGGTCGGGCGGGATGCGTCAAGCGTTCTACGTCAACCAACTTATCGACATGCTCGGCGCCGGGTTGCTCAACTTAGACGATGAAAGTCTCATGGAACGCATCGGCGTTCTTACCGAACTCCTCCTGCAACTGAAAAGTAAAAAGGCGGCGTAGCGATCTGTCGTCCGTCAGTTGTGTCTAAACGAAAGATGTCAACGATGAGCCCGACACCTCGGTGTAGTTGCGGTGACAGGTCGCGCCCGAAAACGACGGGCGTCGGACAGGTCGTCTGTATGGAATGTGGGGGCGGAGTAGAAACGAAGAAAAAGGTCGTAGACGAGTCGGGGTTTGCTATACTCTCTGACGCAGAGTTGGCGAAGTTTGCGCACGACCTTGAGCGTCGGCAGCGACAACTCCAACTCGACATTCAGACGTTCAAGGCGATTTTGAAAAACCGAGCCGCGAGCCGCGAGCAAGCCTGAGCCTGAGGCTACAGGACTTCTACCCGCCCGCCTTTGATTCCTTCGGGAGTCAGGGCGGGCTTTTGATTTGGCCGCTCATTGGTTGGCGGCCGTTGCGGGGAGGGGCGGCGGTCGCAGCCTTCTTGGTCGTCGCCCCTTCGCGAACTCTAACCGAGGCGAAACTGATGGACTCTACAACCGGGGCAATCAAAGACAAGTTCCTCGCGGGCGGCGGCGCACTCGTCCTGCTGCTCTGCTACATGGCGCTCAAGCTCACCGGCACGGACACCACCTTCATCGAGGGTGCCTTCCTCGTCATGCTGGGCGTCTTCGGCGGGCTCCTGAAGCAGACCACCTCGCCGCAGACCAACGTCCAGCAGTCAGACGTAACCACCATCCAACAGAAACCGGGAGACTGAATTATGAAGATTCACCGCCTGCTCATCTTACCGCTCTGCCTGCTCGCGCTCGTCGTAAGCACCACCGGCTTCCGCGCCTGCTCAACCGACGAGAAGCGCTCCGTCGCAAAGAACGTCACAGCCGGTCTCACCGTGGCCGCGCGCGCCATTGAGCCCGGGATCGACACCGTCCGCGCCTTCCGCGAGGCCGGACGTGTCGAGCCCGCCACGTCGCTCGCACTCGCCCGCGCCGCGCTCGACGCCAACTCGGCCGCGCTGGCGTTCACCAAAGCCGCGCTCGACGGCGCCGACTCTCGAACGCTCGCCGAGCAGCTCGACACCGTGGTCAAGCTCGCAGCCGACCTCGAACGCGACGGCACGCTTCACCTGAAGAACGGGGAGACGAAGCTCGTCTTTCAGTTGGGCGTGCTGGCCGCGAAGAACGGACTGGTCATCGCGCAGGGTGAACTGAAGGGGGCCGGCGGCGCGCCCGTCGCTTTCACGCTCGACGACGACACGAAGGAGAAGCTCCGGGCGCTCCTGCCCGTCTTCGAGAGGAACGACCGGCTGCTGCGGGAGGCTGTCTCGCGCCTATCCGGGCCCTGACCGGCTGCCGGAGGGGAGCGGGCGGGCCGTGCTGCAAACACGACCCACCCTGTGCCGCGAGGGGCGTCGGTCAAAACAACCCCCGCGGCGGTCGCAAATCTATCACGCGGGCACCTCACCCGCGAAGGTGCCGCGGAGACTAGATGGACGGAACCGTCAGCCTCAACTTTATCATCGGCCTGCTCGGCTTCTTCGGGCTCGCGGCGGCTACCGGGGCCTTCATCTGGTACTACCGCCAGACCGGCGGCCAGAAGGCGCAGGCGCTCGCGCTCGCGGATTACAAGTCGCTGGCCGAGTCGAGACAGGCGAAGGTGGAAGAGAGGGACGCGGAGATCGCCACCTTGCGTGAAGCCCTGAAAACACGAACCGTCGAGAGGGACACGGCCGTGAGTGACCGCAACGACTGCGCGCAGGAGAATCTGCGCCTGTGGGCGCGCCTGGGAGCGCTTGAGCGGGCCTTCAATAGCCTGGAGCGCCGCTTCGAACTCCCCGAGACGGACTTTAACGACCCGGCGCGCCTGCACCGTACTGACTCGCCGGAGAGGAACCGTTGATGCTGCCGCATGTCCGACCCCGCGTGATGGTCGTGGACGACGACGAGGCGACGCTCGACATGATGCGCGCCGCGTTCGCCGGCTGCCCCTTTGACGCGGAATTCCGCGCCTCGGGCGTCGAGGCGATGGCGCTGCTCTTCAACACGCTCGCGGCCGGGGACTTCTTCGACGCCTACGTCTTCGACTGTGCCCTCCCGCACTTCGACGGCTTCACGATGGCGCGGATCGTCCGACTCGCAGAGAAGACGGGCATCTGCCCGGCGGCGAAGGTGGCCTTTTTTACCGCCTTCCCTCAGACCGTGGAACGCAGCACGCTCGTCGAAGAGAGCGGCGCCAGTCTCTACATCCGAAAGCCGGAGGATGCGGGCGCGCTGCCCCGAATCCTGACCGACTGGCTCATGAGGGAGGCTTAATAGAAGATTCCGGGCGGCTCCCGACCCGCTTGAGGTGACACCGATGCCATACGAAGAGGAAGACGAAGAGGAGCGCCGCCGCCGTCAGGCACTCAGGCCCCGCCGCGTCACCGAGCCCGCTGCGGTCGAAGAGCTTGCCGCCCCCGGTGTCATCGACCTCAGACCCCTGCCTGTGCAGACCGGCCCCTATGTTCCGCCCTCGGAGAACGGGACGCTCCCGAATATGCGCGTGGACGGCCGCAACATCTTCCGCCCCGAGCTGAATAACACGGGCGACCAACTCGCCGACGTGCAGGAGTACCGCCGCCAACTCGAAGGTTACACCGACCCGAAAGCGCGCGACCACTGGGCCGTCGCCGTCCTGAAGAAAGGATTGCAGGGAGCGGCCACCGGCGCGCGAGCCACGGGGACGTTGCAGGGGGCGCTCGGCGGTGCCGTCACTGGCGGGCTCTACGGTGGCTTCAAGCCGTACTCGACCGAGATCGACTGGCGCGAGGCCGAGAAGCAGAGGGCCGCCGGATTAGAGCAGCAGGAGACCGCGCGCCGGGGCACGCAGCTCGACTTCGGCGCCAAGCTCGCCGACATCGGCTACAAGCAGGCGCGGGCGGCCTACGAGGACGTGCGGCCCGAGTTAGAGCGCGAGCGCAACGAGGGCAACCTCAAGCGCATCGAGGCGGGCATCACTCAAGGGTTCGAGAGACTGAAGCAGGGCGACCGCCGGCTCGACCAGGGCGATGAGCGCATCAAGTTGACCCGCTCGGCCCAGGAGTCCCTCCGCGACCGCTCCGCTGCAAACCTCAAGTACCGGAAAGAGAAGGACGTGCTCGACCGCGCCGAGCGCCGGGAGTTCCACTCCGACGCCATGCGGCAGCGGCAGGCGGAACTGGCCGAGCGCGTGCGTGCGCGCGTGCAGGCCGAGAGGGACAAAGTCACCGCATCGGGGCAGCGTGCCCGGGCCATCCGAATTAGCGAGGCCAGGGCACGGGTGTGGGCCAAAGACCTCGGCTTCGAGACAGACTTCGACGCCTTCATCGACGCGCTCGACGAGAACGACATCCAGCTCAAGGACGATTGATGTCTGCTAACCTCGACAACCTCTTCGAGATAGAGACCGAGCCCTTGCCGGACGACGAGGAGCGGAGGCGTAAGGCTCTGCGCCCGGCCCCCGCGTCGAAGCCGCGCACGAAGCCGGGCGTCCGCCTCGACGGCGTAGACCCAGACCTCATCAACTTCGCGGCCGAGCGCAACTTCACCGTCACGTCGGGGCGCGACTCGGCCGCCGTCCACGAAACGAGAAGCCGCCACGGCGACGGCGGCGCCCTTGACCTGCGCACGCGCGACAAGACGCCGGAAGAGGTCGCACGTGCCATTCGGGAGGCGCAGGCGCGTGGTCTCCGGGCCGCCTACGAGCGTAAGGGGCAGGGCAGGGCTACCGGCGACCACCTCCACATCTCGAAGGGGCGGCGCGCAGGCGTCGTGCATCCGAAGCCTCAGGGGCCGCAATTCGACATAGAGACCGCCCCGGTCGTCGATACCGAGAACCTGTTCGAGGTCGAAACGGAGCCCGCGCTGCGACCTGCCCCCACGGCCGCGCCTCAGTCCGTCGTCGAAGAGTTTGTCGGTCGCCAAAAGGAGCGCGTCAGCCGCTACCGCGCGCTCCAAATCGGCGAAGAAGTTCCCGCGGCGGCCGTACCTGCGGCCGCATCCGCTGGCCCTCAACAATCAACCACGCCTCAACCCGCTACGACCATGCGTGAAGGGCAGGCAGGGGGCGGGCAGAAAGCTTCCCGCCCCCTGCCGACACCTCGCGGCTTGGTAGAAACGGGCAACATTGACCTTGCGAGTCGTCCCGTCGTTCGCAACGCCGACGACACCATCTCGACCGTTCGCTCCATGTCGGTAAATATGGACGGCCGCGAGGTGTTGATACCGACCGTCTCAGACGATGGTCGCATCATGTCGGACGATGAAGCCGTCGAACTCTACAGGCGCACCGGTAAACACCTCGGCGTCTTCGACTCGCCTGAGAGCGCCACGGCATACGCGAAAGCGTTGCACGAGCAGCAGGCCGAACGGTACGGCGCGTCCCGACCCCTGCCGACTATTAACCTCCGACCCCGCGTCAACGACTTCAACTCGTTCGCCGAGACGGGCGAGGCACAAGGGCAGCGCCCCGCGCCGCAGACTCCGGCCGACTTCGTCACGCCCAAAACAGGGCCGACCATCGACAAGCCCATTGTCGAGCCTAACCCCGTCCGGCGGCGCGTCGAGCGGGCAAAGAGGCGCGCGGCCCAAGTGAGGGCTGAATTGCAGGGAACGGCGCCCGCGCACCCTGAGACTACGGACCCGAAACCGAACATCGCGGCGGACGTTGAATCCCCTACGCTCGACGAATTGGGCGTCCCGCGGGACGCCCAACGGCTCGACAAAGTCCCGCGCTACGAAAACGGGCGCCTCGTCGGTTACGAGTCGCGGGCCATCCCTAACATCGCGGACGACTTTACCGGCGCATCAGCCGCATCCCCGCCCGCCCGCCGTGACGCTTCCGTGCCCTTCGACCCTGCCCGGCTCGCCCCGATGACTCCCGACCAGGCGTCGGAAGAGTACCTGCGCCACTTCGGCCGCACATCGCGGTTAGAAGGTAACTACCTTGAAGAGTTTTTGAAACGCGCGCTCGCCGAGGGCGGCACGGGCTTCAAGTATGCCGACACGGGCGCGCCCATCTCGCGCGAAGACTTTGAAGCACTCAAGGCGAAGGGCTTTGAAGGCGTCGATGTCCGTCCCGGCGTCCGCCGACTCGCAGAATCTTACGCCGAAAAGGCGGAACGTGACGCGCGCGCCGGACTGGAAGTGGAGTTGCGCCGCGACGCCGAGCGGGCGTTTATGACCGCCGCCGCACTCGGCAACCCGGAAGGCTCTCTGCCGCCGCCCTCGGCCGAAGAGCGCGAGAAGTTCATCAATGACTACGTGGCGAGCGGCGTGGACGAGGTCGTCAAGCGCGAGGGCTCGGCACGCGGTGAGGTGGAGCGCAGAGCGCGCGTCGCTGGCATGTCGTGGCCCGACTACGTCGCCCGCCTCGGTGTGGAGGCGGCGCGCGGCGGTGTCGGCGTGGTGACAGGTGCGGCCCGTCAGGCGTCCGTGCTCGCCGAGGCGGGCCTTGAGGGCCTCGTGCCCATGCACGCTCTTGTTCGTGGCCTGGGTAATGCAGCCGGATATCTCGACGCCAAAGCGACGGGCCGGGAGTTCGTCCCCTCAGGCTCGAACGACGCGGCCGACACGCACCTCGTCTACCAACTCGCCGACCAGATCGAGGCGTCTCTCGGTGACGACAGAGACCTCGCGCCGGAGTTCACGGCGAAGGTGGCACGCGGCGCGGGCGCCTCCGTCCCGCTCCTCGTCCTCGGCGCCCTCTCGGGCGGGTCGGGCGCGCTCGCGGCTACCCTCGGTGCCATGTCGCAGGGCGGAGATGCCTACAAGGAACTGGCGGGGAAGGGCGTCAAGGGCCGCGACCGACTGCTCGGCTCGCTCGCCTCCATGCCGGTCGGCGCCAGCGAGATGTTCGGCCTCGGCGGGACGATCAACCGCGTCACATCGGGTCAGTTCCTACGCTCGTTCGCGCGCTTCCTCAAAGACACGGGGCGCGAGGCGACCGAGGAGTCGTTACAGGAGTTCTTCCAGACGGCTGCGGGCGAGATGATCCTGAACGTCGCCGCCGAGCGCGACCCAAAGGCGGGAGAGGCGCTTGGGAAGGCGCTGGAGAGCATGAAAGTCGCGGCGGCGACGGGCGGCCTCTTCGGGGCCGGGACGAGCGCGCTGCACATGGGGTTCGGCGGCCGACACGCCGAGATAGGTTCGGGGGCGGGGCCGTCCGCGTCAGGAGGGGGGCCTGAAGCGGCGCCCGTCCCCGAGTCCGCACAGACGCTGCGGGCTCAGTTCAAGAGCGCGGCGGCCGAAGACTCCCCGCGCGTGGGCGTGCTCCTGACGCCGGGAGAGTCGCCGCGCTCGACGCCTAAAGGTTTCACGAGGCTGAATCTTGCCGAGGGCGACCTGTTCGTCAACGACGCGAAGGCGAAGGCGCTCGGGCTCGACACGCCGCAGAGCGTTCGCGAGTACGTCACCCAGAACGGCTTCGAGGCTCTGATCGGCAAGGTCGCGCCGGTCGCCGACACGTCGCAGGGGGCGGCGCTCAGGACGGAGGACGCCGAGGGGCGCGAACTGTCAACGTCAATCGTCCCGACGCCGGAGGCGGCGGAGGCGCAGGCCCAGGTTGACCTCGCGCAGTTCCCCGAGGCAGCCAATCAACAGGTGATGCCTGCGCAGGTGGCGGCAAGAAGGAGAGCCGATGAAACAGAAATGGGAGGTGGAGTCCCTCCACGACAACGAGGAGGCGCGGGCGATGCGACTGTATCGGGAGTGGGACAGTTTGAGTCCGCGCAGCAGGAGGAAGCGCATCGCTCGTTTGGCGATGCGCTGGCAGGAAAAGCTGGTGGCGTTGACATCGGAGGCGGCCTAACGGAGGCCCTGCCCCTAAACGAAGCCGACAGCGACCTCTACGCGCGCGCCGTCGAAGTAACGCGCGCCGCCGGCCGCGGCTCGACAAGTGTTCTACAGCGAGAACTGCGCATCGGGTTCGGCGACGCCTCGAAGCTCATCGAGCGGATGGAGGCCGATGGCGTGGTCGGGCCTCACAGGCGCGGGGCCGCGCGCGAGCTACTCAGTTCGGCAGGCGAGCAGGCCGCGGGCAACACGTCCACCGCGCCGAGCGCCGGGGCCACCCCGGGCTCATCTTCGCAGGCCGTAGCAGAGGCGGGGGCCGTGAATGCTTCCCCCTCTGCTATTGATTTCTCGGATGTCGCCAGACCGGCGGCGGAAAGCGCGATTGGGATAGGCGATGAGAAGAAAACTGCTACCTCTGAGAACGGTAATTTACAGCAGCAGCCCTCAAGCGTTGGTATTCCTGCAAAAGATTTACAGGCGGGCGAAGAACGCGGAGACGCGCTTGCGGCACAATCGCAGAATGTCAGCGAGCCGCAAGCGGCTGAGACGGTCTCGGTCATCCGCCACTCCGACCCCAACATCGACGGCGGGGAGATAGTCGGCAGAACCAGAGACGGCCGGCTGAAGGTCAACAATAACTCGGGCAGCGTGTCGGTCGTTCGTGACCCGAGACGTGACGGCAACCGCGAGGCGACGATTCAGCGTGTGCGCCGCGGTATTGAGATCAGGCCGAAGGCCGCGCCTATATCGGAGGACGTGAATGTATCTAGCGTTAGTGACAATCGCGGCCCTGTCCCTTCTGTGGCTACTCAACAAGTGGGACAGGCGCATCCGGACGGAGCGGCACAAACGAGAGCTGCGGGAGATGGGTCGGCGTTAGAGCGGGCGGCGCCCGCCGAAGTCGCAACCCCTGCCGTCGAGTACAAGAAGATCGCCCCGGTCACGGCGGAAGTCTCTAAAGAGCCCTTCGAGTGGAAGACCTCGGACGGTCAGAAGATGCGCGCCGAGGCGGGCGACTGGAAGGTCACGCAGCCCGACGGCCGTATCACTTCGGTCAAGCCGAGCATCTTCAGGAAGACGTACGCGCCCGTCGGCGGTCGTGCCGGGCGCCGGGCCGGGCGGTACATGAAGACCGGGACGACGAAGGCGCAGCAGCTCGACCGTCCCGTTGACATCGACACCCTCGAAGGAAAGAACCACGGCGAGCCGGGCGACTACCTCGTCACCGGCCCCGAGGGCGAGCAGTACGTCGTCCCGCGGGCGGAGTTTGAAGCACTGTACCGCCCGGTGAATGGAGCAAATGATGCCGAAGCAGAAGTCGCAGCGAATCGTGACGGGCAAGTTCTTCAAGCCGAAGGGGCCGGAGCAGACGAGGAAGATGTTAGAGAAGGCGCAGAAGGAGCGCGCCGGGAAGAAGCCTCCGAGCCAGAAGCGGGCCAACTCGTACGCCGACCCGCCGAAGGGCCTGCCGTATCTCGGACTAATGGACGCCCGCGAGGCGGTGTTGATACCTCTGAAGCGGGAGGGGTAGTCAGTCCCCAAAACGTTTTGGGCGACGCCGCGCACGACGAAATCCGCCGCGCCGTCGAAGCGGCAGACGCCGACGCCTCCCCGACCTTCCGCTCGTTCCCCGCAGGGATGGGCGACACCAATATCCCGCGCTCGTCGATGCCGCAGGTCAAGGGCGAGCACCGCGGCGCGATGGTGCAGTACCTCAAAGCTCGCGGCATCCCGCACCGGCAGATAGAGGTTCGCGCCGACTCGCTTAAGCCCTCCCAGGCCGACTACAGCCCCGAGAAGGTGAAGAAGGCGACGGGTTTCGAGGGCCCTGACCGTTCGCTCATCACTTCGTCGGACGCGCACGTCGCCGACGGCCACCATCAATGGCTCTCGAAGATCGTCCGAGACCCCGCGCAGATGATCCCGGTCATCGAGTTCGACGCGCCCATTCAGCAGCTCCTCGTCGAGATGGCGCGCTTCCCCTCGTCGGGCGTTGATGAAGCGAGCAAGTCTGAGCGGCAGAGACCGGCGGCGTCCGCGGAGAGTCAGGCGCCCGGCGGCCCCGGAGTCAGCCCGGACTCCAATATCGAGCCGTCCGCCGCCGAGCAGAAAAGCGTTGACAGCGCGTCCGTGAAGTCGGATGATGCGACCAATGAAGGAAGCGCAGAAGAGCGGAGACAACTTCGCGAGCCTCGCCCGCCAACGCACGCAGTTGTTGCTGGCAAGGAAACGCGCGTCCGCATCCCCGGCACCGACACCGCCTACTCAGCCCGCTACGCCGTCCGAGAAGTAGAGGACGTACACCCGTCTCACAACCCGTTCGGCTTCCAGCCGAACCCCGATTACTTCTTCGTCAACGACCGCCACTACGACCGCGAGAAGCAGTACCAGCAGCAGGTCATAGAACGGTCGAAGCCCTCCGCGTTCGACCCCGCTTACGTCGTCAACAACTCGCCGACCGCCGAGAACGGCCCGCCCGTCATCGACGCCGACGGCAACGTCCTCGGCGGCAACTCGCGCGCGATGATGCTGCACCGCGTCTACAGGGACGAGGGCGAGGCGGGGCGCGCGTACAGGAAGGCACTGTTCGAGCAGGCGGCCATCTACGGCGTGGACGCGGGCGAACTGGCGTCCATGCGCAGGCCCGTGCTCGTCAGGGAAGTGGAAGACGCATCGCTCCTCGCGCAGCAGGCCATCACGGAACTGAACGCGAAGGGCACGACCGACCTGACTCCCGAGGAGCGCGCCGTCGCCGAGGCCGGACAGCTCTCGCCCGAGGCCGTCGAGTACCTGGCGCGGCAGATAGAGGCGGGCGGCGAGGGCGCGACCCTGGCGTCCGTGCTGGACGAGCGCGGCGTAGAGGTAGTCAACCGCCTCGTCTCCGACGGCGTCTTCGCCGGGGGCGAGCGGAACACGCTCTTGAACGGCGACAAGGTCACGCCGGAAGGTAAGCGCCGCATCGAGCGGATGCTGACGGGCCGCATCTTCCGCGACCTCGACCAGATGGAGCGGGCCGGGTCGGCGCTCCGCCGCAACGTCGAGAGAATCGCCGCGCCGGTCACGAGGCTCGACGGGACGGAGTGGTCGATCACGGAGCCGCTGCGCAACGCCATCGACCTGCTGCAAGAGGCGAAGGCGACGGGCCAGAAGAACCTCGACGAGTTGGCGGCCCAACCCTCGATGCTGCGCGCGCGCGACTACGCGCCGGAAGAGTTGAGCATCGCGAAGGCATTGCAGGGCGGCCCCGTGCAGGCGGCGCGCCCGTTCAAGGCGTACGCCAACGACTACGACCTCGCGAGGGGCGGCGGCGGGCTGTTCGGGGCGCCGACGAAGGAAGAGTCTTTTGAGGCGGCGTTCGGTGGCGCCTCTCCGCTCAAGATGGCGCGCGCGGCAGTCACCGAGACGCCGGAGTTCAAGAGGTGGTTTGAAGGGTCGAAGGTTGTTGACGAATCGGGCGCTCCTCTCGTCGTCTATCACGGGACTAATAAAGACTTCACGGCCTTTGACCCGGAGGCGCCCGTCCGCCACCCGTTGTCGGACACGCTCACCGACAATGAGATCGGCATTTTCACCACGTCTGCGCCGGAAGTTGCGGGGGCTTTCGGCCGGGGCGAGGACGGCAACGTCATGCCGCTTTATGTGGCCATTAAGTCCCCGCTGGAACTGGGCCATCACGGGGCTCGATTTGCCGCCCCGGTGGACGGAATGACGGCGCTGATTCAGGGCATTCGGGCTAACGGCGGCGCGAAGGCGTGGCGCGAACACCTCATCCGAGAAGGTGTGGACGGCATCATCCTGAGAAACGCAAAGGCGGGGACGGGTGATGCGTTCGGCCTTCTACGAGACTTTGCAAGTCAGGGTACCGTCTTTATCCCCTTCTCTTCAGTGCAGATCAAGTCCGCCACCGGCAACCGCGGCACCTTCGACCCCGTAGACCCCAACATCCTGAGAATGGCGCGCGTGGATGAGGCGCTACGCTCTGTCAAATACGCCTCAGACCTCGCCCCGCACGTCAGCGCCAGCCGTGAGGACAATCTCGTCACGGTCAACGCCTACGGCGCGGAGATCATGCGCCGCGCCCTCTCCCCCGACCTCGAAAGCCTGGACTCCGCGGCGGCCTTCGACGGGATATTCCTCGACCCAGCGCAGGCGCGCGCCGTCGTCCGCACCCTGTCCGAGACGGCCGCCGACCTGCGCTCCGAGGAGTTCGGCTACAGCGAGGAAGAGGCACGGCCCCTCGCCAGCCTCGCGCGTGAGATCGCAGCGGCGGCTCGGGCCGGTAAAGGAACAGCGGTCGTCAAGTTCGAGGCCGGCCCGCCCGCCGTCGAGCCGCACGAGTTCTTTCATGAGGGAAGCTACCAGGGCGCAGAAGGTCGCGCGCTGGTAGAGCGTCACGCCCCGGAATCACTCGCAGCACTTGCCGCGCACCCCGTTACCATCGCGTGGCGCCGTTACTACGGTCATCTTCCGCAGTACGCGAACGCCTCGGACGCGCTGGCCGTCGAGGAGGCCGGAGCCACGGTCGCGGGCGGGGACTATGCTAAGCTCGGCGTCTCGGAAGACGAGGCTGTAGACTACATCGAGCGCTGGACTCGTTCTTACGTCGAGCGAAACGGCCCCGACGCCTTCAACGCTTTCAAGAGGCAGGAGAAACATGTCAGAGAAGCAATCGAAAAAGCGAAGAGGCTTACTCATCAAGCCCAAAGAGGCCCCGCAGAATCGCAGGCCACTGGCCGAGGCGGTGAAGCTGGCAGAGGAAGTGAAAGACCTGCCGGAAGAGGAGCGACGGGAGAAGTTCAGGGAGATGCTGCGACAGAAGGCTCCGAAGTAGCAGACACCGACCTGCGCCCGCGCTCCCTCCCTGCAACTCTACGCGAGCAGGGTTTTCGCGCAGCCGACGACCTCTACCGCGTCCACACCGACCGCGTCGCTGCGGCCGATGCCAGGGCTCTACTCGAAAAGCACGGACTGGAAGGCTCCGTCGCCCTCCTCAAGTCGGTCGAGCGACCCGGGGCCGAGCACGTCCTCCTCTTCAAAATCGTCTCGCGCGCCCTACAGGACACGGCCGCACAGGTGGCCGAGGCCCGCCCCGACGACGCTGCCCGCCTGATAGAGGGGCAGCGCGAGTTGACGCGCGAAGTTGCCGAGCGCTTCACCCGCGCCGGCGAGTTCATCCGCGCCGCGCAACTCCTCGAAGATTCCGTCGAGGGCTTAGGCGCGGCGGCGGAGCGGCTGGCGAAAAAGCGCGGCAAGCCGTTGACCGAGCGCGAGCGAGCGCGGGTGAAGCAGAAGGGTGAAGACCTTGAGACCGCGGCCGCGGCCGAAGGGGCGCAGGGGTCGGAAGTAGCACGCCTCAAGCGCCTCTCCTCCAATCTTCGGAACCGCATCCGTGCCCGTGAGCAGCGGCTGAAGGAGATGGGCGAACAGGTGGCGCCGCGTCGCCGCGCGCCGCGCGAAGGTGACCCCGCCGAGCGTGTCCGTCAGGCCGCCCGCGCAATCATCGCGGAGGACGCGGAGGCGCTGCGGGCGCAGATCAAGGCGAGCCTCGGGATGGGCGGCGGGCCGCTGATGATGGCCCGCGCCGAAGGAGACGCTGCGCCGCAGGCGTCCCCGCCGCCCGCCTCCCTCTCCGAGCGACAAGTCGCCGACCTCGCACGCTACGGCTCGCTCCTCCTCTTAGAGCAGAAGCCCTCCACTCGACCCGCCCGTGAGGAACTGGTGCGCGAGTGGCGCGGCGCGATGACGCGCGAGTTCGGCGCGGCTGTCGTCCCGCACCTCGACCAAATCCACGCGCAGGCCGTCAGGCTCCGCCGGAGCGCCCTCGCGCAGGCGCGCTTCGACCGCCTCGTCTCGCGCCTCGGCGCCGCGCACCCCGACCTCGGGCGCCTCGAACTCGAAGACCTTGCGCACGGGGAGTTGCAGGCCCGCCGCCTGCGCCGCGTCGCCGCGAGTGAGCACAACCGACAGGCGGGCAAGACTGAGCGCCTTCAGCCGGAGAGAGTTCGTGAACGTGAGCGTAGGGCCGAGGCGCGACAAATCCGCACCCTCGAACGGCGAATAGAGGCGCTGAGACGGAAGATCGAAGAGGGCGACACCTCGCGCGCTGCGAAGAGGACGGGGGCGCCCGTGCCGGAACTAGAGACCTTGCGCGCGGAGGTGAAGTCGCTCGGCAAAGAACTGGCACGCCTGCGCCGCACTGCCGCACGGAAACCCTCCGCGCTGGTGGACGCCATCGGCTCACTTGCGACGACCGAAGAGCAGGCGCGCAACGCAGTCAGGCTCTCAGTCTCCGGCATGACGCCGGGAAAATTCGTCGAGCAGATGCGCGTCGAGAACCCCGGCATGACCGGGCGTCAGCTCCGGGAGGCGTTCAAAGACGGTGCGCGTCTACTCGAAGCCGCCCGCCGCGTCGTGCAGTCCGAAAAGGACATGCGGGGCGCGCTCCTCAAGGAGAAGTTAGCGCAGTCGAACCTCGAAAGAGACCGTGCCCTCGTCAGCTACCAGAACGCGAGAGCCGATGCCCTGCGCGCCCGTCAGGAGGTCGCGCGGGAGCTGAAGGTTTTGCAGCGCGGCCGCACCCGCACGATTGCCGGCGAAGTCCTCGGCGCGCCGAAATCAATCTTCCTCTCCGTGATGGCCTCGGCCGACGTGTCGGGGATAGGCCGCCAGGGACTCCCGCTCGCGCTCATGCACCCGAGGTCTGCGCCCGACCTCATTCGCCAGACCTTCAAAGGCTACTTCGACACCCCCGCGGCGCAGAACATCGACTACGTCGAGAATCATCCCGACTTCCCGCTGCTCGTCCGGGCGGGCGTCAACTTCTCGACCGCGGGAGGGCGCGAGGAGGGCGAAGAGTTCTTCCGCGGCAAGGGCTACATTGAGAAGCTCGGGAATATTCCCGGCCTCAGGCGAGTCCCCATCGTCAAGCACATCCTCAAGGCGCCGGGCGAACTCGTGCGGCGGTCAGATCAGGCGTACGGCTCCGGGCTTGATCGGGTCAGACTGGAAGTCGGCTCGGCGTGGATAGACGTGCTGCGCACCGAAGGGAAGACGTGGAAGGACGACCCGGAGGACTTCCGCACCATCGCGCGGGCCATCAACATCTTCGGCGGCCGGGGCGACATCGGCCCGCACAACGCGCAGGCGACCAAGGCGCTACAGGCCGTCTTGAACGTCCTCAGCTTCGCCCCCCGGTACCGGATGTCCCGCTTGCAGATGTCCACGCTCCCCTTGAATCCGGGCTTCCTCACCGCCCCGGCCGCGTCCCGGCGCGTCGTCTATAAGAACTACCTCAAGTGGCGCGGGGGCGTGGCTCTCGCCCTCGGGCTCGGGGCGCTGTTCGGACTGGTTGACTGGGACGACCCCGACGACAGCGCGTGGCTCAAGGTCAAAGTGGGCGACCTCAAGATAGACCTCACCTCCGGCGTCGGCCTGCAAGACCGCTTCCTCGCACGCCTCGCGATGGAGGCGTGGCGCGGAGTCTCGGGGCAGGTCACGGGCGGGATGGCGGCCGAGAAGATGGGCGCGACCGCGGGCCGCTGGGTGAAGTCGGGCCTGAGGCCCGACCTGTCGCTCGCAAACGACTGGTTCACGGGCGAGGACTTCGAGGGGAAGGAGTTCCACTGGGGCGGGTGGGACGGCGCGCTCGCCTCGCGGATGCTGCCGCTCGGCGTGTCGAACACGGTCGCCACGGCCGGCAAGCACGGCGGCGGCTACGCCGCCGCGCACTACGGTACGGAGTTCTTCGGGTTCGGCTCGAACGTCTACCGCGAGCGCGAGGACGCGCCGGCCACGAGGGCCGAGAAGCTGGCGGCACGTTTCGCCTACCGGGGCTCCGGCGGCAGTTCCATGCCGAAGGACGTGCGCGACCGCGCGGCCGACCTCAAGGCACGGTCGCGCCGGGGCGAAGACGTGAAGGCCGAAACCGGGCAGATGGTCGAGGACGGTCTCATCACGGAGCACCGGGCGCGGCGCATCGTGGACGCGGGCGAGCAGACGCGCTTCCAGGAGTTGATCGGCGACATCAAGGCCCTCGCCGACATCGAGCACGTCCTGAAGTACGCGACGCCGGAGGAGCGCAAGTCTGTCGAGGAGATCGTCCGGCAGAAACAGTTGAACAAGGCAGAGCGCGAGGCCGCGGAGAAGAAGCGCCGTGAGGCGGAGAAGGAGTTTGAGCGGCAGAGGGAGGAGCTTCGCAAGACCGAGCCGCAGAAGGCCGCCGAGCAGGAGTCGCCGGCCGAGAGGAGACGCCGCCGGGCCGCGCGAGAGGCCGCGCAGAAGCGGCGCAGGCAGGAGCGGCGCTACGGCGAGCAGGTGCCAGAGGGCTCTGACGAGGGTCAAATCAAGGGCAGCCCCCTGCGCATGCGCCTTGAAGATGTGCCTGAGAGTCCGAACGTTGAAGACATGCGAGCCCGTGATCAGGGAGGGCCGGAGATAGACGAAGTAGGGGCCGCAGACATCGCCCTCACCCTTGACAACCTTAAAGAGCAGGAGTTTGACGATTTCGCGCGCAACTTGGATGAGGCCGGGCAGATGGGCGTGCTCGGCGAAGGGACCGCCGGCGCGGTCGAATATGTCGCAGGCGCATTCGGTGCTCAGCCGCGGCAGTTGGCTAGGTCGCTCCGATTGCTGGCGCGCGAGCGGAGGCTGCGTCCGGAGCAATTCAGGCGCGACGCACTGCGGGGGCGATACGGCGCGGCGTTGCGGGAGGCGGTGGACGCCGCAGACCTCTCTTTCCGCGAGAACCAGTTCCCGTGGAGCCGATGAAGACGAAAGGATAGTTCGTATGACCTGTGAAGGTTGCGACAGGCGGTTCAATTACTGCTTCTACGTCAACGACGAACATTGGCTCAAGGCCGTTGGTAAGAAGGAGGACCATTGGTGCGCCCACTGCATACTGGAAACGCTGGGCGGACTGGATTGGTATATCACCTGGAATCAGCCTGCCGAGAAGATGCGAGCCGCGACGGCGCACAGTGCAGATGATTGACAAGTGGACGCGCAGCAGTAGCCAAAACGTTTTGGGAGAGGCGATGCCAACGAAGTTCGACATTGAACCGTTGCTGCTCGGCGCACTTAGACCGCTTTTTGTCGGCAAGCGCCTGCGAGTGAGCCGGAGACGTAAGCCGAGGTTATGTACGGCCGTCGAGATGGGCTGGGATGAGCGCGGCGAGCATTGCGATGTGGTGTGCTTAGACTTCACTTACGAGGATGGCTCGACGGAGCAATGTCATATTCACGGGAATGTCGAAGTTTTTGAAGAGAATCGCGAGGCCGAATTCGTCGCCCTCCGCTCGGATAAAGTGCTGCAACGACTGACAGAGAGGGAGGAAGAGCGATGAATAGGAGAAGCTTTCTTTCCAGGCTGCCCGCTGCCGTTGCCGCGCTACGCTTTTTACCGACGACGACCGCCGTCCCCGCCGTCGCAACGAAAGCCACCCTCGACCTAGCCAAGATCAACGCCGTCCTGCCCGCGGTTATTGAGTCGGGGCGCAAACTTCAGGTCGCGCAATCGGCATTTTACGCAGAACTGTTGAGGCGTAAGTAGATGGCGTCGAAGAGAGTCAAACAGGAGTCGAAACCCGGCGAGGAGCCCAAGACCGGCACCGGCGGCGCCGCCCCGCCAGCGGAGCACCGTTTCAAGAAGGGGCAGAGCGGCAACCCGAAGGGGCGGCCCAAGTCGGCGCTCCTCTCCGACGCGTACCGCCGGATGCTGGCCCAGACCTGCCCCGACGACGAGAAGAAGCGGACGTGGGCCGAGGTCATCGCCGAGCGGACGCTCGTGGCCGCAGCAGGTGGCGACGTGAAGGCCGCGAAGGAGATCGCCGACCGCACGGAAGGCAAGGCCCAACAGCGCGTCACGCTCTCTTATGAGATACGCGAACTCTACGAGCGCACGGTCAAAGAGGTTATGGACGCCTCGCAGTGTACGCGCGAGGAGGCCATCCGCACGCTCGCAGTTTTCAAGCCGGACGCCGTATCGCTTTTAGTGAATTAGATGCCGACGCCCGAAGAACAATTCACGCCGCCGCCCGGAGCGCTCGCCGCCATGCTGCGCATCCTGCCGGCCCTCAACCTCGTCACCGAGAGGGAGTCTCCGGTCGGCGACGGGGGCGACTTCGTCATCACGGCCAAGCTTGAAGCCTGCCTCGCGGCCGTCCAGAAACTTCCGGCGGAACTCGAAGCCCTCCACGCCCTCGCGGCCGAGGCCCGCGACGAGATCGAGCGGGACGCCTACCTCTGGAAGGCCGACAACCTCAAGTTCCAGGTCGAGCGCGCCGCCGAGATCGCGCGCGAGCGGCTGGAGAAACTCGCCTCCCTGCAATGTCAGGCCGATTACGACGAGGAGAGCCGGCGCTGTGCCGCCGACACGCTCTACTGGTTCAGGTATTACGCGTGGGGCTATGACCCGCGCAACACGGTGCTGCCCGTCCAGCCCTACGTCCCGTACCCGCACCAGGAGCCGTACATCCTCTGGCTGGACAACACCGTCATGGTGCGCCACACCTCCGGCATCGTCGAGAAAAGCCGCGACGAGGGGGCCACGGTCGGCGCCCTGGGGTGGATCGTGCAGAAGTGGCTCTACGTCCCCGGCTTCGCCGCCTTCATGGTCTCCGCGACCGAAGACCTCGTTGACACGAACAATGACAAGAATACGCTGTTCGGGAAAATTCGCTTCCAACTGCGCCTCACGCCGTCGTGGATGCTCCCCGAGGGCTTCTCGCTGCTGCGCGACATGCCCTACATGAACATCGCCAACCCGGCGAACGACGCGCAGATCACGGGCCATGCGCCGACCGCCCGGGTGGGGCGCCAGTCGCGCGCGACCGTCGTTCTCGCCGACGAGTTCCAGTCGTGGCCGGGCGGCGGCTACACGCAGAACACGGCGATGTCGATGACTTCGGAGTCGGTCATCAAGCTCGGCACGCCCCTCGGCACGCTCAACCAGTATTACGAGGATACGCACGCCGAGAACGCCAACGTGCTGGTCCTCGACTGGAGGGACAACCCGCGCAAGGACGAGCGGTGGTACAGGGCGCTCCCGCACGGCTACGTCACCCAGCCGATGACGCAGGAGGCCATCGCCTCGGAGGTTGACCGCAACTACGAGGCGAGCCAGCCGGGCAAGGTCATCAAGAATCTGCGCGAGGAGTACTGCTTCATTACGTGGTCGGAGCTGATCAGGGGCTTCGAGGCGTACGGGCTGGGTCGCCACTTCAAGACGCCGGGCGGACGTTACGTCCTGCCCGAGTCGTGGAACTGGGGCCGCGTCTCCGACTACGGCCAGAGCGCGAAGGAGGAGAACGACACGCACATCTGGGCCTACACTCTGTTCGCGCGGCCTTCTGAAGGGTGGCCCTTCACCGACACGCTCTTCGTCTTCTGCGCGACGCCGATCTACCCGATAGGCTGCGGCGAGGAGGAGGCGGTCAAGTTCTATACGGAGGTCGAGCGAACGCTCGGGGTGCGCGGCGACTTCGGCCTTAACCGCACTCCGGACGTGTCGGACTTCTCGCACGAGCAGGGGGGCGAGACGGGTGCGCGCACGGTGCTCTCCGAGCAGTACGCGGAGGAGTGGACTTCCCCCGACCTCGACTTCGACAAGGGGCGCTCGCAGCTCGTATTCCACTTCAACCTGACGGACACGCACGACCCGAACCCGTTCAGGCCGGAGTTGCTGGGGCGCGCGCGCCTCGTCTACGTGGCGCCGGACGGCGAGTACCAGCTCGCGCGCCGGCCCGGCGAGACCCGCTACTTCGTCACGCCGTCGAAATCGCAGTGGGGCTTCAAGCGTCTGCGGCAGGAGTACGTTCAGTGGCACTTCCCCGCGGAGGAGCGCGGCAAGGCACCGAAGAAGCAGCGCCCCCTCGCGAAGTTCGACGACATCGCGACGACGCAGCGCTACATGGCGGCGCGCTGGGGCGTGGCGTCGGCGCGCCTGAGCGACTGGGAGCGACTTAAGGCGCGCCTGCCCGAACACCTGCGGCCAGAAAACGTGCAGGCAGCTAAGGGTACGGCGGCCTACCCCGAACTGGTCGCGGCGGCCAGTCACGCGGTGAAGAAGGCCGAGAACGAGGAGCGGCGCGAGAAAGAGAAACGCAGTCAGGGGTGGGCGAAGGCCGCGGGGCGACCCGTCGGGCACCGTCGCTATAAGAGGGGAGGGCAGTTCGGGTGATTATCAAGAAACTGAGGATTACGGCGGAGGTGCTGTTAAGACTTGGCTCGGGCAAGTTCGAGGCCGTAGAGAATGCGCTGCCCGCTGACGCAAGTCTCGTCGGCGCATACGTCACGCAAGAGCGCGGAAGACTCGAAGTCGTGCTGCAAGTGACGAGCGACTGGTGGACTACGGGCGAGGGTGAGGAATTGACGCCGCCCACGATTCGACGGTTGGAGGAGGTTGAGTCGGCCAGTCCTCGCGATACTGACTGTCCGACCTGCGGCGCGGCCCCACTTAAACTTCACGCGCCGGGCTGCATGGAGACAGAAGGTGCGATTGCGCGAGCATACGCTCGCGCCGCCACTGAGGCGGGGCATTTCGCAGATTCCTACGTCGGGCCGCATTCGGAGGTGGCGCGCGAGGTCGGACTAACAATTGAGCGGGCCATCCGCACTCTCGTACCTGCTGACTTAGAGGAGTAGAGGTGCTTGAATTGTCAGACCCGCATACCGCAACACCTTCGGCAGAACGCGCCGCGTCTCTTCCTGCTGCGCAGGTGGGCGGGCGTCATCGCGGAGAGGTTCGCCGCGCCGGTCTACCTCGTCGGCTCGGCCTTGAGGGACGACAACTGCTGCCCCCGCGACTGGGACGTGAGGGTCGCACTTACCTACGGTCAGTTCGCCGAAAGGTACGCGACGGCCGCACAACGAAAGAGGATGACGGGGCGGGAGATCGCCGACCTGTGGATAGAGCAATACTACGGGCGGACGGAGAGCCGCGAGATTTACTGGCGCTGGGTGCGGGAGTGTCAGGCGACGGGCAAGGAGGCGTTTCATAAATACCTCGGGCTCTACGTCGATTTTCAAGCCTACGCGCCGAACGAGTGGCGCTCTTGGGGCGAGCGCCCCTACTGGAGAATGAACGGGTGAAAACACGGTCGGCATTCTTTCACGGCGGCGTCTTCGGCGGCCTCTCCATCACGACGAACGTCATCGCCTCGATGCTCCTGCCGCTCGTGCTCGCGCAAGGCCCGGGCGGCGACCAGACGAAGTACAGGCTCAGGCAGGTCATAGACGGGGTGGCGCACTACTACCCGGAGGCGGAGGGCACGGATGTTTGATTACGTTTCCCGCAGAGAGTACGAGCAGGAGCGCGACCGCCGCGTCGCCGCCGAGGCGCGCGAAGAGGAGCTGCGCAGGCAGGTCGCATCCCTGCTTGCGCTCCTCGAAGGCGACCGCGGTAAAGTCTCGGCCGACGCCACGTCCCCGCCCGCCCCCGTGCCGCCGCCGGCCTTCACCGGAGATGCCGAGCCCGAACATAAGGGATTGACGGCCGCGCAGATTCTGAGCATCCCCGCCGTCGGCCGCCGCGGCCTCGCGCAGCGCCAGCCCATCTATCTAGCCGCCCTCGCGCGCGAGCAGGGCGACAGCGGTACGAAGCGCCCCGTTCTGACCGACGCTGAGAAGGAAGAGGCCGAGAAGACCTTTCAAGGGCAGAGGTAAACGATGATCGCAAGCCTTCCAGACACCGAGCAGGCCCCGCACGCCGCCGCCCCCCTCGACGATGACGTGCCCCGCACGAACGAGCGGAGGCGCAAGCACTACCGCGCCCGCCTCAAAGAGCAGCAGACCGGGAACGCCCGCAGTCTGACCGATATCCTCAAAGGCTTGCGCGACGACTACCGCCGCCGTGACTACGAGCCGCGCCGCAAGCATAACGAGGATGTCGATATGATGTTCCGTTACTTCTCCGGCGACCAGTACGGCGACTACGACGAGGCCGGCAACTACGTCCGCTACACCCGCACCGAGGGGGACTTCGCCTACACGGTGCCCGTCCTCGTCGGCCACGCCCACCAGGCGTTCTCACAACTGGGCAAGATTCGCCCGACCTACGAGTTCAACGCCAACCGCGGCACTAACCCCTTGATGCGCGACGTGGCGACGATGTCCGAGGAGTTGGCGGTGGCGGACTTCGACCGGATGATGACCTTCGACTGCCGCCACGAGGAGCGCTGGAACACCGTCCTCGCGGGCGAGTCGTGGCGCGAGCTCGTCTGGGCGCCCGACCCGAAGCGGCCGCGCAAGGTGAAACGCCCCGTCTACGTGACCGAGGAGGTGCCCACGCCCGCTTACGCCTACTGCGAGGCTTGCAGGGCGCAGGTGCCCCCGGGCTCGAAGCAGTGCCCGGAGTGCCGGGCGACGTACGTCAAAGAGACGCCGCCGGGTAAGGCGTCCCGCACGCTCCGGAAGGGGACGCGCGAGATCACCCTCGGCCAGAACCGCCTCGTCATCCCGCACGTCATCGGCGTGCAGCGCGACCTCTCGGCCAAGAACCTCGACGACTCACCTTTCGTCATCGTCCGCGACACGCTTCCCAAAGCCCGGGCCGAGTGGGCGTACCAGACCCAGATCATCACCGGCTCGCACGGCATCTCGGAGGACTCGCAGCTCATCCACGATCAGGCGCGCGCCACCATGCAGTCGGACGGCATCGTCGGCTCGGCGCGGCCCGTCGAGTGGGGTATGGGAGGTTACGAGACGGTCGAGCGCTCCCGCCACTTCCTCGACCCTTCGGAGTACGGCTGGATTTACGTCGAGCAGGAAGAGACCCTGCCGTCGGGGCGCAAGATTCCCGCCGGTTTCTTAGGCGACAGCTTCCCCGCGGGGCTCTACTTCAACTTCGTCGGCGACACGCTCGTCGAGTGCGAGCCCGTCTGCAAGTGGCGCAAGTGGCTGCTCGTGCGCTACGGGCGAAGGCCCGGCACGGGCAGGGGTGCAGGCATCATGATCGCCCGGCCCTTGCAGGATATCGCCAACGACACGTTCAACCTCTGGTACTCGACCGTGATGACCACGGGTCACCCCTTAACAGTGGTCAACCGCAAGCTCGCGCCCGACGTGCCGGACGCCAACAACCTCCTCTACATCGACAAGGCCGACATCCCGGCGCAGAACGCCGTCTACCGCGTGCCCGGTGCCGCCGCGGACGCGTCCGTTCCCGCGACCGCCGACCGCATCGAGACGGCGATGCAGTTCATATTGGGTACACACTCCCTGATGGGGAACGTCGGCGCGCCCGACCAGCGCTCGATGGGCACGGCCACGGGGATTGCGGCCGCCGTAGAGAACACCTCCTCGCGGTTCGGGGAACCCTCGGAGCAGGTGATCGGGGCGGACGAAGAGTTCCTGCTCCAGATACTCGAAAACATTCAGGAGTACACGAAGGACGTACCCGAGCAGAGGCGCGAGTACGAGCGCCGGTTCGGCCCCGAGACGGTGGCCGCCTTCTACGAGTGCAACTTCCGGCTAGACCTGGCAATCACCGTGAAGACCGGCACGGAGCGCCCGCGCTCTGTCGCCTTGACGCAGGCCGGTATGCTCGCCATTGCACAGGTCGCGCCGGCCCTCGCGCAAGTGCCGTGGGGCGCCGACCTCATCATGCAGATGATGGAGGAGTTCGGGGCGCCGCTGGAGATCGGGCAGGGCAGAACCGACCGCCGCGCGGCCGAGCACATCCTGAACAAGTTGCAGGCCCTCGCCGAGATGGCGCCGAAGGACGGGAGCGACGCGGAGACGGCGGCGCAGATGTACGACCTGCTCGTCCGGTTCTGCGGCCCGCTCGTGGCACCGGCGGGTGAGACCCCCGACGAGAAGGCTCAGGACATCCCTTACGCCTTCATGCTTGAGCACGTCGCGTGGATGGAGGTCTACAAGGAGGCGTTGCAATCTGATGAGGCGAAGACGTGGACGAACCCGCAGAGGCTCGTCGTCATCCGGCTCTGGCAGGATCACTTCGACGCCATCGCGATGGCCGAGTTCCAGAAGCAGGCCGTTCAGGCGCGCATGCAAGCTGTCGTCAACCCGCAGCCTCCTCCGCCCCCGACACCTTCGCCCGAGGAGGTCGAAGCGGCGCGCGGGGCGGCCGTGGAGGACGACGCCTTAAGGCGCGAGGGGGACGAGTTGGCGAAGGACGTTGACTTCGAGCGGCAGGAGGCGGCGAGGGAGGCAGAGCATCGACGGGAGCTTGAAAGGACGGCGTTTCAGGCCGAGTTGAAGGGCGGAGAGCAGCCGCAGAACGGAGCGAACGCGTGAGCACGGGATTCGAGGAAACCTTCGCCGAGTGTAAATGCGGTAAGCGGTGGCCGCTCCGGTGGGTTGACCCGCCGCCCGGTGTTCAGGTCGCCGAGGGCGGCGTTTGTAAAGAGGCAATAGTGGAAATGGGCTGCGATGTCTGCGAGCCGAACTTTACGGATTATGCCATCGGCGGACGCCGGGATAAGGCGCAGAATGTGCAGGGAGCGGGAGTATAATTGGAGCTATGCCGCGAAAGTGTGACGAGGAAAATTGTCAGTATTACGAAGTGGGCCTCGGCGACCGCGTCTCGCATCCCATTCACGGTGAGGGCTCCATTGCCGTCGTTAGCGGTGACCATACCTTTATGGTGCGATTTGACGGATACATCGAGACGGTTAATTGCAGCGAGGTCGCGCCGGTCGGCGAAACGTCGCTGCGCCACCCTTCGCCATTCGATGACGCAATCATCGTAGAGGCTGAACAGTGAGGTAAAGAAGTGAGCGAACATCTTGATTGCCATTGCCCGCCCGACACCGTCTACTTCATCGACGAGTCGCAGGCGCAGACTGCATACCTGAGCGAGGCGGAGATGCGCGAGGCTTACGCAGATATCAACCGCTTCTTAGAGTTGATGCACTCACGCTCGGCTGCGCCGCCGATCATGGCTGTGATGACAGGGTTAGAGGTTGACCCGAACGTCCCGCCAGGTTCTATCGTCGCGGTAGACCCGATGCGCCTGCCGCCGCACATCCTCGAAATGCTTTATCGCAAGTCGAGTTTCCCCGGCGGCGGTCTGCCGCCCTGCGATCTCGCCGTAGGCGACGTAATCATTTACCGGGAATCCAAGCCGGAGCCGATAGCACGAGGCGTTGATTATTCGACGTGGGCGTGCGAGCGCGGCTGCGGCTACGACGGCAACGCCGCCGACCGCGCTACCTGTGAGGTATGCACGAGAGGGAGAGGCGACTAAAACGTTTTAGGTCGCGCGGTAAAGGAGGGAGTGTAAGAGGTATGTCTGATGAGATTTGCCAGCGTTGCCAACGGCCAGCAGGGACGGCGTTTTATATCAAAGATGAAGAGCCGGAATTCTTTTCCGATGCACCCGTCACTGGCCCAGATATCTCCGCAAGCTGCATAGACTGCTTGACCGACGCGGAAGTGGCGAAGTTCCTGAACCCCGCTGCGCTCTTCGTGGTGGAGTGCATGCTGAGAGAGGCGCAGGGCAAGAAGCCGCCGAACGAAGAATTGGTACGCAGCCTCGCGCGCGTTCTTGCGCTGTTAAAGTTCAAGGCCGGCGCGGCGCGCGAGTATGTACCGTCAGTTAAGGCGAAGGACTTTCTATTGCGCGGGGTCAGAAGCTTGTAAGGCTACGAAGACGAAGGGAACGGTGAGGCCGAATGAGTGTTACGAATCAGTTGAACCCGGCAAAGCTGCGCGAAGTACTCGCCTCGTTCGCCGCGCGCGCGGCGGAACATCCTGCCGCGCCCCTCTCGGCCGGTTTCAACTACACTGTCCACTACGACGCGCCGACGTGGCGCGGATTCGCCCGTGACTACTACCCGCCGCTACGCGCGACGCTCATCCGCCCGCGTTTCTACTTTACCCCCGCCGAGCAGTGCGGCACGGCCGTTCAAGGCTTGCTCGACGAGCTGAACGTGGCGCTTGAATACGGCTGTTTTGATTGAGAGGTGGCGATGACACTAAGACAGAACCTGATGACTCACCTGCGCTCCATCGGTGCGCCCATCGACTTCGTCGCGATGCTGCTCGCCTACATCGACGCGGCCGGTGGAGACTTAGACCGCACGGTGACGGCCGAGGAGTTCGGCAAGTTCGTCGTCAAGCACACGGCCCAGCTCACGGGCGTCCCCGAAGAGTCGCTCCGGTTCGACTGGACGCCGACGGAGAAGGTGGCCGAGGATGACGAGTTCCCGGCGTTCATCATCGAGGGTGATTCCGGTCGATAATTAATGCCCGAAGTCCGCCACATACCGAAGGCCGAGCGCGCGCCAAATAATAATGGCGAAGCGGCAGAAAAATGTGCTAAAGTCGCCCTGATTGCGGAGGTGGACAAGCTGACGCGGGAGGTTCACACGGTCACCCACCAGCTCTCGACTATCACCAAGCGACTGTTCGAGTTGAAGGAACAAATCTCGAAGGTCGCGTGACAACTTAATAGGGCCAAGAGCGGCTAAGGTCGCCCCCGCCCAACGACGGACTTTCCAAGAAAGCCGCCGATTGCAGAGTCAAGCAACACCAGTTGTTGCCCGCTCTGTTCAATCGGCGGCTTTTTCTTTTTTCACCACACCTTTTCTTATGTCAACAGAATTCGCGCAACCGCCGGCAGCAGAAGGGGCACTCGCCCCGAGCATCGACGCGGGGCTCTTGGGTATCGCCGACAGCGGCGAGGCAGGCGGGGGCGAACCCGCCGCGCCTCCGCCACTCGAAGCGGCCCTCCCCGAAGAGTTGATGGCCGACGTGCTCGACTACGGACTCACACCGGAGACGGCCGAAGGACAGGACGGCACCCGAGACGCGCAACGCGCCCCCGTGGAAGCGGGCGTGGGCACGATTGGGGAGCCGACTGCCGAAGCCGGACTCACGGCGGGAGACGGTAAGAGCGCAGAGGCGAAAGGCGCTACAGCGCAGGACGCGGGCACGGAAGCGGGAAAGAAGTCGGAGGCCGGCGCTGCAACAGACGCCGACCGCGAACTCTCGCCCGAAGAGAATGCCCTCGTCGAGAGCCGCCCCGAGGCGGAGCGGGCAGAGGTACGCCAGAAACTCAAAGCCGCGAAATTTGAGGGCAACTACCTGAACCCCGCGTTCCCGCCGAAGGAGGTGGCCGACTACCTTCACACGCTCAGCCCGTCGCGCGCCGAGGAGGTACTGGTCGAGATGGCCGGCTCCGCCATCGGCCGCGACCCGGCAAGGTTCGGCGTCGCACTCTTCGAGAAGTACCCCGATCAGTACGGCCACCTCGTCGTGAACGCCCTTCACGGCGCGCCCGACGCGGCTCTGAGAGTCCTCCTCCGCCGCAGCGACGTAACGGTCGCCGACGTGCTGAAGAGGCTCGAAGGGGCGCCCGTGGTATCACCCTCGCCGGTCGGCGCGGAGCAGGCGGCGGCAGAGGCCGCACCCGAGTTCGAGGTCACGGAGGACTTTGAGGAGGACCTCAGGAAGTTCTTCCCCGACGAGGCCGACGCGATGCTCGCCAAGCTGAAGGCCGCCCCGACGCCGAAGGCCGAGCCTGCGCCGCAACCCGCACAGCCCACGCCCGAACAGGCGAAGGAGGCGGCAGAGGCCGGGAAGACGGGCGAGGGCGCTCAGGCGCAGCAGCAGCAGCCCGCCCACGGCCTCTCGGCCCCCGAGCACTACGCAACCTTCGACAAGGGCGTCGCCGAGGTCGAGGGGTTCATCACGTCGAAGCTCGACGACCCCGCGCACTTCGGCTTGGCCGTCTCCGCCGAGGAGCGCACGCAGGCCCCCGAGGTCGCGCGCTACAAGGAGATGAAACGCGACGCGGTGCTGAAGGGGAACGAGAAGGAGGGCGTGCCCGGCTTCGAGCAGGGCTTCGTCAAGTGGGTCGAAGGGGTCGGCTCCGAGCGCGACAAGGCGCTCTTTAATGAGGTGACGAAGAACATGGCGCACTTCGCCCGCCGGGGCGAGGAGGCGAACGTTCTGCGTGAGGCCGGGCGCCTGAAGTCGCTCGCGGACATCTACCTCACGACCGCCCGCCTCAAGCACCCCTACTTCGCCTGGCTCGACACGAAGATCACGGAGGCCGCCGCTTCGGCGCAGCGCCTCCCCCACACCGAAACAGTCACGACGGGAGCAGGCGCCGCATCGCGGGCCGCGGCTGCGACCGACCCCGGCCAGGACTTCATGCGTGAGGCTCTCAGTTACGGACTTGAGGGCACCCCGTAAGGTCTTCGGCTACGGCATCGGCACCGCGCGCTCGGAGCGCGCCCATGAGGAGAAACCGCGGTGGCTTCCACGATCTCTACTTCGACGATCAACGGCATCCTGCCGAAGCTCATCACCAAGGGGCGAAACCTGGTGGTGGCGCAGTCGCGCTTCTTTCAGGAGATGGACAAGGTCAAGAAGGTCAACCGGATGAACCCGGGCGGCCTCTACAGTCCATATCAAATTTCAGAGAACAATTCGGCGTTCGCGGTGGCCGAGGGAGGGCCGATTCTGGCCGGAAGCGCCCCGGACTTTGCGATGGGCGTCGTGCAGCTCCGCCAGCACTGGGCGTCCATCGGCTGGACGGGCGCGCTGGAGCGCATCAAGAACGAGTTCCTCACCCAGATCATGCAGAACCCGGAGTACGCGGGTGAAAGCATGCCGCGGCTCATGCAGCGGGCGGGGAACGCCGCGGTCGCCGCCGCCATTCAGTCCGCCCTGAAGATGTACGCGCGCCGCGAGAATTTCTTTGCGTTGCAGGGCACGAACACCTCGGCCATCGGCATCGTGACGGGCGAGCCCGGCGGCAACGTCGTCGAGTTCAGTTGGGACTCCACGAATCAAGGTAACAGGCTCTTCGATTCTGGACAGCAAGTCCAATTCTTCAGCCCCGGCGGCGTGCAGCGCACGGGGGGGGTAGCAACCGTCGGCTCGTCGCTCTACAACACGGTTCTCTCGGTCGATAAGACCTCGGACTCGGGCGCGACCGGCCCCGTCACGCTCGGCGAAGCCCCGCCCACCAATCTGGACCTGGGTGACACGGCCGTCTTCCGTAACTCCTACGGCCTGATGCCCACCGGCTTCATCCACTACGTGGACGACACCGGTTCCTACAAGGGCATTGTGCGTTCGACCAACCCGGCCATCTTCTCGTCGGTCATCCTGCGCCTGTCGGGGAGTCCCACGCTCGGCCCCGCACACATCCGCGAGTTCCTCGCCAAGATGGAGTCGAAGCTCGGGTACGGGACGACGAACGACCACCAGATTTGGTGGAACGGTGCGCAGGAATTCAATTGGGAAGGGCAGTTGTATACCACGCCGTTCGTCCGCCAGATCGACGCCGGGAAGGTCGGCCGGGTGGACATGGCGCCCGGCGACTCTTACTGGAACGGCCGGAAGATCATGAAAGACCCGGACGTGCCGCCGAGCCACGTCGATTTCATCAACTTCAACACGTGGCAAAAAGTGACTCAAACGCCCTTGCAGCCGTACGAGTTCGACGGCGGCAGCTACGTCGTGAACCCGATCAACTCTTACGGCGAGCGGCTCGACCAGCGCCAGAGCACGATCTTCTCCGAGTACAACTGGGATTGTCTCGACCCGAGAGCGAACGGCCGCATTGAAGGGGCCGCTTTTAATCGCGATTTCATTTAGTCGCCAGACAGTGCGGCGGCACGGGTCGCCCCCGAGACGCTTACCCTGAAGCGTCGCGCCGCCGCACTAACCTTTCAGGGATTCAATCTGAGGGAGGTTGAAGATGCACGAGCACCTACAGGATCACGCCTGCCGCCGTAGGGAGTACGTCCTGCTGCCGGAAAAGGAGAGAAAGACAGTCGTCGTCAATCGCTCGACGGGGCCCGTGACATTGTCACGGCGGCGCCCCGGCCTTTCGCTTCAACTCTTCGGCGCTATCGTTCCACGCAAGAGTTCGGGGCCGGGCCGCAGGAAGCTCGCACACTCGCACGGGTTAGTCGTACCGGGCAGGCGCTCGGCGGCTTTCTCGCCTCGCAGCCTTCTGTTCGTGTCGAGTCGCTGCGAGGTTCTGTTTCGGCAGGAGAGCAGAGACGGGTTGAAGGTCCTGATCCTTGAGGACGCGGCGATTGACGACCGCATACAGGGGGCGATGTTCTCTAACGCCCGCCCGGAGGACTTAGCCACCCCGAAAAGGCCGGACGCGTAATGGCAGACCTCGAACGGCAAACACAGGACTACTACGAGTACTCGGAGTCGGGCTGGACGATCAAGCGGGCTCCACGGCTCGACTCTGAGATCGTCGAGGCCATGAACCGCTTCGGGCGCTCGGACGACGGCCGCCCCCTCTGGCGCTTCAACTGGGGCGGCGCGGCCATCATCCGCGACGAGCCTTTTGCGGACGAAGGGCGCGTCACCTCCGACTGCGTCGAGGCCACCCAGATCGTCCACAACTCCAAAACGATGCGCCCCATGCGGGCGCTCCGCTACCTCAAGGGGAGGCGGATGGCCGCCGTCAACCTCTGCTACAAGAACCGCGCCGGCCGCGTGAAGCGCGTCAAGGGCGAGCGAGCGGTTCCGAAGTGGGTCAAGGTCACGTGGTGGGAGTACGAGTACGTGGACTTCGGCGTGCCGCGCTGGTACCTGGAGCGCCTGCTCACGGCCGAGCAACTCGTGGCGGCCGGGCTTTACGACCATCACGACATCTACCTGCCGCGTCAGGGCGATTACATCCCCATCATGAAGCGCGAGACGACCACCGGCACCGTCGAGTCGGTGCCCGTCGAGGATAACGACGGCCGGTACTTCCAGCCCGACATGCGCTACGTCGAACTGGTGCGCGAACACGTCTACGAGGAGGAGAACGTGCGGCTCCCCGACCTGCTCGCCGAGATGCGCGCGAAGCGCGAAAGGCTAAGGGCGCGCGCGGAGGAGGAGCGGGAACTGCGCGAATTTAACGAGGTGCTCGACATGGTCTCGGAGACCCTGCGCGAGCCCGTGGGGAGGGTCTTCTCGCTGCCCTCCATGACGGCAATACGCGGCGACGTGGACTTCCGCTTCCGCCGCCCCGCTTAAAGGGGACTTTATGCCTACTGATTTCGCACAGCAGTTGTACCAGCACGGCGGCTCGGGCGTGGCCGACCTCGAAGAGACCTTGAGAGAGGTCGAGACCATCAAGGCCGTCCGATTCTGCCTCCACGCCTGGATGCCTTTCCCGAACTTCGGCCCCGACGGCTTTCGCTTCAACGTCCACTACCCCGAGTTGCCGCGCTTAGAGCCCATCGTCCTCCCGACGGTGACGAGGCCGGAGATCAAGGGGCCGGCGCCGCGGGGCGGCTTCGGGCTTTTGGGGAACATCGGGACCTGGCGGGGCTCGGATACGACTTCCGGTCGGGGGGAGGACGATTTCTCACCCGGATTCGGCGGCAACATCCCCGCGGGGCAGGGCGCGCAGGTCGAGCAGGTCTACCAGCGCCCCGCCGAGAGCGTCTACAACCTTCTCACCGCCTTCGGCGGCTACGGGCTAGTCGAACTGAAGTCGATGGCCTCCGACGAGGGCGGCCTGGAACTCTCCTTCCTTCTCTTCGAGGCCGTGATGGGCGAGGCGCGAAGTGAGGAGGAGCTGGATGCGGGCCGCCGCCCCGCCGGCCTCGTGCTCGAAGATTTTCCCGGGTGGCTCAGCCGGGGCGCGCCCGACGCCTTCAGGTATGCCGCCGCCCGGAAGAAAGTGAGCCGGATGGTGCGCCTCCGCGACGGCCGCTTCGAACTGCGCGAGTTCCCGTTCCGCGCCACCCCCGACGAGGAGGCCCGCGCGGAGGCGCTCATCTCCGCGGTCGCGGCTTCCGTCAAGCAGGCCACGACCCGCGCCTTAAACCCCGACAACGGCGTCCTGCCGAAGACCCGCCGCCTGATGCAGGTCGGCAAGAACGGCGGCGTCGAAGGAAAGCACCACCACGACACCCTCGACCTCTTCCTCATGGGGCAGTTCCCGTCCTTCCCGATGGACACCGACGTTGACCGCGCGCAGACGGCCGTGCGCGAGGCGGTCGTGGCCGGGGGCGAGAACGCCGCCGCCGTCGCCGAAGCCCTGCGCAGGCAGGCGGAAGTGCAGGAGATGATCGCGAGGAACCAGGCCGAGGCCACCGCCCGACAGGACGCCATCATCGCCACGCTCGCCGAGGGGCAGCGCGCCCAGACGGCCCTACTTGAGCGGCTGCTGAAGGAGAAGAAGTAGCCGCCCGGGGTACGATTCGACCAACTTTTTAAGGAGCGAGAAGACGATGCCGGAACACAGAGATAGTCATCGAGGTGGGCGAGCGCACCACCCTCAAACCGTCGGGCAAAATCAAGGGCAAAGACTGTCACTTCCACCCCCTGGGCGGCGGCGCCGTCGTCGTCCGCTCGGACAAGGACATCCGCGAGCGAGACTCCCTTGAGATAGTCGGGGCCGCGGTGGGGCGCGAAAGGGTCTCCTTCGGCCCCGACCTCTCGCAGACCCTGACGGCGGAGCAGCGCATGTCGGGACAGGGGCAGGCCACGCCCCGGACGCACGACATCTTCATCGTGGAGGTGGTGGCGCAGGGCGAGAAGGGCAAGCAGGCCCGGGCGCAGAAGCGCGTCAACGCCGCGGCGGCCGGGGCGGAGGTGAAGGGCGGCTCTTCGAGCCAGCACGAGGGGCTCCTGCCGATGAGCGAGGTGCAGGAGCGCCCGAGCCAGAACTCTCCCTACGGCCTCGACCAGGAGAACAAGCCGGTCGCGCCGCACCCGTCGATGACCGCCGGGGACTCCGACTACTCGAACGTCGCGCGCTCGTCCGAGACGGCGGAGGCGACGGGGCCGCAGGCTCCCGCCACGCCGAAGAGGAAGAGCCGCAAGGGCGGCGCGAAGAAGAGCCGCAAGGGCAAGGCGTCAGGCGGAGGCACGGCGGAGTAGCAGCAGCCCGGGGACGGGCCAAAACGTTTTGGCCCGTCCCGCAAACCGCAACCATTCATTTAATCGGGGCGCACCGCCCGTACGGAGGAGATCAAGAGCATGAAAATCCCGCGCACCATCCTTTGCGCACTCCTGTCGTCGCTACTGCTGGCCGGCACCGTTCTCGCGCAGACCGGCTCGAAGACCGTCACGGCCTCCGCGCCGTCCACGACGGCCGTCAAGGTCGTCACGTCGAACTCGCAGATCACCGGCGTCCAGGTCACCAACGTCGGCTCCATCGTCGCCTACCTCGGCGGCACGTCTGGCGTCACGGCCTCGACGGGGACGCCCGTCTACCCGAAGACCTTCGTCGAGTACGAGCGCGTCACCGACGAGGTGTGGGCGATCACCGCTTCCGGGACGGCCGACCTCCGCGTGACGGTCATCAAGAACGGCGGGGCGGTGCGCAGCGGGAGGGTGGAGACCGTCGGCGTCTACAGCGACTTCGGCCAGCCGTCGGACGTGGTGACGGTAACCACGACGGGGAACACCGACTCTTACGCCGTGACGAACTACGTCGGCACCCTCTCCGGGGTGGACTGCTCGGCGACGGACGCCCTGGCCGCCAGCGACACGAATTACGTGACGTTCAGCCTCACGAACCTGGGCCAGGCCGGGGCGGGCTCGGCCGCCATGCTCGCGGCGACGGACGCCAATACCACGAAGGCGACGGGCGGGACGGCACTCGCCGCGCACGCCAAGCGCTCACTAACCGTGACGGGGACGGCCGCGAACTTAATCGTCGCCGCCGGCGACCGGCTCCGGCTGCGCGCCGCGGCGACCGGCACGCTCGGCGGCGCCGTCACGGGCTTCAAATGCACGCTGCGATTCGTGCGCCTCTCGTAACCCTATGCTCAGTACCGTCGGCGAGACTATCGCGGCCGTCTATCTGGCGCTCGGGCGTCCGGACGAGGGCGTGCTGCCTCATCCGGCGGTCAAGCGCGAGTTCGACAAGGTCTTCGACGAGATGGTGCAGGACGAGTCCCTGAAGGGGCGCTCGCGCCGCACGGTGGTCGCGCCCGTCCAGTTCGTCCCCGACGAGATTGATTACATCATCGACCTCCCCGGCGTGACCGACTTCGAGGCCGTCCGCCTGGAGCGCGGCTACTACGCCTCACCTACCCAACAAGCGAACTGGCAGGAGGTCTTTCTCGTCCCCTTCGACGCGTGGGAGCGCCACTACGACCGGGACTACTACGCGGGGAGCATCTACGGCGGGCACGACGGCCGCGTGCGCATCAAGCTCAACTTCGACAGCCCGGAGTTCGACGCTTCCCTCTGGCGGCTCTCCTACCAGTCCCCCCTGCTCTCCACGGCGCGGGAGGGCGAGCAGGCCCCGATCCCTTCGGCCTTCGTCGGTCTGGCCGAAGACAAGGTCCTGCTCCGCTGCATCAACATCCTGCTGCGAGAGAGGACGGTAGATAAGGACTACAAGGACTCTCTGCGCGCGACCCTTCCCGACCTGCGCGACCAGATCGCGGACGGCGACGCCCGCTACAAAGAGCACCTTGAGCGGTCGCGCGAGCCATCTACCGTGCCGATGCCGCGCTACGACGACTTCCGGCGGGGCGGCGGCGGGCGGCGCCCGCGCGCCTACCTTCCCATCGGGGGCAACTGATGCCTTTCACCGCGTGCGACCTGACCACAGTCCGGGGCCGGCTCATCGGCCTCTTCAACGCCGCGCAGTCCGGCACGTGGACGACATCCATTGCCGCGGTGCCTGCGGCCGACCGTGACACGCGCCGCAACGACACGGAACTCGACAAGGCGATACTCGCCGCAGACGCACGCGTGTGCAGAACAATCGCGGGCGCGCTCGGGCACGGCTACCGCTCGCAGTTCTTAACGGACTCGGCCGAGATAGACCACGGCGGGCTGATTCTCCCGACGCACATCGGCCCGCCGGAGCAGGTGTTCATCAAGGCGGCCGCGGACGGGGTCTGGCGGCCCGGCAAACACGACGAGGCTTTGACGGTCGATGACATCGAGCGATGGCGCGCGGGCGGCGTCTACGGGGCGACGGCGCATAACGCCGAAGGCTCCCTGCTCGCCTGCTACTACCTCGCGCTCGGTCTGCACCTCTTCTTCACCGGCACGAAGGGTAAATGCAAGGTCGCCGTCTTCACGAAGACGGGCGCCTGCCAGGCTCCCGTAGATATGGAAGATTTGGTGCTCGCCGAGGCGTACATCACGGCCCCGAAGGAGGGCGACAAGGGGCGGTTCCTTCCTGTTATTCAATCTTACGCGGCGGCGGGGTTTGAAGAGATCAAGAGCGGGGTGATGGCCCTGCCCCCGTTGCAACTCGCCCAGGAGGCCGCGCGATGACGCAGGACGAACTCGTCACAATAGCCTATGAGGCGTTGCGCGCGCGCCGTTACGCCGTCGGCGAAAGCATTATCCCGCGACTGATTGCGCTGACCCCTGTGGCCCTGGAGCTTCTCGCCCGGAGGGTCGCCGCCGACCCCGTCCGCTTTCGGCAGATGCAGAAGCCCTTCGCCGCAGTCATAGCGGCCGGGGAGTTCGACACCGACACGCTCGCGGGGCTGCTGTTCAACCCGGCGCGCTCGCAGGTCTTCGCGCCCGGCCAGAGCGCGCCGGCGAGGTGGGTTGGCCTGGAAGCTCTCTACGGCGGGCAGCTGGTCAACGACCACATCTACTACGCGGAGCGGGGCAAGCGCCTCGTCTTTCTGAACACGGACGGGCAGACGGACACGCTCGCCGGCGCGGGCTCCATCGTCAGCAACCACGTCCCGACAGCGGCTACCTGCCCGGACGAGTTCGCGGGCGAGGCGGCTGAGACCCTGGCGGCGCTCGCGGCGGGCGGCCGGGCGGCGGAGGCGGGAGGCTAATGGCGATAACTTCATCCCAGCTCGTGGAGCGCGCACTCCACAAGATCGCGCCGCTCGCCCAACACGAGGAGGCGGCCCGCCTCCGGGCGGCACTTTCCGTCAACGTCCGGTCGGCGCTCGAAGAGTTCGGCAAGGCCGTGCTGCGGGGGCCGGACTGGTCGAGTCTCCAGAAGGAGTTCGCCCTGACCGCCGTGGCCGGCCGCGTAGATCTTTCGGCCGCCAACGTCTCAGCCAACGGCATCCTCTTCGACCCCTACAAGTCGCAGGTCTTCGTCGGCGCCTCGGACGAGCCGGCGACATACGTCGAGAGGGTGGAGACCTTGAAGAACGGCGGCCTCCCCGCGGACACCTACTTCTACTCGAAGCGCGGGCAGAGCCTGATCCTTCTCAACACCGCCGACTCCCAGACCAGCACCCTCGCCGGGACGGTGCGCGTCGTCTCCAACTTCGTGCCCTTGATCACCGAGGTGTCCGACGAGCAACAGAAGACGGTCATCGACATCCTGTCGGAGATAACGGTGACGGGCATGTCGAAGGAGCACAACAAGCTGGACGCCGTCGAGTCGGCGGCCGTGGGCAGGGCGTAAGGAATGGCGACTTCGCAGCACATAGCCGAGCGGGCCATAGCGCTCCTGGGCGAGGAGTCCGAGGCCGCGAAGCGCCTGCGCGCGCGCTTCCCCGTCATGCTCAGGGACGCCATGACGCGCGTCTCGGAACTTGTCGCCGCCTCGGACGACCCCTCTTTGCGCAACCTCCTGCGGAAGACTTACACGGTCGAGGTCGAAGGCGGCGTCGGCGATTTTGCGGCGGCACTCGCGGACGCGGAGCCTCCCCTCCTCGACTTCTTTCGCCGCGCCGAGGTGAGGTTCGCCGCCGCGGACGACGCGAAGGCCGACGCGGCGAGCACGTGGCTGCCCTCGGTCGCGGCGCTCAGGCAGTCGTGGCCTCAAGGGTACTACTACCACGCGCTCGAAGGCGCGCAGGTGTCTTTCCGCGGCCCCGACGGGGCGCTCGGCAGTGTGACGGGTGAGGCCGAGGTTACTTCGAACTACCTGCTGACAGACGTGACGACGGTCACGCACCGGCAGATAGAGACGCTGATCGCGATGGAACTGGTGGCCGCGGCAGCACCGCCTGTGCCGGCGAAGAAATGAGACCAGACCCCTACAAGGTTCTGCCCTTCCTTGACCCGAAGCTGCACCCGCAGCGGGCCGAAGATGACGCGCGCGCGCAGGCGGCGCGCCGGGCGTCGTTCACGCGCGCACGGTTGAACGACCGGGAGCAGCTGCTCGCGCGCGGGAGTCAGCTTGAAGAGGTGGGCCGGGGGAATGAGGAGGCAGCAGGGAGACACCGCGCCGACCACCTCCGGACGCCCATCAACGACCGCAGGCCCGGCCACATCCTCGCGGCGGCGGAGATCGGCGGACGGGAGAGGCAAGCGCGGAACATGCGCGCCATCGGACTGGCGAAGCAGGGTCGGTACGAGGAGGCGGCGGAGGTGGCGGCGGACGAGGCGCTCCGGACGCGCTACACGAAGACGGCGGAGGCGATAGGGCGCGACGACTCCGAGCGGTGCGAATGTCCGCCGCAGAAGGCGAGCGCGGGCGGCGTCGAGTACGACGTGCCGCGGGACAGCAACCTCGGCGACGTGTACTCGCGCCGGCACGGGCGGGTGGTCGCTCTGATGGCCTGCCCCTGCGGGTTCTGGAACGCCCGACCTCTGGACGGGGTGCATGCGCAGGCGCGCGCGGCGAGGGCCGAGAGCAGGGCGGCGGGTAAAGCCGTGATGACTGACGCGAGGTTGCTGGCGACGCAAGGAGGACGATGAAGACGCTTATCTGCACGGTCGGTCTTCCGCGCTCAGGTAAATCCACTTGGGCAATGGCGCAGGGCTATCCCGTTGTCAGTCCCGACGCCATCCGGCTCGCCATCCACGGCAATGACTTCATCGCGAACGCCGAGCCTTTCGTATGGGCGACGGCAAAGGCAATGGTGCGCGCGCTGTTCCTCGCAGGACACGACCACGTAATCCTCGACGCAACGAACACGACCCGCCAACGGCGCGCTGAGTGGCGGTCGAATGAGTGGGCGACGTTTTTTCGATGCTTTTTTGAGTCCGTGGATACGTGCAAAGAGCGCGCCCTCCGCGACGGCCGACAGGGGTTGATACCTGTTATCGACCGCATGTCGGCACAGTTTGAGGCGCGCGGCGATGATGAGGAGCCGTGGCTCGAAGGGACTACAGAGGCACAGTCATAGACCCGCTATCACGACATCCCATTACCGGAGGCTACGTCTCCTCTTCTAACCCCCTCGCGGCGGGCGAAGGGACGGTAGTGTCGGGCACGCTCAATCTCATGTTCGACGGCGAGAACCGGCCCCAGATTTACAAAGGCCCGGCCGTCATCAACTCCGTCAACGGCGGACGCATCATGGACAACCTGCCGGACGGCGGCTACGCCTCCCTCGGCACGGGCGCGGGTGCGGGTAACGGCTCCATCATCACCCTGACGGGAATGGCCTTCGCTTTCACCGGCGAAGGCGCCTTGTATATCAACGGCGTCTCCCGCTCCGTCGCGGCCTCGACAACGCCGCAGATGCTCCTCTACGTCTCGGGTAGTTACTCCGGAGCCGGCACCGGGCCGTTCGTCATGGGCATCGAGCGCGCGTCGGCCCCGACCATCGCAGAGACCCCGACCGCGGATGCCAACATGTCGGGCACCATCTCCGCGGGAATCTGGTTCGTGCGCTCGGCGACAGGCGGCCGGGGCCGAGCCTCCACCCCATCCAACGTCCTCGTCGTCAACGGGAAGACCGTGCGCCTCACGGTAGACGCCTCAGACCTGACAGTCGCCTCCACGCTCGGCTACGACCGCATCGGAATCGCCGTCACCATCTTCGGCTTCGGCCTCGCCGGCCCTTACTACTTCCTGTTGGAGATGGACATTGCCGACCTGACCACGGTGGACGGCGTGGCCGACTCGGTCGAGCTTCAGTTCACCTCGGCCTCGCTCGCGCAGGCGGAACTCGCCCCCTCGCTCGACTTCATGCCGCCGGAGTTCCCCTTCATGACGGCACTCGAAGACGTGGCCGTCGGCGTGGGCGCGTACGGTGACACGGCCGCGGGCGTCTCGCCCTCGTCGGCAGGGACGGCGGTCGTCACGTCCCTGCCCATCTACATCGAAAGCTATCCGCCCGACAACATCAGTTTCCTGCCCGAGCGACCCCGCGGCGTAGTCTCGCGCGCCGAGGAAGGCTTCAGTCTCATTCCGGGCGAGAACTCGCTCTCCGCGCTCCTCTACACGGGCGGGAAGAACCCGACGACGCTTCGAGGGATATGGCCGCAAGTGGGCTTCCGGCGCCGGCAGAACATGACACTGGCCGAGGGCGGCCGCCTCTACGGCTTCTCGTCGGGCAGAGACCTCGTGCGCTTAGGGAACGAGGGCGAGCCCGAGACCGCGTGGGCGGCGCCGGTGGCTTCGCGCGTGCGGGGGTGGGATCCGGACAGCGAGATCACGGGCTGGGACGGCCGACACAAGCTCGTCGTCTTCGGCCACCTGAAGGAGCTGCTGGCTTTCGCGCCGGCGATGAACCAAGGGAGGGGCGGGTGGTGCTCGCCCTTCGACCTGACGGGGAAGATCACCGGCGACCTCTGCGCCTGCGTGACCGTCAGAGGGCAGCTCCTCCTTGCCGCCAACGACGGGACTACCGTCCGCCTCTACAACTTCAACGCCGGGACGGGCTCCGTCTGCGAGGTCTACTTCCCCGAGGTGATGACGACCGAGCAGTCGATGACCGTGATGCAGATCGTGGCGGCGCTCAGGGCTGACAGCACCGGCTTCCCCGTGCGCCTGAAGCTCTTCAAGAACGGCGACACGTCCGCAGCCGCCTACGACTCGGGCGACATTACGCTCACGAGGACGGGCTTTCAGAACCTCTTCGTGCGGCCCAGCCTGCGCTGTGCGCGCACGGTGCAGGCTTATCTGAAGATGACCTCGGCGGGCGGGTCTGATGTCGGCCCCGACTTCCTCGGCCTCGGGGGCGAGCAGGACGAGGTCGCGCTGGGAGTAACGATATGAAGCCGGCACTTGAAGGGGTAGACATCAACACGGAGTCGGCCGTGCGCCAGGTCGGCGCGGGCGGCGAGCAGCTCACCTCACTATTCCAGAGCGTGCGCGAAACTTCCGTGTCGGGCGTCACCGGCGCGGTCACGCGCGACACGCGCGCGAACCGCCTGACCGCCGCCGGGATGCAGGCGAGCGACCGCTGGGTCGAGTCGGACACGGGCTGGGAGTACCTCTACGACGGCGTCGGGTGGGCGTGGGTGTTGGGCGTCTACACGGGTACAGACGCGCAGCGCGGCGCGCTCTCGCTCTCGGCGGCCGACAACGGGGCACTCTTTCTGACGACCGACACGACGCCGCGCAAGCTCTACGAGGTGCAGGCCGCGGCGTGGGTGCTCTTAGGCGTCCTCCTGAACGCGCAGGCCGACGCCGTCACGGACTACACCGACAACGTCGCAGGCGCGGTGGCGAGCGTGCTCGCGGCCATCCCCGACCCGACAGACGCGCCCGTCGATGCCGATGCGCTGAGAGATGATTTGGCGGCGAACGTGCTGCCGAAGATACGCGCCGCCATCTCTTCGATTGCGAGCAAGGAGAACGCGACCCGCTCCGAACTGCGGCAGGCGGGGGTCATTCCATGATCAGACTTCTCAGACCGGAAGAGCGTGTGGCCGCCGTCGAACTACACGGGTCGGTCGAGAGCTCGGGCGCACTCCCTCCGCAGGCCGAGATCGTCGGCGCCATAGACGACAGCGGTGCAGTGGTCGCAGTCCTGGGGCTCGACGTGATCCGCTTCCTCGGCCCGCTCGTCGTGCGGCGGGACTGGCGCGGCCGGCAACTCCCGGCGCAGCTCGCCGACTACGCCCTGCGCGGCGTCCCTGCCGGCGAGCGTGTCGGGATTTACACCGTGAGCGCGCACGTCAGCCGGCTGGCCGAAAGTTTCGGGGCCGTCCGGATGCCGGGCGAGTTCTGGATGAAGGAGATGAGCTAATGGGCGGAGGGCCGAGCCGGGAAGAAAGAGCCGAGCAGCAGCGCCTCGCCGACGAGCGGACGCGGGCGGCCGCCCGTGAGGAGCGACTCCTTGCGGTCGCCGAAAAGCCCGACCCGCTGGCCGAGCGGGTTCGCTCGTCGCGCATGTCGTGGCTCGACTCGGTCGAGGGTAAGAACGGCCCCGTCGATGTCACCAAGATTGAGGCGATGGCTCCGTACCTCGACCTCTGGAACAAGTCGCGCTCCCGGCGTGACGGCGAACGGATGGGGACGGGGGCGCTCCGGCTGGGAGCCGCGAATCAGAACCCGGAGATCGCCGCCAGAATTTCGGAGCAAAGGCAGACGGAGCGCGAGCAGGAGGCGGGCGGGAATCTTGAGAACGCTTTCCGCCTCAAGGACGCCGAGATGCGCGAGAGCTACATGCCGCTGATGGGGCTTCAGCAGTCGCGCGACCTCGGGGCGGCGGGGTTCGGCGTGCAGGCGTCGCAGAACGCGACGAGCGCCTACGGCCAGTGGCTGTCGAGACCGCAGCGGCCTAGCTTCTGGGGACAGCTCGCCCTAGGCGGCCTGTCCGCGGCCAGCAATCTCATCAAGCCGATGAGCATTTAGGCGAGGAGCGAACATGAACGTTTCAATCTCGGCGGTACTGCCGAATGACACACCCAAAACACTGCTCGAACTCGTCCGGGCCGCCATCCTCGCGCGCACCTACATCGCCTCGGGCGGGACGACCGCCGAGAGGATGCGCTCGGAGGCGGCCAGTCGCGTGACGGGCTCCGGCTCTGGCGACGTGTTCGTTCTTCCGACCGCGGATGTCTACATCATGGACGCTTACAAGGGCGTCTCCGCGGGGGGCGTGGCGGACGCCGCGGTGTTTACGCTGCCGGACGACTTCACCGACGCCCCGGGCGGCGGGGCGAAGCTCGCCGCCGACACCTCGCGCCGCTACACCTTCTCCGACCTCGGCTCGCGCGTGGCCTACCAGAACTCCGGGGGCGACGTGATTATCTACTTCGACCTGGTCGGGCAGTAGTGATGTAGATGTCAGAGACGCAGATCAGCGCGCACACGTTCGGCTTCGAGTGGCCCACTAGCTGGGGCGCCTCGGGCAGAGTTGACTTCAAGGTCTCGAAGGACTTCACGAGCGTGGACGGGAGGCGTTACCTCGCGGGGATGCTGCGTAGCGCCGATGTCACCGTTGTAAGCCGGGCGGCGACTCTCGCGGGCGTCTCGCTGCCGAAGACGACGAACACGGCCGACGGCGAGAGCGTCAAGATTACGGGGCAGGTATTCGACGCGCGCGGCAATAAGGTCAAAGAATTCTTCTCGGGGCGCATCAACCACGAGCTCCTGGACGCCACCAACTGGCCCGCCATCTTCAGCGACAACGCCGGCCGTCGGCGCCCCTTCGGCGACACCTTCTTAAACACGAGCAGCGTCATCGCCCTGCTGCAAACGGTCGTGCACGCGCTCGGCTCGGCGGTCGAGTACGGGCGGCTGAGGCTGAGCAAGGCGCCCGACGACTCGGCCGACCCCGTGGCGGTCGGCAAGAACGACTACGCGGGCGCGGCGAACGCCGGCATCGGCTACGCCGACACCGAGCCGGACGGCGTCCCCACCTTCGTCACCGCCGGCAGCATCCGCCTCCCGGTGGCCCGCGGCCGCGTGACTCTCGTCGGCGGCGTAGCCGAAGTCGAAACCAATGCGGTCGCCGCCGCCTCGGACATCTTCCTGACGGGTCAGGACGACTACGTCTCCGGGGCGTTGCGCGTGCCCGCGCGCACCGAAGACGAAGGGTTCACTATCGCCAGCACGAACGGCGCCGACTCCGGCGTCGTGAGCTGGGTCCTCTACAACGACTAATCCAATGAGAAAACTTTTCGCCCTGACGCTCCTCCTCTTCGCGGCCGGCCCGGCGCTCGCACAGCAGACGACGTTCACGCCGAACTGCGCGGGCACGAATGACACTGCGGCTTTCTCGACGATCATCTCGGCGGTCGGCTCGAACCCGGCGACCATCCGGCTCCCCTACAAGCCGGGGACGAGGTGCGCCGTCAATAGCATAACCGTCCCGGCGAACGTCGCTTTAGACAACACGGACGGGTCGGGGTTGAAGATCAACACGGGGCAGACGCTGACGCTTTCGGGCCCTGCCGTCAATCCACCGGGGAAGCAGTTCTTCTACAACGCGACCGCCGGGCTCGGCACGGTTGTCCTCGGCGGGGGCGTCTACGCGGTCTACCCGGAGTGGTGGGGCGCCGCGGCCGACGCGGTCGCCTACGAGTCCTGCTCGACCACCTCGGGCTCGGCGGTGGTGACCTGCTCGGGTGCATCCTTTACTTCCTCCCTCGTCGGCAAAAAGGCCGTCGTCGCGCTGGGGTCGGCGGGCGCCACAGTCGTCGCCAGCATCACGGGCACGACCAGCACGCAGTTGACACTCGCCTCGACGGTCGGCGCCACGGCCTCAGGCGTGCGAGTAGTCGTGGGCACGGAGAACTCCGCAGCCTACGTGGCAACCGTCGCCGCCACCTCCGGCTCCGCGGCCGCGAAGACCATCCAGGCGCTCGCCGGTGCCTACCTCTTCACCTCACGCATCGGGACGCTCCACCGGGGCGCGATGCTTAAGGGAACCTATTCGAAGTCGCCCAGACACTACGGCTACAGGTACGCAAACGAGCTGAAGCCGATGGCGGGCGACGGGACGTGCTTTGTCATCGCGGCGAATGAAGGAACGTCTTCGGGCTCGTACTTCATCGACGCCGTCGGGTCGGACGTGTCCGGCATCAGCTTCTTCCACCCGGCGCAGCTCACTTCTCTCACGACGCCGAAAACCTACCCGTGGGTCATCCGCCTGACGGGCGTCAACCCTTCGGCGAGCCACCTTGAACTCGTCAACCCCTATCAGGGTATCTACGTTCACAACGCGCACGGCGCGACCGTGGACGACTTTCAGGTGCAGCCCCTCGGCGTTGGTTTCTACGCCTCGCAACTTCTGGACACGAGCTGGCTGACGCGCGCGAACGCTTTCCCCGGCTACACCTTCATGACGGTGGAAGACCCGGGCTCGGGCGTTTACACACCACTCCAGAACTACGTCAACCAGTACGCCGTCGCTTACAAGTTCGGCCGCGTGGATAACTTTCAGGGGACGATGGTCGGTCTCTACGGCATCGGCACAGGCTTCAAGTTCGTCGTGGACTCCCCGGAGTCGTCCTCGTTCGCCGGGACGAACCTCTCGGCGCCGGGCGGCAAGGCGTGGGCGCACTTCTCGCAGGTGCTCGCTGACGGCTGTGTGAAGTGCATTGACATCGACGACGTGTCGAAAGTGGAAGGCGGCGGGTCGGGGCAGGGTGTTTCGTTCGAGTCGGGCAACCTCGTCGCCTATCCTTACATCCCGCCCTCCCCTGCGCCGTCCGCCTATTACGCCGTCATTACCTCGTCGAGCTTCTCGGGCTATTTGCGCATGAAGAACTTCACGTTCGACGGGAGTCCGGGCGGGGGCGGGCACCCTTCGGCGGCGGGCCTCACGTTCGCGGGCGCGAACGGGACGATAGATATCGAGGGGAGCACCTTCACGGGCCGGCCGCAGCTCATCGACGTGGACGCCTATGCGCCCCCGGACGGGACGACGCCTCTCTTTCTTTCCCTGCGCGGCAACTCCTTCCAGCGGACGACGGCCGGGGTCTCAGCCGTGCAGGTCAGCTATAACGTCATCGGCCGCAGCCTCGGGAACCTCTTCAAGCTGGAATCGGCGAAGGTGCTCAACCGGGCAGTGGGCGGCTCGAACTTCTACATCGACGCCGACATCGCGACGGACTCTTACGCGCCGATTGGCCTGACGCCTCAAGGCGGGTGGTCGAACTCGGGGGGCGGGTTCGCCGTGGCGGCCTACTACGTCGCGGGCCGTCAGGTCTGTCTGAGGGGAACCATTATGGGCGGGGCGACCGTGGCGGGCGTGACGCAGCTCCTCTCGGCCGTCCCGGCAGGCTTGCGGCCCGCCTCGGGAGATAGGGTCATCGGGGTCGAGTCGGACGGCACGCAGGGCGCGATTCGGGTGTCGGCTTCATCGGGGATTACGACCTACATCGCGGGCTCGAATACGCGCCTGTCTTTGGACGGGGCGTGCTGGGACTACTGAGGAGAAGAGAATGAAGAGACTACTACTCGCAACCCTATTCGCGCTGGCGCTCTTTCCGGCTGTGGCGCTCTCGCAGGACTCGAAGCAGTACGTGAAAGAGCGTACCGGCGCCCCCTCGGTCTGCCCGCCGGGGACGCTCACGATTGACCGGGCGACCGGCATCGTCTACGGCAACACGCTCGGCGCCTGCACGCCGGTCGGGAGCAGCGGCCTCCCCGTCTCCGACTCCACGGCCTTCGTGAAGGGCTCGTCCGACGCGACCAAACTGGTACGCATCGAGGCCGACGGCATCACGGCCGGCACGACGCGCGTGTGGACGGCGCCTGACGCCAACACGACCATCCCGGTCTTCTCGCAGGTCATTACCTTCTCGGGGCCGACCGCCGCGCGCACGTTCGTCCTCCCCGACGCCAACTCGACTCTGGCGACGCTGGCCGGGACGGAGACGTTCACCAATAAGACGCTGACGGCGCCGACCATCGGAAGCTTCGCCAACGCGACGCACACGCACGCAGATGCGGCCGGCGGCGGCACGCTGGCGAGCGCGACGGGGCTACCCATCTCGACGGGCGTCTCTGGCTTAGGGACGGGCGTGGCGACGTTCCTCGGCACGCCTTCGAGCGCGAATCTGCGCTCCGCACTGACGGATGAGTCGGGGACGGGGGCGGCCCTTTTCGCTGGGGGTAACGGCGGGGCCTTCAGCGTCACCACGCTCAACGGCAACACCTTCACGGCAGGCACTTATACACTGACGGGCGCCGCGGGGAAGACCTTCACGTTCAACAACACCCTAACCTTCGCCGGGACTGACTCGACCACGATGACGTTCCCGTCCACGACCGCGACGATTGCGAGGACGGACGCGGGGCAGACCTTTTCCGGCACGAACACCTTCGGGGTTGGCACCGGCGCACCCTTAATCATCAACGGCGGCGGCTCCCAAAACGTCTTAGTCTGGCAACAGGCGGGGACGGACATCGGGGCGCTCTCCTCAAGCAACGGCATCATGATGACGAACGGTCGCCCCGGGTATTGGACGGATGGGGCCAGCTTGGCATCATTCGGAAACATACGGGTCAAGATAGGCGCGGGCGCGGGCATTAACGGCGGGGTGTTTATAGGGGCCGACAACCTCCTCGGCTTTCACTCTGCGACATCAATTTCCGGCTCACCCGACACGGGGCTATCGCGCAACGCTGCGGGCGTCATGGAGGTCAACAGCGGTACCGCCGGAACGATACGTGACCTGCGTGTCCGCAACATCATCACGGCCACGTCGGTCACATGGTCGTCCGGTACGGGCTCGCCGGAGAGCGTCGTCACGGCCAACGTCGGCTCGCTTTACACCCGCACGGACGGAGGCGCGTCCACAACGCTCTACGTAAAGGAGAGCGGCACGGGCAATACGGGTTGGGTTGCTAAGTGAGGCAGCGCAGGCTAGAGGTCGGAAAAGAGGTCGGAAAACTTGACCACGGCGCGCTTGTCACACTTTACACAGTAAGCCGTCTTCGCGTCGCGTGGTTCGCTGAAGGGGTCGGGCCAGCCGTTGCGCCAATGGTGGAGGCAAAAGAGTTGTCTAAGGAAGCGCTTCATGGCCGCGGATTCTAACAAACGACAGACACGAAAGGAACTAACATGAAAAAGATTCTCTTCACCCTCGCTCTCACGCTGGCGCTCTGTGCGTCAGTCTCGGCACAGCAGAACCTCGCACTCGACGCGGCGACCGTCGCCTCGGCCTCGTCATCCGCCCCGGGCTTCCCGGCTTCGGCCGCCATCGACGGCGACCGCACTGGCTACGCTTGGGGGTCGGGCGGCGGCTGGAACGACGCCACGCGCAATGCCTTCTCTGACGACAGCCTGACCGTGACACTCGGGCGGCAATATTCTATCGGCCGCGTTACCCTGTTCACCCTTCAGGACTCCTTTGGCTCGCCCGTCGAGCCGGGCGCGATCCAGACGTGCGGCCTGTACGGCATCCGAGACTTCACTGTCGAAGTGCTTACTTCTTCGGGGTGGCAGCAGACGGCGAGCGTGACGGGCAACAATCTCTGCGCGCGCGACGTGAGCTTTACGCCCGTGCGCGGGTCTGCGGTGCGGGCCATAGTCACGGCGAGCAACGACGGACTCTATAGCCGCATCATCGAGTTGGAGATTTTCAACAGGTAGGCAGGGGAGCGGCAGCGGGAGGAGGGAAGCGCGCCACGCCCGCTCTCGTTACCTTCGAGCGGCCTCCCGCGCCCGCGGGGAGTATAGTCGATTGTGCCGTTGGTGTGCCGACGGGGGCAGGCTGGGACGGGCGCCGACGTGCATCCGCGGGCAAGTCCGTAGTAAAGTCCCGGCTCCCCTGTGCGACGACGGGCACGCACGTGCAATGAAATTTGATGCTTTATCACCTCTACCGGCCGCAGTGAACCGATGAGCGTGCAGCAAACGAACACGGAAGGCAGCGTCGCAGGGCGCAGGCGCACGCCGTGGCCGCTCGCGGTGGTGGCCGTCCTCTTCGTGGTCGTGCCGTTCCTGACGTGGTACTGGACGTGGTTCGGGCGGTCTCTGAGCGACGAGGAGATCGAAAAATATCTGAGTGAAGGGAAGCCGCGTCACGTTCAGCACGCGTTGTCACAGGTCGCGGAGAAGGTCGAGCGCGGCGACGTGGAGGCCGGCCGCTGGAATGAAAAGGTCGTAAGTCTCACTTCAAACCCTTCGCCGGACGTACGCATGACGGCGGCATGGGTGATGGGCGTGGAGCACAAGTCGGGCGAGTTTCGCGAGTCGCTCACGCGTCTGCTCGAAGACCCGGAGCCCATCGTGCGCCGCAACGCCGCGCTCGCGCTCGTCCGCTTCGGCGACGACCGCTGCCGTCCGGAACTGCTCGCGATGTTGCGCCCCTCCAACGTCGTCGCTGCGGAGCGTGGCACGGCCCTGACGGCTCTCACCACAGGCTCCCGCGTCAAGCGCGACTCGCTCCTGCTCAGTTTTCAGAAGCCGGCCGGCGAGACCGGCGAGGTGCGCTCGCCGCTGCCGGGCACGGTCGAGCGCGCGTCGGTGAAGGACGGCGACGTGTTCGAGGCGGGTGCGGAGCTTTTCGCCCTCGCTCCCGACGCGGAGCAGGTGACGGACGCGCTCACGGGCTTACTCTATTTCGGTGGTCAGGAAGAACTGGCCGAAGTTGAGCGCTACGCGCGGGGCGTTGAGGGGATGCCGCAGGACGTAAAGACGAAAGCGGCGCTGACGGCCGAAGCCATCAAGCGCCGTTCAGGAAGTAAATAGTAAATGGTCAATAGTGAATAGAGAGAAGCGTAACGCCCAGCCCGAAGATTCAATCCGGGCCGGGCGTTTTCAGCTTCTATTTACCATTCACTGATTTGGCGGCGGGGGCGGGGCGTCGGGGAGCGCGACGCCGTGCATCGCCTCCCAGTCCTCGGTCGGCACCATCTCGATGGCGTCCCAGGGGCAGCCGTCGAGGAAGGCGCCGTCGGGGCCTTTGCTGATGCACTTCTGGCAGCCGATGCAGAGGTATGGATCGACCTCGATGCGCCCGAAGGGCGTGTGGTCGTCGTCGGGCACCCAGAACATGCACGCCTCAATGGGGCAGTACTCGATGCAGGCCGGCGAGCCCGCGCAGCCCGTGCAGCAGTCGGTCGTGATGGCGAGGATGCGCGGCTTCTTCTTGCGCGTCGCCTTGCCGTCGCCCTCGGACATCGGCCAGTGCTTTTCGACGATACCGATCATGCTCTTCTAAGGCTCCGGACGGAAACATTCGGGAAGGCACTCACACTTTAACATGACTCATTTGCGCGCTCAACGAATTAATTCGTACCCTCACTTTCCGTGTTAGAATCGAGGCATAACGCTTTCAGTCTGTAACGTCATTCAAAACGGGGCCGGGGAAGGCGGCCGGGGCGAATAACCCTCGCGGGGGCGCGCCCGAAGACGTGGAACGCATGAGCACTGTCGCTGGAATCTTCAACTCGTCGGCGGACGCCGAGAGCGCCGTCGAGGCTTTGCGCATGGCCGGGATCGGCGAAGACCGCATCAGCCTCCTGACGCCGGGCACGTCCGAGAGTCAGCTCGACGACGTGCCGACAACCGAGACCGAGCAGCCCGGGATGGGCAAGGCCGTCGGCGGCGTAGTGGGCGGGGCGATGGGCATCGCGGGGGGCGGAGCGTTGGGCGCCGCGGCGGCGAGCCTGCTCATCCCGGGCGTGGGGCCGGTGCTGGCGGCGGGGATAGTCGGGGCCGCGCTCCTCGGCGCGGGCGGCGCGGCCACGGGGATGGCGGCGGGTGGCGCGCTCGAAGACTCGATGGCCGAGGGGCTGCCACATGACGAGCTGTTCGTCTACGAGGACGCGCTCAGGCGCGGGCGCTCGGTCGTGCTGGTCGTGGCCGACGACGAGGCGAGCGAGGGCATCTCGCGCGACCTGTTCAAAGAGGTCGGGGCCGAGAGCGTGGACGCGGCGCGCGACACTTGGTGGGTCGGCCTGCGCGACGCGGAGGAGGCCGAGTACACCGTTGACGGCGGCGACTTCGGCACGGACGAGCCGGTCTTCCGGCGCGGCTTCGAGGCGTCGCTCCACCCGCGCGCGCGCGGCCGTGCTTACGAAGAGGACGCGGAACGACTCCGCGAGTGCTTCGGCGCCGAATGCGATGACTCGGCCTTCCGGCACGGCTACGAGCGCGGCCGGCGCTATGAGAGGGAACTGCTGGAGAGACACAAAGGTTGAAAGACACTCTCCTGAGCATCTTCGTCCTGTTCGGCATCCTTGCGGTCAGCGCCTTTATCACCAACTGGTTCGCGCGCACGATGTACAAACGCTGCGCGGCCTGCGGCACCCTCAACGCGAAGCGGCGCACACACTGCCGCTCGTGCGGCGCCGAGTTGAAATGAGCTGAAGCAGTAGCCCTTCCCTTATGGCCGGGCTTCCACCACAAAAGCATGGGCGGCGTGCCGAAACACGCCGCCCATGCTTTTTTCAACCAGTCCGGTTTGATGTATGAAATCGCGCCGTGACGCGGGGGCGCCCTGTGTCTGGATACAGGGCGCGTCTGAAAGCCCGGACATAAAAGCACCGGTGCGCGGCAACCGGAGTCTAAACTGTGTCATCGGAAGATTAAGCGGCACAGGCCGCGGGTTGAAACTGAAGCCTCGCACGGACGAAGACGGTTCAAAAGCATTTTCGCTGGACTTGAAAAGCTCTTGACTGCTAGAGTGTAAGCCAGCGTCCGCCGCCTTTGGCGGACGCCTCCGCTTATCACCGCTTGAACCTGTCCGGCGGCCCCCGACGGCCCTCCTGAGGCGGTTTCTAAAGCTTTACAACTGCTCGACACCGAAGGAGTCTTTGAACCCCCGACTCCCTCCATATCTTTTTTGAGGTTCCTATGCCTTTCTCCCGTTCCGTTCCCCCGAAGAAGAAGAAGGTCACGCTCGCCGTTTCAGGCGCCCTCCTGCTCCTGCTCGCCGCCGTCGCCGTCGTGGCCCTGAGCGCCAGCCGCGTGCAGCCCTCCGTCCGCGACATCTCCTTTAGCCAACTCCGCGAGTTGCCCGCGTCCGGCTCGGCACAGAAGGTGAGCGTTTCGGGCGAGGTCGTCACGGTGACGCAGGCGGACGGCACCGTCATCCGCGGCGTCGTGACGAACGCCGTCGCGCAGCACGAGGTCATCTCGGCCTTCGAGAAGGCGCGCGTGCCCGTCGAGTTCGAGACAATGCAGCCCGGCGTGCTCGTCACCGTCCTCAACTACATGCTGCCCGTCCTGGCGCTCCTCATCTTCGCCGTCATCGGCTGGCGCGTTTACGCCAGCATGGGCATGCAGAACGAGTCGAACGCCAGTGAGTCCGGCCCCGCCGAGCCCGTCACCTTTCAGGACGTGGCGGGCGTGGACGAGGCGCGCTCCGAACTCGCCGAGACCATCGAGTTCCTGCGCGACCCGAGCAAGTTCGGCCGGCTCGGCGGACGCCCGCCGCGCGGCATACTCCTCTCGGGCCCTCCGGGCACGGGTAAGACCCTGCTCGCGCGTGCCGCCGCCTGCGAGGCCGAAGTGCCGTTCCTTTCGGTCTCGGGCTCAAGTTTTCAGGAGAAGTTCGCCGGTCTCGGCGCGGCCCGCGTCCGGCGTCTGTTCGCGCGCGCGCGCAAGCTCGCGCCCTGCGTCATCTTCATCGACGAGATCGACGCGCTCGGGCGCAAGCGCGGCCGTGGCGGCGACTCGGCCTCCGCCGATCAGGACCAGACCCTGAACCAACTCCTCGTCGAGATGGACGGGTTCGAGCGTTTGAGCGGCGTCGTCATCATCGCCTCGACCAACCGCCCCGACATTCTCGATTCGGCGCTTACGCGCCCCGGTCGCTTCGACCGCGAGATTACGGTGAACCTCGCCGACATGCGCGGCCGCGAGCAGATACTCCGCGTCCACTCGCGCAAGCTCACGCTCGAAGAAGGGCTCGACCTCGGCTGGATCGCGCGCGGCACGCCGGGCTTCTCCGGTGCCGACCTTGCCAACCTTCTCAACGAGGCGGCCATCGCCGCCACTCGCGACGGCTCGGAGGCGGTCGGCCGCCTGCACGTCGAGTACGCGCGCGACAAGATTCTGATGGGCGTCGAGCGCAAGGGCTTCATGATGGACGAGGACGAGCGCTACGCGACGGCCGTCCACGAAGCGGGCCACGTCGCCGTCGGCCTCGCCGTCAAGAACGGCGACCCGATTCACAAGGTCTCCATCCTCCCGCGCGGCCGCGCCCTCGGCGTCACGCAGGCCCTACCCGAGCGCGACCGTCTGATGCGCACGCGCGAGTACCTTGAAGACCAGATCGCCATGCTTCTCGGTGGGCGCGCGGCCGAGGTTCTGCTGCTCGACACGATGACGGCGGGCGCGTCGAACGACATCGAGCGCGCCGTCGAGATTGCGCGCCGCATGGTCGCTGAGTTCGGCATGAGCCCGCTCGGCCCCATCCACCTCGGCAAGCCCGAAGACCCGCACAGCCAGACGCTCCTCGACCGCATCGAGCACGCCACCAGCGCCATCATCGACGCCCAGTTGAAGCGCGCCTGTGAAGTCGTGGACTCGCGTCGCGTCGAGATCGCGCACCTCGTCGCCGGACTGCTTGAGCGCGACACCCTCGACTCCGACGAAATCCGCGAGAGCTTCGGAATTAAAGCCGAGCCCGTCGCGGCATGAAAAGAAGTAGGCAATAGGCAGTTAAAGCCCCGGGGCCGCGAAGGTTTATTACCTCGCGGCCCCGGGGCTTTTAAACATAAACTCTGCCGTTTTTCTTTCCGCCCGCGGCCATCCGCCTACTGTCTACTTGCCTGTCCGCGCGCTTCTCCTGTAACTTTGCCCTGTAATATTTTGACGGGAATTGCCCTTCCTGTCGTCCGACACTCCCGAGCCTTTCAAACGGAATGCCCTACCCGAGCGTTGAGCGCATCGAGTTGCCGCTTCTACAGGAGCTGGCCGCCACGGGCGGCGCGGAGCACGTGCGCTTTCTCTACGACCGGCTCGTGGCCTACTTCCCGCAGCTCGGCCCCGAGGAGGTGCTCGCCGTCTCGAACGGGCACCGCCGCCAGTGGCGACGGCTGGTGCAGGCCGCGGCGCGCGGGCTCGATGAGCGGCGCGAGATTGAGCGTGACCGCGGGCGCTGGCGTTTGACGGAGCGTGGAAAGAGGCGCGTCGCGGAGGAGGAGATTCAGTTCACCTTCGACGCACCGCCCTCCGTCGAGGTTGCGGCAGCCGAAGGACTCTCGCACGTCGAGGTGCAGATGATGCTGGTCGAGGTCGCGCGCGTGCTCGGGTATTACGCCGAAGCCGAGTTCGACTACTACGACGTGGTCTGGCGCGTGGCGGAGGACAGCCCACGGCTCAGCCACGTCTTCGAGGTGCAGCGCAAGGGGAACGTGGACGCCGCGCTCGCCAAACTCAAACGCGCCTACGACGCGCAGCGCACGCGCCCGTTCCTCGTCGTGGACAGCGAACGCGACACGAACCGCGCCGAACGGCAGTTGAGCCTCGCACGCACCGGCCCCTTCCACGAGATTGGTCGGGTCACGACCATCCTCAGCTTCGAGCAGCTCAGCCGCCTCCACCGCTCGCTCACCTCGGTCGGGGATATCCTCGCCGCACTCTTCGAGCGATGATGACGACGCCGTCCACGCCACTCCGCCGACAGTACCTCGACATCAAGCGCCGCCACGCCGACGCCATCCTCCTCTTCCGCATCGGCGACTTCTACGAAGCATTCGACGACGACGCGCGCCTGCTCGCGCGCGAGTTGGACATCGTGCTCACCTCGAAGCCGATGGGCCGTGGACTGCGCGTGCCGCTCGCAGGCGTGCCGCACCACAGCTTAGAGCGCCACCTCGCCACCCTCATCTCGCGCGGCCACCGCGTCGCCATCTGTGAGCAGTTGACCGCCACGCCCGTCCGCGGCGAAGCGGCGGGGCGCGGCCTCATCGAGCGCGACGTGGTGCGCGTCGTCACGCCCGGGACGATTCTGGAGACGGGTCTGCTCCAGAGCAAGGTCAACAACTATCTTGCGGCCTTCGTCACCGACGGACGACGCGCCGGCATCGCCTACGCCGACGTGACGACGGGCGATTTTCAGGCGACGGAGTTGGACGCCGACGCGGCGCTCTCCGAGCTTCAACGCATCGCGCCCTCGGAAGTGCTTGTCGCCAAGAGCGTGGCCGCGCAAGTGTCGGGGCTGCCGGGATTCATCACGCGCCGTCCGGACGAGGGATTCGACCCGGGACGCGCGCGCCGCGTCTTGCAGCAACACTTCGGCGCGCGCACGCTCGCGCCCTTCGGCCTCTCGCGCTGGCCGCTTGCCACGGCCGCCGCCGCCGCAGTCATCTCGTACCTCTCGGAGACGCAGGCGGGCGTGGCCGAGCAGTTGACGCGGCTGACGAGCTACAACCCCGAGTCGTTCATGGTGCTCGACGCGCAGGCCGTACGCAGCCTTGAGGTGTTCGATAGTACGGGCGGCGCGCCCTCGCTGCTCACGACGCTGGACGAGACGCGCACGGCGATGGGCGGCCGGATGCTGCGCCGCTGGCTGCGGCAGCCGCTCTTAGACCTCGCAGAGATAGCGCGACGCCACGAGCACGTTGGCTGGTTCGTCTCTCATGAAAAAGACCGCGCGGAGCTTACGGCCGCGTTAGAGAATGTTCACGACCTCGAACGCCTTTCGGGCCGCGCGCGGGCGGGACTGGCGACGCCTTCGGAAGTCCTCGCGCTGCGACAGAGCCTCGAAGCAGTGCCGCGTGTGCGCGCACTCCTGCAACGTGAGGCCGCGCGGTTCGGCGCGGCGCTCGGCTCGCTCCCGACGTGCGAGGGCGTGCTCGGGCGCATACGCGCGGCCGTCAACGACGACCTGCCCCGGCGCGGTGATGGTGCCGGCGTCATCCGCGAAGGCTTCTCGGAAGAGCTTGACTCGTTGCGCTCGCTGCTCAAGAACGGCAAGACCTTCCTCGCCGAGATGGAACAGCGCGAGCGCGCGCGCACCGGCATCAGGAGTCTGCGCGTCGGCTACAACAAAGTCTTCGGCTACTTCATCGAAGTCACAAAGCCCAACCTGCACCTCGTCCCCGCGGGCTACACGCGCAAGCAGACGCTCGCCGCCTCCGAACGCTACGTCACGCTTGAGCTGAAGGAGCACGAGTCGCTCGTCCTCAACGCGCAGGAGCGCATCACGGAGCTTGAGGCGGGCATCTTCCGGCAGGTCTGCGCCGAGATAGGCCGCGCGCGCGAAGAGATACTCGCGGCGGCCTCGACGCTCGCACACCTCGACGCCGTCGCGTCGCTCGCGCAGAGCGCGGCGCGCTGGAACTACGTCCGACCGAACGTCGTCGATGAGCCTGTCCTTAGCATCCGTGGCGGGCGCCACCCCGTGCTCGAACGTTTGATTGAGGAGGGCGAGTTCGTCGCCAATGACCTCGAACTCGGCGGCGCAGGCGCGCCGGAGATTGCGCTCATCACGGGGCCGAATATGTCGGGCAAGTCTACGTTCCTGCGGCAGGCGGCGCTCATCGTCATCATGGCGCAGGCAGGGAGCTTCGTCCCCGCCGCGTCGGCGAGCGTCGGGCTGACAGACCGCGTCTACACGCGCATCGGCCTCTACGACCGCATCGGCAGCGGCGAGTCCACCTTCATGACCGAGATGACGGAGACGGCGCACATCCTCCATCACGCTACGCCGCGCTCGCTTGTGCTGCTGGACGAGCTGGGACGCGGCACTTCGACCTACGACGGGTTGGCGGTCGCGCGTGCCGTCCTCGAATATGTTCATAATCACCCGCGTCTGCGGTCGAAGACGCTCTTCGCCACGCACTACCACGAGCTGACCGCGCTTCCGGAGACGCTGCCGCGCCTGCGCAATCTGCACGTCGAGATAGCCGAGCGCAGCGGCGAGCTGGTCTTCCTCTACCGCGTCGTGCCGGGCGTCGCAGAGGGGAGCTACGGCGTCTACGCGGCGAAGCTCGCAGGGTTGCCCGCGCCGGTCGTCCGCCGCGCCGAGGAGCTTTTGCGCGAGTACGAGTCCGGCGGGATTGATGATGAGAGTGTTGCGGTCGAAGCTCTCGAACAGTTCGACGCCACGGCCTGGGGGCGCGGCGCGCGCATCGTCGAAGAACTCCTCGCCGCCGACCTCAACTCGCTCTCACCCGTCGAAGCGCTCATGAAACTCTTCGAGCTGCGCCGCTTGGCCGAGGGCGAGAAGGTGAAGGGGACGGTCGCGAAGAAGACGGCTTAGGAGCGTGAACCGCAAACCGCGAACCGTGACAGGAGAAGACAGCTTCTTCTTGTCACGGTTCGCGGTTTACGGTTCACGCTCCGCCGGGTCTGTGTGAATCTGGACGCGGCAGCGGGGAATTTCTGCCTCGATGGTGCGGAGGACGCGGACGGAGAGGTCGTGCGCCTGTTGGAGCGTCTGGTCGGCTTCGACTTCGAGATGGAGGTCGATGAACTTGTGCGAGCCGGAGCGGCGCGTGCGCAGGTCGTGAAAGCCGAGGACGCCTTCGGCGCGGAAGCGCTCGACGACCGCGGCGACCTTCGCGTCTATCGCACGCGGGAGCCGCCTGTCCATCAGCACGTGGACGGAGTCGCGCGCAACGTCGAACGCGGACTTGAGGATGAAGGCGGAGATGAGGAGAGAGATGATCGGGTCGGCGAGCGTCCAGCCCGTGAGCGCGACGAGGAGCAGAGCGCCGAGCGCGGCGCCGTTCGTGTAAACGTCGGTCGCGTAGTGGACGGCGTCGGCGTTGAGGGCGGGCGAATCGGTCTTGCGCGCGACCCGGCGCAGGCGCCCGACCAGCGCGACGCTCACGCCGCACGCGACGGCCATCGTGCCGACGCCGAGCCACTCGGACGCGGTCGGGTGCGGGGTGATGATGCGGCGGACGGCCTCCCAGAGCAGGACGATTCCCGAGACAGTGATGACGAAGGACTGGAAGAGCCCTGCGAGCGACTCGGCCTTGCCGTGGCCGTAACGGTGGTCTTCGTCGGGCGGGGCCGAGGCGGCGCGCACGGCGAAGTAGTTGATCCCTGACGCGAAGATATCCATCGCCGAGTCGAGCAGCGACGCCCACACGCTGATCGAGCCCGTCATCAAGCCCGTCAAAGTCTTGAGGGCGATGAGGAAGGCGGCGGCCGCGACGGAGAGGCGCGCCGCCGAAGCCTTGAGCCTGGCCTCCGAAGCGGCTGCGCCCGCGGCCTGTGAACCCACGTCCTGCATAGTTGATTCCGCGCCGGATTGTAGCAAATCAGTGTGCGAGCGCGTCAGGGTGCTCGGAGACATCCTCCTCGAAGCCGCCCCGCCTCCCCAAAGTGACCACGCCGACGCCCGCGAAGATGAGCAGCGTCGCGATGGCGTGGCGCAGCCCCGGCCGCTCGCCCGCGCCCAGTAGGAGCGGGGCGACGACGAAGGCGAAGAGCGGCTGAAGGTAGATGTAGACGGCGACCGTGCCGGGCGAGACGCGCTCCAGCGCCCATGCGTTGAGGTAGTAGGCACCCACCGTCTGCACGAGCACTGTGTAGACGAGCACGAGCCAGACGAGGGGGGCGACCGCGCCGAAGTCGGTCTGCGCGAGGTGGTAGCCGCCGAAGGGGACGGCGGCCAGCGAGCCAATGACGAAGAGCCAAGTCATGGCCGTGAGCGCGCCGTAGCGCCGGAACACGTCTTGAGAGATGGCAAGGTATGCGCCGTAGCAGAGCGTGTTGGCGACTAGAGCCAAGTTGCCCCTCATTATGTCGCCGCCGAGGCTCGCGCGCAGAGGGTCTATCAGGTAGACGACGCCCGCCGCAGCGATGAGCGTGCCGAGCGTAACGCGCGGCGTCAGTCTGTCCTTACCCAGAAGCGCTCCGACGAGGAGTGTGAAGACGGGGATGGTCGCGTTGATGAGCGCGGCGTTGACCGCCGTCGAGAGCGAGAGACCTTTGATGTAGAGGAACTGGTTGAGGACTACGCCGAGGAGGCTGTAGAGCACGAGCCGCGCGAGGTCGCGGCGCTCAGGGATGACGAGTCGGCCGCGCAGTCCCAGCAGGAGGAGGAAGGCGACCGCCGCGCCTCCGACGCGTATCGCGACGAGCCCCGCGCTCGGCACCACGCGCAGGGCAATCTTGCCCATGACGGGCCACGTCCCGAAGATGACCTGCACCGCGAGCAGCGCGACGTGCGGCCCCCAAGAATTGCGGGATTGATTCATTTGTTCATTTCTTCATTGAATCAATGAACCGATGAACTAATGAGAAAATCCCTCAGTCAACTGTACTCGCCGCCTTTGGCGCCGGTGCCTTCGCCGGGCTCGCCCGCGCCTGTGTTGGAAGGGTCGGCCTCCGCGTCGGGGTCGGAGGAACCCGTGTTCTGCCCCTCTGGGGTCTGGCCGTGCTGCGCGCCGTACTCCTGACTCTCGGCGTCGGTGGTGACGTTCGCGGGCGCTTCTTCGGGTTGGTTCGTGCTCATCGTGTCCCCTTGTCAGTTCTATGCGATCAAATAAAGCGGGTTCTCAAGAATCTTCTTGAGCGTCTGGAGGAACTTGGCGCCGGTGGCGCCGTCCACGACGCGGTGGTCGCAGGAGAGCGTGACGCGCATCATCTGGCGCACCGAGACTTCGCCGTCGCGCACGACGGGCGTGGGCGTCATCGCGCCGACGGCGAGGATGCAAGCCTCGGGCGGATTGATGAGCGCCGTGAACTCGCTGATGCCGAACATGCCGAGGTTGCTGACGGAGAAGGTCGCGCCCGTGTACTCCTCTGGAGTGAGCTTGCGGTTGCGCGCGCGCTCGGCCAACTCCTTGACCTCGCGGCTGATCTGGCCGACCGACTTCGTGTTCGCCGCGCGGACGACCGGCGTAATGAGCCCGTTCTCCAACGCCACGGCGACGCCGATGTCGGCGCGCTCGTAGAAGCGGACGGTCTTCTCCTGGAAGGAAGAGTTAACGGCCGGGTGTTGCATCAGCGCGGCGGCCGCGACCTTGATGACGAAGTCGTTGATGCTGACCTTGTTCTCGGGGTCGAGTTCGTTCAACTGCTTGCGCATCTCGGCCGTCCTGTCCATCTCGATCTCGGTCGTGAGGAAGATGTGCGGGATGGGGCCGAGCGAGGCGGAGAGTCTGCGCGCGATGGTCGCGCGCATCGACGAAACGTTCTCTTCGTGATAAGGCGCAGCGCCGCCTTCAGGTTGAACCGAAGGCTGTTGCGCAGGTGGAGCTTCGGCGCGGAGTTGAGTTGCAGTCTGTTCCGGCTGGGCCTGAGGCTGAGCCTGCGGCTGTGCGGCGCCGCCCTTCATGGCCTCCTCGATGTCGCGTTTGACGATGCGGCCGCCGGGGCCGCTGCCCGTCAGCGTGTTGAGGTTGATGCCGGCGTCGGCCGCCATGCGCGCGGCGATGGGCGAGACGATGAGACGGCCGCCCTGCCCGCGTTGACCGTTGCCGCCCGCGCCGTCGCCCGCGGCCTGTGTCTGCTGTGCCGGCTGAGCCTTGCCGGATTCCGGCGCGGTGTCCGTTGGTGCGGAAGGAGCGCTGCCCGCGTCACTTTTGTCAGGTGGGGCTTCAACCTTCTCCTCGACTGACTCCTTCTTCTCGGCCGGCGCCGCGCCCGAAGAGGCTTGTGAGACGAGGCCGGAGATGTCCTCGTCCGGCTCGCCGATGATGGCGATGATGGCGCCGAGCGGCACGGTCTCGCCCGCGGGGACGAGTATCTTGCGCAGCACGCCCGTGGTGAGCGCCTGCGCCTCCATCGTCGCCTTGTCGGTGTCGATCTCGGCCAGCCCTTCGCCGACGCTGACCTTATCACCCTCGTTCTTCAGCCAACGCGAGAGCTGTCCCTCTTCCATCGTCGGCGACAGCTTCGGCATCACGACCTGCGTAGCCATTAGTTCTCCCGGTAAATGATGAATGGTAAATGGTGAATAGTTAGAAGCAACTTCTATTTACTATTCACTATTTACCATTCACTAATCCAAGTACGAGACCTCGCGGACGGCCTTGACGATGCGTTCAACGTCGGGGAGCGCGAGCCGTTCGAGGTTCTTGGCGTAGGGCATGGGGGCGTCGGCGCTTGAGAGGCGCTTGACGGGCGCGTCGAGGTAGTCGAAGGCGTGCTCCATGACCTGCGCGCTGATCTCGGCGCCGACGCCCGCGAAGGAGTGCGACTCCTCGGCGACGACGACGCGGTTGGTCTTCTTCACCGAGTTGACGATGGTCTCGATGTCGAGCGGGCGGATGGTGCGCGGGTCGATGACCTCGACCGAGACGCCCTGCTTCTCCAACTCCTCGGCCGCCTTCAGCGCCAGCGGCACGGTCATCGAGCGCGCGACGATGGTACAGTCCGTCCCCTCGCGCTTCACGTCGGCTACGCCCAAAGGGATGAGGAAGTCTTCGCCGTCGGGTACCTCGCCCTTGTTGCCGTACATGCGCTCCTGTTCGAGGAAGATGACGGGGTCGTCGTCGCGGATGGCGCTCTTCAGTAGTCCCTTCGCGTCGGCCGGCGTCGAGGGCATCACGACCTTGAGACCGGGGAAGTGCGCGAACCAGCTCTCAAGAGCCTGCGAGTGCTGCGAGGAGACCTGGAAGGCCGAGCCGTTCGGGCCGCGGAAGACGATGGGGATTTTGAACTGGCCGCCCGACATGTAACGCATCTTCGCCGCCGAGTTGATAATCTGGTCGGTGGCGAGGATCGAGAAGTTGAAGGTCATGAACTCGATGATGGGCCTCAGGCCCACCATCGCCGCGCCGACGCCGAGGCCGGCGAAGCCCAGTTCCGTGATGGGCGAATCGACGACGCGCTTGTCGCCGAACTCTTCGAGCAGCCCCTTCGAGACCTTGTAAGCGCCCTGATAGGCCGCGACCTCCTCGCCCATCAGGAAGACGCCCTCGTCGCGGCGCATCTCCTCGCGCATCGCCTGATTGAGCGCCTCGCGCATCGTGATGACAGCCATTCAGCAAACCTCCGGTTTGCGTAAATGGTGAATAGTAAATAGTGAATGGTTAAAAGCGACTCTTCCCATTCACCATTTACTATTTACCATTCACTGCTTTTTGATCGGTGTGGCGTAGATGTCCGTGAAAAGCTCCTCGGGCGGCGGCTCGGGGCTCTCGTCGGCGAACTTGACGGCGCGCTCGACCTCGGCGCGCACGCGGTCTTCGATCTCCTTGAGCCCGGCGTCGTCGAGCATGCCCTTCTCGCGCAGGTTGTCGCCGAAAACCTTGATGGGGTCGCGCTCCTGATAGCGTTCGATCTCGGCGCGCGTGCGGTAGTGGCCGGGGTCGGACATCGAGTGGCCCATGAAGCGGTAGGTGCGAATTTCGAGGAGCGACGGCAGGTACTCTTTGCGCGCGCGCTCGACCGCGCGCTCGACCGCGGCGCGCACGGCGAGCACGTCCATTCCGTCCACGAACTCCGACTCCATCCCGAAGCCGACCGCCTTCTTTGACACGTCGCTGATCGACATCGCGCGGCTGAGCGACGTGCCCATGCCGTACTGGTTGTTCTCGCAGATGTAGATGCAGGGCAGCTTCCAGAGCTGAGCCATGTTGAGCGACTCGTGGAACGCGCCCTGATTGACCGCCGCCTCGCCGAAGAAGACGAGCGTCGTCTGGTCTGTGCCGCGGTACTTGGTCGCGTAGGCGACGCCGGTGGCCAGAGGTATCTGCCCGCCGACGATGCCGTGGCCGCCGAGGAAGTGCTTGTCGGCGTCGAAGAGGTGCATCGAGCCGCCCTTGCCCTTCGAGCAGCCACCGATCTTGCCGTACAGCTCGGCCATCACCTCGTCGGGCGAGGTGCCCATCGCGAGGGCGTGGCCGTGGTCGCGGTAGCTCGTGAAGACGTAGTCGTCGGGCCGCAGCGCCGAGAGCGAGCCGACGGCGACCGCCTCCTGGCCGATGTAGAGGTGGCAGAATCCGCCGATCTTGCCGAGCGTGTAAGACTCGGCCGACTTCTCTTCGAAGCGGCGGATGAGAACCATCTGATAGAGCATCTTGAGCAGCGTCTCGCGGTCGATCTCCTCGATGTGCTTAAGCTGCTCCTGTTGCCGCTGCTCGTGCTCCTCGCGTAGCTCGGTCGGGTCGATGCGGTCGCGCTCGTCGCGCTCCTCGGCGACGCCGGCGCCGGCCGAGGCGCCTTCCGACTGTGTCCTGGGTCTCATCGGTGTCACTTTAAGCTCACTCATAGTGTGAAATTCTCGCGCGCATGCGGGCGCTGCTGCCGACACAGACGCACCCGAAGGGACTTCTGCGCCGCACTACTTCCGCGACTGTCGGTGTTCAGTTGTGACGAGAACGGATTATACGCGACTTTCACGCCCGCAGCAAAAAGGGGAAAAGAAGTAGACAGTAGAGAGTAGTCAGTAGCCAGTAGGAAGACGAAGCGGCGCGTCCGACCTGAAGGTTAAGACGCGCCGCCTGCCTTTTCTACTGGCTACTGACTACTCTCTACTGTCTACTTTTCTTAACGATATGCGTCGATAGGGACGACTGCGGCGGAGGAAGTTGCGGGATTCTTACGCACCTGTTTGTCGCGGCGCATGTCGTGCGTGGCAGCGGCGAGGAGTTCGTCGGCGGTCTCGCCGTCGGCGGGGTAGGAGGCCGTGCCGGCGCTGAGGCGTACTTGGACGTTGCGACCCGTCTTGACGTTGAAGACCTCGGACTCGACGGCGTTGCGGACGCGCTCGGCGACCAACGCGGCGATCTTGTCGGAGGCGCCCGGCATGACGGCCAGGAACTCGTCGCCCGCGAAGCGCGCGAGCATGTCCATCTGGCGCAACTGACTCTTGACGACCGCCGAGACCGAGGCCAGCAGGCGGTCGCCGATGCCGTGGCCGAACTGCTCGTTGAAGCTCTGGAAATCGTCGAGGTCAACGCTGAGAACAGAGACGACCTCGCCCTCGTAGCGGCGGCACTCGGCCAGACGGTGTTCGAGCATGAGGTGGAGCGCGCGCGCGTTCGGCAGACCCGTCAACTGGTCGGTCAGGGCGCTCTCGCGCGTGCGCTCGTGCGCGAGAGCGTTGTTGAGCGCGCCCGAAGTGTGCAGGCAGACCGAGTCGAGCAGGCGCATGTGCTCGGCCGTGTACGCGCCCTTCGTCTTCGAGAAGAGCGTGACGGCGCCGAAGGCCCCGTCCTCGCGCACGAGCGGCGAGGAGAGGCAATCGCGCACCTGCGCGGAGACTTCGGCGGGAGCGCCTGCCAACTCAAGCTCGGGCGGCGTGTGGCACATCCCGCGCGCGTTGGCGACGACCCAGCCGGTGATGCCTTCGCCGGCGGACACGCTACGGGCGGAGAAGAACTCCGACCACTCGCCAGCGGCGAAGACGGGCTCGGCGCGACCGGTCTTGTCGTCCAGCGCGTAGATGACGCAGGCGTCGAACGGGACTATCTCGCGCAGGCGCATGGCGACGAGCGCCACCGTGTCCTGCAGGTTGAGCGAGGCGCCGATCATCTGCGTCAGCTCGTGCAGCGCCGAGACCTCACGCTGCGCGCGCGCGATGGAGCGGAAGCCCTCTGACCATTCGCCGGAGGTGCGACCGTCCTGCCCGACCGAAGATGCGGGCGCAGCCTTCGACGCCTCGAACACCGCCGAGCGCACCTGCTCACTCAAATCAATCGGCGAGATGAGGGCGTCGAACTCGTCGACGTGCTCGACGAACATCTCGACGACGACGGGGTCGAACGACTTGCCGGCCTTGCTCCTGAGCAGGGCGAGCGACTCTTCGCGCGTCATCCCGGCGCGGTAGGGGCGTTCGCAACGCGTCGAGTCATAGAAGTCTACGGCCGAGATGATGCGCGCCACGAGCGGGATGCGCTCGCCCTTCAGCCCCGCAGGATAGCCCGTGCCGTCCCAGCGCTCATGGTGAGATCTGACCACATCCTCGACGGGGTAGGGGAAGCCGACGCGGCTCACGATGTCGCCGCCGACGGTCGCGTGAACCTTCATCTTCTCGAACTCGGCCGGCGACAGTCGCCCCGGCTTGTTCAGGATGTACTCGGGCACCGCGAGGTTCCCGACGTCGTGCAGCAACGCGCCCGGCCTTCAAAGCCTCTAACTCTTCGGCGCTCGACGTTCAGGAGTCGGCCGAGACCCGAGCGCGTAGACCTGCGTGCGGCGCACGTGCCCGTGCGTCGTCTGGGCCTTGGCGTCGATGGCGATGGCCAGAGACTCGACGGCGCGCAGGTTCAACTCGGCCGCGGACTCGGCGAGACTCAGGCGCCCCTCGGCCTCGCGCCGAACTTCCTCCAGAGCCCTCTTGTGACGGAGAGGCAGATACAGTAAGAGTATTAGCGCGAGCGAGCCCGCCCCGAGCAGCGACGCTTCGCGCAGGGCGAGCCCGGCCGGGGCCGAGAGCAGCAGGCCGAGCATCGACGCAAGCAGGCCCGCCGCGGCAAACAGGCAGAGGAGCGGGGCGGCATAGAACTTTTTTGTCAGCGGCATGTTCAGGCGATGAATGCGGGAAGGTTAACCGTCCGGCGAGAGCTGCATCGGTGTGACGGCCAACGATGTTGGCCACAACTAAAGTATCTCTTTAGAGAGGCTTTAGTCAAGATAAAACTTGCCGGTCGCAAGGCTTATCTTGTTGAATGGATGTAACTTCCGCGGGGGCTGACGGGCAGAATCCCGCTCGCTGTGAAAGGGTGAGAGGGGAGACGTTTTGAGCTGGATTGAGCAGTCGAGTCGCATTACATGGCGCTACGTCGATACGGCGGAGCAGTTACGTGAGGCGGCCGAGGCGTTGAGCGGCGAGGGGCTGATCGGGCTGGACACGGAGACCTGCTGGGACATGAAGTCTAACGGCCAGCAGGTGTCGCTCGTGCAGTTGGCGGCGCCCGAGGGCGACGTGATAGTGGCGGACGTGCTCGCCACGGGCGTCGAGCCGCTTAAGCCGTTGCTGGAATCGCCCTCGACGAAGATGGTCGCGCACAACGCGCGCTTCGACGAGGGCGTGCTGCGCGGCGCGGGCGTGCGCGCCGAGGGGCTCATCGACACGCTCCGTATGTCGCGCATGGCGTTGACGCTCGGCTCGCACAGCCTCGCCTCGCTGACCGAGCACCTGTTCGGGCTGCCCATCGACAAGACTTTGCAGAAGTCGAACTGGCGCCGCCGCCCGCTCACGCGCGCGCAGATAGAGTACGCGGCGCTCGACGCGCGGATGGTGCTGCTTCTCTACGATGAGCTGAGCCGGATGCTGGTGGAGGAGGGTCGTCTGGAGTTGGCGCTGCGCGCCTCCGCGGTCGAGCCGTCGGAGCCGAAGGAGCCGGGCGCGGAGCCGCGGAAGAAGCGGAAGACCGGCCATACCGGAACTCATCCTGACGCCCGAGGAGCAGCGCGTCGTTAAGGCCCTGAAGAGTTGGAGGCTCGTGCTCGCAAACACGCAGCGCGTGCCGGCCTACATGATCTGCGCCGACCGCACGCTCGAACACCTCGCACGCGCGCGCCCCGAGACGCTCGAAGCCCTCGCGGACATCTACGGCCTCGGCGAGTCGAAGATAAAGAAGTTCGGCGAAGAGCTGCTCCGCGCCCTTCGCGACTCGTGCGGGTAGCAGTTCATGCACTGTGGGTTGTCGGGGCGAGCCACCGCGCGAGGTTCCCCACGTACGTCTTCACGTCTTCGAGCTTCTCCGGCTCCCTCAAGAGCTGGTCACCGGGCGGCTCCGCGACGAAGCTCGGGCAGCCCGCAGACGTGTCCCAGTTGTAATCCACGAAATGGTGAAAGCTCGATTCCGCCACGGCGCGCCCGAGCGTATTGCCGTGGTCATCCGGCGTGGCCTCGAAGGCGACGATGAGGTTGAAGGGGCGGTTCGTCACGTTGCTCAAGCCCGTCGCTATCACGCGCGCGTGGCTTTCATCCTCGGGCACGCCGACCCCGCCCTCGTGCGGATGCGCGGGGAAGTATTCGACGCGGCCGGAAGGCGACGAAGTGTTACGCAGGACTTCGTGCAGCGGCTCGGCGGGCGTGACCGGCTGATAATCGCCGTTGCTGCCCGAATGGTAGTTGGGCCAGTCGATATTCTCTGTATCGCGGTCGTCGCGCACGCGCCTCGACTCGTCCGGGTCCTGGTGCTTGCTGTGGAAGAAGTGTGCGCGGCCGATGCCGCCGAGCGTGCACAGGGACGAGCCCAAATCCTGATGGTCGCGCGTGGAGAGGATGCCCCCACCGCGCTGCCGAAAGCGCGTGATGCCCTGACAATCGGCCGTGGTCAGCCCGTCGCCCGTGTCCACTGCGAAGAGCCACAGCTCGTCAAAGTCTGTCGCGTCAAGCCGGCTCAAAACCTCGTCGTCGCCGGCCGCGTTCGTCACGCGGTCGCGTGCGGTGACTTCGCAGAGCGTGCGCCCTTCGGCGTCGCGGAGCCCGCGCAGGTGCTCTGCGAGCAGCGAGAAACGGCCGACGTGCCAGTCGTCCTCGGTGGTCGGGATGGTGGTCTGCAAAAGAATGCGAATCGGTCTTGTCATAGAAACATTCTCACCTTTCCAAACATTCTCACCTTTCGGCGGCGCGTCCCGCGTTGCCTTCGAGTTGCGCGGCAAGCTCTGCGGCCGTGTTGACGGGTTGGAGGCAGGTGTAGCTCTCGCAGACGTAGGCCGTTGCGCGCCCGCCCTGAGCCGTCCTCTCTCGCAGCAGTGGAACGAGAGCGACGGCAGCCTCGTCAACGCCGTTTGAGATGACAACGACCTTGTTGGGCAGGTAGCGTGTCCAGACTTCGTGCAGGAGCGGGCGCGCCTGTTCCGCCTCGCCGACGACGACGACCTCTTTGGGCGTCGAGAGATAGAAGTCGATGGCGCCGAGGGCGTAGCCGAAGGCCGAGGGATAGCGTTCGACGGCGTCGCGGACAAGGCGCAGGACGTTGACGGCCTTGCGCCGGTAGTCCTCGTTCCCGGTGAGCACAGAGAGGCGGAGCAGCGCCTCGGCGGCGACGGAGTTGCCGGAGGGCGTCGCGTTGTCGAAGTAGTCCTTGCTTCGCACGATGAGCTTCTCGCCGCTCCGGCCGTTGTAGAAGAAGCCGCCGCCCTCCTCGTCCCAGAACTCTTCGACCATCTTGTCGGCCAGCGTCACGGCCGCTTCGAGCCAACGCAGACGCCCCGTCGTCTCATAGAGCGTGACGAGGCCCGAGGCGACGAACGCGTAGTCGTCGAGGAATCCGACGTGCTTCGCGCGCCCGTCCTTGTAGACGTGGAGGAGCAGTCCGTCTGTGACGAGCGTGTCGAGTATGAACTGCGCGTTGCGCTCGGCAATCTCGCGGTAGTCGTCGCGCTCAAGCACCGCTGCGGCTTCAGCGTAGGCTTCCAGCATCAGGCCGTTCCATGCCGTGATGACCTTCTCGTCGCGCCCGGGCTTAATCCGACTCTCCCTTTCGGTGTAGAGAATCCCGCGCCCGCGCTCGACCGCTTCGGCCAGACGCTCGACCGAGACGTTCTGTTCGCGCGCAACCTCTTCGGCGCGCCGCTCGACGTGGAGGATGTTTCGCTCCTCGAAGTTGCCGCCCTCGGTCACGTCGAAGTAGGCGCTGAAGAGCCGCGCATCTTCGGGGCCGAGCAGGCTCTCGACCTCCTCCTTGTCCCACACGAAGAACTTGCCCTCGACGCCCTCCGAGTCCGCGTCCTGCGTCGAGTAGAACGCGCCCGACGCGTCGAGCATCTCGCGCTTGACGTACCCGAGCGTCTCCTCCGCGACGCGTCGGAAGAATCCTTCGCCGGTCGCCTGGTATGCGTGCAGGTAGAGCCGCGTGAGGAGCGCGTTGTCGTAGAGCATCTTCTCGAAGTGCGGGACGAGCCACTGCGCGTCGGTCGAGTAACGGTGGAAGCCGCCCCCGAGCTGGTCGTACATTCCGCCCTCGGCCATCATGCGGCAACTGTGCGTCGCCATCTCCAAAGCCTTCGCGTCGCCCGTACGTTTGTATGTCCGCAGCAGAAAATCGAGGTTCATCGACGAGGGGAACTTCGGCGCGCCGCCGAAGCCGCCGAAGCGCGGATCGAACGAGCGCGCGAGCCCGCGGTACGCGTTGTCGAGGAGTTGGGCGTTGATGACTTCCGAAGACTCCTGCGCCACGCTCATGCGCCGCAGCTCGGAAAGAATCTCCCACGCCGACTGTCGCACCTCTTCGGGACGCGTGCGGTAAGCCTCCGAGACGGCCGCGAGTATTCTGGGGAAGCCGGGCATCTGGTGCCGGTCGGCGGGCGGAAAGTATGTGCCGCCGTAGAAGGGGACGAGGTCGGGCGTGAGGAAGACCGTGAGCGGCCAGCCGCCGTGGCGCGTCATCATCTGGACGGCGCTCATGTAAATCTGGTCGAGGTCGGGACGCTCCTCGCGGTCAACCTTGATGTTGACGAACTGCTCGTTCATCTGGCGCGCGATCTCCTCGTTCTCGAACGACTCGCGCTCCATGACGTGGCACCAGTGGCAGGCCGAATAGCCGATGCTCAGGAGAATCGGCTTGTCCTCGCTCTTCGACTTCTCCAAAGCCTCCTCGCCCCACGCGTACCAGTCCACCGGGTTGTGTGCGTGCTGCAAGAGATACGGGCTCGACTCCTCCGCGAGACGGTTCGTGTGCTTGTGCTCGGCCACTCAGGCTTGCCCCCTCGTACTGAATTGTCTGGAAAAATCCTGCCGAGAATTATGTGCCCTGCGCCCAAAATCGGCAAAGGCGGGAGCCGTTTTGCTATTTTGAGGCCGTGCCGATAAACTGAATGGCGATTCATTTTTCTCTTCGGCAGACTTCAGGAGCGCGTGTGATGGAACGTGAAAGCATCGAGATGGACGTGCTGTTCGTCGGCGCGGGGCCGGCGTCCCTGAGCGGGGCGTTGCACCTCTCGCGCCTCGTGAGCGAGCACAACGAGGCGGTGGAGAAGGGGACTCGGAAGGGCAAGTCGCTCGGCGAGATACAGATCGCCGTCATCGAGAAGGGCGCAACGGTCGGCTCACACATCCTCTCGGGCGCGGTGATGGACCCGAAGGCTTTGCAGGAGCTTATCCCAGACTTCATCGAACAGGGCGCGCCCGTCGAGTCGCCGGTCAACGAAGACTACTTCCTCTATCTCACGAAGACGCGCGCCATCAAGTCGCCCGTCACGCCGCCGCCGCTGAAGAACCACGGCTACTACATCGTCTCGCTCAACAAGCTCACGGCGTGGCTCGGCGAGAAGTGCGAGGAGGCCGGCGTCAACATCTTCCCCGAGTTCCCCGGCGCCGATATGCTCTACGACGAGGCGGACCGCGTCGTCGGCGTGCGTACGGGCGACAAGGGAATAGATAAGGAGGGGCGGCGCAAGGCCAACTTCGAGCCGGGCGTGGACATCCTCGCGAAGGTGACGGTGCTCGGCGAGGGGCCGCGCGGGTCACTCACCAAGCAGTTGACGCAGCGCCTCGGCCTGAACGACGGGCGCGAGCCGCAGGTCTACAGCCTCGGCGTCAAGGAGCTTTGGGAGTTGCCGGACGACCGCTATCCCGCGGGACGTGTGACGCACACGCTCGGCTACCCTTCGGACGCGAACACGTACGGCGGCGGGTGGATTTACGGGATGCAGAACCGCATCATCAACATCGGATACGTGACGGGGCTCGACTATCAAGACCCTCTGCTCGACCCGCACGCGGAGTTCCAGCGGTTCAAAGAGCATCCGTATCTGGCGAAGCTGCTCGAAGGCGGGCGGATGATTCGCTACGGCGCGAAGACCATCACGGCCGGTGGCTTCTACGCCATCCCGCAGTTCCACGGCGACGGCTTCCTGCTCGTCGGCGACGCGGCCGGCTTCCTCAACGCGCAGCGCCTCAAGGGCATCCACACGGCCATCAAGAGCGGCATGCTCGCCGCGCAGACGATTTTCGAGGCGCTGCTCAAGGAGGACTATTCGAAGCAGCAGCTCAAGCGTTACCGCCAGTTGATACGCGAGAGCTGGATCACGAAGGAACTGCGGCGCGTGCGCAACTTCCACGCGGCGTTCAAGCACGGCCGCTGGCTGGGGCTCGCCAATGCCGGTTTGCAGTTCATCACGGGCGGCCGCTCGTGGGGAATCTTCGACCGTGCGAGCACGGAGCCCGGGCACGAGGCGATGAAGCAGTTGAAGGACTACGGCTACCACGGCGACGACCTGAGCCAGCGCTACGGCAAGCTCAAGTTCGACAACAAGCTCACCTTCAACAAGGTGACCGACGTGTATCACGCGGCCGTCTCGCACGACGAAGACCAGCCCACGCACCTGCACGTGCTCGACACGAACATCTGCTCGACGCGCTGCGCGGAGGAGTACGGCAACCCTTGTCAGCGCTTCTGCCCGGCGGCCGTCTACGAGATGGTCGAGGACGGCGGGGGCAAGCGCAAACTACAGATCAACTTCTCCAACTGCGTCCACTGCAAGACGTGCGACATCATGGACCCTTACCAGATCATCAACTGGGTCACGCCCGAGGGCGGCGGCGGGCCGGACTACAAGGGCATGTGAGAAGGGGAGCTGTGGGCGGAAGCCCGACCGTGAGGGGGGCGTCTTGTCCGCGCCGTAACGCTTGGCGGAAGTTGAGACGCTCTCCCTCACGGTCGGGCTTCCGCCTTCTGACCATGCGACTCTCGGACGAATCTCACACACACGTCGAACAGTTCTTCCGCGAACACCTGGGCGAGCCGGGGCTGGTGCTTCCGCGGATACGTCTGCACGTCGGCGTCCTCGCGCATCTGTTGATGTTCGCGTCGGCGGGGATGGGAGCGATGACGTTGGGGCGTCACGTCTTCGTCAGGCCGGGGTTGTTGAGGAAGGACTCGAAGGGGCGCGTGACGCTGCCGGGCTGGCTCGTCGTGCATGAGGCGGCGCACGTCTTACAATACGCGGAGAAGGGCTTCGTGCGCTTCCTTTGGGGCTACCTGTGCGGTTACTGGCGGGCGCTGCGCGCGGGCAGGCGCTGGGATGCGGCCGGGCGCATGGCTGCCTACCTGGCTCTCGAAGAGGAGCGCGAGGCGCGCAGAGCCGAAGCCGCCTACGCGGCGCAGATGCCCGCGTGGTATAGGCCACTACCTTGAAGGTTAGACTGCGTGCGCGTGAGGGGGCGCGGGCCTCGGCTTACTCCTTCTCGATGATGGAGAAGTTGACCATGCCGCGCTGCACCTCTTCGAGGGCGATGCGGGTCGGCTTGTGCCTCTGCATATCCATATCGACGCGTGGACGTGCGCCCTTCTGCAACTGCTTGCTGCGCTGGGCCGCGACCAGGATGAGGCGGTACTTGGAGTCGAGGGTCGGGTTCTCGTGTACCTGCTCCTGCTCGTTCAGTTCTTCGGTCTTCGTCGTGTCTGCGGGTTTCGCCATTTATCTCCCCGGCCGGCTCTCGTTGTCTATGGCCGGCCTCCTCAAAAATCCAGCGTTTAGATGAACACTCTTTTATAAACGTTCCGCGCCATTTATTCAATGTGCGGTGGCGCGCTGAACGTGGCGAGCACACGGCGCGCGAGCCATTCCTGCCGTTTGCGCCGCGCCCTCTCGGCCCAGACGACGGAGGCGAGCTGCGCCGCGGCGCGCTCCACCTCGTCGTTCAGGATGAGGTAGTCGAAGTGTCTGTACTGATCGACCTCGCCGCGCGCGTTCGCGAGACGAAGTTCCAACTCCTCCGGGCGCTCGGTCATGCGCGCGGTCAGACGCTCGCGCAGGATTTCGAAAGAGGGGGGGAGAATGAAGACCGACACGACCGACCTCATCGCCTTGCGGACGGCGCGCGCGCCCTGCACGTCGATCTCCAGAATGATGTCGCGGCCCCGCGCCATCTCCTGCCTGACCACGGCCCGCACCGTGCCGTAAAGATTGCCATGAACGACGGCCCACTCAAGGAAGCCGTTCGCCTGCCTCTTGCGTGAGAATTCCTCTTCGGTGACGAAGCGATAGTTGACGCCGTCAACCTCGCCGGGCCGTGGCGCGCGCGTCGTCCATGAGACCGAGTAGCCGACTCCGGGGACGGTCTCGCGCAGGCGTCGGACGAGCGTGCCTTTGCCGCCGCCCGACGGCGAGCTGATGACCAGGAGAATGCCCTTGTAGCCGTCCGCTTCGCCTGTCGGTGGAGCGCCGGTCTCCTTGCGGCCCTCACTCAACGTTCTGCACCTGCTCGCGTAGTTTTTCGACGGCGGCCTTGATGGCGAGCGCCGCGTCCTTAATGGCGAGGTCGGTCGATTTCGAGAGGACGGTGTTGGCCTCGCGGTTGAACTCCTGTAAGAGGAAGTCGAGCCGCTTGCCCGTGTCGGCCGTCTCGGAGAGTGCCGCGCGGAACTGCGAGACGTGGCTGCGCAGACGCGCCGTCTCCTCCGTGATGTCGCTGCGGTCGGCGAGATACGCGACCTCCTGTGACAGACGGCCCTGGTCGAGTTCGACGATCTCAAGGCCGTCGCGCGCGAGGAGTTCCGCGATGCGCTTGTTGACGCGGGCGCGGTAAGTATCGACCTGTTCGCCGGAGAGCGACTCGATGACTGGCAGGTGTCGCTCGATCTCGTCGAGGCGCGAGGCCATCTCGGCGGCGAGCGCCGCACCCTCGCGCTCGCGCATTGCTTCTAGTTCGTCGAGCGCCTGTGACAGAGCCTGCTCGACGCCCTTCAAAGCTTCCTCGGAGACGCTCGTGCGCGCCGTCTGCATCGCGCCGGGGAGCCGCGCGAGGACATTGATATCGGGCTCGCCCGAGAGGCCGAACTCCTTCTGCATCTCGCGCATGGCCTGGATGAAGCCGGCGATGAGCGGGCGGTTCAGCTCGTAGCTGACCTCGCTCGTCCGCTCGACCGAGATGTTCACGTCCACGCGGCCGCGCGACAGACGCTCACCCACACGCCGCCGCACCGTCGCCTCCAACTGCGCCAGCTCCGTGCTCGCGCGGATGTGTACGTCGAGGAAACGATTGTTGACGGTCTTCAAGTCCACGGCGACGCTGTAGCCCTCGCCCTGCGCCGTGCCCCGCCCGAACCCGGTCATGGATTTCATAAGTCGTGAATGGTGAATGATGAATGGTAAATGGTATTTGAGTCGAGGCGTCCCGCCTTCAATCTTCAGAAGTGCGGGTGGCGACAACTATTCACCATTTACTATTGACCATTCACCAGTGCTTCCTCCTCCTCGTCTGCGAATTGCAGTTCGTAGAGCCTTCGGTAAGCGCCGCCGTGTGCGAGCAGTTCGGCGTGGCGACCGGTCTCGATGATGCGGCCGCGCTCCATGACGACGATGAGGTCGGCGCGGCGGACGGTCGAGAGGCGGTGCGCGATGACGATGGTCGTCCGCCCGCGGGTCAGGTTGGCAAGCGCCTTCTGGACGAGCCGCTCGCTCTCGGCGTCGAGCGCCGAGGTCGCCTCGTCGAGCACGAGGACGGAAGCGTCGGCGAGCACGGCGCGCGCGATGGCGAGGCGCTGGCGCTGGCCGCCCGAAAGGAAGATGCCGCGCTCGCCGACGACCGTGTCGTAGCCGTGCGGCAGTTCCTTGATGAACTCGTGAGCGTGCGCGGCGCGCGCGGCCGCCTCGACCTCGTCGTCGGCGGCGTCGGGGCGGCTGTAGGAGATGTTGTAGCGCACCGTGTCGTTGAAGAGCACGGTCTCCTGCGTGACGAGCGCGGTGTGGCCGCGCAGGGAAGCGAGCGAAGCGTCGCGCAGGTCAGTCCCGTCCCAGACCACCGTGCCCTCGGCGGGGTCGTGGAAGCGCGGAACGAGCTTCGTCATCGTTGACTTGCCGCCGCCCGACTCGCCGACGAGCGCGACCATGCGCCCCGCAGGGATGCGCAGAGAGATGTCGCGCAGCACCAAACGCTCCTCGTTGCCGTAGCGGAAGACGACGTTCCTGAACTCTATCTCTTCCTGAAGTGGATTAAGCCTGATGGCGTCCGGCTTCTCGGGCATCTCGGCGCGCTCGTCCATCACCTCCCAGACGTGACGCGCGGCCGCGAGCGCCTGCTCCATGCCGTTGTGCAGGCGCGAGAGCTTGCGCATCGGGTCGTAGCTGGAGAAGAGGAAGAAGAGGAACGTGATGAAGAGCGTGGCGTTCATCCGGCCGGAAAGAATCTCGCGCTGCGCGAAGAAGAGCAGAGCAGCGACGGCGAGGATGCCGATCATCTCGATAATGTTAGGCGCGATGCCCTGAATCTTCGCGGTGCGCAGGTTGGCGCGCATGATCTGGCGTGCGACGCGCTCAAAGCGGCCGCGCTCGCGCACCTCGGCGACGTACGCTTTAACAATCGTCTGGTTGGCGAGCGCCTCCTGCGCCGTATCGACGAGCTGTTGGCCGCCCTCGTAGGACTCGCGCGAGAGGTTGCGGAGCGCACGGCCGAAGCGCGCGGTCAGGAAGCCGACGAGCGGCGCGATGGCGAGTGAGCCGAGCGTCAGACGCCAGGAGTAGTAGAACGAAGCGCAGAGGAAGATGGCCAGCGTGAAGCTCTCGCGCAGCATGTCGCGCAGCGTGTTCGAGACGGCCGACTCGATGGCCGCGGTCGAGCCGACGAGGCGCGAGACGAGGTAGTTCGTGCGGTGGCGCTCGTAGAAGTCGGCCGACTGCGCGTGGAGGTGCGCGTACATGTCCGCGCGGAGTTTCAAGACCGACTCCTGCCCGATGCGCGCCATCAAATAGGTCGAGAAGTATTCGGCGACGCCTTTCGCAATCGTGAAGGCCACGAGCAGCACGGCGATGGTGCGCCACGCCTCGAAGCCCGAGTCGGGGATGAAGTGCTGAAGGCCGAAGAGCGTCGGCGTTCGCTGGCCGCCGTCGCCGCTCTCACGCAAAGCCTGATCGAAGATGGGGACGATGAGCGCGCCGACGGCGCTCTGCAAGAGACCGACTAAGAGCATCGCGACCGTTGCGAGCGCGAACTTGCCCCAGTGCGGCTTGAGGTAGAATAGGAGTCGCCGTAGGTCGCGCATGAAACAGTCGCCCGCTTGTCGTCTGCTGGTTTGGAGGGGAAGATTCGTGCCGCCTCTCGGTAAAACCAAACTATACGGAGCCGGGGCGCGGGGCGTCAAGGAATGGTCAAGGCCGAGGGACGCGCCATTTCGCGCTTCATGCGTTATAATCCCGGCACGCGGGAACTGGCTGCGCCAAGCTCTACCACGACAAATCGGACAGGTGGGACGTGTGAGCCTTCGGATTCTGATCGTCGATGACGACCTGAGCATGCGGATGCTGCTCGCAGAGTATTTCCGGCGCCTCGGCTTCGAGGTCGAAGAGAAGGAGAGCGCCGAGGAGGCGCTCGAACACGCGGTCTCGGGCCGCTTCGACTGCTTCATCTTCGACGTGACGATGCCCGGCATGAGCGGGCTCGAACTCTTGAGGCGCGTGCGCGACCGCGGCGTCGAGACGCCCGCGATGTTCTTGACCGCGCACGACGGCGTCGATGACAAGGTCGCGGGTTTTCAGGCCGGCGCCGACGACTACCTGGCCAAACCCTTCAGCCCGCGCGAGCTTGAGGTGAGGGTCGAGGCGCTTTTGCGGCGCGCGGGCAAGTGGTCGGCTAAGCCGGATGACGAGCGCAAAGACCGTATCGAGGTCGGCGAGCTGGTCATCGACAAGCGTCGTCACGAGGTCACGGTCGGCGGTAGCCGCGTCGAGCTGACGCCTTTGGAGTTTCACATCCTCGAACGGCTCGCCAGCGAGCCCGGCCGCGCGTGGTCGCGCAACGACCTGCTCGACGAGGTGTGGAGCACGGAGTATGAAGGCTACCAGCGCAACGTAGACCCGCACATCAACCGCCTGCGCCGCAAGATCGAGCCCGACCCCAAGAACCCGCAATACGTCCTGACCGTCCGCGGCGTCGGCTATAAACTGAACGAGGCCCCATGATCCACCGAACCCACAAGCCCCGCCGACTGGCCTTGAGCGCGCTCACGCTCGCCTCCTTACTCTTCACCATGCAAGGCGGCTACGTCGTCAGCGCGCAGCAGAAGAAGTCGGGCGGGAAGGTCAAGCCCGGCGCGAAACTTCTACCGAACCCTTCAACGACCCCCGACTCGACGCAGAAGCCGGTCGCGACACAGATGCCGCCGTCGATACTCGTGCGCTGGCAGGGCAAGCCCGGCGTCAACCGCTACCGGCTCCAGCTCGCGACCGACGAGAAGTTCGAGGATGTGGTCTTCGACCAGGCGGTCGAGGGGCGGCAGTACGTCGTCAAAGACCTCCCGCCCGGCAACTACTTCTGGCGCGTCGCGCCGGCCGCCGCCGAGACGAGCGTCGCCTACTCGCGGCCCGAGCGCGTCACGCTCGGCAGCGAGCAGAAGGTTGAGGTGGCAAGCGTCATGCTGCCCGCGGATGCGACGGGGTGGCGCGTGGCGACGGGCGAAGTTGCGAAGGTCGCGGCGGCCAACCTGCGTCCGGGCGGCGTCGTCGATTTCGTCGGCCTCGGCGCGGACGGCCGCGTCTTCGCCGTGGACGGCGCAAGCGGCATCTCGCTCTGGACTTCGCGCTACAACACGACCGCCGCCGGGCAGACTCCGAGCCCGAAGGCCGTCAACTTCGAGCCGCTCGTCATCGGTGACCCAGTGCGCGGCGCGTACGTCGTCGTAGCGACGCAGGGCGGCGTGCGTGCGCTATTGGGCGACACGGGGCGCGAGACCTGGCGCGCGGCTCTGGAAGGGACGGCGACGGCGGGAGTGGCGGCCGACCTCGACGGCGACGGCAAGCAGGAGCTGGTCGTCATCACCGAAGGGCCGGAGATGTTCTACGTCATCAACCCGCTCACGGGGCGCGTGACGGCCAGCCAGAAGCTCTCGGGCGAGGTCGTGGGTCAGCCGCATCCGTTCGAGGCGGGCGGCAAGCGCGGCGTGCTGCTCGGAGTGAAGAAGGGGCGCGTCGAGTTCCGCGGCGCGGACGGGCAGGTCATCGCAGAGGCTAAGATCGACGAGGACGTGACGACGGCGCCGCTCGTCACGATCGCCGCGGCGACATGGCCTTCCTGGCCGTCGGCGGCAACAGCGCCCTGTGGGCTTTGAGCGTGCCCGACCTCAAGGTGCTCGGCGCCATCCGCGCCGAGGATGACTCGGTGCGCGGCGCGCTCGCGTCGGCGGACGTGGACGGCGACGGCAGCACCGAGATCGTGATGGTGACGAAGAAGGGACGCGTCGCGCTGGTGGCACGGACGACGGCACCGTTCGCTGGTTCGCAGAGGGCGGCGCGGCGGCGTCGTCCGCGGCCTTCGCGGACGTGAACGGCGACAACGTGCTCGACGTGATCGTGCCCGGCACGGGCAGCACGTTCGCGCTCGGTTTCTCCGGGCGCGATGGGTCGCTCGTGATGCGCGTCGAGGAGAGCGGGAAGGTGTCCGCGGATAAGTCGGACGGGCGCACGCGCTCGCTCGTCGTCACGCCCGCGCTCGGCGGCGGGGGGTGGCTCGTCGGGGGTGACCCGGCGGGCACGGGGCTGCGCGCGGTTGAGCTGCCGAAAGGCTCTGTGAAGACGGCTGCGAAGTGAAGTTTGTGGAAGGGTTCGTCTTAAACGTCAGGCGAAGGGGTTCGGTTTAACTTGTACGTCCGTCTGTTCGCCGCGTCGCTCTTCGCCGCGTGGCTCGTGGGAAAATTCGTGCTGGGCAAGGAAGGCTTCATACACATCTTCCTGCTCTGCGCCGTCGCCATCGGCGTCGTGCAGTTCGTCCACGAGCGCCGCGCCGCGCGCGGCTGAAGCCCGACCGTCAACGAGGGTTTTGGTCTTTTTGCTGCAACTGTGCGGGCGTGGCGGAGCATCAATCATCCTGTAGACTTTGTTCACGGCGCCGTCAGCTTCTGGCTCCCCGGGGCGCGCCCACTTCACACGAACAGAAGGAGTAAGTTCTTATGAGATTCGATGGCTCTCCTTTACGCGTGGCGGCGGCGTTGCTGTTCGCGCTCATGTTATCTGCGCCCGCGGCCTTCGCGCAGGCCGACAGCCGGCGCGAGACCGTGGCCGTCTCCTACCCGCTCGAACAGACCGTAAGTTTGAAGTTCCGTGGGACGACGCGCCTGCCGCGCCTGTCGGGCTCGGCCAAAGTGCGGCGCACGGGGCGCCGCAACACGCGCGTCGAGCTGAGCGTGGACAACCTGCCGCGCGCCTACGAGGTTGGCGGCATCTACACGACCTATGTCCTGTGGGCCATCTCGCCCGAGGGTCGCGCCGATAACCTCGGCGAGCTGAAGCGCAGCGGCAGCAACTTCATCGACACGAAGATCGACGTGACGACGCCGCTTGAAACCTTCGCGCTCATCGTCACCGCCGAGCCGCACCACCTCGTCCGCACGCCCTCGCGCATGGTTGTTCTGGAGAACCTCCCGCCGCGCGACCCCGGCGATGCGCAAATCTCGACCGTGCCCGTTCAGTACATCGGCAACACCTCGGACTACTTTCGCGACTCGCGCGTGCCCGACATCGCCGACCGGGACATGCTGCGCACGCCCGTCTCGCTGCTCGGCGCGCGACAGGCCATCGCCCTCGCGCGCTACGGCGGCGCCGAGCGCGACGCGACGCAGGAGCTGAACGAGGCGAAGGCAATGCTCGAACAGGCGGAGAACGCTTGGCGTCTCAACCAATCGGAGGCCGAGGTGGACACGCTCGCGCGTCGCGCCATCAGCCTCGGCGTGAAGGCCGAAGAGACGGCCGAGCTGCGCGCCGCCGCGCGCAAGCGCCGCGACGAGAAGGCCGCGAGCGACCGCGCCATCAACGAGGCCGAGGAGACCGCCGCCGAGGCCGGGCGCACCATCCAGCAGTTGCGCGAGTCTCTGCGCCGCGAAGAGTCTGCGCGCGAGATGGCCGAGCGCGACGCCGCCAACGCCAACCAGCAGTTGCGCGAGCTGCGCAACGAGAATGCGCGGCTGCGCGACGAGCTGGCCGGGGTGCGCACCGAAGGCGACGCCGCGCGCCTCAAGCTCGCGCGCATGGAGGGCGAGCGCGCCGCCGAGCAGGCCCGCACCGAAGCCGAGCGCCGCGCCACGCAACAGCAGGAGGCGCTTGCAAGCCTTGAAGTCGTCGCTCGCACGCTTCGGCACGGTGAAGGAGTCTTCGCAGGGGCTCGTTCTCGTCCTGCCGGACACGCTCTGGGCGGGCGCGCGCGCGGCCGAGTTGACGCCGAAGGCCGTGGCTTCGACCATCGACCCGCTCGCCGCACTCCTCGCCAATAACCCCGACCTGCGCGTGCGCATCGAGGCGCACGTTGACGCGCGTGGCGATGCCGCCGAATTGCAGAGGCTTTCGCAGGACAGGGCCGAGGCTCTGGCCGGACGCCTCGTCTCTTCGGGCGTGGACGGCGCGCGCATACAGGCCAACGGGATGGGCGGCTCTACCCCCGTCGCCGCCAACACGACTCCGGCCGGCCGTACGCGCAACCGCCGTATCGAAATCACACTCACCCCCGCGGCGGGCGACGCGGTCTCTGCGAACGGACAACAGTAAGGGCGAGGCTCTTTTGTGAGAGGCTAGAGGCCGGTTGGGAGCGTGGTTCCTAACTGGCCTCCAGCCTCTTTAGCAATTAGACTCTAGCGGCGATGGCTCTGCTCGAAATCCTACAGCTCATCGGGTACAGCACGGCGGCGGCGCTGCACTTCCTGATCGCGGCGCTGTTGGGGCGGAGCCGGCGCGGCTTGAACCGTCTGGAGCGTGTGCTGCTGGTGCTGGCCGTCGCGCTGGGCGTGTGGCACGGGTCGAGCCTGCTGGTCGTGCTTCACACGATGCTGGGTCTCTCGCATGATCGTTGGACGCCTCTGCTGCGCTCGGCCGACACGCTCGCCGTCATGAGCGTGACGCTGACCTACTCGCTGCTGCTGCACCTGCATCTGCACCTCTGGGCCGACGCGCGCGGCCGTGGTCTGACGTGGAGCGAGCGAGCGCGCGTCTATCTCTCTTACGTGCCGTCGGTCTTCCTCGTCTACGCGGCGCCGAAGCTCTGGACGGGCGCGTACGCGCCGTTGTTCGTGCGGCTGTCGCACCTGTTGGTGCCGTTCGCTCTGTGGGCGGCGTACGTGCTCTGTTTAGTCGCGGGCACAGACTTCTTCATCGCGCGCCTGTCGAAGTCGCAGTCGGAGCGGCAGACTTCTGAACACGCTGGCCGCGTCGTTCCTCGGCATCGCGGCGCTCATCCTCGCCGTCTACGGGCTGGGCGTGGGGCAGGGGACGCGGCTCGGGCTCTATTTGCAGACAATCGCGAACCTCGGGTCGCTTTTGCCGACGGCGCTGCTCGCGTATCACATCTATCGCTACCGCTATCTCGGGCTCATCTTCAAAGAGAGTCTCATCCTCGCCTCGCTCGCGTCGTTCGTCCTGGTCGCGTACCTCTTCGGCATCCGCACCCTCGCGCTGTGGATGACCGACGCTTCGACTTGAGGCCGGGCGCGGTCGAGTCGCTGATGATACTCCTGCTCGTGCTTTTCGCGGCGCCTCTACGGCGCTGGCTCGATCAGAGGTTCCGGCGTCTGTTCGAGGAGGAGGCGGGGCTCTTCCGGGAGGTCGCGGCGCGCATCGGCAAGTCGGCGGGGCGTTACGGACAACTACACGAATTCCTGCGCTTCGTCGAGGAGCGCGCGGCCGAGAGTCTGGGACTGAGCCGCGTGAGCATCATCGCCGCCCCCGCCTCCGATAACGAAGGTGGGAAGGGCAAGGCTTTAAATCTTGTGCGGGAAGGGGACGAGGCCGCGACTAAGAGCGCGGGCGACGGCGGTCGGAACGGCGACGTAAGGGCCGCGGGGGCGGCGCGTCCAACGAATGTACAGTCGCACTACGAAGCCAACGTGCCGGGCCTTTTGAAGAAGGGCGGCGCGACGGCGACGACGAAGGTGGAAGCCGAAGTGTCGGAGACGGTCGAGGACGTTGATGCACACGCGCGTTCGGAGGATGAGCAGTGGGCGGCGCGCGTGCTCGCGCTCGAAACGGCGTCGGGGATGGCGCAGATTGAGGACGAGCCGCTGCTCAGCGAGCGCGGCTGGGAGGTCGCCTACGCGCTCAGGCGCGACGAGCGCGTCGTCGGCCTCATGCTGGTGGACGCGGCGCCGGAGGCTCTGACTTACGAGGTTCGCTCGTCGCTGGAACTGCTCGCGGGGCAGGTCGCCATCGCCATCGAGGACAGCCGTCTGGTCGAAGAGAACGTGCGGCTCGAACGTCGCATCGCTCAGAGCGAGCGTCTGGCGGCGCTCGGGCGGATGGCCGCGACCGTCGCGCACGAAGTCAAGAACCCTCTCTCCGCCATCAAGTCGATTGCGCAGGTCTTGCGCGAGGACGACTACCTCAAGCGTGAGTACGCGCGCGACCTCGAACTCATCGTCGGCGAGACCGACCGCCTCTCGCGCAGCGTCACACAGATGCTCAGCTTCGCACGCACCGCGCCGCAGGCCGACGAGCCGCGCCGCGCGGGCGAGCTGCTCGACTCCGTCCAACTGCTCTTTCAGAAGGAGGCGGCCGCGCGCGGCGTCTCGCTCAAAGCGGACTTCGGTGCGCGCGACGAAGAGCTGGACGGCGCGGCCGCGGCGTCTTTGAGGGACGCGCTGACGAACCTCCTCCTCAACGCGCTCCACGCGACGCCCACGGGCGGGCGCGTGAGCCTCTCGGCCGTCGCCGAAGGCGGCCGTCTGACGGTCTCGGTCGCGGACACTGGCCCCGGCGTCGCGCCCGACCAGCGCGAACGCATCTGGGAGCCCTTCTACACGACCAAGCAGCGCGGCACCGGCCTCGGCCTCGCCATCGTCCGCAAGCGCATCGAGGAGGTCGGCGGTCACGCACGCCTCGCCCCCTCCCGCCCCGGCGAGGGCGCGCGTTTTGAGCTGACGTTGCCGCTTCGTCAATAGGCAGTGTGGCACGTGGCGTGCAACTTGTTCGGGCATGGATAACGAGATGAGTTCAGAGAAGAAGAGGAAAGTGGCGTGTGCTCGTCGTGGACGACGAGGAGGCCGCGCGGTACGGAATGCGGCGCGCGCTCGGCAGTTTCGACTACGAGGTCGAGGAGGCCGGGAGCGTCGAGGAGGCGCGAGGCGTCGTCGTCGCGCGCAGGCCCGACCTGCTGCTGCTCGACGTGAACCTGCCGGGCACGAGCGGGCTTGAATACCTGCGCGAGCTGGCCGCGGAGGGTGAAGGGGCGCCGCTCGTCGTCATGGTCACGGCCTACGGCTCGGAGCGCGTGGCCGTGGAGGCCATCAAGGCCGGCGCCTACGACTACCTCTCGAAGCCTTTCGAGATCGACGACCTGCGGCTCGTCGTCAAGAACGCTCTGGAGACGTTGGGCCTGCGCCGCGAGAACAAAGTCCTCCGGCAGCGCATCCAGCTCGAAGGCGCGCAGCGCGGCGCGCTCATCGGCAACTCCGAGTCGATGCAGCGCGTGCGCTCGATGATCGAGAAAGTTGCCGAGACGGACGCGACCGTCCTCGTCCGCGGCGAGTCGGGCACGGGCAAGGAACTGGTCGCGCGCGAACTGCACGAGCGCAGCTCGCACTCAGGCGCAAGGGCACCTTCGTCGCCGTCAACTGCGCGGCGCTCCCTTCCGAGTTGATCGAGTCGGAGCTGTTCGGCCACGAAAAAGGCGCATTTACGGGCGCGGCCGCGCGCCGACGCGGGAAATTCGAGCAGGCCGACGGCGGCACGCTCTTCCTCGACGAGATCGGCGACATGAGCGCCAACGTGCAGGCGAAGCTCCTGCGCGCGCTTGAAGAGCGGCGCATCGAGCGGCTCGGCGGTAACGACTCCATCCCCGTTGACGTGCGCATCGTCAGCGCCACGCACCGCCCGCTCGAACAGGACATTGAGAAGGGAAGTTTCCGCGCTGACCTCTTCTATCGCCTACAGGTTGTCACCGTCGAGATACCCGCGCTCCGCGAGAGGCGCGAAGACATCCCCGTCCTCGCCGACACTTTCGCGCGGCAGGCCGCCGAGCGTTACGGGCTGCCGCCGCGCGCCCTCGCGCCGTCGGCGCTGCGACGCCTCGTCGAGTATCATCTGGCCGGGCAACGTGCGCGAGCTGCGCAACGCCGTCGAGCGCTCGATGATTCTCGCAGATGGCGACGAGGTTACGTGCGAAGGACTTGCCAGAAGAGATAGGTGGTGCTTCCGCTAAAGGAGCGAAGGAGACGGCCGCGCCCGCGGCGCTCCGTCGCCGAACCGGGCGCTCTGGCCGTGCCTTTCACTTCAGACTTCCGCGAGGACAGGCGCGAGTTCGAGCGACGCTACATCGCACGCTGCCTCGAAGAGACGGGCGGGAACGTGACGCGCGCCGCGGCGATCCTCGGCATGCACCGGCAGTCGCTCCAGCACAAGCTGCGCGAGCTGGGGCTGGCGCGGCGATACGTCGCCGTCTCCGACGCGGGCGGCGGCGGCGGCGAAGACGTGCAGGATAATTCCGACACCTGAAAAGTGAATTTGCCTGCCCCGGCCCCGAAGAGCTAGACTTCGCCCGCCCGAAAAAAATCTGAGACGCGGAGTCATCGCAGATGAAGGCGCGTCTCGACGCCATCGTCAAGCTCGAACAGGCCGAGTACCTCGAACGCCTCCTCCCTGCGAACGCCGGCCTGCTCGCCGAGATGGAGGAGTACGCAGAAGCCCACCACGTCCCCATCGCAGACCGCGAGGTGGCGCGGTTCATCGAAATCACCGTCGCGCGCGACCGCGCGCGCCGCGTGCTCGAAATCGGCATGGCCATCGGCTACTCCGTCATACACCTCGCGCGCGGGATGGGCGACGGCGGCCTGGTCGTCACCATCGAGCCGAGCGAAGAGATGATCGCGCGCAGCGAAGACTATCGTCGGCCGCGCGGGGTTGCGGGGCGCTGCGCATCGAGCGCGGCCTCGCGCTCGAAGTTCTGCCAAGACTCGCGGGCGAAACGTTCGACATGCTCTTCCTCGACGCGTTGAAAGAGGAATATGCGCAGTATCTCGAACTCTCCCTGCCGATGCTGCGCGTGGGCGGGCGTGGTGATCGTGGACAACCTCCTGTGGGGCGGACAGGTGGCGGGCGAGATTTGTTCGCCCGAGCAGACGGCCTCGACGCAGGCGCTGCGCGAGTTCAACCAGATCTTCGTCCGTCACCCGCAACTGCTCTCGGTCGTGCTGCCCAGTCGGCGACGGCCTCGGCTACGCCGTCAAGCTCTCCTGAGTGAGGGTCGAATTCCAACACAGAGACACCGAAGCACAGCTTGAAGCAGCAGTCTGTTTTTAAGCTGTGTCTTCGGTGTCTCTGTGGTTAATCCTTCCTTTGTAGAGCACGTGTCACATGTCCGAACTCTTCCCCGACGCGGAGCTTTTCAGACTCGCCGCGGCCCGGCCCGAGCACGAGCTGCTGCTGCTCTGCGCCCACAGGGGAAGCCCTCCGGCCATCCGCGAACGTGTCACCGCGCTCGCACGCTCCACGAACGACTGGGACTACCTCTTCCTGCTCGCGCGCCGCCACGCCGTGCTCCCGCTGCTTTATAAGGGGCTCGAAAATGTTGACGGCGTACGCCGCCGACTTTCGTGCGAAGGCTGCGCGAAGAGTTTCGCAAGAACGCGACGCGCAACACGCTCCTTGCCGGCGAGTTGGCGAGACTCACGCGACTGTTCGAGGCAGAGGGCGCCGCTGCTCGCCTACAAGGGCCCCGCGCTCGCGCTGGCAGCGTTCGGCGACATCACGCTGCGTCGCTACGTTGACCTCGACGTGATCGTCAGGCACGGCGACGCGCGGCGCGCGGGCGAGCTACTCCATACGCTCGGCTACTCGAAGCCCGAGGGGCTCGACCGCGTCGCACGAGAAGTTTCTGCTGCGGCGGCAGCACAACCTCGCTTACACGCGCGACGGCGGGCTGATGATCGTCGAGCTGCACTGGGAGGTCGCGCCCGCGCCTTCGCGGCCGTGCCGATTGGCGAAGGCGTCTGGGAGCGCGCGTCGGCGGTGAAGCTCTTCGGGACGCAGGTGCGTTGCCCTTCGCCCGAAGACCTTCTGCTCGCGCTTGCCGTGCATGGGACGAAGCACCTCTGGGCGCGCCTGGCGTGGGTCTGCGACGTGGCGGCGCTGGTCAACTCACAGGCGGATTTCGACTGGCCGTACGTCCGAAGCGCGCCCGCGAGGCGCGCGTCGAGAGCATGTTCGTCCCTTGTGTTGCGCCTCGCGCGCGGGCTCGCGGGGCCGAGGCTGCCGGAAGGTCTTGTCAACGATGCCGAGGCGAAACCCTGTCGCGGGCTCGCGGCGGAAGTGACGGCGGTCATGCTCTTCGACGGCGTCGATTACGTGCCCATCGGCTTCGTCAGCAACGTGCGGTTCAACCTGCGCGCACGGCCCGGCCCGAGGGAACGGCTCGACTACCTGCGCTTCATCCTCACGCCGACCGACGGCGACCTGTCGGCCGTGCCGCTCCCGGCCGGAATGTCTTTCGCGTACTACCTTTTGCGACCCCTGCGGCTGGCGCTTGAAGAAAGACGCCGACACATTGAGCTGGGGGGCGGGAAGAGGCCCCGCACGGGCCTGTTAAATCTTTCCACGCCGTTGACCTTGATGTTCATTTATGTTAGTTTCCGCTTGCCTGTCAGAATTGTACGTTTGGTGCGGCTTTGCCTTCTCCGCCCTAGCTGCCGTTAACGGCTTTTCCTTTTTGAAACAAGGGACAGTCGAGGACCGAAGCTTTACCGTTCGGGGACGTTCTGTGTTTTATGTTAGAAAGTCTTTTTAACTGGCGGCGCGCACTTCCCGCTGCCGGTTTCGTGCTCACGAGCGGCGTTCGCGCCCACGTCGATCTTTGCAGCTCAGCAGGCGGTGGCCGACGCAGAAACCGGCGCCTGCGCCCGCGGCCCAGACGCAGGCGAAGCCGGCGGCGAAGACCTGGAGCGTCCGGATGAGTAAGGGCGCCCCTTACACCTTCACCATGAAGGCTAAGGAGTCGCCGCTCTCGGAGATTGCGGCCGAGCTGTCGAAGCTGTCGAAAGTGCCCGTCACGCTGAGCCCGCTCATGGCCAAGCAGAAGGTCTCGCTCGACTTCGCCGGGCTCAACCTTGAGGCCACGCTCCGGATGCTCGCGCCGCAGGCTTATGTCGATTACGTCGCCGGCGGCGAGAACGGCGACGAGCCCAAACCTCTTGCCCTCTACCTTCAGGGCGCCAACGAAAAGGCGCCTTCGACCACGGCCACCGTCCGCGGCAACTCCGAGGCGATTCTCATTGAGGGCGATACGGAGGAGGGCACGGACAGCGAGGCCCAGAAGAAGCGCGAAGAGGAAACCCCGCTACGCGTCACCTTGGCCAACAACCAGCTCAGCGTCCGCGCGCGCAAGCAGCCGCTCTCGGTCGTGCTCTTCAGGATCGCGAGCGAAGTGGGCGTGCCCTTCGAGATGCGTTACGAGTCGGCTGAGCTGGTGGATGTGGAGTTTCAGAACTACCCGCTCGACCAGGCATTCAGGAGCCTCTCGCCGGGTGTGAGGTTCTTCTACCGGGTCGATTTACAGACGTTCCAGGTGCAGCCGCTCCGCCTCGCTTTACTGCCACCGGCTGTGCCCAGAACGTAACGGAAGTCAGAACTACGAACAAGTGGAGGTGGAGACGACTGTGAACACGAAGACCGAGAACCTGAACTCCGGACAGCTTCCCGAAGTCAAAGGGGCAGTCGAGATTGCACAGGTTGGCACGGCCGCAACCAAGAGGGCATTCGTCGAGCCGGAAGTTTCATTCCCGATAGACGTGCTCGAATCCACAACCTTCTTCCAATTCACCGAGAGCGGCGCCACTAACTAGTAAGCCGACGAACAGGGCTCCTCGCCCCGTGCTTTTAAACAGCCAGAGGAGGCATAAAACTTTGTCAGCGAAGACCGAGAATCTGATCCCCGTGCAGCTTTCCCGCGTCAACGACAGCGAGAGCGTTCCGACAGGCGACAACGACTCGTCCAAAAAAGCATTCGTCGAGCCGGAAGTTTCATTCCCGATAGACGTGCTCGAATCCACAACCTTCTTCCAATTCACCGAGAGCGGCGCCACCAACTAACCGGCCGCGGCCGTCAAGCTCTTATTGAGCGCCCCAGTCCTTTTACCGCCAGAGGAGGCACATCACTTGAACACGAAGACCGAGAATCTGATCCCCGTACAGTTCTCCGGGTCGAAGACGAAACCGCCGCGCGGCCGTCCGAGCGGGCCTCTGACAAGAAGACTGTTCGTCGAGCCCGCAGTCTCTTTCCCCATCGACGTGCTAGAAGCCACGACCTTCTTCCAGCTGACCGACAGCGGCTCGACCACTTAAGGCCCGTCAGCAGAGGATATCTCGCGGCGCGATGGAGAACGTGATCAGCCCCGACCCGTACGCCGGGGCGGTAGCGAATTCAGGACGGCCGGCTCTCGCGGAAACTTACGCGGTCGCCGGTCGTTTCATTTGCGTGGAGACCGACGAGCCCGAGACGCCGCCGAACTCTTCCGGCGCTTCTTTGCCGGCTGGCACTTCGGCGTCTCGAAGGCCCGGGCGGGCCTAACCTGACGCGAACATCCGGGTCAACCCCGGGCGCGCCGCCACCGACGCGCCCGAAGGGCTCGAAGTCATTCGAGACGGCCGGCGGCGGCTTCTGCTATACGGACGGACGCACATACATCTTTGAGAGGAACGGCTCGGCCGTGCGCGCCGTCGGTGACGGCCGCGGCGTCGAGGTCTGGATCGGAGCAGGGCGCCGATTCGCGCGAGCGTTCGGCGCTGGCGCGTCTGGTCTTTGAGGCGACGATGGTCGCGCTGCGCCGCTGCGGACTCTTCGAGCTGCACGCGGCGGGCGTAATCGAGCCGGAGACGGGCGGCGGCTTTCTCGTCGTCGGCCCCTCCGGCAGCGGGAAGTCCACGCTCGCAACGCAGCTCGCCTCCGCGGGCTGGCGCTATCTTTCGGACGACGCGCTCCTGCTGCGCGCCTCGGAGGGGTTGATTGAGGCGTGCGCCCTGCGCCGCGAGTTCGCCGTCACGGAGCAGACGGTCGCCGCCGGCGTCCTCGAAGGCTTTGAGGATCTGCTCAAAGAGCCCGTGCCGTTCGACCCGCTCAAGCGCCGCTTCAAGCCGCACACGATCTTTCCCGAAGGCTTCTCTGAATCCTGCGTGCCCAGCGCCGATCTTCTTCCCCGTCATCACGAACGAGCCCGAGAGTCGCGCGCGCCGGCTCACGCAGGCCGAGACGATGCGCGGGCTCCTGCGGATGTGCCCGTGGGCGTGTTATGACAGGCCGGCGGCCGCGACGCACCTGGGGCTGCTCGCGCGGCTCGCGCGTCAGGCCGCGGGGTTCGAGCTGCACGCGGGGCGCGAACTGCTCGGCGACGCGGCGTACTCGTCTCGATACCTGCGCGGACTCTTGGAGAGGGGAAGCGATTTGAGCCTTCGGACGGAACATGAGGGGGCCGGGCGGTCGCGCGAGCGCGACTACGGGCCGCCGCGTCTCATCGTCGAGCTGACGAACATCTGCAACCTGCACTGCTCGTACTGTCTGCGCGACGAGGATGCGCTCTACCATTCAAAGGCGAACTTCTTTCCGGTCGAACTCCTCCGCCGCGTCGTGCGTGAGGCGCGCGAGTCAATCGGCGCGCGCACAGTCATGTTCACGGGCGGCGAGACGACGCTGCATCCGCGCTTCGGCGACGTGATCGAGGCCGTCGGCGCAGAGGGCTTCACGTGCAGCTTCGTCACCAACGGCTGGCACTTCGAGCGCGTGTGGCCCGTCATCGCCGCGAACCGCGCGGCAGTGACGCACGTCTCCTTCAGCATCGACGGGCCGTCTCGCGAGACGCACGACCGCTGGCGCGGCGAGGGCTCTTTCGTGCGGCTCGTACGCGCCTTCGCGCGCTGCAAGGCCGCAGGGCTGCCCTTCATCGTCAAACTCGGCCTGCGCCGCGACACGCTCCCGCTTTTAGAGCAGACGGCGCTCTTCGCCGCGCGCATGGGGGCCGCGTCCTTGAGCTTCGGCCACAACTTGCCGACCTCGGGCGCGGCCGATGACGAGCTGTCGCTCGGCCCCGAAGACCGCATTGCAGCCGAGCAGGAGATAGCCGTGCTCGCCAGCATCCTGAAGATGCGCGTTACGCTTGAGGTCGGTTACGACAACACTCGACCCCGAGCCGCCCTGCTCGGCGCTGGCCGGCGTCGAGCTGCAACATGGACTACCGCGGACGACTGTCGCTCTGCTGCAACCTCTCAGGCTACCGCGGCGCGGACGGCGACCGCGACATCGTCGCCGACCTGAACGAGGAGGGCTTTGCTGCGGCCTTCGCGCGTCTGCAAGGGTGGCTTCGGCGCAACTGGCGCGCAGGCGCGAGGCGCTGGCCGAGGCGGTCGAGTCGGGCGCCAAACCCGACATCTACCTCGGCTCGCCGTGCCTGTTCTGCCTGCACAGCTTCGGCAAAGTACCCTGGCACGCAGGCGGCGCGGCGGTCACCGTGCCGCGCTCGCTGCCGGTCTTACAGGCCGTGACGCCGCGCATCATATTCATAAAGTTACGGAAGGGAATTATCGACTTGATGAGCACGACCGGCCTTCTGCCGCACGAGCATGTTGTTTTCACTGAGTTCGACGCGGGCGAGGGCATCCTCGTCGATCTCAACACGAAGAAGTATTTCCAGTTGAACGAGACGGGCACCATCATCTGGCGCGGGCTGGAGAAGAACCAGACGCTCGAAGAGATCGTCGGCGAGATCACGGCCGCCTACGACGTGACGCCCGAGCACGCCTCCGAGAGCGTGCGGAGACTCCTCGACAACCTGCGCACCTTCAAGCTCGTCCGTTCGGCCTGACGAGAAGATGACCGGAGACATCCGGGAACCGACCAACGGCGGGACTCGGCGCCTGCGAGTCCGCTACGCGTTGCTGACGGCCGCGCTCTTTGCGCCGCTCCTCTACTCCTTCCTCGCCGTCAGGAACGTCTACCCCTTCGCGGCCTCGACGATGATGATGGCCGGCGGCGACCTCGGCCGCGGCGCGAGCTACTACCGCATGCGCGGCGAGACCGCCGCAGGCGAGACCATCGACCTCCCGCCCGCCGAACTCACCGATGCGCTGAGCTGGCGCCACTGGTCTCTGGTCGGTGAGACGGTCAAGAACAAACAGTTCACAATCTATAAGCCGCACCCGTCCAACGTCGCGCTCGCAGCGTCCGCAGGCGGCGTCGAGCATCTTCAGCCCGCCGCGAGACTCGAAGAGCTTTTGCGCGCATGGGGTGAGATTTACAACACGCGTCTGCCCGTTGATTCTTCAAAGCGGCTGCGCGCGGTCAGGCTCGACGCGTACAGGTGGGAGGGCGGGGCGTACGAAGACTACGAGCGCCACGTCGAGTCGTGGAGGGTTGAGCTTTGACGCGCGGGGTGCCGGATACCGCAGAGGCGCTCGGGATGGTACGCGCGGGCGCGTTCGGCTTCGTCCTCTGCGAAGTCCTGCTCACGTCGTTCCAGGACATCGGCCGTCTGCCGGTAACGGTGCTGCGTCCGACGGGCGTGATGCGGCTTCTGCCGTGGCGCTTCTACGAATGGCTCATAACGCCGGGGGCGATGTCGGCCTTCAAATGGCTCTTCGTGGCCGCGCTGCTCGCGGCGACGGCGGGCGCGCTCACGCCAATCTCGACGAAGGCGGCGGCCGTACTCTTCCTCTTCTATCAGGGTCTCCTGCGCAGCTTCACACACTTCAACCACGACGAGATGCCGGCCGCATACATCCTCCTCGTGCTGGCGTTCACGCCTTGCGGCGACGCCTTCTCGCTGGACGCTCTGCGCGGCTGGCGGCGGGCGTTGCCGGGCGGGTCGTGGGTTTACGGCTACCCTCTGTTGCTGGCGCGTCTGCTGCTCGCGTGGTCGTATTTCACTTCGGGGCTCATCAAGCTGCGCGTCGCGGGTCTCGGGTATCTGAGTGCCGACAACCTGCCCGCGCTGGCCGTCTCCAACTCGCTCGACAACATGCACGACACGCATTTCCGCGTGGGGCTGTGGTTGCCCGCATATCGCGGGTACACGCCGCCCTTAGTCGCGCTGGTCATGCTGTGGGAGCTGCTCTTCCCGCTGGCCGTGTGGTTCCCGAGGGCGCGCATCGTCATCCTCACGACCGGAGTCTTCTTCCATCTCGGCACGCTCTTCTTCATGAACATCTTTTTCCCATACCACCTCGCGATGTATCTGGTGTTCGTTGACTGGCCGTGGGTCGTGCGGAGGGCGCGCGAACTCTTCAGTAAACATTAGACAGTAGAAAAACCGAGCGGCGCGTCTCAGCCATCATGCCGAGCGCACCGCTTCTGTTTCCTTCTACTGGCTACTGCCTACTTCCTTTCCTTATGCGGGGAAGCTGTACGTGACTTTGTAATCGGGCGGGGTCTTTTCGAGGATGGGCACGCCGCCCGCTTCGAGCCAGGCGTGGCCGTTCAGCACATCGGAGCCTTCGCGGCGGACGCCGAAGATGACGCGCGTGTCGATGCCGCTGAGCGCGAGGTAGCGGTGGAGCACGGGCGCGCGCTTCCAGCAGGTCGGCGTGAAGACCCAGAAGTCGGCCGCGAGCACGGAGTCGAGGAGGCGCGCGAGCCTCGCCTCTACGAGGGCGGCGTCGGACGGCGCGTCCCGACGTGCGCGTCTCGGTGCGACGAATGCGAGCGCGCGAGGCAGCGGCATGAGTTTTATCAGCAAAGAGAGCGCGGCCACCCACGCGCCCATCCGCGCCGCGAGCAGCGCCGAGCCCGGCTCGCACAGAACGAGTCGCGCGGCGCGCGAAGGCAACGCGGCGTAGGCTTTGAGTCTTGGCGCGAGTGCGGGCATTTACGTTTCCATCGGCGGAGAAAAAATCCCGCGCCTCTGCTAACATCGCGCGGGAGATTCGAGCCTTGTTAATTTACCCCGACAGCCCCGAGGCACGCGAGCGCGCGGCAAGCATCACGGCCGCCGGCGGCCTCGTTGCCTTCCGCACAGACACCTTCTACGGCGTCGGCGCAGACCCCTTCAACCCCGCGGCGCTCGAACTCATCAACGCGCTCAAGGGACGCGACGGCAAACCCATCCTCGTCCTCGCCGCCGACGCCCTTGACGCGGAGCGTCTGGTAGCAGAAAGGACGCGAACCTTCGAGCTTCTCGCCGCACGCCACTGGCCGGGCGCACTCACACTGGTCGCGGCCGCGCGTGCAGAGGTGCCAGAGCTTTTGACGGCGGGCACGGGCACAATCGGCGTCCGTCTCCCGGACGCCGAGGAGGCGCGTGCGATTGTGCGCGCGTGCGGCGGTCTGCTCACGGCCACGAGCGCGAACCCCGCGGGACGGCCGCCCGCTCGGACGGCCCGCGAGGTCGCGGACTACTTTCCCAACGGCCTCGGCCTCGTCATCGACGGCGGCGCGACGCGGACGGAACTGCCCTCGACGGTCGTAGATGTGACGACCCACGGCCCGCACCTCATCCGCGAAGGCGTCGTCACGCGCGTCGAACTGGAAGAGAGTTTGCGCGCCGCTGGTACCGAGCTGTGAACTACTGTCCCGCCTTATAACCTGCTTCGTCCAGAATCTGCTTGGCGCGCTCGGGGTCGTAGTTATATTCCTGGCCGGGCGAGTAGGCCCAGGACTGCTCGGGGAGGATCGAGTGTGCGACGCGCGCTTGGTTGAGCAGAAGCTCTTTGACGATGGCCGGGCGGTCGATGGCGTAGGCGATGGCCTGCCGCACGCGCGGGTCTTTGAGCACTTCGTCCTGCGCGTTGAAGTTTAGGTAGACGACGTTGACGCCGGGGAACTGTGCGATCTTCAGGTTCGCGTCCTGACCGAGCTGCTGATAGGCGTCGGGTTGCAGGTTGGCGACCTGCGCGATGTCTACGCCGCCGCTCTTCAACTCGGCCTGTAGGGTGTTCGCGTCGAGGATGGTGCGCACGCGCAGTTGTTTGACGGCGGGCGCGCCGCCCCAGTAGTCCTCGTTGGCCGTGAGGTCTACGACCTGCTGCGACTCGTCGTAGCGCCCGAACTTGAAGGCGCCGGTGCCGACCGGGTTCTGCTTCTGCTGATCGGTCGTGTAGCCCTGCGGCATCATGCCGACGGGGACGAGTCCTGAGAGGAACTTGGTCAGAGGCTTATTCAGGCGCACGACGAGCGTGAGCGGGTCGGGAGTCTCGATGGCTTTGACGAGTGTCCGGCGTTCCGCGCCCGTGCCTTCGAAGAAGTCGTTGGCCTTGCGCGAGTCGGACTTGAGCAGCGTTTCGAGCGTGTACTTCGCGTCGGCCGAGGTGAACGCCTTCCCATTGTGGAACTTGACGCCGTCGCGGAGCTTGAAGGTGTAAACGAGGTGGTCGTCGCTTTCTTGTATGTCGGAGGCGAGGTCGCCGACGTAATGGAAATCCTTCTCGTCCTTGCGGACGAGCGAGTTGAACATGAGCTGGCGGAAGCGCTCGCTCGAAGCGTCGGTGCCGCGTAACTGGTCGAGCGTCTCAGGATTCGATTCGAGCACGACGACGAAGGGGCCGGACTTTCCGCCCTCGACGGTCACGTCGCGCAGGAAGCGCCAGTCGCCATCCACGGGGACATTTATGTTCTGAACGTTCCTGCGCGCGACGACCATCTGGTCAACGTACCAGAGAGGGAACTGCGGCACGTCGCGGCTGATGATGTCTTGCGCCTGCGCGTAGAGCCGCTTTCCCTCCACGCGGTCGAAGGTGGCGATGGCCTCTTCGAGAATCTTGTCCAGCTCGGGTTTGCTGTAACGGCCGCGGTTCTGGTAGGCGCCCGTGTGGAAGAGGTCGTAGAGGTAGATCGGGTCCTGGTTGCCGCCGACCCAGCGGCCGGTGGTCAACTGGAACTGCCCCTTGCGCTGCTGGTCGAGCAGGGTGTTGAACTCGACCTGGTCAATCTCGCAGGGGATGCCGACCTGCTTGAGCTGGTTCTGGATGATGCTCGCGTACTGGCGCGTCGGTGCGCTGGCGGCGTTGATCTTAAGGAAGATCGGCGCACGGAAGCGAGAGGCCGTCGTGCCCCGGGAACCGCCGCCGCCACATGCCGTGAGGAGCGACGCGACAGTACGAGCAGGGCGAAGACTCTGGTTACTTGACGGCGCCTCATTTTCAAAGCTTACCTCCGTAGACGTAATTCAGCTTGTGGTTCAGCTCGGCCACCTCGGTCGAAAGCTCCTGAAAGCGTTTGGGGTCGAATCAGAAGGGGAGGTTTCGTCGTCGTCTTGAAGGCGGCGATGCGGCGGAGCGACGCCTGTATGCGGCCGCGCGAAAGCTCGCCGCGGCGTGCGGCGTCGAGGAGCGAATGGTACGAGCGGCGGATGAGGTCGGGGCGCGCGCAGACGAGGAGCATGTCCTCGCCGGCGAGTATGGCGCGCAGCTCGGCCTCCTCGATCTCGCAGTGCTTGGCGATGGCGCCCATCTCAAGGTCGTCGGTGACGACGAGCCCGTCGAAGCCCAGCTCGTCACGCAGAAGGTCGCGGACGATGGAGGGGTTGATGGAGGCTGGGACGAGCCGGCCGCCCGCGATGCCGCGGTGGATGTCGATGTTAGGGAAGCCGCCGTGGCTGACCATGACGGCGCGCACCATGTTGTCCTCGCGCTGGAAGAGCTCGATGTAGGGCGCGAGGTCTTGCGCGATGAGGTCGTCGTGCGTGAGGTGGATGACGGCCATCTCCTCGTGCGTGTCAACCTCGCCGGCGCCGATGCCTGGGAAGTGCTTGGTGCAGCCGAGGATGCCCGTCCCCTGCAAGCCCGCGCAGGTAGACCATCGTGTAGCCCAAGACCTCGCCGGGCGAGCGGCCGTACGAGCGCGAGTAGAGGCCGTTCGAGAGCAGGTCGCGGTCGTCCGTCATGATGGACATGACGGGCGCGAAGTTCATGTTGAAGCCGAGCAGGCGCAGGATTTCGCCGGTAATGCGGCCGTGGGCGCGCGCGCCGGCGAGGTCGCCGTGCTGGCGTATGACGCGCGCCGCGGGCATCGGCGTACAGATTTTGCGGAGGCGGTCGACGAGCCCGCCCTCCTGGTCGATGCCGAGCAGAGCGGCTCTACGCGCAGAGAGGCGCGGACGCCGTCGAGCAGGGCGTGCAGTTGGTCTGGCGCGGCGACGTTGCGGCCGAAGATGATGACGCCGCCGGGCTTAACCTCTTCGAGGAGCGCGCGCGCCTCTGCGTCGAGCTCCGTGCCCGGAAGACCGATGAAGAGCAGTTGTCCGATTTGCTTTTCGAGCGGAAGCGATAGAAGAGTTTGGAAGTCGGTCATGTATTAGACGATTCTGTTCTTCAGCCCGAGTAGGAGGCGGCGCGCCTCATCACCTGTGAGGGTTTCTACATCAACGCCGCGAAGCTCGTCAAGGAGGCTCTGGTTGACGGAGTCGAAGAGGGTGAACTGCGCGGCCAGCGCGCGACGCCCCGCGCGCGCGCGGCGCGCCCGAGCGCGTCCTTCCCGTTCGTCGCCGTTCTCGTCCGCGGCAGCGGCCTCCGCCGGCTGTCGCTGACTTTAGCGCCGGCGTCGCCTTCCTCCGCGAAGACGTCCAGCTCGTAACGTTCAAGCTTGAGAGCACCTCGCGCGCGCGCATGAGCACGGAGGGCGGGAGCCCGGCGAGGCGCGCGACCTCGATGCCGTAAGACTTCGACGCGCGGCCGCGCCCGATCTTGTAGAGGAAGATGACCTCGCCCTCGCGCTCGGCGACGCGAATCTGGTAGTTCTGCGCGCCGGGCAGACGCTCGGCCAGCTCCGTCAGCTCGTGGTAATGCGTGGCGAAGAGCGTCTTCGCGGAGTGTTCGGCGGAGTCGTGCAGATGCTCGGCGACGGCCCAGGCGATGGAGAGCCCGTCGAAGGTCGCGGTGCCGCGGCCTATCTCGTCGAGTAGTACGAGCGAGCGCGGCGTCGCGTTGTGGAGGATGGCGGCCGTCTCGGTCATCTCGACCATGAAGGTCGAGCGGCCGCGCGAGAGGTCGTCGTTTGCGCCGACGCGCGTCCAGATGCGGTCGAGCACGGGCAGACGCGCGCGCTCGGCCGGGACGAACGAGCCCATCTGCGCGAGAAGGCAGATGAGCGCCGTCTGCCGGAGAAGGGTGCTCTTGCCGCCCATGTTCGGCCCGGTGATGATGAGCAGGCGCTCGCTTGAGCCGTTCATGTAGAGGTCGTTGGGGACGAAGGCCGTCGTCGCCGATGGCCTCGATGACGGGGTGGCGGCCCGACTTAATCTCAAGCTCGTCGCCGTCGTGGAGTTCGGGCCGACGGTAGCGGCGGCGCGCGGCGATCTTCGGCGAGCGAGGCGAGCACGTCGAGGACTGAGAGTGCGCGAGCGGTCGCCTGTAGGCGGCGGGTCTCCTGCGGCGACCGCCGCGCGCACCTCGCCGAAGACGCGCGTCTCGATTTCGAGGATGCGCCCCTCCGCGCCCAGAACCTTCTGCTCCCACTCCTTCAGCTCGGGCGTCGTGAAGCGCTCGGCGTTGGCGAGCGTCTGCCGCCGCTCGTAGTTCGGCGGGCACGCGCGCGGCGACCGTCTTCGAGACCTCGATGAAGTATCCGAAGACGTTGTTGAAGCGGACGCGCAGGGTATTGTATGCCCGAGCGCGTGCGCTCGCGCGACTCGATGGCGGCGATGGTCTGCTTGGCGTCGCGGCTGACCGAGCGCAGCTCGTCCAGCTCCGCGTCGTAGCCCTCGCGGACGACGCCGCCGTCCGAGAAGTTGACGGGCGGTTCGTCGCTCAAGGCGCGTGCGATGAGCTCGCGCACGTCCGTGCAGCTCGTCCGCGTTCTCGACGACGACTTGCAGGAGCGACGCCTCCGCGTCCGATAACGCCGAGCGGATGGCGGGGACTTGATTGAGTGAGCGGCGGAGCGCGACGAGTTCGCGCGGCGTGGCCGTCCCCATGTTGATGCGCGCCGTCAGGCGTTCGAGGTCGGAGACCTCTTTGAGGAGCGTGCGCGTGCGGTCGCGGCGCATCTGCGAGCGGTGGAGGTCTTCGACGGCGCGAGAGCCGCGCCTCTATCTCGCCGCGCCGGACGGAGGGGCGCAGCATCCAAGAGCGGAGCAGGCGCGCGCCCATGCCCGTCACGGTCGCGTCGATGCACCGTCGAGCAGGGAAGCGCCGCGGCCTGCAGGCCCTTGCGACTCGACGAGTTCGAGATTGCGGCAGGTGACCGAGTCGACGACGAGGTGGTCGTGCGTCTCGAAGAAGTCTATGTCTGTGACGTGCGCGGCGGCGGCGCGCTGCGTCTCGCGCGCGTAGCGCAGACACGCGCCCGCAGCGGCGACGGCCGCGACCTTACCCGCGAGGCCGTAGCCTTCGAGCGTGCGCGCGCCGAACTGTTCGAGCAGCAGAGAGGCACAGGAGGTCAGGCTCCCACAGCCAGTCTTCGAGCGGCGTGAGCGGCAGCCCCTCGCCCCTCACCGCATCGTGCTCGGCCGGCATGATGCGCGCGACGGGCGCTTCGTCATCTCTCCGCGCGGCCGCCGTTTCCGGTTCATCTCCGAGCGGGAGCGGCGAGGTGTGTGCCGCGCCGCCCGCGTAAGCCTCTTTGACGAGCGGCGAGAGCGAGCGCGGGAAGAGAAGTTCGCGCGGGGCGTAGGATTCTATGTCCGCGCGGACGCGCGCCCAGGCGTCGGGGCCTGTGACTTCGGTGGCGCGAAAGTCGCCGGTCGAGAGGTCGAGGAAAGCCGCGCCGTATGTGTCGCCCGCGCCGCAGACGGCGGCGAGGTAGAGCGACTCCTTCGCATCGACCAGATGCGCGTCGATGGCCGTGCCCGGCGTGATGACGCGCACGACCTCGCGGCGAACGAGCTTCTTCGCCTTAGAGGGGTCTTCGGTCTGCTCGCAGATGGCGACGCGGTAGCCTTTGCGTATCAGGCGCGCGACGTGTTGGCGACGGCGTGGTGCGGGACGCCGCACATCGGGATGGGCTGGCCGCGCTCCTTGTGCCGCGCGGTCAGCGTGATCTCAAGCTCGCGCGCGCCGGTGATGGCGTCCTCGAAGAAAAGCTCGTAGAAGTCTCCGAGGCGGAAGAAGAGGAGCGCGCCCGGGTGCTGCCGCTTAAGCTCCTGATACTGCCGCAGCATCGGCGTCAGCGCTGAATTCGTCGTCGTCATGGCAGTGAAACGGCCTGCGTGAAGGGCGGAATTTATCGACCGCAGGTTCGGGAGCCACAAAGCTACCACAGACGGCGCCGGAAGGCACGACGGCCTCGCCGAGCGGCGAAAGCGCGCCGGGCGGGCGTAGAAAAATCCCCAACTGTTCGGGATAAAACCGTGACAGCGTTGGGGAGAGTGTGCTACCGAGGTGGCGGAAGGTTGCACGAATGAGTCTCGCAGTACAGGTCGCCACTCTCTTCGTGCTCGCGATACCCATCGCCTGCGTCGCGTGGACGGTGACGCACGAGGAGGTCTTCCGCGAGCCGCGCGAGTTCTGCGTGCGCCGGAGCGAGGAGCTGCCGGCGCTGGTACCAGAGAAAATTCTTCTATCTCTTCACCTGCGAATACTGCTTCAGCCACTACGTCACAGTCTTCTTCCTCTTCATCACGCGCTACCAGTTCTCTACGAAGACTGGCGCGGATACCTCGTCGGCGGCTTCGCGCTCGTCTGGGTCGCCAACCAGTACATGAGTCTCTACAACCGCCTGCGGCTCGACATCAAGAGCGAGAAGATCGAGACGGCATCAAGGAGAAAGTGGCGGAGAAGGTCAAAAGGGATGAATGATAAGAGTGTGAACCGTGAACCGTGAACCGTAAACCGTGACAAGAAAGAAGCGCTGTTCTTTCTTGTCACGGTTTACGGTTTACGTTACCGTTCACGTCCACGCCCTTTAACCGAAGAAGACTTCGGCGACGTGGTAGACCTCTTCGTCGAGCGCTTGATGCTTGACGGACGGCGTCGTCGAGCGGGACGGAGACGACCTTGTTGCAGCGCAGCGCGGCCATCTGGCCCCACTGCTCATCCAGGACCATCTCGAACGCCTTGACGCCAAAGCGGGTGGCCAGCACGCGGTCGAAGGCGGAGGGCGAGCCGCCGCGCTGGACGTAGCCGAGATTGGCATGGCGCGTCTCGATGCGCGTGTGGTGCTCGATTTCGACGCGCGAGGTGGAAGCCGATGCCGCCGAGCCGTCCCTTGCGGTAGATTTGCTCGGTCGCCGCATCGTCGAGGAAGTTCTCTTCCGAGTGCGGGTGCGCGTCCTCGGCGATGACGATGATGGAGAACGCGCTGCCCTGCATCTCTCGGTGCGGAGCAGCTCGCAGATGCGCGTGAGGCGGAAAGGGTGCTCGGGGACGAGGATAACGTCGGCGCCGCCCGCGATCCCGCCGTAGGCGGCGATCCAACCGGCGTGGCGGCCCATCACCTCGATGACCATCACGCGGTGGTGCGCCTCGGCCGTCGAGTGTAGACGGTCGACGGCCTCCATCACGGTGTTGACTGCCGTGTCGAAGCCGAAGGGGAAGTCTGTGCCGTCGAGGTCGTTGTCGATGGTCTTGGGAATGCCGACGAGTGGGAGGTTATGTTCGTGCCACATGTCGCGTGCGGCGCGCAGGGTGCCCTCGCCGCCGACGACGATGAGGGCGTCCATGCCGTGCCGCTCCCAGGTGGCGCGTATGCGCGCGGGTAGTCGGCGCCGTCCTGCGGGTTGGTGCGCGAGGTGCCGAGGATGGTGCCGCCGCGCGGGAGGATGCCCGTGACTGAGTCGCGCGATGAGCGGCTGCATGTCGTCCTCGATGAGGCCGCGCCAGCCGTTCATCACGCCGAGCATTTCGGCCCCCTCGACGTGCATCGAGCGGCGGACGACGGCGCGGATGACCGCGTTCAGACCCCGGCGCGTCGCCGCCCCCCGTCAGAATCCCTACGCGAAGACCCATCGAAACACCTCTGCCGCCCCCTCGTGCGAAACCAAACTGATTGCTTTGGTTTGCTGACCACGCCTATAATCTCGCGACAAATCGCGGCGTGTCAAACAACGTACTTTTTATCGACGGGAAGCGCCGTGGTTCGGCTTCAGGATGGACTGAGTGGATTCTGAGAAAGAGTTGCTGACGCTGGGCGTCGATACTTCAACGGAGCGCAGGAGCGTCGCGCTCCTCACGGGCGGGCGCGTGCTGCAGAGTCTTCGAACGGGCTGCGCGATGGCGGCTCGGCCAACCTCCTCGCGGACATTGACCGGTGCTCTCGGCAGCCGGCGTGATGTTGAGCGAGGTCGGGCTGTATCGCCGCCGCGGTGGGGCCCGGCAGTTTTACGGGTCTGCGTGCGGGGCTCGCGACCGTCAAGGGGCTCGCGCTGACGACCGGCAAACCCGCGGTCGGCGTGCAGACGCTGCACGCGCTGGCCTACTGCGTCGCGCCCGGCGTCGCCGCGTCATGGCGCTGATTCCGGCCGGGCGCGGCGAGGTCTTCGCGCAACTGCTGTCGGTGTCGGCCGAAGGGTCTGTGAAGGAGCTCGAAGAGTCCCACGCACATACCGCCCGAGCGTCCTGTTGGAGAGGATCGCGGGGCTCGGCGGCGGGCTGAAGTGGACGGGCGGCGGCGCCCTGAAATTCTATCGAGCATGATTCGGGAGACGGCTGAGTCCGCCGGGATTGGTTCAAAAGTACGGGTGCGGCCGGCGGCCAGGCGACGGGCGGCGTGGGTGCTTTACGCCTGCCGAACGAGTCGCTCGCTACGAGCGTCGCGGAGCTGGCCCGGGCGGCTTACGTCTCCGGGGCGGCGTCTGGAACGCGGCGGCTCGCCGCCGTTTACGTCAGGCCGTCGGACGCGGAGTTGAAGGGTGCCATGTCACGCGCAGAACTGAGGGTTGAGATGGAGACAGCCGGGGTGCGTCATCGTGCCGATGAGCGAGCACGACCTTTTGGAGGTCGTCGAGATAGAAGAGACGACCGGCCTCAGCCAGTGGGGCTGGGAGGCTTACCGCGCGGAGCTTGAGAAGCCCGAGGCCGTCATGCTCGTGGCGCGCAGCGCAACGCAACGGACGCACAGACCGGCCGGCGCCTTGAGCGGCTACATCGCCGCGCGCATCAACGCCGACGAGCTTGCACGTCAATAACATCGGCGTCTGGCCCGAGGCGCGCAGGCAGCGGCATGGGCGGCGCGCTGCTCGGCGCGGCGCTCGACCTAGCCGCACGCTGCGGCGCGCACGAGGCCGTGCTGGAGGTTCGCGCCAGCAACCTCGCGGCGCAGGCGATGTACGAGCGCTTCGGCTTCGTGTCGTCGGCGAACGCAGAACTACTACAAGGAGCCGCCCGAAACGCGAAAATTATGACGAGGCGTCTGGCACCAAGCCGCTTGATACGGTTTGGGAATTGGGCTAACATTTTCCCCACGGAACGGACGCGCATTACAATAGAGTTGAAGCTCCCCGCGCAGCCGCTCGAACACACCACTCCACGCATCTGAAAGGAGACTTTCCACAATGGAACTGACCAACACGGACGGCCTGAAGGAGCAATTGATCGCAAGTCGACCCGGAGTTCCGTGAGCTGGCGCGAGAGCACGGGCGCTACGAGCAGCGCCTCAGCGAATTGTCCTCGCTCCAGTACCCGAGCGAAGAAGAGCAGCTCGAAGAGGTCACGCTGAAGAAGAAGAAGCTGGTCGTGAAGGATCAGATGCACGCAATCATTTGAAACACCAGCACTCGGAGAGCACGGCACACTAGGCGCGCCCCGCGGCGGGCACCACCGCGCGCGGTTTCAGAACGGCACTCCCAAAGCTTTAAAAGGGACGGGGGACGCGTCAAAATTTGTTGAGCGCCCCCGTTTCCCTTAGGCGGAAAATGTCCCGGCGTCGCGCCGCGCGTCGAGTTTGTTTCGGGTCTCGGCGACGGGCGTTTGGGGTGATTGATGGTCAAAGAAGGCTACCCATGGATTCTCGTCCCGCTGCGCGGCGGCTTCTGGCGGCGGGCTGCTCGTACCTTTTCTGGCCGGCGCTGCCGCTGCTGGTGCTGGCGCTCGTGCTGCTGCTCTTGGCCGCCTTCATGGCCTACTTCTTCCGCGACCCGCAGCGCGCTGTGCCTGCCGGAGTCCGGCCTCGTCGTCTCGCCCGCGGACGGCCGCGTGACCAGGGTCGAGAAGCTCTCGGGCGACGGCGCGCAGTCCCCGACCGTCGTCAGCATCTTCCTCTCGCCCTTCGACGTACACGTCAACCGCGCGCCCATCGCGGGCGAAGTCGTCGACGTGACCTACACGAAAGGGCGCTTCATCGCGGCCACGAGCGACAACGCCAGCATCGTCAACGAACAGAACGCTCTGACCATCAAGGGCGAGCGCATGACCGTGGTCTGCAAACAGATCGCGGGCGTCCTTGCGCGGAGGATCGTCTGCTGGAAGCGCCCCGGCGACAGCCTTGAACTGGGCGAGCGGTTCGGGCTGATCAAGTTCGGGTCGCGCACAGACCTTGTCCTTCCACCGGCGTCGAAGTCCTCGTCACCGTGGGCGCGCGCGTCAGCGGCGGGGTGACGATTATCGGGAGGTACTCGCATTGGCGACTGAAGCGAAGAATCCTCGGACCATCCGTCCGAAGAGGTGAGGGAGCGCGCGGGCTGAAGAAGGGACTCTACCTGCTCCCTCCGCCTTTACCGCCGCCAACGTGGGCATGGGCTACTTCGCGGTGATGGCGGCGCTGCGCGGGTTCCAGATGCTGGACGGGGTGGCTGTAGGCCAGCCGCTGGAAGGGTGACGGCGAGAAGATCGCGGCCGCAACGGTGCATTTCGACAACGCCTCGCGCGCCATCGGCTGGGCGATTCTGTTCGACACGCTCGACGGGCGCATCGCGCGGCTGACGAAGACGACGACGGAGATCGGCATCCAGTTCGACTCGATTGCCGACGTGCTTACCTTCGGCATCGCGCCCGCCGTGCTCGTCTACGCGTGGGGCTACGGCTCGACTTTCGCCGACGGCAGCCAACTCCATAAGCTCGGCTGGTTCCTCTCCTTCATGTTCCTGATCTGCGGCGCGCTGAGGCTCGCCAGGTTCAACGTGCAGGCCACGCGCCCGCGCACGCTGGCCGAGGGGAGCGCGAAAGTCGATAAGAAGAATTTCCTCGGGCTCCCGATCCCCGCGGCAGCGGGTCTGCTCGCCGCCGTCATGCATTTCGCGCCGCTCCCGTCTGCTCGCCTACGGGCGTATCACGCGAGGCTCTACGGCGGGTCTCCTGATGGGGCTGGTCGCCGTGCTCGGCGGCGCTGATGGTCAGCACCATCCGCTACTCCAGCTTCAAGACGCTCGGGGCGGGGAAGCGCAAAACGATGAAAGTCATGCCCATCATCGCCGCCGTAGGCATGCTCGTCTGGCTCTACTCGCGCTACGTCCTCCTTGCGATTGTGCTCGCCTACGTCCTGCACGGAATCCTTTTCCGCATCTGGCCGCCTTCTTCCATTCGCGCCCCGCCGAAGATTGAACGCCTCTCGCAGCCACGCCCCTGTTCAGGGTCGTTTCGATGCCTGCCGTTGTCACGCCTCTTCATTACGCCAAAAGTCCTTCCCGGGTCGTCAACAGAATGCGTCAGCCGTGAGCAGGGGCGTGGCCTCCGTGTTGTTATCCTCGCCGACGTAGATGCTGTTGACCTTCTTCCCATCCTCCAAATTCAGCACCACACACTCTTCACCGACTAAAGGCGCGAGCAGTACGCTGCTGTTCAAGACTGAGGGGCGAGCCTTGACCCTCCCCGCCAACTGCCGTTTCCAAACCTTCGCCCCGTTCTGCGGCGAGAGGCAATAGATGAAATTATCGAAAGAGGTGGCGAGAACCCATTTTTCACCGCCAGGACGGCCTGCATCGGCCGCCCCTGCCGCACGCGCCATCTGAGCCGGCCGTTCATCCTGTCTATGGCGTAGACGTATCCGTCCGCTGTGCCTGCATAGACGATATTTCCGGGACGGCAACCGGCGCGCAATGGCTTCCGCGTCCGATAACGCCAAAGGGTCTTACCCGCTCTCCAGTTCAATCGAGATGATGTCTCCGGATGTATCGCTAATGCATAGAATGTCCGACCCTCCAGAAGCTCTGAGAAAACTGAAAGGGGAGGAGTTGTATTTCATCCATTTGATTTCGCCCGTTTCCTTCCGGATGGCATAAAGTCGCCCGTCGGCAGAGTGACGAAAAGGTTGCTGCCCGTTGAAATTAATGACCCCTCTGACTGGGGAGGGCAGGGTGCGCATCCAGGAAGTCAGACCACTCTGCCGACTCAGGGCACGGAGAACACCTGTGGCTTGCGGGTAGAGCTGATTTGGGCGTCGGCAGGCTCTCCGAGGCTACGAAGACATTCTTTGTCATCTACCGCCGGCGAAGCAGATAGAGCACCACCGATTTCACTCCTCCAGGACGAGACCCCCGTCGGATAGCCGTACAGAAATGATTGAGCCGTTGCTCAGCGGCATGTAGATTCTTTCGCGCATTGTCGGCGGCTGGAGTGAGATTTGTTACACCTTCTGTCTTGAAGAGCCAGCGGACATGACTGGTCTTGAGAGGTCAGCCAAGCTCTGCCGCGCCGACGAGCCCAAAAGGGTGTCAACGAGTAGCGTCAGGAGAAATAGTCCCTGAATTAAAATTTTCAAGCCGCTTCGGCTATTTCCGTAGGTCGTCTCTAATCTCATTTGTTTTTGTTGAAAGCTTTTCTCAGTATGCTTGGCTAATAATAATTCGACCAACTATAATCCCGCGTGAACCACTGAGCCAAACGTGCGTTAGAGGTTAGTCTACGGAGGAGGCAGGCTTTTGAGCAAGCAACCCGCTGCAACACGACACCATCCTGATACTGGACTTCGGTTCGCAATACACACAATTGATCGCAAGGCGGGTCAGGGAATCCAATGTCTATTGCGAGATTTTGCCTTTTAACACCCCGAAAGAGTCTATTCTCGCACGGGAACCGAAGGGAATTATCCTTTCGGGGGGCCCAGCCTCAGTTTATGACGCAGGACGCCCCCAAACTCTCCTATAACCTGCTGGAAGATCTTTAAATGCCCCGATCCTGGGTATCTGCTACGGGTTACAGGTGATTGCCGCGGAGCTTGGAGGGGAGGTCTGCCCTTCGGCGAACAGGGAATACGGGTACGCGCGACTTCAGGTCACGGATCAAAACAGCCCTATTTTCAAAGACTTACCGGCCGAGATGGACGTTTGGATGAGTCACGGCGATCACGTCATCAGCGTCCCCGAAGGCATTCACGTGACGGCCCGAACCGCCGACGCGCTTAACGCGTTCGAGGGGTTAAGCGGGCGCATATACGGCGTCCAGTTTCACCCGGAAGTGGCGCACACGCCATTCGGAAAAGAGATTCTGCAAAACTTTATCTTCAAGGTATGCGAGGCGAAGGCGGACTGGTCTCCGCAATCGATCATCGGCGAGCAGATCGCCAAAATTCGCGGCCTGGTCGGCGACGGAGAAGGTCATATGTGGGCTCTCCGGCGGGGTCGATTCGACGGTCGCGGCGGCGCTCGTGCATGAGGCGATTGGCGAACAGCAGACGTGCATTTTCGTCGACACGGGGCTTCTCAAGGAGGGAGAGTTCGAGACCACATGCGCTCTGTTCCAGCGGAAAATGAGCCTCAACGTCGTAGGCGTAAACGCCTCAGATGACTTCCTCGGCGCACTGAAAGGCGTCGTCGATCCGGAGGAGAAGAGAAGGATCATCGGCAGGGTCTTTATTGAGATATTCGAGAGAGAGGCGGCCAGACTGGGCGGGGTCAAATACCTAGTGCAGGGAACTCTATACCCGGACGTTATCGAATCGATCTCCGTGCGGGGCCCTTCTGCTGTTATCAAGAGTCACCATAACGTCGGAGGTTTGCCCGAGCGTATGAATCTTAAACTCATCGAGCCTCTCAGGGAGCTTTTCAAAGACGAAGTCCGAACGATAGGCCGTGATTTGGGGATACCTGAAGATTTTCTCGGGAGACATCCTTTCCCAGGCCCCGGTTTTGCCGTCAGAATACTGGGCGAGGTCACCGAAGAGCATTTGAAACTACTGAGGGCAGCCGATTTGATCATCGAAGAGGAGTTGAAACTGGCACAACTGCATGACAGCATTTGGCAGGCTTTCCCAGTGCTATTGCCGGTTTCGACGGTGGGTGTGATGGGAGATTTCAGGACGTATGAGCGTGTGCTGGCGGTGCGAGCTGTGACGAGCGTGGACGGCATGACCGCGGATTGGGCGCGGCTCCCGCACGACGTCTTGGGGCGTATCTCGACGCGCCTGATCTCCGAGGTGCGTGGTATCAACCGTGTGGTTTTTGACGTGAGCTCGAAGCCGCCGAGCACAATCGAATGGGAATAAGGAGAGCATGAGGCTTAAAAACTTAAGCTCTTTCTTAAATAAGAAAGAGCTTAAATTTTTAAGCCTCGCAAGGATATTCTTCCTTGATCTCGGAGCAGGCTTTAGCTGAACTTTATCTCCTTGCAACCAATCAATTCTGATAAACTTAGCGCAGAGGGTTTATAAATGAGTAAGTTGAGCGTCCACATTGAGACTTTCGGCTGTCAGATGAATGTGGCCGATTCGGAGCGTGTGGCGACAAGACTTCGCGCCGGAGCGGGTTCGAGCTGACCGATGCCTCAGATTCCGCCGATGTCATATTGCTCAATACCTGCTCGATACGGGAAAAAGCAGAGCAGAAAGTATTTCGGAGGGTGGACGAGATCAAGCGTGCCAGGGCGGGAGACCAGCCCTTAATCGGTGTTATGGGGTGCGTAGCGCAGCTCGAAGGTGAGGCCATTTTTAATAAGCTCGCCGTCCGTCCAGCTGGTCGCAGGCACGGGTGCCACCGACAGGATTACGGATCTGTTGGAGCGTGTGAGAGGAGGCGAGAGGCGTGTAATCGATCTGGATGAGCGTAGAGGACGATGCGGCTTTTGAAATATCGCGCGTCGAACGCCATTCCAAACACGTCGCCTTCGTCCCGATTATCGAGGGGTGTAATAAATTCTGTACCTATTGTATTGTACCGTATTCGCGCGGTCGCGAGCGTAGTCGCACGGCGTCTGAGATTGTTGAAGAGGTTAAGCGACTTCAGAGACAGTGGCTTTAAGGAAATACAGCTTATAGGTCAGAATGTCAACAGTTACCGGCCAAAAGTGGAGAAAGGGCTTGAAGGGTTTTCGGGCGCCACTTCTTTTTCCAGACTTCTACGTGCAGTCGCTTCGACCGGTATGCCGCGCGTAAAGTTTACGACCTCCTTCCCCAGGGATTTCCATGCAGACATCGTCAAGGCATTTGAAGAGTTCGAAAACCTTTGTAACTGGGTGCATCTGCCTGTACAGTCTGGAAATAACAGGGTCTTGCGTGCGATGCGCAGGGGACATAAGGTCGAGGATTATCTGGAGAGGGTCGCGGCTATAAAGAACTCGCGTAGAGAAATATCGCTCACCAGTGACTTTATTGTCGGATTCCCGGGTGAGACGGATGAGGAATTTGAAGACACCTTGAACCTAGTCGAAAATTGCGGATTTCATGGCCTGTATATCTTCAAGTATTCAAAGAGGCGCGGCACTCCCGCCGGCAAGTTAGTCGATGACGTCTCAACGGAAGAGAAGACCCAGCGCTTTCTCGCACTCGAAAACCTCCAAATGTCTATTCAGAGTAGGATTTACCGCTCTTATATTGGCAGGGAGGTTGAGGTTCTGGCCGAAGATTTCAGTGCCAGATCGGAGTACGACTTGAAGGGGCATACAACCTGTAATAAAGTCGTTAACTTCGGCGCGGGCGCGGAATTCATCGGAAAGATCGTCAGGGTTCGTGTCACTGAGGCGAAGACTCACAGCCTCTACGGCCAGTTTCTGCGAGAGGCTTAGACGCGTATAGAGGGTTCTATGGAGATCGAAGTTAAGATCAGAGGATTAATGATGGACCCGAGCAGCGGGACGCCGATCATCATTCTCAAAGACATCAATAGTGAGACGATGTTACCCATCTGGGTCGGCGCGTACGAGGCTAACGCCATCGCACTCGAAATAGAGAAGATAGCTCCGCAGAGGCCGATGACGCATGATCTTCTACGGAACGTCATCCTTGAGATGGGCGCGAGCGTCGAGCGTGTCGTTGTCACGGAATTGCGCGACAACACCTTCTTCGCCACCATCAACATGAAGGACAGAGGGGGCGAGCCCGTCATGATCGACGCCCGGCCTTCTGACGCCATTGCGCTCGCACTGCGGGTCGATTGCCCCATTTTTGTGAACGAAGAAGTGATCAGGGCCTCACGGAATACTGTCGCGAGCGGGGAGGAGGAGAGCATCTCGGGCTCCGAAGAGGAATGGCCCGACGTAATCGGCGAGGCAGGCGACCTACCGATGTAGTTCATGTAGTTCTTTAATCTTCTGACCGGGACAACCTTCTTTGACCACCGTCATTGCAATAGCCAATCAGAAGGGTGGGGTCGGAAAGACTACGACCACCATCAATCTCGCCGCCGCCTTCGCTCAACGCGGAAAGCGCGTACTTCTGCTCGACTTGGACCCGCAGGGCAACAGCTCTATCTCTTTTCTCGATCCGCACTCGATAGGCCCTTCGGCGTACGAGTTGATGGTGGATGGTCAGGACGATTTATCAACCTACACGTACCAGACACCCGTCGGCGGTCTGGAGATTATTCCCGCGAGGATCAGTCTGGCGAAGCTGGAGTCGAAGCTTGTGGGTGACTTTGACGCCCCATTTCGTCTGAAGGATCGTCTAGAGCGTGTTGCAGGGCGCTACGATGCGATCTTCATCGACACGCCGCCGACGTTGGGTCTGATAACCGTGAACGCTTTGGTTGCATCCACGCACGTCCTGATCCCTATACAGTCTTCATTCTATGCGCTCGAAGGTACGGATGATCTTCTGGAGACAATCGAGAAGGTCAAAGCACGTCCGAACCCAGATTTGCGCGTACTGGGTGTGCTCGTGACCCTTTTTGATAAGCGCACGACCCTGGCGAGGGAAGTCTACGAGCAGATTAGAAGCGTCTTCGGGCCGCAGGTCTTCGAGACGGTTATAACCAAGAGCGTGCGGCTCGAAGAGGCTCCGGCCTATAAGGAATCGATCTTCACGTTTGCGCCGCAGTCGACAGGCGCCAGCGAATACGCAAAACTTTGTGAAGAGGTGATGCAACGTGTCTAGAAGAGGACTCCCAGCGGGAATACGTATGAGGCACGATGCGCATTACGTAGAAGAGCTTTCGAGCCAGAGCCCTACAACTATCGGCCGTCTGATCGCGGTGGAATCTCTCGACCCGAATCCGGAGCAGCCGCGTGTCGAGATAGGTGACTTGACGGAGTTGACGATATCCGTCAAGGAGAAGGGCGTTTTAGAGCCGCTCCTGGTGAAGCCGACCCCGCAGAAGGGGCGCTGGATGATCATTGCCGGCGAGCGCAGGTGGCGCGCCGCATGCGCTGCGGGACTCAGGGAGGTTCCGTGTATTGAGATGGACGTGGACGAGGCGGCCGTCGCAGAGATAGCTCTCATCGAGAATATGCAGCGGAAAGATTTGACACCCTGGGAGGAGGCGGACGGACTTGCGGCGCTTTGCCAAAGGTACGGTTACACGCACGAGGAGGTGTCGAAGAAGGTTGGGAAGAGCCGTACGACTGTGACGGAGGCCATCGCGCTTGCGGCAATACCTGAGGAGATACGTGAAGAATGTCGGCGCGCCGACATCAATGTCAAGTCACTGCTCTTACAGATTGTCAGGCAGCCCGATACCCACACGATGCGTGAGACGATTAACGCCCTCGCCAACAAGGATTTTACAAGGGACGAAGCGCGTGCGCTCATTCGTGAGCGTAAGTTCAAGGAAGGGAATGCTGAAATTACTAAACCCTCTACCTTCAAATACCACCTGCCGTTACCTAATGTAAAAGTTGAGGTGAAGTTCCAGAAGTCCGAGGTGGAGAAGGGGGAGATTATAGAGGCCCTGAGATCACTCCTGAAAGAGTTAGAGAATTCGTAGGAAACGAGCAGTCTCTCTCTTACACACGTCTCGTCCTAAGAAGGTCGCCCGCCCTTTTTTGCCCTACGCTGTAGACTCTGCGCCCAACGTTCGAAGGTTGGTTGGAGCGGTTTGAAGAGCCTTGCACGAAATGTGTGCTCCTTCTCATTCCATTTCTTCAGGTGTCTCTCCGTGTATGTCCGGATGGATGATTCCAGTTGGCCTTTTTTAACGGAGTGGCGAAGTGTCAGGTAGTGATGCTGGCCGACGAGTGAGAAGATCACTGCTGCCATATTCGCTTTGAATGAGAGCCTCGGAATCAGCCTCTTGTGAAAGGGAGCGTCTTTGGGCAGGAGCACATCTAGTGCGACTTCAATCCAGGCGGGCTGTGAACCCTGTCGGGGGTGGTATAGACCTGGTAACTGTGTCTGCTTTATCTGTGTATTGCGGAGCCTCGGGTCTGAAATCGAATCGACCAGGCGCAGGCGTTCGAGGCCCCTCAGATGTTCTTTGGGAAGAGTTGACAGAATTTTTCTGACGTTGGCTTCTGTCCCGGAAGGTAACTTTTGACGGCTGGAGCTGTTTTCGATTTTATTAACCATGAGCAGAAGCATCCGAAAGGTGCTTTTAGAGTTGTAAAGAAGAAAGGATAATTTTGCAAGTGGAGCTTCCTAAGTATTGAAGGAAGGTTAGGTTCAGAGTTAGAAAAGCAGTTATACCTAGAGTCCGATAATGAATCTTATGTCGAAACGGCCTTGCACAAAAATTCAACAATGTGCAAGGCCTGTGGCAATGATAGCTGAAACTTTCATGCAAACCCGGAACAAGACAGCAACGAACCCGCCGCCATGTGTAAACTATTAAAGCCCCGGTTCCTTGACATTGCTTGACACGTGTTGCTACATTACGCGTTCTTTTGTCCTGAGCTACTCTTTCCAGACAGACCACAGGAGGCATTTAGCAATTGAGCAACTCCGGCAGTTATCTCTTCACCTCTGAATCCGTAACCGAAGGCCATCCAGATAAAATAGCCGACCAAATCTCTGACGCCGTCCTCGACGCTGTCCTCACACAGGATAGCAACGGACGTGTCGCCTGCGAGACGCTTGTGACCACGGGTCTGGTCGTCATTGCCGGCGAGATCACAACCAACGCGCAGATCGACTTCTCGCAAGTGGCACGTGAAACCGTTCGAGAAATAGGTTATACGCGCGCTAAATATGGCTTTGACTGCGACACGTGCTCCGTCCTGACCGCCATCGACAAACAGTCCCCGGACATCGCAATGGGCGTCGACACGGGCGGCGCAGGCGACCAAGGGCTCATGTTTGGGTTCGCATGCAATGAGACGGCGGAACTGATGCCCCTCCCGATCCAGTTAGCGCACAAGCTCTCGCGCAAACTCTCGGAGGTCAGGCGCTCAGAAGCGCTCCCTTACCTGCGACCCGACGGCAAATCTCAGGTCACGGTCGAGTACAGGGACGGCCGCCCCTTCCGAATCGACGCCGTAGTCATCTCGACACAGCACTCACCGGACGTCTCGAACGAGCAACTGCGTGAAGAGATTGAAGAACAGGTCATACGCGCGACCGTCCCCGGCGAGTTGCTCGACAAAACGACGAAATATCACATAAATCCTACCGGGCGTTTCGTCGTCGGCGGCCCGCAGGGCGACGCCGGGCTAACCGGTAGAAAGATCATCGTCGACACGTACGGCGGTTATGCACCGCACGGCGGCGGCGCCTTCTCCGGCAAAGACCCGACTAAGGTTGACCGCTCGGCCGCATACATGGCGCGTTATATCGCCAAAAATATTGTGGGTGCAGGGCTCGCGGAACGCTGCCTGGTCCAGTTGGCTTACGCAATCGGGGTCGCGGAGCCTGTCTCAGTCCTCGTAGACACCAGCGGCACAGGCCGTATAAGCGAGACAGACCTTTCGAACCTCGTGCGCGAACACTTCCGTCTGACTCCACATGGCATCATCGAAACTCTCAAGTTAAGGCGTCCAATCTATAGACAGACGGCAGCTTACGGGCATTTCGGCCGCGACGAGGAAGGCTTTAGCTGGGAGCTTACAGACCACGCACAGGAACTGCGTGAGGCCGCTAAAATCTAACCCATATTCGATTCCTAAAGGCAAAAATAATGAGCACAAAAAGCGCCGCAGAGTTTGACATAAAGGATATAGGCCTAGCCGCAGAGGGCAAGAAGCGTATCGAATGGTCCGAGCGCGAGATGCCCGTCCTGCGCCTCATACGCGAGAAGTTCGCGGCCGAGAAGCCTCTGGAGGGCGTACGACTGGTCGCCTGCGCACACGTGACGACCGAGACTGCGAACCTCGTGAGGACTCTACAGGCGGGTGGCGCCGAGTCAATTCTCATCGCCTCAAACCCCCTCTCCACGCAGGACGATGTGGCGGCCTCGCTCGTAGCCGACTGGGGCGTCCCAGTCTACGCTATCAAAGGCGAATCCACGGAGACTTACAACAGGCACGTGCGCACGGCGCTCGACTCACGCCCGCAGATCATCATCGACGACGGCTCGGATGTCGTCGCGACGCTCCTTAAAGAGCGCGGCGAACAGAAGAACGAGATCATAGGGACGACGGAGGAGACCACGACAGGCATCGTGCGGCTACAGGCGATGGAACTGGCGGGCGTCCTGCCCTTCCCCGCCATCGCCGTGAACAACGCGCAGACGAAGCACTTCTTCGACAACCGATACGGCACAGGGCAGTCCACCCTCGACGGCATCATACGCGCTACGAACATCCTTTTGGCCGGCAGAACCGTCGTGGTGGTCGGTTACGGCTGGTGCGGCAAGGGGGTCGCGATGCGCGCGCGCGGCATGGGGGCCAACGTGGTCGTGACGGAAATCAACCCGATCAAGGCCATCGAGGCGGTGATGGACGGCTTCCGTGTAATGCCCATGCACGAAGCCAGCGCCATCGGCGACATCTTCATCACGGTCACAGGAAACAGACACGTCATCGACGGCTCGCACTTTGCAAGGATGAAGGACGGGGCCGTCGTCTGCAACAGCGGACACTTCGACCTGGAACTGAACCTCGTCGCTCTGCGCGACATGTCGACTCCGCCAGTCAATCTGCGCCCGTTCGTAGAGGAGTTTACGGTTAACGAAACAGGGAGCCGCGTCATAGTCCTCGGTGAAGGACGCCTCATCAACCTCGCGGCTGCGGAGGGTCACCCGGCCAGCGTGATGGACATGAGCTTCGCCAACCAGGCGCTTTCGGCCGAGTACCTCGTCAAACGCAGGGGCGAGCTCAAACCGGGTGTGCATACGCTCCCCGAGGAGGTCGATACGGAGATCGCCGGCCTCAAGCTGAAGGCGCTCGGTATCAGCATCGACACGCTGACGCCGGAGCAGGTCGAATACCTCTCCAGTTGGGAGACCGGGACTTAAGACCAGCCTTAGTAGATGTGAGCGAAGAAGTAACAAGCGGGCCGTCTCAGGTGCGGCCCGCTTGTTCTTTGTCTAGAGGAAGAACTTTCTGTTCGCGTGCCCCTTCAGGTTCTTGTGCGCGAAAGCATGTATAAGTCCCGCCGCCGAAAAGAGTGCGGGGGGTGCCCATGCCGCGATATGTGTGGAGATGAGCCCGCTCGAACCCACCTGCTGCGCAACGCTCGAAAGCCCCAGAAAGAGGAGCCCGACCCCTATCCCGAAGCAGAGTGCGAGCAGAGTCCCGCGCCGTCCGAAGACGAAGGCGAGCGGGGCGCCGACGAGAATCATGACGAGCGGGAGGAAGGGCTCGACCAAGCGCCTCTGGAGGGCAACGGCAAGCGGCTGCACGTCGCCCCCTCTCTCCTTAAGCGCTTTTATGTAAGCGCTTAAGCCCTTGAAGCTGAACTCCATCGGGCGGTTAATTCCGGAGTTGAACGCCTCGAACGCCTCGGCCCCGACCGACACGCGCGATTGGTGCTCGTAATTGACCCCTCCCCCACCGAAATCTATCACCTCCGCCTCATGCATCTCCAGGGTCATTCCACCCGCCGGTGAGGCCCCGGGCGCCAGGTAGATCCTCTCCAGATGGAGGGCCTCCCGGTCAAAATTAAAGACCACAAGGTCTGCCAGCTCCCCTCCGGGGCCTGTCCGGGCTGTAATTATAAATGCGCCTGGAATCCGCGCTCGCAACCCAGCGGCGCCCCGTCTGTGCCTCCGCCTGCGCCCCACCGCTCCGAATCACACCGCGCAGTGTGTTCTGCCTACGATTGGCCTCGGGCATTACCTTATCCTGTAGAAACCAGATGCACGTGCCGAGAAGCGCCGCGAAAAAGAGGCAGGGCAGGATAAAGCGATAGACGCTCTGCCCGCTCGACCACCATGCCACCGACTCGTTCCGCCTCAACATCAGCGCGAACGTGACGAGCGAAGAGAGAAGCACCCCTACGGGCGTCACCGCGATACAGGCGAAAGGCAGAAGGTATAGAAGGTAGCGCACGACCAACGCCGGCGCGATGCCGCGTGCGGCAATGAACCTGATCAGCTCGAAGAGCGTGAAGACAAGGAAGATTGAGACCAATGCCGAGACGATCAGCAGAAAATTGGTCGTCAGAGACTTAAAGATGCTCTTGTCGAGTAGCCCGAGCAGCGCGACGTAACGGCCCCCACCCTTCGAATCCCCTACCCCGTCCGGAGCCTTTCGAGGCCTGCCTGCGGGCCTGTATATCGGTAAAGTGAAAGACCAGCGCCTCTTGAAGAGGAGCAGGCAGCCTGCACACACGGCCGTGCAGAAGGCGAGCCAGGAGCCCAGAAGCGGTGGGCACCGTGCCTGCGCGACCGAGCTGCTCTCCCGCCAGCGTTAGAAGGTAGTAGACCAGCATGGCCGCCAGGGAGAGCAGAACCCCTTTCGAGCGCCCACCGCGCACGACCTTTAGCCCGAGCCCCGCGCCGAAAAAGGCGAAGATGATCGGCGAGAGCGAGAGCGTCAACCTCCTGTGCAGAACGATTGAAGCTTCCCTACCGGCCGCCGGAGTCTTTGGGTGTCGGGCCCGCTCCAGGAGCCCCGCCCAGCCAAGCTCGTCCAACTCCGGCTCGCGCTCGCGCATGCGCCTTGTGATCGAGCCCCTCCCAAGGTCAAGCCGCTCGTCCCTCAGGCGCATGTTCGCCGAGCGCTCAATCGTGACGTGCGCGCCCTTCGCGAAGGCTTCGAAGCCCCCGGACGGCAACGTCGTCAAAAGCGCGTCATCCAACACTAATTCAGCCTGTTCGCCCGAGAAGTCGAGCCTGCCGCTCCGCGCCGTCACGAGGCGCACGCGCCCCTCAGCCTCCTCCCACTGTATAAAGATCTTTCCCCAGAGCCCCCTCTCTTTATCTCCCTCGCGCACGTATACGACCTTGCCGGGCATCCCCGTATAGAAGCTCCTCGGCTCGACCGGCGACTCCAGCCTGTAGAGGGCCGCCTGGAGCCCTATGTCTCGAATGTTCTGTGCGGAGTCGGGCGAGACGCCGAAGGCCACGTAGAAGTTAAAAAGGCTCAAAATCGCCCCCAGAAACATCAGAGGCGTAATAATCCTCAGAGTCCCTACACCTGCCGCGCGGATCGCGACCAGCTCGCTGTCATGCCCAAGCTGCCCGAAACCGGTCGCCGTCCCTACGAGGACGGACGTGGGGAGCGTGAAGATGAGTATGCTCGGCAGAATGTTCGCGGCCACTTGCAGTGTCAGGTGCAAGGGCGTCTCGGTCGAGCCCAGAACCTCCGCGAACTTGGCCGTCTGCTGTATTAAGAGGATGGCCGAGAGGATCGTGAGCGAGAGCAGCACGTACGGCAAAGCCGCGCTGACGAGGTATCCGTCTATGGCTCTCCAGGGTCTGCTCATGTGCTAAATATGAGGAACAGAAGCCTTTCCGGCGCGGGGCTCTCTCTCAAGAGCCCTCCTGACAAGCCTGCGCGCCGTCTCGGAGACGACACGCCGAGTCTCCTCCTGGGCAACTTCGAAGCTCTCTGCCCAAACCGCAGGCCCCTCTCTCCGAGTGTTGGAGAGAAGTTGAAACGCCTCCGTCCCAAGGGGCTGTGCGCCGCCCTTTCGGCAGTTCTGGCACCACAGAACGCCCTCATGCGAGATGTAACGCTGCCCTCGGAAAGGTTCTCGGAGGGGCGTGCCGCAGTCCCCGCAATTCCTGAACTCGGGTAGAAACCCCGTCAGCCTGAGGGTCCAGAGCTCCGTGTATGCAGAGCCTGCGGCCGCGCATTCGGGCGCGCCGGCCATGAAGTCTACGCACGCACGCAGCATTTTGAAGAGTCTCTCGTCTGCGTGGTGCGGGGGTGCGAACTCCTTCACGAGTTCGAGGATGTATACGAGCCCTTCGAAGGCTTCGGGGCTCCCGGAGGCTTGGAAGTAGGATTTGACGATCTCCGCGCCCTTGATTGTGACCAGCTCGCGCGTCTCTTTCTCGAAGAAGGTCAGGTGTATGAGCGTGAAAGGCTCAAGGCTGGCCCCGAACTTACTCTTCAGGCGCCTCGCGCCTCGCGCGACGCCGCGTACGAGCCCTGACTTCTCCGTCATGCACAGAACAATCTTGTCTGCGTCGGCCAGTTTATACGTCTGTAGGACGATGGCCTGTGTTTCGACTAGACCCATTACCTTGTTCGAAGCTTCCTACCAGGGCACGAAGTAGAGCAGCCAGGCCAAAGCGAAGCCTACGCAGACGAACTCCAGGAAAATCTTCAGGCCGTAGCGCAGGCGGCCGCCCTCGCCCTCACGGCCGACGACCCCGAAGACCAAAGCGACGAGGAGCGCGAAGAGAACCATCAGCGTAAAGTGTATCAAGCCTTCCTCCCCGCCCTTATATCGAACGCGTCGAGCGCCAGTATAAGGTTGAGCAGCCCCGCGACCATCAGAAAAACGCTGCCGTACTCGGAGGTGGCCTGCTCTGGACGCTCGTTGACGGCCAGCCCTAAGAATTTTGAAAGAAGGTAGAGTACGCCCGAGCCCATGTCACAGAGGCCGAAGAGGCTCGAAAGGAGCCCCTCGCCCGTCTCCCGAAGGCCATAGATATGTCCACCAATGGAGACGCCCAGGACAAACATCAAAAGGATCGTCAGAGAGCTGACGGCGCCTCTTAGAACGCGGCCCTGTATAAAGTGTCCGAGTCCCGGAATCAGCCAAGCTAGAAAACCGACCAGCCAAGGGCTCATATTGAAAACTCTCGCTCCTCCCCGCTTTCGACAGGATTTTTTGAAAGTCTCAGATTACAAAGGTGAATTTGAGGGCTTATCGGACGCGCTCGTGTCTGCTGTAACTCTTTTCCGATAATAGCCGTCAAAGGCACAAGGGCGGCATACGCTTCGATTTAAGGCATCGAAGAGGTCTCGCCCGTCGTTGACCCCTTCACCGCACTGCGCGCAGATTATACGCCTGCGCGGTCTTCCGGGCTTTTCAAAGTCGTCTAATTCGATGCTGACAAATTCCACTTTGAAAAGCTCAGACTCATCTGCCTCTCTGTAGGTTAACATCTGCCGCTCTTTTTTATCCCCGACTGCGGGATAGAGCGCGTCAGCCAGTCCCCTCGATTCTTCCTTCGCAACGATCCTGTAGGCTCGATTCTCCGAAAGATTCAGAAAAGTCGCAGCCACCTTGCCGTAATCCAGAAACTTAAGACTTCTCTTCCCGAGTCTGACGCCCGTCACCGCGCTGACCGCGTCCGTGACGCAGCGGTCGATCTCGACCCAGACTAAAAGACTCTTTCGGTCTGCGCCGCGTGGGTCTTCAATCCCCGTCAGACGACATCCGAGGACGGCCATTCTAACACCCAGAATCTGGCCGGGGCAGATATGCCCGTGAAGGCGCCCACACTCGTCTATTAAACCGTCAAGATTAGCCAGATAATGAGTCTGCATCTCACTTTAACGCTCAAGAGATAAGAATCAACTTTAATCCACAAACCGAGCTCAGGTTTCTCTTTAACTGTCGGCGCGACGACAAAATTAAGGTTTTAGTTGAACATATTCCCCTGGGCTTAAACCCAACTTTGACTCTCCAAGATTAATAGAGAAGATAGTTCTGACGTACACTCTCAAACTCAGACAGCTCTGCACGCCAGGAGCGCTCCAAATCTTCCAGGGAATCACCCCTCTCGATAGAGATTCTTAGACGATCCGTCCCCGATATTACGTCGAACGGATTTTTATCAAAAACATACTCGTACGGCGGCTCCTTCCAACGGAACTTCTCCCCGTAAAGGTCGAAACAGGTCTTCACAACCGCCAGACCCGTGATGACCGGCCTCAGTTCGAGCCGTTCGAGCACGTGTATCTGCACCCCTCCGCAGGTCACGCCCCCATGTTTCTGAAAGGTCGGCAGAAAATTCGTGGAGCGGAAACGTACGCCGGGCAGCCCTTTCGATTCGAGCTGACGCGCGAACTCCCCCGCCTCGATATATGGCGCACCCAATAGCTCGAAGGGGCGCGTCGTCCCCCTCCCCTCCGAAACCTGCGTGCCTTCGAGATGCACAGTACCCGGGAAGACCGTCGCCGAGTCGAGCGTAGGCATGTTGGGCGAAGGCAGAACCCATTGTGCGTCCGTCTCATCGAACCAAAGCTCGCGCGACCAGCCGTCCAACGTCACCACCTCAAGCTCACAGCCGATGCCCCAAAGCTCGTTGAACATCTTCGATAACTCGCCCGCGGTCATCCCGTGACGCGTAGGCAGTGGGAACTGCCCTACGAAGGACTCGAAGCCCGCCTCCAGCAGATTTCCCTCGACCGCGAGCCCGCCAATCGGATTGGGCCGGTCACAGACGATAACCTGCTTCCCAAGTTTGCGCGCCACGCGCATACAGTTCGCAATCGTGTAGATGAAAGTATATATGCGACAACCGACATCCTGCAGATCGCAGACTAGAACGTCTACGTCTCTGAGCATCTCTTCGGTGGGCTCACGCGTCTCGCTGTAGAGTGAGTAGACTGGAAGCCCTGTCTCTACGTCGTGCGTGTGCGGCGTCTCGACCATGTTGTCCTGTACGTCTCCCCTGATTCCGTGCTGCGGGCCGAAGAGTGTCGTCAGTTTCACCCCCTCCAGGGACTTCAGAACATCCGCCGAGTGTCGAAGCTCATGATCTACCGAAGCCTGATTACAGACCAGCCCGACCCGTCTCCCCTCTATCAAAACAGACCGCTCGCCACAGAGCTTCTCAATGCCCAACGTGACCTTGCGCACGCTCTTCAAAGTCTTCCCCTCCACATGTTTAAATGACAACTATTCATCAATAGCTCAAACTACCGAAGTTATCGGACTCGCGAGGATTCCGCCGCTTCGAGGAATCCCTTAAAGATGTTAGAAGAGAGTTTGTCCCTCTCCCAGCCTATCTCCGGATGCCATTGCACACCCAGAGCCCAGCGGCCATCTCGCGTGTCCTCGATTGCTTCGACCAGCCCGTCCGAACTCCAGGCCGAAGCCTGTAAGCCCTCGCCGATCTGCTCCAGAGCCTGGTGGTGGTGGCTGTTGACCAAAACCCCCGCCTCCCCCGAAAGGCTCGCCAGAAGGCTCTCGGGTCGTATTTTGATACTGTGTGAGTGCCTGTCGCGCGGCGCACCCTGTTCGTGCTTGTACGCCTTCGGAACCTCGGAGTTGATGTCCTGGATCAGGCTCCCTCCCCTGTAGACGTTCCAGACCTGCATCCCGAAACAGATGGCCAGAAGCGGCAGACGCCTCTCTTCGGCCCCCTGTAACACTAGGAGGTCTGTCTCATCCTTGAGCGGGTGTACCGGGCCGAGTCTCGCGTGCGGCTCACGACCGTAGCGCAGGGGGTCTACGTCCGAGGCGCTGCCGGGCAGGAGTACACCGTCCAGCCTCTCGACGAAAGCACCGATCAACTTCGGGTCAGGGATGAGAGGGATGTGCACGGGGACGCCGCCCGCTGCGGCCACCGCTTCGCCGTATTGACGCGCAAGGTAGAACCTCTCCGTCTCCAGCTCGTGGCGCATCGTGATGCCTATGAAAGGTCTAAAGGTGCCCAAGCCCTCTTAACTCCTCCGTGGACTCAATGATAACCCAAATCTTCCCGCGTGTCCGTTCGAGCCCGCACGCGCACGTCTTCGCGGCCCCTCTTGCCGACTCCGTGTCTCGCTTGACTTCACTTCTCGCCACTTTCTATAGTGCTATCCTACTTTATGAGCCGCACAGCCAGAGAGATACGCAGCACCACCATCCTCCTCGTGCGCCGCGGCGGCCACGTCGCGCTCGCGGGCGACGGGCAGGTCACGCTCGGCGACACGGTCATGAAGACCGGCGCACGCAAGGTCAGGCGACTCTACAACGAAAAGATTCTCGCAGGGTTCGCGGGCGCCTCCGCCGACGCCTTCTCCCTCCTCGCGCGCTTCGAGAGCAAGCTCGAACAGTTCCAGGGAAACCTCGAACGCGCGGCCGTGGAACTCTCCAAGGAGTGGCGCACAGACAAAGTCCTGCGCCACCTGGAGGCGCTCCTCATCGTCACGGATGAGAAGAACTCTTTCCTCCTCTCCGGCAACGGTGATGTGATCGCGCCCGACGGGGGCGTGCTCGCCATCGGCTCCGGCGGGCCTTACGCGCTCGCGGCGGCGCGCGCTCTACTGGAACACACGGAACTGGGCGCCAGAGAGATTGCCGAGCGCGCGCTCCTGATCGCAGGCGAAATCTGCATCTACACGAACCAGAACATCGTCATCGAAGAGATTTGAGCCGGCGCCCCGTCCGCTTCAAACCGCGGGCGCCGGGCCGTCTCGGAACAAGAGTTTTTCGTCAATGGTGATCTACCTTTCAGGCGAGGTCGAAGAGGATTCGGGGCTCGATGAGATGACCCCGCGGCAAGTTGTCCCTTCGCTTGAATAGCACCATTCATATCAACAGTTTACGCCGACTCACGCGGCCATGATTGTTGCGCTTTATATCGTCAAAAGCGCCTTCTCTTGTTTTACCCCTTACCGCTGCCCTTCTTACTCGCCTGTTTTGGCGGCCTGCCCCGCTTACGTCCCACCGGCAACTTGTTTACGTCTGCCTCTGATATCTGCCAATCACGCCCGAACTTGACCGCGTTCGGAAAGCGAATGGCTTTCTGCTCCTCATCATTCAGCCAAACGCGGATGCTCGCCTCACTAATTCCCAAGCGTTCCGCCGCCTCTTTTGTTGTCATCATCCTTCCGCCTTTACTCATTGGAATAATCTAACGCGCGCGTGACATTGTAGGCAACCTCTCGCACTAAGGCAAGAGAAATATAAGGCTGGCGTTACTTTTCTATTGACCGAAATATAACGCTAACGTTATAATCCGTCTTGTCAGTTAGGAACGCGGCGAAGAGAGGAGACAAAAGCATGATGAACGTGGACGCAGAGAGGATGCAGGCGGTCGTACAAGAGGCTTTCGACAAGGTCGGCAGCAACCGCCGCTGGCAGACGGCCATCGCAAAGGCAAAGCAGCAACTCGAAACGAACCCTTACATTCACTTCGACGGCGCGGCGCTGCTCATCCTGAGCGATTCAAACGAAATCTACCGCGCTAACGGCACTTGCCAGTGTAAAGCATACGCGAACGGTCAACCGTGCTGGCACAGAGCCGCGGCGCGGCTGGTCGAGAGGTACATGCAAGGCGCGCACTAAAAGCGAAGGGCTTACCAGAGCGTGAACTCTGGTAAGCCCTCAACATTAAACCCCGTTCCCATTCCGAGAAAGAGAGGCTTAACAGTGAGAGAGAGTAACACGAAACAACCCACGCCCGAACAGGCGGCGGAACTCGTCACACAGATTATCCACCCCGGCGACGATGAAGCCGCGGGCGCACTGGCCGCGCTAGTCTCTGCCCTTGCGGGCGTTTCCGATGAAGGGGCGCGGCAGGAGATTGTCGCCGCGGTCGCTGAGCGCGCCTACACGCGCACGGATGCCTTCGGTAACGCCCTGCTCGCGTTCATACGCGGCGACTCCTCACAAGTCTACGCCGAATCTACCAACTGACGCCGATGCGACAGACACCCATCCCTTTAGGCGCTGGGTGTCTGTCGCATCGTCTGCCGCAACTATTCCGAAGGGAACTCCAAAGAAGGGTAGGAGCGATGCTTGAACCGGAAAAAGAAGAGATTCAGATTTATGAAGAGGACGGCATTCGGTTCGTTCTCTTTGAAGGCGAGCACACGTGGATGACGATGCACGTTGACGGTAAGCCCGCACAATGTTTCATGTGTTGGGAAGACGTTCCCGCGGCGCTTGAAATCCGTCAACACGACTCGGTTAACATTACCCTCCTCTGTGAAGGGTGCTTCTACCGTGCGGGAAGCCTATTCGACCCACGCAATCGCAATAAGGAACTCTGCAACGGCCTTATGGGCGAAAGACCCGGCGCAGAGTTAGAGTAGTCGGGCGGCATCCAGCACAAGGAAATGACGGCGAGCGCCTTCGGGTTGCTCGCCGTTCGCCTTTGCGGTGATGATTGATGTCCCACAGATGGCAGAGCGTGCCACACATAGGCCGTGCGGGCACACAGTTGCCCTCAGAGCCACGTGCACGTCGAAGACATACCCAAGCATAGGCTGGAACAAAAGCCCTGCTTCTAGGGGCTTTAAACGCGAAGTTCGCGGCAACGGGCGGAAGTCTGACGGCCGCGGTCGGTATGCAAGCGCGTGGTGCAAAGAATGGTATCAATCCGAGCCCCTTAGCCTTTAAAAGAAGGCCGGGCGTGTCCTGCCCTTATGACATGACTCGCGTAAGATTTCCGATTGTCATAAAAAGTCACTGTGGGGAATTACGGGGCGCAAGACTTTGCCCGACGTGAGCCCGCGTACAGCTAGAAGGTGACGGCCGGGGCGGGTGCTGGTACTATGACCGCACCTGAGACCTCGACGGACTTAGGTGTGTGTTGCGGATTGCTCAAGGCTGTGGGGCGTAGCGGGAAGGGTAGCCCGCTACGCCCCTTTTCTTTTTGTCCGTGAGGAATACGCCCGGCTCTTCACTCTTCCGAGCGATACCCGGCTGCATCATCCGCCGCGCTCGCGTCCGCTTCACTCTGTTGAGGCGTCGGCGAGGGCTGCGCATTCTTCATAGTCCGCCTGAGTAGCCATACAAGACCTGCTACTACCCTCTCTTCATCCGGCCGCACGCAGCCCACGATACCTACTTGGGGCTGGGAGCGGCCGTCCCTCTTTGGTTGCACGTTTGTGTCGCTGCGTCGTGGCGTTTTACGGTTCGTCATCCGTTGATGTCTCCGAAGTTGTTAAGAGTAGTCAAACGCGGGGCAGAGTCTCATGCAGTTACCGATTACACAAGGCCGAAGGCAGGGTTGTCGAGGATAACCTATAAGCCAGATTAAGACATTACGCCCTCTCATAAGTTTTTCTTATAGATGCGGTCGCGCGCGTACTCCCGGCGCTTCGCTCAGAAATTTTCGCCGTAAGGAGTAGTACACACAGGGCGTCGAAGCATTCAATTTGACCGCCGCCGCCAACCGACAGACGGACTGCTCCCTAGTCGGTGGATGTCTGTCGGTTGCCTTACCCGACAGGGTGAGCCCGCGTACAGCCCTCAGAGTCGGCACACCAGCCTTATGCTACTATTGGCATCAGCTCGAACAATTCAACACATTCGCCGCTGATGCTTCGCCCTCGCTAGGGGGCAGGGGTTAGTGGGGGGAGTGGTGTGTTCTTTTTTCAAAGAACCAAACTCTACGGCCGCGGTGAGGTAGTTACCACGCGGCCAAGAGTAGTAAACCCGCGGTCGGGTGGCATCAACGCGGCTAAAGAGTGATGTAGCCGCTCAATCATCCTCAAGAACATAAAAGCAGACGGTACAGTCCCTCGCTTTGGCTCGGGCTGTCCGTCTGCTTTTATGTTCTTGAGGGTTCAAGGAAGGAATCAGAAGGGATGGCAGAACAGCAATTTTTCTCTGAGCGCCGCGCCGCGGTACGGCTTGGCATCGCGCGTTCAACTCTGCGCCGACATCGAGCGGCCAATCTCATCAAGCCCCTATGCCTCGGGGGCGCGGTTCTCTACGGCGAGTTGGAGTTGGAAAGGTTCAAAGCGGCGCGGCGCTCCTCACAGCACAACAAGGAGCGACAATGACCATTCAAGAAATCGAACGCGAGATAGCCGAGAAGAAGGCCGCGGAGAAGGCAAAGCATGACGCGGAGATTCAGCGACTCGCCGACGCGGATAGCAAGCGCCGGGTGGCCGAAGAGGCGGAACGTAAGCGGCAGATTGAAGCCGAGGACAAGCGGCGCGAGGAGCAGTACGAGCGTGAGCTTGAGGAGGATTCAAGGCGTCTCTTTCAGGAGGGGAATCCCGGCGCGAGCGAAGCCGTCTGGAAATCGGTAAGGGACGAGTTTCGCCGTCTCATCATCAAGCGGCGCGCAGAGGAAGCCGCAAACGCCCCACAACACCGTTTGTATCAAGGCTGGCAACCTTGATACCTACCCGATAAGGTCGCGCACACCTCACGTCCGCGGTCAACTTCACGTCCGCGGCTCACACACAACAGACAGACAGGCGACTCCTAAAGGGTCGCCTGTCTGTCTGTTTATGCATTTGGCCTTCCCACTTACCACTCTCACAAGGGTCAACAACATGGAACCAAATCAGGAGCACGTATCGCTAAAGATACAACTCGACATCACGCAGCTACCGAAGGCCGAGAAGGAAGGCAACGCGGTAGTCAAGCGGATGTACGAGGAGCAGAACAGGCAGGCGAAGGACTCGGTCGAACAGTACCGCAAGCACCTAGAAGAGCGTTCGGCGGCATGGTCTCGCATGCTCGACCGCGCGGACAGGGCGGAAGCGGCTGCGGTCGCCAAGCGTCAGCGTCAGGAGTCGGGCTACTCCGATTGGTGGAACCGCGAAATCGAAAAGCGGGAACGCCGTGAGGAGTCCGCGAGACGCAAGGCGCAGCGCGAGGTGGATGCCATTCACGCTCAGACGCGAAGGCAGGCGCAACAGCAGGCAGAGTTCCACGAGCAGATGCAGCAGCGCATGGCGCAGGCGACTCAGAAGGCGCAGGCGCAGGCAGCTAAGAACAACGCCAACGGCTTCCTCAACACGCTCAACAGCGTGGGCGGCTCGGGTAGTGGTGGCGGCATCGGCTCTCGTCTCGCTGGCCTGTTCGGCGGCGGCGGGGGCGGCAACGCGCCGCCCGGTGGAGGCTTAGGCGGTCTACTCGGCGGCGGCGCTGCCGGGGGCGCTGGCGGTCTCTTAGCAGGTCTCGGCATTGGCGCGGCCATCACTGGCGCGCTGGCTCTCAAGGACGCCATCGAAGGACTCGCGTCCTCCATCCGAACCTTCCTCTTAAACGCGATTGAGTCGGGCGTGCGTGCTTGGCTCAACTACGCCGCGCACATGGAGCAGGTGCGCATCGGCTTCGACACGCTATTGGGCAGCGCGCAGGCCGCGCACGAAATGCTCGACAGCTTGGAGAGGCTAGCGGTCAAGTCTCCCTTCCAGTTCGAGGACTTAGCCGAAGGCGCTCGACGCTTAGTTGCGATGGGCGTAGCGGCTAGAGAAATCCCGAACCTGATGACGGCCATCGGCAACTCGGTCGCCGCAGTCGGCGGTCGAGCGGCAGAGTTCCAGCGCGTCGTCTACGCGCTCGGCGACATTCAAGCGAAGGGCAAGCTGACGGGCGAAGAGGTTCGCCAGTTGGCTAACAACGCCGTGCCTGTGATGAAGATGTTGCAGGAAGTCACCGGCAAGACCAACGGCGAACTCCGCGTGATGATTGAGCAGGGCAAGATTAGCTCTGACTTCTTCCTCGACGCATACAAGCGTTACTCCGAGATTCACTTCGGCGACGCGATGGAGAAGCAGGCGCGCACGTTCCTCGGCGCTCTCTCCAACATCGAGGACGGCCTCAAGCAGAAGTCGGAGCGCATGTTCGCCCCGCTCTTCGAGCAGATAACCTCATTCACCGCGCGCTTCGGCGACATCTTCACGTCGGACGGCGACCTCTTCACGACGCTGATAGAGGCCAGCGACGAGTTCACGCGCGTAGGCACGGCTATCGGCATGGCTATCGTCAACGGCGTGTCTGACCCAATTGTCGTTGCGGCTATGGTCGGCGCGGTTCAACGCATAGTCCCGTCACCGGACAGCATCATTCAGGGCTTCATCGAGGCCGCTGTCAGCAAGTTAGCCACGGGCAGTTACTACGTGCCGCAGGTTGGTACCAACGCGGTGCCGCTCGGCAACCCGACGCCGCAGCCGTGGAAGCCGCAGCCCTTCGGTGCTCCGGTCAACCCTCTCGAAGCTATCCAGAAAGAGGAGGCCGTCAGGTACTTCTCGCAGCTTACGGGCGGCGACGGCGAGAAGGCGATGGAGCGTTTTCAGAACGCCTACGCCGCACTCAACGACCAGATAGAGAACTTCAACGCGAAGACGCACGAGCAGCGCACGCGGCTCGCGCTACTCAAGATGGGGTTCGATGACCTCAACTCTTCGACCGCGCAGCAAATCATCCTCAAGGCGAGACAACTCGACCAGATGGAAGAGCAGCGGCGCAACGAGGAGAAGCTCGCCAAGCTGCGCGAGCGGTTCGATGACTCGGTCAACGACGCGACCCGCGCGGCGGATGCCAAGTCGCTCGACCTCATTTCACTAGACGCCTCGAACGTGGACGAGTTCGAGACCAACTTCGCCCTCAAGCTGCGCGAGCGTGGTGCAGAGGCGAAGAAGACCGCGGAGGAAATCGAGGAGGCCGTACAGCGAGTCAGAGACGCTATGGAGCGGCTCGACAACGCCACGCGCATCAAGAAGTCCACCGACGAGTTCATTCGAGTGCAGAAGGCTATCGAAGCACTCGACCTGAAAATCGGCGACACCAATGCGTCAGCGGAAATGTTCTTCAACTTCCTTAACGAGAGCGGCCTCGCCGCGGCTTACGCAGCAGGCGAGAACGAGGCTCTGGTTCGCACGCTCAACGAGTTGAAGGCGGCATACGAGAACCTAGTTAAGCGACAGGAGGAGTGGAAGCGAAAGCAGGAGTTCAACCAGAGCGTCAAGTCGGCGACCGACGAGATTAAGAACGCGGCTCAGGCACTCAAGAAGGAGTTGCAGGAGTTCGGCGACCCTAGCTTCGTCAGCCCGCTCGACAAGGCGTTCAAGACCCTCACGAACCTTAGCTTCGAGGGCATGAACCTCACGAAGGCGAGTGCGTCCAACATCAGGGCGACTCTCGACGCGATGAGGGACATGGGCTCGCTCGTCACGGAGGTATGGGTTGAACTTGAAACCAAGTTTGCCCATAGTCAGAAGAGCATCCCCGGCACCTCGAACGAGCAGGCAGTCAAGTACGCATCGGAGGCGGTGCGTCTGTTGAAACTGGCAATCGAGGCCGAGGAGAAGCTGACTCCCCTCGAACTCCGGCGCAAGCAACTCAACGACGAGTTCGAGAAGGGGCAGCGAGACGTGGCAATCACCGCCGCGCTCTCGGCAGAGGAGTACCGCAACGCATGGCAGCGGGCGATTGACGCTGTGTCCATGCGCGACTTCGAGGCGACGAAGAGTCGCATCAAGTCGCAGGTCGAGATTGCGGATAAGACGGTGTTCCACTCGGAGCAGGTTCGCGCCCGCTTCGAGGAGCACGTCGCTTCGATGAAGGGCTACACCGACATCGTCGCAGACGCCTTCATCGGCGCGAGCGACGCCATCGGCAACGCCTTCTCGAAACTCTTCGGCCTAGTTACCAACAGGCTCGGCGAGTTCGGCCGCATCGTCAACGACATCGCAACCAGCCTCTTCAAGATGGTCTCGAACCGTCTGCTGATGAAGTTGGTGGACGCGATGCTCGGCGGCGGGGGCGGTGGTACCAGCATCGGCGGTCTCTTCGGCGGGGGCGGCTCTTCGTTCTCACTCGGCGGCGTACTAAGCGGGGCGGGCAACGGCCTCAGTGGGTTGTTCAACCGCGGCGTCGCAGGAGGCGTTGCGGGCGGCACCCCCGGCTTCAATCCGAGCGCCCTCATGGGCTTCGGCGGTGGCGCTTCGCAGTTGCAGCGCCTCTCTCAACAGTTGGGCTTCGGCGGGGGCAGCGGAAGCGGCCTCGGCTCGCTCGACACTTACTCCGGTCAGGTCACGAACGGCATCGTCAATGCTGGTACCAACGCGGCCACGTCCGCGGGCATCAGCACCATCTTCGGCAACTCGGCCACGTCTCTCGGCGGTGGGCTCGCATTGACCGGGGCGGTCATGGCTCCGTTCATGGGTCTGAGCCTCGGCGGCATGCTCGGCGGTACTTCACGCGCCGGTCGTGGCATGGGGATGCTCGGCGGGTTGCTGCTCGGCGGCGCTGGTTCCGTCGCCCTCTTGGGCGGTGCCGGTGCTGGCATCTTCGCTTCGGGCGGTGCGCTGTCGGCTCTCGGCGGCTCTGGTGCGTTGGGCTTCCTCGGCTCTGGCGGTCTCGCCGGACTGATGACCAACCCGTTCACCATCGCCGCGGCTGGTGCGCTGCTCATCGGCTCTCACTTCCTCGCGCGCAACAAGCTGCGCAGGGAAGAGGAGACGGTTCGCAACACGGCCATCCTCGACGCGAAGGGGCAGATTGACGACCTCATCAAGCAGGTTCGCAACCACCGTACCGACCCGATGTCGGCACTCTCATCGGCCGCGGAAATCCGGGCGCGGTACATGGACGAAATGGGCAAGCTCAAGGATAAGAAGACGCGCAACCACGCGCTCCTCACCGTCCGCGAGATTGACTACAAGATAGGCCAGCTTCGCGCGGCGGCGTCGGGTGCTCTTAACGACAACACACGCGCGAACATTACCGCAGCTTTCGCCACGGGCGGCGTCGTGCCCGGTCAGCCCGGCGAGCCTCGCTTAGTCCTAGCGCACGGTGGCGAAGTCATCGCAAGTCTCGCGCACCAGACGCCCGGCTTCATGGCCGCGGCGCGCGAGTCGGGCATCCCCGGCGTCCGCGGGGGCGAGGGAGGCGGCGGCTACGGCCGGAACGTCAACCTCAATGTAGAATTACACGTCGGCACTGACACCCGCGACAAGCTGGTGGTGGACGGCATGAAGTCTGAAAAGGGCTACAACGTCAACCTCAAGCAGACGAAGGACATTCTCAGGCACGACATCTAGTTCTAGGCCGCGGACAGGCCGTACACGAGCAGACAGACAGCCTTCCCTTTAGGAGAAGGCTGTCTGTCTGCTCGTTTTTTTTTGCCTACTACGCTGCCGCCGTTGTTTGCCCGCGTGGCATCTCGTCCCGGTTACTTCAACCGGACGAGCGGCGATGTCCTCGTGTGCGTCTGTTGTAAAGCTTCCTCTTCTATCTCAACATACTTTTCCGTCGTTTCAAGGCGGACGTGGCCTAGTACAGCCTTCAAATAAAGCAGATTGCCGCCGTGGCGCAGGTAGCTCTTGGCGAACGTGCGGCGCAGGGCGTGGAACCCTATCGGCGCGATGCCGAGCCGCCTTTGAAGGTTCGTAAAGTCCCTGTAGCTGTTCTGATAATCGAACTTAGCCCCGTTCCGCGCGGGGAAGACGAGCGCATGACCGTGCGTCTTCAAGTATCGCATAAGCACGCGGCGTAGTTCGATTGACATGGGAACAATGCGCTCTTTGCTCCCCTTCCCCTTCACCTTAATTGTCAGGCTCTCAAAATTGACATTCTCTCTCGTCAGACTCAGGAACTCATCAACGCGCCCCCCGGTGTCAATGAGCGTAAGCGCGAGCGTATGGGCGCGGCACTCGCCGAACGTCTCCGGCCGGAATGAGAGAAGGCGGCGCAGTTCGTCATCCGTGAAGGAGCGGCCAACCTTCTGCTCTTGCTTGAGGCGCTTGCAGCGCAGGCGCGTCGGCGTTAGTTCCTCCTTGTGTAGCCAGTCTAGGAACGAATTAAAGCCGCGGATGTAGCTGTTAAGACACCCCGCGGTCATGCCCACCCGCCTCGCTTCAATCACGAACGAGTTAATGCTATCCTGTGTCACTTCATCGCCCGCAATAAAGCGCCGGTAGGTTTTGAACGCGGCGCGGTAGTGCTTGATAGTGCGTGGCGAGCGGTTGTCTAGGTACTGTTTTTCGCGGATGAAGCTCTCGAACATCTGTTCCAGTGTCATCTTTTCCCCGTCATATCGTCATTTGACGACGTAAAGCGGAGTCGGATGCGGCAGTATTGCCCGTAAGCTGTTGTAGATAAATGGTGATTTACCTTTCAGGCGAGGTCGAAGAGGATTCGGGGCTCGATGAGATGACCCCGCGGCAGATCGTCGCGGCGCTCGACAAGCACGTCGTCGGGCAGAACGCGGCCAAACGCGCGGTCGCCATCGCCATGCGCAATCGAATCCGCAGACAGAAGCTCCCGCCCGAGATGGCCGCCGACGTGATGCCCAAGAACATCATCATGATCGGCTCGACCGGCGTCGGCAAGACCGAGATCGCGCGCCGCCTCGCGCGCATGTCCAATTCGCCCTTCCTCAAGGTCGAGGCGTCGAAGTTTACTGAGGTCGGCTACGTCGGCCGCGACGTGGAGAGCATGATCCGCGACCTCACGGAGATCGCCGTGGACATGGTGCGCGAGGAGAAGATCGAAGAGGTCGCCGAGAAGGCCGAAAACAACGCCGAAGAGCGCGTCCTCGACCTGCTCCTCCCGCAACGCTCGAACGCGGGCTTCTACGACTTCGACTCCGACGCGGGCGAAGCGTCCGAGCCGGCGGGCGTTGACCGCGACGAGCAGTTCCAGAAGACGCGCGAGAAATTGCGCGCGCAGTTGCGCGAGGGCAAGCTCGACAGCCGCCTCGTCGAGATGGAGGTGCGCGAGAAGAGTTTCCCGACCATCGAAGTCGCAGGCCCACAGGGCGTCGAAGAGATGGGCATCAACATGAAGGACATGCTCGGGAACCTCTTCCAGGGGCGCACCAAGCGCCAGCGCATGCGCGTGGACGAGGCGCTCGAATACCTCATACAGGAGGAGGAGGAGAGGCTCGTGGACATGGACGCCGTCGCGCGCGCTGCGCTCGAACGCGTAGAGTCTTCGGGCATCATCTTCCTCGACGAGTTGGACAAGATCGCCGGCCGCGAGTCCTCAGGCTCCGGGCCCGATGTCTCGCGCGAAGGCGTGCAGCGCGACCTCCTGCCCATCGTCGAAGGCACGACCGTCAACACGCGCTACGGCATGGTGCGCACAGACCACGTCCTCTTCATCGCCGCCGGCGCCTTCCACGTCTCGAAGCCCTCCGACCTCATCCCGGAGTTGCAGGGTCGCTTCCCCATCCGCGTCGAGCTCGACTCGCTCACGCTCGAAGATTTCAAGCGCATCCTGACTGAGCCGAAGAACTCGCTCGTCAAACAGTACAAGGCGCTTTTGGAGACCGAGGGCATCGAGCTCGACTTCACCGAAGACGCCATCGACGCCCTCGCGCGCTTCGCCGTCCGCGTCAACGAGCAGACCGAGAACATCGGCGCGCGCCGTCTGCACACAATCCTTGAGAAGGTGCTCGACGAAATCAGCTTTGAAGGCCCAGACCTTGAGCCCAAGCGGCAACTCATCGACGCCGATTACGTCGGCCGAACCATCAGCGACATCGTCAAAGACCAGGACCTCAGCCGCTACGTCCTCTAAATGAAGGCAAAACAAGAAGCAAAAGGCAAAGGCGTGAGCGCGACCGGCGTTCAAAGTTTCGTCCTTCTGATTTTTGCCCTTTGCCTTCTGCCTTTTGCCTTGACGTTTTCCGGATGCGGAAAACGTCGGCCGCCACAGCCGCCGGTCGAGAGAGTCCCGCAACGCACGGAGTTGCTCTCGGGTGTACAGCGCGGGAATCAGGTTATCCTGAACTGGCCTGCGCCGCGCCGCAACGCCTCTGACGAGAGCGTCCAGAGCATCAGAAGGGTGGACATCTACCGCCTCGCGGAGGGCGTAGACGACCCTCTGCCTTTGACCGAAGAGGAGTTCTCTGCGCGCGCGAACCTCATCGGCTCGGTCACTTCGGAGCAGATCGAGGGGGCCAGAGACACGCTCGCATACACGGACGAGCTATCGCTCTCGGAGCCCGTGCGTCTGCGCTACGCTGTGCGCTACGTCAACGCCGCGGGCCAGCGTGCCTCCTTCTCGAACTTCCTTCTCATCGAGCCGGCCGCCAGCGTCAGCCAGCCGCCGTCCGTCGAACAGACGCCCGAGGTCAGAGAGAACGCCGTCATCGTCCGTTGGAACGCGCCCGAGGCGAACGTCGATAATACGCGCCCCGCGAACCTGCTCGGGTACAACATCTACCGCTCCGCGCGCTCGCAGAACGAGCCGGCCCAGACGCCTCTGAATTCGCGGCCGGTCAACGCTCTGAGTTTCGCCGACCAGACCTTCACCTTCGGCGAGGAGTACGTCTACGTCGTCCGCGCCGTCTCGCTCGGTACGGGCGGCGAGCCGGTCGAGAGCCTCAACTCAAACCCCGCTGAGGTCAAACCCCTCGACACCTTCAAGCCGGCGCCGCCCATCGGCCTGACCACGGTCGCTGCTCCGACGCCTCTACGTATCTCCGTCTTCTTCGCCGCCAACCAGGAGCGAGACATCGCGGGCTACAACCTCTACCGCTCCGACGACCCCGATCTGCCAAAGGAGCAGTGGACGAAGCTCAACCGCAACCTCCTCGAACGCACGACCTACCAAGACGAAGCGATCAAGTCCGGGCAGAAGTACTTCTATTACGTGACCGCGGTCGATAAGGCCGGCAACGCCTCCGACCCTTCCAAAGTCGAGTCCGAGACCGCCCCTTAAAGTTCCTTCTGAACTGCAAACAAGATGATTATCTGCCGTTTCATAGACCCGGAGACACAGCGCCCCGCCTTCGGCGTCGTCGAGAATGAGAAGGTCTACAGGCTCTCTGGTGATTTAAACGCAGGGAACCTCTCCCTCGAACAGAGGGAACCCTCGTTCAGACTCTCAGAGGCGCAGATTCTGACTCCGGTCGCGCCCTCCAAAATCGTCTGCGTCGGGCGCAACTACAGCGAGCACGCGGCAGAGTTGGGGAACCCTATGCCTTCGGAACCTCTGCTCTTCCTCAAAGCCCCTTCGGCGATTATCGGCGACGGCGATCTCATCGAACTTCCCGAACTCTCCCAGAGGGTCGAGCATGAGGGTGAACTCGGCGTCGTTATCGGACGGAGGTGCAGCCGGGTCGCGGACGACGAAGACCCTCTCTCCTACGTCCTCGGCTATACGTGCCTCAACGACGTGACCGCGCGCGATCTGCAACGCAAGGACGTACAGTTCACGCGCGGCAAATCCTTCGACACCTTCTGCCCCGTCGGCCCGCATATCGTCACGGGGCTCGACCCCACCGACCTCAAGGTCGAGACGCGCGTCAACGGCCAGGTACGTCAGAGCGGGCGCACCAGCGCGTTGGCCTTCCCCGTCACACACCTCATACGCTACATCTCGCGCGCGATGACGCTTGAACCGGGAGACCTCATCGCTACGGGAACGCCCGCAGGGGTCGGGCCGCTTCTCGACGGCGACGTATGTGAGGTCGAGGTCGAGGGCGTCGGGACGCTCCGCAACAACGTCCGTGCTTTCCGTGCCTGAGCCGAAAATATTTCTGTGTGATGTTCGAGTCTTTGTTGAAGGAGAGCGGGATGGAAACGGCCGAGATCGTCGTCCGCTCTTGCAAACATGACGGCCGCGTCCAACGCAGTTGGCCCGCGCGCTTGGCGCGTCGAGAGGACTCGCTCATCGTCCTCGACGCATTTTTCGCGGAGGAGGTGCGCCACAGTCTCATCGGCACGATTGAGGCGGGGACTCTGAGCACAGAGTTCTTCTGGACGGATCGCTGGTACAGCGTCTTCCGTTTTCAGGCTCCCGACGGACGACTCCTCAAGTTCTACTGCAACATCAACACCCCTCCGACGCTTGAGCCCGGCGTTCTCACTTTCGTAGACCTCGACGTTGACGTTCTGGTTGAGCCTGACTATTCGTTTGAGGTTCTGGACGAGGACGAATTCGAACGTCACGCGGAGCTTTATCAATACCCGGCCGCCTATCACTCGAAAGTTCAGGAGGCACTTGATGAGCTTCGACATTTAATCGAGAATCGGCAGTTCCCCTTTAACTTCGAGTAAAGGCCCTCAAGTAAAGTAGAACGCGAGCCTTGACTGTATGAACAACTCGAAGTGCGTCGCACACGGCCTTGAAGGCGGCTCCGGAGTCAGTCTCATGTAAGTGTTGAAGGGTCGGCGCGCCGACCTTTCAACACTTACCTTTCAAGTTCTATCTCATCATCACTTTTGCGCCCGCGCGTGTACAAACTCGCCCGTTTCATTCATAATCCTACGCATAACTTCTCGACCTATGAAACCCGAACCGGCCGAAAATACGCATCAGTCTAAACTCGAACAGCTCTCTGAGCGGAGGCGCCTCGCAGAGGTCGGCGGCGGCGCCGCGCGCACCGCACGCCAGCACGAGTCCGGCAAGTGGACCGCGCGCGAGCGCATCGAATTCTTCCTCGACGACGGCACCTTCGAGGAGTTCGACCAGCTCGTCGTCCACCGCTCGCGCGACTTCGGCCTCGACAGACAGCTCTTTCCCGGCGACGGCGTCGTCACGGGTCACGGACTCGTAGACGGCCGCCGCGTCTTCATCTTCGCGCAGGACTTCACGGTCTTCGGCGGTTCCCTCTCTGAGACTCACGCAGAGAAGATTTGCAAGGTTCTGGACATGGCGATGCGCGTGGGCGCGCCCGTCGTCGGACTCAACGACTCAGGCGGGGCGCGCATACAGGAGGGCGTCGTCTCCCTGGGCGGCTACGCCGACATCTTCCTGCGCAACACGCTCGCCTCGGGCGTCGTCCCGCAGATTAGCTGCATCATGGGCCCATGTGCGGGCGGCGCCGTCTACAGCCCGGCCATCACGGACTTCAACGTGATGGTGAAGAACACCTCATACATGTTCATCACCGGCCCCGAAGTGATCCGCACCGTGACGCACGAGGACGTTTCGAAGGAGGAGCTGGGCGGCGCCGACACGCATAACAGCGTCTCGGGCGTCGCACACTTCGCCGCCGACTCCGACGAGCACGCCCTTCTGCTCGTGCGCGAACTGCTCTCCTTCGTCCCCTCCAACAACATGGAGGACGCGCCGCGCGTCGAGACCAGAGACCCTTCGGATCGCCGCGTCGAATCGCTCAACACGCTCGTCCCCGAAGCCTCGAACCAGCCCTACGACATGCGCGACGCAATTCACGCGGTCGTAGACGACGGGTATTTCTTCGAGGTGCATGAGCATTACGCCCCGAACATCGTCGTCGGGTTCGCGCGCCTCGGGGGCCGAAGCGTCGGCATCGTCGCCAACCAGCCGGCGTACCTCGCGGGCGTGCTCGACATCGACGCCTCCGTCAAGGGCGCGCGCTTCGTGCGCTTCTGCGACTGCTTCAATATCCCGCTCGTCGTCTTCGAGGACGTGCCGGGCTTTATGCCCGGCGTGCGGCAGGAGCACGGCGGAATCATCAGGCACGGCGCCAAGCTCCTCTACGCCTTCGCGGAGGCGACCGTCCCCAAGATCACAGTCATCACGCGCAAGGCTTACGGCGGCGCCTACTGCGTCATGGCCTCGAAGCACATACGCACAGACGTTAACTTCGCCTGGCCGACGGCCGAGATCGCGGTCATGGGCGCAGAGGGCGCGGTCGGGATTCTCTACCGGCGTGAGATAGCGGAGGCGTCAGATCAAGAGTCGGCCAGAAAAGCGCGCGTCGCAGAGTTTGAGGAGAAGTTCGCCAACCCTTACGTCGCGGCCGAGCGCGGGTTCATCGACGAGATAATCGAGCCCGCACTGACACGCAAGAAGCTCATCAGCGCCCTGTCCCTGCTTGAAAACAAGCGGGACACGAATCCACCCAAGAAGCACGGGAACATTCCGCTCTGAGACGGCGAAGTGAGCCGGCCTCACAAAACTTAAAGGCGCGCGAGATTGAATCTCGCGCGCCTTTTAACGTCTGCGGTTCCCCGCCCTTTACGAAGGGCGCTGCGGGCTCTGCGCAGGCTTATTCTCGCGGAGGAGTTCGAGAGCCTTCTTCAACTGCACGTCTTCCTGCTGCTGTTTCGGCGAGGCCGCTTCGGGCGCCACATCTCTTCGGTCTGTGGGGGCGTTGGGCTGCGCGATGGGGTCGTCGTCGTTGCCAGTCAGGTCCTCGGGGTCGATGGCCTCGGCCAGCTCCGGCGCCTTGACCTCGACCGTCGGCTTCACGCCCTCGCCGAGGAAAGCCTTGCCTGTCGAAGAGGCCCACTTGACCGTCGTCAGCAGAAGCCCATCGCCCGCGCGCAGCGTGAAGAGCTGCTGCTCGGTGCCGGCGCCGAAGCTCTTGACGCCGACCACGTCGCCGCGCTTATGCTCGGCGAAAGCCGCGGCCACGATCTCCGCCGAGGCGGCAGTCCCGCGGTCAATGAGCACCGCCATCGGCCCTTCAAAGAGCACCGCCTTCGGGTCGGCCGTATAACTCTTCAGGGGCTTGTTCCCGCGCCCGACCGTCTGCGCCAGAGTCCCTTCCTTGATGAAAAGGTTAGCAACCTTGATGCCCTCTTCGAGCGAGCCGCCGGCCACACTTCGCAGGTCGAGCACGATCTTCTGCGCGCCCTGCTTGAGAAGCTCCTGCAACCGCGCCTTCACATCCGCCGCCTCACCTTCTGCGAGGCTGTTGACCTTGATGACACCGATCTTCCCGGGCTCTGTGCGCGCCTCTGCGCCGGGGACGGTGACGGCGCCGCGCTTGACGTTCAGCACGAACGGGCGCGTGCCTGCGCGCAGGACGCGCAGTTTGACCTCGCTGCCGGGCGCGCCGTTCAGAAGCTGGCGAGCGTCATAGAGCGAGATGTCGCGCGTGGCCTTCCCGTCGATGTATTCGATGATGTCGCCCGCCTGTAAACCGGCCAGATCGGCCGGCCCGCCCTTCACCGGGGCGATGACATAGAGATAGGAGGCGAACTGCGAAAGTTCCGCGCCGATGCTCGGAGGGCTGCTCTGACCGGCCGCCTTGTAGCCCTTGACCTGCTCGGTCGTCAGATAGGTTGAGTACGGGTCGAGGCCGTAGGCCAGCCCGCGCAGCGCGCCCGCGCGAACCTTGTTCAGGTCGGGCTCGTCCACGTAGTCGTCCTGTATATGACGCAGGACGCTCTCGAAGATTCGGAGCTGTGCACCGGGGTCGTTCTGCTGCTGCTGAGCGTTGATCGACATCCAGCCGCCGACGACGGCGTAGAGCGCCAGCGAAGCGGAGAAAACGACGAGAAGGAATTTACTGCGAAAAGACATCGAGCACCTCTGATTCCACTCAAACCCTTTATAAGCGCCTCAGCCCTTCGAGAGGCTGAATTGTCCGAACCCACGGGTCGGATGATACAGTAGCCACGTACGGCACGCAAGCCCTCTAAGTGGCACTATCGCCAAGGGTTGCGTTATACTCCGCGCCGGCCAAAGGCGCAGATTTCATCCAAAAAACGAGCCGGGAAGGTCTTACGTGCAGGGTCGTGTCCTCGCCATCGACATGGGTTCGAAGAGAGTCGGCCTGGCCGTCTCGGACGAGCTGCGCCTGACCGTACGCACGCTCCCGGCCCTGCCGCGCACCCCCTGGAAGCGTCTGCTCAGCTCACTCAACGAACTTTGCGTGCAGTTTGACGTGCAAAGCATAGTCCTGGGTTTGCCGCTCCGCCTCGACGGCACCGAAGGCGACGCCGCACGAGAGGTCAGGCGCGTCGCACACAACCTACAGCTCACTTTAAAAATCCCACTCTTTTTTCAGGACGAGCGCCTCACCTCCAAAGACGCGGAATCTTCCCTGCGGGAGCGTGGCTTCAGAGAAGGTGAAATTTCAGACCGAGTCGATAGCGAAGCCGCATCTATAATCTTGAATGACTTTCTTGAGGTTCAAAAAAGACCCGAAGGTTGAGGCCGGCAGTTGAGTCTTAACTTAAGCCCGGACTGGATATCTAATGACTGTTAAAAGAGTTATCATTCCGTTCACTATCATTCTCATCCTTGCCCTCACAGGCTCCATGTTCTGGCTTCGTCGAGAGCTACAGGCACCGAAGCTCCATTCCCAGAGCGAACAGTACATAGCCATCCCCAAGGGCTCCACCCCGGATCAAATCATCAATAACCTTGAATCCCTCGGCGTTATCAGACACGGATGGCTGCTGAAACTCTATGTCCGTGTGACGGGTTCGGGTCAACGCCTGAAGGCTGGAGAATATCGCTTCCCTTCGCCCATCTCCCCTCTGTCTGTTCTCAAAAAACTTGAAGAGGGTGAGCAGCGCCTGAGCCGCCTGACCGTCATTGAGGGTTGGACGCGTTGGGACATTGCCGCCCTCCTCGCGCGGATTCCGGAACTCAAGCTCCAGAGTGCCGAAGAGGCTCTGGCGCTCTTCGACGACACGAGCGCCATACGCGACCTCGACCCCGAGGCCAAAAATCTCGAAGGCTATCTATACCCGGACACATATAGTTTTCAGCCCGACGCGACCCCTCGGCAGGTCGTCGAGACGATGGTCAAGCGCTTCCGGCAGGTCTGGGGCGATTTGTCTTCGAAGCACACACCCCCTCCCGGCCTGAGCCCGCGTCAGGTCGTCACCGTCGCCTCGCTCATCGAGACCGAGGCGAAGCTTTCGGATGAGCGCGCGGTCGTCGCCTCCGTCATCTACAACCGTCTCCGGCGCGACATCCCTCTCGGAATCGACTCGACCGTCATCTACGCCTCGAAGGCCGCCGGCAAATGGAGGAATAACGGCAAGGTCTACCAGAGCGACCTCGACCGCGATTCGCCCTACAACACGCGCAAAGTCCGCGGACTGCCGCCCGGCCCCATCGCCTCGGCCGGCCAGAACTCGCTCGAAGCGGCGCTCAAGCCCGCGCAGACCGACTACATCTATTATGTACGCGAACCTTCGCGTAACGACGGGGCACACAACTTCTACAGTAACGAAGCGGACTTCCAACGCGGCGTGCAGGCTCTCAGGGAGTGGGAGCGTAACCGCAACGCCAACCTCTCGGCGACACCTACGCCCTCCGAAGGGACGGACGTGACGACGCAGCCGTCCCCTTCCCCTTAAAATTGCATCAAAGCTGTCGTGCTTCGGGATGAGTCTTGAATTCGCTTGTTCGTTGCTTTATGCTCGCAGCGTTTCCCTCTTGAATTATTGGCAAGGTCAGGCAAAGGGGTTTTCCATGAAAACGCTTCTCGCAATCGCGCTTCTCGTCACAGCCGGCACAGTCTGCGCCGCACAGGAGAAGGGCGTCGATCAGCAGAACGACCGCATCCGCGACAGCAGCAACAACCGGCAACCCGCCGTCAACGGCAGCAAGACGGACACGGGCGTCGGGCGCGGCATCGACTTCGGCAAGGGCAAGACGCAGCCGGCGCCGCCCGTGCCGAATCCTTACCGCTTCCAGACTCCCAACGACGTGCTGACGAAGTCCATCGCGGAGTTGATGCGCGAGCGGAAGCTCATCATGGACGATACGGTCTCGAAACCCGAGACGGGTCTGCTGGTCTCGCAGCCATACACGTTCACGCGCGGGACATTCGTCACCTCCTCTGAGCTCTTCCGTTTCGCGGAGGTGCCGCGCACTGAGCAGGGTAACTGGACTCGTGGCCGCTACACGCTCATCATCGAAATCCAACCCATCGACAGCACGGCGACCAACGTCTCGATTAACGCTCGCGTCGAAGGCAAGAGCGACAACGTGCTCGGCGCCGAGTGGCTCTCTCTGAAAAGCAACGGGACGGCCGAAACGGAATTCCTCGTGGCGCTCATCACTAAGATTACGGGCACCCCGCCGCCGGGACACGAACAGGATCAGCAGTAGAGGCCGCCGCCCACGTGGCTCAGGTGCAACTGCCTTAAGAGTAATCCGTGTCATTTGAACAGTATAGGAGCGTGAAGCTCAACTATCAGTCGAACTAAGCAGTAAGATGATCTATCTCAAGACCCTCGTCTCGGCCGCGTTTAAGCCCGCCCTTACGCTCACTTTACTCCCCTTTCTGATTTTGTCGGGCTGCCAGAAACCCTTCGACGCCTCACAGCAGAGGGCGGCCCGTCCGACGCCGACCCCGAAGCCTGAGCCGCAGGCGCATATCTTCGTGGACGAGGCGATGCTGGCCAGACCTTACGCTGTCATCGGCGGTTCGGTGCAGAATGTCGGTAACGAAAAGCTGGAAAAACTCTCGGTCGAGGTCGAGCTGAGGCGCAGGGCTGACTCGGGCTTTGAGACGCGCGAGGTAAAGGTCGAGCCTGCCGACCTTGAGCCCGGGCAGCAGGGCAAGTTTACGCTCAAGGTCCTCTCGGAGGAGTGGAGCGGGTCGCGCGTGGTCGGGCTCAGGCGCGGCGGGGCAGAGGTCGCGTTCAGGTCCCTGCCGGGCGCGAAGCGGCCGCCCGAGAAGATCAAGGATAACGTCATCATCGTCAAGACTCCCTCAAAGAAGAAGCCGGGCGGCGACGATTTCATCAACACGCCCGATAACCCGTACAGCGTTCCTTAAAGCCTTGGAAGCTCGCGTCCAGCTTTAAGAGTCGGCGCGCCGACAAAGCTCATGTAAAGCATTTAGCGAACTGCTCTAACACGTTGAGGCTTTGCAACCCGGCATCTCTTCGACCGCATCCCTAACTTCGTCGCACGTGTTACACTCGCGGAATCTTCCGAAGGTGAGTCTTAAGGCCGTTTTCATGCACAGAGCCATAGCTCTCATTTTAACCCTCCTGACGCTCGGTGCGGTCTGCGCTTCGGCGCAGGTGGCCGGGGCAGACCAGCCGAGCCCGAGGTCGCAACGCGCGAGCGACTTCGGCAGGCCCGAGGAGGAGATGCTGCGGCGCGCGGAGATTCGACGCGAGGAGGAGACGCACAAAGGTATGGTCGAGCGCGCCGACGAGGCCGCGCAGATAGGGGACGAACTCCTCGCCTCCTACAAGAAGAACAACACCCTCACACGCGACGACCAGAAGCGGCTCGAACGGCTCGAAAAACTTGCGCGCAAGATTCGGGGCAGCGCGGGCGGCTCCGACGACGAGGAGGGGTTGAGCGACCCGCCGGTTCAGGTCGAGCCGGCCGTCACGCGCCTTGCCAAACTCACGTGCGACTTGAAGGAGAGCGTGTCGAAGACTTCGCGCCTGGTCATCTCGGCCAACGTCATCCGGCGCTCCAACGAGATGATCGAGCTCATCCACCACATACGCACCATCAAACAGCCATGAAGACTTCGCCGAGCGACGCGCCCCGCCGCCCTTCCCCACTCCGCCTGCGACCGAAGACGAGAATTCTTCTATTCATCCTGGCCCTCCTGACTCTGGCTGCGCCCGCCCTCTACGTCGTGCGCGCGCAGCAGGACAACGATGACGAGGTCGTCCGCGTCAATTCAGACCTCGTCGTCCTCAACGTCACGGTGACGGACGGCAGCGGTCAGTACGTGCACAAGCTCTCTCACAAGGACTTCAAGGTGCTTGAGGACGGGGTGGAGCAGCGCGTCTCGCTCTTCTCCGTCGAGGAGACGCCTTTCGCGGCGGCCATCCTGCTCGACACTTCCGGGAGCATGGAGACGCGGATTACGCTGGCCCGTGCTGCCGCCGTCCGCTTCCTCGACGGGCTGCGCGAAGAGGACGTGGCCTCCGTCTATCACTTCGACTCGAAGGTGGAGCAGTTGTCGGACTTCAGGCCCGGGCGCGATCTGCCGCCCGTCGCCTACGACCTCGGCTCGAAGGGGATGACCGCGCTCAACGACGCCGTGCTGCTCGCGTCGAAAGACCTCGCCAAGCGGCCCGAGAAGCGTAAGGCCATCATCATCCTCTCCGACGGCGCCGACACCAAGAGCAGCGCCACGCCCGAGAAGGCGCTCAACGCCGCGCTCGTAGCCAATGCGACCATCTACACGGTAGACATGTCCGACCCTCTGTTGAATCAGGCCGCGCGCATGTCTGCGGCCGGCACGCTGAAGAATTACGCGAACAAGAGCGGCGGCCGGTTCGTCTCGAAGCCGGGCGGGCGGGCGCTCGACGATGCGTTCAGGGAGATTCTTCAGGAGTTGAGCAACCAGTACACCGTCGGCTACCGCCCGAACAACACGGCGAGGGACGGCCGCTGGCGCGCCATACAGTTGAAGCTCTCGCGGCCCGAACTCACCGCGCGCACGCGCAACGGCTACCGCGCCCCAAAGGGTTAGGGCGCGCTGGCTCATAATCTACTCGAACAGATTTTCGCGCGTGCGTCGGCTTTGGCCGCGGCTCTTTGGGGTCTTCGGAGCTGGGTCGGTTTTCGGCTGGAAGGATTTAAATGCTCGTCGCGTTCCGAGCCTTCTCCGCGTGGCGCTCGAAGGCGAGTTCGACCAGACGGTCGATGACCTGTCTGAAGGGCACACCCGAGGCGTCCCACATTTGCGGGAAGCCGGAGACATCCGTGAGGCCCGGGATAGTGTTTAGCTCGTTGACGAGGAGTTTGTTGTTGTCCCTCCTCAGGAAGAAGTCCACACGGGCGAAGCCCGCGCCGTCCACGGCCTTGAAGGCGCGGACGGCCAAATCCTGTATGCGCCGGGAGAGGCGCTTCGGGATGGGCGCGGGGACGACGAACTGGACGTGCCCCGTACTCGAATACTTCTCCGTGTAATCCAGGAACCTGGCCTGCTCGTCATGCACGACGTACTCGCCCGGGAGGCTCGCCTCGGGCTCGTCGTTCCCCAACACAGCGCACTCGATCTCGCGCGCGTTCAGACCCTCTTCGACGATAATCCTCCGGTCGTAGCGCGCCGCGAGGTTGACGGCCTTGACCAGCGTCTCCTCGTCGTCGGCGCGCGAGACGCCCACGGATGAGCCCAAGTTCGCAGGCTTAACGAAGCATGGGTATCCGATTTCACGCTCGACGCGTTCGCGGACTTCTGAAGGCTCCGCCTCCCAGTCGCGCCGCAGGAACCAGTCGTATTTGCAGACGGGCAGTCCGGCGTGCCGGAAGAGAGTCTTCATGGTCACCTTGTCCATCCCCGTACTCGACGCGAGCACGCCGCACCCGACGTAGGGGATGCCCGCCATCTCCAGAAGCCCTTGAATCGTCCCGTCCTCGCCGTATGTTCCGTGTAAGACCGGGAAGACTACGTCGAGCCGCTGCTCTCCCGCCTGCGCACCCTCCCGACGGAGGAGGCCGCCCCGCGAGGGGTCTATGACAAGGGCCGTGCTGCCTTCGTTAGCGTCGCCCGCGTAATTCGAGAGCCTGCGCTGCGCGGACTCAGGCAGCATCGAAGCCGACTCGGCCGGCGAGAGCCAGCGCCCCTCCCTCGTGATGGCGACGGGGATGACTTCGTACTTTTCCGTGTCAACGGCCTCAATGACCGCCCGCGCTGAGCGCACCGAAACCTCGTGCTCCCCCGAGCGACCGCCGTAGATAACCCCTATCCGAATCTTTGTCGTCATGTTGAAATTCGCCGTGATAAAAATTTAGCCCAAAGCCGGCCGGCACAGCAGCTTCGGGCTCCCGAGTTAAGGAATGACTACAGCACGCGGCCGCCTTAAAGTATCGACTTGCCGAGGGCGGAAAGGATCAGCTCGACACCCAGCTCGGCTGTACGGTTGTTGATGTCGAGCGCGGTGTTTATCTCGACCACTTCGAGTGCGCGCGCGCCGCCGGCCTCGGCGATCTTTTCCATCGCGAGGTGTGCCTCCCTGTAGGTCAGCCCCCCGCGCACGACCGTCCCCGACCCGGGCGCGTCGCCGGGGTCGAGCGCGTCCACGTCGAGCGTCACATGATAGCCGGCCGGCGCCTGCGAGGCGATGTGGACGGCCTCATCGACGCAGGCGGCCATCCCGCGCTCGTCAATCTCGCGCATCGTGAAGAAGCGAAGCCCAAGCTTCCGTATCAGTTCGCGCTCGCCTGCGTCTACGTCGCGCGCGCCGATGTGCGCGCAGAAGCGCGGGTCGAGCTTGGGCGAGAAGCCCTCGATGCCGGTCAGCTCCGGCGTACCGTAGCCGAGGAGGACGGCCAGAGGCATTCCGTGGATGTTGCCGGAGGGAGTCGTCTCGGGCGTGTTCATGTCGGCGTGCGCGTCGAACCAGATGAGCCCGACGGGCTCCTTGCGCTGTCTGTAGAAGGAGGCCACACCCGAGATTGAGCCGATGGCGATGGAGTGGTCGCCGCCGAGGACAATCGGCAGCTCGCCCGCCTCAAGCGATTGCCGCACCTCCGCCGCCAGAAGCTCGCAGGCGGCCTTAATCTCTTTGAGGTAGCGGAGTTTCTCGCCCGTCGGCGGCTGCTCCGCAGGGAACTCCATGGGCAGGTCTCCCCTGTCTCTCACCTCGTAGCCGAGCCCCACGACGCGCTGCCTCAGGCGCGCGACGCGCATCGCCGCCGGCCCCAGATCGACGCCCGCGATGCTCGCGCCCAAGCCGCACGGGGCGCCGATGATGCACGCGCGCTTCCCCTCCCCCGGCAGACGCCCCGCGCCCTTCAAACTCTGTTCTTCGAGCAGACTGCTCATAATCCCCCTTGCCGACGTTATCGGTCGCGTTAGCCGCCGAGGTTGAGGTTGAAGCCGCCACCGCCACCCCCACCGCCCTGCGTCGGGAAGAACGGCTTAAGCAGCCCTGCGAGCGCCGCGAGGTTCCGCGTCTGAATCAGAAGCTCGCCCGGCCCCGTAAACTCCGCGACCATGCCCTCGCCGCTGACCATGCTCCGGAAGAAGCCGGCCGCCGCCTTGCGCAGAGTGTACTGCGTCGTCCCCTCCCAGGCGACGAGGTGGCCCGTGTCAACCACGTAACGCTCGCCCGCGGCCAGACGCTTGCGATGTATCGCGCCGAAGGAGGAGAGGAGCAGGAGCCCCGTCCCGCTCACCTGCATCACGAACAGCCCCTCGCCGCCGAAGAAAGTCTTGGCCCCGCCCCAGCGCGTGTCCACGTTCAGGCCGGCGTCGCCCGCGAGGTAGGAGCTGGACTGTACGAAGAAGAGCTGATTGCTCATCTCGATGGCGGCGATGTCACCGGGGCTGCCCGGGGCGAAGGTGACTTCGCCGGGGCCGCCGCGCGCCGTAAAGGTCGAGACGAAGGCCGACTCGCCGCCGACGGCGCGCTTCAGGGCGCCCATTAAGCCCCCCTTCATCTGCGACAGCAACTCGACGTTCGCAGACATCGAGACCATCGCGCCCGCCTCGGCCAGAATCGACTGCTCGGCCGCGAGCCGTACGACCGCGAGAGAGAAAGAGGGCTGGTGCAGTATCTCGAACGAGTAGCCGCGCCCCTGCCCCCGCGAGTCTTCGTCAATCTTGATTCCGACGCCGGCCGGCGCGGCCTGATATTGCGGCGGCTGCGGCTGTGGTGGCGGCGGCGCCGGTTCGGCCGCCGCGACAGTGGTGCCGCAGGCACCGCAGAACTTCGCCCCCGGCACGAGGCCGCCCCCGCAATTCTGACAGTTCATACGCTCTCCCCTCCGGAACTCTCCACGATAATCTGTACGGCCTCCTCCGGCGTGTTGACGAAGTTGAGGAGGGCCACGTCCCTTTCGCTCACCACGAGGTTCTCCGTGAACGACTGGATGACTTTCTGCCAGAAGTCGCCGAGCAGCACGAGCGGGCGCGGCTCGATGACCTTCGTCTGGAGTTTGTTCCAGACGAGCGAGAGTTCGGTCACGGTGCCCGCGCCGCCGCGCAGCGCGATGAAACCGACCGAGCGCTCAATCAGATTCTGAAGCCGCTCGTAGAAGTGCGCGCTTGCGACCTTCTCAGTCAGGTAACGGTTCGGCTCGGACTTGAACTGGTTCATCACGATGCCGAGCACGCGCCCGCCGCGCTCGTGCGCGCCGCGGCTCGCGCCCTCCATCACGCCCAGATACCCGCCCGTGCAGATGGTGTAACCGCGCTCGGCGAGGAGCCGTCCCAGCGTCAGAGCCTGCCGATACTCTTCGCTATCCTCGCCGCACTTCGAGCCGCCGAATATCGTTACGATCTTTTCCATGAGAGCTTCAAGGTCTGATTCTGTAGAGCATCCGCGGGAACGGGATAGTCTCGCGTATGTGCTCGATGCCGCACATCCATGCGACGCAGCGCTCGATGCCCATGCCGAACCCGCCATGCGGGACGCTGCCATAGCGTCGGAGGTCTAAGTACCACTCGAACGCCTCTTTCGGCAGCTCGTGCTTTTTGAGCTGTTCTTCGAGGAATTCGAGCGATGTTGCGCGCTCGCCGCCGCCGATAACCTCGCCGTAGCCTTCGGGCGCGAGCACGTCCACGCCCAGGGCGAGGTCGTCGCGCTCGGGGTCGCGCTTCATGTAGAAGGCTTTGACGGCCGCAGGGTAGCGATGAACCATGACGGGCTTATCGTAGCGCGAAGAGATGTACGTCTCGTCGGGCGCGCCGAAGTCGCCGCCCCACTCGAACTTCTGTTCCAGCTCGCCGCGCTCGTGCCCCTCGTGGAGTATCTTGACGGCGTCATCGTAGTGGACGCGCGGGAATGGCGGCACGATGGCTTCGAGCTTCGAGGTGTCGCGCTCAAGGACTTTCAGCTCCTCCCCGCGCTCTTCGAGGACGCGGGCGGCGATGGCCGAGAGGAAGCGTTCGCTCAGGTCCATCACGTCGTCGAGCGTGGCGTAGGCCATCTCGGGCTCGACCATCCAGAACTCGGTCAGGTGGCGGCGCGTCTTGGAGCGCTCGGCGCGGAAAGTCGGGCCGAAGCAGTAGACTTTGCCGAAGGCCGCGGCCGTCGCCTCATTGTAGAGCTGGCCGGACTGCGATAGGTACGCCTTCTCGTCGCCGAAGTAATCGACCTCGAAGAGCGTCGTCGTGCCCTCGCACGCCGCGGGCGTGAGTATCGGCGTGTCGCAGAGGATGTGGCCTTCGCGGTTGAGGAAGTCGCGGACGGCGTTGATGATCGTGTGGCGAACGAGCAGGATCGCGTGCTGCCGGCGCGAGCGGAGCCAGAGGTGGCGGTGATCCATGAGGAACTCCGTCCCGTGCTCCTTCGGCGTGATAGGGTAGCCCTCGACGCTCTGCAAAACCTGTGCGTCGGCCACGTCGATCTCGAAGCCGCCCGGCGCGCGCTCGTCGGCGCGCACGGAGCCGCGCACGGTGACGGCCGACTCCTGGCCGGCGTGACCGAGTGCCTCCCAGACCTCGGGCGCGACCGCTTTTTTGAAGACGACGCACTGGACGACGCCCGTCCCGTCGCGCAACTGCGGGAACATCAGCTTGCCGCTCGAACGCGTGTTGTAGACCCAGCCCTGCACGGTGACCTCTTGGCCCGCGTGGCTTGAGAGCTGGTTGATGTGGACATTTTGCATCTCTGTCTTAAACGCTAGGCGGCGCGGAGCCGCCCTGCCTCCTTCGGGACTTTTGATTCAGGTGTCGTCGTTCCCCGCGCCCGCCGGCACCGTGCCGCTCAGGCGCGCGCGCAGCGTCGAGCGCAGCAGAGGAAAGCGGCCGAGCCAGTCGGCGGCCTGGACGACTATCTCAAGCATCGGGTTGATGAACTGCGCGTAAGTCTCGCCGCGCCCGGCGACGGCCGTCTGGTAAGAGAAGGTGCCGACGGCCTTCAGGCAGCGCTGGACGGTCATCAGGCGGAACTCGTAGGCGAAGTCGTCCGGGTCGATGGGGTCGAGCCCGCGCGCGCGGCGCTCGTCGAGAAAGAAGAGGCGGCGCTCGCGCACCTCTGCGAGCGAGGGCATCGTCGTCCTTCGGTCGAGCAGGAGCGAGACGAGGTCGTAGCTCGCCGGCCCCATGCGCGCGTCCTGATAGTCGATGATGCGCAGGCGCCCCTTCGCGTCCACCATCAGGTTCGACGGATGAAAGTCGCGGTGACAGAGCGTGCGTGGGCGGCTCGAAAGCTCGGCCGCCACGTCGTTCAGCTCAGCCCGTAACTGCGCCTCTTCGCCGTGCTTGATGGTCTCGCCGCGCAGGCTCTTGAAGTAATGTTCGAAGAAGTAGTCCAGCTCCCACGAGAGCTTAACCTCGTCGAAGGCGAGGCGGCTGGCGATGGACTGGCGCTCGTGCGCGAGCGCGGTCGCGGCCTGTATGTCGGCGATGACGGAGATGGCCTGTTCAAGATAGGACTCGCGTTCGTCCTCGGAGGCGGTCTCGAAGACGCGTCGGAGCTGCCGGTCGCCGAAGTCCTCCTGAACGATGATGCCGTTCAGAGGGTCTACGTCGAGGATGGCAGGGACGGGCAGGCCCGGCTCGGTGAAGAGGCGCGTCACGTCCATGAAGGGGTGTATGTCGGGGTCGAAAGGCTCCGGGTAGACGGCGGCGACGGCCTTCGTGTTCTTCCAGGGGATGCGGAAATATTCGCGCGTCGAGGCGTCGGGCGTGAGCGCGAGCACCTGTTCCGCGTCGCCCCCGAGCCGCGCGACGTACTCCGCCAGGCGCTCGCGCGCCGAGGTGCGGAAGGCGTTCGGGGTGATCTGCGAAGGGTGGTGCATCGGGCGAAACGTCGGGGCGGCGTTCAAGTGTGCAGACGGGCTCGGATGGAAGGGAGGGCTTCAAGGGGGAATGCCCGTCTCCGACACTTTTTCGCGGCTGCGGCTGCGTTCTTTAGTATGACTTTAGCTGCCTGTCGGCGCGCGTGGATTGTATCACTCCGGTATTGGCGCCACAAAATTTGAGCCGCGGAACTCGCCCTGCAAACCCTTCTCCGGACGCTCGACGCCGCGCGCGAGTTCGGCGCGGACGACCGCGACGTTGTCGAAGACTTCGCCGGAGCCAACCCGTACACCCGCGCCGAGCACCGAGCGTCGGACGTGCGCCCCGCTTGCGACGTTAACGTTCTCCCAGAGAACGCTCTCGGTGACGTTCGCGCCGTCTTCGACGGATGAGCCCTGTCCCAGCTCCACGTCTCGCCCCTCACGCTTCAAGAGCGTCACGCTCGTCTCAAGGTAGCGGCGGACGGTGGAGAGTTCGTACCAGGAGCCGCGTGCGACGTGCGCCGCGATGCGGTCGCCGCGCTTGATGGCGGGGACGTACACGTCGGTTACCGTGTGCGAGAAGACGCCGGACGGGATGAAGTCGAAGACACGCGGGTCAAGGATTTGAATGCCCGTGAACATAAGAGGCGCTTCGACCGCATCGCTTTCATCAACGTTTTTATCAACGACCCTCGATTCCCCACCCCGCGTGCCGGACTCAACTTTTTGAGCGGCGCCGAGGGCGCCGCCGGGCTTATCGGACGCGGGCGCGGGGTTGCCGCCGAAGCCGGTGACGAGGCCGTCGTGGACGTTGACCGTGCTGTAGCGCTCGCGCGCTGGGTTCGGGCGCAGGACGAGCGTGGCGAGCGCCTCCGTGCGCCTGTGCGTCTCAAGCGCCTCGCGGAGGTCTATGTCGGTGGCGAGTTTGCCGTTGATGACGACGAAGGCGTCGCCGTCGAGGAGGTGGCGCGCATTGCCGATGGCGCCGCTCGTGCCGAGGATGACTGGCTCCTCGACGTAGTGGAAGCGCACGCCGAATGCGCTCCCGTCGCCGAGCGCGGCGCGGACCGATGCGGGCTGGTGGTGGAGGTTGACGACGATGTCGTCGAAGCCGTAGCCGGCCAGGTACTCGGCGACGTAGCCGATCAGCGGCCGACCCATGAACGGGATCGCGGGCTTCGTACGGTCAATCGTCAGCGGCCACAAACGCGTCCCGTAACCCGCGGCAAGAATCATCGCGCGCATCTGCCTTAATGAATCCTCTTCTATTTATTAGTCGAAAACAATTCTCGAAAACTTAACACAAGTGAGCCACAGAGACACGGAGACGCAGTTCGGAGCGTGTAGCTCGACAAACTGCGTCTCGGTGTCTCTGGGTTTACTTCTCTTCCCTAAGAGGCTTGGGCGGCGTCGCGGATGGTCAGGTCGAAGGTGCCGGGAGCGACCTTGCGGAAGCGCCGGTTGCGGTTGAGCGAGACGGCGATGCTGATGGTCGGGTTCTGACCCGTGAACTGGAAGCCGCCTTCGAGCAGACGGTTGTAAAGCTCGTTGACGTGGAGCGGCCCGCCCGTCTCGCGCAGCAGGACGGCCGCGGCGTGGGGGATGGTGCGCTCGAAGAAGCGGTCGCTCTTCGGCTCGATGTCGGAACGGATGGGGGGAATGTGGTGGCGGAAGTGGTGCTCCTGCTGCTGCGGCTGGCTCTGCGCGTAGGGCGAGTGCGACTGCGCCGCCTGCGTCGTGGCGCGTGCGTTGGCCGCGGCATCGCGGCGCAGCGCGAACTCGATCTCGGCATCAGAGGGCGGTTTGGCCGTCTGCGCCGCGCCGAACATCGAGGAGAGGATGCGGAACATGGCCGCCTCGGTCTGACTGATGATGGCGTCCATCTCGTTCAGCTCGGTGCGGACGCGCTCGGCCTCGGCCTCAAGGTCGGCCAGCCGCGCGTTGAGGCGCGAGCGCGTCGTGCGCGACTGCCGCAGCCCGTTCTCAAGTGTGGCGAGCAGATTTTCGTCAGGCATAAGCGACCCTTACATCTCCCTTTCGAGGATGTACGAGGGGATGGAGCGGAGGCCGTCGGCGTACTTGGAGGGCGCGACCTCTTCCAGGGCTTTGGCGGCGGCCTCGGCGTAGGAGGCGGCGGCAGCGCGCGAGCGTTCGAGCGCGCCGCTCTTCTCTGCGGCGCGGACGAGCGCCTCGCGCGTGAACTCGCCGTAGGCGCCCTCGCGCATGACGGACTGCACGCCGGCCTTCATCCGCGGCTCTTCGGCGAGCAGGTGGATGACGGGCAGCGTGACTTTCCCTTCCAGAAGGTCTGCGCCGGCGGCCTTCCCCAGAGAGTCGCCGTCGGAGGTGAAGTCGAGCAGGTCGTCCACGAGTTGGAAGGCCGTGCCGAGGTTCATGCCGTAGTCGCGCAGCGCGCGGCACTGTGCGGGGCTGGCGCCGCCGAGGATGGCGCCGATCTCGCAGCACGCGCTGAACAAGTACGCGGTCTTGCGCCGGAGCACGTCGTAGTACTGCTCCTCGGTCACGTCGGCGCGGCCGAGCAGCGTCAACTGGAGCAGCTCGCCCTCGGTCATCTTCCGCGTGACGTTGGTCAGGATGTCGAGGATGTCGAGCGAGCGCTCCTTGAGGCTCGTCTCGAAGGCAGACATGTAGAGCCAGTCGCCCATGAGCACGGCCGTCTGATTGCCGAAGCGCGAGTTGATGGAGGCGCGGTTGCGGCGCGTCTCGGCGTTGTCGATGATGTCGTCGTGGACGAGCGTGGCCGTGTGGAGGAATTCCATCACGGTCGCCATCCGCACGACGTTCTGGCGCGAGGCGTCGCCGCCGACCGCGGAGGCCGACAAAAGCGTCAGCGCCGGCCGCACGCGCTTACCGCCCGACGCGCGCAGGTAGTCGCCGATGTAGGCGATGACCTGAATGTTCGAGCGCGCCTGCCGCTCGAACTCCTGCTCGACGAGCGCCAGCTCCGCCGCGACCAGACTGAAGATGCGCCGCGCCGTCAAACGCTGCTCCTCGACCGCCGCTGTGTTACCGGAAGTGTTCATAGTTTAGGAGTGAATGGTGAATGGTGAATAGTAAATGGTATGCGGGTAAATCCATTTACTATGTACCATTCACCATTCACTAGTTCGTCCTGTAGTTCGTGTACTGCATGTTGATGCCGAAGTCCTGGGACTTGAGCAGGGCGATGACTTCTTGAAGAATGTCGCGGTCGCGCCCCGTGACGCGGACGGTGTCGCTCTGGATGGCGGCCTGCACCTTGAGCTTCGATTCTTTGATGAACTTGACGATCTCTTTGGCCTTGTCCGAGGGGATGCCCTGCTGGATGGCCGCGTGCTGGCGGACGCTGCCGCCGGCGGCCGGCTCGACGCGTCCGTAGGAGAGCGCCTTGAGCGGCACGCTCCGGCGCACGAGCTTCTGTTGGAGGATGTCGTTCATGTTGCGGAGCTTGGTCTCATCCTCGGCGGTGAGGATCAGTTCCTCCTCGCCTTCGAGCCGGACCTCGGCGCGGCTGCCCTTGAAGTCGAAGCGCTGCCTGACCTCTTTCATGGTCTGGTCGAGCGCGTTCTTGACCTCCGCCATCTCCACCTTCGATACGATGTCGAATGAATTCTGCTGAGCCATATGAAGTGTAAAGTCAACGCGAACCCGTCACGGCTTTTATAACATTTAAGGGCTGCGAGGAAAAGTTGATTGTGCTGTTTGGCGCGAAGGTCGCCCGCGGCCGCGCGGGCTCGTCAGGCCATTTCCACACCGAAGAGGCGCGAGAAATTCTCCGAGGTCGCGCGCCCAATCTCTTCGTCACTGACGCCCCGGAGTTCCGCGAGAAAGCGCGCCGTCGCGGCGGCGTAGGCCGGCTCGTTGCGGCGCCCGCGGTGCGGTACGGGCGCGAGGTAAGGGCAATCGGTCTCGACCAGCAGACGTTCGAGCGGCACGGTGCGCGCGATCTCGCGCAGCGCCTCCGCCTTCTTGAACGTCACGTTCCCGGCGAAGGAGATGTAGAAGCCTAAGTCCAGCGCCCCTTCGGCCAGCGCCGGCCCGCCGCCAAAACAGTGCATGACGCCGCCGCGCGACGCCCCCGCGTACTCTGCGCCGAGGATTTCCAGCGTCTCCTCGTCCGCTTCGCGTGAATGGATGATAACGGGGAGAGAGAGACTTTGCGCCAGCCGCAACTGCCGTGCAAAGACTTCGCGCTGTACATCGCGCGGCGAGTGATCGTAGTGATAATCGAGCCCTATCTCGCCGAGCGCGAGAGCGCGGGAGGTACCGCGAAGAAGGTCTGACACGTATTGCTCGGCAGCATCGTCGTAGAGCTTCGCATCGTGCGGATGAACACCGACCGCAAAGTAAACGTCTTCGTACGTCTCCGCCACCGACAAAGCACGCTTGAAATTGTCTCCGTGCGGATCGCCCGTCCCGACGTTCAAAATCGCGCGCACGCCCGCCTCACGCGCACGCGCTACAACTTCGTCGCGGTCGGCGTCAAACTCCGCTCCGTCAATATGCGCGTGCGAATCGACAAACATTTTGAAGCTGGTGGCTGAACGCTATTTCAAACGCGCCCCGTTCGGCACGTCCTCGGCGAAGGTGGCGAGGACGGGGCGGCCCTCTTCGCCGATGGAGGCGGCGAGCACCATCCCTTGCGACTCCAGGCCGCGGAGCTTGCGCGGCTTGAGGTTTGCGACGATGACCAGCTTGCGGCCGACCATTGTCTCCGGCTCGTAGTGCTCGGCGATGCCGGCGAGAATCTGGCGCGGCTCGGCCTCGCCCACGTCCACTGTGAAGCGGAGGAGCTTGTCCGACTTCGGCACACGCTCGGCCGTCAAGACCTGTCCGACGCGCAGCTCGACCTTGACGAAGTCTTCAATCGAAATGTAAGTGGCGACGCCCTCGGGCGTGGCTTCGGCCTCGGTCGCGCCCTTCTGCGGCGGCTGTGCGGGCTGCGTGCCGGCCGCGGTCGGCGCGCCGGGCACGGCCGCCTGCGTGGCGGGAGTGCCGGTCTGTTCTGCGGCTGTCGTCTGGCCGCCCTCCGACGCCTGCGACTCTCTGCGCTGCGCAATCTCTTTTTCGATCTCTGCCATCGTCTTCGCCTTGTCTATGCGCGGGAAGAGCGGCGCGACCTCGCCGACGCGCTCGCCCGCACGTAAGCCCCCCCAGATGAGTCCCGCCGGGTCGAGTTCCTGCGGGTCGCCTCCCAACCCTAACTGTTTCCAGACCGCCCGCGCAGACTCCGGCATCGACGGGTAGAGCAGGACGGCCAGCCAACGCAGCGTCTCGGCCGAGCGGTAGAGCACCGCGCCCAACGTCTCGCGCTGCTCCTCTTCGCGCGCCAGCTCCCACGGCTTCGCTTCGGAGATGAGCTTGTCCACGCGCGCGATCATGCCCCACGCCGCTTCGAGCGCCCGATGAAAAGCGTACTCGTCCACGTGCTGTAGGAACTGGTCGCGCATCAGCTCTAGGCTGCTCGAAAGCTCCTGCGCGTCGGAATCGACGCCTGCGCGTTTCGCCAGCAGACGCCGCGCCTCCGAGATGTCCGGCGGCGGCACGACGCCGTCGAAGTATTTATGAATCATCGTCAGCGTGCGGCTCAAGAGGTTGCCGAACCCGCTGGCGAGGTCGCTGTTCGAGCGGTCAAGGATGACCTCATAATCGACCTTGCAGTCCTGCCCGAACGACATTTCGCGCAGAAGGAAGTAGCGCACCGCATCGACGCGGAAGTGCCTGTGCAGGACGGGCAGCTCAAGCGCGTTGCCGAGTGTCTTGGAGCCTTTACGCCCCGTCTGGTCGAGCCAGAGTCCGTGCGCCACGACCGACTGCGGCAGTTCGACGCCCGCCGCCATGAGCATCGCCGGCCACAGAACCGCGTGCTGACGCAGGATGTCTTTGCCGAGCAGGTGGACGCCGGGCCAGAACTTCGCCAAGAGGTCTTCGCCGACCTGCTGTTGTCGCGGCTCGCTTCCCCACCCCAGCGCCGTGATGTAGTTGATGAGCGCGTCGAACCAGATGTAGACAGTGTGCTGCGGGTCGCCGGGGACGGGGATGGCCCAGCTCACCGAACTCTTCAGGCGGCTGATCGACACGTCTTCGAGACCGCCGCGCACGAGGCTGATGACCTCGTTACGCCGCGCCTCGGGGCGCACGAAGTCCGTGCGCGCCTCGTAGAGTTCGAGCAGCGCTTCGTCGTAATCGGAGAGACGGAAGAAGTAGCTCTCCTCCGAAACTTTGTCGAGCGGGCGCTCATGAATCGGGCAGAGCGGCGAACCACCTTCTTCGGTCGCGGGCAGCATCTCGGCCTCGGTCTTGAACGTCGCGCAGGGCGCGCAGAACCAGCCCTCGTAGAAGCCTTTGTAGATGTTCTCGCGCCCCTTCGGCGTCTGGCCCGCGGCCGCGCGCCGCCAGAACTCCTGCGCACCCTCGTAATGGAAAGGCTCGGTCGTGCGCATGAAGATGTCGTAGCCGCCGTGCTCCGAGTCGAGCGCGAAGGCGCCGAACATCTTCTTCAGCTCGCCGACGACGTAATCGACGTGCTCGCGCGGCGTGCGCCCGGCCTTCGCCGACGCCCGCTCGATGTTCGTCCCGTGCTCGTCCGTCCCCGTCAGAAAATACGTCTCGTAGCCGCGCTGCCGTTTGTAGCGCTTCAGGAAGTCGCCGACGACGGTCGTGTACAGGTGCCCCATGTGCGGCAGGCTGTTCGCATAGTAAATCGGTGTGGTGACGTAGAAGGTTTTCATGTAAGCGAAGGCTTGTCCACCTCGACTCTTTAAATTCACCTCTTCTTATATCGTCCGCCGCGCGGCACAGTCCAGACGTAGACCGTGCGGTAGAGGTTCTTCCAGGGCACGCGGACGGACTTCTCGGGCGGCCAGTCGCCCATGCGAAAGTCGTGCGAGATGATGCGCGAGCCCGGGCGCAACTCGCGCAGGAGTTTCGGCCGGAGCATGACGTTAAGCGTGTCCGACAGGTAGAGCGTGACGACGGTCGCCCCCCTCAGGTCGGCCGCGAACATGTCGCCGAGGCGGAAGGTGACGAGGTGTTCGAGCCCCTCGCGCTTCGCCGTCTCGGTCGCCTCTTCGACGAGTTTAGAGTCGATGTCGATGCCGACCGCGCGCACGCCGTACTGCTTCGCCGCCGCGAGCGGGATGCGCCCGTCGCCGCTCCCGAGGTCGAAGAGCACGTCGCCCTTCTTGAGCCGGGCCTGCCGCAGCATCTCGTCCACGGTCTCGGGCGGCGTCGGCACGAAGATCACGTCCGGCTCACGCAGACGCGGCTTACGACGCTGAGCAGGTCGGGCGCTTCTCCTCTTTTGCAGAGTGGCCCCGGCGCGCGTTGCGGCGACGGCGGGAACCAACCCCATGCAGAGCAGACACGCGGCCAGCGCGATTTTCGACAACGGCACTCTCATCATTCACTTCTCGCGTATCAGCGCCATCGCCTCCGCGCGCGTGCGCGAGTCCTTGCGGAAGCCGCCGCGGATGGCCGAGGTGATGGTGACGGCGCCCGGCTTCTTCACGCCGCGAATGGTCATGCAGGTGTGCTCGGCCTCCATCACGACCATCACGCCCAAAGGCTTCAACCCCTCGAAGAGCGTGTCGGCTATCTCCGAGGTCAGGCGCTCCTGCACTTGCAGGCGCCGCGCGAAGCTCTCGACGAGGCGCGCGAGCTTGGAGAGTCCGACGATGCGCCCCTCCTTCGGGATGTAAGCGATGTGGCACTTGCCGACGAAGGGCGCGAGGTGGTGCTCGCAGAGCGACGCGAAGTGTATCTCCTTGACGATGACCATCTCGTCGTGGCGGTCGCCGGGCAAAGCCTGCACGTGCTCCGAAGGGTCTTCGCGCATCCCCTCGGTCAGCTCCGCATACATCTCCGCCACGCGCCGCGGCGTGCGCTGGAGCCCCGGGCGCTCCGCGTCCTCGCCCACGCCTTCGAGGATGAGCCTCACGCCGCGCTCGATCTTTTCGAGGTCAACCCCGCGTGCGCCGTCCTCTTCGGAGCCGTCGTCCGGCTCGGTCGCGGAAAAGATCGTCGCCATACATGCCCCTCCCCGAATCCCTAAACCCCGGAACGTCTGAACGCGCCGAGCGCCGCCTCCTGCACGACGCGCAGCGGCACGTTGTGCGCGAGCGCGGCCGCGTGGCAATCCTCGTACTCGGGGGCCGCGCCCAACGTCCGCCCGCCCCAGCGCGCGACCTTGACGGCAATCGTACCGAACTCGGTCTCGACAGTCACGAACTCACGTTCGAGCGCGCGACGTTTGACCGTGTAGGCGCGCACACCGAGCGTCGGCGTCTCCGCGAACAGAAGCTCGTGCATCGCCTCGCCGTCCGAAGGGCGACAGAGGATTGAGACGAGCACGCCGGGCCGGTTCTTCTTCATCTGGACGTGCGTGAAGAAGCAGTCAAGCGCGCCGGCTTCAAGCGCCCGCTCCATCACATGGCCGAGGACTTGAGGCGACACGTCGTCCACGTTCGTCTCGACCATCAACAACTCCTCCTCGCCCTGCGGTGAGACGCCGTCAGGCGTCTCACCGGCCTTATCGGACTCGCCGAGGAGCACGCGCAAAACGTTCGGGAAGTTCTGATACTCACGCCCGCCCGCGCCGTAGCCCGTCGCCTCGACATGCATCCGCGGCAGCGGGCCGAACTCTTCGCACACGGTCGCCACGATGGCCGCGCCCGTGGGCGTCACCAGCTCGCCGACGATGTCGGTCGAGTAGATGGGCGCGCCGCGCAGAAGCTCTGCGACCGCGGGCGGTGGCACCGGGAAACGGCCGTGCTCCATCTCGACCATGCCGCTCCCGACGTGCATCGGCGAAGCGACGAAGCGCTCGACGCCCAGCAGCTCGAAGCAGATGCACGCGCCGACCACGTCCACGATGGCATCGACGGCGCCGACCTCGTGGAAGTGTATACGCTCGACGGGCACGTCGTGGACGCGCGCCTCGGCCTCGCCGAGCCTTCGGAAAATCTTCAGCGCGCGCTCCTTGACCGAATCGTTCAGGCGAGAGTCGCCGATGATCTGCTCGATGTGCGAGAGGTGCCGGTGCTTCTTCTCCTCGCGCGTGAGGCGCACGAGCGCGCGCGTCGCGCTGATGCCGCTGCGGTCAACCTTCTCGAAACTGATCTCGTAGCCTTCGACGCCGAGCAGCACTAGCCGCGCGGTCAGCTCACGCGCGTCCGCGCCCGCGTCCACGAGTGCGCCGAGCGTCATGTCGCCGCTGATACCGGCGAAGCAGTCGAAGTACAGAGTTCTCAACTCAAATCCTTCCGTTTCCAGCGACGGCAGAATGGATGTTCAGATGTTGTGGTGTGCATCGAAAACGCATTGGATGGTAGCAGAGCGCGTCCGGCGAGTGTCAAGGCAAGTGCAAGTAGACATCGGCTGAGCTATACTTTCAGCTTTTCCGACGAACCGAGAAAGTGCCAGAGGAAACATACGCCTTGAACTTGATCGAATTGCAACAGTCTCTGCGCGAGCGCGTCCGCGTCGGCGCCGCCGACAAATTCGGAGTCGAGCTGGAACAAGTCCCTTCGGAGGTTCCGCCGCGCACCGACCTGGGCGACCTCGCCTTCCCCGTCGCCTTCGAGCTGGCCAAGCGCATCAAGCAGGCGACCGGCGAGAAGCGCAACCCGCGCGCCATCGCCGAAGAGCTGAAGCAGGTGCTCGAATCCGACGCGGCGGTCGAGCGCGTCGAGGTCGCCGGCGCGGGCTACCTCAACCTCTTCTACGACCGCGCGCGACTGCTGGCGGAACTCTCTTCGTCCACGTCGAAAGCGGCGCCGGCGGCCGAAGCTCAGCCGAAGCGCATGGTCGAGCATACGAGCGTTAACCCGAACAAGGCGGCGCACATCGGGCACCTGCGCAACTCGGTTCTCGGCGACACCTTCGTTCGCATCCTTCAGGCCAACGGCGAGCGCGTCGAGGTTCACAACTACATCGACAACACGGGTGTGCAGGTCGCCGACGTGGTCGTCGGCTTCAAACACCTCGAAGGGATGTCGCTCGAAGACGTGCGCGCGCTCGACGCCTCTCTGAAAGAAGACTACCCGTTCGACTATTACTGCTGGGACCTGTATGCGCGCGTCGGCCTCTTCTACAGAGGCGGCGATCCGGACGCTAAGGAAGATAAGGAACGACTGAAGCTCCGGGTCGAGACGCTGCACGCGCTCGAAGAGGGAGGGAACGCAACGGCCGAGCTGGCCGACTACGTCGCGACCCGCATCGTCCATTGTCATCTCGACACGATGCGCAGGCTCGGCATCGCGTACGACCTCCTGCCGCGCGAGTCCGAGGTGCTCCACTTCCTCTGGTCGCACGCCTTCGAGCGGATGAAGGAATCGGGCGCGATCAAGTTTCAGACCGAGGGCAAGAACAGCGGCTGCTGGGTCATGCCGATGGAGACGCACGAGGGCAGCGAAGAGCACGAGGCCGACAAGGTCATCGTCCGCTCGAACGGCACCATCACCTACACCGGCAAGGACATTGCCTATCAGCTCTGGAAGCTCGGGCAGGTCGATCTCAACTTCTACTTCAAACCCTTCCGCACCGAGCCGGACGGCCGCACCGTCTGGACGACGACAAGCGACAAGGAAGAGGCCGCTGACGGAGCGCCGCACTTCGGCGCGGGCGCGACCGTCTACAACGTCATCGACTCGCGCCAAGCCTACCCGCAGGAGGTCGTCAAGCGCGGCGTCGCGGCCATCGCGCCGCAGGTGGGCGAGGCGGCGAGCGTCCACCTCTCCTACGAGATGGTCGCGCTCTCGCCGGCTGCGGCCGAAGAACTCGGGCTTGAGCTGAGCGCCGAGGAGAAGTCACGCACCTTTGTCGAGATGAGCGGACGACGCGGCCTCGGCGTCAAGGCCGACGACTTCATCGACACGCTCGAAGCGAACGCTTTGCGCGAGGTCGAGGGGCGCCACCCGGACGTTTCCGACGAGGAGAAGCAGAAGGCGGCGCACGCACTCGCCATCGGCGCGCTGCGTTACTTTTTAATGAAGTGGACGCGGAACTCCGTCATCGTCTTCGACTTCAAAGAGGCCCTCTCGACGAAGGGCGAGGCCGGCCCGTACTGCCAGTACGCGGCGGTGCGCGCCAACTCGATCTTTCGCAAGTTGCCAAACGGCGAGCTTGAGAATGCACAACGCCTCGTCGGCGACGGCGAGTCGGCCGCGGGCATCAAGCATGTTTTCGAGGGCGAGATAGGGAGCGAGATTTGGTCTCTGGTGACGCTCGCGGCGCGTCTGCCCGAGGTGCTTAGGCAGTCGGCCAGCTTCGCGGAGCCTTCGCACCTCGCCAAGTACACCTTCCAACTGGCACAGGCATTTAACTTCTTCTACAATCGCGACGAGAACCGCATCCTCGAAGAGCGGGACGCAATCAGGCGTGCCGTCCTCGTCTACGTCACAGACTTCGTGCGCACGCAACTCACCGCCGCGCTCAACACACTCGGCATCGAGGTTCCCGAGAGAATGTGAGCGTAAACGTCCTGGGCGGCACGAGCCTTGCAATATTTTTCAGCGACTTTAGGACTGTTTAAGACATAGAGGGACACCATGCTCATTGTCATGAAGGCTGACGCCACCGAACGCGATGTAGCGGAGGTCGAGCGCGTCATAACGGAGATGGGCTACCGCCCGCACACGATGCCCGGCGCCGCGCGCACGGCCATCGGCATCACGGGCAACGACAAGCCCGTGGACATCACGCGCTTTGAGATGCTGCACGGCGTGGCCGAGGCCATCCGCGTCACCAAACCCTACAAGCTCGTTACGCTCGACCTGCGCCCTGAGAAGACGGTCGTCAAAGTGGGCGACGCCGAGATCGGCGGCGACGAACTGGCCATCATCGCCGGCCCCTGCGCCGTCGAGAACCGCGAACAGCTCTTCGCCGTCGCCGAGGCCGTCCGCCGCAGCGGCGCACGCTTCTTCCGCGGCGGCGCCTTCAAGCCGCGCACAAGCCCCTACGCGTTTCAGGGTTTGGGCGAAGAGGGCTTGAAGCTGCTCGCGGAAGTCCGCGAGGCTTTCGGGCTGAAGATCGTGACCGAGGCGGTGGACGAGGCGAGCGCCGATTTAGTCGATAAGTACGCGGACGTGTTCCAGGTCGGCGCGCGCAACATGCAGAACTTCTCACTGCTCAAGCGCGCGGGTCGCTCGCCTCTGCCGGTGCTTCTGAAGCGTGGACTGTCGGCGACCGTGGACGAGTGGCTGCTCGCGGCCGAGTACATCATGGCCGAGGGCAACTACCAGATAGTCCTCTGCGAGCGCGGCGTGCGCACCTTCGCGCAGCACACGCGCAACACGCTCGACCTTGCGGCCATCCCGGCCGTGCAGCGCATCTCGCACCTGCCGGTCGTCGTTGACCCCTCGCACGGCACGGGCAAGAACCACATGGTCACGCCGCTCGCGCGCGCCGGGGTCGCCGTCGGCGCCGACGGCCTCATCATCGAAGTCCACAACCAGCCCGAGCGGGCACTCTCGGACGGCGCACAGTCGCTCACCCTCGAACAGTACGAGCAGCTCGCCCGCGAGGTGCGCGCCATCCACGAGACCATCGCGCCCGCGCCGGTCGGGTAAGAAGTTAAGAACGATTAACCACAGAGACACAAAGACACGGCTTTGAAGATTTATCGCTCAAAGCCGTGTCTTTGTGTCTCTGTGGTTAATCGTCTTTGTTAAAGTTCCCCGCTCAAGATTTCTCCCAAACGCTGCGTGAAGACGGAGCGCGGCAGGACGTGTTCGAGTCCGGCCTCAAGCGCTTTGCGCCGAAGCTCGGTCTCGACGTGCGAGAAGAAGGCGACGACGGGCACGGCGCGCAGTCTCTCGTCGGCCTTGAGGCGCGCGGCGAGGGCGAAGGGATCGAGACGCGTGTCGTGCAGGTCGAGGATGATGAGCGACGGCACTTCCGCTTTGGCGTAGTCGAAGAGTCCGTCCTCCGTCCGCGCGAAATCGACTGTGACGTTGAGGTGCTCCGCCGTCCCGCGAATCTTCGAGGCGAAGAGCATGTCGCTCACTGCGGCGATGATGCGTCGATTCATTTATACTCTCCCTACGCTCTATCCGATTCTTCTTCGTGCGCCGATTGTGCAACACGCACGCGGCGCGAGCCAAGCCGCCCGACTCGATGGCTTCAAACGTCGAACACGACAAACGTTACTCGGTCCCGCCCGAACTCGAAATCGAGCGCGGCGAATTCGCGCCGCACACCTCTTCGACGGAAGAGACGCGGCGGCTGGTCGTCGTCACCTACAACATACGTTATGCGGTCGGCTCGCACCTCATCGGCGGGAGCCTTCTGCGCCGCGCGGGTCTCGGATGGCCGGGGCGCCGCCCGCGGCTCGTCGGGGAGAACATCCGTAAAGCCGCAAGTGTACTCTCGGACGGCGCTTCACTTCCCCGCGCAGATATCGTCGCCTTGCAGGAGGCAGACCGCGGGACACTTCGCGCGGGCAGGCGCCACGTCGCGCGCGAGTTGGCCGCCGAGTTGAAGATGAACTACCTCCGCGCGCACGTCCCGACGCCGGCCGACGTGGAGCCGAGCGACCGCAAGTGGTGGCTCGACTTCGAGGAGCGCATGCTGCGCGGCGAGGATGGAGACACGGGCGTCGCCATCCTGAGCCGCCTGCCGCTCTCTTCGCCCGCGCGCATCGAGCTACCGTGGGGCGTGTGCCCCTGGCGACCGAGGCTCGCCATCTCGGCGTCGGTGCCCTTCGGCGCGAGCATTCTGCACGTCTTCAACGCGCACATCGACACGCACGCGGATGTCGAGGGCCAACTCGAACAACATCGAACCATCCTCGCGCTGGCCGCGCGCACGTCGGAGCCGGCCGTGCTGCTCGGCGACTTCAACACGCTCAACGACGAGGGGCGACACGCCGCGCGCGAGTTGCTGGAATCGAACGGCTACACGACGCCGCTTCCGACAAACACTGCGACGTGGCGTTCGGGGCCGATACGTCATCACTTCGACTGGATATTTCTGCGCGGCGCGCGCGTGCTTCGCTGGGGCGTCGCGCGCGTCCGCGGCATCTCTGACCACTGGCCCGTGTGGGTCGAGATCGAGCCCGAGTGAGATGACGAGCGAGACCATCAACAGCCGCAAGAACCCGCTGGCACAGCGCGCGCGGGTCGTCCGCGACGGGCGCGAGAAGGGGCTCGTCTTCGTTGAAGGCGTGCGCCTGTGCGAGGAGGCCCTGCGCGCGTCGGTCGTGTTCGAGGCCGTCATGTACACGCGCACGCTCACAGTAGATGAGCGCGGGAACGCTCTGCTCGACAGACTGCGTGAAGTCTGCCGGAACACGCACGCCGTCTCCGAAGATGTTCTCGAATCCGTCTCGGACACGAAGACGCCGCAGGGCCTGGTCGCGCTCGCGCACCGGCCTGAGACCGGCGGTGAACGAATCGAACAGACCGAGGGCGTGCCGCTGGTCGTCGTTATGCACAGGGCGAACAATCCTTCGAACGCGGGCGCGGCGTTGCGAGTGGCCGAAGCCGCGGGCGCGACCGGCGTCATCCTGACAAAGGGCTCGACCGACCCGCTCTCGCCGAAGAGTCTGAGGGGTTCGATGGGTTCGGCGTTCAGGCTCCCGCTCTGGACGGGGCCGACGCTCGAAGAGGCGCTCGGGTGGTGCGCCGCGCGCGGCATCGGCACCGTCGCCACCGCCGCCGCCGCGAACTCTTTACACACCGAACTCGACTGGACGAAGCCGCGCGCCATCGTCCTCGGGCCGGAGGCCGGCGGGCTCTCGGAGGCCGAACTCGGCGCGACCGAAGAGGCCGTGCGCATCCCCATGCGCGAGCCGGTCGAGAGTCTGAACCTCGCGACGGCGCTCGCCGTCATCCTCTACGAGGCCGCGCGGCAGCGGCGTTTCGACTGAACTTCGCTATTAAATGTCTCTTTCTTCTCACCTTTCCCTTTAACTTTTGACGACACTTCCGCGGGGCGGCTCATTTCAGCTAGAATGACCGCAGTCGAAAAAGGTTTCAGACAGTTTCCCCTTTCCCCGTTCGAAGACTTTCGCCGCCGGGCTGAAGCGAGCCTGCCGGCTGTTTTGTCGCGTACGCCCCATATGAGCGAAGAGAAAGAGAAGAAACGAGACGACGCGCCGAAGAAGAAGAAGCGCGACGAGGCGCCGAAGGAGAAGAAGCGCGACGAGGCGCTGGTCGAGCGCCTGATGCGGCGCGTGCTCGAAGGCATGGGCTCGGTCGTGGATCGTAAGCTCGGGCGCGAGGCGGACGCGCAGAGCGGCTTTACGACGACCAAGCTCGTCGAGCGCATGAAGCACCTCGTGGACGAGCGGGCGCGCACTGACGCCGAAGGGCGCCGCATCGCCCCGCACCTCTTCAAGCTCAAGGTCGAGTGGGGCACGCACTCCGAGGCGCCGCCCGAGTTCATCAAGGAGTTGGAGCACGAGGTCGTCGCCGCCGCCATCGACCACATCAACGACCGGCGTTACCGGACGCTCGCGCCCATCAAGGTCGAGACGAGCGCGGACATCTTCACCTCCGGCATCGCCGTCGATCCTTCGTACGGAGAGTTCGAGGAGGAGTTGAAGCGGCGCGACGAGGCCGAGCGGATGCATCTGGAGATGGCCGACGCAGTGCCGAAGGCGAAGACCGTAACGACGACCGACGTGCAGATACTCGCGCGCGTCAACATGCCCGACCGCGCGTTCGAGAAGCCTCTGGCGTTCCGGCCCGGCGGGCGCCGCATGGGCGTCGGGCGCGTGGCCGACAACGACCTCCAACTGGAGCACCCAAGCGTCTCGAAGATTCACGCGTCGCTCGTGATGAACCGCGAGGGCACGCTGCTCGTCGCCGACACGGGCTCGACCAACGGCACTTTCATCAACGGCCGCCGCATCGCCTACGGCGAGGCGCGCCACATCGAGGACGGCGATGTCATCAGCTTCGGCGATGTCGAGGTGAGGTTTAAGAGGCAGTGAATGGTGAATAGTACATGGTAAATGGTTTGGCCTGATGTGAGGCCGGCGATTACCAACCGAATCGTGTAACTGTCATCCACCATTCACCATTTACTATTCACTATTTACTATTTACCTATGATGTTTCTAGCAGAAATTCCCGAGGCGAAACCGGCGCTGTTGAGCCTTGTGTACGTGGGCGGCGCGGCGCTGTTGGTACTCATCCTGCTCGTGTCGCTGCTGCTGTGGCGGAAGCGTAGGCGTTCGGCGCTCGAAGCCGTGGCGCCGGCGGATTTGCCGCCGGAGGTGCGGCAGCGTTTGGGGGCGACCTCGACGAATCGGGGCTTGCGTGGACTGCGCTGGGTGTTCCTGCTGCTGGCGCTCGGCGTCTTCTCGTCGCACGTCTACTGGGCGCTGTACGCGGCCGAGTCGAACGAGCGCTTTCAGGAGTTGAGTTACAAAGACCTGCGTAACCGGCGTCTGGCCGAATCGACCCTGCGCGGCTGGATTCTCGACCGCTCGGGGAGCCTCGACCGCGCGCTGGCGCTGTACAGGCGCGCGCCGAACGGGCAGATCGTGCGCGACTATCCGCTCGACACAGAGATGTCGCAACTGCTCGGCTCCGACCGCGGCGACGCGGGTCTGGAGCGCGCGCTCTTCGGCATCCAGAGCGGGGCCGCGCCCGAGGCTTGGGACGTGATGATGGGGCGCAACATCATGCAGCAGGCGAATCAGGACGTGCGCCTCACCATCGACAGCGAGTTGCAGAAGGAGGCGGTCGCACAACTGCGCGGGCGCCACGGCGCGGCCGTCGTCCTCAATCCGCAGACGGGCGAGGTGCTCGCGCTCTACAGCAACCCTTCGTACAGCTTGAAGGAGGTACAGGACGAGGAGACCTGGATTCGCCTGAACGCGAACGAGCGCGACCGGCCGCTCGTCAACCGCGCGCTGCGGGGCCGCTACATCCCTGGCTCGACCTTCAAGACGGCCGTCATGCTCGCGGCCTTCAACCATGGAATGCAGAACGAGAAGTTCAACTGTTCGGGCGCGGGCTTCTACGCCGAGCGCGGCGCCCGGCCCATCTTCGACTCGGGCGGCACGGGCGAGGTACACGGCAACATCGGCATCGACACGGCGCTGGAGGTCTCCTGCAACCAGTACTTCGCGCAGATGGCGATTAAGCTCGGCCCTGAGAAGCTGACCGAGTCGCTGCGCCTGCTGGGGATGACGCCGGTCGGCAGCCCGCAGGAGGCGCTCGGCGGCGGCCGTCAGCCTGAGATTTGGAACGTGAGCCTGCCGGCCGTCGCGCGCGCGCTCGCGCCCGTCGAAGCGACCGTCGCGCTCTACCCGCGCGAGCGCCCTTACGACCTCGGCCTGATCGGCTTCGGGCAGGGCTACGCGGGGCAGATGACGCCGTTCCAGATGGCGCTTGTCGCCTCGGCCGTCGCCAACCTCGAAGGCAAGGTGATGAAGCCGAAGATCGAGTACGACCGGCCGCCCGAAGTCTTTGCGCAGGCGACGACGCCCGAGCACGCGGCCGAGATGCGCCGCATCATGGGACTCGTCACCGCCGGCTCGTCGGGCACGGCGACGAGCGTGCTGGCGCCTGTCCACAAACAGGGCATCATCACCGGCGGCAAGACCGGCACGGCCGAAAAGCAGGTGCCGCTCTTCGATAAGAAGACCGGCGAGATGCTGACCGAGACGAAGATCGAGCGCGACCGGCGCGGCAACCCCATCCGCGAGTACACGGTGCCGCGGCTCGACCCCGAGTTCCGCATCGACAGTTGGTTCCTCTGCATCGCGCCGCTCGACCGCCCGCAGCTCGCCATCGCCGTCATCATCGAGGGCGGCGGCTACGGCGCCCGGGCCGCTGCGCCGGTCGCGGCCGCGCTCGTCCTGAAGGCGCGCGACCTCGGCCTGCTCGCCGCGCCCGGCGCCCCTGCGGCCCAGCCCACGCAGGGCGGCCGGCAGCAGGGACGCCAGCAGAACCAGCCCGCGCCGCAGGGCCAGACGCCGCCGCCGGCCGCGACGCAACAGCGTAACGCTGCGACGCCTAATCAGTCACCGCAAAGATGAGGGCGGCGGGGACGCTGTCAACTAAGGGTTGTTTATTAAGGTCGTATTCGTAAGGTCATTATGAGGAATCGCGCTTCGACACACCTGCTGCTGCTCCTGCTGATCGTGGGGCTGGAGATTGTCGGCTACATGGCGGTCTACGACTCGGCGCTGCTGCGCGGTTACGAGCCCTCCGTCGTGGGCGCCGCGCGCGACATCCTGCTCTACGTGCCGCTCATCTTCCTGCTCTTCTGGTTCTCGCGCGCGATGAAGTTTAAGGGGAACTGGGTACTTTACACGACGGCCGTGCTGCTCTTCTCGGTCGGACTGCTCGTGCAGTACAGGCTCTACAGCGACCCCGAGTACGGCTCGGGCAATAAGGCGCAGGCGCGCGCCGAGAAGACGCAGGTGCAGCGTCTGCGCTACATCCAACAGTTCTACGGCCCCGACAAGAAGCAGGCTCTGGGTCTCGACCCGACGGCCGCGCAGCCCGCCGCCACGCCCGAGGTCGTGCGCCGCTCCGAGGTGACGGTCGGCCGCGCGCTCACTTCGTCCTTCACGTGGATTCCGCTCTTCGCCTTCCTCGCGATGGCCGGGGCCTACTGGCTCTGCGTTCAGGATAAGTATCTGGACTGGATGCAGCGCAACAGTTTCATCATCGTGCTCTGCACCCTCATCCCACTCTTCGGCGCCATCATCTGGTCGAGCGCGGGCAAGTTCGGCGGCAACATGACGCCGTGGGAACCGTCGAAGATTCCCTTCCTGCTCGGCTTCGCGGGCATCCTGACCGTGCATTACCGCGAGCTGGCGCGCACCTACTGGGGCATGCCGCGCGCGCGAAACGTCTTGCCGTTGCTCGCGATGGGCGTCATCCCGTTCATCCCCTTCTTCGCCCTGAAGGACTTCGGGCAGATGCTCGTCTTCAGCGGCGCCTATGCAACGCTCTACCTCGTCGCCGTGCGCCGCTGGCCGCAGCTCTTCGTCTTCGTCGGCTCGCTCGTGCTGGTCGTCGTCATCCTCGTCGTCGGCGCGCTCCCCTTGAACGTGCAGGAGAAGGTGCCGACGCTCGCCACCGTCGCCGCGCCCGTCCGCGCCGTGCTCCCCGACCGCATCAAGCAGCGCTTCCATCTCTGGCTCGACGGCTTCGACCCGCCCGCCCCGGACACCGAGTGGTGGAAGAAGGACTTCGAGGACGCGCTCGGGCGCGACCAGCGTATGCGGGAGTTGGCCGAGTCGAGCCCCGCGATGCAGAAGTCCGTTAACGTGGACGTGTGGTTCGACCGCATCGCCTTTCAGCCCTCGCAGGCCACGTTCGGGCTCGCCGCTGGACGGACGACAGGGCGCGGGTTGGGGCTGGGATTCTCCGAAGTGATTCCGGTGGCCGACTCGGACTACATCTACGCGGCCATCGGCGAGGAGTTCGGCTTAATCGGCGGCGCGATCATCCTGCTCGCGCTCGTCGTCTTCGTCAACGCGGGCGTGCGCACCTCGATTGAGGCGCGCGACATGTTCACCAAGCTCTGCTCGGCGGGCCTGACGGCCTTCATCGGCTTTCAGGCCATCGTCAACATCGGCGGCACGACGCGGGCGCTACCGATGACGGGCATCACGCTGCCTTTCGTCAGTCACGGCGGTTTCAGCCTCATCACGAGCTTCGCCATGCTCGGTATGCTTTTGGCCTTCTCGCACCGCAACGCCAGCGACGCCGAGTCACCCCACTTGCGCGCCGCACAGGCCGTGGCCCCGCAGCGCGAAGAGGAAGAGTACAAAATCCCGGAGGCGGTTCTATGACAGCAGACCCGAGGGCTTTCTCCATCGAGGCGGCGGCCGTCACCGACCGCGGCCTGAGCGAGAAGCGGCCCGAGAACGAAGACTCGATGTTGAGCGACCCCGCGCACCACATCTTCGCCGTCGCCGACGGCGTGGGCGGCGCGCAGGCCGGCGAGGTCGCGTCGCAGACCGCCATCGAAGTTTTACAGGAGGCGTTCGCCAACCAACGCGCCGCGGGCGAGGACGTGGAGGACCTGATGGAGATCGCCATCGAGCGGGCCAACGACTCCATCTATCGCATGTCGCGCGAACAGCCGCGCTTCGCGATGATGGCGACGACCGTCGTCGCGCTCCACCTCGACGGACTGCGCGCCACCGTGGGCCACGTCGGCGACTCGCGCCTCTACCGGCTTGCACCCGACGGGCGTCTCAGCCGCGAGACCGATGACCACTCGCTCGTCGAGGAGGAGATGCGCGCCGGCCGCCTGACGCCCGAGCAGGCCGCCACACACCCGAACCGCAACGTCATCAGTCGCGCCCTCGGCGCCGAGGCTTCGGTCGAGGTTGACATGCGCACCTTCGAGGTCGAGCGCGGCACCATCTTCCTTCTCTGCTCCGACGGCATCACACGCCACGTCCCCGACGCCGAGTTGTCCACAGTCCTGCGCAACGCGCGCACGCTCGACGCGGCCTGCGAGGAGCTGAAGCGCCGCTGCTTCGAGCGCGGCGCCGAGGACAACCTGACGGCCGTCATCGTCCGCGTCGGCGGCGAAGGCGACCCGCGCGCCGACGAAGAGTCGGACGAAGATCAGACCCTCGTCACCGAGCGAACGAACCTGCACACCGCGCGCACGCTCCCAGACACGCCGGTCAGCCACCTCCGGAGGCCGTTCGACGCCGGCACCTCGGCCGTGGGCGTAGCGACGCAACCCGCTGCGGAGGCGAAGGCGCGCGCCGACGGCGGCGGCGACCCCGGCGTCTCTCAAGAGACATCAGAGTCCGCGCAATCCTCATCAAACGTCCGGCCGGCGAAGAGCGGCGGGGGGCGCGGCATACTGGCGGTCGGCGCCCTCCTGCTGACGGTCGGCGCCGTGGCGCTGGCCTTCTACGTGGGGATGATGTTCGAGCGCAAAGGGTTGAGCAGTCGCGTTATTCCGGCCGCAACGGCGTCGCCGACGCCGACGCCCGCGGCCACGCGGCCGGCCGAAGCCGCGTTCACAGAGACGCCGGCCGAGCGGTTCATCCGCCTGCGGCGCGCTGTCGATCTCTCGCCCGCCTCCGAGGCGGCCCGGATGTCCACGGAGGCGAACGGTCAGCCGCTCGAATCGGCCGACCCGGAGTTCCTCTATCTCTACGGGCGCGCACTGCTCCTCTCCGACCGGCAGCCCGAGGCGGCCGACGCCTTCGACCGCGCCATCCGGAGAATCAACGAGAATATGACCTCGGCGAACGGCGAGCTGAAGATCGACGCGCGCCTCGCCAAAGTCGCCGCGCACATGCGCGCACGCAACGACGCGGCCGCCCGCGAGGCCGCCGACGCGCTCTCCGAGATTGTCCGCGCGCAACCGCCCGCGACGAACGGAGAGAACGTCGCCCCGTCGCCGACGCCGTAATTTGGAGTAGACAATAGCCGGTAGGCTGTAGACTTCTTTCCGCTGACGCTGAACATGAAATTCACTGGGCTCGTAATCGAAAATGTATTGCTACTGTCTACTGACTTAACATGAGCGAGTTGAAGCTTCAGCAGTGTAGACTCGACGGGCGCTACGACGTGCTCGACTGCCTCGGGCGCGGGAGCTACTCGGAGGTCTACGTGGCGCGCGACGCGGCCGCTACGGAGGGCAGCCCGAGCCTCGTCGTCATCAAGGCGCTCAACACGCATCTTCAAGGGGCGCCCGACCCCGAGCTTGAGCGCACGCTCGTCGAGAACTTCCGCAACGAGGCCGTCGCGCTCGACCGCGTCCGCCACCCCAACATCATCAGCCGCCTCGGCCACGGCACGGCCATCGACCTCTCGGGGCGCACGTTCCACTACCTCGTCGTCGAGTACCTGCCGGGCGGCGACCTGCAAGCGCTCGTCCTGCGCCGCCCGCTCCCGCTCGACGGCGCGCTCTTCTACCTCGAACAGGTCTGCAAGGGGCTCGGGCACGCGCACAAGCACGGCGTCATCCATCGCGACATCAAGCCGCAGAACCTTCTGCTCACGGCCGACCAGCACACCATCAAGATTGCAGACTTCGGCGTCGCCAAGATAGAGGCGGCCGAAGGGGCGATTACGCGCGTCGGCACTGATGTATACGCTGCGCCCGAGCACCACCCGCTCGCCGTCACCGGCCCGCTCGACACGACTTCACTCTCGCGCCCACGGCCCGTGCAGCTCACGCCCGCGGCCGATGTCTACTCGCTGGCGAAGACGACCTACATGGTTCTGACCGGCGAGGCGCCGCGCCGCTTCTCGCAGAAACCGGTCACGCAGCTCCCGCAGGAGTTCGCCTCGGAGGTGTGGGCGCAGTACGTCCTGCGCGTGCTGGAGCGCGCGACGCAGACCAACCCCGTGCGGCGCCAACAGACGGTCGAAGAGTTCTGGCGCGAGTTGCGCGACGCGACGATGGCGCAGACGCGCCCGCTCCGTCGGCCCGACGGCGGCATGGCCGGCCCGGGCGAGCCCGACGAGCGCGGCCACCGCGAAGACTCCGGCTCGCGCAGCTTCACGCCCGCGCCGCCGCCCGCGCCGACCTTCGACCGCCAGTCGCGCATGGCCGACAGCACCGGGCGGCACCGCTTCGTCGTGCCCATCGGGAGCGCGGGCCCGGCAGCAGCGGCGGCCGTCGTCACGGAGTTCGACAAAGCTCCTCCCCCTGCCCCGCGGCCGGGCGCCGCCGCGCTCGAAGGGGCTTACACAGACCGCCGCGACGAACCCGCGTCGCGCGCCTCGGGCATCCCCCCGCGCCTGCGCAAGTGGGGGGTCGCGCTCCTTCTCCTGCTGGCCTTCTCCGGGATGCTCTACGCGACCTTCCGTTATGTGCAGAACGTCCGCGGGGGCGCCGCGGCGCAGCAGCAGCGGCAGCCGGCCGGCACAGCCGCGAACAAAACGGCAATCGTCGGCAGTGAATTTGTGACGAGGACCGGTGTAAACTTACGTGAAGGCCCCGATACGAGCTACAACAAGATTGGCCTGGCTGAGATCGGCTCGCGCGTGAGGGTCTTGCAAGAGCCCAAGGGCGGATGGGTCTTTGTGGAGGTCATTGAGTATTCGCGGCCGAAGTCCGACCCGAATGGGGCGGACAAAGGCTGGGTCAACAGTGTCAACTTGAAGAAGTCCTGAATACCGCCCCGTGGAGAGGTGACGACGACAGTGAGCATACTCGATTCGATTCGGCGTTGGATTGACGGGGAGGTCTCGGACGACCCTCTGGCCGAGGTGGACGCCGGCGCGCGCCCGCGCCGCATCTGGGAAGACTTCCTCGTGAAGGTCGCGCGCGAGGTCGAGTCGGTCATGCAGCGCGAGATGTTCACGCCGCCCGGCGGCCCCACCTACATCCCGCCCGAGTACGTAGTCTATCTCTCGAACGACGACGATAAGGAATGGCAGGGCGAGAAGCGGCGCGGTCTGGAGCAGGGTCTCTACTACGTCCTCTCGGAGCGCGCGCGCGAACTCTCGGGCCAGACGCAGCTCGCCACGAAGTCCTTCGCCGTCGAGCTGCGCGTAGACGGCACGCTCAACAAGGGTGAGTTCCGCGTCCAGCCCGTGTGGGAGTCGAACGAGCAGGGCGGCCACACGATGGTCACGGCGCGGCCCTCGGAAACCCCCGCGGCCATCGCAGCGACCGCGTCTGCGTCCGAGACCGACTCGGGCGTGACCGGCGAGCTTGAGAGCGACGTGACGCGCGTGACGGCGCGGCCGCCCGCCGCCCTCTACAGCGTCGAAATCTGGCGCAACGGCCAGCGCCAGACGGTCGAGCCCATCACGAAGAATGAGATCACCATCGGCCGCGGCTCGAAGTCCGTCTCCGTCGACATCCCCATCAAGGGCGACCCCGAGGTCAGCCGCAGCCACGCCACTTTAGAACTCGACAACACCGGCCGCTACTGGTTCACGCCGAAAGGCCGCAACCCGACCTTCGTCGGCGGCCGCGAAGTCCCGCGCGAGGAACGCGTCGAAGTCCTCCCCGACCAGAAGATCGACATCGCCAGCTTCACGCTCCGCATCCAGCCCAAGTGAATGAATTATGCCGCTTCGCATGAGAGGCGATGACAACAACTCATTCTATCCGACAGCTCTCGCCCTCGGATCAGCAGTTCCTCTGGGAGATGTTGTATCAATCCCTCTATGCCCCTGAGGGCAGTCCTCCCTTCCCGCAAGACGCGATTAATCGGCCTGAGATAGCGAAGTACGTGCGCGCGTGGGGGCGTGCCGGCGACGTGGGCCTGGTCGCCGTGGACGCAGGAAGCGTTGCGCCGATAGGAGCGGCATGGCTGCGCCTCCTCAAAGGGGACGAGAGGGGGTACGGGTATGTGGATGACGAAACGCCCGAGCTGGGCATGGCGGTTCTGCCCGCGTACAGGGGGCGGGGCGTAGGCTCCGACCTGCTCGGTCGCCTGTTGGAGTCCGCCGGGGCTGTTTACCATTCGGTATGCCTGAGCGTGTCGGCTGACAACCCTGCGGTGCGGCTATACGAGCGCGCGGGCTTCGAACGGGTGTGCGCGTGCGGTTCTTCCTTAACTATGGTCAAGAGGTTGAGGGCTTAATCGGCGACGCGCCCTGACAATGGGCTTGCCTTAAGCCTGTCCTGCGACGACGTGCGTGCCGGCTTCGAGGTCGGCGATGAGCTGTTCGAGGGCGGGGATGGTCTGCTCTTCGACGTAGTCCTTGCCGAGGAGACGCATCATCTGGCGGGGGCGCGTCTCGCCGCGCGCCTCCTTGAGGAGGGCGCGGCAGAGGGCGACGACGACGGGGGTGGCGAACTGGCGTCCGGCGTTGCGGCGGAAGTCGGCGACGACCTCCGGGAAGGTGCGGCGGCGGCGGTAGGGGCGGTCGGTCGTCATCGCGTCGAACGAGTCGGCCAGCGAGACGATCTTGGCGCCGGGCGGAATCTGCTCGTCCGTCAATCCCTCGGGATAGCCGCGGCCGTCGGGACGCTCGTGGTGGTAGCGCGCCATCAAGGGGATGTCGGCGAAGGGGTGATGGATGGGACGTAGGATTTCGTAGCCGGCGGCCGGGTGGCGATTCAGCTCCGAAGACTGCTTGGCGTCGATGCGGTAGGGCGCGTTGATGATCTCTCGGTCAACGACGAGCTTGCCCACGTCGTGGAGGTAGCCGCCGATGGCAATGGCTTCGACCTCCTCGTCCGCCCAACCCATCTCGCGCGCGATGATCTCGCTGTACTTGCCGACGCGCTCAGAGTGCCCCTGCGTGTACTTGTCTTTGCAGTCGATGGCCGCGGCGAAGGCGCGCACGGTGTCGTTGTAACTGCCCTTCAAAGTCTCGTAGAGCTTCCGGTTCTCCTCCGCGCGCCGCTCGACCTCGCGCAGCAGGCGGTGGTTGTGCAGGCCGACGCCGACGTGGCGCCCGAGCGCGCGCGCCAACTCCCTGTCCTCCTGCGAGAACGACTCGCCGCTGGCCTTCCCGCCGAGGAGGATGATGCCCACCAGCTCGCCGCGCACGACGAGCGGCGTGATGACCTCGACACCCGCGCCCGCGAACCTGTCGTGTACCTCGTGCTCGACGCGTGCGAAGTCCTGAAGGGCGTGCGCCAACGCGTTCCCATTCCCATTGCCGTTGCCGTTCGAGGACTCGTCGGGCCGGGGCGCGAGCGAGAAGTCGCACGCCAGTTCTTCGTCGTAGCCGCGTGCGGCGACGAAGTGGAGCGCGTCGCGCTCGCGGTCGAACTCGGCCACCGCGCCGCGGCGGATGCCCATCGCGCCGAGGACGACGTGGAGCGCCGAGCGAACCATCTCCTCGAAGTCGCTCGTCTCCGCGATCTCTTCGCCGAGGTCGGCGAGCGCCGCGAAGGCGTGGAGAACCATGCGCGTGCTGTCAGACATATTCGGTGAATGGTGAATGTTAAATGGTGAATGGTGGTCGAATGTTTATGAGCCGCTCGGGTATACCGCGATGTTGCGACTCGCAACGACTATTCACTATGTACCACTCACTATTTACTAGCGTCAGTGTCCGGGAGGTGCCGTCGGGAAATCTTCGAGCGTGGCGAGCGCGTCCTCGTCGCTGTCGGCCAGGACGACGAGGCGTGTGAGCCCGAGCAGCTCGAACAGCTTGAGCGTGTGCAGACTCACGTTGGAGAAGGCGACGCGCGCGCCGCGCCGCTCGGCCTCGTCGATGACGCCGAGCAGGATCGAGACGCCGATACTGTTGACCAGCTCCGTGTCGCGGAAGTTGATGACGAGTGCGCGGCAGCCCCGCTCTATCCTCATCAGACACTCGCGCTCGATGCGCTGGCCGCTCATCTTGTTGACGTAGTCGCCCGCGTAGACGACCGCGACCTCCCCCGAACCCGACGTGGGCCGCAGGGCGGCAGACGATGGCTCTGACATCTCGGCAGGTCTCCCCTTCTTATTTGCGCAGGTACTTCGTCATCCGCAGTCGGGTGCCGTCGTCGACGCGCTCGAACTCCACGTCGTCCATCAGCGTGCGGATGAGTTTGAGCCCCCAGCCTCGGCGCCCCTTCGCGCCTTCGCCGCTGTTGCCGTTCTTGTCGGCGGCGCCGTTCTCGGGGAGAGTAACGGGTACGGACAGCCCTCGGCTCGATACAGTGATGACTAATTTATCACCTTCGACGCGAAACCGGTTATAGATTTTTCGCTCGGTGCTCAGGGAATGCTCGGCGGCGTTGATGCACGCCTCGACCAGCGCCGTCTTAATCTGGTTGATGGCCTCGGGCTGAAACTCCATCCGGCGCGCGATCTGCTCGACCGTGTGCGCCGCGATCAGCTCCGTATCTTCGGACATCGGCAGCTCTATCGCGAACTCGTCGGCCTCGCTGTTGCCCGCCGCGCCGACGCCTGAGACCAGCGCCGTCAGATGCTCCAACTGCTCGCGGCACGAGCCGTAAGCGTCACGCTCGTTGAGCAGTTCCGCTGCGTCAGCCGAAAAGCCTTCGCGCGAGACGAGCCAGAAGCGCACGCGCTCGAAACCACACGCCTGCGCCACCTGCTCCAGACGGTCGAGCCAAAGCTCCGCGAGCGCACGCCCCGCTTCCAGTTTGGATTCGACCTCGGCCGCGATCCAGACGACCTCGCCCGCGTCGGCATAGCCGCCGGACTCGAAGCCGTGCGCCACCGTACAGCGCTCCTCATCGCAGAGCTGCGCGATGGGCGGGTGGAACGACGCGCAGCTCGCGGCGTGGACGATCTGCGGGAGCGTGAGTGATTCGCCTTCCGTCGAGAGCGCAACCTGCGCCTCCTCGCGCGACAGCCCGCGGTACGTGCGTGCCCAGCGGTCGTAACGCAGCAGGCTCGCGGGCACGCGCTGGAAGTCGAAGCCGCGCAGAACGTCTGCGAGCCTGAGCGCGGACTCGCGGCGGTAGTGGCGCGCCATCGTCTGCGGCGCGCGCTTCAGGGCTTCGACGAGCGTGTCCGCGACGACGAGCGCGCGCGGCTCGGCTGCAACCTGTAGGCGGTAGCTCGCACGCAGGAAGTCGCGCCAGGGCGTGGTCGGCGTCGTCTCGACGTAGGTGGCATGGAAGCTCGCCAGCTCGTGCATGTGGAGCAGGCGCATCACGCGCTCGAACTCAAGCACGTCGGCGCCGAGCCGCTTCATCCAGACCTCGGCCGGCGACTTACCCGAAGGGTTGGCCGCCGACTCGTAGAGCACGCGCAGCAGGCCCCGCCGGAGCGCAGGCGTCGCCGCCACGTCTTCGAGCACGGAGGCGTAGCGCCGCCCGACACGGCCGCCGAGCAGTTCGTCAACATACAGGCCCTGGAATTCGCGGAAGCTCGTCAGGCTCGCGGCTTTGGCGCGCGCGGCGTCGAGGAGCGCGGCGATGAGGTACGGACTCGCTTCGAGCTGTTGGGTGATGAGGTCGCGCGTCTCGTCGTTTAAGGCGACGCCGAGCCTCTGCGCGAGACTCTCGACGAGCGCGCGCGCGTCCGCCTCGTTCAGGCGGTCGAGGTGGAGGCGGCGCAGCCCTTCGAGCGCCGCGAGCGGCAGCGACCCGTTCAGCAGATCGAGCAGGCGACGGCGCGGGCCGGCGATGACGAAGGGCACGCCCCACTGCGCGGCCGACTGCGCTACGGCCGGCCCGAGCGCGACTTCGCCGCGCAAAGATTCGGCCGCGTGTATCTCGTCGAACATGATGACCGCACGGACGCCCTGTGCGGCGGCCTGCTGCGGCGCGCTCAAGCAGAGCCGGACGAGTGCGCGCTCGTCCCCTTCCCCCTGCGCGCGCTCGAAGTCCTGAATCAGGCGCTCGACCCACACGTAGTCCTGCGGCGCGGCGAGGTCGAGCAGCGTGCGCAGAGTCGGCGTGGCCGAGACGAGCGCCGGATCGTCTCGGCGGTGTGCCACGACCTGCGTCAAAAACGTCTGGAGAAAGCGGCGCGCGGCAGCGGTTGTCGCCGCGTCCGCGCGCGCGAAGGCGTAGTAGACGGGCGCGGGGCCGCCGCGCTGTCGGAACAGCTCGTCGAAGGTCTGTCTTAAAAGTTCCGAGACGCCAGACTGCGGCGCGCCGAAGAGGAGGACGCCCTTCTGCTCGGCGCGCGTGGAGCCCAGTGCGGTCAGCTCGCGCAGTTGTTCGACGCGCCCGACGAAGTGTTCGGGAGCGACGCGCGCGAGTATGCGCCTGTGTCTGGGGGTCCTGACCGGCATCCCGTCTTCAGCCTTCTCCGGCGCCCTCCTCGCGCCGCGCTTCCTTGCCCTGCGTGCCCGCGGCCTTCCGCTTCTTCGGCTCGTAAGCCTCGATGCAGTTCTTGCCGCGAGCTTTAGCGGCGTAGAGGGCGCGGTCGGCCGCGCGGATGATCTCGGCCGGCGTGTCCAGTTCTGCCCCGAAGGAGGAGACGCCGATGGTGACTGTGACGGCGCCCTGCGGTTGCGTCTGGCCGTGTGGAAACTGCGTGCGCTCGATGCGGCGGCGGATGCGCTCGCCGATGGTGCGGGCCTCGTCGAGGCCAGTCTGTGGGAGGAGGATGCTGAACTCCTCGCCGCCGTAGCGCGCCGCCACGTCGGCCGAGCGGAGCGCGGTCTTCAGACACTGCGCCGTCATCTCCAGCGCGAGGTCGCCGGCCTGGTGGCCGTGCGCGTCGTTGTAAGCCTTGAAGTCGTCGATGTCCACCATCATGAAGCTCATCGAGAAGCGATGGCGCTTCGAGCGCTCCAACTCCTCCTGCAAACGCTCTTCGAGGTAGCGCCGGTTGACGAGCCCCGTCAAAGGGTCGGTGATGGAGAGCAGTTGAAACTGCGTGGCCTTGCTGTGCCACTCGACGCGGTCGAGCGCGAGCGCCATCTGCGGCGCAATCATGTCGAGCAGGTTGAGGTCGAGCTCGTCGTACGCACCGCCGCCGGCCTTGTCCGTCACGTTCAGCACGCCGACCTTGCGCCCGCCGACGCTGATGGGATAGCTGATAAAGGACTTCGTCTTGTAACTCCGCTCCGAGGTCGAATCAGCGTTCCAGCCCGAGACCTTCGACACGTCGCGCACGACCGCCGGTCGCCCTTCGCGCATGACGGCGCCGGCGACTCCCTCGCCGATACGCACGCGCGTCTCGCGCGTCACGTCGGCGCGCGGGCCGAGCGCCGCCTTGACCGAAAGCTCGCCCGCGCGCTCGTCGAAGAGGAGCAGCGAGCCGCGCTCCGCCTTCAGCAGCTCGGCCGAGTGGCGCAGGATGGTCGTGTAGGCGTCCTCGGGACGCGCGGAGTTGACGATCTCCGAGAAGGCGCGCAGGTGCGTGGCGGCGCGGACTCTGCGCTCCAACTCCTCGCGCAGGCGGCTCAACTCAAGCGGCATCGAGATGTCGCGGCAGAACTCGGCGAGCGCGCGGCGCTGCCCGTCGTCGAGGTCTGCGTCGCCGACGAGCAGCGCACCCTTGATCTCCTCGCCGACGACGAGCGGGAAGAGCTCGACCGCCTCCTCGTGCTTCGGGCCGGTGCGCCCGCCGACGGGGACGGCGATGGAGTAGCCCTTTGTCGCGGCGAGCAGGAGCTTGATCTCCTTCGGCTTGAGGGCGACGCGCGGCGGCTTCTTCTCGAAGAGGCCGGTGACGCACGTCGCGTAGAAGCTGTCGTCTGTGCGCAGGAGCAGCGCGAGCGACTCGACGCCGTAGTCTTCCGAGAGAGTCTTGACGGCCCTGCGGCACGCCTCGTCCAGAGAGCCGCCCGCCTGCGAGCCGCGCGTCGTGTGTACGTGTGTGTCGGCCACGGTGTTCGGCGTCAACGCCGCGCCGCCCTGCGTCTGCAAGGCCGCGGCCTCTGCCCGGACGGGCATCTCTTCAACCCGCTCATCAGGCTTCGACCTCGCGGCCTTCGGCTCCGAGGGGTGGTGTCCGTTCGTCGCGTGTCGCGCGGCCTCCCCGCCGCCCTTGACGAGCAGCTCGCCCGGGATGCCGTCGGCGCCGGCCGTGTGCGAGACCTCGACCGCGGGCTGCTCCGGAGAGTTGCCGCGCCCACCCTTCTGCTGCGTGAACGACTCTGCCGCCTGCTCGACGCGCGCGACCAGCGCGTCCAAATCCTGGCGCGAGGCGAAGATGACGTTGCCGAACAGTTCGGCCGAGAGCAGGTTGGAGAGGTCGCCCGCGCGTATGCGCTCGGCCAGCGCGCGGTAGTCGGCGACGCGCAGGAAGCAGCGGCCGCCGATGACGGACAGCGGCGCCTCCGTCCCCAGATTCACGGGCGCAACGAAGCAGTTGAGCCCCGCGTGGCAGCGGTAATGTACGGCGCCGCCCTCACTCACGGCGCGCGCGTGGCCTTCGCCGCAATCGGACTGGCAGAGGTGCGCGTGCGCGTGCGAGGACTGAAACGCCTGACAGATGGAGTTGTTGTTGGAGACCGCTAAGGCGGGCGGCTGTCGGCCTTCGACGAGCAGGATGGCAAGCCCCGACGACGAGGCGAGCCCCTCCTGCACCTCCGCCCACCCGTGTGGCAACACGGCGGAAGTTTTGCTCTGGGCAGCACCCACTTGGGGCGGGGTGGTGTTGTCCATTAGCTGTCGCGGCACGATCTACGGACTTCGAGTTGCGGACGGAGGGAGGTTCGACTGCGTAAGCGGGGGTGGCCCGTCGGGAGCAGGTGAATCTCTGAGAGAGCGGGAGCACCGAACGGCGCCACCATCCTCCTACCGCAGTATATTTGCCCGCACGGCAATAGACAAGGCTCAAGGCAGACCCGGGGCGGCACGCGCACAAAAAGGGCGTCTGCGACCTTGTCACCTGTGTTTAAACTACTAATGACGGGGGAGTTTCACTGCGCGATGACGCGACCCGTGCCGCGCAGGCCCGGCGCGTCGCCCGGCGCCACCCTTTCGATGTCAGGTTCTTCCGGGCTGATGCGGATACAGGCCGCAAAGTGGTTCGGTTTAATCTCGGCCAGAGGGGGCACGACCTCTTTGCACTGCTCGATGGCCCACGGGCAGCGCGTGTGGAAGCGGCAGCCCGGCGGCGGGTTGATGGGCGAGGGCACGTCGCCCTGAAGAACTATCCTTTTGCGGGCGGCCTCGACCGCGGGGTCGGGCACGGGGACGGCCGAGATGAGCGCCTTCGTGTAGGGCATCAGGGGGTCGCGGTAGATGACTTTGGCGTCGGCCAGCTCGACCAGTTTCCCGAGGTACATGACGGCCACACGGTCGGAGACGTGGCGGATGGCGCGCAGGTCGTGGGAGATGAAAAGGTACGTCAGGTCACGCTCGCGCTGGAGCCGCTCCATCAGGTTCATGATCTGCGCCTGGATGGAGACATCGAGGGCCGAGATGGGCTCGTCGGCGACGACGAAGTCGGGGTCGGCCGCGAGCGCCCGCGCGATGCCGATGCGCTGGCGCTGGCCGCCGGAGAACTCGTGCGGGTAGCGCTTGAGGAACCGGGGGCTCAGACCCACCGTCTGCATCAGCTCGCGCACGCGCCCCTCGCGCTCCGCTCCGCGCCCGCCGAGGCCGAAGGTGCCGAGCGGCTCGCCGATAATCTGCGAGACCGTCATGCGCGGGTTCAGAGACGCGTAAGGGTCTTGAAAGATCATCTGGAGGTGGCGTCGTTGGCCGCGCATCTCGCGCTTCGAGAGCCGCGCGAGGTCGCGCCCGCGGAAGAGCACTTGGCCCCCGGTCGGCTCGGTCAGGCGCAGCAGCGCGCGGCCCAGAGTTGACTTGCCGCAGCCGGACTCGCCGACGAGCCCGAGCGTCTCGCCGGGGTAGATGTCGAGCGAGACTCCATCCACGGCCTTGACGACGCGCCGGACGGCGGAGCCGCCGATCATCTTGTCGAAGACGGTACCGCCGCCGAGGTCGAAGTGGACTTTCAGCTCGCGGATGGAGATGAGCGGCTCGCGCCCCGGCCCGCCCGCCGGCGGCTCTCCGCCGTGGAAACGCGAGCCGACCGGCACGCCCCCCGTCAGTTGCAAACCCGCAGGCACGCCGCGCGTCGTCATCGCCCCGCACCCCCTTGTAAGTTCACCCCGTCCGGGTCTCCCCCGCCGCCGCGCGCAGAGAGCGACTCTTTGTAGACCTCTTCGGCGAAGTGGCAGAGCGAGAAGTGCTCCGCGTTGAGCTGGACGAAGGGCGGGAACTCCTTTCGACAAATATCTTCGACGCGGTAGCAGCGCTCGGCGAACGGGCACTGATCCACGGGGAGGTGCGCCACGTCGGGCGGGAGGCCGGGAATCTGGTACAGCTCAGTCCCCTCCTCGTGCGCGGGATCGGGGACGGACTTCAGCAGCCCCTTCGTGTAAGGGTTGCCGGGCCGTTCGAACAGCTCGCGCGTGGGCGCCCGCTCGAAGACTTTGCCGGCGTACATGACGATGATGTGGTCGGTCATGCCGGCGACGACACCGAGGTCGTGCGTGATGAGGATGACGCTGGTGCCCGTCTCTCGCTTCAGCTCCTTGATGAGTTCGAGAATCTGCGCCTGGATGGTCACGTCGAGCGCGGTCGTCGGCTCGTCGGCGATGAGCAACTCGGGCTCGCAGGCGAGGGCCATCGCGATCATCACGCGCTGGCGCATCCCGCCCGAGAACTCGTGCGGGTAAGAGCCGACGCGCGCGCGCGCATCGGGAATGCCGACCGTCTCCAACATCTTGACGGCGTGCTCGTACGCCTGCTCTTTGGTGTGGCCGAGGTGGAGCCGCGTAATCTCCATCAACTGTTTGGAGATACGCATGAAGGGGTTGAGCGAGGTCATCGGGTCCTGGAAGATCATGCTGATGCGCTTGCCGCGAATCTTCCGCACCTCGTCCTCCGGCAGGCTCAGGATGTCCTGCCCGTGGAAGAGCACTTCGCCCGAGACTATCTTGCCCGGCGGGCTCGGGATGAGGCGGATGACCGACAGGTTCGTCACAGACTTCCCAGACCCCGACTCGCCCACTATCCCGAGCGTCTCGCCCCGCTTCAGGTCGAAGCTGATGCCGTCCACGGCCCGCACGGTGCCGTCCTCCGTCTCGAAGTACGTCCGCAGGTCTTTGACCGAAAGCAATATGCCGTTCTGGCTCATCTCTTTGGTGAATCGTGAATAGTAAATGGTAAATGGAAGTCGTTTCGGCTTAGCATTGGCTTAATATCTCACCGCTCGCAACTCTCAACGACTATTCACTATTTACTGTCTTTAGAACTTCCGCATCTGTGGGTCGAGCGCGTCGCGCAGGCCGTCGCCGAAGAAGTTGAGCGAGAAGAGCGTCAACGCCATCGTCACGCCCGGGAAGATGAGCTGCCACGGGAAGACCGCGATGTTCTGGATACCCTCCTGCGCGAGGCTCCCCCAGGACGCGTACGGCGCCTGCACGCCGAGGCCGAGGAACGAGAGGAACGCCTCCTGCAACATCACCGATGGGATGGTCAGCGTCGCGTAGACGATGACCGGCCCCAGAGCGTTCGGCACGATGTGGCGAAAGATAATCTTCGGCGTCGAGACACCCGTCGCGCGCGCGGCCAGCACGTACTCCTGGTTCTTGAGCGAGATGACCTGACCGCGCACGATGCGCGCCATCGTCAGCCACGAGACCGCGCCGAGCGCCGCGAAGAGCAGGAATATCTGCTGCAACGGCGAACGGCCGCCGAAGAAGGCCAGCAGCACGATGACGACCATCATGTACGGGATGGCGTAGAGCACATCCACGATGCGCATCAGCAGGTCGTCAATCTTGCCGCCGAGGTAGCCTGCGGTCGCCCCCCAAATGACGCCGATGAGAATCGAGACGAAGGTCGCGATGATGCCCACCATCAAAGAGATGCGCCCGCCCTGTAGCACGCGCGCCAGCATGTCGCGCCCCGCCGAGTCCGTCCCCATCGGGTGCGCCGCAGAGAAGGTGCCGTCGGGCGCCGTGAACGGCGGATAGGACTGCTGCTGACCGGGCGGCATGTAGTCGTAGGTGAAGCCCGTCGTCGCCTTGATGATCCACGGGCCGATCAGCACCGCGACGGCGATGAAGCCCACGACGAACATGCCGAAGACGGCCAGCCTGTTCTTCAAGAGGCGCTTCCAGGCGTCCCTCCACAGGGACGTGCCGCGCGCGGGCGCCGCCGACGCGTCCGCAGTGCGCACGTCGCCCTCGCCGACGGCCGTCTCTGGGAAGGCGTGTATCTCGGCGCCGCTCCGCGCCGCGACGGGGGCGCTCGGCGGCGTGCCCCTCGGCGTAAACGCGGGCTCGCCCGCGGCCCACGGGTCTTGCGGCTGCGAGCGCCCCTCTTCGGTCGGCACCTGCGGTGTTCTCTCGTCGCTCATCTCTTCAGTAGCGTATCCGCGGGTCGATGAAGCCGTAGGCGATGTCGACCAGAAGGTTGAAGACCAGCACGAGGATCGAGGTGAAGGCGACGATGCCGAGGATGAGCGGCTCGTCGCGGTTCAGGTTCGCGTTGATGAAGTAGGTCCCGAGGCCCGGCAGCGCGTAGATGCGCTCGACGACGACCGTGCCCGTAATCAGGATGGCGAGCGCAGGGCCGGTGAACGAGACGACCGGCAGGAGCCCCCCGCGCAAAGCGTGGCGCATCACAACCTGCCGCTCGGTCAGGCCCTTCGCGCGCGCCGTGCGGATATAGTCCGAGCGCAGAACTTCGAGCATCCCTGCCCGCGTCAGCCGCGCGATGTAGGCCATGTAGATGGCCGAGAGCGTCAGGACGGGGAGCACCATGTTCCACGAGGGGAACCCGCCCCAGCGCGCGGGCGGCAGCCAGTAGAGCGTGAGCGAGAAGATAAGGACGAGGATCGGCCCCAACACGAAGTTCGGCATGCTGATGCCGAGCATCGAGAGACCCATCGCTGCGTAGTCGAACTTTGAGTTCTGTTTGAGCGCCGCGATGGTTCCCAGCGTCGTCCCGACGAGGAGCGCCAGCAGGTACGCGCACGTCCCGATGGCGGCCGAGACCGGCACCGTGCGCAGCAGCACGTCGTTGACCGTCTCGGTCTCGTAGCGGAGCGAGTTGCCGAAGTCGAGGCTCAGGATGTTGCGCATCACCTTGCCGTACTGCTTGTACCAGGGGTCGTCCAGCCCGTACTTGGCGCGGATGTTCTTCTCGATCCCGGGCGGGAGCGTGCGCTCGCTGTCGTAGAAGTTGCCGGGCGCGAGCCGGATGAGCGCCCACGTCAGCGAGATGACGACGAGCACCATCGGCACGGTCACGAGCATTCGGCGGAGGACGAAGCGGAACCTCATCCGGCTACTCCTTCAGCCCGGCCAGCTCCGGGTCGGTCATGTCGGGCATCCCCTGATCCCACTTGGCCGGGTCGTGTTCGATGTAGACGAACTTCCAGGCGTGGAGCGTCCCCGGGTTCGGGTAGAGCCCCTTCACGTATGGCTTCTTCATCCAGCTCGTCGCGGGCTTGGTCAGCGGGATGATGGGCGCCGCGTCGAGCAGGTACGCCTCGGCCTTCGAGAGCATCGCGTAACGCTTCGCCTGGTCGGGCTCGCGGTTGGCGGCGTTGACCATCTCGGTGAACTTCGGGTCGCTCCAGCCCGTGTTGTTGTCGCCGGCCGCGTTGGTGAAGAGGCTGAGATAGGTGTTCGGGTCCATGTAGTCGCCCGACCAGCCGGCGCCGCCCGCGATGCCCTTGTATTCGAGCCGGGCGCGCATGGGGAAGAAAGTCTTCGTCTCGACGGCGTGCAGCGGGATCGTGATGCCGAGGTTCTGCTTCCACTGCGCCTGCACGAACTCCGCGACCTGCCGGTTCGACTCGCTCGTGTTGTAAGTGATGTCGAGCTTGTCCACGGGGAACTTCGCCGGGTCGAACTTGCCCGACGCGTCCTTGTAACCGGCCTCGGCCAGCAACTTCTTCGCGGCCTCCACGTCGAACTTGAGGCCCTCCGGGCTCGGGTAGCCGTTCAGGATGCCCCGCGGGACGAAGACCTCGTTCGCCTTCGAGACCACGCGGAACTTTTCCAGCGCGTCGCGGTCGATGGCCATCGCGAGCGCCCTGCGCACGCGCTTGTCATCGACGGGAGGCACCTTCACGTTGTACGTCCAGTAGACCGAGCCATTCTCCGGCGCGTCCATGTAGTCCTTGACGTAGCGCACGCCGGCCTTGAGCCACGACGCGGGGACGCTGTGGTTGTAGGTCGCGTCCACGTCGCCCGCCTTATAGAGATTCATCATCGTCGTCTGATCTTCGAGCGGGTAGAAGGTGATCTTCTCCAGCCGGACGTGGGCGGCGTCCCAGTAGTTCGGGTTCTTGACGACGACGATCTGGTTGTAGGGCGTGTGCTCAGCGAGCATGTGCGAGCCGCTGCACACCATGTTGCCGGGCTTCGTCCAGTTCTTCTCGTACTTCTCGATGGTCTTCTCATGCAGGACGCGGAAGAACTGATGCTGGACGAGGCCGATGAAGTAGGGCGCGGGCTGGCGGAGCGTGAAGCGCAGCGTGTAGTCATCGACGGCTTCGATGCCCACGTCCTCGGGCTTGACCGGGACGAACTCCTTGCCCTCGACCAGACCGGCGAGCTTCGGATTGGCCTTGAACGCTTTCGCCCTGTCTGCCTCGTCCGCCGGGACGACGAGCCGCTCGGGCTCGTGTATGCGCCGGTGAAACTCCGTGTCGGGCGCCACGTCTTCGCCCGAGACCGCCTGCGCGACCTGCGCACCCTCGGCGGGTGGCGCGGCCTCGGAGGCGACGAGGAAGCGTCCCGACTGCGGGTCGCGGACGAAGGCGCCGCCGGTGTTGAAGGCTTCGGCGTACTTGATGTCCCAGGCGAAGGCCGAGACGCGCGAGGCCAGTTCCTTGCGCAGGCCGCGCCGCACGGTGTAGACGAAATCGCGCGCGGTGATCGGGTCGCCGTTCGAGAACTTCGCGTCGCGGCGCAGGAAGAAGGTGTACTCGCTCCCGTTGCCGTTCGGCTTCCAGCTTTCGGCGATGCCCGGGATGGGGTCCATCGTCTTCGGGTGGTACTCGACGAGCCCCTCGAAGAGCGCGATGGCGATGCGCGCATCGGGCTGCCCCGTCGTCATCTGCGGGTCGAGCGACTCGGGCTCGGCGCCGGAGATGTAGCGGAGCGTCTGGCCCGAGGGCGGTTCGATCTTGCCGAAGAAGTCGCCCTTCTTGACCTGCTGCGCGCAGGCGCCGAAGAGAACGGAGGCGACGAGGGCGAGGGTCAGAAAGCGCGCGGACTTTCCTTCGGTCATGGCCGTATGTACTCCTGCTTCAACCGAGAACGGGGCGGCGCGGGGTTCGGGGCTTGGGGGTCGTAGATAAAATGTTCGACTTAACGAACCGACCCCGAACTTATCACGCCGCGCGGGGTCAATCAAGGATGAAGTGACTCGACTGTAACGATGCGCCGCGAGTCTCTGACAGTTGCACGTTCGCGCGTCGGGGTCTTAAGGTTTCGCGGCGCGCGCGACCCGCGCGGAACGCTCGGCCGCGGGCGGTCGCCAGTCGCGATTGATACGGACGTGCTTGAGCGACGGCGCGTCCAAAAGGTTCGACTCGAATCCATCGACGTAGGGTTTGACGAGCGCGTAGGAGGAGGCGAAATGGAGCGGGATGGCCGGCAGTTCCCTCAACGCCTGTGCCTCCGTCAGGGCCGCGGGCGTTGGGCGCGCCTGCGCCCGCGCTGTGGCTTCGCCCTGCCCTTCGACGCCGGCCGGCGTGTCGGCGGGCGTCGCCGAGGGCGTCGTCTCGGCCTCGGGCGCGATTGTTTCAGCGTCGCCGACCTCGCCGAAGAGCTGGCGCATGTTCGTCTCCTCGTCGGTCGTCTGCATGACGAGGCTACGCCGCGCCACGTCGTAGTCGCCGGTGCGGAGCATCGCCTCGTACTCCTCCCACACGCGGACGACGATCTCGGTTTCGATGCCGAGCGCCTCGCGCCACATGCGCGCGACGGCCTGCGCGACGAGCCGCTGCTGCTCGTTGCGGTTGATGAGCAGGCGCACGCGCGGGAAGTTCTCGCCGCCGGGATAGCCGGCCTGTTCGAGCAGCTTCCGCGCGCGCTCGACGTTGTGTTCGAGCCCCGAGGTGCCGTTCACTTCCCCGCCCGTCTCCTCCTGTGCGGGGATGAAGGTGCGCGTTGGCTCGGTCGCGCCGCCGAGTGTGTCATTGCTCAGGCGCTCCACGTCGAGCGCGAAGGCGAGCGCCTGGCGCACGCGCACGTCGTCGAAGGGCGGGCGGGCGGTGTTGAAGCGGTAGTAGTTGAGCGCGGCGAAGGTCTCGCGCCGGAAGTCTTCGTAGGGCGTGAGCAGCTTGACGGCCAGAGGCTCGACCGCCGCGTTCGAGACGACATCGACCTCGCCCGCGCGGTAGGCGGCGAGCGCGGACTCTGTGTCACCGCTCGCGACGAAGCGCACGCGTTCGAGTTGCACGGAGGCGGCGTCCCAGTAGCTCTCGGCGCGCGCCAGTTCGACGCTGTCGCCCGCGAGGCGCGAGAGGCTGAAGGCGCCGTTGGTCACGATGCCCGGCTCCGATACCGTGCCGCTCTGCCTCTGCTCGTCAAGCAGGTCGGGCAACATGGCCTCGGGGCTCAGCTCATGCACGGGACGAAAGACCGGGTGCGCGACGAGCGCCGGGAAGTTCATGTCCGGCCGCCTGAGCGTCACACGCAACGTCCGCGCGTCGAGCGCGACCACCCCGAAAGACTGCGGCCTCTGCGTCTGCTTCGCACCCGCGCCCTTCGCCACCTCGCCCTCGCGTGAACGTTTGACCGCAGCCGCTTCATCTACAACCTGCGGGCCGGCCTGCTCGTCTCCGTTTGCCTGAGTCGTGAGCGACTCCGCGCCCTCGATGTTTGAAAGCAGAGCGGCGTGCGGCGCGCGCTCGCCGAGGTGGAGCGTACGCCGCCACGAACGCACGAAGTCCTGCGCCGTCACAGGGTCGCCGTTCGTCCAGCGCGCGCCCTCGCGCAGATGGAACGTCCAGCGCCGCCCGCCCTCAGTAGGTTCCCAGCGGCTGGCGACCGCGGGCGCGGGGCGCAGCGTCCCGGGCTCGTAATCGGTCAGCCCCTCGAAGAGCGCGCGCACCGCGTCCGTGTCGGGCGGGGCCGCCGCGCGTGCCGGGTCGAAGACTTTAGGGAGCCCGCCGTCACTCCAACGAAACTCCTGCGCCGCGGGCACCACGGCCTTCCCGTAGAAACGTTCCCCCTTCTGCTCCCGGAAGCAACCGCCGAACAGCAACGCGGACGACAAGACGAGCGACAGCCACAGCCTCACGCCGCGCGCGCGCATCAAGCGTCTACGTCTGGGGATTTTTTTCCCGGCGACTCTCATCGGCTAACCTGCGTAGTTCCGCATAGACCTCTTCGGTCTGCCTGCGCGACTCCTCAAAGCTCCCTGAAGTATCTATCTTAAAGTCCGCGTACCGCAGCTTCTCCTCCTGCGGCATCTGCGCACTGATGCGCGCGGCGGCCTCCTCGCGCGAGAAGTTGTTGCGCCGCATCAGACGTTCGAGCTGCACCTCGGGGCGACAATGAACGACGACCAGCTTGTCGAAACGTCCGTGCCCGCCCGACTCGATCAACAGCGCCGCGTCCACGACCCCGACGCCCCGCGGCTCTTCAAGCTCCCAACGCCGCAACAGCTCGTCCTGCTCCGCGATGATGAGCGGGTGCAGCAGCGAGTTGATAAGCTCGCGCTTCGTCCCGTCATTAAAGATGACCGCGCTGACCGCGGCCCGGTCGAGCGTCCCGTCCGGCCTCAAGACCCATTCGCCGAACGCCTCGACGATTCTGCGCAACCCTTCGGCGCCCGGCTCCACCACGCGCCGCGCCACCACGTCCGCATCCACCACGCGGCACCCCAGCTCCGCCAGCACGCCGGAGACGAAAGACTTACCAACTGCAATCGACCCGGTCAGCCCGACCCTCAACATAAGAGTTAAAGACTACAACCCGCGGCGTAGACGCGCGGCCTTGACGGTGTTCTTCATCAGCATCGCCACCGTAAGCAGACCGACGCCGCCGGGGACAGGCGTGAGCCGCCCGGCGACGCGCTCGACCTCGGCCGGATGCACGTCGCCGACGAGCGTGTAGCCGCGCTTGTTCAAAGTCTCCAGCCGGCGCGGCGCTTCGTCGCCGAAGAGTTCGTTGACCTCGTCCGCATCCGTCAAGCGGTTCATGCCCACGTCGATAACGGTCGCGCCGGGCTTCACGTGCTCGCCGCGGATAAAGCCCGCGCGGCCGATGGCGACGACGAGAATGTCGGCCTCCCTCGTCACCTCGGGCAGTCGGCCCGTGCGCGAGTGGCAGATGGTCACGGTCGCGTCCCTTTGCAGAAGCAGCTCGGCGACGGGTCGCCCCACGATGTTGCTCCGCCCGACGACGCAGGCGCGCTCGCCCGCGATCTGCACGCCCTCGCGCACGAGCAGTTCGATGATGCCGGCGGGCGTGCAGGGGAGCAGGGTCGGCCGCCGCTGCATCATGCGCCCGACCGTGACGGGGTGGAAGCCGTCCACGTCCTTCGAGGGGTCGATGGCCTCGATAACAGCCGCTTCGTCCATGTGCCTGGGGAGCGGGAGTTGCACGAGCAGTCCGTCAACGTCTTCGCGCGCGTTGAACCCGGCGACCATCTCCAGAAGGCGCCCGGCGGACGTGTCCGCGGGCAGATGATGATACTCGGAGGCGAGCCCCAACTCCTCGCACGTGCGCACCTTGTTGCGCACGTAGACGGCGGACGCAGGGTCGTCGCCGACAAGGACGGTTACGAGCCGCGGCGTAACATTATGCTCACGCCGCAGCCGCTCGACCTCTTCCGCCACCTCGCGCTTGATCTCTGCGGCCACGCGCGCGCCGTCGAGCCTGCTCGCCTTCGTGTCCGCGTTCGGCTGTGCTGTTGTTTCCATCGGAGGTTGAACGACATCCTAGCACAACTCGCGCGGCGCGCGTGACAGGGCGCCTTCCGACCCGCCGCGGTTGCGCGCGGCCGCGCGGCTGCGACACAATCGCCACATGCATGACTCCCCCCGCAGACTCCGACGGACGCTGACGGCCGCACTGTTCGCGTCCCTCCTTCTCTACGGCTGTTCAACGAAACCCGCGAACGAGCAACGCTACGAGTTGAAGGGTAGGGTCATCGCGGTTGACCGTGCGAAGGGCGAGGTGTCGGTCGATCACGAGGAGGTGAAGGGCTACATGGGCGCCATGACGATGGACTTCCCCGTCCGCGACGCAGAGGCGCTGAAGGTCTTGGAGGCGGGCGACCAGTTGCAGGCTTCACTCGTCATCACCGACGACGGCTACTGGCTCGACAGCCTCGTCGTCACGAAGGGTCTATCCGGCGGCCCTGTGACGCCGCCCGCGGGCTCGAACGAGCCGCAACCCGGCGCCGAAGTGCCCGACGTGAAACTCTTCAACCAGGACGGACGCCCCTTCGGCCCGAAGCAGTTCAGAGGGCGCGCGCTCGTCGTCAACTTCATCTACACGCGCTGTCCTCTGCCCGACCAGTGCCCGCTGCTGAGCGCCAACTTCGCGCAACTCAACTCCGCCATCCTCGCGGACGAAGCGTTGCGGAAGCGCACGCATCTTCTGAGCGTGACCCTCGACCCGGAGTACGACCGCCCGCCGGTGCTCAAGGCTTACGGCAAAACCTACGCGGGCGGCAGGTTCGACAACTGGGACTTCGCCACGGGAGAGGCGGCCGAGGTCAGGCGGCTGGCGGAGTTCTTCGGGCTGACATACAAGGCCGAGGGCGATCAGGTCATCCACTCGTTAAGGACGGCCGTCGTCACACCGGAGGGTAAGTTACTTAAGATTTATCGCGGGAACGAATGGAAGCCGGGCGAGGTGTTGAATGATTTGAAGAATCTGCCGGGCTGAAGTATAGCGGCGCTCACTCGAATGTGACTCCCGGCGGACGAGGCACATTCATGTGAACGCCGCTATAAGCCTGCCTCAAAAGTGGAGGGGCCGCACGCGACTTCACCGCGCGTGCGGCCCGGCGGCACAGCCCTGGTGAGACCGGGCGTGCCCGAGGGTGCGATGCCCAAGCGCACCCCCGTTACCTTTAGCCAACCAAAATACCCATGTGGTATCTTCCTTTCCGATTTAGTCTTTGAAAACGTAAGGCAACGGCCGGATGCGTAGCGTAGCTCACCCTCAACCGCCAGAGAGATGAGCATCGCCGTTGAGCATGAGAGGTCTCTACTCACGGTGAATCGTTTACGCAAAGACAGTCGACACATAAATACGTGTGGACACAAGCTGTACCTGTCGGGAGGTAACTCCTGATGGGGAAGCGGGCGCGCATGAGGCCGAACCGTCTCCCCGAGAAGCTTCTACAAATCAGGGAGGCGTTGGGGCTGTCTCAGAGTGAGATGCTAAGGCGTCTAGGATATGAGGCGGAGATGGTAGCCGCGAGGATTTCGGAGTTTGAACTAGGCAAGAATGAGCCGCCCTTACCTGTGCTGTTGGCATATGCGCGGGCGGTTAACGTGATTACGGACGTTCTGATTGATGACCAGCTAGACCTGCCCGCCAAGCTGCCAGCCAAGACAAAGCACTCCTAACGTCGCGCATCACCCGCCGCCCCGCATCCTATCAGGAATTTGAGAGTGTTCGTGTCGGCGGTCGGGTGCATGCCGTGTTAGATTGCGTTTGCAAGGCTCCTCTGCTGTACATAGTACGGTCACACTTGATTATTCATCTTTGAGTGAAGGGGAAGCAGTTCGGAAACGGTGAGCTTATACGGCTTATCGAGTGCCCCCACAATTACCCACCCTTCGGGGTTAAAATCTTTGATGACCTCGCGGCACCGCCCGCACGGCGCCCAAATCTCGTATACGCCTTGATCGTTCCGTGAGACCGCAACGATACTTTGCAAATCTCTCCTGCCCTCGCTCACCATCACGCAGATCGCGGCCACCTCCCCGCAAACGTCGGCAAAGCCGACATCGGCTTCGATGTGGATGCCCGTGAAGACCTGCCCGGAGGCCGTGCGAACCGCCGCCGCGACTTCATGAATGTCTTTGAGATACAGCTTATCGAAGGTCTGTTTTGCCCTCTCGATCAACTCGTAATCCTGGGGTGAAAGTTCCATTACAATCGCTTCTCGATTCATTATGCTCGACAGCAATCTAATGCTCGGCATCACCCGCCGCCCCATGTGATTCGATTTACTTGAAATCCCGCGTGTCGGCGGTCGGGTTGCATGCCATTCCTATGCAAAGTCAATAGACAAGTGATGACACTACTCCGAGCCAGGCTCACCAGCAGCCGCAGCTCGGTCGTGATGATGTCTCCCACCTCGATGAAGGCCAATGAGGGAGAGCGTGTCCGGTGTACCTCCACGCTCCTATTCGGGATCAGGTAGTCCCACTCCATGATTCGGGCAAGGGCTTACGGACAGGTCACACTGTTAGCCGGGCTCTGCTCTGCGTTGGCCCACAACGGCATCCGACCCTCGCCCTATCTCCCTCACGTCTCTCGCGAGGCGTGAGCATCATACACCGGACGCCGGGACTTGTATCATGTCCTGTTAGCTGCGTCGTGATGATGATACGGTACCCTCACTCGCTGTACCTCTGGTAGGTGACGCACCCCATAATCAGACCGGCGAGTAGCCCGAAGCCGGCGCCGCCGAACAAAATTCCCAGCGTGATAAAGGGCAGGCCGTCGAGCGGGTCGTTAGGGGCCGTCTCCCTCACCCCTGCGGCGATAGATTTGGTCACCAGGACGCTGACACCGAAGCCGAGGGCCGTACACACCACGAAGCAAAGGACGGCCACCGAGAGTCCGAAGATAAGCGGATGGCGCTTCAAGAATTTCATAATCGAAAGCAGCTGTTATGAAAATAGTGGGTAAGGGGAGCTATGCGGCTTGCGGTAACTCCTCGACCGTGACCTTTAGACCCAGCGTTTCCAGCTTACGGATGAGCCGCGCTCGCTGCACCTCGACGTGCTGGCGGTCGAAGTAGTCGCCGCCAAGCTCCTGATAGCTCGCCCGGTTCTTCAGCACATGATAGACGATCACCAACAGGCTGTGCCCCACCGCCACCAGCGCCTTCTTCTTGCTCATCCGCTTGACGAGCCGCCGATACTGCGCCGCCAAATAGGTCTGCTTGGTGTGCGAGGCCGCCCACGCCGCCTGCACCAGCGCCGCGCGTAAGTAGACACTCCCCTTCGTCGTCTTGCCGCTCTTGCGCTTGCCGGCCGACTCGTTATTGCCCGGACACATCCCGGCCCAACTCGCCAAGTGGGCGTCCGTGGCAAAGCGACCCATCTCGACCCCGATCTCGGCGATGATCGTCTCGGCCAGGCGCTCACCTACCCCCGGTATCGTCTGGAGCAACTTCAGCGCCTCCGGCACAAAAGGGTCATTGCTCTCGGCCACCTCCCGTGTGATCTGCGCGCTGGCGCGCATGATGGCAGCCTCCAACTCGTCGTAGCGTCCAAGCAACTCCCCGAGGACGAAGCGCTGCGCCGCGGTGAGTCGCCCCTCCAAGGCGCGCCGCAACTCCGCCTCCCGCGCCCGCAGCCGCCCGCGTGCCATCCCAGCTAACTTCGCCGCGTCCGTCTCGCCTGCGGCCAGCGCCCGCAGCATCGCACGCCCGGAGAGGCCGAGCGCGTCGGAAGCGACCTGCGCCAACTTGATGTTGCCCGACTCGACCAACTTCTGCACCCGGTTCGCGACCGCGACCTGCTCTTTGATCAGCGTCTGGCGATACCGCACCAACTCCCTCAGTTCACGAATCTCCGGCGGCGGAATGAAACTGGCCCGCAGCAGCCCGTGGCGCAGCAAGTCGGCCAGCCACTCACAGTCACGGACATCGGTCTTCCTGCCCGGCACGGCCTTCACATGGTGGGCGTTGACGAGTACCACCTCTAAGACCCCCTCCAGGATGTTGAAGACCGGCTTCCAGTAGACGCCCGTGCTCTCTATCGCCACATGCGTGCAGCCCTCGCCCGCCAGCCAGTCCGAGAGCCGCAGCAAGTCATCCGTCATCGTCGAGAAGGTGCGGGTCTGCTTCCGCCCCTGCTTAATGAGGCAGGCGACCACGGTCTTGGCATGCACGTCGAGGCCGCAGCAGCACGGGTAGATGATCTCCATCACGTCCTCCGCCACGGCCATCGGCGGGAGAGCCTTCTGCTCTGAAGAGTCTGTTATGCGTGCTCACCCGCGCGGGGCGGCAACAGTGGGTGGTGCCTGTCAAGGCTCTCCGGTCAGGCTAACTAACGGGCTCGCGGCACCAGGATGCTTCGACCTTCTGTCCGCCGATGGCCGCGCCTAGCTTACGCGCACTCAAGCTCATTTTCATCCGTGGTGGCGAACCACGTTCATGATGGCTAACTATTATTGTGCCGACTGATTCGGTCGAACTACGTAATGGCGCATGAAAAGCCGAGTGGTTCGGCAAAACTACGTGACAGGGTGGCAAAAGCCGAATCATTCGGTCGAACTACGTAATGAGGCGGCGAAAGCCGAATGCGAATGCCAACGTTCCGGATCATCCCTATTTCTCAGACACTCATGAGGCTCAGGATAGGAGATTGAGCGGCAGGACAATATCCCTTATCTCTGAGAATTACAATATTTAAATTTCCAATTCACCTTGAGTTACCTGACGCTAAAAGTACCGGGGAAGCGTTCAATTTTATAAAGTTCTCTGACGGAGTTGAACGTTTGCCGATGCCAGCGCCACCCTGTAAGTCGGCCGATTCAGCCCTAAAATTAACTTTTCGGGCGTTTCTAATGAGTGTGCGGACGTTTCAGAAAGCTTTGCGAGTTGTTCAGAGAGGTTTGCGGCTTGTTCAGAGTGCTTTGCGAGTGGTTCAGAGAGGTGCGTGGACTGTTCAGAGAGGTTTGTGAGTTATTCAGAGGGGTTTGCGGACGTTTCAGAGAGGTGTGCGAACGTTTCAGAGGGCTGAGCGTGCGCGCGAGTTGAGCGCGCGGGCGTGAGATTTGGCCGCGCGCGCCTGGCAGAAGGCCGGGACGTGCCGCGCGGGGAGAGCGCGCGCGGCAAAAAAGTCTTGCGCCATAACGCGGGAGGAGTATACTGCGCGCGCTGTACCTCGTCACAGCGCCCCCTCAACCTCGCCGACCCGCCACAAGGATGTCCGCCACGTTCTTTGGCCTTACCCAAAGGAGGAACCCTTATGAAGAAGTCAGAAATACGCATTCTGGACATGCTGAGACGTGTGCGCCAGCACGGGCAACAACGCGCGGCCGCCTTCCCGGCGAACTCGCGCGGTCACGAACTCTACGTCATCGTGGGCACGTCCGTCGTGAACATGGAGAAGTTCTCGGCCGAGCAGTCCATGTACGCACACGCCTACAGCGAGAAGTCGGCTCAGAAGAATCTTGCCGACGCAGCCTTACACGAGTTGATGGAGTCTATGAGCCGCACCGCGCGTTCCATGACGCGTTCGTTCCCGGGGGCGAAAGAGAAGTTCCGCCTCCCGTCCAAACGGGACGGAGAGACGTGGCTCACGTTCGCCCGCGGCTTCTCAACCGAGGCCGTGCTGCTCGATGAAGCGTTCGTCAGTCGCGGCATGGCCCCCGACTTCGTAAACGACCTCAAGGCTCGCATCCTCGCCGTCGAACAGGCCGCAGCCGGACAGGCGGAAGCGTGGGCCGCGCGCGTGGCATCTACGGCCAGCCTCGCGGAAGCGGCGCGGCAGGGACTTGAGACCGTGCGCGAGTTGGACGCCATCGTGCATAACATCTACGCGGGCAACGAGACTGAGTTGACGGCGTGGGAGAGTGCCAGCCGCGTCGAGCGCGCCCCGCGCCGCGCGGCTGAGGAGGAGGAAGAGCCCCCACTCCCGCCCGCACCCGCACAAAGTTGAACGGCGACGCTGTGGGTGCTCTTCAACACGTAAGCGCGGCTGACGTGAGAGTGGGCGCGGAGATGATTCAAGTCTCCGCGCCCACTCTCACGTCAGCCGCGCTTACGTGTTGAACTAACTTACCGTCAAATGCCAAGCGATAAACACTCAGCTCTTCAGCTTCTGAATCTCTTCGGTCAGCGTCGGCACAACCTCGAACAGATCGCCGACGATGCCGTAGTCGGCGATGTCGAAGATGGGCGCCTCCGGGTCTTTGTTGACGGCGACGATGGTCCCGGCGTTCTTCATCCCGACGAGGTGCTGGATGGCGCCCGAGATGCCGAGCGCGATGTAGAGCTTCGGCGCGACCGTCTGGCCGGACGAGCCGATCTGCCGGTCAATCGGCAGCCACCCCGCATCGCAGATAGGACGCGACGCGGCGATGTCGCCGCCCAACAACTCTGCAAGTTTCTGCGCGAGCGCGATGTTCTCCTGGCTCTTGATGCCGCGGCCGACGGCGACGATTACGTCCGTCTTCGAGAGGTCTACGGCCTGCTTCACCTCCTGGAACGGCGCCTCCGGCTGCATGCGCACCTCGCCGACCTCGACCTGCAAAGACTCGACCGCCGCGCCCTCGCCGCGCTCTGCCTGATCGCCGCGGTACGCGCCCGACTGGAAGGTCGCGAACACAGTCCCCTCGCCCCGCGCCACTACGTCCGCGTCCATCTTGCCCTGAAACAGACGGCGCGTGAAGACGACGTTGCCGCCCTCGGCCTTCATGCGGATGCAGTCGCTCACGAGCCCTTTGCCGAAGCGCGCGGCGAGCTTCGGCGCGAAGTCGCGCACGAGGTACGTGTGCGTGAAGATGACGTACTGCGGGTCGCGCGCGCGCACGACCTGCTCGAAGGCGTCGGCGTACGCGTCGGGCGTGTACTCAGCCAGCCGCGGGTTCTCGACCGAGACGACGCCCGCAAGCCGAAAGCCCGTGACCTCGTTCGCCTGCGTCGCGTCCGCGCCGAGGACGACCGCCGTCACTTCCTGCCCCAGACCAGCGCCCAACTGCTGCGCCGCGGCCACAGCCTCGAACGAACTCTTGTTGATGACACCCTGTCGGTGCTCGATGAAGACGAGTATTCCGTTGCTCATAATTGGTAAATGGTGAATGGTGAATAGTGGTTAAGAGCTTAAGAAGCTCGGAGGGTAAACGACTCGCCTCACTGTATGGCGAACCATTTACCATTTACTATTCACTCCTTAAATAACTCTCGCTTCGTTGCGAAGCTTCTCGGCCAGTTGCGCCGCGCCCTTCTTGGCGTCGCCGTCGCCGAGGAACTGCGTCTGCTTCTGCTTGAGCGGGAGGTAGACGCGCTCGACCGTCTGGAACTCGGCGTCGCCCGCGGCGATGGCCGGCTGGACTTCGCGAATCTCCTTCTTCTTGGCGGCCATGATGCCCTTGAGCGTGGCGTAGCGAATCTGGCTGATGCCAGACTGGATGGTCAGAAGAGCCGGCGTCTGCATCGTGTACCACTGATACCAGCCGCTCTCCAACTCGCGCTTCACGCGCAACTGCTCGCCCGAGTAGTCAACGTCGATGACGATGGTCGCGTGCGGCAGACCCAAAAGCTCCGCGGCGATAACGCCCGTCTGTCCGAAGCCCTGGTCGTCGGACTGTAGGCCCGCGAGTACGAGGTCGGGCTGCTCGGGCCGGACGGCCTCCGCGAGCACTTTGGCGACGGCGAACGCCCCGGCCTGTGCGAAGTCGTCGGCGACGACGTGGACGGCGCGGTCGGCGCCGCGCGCCAGCGCGTCCTTGATGACCGCCTTCGCGCGTTGCGGCCCGAGCGTGACGACGACGACCTCGCCGCCCTTCTTCTCCTTCAGCCGCAAAGCCTCTTCGAGCGCGTACCCGTCCGACTCGTTCACCTCGAACGACAGGTCGCCCTCCTCAACCCACTTCCCGTCCCCGCGCACGCGCAGGACGGCGTCCTTGTTCGGGACTTGCTTCATTAAGACGACAATTTTCATAAGGATTGGTTTATTGACTCAACGGTTCATTGATCCATTGGCGCAATGAACCGTTGAATCAATCCATTCATTCTTCGAAGCGTTTGAAGAGCAGCGCCGCGTTCGTGCCGCCGAAGCCGAAGCTGTTCGAGAGCGCATAGTCGAGGCGCGCCGGTCGCGGCTCGTTGGGGACGTAGTCGAGGTCGCACTCGGGGTCAGGGTTGAAATAGTTCATGGTCGGCGGAATTCGCCCGTCGTGGATGGCGAGGACGGAGAAGACCGCTTCGATGCCGCCCGCGGCGCCGAGCGCGTGGCCGGTCATCGACTTGGTCGAACTGACCGCGAGCTTGTAGGCGTGCTCGCCGAAGGTCTTCTTGATCGCCAGCGTCTCGAACTTGTCGTTGTACGGCGTCGAAGTCCCGTGGGCGTTGACGTAGCCGACCTGCTCCGGCGAGACGCCCGCGTCCTTCAAAGCCATATTCATCACGCGCACCGCGCCCGACGCGGTCTCGTCCGGCATCGTGATATGGAAGGCGTCGGCCGTCATGCCGTAGCCGACCAGCTCGGCGTAAATCCGCGCGCCGCGCGACTTGGCGAACTCAAGCTCTTCGAGAATCAAGAGCCCTGCGCCCTCGCCGATGATGAAGCCGTCGCGGTCGCGCTCGAACGGGCGCGAGGCGTGCTCGGGGTCGTCGTTGCGCGTCGAGAGCGCGCGCATCGCGGCGAAGCCCGCGACCGACATCGGCGTAATCGCCGACTCCGCCCCGCCGCAGATCATCACGTCGGCATCGCCGCGCTGGATAATCTTTAGAGAGTCGCCGATGGCGTGCGCGCCCGCCGAGCAGGCCGTCGCCGTCGCCGAGTTCGGCCCCTTCGCGCCGAAGCGAATCGAGACCTGACCGGCCGCGAGGTTGACGATGGACGAGGGGATGAAGAAGGGCGAGACTTTATGCGGGCCGTCGTTTAAGAGCTTCGAGTGCTCGCGCTCGATGGCCCAGAAATCGCCGATGCCGCTGCTGATGTAGGTGCCGATGCGCCAGGAGGTCTCTTCGCCGTAGCGGTCGTAGAGCTTCTGCCCGCGCTCGACGAGCCCCGCGTCGTAGACGGCCTCGTCGGCGGCTGCGACGGCGAAATGGATGAAGGTGCCCATCTTGCGGGCCTCCTTCTTCTCGATGAACTTAAGCGGGTCGAAGCCCTTGACCTCGGCGCCGATTTTGACGGAGAACTTCTCGGTGTCGAACTTCTCGATGTAGCCGACGCCGCTCTTGCCCGACATCAGCGCCGACCATGTCTCCCCGACGGTGTGCCCGCAGGGGGTGACGAGTCCCATGCCCGTGACCACTACGCGACGTTTCAAAGCTTCTGCTCCTCTGAAGGAGTGCGGACGGCGCGAGTCCCTTTAAGAAGGGGCCGCGCGCCCCTGCGAGACGGTTCGCGCAGGGGCGGGTCGGCCGCGCTCGACTCAGCGCGGCCGTCTGCCGCGCCGGGGACACTTCACCCGGCGCGTTGCTTCAGGACGTAGGGTTACTACCCCTTCGCCTTGTGCTGGTCGATGTAGTTGTAGGCGTCGCGGACGCTCTGAATCTTCTCGGCGTCCTCGTCCGGAATCTCGATGCCGAACTCCTCCTCGAAGCGCATGACAAGCTCGACCGTGTCGAGCGAGTCGGCGCCGAGGTCGTCGATAAAGCGCGCGTTCGGCGTGACCTCGTTCTCGTCCACGCCCAGCTCGTCGATGATGATCTGCTTAACCTTATTCTCGATCTCCTGATCGGCCATTAGTCCTGCTCCTCTGCGTCTGAAGTTGGAAAACCCTAAAACTTAATCGCCCGCCGCGGCCTGACTCCCGCCCGTATCGCGCAGCACGTTGAGCGCTGCTTCGAGACTCGCCGCGTCCTCGACGTTCGCCGCGCGAGCGTCCCCGTACGTCTGGCGGACGAGCCCGCTCAAGACCTTGCCCGGCCCGACCTCCACGAAAGTACGAACGCCCTCGCGCGCCAAAAGCTCCACCGACTCGCGCCAGCGCACGGGGCTTGAGACCTGTCGGACGAGCGCCGCGCGCGCCTCGGCGCCGGTGCGGATGACGGCCGCGTCCACGTTCGTCACGAGCGGCACACTCAAGTCCTTAAACTCAATCCCGTCGAGGTCGGCCGACAGCCGCTCCTGCGCCGGAAGCATCAGCGCGCAGTGGAACGGCGCGCTCACCTTCAAGGGTATCGCGCGCTTCGCACCCCGCTCTTTCAAGATGGGCAGTGCGCGCTCGACAGCGGCGGCGCTCCCCGCAATCACGATCTGTCCGGGCGAATTGAGATTGGCCGGACTGCAAATCTCGCCCTCGCGCGCGGCCTCTTTGCAAACTGCTTCGACCGTCTCAATGTCGGCGCCGAGGACTGCGGCCATCGCTCCCGCGCCGACGGGGACGGCTTCCTGCATGTAGCGGCCGCGCTTGCGGACAATCGACACGGCGTCCCTCAAACTCAACGCACCGGCCGCCACCAGCGCCGAATACTCGCCGAGGCTGTGACCCGCCACGAAGTCCGGCCGCGGCAGCCCCTCGCCTTCGGCCGCGCGCAGCGCCGCGACCGAGGTCGCGAGAATCGCCGGCTGCGTGTTCTCCGTCAACTGCAACTCTTCCGCCGGCCCCTCGAAGCACAGGCGCGACAGCTTGAACCCCAGCGCCTCGTCCGCCTCTTCAAAGACCTCGCGCGCAGCCGCGTACGCTGCGGCCAACTCGCGCCCCATGCCCGGCGCCTGCGAGCCCTGACCCGGAAAGATGAAAGCAATCATAAGTAAATGGTGAACGGTAAATGGTGAATGGTTAGAAGCCGTTTCTATTTACCATTGACCATTTACTATTTACCCCAAACCTACCACTTAATCAGCGTGCCGCCCCACGTGACGCCGCCGCCGAAGGAGGCGAGGAGCACAAGGTCGCCTTCGGAGACCATCCCCTTCTCGACGCACTCGTCGAGCGCGATGGGGACGGAGGCCGAGGAGGTGTTGCCGTGGTAGGCGATGTTCGAGTAGACGATTGAACTGTCCACGTTCAGCCTCGACGCCACCGCGTCCGTAATGCGCTGGTTCGCCTGATGTGGGATGAAGAGCTTCACGTCCTCGGGCTTGTAGCCCGCCTCGTTCAAGACCTCGACGCTCACGTCCGTCATCGAACGCACGGCGATCTTGAACAGCTCGTTGCCCTTCATCTTGAAGTAATGCAAGCCCTGCGAGAGCGTCTCGGCCGTCGGCTTGATGCGCGTGCCGCCGCCGGGCGAGTAGAGCTGCTCGGCGAAGCGACCGTCGGAATAGATTCTGGTGGCGAGCACGCCGCGTTCGCCTTCGGCCGGCCCGAGCACGGCTGCTCCCGCACCATCGCCGAAGAGGATGCAGGTCGAGCGGTCGGTGAAATCGACGTAGCGCGACAGCACCTCGGCGCCGATGACGAGCGCGTAACGCACCTGCCCCGTCTTAATCATCTTGTCGGCCAACGTCAGGCCGTAGAGAAAGCCGGAACAGGCGGCGGCGAGGTCGAAGGCGGCGGCGCGGTGCGCGCCCAGTTCGGCCTGGATGAGACAACCCGTGGACGGAAGAATCTGGTCGGGCGAGACGGTGGCGCAGATGACGAGGCCGATCTCCAAAGGGTCGATGCGCGCGCGCTCGATGGCCTGGCGCGACGCCTGGACGGCGAACATCGACGTGTACTCGGCTTCCGAGGCGCGGTGGCGCTCCTTGATGCCCGTCCGCGTGGTGATCCACTCGTCCGAGGTCTCGACCATCTTTTCGAGGTCGGCGTTCGACAGGATGCCCTGCGGGTAGGCGCGACCCGTGCCGAGGATTGCCGATCTGACTTCTGCCATCACAGTCTGCCTGCTTTCTCCGGGTTCAACAGATTGCGGAGAACATACCACAAAGAAGACCGGGTCAGAACCACCCGCGGCCGCGGGCGGCGCTGACCGCTAAGACTCGGCCGAAGCGCGCAACGCCACCGACTCGCGCGCGTTCGTCTCGGCGATGCCGCGCTCGATGCGCTCCTGCGCGCCGTGGTCGGAGAACTCTTTCACGCTGCGGATGGCGTTGCGGACGGCGCGCGCGTTCGAGCTGCCGTGGCCGACGACCACAATCTTCCGCACGCCCAGAAGCGGCGCCCCGCCGTACTCGGCATAGTCGAGCCGCTTCTTCAAATTCTGGAACGCGGGACGGGCCAGCACCGCGCCCGTCTTCGTGATGACCGAGGCTGAAAGCTCGCGCTTAATCAACGTCACGACCGCGTCCTGCAAGCCCTCCGAGAGCTTGAGGATGACGTTCCCCGTAAAGCCGTCGGTGACGATCACGTCCACCTGCCCCGAGAACACGTCGCGCCCCTCGACGTTGCCGACGAAGTTCAAACTCGACAGCTCGCGCAGGAGCGGGAACGCCTCTTTCGTCAGGTCGTTCCCCTTCGCCTCCTCTTCGCCGATGGACATCAGGCCGACAGTCGGCCGCTGCGTCCCGAGCACCGAGCGCGAGTAGGCTTCGCCCATGATAGCAAACTGTGCGAGGTGGTGAGCCTTGCACTCGGCGTTGGCGCCCACGTCCAGGAGCAGCGTCGGACGCCCTGACTTGGTCGGCAACATCGCCGCGAGCGCCGGCCGGTCAACGCCGGGCAGCATCCCCAAAACCATCTTCGCCGTCGCCATCGCCGCGCCGGTATTGCCGGCCGAGACGAAGCCGTCGGCGTGCCCGTCGGCAACGAGGCGCGCGCCGACTCTCATCGAACTTTTGCGCTTGCGCCGGACGGCCGTGGCGACCGCCTCGTCCATCCCGATGAACTCGGGGGCCTCGACGAACCAGATGCCCTTATCGCCGTCCTTGCGCCAGCGGCAGCGGCGCAGCTCCTTCTCGACGACCTCGCGCTGCCCGACGAGCATGACTCCGACCCCGAAGTCTCGCGCGGCGGCGAGCGCGCCGTCAATCTCGGGGTGCGGCGCGCGGTCGCTGCCCATCGCATCGACGACGACTCGGCCGGTCGGTTTGGACTGTGCCATCAAAAAGGTCTCGCGGCGCCCGCGGCCGAGACTACTAGGCTTCCTGCTCGACCTTCAGCACCTGGCGCCCGTCATAGAAACCGCACTTCGGGCAGACGCGGTGCGACTGGCGCGGCTCCTGGCAGTTCTCGCACAGGACGGTCTGCGGCGCTCGCAGCGCGTCGTGCGCGCGGCGCTGGCGCGTGCGCGATTTGGAATGGCGTCTTTTTGGATTAGGCATTTGATAACTCCTCGGTTAATGGTGAATGGTAAAAAGTGAATGGTGTTTGAATGTTATCCAAGTTGAACGGTAAATCGGTCACCTCTTAAATGAGTAAAACCATTCACCATCTACTATTGACCATTCACGTCCTTCTTCAAATCTGCGAGCGCCGCCCACCGCGGGTCAACTTCGCCCTGCTCACATGAGCAGCTTTTGTCATTCAGGTTGGCGCCGCACTTCTGGCAGAGCCCCTTGCAGTCCTCGCGGCACAGGTTGCGCGAGGGAAGCGCGAGCAGAATCTGTTCGCGCACGAGTTCGTCGAGGTCAACCGCGTCGCCCTCGTAGGCCGACAGGATCAAGTCTTCGGCTTGCAGCTCGACGTTCTCGGCCTTCACGGCCTCGACCTCCTGCGGGATGAAGGAGGTGTCGAACTCAACCGCGAGCGGGGCGCGCCGAGGGGCGGCGCAGCGGTCACAGAGCAGCTCGACTTCGGTCTTAATCTCGCCGCGCAGGCGCACCTGCTGGCCCTTGCGCGTGGCGCCCCCCTCGACGGACGCGTCCGTCAAGAGCCGCGCGCCCTCCTCTTCAAGCTCGATCTCTTCGGGGCGGTAGGTGTGCGCGAAGGGCGTGGCCGCCGCAGTCAGATTTTCGACCTCAATTTGCATGAAACACCCCCCGGTCGGCCCCAGCACTTCAAGGCGCACTCGCGCAAAAGTTGCAATTATAACGGCTTACGCGAAAGTGTCAAACCAGCCCGGCCGAACTCTCACACGCCTGCGGCCTTCCCCAGCGCATCCTCGCGCAGCGCCGCCGCCAGCCGCTCGTCGCGGCCGGTGACGAGCCTGCGCCGGCCGCGCCCCTTCGTCTCGAAGAGCGCAGGGGCGGCGGCAGCCTCCGGTTCTTCGCAGGCGTCGCGGTAAAGCTGCACGTCTGGCCGCGCGGCCGCGGCTGCCTCGAAACCCGCGCGCGCGCCTTCGCGCTCGCCGAGCCGAAGCTGCACAAGCCCGAGCAGGTAGTGCGCCTCTGCGTAAGCTTCGTCGAGCCCCACGGCCTTCTTCAGCTCGCGCAGCGCGGTCTTGTCGCGGCCGAGTCGGAAGTTGGCGAGCCCGAGCAGGTAGTGCGCTTCGGGGCCGGGCCGCGTCGCCTGCGCCAGCTTGAACTCGGAGAGCGCGACCTTCCAGTTCGACTCGAATGCCGCCAGACGCCCGAGCGCGTAATGTGCGGCGAAGGTCGGGCCGCCGAGGATGACGGAATCTTTCAGGAGCTGCCGCGCGCGCTCCGCCTCACCCTCGTCCCCGCAGGCCAGCCCGAGCAGCAGGTGGAGCCAGCCGTTATCTTTATCGGCGGCCAGCGCCCGCTCGAAGTAGTCGCGCGCGGGCGCCGTCCGCCCCTTGCGGTAGAGCTGCACGCCGAGGAAGTGGTTGAGCGGGCCGTTTGAGGGCGCGAGCGCCGCCGCACGTTCGAGCCGCCGGAGCCCCGCGGCCACGCTCCCCTTCTCTATCTCTCCGAAACCCTCGCGGACGAGCCCCGCGAACTGCTCGCGCTCCTCGCCCGCGTAATGTTCGAGCACGACCTCGATGATACCCGCGACGCGCGCACGCTTCTCGGTCTCGACTTCGCCGTCGCCCGTCTCCTTCTTCCGCCGCTCGCGCCACAGTTCCGCGAGGCGCTGCCGGCTGATGGCGCCCGACTCGCCGAGCACTGTGATGAGCGTGTCGAGCAACTCGTGGTCGAAGAAGGCCGAGCGCGACTGCTTGAGCATCAGCTCGGCCATCTTCTCCAGCTTGTCGATGACGCGCGAAATGTGCGTCTCGATGGCGGTGACGCGCTCCAGCAGGTGCTCCTCCATGCCGCCGCCCGTCCCGCGACTCTCGAAGCGCGCGCCCGAGGGCTCGACCAGAAGCATCAGGCGCGTCCCGCACTGGCCGCACGAGTCCTCGCCAAGCTCGTTGGGCGACTTGCAGCGCTGGCAGAAGATTTTTCCGCGTACGTTCGACATGACCTTCAAACGACAACGCGCGCGAAGCCTTCCGCAGACTTCGCGCGCGCCGTCAAACGTCCTTAATACTCGTAGAAGCCGCGCCCGCTCTTCCGGCCGAGCCAGCCCGCGTCCACGTACTTCCGGAGCAGCGGGCACGGCCTGTACTTCGGGTCGCCCAGCTCAGTGTGGAGCACGCCCAGGATGGCGAGGCACACGTCCAGCCCGATGAAGTCCGCGAGCGTCAGAGGCCCCATCGGGTGATTCATGCCGAGCTTCATGATGCCGTCGATGGACTCGCGCGTGGCGACGCCTTCGTGCAAGGCAAAGATGGCCTCGTTAATCATCGGCATCAGCACGCGGTTCGAGACGAAGCCCGGCGAGTCGTTACACTCAAGCGCCGTCTTACCCATCTGATCGCACAGCTCGCGCGTGCGCGCCCAAGTCTCGTCCGAGGTGGCGATGCCGCGGATGACCTCGACCAGCTTCATCACGGGCACCGGGTTCATGAAGTGCATCCCGATGACCTTGTCGGGCCTGCGTGTGACCGCGCCGAGTTTTGTGATGGAGATTGAGGAGGTGTTCGAAGCGAGAATCGCTTCGGCGCCGCACGTCTCGTCCAGCTCACGGAAGGCCGCCTGCTTGGCTTCGAGGTTCTCATAGATGGCCTCGATGACGAAGCCCGCGCCCGACAGGTCGGACACAGCGGTCGTCGTCCGAATCCTGCCGACGATGGCGCGCTTCTCCTCCTCCTTCAAACGCTCCTTGTCCACGTCGCGCTGGAGGCTGCTGTTAATCGCCTTCATCCCGCGCTCAAGGAACTCCTCCGACACGTCGCGCAGGACGACCTCGTAACCGGCGCGCGCCGCGACCTGCGCGATGCCGTTGCCCATCGTCCCCGCGCCGACGACTCCGATCAGTTCAGACACGTTTTAAGCTCTCCAGAAATTTTCTAACCACGCCAGTCGGGCGGCTGCGGCGGCGGCGTGTATTCGCGTGGACGGCTCGACTGCGACGTGCGCTGCGTCTCCCAGTCGTAGGCGCTGCCGTCGCGTAGAGACCCGCGCCAGTCCTGCGGCGCGTAAGCATCGCCGCCGCGGTGGTAGTTCTGCCCCTCCTGCCCGAACAGGAACCACAGTGTGTAGACGCACAGCGCAGTCCCGAAGGGGAAGCTGAGCGACTCGACACACGCCGCGACGATGCCCGCCGTCTTCGCCCAGCTCTTGCGCTTGAGCATGGCGTAGCCGGCGAGTATCGGCGGCAGCCCGAAGACGAGTGCGATGAGGAGCATGAAGGCCCCGAAGATGCCGAAGATGGCGGCGATGGGGGCGCCCGCGTCGGGGTCGGAGGCGCCGGCGGCCATGAGCGCGATGATGAAGGGGAGGAAGATCAGCATGATTAGGGCGTTGAAGCCGCCCCAAATGAGGTGCATGATGCCGATGATCTTGTTGTGATCCTGGGGGGTCATGTGGGACTCCGTTTCTGTCTGAGGTTTAGCGTTCGACGGCCAGCGCCACGGCGTTCCCGCCGCCGAGGCAGAGGGCGGCCAAGCCCCTCCGCGCGTTCCTGCGCTGCATCTCGTAGAGCATCGTCGTCAGCAGGCGCGAGCCCGACTGCCCGATGGCGTGGCCGAGCGCGACCGCGCCGCCGTTGACGTTGACCTTCGCGGGGTCTAGCTCCAGCTCGCGCATGATGGCGATAGCCTGTACCGAGAAGGCTTCGTTCAGCTCGATCAAGTCCACCTCGTTGAGCGACCAGCCAGCCTTTCGCACGACCTTCCGGATGGCCTCGACCGGCGCCATCATCACCAGCTCCGGCTGTATCCCCGAAGTCGCCTGTGCCGCGATGCGCGCCAGAGGCTCGACGCCGAGGCTGCGAGCGCGCTCCTCCGAAGTGACGACCAGAGCGGACGCCCCGTCGTTGACGCCCGGCGCGTTGCCGGCCGTGACCGTCCCGCCCTCTCTGAAGGCCGGGCGGAGTTTGGCGAGCGCTTCGAGCGAAGTGTCTTCCCGAACAGATTCGTCGGTATCGAACACGAGGGCCGCGCCCTTCTTCTGCGGAATCTCGACGGGCAGGATTTCGTCCTTGAACTTACCCGCCTTGATAGCCGCTGCGGCCTTGCGGTGCGAGTTCAATGCGTACTCGTCCTGCTCCTCGCGCGTCACATTGTAGCGCTCGGCGACGACCTCGCCCGTGTTGCCCATGTGGTAGTTCTCGAACGCGCACCAGAGCCCATCGTGAATCATCGAATCGACGAGCTTACCGTCTCCCATCCGCAAGCCCTCGCGCGCCTGCTTCAGAAGGTAGGGCGCGTTCGACATCGACTCCATCCCGCCCGCGACGACCACTTCCGAGTCGCCGAGCTGAATCCCCTGCGCGGCCATCATCACCGACTTCAGCCCCGACCCGCAGACCTTGTTAATGGTCACGGCCGAGACGCCGAACGGGATGCCGCCGTGCAGCGCCGCCTGCCGCGCGGGGTTCTGTCCCAACCCGGCCTGCACGACGCAGCCCATGATGACCTCGTCCACATCCTCCGGCGCCACGCCCGCGCGCCGCACCGACTCGCGCACGACCAGCGCCCCCAACTGCGGCGCCGTGAGCCCTTTCAAAGAGCCGAGGAACTTCCCCGTCGGCGTCCGCGCGGCGCTGATGATTACCGCTTCCCTGTTCTCCGGCATAGCCTCTCCCCTTGTGTGACTTCGATAACTGATTGAGTGTTAACGACGGTCAGGAATGTTAAGTTCTTTGCCATAAATCTCGAAACTCGATTATTACGTCGGCTCATAGGGGTGTCAAGCAAGAGGCCCGCGCGCGGCGACGCGCGGAAGGCCGTTTTAAACCGTTCACATCAACTCTTCGGATCAGATGTCTTGACTATGCCGTTGATTTGTCATAAAAGCATCGGGCGATGGCCAGCAATGGGAGCAAAGATACTCTGTAGGCTCCGGCCTTGCCTCCTAAGTAACGAACTCACGTTAACCGAGACCAGCACGAGCGTCGGGCTGCCGGGCATATTGCTTCGAGCTTTACCTACCACTCACGGCAGATGTCGAAGATGGGGCCTGCGGGTTAGGTCGCGCCTGCAAGCCCCTATCTTCCCGCCGAGGGTTCTGCGTAACGGAAAGGAAGTCTGAATTGCCTGATTCGCCGTCAACTAAGAAGATCAGGGACACCCTGCTCACGGGGCTGCTGGAGGGAGCCGTCGCGGCCGTCGCTCTCGGCGTCATCGCCTACCTTTTCGGCTTTCTAGGCGGCGACTGGACTAATGAGCAAAAAGCAATCGCCGCCGGCATCGTCCTGCTCCTCGTCCTGGCACTGGCGTTCTTACTCTCTCTAGCCAAGCGCACGGTCTTCGACACGCTCGGCAGAAACTACATGAGCGAGCGCACCGGCATCGCCACCACCTACCTGAATCTGGAAGCCTGCAAAGAAGACATGCAGAAGGACTTCGAAGACGCCACCAGTGTGCGGCTGCTCTTGCAGATCGGGCGCAAAGAACTCGGCTACCACGAGGCGTCTTTCTTCTACAAGCTTGCGAAGGATAAGAAGGACGCGGGGGCTACGGTCAAAATCCTCCGTGCCTCAAGCGACTCGCCATTCCTCTCCGAGGCGCGGGCACGGGCGCGCGGCTACGACCACTATCACTGGATGGAGCACATCCGGAGGCTCGGCAACGAGATCGAAGACCTGCGGCGCAACAACTCAAAAATTCACATCGAAGAGCGCCTACACCATGAGCCCTTCCTCTGGCGAATTTTCATCTTCGACGACATCGCCTATATTAGCGCGTACCTGGTCTCCAAGGACGTTGACCTGATGTGCAAGGTCTACCGGGTCAAGCGGGTCAAGGAGGATTCGAATTCGTTGTACACGGTCTTCGAGAAGTACTTCGATTACCTCTGGCACAAGTACGACCCGACGGACACGCGTGGGCCGCAGGAACGCTGGGCCTCCTGGAAATGACGACGAGCGACCATAATCTGTCCAAAGCCTTTAACGACCTTGGTCGTGAGTTAGAGACTTACCTTCAGGAGGGCGAGCGCGGCCTCGTTTACACGTGTTACGGGATGGCCAGCACCTTCACTTCGCCCGATACCGGCTTGTCGCGCGACTTCTTCAACTCGTCGGTGCTGGCCGCGGTTGACCTCGCGCGCTTAAAGATCGGGCCGGAGTTCCTCGCTGCCACCCTGCTCTACTACCCGGTCTCGGCGGGCGTCTTCTCGATGCCGCTTGAACAGCTCCCTCTGACGCCGCTCACCCGCGAAGTCCATCACACCCTGACGCGTCTCCTCGAAATCGGGAAGGTGTTTGACCAATTCCTGCCGTGGCATCTCAAGAACGAGCGCGCGGTGCAATTCCTGCAAGCGCGGGTGGCCCTGGCCTCCGGCGCGACGGAGCCGAGAGCGCAGGTCGAGCACAAGCGTATCAACTACACGCTGCTCGAAGCTCTCTTCTCTGGCTACCTGCATTTCACCGCAGCTAATTTAAAAGAGGGCGGCGGCCGGCTGGTCGGCAAGCTGCGCGACGGCACCGATCCGGTCACGAAGTATCTCCGCGGCCAGTTCTCGCCCGCGACCAACGACCTGCTCTGTCTGCACTTGGACGACGCGAAGCCACCCTCACCCGAGCTGCTCGACGCGCTCGTTGACGAGTTGAATAACCAGCTCACGAACTCCGCGCTGTATCAGCCCGAGAGGTTTCAGCACGTACAGCTTTCGGAGGAGACGCAGGAGTTACTCAAGCCCAAGCAGAAGGCTAGGAACGCTGAGCAGAAGGCGAAGGAGGAGGAGCAGAAAGCGCAGCAGACAGAGTTAATTCGGCTGAACCGGTTCCTCCTGGAGGCCGCTTACCCTCACGCCATCGCGGGCAACCTGTATTTCGAAGTCATCCCGGAACTCCCAGTCATCAAGGCGGTCGAGCGGCTCCAACTGCTGAAGAAAGCGGACACGCTCCTCCCCGACCTGCCGGTGCGGCGGATGCTGGCGCAGGAGGCACTGGACGTTCACGCCCAGGCGCTTGAGAATTTGGGCATGCACGCACTCAAGTCGAAGTTGGAAGACTGTGCCTTTGAAATCTTGTCCCCGGTGGCCTACCAGTCAATCTTCAACGACCTCGACGAGCGACGAGAGTCGAGGGAGAAATTCATCCAGAGGGCGGTCAGAACTCTCTACAAGGCGCTGTCCGGCGCGGGCATCGACGCCGAAGTAACGGGGCGCCCGAAACACATCTATAGCCTGCACCTCAAGCAGGCGCGGACGGGGCTGCCCATTCAGGAGATCAACGACAGCCTCGGCCTCCGCATCATCGTCGCTTCTGTCCAGCAATGTTACCAGGCGCTCAACCTCCTGCACCGGCTCTGGACTCCCGTGTCAGGGATTTACGAGAATAACCTCTTCTGCCGCGACTGGATCAGGATGGCTAAGGTGAACGGCTACCAGTCGATTCACACCACCGTCTTTCACGCAAAGGAGCGCCGCCCGGTCGAAGTGCAAATTCGCACGCGGGAGATGCACGAGACGGCGGAGTACGGTGTCGCGGCTCATTGGGTGTATAAGAGGGGCGAGAGCAAAGGATACATCAAGTACGTGGAGTTGATGGCCGACCGCCGGCGCCGCTTAGAGGGACACCTGAGCGCGCCTCGCACCTGACCGAACTAAACATCTATGCTACCTCTGATTCTCGCAAGGGGGCCAGGCACGTGGCTGCGCCTGCCCACGGTCTACACGCCAATCTCTTCAGCGCGCGGCGACAAGACGAGCCTCTCGGACTACACGCAGACCGGGGGTGCTTTGTGACCCAACGCCGGGAACACCTGACGCCCATCCGCTTCGGCACCGACGGCTGGCGCGCCGTCATCGCCGACGGCTTCACCTTCGAGAACGTCGAGCGTGTCGCGCAGGCTTACGCCGACTTCATCAACCAACATCCCCCCGCGGGCGGGGCCGAGCCTTCCGCGCAGAAGCAGGTCGTCGTCGGCTACGACCGACGCTTTCTCTCCGAGCACTTCGCGGCGCGCGCTTCGGAAGTTTTGGCCGGCAACGAGATCGAAGTCGCGCTCTTCGACGCGGCCGTGCCGACGCCGCTTGTCTCCTGGGCCGTGCGCGAGCGCGCCGCGGCCGGCGGCGTCGTCATCACGGCCTCGCACAACCCCGCGAACTTCAACGGCTTTAAGATAAAGGCGCCGTGGGGCGGCAGCGCCACGCCCGAGACGACAATCGCCGTCGAGGCGTTGGTGGACAAGCAGCCGCCGCAGACGGCGCGTCTTAACACAGACGCTTCATTAAATCTGGAAGCCGACGTGGAGAGCTATCGCGCGCAGGTCGCATCGTATGTTGACCTTGAGCGTGCGCGCGCGCTGGAGGGTCGCGTCGTGGTTGACCCGATGCACGGCTCGGGCGGCCTCTGGGTCGAGAGTTTTCTGAAGGGCGGGCGGCTCAACGTCGAGACCATCCGCGGCGAGCGCGACACGCTCTTCGGCGGCGTCGCGCCCGAGCCCATCGACCGCAACCTCGCGCCGCTCAAGGAGCGCGTGCGCGAACACCGCGCGCTCGTCGGACTCGCCACCGACGGCGACGCCGACCGCGTCGGCGCCGTCAACGAACTGGGCGAGACAATGACGATGCACGAGGTCGTGCCCCTCGTCCTCCTCCATCTCGCGCGCGTTCGCGGGCAGAGGGGCGGCATCGTCCGCACCTTCTCCCAGTCGGTGCTGCTCAAGCGCATCGCGGCGGCGCACAACCTCCCGCTCCACGAGACGGCCATCGGCTTCAAGTACATCGCCGACCTCATGCTGCGCGAAGACATCCTCATCGGCGCCGAGGAGTCGGGCGGCATCGGTGTGCGCGGCCACATCCCCGAGCGCGACGGCATCCTCAACTCGCTCCTCTTCCTCGAAGCAATCGTCGCCTCCGGCAAGACCCCGACCGAGATGGTGCGCGCGATGCACCGCGAGTTCGGCGAGTTCTACTTCGGCCGCCGCGACCTGCACATCGAAGTCGCGCGCGGCCTCGCGCTCGTCGAATCGCTCGGGACGCGACCGCCGGCCGCCGCCGGCCCGCACGCCGTCGAGTCGGTCGAGACGCTCGACGGCACGAAGCTCGTCTTCGGCGACGAGTCCTGGCTCCTCTTCCGGCAGTCCGGCACCGAGCCCGTCCTGCGCGTCTACTCAGAAGCAACCTCCGTCGAGAAGATGAACGCGCTGCTCGACGAAGGCTGCCGCCTCGCCGAAAGTTTTCGACACTGAACTCATGCCCGAGCTACCCGAAGTCGAACTCGTCGCACGCTCGCTCGACCGCCTCGTCTCCGGCCTTCGCATCGAGGCGGCGAAGCTCATCCGCCCCGGGCTCGCGCCCGAGAACACGCCGCGCGAGTTCGCGCGCGAGCTGCGCGGCGCGAAGTTTGAGAAGGTCGGGCGGCGCGGCAAGCACATCCTCGCCGAGTTGGATAACGGCCGCGTGCTCATCACGCATCTGCGCATGACGGGCCGCTTTCTCCTGCTGCCCGCACGCAAAACGCTCCCGAAACACACGCACGCCCTCTTCCGACTCGACGACGGCCGCCGCCTCGCCTTCACCGACCAGCGCCACTTCGGCCTGATGAAAGTCGTGCCCGCCGACGCTCTGGCCGACGCGCGCGAGCTGCGCGGCCTCGCGCCCGAGCCCTTCTCCGAAGAGTTCACGCCCGACTACCTCGCGGCCGTTTTCGCGCGCACAAGCAGAACGCTCAAGGACGTGCTCTTAGACCAGACGAAGGTCACGGGGCTCGGCAACATCTACGCCGCCGAAGTGCTCCACCTCGCGCGCGTCAACCCCTTCTCGACCGCTTCACACATACAACGCCGGCAGGTCACGCGCCTCCACCGCGCCATCCTCGAAGTGTTGGGCGAAGCGCTCGCGCACGGCTCCACGATGAACGTAGACCCCGAGAACATCGACGGCAGCTACTTCGGCGGCGGCGGCTACAACGGCCGCTGGCGCGTCTACGACCGCGAAGGCGAGCCCTGCCGCAAATGCCGCGACCTCATCCGCCGCATCACACACGCCGGCCGCTCCACCTACTTCTGCGCGCGCTGTCAGCTCGGCTGAATCGGGGTAAACTTGACAGACGCAGGCCGCGCGGCGTATAAGCGCCGTTGACATAAGACGTGGTGAGTTAAGGCGACTTGCGGCCACGTAAAATAAGCAGCTAAACAGCTCGGCGCTTCCGTCGCCGCCAACTTCTTAGACCGGAAGTCCCGCGTTGTTTGGCGCGGGATATTTTTTTGGTAGAGCCGACCATGATCTCTTTCCGAGAGCTTATCGAGACCGACCACGTCACCGTCTTCGACGGGGCGATGGGGACGCAGTTGTACGCGAAGGGCGTCTACATTAATCGCTCGTACGACGAGTTGAATCTGACGAACCCAGACCTTGTGCGCGCCGTGCACGAAGAGTACGTGCGCGCGGGCGCCGAGGTGATCGAGACGAACACTTTCACGGCCACGGCGCACAAGCTTCAGCAGTACGGGCTCGACGGCCGCCTGCGCGAGATCAATGCGACGGCCGCGCGTCTGGCGCGCGAGGCGGCGGGCGAACGGGCTTACGTCGCGGGTGCGATGGGGCCGCTCGGCCTGCGCATTGAGCCGTACGGCCCGACCTCCTTCGACGAGGCCAAAGAACTCTTCAAGCAGCAGGCCGAGGCGCTCTTAGAAGGCGGCGTAGACCTCTTCATCCTCGAAACCTTCTCCGACGTGTCCGAGGTGCGGCAGGCCATCCGCGCCGTGCGCGAACTCTCCGACCTGCCCATCATCGCGCAGGTGACCATCTCGCTCGACGGCAACACCTCGTTCGGCACGACGCCCGAGGTCTTCACCGCGCGGCTCGACGAATGGGGCGCCGATGTCATCGGGCTCAACTGCGGCGTCGGCCCTGTCACCGTGCTGACGGCCATCGAGAAGATGCGGCTCATCACGTCGAAGAAACTCTCGGCGCAGCCGAACGCGGGCCTGCCGCGCGACGTGCAGGGGCGACAGTTCTACATGTGCTCGCCCGAGTACATGGCGAAGTACGCGAAGCGTTTGATACAGGCCGGCGTCCGCTTCATCGGCGGCTGCTGCGGCACGACGCCCTCGCACATCAAGCTCATCTCTGACGCCGTCCGCCCGCTCTCGCCGCGCCACACGGGCATCACGGGCAAGCTCGCAGGCGCCGCCGCGCGCGTCGAGGAGATTAAAGAGGAGGAGATTCCGGTCACGCCGCTCGAAGAGCGTTCGAACTGGGGCCGCCGCCTCGCGCGCGGCGAGTTCGTGACGACCGTCGAGGTGCTCCCGCCTAAAGGCTGCGACGCGACGAAGACTTTGGAGAGCATCAAGCTCCTGAAGGAGGCGGGCGTCAACGCCGTCAACATCCCCGACGGCCCGCGCGCGCAGACGCGTATGAGCGCGCAGGCGACGGCCGTCTTAGTCGAGCGTGAGATAGGGCTTGAGTCGGTACTCCACTACTGCTGCCGCGACCGCAACCTGCTCGGCATGATGTCCGACCTGCTCGGCGCGGCGGCGCTGGGTTTGCGCAACCTTCTGCTCATCACCGGCGACCCGCCGAAGATGGGGCCGTATCCGGACGCGACGGCCGTCTTCGACATCGACTCCATCGGCCTGACGAACATGGTCAACAAGCTCAACCACGGGCTCGACCTCGGCAACAACCCGACGGGCACGCCGACCTCCTTCTGTATCGGCGTCGGCGTCAACCCCGGCGCGGTAAATCTGGATGAAGAGATAAAACGCTTCGAGTGGAAGGTCGAGGCCGGGGCCGAGTTCGCCATCACGCAGCCGGTCTTCGACACCGAACAACTCCGCGACTTTCTCCGTCGCATCGAGCACGTCCGCGTCCCCGTCGTCGCGGGCATCTGGCCGCTCGTCTCCTACCGCAACGCCGAGTTCCTGCACAACGAAGTGCCCGGCGTCCGCGTCACCCCCTCCATCATGGAGCGTATGCGCATCGCTTCCGAGAAGGGCAAAGATGCCGCCCGCGACGAAGGACTCGCCATCGCCCGCGAATGCCTCCTCGACGTGCGCGACGCCATCCAGGGCGTCCAGGTCTCCGCCCCCTTCAACAACGTCAAATACGCCCTCGAAGTCTTCGAAGCGTTACCGGAATTCTCCCGCAAGGAGAAGGAAGTTAAGGAAGTCAGCACCGTCACTATCAGCTAATAACAGACAAAGGACCTGCCGTGACAGGACTCAGCCCCGCCCGCTCCTCTTTCCGAGGACGCGCGCGGGGCTTTTTACAACCCCTCTCGCAATTCCGCCCCGCACCGCCCCCAATTTACCCGCACCGCTCAGATTCTGACCCGCACCGCCGCACTCTGACGCGCACCGCTCACAATCTAACGTGCACCGCCTCGCCCTTGCGCCCGCACAGCTCAGAATTTACACGCACTGCCCGACAAAATCCCCGCACCGCCTCGAATCCACATGCACCGGCAGAGACTTAGCCGCGCACCGGCGAGCTAAACACGTCCGGCTGACAGATTTTGTAACTCGTGTGAGAGAAATTGTAGTGTGGGACTGAGAATTGACATCCTCTCTGGCGTTGCGGCGCACCCACCTGAAGACAACTCACCCTCGCGGGATAGACTCGGCCGGGGCAGCCTGAGATTCAAACGCGGTTCTATCCTGTTCCAAGGGGCTCATCAGGAAATTAGGTGGGTTCTTAACGTTTGCTGTCTGCGGCACGCGCAGCCTGTCTGCGCAGGTCGCGCAGGGTGTTCTCAGCCTGACGGCTGTTCTCGCCGCCCAACGTCTGTTCTAAGTAGGTCTCGAACTCTTTGATAGCCTCGTTAATTCTTCCGACCTTCTTATAAAGGAGGCCGAGGTTATAGTGCGCTATGTCCAAGTCGCCCGGTTCCTGTCGCAGGTAATTCTCAAACGCTACGATGGCATCATCAGTTTTACCGGTCTGCTGGTAGAGTTGTCCGAGGTTGTAGTTGGCGGAGGCGAAATCGCCGCCTCGTTGGTTGATGGCCTCACGGAAAGCGGCCTCCGCGCCGACGTAGTCCTTCTGCTGCACGAGGGCGACGCCGAGGAGGCGATACGCCTCCGGGTCGCGCCCCTTGTTCTGCTCGATGGCCTTGCGGAAGGCTTCGGCCGCCTCGGCCGCGCGCGCCGGGGTTCCAAGTAGGACGCTGCCGATCTGGTAGTAGGCGTCCGAGTAGTCGCCGCCGTTGGCGTCGATGGCGGTTAAGTAAGCTTCGATGGCCTTCTCGGCTTTGCGCTGCTGCTGCATGGCATAACCGAGGTTGTACTGCGCGGTCGGGTAACGGCCGCCGCTCTGCTCGACGGCCGTGCGAAACGCCTCCTCGGCTTGTTTGAACAGAGTCATGCGGCTCAGGGCGCGACCCAGACAGTTGTGTGCCGCAGGGAAGTCTGGCCGTAAGGCGACGGCCTGCCGCAGCTCGCGCACGGCCGCGTCATAGTTGCGGATGGAGAGGAAGTAGATACCGTTCCCGTAGAATTCCTCGGCGGTACGTGGGCGCTCGACTAAAGTATCTTTAGATACCGAGATGTCTTGTACTTTGGAGTGACTGAACACCTGTTCTGATGCATTATCAACGACATTCGTTTCACCCGGATAAAGTAACAGGGGGAAAGAGATACCCAAACAGACGATGGCTATGATGATTGTCATCAGTGTCGGCCACCGCTTTTTTAAGAGATTAAATAACCTCGATCTTAGTGGAATTTTAGAAAAGTCATCACCTTCTATATATGCGCCAAGCGTTTGTTGCCCGCCTGCGCTCGATGTGACCGGAGTCGCTCTACCCGCCGCCCCTTGATATCCGGCAAGTTTTTCGCGTGTTGTTAGTATGGCGCCGGCGCGGCGCTCCAGGGCCTTCGTTAACCGTTCATAGCCTCTCTCATCAAAGTAATTCACCCAGTGCCAGAGTCTCAGCCGGTTAGGCACATCACACTCCTCTAGCTTGACTGGAATAATAAATATTGCCCCCTCCGGCTGCTCGTCGGCGACATCCAGGGCAAACTTAATCTCCTTTTGCACAAACCCTTTCTTATTGATGGAACTGTGTGAAAGACACACAAGTACAACATCACTGCTGCGGACTGCCGCCACGGTCTCTTTTTCCCATGCCTGTCCACCGACTAAAGATTCTTCATCTAACCATGGTGAATAACCGTTTTCACCCAGCCTTTTATAAAGCTCACGCACCGCCAGCTTATCTTCCTGTGAATGACAAAGGAAGATGCTCAGAGGCAGCTTTAATTGCGTGTTCATGCCTGGAAAATTCTTAACCTATGGAGTGAGTCATCTCTGGAATGATTAATGTTAAATTAAGACCATTCCCTCGCCTACTGAGGTTACGTTTTAACCTCTCTGACAGTAAAACTCAATCAATATTTCAGGCATATCAGAATTCAACAGGAAGGGTTTTCATGAGATCGCCAGGGCGAATTACGAATATCAACCTGGGAATCAACAATGGCAGACTTTAATAACCTATTGTCTTCGAAGCCCTCACCGAATTCTCCTACGCTGGTAAGGAATCCACCGCCGCCGGCACCTAAACCCAAACAATAACCCTCCCGTACAAAGCTCAGCCCCGCCCGCTCCTCTTCCCAAGGATGCGGGCGGGGCTTTTTCACACCCCGCCGCAAATCCACGCCACGCATACCAGCGATGTTTTCGCACGCACCGCGATGTTCTCGTTCTATGGCGTACGGCCCGCGGTTGGGTGTGCTTTCCGCTTCTGCCTGATCTTGTTCGATTCGGTTTCGATTCTGGGTGCGAGGTCGGCACTCAGCTCAAGGGCTTTCTTGAAGTCCTGCTCGGCCGTGGCGTCTAAGCCTTTACGGAGTTTGGCGAGCCCGCGGTCGGCGTAGGCCGCGGCGAAGCTGGGGACGAAGGAGATGGCCTCGTCATAGTCGGCTATCGCGGCGTCGGCGTCGCCCTTCTGCTCGTAGGCGTTACCGCGGTTGTGATAGGCGGACGCGTTACCGGGCCTGAGTTCGATGGCCCTGTTGTAGTCGCCGATGGCTCCGTCATAGTCGCCCGTTGCCGCACGAGCGTTGCCGCGGCTGGTGTAGATTTCCGCGACGTTGGGTTTGGAGGCGAGGAATTTGTCGTAGTCGGCGATGGCTCCGGCGTAGTCGCCCTTCTTGGAGCGCAGGACGGCGCGGCTGTTGTAGGCCGCGGTCTCCTGCGGGTTGAGCGAGATGGCCTTGTCGAAGTCTGCGAGCGCGCCGTCGTTGTCGCCCTTCCGTATGTGTGCGAGGCCGCGGCTGTAGTAGACGCCGGAGTTGTTCGGGTCGAGGGCGATAGCCTTGTTGTAGTCTGCGAGCGCGCCGTCGAAGTCGGCCTTCATGGCCTTGATGGCGCCGCGTCTGTAATACGGCCGGGCGGCGTTCGGGTTGAGCAGAATTGCCTTACCGTAGTCTTCGATGGCCGCGTCCAGTTGGGCCTTCTTCGCGCGCTCGACACCGCGGTTGAAGTATTCGTCGGCCGTCTGCGGCTCCTTCTCCTGGGCCGCGGCCGCGCCGCAGAGCAGCAGCGAGATGGTCGCAACATATAACAGGCGGCGTATAAACATTCATTCACTCCACGGGGTTCAGATAAGGGCCGGCGGTCGTCCATCTTTCCGCCGTATAGTCCGCTGAATTCAGCGCCGTGATTATAGTTCATCCTTCATCGGCTTCAAAAATTCCTTGCCTTTCCGGCGTGAGGTTGTAGAATGCCGCGCACATTCGGTCAGACCCACTCACGGCTTTGACCCGTCCGCTTCGCGGGAAGTGCCCTTCGGACATTAACCTTCAACCGTTGACACGGTAAGCGGCCCGCCAGCCTCTCGCCTCTTCGCTTAAAGGAGGTCGGGCGTGCCCTCACTTCAAAGGCGTACAGCTCTCGCCGTTCTCTTCTCCGTCTCGCTCTGCCTGTTGTTCACGCGCGTCGGCTCGCAGGGCGCGGGCGTCGTCCGCGTCACACAGACGCGGCCCGGCTCCATCAATCTCAACCCGACCATCAGCGGCGACGGGTCGCGCATCGCCTTTGAGACGAGCGCAGACCTTGCGGGAGTCGGCGCGGGCGCGGGCTTCAGACTCGTCTCTGCCGATACGACGCAGGCGCCGACGTTCAAAGAGTTGGCGCCCGCGCGTGCGCCCTCCCCCGCCCTCTCGCAGGACGGTGCGCGCGCGGCCTTCGCTTCCAACGCAGACCCTCTGGGCGAGAACCGCGACGGCGACTCCGAAATCTTCTTCCACGACGGAACACGTCTCAGGCAGTTAACGCACACCACGCCCGACGAGCCCGCGCGGCGCGCGGAACAGGGCTGTTTCCTTCCCTCGCTCTCCGACGACGGCCGCCTCCTGGCCTTCAACTCTGACCGCGACCTCATCGGGGAGAACGCGGGACTCGCACGGCAGATTTTTCTGTCGGACACCTCGACACAGAAGGTCGTCCAGATAACTCGCGCGGGCGTTGGCGCGTCGGCGCGCGACGCGAAGTTGAGCGGCGACGGTTCGCGCGTCGCCTACGTCCTCGACGTTGATTCCGAAGGCGGCTTGAGCGAACTGCGCGTCTATTCTGTTTCGACGGGCGAGACTTTGACGGCAGTCTCGGGCGTGCAGACACTCTCGTTGACGTACGGGCGTGCGTTGAGCGATGACGGGCTGCGCATTGTCTACTCTGCGCGTGGGGCGAACGGCGCGACACAGGTCTTTCTCCTCGACGGACGCAACGGCCGGCTCGTGCGTCAGTTGACGCAGCTCGGCACGCGCGCGTCGGACGTGCCCCTCAACCCGACCATCAGCGGCGACGGCAACCGCGTCGCCTACGCCACGCGTCGCAACGTCTCGGGATTGAACCCGGACACGAGCGTCGAGCTTTATCTACACGACATTCCATCGAACACGACCACGCGCATCACAGACGCGCCGGCCGCGGCCACAGCCCCCGTCGTCTCTTCGCTCGACGACACGGGCGCGCGCGTCGTCTTCAACTTCCCGCGCGTGCTCTCGGAGCCCGACGTGGCGGAAGAGTCTGAAAACGACTCCGAGATATACCTCGCGACCTTGCCGACTCGCGCGCCCTTTGGGACGGGCTTGCAACTCTTCAACGCCGCCGTCCCCGGCAAGACGCCGCCCGCGGGCGCGCTCGCGCCGGACTCCCTCGCCATCATCACGGGCAAGAATCTCGCGCTCACTTCCGGCTCCACCGCGAGACTCGACGACGGCACGTTCCCGACTTTTTTCGGGAATCTCTCGGTCACGGTCGGCGGCCGCGCGGCACAGATATTTTTCGCATCGCCGACGCAGGTCAACTTCAAGCTGCCAGCCCCGCTCGGCGCGGGCGTCAACGAAGTAGTCATACGCAATCCCGACGGTTTCGACATCCGCGGTGAGGTCAACGTCGCGCGTGCCGCGCCGGGCGTCTTCACGCTGGCGGGGACGGGCGCGGGCGAGGCCGTGGCGCTCGATAACACGACGCTGCGCACGGGCCCTTTCGACGTGACGGACGCGGCCGGCGCCCCGCGCCGCCTCATCATCTTCTGTACGGGGCTGCGCGACGCGGGACACGTCGAAGCCCTCGTCGGCAGTCGCGCCGCGCGTGTCGAGGCCGTCGTCCCTTCGCCCGACCTGCCCGGGCTCGACCAGCTACATATCGCGCTCACCTCGTCGATGAGAGGTGCGGGCGCGGCCGCGCTCGTCGTACGCGCCGACGGCGCCGAGAGCAACCGCACGACCTTGACTCTCACAAGCGGCGGGCCGAACGCGCGCGCCTCGCGTGTCGAGGTCAGTCCCGACTCGGCCTCAATACCCGTAGGCGGCGAGATGCGCTTCAGGGCGCGCGCCTTCGACGCGCTCGGCGAAGAGATTCCGAACCCTTCTGTTGTGTTCGAGACGGAGGACGCGGGCGTCGCCGCCTTTGATTCGTCCGGCCTCGCACACGGAGTGGCGCAGGGCGTCACGACCGTCAGGGTGAGCGTCGGCGAGACGACGAGCGTGGCGACGCTGCGTGTCGTCGAACGGACGCTCGTCATCAACGAGGTGCTGGCCGACCCGCCCGACGGAGCCGCGGGCGACGCCAATCACGACGGCGTCCGCGTCGGCGCCGAAGAGGAGTTCATCGAACTGGTCAACGGTTCGACTGATGCGCTCGATCTCTCAGGCTGGACAGTTCGCACGCGGGCTCTGAACGGGACGACGGAGAGCGTGCGGCACACTTTCTCGAAAGAGAGTCTGTTGCCGGCGGGCGAGGCCCTCGTCCTCTTCGGCGGTGGAAGCCCCGACCCGAACGACCCCGTCTTCGGAGGCGCGCTCGTCTCGAAGGCGAGCGCGGGGTCGCTCTCGCTCTCCAACGCGGGGCTCACGCTCGTCGTTCGCGATGCCGCCGGAAACCTCGTCACGCAGTTCACCTACGGCACCGCGGGCGACAACTTCGGCGGCGACACAGTCAACGAATCCATCACGCGCTCGCCCGACATCGCAGGCGCCTACGCACGCCACACCAACGCGAACGGCGCGCGCAGGTTCTCGCCCGGAAGGCGATTTGACGGCGGCTTCTTCCTCGAACGCACGGGCCGTCTCACGCGCGTTGAGGTCGCGCCGGTTCAACAGACTGTCTTCGTCGGCGAGTCGGCCGCTTTCACGGCCCGTGCGTTCGACCAGTATGAGCGTCTGTTGAGGGGCGTGCGGTTTGAGTTCAAGTCGAGCGACGCGGGCGTTGCAGAGGTTGTGGGCTTCGGCGTCGAGACACCCGACGGCTCCGTCACGTTCACCCTGCGAGGTCTGAGTCCGGGCTCGTCTAAGGTCAACGCGCACGCGAGCGCGGGCAGCATCATTCTCAACAGTACAGACGCAGAGCTTATCGTCCGGAAGATGCCCCCGAAGATCGTCCGCGTCGAAATAACAACGCCCGCCATTGCCCTCAACCGTGGCGGCACCGCGCAATTCACCGCCAACGCTTACGACGAGAACGGACAGCCCGTCCCCGACGCTCACATCAGTTGGAGTTCGGACGACGTACACGTCGCGAGCGTCGATGCTTCCGGCCTGCTGCGCGCGTCCGGCGCGGGCACCATGCGAGTCACGGCCACGACCCCCGACAACCGCGGCGCCGAAGTGTCGGCCCGCGCAGAGGTGAGCGTCCTCGTCCCGCTTGTTATCAACGAACTCCTCGCCGACGTGCCGCCCGACGATACGGACACGGCGCAGGTCGAGGGCGACGCGAACCGCGACGGCACGCGCAACGCGGACGACGACGAATTCGTCGAGTTGGTCAACACGTCCGACGCTCCGCTCGAACTGTCGGGGCTGCAAATCGCCGACGGCACAAGCGTCCGCTTCACCTTCCCCGAGCACACGACCGTCGAAGCCGGACGGCCGCTCGTCATCTTCGGGGGCGGCGCGCCGCCGACCGACGCCTTCGGCGGGGTACTCGTCTTCAAGACCGGCTCGCTCAGCCTCAACGACGGCGGCGACACGCTGACCCTCAAGCTCCCGCTCGCCGCCGACCGCACGTTTGTCGTCGCCACGCTCGCGTACGGCACCGGCGGCGACAACGCCGCGCCGCGCGACCAATCTCTGACGCGTTCGCCCGACGCGGGCGCGGGCTCTGCCGGCGGCGACTTCAACGCGCACACGCTGGCCTCGACTTCCGCCGGCCGCGCATACTCGCCCGGCCTGCGCGCCGACGGGACGCCCTTCGGCTCGCCGCCTCTCGCACGCGTCGAGGTCACACCCGCCGCGGCCACGCTCGACGTGGGCAGCAGGCTCGACTTCAACGCCCGCGCTTACACGAACAACAACGGGGTGGAAACGGAAGTTAACGGCGTCTTCTTCATCTGGTCTGCGAGCGACACAAAGAGGATGACGGTCGCGCCCGACGAAGGTTCGACGGTAAACGTCACGGCGCACGCGTCAGGCCCGGCCACCCTCTTTGCACGCGCCGGCGGCATCGAAGGCTCTGCGAACGTCAACGTCAACCCGACCCCCACCCCCACACCTTCGCCAACACCAACGCCGACCCCCACCCCCACACCTTCGCCAACACCGACGCCGACGCCGACGCCGACGCCGACCGTAACGCCGACGCCGACGCCCACCCCAACGCCGACCCCTCTGCCCACACCCACGCCGACGCCGGGGCCAAAGCCTCTGGTCGTCATCAGCCAAGTGTTCGGCGGCGGCGGTAACAGCGGCTCGCCGTACAAGAATGACTTCGTCGAGATTTTCAATAGGGGCGCGACGGACACGAACCTCTCCGGCTGGTCGGTTCAATATTCTTCGGCCGGCGGGACGACGTGGCAGACGACGGCCCTGCCGCACATCACGCTCGCGCCCGGACAGCATCTGTTGATTCAGCAGGCGGGCGGCACGGGCTGTTCCGGTTCGTCCTGTGGGCAGGACTTGCCGACGCCGGACATTGCGGGCAACGTCTCGATGGCCGCGGGCGCGGGCAAGGTCGCGCTCGTGAGAACGACTGAAGCGCTGGACGGGGCGTGCCCTGATGGAGAAGAGATTGTTGACCTCGTCGGCTACGGCCCGGCCGCCACATGCTTTGAGGGCAGCGGCCCGGCGCCGGCCGCCGGCAACACGCTCGCAGCCTTCAGGAAGGAGGACGGCTGTGCGGACACGGGCGACAACGTAAATGACTTTCAAGCGGCGACGCCCGCGCCGCGCAACACGTCCGCGGCGACAATCTCGTGCGTCGCCACGCCGACCCCGACTCCACTTCCGACGCCAACGCCGAGCCCGACTCCCTCTCCGACGCCAACGCCAACCCCGACGCCGACAAGTACGCCAACGCCGACGCCTTCTGCCACGCCGACGCCAACTCCAACTCCAACTCCAACTCCGTTGATGCCGCTCGTCGTCATTAGTCAGGTCTACGGCGGGGCAGGTTGCACGACTACGAACTGCTCGACCTTCAAGAACGATTACGTCGAGCTATACAACCGTGGGGCGAACGCGGTCTCTCTCGGCGGCTGGTCGGTGCAGTACGCATCGGCGACGGGGACGGGGGCGTGGCAGGTGACGGCGCTGGGCGATTTCACGCTCGCGCCCGGGCAACGTTACCTCGTGCAGGGAGCCGGGAACGCGAACGGCGTCAGTTCGCTCCCGACTCCGGACGCAACGGGCTCGATCAACCTGAGCGCGACGGCCGGCAAGGTCGCCCTCGTCAAGACGACGGTCGCTCTGTCCGGCTCGTGCCCTTCGGGGACGAACATCGTTGACCTCGTCGGCTACGGCTCATCAGCGAGTTGCTCGGAGACGGCGCCCGCGCCCGCGCCGGGTACGAACATTGCGGCCGTCAGGAAGGGCGACGGATGCACAGACACGGGCAACAACGCAGCGGACTTCGTAACCGCTCCACCAAATCCGCGCAACACGTCGGCGCCCGCGCAGACGTGCCCTTCGACGCCCGCACAAAACGAGACGGGAGAGTCCTCCCCGTCATCGGGGGCGACTCTCCCGCCACTCTTCTCTCTTCTATACGGCTACGAGTTCAGCGAACCACGCCCGTCAGAGGGCTCGAAGCGCTGGCGTAGAGACGTTTGGGCATCCGCCCCGCCATGTACGCGAGGCGGCCGGCCTCGACCGCGAGGCGCATGGCCTTAGCCATCCGGCTTGAGTCTTCGGCCTCCGCGATGGCCGTGTTCATCAGCACCGCATCGACGCCCAGTTCCATCGCCACCGCCGCGTCGCTCGCCGTGCCGACGCCCGCGTCCACGATGATGACGGCGTCGGGCAACTGCTCGCGCATGATCCGGAGGTTGGCGGGGTTCTGCACGCCGAGCCCCGAGCCGATGGGCGCGGCCAGAGGCATCACGGCCGCACAGCCCGCGTCGAGTAACTTCTTCGCCATGATGAGGTCGTCGGAGAAGTAGGGCAGCACCTTGAAGCCTTCGCGCACGAGGACGCGCGCGGCTTCGAGCGTCTGCTCGTTGTCGGGGAAGAGCGTGGTCTGGTCGCCGATGACTTCGAGCTTGATGAGGTCGGTCTGCAAAGCCTCGCGCGCGAGCCTCGCCGTGCGCACTGCTTCTTCGGCCGTGTAGCAACCGGCCGTGTTGGGGAGGATGACGAGGCTCGGGTCGAGGTGGTCGAGGAACGACTCGGTCTTGCGGTCTAAGGGCACGCGGCGGACGGCCAACGTCACCATCTCTGCGCCCGACGCGCGGTGCGCCGCCTTCATCTCCTCGAAGCTCCTGTATTTCCCCGTCCCCACGATGAGACGCGACGCGAACACACGCCCCGCGACCTCAAAAGACTCCCTCTCTGCCTGAACCGCTGTGGACATTTTTGATGAGTGCTCTTTCTAAAGGATAACAGCCCGCGCTCGAAGAGTCGGCGGGCTGCGCACAATTTACACCCTAACGTTTGGAAACAGAAATTAGCCGCCGCCGACGAAGTGGACGACCTCGACGCGGTCGCCGTCGTTGAGGCGTGTGGCGGGCCAGTCGGTGCGGCGGACAACGTCGCGGTTAAGCTCGACGGCGACGCGCTCGGGCGCGAGCGCGAGTTGTTCGACGAGGGAGAGCAGCGTCGTTCCCTCGTCCAGTTCCTTCGGCTCGCCGTTCAGCTCTACGCGCAAGCGCGGCCCCTTTCGTTCACTGATGAATGATGCGCCGCATCTCGGCCGAGTGTTCGCCCGCGACGGCGCGGATGATGATGGCCGCCCGGCCGGAGTTGAAGCGCGGGAGCAGCGCGCGGACGACGCCGACGCCGTGCGCGTCTGTGTCCGTCGTCACGATGATCGGGCGGAAGGAGGTGCCGAGAACTTTGACCGTCAGGTTGGCCCCGCCCACCGGCCTCTGGCCGTAAGTGCCGCGGCCGACATAAATCTTGATAGTCACCAACTGACCTGCGCGGAACTCACCCTCGTCGTCGAGGAGGCTCAGGTAGATTTCGTCGAAGACCTCTTCGGGCTCCTCCAAGACCTCGGCTTTGAAGACCGGCACGACGGGGACGGGTTCGGGCGGCGCCTCCGGCGGGGCCTCTACCGTAGCGGCGGGCGCGGCCGTCTCCTTCGTCTTGGGCGCCGGGCGGTAGTAGTTCATCGCGCCCATCTCGTCGGCGAGCGTCGAGAGGATGACGATGTCGGGCTCGGGCTTCGCCTTCACGCTGACGGGCGGCGCGGCTTCCGCCGTCGGGGTCTGTGCGGGCGCGGGTGGAGGCGGCGCTGCTCGCGGAGCGCGCGGCTCTGCGACCGGAGGCGCGGCCGTTTCGATGGGCCGCGGCTTGGACTCGACGGCGGGCGGGGCCGTCTCCTGCGGCGCGGGCGCTTCAAACTTCCTCCGGCGCTGGCCGGCTTTGCGGACGCCCGCGGATGCCTCCGCCACAGGCATCGCGGCGCCGCCGTCGGAACCGCTCATTCGCTTGAGGTCTTCGACGCGACCCTGCTTGATGGCGGCGCAGATGAGTTTGTGCTGCCGCTGGAGGCGCTCGGTCAGCACGCTCTCGTCGAAGCCCTTGCTGATGAGGTCGGCGTAAGGGGTGCGCTTGCTGGCGATGATGTGTCCACCGACGTAGACGAGCGAAAGGATGAGCGGTGTGTCGAGCCCCTTGTCCTCCGTCTGGACGTGGTAGGTGACTCCGTCGTGCGGGATGTCGGTGTTGAATCCGGTGATCACTAATAGCTTACGGAAGTCGTATGGGTGGCGCGGATTTGGCCGGGGCCTTATAGCCTCCCCGGCGAGGGTAAAATCAAGTTAGCACAGCGCCGCGAAGCCGGTCAATCTCCTTGCAAAACAGGACTTTGGGGCGCGGCGAAGGCGGCTTGACACGACCCGCGACGTGGACTAGGATTGCCCTTGTACCATGATTCTCAAACTCAAAAACGGCCGCTAGGGGGCCGCGTTTTCGGCGCAAGCTGACGGGAGGATAGTGTGTTCAGTCTGGCCGACTACCTGCCAATCGCGCTCATGTTCATCGTCGCCGTGGGCTTCGCCGCCGGCAACGTCCTCCTCTCGCAGCTCGTCGGCCAGCACAAGGCGACGCGCACGAAGACGATGCCCTACGAGTGCGGCAAAGACCCCGTGGGCTCTGCGCGCGAGCGGTTCTCGGTGAAGTTCTACCTCGTGGCGATGATCTTTATCCTCTTCGACATCGAGCTGATCTTCCTGCTGCCGTGGGCGGTCGTCTTCAAGAGCTTTGCGACGAACGGGCTCGGCACGCTCATCTACGTCGAGATGATGACGTTCGTCGTGCTGCTCCTCGTCGGCTACATCTACGTCAGGAAGAAGGGCATCCTTGAGTGGGGCGCGCGCGCGCGTGTCGAGGCCGAGGCCGAAGCGCGTACGCTGGAGTTGGTCGAAGAGCGCACGCGCGCGGCCGAGGCGCGACACACAGCGCCGGCCCGCGCCGCTTAGACGGACTAGCAAGGGGTACTTATGGGCTTAGAGAATTTCATCGCCGAGGCGCTGCCCGACATCATCACGACGCGGCTCGACTCGCTCGTCAACTGGGCGCGCAAGTCCAGCCTGTGGCCGGCGACCTTCGGGCTCGCCTGCTGCGCCATCGAGATGATGGCCACCACCGACTCGCGCCATGACCTCGCGCGCTTCGGCTCCGAGGTTTTCCGCGCCAGCCCGCGCCAGGCCGACGTGATGATCGTCTCAGGCCGCGTATCGCGCAAGATGGCGCCGGTCTTAAGGCGCATCTACGACCAGATGCCCGAGCCGAAGTGGGTCATCTCGATGGGCGCGTGCGCCACCTCGGGCGGCGTCTTCGACAACTACGCCATCGTGCAGGGCGTGGACAAGATAGTGCCCGTAGACGTGTACATCCCCCGCTGCCCCCCCCGCCCGGAAATGCTCATCCACGCCATCCTGATGCTCCAACAGAAGGTGATGGGTGAGTCTCTGCGCGACCGCGACGACGTGCCGGCCGAAGAGGCTTACGAGGCCGTCCCGCCGGGCACGCTCCCCGCCGTCGGCGTCTCGGCCACCAACGAGGCCGCGGCCGAAGGCAAGCCTTCGCGCCCCTACACCATCGCCTCGCGCCACGAGCGCCGCAGGTCGAGCTAAGAGCCGTAAACCGTGAATGGTGAATGGTGAATAGTTAAATCAGGTTCTGTCTATTCACCATTCACCATTCACTATTTACCATTCACGGTTTTCATATGTCTCAAGACATCGAACGCGAGAAGGAGATCGCCGCCGGGAAGCGCGCGGCCACTTCGTACCCGTTGCCGCCGGCCGAACTGATCGCGGCGCTGCGGGGCGAGCAGGAGGGCTGGGTCTCGGAGGTCATCGAAGCCTTCGGCGAGTTGACGCTGGTCGTGCCGCGCGAACAGATCGCGGCCGTCTGCGCGCACCTGAAGACGGCCCCGGGCTTCGAGTTCGATATGCTCGCGGACATCACGGGCGCCGACCGCGGCCCCGAAGAGGAGCCGCGCTTCGAGGTCAACTACCACCTCTTCTCGACGAAGCGATATCACCGCGTGCGCCTGAAAGTCCTGCTCAATCAGGAGGACACGCGCGTCCACACGGTGACGACCGTCTGGCGCACGGCCAACTGGCACGAGCGCGAGACCTTCGACATGTTCGGCGTCATCTTTGAAGGACATCCAGACCTGCGGCGCATCCTCCTGCCCGACGACTGGCAGGGGCACGCGCTCAGGAAAGACTTCCCGCTGCGCGGCTACGAGCCGTACAGCCTGACTTGATAAAGAGCCGCCGAAGCCTTGATGAATCCGAACCCAGCGCCGTTCGGCGGCTCGTTCCAGCCGCCGCCCCAGCAGCCGCAGCAGAAGGGCTGTCTGGGTCGGAACTGGAAGTGGATGCTCCCGGCCGGCTGCCTCGGGTTGATACTCGCGGGGGTCTTGCTCGTCGGCGGCATCGTCTTCGTGGCGATGTCTGCGATCAAGTCTTCCGAGGTCTATCAGGGCGCGCTCAAGGTCGTGCAGACGCACCCGACGGCCGTCGAGAGGCTCGGCGAGCCCGTCAAGGACGGCTGGTTCGTCACGGGCAACATCAAGGTTGATGTCGGAGGCGGTCACGCGAACTTTGAAGTGCCCGTCTCAGGCCCGAAGGGTTCGGGGACGCTCTACGTCAGGGCGGTCAGCCCCGACGGCACATGGATGTACGAGCGGCTCGACCTCGCCGCGGGTGGCGAGACCGTCTCGCTGCTCGACCATAACGTCGTGCAGCCGCCCGCGGGTTCGACGGTTGACGTTGAAGAGGACGCCGACGGCTCCTCCGAAGACGCCTCGGACGACACGGGCGAGGAGACGATCCCCGACGGCGATTCATCGCCATCGGGCGGGCCCCCGGGCTTGGTGGTCTCGGGCGGCCTACTCAACGGCAAGGCCATCAGCAAGCCGCAACCAGCCTACCCTGCGCTGGCGAAGGCGGCACGCGCGTCGGGCACGGTGACCGTGCAAGTGACAGTTGACGAGACGGGGAGCGTCGTTACAGCGTCGGCCGTCTCAGGGCATCCGCTCCTGCAAGCCGCGGCGGTGCAGGCCGCGCGACAAGCGAAATTCAAGCCGGCGCTCTTGGTCGGGGAACCTGTCAAGGTCAAAGGCACACTGACTTACAACTTCGTGCTCGAACAGTAGTGACGTTCAGAGAAGACACGGCATGAGTGCATCAACGACAAATCTGCCGCCCGCGTTCGAGGTGGTAGACCGGCCGCTCGACACGCAGATGACCATCTCGTTCGGGCCGCAGCACCCGTCCACGCACGGCGTGCTGCGGCTCGAACTCGTCCTCGACGGCGAGATGGTCGTCAAGTGCGTGCCCGACATCGGCTACCTGCACACGGGGATGGAGAAGCTCTTCGAGTACAAGAAGTACCAGCAGGGCATCGTCATCACCGACCGCATGGACTACCTCAACCCTCTGGGGAACAACCTCGCCTACTGCATGGCGGTGGAGAAACTCCTCGGGCTTGAGATACCCGAGCGCGCGCAGGTCATTCGCGTGCTGATGTGCGAGTTGCAGCGCATCGCCTCGCACATGGTCTGGCTGGGGACGCACGCCTTAGACATCGGCGCGATGACGGTCTTCTTCTACTGCTTCCGCCAGCGCGAGCGCATCCTCAACCTGATCGAGGCCGCCTCGGGCGAGCGCATGACGCCCAGCTACTTCCGCATCGGCGGCCTGATGATGGACCTGCCCGCGGGCTTCGACCAGCGCTGCAAGCAGTTCACCGAAGACTTCCCCGCCGCGGTCGAGGAGTGGCACGACCTCCTCTCGGGCAACCGCATCTTCCAGAACCGCACGAAGGGCGTCGGCATCATCTCGGCCGAGGATGCTATCGACTGGGGCCTGACCGGGCCTTCTTTAAGAGGCAGCGGAGTCCCTTTAGACATCCGCCGCGCCAACCCTTACTGCGGCTACGAGACTTACGAATTCGAGGTGCCGGTCGAGCAGGGCTGCGACGTTTGGTCGCGCTACATGGTGCGGATGCGCGAGATGGTCGAGTCGAACAGAATCATCAAGCAGGCGCTCGCGCGTCTCCGCCCCGGCCCCATCAAGGCCGACGCACCGAAGGTCGTGCTGCCCGAGCGCGAGGCGATGAAGACGCACATGGACGCGCTCATCCACCACTTCCTGATCGTCGCCGAGGGCTTCAACGTCCCCGCGGGCGAGGTCTACCAACCCATCGAGGGCTCGAAGGGCGAGTTGGGCGTCTACGTCAAGAGTGATGGCGGCCCCAAGCCCGCGCGCGTACACGTCCGCGGCCCTTCATTCGTCAACCTCTCCGCCCTGCCCGACATGGTCAGGGGCGAGATGGTCGCCGACGTGGTCGCCGTCATCGGCTCGATTGACATCGTCCTCGGGGAAATCGACAGATGAGTCAGCAGTTCACACCGAACAACCCGCTGCCGCAGGGGGCGAAGGTGCCGCAGGAGATCGCGGTCTTCCCGCCGGAGGTCGAGGCGGAGATGGACAGGCATTTGGCCAAGTACCCGGTCAAGCGCTCGGCCATCCTGCCGCTGATGTTCATCGTGCAGCGCGAGCGCGGCGGCTACCTCGACCCGCCGGGCGTAGCCTACCTGGCCGACCGCCTCGGCGTGCGCATCACGGACATCTGGGAGGTCGCGACCTTCTACTCGATGATAAATACCGAGCCGGTCGGCAAGTATCATCTACAGGTCTGCAAGACTCTCTCGTGCAAGATCATGGGCGCGGGCCGTGTCACGGCGCGGTGCACGGAGCGGCTCGGCCTCAAACCGGGGCAGACGACCGAGGACGGGCAGTTCTCGCTCTCCGAGGTCGAGTGCCTCGGCTCCTGCGGCACGGCGCCGATGATGCAGATCGGCTTCGACTACTACGAGAACCTGACCGACGAGAAGGTTGACGAGATCATCGACAAGTGCCAAAGCGGTGAGTTGAGCAATGGAGTGAGGTAGGTAACCACGATGAAAGTAACTATCCAAAGTTTTGCGTGGCAGGATGCAGGCACGGACTATACACGCACAGAGATGCGCCGAGAGAAGTGCTGCGAAGAAATGACGACAGCTTGGGATGAAGGATTTATTGGATATGGTAACCATGAGGGGGACGATGCCCAAGATGATAGAAATATAAACATTTATAAATACGATTCGGGTGAAGATACTTGGCTCACCTTACCTATTTCTTACTGTCCATTCTGTAGTGCGTCAATTGAAATCCATCATCGGAATTAGGTGTGAAGTATGTTTATCGGGGCGATAGGCTGCGAGCCTTTACAACTGCGGCGGGTGCTTCTGGACAACTCCGCCTCGCTCGACGTGTACCGCGCCAACGGCGGTTACGAGGCGCTGCGGAAAGTCCTTGACGGCATGTCGCCCGACGACGTGATCGGCGAGGTCAAGAAGTCTGCGCTCCGTGGCCGCGGCGGCGCGGGCTTCCCGACGGGGATGAAGTGGGGCTTCGTGCCCAAAGACTCGCCGAAGCCGAAGTACGTCGTCTGCAACGCCGACGAGTCGGAGCCGGGCACCTTCAAAGACCGCTACCTGATGGAGCGCGACCCGCACATGCTCATCGAGGGCATGTTGATCGCCGCCTACGCCCTCGGCGCGCGCACCAACTACATCTACACGCGCGGCGAGTACCGCTACCTCATCGAGATTATGGACGTGGCGCTCGAAGAAGCGCGCGCCGCGGGCCTGCTCGGCGAGAAGATTCTCGGCACCGATTTCAACTGCGAAATCTACACGCACACCGGCGCGGGCGCCTACATCTGCGGCGAGGAGACGGCGCTCCTTAATTCTCTGGAAGGACTGCGCGGCCACCCGCGTATGAAGCCCCCCTTCCCGGCGGTCGCGGGCCTCTACGGCTGCCCGACCGTCGTCAACAACGTCGAGACCCTGACGGCCGTGCCCGACATCATCAAGATGGGCGGCGAGGCTTATCAGAAACTCGGGACGGAGAAGAGCGGCGGGACGAAGGTCTGGTCGGTCTCGGGCCACGTCAACCGCCCCGGCGTCTACGAGCTGCCGATGGGCTACGCACACATGGAGAAGTTCATCCTGGAGGACTGCGGCGGGATGCTCGGCGGCCGGAAGTTGAAGGCCGTCATCCCCGGCGGCTCGTCCGTTTACATCATGCCCGCGTCCGACATCGTGGGTAAAGACGTGCGGATGGACTACGAGGGTTTGGTCGCGGCCGGCTCGTCGGTCGGCTCGGGCGGCTTCATCGTGATGGACGAGACCGTGGACGTGTTCGAGTCCACGAAGAACCTGACCGAGTTCTACAAGCACGAGTCCTGCGGCTGGTGTACGCCCTGCCGCGAGGGCACCGACTGGCTCGTCAAGGTCTTCAAGCGCATCGAGGCGGGCGAGGGCCGTCCCGACGACGCGCAACTCCTCTTAGACATCGTGGACAACATCGAGGGCAAATCTTTCTGCCCGCTCGGCGACGCCGCTTCGTGGCCCATCCAGTCGGCCATCAAGAAGTTTCCGGAAGACTTCCGCCGCAAGGTCTTGAACGGCAACGGCGCGGGTCACACGAAGGAAGGACTGCCGACGGCCTGAGTGTCGCGTGTTGGAGTATCGAAGATGAAAAGTCTCCTCCGCATCATCGTCCTGACCGGCTGCGTCGCTTCCCTTTCAGCCGTGCCCTCGTCGGCGTCGCCGCCGACGGCGCCCGCCGCCGCGCAGTGTCGCGGCACCGACCACATCATCCCCAAGCAGCTCAGATTCGCGCGGGGTCGCACGACCGCCGTCATCAAGGATACGGTTCGCCTCTGCACGATGCACGAATATTACTTCCGCGCGCGTGCGGGCCAGAAGATCACAGCGCATCTCGCCACGGGCAACCGCACCTCCATGACGCTCTTTACGGAGAGCGGCGAGACGGTCTTCGACGGCACGAAGGACTTCGAAGGCGAACTGCCGGAGGGCGGCCAATACTCGCTCCAAATCGGCACCGACGCCACGGCCGCGTATACGCTCGAAATCACGATACGGTAGCTGCGCTTGTAGCTAGGGGAGGGGCTCTAAGGGCAATGATCTTCAACGTTACGATAGACCGGGATGAGGACGGGGTGTGGATCGTCGAGTGCCCGTCCATTCCGGGCTGTGTGAGTCAGGGCGGCTCCAAAGAGGAGGCGTTGGGGAACATTAAGGATGCCATCCGCGAGTGCCTGATTGTGCGCGCCGAGAAAGGCTATCCGCTCACGATTGAGACCCGACAGGTAGAGGTCGCTGCGTAATGGCCTCGCTTCCCGTTCTCAGCGGCCGGGAAGTGGTGAAGGCGTTCGAGTCTTTCGGCTGGAGCGTCTCAAGGCAGAGTAGCAGTCACATCATCATGACGAAGCTGGGTGAAACGGTAACGCTGTCGGTGCCGGATCACAAGGAAGTCGCCAAAGGCACACTCCGCAGTTTGATACGCGCGGCAAATTTGACGGTGGACGAGTTCGTCGCCGCCATTTGAAAGCACACGGTTTAAAGAAGCATGTCAGCAGAATTAGTCAAGGTCACCATCAACGGGCAGGAGTTGCAGGTCGAGAAGGGCGCGCGTTTGATTGACGTGTGCCGCGAGAACGACTACTCGATTCCTTCCTTCTGCTACTACGCCGACCTCGCGCTTCAGGCTTCGTGCCGGATGTGCCTCGTGCGCATCGAGAAGATGCCGAAGCTCCAAGACCTCCTGCACCATCACCTGCACGGACGGGATGGTCGTCACGACGCAGTCCGAGGAGATCGAGAAGGCGCAGCGCGGGATGGTCGAGTTCCTGCTCGCCAACCACCCGCTCGACTGCCCCGTCTGCGACCGCGGCGGCGAGTGCGAGTTACAGGAGATGGTCTTCGACTGGGGCAACCTCGAAGAGCGCTTCACCGAGCGGAAGAACTACGCGCCCGAGAAGTTCCTCTCGCCCATCGTCGCCAACGACCCGCAGCGCTGCATCCTGTGTAAGCGCTGCACGCGCGTCTGCGACGAGTGGATGGGCGAGGACGCCATCGAGGCCGGCGGGCGCGGCGCGCACACCGTCATCGGCACCTACGGCGGCTGGCTCAACTGCTCGCAGTGCGGCAACTGCATCGAGGTCTGCCCCACGGGGACGCTGCTCGACGCGACGTACAGGCACCAGACACGGCCGTGGGAGCTGAACCGCACGACCTCAACCTGCTCGTTCTGCTCGGACGGTTGTCAACTCTCGGTCGGCTCGCGCCGCGGCGAGGTGATGCGCGTCGTCGCGCGCGACCGCTACGTCAACGGACACAACGGCGAGTTCCTCTGCATCAAGGGGCGCTTCGCGCATCCGTTCGTCAACCACGAGGAGCGTCTGCGCACGCCGCTCGTCCGCTACAAGAAGGGCGGGCGGCTCGTCCCCGCGACGTGGGAGGAGGCCGTCCGCTTCGCTTCGGAGAAGTTGAAGGGCGTTATCGAAGCGCACGGCGGCAACTCGGTCGGCGTAGTGGGAAGCCCGCGCCTGACGAACGAGTCGAACTGGGCGCTCCTCAAATTCGCGCGCGAGGTGCTGGGCACGGACAAGTACACGGCGTCCGAGGCGTTCTCGCTCGTCCCCTTCTTCGAGAATTTGTCCGCGCCGATTGCGACGCACCGCGACATACGTCACGCCAAGACCATCGTCCTCATCGGCGGCGAGCCCGAGGAGTTGCAGCCCCTGACAGGGCGTGCGATTCGTCAGGCCGTGCGCAACGGCGGCGCGAAGCTCGTCATCGTCAACAGCACCCCGATTCGGCTCAAGCAGCAGGCCACGCAGTTCATACACGTCCGCCCCGGCTCGGAGGACGCGGCCGTGCTCGCGCTCGCTTCGCCCGGCGACGCCGACGCGGCTGCGCGCAAGCTCGGCGTCGAGGCCGACGAATTGGCGAGGGCCAGTCAACTCATCAGCGAGACCGCGGGCGACGTGGTCGTGCTCTTCGGCGGCGAACTGAGCGCCGAGGCGCAGGCGGTGCTCGCGCGTATGCCTTCGGCCTTCGGCGAGAAGGAGGGACGCCGCTTCCTCCTGCATCCGCTGCCGCTCTTCAACAACAGCGTCGGCGTCCACGACCTCGGCCTGATGTCGGGCGCGTACAACCCGCTCGAAGTCCTCGACGCGGCGGGCACTGACGTGCGCGCCCTCTACGTCGCCGGCGGCTTCCTGCCCGCGCACCTCGAAGGGCGCGAGGAAGCGCTAGGCAAGCTCGACCTGCTCATCGTGCAGGAGTTGTTCCTGACCGAGACGGCGCTGGCGGCCGACGTAATCTTCCCCGCCGCCTCGTTCGCAGAGGTTGACGGGACGTTCACGAACAACGGCGGGCTCGTCCAGCGCGTGCGCCAGTCAATCTCGCCCGTGCACCAGTCGAAGCCCGACTGGGCCATCACGTCGCAGCTCGCCTCCGCGCTCGGCCGAGACCTCGGCTTCCAGATGTCTTCGAGCAATATCTTCCTTGAGATCGCGCGCAACGTCCCCGCGTACGAGGGCCTGCGTTACCCGCTGCTCAAGGATGAATCGAAGCCCGTCCAAGTCAAGCACGCGCGGGCCGCGGGCCCTGCGGGCGCCTCGCACATTGATTCCCTGCGCGACGTGGTCTCTGAGCTTGAGGAGACCGGCGACAAGCTCGAACACACTCCCCCGGTCGGGCACGAGCTGTTCAAGCTCGGCGTGCTGACGAGCAAGGTGCCGCAGTTCCACCTGCTCGCCGCCGGCAACCCCGAGCCCGAGAGCGTGCTCATTTCCCCCCTCTATCAAATAACCGTCGCCCCCGCGCTCAGGCGCGACTCGGCCGCGGGAGACTGAAACCAAGTACTGAGTGATGAGGACTGAGGACTGAGTTAACAACTCACCCTCACTCAGTCCTCAGTACTCAGTACTCATCACTTTAATCTTATGGACTGGCTATCCAATCAAATCGGGGCGGACTGGGCGCGCGCGTTGGCGCAGTTCGTCGGCATCAACGTCGGGTTCGTCGTCGTGCTGATGATCGTGGCCTACACGGTTCTGGCCGAGCGGCGCGTGCTGGGTTTCATACAGGGACGGCTGGGGCCGAACCGCGTGGGGCCGGGCGGGCTCTTCCAGCCGTTCGCAGACCTCCTGAAGTTCATCTTCAAGGAGGAGATTACGCCGTCGGCCTCGACGCGCTTCGTCTACTTCCTGGCGCCCATCATCGCCATCACGGCGGCGCTGATGCCGATCATCGTCTACCCGTTCGGCCCCTCGGTCTGGCTGCCCTTCATCGGCGAGTTCCCGCTCACCATCGCGCGCTTCGACATCGCACTGCTCTACGTCTTAGGCATCACCTCGGTCGGCGTCTACGGCGTGGCCCTCGCGGGCTGGTCTTCCAACTCGAAGTACAGCCTGATGGGCAGCCTCCGCGCGGCGGCGCAGATGATCTCGTATGAACTCTCGCTCGGGCTCTCGCTCGTCGGCGTCGTGCTGATGTCGGGGACGCTCGACCTCTACTCCATCGTCGAGCAGCAGGGCGGCTGGTACGGGCTGCGCTGGAACCTCTGGGACGTGTACCGCTTCCCGCAGGTCATCGGGTTCATCACGTATCTCATCTCGGCCATCGCCGAGACGAACCGCGTACCGTTCGACCTGCCCGAGGCCGAGACCGAGTTGGTCGCGGGCTTCCACACCGAGTACTCCGCCCTGAAGTTCGCGCTCTTCTTCATGGCCGAGTACGTCAACATGTTCACGGTCTCGATGCTGGCCACGACGCTTTTCCTGGGCGGCTGGCAGGGGCCGTTCGTGGACGTGTTCCCATGGCTCGGCATCGTGTGGTTTTTGCTGAAGGTCGTCTTCTTCCTCTTCCTCTACATCTGGCTGCGCGGGACGCTGCCGCGCTTCCGCTTCGACCAGTTAATGAACTTCGGCTGGAAGTTCCTGCTGCCGGTCGCCATCGTCAACGTCATCCTGACGGCGACCGTCCTGTTCTTCCGTTGGAGTCGATAAGAGATGTTGAATCTGCTCCCGAGCATTTCGCAACTGCTCTTCGTGCTCTTCGGCGCGATGGCCCTGGGGTGTGCCGTGGCGATGGTGGCGCAACGCAACCCGCTCTACAGCGCCATCTCGCTGGTCGGCGTCTTCGTCTCGCTCGCGTGCCTGTACCTGACGCTCCAGGCGCCGTTCATCGCGGCCATCCAGGTCATCGTCTATGCCGGCGCGATCATGGTGCTCGTCGTCTTCGTCATCATGCTCCTGAACGTGGAGGAGGAGGTGCGGCGCCCCTTGCGTCTGACCTATCTCATCCCCGTCGGGGTGCTTTTGGCGGCGGTGCTCGTCGGCGAGGCGGCCTTCATGCTCCAGCTCGGCAACAGCGGCCCGGAGGGCTTCGAGCCCGTGCAGGCCGCGGGCTCGGACGTGGGGCTGACGGCCTCCATCGGGACCGGGATGTTCACGAAGTACCTGCTGCCGTTTGAGATCACCTCGGTGCTCATCCTGATGGCGCTCGTCGGCGCGATCACTTTGGCGCGGCAGGGGCGCACGCCGCTTCTGGCCGCGCCCGGCAATGTGACCGAAGAGCCGGCGGTGCTGACGGCGGGCGGCGAACTCGCCCTCAAGCCGGGCGATACTGCGGCCACTGGCCGCGCGTACGCGCGCGAGCAGATCAGGAGCGGCGACGCGGCCGCGCCTTCAACCATTTCGCGAGAGGAGGAGGGACGATGATTCCCTTGACGTGGTACCTCGCGCTCTCGGCCGTGCTGTTCACCATCGGCGTGGTCGGCGTCATCGTCAAGCGCAACGCCATCCAGATGTTCATGTGCATCGAGCTGATGCTCAACGCCGTGAACCTGACGTTCGTCGCCTTCTCCAGCTACTTCGGTGACGTGACGGGGCAGCTCTTCGTCTTCATCGTGATGACGGTCGCGGCCGCCGAGGCCGCCGTCGGACTCGGCATCATCATCGCCATCTTCCGCAACCGCGAGTCGCTCGACGTGGACGACGCGAGCATCCTCAGATTGTGAGATTGGTTCATCGGCTCATTGGTTCATTTAAGAATTGAATCAATGAACAAATGAACAAATGAAACAATGACCAATCATCTTCTCTCCGTCGTCGTGTTCGCGCCGCTCGTGGGCGCGCTGGTGTGCTGGCTGGTCGGGCGCAGGGTGCGCAGCGAGTCGCTCATCGGCGCGGTGGCGTGCGGGTCGGTCGCGGTCTCGGCCGTCTGCGCCTTCATCGTCGCGTTCACGGGCGAGGGCGGCGGCGCGCTCAGGAACCCAACGGCTGCGCCCGTCTTCAGCCACCTCTGGACGTGGATTCAGGTCGGCAGTTTCCGCGCCGACTACGGCTTCGCGATGGACAGGCTCTCGGGCGTCTACGCCTGCTTCATCACGTTCGTCGGCTTCCTCATACACCTCTTCGCCACGGGCTACATGCGCGGCGACCGCGGGTTCTATCGCTTCTTCGCGTACCTGAACCTGTTCATGTTCATGATGCTGACGCTCGTGCTCGGCGACAACCTGCTCCTGATGTTCGTCGGGTGGGAGGGCGTCGGCCTCTGCTCGTACCTGCTCATCGGGTACTACACGGACAGGAGAGAGGCGGGCGACGCGGCGAAGAAGGCTTTCGTCGCCAACCGCATCGGCGACTGGGGCGTCGTCCTCGGTATCATGCTCGTCTTCTGGCTGACGGCCGGGGCGGGCCACCCCTCGATCAGCTACTTCGACAAGTCGCTCGACGTGCTCGGCACGAGCGGCGGCCCCGAAGTCGTGAGCGCGATGAAGACCATCGGCGGGATGGCCGTCGATGGGTTCGGCTGGCACTGGATTTTCGCGGGCGGCATCACTTCGGCGGCGGTGCTGCTCTTCATCGGCGCGACGGGCAAGTCGGCGCAGATACCCTTGTACGTCTGGCTGCCGGACGCGATGGCGGGGCCGACGCCCGTCTCGGCGCTCATCCACGCGGCGACGATGGTCACGGCGGGCGTCTACATGGTCGTCCGCTGCTCGGCCGTCTTCTCGCACGCGCCGACGGCGCTCTTTATCATGGCGATCATCGGCGCGGCCACCGCCATCTTCGCAGCGACGATAGGAATTGCTCAGAACGACATCAAGAAGGTGCTCGCGTATTCGACGGTCTCGCAACTTGGCTACATGTTCCTCGCGTGCGGCGTGGGCGCGTACGTCGCGGCCATCTTCCACGTAATGACGCACGCCTTCTTCAAGGCGCTCCTCTTCCTCGGCTCCGGCTCGGTCATCCACGGGATGCACCACGAGCAGGACATGCGGCGGATGGGCGGCCTGAAGAAGTACATGCCCATCACCTTCGCGACGATGGCGACGGGCTGGCTCGCCATCAGCGGATTCCCTCTCCTCTCGGGCTTCTTCTCGAAGGACGAGATTCTGTGGAAGACTTGGAGCACGGAGACTCTGGGCACAGCCGGCATCGGCAAAATTCTGTGGGTCGTCGGCATCATCACGGCGGGCTTAACGGCCGTCTACATGACGCGTTTGATGGTGATGACCTTCTGGGGCTCGGAGCGATTCCGCGAGGCGCACGCGGGCGGCGAGGCCGACGAGGCACACGCGCACGCCTACGACGAAGGCCGCGGGCCGCACGACGCACACACGCCCTCCGAGGGCGACCGCCCGCACCACGCGCCCGGCGATGCGATTAACGCTCACGCGGACGCGCACGGCTCGCACCACGCGGCGGCCGACTTCGAGGACGAAGAGGAAGAACATGAGGAGCACCACCACGGCCCCGTCGAGCCGCACGAGTCGCCGTGGGTGATGACGGTGCCGCTGGTCGTGCTCGCGTTTCTCTCGGTCGTCGGCGGCTGGGTCGGCATCCCTTACGCTTTGAGCGGCGGCGCCGTCTCAAACTACTTCGAGCACACGCTTGAGCCGGTCGTCGCACACGCGCCCGAGGTCGGCGAAGCGACTGCGCACGGCGGCGGCGCGGCCACGCACGCGGCGGGCGCGTCGGCCGCAGCACCTTCGGCCCACGGCAACGAGGGCTCTCTGCCGCAGTCGGTCGGCGAGGGCGAGGCCGGGCACGGCGCGCCCGCCGCGGGTCACGGAGCGGCGGCGGGGCCGGCCGAGCACGCGCACGACCCGAACGAGGTCTTCTGGGAACGGGTCTTTACGGGCATCTCCATCGCCGTCGGCCTGCTCGGTATCGGCATCGGCTGGGCGCTCTTCTCGAAGCGGCCGCTGATGCGGATGCCGCGGCTGCTTGAGAACAAGTACAAGGTGGACGAGTTCTATAACGCCGTCCTCATCAACCCCCTCAAGGCGTTCTCGCGCGAGGGGCTGTGGCGCTTCTTCGACGTGGGCGTCATCGACGGTTTGGTCAACGGGCTCGGGCGCGGGACGGCCGCGCTCGGCGGGGTGCTGCGCTATCTACAGGCGGGCTTCGTCCGCTCCTACGCGGCCATCATTTTGGTCGGCGCGCTGGCCGTCCTCGGCTACTTCGCCTGGAACGCCTGGCAGCTCGCACGGTAAAAGAACATGCAGCCATACCTGCTCACCGTACTCATCCTTCTGCCCTTCGTCGGCGCGCTGGCGCTCGCCGCGCACGGACTCTTAGCGCCGTACGCGGACGCCAAACACTACCGATGGATTGCGCTCCTCTTCTCGGTGGCGACGTTCGCGGCCTCGCTGCTGCTTCTGACACAGCCCGTGGGGTTGGGGCCGGGCGGCGCGTTCCACTTCGTGCAGGACGTGCCGTGGGTCGGCTCCATCGGCGCGCACTACCACGTCGGCGTGGACGGCATCAGCCTGTGGCTCGTGATCTTGACGACGCTGCTGCTGCCCATCTCAATCCTGTCGTCTTGGAACGCGGTCGAGAAGCGGCCGATGGCCTTCTTCGCCTTCCTGCTGCTCTTAGAGTCGGCGATGATCGGCGTCTTCGTCTCGCTCGACCTGCTGCTCTTCTACCTCTTCTTCGAGGCGTCGCTCGTCCCGATGTTCTTCCTCATCGGGGCGTGGGGCGGCGAGCGCAGACTCTACGCGGCGGTCAAGTTCTTTATCTACACAGCGGTGGGGAGCCTCCTGATGCTGGCCGGCATCATCTGGCTCTGGTACCTCTACTCGCAAATCCCCGGCGCGGCCGGCGGCACGTTCGACTACGTACTGCTGCTCGATGCCATCCAGCAGGGCCGTATTTCGCTGACCTCGGGGAGCGTCGCCACGCGCGAGCAGTTCGTCCTCTTCATCCTCTTCGCGCTCGCCTTCAGCGTCAAGATACCGCTGTGGCCCGTCCACACGTGGCTGCCGGATGCGCACACAGAGGCGCCGACGGCCGGTTCCGTCATCCTCGCCGGGGTGCTGCTGAAGATGGGGACGTACGGGCTGATGCGCTTCAACTTCACGCTCTTCCCCGAGATGTCGCGCGAGGCGGCGCCCTTCTTCGTCGTGCTCGCCGTCATCGGCATCATCTACGGCGCGCTCGTCGCGATGGTGCAGCCAGACGTGAAGCGGCTCGTGGCCTACTCGTCGGTGAGCCACATGGGTTTCGTCGTGCTCGGCATGTTCAGCTTCACCGAGTGGGGCATGCAGGGCGCGCTCTACCAGATGCTCAACCACGGTGTCTCGACCGGCGCGCTCTTCCTTCTGGTCGGCATGATCTACGAGCGGCGGCACACGCGCATGATCTCGGAGTTCGGCGGTCTGTCGAAGCCAATGCCGATCTTCGCCACGCTCTTCGTCTTCACTTCGCTCTCGTCGGTGGGGCTGCCGCTTCTGAACGGGTTCGTGGGCGAGTTCCTCATCATGTTCGGCTTCTGGAACTCTGACCCGGCGGTCACCAACGTTTCGAGGAGCTGGCTGGTGACGATGCTGGCGGCGACGGGCGTCATCTGGGCGGCCGTCTATATGCTCTGGATGTTGCAGCGCGTGCTGTTCGGGCGCGTGACCAACCCCGAGAACCGCAGGCTCACCGACTTGAACTGGCGCGAGATAGGTCTGCTCGCGCCGCTGCTCGTGCTGATGCTCTACATGGGCGCCTACCCGCGCCCGTTCCTCACGCGCGCCCGCGCGAGCGTCGAAGCCGTCCGCGCGCGCGTCGTCGCCGGCGGCTCGCAGGGCGTCTTCCATGCCGAGGCGCGGGAGACGAAGTAAACGTGATGCGTCGCTTGACCGGAACACTCTTCGCCCTCGTCCTCCTGTTCGCCGCCGCCGACGCGCGCGCGCAGGAGAAGGGCTTGTCAGCGCCCGTGAACGTGGGCGACGGCTTCCGGCTGAAGGGGTTGGACGGGAAGTTCTACGACACTGCGGAGATGCGCGGCGACGTGCTGGTCGTCTCGTTCGGCGCGACGTGGTGCGTGCCGTGTACGTGGGAGCAGGTCGCGGTCGAGGAGCTGAAGGTCGAGTACGCGGGCAAGCACGTGCGCTTCCTCTGGGTCAGCATCGAGGAGACGAAGCGCGTCTCGAACAACATCCTGCGCCACTACGTGAAGGAGCGGCGGATGACCGTCCCCGTCCTGCGCGACCCCGGCGGCGTGGCGCTGGCGCAGTACGAACGAACCGGCACGCGCATCCCCGTCGTCGTCTTCTTCGACGCCGAGGGGCGCTTGAGCGGCCCGGCGCACAGGGGGATGCCGCAAGACATCACCGTCTACAAGCAGTTGGTACGCGAACGCGTCAACGCGCTCCTCGCCGCGCGCCCCGGCGGCGGGGCCGGGGGCCGTGAAGAATAAGAGTTGGACACGATGAACCTGAGCTTAGCAGCCATAACACCGTCCGCGCCCGACGTGAACTTCGGGATAATCCTGCCCGAGCTGATACTCGCGGTCGCGGGCGTCGTCGTCATGCTCGTCGATGCCTTCACGCGGCGGCGGGACCAGCGTTGGGTAACGGGCGGCATCTCGCTCGCGGGGCTCGGCGCCTCGGCCGCGGCCACCATCTGGCTGTGGAATGGCGCCGACGGAGGTGTGCCCGCGTCGGCCTGGGACGGCATGCTCGTCCTCGACCCGCTGCGGCTCTCCTTCACGCTGGTCTTCATCGCCATCGCGGCGCTGACGGTGCTCGTCTCGATGATCTGGGTCGAGTGGGAGGGGCTGCCCGCGGGCGAGTTCCACACGCTGCTGCTCTTCGCCACGGTCGGCATGATGCTGATGGCGGCGGGCAACGACCTCGTGATGATCTTCCTCGGCCTTGAGATTCTCTCCATCGCGACCTACGTGATGGCGGGCTTCCGCCGCAGCGACGTGCGCTCAAACGAGTCCTCGCTCAAATATTTCATCCTCGGCTCGTTCTCGTCGGCCTTCCTGCTCTTCGGCATCGCGCTCGTCTACGGCGCGACGGCGAAGGTCGTGCCGGGCGTCGCGGGTCAGGCGGCCGTCATGGCCGGCACGACCAACCTGAGCGTCATCGCCGAGCGCATCAACGACAGCCTCTACCCGCCGCTCCTCTTCGCGGGCGCGGCGCTGCTTTTGATCGGCTTCGCCTTCAAGGTCGCGCTCGCGCCCTTCCACGTCTGGACGCCCGACGTGTACGAGGGCGCGCCCACGCCCGTCACCGCCTTCATGGCCGCCGGGCCGAAGGCCGCGGGCTTCGCCGCCTTCATGCGCGTCTTCCTCTTCGCCTTCCCCGTGGTCGCGGCCGCTTCGCAGTCGAGGCCCGCCACCGGCGTGCAGCTCCACTCGGCGTGGCTCGACGCCTTGTGGCTGCTGGCCATTCTGACGATGAGCGTCGGGAACGTCGTCGCGCTCGTCCAGACGAACGTCAAGCGGATGCTGGCCTACTCGTCCATCGCGCACGCGGGCTACGCGCTCGTCGGGTTCGTGGCGGCGGGCGCGGCCCTAGACCCCGGGCGGCGCGACGACGCGGTCGCGGCGGTCGTCTTCTACCTGCTCGTCTACGCCGTGATGAATCTCGGCGCCTTCGCCGTCGTCACGCTCGTCGCACGCAGCGGCGACCGGCGCACGGATGTCGAGGACTACCGCGGCATCGGCTTCCAGTCACCCGCGCTCTCGCTCACGCTCTCGCTCTTCCTGCTGAGCCTTTTGGGCGTGCCGCTGACGGCCGGGTTCATGGGCAAGGTGGTCGTCTTCAGCGAGGCGCTCTCGCAGGGGTATCGCTGGCTCGTCATCATCGGCGTGCTAAACACGGCGATTTCTGTATACTATTACCTGCGACTGATCGTCGTGATGTTCTTCCGCGAACGCACGACGCAGTGGCACTCGCCGCGCATACCGGCGAGCGTGGCGCTGACTCTGGTGCTGACCGTGGGCGGTGTGCTCTACCTCGGGCTCTTCCCCGGCCGCGTCATCAACGCCTTCCGCGCCGCGCAGTGGAGCGGAGTTTCCGCCCTGCGCTGACCTCGTATCCGTCAACCCCGAAGGGACGGTCCGGGTCGCGCCGGCCGTCCCTTCGGGGTTTTTGCTTTTGTACACGAGCACTATCAGGATGAGAGTCGCGGCCGAGACCGCACACACTCACACGGCGCCCGACACGGGCGACGCGGCGTCGCCGCGCCCCGGCTCGGTCGAGGCGCTGGTCGCCGAAGTCCGCGAGCGCCTCGGCGAAGACTGGCCGCCGCGTATCTACCGCGAGCGCATCCTGCCGCTGCGCACGCGCTCACACTCCGTCCCCGCGGCCGTCAGGAACGCCTCGGTCGAAGTGCAACACACGCTGCTCGGCATCGAGCTGAAGGTCGGCCGCCGAAGGGTCTCGTGCCCCGACTTCGCCACGGCGCGGTATCTTTCCGTCTTCGCCCGCGCGGGCGTCACGCGCGTCGCGGTGCCCTACGACATCACCAAAATCTCGCGGCTCGCCGACGACCTTGAGTCCGCCTGGCAGCGAACGCTGCTGCTGGCCGACCATCTGGCGGAGGGGCGCGTCGCCTCTTTCCGCGCGCGGGTGCGCTCGGCGGCCCTTAAGGAGATGAGGCGGGAGGTCGAAGAGTCGGGCGCGGGAACCGCCGTCCCACAGTTTAACCAGAACACCCGGCAGCGGCCGCCGCGCATCTAAAGTACGGACAAGGGGGTTTTGATACTTTTCAAGATGACTTCACAGATGACCCAGCACAACCCGGAGGAGCAGACGCTCGACTTGCTCCCCTTCCCATACAGCCAGCGCCCTTACTGCCCCTACGAGCCGTTCGAGAAGCGGGTCAAGAGCATCCGCGTCCTCGTCATCAACGACCTCCTGCGCGACGAGTCGGATCTGTCCGACACGGCGCGGAGGGAGTGGGGCGAGTCGGCCGCCGGCCGTTTGGAGCGCGAGCGTTACATCTCCGGGCTCGCCCTCGACAACATCGTCAACAACATCAAGCGGCTGGTCGAGGAGCCCGAGATACACGTCGCGCACCTCTCCGAGGCGGTCGAGGCCGCGGCCGAGTTCCAGCCCGAGGCCATCGTACTGTCGGGGACGCTCTCGGACTTCGACTATTACGACCCCGGGATGCTGCGCCGCTTCGGCGCGTGGGCGGTGAAGACGACGACGCCCATCCTCGGCATCTGCGGCGGCCACCAGCTCATCGGCCTCTGCTTCGGGGTGCCCTGCGTCACGCTCGACGACAAGGAGCCGGGCGAGCAGCGCGTCGGGCGCAACTTCGAGTACCAGTACCGCTTCATCCGCATCACCGACCCCGACGACCCTATCTTCCGCGGCATCCACGAGCGCGAGGCCGGCGTCTGGCAGGACTACACGACCGAGGGGCGCAACCTGCGCGTCTGGCAGAACCACGGCCTCCAGCTCCCGCGCCTGCCCGAGGGGTTCCAGCTGCTGGCGACTTCGTACCTCTGCCGCAACCAGATGATGGTCAAGCGCGCCGACGGGCAGCTCATCTACACCGTGCAGTTCCACCTGGAGAAGTCTTTCCAGGATTTGTCGAGAAACCTTCAGCGCATCAACCCGAACCTCCCGCCCGAAGAGCGCAAGCGCCTGCTGCGCGAAGAGGCCAGCGCCCGCACGCTCTGGGCGCACCCCAACGAATCGCGCGACGGCCGCCTGCTCTTCGAGAACTTCCTCATCCTCGCGCTCGAACACAACCAACGCGCGAGCTAAGCATCAACGACAGAGACAAAAGAGGCACGGCTAACTTAAGTTAGCCGTGCCTCTTTTGTCTCTGTCGTTGATGCTTAAGTCTGAGCCGTCTAGTCCTTCCACTCTTCGGGGACGTTCTCGATGGTGAGTTCCATGAGGCGGTCGACGACGGCCTTAAGGTCGCCGGTCTCGTTGAAGACCCGGCGCTGCTCGTCGGCGGAGGTGCCGCGCTCCAAGATGGTGTGGATGTGCTCGACCTCCTTGCGCGAATTCAGCTCGTCGAGCACAGGGTCCACGAAGTCGAGCAGCTCGCGGATGAGGTCGCGCGCCGGCACCTCCTTCTGTTTGCCGAGATCGAGGAGCTTGCCGTCGAGCCCGTACCTGACGGCCCGCCACTTGTTCTCCTGAATGAGCATGCGGCGGTAGAGGCGGAAGCCGAGGTTCTTCTCAATCAGCTTGTCGAGGCGGGCGACGATGGCTTGGAAGAGCGCGGTGATGGCGACCGTGTCGTCCACGCGCGTCGGGATGTCGCAGATGCGGAACTCAAGGGTCGGGAAGAAGGGGTGCGGGCGCACGTCCCACCAAATCTTCTTCGGGCCGCTGATGCTGTTGGTGTCGAGCAGGAACTTGACGTAACGCTCGTACGACGCGTACGTGTCGAAGTGATCGGGGATGTCCGTGCGCGGGAACTTCTTGAAGACCTCGCAGCGGTACGACTTGAGCCCCGAGTCGATGCCGAGCCAGTAGGGCGAAGAGGTCGAGAGCGCGAGGACGTGCGGCAGGAAGTAGCGCGCCGCGTTCATGATGTGTATCTGCCGGTCGCGGTCGGGGATGCCGACGTGGACATGCATGCCGAAGATGAGCAGCGAGCGCGCGACCATCTGCAACTCCTCGATGAGGAGCTTGTAGTGCGGATCGTCGTAAATATCCTGCGCCGTCCATTGCGAGATGGGATGGGTCGAGGCGGCGACGATGGCGAGCCCCTGCTTGCGCGCGAGCCCCGAGACGATGGAGCGCAGGCGCGTGATGTCGCGGCGCGCCTCCTCGATGTTCTGGCAGATGCCGGTGCCGACCTCGATCTGCGCCTGGATCATCTCGGGCTTCACCTGCTCGCCCAGTAACATCTTCCCTTCGTCGAGCATCTCGGCGACGCGCGAGCGCAGCTCCCGCGTCTGCGGGTCCACGATCTGGAACTCCTCCTCGATCCCCAGTGTGTATCGTTCTTCCGTCATCGGGAAGTTCTCCTGCCTCTACTGCTGCTTGAGTGCGGACTCGATGTGTGCGCGGTCTTCGTCCGAGAGCCCCTGAAAGGTCACGCCGACGCCGCGGCCGGGGTTGCTGTAGACGACCTCGCCGTTGCAGACCACGTCGCGCCCGGCCAGCGGCAGGCGCAGCGTGAGCAAGGAGCCCTCGGGCAGCTCCGCCTGCGTGTTCATGTAGAAACCGCCCGGACTGATGTCCTGCGTGCTGGCGACGCCCGTCAGGTCGGCGCCGTTATAGAACACGTCGATGATGAGGCGCGAGCGCTCGAAGCGCCTGCGCTCCTCGTGCGGCTCCTCGCTGTTGACGTAGTTCATCGTTCGTTAACTCCTGCGCTGTCGGGGTTGCAGAAACTTACGCGCGCGCGGCGGCTCAGCTCTTCCGGTCGATGATGAAGGTCGGCACCATCCCACCACCCGAAGAGACGTTCGCCAGCTCGGTCGATGACAGCCGCGTGAAGGCCGACCCGACGCGGCCGTTGAAGAGCATCGGGTCGAGGTCAACGAGCTGTTCGGCGTAGACGATTGAGCCGTCGTCGGCGAGCGCCGGGAAGGTCTCGCGCGCCGTCGGGACGCGCTCCTGCACGAGATAGTCGCCGTTGGCGAGGGCGGTTTGCAGCGCCTCCTCCCACGCCGCCGCGTCCTGGTTCCAGCCGATGTAGATGCCGTGCCCGCCGTAGTCGTCGTTAGGCTTAAGCACCAGCGAGCCGCTGCTGCGTCGAATGAAGTCGAGCAGGTCAACCTGCGCGCCGTCCTTCTCGGTCATCCCCTCGCGCACCTTGCGCGTCCAGGGGACGTGGCGACGGATCGTGTCGAGTTCGTCCTTCGTGAAGAGGCGCGCGTATAAAGGGTCGGTCAGCACCGCGAAGAGCGCCTTCTTGTGAATCATCTTCGAGCGAAAGTTGTTGACCATGCAGACGGCGCCCGCGCGGCAGGCGTCCACGAGCGCGGGGTATTCCGACATGATGGGCAGGTACTCGTTGACGAGCAGCCGCTTGTAGACGATGTCGATCTCGAACTCGCCGCAGCGCAGGCGCCCGCCCGAGAATTCAAGCTCGTCCGGAGAGCAGATGACCGACGGGTGGCCCTCGGACTCGAAGTACTCCTGGAACAGCTCGAACTCCTTCTGCGTCGGGAGCCCTTTGAGGTCAACGATGGCGATGGAGGGCTTGCGCGTAGCAGCCGCGCCCGCGAACTCGCGGTAGGCGACGAGCAGCGTTTCGAGCATTAAGGGTCGGCCGTTGAAAGTGCGCAACGTGTAGCGCTCGCCGAAGCGGCGCATGACGGGCAGGCTCGAAAAGATTTCGTAGGCCGCGTCGGCGTAGGCGATGCCGGCCGGGCTCTCGCCGTTCAGCTCGACGAAGCTGTAGGCGTCCGCCGTCAGGAACGAGTCGAGCCGCGCGGTGGGCGAGACGGCCTTGTAGCCGGGGTCGATGCGCACCAGCTCGCGCTCGACCTCGGTCACGCCCAGCTCGTCCATCAGCCGCTCGTCCTCGACCGCGGCGTCTTTCACCTTCTGGATGGCGCCCCAGACCGTTTCGCAGATGCGCGTCACGCGCGCGAAGTCTTCTTCAGTTACAAAGTGCGGGCGCAGGTAGGGCGACAGGCGACGGCCGCCGAAGATGAGCTTCGCGCGCTCCAGACCTTCGTCGAGCATACGGCGCGAAGACTCCGCAAGCTCGGCTTCCTGGAGGAGCTGGTGGTAGAACTCGACGGCCTCTTGCAGCATGGCTGTTGGAGAGCTTTCCTGTTTTATTGAACGAGCGGCAGGACAAGAGTAGCACAGATGCGGGCAGGTTTGGAAAACTAACGTTGCGGCCCGCCGGTCGCGGGCGGCGGGAACTCGACGCTCAGCCGTTTGCCCCCGCGGACAAGGCCGAGGACGGCGGGCTTCGCCTCGGGGCCGGAGATCAGGCGGCCCAGCTCGAAGCGCCAGAGGGGCGAGCCGTTGACCGTCTCGACCACGTCGCCGGGGAGCAGGCCCGAGGCGGCCGCCGGGCTCTCCGGCTGGACGGCGACGACGAGAAGTCCGCCCTCCGCCCCGAGCGGCGCGGCACTGCGCGAGGAGAGCGCGATTGAGTGCAGGCCGTAGGTCTTCAGACGCCGCGTCACGTCGTCGTTCCTGTTCAGGGCCTGCGGCCGGATGATGGGCGCGCCTTCAAGATTGAAGACGCCCGTGTAGCCCAGCCTCTGCCTCGTCAGCTCAAGCTGTTCGCGCAGCCGCGCAGCGCGCTCTTCGGCGGCGACGAGACGCGCGTTGATGCGCGCAAGCTCTGCGGTGCGCGGCACCTGTGTGGACTGCATCCTCAGGCGCACCGCGGCGTCGCGCATCTCGCGAATCTCGCGGTCGGAGCCGAGCAGACTCTGGCGCAGCTCGCGCTCCTCGGCCTGCGCCGTCGCCAGCGCGGGGTTCTTCACGCCCTTCAGCTCGACCGAGAACTTGAGCGGCTCGGGCGACAGCGCGCGCCAGACCGTCACGTCCACGACCGAGCCGACGCCCGCCTCGTTCAAGGTCATCGAAAGGTCTTCGATACCGCGCACGTCTCGCGTGCCGACACCCGCGATGAGGTCGCCCGCCTTGAGCCCCGCGAGGGCGGCCGGCGTCCCCGGCGCGACCGAGGTCAGGAAGACGCCCTGCCGCTTCTCGATGAGCGGGCGCGCGGCCTCGGGCTTCCAGCCGAAACTGACCCAGGCGTCTAGCGGCGCCTTGAAGCCGGCGTCGCCGCGCGCGCCGAGCCAGGGCTGCGGCGCGGAGCCGCGGAGCTTGAGCACGCGCTCGCAGGCTTCGCGGACGGCCGCCACGGGGAGAACGCGCGTCTGGCCGTCGCGGCTCTGCGAGACGATGCCGACTACGTCGCCCAACTCGTTGGCCGCGACCGCGCCGACCCACTCCGGCGTGACAGCGGCGCCCACGACGACACTCGAAAGCCTGCCCGAAGGTGCGCGGACGAGGTGCGTCAGACGCCCCTCCTTCTGGTCGATGTTGAGATAGACGGTGCCGGACTCGGGCTGCGGCGGCGCCGCGGGAGCCCTGGCGGGCGGAGCCGGCGCGTCGGCCCGGATCGGCGCGTAGAGGCGCACGCGCTGCCCGACGGTCGGGTCGTCCGTGTCGCCCTCGTCGCCCGTCGGCCCGCCCGAGAGCAGCGTCTCGTCGGCTTGGAGCAGTGCGAGACCCGTCGAAGAGTCGAGCCCGACGAACTTCGCCTCGACCCGCTTCCCTTCAGAGGTCACGAGCAGGTACTCGGGCTCCGGCTTAATCTCACCGCCACCCTGCGCGAAGAATGACGGCGGCATCTGCGGCCCGTTGAAGGCTTCCAGCTCAACCTCTGGCTGTGGGAGCCGCGCGACGACGCTGCGGCCATCGCCGTAGACGTAGCCGGCGACGATGTTCGTGTGCGAGTCGGAGAGCGAGGGCAGCTCTTCGAGTACGAGTGCGGGCGGCCCGCTCGTCGCGAGCCACGCGAGGAGTTTCCAGCCGCTCAGACGGTGTATGACCGTGACGACCTCGCGCGGCGGCACGACGGGCAGGACGGGTGCCCTGCGCGGCGACGCCACGGGTCGTGCGGGCGGTGCGGGCGGAGCCGGAGCCTGTGTGGGCGCGGCCTGTGCAGGCGCGGCCGGCGCAGGGCGCGGCGCACGCGGAGTCGTCGTCTGCCGCGCGAGCGTGGCGGCGGGACAGAGCAGGAACAGGCAGGCGAGCGAAAGCATCGCGCCTGAGTTGCGTGCGAGCGAAACAGTCATGCGTGCGAGCGAAACAGTCATACGAATGTAGTCCGGGTAGATCATCGGGCTACTACCAGACGCCTCCGACCTCCGCGGCGACCGCCGGACGGCCGGACGCGCCCCGCGCGAGAAAGTCCTGCGAGCCGAAGCTGACGCCGCGCATCGACACGACGCGCTCGGCGCCGCGCTCGTCTCTCACAATCACACGCAAAGGCTCGGCGGAAGCCTTCACGGATATCGGCTTGATGACCTGCGCCCCCGTGACGCTGCTGACGAACGTCCGTGGCGCGACTTCCATACGGCTCTCACCTCTGGACGCGACTTCGCGCGCCTGCGTGGAGCGCACGACCACCTTGTGCGCGGGCTTATGCGACCTGGGCGCGACGGCCTCGGTCGAATTCACTTTGGCAACTTCGCCGACCGTAACCGGCGCTGCATCTTGATTCTGTACGTTGTTGGAAGTGGCGCGGTCGGGCTCGACGCTGCGCGACGGCCCGTTGGTGGCGACGACGGCGGGCGGGTTGGCGGTGTTTGTCCGCGCGGCCTGCCTTAAGTAGAGCGTAGCCGACACGACCACGAAACACGCGGCGATGGCGACCGGCGCAAAGCCGTAGAGCCAGCGCGTGCCCCCGAAGCGCCCGCGCCCCCCTTCGGCCTTCGACGCGGCCATCCGCGCGCGCAGGCGGAACTCAAAGTCGGCGGGCGCCTCGACCTTGCCCAGACCGCCGACGAGCGCGCGCAAAGAAGCACGCGCGCGCAGCTCGTCACCGCAGGCGCGGCACACGGCCGCGTGCGAGCGCGCGCCCGTGCTCACGCCGACGCCGTCCGCGGCCGCTTCAATCTCCCGTCGATAAGCTTTGCACTCAGACATAAAAACACTTCCTTACAGGTACGCCTGCAACTTGTCGCGCAGGAACCCGCGCGCGCGGTTGATGCGCGACTTGACGGTGCCCTCGTTCATCGAGAGGATGTGCGCGATCTCTTCGTAGCTGCGCTCCTCCACGTCGCGCAGGACGAGCGGCGCGCGGTACTTTTCGGGGAGCGTGGCAATGGCCCGCGCCACGGCCGCACGCCTTTCGTCCTCGATCACGGTCACGTCCTGGAGCGGCCCCTTGTCGGGAAAGTCCAGCTCGCAGGAGTCCGAGGGCGACTCGCGCTCGCCGAAGAAGGAGGAGAGCGAAACCAGCTTGCGGCGCTTGCGGCGGCGCAGCTCCGAGATCGCCAGGTTCGTGGCGATGCGGTAGATGTAGGTCGAGAACGCGTAGCTCGTCTGGTAACGCTCGGCCGCCGCGTAGACCCGCATGAACGTCTCCTGCGCCAGATCGACCCCGAGGTCGTAGTCGTTCGTCATCCGGTAGACGTAGTTCGTGATCTGGTTGCGGTAGCGCCGCACCAGCTCGGCGAACGCCGCGTCGTCGCCCGTCTTCGTCGCTTCGAGCAGCCCGTGGTCGGTCATCTCGCCGACCGGCACCTCCGCGCGGACGGGCGCCCCCGCCGAAGCGACGGAGAAGATCAGCTCGTCAGTTGACGAAATCGCGCTCATCCGGGAAAGTGGGGCCTTGCCGTTAAAGTCGCCGGGGGACACGCCGGAATTATACACTCCCCCCGCGCCGGCTCGCCCACTTACACGCTGTGCCGTACCGCGGGGTTCCAAAAAATCCCGGGACCGGGACGCTCAGCCCGCCCTGCCTTTTGTTGCTTTTCACACGGCCGCCCGGTGCTATAATGCCGACTCTTTTAGCCGACCGTTCATTCATTTCCGAAGCCTTCGTGCCAGACGCCTTTTTTGAGGCCCATGCCCAAACAGATCAAGAAGCACCAGACCGTCCTCGAAGCCATCCGCAGCGTTGACATCATCTCCGACCTGCTCGAACAGCACGGCGGCCACTTCCGGCACGAGCTTGACCTCGAAGTCATCGCCTACGGGCGGAACTATCAGGGCAAGAAGGTCGGCCCGTACATCCACCTCTACGAGTTCGACTCAGGCGAGGAGGTCATCCGCGAGGGCGACTGGGGCGGCAACACCTTCTACATCACGGTCGAAGGAAATCTCGACGTGTTCGTCCGCGACCGCGAGACGGGCGCCGACAGAAAGGTCGCCGCCATCCCGCCGGGCGTCAGCTTCGGCGAGATGTCCATCCTGGCGGGCGTCCCGCGTAACGCCACCGTGCGCGTCCCCACGGGTGCGAAGGCGCGCGTGCTCGAAGTGACGCGCCCCGCGCTCAGGCTGCTGCGCAAGCTCCCGAAGTTCGGGCAGATGCTCGACGCCAACTACCGCAAGCACGGGTTGAGCCGCACGCTCATCGACATCGGGCAGGCGGCGGGCGAACAGTTCCCGCAGCCCATCCTCGACAAGCTGGGCAAGTCGGCGCGCTTCATGGTCTACGCCAAGCACCACGTCCTCTTCCGCGAGAACGACCCCATCGACCGCGTCTTCTTCGTCAAGAACGGGTGGGTGCGGCGCGTGCGCGGGCTGGGCTACGGCGGCGCGGTCGGCGAGCTGACCGTCGAGGGCCTGAGCGATGACGTAGGGATTGACTTCCTCGGCGCCGGCAACTGCCTCGGGCTCGAAGGCGTCGGGCGCGAGCTGCGCTGGGCCTACACGGCCGTCGTGTTGCAGCGCACGGAGGTGCTCGAAGTCGCGATGCCGCCGCTCGTCGCCGACCCGGAGCTGCGCGACACCATCCTGCGCACCTTCTCCGGCTTCTCGCTCGCGGACGACGACGTGACCGTCACGTCCCGGCTCAACAAGCCGCTCGTGGCCGCCACCGAGCGCGAGATCGCGACGGGCGTCGTAGACGGCACGAACCTGCTCGTGATGGACATGGACAAGTGCGTGCGCTGCGGTAACTGCTCGATGGCCTGCCATCAGGTACACGGCCAGTCGCGCCTGCTGCGCCGCGGCATAAACATCAGCCGGCCGAAGAACTACGGCGGCGTCTCGGGCGAGAAGATTCTCGTCCCCTCGGTCTGCATGCATTGCCAGGACCCGGAGTGTCTGACGGGATGCCCGACGGGCGCCATCGGCCGCTTCGCCAACGGCCAGATCGACATCGACCCCAAGACCTGCATCGGCTGTGGCGACTGCGCCACGCAGTGCCCCTACAACGCCATCACGATGATTCCGAGCCGGCCGGAGAAGGTGAAACCGCCGACGCTCGCCGGGCACCTCAAGGACTGGCTCAGCCTCGCGCCCGCCGTGGAGCCGCAGCCTGTGACGGCGACCGAGAACCTGCTCGCCACCAAGTGCAACCTCTGCGCGGGCACCTCGCTCAACCCGCCGGGCGCGAAGTCGGAGGCGTTCTCCTGCCAGGAGAACTGCCCGACGGGCGCGCTCGTGCGCGTCAACCCGCGCGAGTATTTCGCCGAGGTCAACGGACGCATCGGCCTCGTCTTCCGCGACCAGACGCACGCCATCGGCCGCAACATACACCGGCGCGACCCCTTCGCGACCCTGTGGCACGTCGCGGGGGTGTTGTTGGTCTTAGGGCTGACGGGCGCCATCGTCTGGGCGCTCGAACGCTTCGGCATCGACGCGCGGCTTGCCGGGACTTGGCTGACGGTGCGTTGGATCACGGGTCTCGTCGGCCTCGTCGGCATCGCGGCGGTGATGACGTACCCTTTGCGCCGAAAGGTCTACCGCAGGCGTGCGGGTGCGCTGCGCTACTGGATGCAGATGCACGTCTACGTCGGCGTGGCGGCGGGGCTCGTGCTGCTGCTGCACGGCGGGAGGACGACGGGGGGGCTGCTCACTTCCCTGCTGATGGTCACGTTCGACGCGGTCATCGTCACGGGACTCTTCGGCACGCTCGTCTATCTCGTCGTGCCACGCGTGATGACGAGCATCGAGGGCGAGCCGCTGCTCGTCGAAGACCTGCGCGCGCGCCGAGAGGAACTGAGCGAGACGCTCGCCGAGATCGGCCAGCGCAGCAACGAGCACCTGCGCGAGTTCATCAAGAAGAAAGTCCGCGGACGCGTCTTCTCCTTCGGCTACCTCCTGCGCCAGTACCTCCGGCGCGAGGAACTGACGGCGCTGCTCGCCTCGGCGCGCGAGACTTACGAGGCGGAGGCGCGCAGCCTCGACCCCGAGTCGCGTCAACTCCTGCTCGAAGCTGTCGAAGCGACGGTGACGCTCAGGCGCGTGGATTCGCTCATCTACCTGCACCAACTGCTCAAGCTCTGGCTCGCGCCGCACGTCGTCGCGACCTCTTTGATGCTGGCGCTGATGCTCGTTCACATCATTCAGGTCGTCCTCTTCGCCGTCCGCTGAAAGGCTTATGCAGACACAGGACAGCAGCTTCATCATCGAGCGCGAAGACCTGAACGTAGACCCTGTGACTCTCGTCACCGACGGTCTGAAGATTGGTCGCCTGCCGAGCTGCGAGCTGGTGCTGAACCACCCGGCGGTCTCGCGCCTGCACGCGGGCATCACGATGTCGGGCGGGCGCCACTACCTCTACAACTTCAGCAGCTCCAGCGGGACGACCTTGAACGGCCGCGTCGTCGCGACCGAGTCGGGCGAGGTGATGGCCGACGGCGACCTCGTGCAGATCGGCCCCTTCTTCCTCGAAGTCAAACGCGTGGGCGAAGCGTTGCGGCTCACGGTCACGCTCGAAGTCACGACGAACGTCTCGGACTCCATGTACCGCGTCGAGACGCCGACCGGCCCCTCGCCCTTCAAGAAGCGGCCGACGGGCACGTCGGAGCTTTCGCAGGCGCTCAACGTCTTCTGGGAGAAGCGCAAGCGCGAGGCCGGCAAGATGCAGCGCGTCTCGCCGCTGCGCCCGCAGAAGCCGATGCGCGTGCTCGGCAAGGCGCGCTTCAACTGGACGCCGACGCGCGACCTCCTCCGCCCGTGGCCCGTTTCGATTTTCGTCTGGGGCACAGCGTTGGTGCTGGCGCTCTCGGCGGTCGCGGCCTACGTCTATGCCGAAGCCTACGCGCCCGCGCCCGTCTCGGCCGCGCACGCCGCCCACACGATACGCTCGCAGCCAGCCATCGCCGCGCGCGCCAACGCGGGCAGTTGCACCACCTGCCACTCTCTGACCTCGAAGATCGAGACGAGCTGCGCCTCCTGTCATCAGGCGCCGGGCTTCAAAGCGACCATCACCGAGCCGCACTTGCGGGCAGGCGTAGGCTGTAACGACTGCCACGTCGAGCATCAGGGGACGGAGTTCCGCCCCAACGTCGCCAGCCTCCAGACCTGCACGACGTGTCACAGCGACTCGAACAAAAAGACCTACAACGGCCTCGCGGTTCACACGCCGCACCGCGACACGTACGGCTACCCGGTCGTGGACGGCAAGTGGAGCTGGAAGGGGCTGGCCGAAGAGGAGTGGGCGCAGAAGTCGGCCGCTTTGAGAAAGCTCGTACAGACCGTGCGCGGCTCGCTCCTTGTGGGCCCCGGCTCGACCAACCGTGACCCTGAAGACCTGCGCCGCAGCGCCGAATTTCATTCTTTACACATCCACCGCGTGAAGGCCGTGGGCGACTTGCTCAGCAACAAGGACGGCGAGATGTCCTGCTCGTCCTGCCACAAGACTTTCAACCCGCCCGACCGCGAGACGCCGCGCCAGACCTGCGCCACCTGCCACAACGGCGACCGCGGCGGCAAGTTCGAGAAGGTTCTGGCGGCCGACAGACCGAACTGCATCTCGTGCCACGTCCAACACCCGCTGGCGCGGCGCGAGTGGGGGCGCGCGCTCCTGAACGACCTCTCGGCCGCACAGCCCGGCCTCCAACTGAGCGGACAATGAAGAGATCGCAACTACTCGCCATACTTGCCCTGCTGTCGATGCTGGCGGCCGTGAACCTCTTCACCGCCGACCCGAGCAAGAGCTTCTTCGGCGGACTGCCGTGGTGGGGCTGGGCCGCCATCGCGCTCGCCCTGCTGCTCGTCGCCGTCGCCTTCACTGTGCGCGACGCGCGACGCGCGCGGCTACTGCTGGAAGTCCCGCTCCCGCCGAAGCCCGAGGAGGACGACGGCCGCATCAAGCTCACCCAAGAGCAGCTCGAAAAGTACGACCCGGACGGCCCTTCCTACCCGCACCCCGTCGTCATCACCGAGCGCTGCATCGGCTGCCATGCCTGCGTGGACGCGTGCCCGCACGACGTGCTCGCCATCGTCAACGGCGTCGCCACGCCCGTCGCGCCCGACCAGTGCATGGAGGACACGGCCTGCCAGGTCGAGTGCCCCGTCAACCCGAAGGCGTGCATCGTCGTCAACACGATCAAGAAGATTCCGCCGCGCAAGGTGCCGAACCGCGACGCGCGCTTCATGACCGACGTACACGGCTGCTTCATCATCGGCGACGTGTCGGGGACGCCGCTCATCAAGAACGCGACGAACGAGGGCGCCGACTGCGTCAAGTTCATTCACGACGAGCTGCGCGGTAGCGGCGCTCCCGCGGAGCCGAAGTCCGACGTGGAGTGCGTCATCGTCGGAGTCGGGCCGGCCGGACTCTCGGCCGCCATCACGGCCCAAAGGCTCGGCCTCACCTACGCGGCCGTCGAACAGGACAAGGTGCTCGCGACCATCGAGGCTTACCCGGCGAACAAGTACGTCTTCTTCAAACCCGATACGATGGAGACGCGCGGCGGCATCCGCCCCGAGGGCGCGGGGATGCAGCGCGAGGCCATCCTCGCCGACTGGACGCGCGCGCTGCGCGAGACTGGCGTGCGTGTGAACGAGCAGGAGAGCTGCAAGTCCGTGAAGCGCGCGGAGGACGGCGACTACTTCGTCGTCCAGACCGAGCGCGGGGTCGAGAAGCAGCGTGTGACATACAAAGCGCGGCGCGTCGTCCTCGCACTCGGGCTACGCGGGACGCCGATGAAGCTGAAGGTGACGGGCGAGGAGATGAAGGTGACACGCGACAGCCGGACGGAGGATAAGGTCAAGTACAAGCTGACCGACCCCGAAGCCTACAAGCGCAAACGCGTCATCGTCGTCGGCGCGGGCAACTCGGCCATCGAGGCGGCCGTAGACCTCGTGGCGACGCGGCAGGGCGACCGCATCACCTTCCGGCCCGACTCCGAGATCAACGAAGTGACACTCGTCATTCGCTCGGACATGAAGAACGATTTGAAGTTCGGCAACAAGCTACAGGTCTACGACTGCATCGACGAGGGCCGGATCAAGGTCTTCTTCGGCACCTCCATCAAGGAGATACGCGAAGACGAGGTCGTGCTTCAGAACGCGCGCACGGAGGAGGTGAAAGCCACCGTCCCGAACGACTTCATCTTCGCCATGATCGGCGGCGACCGCCCGACCCGTTTCCTCGAATCCATCGGCATCAAGATCGGCTGAGCGCGGAAAGACGTTAACCACAGAGACACAGAGGCACGGTCTGTTGACTTTAATCCTCAACCAGCCGTGCCTCTGTGTCTCTGTGGTTAAAATATTTGAAGCGTCTACTGTTCGTTGCCGAGGTCGGGGACGGGGCGGCCCATCGACTGGTAGATGCGGACGATCTCGTCCATCTTCGCGCGCGACTCTTTGGCCGTCGGATCGTAGCGCAGGCCGACGCGGTAGTCGCGGAGCGCGAAGCGGTAGAGCTTCGGGTCGCCCTGTTCGCGGAAGAAGTCTGCGCGCTCGAAGTAGGCCGCGGCGGCGGCCTTCTTGTCGGCCTCGCCCGCGCCCGCGGCTTTGGCCTTCGCCTCCGCCTTCTCTATCTTCTCGTCCAGCCCGGGCGTCGCGACCGGCGCCGTGTTCGGGGACGCGGCCACGTTGGCGGCGTTGCCGCCGTGCGAAGAGGCGGCGCCGAGGTTCGACGTAGGACTCACCCCATGCCCGATGCTGGTCTGCGCGCTGTTGGCCGGCGCGTTCGAGTTGCGCGCCGCGGTGGGGGCCGGCGCGTCGCCGCCGCACGAAGTTAAAAACGTTGCGGACAAAAGAACCGACGCGATGAAGGGCTTTTGCATCAGTGCAGGACTCCGTTTGTGGAAGTTGATTGCCGGTTGATGATACACAGAAACGCCCGCCGAAGTCACACGACTCCGGCGGGCGTCTTCCTTATCTCTCTAACGTGCGCTCACTTGCCCGTGTGGCACTTGATGCACTCGTTGTTGGTCGGCGCGGTCTTGATCTTGCGCTGTTCGGTGGCTGCGTCGTGACAGCCGTTGCAGTTGCGGTGGTACGCCTGCTCGTTGTCGAGGACGGACGGGTCTGTGTCGCCTTCGTAGGTGACCTCGGGGATGGCGTCGCCGATCTTCGGCTTGGCGCCCTCCTGCGCGTGGCAGGCGCGGCAGCTATCGACCTTCGGCGTCTTCGGGTCCTTAGCGGTCTCGGCCGTGAGCGTCACGGTGCGGTCGGCCGGGTACGCCGTCTTGAGCGGCGGGTGCTTGGCGGCCTCGGCGGCGGGCTGGTCGGTGTGATGGCACTCGACGCAGCCGATGACCTTCGTGCCGTCGATGCTGTAGTTCTTGGTCGCGTGGTTGACGTGGCTGAAGGGGACCGAGATGCTCTTGGTCTTGTCCTTCTTGGAGTCGGTCGAGAGCTTGTACTCGTCCTTCGGCGTCTGCCCGCCCTGCGCCGCGAGCGTGGCCGCGCCCGAACTGAGCACGTTCGAGTTGCAGCCCAGCACGCACAGGAAGCAGGCGAGCGCGGCCGACGCGATGAGAAGTTTCATGGTTGTCTGTCCTCGGAGTTAACCCTGCCCGGGTGTCAAAAGAGCTTCGCGGCGGGAGAGATGACCTGCCTTTTAAAGTCTCATCTGGGGTCGCGAAATGATAGACGCGCCCCCACACCTTGTCAATTTTTTCTTTCAGAAGCGGAAGGTCTGGCCCTTGTGGCAGCGCTTGCAGTCGGCGAAGTCGTCGCCGCCGAAGGCCCGCCGGTTGTTGTGGCAGGTCATGCAGGTCTGCGCGCGCGCCGCGCCGAAGTGCTGCGTCGGCTGCGGCGAGGTGACCTGACGCCCCTGACCGACGCCCGCGCGCACCTGGTGACAGTCGTCGCAGCTCATCCGTTGGCGGGCGCCGTGCGTGGCGTGGCTGAAGCTGACCGAGTAGGCGCGCGCGGTCGTGGGCGTGCGCCGATAGCCGCCCTGCGCGTGGCAGGTCGAGCAGGAGCCGATGTCGCCCGCGGAGCCGCGCGCCTGCGGCGTGTGGCAACTGTAACAGTTGTCGTGCGCGGGCGCGCCCGCGGGGATGGTGAGCGCGACGCCGCGCCGCGCGGGGCGGTGGCAGGAGGCGCAGCCCTGCTCGGGGCGCGCGCCGCCCTGCGCGTGCTGCGCGTGGTCGAAGCGCATGTTGAAACCCGTGAGACCGGGGAAGGGTTTGAGCGGCGGGTTGTTCCCTTCGAGGCTCGAATGGCAGTTAGAGCAGATCAGCCCTTCGCGCATCACGAAGTTCTGCGTGTGACAGTCGATGCAAGCCTTGTGGCCGGGCCAGCGCGGCGTCGAGGCGTTGTCCGGGCGCTCGTGGCAGGAGGCACACGCGAGCGTCGGGTGCCGACCTGCGGAGTGCGAGAAGCGCGCGCCGTCGCCCTGCGGCTCGAAGGCGACAGCGGGCGCGGCTAAGACCGACGCGGGGGACGCGGGCGTGAGCTTCAACGAAGCGAGGGCGAGCAGAAGCATTGACGCCAGGATGCACGCCGCCGACACGCGCAGGCGCCGGCCGCGCGACGCCGCGTGCCTTGCGCTCGCATGTTCCCTTCTCTCGTCTTCCGTTTCTCTCACTTCTTGGTTCGCTTCCGCTCGTCAAAGACTTTACTTGCCGGTCGCGTCCAGATGCGACCGGGGCGGCTTCTCGCGCCCGAGGTTGTAGTGGCACTTGGCGCACTGGAAGTTGGAGTCGGCCAGCTTCTTGTCCACCTCTTCGTTGAGAATCTTCTTCGGCTTCGCGCCGATGTGGCAGGAGGAGCCGGCGCCGCACGAGAGGATTGGGACTTTCAAAGTCATCTCGTCGAGCGTGCTGAGAGCGGGGATGCGCGTGTGGCAGGTCGCGCAATCTATCTCGCGGTGCCGCTCCTCCTCGTGCGCGAAGATGACCGAGTCCCTGCGCAGAAGCTTCTTAACAATGTGCGGGTCGGTGAAGCCCGAGCGCGCGGCGAACTGCGCATCCGCGTCCTTGCCCGCGAGTGCGGGGCGCGCGGTGCCTGAGGGCAGAGGCTTGTGGCAGCCGGCGCAGTCGGTCGAGACCGGCTTCTCACCGCCGTCCTGCCAGTGACAGTTGAAGCAGGAGTCGTGCCCCGTGGGCGTCGTCTTCAAGAGCCCCGCGGGGAGCGTCGGCAGTCCCGAGCCCGCCCCTGCCTTCGCGTCGGGTGGCGCGGTCGTGGCCGCCGTCTGCCCCGGCCCGACGTAGGTCTCGTGGCAGACGGAACAACTGTTCGGCTTCGAGGGTTTCGCCTGCTCCTGCACGAAGGCGGCACGGACGAAGCGCACGCCCGACTCTTCGCGCGAAGGCGCGCGCGCCATCACGTCCTGATGCAGGTCGTGCGGGAAATTGATGGCAAATTCGGAGGTCTCGCTCCTCCCCTTCTCCGAGCGTGCGAAGGCCACGGCCGGATTGGCGAAGGGATGACGCGTGCCCGAGCGCGGCGAGACGACCGTGTGACAGACCGTGCAGATAGCGGGGCGCGCGCCGCGGAAGAACTGCTGGCGGTGGCAGCTCAGGCACGAGTCGTGTTCGGGGTAGTCGGTAATGTCGGGGAAGGCCGTGTCGCTGCCGCGCACCTGCGCCCAGTTGTCGCTCGGGCTCTTGTGGCAGGAGGCGCAGGCGTCTTTGCGGTGCGCGGCTGTGGAGTGTGAGAACTTCGTGTAATCGACGCGCGGGCGCTGCGTGCGCGCGGGCGGGCGACGCTGCGTCGAGCGCCGCCGCTGCTGCGGCCCCGCCGCCGAAGAGGACGACACCCACGCCGAGACGACGCCGGCGAGGGCCGCCGCGAGTATGAGCGCGAGCGTCAGTGTTCTTCGCTTCATCCGTCGGCTAAAGAGCTTGTAGCGGTTTGTAGTAGCACACCCGACGAAAGACTGACAACAGAAATATTCCGGTTAGGGCGACGAGGCCGTCTGTTTAGACGGCGGCGCGAGGACGTATGTGACGGCCCACATCTGCCTCGGGTTGGGCGGGAGCGTCAGCACCTTGCAGTCCCAGACGGGGCCGCCTTCGTCAAACGGGAAGAGGTTGGAGATGTAGTAGTCGCCGCGGTCGAAGCCCGTGAAGATGGCGCGCCCCTTCTCGTCCGTCATGAAGGAGACGACCTTGCCCGCCTGTTGCCCGGCGCGGTCGAGCCAGGTCTTCTTGCGACGGAAGTATTCGGAGCGCACGTTCTTGAGCGGGAAGTTGTTGGAGAGCCATTTGAGCGCAAGCCGCTCGCTCCGGTATTTGCGCAGACCTTCGTCGTAGGCGCGCTTGAACTCGGGGACGGTCTTGACCGCTTCGGCGAACTCGGACTCCATCTCCGGGCAGTAGAGCGAGTCGCAGTCGTGACGCGCGAGCCACTCGCGGAGCTGCGGGCTCGCGCCCTGTAGGAAGTCGGCCTGTCTGGGCATCGAGGCCCAGTCAATCCCCGCCGAGAAGGCGCTGCGGCGGAGCAGGTAGAAGCGTTTGCGCGCGAGCGGCTTCTTGTCGGCGTCGAAGAGGAAGACGCGGATGCCGCCCGCGGCGGCGTCGGCAGCGGGCGGGGCTTCGGCCTTGACGGCGATGGGGGTCGGGGTCGGCTGGCACGACGCGACGGGCGGCGCCGCACCTTGCGCGAGCGCCGAGGCGGCAGAGATAAGACAGAGGCCCGACAACAACGCGGCCCTCAGGAGGTGTGTGCGTCGTCCAGTTCTCATCGTCTGGTTAGGGTCAGTCGGTCGGCGACTTCTGCTGCGCGCCTGCGCGCGCCTTGCGAAGCTCTTCGCGCAGGAGCGGGAGCTGCGGGTAGCTCGGGTCGGTCTGCTCAAGACGCGCGAGCGTGGCCTCGGACTCGGCGAACTGCTTCGTCTCCAAAAGCATAAGCGCGAGGTTGTGCAGGCTGTGGACGTGGTTCGGGTCGGACTGTAAGCAGCGACGCAGCTCGGCGACGGCCTTCTCGGGCTGGCTCGGCTTGCGCACAAAGAAGGTGAGCGCCAGTTCCGAGCGCGCGTCGCAGTCGTCGGGGCGCTTGGCGAGCGCGGCCGTGTACCAGCGCGCCGCGTCATCGAAGCGCTCGGCCGAAGAGTAGAAGTTGCCGAGGCGGACGACCGGCCCGTATTCGTCGGGTCGCAGCTTGTTGGCGCGCGTCATGAAGTCGATGGCGTCCTCAAAGCTGCCCGCTGCGTAGAAGCCCTCGGCGGCCCTGACCTGCGCCTCGAAGTTGTCGGGCGTCTTCCGCGCCGCCTCCGCAGCCTTCTCCGCCTCCGCCAGCAGACGCTGCCGGTCGGCCCCGCCCTCGACGGACGGGTGGTCTGCCGGCAGCCCCTCGGCCGACTGTGCCCCCGCCCCGCCCGCGGCCAGCGCCGGCTGGCCCTGGTTCACGTACACGACGAGGTGAAACGCGACGACGTACCCGAGCAGCAACCCGACGACCGCGAAGAGAACGTTTTCTCTGTTCATAAAAATATGACGACGGACGATGGACGATGGACGATAAACACCCGGGCCATCGTCCATCGTCCATCGTCCGTCGTCAACATCATGCGTACGAGTGCAGACCCGGCAGCAGGTAACTGACGCCGAGGTATGTGAAGATGATGAGCAGGAAGGCGACGACGGCGAAGTAGGCCGCGGCGCGTCCCGTCCAGCCGCGCGAGATGCGCACGTGGAGGAAGCCGCCGTAGGTCAGCCACGCCACGAACGCCCCCGTCTCCTTCGAGTCCCAGCCCCAGTAGCGCCCCCACGACTCGTTCGCCCAGATGGCGCCCGTCATCAGCAGCAGCGCCAGCCCCGCGAACGTCACGCCGCCCGTCTTGTACATCAGGCTGTCGATCTTCTCCTTGTCCGGCAGCGCCGCGATCAGCTTCTCGGTTCGGAAGCTGAAGATGATGACGAAGAGCGTGGCGGCGAACGCGGTGATGAGCATGGCCAGCTCGACCGGGTTGGCGTTAAGGCTCAGAAAGAACTCTTCCTGACGGCCGCGCACGAACTGCTCGCCGGCCTGCGCGAGCCTGCCGGCCGGCAGCGCCGCGATCTGCTCGGGGCGCATCCCCTCGTTCTCCGCCAGGAACTGTCCGGCCCGCTGGAACTGCGCCGGCTTGATGCAGGCCGTGCCCGCGGGCCGCCCCGTACCCTCGTCGCAGACGGCGACCGTGTGGAGCGACTTCACCTGAAAGACCAGCATCCCGACGGCGAGCGCCTGCGTGATGAGCACGGCCTTCAGTACGTGGTGGCCGAGACGACGCGAGCTTTCGCTGTTCTCGAAGACGTAGCGGCAGAAGAGCACGATGACCAGCACGAGCAGCAGCGCCGCGGCCGCGAGCAGCCAGCCGACGTAGGGCAGTTCCGCCCTCAACGGCAGCGGAAAGCGCGGCGGCAGGAAGACCGCCGTCCCGTACGACGCGAACGTCCCGCTCATGTCCCAGAAGAGAGTCCCGACGGCGAGCACGCTCCCCTTACCCACGGTCGCGATAACGGCAAGGCCGAAGATGCTCGACCAGATGGCCATCGCCTCGGTCTTCACACCGTCCTTCAGAAGGTAGACGACCGCGGTCGCGAAGCAGACGAGCGCGATGCCGTAGGAGAGCGAGGCGATGCCGACGTGAATCGGGCGCCAGTAGGAGTCGAGCACCGGCTGGAGGCCGTTGATATCGTCGCCGATGAAGCGCGCGAGGATGAGAATCAACGACGCCAGCGGCAGACTCACCGCGCCGAGGAAGCGGAAGTTCTTCCGGTGCGCGATGAGCAGCGTCGTGATGCCCGCGCCGAAGGCGAACGCGAGGGAGAGGTCGTAGAGGTTCGCAAACGGGATGTTGCGGAAGACCCACGGCCACTCCGCCTCGGGTTTACTCTGTTGGAGCCAGATGGCCACGTCGTGCTCGCGGTAGGCGACCCAGCGGACGAGCCAGCTCCCGAAGTTCAGCAACACGCCGAGCGTCGCGCTGCCCACCCCGATCTTCTCGAAGAGCGTGGAGGGCGCGTAGAGGTTCACAAGGTAGAAGACGGCCGCGATGAGGTAGGCGGCGAGCGCGCACAACATCAAGCCGCCGTCGGACTTGACGAGTCCGGCGGGGCCGACCTGCATCCTCAAGAGCATCAGCGCGACCGCGCCCGCGAGCGCAAGCGCCGCCGGCAGGTAGGACGCCAGCGGCGACCCCTTCAAATTTATCTCCGGCGCGCCCACGACGGCCGGCTGCTTTAAGACTTCGCTCATCGCTTTTTCACCTCGCGGGCTTTGCCGACTGTGCTTCCGAGATTTCGCCGCCGACCGAGGCGACGAGCTTCCAGAAACGGTCTTCAAAGCCCAGTTGGTTGCGGTTCGTATTGCCGCCCGTCACCACCTCGAAGCGCCCGTCGCCCTTCTCATCGACCAGCGCCCAGACGCGGTCGTGCGAGAAGAAGAAGACGCCGCAGAGTGTTAGCCCGAGCAGTCCAAAGCCCACGTAGACGACCGTGGCGCCCGGGTCCTTCTGTATGGCGAGGATATGTGCCTTCGGCGCCTTCTCGAAATCGACGAGGCGCCACGTGTAGCCCGCGACGGGCTGGCGTGCGAAGGGCGCGCGCTCGGCCATCTCGGGCGTGAAGGCGATGGCGCGGGCGGGGCTCGACGCGCCGGGCGCCGCAACCGCCAGCGTGGCCGCCGGGTTGTTGTAGACGCTGCCGTCCATCTCCTGATTGTTGCCGCCGACGGTGAAGTTGGCCGAGAAGTCCCTGAGTTCGACGCGCGTGCCGTCGGCCAGCACGCCCGCGCCGCCGCGCTGGATGGTCAACTCCTGCGGCTGACCTCCCGACTGCGGCGTCACCTGCAACTTAACGCTGCGCGCCTTGCCGTCGGCGATGAAGCTCGCCTGGAAGAAGCGATAGCCGCGATAGTCATATGGGCGGTTGAGATGCACGAGCGCCTCGTGCTCCCCACGCTCGGGGTCTTTAATCCTGATGCGCGTCAGCCAGTCGAGCGTGTTGTCGGCCGTGATCGCGCCCTCCTTGCGGATGAGCTTCTGCTCAACGTCCGTGCATTCGACCTCGAACGGGAGTTGACGCACCGAGCGCGAGAGCTGGTCGAGGTTAAAGACCGTCTCGGTCAGCTCGTCTGAGCTGAGCCCGGGCTCCAGAGGCATCTGGCCCCCGACCGTAAACATCGAGGTCAGGAAGCCGCCGGAGAAGATTGTCAGCAGCGCGACGTGGACGGAGTATGCGCCGAGGCGGTTCCACGAGCCGCGCTCGCCGAAGACGTAGGTCTTCCCCTTCTTCTCGGTCACAACCGTCTTCAAACGCGCCCCGCGGAACGCTTCCGCCACGCGGGAGACGGCCTCTTCGAGACTCGCCGCATGCATGTTGAGCGTCGCGCTCGGCTTCTGCCCACGCAGCCAGTGCGCCGATGCATCGAGCTTCTTGCGCGAGATAAAAGTCCACGCGCCGGGGAAGCGGTCGATGGAGGCGAGCACGATGTTGAGCGAGAGGACGAGCAGGAGCGCGTTGAAGTACCACGCGTGGTAGATGTCGAACAGGCCGAGCTTGCCGCAGAGCAGCCTCGACGCGGGGGACATGGCGGCGAAGTATTTGTCGAATCCCTCCACGTTCTGCTGCATGATAATCATGCCCACCATGCAAGCCGCGGCGAGCAACACAAGCAGGCTCACGCCGAAGCGCACCGAGCTAAGCAGGTCGAGCGTCCGCTTCGTCCCCATGAAGCAGACGGCCCCCGTCACGAGGAGGACGACGACCGCGTAGGTCGGGCTGAACAGGCCCTCGCCGAAAGTCCCTCTGCCGGCCTGAGTGAGCGCCCAGGGCAGCAGAGCGATTATCACCCCGATGGCCGCGATGACGACCCGCTCCGTGGTCGAAGGAGAATCCTTCGACGCGGTCGTGGGGCCGCGGGGTATTACGTTGGTCTCTTCGATGGCTGACATGTTGATGAAAAGGGCGGCGAACCGAATCGGAACGAAAGTAAGGCCGCGGGGCACTTCGCTGACGAAGAAGCCGAACTGTGTGCGCCCGAATGATAACTAAATGCGCGTGCGTCGGCAACTCTCTCCGCTCGCCGGGAACGGCGCCCCGCGGGCCGCCTCCGACAAGCACCCTGCGCGCCCCTGCGAAGTCAGTTCCCTACCACTTTGGTTGCCGCGTGAAGGGACGGCAATGCCCGCGCTTTGTCGGCCGTGGGCCTGTGTTATCATCTCGCCGGATTACCAACATGTCTAAAAATCTTCTCCTCTGCGCGCTCGGCCTCGTCCTCGGTTTCATCGTCGGTTTCTTTATCACGAACGCCATCACGAAGCCCGGCGCGCAGGTCGCGCAGACGCGCATGGCGGCGGCGGGTGGCGGCGGCGACGCGCGACCGCTCGGCCCCGACCAGTTGGGCGGTGAACTCCCGCCCGGCCACCCGGAAGTCCCCGCGGGCGGCGCGGGCGCGGGCACCGCCGCCTCGACCTCGCCCGAGGCGCAGGGGGCGATGGACAAGGCCGACCGTGCGCCACGAGACTTCGAGGCGCAGTTGAAAGCCGCGAGCGTCTTCTACGAGCTGCACGACTACGACAAGGCCGCGCTCTACGCCGACCGCGCGCTCAAGCTGAAGGGCTCGGACTTCGACGCGCTCGTCCTGTCGGGTAACGCAAAGTACGATGCGCAGGATTTCGCCGCGGCGCAGACCTTCTACGAGCGCGCGCTCGCCGTCAAGCCCGACTCGCCCGACGTGCGCACAGACCTCGGCAACACCTTCTTCAACCGCAAGGACTTTGACCGCGCCATCGCCGAGTACCGCAAGTCCGTCCGGGTAGACCCCGGCCATTTCAACAGTTGGCGCAACATCGCCGCCGCCTCGTTCGAGAAGCGCGACAAGGAGACCGCCGCCGAGGCGGTCGAACAGCTCTCACGCATCGCGCCCCAGAGCCCCGAGACGGAAGCCTTCCGCCGCAAGCTCGCCGAGCTGCCTTGAACTAAAAGGGTAGAACTGAAAGATCAGGCGAGCGAACTCATCCACCCCACACACTTCTCAAGCTCCGCGCGCATCTCTGCGGCCGGGGCGTGGTGTATGCGCCCGTGGCCGGGCAGCACCCACTCAAACTTATAGTCGAGCAGGCGTCGCATCGAGCGCGTCTGCGCCGGCCAGGAGTACCAGCAGGCCGTGCGGAAGGCCGTGAGCGTCTGGCGCGCAGGCGACCAGGCGAGGTGGTCGCCCGTGAAGAGGTACTTGTCGCGGTAGAGCAGGACGGCGTGGCCACGCGTGTGGCCGGGCGTGGGGATAACGAGGAGGTCTTCGTCCAGACGTACAGCCGCTTCGCCTTCGATGACGCGCTCGACGCCGTAACGCGCCGCGTTGTCGTCCCTGTGCATGACGCGGGAGGCTTTGAAGTGGCGCGCGTACTTCTCCTGGTCGGCCACGTCGTCGCGGTGCGTGAGAAAGATGGTGCGGACGCCTCCCAGTTCCTCAATCTTCCGCACGAGAGGGCGCGTGAAGCGCGGCGAATCGACAAGGACGTTGCCGCCTTCTTCGTCAGGCCGCACGACAAGGTAACTCCACGCGCCGAAACTCGACTCGGCGTTGAAGCCACAGTAGTAGACGTTATCGTCAACGCGCTCGGGGAATGCGGCGACGCCGAGCCGCGCGTTGTAGTCGCGGGTCGTGCCGATGGAAGAGGTCGGGCACGCGACGATTGCCTTCAAAGCGCCGAGCACTTCTTCGGCCGTGTGCGGTTGACAGTAAACACTCGACTGCTCGCCGTGGTCGCGGAAGACGTTCGGGGCGATCTGGCGGCACGCGTCGCAGTCGATGCACGACTCGTCCACGTAGAAGTCGCCCGGCACGTTCTCCGGCAGACGTTTTGCGGAATTCGCCACGGGCTCAAGTTTAAGTCTTCGGGGCGGCCATCCCCAAGCGGGCCTGTTTGACGAGCCGCGCGTCCGTGTCTAAAGTTAAGATGAAACCCGTGACAACCCGAGAGTACTAATGTCGAAGGACAATTTTGCCGAAGACCTGGAAGTCGTCTCCAGAATCGACGCCGTCCCGAAGATACTGGAGGTCGTGTGCCGCACGACCGGCCTGGGCTTCGCCGCCGTGGCGCGCGTGACCGAGAAGCGCTGGATCGCCTGCGCCGTACGCGACGAGATCGAGTTCGGCCTCACACCGGGCGGCGAGCTAGAGGTGGCGACCACGCTCTGCGACGAGATACGCGACAGCGGTCAGGCCATCGTCATCGACCACGCCTCGGAGGACACGAACTTCTGCCAACACCCGACGCCGAAGCTCTACGGCTTCCAGAGTTACATCTCGGTCCCCATCATCCTTTCGGGCGACCGCTTCTTCGGCACGCTCTGTGCCATCGACCCGAAGCCTGCGCGCCTGAACACGCCTGAGACGATCAGCATGTTCAAGCTCTTCGCCGACCTCATCGCCTTCCACCTCGACGCGCAGGAGCGTCTGAGCCTGAGCGAGACTGAGCTTCTCGATGAACGTCAGACGGCGCAGTTGCGCGAGCAGTTCTTCGCCGTCCTCGGTCACGACCTGCGCAATCCTCTGAACGCCGTGCGCGGCGGCGCGGAACTGCTCATGATGATGCCGCTCTCGGAGAAGGCCCTGCCCGTCGTCGCGCTTATCAAGCGCAGCGCCGCGCGGATGACCGGCCTCATCGAGAACGTTCTGGACTTCGCGCGTTCGCGGCTGGGCGCGGGGCTCGTGCTGAACCGTACGGTGGACGCCGATTTGAGCGCGGCGCTCGAACAGGTCATCGCGGAGGCGCGCACGGTCTGGCCCGACCGCGAAGTGAGGAGCGAGATCGAACTGGATGGCCCCGTCAACTGCGACGGTGCGCGCGTCGCGCAGATGTTCTCGAACCTGCTCGCCAACGCGCTCACGCACGGCGACCCGCGCGGCCCCGTTCGGGTGCGCGCGCGCTCCGACAGCGGCGGCTTCGAGCTTTCCGTCTCGAACCTCGGCGCGCCCATCCCGCCCGAGACAATCGAGCGTCTCTTCCAGCCATACACGCGCGCCTACGACCGCCCCGGCCGTCAGGGGCTCGGCCTCGGCCTCTACATCGCCTCGCAGATCGCGCAGGCGCACGAGGGCACGCTCGCAGTCGAGTCCACGCCTGACGAGACGCGATTCACCTTCAACATGCCGGCGAAGGATTAACCGCAAACTGCTATAAGCGCCCCCGACACCGCGGGCTCCCGCAACGGCATGGGAGACGGCCGTCGTGGTGCGTCTCGCCGTAGTCGCACGTCACCTCCTCGCCGGCCTCTATCGACCGCAGCGCATAGAACTCCACACGGCCCCGGTGGCGCCGCATGAAGGCGTTCGGCTCGCACGAGTGGTTGACGTAGCCGAAGGGGCCGCCCGTGCGCGTGGCGTCGAGCGCCGTGCCGTCCTCAAACTCCACAATCTTGATCGACTCGCCGACGGCGCGCGCACGCCTCCTGGCCTCGCGCAAGTTAACGCGTTCGCCGCCCAGCTCGCCCAGCTTCTTCCGTGCGGGGACGGACGAGAGCGCGAAGAGCCCACGCCCCTGGATGCGGCTGCGCCCGACTTTAAAGTTGAGAGTGTCCAAGCGAGGGATTATATTCGCGGGGGTCGGCGGCGCCAACAACACGACGATCCCTTGTACCCATTGCTGAAGAGTTCGACGTGGAGGAGACGATGGAAACGTTCAGTGACGCGAGCCATCTCTACGAAGTCGAGCGGCGTGCGCTTCACGCGGAGCGGCCCGGCTTCCGAATCAGCGAGCTACAGATTTCGCCGACGCAGAAAGTACCCTGGCACTATCACACCAACGTTCAGGACACGTTCTATGTGATCGAAGGGCATATCAGGCTCTTCATGCGCGAGCCGAAAGAGGAGGTGCGGCTCGGGCCTGGCGAGACCTACTCCGTCCGGCCCGGCCGCCCGCATCTCGTCGCCAACGGCGGCGAAGGTTCAGCGACCTTCCTCATCCTCCAAGGCGTCGGCGAGTACGACTACGTCCCACTCTGATTAACCCTTACTTCCCCGGCCCGCCGATGCTTAGCACCGTGAGACCGAACGATTCGGCTTTCCACGTCTCACGGCGTAACCAGGCCGACCCATTCGGTACAATATTGGTTAGACGCTTCGCTTCATTATGCAACTCAAGTTAGAAGGAGGAACGATGAATTATACGGAGCTTATCACTATAGCTACGGCAATTTTGGGAACGGTGGCCGCTGTATATAACATACGGCTTGTCGCACAGACGTTTAAAGCAGATCACGAGAGGAGAAAGAAGCAGGCTACAATCGAGTATGTGGGTCAGATTCTCCGAGAGGCCAGATTTAAGATTGACGCTCATTATAGATTGAGGATTCTGACAAATGAAGAACTCTCTAAGTTAATAGACACTCCTGAAGATTACGCAGAATGGAGAAACGCTTTAGGGGTATTCGAACACCTTGCCGTTGGAGTAAGTGCAGGTGTTTATGACAAAGATATTCTCTATCGAATGTCAGGTAGTTACATAATAGAGCTATTCACCTTGATTAAGCCTTACGTGCTGTTAAAGAGAGAAAAGCTTCCTTTCGCTTATGCTGAGTTTGAGAAGTTAGCCATAGAGTTCGAGAAGAGACATCAAAACAGGGACTTAATACCGAGCACGGGCAATATAAGGTATTCCCGCGTCTAACAGGACATGATACAAGTCCCGGCGTCCGGTGTATGATGCTCACGCCTCGCGAGAGACGTGAGGGAGATAGGGCGAGGGTCGGATGCCGTTGTGGGCCAACGCAGAGCAGAGCCCGGCTAACAGTGTGACCTGTCCGTTAAGCCCTTGCCCGAATCATGGAGTGGGACTACCTGAGCCCGAATAAGAGCGTGGAGGTACACCGGACACGCTCTCCCTCATTGGCCTTCATCGAGGTGGGAGACATCATCACGACCGAGCTGCGGCTGCTGGTGAGCCTGGCTCGGAGTAGTGTCATCACTTGTCTATTGACTTTGCATAGGAACGGCATGCACCTGACTGCCGACACGCTCTTTATCATGCTCCGCTAATGGCGCGGGGCGGCGGGTGAGGCCGGGTGTTGGGGTTGGTCGTTGGCAATTACATACTGACGTTCAAGGGCGATAATTTTTCTTGACAGGAGATGCGGACGGGCATAAAGTCTCGCGCGTTGTGCAGGGTGTTTAGGCTTGAGGTGTTGATTTATTGCCGACGTTAACCTCGCTCGTGCCCTGTCGGCCTCACTGGAATCTGTTGAAGTATACGACGGAAATGGGCCGCTTGGGGCACCCTCCGCCTTCCGTCGAAGCTCACGTTACTATCAATATGCTGCCCGTAGAGGCTCGCGGCCGTCGAGAAGGCCGCGGGCGGTTTGCGTCCGCGCGCCGCGATGTGCCGGGGCGTCTCCGTTCTCCGTGCCGGTCGGTTTATAGACCTTCCGTCCGCGGGCCTCGGCTCGACGTGTGCATGGAACGGCGCGGCGGTCGCGCGGCAAGGTTCCCGTGTCGCCGAGAACTATTCGCCGGGGAGAAATGATTACTCAACTGCCGTCCGCAAAGACTCGCGGGCCGCGCGGAATCGTTCGTTGGTCGTTAGAAACTCTTCAACGGCCGGCAATAATTATTCAACGGTCTGCAAAATTCATTCGACGAACGACAATAATTGCTCACTAGCTCGCAACAATCGTTCATCGGGTCGTAGAAAACATTCAACGACTCGCAGAAATCATTTAATGGGTCGCAAAAAATCTTCGTGGAGCTGCAATAAACATTAACGTGACTGCAAAAAGTATTCATCGGCTGACAAAAAGTCTTCATCGGTCGTGCGCAATTAGTCATTCGGCGCGTGCAAAGACTCATCGAGAGCGCGGAATTACTCATTTTGCCGCAAAAATCAGTGATTCGTGCTGTCGAGTTAGTCGTCGCAAGGTTTGGGTTCGAGTTTGGAAACCTCGCGTGACGAGCGAAGGGTAGAGACACGTGTTAAGGGGGCAAGTGGACGCTCCGGCGAGTGTCCATCGGCTTAAACTCACGGGAAAAGACCTTTCCTTCACAAAATAAGTAGAGAGGAGATTCACGCGATGAACAATGGAAGCAGACGTGTCTCCGAGATGGCGACGCGCATGAAGGGTTACCGTTCGGTGACCGGTGACGATTTTCCGGCGAACAGCATCGGCGCGCAGAGGTTCAACACTCTGGACGACCTGATAGTGAAAATTGACCTGCACGGGAGCAGAATGGCACAGGAAAAAGGCGCGGCTAAAGCAGCGACGGAAGCGAAGGCTGCGCGTTTGGACAGCATACGCGGGCAGATGAAGAGCATGAGAATGACTATACTCTCCGTCGAAGCGCAACAGCCCGGCGTCTCACAGCACTTTAGTATGCCGTCTTCAAACAGCGCCGAGTCGATAGTCGAAGCCGCACGCGCCTTCGTCACGACCGGCACGAACATGAAGTCGCTCTTCCTGAGTCGTGAGATGCCGGAGAACTTTCTTGAAGTCTTGACGGACACCATCCAGAGTTATGAAGAGGCCGTGAACGACTACAACTTGCACAGCGCGAACCGCGCCGCCGCGCGAACCATGCTGGACGAGGTGTGTTTACAAGTTCTCGCGGTAAGGAGCGAACTCGATCCGATCATCCGCAACAAGTACAGAAACGACCCGGAGAAGCTGGCGCTGTGGGAGACGGCGAGCCACCTCGAAAAGCCGCCGAAGAGGAGTACCAACGCCGAGCCGGACAACGAGAACCAACCGCCGACGGGCGATCAGGCTTAGTCGTTCTCCTTCCCGTGTGGGCGAGGAGAGAGTCAGGGACGTAGACGCGGAGGCGCGGTTGATAACCCGAACCGGCGTTATCAACCGCGCCTCCGCGTCTCTACGTTAAATTCTTCTTTTACTTCCTCGGCCCGTCGTTGACGAGTTCGGAGAGGGGCAATGTGAGGAGAGAAAATCACTCGGCTTTATTATTTGGCATGATAATAGTTACGCTGTCTCTTGTTGCAGATGAAAGGAGCCGCAAATGAGCAGGAAGTTGTACACGTTCTCTATACTTCTCGCGATGGCTGTTGCTTTTGTTGCCGGGGCCACCCTGACGGAGTTGTCGGGCGGGCGTGTTCAGGGACAGACGGCTGATGCCGGTGCTGATAAAATCCTCGTCCACGGCCACGGGAACGCGAACTCTTCAGAGCAACCGCCGGGACAACAATTCACGCTCATCGCCTCGAACGCCCCAAACCGCGTCTTCAAAGTCATCCCACCCGGCAAGACCTTCATCCTCACGGACATGGTTTACAACGCCCGTGGCGTGAAGCAGAACCTGACCGTCAACCTCGCTAACGGAAGGCTCACCCCTGAGATACTGAGTAAGCCTTTTACGGCAAACATCCTGTTACAAACTTACTTGAAGCCGGGCGAAGGTGCGGAGACTCATCTGTGTACCGGGTACGTTATACCCTCGGGTCATTCTGTGGTGGCGTGGACTAACGCGGGGCTCGAACCGGATCAGTGGGTGCAGGTGGCCGTCACCGGGTATCTGATTGATGAGCGTAAGCCGTAAACCGGAGCACAGCATGACCGACTAAGCCGCTACTTCCCTAACCCTTCAATCATCAGCTCGGAGAGGCGCGACATGAGGAGGAGGGCCGGGTTGTCGGGTGTCCATTCGGGCTCGGGCATGTCGTCGCAGGTGACGGCGAGCACGATGCGGCCGCGCGGGTGATAGATGACGCCGACGTTGGAGCGCAACGCGTCGAGCGCCCCCGACTTCGTCGCCTTCGGCACGCGCCAGAGGTTGCGCCAGATGCCGTTCGTCCCCTGCTCGCGCTTCAGAAGGTCAATCATCTCCTTTGAAATCTCCGGGCTCACGACCTCGCCGCGCTCAAGCTTCTCCAAGAGCGTCGCCAACTCGCGCGGCGTCGTGCGGCCGAGACCGAAGCGCTTGTTTGACTCGACCTGACCTTCCTTACTGACACCGCCCCCACCCACGCGACGCATGATGCGTGTCTGTTTGAAGCCGAGCGACTCCATCCGCGCGTTGACGGCGTCGGTCGAAAGGTAATCGAGCACCATGTTGGTGGCGGTGTTGTCGCTCAACTCCATCATCAGCGTCACGGCGTCGCGCAGAGTCAGGCGCAGGCCGTCGGTCAACTCGTTTAAGACGCCGGAGCCCGCATACCGCGCCGCCTTTGTCAGCACCACTTCGTCCGACCACTTCGCCTTCCCTTCGGCCACGCGCGCGAACGCCTCGACCATCACTGCGACCTTGATGGTACTCGCCGTGCGCACCGGCTCGTCGCCACCGAAGTCGTACACGGCGCCCGTGTCGAGGTTCTTCGCGTAGAGGTAGACGTTCCCCTTGAACCCGGCCACCTCCGCGCGCACGCGCCGGTCGAGCCACGCCGGCACTGGCTTCGGCGCGGCCGGTGAAGTGACCGGCGTCGGCGTGGGAGTGGGTGCGGGGGATGTTTGTGCGAGCGCAGTCGTGCATCCGATGAGCGCGAATATAATAGTCGTGAATGCTCTCATTGATTTTTATCCCCATTAGCCGTTCGCAGGCTATGGCTGCGCACAAATCCGCCGCGGAGCGGCGATATCAACCCGCTAATCTGCTTAGTCGGCGTGGCGGACGAAGTCGCGCGTGCGCGCGTCCTTCGGGTCGTTGAGGATTTGCGCGGTGGCGCCCAGCTCGACCGCCTCGCCGGCCTCCATGTAGAGGACGCGGTCGGCCACGTCTTCGAGGAACTTCATCGAGTGCGTGACGATGACCATCGTCTGCCCCGCTTCGACCAACCCGCGCAGGGTTCCGGCCAGCTCGTTGCTGCGGCGCGGGTCGAGCGCGCTCGTCGGCTCGTCGAAGAGGAGTACCTCGGGGCGCATCGCCAGCGCGCGCACAATGGCGACGCGCTGCTGCTCTCCGCCCGACAGAGACTCCGGGTAACGGCCCGCCGACTTGCCGAGCCCGACGGTCTCCAACAGACTCCGCGCCTCCGTCTCGACCTCCCCGCGCTGACGCTTCAGGACGTGGACGGGCGCCTCCGAGATGTTCCCCAACACGGAGAGGTGCGGGAAGAGGTAGAAGTGCTGGAAGACCATCCCGACCTGCCGGCGCAGTTGTTTCACGCGCCGCTGGTATTCCTTCTCGCCGAGCCCCGCTTCGAGCCGCACGCCGCCCGCTTCGAGCGCACCCTCGGAGATGCGCTCGAACCCGTTCATGCAGCGCAGAAGCGTCGTCTTCCCCGAGCCCGAAGGGCCGATGATGCCGAGCACAGTGCGCGGCTCGACTTCGAGACTGACGCCGCGCAGGATGCGTGTCTCGCCCGCGATCTTCCCTAAGCCCTCGATGCGTATCATCCCGCCACCTCCGACTCGACCGCGCGCAACGCCTGTCGCCGCTGAAGCCTCAACTCCAGACGCCGCGCAAGATGCGCCAGCGGCAGACTCATCAAAAGGTAGAAGGCCGAGACGATGACGCCGAGCAGCATGAACTCGCCCGATGCGTTCGCAAGCTCCCTGTACGCGGTCGCCAGTTCCCAGACCGAGATAGCGAAGGCGACCGACGTGTCCTTGAAGAGCGAGACGAAGTCGTTCGTCATCGGCGGCAAAGCGATGCGCAGCGCCTGCGGCAGCACGATGCGCCGGAACGCGAGCACGGGACTCATTCCCAAAGCGTACGCCGCCTCGTACTGCCCCTTCGGGACGGCTTCGAGCGCCGCGCGGTAGACCTGCGACTCGTAGGCCGCGTAGTTCAGACCGAGCCCGACGAGCGCCGTCAACCAGCCCGGCATCGCCAACCCCACGAGCGGCAGACCGAAGTAGAGAAAGAGGAGTTGCACGAGCACCGGCGTCCCACGGAAGAACTCGACGTAGACGGTGCAGAAGAAGCGTAAGACCGAAGGGCCGCGCGACTGCCCGACCGCGAGCGCGAGCCCGAGCGTGACGGCGATAACCATCGCGCCGAGCGAGAGCAGAACGGTCACCGCCGCCGCGCGCGTCAGACGCCAGAGCGCCTCCGACCAGTTGAAAGCGGACGAGGTGACTTCGTACTTCACCTCTTCGGGCCGCTTCTCGCCCTCGGCCACGTCCGTGCGCGCCGAAGCCTGAAGCTCAACCTGCGCGTCGTTCCAGAGATTCCACTTGCGCAGGATTCTTTCGAGCGTCCCGTCCCGCACAATCTTATCAATCCCCGCATCAACCTCCGCCTTCAAAGCCTCGTCGCCCTTGCGCAGACCGATCACGTACGCGCCGCGCATGAAGGGCTCGCCCGCGGGCTTCAGCTTTGGGTTCGGCCGCGCGTAGAACGCCTCCATCGGCACGTCCATCAGCACCGCGTCCACGCGCCCCAACTCCAAATCCCTGTAAGCCCCGACCGGGTCGGCGTAGCCCTTAAACGGGATGCCCTCCTTCTCCAACAGGCGCGAGGCCGCCGTGTTGCCGAGCGTGCCGACCACGCGCTTGCGACAGTCTTCGAGCTTGTCGATGCGCGTCTCGTTCCGGCGAACGGTGAGTTGGAGCTGAAAGATGTAGTAGGGCTTGCTGAAGAGGATGGAGCGCGCGCGGTCTTCCGTCGGTTCGAGCCCGTTGACGACCACGTCGAACTCGCCGCGCTGGAGTGAGGTGACGATGGTCTCCCAATCGGTCGGGACAAACTCCGGCTTGCGGCCCATCGCCGCCGCCAGCGCCTCGACCATCTCAAGCTCGTAGCCGATGTACCTGTCCGGATGCGCCGGGTCGGAGAAGACATAAGGCGCGCCGCCGCTCGGGTCGGCGCCCCAACGCAGTGGAGCCTGTGCGTGCGCGCCAGTCGGTAACAGAAGGAGGCTGAGCAGAAGGAGCCGGCACTTGTTCATTGTTTGGGTCGGAGCGACGTGCGGACAAATTCGGCGAGCGTGTCAAGATACTCCTCGCCGCCGACGTTGGAAAGGTCGTTGTGGCCGGCGCCCTTGATGACGATGAGCCGCTTGGGCTCGGGCGCAGCCTCGAAGAGCGTGCGACCCTGCGATGCGGGGATGACCTCGTCGCGGTCGCCGTGGACGACGAGGATGGGGCAGCGGACGCCCTGTAGCTTCGAGGCGGTGTCGAGCTTGTTCTTCATCAACCCCCTCACGAACCGCGGCAGCCACGGCATGACCACCGCGGCCATGTCGGCGGCCGAACTCAGACCGGATTCGAGGACGAGCGCCCCGCACTCGCGTCGCGCCGCCACGTCCCCCACCGCCGCCGTCCCCAGAGACTGCCCGTAGAGCACCACGCGTCTCGCAGGCACGCCGCGCTCCTTTGTCACGAAGTCGTAAGCGGCCTCCGCGTCCGCGTAGAGCCCGGCCTCGCCCGCAGCCTCGCCCTCGCTCCGCCCGTACCCGCGGTAGTCGAAGAGCAGCACGTCGAAGCCGCGCGCCGCGAGGCTCTCCCCGACCCAGTCGCAGTAGCTCAGGTTCCCGCCGTTGCCGTGCGCGTAGACGACCGTCGCGTGCGCCGGCTGTGTCTTCGAGTGAAAGAACCAGCCGTGGAGCCTGAGCCCTTCGGCGTTTCTGAACCAGACCTCCTCCGCCCCCTGCGGCACGCGCCACAGACCGCCGAGCGCCGCGCGCTCAGGGTGAAAGATGATCGACGCCTCGAACCGACGCAGCATGAAGAACCCGACCGGCAACGCGATGAGCGCGATGACGAGAAGCGAGATTACGAAATAGCGGACGGCCAGCGCTCGCTCGCCGCGCCTCAACGCCTGGTAAGAGTCTGTAAAGAACATTCGCCCGGCAGCCCCCTCTCAATCACAGTCGGGGACTTACACGAACACTTCCGTCCGGCGCTGCCCAAAATTGTGTGCGGAGACGAGCCGGATGATGGCGTCGGCGATCTTTGCGCCCCCGGCCTCGGACGGCTCGATGGGGTTGGCGTAGTCCGCGTCCTCGTCGCAGATGAGACGCAAATCGAGGAGCGGCACGCCCTCTGCGAAAGCCGCGCGGATGATGGCATCGTTGAAGACGGTAAGCGCCGTCACCGCGAGCCTCTGCGCGAGCGCGTCGGGGAAGCGTGGGTAGTAAACCGTGCAGACCGCCGTCGGCTTACCCGTCCCGAGCGCCGCGCGGAGCATGCGCCGGTAACCGGCCTCGAACTCTTCGGCCACGGCGGCGAGCCGGAGTAGGACCTCGGCGGTCGAGCCCGCACTCTCTTCGATGATGTGCGCGCGGTTGAGGGCATCGTTGCCGCCCGAGCTGATGACAAGGTGTGTGGCCTCTGTGGGCACGCGTTGGAGTTGTCTGTGTACGTCCTCGACGACGCTTCCGTCCACGGCCAGCAGCGTCGCGCCCCAGCCTTCGTGGGCGCGCCCGCGCACGTGCGTCAACACGTCTGCCCCTCCGCTGACGACGTAGGAGGCGTTGTCGAAGACAGAGTCGCCGAGCAGGACGACGTGCGTCATCGCCCTCCCGCCTTCACCCCGCCGGCCGAGTGGCGTTCGAGGTAGTCGAGCACGACGTTCGACATCACCTTGACGCCGACGACGAGGCTCTCTTCGTCAACGTCGTAGTCCGGCGTGTGCCAGCCGGCGGTGATGCCCTTCGAGCGGTTGCCGACGCCGAGGAAATAGAAGAAGCCCGGAACGATCTTCTGGTAGGCCGAGAAGTCCTCGGCCGGCATAAAGGGCTTGATGGCGAGCGCGTTCTGCGGGCCGACGACGCGGCGGATGGTTGGCAGCGTCTCTTCGACCAGAGAGGGCTCGTTGTAGGTGACGCCGTTGCCGTCGCCCATCTCAAGCTCGACGGTCGCGCCGTAAGCGGCCCCGACGTTCTGGAGCGTCTCGCGCATCAGCGCGATGGAGCGCTCGCGCACCTGATCGTTGAAGGTGCGCATCGTGCCCGACATCTTCACCTGACCCGCGATGACGTTGAAGCGGTCTCCGCCGTTGATAGTTCCCACGGTGATGACGAGCGGCTCCAAAGGGTCGATGCGGCGGCTCCGAATGTTCTGGAGCGCGAGCACGCACTGCGAGGCGACGACCACCGAGTCCACGCCGTTCTGCGGCTGCGCGCCGTGGGCGGCCTTTCCCTTCACCGTAATATAAAAAGTGTCGGCCGAAGCCATCGCCGGGCCGGAGTGGTAGCCGATCTGCCCCGCCTGAAGGTTGGGCTCGGTGTGGAGGCCGAAGACGGCCTGCGGGCGCGGGTTGTCGAACGCGCCCTCTTTAATCATCAGCTTCGCGCCGCCCTCCTCGCCCGCGGGCGCACCCTCCTCGGCGGGCTGGAAGATGAACTTGACGGTGCCGCGCACCTCTTCCTTCATCTTGCTCAGGACTTCGGCGACGCCCAGCTCGACCGTCGTGTGTACGTCGTGGCCGCAGGCGTGCATGACGCTCGGCGTCTGCGACTTGTAGGGTCTGCCGTCCACTTCTTGAATGGGGAGCGCGTCCATGTCTGCGCGCACGGCGACCACGGGGCCGGGTTTGCCGCCGACGAGCAGCGCCGTTACGCCATGCTTGCCGACGCCCGTTTTGATGTCCGTCAGCCCCAGCGCGCGCAGACGCTCGGCGACGACGCGTGCCGTGCGCTCCTCGCGGTTCGAAAGCTCCGGGTGCATGTGGAAGTCGCGCCGCGTCGCCACAAGCTGCCCGCGCAGCGCCTCCGCCGCCGCCGCGACCTTCTGGTCTCTCGGCCCCGCGTCAACCGACGCCAGCCCGCGTGGAATCATCGTGGCGGTTGCGAGTAAGAGTGTAGAGATGAAGAGTGTGGTTATCAGTCTCAAGGTCTTTCTCCGTTCTCAGTCAGCGTATTGACGCTGCGTGCGCCGGTAGAGCGTCAGGCCGAACCAGAGTTCCCAGAAGACGGCGAGGACGACGAGCGCCGAGACGACCGAGACAAGCTGCGATTCCGTGACCTTCTGGACGACCACGTACACGTCGCCCGCGAGCGCGAGCGCCAGCGGGACGAGCGCCGCAATGAGTATCTTCGACGCGAAGCGATGGAAGTGCTCGGTCTCTTCGCCCTGCTCGACCAGACGGTGGTACGCGGCCGGCGTAATCAGCAGCACGATGGTCAAGGCGTTCAGGCCGAGGCTGGCGAGGTGTATGTACTTCGACAGGGATGGCAACTTGTCGAAGCTCTCCGTCAGGACAGAGATGAACTGGAAGCCGAGGAGCGCCTGCGAGCCCGGCAGCACGACGCGGCACTCGGTCAGCACGTGCTTGATCTTGTCGGTCAGCTTCCGCTTCTCGTCCTGCTCCCCTTCTCCCTTCGCTTCCGACATCTCGCTCCTCCCCTTCGCCGCCTCAATCTCTTCTTTGCGCTCGCGCCGCATGTAGAGTCCGAGCCCGTACCAGAACGACGCCGCCAGCAGCGTCCCGAAGAGCCCCGCCGCCACGCCCGCCTTCCAGTTGAAGACCTTCTCCGCCGCCACGTAGAAGTCGATCCCCAGCCCCAGCGAGAAGGGCAGAAGCGCCCACGTCATCAGCTTCGACGTGTAGCGGTGTATCGCGTGCGTGTCCTCGCCCCGCTCGACCAGACGGTGGTAGGCCGCCGGCGAGATGATGAGGGCCACGGCGACGAGCATCAGCCCGAGCCCCACCATCTTCAACAACTGCGACGGCAAGGGCAGATTGTCGAAACCCGGCTCGAAGACCGAACGGAACTGGAACCCCACGAGCACCTGCGCCCCGAGCACGAGCATCCGCGCCTCGTTGAGCGCGTTCTCCACCTTGTCTTTAATCTTGGCCATTGTTCCGAAGGCAGAAGCCCGACCGTGAGGGAGGGCGTCAGTTCCGACTGTGTCGCTTCACGTTTAAGACTGACGCTCTCCCTCACGGTCGGGCTTCTGCCAAAGCGCCTGTAACTCGCGTTTCAAAACTTTCCCTGTAGGGCCTTTGGGGAGTGCGGCGACGACGCGGACGGTCTTCGGGCACTTGTAGTCGGCGAGGTGCTGACGGCAGTAGGCTTCGATCTCTTCGGCCGCGGCCGTGCGCCCTTCCTTCAACACGACGAAGGCGGCCACGTCCTCGCCGTAGAGCGGGTCGGGAACGCCGAAGGCGGCGGCCTCCGCCACCGCGGGGTGCTTGTAGAGCAGCTCGTCTATCTCGCGCGGGTAGATGTTCTCGCCGCCACGGATAATCATGTCGGACTTGCGGTCGATGATGTGATAGAACCCTTCGGCGTCGCGGAAGCCCACGTCGCCCGTGTGGAACCAGCCGCCGCGGAAGGCGCGCACCGTCGCCTCCTCGTTCTTGAATTAGCCTTTAAAAATATTCTCGCCGCGCATGACGATCTCGCCGGATTCGCCGTCGGGCAGTTCCCTATCCTCTTCGTCCACGACGCGCATCTCGTTGCCGATGGGGATACCGCAGGAGCCTGCGCGCCGACGCTTGTCCGGCGGGTTGAAGGTCGAGCGACAGGTGGACTCCGAAAGCCCGTAGCCTTCTACGACGAGACAGTTAAATGTCTCCTCGAAGCGGCGCATGACCTCGGCCGGCACGGGCGCCGAGCCGCACATGGCGAAGCGCAGACGCTCGGTGCTCAAGCCCTCGGGCACGCCCTCGGGATATTTTTAAGCAGCATCGAGAGCATCGTCGCGACCGAGCCGAAGGAGGTGACCTCGTAGTCGCTAATGATCTGCCAGTGGCGCGAGGCGGAGAAGCTCGGGCTCGTCACCGTCGAGCCGCCCGCGTAGAGCGCGCTCACGGTCGTCACCGAGACGGCGTTCATGTGAAAGAGCGGCATGACCGTCAGGAGCCGGTCGTCGCTCCGTGAAGCCCAGCCACTCGACTATCTGCCGCGCGTTGGCGAGCAGGTTGCCGTGCGTGAGCAGACACCCTTTAGGCTTCCCGGTCGTCCCGGACGTGTAGATGATGATGGCCTCGTCGTCACGCGTCAGGTTGGAGTCGAGCCAAGCCCCGTCGGCCGTCCCGTCGAGCCCGGAGGTCACGGCCGCCTCGTCGTCAAAGTCCTGCACCGACCCCAGCGTGTGGACTTCGCGGCGGAGCTGCCACACCTGTTCGGCGAACTGACGGCTGAAGAGCAGGAAGCTCGCCTCCGAGTTGCCGACGACGTAGGCCATCTCTTCGGGCTTGAGCAGGGAGTTGACGGGGCCGGCTATCGCGCCCAGCTTGAAGCACGCGAAATAGGCGATGACGTACTCGGCCGAGTTCGGCAGCAGCAGGCTGACCACGTCGCTGCGGCGGACGCCTTGCTCGTGCAGGAGGCGGGCGGTGCGGTTCACGGCCGCGTCGAACTCGCGGTAAGTGAAGCGGCGGCCGTCGGCCTCCGAGAAGAGAAAGACCTTCTCGGGCGTGGCGCCGGCGCGCGCCTCCAGCAGCTCGCGTAGGTTTGGGAAGTCCATCGTTTGGTTGAATGTCTGAATTCGAAAGACGCGGGACATCATAGCGGAGGATTGGAAAAAATGGCTAAGCCTCTCCTCATTTTTCGCCCCGCGCGCCCCGCGTGTGGTATATTTTCGCCGTCTCCGGCAGCCGCGCTCCGCGTAGACACTTCCATACCGGGCGCCGAAAATTCAAATATACAAGTCAACGCATGGACACCTACCGCAACTTCGTCAAAGGTGAGTGGGTCGAGTCTTCGTCGCAGAAGACCTCGGAGAACGTCAACCCCGCAAACACGGAGGACATGCTCGGCATCGTCCGTCTCTCGACGCGTGAGGAGGCGCGCGGCGCGGTCGAGGCCGCGGCGGAAGCCTTCCGCGGCTGGCGCGCGACGCCCGCCCCCGCGCGCGGACGCATCGTCGCGCGCTTCGCCCGACTGCTCGAAGAGCACAAGGAGACGCTGTCCGCGCTGCTCACGCGCGAGGAGGGCAAAACTATCGGGGAGGCTCGCGGCGAGTTGCAGCGCGCCATCAACGTCGCAGACTTCTGCGCCGGCGAGTCGCGTCGCATGAACGGCGAGACCATCCCTTCGGAACTCCCGAGCAACTTCGCCTACACCATCAAGCAGCCGCACGGCGTCGTCGCCGTCGTCACGCCCTGGAACTTCCCCGTCGCCATCCCGGTCTGGAAGCTCGCGCCCGCGCTCGTCGCAGGCAACACGGTCGTCTTCAAGCCCGCGACCAACACGCCCGCGACGGCCGTCCGCATCGTCGAACTGCTGGCCGAGGCGGGCGTGCCCGCCGGTGTCATCAACCTCATCCTCGGCTCCGGCTCGGAGGCCGGCGACGAGATCGTCAGCCACCCGGCCGTGCGCGCCATCTCGTTTACAGGCTCGACCGGCATCGGCCTCAAGCTCTACGAGCAGGCCGCGCGCCGCGGCGTCCGCGTGCAGTGCGAGATGGGCGGCAAGAACCCGGTCGTCGTGCTCGAAGACGCCGACATGACGCTCGCCGTCGAGTCCACGGCGCAGGGCGCCTTCGGCTCCACGGGTCAGCGCTGCACGGCGACGAGCCGCGCGGTCGTCGTCGAGTCGGTCGCCGACGAGTTCGTCCGGCGCCTCGGCGAGCGCGCGAAGGCGCTCCGGCTCGGCGACGGCAGCGACCCGGAGACCGAGGTCGGGCCGATTGTTGATGCGAGCCAGTTCAAGTCCGTCCTCTCCTACATGGACGTGGCGCGTGAGGACGGCGCGGAGCTGGTCACGGGCGGCGGGCCGGCCGACGGCGCCGGTTTACGCAAGGGCTTCTTCGTCCAACCGACGGTCTTCGACCGCGTCACGCCCGACATGCGCATCGCGCGCGAGGAGGTCTTCGGCCCCGTTCTCTCCGTCCTGCGCGTCAAGGACTTCGACGAAGCCTTGCAGGTCGCCAACGACAGCGAGTTCGGGCTCTCGTCCTCCATCTTTACGCAGGACGCGGTGAGCGTCTTCCGCTTCGTGGACGAGATCGAGACCGGCATGACGCACATCAACTCGCCCACGACCGGCGGCGAGGCGCACGTCCCCTTCGGCGGCATCAAGTCTACGGGCGTCGGCGCCTTCGAGCAGGGTTCGACCGCGCTCAACTTCTACACCGAACTCAAAGTGGTCTACGTTGACTACACCGGTCGCAAGCGCGAAGGAAACCTGTACTAACTCATCATGCTTTTCTACAAGAGAAAGGCCAGCAGCCTCTTCGCCGGTTCGACCCTCGCAAAGAACAGATGAGTACCAGCACCCAAACCGAAGCCAAGCGGGTCACGGTCAACTGTCCCGCCTGCCAGACCCTTAACCCGGATGCCGATGTTAACTCGAAGTGTTCCAACTGCGGCGAGCCGCTCGGGGTCGCGGTCTTCCAGCACAGCCTCGACGAAATTAAGAAGATCACCGAACGCATGAAGGAGGCGGCGGCGCCCTCCTTCAACACCTTCAACGGATTCGGGACGACGCTGCTCGACTACCGCGAGCGCGGGGACGGCGCCTGGGAGGCGACGCGCTGGGTCGTCGCCGCGATGGTTCCCATCGTCCCGCTCGGCTCCTACATCATCAGGCCCAAGCGGCAGGAGAACAGCTACGGCCGCATGGAGTCCTACTTTGAAATCCTCGGCCGCACGCCGCTCTCGCCCTTGCGAGTGCTGCGCGTCTACGCGCTGCTGATACTGGGGCTCGCGCCCGTCGTGCTCGGCTTCATGAACTCCTCACGAATCGACAGCACGATCAAAAGCGCGCTCGGCGCAAAGTACGGCGGCATTGTTGCCATGCTGGCGATGGTTGCCACCGTCGTGTGGGGCGTCTACATCATCTTTTTCCGCATCAAGAACGACTCCAAAGCCTACAAGACCCAACAGACGAAGCCGGCCTGACGCGCTACTAATTTCCAAACACCTTCGGAGAGAAGAAACATGAGCACCGCCGAACCGCAACTGAACGCGACCGAGACCTCGCCGACCGGCTCCGAGATCGTCGAGAAGCACAAAGAGTTTCTCTTCCCCGCCGTCGCGATGTACTACCAGGAGCCGCTGGCGCTCGTCCGCGGCGAGGGGCAGTACGTGTGGGACGACAAGGGCGACCGCTATCTCGACTGCTTCGGCGGCGTGCTCACCGTCAGCGTCGGCCACGCGCACCCGAAGGTGACCGAGGCGGTCATCGAGCAGGTGCGCACCATCCAGCACACCTCGACGCTCTACGCCAACAAGCCGCAGTCCGACCTCGCCGAGAAGCTCTACCAGATTACGCCCGGTCGCCTGAAGAAGTCCTTCTTCACCAACAGCGGCACCGAGGCCGACGACACCGCCATCCACGCCGCCAAGACCGCGACCGGAAGACACGAGATCGTCGTGCTGCGCCACAGTTATTCGGGGCGTTCGGCCACGGCCTTGTCGGCAGTCGGCCATTCGACGTGGCGCCCGCTGCCGCCGCAGGTCGCAGGGATAGTCCATGCGCGCGCGCCCTACTGCTATCGCTGCCCGTTCAAGCTCTCGCCGGAGAACTGCGGGCTCGCGTGCGCCGAGGACGTGGAAGAGCTCATCATGACCCAGACGACGGGCGAGATCGCGGCCTTCATGGCCGAGCCCATCCTCGGCGTCGGCGGCTTCATCGTCCCGCCGCCGGGCTACTTCGAGCGCGTGGCCGAAATCACGCGCAAACACGGCGGCCTCTTCATCGCCGACGAGGTGCAGACCGCGTGGGGCCGCACCGGCGATAAGTGGTTCGGCATCGAGCACTGGAACGTCGAGCCCGACATCATCACCTCGGCTAAGGGCTTAGGCAACGGCGCTCCCGTCGGCATCACCGTCGCCACCCCCGAGGTCGCCGACAAGTTTCCGGGGCTGACTTTCTGCACCTTCGGCGGCAACCCCGTCTCGATGGTGGCGGCGCTCGCCGTCATCAAGGTCATCGAAGAAGAAGACCTCCGCCGCAACGCCGCCGAGGTCGGCGCATACTTCCGTCAACGCCTCGAAGAACTTAAAGAGAAGTATACCGTCATCGGCGACGTGCGCGGCCTCGGCCTCATGCAGGCGCTTGAGCTGGTCAAAGACCGCGAGACCAAAGAGCCCGACCCGCAGTCCGTCCTCCGTGTCTTCGAAGAGACCAAGCGCCGCGGCGTCCTCATCGGCAAGGGCGGCCTCTACGGCAACGTCATCCGCACCGGCCTCATGCTCAACTCGACAAAGGACACGATTGACGAGTTGATACAGGCGCTGGACGCGGCGTTCGGCGTCATCGCTTAAGAGAGTCGGGGAGAACGTAGGGAGAGATGGGACAGACACCTCGTAGAACTTTCATCAACCAGATGCTCGGCGGCGCGCTGACCTTCTCGCTGGTCAGGGCGTTGTGCGGCGTGCAGGCGCTCGGCGCGGCCGTGAGGCCGTTCGCGGTCAAGTGGCTGGGCGAAGTGGAAGAGCTGAGCGGCGGGCTGAAGGGGCGCAAGCTGCGGCCGGCCGAGTGGCAGACGAAGGTGGAGGAGTTGTTCCAACGCATCGAGTTGAAAGACCTGCTCCGCTCGATCAACTACGACGAGTTGGTCAAGGCGCCCGTCTTCCCCGAAGACCACGAGTCGAGCCTTGAGCTGGAGTTCCCGCAGGTCGAAGGTCTCCCCGCGCAACTGACCTATCTGCCCTCGTTTGTCGCCCTCAAGCAGGGGCGGGCCATCGTCCCGCACGGCCACCACAACATGGTCTCGATGCACATGATGCTCAAAGGCGAAGTCCGCGCGCGCCACTACGAGAACAGGGGCGGCGACGAAGGGCGCATGATTATCGAGCCGTCGCTCGACAAGACGTTCGCGCGCGGCGACCTCTCCACCATCTCGGACGAGCGCCACAACATCCACTGGTTCAGGGCGACGCGCGGCCCCGTCTTCATGTTCAATGTCGCGGTCTTCGACCTCGACGGCTCGAAGAATTTCTCGGGCCGCGACTACATCGACCCGCTCGGCGCCGACAAGTTCGGCGACGGCACGCTCCGCGCGCGCCGCATCGAATACAAGGAAGCTTTCAAGCTCTACGGCAACACTTAGACATCACCGAAGCGATGAAAACACTTATCCGAAACGGGCGCGTCGTCACGGCGGTTGACGACTACAAGGCCGACGTGCTGATCGAGGGCGAGAAGGTCTCGACCATCGGGGCGAAGTTGGATGTGGAGGCCGACGTTGTCATCGACGCGAGTGGGAAACTCGTCATTCCGGGCGGCATTGATCCGCATACGCACATGGAGCTGCCGTTTGGCGGGACGGAGGCGTCGGACGACTTCCGGACGGGGACGGTCGCGGCGGCGCACGGGGGGACGACGAGCATCATCGACTTCGCCGTGCAGTACAAAGGTCAGGCGCTCTTGGAGGGCGTAGACAACTGGCACAAGAAGGCCGAGGGGAAGTGCGTGATTGACTACGGCTTTCACCTCATCACGACGGAGTTCGAGGACAATCAGACCGAAGAGCTGTATACGGTGATGGACGAGGGCGTGACGAGCTTCAAGCTCTTCATGGCTTACCCGGGCGTCTTCCTCGCCGACGACGCGACCATCTTCCGCGCGATGTCTGCGGCGGGCGAGCGCGGCGGCCTCATCTGTATGCACGCAGAGAACGGCATCGTCATCAACGAGATCATCAAGCGCGCGCTCGCCGAAGGGCGCACCTCGCCCAAGTACCACGCGCTTACTCGGCCCACCATCGCCGAGGCCGAGGGCGTCCACCGCGCCATCCGTCTCGCCGAGATGGCCGAGGCGCCCGTCTACATCGTCCACCTCTCCTGCGCCGACGCTCTGCATCAGGTGCGCGAGGCGCGCGACCGCGGACTGCCCGCCTTCGCCGAGACCTGCCCGCAGTACCTCTTCCTTTCGATAGACGATTACGGCGAGGGTTTTGAGGGCGCGAAGTACGTGATGACGCCGCCGCTGCGCGAGCGTTGGAATCAGGACGAATTGTGGAAGGGCTTGAAGACCGACGACCTGCAAGTCATCTCCACCGACCACTGCCCCTTCTGCATGAAGGAGCAGAAGGAGTTGGGCCGTGACGACTTCTCGAAAATCCCGAACGGCGCGCCCGGCGTCGAGCACCGCATGTCGCTCATCTACGACGGCGGCGTCGCGCAGCAGCGCATCTCCCTCAACCGCTTCGTCGAGCTGACCTCGACGGCCGCGGCCAAGATGTTCGGGCTCTTCCCGCGGAAAGGAACCATCGCCGTCGGCTCCGACGCCGACATCGTCATCTTCGACCCCGACGGCGAGCAGACCATCTCGGCCGCCACGCACCACATGAACGTTGACTACTCGGCCTACGAGGGACGCAAGCTGCGGGGCGTCGTCGAGACCGTGCTCTCGCGCGGCCAGATAGTCGTCGAGGGCGGCGAGTTCAAGGGCCGGGCGGGCGCGGGTCAATTCCTGAAGCGCGGCACGTGCGTGACGATGTGAAGCGGCACGCACGGAGGCAGTTATGAATCGAAGGACGGCTCTGCACTCAAGGCTGCCGGCGCTCGTCGCCATCGTTGCGCTCTGCGCGGCCGTTTACGGACAGGAGGCGAAGCGCGGGCCGGATGCGAAGCCCGCCGCCGCGGCACAGCCGTTGGCGCAAATCCCGGTCGAGCTGAACGGCAACCAGATATTTCTAAGGGTTCGGGTCAACGGCTCGGAGCCACTCTGGTTCGGGCTCGACACGGGGGCCAGCGTCACGGTCGTCAACACGCAGACCGCGGCGGCGCTCGGCCTGAAGCTTGAGGGCAGCGGCCACACGAGGGGCGCGGGCGGTCAGGTGCAAAGCTCGACCGTCCGCGGCGTGCGGCTCGACATCGGCGGCGCGCGTCTCGAAAATTTGAGCGTCACGACCATCGAGCTGACCTCAATCGAGAACGCGGCGGGGCGAAAGCTGGACGGCATACTCGGCTACGAGTTCTTCCGCCGTTACGTCGTCGAGCTGGACTACGAACGACAGTTCGTTAACCTCTACGAGCCCGCCGGCTTCGTGTACGGGGGGCGCGGCGAGAGCCTGTCGCTGACCTTCGTCAACAACCACCCATACATCCGCGCGCGGGTTGCCATGCCGGGCCGCGAGCCAATCGAGGGCACCTTCGTGCTCGACACGGGCGCGAGCCTGCCGCTCATCCTGCTCGACTCGTTCGTCAAAGAGAAGCGGCTTGCCGAGTCGCTCACGAAGACTTTGAAGGTCACGGGCCGCGGCGTCGGCGGCGAGGTCGCGATGCCCGTCGGCCGCACGGGCCGCCTGATGCTCGCGAGCTACTCGCTCGAACAACCCGTCACGTCCTTCCCGCAGTCGGGCTGGTTTGCCCGCGAGGGCGCGGCCGGCAACATCGGCGGCGGCGTCCTGCGCCGCTTCAAGGTGACCTTCGACTACTCGCGGAGCCGGATGTTCCTTGAGCCGAACAAGCTCTACCCGGAGCCGTTCGAGTACGACATGAGCGGGCTCCAGTTCGTCGCCGAAGGTCCTGCCTTCAAGTCGGTGACCATCCTCCGCGTCCTCTCGGACTCGCCGGCCGCCGAGGCCGGGCTCAGGCAGGGCGACAAGATCGTCTCAATCGAGGGGCGCCCCGTCACAGACCTCAAGCTCGCGGCGCTCCGTGAGATGTTGCGCCAGCCCGACCGGCGTTACGCGCTGCAAGTCAGGCGCGGCGCCGAGACGGTCTCCGCCGAACTCAGAACGCGGCGTTTGATCTAGTCCCGTGCGGCCTTCGACCGAGATGAGGAGGAAGATGAAACTACCCTTTCGCGCGGCGACGGCGGCACTCCTCGTCCTGCTGGCTGTGGCTGCGGCCGTGCCCGCACAGGAGAGGCCCGAGCCGCCCCACGTCACCGTCGCGGGCGAGGCTGAGCTGAACATCGCGCCCGACGAAGTCAGATTCGACGTGACCTTGCAGCACTTCAGCAAGGAGCTGAAGGCGGCCAAGGCGCAGACGGACGAGCGGCTCAAGGGTCTGATCGCGCTCGCCTTGAACGTGGAGTAGACGGCCCCCGGGGCGCGGCGCGAAAGGTTGAAGCCATTATGGAGACGGCGTTGGACGCGGAAGTCATACAGCACGCGGACGGGCGCGTGGAGTTGAAGGCGGGCGCGGAGGAGGAGATTCGCCGGAGCCCGCTCTACAACGAAGACCTCGCGCCCGTGCCGGTCGAGCGGCGCACGTGGACGACCTATAACTACGCGGCGCTGTGGATCAGCATGGCGCACTGCATCCCGACCTATATGATGGCCTCGGGGCTCATCTCCGCGGGGATGAACTGGTGGCAGGCGCTCATCACTATCCTGCTCGGCAACATCATCGTGCTGGCGCCGATCCTTCTGAACTCGCACCCGGGCACGAAGTACGGTATCCCCTTCCCCGTCTTCGCGCGTGCCGCCTACGGCACCATCGGCTCGAACCTGCCGGCCCTCATGCGCGCCATCGTCGCCTGCGGCTGGTTCGGCATTCAGGCGTGGATCGGAGGGCAGGCCATCGACGTGCTGATGAAGTCAATCGTGCCCGGCTGGCATAGGCTGCTCGGCGCGGGCGCGGGCGGCCACACGACGACCGAGTGGCTCTCGTTCCTCATCTTCTGGGGGATGAACATCTACATCATCTACCGCGGGATGGACCTGCTGCGCCACGTCGAGAACTGGGCCGCGCCCTTCGTGCTGGTGATGACGGCGCTGTTGGTGGCGTGGGCACTCTGGCGCGCCGATGGCATCGGCCACATCCTGACGCAGCCCTCGCACTTCAAGACGCTGGGCGAGTTCTGGCCCATCTTCATCCCGAGCTTGACGGCGATGATCGGCTTCTGGGCCACCCTCTCGCTGAACATGCCCGACTTCACGCGCTTCGGGCGGAGCCAGCGCGAGCAGGCCGTGGGGCAGGTCGTCGCCCTGCCCTCGACGATGACGGTCTTCGCCGCGATGGGCGTGCTCATCACCTCGGCCGCGGTGGTCATCTACCCGGACATGGCGGCGGGCGACGTGTGGGACCCCGTCAAGCTGGTCGGGCGCTTCGAGCACCCCGTCATCGTCGCCGTCTCGATGTTCACGGTCGTGGTCGCGACCCTCTCGGTCAACATCGCGGCCAACGTCGTCTCGCCCGCGAACGACTTCGCCAACGCCTTCCCGCGGCTCATCTCGTTCCGCCTCGGCGGGCTCATTACGGGCGTCATCGGCATCCTGATGCAGCCGTGGCGGCTGCTGGCCGACCCCTCGGGCTACATCTTCTCTTGGCTGCTCGGCTATTCGGGGGGCTTAGGCTCCATCGCCGGCGTGCTCATCGCGGACTACTGGCTCGTTAGACGCCGGGAGCTAGCGCTCGCAGACCTCTACCGCACGCGGGGCGTCTACACTTACACTTCCGGCTGGAACTGGCGCGCCGCTGCGGCGACGCTTCTAGGCTGCTTCTTCGCATGGGTCGGGCTGCTCGTCCCGGCGCTCAGGGTGCTCTACGACTACGCGTGGTTCGTGGGCTTCGGCGTCGCCTTCGCAGCGCACTACGGGCTGATGAGGCTCGCGCCGCCTGCGGCGCCCGACGCTGGCGCCGCAGGCGTGGCCGTCACCGCCGAATGAATATTACCAAGACGTGGGAGAAGGTCGGCTGAAAGCCGTTCGCACGAACATCGCCCCGTTAACGTTTAACTTAAAGAGAGACACACGGAGGTTTTAATGGCACGCACCGTCAAATGCGGACTGATACAGGCGACCACGGCCGCGCCGGCCGACGCCCCCATCGAGGAGATCAAGCGGCTCAACCTTGAGAAGCATCTCAAGCTCATCGACGACGCGGGCGCGCAGGGCGTACAGATTCTCTGCATGCAGGAGGTCTTCAACACGCCCTACTTCTGCGCCGAGCAGCAGACGCGCTGGTACGAGGCCGTCGAGCGCATCCCCGACGGCCCCACGGTGAAGCTGATGCAGGAAGTCGCCAAGAAGCACTCGATGGTCATCATCGTGCCCATCTACGAGGAGGAGATTGCCGGCGTCTACTACAACACGGCGGCCGTCGTGGATGCCGACGGCAAGTACCTCGGCAAGTACCGCAAGAATCACATCCCGCACGTCAACCCCGGCTTCTGGGAGAAGTTCTACTTCCGCCCGGGCAACCTCGGCTATCCCTGCTTCGACACGGCCTACGCGCGCGTCGGCGTCTACATCTGCTACGACCGCCACTTCCCCGAGGGGGCGCGTGCGCTCGGCCTGAACGGTGCCGAGATCGTCTTCAACCCTTCGGCCACCGTGGCGGGGCTCTCCGAGTATCTGTGGAAACTTGAGCAGCCGGCGCACGCCGTCGCCAACGGCTACTTCGTCGGCGCCATCAACCGCGTCGGCCACGAGCAGCCGTGGGACATCGGCGAGTTCTACGGCCAGAGCTACTTCTGTGACCCGCGCGGCCAGATCATCGCCGAGGCGCCCCGCGACCAAGACGCCCTCGTCGTCGCGGATTTGGACCTCGACAAGATTCGCGAAGTCCGCAACACCTGGCAGTTCTACCGCGACCGCAGGCCCGACACCTACCAGTCGCTCGTCGCAGACTGAGAACCATGTCAACAACTCCAACGACACCGCTAACGCAGGAGCAGATCGAGCAGAACTTCCGCGAGATCGCGCCGCCGCTGACGGACGCCGAGGCTTTGTTCGAGGCGAACCGGTGCGTCTACTGCTTCGACGCGCCGTGCACGCGCGCGTGCCCGACGCACATCGACGTGCCGGCCTTCATCAAGAAGATCGCGTCGGGGAACCTGACGGGCTCGGCGCGCGTCATCTTCGACGCCAACCCCATCGGCGCCACCTGCGCGCGCGTCTGCCCCGTCGAGGTTCTGTGCGAGGGCGCGTGCGTCGAGAACACGCTGATGCAGCGGCCCATCGAGATCGGGCGCCTGCAACGCTACGCCACCGACTATGCGGTGAGCACGGGCCGCGAGGTTCTGAAGGCGGGCGCGCCGAACGGCAAGTCGGTCGGCGTCGTCGGCTCGGGCCCGGCGGGGCTCTCGTGTGCGACGTACCTCGCGCGGCTCGGCTACGCCGTGACGGTCTACGAACGCAAGGCTCTGCCCGGCGGCCTCGACACCTACGGCATGGCCGAGTACAAGATGACGCAGCGCGTCTCGACCGAGGAGGCTCAGCAGGTCGAGCGCCTCGGCGTCAAGTTCCGACTCGACACAGAGGTGGGCCGGGACATTTCCGTCGAAGAGCTTGAGTCGCAGCACGACGGCGTCTTCCTCGGCGTCGGCTTAGGCGAGACGGGCCGTCTCGGCATCCCGGGCGAAGAGCTTGAGGGCGTCTACGACGCGCTCTACGTCATCGAGCGCATCAAGTCGCGGCGCTGGGAGACGGTGCCGCTGGGTCGCACGGTCGCCGTCATCGGCGCGGGCAACACGGCCATCGACGCCGTGACGCAGGCGCGCCGCCTCGGCGCCGAGCGCGTCCTGCTCGTCTACCGTCGCGGGCAGGCCGAGATGCCCGCCTACGAGTACGAGTACACGCTCGCCAAGCAGGACGCCGTCGAGTTCCTCTGGCACACGGCGCCGGTCGAGGTCATCGCCGACGAGTCGGGCGCGCGCGTCGCGTCCCTGCGCTGCATCCGCACGGAGCCGGGTGACCCGGACGCCTCGGGTCGGCGCTCGGCGAACGTCGTCGAGGGCTCCGAGTTCGTCATCCCCGTGGACACGATCATCAAGGCGACGGGCCAGCAGAAGATGCGCGAGTTCTTCTCAAGCATCCCGGGCGTCGAAGTGGACAAGTCCGGCCGCGTCGTCGTCGAGCCCGAGACGATGCGCACCGGCAACCCGAAGTTCTTCGCCGGAGGCGACTGCGTCAACGGCGGGCGCGAGGCCGTGGACGCCTCGCAGATGGGTAAGCTCGCCGCGCAGGGCATCCACCTCGCGCTCACGGGCGAGCGCGTCGAGTTCGCGGGCGCGCGCGTCCCGCTGGTCGAAGAGACGCAGAACGTCAACGCTCACTGAAGGCGTCGTCAGGCAAGAGGAGTTTGAAGAATGGCAGACCTTTCGGTTGATTTCGCGGGCATCAAGTCGCCCAACCCCTTCTGGCTGGCGTCGGCGCCGCCGACAAACATGGGCTCGATGGTCGAACGTGCATTCGACGCAGGCTGGGGCGGCGCGGTGTGGAAGACTCTGGGCGAGCCCATCCGCAACGTCTGCTCGCGTCTGGCCGCGGTCGATTACGGGCCGCAGCGCATGATGGGGCTGAACAACATCGAGCTGATTACCGACCGACCGCTCGAAGTCAACCTGCGCGAGATACGCGAGTGCAAGCGCAAGTACCCGAAGCACGCGGTCATCGTCTCGCTCATGGTCGAGTCCAAACGCGAGGCTTGGCACGAGATCGTCAAGCGCTCCGAGGACACGGGCTGCGACGGCTTCGAGCTGAACTTCGGCTGCCCGCACGGGATGAGCGAGCGCGGGATGGGCGCGGCGATGGGTCAGGTGCCCGACTACACCTGCATGGTGACGGAGTGGGTGAAGGAGGCGGCGTCCATCCCCGTCATCGTCAAGCTCACGCCCAACGTAACGAGCATCAATCCGCCCGCGCGCGCGGCCGTGCGCGGCGGCGCCGACGCCCTCTCGCTCATCAACACCATCAACTCCGTGATGGGCGTCAACCTCGACACGCTGGTCCCGCACCCGAACGTCAACGGCATGGCGGCGCACGGCGGCTACTGCGGCCCGGCGGTCAAGCCCATCGCGCTCAACATGGTCTCGGAGCTGGCGCGCGACCCGGAGGTGACCGTGCCCATTTCGGGCATCGGCGGCATCTCGACGTGGCGCGACGCGGCCGAGTTCCTCGCGCTCGGCGCGACGAACGTGCAGGTCTGCACGGCCGTCATGCATTACGGCTACCGCATCGTCGAGGACTTGATCGACGGACTGTCGAACTATCTCGACGAGAGGGGTTTCGCCTCCGTCAACGAACTGATCGGCGCGAGCGTGACGCGCGTCACCGACTGGGGCAACCTCGACCTCAACTATAAGACGGTTGCACGCATCGACCACGCGAAGTGCATCCAGTGCAACCTCTGCCACGTCGCCTGCGAGGACGGCGCGCACCAGTGCATCCCGCTCGTGCAGTTGGAGTCAGGACGCTACCCCGTCGTGGACGAGCACGAGTGCGTCGGCTGCAACCTCTGCTACCTCGTCTGTCCCGTCCCGGGCTGCATCTCGATGGTGAGACTGGACGACGGCTCGCAGCCTCTTACGTGGCGCGAGTTTTCCACGCGCCTGCCCGAGACGATGACCGGCGACTGAGACTTCATATTGAAGGTGGGATCAGGATGACGTTTCAGGAAAATCAGGCGCAGCCGCCGACCGGGCTGACGGCGAGCGAGCCTTTCGTCTCGGCCCACACGCGAGCGATGGTCGTGGTCTCGCTCTTCATCGCGTACATCGTCGTGACGGTCTCGGCCGTAGCGGTGAATATCATGAAGCTCGTGCTGCCGCCGCTGATCCTCGTCGCCGCCGAGGGTGATGAGGAGCAGCTCACGTTCGGCGACTTGATAGAGGGACTGGTGGCCCTCGCCACCCTCTTTGTCTTCATCTCGCTGGTCATCGCCTTCCTCCTCTGGCTCCACCGCACCGCCAGGAACCTCCCGGCGCTCGGTAATCCGAAGTCGAAGGTCGAGCACACGCCGGGTTGGGCCGTGGGCAGCTTCTTCGTCCCGTTCGTGAACCTCATCGTGCCCTACAAGGCCGTCAGGGAGATTTGGGAGAAGAGCGACCCGGCCGTTCGCACCGGGGACGACTTCATGTTCGCGGCGCCGTCGTCTGCGCCGCCGCTGCTGCTCGGCTGGTGGATCGCGTGGGTCGCGTCGAACATCATCAACAACATCGTCTGGCGTTTACAGGCGCGCACGCCCGACACGGGAACCTTCGTCACGGGCATTGATATCATCTCCGACCTCGCCAACCTCATTGCGGCCGTGCTCGCCATCATGGTCGTGCGCGACATCGACCGGCGGCAGACCGAGCGCGCGCGCCACGTTACATACGCCCCTCACATGCCACCACCGCCGCCCATCTTCAGGCCGCCGAACCTTAATCAGACTTAACCACCGCAGACACAGAGATATAGCTTTGAAGACATAAGACTTCAAGCCGTGTCTCTGTGTCTGCGGTGGTTAACGCTTCAACTCCGAAGGTCTGTCCGCTCAGTCGAAAGGGTCGGGGCTGATGCAGAGCAGGCGTTCGAGCCGCTGCTCGCGGATGCCGTAGAACTCTTTGAGGGCGCGGTACTCGGCGAGCACGGCCTGTTTGTCCCATACGCCTTCGCGGCGGACGGCGGCGATCATCGTGTTCTTGCGTGTGTGCTCGGTCGAGACGAACTCGAAGACCTTGACGCGGTAGCCGGCCGACTCCAGCAGGAGCGCGCGCAGTGAGTCCGTGACCGATTCGGCCTCACGTTCGAGCAGGTGACCGTGGCGCAGGACGCCGCGGAGTTGTGCGGGGACGACGATCTGCGGCCTGACCTCCTTGTGGCAACAGGGCGCGGTGACGATGACCGCGGCCCCGGCCTCGACGCCTCTGTGGATGGCGTCGTCGGTCGCCGTGTCGCACGCGTGGAGCGCGATGAGCAGGTCGGCGCGCGGCGGCTCAACCTCCTGAATGAAGCCCGTCCTGAATTCCAGTCTTTCAAAACCCGCGCGCCGTGCCACCTCGTTGCAAAGCTCGACCAGTTCCGCGCGCGCCTCGACGCCCGTGACCGAGGCGCGCACGCCGCGCACGTTGTTGAGATAGTCGTAGAGCGCGAACGTCAGATAGCCCTTGCCCGAGCCCACGTCCAAGACCGACAGCCCTTCTCTTCCCTTGAGCGGCGAGGAATCGTAGAGCCCCGCGACTATCTCGACGAACTTGTTTATCTGCCGGAGCTTGTCGCCCATCGCCGGGCGCACCTCGCCGCGCTCGTTCGTCACGCCCAGCTCGCGCAAGTAGACGCTGCCCGCCACGTCAATCGCGCGCCGCTTCCGACGCTCGTGCCCGGCCGCCGCGGGACTCGATAACGTCGGTGCGTGCGAGGTGAGCCGCGCCTCGCCCTTGCGTGTTACATCGAGCCGCAGGTCTTCTTTCGAGGTGAAGAGGTGGCCGCTCGAAAACTCCGCCCCGAGCAGCTCGCGCAGGAGCTTCGAGCCCTCTCCGTACGTGTGATTTGTGACGGCGTCGCGCGTCCTGTAGCGGTAGAGAAAGGAGAGCCGCGGGCCGCCCTTCAGCTCCGCGGGCCGGACGTAGACGTTCTTGAGCCCGGCCTCGGCGCCGCGGTACCTGGCGAGTGTGAGCTTGATGAAATTGCCGCTGTCCAGACTCTCGTCCAGCGCGTTGAAGAACTTCTCGCGGTCGTCAACAGACATGACACGATTCTATCGCCCTCCACACTCGAATGTGGAGCGGGGCTTTTTCAGTCGCCGGACAGCTCTGCCATCAGCGGCGGGATTTCGGCCGGCAGCTCTCGCGCGAGAAAACCGAGCGGGCCGATTCTGCGCGCGAGTCGCTCGCCCGCAAGCGAGTGGAGGTGGACGCCCCACGCGGCCGCACGCGCCGGTTCGGCCCCGCGCGCGACGAGCCCCGCAATCAGCCCGGCGAGCACGTCGCCCGAGCCGGAAGTGGCGAGCCCGACGCTACCCGCTCGGTTGACGAAAGTCTCGCCGCCGGGCGAGGCGACGAACGTCTCGCGTCCCTTGAGCACGACGACCGCCCGGAACTCTTCCGCCGCCCGGCGTGCGGCCGCGAGCGGGCCGCCGCGCTCTGCGAACTCCTCGCCGTAAACTTCGGCCAGCTCCTCCGCGTTCGGCGTCACGACGGCGCGTCCGCCGAGCGCGTGCAGCAGGTCGCGCCCCGCGCTCAGGCACGCGACCGCGCCCGCGTCGAGCACGACCGCGCCCCCTTTGCACATCCGCAGCGTCGCCTCGACGAAGCGCGCGACCGACTCGCCCTCAATCATGCCCGGGCCGACGCAGACGCACTGCGCCTTCCGAAGATGCTCTTCCAGAATCGCGCACGCGGCCTTCGAGAGTTTTCCCGCGCGCGTCTCGGGCAGCGCGAAGACGCGTGCCTCCGGCAGGCTCGAAGCGACAAGCGCCGCGTTCGACTCGACGGTCGCGACCTGTAACTTGCCCGCGCCCGCTCGCAGCGCGGCTATTCCTGCGAGCACGACCGCGCCCGGCGTCTCGCGCCCGCCGCCGACGACCAGCACACGGCCGCGCGCCTCCTTGTCGCCGCCCTCGTCGGGCCGCGGCAGAGGCATCGTGCGGAGGAGTTTAGGCGTGATGAGGGCTGGCGGCTTCAAGCTCAAGCCTCCGCCTCGCGTAACTCGTTGTTGCGGCGCGCGGCCGACTCGGTCAGGGTCGTGAGGACGGACGGCGCGAGCGACGACTCGCTCTCCTTACCCTTAGCACGCGCGCGGCCGATGCCGCCGGGGCCGGGCAGGAGCCGGTTGACGACGGCGAGGATGTCGGCGGTTGCTTCGGGGAAGAGCGCGCGGAACTTGACGGCGAGCTGCGCCTGCGTAGTGATGACCAGTTCGGCGCGGCCCCGACTGCACGCTTCGATGATCTGCGCGGCGGCGCGCTCGGCGCCGATGGAGGTGACGGGGAGCGAGTCGCTGATGGCGAACCACGCGTACTCGGCGCGGTGCTGCCCCTTGAAGGTCGCGTTGCGCGGGCTGCCCGTGCGCATCAAACCGGGGAAGACAGAGGTGACGACGATGCCGTCCTTCGCCAACTCCGCACGCAGCCCGTCGGAGAGTCCGGCAAGCGCGAACTTGCTTGCGCTGTAAGGAACGAGGTGGGGGACGGAGACACGGCCTCCGATGGACGAGATGTTGACGATGCGCCCTTCACGCCGCCGTCGCATCTGCGGCAGCACGGCCAGCGTCGCGTAGAGCGGCCCCCAGAAGTGTACGGCCATCGCCTGCTCGAAGTCTTCGAGCGTCATCAACTCTACAGGCCCGACCTGTATGACGCCCGCGTTATTGACGAGCACGTCGATGTGCCCGAAGTGTCGCGTGACGACATCGACCAGCTCTTTGACCTGTGCGCGGTCGGTCACGTCGCACGGGAAGGCCAGTGCGCGCGCGCCGTGCGAAGCGAGGTCGGCGCGAGCGCGCTCAAGCTCTTGCGGGTCGCGCGCGCAGATGGCGACGTTCGCCCCCTCGGCGGCGAACCCGCGCGCGAGCACGAGCCCGAGGCCCCTTGACCCGCCCGTGATGAGCACGGTCTTGCCCTCGAAGTCGTACCCGCCGAACCGCTTGTAGACCGCGCGCGCCGTGAGTAGCACGCCCGCCCCCGCCACCGCGAGCGTCAAAGCGTTCTTTAACCCCTCGTTCATTTCATCCCCTCATCTTTGAGCCGAACTTTCAAAGTCGAAACTTCAAATGCTTCCTCAAGCCTTCGCGAACTCGGCGACGACCGGCGTGTGGTCGCTCGGGCGCTCCCAGCCGCGCGGCTCGCGGTCGATCCAAGAGCGCTTACAGCGCGCGGCCAACGGCTCCGAGACCCAGACGTGGTCGATGCGCAGCCCCTGGTTGCGGCGGAACCCGCCCTGCCGGTAGTCCCACCACGAATAGTGACCGCCGCCCGGATTGTGCTGGCGGAACGCGTCCGTAAAGCCCCAGCCTCTCACCTCTTCGATGGCTTCACGCTCGGGCTCGCTGAAGAGGATACGGCCGCGCCACAGCTCCGGGTCGTGTACGTCGCGGTCTTCGGGCGCGACGTTGAAGTCGCCGCAGAGCAGCACGTCGTCGTCGGCCCAGAACTCTTCGTCGAGGTGCGAGCGCAGCCGCGCGAGCCATTCGAGCTTGAAGCGATACTTGTCCGTCCCGACCGACTGACCGTTCGGCACGTAGACGTTGACGACCTTCACACCCTGCACGGTCGCCGCGACGACGCGCGCGTGCGCGCCCTCCTCGTCGCTCGTCATGCCGCGCCGCACGTCCTCCAGAGGGTGGCGCGCGAGTATCGCCACGCCGTTGTAGGTCGGCTGACCGTTGACGGCCGCGCGGTAGCCGGCCGCCTCGAACTCCGCCGCCGGGAAACGCTCGTCCGTACACTTCAGCTCTTGCAGGCAGAGCACGTCCGGCCGCGCCTCTTCCAGCCAGCGCAGGACGAGCGGCAGTCGTGCCAGCACCGAGTTAACGTTCCATGTCGCGATTATCACTGTGGCCTTATCATAGCCAACTCCGGGGCGGATTTGTAGGGGGCCGCGAGAACCGTATGATAAATTCCACAACTGCCGTGCGAGTTGTCGAAACGGTTTCGGGAGGGTTCGCCGTTGGCGGGAGAGCAACGCATTCTGATCGTGGAGGACGACGAGACACGCTGCGCGTGGTTCCGCGAGCGCCTGCGCGGCAGCCAGCTCGACGTGACCTGCGATGTCGTGACGGCCATCCGCTGGCTCGGCGAGCGGGACTACCGCGCCGTGCTCCTCGACCATGACCTGACACTGGAGCACTACTTCTCGAACGAGCCGGACGACGAGCGCACCGGCTACGCCGTCGCCCGCTGGCTCGCCGACCACCCGACGGTGCAGCGCGACGCCACCATCCTCATCCACTCGCTCAACTACACCGGCGCCGCACGTATGCTCAGCGTCCTCCGCGACGCGGGGCGCGAAGCCGAGCACATCCCGTTTCATCACCTTCAGGCGGGGTTGAGGCTTTAGTAAAAGCAATCCGTTGAACAAAAGACCGCGCGGCGCTCGTCAACTATTGATGAGCGCCGCGCGGTCTTTATCTTCCCTACCGTCTACGGTCTGCTGTCTGTCGGCTTCGGCGGCATTGGCACGAAGAGCGCGTTGAGGACGCCGGCGAGGCGGTAACCGGCGAGGGCGAGGCGCTTGCGCGCGAGCTTCTGCGCCGCGTCGGTGTACGCCTGCGAGGGTGCGCCGCCCTCTGTGATGTTCTTGTAGACGACCTCGCGGGCGAGCGTGTTGCTCTCGACGACCCACGTGTGCGGGTCGAGGTCTTTCCACTCGGGCATCGACTCGGCCGGGAACTCCTTCATCGCCGCCTCGGCCTGCGAGAGGAGGCGGGCCTTGCCTGCCTCGTCGAGCGGGCGCTTCGGACTCGTGTGACCGTACTGCCCGGCGGCCGAATCCCAGAACGAGTGCAGGTTCGCGATGCGCGTCTCCGGCGGCATCTGAATCTTGAAGCCGTTGCCGCCCGCATCGCCGTTCGGGTTCGCGGCCGAGTAGCGCGTTGCGGCGTGCAAAGGCTGATGCACGTCGCCGACGAGATGGTAGAGGAACCCGAGCGTCTCGGCGTCCGTCTTGTTCGAGTTCGTCCCCTTCCTCAAGACGTTGGTCGCCCAGTAGATGCGCGAGAGGACGTTCTCGGGCTCGGCACCGACGTTGGTGCGCTCGGGGATACCGTCCCAGATGGGACGGAAGTCGATGTAGTGCCAGGTGTCATAGACAGAGTTGAGCGAGTCGCCGCGGAAGTCGTCCATCCAGACGGCGATCTGGACGGGGTCGTAGGTCTTCTCGCACGTCTCGGGCGTGTAGTAGCCGGCGCAGAGGGTGATGAGCGGCCGGCGGTTCGGCGGCGGGATGAGCAACGCGTCCACCCTCGCCTTCGCCGCGGGCGTCAGACGCAGGTACGCGACCTGCGCCACGATCATGTGCCCCGTGTCGTGCCACGCCAGCGCGCTCGCCGGCATGGACGCGAGCAGCACGAGGGTGATGAAGACTCTACAGATTAAGCGCATCGTTCTTCTCCTGAGGAAAATGTTCGGGCAGTCTGTTACTTGACGATCTATTTGTAGAGCAGCGCGCGCGTGCGGGCGCGGCGGAACTCGGTGAGCTGCGCGGCCCACGCGCGCTCTATCGACTCGGGCTCGTCGGCGCGCCGGACGCGCTCAAGTGTGTCTTCGTTGACGAGCAGGCGCTTATAGTCTTCGACCTTCCAGTCGTTCGGGTAGAGCCGACGCAGGGCGACGGCCATCTCCAGCCCCGTCCGCACGGGCCGGAAGCGAGCGCGTTCGGTGACGACGAGGTTGACGCCGCCGCACTCCTGCTCCTTGTGGACGGAGGTGCGCGGCGTAAACCTGACGGGGACGAAGCGCACGCCCGCGAGACCCCGGCCGTTAAGATAGGTTGCGAGCTTGCGGCCGTCGAGCCACGGCGCGCCAACCACCTCGAACGGCGTGTCCGTCCCGCGCCCCACCGAGACGTTCGTCGTCTCAAGCAACCCGACGCCCGGGTACAAAGTGGCCTCCGTCAAGCTCCGCATGTTCGGCGAAGGGTTGACCCACGTCTGCCCCGTCGCGTCGAGCCACATCCCGCGCCGCCAGTTCTCCATCTTCACGACGCGCAGGTCGCAGCCGATCTTTCGCTGCTCGTTGAAGAGCCGGGCCAGCTCGCCCATAGTCATCCCGTGGCGGACGGGGAGTTGGTGGTATGCGATGAACGAGAGCTTGTCGGCGTCGGCCACGGGGCCTTCCACGTCGAGGCCGCCGATGGGGTTCGGCCGGTCGAGGACGAAGACGGGGATGCGCGCCTTCGCCGCCTCCTCCAACGCATTGCCGAGCGTGGACATGTACGTGTAGAAGCGCGTGCCGATGTCTTGAATGTCGAAGACGAGCGCGTCCAGCTCTTTCAAATGCTCCGGCTTCGGCCGGCGCGTCTCGCCGTAGAGCGAGTAGACGGGGAGCCCTGTCTTCTCATCCTTCGAGTCGGAGATTTTCTCGTCCAACTGCCCGCGGATGCCGTGCTCGGGCGAGAAGAGGGCCGTGAGCTTCACGCCCGGCGCCTCGCGCAGCACGTCGATGGTCTGGCGCCCGGCGCGGTCGCGCCCCGTGTGGTTCGTGATGAGCCCGACGCGCAAACCCTGCAACTCCTTGAAGCCGTCGCGCGCGAGTACGTCGATGCCGTTGAGCACTTCCGCCTGCTCGGGCGCGAGCGCACCGCCCTCCTCCGACTTGCGCGCGGCGGCCACGTCGTTGGTGAACCTGTTAAGCCCTGAGAGCATGACCTGCACATACTCGGACTGCTCCGTCTGCGCGCGGGCCCTCACCGTGGCGTCCGTGACCGCCCCCGCGACGACGTTCGCCACGCGCCCGCGCAGAGACCCCACGTCGCCCTTGCCGTCCGGGTGGACGCGATTCGAGAGGAAGACGACGAACGTCTCACTCGCCGGGTCGAGCCAGAGCGAGGTGCCCGTAAAGCCCGTGTGGCCGAACGAGCCCGCCGCGAAGAGGTCGCCGCGGTTGGACGAGAACGACGTGTGAATGTCCCAGCCCAAACCGCGCGCGCCGCCGTCCTCGGTCACCTGCCGTGGCCGCGTCATCTCTGCGACGCCGAGCGGCGAGAGGATGCGCGCGCCGTTGTACTCGCCTCCGTTTAAAATCATCTGGCAGAAGACGGCGAGGTCGTCGGCGGTCGAGAAGAGTCCGGCGTGACCCGCGACGCCGCCCATGCGGTTGGCCGTCGGGTCATGCACCTGCCCGCGCAGCATCGTCTGTCCGACGGCGCCCGCGTCGCCCACCCCTCCGAGGTAGCTCTTCATCCCACGCACCGACTCGGTCGGCGCGATGCGTTTGCTGTAGGCGTCGGCGGCAGGGTTGGGGCCGGACATGGTTCGCTCCGGCAATATTCTGCGGAAGCCCGTGTCCTTCATCCCGAGCGGCTCGAAGATGTTTTTGCGCGCGAAGACATCCAGAGACTCACCCGAGACGCGCCCAATCACTTCGCCCAAAACAATCATGCCGATGTCGCTGTAGACGAAACGCGCGCCGGGCGCCGAGCGCAGAGGCTCAACGTAGAGTCGCTTCAACATCTCTTCATGGCCCTGCCACTGGTCGCTCAAATCGAAGTCGGGCGCGTAGCCCGAGCGGTGCGTGAGCAGGTGCTCGACAGTGATGCGTTCCCTGCCCTCGCCCTTCAGCTCGGGGATGTAGCGCGAGACGGGGTCGGAGAGGCGGAGCTTCCCGCGCTCGACGAGTATCAACGCGCTCGTCGAGGTCGCGACGACCTTCGTCAGACTCGCGAGGTCGAAGACGGTGTCAGTCGTCATCTCCTCGCGCGCGGGGACGAGCGCGCGCGCGCCATAAGCCTTGCGCCAGACCACGCCGCCGCGGCGCGCGACGAGCACGACGGCGCCGGGCAACTCCTTCCTCTGGATCGACTCCGCCACCGCGCCGTCGATGAAGGCCAGGCGGTCGGCCGCCATCGAGACCTTCGCCGGCACGACCGTCGGCAGCGGCGCGGCCAGAGCCTGCGCGACACACGCGAGCGTCAGGAGAAGGGCAAAGGCCGTCCGGATGCTGCTCTTAGTTTCTCTTCTCATTTGCTGGACACGAGGGCGGCCGGGGCTTTCAACTGGATGCCCGTGCCGCGCGGGTAAAGATCGGGGAGCGAGATGGGCAGTCGGCCGCTGAAGTCCGCGCGACCGAGGAGGGCACGGGCTGCGGCGCGTTGCAGGCTCGGCATGTCGCCGTAGGCGACGACGTACGTCCCGAGCCCCTTGAAGCTTTGCAGAAGGTACGGGTTGCCGAAGCTGACCCCGACGACCGGCGCCTTCTGCTCGATCAGCGCGTTCAGCACGCGCGCGCCCTGGTCGGGCAGCCCGACGCTGTTCGTCGCGCCCGACCGCACGCGCCCGTACATCAGGGCCAGCACTACGTCGGCCTTCCGCGCGCGCTCCATCGCGTCGGCGACCTCCGCCTCGGTCGAGCGCGAGTCGAGCACGACCGTCTCGGGCCTGACGCCGAGCCGCGCCAACTGCGACACAAACGGGTTCGCGACAAAGAAGCGGTCTTCGCCGTTCGTGATGGCGAGGTTGAAGACGCGCGCGCCCGGCTTTAGCCCGAAGCCGTCGGCGCGCTGGACGAGCTTCGCGTCGTCGCGCACCAGCGTCACGGCACGCGCGGCCACCTCGTCCGCGAACTTCATGGCGTCGGGGCCGGCGACGACGGTGTCGATACTGTCGAGCGAAGCGATGCGGTTGCTCGCGAGACCGAGGTCGTACTTGGCCGCGAGAAGTCTGCGCGCGGACTCCTCGATGCGCTTCTCTGTAAGACGCCCCCCGCGCACCGCCTCGACCAGTCCGCGCAGGATGGCGTCCGGGTCGGCGGGCTTCAGGAGCATGTCGGCGCCCGCGAGGACGGCGCGTACGCCCGCCTCGTCCTGCTTGAAGTAGATGGTCAGGCCGCTCATGTCGAGCGCATCGGTGACGACGAGTCCGTCGAAGCCGAGGTCGTTCCGCAGCAGCTTCGTCGTGACGACGGGTGAGAGCGTGCCGGGCAGCACGGCGTTCTCGACGAAGACCTCGCGCTCGGCATAGCTCGGCCGCACGATGGCCTCGCGCGGGAGCGGCGTGACCTGCGTCGGGTCAACCTGCGGCAGTCCGATGTGCGCCGTCATCACCGAGCCGACGCCCGCCTTGATGGCCGCGCGGAACGGGACAAGCTCGACCGAGTCGAGCCGCGCGCGCGCCACGTCGATGACGGGCAGGCCGCGGTGCGAGTCAACGGCCGTGTCGCCGTGTCCGGGGAAGTGCTTGGCGGTGGCGATGACGCCCGCGCCCTGCGCGCCCTCGACGAAGGCGGCGACGTAGCGCGCGACCTCGGCAGGGTCTTCGCCGAAGCTGCGGACGTTGATGACGGGGTTGCCGGCGTTGTTGTTCACGTCAGCAACGGGCGCGAAGATGTGGTGGACGCCGAGCGCCCGCGATTCGCGCGCGGTCAGCTCGCCCTGGCGGCGTGCGAAGGCGGGGTCGCCGGTCGCACCGACCGCCATGTTCCAGGGCAGGTTCGATGTGTCCTCGAAGCGCATACCGCTGCCGGCTTCGAGGTCGGCCGAGATGAGGAGCGGCAGTTTCGCCAGCCGCTGCATGCGGTTGACGAGGTGTACGGACTCGTAGACGGGGCCGCGAAAGAGGATGATGCCGCCGACGTGGTTCTGCTCGACCTGACGACGCAGCTCCTTGAACTCGTCGCTCGACTGGTTGAGGTAGCGCGCGTTAACGCCGACCGAGATGAGCTGACCCGCCTTCTCTTCGAGCGTCATCGACTTGAGCTGCTCATCAGCCCACTTGAGCGCCGCGGCCGATGGCGTGCGCGAGTAGGGCTGTGTCGCCGCCGCGCCGAGCGCACTGATGGTTTTGCAGAGTGCTCGGCGCGCCGGCTCGCACGGGGCGCTTGGCGCGGGCCGGCCTCGCAGCGCGGCGAGCGGCGAAATGGTCAACGAGCAGAGCAGCGCAAGGGCGAAAGCACCGCGCTTGAAGCGACATCCAATACGTCTCATCCGATATCAGTCCTTAGTTGAACCCTATGTCAGTCGGCCGCGCCGGGCGCGAGTTCATCCCTCTGCTCGGGCGGCGCGGGCGCGAACGCGAAGCTGGCGAGCCACGCGACGAGGAGCGTGATGCCGCTCCCCAAAAGCACGTACCAAGTCCACGCCAGCGGCGTGTAGAAGCGCACGTAGAGCATGACGACGATGCTCGCCACCATCCCGACGAGCGCGGGCGGCTCGCTCACGCGCCGCAGGAACGTGCCGACGAGAAAGACGCCGAGCACCGGCCCGTTGATGAGCGAGGCGATGGAGAGCGCCTTGTCGAGCGCCGAACTCGGGTACGACATCGCTATGACGGCGACGCCGATCTGCACGACGCCCCACACGAGCGTCAGCACGTGCGACACGCGCAGGTAGTGCCTGTCCTCGCGCTTCGGGCGGAAGGGCTTGTAGAGGTCGTTGACGGCCGTCGCCGCGATGGAGTTGAGCGAGGAGGAGAGCGCCGCGGCGAAGATGGCCGCGACGACGAGGCCCGACAACCCTGTCGGCATGTGCTTCGTGATGAAGTCGGGGAAGACCCGGTCGCCGCCCGCGAAGGGGAAGGTCGCGCTCGCGGCCCTGGCGAATGCCGGGTCGGAGAGGCAGCGTCCGGCGGCCTCGGTCGGATTCACCTGCGCGCAGGCGGCGGCAAAGTCGCTGTAGAGCGGCGAGGCGTGCGGGCCGTAGAAGGCGAAGAGCAGCACGCCGATGAAGAGGAAGCCGATGAACTGCGCGAAGACGACCGCGCCGGAAGACAGAAGCGCCGCCGCCGCGCGGCGCGGCCGGTCGGTGCAGAGGTAGCGCTGCACGAGATACTGGTCGGTTCCGTGCGTGCTCATCGTCAGGAAGCAGCCGCCGATGAGTCCCGCCCAGAACGTGTAGCTCTTCGTCAGGTCGATGGGCAGCGAGAACGTGTAGGTCGCCTCGGTGAACGGAAAAGAGAGCGTGTACGGCGTCTGCCTCAACGCGAAGTCCACCACGTCGAACTTGCCGAACTGGCTTCCAAGTTCGACCGCCCCGCTGAAGCCGCCCTTGATGCCCGACGCGATGACGACGGCCGCCGCGAGCGCGCCCACGAGGTAGATGCCGAGCTGTACGACCTCGACCCAGATGACCGCCTCCATCCCGCCGTAGTACGTGAAGACGATCATCACCGCGCCCAGAAGGACGATGGAGGCGATGGTCACCGTCGTCACGTTCGCCTGCGGCTGGAAGGCCGTGTAGACGGCGGCGAGCACGATGGCCGTCAGCAGCAGCCGGATGCCGTCCGCGATGTTCCGCATGACGACGAAGAGCGCCGCCGCCAGCATCTTGATGCGTCCGCCGAAGCGACGTTCTAAAAGTTGATAGACCGTGAGCAGTTCGCCGCGGAAGTAGGACGGGATGAAGAGGAGCGAGATGACGATGCGCCCGAGCATGTAGCCGACGACCAGTTGCAGGAACTGGAAGTTGCCGCCGCGCGAGAAGGCGACGCCGGGGACGCTGATGAAGGTGATGGTCGAAGTCTCGGTGGCGACGATGGAGGCGGCGATGGCCCACCAGGGACGCTGCGGTCGCCGACGAAATAATCCTCCGTCGTCTCCTGCTTGCCCGCGAACCAGATGCCGAACAGCGTGATGCCGACGAGGTAGCCGAAGACGATAATCAGGTCGAGCAGTCCCATTTAGAAGGTTGGCGGCCGGGCTTAGACGTTAACGAGCGGGAGTGACGCGCAGATTCTATTTTCAAACCTCACGCGGAAGCAAATCGCCCAGGCGTCGAATGCGCGGGCAGACGGCCTCGGGGTGGAGGTCTAAGGGGTCGAGCAGCACTGCGCGCATCCCCGCGGCGCGCGCCGCCAGCGCGTCGTGCGCGTAGGAGTCGCCGACAAAGACGGCCTCGTCGGGCTCTACACCGAGCAGTCCGAGCGCGTGTCGGAAGATGGCCGGGTCGGGCTTACTGAAACCGACGAGGTGCGAGTCTACGATCACGTCGAAGCGTTCGGCGAGGCCCGCCGCCTCTAAAGCGTCGCGCGCGCGCCCGTCCTCCGTGTTCGAGATGACGGCGACGAGGAGTCCCAGACATTTCAGCTCGTCAATCACGCGCGGGGCTTCCGGGTCGCAGCCGCACCAGATGTTCCGCTCGGCGTGCGCCGCGTCGATGCTCCCGACGAGGCTTTCACACGCCGCCTCGTCCAACCCGAGCCCGCCGTACATCGCCCTGAAAGTCCAGTGGCGCCCACTCTGGTTGATGACGCGCCCGCCCGGCGTCGGCTCGTTAACGCACTTCAGCATCTCGCCGAACGCGTGCCGCAACTCGTCCGCGCCGAACCTGCGCCCGGCGTGCGCTTCCGCCAGCGCCGCCAGCCTCTCCCAGTCGGGGTGAACCAGCGTCCCGCCCGCGTCGAAGACGCACGCGCGCGCGCCGTTGAGAGACGGGTGGAGCAAAGTTGAAGACATTGTGGTTGGATTATGCCTTGACGAGTATGCGTGGGGCTAGTCGCGCTCGCCCATGAGGAGTTCTTGCAGGCGCTCGCGGCGTGCGCGGCTGAGCTTCAGCTCGGTGCCGTCGCGGAGCACGACGACATATTCGCCGCTCGGGTGCTGGTGCAGCTCTTTCACGCGGTCGAGGTTGATGATGGCGGAGCGGTGCGTGCGCCAGAAGGTCTTCGGGTCGAGCCGCTCCTCAAGCTCCTTCATGCTCAGGCGCAGCAGGTGCGCGCGGCCCCCGACGTGGAGCTTGACGTAGTAGTTATCGGCTTCGATCCAGTCCACGTCGGCCGGGTTGATGAAGATGACGCGGCCGCCGACCTTGACCATGAAACGCGTCAGGTAGCCGCCCTTTTTGCCAGTGGTGACGGGAGCCGCCGTCTCGTCCGCGGCGCTCGCGCGGTCTCGGAGGAAGGCGCGGAGGCTCTCGGCCAGCCCCTTCGCCTCGCGCAGCTCGACGTGCGACTTGGCGCGGGCGAGCGCCTCGCGGAAACGTTCGTCGGTGAACGGCTTCAGAAGATAGTCGAGCGCGTGCACCTCGAACGCCTTGAGCGCATAGGCGTCGTAGGCGGTGACGAAGATGACGGCCGAGATGCGCTCCAACTCTATTTGCGAGAGCACGCCGAAGCCGTCCATGCCGGGCATCTGTATGTCGAGGAAGAGAAGGTCGGGCGGGCGTTGGCAGATGCTCTCGACGGCCTCGGCGCCGCCGCCGCACTCGCCGACCACCTCCACTTCGGGGTCTTCGGCCAAAAGGTTTCTGATCGTGCGGCGGGCCAGCGGCTCGTCGTCCACGATGAGCGTCCTCAGACGCTTCGCTGCGGCGCTCACGCGGCCGCCCCGCGCCCTTCGCGGAAGGGGACGACGAAGGAAGCCGTGACGCCGCTGCCCACGCCCACGACGTTGCGCAGCTCAAAGCGATGGTCGGCGCCGTAGAGGCGTTTGAGACGTTCGGCCGTGTTGGCGAGCCCGATACCTTCGTTCTCCTCAATGCGCCAGCCGGACTGGAGGCCGGGGCCGTCGTCGGAGACTTCGACGTGGAGCATCCGCCCCGAGCGATAAGCGTTGATGGTGATGGTGCCCGGTGTCTCGCAGGGCGAGACGCCGTGGCGGATGGCGTTCTCGACGAGCGGCTGGAGAATCATGTTAGGCACGTACGCGTCCAACGTCTCGGGCGCGATGGCGGTTCGCACGGTCAGGCGGTCGGAGAAGCGCACGAGCTGTATGTCTAAGTAAAGCTCGACGAACTTCAACTCCTCGCGCAGCGCCACCTCCTGCTCGTCTGCGCTGTCGAGGGCGCGGCGCAGAAGCTCGCTCAGGCCCGCGATCATGTTGACGGCGGGCTGGCGGTCGCCCCCGCGCACGAGGCCGGAGATGGTGTGGAGCGTGTTGAAGAGGAAGTGCGGGTGGAGCTGCACCTTCAGGGCTTCGAGCCGCGCCTGCGCAAGCTGCGCCTTCAGCTCGGAGGCGGCCGACTCGCGCTCGCGGTAGCGCTCGCGGTAGTCGAAGGCGTAGCCGACGCCGAGCACGGCCCAGTAGACGAAGAAGTCGAAGAGGAAGAGACTCCGCATCTCGCTGCTGAACTGGTCGAAGAACGACCGCGTGTCGCTCCACACGTCGAACGGCTGGATGAGTATTCGGAGTTCGGTGGAGGCGGCGACGTGCGCGGCCGGGAGCAGGAGGCTGAAGGGGAGATGGATGAGGAGCCCGCGGAGCCACGAAGCGTTCGCGCCCGTGACCCGCCGCCCGAGCCCGAGGATGAGCGGCGTCAGGCAGCCCCAGACCCACCAGACGGCGAGCTGCCAGATGACGATGCGCCACCACGAGTGATGCATCCCCGGCCTGTGCAGCATCTCGAAGTAGACCTGGTTGGCGTTGAGGAAGCTGAAGAGCGCCCAGAATCCGAAGAGCGTCGCCCACTTCAGCCAGTCAACGCGGGCGCGCGCGCCCCCAGCCTCCGCGGCGTCGAATGCCGCGCGCGCGGCGTTCACGTCTATCCTCTCAGCACGCATTCCGACTCCCCGACTTTGAATTAACCACAGAGACACAGAGGCACGGCTGGTTGAGTTACGGTCTTCAAAGCTGTGTCTCTGTGTCTCTGTGGTTAACTCCTTTGCCTATTCGCTCAAACACGAGATTGTACAGAACGAGGGCGGTTTGTCACTCCCGGCGCAGCGTGAGCATCGGGTCAATGGCCGTCGCGCGCAGCGAGGGGATGAGGCACGCCGCCCCCGCCACCAGCATCAGCAGGCACGAGACGGCGGCGAACGTCAGAGGGTCTGCGCCCGGCGTCGCGTAGAGCAGCGAGGCGACGAGCCCGTTGAGCGCGAGCGCCCCGGCCACGCCTATCAAGAGCCCGACCACGACGAGCGTCATCCCCTGCCGCATAATCATCGTGACGATTCCCGTCCGGGACGCGCCGAGCGCGATGCGGATACCTATCTCGCGCGTCCGTTGCGTCACGGCCAGCGCCATCACGCCGCTGATGCCGGCCGCCGTGATGACCAGCGCGACGAGTGCGAACAGGCCCAGCAGCCACGCCGTCAGGCGCGGCGAGGCGACCGAGTCGTCCAGAGCCTGTTGCAAGGTCTTCACCTGATCGACCGCCGTCTCGGTATCGACCTCGTGGACGGCCTCACGCAGAGACTTCGAGGCCGCCACGGGGTCGCCCTTCGTCTTGACGACGAGGAACTGCCCGAACGCGAGTTGCGCGACGGGGCCGTATATCTCGTCGGCCGGCTCTTTGTCGAGGCCGTACTGGTGGACGTTGCCGACGACGCCGACGATGGTCACCCACGTCTGCCCGTTGTCGAACGAGACGCGCTTGCCGACGGGGTCTTCCGAGCCCCAGCGATGGCGCGCGGTCGCCTCGTTGACGATGGAGACCTGCGGCGCGTTCAGGTCGTCGGCCTCCGTGAACCCACGGCCGCGCAGCAGAGGCAGGCCGACGGCGCGGAAGTAGGCCGGGCTCACGGCGCGCGCGTCGAGCCGCGGTGCGGCGCTCCCGTCGTCCTGCGGCTTACCTTCAATCAGGACGCTGATGCCGTTCGGCCTCTGCGTGAGGCCCGCCGGGTTGAGCGGGTAGGTCGAAGCGACCGCGGCCTCCGCGACCCCCGGCTGCTGGCTCACACGTTCGAGCAGACGCTTGAAGTAGGCGGCGTACTGCGCAGCCGCGGCGTTGGGGTTGTTGGGATCGGTGTTGATGAAACGCGACCAGTTCGGCGCGAGCCGCATGACGAGCGTGTTCTCCGGGTTGAAGCCGGGATCAACCTGTTGGAGCTTGATGAGACTCCGCAGCATGAGTCCCGCCCCGATGAGCAGCGTGAAGGAGATGGCCACCTGCGCCACTGTCAGGAGCGCACGCACGCGGTTCTTCCCCGCGGCCGTCGAGCGCGCGCCGTCCTCCTTGAGCGCGGCAGCCAGACTCTGCTTCGCACCCCTGCCGAACGAGAGCGCCGGCAGCAGCCCGAAGACCAGACCCGTCCCGACCGAGAGCACCAGCGCGAAGAGCAGGACGGAAGAGTCGATGCTGATCTCCGCCGTCCGGTTCGTGAAGCGCGCCGCGAAAGACGTGAGCAGCGGCAGCCCCCACGATGCCAGCAGCAGCCCGAGCACCCCGCCGCCGACCGAGAGCAGAGTGCTCTCGGTCAACATCTGCCTGATGAGCCGCCCGCGGCTCGCGCCGAGCGCCGTCCGCATCGCAATCTCGGGTTGCCGCCGCAGCACGCGCGCGAGGTTGAGGTTTGCAACGTTCGCGCACGCGATGAGCAGCACGAGCCCCGTCGTCGCCAGCAGTATCAGGAACGTCGGCCGCGCCTGCTGCGTCAAAGCCTCGCCCAAGCCCTGCGCCTGCGCGGCGTAGCCGATGTTCTTCGGGTAGTTCTCCGGGTAGGTTGCTTGCAGGTTGCCTGCGACCTTGTCGATGTCCGACTGCGCCTGTTCCAGAGTCGCGCCGGGCTTGAGCCGGCCGAAGACGACGGAGAGCAGACGCGCCTGACGGTTGTCGATGGTCTGCGGGCTTGAGCGGAACGGGCAGTTGACGGTCGGCATGTACACGTCGCTCTCGGACGGATACTCGGGGATGGGCGGGAGCACGCCGATGACTGTGTGCGGGCGATTGTTCATGCGGAAGACGCGGCCGACGATGTGGGGGTCGGCGCCGTGGCTGCGCTGCCAGTACTTGTGGCTGAGCATGAGCACGGCCTCGCCGCCGAGTCGCTCGTCTTCGGGCGTGAACGAGCGGCCGAGCAGCGGCTTCACGCCGAGCACGTCGAAGAAGTTCGAGGAGACGACGCCGGTCTGCACACGCTCGGGCTCGTCGCGGCCGTAGAGGATGAAGTTCATCGAGTGGTGCTCGACCATCGACTCCATCGTCTGGCTCTGGTCGCGGTAGTCGAAGAACTCTTTGACCGAGAAGCCGAGGCTGCTCGCGTTGTTGAGCCGCGCCTGCTGGCGCACGACGACGAGGCGCTCGCCCTCCCGGTAAGGGAGCGGGCGCAGCAGCACGCCGTAGATGACGCTGAAGATGGCCGCGTTGGCGCCGATGCCGAGCGCGAGCGTCACGACCGCCGCCAGCGTAAAACCGGGACTCCGGCGCAGCACCCTCACCCCGTACCGCACGTCGCGCCACACGGACTCAAACAACCCGCCGCCACCTTCAGAGTTCTCTTCTCTCACACCGCACCTCCTTCTTAAAACGCGGCGAGGTTATATCTCAACCCGTGCGGGCGTGATTCATCTTTGCAGCGAACTGCGGCGTGGGTGCAGCGAACGTCGTGAATACGAGTGCGACCGCCATAGCGGTCAGACCACCCGCGGTCGCGAGTGGGCCGTTGTTAACCGAATGCTTCGTATCGCAACGGCCCACCCGCGACCGCGGGTGGTTCTGACCCGTTTGTCACGGCCGCACTCGAACTCACGCCGCAATAGTTCAGTTTATTGGATGTTTTGCGGGCTTTGCTGGCTTACGGGGACGGTTGTTGCGTCATTGCAGGGCGTGCATCCTTCATTGCAGCGCGTGTTACGTCGCAACACGTGCTGCAATGAAGGATGCACGCCCTGCAATGAAGGATGTACGCCTTGCAGGAACGTAACACGCGCTGCAATAAGGGATGCACGGCTTGCAATAAGGGAAGTACGGTCTGCAACGAAGGAAACACGACTTGCAATGAAGGAATCACGCGCTGCAATAAGGGATGCACGCGTTGCAATGATGAGGGAACAAGGGAGGGAGCACTTTCGGACGAATCCCAGTTCGATTGGCTAACGCTGGCGCGAAAGCTCTTCGACCGCGCGGCCGACGACCCAGCCGCAGGCTTCGAGCGCGCCGCGCGACTCTTCGGCTCCGCGCCCCGTCTTCGACATCACGAGCGCCACCCGCAGGTCGCCGCCCGCCGCCGTGAGTGCCTCGCGCGCAGCCCCTTCGTCGAGCCCCGTCTCGGCCGCGAGGATGCGCTCGGAGCGCGCGCGCAGCTTGACGTTGCTCGGGCGCATGTTCGTCATGCGGTTCCCCGTCACGTAGCCGAGCCTCACCATCGTCGCCGTCGAGAGCATGTTCAAAACCATCTTCTGCGCCGTGCCCGCCTTCAGACGCGTCGAGCCCGCCAACACCTCCGGCCCGACCACGGGCACAATCGAGACCTCCGCCACGCGCGTGATGAGCGAGCCCGGCACGCACGTCAAGGCCGCCGTGAACGCACCTAAGCCCCGCGCGTACTCGACCGCGCCGATGGTGTAAGGCGTCCGCCCCGACGCCGCGATGCCGACCAACGCGTCCCTGCCCGTCACGCCGCGCGCCGACGCGTCGCGCGCCCCCGCCTCTCGGTCGTCCTCCGAAGCTTCGGTCGCGCGGTAGAGCGCGTCGTATCCGCCCGCGATGATTCCCTGCACCAGCTCCGCCGGCACGCCGAACGTCGGCGGACACTCCGAAGCGTCGAGCACACCCAGACGCCCCGACGTGCCCGTCCCGACGTAGAAGAGCCGCCCGCCCGCACTCAATCTCAGAACTATCTCTTCGACGGCGCGCTCGACCTCCCCGAGCACGCGCCCGACCGCGCCCGCGACGCCCGCATCCTCTTCGTTCATCAGGCGCAGCACGTCCGCCGTCGGCAGACTGCTCAGCCCGCGCGTCCGAGGGTTCTCCTGCTCCGTCGGCGGAAGCTCTGTGTGCAGTTCGTCGGACATCAATCTCAAGCTCAGCCGGCGAGCGCGAGCTGCAACTGCTCGCCCGCCATCCGCGCGGCAGCCTCGGCGGGCGCGAGCACCGGCGGCGCAACGAACGCACGCGGCGCCACCTGCGCCAACTCCTCCTTCAGCGGGTCGAGTATCAACCCGCCCGCGGCGAAGACGCCGCCGACGTATGCCACCTGAAAGCGCTCGCGCTCCATCTTCAACTTCCGAATGACGGCCGCGGCCGCCAACGCCAGCTCGCGCCCGGCCTCCTCGACTATCTCGCGCGCCAACGCGTCGCGCCGCTTCGCGGCCGCGACCACACGCCGGCTGAAGCCCGCGATGCGTGAGTTCGTCATGTTCGGCGCATAGACGGCCGTCGAGAGGTCGTCCGCTGCGGCCACGTTAAAGTACTCGCACGCCGCCTCGACGAGCGAAGTCCGCTGCCCGCGCCCGTCCGTCGCCCGCGCGACCGCCTGCAACGCGCGCCGCGCGAGCCAAGAGCCGCTCCCCTCGTCGCCCGCCACAGGCCCCCAGCCGCCCGCGCACGCACGTCGCCCACGCGCGTTGATGCCGCAGCAGATCGAGCCCGTCCCCGCGATGATGACGAGGCCGGGCTTGCCCTCGGTCGCGCCGTAGAGCGCGATGTCGGCGTCGGTCACGACCTCGACGGTCTTGATGCCCAGCTCCGCGACAGCCGCGTTCATGCGCTCGCGGATGTCTGCGCGCTTGACGCCGGCCAGCCCCACCTCGGCCGCGACGATCTCGACCCGTCGCACGCCGGCCTCCGCGCACGCTTTATCGACGGCGTCGCGGATGGCGCTCGACGGCCTCGCCCACGCCCACGCGCAGAGGGTTCGAAGGCCCCGCCGAGCCCCTCGCCCAGGATTGTGCCCGCGCCGTCGGTGACGACCGCGCGCGTCTTCGAGCCCCCGCCGTCCACGCCGAGCAAGAGCGTGCGGGCGGCGAGCGCCGGCGGGCTTTTCGAGTGGAGTTTGACTGGGCGGCGCCTGGCCTTCATCGGGGACTGTCGGTCGGCGGGGCACGGGCCGTGAAGGCCCCGCGCCCGAAAAATTTGTGCAATCCTAGCGGAAGTTTGATTATAATCAAAACTAAAAGATTTTATTTCTACGATAACCATCCCTGATACCGGAGACTCCAGATGGAGATCAGACAACTTAAAGCCTTTCTCGCCATCGCCGACGCGCGCACGTTCACCGCTGCCGCCCAGCGCATACACTACACGCAGGCCGCGCTCAGCATGCAGATCAAGCAGTTTGAGAAGCGAGGTCGGCGTCCCGCTCTTTACGCGAATGCCGCGGCGGGTCGTGCTTACCGAGGCGGGCGAGCGGCTGATGACGCGCGCGCAGCACATCCTGCGCGAGCACGACGCGGCGCTCGCGGAGCTGGCCGAGTTGGCCGGGGCCAAGCACGGGCGCCTGCGCCTCGGGAGCGCCTCGGGGATGGTGAGCGCCGACTCGCTGCCCTCCATCCTCAAGAAGCTCAGGAAGGCGCACACGCACGCGGAGGTCTCGGTCACCTCGGGCACGAGCGAGGAGCTGGTCAGGAGGATTCTCGCGGGCGAGATGGACGCGGCCTTCATCTCTCTCCCCGTCCAGGCGCGCAACGTCGAGACGGAGCTTCTGAGCCAGCGACCAGCTCGTCGCCATCGCCAGCCCGCGCCACGCTCTGGCCGCACAGCGCGTCGTGAGCGCCTTCGCCCTCGCGGGCGAGAAGCTCATCCTCGGCGAGCGCGGCGGCAACACGCGCCGCCTCATCGACGAGTTCTTCGCCGAGGCTGGCCTGAAGCCGACGGTGGCGATGGAGCTGAGCCGGCAGGCGGCCATCCGGAACATGGTGGCGGCCGACATGGGCGTCGGCATCGTGCCGCTGTCGGTGGTGCGCGACGAGGTGGAGCGCGGACGCCTTGTGCGTTGGTGGATCGAGGGCGCGCGCATCAACTGGGAGATGGGGCTCGCGCGCCTGAGCGGCGGCTATCTCTCGCCCGTCTGCCAGACCTTCATCGACCTCTGCCGCGAGCACTTCGCCGCCTCCGCGCCCGCGCCGGAGCCGGAGCGCCGCGCCGCGAAGAAGTCCTCCTCAAAGAAGGCTGGACGCAAAAGCGCGAAACCTAAATCTAAAGGGTGAGAGTCAGGCGAGATATCTTTTCAACAACTCGTCCCAGCGGCCCTGCGCCTTGAGGAGCAGCTCGCAGACTTCGCGGACGGCGCCGAAGCCGCCGGGAGCCTCGGTGACGTAGTGGGCCGCGGCGCGCGTGTCGGCCGTGGCGTCGGCGACGGCGACGGCGAGCCCACAGCGGCGCATGAGCGGGATGTCAACCACGTCGTCGCCGACGTAGGCCGCGTGCGATTGGCTCGACTCCGGCCTCGGACAGTAGAGACTCGAACACCTCGACCTTATCGAGCGCGCCCTGCCGCACGAACGAGATGCCGAGGTCGGCCGCGCGCAACTCGACAAGCCTCGACCTGCGACCCGAGATGATGCCGGAGCGCAACCCCGCGCGGTGGAGCATGACGAGCCCTTGCCCGTCGCGCGTGTGGAAGCTCTTCAGCTCCTCCCCGCCCTCGACCGGCGTGATGCGCCCGTCGGTCAAGACCCCGTCGCAGTCCAGGAGCAGTAACCTCACACGCGCCGCGCGACTTTCGACCGCATCACTCTCGTCCATCCTTCAGCGCACCTCGAAGATGGGAATCTCGGCGAGCTTCCAGCCGGCGGGCGTGCGCGCGAAGACGTAGACGGCCGGGCCTTCCTGCGAGCGCCCGCGCGACGCGCGCCGTCAGCACCACGTCGGCCGCGACGCGGTTAGGGTCGAGCTGCTCGGTGCGCAGGACGCGCGTCTGCCACAGCTCGGGCGGGATGCCCGTGAGCCCTTTCGCGAAGCCCACCAGCTCGCCGCCAACAATCTGTCCCTCTATCTCGGCCCTGCGCGCCGTCCGAATCGCCGCGTCGAGGTTCGCAACCGCCGTCTTGATCTGCTCATCAACCGTGGGCGTGCCCGCGGCCGTCTCCGCGCGGATGCGCGCCGCGCGCGCCGCGAGCGTCGAGGCATACTCGGCCTCCGCGCGCGCCGCCGAGTCGAAGAGTTTGGCGGCGTCGGCCGGACGGTTGCGCTTGAGCGCTATCTCGCCGAGGCCGATGTCCGACCAAGCGAGCGTCGAAGGGACGGGCAGCGGCGACGCGAGCGCCGCGTTGAACTCGCGCTCCGCATCGTCCAGACGGTTCTGTTCGAGCAGTGCGCGCGCGAGCACGACGCGCGCCTCCTCGCTCGCGGGCGAGCGGGCGAGCACCTCCCGCGCGAGCGACTCGGCACGCGCGGGCTGTTGACCAAGTTGTATACGCGCCTGCTCGACGGCTTCGACGAGCCCCGGCCCCTGCGGCACCACGTCGTTGGCGAAGTTCATCTGCGGGTAAAGTTTTTCCGGGTCAACCTCGACGCGGACAATCTTCGAGGCAGTTTTGAACTGCGCCTCGCCGAAGTCTTTCGCAGGGACGCGCGCGATGGTCGTCAGACGCTCGCCGCTCGCGGTGAGGGCCTGCACGGTCACCTCCACGTCGAACGAGCCGGTGTTGCGCAGGTTCGAGACCCACGCGCCCGCCCGCTCGACGGGGAGGCCAACGAGTAGGTCAGTGTCGGTCGGCAGGTCGAAGAGCGAAGACATCAAAACGCTCATGCGGTCGCCGCCGGACTGCGCGAGTCGCGCGCGCAACGCCGAGAGCGTCAGGGCCTGCGAGCCGCCCTGCGAGAACTGCCCGCGCAGGGCGCCGTGGAACTGCTCGCGCCCGACCGCCCCGGAGAGGATGCGCCAGACGAGCGCAGCCTTGTTGGTCGAAGAGTTGAAGTATGTGTCGAACGACGGAGTCAGCTTCGAGAGCGGCGCGTCGCGTGCGGCGACGGGTGCGTAGAGCAGCGCCATCCTCATCCACTCGGCGTCGGCCGCGGCCTTCCCGAACTGCTTCTCAAGAAAGAGCGCGGCGAGGTAGCGCGGCAACCCCTCGCGCACCGCGCCGGCACCCTCGCCCTCGATCCCCGCGGCGCCGCCGACCCAAAGGCGTGCCACCGCGTCGGCCACCTGCGTCGCCGTGACCGAGTCGAGCTTGCGCCTCGTGAACGCGGCGTTGTTCAGAAGTAGCGTGCCCCCAAGTTCAAAACCCGCGCCGCGCCGCACGCCGACGAGCCGGACGGGCACGTCGGGCGCGGGGCCGAGCAGCGTGGCGTAGAAGGCGCGCGCCGCACCCGCGAGCGCGACCAGCGCCTCTGCGTTCTTTCTCTCCTCGGGCGTCGCGCCCGGATGAAGCATGGCCGACACACCGCGCGCGTCGCCCGTGCCCTCGACCGTCTCCCAGCGCCCCGTCAGGAAGAAGGGCTGCGCGCTGAGCGGCTGCTCGAAGCCCGCGCTCGAAGTATTGCCCGAGGAGACGACCATGTCGCCCGTCGGTACCCCCGTGAAGGTGAGACGCACGGGCGCGTAGTCCGCGCCGCGCGGGGCGACGGGCGTGTTGGGCGACGGGTACCACTGCGAGAGCGGAAGGAACTGCAACCCGAGCGGCGAGATGGCGACGAGCCCACTGTTTTCGGCGACGGGCAGTCGGTAGTCGAGCGTTGCGGTGACGCTGCCGCCGACGGGGACGGGCGCGGGCAGAGTGATCTGCGCGGTCTGCAACTGCGCCGCGGCATCCTTGCCGGGGTTGAAGGTGGCGGGCTGTCCGCCGACGCTCGCCGACTCGATCTTTGCCGAAGGGTTCAGGCGCAGCGTCAGCGTGCGCCCGGGGGCGGCGCCCACGTTGCGCGCGCTGATGGTGGCGCGCGCCGCAATCGCTCGCGCGTCGCCCGAAGCGTTGACGCTCACGTCGAACGAAGTGACCTGCCACGCGGGCAGGTTCGCGCCCGTCTGCTGCGCGCGCGCGGGCGGCGAGGCGACGTTGAAGGTTAAGATGAGAAGGACGAATCCGGTCAGCGTCTTGGTCATATTCGGGTCACAGTCCAGTTGCCGCACCTTCTGAAACTTCGTTCGTTGTGGCACGTCGGACGAGTTCGTGCAGGTCGCGCAGGGTCTTGAGCAGCGCGGCCATGCGCGCAAGCGGCAGCGCGTTCGGGCCGTCGGAGAGGGCGCGCTCGGGCGCCTCGTGCACCTCCATGAAGACAGCGTCCACGCCGCAGGCGACGCCCGCGCGCGCGAGCGGTTCGATGAACTCCGACTGGCCGCCCGTTGCACTGCCCAACCCCCCGGGCAGTTGCAGGCTGTGCGTCACGTCGAAGACGACCGGCGCCCCGAAGCCGCGCATGATGGGAAACGAGCGCATGTCAACCACGAGGTTGTTGTAGCCGAACGTGAAGCCGCGCTCCGTCAGCAGCAACTTCTGACACCCGGCCGCGCGCGCCTTATCGACGATGTTACGCGCGTCGGAAGGGGCGAGAAACTGACCCTTCTTGATGTTGACGGCACGGCCTGTCTCACACGCCGCGACGATGAGGTCGGTCTGGCGGCAGAGGAACGCGGGTATCTGTAGAACGTCCGCGACGCGCGCCGCCTCTTCGACTTGAGTAATGTCGTGGATGTCCGTCAGGACGGGCAGGCCCGTCTCCTCCTTGACCGCGCGCAGGACTTCGAGACCTTCCTTCATGCCCGGCCCCCTGTAAGACGAGCCCGCGGAGCGGTTGGCCTTGTCGTACGATGCTTTGAAGACGTAGTCGAGCCCCGCGTCCTGCGCACGTTTCAAACACTCGCGCGCCATGAAGAGCGCGTGCGCGCGCGACTCGACCACGCACGGGCCCGCGATGAGCGACAGCCGCCCATCGCCGAACGTCGCGCCGCCGACCTCGAAGGGTTCGATGACCGTCCGATTCAGATTCTCACTCAACGTCTCTCATCCTTTTCGATTTCAAGCTCACTGCCGCTTGTTCTTCTGCCTCGCGGCCTGCCGGCGCAGGTCGCGCAGGGTGTTCTCGGCGCGGTTGCGGTTCTCGTCGCGCGGCGCCTGTTCGAGGTAGGTCTCGAACTCTTTGACGGCCTCCTCGATTCTGCCGGTCTGCTGATAGAGGAGGCCGAGGTTGTAGTGCGCGTACGCATAATCGCCGCCGCGCTGCTCGACGGCCGTGCGGAAAGCCTGCTCGGCGGCCTCGTAGTTCTTCAGTTGGGCGTACGCGGCGCCGAGCCGGAAGAAGGCTTCCGGGTCGCGCCCGCCGTTCAACTCGGCCGTCCGCTGGAAGCTCAAGGCCGCGTCGTCCCAGCGCCCCTGCTCGAAGCGGATGACGCCGATTTGAAAGAGGGCGTCAGGGTAACTGCCCCCGCGGCTCTTAATCGCGGCCGTGTATGCTTCGACCGCGCCCTCCCTCTCGCCCTGCTGCTGGAGCGCGAAGCCGAGGTTGTACTGCGCCGTCGGGTAGTTGCCGCCGCTCTGTTCGACGGCCTTGCGGAACTCTCCGGCGGCGGCGGCCATCTGTCCTTTGAAAAAGAGGGCGCGGCCGATGAGGTTGTGCGCGGTCGGAAAATCAGGCTGCAACTCGACGGCGCGGCGCAGGTCGCGCAGGGCCGCGTCGTAGCTGCGGATGGAGAGGAAGTAGCGGCCGTTCTCGTAGAACTGGGCCGCCGTCTCCGGCTGCTGTACGAGTGAGCCGCTCGGCACGGAGTTGTCCGACGTGAGTGTGCGGCCGAACCCATCGTCAGACTCGCCGCCCGCCCTCGTCGTCTGCGCGTCGGCGAGCGCGGCCCGCCGCGAGGGTGTGCGCCGTAACAGCACCGCGCCGAAGACGAGCAGCAGCGCCGCCGAGATGATGACGACGAAAGACAGCGGCTGTGTGATCCACTCCTTCCAGTCACGCCTGCGCCCCGGCATCCGGGCGACCGCGGCTCTATCCTCCGCGCGCCTCCTCGCCATTTCGCTCGCGGCTTGAGCGAGGCGGGGGTCTGTCGCAGGCGACAGACCGGAACCTGCGTCGGCGCTTTCGCTCACCACACTTGAATACACGCCCGAAGGCCGGCCCGAAGTGTCGGCCACCTCCTCTTCCGTCGTAGGCACGCCGAGTTCCGTCGTCTGCGCGGCGGCGCGGCGGCGGCGGAGCCTTTCGATGTCGATGACGAGGCGCCCCGAGGGCGTCTCCGTTCCGGCGTCGCGCAGCGTCTCGATGGTCGGCGCGCTGAAGCCCGCAGAGTGTTCGAGCCCGAGCCGCTCGGCCACCGCGAACAGCTCTCGCCGGAACTCGCCCGCGTCCGCGGGCCGCGCCTCGGACGGCTTCTCAAGCGTGTGAAGCACGACCGCTTCGAGCGCGGGCGGGATCGTTCCCACCAGCTCGCGCAGCGGCCGCGGGGTCTCCGACGAATGCTTGAGCGCGAGCGCGAGCGGCGAGACGCCGGAGAAGGGCGTCTGTCCCGTCAGCATCTCGTAGAGGATGACGCCCAGGCTGTAAACGTCCGACGCGGGCGTGAGCTGCGCGCCGTCGCACTGCTCGGGCGACATGTAGCGCGGCGTGCCGATCATGACGCCGATGCCCGTCAAGCGTGTCCGCCATGCTGAACTCGCCGTCGTCGGCCGCGAGCTTGGCGATGCCGAAGTCGAGCACCTTGACGATGTAGGGCGAGTCGGGGCGCTGGACGAGGAAGATGTTGCCGGGCTTGAGGTCGCGGTGGATGATGCCGGCCTCGTGCGCGGCCTCGACCGCGGCGGAGATTTGCAGCATCAGCGACACGGCGCGCGCCGGGTCGAGCGGCGCCTCGCGCGCGAGCACCTCGCGCAGCGGCCTCCCTTCGAGCAGTTCCATCACGAGGTAGACGAGCCCCTCGCGCGTCTCGCCGAAGTCCGTGACGGCGACGGCGTTGGAATGCTGTAGGCGGCCCGCGGCGCGCGCCTCGCGGCGGAAGCGCTCCTTGGCCGCGTCGTCGGTGACGAGCCGCGGGCTTAAGAACTTTCACCGCCACGGGGCGCTCGATGAGCAGATGCGTCGCGCGGTAGACGGTGCCCATACCGCCTTCGCCCAAACGCTCGTCGAGCCGGTACTTGTCGTCGAGGACGAGCCCGAGCAGCGCGTCAGACAGCTCCGCCGTCACGCCGGGCACGGTCGCATCGGCGCCGAGCGGCGTCCCGTCGTCGGGGCAGACGGTCTCGCCTGCGTCGAACTGCCGAAGACATTTCGGGCACTGGAGCATATGCGTGACGTAGGGGAGTGCTTGAACCTTGCGCGTCGATTTTACCGCAAAGGGCGCCGGGAAGTCGCCGGAAGGAGCAAAGATTTTCTCTGCGACCTCCGGCGACTTCCCGGCGCCCTTTGGTTTACCAGTCGGCCCGCCGACTCACTCGGTGTTCGGGTTGACCTCTGTCTTGATCTCGGCGTCCTCTTCCCTCTCGACGCCGGGCAGGGGCGAGCCGGGCGGCGGCTCGCCGTGAATCTTCGTGTTGGTGCTCTCGAACTCGGGCGTCTCGTGCTCGCCCGTCATCGTACCCAGACCTAAATTCTCGCCCATACTTTAAACCTCCTCGGGTCGCGTTCTTCGTTCAATCGTCGCCAGCCAAAACCTGCGCGCGCTCGTGCGCCAGCGGCTCGGGCTCCGACTCGCCCGCGCCCTCGACCGCCGCGTCGTCACGCATGCGGTTACGGTACGCTGCCCGGACAAAAGACGCAAACAGCGGCTGGGGCGCGAGCGGCTTCGACTTGTATTCGGGGTGGAACTGGCAGCCCAAAAACCACGGGTGCGTCTCGCGCGGTAGCTCCACCATCTCGACGAAGCGGCCGTCCGCCGAGATGCCGCTGAAGACGAGCCCCGACCCTTCGAGCTGCGAGCGGAACTCGGGGTTGAACTCGTATCGGTGCCGGTGGCGCTCGCTGATCTCGGTTGCGCCGCCGTAGACCTCCTGCGCCAGACTCCCCTCGGCCAGACGACACGTCCACGCGCCGAGGCGCATCGTGCCCCCCAGCTCCTCCACGTCCACGAGGTCGCGCAGTTTGAAGATGACCGGGTGCGGCGTCTCCGCGTCGAACTCGGTCGAGTCGGCGCGTTCGAGCCCACAGACCGCGCGCGCATACTCGATGACGGCCGTCTGCATCCCCAGACAGATGCCGAAGTAGGGCGTGCGCGTGCGGCGCGCGTAGTTGATGGCGCGAATCATCCCCGCGACCCCGCGCTTACCGAAGCCACCCGGGACGAGGATGGCGTCGTAGTCACGCAGACGCTCCTCGTAGTCCTCGTCCATCAAACTCTCTGACTCGACCCAGCGCACGTCCACCCTCAAATTGTTCGCCACGCCGCCGTGCGTCAGAGCCTCGCGCAGAGACTTGTAGGAGTCTTCCAGCTCGACGTACTTGCCGACGATGCCGATAGTGACGTTCCCCTTCGAGGGGTCGCGGATGGTTTCGACCAGCTCGCGCCAGCGCGTGAGGTCTGCGTTCGGCGCGCGGTCTTGCAGGCCCAGCGCCGAAACTATCTGGTCGTCCAAGCCCTGCTCGTGGAAGGCGAGCGGCACCTCGTAGATGGTGTCCACGTCCTGCGCCGCGATGACGGCCTGCTCCTTGACGTTGCAGAAGAGCGCGATCTTCGAGCGTATGTCGCGTGGGAGCGTGCGGTCTGAGCGGCACAAAAGAATGTCAACGGCGATGCCTATCTCACGCAGGTCGCGGACGGAGTGCTGCGTCGGCTTCGTCTTCAGCTCGCCCGCGGCGGCGATGAAGGGAACAAGCGTGAGGTGGATGAAGATGGCGCCGTTCTGGCCGTTCTGCCGCTCCTCGTTCCCCATCTGGCGGATGGCTTCGAGGAAGGGCAGAGACTCGATGTCGCCGACCGTGCCGCCAATCTCGACGATGACCACGTCGGTCGAGTCCTTCTCGGCGACGGAACGCACGGCCCGCTTGATCTCGTCGGTGATGTGCGGGATGACTTGAATCGTCTTGCCGAGATAATCGCCGCGCCGCTCCTTCTCGATAACCGAGAGATAGATTCGCCCGGTCGTCCAGTTGTTCGCGCGCGAGAGGCGCGCGTGCGTGAAGCGCTCGTAGTGGCCGAGGTCGAGGTCGGTCTCGGCGCCGTCGTCGGTCACGAAGACCTCGCCGTGCTGGAAGGGCGACATCGTGCCGGGGTCTACGTTGATGTACGGGTCGAGCTTGATGCAGGTCACGCTCAGCCCCCTCGCTTCGAGCAGGCAGCCGATGCTCGACGCCGCCAGCCCCTTCCCCAGACTCGACACCACCCCGCCCGTCACGAAAATGTATTTAGGCATCCCCTCCCCCTTCGTCAGTCGGCCCCAGACGTTTCTTCCCCACGGCGCCGGGCTCGTCGCCCTCGCCCTCCTCTTCCTGATCGTCGTAATAACCCGCCTTCAAGTCCTGCTGCACCGCCTCGGCCTTCGCCGCGCCGGGGTTTAAGACTTTTTGAATGCTCAGCACACCCGCGCTCAACATCCCCGGCGCCTCGCGCACGCGCTGCTCATACTCTTCCTCTGTCAGAGGCTTCGGCTTCTTCCCCAAATAGGAGAGGCCGACGAGCGCCCCGACGACGACCAGCACGATGATGCCGAGCCCTATCCAGTCGCTCACGGCTACTCCTCCAGCATCTCACGCACGCGCCGCAGGTCGTCTTCGGTGTCCACGCCGATTGACGGGGACGCCGCCTCGACGACACGTATCGCGTGCCCGCGTTCGAGGACGCGCAGTTGTTCGAGCGATTCGGCGCGTTCGAGCGCCGTCTGTGGCCAACGCGCGTATTCTAACAAAAAGGCCCGTCGGTAAACATAAAGCCCCGTGTGCTTGCGAAACGTCCCAAGCAGCGCGGGCTCAAGCTCCAAAGCCGCGGCCAGAGAGCCGTAGCGCCGCGCCGCCTCGCGCGGGTAAGGCACGGGCGAGCGCGAGAAGTAGAGCGCGCGGCCGCCGCGCGTCCACGACGACTTTGACTACGTCGGTGCTCAGCACGTCGGCCGCCGTCTCGATAGGCTCGGAGGTCGTCGAGACCGCAGCACTCTCATCTTCGAGCAGCGCGCCGACGGCGACCTCGATGGTGTCGGGCGAGATGAGCGGCTCGTCGCCCTGCACGTTGACGATGATGTCGCACTCGATCTGTGCGGCGGCTTCGGCCAGACGGTCGCTGCCCGAGGCGTGCGCGGGGCTCGTCATCAGCGCCTCGTAGCCGGCCGAGCGGACGGCGTCGTAGATGCGCGCGTCGTCGGTGGCGACGACGGCGCGCGAGACCGTCGTCGCCGACAGGGCGCGCTCCGCAACGTGGACGACCATCGGGCGTCCCTGTATCTCCAACAGAGGTTTTCCCGGGAGCCGGCTCGAAGAGTAGCGTGCGGGGATGATTGCGACGACCGTGGGATTTGGAAGCAGGTGGGCCCGTGTGATTCACGGGAGTACAACATAACTCAGACGGCGACGGGTGACAAGGGGAATTAGTAAATGGTGAATGGTAAATGGTGAATGGCGAAGACAAGGAGCGCCCGCGGCTTACCATTTACCATTTGCCATTCACTATTCACCATCTTCCCGCTTGTCTCCCGCCACCCGGTGGGCTACCATCGGGCAGTTCCAATTTCATGGTTACGCCGTCACAAAGCAGGAAGTCGGAGGGCGAGAGGGCGCCGCTCAGGGCTGTCGAGAACATCCTTGAGCTGGTGGGCGACACGCCCCTCCTGCGCCTGTCGAGGTTCGCGCCGCCGCCCGCGGCCCAGCTTTACGCCAAGCTCGAATACATGAACCCGGGCGGTTCGGTGAAAGACCGCGCGGCGCTCGGGATGATTCTCGACGCCGAGCGGCGCGGCGTCCTCGAACCGGGCGCGACCATCATCGAGCCGACTGCCGGCAACACAGGCATCGGGCTCGCGCTCGTCGGCGTGGCGCGCGGCTACCGCGTCGTGCTCTGCGTGCCCGAGGGCTACTCGCGCGAGAAGATGAAGATCATGGAGGCGCTCGGCGGGCGCATCGAGTACGTTCCGGCCGAGGAGGGCATGGAGGGCGCGGTGCGCCGCGCGCGTGAGTTGGCCGCCGAGACGCCGGGCAGCTTCATCCCGCAGCAGTTCGAGAATCCCGCCAACCCGCGCTTCCACGAGGAGACGACCGCGCGCGAGATCATCGAGCAGGTCGAGCGGGAGAATCGACGCGCGTGTCCTCGCGTGCGGCTCGGCCGGAACCTTCACGCGGCATCACGCGAGCCGTCAAAAACGTCTGCCCGGACCGCCTATTGCGCGCTCGTCGAGCCCGAGGGCTCCATCCTCGGCGGCGGCGAGCCCGGCCCTTACCGGCTCGAAGGCATCGGCCAGCGCGAGTTCATCCCGCCGAACCTCGACCGAGACGCCGCCGACGAAATCATCGCCGTCTCGGACGCGGAAGCGTTCGCCACCGTGCGGGAACTGGCGCGCACCGAAGGCGTCCTCGGCGGCGGCTCGACCGGCGCGGCAGCCGCCGCCGGCCGAAAGGTCGCCGAGCGGCTCGGCCCCGGCAAGCGCGTCGTCACGCTCTTCCCCGACGGCGCGGAGCGATATATGAGTCAGGGAATCTTTGACTAGTAGACAGTATCAATAGACAATGGTCAGAGATTCTCTAAAGTCGCTGCGCTTTCACCCTGATTTGAACCGAATTCTACCATTTCTGACCATTTACCAACTTATGGGTTTCTCAACTACAGCCATTCACGCCGGCAACGAGCCCGACCCGACGACGGGGGCGGTGACGGTGCCGATCTACCAGACCTCGACCTATCAGCAGGAGGGGTTGGGACGGCCGCGCGGCGGTTACGAGTACGCGCGGACGCAGAACCCGACGCGTCTCGCCGTGGAGCGCAACATCGCGGCGCTCGAAGGCGCGCGGTTCGGCTACGCGTTCGCGTCGGGGATGGCGGCCATCGACACGACGCTCAGGTTGATTAAGGCCGGCGAGCACGTCGTCGTCTCCGACAACACGTACGGCGGGACGTTCCGGCTCTTCAGCCGCGTGCTGGCCGACTACGGCATCGAGTTCTCTTACGTGGACACGACCGACCCGCTCAACGTCGAGGCGGCGCTGAAGGCCAACACGCGGATGGTCTTCGTCGAGACGCCGACGAACCCCGTGATGATGATTACGGATTTGAAGGCCGTCTCGGACATGGCGCACGCGGCCGGCGCGCGCGTCGTGTGCGACAACACCTTCATGTCGCCGTACCTTCAGAGACCGATAGAGTTCGGCGTGGACATCGTCGTCCATTCGACAACTAAGTATCTCAATGGCCACTCGGACAGCGTCGGCGGCGTCGTCGTCTTAAACGACGAGAAGGACGCCGAGAAGATTGCCTTCCTCCAGAACGCGGTCGGCGCCATCCTTTCGCCGTTCGACTCGTGGCTCGTCCTGCGCGGGACGAAGACGCTCGCCGTGCGGATGGAGCAGCACGACGCGACGGGGCGGGCGGTTGCCGCTTTTCTCGAAGAGCACCCGAAAGTGCAGAAGCTCTACTATCCGGGCTCGCTCTCGCATAAACAACACGAACTCGCGAAGCGGCAGCAGAAGGGATTCGGCGGGATGGTGGCCTTCGACGTGGGCTCGCTGGAAAACGCGCGCACTGTGTTAGAATCCGTCCGCCTCTGCACACTGGCGGAGAGCCTCGGGGGCGTCGAGACGCTGATTTCGCACCCGGCGACTATGACGCACGCCTCCGTGCTCCCCGAAACGCGCGCGCGCCTCGGCATCACCGACGGGCTCGTCCGCATCTCGGTCGGCCTCGAAGAGACCGCGGACATCATCGCCGATTTGGATCAGGCACTCAGCAAAATTTAGTCAATGGTGAATGGTGAATAGTAAATGGTAAGGCGCGGGCATAGCTTCTCTTCACCATTTACTGTTCACCATTTACAATTCACCCTCTTATGTTCGTAGAGCTCTACGCCAAGACCAACGTGGGCCGCGTCCGCGCGGGCAACGAGGACAACTTCCTCGTGCTCGACCTGTCGGGAGAGGGCGCGTGGACGGGTTCGGACGGCGAGGCCATCCCCGAGGGGCTGGGCCGCTTCGAGGTCGGGCCGAAGGGCGTCGTCCTCGTCGTCTCCGACGGGATGGGCGGCGCGCTCGCCGGCGACGTGGCGAGCCGCATGGCCGTCGATACCGTCCGCGAGATGCTCCTCGGCGGCGACGGCGACGAGGAGGGCGACGGCGCCTGCGACCCCGATGCGCCGCTCGTCGAGTGCCTGAGGAACGCGACCGACTACGCCAACTTCGCCATCCACCGCCGCAGCCAGGAGGACCCGCACTGCTCCGGCATGGGCGCCACGCTAACGGCGGCGGCCGTCACGCCGGACGGCGTCGGGTTGCTCCAGGTCGGCGACAGCCGCGGCTACGTCATCCGCGGCGGCCGGATCAAGCTCGCCACCAAAGACCAGTCGCTCGTCCAGCAGTTGGTGGACGTGGGGCAGATCAGCGAGCAGGAGGCCGAGACGCACATGTTCCGCAACGTCATCCTGCAAGCGCTCGGTGCGCAGCCCGAGTTGCAGCCGGTGACGGGGCGCGTGCGCGCCTGCCGCGGCGACGTGCTGCTGCTGTGCAGCGACGGCCTCTCGGGCAAGCTCCGCGGCGAAGACATGCTCCGCATCGTTCAGGAGTCGAACGGCGACCTCAGGCGCGCCTGCGAGGCTCTGGTAGACGAGGCGAACGAGCGCGGCGGCGAAGACAACATCACCGTCGTTCTCGCGCGCCTCGAAGGCGACGACCTCCCCGCTCCCGACACCGACCGCATCACGGTCGAACTGCCCGCGCAGGAGCCCGACGACACCATCGGGCACGAAGACGACACGACGGAGAGGTTATGACGCGGCGTCTGCTCGCGGCGGCCCTCGCGGGGCTCGCGCTGGCGCTGCTGGCCGCGGGCATCTTCGAGGCGCGCGAACAACAGCGGCAGGACGAGTACGTCCGCGCCGTCACGCGCGAAGCGCTCGCGGGCGCCCCCGACGACTTCGACGCGAAGGTCGTCGCCTTACGTGACTACATCCGCACACACGTCCGCAACATCGAGTTCAGAGGTCTGACCCGTCCCTTCCTGCGCGACACGGCCGCCGACACGCTGCGGACGGGCAAGGGGCGCTGCGGCGAGGCCGCACGCGTCTTCGTCAACATGGCCCGCGCCGCCGGCATCAACGCGCAGCGCCTCTATCTCGAAGGCGAGAAGTCGCACGTCATCACCGTCGTCACACGCGAAGACGGCACGGTGCTCATCGTTGACTCCTCGGCCGACCCGACCTACTTCAGCGAACTGGAACCGCTCTCCGCGCTCACGCAACATAGAGAGTTCCGGACGTTCTCGACCTGGCGTCGCACGCGCGCCCTGCGTGCCCTCCCCTCCAACTTCGTCAGCCTCGGCTCGCTCGCATACCTCTTCGAGAACCCCCACGCGCTCCTTGCCTGCGTCTGCTTTGTCGCCTCCGCGGGGACGCTGCTCCTCTCCCTCTATGCCGCGCGCAGACTCCCGCATCAACGCCCGCGTGTCGCAGACAAAGGCTTCCACGCACGCACCGCGTTCGGGGGTTAATCTCAAGCGTTGGGGTGTGAGAGTCTTCCGGCGGGCAGGATTAACAAACTAACACTATCACTTTCCTGTCTCGCGTTCGGGTAGTTCGCGCGCGCGCCAGTCGGGAATGGAGCCGTGGCGGCGGACGTAGATGGAGGCGCCCTGAAGGCGCTCGACGACGACGCGGTCGCCTGCTTCGAGCGGCGGCTCGCCCTCGGCCGGGTAGGCCGTCCAGACCGAGCCGAAGACCTTGACCGCGCCCTCGTTCAGCGCACCCTGGCTCGCCGAGACGACCGTCCCGACCTGCCCCGGCAGAGACGCCACGCCCATCTTCATCCCCTCAGGCTCGCCACGCGAGGTGAAATAGTTGACGAAGATGGTGCGTGAGAGCGCCGTGAGCGCCGCCGAGACGGCGATGAAGAGGATGAACTGCGTGACGAGACCGGCGCCGAGAAAGGCCGCGAGCGCGGCGGCCAGCGCACCGATGCCGAACCAGAGCAGCACGAAGCCCGGCGTGAAGACCTCGGCGATGACGAGCACCACACCGAGCACCGCCCACAGAATCCACGTCCAGGTTTCGCTCATAACGGACGGCCTCAACCCTTGAAAAAGTTCTTCATCACGAACCAGACGTTGGCGGGGCGCTCGGCGAGCCGGCGCATAAAGTACGGGTACCACGTCTTCCCGTACGGCACGTAGACGCGCACGTTGTAACCCTCGCGCGCCAGGCCCTCCTGTAGATCGCGCCGCACGCCGTAGAGCATCTGGAACTCAAAGCGCTCCTTCCCGATGCCTTCGCTCGCGGCGAACTCCTTCGTCGCGCGGATCATGTTCTCGTCGTGTGTGGCGATGCCGTGATACGTGCCGCTCTGGAGCAGGAGCTTCGTGCAGCGGACGTAGTTATCGTCCACGTCCTTCTTATTGGGGAAGGCCACCGCGGGCGGCTCGTTGTACGCGCCCTTGCAGATGCGTATGCGCGCCGGGATAGCAAGCATGTCGTTTACGTCCTGCTCCGTGCGTCTCAGATAAGACTGAAGGACGATGCCGACGGTGTTGAGGTCGAACTCCGAGCGCAGGCGCTTGAAGATATCGAGCGTAGCCTGCGTGACGGCCGAGTCCTCCATGTCCACGCGGACGAAGTTCCCGCGCCGCGCCGCCTCCTCGACGATGGCCCGCGCGTTGCGGTAGGCCAGCTCCGGGTCGAAGGCGAGGCCGAACTGCGTGAGCTTGATGGAGACGTTCGACTTGATGCCCGTCTCCTCGATGGCGGCGAGCACGCGCTTGTACTCGCGGACTTCGCCCTCGGTCTCGGCGGCGCTGGTCACGCCCTCGTTAAGGTGGTCGAAGGTGGCCGTGCAGCCGCGCGCGTTCAACTCGCGGATGGCGGCGACGGCCGTCTGGATGTCTTCGCCGGCGACGAAGCGCTCGGTCATCCGGCGGAAGGGTTTGAAGCGGGTGGCAAAGTCCTTGAGGCCCTCATGCCGCGAGAGAAAGAGGAGTGTGCTTTTGGCAACCATCGTTTCGTTTAGCTGTCCTGAACTCGGGACGAACTCCCGACAAATTTAAGGCCGCCGCGGCCTGCGGGCTGTGTTATGCTTCCACGCGTTTTTCTCGCCCTCGCCGCGGCCACCTGAGACAACCGGAGAACTAAAGACGTTTGCGCTGGAAGCTTGTCATAGCCGCCTCGCTGCTGGCCGCCGCCGCGGGCGCCGGGGCATGCTATGCGATTGTGTTGGTCTACCCGCTCGCGTTCGACCGCGGCATACAGGGCTGGGCCGTCGCACTTCCTCTGCTCGTCCCGGCTGCGGCGACGGCCTTCGCGGCCGTCTTCGTCTACCGCCACACGGCGCGGCGGCGCGCGCTCCAGGCCGCGGCCGTGGCACTCCTCGCCTCGCTGCTCACGCTGACGGCCCTCACGCTCGGCTCCTTCTTCTCGCGCGGCCAGCCGCATCCTGAAGACTTGCGGTTCTTACCGACCAACAATACCTGAATCGACTGTTACCCCAGCATAAGTAACGCGCCCGCCCACGCGCAAGCGGGAAAGAAGTACTGAGGACTGAGTGCTGAGTTAAAGACTCAACCCTCACTCAGTCCTCAACACTCAGTCCTCAGTACTTCCCTTCAACCCTATCCGCTCCTGCACCGGCTTGAGCGCTTCGATGACGAAGCGGACGTGTTCGTCTTGCTCGACGCCGAGTTCGGCGACGCCCTGCCGTATGTCGTCGCGGTTGACGGTGCGCGCAAACGCCTTGTCCTTCAGCTTCTTCTTCACGGAGGAGACTTCAAGGTCGTCGAGACTCTTCGAAGGGCGCACGAGCGCGCAGGCGACGAGGAAGCCGCACAGCTCGTCGGTCGCAAAGAGTGCGCGCGCCAACGGCGTGTCGCGCGGGACGCCCGTGTAGGTGGCGTGGCCCATGATGGCGCGGATGATGCGGTCGGGGTAACCGCGCCCGCAGAGGATGTTGGCGCCCTTGTAGGGGTGCTCCTCCATCGTCGGGAACATCTCGTAGTCGAAGTCGTGCAGCATCCCCGTGACGCCCCACTCGTCCACGTCCGCGTCGGGGCCGCCGTAGCGTCCCGCGGCCGCGCGCATCGCCGCCTCGACGGCCAGCGCGTGCTGGCGCAGACTCTTCCCCTTCGTGTACTCGCAGAGCAGTTCCCAGGCCTCTTCGCGGGTCGGCATCGCCTTCGCGCTCCCCTTCAATGTCTTGACTGAAATTAATCTTCCGGGGCTAGTTTCTCACGCGGCGCACGGGCTTTCAAAGTGTTAAGGTGGCACTAGCTTGCTGCCCCCCTTCCCTTCAATTACAATGGCCCGCAAGCGTCCCACGCGCCGCCCGGTTTAGCGATGAAACCTTATTTTTACGCGGTTCATTACGCGGCCCTGGCCGGTTACGTTGTCGCCGCCGTCCACGCCGTCCTGGCCTTCGTCAATAAGCGCCGGGCCGCCGAGCGGACGACCCTCTACGCGGTCTCCTTCGCATTTCTTGCGCACACCGCGGCGCTTGTCCTCGACTGGGTGCGCGACGGCCACTACCCGCTCTTCAGCACGACGGAGGCGCTCTCGTTCCTGGGCTGGACGCTGGTCGTCGCCTACGGGCTCGTCACTTACCGTTACCCTCTGCGCGCACTCGGCGCCTTTCTGCTGCCCGTCGTCACGCTGCTCGTGCTCGCCTCGCAGCTCGTCTCGCCGGACACGACCAAAGACCCAAGTTCGGTGACCGATGGCAGCGGCTCCTGGCTCTTCCCCGTCCACGTCACGCTGCTCATCTTCGGCTACGCCTCGTTCTTCGTCGCCTTCGCGGCGAGCGTGATGTACCTGTGGCAGGAGCGCGAGCTGCGTTTGAAGAAGTTCAGCGTCATCTTTCACCGTCTGCCGTCTTTGACGACCGTGGACGACGTGGCTTCGACGGCCGCGAGCGTCGGCTTCACGCTGCTGACGCTCGGCATCATCACGGGCGTCATCTGGTCGCGCGCGCGCAGCGTCCGCATGTTCCACAACGACCCGACCGAGTTCTTCGCGCTGCTGACGTGGGTCGTCTACCTCGCGCTCCTGCACTACCGCGTCCAGTGGCGCGGGCGCAAGGCCGCGTGGCTCGGCGTCGGCGGCTTCACGCTCGTCCTCTGCACCTTCGTCGGCGCCGTCGCGCTCGGCGGCTTCCACGTCTTCCGTTAAAGTTTTATGCGCCTGTCCTCAACCGCTGCCCGTTCCGTCAACCCGAAAGGAGATCAAAGATGACCGGTGATGAACTAGAACGGGCGATTGATTTCATTCTCAAGAGCCAGGCCCGCGCCGAGGCAAGGATTGAGCGCAACGAAGAGCTTCTCTCACGTAACGAAGAGCTGCTCTCAAGGCTAGCCGAGCAGTTGTCGCAACAGGGCGCTGCCTTCCAAAAACGTCACGACGCTATAGAGGACGCGCACGCCAACCTCGTGCGCGTCCTGACGCAATACATGGAGACGCAGGACCTAATCAACAAGTCGCTTCGTGAGACCGACGCAAGACAAGCCCGCTTGAGCGCGTCTTTGAGTGAGACATTGCTCACGTCGGAAGAGTCGAGACACGCGTCGGAAGAGTCGCTGCGTGCGGCGATGACCGCACTGGCGACGAGGCAAGAAAGAACTGAGGCCACGGTGGACAGGCTCTCGCTAAAGATCGAGGCGCTGGCGGAACAGACGGCCGGCACAGACCGGAGGCTGGAGGCGTTGGTGAAAATCGTGGAGGGGCAGCGCGGCGCGGATAGTAAGTGATGTCGATAGTTCTCGTCGGACTCAACCACAAGACCGCGCCCGTGGAGGTGCGCGAGCGGCTCGCGTTTAGCGACGAGGCGCTGGCCGAGAGTCTGCGCGCGCTCGTGGACGGCGAGGTCGTGCGCGAGGGCCTGATTGTCTCTACCTGCAACCGCGTCGAGATTCTGGCCGCCTCTGCGCGACAGAAGACCGGGGACGCCGTCGGGCGTCTCAGCGAGTTCATCAGCGACGCGCGCTCCGTTCCCGTCGAACTCTTCAGCGGCCACCTCTACACGCACGCCGACGAGGACGCCGTCCGCCACCTCTTCCGCGTCGCCTCCTCGCTCGACTCGATGGTTGTCGGCGAGCCACAGGTTCTCGGTCAGGTGCGCCACGCCTATTCGCTCGCGGTCGAAGCGGGTACGGCCGGCCGCGTCCTCCACAAGCTCGTTCACCACGCGCTGCGCGTCGCCAAGCGCGTCCGCACCGAGACGGGCATTGCCGCCTCGGCCGTCTCCCTCAGCTTCACGGCCGTCGAGCTGGGACGGAAGATTTTCGGCTCGCTGAAAGGCGCCACCGTGCTGCTCGTGGGCGCGGGCGAGATGGCCGAGCTGGCCGCGCAGCACCTCGCGAGTGCCGGCTCTGCGCGCGTGCTCGTCGCCAACCGCACGTACGAGACGGCGCAGAAGCTCGCCGCCAAGTTCGGCGGCGAGGCCGTCGAGTTCGATGCGCTCGAAGAGACTCTGACGCTGGCCGACATCGTCATCTGCTCGACGGGCGCTCACGAGTACATCATCACGCCCGAGATGGCCGAGCGGGCGCGGGCGGCGAGAAGGAACCGGCCGGCCTTCTTCATCGACATCAGCGTCCCGCGCAACGTAGACCCGGTGGTCGCGAAGCTCGACAACCTCTTCGTCTTCGACGTGGACGACCTCGAAGCGGTCGTCGCCTCGAACATGCGCGAGCGCGGGCGCGAGGCCGAGCGCGCGGAGCTGATCGTCGAGTCCGAGGTGTTGCAGTTCCAGCAGGCCCTGCGCGCGCTCGACATCGGCCCGACGGTCGGCGCGCTCAAGGACAAGCTGCGCCGCATCGCGCACGAAGAGTTTGAGCGCCAGCGCAACCGGCTCGGCGACCTGACGCCCGAGCAGGAGCAGGCCATCGAGGCCATGCTCATGTCAGCCGTCAACAAGATTTCGCACCCCGTCATCCACCGCATGCGCCGCTCCTACGACGCCGGCGAAGAGACCGAGGTGCAAGCCTGGCGCGACATCTTCGGCCTGGAGGAGAACAGTGGTGAATAGTGAACAGTAAATAGTGAATGGTTATATCCTGCTTCTTCCATTCACTATTTACTGTTCACTATTCAACGCTCTGGCATGAAGGAAATCATCATCGGTTCGCGCGGGTCGAAGCTCGCGCTGTGGCAGACGGAGTGGGTGAAGGCGCGGCTCGAAGCGCTCGACCCGGGGGTCAAAGTCCGCATCGAGATTATCAAGACGATGGGCGATGTGCGGACGGACGTGCCGCTCTCGACTATCGGCGGACAGGGCGCGTTTACGAAGGAGTTGGAGGTCGCGCTGCTCGACCGACGGGTTGACGTGGCCGTCCACTCACTCAAAGACCTGCCGACGATCACGCCCGAAGGGCTCTCCATCACGGCGACGCCCGAGCGCGAAGACCCGCGCGACGCGCTCGTCCTTCCTCAAGCGGCGGACGTAGGAATTACTTCGATTGTAGAACTACCTCAAGGGGCAACCGTCGGTACGTCGAGTCTACGACGTATGGCTCAGCTTAAGCATTTGCGGCCGGACATCCTCATTAAAGACCTGAGAGGCAACGTCGATACGCGACTTCGCAAACTCGACCAGGGAGAGTACGACGCAATCATTTTGGCCTCCGCTGGCCTGCGGCGTTTGGGGGTTACTGATCGCGTTATGACGCCGATAGAGACTTCGGAGATGCTGCCCGCGGTCGGGCAGGGCTCGCTCGGCGTCGAGACGCGCACGGACGATGCGGAGACGAACGCGCTCGTCTCGCGCCTTGATGACCCGCGGACGCGCGCCGCGGTGCTGGCCGAGCGCGCGCTGCTGCGTCACTTGGGCGGCGGCTGCCAGGTGCCTATCGCCGCGCACGCGCAGGTCGAAGGCGGCGTGCTGAAATTAGATGGTCTCGTCGCCACGCTCGACGGCACACAGGTCTTGCGTGAGAGCCTCGACGGAGATGCTGCGGAGGCCGCGCGCATCGGCGAGGAGTTGGCCGCGAGGCTTCTGGAGCGCGGCGCGGGCGAGCTGCTCAGGGAGTCGCCCGCCGAAGTGCCTGAGGGTTGATGAGTACCGGCGGGTCAAAACTCCTCGAAGGGCGCACGGTGATGATTACGCGCGCGCGTGAGCAGGCGGCGGAGTTCGCGGCCGAGCTTGAGGCGTACGGCGCGCGCGTCGTCGCCTGCCCGACCATCGAGATAATCCCGCCCGCCTCTTACGCACAGCTCGACGAAGCTATCGAGAACCTCTTCGGCTACGACTGGCTCATCCTCACGAGCGCGAACGCCGTCGAGCACTTCCTCGTAAGGCTCTCGACGGCGGGCAAGGACGTGAGCGACCTCGACGAGCTTCACGTCTGCGCCATCGGCGAGGCGACGGCCGCGCGTCTGTTCGATGCGCACGTCCACGTCGATGTTATCCCCGAACAGTCTCGCGCCGAGGGCGTCTTCGCCGCGCTCGAAGCCTACCTCGGCGGGCGCGAGCAGTTTGAGAACCTCAACTTTCTTTTGCCGCGCGCGGCCGTCGCGCGCGACTTCCTGCCGCGCGCGCTCGAAGCGGCCGGCGCACGCTGCGATGTGGTCGAAGCCTACCGCACCGTCCGCCCCGAGACGACCGACCGCGCGCGCGCCGAGGCGCTGCTCGTCGGCGGCGGCGTGGACTGGATAACCTTCACCAGCTCTTCGACCGTTCACAACTTCGCGCAGCTCTTCGACACGCGCGACCTGCGCCCTCTGCTCTCGGGCGTGCGCGTCGCCTGCATCGGCGCGGTCACGGCCGGCACCGCCGCCGAGTACGGTCTGCGCGCCGACGTGGTGCCCGCCGAGTCGAATGCGCGCTCGCTCGCACGCGCCGTCGCCGACTTCTACTATCCGGCTTCGTAGCCCCGCGTGCATCGCTGCGCGCGCAACCTTTTTCCTTTCGAGCTAACTTGCTAAACTCCTCTTATGCCTAAAGGGCGCATCCTCATCGTCGACGACGAACCTGTGATAGCCGAGTCCTTGAGCGAACTGCTCGAAGGCTGGGGGTACGAGACTGCGGTCGCTTCGGACGGTCTGCTCGGGCTCGCCAAAGTCGAGGAGTTTCGCCCGTCGGTCGTCGTCTCAGACGTGTACATGCCGAACCTCGACGGCTTCGGGCTGCTGCGCGAGATGCGCGAGTTGCACCCGGAGACGGCCGTCATTCTCCTCACCGGTCAGGGCACGGTCGAGATGGCCCTGCGCGCCATACAGGACGAGGGCGCGTTCCACTACTTAGAGAAGCCCATCGACTTCGCCAAGCTGCGGCTCGTCGTCGAACGCGCCGACGAGTACGCCGAGGCGCGGCGCGAGAACCTCGCGCTCCGGCTCCAACTGCGCGACCGCGGCGCCTTCGGCGAGCTGGTCGGGGCGAGCGAGCCGATGCGACAGATCTACGCGCTCATCGAGCAGGTGGCGCCGTCGTCGGCCTCCGTGCTTTTGACCGGCGAGTCGGGGACGGGCAAGGAGCTGTGCGCGCGCACGATTCACAACCTGAGCCCGCGCAAGAACAACGCCTTCGTCGCCATCAACTGCTCGGCCATCCCCGAGACCTTGATGGAGTCGGAGCTGTTCGGCCACGAGCGCGGGGCCTTCACCGGCGCGGCCGCGCGGCGCCTCGGGTGCTTCGAGCTGGCGAACGGCGGGACGCTGATGCTCGACGAAATCTCCGAGATGCCGGTCTCGCTTCAGGCGAAGCTCCTGCGCGTGCTCGAAGACCGCACGATACGCCGTCTGGGCGGCTCGCAGGAGTTATCAGTTGACGTGCGCGTGCTGGCGGCGACGAACCGCGACCCGCAGGGGGCCGTCCGGGCGGGCTCGTTCCGCGAAGACCTGCTCTATCGCCTCAACGTCATCACGGTCGAGCTGCCGCCGCTGCGCAAACGTAAAGAGGATATCCCGCTGCTCGCGCAGCACCTCGTCGCGCAGCTCGCCGAGCGGCATGTGCGCCCGGCTCGACTCTTGAGCCCTGCGGCGGTCGAGGCGCTCCAGTCGCACTCTTGGCCCGGCAATGTCCGCGAGCTGCGCAACGTCATCGAGCGCGCCGTCATCATCTGTTCGAGCGAAGTCATCGAGCGCCACCACCTCGCGCCCTACCCGCTTGAGCAGCGCGCGCAGGGCCGCGCCGAGGACACCCTCACGCTCCCCGTCGGCACGCCCATCGAGGAGGTCGAGCGGCGCATGATTCTGCGCACGCTCCAGAAGACCGAGAACAACAAGACGCGCGCCGCCGAACTGCTCCAGATCAGCCTCAAGACACTGCACAACAAGCTGCGCCTCTACCGCGAACAGGGGCGCCTGCCCCAGCCCGAAGAGGCGGGCCAGCACCCGTCCCTCGGCGACCGCGAAGACGTGCTCAGCGCCGGCAGCCGCGGCGACTGATTCCGCCCACCTGTTACGAGTCGGCACTTTCCCGTGACGAAACGGAATAAACTTTCGCGCGCGCCGGGCGCGCCGAAGGTTTGTTATCGACTTCGCGCCCCGGGCTGCACTACTATTGCCCTTCGTACTTACAGGCCGTTCACACGTCTGCACCACCCAACCAGGAGACCCTGTCATGCGTAAACTTTTACTGGCGGTTGCCTGCGTCGCCGCTCTGACGGCGCCCGCCTCGGCGCAGACCGCCGACGAGATCGTCGAGAAGTTCATCAAGACCGTCGGCGGCATGGAGAAGATTCAGGCCGTCAAGTCCCTGCGCCGCATGGGCAAGTTCAGCGGCGGCGGCGGCTTCGAGGCCGTGCTCGTCGAGGAGAATCGGCGCCCCAATCTCGTCCGGCAGGAGTTCGTCATTCAGGGCATGACCGGCGTCACGGCCTACGACGGCAAGACGGGCTGGAAGATCGAGCCGTGGAACGGCAAGAAGGACGCCGAGGCGCTGAGCGAGGAGGAGATGAAGGGCATCATCGAAGACTCAGACCTCGACGGCCCGCTCGTCAACTATAAGCAGAAGGGCGTGAAGGTCGAGTATGTCGGCACCGACGAGGTCGAGGGCACGGACACCTACAAGCTCAAGGTGACGCTGGTGAACGGCGACGTGCGCCTCTACTACATGGACACGGACTACTTCGTCCCCATCAAGATCGACACGAAGCGCATGGTGCGCGGCGCCGAGCGCGAGTACGAGACGGTGCTCGGCGACTACAAGGAGGTCGGCGGCTGGTACCTGCCCTTCTCCATCGAGAGCGGCGTGAAGGGCAACCCCAACCGCTCGAAGGTGACCTACGAGAAGATCGAGGCCAACGTCGCGCTCGACGACACGCGTTTCGCCAAACCCGCCGCCAAGTCTGCGCCCGCCGCCGCGCCCGACGCTTCGACCACCGACCCGAAGGAGACGACGAAGGCTGAACCCGGCAAGCCCCCGACCAACTGACCGAGGATTCCCCAATCATGAACAGAAGACTTACACGCTGGCTCTCATCAACCTTTCTAGGTTTCACACTCGCCTCTTCAGCCGCGACGCTGGCGCAGACGCCGCGCCCCGCAGGCCCGCAGTCGAACGCGCCGGTCAAGGTCGATGCCGAAACGGTCTCGGGTCTCGGCGCGCGCAACATCGGCTCGGCGCAGATGTCGGGCCGCGTCGCCGCGCTCGACGCCGTGCAGGAGGGACAGCGGCTCACCGTCTACGTCGGCTCGGCGTCGGGCGGCGTGTGGAAGTCGGTCAACGGCGGGACGACCTTCAAGCCCGTCTTCGACAAGCAGCCCGTCCAGTCCATCGGCGCCGTCACCATTGACCCGAAGAACCCGAAGGTCGTCTGGGTCGGCACGGGCGAAGCCTGGACGCGCAACTCCGTCTCGGTCGGTGACGGCGTCTATAAATCGACCGACGGCGGCGACAACTGGACGAACCTCGGCCTCAAAGAGTCCGAGCGCATCGCGAAGATTCTGGTTGACCCTTCCAACACCGACACGGTCTACGTCTGCGCGCCCGGCAAGCTCTGGAGCGACTCGGACGAACGCGGCGTCTACAGGACGACCGACGGCGGCAAGACGTGGACGAAAGTCCTGAAGGGCGGGAACCTCTCGACGGGCTGCTCGATGATGTCGATGGACGCGTCGAACCCGAAGACCATCTACGCGGGGATGTGGGACTTCAGGCGTAAGGGCTGGACGTTCCGCTCCGGCGGCGACACGCCCGAGAGCGCGAGCGCGAGCGGCCTCTTCAAATCGACGGACGGCGGCGCGACGTGGACGGAGCTGACCGAGGCGAGCGCGAAGGGCCTGCCGCCGAAGCCGTGGGGGCGCGTGGCCGTGACGGTCGCGCCGTCGAAGCCGAACGTCGTCTACGCGGCCGTCGAGGCGGTCATCCCGAAGGACGGGCTCTATCGCTCGGACGACGGCGGGAAGACGTGGACGCAGCTCGACCGCAGTCAGAACATGATCTGGCGGCCGTTCTACTTTTCGAACCTCATCGTTGACCCGAAGGACGAGAACAAAATCTACAAGCCCGACCTGTCGCTCATCGTCAGCAACGACGGCGGCAAGAGCTTCTCGAACATCTCGGGCGGCGCGCACGGCGACTTTCACGACGTGTGGGTGAACCCCGCGAACACCGACCACATCATCACGGGCGACGACGGCGGGCTCTGGTACTCCTACGACGGCGGCAACCGCTGGTGGAAGGCGCAGAACCTGCCCATCTCGCAGTTCTACCACGTGAGCGTGGACAACGAGCGGCCGTATCAGGTCTACGGCGGGTTGCAGGACAACTCTTCGTGGGTCGGCCAGACCGATTACCCGGGCGGCATCACGAACGCGCAGTGGGAGAACATGTACGGCGGCGACGGCTTCTGGATGTTCGCAGACCCGTCCGACCCCACGTACATCTACGCCGAGGCGCAGGGCGGCTACATCGGCCGCATCAACCGTAAGACGCACGAGTCGCGCGACATCAAGCCGCTTCCCTCTTACGGCGAGAAGAAGCTCCGCTTCAACTGGAACGCGCCCATCCACCTCTCGCCGACGCAGAAGGGGACGATCTACCTCGGCTCGCAGTACCTCTTCCGCTCGCGCGACCGCGGTCAGACGTGGGAGCGCGTCTCCGGCGACCTGACGACCAACGACCCCGAGAAGCAGAAGCAGGATCAGTCGGGCGGCGTCACCGTGGACAACTCTGCGGCCGAGATGCACACGACCATCTACGCCGTCGCCGAGTCGCCCAAGAACCCAAACGTCATCTGGGTCGGCACCGACGACGGCAACGTGCAGATCACGCGCGACGGCGGCAAGACCTGGACGAACGTCGTCGGCAACGTTAAGGGCATCCCGAAGAACGCGTGGGTCTCCTACATCGACGCCGGCCGCTTCGCCGAAGGCACGGCCTTCGTCACTTTCGATGCGCACACGTTCGGCGATATGAAGCCCTACGTGTATAAGACCGAAGATTTCGGCAAGACCTGGACGGCGCTCATTCCCGCGGGCTCGACCGTGCGCGGCTTCGCGCACGTCGTCAAACAAGACCTCGTCAACAACGACCTGCTCTTCGTCGGCACCGAGTTCGGTTTGTGGGTCTCGCTCGACGGCGGCGGGCGCTGGGCGCAGTACAAGGGCGGCGAGATGCCTTCAGTGCCCGTGCGCGACCTCGCCATCCACCCGCGCGACCACGACCTCATCATCGCCACGCACGGCCGCGGCATCTGGATCGTGGACGACATCACACCGCTGCGCGCGCTCACTTCGGATGCACTGGCGAAGGACGTTTTCTTCATCGAGGGGCGCCCGACCGTCCAGTCCATCTCGGGCGGCGGCGGCTGGCCCAACGGCGACGCGGATTTCACCGGGCCGAACCCCGAAGGCGACGCCGTCATCACTTACTACCAGCGCCGCCGACACATCTTCGGCGACCTGAAGATCGAGGTCTTCGACCCGCAGGGCAAGCTCCTGAAGGTCATCCCGAGCAGCAAACGACGGGGACTGAGCCGCATAACCTGGGCAATGCGGCTCGACCCGCCGAAGGTGCCGCCCGCGGCGACGCTCGCGGGCGGCGCCGCCTACGGCCCACGCGTGCTGCCCGGCACCTACACGGTGAAGATGACGAAGGACAAGCAGGTCTACACGACCGAGCTGAAGGTCGCGCCCGACCCGCGCTCGACGCACACGGCCGAAGAGCGCAAGCAGCAGTTCGACCTTGCGCTGAAGCTGCACAAGCAGCTCGGCGAGATGTCGTACGTCGTGGACAAGATCAACTCGCTGCGCCTCGCGCTCGACGACCGCGCGTCGAAGCTCGCCGAGGGAGACCCTTTGCGCAAGCGTCTGCGCGACGCCTCGGCGCAGGTGGACGAGCTGCGCAAGAAGATCGTCGCCACCAAAGAGGGCGGCGCCATCACTGGCGAGGAGCGCCTGCGCGAGTTCATGACGGAGCTTTACTCCAACATCATCTTCTACGAGGGGCGCCCGTCGCAGACACAGGTCGAGCGCACCGACGCCCTCGCGCGCGAGCTGGCCGACGTGGTCAAAGACTTCGACGCCTGGACTTCGAAGGAGCTTTCAACTCTAAATTCCGAGCTGTCGGCGAAGAAGCTTGAGCCGCTGAAGACGCTCTCCCGCGAAGAGTGGGAGAAGGTCAGCGCCCGCCCCACGTCCGCGCCTTCGCCCTCGGCCGTGAGGCGAGCCCGCGACGAGTTTTAAAACCCGCCGGGGTTAATGCGTGCGCACGGCGTGGAACGACGAAACGTCACGAGGTTAGGCTTTAACCTCGTGACGTTTCGTCGTTCCGCCGTCAGGTTATGGCGTTACCTACTTCCGTCCTAACAACTCTCTCACCGCGGCGTCGAGCTGCGAGTCCCGGTCGGTGTAGCTCTCGCCGAACGGTCTTTCGACGGGCACGTCCACGGGGCGCGGGTTGCGCTCCATGTTGACGCCTTCGGCCGTCTCGATGCGGACGAAGGGGAGGCGGAAGACCGTCCCGTCCATGAGTTGAATGTCGGTGGTGTAGATGATCCAGCCGGAGGTCGGCTCGCCCACTACCTTCCCGAGCTTCAGGCTTCGGTAGCCTTCGGCGAAGTCCTCGGCATCGGAGAGCGAGTACTGGTCTGTGACGAGCACCGTGGGCAGTTCCAGCGCCCTCTGCCCCAGATACGGCCGCGCCGGCGCCGCCGCGAACCCGCGCGGCGTCATCCGCATGTAGCTCCGGCGCGCGAGCACGTCGATGGCGTAGACGTTGACGAAGCCGCCGTTGTTGTGACGCACGTCAACCACCACGCCCTCCTTCGACTGGTTCTCGGCGTCGAGGTCTACGTAGAGCTGCGCGAGCGCGCCCGAAGACATGTCGTACATGTGCACGTAGCCGAGGCGCCCGCCGCTCGCGCGCTCGACGTAGTCGCGCCGCTCATCGACCCAACGGCGGTAGCGCAGCCCCTTCTCGGTGTTGACGTTGACCGGCCGCACGTCGAGGTCTTTTTTGTCCGCGCCGTCAGGGGCCGGGGCGACGGTGAGCGTGACGCGGCGACCGATCTTGTAGTTGAGCAGCTCGTCGAGGTTTGAGCGCGTGTCGAGCGCGCGGCCGTCAACGGCGACGAGATATTCGCCCACCTTCACGGCGCGCGTCCGGTCGGGCGCGGCCAAGTCGCGCGCGACCGCGGCGGGGCCGAGCGGGATGACCTCGCTCACCTTGAGCCTGCCCGAACGTTCGTACTCCGCGCGGTCGAAGTCGAGGCCGAGCCTGCCGGTCGTTATCTGCGCGGGGTTGAAGGGGCCGGACACGCCGAGGTGCGAGGCGTTCAGTTCGCCGACCATCAGGCGCATCAGCCGCCGCATCTCGTCGGGCGTGCGCGCGCCTGCGATGTACGGCTCGACCTCCGCGCGCAGCCCGCGCCAGTCCGCGCCGTGGTATTGCGCGTCGTAGAAGTTGTCGCGCATCAGCTCCCAGCCCTGCTCGAAGACCTCCAACTTCTCGCGCGCGAAGTCTACGTCGAGTTCGGCCGCGACCGCGAGCGAGCGCGGCGGCTGCCGCTGGTCGAGCGGCGCGACCTGTATGCGGCCGTTCTCGATGTAGAAGACCTGCTGACTGTCGGGCGAGAACTGCGCGTCCACTTTGAAGCCGGGCGTAGACGTGAGTTGGCGCGCGATGGCCGGCTCGCGCGAAAGCTCGTCGAGCGGGTACAGATAAATGTTCGGCTGGCCGACCGCGCCCGCCAGCATCAATAGATACTTCCCGTCGGGGCTCACCGTCTGGTAGTACACGTCCACGCCGACGGGGAGCAGGCTCAGGCGTCGGCGTATGCCTTCAAAGACGACCTCGACCGGCTTCTTCTCGGCGCCCGCCGCTCCCCTTCCCGCCGCCGCGTCCGGGCGGGCCGGGGTCAGGCTCGGCGTCGGTGCCTGGCCCGGCTCGGCGGGTGAAGGCGTGGGCGAAGGGGTCGGCATCGGTGTCGGTGTGGGCGAAGCGGGAGGACTCTGCGGGTTGTTCTCCTGTCGGCGCAGCGTGGGCGCGATGGTCTTGGGCGTCTCCTCTTTGAAGAGGTCGCGGAACTGGTCTTCGCGGAAGCGCGGCGTGCGCGGGATGAGGTCAACGCGCGCGACCTGCCCCGACTCCGTCCGCTGTCCCGTGTCGAAGAGGATGAAGGTGCCGTCCGTGCTCCAGGAGACGGTGTTGCTTCCGCTGTTGGCGAGGAAGCTGACGGGACGCCCCTTCCCGTCGCCCTCGACCTGCGCGACGTAGACGTTGCGAAAGAGCTTCTGCCCGACCGGCATGTACGCGAGCCACTTGCTGTCGGGCGAGAAGGCGAAGGGCCGGTCGGGGCTCAGGGGCGGGCGCGAGAAGGTGCCCGCGGCGACCACGCGCTCCTGCTTCGTCTCGGTGTTAAGCGCTCGTATCTCGCGCCCCGCGCGCTGGAAGGCGAGCCACTTGCCGTCCGGCGAGAAGCGCGGCGTGTCGTCCGCCACCGCGGCGTTCGTCAACTGCGTCTCGGCGTTCGCGGCGAAGTCGTAGGCGAAGAGCTGGCCGTGCCCGTTACGCTCGGAGACGTATGCGAGGCGGCGGCTGTCGGGCGACCAGACCGGTTGCGACTCGGGCGCCGCCGTCGTCGTCACGCGCACGGCGTCGCCGCCGTCCGTGGCCGAGGCCGCGAAGACCTCGCCGCGCGCGACGAAGGCGACCTTCTTGCCGTCGGGCGATAAGGCCAAGTCCTGCAACTGGTCCGTCTGCCGCACGCGCTCGACGGCCGCCCCGGCGGGCGCGCCCCGCAAAGTGATGCGCACTTCCGTCGCGCGCCCCGAGTCGGTCTCCATGCGCCAGATGCCGTAGCCGCGCTCGAAGACGACGGTGCGCCCGTCGTACGAGATGTTCGGCCAGAGCACGCGCCCCGAAGTGAACTTCGTCAACTGCACGGGCCGCCCGCCCAAAGGGAGTTTCCAGAGATTCTCGGCCCCGCCGCGGTCGGACATGTAGAAGAGGCTCTTCCCACCCTCGCCCCACATCGGCCACACCTCTTTCGCGTTGCCGTCGGTGAGCGCCTCATACTTCGTGGGCGAGTGCTCGCGCATCAGCATGATGACCGACTCGTCGATGTGCGCGTGGCCGTGCCGCCACCACTGCACGTAGCCGCGGCCGACAAAGGCGAGCGTGGAGCCGTCCGGCCCCGGCGCCGCCGCCCACTCGTTCGCGTAGCGGTCGGCCGAGACCTGCATCGGTGTCCCGCCCGCCGTTGAGACGCGATACACGTCGTTGCTCGCCGCGATGTCGCGCGCTGTCGAAGAGTAGTAGAGCCACTTGCCGTCGGGCGACCACGCGTCGAGCTGCTCGCCGCCGTCGTCGAAGGTGACGCGCCGCACTTCGCCCGAGGCGAAGTCGAGCACGTAGATGTCGCCGTTGCCTGTGCGAGTCGAGACGAAGGCGAGCTGCCGTCCGTCGGGCGAGTAGAGCGGCCGCAGTTCGGTCGCCGGGTGCGAGACGAGCAGTCGCGCCTCGCCCCCCTCGGCCGGCGCCGTCCAGATGTCGCCGCCCGACACGAAGGCTATTTCCCGACGGTCGGGCGAGATCGCCGGCTCGTAGAAGTACGGCCGCGGCTCGGCCTTCGTCGGCGCCGCCGCGGTCTGAGCGTGAGCCGGGGCGACCCTCAACCCCGACATCAGCAGCAGCGCGACGAGCAGGCACACGCGGGGAGTCTTAACTGTGAACATTCCACCTCCGAAGTCTTAGACGAAAATTACCGGGATGTACTTGCGGATTTCAAACGTGCAGTGAATATACGTGCATTACGTTCTTGAGTTCAAAGACGACCGAACTTCGGGTCGGGTTACACCGATTCGCTTGCTATGCGTCGGCCGCAGATGCTACTTATCCACTTCATGTCGGTTCTTCTCATCTTCGTGGACGGCCTCGGCATTGGCACGCGCGTGCGGCACAACCCGCTCCATGTGCTCGGCGAGGCGGCCGCGCCGCTCGCCGTCTTCGATGACGAGGAGCCGCACCTGCCCTTCGGCGGACTGCTCGCGCGCACCGACCCGCGCCTCGGCGTCGAGGGGCGACCGCAGAGTGCTTCGGGACAGACGACTATCCTGACGGGCGTCAACGTGCCCGCACGCCTCGGCCAACACAAGCAGGGTTTTCCCAACGAGCAGATGCGCGAAATCCTCCGCGAGCAATCCCTCTTCCTCAAGCTCAAACAACTCGGGCACGGCCCCGACATCTTCGTCAACGCATACCACCCGCAGTTCTTCGCCAAACGCCCGCGCTGGGTCGCGGCCACCACCGTCGCCGTCGAAGCCGCCGGCCTCCCCTTCCGCACGTTCGAGGACTTGCACACAGGGCGCGCCGTCTACCACGACTTCACCAACCGTTTCCTCATCGAGCGTGGCGTCGATATTCCCGAGCGCACGCCCGAGGAGGCCGCCGCCGTCCTCGCAACGCTCGCGGCTGCGCACCGCTTCACGCTCTACGAACACTTCATCGCCGACCGCGCCGGCCATGAACAGGACGAGCGGGAGGCGCTCAAGATTCTGAGCGACCTCGCGCGCTTCGTCCGCACGACCCTCTCGCTCGTAGACCTCGCGCGCACGACCGTCCTGCTCACGAGCGACCACGGCAACGTCGAAGACCTCTCGACCCGCAACCACACGCTCAACTCCGTGCCGACGCTCGCATGGGGGCGCGACAGAGAGACGGTTGTGAGAAGTGTTCGCACGCTGGCCGACATCACACCCACGATCCTCGAAATCCTGACGGGAGAGGGCGCCACCAAGTGACTCCAACAACAGACGACCCGCGCGCCGAGTCGGCGGTCGAGACGGGGCCGGACGGACAGCCCATCAACGACCGCCGCGAGGTATTCGGCTGGATGCTCTACGACTGGGCCAACTCGGCCTTCTACACGACGGTCGTCGGCGCGTTGCTCGGCCCTTACCTGATCGCGCTCGCGCAGGCCGACGTGGGGAAGACGGGCGTTGTCCTCAACCTCGGCTTCCTCGGGTCGGTGACGGCGCAGTCCTTCTATCAACTCTTCGTCGCCGTCGCCGTCTTCTCACAGGTGTTGCTCCTGCCGATTGTCGGGTCCATCGCCGACTACTCGAACTTGAAGAAGCGGCTGATGGCCGTCTTCTGCTACACGGGCGTCGCGGCGACGTGCCTTCTGTTCTTCGTGACGGGCAAGCTGTACCTTTTGGGCGGGGTGCTCTTCATCATCGCCAACCTGAGCTACGGCGGCGCCATCGTCCTCTACAACTCCTTCCTGCCGGAGATTGTGACCGAAGACCGGCGCGACAAAGTTTCGAGCCGCGGCTTCGCGCTCGGCTACCTCGGCGGCGGGCTGCTGCTCGCTCTCAACTTCCTGATGGTCGGCGTCGCCCCCGCGCTGCTCACGCCCTACGGTTACACGGAGGGGGCCGCGCGCGGGCTCGCCGTTCGCCTCTCGCTCCTGTCGGCGGGCGTCTGGTGGGGCGTCTTCGCCTTCTTCGCGTTCAAGCGCCTGCGCAAGCGCGAGACGGGGCGTCAACTGCCGGAAGGTAAGAACTTTCTGACCGCGGGGTTCGCGCAGCTCGCCGACACCTTCCGCGAGTTGCGGCGTTTGCCGCACACGCTCAAGTACCTCGTCGCGTACCTGCTCTATAACGACGGTATCCAGACCGTCATCGGGTCGGCCGCCGTCTTCATCGCCGCCGAGCTGTTCGAGGGCGGACTCGACAATCCGGCGGCGCCGACCTTCGTCCTCAGCATCTTCCTCTTCGTCCAGTTCATGGGCATCGGCGGGGCTTTGCTCTTCGAGCGCATCGCGCGTCTGGTGGGGACGAAGCGTGCCATCCTTGTCTCGCTCGTCATCTGGTCGGGGATCGTCGTCTATGCCTTCGCCTTCTTTGAGACGCGCGCGCAGGCGTGGGTGATGGCGGGCGTCATCGCCGTCGTGCTCGGCGGGTCGCAGGCGCTCTCGCGCTCCCTCTTCTCGCAGATGATTCCCGCGGGGCGCGAGGCTTCCTTCTTCGGCATCTACGAGGTCTCGGAGCGGGGCACGTCGTGGCTGGGGCCGGTCGTCTTCAGCGTCGTGGTAGCGAGCACGGGCTCCTTCCGCTACGCGATTCTCGCGCTCATCGTCTTCTTCATCTCCGGCCTGCTGCTCCTCCTCTTCACCGACACCGCCCGCGCCATCCGCGAGGCCGGCAACGAGCTGGCGCCGTCGAGCGATGTATGACGAACTGAAAAGGCATTAGGCAGATGGCAGTAGACAGTTAAAGTATTATTGCTTTAACTGCCTACTGCCATCTGCCTAATGCTTTTTCTCTTACAGCGTGAAGTTGAAACTGAGGTAGCCGGTGACGCGCACGGGCTGGCCGTCGATGACCGTCGGGTTGAACTTCCAGCGGCGCGCGGCCTCGGTGGCGGCCTGCTGCAACTGCTGCGGCCCCTCGGCACGAACGACGGACTCGACCTCGCCCTTCTCGCTGACGACGAGGAAGACCGTGACGCTGCCCGTCACGCGCGCCGTGCGCGCGAGCGGCGGGTAGGTGGGCGGGAAGCGCGACTTGGCCTTGCCGACCAGCGAGCCGACCGCCACGGGAGCGTTATCCGCCCTCCCCTCGGGCATCTGCTGCGTCGCCGGGGGCTGCGCGCCGGCATTATTCGGGTTCACGGGAGCCGCGTTCGTACGCAGTTCGCCGGTGGGCTGATCCGGCCTCTTCGCGTTGCCGCCGGTCGGAGCGGCAGGGGCGCCGGTCTTAAGCGCGGCTGCCGGGGGCGTGGGGCGTGCGGCCGGGATGGGGCTGATGCTGGCGACGCGCGTCTCGGAGGCGAAGAGGTGCTGGCGTGCCTCGGAGACCTCATTCTGCCAGCGGGCGCGGTCCTGGTCGTGACGCGCGATGCGCATCCGGACGGTCGCCGCGTCTTCCAAGAGCGCCGCCGCGTCGAGCCCGCGCATGCCTTCGTTGCCGCCCTTGACCTGCTCCGCGTGGAGCGCACGCGCTTGCTGAACCACTTGTTCCAGAAGCCCACGCACGTACTCCACGTCGCCCGCGGCGTCCGGTGGAAGGTCGGAAGTGTCGGCAACGTTGACGCCGAACGAGCGGTAGCGTTCGAGGTGCGTGCGGACGGCGTTGACGGTCTGCCCCGCGAGCGCGAAGTAGAAGTGCGTCGCGGCGTCTCCGTCCCGGTTCGCCGGGCGGGCCTTGAACGCCTCTTCGAGCAGTCCCGCCGCGCGCTGGTAGTCGGGCATCTCGACGAAGATGGCCATCAACAGCAGACGAGCCACGTCCCTGACCGCCTCATCCTTCGTCGAGGCGCGCACGTTCTCAAGCTCGGTTGCCGCCGCCGCGAGCTTGCCGATGGCCGCGAGCGCGCGCGCACGCGCGAGGCGCTTCTGAACGACCTCGGCCTCGGCCGCGGTAGGGCCGGGCGTCGGCGTGGGCTGCGCGTCGGTGGCCAGCGTTGTGACCATTGCTTCGGGCGCGGGCGGTTGTGTTTGCGCGTGGGCGGCGTGGGAGAAAGCGACGCTGACGGACAGAACGAGAATGGTGCCGGCGGACAGACGGCCAGGGGATAACGGACGAGATGAATTCACTATAAATAACTCCGTAAATTCAAAAGCGAGCTAGGAAGCTCGCTTTGAGACCACACAACAAATTAGGTGCACATTATGCCCTCTCACGTTGCGCGGTTCAACCCGCCACGGGGAATAGTAGGCAATCACGGCCTTGAAAGGCCGAGCTACATTCACGCGCCGCTGACGCGGCTTTGACTGCCTACTGCCTACTGTTAATTTGTGGCGAGGCTCCGGGTGATGCGCTCGCGGATGACGCGCGCCTTCTGTTTGATGAGCGCCTCGTTGAGCGTGAGCAGGCGGCGCTCGCGCATGACGACGCGGCCCTCGATGACGACCGTGCGCACGTCCCCGGACTTCGTCGCGTAGACGAGGTGCGAGTAGACGCTGTAGCGCGGCGTCTGGTGCAGCGAGTCGAGGCCGACGACGACGAGGTCGGCGCGCTTCCCTTCTTCGAGCGAACCGATGTCGGCGTCCATGTGCAGGGCGCGCGCACCATTGATGGTCGCCAGCGCCAGTGCCTCCTCGGCCGTGACGACCTTCGGGTCGCCCGACGAGAGCTTGTGCAGTTTGGCGGCCGTGTCGATCTCCTCCCACATGTCGAGGTCGTTGTTCGACGCCGCGCCGTCGGTGCCCAGACCCAGCAGCACGCCCGCCCGCATCATCTGCGGCACGGGCGCGACGCCCGACGCGAGCTTCATGTTCGACTGCGGATTATGAATCGACCCGACGCCGTGCTGCTTGAGGAGATTTATCTCGCCCTCGGTCAGGTGCACCGTGTGCGCGGCGATTGTGCGCGGGCTCAGGAAGCCGATGCGCGCGAGGTACTCGACGGGGCTCGCGCCGTGGTCGCGCGTAACGTCTTCGACCTCCTTGCGCGTCTCGGCGACGTGTGTGACGACGGGCGCGCCCGTCCGGTCGGAGAAGGCGCGCACCTCGCGCAGATGCGCCTCCGAGACGGTGTAGGGCGCGTGCGGCGCGATAGCCGCGGTGATGAGTTTGTTCCCCTTCCAGCGCGCGACGAAGCGTTCGACGTAGGCCATCGCAGCGGGCCAGGTCTTGTTGTCGGGCACGGGGAAGTCGATGACGGTCTCGCCGAGCACGCCGCGCACGCCCGCGCGCTCGGTCTCCTCGGCGATGGCGTCCTCGAAGTAGTACATGTCGCAGTAGGTGGTCGTCCCGCCGCGAATCATCTCGGCGAGGCCGAGCTGTGTGCCGGCGCGGACGAACTCCTCGGTGACGTTCTTCGCCTCGGCGGGGAAGATGTACTTCGTCAACCACTCGTTGAGGTCGAGGTCGTCGGCGATGCCTCGGAAGAGCGACATCGGGATGTGCGTGTGGCCGTTGATGAGGCCGGGGATGACGGCGGCGCCGCGCGCGTCGATGACCTCGCGCGCCGTGAAGCGCCCGACGACTTCCGCACGCGTCCCCACGGCGACGATGCGCCCGCCCGCCACCGCCACCGCGCCGTCCTCGATGATGCGCCGCTGCGCGTCCATCGTCACGACCGTCCCGCCGCTGACGATCAAGTCAACACGCCGCGGCCTTTGCGCCGCAGCGGCCGAAGCGGGGAGGCCGAACAGGAGCGTCTGCGAGATCAGGACGCAGGCGACGAACATGCGAAAGGGGTGTCTGCTCATATCGGGAAGGGTCGCGGGTTACAGTCTCTTCTTATCGATCATCCGGCACGCGGGGGTCAGGAGTCGCATCATCATGTGCGTCCGCACTTCCTCCCACTCCTCGTCCCCACGCGCCTTGTAGGAGTGGACGGGCACGCCCTTCGCGTCGAGGTAGACCGCGGAGCCTAAACGGTACTGCCGCTCGGCGCACATAATCTCCATGTCCTCGACGACCGTCCTGAATCTCACGCCGGGTTTGCCGTGCAGCGGCCGGGCCTCTTTGAAGACGGTGCGGAACCTCACGCGCCCGAAGTTGCCGAACGAGAGGTTAATCTCCTCCATCTCGATGAAGGCGTCGTCGTAGGTGTGGACGCGCACCCACTTGCTCTTCTGCTGCGCCGCGGCCGAGATGACCAACATGAGCGACAGGAGGCAGGCCGTGATTCGCATAACAACCTTCGGCCGGGACGGGAGGCGCCGACGGCCCTGTCGGTCAGCTCCCGCGGGTCATTTCGGTTCCGCGCCGGTCTCTTCGAGGAAGCCCGCGTCGAAGGGATGCGGGAGCAGCTCCTTCATCTGGAAGCTCTGGATGTCGCCGCGCAGGTTGGCGAGGACGACCGGGATGTCGCCGCAGAACTCCCAGATGACCTGCCGGCACGCGCCGCACGGCGGCGTCAGTCGCTCCGTATCCACGACGACGCAGAGGCGTCTGAACTTGCGCTCGCCCTCCGAGAGCGCCTTCCAGATGGCGACGCGTTCGGCGCAGATGGTCTGTTCGTAGGCCGCGCTCTCGACGTTGCAGCCCGTGTAGACGCCGCCGGCTTCGGCTTCGAGCGCCGCGCCGACACAGAAGTTTGAGTAGCGCGCCAGCGCGCACTGCCGCGCGTCGGTCGCGCGTTTGATGATCTCTTGCAGACTGTCCTTACTCACTTACCCTCCATGCTCCATGTTGAGACTCACGCCGACCGATGCGGCAGTAGCGCGCTCGCTCCGCGCATCGGCCAGACGCTCGCGGATGCGCCCCGAGATGAGACTGATGCTAACGAGGTTGTGCCCGCCCTCGGGGATGATGACATCAGCGCAGCGCTTCGAGGGCTCGACGAACTGCGTGTGCATCGGGCGGACGGTGGCGAGGTACTGTTCGATGACTGACTCGACCGTGCGGCCGCGCTCGGCCACGTCGCGGCTGAGCCGCCGGATAAAGCGGATGTCGTCGGGCGTATCGACGTAGACCCGGATGTCCATCTCGTCGAGCAGCCGCGGCTCGGCGAAGATGAGGATGCCCTCGATGATGATGATCGGCTGCGGCTCGACGTGGAGCGTCTCCTCGCGGCGCGAGTGCGTCTTGAAGTCGTAGAGCGGCAGCTCGACGGCCTGACCCTGTTTGAGCGCGCGCAGATGCTCGATGAGGAGGTCGTTGTCGATGGCGCTCGGGTGGTCGAAGTTGACCACGTTCCGGTAGTCGAGCGGGAGCTGGTCGAGGTTGCGGTAGTAGGAGTCCTGCTGGAGAAAGACGACCTCGTCCTTGCTCACCGACTCAAGAATCCGGTTCGCAACAGTAGTCTTACCAGAACCCGTCCCGCCGCAAATTCCGATTATCATTCGTCGCTCCGCTCCGAATGGCGTGAATGGTAAATGGTAAATTGATAAAGCACGCTCTTTCCATTCACCATTTACTATGTACCATTCACGTCAACTTGGGTATCACTCTCCGCAGCAGTTCCGCGAAGGTCTCGCGGACGCGCTCGCCGGTCTCGATGACCTCATCGTGGTCGATGGGCTTGTCGAGGACGCCGGCAGCCATGTTGGTGATGCAGGAGATGCCGAGCACGCGCAGGCCCATGTGGCGCGCGACGATGGCCTCGGGGACGGTGCTCATGCCGACGGCGTCGGCGCCCAACGCGCGCAGCATGCGTATCTCGGCGGGCGTCTCGTAGGATGGCCCCGTGAGCGCCGCGTAGATGCCGCGCCTGAGTTCCAGTCCCATCTCGCGCGCCTCGGCGATGGTCGCCTCCTGGTACTCGCGGTCGTAGACCTCGGTCATGTCGGGGAAACGTTTGCCGTGGTGCTCGTCCCCGCGGCCGAAGCGCGGGTCGTTGCGGCCGATCAGCGGGTTCGTGCCCATCAGGTTCAGGTGGTCGCTGATGAGGATGAGCGCGCCCTGCTCGAAGGAGTTGTTCAGGCCGCCGGCCGCGTTCGTCAGCACCAGACTCTTCGCCCCGAGCAGCCCCAGCACGCGGATGGGGAACGTCACCTCTTCGAGCGTGTAGCCCTCGTAGAAATGGAAGCGCCCCTGCATCGCGGCCACGGTCGCGACGCCTACGCGGCCCACGACGAGGCGGCCGGCGTGCCCCTCGACGGTCGGGCGCGCGAAGCCGGGAATCTCCGAGTATGGAATCGCCTGCGCGTCTTCGAGCCCGTCGGCGAAGGCGCCGAGCCCGCTCCCGAGAACGAGAGCAACGCGCACGTCCTCGCCCGCACGCGAGCGTATGAGACGCGCCGCGTGCTCGGCGCGCTCGTAGAGTGTCTCCGGGTTCTGGCCTTCCTGTGCGCTCACTTGTCCTGGTCGCCTTTATCTTTTTCGTCGAAGAACATGATGTTGAAAACTAACACGACCGCGCCGATGGCCGCCAGCAGGAAGAAGATGATGGCGATGCCGGGGTAGCCGAGGAGAGTCCAGCTCGACTCGACCCGCATCATCAGCGCCGCGCCGACAATGAGCGCCGCCAGCAGCAGCCCGACCGTGATGCGGTTGGCGATCTTGTGGAGACTGGCAAGCAGGCTGTGCTCGTCGATGACATCAGCGTCGATGCGGATGCCCTGCGTCGTCAAAGTGTCCACGAGCTGGTTGACGCGCGCCGGGAGCTTGTCCACGAACTCCTTCAGCTCCAGCACTGTCCCGTAGAGGTTACCGGCCGACAGGCTCTTCTTGAACCGGCGCTCCATGATCACGTCGGCGTACGAGCGGATGCCGAAGTTGGGGTCGAACTTCGGGTCGAGCGTGTGGACGACTTGGTCGAGGTTGAGGAGCGCCTTGGCGATCATCGTGAACTCGGTGGGGAGGCGGAAGCACGCCTCGCCCGCGATCTGCTGGATGCGCAGCACGACGCGCCCCGAATCGAGGTTCTCCAGTTGCGCGTTCTGGTTCTCAAGCACTAAATCCGAGACGGCGCGGCGGAAGACCTTCTCGTCGAAGCCGGGCTTGGCCTCGCCCATTTTGATAGTAACGTCGGCCGCGTCGTCGCCCTTGCCCTCGCTGATGGCGAGCAGGAGCTGGATCAACTGCTCCTGCGGGCGCGGCGCGATGCGCGCGACCATGCCGAGGTCGATGAGGGCGATGCGGCGGTCGTCCGTCAGGAAGACGTTGCCCGGGTGCGGATCGGCATGGAAGAAGCCGTCGATGAGAATCTGGTGCAGATACGCCTGAAAGAGGTGCTGCGCGAGCTGGTAGCCGTCGAGGTCGATCTTGGCGAGCGGCGACAACGAAGTGATCTTCTTGCCGCTGATGTAGTCCATCGTCAGCACGCGCGACGTGGTGTAGTCATCGACGGGCTGCGGCACGATGATGCGGTCGAACTCGCGCAGGTTGTTGGCGAAGATGACGAGGTTGCGCGCCTCAAGGCGATAGTCCAGCTCGCGCAGAAGGTTCTTGCGGAACTCTTCGAGGAGCGGCGCAAACTCGTACTTCCGGCCCGCCTCGGTGTGCGAGTCGAGGAAGGTCGCCATGTCGGAGAGCACGTCCATGTCCTTCGACATCTCCTCGCGGATGCCGGGGCGCTGCACCTTGACGACGACCTCGCGGCCGTCGCGCAGGGCGGCGCGGTGTACCTGACCCAAAGAGGCGGCGGCGATGGGCGTGGACTCAAAGTAGGAGAAGGCTTTCGAGATGCGGACGCCCAGCTCGCTGGCGACGATCTGCTCGACCTCCGTGAAGGCGAAGGGCTCGACCTTATCCTGAAGGCGCGTGAGGGCTTCGATGTAGGGCTGGGGCAGAAGGTCTGCGCGCGTCGAGAGGAGTTGCGCGAGCTTGATGAAGGTCGGCCCCATCCGCTCCACGTCGTTGGCAAGCTCGCCCAGCTTCTCCGGATCGACCTGCACCTCGGGCTGCGAGCCCTCGATGGCCTCTTCGAGCCCGGCGCTGCGGACGAGGTCTGCGCGGCCGTAGCGCATCAGCAGCAGCGCCATGTCCTTGTAGCGTCTCAGGTGTTCGGGCTTGAGCGAGAGAGCCATAAGTCAGCAGGCAGTAGGCAGATGGCAGCAGGCAGTTCGCAATACTTCCCAGCCGCATACTGTAGGGCGTAAAGAGTTATATTCGTAAAAGCCTGTTTCAGTTTTTCCGCTTGTGACTACTTTACTACTGCCTACTGCCATCTGCCTACTGCTTACTTCTCCTTCTGATACGGGATGCCGAGGGCGCGTGGGGCGCGCGAGGTGCCGATGAAGCCGGCGAGGACGACGATGGTCAGCACGTAGGGGAGTATCTGGACGAACTGCGTCGGTATCTCCTCGCCGCCGAAGAGAGGCACGCCCTGAAGTTGAATGGAGACGGCCTCGGTGAAGCCGAAGAGGAGGCAGGCGAGCATCGTCTGGACGGGGCGCCACTTGCCGAAGATGAGCGCGGCGAGCGCGATGAAGCCGCGGCCGGCGCTCATGTTGCGCGTGAACAGCGACGACTGGCCGATGGAGAGATAGGCGCCGCCGAGGCCGGCCAGCGCGCCCGAGATGAGCACCGCCGCGTAACGCATCCGCTTGACGCTCACGCCCGCCGCGTCGGCCGCCTCCGGGTTCTCGCCCACCGCGCGCAGGCGCAGCCCGAACGGCGTGTAGTAGAGCACGTAGTAGGTCAGCGGCACGAGCAGGACGGCGATGACGATGGGCGTCCAGGGTATCAACTGCTCCTTCGGCACCTGCGGCGTCGAGCCCGACGAGAGGAAGAAGGCTCCGCTCAGGAGCGCCGGCACGCCCAGCATCAGGATGTTGATGGCCGTGCCCGAGACGACCTGATCGGCGCGATAGCGGATGCACGCGACGGCGTGGACGCCCGCGATGGCCGCCCCCGCCAGCACCGCCGAGACGAGTCCCACCAGGGGGCTGCCCGCGTACCACGTCACCGCGGCGGCCGTGAACGCGCCCGCCAGCAGCAGACCTTCGAGCGCGATGTTGATGACGCCCGCGCGCTCCGAGAACAAACCGCCGAGCGCGGCGAGCAGCAGCGGCGTCGCCAGCCGCATGGTCGATGCTGCCAGGATAAGGGCGATGTTGAAGATGTCTGTCAGGTTCATAAACGTCAGAGTCCGCCCTAAATCTTCGAACGCTTGAGCAGGCCGAACCTGCTGAACGGGCCGCGGAAGAGCGCTTCGGCGGCGACGAAGAGGATGACGATGGCCTGCAAGACCTCAACCAAATCTTTGGTAACGTGCTCGGAGAAGGCATCCACGAAGATTCCGCCGCGGATGAGCATGCCGAAGAGTATGGCTGCGAGGAAGACGCCGACCGGGTGGTTGCGCCCGAGCAGCGCCACCGCGATTCCCGTGAACCCGTAACCGGCCGAGAACTCGTGGTAGTAGCGGTAGCGGTAGCCGAGCACCTCGTTGATGCCGACCATCCCCGCGAGCGCGCCCGACACGGCCATCGCCAGCACGATCTGCTTGCGCACGGAGATGCCGCCGTACTCCGCCGCCGAAGGGTTCGCGCCCGTCGCGCGTATCTCGTAGCCCCACTTCGTCCGCCACAGGAAGACGTAGACGAGCACGCACGCGACGATGGCCAGCAGGAAGGCGACGTTGAGCGGAAGTCGCTCAGGCAACCCCGGCACGAACGCGCCGAGGCGTGGGAGGTGCGCGGCCTCGCCGATGGGCACGCTCTCCATGATGGGGTCGCCGGGCGCCTTGTAGTAGTACTGCGTAAAGTAGCTGACGAGCGCGACGGCGATGAAGTTCAGCATGATGGTCGTGATGACCTCGTGCGCCCCGAACCGCGCCTTGAGCCAGCCCGGAATCGCGCCCCACAACCCGCCGACGGCAATCGCCGTCAGCACCGCCACCGGCACCAGCACCACGGCCGGCAGGCTCATGCCGCCGTACGTGATGGGGTTGCCGGAGAAGTCCTTGATGACCGTCCCGCCCAACTTGATGGAGACCCACGCGCACGCGAACGCGGCGACGTAGAGCTGCCCCTCCGCGCCGATGTTCAAAAGCCCGCAGCGGAAGGCGACCGCCACCGCAAGGCCCGTGAAGATGAGCGGCGTCGCGTAGAAGAGCGTGTAGCCGATGCCGTCCGGCCACGTCAAAGCGCTCCCCAGCAGCAGCCCGTAGACCTCAAACGGGTTGTCGCCGATGACCCACACGATGACGCCGCCCACGACGAACGCCACCAGCACGGCGATGACGGGGAAAAGGAGTTCGCGGAGAAGTTTCATGGAATTTTTGATTTTAGATTTTTGATTTTTGATTCCGACCCGCGTTCGCCGGCCGCCGGCCGACAAAATCGCAAATCAGAAATCTAAAATCAAAAATTGAAAATTACTTCTCGCCCCCCGTCATGAGGAGTCCGATCTCCTCCGGCGTGGACTGCTTCGGGTCCACCTCGCCGACGATGCGGCCGTGGTAGATGACGAGCAGGCGGTCGGCGAGCGAAGTGACCTCTTCAAGCTCGGCCGAGACGAGCAGGATGGCGCAGCCCTCGTCGCGCAGCTCGACCAGTTTGCGGTGGATGAATTCGATGGCGCCGATGTCCACGCCGCGCGTCGGCTGCGAGACGAGCATGAGTTTGGGTCGCAGGCCGAACTCACGGCCGATGATGAGCTTCTGCTGGTTGCCGCCCGACAGCGCCCGCGCCGGCAGATCGGGGTTGGCCGGACGCACGTCAAAGTCGCGGATGATCTCCTGCGCGCGTGTGCGGATGCCGCGCAGGTTGAGCAACGGCCCGACGCCCACGGCCGGCGGGCGGTAGTGGAGCCCGAGGATTGAGTTCTCCGACAGATCGAAGTCGAGCAGCAGGCCGCGCCGGTGGCGGTCTTCCGGGATGTGCGCGATGCCCATTCTCGATCCGCTCGCGCGCGTTCGTCTTCGTGATGTCGCGCTCGCGGAAGAGGACTTCGCCGCCGACGTGGGCCGGCGGGACGAGACCCGCGAGCGCCTCGATCAGCTCGGTCTGGCCGTTCCCCTCGACGCCCGCGACGCCGACGATCTCGCCCGCGCGCACATGGAACGACACGTCGCGCAGGCCCCGCTCGCCGCCGCTCACGGAGACCGACAGGCGGTTCAAGCTCAAGACCGTCTCGCCGGGCCGCGCGTCCGGCTTCTCGACGCGCAGGAGCACGTCGCGGCCGACCATCATGCGGGCGAGTTCGGCCGCGTTCGTCTCCGCGGTCTTGACGCGCCCGACGACGCGGCCGTCGCGCATGACGGTCACGTCGTCCGAGATGGCGAGCACCTCCGAGAGCTTGTGCGTGATGATGATGACGGTCTTCCCCTGCTCGCGCATGCGGCGGAGGATGGCGAAGAACTCCTCGACCTCCTGCGGCGTCAGGACGGCCGTCGGCTCGTCGAGGATGAGCAGGCGCGCGTGGCGGTAGAGCGCCTTCAAAAGCTCGACGCGCTGCTGCTGCCCGACCGAGAGGTCGTGGACGAAGGCGTTCGGGTCTACCGACAGTCGGAACTCGTTCGAGAGCGCGCGTATCTCTTCGGACGCCTTCCCCAAATCTATCGCGGCGGCCGAGCCCGGCTCCGCGCCGAGCACGATGTTTTCGGCCACGGTCATCGTGTCCACCAGCATGAAGTGCTGATGCACCATGCCGATGCCGAGCCGGATGGCGTCCTGCGGCGTCTGTATCTGGCGCGGCTCGCCGTCCACCAGAATCTCGCCCGAGTCGGCCGTGTAGAAGCCGTAGGCGATGCGCATCGCCGTGGACTTCCCCGCCCCGTTCTCGCCGACGATGGCGTGAATCGTCCCCGGCGCGACGCGGATGTCGATGCGGTCGTTGGCGAGCACGTCGCCAAAGCGTTTGGTTATCGCTCTCAGTTCAAGCATGTGTTTCCGGAGGTCGCTCGTTTCAACGCACGTTGGGCTGGCCCTACCACACCTTCGTCCTCCACACCTGGCGCACGTACATCACACCGACTGTCAACGAGGCGAAGAAGAACAGGCGGACGACCCCATCTGCCAACCAGGACTCCGGCAGCACCGAGCCGATGTCCATCTCACTCGTAATCAAGTACAAAAAGCTAAAGAGCAGCACGTCCACGAACAGATCGATGGGCCCGTACGAATTCTTCGGGCGCGCCGGGCCGCCGGTCGGCATCACCTGCGCCGTGTGCGCGGGCAGCGGGGCGGGCACGAACGTAGGGTCTACGCCCCTCCGCATCAGAACTTTCTCGGCCGCCGCCAGCGCCTCAGGGCGATACATCGCTCGTTCCGCCGTGAGGATTCGCAGGAGGTGCTCGTCCTTATAGTCGGCGTAGAGTTCATACAACTTTTTCTGTGTGGCCGGCACGTCTACTTCAACATCGCGTCGGTGACTTTGATCTCGCCCCTGATGATCTTCTGCCGGGCCTCCTCCGTCTGTTTGATCGCATCGGGGCTGATGAGCGGCCGGTTGAACTCGTCCATCCAGTAGGCGACGCCGTCGGCCTCAAGGCCGTAGGTGTGGAAGCCGCCCTGGAAGCGCTTGTTGACCACGTCGGAGACGATCTGGTAGACGGCGTTGTCCACGCGCTTGACCATGCTGGTCAGGACGAACCCGGGCTTGACGCCGTTCTGGTTTGAGTCCACACCGATGACGAAGCGGTTGGCGCGCCCGTCGGGGCCGCGGCCCGCCTGTTCGACGGCGTCGAAGGCGCCGAGGCCGGAGTTGCCGGCGGCGGTGAAGATAACGTCGGCGCCCTTGCCGATCTGCGCGAGCGCCAGCTCCTTCCCCTTGCCCGGGTTGTTCCACGCGCCGTCGGTGACGCCGACGTAGTTGACGATGACCTGCGCGTCGGGTCGCGCCGCCTTCGCCCCCTCCTCGTAGCCCTTGGCGAAGCGGTGGATGAGCCCGATGTCCATCCCGCCGATGAAGCCCAGCACGCCCGTCTTCGACTCCTTCGCGGCGAGCATGCCGACGAGGTACGAGCCCTCGTGCTCCTTGAAGACGAGCGAGGCGACGTTGGGCAACTGGCTCGCGCCGTCCACGATGGCGAAGTTGATGTTGGGGTAGTCCTTCGCCACGAGCTCCATGATGGGCGCCTGCGCGAAGCCGACGCCGATGATGAGGTCGTAGCCGCGCTCGGCGAAGGCGCGCATGGCGGGCTCGATGGAGGTCGGGTTGCCGGGCTCCACGTCGCGCATCATGATGCCGAGCGAGGGGTGTTTGTCGTCGCAGGGCGTTCCGTCCGGGTGGCGCCCGGTCTCGGCGCACTTGACGCCGTCGAAGGCGGCGGCGTTGAACGAACGGTCGTCCTTGCCGCCGATGTCGAAGACGATGCCGACGCGAACCTTGCCGCGCTCTTCGGCGCGCAGCTCCTGCCGGCAAGACGTGCCGCCGGCCAGAAGGGCAGACGACAGGAGGGCGACCAGCAACATTCTCAACTTCATTGCGCGATCACTTCCTTGATGAGTTCCGGGACGCGGTTCGGGGCCGCTTCGCCGACCGTGTAGGCGGCGCGGATGCGCGCGGCGGCCGCCGACGCGTGCGCGCCCGGCCGGCAGTAGAGCAGACCCAGCGGCTCGCCCGCGCTCAACTGCTGCCCGACCCGCGCGCGGGCGGTGTAGCCAACCGCGAAGTCTATCTCGTCCTCGACGCGCGCACGGCCGCCGCCGACAGCGGCCACTGCGCGGCCGACCTCCGACGCATCAATCGCCTCGACGTAGCCCGCGCGCTCGGATTCTACCCTGACTTCCTGCACGGTCAAGTCCGTAAGCATTTGAGGGTTGTCACACACCCGCGGGTTGCCGCCCTGCTCCTCGACGTTGCGGCGGAAGCGTTCGAGCGCGGCGCCGGAATCCAACGCGCGCACGACCTTCGCGCGCGCCTCTTCGAGCGACGCGGCAACGCCCGAGAGCGCGACCATCCGCGCCGCCAACTCAACCGAGAGGTCGCGCACGTCGCGCGCCTCGTCGCCCGACTCGCCGCGCATAATCGCGATGCACTCCTGCACCTCGTTGGCGTTGCCGACGGCCGCGCCGAGCGGCTGGCTCATGTCGGTCAGCAACGCCTCGGTCTGGACGCCGCACGAGTGGCCGGTGCGCACGAGCGCGCGCGCGAGCGCTTTCGCCCGCCCCTCGTCGCGCATGAAGGCGCCGCTGCCCGTCTTCACGTCGAGCACGAGCGCGCCCAGACCCGCCGCGAGCTTCTTCGACATGATGGAGGCGACGATGAGCGGAATGGACTCGACCGTCTCGGTGGCGTCGCGCAGCGCGTAGAGCTTCTTGTCGGCGGGCGCGATCTCTGCGGTCTGCCCCATCATTGCGTAGCCGACGCGGCCGAGGATTTTTCTGAACTCCGCGAGGTCGAGGTGGACGCGGTAACCCGGGATGGCTTCGAGCTTGTCGAGCGTGCCGCCCGTATGGCCCAGGCCCCGCCCGGAGATCATCGGCACAGCCACGCCGCACGCGGCGACGAGCGGCGCGATGACGAGCGAAGTCTTGTCCCCGACGCCGCCCGTCGAATGCTTGTCGGCCTTCGGCAACTCGATGTCGGAGAAGTCGAGCACCTCGCCCGACCCGAGCATGGCCTGCGTCAACGCCTCCATCTCGACGGTCGTCATCCCCGAAAGGTAGACGGCCATCAAGAGCGCCGACGCCTGATAGTCGGCCCACGAGCCGTCCACGACGCCCCGCACGAACGACGCGACCTCTTCGCGCGACAGTTCGCCCCCGTCGCGCTTCTTCCTGATGATGTCCTGTGGTCTCATGTACGTTCGAGTAAGACGATGGCCTGCACGGTGACTGCGCGCCACTCGCCGACGGCGTCGAGCCCTTCGCCCGACTTGGCCTTGACGCTGACGCAGCCGACGCCGACGCCCAGCACTTCGGCGAGCCTCTGCCGCATCTCCTGCACGTACGGACGCAGGCGCGGCCTCTCTATCAACACGGTCGCATCGGCGTTGACGACGCGGTAGCCGCGCTCGCTCGCCAGCCACATCACGCGCGCGAGCAGTTGCAGGCTGTCAGCCCCACGCCAACGTGGGTCGTTGTCGGGAAAGTGCTGCCCGATGTCGCCCTCGCACATCGCGCCGAGCACCGCGTCCGTCAGCGCGTGCGCCAGCGCGTCAGCGTCCGAGTGCCCCTCCGCCCCGCGCTCCGACTCGACGGTCACGCCGCCGAGGACGAGCGGCCGCCCCTCCGCCAGCCTGTGCGTGTCGTGCCCGATGCCGATTCTGAACATGGCTCACAGTGACGAGTTCAAAGCTCAAAGTTGGAAGCGGGCCTTTAACCCAGATACCTGAACTTGTGCACCAGATATTCGGCTATCGCGAAGTCGCGCGGGGTCGTCAGCTTGATGTTGTCGGCGCCGCCTTCGACGAGGCGGACGGTCTCGCCGAGGCGCTCGACCAGCGCGCTACAATCGGTCACGTCGGGCAGAAGCGCGCCGGGCTGTTCGTAGGCGCGGCGCAGCAGGTCGAGGCTGAAGCACTGCGGCGTCTGCGCGTGCCACAGTCGCGCGCGTTCGAGCGTGCGCACGACGCGGCCTCCTTCGGCCTCCTTGATCGTCTCGACGGCGGGGGCGGCCAGCACCGCGGCGCCGTGCTCCTGTGCCTCGCGCACCGTGCGGTCGATCTCCGCGGGAGTGACGAAGGGGCGCACGCCGTCGTGTACGGCCACCACGTCAACCTCTTCGCCTTCGAGCGCTTGCAGGCCGCGCCAGACCGACTCGGCGCGCGTCTCGCCGCCCGCGACCGCGCGCGTCACCTTGCGCAGGCCGTGCCCCGCGGCGAGCGCGAGGAACTCCTCACGCGCGTCAACGGGCAGGACGACGACCGCCTCCCGGATCGTCTCGCATAACTCAAAACGCGAGAGCGTGTGGATGATGATTGGGATGCCGGAGAGTTCCCGGAACTGCTTGGCCCGCGCGCCGCCCGCCCGGCTCCCCCGCCCGGCGGCGACGATGATCGCTACGTTCATGTCATTTAAATGATGAATGATGAATGATGAATGATGAATTGAAGATTGTTCTTAGTTCATCATTCATCATTCATCATTCATCATTTACTAAGACTGTTCCGGCTCCGCGCTGCGGACGGGGGCGTGCTGCTGGCGCGGCTCGCGCTGCTGGAAGGTGCGGCGCGGCGGTTGAGTGTTGTGTATGTCACGCGACTCCCGCTGGTGGCCGCCGTTCTCGGAGTCCTCCCAGAGGCGGCCGAAGATCATCTTGCCGGCGGTCGTCTGCAAGACGCTGGTGACGGCGATGTCTGCGTTTTTGCCGATCATCCGCCGTGCGTTGTCCACCACCACCATCGTCCCGTCGTCGAGGTACGCGACACCCTGGTTGTACTCCTTGCCCTCCTTCAGGATGAAGACGCGCATCGCCTCGCCGGGCAGCACGACGGGCTTCAGAGAGTTCGCCAGCTCGTTGATGTTCAGGACCTGTATGCCGTGGAGCTGCGCCACCTTGTTGAGGTTGAAGTCGTTCGTGACGACCACGCCGTCCAGACTCTTCGACAGCTCAAGGAGCTTCAAGTCAACCTCTTTGACCGCTGGGAAGTCCGTGTCCACGACCTGTATGTCGAGCGAAGGGTTCGACTGGAGCCGGTTGAGCATGTCGAGCCCGCGACGCCCGCGCTGGCGCTTGGAGGAGTCGGGCGAGTCTGCGACCTGCTGTAGCTCGCGGAGGATGAACTGCGGGACGACGATGGTGCCGGAGAGGAAACCGGTCTCGGCCACGTCGGCGATGCGCCCGTCGATGATGACGGAGGTGTCGAGTATCTTCACGTCGCGGCGCGTGGCCTTGTCGCTGAAGATGCCGCCCAGCGCCGAGAGGTCGAGGTAGTCGCCCTTCGTCGCGCCGACCATCAGCCCGATGTAGGCCATGATGAAGGCCAGCGCGAGCGTCAGGAAGACCTTCGTCGAAGGGTGAACGGCGTTCGCCTCCTGATAGCTGATGAGGAACCCGATCAGCACGCCGCCGACGATGCCCAACATCGACCCGATGGCGGCGCCGATCAACGTCTTCAGAGATGCCTGCTGGATGCGCACCTCGAAGAGGATGATGATGCCCGCGATCAGGAGGGCGAGGATGGCCGAGACGCAATGGGTGGGAACCGCGAACAGGTGCGTGCGGCCGGGCATCGCGTGCCCGATTGGGTCAAGCAAGTACCCCGCACCGATGAGGATTCCTATGAAAACGAGGCGTATGAGAACCGTGTTCGTCCGCATGACGCCGAGGATATTAACACCTTTTTACGCGTCTGTCTCTGACGAAATCTGAGGCCCCGCAAGCGCCTGAATGGGGCCGGACGCGGACGCCGCCGCGCTCATCTCAACCGCGTAGCGGCGGTTCTGATACTTGTTCCGCTTCGACCAGGAGAGGCACTCTGGACACACGTCCGCCTCCGACTCGGGCGCGACGACCTCATGCGCTTCCCGCAGCTCGACGCCGCACACGGCGCCCAACGGCGCGTACGGTTTGATTAAAGACTCCTGCCCCAGATCGTGAATGAAATGTACCGACATGCTCTTTCCACCTGGCTTTAAATATGATTCCTCAAACTCTCTAGAACAATTCGTCCAGAGCCTCCTCGACCGAACGGACGCCGACGACGCGGACGCCGAGGAGTCGTTCGAGCCCAGCGGTGTTCGAAGCCGGGAGGACGAGTTTCTTGAAGCCGAGCGCCTGCGCCTCACGCGCGCGCGCCTGCGCCTGCATGGCGCCGCGCACCTCGCCCGTCAGACCCACTTCGCCGAAGACGGCCGTCTTCGGATCGACCACCCTGTTCCGGTAGCTCGACACGACGGCGGCCACGACGCCGAGGTCTGCGGCCGGCTCATCGACCTCGAAACCGCCGACGACGTTAAGGAACACGTCGGACTTGAGCAGGCCCTCCACCCCGACCCGTTTCGCCAGCACTGCGAGCAGCAGTGTGAGACGATTCGTGTCGAAGCCCTGGGCGGTGCGCGCGGGGTAGTTGAACGACGAGTCGGAGGCCAGCGCCTGAATCTCGACGAGCATCGGGCGCGTGCCTTCCATGCAGGCCGAGACGACAGAGCCGGACACGTTCTCCGGCCTGCCGTGCAGGAACATCTCCGAAGGGTTGGCGACGGGGACGAGCCCCTCGCCGGTCATCTCGAAGACGCCCAGCTCGTTGGCCGCGCCGAAGCGGTTCTTCGTCGCGCGCACGATGCGGTGGTTGTGGTGGCGCTCGCCCTCGAAGTAGAGCACCGTGTCCACGATGTGTTCGAGCGCCTTCGGGCCGGCAATCGAACCCTCTTTCGTGACGTGGCCGATGAGGAAGACGGGGATGGTGCGGTTCTTCGCGAGCATCAAGAACTGCCCCGCCACCTCCCTCACCTGTGAGACCGAGCCGGGCGCCGACTCAATCTTCGACGAGAAGACTGTCTGTATCGAATCGACGATGATGATGCCCGGCTCGTTCCGCTCCACTTCGTCGAGAATGTTTTCGAGGTTCGTCTCCGGCAGAAGGTAGAGGTTCTCGGCCTCGACGCCGAGCCGTTCGCCGCGCATCTTGATCTGCCGCTCCGACTCCTCGCCCGAGACGTAGAGCACGCGCTGGTTCTGCCGGCTCAACTGGTCGGCGACCTGTAGGAGCAGCGTGGACTTCCCGATGCCGGGGTCGCCGCCGATGAGGATGAGACTGCCCGGCACGATGCCGCCGCCGAGCACGCGGTCGAACTCCGTCACGCCCGACGAGACGCGCGCGTCGTCCTGCGACTCGATCTCGCCGAAGCGGACGGGCTTCACCTCGCGCAGACGGAAGCCGCCGCGCGCGGCCATCCCCTTCGAGGCGCCGGCCGCAAGCTTCGCCCTCTCCTCCACGAACGAGTTCCACTCGCCGCAGTCAGGGCACTTGCCCAGCCACTTGTTCGACTGCTTCCCGCAGCTCTGACAGACGTAAACCGTCCCTGTTGCCTTAGCCACTTTTCAACTCTTCCTTGTCTTAAAATTCATCTCTGTTAAGCCGACTATCCTTATCAACACGCGCGCCAAGTTCGACATATTTTATCACCCCGCGGCGGTCGCTTCAGCCTTATAAAGTGCGACGGCCGCCGCCCTTCGCTTGACACGAACTGACGGCGGCCGAACGGGTTTTTCGGGCTATTTCTACAGCAAATCCTTGATTCTCTCCGTCGGACGCCCCAGCACCGCGCGGTCGCCGCGCTCGACGATGGGACGCTGGATGAGGTCTGGGTGCTCGGCCATCAGGCGTATCAGCTCTTCGTCGGAAAGCTCTCGCTTGCCGAGTTCGAGTTCCTTATAGACGGCCTCGCCCGTCCGCAGAAGCTCGCGCGGCGCGATGCCCATCTTGGCGATCAGCTCGCGCAGTTTGGCCTCACCTATCGGCTCAAGGTAGTAGTTGACCTTCGCGAAGTCCACGCCGCTCTCGCGCAGCAGGCGGTCGGCCTCGCGGCACTTCGTACAGGTCGGCTTCTCGTAGACAGTTATCTTGTCGTCCATAAGATTCAAGGAAGCTCACTCCTCTGACTTCTCTTCGATCTCCAGAATGTCGCCTTCGGTGAAGAGGTAGGTGCGCATGTGTCTGTCGAAGACGGGGTTCATGCGGCGGAGATATTCGAGCGCCATCATGGCGTGCTCGATCTCTTCGTCGCGGTTGTGCGCAAGGATGCGGCGGAGCTGGTCGTCCTTCGTCGCCTCGACCCGCTGGTTGTACCAGTCGACCGCCTCCAGTTCCTCCTGCAAAGACTTCAATGCCCGCGAGAAGTTTCGCGTCTCCTCGCTCATCCCCTCGTAGCCCTCGTGCCACTCGCTGCTGGTCGCCATCCGCCGTCACCCCCTCCGTCGTGCGTTTGAAGCACGACAATCCTATGGGGTCGCAGTTCAAAGTTCAAGGACTTTCCGGAACCGGCGCTGCGCGGCGGTTTCTAAATGGAAGAGTCCCGCTCGACCCGTTGGCACCGGCGCGATGGAGGACACAGACGATGTTCAGCAACCTGATCGAGTCGGGGTCGCACGCGGCCGACCTCAAGCGCAGGGGAAGATTCTTTCTCGCCACCACGGCCTTCTACGGTCTGCTGCTCGCCGTGACGGGCGTCGGCAGCATCTACGCCTACAACGTTCGGCTCGACTACGACCCGGACTACGAGCTTGTCTCGATACTGCGCTTCCCGCCCGCCGAAGCGCGCAGCGTCGAGCCGCGCCGCGAGGAGCCGCGCGCCGCCGCGGCACCTGCGCGCTCCAACCAGATCGCCATGCGCACCGAGATTTCGATGCAGACGCCCTACCCCGAACGCGTCGCGAGCCGCGAGACGCCCGAGACGCGCCCCGGCCAGGCCGTCGCACTCGGCCCCCGCAACTTCACGCCCATTGAGACCGGCGGCCCCATCGGGCCTCCGAGTAACGGCCTGCTTCACGGCTCGACCGTCGGCGGCGGCCCCACGGTGACGGAGGTCGAGGTGCCGCCGCCCGCGGCCGTGCCGACGCCGAAACCCGCACCGACGCCCAGACAGGAGACGGGCCCCGTCAGGCTCGCGTCTTCGCTCATCTCAAGCAAGGCGATTGACAAGCCCGCGCCGCCCTACCCCGCCATCGCGAAGGCCGCGGGCGTGCAAGGGGCGGTCGCCGTCCAGATCGTCATCGACGAGCAGGGGCGCGTCCTCTCCGCGAAGGCGACGAACGGACATCCACTCCTCCTGAGCGCGGCCGTCCAGGCGGCCTACCGTGCGCGCTTCACGCCGACCGTCCTCGGCGGCGAGGCGGTGAAGGTCACCGGAAGCATTACATACAACTTCGTCCTCCACTAAAGACCGTCGTTAACGACGACCGCTACGACTCACCCCGTTCGTACGCCGCGGGCCACACCTGACGGCGCTCCCTCCTTCGACGTGCGCGTCGAGCATCTTCACGGCTCGACGCGCGCGGCTCTGCACGCCCTGATTATTTTTTTCAAACAGCCGGAACTTCAACGCGCAGCCTCGCGTTAATGAACCCGATGACAGGTTCCGAGCAGTCGGGAGCCGAGGGTTGAAGGGCGCGCCCCGCGGGGGCGACAACGCAATCATACAGGGCAGGCGTGCGTCACGGCGCACGCGTCAAAAACAGGAGAGGTGTGATGAAGAGACTTCATAAGGCAATCATGAGCTTCGGCATCGTCGCGGTTCTCGTGTCCGGTTCGTCGAGCGTCTTCGCCAAGTCCGAGACCTCGAAGGAGCGCGCCATCAGCGGCGCCATCGTCCGCATCGACCGCAACGCCCGCACCATCACCGTCCGCGAGCACGGCAGCAGTCAGGAGACTCTGGTCATAGTCCCCGCCGGCAGCGTGCTGCGCACCAACCACGTCGGGCTCCCCGCCACCAGCTTCGAGCACCTGCACATCGGCATGTTCGTCCGCGACGTGCGCGTGCAGTAGCTTCGACGCCAACTCGAACTCATAAAAGGCGAACGCCGAACCGAAGTTGAAGGGACTTCGGTTCGGCGTTCGCCTTTTTGTCTCTCGCGCTTTCGGACTGCCCTTTACGCGCCTGACACGTAACGGCGCGGGACGCGCGCGCTGACGCCGCAGGTGATCTCGTAGGAGAGCGTGCCGGCCGTCTGCGCGAGGTCTTCCGCCGGGAGCAGCAGCCCCGCGTCCGCGCCGAGCATCGTCACAGGCTCGCCGACCTGCACGCCCTCAACACCCGTCACGTCCAGCAGCGTCAAGTCCATCGAGACCCGGCCGACGACCGGCGCGTACGCACCCTTGATGATGACGCGACCGCGGTTCGACAGCGCACGCGCGTAACCGTCGGCGTACCCCGCGGGAACGGTCGCCACCGTCATCTCGCGCGCGGCCTCGTACGTGCATCCGTAGCCCAGTGTCTCGCCCGCGTGCACCTGCTTGAGCAGCGTGACGCGCGTGCGCAGTGACATCACGGGTCGCAGCTCCAGAGCGTCTGTGAGCGGAGGCAGCACGTCGCGCCAGAGCCCGTAGAGCACGCCCCCGGGTCGAACCATGTTGCCGCGCGTCTCGGGGTGCGCGAGGGTGGCGGCGGAGTTGGCCATGTGCTCGTAGGTGGGGTTGAACCCGCGCGACCTGAAAGCCGCGACGGCCTCGCGGAAGCGTGACAACTGGTCGGTCGTGTAGCAGTCGCGGCGCGGCTCGTCGGCGGCGGCGAAGTGAGTCATCAGGCCATCAACGCGTATGTTCCGAAAACGACGGAGGCGTTCGGCCAACTCCGCCGCCTCGTCGTAGCGCACGCCGAGTCGGCCCATCCCCGTGTCAACCTTGACGTGCACGTCGGCGACGACTCCGGCGGCGCGCGCCGCGGCGTCGAAAGCCTCGGCCATGTCGAGCCTGTAGACGACCGGGACAATCCCTTCAACGACGCAAGCCTCGGCCTGCCCCTCCCAGAAGCCGCCGAAGCTCAGCACCGGCCGCGAGACGCCCGCGCGTCTGAGCGCGAAGCCCTCCTCCGGCGTCGCCACGCCGAACCATTCCGCGCCCTCGGCTTCGAGCCTGCGCGCGCACTCCGCGGCGCCGTGCCCGTAGGCATCGGCCTTCACCACGCCCATCACCTTGACGCCCGGGCCGACGCGCTCGCACATCGCGCGGAAGTTCCACGCCAGCGCATCGAGGTCAATCTCGGCCCATGTCGGGCGTCCGCCCGCCAAAACGGAATCGTTCATGAAAGCCATGCTGCCAGAACTTTTTGATGAGAAGAACGCTGTACGCAGTCTCGCACAAAACCGCACGGGACTGCCACAACGCTCAGTTGAGATTGCCGCGCAGCATTCTCGTAAACTTATTGCAACCGGATGCTGATAAGTTGGGGTTACTTTCATCCGAAATGTTCAGGACAGTACGTTGCGGGCGGCCAGCGAGCACTTAAAGAGGCCGGCCCGCGTGGAATGTTTCAAACAGGGGGTCAGATATGGCGACTGCAACAAAGAGACTGGAGCAGGATTCGGGACAGCAGGGCGAGGCGGCCGGGCAGGCTTCGCAGGAGGCGCCCGCACTCGTCGTTAAGGACGGGCTGACGGGGCCGGAGGCGCCCGTCAACGGCCGCGAGTTCGGCGCTGATGGGCGGCAGAACGCGCTGAAGAGGTATGTGAACGAGGAACAGTTGGCGCGCGGGCTCGGGTGGTTCAGCATCGGGCTCGGGCTGGCGGAGCTTTTGGCGCCGCGCGGCGTGGCGAAGGTCGCGGGGATACGCGGCGGCAACACAGGGCTGATACGGCTGTTCGGCCTGCGCGAGATTGCGAGCGGCATCGCCATCTTCACGCAGGGCAAGAGGCCGGCCGGCGCAGTCTGGTCGAGGGTCGTGGGCGACGCGCTCGATCTCGCGTGCCTCGGCGCGGCCTACGCTTCGCCCGACAACGACAAAGCGCGGCTCACCTTCGCGACGGCGAACGTGCTGGCCGTGACGGCGCTCGACGTGCTCTGCGCGCAGCAGCTCAGCGCCGACCCTGAGGGCGCGCAGACACAGAGGGGGAAAATTCCTGTGAACAAGAGCATCATTGTCAACGCCACGGCCGAAGAGGTCTACAGTTACTGGCGCGACTTCGAGAATCTGCCGCGCTTCATGCACTACCTCGAATCGGTGTCGGTGACCGGCGAGGGGCGCTCGCACTGGGTGGCGAAGGCGCCGGGCGGCAGCGTCGAGTGGGACGCGGAGGTCACCGAAGACCGCCCGAACGAGTTGATCGCATGGCGCTCGCTCGAAGGGTCGGAGGTCGAGACCTCGGGCTCGGTGCGCTTCGAGCCGGCGGTCGGCGGGCGCGGCACGGTCGTCCACGTCCAACTCGACTACAGTCCGCCGGGCGGCGTGGTCGGCGCGCTCGTCGCCAAGCTCTTCGGCGAAGACCCGGGCGCGCAGATGCAGATTGACCTCCGCCGCTTCAAGCAGGTCATCGAGCTGGGCGAGGTGGTCGTCTCCGACGGGACGTTGGTCGGCGAGGGCTACACCGAGCAGAGGCCAGCGCAGCCGCTCGGCGTCGGCTTGGGCGCAGGGCAACTCAAGCAATAGTGGATAGCAGAATAAGGGGGACGTATGAGAGCGAACTGTTGGTACGGTAAGAAGGACGTGCGGGTCGAGCAGGTGCCCGACCCGAAGATTCTCAACAAGCGCGACGCCATCGTGAAGATCACTTCGACGGCCATCTGCGGGTCTGATTTGCACCTCTACAACGGCTTCATCCCGACGATGCAGGCCGGGGACATCATGGGCCACGAGTTCATGGGCGAGGTCGTCGAGGTCGGCCCCGAAGTGTATGACCGGAAGGTCGGCGACCGCGTCGTCGTCTCCTTCCCCATCTCGTGCGGCAAGTGCTTCTTCTGCGAGAAGGAGCTGTACTCGCTCTGCGAGAACACTAACCCGAACGCGTGGATGGCCGAGAAGATGTTCGGCCACTCGACCTGCGGCATCTACGGCTACTCGCACCTGACGGGCGGCTTCGCCGGCGGGCAGTCGGAGTACGCGCGTGTGCCCTTCGCCGACGTGGGCACGCTGAAGATTCCCGAAGGGCTCGACGACGAGCAGGTGCTCTTCCTCTCCGACATCTTCCCGACGGGCTACATGGGCGCGGAGATGTGCAACATCCAGCCCGGCGACACCGTGGCGGTCTGGGGCTGCGGCCCCGTCGGGCAGTTTGCGATGGCGAGCGCGTACCTTTTAGGGGCCGAGCGCGTCATCGGCATCGACCGCTTCCCAGAGCGCCTGAAGATGGCGCGCGAGGGTGCGAAGGCCGACACCATCAACTACGAGCAGGCCAACGTCTACGAGACGTTGATGGAGATGACCGGCGGGCGCGGCCCCGACGCGTGCATCGACGCCGTCGGCCTCGAAGCGCACGGCGCGGGCGCGCACGGCTTCGAGTACATCTACGACCGCACGAAGCAGGCGTTGATGCTGGAGACCGACCGGCCCATCGCTCTGCGCGAGGCCATCATGGCCTGCCGCAACGGCGGGACGGTCTCGGTCATCGGGGTCTACGGCGGGTTCATCGACAAGTTCCCCGTCGGTTCATTCATGCAGCGGAGCCTGACGATGAGAACCGGCCAGTGCCACGTCCAGCGCTACTGGAAGAAGCTGCTCGGCCACATCCAGAACGGCGAGATCGACCCGTCGTTCGTCATCACGCACCGCATGAATCTCGACGACGCGGCGCACGGCTTCGAAATCTTCGGCAACAAAGAGGACGACTGCATCAAGGTCGTCTTGAAGCCCTAAGCCAGAGAGTTGAGCCCGGCCGGTAGGACTTAACCACAGAGACAGAGAGGCACAGCTAAACTCAATTAGCTGTGCCTCTCTGTCTCTGTGGTTAATCTTTCAGTGCCAGCGGTATTCTTGTTGACGCCGTCCGCTCCACCTCATTTATACTTCCGGGGCTCTTCCTTCTTTTGAACCGTCGTCACACCTTATGCCATTCAACAAAGTCCTGATACTGTCCGCCTCGGCTGGCGCGGGACACATGCGCGCAGCCGACGCCGTCGAGCGCGCGTTCAAGCTCACGAACGCCGCCGCGGAGGTGAAGCACGTAGACACGCTGCAATACACCAACAAGCTCTTTCGACACCTCTACTCGAAGGCTTATATCGACCTCGTCAACAAGTCCCCGGAGCTGCTCGGCTGGTTCTACGACCACCTCGACAAGCCCTGGAAGAATGAGCGCCGCCGCCTCGCGCTCGACAAGCTCAACACGCGGCCGTTCGTGAAGATGCTTGAGCAGTACCAACCAGACATCACGGTCTGCACACACTTCCTTCCCGCCGAGATCATCTCGTGGCTCAAGGCGAAGGGGCGCGTCGGATTCCGCCAGGCCATCGTCGTCACGGACTTCGACGTGCACGCCATGTGGCTCTGCCACCACTACGAGCAGTATTTCGTGGCGATGGACGAGACGCGCGAGCACCTCGTCAGGCTGGGCATCCCCGCGGCGAAGGTGACGACCTCCGGCATCCCCATCGACCCGGTCTTCGCCGAGCACAAGGACAAATTGGAGATGCGCGCGAAGCACGGCCTCAAACCCGACGTGACGACCGTCCTCGTCTCGGCGGGAGGCTTTGGCGTCGGCCCCATCGAACACATGCTCGAATCCCTCGCAGGGATGCGACACCCGGCGCAGATCGTCGCTCTCTGCGGCCGGAACAGTGAGCTGAAGTCGAAGCTTGAGTCGGCCGCCGCACGCCTGCCCCGCTCACACCACGTCAACATCAAACCCATCGGCTTCACGACCGAGATGGACGAGTACATGAGCGCGGCCGACATACTGCTCGGCAAGCCCGGCGGCCTGACGACCTCGGAGGCTCTGGCGAAGAGTCTGGTCTTCGTCATCGTCAACCCCATCCCGGGACAGGAGGAGCGCAACTCCGACCACCTTTTGGAGAGCGGCGTCGCCGTCCGCTGCAACAACCTGCCGGTGCTTGCCTACAAGCTCGACCGTCTGCTCGACGACCCCGCGCGCTTCGCCTCCATGCAGGCCGGCGCCCGGCGCATGGCCCGCCCCGACGCCGCGCGCGACATCGTCAGAAAGTTGCTTGAACTGCAACAGGACGGGTAAAGCTCAGACGAAATAATCACAGAGACACAGAGACACGGCTTTGAAGAGATAACTCTACAAGCCGTGTCTCTGTGGTTATTTTTCGGGGCGCGCGGCGGACTACTCGCGCCACATGTTCTCGAAGCGTGTGAACTCTTTGAGGAAGGCGAGGTTGACGGTGCCGGTCGGGCCGTTGCGCTGCTTGGCGATGATGAGTTCGGCCGTGCCCGTGTTCTCCTCGGTGCGGTTGTACTGCTCCTCGCGGTAGATGAAGGCGACGAGGTCTGCATCCTGTTCGATGGAGCCCGACTCGCGCAGGTCGGAGAGCTGCGGGCGGTGGTCGGCACGGGCCTCGGGCGCGCGCGAGAGCTGCGAGAGCGCAACGAGCGGCACGTTCAACTCCTTCGCCAGACCCTTCAGCTCGCGCGAAATCTGCGACACCTCCTGCTGCCTCGACTCCGAACGCCGCGACGAGCCCGACATCAGTTGTAGGTAGTCCACCACAATCAGGTCGAGCTTCTTCTGCTCGGCCGCCAGCCGCCGCGCTTTCGCACGCATCTCCAGAACGGAGATGCCCGGCGTGTCGTCGATAAAGATTTTCGCCTCCGCCAGAGTCCCCAAAGCACCCGCCAGCCTCGCCCACTCGTCGCGCGACAGGTACCCGCTCCGGAAGCGGTGCGCGTCCACGCGCCCCTCCGAGCAGAGCATGCGCATGACGAGCGACTCCTTCGACATCTCCAGAGAGAAGATCGCCACCACCGCGCCGGCCTGAATCGCCGCGTTCTGCGCGAGCGTCAGGCAGAGCGCGGTCTTACCCATCGACGGTCGGGCAGCGACGATCACGAGGTCGGAGGACTGGAGGCCGGAGGTCATCGTGTCCAGCTCGGAGAAGCCTGTGGTGAGCCCCGTTAGCATGGCGGAGCGACCGGCCATCTCCTGAACTTTTTCGAGGAGCAGGTCGGCGACCGGCTTGATGTGCGCGAAGCCCTGGCGCGTGCGCTCGTCGGCGAGCGCGAAGATCATCTGCTCGGCATGGTCGAGGATGATGGTTGCCTCGTCCTCGCCTTCCAAAGCCTCGCTCGTAATCTTGTTGGCGACCTTCACGAGCTGCCGCATCAGCGAGTGGTCTTTGACGACCTTCGCGTACGCGGCGACGTTGGTGAAGTGCGGCAGCCCGTAGGTCAGCTCCGAGATGAAGGTCATCCCGCCGGCCTGCTCAAGCACGCCTTCGCGGCGCAGCTCTTCGCTGAGGAGCAGCGGGTCTATCTCGGAGCCGCGCTCGGAGAGCCCGATCATCGAGCGGAAGACGAACTGGTGCGCGCGGACATAGAAGTCCTCGGGGCGCAGCAGCTCGATGGCGTGGTTGACGAGCGAGTTGTCGAGGAGGACGGAGCCGAGAATGGCGCGCTCGGCCTCGGCGCTGTGGGGCAGCGGTCGCTCTAAGAGCTGTTCGCGTGACGGGTCGGCTATGTACTGAGCCATCGGGAGTAGGGCCTGTGGAAAACTGACGTGGACTAGATAGGCAAAGGGCGCGTCCCTTCCCGCCTGCGCCCCTTGCGGTCGGGCGCGGGAGCGCGGAGGGGTCGCGCCGCCGGTCTTTATACTACAAGCCGAGGGGCGCGACAACAATCATGTTGACGCGCCCCTTTTTCAGTAGGCAGTAGGCAGTCGCTCCGCGTTGTTGACGTTGACAGATTAATGCGGAGGTTTCGACAGCAGCACTTTCAACTGCCTACTGCCATCTGCCTACTGCCTACTTGTTTACGCCTCGGCCGCTTCGGTCGTCTCGTCGTTGGGGCCGTCGCCGGGGGCAGGCGCCTCGGCGGCAGCGGGTGTGGGCGCGGCGACGGCGCCCGCCGTCTGCGCGCCACCCTCGCCGGTGACGATGACGGGGATTTCGACGTTCACCTCGCGGTGGAGGCGCACGCTGACGGTGTACTCGCCCGTCTCCTTGATCGGCTCGCCGAGGTGAACGCGGCGGCGGTCGATCTCGTAGCCCTTCTCCTTGAGCGCGTCGGCGATGTGCATCGCCGTCACCGAGCCGTAGAGCAGCCCGTGCTCGCCGACCTTGCGCTCGAAGTTCAGGCGCAGGCCGCCCATCTGCCCGGCCTGGGCTTCGGCCGTGCCGCGCTCCTTCGCTTCCTTCTTCATCAGTGCGGCGCGCTCGGCCTCAATCTGCTTGACGTTGCCGGGCGTCGCCTGAACGGCGAGCTTACGCGGGAGCAGGTAGTTGCGCGCGTAGCCGGCCTTCACCTTGACGATCTCGCCGCGGGCGCCGAGGTTATCCACGTCCTCGCGGAGCAGTACGTTAGTCGTTGCCATCTCTGTGTGACCTCCTTCTAGTCCGCGGTGTACGGGAGCAGCGCGATGTTGCGCGCGCGCTTGATGGCCTCGGTCAGCATGCGCTGGTGCGCGGTGCAGACGCCCGAGATGCGGCGCGGCAGAATCTTGCCGCGCTCAGGGATGAAGTTCTGTAGGAGCTTCACGTCCTTGAAGTCGATGAGGTCTACCTTATCGACGCAGAAGCGGCAGACCTTGCGGCGACGCATGCGGCCCCGGCCGCCTCCGCGCCCCCCGCCGCCCTGCGGCCGACGCTCCGGTACTCCCTCGTCCTCGTTATCGAAGTCGCGCTCTCTCTCAATGTTTCTGGACATCTCTCTTCTCTTCTCTCTTTCAAACGCGGGGACGGCCGCGCGGCTCGCCTCTCTTCAAGCGAGAGGGCGCGCTGGCCTCTGACCCGCCGACCTTTAAGTTAAAGGTGACACGCGCGCGCGTCCCTACGACTCGTCGCCGCCGGAGCCGGGGCGCGTGGAGCCGCCTCCACCACCGGCCACGGCCGCGACGAACCCGGGCCGCTTGGCGGCCTTACGCTGGCGGCGCGCCCTAAGCTTCTCGGCGCGCTGGCGGTCTTCGTCCACGCGCACGGTCATGTAGCGCATGATGGCGTCATTGACGCGCATGCGGCGCTCCAGCTCGGCAATCTCCGAGCCGGTGCCTTCAACCTCGAAGAGCACGTAGACGCCCTCGTTCTTGCGGCCGATGCGGTAGGCGAGCTGACGGCGGCCCAGCACCTCGTTGCGCGTGATCGTGCCGCCCTGGTCGGTGATGACGCCGCTGAGGTTCTGCGTCAGCTTCGTCATGTCATCTTCCTGCGTGTCGGGGTCAACGATAAAGATGACCTCGTAAACTCTCTTCTCTGCCAAATCATCCTCCTTATGGATGTCTAGCCTCCGCCGTATCGGCGGAAGCAAGAAGGAAAAAGGTTAGTGAATGGTGAATGGTTTTCCATTCACTATTGACTATTTACCGTCTAACCGTTGTACAGCGACATTGCCTTGTCAATGCCGTCGCGTATGACGGCGCGGAGCGCTTCGGCGCCCCGCTCCAGAATCTGCTCAACCTCTTCGCGCTGTCCCTTCGGGAAGCGTTCGAGGACGAAGCCGGCCGTGTCACCCACGGGGTGCTCCGGCTTGATGCCGACGCGCAGGCGCGGAAACTGATCCGTGCCAAGCGCCGAGATGATGTTCTTCAGGCCCTTCTGCCCGCCGCTCGAACCCGAAGGCCGGAGGCGGATAGAGCCGAAGGGGAGCGCGATGTCGTCGCTGACGACGACGAGGTCGCTCGCGGCTTTCAAGTCTGAACGCTTGCGCAGCAGGCACGCGACCGACTCACCGCTCAGATTCATGTAGGTCTGCGGCTTGACCAGCTCGACCGCGCGCCCTTCAAGCTCCGCCCGCCCGACGAGCGCCCGGCACTCCGCGCGCTTGACCTGCGCGCTCGCCTGCCGCGCCAGAAGGTCTACGAGCATGAAGCCCAGGTTGTGGCGCGTCCACTCGTAACGCTCGCCCGGATTGCCCAGCCCGACGATGAGCATGAATGAATTTTAGATTTCTGATTTCTGATTTCTGATTTAAAGAGCGGCCGTCGAATTCTGACAGCCCAAATCGCCAATCAAAAATCTAAAATCAAAAATTCTATTCCTCGTCTTCCTTCTTGCCCTTGCCGATGACTTCAGGCTCGACGGCCTCCGTCTCGGGCGCGATGGCTTCGACCGGCTCCTCGCGGACGACGGCGACCGTGGCGACGGCCGTCTCGGGGTCGGTCAGGATCGTGATGCCTTCATCGACCTTAACGTCCGAGACGTGCAGCACCTCGTGCGCACCGAGGTTCGACACGTCCACGGTGATGAAGTCGGGGATGATGCCTGGGCGGCAGCGAACCTCGACCTCGCGCAGCAACTGTTCGAGCACGCCCTCCCCTTCGCGGACGCCCTCCGGCTCGCCTTCCAGCTCAAGCCGGACGGAGACCTCGATCTCCTGGCCGAGCACGAGGCGGCGCAGGTCGGCGTGGATGAGACGCGTCTTGACGGGGTCGATCTGCCGGTCGAGGAACATGACCTCGTTCGGGCCGACGCCGTCCACGTCGAGCGTGAAGATGGCGTTGTGCCCCGCCCCCGACCGCAGGATGGCGGCCAGCTCCGCGAGCGGCGCGGCCGCCGCGATGGGATCGCCCTCGCCGCCGTAAATGGTGAGCGGCACCATGCCGCGCGCGCGAAGCCGCCGCGCGTCATTCTTGCCGCGTCCAGCGCGCAGTTCGGCGCGCACCGTTATCTCTTGTCTCTCTGCCATAATGACTCCTAAGCCCCTTAAGTTTTTGCCCTCCGCCTCACACGAAGAGCGAGGAGACGCTCGTCTCCTCGTGGATCGACTTAATCGCTTTCGCCAGCAGCGGAGCGATGCTCAAAACGTTAATCTTCTTCTCCCGGCACGCCGAGGCGCGCAAAGGAATCGTGTTCGTTGTCACGATGCGCTCGATCTCCGACTCGGCCAGCGATTCGCACGCGCGCCCCGAAAGAACGGGGTGCGTAAAGCAGGTGTGGATGCGCTCGGCGCCTTCCTTCCTGAGCGCCGCCGCGACCTTCGTCAGAGAGCCGCCCGTGTCGCACATGTCGTCCACGATCAGGCAGCTCCTCCCCCTCACCTCGCCGACCACGTTCATCACCTCGGCCACATTTGCCTTCTCGCGCCGCTTGTCGCACAGCGCGAGCGAGGCGGGCGTGCCGTCGTCCGACGTGAGGCGCTTGGCGTAGGCGCGCGCACGTTCCGCGCCGCCCGTGTCGGGCGCGACCACCGTCAGATTCGGCAACTTGTGATCCATGTAATGGCCGATGAAGGCCGGCGCCGCGAAGAGGTGATCGACGGGGATGTCAAAGAACCCTTGAATCTGCGCCGCGTGCAAATCCATCGTCAACACGCGGTCGGCGCCCGCCGTCGTAATCAGGTTCGCCACGAGTTTCGCGCTGATGGAGACACGCGGCCTGTCCTTCTTGTCCGAGCGCGCGTAGCCGAAGTAGGGGATGACCGCCGTCACGCGCTCGGCCGACGAGCGGCGGAAGGCATCGAGCATGACGAGCAACTCCATCAGGTGCGCGTCGGTCGGCGGGCACGTCGGCTGCACGATGAAAACGTCAGCGCCGCGCACGTTCTCCGTGATCTGGAAGTTGAACTCCCCGTCCGAGAACCTGTCGGTCGTCGCAAGGCCCGGATCGCAGCTCAGGTAGTTGCAAATCTCCTGCGTCAGCGCCCGGTTCGCGTTCCCCGAGAAGACTTTGATGCCGCCGGTTGTGCTCATCGTTTGAATGATGAGTGATGAGTGATGAATGATGAGTAAAAGAAGGCAATCCCCTTCTCATCACTCATCATTCATCACTCATCACTTTTCTAAGCTGGGGAGGAAGGACTCGAACCTTCGAATGCCGGTTCCAAAGACCGGTGCCTTACCACTTGGCGACTCCCCAATCCCGGTTTCAAGCTCCGCCGCCCGGTCGGAGAACCGCCGCGACGCGGCCCAGCGCCGCGAGGTATCCGGCGCGTGTCAGCGTCTCGCACGCGAAGACCTTCCAGCCGCTTTCGGCCTTCAGAGCCTCTCCCGCGCGCTCCGCTGCCCCCTTGCTTTCAAAGACTCCGAAGACGCTTGAGCCGCTGCCCGAGAGCATGACCCTCGCCGCGCCCGACCCGACCAGCCTCGCGCGCGCGCGGCCGATTTCGGGGTAGAGCCGCACCACGACGGCCTCGAAATCGTTCAACCACACATCACAGAGTGAATCGGGGAAATCGGCCTCCGTGCGCGAAACAGAAAGGTTAACCAGCGGTTCCACCTTTGTCAAGGCGGGAGCGCCGAGCGCCCCGTAAGCCTCCGCGGTCGAGACGTGGATGCCCGGCGCAACGATGACGAGGTGCATTTTCGGCGCGTCTTCGAGCGGCCGGATGGCCGTCCCCGTGCCCGTCCCGAGCGCCGTCCCGCCCGTCAGAAAGAAGGGCACGTCCGCGCCCAGACGCGCGCCGACCTCGGCTAACTCGCCCGCCTCCGTCTCAATCTCCCAGAGGGCCGCGAGCGCAGCCAACGTCACCGCGGCATCCGAGGAGCCGCCGCCCAGGCCCCCGCCAGCCGGAATCGCTTTCTCCAATTCGACGCGCGCGCCCCGTCCCACGCCGAAGCGCTCACGCAGGGCCGAGGCCGCGCGCAGGACGAGATTTGAATCATCCGTCGGGATTGAAGGGTCGGAACAGACGAGTTCGAATTTATCGTCGGCTGTTGCTTGAAAAGAGAGTGTCTCGCGGAGGGTGACGGTCTGAAAGACGGTGCTGATCTCGTGGTAGCCGTCGGGACGCCGGCCGTGGACGCGGAGGCCGAGGTTGATCTTGGCGAAGGCCGGGACGTTTATCTTCTCTGCTGACACTGAGAGCGGCCGGCGCCTCCCCTTTCGAAAGCGCCGGCCGCCCGGAAGCTCAACGTTCGTTGCGACTCGCGGCCTTAACGCCTCATGAAAACCTGCGTGAAATAGTACGTCCCGTCCGAAGCCCGCGCGATGCCGACGGCCGCGTGCGTATACTCGCCGCTCATCGCGTTCTCGCGGTGCTTCTCGGAGACCATCCAGCGCTCGACGGCGAACGCGGTCGGGTCGTCGTAGCCCTGATTATACGCGATGTTCTCGCCAATCGTCCTCCACCCGTGCAGCCCGAGCACCTGCGCGCGCGCCTTCAGGTCGAGCCCCTCTCGATCCACGTGGCTGAGAAACCCGCTGCGCGCCATGTTCTGCGAATGGTAACGCGCGAGTCTGATGAGTCCGCCGTCCCACGCGAGCGGGCTCAAGCCCCTATGCTGGCGCTCACGGTTGACGAGCTCGAACGCGCGGCGCTCGTCGCCGGTCGCCCCGACGGCGGCGGGTGAGACGGGGGCCGTTGCGTAAGAACGCGCGGCGGCCGGCGCCGGCGACGCGACGCGTGCCACCTGCCGCTCCCTCACACGCGAAGGCCCTTCCGAGTAGACCGTCCCGACGAGCCTCGCCACGGGCCTCTCGCCCGTCCGACCGGTGTCCTTCGGCGTGCCGTTGCCACCGTTGCGTGCAAAGGCCGCCGGTGCCGTCAAACTTAAAGAGAATAACAGTATGAACGCGTTACGGGGGAACCGCCCTGACAACATAAGGGGGAACTCCTTGAATTTTAAACCCTTAGGCCGGAGGAGGCCGACGAGATTAACCAGACTGGGCAAGTGGCCAACCCGTTGGCAATGTTAAAACATCGTTTGGTCGTAAGTCAACCCTTTTAACTTCGCAACGGAATTGACACACACCGACTAGACGACAACCTACTTAAAAACAAGTACTTGCCTCAATTAAGACGGAATTTCGCGACTTAAAGGAGAGAGAAACGCTTCAGTTGGTCGAAAGGGGTACGACCGTTTGAAGGCGGGCACACTTTAGCCTCTAAATGCGAGAGAAATCAATCCTTTATTTCTTCTCGCCCAGTTTGGCTTTGATTCTGGCTGTGTCCAGGGCTTCCGCCGAGAGGGAGAGGGCTTTGCGCCAAGAGGCGGCTGCCTTTTCCTGCTGGCCGAGCTTTTGAAAGAGGTCGCCCAGGTGCTCTTGAATCGTGGCCGAAGTCGGATTGCGGCGCGCCGCGTCACTTAGATAGCGTTCGGCCTCTTTCAGTTTGCCGAGCTTGTAATAAACCCAGCCCAAACTGTCCAGAAATGAGGAGTTCTGCGGCTCGGCGCGGACGGCGCGCTCAATCATGTCGCGCGCCTCTTCGAGCTTCTGGTCGTGCTCGGTGAGGAAGTAGCCCAGGTTGTTGAGCGCCGTCGGGTTGTTGGAGTCTTTGGCGAGCACCTGTCGCAGAGTGGCCTCGGCGCCCTTCGTGTCTCCGGCGCGCTCCTGCGCCGAGGAGAGCATGATGAGGGCGTTCGTCGTCTGCGCAGGGTCTTCGGCCGAGGCGAGCGAGAGAGCCTTGCGGGCGGCCTCGACGGCCTCCGTCCCACGCCCCGCGCTCATCAGCATGTTCGACATAAAGAGGTACTCTTCGAAGTCGCTCGCGTCGCCCTTCAGACGCGGGCGCAGGAGAACGAGCGCCTCTTCGGCGCGCCCCGTTTCGGCGAGCGTCTGTGCCTCTAGGCGGAGCAGCCGCCCGTCCTCTGGGAAGCGCTGGCGCGCGGCGCGCAAGCCCTGGAGCGCCTCGGCCCGCTTGCCGTTCGAGCGCAGGAACTCGATCCTCTGGATGTCCGCGGTCGGGTCGGTGTCGGGGAGCAGCGCGCGCATGCGGTCGAAGGCAGCGAGCGCCTGCTCGGTCTGCCCGGCCTGCTGGCGCAAGCCGGCAATCTCAAGGAGGACGGAGACGGCGAAGCGGCGCTCACGGTCGTTGGCGAGCAGCGAGTCCTTGATGTTGCGCGAAGTGAGTAGTTCTTCGTAGATGCCGACGGCTTCCTCGAACCGGGACGCCTCCTCGTAGACCTTAGCGAGCGTAAGCAAGAGTTGAAGCCGCTCCACGTCGCTGCCCGGCTTGACGGCCGCGAGCGAGCCTTTGAGCGTCTCGACGGCGCCCGTAACGTTGCCGGCGCGTGCCTGCGCGCGCGCGAGGGTCTGCGCGGCTCCGGCGTTTGAAGGGCTCTGCGCTACTATCCGCTTCAACTCCTCGATAACGGCCTGGTCGGCCGAGCCACCGGCCTCGAACGCTTCGCCGAGGAGTTGCAGGTAGCGCGGGTTGGCGGGCTCCATGGCCATCGCGCGGCGGATGGCGGCAACGGCCTCAACCGTCTGCCCCGCGCCGAGCAGGACTTCGCCCAGACGCGCGTTGGCCGAGTCCGGGCTCAGTTCGCGCCCCTGCGTGACGACCTGATAGAAGCGGCCCTCCATCGATGCGGGCAGCGTCGTCCACATGCGCAGGGCTTCGATGGCCTCCTTCTCGCGACCGGTGGCGACGTAGAACTCGGCGAGCAGGGCGTAGGCTTCGGCGTCGTTCGGGTGGACGCGTGTGACCTCGCGCCACTCGGCGATGGCCTTGTCGGCGGCGGCGCGGTTGAGGCTCTTGTCGGCGAGACCGCTCTGGAGCGTGTAGACGCGGGCGAGCGTGCGGTGCGCGCCGTAGCTGTCCGCGTTGGAGCGCACGGCGGCGAGCCCCTCGGCCTCAGCCTGCTTGAGATCGTTGATGATGAGGAAGCTTTCGGCGAGCGCGGCGCGCGCCTCGGAGAGCGTCGGGTCAAGCTGGGCAGCCTGCTGGAAGGCGGCCTGCGCGCGTTTCAAGCCGTCGAGCGTGAGCGTCCCCGAGCGCACGCCCTCGAAGTAGCGCTGGCCTTCGAGCAGCTTGGCGTAAGCCTGCGCGCGCGGCGAGAGCGTCGAGGTCTGCGTCTGCACAGCCGACGGTTGAGTCTGAGTCTGCGCCTGCGGGGTGGGGCGCGGCGCCGGCGGGGGCTGTGCGTGGGCGGTGGAGGCGGCGGCCGAGCAGACGGCCGCGAGTGCAAAGGCCGCGAGGCGCGCGTGCCCAGTCCGCGCGGGACGAGAAGACGGATTCAAGCTAGTGTTCCTTTCGCGGCCCGCACCGGGTCGCCGTCCCCGCTCTCGGTCGCGCGGACGACCGCGGCCCAGGCCGCGCGTCGCGGGTAGCAGTAGGCGAGCACGGCGACTGCGATGACGCCGTAGTAGATCATGTCCGTCCCGTCGCCCGTCATGATGCTGATGAGGAGGCCGAGGAGCGCGATGACGGCGGCGATGAGAGAGACGGTGATGGTCGTCGTCTGCAAAGTCGCGAGCAGCCCCGACGCGCCGCGCAACGCGGCGATGTCCTGGAGGCGCATGGCCTGGAACCTCGTGCGCCGGTAGACGATGGCGCCGACGCCGAGGAAGACCACGACGAAACGCAGCGAGTTCGCCGCGGTCGGATTGAAGCGAACGGCCCCCGAGAGGAATCCCGTGAGCGCAACCAGCATCAGCAGCAGCGTGAAGATGCCCACCAGTTTCACGACGTTCGCAGCCGCCGCGTGCCTGCGCGCCAACTCGTCCTGCGTTCCATCGACAGTCTGTGCCAACGCCGTCTCCTCGCCGCGCGGGATCGCTCCGTCAAATAAACTCTGCTCAGGGGACGCGGAGAATTCTAGCACCGGCTCAAACGGCCGGGCAAACATGAGAACCGCCGGGTCGGGCACGCGCCGACGGCCGCGCCTCGAAATTCAAAGAGCGCGCGGGCCTTTGTGTGAAGGCCCGCGCGCTCTCGAAGGGTCGCGCTCAAATCCAGAGCGGTTACGGCTTGATGCCGTTGCCGCCCGCGGGAGTCGCGCCACCCGCAGGAGTCGCGGCCGGTTTGGTCGGCGCGGGCGCGGGGGTCTGAGGAAGCGGGCGCACGTCGCGCGCGGGCGCGGTGCGGTTGACGGGCCGGTCGTAGTTGGCGGGCAGCGTCCCGCCGTTGGCGATCACGTCGGCGATGATGTCGTTGCCCTTGCTCGACTGGCTGATGATGACGCCGTCCTTGATGACCGTCTTCGGCACGACACCGCTGATCTCGCGCAGAACGCCGCCGACCATGCCGGGGCCTTTCGGCTCCTCGAAGTTGATGCGGTCGGGGTCGGGGTCGGGCACCTGCGCGCCGATGGCCGCGAGCTTCTCTTTGGCCTTCTCGGCGTACTCGCTGTTCGGGTGGCGGCGCACAAGCTGCTGGAGGTACTTCGTCGCCTCGTCCGGCTCCTCCTCCTCAAGGTAGGTCGTCGCGTAGCGGAAGAGCACGGCGGCCATCCCCGAGTAGTTCTTATACTTCTCGACGACCTCGCGGTAGCGCGACTGCGCGCCCTTCAGGTTGTTGGCGCGGTGCTGGTAGAACTTGTTGAAGTACTGGTCGCCGACATCCTTCTCGTGGTCGGCGAGGTTCTCCTGCACCTCGCCGAGGCGTATCTCGATCTCGGGGCGGAGCGAGGACTTCGGGAACTGCTGAAGGCAGAACTTCAGGCGGTGCTCGGCCTTACGCGCGGGCGAGATGTCGCGGTTGGAGAGCCCCATGCGGCGCATCTCGACCTCGCCCATCTTGAGGCACACGTCGTCGGAGAGCCCGTGGGTCGGGAAGAAGGTGACCCAGTCCTGATACGCCTGTCCGGCCTGGATGAGCGCGCTCGTCGTGCCTTCGAGATAGAAGGTGTCGGCGATGGCGAGCTTGGCGAGCGGCAGGTAGACCGAGTCGGGGTAGGTGTTGATGATGACACTGAAGAGGGCGCGGGCGGTCTCGAAGCTGTCCTTGCGCGTCTCCTTAGTTGCCTCCTCGAACAGCTCGCGGTCGCGGCCCGGGGCGACGGTGCCGACCAGCTCGTCGTACTTCTCTTCGCCGCCGCGGCCGAGGATGCGGCCGAAGAAGCCGGGGCCCTTCTTCTTCTTCTTATCGTCGTCCTTCGCGGCCGCGGCCGGCGCTGCCGCGCGCTCGCGCATCGTGTCGCGCATCGAGGACTGCACGCGCGTATCAAGCTCGGTGACGGCCACTTCGAGCTTGTCGAGCAAAGAGGTGTCGAAGCGCTCGGCGCGCTCCTGCTTGCCGCGGAGGTCGGCGACCTCGTTGATAAGCTTGTTGGCCTCCTTCTCCAGCCCGCCCAGGCGCACGCGCGGGTCGTCGGCCGTGGCCTCCGCGCTCTTGTCCTTGGCGTTCAGGCCCGCGATGGCGCTGTTGAGCGTGCGGCGCATCGTGTCGAGCCGCGAGCGCATAACGTCGAGCCGCTGGATGGGCGTGAGTTGCGACGAGTCCTGCGGCGTCGCCGCCGAAGCCTTCAACGCCCCGGCCGGCATCGCGCCCCCGAGCAGCGCGGCACACAGGACGGTCAAAACCACTTTGCGAAAACGCATCAGCAAAACCTCCGAAGAAAAAACACGTGATAAGTGATGAGTCAGGGACGATAGAGCATCGACGATAGATAACAGCAAAGCATTCATCGTCTATCGTCCGTCGTCCAACGTCTCCACGTCACTTAAACTAACTGAGCCGCCGCGTTGAGCAGGTCGCGGGTGGCGGCGGCAGGGTTGTCCTGTCCGAAGACGGCCGTGCCGGCGACGAAGATTTCGGCCCCGGCGGCGGCGACCGCGGCGATGTTGTCGGGGCCGATGCCGCCGTCAACCTCGATGCGCACGTCGAGATTGCGCTCGCGGATCATGCGGCTCAGGCGCCTGACCTTCTCGATTGAGGGCGGGATGAACTCCTGCCCGCCGAAACCCGGGTTGACCGACATGACCAGCACGTAATCCGCGAATTGCAGGACTTCGTCGAGCGCGCTCAAGGAAGTCGCAGGGTTGATGACCACACCGGCCTTCGCGCCGCGCTTGCGGATGGCCGCGAGGGTGCGATGGATGTGCGGGTCAATCTCGATATGAACGGAAACCATGCGCGCCCCCGCCTCGGCAAACTGCTCGGCGTAGCGCCCCGGCTCAGAAATCATTAGATGCGTGTCCAGGGGCAGATGGGTTGCGCGTGCGAGTGAACGAACTACGGGGAGCCCGAGCGTGATGTTCGGCACGAAATGGCCGTCCATCACGTCCACGTGGATGATGGTGGCGCCGCCGCGCTCGACCGCCTCGATCTGCTCGCCGAGCCTCGTGAAATCTGCCGAAAGGATGGACGGCGCAATCTCGATCATAAAACTCTTCCGGGGGCGCGGCTTAAGGGTTCGGGCGGCGGTTGGTGTTGGTGCCCGCGGGACGCGCGCTGTTCGTCGTCGTCGTGCGCGGGCGGGAGTTGCTGTTGGTCGGGCTCTGGTTCGAGTTCCGCGGACGCTGAGCGTTAGCGTTCGAGGGTCGCGCGGCGTTCGAGTTGCGATTGGCGGCGGCGCTGTTCGAGTTCTGCTCGCGGCCGCCGGCGTTGGTGTTCGCGCCCGCGTTCGAGTTGGCCGAGCTGTTCGCGTTCGCGTTGCCGTTCGTGTTCCGGTTGGTGTTCCGGCGCCGGTTCGCGTTCGTGTTCTGGTTCTTGTTCTGGTCGAGCCCCTCGGTGCCGCGCTCTTCGCGCCGCTCTTCGGCGACCGCTTCGTCGGGCGGCTTCTCGCCCTCTTTGGGCGCGCGGCTGACGACGACGGCAACCGTCTGTCCGGCCTTGATGACCTCGCCGGCGCGCGGCGACTGGTCGAGGATGCGGCCGGGCTCGACGCCGGGCTTATAGCGCTTGGCGCGCTCGCGGATGTCGAGGCCAGTGCGCGCGAGCGTCTTCTCGCCGTCGAAGTAGGACTGGTTGACGACCTCGGGCACGGGGATGTCGGGACTGCGCAGCGAGAGGTAGATCGTTGAGACGAGGCCGAAGGCGAATGCGACGGCGATCAGCGCAACGAATCCCAGTTTACCGAACGCCGACAGGATGTTCCGCACGGCCAATAACTGCTGCCTCTCATAAGCCCGACGGGGGAATTTGCCGCCAAAAGACTGTCACCAGACGGCCGGCGCAGTCTAACACCCGCCGCGCGCGAGCCGCAAGGAAGCAATTGCCTACCGCCTTTCGAGTGCTGCGACGTAGAAGCCGTCAACGTCGTCGCGTTGGGGCCAGGTGCGTGCGGCGCCGCCGGGGAGCAGGAGATGGGCGGGGGCGGGCGCGGCCTCGACCTGTTTGAAGTCCGTGTGTGTTTGGAGGAAGGCGGCGACGACCTCTTCGTTCTCTTCCCTCTCGACCGAGCAGGTGGAGTAGACAAGGCGCCCGCCGCGGCGTAAGCACCGTGCGGCCTCCGCAATAATCCTCGCCTGCACCGCGGGCAGCTCGCGGAAACTTTCGAGCGAGAGGCGCCAGCGTATCTCCGGGTTGTGACGCAGCGTGCCCGTGCCCGTACAGGGCGCATCCACGAGCACGCGGTCGAACGTCTCCGCAGCGAAGGGCAACGCCCTCTCTGCGTCGAGCGCGACGAGGGTCACGCCGCGCGCATCCAGACGCGCGCACGTCTCTGCGACGACGCGGAGCCTGTGTTCGTGCAGGTCGCCCGCGACGACGAGGGCGCGGCCTCCGGCGAGCGTCGCGACGTGCGTCGTCTTGCTCCCGGGCGCGGCGCACGCGTCGAGTACGCGCTCGCCCGGCGCCGCGCCGAGCACATGCGCGACGAGTTGCGACGCCTCATCCTGCATGTAGACGAGACCTTCGGCCGCGAGTCCACGCAGGGAGGTGCTCGCGCCCGCGCCGCTCTCGACGCGCCAGCCGCCGGGCGCGACGCGCGACGGCTCGATGGAGAGACCTTCGGCCCGCAGCTTTTCGACGAGAGTCGCCGGGTCGGCCTTCAGAGTGTTGACGCGGAAGGCGGCGGGCGCGGAGTCGTTGTTGGCTTTGGCGAAGCCCGCAGCCTCTTCGATGCCGAAGGCGGCGGCCCAGCGGCGTATGAGCTTGGGCGGGTGTGAAGTCTCGACGGCGATGCGTTCGAGCGGGTCTTCGACCGCGGCTGCGGGGTCAAAGTCGGGCTCGCGCGTCGCGCGGCGCAGCACGGCGTTGATGAAGGAGGCAGCGGAGCGGAAGCCTTTGGCGTGCGCGAGCTGCACGGACTCGTTGACGGCCGCGTGCGCCGGCACGCGCGAGAGGAAGCGGAGCTGAAACAGCCCCATCCTCAAGGCGAGCCGGACGGGCGCGTCGAGCTTTCCCGCCTTACGCTCTGAAAAATGTTCGACGACGCGGTCGAGCCACAACTGCCGGCGCAGCACGCCGAGCGTCAGCTCGTATGCAAGCCCGCGGTCTTCAGGTGAGAGCGATTCAGGCAGATTCGCCAGCAGCGGCGCGGCGAACGCGCCCTCCTCCTCGACCCTGCGCAGCACCTCGAACGCAGCGCGGCGCGCGGGCGACACCGCCTGACGGCCGCCGCCCGCGCCCTTCTTCGCCGCACGCTTCACAATGCGCACGCGTCCGGCCATATGTTTCAACCTAACTGCTCGCCCACCTGCACGTGCATGCCGTTGATGAAGTCGCGCGCGCCCACCCGCTTGCGCCCCTCCATCTGTACTTCGACCAGTTCCAGCGCGGCGCTCCCGCAGACGACGATGAGACTGTCCCCGCGTGCCTGCATCACCTGGCCGGGTAGTAGCTCCCCCGGGTTGGCGAAGAGTCTCCGCGCCCTCCAAATGATGAGCTTCTGACCGCGGAACTGAGTGTAAGCGTTCGGCCACGGCTGGAAGCCGCGCACGCGGCGCTCGATCTGCGCGGCGTCGAGCGACCAGTCGATGAGCCCATCCTCGCGTCGGAGGATGGGCGCGAGCGTTGACTGCGCGTCGTCCTGAGGTCGCGGCTCAATCTCGTCGAAGCGCGACAACGTCTCGACAAGCAACTCCGCGCCGACGTGCGACAGTCGTTCGAGCAGTTGCGTCGCGGTCTCGCCGTCTTCAATCGCGGTCGAGCGTTGGAGGAGGACGGGGCCGGTGTCGAGCCCTTCGTCCATGAGCATCGTCGTGACACCCGTCTCATGCTCGCCGCGCGCGACGGCCCAGTTGACGGGCGCGGCGCCGCGGTACTTCGGCAGCAGAGAGAAATGGACGTTGATGCAGCCGAGCCGCGGCGCGCGCAGGAACGCGGGCGGCAGTATCCGCCCGTACGCAACCACCACCGCCGCGTCGAACTCGCGCTCGGTGAAGAGCGCCAGCGCCTCCTCCGTCTTAATCTTCGACGGCTGTTGAACGGCCAGCCCCCGCGAGAGCGCGAACTCCTTCACGGGCGATGTCTTCAACTTATTCCCGCGCCCCGCCGGCCTGTCCGGCTGCGTCCACACGCCCAGAACTTCGTGCCCCTCCTCGACACAACGCTTCAGCGTCGGCACCGCGGACTCGGGCGTGCCCATGAAGATTAGTTTCATAAGTGTCGGACGACGCGGCTTGCGCCTTCAGTACGCACAGCGATAACTGTAGTTCTCGTAGGCCGCGCGCCAGACGCCGCGGCGGCGCTGGTAGGCCCTGTAGGTCGTACCCTCGAAGCTGCGCGAGAGGGTGAAGACTTCGCCCACACCGTCGCCGTCCGCGTCAAACTGCTCGACGTAAAGCTCGGCGCCGAGTCCGTCCTCACCGATGTTGTCGATGAGCGACGGGTCCATCATCTCGCGTGCGTTGACGCGCGCGTACTTGGTGAAGGCCGCGCGGTAGCCTCGCCCCTGCGGCGCGGCGATGAGAAAGAGCGTGTCCCTGACCTTCGGCCCCGTCTTGACCACGTAGCTGCCGACCAGCTCTTCGCGCCCGTCGCCGTCGAGGTCGGTCGCGGTGAGGTTGAGCGTCTTCGTGCCGCGCTCGACCGTGGACGCGCTCACACGCTTACCCGCAAGGAAACGCTTTGCCACGCCGAAGACGGCCGTGCGCTCTTCGGCGGTCGGCACGCGTCGCGAGCTTTGCGCGCGCAGGGCGAACCCGCCGTCGGTCGCCAGGGCCATCACATTGCCGCCGAGCTTCGCCGTCGCCGAGTCGATGTCGGCACTCGCCGTGTTGGGCGAACACTCCGCGTGCGTGACCGCGCGTATCGTCAGGGCTCCCGCTTCGGCGCCGCCGAAGACCAGACGGTACTTCGCGCCCGGTTTGTAGTAGGGCGCGAGGAACGCGGAGAGTCCGCCGTCGTCCGGCCTTCCCGAGTCTGGCTCGGCAATCGTGCCGCGCCCGTCGATGACCGCGACCGGCTCGACCTGCGCATCCTCGGTCGCGTCCTTCGTGACGAGAAAGACGACCGAATCCGGTCGCGTAGTCGCGCGTTGTTGCTGCGGCGACGCGTTGGTGCGCGGCGTCAGCTGCGCAAGAAGGAGCAGCACCGCGACGAACGCGGCGGCTCCGGACTTAGAGAGGTTCATGAAGTTTGCCTTTAACTTAATGCCTGCGGCCCGCCGCTTTCAGATCGCCCCACGCTTCTCTTTGTTCGAGTGGCCGGGGCGGATTTTTTCGGAGACGAGCTTGGCCTGCATGAAGAGGCCGAGGTAGTCGCGGCCGCCGGCCTTCGAGTCGGTGCCCGACATGTTGAAGCCGCCGAAGGGGTGGGCGCCGACGAGCGCGCCCGTACACTTGCGGTTGAGGTAGAGGTTGCCGACGTGGAACTCGCGCGCCGCGCGCTCGAGTTTTTCGGGGTCGTTCGTGTAGACGGCGCCGGTCAGACCGTACTCGGTGTTGTTCGCGATCTGTAGCGCCTCGTCGAAGCTCGACGCCTTGATGCAGGCGAGCACGGGGCCGAAGATTTCCTGCTGCTCGATGCGGTCGCCGGGCTTCACGTCGGCGATGACGGTCGGCTCGACGAAGAAGCCCTGCTCGCCGTCGCTGCCGCCGCCCGCGACGAGGCGTCCGCCGTCCTCCTGGCCCCACTCGATGTACTGGTTGATGGTCTTGAAAGCCTTCTGGTTGATAACGGCGCCCATCGTCGTCGAAACGTCGGACGGGTCTCCGACCTTAATCTTCGACGCACCCTCGACAATCTTCTGGACGACCGAGTCGTACACGTCCTGATGAATGATGGCGCGCGAGCAGGCGGAACACTTCTGCCCCTGGAAGCCGAAGGCGGAGCTGACGACGCCGGCCGCGACCTCCTCAACATCCACGTCGGAATCGACGATGATGGCGTCCTTGCCGCCCATCTCGGCCACGACGCGCTTGAGCCAGATTTGACCCTTCTGGACTTTGGCCGCGCGCTCGTAGACGCGCATGCCGATCTCCTTCGAGCCGGTGAAGGCGACGTAGCGCGTCAAGGGATGATCGACGACCGTGTCGCCGACCTCGCCGCCCGCGCCGACCATGAAGTTAACGACGCCCGCAGGCATCCCCGCCTCTTCCAGCAACTCGAAGAACTTGTAAGCGATAGTCGGCGCGTCGGACGAGGGCTTGAGCACGACGGTGTTGCCCGTGACGACCGAGGCGACGGTCATGCCGGCCATGATGGCGAGCGGGAAGTTCCAGGGCGGGATGACGACGCCGACGCCGAGCGGGATGTAGGTGAGGCGGTTCTCTTCGCCTTCGATGCGCGTGAGCGGCTGGTCGCCGGCGTAGCGAATCATCTCGCGCGCGTAGAACTCAAGGAAGTCGATGGCCTCGGCCGTGTCGCCGTCGGCCTCGGGCCACGTCTTGGCGACCTCGTGCACCATCCACGCGGAGAAGTAGTGCTTGCGCTCGCGCAGCAGAGAGGCCACGCGGACGAGCAGGTCTGCGCGCTGGTGCGGGAGCGTGTTGCGCCACGTCTTGAAAACCTCGTCGGCACGCTCGACGGCCTGCGTCGCCAGCTCTTTCGTCGCCTTGTGGAAGCGGCCGACCACCTCGGTCTTGCGCGCGGGGTTCAGGCTCTCAAGGATATCGCCGGTCTCGACCCGTTCGCCGCCGATGACGAGCGGGTACTCGCGTCCCAACTCCGTCTGAACTCGGGCGAGCGCCTCGCGCATCGCGCGCGCGTTCTCTTCAACCGAGAAGTCTGTGAAAGGCTCGTTGCGGAACTCTTCTTGCTTCATCTGCTGCATACTCTTCTCCTCGTCGGGGACAATGATGACCGTGTGTTATGTGAAAGTTTCGTCCATGCTAACACAACTCTCAAAAGTACCGCGAGCGCGCCCGAATGTGGATTGAGGGTTGATGAGAAGCAGCGTGTCTCTCATCAACCCTCAACCCGCTTTCCGCAATCTTAAACTTTACCTAGACCCAGCGGCCCTGCTTCTGGAGTCTCTTGATCTTGCGTCTGACCAGTTCGCGCTTGAGCGACGTAGTGCGGTCGATGAAGACGATGCCGTCGCAGTGGTCTGTCTCGTGGAGCATGCAGCGCGCTTCGAGGTCAAGGCCGTCAAACTCGAACTCCTCGCCCTGCAAATCCTGCGCGCGGACGACGGCGCGCAGCGAGCGCTTCACCTGAAAGAAGATGCCGGGGAACGACAGGCAGCCCTCTTCGCCCGCCTGCTCGCCCTCGATGCTCAGGACGACCGGGTTGACGAGCGCGACGCGCGCCTCCGGGTCGCGACCACCCGAACAGTCCATCACGAACAGACGCTTCGACACGCCGACCTGCGGCGCCGCCAGACCCACCCCGCGCGCCGCATACATCGTCTCGAACATGTCCGACACCAGCCGCTTCAGCCCCGCGTCGAACTCCGTCACGGGCTCGCCCGGCGTCTCCAACACCGGCTCCCCGTACTTCACAATCTCCAAAAGTGCCATCGTCAGTTGCTCAGCCTTACTCTTTTATTTCTGGCGCGCAGTCCGCGCCCGCGACCCGAGAGCCGCCCTACGATTAGTCTACTATGAACACTCAAATCCTTGCCAACCCGCGCCCCTTCGGCTTCGTCCGACCTCGACTCGTGGGCGAGTAATCCGGCATACCGCACCCCTGTTCCGTAGTGAAACTCGCCGCGATCTCTTTGTTTCAGGGTGAAACACCTAGACTGCCTTGCGAGCAACATTCGTGAATCGGTTAGCGATTTTGTGTGTGCGGTTCCGCAGACTCCAAACACATGGCTCGTCCACGGGCACAAGGATTGCACTTGCTCCGCGTGCATTCCGGAGTTTCGCGCCGACGGTTTATTCGTTCGGCCTCCTCAGTTCAGACTGCGGCCTCCGTCTTGTCAACGATGCAGTGAACGCTTCACTCAATCGTTTCAAGGCGCCGCCGTAGTGGACGGTCGCCCTTCTTCAGCCCTGACCGTTCAGGCGTCAAGAACTTATCGGGTCAAGAGCACGAGGTAACAAGCATGGTCAACGGGCATCACGCCCGGCCGGCCTCCGTCCGCCCGTTCGATGCCCGGAAGGCCGACGAAGTGTCTCGTCAAAAGGTCTGTGCTCAAAATCAGATACTCCACAACCCAAACCACTACCCTCGAAAGGAACGAAGTAAAGTGAACACCCCTACTGACCGTAAGGCCGTCCGCAGCAGCTTCAGCGTGCTGCGACTGGCGGCCTCCGTTTTCGCGACGTTTGTCCTCGGCGTCTCTGCGCTCGCGCAGACCGCCCCTATACTGACTCTGAACACCCCCAACCCCGTCACCGACTTCGGCAGGCTCAACACCGGGACGATCTCGCCGACGCAGGTCATTACGGTGTCGAACAGCGGCACGGCTAATCTGACCATCTCTAACACGACCCTGACGGGCGTCAACCCCGGCGACTACACGCTGGTCTCCACCACCTGCACCGGCGCGGTGCTCGGACCCAACGCGACCTGCACCGTCACGGTCAGGTTCAACCCTCTGGCCGTCGGGACGCGCAGCGCCCGCATCAGTCTTACCGACAATGCGGCTGGCAGCCCGCACCGCGTGCTGCTCACGGGCGTCGGGCTCAATGCTTCGATTCCGAACCGGCAGGTCGGGCCGATTGATCCCCGCCACGGCTTCCCGCTCTGGTATCAGGACGATCAGGGGCTCCGCCTCGCCCTGTGTCTCGACACTAACGGCCGTTGTCTGGCTGAGATACCGAACCCGGCGATTGCGCCGTCCGTCACCGACACGCTCATCAACTTCCCCGGCGAAGCCTTCTGGTGGTCGGCCGAGGCTGAGATAACGCTGCCCAACGGCGGACGGGGTCGTCTGGTGCTCGCCAAAGAGGCCGCCTTCACGACCGAAGAGGCGACGGTCGGGAACCAGATCAGCTTCTCCCGTATCCGCATCCGCATTGACGGGCTCACGCCCGGCACGAGCTACACGATCACGCACCCCTACGGCGTCGCGACGCTGGTCGCGGACGGCGACGGAGATGCGCTCCTCGATACCGTCGTGCTTGATGGCGCGGCAACGGATGCCAAAGGCCCCGGCTCCGGCGGCGGTGGTGGTACTCCCGATGGCGAAATCGACACGACCGAGGACATCGGCATCGGCCCCAGCGACTTCCGCGCGGCGCTGAAAGGCAAGTTCAGCACCTACCTTCGCTGGAATCCGGCGGTCGCGCCGTTGGCCCCCGCCGGTTACATTGGCGACCCCAACATAGATCACACGGTGATCGGCAGCCCCTTCAACACGAACTTCTTCCGCATCGCCGGCCCCAACGTCGGCGGCACGGGCGTCAACACCATCCAGACCACCCTCTTCTCCGTGCAGGGCAAGCTCATGCCGTAGCTCACCAGAGGCGGCATGCTCACGGCGTCGGACGGTAATGTAGACGGCGCCGAGGTTGTCGCCGAGCCGAGGTAAGTCGAGGGCTTTATAGTGGCGGAGGCGAGTCTTCGCTTCCCGCATCTGAAGAGAAGGGGCGACGCAGGTGATAGCCTGCGTCGCCCCTCTTACTACTTGCATGTGAGTTGGGCTTCCCGGCTCGGGATTGGTTCAAGACTTCGCGGGCAACGTTTTGTCGGAGGAGACTTTCTTCCCGAACTGCGGGGCGCGCTTCTGCATGAAGGCGGTGGCGCCTTCGAGGAAGTCGGCGGAGCGGAAGCATTCGGCCTGACCTTCGGCCTCGAAGTCGAGGGCGGCGGCGAGGGCCTGTTGCTCGGAGAGGTTAAGGGCGGCCTTGATGCGCGCGAGCGAGGGCTGCGGCGCGGCGGCGAGGAGGGCGGCGAGTTTATCCACGAAGGCGTCGAGGTCGGCGCGCGGGACGACGTGTGAGACGAGCCCGAGGCGTTGCGCGCCCTGCGCGGAGAGGGTGTCGCCGGTCGCCATCAGCTCGAAGGCTTTCAGGCGTCCGACGAGCGCGGGCAGGAGGTGCGTCGCGCCGCCGTCGGGCATCAGGCCAACGCGGACGAAGCTCTGGCTGAAGGTCGCCTCTTCGGACGCGATGACGACATCGGAGGCGAGCACGTAGCTGAAGCCGATGCCTGCGGCCGAGCCGTGTACGCGCGCGACGACCGGCTTGGGCAGAGTCCGCAGGCGCATGATGGGAGGGTTTATCAGCTCGCGTATCCGCGCCGCCACGTCCAACGCAGCCAGCTCGGATGGGCTGATTGTCTTCATGTCGAGGCCGGCGCAGAAGAAGTCGCCCGCGCCGGTGATGACGACGACGCGGCTCTCGTCGGTCGCGGCCTCTTCGACGGCGGCGGCGAACGCCTCGAACATCTCGAAGTCTACGGCGTTGCGGCGCGCAGGGTTGTTGAAGGTGATGCGCTTGACGCCCGCGTCGAGCGTGACCTGAAGCTTCTCGTTGTTCATATGGTGCTGGCGGTGTCCGAATCGATGGTCAGAGGTTTCAGCCCGAGCGCTTTCCTGATGAGGGCGATCTGCCCCGCGTGGTAGAGCGTGTGCTGGATGGCGCCGTGGAGCGAGACATAGCGCGTAGACATGTTCGGAAGAATGGGCTCGTCGAGTGCGTCGTCGTCCAGTTCGAGCACGGCCTCACGCAGGGCGACGTAGGTCTCCGACATCTTCCGGCGCGCGGCGGCCCAAGCCTCTTCGGACGCTTCCGAGAGCGAAGTCCAGTCTTCTTCCGTCTGGTAAATCTGCGCGGCGTCGCCGCCGAGGCGGCGCAGGATGGCGCGCTCCCACGCCTCGATGTGCGCGACCATCTCCCAGATGCTGTGCGCGCCCTCGACGTGCTGCGCGGCGGCCTGTGCGGCGTTCAAGCCCTTCAGCAACTCGTCCACGGCGGGGCCGTGCCAGGCGCCGCCCTCGTGCGCGCGCTTCAGTTGGTCGGCGATGCGTTCGACTTCTCTCATAAGTCTCCTTTAGCGGCCCCGGCCGAAGAGCTTCGGCGCGGCGAAGACTGCGTAACGAATGGGATCGCGCGGACGGCGCCGCCACCAGACGGCGACCGAGCGGCGGACGACGACTTCGAGCAACGCCTCTTTATCCTTGCGCGCGAAACCGCGCACGAGGCGGCTGATGTCGTGGCGGAAGGTCTGGACGACGAGGCGGCGGTCGGGGTCGGCTGCCTTCACGCGAGACTTCTCGAAGCGCAGAAGGTCGAGCGTCCAACCCGAGCCGAGGTAGTCCTCTTTCAGCTTCTCCTCAAGATACTCGGCGAAGAGGAGCACGTCGCCGAACAGGCGCGAGACGGCCGGCGCCCCGTGCTCGGCGACGTAGCGGTCGAAGTAGTTCGTGAAGCGGTCGCGCAGAACGCGGTGCGTGAGCGGGAGCAGTTTGTTGACCTGCACGAAGCGCCGCTCGTGCGGCGTGGCGGCGAACGAGTCGTAGCGCTCCGCGGCCTCGCGCCTGAGCTGGCGCGTCCCCGAAGGCGTCAGCCCCAGCTCGCGCCCGAGCGCGAAAGGGTTCTCGACGAACCGCGCCCGCAGCTCCTCGTCCGCGGAGAGCCGTGTCAGTATCTGCTCGATGTCAGAGAGACCCATCAGTATTCACGAACCTGCTTGCAGTACGAGTCGAAATTACGTCGCATCTCTTCGACGTGGTCGCCGCCGAACTTCTCGCGCGCCGCTTCGGCGAGCGTGAGCGCGACCATCGCCTCGCCGATGACGCCGGCCGCGGGGACGGCCGTCACGTCGGAACGCTCGAAGGCGGCGGACTCTTCGGCCTTCGTCTCGATGTCCACGGAGCGGAGCGCGCGCCGGAGCGTCGAGATGGGCTTGAGAAAGCCGCGCACGCGCAACTCCTCGCCGTTCGTGATGCCGCCCTCAAGCCCGCCAGCGCGGTTCGTCGGGCGCGTGAACGTGCGTCCCTCTTCGTCGTAGCCGATCTCGTCGTGTACCTGCGAGCCGGGCAAGGAAGCGGCCTCGACGCCCGCGCCGATGGAGACGGCCTTGACCGCTGGAATCGACATCAACGCCCGCGCCAGACGCCCGTCGAGCTTCGCCTCCCATGAAGTGTGCGAGCCTAAGCCAGCGACGACGCCGCGGGCGACGACCTCGAAGACGCCGCCGAGCGTGTCGCCCTCGCGCCGCTTCTCGTCCACGAGCGCGACCATCAAGCCTTGCGCCTCTTCGTCCGCACAACGCAGCGGCGCGTCGTCGGGGATGCGGCCGATGCGCTCCCAGTTCACTTCGAGCGGCGCCGAGGGGATGCCGCCGAGTTGCACGACGTGGCTGCGAATCTCGACGCCGAGGACGGCGAGCATCTGTCGCGCGAGGGCTCCGCAGGCGACGCGCGCGGCCGTCTCGCGCGCGGAGGCGCGTTCGAGGATGTCGCGCAGGTCGCGCGCGCCGTACTTGAGACCGCCCGCGAGGTCTGCGTGTCCCGGGCGCGGCCGCTTCACGCGCCGCATCTTCCCTTCCGACTCTTCGTCGGCCGGGCGCGGCTCGGACGACATGATCTCCGTCCAGTTCTTCCAGTCCCTGTTCTCGATCTGCAAGGCGACGGGCGAGCCGAGCGTGCGGCCGTGTCGGACGCCGCTCAGAAACTCCACGCGGTCGCGCTCGATCTTCATCCGCCCGCCGCGGCCGTAGCCCCACTGCCGACGCTCAAGCTCACGGTTGACGACCTCTACATCTATCGGAAGACCCGCGGGCAGACCCTCGACTATCGCGACCAGCGCGCGCCCGTGCGACTCTCCGGCGGTGTTGAAGCGAAACATCAATCTACTCAACTTGAAAGAATCGTCAGCCGCTTTGAACGTCGAGAAAGCGCGAGCGCACCTCGGGCGGCGGAAGCATGCATGTGTCGTACTTGCCGAAGAGCCGGTAGCGGTTGCGCGCGAACAGGTCGTAGCAGTAGTCGCGCAAGCCCCTCGGTAAAATTTTGGCGGCGAGGAAGATTTTCCAGAAGCCGCCGAGGTAGGCCGCGACCTTCAACGCCGCGTCCGAACGCGTGTAGATGCGCTCGCCGCCCGCGTGACTTTCGACGAAGACGACCGAGTCGATGCCGTGCAGCTCGGGATGTCTTTCAATCACCGCCTGCCCGTAGTCGCTCTGGAGCGCGGCGAAGCGCATCTCTCCGCGCCGGTCGTGGTCGAGTATTAACTGCACAGACTTGTTGCAGAAGCCGCACACGCCGTCGTAGAGCAGGACGGGTGCGCCGACGGAAGTTTCTACCATGAGTTTGATCGTCAGCAGAAGTGTCGGATGAAAACTCAGCTCACGCCCGCCGCGGGCAGGAACTCTTCGGCGAAGACGTTACCGCGGCCGAGGACACAGGCCGGGTCGAAGGCGCGCTTCAGCGCGGCCATCTCGCGCAAGGCAAGCTCGCCGTAGAGCGCGCGCAGATACTCGCGCTTGATCTTGCCGACGCCGTGCTCGGCCGAGATGGTGCCGCCCAAAGAGATGGCGCGCTCGACAAAGCGGCCGTAGGTCTCGCGCGCGGCGGCCTGCTCGGCATCGTCGCGCGGGAGAATGTTGACGTGGACGTGGTTGTCGCCGATGTGCCCGAAGATGACGTAGGCGAGCCGCGACGCGCGCAACGTCTCCTTGTAGAAGCGGAGCATCTCGGGGAACTTGTCGTCGGGCACGGCCATGTCGGTCGAGACCTTGCGTTGACCACGCCGCGCGAGCCACTCGTTGACCATCACGGGCAGCGCGTGGCGGAAGGCGCGCATCTCCGCGCGGTCGTGCTCGTTCGTGCCGAACCAGGACTCGTCGGCGAGCGCGTCGTGCTTTTCGACCAGCTCAAGCCACTTGCCCATCAACTCCTCTTCCGTCCGCTCGGTAGTCTCCTGCTCGAAGAAGACCGCGCCCGCCGCCCCCCGCGGCACCAAAGGGTAGCGTTCGCGCAGAAAGTTCAAAGCCTCACCGTCGAAGTATTCGAGCGCGCGCGCGTCGATTTCCTCGCCCGACCCTGCGCGCGTTTCAAGCGAGCACTCGCGCGCCTCACGCACGAAGTTGAGTAAAGACTCTTCCGCCTTAAAGAAGACGACGCCTGAGAGGACGCCTTCCGGCTGCGGCAGCAATGAAAGCTCGACCTCCGTGACGACGCCGAGCGTGCCCTCGCTGCCGATGAAGAGGTCGATCAAGTCCATGCTCGGCCGCGTGAAGTAACCGGCGGCGTGCTTGCGCGTCGCCGGCATCGTGTACGTCGGCAGCCGCGCCTCGACGCTCCGGCCTCCGCTTAACGGAAGGTTAACGCTCCCGTCGGCACCGACGAACAGCGCGCCGCGCCGAATCTCCAGAAGGTCGCCGGTCGTGAGCGCGACTTGAAGGGCGCGCACGTAGCGCCTGGTCGGGCCGTACTTGAACGTGCGCGCGCCCGAGGCGTTGGTCGCCACCGTCCCGCCCAGATAACAACTCCCCTCGGTCGGGTCGGGCGGGTAGAGTAAGCCCCGCGCCTTCGCCTCACGCTGAAAGTCCGACAGCACGACGCCCGCGCCGGCTGTCGCAAAACCTCCGCCCCAAGTCCCGCGCACGAACTCGCCGACGCGGTTCAGCCTCGCCGTCGAGAGCACGACGCCGCCGTACGGCACGCGCCCGGCCACGATGCCCGTCCCCGCGCCCGCCACCGTCACCTGCGTCCCCGCGCCCGCGGCCTCCGCCAGCGCTCGCGCCGTCTCCTCCGCGCTCTCCGGAAAGACGACGCGCTCGGCCCGCCCGCCCGCCGTGTTGCTCGCGTCCGCGAGGAAGGATTGAATCTCGTCCTGATCTGATTTAACCAGCATCGCTTTCAACAGTAGGCAGATGGCAGTAGGCAGTCGCTTCGCATGACGTACGTTGAAATGTTAATTCAAAGTTTTTGGCAGCGGCGCTCTGAACTGCCAACTGCCATCTGCCTACTCCCATCAAGTCATCGTCAGCTCGCGCGCGCGGAGGTATTTGACGCGGTCGCGGAGTTCGGCGGCGCGCTCGAACTCTAAAGCCTTGGCGGCGACGCGCATCTCGTGTTCGAGGCGGGCGATGGTGGCCTCGATGTTGGCCGCCGTGTAGTCGTCCATTGATTCGAGGTCGAGCGGCACCTTGAAGTAGTCGGCCTCGTAGGCGGTGACGAGCGTGGACTCGATGGACTTGATGATGGTCGTCGGCGTGATGCCGTGCTCGCGGTTGTACTCCTCCTGAATGGCGCGGCGGCGCTCGGTCTCGCCGACGGCCCGCTTCATCGAGTCGGTCATCTTGTCGGCGTAGAGAATCGCCATCCCGTTACTGTTGCGCGCGGCGCGGCCCATCGTCTGAATGAGCGACGACTCAGAGCGGAGGAAGCCCTCCTTGTCGGCGTCGAGGATGGCGACCAGAGAGACTTCGGGCAGGTCGAGCCCTTCGCGCAGGAGGTTGATGCCGACGAGCACGTCGAACTCGCCGCGGCGCAGGTCGCGGAGTATCTTGATGCGCTCAAGGGTCTCGATGTCCGAATGGAGGTAGCGGACGCGGACGCCGACCTCTGCGAAATATTCGGTGAGGTCTTCGGACATCTTCTTCGTCAGCGTGGTGACGAGGACGCGCTCGTTCCGCTCGGCGCGTGTGCGGACTTCGCCGAGCAGGTCGTCGATCTGCCCCTTGACGGGTCGTATCTCAACTACGGGGTCGGTCAACCCCGTCGGGCGAATGATCTGCTCGACGACTTCGCCGCCGGTGCGCGTCAGCTCATAAGGGCCGGGCGTGGCCGAGACGTAGATGGTCTGTCGGACGCGTGCCTCGAACTCCTCGAAGTTGAGCGGGCGGTTGTCCATCGCGCTGGGCAGACGGAAGCCGTACTCGACGAGCGTGCGCTTGCGCGACTGGTCGCCGTTGAACATGCCGCGTATCTGCGGGACGGTCTGGTGCGACTCGTCGATGACGACCATCGTGTTCTCGGGCAGATAGTCGAGGAGCGTGGGCGGCGGCGAGCCGGGCGGCTTGCCCGTCAGGTGGCGCGAGTAGTTCTCGATGCCGCGGCAGAAGCCCATCTCCTTAATCATTTCGAGGTCGTACATCGTGCGCTGGTGCAGGCGCTGCGCCTCGACGAGCTTGCCCTCCTTAATCAACTGCGGCTCCCACCACTCAAGCTCGTCACGGATGGTCTTGATGGCGCGCTTGACCGTGGACTTCGGCATCACGTAGTGCGTCTTCGGGTAGATGGGCAGGCGCGACGTGTGCTTGTGCAAGACCTCACCTAACAGCGGGTCGATGGTCGAGATGGAGTCAACTTCGTCGCCCCACAGCTCGATGCGATAAGCCTGATCCTGATAAGAGGGGTAGACCTCGACCGTGTCCCCACGGACGCGGAAGCTGCCGCGGTCGAACTCGACATCCGAGCGCTCGTACTGAAGCTCGACCAGTCGCTGCAACAACTGTTCGCGCGTCGTCTTCATCCCCGGCTCGACGAAGAGAATCATGTTGTAGTAGGCGTCCGGGTCGCCGAGGCCGTAGATGCAGGAGACCGAGGCGACGACGATCACGTCGCGCCGCTCGAAGAGCGCGCGCGTGGCCGACAGACGCAGGCGGTCTATCTCCTCGTTGATGGTCGCCTCCTTCTCGATGTACGTGTCCGAGGCCGGGACGTACGCCTCCGGCTGGTAGTAGTCGTAGTAGGAGACGAAGTACTCGACCGAGTTCTCGGGGAAGAACGACTTGAACTCTTGATAGAGCTGCGCGGCGAGCGTCTTGTTGTGCGCGATGACGAGCGTCGGGCGCTGCGTGCGCTCGATCACCGTGGCGACCGAGAAGGTCTTGCCCGAGCCGGTGATGCCCAAGAGCACCTGGTCTTTCGCGCCCTCGTCGAGGCCCCGGACGAGCGTGTCGATGGCGGCGGGCTGGTCGCCCTGCGGCTGGAATTCTGAGCGGAGTTTGAAAGGCATAAAGGCTGATTTCGGATGTCAGATGTCGAAAGCCTGATTTTAACATCCGGCATCCGGCATCCGAAATCGGCCTTCGGCCCTTACTGCGAGCCCGCCGGCTGGATGGCGAGCGCCTGAAGCTGTGTGAGCGGGCCGTTGAAGTAGTCGTGGTCGGCCGCCCCGTTGACGCCATTGATGTTGAGGCTCTGCGAGTACTGCCAGAACGTCCAGACCGTCCAACTGACGGGCAGTGGCGAGGGGGCGGGCGCGTTGGTGTAGTGCGCGACCCAGAGCGGGTACGCACTGAACTGGTCGTTGAAGTGCGCGTTCCAGAAGGGCGTGTTGGTATAGATGATGGGCGTGACGCCGGCCACCGGCTCGACTGCGTCGAGCCACGTCTGGACGCCGCCGACGAGGGGCTCGCCCGTCACGCCGTCGTTGACCTCGATGTCGAGGACGGGCGGAAGGTCACCCGGCTCGAACTGGACGGTCGAGAGGAAGTGCGCGGCCTGCGCGGAGGCCGGTATCTCGGCGCGGTAGAAGTGATAGGCGCCGCGCATGAGCCCCGCGGCCTTCATCCCAGCCCAGTTGGCAGCGAACATGGGGTCTGTGACGCCGTTGCCCTCGGTCGCCTTGGCGAAGGCAAAGTCGCACCCGGCGGCCTTCACCGCCTGCCAATTGACGTGGCCCTGAAAGTGCGAAACGTCGATGCCCATGAGCCTCGAAGGTGGGTTACTTGACATAAGTTCCTCCTGATAAGGTTACGGGCTTCGGGTTAAAAGCCCCTTGCCTTTAACCCGAAGCCCGAAGTGGGAAAACCGCAGCCGAACGTTTCGCCTTAAGCGGGCGTCGGCTGGCTTGAGCTGATCTGGTAGATGGCCTCCATGACGGCCGAGCGCACCTCCGTGGGGAGCGAGCCGCGCACGGCGAGGCGGCGGAAGGCCGGAAGGACTTCCTTCTGCCCCGAGAGCGCGAGCAGCTTGACGACAGCGAGGCGCACCTCACTGTTCGGGTGCCCCTCGATGGCGCGCAAAAGCGGCTGCACCTCGCCCGCCTTCGCCATCAGGAAGAGGAGCGAGAACGCCTCGTAAGTGCGCTCGCGGCTCTCGCCCGTGAGCTGCGAGATCGACTCGCCGGCGAGCCCCGAAGAGGAGATGGCCGCGCCTATCTCGCGGCGGCGCTCGGGCGTCGCCTCGCGCAGGGCGCGCGTGAAGGACTCGGCGCGGTCGGCGCGCAACTCGTGGAGGGCGCGGGCGGCGGCGCTGCGAACTTCCCTCGAAGGGTCGTCGAAGGCAGCGCAGATTTGCTGGAACGCCTCATCCGTGTCCACGTGCGACAGCTCGACGATGGCGTTGGCGCGCTCGTGTGCGTCGCTGCTCGCGATGCGCTGCTGGATGGAAGCGGGGACGGTCGATAGCTCGTCGAAGGGCGCGAGCCCCTTCTCGCGCGCCTCGGCCGCGGGCTCGTGTACGACGGGCGCGGGCTCCGGCTCGTACGCGACGGGCGGAGCTTCTGCGGTTATGTCGGCGACTTCGATGTCGCGGGTCACTTCGGCCTGCGGCTCGGTGACGAGGGTGACCTCTTCGACTTCTTCAACGGCGGGCAGGGCCGCAAGCGTCTCACCGGACGAGGTCTCGAAGACGGGCTCGGTCGCCGATGGCTCGTGCGTGAGCGTCGCCTCGACCATCGTCGCGTCGGCCGCGGGCTGGCTCTCGCCGCCCATCTCGCTGATGTCGAAGTCGAACCACTCGCCCGCGGACGGGGCCAACTCTTTCGACGTGTCGGCCGCGACGGGCTCGACCTCGCGCGTGGCTTCGTCAACGCCCGCGTCGAACATTGGAGCCGGGCCGGACTCTCCCGGCAGCAGTTCGAGAGTTTCGACCGTCGAGACCTCCTCAACCTGCTCGGCGGCGGGCTCGATGCCGACCTCTTCAAGCGCCTCGGGCGTCGCTTCTTCAAGATCGACAAACAGCCGTTCGTGTTCGACGAAGGGCTCGACGGCGGTCTCCGCGGTCGTCTCGAAAGCCTCTTCGGCGCGGACGGGCTCGGGGACGTGCGCCGGCTCGCCGGTCGCCTCGGCCGCGGGCTCGGCCGCGATAGACGGCTCGGCCGCGAAGGATTCATCGACAAAGGGCGTGATGGAGATGTTGGTCTCTCCGTACGCTTCGGGCGCGACTGTATCGGCCGAGGGCTCCGGCGCAGTTTCGACAGCGGCTGTTTCAATCGTTGCGACCTCGAACGTCGCAGTCTCGTCTTCGTGTTCGAAGCCGACGGGCGCGGGCTCTTCGGCCGGCAGCGCGTCAACAACCCCCGCGGCCTCTTCGACGGGCGCGGGCTCGAAGGCAGGGACGGTTGCGCTCGCCTCGACGGCGGGGATGGCGGTCTGCGTTTCGGCGGCCGGAGTCTGCGCGAAGCCTTCGCGGCAGGACTCGACGGCGGTGCGGATGACGCGCGGGGGGATGCGGTTACGCTCAGTCCTCTCGCGTTCGAGGAGGGCTTCGAGCGCTTCGACGGCCGACGGGTCACGCAGCGCTCCGAGTGCTTCGACGGCCGCGCGGCGCACATCTGAGACGGGGTCTTCGAGCGCGGCGATGAGCAGCGGCGTGGCTTTACGGTCGCCGAGGATGGCGAGCGAGCGCGCCGCAGCCGAACGCTCCGCGGGCGCGTCGGCCTCGCGCAGGTCGCGCGCCGTCTCGTCGTAGTAGCCATGTTCGACGAAGGCCGTGCCCGCGCGCTCACGCTTCAAAGCGTTGCGGCCGGCGAGCGCCGAGAGCAGCTCCGCAGCGATCATCTGCCGCGCCATCGCGTCGCGCGAGCCGACGACCGCGCGGTCGTAATCTTGCCCTTCGAGCAGTTGATGGGTCTCGGCCAGCACACGTTCGGGGTCGGGCGTGAAGGCCGGCTCAATCTCCGTGACGGGCGCGGGCGCTTCCGTCTCCGCGACGGAAGGCTCGGCCGCCGCGGGCTCGACGGGAGCGATTTCGGCGGTCTCGACTTCAGGAGTGACGAAGGCCGGCGCCGCCGTCTCGAAGCTCGGCGCTGCGACTTCAAACTGCTCGGGCTCGGCCGTCTCGACGACGGGCGCGACAAAATGCTCGGCGGCCGCGGGCGCGGGCACAACTTCGGCGACCTCTTCGGTCGTGGCGGCCTGCGCGACTTCGGCCGGCTCTTCTTCGAGGACGGTCTCTTCGACGGGAGGAGCTTCGACGACAGTCTCTTCGACGGGAGTAGTTTCTACCGGAGTCTCTTCGTGGACGAGCGTCTGTTCGGCGACGGGCTCGACGGCCGAAGCCTCTTCTGCGAACGGCGCGGCGACAAACTGCTCTTCGTCCGCGGGCTCTTCGACGCGCCCACCCTTCTTCTTCCGCTTGGCCTCCTGCCTCGCCTCTTTCCTCGACAGCTTCCTCGACTTTGCGGCGGCCGCGCCGCCTGCGAGAGCCGTAGCGGCCGTGAGCGGGTTCACGTCCGCGCCCGACGCCTCGGGTGTGCTGACGGTCTCGGCCGCGCTTACAGGCTCGGCCGCGCTCACGGGCTCAGCCTTGCTGACGACGGGTTCAGGCGTGACGACGGGTTCAGGCGTGACGACGGGTTCGGGTGTGATGACGGACGAAGTCTTCGTCGCGTTGAGCGTGGAAGCCTGCGCGGCGGCCGACGCGTCCCTGAGTGCTTTTGCCGTGGCCTCCTTCGCGCGCGAGGGGCGCGGCTCTTCGAGCTTCGCGGCGGACGCTTCATCCAATCCCTCGACCGGCGCGGGCGCACCCGAGGTGGCGCGACGCGCGGCGAAGACGAGCCCGAGGCCGACGACGACCAGCGCGAAGACGAGCGCCAGCGCCCAGTTCCGAATCAGGAAGGTGCCGAGCGAACTGCCGGTCTGAGTCCCGACCGCGGGCTGACTCGTGGTGATGGGCGCGACCGGCGCGGGCGGTTGCGCCTGCGCGACCTGCGGCTCGACGGCGGGCGTTGCAGCCGTCGCCGCCTCCGGCGTTGGCTCCGCGGAAGTCGTTGCGGGGTTCTGCGCCGCAGCGTCTGCGGGCGTGCCGGGCTGTACGGGCGTGACGCCGGGCTGGGTCGTGTTGGCAGCCTCAGAGTTCGCCGCCTGAGCCCTCGCCGTCTCTTCGGCTGTGGGCTGGCGGCGCTCGGGCGTGGGGTTCGCGCCGGGCGCTTTGGTCGCGGCCTGTGCCTGATTGTTCGTCTGTGCAGGGGTTGGTCTGGTCTCGGCCGGCGGGGTCTGCTGTTGCTGCTGCTGGCGAGCGGTGCTGTTCGTCGCGGGCGGCTGTCCTGCGTCGCCGGGCACGTCGAAGACCACGTCGAGTCGGTTGAACTTCTGCTCGACGCGCGGCTTCGCGCCGGGCTGAACGCGGTAGGAGAGCACGACCGAGTCGCCGCGCTGCTGCACCTGCATGTCGCTGTAGCCACGGCCCGAGCCGCCCCCGCGCGCGCCGGCCGCGGACTTCGGCAGCACGACGTAGAAGCGGTCGCCGCTGCGGTAGGCCGAGTAGTCCTTGAGCGTGTCGTCGGCCGTGATCGTCACGCGCGAACCGTTGCTGGTGTCGCTGCTACGAACGCCTACGACGCGCTTCGACTTGGCGCCGCCGGAGGCGTTGTCGTTTCCTTGACGCGTCGCGCGCTGCGCGCTCGCGCCCCCGGCCAGAAGAAGAGCGGAGAGCGCCAGCGCCGCGACGAGCGCGGCGAGCAGTTGCGTTCTTATATATCTGTGCATGTGTGAGCCGGACTTCAGGGGCATCGCTACGGTCCCGGGAAAAGGGTTGCGGGCGGCGCCATTATGCTATAGCGCGGCCGGGTTGTCACCAAAACAAATCCGGTGCGGACGCGAGGTCACACGGCTTAGACCAACTGCGTGCGCGCCGCACGTTCGACCGTTTCGAGAATGGAGCGGCGCACCCTGCCGGGCATCCCGCTCTCGGCCGCGAGCCGCCGCAGGTGCTCGCAGATTTCGGGCGTGAGCGAGTCGCCGAGCAACTGAACGCAGGTCAGGCTCGACTCGTCGTCGCGGTGCGACCCGATGGCGTCGAGCACCGGCCCTACCTCGCCGCTGCCGACGCAGAGCGAGAGCAGCGAGAACGCTTCGTAAGCCTGCCGCCGGTCTTCGCTCGACAGGCGGCCGACGGCCTGCGCCGCGAGCCCCGCCTTGACGCACGCTTGCGCCACGTCGCGCAGGGTGTGCGGGTCGGCCGTCTCCGCGACGCGGACGTAGGCTTCTGCGCGCTCGAAGCCGAGGCGCGAGAGGGCGCGCGCGGCCGCAGCGCGGACTTCGCGCGCTTCGTCGGCGAGCGCGATGATGATGCTGGCGAAGACCGACTCGTGGTTGATGAGCCCGAGGCTGTTGACGGCCGCCGCGCGCACAGAGTCTTCGGCGTCGTTGCGCGCGGCCAACACGAGCGCCGAGACCGCGCGGCGCACCTGGAACTGCGCGAGGTTCTGCGCGGCGTTGACGCGCGACTCCGCGTCCGTGCTCTCGATGCGGACGAGGGCCACGCTCAGCGTCTCGTCATCGACCGAATCGGGCAACTCCTCGTAGTCGGGCGCGGGCATCAGCGAGCGCACGTCCGTGCCCGGCCCCTCCGGCTCCTGTGCATCGAGCTGCGTGTGCGCGAATGCGGGTGCGTTCCGGTCAAGCTCTAAGGACTCGACCGAGCAGGCGGTGAGCGCCGGGCCGAGCACGGCGGCCGGGATGTCCTGATGGCGGCGTGCCACGTCGAGCAGGGCGCCGATGGCCGTGGGCAGGCCGAGCGCGCCGAGGCTCTGGACGCACTCGGTGCGGATGAGCGGGTCGTGGTCGTAGAGCGCCTCGGTCAGGAACGGGAGTGCCTGCGCGCTCTTCATGTCGCCGAGCGCCTGCGCGGCGCTCACACGCTCGAAGGTCTCGCTGCTGAGCAGGAGCGTGGCGCACGAGCGCGCAACGAAGCCGTAGTCTTCGAGCGCCATGCGCGCGCGGCGGCGTCCGTCTTCGTCCGTCTCGCGGGCGCGCAGGGCCTTGAGCAGAGAGGTCTCGACGGCGCGTCGGTCGTCCGCCGCGCGCGAGGCGAGGACTTCGATGCTGTGCGCGCCGCCCGCGATGAGGCTCGCGACCTCCTGCTCGATCTGATACGAGCCGTAGGCGAGAGCAGGCGCGTCCGCTTGAAACTTCAGCTCAAGGCTGTGCTCCGGATGGGCTCCGACGCCTTCGCCGGCCAGTTCGTGCCCACGCCGCGTCGCCGTGTCCTCCGCGCCGCGGCCACCCTTGCGGCGCTCAAAGGGGACGGTGATGTCGGACTTGCGCCGGTCGCCCTTGAAATGCTCGAAAGGTTTCGCAGACTTCTCCGCAGCGCGTTCGTTCTTCGTCTCGACCGCATCACTGTCATCAACGTCGCGCGCGCGCCTGCGCCTGACGAACATGCCGACCGAGCCCACGAGGCCGATGCCGACCACCGCGAACAGCGACGGAAGTGACAGGAGGTATGACAGGAGACCTTCGGCCTTCTCATTCTCGACATTCAACTCGGCCGGCTGCGCGACGGTCGGGTTGTCCGACTGCGGCGGCGCGGGGACGACGGAGTTGACCGCCTCGGCCGGCGCAGTCGCGGGCGTCTCTGCCTGAACGTTCGACGGGGCGGGTGTAGAGGGTTCGACTGCCGAAGGCTGCGGCCCGGGCTGCTCCGACTCGGGCGCGGAAGGCTCGGCCGCGCCGCGGCGCTTCGACTCCGACTTCGGCTGCTGCGCGCGTACGGGCGCCTCGACTGACGCCTCCTCGCGCGGGGCTGACTGGCCGCGACCCTGTGCGCGCTCGGCGCGGGACGGCTGCTGCTCGACCGGGAAATTCTCGACGTTGAGCGCGCCGCCCGTGACGACAAGGTCGAGGCGGTTGCCGCGCGGCTGCACGGTCACGCTCGCGCCGCGCTTGACGGGCACGACCAGCTCAAGCGAGTTGCCGACGCGCTGCACCTTCACGCCGCGCGTCGAGCCCGACGCCTGCCCGTTGACGAGCACGATGTGGAACCCTTCGGCGTCCTGCCACGTCTGCGCACGGTTGAGCGAGCCGTCCGCGGAGATCGAGACGGTGTTGCCCGACGAAGAGACGCTCGTGACGGTGACGGGTGTCTCCCTGTAGCGCTGCTGCGCGAGGGGCTGCTCCGGCCCGCTCAGGGCGAGCGAGACGCCCGCCGCGGCGACGAGGCCGAGCCGCACGCAGCGCGAGCCGAGCGCGCTGCGGCTCCACGTCTTGAAGAGCACGGCAAAGTCGTGTCCGGTCGATTCCTTGTTCATAGTTTTACTTCCGGGCGTGTGCGCCCGCCGGTGGGTAAGACCGTCTGAAGTCTTTAGGGATTAGAAAGGTCGCGAGCTGGGGATTGCTTGCTCGTCGCCCTTTTGACGGAAGGCTCTGGCGGCCTTCTTCGGGATGGAACCCTTCAGCGCTGTTCGTCGCTGAACTTGTAACCGATGCCCCAGACGGTCAGGACCATCTGCGGGTTCTCGGGGTTGTCTTCGATCTTGGCCCGCAGGCGGTTGATGTGCGAGTCAATCGTGCGGTCGTAACCCTCGTAGGAGTAGTCCCAAATCTTCTCCAGGAGGTACTTCCGCGGGAAGACGCGGCCGGGGTTGGAGGCGAAGAGCCGGAGCAGCTCAAACTCTTTGGGCGTAAGTTCGACCTGCCGGTCGCCGACCGTCACCTCACGCTTGGCCGGGTCGATGCGGAGACGGCCCCTGAGAATGGGGGCATCTTCGCTCGTCTCGGAGCGCGAGGCGGCGCGCATCCGTCGCATCACGCTCTTGAGGCGCGCCTCAAGCTCGCGCAGGACGAAGGGCTTGGTGATGTAGTCATCCGCGCCCATCTCCAGCCCGAGCACCTTGTCAACCACGTCGTCCTTGGCCGTCAGCATCAGGATCGGGATGTAAGGCGCCTTCTCCCGTATCTCACGGCAGACGGCCAGCCCATCCATTTTGGGAAGCATGAGGTCGAGGACGATGGCGTCGGGACGGTCGTTTAAGGCCGCCTGGACGCCTGCCAAACCGTCTTCCGCCGTCTGCACCGTGTAGCCGGTGCGCGAAAAATGCTCGGAGATGAGTTCGAGGATAGTTTCATCATCCTCGATGATGAGGAGCTTGAGCTTGCGCTCGCCCGCCTCGATCTTCTCTTCACCAGTATCCTTCACGTCGGGAATGGCGGTGGCAGATTTTTGAGTCATCGCGGAACGGTTAAGGGGAGCGCCACAGCGGGCGCGCGCCCTGGGACATCAAAGACTATAGCGAACCGGCCGACTAAACTCAAGCAATAAATAATCTTCGGCCCGCGCCACTGTCCGGCACGGGACAAACGCCGAAGCCCCCGAGACCGGGACGGTCGCCCTTTCAAAGCCGCCGCGCGTGTGATATTTACAACCAAGCGACAGCGGTCACAGACACCCCCGACGACTAAGGAGTCATCATGACGAACGAAGAACGACAGGCGCTCATCGAGCAGTACAAGGCCGGTTACGACGAGGTCGCGCGGAGCCTCGAAGGGTTCGACGAGGATTCGCTTTCGGCCCACCCCATCCCCGGCAAGTGGAGCGCGCGCGAGGTCGTCCAGCACCTCGCCGACAGCGAGATGAACAGCGCCATCCGCCTGCGAAAACTCCTGACCGAAGACGACCCGCAGATACAGGGCTACGACCAGGAGCTGTACGCCGTGAGCCTGCGCTACAACGAGCGGCCCGTCGAGCCCGCGCTCGACGCCCTGCGCGGCGCCCGCGCCACCACCGGCCAACTCCTCGACCAGATGTCCGACGCCGACTGGTCGCGTGCCGGCACACACACCGAGTCCGGCCGCTACACCGCCGAAGACTGGCTCCGCATCTACGCCGACCACGCACACAACCACGCCGCGCAGATTCGCCGGCTCCGCGAAGAAATGCAAAAGCCGTGAATCGTGAACCGTGACAAGAGACAACCGGGACTTCCTCTTGTCACGGTTCACAGCTTTAACTCTTGACAAAAATCGGGACGCGCGAGCACAATCCCGCACGCCCTGGGGGCTCCCGCTTTCGCACAAACCGTCCTAAGGCTGACTTTGACCAGAGACATGACCGGCACTCCGACAGTCGCTGAGACTTCCCTCCCCGGGCTCAGGCTCGCGCGGCGCGGCAAAGTGCGCGACGTGTACGAGGTGGACGACTCGCACCTTCTCATCGTCGCCACCGACCGCATCTCCGCCTTCGACTGCGTGCTGCCCACGCAGATCGAGCACAAGGGCGAGGTGTTGACCGCGCTCTCCGCCTTCTGGTTCGCGCGCCTCGCGCACATCACGCCGCATCACCTCGTCACCACGGACGTGAACTCGATGCCCGAGCCCGTGCGCGCCTCGGCCGAACTGCTCCGCGGCCGCTCGATGCTCGTGCGCCGCACAGAGGTCTTCCCCGTCGAGTGCGTCGTGCGCGGCTACCTCGCCGGCTCCGGCTGGAAGGACTACCTCGCCACCGGCGAGGTCTGCGGCCACCGCTTGCCGGAGGGCCTGCGGGAGTCAGCCAAACTACCCGCGCCGATCTTTACGCCCGCGACGAAGGCCGAGACCGGCCACGACGAGAACATCAGCGAAGAGCGTATGCGCGAGATCGTCGGCGAAGAAGCGACGACGAATCTGCGTAACACCGCGCTCGCGCTCTACCACGACGCCGAAACCTACGCGCGCGGTCGCGGCATCATCATCGCCGATACCAAGTTCGAGTTCGGGCTCGACCCGGAGGGCCGCATCCTGCTCATCGACGAGGCGCTGACGCCCGACTCTTCCCGCTTCTGGCCCGCGGCAGCCTACGAGCCCGGCCACTCCCAGCCCTCCTTCGACAAGCAGTTCGTCCGCGACTACCTCGAAACGCTCGACTGGGACAAGCGGCCTCCCGCCCCGCCGCTCCCCACGGAAGTCGCCGCCGCCACGACCGACCGCTACCTCGAAGCCTATAGACTCTTGACGGGAAAGACGCTTTAAGATTTACGATTTCAGCTTTTTGATTTTCGATTTAAGAAATGGTCTCACAAATCGAAAATCAAAAAGCTGAAATCAAAAATGCCCATGACTTTCTTCGACCTGTTCGTGCTTGCAATCGTCGGGGCATCGGTGGCCTCGGGCGCCCTGCGCGGGTTCGTGCGCGCGCTGATCGCGAGCGTCGGGCTCGTGGTCGGCTTCTTCGTCGCGTCGCACACATACGAGCAGGCCGGCGCCTTCCTGCGCGGCCTGGGCTTGATTGAGTCGGTTGAGACGGGTTACGCCGCGGGCTTTCTTCTGATGGTGGGCGTCGTGCTGGCCCTCGGGTTCATCCTCGGCCACTATGCGCGCGCGGGCCTCAAGCGCGCAAAGCTCCAGTGGTTCGACCGCGTGCTCGGCGCGGGCTTCGGCCTCGTACGCGGCGTGGCCGTCTGCTCGGTCGTCTACCTCGCGCTGACGGCCTTCCCCGTCAAGCTTGAGGCAGTCGCGCGGGCGCGCACCGGCCCCGCGCTCGCCGAGGGCGCGCGGCTGCTCGCGCTCTGCACCTCGTCCGAGGTGCGCGCGCGCTTCCTCGCGCAGTACCAGCACCTTTTCGCCTGAGCGCCTGCGGGCGTCGAGAACCGGGCGCCCATTGAGACTTTATCTGTACCGACGGAGCGAACCCCCAAATGCCTATGCGCGCTCGGCTCGAAGCCCTGATTGACGAGATGCTCGACGGCCAGATCATGCTCGACGAGGCCCTCGAAGAGTTCGAGAAGCTCTACATCCAGAAGGCGCTCGCCCGCCACAAGGAGCACCTCTCGCGCACGGCCGCCACGCTCGGCATCCACCGCAACACGCTCTCGAAGCGCGTTGCCGGCTACCGCACGCAGGAGCGCGCCGCCGCCTCCAACCACCACCGCCCACGCAAACCCGCCGCCCGCCGCAAACGCTAAACTCCCGTCTTAAACCCTCGGATTGTCGCCTGTTCAAGAACGTCGGGATAGTTTAAGAGGAAACTGGTCGGGAAAGCAGGAGGGCCGGCATGTCAATCGACATGCCGGCCCTCCCGGTCTGAGCGCGAGTTACCTGTTTCTATTATTTATTGGGGAATGAAGCTAAAGATAAATGCCGGCCCCAGCAGTATCACGAGAACACATATCATGACGTTCGTGACTTGTACGCCCACACCCAAGCTGCCGAGCAGGGCAGCCGTCAGTCTTTCTAGCAGTCTCACTAATTTCGTAAGCATGGTGCCTCCTTCTCAACTGTCGTCGTGTTACCGTCACGCACAGGTGATTCGCTGCGCGTGGTCAGGTGGCTTCTCTCTGCCACCACCTCTTTGACGAAATAGCCGCAGGATTTATCAACGCCCCCTACGGATTTAAAGGGGCGCGACGTGTGGAGGCGTTTGTGCCGTAGGCGTTGGAAGGGTGAGCTTTCGGAAGTGCTGAAGAGGTCTGTGTGAACTCGCTACTCGCTCGGCAGAGTTGAGAAACCATCCGCGGGTCATTATGGGGGGGTGGGAGGGTTTGAAGACTTCAAACCCTCCCGCGCTTTCGGTCGTCTTGAGGTGTGTCAGGGCGGTTCCCTCGTCGCCCTGACTGTGATTATTCAGTAAGTCAAATACGAGGGGCTGCTGCCCGGGGTCTATGCAGGTAAAGTCCTCCGGGACTTCAGGCTGCTCGCCGTCCGTCCCGACCACCTTTCTTCTCACCTGTTCGCTGAGGAGATGATGAGTGATGCATTGGATACTACCCAATGCGGATTCTAAAGAGAGTAGCTCCCCTGACTCGAAAACGATGCGGGATGATGGGGAATACAGTCCTTGTTACAAGGAGAAGGGGCAAAAGCGATGAGAAACACGTTGAGAAAAAGAGCCGCGCTGGCGTTACTGAGCCTGGCGCTGTTGGTGGCGGTGGTCTTCGGCCTAGCAACCAAAGGCGAAGCCAAAACGTTCACCGTTACCAATTTCGACGCCGACAACTTCACTGCTTTCTACGGCAGGAACGTTAGCTTCCGCGGGTTCGAAGTTGCAGCCTTCAGCGGCCAGCAGTTCGCCTTCGCCGCCAATAACTTCGGGAACTTCGATTTCCAGGGCTTTCAGTTCCAAGCCTGAGCACGACGCCCTCTAAGAACAGCCGCCGCCTTGCACAGAATCTCCGGGCAGACGCCTTTAGCCGGTCTGCCCGGAGATTCTGTTTCTGACGAAAAACCCACAGGTTGACAAAGGACGTGCAAGTGCTATATTTTTAGCAGTCCTTCAAAGGGAGTGCTAAAGATTGACGTTTTTCTGAGCAAAACCACGGCGTTTTCGTTAGCGGCCCGGAAGGCAATCAAACCCAATAATCATCACACAGAACCTGGAAAGGAGCATTATGGCGACCAACATCAAACCACTGCACGACCGCGTGATCGTCAAGCGCATCGAAGAAGGCGAGCAGGTGCGCGGCGGCATCATCATCCCCGACTCGGCGAAGGAGAAGCCGCAGGAGGGCGAGGTCATCGCCGTCGGCGAAGGCAAGCGCAAGGACGACGGCACGCGCATCGGTCTCGACGTGAAGGAAGGCGACCGCGTGCTCTTCGGCAAGTACAGCGGCTCGGAGATCAAGCTCGACGGCGAGGAGTTCCTCATCATGCGCGAGGACGAAATCCTCGGCGTCATCGAGAGGGCCGGCGCGGCCTCGGGCGGCAAGAAGGGCGGCAAGTAGTCTTACGACTGCGGCCGTCTTTTCAGTGTCAAGCATCTTTGCAGTCGTGATATCGAAGGAGAAGAGATTGTTATGGCAAAGCAAGTAATTCACGGTGAGGAGTCGCGCGCGGCAATTCTGCGCGGCGTCAACCAGTTGGCGGACGCGGTTAAGATCACGCTCGGGCCGAAGGGGCGCAACGTCGTCCTCGACAAGAAGTTCGGCAGCCCGACCATCACCAAGGACGGCGTCACCGTCGCCAAGGAGATCGAGCTGAAGGACAGCCTTGAGAACATGGGCGCGCAGATGGTGCGCGAGGTCGCGTCGAAGACCTCGGACGTGGCGGGCGACGGCACGACCACGGCGACCGTGCTCGCGCAGGCCATCTTCCGCGAGGGCGTGAAGACGGTCGCGGCGGGCGCCAACCCGATGGCCCTCAAGCGCGGCATCGACAAGGCCGTCGAGCGCGCCACCGAGGAGATCAAGAAGATGTCGAAGCCGGTCAAGGGCGACATGATCGCTCAGGTCGGCAGCATCTCCGCCAACGGCGACCGCACCATCGGCGAGATGATCGCCAAGGCGATGGAGACGGTCGGCCGCGACGGCGTCATCACGGTCGAAGAGTCGCGCACGATGGAGACCGAGCTGGACGTGGTTGACGGTATGCAGTTCGACCGCGGCTACCTCTCGCCCTACTTCGTGACCGACCCCGAGCGGATGGAGTCCGTGCTCGACAGCCCGCTCATCCTCATCAACGAGAAGAAGATTTCGTCGATGAAGGACCTGCTCCCGCTGTTGGAGCAGATCGCGAAGCTCGGCAAGCCGCTGCTCATCATCGCGGAAGATGTCGAGGGTGAGGCGCTCGCGACGCTCGTCGTCAATAAGCTCCGCGGCACGCTCAACGTCGCGGCCGTCAAGGCGCCCGGCTTCGGCGACCGCCGCAAGGCGATGCTCGAAGACATCGCCATCCTGACGGGCGGCAAGGTCATCTCGGAAGACCTCGGCATCAAGCTTGAGAACATCAAGCTCGACGACCTGGGCCGCGCCAAGAAGATCACCATCGACAAGGACAACACGACCATCGTGGACGGCGCGGGCAAGGACGCCGACGTGCAGGCGCGCGTCAAGACCATCCGCGCGCAGGTCGAGGACACCACGTCGGACTACGACCGCGAGAAGTTGCAGGAGCGTCTGGCGAAGCTCGTCGGCGGCGTCGCGGTCATCCGCGTCGGCGCCGCGACCGAGACCGAGCTGAAGGAGAAGAAGGCGCGGGTCGAGGATGCGATGCACGCCACGCGCGCGGCCGTCGAGGAGGGCATCGTCCCGGGCGGCGGTGTCGCGCTGGTGCGCGCGGCCAAGGCGCTCGACAAGTTCCGCGCCAACGAGGAGGGCGAGGGCGACGCCGACGAGCAGATCGGCGTGACCATCGTCCGCCGCGCGCTCGAAGAGCCGCTGCGCCAGATCGTGCAGAACGCCGGCAAGGAGGGCGCGGTCATCGTCGAGAAGGTGCGCGAGGCCAAGAAGGAGTCCTACGGCTACAACGCGGCCACCGAGACGTTCGAGGACCTCGTCGAGGCGGGCGTCATCGACCCGGCCAAGGTGACGCGCTCGGCGCTCCAGAACGCGGCGTCCATCGCCGGCCTCATGCTGACGACCGAGGCGCTCATCTCCGAGCTGCCCGAGGACGACAAGGCCCCCGCGATGCCGGGCGGCATGGGCGGCGGCATGGGTATGTAGTCGGTCGTTCGCCGGACTTTGGACGGCAACGAAGGAATGGCCCGCGCGAACCAACTTCGCGCGGGCCATTCTTTTTATCTCGGCGTGTCCGACTTGAAAGCTCGCTGACCGCCGACTATACTCGCCGCTCGCTCGACGAACATCGTGTCGCCGGCAAGTCTCTGATGACCCCCAACCAACTACAGAAGCCGACAGGGTCGGCGCCCGGCGTGTTCCGCTACGGCTGCGGCATCCTGAGTATCGGCGTCGCCCTCATTAGTCTCTTCTTCGTCGTCGCCGCCTTCTTCGACCTCGTCATTAACCGCGAGGCGAAAGAAGTCGGGGTGCTGGTCGGGATGATCGTCCTCTTCGGCGGGCTGGCCGCGGGCGGCATCTTCGTCGCGTGGAAGTTCATGCGCCGCGAGCCCGCGCAACCGAACGTCGATCTCGAAAACAGAATCCTGCAACTCGCCGAGGCGAGGGGCTGCCGTCTGACCGTGGGGATGGTCGCGCTCCACTGCCGAGTCGGCATTGAGGAGAGCCGCGCGGCGCTGGAGCGGATGGCTTTGCAGGGCGCGGCGACGCCGGTGGTGGAGGACGACGGCGGCATCATCTACGACTTCTCGGACATCTTCCCCTCCCCCGAGCCCGGCCCCGGCGAGCGCGAGCGCCCGGTGCAGCTCCCCTGACAGCCTTCAACTTTAACTCTCACAAGCCTCCTGACTCTGACCCCGCGACCCAAACTTTAGACAGGGATTCTCCGGCTTAGAGAGACGCTCTCTAATGTTGAGAAGCACTTCTCAACTCTTGAGAAAGTTTCTCAAGAGTTGGGAAGTGCTTCTCATCTTTTGAGAACATCTCTCAAAAGGTGAGAAAGACTTCTCGACTCTTGAGAATGACTTCTCAACTGCCGAGAAAGGCTTCTCTAATGTTGAGAAATTTTCTCGACTCTTGAGAATGACTTCTCAACTGCTGAAAAAGGCTTCTCTAATGTTGAGAAAGCTTCTCAAAAGATGAGAAGGGCTTCTCAAGAGTCGAGAAAGGCTTCTTAGTGTGTTTCAGAAACGCGACTCGGTTACGTCGCCGCGCTTCGTCCCGTGGCGCAGGGTCAGTTCGGGGTAAGGTGCGTGCTCTGCTTCGGCGCCGCCGAGCCCGAGAAGCTGCTCGGCTTCCAAGATGCGCTCCTCGTCGCCCTCGATCTCGACGAAGAGTCCGAAGGGCAGCTCGTCGATGACCACCTCGGCGCCCGCGACGCGCCAAGTCTCTCGACGCTTCTCGTAGACAAGCACGGGCCGATAGCCGAGCGCTTTGAGGATCGACGCCAACGCGCCGGCATCGGACACTTCGGTCTCCTCTTCGCGCTGTCGTTTGATGGGAGAGCCGGAGAGGTCGCGCTCCTTGAACGTGAAGATTGCACGCGCGCCCTTGCGTCGCAGGCGCAGCACGCGCCGCGCCGGGTCGAGCCCCGGCCCCGTGTAGATGACGTTCTCCTCGAACTCCGCCGGCCCTTCCCCTTCTGCGCCGGCCTCCTTCAACCTTCGGCGCAGCGGCTCGACCTGCTCGGGCTCAAGCCTGTACTTCTTCTCTATCTCGATAGCCATAAGTCGTTCAAGGCTGCCGCACCCACTTGAGCATCTCGGGGATGGTGGCGCGCTTGCCGTACATGAGCATACCGACGCGGTAGACGCGCCCTGCTATCCAGAGCATCAGCGCCACGGTCGCAAAGCCCAACCCCAGCGAGAGCGCGATCTGCCAGAGCGGCGGCTCGGCCGCGACGATGCGGATGAGCATCGTGATGGGCGCGAAGAAGGGCACGAGCGAGACCCAGACGGCGAACGAAGAGTTAGGGCTGCGGATGACCGGGAACGCGAGGTAGAAGCCGACGACGAGCAGCAGGATGATGGGCATTGCGAGCTGCCCGCCCTCCTGCGAGGTCGTCACCATCGACCCGACCAGCGCGTACAGAGTCGCGTAGATGAAGTAGCCCATCAGGAAGAAGAGCATGACATAGGCGTAGACGCCGGCCGACACCTGCGGGATGGCGACCGAGGCGCCACGCTCTGCGAAGTAGGCGCCGAGGCCGGCGAAGGCTAAGCCCCAGATGGCGAACTGCGTCAAGGCCACGAGCGAGACCCCGACCAGCTTGCCTGCCATCAACGTGAACGGACGGATGGAGGAGAACAGAATCTCTGCGATGCGCGTCTCCTTCTCCTCGATGACGGCGCCGAGCACGACCTGGCCGTACATGAGGATGGTCAGGTAGATGACGAACCCCGCGCCGAAGACCAGAAAGAAGCCCTGCCCGCGGTCGGCCTCGCCGCCGCCCCCGCCGGCCTTCGTGGTCTTCATGTTGACGGGCCGATTGACGGCGCGCATCACCTCGGGGCCGACGCCGCGCGCGTCGAGCCGCGCGTCGCGCACCGCACGCGTGAGCGCGTTCCTGACCTGCCTCATCGTGAACACGTCGCCGACGTTGCGCGTGTGATACTCCGCCTCGCCGCCCTCCAGCACGTCCGGCGGGAGAATGAGGTAGCCGCTCAGCTCGTCGCGACTGACACGCTCGTCGAGCTGTGCCTTGACCTCTTCGAGCGTACGGCCTTCGGCCGAGACCTCCTCGACCTCATAGCTCTGCGGCACCGACTTCGCCGCCTGCTCCATCCGCGCGCGCGAGTTCTGGTTCATCGCGCCCTGCGCTGCCTCTGCCCCTTCCTCGTCGTCGTCATCGTCGTTGCGGCCGGCCGGCGCGCTCTTGAGCGAGTCGCGGACGCGCGCGTACATGCGGCCCGTCTCGTCAACGACGGCGACGCGCGAGGGGCCGCCCGCCTTAATGCCGGCAATGAGAATGGGGACGACCGTGAAGAGCGCGAACATGAGCGGCGCGCCGAGGGTGACGATGACGAACATGCGGCTGCGCACCCGCTGGACGTACTCGCGTTTGAGGACTGCGCGGAACTTTTTCATACGCCCCCTCTCATTCCCTCATCGCCGCCCACCTTCTCGATGAAGATGTCGTGCAGCGAGGGCTCGACCAGCTCGAAGCGCGTGACGCGCGCGCCCGCTGCGAGCAGCCGTCTCAGTAACTCCTGCGCGTCGGCGCCCGGCGCGAGCAGCGCCTCAAGATCGTCGCTGTGACGCACGACCGAGGCGATTAGTTGCGGGTCTTCGAGCACGCCGTCGCCGCCCTCGAAACGCAGGGCGACCGAGTTGCGGCCGAAGCTGCTCTTGATCTGGCGGATGCTGCCGGAGAGGATTTTGCGCGAGCGGTTGACGAGGCAGATGTCGTCGCAGATGCGCTCGGCCACCTCCATCTGGTGCGTCGAGAAGATGATGGTCTTGCCCGCCGACTTCAGCCCGAGCACGAGGTCTTTCAGAAGCTCGACGTTGACGGGGTCGAGTCCCGAGAAGGGCTCGTCGAGGATGAGGAGGTCAGGGTCGTGCAGCACCGCGGCGATGAACTGTATCTTCTGCTGCATCCCCTTCGACAGCTCGGACGCCTTCTTGCGCTTCCAGTCCGAGAGCTTCACCTTCTCGAACCAGCGGTCGAGCGCCTCCTCCGCCTCGCGCCCCGAGAAGCCTTTCAGCTCGGCGAAGAACTTGAGCTGGTCGCCGACCCGCATCCGCTTGTAGAGGCCGCGCTCCTCAGGCAGGTAGCCGATGCGGTTCTGCAACTCGGGCGTCAGCGGCCGTCCGAACAGCTCGACCGAGCCCTCGTCGGGCCGCGTGATGCCGACGATCATGCGGATGGTCGTGGTCTTGCCCGCGCCGTTCGGCCCGAGCAGGCCGAAGATGCGCCCGGGGCTCACGGTCAGGCTCAACCCGTCTACGGCCGTGAACTCGCCGAAGCGCTTTGTCACGCCTTCAAGTCTGAGTGTGGGTTGTTGTTCGCTCAACTTTTAAGTATTCAGGAATGTGGATATTGGACGCGAACTTATACGGACTTCGGTCGGGAAAGTTTCGGGCTCGATTTTTAGCCCCGGCGCCGGTTTTCCCTCCCCCCGCGCGCCGCACGCGTGTTAAGATTCTGACGCCGTCACCCCAGAGCGGCTCCGGACAGGGATTCTCCACCATGCTCTCCAAAAGACTCTGCCGACCGCGCCTCGCCGCCGCGCTCTTCGCCGCACTCTGCCTCCTCGCGCCCGCGCGCGCGCAGCAACCGGACGCGCCCGCGCCGCCAGCCAAAGACGACGAGGAGGTCGTGCGCATCAGCGCCGAGTTGGTGCAGACCGACGTGATGGTCTTCGACGGCACGGGCAAGTTCGTCGATGGCCTGAAGCCCGAGCAGTTCGAGTTGCGCGTGGACGGCAAGCCGCAGCAGGTCGTCTTCTTCGAGCGCGTCAAGGCCGGCACCATCAACGAGGACGCGCAGATCGCCGCGGCGCGCGGCGGCGGCTACGGGCCGACCGCAGGCGGCGGCGCCATCCCGCTCGACCGCGGCCGCACCGTCGTCTTCTTCGTGGACGACCTCCACCTCTCGCCCGCGAGCGCCCTCCACATCCGCAAGACCATCCAGCGCTTCATCGACGAGGAGATCGGCCAGAACGACGAGGCGGTCGTCGTCTCGGCGAGCGGGGGGGTCGGCTTCCTCTCGCAGCTCACCGACAACAAGGCCGTGCTGCGCGCGGCGGCCGGCCGCATCAACACGCGCCCCTACGTCGTACGTGACGGCCAATCGCCGACCATGACCGAGATGCACGCCTCGGCCGTTGACCACCACGACATCTCGGTGCTGGATTACTTCGTCGAGCAGGCGATCCGCGAGAACCCCTACCTCAAGCGCGAGCAGGCCGAGTCGATGGTGCAGTCGCGCGCGCGTAACATCCTCCAGCAGTCGAACTCGGTCGCGATGACCACGCTGCACTCGCTCGCCGCGGTCGTGCGCGGCTTCGGCCCGCTGCCCGGCCGCAAGGTGCTCTTCTTCGTCTCCGACGGATTCCTGATAGACGACAACAACTCGACCTTGCGCGACCGCATGCGGACGATCTCGGACGCGGCGGCGCGCGGCGGCGTGGTCATCTACTCGCTCGACGCGCAAGGGCTGCGCACGGGCCAGCCCGACGCCTCGGAGGCAGGCAACTTCGACCCGGGCGGCCGCCTCTCGGGCGCCAGCAGGGGCGAGATCGCCGCGATGCAAGCGCCGCTCTTCACGCTCGCCGCCGATACGGGTGGCCGCGCGCTCGTCAACACGAACGCGCTCGGGCGCGTCGTCTCGGGCGCGCTCAAGGAGACATCGCTCTACTACCTTCTGGCGTGGAGGCCGGAGTCGGCGACGGGCGGCGGCTCGCCGAAGTATCAGCGCCTTGAGGTCAGCGTGCGCGAGCGGCCCGAGCTGCGCGTGCTCGTCCGGCGCGGCTTCTACAACGGCGCCGCGCCGACCGAAACACCGCGCGCCGATAAGAAGAAGAAGGGTGACAAGAAGACCGACGCCGCACGCGAGGGGCGCGAGCCCTCCGCGGCCGAGCGCGAGCTGATGTCGGCGCTGCACTCGACGCTGCCGCGGGCGGCGCTGCCGACCTCTATGGCCGTCGGGTACGTCCACGGCGAAAGCGAGGGAAGCGTGCTCACCGTCTCGGTCGAGCTTGACCGCGGCGCGCTCACCTTCCTTCCGGGCGAGCAGAAGCGTGCGGACTTCGACCTCATCGGCGCCGTCATCGACGACCGAGGCAAGGCCGTCAAGCAGTTCGGCCAACGCCTGAGCGTCACGCCGAGTCCGCTCGTCCCCGAGTCGCAGCAGCACGTCGTCTACAGCTTCCGCTTACCGCTCGCGGCCGGCCTCTATCAGGTGCGCGCGGCCGCGCGCGACGCCAACAGCGGCCGCACCGGGAGCGCGATGCAGTGGGTCGAGGTGCCCGAGTCGAAGAGACAGTTTTCGATGAGCAGCATCTTTCTCGGCGAGCGCACGACGGGGCAGCAGGCGGCGCAGTTAAAGCCTGAGGAGATGCAGCGCGGCGTGCTCCTGAGCGTTGACCGGCGCTTCTCGCGCACTTCGCACATACGCTTTCTGACCTTCATCTACAACTCTGCGCCCGCCTCCGCGGGTGCGCCGGACGTGGCGCTTCAGGTGCAGATTTTCCGCGACGACCAGCCGGTCTTCACCGCCCCGCTCAGCAAGCTCAGAACCGACGCGGGCGCCGACTTCACGCGCCTCCCCTACATGGCCGAGCTGAGCCTCTCGACCTTCCCCCCCGGCCGCTACGTCCTACAGATCACCGCCATCGACCGCGCCGCCAAGACCAGCACCTCGCAGCGCACACGCTTCGCCGTCGAATAGCAGCAGGCAGATAGCAGTAGGCAGTTAAAGAAAGCGGAAGCCATTACAAGAACGGAGGCGGCGAGTCGATAATCTCGCCGCCTCCGATTCTTTTCCGCGAATTGATTTAGAAAGTCTTCCTGTCTTCAACTGCCTCCTGCCATCTGCCTACTGCCTACTGATTCTCCAGCGAGATGCTGCGGGCAGAGATGACGGCGGCGAAGGCGCGCAGTTCTTCGAGGGTCGGGCCATCGACGGGCGCGTCTGTCTCGATGACGGCCATCGCCTCGCCGCCGCGCTCGCGCCGCCCGAGGTGGAAGCGGCTGATGTTGACGTTGTGGTCGCCGAGGATGGTGCCAACGCGGCCGATGACACCCGGCACGTCGCTGCTCCGCGTCAGGAGCATGTTGCCCGCCGGCACGACCTCGATGCGGAACCCGTCGATCTCCGTGATGCGACCGTCCGCGCCCGGGCCGAAGAGCGCGCCCGCGACCGTGCGCTCGCCCGCGGTCGTGCTCACGCGCGTCCTCAAGGCATCGCGCGCGTCCCCCGTCGCCGCGTGCCGGTGCGAGACGGTGACGGTGATGCCGCGCTCCTCCGCGATGAGCAGCGCGTTGACGACGTTGACGCGCGCACTCATGTTCCGCAGAAGCCCCGCCAGGAAGGCGCGCGTCACGGGAGACGCGTCGAGACTCGCGGCCTCGCCCGCGTATCCTATCTCGACGGCGCGGACGGGCTCGTCCACGAGCTGCGCCTGGAAGCGCCCGAGGCGCTCGGCCAGACGCAGGTAAGGTTCGAGCGTCTTCAACTCCTGCGCGCCGACCGCGGGCAGGTTGACCGCGCCGCGCACCGCGCCCGTCAGGAAGAAGTCGCGCATCTGCTCGGCGACGATGACGGCCACGCCCTCCTGCGCCTCGCGCGTCGAAGCGCCGAGGTGCGGGGTGACGACGACCTCTTCGAGCGAGAGTAGCGGATGGTCGAACGGCGGCGGCTCCTCCTCGAACACGTCGAGCGCCGCGCCCGCCACGCGCCCCTCCTTGATCGCTTCGTAGAGGGCGCGCTCGTCCACGAGCCCGCCGCGCGCGCAGTTGATGATGCGCACGCCGCGCTTCATTCGCGCGAATTCGCGCGCGCCGATGAGCCCGCGCGTCTTCGGCGTGAGCGGCGAGTGAACGGTGATGAAGTCGGCGCGCTCGCAGACCTCTTCGAGCGTGGCCAGCTCTATCCCCTGCTCGCGCACCTGCTCGGGCGCGACGAACGGGTCGAAGGCCACAATCTTCATCTCGAACCCTACGGCGCGGCTCGCCACGACGCGGCCGATGCGCCCGAGACCGACGACGCCGAGCGTCTTCCCGCGCAGCTCCACACCCACGAACTTCTTGCGCTCCCAACGCCCGGCCTTCAGACTCGCCTGACCCTGCGGCACGCGCCGCGCGAGCGCGAGCAGCAGCGCGAGCGTGTGCTCGGCGGTCGTCATCGTGTTGCCGTCCGGCGCGTTCATCACGACGACGCCGCGTCCCGTGGCCGCCGCTACGTCGATGTTATCCACGCCGACGCCTGCGCGCCCGATGACGCGCAGCCGCCCCGCCGATTCCAGAAGCTCCGCCGTCACCTTCGTCTCGCTGCGCACGACGAGCCCGTCCGCCCCGGCCACGGCCTCGGCAAGCTCCTCGCCCTTCAGCCCCAGCCGCTTCTCCACGACGAAACCCGCCGCCCGCAACGGCTCCAACCCGCTCTCGCTCACATCGTCCGCGACAAAAATTTTGATATCAGACATAGGAATCAGGAACTTAGAAATCAGGAGTCAGGAGTGAGAATGAAAAGGCGGAAGCCACTTACATTCTCACTCCTGACTCCTGACTTCTGACTCAATCTTGAAGTTACATCGGGCCGCCGGAGTCGCTGCCGTCGGCGCGGCCTTCGCCGCCGGAATCGGGCTTGGGCGAAGAACCTTCGAGCGGGCTGCCGGTGCTTTCGCCGCTGCTGCCCGTGTTGACCGTGGTGTTCTCTTCGATGTCGCTCAAGGTCTCGGAGCTGGTCGCCTCCGCGTCGCGCTCGGGCGTGCCGCCGCCTTCGGTCGAAGCCTTCGGGTCTCGCGTCTCTTCCATCTAAGTTCCCCCTGTCAGTAGTAGATTAAACGTAGCGTGACGAGCAGCGACATCACCGTCGCCGCGTAGAAGCCTGCGAGCATGTCGTCGGCCATGATGCCGAGCCCGCCGCCCAAGCCTTCCAGCCTCCTGACCGGATAAGGCTTCCAGATGTCGAAGACGCGGAAGGCGATGAAGCCCACGACGACTGACCACGTCCACGTCGTCAGCCAGGGCACGAACAGGAACGTAATCAACTGCCCCGCCACCTCGTCCACGACGACTGCGCCCGGGTCCTTCTTCCCCAGAAGCTTCTCGGCGCGCGTCCCCGCCCAGATGCCCGCGAGCGCGACCAGAAGGATAGTTATCAACATCACCGTCGTCAGGATGCCGGGGAACTCCTGCGGCGAGAGGTCGAGCCCGCGCTCGACCGAAAAGTTGAAGACGCGCTCCGTTAAGCGCCCGAGCCCGAGATAGATGACGACGCCGACCGCCGAGCCCCACGTCCCCGGCGCAATGGGGATGAGCCCTACGCCCCACGTCGCCAGCGCCAACGCAACGTAGTCGCCCGCCGTCCGCCTGCGCTCCGGCACGACGATGTGAGCTGGCTCGACTACTGGATGGGCAAGCGAATCGCTCGTCTCTTTGTGCTTGGTCATGGGGAGACCGTCACCGCCTTTAAACTATCCTGCCGACGAGGTCGTACTGCTGCGCCTCGGTGATCTCGACGTTGACGAACTGGCCGGGCTCGGGCGCGAAGCCTTCAGGCGCGTCGTTGATGAGGACGCAGCCGTCGATGTCGGGCGCCTGCGTCTCGATGCGTCCCTGCCAGAGCAGGTCTGTCTCTTCCGACGCCCCCTCGAAGAGCACGCGCGCGATACTGCCGACGCGCGCGCGGTTCTTCCGGAGCGAGATGCGCGACTGCGCGCGCATCAAACGGGCGCGGCGCTCGCGCGCCGTCCTTGCGTCAACCTTGCCGTTCAGGTCGAAGGCCGGCGTGCCCTCCTCGTCCGAGTAGGTGAAGACGCCGACACGGTCGAACTCGACGTTCTTGATGAAGGCTTGCAGTTCCGCGAAGTCCTCTTCGGTCTCGCCGGGGAAGCCCGTGATGAAAGTCGTGCGGACGGCAATTCCCGGCACGCGCGTGCGGATGCGCTCGATGAGACGTTCGAGGCTCGCGCGATTCCCGCCGCGCTTCATCAATTTCAGAACGTTCTGCGAGGCGTGCTGCAAGGGCATGTCGAGGTACTTGACGGCCTTCGGCTCGGAGGCCAGTACGTCGAGGAAGGCGTCGCTGATGTGCGTCGGGTAGGTGTACATCACGCGCACCCACTCGACGCCGTCCAGACGACACAGCTCGCGCATCAGGTGCGCGAGCGCGTCCTGCTCACCCAAGTCTTCGCCGTAGCGCGACGAGTCCTGCGCGACGAGGATAAGCTCCCTGACTCCCTGTTCGGCCAACTGCTTCGCCTCGGCCACGACGGAGCCGAAGCGGCGGCTGCGGAAGTGGCCGCGCATCTGCGGAATGAAGCAGAAGGCACACGGGCGGTCGCAGCCCTCGGCAATCTTGACGTAGGCGAAGTGGCCGGGCGTGGCGAGTACGCGCGGCGTCGATTCGTCGTAAAGATATGTCGCCGTCTGGTTGCCGAGCGGCAGCACGGGCAACGAGCGCGTGTTGACGCGCGGATCGGCAGCCTTCGTGATGTCGTTGATTTGACTGGTGCCGATGAAGGCGTCAACCTCGGGCATCTCCGCGCGCAACTCGTCGCGGTAGCGCTCGACGAGGCAGCCGGCGACGATTAAGCGCTCGCACTTGCCTTCCGACTTCAAACGCGCGGCTTCAAGAATGGCGTCAACGGACTCCTTCTTCGCCGCGTCGATGAACCCGCACGTGTTGACGACGAGCGTGTCGGCCTCGGCCGCGTCGTTCGTCAACTCGTACCCCTCCTGCTTCAGACGCCCCATCATCACCTCGCTGTCAACGAGGTTCTTCGGGCATCCCAGACTGATGAATCCGACTTTCTTCATGAGTAGTAAATAGTGAATGGTGTATGGTGTATGGTGTAAAGGCGGAAGCCTCTATTTACCATCTACCATTCACTATTCACTTCGCCTCTTCAATTCTTCGTAAGTGGCGCTCGACCTCTTCGGCCTCGGCGCGGGTTAAGTCGTGCGCGCCGTAGCGGACGCGGTTGTAGGAGCGCGTGACGGCGAGCACCTCGTTGTTGCCGACGGCCTCGGCGAATTCGAGCGGCGTCTGGTCGGCGCGTCGCTTGAGTCCGCGCGAAGCGAGCGTCCCCGTCATGCGCTCGTAGAACTCGACGACCGCGCGGGCCGCCTCCCTGTCGCCGCGCTTCGGGCCGCGCCCCAAGTGCCCCTTGCGACGGAGCCACAGCAGCCCGACGCCTGCGAGCAGTAGCGACGCGGGCGCGAGCACCAGCGGCGACGCCACATAGCCGAGCACGCCTGCGAGCCCGCCACCCTTGCCGCCGAACCAGACGGCGAAGAGCGACCCCAGACCGTCGGCCGACTCCGACGCCCCCCGGGTCCAAGAGTTGATCTGGCTGGAGATTGTTCGCGCCAGCGCCCGCTGGCCCTGCCTATCATAGGCGACCACGTGCTGAATCCAAAACAGCTCCAGCGCGTCGGCGTAGCGCCGGAACGCGCCCAGAACCCCGGCGCCGCTCGTACCCGCGGGCCGTCCGTCTGCGGGCGTCGGGTCAAACGTGACCCACGCGTCGGCTTCAGGGAAGTAAACTTCGACCCACGAGTGCGCGTCGGCCTGACGCACGACGTAGGCGTCGGCCGCGGCGTTGTACTCGCCCGTCTGGAAGCCGTTGACGACGCGCGCCGGGACCCTGAGCGTCCTCAACATCACGGCCATCGCCGTCGCGAAATACTCGCAGTGGCCCGCGCGCACGTTGAAGAGAAAGTCCGAGAGCGGGTCGGGGCCTTTCGCGCGCATCTCCAGAGAGTAACGGTACTCGCCGCCGTACGCGTTGCTGTTCAGGTGTGCCTCGACGGCGCGCGCGGCATCGTAGGCGTTGCGCGCACGCGCCTGCGAGGCGACCATCACGGCGAGGCTCCCCACACGCGTGTCGAGGCTCGCCGGCAGTTGCAAATAATCCTCGACGGGTCGGCGCAGGTTCGGCGTGTTGTTCGCCGGCAGCGAGACGTGCTCCGCACGCAACTGCTCGGGCGGTGGCTCGTAGGTGTCCGAGTGAACCGTGTAGGTGACGCGCTCCGTCGGATGCGGGCGCGAGATGAGGCCGTCCTCGCTGTCGCGCTTGACGTACGGGAACGCGCCCTGAAGCGCGAGCGCCCGCGGCGCGGCGAAGATGACGGGCGTGTCGATGGGCTCGACGAAGAAGGTCTGCGTCGTCAGGCGCGTGATGTCATCGGTCGTGCCGAGCTTGAAGAGGTTGCCGTCGAAGTCCGGGTAGCTCGGCAGCGGGCCCGACTGCGACCAGTTACGGCCGTCGAAATGGTCGAGCGCGACGCCGCGCCAGCGTAAGGCGCGCCCAACCCCACGCGACGGCGCCTCGACCCGCACACGCATAACGAGCTGGTTGCTCTCGTTGAGCCGGCCGATGTCGCCGAGCCTGACGTGGTCGGAGAAGCCCGTGAAGCCGGAAGAGGCCGCGCCACCCGGGATGGACAGCGTGCTCTCGGCCGCGCGCGGCGTGATGAGGAAGATAGGGAGCGCCAGCCCGAAGATCGCAAGGAACAGGCAGGCCGCCGCCAGCGGCAGACGCCGCAGAGCCCTCGCCCCCTTCGCGTTCTTCCCTGCGCGCGTGCGCCGGAGGAGGAGCCCGGGCCGGTTGGCGACGAGCAGACGGCTCTCGGTCGGTGGGACGACGCGCGAAGACTTTCGCAGTTCGAAGCAGACGACGGCGAGGAGGGCCGTGAAGACGTAGAGGCCGAGCGAGAGCAGGAACGTCGGGCTCGCGTTCAGACCCGCGGCCAACAGCACCTCGAAGAACGAGATGAGGTAGAGGAAGAGCCAGTCGCGGTCGGACTTGACCTGGAGCAGCTTGATGGACGAGAGCAGGAGGGTGAAGTGTACGAGCGCGCTGACGCCCGCGTAGACCTGGGCCGCGGCATCCTGCGCACCCTCGCGTTGGACGCTCCAGTCGAGGTAGAAGGCCGGGAGCGCGAGCAGTACGACGACCATCCCCGCGCGCTCGGACAACTGCCAGCGAGTCTCCGTGAGTCTCCATGAGAGCACGAGCACCGCGGCGAAGGCGAGCGCCAGCAAGGGGCCGACGCCGCCCGCGACGGTGAGTGCCAGCACGCCGCCCGCGACCATCGCGTAGGAGCAGACGCGGAAGTAGCTCTCGAAAGACATCGCCCTCTTAGATGCCCGGACGGCCTACTTTTGCTTGAGTTTGACCTCAAAAAGTTTCGGCCAGAGCTTACCCGTGACGAAGAGGCGGTCGCCCGATTCGTCGTACGCGATGCCGTTGAGGACGGCCTCCTCGTCCGAAACGTCGCCCGGCTTGAGCAGACCCGTCAGGTCGATCCAGCCCTTGACGCGCCCCGTCTGCGGGTCGATGCGCGCAATGAGGTTCCGGTGCCAGACGTTGGCGAAAATCTCGCCCTTCACGTACTCCAACTCGTTCAACTGCATGACGGGGCGTCCTGCGTCGGTGACGTTGATCGTACGCTTGACACGGTAGTCCGCCGGGTCGATGAAGCGAATTTTGTTCGAGCCGTCGCTGAGAATGAGCGAGTCGGCGTCGTGCGTCAGGCCCCAGCCCTCGCCGGTGTATGGGAACTCGCCGGTCTTCTCGAAGGTCTGCGGGTCGTAGACGAAGCCCTTCTCGCCCTTCCAGGTGAGTTGATAAATTTTTCCGTTGAAGAGCGTCAGGCCCTCTGCGAAGAAGTCGCGCGGCACGTCCACCCGCTGCAAGACCTTGCCCGTCTGCAACTCGACGCGCCGAAGCGTCGAGTGACGTTCGAGCCCGGTGCTCTCGACGAGCGCGCCCTCGTGGAAGACGAGCCCCTGCGTGAAAGCCTCCGGGTCATGCGGGAAGGTGTTGACGACCTCGTAGCCGTAGATGGTCGGGGCCGCGTTCGCGGGCGCCGCGTTGACGTTTGCGCCCGGCGGCGCGGCGTCAACCGGCATCGAGTTCGTCTTCGTGCCGGCGCCGCAGCCCGCGCCGACGGAGAATGACGTAAGCAGAATAATGCCTAAAAGTTGTCGCATGTCTGGACGTTGCCCGCCCTCCCTTTCCGGTTACCATAGCTGAAAACACAAACATTCTCTCAAGAGAAGGCGGAAAAACGAAAGCCCGCTCAAGCAAAACTTGAGCGGGCTTTTCGTTAAAAATAAATCCGGCGGCGACCTACTCTCCCACGCAGCTACCCACGCAGTACCATCGGCTCTGAGAGGCTTAACTTCCGTGTTCGGGATGGGAACGGGTGTGACCCTCTCGACAAAACCACCGGAAAACTTAAAAGAGCTGAAGCTAAAGAGCTTTGAGAATCGAATAGTGAAGTTCTTCAAGGCCGAACCGTGCAAGCACTTGTTGCTCGTCAGTAAATTTTACGGTCAAGCCTAGGGACTTATTAGTACTGGTCAGCTAAACGTGTTACCACGCTTTCACATCCAGCCTATCAACGTGGTGGTCTACCACGAGTCTCACTGGCAGGTCTCATCTTGGGTCTGGCTTCACGCTTAGATGCATTCAGCGTTTATCCATGCTCCACGTAGCTACCGAGCGCTACCCCTGGCGGGATAACTCGTACACTAGAGGTGGATCCATCCCGGTCCTCTCGTACTAAGGACAGATTCCCTCAAACCTGCTCCGCCCACACCAGATAGGGACCGAACTGTCTCGCGACGTTCTAAACCCAGCTCACGTACCGCTTTAATCGGCGAACAGCCGAACCCTTGGGAGCTTCTGCACCCCCAGGATGCGATGAGCCGACATCGAGGTGCCAAACCCTGCCGTCGCTGTGGACGCTTGGGCAGGATCAGCCTGTTATCCCCGGCGTACCTTTTATCCGTTGAGCGACGGCCCTTCCATACAGAACCGCCGGATCACTAACTCCGACTTTCGTCCCTGCTCGACGTGTTTGTCTCACAGTCAGGCTGGCTTATGCGTTTACACTCTACGGCTGATTTCCAAACAGCCTGAGCCAACCTTCGAGCGCCTCCGTTACTCTTTAGGAGGCGACCGCCCCAGTCAAACTACCCGCCTGATAGTGTCCCTGCCCCGGATGACGGGGCTAGGTTAGAACGCAGACATGCACAGGGTGGTATCTCACCGTTGCCTCACCGGCCCCCGAGAGGGACCGTTTCAAAGGCTCCCACCTATCCTGCGCAGCGCATGCCCGCATTCACTATCAAGTTGTAGTAAAGGTGCACGGGGTCTTTCCGTCTAGATGCGGGAAACCGGCATCTTCACCGGTACTACAAGTTCGCTGTGCCACTCGTTAAGACAGCTCCCAGATCGTTACGCCATTCGTGCAGGTCGGAACTTACCCGACAAGGAATTTCGCTACCTTAGGACCGTTATAGTTACGGCCGCCATTCACTGGGGCTTCGATTCGGAGCTTCGCCTTGCGACTAACCCCTCCTCTTAACCTTCCAGCATTGGGCAGGCGTCAGCCCCCATACGTCGTCTTCACGACTTTGCGGAGACCTGTGTTTTTAGTAAACAGTCGCCTGGGACATTTCACTGCGACCGTCCCGGAGGACGGCACCCCTTCTCCCGAAGTTACGGGGTCATTTTGCCGAGTTCCTGAACGAGTGTTCTCACAAGCGCCTTAGGATTCTCACCCCACCTACCTGTGTCGGTTTGCGGTACGGTCAGATCACAGTTATGTCGAACGAGGCTTTTCTTGGCATTTGGGGTCAGAGACTTTTTTCCGCCCCGAAGGGCGTACTTTCGTCCCCGTCTTTACCCTTGTGTGGCCCGGATTTGCCTAAG
>CAWATU010000001.1:0-235000 GCA_963785125.1 uncultured Acidobacteriota bacterium | reverse complement strand
CATCGCTTTGGACTGGCGGTCGGGCGGGCGATAGCCGCTGGTAATAATCAGGCCCTTGCCGGTAATCGCGAAATAATGATTCGCGAGGTTGGCGACCTTCTCCTGTAAGTCGGCGGTCATCAGGATTCCGCTCGCCACCGTAAAATGCTCGCCGTCGCGCGCGGTAAAGACGCCGGACGCGCTCGTCGGTGTGCTGGTTGCGATCTGATTGAACAAGGCCCTGAAGGTCTTCGCCTCGACGACCCCGCTCGCAGACAACTTATTGTTGGACTGGAACTGCTTGACCGCGGCCTCCGTCTGACCGCCGAAGATGCCGGAGCCGGTGTTAACCTGCTTCTGCGTCATCAGACCCGTCTCTACCAGGCGTGTCTGGATGGCCTTGACGACCTGCGTATTCGAGTTCCCCTTGGCGACGCCGCTTTGTATGTCTTCGAGCGCCTTCCGTTCCACGTCCCCGAACTTCCCCGTCGCCGTCAGCCCTAAGTGTTGTTGCAGAGCGCTGACGGCCGCCTCGGTTTTGGGGCCGAAGGTTCCGTGGAAATTACTTATCTGGTCGAGGGTCATGTACCCGAGTTCTACGAGGGCATCCTGCAAGAGCCCGACGGCCTCGCTCAGGCTCCCCTTCTCCAGCGCGATGCTGACAGGGACGCCCTCCGCCGTAATGGGCAACGTGGTCGCTGTCGCGGACGTGGGGGCGGGGGCCGGCGCGGCCGGGAAGAGTGCCTGGCCGGTCGCCTCGTCCATGAGGCCGGTCTCTTCCAGTTTATTCTTCTTCTGGAAGGCGGCGACGGCCTTGGTGGTGTTGCCGCCCCATCTGCCGTCCACGAAGCCAGGCTGGGCAGCCGCGGGGACTGACCCGACTTCAAGCAGCCTCCGCTGGACGGCCTTCACGCCGCCAAACATGCGCGCCGCGACGGGGGTCGCCGCCTCGCGTGCGGTGATGATGCCGTCTTCGTTCCAGTCGAGCGGGTTGAGTTTGTAAGCGGGCGTTCCGGCCTTGAAGAGCACCGCGTCGGGCTTCTTCGGCGAGCCGGAGAGGATCGAAGTGTAGACGGCTTCGAGCGTGCCGAGCTTGCCCTTGAACGGCTCGAAGTATTTCTCCACGAAGGCGAGCTGCGCCACCGCCGACATCTTGGCCAGCTTGTCGGTCGTCGTGCCGAGGCCCTGCGCGGTGCTCTTCAAAAACTGTATCAGGCCGGTCGCGCCGATGCCGTTCTGGATGGAGGGGTCGAAGCGCCCGCCGGTCTCAAAGCTCATCGCGGCGAGGATGTATTCGGGCTGCGTCCCGAGGCGCTCCGCCATCTGCTCGACGGCGCCGATGAACTCGGGGGTAACGTTGGCGTTGCCTTGAACGCCCTCGATGCGTGAGTACTCGAACTTCGCGGCCATTAAGAGTCTCCTTCGGGAAGATTAAGTAAGACCGTCTGAGCCGTCTGCGGAGGCAGGCATTCTGCCTGAAAGCCGTGCAGGGTAAGTCCGCTCGCCGGGTTACTTCGGCTTATTCGTCTTGGGTATTTCGCCGAGCGCTTCGACCTTCAACAGGCCGCGCTCGTTGATGTAGGTCTTGAACTTCACGTGTCTGGGCTCGCCCTCGCTCTGCACGCGAATCGTGAAGGTCTTGGCGTCGCCCTTCCCCTCGACGCGCAGCGGCAGGAAGCCGTTCACGTCGGGGCTGCGGTAGGCCGTATAGTGCTCCTGCCTGTCCTTGTCGTAGCCGAGGACGTAGATGCGGTCGAAGTCAGAAGTGTCGGTGCCCGCCGGGTTGTTCGCGCTGCTCTTCTCAAGGATGACCCAACTGCCCGGGCGCGTCTCCTTGGCGGCGTCCTTGTCCTTCGGGCTCGACTGCTGCGCGGCCGACTCGTCGCCGTCGAGCCGCTGCCATGCGACGAACTCGCGGCCCGTTCGGTAGAAGATAATGTCGCTCGGGACGGTCAGCTCGACCTGCTTCCCGAATATCCAACCGGCGGGCGCGGACGAGATTAAGGACGGGAGCCGGACTTTATACCAGAGCTCGTCAACCTCCTCGGGCTCCTTCTCCTCCTCCTTCTTCCCGCGCTTGGAGGCTCCGGATTGAGCGGTGCCGGCCTTGGGCACATCGTCGCTCTCGGTCGCCTCCTGCGACTTCGGGCGCGGCACGCGCTTCCAGCCCATGATGTCGAAGCGCGAGCCGCTTTCGAGCTTGAAGAGGATGTTGTCGGTGCCGCTGCGGTCGGGCGAGAAGCGGATGTTGGTGCTGGCGCGGAGCTGGCCGGCGGCCTGCGGCGGGATGTCGCCGTCCTCGCGCGCGAGGCGGCGCGAGCGTTCGATCATCTCGTGCGAGATGACGTTGCGCGCCTCGATCCAGCCCTCGATGGGCTCGGTGTCGCGCGTGCGCACGTGGAGCCAGCGCTCGCTCGTGTCGGGCACGGTGACCGAGTCCATGATGTCAAGCTCGTCGCCGCGGACGACCTCTTTCAAGTCCGCGGCGACCACCGCAGACGAACTCCTCACCTGCGCCCTGCGCGCAATGACAACGCCCATCTCCTCTTTGGCGGCGAGCGAGCTGCACGCAGCAGAGACAAATAACAGAAGGAGGGTCGAAACGAACTTTATGGACTTCATGCTGGATCGAAGTGTTTCAAGGGTCTGGAATCGGCGGAGAAGAAACGCCGTCGGGCGGGCACGCGAAGCGGCCGCTTCATCGAACTTTACTGCGACGCGCGCTTCCTCAAACGCTCGTGGAGCTTGCGAGACTCCGCGTCCGGTCGCTCATTGTAACCTAACTTGCGGAGTAATTCCCGCTGCGCCGAGTCGAGCGAGTCGGAGACGCCGACGTGCGTGCGCGCCCCGCCCGGCTCGACCCTCAGACCGAAGGGCTCGATGAGTGACGGCAGCGTCAACTCCGTGCTCCCCTCCACGTAGCGCTCGACGAAAGGGCGCATGCCTCCCGTCGAGCCGAGGATTTGGACGAGCGCGTGGTTGCCGTCCGCCGGCGGGTTGCCGCGCGCGTGGCGGCGGAACAGTTCGCGGTAGACATCCGCGAGGCTGTTCCTGCCGCCCGTCTGGCGCATGAGCGTGAGGTCGTAGAGGAGTCCGACGAGCATTCCCTTGTGGTAGACGAGCGCGCCGCTGCCCGCGAAGCGCCGCTGCGAAACTTCCGGCAGCGAAGCCTCGCGCGGGCCGCGCGCACGCCTGTAGGAATCGTATGCGTTGCCCAGCGCGTTCAGGTAGTCTTGAAAGGTCAACTGCCCGCGCCTCATCCCTGCGCGCAGCGCCACGTAGTTGGTGAAGCCCTCGTAGAACCAATCGTACTCGCCTTCGAGCGCGAGCCCGTTCGGCACCCAGAGGTGAAACAGCTCATGCGTCAGCGCGCCGTCGAGCTGTGCTTTGGCGGCGAGTTTCGAGGGCAGACGACCCGAGACGAGCACGACCGTCGAGCCTCTTGTCTCCGCGCTCCAGAGGTTCGCGCCCGCGCCCGTCTGCGGCAGCGGCAACAGCACGACGGTCGGGCTTTGACGCGGCGAGCCGCCCGCCGTCTCCTGATGAATTTTGAGAATTTCGGCGGCCGAGTTGGCGGCCTCCCCCTCGGTGAAGGCCCATTCGCCCGCCGATACGAGCGTGAACGACAACGACCCCGCGCGCCCACGCCGCTCCTTCAGGTCTCGGCCGATGGCGAAGACGGTGCGCTCAGGGTCGGCGACCTCGAACGCGCCGCCCGCGTTGCGCGCCTCATTCGTCGAGACCTGCCAGCCGGCGGGGATTGAAAGTTCCACCTTCGCGCTCTTGAGCGGTACGGGCAGCAGGTCTGCGAGCATGAGAAGGCCGCGGTCGGCCGTCAACCAGGAGACGTGCGAGGAGTCTGAGACGAAGGCCGGCGGGTCGAGCCGAAAGTCGTATGCGAAACGCGAGGCGGGGGCCGCGGCCGAGAACTCTCCCGGCGCGAGTCTCTTGACGACGACCGCGGTTCCGTCTTCGCCGAACAGTTCAAAATTCTCGACGCGCTCGGCGAGCCCGGCCGCGCTCCCGTAGAAGTTGCGAATCGACCACGCAGTCGCCGCCTCACCCCTCCGCCCTTCGACCCGGACACGCGCAGGGACGCCGGGCAAGACCTTAATCTTCACGTCGAGCGCCTGCGCCGCCGCGTCGCTCGCGGATAACAGAAGGACGAAGCAGAGGCCAAAAAAAATGAGGGAAGCCTTCGATGCGGCTTCCCTCCCCCATTTGATTCTCGGCTGTGTGAACATTGGCGGGAGCATTTAAGCATATCAGGCCCGCCAGGCGCGATTACCCGCCCGCTTATCAGAAGTAGCGGATGGTGTAACTGAATCGGAGCCCGCGGCCGATTTCGGGCGCGAGGTCTTTGATGAACGAGAGGTGGTTGCGGTAGAGGCGGTCGCCGAGATTGAAGGCGCTGACCGAGAAGACCTGCGCGTAGTGCGGGCGCGCGATGGTGTAGGAGGCTGACAGGTCGAAGAGCGCATAGCCGGCTGTCCGTGTCTCTGTCGGGAAGAGTCGGTCCTGGTCTTTGACGAAGATCGCCTCCGGCTTCACGTTGAGAGCCTTATACCGCCAGTCGAGCCCGACGCGCGCGCGCATCGGCGGGATGCGCGGCAGAGGCGTCCCCGTCTCCTTCAACTGCGCGTTGACGTAGTCGTACCCGAGGTTGACCCAGAGGTTCTCGTGCGCCGCGAAGTCGAAGCCCAGTTCCGTGCCGGTGAAACGGCTGTCGGCCTGATCGTAGACGGCCTCGATGAGATTGTCCGCGATCTCGCCGGTCGGCACGAGGAAGACGAAGTCCTTGATGTTGTAGTAGTAGAAGTTCGCCACGCCGCGCACGCGCTTCGAGTCGTGACGCAGCGAGAAGTCGATGCCGTCGTTGCGCTCGCGTCGGAGCAAAGGGTTGCCGATCTCGAAGGTCAGGTTCCCGACGTGCGGCCCGTTGTTGTAAAGCTCTTCGAGCGCGGGCGCGCGGTACGAGTGTGTGTAGTTGGCGACGAACGCGCCCTCCTTCCACAGCCCCACGCGCACGCCCGCCGCGCCCGAAAAACCCGTGAAGGAGCGTTCGAGCGCGCCGTCGGGGTTGTAACCGTTGTGCTCGACGCGACCGCCGAGTTGGAACCTCACGCGCTCGAAGTCGATCTCTTCGAGGGCGAAGACGGCGAAGTTGTTCTGAATCGTCGGCGGCGCCAGAGCCTCCGCGCCGATTGACTCATAGTCGCGGTGGAAGCCCGCAAAGCCCCAACTCCCCGAGAAGCGGCCGGTCTTGCGCTGGTCGAAGACACCACGGAACATGAAGTTCTTGTTTGAAAAGCTCGTCCCGACCTCATCGCCTTCAAGCTCGTCGTGCGCGTAGTCGCTGTAGTCGAGCGTCAGGCGGAAGCCATTGACGAAGCCGCCGAGGTCGCGCCAGCCGCCGTTGAACTTGAAGTCGTGGCGCCGCGCGCTGATGGACACGTTTGAGCCCGGCTCCTCTCCGCCCGACTCGAAGAAGGAGGCGAAGGGGATGCCGTAGCGGCGCTGGTCGTAGCCGTAGGTGAAACTGGCGAAACCCTTATCGCCGTAGTGGCCTAGCCCGAGCGTGCCGGTCTTTTCGCGCGTGAACGACTGCTCGACGCGCCCGAGCGGCGTGTCATAGTCGCCCGTGCGCTGGAGCGTCCCGTTGCCCCAGAACATCCACTTGTCCGTCCCGTATTCGACGCCGCCGCTCGCGCCGCCCTGATTGTTCGTCGTCCCGCCGACGCCCGTGAAGTAGCCGCGCCACCCCTCGTGCGCGAAGTCGTGACCGGTCACGGCGTTGACGACGCCGCCCGTCGCGCTGCTGCCGTAGAGCAGCGTCGCCGGGCCTTTGACGACTTCGAGTCGTTCGAGCGAGAGCACGTCCACGGGCTCCGCGTGGTCGGCCGACTGCGAGGCGAGCGAGCCCGTCGAGGCGCCGTCCTGCGTTACGAGCACACGGTCGCCGTCGAAGCCGCGCACCACGGGGCGCGCGGAGCCCGGGCCGAAGTTGCGCTTCGCCACGCCCGGCTCCTTGTCGAGCACCTCGCCGATGGAGGTGTGGCTCTCCTGCGCGAGCGTGAGCGCGTCCACCGTATTGACGGACTGGAACGACTCGAAGACAGACTGCTCGCTGCCCGTGGCCGTGACCGTCACCTCTTCTTTGAGGCCGGCGAGGCGCAACGCAAAGTCGAGCGTCGCGGCGCCGCCCGCGGTGACGCGCACCTGCTGCGCCTGGTCAGGAAAGCCCTCCATGTGGGCGAGGATGGTGTAGGCGCCCGGCGGGACATTCTGGAACTCGTACGCGCCGTCCTCGTCGGTCTCGACCGAGCGCTTCAACTGGACGAGGTTGACGATGACGTTGTGCAGCGGCGTGCCGCCGTCGGACAGGATGATGCGACCGCGAATCGAACCGCCGGTGGACTGCGCCTGTCCGAAGAGTCCGCCGGCGAAACCGCCCTCCGTGAGCGCACGCGCCGGCGAAATTAATGTCGAGACCGTGAGTATCGAGACGATGACGAATCTAAGAGAACGCATAATATTTCCCCTTCAAAAACTGTCCCGGGCCGTCGAATGAATCGTGAAGGGCTCACGCCCGCGGGCCGCGTTCGAGTGCGGCGCGGGCGTAGGCTTGAGCCTTCGCGAGATTCCAACGGCGAAGCCGGCCGCGTTCGGGCGAGACCCGGTCGCGGACGTGCTCTTTTATGAATGCGGATTGAAAATCAGGACAGGATTGAGGGGGGCGCGCGACCCTGCCGGAGCAGGAGGGTGCCGGCGCGCGCGGCCACTTCATGAAGGTGTGCGTGTCCGGGCGTCGGAGCGGGTGGCGGGGCGAGGACGAGGGTCGCGTGTTGTAGGTCTGTGACGAGATTGCGCTGAAGCCTGCATAGCAGACACTGCTTCTCGTCGCCGCCGAGAGGCGCGCGCTCGCCGCGCTCTTCCCCGTTCTGGAGGGCGACCCGCGCTGGCCCAGCGCCGGCCTGCGGGAGACGGTGGAAGTGAGTCGCGCCGGCGACGAAGGCGTGCGCCGTCAGGACGAGCAGGAACAGGCCCGCCGCCGCTCGCGACCGCACAAACTTCTGCGCCTGAATGCTTAGCTTCTCGCCCAAAACCTTTAGACGTAACCCGCCCGGAAGAGTCTTGACGGTGAACTATAGCACCACGGTCTGCTTAGATGAAGCGCGTCCGCACGCGCTCTGCCCCGCCCCTCGACGGAAGGAACATGCGCGGCCGTTTTCACGTATTTTTGGAGGAAATACACATACTCGGACGGTTCAAGAAGGCAAGGTTCGAGCGTTGACACGCCGCTTGATGCGCCGATAGAATGGCTGTTCTGGACAAGGGGCGGGCGCGCAAACTCCGGAGGAATCGGCTGTGACTCTGACTTTCATCAAGATCATACTCATCACGCTCGCCTTCATCTTCGGTCTCCTCTTCTTCGGGCGCTTCCTGTTTTAGACTGCCCGGATGACTCACAAGAGACCGGCCGGCGCCGCGCGGCCCTGCGCCAACAGACGCCGCCGTCAACTCATACTCGCCGCCGCCCTCTCTCTTCCACTTCTCTTTTCGAACTCCAACTGTTTCGCACAGGAGCCGACGCCCACGCCCGTCGAGGACGAGGAGGTGGTCAGCGTCCGCACAGACCTTGTCGTCATTCCCGTCTTCGTCACCGACGGGCGCCGTCGCCGTGTCTCGGGGCTCACGCAGAGCGACTTTCAAGTTCGAGACAACGGTCGTCCGGTCGAGACGAGCTACTTTGCCGCGGGCGCCGACAGCGTCTCGCTCCTCTTCCTGCTCGACGCTTCGGGCAGCACGCGCGAGACCATCACGCAGCAGCGCGAGACGGCGCTCGCGCTCTTTTCGCACTTCGGCGCGCGCTCACACGTCGCCGTGATGCAGTTCCGCGAGCGGGCAGAGCTGACGCAGGACTTCACGCGCGACCTGCGCGCTGCCCGCAAGGCTTTTCAGATCGCCTCGCTGCCCGACCGCCGCACCGCTATCTTCGACGCCGCCCGCGACGCCGTCCGCGCCTTCGCCGCGCAGGGGCGCAGCGCGGCCGAGCGCCGCATCGTCGTCCTCGTCAGCGACGGCCTCGACACGGCGAGCGACACTGTGCCCGCCTCCGTCATCAACGAGGCGAACGCCGCGGGCGTCTCCTTCTACGTCATACACCTGCCGCTCTACGCGCCGTCCGACGGGCGTCTCGCCGCGCGCAAGCCCGCCAAAGGCTTCCGCGATCTAGCCGAGAAGACCGGCGGGCAGTTCTTCGTCGTCGGCGACGCGCGCTCCTCGCTCGACCCGCGCGCCGAGCACGACCTCGGCCCCATCTTCCGCGCCATCGCCGAAGACCTACAGAGCCAGTACGTCCTCGGTTACCACGCCGACGCCGCGGGCGCCGCGCCCGGCACACACCGCGTCGAAGTGCGTCTCAGTTCCCCGCGCGACCGCAAGCTCCGCGTTCGACAGTTGCGCGAGACTTATGAACCGAAGCGCTGACCGTGCATGACACGCGAGCCCTGTTGCTCTACAATCTGCCTTCCGCTTTGACACCCGAATCTTCTTTCCACGGACATATGAACGAACAGAACACGGAAGGTCTCAGGCACATCCGCCGGGCGCTTTTGAGCGTCTCGGACAAGACGGGGCTCGTCGATTTCGCGCGTGCACTGCGCGGCCTCGGCGTCGAACTGCTCAGCACCGGCGGGACGGCGAAGGCCCTGCGCGAGGCGGGCCTGGACGTGCGCGACGTGTCGGACGTGACCGGCTTCCCCGAGATGCTGGACGGCCGCGTCAAGACGCTCCACCCGCGCATCCACGGCGGCATCCTCGCCGTCCGCGACAACGCCGAACACGCGCGCTCGCTCGAAGAGCACGGCATCGGCCCTATCGACTTGGTCGTCGTCAACCTCTACCCCTTCGAGCAGACCATCGCCCGCGAGGGCGTCACACTCGAAGAGGCCGTCGAGCAGATCGACATCGGCGGCCCCGCGATGGTTCGCTCCGCCGCGAAGAATTACAGGGATGTGGCCGTCGTCGTCTCACCCAGCGTCTACGTGGAGTTAACTGAGGAGATGGAGCGCACGGCCGGCTCGCTTTCACAGGCGACGCGCGAGAAGCTGGCACGTGATGCCTTCCGCCGCACTGCCACCTATGACCTTTCAATCTTCGCCTATCTCGAAAGCAAAGAAAGACGCGCGCAACAAGAAGGCGGCATCGGCGCGGGCACCAGCGGCGCTATCGGCTTCGGCGGCCGTGAAAGTCGAGCGCATCCTTTCGAGAGAAAGCTGAGCGAGAGCGGCAGCAAGCTGCCCGATTTCATGTCCTTCACGATGCGGAAACAGGCAGACCTTCGGTATGGCGAGAATCCGCACCAGCGGGCCGCGCTTTACGACACCAAAGAAAGCGGCAGCATCGCCCGAGCCGAACTCCTCGGCGGGAAGGAGATGTCCTTCAACAACTACGTGGACGCCGACGCGGCGTGGCAGCTCGTGTGCGATTTTGAAGAGACGGCGTGTGCGGTCATCAAGCACATGAACCCTTCGGGCGTCGGCACGGCCGCTGGCATAGAAGAGGCGTACCGGCGCGCGCTCGCCACCGACCCGGTCTCGGCCTTCGGCGGCATCGTCGCCTTCAACCGGACTGTTGACGAGGCCGCGGCGCGCGCCGTCACGGAGATTTTCACCGAGGTCGTCGTCGCCCCAGACTTCGAAGAGGCCGCGGTCGAAGTCCTGAAGTCGAAGAAGAACCTGCGCATCCTCCGCGCAGGCGTTGCACAAGAGCCGGCGGGACTGGACTTCAAACGCGTCACAGGCGGGATGCTCGTCCAGACGCGCGACGCGCACCGCCTCCGTCGCGAAGACCTCAAGGTCGTCACACGCCGCGAGCCGACCGTCGAAGAGTTCGACGCGCTCATGTTCGCCTGGACGGTCTGCAAGCACACGAAGTCGAACGCCATCGTCTACGCGCGCGCGGGCCAGACCGTCGGCGTCGGCGCCGGCCAGATGTCGCGCGTCGATTCCGTCCGCATCGGCGCCATGCGCGCCCAACTCCCCGTCGAAGGCTCCGTCGTCGCCTCCGACGCCTTCTTCCCCTTCCGCGACGGCCTCGACGAGGCGGCCAAACACGGCATCACCGCCGTCATCCAGCCCGGCGGCTCCGTCCGCGACGCCGAAGTCATCGCCGCCGCAGACGAGCACAACCTCGCGATGGTCTTCACCGGCATCAGACATTTCAGACACTGAAGCTCATGGCTTCGACACTTGCCCTCGCGGCGCGCAATCGTTGATACTTGCGTCACCGAAACAGGCACCCGACGCAAAGAGAGTCTTCCCGCGCGGCCTGTCATTCTCGTTTTTCGAAGGGGATTAAAGATGGCTGATCTGGAAATGTTGGACGGCGAGGGTGGCGAGACCATCCGCTGTCGTTACTGCGGGCAGTTGAACAACAAGCGCGGCCAGACGGGGCAGGCGCGGTGCGGACGCTGCCGGCTGCTGCTCTCCGACGAGCCGCACAAGAAGTTCGCCAACCTCGACAAGTACTCTTACGTCCACCCGCTCGACAGCCGCGCGCTCGCCGCCCTGCGGAACATCCCGGGCATCGACAGCGCGCTCAAGAAGCTGCTCGAAGTCACGGGCGAATCGGCCATCCGCGTCATCTTCACCGCGAGCGCCGTCAAGGTCACGCCCAAGCAGTGCCCCGACCTCTACTACAAGCTTCAGGTTGCCTGCACCACGCTCGGCGTGGACATGCCCGAGATGTTCGTCCAGCAGAATCCCATGGTCAACGCCTTCACCGGCGGCGTTAAAAGGCCGGTCATCGTCCTCCACTCGCAGCTCATCGAGCGCTTGAATGACGAAGAGGTGTTGGCCGTCATCGCCCACGAGGTCGGCCACATCCACGCCGAGCACGTGCTCTACATCACCGCGGCCCGCCTCATCGAGGCGGTGACTAACGCCGCTCTGGCCGCCGCTCCCATCGCCGCGCTGATTACGCAGATCGTCTCGCTGACGATGCGCTCGGCGCTGCTCGCGTGGGCGCGGCGCGCGGAACTCTCGTGTGACCGCGCGGCGCTGCTCGTGACGCAGGACGTGGACGTGATCGGCCGGACGATGATGAAGCTCTGCGGCGGGACGTTCGCGTCGAAGATCGACTACGAGCAGTTTCTCGTGCAGGCGCGCGACTTCCAGAAGAACTACGACGAGAAGGCGCTCGACCGCTTCTGGGCCGACATCATCAACGCGGGGCTGACACATCCCTTCCCCGTCTGGCGCGTCGCCGAAATCCTGAGCTGGGTCGAGAGCGGCGAGTATGCGCGCGTCCTGAGCGGCGAGCCCGCGAGCGCCGCCGCATGACGAGAAGGATGAGGACGTTCGTCCCGACAGTCTTCATCATCCTCCTCCTCGCGCCGACGAGCCTTGCTGCTCTGGGGCAGACGCAGGAAGACCCTTGCGACCCCGAGGCGCAACGTTCGCCGCAGTTGATGGCCTGCGCCGAGAGGAAGTTCAAAGAGGCTACGGCCGAGCTGAAGCGCGTGAGGGCGGAACTCTACGAAGACCTTGAGCCGCGTTCGCGCGTGAAGCTCCGCGCGGCCGAGCGACTGTGGCTCAGCTACCGAAAGTCGAACTGTGACACCGAAGCCTCCATCTACGAAGGTGGGACCATCCAGCCGCTCATCGAACTGCGATGCATGGCGCGCGTGACGCTGGAACGCGCCGGCGAGTTGAGGGCGCAGATTCAAACCCTCCACGGCACGAACTGAAGATGAAGATGCGAGACATCATGCTCTGCGCCCTGCTCGCGCCGCTGCTTCTGACGGCAGCGGCGGGCGCGAGGACGCAGAAGCAGCGGCCGATTCAACCCTGCGAGGAGCGCGGCTCGCAGGCCGAGGCGAGCGGGTGCGCGCACCGTGAGTTTCAGGCGGCCGACGCCGAGTTGAACAAGGCTTACGGCCGCCTGGCCGGCATCCTCGACGCGGAGGAGAAGGCGCTGCTGAAGGAGGCGGAGCTTGCCTGGATCAAGTACCGCGACTCGAACTGCACGTTCGAGTCCTCGCAGTACGCGGGCGGCACCATGCGCCCGATGATCGAGTCCTTCTGCCTGACCCGCGTGACCAAAGCGCGCACCGCCGAGTTGAACGAACAGTACGAACTCCGCAAATGAAATGATGAATGATGAGTGACGGATGATGAATTGAAGAGGGTTCTTAATTCATCATTCCGCATTCCGCATTCATCATTCATCATTTCAAAACTGAGGTTTCTCCAATGCTGCTTGATAACAAGAACGGAATCATCTTCGGCGTGGCCAACAAGCGCTCCATCGCGTGGGCGACGGCGCAGGCTTGTCTGGAGGCGGGCGCAAACCTCGCCTTCTCGTATCAGAACGAGCGGCTGCGCGAGAACGTCGAGGGGCTGACCACGGGGACGGGCTCGCCGCTCGTGCAGTGCGACGTGTCGAGCCCGGCGGAGATCGCGTCGGCCTTCAACACCGTCCGCGAGAAGTTCGGCCGGCTCGACTTCCTCGTCCACAGTCTCGCCTTCGCCCCGCGCGAGGCGCTCGAAGGCGAGTACGTCGCCACGACGCGCGAGGCGTTCCTGACGGCGTTGGACGTGTCGGCCTACTCGCTCGCGGAGCTGGCGCGCGCCGCGGCGCCTCTGATGACGGAGGGCGGGAGCATCGTTTCGATGACCTACTACGGCGCCGAGAAGGTCGTCGCCAACTACAACGTGATGGGCGTGGCAAAGGCCGCGCTCGAAGCAAGCACGCGCTATCTGGCCGCAGACCTCGGGAAGCAGAACATCCGCGTCAACACGGTCAGCGCCGGCCCCATCAACACGCTCGCCGCGCGCGGCGTCGGCAACCTGAACGTGATGCTGCGCCACCACGCCGAGCGTGCGCCCTTGCGCCGCAACGTCGAGGCACGCGAGGTCGGCAACGCCGCGCTCTTCCTTCTCAGCCCGCTCTCCTCCGGCATCACCGGCGAAGTCCTGCACGTGGACTGCGGCTTCAACATCATGGCGTTGTAACTATGGACGAGACAACGAACAGGGACGAAGAGGTCGCGCAGGGTCGGCAGGTGACGCAGGACGAGCAACTGCTCGAAACGCCGCGCGCGGACGAGTTCACGCACACGGACACGTGGCGCGTCTTCCGCATCATGGGCGAGTTCGTGGAGGGATTTGACGACCTGGCGACGGTGACGCACGGCGTCGCCATCTTCGGCTCGGCGCGGACGCCCCCCGACAACCCTTACTACGCGGCGGCGCTGGAGACGGCGGCGCTGCTGGCCAAAGCGGGCCACGCGATCATCACGGGCGGCGGCCCCGGTATCATGGAGGCCGCCAACCGCGGCGCGTTCGAGGCGGCGGGCGCCTCCATCGGCTGCAACATCGAGCTGCCGTTCGAGCAGGCGCCCAACCCCTACCAGACGCGCTCGCTCAAGTTCAAATACTTCTTCGTCCGCAAGACGATGTTCGTCAAGTACAGCAACGCCTTCGTCATCTTCCCCGGCGGCTACGGCACGCTCGACGAGTTGTTCGAGGCGCTCACGCTCATCCAGACGCGCAAGATCAACAACTTCCCCGTTATCCTCTTTGGCTCTGAGTACTGGCACGGGATGCTCGAATGGCTCGAAGGCGCGATGCTCAAGTCCAAATATATCGGGGCCGAAGACCGCGGCCTGCTCCATCTGACAGACTCGCCCGCCGAAGTGGTAGAGATCATCCGCCGCAGTCAGGACACGCTGGGCAAGGTCAACCACGACGTTTATGATATTTAAAGGACAGAAGGCAGATGGCAGTAGGCAGTTAAAGCAAAGCTGAGCTTGAGACATAGAACGAGGCAGCCGGTCTGATGAGACGCGGCTGCCTCGTTTCATGTCTCAAGCTTCGTACTTGCCTTAACTGCCTACTGCCATCTGCCTTCTGCCTACTGTTCCAACGGCGGCTGCGGCGTGGGCATGGCGCGTTCGGCGGACGTGCGGCGCGAGACGAGGGGCGGGAAGGCGTTGGAGGTGAGCCACTCGAAGTAGGGCGCGGAGACGTGCTCGACGGGGACGGCGAGGATTTCAGGCGTGTCGTAGGTGTGAAGCGAGCGCACCTCGCGCTCCAGCTCGTCGAAGCAGGCGGCGGTCGTCTTCGCCAGCAGCAGGAACTCGGGCGCGCGATGCACCTCGCCCTTCCAGCGATAGATCGACTCCATCTGCGGCATGATCTGCACACACGCCGCGAGGTGCGCCCCGACCAGCATCTCGGCCAGACGCGATGCCTCCTCCTGACTCCCCGCCGTCAGCAGCACCACAATCGCCGCCGAACTCGCCTCAGCCACGATGAACCTCCTCGTAAGAGCGTAAACCGTGAGCCGTAAACCGTGACAAGAAAGAGCTGTCTTTCACTGGTCACAGTTTACAGTTCACGGTTTACGCTCTCGTCACCTTCTTCATCTTCCTCCTCATCCGTCGCGCCGGTGAGCGGCGTGGTGTCGCCGCCGAAGAAGGAGTCATAGAGTTCGCGCGCACGTTCGAGGTCGCGCTCATCGACGAGGACGGACGCGCCGGGCGAGGCCGACGAGAGCAGCGGTGAGAGCGCGTCGAGGCCGCCCGACTGGACGGCCGCGCGTATCTCGTTCTGCTGGAGAATGTCGACCACCATCTCGGCCTCGGCCGGTGAACCCATGTTATGCAGAGGGACGAAGCGCGCCTCGCTGTTGTCGTGCAGGGTGTTCTCGGGCGTCAGCCGCTCGACCAAATCCGACCCGTCGTCAGCGCAGGTCGTGATTCCCTCTTCATACTCCGACTCGCAAACAGGACAGAACATCCGAAAGCCCCCCGTGATTAAGTTGATGGGAAAAACTGTAGGTCGGGGGGATTATAAGGCCGTGAACCGTAAACCGTAAACCGTGACCAGAGGAAGAACCTTATCTTCTCTGGTCACGGTTTACGGTTTACGGTTCACGGTTTTCAGGCGCCGACGGCGCGCTCGAAGGGGATTTCCTCGAAGTTGGTCATGCGCTTGAACTCGCGGAAGCGCTGGTTGATCTCTTCGTGCGTGAGGCGGCGGACGCGTTCGGTGCCGAACTCCTCGACGTTGAAGGAGGCCATGACCGAGCCAAAGATGATGGCGCGGCGCAGCGTCTCGTCGTCAACCTTCTCGTGGCTGGAGAGGTAGCCCATGAAGCCGCCCGCGAAGGTGTCGCCCGCGCCCGTCGGGTCGAAGACCGACTCCAGCGGGTAGGCCGGGATGGCGAAGTAAGAGTCCTTCGTGAACATCGCCGCGCCGTACTCGCCGCGCTTGATGACGAGCGCGCGCGGGCCCCACGAGAGGATTTTGCGCGCCGCCTTAATCAGGTTCGGCTCCTTCGAGAGCATGCGGGCCTCGGCGTCGTTGATGATGACGACATCGACCACGCGGATGGCGGCCTCGACCTGCTCGGGGACGGACGTGATCCAGTAGTTCATCGTGTCGAGCGCGACCAGCTCGGCCCCGCGCACCTGCTCGCGCACCTCGCTCTGCAACTCCGGCTGGATGTTGCCGAGGAAGACCATCCGCGCGCGCTTCGACTCCTCGGAGAGCTTCGGCTTGAAGTCCGCGAAGACGTTGAGCTGCGTGTCGAGCGTGTGCGCGGTGTTAAGGTCGAAATCGTAGCGCCCGCTCCAGAAGAAGGTCTTGCCGCCCTCGACGCGCTCCAGATCGTCCGTGTTGATGCCGCGCTCTTCGAACACGGCCATCTCCTCCGCGCCGAAGTCGCCACCGACGACGCCGACCACGCGCACATCCGTGAAGAAGCTGGCCGATAATCCGAAGTGCGTCGCCGACCCGCCCAACATCTTCTCGCGCTTACCGAACGGCGTCTCGACCGCGTCGAACGCCACCGAACCAACCACAAGCAATGACACCTTGATGCATTCTCCTGCTGTGTGAAATGAGAAAGGCTTGGATTGAAGTGAAGAGGGCGCGTCCCACCGAGGCGCGCCTCTCAAATTTTACTGCTGCGGCGTCTCGGTCTTCGGCTTCGCCTCGCCGAGTCGCGAGAGGGCTTCCTTCGCATCCTTGAGGAAGTCGCTCTTGGGATAGTCGTTGACGAGGCGCGTCAGGTAGTCGCGCGCCGTCACGCGCATGTTCTCGGGCGAGAACTCCTCGGCCTTCTCGGGCGTGGAGGCGGGCGGCTTCTGCTTGCCCTTGCCCTCGGAGAGATAGAGGCTGCTCATGCCCGCGATGTAGAGCACCTCGTCAATCTTGTAGAAGTCCGGGTAGCCCGTGGCCAGCTCTTCGCACCGCTTGAAGGCCGCGTAGTAAGCCTTCTTGTTCTTGAAGTAGTGGCGCGCGACCTCCAGCTCGTGCTTCGCGGCCTTCTCCGACTCGATGTCCCTCACAGTCGAGGGGTCGGGCCCCGCTGCCACCGCCCCCGACTGTGCCCGCGCCCCGGACGCCAGACCGAACGCCAAAGCGATACCGCAAATCGTAAGCGTAATTTTCCTCATAACAACACCTCGGAAAAAAGTGAATGGTAAATGGTGAATGGTCAGATTTGGCGCAGGCTGCGCGGTGAATAACCGGCTCGGTAATGCTCAACCACTATTCACCATCTACCATACACTATTTACTCCCTCGGTACTTTTTGATGATGGCATCGAGCTTCTTCGTTGTCGCCTCGGGCCAGAGTTCGGGCGGCGTGAAGATGGCATTCTTGATGGCGGAGCCGCAGGCGCAGGCGCGTTCGGCTGTGGCCAGACGCCGCACGGCTTCGCGCATGATGACCTGCGCGTTGCGGACGTTCTTGTTGAGGTACTCGACCACCGCCTCGACCGAGACGGCGTCGTGCGCCTCGTGCCAGCAGTCGTAGTCGGTGACGAGCGCCAGCGTCGCGTAACAGATTTCGGCTTCGCGCGCGAGCTTCGCCTCCTGCAAGTTCGTCATCCCGATGATGTCCATCCCCCACGAGCGATAAACGTTCGACTCGGCCTTCGTCGAGAACGCGGGCCCCTCCATGCAGAGGTAAGTGCCGCCGCGATGCACGTTCACCTCCGCCACGCGGCAGGACTCTTCCAGCACGTCGCCCAGATCATGACAGACCGGGTGCGCGAACGTGATGTGGCCGACTATCCCGTCGCCGAAGAAGGTCGATTCGTGTGCGCGCGCGCGTGTGCGGTCGAAGAACTGGTCGGGGATGACCATGTCGAGCGGCGCGTACTGCTCCTGCAAAGAGCCGACGGCCGAGGCCGACAGTATCCGCTCGACGCCGAGCAGCTTCATGGCGTAGATGTTGGCGCGGAACGGCAGCTCCGTCGGGAGATGCTTGTGCCCGCGGCCGTGGCGCGGCAGGAAGGCTACGCGCTCGCCTTCGAGCGTGCCGACGATGAAGGCGTCCGACGGCGGGCCGAACGGCGTCTCGACCGACACCTCCTCCACGTCCTTCAACTCCGGCATCTGGTAGAGGCCGCTGCCCCCGATAATGCCAATCTTCGCGGTCGTCATGTACGTTTCACCCTAGACAGTTTCAAGTTGTTCACCCACCGCGCGGAGCTTACCGTCATCCTCGACGACGCGCGCGAGCGGCTCGGCGGGGTCGTGGTAGAAGAGGCAGAGCCAGCCTTCGCGCGCGGCCTGCGGCAGGAGGCGGCGCTTGGCCTCGACGGTCTCCACGGGGTAGAGGTCGTAGCCCATCACCCACGCCAGCGGCACGTGCGCACGCGTCGGCACGAGGTCGGCGAAGCCGTAGAGCGTCCGGCCGCCGCGCTCGAGCCTCACACACTGCATCGTGCGCGAGTGGCCGGGCACGGTCTCCATGTTCAAGCCCGGTACCACCTCGTAGTTGTCTTCTTTAAGCTCCAACTGCCCCGACTCCGCAAGCGGTCGCCAATTCTCGGGCAGGTAGCTTGCGCGGTCGCGCTCGTGCGGTGCCTCGGCGTGTTCGTACTCGGAGCGCGAGACGAAGTAGCGCGCGTTGGGGAACGCAGGGACGGCGTTCCCCAACGCATCGAGCGTGGTGTTGCCGCCCGCGTGGTCGAAGTGGAGGTGCGTGTTGACGACGACGGAAACGTCCTCGGGGCGCAAGCCCGTACGCTCGCGGAGGGTCTCGGCGAGGGTCGGGCCGGGGCTCACGCCGTACATCTCACGTTGGCGCGGCGACCACTTGTCGCCCATGCCCGTCTCAACGAGGACGCGCTCGCCCGCGGCTTCGACGAAGAGACAGTTTGCGTTGAGCGTGACGCGGTTCTCCTCGTCGGGCGGGGCGACGCGCTGCCAGAGGGCGCGGGGCACGACGCCGAACATCGCGCCGCCGTCCAGACGGAACTCGCCGCCAGGCACGACCTCGACGCGGTAGTCGTCGAACTGCACAAAGCCTCCGCGAGCCTACTACTTCTTCTTGCCGGACGAGCCCTTAGGCTTCGCGTCGCCGGACGGCTTGGCGTCGTCCTGTGCGGCCGGAGGCGAAGGGGGTGCGCCCTCGCCGCCGCCCATGTCGCCGTGCGGCGAGCCCATGCCCGGGGGCATCTGTGGCGGCGTCTCGGGGGCCTTGACGGGGAAGTCCTCGGGCACCTTGATGTTGGTGCGCTTGGCGATCTCCTCGACTTCCTTCTTCGTCTTCTCCTCGATGATCGCCTCCTTAGCCGTGTCGCGCGGCGACTTCGGTGGGGCGAAAGGGTTCTGGCTCGGGCCCGCGGTCGGCTTAATCAGGATGTGGCGCGCGTGAATCTGCTCCTCGGGCAGCCCACCCTTGGCGGCGTCACCCTCGGCCATCGGGTTCGCCTCGCTCTTGCCCTGGCGCGTCCCGAGCCGCTGGATGACGTGGTAGCCGAACGAGCTTTCGACGACATCGCTGATCTCGTTATCCTTCAGCGCGAAGGCCGCGTCCTCGAACGCCTTGACCATGCGCCCGCGGCCGAACCAGCCGAGGTCGCCGCCGCTCTCCTTCGCGCCCGGCTCGTCGGAGTTCTCCTTCGCCAGCTTGTCGAAGTCTTCGCCGGCACGCGCACGCTTCAGGATGTCTTCGGCCTTCTGGCGCGCGAGCTTCGGGTCCATCTCCGGATGGTCGGCGAAGTACTTGTTAATCTCGTCGTCGGTCGGCTCAAGCTTCTTCGTCAGCTCGTTCGAGTAGATGCGGCTGAGCGAGACGGCCTGCTGGAACTGTATCTGAAGCTGTGTGGCGCGGTCGCTCTCGACGCCGGCAGCGCGCCCCTTCTCGGCCATCAGCGACATGGGCGCCCACTGCTGGCGGAACTGCTCCTTGACCTCGTCGGTGATAGGCTGAGTGTCGGGCACGAGCCCGATCTTCTTGAGGTCTTCGAGGTACTGATCGGCCTGCTGCGTGTTCTTCGGGTCCTTGAGGTAGGCTTCGATCTCTTCCGGCTTCGGTCGATAGTCTTCAGGCTTGGCGTTGGCGTCGCGCTGCTTCTTGGCGAACATCTGCGCGACGACCAGCATCTTCATCGCTTCGAGCTGGCGCTTGACCTCGGGCTTGTCCGCGATGCCCTTCTGGCGTGCCTCGGCAGCGACGGCGAGAATCTGCTTGATGTCCTCGGAGAGTTTCTTGCGCTCCTCGGGGCTGGAGGCGAGGCGCGCGCGGTCGGCCGGCCCGAGCGACTCGGCGATGAGCCCCATGTCTTCGGGCGTGAGGCTCGTCAGGACGGAGGCGCGGCTGCGCGTGGCCTGCCAGAAGATGAGCCCGACCGAGGCGAGCACCGCTACGAACACGGCGATTAATGCTTTTGTGGTTGCCTTCAAAACTTATCCTCTCTCTCTAAATCTTTATCAAAAGGCACTGCCGGGCCGTATGTCCGCAAAAAACGGGGGAGCGCCGACCGTTCAAGATACACGAAAAAGGCTCCGGGCGCATTCCGCCGCGGCGCGGCTCCTCAACAGGCTTCAAGGGCGACGCGCGGGCGCCTTGCGCGTCGGCGGCGGGCGCGGCACGGTGCGCTTACTGTTCGTAGTCGGCGGCGGCTGGGACGCGGCGCCGCTCGTGGCCGCGGGCTTCGCGGCCGGCGGGTTGGTTGCGGCGACGCCGACCGCGTAATCCTCGGCCACCTGTATGCGGCGGCGCACGGCGGCCTCGTCGAGCGCGCGGTCGCGCTTCTCATCTTCGACCGCGGCGCTCGCCTGTTCGCGCGGCGACATGGGCGAGTTCGGGCGGCGCGCCCCTTTCTTATACTGGATGAGGATGTGGCGCGCGTGAACCTCTTCGGCCGCCCCCTGCGGGCGCCGCTCGTCGAGCTTGACGATGTGGAAGCCGAACTGCGTCTCAAAGACGCCGCTCACCTCGCCCGGCTTGAGCGCGAAGGCCGTGTCCTCGAAGGGCTTGACCATCATGCCGCGGCCGAACCAGCCGAGGTCTCCGCCGTTGCCCTTGCCGCTCGGGTCTTCGGTAAACTCGTTGGCCAGCTTCACGAAGTCTTCGCCCGCGCGGATGCGCGCCAGGATGCCTTCGAGCTTCGCGCGCTCGGCATTCGTGTCCAGCTCGGGGTGCGCGGCGATGTAGGCGTCCGTTTCGGCGGCGGTCGGCTGGAAGCGAGCCTTCGTCTCCCGCTCGTAGGCGGTGGCGAGCAGCTTCGCCTGTTGCAGCATGACCGTGAGCTGCGTCATGCGCTCACGCTCCAGCCCGGCCGCGGCGCCCTTGCGCGCGGCGAGCATCACGCGGCCGTAGTGCTGGCGCAGCCCCTGACGCGTCGCCTCGGGGACGGGCGCGCCGCGGAGCTGACTGTTATTCGAGTAGTCCTGCAAGAACGCCTCGAACTGTGCGGGCGTCGCCGGCTCTTTAAAGTAGGCGTCGATCTCGGCGTCGGTGACGACCTGTTCGACCGCCGTCGCGCCCGCGGTCTGGCGCTGCTTGAAATATGCCTGCGCGATGACGAAGGAGCGCGCCAGTTCGGTCTGCAACTTCAACTCCGGACGCGCGTGGTAGCCCGCGGCCTTCGCCTCTTCGGCCGCGGCGAGCATCCGGCGGATGTCCTTCGCGAAGCCCTTGCGCTCGTCGGCGCTCTCCGTCAAACGTGCGCGCTCGCGCTGCGGCAAGTTTAATCCTTCGATGACGAGCGCCATGTCGGCTGCGTTGATGTTGAGAGACGAAGCTGCCGCGCCACGTGCCGCGCCGGCCGCGGGGCGCGCGGGCGGTTTGCGGATGGTTCGTCTCTGTGCTTCGGCTGTGAACGGGAGTGTGGCGGCGGCGGCGAGTGTCGTGAGAACTATCCTTCTGAAGAGCAAAACGTCTACCTTTCTTCTGTTGTCTGTCCCGCGGGTTCGTTCGTGTGTTGGACGAGTTCGAGCAGTACGCCGCCCGACGCGGCCGGGTGGATGAAGGCGACGAGACAGCCGCCCGCTCCGACCCTGGGTTCTTCATCAATCAACCGCGCGCCCTCGGATTTAAGTCGCGCGAGCGCCGCGCGGATGTCTGCGACGCGGACGGCGACATGGTGGATGCCGGGTCCGCGCTTCTCAAGAAATTTGGCGACCGGCGTGTCGGGCCGGTCGGCTCAAGCAGCTCGACGCGCGGCTCGCCGACGGGCAGCATGGCGACGCGCACGCCCTGCTCTTCGACCGTCTCCGTGTGTTTGACTTCGAGCCCGAGCGCGTCGCGCCAGAAACCCAAAGACTCTTCGATGCCGCGCGTGGCGATGCCGATGTGGTCGATCTTCATGATGGTTGATTCCCGCCGCCGTGCAGAAGCTCCTCGACCGCAGAGTACGGGTCGCGGCGCTTGTCGGCCACTTCGAGCGCGAGCGACTCCAGACGCTCGCGCGCGCCGTCCGCTTCGAGCGCGCGCGCCAGCAGACGTTCCCGCAGCAGTTCGAGTAGACGCCAACGCGCCACCGCGCCGCGCCGCCCATGCGAGCCGGGGGACGACCGCTGAAACTCGCGATAGCTTTCGATGGCCGCGGCCAGCTCTTCGATGCCTCTGCTCTCGGTCGCGACCGTCTTAACTATCGGCGGCAACCACATATCCGGCCTGTGCGCCAGACTCAGCAGCGCCTCCAACTCCTTCTCGGTTCTCAAAACGCCGTCGCGGTCGGCCTTGTTGATGACGAAGACATCGCCGATCTCCATGATGCCGGCCTTGATAGCCTGTATGTCATCGCCCATACCGGGGACGAGGACGACGACCGACACGTCCGCCGTCTTCACGATCTCGACCTCGTCCTGCCCGACGCCGACCGTCTCGACGATGACCTTCGCGTAGCCGGCGGCGTCCAGAATCGCGACCGCGTCCACGGTCGCCCGCGCGAGGCCGCCGAGGTTCCCGCGCGTCGCCATCGAGCGGATGAAGACGCCGGGGTCGAGCCCCAGAGCCTGCATGCGTATGCGGTCGCCGAGGATGGCGCCGCCCGAGAAGGGGCTCGAAGGGTCTACGGCGATGATGCCGACGCGCTCGCCGCGCGAGCGGTAGAGCCCGGCGAGCTTGTCCACGAGCGAAGACTTCCCCGCCCCGGGCGAGCCCGTGATGCCGACGACGAGGCCGCGCCCCGTGTGCGGGAAGACGGCCTTCATCAGAGCGGCCGCGTCGTCCGCGCCGTCCTCGACCTTCGAGATGGCGCGCGCGACGGCGCGGGGGTCGCCCGCCAGAATCCTGTCGATGGTCTGCGCGCCGCTCATCGTCGGAACAGCTAACACCCCTCGTCCTTCGCTTCGAACTTAACGAGCTTCAACTCCGTGCCCGTCCACTCGTAGTAGTAGAGCCCCTTCTTCGGCTCGTCCTTGCCGCGCTCGCTCAAGGGGTAGCCCGACATGACGATCAGGCGGCTCCCCTTCTGGAATTGCAGAGCCTCTTCCAGGTCATTGACCGGCTGCGACCCGTAGTAGCACGCGATGAATCCGTTCAGCTCCTCCGGGAAGAAGGTGTTACCGGTCTTCGCGTCGATGAGCGCCATCTGAAGGCAGCCCGTCCCGCAGCTCCACGTGTGCAGCTTGTACTGCCCCGCGAAGTTGACGGCGCGGCGCGCGCCCTCACGCAGACGAGTGCGGTAATTACGCGCCTGCGGCGTCGTCAACTTCAAAGCGGCCGCCCGCCCCTTGTACACGGGCGCGACGTAATCGCCGAAGCCGGGCGCCGCGCCGTCCTGAGCGTGTGAAGGTAGATGGAAAAAGCAGATGCAGAGGACTGCGAACAGAAGTTTGATTTTCAAAGCTTGCGAGGGCTCCTCTTTCGTTGGTCAGGCGTTGCTCAGAATGTGCTTGGCGATGACGAGGCGCTGGATTTCGCTCGTGCCCTCGCCGATGGTGCAGAGCTTGGAGTCGCGCCAGAACTTCTCGGGCGGGTAGTCCTTGGTGTAGCCGTAGCCGCCGTGTATCTGGATGGCCTCCTCGCTGACGCGGACGGAGACCTCGGAGGCGTAGAGCTTCGCCATCGAGGACTCTTTCGTCGTCTTGCGCCCCGCGTCCTTCAACGCCGCGGCGCGGTAGGTCAGCAGGCGCGCGGCCTCGATCTGCGTCGCCATGTCGGCGAGCTTGAACTGGATGGCCTGGAAGTTCGAGATGGGCTGGCCGAACTGCTGGCGCTCTTTTGAATACTTAAGCGCCGACTCGTACGCGCCCTGCGCGATGCCGAGCGCGAGCGCGGCAATCGAGATGCGCCCGCCGTCGAGAACCTGCATCGAGTTGATGAAGCCGAGCCCCTCGCCTCCGAGCCGGTTCTCGTCGGGCACCACGCAGTCTTCGAAGATGACGCTCGCCGTCTCGGAGGCGCGCAGTCCCAGCTTGTCCTCCTTCTTGCCGGGGCCGAAGCCCTTCATGCCCTTCTCGAAGATGAAGGCCGTGATGCCCTTCGAGCGCATGGCGCGGTCGGTCGAGGCCATCGCGACGCAGGTGTCGCCGTGGATGGCGTGCGTGATGAAGTTCTTCGAGCCGTTGACGACCCAGCCATCTCCGCGCCGGACGGCCGTCGTGCGCGTGCCCGACGCGTCGGAGCCCGCCTGCGGCTCGGTCAACCCCCACGCGCCCAACTTCTCGCCCGAGGCGAGCGGCACGAGGTACTTGCGCTTCTGCTCCTCGGTGCCGAAGAGGTAGATGTGGTTCGAGCAGAGCGAGTTGTGCGCCGCGACCGAGATGCCCACCGAGCCGTCCACGCGCGACAGCTCCTCGATGATGGAGACGTACTCGACGTAGCCCATCCCCGCCCCGCCGTACTCCTCCGGGAAGATGACGCCCATGAACCCCTGGGCGGCCATCTTCGGCACAAGCTCGGCCGGAAACTTCTGCTTCTCGTCCCACTCGCGCACGTGCGGCGCGATCTCGCCCTCCGCGAACTCGCGCACGCTCATCTTCACCTGAAGCTGTTCTTCGTTAAGCTCGAAATCCATTACGACCTCTGAAAGAAAATGATGAGTGATGAATAATGAATGATGAATTGAAGAGGGTTCTTAATTCATCATTCCGATTCATCATTCTATCTTAACTGCGGCGTCCACCGTGACCGCCCGCGCGCGACTTCGAGCCGGCGCGCGACGGTCTGCGCCCGCGCGGCTCGGCGGTGTCGCGTTCATGCCCCTTGCTTCCGGACGCCGCGCCTTTCGTGGCGGCACGCACGCCGCCCGCGGGCCGGCCTTTCTTCCCGCCGCCCTTCGCGCCCTGCTCGCCCTTGAGCCGTTTGACCTCGGCGGGTGTGAGGTGGCGCCACTGGCCTATCAGAATTCCTTCGGCGATGACGGGGCCGATGCGGACGCGTCGGAGCTTGATGACGGAGTGCCCGATGGAGTCGAACATGCGCCGAATCTGCTGGTTGCGCCCCTCGCGCAGGGTCACCTCGTACCAGGCGTTCGTCTTCGTCTCGTCGGTCTTGACGATCTGTGCGGGCGCCGTCTTCACGCCGTCATCGAGGCGGATGCCGCGGCGCAGGCGCGCCACCTGCTCCTCGGGCGGCACGCCCTTGACCTTCACCTCATAGACCTTCACGACGTGGTTGCGCGCCGACGTGACGTAGTTCGTCAGCTCGCCGTCGTTGGTCAGGATAAGCAGCCCCTCGGTGTTGAAGTCGAGCCGGCCGACCGGGTGCAGGCGCCCGAGCGACGGCGGCACTAAATCAGTGACGAGCGGGCGACTGTCCGTGTCGGAGAGCGCCGAGAGGTAACCGCGCGGCTTGTTAAGCAGGACGTAAATCTTCTCCTGCTTCTCAAGCAGCGGGTTGATTAACTTCCCGCGCACCTTGATGTGGTCGCGCGTGGGGTCGGCCTTCGTGCCCTGCTCGCGCACGACCTCGCCGTTGACCGTGACCTCGCCGGCCTCGATCATCTCCTCCGCGTGGCGCCGCGAAGCGAGCCCGGCGGCAGCGATTAACTTTTGCAGACGTTCTTCCAAAGACTCTCCTTCGGCTACGATTCAGGCGAAGACGACGGCCGCGCCGGTCTCGATGGAAGCCTCGCAGGCTTCTATCAACGCGAGGCAGGTGTAGGTCTCGACGCCGTAACGCTCCCACTTCGCCTCGCCCTCGCCCTGTTTATCGACGGCCTCCCAGAGCGCTTCGTCCTCAAGCGATAGTTCCTCGGGCAGTTCGAGCGCCTGCGCCAGTTCCCTGCACTCGCGCAGGAGCGCGTGCGACGAGCCGAGCATCCCGCCGGCAATCTCCAAAGAGGCGTCGGGGATGATAACGTCATCGAACTCGACGGGCAGGTAATACCCTTCGGCGTCGCCGTGGACGATGAGGTGCTGGAAGGGCATGTGCGTCCCCTCCCCGCGCGCGAAACTCGCGTCGAAGATTTTGTAGTAGTCGGAGAGGACGGGGTCGCTCGCGGCCTCGTCGTCGCCGGGCGGCGGAAGCTCCCGTCCGAGCGCGAGGTGCGCCGCGAGGCGGCGGAGGTAGTGGAGGCCGGAGTAACCGACCATGTCGCACTCGAACGTGCGCTCGTCCTCCACGTCGAACGGCTCGCGGTGCGCGGGCAGGTCGAAGGACTCAAGGACGCCGTTGATGATCTCGACCTGCTGCTCGAAGTACGCGACGTACTCCGGGTCGCTCTCACGTATCTCCGACGGCACGCCGACACACAGTGCGAGTCCCAAGTCTCGTGTCCCTCCTCAAACGCTTCAAGGCGTCAGACCTCGCCGCCACCGCCGGTCAGGTCTTCAAAGTCTTCGACGTTCGGCAGCTCGCCCAGGTCCCTGAGTCCGAACTGGAGGAGGAAGTCTTTGGACGTGCCGTACATCATCGGGCGGCCGACCGTCTCCTTGCGCCCCTTGGCGACGATGAGGCGCTTGTCCAGAAGCGTCTTGATGGCCGAGGAGGACTGGACGCCGCGTATCTCAAGAATCTCGGGGACGGTGACGGGCTGCTTGTAGGCGATGACGGCCAACGTCTCCAACGCGGCGAGCGAGAGTTTGGCGCTCGGCTTCGACTTGAGGTAGGCGCGGACGTGCTCGTGGTACTCGGGGCGCGTGGCGAACTGCCAGCCGCCGGCGACCTCGCGCAGCATCAGACCGCCGTTGCGCTCGTTGAACTCCTTCGCGAGTTCCTCGACCGCGACCTGCACCCAGCCCCTGTCCTCCTTGAGGATGTCCGCAATCGCCTTGACGGGCAGAGGGTCTTCCGAGACGAAGATGAGCGCCTCGCAGACGGCGACCAGCTCGGCCAGCTCGCGCGGCTGTCCGCCGGGCGCGACCTCGTCGTCGGCCGCGTCCGCCGGCTGCGCCGCGGCGGCCACCGCGCGCATCTGCTCAAACTCCTCGGCGCGGTCTTCGGCCTCCGCGTCGAAGACGACGAACTCGGCCTTTTCGTCGTCCGACGCCTCGTCGTCCGTCACGTCGCCGTCGTCTTCGTCCTCATCCTCTTCGTCGTCTTCTTCATCCTCGTCTTCGTCGTCAGCATCGGTCTCTTCGTCGTCCGCCTCGAACTCGGCTGAGTCTAGCTCGGCCGAGTCGAAGGAGGTCTCGCCGCTCACGTCGATCTGCGCGAGGGGGTTCGCCGGCAGAACGTCGTCGTCGGTCGCGGCGTCTCCTTCCGAAAGGGCTTCGAGCGCCTCGTCCAACTCCTCGACGGCATCCTCGCGCGAGTCCTCGTCGGCTGCGGCCGTCGTCACGCTCTCGTCAAAGGACAGTGCCTCGTCGGCGTCGTTCGTCTCGACGGCCTCGAACACGTCCTCGACCTCTTCCGCGCTCTGCTTGCTTCTACGTTTGCTCATGTCTGAAGTTGAAAACCTCACGCGCCGACGCGCGCGACGATGTCGCCGAAGGTCTGGCCCTGGAAGAGTTTGATTTCGGTCGTGCGGACGAGTTCGAGGATGGAGAGGAACGCGAGCACCAGCTCGCGGCGCGTCTCGATGCGCTCGAAGAAGTCGCGCATGTTCAGCTCGCCCGCGGAGTAGATCATGTTGCGGAGGCGTTCGAGCATCTCGGCCATCGTGACCTCGTCGCGCTCGATCTCCATCATGACCTCTTCCTTCTTGCGCGCGAGTATCTGCTGGAAGACTTTCAGCAGGTCGAACGCGCCCGCCGACACCTCCGGGTTCTCTTTGTCGGTCTCAAGCGGCGCGCGCGTGTAGACGGCGTGCTCGACCGTCGCGCGCGACCAGAGCATTTCGGCCGCGGCCTTGTACTTCTGGTGTTCGAGCAGGCGCTCGACCAGCTCGCGGCGCGGGTCGTCCGACTGCAACTCCTCCTCGCTCACCAGAGGGTCGCGCGGCAGAAGCATCCGCGACTTGATCTCGATGAGCTGCGCGGCCATGACGAGAAAGTCGCTAGCCATCGTGATGTCCATGCCCTGCATCAGGCGCAGGTAGCGCAGGTATTCGTCCGTGATGCGCGCGATGGGGATGTCGTAGATGCTGACCTGCTCCTGCCGTATGAGGTAGAGCAGAAGGTCGAGCGGCCCCGCGAACTCGCCGAGGACGAGCTTGATGTTGTCGCCCTCCCGGTTCGCCGAAATCTCCGGCGAGGCACCCGCGACGTTGATGGGCTGGCCATCGGCCGCGCTGGCGACCGTCCCCTCCTCGGTGGGCTTAGGCGTCTCTGTGTGCTCGTTCGACAAGTTGGTCTAGGCCCCCACAATCCCCATGCGCTCTTTCGCCTGCCGCATCGTCTCGGCCGCGATGATGCGTGCCTTCTCGGCGCCGTCGCGCAGGATGCGGCTCAACTCCTCGTCGCTGATGGCGCGCACGCGCTCCTGGAACGGCCGCAGGAACTCGATGGTCGCCTCGGCCAGATCGCCCTTCAACTGTGCGTAGCCCTTGCCCGCGAAGTGCGCCTCGATCTGCTCGGGCGTCTGGCCCGTGAGGAGCTGGTACATCGAGAGCAGGTTGGTGACGGCCGGGCGCGTCTCGTCGAAGCGGATGTCGGTGCCGGAGTCGGTGACGGCGCGCTTGAACTTGCGGCGGATGGCGTCGTCGTCATCCATGAGCATGATGCTGCCGTTCACGTTCTCGTCCGACTTCGACATCTTCTTCGACGGGTCGTCGAGCGCGAGGATTTTCGCGCCGACCTTTGGAATGAAGGCGTCGGGGACGCGGAACGTCTCGCCATAGTCGCGGTTGAAGCGCTCGGCCAAATCGCGCGTCAGCTCCAGATGCTGCTTCTGATCCTGACCGACGGGGACGAGGTCGGTCTGGTAGAGCAGGATGTCCGCGGCCATCAACACCGGGTAGGTCAGCAGGCCCGTCGAGACGTTCTCGCGCTGCTTCTTCGCCTTGTCCTTGAACTGCGTCATCCGCTCCAGCTCGCCGGTGCGGACGACGCAACTGAGCACCCACGCCAGCTCCGCGTGCTCCTTCACATCCGATTGGATGAAGATGGTCGAGACGTTCGGGTCCACGCCCGCGGCGAGATAGATGCGCGCGACCTCGCGCGTCTTGGCGACGAGCTGCACGGGGTCTTGCGGGATGGTGATGGCGTGCAGGTCTACGACACAGAAGATGCTGTCGTACTCGTGCTGAAGCGCGACCCAGTTGCGCAACGCCCCGAGGTAGTTCCCGATGTGAAGGTTGCCGGTCGGCTGCGCGCCGCTGAAGATTCTTTTTGGCATGACACTTAAAACGAAAGGAACACGTCCCCTTGAGGCTAAGCCCTCAATATGAACATGACCACGTTCCACACAGGGTCGAAGATGAAGTCGAGCACGCCCAACTTGATGATGATAATCAGGATGATGAAGCTGAACCTCTCCATCAGCTCGATGGTCGGCGCCGCGCTGGCCGGCAGGAAAGTGTAGAGGACTTTGCTGCCGTCGAGCGGCGGGATCGGGAGCAGGTTGAAGATGGCCAGGCCCAGGTTCATCGAGAGCGCGAAGAAGAGCAGCATCACGACGGGCTCGCGCACGGCGGCCAGCGCCCCCTCATCCGCCACCAGTCCCGAATACTGAACCACCTTGAAGGCTACGAGCGCGATCAGGAAGATAAACAGATTGGCGAGGATGCCCGCGATGGACACCATGATGTTCGCCACGTCCTTGTTGCGCCAGCGCAGTGGGTTGACCGGCGTCGGCTTCCCCCACCCGATGAGCGGGATGCCCGCCAGCGGGCCGCCGACGGCCGCGAAGATGAACGACGCGATGGGGATGAGCAGCGTCCCGATGGGGTCTGTGTGCGCGATGGGGTTGAGCGTGACGCGGCCGAGCAGGTACGCCGTGTCGTCGCCGAACTTGTACGACATCCACGCGTGCGCGGCCTCGTGCGCGGAGATGGCCAGCAGCAGAACGACGATGTAGATGATGAGCTGTCCGACGATTTCAGTTGGCATTGGCACACACCGGCGAAAAGGCGCTCCCGCGCGAAGTCAGAAAAAGTAGCACGCGAGGGTTGTTTAAGCAATCAGCGGTAGAGCTACTTGACCAGCGTCCCCTTCACCCCGAGCGGGAGGCTGTAGACGGCCTCGCCGGTGGCGACGATCATGTTGCCCGCGGCGTCAAAGCAGAGGCCGACGACGTTTGGGCCGGCGACGGCCAGCTCCGCCTCGCTCCCGTCCGGCGAGATGCGCACGACGCCGCGCCGGCCGCGATAGGAGGCCGCGACGTAGAGGTTGCCTTCGCGGTCGAATGCGAGCCCGTTCGGGCGGCCGAGCCCTTTGAAGAAGACCGACGTGCGTCCGTCGCGGTCGATACGCTGGACGGACTCGCTGCTCGAAACCGTGGGGCCGGTCATGTACAACTGCTCGTCTGGCCCGAACGCGAGATGGTAGGCCGCCACCGACTGCTCCAACAGAGCCCAGACCTCTGACTCGCCCTTGCCGTTGACGCGGTGGATGGTGCCCGTGCGGTCGCCCACGTACATCCGCCCCGCGGGGTCGAAGGCGAGCCCCGTCGCGACGCCGAGGTCGCGCGCGAACGGCACGACCTCGTGGAAGGGGGTCACGCGGTAGACCGTCCCGTCCATGCGCGAGGTGACATACATCTGACCCAGACTGTCGAAGGCGATACCCGTCGGGTTCGTGATCTCGCCCGTCACCGCGTGCAGCTCGCCGCCCGGGTCGATGCGGAAGAGCGAGACCGGCATACGCTGGCCGCGCGTGCCCGAGCGCGTCACGTAGATCGAGCCGTCGTCCGGGTCTACGGCCGGGTTGGCGACCATGTGTATGTCGTCGGCGAGCTTGTGCCCGACGACGACGGGCGCCGGGCCGGTGTGTACTCCGTCGCGGCTTTCGAGAAGCAGCTCGACCTCGCCGCCGCCTTCGAGCGTCTCGGGTACGACGGCCATCACACGCCAGGGCGCAGCCCCGACCATCTGCCCCGGCGTCCCGTCGAACGTCACGCGGCACTCGCGCAGGTTGGTCGTGTCGTACCCAGAGCACTCGACCGACACCTCCCCGCCCGGTATCGCGGCCGACGGCACCACACGCACATTCTGTTCGCTCGACATCTAAGCTCCTAAAAAGTTGATTTCATGATACGACGCCCCCAGAGGGAAGGCAAAAGTAAACCGTGACGGGAGCGTGAACCGTCAACCATGAGATGATAAATCCAGTTTTTATCCGGTCACGGTTGACGGGTCACGGTTCACGGCTTTTTGTCTTCTGCCTTCACGAAAGTGTGCTATACTCCGCCGCAGTTAAAGGAGACATCTGCTGCGGCCTCAAAATCGCGGCTTGTTTTTTTGTCGTGATGTTTTCCGGGGCCGCGGGCGCTCACACCAAAGTGTTTGCGCGAGGGTCAAAAATCAGAGTCCTTAGGCAGCGTCCGTTAGTTCCCGCTCGCTTCACTATCTCTCTAACTTGAGCACGGTATCAGCGCACCGGCGGTCTCCCGCGCGGTGCGTTTCGCATTCTGGCGGGTCGCGGACGCGCGGCGAGGAGGGGTCATCAGCAACGTACAGGGTAATACTCAGGGGTTAAAGCCCAACCAGCTCCGGCGCATCGAGAAGCTCTATTCGCGGCGCATCTCGCCGCAGCAGATCGTGACGCCCGAGTTCGCGCGACAGCTCTCAGAGCTTTCGTACGAGACGCGGCGGCAGATCGGCGCGCTTATCGACCGCAAGGGCTACGTCGAGTCGGTCGTCGTCGGCGACGCGCGCCGCATCGAGTGGCCCGACCTCAAGCGCACGCGCGTCGGCGAAGGGCGCTTCCGCGGCCTGCGCGCCGTCCACACGCACCTGCGCGGCGAGGAGCTGACGCAGGACGACCTGAACGATCTCGCCCTGCTGCGACTCGATCTGATGGTCGCCGTGGACGTGGACGAACGCACGGGACTGCCGGGCAAGGTGCGCGGCGCGCACCTGCTGCCGACCACGGCCGAGCAGGTCAGCGAAGATGAGCTGGCCGACGTTCACGACGCCGCCTACACCTTCTTCGAAGCGCCGGCCGCCTCGCAGTTGGACGTTGACTTCATCGAGCTTATCAGCTCGCTCGAAGAGGAGATCGCGCGCAACCGCAGCGCCGGCCGCCGCGCGACCGCGCGCGACCGCGCCATCCTCGTCGGCGTGACCACGAGCTCTTTGAGCGAGGCCGAAGAGTCGATGGCCGAGATGAGAGAGCTTGCGGCCTCGGCCGGGCTGGTCGTGATGAACGAGACCATCCAGCGACGGCAGGCCATCGACCCGCGCACCGTGCTCGGCCGCGGCAAGCTCGACGAGCTGATCGTGCGCGCGCTGCGGCTCGGCGCCGACCTCCTCATCTTCGACCGCGAGCTGAGCCCTGCGCAGGTACGCGCCATCTCGGAGGCAACAGACCTCAAGGTCATCGACCGCGCGCAGCTCATCCTCGACATCTTCGCCCAGCGCGCACAGACGAGCGAAGGCAAGATTCAGGTCGAGCTGGCGCAGTTGCGCTACATGCTGCCGCGGCTCATCGCCGGCCACGACTCGGCCTTCTCTCGGCTGGCGGGCGGCATCGGCGGACGCGGCCCTGGCGAGACGAAGCTTGAGACCGACCGCCGCCGCGTCCGCGACCGCATCAATCGTTTGGAGAAAGAGATTGAGCAACAGCGCCTCCGCCGACAGCAGCGACGCAAGGAGCGCACGCGAAGGGGCTTGCCCATCATCTCCATCGTCGGCTACACCAACGCCGGCAAATCGACTCTGCTCAACACGCTCACGTCGTCAGCAGTTCTGGCCGAGCAGCGCATGTTCGCCACGCTCGACCCGACCTCGCGGAGACTTCGGCTCCCGCGCGAGCAGGAGGTGATCGTCAACGACACGGTCGGTTTCATACGCGACCTGCCGCCCGACCTCATCGCCGCCTTCCGCGCGACGCTCGAAGAGATCGACGACAGCGACCTGCTCATACACCTCCTCGACGCCTCAAACCCGCGCTTCGAGCAGCAACTGGAATCGGTCGAGAGGATTCTGAACGACCTCGGGCACACGGACATCCCGCGCCTTGTCGTCTTCAACAAGACAGACCTCCTCGCCCCCGACGATCTCGACGCCATGCTCCGACAGGCGTGCGCCGTCGGCGGGCGCGAGTGCATCGCCGTCTCCGCCCTCAAGCCTGAGACGCTGCGCCCGCTGCTCGAACGCGCCGGCGCCATCCTCGCGCGTGACCTGACGCGCGACGAGCGAGGCCCGCGGGCCGCGTCGGGCGCGGGCAACGAGGAGGCCGTCGAAAACACCGAAAGCACACCTGACGGAAGCCGCGATGGTGACGACGCTGAACGCGCGTCGGAGGCCATCGCGAGCTAGACCGAAACCGATGACGAGACACGGACGACGCCCCCGCTTCAAGTCCACCTTCTCGGAAGCACGTGACCGCGCGCTCCGCGCCGTGACGCTCCCCTTCCGCAAGCTCCCGCCCACGACGCGCTTCCTCGTCGGCTTCTTCGCCCTCGCCATTCTGACGACGCTGCTGCTGGCGCGCACGCACTCGGCGCTCACTTCGGCGGAGGTCTATCAGGAGGGCGACGTGGTGCGCGCCGACGTGACCGCGCCGGCCGACATCACCGCCGAGGACTCGCGCCAAACGGACGCGCGCCGCGTGGCCGCACGCGCGAACACGCCGCCCGTCTGGGACTACGACCCGGCGCGCATGGAGGCCGCAGTGCAGAGCTTCCACGCCTCCTGGGCGACGCTCAGACAGCAGTCGGAGGCGCGCGGCTCCTCTAACAGCAACGCCGCCAACGCGAACTCTCAGCGCGAACTCGCATGGCCCGGACAGGCGCCGGACAAGCAGGCCGTGGCGCGTGCCGTCGCCGCTCACAACTTCGACGGCGGCGCGTTGGAGATGCTGACGCACATGATGCGCGACGCGGGCGGCGTCTACGTCTACGACGAGCGCGACGCCTCGGAGCTTCGCCCCGAGATGCGCGTGGCGGACGTGCGCACCGGTGGAGCAGCAGTCGTAAGCGACGACCGCACTCGCTTCGTGAGCCTCGAAGTCGCACGCGTGCAGTTGCGCGGCCGTGTCGCGGAGCTTTCGGGTTGGAGACAGGCGGAGCGCGAACTGATAGCGTCGGCGATGCTGCCGCTTCTGGGGGCCAACGTTACATATAACCGGGCGGCGACCGAGGCGGCGCGCGAGTCCGCGGCGGCGGCCGTCCCACGCTCCCTCGTCGTGCTCAAGCGCAACCAGACGGTCGCGCGCGAGGGCGACACGGTGACGGCGCAGATGCTCGGGCAGTTCGAAGCCATCCGCGTCTACAGCCGCACGGAGCGCCGGCCGCAGCTCTACGTCGGCCTCTTCATCTTCGCCTGCGCGCTCTACTGGGGCGCGTGGCGCTTCACCGAGTACCGCGCGACCATCACCACGCTCCCGCTCTCTGCCGCGCGCGGCTTCGCGCTCGTCGGTTTGTCTGTGCTCGCGGGGCTCGCGCTGATGCGCGTCGGCTTCGCGCTCGCCGAAGGCATCGCTGCGCAGTCCACGCACGCACCGACGAACGACGTGAGCCTCTGGACGTTCGCTATCCCCTACGCCGCGGCGGTGCTGCTCGTCGCGCTGCTCGTAGACACACAGCTCGCGCTGATAACGGCCGTCCTCACCGCCGTCTTTGCGGGACTGCTCGCGCCGGGTGGGATGCTGACGGCCTGCTTCGCGCTCGTCTCTGCGTCGTCGGCCATCTACGGCGTCGGGGGTCGCTACAGCGAGCGTCAGTCTGTGACGAAGGCGGGGCTGTTGGTCGGCGTCGTCAACGTGGTGCTCGCCGTGGCCGTGATGCTCTCGGCGCAGAAGCCTCTGACCCTGAACGCGATTCTGCTCGCCGCGGCGTGCGGGCTCGGCGGCGGGCTTCTGACGGCCATCTTCACGGCGGGCCTTCTGCCCGTCGGCGAGTCTCTGTTCGGGATACTGACGGACGTTCGTCTGCTTGAGATGTCGAACGCGGACTTGCCCGTCCTCGGCCAGTTGGCTTTACGCGCGCCGGGGACGAACCAGCACTCACATGCCGTCGGCCGTCTGGCCGAGGACGCTTCGCGCGCCATCGGCGCGAACTCCCTGCTCACACGCATCGGCGCGCTCTACCACGACATCGGCAAGCTGGCCTCGCCCGACTACTTTGTCGAGAACCAGACGGGCGACAACCCGCACGACCGCCTGCGCCCGACGCAGAGCGCGCGCATCATCACGAGTCACGTCACCTACGGCCTGCGGCTCGCGCGCGAGATAGGTCTGCCGAAGCAGATCGCCGACTTCATCCCGCAGCACCACGGCACGCGCACGCTCCACTTCTTCCTGCGCAAGGCGCAGGCCGAGGCGCCCGACGGCGAGACCGTCGATGAGAAGGAGTTCCGCTACCCCGGCCCGAAGCCGCAGTTCAAAGAGGCGGCCATTATGATGCTCGCCGACAGTTGCGAAGCCGCCGCACGTTCCCTCGCGCGACCCGACCCCGAGAACATCAACACCATCGTCAGCAAAATCTTCGACGCCATCGTCAGCGACGGCCAGCTCGACGAGTGCGACCTCTCGCTGCGCGAGCTGACGAAGGTACGCGAGTCGATCTCGGCCTCGCTCGTCGCCATCTACCACGCGCGCATCGACTATCCCGGCTTCAACCCGCCCTCGCTCGACCCGGCGCAGCAGCAGCTCCCGCGCGCCGACATCGACAGCGAGGAGCGCGGCGTCGGCTACACGCGCCCCATCGAAGTCCCCATTAGCCGCGGCGGCGAGGTCGAGGACGAGGCGCTTTCGTCGAAGGTGAAGAGATAGAGATTGAATCAAGGGCGCGCGTGCGTTTATGCTGACAACGCTTGGGGGCTTAAAACGATGTCATGGCTTTCGAGTCCGAAGGTACGTCTGGCGCTGATCGTCAACGGCCTCTATTTCATCAGCATCTTCACGCCGACGACGCCGCACACGCGGCCGCGCTTCTTCGCGCACGCGCGTGAGTCGCGGGCCGAGCGCGTGGCGAACCGGGATTATGCGATACCCGACGCGCAGCCCGACTACGTTCCGCCCCCGCCGCCCCCCGCCCCGAGCCGCGCGTCGGCCTTCGAGTCGGGCAGCCTCCTCCACGTCTCTCTGAAAAACGACCTGACGCTGGTCAAGCGTCACGACCGCAAGCTCCTGCTCTCGCCGTCATTCAACGCGCGCACGTTCCCGCCCGCGGAGCCGCAATCAGTCCTTCTCAACTTCATCCTCTACACGACTGCGGACGGGAAGTCCTGCCCGGGCAACTGCCCGCTCACCATCAAGGCCGACGAGGAGGAGGTCTGGCCCGCGCGCTCAGGCATCCACCCGGGGAAGCACTCGTATAGCTTGAAGCGCGAGAGCGTCCCGCATTCGTCGGACAAACTGGAGGACGGGCGCGTCGTCGAGACGATGGCCGCGGAGTCCTTCTCCGCCGAGATTCCCTACGACAAGTTCCTCGACATCATCAGCGCCCGGCGCGTCGTCGTCAGGCTCGGGCCGGACTGGGTCGAGCTGACCGCCGACCAGATCGAGGCGCTGCGCGACATGCAGCGCCGGCTCCCGCAGCCGCCACCGCGCGACGACTCCAACTCCTACTGAGTCGCGTCCCCCGAACTTTCATTAAGAATGAGGCGAAATCCCGACCGTATGGGAGGGCCGAAGGTCTCTAAAAACGGCCGCGGAGTTTGTCGTAGGTGGAGCGGAGGTCTTCGGGGATGACGCGGGTCTCGCCGACGGTGGTCATGAAGTTAGCGTCGCCCGACCAGCGCGGCAGCACGTGCAGGTGCAGGTGGTCTGAGACGCCTGCGCCCGCGGCCTGACCCAGATTCATGCCGAGGTTGAAGCCGTGCGGACGGTAGACTTCGCCGAGTATTCCCACGGCGCGCCGGGACAAATCCGTCATCTCGTCCGCGGTCTCTTTGGCGAGCGCGGGCAGGTCGGCCGTGTGCTCGAAAGGGACGACCATGAGGTGGCCGCTGGTGTATGGGTAGATGTTGAGGATGACGAAGTTGAGCCGGGCGCGGTGGAGGATGAAGGCCGACTCGTCATCGCCGAGCGCGGGCAGCGCGCAGAAGACGCAGGAGTCGCCGAAGCCGGTCTTCTCGCCGCTCGTCCCCTTGATGTAGTCAAAGCGCCAGGGTGTGTAGAGCCTGTCCAAACTATCGCCCCCTTGCCGTCGCCCTCCCCCGCGTCGCCGTCACATCAGCGGGGGAGTCTGCCCGCCGCCCGTGTCGCCGCCGTCGGCGGCCGCGGGCTCCGCGGGACTTTCGGCGCGTATGTCGGGCTGCGGCGGGTCGGTCGGCCTCACGTCGGGGTCGGGCGGATCGCCGGGCGCGGCCTCGCCTGTCCCGCCCGCGCCGTTCTCGTCCTCGTTAATCAGCTCCTTCAGCTCCTTGCCGGGCTTGAAGTAGGGGACGCGCTTGGCGGGGATGTCCACGGGGTCGCCGGTCTTGGGGTTGCGGCCGCGACGGGCGCCGCGCTCGCGCACGCGGAAGGAGCCGAAGCCACGCAACTCGATCTTCTCGCCCTGATTGAGCGTGTCGATGATGCTCTCGAAGACGATTTCGACGAGCCGCTCAGCGTCCTTCTTGGTCAGCTCGGCCGCGCGGGCCACGTCTTCAACCAGTTCTGCTTTAGTCATGGTTTCCACCTCTCAGGGCCTCTCGGTGAAAGCTGCCGCCGCGAAACAAGGGCAGGTCGATTGAGTATAGGGTGCAAGAACCGGACTGTAACTTAGCAGATACGGGGAACGCCTGACAAGGGGAAAACGTCGCGGGGCCAACAAGTTAGCTCGCCCGGGGCGGCGCAATGCCATTCCCGCCGGATGGAAAAAGCCCCGCGCGGAATCGGGCGACTCCGCGCGGGGCTTTTCGTTTCTGTCCCGTTAAAGGCTAGCGGTTCTCCTCGTCATCGGTGCCGCTGCGCTTGTTGAAGAAGTCGGCCAGGCCCGCCAGCTCGCCCATGCTGGCCATGCCGCCGCCGGCGTCGGTCGTGTAGCTCTTCACGTCCACAATCGGCTCGTCGTGCTTGGCCGCGCGGTGCGAGAGCCCGATCTTCTTCGACTCCGGCTCGATGCGCAGGATGCGGAAGTCGAGTTCCTGCCCGATCTGGGCCGCGTCCTCGGGGCGCTCGACGCGGTCGTCCGACAGCTCCGAGACGTGGCACAAGCCTTCCAGCCCGTCGGCCAGCTCGACGAAGGCGCCAAAGTTGGCGAAGCGCGTCACCTTGCCCTTGACGATGTCGCCCGGGCGGTGCTCGCCGACGAACTTCTCCCACGCGCTCGGCTCGGTGTCCTTGATCGAGAGCGAGAGGCGGCGGTTGTCGATGTCGATGTTGGTGATGACCGCCTCGATCTCCTGACCCTTCTTGAGGACTTCGCCCGGATGCTTGATGCGCTTGTTCCAGGAGATGTCCGAGACGTGGACGAGGCCGTCCACGCCGTCCTCGACCTCGACGAACGCGCCGAAGTCGGTCAGGTTGCGGACGCGGCCGCGGACGCGGTCGCCGATGTGGAAGCGCTCGGGCAGAGTCTCCCACGGGTTCGGCTGCGTCTGCTTCATGCCGAGGCTGATGCGGCGATTCTTCGGGTCCACGCCGAGCACTTCGACCTCAACATCGTCGCCGACGTTGACCAGCTTCGACGGATGCTTCATCCGCTTCGACCAGGTCATCTCGGAGACATGGACGAGACCCTCGACGCCGGGCTCAAGCTCGATGAAGGCGCCGTAGTCGGTCACGCTCGCGATCTTGCCGTTCATGCGCTGGCCGGTCGGGAATCGCTCGGCGACCGACTCCCAGGGGTCGGGCAGGAGTTGCTTGAAGCCTAAGGAGACGCGCTCGCGCTCCTTGTCGAACTTCAAGACCTTGACCTGCACGCTCTCGCCGACGCGGAACATCTCGCCGGGGTTCAGAAGGCGGCCCCAGCTCATGTCGGTGACGTGGAGCAGGCCGTCGATGCCGCCGAGGTCTACAAAGGCGCCGTAGTCGGTCAGGTTCTTAATCTGGCCTTCGACGATGATGCCCTCTTCGAGCGCGTTGAGCGTCTCGCCCTTCTTGCCCTCGTTCTCCTGTTCGAGAATCGCCTTGCGCGAGAGCACGACGTTCGAGCGCTTACGGTTGAGCTTGATGACCTTCGCCTCGACCTCCTGCCCGCGCAGGGATTCGAGGTTGCGGATAGGTCGCACGTCAACCTGCGAGCCCGGTAGGAAGGCCGCGACGCCGTCCACATCGACGCGCAGTCCGCCCTTGACGCGCTCGGCGATCCGGCCCTTGACGGGTGTGCCCGAGCGGTACGCCTCCTCCAGCACGTCCCACGCGCGCATGCGCACGGCGTCGGCGCGCGAAAGGATCGGCACGCCCTCGGAGGACTCCATGCTCTTGATGAGCACTTCGACCTCGTCGCCGCGCTTGACCGTGAGTTCGCCCGCCTCCTGGAACTCCTCGATGGGGACGGCGCCCTCCGACTTGAAGCCGAAGTCGATGACGACCGAGCGCTCGGTGACGCCGACCACGGTGCCTTTGACGACGGAGCCCTCCTGATACTGGGCCTGCTCCTGCTCGTACTGGTCGAGCATCGCGCCGAAGTCGAAGCCGCCGCCGCGCGGCTCTTCGTCATCATCGTCGGCGTCCGTGCTCGCCGCAGAAGACTGCGGTGACTGTGAGGGCGGCGGGGCGCTCTCGGGAGCCGGCGCGGCCGCGGCGGAGGTGGCGGGCTGTTCGCCCTCCGGCTCTCCGGCCGCCGTCGCCGACTGATCCGCGGAAGCGGTGGCCGCCGCGGCACCCGCCGCAGCCGCCGCCGTCTCGCCGCGCTCGCCGGCCTCGTTCGAGGAGGCGCCGGGCGCGCTCTGTTCGTTGGTGTTATCGCCGTTGGTAGGCTTCTCGTTTTCGGTTGACATGAACTCCTGTCGGACTCCTGCTGGATTATTCTGGCGCGAGCATCGGGCTCCCTCCCGCGCCTGCCCGGCGACAAAACTCGGCGCGCGACGTGTGTGATGTCACCCGCGGCGATGCGCCTCTGTTCTGCCTAGAGTAGCTTGGGGCGATTTAACGGAAACGGAGGATTGAGGCGGGAGTTGCGAGCAGTTGAAAAATAAAAGGAGTTGCCAAAGTTTCAATTTTCCACACGCCCGTGGAACACCCGCGTGTTCCGCCAAGTCACCTCGCTATTCTGCCAGGTAGGGGAGCAATTTACACAGCGGGGCGACACTGTGTCAAGGCGGAAACAGGGAAAAAGAGGCAAGGGGCCCGAGACTCGCGGCTTGTTAGAGAATAACTCTTAACAAGTTACCAGTCTCGGGCCCCTTCTCTCTTCCCTCTACTTGCTCGTCGCCGCCGCGTCCGCGCCGCGCCGCGCGACGTAGACGCCGGCCGAGTGCGTGCCCACAAAGATACGCGTTTTGTCGCTCGGGTCGAAGGCGAGCGCCCAGACGCGCCGGCTCGGGAGCTGCGGGTCGAGCCGCTGCCAGCTCATCCCCTTGTCGGTCGAGCGGAAGACGCCGCCTCCCTCCAAAGAGTTGAAGACCTTCCCGCCACGCTCGTAGGCATTGCCGACGAAGATCTCGTCCGGATTATCAGGGTTGATGAGAATGCTGGTGAAGCTGCCCAGCGGCAGGTTGCCGCCGCGGCGCTGCCACTGCTGCCCGCCGTTGTGCGAGACGTAGAGCGTCTGCGTCGTGCCGACGTAGACGTTCTCGGGGCGCTTCGGGTCGCGCTCGATGATGTTGACGGGCGCTTCGGCCGGGATGCCACGCACCTGCTCCCACGTCTTGCCGTTGTCGCGCGAAACGAGCACGCCTGAGTTCGACGTGCCGACGAAGATGGTCTCCGGCTCCTGCGGGCTGGCCGAGACGCTCAGCGTGCGCACGTCGAGGCGCGGGCCGTACGGGATGACCTCCCAGCCCTTCTCCACGTTGTAGGTGCGGAAGAGCCCCGCGTTCGTCGCCGCGAACATACCGACGCGGCCGTCGCGCTCGTCAGCCGTGTAGGCGAGCGCGTTGATGGTATCTACGAGGAAGACCGGCGCCGTCTGTATTGCGGCCGCCATCGCCCCTGCCGACTGCATACCGCCCGCGAGCCCGAGCGCCCCCAGCGTCGCCGCGTCGAACTGCCCCGTGACCGAGATGCCCTTATCGGTCTGATACTTCCTGAGCGCCGCCACAGTGCGCGTCCCCGCCACGCCGTCGGGCTTGCCCACGTCGTAGCCCGCGAGGTTTAGAGCCTCCTGCGCGCGCTTCACGCTGTCGTTCGGCGTCGGCCGCGCGGCGACCGTCGGCGCAGCCATCCGGGCGCCGTCGCGCGAGGCCGCGCTCGAAGACCCGGCCGGAGTCCTGGACGCGGTCTTCCTGCCCTTGCGCGGCGCGGCCTTCGGCTTCGGCGCGCCGAGCGGAGCCCAGGAGGCGCCGCGGTCGGCCGAGCGGTAGAGGCCGTAGTTGGTGCCGAGGTAGATGATGTTCGCGTCGCGCTCGTCCTGAAGGATGGTGTAGGCGATGAGGCGCGGCGGCATGTTGCGCGCCGAGAGCTGCCAGGTCTCGCCCGCGTCGTTCGAGACATAGAAGTAGCCGCCGCCTGTCGCCGTGTTGATGGTCGTCGCGTAGACGCGCCCGGGCTTATCGCGGTCGGGCACGACCGCATAGGCGCGGCGCCCCGAGTAGCCGCCGTTCGAAGGCACGAAGTTGCGCCCGCCGTCGCGCGAGACCATCACGCCGTAGTTGTTCGTCCCGATGTAGACGATGTCCGGGTTAGAAGGATGGACGGCGATGGTGTTGACTTCGAAGATTTGACGGCTGGTCGTCACCTTCCAGTCGGTGCCGCCGTTGAGGCTCATCCAGAAGCCCTCAGTCGTGCCGGCGTAGATGGTGTCCGGGCGGCCGGGGTTTTGAAGAATGGCGCGCGTGCGGCGCGACTGCGAGGGGATGCCGTTGACCTTGCGCCAGTTCGCCCCCGCGTTGCGCGTCTCGTAGATGCCGCTGCACGCCGAGGCGATGACGTGGTCGGGGTTCTTCTGGTCGATCTCGATGGCGAAGATATCCGAGTCGTCGATGATGCCCGTCTTGGTGATGCCCCAGGTCTGCCCGCCGTCGGTCGTCTTGTAGGGTAGATACCACGTGCCGGCGTAGATGACGTTCGAGTCGCGCGGGTCAACGGCGAGCGACTCGACGTTGATGAGGCCGGGCGTGGCCGAAGTGTTGAGCTGCTCCCAGCGGTTGCCCGCGTCCGACGAACGCCAGACGCCGCGGTTGGTGCCGGCGAAGAGCAGGTCGGGGTTCTTCGCAGACTGCGTGAGCGCGTGGATGCCGTCGCCCCTCAACTGCTCCGCCTCGCGCCACGTGCGGCCGCCATCGGTCGTCTTGAAGAAGCCGCCCGACTCCTTGTGCCGGTGCGCGGCGACAAAGATGACGTTCGAGTCGCGCGGGTCAACGATGATGTTGTCGATAAGAAGCCCGGGGCGGTTAAAGCCCGCGACGCGCGACCAGTTGTCGCCGCCGTCGGCCGAGGTGTACATCTGCCCGTCGATGGTGCCGAAGTAGAGGCGACGCGCGTCCTGCGGGTCGATGACGAGCGAGCGCACGTCTCCGCCCAGCGGGCCGGTCGCTTCCCAGTTCAAATACCTCTCGGCGGCAGAGTCTGCGTCGTTGTCCGCGGCGCGCGCCGAAAGTGTGGCGACACCGGACGAAGCGAGCAGGATGGATAGGAGTACGAGCGCGGGGGTGAACTTACGGAGCAAGCAATTCTTCATTTTTAACACCACGGTCTTCAAATTCTACGAGCTGCGCGGCGGGGGGCCAGCAGGAAACCGCGCGGCTATTATCCTTATCGAATGCGACTTTGCAAAGCCCGGCTGTCGCCCGTACCGGAAAATGTATGATGCCCGGGTAATTTTGGCCGTTGTACGAATTGTAAGCTCGGGCCTGCCCGGCGCCGATAAAGGAAACGGGCGGCGCTTCTCGGATTGAAGCGCCGCCCGCTCTCTGTGTCGGCCGCGGGGCCGTTAAGCCCCGCGGGTTAAGGTTAAAGGACTACTCCTCGTCGTCGTCGCGGCGGCCGCGGCGGCGCGGAGCGCGCGCCGGGCGCACCTCCGACGGGTCAACCGTCGGGCTGGCGGCCGGAGGCGTCGCGCCCGAGGGCACCACCCACAGCTCGACCGTCAGCTCCTCACGGAACCCGCCGTCCACCGTCACCACCCGCGAGGCGTCGATGCCGCGCGTCGAGACCAGGTAGTTCTTGGCGCGGTCACAACGACGCTGCGCTTCACCCGTGCGACCCGTCCGTCCGCCGTAGCAGACCAGGTAGCCCTGCGCCGTCGGGTCGTTCTGCAACTCGATGGCGTAGTTGTCGAGCCGCGCCTTCTCGTCGTTGAACTTGATGTTCCCGTACTCGTCCACCTTCCGCGCCTGCGGAGTCGGCGGGAGGTTCGACGTGCAGCTCGCAGAGGTCGAGCAGCTACGGTCGTAGCCACCGACATCCACCGTCGCCGTGATCGGCCCGGTCACACCGCTCGTGTTCACGGTGATCGAGCTCGTGCCCTGGCCGCTCTCAATCGTGCCGGCCGAGACCGTCCAGTTAAACGTCGGCGTCACCGCCGTGTCCCCACCCGAGACGTTCGCGGTGAACGTCACAGGCTGACCCGCCGTGACCGTATCCGGGCAGCTCACGGTCACCGTCGGGCAAGCAATCGGCTTCTCGACCACGACGCAGTCGCAAGCCGCGACCTCGACCGTCGTCGAAGTGAAGGCGATACAACCACAGCCGTCGTCAACCTCCACCGTCACGGTGTAGGTGCCGGGCGCCACACCCGTCAGGTCGAGCGTGGCGTTCGGGCCGTCACCCGTGACGCGGCCGCCCGTCGTCGAGTAGGTGTAGAGCAGCGTGTCGCCATCCGGATCGGTCGCGGTGGACGAGAGCTGTACCGTGGTCGCGGTCGGCGTGCAGTTCGGGTTGGGCTGCTGACCCTCCGTGCAGTTCGCCGGCAGCACGACGCGGCTCGAAGAGGCCGAGAGCGTGACCGTCGGCGGCTGGTTCGGGAAGATCGTCGGCAGCCGCTCGTTGCGGCGGCCGGCCCAGAACTGGAAGATGAACCCGTGCGGGTCATCCGACGTGCGGAAGCCGGCCGGGAAGCCGTCGTTCGCCTCTTCATCACGGAAGATGTCGATGAAGCTCCGGCCCTGCTGGTTCAGGTTGCCGCGGTAGGCCGCCGAGAAGCCGAACCAGCGGCGCGGGAAGATGCGGATGCCGCCGAGGAAGTCCACCGGGTTCTGCTGGAACGAGTTCGGCGTGCGGCCACCCGCGTAATGGACCGACTTCAACTCGGTGATGACCTGGAAGTGCTTGTTGACGACGAAATCCATGCCGACGCCCGCGACTACTTCGTCGGCGCGGTCGAGCAGCGTGATCTTGCCCGTGCCGAAAGCCTCGGACTGCGGGTTCGAGTTCAGGATGTAGCCGAAGTTGCCGTGCAGGCTGACCGAGCGGCTCAGGCGGCCCGAGACGAAGCCCACGATGCCGAGGTCGCCGATGTCGCCGCCGGGGCTCGCGCCGCGCTGGAGCTGGTTGAAGCCCGACAGGTCGTCGGCCTTATCCAGATACCAGCGGTAGAAGGCGACGAAGCCGACGCCGAGCGGATTGTTCGGCCCCGTGAAGCGCACCTTCGCACCGGCCTGCATCGTCCCGAACGTCGATTCGCCGTAGAGCCGGTTGACGAATGGCGCGTCGGCGACGTAGCTCGGGCAGATGGTGAACAGGTCGGGCACCGTCAGCGCGGCGAAGGTCAGGTTGGCGGGGATCGTGCGCGTCGTCAGCACGACGCCCGGCAGGATCGAGCCGCAGGGCGAGCCCATGCCGGGGAAGTTGCCGGCCCCGCTGAAGTTCCCCTGCTCCGCACCCGTAGGCACCCCGAGTCGCGTCGTCAGAGGCGGCGCGATGCGGTTGCCCGTCAGCCCGAAGTTAGGGCCGGGGCCGCCGATGAACGGGAACTGGACGAAGGTCTGGTTGAAGGCCGGGCGGAAGATCGCAGCCCCCGAGAGGGAGCCTACGGCCGCCCCGCTAGCCGGCCCGAAACCCTGCACAATGGCCGGGCCGCTGCCCAGAACCCCGGGCCCGAAGAAGAGCTGCGAGTTCGGCAGGTAGAAGCTCGACAGGTGCTTCGGGTTGCTGACCTTCACACCGCGCCAGCCCTCGGTGCTGAAGAACAGCTCCAAGTGGTCGTTGATGCCGACGTTGAAGCTGAGCGGGATGACCGAGAAGTCGACGTTGCCGGGGTCGCGGTCGTAATTGCTGTAGGCGATGCTGAAGGTGAACTCACCCTTGCGCAGCGTGTCGCCGTCGTAAATTGTGAAGAGCCCGGTCGGGCCGCCCGGGGTACCGCCCGTGCCGACAGTCGGGGCCTGGTTGCGCGGGTCGTTGCCCGGTCGCAAGGTCTGCGCCGTCGCTGCCGACAGCAGGACCAAAGTGGCGAGCGCGGCAAAGAGCGCTCTTCTCGCGAGTCTCATCGCATTCCTCCTGCGAAATGAGTTTAATTTTTGCGGAAGGGGGCGACCGTGCTCCCCGATGTCGCGTGACGGCCCGCGTGCTGGCGCCGCTTCTGGCCGCGACCGGGCGACCCTTTAAGGCCTGGGGCGCGGACGCTCCAACTACAAGCGTAAACCCTTTAAGTCAAAGAAACTGCTACCGCCCTCGAACTCGAACGTCTTGTAGATGGAGCGGAGCAGCGAGAGGCGCCTGAACACCTGGTCGGCGTTCTTTGGGCGCTCTTGCAATGCCTCTACAGCGCCTCTCAACTGAGTGTAACTTTGTGCTTTGTTTAGCGCACCTGCTTTATATAAAACGGGTGCGCTGCTGTCAACACCTTGGGCGGAACGGCCGCGGCCCCGTCACTAAACCCTACACGTACGGATGCCGGGGGCGTACCAAGTTCCGCCAGACCATACACCTCTTAGTCGCGGAAATCAAGAGTTTTTCGCAACTTAGCCCGAAAAAAGGTTCACATTTTCGTCACGCATAGATGCCGCGCATCCGCGTGTCGTAGGCCACGCGGTCAATCGCCAGCATGTAGGCGGCCGTGCGCGTATCGACGTTGTGATTCTCGGCGTACTTCACAACGTCGTTAAAGCTCGCCACCATCACCTCTGACAGGCGTTCGTTGACGACATCCTCCTTCCAGAAGTAACCCATGCGGTTCTGCACCCACTCGAAGTAGCTGACGGTGACACCGCCGGCGTTGGCGAGAATGTCGGGAATGACGAAAATCCCCTTGTTGTGCAGGATTTTATCGGCGTTCGCCGTGGTCGGGCCGTTCGCGCCCTCGGCCAGAATGCGGCACTTGATGCGGTCGGCGTTCTCCGAGCGAATCTGGTTCTCGGTCGCGCAGGGGGCGAGCACGTCGCAGGGTAATTCAAGCAGTTCCGCGTTCGAGACGTGCTCGACGCCGGGGAATTCCTGGAGCGAGCGCGTCTGCTGTAGGTGCGCGAGCGCGGCCGGGATGTCGATGCCGTCCGCGTTGTAGATGCCGCCAAAAATGTCCGAAATGCGCGACGACCTTGTAGCCGGCCTCGTGCAGGAGACGCGCGCCGATGCCGCCGACGTTCCCCGAGCCCTGGACGGCGACGCGCGTGCTGGGCGGCGAGAGCTTGAACTTCTTGATGGCCTCGTTGATGACGAAGAGGAGGCCGCGCCCCGTCGCCTCGCGCCGGCCGCGCGAGCCGCCCAGTTCGACCGGCTTGCCCGTGACGACGGCGTTGACGGTGTGGCGCGCGTGCATGGAGTAGGTGTCCATGATCCACGCCATCGTCTGCTCGTTGGTGTTCATGTCGGGCGCGGGCACATCGCGCTCAGGCCCGATGAAGTCGATCAGCTCGGCGGCGTAGCGGCGCGTCATGCGCTCCAACTCCCCGAGCGACATCATGCGACGGGTCGCAGATGACCCCGCCCTTGCCGCCGCCGAAGGGGACGTTGACGACGGCGCACTTCCAGGTCATCCACGCCGCCAGCGCCCGCACCTCGTCGATGTTCACGTCGGGCGCGTAGCGGATGCCACCCTTGGCCGGGCCGCGCGCGAAGTTGTGCTGGACGCGGAAGCCCTCGAAGACCTCGATGCGGCCGGAGTCCATGCGGACGGGGATGTAGACCTTCAGCTCGCGGTTCGGCACGCGCATCACGGCGTAGAGGTCTGGGTTGAGGTTGAGCAACTGGGCGGCGCGGTCGAAGCGCTCCATCATCGACTCGAAGGGGTTCTCCTCCCTGATGCGCCGCGGGTCGTCCATCATTGCCTTCGTCATGTTCTCTCCAAGTGAAGTCGGGAATCAGGAGCCGTGCGTCAGAAGAAAAAAGCAGAAGCGCCGGGGCGACCTCTGCTCATGCTGGATTCTGACTACTGACTCCCGACCCCCTGTCTTTTAAAATCTCGTTCATCGCGCCCGTGCGATAGCCGTGCAGGTCGAGCGTGACGTAGCGGAAGCCGAGCGCGCGGAAGCGCCGCGCCAGCTCGTCCGTGACTTCGCGTTTAAGCGCCCTGTCGAGTTCGGCGGGCGCGACTTCGAGCCTGACCAGCTCGCCGTGGTGGCGCACGCGGAACTCGCGGAAGCCCATGTCGCGCATGACCTGTTCGCCCGTGTCCACGGTGCGCAGCCGCTCGATGGTGACCGGCGTGCCGTACGCGAGGCGCGACGAGAGACATGGGCTCGCAGGTTTATCCCAGGTCGGCAGCCCCGCGCGCTTACTCAGGAGCCGCACGTCGCGCTTCGCCATGCCCGCCTCGACCAGAGGGCTGCGGACGCCGCGCTCGCCCGCGGCTGCGCGGCCGGGGCGGTAGTCGCCGAGGTCGTCGGTCGTCGAGCCGTCGATGACAAAAGCAAAGCCGCGGGCCTCGGCCAGCGGCGAGAGCTTCGTGTAGAGTTCGGACTTGCAGAAGTAACAGCGGTCGGACTCGTTGCGCAGGTAGCGCGGGTCGTCCATCTCGCCGGTCTGGATGTATTCGTGGTTAAGGCCGAGGCGGGAGACGAGCGCCGCGACCTCTTCGCGCTGGTTCGACGCGAGGCTCGGCGAGACGCCCGTCAAGCAGAGTGCGCGCGCGCCGAGCGCTTCGTTGGCGACGTACGCGAGGTACGTGCTGTCCACGCCGCCCGAGAAGGCCACGAGCGCCGAGCCCATCTCCGAGAGAATGGTGCGCAAGCGTTCCTCCTTCAAAAGGGCTTCGGACTCTTCGGTCGTCAGAGCCCCGACGACTTCCCCGCCCCGCACTTCCTCTTCGACGGCCGGACTATTCAACGCTCACCTTTCAGACCCGCGGCGCGCACGAACGCAGGCGCCGCCGCGGTCTCTCCCGAATAACTTCGAACTGTCTTGGGTTTAATAAACTTACCGGCCGCGAATGTTATCTCACGCGCGCGGGCCGCGCAACCCAGACCGCCGTGACAGCGTGGACAGAAGTTCAAATTCGAAATTTCATATCTCAAATCCTGTGTCGCAGGTGACGGTCGCGCGAGCGCGTGCTATATTCGGCGCGAAACTCACGCTTACGTCTCCCAACGTGGGCAGTTTCGGTCTGACGCTTTTCCCCTGACAATCGCTCTGATGCTCTGCGGCTTTCGACACCGTCGCCTCGTCGTCGCGTTGGCCTTCGCGCTTGTGCTCGCGTGTGCACACGGCGCGGCGGCGCAGGAGCGAGACGAGTTCGACGAGACTTCGGCCGACCCCGTCAAGCTCTTCAACCGTGGGCAGGAGGCGCACGCGAAGAAGGAGTTCGAGCGCGCGCTCGAACTCTACGAAGAGGCTTTGCAGATCAAGCCCGATTTCGCCGAGGCGGAGTTTCAGAAGGCCGCGGCGCTCGTCGCCTTAAAGCGCATCCCCGAGGCCGAGAAGTCTTACCGCCGCGCGATGGAGCTGCGCCGCACATGGGCGATGCCGCCCGCTGCGCTCGGCCTGTTGCTGGTGCGAACGGCGGGGCGCGAGTTCGAGGCCGAGCCGCTGCTGCGCCGCGCCCTCGAACTCGACGCGAAAGATTTGACCGCGACCGTCGCGCTCGCCGAACTGCACACACGTTCGGGAAACACTGCTGAAAGCATCAAGCTCTGGCGACGCGCGGCCGAGTTGAAGCCTGACGACACGAGGCTCTGGGTCACGCTCGCACGCGCGGAGACGAGCGCGAAGGAGACGGCCGCCGCGCTCAAGAGTTACGGCCGCGCGCTTGAGGTCGCGCCCGCGAACTCCGAGGCGCTGCTCGGCCGCGCCGACCTGCTCATCGGCAGCGGCGAGAAGGAGCGAGCCCTCGAAGATGTGCGCGCGCTCGAAGCACAGGCGAAGTCCGACTGGAGACTCGCCGTCGCCGTCGCCAACCGCTACGGCCTCATCGGGATGAAAGAGGAGTCGCGACGCGTCTACGAGACGCTCCCCGCAGAGGCCAAACAGTCTGAGGAGGGGCGAAAGCTCCACGCGGCGCTCACCGACATGCCGTGCGAAGACACGCCCGCGGCGCGCGCCGCGCTCGAACAACTTATCAGCTCCGAGCCGAAGAACGCGGCCTCGCTCGCCTGCCTCGGGCGGCTCGAACGCACCAACAATTCCGAGCGCTCCGCCGAACTCTACAGGCGCGCGGCCGAGGCCGAGCCGCGCAACGTGGACTACGCCGTCGGCTACTCGGCGGCGCTCGTGCAGCTCCGCAAATTCGCGCAGGCGGCCGGCATCCTTCAGCGCGTCATCGCGTCCGCGCCCGAGCACTATGAGGCGCACGCCAACCTCGCCGCCGCCCTCTTCGAGTTAAAGCTTTACAACCGGGCCGTTGTGGAATACAAATGGATCGAGCGTGCGAAGCCGGAGTTGACGGTCGTGCACTTCTTCATCGCCATCGCGCACGACCAGTTGGGCGAGTACGAGGAGGCGCTCGCGGAGTACGAGACTTTTCTCGCGCGCGCCGACGCCGGCGTCAACCAGCTTGAGATCGAAAAGGTCAACCTGCGACTCCCCGTGCTGCGCAACCAGATCAAGCGCGGCGAAGGGGTGAAGAAAGACAAGAGGGCGCAGTGATGAATACGTATCGCAGCGCGGAGCAGAGGGCGACGGCGCGCACGATAGAGATGTGCGCTTCGGCAACGCTAGTTCTCATATTCACCCTGCTTGCGTGCGCGGGCGCGCAGGCGCAGGACGGCGCGGCGCCGCAGTCGCCGCAGCGCGAGGACGGCCCGCCGCCGCTACGCTACCTGCCGCCGGACGTGCGGCAGCAACTCGACGGCGCGAAGGACGCCAAGGCCCGCGCGCGCCTTAGCATGGATATCGCAGAGGCGCGGCTCCTGCGTGCCGCGCAGTTGGCCGACGAGGACAAGTTCGCGGCCTCGACCGCCGAGATCGGCATCTACGAGGCCGTCGTCGAAGACACTGTCCGCACGCTGCACGCCTCGAACGGAGGCGGCCGGGCCAACAACAAGCTGCGCGACATCTTCAAGCGCGTCGAGATCACCCTGCGCTCGCACGTCACGCGGCTCGAATCCATCCGCCGCGTGCTGCCCGAGCGGCACGCCGTCTACCTCAAGGACGCCATCGACTTCGTGCGCGACCGGCGCGACCAGGCGCTCGCGGCCTTCTACTCCGACTCGGTCTTGCGCGAGCCGCGCCTCCCCGAGACGACCACGCCCGAGGGCGAGCGCGCCAACTCTTTCACCTCCGCGCAGCCAGCCCCCGAGAAGAAGCCCGACCAGAAACAGCAGTAAGAGATGAACAGCCTCTGCCCCCCGAGACGTTGCCCGCGTGCCTCCGGCGCGTCGCCCCGCTCCTCTTCGCGCTCTGCGTCTGCCTGTCGCTCGCCGCGCCGTCCGCCGCGCAGAAACGCGAGCACCTGACGCCCGAGGAGATAGAGCTTGTCCGCGACAATCAGGAGTTGGACGCGCGCACAGGCGTCTTCATCAAGGCCGCCGAGCGGAGACTGCTCGCCGCCACCAACCCGGCCGAGGCCGAGAAGAACGCGCCGAAGGAGAAGGAGAAGTGGGGCGAGTTGAAGGGCACGCGCACACAGCTCTTCTACGACATCTCGAAGATACTCGAAGAGGCCGTCGTCAACGTGGACGACGTGGCCGAGCACAACCCGGAGAGCCCTCTGCTGCGCAAGTCGCTCTACATGCTCTCGGAGGCTACGGGTCGGATGCTGCCCGCGCTGTCGAAGCTGCGCCAGGACATTTCGAGCGAGGCCGAGGCCGACCAGCTCGACCGCGCTCTGGAGACCGCGCGCGAGATAACGGACGCGGCCAAAGAGCGCGGCGTCACGGCCGAAGACCTCAAGACGAAGGCGAAGGCCGCGAAGAAGAACGACTGAGTCAGACCCGTAGATTTAAGGGCGAACCCGGCGGCGCGCGTGCTTGAGCGGACGTGGCGCCGCCTTTTAATTCGTCGGTGCCGAACAACGCGGCGGTTCGTGTCGTAGAATAGGGCGCGAAAGGAATCGTAGAGGAGATTTATGGAGAGCAGATTCTATCCGGGCGTTCAGGCCGACCCCGCGCAGCTCACGCGAGAGCTGCGCGCCCTCTTCGACGGCGACACCGCCTTCGAAGTCCAGACGATGCAGGTCTCGACGACCGCGGTCATACAGGCGCGCAAGACGAGCACGCTCCGCGACCTGACCGGACTTTCGGCCGCGCTGACCATCAAGATCACGCCCGAGCACGGCGGGACGCGCGTCGAGATCGGGATGCAGAAGTGGCTCGACAAGGCGGCGGTCGCGGCGGTGGCCGTCTTCCTGTCGGCGGGCCTGCTGCTCGCCCTGCCGGCGCTCGGCGCCTACTGGCAGTACAAGCTGACCGAGGACGCCTGGAAGATTATCGAGGGGCACGTCGCGCGCAAGGCCGGCGGCTACGTCCCGCCGATGCCGGGGAGCTGCGGCACCTGCGGCTCGGTCGTCACCTCGGGCTCTGCCTTCTGTTCCGGGTGCGGCGCCAACCTCAAGGTCGAGCACACCTGCGCTGCCTGCGGCGCCAAGCAGAAAGACCCCGCCGCCCGCTTCTGCAACCGCTGCGGCAAACCACTCACCAGTTGAATGATGAAGGATGAATGCGGAATGCTGAAGTAAAGACGGTTCTTAATTCAGCATTCCGCATTCATCCTTCATCATTTCATGCCGCGTCCGACTCCCTCTCCGTCAGGCCGAGTTCTTCGGCGCAGTCCCGGCAGAGCCAGACGTTTATGTGCGCGGCGTCGGCCCAGAAGAAGGGCGTGACGCGCGCAGCGGCGCGGACGGCCGCGTCGGACGGCAGTCGCTGGAGGTGTTTGACGTATGTGCGGCCGGCGTAGTAGTTGCCCGGCGCACCGGCCGCGCGGTGTAGGCATTCGCGCATGCGGTAATCCTGCTCGCTCTTCAAGTCGGGTGACCTCGATGAATGGTGTATAAATGTTAGCAAAGATGGGAGGGCTCGGCGCACGCTTGTGCGGCGCGGGTGATTGTTTACCACGCGGCTAACGCGCCAGAGTTGCATTGTCGTTGCAGAACTATTATTTTGCCGCCCTCCGGTTGATAAGAAGAGCGATTTAAGGAATCATCCAGCAATGTCTGAGAGGCGGCCCGAAGACGTGACCATCCTCGTCGTCGAAGACTACGAGGACACGAGCCTTGCCATGAGGCTCGCGCTCGAACACAAGGGGTATCATATCCTCGAAGCCTCGGACGGCGTCCGCGCCGTCGAGGTCGCCGAGAGCGTGCGCCCCGCAGTCGTCCTGATGGATTTGAACCTGCCCGTCCTCGACGGCTTCGGCGCCGCCGAGCGCATCCGCGCCAACCCCGAACTCAAGGAGACGGTCATCGTCGCCGTCACCGCCCACCACGACCCCGAACTCCGCGCCCGCGCCCTCGCCGTCGGCTGCAACGCCTTCGTCACCAAGCCCATCGACTTCGAATGGCTCGGCGACCTCATCTCGAATCTTTTGCCTTAAAGCAGACCCGCCCGGACTCTTCAGTCGAAGACGAGGTGAAGGCCGGACTGCTCGACCGGGACGAAGGTCGGCTCGACGCCGAACACGTCGCGGATGCGTTCGTGCGTGAGCACATCGGCGGGGGCTCCGGCGGCGACGACGCGCCCGTGGTTCAGTAGGACGATCTGGTCGGCGAAGCGCGCGGCGAGATTGAGGTCGTGGACGACGCCGACCGCGACCACGTCCGTTGAGTCGGCGAAGGCGCGCACCTTCTTCATGAATTCTATCTGGTGTCGGATGTCGAGAAAGGTGAGCGGCTCGTCGAGGAACAGGTACCGGCGGGACGTGCCGGGGCGCCACAGTTGCGCCAGCACGCGCGCGAAGTTGGCGCGTTGGCGCTCGCCGCCGCTGAGTGTCTGGTAGTTGCGCCCGGCGAACTCCGTCACGTCGAAGAACTCCATCAGCTCGTCAACAATCTTCTCGTCGGCGGGGCCGGGTCGGCTCCCGAAGTGCGGGTGACGGCCCATCATGACGACCTCGCGGACGGTCAGAGGGAACGCGACCTCGACCGCCTGCGAGAGGACGGCGCGACGTTTGGCTAAATCTGCTTCGCCCGCGCGCGAAACGTCCGCGCCTTCGTACAAGACCTTACCTTCTTGCGGACGCAGCAGACGTGCCAGCACTTTGATGAGAGTTGATTTGCCCGCGCCGTTCGGGCCGATGACGAGATGGAGCCGGCCGGGCTCGAACTCGACCGACACGCCGGAGAGGAGTGCGCGGTCGCCGACCCGAAAAGTGATGTCGAGGGCTTCGAGCATCTTCAGAACACGTACTGGCGTCGGCGCAGCAGCAGCAGGAAGACGGGCACGCCGACCGCCGAGGTGACGATGCCGATGGGCAATTCCGCGGGCCTGAGCGAGAGACGCGCGATGAGGTCTGCGAGGCTCAGGAGCGTCGCGCCCGCCAGAGCGCTCCCCAAAATAAGGTAGCGGTTGTCGGCCCCGCCCAGCATCCGCAGGATGTGCGGCACGACCAGCCCCACGAAGCTGATGACGCCCGTGAACGCCGTCGCGACGGCGACGACCAGGACGTTGACCGAGAGGATGACCCACTTCAGACGGTTCACGTTCACGCCGAGGTAGGTCGCCTCCTCTTCCCCGATCATCAGCGCGTTCAACTGCTTCGCGTAGCGGAGCGCGACGAGGGTGCCGCCCACCGTCGTCAACGCGACGACCTCGACGGCGCGCCAGCTCGCGCCCGAGAGCGTGCCCAGACTCCAGAACGTGATGGAGCGCGCCTGCGGGTCGCGCGCGATGTAAGTAAGGAAGCCGATGGCGCTCATGAAGAGCGCGTTGACGGCGAGCCCCGTCAGGAGCAGCGTCACAACCGACGCGCGCCCGTCCTCGCGCGAACGCGCGAGCACGAAGACGAGGTAGGTCGAGAGCACGCCGCCCAGACACGCCGCGGCGGGCAGGCTCCAGAGGCTCGTGCCGAGGTTGAGCGCGCCGCCGAGGACGAAGAAGAGCGCCGAGCCGAAGGCCGCGCCGCTCGAAGTCCCGACGAGCCCCGGCTCGACAATCGGGTTGCGGAAGAGGGCCTGCATCAGCGCGCCGCCCACGCCGAGGCTCGCGCCGACCAGCAGACACAGCACGGCGCGCGGCAGACGCAGCTCAAGAAAGATGCGTTGGTCTAAGGTCGGTTCGGCGTGACCGGGAAGAAGCGAAGCGAGCGCTTGAACGATGGCTGATATCGAGAAATCAATCGCGCCGTAGCGGATGGACGCGGCCAGCACGAGGAGCATCGTGAAGGCCAGTGCGACAAGTATCAACCCTCGATGCCCACGTTCTCTCTTCACTGTTGATGGATGACGGCGGCGACCTTCTCGACGTTCTCGCCCGAGCGCGGGCCGAAGTACATAAGCTGGTTCTCTTCGATGCGATAGATGCGGTTGTTCTTCGCGGCGTTCGAGGTGGCGACGCCGGGCAGTGCCTTGATCTGCTCAAGGTCTCCGCCCGCGCGGTCGAAGCCGTAGTCGGTGACGAGTATCACGTCCGGGTTCGCCTGCGCGACCGTCTCGGGCGACTCCATCCGCTGCATCCTCCCCGAGTTGATCGCCATCTCGCCGCCCGCCCATTCTATCATCCGGCCAGCCGCGCTGCCGTCGCCCGTCCCGCCGCCCTTCCCCACCACGAGGTAGACGTTCGACGCGCGCCCGAAGTGCAGGACGGCGACCCTCGGGTGGTCAGTATATTTCTTGACCGCTTCGAGCGAGGCCGCCATCTGCGAGTCGAGCGTGCGGCACAACTCTTCGGCCTTTGCCTCTTTATGAAAGTAGGCGCCCATCTCGCGGACGAGGGCCTTCGTGCCTTCGACGGAATCGTTCTTCGCGTCGAAGCTCTTCATGGGGATGTTGAGGCCCTTGAGCTGCTCGACGACCTGCGGCGGGCCGATGTTGTTGTCGTGGATGATGGCCGTCGGGTGGAGCGAGAGGATGCCCTCGGCGCTCAAAGCGCGGTGGTAGCCGACCGTCTGCACCTTCTTCACTTCGGCCGGATAGGTGCTTGAGAAATCGACCCCGACGACGTTCTCCTGAGCCCCGAGCGCCCAGATGATCTCGTTGTAGGTCTGCGAGATGACCACCACGCGCTCGGTCTTCGCATCGCCGGCCGGGTTGTTGAAGCGCGCGCAGCTCACCGCCGAGACGAGTCCGGCGGTGAGCAACGCGACGAGCAGTTTGTGTTTCATCACGGGTTAGAAACTGAACCGCGCCTGAAGCTGGAACATCCGCGGCGGGTCAACGTTGGCGAACGCCGGGGAGCGCGTTGGTTGACGTGCCGACCGCGACGAGTTGTCCGAACGTCGGGAGCGGCGCGGCTCCGTCGCCATAGATGGTCAGGCCGCGCCCGAGGTAGTTGCCGTGGTTCAGGATGTTGAAGCCCTCCAGGCGGAGCGTGAGCGCCGTGTGCTCCGAGAGCCTGATGCGCTCCTCGGCGAAGACGGAAACGTCCTGCGTCGAGGTGCCGCGGAACTCGGACTTGCGAAGGATTTGACCGTTGACGACGGGCCGGTCGTTGTTGACGCCGTCGCCGTTGTTGTCAACGCCGGTCGTGGCGTTGAACGGGCGCGCCGACGCGAACATCGAGACGGTGCCGGCCGTGAAGTTGTACGGGAAGCGATAGAGGAACGAGAGAACAGCGCGGTGTCGCTGATCGACGACGCTCGGGCCGCGCTCCTCCTCGCCGAGCCGCGAGATGTTGCTCTCGTTCGGCCCGATGCCGTTGCCGTCCGGCTCCGTCGTGTTGCGTCGCCCTCGACAGAGTGTAGCTGACGGAGGCGAACATCTTGCGGTTGCCGCGGTAGCTGAGCTGCGTCTGTAACCCGTTGTAATCGGCCTTGCCGAAGTTCGTCAGCACGTTGACCTGACGCACGCCGCCGTTGACCGGCAGAATCGGGCGGGTCAGGTTGGCCGCGGCCACACTCCTGACCTGCCCGGGCGCGGTGCGGTCGAAGGGCGCGGGCGCGTTCAGGTCGAGGGTGCGGTCGATGTCGTCGAGGTGCTGCTGCACGTAGTCGGCGCCGACGAAAGGCCGCCGAAGAACTCGCGCTCCGCGCCGATGGTGATGATCTGGCTGCGCGGGTTCACCAGCTCGTCCGGGTAGTTCGGCAGCAGGTCGAAGTTGAGCCCGTACTGCGCGAACTGCGTCCGGTAGAAGTCCGCGCGGCCCGCGCGGATCGTGATGTCGCGCGCGGGCAGTTGCGAGGCCGGCAGCGTCCGCGGGTCAACGTTGACGGGGACGCTCGTCAGGCTGGTCGGGAAGCCCGTCTGCCCCGCGACCGCCGTGTAGGTCGTCAACCCGTCGAGCCCGTTGACGAGGAAGCTCGCGACCGCGTTTGAGCGAATCTGCGTGTAGTACATCCCGTAGCCGCCGCGAATCGAAGTGCGCGCGTCGCCGTCCGGGTGCCAGCCGAAGCCGATGCGCGGCGCGAAGTTCTTCGTCGCGTCGGTCAGGGTCTGGCGGTCGTAGCGCAGGCCGAGGTTCAGGGTGAAGTCCGGATGCACCTTCCAGTCGTCCTGCACGAACCCGGTCAGGAGCCACTGCGGCAACTCGTAGCTGTCGATGCCGAAGTTGATCGGCTGCTGGTAGTTCTGCACGTCGGCCAGCGTCAGCGAGCCGAAGGGCGCGGTCGTCGTGTTCCTGAAGTTGAACGTGCCGAGGACGGCCGTGCCGGGCTCGCTGCCCGTGCCGCCCGAGGTGTGGTGAATGACGCTCCCGCCGAGGCGCAGGTAGTGCTTGCCGAGCGACCACGAGAGCGTGTCGCCGAACTGCACCTGATGGCTGAAGATGTCGGAAGAGCGCGATTGCCCGATGGTGAACGGCACGGTGCCGCCGCGCGTGTAGGTGGTCGAGAGGTTCTGAGCCTCCCAGAGCGTGACGGGGTCGCCGTGCAGGTAGGCGAACCGCGCCTCGTTCAGCAGGCTCCGGCTGATGACCGACGTGTGGTTGGTCTGTGCTGTCCACGAACGGCGCGAATACTTGCGCGCAACGCTCGGCGCATTCGTGCCGCCGACGGCGTCCTGCGGGTTGTCGTCGAAGAACCGGTCAACGTTCAAGCGCACCATCAAAGACTGGCTCGAAGTGAATCTGTGGTCGAGACGCCCGTCGAAGAGAAACTGGCGGTAGTGGCCCGTGTAATCGAGGCTGCCGTCGGCCGGGAGTAAGAAGGACGGGCAGTGTGGTCGAGAGGAACGTCGTGCGGTTCTGCCGCGTGTAGTCGGCCGCGGCGAAGAAGAAGGTCTTGTCATGAACGATCGGCCCGCCGAAGTTGGCCGAGACCTGCTGTAGTGCGTCGGGGATGTCCACGGGGTTGATGGCCTGAAGCGTCGTGGGCGTGACGCAGGTCGTGACGGAGGGCGGGCAGAAGTTTTTCGTCGAGAAGGTCTTCGCCTGCCAGCTCCCGCCCGGACGAACGCAGGACGATGCCGTCGCCGTGGAAGTTGTTCGTGCCGGACTTGGTGACGATGTTCAGCGCCGGCCCCGAAGTCCAGCCGAACTCGGAGGAGAAGGCATTCGTCAGGATGTTGATCTCCTGCACCGCCCCGAGCGGCACGGTGGCGATGGCCGTCTGGCGGCCCCACCCCTCGTCGTTGTTCGCCCCGTCGAGCGTAAACGTCGTCGCGCGGCGCGAGCCGACGCCCGTGATGAAGTAGGTCGCGTTGACGAAAAGGTCGCCCGTCCCCTTCCCCTGGCGGAACGCCGAGTTGAGCAGCGGGAGCGTCGTCACCTTGCGGCCGAGAATCGGCGTCTCGTCGATCTGTGCGGCGTTGAGCGGGAGCCCTGTCTGCGGGTTGTCGCGCACGCCTTCGGTCGTGCCGAAGACCGTGATCTCGGCCGACTGCGAGCCCACAAGGAGCTTGACCTTCACGGTCACGGTCTCGCCCGAGCGCAGCGTCACGTCCTTCAACTCCTGATTGCCGAACCCTTCCTTCGAGACGGCGACCGTGTAAGTCCCCGTCAGAGAGAGCGCGGCGATGTTGACGCTGCCGTCGCTGTCGGAGACGCCTTCGCGCACGGCGCCCGTGGCGTCGTTGGAGACGGTGACCTTCGCGTCCCGCACGACGGCGTCGTTCTGGTCTACGACGACGACGATGATTGAGGCCGTGTTCGGCGACTGTGCCACCGCCGTATGCGCGAAGAGCAGCACCGACAGGAGCATTGCGAAGAGAGGCGCGGTGCGACGCGCGAAAGTTCTCAAGTCAGACATGGCAATCCTTCCCGGTTTTTGTGATCGAAAAGTTTTTGGCTTTTGGCAGAAGTCTTCGCCGAAGGGGCGGAGGATGGCAGATGATAAGAGCGACAGGCAACTACTACCAGACTTCGTACATGCCGTGTGGCCGCGCGCACACAGATTTTTCCCTCTTCACTTCGTTTCACGCGTGAAAAAGCGTTGCAAGGTCGTTTCATCTGTGATACAGTGCGGGGCGAATCGCGGAGCGACTCCCGAAGTTCCGGAAGAGTTCTCCGCCGGTCAGGCGCTAAAGAGAGGCCCCCCTCCAAGCATTTTTCAGCCGCAACCGGCTTTTGAGGAGAATTAGAGAGATGAGCAATACGACGAAACCGAGAATGAACCCTTTGAGCCGGCGCCCGCGTCAGCAGCGTCTGGTGATGGCCGTCCGCGGCGGCGCGGGCGCGGGCAAGAGCTGGTTCCTGCGCTCGCTTGCGGATGCCGGTCTCGGCCGCCTCTGCATCTTCGACATGGAGCGCAAGACGCGGCTGCTGGCAGGCGTCGGCCACCACTTCGACGGTCTTGAGATCGAGCACCCGGACGAGCTGCCCGAGTTCATCGACTGGGCGCTGTCGGGCGAGGGCAAGGAGCAGAACTACGGCTGCTTCGGGCTCGACTCGTGGGCGGCATACTTTTCCGCCAAGCACGCCGAGACGATCAAGGCCGTGCGCGACCGCACCAGCGACCCGCTGGCGCAGCCCTCGGCCGAGGAGCTGGCCGCCGACCAGATGGTCTTGCAGGGCGTGCTCCGTCGGCTCTGCATGGAGTCGGGCAAGTCGGTCATCATCGTCGACCAGATTCCGGCGAAGGGCAAAGAGTCGAAGGAGGACAACGAGATCGGGCGCGTGCTGCCGATGACGGCCTCGGGTCTGGAGTACTTCGTGGACGTGATGGTCGAGGTCTCTTTGCAGGAGCGCGACGGCGAGATCGTGCGCGTCTTCCAAGTGGTGAAGTCGAACAGCCCGGCCTTCGAGGTCGGCTTCGAGATGACGGGCAGCGTCACGTTCAAAGACTTCCTCGACGCACATGAAGCGTGAGCACGGCGGCGACCTGCCGATAGAGGCGCCGAAGCCCGCGGTCGTGCCCGAGACGATTGAGGAGAAGCAGCCGCTCACGCTCGTCCAGCCGCAGATGACCGTGCAGGAGTTGGTCGAGACAGGCCGAGCGCCTCGGCTTCAAGCAGGCCGACGTGGTGACGGGCGCGCGCGTCTACCACAACCAGCCGAACATCTACCGCCTCACCCCCGAGCAGATCGCTGACCTCGACCGCCGCATGACCGCCCGCGCCGAGCGCGTCAAGATGGCTCAGCACCGAGGCCGAAGAGGAGAAGCCCGCCGCACGCGCACAGGCCGCACGCAACCTCAAGCGCGCCTGAAGAAATGCTTTAACCACAGAGACACAGAGGCACGAGCTGATTCAGCTTTAGCTGTACCTCTGTGTCTCCGTGGTACCACCCCCTCTGTCTGCGCTCAACTGTAAAGACAGAAACTTGATAGTTAGACTAGAAATCCGTGCTCGCGGCCTGCCTATAATCTCGGCCGTACCAATTCCCCTTTAACCGAATTTCCCCTGAGAAAACTCTCAGGCGAAAGTCCGCCCGTGTGCGGCCCGCGCCTGACGGCTGGTCTTATCCACGGGAGAACTGATGGCTACCAAATCGAACAAGCAGGGTGCGAAGAAGGGCGGCGAAGTCGGGCGCGCGAAGAGGTCAGGGCGAAGTTGAAGGCTGTGGCCGCGGCGGGAAGTTGGCCGCTCTGCGCGGGGCGCCCCCGCCGCGCGTGTTGGAGCAGCCGGAGTCGCCGATGCCGGCGCAGCACGTCGAGAAACCGGGGCTTCGAAGCCGAGCTTGAACTCAAACCGCGCTACGAGGCCCCGCACTACCGCGGCCGCCGAGCAAGCTCAACAACCGCGCGGCGCTCATCACCGGCGGCGACTCGGGCATCGGCCGCGCGGTGGCCGTGCTCTTCGCGCGCGAGGGCGCGGACGTGGCGACTGGTCTACCTGCCCGAAGAACAGTCGGACGCCGAAGAGACGCGCGCGGCGGTCGAGCGCGAGGGGCGGCGCGCGCTGCTCATCCCGGGCGACGTGCGCGACGTCGATCGTTCTGCCGCGAGGCCGTCGGGCGCACGGTCGAAGAGTTCGGCAAGCTCGACATCCTCGTCAACAACGCCGCCTTCCAGCAGCATCAGGAGACGATTGAGGACGTCTCGGACGAGCAGTTCGACCGCACCTTCAAGACGAACATCTACGGCTACTTCTACATGGCGAAGGCGGCGCTCGCGCACATGACCGAGGGCGCGGCCTCATCAACACCGGCTCGATCACGGGGCTCGAAGGGAGCAAGGAGCTGCTCGACTACTCGGCGACGAAGGGCGCGATTCACGCCTTCACCAAGTCGCTGGCGCAGAACCTCGTCGAGCGCCGCATTCGCGTCAACTGCGTCGCGCCGGGGCCGGTCTGGACGCCGCTCAACCCGGCGGACAAGGAGGCGAAGGACGTGGCGAAGTTCGGCGCGGACACGCCGTTCAAGCGGCCGGCGCAGCCCGAAGAGATGGCCCCGGCCTACGTCTTCTTCGCGTCCGAGGCCGATTCGAGCTACATCACCGGCGAGGTGCTGACGCTGCTCGGCGGCGACACCACCGCCGGCTGAAGGTCTTCACTCAACATCGAACGGAGGGACAGATGTCAGACAAGGACAGGCAGAAGAAGGACGGCCAGCGGAAGGACAAGAAGAACCAGGCGATGCACGAGCGCGAGAACGATGTCGTGCAGGAGGCGACCGCCCCGCAGCAGGTGCGCGACGCCTCGAACCTGACCGACACGCAGCCCGGCCCGGCCGACACGCGCGAGGGCGGCAACGAAGGCCGCTAGCGGCTCGTAAGACATTAAATACAGAGATACAGAGACGCGGCTTGAAGCACTAAGGCCTCAAAGCACGTGTCTCTGTGTCTTTGTGGTTGAAATTCTTTCAGTCCGCACACTCGACGCGCCGCGGTTGACACTGCGCGCCGCGCGTCGTAAAATCTTCCTTCACCGGAAGCCTCATCTCAGTTGAAGGAAACAGACGAGCGATGACTTACGTGGTAACAGAGGATTGCGTGGACTGCAAGTACACCGACTGCGCGGCGGTCTGCCCCGTCGAGGCGTTCCACGAACTGCCCGACCGCCTCTACATCAACCCCGACAGCTGCATCGACTGCGACGCCTGCGTCCCCGAGTGCCCCGTCGAGGCCATCTACTCGGACGCCTCGCTCCCCGAACAGTACGCCGACTGGCTCCCCCTCAACGCCACGGCGCAGGACTACCCCATCCTCAGCGGCAAAATCCCCGCCCTCTTCGGCCCGACTGTAAGGGGAAACCGAAGACAGTGACAGGAGTCAGGAGTCAGAGTTAGGCTCCGCTTGACGTGGTTGACGATGACGGCCGGCAGGTCGGCTCGAAGTTTTTCTACTGGCTACTGGCTACTTCCTCAATTCATCATCGCCTGCCGCACTGCATCTTCTTGAGTTGTTCGCGGACGGTGTCGGCGTCGGGGGCGTCGGGGGAGAGGTTGAGGTAGGTCTGCGTGTCGGCGACGGCTTCGTGCAGGCGGCCGAGTTGGGCGAGGAGCATGCCGCGGTCGCGGCGCTCTTCGAGGTCGGGGGCGCGAGCAGGAGCATGCGCTCGACCGCCGCGAGCGCCGGACGGTAGAGTTGCCGCGCGCGACGTAGACGGCCTTGAGGTTGCCGAGCATGCGCGCGAGGATGCAGCGCGCGCCGACCGGCGCAGGTGCTCTTCGCCTAAGCTCAAGCCGCCCCTCGTAGATCAGGTCGATGCGCACCTGGCACTCCTCGCGTCGGTCTCGCGGCGGTTGAAAGGATCGACCAGCACACCCTCGTCCTCTTCATCCTCGAACGCGCGCACGATGAAGTGGCCGGGCAATCCCACGCCCTCGACCTCGCAGCCCCGCGCGCCGCCCTGCCTCGATGTAGACGACCGAGAGCGTGATCGGAATCCCCGTCTGGCGGCCGAGCACCTGATGGAGCATGCTGTTGCGCGGGTCGTAGTAGTCCGACTCGTTGCCGCCGAACCCGAGTTCCTCGAAGAGATACTCGGTTGAGCGCCTCGACCTTCGACCCGCCCCTGCGGACGGCGCGCGCGCGCGCCTCCTCGCCCATCTCGTCCAGACGCGCGAGGCAACGCCCCATGTCCGCGCGCCGCGGCTCCTCCTCTGCCCCGATCAGCAGTGCCGCGCGCGCGAGGTCAACCTCCGCGCTCCGGCCGCGACACCTCCGACGCGAACCGCCGCCGCACCTCCGCCGCCGCGACCTTGTCAGCAGGAGTCATAAGTAAGGGCGTGAACCGTGAACCGTAAACTGATGACTGAGTTGAAGTTAAGCCTTCTTCACTCGTCCTCAGTCTTCAGCACTCAGTCCTATTTCCCCCATTCCGTGTCGAAGACGTGATGGACGGCGTCGGGCGTCCAGTCGGCGAGGCTGCGCGTGACGGAGTCGGCGCCGGCCTCGCGCAGCGCCTTGTCGGAGACGGTGTTGGTGACGCCGAGCGTGCGCATGCCGGCGGCGCGCGCCGCGACGGATGCCGGGCGGCGAGTCCTCGATGACGAGGCACTCGTCGGGGCGCAGCGGGATGACGTGCGCCTCGCCGCGCCGCGGTTGAGGAATTCGAGCCCGTTGTTGTAGCAGGACGGGTCGGGCTTGTAGGCGGTCGCGTCCTCGGCGCTGACGATGGTTTCGAAGTAAGGCTGTCGAGCGCGGCACGTTCGAGCACGTGGTCGATCTCGGTGCGGCGCGCCATGCTCACGAGCCCGAGCGAGTGCTGGCGCTTGAGCGCCTTGATGAAGGTGACGACGCCGGGGAAGAGCGGCAGCTCGCCCTCCAGCAGCTTGCGGTGCGCGGCCGTCTTCGCCTCGATGAGGCGGCCGAGCACCTCGTCGTCAAGTTCCCTCTCGGCGCGCGCGAAGGCGGCGCGCAGGAACGCACGTCGTCCATGCCGAGCGAGCCGTAATAGTCGGCCTCGGTGACGCGTCAGTTCCTCGCGCCCCAGAACCTCCTGGTAGGCTTTCATCTGCAACGGCTCGTCGTCGATGATGACGCCGTTGAAATCAAAAAAGACGGCCTGAATCATTAGACCTCAAGCGATGACATTATTGGATTTGAGTAGAACGCGATCATTGTAACAGGAAACAGTAGGCAGTAGGCAGATGGCAGTAGGCAGCAGCCGCGTCAGCGGCGTCTGAGTCTACTTCTTCATCTCTTCGCGCAGCTCCGCGAACAGGTTCGGCAGACGTTCGGACTCCAGCATGTCGAGGCGGCGCATGACTTCGGTGAGGGCCAGCTCGTTCTTGAGGTTGACCTGAAAGTCGAGGTCGGCGCGCAGACGGTCTTTGTCGCTCTGCCGGTTCTGCGAGATGAGGATGATGGGCGTGAGCAGCGCGGCGACGATGCCGTTCATCACGTCGAGGAAAGAGTAGGGGAACGGGTCTAGCCCTGGTCTTGCCGCCAGAGGCCGTGTTGTAGACGACCCAGAAGATGATGAAGGCGATGGTGGCGGCGATGAACTTCCAGCTACCGCCGAACTCCGAGACGGCGTCGGCCATGCGGTCGGCAGAAGGTCCGCCGCTCCTCATCGACCTCGTTGAGGTTGCGCGTCACGCGCTGGCGCAGCATCTCGTCCGTGCGCGCGCAGACGCTCGGTGATGGCGGCGAGCATCGAGAGCGCGACCTGCGGGCGTGCGGCTGACGAAGTCGTGAAAGTGCTCGCGCGAGAGCACCGCGAGGCGCGCGTCCTCCGAGACGGTGGCGGTCGCCGAGCGCGGCTTGCCGTCGAGGATGGACATCTCGCCGAAGAAGTCGCCGGCCGCCAAGTTCGGCCAGCGTCACCTCGTCGCCGTCGTCGTCGCGGATGTGTATGCGCACGCGGCCGCCCTCGATGAGATACATCGCGCCGCCCGGCTCGCCCTTGCGGAAAAGTACGCTGCCGGCAGAGCTCAGTTCGAGCTTGAGCAGCTCGCGCAGGGCGGACGCCGCCTCGTCGTCGAGCGAGGCGAAGAGCGGGACGGAGCGCAGCGATTCGAGCGTCATCAAAGGGCGGACGTTCTCTGCCATCACACTGACCTCACTTCACGGAGTTTTCGAGGGTTTTACAGGACCGAAAGCAGCGCGGAGATTATCACGACTTAAACACAGAGACACAGGGACACGGCTTGAAAAATAAATCTTCAAGCCGTGTCCCTGTGTCTGCGGTGGTCGAACCGCCTTCGGCTTACGCTCAGGCGGCGACCTTCACGTACTTGTCGACGATGCGCGCGAGGGCCTCGCTGGCTGCTCGCGCCGACGATGCGCTCGACCTCGCGGCCGCCGTCGAAGAAGACGAGCGTCGGGATGCCCTTGATGCCGAAGCGCTGCGGCACCTGCTGGTTCTCGTCCACGTTGAGCTTCATGAAGCGCACGCGCCCCGCGTACTGCTTCGCCAGCTCCTCGAAGGTCGGCGCGAGCGCGCGGCACGGCGGGCACCACTCCGCCCAGAAGTCCAACACCACCGGCACGTCGGAGCCGCGCACCTCGCGCTCGAAGCCCGCGTCGTCCACCGCCGAAACATACTGGCTCATCTCTTTAATCTCCTGTTCTCGGTCGCGTTCTCAAAAACCGCGTATCGGCCGCCGGACCGCACGCTCAGACGCCATTATGCGCCACCCCGCCGCACGGCTTCAGTAATCGCGATTACCGAAGCCGGCTCGCGCACGCCGCGCCCGTCGCGTCGTACACTGGAACGCCGCGCGCCCCGCGCGCATCTGAGGATTTTCGGGCGGGTTTTTATGAGCACGAGACCCGAACGATACGTACGGCCCCGACCTCTTTCAGGGGATGACCCCGGAGGAGCTGCGCGAGGTCGAGCGCGTGACGACGACGCGCACGTTCCGGCGCGGCGCCGTCCTCTACACGCCGGGCGAGACGGGCGAGGCGCTGTTCCTTCTGCGCGAGGGCGCGGTGCAGATTTACCGCATGTCGCCCGAAGGCCGTAAGCTCGTCATCGCGCACCTGCTGCCGCACAGTTTCTTCGGCGAGATGACCTGCATCGGACAGGGCATGTACGACACCTTCGCGGAGGTGACTGAGGACTCTGCCATCGTCACGATGAACTGCGGCGTCCTGAACCGCCTGCTCGTCAGCAAGCCCGACATCGCGCGCCGCATCCTCGAAGCCTTCGGCCGCCGCGTGCTCGAAGCCGAGCGCCAGCTCGAAGACACGGTCTTCAAAGGCATCCCCGCGCGCGTCGCCGCGCTGCTCCTGCGCGAGTCGGACGGCGACGCGGTGGACGGACTCACGCATCAGGACATCGCCGAGCGCCTCGGCGTCTACCGCGAGACGGCCACCAACGCGCTGAACGAACTGAAGGCCGCCGACCTCATCTCAATCGGCCGCAAACACATCACCATCCTCGACCGCGAGCGCCTCGCGCGAGTCGCCGGCGCGTAAAAATTAACCGGGACGTAAAAACAACGCCGGCCCGCCTCGCTGTTCGTGCGAGGCGGGCCCTGCGTTTGAACTTTCTTCGGCCGGTTCTTAGCGAACGCGGACGCGGCTGATGAGTCTCGTCTGCGTTCTGCCGTTCGGCAGGTACCGACCTGATAGGTCTCGCGGTAGACCCTGCCGGCCGACACGCACGAGGCGCGACTGCGTCGTGACGCGGGCGGCGGTTACGCCTGTTGCGCCACTGTACAGCGGCGGGCGCGGCCTTCGCCACGGGCACGGCGACGACGGAGTTGACCGACTCGGCCGCCTTCGCCTCGGCCGTCGAGGCCGCGAAGCCGACCGAAGCCAAACGTCAACGCTAATGCCAGAAATTTCTTCATACTTCCCCCTTTTCCTTGTCAAAAAATTAAGCCGCACGGCGCGCCGGCGCGGCCTTCGACGCTCGGCGGGAGAGTGCGGCCTATTAGTTAAGACACCTTCCGGGGCGTCGGTTACACCCCGGAAGAAACAATTTTACCGGCGGCTCAGACGTCCTTGTACTCGGAATCCATCTCCTCGTCGGCGAAGGCGACGCGGTAGTTGGGCGACTGTTTCTGCTTGGTGATGAGCAGGTCGTCTTTGGTCTTGAGCAGGTCGGCGCGGATGTAGACCGACAGCTCGAAGTTGAAGCCGTGCGTGATGGCGTCCTTCGGGCAGGCTTCGACGCAGAAGCCGCAGAAGATGCAACGGCCGTAGTCGATGTTGTAGACCTGCGCGAAGCGCTCGTCCACGCCGTGCGCTCCTTCGGGCGGGCGCGGGTCGTCGGCCGCGACGATGTAGATGCAGTCCGAAGGGCAGGCGGCCGCGCACAGGTAGCACGCGACGCACTTCTCGCGCCCCAGCTCGTCCACGTGCAGGAGGTGCTGACCGCGGAAGCGCGGCTGGAGCGTGACCGGCTCGTCCGGGTACTGCACCGTCCACTTCTCCCGCGGGATGTACGAGGCGGTCGTCATCATCCCCTTGATGATGGCCCGCGTGTTCTCGATGACGTCGCTGATGATGCCCATCGCTCACTCCGTTCATGGTGAATCGTGAATAGTAAATGGTGGTAGCGTGTACTCTCCCGCCAGCTCGTCACGAAGCTCACAGACTATTCACGATTTACCATCTCCTATTCACTAAACAAACTCCAAGCGGCTGAAGAAGTAGGCCAGCTCGATCTGCGCGTTCTCTTCGGAGTCCGAGCCGTGGACGGCGTTCTCGCCGATGGAGTTGGCGAACTCCTTGCGGAGCGTCCCCTCGTCGGCCTTAGCCGGGTCGGTCGCGCCCATCAGGTCGCGCCACGCCTTGACCGCGCCCTCCTTTTCGAGCGCCAAGCACGACGCACGGCCCCGAAGACATGAACGTCGTCAGCTCGCCGAAGAACGGCCGCTCGCGGTGCACGTCGTAGAAGCCCTCGGCCTCGGGCTTCGTCAGGTGGATGAGCTTCATCGCGCGAAGCTTGAAGCCCGCGTCGAGCACGCGCTGCAAGACCGCGCCCGTCTTGCCCGCGCGCACCGCGTCGGGCTTGATGATTCCGAAAGTGAGATTGCCTGCCTGCTCTGCCATCAATTTCCTCTTGAGTGATTTGAGTTGGTCGAAACTTTTAAGCCGAAGCGCCCGAGCCGAGCGAGTCCTTCACCGCCTGCCCGATGTCTGCGGGCGAGTGAACGACGCGGATGCCGGCCTCTTCTAAAGCCTTCATCTTCTCGGCGGCCGTGCCCTTGCCGCCGGCGATGATGGCGCCGGCGTGGCCCATGCGGCGGCCCGGCGGCGCGGTCTGGCCGGCGATGAAGGCGACGATGGGCTTCGTCACGTTCTCCTTAGCGAAGCTGGCGGCCTCCTCTTCGGCCGTGCCGCCGATCTCGCCGATCATGACGATGGCCTCGGTCTCGGGGTCGTCCTGGAAGAGCGCGAGCGCCTGAAGGTGCGTCGTGCCGATGATGGGGTCGCCGCCGATGCCGATGGCTGTGGACTGACCCAAGCCCAGAGCTCGTCAACTGCCCGACCGCCTCGTACGTCAGCGTCCCCGAGCGCGAGACGACGCCGATGCGGCCCTCCTTGTGGATGTGGCCGGGCATGATGCCGATCTTGCATTTGCCGGGCGAGATGACGCCGGGACAGTTCGGGCCGATGAGGCGCGTCTGCTTATCCGCCAGATACTCCTTGACCTTCACCATGTCGAGCGCGGGGATGCCCTCGGTGATGCAGACGACGAGCGGCAGGCCCGCGTCGGCCGCCTCCATGATGGCGTCGGCGGCGAAGGGCGGCGGCACGTAGATGACCGAAGCGTTGGCGCCGGCCTCACGGACTGCGTCGGCGACGGTGTTGAAGACAGGGATGCCCTCATGGGTGGTGCCGCCCTTGCCGGGCGTGACGCCGCCGACCACCTGCGTCCCGTACTCTACCATCTGCTTGGTGTGGAACGTGCCCTCTTTGCCCGTGATGCCCTGCACGACGAGCCGCGTGTTCCTGTCTACAAGTACGCTCAACGTTCTTGCTCCTCAAGACCCGATTTGTATTGCTTTGTTTAAGGGCGGAGTATAGCATGGCTGGGCGACAATGTAGAATTGCCGGCACGCGGCCCTCCCGAATCTTGTTCCAATTTTCCGGCGCGTGGGATAGAATTGTCGCCGAACTTCCCCGCACGAATAACTTTCCCGGGGTGACCTCGCATCCCGGCTTTTCCGAACACCTCGCCCACCGAATCTCGTATCCCTCTATGCAGGAGGTTTCGATCATGGGGGCGCCGAAACTCAAGCTAGTAACCAGAGACGAACCGGACGACTCGCGCGTCGTTTACGTGCGGGAAGACATAGGCCCGTCCGCGGACTTCAGGAAATTCACGCACAAGATTGTTTCCACTACACTCTCGACCGCGAGCGGGCTGATTATCATGGTCGTCGTACTCGTCGGCATCGTGCTGGGCAACCTGATCCTCGCGAGAATCAAACCTTACCTCTACCCCGCCCCCGGCGAGCCCGGCCCGAGCGTGCTGGTAGGGCGCGAGTTAATAGCATTGAGAGACATCAACATTCGCGAGACTCCCGGTAAAGAATCATCAGCGAACATAGTAGGTCGTTGCGGGCAGGGGGCCGAGTTGCAAATCCTTGAGAGCAACGCGCTGGAGAACTGGTACCACGTTAAAATCACCAAGAAAGTCACCCTCAAAAAACACCAGCCGTGCCCGGACGAAGGCTGGGTGTTTACCGAGAACTTAAAATTCACCAAATAGCCCGCGGCGCATAACACACGATTCAACCCGAGCGTGCAAGACCTCTGCGCCCCGTGGAACAGCCGTCTCCCCTTCCCTCGACAACCCACGCCGCCGACAGCGCCTTCACTCTAACTCTACGTGTTCGCCGTACTGCGGCGCGTCTACGCGCCAGCCGAAGTGCTCGTGGATGTGGCCGGCCATCGCGGCGGCCGACTCGGGCTCGCCGTGGGTGGTGAAGACGCGGCGCGGGGGCGTCGCTTCTAACGGTGCAAGCCAGCGCAAGACCTCTGACCAGTCGGCGTGTGCCGAGAGGCCGCCGATGCGCTCGACGTGGCAGCGGACGGGCACGTCCCCCTTCATGATGCGGACGAAGCGCGAGCCTTCGATAATCTTTCTGCCGGTGGTGCCCGCGGCCTGGTAGCCGACGAAAAGAACGGTGGCGCGCTCGTCGGGCAGCACGCGCCGCGCGTGGTGCAGGACGCGCCCGCCGGTCATCATCCCCGAAGCGGAGATGATGACGCGCGTCCCCTTCTCTTCGTTCAGACGCTTCGACTCCTCGCGCGTCGAGGCCGTCACCATCGAGCGCGTGCGGAGAGGGTGGCGGTGCTGCTCGATGACGCTCGCATACTCCTCGTCATGCTCGTCGCGGTTGCGCGAGTAGATTTGCGTCGCGGCTGCGGCCATCGGCGAGTCCACGCGCACGGGCAGGATGGGAATGCGCCCCTCGTCCTCAAGCTCGCGCAGGTGGTAGAGCAACTCCTGCGTGCGCCCGACCGCGAAGGCCGGGATGAGCAGCGGCCCGCCGCGCGCGGCGGCTTCATTAACGACGCGTGCGAGCGCGACCTTCGGGTCTTCAGGGTCGTGCAGGCGGTCGCCGTAAGTTGACTCGACGAGCATGTAGTCGCACGCAGGCGGCGCGACGGGGTCGCGTATGATGGGCTGGTCGTAATGTCCGAGGTCGCCCGAGAAGAGCACGCGTCTCCCCTTCCCGTCTTCGCCTGCGCCGTCAAGCTCTAACAACACGAGGCTCGACCCCAGAATGTGCCCCGCGATGTGGAACGACGCGCGTATCCCTTGCGCGACCTCCGTCGCCTCGCCCGTGTTCGGGCACGTCCGAATCAACTTGAGCGCCGCCCGCGCGTCCGCCTCCGTGTACAGAGGCAGCGCCGGCTCGTGCCGCGTCAGACCCTTCCGGTTCCTGTACTCCGCCTCCTCCTCCTGCAAACGCGCCGAGTCCGGCAGCAGCAGCTTCAACAGCTCCGCCGTCCCCTTCGAACAGTACACAGGGTCCTTAAACCCGAGCCGCACCAGCCGCGGCAGGTACGCCGTATGGTCTACGTGCGCGTGCGTGATGATGACCGCGTCCAGACTCTCCGGCTCGAACGGCGGGTCCTCCCAATTCCGCTCCCTCAACTCCCTCAACCCCTGAAACAACCCGCAGTCCACCAGCACCCGGCTCCCCCCACTCTCGACCAGGTACTTCGACCCCGTCACCGTCCCCACCCCGCCCCAAAAACTAAGTGTCGCCATTCACACCCCCGCCCTCGCTTTAATGTCGTCGGAAAGGCGCGCCGATTTTACACCCCGCACAGCGGACGAGCGAACGTTAATCGGCTCAGCCCTTCGCATCCGTTGGAACGGACTTGCGCGTAACCCTTTCCAGATTGTTTCTGGCTTTGGCCGCAATCGGCGAGCCCAGAGGTTCGAGGATGTGCAGCGCTTCGCGGAACAGTCTCGCCGCCTCGTCGTGGTGGCTCTCCAACTCTTCGATCAATCCGAGGTTGTTCAACGTCAACGCGATGCTGAGCTGGTCGCCAAGCGTCTGATGAATTTCCAGAGCTTGCTGCGACAGTTGCCGCGCATCTTCAAGGTTGCCCTGTTCTCGCGAAATCAGCGCCAGGTTTGTCAGCGTGCCGGCGGCCGCGCCCTGATCGCCGAGGCTTCGATACATGTCCAGGCTCTCGCCGTACAGTCGGCGCGCTTCTTCCCATTCGCCTTTATTGTGCGCCAGTCTCCCCAGTTGGTGCAGGCTGTTGGCGATGCCGGGCTTGTTGTCGAGTTTCTTCCCGATTGCCAGACTCTCTTCGTAGAGGCGCCGCGCCGCCTCTGGGTCGCCCTTCTCCTGTGCGAGTACACCCAACTGATGTAAGCAGGCTAAGACGTTCGGCTCGCTCCCGTTCTCTCTAAAAAACTCAAGCGCTTCCCGGTAGGCCCTCTCCGCCTCCTCAAACTCCCCGCGATTCACTCGGATCATCGCCATGTTTGCTATGAAGAGGACCGCGTCCCATTCATTCTCGGCCGCGCGCGCCGCGGCCACCGCCTGCTCCCCGCTCCTGAGCGCCACGTCCCAGTAGCCGCGCAGGACGAGGAATCTGTAGAGCTTGTTATGAAGCAGCACGACGATCTGCCACGCCTCGTATTTGAACGCCACGTCGATTGCCGCGAGCAGATTGTCCTTCTCGACCTCAAGCGCTTGAATCCCCTCCGGCGTGGGCTGCTGGTGCGCTTCGGCGTAGGGGATGAAGAACCCGACGTAGCGGCTCAGGTACTCGCCCACGTTCGCCTCCTGAGCCAGGCGCGAGCCGGCCAGCCCGCGCGTCAGGCCGCGGAGGAAGAGGCGCTCGTTTCCCTCCGTCGTTTCAACCAGCCACAGCGCCGAGAGCTTCTCGACGGCTTTGTTCAGACGGCGGAGGTCTGTGCCGAAGCCGGCGACTTCGGCCAGCGCATCGCGCGAGGCATCGGGCTTGAAGAGGGCGAGGGCGAGGAGCGTCGCGCGGCCGTCGTCGCCGAGGTGAGGGAGGTTGAAGGAGCGCGTGAAGACGCGCTCGGCAGCGTCGCCTTCGCCTTGCGTCAGGTCGCCCAGCACGTCCTGCGGTCGTTTGGCGAGGTCGATCTGTTTGACGACCCACTGGAGGACGAGCGGGTTCGCTTCGCAGCGGCGGATGAGTTCGTCGCGGTCGAGGCGGTCGAAGTTGGAGGGCTTGCGCGTACGCTCGACGAGACGCCCGAGGAAGTCGTGCGCCTCCTCCAACATCATGGCGGCGAGCGGAACGTTATAGACCTCGTCGCGGTCTACGCGCGAGCGTGTGGTGATGAGCGCCGGGCACGCGGCTCGTTGCGCGAGGAAGTCGAGGCAGCGCGCCTGCTCTTCCGCACTGATTGTCTCGAAGTTATCGAGTACGACCAGCGTGGCGGCCCCCGAAATGAGGGCGCCGACCTGCGTCACCTTCGGCTCCGGCGCGAGTTTGCGAAGGTCTTCGCGGCCGAGTTGTGTAGCAATCTCGTCGAGCAGCGTCGTCAGTCCGAATTCGGCGCGGCCGAGCGCGCCGACCCATGCGACGCGGCCGTCGAAGACCCCTTCGGTCGCGCGGACGAATTCGGCGGCGAGCGTTGATTTGCCCACGCCGCCCGGCCCCCAGATGGCGACGAGCTGGTTTCTGTCCGGCGCGAGTTCTCTCCCGAGCAGCTCGATGATGTCACGCCCCGACTCGTCGCGGCGCGCGACGAAGCCGACGAAGGGCGGGCGCGGGATGAGAGACGCGGTGGCGCACTTCTCGACACCCGCGGCCCCCGCTCCGGTCTGCAAGGCGGCGGCAGGCTCGAAGCCCTCCCGGCGCTTCTCGTTCAACTCTTCCACCACCCGGCGGATGCCGCTCACCACGTCCGTGAAGGCGTCGTCCCGGTTCGACCACTTGGTGACGGGGCGTCCGTCCTTCGGCAAGGCTTGAAGCTCGCCGAACGAAGTCCCCGCCCAGTCGCACGGCCGGAGAATCACGGGAATGATGCGAGACTCTCCGCCCCGGTGTCTTTCGAGCGCCAGCTTCAACTCCACGTCGTAACAGTAATCTGACGCGAGGAAGCTTGAGCTAATCAGCAACAGGATGATGTCCGCGGCCTTCAGGTGCTCGTTGATCTTCCCCGCCCACTCACTGCCCGCGGTGATGCGGCGGTCATGCCATTCGCTGATAATCCCCTGCCGACTCAGCGCCGAGAGATGCTCTTCGAGCCGGCCCCTCAGTTTCTCGTCTTTGTGAGAGTAGGAGTAGAAGACCTTCAGCGCGGCTCCTGCCGGTTGAGGATTCTCTGGCATCGCGCGTTCCTTCCGAGTCCGACTATAAGGCTGAATGATACGACCGTATGCGTCGTTAACTATACCGACTGCCGGCGCGCGTCGGAAGGTTTTTATTCGGGGCGGCGGAGGCGTGGGAGGCCGAAGTAGAGGAGGGCGCAAGGGACGAGGAGGGCGAGGTTGCGCAGCGCCGTGGAGACGCCGAGTTGAGAGGCGATGAGGCGGCCGAAGCAGCCGCATTCGAGGGGCTCGCCGTGGAGGACGTAGACGTAGTAGAGGGCGTAGCCCGCGAAGCCGAGGAGGAGCGCGGCGGAGACGAGCGCACCGAGGCGTACGGTGCGCGGCAGCAGGAGCAGGACGGCGGCGACCAGCTCGGCGGCGATGACGGCGAAGACCGCGGGCCAGACCCAGCTCTCTCGGACGAGGTTGGAGAGGTTGGCGGCGAAGTCTCGAACCGTGAAGAGCTTCGCCCCGACGGCAAAGAGGAAGATCGCCGCGAGGCCGAAGCGGCTGACGTGGACAAGTACTTTGAGGAACGAACGGCCTCTCATCTTTGGAAGTAGGCAATCGGCAGATGGCAGCAGGCAGGTGCAAGGCAAAATCTTTAACTGCCTACTGCCATCTGCCTACTGCCTACTGTTTCAGGCGGCCTGTTGGTTTGCGAGAGCGACGACCTTTTCGGCGGCGTCCTTCATGCCGTCGCCGACGGTGAAGTTCATGCCGGACTCGGCGATGAGGCGGCGGCCCTCTTCGACGTTGGTGCCTTCGAGACGGACGACGACGGGCACTTGAATGCCGATGGACTTGGCGGCCTCGATGACGCCGCGCGCGACCATGTCGGTGCGGACGATGCCGCCGAAGATGTTGATGAGCACGGCGCGGACGGCCGGGTCGGCGAGCAGGATGCGGAAGGCCGCCTCGACCCTCTCCTGCGAGGCGCCGCCGCCTACGTCGAGGAAGTTGGCGGGCTCGCCGCCGGCGAGCTTGATGATGTCCATCGTCGCCATCGCGAGCCCCGCGCCGTTGACCATGCAGGCGATGTTGCCGTCGAGCTTGATGTAGTTGAGGTCGAACTTCGACGCCTCGATCTCCAGAGGCTCCTCCTCGTTCAGGTCGCGCAGAGAGTGGAAGTCCGCGTGGCGGAACATCGCGTTGTCGTCAAACGTCATCTTGGCGTCGAGCGCGAAGAGGCGGCCGTCCTTCGTCAGGAGGAACGGGTTGACCTCGATGAAAGAAGCGTCGGTCTGCTCGTAGGCTTGATAGAGCGACTGCATGAACTTCGCCGCCTGATTGATGAGCGACGCGGGGAGGCCCAGCCCGAAGGCGAGCTTGCGCGCCTGGAAGGGGCGGAAGCCGACGGCCGGGTCGATGGTCTCTTTCAGGATCAGCTCGGGCGTGTTGGCGGCGACCTCTTCGATGTCCATGCCGCCGGCTGAAGAGGCCATGAAGACGGGGCGACCCGTCGCGCGGTCGAGCACGATGCCGAGGTAGAACTCCTTATCAATCGGGAGCCCTTCTTCGATGAGCATCGTATGAACGTCGCGCCCCTCGGGGCCGGTCTGGTGCGTGATGAGGTTCATGCCGAGTATCTTGCCGGCCACCTCCTTCGCCTCGTCGGCGCCCTTCGCGACCTTGACGCCGCCGCCCTTGCCGCGCCCGCCCGCGTGTATCTGCGCCTTGACGACGACGACCTCCGTGCCCAACTCCTTCGCCGCGTGGTAAGCCTCCTCGGGCGAGCGCGCGACTAGCCCTCGCGGCACCGTGACGCCGTACTTACTCAAAAGCTCCTTCGCCTGGTACTCGTGAATCTTCATCCTCGACCCCTTCGGCGACAGTCCGCGAGGCCCGCCGCTTGCAAATGAATTTTATTGTTCCGGAACGCCGAAGAGTGTACCGGCACGCCCCGCGGGACTGCAAGGAGCGAGGCATTCATCGGTCAGCATTCGGCATTCAGCCAGACCGTTTTGTGACAGCTATACGTCAAATTGAGGCCGCCAAATTTTGTCCGGCTGAATGCTGAAAACCGAAAACTATTAGAACTGTCTTTAAGGCATCAAGGCAGGCGAGGTGAACGCGATGACGTTGGCTTTAACGGTGCTCTTTGCTGTCAACCTCTACGCGAGAGCCGGCAGGTCGAGATAGCTAGTCGGTTTGCATCCCTTAGAGTGAAGAGAAACGGCGGGCCGGAGCGTTCCGGCTCGCCGCTTTTTTTTGCGCGGAACTTGGCACGCACGGCCGCGGCGCGTTAACCTTCCGGCCGTCCGCGCCGAACTCACTCAAAGGAGACGGAGCATGAGCGAAGTGACCGTGACCTCCCTTTCGAACCTGCGCAACGAGGTCTCTTACGGCGAAGGGCAGACGTTCGTCACGGACGAGCCGGCAGAGGTGGGCGGCGAGGGTGCAGGGCCAGACCCTTACGCGCTCCTGCTCGCCGCGCTCGGCAGTTGCGTCTCGATGACGGTGACGCTCTACGCGCGCCGGAAGGGCTGGCCGTTGGAGCGCGTCCGCGTGCGTCTGCGGCAGCGGCGCGTACACGCCAAAGACTGCGCGGAGTGCGAGAGCGACTCGGCAGACTTCATCCATCACATCGAGCGCTCCGTCGAGTTGGAGGGCGACCTGAGCGAGGAGCAGCGCACGCGCCTGCAAGAGATCGCGCACCGCTGCCCCGTCCACCGCACGCTCACCAACGAGATCGCCGTCACAGAGATGTCCGACGAGCCACGCTGAGCCCTCTTGCGCAGGCGCCCGCGCTGCGGTTAAATGTCCGCGCCGGTTGTTTCCACGCCCGCATCTTCTATATGAATCCGATGAAACATCTGCCCCTGCTGCTTTTGACCTTCGCGCTCCTTCTCTCTTCCGCCTGCAAGTCCGAGAGTCCGACCGACCCGGCCGCAAACCCGGGCGCGACTCCCGGCGCTCCTGCGGCGAACGCACAGCCGACCCCGCCGCCGGGATCAATCGAGCTGTCCTCGGCTGCCATGCAGAAGGAGTTAGAGAAGAACCCGGGCGACCTCGACGCACACTTCACCCTCGGCACGACATACTTCATGGAGGGCAAGTACCTTGAGGCAGCCGAGCAGTACAAGGTCGTTGCCGAGAAGAAGCCCGACGACGCCGAAGCCCTCGACAAGATGGGGATGGCTTACGCGGCCGCGAAACGTTTCGACGAGGCGGCCGACGCCTTCAAGCGCGCCCTGAGCCTACAGCCGAAGAACGCGTACCTCCATCAGGCGCTCGCCGACGTGTACGAGAAGGCGGGCAAATCGGCCGAGGCAGCCGCCGAACGCGCCGAGTATCAGAAGCTCGACCCGAACGTGCGCGCCAAGACGCTGCTCGGCGCCGGCAAGTTCGAGGAGGCGGCGGCCGAAGCGCGCAAGGTCTCGCCCGCGAACGCCGAGACGCACTACACACTCGGCAACGCGCTCCTCAAGCTCAACCAGCCAAACGAGGCGCTCGCCTCCTTTCAACAGGCCATCAAACTGAACCCGAAGTACGCCGACGCCTACTTCCAGACGGGCAACATCTACGACGGCCTGAAGCAGCAGGAGGAGGCGGCCAAAGCCTTCGCGCAGGCCGCGCGCCTCAACCCGAAGGACGCCGACGCCTTCTACAACCTCGGCAACACCTACAACAAGCTGAACCGTCCGAAGGAGGCCGCCGAAGCCTTCGCGCAGGCCGTCCGTCTGCGCCCCGACGACGCGGAGGCGCGCGTCCGCCTCGCCGTCGCGCAGTTGAAGCAGGGCAATGCCGCCGCCGCGCGCGAGCAGCAGGAAGCGCTCAAGTCACTTGACCCGGGCGCCGCGCAGCAGCTCCAGCAGGCCATCGAGCAGGCCGCCCCGAAAGCCCCTTAACTCCCACCGTCAAAAAATCTCTTGACCGGTGCACGCGCGTTGCGGCATATTCCCGCCACGACGCACGCACCGATGCGTCCGCACCATCCGGTTTTTCCAAACACAAACTGAAGGAGCCTCGAACCCTTGCAACGCCCCTACCTCGTCTTCTCTCTAGCCCTGTTCTGTCTCCTACTCTCTTTAACCTTCGCCCCGATACGTTCGAGCGCACGCCAAGTCTCTTCGACGAAGGGCGTCGCCGTGGCCGCGCTCGAACAGGAGGTGCTCAGGGAGATCAACCTCGCGCGCACGCGCCCGGCCGAGTACGCCGCCTACCTCGAACAGTTGCGCCCTTACTTCAACGGCAAGGAGTACAGGCGTCCGGGCACGCCCGGGCTCTTGACACAGGAGGGTACGCAGGCGCTCGACGAGGCGATCAGTGTCCTGCGCGCGGCCCGTCCCGCGCCGGCGCTGTCGCTGTCGCAGGGGATGTGCTCGGGCGCGCGCGAGTTGGTGCGAGAGCAGGCGGGGACGGACTCGACCGGACATAGGGGGACGGACGGGAGCCTCTGTGAGCAGCGCGCGCAACGCTTCGGCAAGTGGCAGGAGCCCATCGGCGAGAACCTCTCGTACGGCAGCGACACGGCGCGCGAGCGCGTGCTGACGCTGCTCATCGACGACGGCGTCGCCAACCGCGGCCACCGCAAGCGCCTGCTCGACGCCTCCTTCCGCGTCGCCGGCATCGCCTGCGGCGACCACAAGCTCGGCGCCATGTGCGTCATCACCCTCGCCGGAGGCTTCACCGACGGCGCCGCCAAAACAATCCCGCCCGCCGTTAAAACCCTCGCCCCCGTCCCCTCCGGCGCCAGGCGCTTTTAGACGCGGACTTTTTAATCTTTGTCATAAAAGCAAAAGCCTTCAACCCATTAACGGTTGAAGGCTTTTGTGTATCGGGATGACAAGATTTGAACTTGCGACCTCTCGCACCCCAAGCGAGCGCGCTACCAGGCTGCGCCACATCCCGTGACGGTGGGTAGTATCACCGGAAAATTTATTTTGGTCAAATGAGGCGCGCGCCGGTTCAGCGGCGGGGCGAGTCGGGGCGCGAGTCCTCTGCTTCGAGGAGGAGCATGATGTCGCGAAGTTGCTCGCGCAGGCGGCGCAGCGCGGCTCGACCCTCGTCGGTCTGCGGAGGTTCGGGTCGTGTGGGGTAAGCGTTCTGCGCGGACGCGGCTGACGCGGGTTCGACGTGCGTGTCTTCGAAGTCGTGCGGCGGCTCTTCGGGTTCAGGCGCGGGGGCAGGGACAAGTTGCGGGGCGGGCGGCGCGCCGATAGCTTGCGCGCTCATCTCGGGGGTGACGACCTTGAGCTTGCTGGCGCCGCGTATCTCGTTCGTCAGACGCTTCTTCGCGCCGGCGATGGTGTACTGGTCTTCGTAGAGCAGTTCCTTGATGCGCAGAACCATCTCCACGTCGCGCTTGCGGTATGTACGCTGGCCGGCGCGGTTCTTTTGCGGCGCGAGCATCGGGAACTCCGACTCCCAGTAGCGGAGCACATGCGCCTGTATCCCTGTGATGTCGCACACCTCTCCGATCTTAAAGAAGAGCTTTTCGGGGATGGAGACGGCTGCTCGGTTCATAACTTGAAGGGAGGACGGAGCGAACGCGTTCTGTGTTCAAGTTCACACGATGCGTGTGACCGCAAGTCAGAACTGTTGACGACTCGCCGCCCGTCGCAGGCGGCCGGAAAGTCAGGCGCGGTCAATGTTAACCGCGCCTCAAACCATTGTCAACATTATTGTTAGCAGCCGGCGGGACTTTATCCCTAGCGCGGGTCGAGCATGATGAGGCGGTTGACGGGGTCGAAGGTGAGGCGGAACGGCCGGAGCGCGTCGCGCCCGAGGATAACGGGCGCGCCCTTCTCAGCGCGCACGAGCAGGTCGGTCGGGACGCCGCGGAGCACGAGCGCACCGACGCTCACGGTCGCCGCACGCACGCGCCGCGCGTGCACTTCCCCTCCCGCGAGGTCGCGCGCGCCGCGCCCGCGCCGGCCTTCGGTCTGAATGATGCCGAGAGCCCTTGCGGCCGAATCGTCCACGGCGAGGCCGAAGCCGGAGCCCGTGTCGAGCAGTGCGCGGCGGCCTTCGGCGAGCATGACGAAGGGGCGTCGCGTGCCGCCCTCGGTGAGCCACGGCACGACCGCGCCACCGTGCGGCGCGGCGCCCGCGCGCAACGGCCGTGTGCGTGAGTCGAAGAAGCTGAGTTCGCCCGCGGGAATGTCTATCGTAAAGCCGAGCGGATAGAAGGCTTCGGAAGGGTCGAGGACGCCGTCCACGCCCTCGGGCAGCCCCGGCGCGACGACGAAGAGTCCGCGCGCGGGCAGCGTGTTCTCGCGCGAGCCGAGCGCGAGCGTGCGCACGAAAGCCTTCTTCGCGCCGCCCGCGCGCGCGCCGCTCAGGCCGCCGATGACGATGCCGCGCCCTCCGACTTCAACCTCAACCCGCGCATCGCTCGCCGCCCTCGAAGAGAGCAGGGTCGCGCCCGCGCCCGTGTCGAGGGCGAAGGTGAAGGGGCCCGCGCCGTTGACCCACGTCCTGACGAGCAGGCCGCGGCTGTCGGACTCGCGGAAGCTGACGGCGACAGGGATCGCCGTCCCGACTCGCCCCGACGCCTCGCCCTGCCACAGACGGGAACGGGCGGCCCCGGCATTCGCTGGGGTCGCCCGCCCGAACAGTAGCAGCGCCAGGAGCAGAGCCGAAGTCGCGCCCGCGAGGGCGGTCTTCAGACTTCTACGCATCGGCGTCACCCTTCTTAGTAGTTGCGGTTGCGCTTGCGCAGCTTGTAGGTGTAGAGCGCCGAGCCGCCGCCACCCGCGAGAGCGCCGATGCCCGCGCCCTTCTTGCCACCGATGAGCCCGCCGACGAGTGCGCCGCCGCCCGCGCCCATCGCGACCGTCAGCTTGTCGCGGTGCTTCTGCCAGAAGGAACGACCCTTGGTCTGGCCGTAGTCGTAGTAGACGCGGCGCGGGGCGCTCGCACGGCGAACGGTGCGCCGGGCCGGAGCGTTGTTAACAACGCGCGTGGTCGTCGCCCTCGCCGGGGCTGCGGTCGTCAGGTTCGACTCGCGGGCCGCTTCGACACCCTCAAGGAAGCCGTCCTTGAAGGCCACGCGCTCCTCTTCGGACATGTCCTTCGTCTCGTCGTTCAGCTCATTTTCGAGCAAGCTCTTCTGATCGTCGGCCGGGTTGACCGTGGCCTGGCCCGCCACGAGCGGCTTCGGGGCCTCGGCCTTAGCAATCTCCGGAGTATTATTGCTCGGGCGCATCACGAATGCGCCGACGGTGCCGCCGAGCAGTGCCGCCACGAGCGCCACGGGCAGAATCTTGTTCGTCGTCGTCATGGGTCAGTGTCTCCTCAGGTTCTCGAATGATCTTTAGGACGCACGTGAATGAGCGTACACACCGGGGAGAGTGGCAACTGCCGTTCCTCTACGAGACACGCCCAGCAGCCTTCCCGACAATCTAGCAAATTCGCGCGGCCTTGTGGTTCTTCTCGTTCATCGCAATCATTTTGTCTCCAAAATGTAAGAAGAGGCGTGTGCCGCCCATACGTATCGGCACGGACGGCGTACACGATATGGGGCTTTGCTCCGACCATATCCTCAACGTGTGGGGTTGGACGCCCCAGCCGTTCCGAAGCTATAATCCGCGCTTGGTCAAGAACAACCTGAGAGGTGAGTCGCGCGTAGTGTCTACGTCCGCTTCCGTTTTCCGTTTGGCGAGGCGACTTGAGGGCGTCGGGTTCTCCGACATCGTCAAAATCCGCAACAAGATTCTGGCTCTGCGCGCCGGCGGCGCACAGGTCTTCCAGTTCGAGGGCGGCGAGCCCTTCCTCGAAACACCCGAGCCCATCAAAGAGGCGATGACGCGGGCGCTGGCCGAGAACCGCACGCGCTACGCCCCCTCCTCCGGCATTCAAGAGCTACGTGCGGCCGTCGCCGAGAAGCTGCGCGAGCGCAACCGCATTCCCGCCGACGAAGAGAACGTAGTCGTCATGAACGGCGGGATGCAGGGTCTGTTCTCGGCCTTCCAGTCGGTCATCGACCCCGGCGACGAGGTGCTCGTCTTCTCCCCCTTCTGGACGCCCATCCGCGACCTCATCGCGCACTGCGAGGGCAAGACCGTCCTCGTCCGCAGCACCGAGGCGCGGCGCGATGGATTCTACGAAACACTCGCGCGCCACGCCACGGAGAAGACGCGCGCCATCTACTACAACACGCCGCAGAATCCCACGGGCATCGTCTTCACGCGCGAGGAGGCGGAGGAGGTGGCGCGCTTCGCACGCGAGCGCGACCTCGTCGTCATCGCCGACGAGGCTTACGAAGACCTCGTCTACGACGGCGAGCACGTCTCCATCGCTTCGCTCGAAGGGATGTTCGAGCGGACGATCACCTGCTACACGCTCTCGAAGTCTTATGCGATGACGGGCTGGCGCATCGGCTACGCCGTCGCGGCCGAGCCGTGGATGACGGGGCTCAAGAAGTGCCTGCTCTACACGACGAACGGCGTCTCGACGCCGACGCAGTGGGCGGCGCTCGCGGCCTTCGGACTGCCCGCGGACTTCTACGAAGGTATCCGGCGCGCCTATCGCGAGCGTCGCGACCTGCTCGTCGGGGGCTTGTGCGAGCTGGGTTTCCACTGCGACCCGCCGGCCGGGGCCTTCTATGCCTTCCCGGACGTTTCGCGCGTCCACCCCGAGAGCCGCGTCGCCGCCGACATCCTGCTCGAACGCGCGAAGGTGGCGACCGTGCCCGGCGTCGTCTTCGGCGAGCACGGCGAGGGACACCTCCGCTTCTCCTTCTCGACCTCGCCCGACAACATCCGGGCCGGGCTCGACTCGCTCCGCCGCAATCTCTGACCGATGAAGGACGCACGCGGCGAGTTTGACTTCATCGAGCGCCTCCGCCGTCAGGAACACGAGCGCCCCGCCGCAAACAAACACTCTTCGCTTATTCTCGGTATCGGCGACGATGCCGCGTTGCTACGGCCGCGCGCGGGCTTCGACCTCGTCCTCACGACCGACTTGTTGGTCGAGGGCGTTGACTTCCGGCTCGGGGGAGGTTGGACTTCGCCGCGCGACCTCGGGCATAGGGCGCTGGCCGTGTCTTTGTCGGACGCGGCGGCGATGGGGGCGCGGCCGCGCTTCTGTCTGCTCTCGGTCGGCGTGCCGCGCGCGGTGTGGCGCGGGCGTTTTCCGGAGGAGTTCTACGAGGGCGTGCGCTCGCTGGCCGGAGTTTACGGCGTGCGGATTATCGGCGGCGACACTTCGCGGACAACGGAGGGCATCGTCATCGACTCCATCGTGTTGGGCGAGGTGCGGCGCGGGCGGGCGTTGACGCGCGGCGGGGCGAGGGCGGGCGACCAGATTTTTGTCACCGGCGCGCTGGGCGGGGCCGCGGGTGGGCTGAAGATACTTGAGAGTGGTCGTGTCCGAACGTCGCGCGGGCGCGCCGGGCGCGGGCTCGTGCTGCGGCAGCGAAGGCCCGAGCCGCGCGTCGAGTGGGGCGCGCTGCTCTCGGAGAAAGGGCTCGCCACTTCCCTCATCGACCTGAGCGACGGACTCTCGTCCGACCTCGCGCACGTCTGCCGCGAGAGCGGCGTCGGCGCGCGCGTGGAGGCTGAGAGCCTGCCCGTAGACCCTCTGCTCGCTCAGTCGGGGTTGGACGAGGACGAGGCGCTCAGACTCGCGCTCGACGGCGGCGAGGACTTCGAGTTGCTCTTCACCGCCAACGCGCGGCAGGCGTCGCGGCTCCCGCGCGAGGTCAAAGGGGTGCCCGTCACGCGCGTCGGCGAGGTCACGGGTGAGCGCGGCAAGGTGCGACTCGTCCACGACGGGAAGGCTCGTCTGCTCAGGCCCGGCGGCTTCGAGCACTTCGGCCGTGGCCGAGATGTTTGACTGGCCGACCGTCCTTGCCTAGACTCTCACACACCAAGTGCTCCCCGGCCCGTGTCCCGTTCTGGTAAGGAGGAACAGAATGATTCTCTACGGCCTTCGTCTTCTCGTCGCGCTCCTGACCTTCGCCGTCGGCACCGCCGCCGCGTGGCTCCTCGACTTCAAGTCCACGCCCACCTCCGTCGAGTACAAGGTCACGACCGTGCGCTTCATCAGTTCGTCGGGAACGCCGCCGGCTGAGCTTTCGCGCGGTTGCCCCCTCGAACGACCTCGCGTCGTCTCGGGCGGACTGCTTCAGGTGAAGGCCATCAGCAAGCCCTTGCCGGTCTTCCCGCCGGCCGCGAAGGCCGCGCGCGTGGGCGGCACCGTCGCCGTGCAGGTCGAGGTTGACGAGGGCGGCAGTGTGTCTAAGGCCGAGGCCGTAAGCGGCCCCTCCCTGCTGCGCGAGGCGGCCGAGGATGCCGCGCGCGAGGCCCGATTCTCGCCGACGCGACTCTCTGGGCAGCCGGTGCGGGTCTCGGGCGTCATCACGTACAACTTCGTGCTCGACTAATTCGTTGCAAGAGAGCGCGCCGGCTCGGAAGCCCTCGGGGATGGCGGGCGGCGCGCTCTTCATTTAACTTCTCAATCACCGATGCTCAAATTCTTCAACACCCTCTCCGGCTGCGTCGAAGAGTTCCACCCGCTGCACGAGGGCGAGGCGCGGCTCTACATCTGCGGCCCCACGGTCTGGGACTACGCGCACATCGGCAACTTCCGCACGATGGCCGCCTTCGGCGACACGCTGCGCCGCTACCTCAAGTACAAGGGGTATAAGGTGACGCACGTGATGAACATCACGGACATCGAAGACCGCATCATCAAGTTCTCGGCCGAGCGGGGCCAGACCATCGACGAGTACACGGGCAAGTACACGGAAGCCTTCCTCGACGACTACGAGGCGCTCGGCGCCGAGCGCCCCGAGGTTTTGCCGCGCGCGACCCGCCACATCGACGAGATGGTCGAGATCATCAAGCGGCTGCGCGACGCCGGCCACGCCTACGAGTCCGAAGGCTCTTACTACTACCGCATCGCCTCCTTCCCCGAGTACGGCAAGCTCTCGAAGATCAACTTCGCGGGCAACCTCGTCGGCGGGAGCGAGCGCGTCGCCACCGACAAGTACGAGAAGGAGGACGTGCGCGACTTCGCGCTCTGGAAGGCGCAGGGCTCGCCCGACGAGCCCGCGTGGGACACAGAGATCGGCAAGGGCCGGCCCGGCTGGCACATCGAGTGCTCCGCGATGTCGATGAAGTATCTCGGCGAGACCTTCGACATCCACGCGGGCGGCATCGACCTCGTCTTCCCGCACCACGAGAACGAGGTGGCGCAGTCCGAGGGCGCCACGGGCAAGCAGTTCGCGCGTTACTGGCTCCACGCCGAGCACCTGAAGGTCGAGGGCGAGTCGATGTCGAAGTCGCTCGGCAACTACTACACCTTCCGCGACCTGAAGGAGAAGGGTTACAACCCGACGGCCATCCGCTACCTGCTCTTGAGCGTGCCCTACCGCAAGCAGCTCAACTTCACGTTCGAAGCCTTGCAGGGCGCGGAGAAGACCGTCGAATCCCTGCGCACCTTCCGCGCGCGCCTGCGCGAAGCGCGCACCGAGCCCGGCTCGAACCCGGAGTTGAAGGCAGCCGCCGCGCGCGCGCTCGAAGAGTTCGAGTCGGGGATGGACGACGACCTCAACACCTCTGTCGCGCTCGCGGCGATTCACGGGCTCAGACGCGAGGTCAACACCGCGCTCGACTCCTGCGTGCTGCGCGAGGACGACCGCCGAGACATCCTCGCCCTCGTCGAACGCTTCAACTCGGTTCTGAACATCTTCCCCGACGACGAGCCCGCAATGCTCGACGAAGACATCCAGCGGCTCATCGACGAGCGTCAGGACGCGCGCCACCGCCGCGACTTCTCACGCGCCGACGAGATACGCGACCAGCTCGCCGCCCGCGGTATCACCCTCGAAGACACACGCGACGGCGTCCGCTGGAAGCGCAAGTAACTCTGAAAGTTTTTACACGGACTCTTTCAATATGTTAGTGCTCGGCATCGAAAGCTCCTGTGACGAGACGGCGGCGGCGCTGGTGCGCGACGGCCGCGAGATGTTGTCGTCGGTCATCTCGTCGCAGGTCGAGATTCACAAACGCTTCGGCGGCGTCGTCCCCGAGTTGGCCTCGCGCGAGCACCTCGACAAGATCGTGCCCGTCGTCGAGGAGGCTTTCGAGCGCGCGGGCGTCAGCAAAGAAGAGATCGACGGCATAGCCGTTACGCAGGGGCCGGGGCTCGTGGGCTCGCTCCTTGTCGGGCTCTCGTTCGCGAAGGCGATGGCCTACGCGCTCGAAAAACCTTTCGTCGGCGTCAATCACATCGAGGGTCACATCTACTCGGTTGTCTTCGACAACCCGCCGATTGAGTATCCGGCCTTCGCGCTGGTCGTCTCGGGCGGCCACACCAACCTCTTTCTGGTGCCGGAGCCGGGCGTCTACCGCGTGCTCGCGCGCACGCGCGACGACGCGGCGGGCGAGGCTTACGACAAGGTGGCGAAGATGCTCGGCCTCGGCTACCCCGGCGGGCCGATCATTGAAAGGCTCGCGCGCGAGGGCGACCCGCGCGCCGTGCGCTTCCAGGTGCCGCGCATGGGCGACGGCCTGCCCGACTTCAGTTTCAGCGGCCTGAAGACCGCCGTCTCGAAACACGTCCGCGAGACGGGGCTCAAGCCCGTGGCCGAGGGCGAGGAGCCTTCGCAGGCAGTGAAGGACTTGGCCGCGAGCTTTCAGAGTGTGGTCATCCGCTCGCTCGTCGGCACGACCGAACGGCTCGCCGGGGAGCATCGGCCGCGGACGCTCATCGTCGCCGGCGGCGTCGCCTGCAACGAGGCCCTGCGCGAAGCTTCGCGCGAACTGGGGCAGAGGATAGGCGTGCCCACCTACTTCCCCTCGCGCCACCTCTCGACCGACAACGCCGCGATGATTGCCGCCGCCGGCACCGTCAAACTTGAGGCCGGCTTCAGCGACGGCCTCGACCTCGACGCGGACGTTTCTCTACGACTTCAAAACATCGGACTCGAAGAGGACGCGCGCGCACGCGGCAACATACACTACAGACTTTGAAGAGCGTGAACCGTGAGCCGTAAACAGTGACAAGAGAAGGACGAGTTTTATCCTGTCACGGTTTACGGTTCACGCTCCTTCCTACCCTCGCTCTACAAATCATGAAACGTCTACACCTCGTCGTCGGGGTGGCGGCCCTTGTCGCCTTCCTGTTGACCGGGCAGTACATGGACTATCTCGAAGTCCGCACGAACGCGCTCGGCGAGACGGCGCGCGTGATGTTCCGCTCGCGCCACATCTATCTGCTGCTGGCGGGGCTCGTGAACGTCGGGCTGGGGGCTTATTTCGACTACCGCGAGCGCGGTTGGCGGAGGCGTTTGCAGACGGTCGGGTCGGCGCTCGTCATTGCCGCGCCGGCGTTGATGTTGGCGGCGTTCTTTGCGGAGCCGGGCGCGCCGGGGCTCAAGCGTCACTTCACGCTGCCCGCGGTCGTCATCCTTTCAATCGGAACTCTGCTGCACGCGCTGAGCGGTTTGAGGTCGGGCGCAGGTGCCCGGACAGACTGAAAGCCGCCCGGCTTCACGAAGAGCGAGGGAGCCGGACGGCTTTCGTCATGCCGCGCGTTAGCGGATTCTCCCGAAGGAGATCGACGCCGACGGGCGGCAATCTTGTTTTAAGTCCCCTGTTATTCCTTAGCCGAGGCGACGGTGTCGCCGGCCTGCTCGCCGATGACGATGCGGCGTGCGAACTTCATCTGGCTCGACGCGTCCAGATCGACCGTCACGACATCGCCCACGCGCAGTTTCTTCAACTCGATGCGCTTGCCGCGCAGCGTAACGTGCGTGTCGGCCGCGTCCGTGGCGATGACGTGCTCGACGCCCGTGCGTGCGACGATGGAGATGTGTCGGTCGTTGACCTCGACGACCTTTGCGTCAACCTTCCGCACGTCTGTGTCTGTCTGCGCGCCGTCCGAGGCCGCGAGCGCGGGCGCGTAGACCGCGAGCGTTAACATGACCGCGAATAAACTGGCGAGGCTGCGTCTTCTCATCTTCAAGGCTCCTGAATCGAACGTCAAAGTTCGTCGTCTCACTCCACACGGCAAGCGATATGCCGCGCCGTCTCTTACATGCAATAGCGTAAAAAGTCCCGAAAAAGTATCAGGTCGATAAAGGAACGCCACGCGCGACTTGTCCGCTTGTACGGCGTGAGGACGTTTTGTTACGGTACAGACATGGCCGCGACTCAAGGCAAAGCGTCGAAGTCTGTCTGCTCCCTCTTCGTGCTCGCGCTGGCGATATTCTGCGCCGCGGAGACGTACGCGAGACAGACGGCGCCCGCGCCCGAACAGACTCCGGCGCAACGCACGGGACGTTCTTACGACACGGCCGCGCCCACACGCCGCGCCGCGCCGGCTGCGCCTCAGTCCCCTTCAACGGTCGTCTTCACGGACGTGACCGCGCAGGTCGGCATCAACTTCAGACACTCCGCCTCGCCCACCTCGCAGAAGTACCTGCCCGAGACGATGGGCGCGGGCGTCGCGCTCTTCGACTTCGACGGGGACGGGCGCCTCGACATCTTCTTCACCAACGGCGCGCTCCTCACGGCCCCGATGCCGAAGAGTTCGGTGCCCGACAAGCGCGACGCGCGCTTCTCGAATCGTCTTTATCGACAGAAGACGGACGGCACCTTCGAGGACGTGACCGAGCGCGCGTCCTTGCGCGGCGTGGGCTACTCGATGGGCGCGGCGGCCGGAGACTTCGACGGCGATGGGCGCACAGACCTCTACGTCGCGGCCTATGGCGGCGAGGGGCGCCTCTACCGCAACCGCGGCGACGGGTCGTTCGAGGACGTGACCGAGAAGTTGAAAGCGATTGTCAGCGGTTGGGGGACGAGCGCGGGCTGGTTCGACTACGACCGCGACGGGCGGCTCGACCTCTACGTCGCGCGTTACATGGAGTGGGACTTTGAGCGCGGCTCTCTCTACTGCGGCTCGCCGCAGGTGCGAGCCTACTGCCACCCGGACAACTTCAAAGGCGCCGCGCCCGTCCTTCTGCGCCAGAAGCCTGACGGCACCTTTGAGGACGTGAGCGCACGCGCGCGCGTCGCAGACCCTGAAGGCAAGGGGCTCGGCGTCGCCTTCGCCGACTTCGACGACGACGGCTGGACGGACATCTTTCAGGCAAACGACAACGCGCGGCAGTTCCTCTTCCGTAACAAGGGTGACGGCACGTTCGAGGACGTGGCGCTGCTGGCGGGCGTCGGCTACGACGAGAACGGGAAGGCGTTTGCGGGGATGGGCGTGGATGCCGCCGACTACGACAACGACGGCCGCACGGATGTCTTCGTCACCGCGCTCTCGAACGAGACCTACCCGCTCTTCCGCAATAACGGCGACCTGAGTTTTTCATACGTGACAGGGACGACGGGCCTCGGCCCCATCACCATCCCCTTCTCGGGCTGGGGCACGCGCTTCGCCGACTTCGACGCAGACGGTTTGCGCGACATCTTCGTCGCACAGGGTCACGTGCTCGACACCATCGAGAAGACGACCGGGTTCATCCTCTACAGACAGCCGCCGCTGCTCCTGCGCAACAACGGCAAGACCTTCGTCAACGTCTCGGAGTCCGCCGGTCTCAAGCTCCCGCTCGCCGCGCGCGGCGCGGCCTTCGGCGACCTTGATAACGACGGCGATACGGACGTGGTGCTCACGCAGACGGATGGCCCAGCTCTCGTCCTGCGTAACTCGGGTGCGAAGAATCACTGGCTCGGACTCGCGCTCGTCGGGCTCAAAGGGAACACGAAGGGACTGGGCGCGCGGGTCGTCGTGACGGACGCGGGGGGCGCGCGGCAGGTCTTTGACGTGACGGGCGCGGGCAGTTATCTTTCCAGCAACGACACGCGTCTGCTCGTCGGCCTCGGAAGTCGGGCCGGCGTCCGCACGGTCGAGGTTCGCTGGCCGGGCGGCAAGGTGCAGGCGCTCAACTCCCCTGTGATTGATTCATACCAGACCGTCCGCGAGCAGTAGGCGGACGGCAATCGGCTTTAAAGTTTTTCCGAAGTCACAGATGATAAGTAATCCCCTTTCGCGCCGTCCCCGTCGCACGCTTGCCCTCACGTTGCTCGCCGCGCTGACGCTCTTCCAAATCTCTTCGCACGCGCAGCAGCAGAAGCCGCAGCCGCCGCAGGGCATGGGCGTGGTGACGGGCTCGACGGCCGTGACGGGCGCGCGCCGCACCGCCGGCATCACCGACCCGAAGGCGCCCGTCGTCTTCGAGGACGTGACGGCGCGCACCCCGCTCGCGCAGTTCAGGCACAGTTCCGGGAGCAGACAGAAGGACTACATCGTCGAGACCGTCTCGGGCGGCGTCGCCGTCTTCGACTATGACAACGACGGGCTGCCCGACATCTACCTGCTCAACGGCTCCTCCATCGGCGCCGAGTTGGGCAGGGAGAAGGCGCCGCGCGCTGCGCTCTATCGCAACCTCGGTGGTTGGAAGTTCGAGGACGTGACGGAGAAGGCCGGCGTCTCGAACGAACGCTGGGGCATGGGCGTCGCCGTCGGCGACTACGACAACGACGGCTTCGCAGACATGTACGTCGGCAACTTCGGCACGTCGCGCCTCTACCGCAACAACGGCAACGGGACGTTTACAGACGTGGCGCCGAAGGTCGGCGTCGCGCGCAAGGGTTGGTCTACGGGCGCGAGCTTCGGCGACTACGACAACGACGGCCGTCTCGATCTCTTCGTCCCGGGCTACGTCGCGCTCGACCTTGAGAAACTCCCGCCGTCGCCCTCGGACGCGGCCCGGCCCGGCCAGGTCGCGGCGAACTTCTGCCAGTTCCGCGGCGTCGCCGTCATGTGCGGCCCGCGCGGCCTCAAAGGCGACACCGACACGCTCTACCGACAGAAGCCGGACGGCACGTTCGAGGACGTGAGCGATAAGACCGGCGTCAACGACTCGACGCGTTATTACGGCTTCTCTTCGGCGTGGGTGCGCGCCGACGACGACAACCTGCTCGACCTCATCGTCGTCAATGACTCGACGCCGAAGCAGCTCTACATCAACAAGGGCGGCGGCACGTTCGAGGAGGTCGGCTACCCCTCGGGCGTCGCGCTGAACGAGAACGGGCGCGAGCAGGCGGGCATGGGGCTCGGCGTCGGCGACTATGACAACGACGGACGCGTGGACTTCTTCGTCACGAATTTTTCTGACGACTCGAACACGCTCTACCACAACGACGGCGAAGGCAACTTCACCGATGTCACGTTCCAGGCCGGCATGGGCGAGCCGTCCATCCCCTTCCTCGGCTGGGGCACGGCGTTCTTCGATTACGACGCCGACGGCTGGAAGGATGTGATCGTCGCCAACGGCCACGTCTACCCGGCCGTGGACGCGCAGCAGTGGGGCACGTCTTACGCGCAGCAGCTTCTGCTCTTCCGTAGCGCCGCGCACCCCGACGCCAGACAGGCCGAGCGCGGCGCGCGACAGTTCCAACGTGTCGGCGCCGCCCCCGGCTCAGGGCTCGCAGAGGCTTGGCCGAGCCGCGGCCTCGCCGTCGCAGACTTTGACGGTGACGGCCGTCTCGACCTCGTCCTCAACAACCTCGACAGTTACCCGACGCTGCTCCGCAACGTCTCGGAGATGAAGAACCACTGGCTGCGCCTGCGCCTCGTCGGCAACCCTGCAAAGAAGAGCCCGCGCGACGCGACCGGCGCGACCGTCTATGTCAACACCGGCAAACTCCGCCAGCGCGGAGACGTGTTGAGCGGCGGCAGCTACTCTTCGCAGAACGACCCCTGCCTCTACTTCGGCCTCGGCGCCGCGACGAAAGTGGATAAACTCGAAGTCAGATGGCCCGACGGCTCCGCCGAGACCTTCGACCTGCCCGCCGTCGATAAGACATACACGCTCACGCAGGGCAAAGGCTTGAAGTAGCCGGGAATTGACCACAGACACATAGAGACGGGGCCGGTTGAGCTATCCTCAACCGACCCCCTCTCTGTGGTTAATATCTTCCGCCTACGCCGCGCTCGGTCAGGCGGGTTCTTTGAAACGCTCCCGAAACTCCATGCGCAGCTCAAGCAGTTCGGCGCGGGTCTCATGGACGACGCTGGTCACACGCTCTAGCTGCAACGCCATCCTTTCGATGCGCGTTTCAAGCCCTTCGAAACGCACTTCAACCCCCTCAACGCGGGCCTCAACCGCGCCGAGGCGTGTTTCAACCCCTTCAAAGCGGGCTTCAAGAGTGCCGAAGCGCTCCTCCATATGCGCGAAGCCTGCGCGCACTTCGGAGAGCACCGTCTCGATTGTTGGTTTGGTGTCGTACTTCTGCGTCAGGTCTTGCGTGCGGTCTTCACTCACCTCTTTACCGTAACCTTTCCTGGCGGGTGCATAAAAAGCTACCAGAGATGTGCGAAGGGTGCAAGAGATTCACAGGCTCAGAGAAGGTCGGGGCCGACGTTCGGCTCGCCTTCGTTGAAGCGAGAGGGGCGGAGCGTGTGAACGTCGATGGTGTGTGCGGCGCCGTCGAGGATGATTTCGGAGAGGAGTTGGCCGAGCGCGGGCGCGTGCATGACGCCGTGGCCGGAGGAGCCGTTGGCGAGGTAGAGGTTGTCGAACCCTTCGGCACGTCCGAGCAGCGCGTGCCGGTCGGGCGACATCTCGTAGAGCCCGGCCCAGCAGGCCGCGCGGTCTATCTCGGCCCGACGCAGACAGGGCACGCGCGCGTGGGCCTTCGAGACGACCGTCGTCAGCCACTCTTCATCGACGCTCGTGTCGAAGGGGTCTTCGACGCCCGTGTCGCCCGGCCAGAGCAGCAGCACGCGTCCGTCGCGCACCCGCAGGTGGAAGCCGTCGCCGACGCAGACCGTCATCGGCATCTCTTCGGGCAGAAGGTCGAACGGACGTGTGATGGCGACCTGCCTGCGCAGCGGCGTGACGGGGATTTCCGTCCCGAGCACTCGTCCCACTTCACCCGCCCACGCGCCCGCCGCGTTAACGATCAGGCCCGCGGAGACCTCGCCCGCGGTCGTCAACAGAGTCCCGACCTTCCCTTCCTCGAACGCCCGCACGCCTTCAACCGCGACGCCGTAAAGGAAGCGCGCGCCCAGCCGCACCGCCGCCGCCGTGTAGCCGCGCATGATTTCCAGAGGCCGTATGAAACCGTCGGCCGGGCAGTAGACCCCGCCCGCCACGCCTTCGAGATTCAGGGCCGGGTTCAGCCGCGCGACCTCTTCGACGCTGACCTCGCGCGCCTCCGCGAACCCGCACTCCCGCTGCACCGTCTGCGCCGAGACAAGCTCTCGAATCTCCTCTTCACGCCCCGCGACGAAGAGATAGCCGACCTGCCGGAAGCACGCATCGACGCCCGTCTCCTCTTCGAATCGCAACAGCTTCTCGCGCGAGAGGAGCGAGAGCCGCACGTTCACGCGCGTGCCGAACTGCGCGCGGAACCCGCCCGTCGCGCGACCCGTGCTCCCCGCGCCCGGCGCCGCGCCCCGCTCCAGCACCAACACGTCGCGCACGCCACGCGCTGCGAGGTGATACGCCACGCTCGCGCCGATGACGCCGCCGCCGATGATGACAACGTCTGCTGTTTGCATTTGAAGGTCTTTAAGCTTCCGCCAGCCCGAACTTGCTCGCGAGGACGAGGCTGAGCGAGCCCATGAGCGTCGGCTCCGAGAGGGTCGAGGCGACGATGCGGGCGGAGGGGAGGCCGCGGCGGATACTGCGCTGGATGGTCTCTTCGAGCGAGGGCGCGATGATGGGCCACGCGCGCGTGATCTGGCCGCCGACGACTACCGTCTCGGGCGAGAGCCCGACGATGAGGTTCGAGATGCCGATGCCGAGATAGTGGGCCGTCTCGGTCAGGGCGTCGATGGCCGCCTGCTCGCCGCCGAGCGCGCGCTCGACGACCTCTTTGAAAGGGAGGGGCGCGTCGTGGCCCGAGTTTCGCGCGTAGCGCGCCACGGCCGCGCGCTCCGAGGCGAACGCCTCCCAACAGTCGCGGTTGCCGCAGGAGCAGGCGACGGGCGCGTCCTGCCCGACGATCATGTGGCCGAACTCGCCGGCCGCCCCGCGCTCGCCGCGGTAGATTTGGCCGTCGAAGACGATCCCGGTGCCGATGCCCTCGGCGACGAGCGCGAGGATGAAGTCGCGCGCGCCGCTCACCTCGGGCCGCCCGAACCAGAGTTCGGCGAGCGCGGCGGCGTTGGCGTCGTTGTCCACGAGCGCCTTGAGGCCCGTCGCGCGCTCGATCTCTTCGGCGATAGACCAATCGCGCCAGCGGAAGAAGGGGATGTAGATGGCACGACCCGTCCCCGTGTCCACCAACCCCGGCAAGCTCACGCCGACGCCGGCGATGGTGCCCTGGTGCTGGCGCCCCGCGATGTCGCGCAGGCGCTCGATGACCTGCGCGGCCAACTCTTCGGGGCGAGGGCTGTTCTCGAAGCGCTCGCGCGCGATGACGCGGCCGACGAGGTCGCTGGCGGCGATGGTGGTCGCTGAAGGCGTGATGTCCACGCCGATGGCGGTCGCGCCCGCGGCGCGCAGTCGCAGAAGGGTCGGGCGCCGACCGCCGGTCGAGGCGCCCGCGCCGATCTCCTCGATGAGCCCCTCGTCCTTCAGCTCCTCGACGATGGTCGAGACGGTCGAGCGTTGCAACTCGGTCGAGCGTGCGATCTCGGCGCGCGAGATGGGCTCGCGGTCGCGGATGTAGTTGAGGACGAACTGCCGGTTGAGGTCCCGGATCGTGGACGACCGCGCGGCCTGCGCCTTCGTGAGATCAATACGTCGCATGGTTTGTCGGTAGGCAGTCGGCAGCGGGCAGTCGGCAGTTGAAAGCCTTGCCGTCGAAACTTCCGATTTGAACCTTTCAACTCGCTTAACGCGGAGCGACTGCCTACTGCCATCTGCCTACGGCTGCTTTGGCGTGGCAGCCGGCGCGGGCGGCGCGGGTGGCATGTTGAAGAGGGTGTCCTCGACGGGGACGCCGTGTTTGACCTCGGTGACGGTCTGCGTGCGACTGAAGAAGGTGTCGATGGCCGAGATGCGAACGACGAAGGGCAGCTTGACGCCGTCCACGTCGCGGTAGTCCTCGAAGTCCACCTGCTCTGGAAGCTGGTTGAGGATGGCGTCGGTCAGCGTCACGATGCGCAGCAGCAACCCCGTCTCCGCGTCGAAAAAGTAGCGGCGCTGGACTGTCTCCGACGGGCGGTCAACGACGACGACCGCGTCGCGCTCGCCGACCTTCCGGCGTCCGGCCACGCGCATCGTCTGCGTCGGGGCGAACTTGACGGCGCTGAAGAAGTCTACGTTGCGCCGCGCCTCGGCTAGCTCTACGGGGCCAAGCGCGCGCTGGCCGCGCGGGCCAGCCATCCAGCCTGTCGTGCCGCTGATGGCCCTGCGCTGCGTGGCGCCCTGCCCCAACTCGACGACGAGCAGAGCCTTGTCCGATCCCTTCAGCGTGACCTCGAAATTCTGCGTGCGCCCCTGCGAGGCGGTGCTCGTGCCCTTGACGACCTGCGTCTGGAACTTCGACATGGCCTCGGGCTTGCCGACGGCCGCGACATACTTGTCGAAGACCTGCTGCACGGTCGGCTGCTCCGGACGCGGGGCGCCGTGAGCGGCTGCGGCTCCGGGCGTGGGGCTCGCGCTGGCCGGCGGGGGCTCGTGGCCCGAGACGGCGAGCGGGAGCGTGGGCAGGCTCTGCGGGTGCTCCTGCCCGCGGTGGCAGGTGTAGCAGGTCACCTGGCCGCGGCTGATGCCGTAGTCGCCCTTGCCGACGGCTAAGACCATGCGCATCATCTCGCGCGCGACCTTCTTCTCCTCCTTCTCGTCACTCTCCCAGACCCAGTTGGTTCGCCCCTGCGCGTCCTTGCCCTGGCTGACGTGGCAGAAGCCGCACTGTACGCCGAGCGAGACCGCGATGAAGTTCATCTCGTTCATGAGCTGCGAGTCGGGCAGACCCTTGAGCACCTGTATGTTCTTGCGTGTCTGCTCGACCGGCTTATCCCCTTGCGCCGGCCCCTGCGCCGCGGTGCGCGGCGCGCGCCCCCACAACACGAACGACGCGGTGAGGGCCAGAGCCGCGCACACGACTCCTCGCATCAAACGCTCCTTCGACATCAACTCTTCAATTCCTTTCAAGGATGGATGGGTGTTCGGCTGCGCCGCGTGCACGGGGCGGCCGGCGCGGGCATTGTACGTGCGGCACCGCATCGCGTCCACCCATTTTCAATCTGACGAATTCTTCTGCAACCTTTCGGACGGGCCCGCGTGTAAGGCAGGCGAGCGTCGGCCGTACCCGTCAGCCCCCGTAAGTTAAGGAGAGACTATGCACCAACTCAGATACAGAACGCTCCTCGCCCTCGCCCTCCTGCTGCTCGCCGCGCCCGCGGCGCTTGCACAGTCGGAGGCGCCCCGGCAGGAGGATAACTACGTCACGCAGAAGATGTTTCAGAACCGCGTCTTCGACGTGAAGAACCGCGACCCGCAGAGCCTCGTGCGCGTGCTATCGCCGCTCACCAGCGGCTTCCGCGGCGCCGTCGTCTCGGCCAACCCGGAGTTCCGCACCATCTCGGTGCGCGACTTCGCAGAGAACATCGCCGTCATCGAGGAGGCCATCCGCCGCCTCGACATGCCGGAGGCTGCGCGCCCCGCGTTCGAGTTCAGCGTCCACCTGCTCGTCGCCTCAAACGACGAGACGTTGACCAACCGCTACCCGGCGGAACTGGCCGATCTGGTCAAGCAGCTCCAGAGCTCGCTCGGCTACAAGAACTTCAGCCTGATGGGCTCGCAGATCGTGCGCGCCCGGGAGGGGGCGAGCACCAACTGGAACAAGGGCGTCGCCGACCTGCGGCTGGCGAACGATACGCCCGCCAGCAAGAACCCCGTCTATTACAACTACAACCTCAACGCTGTCTCGCTCGAAGGCGCGGGCGCGCAGACACGCCTGCGGGTCGGGCAGTTCAACATGGAGTTGCGGATGCCGCTCTACCTCGGCGGCGACAAGATCGTCTACGAGACGGTCGGCTTCAACAACCCCGTCTCGCTGCGCGAGGGCGAACGCGTCGTCGCCGGTACCACCAGCATCGCCGACAAGAACGTCGTCGTCATCCTCTCCGCCAAAACGCAGTAGACAATAGACAGTAGGAAAAACAACATCGGCGGGCGTCGGGTTCTATCACCCATAACGCCCGCCGATGTTTTCTACTGTCTACGGCCTACGGCCTACTGAATTATCGGGTGGCTGCCGCCGCGGCTGTGGTCGTAGGTCTGCTGATAGAGGCGGCGGTCGTTGTGGTAGAGGATGATGTGCTCACCCTCGTAGCGCGCGACGTTGGCGATGCGTTGGAAATCGCGTTCGTGCTCGGCGATGAGGAACGCGCCCGGCGCCATCGAGAGCACCATCCCCGCCGCGTAGACGTACCCGCCCTGATCGTAGCCGCTCCCCGCTGTACTGCGCCGCGCCCACCGCGATGTCGGGCGAGTACGCGCCCGCAGAGTCGCGGTTGCGGTCGGCGCGGCCGATGAAGACCGTGTAGTCCGTGTAGTTCAGCCCCTGTCGATAACCGCGGCGAGAGGCGACGGCGAACAGCTCCGAGAGTCCGCTGTCGATGGCGCGCAGCGCCTCCGCGCGCGGGCGGCTCACCGAGTAGACGCGCACGCCGCGCGGCGTCTGCGACTCGAACTCGAAGCGGTCGCCCGAATACTCGCTGGGCCTGCGCGACCAGACGCGGGTCGGCGCCCCTCTGCTGTCTGCGCCGGCTGGGGCGCGGGCACGTTGGCCCGGCGCCTCCACTGCGCGACGGCCTCGCCCGCCAGCGACGTGAACGGCGAGAGAGCGCGCCACACGGACAAAGCTAAAATTGCCGACTTCTGAAGATTTTGAACTTCACTGCTTCACTCCCCCTCGAAAAAAAATGCAGGCGCGCCGGTGCGGGGGTACTTCATCGCCTCCTCTGGCGCGCCTGCTGTCTGTGGCCCCCGCGCCTCGCGAGCCGGGACGGCTCTTGCCTGCCCCTTCCGGCCTCGCGCCCTTCGCTCCTTAAAGGGGTCGGGGCGACGCTCAGACCCTTAAGAGCTTCAGGGCTTTCCCCCGCGCTTGCCGTCGTTGTTGCCTTTGTTGCTGCTGTCGTTGCCCTTGCCGCGGGGCGGCGGTGACTCCTTCGGCGGGCGAGGTACGTCCTGCCGCTCCTTCGGCGGTGGCGGCGGCTTCTCGTTACCCTTCTGCGGCTCGACTGCCATCGCGCTGACGACGAGCACGCAAGAAGCGGTAACCCCGATTATAAATTTCCTTAACGACTTCATGGTTCCTACCTTTTGCCTCCTCATGTTCTCCGTTCGCGCACCGGAGGGAGAAGGAGAGACGCGCGAGTCTCATCGACTCAAGTTTGCAAGGCCAGTGCCACGGCGGCTGCCCCCGTCTTTAAAGCGTTTACGGGTCCGAGTTTTGCCCGACTCGCACCGTATGGTCGGAACTCGCACCGTATCGTGTATGTTCGGGTGCGGGCCGCGGCGGCGTTCGGTTTTGTGCAGGGAATGCACAACTTTCAACGTCTTACGACGACTCTGGCGCTGCTCACGTTGCCACTGCCGTCGATGGCGCGCAGAGAAATCGTGTGCTCGCCCGCGCCCTCCAATGGCAGTTCGAGCGCATAGGTCTCGCGCGGGCCGTCGGCGATGCCGTCCTCTGGAAAGACCGCGCGCCACTCGCCGCTATCAACCGACACGTCCGCGCGGCGCACGCGCCCCGAGGCATCATCGACGGTGAAGCGAACGCGCGCGCGCCCGTCCGTACCGGCCTGCGGCTGTCCTTCGGCGCGCACGACCGGCGGCGTGCCGTCCACGTCCACAGGCTCGCTGACGCGGTCGCCCGTCAACGCCTGACCCAGAGAGTTCTCGGGCGCGTCCGAGGCGACGACCTTGAAGACGTAGCTGCCGTCGCCGAGCGCCGCGCCGTCCACGGAGAAGAAGTTGTCGCGCAGGTTCTCTTTCAGCAGGTGGAACGTCTGCTCGCCGACCGAACGGTAGTAGACGGTGTAGAGCATCTGGTCGCCGTTGCGGTCTTCGGCCTGCCATTGCAAAGAGACGGCGCCGCGCAGGAACGTGCGGCGCGGCGGAATCTGCACCTGCGGCCCGATGAGCGCCGGGTCGATTCCAGAGGCTTCGATGTTCGGGTCAATCTGCACCTGCACGGCCGGCTGGAGCGCGATGCCGACCGGGAGGACTTGAATCTGCAACACCTCGGGCGCGACGTTGCGCGGCAGGTAGGAGAGGTTCACGTACTCGACGCGCGGGTCGGTGCCGCCCGCGGGCCGGAGCACGACGCGCCATTGTACGAAGCGCGCGCGCGGGCTCGAAACGGGCGCGCCCGCGGGGTCGCGGTAGGGCGTGCTCCAATCGCTCCACGTCATGTCGGGCCGCTCGGTGTTGCCCGTGCGCGTCTGTAACTCGACCTGCCCGCGCCCGCGCCACCAGACACGACCCCAGGAGGCGACGAACTTCGCGTCGCGCACGGGCGACTCGTAAGTCCCTTCGGCCGTCTGCTCGGCGCCGAGGCGGAAGAGCTTGCCCTGATTCGAAGAGGCCACGAACACGTCGGAGCCGCGCACGACGAACGAAGAGATTTGGTCCTCGCTCGACTGAAGCAGGAGCGTGTCGCGCCCGTCGTCGGTCACAGAGTAGATGCGCCCCTTGTCGCTCGTGCCGACGAGGACGCCCGGGCCGCGCGGCGAGGCCGCGACCGAGAAGGCCGTCACCGTCTGCGAACTCCAGAGCACGTCGGAGCCACCATCGGCGGCGATGCGGAAGACGGCGGAGCGCGCGCCGTTCAGCTCGTTGCGGCTGCGCGCAGCCGCCTGCGTCTGCGCGCCGAGCGAGACCGTCTGCGCGGAGCCGTCGTCGGTCGTGACGGTGCCGGTCACGGTGCCGCCGGACGTGCTGGTGCTCACGCTGGTCGCGGTCGTCGAAGAGGCGCGCGGCCCCGTCGCCGCGTCGCTCAGGGCCAGCGCGTAGAGCGAGCCGTCGGCCGCGAGCGAGAGCGCGTGTATCTCGCGCAGCGGCGAGTCGAAGAGCGCGAACGCCTTGCCCTGCGGCGAGACGCGCAGCACCAACCCTCCCGGGTCTGTGCCCGCGAGCAGGTTCCCCTGCCGGTCAACCGCGAGCGAGATGACGTGCGTCTCGTTCGTGTCGATGAGAAGTGCAGTTTCAGGCTTCGTGCCCGCGGCACTCACACGGTAGAGCTTGCCCGTGTCGCCCGTGCCCACTGCGAGCGCGCCGTCGGGCAGAAGCGCCAGCGACCAGATGTACTTGTCGGGCGGGTCGAAGTAGACCTCGGCCTTGCCGTCCGCGGTCACGCGGTAGACCTTGCCGTCGGGCGAAGTGCCCGCGTAGAGCGCGCCGTCGCGGCCCACGACGAGCGCCGTCACGTCCAGTTCGGCCGCGTCGTAGAGGAGCGCGCCGCCGCCGTCCACCCCGACGCGGAAGATGCGGCCGTCGTGTCCCGTCCCCAGATAGACGTTGCCCGCGGCGTCGGCCGCGCTCGACCAGACGTAAGCCTGCTCGGTGTCGAAGACCTGCGTGAAGCGCGGCGCGAGCATCAGCGCGCCCGTGTCGGTGACGGAGACGCCGCGCGACTCGCCGGACATAAGCTGCGCGCGCGAATCCGTCTCCCACACGACGGGGCCGCCGGCCCGTGTATGCACTACGCCGAAGATGAAGACTGCTGAAGAGAGGAGAAAGAGTCGCAGAGTGCGAAGGGGCATTCGTCTGTTTGTCATCAAGTATGAAGGTTCGCTTTCAATGTCGGGTCGGGGCATAAACCGGGCGACGCTCGCTCACGCCCGCCTTCATGAATCATACCCCGAAAGCCCCGCACGCGAAACCACGACCGACGACAAACGACGCGTCTCACGTCCCGACGTAACGCGCGTAGACCGAGCGCGCCACCGCCGCATCATCCGTCCCGCGCACGATGGCGCGCGCGTCGCGGAAGACGGTCAGCTCGTACGCGCCCGCGCGCAAGCGCACGAGGTACTCGTTGGCCTTCACTTCGCCCGCGCCGCCGAGACGCGCCGCCAACGCTCCGAGGTCGAGCGAAGCGGCTCCGCGCGGCGTGACCTGTACGGCGTTGCGCCCGCAGAGCACGGTCGTCAAATCGCCCGCCTCGGCCTCCAACGTCTCGAAACGCCGGAGCCCGCACGCGGGGCAGTCGGGCACGCGCGCGCCCGCGCCGATCTGCCGCCACTCGTTGCGCCACACGTCGAACTGCATCAGGCGCCCGTGCAGACTCTCCACCCTGCCCGTGAGGAGCTTCAGAGCCTCTGCGACCTGAACCGCGGCGACGACCGCGATGATGGGCATGATGACGCCCGCCGTGTCGCACGTCGGGGCCGTGCCTGCGGCCGGCACTTCGGGGAAGACGCAGCGCAGGCAGGGGCCGACGTTCGGCCTGACGGTCAGCGTTACGCCGTAGCTCCCCACGGCCGCGCCGTAGACCCACACAACGCCGTGTTTGACGCACGCGTCGTTGATGAGGAAGCGCGTCGCGAAATTGTCCGTCCCGTCGAGCACCACGTCGCAGCCCTCGACCAGCCGCTCGACGTTCGTGTGGTTCACGTCCGCGACCAACGCCTCGCACGCAACATCGGAGTTGATCTCCGCGACGCGACGCTCAGCCGCGACGGCCTTCGGCACACGCTCGCGCGCGTCGCGCTCCGTGAACATCGTCTGCCGTTGCAGGTTCGACTCTTCGACGAAGTCGCGGTCAACGATTCGCAATGAACCGACGCCCGCGCGCGCGAGCATCTCGACCTGCGAAGACCCCAGCGCGCCGCACCCGACGACCAGCGCGCGCGCCGCGCGCAGACGCCGCTGCCCCTCCTCGCCGATGCCCTCGAACAGAATCTGCCTGCTGTAACGCTCCATCAGCCTTCTACTACTTTCAACTCCCGAACAATTTCTTCTCGGCCGCGGCCCACATGACGCCCGGCGGCGGCACGCGCCCCGTCCAGAGGCGGAACTGCTCTTCGGCCTGCGCGACGAGCATCCCGAGGCCGCCGACAGTCTCGCAGCCGGCCGCGCGCGCCGCGCGCAGGAAGCGCGTCTCGGCCGGGTTATAGACGAGGTCGTAGGCCACGCGCGCGCCGCGCAGTTGTGACTCCGTGGCCGGTGTCTCCGTCTCGCGCCCGCCGCGCGTGCCGAGCGGCGTCGTGTTCGCCACCACGTCGAAGCCTTTGAAGCTCGCGCCTGCGAGCCGCGCGAAGTCTGCGCCGAACTCTTCGGCGACCGCACGGCCTCTTGCTTCGTCGCGCGCGTAGACCGTCGCGCGCGCGCCGCGCTCGCCGAGTGCCCACAGCAGAGAGCGCGCCGCGCCGCCCGCGCCGAGCACGGCCACACGCGCGCCACTCAGCTCAACCAGTCCAGCCAACGGAACGACCGAAGCGTCCGCGTCCGTGTTGAAGCCTTCCAGGCCGCGCTCGTCCGAGATGACCAAAGTGTTGACCGCGCCGACGCGCGCGGCGTCCGGCGCGATTGTGTCGAGGTGCCGGATGATGGCCTGCTTGTGCGGCGCGGTCACGCTCAGGCCGCGCAGGTTCCAACGCAGCTCGCGCGTGCGCGGATCGACCATGCGCCTGACGAACTCGGGCAAGTCCTCGACTTCAAATAAAAGATAGACGGCGTCGAGCCCGAGCGACGCGAAGCACGTGTTGTGCATGTGGGGCGACAGGGAATGTCCGACGGGCGAGCCGACGATGCCGTTGACGGCCGTTCGCTCGCTCAGCTCGCGGACTCGGTAGAGGCTGCGCAGGTCGCGCGCGTCGATCTGCCCCGGCGCGGTCGCCTGCTCGGCGTCGAGCGAGCCGTAGGTGAGGAACGCGCCGAAGGCCGGCGCGAGCACACGCGTCAGCACGCCGGCCGCGCCCATCGAGACGGCAATTACCCCGCGTCCTTCGCGCCGCCCGCGTTCGAGCAGACGCATGAGAGTGATGCTGTCCGTAATCGAGTTCGCGCGCGTCGCCAGCTTCGAGATACTTGCGCGCGTGCGCGCCATCCGCTCGTAAACCTGTTCGAGGTCGGCGGGCGTCTCTTCAAAATCATGGTGTGAGCAGATGACCGTGAAGTTCTCGAAGAGCGCGCCTAAGCGTTCGGCGTGAGGAGATTCAAGCAGGTCTAACTCAACGTCAACGAAGGCCCGCCCGCGCACGGCCGCCCCGCGCAGCCACAGAGGCACTTCGCGCCAGAAGGCCGCGCGCTCTTCAAGGCTCAAACTAACGCCGCCGCCCTGCTCCTTCGGCCGGTAGGTGATGAGGAACGGGCGCCCCAGTGTTTCGAGGAATGAACCGAGCGGCGCACGCGCCGCGTCCAGCTCGTTCGATTCGAGGCAGTCGAGGCGCAGCTCGACGATGTCGCCCACCTCCGCGGCGCGCTCGATTGAGGGGCGTAGCTCCGCAGCCCGCTTAACGCAGACGGGGACGCAGACGCGCCCCCCGCCCTTCTCCTCAAAACTTTGCATGACGTTTGAAGACTAACACACCGCGGCGGGCGCGCTCAGCTCTCGCCCCGCTTGCGCTCGGCGGGGACGCCGAGGTGGCGCGTGGTGCCTTCGGTGACGCTGGGCGGCGGGATCATCTCGCCGGTGTCGCGGGGCGGCAGCGCGCTCACGTGGCGCGGCGGCGGGACGTAAGGTTGCGAGTCGCGCCCCTTCCCTTCGCTCGCGAGGCGAAGGTAGGTCGAGACGCCGTCGGCGAGGTTCAAGGCGGCGGGGATGAACATCCAGAACCACCAGATGTTGCCGGCCGGCGCCCACGTCCTGACGGCGAAGGCGATGAAGATGAAGGCCAGCCCCATGAAGATGCCCCTGAAAGCGCGCTCGATGCTCGGCGGGCGGTCGCCCCTGTGGCGGCGGCGGCGCCGGCCGTGCCGCGTATCATCCTCGGCGGCGGCCAGACGCTCCGCGAGCGAGCCGCTCAGAGCCTGCGGCACCATTCCGATGTCCGTGCCGCAAGACCGGCAGAACCTCGCGTCATCCGCATTAGGCGTCCCGCACTTCGGACAGAACATCTGCTTGAGCCTCCTCTTGAGCCGCCTCTTTGCGGCGGGCGGTTCGCTGGCGAACAGCTTCGTAGAGCACTACGCCCGCGGCGACCGAGACGTTCAGCGATTCGATACGGCCGCGCAGAGGGATGCTGACCAGCACGTCGCAACGCTCGCGCACCAGACGGCGCAACCCTTCGCCCTCGCCGCCGAGCAGAAGGGCGCACGGCTGCGTCCAGTCCCAGTCCGTGTACGAGGTGTCGGCCTCGGCCGCGGTGCCGATTGTCCAGACGCCGCGCCCCTTCAACTCCTCCAACAGCCGCACGACGTTGGCCGCGCGCGCAACGGGCACGTATTCGAGCGCGCCGGCCGCGGCCTTCGCCACCGTCTCCGTGAGCCCCGACGCGCGCCGCTCGGGGATGAAGACGCCGTGCGCGCCCGCGCACTCGACCGTGCGTATGACGGCGCCGAGGTTGCGCGGGTCTTCGACGCCGTCGAGGACGATGGCGAGCGGCGGGTCTTCGGTGCCCACGCGCGCGGCGAGCGCGTCGAGCAGTTCGTCCGCGTGCGTGTAGTGAGCCGCGGCGATGGTCGCAATAACGCCCTGATGATTGGCACCCGCGGCGATGCGTTGCAGCTCCGTGCGCGGCACGCGGCGGACGGGGATGTCCGCGTAACGCGCGATCTCAAGAATCTCGCGCAAGCGTGACTCGTGCGCGCCCTCGGCCAGCGTCAGGCGCTCGATGGGGCGCGCGCCCGCGCGCAACGCTTCGAGCACGGGCTGGACGCCGAAGACGTGCGCGCCGTCATCCGTAGCCTCCGGCCTGCGGACTTGCGCAGCTTCCGTCCGGCGGGCTTGCGTAGCTTCCGGCCTGCGGGCTTGCTCGCGCGGCTCGCTCGGACGCTTGAAGGGCGTGCGTTCGCCCTGAGCTGTGCGCGGCGGACGTTCGCGCCTGTCTTCACCCGAGAAGGCGCGCGCCACGCGGTCGCCCGGCGACTCGCCGCGGCCTTTGGCCCGGCGCTCACGCCCTTCGGCCCCACGCTCGCGCCCTTCGGCGCGGCGGCCCTGCCCTCGCTTGTCTCCACCGTGCTGTTTCATCTCTTCTCGGCGCGCGCGCGCAGCACCAGCAGGTGGCGCAGCCGCGCGTAACGCGTGAACTGTGTCTCGTTGCTCACAATGGTCACGGCCTCCGTGTTGAAGCGCCCCGCGCGCTCGCGCCGCAGGCCGAGCGACTCCGTGCGCTCGGCGGAAGGCCACACGTCGGAGAGCAAGGGGCGCAGGCTCGCGTAATCTTCATCGTGAACCGCCGACGGCGCGCGTTCACGCAGCGCCGCCACGAGTGTGTTGAAGTTCTCTGCCGCCATGAGCCCCTTGCGTTCGCCGAGGCACGTGTAGTCGAAGCCGCCCGCCAGAACGCGGAAGCCCGCGCCGCCCGTCCCCTGCGCCTCGTGCTCGTCAACGCAGGACGTGCAGAGGTCGAGCACGGCCTCGTCCGACGTAAGCTCACGCATCTCGCCCGTCTGGGTGCGGCCGCTCAGAGCCCGCTTACGCTCCGAGACCTCGACGCGCCTCGACACAAAGCGCCCTGTCACGAGCAGTACGACCTCCGACCACACCACGCGCCGCGGCTCCGACTCCGGCCCGACGCGACAGACGAGGGCGTCCTCTTCAAACTCGAACGAGCGCACGCGCGTCGGCTTTCGCGCCAGCACCTCGTCGGGGAAGACCTCGGTGCTGAGTCCGAGGTCGCGCAGTCTTTCGACGACGAGCCACGCCTCGTCCGCGTTGGCCGCGCGCGCGAGCGGCATCGCACGACCCGCAAGCACTATCTCTTTGAGCCCGCCCACGTCGAGGCGCAGGAGCGACGCGGCCTCCTCCGCCGCATCCGAAGTGAGCGCGCCGGCCCCGCGCGGGAGCGTGACGACGTTGAAACCCTGCTCCCACTCCTCAAGCCTCTTCAGCGTCGGGCGCCGCAGCGCCGCGCTCTGCTCCGTCTGCGGGAGCGCGGCGCCGCAGTAGAGGCACGCCATCCGCGTCGGCGCGTTGGCGCGCAGGCACTCTACGCACCCGACCATCTGCTCCGGCGCGAACGGCCGCGCCGCGCTTTCGCCGAGCGCGTCGAACTCGCCGAACCTCTCCGCATCATCTTCGCGCGACAAGTTCCCCTCCGTTACTTTATCCGGCATCGAACAGGTTAAGTTAAACCGATTGCCCCGCGCACGTACTTGAGTATAATGCCTCTCGCAAGTTTCCCCTTCAACATTTTGCCCGAGTGCTTTCCGTGATTGCCATGACTTATGCCCGAAGGGTCGCGTGCGGCGTCTCTCTCTTCGCCGCGGCTCTCATGCTCGGCGCGTGCGCGTCAGCCGCGAGGCCGGCCGGCGCCGAGCGCCCACGCGGGAGCGAGCCGCCGCGCTTCGCAGTCCTCGCCGAGAACGAAGAGCGGCGGGCGGCGGCGCTCGCCAACTGGAAGGTGGTCGTTGGCGAGCAGGCCGCCGCGACCGCTCCGACCCCGAACCTGCGACCCGTGACGGCGACGCTCGCGTCACTCCCCGCAGGGCTGCGCGACTTCCCACGACTCCCGCTCGTCATTGCCGGCGACCCGCAGAACCGCACGGAGGAGGAGACGCGTGAGTCGCTGCGCCGCTTCCTCGCGACGGCCGCGCCGCTGCTCGGCATCGAGCTTCAGCACGTCTCGCTCGTCGAAGTGTCGGACGCCGCGGCCGTACCCGGCGCGCGCCGCGCCGTCTACCGGCAGAACCCTTTCGCCTACCCCCTTCGGAACGGCTACGGCTCAATCGAGGTGTCATTCACGCCCGACCTGCATGTCGTCGGCCTCAACAGCACGGCCGTCCCCGACGCCGAGCGGCTCGGCCGCACGCTCGCCACAGTCCCCAAGAGCATCACCGCCGCACAGGCAGCCGCCGCGCTCAACAACCGCACCGTCACCTACACTGACCGCAACGGCGCACAGCAGACGCGCACGCTCGCACAACCCGACCCGACCGTCGCACGCCAGCTCGTCGTCTTTCCCGTTCGGCGCGACGCCGCCGACGCTGCCGCGCTCGAACTCCACGTCGCCTGGGAGGTCGTTGCCGACGCATCGCTCGTCGTCTACGTGGACGCCGCCACGGGCGACGTGCTCGGGGCTGAAGCCCAGAACAGTAGGCAGTAGGCAGTTGAAAGCACCTCTGTCGAAAATCTCGGATTGATCTTTCAACTTCCGCCATGCGGAGTAACTGCCTACTGCCATCTGCCTACTGCCTACTTTCCCCTCCTGTTGGCGTACCGGCAAAGTTCGTGGTTAAATAACTTGCCGTCGCGCCGGATGTCGTCGTCAGTGCTTTAGTGTTAAGCCTTGTGTCTTGAATTTTACCGGCGCGCGGAGGGCGGGACGACCGTCCCGCTGATGTTTGAAATCTCGTGAATCAGAGAATGGAATGGGGTGTCTTTCGCATGCATTATGATCCCACTAACAACATCTCCTGGCAGTTAGGTTACAGAGGCAGGGTGGCGGTTTTCATCGACGGTAACAACCTTTTTCACGCGGCACGGTTCCACAACATCGACATCGACTACAACAAGCTCCTGCGCGTCCTCCTGGGCGATGGGAGGCTTCTGCGCGCCTTCTTCTACACGGGCGTCGATGTCGGGGCCGAGCGCCAGCAGGGCTTTCTGCTCTGGATGCGCCGCAACGGCTTCCGCGTCATCCACAAGGAATTGAAGACCTTCTATGACGGAACGCGTAAGGCGAATTTAGACGTGGAGATCGCCGTCGATATGCTCTCGCTCGCGGGGCGCTACGACACGGCCGTGCTCGTCTCGGGAGACGAGGATTTCGTCTACGCCGTCAACGCCGTGGCCTACAAGGGCTGCCGGGTGGAGGTCGCCGGCTTCCGCTCGAACACGGCGCCGAAGCTGATCGACGTGGCCGACTACTTCATCGACCTCGGCGACATCGCGCACAAGGTGCGCAAGGAGCCCGCGCACACGCACCGCTACTACGAGAACCAGGCGCCGCACGACAATCACGCGCCGCACGACAATCACGCGCCCGCGAACTCCTACGCCAACCACGCGCAGCCGGCACCGCCCACGGACGAAGAACTGGAAGCGCACGCGCGCGAACTCCTCTGCGACGCCGAGGCCGAGCGCGATGCCGTGCGCCGCACCGAGGAGTTCGACGAGACAATTCCGAGGCTCCTCGTCGAACCCGTCGAAGACGAGCGCGACGACAAGGGCTCGAACTTCATCCGCGTCACGGACGACCAGTAGCCGTGAATGGTGAATAGTAAGAACCTGTTTTAACCATTCACTGTTTACTATTCACCATTCACGAAAAACTTATGAAGCTTTTCACCGTCGAAGAGGCGAACGCGTTGCTGCCGACCGTGCGTGGGGTCGTAGGGCGGATTCAGCGCGCATACGCGCGTGTTTCGGCGGCGCAGGAGCAGGCACGTCTGGCCGCGGCCGGCGCGGCGCACGGCGGCGGTGGGATGGAGGGCGGCGCCGAGTACGTGCTCACGCTCTCTGAGCTGGCGGAGGCTTCGGGCGAGTTGGAAGAGCTGGGCGTCCAGATGAAGGACTACACGCGCGGCCTCATCGACTTCCCGACGCTGCGCGAAGGGCGCGTCGTGCTGCTCTGCTGGCAGATGGGCGAGGGCGACGAGTTGGAGTGGTGGCATGACCTGGAGACGGGCTTTGCCGGACGCCAGCCGCTCTGACCTGTGTCCCGTCCCTTAGAAAGGTTCTGACCCTCAGTGGCGACGACAGAGATCGAGGAGAAGTCGGACAAGACGCGCGACGACGCGGAAGACCTCCCCAAGGGGCCGCCCCGCGGCCTCCTGCGCGAGTACTTCGAGTCGGGCGCGGTCGTGCTGGTCATGGCGATGTTCTTCATGACCTTTGTCGCGCAGGCGGCCGAAGTCCCCTCGGCCTCGATGGAGAACACGGTCTACGTCGGCGACCGCTTCCTCATCAACAAGTTCGTCTTCGGCCCCGGCCCGCACCTGCCGTTCCTCCCGCAACGCGAGATACGACGCGGCGACATCGTCGTCTTCAAGTACCCGGCCGCGTCCATTCCCGTCGAGAACATCGTCCAGTACAAGACGCTCTTCATCAAGCGCGTCGTCGGCCTGCCCGGCGAGACCATCGAGGTCAAAGGGCGCGACGTTTACATTAACGACCAACTCCTGCCTGAGTACCGCATCGAGTCGCGCAATTGCAGCCTGGGTAACGACAAGGCGGAGTTGAAGGAACTGACCGTCGAGCGACCGAAAGCCGACGAGCCCTACGCGGTCTACTTCCCCAGCCGCACTGCTTGCGGCGAGAGCCGTCCCGGGGCGGATGCCGTCAACGGCGTCCGACGCCCCTACCGCATCCCCGAAGGCCACTACTTCATGATGGGCGACAACCGCGAGAACAGCCGGGACAGCCGCTACTGGGGCCCCGTCTCGCGCGACCTCGTCGTCGGCCGCGCCATGTTCGTCATCTGGTCTTACGACGAGGGCGCCCCGCAGGACAAGGGCGGTCTCAGCTTCGTTCGTAACTTTTTCAACAACACACGCTGGGGCCGCATCGGCACCCTGCTCCGCTAGACGCCCCCCAAATGTTGTACCCTCCCGCCGCCCAAATACAGCGCCTTGTACATTTTCTGGTTGACGACTTAAAGTAAGTTCTGATAGCATCCGCCGCGACTCCGCAGTGGGCATGGATTTACAGGCATGTGCCCTTCGCCCCTCGAACATAGAGACACGAGCCGCAGGGAGGCCGCCCTTTTAGCGATGCAGTGTGCCGTTTGCAGCGAAGAGTACGCGGAAGAACTCGACGATTGTCCTCAATGCCCTGCGGCGGAGTTGGCGCCGAGAGACACCCCCCTCGAAGCGGTTGACCCAGCGGATGGAATACAAGAGCCTGACGCGCCCAGACCCGCGTCGCAGGCCGATGCTCCCGATATGACCGAGAATTCCAACGTCACAACTCGCGGCGCACAAGCCCCGAACAACTCGACTCTCATCGAATTTCCCGGCGTCAACCGCCCGGCCTGGCGCAGGGAGCTGAGCGAGCGTTTCCGCGAAATTCAGCAGAAGCGCGCCCGCGAGGCCGATGTCGAAGCGCCACCCGACGCCGAGCAGTCTCAACGGACGCTCGACGCCGCACGCGCTTCGGCCAAGGGGAGGGTGGCCGAGTCGGCCTCCAAACAGCTCGGACTCGTCCCGACGCCGGACGAGCCGGTGCTGAACCCTCTGGTCGCCGCCGCCCTGCGCCGCGTCGAGCGTGCGCGCGCGACCGCCACGCGCCCGTCCTCGGGCCGCGGTCAGGCCGCCACCGCCGCCGCGCGCGTGGTCGAAGAACAACTCGTACAGGAGGCGCCCGAGCCGGTCGCGCCACCGCCGCCGCCCCTCGTCGTCGTCCAGCCGAAGCCGACGCCCAAGCCCGAGCCGCTGCCGGCCGTTAAGGTCGAACCGGCTGCCGCCCGCATGGTCGCCGAAGTGACCGAAGCACCCGCGGCCGTCGTGGAAACACCCGCGATTGAGACTGTGTTGACGCGTGAGGTCGAGGCGGTCGCCGAGCCCGTCATGAGGACGGAGGTCGCCGAGGTCATGCCGCCGCCGAGCGTTTCGGCCGAAGCATTGGCCGAGGCGGAGGCCCAGTCCGGCTCGCGCCAGCCGCGACACATCTCGGGCGTGCTCGACGAGTTCTGGCTTGAGCGCCAGGGCATCGAGCTTCTGCCGAAGGTCGAAGAGAAGGAGCTGACGTACGACGACCGCGCCCCGCGCTTCAAGCGCATGGCCGCGGCCTTCGTCGATCTGCTCGCCGTCGCCCTGCTCTCAGCGCCGTTCGCGGCGGCCATCGAGTTGAGCATCGGCAACTGGCAAGACCCGCGCGTGTCGGGCTCGATGGCGCTGATCGCGGCGCTCGTGATGTTCCTCTATCACACGTGCTCGGTCGCACTGGCCGGGCGCACGCCGGGGATGCGTCTCTCCGGGCTCCACGCCGTGGACGCGCGCAAGGCAAGTGTGCCGACCACGGGTCAGTGCGCGCGCCGCGCCCTCGTCTACATGCTCTCGCTCGCGACCGGGGGCCTCGGGATTCTCTACTCGCTCTTCGACGCGGAGGGGCGCACCGCCCACGACATACTCTCCGGCACCGTCGTCGTCAGGAAATAGAGTTCAAAACAGGCAGACAGAGGGGGGCGCGCCTTGACGGTCGCGCCTCCCTTTTTTGTCGGCGTCCGAAAGTCTGTTAGCCTTTCGGGCGAAACCCTTCAAGGCGTGTACGAATGAACGAGCAGTTGATTGGCGAAGTGTTGGATGAGCTACGGCCGTTACTTTTAGAGCGGCCGTGGGGCAAGGTCTTTCAACTCTCGGCCAACACGCTCGCGTTGGACTTCCGCGCGGGCGACGGTCGCTACCTGCTGCTCTCGGCCGACCCCGCGCGCCCGCGCCTGCACATGATCGCGCGCACCGTGCGCGAGCTTGAGCGCGCGTCCCTCTCCCCTTCCTCTTTTGTGCTCTTCCTGCGCAAGGCGCTCGGCGGCGCGACGCTGCGCGCGCTCACGAAGGACGAGGGCGAGCGTGTCGTGCGTTTCAAGTTCACGGTGCCGGACGCGGTGGGCGTCGAGGGCGAGGCGACGCTCGTCGCGCAGCTCACGGGGCGCTCCTCCAACCTCTTTCTTCTGGACGAGCGCGGGCGCGTCCGCATCGCTCTGCGCCCTGCGCGCGGCGAGGGTCAGACCGAGGGCGAGGTCTACGTCCCGCCCGCGCGGAGCGAAGCCCAGGTGCCGCGCGTTGTCGAGACTGCGCGCAAGCGCGGCGGCGGCGAACACATCCCGCGTGAGGATGCCGGTTCCCTCTCCGAAGCGCTCGATAAGCATTATCTTCAACAAGAAGCCGTGCGGGCTTATGACGCACGGGCGGGTGCGGCGGCCGCGCGGCTGCGGCAGCAGATTGCGAACCTGCGGAAGCTGCGCGACAACCTGCGCCGCGACCTCGCGGGGCACGGCGACGCCGAAGAGCATAAGCGTGCGGGCGACCTCATGCTCGCCAACATCGGGACGGCCGTGCGCGAAGGCAGTAGGGCGCGTGTGACCGACTACTACGCCGAGGGCACCCCGACCATCGAGATTGAGATAGACGAGAACCGGACTTTGCAGGACGAGGCCGCGCGACGCTTCGCGCGCTACGCGAAGGCTAAGCGCGCGGCGCGCGAGATTGCGGAGCGGCTCGAAAAGATAGACCCGGAACTGGCCGCGCTCGAAGCGAGGCGCAAAGAGCTTGAGATGATTGTCGCCGCGCGTGATGAAGAGGCGCTCGCGGCGTTTGTCGGCGGGAAGACGGATGAAAGAAAGAGGGACGGGCGTCCCGCTGCTCCTTTACGTGAAAAGGGTTCGCGGAAGAGTTCGGCCGAGAAGGGGCGCACGCTCAGGCGTTACCGCTCGTCGGACGGCTACGAGGTCATCGTCGGCCGCGGCGCGAGAGAGAACGACGAGCTGACCTTCCGCGTCGCGCGCTCTTACGACACGTGGATGCACGCGGCCGACTATCCCGGCTCGCACGTCGTCGTCCGCGCGCGGGGCAAGGACGACACGATCCCACACCGCACGCTCGTCGAGGCCGCGCGCCTCGCCGCGCAGTTCAGCCAGGCGCGCAAGGACGCGAAGGTCGCCGTCAACTACACGCAGCGCAAGTTCGTCTCCAAGCCCAGAGGCGCCGCCCCCGGCCTCGTCTACCTCTCCTCCTTCCGCACGCTCCTCGTCGAGCCCGGCGAAGAGATAGAACGCGTCTGACCTTTCTTTGCAAATGGCGGACACTTTCGCGATGCCCTCACGTTAGGCTGAAAAACATATGAGCACCAATCTCATCGACACAGTTGGGGAAACGGCGGCGAGCGTGCTGGACGGGTTGGCCGAGGCCGTGCTGGGGCCGGCCTCGACCCTGCGCGACGGGACGGAGCACGCGGGCGTCGAGTTGCCGCGCGACCTCTATGCGCACGCGGGGGCGCAGACCGAGTGGTGGTACTACACGGGCCACCTGCGAACCGACACGGGGCGCAGGCTCGGGTTCGAGCTGGTCTTCTTCAAGCGGCGCACCGACCTCGACCGCTTCGGCGTCGTACCGCTCAGGCTCATCGGGAACCCGCTCTACCTCGCACACTTCGCTTTGACGGACGAGTCGCGCGGACTCTTTCGCTACGACCACCGCAAGAGCGCCAACGGCCTCTTCGACCCGGCGGCGCGCGCCGACTCGCGACGTTTGTATCTGCGGCTCGGCGACTGGACGGTGCGCGAGGCGCACGGCCTCCACCTGCTGCACGCGACGCTCGACGGCGGCCGACTCGTCTTCGAGGCCGCGCTCCGCCCCTCGAAGCCCGCCGCGCTCAACGGGCGCGAGGGCGCGGGCGTCAGCTTCAAAGACCACGGCGAGGCTTCGCGCTACTTCTCCTACACGCGCATGGAGGCCGAGGGCGACCTCACGCTCGACGGCGTGACCGAGCGCTTCCGCGGCGAGGCGTGGATGGACAGGGAGTTCGGGACGTGGGCGACGACGCAGGGGCAGAAGGGTTGGGACTGGTTCAGCATCCAGTTCGAAGACCGAACCGAGCTGATGGTCTACCACATACGCGACGCGCAGAACCGCCCTTCGACCTTCTCAAGCGGCACCTTCATCGACGCCGAAGGGCGCGGCACGCACCTCTCACGCGAGGACTTTGAGCTTGAGCCGACCGAACACTGGAAGAGCCCGCACACCGGCGCGACCTACCCGAGCGGCTGGCGCCTGCGCGTGCCGCGCGTGGGGGTGGACGTGACGGTCACGCCGGTTCTCAAAGATCAGGAGCTGGACACGCGTGGCACCACGATGATCGTCTACTGGGAGGGCGCGTGCGAGGTCGAGGGGCGACGCGACGCCGCCGACATCAAGGGGCGCGCCTACGTCGAGCTGGTCGGCTACGACCGCTCGCACGAATCGCCCTCGCTCGTCACCTTCCTCTTCGGCTCCGCTCTCGACCGCGGCTGGCGTAGCATCTTCGGATAATTTAGCATTGACCGCATGAGCGCAACTGAGAGAGACAGGCAGCGGAGTTCGGAAGAACTGTTCGCACGCGCGGTCGAGCTGATGCCGGGCGGGGTGAACTCGCCGGTGCGTGCGTTCCGCGGCGTGGGCGGGACGCCGCGTTTCATCGCGCAGGCTTCCGGTGCGACGATGACCGATGTGGATGGGCGGACGTATATCGACTACGTCGGCTCGTGGGGGCCGATGATTCTTGGCCACGCCGCGCCGGAGGTCATCGACGCTCTGCACGAAGCGCTCGGGCGCGGGACGAGCTACGGCGCGCCGACCGAGCTTGAGTGCGAGATGGCCGAGGAGATCATCGACGCCGTTCCCTCGGTCGAGATGGTGCGCATGGTCAACTCGGGGACGGAGGCGACGATGTCCGCGCTCCGCCTCGCGCGCGGCGCGACCGCTAGGAACAAGCTCGTCAAGTTCGAGGGTTGCTACCACGGCCACGGCGACAGTCTGCTCGTCAAGGCCGGCTCCGGCGTGGCGACGCTCGGCCTGCCCGACAGCCCCGGCGTCACGGCCTCGGTCGCCGCGAACACCATCACCGCGCCCTTCAACGACGCCGCAGCGCTCGAAGAGGTCTTCGCGGAACATGGAGAGGACATTGCGGCCGTCATCGTCGAGCCCGTCGTCGGCAACATGGGCTGCGTGCCGCCGCGCGAGGGCTACCTGCAAGCGCTGCGCGACATCACGCAGAGGCACGGCGCGCTGCTCATCTTAGATGAAGTGATGACCGGCTTCCGCCTCGCGCGCGGCGGCGCGCAGGAGCTTTACAACGTCACGCCCGACCTCACCACGCTCGGCAAGATCATCGGCGGCGGCCTGCCCGTCGGCGCCTACGGCGGCCGGCGAGACTTGATGGAGCAGGTGGCGCCCGCAGGCCCTGTCTATCAGGCGGGCACGCTCTCGGGGAACCCTCTGGCGATGACGGCGGGCCTGACCGTGCTTCGACGCCTGCGCGACCGCTCCATCTACGAGCAACTTGAAGAGGCGGGCCGCCGTCTAACCGCGGCCGTGTCGGAGGCCGCGCGCGAGGCGGGCGTCGAGACCGTCACGAACCGCGTGGGCTCGATGTTCACGACCTTCTTCACGGACGCGGAGGTCACGGACTGGACCACGGCGGCGAAGTCCGACCGCGAGCGCTACGGCAGGTTCTTCCATGCGATGCTCGAAGAGGGCGTCTACCTCGCGCCCTCGCAGTTCGAGGCCGCCTTCATCAGCACCGCGCACACCGACGACCTGCTTGACCGCACGGCCGAGGCCGCGCGCAAAGCCTTCCGCGCGCTCTGATTCAAAGCGAGGCTCGCCAAACTCGTCTGAGTCTGTCCGAAAAAGTTTGACAACTTCAGGGACGGGACATACACTCGCGACCCTGTCCAAAGGCTTCCTGCAAGCGGACACCATCAGCCTCTCTAATAAGTCACAAGGCGTCTTCATGCTCTCGCGGCGCGCGCCGTGGACATGAGGAGTTTGACATCCTTGTTATCAACTTCGGAGGGTGGAGCGCGTGTCCCTGCGCGCGCCCTCGACACGCTCTACACTTATGCCAATTACATTCAAGGACATGCCGCCTGAGAGCACCCCGCAGTTCGACGAGCTTTACGTCATCTCCGACCTGCATCTGGGCGGGAGCGAGCGCTTCCAGATTTTCAACTCGGGCCGTGAGCTGGAGCGACTCATCGACCACCTGCGCGTCACGTCGCCCGACAAGCAGGTCGCGCTCGTTATCAACGGCGACTTCGTGGACTTCCTCGCCGAGGACGATGCGAAGTACTTCGACCCGGCGGGCGCCAACGACAAGCTCGACCGCATCATCGAGAGGGATGCCTTCAAGCCCGTCTTCAACGCGCTGAAAAGATTCACCGGCGCGAAGAACCGGCGGCTCGTCCTCACCCTCGGCAACCACGACCTGGAGCTGTCGCTCCCCTGGGTGCGCGCGCGGCTGCTCGAAATCCTCTCCGGCGGGAAGGAGGCGGCCTACGGGCGCATCACGCTCGCCTTCGACGGCGCGGGCTTCCCCTGCCGCGTCGGCGACGCCACGGTGCTCTGCGTCCACGGCAACGAGGTGGATGTCTGGAACCTGGCCGACTACGAACGCCTCCGCCGCTTCGGCGTCGAGGTCTCGCATGGCCGCCCCATCGAGAGCTGGGTGCCGAACGCCGGCACGCAGCTCGTCATCGACATCATGAACGGAGTGAAGCGCGACTACCCGTTCGTAGACCTGCTCAAGCCAGAGACGGAGGCCGCCGTCCCGACGCTGCTCGCGCTCGCCCCCGACCAGCAGATCAAGCTCAGCGCCATCGGCACGACCCTCTGGCGCCGCGAGCGCGACCGGGTCAGACACTGGACCGGTTTTCTCGGCGGCTCCGACGAGGACGACCTGCCGGGGAGGGCCGTCGCCATCGCCGACGCCTTCGCGGTGCCGCGCGCGCCCGGTGTCGGGCTCCGTCCTGAACTGTTCGACCGCGAGTTGTACGCGCGGATGCTCCTCGACGATGCTTCGGAGAACTACCACCGCGGCGTAGACCCCATGATGCTGCTCGGCGCCGACGAGCTGGGCAGACAGCTCGGGGTCTTCTCGACCGTCCGCGGGCTGGCGACCGCCGCCTTCAAGGTGACCGCCGCCGGTTTAAAGCTCGCCGTCGGGATGGAGCCCTCCGAAGTCCTGCGCCAGGCGCTCGACGGGCTGTACAAGGACAAGAGCTTCGACCCGACCACCGAGGACGACACCTACACGCAGCTCGACAAGGAGGTCGGAGAGTTCGACTTCCTCGTCTCGGGACACACGCACCTCGCGCGCGCGCTGGAGCGGAAGCAGAGGCCGGGCTACTACTTCAACAGCGGGACGTGGGCGCGGCTCATCAGGCTCGAAGACAACGTCCTGCGGAGCCCCGAGGAGTTCCGCAAGGTCTTCGAGACCTTCGGCAAGAAGGAGATGCAGGCGCTCGACGAACACCCCGGGCTCGTCATGCGCCGCCTGTCGGTCGTCGCCATTCGCAACGAAGACGGGCGGACGGTCGGCGAGCTGCGGCGAGTCGCCGATAACGGCCCGCCGGGGGCCGTGTGGCGCGAGACCGAAGCGACTCTCGTCAGCCCGAAGGGGGGAGCTTAAGATGCGCACGATCACCCTTGAATTGCTGCGCCACGGCCCGGCCCACAACCAGTTGCTCTCGCCGCTGACGCCCTACCTCGCGCTCTGCGAGAACCACGCGGCCGTCACGCTCCACGTCCCTTTCGAGCACAACCAGTTCCTCTACCGCCTGCGCTCGCTCACCTACAAGCTCAAGGAGGAGTCGCGCACCTTCGAGCTACAGGACACGGCGCGCGTCATCGGCGAAATACTGGCGGAGATACCGGGGCTGGCGGCCGAGTTGAACAAGGAGAATCAGGAGGGCGAACGCCTGACGCACCTGCGTCTCATCCTCTCGGCCTCCGAACTGGCGCTGCTGCCCTTCGAACTGGCGCTCTCGCCGAACGGGTTGCCGGGCGCGGGCCAGCACCTCCTGCTTCAGCCGCAGACCCCCATCTGCCTGACGCGGGAGATTCGCCGCGTCCGCGGCGCGCGGGTCGAGTGGCCCAGGAAGCCTAAAATCCTCTTCATCGCGGCCGCGCCGCCCGAGGTCGGGAGCATCCCGCTCGAAGCCCATCTGCTCGTGCTGCGGCGCGTCATCGCCCCGTGGGTCTACTACTACGACCCGAGCAACCCCGAACAGCAGCGTGAGCGCGTCGAGGAGCATCTGCACGTGCTCCCCGGCGCCTCCATCAAGGCCATCGAGGACGCCTGCGCGTCGGGCGCCTACACGCACATCCACATCCTCGCGCACGGCATCGAGGTGCGCGAGCAGTACGACACGCGCTTCGCGCTCGCCCTGCACGACGACCGCGACCCGCAGCAGGTCGAGCACGTCAGCGGCGCGCGACTCGCCACGGCGCTGCGCGCTTCGACGCGACGCGACAGCGAGGGACTCGCGCTGCCGGCCGTGGTCACGCTGGCGAGTTGCGACAGCGCGGGCGTCGGCTCGGTCGCGGGTGCGGGCGCCAGCATCGCCCACGCTCTGCACGAGGCGGGCATCCCCATGGTGGTGGCCGGGCAGTTCCCGCTCTCCTTCGAGGGGTCGGTGCGCCTGACCGAGTGTCTCTACGAGGGACTGCTCTGGGGCAAGGATCCGCGCCCGCTGCTCTACGATCTGCGCCGACGGCTCTACGCTCAGTTTCAGAGGAACCACGACTGGGCCAGCCTGACGGCCTACATTTCGCTGCCCCACGACATCGACCATCAGCTCCCGGGCGTACAGATCGAGCAGGCCAAGTACAGCATCAACGCCGCGATGAATCACGCCGACGAGGCGACCAAGCGGCTCTACAACTCCTGGAAGACCGGCGCGCAGGAGGAGGAGAACACCGACGCTCTGAAGACGCTGATTGAGAAGTCGCGCTACAAGATCGAGGAGGCGAACGACCAGCTCGAAGTGCTGCTCAAGCGCATCCCCGAGAAGGGCGCACTCATCAACGGACTGCTCGGCAGCACGGCCAAGCGCCACGCTGAAATGCTCTACACGGCCTCCAGCAACCCGCTCCTCGACGAAGACCCGGAGACGCAGGACAGCTTCATGGCCGAGCATGACGCGCTGCTGTTGAAGGCGCGCGACTACTACTGGGACTCCTTCCAGCTCAAGCGGTCGGAGAGCTGGGCCGTCGTGCAGTACCTCGCGCTGACCGTCCTGATGCAGAGGAGCGACCGTTTCAAGAACAACGCCTCGTTGCCGCGCGAGGAGGAGGAGGGCGAGCGGCGCCCGGGCGGGGACGAGCGCGAAGAGAAGCAGGACCCCGGCGCGCTATGGACTCTGGCCCACCTGCTCTCGCTCTACGAGCTGAACGGCAAGGACAGTGGGCAGCGCATCTGGGCGCACGGCAGCCTGATCGAGCTGAACCTGCTCGCGCTCATCATGGGGCCGGGGGGCGGGCGCCCCGAACAGCACGAGGCAGAGGAGCGTGCGCTGCGTTACTCGGGGGCGCTCGTCGAGATCGCCGGCCGCGACTCGTTCGATGTCTATTCCACCTGGCGGCAGATACACCGCTACCTCAACTGGTTCCAGTTCATCACACGCGACTTCCCCGCGCCCGCGCTGGCATTGGCCGGCAAGGTCTTCGACCGTCTGCCGGAAGATGCCGAGAAGAGGTGGAGCTAGCCGCGCCCGTTCACAGGCATGCCACGACGCGGGCGCATCCGCGCAGTGGTCAGACGGGGAGCGACGACTGGATGGAGAGGAGCTTATCCAGCTTCTCCAGTTGTTCGTTCAGCGTGCCCGCCATCCACGGCTCGGGGGCTTCCTCGACGGTCTTCTCTTTCAGCGCCTCCGCCTTCGCCTTCTCGCCGGTGCCTAAGTAAGCCTCGACCAGCGTCGCCTGCACCCAGAACCGCTCGTGTGGGTCGGTCTGGCCCTCGTCGTCGGTGATGCCTTTCGCGAGGGCGGCCTCGCAAATCTCGATGACGCGGCGGCGCACGCGCTCGGCCGTGACGAAGTCTGCGACGGCCTCGCGCGGGCTCTTCACCACCGCGGCGCGCGTGTTGAGGAGGAAGGCGAGGTTGATGCCGTTGTAGTAGTCGTTCTTGAGGTAGAAGCCCTTCTCGTGCGCGCGTATCGCCTCGTCCATGAGGGATTCGTCCTGCTTCAGCTCACAAAGGCGCTTGTGGACTGCGCCCCAGAGGCCGAGCGTCTCGGGGTCGGTGGTCTGCTCGGGGTTGAGCTGCCGGAGAATCTTTTTCGCGTTGAGCAGCGCGGTCTCGGCGTCTGGCTGCTTGCCCTTGTAGGTGGCGAGCGCGAGCTGCTGTATGAGGTACTCGTCGTTGGGCCGCCTTTGGAGCAGCATGTTCAGGAGGTCTACCGCCCCGGCCCAGTTCTCCTTCGCGCGCGCCTGCCTGAATAACTCCATGAGCATGCCGGCGCTCTCGTCCACCGCCGCCGCGACCTCGGCGACCACCGCGGCGGGGGCGGCGCTTTTGCCACCCACGAGATGCGGCAGGAAGACGTGGACGGGGCTGTCCACCTCCTGCTTTTCTATAAGCGCGACGATGGCGTTCTTAAGCTCCTCGCGGACTTTGTCGGCCTCCTCGGCGTCGATGCCCGTTCCCAAGTGCTCGTAGGGGCGGACGAGCAGGCTGTTGATGTCGAAGGGAAACTTGAACTGCTTCTCGGCGATGACAATTGTCGTGTAGGGGCGCAGGGCGTGGCGGACGCCCAGCTCGTAGATGGCGTTGGGGTTCGACGTGGAGAGGTCGGCGATGACGAGGTCGGCGTCGAGCAGCAGCTCGTACATCGGCTTATCGATGATGCCGGAGTGGATCACGGTGTCGGCACGGATGCACTCAAGCCCCGCCTCCTCGACCGCCTTCTTGATGATGATGCGGTAGGTCTTGTCGAGGTCGAGCACCCTGCCGGTGGCGTAGTCGGTCTTGGTGCCGAACCCCATGACGACGAAACATTTCTTCTTCTTCTTCTCTTCTTCTGCCATGTTCTTTCTGGTTGAGGCAACGGATTCAGGATGACGGCAAAGCCGTGGGTGTGCAGCGCGGAAGGTTATACGAAGGGGCGCGGCTTGGCAACGGAAAAGCGCGGCCGGGGGCTTTAGGCACCCTCGGGCGTGAGGGGGAGGTCGATGGTGAAGCGCGTGCCCTGCTCCGGCGTGCTCTCGACGCGGATGGAGCCGCCGTGCTGCTCGACGATCTGCTTGGCGATGGCGAGGCCGAGCCCCGTCCCCTTCTTCTTCGTCGTGAAGAACGGCTCGAAGATGCGTGCGCGCGTCCGCGCGTCCATGCCCTGCCCGCGGTCGGTGATCGAGACGCGCGCAGCGGGCACCTGCCGCCCGCCCTCGCCGTTGCGCCGGTCGCCCGCGGGCATCGTGACGCGCTCGGCGGAGATGTTGACCGGGCTCTCGGCCGGGCCCGCGTCCACGGCGTTGGCGAGCAGGTTGACGAAGACCTGCCTCAACTGGTCCTCGTCCCAGTGGCCGCGCACAGGCTCTTCGGGGAAGCGACGTTCGACGGGCGTGCGCTTCTCGCGCAGCTTCTCGGTGATGAGGTCGAGGCTCTCGTTCAGAAGCTCTGCGAGGTCAACGTCCGGTGCGAGCGTGAGCTGGCCGCGGCGCGAGAACTGCGTCACGTCGAGCGTGAGCTTGGAGAGGTGCTCGATGCCGCGCTCGACGAGGTCGATGGTAGTGATGGCCTCGCGGTCGCGCGTCATGTCGCGCAGCATGGCGACGCCGAGGCGGATGCTGCCCAGAGGGTTCTTGATCTCGTGCGCCACCTGCGCCGCCGCCTGCCCCACGGCGGCCAGCGACTCGCTGCGGCGCAACTCCTGCTCGGACTCGGCCGCCTCCGTCACGTCCACCAGCGTCAGGAGTTGCCCCAACTCACCCTCGATCTCTAAAGGCGAAGAGTAAACGTCGAAGGCGTGCTCTTTCAGGTCGTCGCCCTCGGCCGACATGCGGAAGCGGCCGTGGTAGGCGGTGCGGCGGACGCGAGTCGAAGAGGCCGCGGCAAGGAGCTTGAGCCCGTCGGGCGTCGTGAACTTGTCGTGGATGGAGGCGCCGACCGACGCGCCGGGGAAGACCTGGAAGAAGGCCGCGTTGGCCGAGCGAATCCGGTCGCGGCGATCCACGGCCGCCACCGCCGGGGGCAGACCTTCGAGCATCTGCGTGCTGAACTGCCGCTCGCGGTGCAGCTCCGCGTAGCCGCGCCGCATCTGCCGGAAGCGCCGCCAGACTTCGAGGAAGGTCGCCGTGGCGACGACGAGCCCCGTCAGCGCCGCGAGCCACATCAGGTTCTTGATGTCGCTCTGCGCGGCCCGCAGCGTCTCGAAACGCTGGTCTTCGAGACTCGTCCGCTCGTCGCCGAGGTCGGACATCAGCCCGCGCAGCTTAAGGTCGAGGTCGCGGTTCTTCTGGAAGCCTTTGTCCGAGTATGCGCTGGGGTCGCGGGTCGTCGCGACGTACTCGACCGCGAGGTTATGCACCTCCTGCTTCTTGGTCGGGTTCGGGATGGAAAGTTTATCGAACTCGGCCAGGAGCTTCTCGAACTCGCCTCGCTCGTTGCGCAGGCGAAGGTCGGAGGGCGGGAGCATAACTTTGCCCGTCCCCGCTTCGAGGCGCGCGCGCATCCGCGCCTCCGTGTCGAGCCGGCTTAACCCGAGACGCATGTTGAGCAGCGCGTCCGACATCGTCGAGAGCCGCAGGTATTCGTTCTTTGTCCCGTAGTTGACCTCGCTGACCTTCGCGGCGCTCTTGTAGCCGAGGCCGATGACGAGCCCGACGAGCAGTACGAACCCGATGGACAGGGGCACAAGCGTCTGCCACGGCGCGCCGTACGCGCCGCCCGGCCGCGCCACCGCGCCCGCCGCAGCCGCCGCCGCGGAGCGCACCTCGCCCTCGCCGCCCTCCCCGCCCGGGCGGCTGTAAACGATGAGCCCTTCGCCACGCTTCTCGTCCATAAAATGTTTGTGAATGGTGAATAGTAGATGGTGAATGGAAGAATCGGTTTTTAACCATTCACCATTTACTATCCGCCATTCACCATGTCACTTCTTCACGTCCATCCAGTTGTCGCCGACCCCGGCCTCGACTTCGAGCGGCACGTCCAGCTCGACGGCCGTCTCCATCTCGCGACACAGAATCTCTTCGACCTGCTTCGCCTCCTTCTTCGGCGCCTCGACCAGTAGCTCGTCGTGTACCTGCATCACCATCTGCGCCTTCAGGCCCGCCGCACGCAGCGCCTCGTCCACCTTCAGCATCGCGATCTTGACGATGTCGCTCGCGCTCCCCTGAATCGGCATGTTGATGGCTTCGCGTTCGGCGCGGGCGCGGATGTTGCCGTTGCGGTCGTTGATGGTCGGGACGGGGCGGATGCGGCCGTAGATGGAGCGCACGACAGCGGTCTCGCGCGCCTGCTCCGGAATCTCTTCCATGAAGCGGCGGACGCCCGTGTAGGTCTTGTAGTAATCGTCGATGACCTGCCGCGCCTCCTTGCGCGAGATGCCGACGCGCTGCGAGAGCCCGAAGGGCTCGACGGCGTAGGCGATGGCGAAGTTGACGATCTTGGCGAAGCGCCGCTTCTCCTTTAGCTCCTCCTTCGTGCGCGCGCCGAAGACGAGGCGCGCGGTGCGCTCGTGGATGTCCTCGTCCTTCCGGAAGGCGTCGAGCATCTGCTCGTCGCGCGTGACGTGCGCGAGCAGGCGGAGTTCGAGCTGCGAGTAGTCGGCCGCGACGAAGACGTTCCCCTCCTCCGGCACGAAGGCGCGGCGGATGCGGCGGCCGAGTTCCGTCCGGATGGGAATGTTCTGTAGGTTCGGCTCGCTTGACGAGAGCCTTCCCGTCGCCGTCACGGTCTGGTTGAGTTGACTGTGGATGCGGCCGTCGGGGCCGACGAGCGCGGGCAGCGCGTCGGTGTAGGTCGCCTTGAGCTTATCCAATTCGCGGAACTCGATGAGCAGGCGCGGCAGCTCGAAGCCCTGCGCAGCCAGCTCGTCCAAGACGGCGCGGCTCGTCGAGACCTGCCCCGTCGCGGTCTTGCGCTTCGTGCTGATGTTGAGTTCTTCTAAAACCTCTCCGACCTGCTTGGGCGAGTTGATCTTGAACTCGCGGCCGGCGACTTTGTAAATCTGCGCCGTCAGCTTCTCAAGCTCCGCGCCGAACAGCGCCGACAACTCGCCGAGGACGGACGTGTCCACGCGCAGCCCCGCGCCCTCGATGCGGTGGAGGAGCGGCGCGATGGGCAGCTCGATCTCGTTGTAGATGGCTTCGAGACCCTGTTCGAGGATGCGTCCGTGGAGCACGTCCGCGACCTGCGCGGTGAGGTCTGCGGCCTCGGCCGTGCGCCACTGCTCGGCCGACCAGCCCTCGCCGGGCGACTCCGACCACGCCTCATCCACCTTCAAAGCCTCACGCGCGAGGTCGCCGAGGTCGTAGCGGCTCCGCACGGGGTCGAGCAGGTACGCGGCAAGCAGCGTGTCGTCCGTCACACCCTCCAACTCGACGCCGACGACACTGAGCAACCCGACGGCGCGCTTCAAATCGTGGACGGACTTCGAGAGTAGGCCGTTCGACAGAACGTCCCTCAACATCGAGACGGCCTGCTGGCGGCCTCCCTCGAAATCTTCGAAGTTGATGAAGTGGGCCGTGTTCGGCGCGTGCGAGATGGCTATCGACGTGGGGAAGTGCCCTTCGCGCACGCTCGTCTGCTGCCCCGCCCCGGCCGGCGTCGCGTCCCCGACGGCGAAGGCCCAGTGGTCAACCTCCCAGAGCTTGCGCGTGAGTGACTCCAATTCCGCCACGTTGCGCACCTGCGCGTAGACCTTCACGGCCGCGCCCAGATCGACCTCGGACGCGGCGTCGGAGAACTCGCGCGTGAGGGTCTGAAATTCAAGCTCTCGGAAGAGCTTGTAAGCCGCGGCGCGGTCGGGAGCTTTGCAGCGGAGCCGGTCGAGGTCGAGCTTGATGTTAACGTCGGTGCGGATGGTGGCAAGGTCTTTCGACTGGAGGATGATCTCGCGGTTGTCGCGCAGAGACTCGCGGTAGGTCTTGTGCTTGACCTCCTCCCAATGTTCGAGCGCGTTCTCGATGGAGCCGAACTGCTGGACGATCTGCACCGCGCCCTTCGCGCCGATGCCGGGCGCGCCGGGGATGTTATCGACCGAGTCGCCCATCAGCCCCAGCAGGTCTACGATCTGCGTCGGCTTGACGCTGAACTTGTTCTCGACCCATTGCTCGTCGCACCACTCGACCGGAGGTACCGGCTCCTTGCGCTTCACGTTCTGCGAGTTGTTGCGCATACAGACGACCCACGGGTCGCGCACGAGCTGCGTCATGTCCTTGTCGTTCGAGACGATGACGGCCTGCAAGCCCGCCTCGGTCGCCTGCACGGCGAGCGCACCGATGACATCGTCGGCCTCGAAGCCGGGGACGTTAAGGATGGGGACGTTGAAGGCTTCGCAGACGCGGATGATATAGGGAATCTGCGACTGTAGATCGTCGGGCATCTCCGCGCGGTTCGCCTTGTAGTCCACCGACATCTCGTGGCGAAACGTCGGCACCCCCGACTCGAAGACGGCCGCGATATAGTGCGGCTTCTCGTCGGCGAGGAGCTTGCGCAGCATGTTGGTGAAGACGAAGACGGCCTGCGTGACCTGCCCGCGGCTGTTCGTCAGGGGCTCGCTCCTGCCCCCCATCGGCGCGAAGAACGCGCGGAAGATGTGCGAGAACGAGTCGATGAGAAAGACCCGCTCGGTCGGCTCTTTCGGCTTCGATTTTTTCGACGGCATGTTCCCTGATGATAAGGAATCACAACGGCGGGTGACAAGCTACGGGCGTCCGCATCTTCAGGAAGAGACGCGCGAGCGTAACATCTGACGGAAAGCCTTCAACGCGGCGGTCTGTCCTTCTGTCTTACTCTGCTCCAGATATTGCGTGAGGTCTTCGGCCGTGAGGAGCGGAAAGGCGAGGCTGTTCTGTATCACCTCGTAGGTGTCGCCTGTGAGTTTGTAGAAGCGTGTAGTGTGGCCATCGTAGCGCCAGATTTCGGGCACACCCAGCGCGGCGTAGATGGGGAACTTGTCGAGTGAGTCGTTGCTCATGTCAATCTCGACGGCGACATCTGGTGGCGGGTCTACGTCCAAGTCAAGTTCAAGATGGCCGATGAGGTGAGCGGCGTTTTGGACGTAGAAACTCTCATCCGCCTCGACGCCCTTCATCAACTTCCTGCGTCGCAGGGTGGTAGCGCCCGTGGCCTCGATATTAAGATTTAGCTCCTCCGCGATGACATGCGCCACCCTACTAACAAACGCCTTGAAAAATTCATGCTCTCGTTTGGGGCCCACGACGATCAACCTCCCGCGGTCGTAGCTCAGACGGTGGCCGGGATGAAAACTCTCCATCTGAGACAGCAGGTGCTCATACTCTGCCCAATCAATGTTTTGGAGTTCGAGCTTTGCGCCGGCGGGTAAGCGCTCAACAATCTCTAGGCAGTCCGTGGTCACTGTATTCATGGTCTTTCGACTCCGAATCATGCTGGGTCATTATCCTCCCGCCGTTTGGCGCGGGCAAGAAGTTTGTGGGGCGAGTGTAGCGCCAGTGCCACAAGCGGCGGCGGGGTTTGTCGCCCGGGCGCCACAGGGCGGGGTTATGTGGGTTGAAAGTGTGCGGGTTTTTGCATGCAACGCGGGGGCACGGGCGTTGCACTTATATTTTGCGTTCCTTCATAAAGAGAGCGCCGCGTGCGCTCGGTAGACGAAAGGTCGAAGACCGCGCCTTGATTAAACAGACGACCATCGCCGCGCCCGTCGAGACCAGCGGTTTGGGGCTGCATACGGCCGTACCCGTGCGCCTGCGGCTGCGCCCTGCGCCGCCCGACACGGGTCATGTTTTCGTCCGCACGGACCTCGACGACTTCGAGATACCCGCCTCGGTCGAGTGCATCGCCCACTGCTCCTACGCCACGACGCTGATGCGCACGGGCGTCATGCTCTCCACGGTCGAGCACCTTCTGGCGGCGCTCCGCGGCCTCGGGGTGGACAACGCCTACATCGAGGTCGATAACCTTGAGCTGCCGATCATGGACGGCTCTTCGGACGACTTCGCGGCGATCATTCTGCGCGCGGGCGTGGTCGAGCAGCCGGCGGCGCGCAGGGCCCTGCGCGTGCGGCGGCGAGTCGAGGTCGAGCAGGGCGCGCGCCGCGTGTCGGTCGAGCCGCTCGAAGGGTGGGAGATCGAGTGCATGATCGACTTCGCGCACCCGCTCATCGGCGTGCAGCGGATGACGTTCGACGCGCTCGACCCCGAGGCGTTCCTGCGCGAGATTTCATCGGCGCGCACCTTCGGCTTCACCGAGGAGATCGAGGCGCTCCGGCGCGCGAACCTCATCCGCGGCGGCTCGCTCGACAACGCCATCGTGCTCACGCCCGAAGGGATGCTCAACGAGACGCCGCTCCGGCGCCCGGACGAGTTCGTCCGCCACAAAATCCTCGACATCATCGGCGACCTCGCACTGCTCGGCATGCCTCTGTTGGGGCTGGTGCGCGCCGAGCGCAGCGGCCACCTCCTCCACGCGGCGCTCATGTCGAAGCTCCTGCGCGACGAGTCGGCCTGGGAGATCGTGGACATGCCCGTCGGCGCGCGCGTGGCCGTCGCCAGTTAACAGAACGTTGAGCAGTAGCGAGCGGGTGCCGTTGACATCGAAGACGCTTCTGATGTCAACGGCACCCGCTCGCTACTGCTCAACGTTCTGTCAGTTCATTTGGGGCGCAACGTAGCGCACGGCCTGGATGTCGGCGAGTGCCGCGAGCTTTTCGATGGGCATTCGTCCGACGACGAGCCCCGCCGAGGGCGCGTCGAGTACCAGCTCGAAGCCCAACTCCTTGAGTCGCGCCAGCACGGCGGGCGAGTTCTCCGTAAGCGAGATGCGCAGCTCAGCCTTGCCTTCGTGGACGAACTTCGCCTCCGCCTCGCCCGGGGTCTCCTTCCCTCCACGCAGCCTCTCGACGACCGCAGCGACGGACGGGTGGAGCCGTGCGAAGAATTGCCGCCGCTTCAGCTCTGCCGGGTCGGGCGGGACGGCGCCCGATACGATTGTCTTCGGCACGGGAGTGGGCATCGGGGCCGGGTGGGGAAGCGGGGGTGCGGGCTCGTCAACTTCCATCACAGGCGGCGCAGAGCCGCTGCCTGCTCCTCCGGCGACGCCCGCGCCCGTCGCCGACGGGTTCGCCTTCGAGTACGGCCCGACCATGGCCCTCTCCGCCCGCATCTGGACGCTTCGGTTCGCCCTGCTCCTCTTGTTTGCCACGACCGGGGCGACGCCCGCGAGGTCTTCCTCGTCTTCACTTGCATGTGAGCTTACGCCTTCGGGCGTCTCGACGGGCACGTCGATGCGGCGCGGCTTGCCGCCGTCAGTGACGGTCGTCTCTTCGACCGCGACGAACGAAGTAAACTGTGTCAGGAGCCTGTATTCGAGGCCGAGGCCCGTGACCGCCTCGCGCAGGTCTGCGCGCATCTCGCCCGACTGCGCGCCCGCGTAGTCCTCGCTCATAAGGTCTTCCACGCGGCGGCGCGCCCAGAGGGTTGCGAGCACTTCGTGTTCGGCTCGCAACTCAGGCAGCTCGACGGCGATGTCGCGCTCGAAGGCTTGCCCCGCCAACGTCCCGCGCAGACGCAACACGCCGCGCCCACCCGTCGTGTAACGTCCGCTCACAATCAGAGGCCCCGAGCCGAAGAGGTCTGGGATGCGCCGCGGGTACGTGTCCGCGACCTGTAAGCCGCCCCAGTCGATCTGTATGTCCGTGAGCAGAGGGCTGCGCACGCGCTCGTGGAAGCGGCGCGCGGCGGCCGAGCCGTCATCTTCGAGCGAGACGTACTCGACCGCACCGCGGCCGTGCTCGGCCATCTTGTCGAGCAGGAAGCGGTTGATAGAGTTGCCGATGCCGAACGAGAAGACGCGTGCGTTCGGGTGCTTCTGCACCTCCGAGATAATCTCGAAGTCGTTGCCGACCTCGCCGTCGGTCATGAAGCAGACGATACGGACGTGCCCCTGCGCATCCGAGGGTTCGAGCGCGGCGCGGATGGCCTTCATCATCTCGGTGCCGCCGCCGCCCTCGCGCGTCTCAAGAAACTTCTGCGCCTTCGAGAGGTTCTGCGGCGTCGCAGGCACGGGCTCCTCGAAGAGAATGCTGGTGTCGCCCGCGAAGGTGATGAGGTTGAACGTGTCCTGCGGGTTGAGACTGTCAAGCGCGAGCTTCATCGTCTCCTTCGCCTTCTCGATGGGGAAGCCCATCATCGAGCCCGAAGTGTCGAGGACAAAAACCAACTCCTTCGGCGTCACGTCGGCAGGTGCCACGCGGTCGGGCGGTTGGAGGATGAAAGTGAAGTAGCCGCCGCGCGCGTCGCGGTGCGTCAACAACGCATCCTGAATCTTCTGCCCGGCCACGTCGTAACGCAGGATGAAATCCTTGTTCGGTATGACGGCGAGACTCCGCAGCCGCACGCGCGCGCCCGACGGCGAAGGCCGCTCAACGTCTATCTCATGCGAAGGCGACTTGAGCCGCTCGACGGGGACGCCCGCGTCGAGCACGACCTCGACGGAGATGTCGTGGCCGGCGCGCGTGCCCGGCCGCGCGTGCGGCGGGGTGACGCGCGCGGCGTCGGGGACGCGGTCGGTGGCCGCGCGCCGCCCGCGTGGAGCCCTGCGCCCCGTCGGCGCGCCCGGGATGTAGCGCGGGCCGACGACCATCGGGAACACGAACTCGTAGGTGCCCGCCTCGTACTTCAACGTCTCGACGTAGCTGATGACGACCGTCACGCGCTCGCCGGGCATGATGTTCGCGACCGACTGTGTGAAGACGTTCGGACGTTCCTGGTCGAGCAGGCTCGCCACCTGCCCCGCGTGGCGCGCGGCGCGGTAGACCTCGCTTGCCTCCTCGCGCCGCATGATCTTCCCTTTGACCGTGCGTTCGCCCACGCGCATCGTCATGTCGTCCACGGCCGCGGCCTGCGGCAGAGGGAAGGTGTAGACCGCTTCGATCTTATCTTTGAACGGGTTCTCAAACTCCTGCGTCACCGTGACGCGCGCGAGGAAGCCCGCGACGCTCGCGCGCACCTCCGTGTGTTTGAGCGGACAGAGGCCGCGGGTCTTGCCGTTCGCGCCGAACGCGTTGAGCGCGCCCGGCGTCAAGCCCTGTGTCGTCTCCTGCGCCGCGGCGGCCGGCACGAACAGAGCGCAAAGAATCAAAAGGAAGTAAGCGCGTGGCGCGTTGCGACGCGCCGCGGGTCTTTGAAGCATAGCCTTCTCCTGACAGACGTGTGGCATTGCGTCAGGCTTTAAGAGCCCAACGCTCAAGTCGTCGCGCGCGCGTCAACATAGACACCGCGCGCGCCGGAGAGTTCCTGTCTGTCAGTCGGAAGTGTTCTGAGTTAATCGGGCTGGACGATCTCGTAGATGATGCGGAGGCGCAGCTCGCGGCCCACGACTTCGTGGCGCACGTCCGCCGCGCGCAGGCGCAGCTCGTCGTTGCGCGTGACGGGGATGCGCGCGCCGAGCTGTTCGGCGCGGAGGAGTTCGACCGGGTTGCCGCGCTCGTCGATGGCGTCCTGTACGAGCCCCGTCAGTCCGCCGCCGAGGAGTGAGACGGGGACGTTCTTCAGTTTCAGGTCGCGGACGGTGACGCGCGCGCCGAGCACCTGGCGCTCGCGATTGAACTCAAGCTGGAAAGTGGTGTCGGCCCAACCCTCGAACCGCAAGCATCCGACGAGCGGCGCTTCGTACGAGCCGCGGAAGGCGACGGGCGCGTTGATGCGCCCGTCGGCGAAGCGCACGGCCGTCCGCGTCCCTCCGGCCTCGGGCAGCAGTTGAACGCGGCTCTCGCACTTCTTCCCCTCGCCGCCCTTCGACAGAGGGAAGCTCGGCGGCTCCGGCCTCGACGCCACCGCCACGAGCAGCGCGTTCAGAAACTCCTCGCTCAACACGACGACCACCTCGCCCGCAGGGCTCACGCGTTCCGCGCGCGCGGAGGCCGGCGCCGTAGACGAGAGCGCCGACAGGACGCTCAACAGTATGATTAATGCTTTCATCTTAGAGTCCGCTGCGAACGATGTCGTGGAGGCGGAGGAGACCGACGCAGCGGCCGCCCTCTTCGACGACGGGGAGGACGGCAATCTGCGAGGGGCGATTCTCCATCAGTTGAAGGGCGGAGTGCGCGAGCAGGTCAGGCGCGACGACGACGGGCTCGCGCGTCATGAAGCCCTCGGCCGTCAGCCCCGCGAGGTCTTCGAGCCGCACGCGCTGCAAGGCTCGCCGCACGTCGCCGTCCGTCACAATCCCCGCGAGGCGCCCGCCGCCGTCGAGCACGTTGACCGCACCTAAGCCCCCGCGGCCGATGGCCTGCACGACTTCGAGGAGCGTCGAGCCCGTTTCGACCGTCGGGTTCTCCTCCCCGCCGCGCATCAGGTCGGAGACTTTGATCGTGAGCCGCTTGCCCAGGCGACCGCCCGGGTGGTTGAGCGCGAAGTCCTCGGGCGTCAGCTCCTTCACCGACATCAGCGTCATCGCCAGCCCGTCGCAGACGGCGAGCGCCACGGTCGTGCTGGTCGTCGGCGCGAGGTTCAGCGGGCACGCCTCCTGCTCGACCGACGCATCGAGCACCACGTCCGCGCGCCGCGCGAGCGCGCTCGAAGTATTGCCGACGACGGCGAGGACGAGCGCGCGGCGGTGTTGCAGATACGGCAGCAGCTCAAGCAGCTCGGCCGTCTCACCGCTGTTGCTGACGAAGAGGCAGACATCGCCCTCCGACACGAGCCCCATGCCGCCGTGCAGCGCGTCCGAGGGGTGCAGGAAGACGGCCGGCGTGCCCGTGCTCGTCAGGGTCGCCGCGGCCTTCTGCGCGATGTGGCCGGACTTGCCGACGCCGACCGTGACGACCTTGCCGCGACACGCGGCGAGCAGCGCGACAGCGCGCCCGACCTCTTCGGGTGCGAGACGCGAGGCCGTGCAGGCGATGGCCTCGGCCTCCATGCGCATGATCTCTACGACCTGTTCGTGGTGAGTTTTGCTCATCGGCTCAAGGCGACGAGGATACGACGAACCCTTCCCGTGGGACAACCGCCCGCCCGGCGCCGCGCGCCGTTCAACCGACGTTCACCCCCGATTCATCCCCGGATAGACAACGCGGCGGCGTTGTTCTATATTTCGGCTCTCGTTCCAAAACAGTGAGACCAGTCGGGCAGGGAGAAATCTGTTCATGGCACGTTTCAGCCTGATTCCGAAGGAGGAGCAGTATTTCCTCCTCTTCCGCCAGATGACTTCGCACATCTACGACGCGGCCACCAAGCTCGCCGAGATGCTGGCCGGCAAGGCGACCGAGTTCCAGACCCACCTCGAAAGCATCAAGGCCATCGAGCACCAGTGCGACGAGCTAACGCACTCGATCTCGAAGAAGCTCAACACCTCCTTCATCACCCCGTTCGACCGCGAGGACATCTACATGCTCTCGGGCGCGCTCGACGACATCGTAGACCTCATCGACGACGCGGCCCGCGCCGTCGTCATGTACAACGTCCGCGAGACGACCGACTTCGCGCGCCAGTTCGGCGATGTCATCCAGCGCATGGCCGTCCAGCTCCACGAGGTCGTCTCCACCCTGGAGCGCCCGGCCGGCATCGCGCCCCGCCTCGTCGAGATACACCGCCTGGAGAACGAGGGCGACGACCTCTATCATGAAGCCATCGGCGACCTCTTCCGGGGCGAGCCCGAGCCCCTGCGCGTCATCCGCTGGAAGGACATCTACGACAAGCTCGAAGCCGCCGTCGACCGCTGCGAGCAGGCCGCCAACATCATCGAGACCGTCATCATCAAGCACGCATGAAAAAGGACTGAGTGCTGAGGACTGAGGACTGAGTAAAGAATCCGCGTCCACTCAGTCTTCAGTTCTCAGCACTCAGTACTCTTCCTATGACTGCCACCATCACCTTCGTCGTCGTCATCATCCTGATCGCGCTGGTGTTCGACTACATCAACGGGTTCCACGACGCGGCCAACTCCATCGCGACGGTCGTCTCGACGCGCGTCCTCTCGCCCGGCGCGGCGGTCGTGTGGGCGGCCTTCTTCAACTTCATCGCGTTCCTCGTCTTAGGCGAGGCCGTGGCGAAGACCATCGGGAAGGACATGGTGGACATCAAGGCGATTCCCGAGGGGTGGCAGTTATGGGTGCTGTTGTGCGGGCTCATCGGGGCTATCGTCTGGAACCTGATTACGTGGTACTACGGCATTCCGTCCAGCTCATCGCACGCGCTCGTCGGCGGCTACGCGGGCGCGGCCGTGGCAGCCTCGGGGCTCGGCGTCATCCTGCCCTCGGGATGGACGAAGACGGTCATCTTCATCGTCCTCTCTCCGCTCATCGGGGCGTTCCTCGGCTTCTTCATCATGGTGGCGGTGATGTGGATCTTCCGGAGCTGGTCGCCGTTCCGCGTGGACAAATTCTTCCGACGCGGTCAGCTCGTCTCGGCCGCGCTCTTCAGCCTCGGCCACGGCGGCAACGACGCGCAGAAGACGATGGGCATCATCGCCGGCGTGCTCGTCGCCTCGAACTTCGACACCAACGCGTCCAACGACATCCCGCTCTGGGTCGTGCTCATCTGCCACGCGGCGATAGGCTTGGGGACTCTGTCGGGCGGTTGGCGCATCGTGAAGACGATGGGCTCGCGCATCACGAAGCTCAAGCCGGTCGGCGGCTTCAGCGCCGAGTCGGCCGCCGCCGCCGCCATCATCGGCGTCACCTGGGGCGGCATCCCGGTCTCGACCACGCACACCATCACGGGCGCCATCGTCGGCGTCGGCGCGACGCGCCGCCTCTCGGCCGTCAAGTGGGGCGTGGCCGGCCGCATCGTCTGGGCCTGGATTCTGACCATCCCGCTCGCGGCACTCATCTCCGCCATCTCGTTCTACATCTACCTCGCCGTCGCGAAGTTCTTCTGATTCAGAGGCCGAGCCACTCCCAGACTTTAAAGAACATGAAGAGCGCCGTGTAAGCCCCCTGCCACCCGAGCAGGAAGCCGGCGAGCGTCGGGAGACTCCCGGACTTCCACGGCGTGCGTTCGAGCGAAAAGGCCGCGGCGAAGCTCAGCACGAGGGCCAGCGGCGCCAGTATGCTGAAGAAGAGCATGAACCCCCACCCCAGCGCCGACGCAGGCCACCAGCCTGACATCGTCAACGGCGCGAAGGAGTAGCGGAACAGCGAGAACAGTCCCGCGTACCCCGCCGCGTACGCCAGCCCCGAACGCTCCCGCGGCACAGCCGTGAGCAGTCCCTCCAACGAATCGCGGAAGAACGTCACGCCGCGCCGCCTGACGAACACGGCGCCGTCCTCCCGCGCCACCGACACGAACGCCCCGCAGGCGCCGCACGCGCGACTCTCAAAAACGACCTCTCGCATAGTGCCTCTTACACGCCGCGCCGCGGTCTAAGTTCCCAACCGAGGGTAAGGGGCACGGCCTTTGCCCGCACATACCGCGCGGCGTCCGCGACGCACGCATCCGGTACGAAGAGACTTTCAGACGATAGGAGAGAGCACGATGGCAGAACAGCGCGAGGGCGGCGAGAGCTTCCCGAAGAACGAGTCCACCGGCGAGGGCTCGAACTCCGACAACGCGGGCGAGGGCAAGCCGCGCACCGGCGAGGACAACGAGGGCGACGGCGCCACCGAGACCAACGTCGCCGGTCAGGGCACAGGCCAGATCGACGGCCCGTACGGCGACAGGGAGACGAGCAGATGAATTGATTCAACGGGTCATTGATTCATTGTTTGATTGCGCCAATGAATCAATGACCCGTTGAACAAATGACCCGATTTACGGCTCGGTGCCCGCGAGGTTGCCTTCGCCGCGGCGCTCCCAGAAGAAGGGCGGGCGCGTCTTCTGGTCAGGATAGACCTCGTCCATGTTGTCGGCGCTGTAGAGACGGCCGTTGACCATGACATAGCGGATGGATTCGGAGTTGCGTATGTCGTCCAGAGGGTTCTTGTCGAGGACGACGAGGTCGGCAAGCTTGCCCGGCTCGACGGAGCCGAGGTCACGGTCGAGCCCGAGGTACTGCGCGCCGTTGAGTGTCGCGCAGCGCAGAGCCTCCAACGTCGTCAACCCTCCCTGTTGAAGCATCCACAGCTCCCAGTGCGCGCCTAAGCCCTGCAACTGCCCGTGCGCGCCGAGCTGTGCCTTGCCGCCCGCGCGCACCACATCCCGAACCGTCTTCGCCAGCTCGAAGTGGTAGAAGTCGTCGCCCGAGACGTGCATCCTGCGGCGCGCGCGCGGCTCGATGCGCCCGCGCGGCGTGAAGCGCAGCAGCTTCCGATTCTCGTAGACGTTCGACTGCTGGTACCAGTAGTTCTCGCCCCAGATGCCGCCGTAACCGACGATGAGAGTCGGCGTGTACTGCGTCCGGCTCTTCGCGAAGAGTGTGAGCGCGTCCTTGTAGAGCGGCGCGACGGGCACGGCGTGCTCGATGCCGGTGTGGCCGTCGAGGATCATCGACATGTTGTAGGCCCACGTCGAGCCGCCCTCGGGCACGACCATCATGTCGAGGTCGCGCGCGGCCTTGATGATGCGCTGGCGGTTGTCGCGGCGGAGCTGGTTGTAGCTCTTGACGGAGAAGGCGCCGACGGCCTTGAGGCGTTCGAGATGCGCGCGCGCGTCTTCGTAAGAGCTGATGGCGGCCTTCTCGGGGTTCTCCGCCCCGTAGAGGACGAAGCCGGTCGAGAAGATGCGCGGCCCCACCATCGCGCCGGCCTTGACCATCTCGGACTGCGCGAAGACGGTCTGTGTGGCGGCCGAAGGGTCGTGCGTCGTCGTGACGCCGTAGGCGAGGTTCGTCCAGTAGGGCCACTGCTTCTCTGGGATGATGTCGAGCGTGTCGTAAGACATGTGCGCGTGCACGTCGATGAGGCCCGGGATGATGGTCTTGCCGGCCATGTCGATGATGCGCGGCCTGATGCCGTTCGGGAGGTGTGCGTCGCGCCCGACAGCCAGGATGCGGTTCCCGTGGATGGCGACGTTCCCCTTCTCGATGACTTCGTCGCCCTTCATGGTGACGATGCGCGCGTTGGTCAAGAGGACGTAGCCGTCGGGCCGCGCGGGCTCGAAGTCGAAGCCGATTGAGGTCTGCCGCGGCGCGGGCGCCTTCTCGTCTTTGGCGAGCGAGCGCAGGACGTTGTCGAGCGACTGCTCGTAGAAGTTCTCGCCGAGCGTCCACCCGACCGTCTTGCCGTCCGCAGACCACGCGAGCCAGTCGCCCGACGCCGCGGAGACCGGACGGACGGGCACGCCGGTCTCCGTCGAGCTGAGCCGGACGGTCTTGCCGACCTTCGGGAACGGCGCGACGTAGAGCTTGTGCAGTTCCTTGAAGAAGACCCAGTTGCCGTCGGGCGAAGGGACGATCTCTGTGACGTAGTTGCCCTCGATGTGGCGGCGCGCATCGTCGCCGTCGAGCTTGACGCTCGAAAGGTATGTGATGAACTTCGCAGGCTCGGTCGGCCCGCCGCCGGGGCCGCCGCCGCCCGCCTCCATGAAGTAGATGCGCTCGCCTTCGCGGTCGAAGCTCAAGACCGGCATGCGTGCGTTCGTGCCGCGGCTCTGCAAGTCCATCACGTAATGGTGCGCGCCCGCGCCCCAGTAGTGAATCTCGAACGTGGACTCGCTCGCCAAATCCTCCTCGTGATAGATGCTGCCGCGCCCCTTCAGATAAGCGATCTTCGTCCCGTCGGGCGAGAAGACGGGGTTGGCATACTGGTCGGGGACGGTGGTGAGCTTGCGCGCGTTCGTGCCGTCGGAGTTGGCGACCCACACCGCGCCCTTCTCGGCATCGCTCCACGTCACGAACGTCAACTGCGCCCCGTCGGCGCTCAAGGAGGGCGCGTACTCAAGGTTGTTCGTGTTGAAGAGCCGGCGCGGCGCGGCGTCGCCCTCCTTCACGTAGATTTTGCCGAGGGCGCTGTAGACGACGCGCCCCGCCCCGCGCTGCGCCCAGCGCAGGAGCCGCGCTCGCTCGCGCTCGGGCGCTACACGCACGGGCGAGCGGACGGCCTCCGTCACCTTCTGCGCGACGTGCGCGTTGAAAGGAATCGGGGTCGCACGTTTCGACGCTACATCGAGACGGACGAACTTCCCTTTGGCCGTGATGACGACCGACTTGCTGTCGGGCGTCCAGGCGTAACCGGGGTATGTGCCGTAGACGGCCCACGTCTCCTGCTGGTCGTGCGTGAGACCGTCGTAGACCGGCCACTCGCGGCCGGTGTCGATCTCGCGCAGGAAGAGGACGGAGTTCAGCCCGACGCGACGGATGAAGGAGAGGTACTTGCCGTCGGGCGAGACGGCCGGGCGGACGGCGCCGCCCGCGCCGCGGACGAAGGTCGAACGCCTGCCCTTCTGCGTGTCGTAGCGGTCGATCCAGTAGATGCTGTCGTAGACGTTCTTGTTGTAGTCAAAGGCCGTGCTGGCGACGAAGTAGACGAAGCGCCCCTTCGGGTCTGCGACGGGCTCGCCGATGTTGGCCGTCCAGTTCGGCCGCTCGGTCAACTGCACGCCCTTGCCGCCGCCGTTGACGTGGTACATCCAGACCTCGCCCGCGCCGAGCGAGCGCGTGTCCACGAAGTGCTTGCGCGTGAGGATGTATTGACCGTCCGGCGTCCAATCGGGTGTGTTAAGAAGCCGCTGCGTCTCTTTACGTCACCTGCCGCCGGTTCCTGCCGTCGGCGTCCATCACCCAGATGTTGTCGCCGCCGTCGCGGTCGGAGGTGTAGGCGATCCACTTGCCGTCGGGCGAGTAGCGCGGCTGCCACTCCCACGAGGCGCCGCCCGCGAGCAACTCCGCCTTGCCCCCGTCGATGGGCATGCGGTAGATGTCGCCGAGGATGTCGAAGACGATGGTGCGCCCGTCGGGCGACACGTCGCAGCTCATCCAGGTGCCCTCGTCCGTGTCGAACTCGACGGTGGTCGTCGGGCCGTGGTCGCCCTCCACGTCCCAGGGCTCGGGCTTCTTCGACGCCTCCTGCAACTGCTCGATCCTCTTCTGCGCGTCTTGCAGTTGCTTCTCCCTGTCCTGCTGGTTCTGCGCCCTTGCAGGTATGAATGCTGAAAGCAAGATGGAGAGAGTCAGGAGGAGCGCTTGGAATCTTCTGGACACAGTTTCACCTCAAAGGGGGCGGATTCCGACTTAGAGCTTATACGGGTCGCTGGAGAGAACGGCTGGTCTTGACGTTCGGCTGCATTGTAGCCGAGCGCGTGCGGCGCGGGCAAAAGGAGTCAGGGATGGCACGGGGACGACTAAAGCCTATGGAGAAGGGGACACGCGAGCGACCCGCGCGTCCCCTTCTCCACTGAGCGCCTTGCTGAAGCCGTTACCTGAACGACCCGCCGACGCTGTTGTTGTTGTTCGAGTTCGTGTTGCCGTTCGAGTTCCTGTTCGAGTTCATGTTGCTGTTAGCGTTCATGTTCCCGTTCGAGTTCATGTTGCCATTGGAGTTCATGTTGCCATTGGAGTTCATGTTGCCGTTAGCATTCATGTTCTCGTTAGCATTCATGTTCTCGTTGGAGTTCATGTTCTCGTTCATGTTGGTGTTCTGGTTGGTGTTCTGGTTGCGGTTGGCGTTGCGGTTCCGGTTGCCGTTCGTGTTCCGGTTCTGGTTGACGTTGGTGTTCTGCTGGTTGTCGTTGCTGTTCTGGTTGCTGTTCTGGCTCCGTCCCTCTGTCCGTGGGGCGATGGTGAAGGCGAGCGCCAGCACGAGCGCCAGCACCGAAAGAACAATGTTCGCGTCTCTTCTCTGCACTATCATTACCTCCTTGCGTGATGCCGCCGTTAAGCGCCGCGCGCATGGCGGCCCTGAATCTCCGGGGGGAAGCGGTCGGGCTCGTGGGGCAAGATGTCTTTGAGGTTCTCGTCCTCTTTTTTACCACTTCGGCCGCCATCAATAAGCTCCGTAGCGTACATAACCCACGGCCCGCGTTGTCGAATCTGTCACTTTCGGCTCATGTCTTCGTGTCCGCTGTTTGGCTCCCCGCCGCCTTCTATGCGAGAATGCCTCCCGCGCGCCTGTAGCTCAGTGGATAGAGCACCTGCCTCCGGAGCAGGGGGCCGCACGTTCGAGTCGTGCCAGGCGCATCTCATCACTCCTTCCTTCCCTTTCATCACTTAGTGACTGGCAAACGACCCACGGCCGGTTTATCATCGAAGACACATGCACTTATCGCAGCAGAAGCAATCATTTGGAGGGGACATGCGTAGATTGATTACGGTCGGCCTCGTACTGGCCATCATGTTTGTGTCGGTGCCGGTGCCGCGCGCACAGCAGCAACCGCAGGGTGCGCGCGTCGCTGCTGGAGCGGGGGCCACGCCTTCCGCCTACTTCGCGGCCGAGCGCGCCGCCGCCGAGCGCATCACGGCCGAGGGGATGAAGGAGATTCTCTACACCATCGCCTCGGACGAGTACGCGGGGCGCGACACGCCCTCGCCCGGACTCGACAAGACCGCGCAGTACATCGCCGACCGGCTCAAGAAGCTCAAGGTCAAGCCCGCGGGCGACAACGGCTCGTACTTCCAGCGCATCGCGCTCACCAAGACCGAGGTTGACCGCGAGCACTCGACGGCGCAACTCGGCGAGCGCGCCTTCCGCATCGGCCAGGACTTCCTGCCGACGGGGCGCGCGAGCGGCGAGGTAGAGGCGCCGGTCGTCTACGCGGGCTACGGCTGGGTCATCAAGTCGAAGAACATCAACCCGTATGAAGGTGTAGACGTGCGCGACCGCATCGTCGTCGTCTCGGGCGACGGGCTCGTGCCGCCGCCGGGCGTGGCCATCCCCACCTTGCGCGCGGGCGATTGGGAGAGCCCCGTCAGCTACGCGCAGAAGAACGGCGCGCGCGCCCTCATCCTCGTCCCGCGCAACTTCGACCGGCGCTGGCGCTTCGGCGCGTTCTCTATCAACCGCGCCTCCTACGCCGTCCCGCGCCTCGAAGGCGTGGAGTCCGAAGACGAGGAGGAGGAGCCGGAGCCGGCGGCGCCCACTTCGGGGCTCGTCTCGATCATCCCCTCGCGCGCGATGCTCGACGCGCTCTTCGCGGGCGAGCAGTTGGACGGCGCGACCGTGCTCAAGCTCGCGCAGGCGACCGCGGCCGGCGAGGCGCCGAAGGCTTTCGCGCTCAAGGCCGATAAGCGTTTGCGCCTGTCCCTCAAGCTCTCGGTGATGGAGGCGAGCACGCAGAACGTCGTCGGCGTGTTGGAGGGCAAGGACTCGAAGCTCAAGAAGGAGTACGTCGCGCTCGGCGCGCACTACGACCACGTGGGCGCGAGCGGCACCTCGGGCTGCCGCCCCGTCGGCGAGGACTCCATCTGCAACGGCGCGGACGACGACGGCTCCGGGACGACGGGCCTGCTCGCGATGGCCGATGCGTTCTCGAAGGGGCCGCGCCCGAAGCGCTCCATCCTCTTCGTCTGGCACACGGGTGAGGAGAAGGGGCTGTGGGGCTCCGAGTACTTCACGCGCTACCCGACGGTGCCGCTCCAGCAGGTCGTCGCGCAGCTCAACATCGACATGATCGGGCGGAGCAAGCGGGCGGGCGACACGAACCCCGCCAACAGGATGCTCTCCGGCCCGGACGAGATTTACGTCATCGGCTCGCGCATGATGAGCACGCAGTTGGGTGAGCTGAACGAGGCCGTCAACCGCGAGTATCTCAACCTCAGGTACAACTACCACTACGACGAGCCGAACGACCCCGAACGCCTCTTCTACCGCAGCGACCACTTCAACTACGCGAAGCACGGCGTGCCGATCATCTTCTACTTCGACGGCGTCCACGAGGACTACCACAAGCCGACGGACACCCCCGACAAAATTGATTACAAGAAGATGGAGAACATCACACGCACCATCTTCATCCTCGCCTCCGAGCTGGCCAACGCGCCCACGCGCCCCGTCGTGGACAAGCAGATTCCCGCGGCGCGCCTTCAACGCTAAGCCAGTCTTCGGCCGTTTGACATCGCCTCCGCGCGTTGTGTACTTTGTTTCGGCACACATGGGCCGGTAGCTCAGTTGGTAGAGCAGCTGACTCTTAATCAGCGGGTCACTGGTTCGAGCCCAGTCCGGCTCATATTTGTGAACGAAAAGAGAGGGCATCCTGATTGGGATGCCCTCTCTTTGTGTGTGCTTACTTAGTGTCAGCCGCCCCCTTGCGACGGGGCTATGCGTCCTTGACTGTTTTCGCCTTATGCCGACGGCGGACGGTCGCGCCGAGGGCGGAGAGCCCTGTGCCGAGCAGCAGCAGTGTCGCCGGCTCCGGCACGGGGGCGTTGACCGTAACTTCGCCCGTCCAGGTCGCGCCGGCGAGCCCAAAGCCCGGCACACCGTCGCCACCTATGAAGACGGTGTACTGCCCTGACATGGTGGTGGTGAAGAGGATGTCGAGGGTAGTGGCACGGTTCCAGGGGACGGTCTGGGCGGCGACGAGCACGCCCGCCGGATTGTAGGCCAGGAGTGACCATTGATTGGTATCGCCGCAGGTGAAACCCGGCAGCTTGTCCCAACCTGTGCAGAGGAACTGGGTGATGCGCGCCTCAACCTGCTGCCCCGCCTGCGCGGAGAAGGTGACGTTCCTGCTGCTGAACACGATGGTGTCGGCGCGCGCGGCGACGGGCAGCAGGCAGAGTGCAAGTACGGCGAGTGTGATTCTAGTCTTCATCGAGGCTTCCTTTGGGGCTTAAGTCCGTCTGTTGATGTGGAAGTCAGCGCGCGGACTTTAAGACAGGCCGTCGTGGGAAGTCAAGGTTCATCACGCTTACCAAAACCCCCGCGCGCTGTTATCATCGGGGCATTCCGAATTTCCCCCGCGAGCAGTTGTCCATAAAATTTATGAGGAGCCGAGTGTCATGAAGTCTCTTGGGTTGCGGTGTGCCACCGTGTTGGGGGCGGTTGTCGTGGCGTTGTTGATCGTGGGGGCGACGGGTTCGTCCGTAAAGAGTCAGAGCGACGGGGGGAAGTCCGAAGTGTTGCCGGGGTTCGACCTGGCGAGCATCGACCGGGGCGCGTCGGCGTGTCAGGACTTTAACCAGTTCGCGAATGGGGGTTGGAAGGCCGCGAACCAGATTCCGGCGGCCTACGCGCGCTGGGGGCGGTTCGAGCAGTTGGCGGAGCAGAACAACGAGCAGCTCCACGCCATCCTCGAAGACCTCGCGAAGCGGAAGAACCACAGGCCGGGGAGCAACGAGCAGAAGCTCGCAGACTTCTACTCGTCCTGCATGGACGAGACGGGGGTCGAGACGCAGGGGGCGAAGCCGTTAGAGTCGGAGCTGGCGCGCATCACGGCCATCAAAGACCTCGGCGGCGTGCAGGAAGAGGTCGCGCGCTTCCATGCGCACCGCATCCCGGCGCTCTTCGGCTTCGGCGCGGTGCAGGACTACAAGAACTCGACCGCCATCATCGCGCAGGTCGTGCAGGGTGGACTGGGCCTGCCCGACCGCGACTTCTATACGAGAGACGACGCGAAGTCGAAGCAGATTCGGGACGAGTACGTCGCGCACGTCGCGCGCACCTTCCAACTCCTCGGCGACGACGCCGACCGTGCCAGCGCCGCGGCGCGCACCGTGATGTCCATCGAGATGCGACTCGCCGAGAACTCCGCCTCGCGCGTGCAGTTGCGTAATCCCGAGGCGCGCTACAACCCGAAGACAAAGGCGCAGCTCATCGAGCTGACGCCGCACTTCGACTGGGGGCTCTACTTCCGTAACATCAACTTGCCCGAGGTCGCCAAGATCAACGTCGGCCACCCGCCCTACTTCGAGGCCGTGGACAAGATGCTGTCGAACGTGCCCGTCGAGGACTGGAAGACGTACCTGCGCTGGCATCTGGTGAACGCCGCCTCGAACACACTCTCGTCGAAGTTCGTCGAGGAGAGCTTTAACTTCAACGGCAAGTTCCTGAACGGCACGCAGGAGCAACTTCCACGCTGGAAGCGTTGCGTGACTTCGACCGACCGCGCGCTCGGCGAGGCGCTGGGGCAGCTCTACATCGACCGGACGTTCACGCCGCGTGCAAAGGCGCGGGCGCAGGAGATGGTGAAGAACCTCGTCGCCGCGCTGCGCGAAGACTTGACCACACTCGCGTGGATGAGCGACCCGACGCGGACGAAGGCCATCGCGAAGCTCGACGCCTTCGTCCGCAAGATCGGGTACCCCGACAAGTGGCGGAGCTACGAGCCGCTCCAAGTCAACCGCGGCGCCTACTACAACAACTCGGTCTCGGTGGGCGAGTTCGACTTCCGGCGCAACCTCGGCAAGATCGGCAAGCCCATCGACCGCTCCGAGTGGGGCATGTCGCCGCCGACGGTCAACGCCTACTACAACGCGTCGATGAACGAGATCGTCTTCCCGGCCGGCATCCTCCAGTCGCCCTTCTTCAACGAGAAGGCCGACGACGCCTTCAACTACGGCGGCATCGGCGCCGTCATCGGACACGAGATGACGCACGGCTTCGACGACTCGGGCGCGAAATTCGACGCCGACGGCAACCTCGTCATGTGGTGGACGCCTGAGGACTTCAAGAAGTTCAGCGAGCGAACTGACTGCGTCGTCAAACAGTTCGACGCCTTCGAGGTCGAGCCCGGTCTCAACCAGAACGGCAAGCTCGTCGTCGGCGAGTCGGTCGCAGACCTCGGCGGGCTGACCGTCGCCTACGCCGCTTACAAGAAGTCTCTGGAAGGCAAGCCGCGGCCGAAGACCGTCGCCGGCTTCACGCCCGAGCAGCGATTCTTCCTCGGGTGGGCGCAGGTCTGGGCGCAGAACATCCGGCCCGAGGCCGCGCGCCAGCGCGTCGCCACCGACTCGCACCCTCTGGGTCGCTTCCGCGTCAACGGCCCGCTCTCGAACATGCCCGCCTTCGCCGAGGCGTTCCAATGCAAGGTCGGCGACGCGATGGTGCGCCCCACCGACAAGCGCTGCCAGATTTGGTAGATGGATGATGGACGACGGACGTTGGACGATGGTCAGAGACTTTATCGTCCAACGTCCGTCGTCCAACGTCACCTGAATGATGCGAAAGTAAACACGGCCGATTCGTTAACAGTACACGCCGCGCTCTCACCTTCCTACATACTTCCTAAGCACTTTCTGAATAAGTCGAACGGTTTCAGACGTTTGGTTCGTGCGCCCGGTCGCTGTGCGTTGATGGCATGAGCGTTGCCATTGTCTGTGTCCGACCGGGAGGGACGGTGGGTCGATTCTCAAACTTCTGAACCTAAATGGAGGGTTTGTAAAATGCTCTGGACGATTCTGGTTATTCTGCTCGTGCTTTGGCTGCTGGGCCTGATCGGCGGCGTCGGCGGTGGATTGATTCACCTGCTGCTCGTCGTGGCGCTCGTCGTCTTCGTCATTAACCTTTTGACGGGCCGCCGGACGGTCTAGGCTGGGCCGTGCGACTCTAAAAGTTCCTTGCCCCAGACTTGGGCACACTCACAAAAGAAGCGGCGCTCTGTTCACTAGACAGAGCGCCGCTTCTTTTTTACTCACCGCTTAACGCTCAACGGTTGAGCGCACTCATCGACTGCTCCGGGTAGCGCTCGCCCGCGACCGCCTCATTGCTCAACACCTCCTCGATGCGCGCGAGGTCTTCACTGCCCAGCTCGACTTCGACTGCGCCGATGTTCTCTTCCAGATACTTGCGCCGCTTCGTCCCCGGTATCGGCACGATGTCCCGCCCCTGCGCCAGCACCCACGCGAGCGCGAGTTGCGAGGGCTTGCAACCCTTCTCCGCCGCGACCTCGCGGACGCGCTCGACAAGTCGCATGTTCTGCGCAAAATTCTCCTCGCGGAAGCGCGGGAACTGACGGCGCCGGTCGTCCTCTGGCAAATCTTCCGGCTTCTCGAAACGCCCCGTCAGGAAGCCGCGCCCGAGCGGGCTGTAGGCGACGAACCCAACGCCCAGTTCCCTGCACGCGGGCAGAATCTCTGACTCCACATCCCTCGTCCAGAGCGAGTATTCGCTCTGGAGCGCGGCGATGGGGTGGACTGCCGCCGCGCGCCTGACGGTCTCGGCCGACGCTTCGGAGAGTCCGAGGTGACGCACCTTCCCTTCCTCCACCAAACGCGACATCGCGCCGACCGTCTCTTCGATGGGAGTGTTCGGGTCAACGCGATGCTGGTAGTAGAGGTCAATTACGTCAACGCGCAAGCGCCGGAGCGAAGCCTCGCACGCCGTGCGCACGTACTCCGGCCGCCCCGAGACGCCGAGGAAGCTCCCGTCCTCGCCGCGCACGTTCCCGAACTTCGTCGCGAGCACCACGCCCTCGCGCCGGTCGTGTATCGCGCGCCCGACCAGCTCCTCGTTCTGACCCACGCCGTACATGTCCGCCGTGTCGAGAAAGTTGACGCCCAGCTCAAGCGCCCTGTGGATGGTCGCCAACGACTCCTCGTCGTCGCGCCCCGAGTAGAACTCCGACATGCCCATACAGCCCAGCCCCAACGCCGAGACCTTCAGGCCGCTCCTGCCCAACTCCCTCTGTTCCATCCGAAGCCCCCTTTAGATATGCATCCGCGGATTGTTTGTTAGAGCGATTATACGCCAGCAGCCGCCGTCTGAGTTACTGTGGTTAATGACCCTATTTCAAATATTTATGTTGACTTCAACCGCCCTACCCGCGATTTGAGAAACAGGCCCGCTCCGGTACAATCCCGCTTTCATTAAACCGCAATGAAGGGCGTTCTTCTCGGCATGTCTGACAAAAAAGTTCTGGCCATCATCGTGGGCGGCGGGCCTGCGCCCGGCATCAACGCCGTCATCTCGGCCGCCGCCATCGAGGCCATCAACACCGGCTTTGAAGTCCTCGGCGTCCAGGACGGCTTCAAATATCTTATGCGCGAGGACGCCTCGCACGTCCGGCAACTGCGCATCGAAGACGTTTCGCGCATACATCTGCGCGGCGGCTCCGTCCTCGGCACCGCCCGCGACAACCCGACCAAGTCCGAGAAGGCCACGCGCGCCGTCATCGAGACGCTGCGCTCCTTAGGCGTCACGCACCTCGTCACCATCGGCGGCGACGACACCGCCCTCTCTTCGAGCTTCGTCGCCGAACGAAGCGGCCACGAGATTAAAGTCGTCCACGTCCCGAAGACCATCGACAACGACCTGCCGCTCCCTTCTCACATCCCGACCTTCGGTTACCAGACGGCGCGCCACGTCGGCGTCGAGCTGGTGCAGAATTTGATGGAGGATGCGCGCTCGACCAAACGCTGGTTCGCCGTCGTCGCGATGGGGCGCAAGGCCGGATTCCTCGCGCTCGGCATCGGCAAGGCCGCCGGCGCCACGCTCACCATTATCGGCGAGGAGTTCGTTGACCGTGAGACGGTCGCCTTCTGTGACATCTGCGACATCGTCGAGGGCGCCATCATCAAGCGCCGCGCGATGGGCAAACACTTCGGCGTCGCCGTCCTCGCCGAGGGTCTCATCGAGAAGCTCGACCCGGCCGAGCTGGCCGAGCTTCAGGACGTGGAGCGCGACGAGCACGGGCACATACGCTTCGCCGAAGTTGACCTCGCGCGCCGCGTCAAGGTCGAGGTGCAGGGTCGCCTCAACGCGAGGGGGATTCGCGTCACCATCACCAACAAGAACATCGGCTACGAGCTGCGCTGTGCCGACCCCATCCCGTTCGACGCCGCGTACTGCCGCGACCTCGGCTACGCCGCCATCCGCTTCCTGCTCGCGGGTGGCTCTGACGCGATGGTCAGCGTTCAGGGTGGACGCATGGTGCCCATCGCCTTCACGGACATCCGCGAGCCCGGCACGGGGCGCACACGCGTCCGCATGGTCAACACCGACAGCGAGGGCTATCGCGTCGCACGCGAGTATATGATTCGGCTCGAACCCGAAGACTTCGAGGACGCCTACTGGGTGCAGAAGCTTGCCGGCGCCGGCAACCTGACCATCGAAGAGTTCCGCGACCGCTTCGGCTACCTGAGCGGCCACGTTCCCGCATAAAGACGATGGACGACGGACGATAGACGATGGATTGAGTTTGTTCGTCTGTCGTCCATCGTCACTTAAAAACTATGTCTATCAAACGAATCGGCATCCTCGTTGGCGGCGGGCCGGCGCCGGGCACGAACGGCGTCATCAGCGCCGTCGTCATCGAGGCCATTAAGATGGGCTGCACGCCCGTCGGCTTCCACGACGGCTTCGAGTGGCTCTCGCAGCGCTACACGGACGAACAGCACGAGATGTCCATTGACGAGTGCTCGCGCATACACCTCGACGGCGGGAGCATCCTCGGCACCTCGCGCACCGACATCACGCGCGACCGGGAGAGTCTCGACAACACCGTCGCCGCGCTCCGCAAGCTCGGCATCGAGGCGCTCGTCACCATCGGCGGCGACGACCTCGTGCGCAGCTCCGCCGCCGTCGAGCGCGCCGCGAACGGCGCCATCAAGGTCGTGCAGGTGCCCAAAAGCATCGACAACGACCTCTCGCTCCCGCTCTCGGTCTCGACGCTCGGCTTCGAGACGGCGCGTCACGTCGGCGTGCAGCTCGTCCAGCGCTTGATGGAGGACGCGAAGACCACGGGCCGCTGGTATCTGGGCGTGACGATGGGGCGGCCCACGGGGCATCTCACGCTCGGCATCGGCAAGGCCGCGAGCGCCACCTGCACCATCATCCCCGAAGAGTTTCGACAAGAGCGCGTCTCGCTCTCCGACATCTGCGACGTGGTCGAGGGCAGCATCATCAAGCGGCGCGCGATGGGCCGCTCGTACGGCGTCGTGCTGCTGGCCGAAGCTTTAGTCGAACGCTTTGACCCGGAGGAGGTGGCGGAGCTTCAGGACGTTGACCGCGACGCGCAGGGGAACATCCGCGTCGCCGAGATCGACCTCGGGCGCAAGGTCAAGAGCGAGGTGCAGGCGCGTCTGGAGCGCCGCGGCATCAAGGTCACGCTCGTGGACAAGACCATCGGCTACGAGCTACGCTGCGCGCCGCCCATCCCCTACGACGCCGAGTACGCGCGCGACCTCGGCTACGCCGCCTTCCGGCACCTGCACGGCGGCGGCTCCGGCACGATGATTATGATTCAGGGCGGCGAGTTCCGCCCTATCCCCTTCCATGAGCTGGTCGAGTCCGAAACGGGCCGCGGCCGCGAGCGCCCCGTGGATGTGGACACGGAGAGCTATCAGGTCGCGCGCGACTACATGGTACGCATCAACCGGAAAGATTTTGAGGACGAGGCGTGGGTGGCAAGGCTCGCGGAGGCGGGCGGGCTGTCTCGGGACGAGTTCGTCGCCCGCTTTGGCTCACAACCCTGAAAGTTAAGAAAAATTCCCTCTTCGAGAGCCAAAATTCCGTCCCGGAGAGTCATCGTTGACCCTCCGGGACGGAATTTTCCCTCTTCGGGAGTGGAAGATGGCTCCCCGGGATAGAAATTTCCGTCTTCGGGAGTCAACAATGGCTCTCCGAGAGGGAATTTTCCGTCTTTGAGAGTCAATAATGGCTCTCTGGGAGGGAATTTCCCCTCTTTGAGAGTCAACGATGGCTCTCCGTAAGGGAATTTTCCGTCCGTGGGAGTGAAAGATGGCTCCCCGGGATAGGAAATTCCGTCCCGGGGAGCCATCTTTCACTCCCGCGGACGCAATGTTCACTCTTCCAGATAGAAAGATGGGTCTCTGAGAGCCGTCTTTCACCCTCGGAGACCCACCTTCGTCCCTTTGCTATTCACCGCAGGGGAGCGGAGCCTCTGAGGAAGTCCACCCCCTTTTAAGCGTCCTCCCGCCGCGCCCCGCGCCCCTGCGATGAAGTGTGCCCGCGCCGCGCCTTCGGCTCGAACCGGCGCGCGCGAGTCGAAGCCGTTTTCAGTCCGCGCCTGCTCCCTCCAACGCCACCTCCGTCTTGTAGTCGGGAGCGGCCACCGCTTCCGGGGCCTCCGCCGCGACGGCGCGCGCGTAGACGGGGCCGAGGTGGTAACCGTCCTCGCCGTGGAGGCTCAGGTCGAGCCCCGTGAACTCCTGCTCTTCGCTCACGCGCAGGCCGATGAAGAGGTCTACGAGCTTGAGGATGGCGAACGAGGCGATGCACGCGATGCCGACCGTCAGCCCGACGCCCATCAACTGATTGAGCAACTGCCCGCTGTTACCTTCCAGCAGTCCGACGGGCAGAGCGCCGCCGGCCGCGTCCTTGAAGATAGGGTTGACCGCGCTCGTGGCGAAGACGCCGGTCAGCAACGCACCGATGGTGCCGCCCGCCCCGTGCACGCCGAACACGTCGAGCGAGTCGTCGTAGCCGAGCCGCTTCTTCAACTCCGTCACCGCCAGGAAGCACCCGAGCCCCGTGATGAACCCGATGGCGAGCCCCGACATCGGCGTCACGAACCCCGAGGCCGGAGTGATGCCGACCAGACCGGCCACCGCGCCCGAGATGGCGCCGAGCACCGTCGGCTTACCCGTCCGCACCCACTCGGCCGCTACCCACCCGAGCGTCGCCGCCGCCGCCGCGAAGTGCGTCGCCACGAACGCGCTCGTCGCGAGCGGGCCGGCCGACAGGGCGCTCCCCGCGTTGAAGCCGAACCAGCCGACCCACAACATGCACGCGCCGACGAGACTCAGGACGAGGTTGTGCGGCTCCATCGGCGCCTTCCCGTAGCCGACGCGGCGGCCGACGACGAGCGCGCAGACGAGCGCCGAGAAGCCCGAAGAGATGTGGACGACCGTGCCGCCCGCAAAGTCGAGCGCCGGGATGACGCCGCCGAGCGCGGCGTTCAGGAAGCCGCCCTTGCCCCAGACCATATGAGCCAGCGGGAAGTAGACGACGCTCGTCCAAAGCACCGTGAAAGCCAGCATCGCGCTGAACTTCATCCGCTCGGCGAAGGCGCCCGTGATGAGCGCGGGCGTGATGACCGCGAACATCAGTTGATAGATCATGAAGGTCTGCTGCGGGATGGTCGCCGCGTAGGTCTCGTTCGGCGCGGAGCCGACGCCTTGCAGGAACGCGTAACTGAGGTCGCCCGCTAACGGAGTCCCCTCGGCGAAGGCCACGCTGTAGCCGAAGAACGCCCACAGCACCGTGACGACGGCCATCAAGATGAAGCTCTGCAACATCGTCGTCAGGACGTTCTTGCGCCTGACGAGCCCGCCGTAGAAGAGCGTGAGCCCCGGCCCCGTCATGAAGAGCACAAGCGCCGCGCACGTCAGCATCCAGCCGTTGTCGCCCGCCGTCTGCGCTGACGCGGCCGCAGCCTCCAACTTCGCCAGACGCTCCGCCAACGCCGCTTCCGGCTCCGCTTGAGCCAGAGCGATTATGGGCGTCGCCGTCAGGAGCAGCAGAGACCAGACACACCTTGACGCTCCCCGAGACCTTCTCATCATCCATTTCTCCCGTTTAAGTTTATTCGTCAACGAATCCCGCACAACGACACAGACTCTGTTGAAGGTGAAGACCGTCTGTCACATGCACTCGGGTTAACAACGCCCGTGCCACGCGGCACGGCCATCGCAATGACAGAGCGCGTGCGCGGGCGGAAGGGAGACGTGACATGATTTTCAAAAGGTTTTCGGGCGAAGAGTCGCGGGACTCAATCATTTCTGCGCCTTCTCCATCAAAGACAATATTGTCGCGTCAGGAAAAGCACCGGACAATATTGTCGCGCTCGACGCGAGGCGTGAGTTTTGAGAGCAATTTTGTCTTGAAGTCGTCGGTTTGCGACGATCCTGTAGGTCTCGAATGACTTTTCAAAGTAAGAAAAACCGGAGCGCGGAGGGCGTAAACGGTTACGCGGCGCGACAATTATGTCGCGGCCACAACTTGGCAAGACATAATTGTCACGCGTAAACTCAGCCGGCCGGGTTCTAAACTCCGGACGGCGTGCATCGACGGTTCGATACGAACAGGGCTCTTCATGGAAAATGTCTTAAACCTTCCCCCAAACCTTCCGCAGCTTCTCAGGCAGGGACCGACGGACGCGCGCGAGATGGCGATGCTGTTGGAGATTGGGCAGACGCTCGCCGACGCACGGCAGTTGCGACCCGCGCTCGGGCGCACGCTCGAACTGCTCGGGCGAGCGCAGTCTTTGACGCGTGCCTTCATCATGCTGCTCGACGCGGACGCGGACGAGCTGCACGTCGAGGCCGGCTACGGGCTGGACGACGAGACGGCGCGGCGCGGCGTCTACCGCGTCGGCGAGGGCGTGGTCGGACGCGTGGCCGAGACCTGCAAACCGGTGGTGGTGCCGCAGGTGAGCCGCGAGCCGCTCATGCTTCAACACGTCGCGGGACGCGAGCGCGCCGCCGCGAGGCAGGAGGTCTCTTTCGTCTGCGTGCCGCTCGCGGTTGGCCGCGGCGCCGTCGGCGTCCTCAGCGTGGACGTGCCGTACGCGGAGGCGCGCGACTTCGAGCGGCTGACGAAGGTCGTGTCGGTCGTCGCCTCGATGGTAGCGCAGGCGGTGAAGGTGGAGCGGCTGGTCGAGTCGGAGCGTTCGCGCCTCGCCGACGAGAATGCGCACCTGAAGCAGGAGCTACGCGAGCGTTTCGACTTCGGCCACATCGTCGGAAGCAGTAACCCGATGCGGCACGTCTACGAGCAGGTCGAGCAGGTGGCGCGCACCAACACGACCGTGCTGCTGCGCGGCGAGTCGGGCACGGGTAAGGAGATGGTCGCGCACGCCATCCACTACAACTCTTTGCGCGCGGGCAAGCCCTTCGTCAAGGTCTCGTGCGCGGCGCTGCCCGAGACGCTCATCGAGGCCGAGCTGTTCGGCCACGAACGCGGGGCCTTCACCGGCGCGATGGCGCGCAAGAAGGGTCGCTTCGAGCTGGCCGACGGCGGCACGCTCTTTCTCGACGAGATCGGCGACCTCAACGCCTCAACTCAAATAAAACTCCTGCGCGCCATCCAGGAGCGCGAGTTCGAGCGGCTCGGTGGCACCGAGACCATCAAGGTCAACGTGCGCCTCATCGCCGCGACCAACAAGGAACTGGAAGGCGCCATCCAGGCGGGCGAGTTCCGCGAAGACCTCTATTACCGCCTGAACGTCTTCACGATCTTCATGCCGCCCCTGCGCGAGCGGAAGCCCGACGTGCTGCTCCTCGCCGACCACTTCCTTGAGAAGTACGCGCGCGAGCACGGCAAGCACATCAAGCGCATCTCGACGCCCGCCATCGACATGCTGTCGAGCTACCACTGGCCCGGCAACGTGCGCGAGTTGGAGAACGTCGTCGAGCGCGCGGTCGTCGTCTGCGACTCCTCGGTCATCCACGGCCACCACCTGCCGCCGTCGCTTCAGACGGCCGAAGGCTCGGGCACGGTGACGCGTTTGTCGCTCTCAACGGCGGTCGAGGCTTACGAGCGCGACATCATTCAGGACGCTTTGAAGAGTGCGCGCGGGAGCCGGAAGAAGGCCGCGAAGCTCCTCGACACGACCGAGCGCATCATCGGTTACAAGGTGAAGAAGTTAGGCATCGACTGCGACCGCTTCCGCTGAAAGCCCGTGCGCAACTTTCTCCACACAAGCAACAGCCTTACTTAAAAGTTAGGACGTAGACTCGGGCCGTGAGCAACGAGGCGCCGGTCAGGCTCTACATCTTCGACGCGGACGGAACGCTGCGGCGCACGACCGTGGAGGGGCTCCCCTGCCCCAACCGCCCGGGTGAGTGGGAGCTGATACCGGGCGTGCGCGAGCGCCTCGCTGAAATCGATTGGAGTCAGGCGCGCTTCGGCGTGGCGAGCAATCAGGGCGGTGTGGGCTTAGGCTACCTGTCGCTCGCGGCCGCGCGGGGTCTGTTGGAAGAGATGGTTCTGGAGGCTTTCGGCGTGCGCGCGGCCCCGCCCGGCTCAATCGAACTCTGCCCGCACGCGCCGCACCTCGGATGCCCTTGTCGCAAGCCAAAGCCAGAGATGCTGGTGCGGCTGATGCGCCGCTTCGGCGCACGCCCGGAGGAGACGCTCTTCGTCGGCGACATGGACAAGGATGAGGGCGCGGCCCGCGCCGCCGGCACACGCTTCAAGTGGGCCTATGAGTTCTTCGACCGGCCCGAAGTCACATAGCTTCGGCCTCGTCTTCCTCTCCTTGCGCATCCGAGTCCGACTCTTTCCCTTCTTCATCTGAACCCGGGGGCGGGCCGATGAGTTCGAGGGCGCGGCAGGCGGCGTCCATCTCGGCCGACTTGATGGTGCGCCCCGCCCCGCGGACGCGCTCGTCGTCGAAGACGGCTTCGACGTGAAAGGTGCGTGAGTGCGGCGGGCCTTCCGTCTCGACGAGGTCGTACGTGGGCGAGAGGTGGCGCTCGGACTGTAGACGCTCCTGGAGCAACGTCTTGAAGTCGGCGGCGGCTGCGGACTCGGGCGTCGCATCTTCAAGCTCACTCCCCAACGCACGACGCACGAAGCCCTCGGCCTCGGCGTAACCGCCGTCGAGGAAGACGGCCGCGAGCAGGGCCTCGAAGGCGTCGGCGAGCAGAGCGCGCTTGCGCCGGCCGCCGGTCTTCTCCTCGCCGCGGCCGACGCGCATGTACTCTCCGAGCCCGAGACGGCGCGAGACGCGCGCGAGCGTCTGCGTGCTGACGAGCCGGTGCTTCATGCGGGAGAGTTCGCCCTCGGTCACCTCCGGGTGCGAGCGGAAGAGGGCGTCGGCGACGACGAGGCCGAGGACGGAGTCGCCGACGAACTCCAGCGCCTCGTTGTGCAGCGCGCGCGCCTCGCGCTCGGCGCCCGAGCCCACGCTCTCGTGAGCCCAAGAGCGGTGCGTGAGCGCGCGTTCGAGCAGGCGTCGGTCGCGGAAACTGTAGCCGATCTTCTCTTCGAGTGTGCCGTGGTCGGGCGCGGGCGGGGCTTCGTTCTCTTCGGTCGGGACGGGGGTCATCTCCTCCGGGGCGGGGCTCTCCTCGTTCGTCATGCGCGGGATTGTAACAAGAAAAACGACGGGCGCACCGTCAGACTTTCGTCTTCGGGTGCGCCCGTCGTTCGGAGTCTGCGAGCGACCGATTCCTGCTCCGTCGTCCTGCGGCCCTTATGAGCGACCGCGGGACGCTACGAGCGGGGCGGCTTCGGCGCGGCCGGGGCCGGCTTCGGGGTCGGCGTCGGCGTTGCCGCGGGCTTAGCCGTCGTGCCGTTAGCCGGCGTGGCCGTCGTCCCCGCGGGCTTGGCCGGCGTGCCGGAGGCCGGCGTGGCGGCGCCGGTCGTGCCATCCGTGTTGGTGGCCGGGGTCGGCAGCGGAGGCTCCTGGCCCGGGAGCGGGAGCGGCTTGCTGAGCACGTTGGCGATCAGTTCGTTGAGCCCCGTCTCCTGCCCCTCGTGACGCTGCTTGTAGAGCGTCGTCAGCACGGGACGGAGCGCGGTCGCCGTCGCGGTGTATTTCGGGTTCGTGTTGCTGAGCGCAACGGCGCGGGCGTAAGAGTCGATGACGCGGTCGAGCGCGTAGTTGATCTTATTCAGCAGGACATCACACTCGCGCGTCGCATCCTTGCCCTCGCACTGCGCCTTGTACTGGTCGGCCATCTTCTTCACCTCGCCGTTGTAGACGGAGGCGCCGAGAAGTTGGAAGGTGCCTGGCTCCTTCGCGATGGTACTGCCCGACTGTGCGATCTTGAGAAGCTGGGTGGCCGACTCCTCGGGGTTGGCTTCGAGCGACCACGCCGCGATGTAGTAACGCAGCCCCGCCGGCGTGTCCTGCTGATTAGCGAAAGGCGCCCATGTGTCCGTGGTCTTGCCCGCCTCAATCATCTGAAGCGCCGTGCGCGCCTCGGCCGCGGCCCGTGCGTTGAGGCTGTTGTCCTTGCTCGTGTAAGCCTTGATGCCAGCGCCGACGAGCGCGAGGTGCGGCCTCAGGTCGTCGGGCTTCGCCGCGATCCACGCCTTGCAAGCTTCGAAAGCCTGCGCCGGTGTCTCGTTGGCGGCTTTCTGGCAATTGAAGACAAGGGTCGCCTCCTCGTACTTGTTCACCCAGTTCTGGATGTATTTGATAATCGTCACGTCGGCGGGGTCGGTGCAGGCGCCGTACTTGCCCAGGTACTCCTTGCCCGACTCGTAGGCGGCCTTCTGAAGGTCGGCAGTCTTGTTGTAGTTCTCTCTGAATTTGGTGTAGAGGGCGGCCTTCGCCTCCGCCTCGGTGCAGGGACCGGTGGCAGCGGGCGTCTGCGCGGGCGTCGGCGCCGCCGCGTCCTGCGCATATGACGGGAGTGCGAACACCGTAACGAGCGCGGCAAAAACCAGAAGTCGTAACACGTTTTTCATCGGTCGCAAATCCTCCGTGCGCTGATCCAGACTAATTGTTGGGAGATTTAATTTCGGTGCGCGCGCCCGTTCTATTAGCGTCGCGTTCGAATCTCAGATGCGCGCCCGTGACGGCCAGTTGCCGCCGTCGGGAACTGTGCGCGCCGGCTCCACGGGGGGAGCTTTAAGGCCGTCCGTACTAACCTTGAACGATTTACGCGCCTGATACTGCATCAACCGTACGAAAAGTGTCAAGCCGAACGCCCTCAGAGTAAAGGTAGGCAATCCTCAGTCCGGAAGCACAAAGGCTCGGCTCTGAAATCAGAACATAACAAGAAAAGAATAAGAATAAAGAAGGCCCGGTTTTATAAAACCGGGCCTTCTATTTGACACCAAACTTCGGACTTCAGTTCCCTACTCGGGCTTGTCCGAGACGCGGCGCGGGCGCTGGGCGCCGTTGGTCTCGGGCGCGACCGTGCTGTTGTTCGTGCGGGGCGCGGCCGGGGTCGGAGTGGCGGCGGGACGGTCGCCAAACTTCCCGGTCTTCTGAACCGCGGGGCGCTGCGCGCCAGTGCCCGAAGCGTCCTCGCCAGCCTCGCTCACGACGAAGGCATCGGCGGCCTTCTCGCTGGCGTCGGTGGCTTCGTCCTCGCGCTCTTCGTCGGAGACCTCGGCGGCCTTGCGCGGGTCGATGTGCGGGCGCGGCGCGAGCATGTCGTTGGCGAGCATGGGCTGGCTGCCCGGCTTCGGCGCGAAGCGCGCGTCGTAGGCGAGCCGTCGGTAAACGTCGCCGGCCACGGCCGCCGCCTTCGGGCCGCTCATACCGGTGTTGCGGAGGATGACCGAGACGGCGAGCTTCGGGTCGCCCACAGGGCCGTACGAGGTGAACAGTCCGAGCTTGGAGCCCTGCCCGGTGCAGGTGCCGGTCTTGCCCGCGACGGTGAAGGTCGGCGCCGCGGCGCGCTTGGCCGTGCCGTAGCTGACGGCGCCGATCATGCCGGGCATCATGCGGCGCAGGTTGTCCTCGGGAATCTCGATGTCGCGCTTGACCTCGCGCTTGAAGTTGACGTTCTCCTGCGGCGTGCGCGGGAGGTGCGGGATGAGGAGCTTGCCGCCGTTGCCGATGGCCGAAGCCATGCGCGCGAGCTGGATAGCCGTGACCTCGATGTCGTCGCCGTGCGAGGACATGTGGTTGACGGCGTAGCCCTCTTTGAAGACGGGGAGGCGGCCCGGGCTCTCGAACGGATGGTTGATGCCCGTCGGCTCGCCGAGGCCCAGCTTCTTGGCGTACTCCATCATCTTGGGGAAGCCGACCTGGCCGCCGACGCGCTGGAAGTAGCCGTTGTTGGAGTAGGCGAGCGAGTCGGTCAGGTCGAGGCTGAAGCTGCTGGTGCCGATGTTGACCGTCTGGACGGGGTCGATGACATGCTCGTTGAGACCGGCGAGGCCCGTCACGAGCTTAATCGTCGAGCAGGGCTTGAAGCCGCGGCGCAGCCCCCAGTCCTGATTGACGACGGTGTAGACCTGTCCCGTCTTCGGGTTCATCACGACGACCGTCCCGGCCTTGTCGCCCAGCGCGTCGAGCGCAGCGCGGCGGACGGCCAGGTCTTCGCCGGTCGTCTCGTCCTTCGCGATGTTGGCGGCCGCCTCGTCCTTGAGCGCCTGATCGGCGGCGCGGCGGCGGGCGATGGCGAGCGCAATCTGGCGAGCGCGCTCGGCGGCCTCGCGGCGGCGGCGCTCGGCCTCGCGGCGCGCGGCGGCGAAGCGCTCGCGCTTGCCCATCCGGCGCGAGTCATTGCGCGAGTCCCGCGCCGAGGCGCGTTCCTCGGCGCGCCCCTTCTTCCCGCGCCGGTCGGCTTTCGCGCTGCGGTCGTTCCTCCCCCGGCGTGCCTCTGCCGCGCGCTCGCGCTTCGAGGAGCGCGAGTCCTTGCGTGAAGAGGCCGTCTCGCGCCCGCCACGCTTTGACTTGGCAGGCGCCTTCGCAGCGGCCTTCGCGGCCGGTTTCTTAGCAGCGGGTTTCTTGGCGACAGCCTGGGCCGACGCGGCGGTGAAAAGGATGATGGCGGACAGGGCGAGCGCGATACGGGGGAACCTGAACGTTGGGGTCATCGAGCGTTCCTCGCTTAAAAAGCAAAGCAGAAGAGGCCGAATCGGGGCTCAGACTTCATCAGGAGAGCGCCCGAACCGACCGGGTCAAACCGCTAAGATGCACTTAGACAGAACTTTGATTGCGCGATTTTTTGGCGGGCGCAGGATGTACGCCGCCGCCGGTGCCACACTCGAAGTGTCGAAAAAGCCATGCCCAAGCCTTTGCCGTCTAAGGTCTGCATTCACCTTCAAAACTTCAAAGCGCACCGAGTAGGTTATTGGAGAGTGCCTGCTTGCGGTCTCCGGAGGGGTTTGCGCTGGAGACCTCGGCGACTATAACATCTGTCAAAGCCGCAGGGCAACTACTTTTGCTTTAGCTTTGACGAAAGTTCCCGCGGGGCGTACGGACGGCGTCCGGCGGCACCACCGAACGATGGGACTGCCGAGACTCTTCAACAGCTTCCGTACGCGCCTCCTGCTGGTGATGGCGCTGCTGCTCGTCGCCACCGTCGGCGTGCAGTACTACTTCGGCCGCATCCGCTCGCGCGACCGCGCCATCCGCGTCGCCGGGCAGGAGCAGGCGCTCGCGGCCTCCATCGCGCTCGCCAACGAGAGCATCACCTCCAGCAAGTACATGTTTCAGTTGGACAAGCCGGGCGAACAGTCCCTGCTCGAAAAGTACAAGGAGCGGGTCGACAACGTCCTCGTCGTGCGCGACCGCGACGGGCGCATCGATGACAGCCTCGACCCGGACTACCGGCCCGAGACGCTGGAGACCGGCGAGGCGCACTACTACTTTATCGCCGACAAGAACGTCAAGCTGCCGCCGTTGGTAGACGCGGGCGAAGCGACCGCGGGCTTCAAGCATCTGCGCCCCTCGCTAGAGGTCATCTCGCGGCCCATTTCGGGCAACGCCCGCACGTTCGCCATCCCGCTCCAGACCGACGATGGGCTCGTCTACATCGTCATCGTGCTCGGGACGAACCCGATGGGCGACGGGACTTTCCTCGAAACAATGCGGCCGCTCGTCCCGACGCTCGTCATCATGCTCGTCTCCACGCTCGGGGCCGGCATCCTCGTCTGGCGCTTCACGCGCCCACTCAACGAGCTTTCGCGTGGGGCGCAGCGCGTCGCCGCGGGCGACTTCTCGTTCCACGTCCCCGGCGCCGAACGCAAGGACGAGGTCGGGCGACTGGCCGCCACCTTCAACGAGATGATCGCGCAGCTCGGGCGGATGCGGGAGCTTGAGACGCAGGTGCAGCAGGCCGAGCAGTCGGCCGTCATCGGCCGCCTCGCCTCGGCCATCGCGCACGAGATACGCAACCCGCTCAACTATATCAACCTCACGCTCGATCACCTGCGCACCTCGCTCGCCCCCTCAGACCCGCAGAAGCGCGCGACGGTCGAGAAGTTGACGCTTCAGTTGAAGGCCGAGGTCGCGCGCATCAACACGCGCATCACAGAGTTCCTGAAGTTCACGCGCCCCGCCAGTCTCGACCTCAAGCCGCTCGACCTGCGCGCGACCTTGCGCGATGCGCTCTCGATGGTCGAGGTGCAGGCGGCGGAGATCGGGGTCGAGACGCGTTTTGAGGAGGAAGGGGCGGTTCCGACGGTGCTCGGCGACCGGGAGGCTTTACGTTCGCTCTTCACGAACCTTATCATTAACGGCATGCACGCGATGGAAGGGGGCGGGGGGAGCCTGACGGTCAGCCTCTCCGCGGAGAACGGGCTGGCGCGCGTCCGCGTCTCGGACACGGGCGTCGGCATCGACGCCGACCATCTGCCGAAAATCTTCGAGCCCTACTTCTCGACGAAGGAGACGGGGACGGGGCTCGGCCTTGCCATCGCCAAGAAGGCCGTGGACGAGCACGACGGCTTCATCCGCGTCGAGAGCAAGCCCGGCGAAGGAACAACGTTCACGGTCGAGATACCAACAGCAGGAGGGAATGATGAATGATAAAGGCGGAATGATGAATTGAGAACCCTCTTGAATTCATCACTCCGCCTTCCGCATTCATCATTTATCACTATGTCACGCAAAAGCATCCTGGTCGTTGACGACGAGAAGTCGCAGCGCGAGATTCTGGAGATGATCCTGTCGGGCGAGGGCTACGACGTGACGACCGCGTCGTCGGGCGAGGCGGCGCTGCGCATCGCGCGCGAGCGACGGTTCGACCTCGCGCTCACCGACCTCAAGATGACGGGCATGGACGGCATCGAGCTTTTGTCGAAGCTGCTCGCGTTCGATTCTTCGATCATCGTCATCCTGCTGACCGCCCACGGCTCCATCGATTCGGCGAAGGAGGCGCTGCGGCGCGGCGCGTTCGACTACCTCGAAAAACCCTTCGAGCGCGAGGCGTTGTTGGAGACCATCCGGCGCGCGCTCCTGAAGCTCGACGCCTTAGATCAGGAGATCATCTCCGCCTCGGCCGAGATGGAGGCCGTCAAGAAGATGATTCTCAAGGTCGCGCGCTCGAACTCGACGGTGCTCATCCGCGGCGAGTCGGGCACGGGCAAGGAGCTGATCGCACGCGCCATCCACACGCAGAGCCCGCGCGTGGCCGAGATGTTTCAGGCCGTCAACTGCGCCGCCATCAACGAGAACCTTTTGGAGTCGGAGCTGTTCGGCCATGAGAAGGGGTCGTTCACCGGCGCTCATGCCGAGAAGAAGGGGCTGTTCGAGATCGCCGACCGCGGCACGCTCTTCCTCGACGAGATCGGCGAGCTGGACGTGTCGATGCAGGCGAAGCTCCTGCGGGCTTTGCAGGAGCGCGAGATTCGGCGCGTCGGCGGCTCGCGCCCCATCAAGATCGACGTGCGCGTCGTCGCCGCGACGAACCGCGACCTGCGCGCGATGGTCTCCGACGGCCGCTTCCGCGACGACCTCTACTATCGCATCAACGTCCTCTCCATCGACGTGCCGCCCCTGCGCGAGCGGCGCGAGGACATCCCCGTCCTCATCGACTTCTTCCTCAAGAAGCACACGCGCAACACCTCGCGTCTCATCCGGGGCCTGACGCCCGACGCGCGCAAGGTGATACTCGACTACGCGTGGCCCGGCAACGTCCGGCAGCTTGAGTCCGCCATCGAGCGCGCCATCCTGCTCGCCGAGGCAGACTACATCACGGTCGAAGACCTCCCGCTCGAAGTCCGGCAGGAGACGCGCCCCGCGGCCGAGGGCGCCGGCTTCAAGCTGCCCGTCGAGGGCGTCAACTTCGAGGACGTGGAGCGCAACCTCATCCTTCAGGCGATGGAGCGCACCGACTACAACATCACGAAGGCGGCCAAGCTCCTCGGCCTCACCTTCCGCACGCTCCAATACCGCCTGGAGAAGTTCGGCATCAAGCGCCCCGAACGCCACGGTGCGAGAGACGAAGAGGAGGAGGATGAGGGCGGCGAAGAGTAACGCGCCGACTCTTCCATTAGCTCCCCTCGAAGGACGTGAGATGAAAAGATTCCCCCTGCTTCTTTCCCTGCTCGCCTGCGTCTTACTCTCCGCCGCGCACGCGACCGTCGCGCAGACGCGGCCCGCCGCTAAGGGCTTCCGCGGCGAGTGGAACTACGCCACTTACGCGCAGGACAAGTCTGAGCTGCCGACCGCTTACCAAGACATGAAATTGGAGGAGGTGCCGCAGTTCGCCATCGACATTACTATCAGGCAGACCGGCAACCGCCTGCGCGCCACCTGCGGCATCGTCGCGCGCTACCTCGCGCGCATCGAGGACTGTGACTTCACGGCGACGGTCAGGAACGGCGCGGCGCAGTTCCGACTGGCGAGCGGCTTCGGCGGCTCGGCCACCATCAAGCTCACTTTGAGCGGCGAAGGCTTGCGCTGGCAGACCGTCCGCCGCAGCGGCGTCAGCTACTTCCCCGAGGACGTGACGCTCCGCCGCCTCAAGCCCGGCGAGTTGCCGCCCTACTTCGAGAAGGAGGACGTGCCCTGAAACCGCGCGCCCCTGTGCAAGCGGCGGACGCCGCGCCCGTTCAGACGTTGTTCTAACAGACTCGGCCCCGGAGAGATTCCATGAGAACGTTGAAGACCTTCCTTCTCACGCTTGCGCTCGCGGCGGCGGCCGGCTGCGGCGGCTCCCAGCGCTCCGCCGAGCATGTTGCCGCGCCGCAGCAGAGCACGGGCACCGCGGCTCAGGACGGCGGCGGCGACCTGCGCGGCAACGCGGACATGAAGACCGTCTCGCTCGAACGCACCGAAGACCCCGCGCCGCCCACGCAGCAGGAGCCGAACGCCGCGCCGGTCGCGCGCCGAATCATCCGCAACGCGACCCTCTCGCTCGAAGTCGAACAGCCGGCGAGGGCCGCGCAGCGCGTCGCCTCCATCGCAGAGGCGCGCGGCGGCTTCGTCGTCACCTCCGATTCGGTCAAGCACGTCGGCTCGAACGGGTCGGCGCCTTACGAAGTGGTCACCGTCGAACTGAGAGTCCCGGCCGCGCAGTTCGACGCGACGCTCGCGGACATACGCGCCGCAGGCGGCAGCGTCACCGCGCAGAAGATTACAGGCAAGGACGTGACCGAGGAGTACATCGACCTCGAAGCGCGCCTGCGCACACAGCACGCCCTCGAAGCGCAACTGTTGGAGATCATGAAGCGCTCGCAGGCGGTCTCGGACGCCATCTCCGTCCAGAAAGAGTTGACAAACGTCCGCACAGAGATCGAGCGGGTGGAGGGGCGCCGCCGCTTCCTCGAAAACCAGTCGAGCCTCTCGACCATCAGCGTCACGCTTCAACCGCCCGCGCCGCTCATCGGCACCACGGGCTTCTTCCGTAGCGTCGGCACGGCCTTCGGCGAGGGCGTGGACATCGCGGCCGCCATCACGCTCTTCTTCATCAGCGTGCTCCCGGTGCTCATCGCGCTCGTCGTCTTCATAGGACTGCCGGCCTACTTCCTCCTGCGCTACCTCGTGCGCCGCGTCCGGAGGCGCCCCGCGCCGCCCGCGCCGCAGTACCAGACGCCGCCGCAAGAGTTCCAACAGCCGCCGACCGCCGTGTGAGGCGCGCCGTTATTTGAGATAAACTCCGAGCCATGCGACGAACAACTCTGCTCCCGAGCCTCTTACTCTGCGCGCCCCTCGTCTTCGCCAACTGCGGCGGGGGGGAGACGAACACGAACGGCGTCGCGGCCGTTACGCCCGCGCCCGGCCCTGCCGCGACGGCGCAGGCCACGCCGACCCCGGCGCCGCAGGCGCTGCACGTGACAGCGTTGGCCGAAGAGGTCAAGCTCGAAGCGGGCGGTGCGGGCGAGGCCGCCGTCCGGCTCGACATCGAACAGGGGTACCACACGCACGCCAACCCTGCGACCGACAAGTTCTACATCGCGACGGCGCTCAGCGCGGAGGCGGCGGACGGCATCACTCCGGGCAAGCCCGTCTACCCGCCGGGCGTGCCGCGCAAGCTCGACTTCTTCGACAAGCCGCTCTCGCTCTACGAGGGGAGCGTCCGTATCAAGCTCCCTCTGCGCGCCGACAGGAACGCGCTCAAGGGGCGCCACACGTTGCGCGCGAAGCTCCGCGTGCAGACCTGCAACGACCAGACGTGCGACCAGCCGCGCAACGTTGACGTACCCATCAACGTGACCATCAACTGAGGCATGAAAGCGGAAAGATGAAGGAAGCGGGCTCTGACTTCGCGCGCATGTGGAGGCTGCTGGCGTACGCGCTCTTGGCGGCGACGCTGGTGCTGCTCTACCTGCGCCACTACGACATGGCCTTCTTCACGGCCGCGCTCGGCGCCTCGGCCTGGTTCCTCAACGTGAGGGCGGCCGTCAAGCGCAAGCACGACCTCGTCAAGGACGGCCCCCGCAACTGGCGCCCCCGCGCCGAAGTCGAAGCACGCGACGCTGAAGAGGAAGAAGAGTAGAGCCGTAACGTAAGCCGTAAACGTTGAAGCGTAAACCGTGACAAGTGAAGACACGTTCTTCCACTTGTCACGGTTTACGCTTCAACGTTTACGGCTTTAAAGGAAGGACAATTGTCCGTCGTCGCGCGCGGCCTCTTCGGCCTGTCGTCGTTTGGAGCGCGAGTTGGTGTCGGAGTCTTCGAGGGCGCGGGAGACGGCCTTGAGGTTGAAGCGGAGCAGGCGCGGGGTGAGCCGCACGCACGGAATGCGTCCCTCGCGCGCGAGCCTGCGCACGGTCGATTCGCTCACCTGCAAGACCTCGGCGAGTTGGCGCGCCGTCAAAAACCCCTCGCGCGCCTCTTCCCTGTTCGGGTGCGCGTCCTTCACTTCATTTACCTACTTCTTCGAGCGAAGCGAGAGCGCGACGCGGTAGATGGCCGCGCCGTCGATGTTCAAATCCTCGGTGGCCGGCTCGGCCCCGTCGGCCTTCGCCGTCAGGCGGTAGTGCGCGCGCTCGGGCGGGAGCCGGAACGCGAAAGAGCCCGTTCCGTTCGAGACGCGGCTCTCCAACTTCTTGAGCGTGCCGTCGGCCTCGACCCGCGCCAGCTCAACCTTCGCCGCGTTGACGCTCCGGCCGGCGGCGTCGAAGACGCTCCCGCGGATGTGCGCGATGGCGCCGTCGTCCACGGGCAGGTAGAGCCTGTCCTTGAGCGAGACGGTTCGGCCGGCGCGCACCTCCACGTCCTCCATCCGGCCGACCTCCAACCCCGCTTTGCGCAGCGTCAGGCCGTACGTGCCGGGCGCGAGCCCCTGGAATTCGAACTCGCCCTTCGAGTTGGTCTCGCGCCGCACGACCTCTTCGTCGCCGCGACGGACGATGACGGTCACGCCCCCGGGAGTCGCCCCCGGCGCGACTTTCACACGGCCGCTGATGGCGCCCGTCGTCGGCTCCTGCTTCTTCGACTTCTTCTGCGCCGCCCCGTTCGCGGCCAACGTCAGCGCAAGCAGCGCCGCGCACGCGGCCGCCGGCAATCTTCTTCCGAGCATCTTCACGAATCTTTTCCTCTGAATCGTTCGCGCGCATCAAACTTGCGGCGGCGCGGATTATAACACGCAGTTTCCGGTTGGTTGATGCGTCGGCGTCGGGGGTTGTTGCCCGCCCGCGGGGTATGCTCTGGCGCCGAGACCGCGCCGCGACGTATAATCCACGCGCCGGCCAACTCCTCAGCCGCGTGTCGGCGCCGCTTTGTTATGTCATTCAAATCAGGACACAGGCTCGAACTCTCCGCGCACGCAGCACTCTCCGCCGTGGCCCTGCTCGCGTGCCTCCTCTTTATCATTCAAGTCCCCGCACCGCGTGCGCAGGGGCAGCAACCGCAACAGCGCCCCACGCCCGAGCCCGTCGAGCTGGGTGAAGACGACGTGTTGAAGATCGACACAGACCTCGTGCTCGTTGACGTGATGGTGACGGACGCGGAGGGGCGCGCGGTGAAGGGGCTCCGGCCCGAGGACTTCAAGCTCTACGAGGACGGCGAAGAGCGGCCCGTCGCCTTTCTCAACGTCGAGCGCCGCGCGGGTGGGGAGCGGCCCGTGGCCGTGGTCTTCGCCGTGGACGTGTCGGGCAGCATGACGCCGGAGGAGATGGAGCGGCTGCGGACGGCGATGTCGGCCTTCTCCGAAAAGCTCTCGAACCGCCCGGCCTCGTTCGCCCTGATGAGCTTCGGCATGAACGCGCGTGTCGTGCAGGGTTTCACCTCCGACGCGCGCAAGCTCGACCGCGCCCTCGTCAAACTCGCGCGCGAGACGAACGGGCTTTCGACCCACGCCTACGACGCCGTGGACGACGCGGTGCGTCTACTGAAACGCAACGCCCCGCGCACGCTCGACCGACGCCTGCTGAAGAAGGCCGTCGTCGTCGTCACGGACGGCTTCCCCGTCGGCGACACCGTCCACCCCTCGACCGTTATCGAGCGCGCCAACCAGGCCGAGGTGAGCGTCTACACGGTGACGCTGCCGAGCTACACGCGCCTGCTGGCCTCGAACACGAAGGAGCGCGCGCCGCTCCCGACGCCGCTCGACGTGTCGGGTCTGGTGGAGAAGACCGGCGGGACGAACTTCTACGCCACGGCCAAAGACTATGACCCCTTGTTCAAGGCGCTGGCCGAGGAGGTGACCTCGACCTACGTGCTCGCCTTCTACCCGCCCGAAGAAAAAAGGCGCGACGGGCGCCTCCACACCATCCGTGTGGAAGGCCCGCGCGGCCTCTCCATCCGTCAGAATCGTACGAGCTACCAGAGTAAAGACCATAGACCATAGACCATAGACGATGGCGATAAAAGCCCGGGCATCGTCCGTCGTCTATGGTCTATCGTCCGGCCTTAGTAATCGTCCTCGTCGTCGTCCTTTAAGTCGTCTTCGGCGAGGTCTTCTTCGGCGATGTCGAGTTCGACGGGGTCGAGTCCGACAATCTCCAACTCGGTTGCGCACTCGTCGCAGGTGACCGTGTCGCCTTTGTCGGCGTCGAGGTCAACGTGGACTTCGGCTTCGCAGTCAGGACACGTTCCTACCGGCACTGTTCCTTCCTCCAGGTTTCAAGTAGACGGGAGGCACGCCCGACCTGACTGGGAGAGTCCCCACGCCCGCCACTTCTTCTGAATCTCCGCCGACAATCTAACCGCGCCCGCCCGTTTTTGCAACAGCCTTTCGCCGCATGTTTTGCATGTGTGCGCCGCCGCACATCCTTTAGCTTTTGCCGCCGGTTTTCTTTACAATCCCGGCGTATGCCTCATAGCCCAGTTTCCCTTTCGGAGTTCATCGCGCGTTGGAAAGAGTCGGGCGCGGCGGAGCGTGCCAACTTCCAGCTCTTCCTCGGAGAGTTGTGCGACCTGCTCGGGGTCGAGCGTCCACACCCGGCGCAGGCCGACGACCGGCAGAACGCATACGTCTTCGAGCGCGCGGTGACGTTCCAGAACCCGGACGGCACCACGAGTCCGGGCCGCATCGACCTCTACAAGCGCGGATGCTTCGTCCTCGAAGCCAAGCAGGGCAGCGACCGGGCACAGGCCGGGGCGCCTCTGTTCGGGGATGCGCCGGTAGCGGCGTCGAAGGGGCGCGGGCGTAAGGGGACGGCCGTGCGCGGGACGCGGGGTTGGGACGTGGCGATGCAGGCGGCGCGCGGGCAGGCCGAGCGCTACGTGCGTGCGCTGCCGTTGGCAGAGGGTAACCCGCCGTTCGTCGTGGTGGTGGACGTGGGCCACTCGTTCGAGCTTTATTCAGACTTCAGCCGGGCGGGTAAATCTTACGTCCCGTTCCCTGACGCGCGCACGCACCGCGTGCTGCTCGAAGATTTGGCGCGGGAGGAGGTGCGGGAGCGGCTGCGGCTCATCTGGACAGAGCCGTCGGCGTTAGACCCGAGCCGTCGGAGCGCGCGTGTGACGCGGGGCGTGGCGGAGCAGTTGGCGTTGCTGGCGCGTTCGCTTGAGGAGAAGGGTTTCGCGGCCGAGCGGGTGGCGAACTTCCTGATGCGCGCCATCTTCACGATGTTTGCGGAGGACGTGCGGCTCATCCCCGAGGGGAGTTTTACGGAGGCGCTCGACGTTGTGAAGCGCGAGGGCGTGCGTATCTTCCCTAACGAGATAGGTTCGCTGTGGGCGACGATGAATACGGGCGGTTACACGTCCGTCCTGAAGAAGAAGATTATCCAGTTCAACGGCGGGCTGTTCGAGGAGAACGAGGCGCTGCCGCTCGACGAGGCGCAGCTCGACCTTTTAATTGCGGCGAGCCGCGCCGACTGGAAGGACGTGGAGCCGGCCATCTTCGGCACACTGTTGGAGCGTGCGCTCGACCCGCGCGAGCGGCATAAGCTCGGGGCGCACTACACGCCGCGGGCGTACGTCGAGCGTTTGGTGATGCCGACCATCATCGAGCCTTTGCGGCAGGAGTGGGAGTCGGTGCTGGCGGCGGCGGTGACGCTGGACAAGGAGGGTCGGCAGGAGGCGGCGGCCGGCGAGGTGAAGGCGTTCCACAGGCGTCTGTGTCGTGTGCGCGTGCTCGACCCTGCGTGCGGCAGCGGCAACTTCCTCTACGTGACGTTGGAGCATCTGAAGCGGCTTGAGGGCGAGGTCTTGGACGCGCTGCACGGGTTCGGCGAGAGTCAGGGCGTGCTGGAAGACACGGGGCTGACGGTAGACCCGCATCAGTTGTTGGGGATAGAGGTTAACCCGCGGGCGGCGGCGATTACGGATTTGGTTCTGTGGATAGGCTATCTGCAATGGCACTTTCGCACGCGGGGCGAGGCGCTGCCGCCGGAGCCGGTCATCCGGCGCTTCCACAACATCGAGTGTCGGGACGCGGTGCTGGCTTATGACGGGGTAGAGGAGGTGCTCGACGAGTCGGGACAGGCGGTGACGCGCTGGGACGGTCGGACGTTGAAGCGGCATCCGGTCACGGGCGAGGACGTACCGGACGAGACGGCGCGCGTCCCGCTCCTTAAATACCTCAACCCGCGCAAAGCCAAGTGGCCCGAGGCCGATTACATCGTCGGCAACCCTCCGTTTGTTGGAAATAAACGGATGAGAGCAGTACTAGGGAATGGATACACGGAAGCACTGCGTGAAGTCTATAGAATTCCCGAGAGTAGTGATTATGTTTTGTATTGGTGGGACAATGCGGCCGAGTTATCTCGTGCCGGAACACTCCGAAGTTTTGGTTTCATCACTACTAACAGTTTACGTCAGAAATTCAACCGACAAGTTATAGAAAAACACCTAACAGCAAAGACTCCCATTTCACTCGTGTACGCCATTCCTGACCATCCTTGGGTGGATGAAACAGAAGGTGCAGACGTACGAATCTCGATGACCGTATCTAAAGCCGGTGAGCATGAAGGAATCCTTGCCACAGTAATCAATGAAGACGTAAATGACGAAGAAGGTCACAAAGTCCAGTTAAATGAGCGAAGAGGGAAAATCTTTGCAGACCTTACGATAGGAGCAAACGTTGCAAGCTCTCAAGGTCTGAAGGCAAATGGCAAGCTTAGCTACACTGGCGCGAGGCTTTGCGGGGCAGGATTCATTGTTACGCCTGAAGAAGCAGAGCAACTTGGACTTGGTCGTCTTCAGGGCCTAGAAGAACATATACGGCCGTACCTCAACGGACGTGATCTAACAGGTGTCAGGCGCGGCGTGATGGTGATTGACCTGTATGGCCTTACTGTTGAAGATGTTCGGACTCTGTATCCTGAAGTCTATCAACGGGTGCTAGAGCGTGTTAAGCCAGAGAGAGACCAGAATAACCGTCCCTCCCGACGTGATAACTGGTGGATTTTCGGTGAACCTATCCGAATCGTGCGCGAAGCTCAAGCTGGGTTGGAACGTTTTATCGCAACAGTCGAGACATCTAAGCATAGAGTCTTCACATTCCTCGACAAGTCCATTATCCCTGACGGGAAGCTAGTTGTTATCACTTTGCAGGACGCGTACTTTCTCGGCATTCTCTCCAGTCGCGTTCATGTTCAGTGGGCGCTTGCCGCAGGAGGCCGCTTAGGTGTGGGCAACGACCCCGTTTATGTAAAGACAGCTTGCTTCGATAAATTCCCCTTCCCCGACAGCACCGGACAGGAGATGCGGATACGGGAGTTGGGGGAGGCGTTGGATGCGCATAGGAAGCGGCAGCAGGCGCAGCATGTGGGGTTGACGATTACGGAGATGTATAACGTGCTTGAGAAGCTGCGGCGCGGCGAGCAGTTGAGCGAGCGCGAGCGCGTGACGCATGAGCAGGGTTTGGTCTCCGTCCTCCGGCAGTTGCACGAAGACCTCGACGCCGCCGTCTTCGACGCATACGGCTGGCCCTCTGCACTCTCCGACGAAGAGATTCTCGAACGCCTCGTCCGCCTCAACGCCGAGCGCGCCGCAGAGGAGCGCGCCGGCCACGTCCGCTGGCTCCGCCCCGAATTCCAGAAACCCGCCGCGGGTATTGCCGCAGCCTTCGGAGAAGAGTTCAAAGCCGTCGCCCCCATCGCCGCCAAACAAGAGAGACAGCCCTGGCCCAAGTCCATCCCCGAACAGGCGCGCGCCGTCCGCCATGCTCTCGCCTCTGTACGCGGCGTCGTCACTTCGCGCGAACTCGCCGGACTCTTCACACGCGCCCGCGTCGAGCGCATCGAAGAGTTACTTCAGACGCTCGTCTCGCTCGGGCAGGCGCGCGAGGTCAGCGAGGGGCGCTACGCCCCTTAGGCCGCCCGCGGAGAGTCCGTGCGTGGTCGGCGCACGAGAATTTTTATCGTGCGAAAGCGTCGGAACGGTGGCATAATGCGCCCGCACCTCGCCGGCAGGTCTGTAAGTGGTTGACTCAATCTTCTAGTTACTCTCACGAACCTTTGGGCAGGTGGTTTCCGTTCTTTAGTCGGCTGGCTACACTGTCCGGCCGCGTCCCGACACTCCGGAGCCGGCCACATACACTTCGGAGCCGGGCGGCTACACTTTGGAGCCGGGTGTCTACACTGTGCAGGCGGCTTGCTACGGAGTGTAGCCGGTCTGTTATGGAGTGCAGGCGGACGGCTACGAAGTGTAGGCAGCCAGCTACGGAGTGCAGGCGGACGGCTACACTTCGTAGCTGGTCGGCTCCGGCGTGTAGCGGCGCGGCTTAACTCTGTCATTCGCCCGCCGTGGCCTGTCGCACGCGCCCTCCAGAGTTCGACACGCGCGCGAAGGTCTCGGCCAACCTCACGAACCTCTGTCACAACGAAAGGAGGAAGTTTATGCCGAGCAGATACAGCACTGACTCCGTGCTGTTGGAAAGTGAGCGCATCGCGCGCGTCTGGACTGACAACCCGACCTTCTCTCTGGGCGAGGTGACACTCGCGGGCTTCCAGGCGAAGATTACCGAGGCGCGGCAGAAGCGCGAGCAGTTGGAGAACCTGCGTATGCAGGTGACCGCACTCTCCAACGAACTCGAAGAACGCACGAATGAGCTGGCCGCTATCCGCACGCGCGCCATGAGCGGCTTCCGCGCGGTCTTCGGCCCCGACTCCACGCAGTACGAACAGGCGGGCGGCACGCGCCAGAGCGAGATTCGCCGCTCCTCGCGCAAGGGCGGCGGCGGCTCCGGCGGCTCGACCTCGGGTACTTGACGTGTGAAACAAGTCAGAACTGCCTGCGGAAGCGGGCGGCCCTTTGTGAGACGGCTCTGCCGGTCTGCAAAGGGCCGCCCGCTCCCGCAGGCGGCTCTGACCCGGCAGCGTTCCCAGCCAATCCCCTTCAAGTAATGTTCAAACCGGGCTCTTACGGCGAGCCTGTCGGGTCGAGACGCCTGCGGGCCTCGGCGGCTTCGGGACTTCGAGGATGTCGGCGGATGATTTCGCGGAAGGCCGCGCCGTCGTAGCGGTAACGCTGTGCGGCGGCGTCGAAGTCGTAGACGACGCCGAGCCGTCGGTAACGGTCGAGGCCGTTGTAGTTGAGGAAATAGCTCGGGACGTGTGCGCCGCCCGCGGACATCTCAGAGGGGTCGAGGCGTCGGCGTGCCTCACGCGTCAGGCGCTCGGCGGCTTCGACGGCCGCGTCGCCGTAGAGGAGCAGCGCGGCCGGGCGCAACGTCGAGCGCGGGAAGGCTTCGAGCATGATGCGCGCACGCGCGAGGCGGTCGAACTCCTCGGAGCCCCGCGCGAGCCGCAACAGGCGCGCGTCGTCGCCCGCGCGCGAGGGGCGGACGACCGCTTCGGCCTGTAGCCAACCGCCCGTGCGGCTCGTCACAAGCACGCGCAGGTATGTGACGCCGCCCGCCGCCCGCTCGCCCGTCACGGCCACGAAGCGGCCCCGCCCCAACCTTCGGATGAGGTTGGCCGACGGCCGCGGCGCGTCGCGCAGCGCCGACAGACGCTCGTCCACGACGATGGCCGCCCCGCCGCCCGCGGGCGGCCGACGCCTCCGCTGCGCTTCGATGTTCGAAGTCGTGAAGAGCAGGACGCACGCCGCGGCGGCGATGCGCTTGAAGAGCATGGACGTTTGAACGTGAAGCATGGCCTCCCTCCTTCGTCGGGTCGGGTTAAGGTCGGCCCTTGGCGGAGGGATTGAACTGCGGAACGAGATTGATGAACGTTGCGTCTACGACGCGCGAGCCTAACGCGGTGCGCGGCGGCGCGGGTTCGCCGCGAGGAGCGCTTCGAGCTGTGCGCGCGCGGGCGCCGACTTCTCTTTCGAGACCTGCGGCCGGCTCGCGTGATGCAGGTGCGTGACGGCGACGGCCAGCGCATCGGAGGCGTCGAAGGGCGTGGGCGGCTCCTTGAGCTTGAGCAGCACGCGCATCATCTCCTGCACCTGCTGCTTCTCGGCCGCGCCGTAGCCGACCACCGTCTGCTTGACGAGGCGCGGCGCGTACTCCGCAATCTCCACGCCCGCGCGCTCGGCCGCGAGCAGTACCACGCCGCGCACGTGCCCGAGCTTGAGCGCCGTCTGCGGGTTGACGGCGAAGAACGCCTCTTCCACCGCACAGACATCGGGACAGAACTTCTCGACGAGAGCCTCGACGCCGACACTTATCTTCAACAAACGCGCCGCGAAGCGCTCGCGCGGGTTGGCCCTCACCGTGCCGAAATCAACCATGCGGTAGCGACGCGCGTCGCCCTCGACCACGCCCCACCCCGTCGTCTCGCTCCCCGGATCAATGCCTAAAACGCGCACGCGCCTTTATACACTAAGCCCCTGCGTGTCCGCAGCAACAATCAAGAGCCGTCTTCGCCGAAGAGTGTGACGAGGCCCGCCGTGCGAATCTGCCAGCGGCCGTCCCTGCGGACGAACGTGCGCGTGTAGAAGTAGCGTCGGCGGGCGCTCTTGTCTTTGGGGATGACGGCGAGGACGCCCGTCACTATCGCGCGCTCGCCCTCGATACGCACCGACACTTCCCTGAGCTTGAAAGGGTCGATGGCGTAGAGCGCGTCCGACGCCCCGACGGCCGCTATCTCCTGCGCCTTTGTGAGAAACCGCTTCGTGTCAAGGTCGAAGCGATAGTCTTCGGCGAGCAGTCGGCCGAGCGCGTCCGCGTCGCGTCCCACCACCGCCTGATGCCATGAGAGGTCGAGCGCCTTGAGCGCCAGCACTTCACTCAAAGGCTGCGCGGACTCGGGCGGCGGCGACGCGGTCTGGCCGTGGACGGCGTTGGTGAAGGCGAGGGCGAACGCGAAGGCAAGGAGCAGAGTCTTCATCCGTTGATTCATCCTGAGTCTCAGTGTGCGCGATGTAGCCGAACGGCTCCGGCGGGGCGAGCCCGCGTGGGAGCCGAGAGAATACCTGGCGGTGGACGGAGTTTATCACTTCCGGACGCGGACGCGCCGCCTGCCGCTCCGCGTTCACTCCTCCGGCCCCTTGCGCGCCGCCACCAGCACCTTATCGACGCGCCTGCCGTCCATGTCTACCACCTCGAAGGTGAGGCCGCCCCATTCAAAGCGGTCGGCCGCCGAAGGGATGCGCCCCAGGTGCGTGATGACGAAGCCTGCGAGCGTCTGGTACGCCCCGTCCCCCTCGCCCGGCAGCGGCCCGACGGGGAAGACCTCCCTGAAGCCGTCTATCGTGATGCCGCCGTCCAGGAGCCACGAGCCATCGTCGCGCCTGACCGCCAGAGGCTCGACCGGCCCGCCCGGCGGCACAAGCTCGCCGACGATGGCTTCGAGCACATCCGTCAAAGTCACCAGCCCCTCGACCGAACCGTGCTCGCTGACGACGATGGCGACGTGTGTCCGCGACTGTCGGAAGAGTTCCAGCAGACGCAGCGCCGTCATTGACTCGGGTACAAAGAGCGGCTGCCGCAAGGAAGCGCGCAGATCGAGCGGACGCCCCGCGAGCGCGACCGGCAGAAGGTCTTTGGCCTTGACTACGCCGAGCACGTTGTCCGGGTGCCGTTCACACACGGGCAGACGCGAGTAGTGGGTCGCGGAAATCTGTCGCGCCACCTCTTCGGCCGGCAGGTTGATGTCGAGCCAGGCCATGTCCACGCGCGGCGTCATCAACGCCGTCACGCGCCGGTCGCCGAGGCCGAAGATGCTCTCGACCATCTCACGCTCCGCCGGCTCGAAGACGCCCGCGTCGGTCGCCTGCTCGATCATCACGCGCACCTCGTCCTCGGTGACGGGCGGCCCCTCGGGCGGGCGCGTCCTGAGCAGGCGAAGCACCGCCGACGTGGAGAGGCTCAACAGACGCACCGCGGGCGAAGCGAGCCTTGAGAGCAGCCGCATCGGCCGCGCGACCGCCTTCGCGATGCCCTCGGGGTTGTTGAGCCCGAGGCGCTTCGGCACCAGCTCGCCGATGACGAGCGAAAGGTACGTGATGACGAGCACCACCGCGAGCAGCCCGAGCGTCTCGCCGTAGGGAGCAACGCCCGGCACGCGGTCGAGCGTCTGGCCGAGTTGCTCGGCGACGGTCGCGCCGCCGAAGGCGCCCGCGAGGATGCCGACCAGCGTGATACCGATCTGGACGGTGGAGAGGAAACGGTCGGGCTCCTCCGCCAGCTCCAACGCGGCGCGTGCGCGCCGGTCGCCGCCCGCGGCCATCCGTTGCAGCCGCGCCTTGCGCGCGGAGACGACGGCTATCTCCGACATGGCGAAGACCCCGTTGGCCGCGAGCAGCACGATGATGAAGAGAATCTCGAAGACTATGGCACTCATAATCACTCGCCCGAACCGTGGGCGACGAAGGTGGGGATGAGCTGACGGTCGTGCGGCGCGGCCGAGCAGCCCGCCAGCGCGCCGCCGATGAACTCACGTCGGTTGATGTTGCGCAATTCAACGCCCTCCGGCTACGGAAAGAGTTAACGACTGAGCGGGTTAGTGCGCCGAGTTTACCACGCCCCCGACCGGACGAAACGGAACTTATTTCTTGACAGTGGCGCCCTTTAAAATAAGAATCTCACGGATGCTCCGCGCCTCTATTTGATTTGCCAACTTCAGGGTCGAACCAGATGCCTCCGCCTCAGACCGTCAAGATTTTCTGCTCCTACGCACACAAGGACGAGCCGCTCAGGGAGGCGCTCGACCCGCACCTCGCGCTGCTCCGGCGGCAGGGCGTCGCCACGTTCTGGAGCGACCACGAGATATACGCGGGCTCCGACTGGGCTTCGCAGATCGACCACAACCTGCGCAGCGCGAACGTCATCCTCCTGCTGCTGAGCGCACACTTCATCAACTCCAACTACTGCTTCGACATCGAGCTGAAGCAGGCCGTCGAGCGTCACCTCCGGCGCGAGGCCGTCCTCATCCCCGTCGTCCTCCAGCCCTGCAACTGGGATCGCGTGCGCATGACCTGCGACGGCGGCGAGTTCGATCTGGGCAAGGTGCAGGCGCTCCCCGCGGGCGCGCGCCCCGTGACCAAGTGGCGCAACCGTCAGGAGGCTTTCGACAACATCGCGGACGGCGTGTTGAAGGTCGTCGAGCAACTCTCGGCGGGCGCAGCCACTTGGGGCGACGCGACCGTCATACGCGACCCGGCGCCCGCCGCGCCCGCCGCGCCCGTCCCCGAGTTGCTCCCGTACCTCTGCGACCGCGCGGCGCAGGAGACGCTGCTGCGCCGCGCCGTCCACAACTGGCGCGCGCGCAGCCTCGCCAAGCGACCGCTCGTCTGCGTCGTCCACGGCGGCGACGACGAGGCGCTCGACATGTTCAAGCGTCGCCTGCACGAGGTCACGCTCCCTGCGTTCCTCTCGGCGCGCGCTGAGGGCGACGACGGCGCACCGCTCTACGACCCCTCGCTCGGCCATCTCGACGACCTCTTCGTCCCGCTCCCGCCCTCCTTCATCGAGGCCGAAGTCCCTTTCGACTTCCTACAGGCCGAGGTCGGCGTCCCCGTCGCCGACAACATGTACGCGACCCCCGAAGCGGTGGCCGACGCTCTCTCGTCGAAGGACGTGCCGACGCTCTTCCACTCGCACCTCGCGAGCCGCGACTGGGGCGGCGACGGCGAGCGCATCGTGGGCGCCTTCCTCGACTTCTGGGGGAGCCTGCCGGACGTGAAGGGCGGGCGCGTGCTGAGCTTCCTCTTCTTCAAGTACAGCGGCGGCGCGGGCGGCGCCTCCGCGCGGCTCGCGGAGCTGAACGCGCGCGCTGAAGAGTTCTTCAACTCCTTAGGCGCGCGGCTCGCGGACTTCAAAGGCGCGCACGCCTTCGTCCTCCCGCGGCTCCCTTCGGTCGCGCTGGGCGACGCCGAGACGTGGGTGCGCAGCCGCGAGCACTTCCGCAAGCTCTGCCGCAACCATCCCCTCTACTTCTGCAACGTCGAGCGCGCCGTCGCGGAGATCGAGAAGCTCTACCCCGACCCGCTGACGCGCATCCCTCTGGAGCGGCTCGCGCCGCAGCTCCACGCCGTCATCACCAACCACAGGTGCGGCGCGGCCGGCACCGCCGCCTGACGCACCGCACGAGGAGAGAGCGATGTTCCCCTTCTACAACGGTGAGGGACGAGAGCCCGGCGGCCCTTCGCCGCTGCCCTCCCCCGACCGCCGGCGGCTCAAAGACCCCGGGCGCTACCTGCCCGACCCCGCGCTCGTCAAGGCGGTCAACGTGGCGCTGCTGCTCGGCCAGCCATTGCTGCTGACGGGCGAGCCCGGCACGGGCAAGACGCAGCTCGCCTACAGCGTCAGCCGCGAGCTGGGCTACGGCGCGCCGCTCCTCTTCGAGACCAAGTCTTCGAGCGTCGCGCGCGACCTCTTCTACACCTACGACACGGTTGCGCGCTTTCAGGCCGTGCAGACCGGCCGCTCGCTCGAAGACCGCGACTACCTCTCTTACAACGCGCTCGGCCTCGCCATCCTCTACGCCAACGACGCCGAGCGCGTAGCCGACGCGCTGCCCGAAGGCTTCCAGCACCCGGGGCGCGGGCGCCGCTCGGTCGTCCTCATCGACGAGATCGACAAGGCGCCGCGCGACTTCCCCAACGACATCCTTAACGAGGTCGAGCACATGTACTTCAAGGTGCAGGAGCTGGGCAACCGCGAGGTGCGCGCGCCCGAGGAGCTGCGCCCCGTCCTCATCATGACGAGCAACTCCGAGAAGCACCTGCCCGACGCCTTTCTGCGCCGCTGCGTCTATCATCACATCGCGTTTCCGGGGAAGGAGCAGTTGGCGCGCATCGTCTCCGCGCGCATCGGGCAGTTCACAGAGGGGAGCCCCTTCCTCTCCGACGCGCTCGACTTCTTCGAGCGCGTGCGCAAGCTCGAAGGCTTGAACAAGAAGCCCGCGACGGCCGAGATGCTCGGCTGGCTCCTCTACCTCGCCGAGCGCGGCGCGAAGCCCGGCGACAGGTTGAAGCAGCACGCCGAGGAGGTCAGGGCAAGTCTCGGCGTGCTCGCCAAGGATACGGCCGATCACGCCGCGCTGCGCCCCGCGCTGAACGAGCTGCTCCAGGCCGGTTGATTTCGCCGAAGAGTCCCCATGAACACGCACGGGCGCATCAACCCCGAAACGCTCAGCGCCTTCCTCGAAGGTCTCCCCGACCTTCTGGAGAGCCTGCGCGCCGAAGGGTACGGTCTGGGGACGCGGCAGCACATCGCCGCGCACGAGTTGGTCGGCTCGCTCTTCGCGCGCGGCGGGCTGCCGCCGACGCTTCCCGAACTCGGCGAATGGCTCGCGCCGCTCATCTGCTTCACGCCCGCGCAGCAGGAGGATTTTCGGGAAAGGTATCTGCAATGGCTGGTCGAGCGGGGGCTGGTGGGCAAGGAAGGATTGCCCCCGCCCCCGCTGCCCGTCGAGGTTCCGCCGCCACCACCTGTCACACCGCCGCCGCCTCTTTGGGAAAGAGTCGCCCGCCGTCTCTCCGCACACAGACGGACGCTGCTCGTCACCTTCTCGGCGCTCGTCGTCGCGGCGTCACTCTTCGCCGCCTACTACTTCGTCAAGGCTTACTTGAATGAGGAAGACCCGACTCAGGTCGTCGTCCTCGACCCGCCCATGCCCGACCCCACACCTGTCCCCGTGCCGCTCGACGACGTTGAGGTTGCATACCTTCCAACGATCACGCAGCAGGACGTAGGTGTCGCGTGGGACGCGGACAGGCCCGCGGGCGGCAAGACTCAAGCGGACGACCTTTCCCAGACAGTGCTGAACGACCCGCCGCCCCCGGCCGGGTTCTGGGTGCGCAACTTCAACACGCTTGTCGCGCTCGTGCTCGTGCCGCCCTTCGCCGCATTGGGGCTGTGGCAAGTCCTGCGGCGCAGGCAACGGCGCAGGGACGCCGAGAGTTGGCGCGGCGAGCGCCCGCGCTACGACAAGATCAAGGTGCGCGGCGCGCGCGAGCGCGTCTTCCAGAGCGCTGCGCTGCGCCCCATCGCGCGCGGCCTGCGCCACTATCTCAGCGTCGAGTCGCGCCAGTTGGACGCGCGCGCCACGGTGCGCGCCAGCGCCGGGCGCGGCGGACTGTTCACGCCCGTCTACGGCCGGCGCCGGACGCTGCCCGAGTACCTCGTCCTCATCGACCGCGTCGGCTTCGGTGACCAGCTCGCACAGTTCAACTCCGACATCGTCGCGCGCCTCTCCGAGCATGATGTCTACCTCGACACATACTACTTCCACGGCGACCCGCGCCGCTGCCGCGAGGGCGGGGCCGACTCGCCGCAGCTCTCTCTAAGCGACCTCGCGGCGCGACACCCCGACCACTACCTCATCATCTTCAGCGACGGCACGGGCCTTTTGAGCACGACGACGGGCAGGCCCGAGTCCTTCGTCGAACAGCTCCTCTACTGGCGCGGGCGCGCTCTGCTCACGCCTGTTCCACGTCTCGAATGGGAGTACCGCGAGTGGGCGCTCGAACGCGAGGGGCTGAAGGTTCTGCCTGCGAGCATCGACGGCCTGCGCCTGCTGGTCGATGCCGTCAGCACCGGCGGCCGCCCGACGCGCGCGCCCGGCTTCGACGAGACGCCGCCCTACCCAGACATCCTCCGCGAGCAGCCCTCGCTCTGGAAGGAGCGTGACGCACCGTCCCCATCGCAGACGCGCAGGCTCGTCACGCACCTGCGCCGCTACCTCGGCCCCGAGGGCTTCGAGCTGCTCTGCGCCTGCGCCGTCTACCCGCTCATGCAGTGGAGCGTGACGCTCTTCCTCGCCTACGAGCTGCTCGGGCGCCACAAGGTTGAAGAGGTTTTGCCGAGACTCCTGCGCCTCCCCTGGTTCCGCAACGGGACGATGCCCCAATGGCTCCGGCGCACACTCGTCCAAGAGATGCCGCGCGCGCGCCGCCGCCTCGTGCGTGAGAGACTGGAACACCTTCTGCTCGCCTTCCTCGAAACCCCCGAGCAGGGACTACGCCCGCGCTTCGCGGAGGAGCAGGCCGCGCAGGAGCTTACACACGCGTCTTTCATCACGCGCCTGAGCGAACGGCTCGCGGCGTGGCGTCGGAGCCGACGCCTGAGCCGCAGACTCGAACAGGCCCCCGCGCGCAGCCCGCTCGCCGAGCCGGTCTTCCTCAACTACATCACGAACAACCAACACGCTGAAGCCCTGCCCGAGCCCGTCCGCAACAGACTCTTCCGCCGCGGCGTCGCCGCCTTCGGCCTCCGCCTCGCGCCCGCCGCCGCGCTCGTCGCTGTCGCAGTCCTCACGGGACTCTTCCTCCTCCTGCTCGAACGCCCCGTCTATAACGCCTACACCCGCGGCTTCCCCCCAGACCTCATGTCGCGCCTGCTCGCGCGCCCGCCCGAGCAGACGACCGACCCCGACTTCACCTATACGCCGACGACCGTCAAGCAAGGTCAGACTGTCGATGTTACGATTAGGGAGGTGACGCCCGGCGAGTATGATTTCGGCAAAATGAGCATCGCCCCCGCCGACCCCGGCAGCAAGATTACGTTGAAGACCCTTAACGTGGGCCGCGGACTTTCATACTCTGCCCTTAACCAGAACAGCGACTCTCTCACGGCTACCGTCGTCGTCGCCCCTGACGCGCCGCCCGGCCCGACCGAACTCCTCCTGTACGACGGCAGCAAACTCCGCGGGCGCCTCTCCTTCACCGTTACGGCGGGCTCACCAACGCAGACGTGTCCGGAGCTTCGCGTAACTGCCGACTCACTCGGCACGACGACGGCCGGAGAGATGGTCACGGTCTCCGTCGCCGGGGCGCCGCGCGGTGCCTCCTACTCGTGGGGCACGCAAGGGTACGTCAACAAGCGAGGCGGTGATAGCCAGTCCATACTACTGGTGGCGATTGACCGTACCGTCCCGGGCAGAAACGCGGTGACGGTGACGGTCGGGGGACTTCCCGAGGGCTGCCCGAACTCGGCGTCATACGTCTTCCCGAGTCGCGGCGCCCCCACGCCGACGCCCACCCTCGTACCTGCGTTCAATGTGTCGGTCGAGCCGCAGACAGTCACGGTCTGCCCAAGCAACCCCAAGCTCAACGAACCAACGGACTCCACGGTGACTGTCACCGTGCGCACGACCATGATGGTTGACGTGACGGTCAACGACGGGAAGTTCAGCTCGCGGGGCGTCAGCCGCGTCAGCTACCCGATGTACGACTGGAACCTGTCCGGCATGGCCCCGGGGACTTACACGGTCACGGCGCGGCCGGCCGCGGCAGCCGCGCCCGCCGGGGCGTCGAGGCCGGGCGTCACCCAGACGGTCACGGTCAAAGGCTGTAGCGATTCTAACAACTTAGGCACTGTGGTTATCATGGTCTCCCCCGCGAGTGCCACGGTCTACATCGATGGTGAAATTGTAAGTGCTTCTGTAGAGCAATCCGGGGATTACGGCCGACTCGACCTCAAACTTCCTCTCGGCGTCCATGATGTGCGGGTGAGCGCGCCGGGATACATTAGCGTGGAAAAGGAGATTGAGGTTTCCCGTTCTCCGAGCGAAGAAATATTTGCATTGAAGCCGACACCTTGAGGTCGCAACGAACTGTTGCGTTGGTCGAGGGTGACGCGAAAAGTTAGGCGGGCGCGGATTTAAAGTTAGTCCGCGCCCGCCTCGTTTCGGTGTCAGGTTGTGGTCTACTCACGCCCCGGCCATGTCGGCCTCGTCCATGTCGAAGTTGGCGGAGACCTTCTGCACGTCGTCGTGGTCTTCGAGCGCCTCCATCAGCTTAATCATCTGGCGGGCCTCGGCGCCTTCGAGCTTCTTGTACTCCTTCGGCACCAGCTCGACCTCGGCGACCTGCGGCTCGATGCCGGCCTGCTTGACGGCTTCGAGCACGGCGTCGAAGTCGTCGGGCGCGGTGATGACCTCGAAACTCTCGTCGTCGTCGCGCAGGTCTTCGGCGCCCGCGTCGGTGACGATCTCGAACAGCTCGTCCTCGGGCTTCGCGTCCTTCGCGACGACGATGTAGCCCTTCTTCTCGAACATCCAGTTGACCGCGCCGGCCGTGCCGAGGTTGCCGCCGTTCTTCCCGAAGATGTGACGAATCTCGGCGACGGTGCGGTTGCGATTGTCCGTCATCGACTCGACCATCACGGCGACGCCGCCGGGGCCGTAGCCCTCGTAGGTGATCTCCTCGTAGGAGACGCCCTCTTCGGCGCCGGTGCCGCGGCGGATGGCGCGCGCGATGGTGTCGTTGGGCATGTTGGCGCCCTTGGCGTCTGAGACGGCCTTGCGCAGGCGCGCGTTGGCGTCCGGGTCGCCGCCGCCCGTGCGCGCCGCGACCGAAATCTCCTTAATCAGCTTGGTGAAGACCTTGCCGCGCTTGGCGTCCAAAGCGCCCTTCTTGTGCTTGATAGTGTGCCACTTCGAGTGTCCGGACATCTTGATGAGTTCCTTGGCTGAGTTTGTATGTTGAAGCGGGTCGGGAATATACCACACCGCGCGCGCGACTTGTACTGCGGCCCCGCCGCCCTAGTCCCCGGCCGCCAGCCGCAAGAGGTCTGCCGCCTTCGCCCCCACCGCACGCACGACCTTCGTTTTCGAGGTGTAGCCGCCGACTACCTCAACCGAGCCCGCGGACACGCCGAGCCGCCGTGCGAGGAAGCGCGTCAGCTCCGTGTTGGCCGCGCCCTCGACGGGCGGCGCCGCCACGCGCACCTTGAGCGCGCCGTCATGCTCGCCCGCGACGGCGGTCTTCGACGCGCGCGGCACGACCCGCACCGCGAAGACGAGAGAGCCGCTCTCTTCCCTGTGGCCGATCACCTCTTACATGCGGAGCAGCGTGGCGAAGACGGCGCGCTGCAAAAGGTCGAGCAGGAAGAGGACGACGATGGGCGAGAGGTCGAAGAAGCCCACCGGCGGGATGACGCGGCGGAACGGCCCGAGCAACGGCTCGGTCGCGCGGATGAGGAAGTGCAGCAGACGGTTGTGCGGACTCACGCCCCAGGAGATGACTATGCGCATGAAGATCATGAGCGAATACATCGCGAGGATGCCGTAGATGATATACCCGACGATGGCGATGGGCCGGCCGAGCTGCACGCTGGTGATGAGCCCCTGAATCGTAAAGAGCGTGGTACCGATGAACTGCGTGGCGAAGTAGCCGAGCAGGATGGCGACGAGGATGACGACCAGCGGCGTCACGTTCGGGCTGATGCCCATCTGCACGAGCGGGCGGCGCACGGGGTTGACCAGAGGGTCTGTCCAGCGCCTGACCATGATAACGGGGCGGCTGAAGGGGTTGAGGTCGGCCTTGTTCAGAATCAGGCGCGCCAGCATCAGCACGATGACGACGAGGATGATCGCCGCAATCGCGTAGAAGACGAACAGATTGATCGTCTCGAATATCTCTCTGACCTGTAGAGGGCTCATCGACATTCCTTCATCCGCGAGCGCCGAAGACGGCCGTCCCGACGCGCACTAGCGTCGCGCCCTCCTCGATTGCCGCTTCGTAGTCGTGACTCATGCCCATCGAAAGCTCGCCGCTCTCTTCCCCGAACGCGCCGCGTGCGCCCCACTCGTCGCGCAGTTCGCGCAGGCGCCGGAAGAAGGGCCTGACCCTCTCCACGTCCTCGAAGAACGGCGGGAGGGTCATTAAGCCCCTACAGTGGACGCGCGACGAGCGCCCGAACACTTCAAATAACGCCGGCAGCTCCTCCGCGGTTGCGCCGCTCTTCGACGCCTCGCCCGCGAGGTCCACCTGCGCGAGCACTTCGAGCCGCTCGCGCCCCTCTTCGGCGCAGATGCGTTCGAGCCTCTCCACCAGCGCGGCCGTTTCGACCGTGTGAATCAGGTCGAACAGACGCACGGCCTTACGCGCCTTGTTCGGTTGGAGGTGTCCGATGAGGTGCCAGCGTAAGCCCGGCACGTCTTTCAGAGAAGCTATCTTCCCCTCGGCCTCCTGCACGCGGTTCTCGCCGAACTCCGTAAGCCCCGCCGACGCCGCGGCCTCTTGGACAAGCGCCGCCGGGTGCGTCTTGCTGACGGCGACGAGCCTCACGCCCGAGGGGTCGCGCCCCGCGCGCCGCGCTGCGCGCTCGACGCGAGCTAAAACTTCCGCGGCCCGCGCGCGCACATCTGACCCTTCTGGCCCCGCCTCTGCACTCATTATTGCGATTCCGTTGTGGACGCCTCCGACTATAACAAGCGCGCGCCGAGGGCCGCAACCGACCCGTACGCGGGCGTCTCAAACCGCGCCCCTTTTCGTACACGATACAGGAAGCGCCGACACTGTTTCGTGTGCCGGCCCGCGCCAAGTGTTAGGAGCACGGGACTTTTTCGGGCGCTTTTGCGCGCGCGCGTGTGGCACGGCGCTTGTATTTTATGCCGGCGGGCTTCGATTTGAAAATATTTGCTATCCGTTGACGGAGACTTTAGGAGGGTTAAAGATGAGGGGTGACGGCAAGGGTTATGTAACGAGGGCGCTCATGCTGGCGCTCGGACTCTTCCTCTTACTGCCGGCGGCCACGGCGAGCGCGCAGGACGGTTCGTGGCGCAGGGAAAGGCGCGAAGATCGGCGCGAGCGGCGTCAGGATAGACGCGAGGCGCGACGCGACCGAGACGGTGACGGTGACTATGACCGTCGCGACGAATACATCCGCCAGCAGCAGCGGCAGCAGCGCGGCGTCTACACCCGTGACCCGCGCGACCGCGACGGCGATGGCGACTATGACCAGCGCGACGCGTACATCATCCAGCAGCAGCAGCGCAACAACGGTTACGGCAACTACGGCGGTTACGGCAATCGTGGTTACGGCAACCGCGGCTACGGCAACTACTCGCAGTCGCAGCAGACCGCTCTGAACGCCGGCTACAACGAGGGCCTCAAGGAAGGCCGCAAGAATCGCAACCGGGGTGGCTACCGCAACCTCAACGACTTCAGCGCGTACCGCAATGCCGACAAGGACTACAACTCGCGCTACGGCGACCGCTACACGTACCAGCAGTACTTCCGCCGCGGCTTCGAGAACGGCTTCAACGACGGCGCCAGAGGCTACTAAGCCGGTTCGGGTTTCGAGCAAGGGGGGTTACAAGTAAGCCCGGACGGTTCGCCGCCCGGGCTTACTTTTTCGTTTCGGAGGCTCCGCTTGACACCCCTCGAACCCCGCCTTTAATATCACAACTCCCCGCACGCGGATGTGGCGGAATTGGTAGACGCGCTAGCCTCAGGAGCTAGTCTAGGCAACTAGGTGGAGGTTCGAGTCCTCTCATCCGCATCACCCACAATCACACGCAGGACTTCCCGGCTTAATCGGTGAGCAGAAATGTTCGCCGGCGCTGGAGTCCTGTGCCGCGTCCATATACCCTGTCAGGGGCTTTTAGTAGGACGGTCTCTACAGCGAATACCTGGAGCCTGTGGAATAATTCATCGAGCGTTTCTCTCAGAGACGAAATCCACAAGTTTAATCCAGTCGATCTGGTGGGCGGTCATAAAGCTCTTCATAACATCCTCGGTCATCTCATTGACCTTGACGGTATAGGCTCTTTTAAAGTTTTCGTCCTTCTCCTTCGCCTCTTTATCAATCGGCACAATGATTTCGCGGTACAGGTTTGGATCACCCGAGACAAATTCCCAGAAATCCTGACCGCAATATTTGAAGTAGGTCTTATCCGGGTCGGCGTCTCTTTTTAAGGGATTGCGGTCTTTCCCATAGATGCACCCGTTGACGGCGACAATCTCCTCCTTTACTCCCTCCGCGCGGAGTGAAACTCTGGCCGCCTTAAAATTATCCTTCATGCGGTTTACCTGGTCGCTGTTGCCCCAATTCGGGCCTGACTTGATGCCCACGATAAAGTAGCTGTCACCTCTCTTGAATTCTAAATCCAGGCTCTTCCGCGCAGACTTAATGCCCCCGTCGAGGCGCGAGGACACGAAGATTGCGAATCCTTCGAGGAGATTGCCGAAGATAGTCTCTTCCTGAGAGGACAGAAAGGCATCCACGATGCCTTTCACCAAGTCTCCGGCCAGTTCGATATTCTTGGCTTTGAAGAGGTAAGGATTTTTCCGCTTCAGCACGCTTTGCAGGCTTAGCGATTGCAAGTCCGCAAAGCGCTTGTTGTAGAAGGGAGTAATGACGTGCTCGGCCAGGTACTCGTAGTAGTCCTGATACTGTGATGAGGTCATAAGAGCGAAGGCTGGGTGGGAATCCGCAAAGCCTCTTCGACATTTGAAAGAGCCAGTTGGTAATACTCTTCCTTCGACTCGATACCGACGGAGTTTCTGCCCAATTCTATAGCGGCCACACAAGTAGTGCCCGAGCCGACGAACGGGTCAAGCACCCAGTCCCCTTCTCTGGTAAAGAGTTTGATGAACCACGCCGGCAGTTCCTTCGGATATGCGGCGCTATGCCCCTTGTTGCTGCACTCTGAAGCAAGGTGCAGCACGTTTGTCGGGTAAACGAACTCCTTGCCGACCCAGTTAGAGACGTTCTTACCGAACCCACTACCCACTTTGGAGTTATCGCGCGCCTTGTCAGTCTCGCTCAAATTCTTAAGGCGGGTCTTGGCCCAGTCACCCATCGGGACCATAACCGCCTCTTGGTACATATCGAACTTCTTCTCCTTGTTGAACTGGAGGCATCGCTCCCAGGCGTCGCGGAAGCGGTTCGGCCACTTGCCCGGGTAGCAGTTCTTCTTATGCCAGATAAACTCTTCCGTCCAGAGCCAGCCTCGCTTCCGCATCTCTAAGATCAACTCGATGATGTAGGTGTGTCGTTCCCCGCCCGTCGCCTTCTCCTTGATATTGAGGATGAAGGTTCCGGTAGGTTTCAAGACTCTGTAAAGCTCGTCCGCTATGGGCAGAAACCATTCAACATATTCTTCCGGCTTATGCCCTCCGTATGTTGACGCCCTCTGGTCCGCATACGGCGGTGATGTGACCACCAGATTAATGCTGGAGTCCTGAAACTCTTTAAGGACTTTCAGGCAATCACCCGGCAGGACGTTGGCCTGAAGATTGGGATTGTTCTTTAGTTCGTACATCGGAAAATAGAAGGGGCTGTCGTCTGATGAAAACGAATCCTTATATAACACATCCCGGTACAGGTACCACCGTGCGGGGGGTGAATCTATTTGTGCTTCGTCTTCACTGGCAGCTTTGCCGGTAGGTCTAGCTCATCATCTATCAGAACGTCCGTGCTGATTCCTGCCAGTCGTGCATACCTCAAAAGAACAGGTAACGGCGGTTCACCTTTGCCGGTCTCGTATTCGGAAATCCTGTTTTGCGTGAGGTCTATTTCAAGCATTCTAATTAGCTCGTTTTGGGAAAGACCGAGGCCCATCCGTATCTGAATAAGCTTTTCTGACAGCCGATTGGGCTTCAGGCGCGCACCTCTAGCCATCAGGAGTCTCCTCCCGACAGCTTGCATCTAACCGAAACTTCGGTTAGAGTATCGCTGCGTAACCGATTCGCCGTGAGTCCTAGCCTCTCAACGGCGATGCTCATTACTCCACTCTTGAGGATGAGCTACGCATACGACCGTTGCCTTATTTTCAAAGACACGAACGCGCGGAAATATACCATAGGGGGTGAGGTTTATGGGGATTCTGGTTTCCAGTTAATGCTGGCACGCCTTTCGAGAAGGAAGTGCCGCAACCGCCGCCTCACTGTGGCGGGTTGGGGGTCGCCGAAAGGGCACGGCGGCCCCCTTTTTCTATGTAATGAGAGTTTCTTCCGGCGTGTGTAGCGCGCCGTGGTGCTCGGAGGAAGCAAATGCTTCCTCCGAGCACCACGGCGGTTAGGTTCAATGTTGTCGCCCGGATTGGTGCCGGGCGGTTGGGGTTTACTCTTCAGGCGTTTGGGGCGTGGGTGGTGTGTTGTTGTGGTTGCGGCGAGGGGCGCGTTCGACGCGTTTGGCGCTGAGCCAGGCGGCGAGGGTCGCGGGGTTGTTGTGGAGCTTGTTGCGGACGATGGGGTCGAGCTGGCGGAGGGTGTCCGTGCCGCGTTCGATGGCCGCATCAATCGAGGCGGTGGCTGTGACGCGCTTCTCCTTCGCCGTGTTCTGTTCGGTGAGTGCCGCCTCGTAGGCGTTGATGTTGGCCGCGAGGTCTTGGAAGACACGCGCCTGCACCTCGCGCCGCAGGAACTCGGCCTTGAAGGGCTCGGCCGCGGCCAGGGCCGCCCGCGCGTTGATGAGCAGCTCCTCGCCATCCTGTCTGGGCGGGACGCGGAACTGCTCTTCGATCCCGGGCGCGACGGAACCCATCGAGCGCGCCGTCCGGCGCAGTATCCCCAGGTCTTCGATGATCGACGCTTTCGCAACCGCCTTGCTCACAGTGCCCTGCCGCGCCGCGCCGCGCCCTTCGGACTCTGTAGCGGCGTGCCCCTCCAGGTCGTTGATGACGCCGCCCATCGTGTCGAACAGGTCGCGCGCCAGCGTGCCCGCAGGGAAGAGCCCCTCGTGCGCGGCGTCGAAGTCGCGCACGCGCTTGAACGTGTCGAGTGAACGTTTCTCTTGATCGTTCATGTGAGTGTCTCCAGAAGTCAGGCGTTGATGAGGTGAGGGTGCTTTGGGGCACCCCTTGCAACCCCCTTAGGTTCGTACTTCAAACGGCGAGAAGAACTCTCACGCCAGAATGACAGATACATATGAGGAGAAAGAAGGCTTAGACATCCGACCGGAGCGGTTTTACGCGCGCCGAAACTTATTTAGACCCTGCCGGAACCGCTTGAAGAGGCCCAATGTTATCACGAGTGTTTCCAGAATAGATGCACAATCTTTCGGAGTCCTCTTGAGCGTTAGTTATATTTATTTTGCGGCCGTGCAAATAAATTCTACAGGCGTCGGAGTCGATTTTATATAAGCGCGGTTTATCTTTGCAGCGTTACAGATAAATTCAACAGTCGTCGGAGCTATCTCTACACGCGCCGGAATTGGTTTTGCATAAGTGCGATTTATTTTCACAGCCGCCCGGATAAATTCAACCCGCTCACAAGTCATCTCTACATGCGTTTGAATCGTCTATACACGCACCGGAACTATTTCGACACGCGGAAATGTCGTCTCAACACCCGTCGCAGTCATCTCGACAGCCGCCGGAGTACTCTCGACGGCCGGCTCCGGCCTCTCGACAGAGGCCGGAGCACACTCGACGGACTCATGCGTCCCCTCTGTATGCCTTTTCAAGAGTTGGGATGTCGATCTTCTTCATCTGAAGCATCGCATTCATGACCCGGCCCGCCTTCTCTCGGTCTTTGTCTTGCAGCATCTCGATTAAGACGGGCGGGGTGATCTGCCAGGAGAGGCCGTACTTGTCTTTGAGCCAGCCGCATTGCACTTCCGCGCCGCCTTCGGTCAGCTTCGACCAGAGTTCGTCAATCTCCGCCTGCGTCTCGCAGTTGACGACGAGCGAGATGGCCTCGTTGAACTTATACTGCGGCCCGCCGTTGAGGGCGATGAACTCCTGCCCGTCGAGCTGGAACTTGACGGTCATCACCGCGCCCTCGGGCTGACCCGTCACCTCTTCACTTTCCGAAGGGTAGCGGCTCACGCTCTTAATCTCAGAGTCTTTAAAGAGCGAAACGTAAAAGTTCGCGGCCTCTTCGGCCTCCTTATCGAACCACAGGAACGTCGTTATCTTCTGCATCTATCTTCCTCCCGTAAATTAAAGTCTCTCGCGCCGGCTGCGTCACATGCAGCGGCAAGGCATGGTCTTCGGGGCGCCGACGGGGATAAAGCGTTGTCCGTTCCAGCGGAACTCGCTGACCTCATTGTGGTCGCAGCACCCCGCGCGCCCGTAGATGCGTTCGACCCGCAGCTTGCCCTCATCCAAGTCAACGTAGTGGTCTAACTCGCAGTCGAGCGTGTCCGCCACCGGCAAGGTCGTGAGCAGCGCGGGCCTCCCCCCGCGCAGTGTGTGGACGCGCGCCTCGACCGTGTGCGGCCCGCCGACCGGGCCGTAGCTGAGAACGACGACCGCCTCGTTCTTGCCGTCGCCCGTCAGGTCGCCGTAGTAAGCGACTTCGGCCACGCGCAGCTCCCACTGCGCGCCCTGCGCGTTGTTCCCTGCGTAGTAGCCGCCGACGAGCTTGTACGTCTGCCCGTTCAGAGGGTACTCGTAGTTCTCGAAGTCAATCGCCTCGATGCCGACGAACGACTCCGCCGCGGGCGCAGGGACTCTGCGTCTGCTGCGGGCCTGCGCCGCGACGCTCGCGTGCGCCAACGCCGTCAGGAGGACGATGATAAAGAGTTGTTGCAGTCTCACGGAAACCCCTTCCCTGTCTTCGGCCACGGCTTCAGTTGACTGCCTCGGAGGTGGCGTCGGGCGCGGGGGCGCCGTTGTGGTCTACGAGGACGAGTGTCATCTCCTGTTCGTCTGCGAGGGAGGAGTCGATGAGCGTCTGGACGTGATAGCGGCCGGGCGCGGGGAACTCGACGTTGAAGAAGAAGCTGATGTTGTTGGCGACGCCGCCCGAGGCTATCTCGAACGGTGAGGGCTCGGCGAGGACAACGGCCTGCTGCCGGTCTTCGGTCAGGATGCGCACCTCGGAGAGGTGGCGCCCGTCGCCGCGCCACTGCGTGACGACGGCGAACTTCATCACCGTCACAGGGAAGTGCTGCACCAGAATCTGGTGGAAGACTCCCATCAGCGAGAGCTTGTTGCCGACCTCCAGACGCACATCGTCGCAGAAGACGGTGTAAGACAGTCTCAGCCCCGTTTCGTTCCCTTTTGTCATCATCATCCCTTCATAGCAATGAGAAGGAATTAACCACCGCAGACACGGAGACACAGCTTGTTGAGATATTGCTTCACGCTGTGTCTGCGGTGGTTAATTGTCTTTACTCTCATTCACTGAAAACTGATTTAGTAAATCCCCGGCACCAGACGTTTCGTCGCGCACGCGTAGTCGGCGTACTCTTCGCCGAAGTGTTCGCGCAGCGCCGCTTCCTCGACGCATATGCGGTAGACGGTCACGCAGAGCAGCGGGAGGAAGATGAGCGCCGCGCTCAGCCAGTTCGCGAACGCCAGCCCGAAGCCGAGGTAGCGCAGCAGCAGCCCCGTGTACGCGGGGTGCCGCACCACTCCGTACAACCCTTGCTTGATGACCCTCTGCCCTTCCAGTATCGACACGTTGACCGTGAAGTATCTCCACAGCGCGCGTATCGCCGCCCACCGCAGCGCCGTCCCCGTCAACAGCAGCACGAGCCCCGCCGCCGCCACGTACGGCTCGAACGCACGCACCCTCCCGTAGTCCGTCAAGCCGAGCACGATGCCCAACGGTATCGACAAAGCCCCCGACACGTCGTACGCCTTGAGCGACCCCCTGTCCAGCTTCGTCTGCACACGCCGCCCGCGCAGCAGAATCTTCTCCGCCACGAACGTCGCGCAGTAGAAGACGAGGGCGAGCGTTGGAAGAAGGTCGAACCGCATGACTCAGCCAAGCAACGCGCGCAAGTCTGCTTCGCTCAGGATTCGGAGGCCGAGCGCCTGCGCCTTGTCGAGCTTGGAGCCCGCCTCCTCGCCCGCGACGACATAGTCGGTCTTCTTGCTCACGGTCGAGGTCACGCGCCCGCCGCGCGCCTCGATCAACGCGCGCGCTTCGTCGCGCGTCAACGTCTCAAGCCTGCCCGTCAGCACGAACTGCTTGCCCGCGAAAGCCTCGTCCGACTGTGCCCCGGCGCCGCCCCTCACAAGCTCAGTCCGCACGCCGGCCGCGCGCAGGCGCTCGCAGAGCTGGACGTTCCCCTCGTCGTCGAACCAGTCGCGTACGGACTGCGCGACGGTCAGCCCTATCTCATGTATGTCGTCGATCTGTTCGACCGTGGCCGTCCGGAGCGCCTCCAGCGAGCGGAAGTGGCGCGCGAGCAGCGCGGCCGTGCGCTCGCCGACGTGGCGAATGCCTAAGCCGTAGACGAGCTGCGGCAGGTCGCGCCCCTTGCTCGCCTCTATCTGTGAGAGGAGGTTCGACGCGGACTTTTCCGCCATGCGTTCGAGCCCGGCCACGTCCTCCTGCGTCAGCTTGTAGAGGTCTGCCACGTCGTGCACCATCTTCGTCTGCACGAACTGCTCGGCCAGAGCGTCTCCCAAGCCCTCAATCCTCAACGCGCGGCGCGAGGCGTAGTGGAGCAGACGCGCTTTAAGTTGCGCGGGACAGTCCGCGGCGACGCAGCGCGAGACGACCTCACCCTCCGGGCGCGAGACGACGCCGCCGCACACGGGACAGCTCGTCGGGAACTCGTAAGGCTTCGTCCCGCGTGGGCGGCGCGACTTAACGACGCTCAAGACCTTCGGGATGATCTCGCCGCTCTTCTCGATGTTGACCGTGTCGCCGACCCTCACGTCGAGCCGCTTGATCTCGTCCTCGTTGTGCAGCGTCGCGCGCGCCACGACCGTGCCCGCGAGCTGGACGGGCGTCAGGAGCGCGACCGGCGTGAGCGCGCCCGTGCGCCCGACCTGCACGATGATATCTTCGACCTGCGTCGTCGCCTGCCGCGCGGGATACTTGTAAGCGATGGCCCAGCGCGGCGCCTTTGCCGTCGCGCCGAACTCGTCCTGCAAGGCCGTCGAGTTGACCTTGACGACCACGCCGTCTATCTCGTACGCGAGCCGGTCGCGCTCGGCCTCCATCTCGTTACAGAATCGGATGACCTCTTCGATGTCGGAACACTTCGCGCGGTGCGGGTTGACCGTAAAGCCCGCCGAGGCCAACCATTCGAGCGCCTCCCAATGCGTCGCGAAGGGCTTGCGCTCGCCGCGCAGAATGTCGTAGGCGAAGAGGTCGAGCCGTCGGCGCGCGACGACCTTCGGGTCGAGCTGTCGGATGGTGCCGGCGGCCGCGTTGCGCGGGTTGGCGAACTTCGCCTCCTCCGCCTCCTCCCTCTCGGCGTTGATGCGCTCGAACGCCTTGCGCGACAGATATGCCTCGCCGCGCACCTCGACCTCCGCCTCGCCCTCGGCCGAGCCCTTCAGGCGCAGCGGCACACTGCGGATGGTGCGCACGTTCTGTGTCACGTCCTCGCCGACGCGTCCGTCGCCGCGCGTCACGCCGCGCGCGAGCAGGCCGTTCTCGTAGTGAACCGAGAGCGAGAGGCCGTCGATCTTCAGCTCGGCCACGTACTCGAAGGTGCGGCCGTCGGCGAGCTTGCGGCAGCGCTCGTCGAAGGCGCGCAGGTCTTCGATGTTGTAGCTGTTGTCGAGCGAGAGCATCGGCCGCCGGTGGACGTACTCCGCGAACCCCACGGCGGGCCGCCCGCCGACGCGCAAGGTCGGACTGTCCGGCGTCTGAAATTCCGGATGCGCTTCTTCCAACGCGCGCAGGCGTTCCACCAGCGCGTCATACTCCACGTCCGAAATCTCCGGCCGGTCATGGACGTAATACAGCTCCTCGTGATGGAGAACCTCCTCACGAAGCTTCTTAATCTCTGCTTCGATGCTCTTGGCTGCGGTCGGCAAGTTGGCAGTCACACCCTGAAATTAAAGTTGGAAACAGTCCTGTTCATCATAAGCACAAGCGCACGGACGCGCAACGCGGTCGAGTTAAATGACCCGACGAAGCGCGAGCTTACACTTTACTTGTTGAGCAGGGCGATGGGCTCGCGTGTGCGTTTGGGTGTCGGGTCTTCCTCTTCGAGGGTGGCGAGGCGGTGGATGACGCGGCCGAAGTATTTGATGCCCTGGATGAAGTCGTCGAGGCGGATGTTTTCGTCGGGCGCGTGGGGGTTGGAGCCGAAGTAGCTGACGCCGAAGGAGACGACGGGCATCGGCGGCTGGTTCGCGCCGCAGACGGCGCCGACGGGGCCGCTCGCAGGGTCGAGCGGGTAGATGACCGGCTCGCCGCCGTACAGTTCGCCCGCGCTCTCGATGGCCGCGCGCGCCACCATCGAGGAGGGCGAGGACTTCGCGTAGGGCGCCGAGCCCAACTCGATGATCTCCACGTCCTGAAAGCCGCGCTTGTCGAGGTGCCTGCGCAGAAGCTCGACGATTAACTCGGGCGTGAGGTCTGGCACGAGCCGGAAGTCGAGGCGCGCGGTGGCCGCGCCCGGGAGCACAGTCTTCGCGCCGGCCTCGGTGTGGCCCGTACGTATGCCGCAGATGGTGCAGGTCGGGCCGAAGATGAGTTCCTTCGCTAGCTCTCGCCCCGTCATCCCGTGCAGCCACGAGCCGATGCGGAACTCGCGGCGCAGGCCCGCCTCGTCCAGCTCGATGGTCTTCAACATCTGCCGGTCTTCGGACGTGAGCGGTGCGACGTGCGAGCCGAAGCCGTCGATGGTGATGACGCCCTTCGGCGAGAGCACCGTGGCGAGCGCCTGCACCAGCCGCCACGCGGGGTTCGGGACGATGCCGCCCCACTTCGAGTGGAGGTCTGTGCGCGCGCCGTAGCAGCGCAGCTCAAGGAAGGCGATGCCCTTGAAGCCGAGGTTGATGACGAGGCGGTCTTTGGTGTCCTTGTAGCCGTCATCCCAGATGCAGCCGTCGGCGCGCAGTAGCTCCGCGTTCTCGGCCGCAAAACGATAGAGGCTCGGGCTCGCCAACCCGTCCTCACCCTCGACGACGAAGCGGAGGCAGACGGGGAGCTTGCCGTAGGTCTTCTGGTACGCCTCGACCGCGGCGACGCGTGCGAGGAAGTCGCCCTTACTGTTCGACGCGCCGCGCGCGCGGAGCTGGCCATTGTCGATGACGGCGGCGAAGGGGCCGGAAGACCACTCGGTCAACTGCCCGACCGGCTGCACGTCGTAGTGACCGTAGACGAGGAAGCAGCGCGGCCCGGCGCCGCACTCGCCGTAGATGATTGGGTAGCCGCTGCCTTGCTTGAAACTGCGCGTGCCCGCGCCCACGCGCTGCAAAGCCTGCTCGACCTTCTCGGCCATCGCGCGCATCCCCGTCCCGCGCGCAGCCACCGACGGCATCCGACACAGCTCCTGCAAGCGCTCCGTAAAGGAGCGCGCGTGCCGGTCAACGTATCGGTCGAAGCGTGTAAAAGACATATGCTTTGGGGTGAATAGTGAATGGCAAATGGTGAATGGTTCAGGACAATTTCCATTCACCATTTACCATTTACTATTCACCATAAAAAAGGTATCGCGGCGCCGACGGGTCGCGCTCGAAGCCGGCGCAGACGAGGCCGGAGGCTGTGGCCGCCTGGAACTCCTCGCGGACGCGGAGGAGTTCTGCGCGTGCCGCCGCCAGGTCTTCGCGGACGAGTGCGCCCCAGTTCGGGGGGATGGCGACGGACGCTTCGGGCTCGCCCTTCGGCGCGGGAGCCTCGCCGCGCGCGAGCGCCTCGACCCGGGGCGAGTCCAGTTCCCACTCGGCGACGAGGCGGTCGCTGTCGAGGCCGAGCGGCTCACCGAACTTACCCGTGACGGTCGAATAGTCTGTGCCGTAATAGTTGACTGCGTAGCGGCGCACGACGACGCCGAGCCGATTCAAGTTGAAGTGCGCGTTGCGCGACTGCACAGGGTCCCACGTCCACCAGATGAAGCGCCGCCCCTCCGCGACGACGCGGGCGCGCTGCGCCCACTTCAGTCGCGCGCCGACGCCACGGTTCTGGTACTCCTTCGCCACGGCCATCATGTGCGAGTAACCGGCGGTCTCCTCCGCGCTCGTAGCAGGGCTCCTGCGGACGGCGATCTGGTTGAGGACGTAGCCGACCATCAGCTCGCCGTCGAACGCGCCGAGCGTGAAGCCGCCCGCGCTGCGCGCGACGATGAGGTGGCGCCGCGGCGACAGCTCCAGGTCGGGCAGTCCGAACGCCTCGCGCTGCAAGCGCACACACTGGTCGAACTCCTCGACCGTCGTGCATTCGCGAATGTTTATGTCGTTCTGCTCCTCCATCGGAACAAGCAACCCTCACACTTCAATCTGCTCGTACCAGCTCGCGGGCACGCTCTCGATTCTGCGTTCGGCCGCGCGCTCCGCAATATCCGGCGCGAAGTTGACGAGCGTCAGGCGGCCGTCCCCTCGGTAGCGCGGCTCGACCGAGTCGCGCAGCTCGTGCGTGTACGCCTTGACGCTGCTACCGATCTTGAAGAGCACCAGACGCTCCGCGTCGCCGTGCTTGAGGAGCCACGCGACCTTGCGCATCGAGACCATCCCGCACTCGCCCCAGAAGCGAAAGCGCGCGCCCGCGCCGGGCCGCCCGCCCTCCGCCTCGTTCACAGAGACGAGGTCGGGCTTGTAACGCAGGCCCACCGGCAGCTCGACTTCAAGGTTCGGGTAACGCCCGACGAACATCGCGTACCCGAGCGCCTTCATCAACACGTGGCCGTAACTCTCGCCCCGACGCTGCCACAGCCGCACACGTCTTCCGCCCAGCTCGAAGTCGTAAAGCATTCAAAAGTCGTGACCTTAGCCCTGCCCCCCGGCGCACCCGACGCCGGATAAACCCCTGCCCCGCGAGTCCACCCAAACCTGAAAATAGAACCGGGAAACTGGATTGTATCTTGTCGGCCGCCGCCATGTCACCCAAAGTGATTGAGGGATTGACTCATTTGTTCATCGGGTCATTGATCTAATTGACAATGACCCGATGAACAAATGACGAAATGAATCAATCCGACTCAGTCGGCGAAGGCGACGGTCAGTTCGCGGAGGGTGGCAGAGTCGGAGGCGTCCTGTTTGGACGACTCTGCGCGATTGACGTGGCGGTAGAGGATGTCGCGCTGCTGCGGGCGGAAGCCGGCTTCGCGGATGAGATAGCGGAGCGTCTTCTCGTCCGCCTCGTTGTGCGCGCCGGCCGCCGAGACGACGTTCTCCTCGATCATGATCGAGCCCATGTCGTCGGCGCCGAAGCGGAGCACCACCTGCCCGAGCCGCAACCCCTGTGTGAGCCAGGAAGATTGAATGTGGTCTACGTTATCGAGGAAGAGGCGCGAGACGGCGAGCATGCGCAGATAGTCCATCCCCGTCAACTCCTCCTTTATCTTCCGGCCGAGCGCGGTGTTCTCGCGCTGGAACGTCCAGGGGATGAAGGCCGTGAAGCCGCCCGTCTCGTCCTGTAGGTCGCGTATGCGCTGGAGGTGCCGGACGCGATGGACGGTGCTGTCGCCGATGCCGAACATCATCGTCGCCGTCGTGCGTAAGCCGACGCGGTGCGCCGCGCGCATTACGTCAAGCCACTCGTCGGTCGTGCATTTGGTCGAGACGCGCTTGCGCACCTCGTCGTCCAGAATCTCGCCGCCGCCGCCGGGCATGCTGTAGAGGCCGGCCTCCTTCAGCCTTTGAAGAATCTCTTCGTACGAGAGCTTCGAGATGAGATGGATGTTGTGTATCTCGGGCGGCGAGAAGCAGTGAAGTTGGAAGTCCGGATACTTCGCGTGCAGCGTGCGCAGGAGGTCTTCGTACCACTCGATGCCGAAATCCGGGTGCAGCCCGCCCTGCATCAGCACGCCCGTCCCGCCGAGCGCGATGGTCTCGTCGATGCGCTGGCAGATGTCTTCGACCGTGCGGACGTACGTGTCGGGCTTGCCCGGACGCCGGTAGAAGGCGCAGAAGGTGCAGACGACGTTGCAGACGTTCGTGTAGTTGATGTTGCGGTCGATGATGTATGTAACGATGCCCTCGGGATGCTTGCGCCGCCGCACCTCGTCGGCCGCCACGCCCATGCGCGCCACGTCGAAGGATTCGAGAAGCGTCGCGCACTCCTCCGCCGTCATGCGCCCACCCGCCAGCACGCGGTCGAGGATCGGTTGAATGTCTGTCGTAGTCATTTAAGTTATCGCAAATTTCAAATTTGAAATTTCAAATCCGCATTCTGCCTACAGGCCCGCCCTCGCCCGCGAGTATTGCGGCGCGTTTCGTCCGCCGCTGATTATCAATCAACACCCGTGCCAAGAAACTTCAGCGGCCTTAAGTTCTGAATGACACCGTGCTTGTGCGCGAGTTGGAAATAGAGTTCGAGTCCGGCGCGCATCTCTTCATTCAGCTCGAACGAGATGTTCGCGGTGAGATAGCGGATGAGTTCCGCGCGCGGGCGGCCCAGTTCCCTCTCATACTCGGCGGCGATCTCTTCGACGGCGGCCAGTCCCTCGTCGCGCGCGGCGGCGAAATCTACAGCGCGAACCCTCTCCGACGCGCCCGCGTCGGCCATCCACATCGCGAAGACGAAGCCGAGCCCTGTGAACTCGCGCCAGAGCGCCGCCATGTCGTAGACGCGCAAGCCCTCGCGCTCGAACGTCATCGCCGGGTCGCCGATGACGAGCGCCGCGTCGTGGCGTTCGAGCATGTTGGCGAGGTCGGGCACGAACGGTTCGAGCCGCGGCGCGCGCCCGAGGAACTCGCGGAAGATGACTTCGACCAGCGCGGCCGACGTGCGCGACTCGATGCTCAACGCGACCGATTCGACCTCGTTCAACGGCACCCCACGCGTGACGAGAACGACGCTGTGCACCTCGCGGCGCGCGCCGACGCAGACGCCTGGGATAACGGCCGTCTCGGGCAAACGCTGGTACTCGATGACGGGCACGAGCGCCGCCTCGACCTGGCCTCGCGCGAGCAGGTCGGCGCAGCGCGCGGGCGCCGTGTCGGTCACCAGTTCCACCTCGCCGCGCCGCCGGCCCCGCGCGAAGCTCCAGATGAGCGGCGCCGTGTTCAAATAGCTCGACGCGGCCACACGCGGCGCGCCCCCCGACCCGGAATCTGTCTCCGACACTTTCCTCAACGCTTCTCCGTTTCAACACGACGAACGACCGAGTCGATGCTAACCCACACACGCACGGCCCCGCAACATGACGCTCCGACCGCCGCTCGCGCTTCGTTGACAGCCAACTTGCACGCACATACCATGCACCTCACCCATGCAGATTTACGACATCAGCGTGTCCATCACGCCGGGCGAGACGCCGACCTACCCGGGCGACCCCGGGCTGGAGGTCGGGTCGTGGAGCGCGATTGCCCGCGGCGACCGCGCGAACGTGTCGGTGCTGAACTTCGGCGCACACACCGGGACGCACATCGACGCGCCTGCGCACTTCATCGAGGGCGCACCCGGCATCAGTTCCCTGCCGCTCGACGCGCTCTTAGGCCCGGCGCGCATCGTCGAGATTCCCCCGGACGCCGACGCGGTTGAAGAGAGCCACGTGCGACCCGAGTCGCTTCAGGGGGCGACGCGCGTGCTCTTCAAGACGCGCAACTCCGCCCTCTGGGAAGACCCGCGCGGGCAGTTCCGCGAGGACTTCGCTTACATCGAGCCGGCGGCGGCGCGCGCGCTCGTCGCGGCCGGCGTGCGGCTCGTCGGCTTCGACTACCTTTCGGTCGAGAAGTTCGGCTCCGAAGATTTCGAGACGCACCTCGCGCTGCTCTCGGCCGGCGTCGTCATCGTCGAAGGGCTCGACCTGCGCGCGGTTGAACCCGGGCTCTACGAACTCTGCTGCCTGCCGCTCAAGGTCGCGGCCGGCAGCGGCGACGGGGCACCCGCGCGCGCCGTCCTGCGCACGCTCGATTGAAGGCAAGGGTATAGAGATGATTGAGAAGGTCAATCTGTCTGAGAAGTTCGGGCTCTTCAGCGAGCACTGGAGCCCGAAGATCGCGGGCGAAGTGGGCGACGCTTACGTCAAGCTCGTCAAGCTCCGCGGCGAGTTCGTCTGGCACAAGCACGATGACGAGGACGAGATGTTCTTCGTCGTCAAAGGCGAAATCACCATCCGCTTGCGCGACGGCGACGTGCGACTCGGCGAGGGCGAGTTCGTCATCATCCCACGCGGCGTCGAGCACAAGCCCGTCGCCGCGGAGGAGGCGCACGTCCTTCTCTTCGAGCCCAAGACCGTCCTCAACACCGGCGATGTCGTCAACGAGCTGACGCGACCCGAACTCGAACGCGTCTGAGCGTCTTGAAAACCCGCGCACCCCGCGAGACGTATGACAACTTCGGAAACGCCTATAGAAGGAAGTACCCCTGAGATGACTGACGAACGGAGTGAGGCGCAGGGTAAGGCCGAGGCCGTTGACGTGAACTCGCGCGGCTACCGCGAGCGCGTCTTTGAGATCGTGCGGCGGATACCGACGGGGCGCGTGATGACCTACGGGCAGCTCGCCGAAATCCTCGGCGAGGGATACACGGCGCGCACCGTCGGCTTCGTCATGCACTCGGCCGACCAGACCGTCCCCTGGCAGCGCGTCATCAACGCGCAGGGCGCGTGCTCGACGGGCCGCGTCATCGTCCCGCCAGACCTCCAACAGCGCATGCTCGTCTCCGAAGGCGTCGTCTTCAACGAGAAGGGGCGCTGCGACCTCTCGCGCTACCGCTGGACGCCCGAGGAGTATGAGGCAGGCGGCGAGGTCGGCGACACAGAGCAGCCCAGCCTCTTCGGCGACTGACCGCCGCGACGTTCGCGCTTCCCGTCGGCCTACAGAAGCGGAGGAACACACATGAGCGATGAGCAGGTTCAAGTCCGCGCGCCCTACGTCATCACCGAACCACGCTTCTCCGTCTCGCCGCAGATGGTGACGACCGCCTTCGAGATTCCCGGCTACCGCGTCCGCCAGAGCCTCGGCGTCGTCCGCGGCATCGTCGTCCGCTCGCGCAACATCTTCGTCAACATCGGCGCTACCTTCCAGACGTTGGTCGGCGGCAACATCACCGCCTGGACGAACCTCTGCGAGACGACGCGCAAGGACGCCTTCGACATCATGATTCAGCACGCCACCGAGTTGGGCGCCAACGCCATCATCGGCGCACGCTACGACGCCACGGAGGTCTCCAGCGGCGCCACGGAAGTCCTCGCCTACGGGACGGCGGTCGTCGTCGAGCCGCTCGAAGGCACGGGGATTTACGGCTCGTGAGCGGCGCCGGGTCAACCTCGCAAGAGCTTGCGGCCGAAGAGCTGGCGCGGCTGCGCGAGACCTTCGCGCGCGTGCCTTACGTCGGGCTGCTCGGGTTCGAGTTCGTCCGGGCCGAGCGCGGCGCCGCCACCTTCGCCCTCGAAGTGCGCGAGGAGTTGACGCGGATGGGCGGCATCCTGCACGGCGGCGCGGTCGTCTCGCTCCTCGACACGGCCGCCGCCTTCGCCGTCCACACCGTCATCGAGCCCGACGCACGCACGGTCACAGTTGACCTCACCGTACACTTCCTACGCCCTGCTTCCGACGGTCGCATCGAGGCACACGCACGCGTCCTCCGCCGCGGCCGCCGCGTCTGCATCCTCTCGGTCGAGGCCCGCGATGTCAACGCCGAAATAATTGCAACCTCCACAATGACTTACTTCATACAGATTTAGCGACGCAGCCCCCTGAATCAGACCGTTGAATCCCGTGCCTTCCAGACCCCTTCCGCCGGTCAAAAAGTGCAGACCATCCTGTAAAAATGCATAGACAAACACATTTGCCTTGTGCCAAAATGTGTTTGTCACTAGACCTGCTAAAGGGTCTGGGGCCTTCTACGTATCCTCGGAACCCGCGTCCACCCTTTTCCCGTTCCATCTGGGATTCTCAATGCTCTCGCTCTACAGCGCCCTGCTCGCACAACACTCACGCCAACTGACACCCGTCCGTTGCGCGGAGCCTACCATTGTGCAGCTCCATCGGTATTTCGAGGACGTGGTGCTGGAGAACAACCTTGCGGCGCTGGTGGTCGAGAGCCTTCTGCCCGAAGCGCAACGCTCTCTGCGTGATGTGACGCGCGTGCGTGAGGTCGGGCGCCTCGCACGTTATGCCTTCTTCTTCACGGCGCCCGAGGATGCGCTCAACACAGCTCAGCTCTCCTGCGGTTCCGAGCGCGAGCCGATTCTTCTGAACAAGCCGGACGGGGCCGAGTTGCGCGAGCGCTTCGTCGTCATCGCCGACGCACGCTTCTCGGCGCTGATGGCGTCTGTGCGCACCGAGGACGAGGACGGACAGGAGTCGGCCGGCGACGAGGTCATCTGGTCGTTCGAGCCCGACATCGTCTACTCGGCGCTCGAATACCTGATGGCGCGCGTCACGGCTGAGCTGCCCGACCGCGCGCACCTCTTCTCGAAGGCCGTCCGCACCTGTGTGCCGAAGACGACCTCTCTTCAGTTGACCGTCTCCGTGACGACCAAGCTCGCGCGTCTCCTACAGGAACAGGCCGTGCGCGAGATCGCCGTCAATCGCATCTCGACCGCCATCCGGAGCACCCTCGAATTGCCGAGCGTCCTTCAGACGACCGTCAACGAGGTGGGGCGCGCGCTCGGCGCGCAGTCGAGCGCGCTCAACATCGAAGGCGAGCACGGACAGTCATCCCTGACCAAGTTCTACTCCCGCGACGGCGATGACGATGAGGACGCGCGAACCGAGATGCTCGGCAACATCGAGGCGCTCGGCGTGCGCCTGCGCGGGCGCATCAAGACCTACGTCCACGACGGTTGTAGCGGCGCGGGCGAGTCGGACGCGCGTCCCGCGGCGGCCGTGCCCGTCATCTATCACGACCGCTCGATGGGCGTACTGATGGTCACGTCGGACGACCCGCAGCGCCTGTGGCAGGAGACCGAGGTGATGCTTTTGCGCACGGTGGCCGACCAGGTCGCCGTCGCCGTCAACCACGCGCGCCTCTTCGAGCAGATGCAGCACCAGGCCCTGACCGACGCCCTCACCGGCTGCTTCAACCGGCGCTTCTTCGAGATACAGCTTGAGCGCGACCTGCATCTGGCGACGCGCATGCGCCAGCCCGTCTCGCTCATCCTCCTGGACATCGACTACTTCAAGCGCGTCAACGACACGCACGGGCACGATGCGGGCGACGCGGCGCTACGCATCCTCGCCAACGCCCTGCGCGAAGAGGTGCGCGGCGTGGATACGGCTGCGCGCTACGGCGGCGAGGAGTTCGCTATCATCCTCCCGCAGGCCGGGCACGAGGGCGCGCAGGTCGTCGCCGAGCGCCTGCGCTCGCGCATCGAGCGCACGGAGGTTCCGGGCGTCGGCTGCATCACGGCCTCGCTGGGCGTCGCGACCTTCCCCAACGACGCCAGCTCGCGCGAGCTGCTGGTGACGAGCGCCGACCGCGCGCTCTTCCTTGCCAAGCGCACGGGGCGCAACCGGGTCTGCTCGACCGCGGAGTTGCCGCCCGAAGATATCTTCCACACTCCCTACGAGCCCGTCCTGCCCGTCCTGCCCACGCACGAGACCTGCGAGGTCTTCAGCGCCGTGAACGCCGACACGCACGCCGCCTCAGACATGCCGGAGGCTTGTAACCCCTCGTAACGTTCGGGGCGCCTTTTCAACACGCCATAACTAATCCGGTTAGGCCACACGCTGTAGCGGGTGGCCCTTTGTTATGCGGATGTTCCGTATCGCAAAGGGTCACCTGCTACTGCGGGTGGTTCTGGCCTTCTTTTTGGCAGGTGCGAGGCGCGTTTGGCTTTGGGGGCGAAAATCGCGCATCATAGGCAGCGAAGTTAACGTAAAGGACAGGCAAAGGCTTTTATACTTCGGCGGCCCCGAGCGGCGGCCGGCTCTACTCCTATGGACGACCTGCGAAAATTCGCGCTCTACTTCCGCCCGTACAAGAAGTCTCTGGTCGTCGGCGTCTTCTGCATCCTGGCCTCGACCGTCTTCGGCCTGCTCATCCCCATCTACGTCGGGCGCGCGGTGGACGAGCTGGGCGCCGGCCCCACCTGGGAGCGCATCACGCGCCTCTCGCTCTTCATCATCGGCGCCAGCGTCGTCAGCGGCATCTTCCTCTTCCTTCAGCGGCTCATCCTGATCGGCATGTCGCGCCACGTCGAGTACGACCTGCGGCAGGACTTCTACGCGCACCTCCAGCGACAGCCGCTCACCTTCTTCCAGGAGCATCGGACGGGCGACCTGATGGCGCGCGCCACGAACGACCTCGCGGCCGTCCGCCAGCTCGCCGGCCCGATGGTGATGTACACGCTCCAGACGGTCTTCGTCGTCGTCATCATCCTCCCGCTGATGCTGCGGATCAGCGTGCGCATGACGCTGCTGCTCCTCGTGACGATGCCGCTCGTCTCTCTGACGGTGAAGTACTTCGGCCAGCAGGTTCACGTTCGCTTCGAGAAGATTCAGGAGTTCTTCTCGCACATCACGGCGCGCGCGCAGGAGAACATCTCGGGCGTGAGGGTCGTACGCGCCTACGCGCAGGAGGACGCCGAGACGGAAGCCTTCAAGGCCCTCAACCGCGAGTACATGACGCGCAACCTCGCGCTCGTGCGCATCTCGGCCGTGATGCGGCCGCTCATCCAGTTCTTCATCGGGCTCGGGATGGTTTTGATCGTCTGGTACGGCGGCGTGCTGGCCGTGCGCGGCGAGATGTCGCAGGGGCAGTTCGTCGAGTTCACGATGTTTCTGATGCGGCTTATCTGGCCGCTCATCGCGCTCGGCTACGTCGCCAACCTCTACCAGCGCGGCACGGCGAGCCTCAAGCGCATGAACGCCATCTTCGCCGCCGAGCCGTCGATTAAGGACACTCCCAACGTCAAAGAGCAACAGCCCATCCGCGGCCGTATCGAGTTTCGGAATTTGACGTTCGCCTACGGCGAGCACTCGCCGGCCGTCCTTAAAAACATTGACCTGACCATCGAGGCCGGGCAGACGGTCGCCTTCGTCGGGCGGACGGGCTCGGGCAAGTCCACGCTGATGAATCTTCTGCCGCGCGTGGTCGAGCCGCCGCCGGGGACGGTCTTCGTGGACGGCGTGGACGTGCGCGACTACAGGCTCGCTCAGTTGCGCGCGGCCTTCGGGTATGTCCCGCAGGAGACCTTCCTCTTCAGCGACACGCTGGCCGAGAACGTCGCGTTCGGCGTCGAGAAATCTGCCCGCGCCGAGGTGGAGTGGGCGGCCGAGATCGCCGGGCTCGCCGACGACGTGCGCGAGTTCCCCGACGGCTTCGACACGCTCGTCGGCGAGCGCGGCATCACGCTCTCGGGCGGGCAGAAGCAGCGCACGGCCATCGCGCGCGCCGTCATGCGCCAGCCGCGCATCCTCATCCTCGACGACGCGCTCTCGGCCGTGGACACCTACACCGAGGAGAAGATTCTGGGGCGCCTGCGCGGCGTGATGCGCGAGCGTACCTCGCTCATCGTCTCGCACCGCATCTCGACCGTCCGCGACGCGGACTTGATCTGCGTCCTCGACGAGGGACGCATCGTCGAGCGCGGCACGCACGAAGAACTGCTCACCGCGGGCGGCGAGTACGCAGACCTCTACGAGCGGCAGTTGCTCGAAGAGGAGTTGGCGGCGAGTTAAATTCGTATGGTCTGGAAAGGACGGTGACGGGAGTTGATGGATCAATCAGCTACTAAGGCGAGTCCCGAAATTTTCCTCCGCACGATGCGGATATTGTGGGGCTCCTTTCTGGCGTGCGTCGGCCTGTTTGTCCTCGTCACCAGACTTACCCGGCCGGCGGACTTGCCGGTGGAGCCCGCCGGAGGCTCAAGCCCGCTGCTCTACGTGCTGGGGGTCCTGGCGCTTGTGGTCGTCACCGCGTCCTTCTTCTTGAAGGGGATTTTTTACAGGCGCGGAGCTGAGCAGCAACAGCCCTTGCTGGTGCAGTCCGGCTTCATCCTCGCGATGGCGCTCTGCGAGGCGGGCGTGCTCATGGGGCTGGTGGGCATCTTCGCCACCCGGGACGACGCCTTCTACCTGCTCTTCGCGCTCGGCGCGCTCGGCATGTTGCTGCACTTCCCGCGCCGCGAACAGTTGGAGGCGGCGTTTCACAAGTCTTTGGTGTGAGCCGCGCGGCTGAAGGGTTTTAAGAATTAATGTCAGCGACAGTCCAACAGTTTCATGAGGAGGAGGCGCTCAAGAAGTTCGACCGCGGGAGCGCGTGGCGGCTGCTGCGCTACCTGCGGCCGTACCGGCGCCTCATCGTGCCGGCGCTCGTGCTGACGCTCGTCGTCAACGCGCTCGGCGTCGTCGAACCGAAGTTCTTTCAGTACGCCATCGACTGGCACATCATCCCGAAGAACCTCTCGGGCTTGCAGTGGCTCGCGCTCGTCTTCCTCGGCGTCAAGCTCTTGCAGATGCTCGTCTCCTACTTGCAGGCCGTCCTCCTCCAGTCGGTCGGACAGCACGTCATGTACGACCTGCGGGCCGAGCTGTACGCCAAGCTCCAGCGGCAGGAGGTCGCCTACTTCGACCGCAACCCCGTCGGCCGCATCATGACGCGCTTAACGTCCGACGTGGACGCGCTCAACGAGTTGTTCACCTCGGGCGTCATCGAGGGGTTGGGCGACGTTTTGATGGTCTTCGCCATCATCGGCTTCATGGCGTGGATGGACTGGCGGCTGACGCTCGTCGCGCTCATCACGGTGCCGCTGCTGTTTGCGGCAACGACCTGGTTCCGCAAGCACGCGCGGCGCGGCTACGACCTCGTGCGGACAAAGCTGGCGCGCATCAACTCGTTCCTTCAAGAGCACATCTCCGGCGCGCAGACCGTCCAGATTTTCAACCGCGAGGCGAAGTCTCTAGGCCAGTTCCACGACGCCAACGACGACTACCGGCGGGCCAACGTCGAGACCATCTTCTACTATGCGGTCTTCTTCCCGCTCGTGGATTTCATCGGCTCGCTCGGCGTCGCGCTCATCGTCTGGTACGGCGGCTGGCGCGTCATGCAGAACACGGCGACGAACGAACTGCTCTCCATCGGCGCGCTTGTCGCCTTCATCCAGTATTCGCAGAGGCTCTTCCAGCCCATCCGCGACATCTCGGACAAGTACAACGTCTTCCAGGCGGCGCTCGTCGCCTCACACCGCATCTTCCGCACGCTCGACCTGCCCGTCGCCGTCACGACGCCGGACGAGCCCAGGATAAAGGGTCGCGCGCGCGGGCGCGTCGAGTTCCGCAACGTCTGGTTCGCTTACAAGGACGAAGACTGGGTCTTGAAGGACGTGTCGTTCGTGGCCGAGCCCGGCGAGACCATCGCGCTCGTCGGCCACACCGGCTCGGGGAAGACGACGATCACGAACCTCCTCATGCGCTTCTACGACGTGCAGCGCGGGCAGGTGCTCCTCGACGGCGTGGACGTGCGCGAATGGGACTTGAAGGCGCTGCGCGAGAACTTCGCTGTCGTCTTACAGGACGTGTTCCTCTTCAGCGGGACGGTCGAGGGCAACATCCGCCTCGGGCGCGAGGACGTGTCGGATGAGCGCGTCCGCTGGGCCGCGCGCGAGGTACACGCCGACGGCTTCGTCGAGCGCCTGCCCGAGGGCTTCAAGTCAGAGGTGCGCGAGCGCGGCGCGGGGCTCTCGGTCGGCCAGAAGCAGCTCATCTCGTTCGCACGCGCGCTCGCCTTCGACCCGACCCTCCTCATCCTCGACGAGGCGACCAGCTCCATCGACACCGAGACCGAGCAGCTCATCCAGCAGGCCATCGAGCGTGTCCTGCGCGACCGCACCTCCATCGTCGTCGCGCACCGCCTCTCGACCGTCCAGCGCGCCGATCAGATACTCGTCCTCCACCACGGCGAGCTGCGCGAGCGCGGCTCGCACCAGCAGCTCCTTGCACGACGCGACCTCTACTGGCGCCTCTACAAGCTCCAGTACGCCGACGACTCGCGCCGCGACGCGCTGCCTGACCCGACGCTCGGCGAGAGCGTGCAGTACCGAGACTAATTGACGAACGACAGGAGCGAACCGATGACCATCCCTGAAACGAAAGGCCCCGCCGCGACCTGGCCCGCACTCCCGTTCAATGAGTGGCGCGAGACTCTGGCGACGCTGCACATGTGGACGCAGGTGGTGGGCAAGGTGCGGCTGGCGCAGGCGCCGCACTTGAACCACTGGTGGCAGGTGCCGCTCTACGTCACGCCGAGAGGATTGACGACCTCGTCGATGCCTTACGAGGAGATGACGTTTCAGGTGGACTTCGACTTCATAGCTCACCGCCTCCGCATCGAAACGAGCGAGGGCGACGCGCGCGAACTCGCGCTTGCGCCGCGCACGGTCGCGGACTTCTACGGCGAGTTCATGTCGTTGATGAAAGAACTCGGGTTGGAAGTGAAGATTTGGACGACGCCAGTCGAGGTCGAGAACCCGATTCCCTTCGAGCAGGACGACACGCACAAGTCTTACGACCCGGAGTATGCCGAGCGCTTCCATCACGCGCTCGTGCAGTGTGAGCGCGTCCTTCAGCAGTTTCGTTCAGGCTTCGTGGGCAAGTGCAGCCCCGTCCACTTCTTCTGGGGCAGCTTTGACCTCGCCGTGACGCGCTTTTCCGGCCGCCGCGCACCCGAGCACCCCGGCGCGCCCGGCGTCGCCGACTCGGTCACGCGCGAAGCATACTCGCACGAGGTCTCCAGCGCAGGCTTCTGGCCCGGCGGCCCGGCGCTGCCCGAGCCCATCTTCTACTCCTACGCCTACCCCGAGCCCGAAGGCTTCAAGGAGACGAGCGTCGGCCCCGAAGCCGCCTACTACAACAACGACTTTAAGGAGTTCGTCCTCGCCTACGAGGCCGTCCGCACCGCCGAAGACCCGGACGCCGCGCTCCTCCAATTCCTGCAAACCACCTACGAAGCCGCCGCCACCCACGCCCACTGGGACCGCGCCGCGCTCGAACGCTGAAAAGAAGTTAACCACCGCAGACACAGAGACACGGCTTGAAGACATATGTCTTCAAGCCGTGTCTTTGTCTCTCTGTGGTTAGTCCCTGAGTCGGGCTTCCCTACTGCCGCGACGTTGTGGCCGCTGGCTGCGTCGGCGCGGGCTGAGCCTTATCGCTGCCGCGGTTCTTGTACTGCATGAGCCCTTCGACGGAAGAATAAATTTGCAGGTACATCTGCGTCTCGCGCGGGATGAGCGTGCGCCAGGACGTGCCGCCGCGGCGTAGGTAGAGCGGCAGGCGCGCGGGATTCGAGTTGTAGCCGGCGGCCATCAACTCCGAGCGCGTCGCCGTCCTGTTCGTCAGCGCGTCGAGCACCTCTCCGTTGAGCGCGAGGCCGCTCCAAGTGTCCTGCATGTAGAGCAGCATCGCTTCGAGCGCGTTGCCGTGGTTGCGCATCCCCGCGACGAAGTCCGGGTTGAGCCCCACGCCCGGGTGCATACGCCGAACCATCTGGTACGTCGAGGGAATCATCTGCACCATCCCGCCCGCGCCCGCCGAGCTGACCGAGTAGCGGTACGTGTCCAGCTCATTTAGAGAGTAGAGCGCGTAGACCTCTTCGTAGAGCCGCTTGCGATCCTCGGCGCGGAAGCGGCCGTGGTCAACGTGCTCGACGAGGCAGAGGCGCTCAGCGATGTCCACGGTCTCGGGCGAGATGACTTTGCCCTTGTCCTTGAGTCGCTGCGCGGCGAGGTCGAGCATGTTGCGGACGTAACCTTGCCCGTGCTTCGTCACCTCCGGCGAGATGAGCGCCGGGTGCGCCGAGGTGTAGTAGGCCATCTCGCGGAAGCGCCCGAACTTCTCGATGGGATACTCGACGACGAGCGGCGTCAACTGCCTGCCCGTCGCGGCGTCGGAGACGACGACCGCCGTGTTGACGTAGTTCGAGCGGACGATCTGCAAGCGCACGTTCAAGCCCTGCGCCGTCGTCAGCACCACGTCGGCGCCCCGCCGGAGGAAGGTCTCCTTCGGCAGACTCAGCATATGAATCTTCGACGAGCCCTCTTCGAGCGCGGCGAGCGTGACGAAGGCCGTGTTGGGCGTCGAGGAGGTGAGCGTCAGCCGCGACTTCAAAAGTTTCTGCGCCTCGGCCGTGCGCTCGCGGAACTTCGAGAGCGAGGGCGGGTGCGCCGGCTGCAAGGGCACGGACGGCGGCACATACGGCGGCGGCACGACCGTCTGCGTGGCAGGCGTCGAAGCCGGCACGGGCGAAACGGTCTGTTGACCGTTCCCGACCGGCTGCTGCGGCGACACACGCACCGGCGCGGGCGTCTGCGTCACGACCGGCGCGGCCGGCGTAGGCGTTTGCCGCGTGGCGTTGACGATGCGCGGGCGCGTGAAGGACGGCGACGGCTCGGCCTGCTGCGCGCGCGCGTCGAGCGCGGGTGCAAACACGGCGACCGTCAAACTCAGGAGCAGAAAAGAGCGGTTGTTCATCTTCTTAACTTTAGGGCCGAAAGGTTTCACCGCACTGGGGGGCGGCGCTTGCTGCCTTAAGATTCTCGCGACGGCGGGACGGTTGTCAATACCACTTTCAACCTTCGCGTCAAATTGGCAGCCGTGAACGGTTACCCTTCACACACTTTAAAACTCTCGGAGGCTGCCGGAGAGGGCACCGGCGGCGGAGGCGGCGAGGTCCTGGAGGGCGCCGTCGCGTCTGTGTTGCGCGAGGCGGAAGCGCGTGGCGAGCGCGTAGCCCACGTCGAAGCCCGCGTCGGCGTCCAGCTCGTACAGCTCGCGCGTGAGCGCGTCCTGTGCGACACGCTCGACCAGCGGGCGCAGCTCATCAGCCGCCGTGTCGAGCCCTTCGACGAAGACGATCTCCGCCCCGCTGCCCGCGCGCGAGCGTCGGCGCGCTTGCTCCCGCAGGCGCGCGCGCGCCTCGTCTTGAACCTTGCCCGCGGCGACCAAGACCATGCGCGTGGTCTGCGTCTCCGACTCGCTCTCGATGGCGCGCCGCGCGTGCGCTCCCGTGAAGTCGCCGTCACGCAGGACGAAGAGGAAGGGCTCGCCCGAGACTTGCGCGACCAGACGCGCCTCGCCCTCGTCCTGTACGTCGGGCGGCGCGGTCTGCGCCTCGGGCACGCCGAGGGATGCGAGGATGGCTCGGAGGCTGCTCAAGAGCCACGCGCCGTCCTTCAAAAGGGAGGCGGCGAGCGGCGTCGGCGTCAAAAGCTCCTCGGCGCGCTCGTCGGCCACGGCCGAGCCGCACACGCTGCACACGGCGTTGCTCGCCGTGACGATTGAGAGCGCCTCCGTCGAAGGCAGGCGGAAGAGCGAGTGACCGTCCTTGCGGCAACTAATTTGCACCTCGCGCCGCACGAGCCCCGCGCCCGCGAGTCTCGCCACCAGAGACTCCTGCTCCGGCCCGCGACCGCCCGCGACGAACTCCGCGGCGCGTCCGTCGGCGTGCGCTTCACCTAAACGCTGTAGGAAACCGCGCGCGGCTGCGTCCTCAAGAATCTCCACGCCGCGTGCGCGCTCCGGCGTGACGGACGCGCGCGGCGGCGCCGCGGCGGAAGAGGCTTCGGAGGCGCCTTCGCCGAAGGCGCCGGGCGTCTGTCCCTCGCGCGCCTGCCACTCCAAAGGCCGCGCCGCTTCCGGCCCGTCCGCCGCCCCCTCAGACGCGCGCGCGGCCTCCTCGTAAGCCTCTTCGACGCTCAGACAGAAGGCTTCGAGCCGCTCTCTAGGGACGACCGTCTCCGAGTCGTAGACTATCCCGGCGCGCAGCCCAGCCCCGCCCCCGAAGCCGTCGCCGAAGATGAGATAGTGCGCAAAGTCTTCAAAACAGAAGAGATCGCCGCGCACGTAGGGCTCCTCGCCTTCGGCCGCGGCACGTTCTTCGAGTGCGCGCTCAAGCTCGCGCGCGTGCTCCGGGCCGGCCGCGGCCTGCTCGAAGAAGTGCAGGCGCGACGAGCGTATCAGCGGGACGAACCCGCGCTGCCGCAGGGCTTCGAGGACAGGCGTGCGCAGGCGTTTTTCGACGTTGAGGTCGGCCGTCCTGCTCTCGACGAAAAGCATAAAAGCGGTCTCCTTTATGGCGGCGCATGCTATCACGCCGCGCCCGGAAATTTCCACGGGAAAAGAGTTTATGTGAGCCACGTCACCTAAAACCGTACCGAACCCGTCCCTTCGCCTTCAGGTTGAACGAAAGCCACGTCCCCTTTCCGTCCAAATTTGGAGACAGTCTTGCTGCGTCGTCACGAAACAGTCACATTGATTGTGGCAGCGTCTGTAACTGTTGTGTAGTATGGATTTTAGGCGTTGATACTGAAGGAAAACGCCTCCACCTCAAGCAAAGCAATACCCCAAGGCAATCAGTAGACTTTGGCAGAGGAGACCGTTCCCCTAGATGTCTTTTTGCAGACTGTTCCCCCGCCTGCTCGCGGCCACGTTCGTCCTGACCCTGCTCGCGCTCTCCGCACAGGCGCAGACCGCCACGCGCCCGCGCCAAGCGACCGACGCACAGCCCACGACCACCACGACTACGACGGAAGCACAGGGGCGCACGCGCCTCGAAAACGACATCTTCGTCGTGGAGAGCGCGCCCGAGGGCGAGGCCGAGCCCGAGACCGCAAAGCCGCAGTTCGGCGTGCCGACGGCCAAGCTCGGTTTCATCGAGCGCTCGATGCTGACGGCGATTGAGGAGCGTCTGGGGACGCCCTACCGGATGGGAACGGAGGGGCCGAACCGTTACGACTGCTCGGGGTTCGTGTGGAGCGTTTTCCAGCAGGCGGGCGTGGCGTTCGAGCGCAGCTCGGTGCGTACCTTCTGGCAGGAGTTCGCGCCGCCGACCGAGGCCGAGAAGTACAAGTTCGGGACGCTGGTCTTCTTCAACAACCTGCACCACGTCGGCATCGTCGCCGACGAGAACGGCTTCTACCACGCCTCGACGAGCCGCGGGGTCGTCTACTCGCGCTTCGACGACTACTGGACGAAGCGCATCAACGGCTTCCGCCGCATCCCGCTCGCGCAGGGAGCGCCGTTGGTCGCCTCCGCGGGCAGATAAAATTTTAGCGATAGGCTTCCGAACACACGTCAGGCCGACGCCCTCCGGAGAGGGGTCGGCCTGAAGCTTTTGTGGCGAGAGCCCGGCCGCGCCTTTACTTACCGCGGAAGCCGACGGCCTTGAAGCCTGCGCGCTGATCGCCCGACTTGGTCTCGCTGAAGACGACGATGCGCTCGATGGAGACGTAGAACATCTGGTCGTCCTCGTCCACCATGTGCGCCACGCCCTCGTCCACCTTGACGAGCTTTCCCCTCAGGCTCGACGTGCCGCCGCAGAACAGGTCGATCTTCTTCCCCACCATCTTCGCCAAAAGTTCTCTCATCTTCTGCACTCCTCTTAAGGACGATGAAGTATGAACGCCGAAGGGTGAACTGTAGAACATTTTTCCTTTCAGTTCATCCTCCGACGTTCATACTCATCGTTTCTTTTCCGGCTGCCACTCCCAGACCTTCTCGCACTTGTCGTCCACCTCTGGCCCCTTCTTGACCTCGCGGAAGGTGATCTGGACGAGTGGGATGACTGTCTCGTCGGCCTGCTGGCGGCGCTCGAACTGGAGCACGTCGTAGTAGGAGCAGCGCGAGCGGTCGGGATACTCGCGGCAGACGGCCGGGCGCGCGTGGTAGATGGTGCAGCCTCGCTTCTCCTGGTCGAGGAACATGCACGTCTCGGGGAAGATCGTGTCCTTGACCTTCTTGAGGATGCGCTCGTTCTCCCATTGCTTCGTATAACGCCGCTGCGCCTGCTCGAAGGTGACGCCAAAGTGTTTGGCGAGGCGCGTGATGTCCCGCTTGGTCACCTGCACACGCTCGTAGATCGAGCAGCAGTAGGCCGGGCACTTCGTGCAGTCGAAGTACGTGCGCGGCTGGTCGTCCTTGATCGTTTTAACCATTTACCTTCGTTCCGATTTTTCGTATTCAGACAGCAGCAGCTCCATCAGTTCCCCGCGGCGGTCGTAGAGGCGCTTGAGCGGGCGCGGTTCGTGGCGCGCGAGCGCGTAGGAGGTGACGACCGGGAGCGCGATGGTCGAGTCCACGTAGCAGACGACCGCGTCGGGCAGGCGCTCGGGGTCAACCTTGCCCCACGAGACGGCCTCGCCCGGCGTCGCGCCCGACAGCCCGCCGGTGTCCGGGCGCGCGTCGGTGATCTGTAGAAAGTAGTCGTGCCCGCGCTCGTCTATGCCTAAGACCTCCTGTATCTGCGGCTCGGTCTGGAGCATGAAGTTCTTCGGGCTCCCGCCGCCGAGAATGAAGACGGCCGACTTGCCGCCGTGCTTCGTCCCCTTGTCGCCCTTGCCGTGGATGGCGCCGCGCTTGGCGGCGAGGACGAGTGCGGCCGTCTCGTTCACGTCGGCCGAGGGGTCGAAGGCGAGCTTGTTCCCCTGGATGGCCTTCGCCGCGACGTTCATGCCGATGGATGAGTCGCCGGGGCTCGAAGTGTAGAGCGGCACGCCGAACTCGTAGGCGGCGGCGAGGAACGACTTGTTCTCGATACCGAGTTTGCGCTCGCGTTCGAGCACGTACTTGCCGCAGAGGTTGTGGAACTCGGCCGTGGACATCGGCCGCTGAAATTCTTCGCCCTCAATCAAGCGCCGGAAGAAGGCATCGGTGTCTAAGAGCACCGTGTAGTCGAAGAAGATGTCGTAGATGCGCACGACCTCCTCCTCGCGCAGCACCACGTCCGAGATGGCGGTGTTGCCCTGATGGAGCGCGAGCCCGATGCCGAAGTGCGTGTCGTGGTAGAGGTTCGCGCCCGTCGTGATAACCCAGTCCACGAAGCCCGCGCGCATGAGCGGGATGAGCGCCGATATCCCCAGCCCCGCGGGCGTCAGCGCGCCCGTGATGGAGAGCCCGACGGTTACGTCCGGCTCAAGCATCTTCCGCGTAAACAACTGGCACGCCTCGCGCAGACGCCCCGCGTTGTACGCGAGAAAGGTCTCGTCCACGAGGTCGGCCACCGTCTCGCCGCCCTCAATCGCCCGCGGGTCGATGCGCCGCCCCGAAAGGTATTTGCTCTGCTTCTTCGCCATTCTTCCCCTGTAACAGTCGTTGTTTGAACCGAGCTAATCTGACGCGGCGGCCGCCTCGCCGTCCTCCTGCGTGCGGCGCAGCCGGAGGCGGTTGATGCGCCGCTCGTCCGCCTCAAGCACCTCCACGTCGAGCCCACGGAAGTTAATGCGCGTCCCCGGCGGCGGCACCGTGCCCGTTTCGTTGATGACGAGGCCGGCGATGGTCGTGAAGTCGTCGTCCTCAATCTCAAGACTGAGCAGCCGCTCAATCTTCCCGACCTCGGTCGAGCCGAGCACATCGTAGTAGCCGTCGTCCGACTCGACGATCTCGACGATCTCCTCGCTCTCGATGTCCTCGTCCTCAATCTCGCCGACGATCTCTTCGAGGATGTCTTCGACGGTGAGCAGTCCGGCGAGCCCGCCGTACTCGTCGATGACGAGCGCGAGCTGGACGTGCGTCTTCTGCATCTCTTCGAGCAGCTCGTCCACCGACTTCGTCTCCGGCACGAAGTAGGCGGGGCGCAGCAGCGGCTCTATCCCATCGTCCTCGCGTCCCTCGGCCCAATAGGTCAGAAGGTCGCGGACGTAGATGATGCCGAGCACGTCCTCGATCTGCTCGCGGTAGACGGGCAGGCGCGAGTATTTCGATTCGACCATCACGTCGCGCACCTCGCGCACGGTGGCCGTCGAGGGAAGCGCGACGATGTCCGTGCGCGGCGTCATCACCTCGCCGGCGCGCGTCTCGCCGAACTCAATGATGGACTGGATGAGTTCGCCCTCCTCCTCTTCGAGGATGCCCTCCTCCTCGCCCACGTCGATGAGCGCCTGTATGTCGCCGCCGTTGTCGTCGTCATCCGACTCGGCGCTTTCGGCGGCGGCCCGCGTGAGGTGTATGTCGTCGCCGCCGCGCCGCGCGCGCTCGGCCGCGACCTGCCGCGGCGTCGCGGCGATTGAAAGCACGCCGTAGAAGGGGCGGTAGAGCGGAAGCAGCGCCAGGAGCGTTCGCTCCGGGTTCCCCGCCGCGAGCAGCCGCGGGATAACCTGCCGGAAGAGGATCGTCAGCACCAGCGCGATGAAGAACGCGATGAGCAGGAAGCGCCGCTCGGCCCCGAGCAGTCGGAAACAGACCGACGTAACGAGCACGACCACAGCGACCAGCACGACCTGAATCGCCGCGTTCAACGTGAAGCGGAACCGCGGCCGGTTCTCCAGCACCTCGCCGAGGAACTCGACGGAGGCGCTCGGCGGCTCGTCGCGCTCGCCCGTCAGGCGCCGGAGCCCCACGTCGCTCAACTGGCCGAACGCCACGTCAATCGTCGAGAGGAAAGCCAGCACCAACAGCAGCGCGCAGCCCGCCCCGATTTCCAGCTCAGTCTCCATAGTCGGTGAATGGTGAATAGTAAATGGTGAATAGTGGCTAAGTCCCTTCCGCGCGGCGGCCTAAAGCGAACACCGGCCGACTACCATTCACCATTTACCATGCACTATTTACCCAAAGATTATATCCCGAGCCGGCGGCGCAGCCTCAACTCCAACGCGTTCATCTCGCCGCCGTCAGTCTCGTGGTCGTAACCGCACAGGTGCAGAAGCCCGTGCAGGATGAGCTGCCGCACCTCGCCCTCAAAATCCAACCCGTGCTCCGCGGCCTGCCGCGCCGCCTGCTCGACGGAGACGACCACGTCGCCCAGACTCACCCCCTCGCCCTTCTCAAACTCCTCCTGCCCCGAAGGGAACGACAGCACGTCCGTCGTCCCACGCTTCCCCCGCCAACGTTTGTTCAAAGCACGCATCGCCCGATCCGACACGAACGCCACCGTCGCGCCCGCGCCGTCCGCCGGCACGACCTTCAAGACCCGCTCCGCGAACACCCGCCAACGCTCGCCGTCAATCGGCACCTTACGCTGGCGGTTAACGACCTCAATCATCAGTGATATGTGCCGTGTGAGAAGTGATAAGAGGCTACCGCGCCCGGCGGTCAGCATTGGTGTGACTGACCGCTGAAGGCCGAGCCCTCATCAACGTTCCTCACTCCTGGAACTGGCCGTCTGCGACTCGTAAGCCTTGATGATCTGCTGGACGAGGCGGTGGCGGACGACATCCTTGTCGGTGAAGTAGACGAACTCGATGCCCTCGACCTTCGAGAGGATGCGCTCGGCCTCGACGAGGCCGCTGCGCTTCCCCGTCGGCAGATCTATCTGCGTCACGTCCCCCGTAATCACCGCCTTCGACCCGAACCCGATGCGCGTCAAAGCCATCTTCATCTGCTCGCTCGTCGTGTTCTGCGCCTCGTCGAGAATGATGAAGGCATCTGCCAGAGTTCTTCCGCGCATGAAGGCCAGGGGGGCGACTTCGATGATGCGCTTCTCTAACATCTTGGCGACGCGCTCGGCGTCCATGAGGTCGAAGAGGGCGTCGTAGAGGGGGCGGAGGTAGGGGTCAACCTTCTCCTGGAGGTCGCCGGGGAGGAAGCCCAAACGCTCGCCGGCCTCGACCGCCGGGCGCGCGAGGACGATGCGGCTGACCTGCTTCTGCGTGAGCGCCTGCACGGCCATTGCGACCGCCAGATAGCTCTTACCCGTGCCGGCCGGGCCGATGCCGAAGACGATGTCGTTGGACTGGATGGCCTCGATGTAGCGGCGCTGGTTGGCCGACTTGGGCGCGACCTGCTTCTTGCCGGCGGGGTTGAAGCGCGCCTTGGTGAAGTAGTCGCGCAGGGTGTAGGCGCGGTCTTCGGCGATCTGCGCGAAGGCTTCGCGGAGTTCCTTGTCGGTGAAGGTCTTGCCCTCACGGAAGAGCGCGGCGAAGTCCTCGATGATGCGCCCGGCGGTCTCCACGTCGTTGGGGTCGCCGTCGAGCGTCAAATCCTGACCGCGCGCATCCACGCGCACGTCGAGGAGCGATTCCAGGTGCTTAATGTTCTGGTCGTGGACGCCGAAGAGCGTCTCGATGGCTCGCGGCGGAAGCTCGATCTTCTTCAAAAGTCGCTCTCTTCTCCTTCTCGCTGGGACGAATCGGCATGGCGGCGCGGGGGGCGGATGAGGGACGAAGAAACAGTCTCGTTCATTGCAGAAACGACGCTACAACACGGCGGGCGGGGGTGTCAACGAAAGCGTGCGCGCTCGCGCGGCGTCCGTTCGGCAGCAGACAGAGCGTGCGTCCCGGCGCTCTCGCCGCGGCTCCTTGACACAGGTGCCCGCGCTCCCTATACTTTGGGCTTTGCTCTGGCGGGCAGATTCTCGACAGTGTGCCCCGGCGAGCTTTTCAGACGAGAAATAAGGACAGACGGAGTTAATCGAGAGATGCCTAATCACAAGTCAGCCGAGAAGCGCGTACGCCAGAACGAGAAGCGCCGCGACATCAACCGCGGCAACCGCGGGCGCCTGCGTACGGGGATCAAGAAGCTGCGCGCCGCGATAGAGTCGGGCGAGGCGGGGTCGGCGCAGGAGCTTCTGCCCGCGACGGTCTCGCTCATCGACAAGGCCGTGCAGAAGGGCGTGCTCCACCGCAACGCCGCCGCGCGCCACAAGTCGCGCCTCACGGCTCGCGTCACCGAGTCGGGCAAGTAAGGGCGCTTTAAAAATTTTACGGAGGCGAGGCAGGCCGTCGAGCGCGGCCTGCCTCGCTTTTTTGCGTCGGGAGGGCGCCGAAGCGATGCCGAAGCCGAACGAGCTGTACCGGACTGACGAAGAGGTCTTGGAGGTCGTCCGCAGGTTTGAGTCGTGCGAGCTGCCGACGGCCGACTTCAACCACAGGGAGCACCTGCTGGTCGCGCTCTGCTACCTACGGCGCATGGGAGACGCGGACGCGCTCTCGCACATACGCGCGCGCATCGGCAGTTACGCCGCGGCCCACGGCGTCAACCCGAGCCTCTACCACGAGACGATCACGGCCTTCTGGCTCAGGCGCGTCCGCGCCTACCTCGAACGCGCCGACGCCGGCCTCGGCCTCGCCGAGATGACCAACACGCTGGCCGCCGAGTGCGGCAGCTCGCGCCTCGTCTTCGACTACTACAGCAAAGAGTTGATTGATTCCGAGGCGGCGAGGCGCGCGTGGGTCGAGCCCGATTTGAGACCGCTCGACTTTTAAAATAGTACTGAGTGCTGAGGACTGAGGACTGAGTGAGGGCTTGCTTCCTCACTCAGTCCTCAGTCCTCAGCACTCAAGTACTTCCCTTTCAGGCCGACAGTTCGCAGACGAGCATTTCGAGTTGGAGGCGGGAGCCGCGTTCGCCGCCGCCGCCGAGCGAGGTCTTGATGGCGAGGTCTGCCTCGGCGATGCGCCCGATGCGGCGCGCGAGTTCCTGAGCGTCGGCGCGGCGTGCGGTGGCGAGGAACTCTTTGCGCTGGCTGAAAGGCATGTTGACGACGCGGAAGACCTCCTGTTCGGGCGCGCCGCGCGTCATCAGCTCTTTGGCGAGCGCGAGACGGTGGAAGTTGCTTGCGAGCAACCCCAACAACATGACGGGCTCGGCGCCGTCGTCCAGAATCTTCCGCAAAGTCTCCAGCGCGCGACGCCGGTCTCGCGCGATGAGATGGTCGGAGAGCTCGAAGTTCGAAAGCTCGCGCGAGCGCCCGACCAGCTCGTCCACCAACTCCGTCGTCACCTGCCCGTCGGGGAGCGCGGCCGTCGCGAGCTTCTCCAATTCGGTTGCGACCCTCCGCACGCTCGGGCCGGCGAGGGCGATGACCTGGCGCAGCGCACGCTCTTCGGCGGTCGCGCTCAGATGCTTCAGGCGGTCGCGCGCCCAAGCGGTCAACTCCGCGTCCTTCAGTTCGGCGAACTCGACGCTCTGGCAGACTTCGAGCAGCGTCTTGCTCAGCTTCAAACGCTTGTCGAGGCTGTCGGCGATGAAGACGACGGTCGTGGTCTCGACGGGCCGCGTGACGTAGCGCACCAGAGCCGCCTCGTCCGCCTCGCGCAGACGCCCGAAGTCCGTGACGCGCACGACACGCCGGCCGCCCATCATCGGCATCTGCTCGGCGGCTGCGATGGCGTGCTGCACGTCGCCGGACGTGAGGCTGAAGCCCGACTCGTTGAACTCGCGCAGCGGCGCGCCCTTCAGAGCCGCGTCCGCCACCGCGCGCGCCGCCGCGTCCCGCAGATAGTCCTCCGGCCCGAAGAGGAGGTAGAGCGGCCCCACCTTCCCCGCCTTCAACTCCCGCCAAAGCTCTTCGCGCGTGAGCGTAGCCATCAGGGTTCTTCGTTGACACCGAAGCCGTTGACGAGGGTGGAGACGAGGCTCTCGGCGAAGCTGCGCGAGAGGCGCTCGATTGCCGGGTCTTCCTCGTTGAAGAAGGAGCGCGGGTCGTCCGTGAACTCGAACTCGCCGCGGTAGACGTATTCCTGGTTGTCGTAGAGGACGCGGTTGGTGACCTGGTCGCGGACGGTGACGGCGGCCGTGATCGTCACCTCGAAGATGCGCGCGCGCCCGCGCGTGTCGAGTAGTACGCCGTAGAAGGCGAAGCTCTTGATGGTGCCGTCTACGACCGCGTCGGCGCCCTTCGTCTCGCTCTGCACGCGCAGGCCCTTGCCGCGCCGCAGAATCTCGCGCATGACCGAATCCGTAAAGCGCGACTCGATTTTGTAGCGCAGCGCCTGATTCTGGAAAGCGGGCACGGCGACCGTCTTGATGTGGCCGGGCAGCCCCGACTTCGTCACAGGCTTGTAGCAGCCGCGGAAGCCCGACGCAAACAGGACGAGCCCGACGAGCGCAGCCGCGCTATAAAGTCTCTTGCTGAGCAGCATCGGTTTGAACGTAACACATGAAGATTAAAGCCGTAAACCGTGAACCGTAACCCGTGACGAGAAGAAGCGTGTTCTCACTTGTCACGGGTTACGGTTCACGATTTACGGCCTTTATCGCGTCTATCACCTTCACTGTCTCGACCGCGGCGCGCACGTCATGGACGCGGACGATGTCTGCGCCGCGCAGGACAGCGGCCGCGACGCTCGCCATCGTGCCGTGAACGCGCTTGTTGACGGGCGCGCCGCCAAGCAGGTGGCCAACGAAGGACTTGCGCGAGGTGCCGACGAGCAGCGGGAAGTCTGCGAAGTCACGCGCCAGCACGTCCAGCTTCGCGATCAACTCGACGTTCTGCTTCTGCGTCTTGCTGAAGCCGATGCCGGGGTCGAGCACGATCTTCTCGCGCCTGACGCCGCGCTGCTCGGCCTCCGCGATGCCCCGGCGCCAGCCGTCGGACACCTCCTTGAGGATGTCGGCGACCGGCTCCTGCTTGTGCATCGTCTCGAAGGTGCCGCGCGAGTGCATCAGTATCAGGCCGGCGTCGTAGCGCGCCGCCACGTCGGCGAGCGTCGGGTCAAAGCGCAGCCCCGAGATGTCGTTGACAATCTCCACACCCGCGTCGAGGGCGATGCGGGCTACCGATGCCTTCGTCGTGTCAATCGAGTAGGTAGCGCGGCCGATCATCTTTATCATCACGTCGATGAACTTCTGGACGCGGCGTATCTCCTCCTCCTCCGAGACGGCCTGCGCGCCGGGGCGCGTAGACTCGCCGCCGAAGTCGATAATGTTCACGCCGTTCTCAATCATCCGCTCGGCGTTATCCCACGCGCGCTTACGCGTGAACCAGCGCCCGCCGTCGCTGAAGCTGTCGGGCGTGAGATTGATGACGCCCATGACGAGCGTCCGTGCGCCCAACGGCAGGCTCCTGCGGGCGAGCCTCCACTCGCGCGCCCCGATGCCTTTCTTAGCTGAAGTGTGTTCCATGCTCAGGGCTGTCTGAAGAGGAGGCTCATGCAGGTCATCCCGCCCTCTGCTTTCGCGAACTCGGAGACCTCGACGGCGCGCACGTCGTAACCGCGGGCCGCGAGCATTTCGGCCGTGCGCGGGAAGGCCGAGCTGACGCAGACCGGGCCGCCGACGCAAAGGACGTTCGCCGCCCAGGGCTCGGACGCGTCCACGGCCACAACCTCGCGCCCGCGAAAGACAGCGGCATCCACCCAGTCGGGGTTGACGAGCAGGGTCTCTTCGTCGAGCCCCGAGCAGCCGGTCTTCAGATGCAGGCAGTCGCGCAGTTCGACCGTCAGGACTTCGTACCCGTGCGGCGCTGCGAGCCGGCGCAGTGCCGCCGCACCCTCCGCGTTCGTCCGCGGCGAGAGCCCGACGTAGAGCGTGCGCCCGAGGCGTAGCACATCGCCGCCTTCGAGCGTCGCGGGCGGCTCGACCCGCACTACGCTGCGGAGCCGCGCCACCTCCGGCTCGTTCAAACTCACCTCGCCGCGCCGCGACTCGACGCCGGGGCGCGTGAGCACCGCGACCTCGTCGAGCACAATCGCCGTGTCTTCGACGAAGACGCTGTCCGGCAGCCCCTCGACCGGCGGCAGCGTGACGACGCGCGCGCCGCACGCCTCAAGCGCCTCGCGGTAGCCGCGGTGTTGCGCCGCGGCCGCGGCCGCGTCAATCGGCTCGCGCTCCCTGTAGGTCAGCTCGCACGCATCCAACGCGCGCGCGGGCTCCCTCGTCAGTGCGACAATCATGTGTGCTTACTTAACAGAAAAATCGAAGGGGCGAAAGTGAAGAAGTCTCCTTCACTCTCGCCCCTCTTGTTTACGACTCGCCCTCCGGCTTTAGGCCGGCGCCGGGTTGCCGCCCGTGATGGGGGGCAGAATCGGCTTGAGCGGGTTGGCCGACGGCTCCTTGAGCTGCGGCCGGTCGGAGTCGTCCTTGCGCGTGCCGGGGTCGTCGTCGTCGAGCGACAGCCCCGCGATGATGCGGCGAATCTGGACGGCGTCGAGCGTCTCGCGGTCGAGCAGCGTTTCGGCCAGCCGAATCATCGTGTCGCGGTTGTCCTCGACGATGCCGCGCGCGCGCTCGTACTGGTCGCCGACGAGCTTCTTGACCTCCTGGTCAATCTTGATCGCCGTGTCCTCGGAGAAGTCGCGATGCTGCGAAATCTCGCGGCCGAGGAAGATCTGCTCCTCCTTCTTGCCGAAGGTGAGTGGCCCGAGGTTCGACATGCCGTACTCGCAGACCATCGCCCGCGCCAGTTCGGTCGCGCGCTCGATGTCGTTCGACGCGCCCGTCGTGATGCTGCCGAGGAAGACCTCTTCGGCGATGCGGCCGCCCATCAGGATGGCGATCTGGCCGAGCAGGTACTCCTTCGTGTAGTTGTGGCGGTCGCCCTCCGGCAACTGCTGCGTCACGCCGAGGGCCATGCCGCGCGGGATGATCGTCACCTTGTGGACGGGGTCGGCGTTCGGCACCTTCAACCCGACGAGCGTGTGGCCCGCCTCGTGGTAGGCCGTGACGCGCTTCTCCTCGTTGGTAATGACCATCGACTTGCGCTCGGCGCCCATCAGGACCTTGTCCTTCGCCAGCTCGAAGTCCGCCATGTTGACGATCTTCTTGTTGTAGCGCGCCGCGTTTAAGGCCGCCTCGTTGACGAGGTTGGCAAGGTCTGCGCCGGTAAAGCCCGGCGTGCCGCGCGCGATGATGCCGATCTCCACGTCTTCGCCGAGCGGAATCTTGCGCGTGTGAACTTTGAGAATCCCTTCGCGCCCGCGCACGTCCGGGCGCGGCACGACGACGCGGCGGTCGAAGCGGCCGGGCCGCAGCAGCGCCGGGTCGAGCACGTCCGGACGGTTGGTCGAGGCCATGATGATGACGCCGTCGTTCGACTCGAAGCCGTCCATCTCGACGAGGAGCTGGTTCAAAGTCTGCTCGCGCTCGTCGTGGCCGCCGCCCAGACCTGCGCCGCGGTGACGACCGACCGCATCAATCTCGTCGATGAAGATGATGCACGGCGCGTTCTTCTTGCCCTGCTCGAAGAGGTCGCGCACGCGCGAGGCGCCGACGCCGACGAACATCTCGACGAAATCGGAGCCCGAGATCGAGAAGAACGGGACGTTGGCCTCGCCCGCCACCGCTCGCGCCATGAGCGTCTTGCCCGTGCCCGGGGGGCCGACGAGAAGGACGCCCTTCGGGATACGGCCGCCGAGCTTCTGGAACTTCTGCGGCTCCTTGAGGAACTCGATGATCTCCTGAAGCTCCTCTTTGGCCTCGTCCACGCCGGCCACATCCTTGAAGGTGACGCGCTTCTGCTGGTTGTTCAGGAGCTTCGCGCGCGACTTGCCGAAGGAGAGCGCCTTGTTGCCCCCCGACTGCATCTGCCGCAGCATGAAGATCCAGAAGCCGACGAGGAGGAGCACGGGGCCCCACCACATCAGGATCGACCAGAAGGCGCTGTTACCAGCGGCAGTCTCGTCCTCGACGGCGATGCCCTTATCCGAGGCAAGGTTCATCAGGACGTTCTGCTGATCCGAGTTGCCGAGCTTGGTGTGAATCTCGGCCTTCGAGCCCTTCTCAATGGCGACGGCCTCGGTCGGCTTAATGGTCAGCTTCTCGATCTTGCCGTCGTTGATGAGCCCCCGCAGCTCGGTGATGTTCTTCTCCTGCGCGTTCTTCGCCGTCCGGTTCATCACGAACGAGTAGAGCATCACGGCGCCGGCCAGGATAAGCACCCAGAAAATTAGTTGTCTCGCAGTGGAACTCAAAATCTTCTACGCCTCCGACGCCGATGATAACGCATCCGGCGCCTTTTGTCGCTCCCCGTCCGAACTCCTCTACTTGCTGCCCGGCCGCCGACTCAAAGGGAGCGCGCCACTGTTTTTATACGGCGGCGCGGCTTCGTTTGGATGCCCGCGGCGCGCGCGCCGTTGCGCCCGAGTCCCGCGCGCGGGCGCCTCTTCGATTGTAGGTTCCGCGGACGCCATTTTCAACCTATTTTCCTGTTAAGGCCGCCCGAACGACTCAGATAACTAAGTCCGCGCGCAGGGTTTACGATTCGCCCCCGCCGCTTGTTTCAGCATCAGGGCGGAAGTGGAGCAGTCCCCGGCGGCGTTCGACGCGGGAGCCGCCGGGGAGTTCGGCGACGCGGCCGCCGCGTTCGCCTTCGAGGAGACGTTCAACACCATGCAGGTGCGCGCGCGACAGACGGCGCAAATCGCCGCGCGCGCGCGCGAGCCACAGGCGCAGAACGCGACGCCTGAGCGCGGGCGCCGCGCGCGTCAACGCTCCCACTTTGAGCGGAAACGCGCCCGCCCGCGTCGCCGTCAACTCTTCCCCTTCGAGCGTCCCGGCGTCCGCGCGCGCCTCTTCGAGCAGCACGGCGGCGAGTTCTTCGAGCACGGCGGACTCTTCGCGCAGCAGAGCGGCGGCGCGCGCCAGTGCCTCGGCCGCTTGCGGGTTGAAGGTTTCGAGCAGCGGCAGGAGTTTATGCCGCACGCGAACGCGCGCAAAACGTTCGTCCCGATTCATCTCGTCGGTGCGGAACTCGACGCCGCGCTCACGACAGTAGTTTTCGGTGTCCGCGCGCCGCGCCCAAGTTAAGAGCGGCCGGCGCAGGTAGACTCCGCCACACGCTTCAAGCGTGCGCTCGGGCGCCATGCCGCCCAACCCTTCGGCCCCGCTCCCGCGCAGCAGGCGAAGTATGACGGTCTCGGCCTGGTCGTCGAGCGTATGCGCGGCGAGCACCGCCCGCGCGTCGCACGCACGCGCCGCACCCGCAAGGAACTCGTAACGTGCGCGCCGCGCCGCCTGCTCCAAATTGTCGCCCGACTCCTGCGCACTCTCCGACACGGACGCGCGTCCCAAGACGCACTCGAACCCCAAATCTCGCGCAAGCCCCTCCACCCAGCGCGCGTCGGCGGCGGCCGTCTCGCCGCGCAGCCCGTGGTCGAGGTGCGCCGCCGTCAGCTCCACGCCGAGCAGACGGACGCGTCTTAACTCTTCTAATGCGAGCAGCAGCGCCGTCGAGTCTGCGCCGCCCGAGACGGCGACCAGCGCACGTTCGCCGCGCAGGGGCCAACCCCTCTGCCGCCACTCGCGCAGAAGCCGCCGCGCGAAATGGCCCGGCCCGTCCTTCAACTCCACGCCCACCCAACCCATGCGCTCAGTTCGAGTCCGATTCAGATTGGTTTAGAATTCACCACGGCCAAAATTCCGGCACCGGCCGCCGCGCCGCGCGTGTTTGACCCGACGCTTTGATTCTCTCATCCGAAAGGGGTGCAACCGAAATGAAAGTAAGAGACCGTGCGACGGCGCTCGCGCTTGCCCTGGCGCTCGCTCCCGCCGCATACGCCGGCGCGGGCAGGCAGTCACAGCAGCCCGACCCGCCGCGCAGGCCGCAGGGGCCGGCGGCCGGGCCCATCATCAAGCTCCCGCCCGGCTCGGGCGCGACGGAAGGGCGCGCGCAGGCGCCCGGCGCGAAGGAAGAGGCCACGCCGTCGGCGCCGCCGAAGTGGGAGTACTGCGTCATCAGAGGCTTTGTTTACCGTCAGAAGGGGTTCTCCTCGTCGTCCCCGCGCGTGCCGTTGGCCTACGTGCGTTACCTCCCCGAAGGCTCCGAGGAGATAGAGGGCGCGTCCGAAGAGGAGGCGCTCGACAACGCGCTCGCCAAGCTCGGCGAGGGTGGCTGGGAGTTGACGGCCATCCGCACCGACCTCCAACTCGACGACGGCGACGGCAAGACGACCTCCGTCTACTTCCTCAAGCGTCAGAAGAGGCAGGAGTGAGGCCGCGCACGAGACCGGCCACACGTTCCCGGTTGAGCCCTGTCGAGACTTCCGCCCACGCCCTCGAAAAAAACTGAAACCCGCCCCGGCTTTCTGCCACAAACAGGTGCGCGGCGGTGTGTCCCCTGCAAACGGTCGCAAGAGTGTGTCCGGCCGCCCGCAAATCCGTCCGAACAGGAGAGAACGAAATGGAGTGGCAGAACCTTCGCCCCGCGCGCGCCCGCGCGGCCCGGCTCGTGTTCCTGACCTGCGCGCTCGCCGCGCTCGCGCTCTCCGCGCCGCTCGCGCGAAGGCTCACGCCCGACGCCTCCGCGCAAGGAGAGCGCTTCGAGGGGCAGTGGCTCGTCGAGTACAAGACCGACGAGGGAAAGACTTCGCTCACGCTGCGCTACAACGAGAGCCGGCGTGGCGAGGACGGTCGCCTGCACCAGAGCAACTGGAGCACGACCCGCAACGTCGCGCCCGAATCACTTCAAGGGCTGACGCGCGCGCAGGCTCTCTCCGCCTCGGGCACGCAGGTGCGCTTCGACCTGCGGCGCGACGCGGGCACGTTCGCCTGCGAAGGCTGGTTCCGGCAGGGGAACGGCTCGGGCCATTTCAACTTCGCCCCCGACTCCGGCTTCGCCGCCGAGCTGGCTCGCCGCGGCGTCGGCACGCCCGACACGCGCCAGCTCTTCAGGCTCGCGATGGCCGAAGTCGGCCTCGCGCTCCTCGACGAGCTGAAGTCGGCCGGCTACGGGCTGCCGACCATCGACCAGCTCGCACGCATGGGCGACCACGGCGTGCGTGAAGACTACGTGCGCGGACTGAAGGAGCTGGGCTACCGGCTCGGCACCATCGAATCGCTCGTGCGTATGCGCGACCACGGCGTGAGCCTCGAATACATCGGCGCGCTGCGCGACGCGGGCTTCCGCGACCTCACGGCCGAGACGCTGGTGCGGACGCGCGACCACGGCGTCACGCCCTCCTTCATCCGCGAGGTGCGGGCCGCCGGCTTCGAGACCCCCACGCTCGAAGGTCTCATCCGCGTCCGCGACCACGGCGTCACCGCCGACTTCATCAAGGCGATGCGCGCCGAAGGCTACGACTCGCTCACGCTCGAACAGCTCGTCCGGGTCCGCGACCACGGCGTCACGATCAAGTTCATCCGTGAGCTGCACGACCTCGGCTACTCGCACCTCCCCATCGAGAGCCTCGTCCGGATGCGCGATCACGGCGTCAACCCCGACTTCATCCGCCAAGTTAAGTCCCGCGGCACCTCACCCACCGTCGAAGAGCTGATTCACATGAAGAACAGGGGGAGTTACTGAAATAGCCTGTGGGCAGTAGGAATACGAAGCGGCGCGCTCGGCCCGAAAGCCAAGACGCGCCGCCTGTTCTTTCCAACGTTTACTGACTAGACCTCATCCTGAAACCTCGACGGAGAGAGTCAATGAACGCTCTGTTCGGACGACTGAGATCGCTTACGGCGGCGCTCGCCGCGAGTTTTCTCCTCTTAGGGGCGCTGCCCTCTTCTGCTCCTGCCCGGCGGGCTCAGCAGGATATCGCGTTTCGCGACGTGGACGTGTTCGACGGCTCGCGCATGATTCGCCGCACGACCGTCCTCGTCCGCGACGGCATGGTTCGCGCCGTCGGCAGGGACGTTGCGGTTGCGGCGTCCGCAGAGGTCATCGACGGCAGGGGCCGGACGCTCCTGCCCGGCCTCTTCGACACGCACACGCACCTCGGCATGATGCAGGGCGAACAATTCCTCCGAGATGCTCTGGACTTCGGCGTCACGACAGAGTTCGAGATGTGGGGAGGCGACGCGAGTCTGGCGCTCAGGAAGAAGGCGGCGGCTGAAGACTTACCGGACATCGCAGATTTCCGCACGGCCGGCACAGGCGTCACGGCCCCCCGCGGCCACCCGTCCCAGATGGGCGGGCCTCCCTTCCCGACCTTCGCCCCCGGCGACGATGCGCAGACGTTCATCGACGCCCGGATTGCGGAAGGCGCAGACTACATTAAGATCATCTACGATCACGCGTACCCCACGCTGACGAAGCAGCAGCTCGAAGAGATCGTCGCCGCGGCCCACCGCCGCAATAAGCTTGTCGTCGTTCACGTCACCACGCAGGGCGACGCGCGCGACGTTATCAGGGCCGGGGCGGACGGTCTGGTACACATCTTCGCCGACTCGCCTCCCGCCTCCGACTTCGCCGACTTCGCCGCCCGACACAATGTCTTTGTCATCCCCACGTTGAGCGTCATCGAAATGGCGACCGGCGTATCCGGCAAGCCCTGGTGGCAGGACGCCCCGCGCCTGGCCCCCCACATCACGCCCTCCATGCGACGCACGCTCGACCTCAAGTTCCCGCCTGGCTTCGCGCGGAACCGGAAGCTCGCGCATGCGGAGGCCGCTGTCCGCGCGCTTCACCATGCCGGCGTACCGATCCTTGCGGGCACCGACGCTCCCGCCCCGGGCCTCGCACACGGCCTGAGCCTCCACCGCGAACTGGAGTTACTGGTTCGCTCCGGCCTCACGCCACCCGAGGCCCTCGCCTCGGCAACCTCCAAACCCGCGCGCGCTTTTGGCTTCCGTGACCGTGGACGCATCGCGGAGGGGCTGCGCGCCGACCTGCTGTTGGTCAACGGCGACCCGACCGTCGATATCACAGCGACCCGCGATGTCGTCGGGGTTTGGAAGCTCGGCGTTCCCCACCAACGACGTTCCGCTGACCCGCCGACTGAAAGGAAGTAACTGCCTTCAGGCAATAATCATCGTCCCCGTGCCCTCGTCGGTGAAGACTTCGGAGAGGAGTGCGTTGCGGAGGGAGCCCTTGATGATGTGTGCGCTGCGGACGCCGCGGCGGAGCAGTTCGGTGATGTTCTGGAGCTTGGGAATCATGCCGCCGGTGGCGACGCCGTCGCGGATGAGCGCCTCGACCTCGGCGGCCGTGAGCCTTGAGATTTTCGTCGCCTGCTCGCCGGGGCGCAGGTAGATGCCGTCCACGTCCGAGAGCATGACCAGCTTCTCCGCCTCCAGACGCACGGCAATCTCGGCGGCGATGGTGTCGGCGTTGATGTTGAAGATCGCCCCTCCACGTCCGCGCCGAGCGAGGAGACGACCGGCAAATAGTCGTGATCTAAGAGCACGCGCAGCAGACGGTCATCTATCTCAACCACATCGCCGACGTGGCCGAAGTCCACCACCCTCGCGCTCGCCCGTCGCCTGATTGAGAATGTCACGAGGCGGGCGGCGCTCGGCGACGACGATGTTGCCGTCCACGCCCGACAGGCCGACGGCGTGGACGCCGCGCTGGCGCAGCGCCGCCAAGATGTCGGTGTTAATCTTCCCGGCGAACATCATCTTCGCCATGTTGAGCGTGGCGTCGTCGGTCACGCGGCGCCCGTTGATGATGGTCTGCTCGACGCCCATCTGCTCGGCCAGATCGGTCAACTGCTTCCCGCCGCCGTGCACGACGCAGATGCGGATGCCGACCTGATGCATCAGCGCCAGCTCCTCCGCTAAGCTGGCGAGGTTCTCCTCCTCCTCCGTCACCTTCCCCGACAGCTTCACCACGAACGTCTTGCCCTTGAACCGCTGAATGTAGGGCAGCGCCTCGCGCAGAAGGTCAAGCCGTTGCTGATACTGGCTCACACTTCCCTCCTCTCTACCCCTTGAGCAACTCCGCCAGGATGGCTTTCTGAACGTGCAGTCGATTCTCGGCCTCGTCGATGACGACGGAGGCATCAGAGTCGATGACCTCGTCGGTGACGATGCAGTTGCGGCGCACGGGCAGGCAGTGCATGAAGAGGCCGCTGTCGGTGCGCGCCATCTTCGCCGCGTCCACGATCCACTCGCCGCGGTAGGGCGCGCGCTCCTCAATGTCGTCCTGCGGCCGCCCGTAGAACTCCTTGCTTCCCCAGCTCTTCGCGTAGACGACCTGCTGGCCGTCGAACGCGTCCTCCATGTCGCGCGTCACGGTCACGGTCGCGCCCGCGTCGAAGGCGCGCGAGTTGACCTCGCGAATCAGGTCTTCGTCCAGCTCGTAGCCGGGCGGGTGCGCGATGGTCAGGTCGTGCCCCATCTGCGCCGCGGCGAGCGCGAAGCTGTTCGGCACGGCCATCGGCAAAGCCTTCGGGTGCCACGCCCACGTCAGCAGCACGCGCTTGCGTCCCTCGCCCAACTTCTCGCGCACCGTCAACATGTCCGCCAACGCCTGACACGGGTGATGCATCGCGGATTCGAGGTTGACGACCGGCACGTCCGAGTACTTCGCGAAGGCTGCAAGCACAGGGTCTTGCCGCTCCTCCTTCCAGTCCTTCAACGCGGCGAAGGTGCGCACGCCGAGGACGGACGTGTAGCGCGCGAGCACGCGCACGAACTCCTTGACGTGCTCGGTCTTGTCGCCGTCCATCACGACGCCCTCGCGGTGCTCTAAAGTCCAGCTCGTCCCGCCCGGCTCAAGCACGACGGCGTTGCCGCCCAGTTCGTACACGCCGACCTGCATCGACGCGCGCGTGCGTAAGGAAGGGTTGAAGAAGACGAGCCCCACCGAGCGGCCCGCGAGCGGCTTCGACGTGTCCTCGCCACGCTTGAAGCGCGCCGCAGCTTCGAGCAAGCCCTCAAGCTCCTCGCGCGTCCAGTCGGCGGTTGTCAGAAATTTTCTCAGCATCGCTCAGACTAAGACTTCCTTCAAGGCTTCGACGAACAGGCCCGCCTCCTCCTTCGTCACGCAGAGCGGCGGGAGCAGGCGCAAGACCCTTCGGGTCGCTCGAAGTCCCCGTGATGATGCGCCGTTCGAGCAGCGCCTTGTTGACCTTCGCCGCGACGGCTTCGGTGAACTCTATCCCGAGCAGGAGCCCGACGCCGCGCACGCCCGCGACGCTCGGCACGCCCTTCAGACTCTCGCGCAGGAAACTTTCGACGGCGCGCACGTTCTCCAACATCCCGTCCGCCTCAATCGCTTCGAGCGTCGCCACGACGGCCGCCATCGCCAGCATCCCGCCGCCGAAGGTCGTCCCGAGATCATTCTCCTTGATAGAGGACGCCACGTCTTCCGTCGTCAGACACGCGCCCACGGGCACGCCGCTCCCCAGAGCCTTCGCCAGCGTAATCACGTCCGGCACGACCCCGCCCGCCGCCTCGCTCCCCGCGAAGAACCACGAGCCGGTGCGGCCGATGCCCGTCTGCACCTCGTCAAAGATGAGCAGCATCCCGCGCTCGTCGCACAGGCGCCTCAACTCCTGAAAGAACTCGGGCGGGGCCGTCGTCACGCCCGCCATCGACTGCACGGGCTCAAGCATCACGGCTGCAACCGTCTCGTCGGCCAGCGCCGCGACCGACTCAATCGACCCGAACTCCGCGCACAGGTGGCCCGGCACGTTCGGCTTCCCGATGTCTCGTACTTACCCAGAAAGGTCGCGCTGATGGAGTCGGCCGTGCGTCCGTGGAAGCCGCCCGTGAAGGTGATGACGCGCTCGCGCCCCGTCTTCATGCGCGCCATCCGCATGGCGTTCTCGTTCGCCTCTGTGCCCGAGTTACAGAAGAAGGCTTTCGTTATCCCTTCGGGCGCGCACCCGACCAACTTCTCCGCCGCCTCCGCGCGCACGTCCGAGTAGACGACGTTCGAGTAGAAGAGAAGGCGCCCCGCCTGCTCACGCAGGGCCGCGACCACGCGCGGATGGCAATGGCCCGTCGCGCACACGGCGTGGCCGCCGTAGAGGTCAAGAAAGCGCTCGCCCTCGCTCGTCTCCACCCAGGAGCCCTCGCCGCGCACGGGCGCGAACGGGAACTTCTTATACGTCGCGAGCTGAAACTCCTCCTCGCGCGCCGCGATGTCAGCGAATTTAGTCGTTGTTTCTGTCGTCATCTTTTAAGAGTTACGGGTTCCCCCCGACGAGCAGCAGCCCCGTCTTCTCTGCGAGGCCGAACATCAGGTTCATGTTCTGTACGGCCTGCCCCGACGCACCTTTGACGAGGTTGTCGAGCGCCGCGAAGACCGCGACCTGCCGGCCCCGCGCGGCGAAGCCGATGTCACAGAAGTTCGTCATCTTCACCCAGTTGATGTCGGGCGAGCCGTTGACGAGTCGGACGAAGAACGAGCCGCGGTAGAACTCCTCGTACAGCGCGCGAAGCTCTTCGCCGGTCATCTCGCTCCCTTCCTCAAGCTCCGCGTAAATCGAAGCGAAGATGCCGCGCGAGACCGGCAGCGAGTGCGTCATGAAGACCAGCTCGCTCGACCAGCGCCCCTCCGCGCCGACCCCTTTGAGCGCCTGCTCTATCTCGGGGACGTGCTGGTGCGTGAAGGGCTTGTAGGCATAGAAAGAGTTTGAGCGCTGCGGGTGGTGTGTGTTCGCGGCCGGCTTCGCGCCGGAGCCGGACGAACCGGTCTTGGCGTCCACCACCACCCGCCCCTTCAGCGCCCCGGACGCGGCCAGCGGCCCGAGCCCCAACAGCGTCGCCGTAGCGAAGCAACCCGGATTGCTGATAAGCCGCGCCTGTTTTATCTGCTCGCGGTTGAACTCCGTCAGGCCGTAGACGAACTCGCGCTGTAACTCGACGGCCGTGTGCTCGCGCCCGTAGTGCTCGCGGAACTCGTCCGCGTCGCGCAGACGGAAGTCGCCCGAGAGGTCGATGACCTTCACGCCCGTCGGCAGCCGCGGCGCGACCTCCAATGCCTGCCCGTGCGGCAGCGCGAGGAAGACGCAGTCGAGCACCGAAAGACTCTCGAACTCCTCGGGCGCCTTCACGAACTGGAGGTCGGTCAGCCCGTAAAGGTTCTTATGAACTTCGCCCACAGCCTTGCCCGCGTGCTCGTTCGCCGTGACAAACAGGACTTCCGCGTGCGGGTGGAACAGCAGGATGCGTAGCAGCTCGGCCCCGCCGTACCCAGACCCGCCGAAGATGCCGACGCGAATCTTCTCTCCCCTCAACATCGTCGTCTAATGCCCCTCGCTGAGACTTGAAACCGGCCCTAACTCAACGCGACGACCGGGGCGCGGGCGGCGCCGACCTTTGTCTTCACAAGCTCGAACAGTCGCGCGCCGTCGCGCTTGGCGTTGCCCGCGGGCGCGCCCAGCTCGCTCGTGATGTAGTCCTCGCCCATCTGCGAGTCTGTGACCGAACCCGCGACCACGTCAACGTCGATGCCGCGGCGGCGGAACAGCTCGATGCCGCCCCACGCGCCCACGTAGTCCGACGCGCAGAAGACAATGGCCGCCGTCGCCGCGCGCAGCTCCTCGTCGTCAAACACGGACTCGACCGAGTAGCCGCCTAAGATACCGTCGCCCAGCTCGATGACGACGAGGTCGGGCGCCGACTCGTTGAGCTTAGAGATGATGGCCTTCGCCACGGGCGCGAGGTCGCCGACGCCGACCGTCGAGGGCAGCCCGCAGTCGAGAAAGCTCGCCGTCGCCACCGCGCCGTGGTCGGCCATGTTGAGCGTGTCGCGCAGCGCCGCCACGCCCGAGAGCTTCGCCGCCGCCACGCGCATCCCCTGCCGCGTCGCCTGCCGCACGATCTCGGTCGCCGCGAACGTCTTCCCCGAGTTCATGCACGCGCCCGCCACGATGACGAGCGGCGCGCATCCTTCGGGAAGCGTGTCGCGCAACGCCAGAGCACCGTCGGCAATATTCCGAACCCGCTGCCCTTCATCCACGACGAAGCCCAACACCTCGACCTCAATCGCGTCGCTCAGGGACGAATGGTGCCCCTTGCAGTAGCCGATGACGCCGCCCATGTTCAAGAGGTGCAGACGGTCGCCCGCGCCCGCCTCCGCCGGCACGTCGCCCACGAACCCTTTCAAAGCGCGCCTGCTCCCCAGCGCACCGACGAGCACGTCACCGGGATTGATCTTCGCCAGGCGGCCAGTGGGGAGTTCGAGCTGGTTGTAGGTGGCGCTGTCGGTCAGTGCGCGCACCACGACCGCGTCACCCACGCGCGCCGCGCGGCGGCCACCCACCACGGCCAAAGTCCGCCCGAGCCCTAAGCCCGACACGACCGAACCGATCTTGTCGGCCTCCACGACCGTCACCTTCGTCCCCATCTCTTCCATCGGCGGAGTCCCCCTTTCAACTAGTCGGCGTTGACCTTCGCGAGCGTGCGCAGCCGCAGCGCGTTGAGCTTGATGAAGCCCTCGGCGTCGCGCTGGTTGTAGACCGTGTCGGCCTCGAAGGTCGCGAGCTTCTCCTGATAGAGCGAGTTCGGCGAGCGCCTTCCGGCGACGATGACGTTGCCGCGGTAGAGCTTCACCCTGACCTCGCCCGTCACGCGCTCCTGCGTCGCGTCGATGGTCGAGCGCATCAGCTCCGACTCGGGCGCGAACCAGAAGCCGTAGTACGCGCTCTCGGCAAACTTCAGACTCAAAGCGTCGCGCATCCTCAAGACCTCGCGGTCGAGCGTCAGGGATTCGAGCGCGCGGTGCGCGGCCTGAAGGATGGTCACGCCCGGCGTCTCGTACACGCCGCGCGACTTCATCCCGACAAAGCGGTTCTCGACCAGATCGACGCGCCCCACGCCATGCTCGCCGCCCAAACGATTAAGCGCCGACAGCAGCTCGACCGCGCCCAACTTCTCGCCGTCGATGCTGACAGGCACGCCCCGCTCGAACCCGACGACGACATACTGCGCGTCGGCGCGCGCCGACTCGGGCGACGCCGTCATCTGGAAGATGTCCGCGGGCGGCTCCGCCCACGGGTCTTCGAGGATGCCGCCCTCGTAGGAGACGTGCATCAGGTTGCGGTCGGTCGAATAAGGCTTCTCGGCCGTCGCCGTCACAGGAATGTCGTGCTCCTTCGCGTACGCGATGAGGTCGCTCCGGCCCTTGTACTCCCACTCGCGCCACGGCGCGACGACCTTGATGTCGGGCTCCAGCGCATAGTAGGTCAGCTCGAAGCGCACCTGATCGTTGCCCTTCCCCGTCGCCCCGTGCGCCACGGCGTCGGCGCCCTCGCGCCGCGCAATCTCAATCTGCCGCTTGGCGATGACCGGGCGGGCTAAGGAAGTGCCGAGCAGGTAGACGCCCTCGTACAGAGCGTTCGCTTTCACCGCCGGCCACACGTACTCCTCGACGAACTCCTCGCGCAGGTCTTCGACGTAGAGCTTCGACGCGCCGCTCTTCAGAGCCTTCTCTTCGAGCCCTGCCAGCTCCTCGCCCTGCCCCACGTCCGCGCAGTAACAGACGACCTCGCACCCGTACTGCGCCCGCAGCCAGTGCAACATCACCGACGTATCGAGCCCGCCCGAGTAAGCCAGAACGACCTTCTTAATCTTCTCCGTCACGCCTTCTCCTTCTCTCACTCTTAACTATCCGAACAGCTCCCAAACCTTCTTGATGACCGCGCGCTGCGCTTTGCGCTCCTGCACGGCGATGAAGATCGTATCCTCGCCTGCGACCGTGCCGACGATCTCGTCGAAACTCGCGCGGTCGATGGCGACCGCCACCGCCGAGGCCAGCCCCGGCTCGCACTTCGCCACCACCAGACAGTCTCCCGCCGCGTCGAGCCCGAGCAGCCCGTGTGCCGCCGCACCCTCGGCCGCGCGCGGCAGCGTGTAATGGCCGTTGTGCTTGACGACGCCCAGCTCCTCCAGATCGCGCGAGACGCTCGGCTGCGTCGCCACGAACCCGGCGCGCTCCAGGAGCGTAGTCAACTCCTGCTGCGTGCCGATGCGGCGCGCGCGGATGAGGCTTATGATCTTCTGTTGACGCTTCGTCTTCTGCATACGCTTTAAATCCCATCGTTATGCAGCAAATTTGCATAACGATTGCATAGATGCATAAATTAGCAGCAAAGATGCATGGGCGCAAGCCGTCGGCCTGTGTTTTGTGTAGAATCGCGGGCGGGGGAAATGATTGATGAGCGAGGGGAAAAAATTGTGGGGCGGTCGGTTCACGGGCAGATCGACCCGGGGTTCGCGCGGTACAACCGCTCGTTCGGCTTCGACCGGCGGCTGTTCGAGGCGGACGTGCGCGGGAGCCTCGCGCACTGTGAGGGGTTGCGCGCGGCCGGCGTGCTGAGTGACGAGGAGGCGGCGGCCGTCAGCGCCGGCCTGCGCAGGTTGCTGGCGCACGCCGAGGCAGAGGGAGAGGTGTTCTTCTCCGACGAGACGGCCGAGGACGTGCACTCGTTCATCGAGGCGCGTCTGACCGAGATGGTCGGCGACGCGGGACGGAGGCTCCACACCGGCCGCAGCCGCAACGATCAGGTCGCAACGGCTCCCGGCTGTGGCTGCGCGGCGAGATCGACGCTGCTCGAAGCGGTGCGTGCGTGCAGGCGGCGCTGCTGGACCTCGCGGAGTCGCACGCGGACGCGGTCTGCCCGGCTACACACACTTGCAGCGCGCGCAGCCCGTCCTCTTCGCGCACTACTGCCTCGCCTACTTCGAGATGTTCGAGCGCGACCGCGAGCGCCTGCGGACCGCGGCGGCGCGTGAACGTGATGCCGCTCGGCTCGGCCGCGCTGGCGGGCACGAGCTACCCGATAGACCGCGAGGCTGGTCGCGCAGGAGCTGGGCTTCGACTCGGTCTCGCGGAACAGCCTGGACGCCGTGAGCGACCGCGACTTCTGCGTCGAGTTTGCCCGCCGGCTCGCTCGTGATGGCGCACCTCTCGCGGCTGGCGGAGGACTTGATCATCTACGCCACGGCCGAGTTCGGGTTTGTCGAGCTTCGACGCGGTGGCGACGGGGTCGAGCCTGATGCCGCAGAAGAAGAATCCGGACGCGCTGGAACTGATGCGCGGCAAGACCGGCCGCGTCTTCGGGCACACGCTCGCGCTGCTGACAGTTATCAAGGGACTGCCGCTGACCTATAACCAGGACATGCAGGAGGACAAGGAGGCCGTCTTCGACACGGCCGACACGGTGCGGCGTCGCTCGACGTGACGGCGACCGTGTTGCGCAACGTCCGTTTGCGCGAGGCGCGCGCGCGACGCGGCCGCGGTCGGCTACATGAACGCGACCGAGTTGGCCGACTACCTCGTCCGGCGCGGCCAGCCCTTCCGCGAGGCGCACGAGGCGGCGGGACGGATGGTTCTGCACGCGCTCTCGAAGGGTTTGGAGTTGCAGAGCTTGAGCTGGAGGAGTTGCAGGAGTTCTCGCCGCTCGTCTCGGAAGATGTGTACGAGGCGCTCTCGCTTGAACAGACGCTGGCGACGAAGTCGCAGGCCGGCGGCATTTCGCCCAGCGCGTGCGGAAGTCGCTGGCCGCCGCGCGTGCGTCGCTCGACGCGCGTGGAGACTGAGGCGATGAGAGTGATGCGGTACGCGCTCCTGCGTGTGGCGTTGCCCCTTGCGGTCATGGTCGCGGCGCTCGCGGCCGGGACGCACGGGCGTTCGGAAGCGCCTGACTTACGGCCGCAGGAACAGGCTCTTTATAAATGGACGGGTGAGGAGGGCACGATTCAGGGCGTCATCAGCGTCACGGGCGAACTGCCGCCGAGACCCTTAATCTCGATGACGCCGACCCGGTCTGTGCCTCGCGAACCCGGGCGGGGCGCGGGTTGACGACATCGTCGTCGAGCGCGGCCGGCTCGCCAACGTTCTGGTCTACGTCGAGTCGGCCGCGCTCGACGCACAGAAGTTCGAGACGCGTCCGTGGATGCCCGCGCTCGGGCGTCGCAAATGCCGCGCGGTGCCGCACGTGCTCGGGATGCAGGCCGGCCAGACCCTACAGGTTCAGAACGGCGACCGGACGCCCCACAACTACAATTTCGCGACGAAGGTGAACCCGCTCTTCAACAAAACCCTCGCCCCCGGAGGCGGCTTCGAGATTCTCTTCGAGCGGCCAGAGCCGCCCTTCGCCGTCAGGTGCAACATGCACGCGTGGGAGCGCGGCTACGTTGCCGTCCTGCCTCACCCCTTCTTCTACGTGACCGGGGCAACGGCTCGTTCGCTATCGAAGGGCTCCCGCCGGGAGACTACGAAGTCGTCATCTGGCACGAGAAGTTCAAGGAGGCGAGGGCGAAGGTGAGCGTCGGCGT